>CAVWLS010000001.1:0-446747 GCA_963755975.1 uncultured Acidobacteriota bacterium
GGTGGGCGCAGCAGGATTCGAACCTACGACTTCCACCGTGTGAAGGTGGCACTCTACCGCTGAGTTATGCGCCCTTCGGGAAGGGAAGGACAATCCCTAGCTTAACATCGTCCCTTTAAGCTGCCAAACCACTCCTTCCGCTCATCTATCCTCACTGCCAAGCCACTGACCCAAGCCGGTTTTCTGGGGCAAAAGCTACAATCACTTAGCAGAAGCAATGGCGTATTCTGAACCACCTCCGGCGCACGATCGGCCTGTCTCTCGACCCCAGCCTCGCGCGTCGGACGGCGACGAGGCAGGCGCCGGCGCCAACACTGGCCTGAAAGAGGGAGAACCCTCGTATTCCCCGCAACCTGTCTCTGAAAACGGGGTTGAGGAAGATATGGCGTCCGTTGCCTTGGATTCCGCGCTTTTGAAGGGTGCCCAGATCGAACCCGGCCCTGGCGGGGTAAATGGCCGGCGACCGGTCGACTGGAGCGCCATGAGCGATGCGGAGATCATGCTCCGTGTCCGCGAAGGGGACGACTCCGGCTTTGATCTTCTGGTTCAGAAGTATCACAAGCCGATCATCCACTTCATGTTTCGCATGGTGCATAACCAGGCGGTCGCCGAGGAACTGGCGCAGGAGGTTTTTCTGCGCGTATATCGTTCCCGCCAGACCTACCGTGCGGAGGCGCGCTTTACCACCTGGTTGTATCGCATAGCGACCAACCTCGGAGTGAACTACGCGCGCGATACGAAGCACGAACGGGCTGCGCAGAACGTTTACCTCGACCAGCCGGATCCGGAAACCGGCACTACCCCCGACGTGGCGGATTTGACGGCTTCGGTCGAGCAGGAGCTGGTGCGCGACGAACGTATGCGCGCCATTCGCCAGCACGTGTTGGCATTACCCGAACGGCAGCGCACCGCCGTTCTGATGCATAAGTATCAGGGGCTGGACTATAAGCAGATTGGAGAGGTGCTCAAACTGAGCGAGTCGGCGACCAAGTCGCTGCTCTTCCGCGCTTATCAGACCTTGCGCGAGCGGTTGAAGGATTTCGTATAACGAAAAGATTTTGCAGCACAAAGAAGGTAACAATTATGATCTGCCGGATGACAAAAGCAAACCTTGAGAACCTCCTCCTCGATCGGGAGTCGGTACCCGCCGAGGTACGCAAGCATGTGGAGGAATGCTCCGAGTGCAGGACCGAGCTGGCCGCGCTCGAGGCAACGATGCACGCGCTCGACGTCTGGGAGGCGCCTGAGCCCTCTCCATTTTTCGGGGCCCGCATGGCCGCCCGCCTGCGCAGTGAACGCGAGGCTCAGCCGGCGGGCTTCTTCGAGAGGCTGCGCTCCCGCCTGCTCTACGGCACCAATATGCACCTGCGTCCGGTGGCCGCGGGTGCCCTGGCTTTGCTTCTGTTGATCGGCGGCGGCACTTACGCCGGCTTTGTGAATACGAGCCGGCCTGTGACCCCGTCGGCGGCCGTTCGCGACTTGCAGTCGCTCGACGAAAATTCACAGGTATTTCAGCAGTTGAACACGCTCGATCAGCAGGACGATAACTCCGACAGCGGTCCCTCGAACAACAACCTGTGACAGCGGTTCGGCAACTGCTGGTGGCGCAGAAATAGACATGTTTTGCCGGGAGGGTTTCTACCGGCGCATTGAACCTTGGTTAGAAGAGTGATGACGATGCATGCACGGCAAAATACGGCGAGCCGCCCCGGCTGGCTGACCAGCCCCCGCCTGCCTACACGCTCGCCTGCCCGCATATGGACTGCTCTCTCCGCGCTCGCTCTTGCCATCTTCGCCTTATGCGCTCCATCTTCCGGCTGGGCGCTCGGCATGCGAGGCGGTGCTCGCATCTTCGGTCATCACGGAGGTCAGCGTGGCGGTGGCCACGGCGCGCCCCAGGCTCACTCTGCGCCTCCACCCCAGGCCCGTCCATCGCCATCCCACGCTCCCGAGCCGTCTCATGTTCCGGAAGCTCGCTCCGGCACGTCTTCCTATGGGAACACGCAGCCTAACCATCCCGGGCAGCAGCATCTTCCCGAGTGGTTCAACAGCCATCAGAATATGACGCCGCAGCAGCGCGAGAATGCCCTGCGCCGCGAGCCCGGTTTCAATAATCTTCCCGCGACTCAGCAGCAGCGCTTGATCAACCGGCTGCACTCGCTCGACGAGAAGACCCCTGAGCAACGACAGCGCATCCTGCAGAGAAACGAGAATTTTGAGCACCTCTCGCCGGAGCGCCAACAGGAGGTTCGCGGAGCCGCGCAGGCCCTGGGACAGATGTCACCCGAACGGCAACAGGCCCTCCGCGGTGCCCTCCAGCAATTGCGGCACATGCCTCCGCAGGAGCGGCAGCAGATGCTCAATTCCCAGGCTTATGGGTCGCGCTTCTCGCCGCAGGAGCGCACTGTCCTCGGCAATCTGCTCTCCATCGAGCCCTACCAGCGTCCCGGTACGATTCCCCAGCCCTACTTCGGGCGATAGCCGGTCGGCCGTGACCAGCGGCTCGGATCAATGGGCAGAAGAGCGCCTCTCACTGCTTCAGCATGTTCTTGGCGATAAAGATAACGTTCGCTGGACGCTCCGCCAGCCGCCGCATGAAGTACGGATACCACTCGGCGCCAAAGGGCACATAAACCCGCACATTGAAGCCTTCGGACACCAGCGCCCGCTGCAGATCGCGGCGTACGCCATAAAGCATCTGAAATTCAAATGACTTCAGGTCAACCTGCTCTTCCGCAACGAACTGCTTCGTCGCCGCCACCATCGCCTCGTCGTGTGTGGCGATGCCGTGATAAATACCGCTGGTCAGCAGTTGGTGCGTCAGCTTCACGAAGTTGGCATCCACATCTGCTTTCTCAGGAAACGCAATATTCGGTGGCTCCTTGTAAGCCCCCTTGCACAGGCGGATGCGGATGCCGTCAGCAGTCAGATCGGCGATATCCCGCTCGCTGCGCAGAAGATAGGCCTGGATCACAATCCCCACATGGCCGCGATTGACGGGAATCGCATGGAGTCCCCGGACAAGATCAATCGTTGCCTGGGTGTATTCACTGCCCTCCATATCCACGCGGACAAACGTCTTCGCAGCGACGGCATGGTCCACCAGACCGGAGACGATCTTGCGCGCCAGCCCATCTCCCAGGTCCATGCCCATCTGAGTCAACTTCACACTTACATTGGAGTTGAGCCCTCGGCTCTCGATCGCATCAATCAACCGGTGGTAGATATCGGCCGACCGCTTTGCCTCCTCGGGCGAGCTCACGTTTTCGCCCAGACTGTCCAGAGTTGAGGCAATCCCCTGTGCCTGGAGCGATTCCGCTGCCTTGAGAACATCTTCGATCTCCATCCCGGCAACAAAGCGGGAGGACATGCGGCGGCCCAGCCTGGAGCTCTCGGCAAAATGACGGAGTGTCTGGTTTCGTGAAAAGGAAATGAAGGCGGAGCGTAGAATAGGCATGAGTCTTGAGCAGGGTCGAACCTCTCATTTTCGCACATTCATTGAGTGGCCACTCTCTGCCGATAAGAACTCCAGATCTGCGGAATTCCATTGGTGACGGGCAAATCACCGCCATGCGATCGGAGAGACCAGCCTCTCATTTATAACTACCTGCACTCTCACGAAAGCATTCTCCAGCATCTGGATTAAAGTCACCGGCATCTTAGCTAATAAGAGATGAGCAAGAAAATGATCGCTGCGTCATATAGGTGTAACCACGGCGCTTCAAAATAAGTCCAAGCTAGTTTGACTGGCAATTATCCGGCGCGCGGCCGGACCAAAATCGGAGAAGACTTTCAATGCTGGACCATTGCGCGAATCCCCAATGCGCGAAACCGCTCCGCTACTTGCGTGAGGGTCGTATCTTTGTCTTTGACTCGCTCTCCAGCACGCCGGACGGGAGCCCCAAACGCGCGCACAGGCTCGAACACTACTGGCTGTGCGGCGAATGTTCAAGAACCCTGTTTCTTGAAAGAACTCAGCAGGGCGTGCGGGTTGGCGCAAAGGCCGAGAATCCATACCCATTCGTCCACTCAGCGCGAGCCTCATAGGCGGCGATCAGGTCATAGCCGCTTTCGGCAACTGCTTCCCTGAGGGTTCGAATTCAGGGAAAGGCCTGCATGCCCGTCAAAGTTCGATGATGGATCAATTTGAGCAGACCTGGAGACAGTAGCCCCGCTAGTCTACCTCGCGGGTGATGTTCAGCAGCACGCCGATCGACGCGAGCATGATGAAGAGCGACGTGCCCCCGTAGGAGATAAAGGGCAGCGTGATCCCCTTTGTCGGAACAAGCGCGAGCACGACGCTGATGTTGAAGAAGGCCTGGATAAGCAGGGTGGCGGTGATGCCGAAGGCCAGGAAGCGCGCGAAGGGGTCTTTCGAGAGGATGGCGGCGCGCATGCCCCGGTAGCCGAGCACGATGAACAGAGCGACGACGGCGATGGCTCCGATGAGGCCTAGCTCTTCGGCGATGTTGGCGAAGATGTAGTCGGTGTGCGGCTCGGGCAGATAGAAGAGCTTCTGGCGGCCGTCCATGAAGCCGATGCCGGTGAGGCCTCCGGTGCCCACGGCGATCAGCGACTGGATGATGTGGAAGCCCTTGCCGAGCGGGTCCGATTCGGGATTGATGAAGGCAAGGATACGGTCGCGACGCCACTTCACTCGGAAGAGCATGAAATAGAGCACCGGAGCGGCGGCGAAGGCGGCCATCCACAGATAGCGCATGTTCATGCCGGCCAGGTAGAGCATCAGCGCGGTAACGCCGGCGCAGACCAGGGCGGTGCCAAGATCGGGCTCTTTAAGGATGAGCGCGATGAAGATAAGGCTGGGCAAGGCGGCCGGCAGGATGGTTCCGCGGAAGTCTTCGATCGACTGCATGCGGTTCTGCAGAAACCAGGCGAGAAAGAGCACGAGCGCGGGCTTGGCGATCTCCGAGGGCTGAAAGGAAAGCGGGCCGAAGCGAATCCAGCGGTGCGTGGCGTGTGAGTCGTGCATGAGGAAGGCCACGAGCAGCATGAGCACGGAGACAGCGACCACGGGGAAGACGACGTTGGGCCTGTTAAACCGCCGGTAGTCGATCCGCATGAGCAGGACCATGGCGGTGAGTCCGAAGGCGGCCCATAAGGACTGGCGGATGACGAAGGCGTAGGGCGATCCGAATTTCTCCTTGGCCATAACGGCGGAAGCGCTGAAGACCATCAGAAGGCCGATGACGACGAGGACCAGGGTTGCACCGAAGAGCCACTTGTCTACGCCTACGCGCTTTGCCATTCCGCTCCTATGCGTTCTGCCATTCGGGAAGTCTGCGGCGAGCGAAGACGAGGTCCTTGAAGACCTGCCCGCGCTGCTCATAGTTTTCAAACTGATCGAAGCTGGAGCAGGCGGGCGCGAGCAGAATGATTTCGCCGGGCTGCGCGGCGTCGGCTGCTTTGGTCACGGCCGCGTCGAGCGTGCCGGAATTAATGATGGGCGCCGCTCCTTCGACATGAGTGATGATCTTTTCGGCGGCCGCGCCGATGGTGTAGATGGCCTTGACGCGCTCCTGAATCAGCGGGCGCATCAGGCGGTAGTCGGAGTTCTTGTCCTTGCCGCCGAGAATCAGGTGGATACCGGGCGGAAAAGCAGCGATGGCCTTCATGGCGGCGTCGACGTTCGTGGCTTTGGAGTCGTTGTAGTAGTCCACTCCGTTGACGTTGGCCACGAATTCAAGCCGGTGTTCTACGGCGCGAAAGCTCTCGACAGCAACGCGGATCTTATCGGGCGCGACTCCGGCGAGGCGGGCAGCGCAGACGGCGGCGAGCACGTTTTCGACATTGTGCTGGCCTTTGAGGGGGATGGCGGCTGCCTTGAGGACGAATTCGGGCGCAGACTGTTCGGTAGCGCGGAAATAAACTGCGCCGTCGTGGACGAAGGCTCCCTGGCGCACGATGCGCTTGCCGCTGAACCAGAAGACCCGCGATTTGGCGCGGATGGCGGCACGCGCGGCGACTTCGTCGTCGGCATTGAGGATGAGGATATCGTCGGGGGTCTGGTTGGCGAAGATGCGCTCCTTGGCGGCAACGTAATTCTCAAAGCTGCCATGGCGATCCAGGTGATCGGGCGTGATGTTGAGGATGACGGCGATATCGGGATGGAACTGCGAAGTGGTTTCAAGCTGGAAGCTGGAGACCTCGAGCACCGACCAGCCGTCCTCGCGGGATTCATCGATGAGGGCGACCACGGGGACGCCGATGTTCCCGCCGACCTGAACGTAGGGGAAGGCTGCGGAGAGGATAGCTCCGCAGAGGCTGGTGGTGGTGGTCTTGCCGTTTGAGCCGGTGATGGCGAGAGATTTGCCGATAAGGAAGCGCGCGGCCAGTTCCAGCTCGCCGATGACAGGCAGTCCGAAATTGCGCACCTGGACGAGCTCGGGTGTGTCGAGCGGAACGCCCGGGCTGACAACGATGAGGTCCTGGCGGCGGAAGGTGAGCAGGCCGTGGCCTCCGGCTTCGACCATGATGCCTTGATCGAGCAGCGCGGGGATATCCTTTGCGAGCGCGGCGGCACTGCGAACGTCGGAGACGGTAACCTGCGCGCCCCTGCGCCGCAGGAAGATCGCGGCAGCGAGGCCGGATTTGCCAAGTCCGACGACGAGTACCTTTTTGCCTTTTAGTTCCATGCAATCGAGTGTAGAAGCTGCCGCGGCTTACTGGAAGTGGGCGCGACACAACTCTCCCTATCTTCCAGCCAGACAGGTCATTGTTGCACGTTCGACGCTGTGTTTATCGCAGCTTGAGGGTGGTGAGTGCAAAGAGTGCAAACACCAGGGCGGCGATCCAGAACCGGATGATCACTTTCGACTCGGACCAGCCCATCAGCTCGAAGTGGTGGTGGAGGGGCGCCATTTTGAAGATGCGCTTCTTCCGCAGCTTGTAACTGCCGACCTGCAGGATGACGGAGCAGGCTTCGATGACGAAGATGCCGCCGATGAGCGGCAGCAGCAGTTCCTGGCGGATGACGACGGCAACGCTGGCAATCGCGCCGCCGAGGGCGAGCGATCCGACATCGCCCATAAAGACTTCGGCGGGATGGGCGTTGTACCAGAGGAATCCGATGCTCGCGCCGACCATTGAGCCGCAGAAGATGGTCAGCTCGCCCACCATCGACATGCGCTGCAGCTCAAGGTAGTCGCGAAAGAACGATGTTGCCGCTGATGTAGGTAAGCACGGTGAGCGCGCCGGCGGCGATGATGGTGCAGCCGATGGCGAGGCCGTCGAGGCCGTCGGTGAGATTGACGGCGTTGCTGGAAAAGACGATGACCAGGACGACAAAGACAACAAAGGGGAAGAAGGCAAGCAGGCTGATGTGGGGTATATGCGTGAGCGGGCCCAGCGAGAGGTGCGGGTGAAAATTCTTGATGAAGGGAACCGACAGCTGCGTGGAGTAAATGCCCTGGCTCTGCATGGCGACGAGGGAGACGGCGACAGCCAACGAGGCAAGAGCCTGATAGCCGAGCTTGGCGCGGGCGGTGAGTCCCAGGTTGCGGCGGTGGACGACCTTGATGTAGTCGTCGGCGAAGCCGATAGCTCCGAAGGCGACGGTTGAGCCCATCACCAGCCAGACGAAAGGATTGGATAAGTCAGACCAGAGGAGCGTAGGCAGGAGAATGGCGATGCAGATGAGGACGCCGCCCATGGTGGGTGTGCCGGCCTTCTTCTGATGCTCTTTCGGGCCCTCTTCGCGGATGTACTGGCCGATCTGGAACTCGTGCAGCTTCTGAATCACGTAAGGGCCGACAAGCAGGGCGATCAGCAGCGCCGTGAGCGTGGCAAATGCCGTGCGGAACGTCAGATACCGGAAGATGCGAAAGGGTCTGAAGTAGGGAAAAAGTTTTTGGTAAAGAAGCCAGTAAAGCAAAAATCCTCCGGCGGAGCGCGTGGTTGACCCAATCATAAGGCCACGGGTGGGCGCGCGACGAGGTATTCACGTTGTTGTAATATTGGTAGCCGTCAGGAGTACATACACTGTAAATCGCTATGCAACAAGAGACTCTCGAAGTTGACGTACGGGCGGGCAAGTCAGACGGAACTCGGGTAGTAAGCGTAACCGGGCCACTTCTTCTGAATAATTTTTTCGCGCTCAAGGCGGAGCTGGAGAAAGAACACCCTCCGGTGACGATACTTGACCTCTCCAGAGTGGAATATATGGACTCGGCGGGCATCGGCGCGATCATCAACTACTACGTCTCGTCGCAGCGGCGGGGAACCAAGCTGATTGCGGCGGGCACAAATTATCGCGTTGTCGAGCTCTTCAAGCTGACGCACGTGGATTCACTGATTCCAATGACGGCGACGGTGGAAGAGGCGGAAGCACTGTAGCTGCGTTCGACGGCTGCTAAATACCCAGCTGCTGATCGCCGAAAGCAGAGAAGACGTGTTCGTCGGATCAGTTCCAATCGTTGAGGGCCGTCGTTGGCGACAACCTCTTTTAGCGTGCAATGCGGCAGCCGTGGCGGCATCAATTTTCGCCAGAGGAATTGCCAATAACGCCGGGGTTTCTCGTTACGCTTCCTTTCGCGTGTCGCACCTCGCTGAGCGCGTCAGTAAGGTCGGCCTCGATCGAATCAGCGGCCGCTGAAAAGGCGGCAAGGTCTGAGTCAGTATTACTAATCGCAGAGGCTATTTCAGTGAGTGATTTATCAACTTTATCCCAGACCTTGGGATCGAGGTGCGAGTCCGTCTTCAACGCTAAGATTGCGCCTTCCGCTACGCCTAATTGCTCAAATTTCGACCTGAAATCTGCTGCTCGATTGCGTTTCGCCGGGGCATGATTGCTGCGTTCAATTTGAACCAGCGTGGCAACGCCCCTGAATTGTTCAAGCAACTGGCCCAGCTTCGAATCGAGCTGATCATAGGACGCTAGCGTCGCATTGATCTCTGACTGCCGAGCGGCCAACTGGACTTTCTTGATCTCCAGATCTCCCGAGGCTTTGATGGTAAGGTAGGTCGCGCCCATAGAAGCCCCCGCCCCTATGAGCGCTGCCAGAACAGAGCTTCCCAGAAGCGCCCAGACCAGCGAAGGACGGTCGGCCTTAACCGCTTCACGTATCTGTTCCAACCAGCGAGGTGGAATGGAATCCGAGATTAGTGTCTGCGGCTCACCCACCGCATTATTAGCGGGGGGAGCGGCTGGTTCGCCAATCGGCGACGGGGTGCTCATTGGTCCGGCGCTCCGGATTTAGCGGCCTTTCCAAATGCAGCTTTGCTGCAGATGATACGGCCGTCTTTGCAGAGTACACACGGAGGAGGAGGTTTAAGAGCCTTCGGCTCTTCACAACTTGCAATCGGGCCAAGCTCGCGATTACTGGAATACGCATTTCTATTCGCGTTTGAGATGTGGTTCACATAATCTTTCAACGAACGAGAGAATTGACGCCACTCCTGCAAGACAGGGATATCCGTCGGGTGGTTTCCATTCTTATCGAAGACAAGAATGGAGTTCTTATTCGCTAGTTCCAGCTGCGATTCAATTGACGCTTTAACATGAGGCGGCCATGTGTCTTCCTGTGTCTGTTCCTGAACAAATCCACCCGCGGCCAATGCGCCACACAATAGGAGCAAGGAGGAATAGGCTGCGAATCGCATATCAGCTCCTCTGTGAAACCGAGAATTTTGGTCATGATACCGACGAACCCGCGCGACTGATGCCGGTTTAGCGCTCCGATCTTACCTCCTGTCGGCCTGAAATCCAAGAAGGAATCAGCCAGAAAGCACCCTGAACCTAGCAGAAGAGATTAAGAGGAGTTAGGCTGACTTCATTCTCTTGAGGCGGGTGGCGCCGACGGCCCACGCCAGGGCTATAACCCATCGCAATAAACGGCCATCAGATCAGTTCTGTCTCCCAGAGATCGTGCAGGTGGACCACGCCTTCAATCAGGCCCTCTCCATCCACCACGACCAGCGACGTAATCTTCATTTCTTCCATCATGCTGAGTGCGCGAACCGCGAGTTCGTCCGCGGAGATGGTGCGGGGATGGGGGTTCATGGCGTCGCCGCCGGTCTTTTTCAGGGCTTTGGGTCCGTCGCGCTCGAGCAGGCGGCGCAGGTCTCCGTCGCTGATGATCCCGATCAGGCGGCCCTCGTCCTCGACGGTAGTCATGCCGAGCTTCTTGCGCGACATTTCATAGATCACGTCCGTCATTGGCGTGGCTCGCGTAACGCGAGGAACGGCGTCACCTGCGTGCATGAGATCACGGACGCGGGAAAGGCGCTTGCCCAGCTTGCCGCCGGGATGCAGGTCGGCGAAGTCCTCGGCCCGGAAACCCTTCCGGATTGAGACGGCGATGGCGAGGGCGTCGCCTAGCGCGAGCATGGCCGTGGTGGAGGCCGTGGGCGCGAGGCCCATCCCGCAGGCCTCTTCGGGAACGCTCACATCGAGGCAGATATCGCTGGCCTGCGCAAGCGTGGATTGCGGGTTGCAGCAGAAGCTGATGAGCGCGTCGCCGATGCGCTTGATGTTGGCGAGCAGGCGGAGGATCTCTTCGGTCTCCCCGCTGGCGGAGAGGGCGATGACGACGTCTCCGCGGGCGAGCATGCCGAGATCGCCGTGAACGGCTTCGGCGGGATGCAGGAAAAGCGCGGGGCTGCCCGTGGAGCTGAGCGTGGCGGCGATTTTCTGGGCGATGATGCCGCTCTTGCCCATCCCGGTGACGACGACGCGGCCCCGAGCCTGTCCGCATTGGAGGATGCAATCAACGGCGCGGTCGAAGGCCGCGGACATCGGGCCCTCGAGGCGGTCGGCAAGGGCGAGCAGGGCGCGAGCCTCGATGCGAACCAGTTGCGATGGCGTGTGTTCCGTCAAACAATCGATGCTATCAGAACGAATTCGGGGAGCGTATTTGGTGGATCGCATTCGCGGAACCTGAGTCGAATAGAATGGAGGAAGCGAAAGGCGGGCGTGGAGTGAAGCGGAATCATTGGGTGATTTTGGCGGTAATCGTGGCGCTGGGGCTGATTGCGTGGGCCGGTGTGACGAATTACAAGCGGCGCAAGCAGGAGCAGGCATTTGCGAAAGAAAAGCTGGTCATGCTGACGGCCCCGTCGGCTCCAGCTCCCGCCGGCGAGGCGGATGCGCCGTTCAAGAATCCGCTGGCGGATAAGCAGGCTCCCGACTTTACGCTGCATGACACGACCGGCAAGAAGGTCTCGCTTTCGGATTTCAAGGGCAAGGCGGTGGTCGTCGATTTCTGGGCGACGTGGTGTGCACCGTGCAAGATCGAGATTCCTTGGCTCACAAAGCTGCACGATCAGTATGCGAGCCAGGGGCTGGTGATTCTGGGCGTGTCGGAAGACGATCTTGACCAGGACGACAAGGCGGCGCTGTTCAAGGAGAAGCAGGAGATCGCGGAATCGGCGACCAAGCTGGGGATCAATTACCCGGTGCTGCTGGATGACAAGGAAGTCTCGAAACCCTACGGCGGAGTCGATGCGCTGCCGACGACATTCTTTGTGGACCGGAACGGCAAGGTGGTAGCGGCGACGATCGGGCTGGTGGATCGCGACGAGATCGAGGCCAATATCAAGAAGGCGCTGGGCAGCGGGGAGCAGGCCGAGAAGGGCGCGTCGTAGTGAATGTGCGACGGATCATCGGGTGGTCGATTCTGATTTTGGTGGCTAGCTTAGCGGCAGCGCAGAAGCTGCCCTGGGAGACGAACGACGGGCAGAGCAACGCGAAGCAGTTTGTGAAGTTCGTCTACCCCGAGCAGGTTTCTGTTGCAGCGAATAAGGACAGCGTGGTCGAGCTGCACTTCACAGTGAATCCAGGGCTGCACATCAACTCGCACACTCCCCGTGAGAAGAGCTTTATTCCCACGCAGCTGATTGTGGCTGAGCCGCCAGGCATCACCGTAGGACCAGTGGATTTTCCAGCAGGCGCGGATTTCACTTCGGCGGGCGAGAATCTCAGTGTCTACACAGGCGAATTTGTAGTGCGGGCCCATGTGAAAGCGAAACCCGGCGAACACCTCGTTCAGGCCGCCCTTCACTACCAGGCTTGCGATGCGCTTGCGTGCTATCCACCCCGAAACGCTCCGGTTGCAGTGGATGTGGTGGCCGGTAGCTTTCTTTCTCCTTAAATCACTGAAAACAAAATCGCTCCTCTACGGCGGCGCAGATTCAGTTGCTCTTTTGATATTGATGTGATATCGTTTTAATAGCATCGATGTCCGGATGCTGGAGGTAGGTGCTATGTCAGCGAATCAAGCTGTTAATCAGGAGCGGGTGGTAAAGGTTTGGAATGGCGGAGCAATGCTGGCTCTGTGGATCGTGTTGCTGTTGGCCGATGGCGCTCTGTTGGTTTTCTCGGTGGTGTGGAATGAGCTCATATGGGAAAGGTTTTGCGGCATTCTCGTGCTGATCGCGCTGATCGTCTCGATGAAAGGATTTTTTACGCTGCAGCCGAATGAAGCGCGAGTGCTGGTGCTCTTCGGCTCGTACAAAGGGACGGTGAGGGCGAGCGGCTTTCACTGGGGGAATCCGTTCTATACGAATGGGCCGTCGCAGTTTGGACTGGCAACCTTGCCGACTCGGAAGCTAAGCGGCATTCTTGGCGCGTCGGATGCGCGCGGGCAGGGAAGGAACAAAATCTCATTGCGGGCGCGCACGCTGAACGGCGACACGCTCAAGGTGAATGACAAGCGCGGCAATCCGATTGAGATTGCAGCGGTGGTGGTGTGGCGGGTGGAAGACACGGCGCAGGCGATGTTCGACGTGAACGATTACGAGAACTATGTGCCGACGCAGAGCGAATCGGCGCTGCGGCACCTGGCGAGCCAGTACGCATACGACGACGGCGAGGGCGAGATCACGCTGCGCACGAATGTGGATGAGGTTTCAGGCGCGCTGCGCGCAGAGTTGCAGGAGCGGCTGGCGAAGGCGGGCGTGGTGGTGGATGAGGCGCGGTTGACGCACCTGGCTTATGCTCCCGAGATTGCGCAGGTGATGCTGCGCAGCCAGCAGGCGGAGGCGGTGATCGCTGCGCGGCAGAAGATCGTGCACGGCGCGGTGAGCATGGTCGAAATGGCTCTAAAGCAACTTGCCGAAAAGGATGTGGTGTCGCTTGACGATGAGCGGCGCGCGGCGATGGTGAGCAATCTGATGGTGGTGCTGTGCAGCGAGTCCGAGGTTCATCCCGTGGTCAACACAGGTACGTTGTACCACTAAGGCAAAGGATGGCAGAGCGCAAACCATTTCTATTGCGGATCGATCCGGCGCTGTGGGCCGAGCTTGAGGGCTGGGCGCAGGCCGAGTTGCGCAGCGTGAACGGGCAGATCGAGTACATTCTTCGTCAGGCGGTGGAGAAGCGAAAACGCGGCAGTAAAGAAGAGCAGGATTGAGCCGGGAGATCCGGCACTGATATGTTTGTCAACCTGCCTGAATGCTCTCTGCTGAAGCAAGGCGCTCTACGACCCGATCCTTCCCAAAGCTACCATGACCGCAAATAGACTCGGCGCGACGGCCTGTCCAGTGAGGGCAACGCGCGATCCGTTGATAAGCGGTCCCGCCTTGATCTTGTTTTCGTCGGCGAAGGCGCGAAGGACGGCTTCAGTCGAGGCCTCAGTAAACTCGGTCTGCCGCGGCGTAGCGCTGCGATAGCTGGACGAGGAATGCGCGGACGGCCCCGTCACTGAGGAATTTTGTAACTGCGGCGGGATCATATTCAAAGTCGTCGCTGAAATAAGCGCGGAAGACGGTGGCGAAATCCTTCAGGTTGCGGGCGCGCGGCTTGAGCAGATCGATGGCTGCGAGGATTTCGTCACGCGAGCGAGTAGGTGTGAATCCGGCTTTGGCCCACTCTTCCTCGATGAGCGGGAGCAGCTTTTCGGCAGGGTAGGCGCGGATGTATTCGGTGTTAAACCAGGCGAGCTTGTCATTGTCGAAAACGGCGTTGGACCTTGAGATGCCTTCGAGAGAAAAAAGCTCGATTAGGTCTTCGGAACTGAAGATTTCGCGGTCTTTATGTGCAGGGCCGGGGGTCCATCCGAGCAGAGCGAGGAAGTTGCGGAAGGCTTCGGGAACGTTGCCCATCTCTTTGTATGAAATAACCGACGTGGCGCCATGACGTTTAGACAGTCGGGTCTTATCCGGTCCTAGGATGAGTGGGACGTGGGCGAAGACCGGCAGCGGCGCGCCGAGCGCTTGGTACTGCAGCACCTGCTTCGGAGTGTTCGAGATATGGTCGGCGCCGCGGATGATGTGGGTAAGGCGCATGTCGATGTCGTCGGCGACAACGCTGAGGTGGTAGGTGGGGATGCCGTCGGAGCGGAGGAGGACGAAGTCTTCGATCTCGGCGTTGGAGAATTCGACGCGTCCGAAGACGGCATCGTCGAAAGCTGTGGCTCCGCCATCTGGCACAGCGAAGCGGACGGCGGCAGCTTCGCCGGCGGCCTTGCGCTGAGCCGCGACGGCAGGATCGATACCGCGGCAGCGGCGGTCATACATCGGAGGGCGTCCGGCGGCAACGGCTTGAGCACGGCGCTGCTCGAGTTCGGCCTTGGTGCAGAAGCAGGGATAGGCGTGGCCGGAGGCGAGGAGCTTTTCGGCGGTCTGGCGGTAGAGATCGAGACGCTGCGACTGAAAGAACGGGCCTTCGTCCCAGGTGAGGCCGAGCCAGCGCATGCCGGCGAGGATGCCCTCGACCATTTCTTCGGATGAGCGCTCGAAGTCTGTGTCTTCGATGCGCAGGATGAGGGTTCCGCCTGTGTGCCGGGCGAAGAGCCAGTTGAAGAGGGCTGTTCGGGCTCCTCCGACGTGGAGATAGCCAGTGGGAGAAGGCGCAAAACGGACGCGGGGAGTGCTTGCTGAGGACATATCTGTGTGTGGGATCTAATTTCGATGCTAAGGATGATAGGGAGGCGAGTCAAGTTATCGGGGTCGTGGTTTCCATAGGGTGGTTGGTAAATAGCCAACGTAACCCGCAGACAACTGCAGCCAGTTAAACTCGCGGCGGCAGCGAAGATGGTGGGTAGCCATATCCCGGCGCGGTTGGCGCGACCGGCGCCACTTTCCAGTCGGAAAAAGCCAGCACGTAGAGCATAACTATTCCCACAAGCGGGACAAACATGAGCAGGCTGAACCACGGGGAAAAACCTGCCTTTTTCCAGATCATCCAATAAGGAATAACAACGATAGCCATGCCGATAAGAATGAAGATGGGGAGAAACACCATCATGGCCTGAATTGCACGAAGCTGATCCTGATCCATTAAGGAACACCTCAAAAGTAAAGTTGGGGGGCGGGATCAGCTTAGTTGGGGGCGGCACTCATGCAAAGGGGAAAATGCGGGCCCCAATGAGACCCGCCGATGAAGGACATCAGAGATTCAAGTTAATGGAGATCGATGTCCAGTACCTCGATCGAATAGCCGGGAATGGTGTGGTGGAAGTCGGCTGACACGTTCTTCAGTTGGCTCTTCACCGGAACGATTCTTGTCGGCTCAAGAATCGTGTTGGTCGCTTCATTGGTGAGGGCGTGCAGACTTACGAGTGTGCCCGTACCGGCGATCTTCCCCGTACCTGCGAGCTGGATATTCATTTCCTGCGAAGTGGATGAGCCGTTGACGATCTTTAGGTACAGCTTGCCTTTCCTCGCATCGCGCGTGACTGAATAAAAGAGGCGCGGTCCGGCTCCGCTGAGCGAGGAGGCTACGGTTTCGTCTCCGATATAGCTGCTGAACATGACCTGCGCGTAGTAGCTGGGTGAGCCGTAGCTCGAGCCGGCGTTATATCCGATCAGGTCGCTTTCCCACTGCATGCCTCCGGGATTGACGTTGACCAGCAGTGGCGCGTAGCTGGCCATGACGACGATGTCACTGTTGCGCTCCATGCCGGTCATCCAGGCGGCGTCGCCCAGCGCGGCTCCAAAGTTGGGAGTGGGCGTGCCTTCGCGTGTGGCCCATTCGCCGACGAAGATCTTGGGGCCGTTGCGATCGTTTTTGTCGTAGTGGGTGGTGTCGGCGAAGAACTCTTCCTTGCGCTTGTAGAAGTGATCATCGATGAGGTCGGGACGGATGCTCTTCACCGGCGTCGTGGCGATCAGCTGCAGGTCGGGATACTTCGCCTTGATGGCCTTGTAGAACTGCGCGTAGCGGTCATCGTAGCTGCCCGATTTGTCGAACCAGTCTTCGTTACCGATCTCGACATACTTGAGGGTGAAGGGCGCTGGGTGGCCGTCTTTTGCGCGTTCGGCTCCCCACTTCGTGTCACTGCCGCCGGTTACGTATTCAATTTCGTCGAGAGCATCCTGCACGTAGGGCTCGAGGTCGGGGCCGGGATTGACATGCTCTCCCCGCAGCGAATAGCCGGCATAGACGGCGAGCAGAGGCCGCATGTGGAGGTCTTCGCACCAGTAGAGAAATTCGAGCAGGCCCATGCCGTCAGAGGACTGGTATCCCCAGGGGCTGGGGTGCGTAGGGCGGTCGACGTAGGGGCCGATGGTCTTCTTCCACTCGAAACGCTCAGGGATGTGGTCACCCTCAAGATAATTGCCGCCCGGGAAGCGCAGGAAGTTCGGGTGCATGGCCGCGAGCTTTTCCATCAGGTCGATGCGGAAGCCATTGGGACGGTCGTGGTAGGTGGGCGGGAAGAGCGAGACGAGATTGAACCAGATGTTGCCGGGCTTTTCGACCGTGATCACGAGATGATTGGCGGTGCCTGCAGCGACATTTCCTGTCTTGAGCGTGAAGTCGTATTTTTTCCAGTCGCCGGTGAGCGCGGAGACGACGGCCTGAGCGGCGGCTTTCCCGCTGTCGTCATTGATGAGCTGAATGGTGACCGGGGAGGCGCTGTCGGATTTCGCGTAGAAGGAGCCCTTGTATTCGGTGTTAGGCGTGACGAGGATGCCCCAGTAGCCTTCATTGGTGAGGCCGGCGGGGTTGGATGCGTCGGCCTGATCGACTGTCAGCTTCAGGCTGCCGGGAAGCGCGGCGCTGGGCCCGGTGGTCTTGTCGACCTGCATGGATGCACGAGAGTTTCCTTTTTCGACGAGGTACCAGCGCTGGACTCCGGACCAATCGCCGCGAAAAGTGCGGTTGCGGACCAACTCGGCATAAAGACCGCCATCGTAGGAGTAGTTGATCTCCTCGGTCATGAGGCCGTAGAGCTCAGGGCTGACCTTTGAGACGGCCTTGCTGGTGTCGATCTTAAGGACGGCGGGCGACGTCTGGCTGTGCGCTGCCGCGGCGGCGAGAAGGATGGAAAGTGCGAAGGCTGTTTTCCGCATGGTTGGCAGGTCTTCTCCGGCGCAGGGAAATTCAGGTCATGGAAAGTATACGTTTTCCAAAGCGGCGGTCAAATTACGATAACTCCATACCTACGTCTGAGAATCCGGATCGCGCGGCGTATTTGAACTCGTCACAAGA
Source organism: uncultured Acidobacteriota bacterium (assembly GCA_963755975.1). Taxonomy (GTDB): domain Bacteria; phylum Acidobacteriota; class Terriglobia; order Terriglobales; family Acidobacteriaceae; genus Silvibacterium. The sequence continues at coordinate 17,390 of CAVWLS010000001.1, forward strand.
CGCCAAGTCGCTTCTCACCACTGAGGACACAACGAACACAAAGGAGCAGTCGGGTTATTTCTCCAGCGGCACACCATCCAGCTTCGTCAGTCGTCCAACCGGATATTCGCCGACACGATTCGCCGCGTAATACGGCGAGTGGTCATAGAAGAAGCTGAGGCGAGCGTAGGGATTGGCAGCGAACTGGGGGTCGCTCTCGATCTTGCGCTCGAATTCTTCCTTGAGCTTCGGATCTTTTTCCATCATTTCGCGGGCGAGTTTCTCCAGAACATACGGTTCGCCGTATTCCTTCTGCTCGAAGATGCTGTCGAAGAAGCCCCAGGCCATGGCGGAGTCAGGACCTTCGGGCTCAAGCCATTGCAGAGCGACCTTCGACAGGCGCTGATTGAGCTGGACGACGACCGAACCCGCTGGATACGTAACTGTACTGGTGACGAGATCGCAGTGGCCGAACTTGCCCGGCTCGACGGCTCCCTCGCCGGGGAAGATAGGATGGCGGCCCTCGAAGGGCGCGCGGTTCCACTGCATGCCATTGCACCGGTAGGTCTCCACCTGGCCGGTCCACGAAGCAGAGGTGCGCTGCATCTCGACCTGGTGCGCGGCGAGGACGTCGATCACGTGCGTCCATTGGCGCGGGATAATGTAGGCGGCAGGAGGCACGGTCGACGCCGCTACCTTGAAGCCGGTGGCGAGCGGCAGCGAGACATCCCAGGGCTCGTGCGTGTACTTGATCCACATCGTGCCGGAGACTTCGCTGAGCTGGCGCGTGTAGTGGTATCCGCGAAAGAGGAAGGGCGTGGTGTCGCCGCTCCAGACGAGGCGCAGCGGAAACTGCTGGTTGCCAAGCGGGTGCGCGCCCAGGCGTGCAGCGTCAGCATCGGCGTCGGCGTTCATCTTCACCAGCTTGTCGGCGTCGCGGTTCACAACCTGCATCAGCGCGCGCAGGAGCTCGTAATTGCCGGTGACGCGTGTCTTGTAGTCCTTGAGCATGTGCAGTTCGACGAGCATGCCGGGGCGGTTCTCAAGGATCATGTAACCGGTGGAGAAGCGCGGCGGGTCGTCGTTGAAGCCAAGGCCTTTGGCGGGGTCGGAGTCGTCGTTGAGGGTGATGTAGGTGGGCGAGGCGAGGTGACCGGGCACGGCATCGACCTGCTTGACAAGCGTGGGGGTGACGACGTCGTCGATCCAGCGCGCCGTGGGGCCGTAGACGTTGGGACCGTCGTCGATGGTGAAGGTGACGTCGTACTGGAAGTCGGCGCCGTCGGTGACGTGGTCGTCGACGAAGAAGTCGGGCAGCCACTGGTGGAACATCTTCATGAAGGCGCGGGTTTCGGGCGTATCGGCCTTGAGGTAGTCGCGATTGAGATTGAGGTTGGTTCCGTTGCCGCGCCAGCCCATTTCGTCGGGGCCGTTCTGGTTGATGCGGTTGTAGGCGGAGCGGCGCTCATGCCCGTCGGCGTTGTACATGGGGATGAAGACGAAGACGGCGTTATCGAGCAGTGCAGCCTGCGTTTTGGTGATGACCATATCGCGCAGGAGGGCGAGGCAGGAATCCTTGCCGTCCATTTCGCCGGCGTGGATGGAGTTCTGAACGAGCACGATGGGGCGGTGCGAGGCGTGGATGGCAGTGGGATCAAAGATGCCATCCTTCGAGGCGATGACGATGTCAAGCTCTCTGCCCTCGCCGGTTTGACCGAAGGGCTCGATCTTCACCTGACCGGGCGCAGCAGCAGCGATCCGATTGAGATACGCCATCGTCTCGGCGTAGTCGGGCGTGGTGCGGTAGCCGGATTTCTCGGTGGGGGTTTGCCAGTCGGCGTTAGATTGCGCAAGAACAGAGCCGGAGAGGCAGGCTCCGGCAAAGATGATGGCTGCTGCAGACTTCCATGTCATCCAGATGCACTCCAGAAAAAATCTTCAACCCGAGATCCGCGAATCCCGACTTCAATGCAATAGCCTATTCGCTGAGCCCTGAGCCCTGAGCCCTGAGCCCTGAGCCCTGAGCCCTGAGTTACGTGATGTCTTCGGTGTCAAAAGCCGGCTTCAGGACGCGCCGCGGTTCGACTCCGTGAACCTGGCTGACGAGGTCTTTGACCACGTCTTCAAGCTGCTTCTGGCTCTCGACGACGGCGCTCATGCTGCGCAGCTCTTCGGGGTCTTCGACCTTCTCCAACAGGACGATGGCGTGGGCCTGGGCAACGTGATCGGCGTTGAGGCCCTCGGGAGTCTTGGCCTTGATGCCGACCTCGGAGGGCTCCACGTCTAGCAGATCGGCGACGCGCTCGCGGAGTTCAGCGGCGATGGGGCCGATCTTGGGCGCAGTCAGGACAAGCGTGGTGTCAACGTTGACGATGCGGTAGCCGGCGTTCTGAATTTCTTCGATAGCCAGGTTGAGAAAGATGGATGAGTCGGCGTCCTTCCAGCGCGGATCGCCGGGCGGGAAGTAGCTGCCGATATCGCCGGCGGAGACGGCGCCGAGCAGCGCGTCGGTAATGGCGTGCAGCAGCACGTCGCCGTCGGAGTGGCCAGCCAGGCCCTCGGGGTGGTCAATGGCTAGGCCGCCGATCTTGAGGGGCACTCCTGGCTTGAATGCGTGTGAATCCCAGCCGTATCCAATTCTGATGTTCATGGTCTTTCTGTCTGCTTCAGATTATCGTGATCGCGGCGCCGCGGGAACTGCTTTGACTCAATGGTGTGCGGGCTGGCGTTGCAGATAAAACTCGGCAAGCTCGAGGTCTCCGGGCTGGGTGATCTTGAAATTCGTCGGGGAGCCGAGGACGACAGCCACCTGTCCGCCGGCGCGCTCGACAAGGCTGGCTTCGTCGGTTCCGACAAATTCGTCGGCGGCGGCTTCGGCGAAGGCGCGCTTGAGAAGATGGCACCGGAAGCCCTGGGGAGTCTGCGCCTGCACGATGTATTCGCGCGGGATGGTAGAGGTGATGATGGCGCCGTCGGCGGTGCGCTCGACCTGCTTGATGGTGTCGACGGCGGGCAGCCCGACGATGGCTGCGTCGTGCTTCTCGACCGCGCGAATAGTGCGCTCGATGGTGGCTGCGTCGATGAGGGGACGGACGGCGTCATGCACGAGGATGATGTCGTCGGCATCGCAGTCGACGGCGTTGAGGGCGTTGGCCACGCTCTCCTGGCGGGTGTCCCCACCGGCGACGACCTGCACCTTGCCAGCGTATCCGTAGTCGTCGACCTGCGCGGTGAGGCGGTCCATTTCGTTCGGACGAACGGCAACGTAAATGCCGGCGACGCGCTGGACTTCCGCGAAGGCGCGCAAGGTGTGAATGAGGATGGGAACGCCGGCCAGTTCGAGAAACTGCTTGGGAGCGGCCGAGGAAGAATGGGCCGCCGCCATCCGGGTGCCAAGTCCAGCGGCAGGAAGAATCACATATACCCGCATAAACACAGGAGTATATCAGTTATGGAGCGTGGCCGGTTTAGACTGGCACGATGATTCTCGAAGCTGCGATCCTCAATGTGCGGCCGGGGCAAGAGTCGGCCTTCGAAGCGGCGTTTGAGGCTGCCTCCCCGATCATTGCCGCCACGCAAGGCTATATTTCGCATCAACTGCAGCGCTGTATGGAGACTGCCGGCCGGTACCTGCTTCTCGTTCAATGGCAAACGCTGGAGTCTCACACGGTGAACTTTCGCGATTCGGCGAATTATGTCGAGTGGAAGAAGCGATTGCACCATTTTTACAATCCGTTTCCGGTTGTGGAGCACTTCGAAGCGGTGCTGAGCTACCCGCCTGCTGCGTAGCGAACCATTCGATGCCTTGTATACTGATGGGTTAAGAGACCAGACAGAATCATGCCTCTACAGGCGGCATTGAACAGAGCTTAGACCCCTATGAATACGAAACTTGCGGTCCCTGCCCAGCCGGGCTTTAGCGAAGAACTTGCAGAGTGGATTGAAGCCTTCGACGACGTTGTCGTCGCCGAGGGCCCGGAGCACGGCGCAGAGCTGCTCGATGCCTTGCGCCAGCGGGCGCGTGAGGCCGGCATTACGACAGCCAGCGAGCTCACCACTCCCTACATCAACACCATTCCCAGGCACGAGGAGGTGCCCTATCCCGGCGATCGTGCGCTGGAGCGGCGGGTGGAGAGCCTGATCCGGTGGAATGCGATGGCGATGGTCCACACCCAGAACAAGAAGGATCCGGGCATCGGCGGACATCTTGCGACTTACTCGTCGCTGGCCACGCTGCTCGAAGTGGGATTCAACCACTTCTTCCATGCGACCTATGACGATCAGCCGGGCGACTTCATTTATTTCCAGGGGCATGCGTCGCCGGGTATCTATGCGCGGGCTTATCTGCTGGGGCGTTTCGACGAACAACGGCTGCTCAACTTTCGCCATGAGCTGAGAGGGGAGCCGGGGCTGTCGTCGTATCCGCACCCGTGGTTGATGCCGGACTTCTGGCGTTTCCCGACCGTGTCAATGGGGATCGGGCCGTTGAATGCGATTTACCAGGCACGGTTCATGCGGTATCTGGAAAACCGCGGCCTGATTGAGAAGACTCCGCGCAAGATCTGGGCGTTTGTTGGCGACGGCGAGACGGATGAAGTGGACACGCTGGGCGCGATCGGCGTTGCATCGCGGGAAAAGCTGGACAACCTGGTCTTTGTGGTGAACTGCAACCTCCAGCGCCTGGATGGGCCGGTTCGCGGCAACAAGCGCATCATCGACGAGCTCGAAGGCGTCTTCCGCGGCGCGGGCTGGAATGTGATCAAGGTGATCTGGGGTGGCGACTGGGACAAGCTCTTCGAGCGCGACCATACGGGCCTGCTGCTGAAGCGGATGGAAGAGTGCGTTGACGGCGACTACCAGGCATTCAAGGCCAAGGGCGGCGCGTATATCCGCAAGGAGTTTTTCGGGAAGTATCCGGAGCTGCTTGAGCTTGTCAGCGATATGACCGACGAGCAGATCTGGACGCTGCATCGCGGCGGCCACGACCGCGCGAAGATCTACAACGCCTACAAGCGCGCCACGGAGCACAAGGGTAGCCCGACGGTGATCTTGGCGAAGACGGTCAAGGGCTATGGACTGGGGAGCACGCAGTCGCGCAATGCCTCGCACCAGGAAAAGAAACTTACCGACGAAGGCCTTACAGCTTTCATCAAGCAATTCAATATTCCGATTCCGGAGGAACTGGCTAGGGAGAGCAAGCCGTATCGGCCTCCGCAGGAAAGTCCGGAGATTGTGTATATGCAGGAGCGCCGCGCGTCGTTGGGCGGCTACATGCCGAGGCGCGAGGTTCCGGAGCTGAACTTCAAGGCTCCCGAGCTGGATTATTTCGCGGAGTGGACGGGCGGATCGAAGGGCCGTGAGGTCTCGACCACAATGGGCTTCGTGAGCATTCTGCGGCACCTGATGAAGGATGCGGAGATAGGCAAGCTGATTGTGCCGATTGTGCCCGATGAAGGCCGTACCTTCGGGCTGGAATCGGCGATTCGCCAGGTGGGCATATACGCGCCCGAGGGGCAGAAATACAAACCGCACGACGTAGATATGCTGCTCTACTACCGCGAAGAACAGGACGGGCAGATTCTCGAGGAAGGCATTACCGAAGCTGGGTCGATGGCGTCATTCACCGCGGCGGGCACGGCGTATTCGAACTATCGCGTGCCGACGATCCCCTTCTATATGTATTACTCGATGTTCGGCTTCCAGCGCGTCGGCGACATGATCTGGGCCTTCGCCGACTCGCGCGGCAAAGGCTTCCTGATGGGCGGCACGGCGGGCCGGACCACGATGCTCGGCGAAGGGCTCCAACACCAGGACGGCCACAGCCATGTGCTCTCGAGCACAGTGCCGACGTGCCTGAGCTATGACCCGGCGTACGTGTATGAGCTGGCGGCGATTCTGCAGGATGGCATTCGCCGGATGTACGAGAAAAACGAGCCGGTCTTCTACTACATCACCATGTACAACGAAGACTATGCGATGCCGGCGATGCCGGAGGGCGTGCGCGAAGGCATCGTGCGCGGGATTTACAAGCTCAAGGCCGCGCCGAAGGGCAAGGCGACGGCGCAGTTGTTCGGGAGCGGTCCGATTCTGAATGAGGTACTGCGGGCGCAGGAGATCCTGTCGCACAAGTTCGGCGTTCAGACCGATGTGTGGAGCGTGACCAGCTACAACGAGCTGCGGCGCGAGGCTCTCTCGACCGAGCGCTGGAACCGGCTGCATCCTGCCGAGAAGGAAAAGACTCCGTACATTGTGCAGGCGCTGAATGGGGCCAAGGGGCCGATCATCGCGGCGAGCGATTACATGAAGTCGATGCCGGATCAGCTTGCTCCGTGGCTGCTGTCGAGGCTGGTGTCACTGGGAACGGATGGATTCGGGCGCAGCGATAATCGCGAGCATCTGCGGCGGCACTTTGAGGTGGATGCTGAATCGATTGCTGCGGCCACACTGTCAAAGCTGGCTCGCGACGGGAAATACGACGCGGGCAAGGCGCAGGCAGCTTTCCTGGAACTGGACCTCGATACGGAAGCTGGGGACCCGGCAAAGAAATAAGTGATCCGATAACAAGACGAAGCGCCTGCCGTATGCGGGCGCTTTTCTTTTTCTCGGAACAATGCGAAGTGGCATGCTCACAGGTTGCGGAACCGAGTGATTGGTTGAAGTCCCAACGAACACCCGTGTATAAGGGTTTCGTGCAGTTTGGTCCTGATCTCGACGCATTGCTCACACCCACCGAACAAACCAATAGCCGTAACGACGCGACTGGATGCGCTCCGGTCGATGCATTCTTTTGTCAGGCAACGAAGGAGTAACGATGATTTCCCGACGGACATTTATCAATGGCGTTGCGGTCGGAGCGGCGGGTGCTGCTCTCTCTTCCACGGCAAAAAGCTACGCGCAAATTCTCGGAGCGAACGAGCGGCTGAACTTCGCCATCTTCGGACTGAACGGGCGCGGCTATGCGCATCTTTCCGCGTTGAAGAACAATAGCAAGTCGGCGCGCGTGTCCTATGTTTGTGACGTTGACCAGCACATCCTCGACAAGTTCTCCGCTGAAGCGCAGAAGGAACTCGGCTATGCGCCGGCGACGGCCACCGACTTTCGCAAGGTGCTGGCGTCGAAAGATGTCGATGTCATCACTATCGCGATGCCCGATCACTGGCACACTCCCATGGCAGTCTATGGTCTTAAAGCCGGAAAGCATGTCTATGTTGAGAAGCCGTCGAGCCACAATCCGCGCGAAGGCGAGCTGCTTGTGGAGGCGCAGAAAAAATACGGGAAGCTGGTGCAGGTGGGCGATCAGCAGCGCTCGTCTCCGCACACGATCAAGATTGTCCAGCAGATTCACGATGGGCTGATTGGCCGGCCCTATTACGCGATGGCCTGGTACGTGAACACGCGCAAGTCGATGGGGATTGGCAAGGACGCCGCCGTACCGGAATGGCTCAACTGGGAGCTGTGGCAGGGCCCGGCGCCGAGGAGTGCTTATAAGGACAACATTCATCCTTACAACTGGCATTGGCTGCGGAGATACGGCACCGGGGAAACACTCAACAACGGCACGCACGAAGTGGACGTTTGCCGGTGGGCGCTCGGAGTCGAATTTCCGAACCGCGTGACAGCGAGCGGCGGGCGCTACCAGTACAAGGACGACTGGCAGTTCTATGACACGCTGGTGACGGCTTTCGAGTATCCCGACGCGATGATCTCGTGGGAGGGGCGGAGCTGCCAGGGGATGAAGATCTACGGGCGCGACCGGGGATCGAGCATTCTGGGAACAAAGGGATCGGTGCTGCTCGATCGCGAGGGATATGAGGTGTACGACTGGACCGGCAAGAAGACCGATGAATTCAAAACGGGCCAGGAGAACTCAACGACTGACCTGCTGAGCCGCGATTCAATGACGGACCTGCATTTCGCGAACCTCATCGCCGCCATTCGCACCGGCGAAGCGCTGCATTCGCCCATCCCCATCGCCAATATCAGCGTGACCATCCTGCAGCTCTCGAATATTGCCTGGATCGTGAATCGCGAGCTGAACATTGATACGGAGAACGGGCACATCAAGGACGATCCCGAGGCAATGAAGATGTGGGCGCGGGAATATGAGAAGGGCTGGGAAGTGACAGTCTAGAAATCCGCGCTGCTGTTCGCGGTCATTCTTCGCAAGGTGGGAGAGATGAAGCGCTGCCTGGTCGTTTTGGTCGTCATGCTCTTTTCGCGGAATACGTTTCCGCAACAAGGCCCGGAATTGGCTCCCACTCCGCCTATGGGCTGGAATAGTTGGGATTCCTATGGCCTGACGATCACCGAGGCTGAGTTCAAAGCCAACGTCAACTGGTTTCACCAGCATCTGCAACCGTCAGCGTGGCAATATGTCGTCGTCGATGAGGGGTGGTATCTCGCCCATCCTGAGAACGCCGACAAGAAGGACGCTGACGAAGGTTATGTTCTCTCTCCGGAGGGACTTTACCTGCCCGCGCCGAATCGCTTTCCTTCGAGTGCGAACGGTCAGGGTCTGAAGCCGCTTGCCGATTACGCCCATTCGCTTGGGCTGAAGTTTGGGATTCACATCATTCGCGGGATTCCGAAACAGGCTGTTGCCCAGAACCTGCCGATTGCCGGCTCGTCCTTCCGCGCTTCGCAGGCCGCCGACCAGACGGATTTGTGCCGGTGGAATCCGGATAACTATGGCGTGAAAGACAACGCGGCCGGGCAGGCCTACTACGATTCGATGGCGAGGCTCTATGCCGGTTGGGGCGTGGATTTCCTGAAGGTGGACTGCATCTCGCAGCCCTATGATGCGCCGGAGATTCACATGGTCAGCGCGGCGTTGAAGAGGTCCGGCCGCCCCATTGTGCTGAGCCTGTCGCCTGGGCCGACACCGATCGAGCAGGCGGCGGATGTGCGCCAGTACGCACAGATGTGGCGCATCTCCGACGACATGTGGGATCTGTGGGAGAAGAAGCCGGGCGATGAAGCATTTCCGCAGTCCCTGAAAAATCAGTTCCATCTGCTGAGTGAGTGGTCGCCGCATGTAGAGCCGGGGCACTGGCCCGACGCCGACATGCTGCCGATTGGATACCTGGGGCCGAGGCCGGGCTGGGGATCCGCGCGCCAAAGCCGGTTTACGCTGGGCGATACGCGCACACTGCTGACCCTGTGGTCGATTGCCCGCTCGCCGCTCATCCTGGGGACGAATCTGACGCAAATGGATCCGCAGATCGAGGCGATGGTGACCAATCCCGAAGTGATCGCCGTCGATCAGCACTCCTCGGGAAACCGGCCGGTGATTGAAACGGCCAATACCGTCATCTGGACGGCGGTCGAGGGCGGGGTCCATCTTGTGGCGGTCTTCAATCTGGAGGATACGCCGGCGACGATCATGGAGCCGTGGAAGGTGCTCGGACTGGACAGGAGCAGCTACCGTGTCCGCGATCTGTGGCAGCGGGAAGAGCTTGGAACCCAGGCGTCGCTCAGGGTCAGCGTGCCTCCGCACGGGGCATTTCTGCTTGGTTTGAAGTAGCCGGGAGAAATAAGACGCAAATCACGGCTTTTGGGACTACAATCATCCCAACAATATGCCCGAACCGAAACAATTTCGGGCACTGTTGGCCGTGCGGGACTCTAAGGCCCACAGTGCTCTGCGCGGGTATCTGCGCGCCCGCGGCGACGTGGCCGAGGTGAGCCCGGCCAGGGGCATCCACGAAGCGGTGCGGTCGCAAAAGCCGGACTTGATTGTGCTCGAAATCGAGGGCGGCAGCGGGCTCATGGCCTCTCTTCGCCGCGAGTTTTGCGGGATTTCGATCGTCGCAGTCACGCCACCGGTGGCCGACCTTGCCTTCGAGGCTGCGAAGCTGGGTGCGGCGACACTGTTGATTCTGCCCATCGACGAGGCGGTTCTCGAAGCGCGATTGTCGGCGCTGCTTGAATCTCTCGCAGGCGGAGATGCTGGGGGACTCGGCGACCAGACCCAGCGGGCAGGCCAGGCCTCAGGCGCTGACGGCGAGGGGCTTCCGGGAGTATTCAACTCCTCGGCGCGGATGATGGAAATCCGCGACACGATTGAGAAAGTCGCGACCACCAATGCGACCGTGCTCATCCGCGGTGAGAGCGGCGTGGGCAAGGAAATCGCGGCACGGACCATCTTTTCGCTCTCGCACCGGCGGGCCAAGCCTTTCGTCAAGGTGAATTGTGCAGCCATCCCGAATGACCTGCTGGAGAGCGAGCTCTTCGGCTACGAGCCGGGAGCGTTCACCGGCGCGCAGCGCAGCAAGCCGGGGAAATTCGAGCTGGCCGATGGCGGAACACTCTTTCTCGATGAGATCGCAGAGATGCATCCGTCGCTTCAGGCGAAACTGCTGCACGTGCTGCAGGACGGCGAATTTGCGCGTCTCGGCTCTAAGCGCGATACCGCGGTAGACGTGCGTGTGCTGTGCGCGACCAATAAGCTGCTCGAGCAGCGCGTCAGCGAAGGGTCGTTTCGCGAGGACTTGTTTTATCGCATTAATGTGGTCACAGTGCACATTCCGCCACTGCGCGAGCGGCGAAACGAGATCGCTGTTTTTATTCGCCATTTCATTGAGAAGTACTCCGAGGTCTACGCGCGCAATGTGACGCCGCTGAATGAGGAGACGATGCAGGCGCTGGTCCGGTATCCGTGGCCGGGCAATATCCGCGAGCTGGAAAATCTCTGTAAGCGGTATGTGATCGTCGGGGATTCGACGCAGATTGTGCGCGAGATCTCTCTCCACGCCGTTGAGCATTGCATCCCGGCGGCCGAGAAAGAACCGAACGTTGCGCGGGCGATTGAATTTCCTTCGAGCTCAGAGCCGTCTCTTCTGGAAATCGGGCGACATGCCGCCTGGCAGGCGGAACGGCAGGCAATTCAGCAGATGCTGATGGAAACCCGCTGGAACCGGCGCGAGGCGGCGCGGAGACTGCGGGTGAGCTATAAGGCTCTCCTGAACAAGATCAAGCAGATCGAAGAGGAAAATTCGCACCAAAATAGGAATACAGCTTCACTATAATGGCACTTCGATTCCATATCGGGAAAGGCTCTTTGTGGAGTTTTGCCGTTCTCCTCGCGAAGGATCGGCTGCGCGAGACCCATTCGGTGCAAATGAATCAACTACTTAGCGGAATGATTGAGGATATCGAAAGCGTTGCGGCTCCAGAGTAGGGTTTTGGCCGGTGGCGTGCAATGGTTTGGGCAACACTAAGAGGCAACTTCAGACCTAAACGAACCTACCCTTTGTAGTGCATCTCACTGTGTGTAAAGTCTGCGTCAGCAGACCCTCTTCAAATCGATCCCGAGCTGTTTCCCCTCCCTAATGCCTCTTGAGCGGGCCCGCTGGAAAGCGGGCCCATGCGCTCTCCCTCCTCGCAATCGGATCCTCTTCTTTCATGCCGCCTCCTCCGCCGATACGCTGACCCGCCCTTAAAATGAAGTCTTATGGCGAATCGACGAGTCGGCGCGGAAGCGATCGAAACCAGGATTGAACTGGTCAGAAGCCCTTCGCTGTCGGCAGTGGGTTGGCTGCTGCACGCCTTCAGCACACGCGTAGGCGGCCGGAGTACAGCTTATTCCGATTCGAGCGGGCGGCTGGACCTCAATCTCGGCTATACCACGTCACATGATGCGGCCAACGTTGCGGAGAATCGTCAACGCTTTCTCGAAGCGGTCACAGGCGATCCGCACTTTCCCATGATCACGCTGCGCCAGATACATTCCTCGATCGTGGTGCGAATGAATAGTGCGGAAGCTGCGGATTCTAACTGCGCGGAAGGGGACGGCATGATGACGGACAGACCGGGCCTTCTGCTGGCGATTCAGACTGCGGATTGTATTCCCGTGCTCGTTGCCGATCGCAAGCGGCGCGCCGTGGCGGGCTTTCATGCGGGCTGGCGCGGCACGTTGAAGCGGATCGTCGAGCACGGTGTGGAGCGGATGCGCATGGAGTTCGGCAGTCAGCCAGATGACCTGATGGCCGCGATCGGGCCGGGCATCGGCCCGTGTTGCTATTCGGTTGGAGAGGAAGTTCGCGCCGGGTTTGAATCGCAATTCGCCTACGCGGCGGAGCTATTTCGTGAGATCGATAATACCGATCCGGTGAAGGAGAAGTATCCGCTCCTGACTGCAGCACCTGCGTTGGGCCAAAGCAGAATGGGGCCCCCACCGCATCTCGATCTGCCCGGCATGCGTCTTGACCTGGTAGAGGCGAATCGGCGCCAGTTGCTTGACGCCGGACTGCAGGCAGGCGCGATCTCAATCGTGGGTGACTGCACCAGCTGCCACACCAGTCGGTACTTTTCCTACCGGGCTGAACGCGGATCCACTGGCCGCATGTTGTCAGTGATCGGGATTCGCCCCGAAGCGGATTCCTGATTTATCCTTCGCGATTGTTCTTCGCGGCTAGACCGACGGAGGGGCGGGCTTTGCTTCCGCCTCGTGAGGATTGACCAGATCGCGCAGTTCCTTGCTGGGCTTGAAGTAAGGCACGCGCTTGGCAGGAACCTCCACTTTGGCTCCCGTCTTGGGATTGCGCCCGATACGAGGCTTCCGCTGCCGGATGCGGAAGCTGCCAAATCCACGAATCTCGATTTTGTCGCCCGATTTGAGGGCGCCAATCACGGCATCGAAAATGGTGTCGACGATGACTTCTCCATCGCGCCGTGTCAGGTCTCCAAGCTGCGTCACTTCCTCAACCAATTCTGCCTTTGTCATGGTGGGCTGCGCTCCAGTCTCTAGGTTAACCCCTTTCAACCATAGTAGATGCGACAATTTTTTGCACGACATGCGACAGAAAAATGTGCGCTTGATGGAACTTGGGGTAAAGAGAAGTTTGAGAGAAGCAGTCCCACAGCCTCTAAATGCGGTGTCTCAGCTATTGATATCGAGGCCAAAGCCGCCGTTCGATCGTTCCCCTCAAATGATCCACTACGAAGCCCTCGCCTCCTGTTTGCGAACCAGTGACATCATGCCGACCGCGCCGCTTAACCGGACCGCCCGCGCGATATTCTTGCAGAAATGCCTGACATGCGTATCGTCATCGCCGCCGGAGGCACAGGCGGCCACATTTTTCCGGCCCTGGCCATCGCTAATCAGCTCAAATCGTTCTACGGCGCGCAGATTCGTTTCATCGGTACGCCACGCGGCCTCGAATCCCGCCTCGTTCCGCAGGCCGGATACCCACTTTCACTCATCCCCGTAGGCCAGTTGAATCAGGTTTCGCTGCTCACCAAGGCCCGCACCCTCCTCGACCTGCCTCTCAGCCTCCTCCGCTGCCGCAAGCTCATTCACGAATTCCGCCCTCACGCCGTCATCGGAGTCGGTGGATACGCCTCCGGACCGGCCATGGCCGCGGCCATTCTCGGCCGCCTCCCCACCCTGGCCGTCGAGCCGAATGCCTTCCCCGGACTCGCCAATCGTCTCATCGGCAAGCGCGTCACCGCGGCCGCCATCAATTTTTCAGCCGCCGCGAAATACTTCCGCAACCCGCAGGTCACCGGAATCCCCGTCCGCGCCGAATTCTTCCGTCTTAATCCGCGCGCCGCCGCCGCGCCGCCGCACCTGCTCGTCTTCGGAGGCAGCCAGGGAGCCCGCGCCCTCAACATCCTGATGCCGCAGATCGTCGCCCGGCTGCTTGACGCCGTGCCTGGCCTCACTATCCTCCACCAGGCTGGCGCGCGCCATTCCGCCGACACCCTTGCCGCCTACTTCGCCAGCGGAGCCCCATCCCCCCGCTGGCAGGTTCTCGACTTCCTTGACGACATGCCTGTCCGCTTCGAGGCCGCCGATCTGGTGCTCTCCCGCAGCGGAGCCAGCACCGTCGCTGAGCTCGCCGCGGCAGGGAAGCCGTCGCTCCTGATCCCGTTTCCCAGGTCCGCCGACGACCACCAGCGCAGGAACGCCGAGGCCTTCGTCGAGGCCGGAGCATCGCGCATGCTCCTTGAGCCGGAGCTCACCCCCACCACGCTGCTCGATACCCTGACCGCGCTCCTCAACGACCGCATCGCCCTGCGACAGATGTCCGACCGTGCGCGCACCCTCGCCCACGCCGACGCCAGCCAGCGCATCGCCTCGATCGTCGCCGAGCTAAGCGGCCGGAAATAGTCAGGGCACCCCAAAAAGCAAAAGGCCCGTTCCGAGGAACGAGCCTTTTCAGCCTGTCAGGAATTACCGGTGTCCACCACCACCGCCGTGTCCACCGCCGCCTCCGCCATGGAAGCCGCCACCACCGCCACCGTGGAATCCGCCACCGCTGAAGCCGCCGCCATGATATCCGCCGCCACCGACGCTTCCGCCGTGGTAGCCGCTCATGCCGCTGTAGCTGTGAACGCCGCCGTAGCTTCCCGTGCTGCCGCGGTAGCCGTTATATCCGGTCGTACCCCGATAACCGTTGGCGTAGCCGGTGCTGCGATAGCCGTTGGTTGCTCCAAAGCCCGCGCGGCTGCCGCCGTAGGGCGTAGGATGAGCGCCGTATCCAGGCCCGCCGCGGTATCCGCTGCCATAGCCGTACCCGCCGCGATATCCGTATCCGCCGCGATAGCCATAGTATCCCGCGTGGCCCCAACCCCAGCCCCAGGGATGGCCATACCAGCCGCCGTACCAGGGACCCGCTCCGATAAATAGGCCGCCGACGAACCAGCTCGCTCCGTAGTAACCATAAGGCGCGCAGGCGTAAGGATAGTAACTGTAATAGCCCCACGAGCAAACCGGGGGACCCGCCACATACACAGGCGCGGGATAACCCACATCCGGCCCGATACCGATACCGACTGCGACCTGTGCGTTAGCTGCCGACGGCATCAACGCCAGCGGAAGAGCCAGCAGCAAAACCAACATTGAAGAGCGCAGAATGCGCATCTGAAACCTCCTCGTCGCCTCCAACTTCAGGCTGACGCGGCTTGCTGAACCCGGTCTTGAAATCTCACTTTCCGGATCATCTGTAAGCCTACCTCTATAAACATCAGATGTGGGGAAATGTTGCGAAGATTCCTGCTTTTGGAAGCCGTCCTCGATACCACAAAAGCGTCAATTTCCTGCCGCAAAAACAGTGCACCCGGATGCGGGAACATCCGGGTGCTTGGTTCGAGCCAGGCGTCCGGGCGACGCGGCTCGCGCGGCTGGCGGAGCCGGCTCTTAGCGCCGTCCGTGGTCCCAGCCGCGATGATCGAAGTCATGGTAAGCGCGGTAGTCGTGATGATCGACGTAGTAGTGGTCGCGATGCACCCAGCGTCCCGGCACCCAGCCTGCGCCCGCATAATAGCCAGGCGTCCAGTAGAAATCGACGCCGGGGCACGGAGGAACATATCCGTTGTAATAAACCGGCGCTGGAGGGCCGACGCGTACTGCGAATCCAACCTGTGCCTGGGCCTGTGCCTGTCCCGCGACAGCTGCCGCTGCCACTATGCCAGAAAGTGCGAGCGTGCGAAGAATGCTTCTCATGCGAGCTCCTTTCGAGTGCGCCTCCGAACCTCTATCGAAGGCCTTCAACTCAATTGCTCTGCACATGAAAACAACGGCTCAGACGAATTGTTGCGGAAGTTTATTTTCGCCTCCGCGCGCAACTTTCACGCGCATCGTGCATCGCGCGTGTGCAGTGAAGCGGGTATACGAAGGGTTGACACAACTCGGCCCCGTGATCATTTTCCTTCTGAGCCCTGAGCCCTGAGCCCTGAGCCCTGAGCATCCCTAATCCCTGAGTCCCTGAGCCCTGAGCCCTGAGCCCTGCCCTTTACTTCTTCGCACACGTCGGCGCCTTCCCCGAAGGCGGCCACAGCTGGCCGAAGATCTGCAGTGAAGTATCCGGCAGATCCTTCGGCTCGATCGTATCGCCAAACTCCATGTACGGAACCTCGCCGTTCGATCCGATGCGCGTCCACTCCGAGCTCATCATCAGCCGCGGATCGCCCGTCCTCGCAAAGTGCGTCCACATCGTCATGATCTCGTCGGAGAGCCGGTGATCCGCGGGCTTGAACTGCACCATCGGCGCGTGCTCGTCGGGTTGATGCGTGTGCCCAAAGACATAAACAAGCTCCGAGCCATGAAACGCGCCCATGCCCGAGACATCGCCGATTGGACTCACATGCGTAAAGCGGTACAGGAACCCATGTGTCGCCCGCGCGATCGAGAATGCGTTGTAGAGCTGAATCGAATCGGTGAGCAGTCGGTCTGCGGCCGCATGGATTTGCTCAGGCGTTGCCGGCGACGGCGGCTCATAGAGCGCAAGCACCTGCTTTCCGCATGGCGCGTAAGCCCCCTCCACCCACGCGTTGAAGCTGCTCGTATCCGTCGGCTGGTAGCGCCTCAGAAAAAGATTTCCCTCATTCGTATTCGTCCCCGCCAGCACCGGAATGCGCATCGCGCGGTTCTCTGTGTAGAGTTGCGACGGCTGCCCGGGAACAACAACGCCATCGGCAAACGGCGCCCACGGAGAGGGCAGAAAGGGCGTGTTGTTGAGCGGTGTCTCCGGACGCAAACGCGTCCTGCCTGTTCCATTGGGACCAATCAGGCTCTGCACGCGCTTGTCGGCCATCGCCATCACTTGTTCGCTCGTAAGATTCCGCGCATCGGCAATGCCGGGCCCAATCGCCGCGAGACCAATCTCCTCCATACTGCTTAGCCCGCGATATTCTTTGCTCAATTCCGGCGACGGCTGAAAGACGATGCTCGGGCTTTCCAGAATCGCCTTGTCGAAGAGTCCCTTTGCGTCGGGAGTGACCAGCAGATAACCGATACTGCTCGCCCCCGCCGATTCCCCGAAGACGGTGATATTGTGAGCATCGCCTCCAAACGAAGCAATGTTCTCGCGCACCCACCGCAGCGCGGCCATCTGGTCGAGCAGTCCGTAATTTCCTGAAGTGTGACGGGATGACTGCGCTGTGAGGTCAGGATGAGCGAGGTATCCGAAGACACCGAGGCGGTAGTTGATCGTCACCACCACCACTCCGCGCGCGGCGAGGTTCGCGCCGTCGTACTGCGCCTGCGAACCCGAGCCGATGATGAACGAGCCGCCGTGAATCCACACCATAACCGGCGCCGGCATGGTCGGCTTGAGCGACGGCGTCCACACATTGAGATACAAACAGTCCTCACTCATTGCCGAGCGCGGAATACCAAAGAGCGGGGTTTCCGGCTGCATGCACGCCGGCCCGAACTTCGCCGCATCGCGCACGCCCGTCCATCCCGCTGCAGGTCTCGGCTCGCGCCAGCGCAGATCGCCCACTGGAGGCGCAGCGAAGGGAATTCCCTTGAACGCCAGCGGTCCCATCTCGGAAACTTCACCCGCAAGCTCTCCCTGCGAAATGCGAACGTGCGGCGCCGCGAGCTGCGCCCGCAGAGAGAGAGAAACCACCGCAACCAGAACAACAACAAGGGCAGGGAAGCGAAATCGCATCAGCAGCTCCAATACTGCGGATCCAAACAGCCTAACCCGCAGCGCTGTTAGAGTAACGTATGCGCCGGGTAATTCCGTTGAATCATCAGGATGCCGCGGCCGAACGAATTCCATGTTCCTCAAACCACAGCGCGTCCACTTCATCGGCGTCGGCGGAATCGGTATGAGCGGCATCGCCGAGATCCTTCTCAACCTCGGCAACACCGTCAGCGGCTCCGACCTCCGCAGCACATCCATCACCGAGAGACTCGCCTCACTCGGCGCGACCATCTTCGAGGGCCACGCCGCCGCCAACGTCGTCGGCGCGGGAGTCGTCGTCACCAGCTCCGCCGTCAACGAGCGCAATCCTGAAGTCGTCGAAGCCCACCGCCGCAAGATCCCCGTCATCCCGCGCGCTGAGATGCTCGCCGAGCTCATGCGCCTCAAGTACGGAATCGCCATCGCCGGCATGCACGGCAAGACCACCACCACCTCGATGATCGCCACCGTCCTCGCCGCCGGAGGCCTCGATCCCACCGTCGTTGTCGGAGGCCGCGTCGATACCCTCGGCTCCAACGCTCGCCTCGGAAAATCCCAATACCTCGTCGCCGAAGCCGACGAGAGTGATCGCTCTTTTCTCAAGCTGTCACCCATCCTCGCCGTTGTCACCAACCTCGACCGTGAGCACATGGACTGCTACCGCGACATGGCCGACGTCGAAAATGCCTTCATCGAATTCATGGATCGCGTGCCCTTCTACGGAGCCTGCGTTGCCTGTCTCGACGATCCGCTCCTTGCCGCGATTCTGCCCCGTGTCCGGCGTAAGGTCTTCACTTACGGAACCAGCTCCCGTGCGGACTATGTGCTGCGCATGCTGCCGCCCGTCGAGGGCGTCCGCTCGCGCTTTGAGGTCGCCACATGCGAGGGCTGCGTCTTCGGCCCTTTCGATCTGCACGTCCCTGGAGCCCACAACGTGCTCAATGCCGCCGCCGCTGTTGCCATCGCCACGCAGCTTGAGATCAGTCCCGAGGAAATCGCCCAGGGCCTTAAAAACTTCCGCGGCGTCGACCGGCGCTTCCAATTGAAGGGCTGCATCAACGGCATCGCCGTCGTCGACGACTACGGCCACCACCCCACCGAGATTCGCGCCACCCTTCGCGCTGCCCGCGACTGTAACTACAGTCGCATTCATGTGATCTTCCAGCCGCACCGCTATACTCGCACGCGCGACCTCTTCGACGACTTCGTCACCGCTTTCGACGACGCCTCCACCGTCGAGGTCCTCGACATCTACGCCGCCAACGAAGATCCCATCGAGGGCGTCACGTCGCAGGCGTTGGTTGCCGCCATCGATCGTAACGGCGTCGAATACGCCGCCACCAGCGACCAGGCCATCGCCCGTGTCGTCGAATGCGCCGAACCCAACGACGTCATCCTCACCCTCGGCGCCGGCAGCGTCTCGCAGATCGCTCCCCTTGTGCTGGACCGCCTCGGAGCCCATCACACCAACCCTGTCTGATTCGCCATTGGATCATTTGTTTTGTTTTTAAGGGCACGGCTAGTCTCCTGAGTCACAAGTAGGTTGCATATAGATGGGAGGCGTTCTATGGTGAGGCATGGAGTCTCGTCGTGGACGGCCGAAGAAGCATGAGCTGGTGGTAAGCCCAGGGCAAAGAGCCGAGTTGGAGCGCATAGCGCGGCAGTCTCGCAGCGCTCGTTCGGTGGCCTTCCGCGCCCGTATCGTTTTAGAGTGTGCGGGTGGAGCAAGCAACGCGGCGGTAGCAGCGAAGTTGCGCACGACAGGATTTACAGTTGGTCTCTGGCGCAACCGCTTTATAGCTGAGGGAGTGGCGGGGCTGGGCGATGAGCCGCGTCCGGGAGCGCCGCGTGAGATCGGTGACGAGAAGATCGAGCAGGTGGTGCGGCTGACGCTGGAGAAGACTCCGAAGGGAGCGACGCACTGGTCCAGCCGCATGCTAGCAGTCAGAACCGGTCTAAGCCAGTCCACCATCAGCCGCATCTGGCGTGCCTTTGGACTGAAGCCGCATCGCACAGAGAGCTTTCAGCTATCGACTGATCCATTGCTGATCGACAAAGTGCGGGATATTGTTGGGCTCTATCTCGATCCACCCCATCATGCGCTGGTGTTGTGCGTGGATGAGAAGTCGCAGATCCAGGCACTCAGCCGTACCCAGCCTGTGCTGCCCATGCGGGCCGGACAACGGGAGCGGCGCACGCACGACTACAAGAGACATGGCGTCACCAGCCTGTTTGCCGCTCTGGATATCGCGACCGGCAACGTTCTTGGCAAGTGCTATCGACGCCATCGTTCGGTGGAGTTCCTCGACTTCCTGAAGAAAATCGACACCGCCGTTCCTGCCGATCTGGACATCCATCTGGTGCTGGACAACTACGGCACACACAAGACAGCGCTGGTCCGCCAGTGGCTACAAAAAAGATCACGGTATCACCTGCACTTCACTCCCACGCATGCCTCCTGGCTCAACCAAGTGGAACGCTGGTTCGCACTGCTTACACAACGGCAGATCAAGCGCGGTTCACACACCAGCGTGCAGGAACTCGAAACGGCGATCCGCGAATTCATCGCTGCCCACAACCAACAGCCCAAACCCTTTCGATGGACCAAGTCCGCAGACCAGATCCTGGCCTCCATCGCTCGATTCGCTACTTCTACTCTCGCCGCGCACTCACCCACAACTTATACGAGAAATCAATGACTCAGGAGACTAGGCGTGCCGTAAGGTGCCGCCAGCAGGCCTTAGTGTTGGGTCTGCACTCTCTTCAGAGGTCGTCATTCTGAACGCAGCGCAGCGAAGTGAAGAATCCATCCGATCCCTTAGACCACCACCGCTGCTTCGGATCTTTTGCCACGGATTAAACAAATCGCTGATTCGCCATTGGATCATTTGTTTTGTTTTTAAGGGCACGGCTAGCCGTGCCGTAAGGTGCCGCCAGCAGGCCTTAGTGTTGGGTCTGCACTCTCTTCAGAGGTCGTCATTCTGAACGCAGCGCAGCGAAGTGAAGAATCCATCCGATCCCTTAGACCACCACTGCTGCTCGGATCTTTTGCCACGGATTAAACAAATCGCTGATTCGCCATTGGATCATTTGTTTTGTTTTTAAGGGCACGGCTAGCCGTGCCGTAAGGTGCCGCCAGCAGGCCTTAGTGTTGGGTCTGCACTCTCTTCAGAGGTCGTCATTCTGAACGCAGCGCAGCGAAGTGAAGAATCCATCCGATCCCTTAGACCACCACCGCTGCTTCGGATCTTTTGCCACGGATTAAAAAAATCGCTAATCGCTAATGGATCATAAAAATGACTTGGGCTTTAGCCCCTGCGGATACTTCCACGGGATGCCCTGCATCAGGGCACGGCTTTAGCCGATCGACGACGTCAGCACACAGCTTTGTATCAGGGCATGGCTTCAGCCATGCCGCAAAGCCGGAACCCCATGCGGCTTTAACCACTGAGGATTTGGTCCCAACCCCGCCTGATTCATCCCTGTTTCCTCCGCAGCACTCTTTGTGTACGATGGCTCCTACTATGCGGGCCCGTTTGTTAACTTCCCTTGCCTTGGCTGCGCTCATAGCCGCAGTCCCGGCATTCGCCGAAAAGCTCAAGGGTTTCTACTCGGGCAGCGGAGGCATCGACGCGGCCGTCCATCGCGTCGTCATGGTCCAGTTTGCCGAGGACGGCACCGTCCTCGTCCAGCAAAACTGGGACAGCGGGAAGACTGACATCTGGCATGCCCACTGGACCCAGCAGGGCGACAAGGTTACCATCACCTTCGATCCTCCGAAAAATGATCCCCCGAAAAGCGGTTCACAGCCAGCCGCTCCGCAGAAAAATTCGCCGCCGCCCTCTGCCCCGCTCGTCATGAACATCAAGCACGGCTCGCTCGTCGCCGAAACATGGGACGCAGTTGCCCTCGGAGTGTTGGGGCCGCCTACGCTTTCGCCCTTTGGCGCGAAGAATGTTCTCAAGCACAGCGTAGCGTCCTGCGTAAGCATCAACAGCGCCAATCCGGGCACCGACTGCGTTCAGTGGGACTCCAACAGTCCGCGCAAATAATACTCAAACTTCCCCAACCCCTTGCAGTCCTCTCCAGGAGTCGACAATGAAGCGCCGCACCTTCCTATCGCTGTCCGCCGGTACCGCCGCCTACAGCCTGTGCAGGTCGATCGCCCATGCTCAACAACCAACCTCCGGAATCATGTCGTCCGTCCTCACGCGCGCCTACGACGCGAGCCGCTCCGGCGCCACCGTCTCTGAGACCATCCTCACCCAGGCTTCTGTCGGCACTCAAGGCATCCGGAAATACTTCTCTCTCTACATGGAAGGCGACGCCCGCGGCGCCGAATCGCAGACCCTCATCCTCCCCAAGGTTCCTGTCGTCGATGGCACCGTGCGCGACGTGGCCGTTGTCAGCACCATGAACAACCTTGTCTGGTGCTATGACGCCAACGACTCCGACATCCTCTGGGTGCAGAAGCTCGGCGTGCCCATCAAGGGCAGTAGCGCGATCGACATGCACGTCATCAACGACCACTGGGGCATCCTCTCGACCGGCGTCATCGATCCCGACACCCATCGCTGGTACGGTGTCGCCTGGACATCGCCCGACGGCGACCCTAAGAAGGGCATGCACTACGTCCACGCTCTCAATCTCAAAGACGGCAGCCATGTCCACGACCCTCTCAGCCTCGCCTCCGAAGAGTACGCGCCCGGCCATGGACTCCCCGTCCAGAAGTTCAGCAGCACCATGCGTAAGCAGCGCTCCTCGCTGCTCATGACCAACATCGACGGCGTGAAGACCATCTTCTTCGCCTCCGGCTCTGTCCTCGAAACCACCAACGGCGCCGCCGGATGGATCTTCGCCTACGACGTCGCCAGCTCCCGCATCTCCGCGCGCCTCGCCATGAGCGGAGGCTACGGCGCCGGCATCTGGATGGCAGGCTCCGGCCTCTGCGCCGACGACAAGGGCTACCTCTACGGCATGACCGGAAACGGCAGCTTCGACGGCGTGTCCGACTGGGGCGAGACCGTCTTCAAGGTGAAGTACACCCCACCTCACCTCGGCAGAGCCTCCCTTGAAGTCGTCGACTGGTGGACCCCATACACCGACGCCGGCCGCATCGGTGAAGACCCGACCCAGTCCGCCCCCAGCGCCTTCCGCGCCTTCCGTCTTGCGCCCAAGCTCTCCGGAGTCAGCTCTCCCTCTGTCGCGCACGCCGCCATGCCCGTCAACGCCATGGGTGACCATAACCTCGCCGGTGCTCGGGTCGTCGGCAACGTCGCCATCACCAAGCCGAACCAGAAAGAAGTCAGCGAAGGCTTCGACGACGAAGACCTCGGCTCCGCCGGCCTCTCGCTCATTCCCCAATACGGCATCGCTCTCGCCTGCGGCAAAGACGGCATCGCCTACGAGGTGAACATCAACAACATGGGCAAGACCATGCCCGCCGACTTCGCGAACGCCGCCACCAACTACGCCAAGCTCGTCCAGCCGCCCGTCTGGTACACCTACACGCCCAGCCCTGCCATCGACAATGCCCCGCAGGACTCCAGCACCCTCGACTTCATCTACGCCAACAAGACCCGCCACATGCACTCCACCTCCGTGCAGTACATGAGCTCTGTCCACGGCCTCATGCTCTTCTGCTGGGGAGAGAACTCGCAGCTCCGTGCCTTCTCCATGAGTCCCAAGGGAGTCCTCACCCTCCTCGCCTCCAGCGCTGAAGTCGCATCCGCCAACTCCACCAAGCCCGGCGGAGGCATGCCCGGCGGCTTCATGAGCCTGTCGGCCAATGGCTCCACAGCTGGCACCGCGCTGCTCTGGGCACTCATCCCTTACGGAGACGCCAACGCCGAAATCACCGCCGGCCGCTTCCTCTGCTACGACCCTGAAAACTTCACCGCCGCCCCCGACGGCACCCAGCAGCTCAAGGTCCTCTGGGACAGCCAGCAGTGGAACGCCACCTTCACCCACCCCAAGTTCAACGTGCCGGTTGTCAGCGGCGGAAAGATCTTCGTCCCCACCTACGACGGCCGCGTCGATGTCTACGGCCTCGCCGGGTCGTGATTCCACAAAAATCGTCATCGCCGCTGCTACTTTTCCCGGCACTCCCTCGTCTCAGTAACGTCGGCTGGTTAACCGGAGGCCCGGAATGCACAAACCCACACTGGCCCTATTCGCTGTAGCTCTGCTCGTCGCCACCCCCGCATTCGCGAAGAATAAGAAGTCCAACCTGCCCGCCTACGTCCTCACCGCCCGAACCGTCGCCGTCATCATCGATCCCAGCGCGGGCATGTCGGTCGAAGATCCCCGGGCCAACGAAATCGCCCGGGCAGATGTCGAAGCAGAGCTGCGTACCTGGGGCCGCTTCGAGGTTATAGACACGCAGCCTGCCGACCTCATCATCGTGGTGCGCCGCGGCACCGGGCATATGATCCAGCCGACCATCCATGATCCTCGTCAGAACGACCCCATCGGTCCTGGCGGCGGCATCGGGCCAGAGAACAGCCGGCCTTCGAATTACCCCGGTTCCGCGTCCAACCCCGGCGCCAACAATGGATCGATAAACGACCGCCCCTCTCCTGAGGCCGAAATCGGCGGCGTCAACGATTCATTCGTTGTCTACCGCGGCGACGTCGACCGCCCGCTCGACACCGCGCCCGGCTGGCGATACACCGCCACCGACGCCCTCCAGCCTCACTCCGTCCCCGCCGTCGACAGGTTCCGCAAAGCCATCGCCGACGCCGAAAAGGCCGCCCAGAAGGGCCCATAGCGCGGATCGCAATCGAAAGCGCCGAGTCGGCGAGTCCCCCACAACCTGCCCTGAGCAAAGCCGAAGGGTCTCGATCTTGACATGTGGGATCGGATGCCACGTCCTTAACAACCACCATTCTGTCTTGTGGAGTAAGATGGCCGTCATGACCGGCGCCCTTGGTGTTGGCATCGGCAGAGCGGGGACGCGCGGAAGCCATTCAAACGAACTGCGAATTCAATCGAGAGGCAATGTGGACAAATGAGGAAGAGGATTGCGTTGATCGCGATGGTTGCTGTTTGCACGCTGCTGTTCACTGCGCCGGAGTCGCGCGCCCAGGCGCCCGCCGCTGCGCCGGATGCGCAGAAACTCGATAAGCTGGAAGCACTGTCCAGACAGCTCAATCTCACCCCCGAGCAGAAGATGAAACTGCTTCCCATCCTGAAAGAGGAAGCGCCGAAGATCGAAGCCATCAAGAGCAACACGTCGCTTACGGGCATGCAGAAGCTGCAGCAGATCCGCGCTCTCCACGAGCAGTCCGATCCTCAGGTGAAGGCGATCCTCACGCCGACGCAGTATCAGCAGCTTCAGACCATCCGCCAGCAGGAAATCCAGGCCATGATCCAGAAGAAGCGCGCCGGCATGCAATAAGCGGTAAACGTGGGTGCCCCATCCTTCGCGCATTTTGCGAAGGGTGGGAGAAACAATCCTTGCCCTGGGGTTTCCGTTTTTTCCCCAAAGAGTGGCGTAGACTCTCTGCCATGAACAGCCGCCTGAAGATTCCTGTCTTAGCCGTTATCTGTCTTCTGGCGCTTGCCACTCAGTCATTTATTCCAAAGGCCTCGGCCGAGGTGAAGAATACCTGTAGCCTCGTTACTGCCCAGGATGTTGAAGCTGTCCTCGGCGAACCGGTGAGACGGCCTCAGAGCGAGTCGCGCTCCACCACCACTCTCCAGAGTTCAACCTGCAGATTTCTGGGCTCGCAGAGCCAGACCAAATATCTGTCGATCATCGTGCAGCAGGTCACTACGGATTTAAGCGCCAGTAAGACGGCGATGTCTGACTATCTCAGGAAGCTGAACTTTACGAACGTGCAGCCGGTTCAGGGGGTTGGAGATGAGGCGGCCTGGGGATCGGCCACGTTAGCCGGCAAGCTGATATGTCAACTGTCTGCGCGCAAGGGCAAATCTACCTGGCTGGTCATTATGATCACCGGCCTTCCGGATGACACTGACACAATCAATCGCGCAAAGATTCTGGCCAACAAAGTACTCGCACAGGTTTGACGGGCGGTGGCCCCCGATAAGTAGGCCGGCCGGTGCCTTACGCGATCTTCTTTCGCTCGAGCGAGAGGTTAGCCTTCCCGCCAAATCTCATCGCGAATCGCAAGTCCACTCGCTTATAGTGGCAGGGGCATG
Organism: uncultured Acidobacteriota bacterium; assembly: GCA_963755975.1. Taxonomy (GTDB): domain Bacteria; phylum Acidobacteriota; class Terriglobia; order Terriglobales; family Acidobacteriaceae; genus Silvibacterium. The sequence goes on from CAVWLS010000001.1 coordinate 42,952, forward strand.
GTTTGCGTCTTCCTCTCGCATTCGAGACAGGATAAGCCCTTCGTCCGTGAGCTGGCCGAGCGCTGGGCCAGCTTTTAAGGCCAGTCTTGTGCACCGTGGAAAATACGCGAAATCTCTATTGTGTCCGGCTTGACCTGATAGACGACAATGTAAGGCAATGGCGCGAATGTGAGTTCGCGTCGCCCGTCCATGCGGCTGCTCGCTCGTCCTAGATTGGGAAAATCTTTCAGGCGTGCACACTCGTCATAGATGGTTCGAGCAACGCGGCGAGCTGCCTCGGGGTTGTTGCGTTCGATCCGTTCGCAAATGCGCTCTAAATCCTCGGCTGCGGGCAGCGACCAGCGAACTTTCATCCAGGCCGCAGGAACCGTTCAAGGCGCTGGCCCACTTGCTCATGCGTAAGGTACTCGCCGCGCTTTAAGGCTTCCTCGCCGCGGGTCACCGCTTCAATAAAGCGGCTTTCCTCGTCGAAATGCCGAGCTACGAGTTCCTGCACCAACTCGTCAGGATTGCGGCCCTGCTGAGCGGCGGATTGCGCGAGCTTTTCTTCGGTCTCGGGGTCGAAATGCACTTCCATGCGTTGAGACTACGAAAAAAGCAGAGGCCGGGCAAGCAGCTCCTCTTGCCCAGCTCAAGATGCCAGCCGAGACCAAATCTCGTCGCGAACCGCAAACCCCTTCGCTTATATTGATCGCACCATGATCACCGTCTTCCTCTCGCATTCGAGCAAGGACAAGCCCTTCGTCCGCGACCTCGCCGACGCGCTTGAAACCGGAGGCGAGATCACCGTCTGGTTCGACGAGCGCGAGATCAACTACGGCGACAACTCCGTCCTCAAAATGGAAGAGGGCCTCGACGCCGACGCCGTCCTGCTCATCCTTTCACCCGACTCGGTCGACTCAAAGTGGGTCAAGGAAGAATGGACCGATGCTTTCTGGGATCAAACAAACACCGAACGCATCAGGCTCGCCCCCATCCTCCATCGCGACTGCCGGATTCCGCACTTCCTCCGCAACAAGAAGCCCTTCGACCTCAGGACCAACCAGACCGAAGGCTTCCGCCGATCTAGGACGTGGCTCCTCGGCCTGCGCCCAGCCCCGCCGCCGGTCGTGCACCTTCCCCAGCGCCCGCCACTCTTCATCGGGCGCGGACCGGAGCTCGAAGACCTGCGCAATCGCCTGCATGAGCCCGGATCACTTGCCTACATCTCTGGCCTGGCCGGACGCGGCAAGACAACGCTGGCCCTGGAATATGCCCACCGTCATCAACGCGACTACGAATCCGTCCACTGGCTTCCATGCCAGGGCCGCACCCTCGTCCAGATCGCTGGCGAGTTGACCTTTCAGCTCGGTCTCAAGCTTGAGGGCGACGTGGACGCAATCCTCCGCGAGCTGAAGGGCCATTGCTCGCAGAAGCGCTGCCTGCTCATCTTCGACAATGTTGAGGACGATACGCCCGCGCGCCTCTTTCCCGGTGGACGCACATCCGTGCTCATCACCACGCGTCTCAGCGCTCCCCGCTTCCTGCGCGGATACCAGCCGCTCAACCTGCCCCTCTTCACCGAAGACCAATGCTTCGAGCTCTTCAGCCGCGAACTCGGCAAAGCAGAAACGGAGAAACACAGAGCTGAAGCGCAATCTCTCTTCGAACGCCTCGGATACCTGCCCATCGCCATCGCCGTTGCCGCCAGCCTCATCCGCGAGGACGTGCGCTACACCATCGCCGGAATGGCGAAGAATCTTCCTGCGGATGTCACCGCATTGCTCACGGAAGCCGTCACAGCGCTCACACCGAACGCTCAAAAGCTGCTGGCCGCAATGGCCGTCTGCGCCCCGGAGGGTTTCCGCATTTCGCTTGCCGCCGAAATAGCCGAATTGGCTGAGACTTCCTCCCTCGATGCCTTGCAGGAAATCCACTCCCGCTCACTCGCCGAAGAACTGGACCGTACCGAACGCCGCTACCGCCTCCATGCGCTGGTCCGCGAAGCCGCAGGAGCAACGGACGCACAGCGGAGAAAACACGCGGAATACGATCAGCAAGCAATTCCAAGAGTGGGAAAAGAACTGGCGTCAGTGCGAAAAGGACATGGCCGATTGGCAGGCGGCGTTATCGTGGTTGCTGAGGCCAGATGGAAGACGACGAAGCTTGGTCGCTGGCCAAGACTTGGCGTACTACGGGATATTCGTTGACCCACGTTGGGACGGCTGCCGGAGGCCAACGAGATTTGCGAACGGATGGTGCAGGCAGGCGAATCGCAGAGAGGACGAGCCGGTACCTGCAGGCTTGGTATGGGAACCAGGCAGTGATCCTGCGGGCTTGGGGGCGTCTGGAGGATGCGATGGCGCTGCTGAAAGAAGAAGGAAGCCATCTGTCGTGAAGTTGGGCGACCAGGACGGGTTGCAAGCGTGTTACGGGAATCAGGCATTGATCCTGCAAGATCGGGGGCGTCTGGAGGAGGCGATGGCGCTGCACAAGAAGCAGGAAGCCATCTGCTTGGAACTGGGCAACAAGGATGGATTGCAGGCAAGCTACGGGAATCAGGCGTGATCCTCCAGTCGTGGGGGCGTCTGGAGGAGGCGATGGCGCTGCATCAAGAAACAGGAAGCCATCTGCCTGGAGCTGGGCAACAGAATGGTTTGCAGGCGAGTTACGGGAATCAGGCTACGATCCTGCAGTTGTGGGGGCGTCTGGAGGAGGCGATGGCGCTGCATCAAGAAAGCAGGAGGCCATCTGCCTGGAGCTGGGCAACAAAGATGGCTTGCAGATCAGTTACGGGAATCAGGCATGATCCTTCAGGATTGGGGGCGTCTGGAGGAGGCGATGGCGCTGCATAAGAAAGAAGAAGCCATCTGCCTGGAACTGGGCAACACGGGATGGTTTGCAACGGCAGCTACGGGAACCAGGCACTGATCCTGCAGGATTGGGGGCATCTTGAGGAAGCAATGGAGCTGCTCAAGAAGCAGGAAGCCATCGCCTGGAACTGGGCACAGGAGGGCTTGGCATATTGCTATTGGAACTGGGGGTTGCTCGCGCGGAAACAGGGTGACAGCAAAACCGAAAGAGAGAAACTGGAGCAGGCGCTCGCTCTCTTCACCGAACTCGGCATGCCCCGCGAGATCGCAACCGTCCAGGCCGAGCTGGATAAAACAAACCGCCACACCCAGCCCAATTGACGCCAGCTCTGATGCCCTGACTCCTGACCCCTCCGCGATCCTGCCTTCTAAACTGGCCGACAATTTCCCGAAATCCGTCATAATAGAAATAGGGAATAAGAAAAGGGCCCGGCTCATGGCAGCCGGGCCGTTTCCTTTGAGGACTGCAGATCACAGAAAGAAAAGCACTTTGTCTAAGTCATTGATTTCCAAGAAAAAGCTGTAACCCTCACAAAATAAAGGAACAGCCGCCGAGGTATAGCTTAACTCGTTAAGAATGAATGGGTAACAAGATCATAAATCCGAGGTATGGCTTAACTCATTTGTTATGAATGAGTACCAGAATCTAAGGGGAGGGGGGTACCCTCCCCGCCATGGAGAGAAGCACTTGACGGCTAATGGCTAATCCCTAATGGCGAATGGCTGTCTCTCCTTGATTCCCCCCGGCAATTCGCCCGACGGTCCACAGGCCCCTGCAGGCTATAGTCGAAGACGGCGACTCTCTCACGACCTGCTCGGCCGTGGCGAAAACTGAAGCACCAACAAGCCGTGGGGCTACCCTCGTCGAAGACGACGAACAATTTCTGCGCCCCGCCTCTCGCTCGCGCACCAGTCGCGACCTCGCGCCCGACCGCGCTCTCGACAAGGCTGTCGACAACGTCGGCGAGAGCAGCGACGACAAGGCCTTCCTCCGCACCCGCCGCCGCGTCCCCGTCCGCAAAGGCATCCTGCCCGACTGGACGAAAACGCGCTGGGGCCGGATCGTCCTCCTGGTCTCAGCCCTGGCCCTCCTCGGGGGAGCCCTCTGGCTTGTCATTGAAATCCGCGATTTTCTCGACCACGACCCGCGCTTCCGCATCGACACTGCTGCTTCCATCCAGACCGTCGGCAACAGCCAGCTCACCCGCGAAGACCTGCTCTCCGTCTTCGGCTCCGACATCGGACGCAACGTCTTCTTCATCCCGCTCGCCACGCGCCGCGCCGAGCTGGAACGCATTCCCTGGGTTGAGCACGCCACCGTCATGCGTCTCCTGCCCAACCAGCTCCGCGTCGCCGTGCGCGAGCGCACCCCCATTGCCTTCGTCCGCGTCGGCGACCAGATTGACCTCGTCGATGCCGCAGGAGTCATCCTGAGCATGCCTCCATCGATGATGGCCGCGCGCCACTTCTCCTTCCCGGTCGTAACCGGCATCAATCCCGGCGACGCGCTCTCGGTCCGCGGTCCGCGCATGCGCCTCTACCAGAGGTTCATCGCCGATCTCGACTCCAGCGGCGAGAAGATCTCCTCCAACCTGAGCGAGATCGACCTCTCCGACCCCGAAGATGTCCGCGCCACGCTGCCCGCTGGATCCACTGACATGCTCCTGCACTTCGGCGACGAGAAGTTCCTCGCCCGCTATCGCACCTGGCAGGCGCATCTGGCCGAGTGGCAGCAGCAGTATCCGCATCTCGCCTCGGTCGACCTCCGCTACGACACGCAGGTCGTCCTGAAGATGGCCGACGGCCGCGCCGCCGGCGCTGCTCCCGCCCCGTCCGCATCCAGCGATCCATCTACCGCCCCGCAGGCACAGGCGCCGGCTGCCCTGGCAACCGCCCCTAAGAGGCATCCCGCGCCGGTCCCCGTACACAAGCACGCTGGAAAGGTGGCCGGATGAACCCCAAGACCGACAACCTGATAGCCGTGCTCGACACCGGCAGCGCAAAGACCCGCGTCCTGATCGCCGAGCTGAACGACGGGGCCCTCCGCTATCGCGGCCACGGCATCGTCGACTCCGCCGGCACGCGCAAGGGTGTCATCGCCGACCTCCGCCCCGCCGTCGAGTCCATCAACCAGGCCGCCACCCTCGCCGAAGACGCCGCCGATGCCACCATCGAGCGCTGTGTCATCTCCATAGGGGGCCCCCACATCCGCGGCCTGAATAGCCGGGGCGGCATTAGCCTGGGCACGCGCATGCGCGAGATCACCCGTGAAGAAGTACGCGCCGCAGTCGATCGCGCTCGCTCTATCTCTCTGCCTCCCGATCGCGAGATCGTCCATCTCCTCCCGCAGCAGTTCATCCTCGACGAGCAGCCGGGCATCCACGACCCCATCGGCATGGTGGGCAACCGGCTGGAGGTCAATCTCCACATCGCCACTTGCTCGGCAAGCGCGCAGCAGAGCATCGTCACCTGTGCCAACAAAGCTGGCCTTGAAGTCACCGAGACGGTCTTCGAATCGGTTGCCGCCGCCGAAGCCACCCTCTCCGCTGACGAGCGCGAATTAGGCGTCTGCCTCGTCGACATAGGAGCCGGCACCTCCGAGATCATCGTCTACTTCGAGGGCTCGGTCGCTCACACCGCAGTCATCCCAATTGGAGGTGATCACTTCACCAACGACCTCGCCGTCGGCCTGCACATCACGCCGCCGGAGGCCGAATGGATCAAGTGTCAATATGGCAATGCCGTCGTCACCTCTGTGTCGCAACTCGCTGAACTCGAGCTCACCGGCATGCCAGGCTTTGAGCCGCGCGTAGTACGCCAGCGCCTACTCTGCGAAATTCTCGAGCCCCGCGCCCGTGAGCTCTTCCACATGGTGCGGGACAATCTCCGCCATGGCGGAGTCATCGAGGCCCTCGGCGCCGGATGCGTGCTCACTGGAGGCGGCGCTCGCCTCGCCGGCCTACTCGACGTCGTCGAGAGCCAGCTTCGCGTGCCCGCTCGCATCGGTTCGCCTGTTCCACTGTCCCGTATGCCCTCGGACCTAGCCCAACCCGAGTGCTCCACCCTGATCGGAACCCTACTCTACACCCACCGCACCAGCGTGATGCGTGCGGCGGAAGACCACAGCCTGCGCGCCAAACTGCGCGCCATCTTTGCCGGAAGCCTATAGGAGCCCCAGCCATGAACCACCCAGACGAAATTCGCATTCATTATCACGACGAAATCCCCCGTGGGGCCAGAATCAAGGTCATCGGCGTCGGTGGCGGTGGCGGCAACGCCGTCAATCGCATGATCAGTGCCCGCGTCGAAGGTGTCGAGTTCATCGTTGCCAACACCGACCGCCAGGCCCTCCAACTCTCGCAGGCGCCGGTCAAGCTCCAGCTCGGCACCAAGCTCACCTCCGGCCTCGGTGCAGGAGCCAATCCCGACGTCGGTCGCAAAGCCGCACTCGAAGACTCCGAGAAGATCATCGAAGCCCTTGAAGGCGCCGACATGGTCTTCGTTACCGCCGGCCTCGGCGGGGGCACCGGCACCGGAGCCGCGCCCGTCATCGCCTCGCTCGCCAGCGAGATGGGAGCCCTCACCGTCGGCGTCGTCACCCGCCCCTTCGCCTTTGAAGGCAAGCGCCGCATGGCCCAGGCCGAGCGCGGCATGCAGGAGCTGCTCGACAGCGTCGACACCATGATCGTCATCCCCAACGAGAAGCTGCTCGCCGTTGCCAAGGACGCCGGCTTCTTCGAATCATTCCGCATCGCCGACGACGTCCTCCGCCAGGGTGTGCAGGGCATCTCCGACATTATTACCATCCCCGGCATCATCAACCGCGACTTCGCCGACGTGAAGACCACCATGGCCGGCATGGGATATGCGGTCATGGGAACCGCCATCCGTGGCGGTGGCAACCGCGCCGTCGAGGCCGCGCAAGCGGCTATGGCTTCCCCGCTTCTCGAAGACGGAGCTATCGACGGAGCCCGCGGCATCCTCATTAACATCAGCGGATCGAGCTCTTTGAAACTCAACGAGGTCAATGAGGCCTCCACCCTCATCCAGAATGCCGCGCATGAGGAAGCCAACATCATCTTCGGAGCGGTTCTCGACGAGAACATGGGTGATGAGGTAAAGATCACGGTCATTGCCACAGGCTTCCGCAAGGAAATGCCTGAGCGCCGCGAGCGCATGCTCAACGCCGCCCTGCATCTGCCCATTGTTCCGCGAGTGGACGTCAGCCCGCAGCCGGTGCGGCCGCGCTTTGCCGGCGAGGAGGTCGAAGAGCCAGCGCTGGCTTCAGTGTCGCGCCGCGCTTTCGTCGAAATGGCTTCTTGCCCAGAGCCTCAACCGGAGCCGGTCTGTGAAGAGCCCGTACGCACGGCTTCAAACATCATTGTCAGCGCAGCCGTTGATTCCTTTGACCGATCGGCGGCCTTCGAAGAAACTGCGGTGGCCGTTGCCGAGCCTCCGGCTCACCCTGAAACGATCATTGCCGATGATCACAATCAGAGTGGAGAAAATCTCGACATTCCAGCGTTTATGCGGCGGGGTGGACTATAGACGCGCTGATTTTGGGCATAGCCCCGCTGTGAACTAAAATCCGGACGGCGATTCCCTGCTGCAGATTCGTGACAAAGTCCGCACTTTTTCTGTTTCTGAAGGTGGGGTAGGGCGAGAATAGGAAAGTGGTATCCGGCTCCGGATGAGTGCCAAAACTGGAACTCTTTCCGGGAACCTGGCAAATTAATAGTCAGCTAGCGCGGTTCTGTGTGTAAGATTCGAACAATGTTCGTTTGCTTCATGCTCGTGAACCAGGTTTAAGAAGCAAAATCAGTAGAGGAATTTTGATGAGACGCCTTGTTCATTGTTCATATGCAGTGGTTCTGCTCGCCTTGCCGCTCTCGATCGTCGCAAAGGCGGAGGGCACGGCCTCGACAACCACGACGCACCACGCCACCCGTCGCAGCCATGCCCACGTGCAGGAGTCGGCCAGCGCGCAGAAGAACATCAGCCATCTGCAGCACAGTCATCGAGTTGTTTCCACCGCGTCTACTGCGCACCATTCCGGCAGCGCCGCACATGTGCGCCGTGCTTCGCTCACCGTCCGGCACCACGGCACGAGTGAGCGATTCTACGCCAGCTCCTTTACGGATGCCGATCTCACCCAGGGTGACATCACCGCGGGCGAAGACCCGGTTGTGCGCCAGGCAGCCATCGCCGCGTTGGGCAACATGTATGGTACGGTACTTGCCATCGACCCCAGCAATGGCCGGATTCTGGCTATGGTTAATCAAAAGCTCGCCCTTTCAAGCGGCGCCGAGCCCTGCTCGACCATCAAGGTTTCAGTGGCTCTGGCCGCGCTTTCTGAAGGCATCATCACCAAAGACACCCCAGTCAATCTCGGCGGTTCGTATCATATGAATTTGACCGAAGCACTGGCCCACTCGAACAACCTCTACTTCGAAACCCTCGGCCGCAGCCTCGGCTTTGAGCGCGTCCGCCACTACGCCAACCAATTCGGACTCGGCGAGCTCGCAGGTTACAACATTCCTGGCGAACAGCTTGGTGTCTACCCTGACCAGCCGCTCCCCGCCGACCGCGGCGGCGTAGGCCGCATGTGCTCCTTCGGCGAAAGCGTCTCGATGACCCCCTTGCAGCTCGGTGCGCTGGTTTCGGCCATCTCCAACGGCGGAACCCTCTATTACCTCCAGCATCCGACCACGCCCGACCAGGTTCTGAACTACCAACCCCGGATCAAGCGCACCCTCGACATCCACAACCTCATCCCCGAAATCCAGGACGGAATGCAGGCCGCTGTCGACTACGGAACAGCCCGCTCCCTCAAGGCCAACTTCAATCAGTTTCCGGTAATGGGCAAGACCGGTACCTGTTCCAATAACGGCACGCGCTTTGGCTGGTTTGCTTCTTACGCCGACACCCAATACGGCCGCATCGTTACCGTGATCTTCCTCGAGGGCGGACGCCCCACCTTCGGACCGAAAGCCGCCGAGCTCACCGGCTACTTCTATCGCAACCTCTGGGATCACAGCTACTTCGCCCAGAAGCAGCCCTCCGAACAGCCGCCCGCTGCGCAGGCCGGTGAGACAGCGCCCTCAACGGCGACCGGCCTCAACCAGTAAGACCAATCTGAATCTAAACAGCGGCCTCCCATCGGAGGCCGCTTTCGTTTCCACCCCTCGAATCAAGTACGATGGCTTGCGTGGACCTCATTCCCGCCGCACTAATACTTACGGCTGACGAAATGCGCGCCGCCGACCGCGTCACCACTGAGCAATTCGGCGTTCCCTCCATCGTCCTCATGCGTCACGCGGGACAGGCCGTCGCTCGCTTCGTCGAGCGCGAATACCGGCATTCTCGCCGGATCGCCGTCCTCTGCGGCAAAGGCAATAACGGGGGGGACGGCTTCGTAGCCGCCCGCGCCCTCGCCGCCGGAGGCAGGGAAGTCACGGTGCTCCTCCTCGGCGATCCCGATGAACTCAAGGGCGACGCCCGCACTGCCTTCAGCGAGATGCAGCTCACGCCGGTCTTCGTTCCCGACGAGCGCTCCCTCGACACGCCCCAGGTTCGTGCCCTCCTCTCGAATGCCGATCTGCTGCTCGATGCCGTCGTTGGCACCGGCTTCCATCCGCCACTCCGAGGAGTCGCGGCTGCGGTGCGCGATCGCGTCAACCAGCTGGCCACCCCGGTTGTCGCCGTGGACCTCCCATCGGGGTGGGACGCCGATTCCCACGGCTTCTCCGCGGAAGGAGCGTTCCGGGCGAGCGCTGTCGTAACCTTCACCTCCCCGAAGGTCGCCCACGTCTACGGGAACCTCGCAGGCAGCGTCTTTGGCCCCATTGTCATCGCCGACATCGGCTCGCCCGCGGAAGCCGTCGAATCCGGGCTGAATCTCAGGTGGGCCGGTGCTTCTCACGCCATCGTCGAGAGTCCGCGCGGGGCCGACAGCAACAAAGGCCTGTACGGGCACGTGCTGGTCATCGGAGGAGCCCGCGGTAAGTCCGGCGCCCCTGCCATGGCGTCGCTGGCCGCGCTCCGCTCGGGCGCGGGACTGGTTACGGCAGCGGTGGTCGAATCCATCCTGCCCAGCGTCGCCTCGATCGCTCCCGAACTCATGACGGCTGCGCTGCCCGAAGGATCGGGCGGGGAAGTTACCGGCGGGAATCTCGACTACGACAAGCTCCTCGACAGGAAGACCGTCCTCGCCATCGGTCCCGGGCTTGGTCAGTATCCGGCAACCGAGGCTTTCCTGCTTGAACTCCTCGCCAGAACGCAGCTTCCGGTCGTACTCGATGCTGATGCGCTCAATGTGCTCGCTAAGCATCCGGAACGGATCGACGGACGCGGCAGGACGATGGTACTGACGCCGCATCCCGGCGAAATGGCCCGGCTAGCCGGAATCTCCACTCGCGAGGTCCAGGCGAAGCGCGAGTCTCTGGCTCGGGAATTCGCCGTCCGTCATCAAGTAACACTGGTGTTAAAGGGCTGGCGTACTCTAATTGCGCATCCAGACGGGGGCATGGCGATCAACACGACCGGTAATCCGGGAATGGCGAAGGGCGGGAGCGGAGACATCCTCACCGGGATTGTCGCCGCCATGATCGCGCAGCATCCCGACCAGGTCGCGGAGGCCGTCAGTGCAGCCGTTTATCTGCACGGGCTTGCCGCCGACATCGCCGTCCGCGGACAGGACGAGCATACGCTGCTGGCCACGGACACGGTCGCGCATCTGTGGCGGGCCTTTCGATTTCGCCCCAGCGATCCGGCGGGATATTTCTGGCTGCAGGGTTTACCCAAGTATTTCGCGAACAATTCCATGGAGACACGATGACCACCGAAACCGCCGGTCGCAAGGTTCACGAGTTTGAAAGCAGCAGCGCAGCTGAAACCATCCGCGCCGGCCATGAAATTGCGCGCCTGCTCAAGCCTCCGAAGTTCCTGATCCTGCACGGCGACCTGGGGGCCGGCAAGACCACGCTGGTGAAGGGGATCGCCGAAGCGCTCCATGCCGCCGATCCCGACGAGGTCACCAGTCCCACGTTCACGCTGATCCACGAGTATGAGGGCACCTTTGACAGCAAGCCCGTGAATCTCTACCACCTCGACCTCTACCGCATAGAGACGGAGCGGCAGCTCGATACCCTCGGCATCGAGGAGCTGGTCACTCCGGACAGCATCGTGCTGGTCGAGTGGGGCGACAAGTTTCCCTCAGTGGTGAAACGCAGCCAGGGGGAGATCGTCATGCGCTCCTCGGGCGGCGATAAGCGGAAGATCACACTGTCGCTGAAGGAGTAATCTCCGCGGGTTCTGTTCCCATAATGGAACGGTAAGGGTACCCCTCCCCTCCCCCTCTTTTCCCGGTAGTTCTGTAACCCATTGATACAGCGCAGGTTAGGGGATAAGTTGTCTCTAAAGATTCTGTTATCAGATCTTTACGGGTAAAGACTCGAAAACAAACGACTTAAGGCCAGCAAGCGCGCTGAAGACTCTTCCCAACAAAGTTCCTCAATAAAAATGCCCGGCAACGATCGCTGCCGGGCATTTCGGTCTCTATTTCTATTCTAGCGGATCAGGGGAAATTGTCGGCGACGCGATCAGGTCTGGTAGTGGATCAATTGGAAAGAAATAATCCCTCAGCGGCTAAAGCCGGGATTGATTTCAAGCCCCTTGCGGCATGGCTGAAGCCATGTCCTGATACGAAACATTCAAATTGATCCACGACCGGGTTTGGGTAGTGGATCGGTGAATCCGGAGACGTGAGTGTTCATTATGGAGGGCGCTGACAGGTGGTCAGGGGCACGATGTGAGTTTGAATGAGCGAGCTGCCCTGAAGTCAATAGCCGATATTCAAATGCAAAGGCTTTGACTCAACGATTAACCTATTGACATTCTACCTATAACGTGTCCTAGATATAGGTAGACGATCAACAGGAGAGCGGACGTGCCGGAAAGCAAATCAGATGTATTGCAGGGAACGCTTGATCTGATGGTGCTGAAGACGCTTGAGTCGATGGGTCCGCTGCACGGCTATGGCATCGCGCGACGAATCGAACAAGTCAGTGGGAACACGATGAGCCTCAACCAGGGAACCATTTATCCAGCTCTTCTTCGCCTGGAACAGCGGAGGTGGGTGAAGGCCGAATGGGGTACTTCGGAAACCGGACGCCGCGCTAAGTTCTACTCGTTGACCCGCACCGGGCGGAAGCAGATCGAGCAGGAGATCGAAAACTGGGAGCGCATCGCCGCCACCATGGCGCGCTTCCTTGCCCCGTCGAATTAGGAGGCGATATGGACTGGATCCGCATTCTCCTCAGCCGTTTCGCAGCACTCTTCCGCAGCAGGAGGCTCGATGCCGTTCTCGACGAAGAGCTGCGCGCGCACATCGATCTGGCCATCGAAGAAAATCGCGCGCGCGGGATGAATGAGCAGCAGGCACGCACCGCCGCGCTGCGCGCGTTTGGCGGCATCACGCAGATCCGCGAGAACTACCGCGTACAGCGCGGCCTGCCATGGATTGAAGAGGCGGCTCGCGATATCCGCTATGCCATCCGTCAACTGCGGAAGTCGCCCGGGTTCGCGCTTACAGCCATCCTTACGCTGGCGCTGGGCATCGGCGCGGCTACTTCGGTCTTCAGCGTGGTCAACGCGGTATTGCTCAGGCCATTTGCTTTTCGCGATCCGGACCGCCTCGTGGTGATGCGCGAGACGGTCGACGACAAGGCGCGCAGCGAGCGGACGGCGATTCCCGACAATTACCGGCACTTCCTGCGCCTGAAGAAAGACGCGACGGCAACCCTCGAAGACGCCGCGATCTTTGCTCAACAGGGAGTGAGCGTCTCGCTCAACGGCGATCACCCCCACATTGTGGGCGCGGTTACAGCTTCGCCAAACCTTTTTCACCTGCTTGGAGTGCAGCCCATACTGGGCCGGGACTTTGCGGAAGGCGATACGAAAAAGGGCGCCGACGATGTAGTCATGTTGAGCTACGAGGGCTGGCAGAGCTTTTTCGGCGGCGACACTGGAGTGATTGGAAAGACGCTTCGAATTGGCGGCCAACCGACTACGGTCATCGGAGTGCTGCCGCCGGGCATGCGGTTTCCGCAGATTGTATTGGCGCCGAAGATTGCCTTTCAGGAATTCGCACGCGACGCCCTGCTCTTTAAGCCTCTGGCGCCGAACGAGCGCGACCTGAATGCAGACATGGGCAACTTCAACTACAAGGCGATTGCGCGGCTCAAGCCCGGCATAACGCTGGCCCAGGCAAACGCCGAACTGGAAGCTTTACAGAATGCGTACACGCTTTCCGGGCATCTGCCTCTACATTTCGGAATCGCGCTAACTCCGCTGGCTAAGGATGTGGCGTCGGGGGTGAGCGGCGCGCTCTGGATGCTGTTTGCCGCCGTGGGCGCGGTGCTGCTGATCGCGTGCGTCAACCTGGCCAATTTGCAACTGGCGCGCGCGGTCAATGCGGAACGCGAGACCGCGGTGCGCGCGGCACTGGGCGCAAGCCGGAGCCAACTGGTGAGGTCGCGGCTGGCCGAGAGCCTGGTGCTGGCGTTTGCCGGCGGCGCAGCCGGAACCGCGCTGGCCTTCGGCGGCGTACGGCTGCTGATCGCATTGGCGCCTGCTAATATCCCGCGTCTCGATGGGGTGCGCGTCAGCACACCAGTGCTGCTGTTTGCAGCGGGGCTGTCCATTGCGGCCGCAATCGCGTTCGGCATGCTGCCCGCCCTGCGCTCTGTTCGCGTTGCTCCGCAAGCTGTGCTGCAGGCAAACTCAACGCGCGCGGCCAATACGCAGGAGAGCTCCCGTACCCGCAGCCTGATGGTGGCGGCGCAGGTCGCTTGCACGGTGGTCCTGCTCATTGTCACCTCACTGGCGCTGCGCAGCCTGTCCCGGCTTCTGCGGCAGAATCGCGGCTTCGATGCGAGCGACGTGACGCTGGCGCAGGTCGATCTGTTCTCACCGCAATATGGCGATTCCTCCAAAACCTATAGGACCGCGAAGCAAAGCTTTATCGACCGCACGCTTGCCGCTCTCGGACAACTGCCCGGCGTACAGTCGGTGGCCCTGACCAGCGTAGCGCCGCTGACCGGTGAAACCTGGGTGGATACTCTTACCCGGCCGGACCATCCCGTACCGGCGGGGCAGGAGCCGGCGATCAACGTGCGCTGGATCAACCCCGACTATCTTCCCACGATGCGGAGTCCGCTTGTCGTCGGCCGCAATATCACGGACGCCGATCGCGCCAATCCCTATGTTGCGCTCATCTCGGAGAGAACGGCGCGCGAGGGCTTTCCCGGCGAGAATCCCATCGGACGAAAGATCGCGGACCTCGTTCCGGACGACAAGCATCCGATCACGGTGATCGGAGTCGTCGCCGATGCGCGCATCAATGGCCTCAAGGACAATGCGGCTATGGTCTATCTGCCTTATTGGGCCTATACGCCGTGGACATTGTCGTTTCTGGTGCGCAGCTCGCAACCCAGTGATGCGCTGATTCCGGAGATGCGGCGCGCGATCTGGCAGGTCGATCCGCAGGTTGCTATTCCGACGCTCAAGTCCATGGATGAACAGGTCAGCGATTCGGTGGCAACCGACCGCTTCCAGGCCATGCTGCTGAGCGGTTTCGGCGCGGCCGCATTGTGCCTGGCCTTGCTGGGCGTGTATGGCGTGCTTGCGTATTCGGTCTCGCTGCGCCGGCAGGAGTTCGGCATCCGCATCGCATTGGGTTCGGGGAAGAGTGCTCTGATCGGACTGGTGCTGCGGCAGGCTGCATATCCTGTTCTGCTCGGCACCGGTGTTGGGCTCACGATGGCGCTGATCGCGCTGCGCTGGGTGCGCAGTCTCCTTTATCAAACGCCTGTCCTGGACCCGCTGGCGATGGGCGGCAGCATACTGCTGCTTTTGGTTGCCGCTTCGATAGCAGCGATGGTACCGGCCCGGCGCGCGGCGTCCACCGATCCGATGCGTGCATTGAGGATGGAGTAGAAGCGGATGGATCAGATCCGCATTCTGCTCGGCGCTTGAGCGCTCAGCTCCGCAGAAAACACCGATCTCGATTTACGCATAATCGCCAAAGCGCTCATCGCATGCTTTGTAATAGTGGATGAGCGACTCGCCTGAAGGCACCAGTTGACAGCGGCAAAGCAATGGCTGACGCCTGAATCATCCACGAATCGATGACCATGGCCGAGCCTAGAACACGGCCTTATTGCGTAGGCTGCGCGTCGGGGAACTTCCACCTTCCGCTTAGAATCTCTGGGCGAGGGCGATAGAGGCGCACCATGTAGTTCCAACCCGGCATAGTCGGCAGGCAGTTGGGAATCTTTCCATCGCAACCACCGAACTGGATGGTTACCGATCCGTCGTCGCTTTTCTTTGCGGTGATGTTGTTCAGGGTATAGGCGTTGAAGGTGTTCGGCTCGTAATAGCCCTTGGCGTTGTAGACACTGATCGACCAGAAGCCATCGACGGGCACATCCTTCACGCTTAGCTTATAGATCGCCGTGCCATCGTTCTTGGCAGGAGTGATGTTGAGATAAATGGCGTCCTTGTCAGGATTGCCGCCCCACGCCGCGGCGGAGTTGATCAGATGGCGCACGGGGTCGACCTGCTCTCTGGTCCCGAATGACTTCCTGAGATCGGGCAGCGTCGAGGCCAGCGCCAGCAATGCGTCGCGCACTTTCTTCTGGCTCGCCTGGTCCCAGTTGGGCGCTTCCCAACTGCCGGGACTCGCCTGGCTGACCTTAATTGCGTCCTGCAGGGCGTGGACCTGGTCTACATCTTTCGGATCGTTCGGATCGATGAAGGTGCGAACTCCAGCCATGATGTAGCGGGTGCCGATTTGTTTCTTCGTGAACGTGTGCACCCCCGCGCCGTAGAAGACGAAGGGTACATACTCATCCTCATCGATCACGAACAGGGACATAAAGCGTTTGCCCGCATCGGGCATGGTGATTGTCACGGGCCCGGCATCGAGATCGAACACTGCTGCCGAGTACAGAGTGTCTCGATTGGCACGTATCACGGTCTGCTTGTCGATCGACATGACTTCGCGATAGTGATGGAACTTGCCAATGCCGTCCGCAGTTTTGACGCCCGAAGCAAAGTACATGTCGGTTTCGGCACGAGCGAAATTGTCGGCGGTGACGGGGATGCAGTCATGGCAGACAGGAGGCTCGGGTGCAGGAGCTGGAGTCTTCTCGGCGGGAGCTGAAGCCGTGGGGGCAGGAGTCTCTGTACTCTTGCAGCCTGTAAACGGCATTAAGGACGCTGCCAGTATCAAAGCGGTTGCAATCTGATATCTCTGGTTGGCCATGGTAATCCTCCGGTCAAGCCCTAGCTGTAGCGGAACATGATGATCTTGCTACCGCTTCTGTGGTCGGATTAACTTAGCGGGACAGCCTGCATCTGCGGCTTCTTCCAACTGCCGTTGAGGACTGCATCGCCGGGAAGGTAGACACGGAAGACGCAGTAGAAAGGGCCGTCGGGCGCAGGAAGCCAGTTGGATTGCTTCGCCGCTCCTGGGTCGTTGTGGGAGATGTAGAGGGTAAGCGATCCGTCCGGACCGTACTTGTAAGACTTGAGCGTGGTTGAATTCAGCAGATAGCGTTTGAGCGGATTTGCCACAAGAAGCTGCGTCTTGCCGTCGTACATGGTCAGCGACCAGAAGGCTTTGTTCGGCGGGAGGTCACCTTTGGCGAAGTGGAGCTCGTAGTTGGACTTCGAAGCGTCGAGCGGCTGGTGGCTGGCGTCGACGAAATAGCCGAAGTAGAGTGCGTCCTGCTTTGAGTTGCCGTAAAGACCCAGCTTGGCTCCGGCATAGCGGTAGAGGTAGTTGTCCTTGAGAAAGTCACGAGTGCCGAACATCTCGCCGCTGGAGATCTGGTCGGTATTGATCTTCTTCATGACCGTGTCCAGGTCAGCGTTGGAGTCCTTGATGCCGTCGTTGATGGCCTGCTGGATCTCAGGGGAGAACTTGCTGAAATCGAATGTCTGGCCGGGGCCGATGTTCAGCTTTGCGAAGCGGGCGAGTAGATCTTTCTCTGATGGGTTAGGCGGGCAGAACTGGAAGAGAAAGTTGACGACGGGGAAAATGGCCGGGGAAGGGGTCATGATGTCAGCGGGTTGGGGCCAGTTGACGCCCGCAAGCACAGGAGGCGCGGGTTGATGAAGGAACGACGCTCAGGGGCTCGGCATGATAGCCGGACTGTATCTTGTTGACCTTAGCCAAATCGGCCGTGTTGAAAAGCTGGGTGCGGAAGATGATGTACGCAAATTCGGTTTCAGAATGGATAACGGCTTTTGCTCCTGAGGGCGTAGGACCATTCCAGCCGGGGCCGGCGACGAGGAATGTGCCGCCGTCGTTGCCGTAAGCGCGGGTGCCGAGATAGGCGAAGTTATAGGTGTAAAGGTCAACCATCTGCCCGGTGTAGTAGCGGTTGGGTTCGATCTTTGGCACGATGACGACGATGGGCTCGGCGCGCAGGTCCATCCAGAGATAGGAGTAGGGCGTGTCGGAGTTGGGCGTAACGACAAACTTGTCTTCTGGGGTCGCGACAGATTTGGAACTGGTGACGGCGTTGAAGGCTCCGCGATAGTCGGGACTGTTCTTGTCAATGGCCTGCTTGTACATGGTCAGATAATTGGCGGCCATAGGGAAGCCATAGATGAAGGCTTCCTTGGCGATGGCACGGGCGTCAGCGGGTGAGATAGAAGTCCCGCTGCTCGTTGTCTGCTGTGCAGTGTGGCAGCCGGTAAGAATTATCGTCCCCGCTAGCACTGATTTACTTGTAATGGATGCAAACATACGGACAGGAGTATTCCACCTAACAGACATCTCAGTTCTCCTATTACGACATTGATACGTTAGGTTTCGTCAGACCGCGGATGGCATTTTCCGCGAGGGAGCCATCGTACACCGGTGCACCCCTATTTCACGACATATGCTAAATCGCCGAAGCGCTCATCGAATGCTTTGTAATAGTGGATGAGTCTGAGTTCGCGGTGATCTACCCGTAACCCGAGTCCTGGGTGGTCGAGTCATGTGGCGCTATTGCACTCGTCGAGCACCCCTGACAGGTCAGGGCTGCATCGACGGCCCCGGTGTCCCGTCGGACCAGTGGTGCACCACGACCATGAAAATCGTGACTCGCGCTTGCGGATCATTCGACGCGATCACCGGCGAGCCCGGCAGATTCGCCCCCCAGCTCTTCGCCACGTCGCCCGCGGCATAGAACATCACGTGCGGACGCCAGTTGTGGCCCTGATCGTTGAGGTACTGCTCCTTCGACATCATGTAGCACATGCCTCCCGGCGCCAGCGGCGGCAGTTCGCCGCTATCCAGGGCCGCTGCGATGGCCTGCGCGATCTCCGCCCTGGATTTGCCTGCCAGCACGAGTCGGGTCTTCATCAGATAAATCGGCGCAATGCTGCCGGCCGCCGCGGCATTGAAGCAATTGGGGGCGCGCATTTTGGGATTCCAGAATTCCGGCTTGTCTGTGGTATTAGCCCAGGATCGCTCCACATAACAGAGAAAGCCGTTCGTGCCTTGCACGACGGTCGTGTATCCCTGCCGTTCCAGCACCATCACGGTGGCGCCGTCCGCGATGGAGGCCGGTGCCGCGCTGCGAGCCAGCGCGATCTCCGCATCCTTGGGCATCAGATATTCCTGCAGAGGAGCCATGGCCGGATAGGGATCCGCCTGCGCTGGCGCCTGAGGGGTTGGGAAGAACAAAACGACCTGAACAAGAAAGACTGAAGCGATGATCCTGCTGGTGTTCGTTCGCACTTGATTCTCCGGTACGCGCCATTTATTTCAGGCTGGCAGCAGCGATCGCGCGGTTACCAGGCGAAAGTAAATCAGACAGAGGGGGACGCGCAAAACATATTGTGCCAGGTGGTGATCCAATCGTTCCGATCGGCGGGAGTTGCGCTCGCTGGAAGTTTCGACGATTGCAAACGGGAAAAGTCACTCATCCGCCATCTGGCAAGCGCTTTTCGAGGTCTGGTATGGATGCGCCGCCGATAGAGAATGATCCGGCTAAACCCCAACTGGCACATAATCGTCAGCCTAGCTTCCCTCGAACGCTTTCGAGAATCTCGTCGGAAAGCTGTGGGTCCTGAACGGCTCGAGCCAGCACAACGCCGCCGAGCAGCGCGGCTGTCTGAAAGATGGCTTCCTTCCGGCCGCCACCGCCTGCGGCGAGGATTTCCTCTAATCCGCGCTCGAAGGCGGCTTTGAGTTCGGGCGTCGAGCGGGCCACCTCCTGCCCGAGTGCGGCCATGGTGCAGCCGTCGCCTGGATTATCGCGATGCCGGGGGCTCAGGTAGCGGTCAGCGTACGCTCGCCTGCCGTTCTTCGTCGTACCGTGGCTCCCGGCGCGGCGCGCAGAAAGCTCTTGTCCGTAGGCAACGGCGGCTTCCTGAAGCTCTTGCTTTGAGCCGAAGTGCGCGTAAAACGCGCCATGCGTGAGGCCTGCCGCCTTCATTACTTCTCCCACAGTTACGTTTTCAAAGCCCCGTTCCCGGAAGAGGCGGGAAGCCTCCTTCACGATGCGTTCATGTTTCGCGGCAGTCTCTTTGGCGGGATAGCGCATTTTTCTGCATCCTCCATCTATGATGGCCATCATATCACGTGTATGACGATCATCATAGATGGTCGATCAACAGGAGGGAATATGAAACTCACAGGCAAAAAAGCTCTTATCACCGGCGGAAACAGCGGCATCGGTCTTGCCACGGCGCGCCTCTTCATCGCAGAAGGCGCTGAAGTCGCCATCACCGGCCGTGACCAGGCGACGCTGGATGATGCAGTCGCCGAGCTCGGACCGAAGGCGCGCGGCTATCGCGCCGACGTTACAGCGGCAGAGGATCGCAAGCGGCTCTTTGCGGAACTTGGCAAAGATTTCGGCAAGCTGGATATCGTCTTCGCCAATGCCGGGATCGCGGGGAGAACACCGACCGGCGCGACGGAGGAAGCCGTCTTTGAGAATATTGTCCACACCAACCTCAACGGTGCTTTCTTTACCGTCAATTCGGCCGCCCCGCTCCTAAACGACAATGGTAGCGTTATCTTCAATGGGTCGGTTCACGACTATCTCGGCCAGGCTGGCCTGGCTGCCTATGCGGCCACGAAGGGTGGCGTTGTTTCCATGGCACGTGCCATCGCAGCCGACCTTGCGCCGCGCAATATCCGCGTGAATGTAGTCGCACCAGGAGCTACAAAAACTCCCATCTGGAAGCGTGGCTCCCGCGCCAACGATACTGCGGAGCAATCTGCCAAGCTCGTTGACTTCATCTCTTCGACGATTCCTCTGGGCCGCTGGGGCGAACCGGAAGAACTGGCCAAAGCTGTGCTCTTCCTTGCCTCCGACGATTCCTCTTATATCAATGCGGTCGAGTTGATGGTTGATGGAGGAATGACGGGTGCGCCTTTCGGAGCCCCCATTTTGCGCGGCTAATCGCCTAGAGGGGACCTGTTTAGCCCATCCGACAAATAACGTTCAAACACACAAAGGAGAGACATATGCCCACAATCCACTTTCACCAGAACACTAACCTGACTCCCGAGCAATACGTCGCCGGGCTCACCGACTTCGGACCCGGCCGTTCGAAGCTCTTCGGCAACAGCGCCGATGAATATCTCAAGGTGCATCAACGGACTCGTACGCAGGCCGACGTCACTGAGGGCTCTGGAGGTATCTGGGAGCGCCTGCACTATGACTGGTCCGATCCTGACCACGTCGTCCTTACGACGACCGACTCGAACATCTGGGGAGGTGCTTCGGGCCACACCTACACCTTCAGACGCCGGCCCGCCGGAAGCACAGATATTGACGTGGCCGTCATACGTGAGGGCAAGAATCTCAAGGGACGCCTGCTGGGCCTTGTGCTCAGTACCATCGGCAGGGGCGTTTTAGAAAAGGCGTTTACAGAGAGCGTCAAGGCCATCGAAGTCCGAAACGGCGTGACGAGGGAGAAATACGCGGCGTGAGGCAGGCACTTTCACAGTACCTGACACTGCATTCGCAAAGAAAAGGAGACACCATGAAGAAGGGCTATTGGATAGTTTCATATCGATCGGTCTCGGATGAATCGGCGGTGAAGGCTTATGGCCAATTAGCGGTGCCGGCGCTTGAGACATTCGGCGGGCGCTTTTTGACCAGGTCGACGAGCCGGATTCAGGCTCACGAAGCCGGGTTGCAGCTGCGGACAATACTTGTGGAGTTCGACAGCTATGAGATTGCGCTCGCGGCTCACGAAAGCGAGGCTTACCAGAAGGCGCTTCAGGCGCTCGGTTCCGGCGCGGAACGCGACTTTCGCATCGTCGAGGGAGCGTGAGATCCGACGATCCGGACGAATATCGCATAAAAAATCTGAATCTCAGGGCCCACGATTGGCAACAAACACGTGAGTCCGCAAAGAGAATTGAGTACCCGGCTCTAGTACCAGGCTCTAACGCGCCACGCACCTCAACCCTGATAACGATGATCGGAGAAGCTATGAGTACCGCAAGCACCGCCTCTGGCACCAAAGGCGAATCGGCGCTTAGTGGCCAGACAGTCGTTGTGATCGGCGGCAGCGCCGGCATCGGTCTTGAAACCGCCCGACAGGCACATGCTCAGGGGGCCAAGCTGATCCTCGCAGCGCGGAATCCCGAACGGCTCCAGCGTGCAGCGAGCGAGTTCGAGGGGGCGAAGACGGCGGTCTTCGATGCCACCGATTTCGCGCTCCTGGAGAGGTTCTTCCACGAGCTGCCGGCGACTGTGGACCATGTGTTGGTTACGGGTCCCGGTCCCTACTACGCGCCGCTGGCCGAGTTCGACTTCGAGAAGGCACGCCGCGACATCGATGCCCATCTATTGCTGCCTCTACAGGTCGCCCGGAACGCTCGAGATAAGGTCCGCCCGGGCGGGACTCTGCTCTTCATGAGCGGCACGGGCGGCCGAAGTACGGCGAAGGGACTCGTCCTCATCTCGGCGCTGACGGCCGCTCTTCCGGCCTTGACGAGGAACCTCGCGCTTGAGATTGCACCCGTCCGGGTCAACCTCATCGCCGCAGGTTTCGTAGACACAGCCTTGTCAGAGCAGATCCTCGGCGACGCAATCGAAAACCGGCGCAATCAGCTACGCGCCACGCTGCCTATCCGGCGTGTAGTTGAACCTTCCGATGTGGCCAGGCTAGCCATACACATCATGGTGAATACTGCCCTGACGGGCGCAACTTACGACATCGATGGCGGACAGCAGCTCGTCGGCGCCTAACCGCCGGCCGAGTCAAGGAGACAAGGATGGCAAATCTGACGCAGGATACCCCCGGCAGTGATTCATTGAGCGGCCAGAGTGCCGCTCAGGTCGATATGAAGCTGGAAGTGTTCGTCATTCCGGTTTCGGATGTCGATCGCGCCAAGGAGTTCTACTCAAGACTCGGATGGCGGCTCGACGCCGACCGCGCTGCCGGTGACAACTTCCGGCTGGTCCAGTTCACGCCTCCCGGTTCCGGCAGCTCGATCCAGTTCGGCGTAAACCTCACGTCGGCCGCACCCGGTTCGGCCCAGGCAATGCTCCTCGCCGTCTCCGACGCTGACGCTGCGCGCAGGGAACTCATCGCACGCGGTATTGACGCGAGCGAGGTGTTTCACTGTGAGAGCGGGACGGCCTGCAGGTTTCCCGGCATCGGCATCCGGGTCACGGGGACACAACCCGAGCATCTCAGCTACAGTTCCTTTGTTTCGTTCAGTGATCCGGACGGCAACAGCTGGTTGCTGCAGGAGGTGACGAAGCGGCTTGCTGGGCGTGTAGCAGGCGATACGACGTATGCGTCGGCGACCGACCTTGCCCAGGCAATGATTCGCGCCGCGAAAGCGCACGGGAAGCATGAACTGCGGATTGGGCATGCCGACGCCGACTGGCCTGCCTGGTATGCCGAGTTCATGGTCCGCGAACAGTCCGGCGAAGAACTGCCTAAATAAACGACCAGAAGCGAAACGGCCGCGAGCGCTCTTCAAGGCGGCATGTGTGCCATTTGCCGCCCTGTGCTCTTCAAACGAGTGTTACCCGAGACCCAGTTCTATGGTCTGGTCAGGACTAGTAGCGCATTTGTTCGAGATCGGCAATCAGCCCAGGCCCGGTCGGACGCCATCCGAGACGCTCCTGCGTCTGCGCGCTGGAGGCCACAATGTCGAGGCCTGCGAACCTGGCAAGCCAGCCGAAATGTCCGGCTGCTTCTTCCGGGGTCAAGGAGACAGTCGGGATTTTGAGGCCACGGCCGATGGCCTCGGCAATGTCCCGGGCGGAGACTCCCTCTTCTGCTACGGCGTGGTACCTTGCGCCCGGCTCTGCCTTCTCGAGCGCCAGCCTGTAGAGGCGGGCAGTGTCGAGAACGTGGGCCGCGGCCCAGCGGTTGAGTCCGTCGCCTAGGTACGCGGAGACGCCCTTCTGGCGAGCTACCGCGATTGAATAGGTAACGAGGCCCTGCTTGACCGTATTGTGGACCTGGGGAAGGCGCACCACCGACACATTCACACCGCGGGCCAATAGCGCGTCGCCGGCCGCTTCGGAGGCGCGGGGGTAGGTTGCGGGGTTGGGCGGCGGCGGCATGTCATCCTCCGTCGCTGCGCGGCCGCGCACCAGAAGGCCGAGCCCGGATGTGACGAGCAAGGGGCGCTTCGAGCCTTCGAGCGCGTTGCCGAGAGCCTCGATGGCGCGCCTGTCGATCTCGCAGTTTTCAACGAACTTCGAGAAGTCGTGGATGAAGGCGGTGTGGATGACGGCGTCGGACTGGGATGCTCCGCTGCGCAGGCTTTCGAGGTCCTCAAGATCACCTCGCAGCACCTGGGCGCCGGCAGCGGCGAGAGCCTGTGCGCCCGCATCGGAGCGCGCCAGTCCAAGCACCTGATGACCAGCGTTGATGAGTTCCGGAACGAGAGCTGAACCAATAAAGCCGGTAGCGCCGGTGAGAAAAACTCGCATTGCAAATCTCCTCTGTTTCGTGAAAGTGGGCGCATTTGCGTCCTGTAGTAAGCAAGATGAGCGGGGAAGGCGATACGATCTATGCTGGACGTCCGTAATACCGGCTCGATCGTCCGGAGGCTCAGTGGATCCGCTCTCAGATGTGCTCGCGCTTCTCAAACCGCGCAGCTATATGGCCGGCGGCTTTGACCTGGCTGGTAACTGGTCCATCCAGTTCGGCCGCCACGAAGGGGTGAAGTGCTACGCCCTGGTCTCAGGCCGGTGCTGGCTGGTTGTCGAGGGGGTTCGTGATGCGATTCATCTGCAGACGGGAGATTGTTTTCTATTACCTCGCGGGCTGCCTTTCCGGCTTGCCAGCGACCCTGCTCTACCCCCGGTCGATGCCCACACGATGTTTGCGTTCCCGCTGAATGGCGCGATCATGACGTGGAACGGCGGAGGAGAATGCTTTGGGGTCGGCGGGCACTTCGCGTTTGCCGGGAGTCATGCCCGCATCCTGCTGGGGGAGCTGCCGCCGATCGTTCATATCCGCTCGGAAGCGGACAAGGCAGAGTTGCGCTGGTCTCTGGAGCGGATGAGGCAGGAACTGCGCGAGCAGCGGCCGGGAGCCTCGCTGGTCGCGCAACAACTCGCAACCATGATGATGGTTCAGGCGCTGCGGCTGCATCTGGCGGAGGGGTTGAGCGGCAGGGTCGGCTGGCTTTTTGCGCTAGCGGATAAACAAATGAACGCGGCGATCGCTTCCATGCACGACGATCCGGCTCATCGCTGGACATTGCAGAAGCTTGCCGGACGCGCCGCCATGTCGCGGTCGATTTTTGCCCAGAAGTTCAAAGCGACGGTTGGCACATCTCCCATGGAATACCTGACGCGCTGGAGAATGTTGCTTGCGGGGGACAAACTGACAAGCTCCGACGATCCCATCTCCGTCATCGCCCAGTCACTCGGTTACGAATCGGAGAGCGCCTTCAGCAAGGCTTTCAGGCGGGTGATGGGTTGTTCACCGCGGCAGCATCGCCGTGGCTGGAACCCAGGTTTCGCATCGCATAGCGAGGGCGAAGCCGCGGGCGCCAATCAGCTCGCGACAATGGCAGTCTGAGATGCGCGGCTGACGATGTCCGGCGCTGCGGGTTGCGAACGGTGACAAATCTTCGAGGGTCGAAAATGGCGATCTTAATCTGACTTGCCGGGAGCTGACTCGGCTGGCCGGGGTACCGTGCCGGACTCTTTGTCGCGGCCGCCTTCGATTAGCCAGTAGCAGAGCCCGATGAAGAGGACGGCGCCGACGACGAACTTGAGTCCCCGTGGGGCGTCGGACGGCGAGAGGAATGCCTCCAGCATGCCGGCGACAAAGAGCAGAGGAACCACGCCGGCGAGCAGACGGATGGCTTCCTTCGCGCCTTGCGCCAGGGAATCCTTGCGTTTGAGCATTCCGGGGAAAAGCAGAGCGGCTCCGAGGCGGAGGCCGGCGCCTCCGGAGATGAAGATGCTGGGCAGTTCCAGTGCTCCGTGGGCAGAGACGAAGCTGAAGAGGTCAAGCGCCATATGCGCGCGGGCACAGGCAGTGCCGATGACGCCCATTTCAAGGCCATTGTAGAAAAGCAGGCGGACGGTGCCGAGGCCAGCGATGATGCCGCCGGCGAAGGTGAGGAAACAGACGGTGATGTTGTTGGTGAGAATCCAGGTGGAGGCCTGCGGCTTCACCGCGAGTAGAGAGTGCGTCCACATCTCGTGCCGGTCGATGGTCTGGATCATCGCCGGGCCGAGGAAGAGGCGCATGAATTCGGGGCGGCTGAGGGTGAGGAGGGTGCCGAGGGCGGCTCCGGCGAGAAAGATGAGGAACGAAGTCAGGAAGTAAGGGAAGAGGCGGCGGAAGATACGGGGATATTCCTGAGCCATGAAGCGAAAGATCGATCCCAGGCCGGACTTGCGGCCCGAATAGATGCGATTATGCGCGCGGCTCAGCAGCTGATTCAGGTATTCTTCGAGCGTGCCGGAAGCGCGGTCGGAGCGGACAGCGGAAAGGTCCGCCGCTGCCTGGCGGTACAGCAGTCCGAATTCCCGCAGCTCGCCTCCGGAGAGCGTGCCGATGCCGGAGCTTTCGACCTGATGGGTCAGGGCGTCGAGCCGGCTCCACGAACCCTTCCGTTGTTCGATCCAGCGGTTGGAAATCATAAGAAGATTGCACGATCATAAATGAACGACTTTCGCGATCCGCTTCACGACCAGCTTACTATCGACCACACCCACGCTGACCAGCTTGTGATCGACACGCCGGAGCAGGTCTCGATCCGTTTTCCCATTGCCGGTATTGGCAGCAGGTTCCTTGGCATCCTGATCGACTCGCTGATCCAGATCCTAGCCTATCTGCTGATCATCCTTGTCTTCGTGCTGATCGTTTCCGCTGCACCGAAAAGCAACGGCGGAGAGCTCTCGCACACCGGCGAGAAGTGGCTGATTGCGATACTGATTCTGCTACATTTTCTTCTCTACTGGGGCTACTTCACGCTCTTTGAGGCCTTTTGGAATGGGCAGACGCCGGGCAAGAAGCTCTTCAAGATTCGCGTGATTCAGGATTCGGGGCGGCAGATCACCTTCTTCGAGGCGATGACGCGCAACCTGCTGCGGATCATCGATTTGGTGCCGTCGTTTTACCTGGTGGGCGTGATTACGATGGTGTGCAATCGCCAGCACAAGCGGCTGGGGGACCTGGCGGCGGGAACGCTGGTGATTCACGAGCGGGCGACGGAAGAGCCAATGTGGGGCGGCACTGGTCCGCGCACCATCACCGCGGCGGCTTTTCAGCCGGCGGAGAGAGAGCCGGACTTTCTGTCGCAGCACAGTCTTGCCGTGGCGCTGCCCGCTGACGCGATTGCGCGGCTTTCCGGGGAAGACCTGAACGTGATCGACCGCTTCTTTTCGCGGGCGCTGGATATGGATATGACGACGCGCGCGCAGATCGCAACACGTCTCGCAGCGCAGATGAGCTCGAAGATGAGGCTGGATATGCCGAGGGAGATCAACCCGGAGCGGATACTTGAAGCCATCGCGCACCAGCTGCGCGCGCACGGGCGATGAATCACGGAGTGGATTCCCACGTCCGAAAATCCGGGCGTGGGGCACCCCGCCACTGATCAACGCGACCGGTTGTGCCTATAGGCGCTTGCGGACTTCGCGGGCCATCTGCACTTCTTCCTGCGCGGGAACGATGCGTATCTCCACGTGGCTGTTTGCGCTGGAGAGCTGGGGCTCCGAGGCGGCGTTGCGCTTGGAGTCGAGCTCAACGCCGAGGATGGCCAGGCGCTCGCAGACGCATGAGCGTACCTCCGCGCTGTGCTCGCCGATGCCCCCGGCGAAGACCAGCATGTCGAGTCCACCCAGGGAAACTGCATAGGCTGCGACGAACTTCGCAATGGCCGTACAGAAAATATCGATCGCCAGTGAGGCTGCCGAATCGCCATTCGCCGCAGCCTTCTGCAACTCGCGCATATCGCTGGACCCGCCAATCGCCTCTAAACCCGATTGGTGATTCAGCAGATTTTCCAGCTCGTTTCCGCTCAGCCCTTCCGTTCTCCGTATGTAGAGCAGTACGCCCGGATCGAGATCGCCCGCCCGCGTGCTCATCGGGATACCGCCGGTCGGCGTCATTCCCATGCTTGTATCGACGGACTTGCCATCGTGAAGCGCTGCAAGGCTCGCGCCGTTGCCAAGGTGAGCCACTACGGTGTGGGGTTTTAGCTCCGCGCCAAGCTGATGCACGATCGAGGCATACGACAGCCCATGAAAACCGTATCGCTGCACGCCCTGCTCCAGATACCGGACCGGCAACGGATAGTGATACGCCCTTTCCGGCAGCGTTCTATGAAAGGCCGTGTCGAAGCAAGCGAACTGCGGAAGATCGGGATAGATTTCCCCCGTGTCGCGAATCAATGCAAGCGACGTTGGAATATGCACCGGCGCAAAGTGAACGGACGCTTCGAGTGTCACCAGCACATCGGGCGTAATGCGTGTGTGATCGCGCAGCTTAGGGCCGCCGTGCACGATCCTGTGTCCAATCGCAACCGGAGGCGGAATTCCCAGCGACTTAAGGGAATCGGTGACATGTCGCAGCGCTTCTTTCTGTGAGGGGTATTTCTTTTCCTGTTTCTGAAGAGACTTGCCGCTGCCGTCGAGAATCTCAAGCTTGCCTGAGTCCTTGCCGATGCCGTCGGCGCTGCCGGTCGCAAGAGCAAGCTCCCCGTCCTCAGATTCGACAAAGATGCCGAACTTGAGAGTCGAGGAGCCGCTGTTGATGGCGAGAATCGGGCTTTGCATCCCGCTCATGCGTTGTCCGAGCCGGTGTCGAGGCCTGCAGAGGTCTTACTGGTTTCCGCGTGGCTCCAGCGCCAGTTCCGCACTTCGGGCAGGTCTTCGCCATATTGCGAAACGTAGAGAGTGTGCTTTTGCCGAAATTCAGTGAACTTCTGGACAGCCTCATCATGCGTATCCGCGAGCTTGGGCACTCGCAGGATCGCATCGAGCGCCAGGTGGTAACGGTCGATGTCATTGCGCACGCACATGTCGAAGGGCGTGGTCGTCGTGCCTTCTTCCTTGTATCCGCGAACGTGGATGTTGTTGTGATTCTTTCGCCGGTAGGTGAGACGGTGAATCATCCACGGATAGCCGTGGAAAGCGAAGATTACGGGTTTGTCGCATGTGAACATGCGGTCGAAGTCTTCGTCGGGAATTCCGTGCGGATGCTCGGTCACCGGCTGCAGCGCCATCAGGTCAACGACGTTGACCACTCGGATCTTCAGGCTGGGAACGTGCTCGCGCAGCAGTGATACGGCCGCCAGCGTTTCCAGCGTGGGAACGTCGCCGCAACAGGCCATCACGACGTCGGGATCTCCGCCGTCATCGTTCGAGGCCCATTGCCAGATGCCAAGGCCGACTGTGCAATGCCTGATGGCGGCGTCCATGTTGAGCCAGACGGGCGCGGGCTGCTTGCCGGCGATGATGAGGTTGACGTAGTTGCGGCTGCGCAGACAATGGTCGCCGACCGAGAGAAGCGTGTTGGCATCCGGCGGCAGATAGATGCGGACCACGTCGGCCTTCTTGTTGGCTACGTGATCGATGAAGCCGGGGTCCTGGTGCGAGAAGCCGTTGTGATCCTGCCGCCAGACATGCGATGACAGCAGATAATTGAGCGAAGCGATCGGCTTGCGCCAGGGAAGGTCGTGCACCACCTTCAGCCATTTAGCGTGCTGATTGAACATTGAGTCGATGATGTGAATGAAGGCCTCGTAGCATGAGAAGAAACCGTGGCGGCCGGTGAGCAGGTAGCCTTCCAGCCATCCTTCGCACATGTGCTCGCTGAGCACTTCCATCACGCGGCCTTCGGGATCGAGATTCTCATCGACCTCCTCGGTTTCCGCCAGCCAGCGCTTCTTGGAGACTTCATAGATCGCCTGAAGGCGGTTCGATGCCGTCTCATCAGGTCCGAAGACGCGGAAATTCTTCGCGGCCAGGTTCGACTTCATCACATCGCGGAGATAGATGCCGAGGATGCGGGTGGCTTCCGCGTCGATCGCGCCCGGCTCCGGAGTCTTTACCTCGTAATGGGAGAAGTCCGGCAGGCGCAGCGGCTTGAGGAGCAATCCACCGTTAGCGTGCTCATTCATGCCCATGCGCAGCTTGCCCTTGGGGGCAATGTCAGCGAACTCCTCACGAAATTGTCCGTGCTCGTCGAAGAGCTCTTCCGGTTTGTAGCTGCGCATCCAGTCTTCGAGCAGCTTCAGGTGCCCGGGCTTTTCGCGCACCTCGGAGAACGGTACCTGGTGCGCGCGCCACGTTCCTTCGACAGGCTTGCCATCGACTTCCTTCGGTCCGGTCCAGCCCTTGGGCGTGCGCATTACGATCATCGGCCAGATAGGGCGCGTCTTGTCTCCGGTCTCGCGAGCTTTTCTCTGAATCGCGCGAATTTCGTCATAGGCGGTGTCGAGAATAATGGCCATTTCCTGATGCATCAGCTCGGGGTCGTCACCGGTGATGAAAAACGGCTTGTAGCCGTAGCCGCGCATGAGCGCTTCCAGCTCGCTTTCCGGGATGCGTGCGAGCACGGTGGGGTTGGCAATCTTGAAGCCGTTCAGATGGAGGATGGGAAGCACCGCGCCATCGCTCACCGGATTGAGAAACTTGTTCGAGTGCCAGCTGGTCGCGAGGGCGCCCGTCTCTGCCTCGCCATCGCCGACGATGCACGCGACGATCAGATCGGGATTGTCGAATGCGGCTCCGTAGGCATGTAGCAGCGAATAGCCGAGCTCACCGCCTTCGTGGATCGATCCCGGCGTCTCCGGCGCGACGTGGCTGGGGATTCCGTACGGCCATGAGAACTGCCGGAAGAGTCGCTTGATTCCGTCGCGGTCGCGCTCGATGTTGGGATAGATTTCAGTGTAGGAGCCCTCAAGATAGGTGTGCGCGACAATGCCCGGACCGCCGTGCCCCGGTCCGATGACATACATCATGTTGAGGTTGTGTTCGCAGATCAGCCGGTTCAGGTGCACATAGAGGAAATTCAGTCCCGGCGTTGTGCCCCAGTGGCCCAGCAGGCGCGGCTTCACGTCGTCGAGCGTAAGTGGCCGCTCCAGGAGAGGGTTGTCTTTCAGATAAATCTGCCCGACGGATAGATAATTCGCCGCGCGCCAGTAGGCGTGCATCTTACGCACCTGATCTTCTGAGAGGGGCTGCACCACCTGTTCCACCTGGTTAGCCTTTGGCATGGGAGAGACTCCTGAGTAAGAGTGATCGGAAAGGTTTACGGAAACAGCCTGCAATTTCCAACCTACAACTGTGCCATGAAACCGGAGACGCAGGATGAACAAACCGCAAATAGTTTCGGCGATGCGAAATGCAAGCGCGCCGGGCGCATGACTTCACCTTAAACCGGAACATACACTGCGAAGCCGCGCGGAGGGGCAGGGAACTCGGCGTTGCCCTCGGCATCGGTGGTCCGCTCTGTCGGAGTCGCCACATCATGACCATCCCAGGCCACGGGAACAAACTTCTGATCTGGCCATTGTGTTTGCACTGAGCGCCCGCTCCACTGGTTGCCCAGGTTATTCAACACAAAGATTAAACCGGGCTGCTGCTCGAATCCTGTGCGCTGCATCACATACAAATCCGGATCGGCGTGGAGGATCTGCATCTCGCCTCCGGCGAACTTGTGATGAACATCGATGAGCGCGTCGATGCCGTTCATGGTTCCCGGCCGCGCCAACTCGAAGTTGAAGTAATCCAGCCAAAAGATTGAAGGATAGCCTTCGTGCGTGAGGATGTACGCGTAAGCCATCATCTTGTCGTTCGCGACGGCCATGTCATCGTGCTGCGTGTCGTGGTTATCGACGAAAGTGACGGCGTGCGACGGGCGCTTTGCCACGATGACGCCGTCTTCTGTTAGCCTGCGCAGATCGTAGTTCAGCGTATCGCACATGTCCTTGAGGCGATAACGGAGAGGGAAATCGAAGGCGGCGATCTGGTTATCAGAGAAGCTGTTCACCACTTCCAGCCACTGGTCGATGTTCTCGTTGTTCTCCCAATACTCGCCGACGGTGAACGGAGTGATGTCCTTTCCGTCGCGCTGGTAGCGGTATTTCGCGATGGTGCCGACCATCCACGGGCCGTAGCCCTTCACGAAATCGAAGCGGAAGCCATCGAAGCCGATCTCTTCGATGAGCATCTGCGAATACTCCATGAGGCATGTGTAGACGAGGGGATTGCGATGACACAGATGGGGAAAGCCGGCGAAGACCTCGCCTTCGAGAGTTATCTCGTAGCGGCTGGGGTGAAAGCTGTTCCAGTCGCGCGGGAAACGGCCGCTCTTCGGCTTGAACTTCGTCCATCGCATCTCGCCGTCCAGGGGATTTTTCTCTTCCTCATCGGCGCCGGAGTTGTGATTGATGACGACGTCGGCGTACACCTGAAGGTCGTGCTCATGGGCTTTCGCGATGAGCGCTTCAAGTTCTGCACGGTTGCCGAAGTAAGTTTTCACACCGCCCTTCTGGTCGAAATCGCCAAAGTCGAAATAGTCATAAGGGTCGTATCCCATGGAGGTGACGCTGGCGGCCTTCGACACCGGCGGCAGCCATAGCGAGTTGAAGCCCGCTTTCTTGAGCAGTTCAATTCTTTCGGCAACGAAGTTCCACCACTCTCCAACTTTGTTTTCCTTGTCCGGGCAGTCCCAATAAAAAGCCTGCAGCATAACGGCCATTTTTCTTTCTCCTGACTGTCTAATGATCGGCGATATGAGCGGAAATTTCCGTAAAGCCCGCGCCGGGTCTGGAATAAGATGCGGCGAGCGCTCTATGCGCCGCCTGAGAACTCAACGAAGTGCGTCTGAAATCGCTCGCGATATACGATGAGGCGTGCACCTTCCTGTGAATCCGCCGCTGCTGCCGATGCTGGCAAAGAGGATCGATGAGCTGCCGCCGGGCGATACCTGGATATTCGAGCCGAAGTGGGATGGCTTTCGCGCGCTGGTCTTTCGCGACGGCGATGAGATTCTGATCCAGAGCCGCGATGAGAAATCGCTCAACCGCTATTTTCCTGAACTTATTGAACCACTGCGCCGCCAGCTGCCTGAGCGATGCGTGCTGGACGGCGAAGTGGTGATTGCGAGGAACGGCGCGCTCGATTTTGAGGCGCTGCAGCTTCGGATTCACCCGGCTGCGTCGCGAGTGAAACTTCTGGCGCAGGAGACTCCGGCTTCAGTCGTGTTCTTCGATCTGCTTGCGGAGGGCGAAAGGGATCTGCGCGGCGAACCGTTTCAGCGGCGAAGGGAGCGGCTGCAGGAATTGTTCTCCGACGCCACGCCGCCTATCCACCTGACTCCAGCAACACGCGAGAGGAGAGTTGCGCAGGATTGGTTTCGGCGCTTCGAGGGTGCAGGCCTCGATGGATTGATCGTCAAGCCGGAGTCCGGCGTCTACGAATCGGACAAGCGCACGATGATCAAGGTGAAGCATGAGCGCGATTGCGATTGCGTCGTCGCGGGGTTTCGGTGGTACAAGGACAGCGATAACACTGCGATTGGATCGCTTCTCCTCGGGCTCTTTGATGAGTCGGGAGCGCTGCAGCATGTGGGGGTCTGTGCGAGCTTCACGAAAGAGAAGCGGCGAGAGCTGCTGGAGTTCCTGACCCCTTACCGCGTCGATGCGCTCGCGAATCATCCATGGAGGACGTGGGCGAGTTTCGACGAGAATACGGGCGGCCATCGCATGCCGGGCGGGCAGAGCCGCTGGAGCCAGGGAAAGGACCTGTCATGGGAGCCGCTGCGTCCCGAGCTCGTCGTTGAAGTCGCCTACGAGCACATGCAGGGGCGGCGCTTTCGTCACATGGCGCATTTCCGGAGATGGCGCACAGACAAGAATCCGGAAGAGTGTACCTATGCGCAGCTTGAGACGGTGGCTCCGCAGGAGCTGAAGGAGATCTTCGCGAGCGGGCATTGATGTGGATGTCAGCGGTGCTCGCGCCATTCGCGCGTAGGATCGTCGTCCGGGTCGGGCGTTTCCTGGGGCGGTCGTAGCTCTTCGGGGACGTGGCGCAAGTTCACGCGGATGCGGGTCCAGAGAGAGTAGCGGCCGCGCATGCATCGACGAGCACATCGTCGACTGCGAGGTGTCCGGCTGCTTCAGAATATTTCTGCTTCCATCGCTCCAGACCTGCCAGGGCCTCTTCTTCACTCTGTGAATTGGCAATGACCAGCAGAGGCATTTTCGTTCGCGGCTTCTTCGGAGCGGATTGTTTAGCGGCGGGCTTCTTTGCGGCAGATTTCGCGCGCGATGGGGCGACGCGCGGCTGCTCGCCTTCCATCTTGCGGAAATGCGGCGGCCAGGGAGCGTCGCCGAGGCCGGCCGCTTCGTCCCGTGCGGCGAGGTCGAGAAGCCATTCAAGCGAGCCGGGAGATTGGTCAATATCGCTGTGAGGATCGCCGGTTTCGGCAAATCGCTTCGGCATGGTGAGCACGGTAAAGTCCGCCGGGTCGCAATTAGCAACCTCATGCCAGTGCAGCGGAGCCGATACGCGCGCGTCAGGCAGCGGACGCACGGAATATGCCGACGCGGTGGTGCGATCCTTCGCGTTCTGGTTGTAGTCGAGGAAGACGCCGTGCCGCTCCTCTTTCCACCACTTTGAGCTGGCCAGGGTGGGTACTCGCCGCTCTACTTCGCGTGACAGAGCCAGCGCAGCCCGGCGCACCTCGGTGAAGCTCCAGCGCGGCTCAATGCGGACGATCACGTGCATGCCGCGGGAGCCGCTCGTCTTGGGCCAGCCGCGAAGACCGGCATCTTCCAGCACAGACTTGACCTCAAGAGCGACGGTGCGCACGTCGCTCCAAGTGACGCCGGGGCCGGGATCGAGATCGATGCGCAGCTCGTTGGGGTGGTCGAGATCGCTGGAGCGAACGGGATGCGGGTGAAGCTCGATGCAGCCGAGGTTGACGATCCACGCGAGACCCGCCGCATTATCGACGACAATCTCCTCCGCGGTACGGCCTGAGGGAAAAGACAGCGTGACGGTCCGCAGCCATGAAGGACGATCCGCGGGCGCGCGTTTCTGATAGAAGGCCTCGCCCTCCGCGCCATTCACGAATCGCTTGAGCACGAGTGGACGGTCGCGGATTCCGGCGAGAGCGCCCGGCGTAACGGAGAGGTAGTAGTGCACGAGGTCGAGCTTGGTGAGCCTTGTCTCCCTGGAGAAATAAAGCTTGTCGGGATGCGTGACCCGCACCTCGCCCCCATCGATGGACAGGATTGTGGCTGCTTCGCTGCTCACGTCAACAGACTACACTGGCGGCGCATCCCTGCTTGATTCCTCACTGCGCCAGTGACCGCGCCTGCCGGGACAAAGGGCATTACGTTTTGCCCGCTCACTATAATAAGAAAGGGTACTCCAGCTGAATGTGGCAGGGTGGTGCTATTGCGACCTTGCCCTGCCTAAAGCCATCAAACCTATATGACTAAAGCCCGTCTACATCCTCTTCAGGAGGTCCTTGAGAGTCGAATCGCCATCATTGACGGAGCGATGGGCACGACCATCCGCACCTACGGCAAGAAGGAAGCCGACATCCGTGGGGAGCGCTTCAAAAACTCACCGAAGGACCTGCTGAACAACGGTGATCTTTTCTCGCTCACCCAGCCGGACATGATCTGTGATATCCATCGCCGGTTTTTGGAAGCTGGAGCGGACATCATCGAGACGAACACATTCGGCGCGACCAGCATCACCCAGAGTGAATTCTTTGTGGACGATCCCCGCGAGCACGGTGGCCGGAAGGATCCCGAGTTTTACCAGAAGATCATCGACGATCCCTTTCTGGACGGCCTGGCTTGGGAGATCAATGAGAAGTCCGCGCAGCAGTGCCGCGAGTGGGCAGATCGAATCGGAAGCGCAACAGGACGTCAACGCTTCGTGGCAGGGGCCATCGGGCCGCTGACCGTGTCGCTGTCGAATTCGCCCGATCCCGAGGACGCGGGGTTCCGAGTGGTCACCTTCGACCAGGTGAAAGCGGCCTACACTCAGCAAGTGCGCGCCCTCATCTCCGGCGGCGCTGATCTCCTTTTGGTCGAGACAATCTTTGACTCGCTGAACGCCAAGGCGGCGCTCGTAGCCATTCAAGAGGTATTCGATCAGGACGGAAAACAGCTGCCAGTGATGATCTCGGCAGCTGTGGGTCGTGGCGGCGAGACGATGATTTCCGCGCAGACCACTGAGGCGTTCTGGAACGCAGTGGCGCACGTAAAGCCGTTGTCCGTGGGGCTCAACTGCTCTCTTGGTCCCGATCTGATGTATCCCTTCCTGGAGGAGTTATCCGAGAAGGCGAATGTGGCAATCTCGTGCTACCCGAATGCGGGGTTGCCGAATCCGCTTTCGGAAACCGGGTTCGATCTAGGCCCGGAGGACATGGCCCGTTACCTGCGCAACTTTGCTCAGGGCGGACTGATCAACATTGCCGGCGGCTGCTGCGGCAACACGCCCGAGCACATCGCGGCCATCGCCAAAGCGCTCGAAGGGCAGCCTCCGCGAAAGTTGGAGACATCGTCAGCTCAGCGCTCCCGTCTCCGCGAGAGCGAGGTCAGCGCGTGAGTGTGGTCGATAGCGTGAGTGTCGAGGACGTCATCGAGGCGAGGCCCCTCCGTCTCTCCGGATCGCAGCCCTTCACTCAACAGCCCAGCGTCTTCATCATGATTGGCGAGCGGACCAATGTAGCCGGTTCGCCCAGATTCGCGACGCTGATCAAGGCAGGCAAATACGAGGAAGCGGTCAGCGTGGCCCGTCAACAAGTCGAAAACGGGGCCAACGTCCTAGACATCTGCATGGACGAGGGCATGATCGACGGCGTCGTCGCCATGACGCGCTTCCTGCAGTTGCTGGCGAGCGAGCCCGAGGTCGCCAAGGTGCCCTTCATGATCGACTCATCGAAATGGGAGGTCATCGAGGCCGGTCTCAAGTGCCTGCAAGGCAAGGGCATCGTCAACTCAATCTCGCTCAAGGAAGGCGAGGAAAAGTTCCGCAAGAATGCCTCGACGGTGCTCAAGTATGGCGCGGCAGTGGTGGTGATGGCCTTCGACGAGCAGGGTCAGGCCGCAACCTACGAGGACAAGATCCGCATCTGCGAGCGCGCCTATCGAATCCTGGTCGACGAGGTTGGTTTTGCGCCAGAAGACATTATCTTCGATCCAAATATCCTGACAGTCGCCACCGGCATGGAGGAACACAACAACTACGCGGTGGATTTTATCAACGCCACGCGCTGGATCAAGGCCAACCTTCCGCACGCAAAGGTCAGCGGCGGAGTCTCGAATATCTCGTTCAGCTTTCGCGGCAATAACAGGGTCCGCGAGGCCATGCACTCCGCATTTCTTTATCACGCCATCACGGCAGGCATGGACATGGGCATCGTGAATGCCGGAATGCTCGAAGTCTACGAAGAGATTGACCCCGAGCTGAAAGTGCTGGTCGAGGACGTGCTCCTCAATCGCCGCCTTGACGCGACTGAGCGCCTGGTGGAGTTCGGCGAATCGCTCAAGGGCGCCGGCACAGTAGCGAGTGAAAAGAAGACGGAAGAGTGGCGCAATGGCACAGTCGAGGAGCGTCTTTCTCACGCATTGGTCAAGGGAATCGACACCTACATCGAGATCGACACCGAGGAAGCCCGCGTCAAGCTGGGCCGTCCTCTGCAGGTGATCGAAGGTCCGCTGATGGACGGCATGAGCGTGGTGGGCGATCTGTTCGGAGCCGGCAAGATGTTTCTGCCCCAGGTGGTCAAGTCCGCCCGGGTGATGAAGAAGGCCGTGGCGCATCTGACACCCTTCATGGAGGCCGAGAAGGCTTCGCTGGCTGCGGCCGGCCACGAAGTCAAGGCGCAGGGAAAGATCGTGCTCGCGACGGTCAAGGGGGATGTTCACGACATCGGAAAGAACATTGTCGGCGTGGTCCTCGCCTGCAACAACTACGAGGTCATCGACATGGGAGTTATGGTCCCCTGCGAAAAGATTCTCGATCGCGCCAAAGCGGAAAAGGCGGACCTGATCGGACTCAGCGGCCTGATCACGCCGTCTCTTGACGAGATGGTGCACGTGGCCCGCGAGATGGAGCGTCAGGGATTCAAGCTACCGCTGCTGATAGGCGGGGCAACCACGAGCCGAGCGCACACGGCAGTCAAGATCGCGCCACACTATAGCGAACCAGTCGTCCATGTACTCGATGCCAGCCGAGCGGTGCCCGTGACGACCAGCCTTCTAAGCGAAGATGGTAAGGCGGAGTTCGTGACGCAGCATCGCGCCGGCTACGAGGCGCTCCGCAAGGCCCACTCTGCGCCGCGCCAACCGGTTGTCTCTCTTGAGACCGCCCGCACAAGGCGGACTCCAATCGAGTGGCGTGCCGAGGACCTCCCCGTGCCTGCATTTACCGGAGTGCGCGTACTCAACAATTTTCCTCTAGCAACGCTGCGCGAGTTTATTGACTGGACGCCGTTTTTTCATACCTGGGAGCTCAAAGGCGTCTATCCCCGCATTCTCGATGATGAGCGGCAAGGCGCGGAGGCACGGAAGATCTTCGCCGAAGCCAATGCTCTCCTCGATACCATCATTGAGAAGAACCTGATCGCGGCTCGTGGCGTCTACGGCTTCTTTCCCGCCAATGCGGTGGGCGACGATGTCGAGTTATACACCGACAGCACACGTGGTAAGGTGCTCGAGAGGTTCCACTTCCTCCGCCAGCAAGCCAACCGGGAGGGAAGCGAGCCGTGCCGGTCACTCGCCGACTTCATCGCGCCGAAGGAAACAGGGCTGGCCGACCACATCGGCGCATTCGCGGTAACCAGCGGGATCTGCCTGAAGGAGCTATGCGATCGGTTCAAGGCCGAGCACGACGACTACAACGCGATCATGGCGGAGGCCATCGCCGATCGCCTGGCTGAAGCTTTCGCCGAATGCCTTCATAAAAGGGTGCGCGATGAATGGGGCTACGGATGCGCGGAAGGCCTGAGCAAGGCGGATCTCATCCACGAAAAGTATAAGGGGATCAGACCAGCCGCGGGCTACCCGGCCTGTCCGGACCACACCGAGAAGGGCACACTCTGGCGTTTGCTCGACGTGCAGGCGAACACCGGAATGCTGATTACTGAATCGTTTGCAATGTGGCCCGGCTCGAGCGTCAGCGGACTCTACTTCGCCCATCCGGAATCGCGATATTTCAGTCTTGGCAAGATCGATCGCGATCAGGTCGCCGACTATCACCAACGAAAGGGGATGACCGTAGCAGAGGTCGAGCGATGGCTCGGGCCCAACCTGAACTACGACCCTGCATAATAGATTCCGAAGCCGCCGCGCCAGCTGACTCTCAGGGATGAATTTCTCACTACAGGCTTGTAATCAAGACCAATCTTGTCGTACATATAAGTGGGACCTAAAGTGTCGTATTTAGAAGGGTCGTAGCTTATTGCGACTGGGTCGCAACTGGAGGCATGGTGTTTCAACGTTGCGAACTGTTGAGTGAGGTTGAGGCCAGGGGGATACGGCTCACTGCGCAGCGTCGTGCTCTGATTGAGACCATTCAGGAGGCGACGACTCATCTGGACGCAGCGAGCCTTCTAAATCTCGCGCGCAAGCGAGATCCGAACATCGACCGTGCCACGGTGTACAGAACGATCGAGTTGCTCAAACGGCTGGGAATGATCGACGAGCTGGATCTTATGCACCTCAACGGCGAGAAACACTATTACGAGGTCAAGACCAGGAAGGATCATTTGCATCTCGCCTGCTTTGACTGTGGAGAGATTGTCGAGTTTACGAGTCCCACCTTTGAGCGCCTGAAAGGGGAGATTGCGGCGACCAACGAGTTCGAGATTCAGGTGATGCGGCTGGAAGTTGGAGGGCTTTGCAGGGCATGTGCTGCAAAGAGGAAGAACCATTTGCAATAGCGAATCAGGACCAGATCCCCGCGGCTAACTCTTGGCGGAGACCGCGAGGACCTGGGAGCCACAGCCGGATAGACTGCGGGCTGCCTTCACTATAGGGGTGCTCCCCGCAAAGTTTCAACTTCTGTCTACGCCATCGGTTCACGCTGGCGCAGACGGCCAATTGTGTTCTTTGTGAGGCGAGGCAAATGAAGGGGCGTAGCGGTTTCTATGTTGTGGCGTAGTCGTGTTCTCTCCCTCGCAGTTCTTTTACCTCTTCTCCTTACCGCGGCAGGTCTTTCTCAAACCGAGCGCAAGTATCCGGGCTGTGGCGCGGTTCCCGCTCAGGATTTTGCAAAGGCGACGTCCTCCGCAGCCGCCGGCACAACGGCGGCCGACCAGGTCTGCGCCAGGTTCACAACGGGGTCGATTGTCTTCGATCCGTCTCAGTACCAGACCGGCGTGAACGTACCCGTGACCATCCAGTAAGGGTTTCTGCCCAGCAGAGAGAGAACAGGAGAGAGATCATGTCGCGCAGAGCCGTTCGTTCCGCCCTCAAGATTGCGAGAGTTATCTGTGCAATTGGAAGCTTATCCGCCACCATGGTCTGGGCAAGTGTGGGAGGAAGGATCTCAGGCGTCGTGAAGGACCCGTCCGGCAGCGTCATTGCCACCGCACATGTCACCGTCAAGGAGACAACTACCGGCCTCTTCTACAAAACGCGCACCGACAGCAAGGGGTATTACACCTTTCCGTTGCTGCCCGTCGGTCACTATGAGTTGGACGTGCAGGCTACGGGATTTTCCGCCTATGAGCGCAAGGATATTGTGCTCGATACGAATGCATCTCTGGAACTCGATGCTTCTCTCCAGGTGGGCGGAGTTGCCCAGAGTGTGAGCGTGAACGACAACACGCTGCATGTCGAAACTACGAGTACGCAGCTGGGGCAGGTCATTACCGGACGGCAGATGACCGCAGTTCCCCTCGACGGTCGCAGCTATACGGATCTCTTATCTCTGCAGGCGGGCGTTGTTCCCCAGACAGCAATCACCGACACGACGGTTCAGGACGTAGGCGCTACGATTCTCAATCCTTCCGGAACGCTCAACCCAGGCAACCTCTCCGTCAACGGGCAGCGGGAAACGGCCAACTACTTCAGCGTGAACGGCAGCGACGTGGAGGAAGACGTCAATGCGGGAACCGCGGTCATTCCCAACCTGGACGCCATCGCGGAGTTCCGCATCATCACCAGTAACTTCGACGCTGAGTACGGGGAGTACAGCGGCGGCCAGATCAGCGTTATCACCAAATCCGGGAGCAACGCGTTTCACGGCAACGCGTTCGAGTTTCTGCGCAACACCGACCTCGACGCGCGCAACTACTTCTCGCCGACGCGTGGCGCGTTTCGGCAGAACCAGTTCGGCGGCACACTTGGCGGCCCGATTCGCCGCGACAAGGTCTTTTTCTTTGTGGACTACCAGGGAACCCGGCAAACGCAGGGGGTCGATACGGGAATCATCGCCGTGCCTTCCAATGCCGACCGCGCCGGTAATCTCTCCGACTTCACGACGGGCCCAGGTGGCAATCAATTATCCGGAATCGTCGGCGGCCCTTATTTCGCAAACATCCTTACCCAGAAGCTTGGCTACGAGGTGGCCGCGGGAGAACCTTACTATCTGCCGGGATGCACCTCGTCCTCAACCTGCGTTTTTCCGAACGCCATCGTCCCGCAGAACGCATGGTCGGTTCCAGCGCAGAGGATGCTGCAATATATCCCCGCTCCGAACACGGCTGGGGGCACCTTCGCCACGTCTTCCTATAACCAGACGGTGCGCGACGACAAGGGCGGCGCCCGCGTTGATTGGAACACACGCTGGGGGCTGATCTCGGCGTACTACTTTATCGACGATTTCGACCTTGTCGATCCCTATCCTGTCGCGCAGAGCGGCGCCAGCGTCCCCGGCTTTTCCGCGTTGACCGCCGGCCGCGCGCAGCTCTTTTCGCTTGGCGACACGAAGAGTTTCGGCGCAAACATGGTGAATGAGTTCCACTTGAGCTTCATGCGCGACAACACCAACCTCGGCCAGCCCATCGGCGGCCGCAACGTCAGCCTGGCTTCTCAGGGATTTGTGAATGCCGATGGAAGCGACACCATCGTGGCGCTCGATCCCAAGGGACAGAGCGTTGAGAACCTCAACTTCAATGCCTATTCCACCGGAGCGGCAGCTAACCAGCTCATTCAGGCTAACAACACCTATCAGGTCTCGGACAGCTTCTCGAAGGTGCTCGGCAATCACACCATGAAGTTTGGCGGTGAATTCCATGCCGATCAGGTCAACGCTGCTCCCATCGCCCAGTTCAATGGCAGCTTCGTCTTTACCGGGCAGGAGACCGGCGTGGACTTCGCGGACTTCCTGGTCGGCGTGCCAAGCCAGTACAACCAGAGCCAGTTGAACCCCTTCTACGATCGCAATAAGTATGTTGGCGTCTTCGCGCAGGACAGCTGGCATGTTCTGTCGAACCTGACGCTCAACTACGGGCTTCGCTGGGACCGTATCGCGCCCTGGTCGGAGAAGTACAACCAGATCTCGACCTTTGTGCCCGGCGCGCAGTCCGTCGTTTTCCCCGGCGCCCCCGCTGGTATCCTCTATCCGGGCGATCCCGGGATTTCCAACACGCTGGCTCCGATCGACGCGCTCGACTTCTCTCCGCGATTCGG
Organism: uncultured Acidobacteriota bacterium; assembly: GCA_963755975.1. GTDB lineage: Bacteria > Acidobacteriota > Terriglobia > Terriglobales > Acidobacteriaceae > Silvibacterium. The sequence goes on from CAVWLS010000001.1 coordinate 84,934, forward strand.
GCTGGCCTGGTCTCCGCAGGCTGACACAGGCAGTTTCCTCGAGAAGCTGCTTGGAGCACCAGGAGCAACGAGCATCCGCGCCAGTTTCGGAAATTTCTACACTGCCATTGATGCGACGTCGATCGGCGTGCTGGCGGCCAATGCTCCTTATGGCACGACCTATACCAGCCCGGCTCCTCCGCTCTTCGCGACTCCGTTCGTCACCGCTGCGGACGGGACCAATAACGGCCAGCCCTTCCCCTACACTTTTGCTCCGTTGAACTCTTCGCGGAAAAACCCCGATCCTAACGTCAACTGGCCCGCCTACGAGCCGATCAGCGGCATCCCGGGGTACGACATCCATAACCACACCCCGTATACCGAAGAGTGGTCGCTCTCGATCGAGCGCCAGGCTGGACCCAACATGGTCTTCGACGCAAGCTATATCGGCTCTTCCACGCATCGCCAGCGCGTCCTGGTCGCCGAGAATCCGGGAAATCCCGCTCTCTGCCTGAGTCTCAGCCAGCCCAGCGATGTACTCTTCGGGACACTGACCTGCGGGCCAGGCGGCGAAGATACCATCTACTATCCGGTCACGGGCGGAGTAGTCAATGGAACGCGTCAACAACTGGGACCGAACTTCGGCAGCGACGCGTTGCAATCCAATATCGGCCACGCCAACTACAACGCGCTCGAGCTCAGCGCGCGATACACCACGGGACGGCTTGAGTTCTCCGCCGCTTACACCTATGCCAAATCAATGGACGAGTCGTCGAACATCGGCGAAGAGGTCAATCCCTTCAACCCGGCGCTCAGCTATGCTATCTCCTCGTTCGACGTGAAGCACAACTTCGTCGTCAGCTACGACTACCAGCTGCCGTTCGATCGGTTCTTCCATCCCAACCGTCTGACGGGCGGGTGGTCGGTTTCCGGCATCACCCACATTGTCAGCGGTTTCCCGGTGACGATGATCAACAACGGAGACAATTCCCTAATCGGGACCAATCCCAATGGAGTCAACAACAGCAGCATCGACGAGCCGGACTACGATGGCAGCGCACTCCACCTGAACAAGAATCCGCGGACCAATGGCCACAACTACTTCGATACCACCGCTTTCAGCATGAACGCGCTCGGGACTCCGGGAACTTCGAAGCGCCGTTTCTTCTATGGCCCCGGAGCGGACAACTATGACATGGCAGTCGCCAAGAAGCTGCCGTTCATGGAGTCGAAGTCGCTGCTCTTCCGCGTGGAAGCGTTCAATGTCTTCAACCATACGCAGTTCAACGGCCCTCAGGCGGTCGACGGCAACATCGGCAGTTCAACGTTCGGTCAGGCCATCAGCGCCGCGTCGCCACGGATTCTGCAGGGTGCGCTTAAATTCTCTTTTTAGCGGAAGTACGAGAGAAGAGGTTTTAAAGATCGGGAATCCTGGCGGCTGTCTTCTGGCGAAGCTCCGCGAAGATCTCGGAGATCGACAAGGTGGAGGTTGGCCACTGTCCACCCTCGTACTACATCAAGTCGGCTCCTGCGGATGCGATGGCTGCGATGATTAAATTGGAAATCGCCGTTCCGTGTTGGGCAACAATTCGGTAACAGAGGTGAGCGTGCCCCGCGTTCCCGTTGCGGTAAACTAGCAAAGCACCAAGTCTTATGGCAAGTGGCCCTGTAGCTCAGATGGATAGAGCGACGGTTTCCTAAACCGCAGGTCGGAAGTTCGAATCTTCCCAGGGTCACCATGAAATCAGCGCTGCCATATTAAAATCGAGACGCAAAGTTTTGACATTGCCGCATGCTCTCCATATAAGAAAGCATAAGAAATGCATCTGTAACTGCTTTTGTTCTTCCTGCCGCGAGTCACGAATGCCGTGCTTTGCGGTCAACCATTACGGATAACGCAATGGGATGCTCGGGAAGGCGGTGAAAATCCGCCACTGCCCCGCAACTGTGAGCGCAACCGTGCGTCGTTCTGATAGAGCGACTGCGGAAGGGATTGGATCGCAGCAACCACTGGAGCCATAGCTCCGGGAAGGTAATCCAGTTCAGCGCAAGTCAGGAGACCGGTCCCTTGTGTGCTTCATACCGCGTTCCGAGGGGAACGGAGGAACCTATGCAACGCTTTTCATGGCACACCTTCCGCGCTTTGCTTTTCGCCTCTTGTCTGTTTTCCGCACACATCCTGCAGGCTGTCACTGTACACGGCACCGTCACCGACACGCTGGGCAGGCCTATACCGAATGCCACCGTCGCGCTGGTGCAGGGCGGCAAGGTGATTGTCTCGGTCTTCACGCAGTACGACGGAACCTACCAGATAACCAGCGCGGCGATCGGGCAGTTCTACATCCTGGCGGGCGGCACAACCTTCCGTGAGCTCACAACCGGCAGCTTCTATGGAGGGGAACTCGACGCCGTCGAGCAAAATGTCGTTCTTGAGCCGGCATGGGTGCGGCAGTCCATTGTGGTGACCGCGACCGGAGTGCCGCAGCCGCAGGCGCAGGTGAGCGCCTCGGTTTCTGTGATTAACAAGCTTGATTTTATCAATCGCGCGGAGATGGTCGATCCGCTGCGCCAGGTCCCGGGCTTCGATGTTGTCCAGACGGGCCAGCGCGGCGGCGTGACGTCGGTCTTCATTCGCGGCGGCAACTCGGATTCGAACAAGGTTCTTCTTGATGGGATCACAATCGAAGATATCGGCGGCCGCTTTGATCTCTCGACTGTGTCGAGCACCGGAGTCGCTCACGTGGAGGCGTACCGCGGACCCAACAGCGTGCTGTGGGGCTCGGATGCGGCGGCCGGCCTGATCGGCTTTTACACGCCGCACGGAACCACGCCGTTTCCGTCGCTGCTCTACGAGGGAGACGCCGGATCGTTCGGGACCTATCGCAATGATGTCCAGCTCGGCGGAACCTTTCACAAGCTCGACTATTACGGAACCTTCGGCGATTTTCAGACGCAGAACTCGGTCGCCAACGACGAATACCACAACATTACGGAAGCTGTGAACCTGGGCTTTGCGCCCACCGGTACGACCTCGATCCGCGTAACGGCGCGCAACGCGGACATTGCGACCGGCCTTCCCGGCGCGTATGCCTTCTATGGAATGTCGAATGTAGGCAAGCAGTCCGACCAGGATATTTTTCTTTCGGGAACCATCAACCACAGCTTCAGCGACGCATGGCACGCTCTGGTTCGCTACGGGCTGGCGCGCAAGAGGGAAGAATCGGGCCAGGATTATGCTGCCGGCAATCCCATCGACGGAAATTACTTCGGCAATTTTGTAACTATTTCAGGCGCAAATGGATACGGCGTCTCAGGGCAGGCGCTGATGAACTATGGCGGTACGTATCCTTACACCATCAACCTGGTCTCCAATCGCGACAACCTCTACGCGCAGACCGACTACAGCATCACGCCGCACCTCACGGTTGTCGGCGGCTTCCGCTTTGAAGACGAGCGCGGCGCGGAGAATGAATGGGTCTATGACTTCAGCGAGAACCTGGAGCGCGCCAACTACGACTACATGCTGGCCATCAACGGCGACTTCAAGCAGCGATTCTTTTACTCACTGGGCGGCGGCATTCAGAAGAACGAACTCTACGGTACGGAAGGGACGCCGCGCATCGGTTTCTCGTACTATCCGATCCGTCCCGGCAAGGGCAAGTTTCACGGAACGCGGATCAACTTCAACTTTGCGAAGGGCGTGAAAGAACCAACCATCGACGACCAGTTCGGCTCGCTCTACACCTTTCTTCTCGACAACGGCGGACAGTCGACGGTGAATGAGTTCGGCATCAGGCCTATCGGAGCCGAGCTCTCACGCTCCTACGACGGCGGTGTCGAACAGAGCCTCTTCAGCGAGAAGGTCGTGCTTCGCGTGACCTACTTCCACAACGAGTTCGGCGATCAGATCGAGTATGTGGGGGCGAATCTTGTGCCCACGCTGCTACCGAACCTTACTCCTGAGCAACAGCAGGCGCTGCAGCAGTTTCTCCAGCAGGAGGGAGCTTACTCGCTCACCGTAAACTCCGGGGCCTTTCGCGCGCAGGGCCTGGAGAGCCAGGTGGAATACGGCATTGGCCGAAATATTTTTATCCGTGGTGGTTACACATATCTCGACGCCGTGGTGCAGAGATCTTTTACCTCGGACGCCGTTGGCCCCAGCTACAATCCTGCTTTCCCGACGATCCCCATCGGAAACACCACACCTCTTGTAGGTGCGAGGCCGTTTCGCAGGGCTCCGCACACGGGATTTGCGGGAGTCACCTACAACGTTTCGCACATGACGGTGGTCGCGACCGGAGCCTTCTCGAGCCGGAGCGACGACTCGACGTATCTCGGCGGCGACGATGTGAATTTTGGAAATACGCTGCTTCTGCCCAACCGCAACCTTGACCACGCCTACGCGAAGCTCGACCTGGGCGTGGTTGTCCCGATCACATCCTGGCTGAGCTATTATGCGCAGCTCGACAATTACCTCAGCCAGCAGCACATCAGCCCGATCGGTTACACGTCGCTACCGGCGAGCGTGCGCACCGGCCTGCGATTCACGCTGGGGCGCAACATCAAGTAGCCGAACGAGGCTGCCGCGGATTGCAGGCGCGGATCTCCCAGGGCTGAGGGTGTGCCCTAGCTATCGCCCAGGAAAACCGCCTGGTTGTCACCATTCTTATTCAGATACTTGATGGAAACCTGATCGCCGTTCTGAGGGCTGAACTTCTCCCCATTGACCACTCCCATCGGAGTCTCAACGGCTGTCTTGTCATCGAGCTGAAAGGTCTGTTTGGTGCCATCCGCTGCCTTGATTGTGATGACATGACGATGATGGTCCCAGTGCGCTACCTCTCCCGAAGCAAGCTTCAGCGGGGATGGTCCCAGGTCCTTGATCGCGACCGCGCGCGCCTGCCACCCTTCGCCAAAGTAGTACAAAATGACCCGGTCACCCTGTTTATTGAAAGCTGAGGTGTCGGTTGCATCCGACTGCAGGGCTTTATCGAAGTCGTAGCGAGGATGGTTGGTGGTCTCATCGTGAAATACGGTTGATGTGCCGTCGCTGGCCGTCAGCGTGATGGAGTGAGTTGCGCTGTCGACTTTGGTAACGACGCCACTCATGGCGTGGACCACTTCCTGGGCGGCGCAGAGAGAACAACCTGCGGCGAGTACAGCTCCCAGAGCGAAACAACGAGTCATGAAGCGGCGGGGGGGCGTGAAGCAACGGGCAGCAAGAAGGTGGGCAGTTTTGAATGACATACAGTTCTCCTCGGGGGTGGGCTTGCCGTGCCGTGCGTGCTTTTCGCCGTACGCGAGGAGGGAAATGGAGGCATGCGCAGCTCAGCCTTCGCCCCAATCCAATTTATTTGGATGCTATTCGAGATGCAACAGGTTATTTGAGCGCGAAGCGATCGCGGCTTCTAATCGATCCCCAGACGCCGTTGCATAGCCTCCAGGGTGATCCCTTTTGTCTCGGGATAGACGATCAGCACCACAAAGAATTGCAGGGCCATCATCCCCGAGAAGAAGATGAACGGGGCGCCCGCCGAGATAGCTGCAATCGATGGAAAGGCCTTGGTGATGATGGCATTCATGATCCAGTGCGAGGAGCTGCCCAGGCTCTGTCCCTTGGAACGCACCCGCGTCGGAAAGACCTCGCTGATATATACCCAGATCACGGCTCCCTGGGAGATCGCGAAGAAGAAGATGAAGCCGACCAACAGCCACACCAGCGAACTTTGATGGCTATGGGTGAGAAACACCGCGGCGACGCCCGCAAGGCAAACGGAGGTTCCCACAGAGCCGACCAGGAGCAGCGTCTTGCGTCCCAGCTTGTCAATTACCGACATGGCGAGCAGCGTGGCCACTAAGTTCATTCCGCCGATGATCACCGCCTTCTTATCGGCCGACAGGCTGCTGAATCCGCCAGCGGCGAAGATGTCGTTTACGTAGTAGAGAATTGCGTTGATGCCCGAAAGCTGGTTGAAAAGGCCGATCGAGACAGCGAGAAAAATGGGCAGCCGGTATTTCCAGCGGAAGAGTGGCTCGTCTTTCGAAGAGCGCTCGAGGTGGATCGACTCGATGATCTCCTTCAGCTCGGCCTCGTAGTCGGGAGAGCCCATCAGCTTCAGCACTTCGCGCGCTTCATCGATGCGGCTCTGCGTGACCAGCCAGCGTGAACTGCGCGGGATCGCGTAGAGGAGAAGCAGGAAGAACACTGCGGGAATGCCGGCGACGCCAAGCTGCCACCGCCACTGGGTCGCGCCGAAGTTCATCTTCGCGATGCCATAGTTCGACGCGTACGCGAGCAGAATGCCCATCACAATGTTGATCTGGAATAGACCGACCATTCGTCCGCGCCATTTCGCCGGAGCAAGCTCGGCAATGTACACGGGTCCCAGAACGGAAGAGCCGCCGATCCCCAGGCCGCCGAGAAGACGGAAGCACAGCAGCGATCCCCAGTTCCAGGCGAACGCCGAGCCGATTGCGGAGATGACATAGAGCACCGCCATGATGCGCAGGGCTTCGCGGCCTCCGAGCTTCTGTCCAAGCTCACCGGCGGAGATTGCGCCGACCACGGTGCCGATCAGCGCGATGGAAACGGTGGTGCCCAACTCGCCGGGCGTAAGGCTGAAGACCTGGGTGAGCTGGTGCGTGGTGCCGGAGATGACAGCCGTGTCGAAGCCGAAGAGCAGGCCGCCCAGCGCACCCACCAGCGAGCCCTTGGCAAGGTAGTAGTTCAAACGCATGTATAGTTTTCTCCGCGACGCGGACTTACTGGCTTAGTCAGGCTCGTCCGTTTGCCGTGAAGGGAAGAATACACGCTCCAAGCAATCCAGCGTCAGGCCCAAGCTCGGCGGGCAGGACGTGGGTGGCTCCTTTGGGGTTGTTATTGGCGACCGGGCTGCCCGGCTCGGTGAGCCGGTAAACATAGCTGCGCTGGTGCAGCTCCTCGAAGATGGCGGGCTTCAGCAGCTCCCATGCCTGCACCAGACCGCCACCGACGACGTAGAGGGGAAGATTGAGCGTGTTGACCAGCGCTGCCAGGCCTATCCCCAGCGCGTGCCCCGCGTCGGTGTAGATTTGTCGCGCGTCCGCGTTGCCTTCGAAGGCCGCTTCGGCGAGGGTCCGCGCCGACCACTTGTGCCCGGCGAGCGCCTCCTTTGCGAGCAATGGAGCTGTTCCGGCGGCGATTCTCTGGTTCGCCGTTCTCACCACCGCCGTCGCCGAGGCGTACATCTCGAGGCAGCCGTGGTTGCCGCAGGGGCACTGCAACCCGTCGGGATAGATCGTCGCATGGCCCGCTTCGCCCGCCATTCCCGCGGCGCCATCGAAGATTTTTCCGCCGAGAATGATACCGTTACCTACGCCCGTTCCCAGCGTGAGCATGCAGAGGGAATCAAGGCCCATGGTGAGTCCCCGGCCCAGCAGACACTCAGCCAGCGCCGCGATGTTGGCATCGGATTCAACTACCACATGGCGCTGTAAGCGCTTCTCGAGTTCGCAGCGCAGATGGAATCCGTCCCATCCCGGCAGGTTAGGCGGATTGTGCAATCGTCCGGCAGGCAGCTCCAGCGGCCCGGGGGTTCCTACGCCGATGCCAAAGAGTTCGTAGTCTCTGGAAAATCGTTTGATCAGGTCGAAGACCGCGCCGCACAGATCGTCGATTACTGCCGATCGCCCGGCGGCCAGCCGCGTTGGAAGAAGGATTGTCTCCAGTAATCCTGCGGCGCGCGTGTAGGCTGCGATGCGCAGATTCGTCCCGCCCAGGTCTACACCGATGGTGTAGATTTTCGCCTGCTCATTTGTCATAAAACCGGCTCAGTCAACGGTGCGGACCGACCATCAGCTTAAAGAGAACGTTCCCGGCATACGGTGAGCGAGCGCCTTGCACTGTTATCGTTATCCACGGAGCAATATACAGCAAAGCGGCGAGCGGGAAAACGGTTTCGTGACGGGAGGTTGAGCTGGAATGGTCAGCCGAAGATCTTCGTCTCACCTTCGCCAAGGGCGATCACGCGGTCGCTTACTCCGGCTCTCCGCGCAGCTTCTACCAGCCGCGGCAAAGGTTCCTCCATCGGCTCCTCCGAGAGCCGGAAGGTGCCGTAGTGCATGGGAACCATCCGTGCCGCGCCCAGGTCGAGGAAAGCCTGGATTGCATCGTCGGGGCTGGTATGCACGCGTCGAAAGCCATCGGGCTTATATGCTCCGATGGGCAGCAGGGCGATCTCAGGCGCCAGCCGCTCAGCAATTGTTTTGAAGCCAGAGAAGTAGCCGCTGTCGCCCGAGTGGTAGACGGATTGGCTGCCGTGCCGCAGGACATAGCCGCCATAGCCGCGGTGCGTATCGCGCAGCATACGTGCGCCCCAGTGCTGTGCGGGCGTCATGGTGATCTCCACCGGGCCTACGATGATCGTTTGCCAGCACTGCGTCGCGATTACGTCCGCGAATCCAAGCGTGTTCACTAGATCCTGCACTCCCTCGGGAACGACAACTACGGGGGCCTCGCCGCGGAGTTTACGCGTGTGACGGATGGTCTTTCGCAGCGAAGGCAGATTGAGGTGATCCATGTGCGCATGCGTCAGCAGCACGGCATCGATCGCGGGCAGGTCGTCGATTCGGACACCGGGGCGACGCAGACGGTGAATCAGTACAAGCCAGTGTGCGAAGACCGGATCGACGAGGATATTCAGGCCGCCAATCTGCAGGAGAAACGAGGCGTGACCGATGAAGGTGATGGCGAGTTCGCCGGGAGCGACCAGCACCGGCTTCTGCTGCGGGCCCTGGATGCGTTGAAACGCAGAGCGGGCAATCAGGTTGAAGACGAATCGCAATCCCGGAGAAGATTGCCTCGGAAGGCGAGGCGATGGCTGAGGCGAAGGCTGTTGCGAAATCTCTGGTGAGGGTTCAAGGGATGTTGAATGCGGCAAAGAGGTGACGACTCCTCGTCTTACTTATGGATGCCTGCGAATTTGCAAAGATTCCGCGAATTGCTCCACTGCGAAAAAGGGGCGGAAGCCGATGGCTCGCCCGTGATGGTGCCCCAGCACCCTCGATCAGCCTTGCGGTTCGACAGGCGGGGGCGCCGTCACTACTGACTGGAAGCCGATCTTCGCGTGGGTCCCATCGCAGAAGGGCTTATTGGAGGACCCGCCGCATCGGCACAGGGAAATCGCCGGCTTGCCGGTCAAATCCCATTGAGCGCCGTTTGGATCGAGCAGCTTGATGGGGCCCTCGACGCGCAGGGGTCCATTGGGACGCACGGTAATCTTTACATCGTTGGCTTGCACTTCGTTCTCAGCCACACAGGTCTCCTTCAAAGCATTTCTTCTGCCGAGTCTATCAGCCGCAACAAGCATCTCTTGACAATTTGGCTGCGTAAGTAGACACTAACGTTAGTCATGGCTTACCTTGAAAGATCCTTCGAAGCACTTGGCGACCCCACCCGGCTCGCCATCTTCCAGCGCGTTGCCGCGAGGCCGCACTCTGTCGGCGAGATCGCGGAGCACCTGCCGGTAAGCCGTCCAGCCGTCTCGCAACATCTGCGGGTGCTGAAGCAGGCTGGGCTGGTGGCGGATGTCAAGGAAGGCACGCGCCGCGTGTACCAGGTGAAGCCCGAAGGCATCGACGCCCTGCGCAAATACTTCGACCAGCTCTGGACGCGCAATCTGAACGCTTTCAAAATCGCAGCGGAGAAAGCCGCTGAAAGGAGAAACGCCAATGAGCCAGACAGTGGTCATCGCGCCGGTAAGAAAATCGTTTGAGGTCGAACTGCCTCCGCTGGAGGCTTTTCAGCTCTTTACGTCCGACATGGCGGCGTGGTGGCCGGCGACTCACCACATAGGCCCCAGCCCCTTTATCGAGATCGTAATCGAGCCGCGCGTGGGCGGCGGGTGGTTCGAGGTCGACCAGGACGGCACGCCCTGCCAGTGGGGCAGCATCCTCGCATGGGAGCCTCCACACAAACTTGTCCTTGCCTGGGGCCTGCAGAGCGACTGGAGGTTCAGTCCAGACCTGAGCAAGTCGAGCGAGGTTGAGGTACGGTTTGTGCCCATGGGAGACTCAGCCACTCTCGTCGAGTTCGAACATCGCTATCTGGAGCGGCACTACGAGGGACAGAAGATTGCCGCCAGCGTCAATTCTGGATGGGACACGGTTCTGGACGGCTTCGTGGTTCTCGCCGGGAAGCGATCCAGCGAGAGGCAGGCCGAAGAAACGCAGGCGGTTAAGGCCTCGGGGCGGCGGTGAGGTCTACTTCGATTTGGTGCGTATGATGGCGATCTTCGTGCCGCCCTCGTTGGTGTCGGTGCCGACGGTGATGATGACTCCCTGCTTGTTTTGCTCGCCCGCGGAGATCATCGCACCGGTGCCGGTCTGGATGACAGAGACGTTGCCGCCCAGCTTGCCCTTGTAGAAGTCGACGACACTGCTCACCGGGTCGGGCGTGGTGTAGATGACGGTGACCATCGAGCCGTTGGCGGAGTTGATCTGCATGCCGCCGCCGTCCTGGCGGGAGGCTCCGGGGTAGATGGGCACGCCCAGGTCGGCTTCGCTGACCGACGGGTTGGAGCCAGTTGTGATGGCGCCGTTGGGGGTGTTGATGGTAATTCCGTCGCCGCGGCGGTTGACGTGGAAGATTCTCGACATGGCGAACATGAAGATGATGACCGAGAGCAAGCTGATACCGAGGAGCGCGCCAACAACAATCAGGATGATCTTGACGACGTTGGTATTCGCCGGCGGGGGTTGAACGGGTACTGCGACCGGCTGTCCGTAGGCGGGCTGGACATACGCGGCGGGTTGGCCGTAAGCAGGGGGTTGGCCGTAGACGGGGGGAGCGGCCGCCGATCCGGCGGGGGTTCCGCAGGCGGTGCAGAACTGGACGCCAGGCGTAAGACCCGCGCCGCACTTGGTGCAAAAGGCTGCCACAGGATTCTCCTAGTCAGGGGAACTGGGTATTCAGCGCCGGTGTTGCGGGCTCCGGCGGCTGCGATCGTTGTACTGCCTCCCGCTAGACGGACGATCCCGCGATGCTCTTGGCGAGATTGGCGGCGACAGGGCACCTCGAACATCTTGCCCTGGTAGGCCTGGATCATCAGGATGATCCACGCGGCAAGAGTGACGAGGCTCACGAGCAGGGAAATGATGCCCCAGAGGCCGAAGCTGTACATGCCGGTGCCCAGAAATCCGAAGGTGATCACCAGGCGAATGACGAAGAGGATGCCAAAGACCACGATGGACTGGGCGGCGTGAAAGCGTACGAAGGGCCGCTTATCGATGAGTAAAAAGATCAGTCCGGTCAGCCAGCCGAGCACGTAGCAGAGCAGGCCGGCTACATTTTCCTGCAATCCGCTGCCGGCCACCGGGCCGGGCATTACCGGGGCGGCCACGCCGACGGGCGCTCCACACTGGGGGCAGAAAGGTGCCCCATCCTGCACTTGCGATCCGCACTTGCCACAAAAAGCCATAGCGTCACCTCATTTTGTCTGCCTGAAATTGCTCTTGAGGTTCCCAACTTAACTTATGGGGGCGTGGCGGAACCTTTTCGAAGTGCAGGAAGCGTAATTCACGCAAAGATTCAAGTCAATGTAAAGAAGCGAGGGCTCAGGGCTCAGGGCACAGGCATCAGGGCACAGGGCTCAGGGCACGGCTCAGGGCACAGGCATCAGGGCCAGGGCACAGGGGTCAGGGCACAGGGCAGAGGGCAGAGGGCTCAGGGCACAGGGGTCAGGGGCACAGGGCAGAGGTATCAGGGCTCAGGGCTCAGGGGCCAGGGGTCAGGGCACAGGGTACAGGCATCAGGGCTCAGGGGCACAGGCATCAGGGCTCAGGGGATTCGTTGGCGGCTTCTTCGTCGAGGTATTGCTCCCACCCCACGGACGAAGACCTGTCCGTGGGGACCCCGGATTGGATGTCGGGGCGTTCGGCGATCTGTTTGCGGAAGTGTTCGGCCCAGTATTCGCTGGTTTGCTGCTGCATCTGCTTGTCTTCCTCGTGCTCGGGGGTGCCGGGGCGGAGGAGTCCGGTGGTGAAGGGCTGGTAGGGCGGGGGCTCGATGCCCACGGCAAGGGCCGCGGCGGCGCGGGCGGCGTATTGGGCTTCGTGACGGCGGATGGCGTCTCCGAAGGTGTATTCGGCTACGGACCAGGGGCGGTTGAGGGGGTCGCGTGTGGGGGATCCGGAGAGCAGGGATGCGGCGCGGGCGATGCGTGGTTTAGGGGTCAGTCGGGCGCAGAGACAGGGCTCTGGGATCAGGGAACAGGGATCAGGATGGTCGTTTCCCACCTTTGGCTGCGCCAAAGATGGGGCACCCATTTCCGTGCCATCTTCGGGAAGAAGCAGGTCCTTCGACTCCCCCTTCGCTTCGCTCAGGGTTCGCTCAGGATGACAAACCATTAGGTGTGCGCTTTGGTTGGGCGGTTCTGTGCTCTGAGCGCTGTGCTCTGCGCTCTGTTCTGGCTCCTGTTCTTCGCAGAGGCCGCACTGGCATTGGGGGTGGTGGAGTTCGGGGGGATGGTTGCGGTATTTCTCGGCGCAGAGGAGGCAGGGGCAGAGGCGGTGGTGGATGGGCTCGGCTTCGTTGTCCTCGAGGATCTCGACGGGCGGGGCGATCTCGTCTCCGTCGGGGGTGAGGATGACGCGGGAGATGGGTCGTGAGACGGGAGTGGGCGGGTTGGAGCCGGGAGTCGGAGTATCCGGAGTCGGAGTCGTCATCGGAGTCGGAGTCGGTGTTGCGGGAGCGGGAGCGGGACGGGGCCTGCGGAACGGTCTCGATGAGGGGCTGGTTCCCCAGGGCGGTGAGGCAGACCTGCATGCCGTAGGTGACGGAGTTGGCGGTGGGGCGATCGATCAGTCCCTGAACGAGGAGATTGGTGACGCGGTAGATATTGGTGAGGATGGCGGCGGGGTCCTCGGGGAATTCGAGGGTGACGGGCGGCATGGGTGCAGGCGGAGTGGGGACGGGGATGGTGCCGAGGTCGTAAGTCTGGGTGGGGAGCTGGATCTGGCTGCGGAGGCCGGAGCTGCGGCGCTTGAGGTCGTTGTGGTGATAGCAGTAGTTCTTGCGGCGCAAGGCGACGCCGCCGCACTGGCGGCCTGAGGTGAGGATTTTTCGGCACTGTTGTTGCATAGGGGTACCCCCTCCCTGGGTAGAAGCTATATTGCTGATATTTCGATCTTTAAGTGACAGGTGGCGCTATGTTCGGCAGAATCAATTGGTTACGGGTATGTTGCTGAAAAGATGCGGGTTAGCGGATACGGCTGAAGCCGTGCTGGTCAGAACAAAGGGATTCTTTGCTTAGGAACCTCGTGACGGTTGCTAAGCCCCGCTTGAGACATTGCGCCCTCAAGCTCCCGACATCGGGCTTGAGTGAAAAAGCTGATGGAGGCGTTGGCGGGTGAGACGTTGTATGGATTCTTCGCTTCGCTCAGAATGACAATTCCTGAAATTTGCGGCTGAAAAGACGAGAGGCGCGGCTGGTTAGCCGCGCCCTCTCGGTCGGAAAAATCTGGTTAAAGCCGGTGGAGCGTACTCAGCTGCGGACGCGGCCCCACTTGTCGACCTTCATTCCGCACTGGGGACAGGTTCCTCCGCCCCACTTGACTTCATATGGATCGGTGGGGACGCGCACGCGGGGTATGACGGTTTGACAAGCCGGGCACTTTATCGCGGACAGGTTGATGCCCCACTTTGTTTTGGCGATGCTGCCATAGAAGACCACGGCCATGCCAACGACTGCGGCGAAGATGATGAGCAGAAAGAGCGGGTCCATGATGTGAACCTGATTATTCGGGATCTATTTCAAGTTTATCAAGTGGGATCGAAATTGCAGCCAGAATGAGCAGGCGCGGATCTACCTGGATTTGTGACGGTTAGAGGGCGAAGTTACTTTGGGCAGGGTTGACAGAGGCAGGGATTAGGGATCGGGGAGCAGGGATTCCCAATAAGCCGATACGGGGCTTTGAATGGGGCGCCGGCGGCGAGCAGCGAACTTACTCAAAACGCCGTTTTCCAGCACTTCGTCGGATAGGCGGGCCGTGTGAACACTGGATTACTTCCGGATTGCCGACTAACCGGACAGAACTGCCCCTCACCTGACGCTTAGCCCGTCCCCGGCCGATACCGTACACTCTAGATCGCATGGGGAATCTGGTCTTTCGCAAGGTGCTTGATCTCGGCGACATTCCACCATCATGGAGTCTCGTCCGTCTTGCCGCTGATTGGAATGGCTTTCCAATTCTCCTCTTTGTTGAGGGCAAGCCCGCTCGACCGGATCATGCAACCATTTCGGCGGACCCTTGGACATTCACTCACTGGTATCGAACGCCCCCTAAGGCACACCACGCAATCTATTTCGACGGGAGTGCGACCAGAATAATTTGCTTCGAGCGATCTCAAGGCATCTCTACTTTCCACGTTCAGCCGTTGAGGGATGGTTGGCTTCTCGCCGATAGCCGAGGAGGGAGCGCAAACCTGCACGACGCCTCCGGTCACTTCCATCGCTCTATCGATCTCGGCGATGCAAGCGAGGATATCCAGACGACACCTGACGAAAAAATCTGGGTGAGCTACTTCGATGAAGGAGTGTTTGGCGGCGGTATCGGAAAGCAGGGAGTGGTTTGTTTTGGTGCAGGGGGCATTCCCGAATTCAGGTACGGTGAATTCGCCGAACGATCCGGGCTGCCATTCATATCCGACTGCTATGCGATGAACGTGGCTGCATCCGGGGATGTATGGCTCAACTACTACACAGATTTTCCTCTAGTGCATCTACAAGACTTTGCCCTCCAACGTGTGTGGACGGATTTTGGAGTGACCGGGAAGGGATTCGCGGTGCGGGATGAAGCTGTAATCTATGCGCGGGAAACGAAGCTGGTGATGAGATCGCTGGTCTCTGTGGCGGGAGAGTCGGAAATCCTGAATGCGCAGGATGAGTCTGGTCTGAGCCTAGTACCTTTGACGACTCCTCATCTTGGCACTGCGTATCGAGGACCGAATCTTCTGCTCAATACCGGATTGGCGGTTTACATGTCCGTTTGACGCTCGATCATGTGGTTCCGAGCGAATTACCGGCTATCCGGAAGTAATCCTGCATCGTGCCTGTGAAGTCGGGTTTTCGGTAACGCGCGCTCGTTTGTCCGCCGGCGAGCATCGCTTCCCACCCTTCGCACACACGACGCGTTGAGCATGGGGCACCGTCTGGCTCGCAAAACCCGGAAGAATATCTGATTTCTCTGTAACCCGAGGTTTGAATTCGTCATCGATGATTTAACGGAGCTTTATCGGGCAGTTGTATTGTTGCCCGCAGCGGGCAATTATCCGATGGAGGTGCGGTCTATGCAAGGCCTGCGGGATGTTCTGCAGCATGCGCAACAAAGTGGAGTGGCGATTGGCCACTTCAATATCTCCGATCTTGTTCTCTTAAAGGCGGTCGTCGCCGCCGCACGCGAGCTTGACCTTCCAGTGATGGTGGGCGCGTCGCAGGGGGAGCGCGACTTTATGGGCGTTCACGAGATTGCGGCGCTGGTGAAGAGCCTGCGCGAAGACTCGGGTGTGCCCATCTATCTGAACGCGGATCATACGCACTCGCTGGCCAAGGCCGAGGAAGCGGCAAGGGCAGGCTTCGATGCGATCGTCTTCGATCTTTCGGCGCTGCCGCGGGAGGAGAATATTCGCCAGACGAAGGAGGCCGTCGCCAGACTGAAGGAGATTCATCCTGCGATGCTGGTCGAGGGCGAGATTGGCGATATCGGCACGGGGTCGGAGATTCACGAGACGGCGATCGATGTGTCGAAGGGGCTGACGACTCCGGAAGAAGCGAAGGAATTTGTCGCGGCGACAGGGATTGACGTGCTGGCTCCGGCGGTGGGGAATATGCACGGCATGTCGGCCAGCATGGTTCGGGGTGAGGCGCGGAAGCATCTGGACATAAAGAGGATTGCTGAGATCAAGAAGGCTACGGGCGTGCCGCTGACGCTGCACGGCGGCTCGGGAACCGAAGACGAGGATTTTCGCAAGGCCATCGCAGCCGGGATCAACATTATCCACATCAACACAGAGCTGCGCGTTGCGTGGAGAGAGAGTCTGGATGCCAGCCTGGCCAAAGCGCCGGGCGAAGTGGTTCCGTATAAGATTCTTCCTCCGGTGATTGAGGCAGTGAAGGAAGTCGTGCTCGCGCGGCTGAGGCTGTTCAATGGCGCCGGAGTGGTATCGGCTACAAAGTAGGGGCTACGTTTCCCCAGTCAAGCCCAACGGAGGGCTTGACTGGGCAGGGCTGCTACTTGGCTTTCTCCAGAGTCTTGGCGCCGTCGAGATGCTTTTCGAGGACGGGTAAGGCCGCCTCCGCGTAGGACTTGAGGGCGGGGTTTTCGGCGTCGGCCGCTTCCTTCTTGTAAATTTCGATGGCCTTGGTGTGTCCGGCGACCATGTCGTGGATATAGCGATGGTCAAAGGCCTCGCCTTTCAATTTCTCGAAAGGACCGATTATTGTTTTGTTGTTTTCCGTGTCGATTGCGTCGGGCATGGTGAGATTGGCCCCGTGGGCGACGGTGTAGAGCTGGTTGAAGTCATTGGTGTGATCGGTGACCAGCGTCTGGGCGTAGTCCTTTACGGGCTGCGAGGAGGACGCAGATTGTGCCAACTGACCGAGGTTGGCCTCGACCATGTCGGTTTGCGCGGCGAAATCGACAAATTTCTGATCGCTCATGGGCGGTTTGGCCGCCCCTTTCTCCTGGGCCACAGCAGGAATGGAGCAGAGAGCCATGCAGCAGACAACAGACAGGATGCGTTTCATCTGATTTTCCTCCGGTGGGATGGTTGAATCTGCCGAGGTTAGATGCCGGTTCCGAGGCAGAAGTCGATCTCGTTTCGCGCTTTTCTCCGGCGCTTCCGGCGAACCGCAGGTCGACTCCCCCTTCGCTACCCTTAGGGCCGGCTCGAGATGACAAGAACAGGGAACAGAGTCTCGGCGAAACGGTAGCGCGGCGGCGAGCACTATGAGCCAGGTAGAGCGGCCGCACGGTTGGGTTCAGGTTGGGAAGAGCCAAGCCGCGAGGTTCGGTGAATTTTGTATGATTGTGGACCGAGGTGAGCGATGAACGGTGCGCTTTCGAATTACAGCCTTGTGCGCGAGGCTTCGAGCAATAACGGGACCATGGGCGAGATACTGAATCCGGATGGCAGCCATCTCTGCTATACCGTTGAACGCCCGTGGATGAACAATGCTTCCGACCAGAGTTGCATACCGGCAGGGACGTACGCGTGCGTTCCGCATAACAGTGCGGATCATCCGGGGACGTGGGAGCTGCAGGATGTTCCGGGACGGTCGTCGATCCTGATCCACAACGGCAATACGGAAAGGGACAGCCTGGGCTGCATTATTGTGGGCGCGACGCAGGGGACGCTGAACGGGTTGCCGGCGGTGCTGAATTCGAATGTGACGCTGGCGATGCTGCAGCGGACTCTGCCGTCGAATTTCATGCTGACGATTACGGGACCGGATCCGTCGTAGGGTCCGGCGGGACTTGGCATGGCGCAGGAGAGCGGTGGAACCCACGTCCCAGAATCGGGACGTGGGGCGGCCTCTGGGGCGCACGTCGCCTCACTCGGGATGGCGTCTAGCGATCCTCAAATGCTTGCCCGTGGTACAACACCAAGCGCCAGCCGTCCGGGTCTTCAAACGTGTAGCTTGTGCCTTTCCAATAGGGGTTCTCCGACTCGACTGGTTGATAATCATGATCTCTCATCCGTTCCACTGCTGCTGCATATGCGCTGTCTTCGGGAATATAGAAAACCAGGAGGTTGTCTTTGGTGGGGGCGGGGCAAGGGCTCCCGGCAGCCGCATGCGTAAACTCGAGATGGAACTGGTCTGCAGGCGTACCCAGGATGACTCCTGAATACCCCGCGTGGTCTTCAAAATGAGCGATCACTGGGAGACCCACTCCATCACTGTAAAAACGAACGACCTCGGCAAGTTTATCTGTCGGCCGAGCAACCCTGATTTGCATGTGCTTTTATTTCTGGTTCCAGAAGGTGGGGCCGGCTTGGCTCCAGCTCTCGGGGACGTAGCTCATCTTCGGATTGAACTGGACCAAGTTTGATTCGACGGACTCGACGGCTGAGGCGGTGAGCTCTCTGATCTTTCGCTTGTCCTCTTCGCTCGTCTTGCCGTCTGCCATCTCCTGGTCCACCTCTGCCAGCGATCTGACGGGGGTGACGCGAGGCGGGGTTGTCTGAGGCTGAGGTGGAAAGATTTTCTCCCACCCTTCAGGCTTGCTCGGATGACGAAAGGCAAGGGTCGGGTGAGAAAGCCAAGGACTGCCGTGACGATCCCTGGATCGTATGGATTCTTCACTTCGCTGCGCTGCGTTCAGAATGACCCCTCTTGTGTCTCTTACCTTCCAGTCTTCGCTGTGTTCTTCGGCTCTGCTCAGGAGGGCTTCATCTGTTCCCGCTCAAAGCCGACCTCGGGCTTAGTGGGGCACCGTCGGCAGGCTTTGTCGTATGCGATCCCAGAGAACCTAATGCTTTCAGCGTGGGTGGCCGCTGCCAACGGGGGTTGCCGGTCCTGAGGTGACGGGGGCCGAGACGGGTGCGCCAGCGGCCGGGGTGCGGGGCGAATTCGAGTAGATGGAGCCGCCGCCCATAGTGCCGGAGCTCGCGGGGGCCAGTCCCGATGGGGAGCGGTCGACGGCGGAGCTTGGCTGCAGGGGAGCGCGGCCGCTGCCGATGTCAGAGCCGGGCTGATAGACGGGCATCCACGAGGAGCCGTGACGGGCTACGTCGTTGGAGAAACCATTCAGCTTGCCGAAAGCGCCGCGAGGGACTCCCATGCCGGCGGAGTTGTTGCGGAAGTAAAAGGTGTCGCTGCCGGTACGGACTCCGGAAGTGGGGAGGGGCTTGTTGTTTACGGAGAGCAGGGTGGGCCGGCCGGAGAGCGGCGCATGCGTGGGCGGCTGGGGAATGATCCCTGCCGGACCATTCAGTGCGATCGGTTGGTTGCCGAGTCCGTTCCAGACGCCGCCGGGCTGCCATCCCCAGCCGACGCCGGGGCAGGAGATCCAGTTGCCGTAGTGGTAGGGGGTCCATCCCCAGGGATAAGGAGATACCCAGGAGTAGCCCGCGCCGGAATAGTATGCCCAGGCGCCGTTGGCGAAGGGATCCCATCCCGCGCTGACGAAGTAAGGCTGCCACATGGAGCCGCATCCGCCGGCGTTGATGAAGTTGCCGTAGTAGTTCATGTCGCTGACGCCGTAGCTGTAGGGGACGTTTCCGAAGGCGCTCTGGCTGGCGTACTGCTTATGGTAGGCGGCGTTGGTGTGGTCCCAGGTGTCGAAGGGATCGGAAGTGATGTTTTTGGCGAGTATGGGCTGGTCGGGGTTGGCCAGATCGATGATGAAGGTCTTTTTCTTGTCGGCCTCGAATGTTCCGGAGGGGCGTTCGACGGAGACGGCGCCCTCGAAGACGCTGAGCTTGGCGTGGGTGGTCTCAAGCTCGAGGCGGATGTGGCTGGAGGGCTGGAGGTGGATCTTCTCCTGAGCGAAGGCGAGGGTGTACTGATTCTCTTTGGTGTTGACGAGGCTGACGTAGACCATGCCGCGGAGGACATTCACGGTTGAGACTTTGGCGCCGGAGGGCAGGAGCTCAAGCTGCGGGAATTCGATGAGAGAGTCGGGGGCGACGCGCAGGGTGCTGTTGTCTTCGAACTCGATCTCAGCGGCACCGGTGTTTGTCTGGAGGCGGGCGCGCTCGATGATGGGGATGTTGGCCATGGCGGGCTCGAATCCCTGGCCGGTGTTGCGATCAAGCTGGACGTCACCCTTGACTTCGCTGAGGCGCACGATGCGTACCTTGGAGTTGGCGTGAGCCGGAGCGGGGTTGTCATTGGCCGAAGCCGGGGTGGTCTGCTGGGCGGGCAGTGTGGCCGCGGCGAGCAGCAGCGCGGAGAGAGATGTTGCTATGGTTGCTGAAATGATGCGCATTACCGCCTCCTCAAATTCAATAACAGGGGTTGTTCGATTCAGAAGACGCTTGAACAGAAGAAACGACCCTGAAAGAGAGAACGTGTCGAGCGGCGCGCGATCTGGTTACGCGCTTTTGAAAGGGATGCTAGCACCGAAGTGAAAGACTGACCAGCAGGGAAGGTGCGGTTGGTTTTGCCGGGTGAAAAAGTGGACGAGCCGGAGGATGCAGCGGGGTGAGTCAGGTGAGAAAGCCTAATGTGTGCGGTGGCGGTTAAGGCGGTGTATAGATTCTTCGCTTCGTTCAGAATGACGAACCTGGGGTTGTTGCTATTCTCGCCCTTCGTTGCTGAGCTAGCCGTCGCGGAGGGCCTGCATGGGATCGATGCGCGCTGCGCGCTGCGCCGGGAGCAGTGAGGCCAGCAGCGCCAGCGCTACCACAAAGGCCGCGGCCAGCGCCAGGACCAGGGGATCGAAGGCGCTGACTCCGAAGAGAAAGGATCGCAGCAGGCGCGAGGCGGCCGCCGTGCCAGCGAGACCCAGCGCGCATCCGATGAGTGCCAGCTTCGCCCCCGACCCCACGATCAGCCGGATGATGCCCGATCGCTGCGAGCCCAGCGCCATGCGGATCGCCATCTCCTGCACGCGCAGCGCCACCGAGAAGGCGATCACGCTATAGATGCCGAGCACCGCCAGCAGCACCGCCGCCGCCGCGAAGACCGAGATCAGCGCGGTGTTGAAGCGACGCGGCGCCTCGCTGTCGGAGATGGCATGCTCCATGGTCTGCATCTGGCTGAGCGGCAGCTGCGGATCGATCGAGCGGACGGTCGTTCGCAGCGCATTCTGCATCTGCTCGGGAGCCATCGCGGTTCGCAGCGCGATGAATCCGCTATTGCCGGTGAGGCTTCCCGGCGGAGCCAGCATCCCGGCGATCGCCGCTGTCTGCTCAATGGGGATATAAAACTGCTGCTTCGCGGGAAGGTCGGGCGAGCTCTCCTTTACATCTGCGACTTCTCCTACCACCGTCGCCCATGGCGTCTGCATCTTTTCGGTGCCGACGCGCAGGCGCTTGCCGATGGGGTCCTGGCCAGGCCAGGACTGGCGCGCCAGCTTCTGATTCACGATGGCCACAAGCTGCGAGCCTTCTTTGTCGGCCTCGGTGAAGACCCGACCGCGGAGGAGCGGAATCCCCATCGCGGCAAAATAGTCGCCTTGCACCATGAAGGGTGTGCCCAGGTCGAGTTGTCCGGCTTTGGGCGCGACGTATCCTTCGGCGGTAAATGCGCTGCTGCCGGAGTTGCCCGCGGCGGGCGGAAATGAGGTCAGGCCCACGCTTTTCGCTCCGGGCAGTTCGGCGAGGCGGCGGAGCAGCTCGCGGTTGAACTGGTTTACCGCGGCCTGAGTCGCGTATTCCTTGAGCGGCAGGGCATAGGCCGCGACCAGCGCGTGATCGGGACGAAAGCCCAGGTCGGCCGCGCGCATCTTTTCAAAGCTGCGCAACAGCAGGCCCGAAGCCGACAGCAGCACGAGCGCAATCGCAATTTCGACGACCACCAGCGTTGAGCGCAAGAGGGCGTGGCCGCCACCCGCGCTGCCTGTGCGTCCGCCTTCCTTGAGCACGGCGTTCACGTTGGTGCGGATGGCCGCGAAGGCCGGCGCCAGCCCGCAGATCACGCCCGTGAGGATGGCCAGGCCCAGGGCAAATGCCGCCACCGCCCAATCGACGCCGATCTCGTCAATGCGGGGCAGTGTCTCCGGCAGCAGGCTTACTCCTACGCGTAGCGCGACCCAGGCAAGAATCAATCCGGCTACGCCCCCGGCCACGCTCAGCACCAGGCTTTCGAGGATGGCCTGCTTGAGCAGCGTTGCAGCCCCAGCTCCCAGCGCCAGCCGCACCGCCACTTCCCGGCGCCTGCGGATTGCCCGCACCAGCAGCAGACCGGCCAGATTGGCGCAGGCGATCAGCAGCACCACCATCACCGCCAGAAAGAGCGTCTGCACCATGGGCCGCGCGTCTTCGACGATCTCATCGCGCAGCGGCCTCACCACCGGGCGAATGCTCAATCCCGCCATGAAGGCCGGATAATTGCGCATCGTCTCCGCCGCGACCCGGCCGGCATCGGCGGCCGCCTGGGCGGGAGTCACACCCGGCTTGAGGCGCGCCACCATGTTGTAGCTCCAGTTAGCCTCGCTGCCCGAAGCCAGCTCCTGCTCGGTAAAGCTTAACGGGACCCATAGCTCGCTGCGGTTGAGATGGCCGGGCACGACGGGAAACTCGAAGTCCCGGGGCATCACTCCTATGACCACATACGGCTTGCGGTCGAGGAGAATCTTCTGGCCGAGCACATGCGGGTCACCGTGGAAGCGGGAGATCCATGTCTGATAGCTGAGCACCGCGACGGCCTGTTTCTGCTCATCCTCCTGCTGGGTAAAGACGCGGCCCAGCAGTGGAGCTACTCCGAGGGCGGGAAAGACCCCGGCGCTCATCCGCGCAGCATTCACCTGCGCCGGCTCGCCGATGCGGGACAGCTCAAAGCCGGCCTGCTGAAATCCTCCCAGGCTGGTAAAGCTGCGGGTGTCGCGCGTGTAGTTCTGGATATCGGGCACGGTCACGCCCGCCTCGCCGCTGCCGCCGACATCCGCGCCATGGATCACGTCGGCGAGCATCATCAGCCGGTCCGACTGCGGAAAGGGCAGCGGGCGCAGCAGCACGCCCTCGACAATCGAGAAGATGGCGGTGGTTGCTCCGATGCCCAGCGCGAGCATGAGGACTGCCGTCGCCGCAAATCCGGGGGACTTTAGCAAATAACGAACAGCTATCTTGAGGTCGCGCATCGACGAAACGGGGGCTCCTGGGCAGAAAACGCAGCAAAGAACAGCAGCAATTGGCTCTCCATATAATACGGTCGGAATTAGAAGATGTTTCGTTGAACAATAACGCATCCCGCAATGCGAAACGCCGGCTTTGCTCCGATCGCCGATTGCTGAAGCGGTACCCCGCACCCAGGGCCTAGTACAATCCCCCCATGAAGCTAGCCGAACTCGCGCTCGTCCTCGGTGCAGATGTTCATGGCGACGGGGACGCCGAGATCACCGGAGTGGCCGGCCTGGAAGAGGCTGGCCCCGAAGACGTCACGTTCGTCGCCAATCCCCGCTACTCGGCGCTGGCCCGCACGACCAACGCAGCCGCTGTGCTCGTCACGCCGGATTTTCCGGAGATCACTACGCCCACCCTGCGCACCGCGAATCCCTACCTTGCCTTCGCCAAGGCGGTGCAGCTTTTCTACCGCGAGCCTGTCTACGCTCCGGGTGTTCACCCCAGCGCCGTCATCGATGCCACCGCCGTCATCGGC
The DNA here is from genome assembly GCA_963755975.1 of uncultured Acidobacteriota bacterium. Classification (GTDB taxonomy): domain Bacteria; phylum Acidobacteriota; class Terriglobia; order Terriglobales; family Acidobacteriaceae; genus Silvibacterium. The sequence continues at coordinate 108,213 of CAVWLS010000001.1, forward strand.
CGCAGCGCCCACATCGGAGCCTTCGCCGTGGTTGGGGAAGGCGTCACCATCGGCGACCACGCCACGCTGCTGCCCCACGTCGTCATCTATCCCTACGCCTCCATCGGCGACCGTTTCTACGCCCACGCGCACTCTGTCGTCCGGGAATATTGCCGCCTCGGCGACAACGTTGTCCTGCAGAACGGCGCCATCGTCGGCTGCGACGGCTTCGGCTTTGCCAAGGACGACGCCGGCATCTGGCAGAAAATTGTGCAGTCCGGACCGACCATCGTCGAAGATTCGGTGGAGATTCAGGCCAACTCCACCGTGGACCGCGCCAGCGTGGGAGAAACCCGCATCGGCTCGGGCGTGAAGATCGACAACCTTGTGCAGGTCGGCCACGGATCGAAGGTCGGAGCCAATACGTTGCTGTGCGCGCAGGTCGGGCTTGCCGGCTCATCGGAAATCGGCAAAAACTCCATCCTCGCCGGCCAGGTCGGCGTCGCGGGGCACTGTAAGCTCGGCGACGGCGTTATCATGACGGCGCAATCCGGCGTCTCGCACGACATCCCGGCGGGCAAAGTGATCAGCGGATCACCCGCCTTCGACAATCGCCAATGGCTCAAGGCGACTGCTATCTTCAACCGGCTGCCCGACATCATCCGCCAGCTGCAGCGCAAACAGAAATCAGAAACTTAACCGGGCCCGTCACCGTACACTAGATCACTCGAAGTCTTTTCAGCATCTAAGCAAGTTAATGCCCAACGAGACAGAAAACGACATCCGCAGCGGTTTGCAACTCGCCGTTGCCGACCCCATCCGCGTTCTCCTCCTCGACGACCAGGTCGACAATCTGCTCCTGCGCTCCACCATCCTGCGCAAGCACGGCTACCTCTCTGAGACCGCATCCACCATTGAAGAGGCCGAGTCGCTTCTCGATCAGATCGACATTGCCGTGCTCGACTACCACCTGGGCGCGGGACAATTCGGCACCGACGTCGCCGCTCGCCTGCGCGAGCGCCGCCCCGAGGTTCCGATCATCATCCTCTCCGCCACGCTCGAGCACCGCTTCGGCGGAGTCGAAGACATGCACCTGCTCAAGGGCTACAGCTCGGTGGACGACCTGGTCAACGCGCTCCGCTCCTTCGAAGCCAAGCTGCGCGGCAAGCCTGTCGTCGTCGACGCTCGCGACTTCTTCTACTCGCGCATCAATATGGCCATGGGAGACGATGTGGTCGTCGAAATCCTCGACGGCGAGGGCAACTGGCAATACGTGAACGAAGCCTGCGCCAGGCTTCTGGAGCATCCGCGCGACTGGTTCCCCGGGCGCAACATGTTTGAGGAAATCTTTCACGAGATGCCCGATCTCGCCGCCCGCTGGCGCGAAATCCTCCGCACCGTCGCCGAAACCCGCGAGACCTACCTCGACCGCACCTATCGCGGCATGCTCAACCTGCCGCGCAAAGGCGAAGAATGGGTGTGGAACGTCCTCGCCTTCCCCATCACCCTGCACACGCGCGCTACGGGAGTGGTGCTCTCCGCACGGATCTTAGAACGAAAAAGCGTGCTGTAAGCGCGAGTGCTTCGCGACGCCGGATGCCGCGATTCGCCTACTCGCCGAGGCCACGGAACAGCTCGATGAGTGCATTGGCTTGATGTCGCCAGTTGACCAAGGTTCACTGTCCGCAAAGCCAACAGCTCGTCCAAGTGAAGAAAACCAACAAATAAATGGGCAACTTAATCCGATACTCTAAGCGCGTTTATCAAAGCTGTTAGAGCAGTGGGCTGATTCCGACGACTAGGATAATAAAGAAAGTAACCGGGAAATGGTGGGCACCAGTCCTTTAAGACTTGAACTAAACGCCCTTTCCCGATCAGGTCTGCGAGAGTCGCTTCCATCGAAGTGCCGATACCAATGCCGTTCAGAACTGCCTGGATGACTAGATCAGGATCATCAAATGATGCGGGCCCTTGAGGGCTGACCGTGAGAGCCTTGCGTCCCTTCTCGAACTCCCAGCGGTAGAGACCATTGCTGAAACGGAAGCCAATACAGGCATGGTCCCTTAGATCTTTAGGTTGCCTGGGTATGGGATTGGATTCGAAGTATGCAGGAGATCCGACGACTGCAAGTCGCATTTGTCCTGTTACCCGAACGGCGATCATGTCCCTTTGAATAAACTCACCGAGTTGAACGCCGGCGTCGTACTCTCCTGCAACCAGATCAACGGGGTCATTGGAGTGTGTAACTTCGAGGACGATCTCCGGATAGGTGCGCGCAAAGTGCGCCAGCTTTGGCAGGATAACCATTTGGGTCGCAGTTCGCGGGATGATGATTCGTATCCGCCCCGAGGGAGTATCCTTTTGCTTCCGCGTTTCCGCAACCGCTCGTTCGATCCGCTCCAGAGCGGGCGCGAGTTCTTGAAGGAGAGCGGAACCCGCCGTTGTCGGGGCGACGCTGCGCGTTGTGCGCGCGAGAAGCTGAAGGCCTAATCGTCTCTCCAAACCGCGCATAGAATGGCTCAACGCGGATTGTGAGATGCCCAACCGTGCTGCTGCGCGCGTGAAGCTACGTTCTTCCGCGACGGTTGCAAACGCCGAAAGCTCGGCAAGATCGTGCCTGATCATTTATGAATATTACTCATAACACCTTGCGACGCCAACCGCATTGTGTCATGACCGGCGATATCCTACATTTGAAGCAAGGATACGACGTAGGCTCGCGATTTTTCTCTGAGGAAAGGGACATCCCATGTTCGAGTACCGCAACCAAGAGTCTCACCCAAGATTAAGCCGGCGTGACGTAATCCGACTAGGCGCGGCTGCTGCAGCGATGCCGCTGCTTGGAGATCTCGGTGCGCTTGGCCAGGTTAGCTCCTCGGCGCAAGCATCGGGCGAGTGGCGGCAATATGCCTGCGATAATGCCAGTACGAAGTATTCCGGGTTGGATCAGATCACGGCTGATAACTTCAGCGATCTCAAGGTCGCGTGGATATGGCGCTCCGTTGAAGAGGAACTCGCAAAGACTCACAACCTGAAGACCTGGGCCTGGGAAGCGACGCCATTGATGATCGACGGTGTGCTTTACCTCACCACGTCCCTCTCGCAGGCGGTTGCGCTCGATGCCGGCACCGGTAAGTTGCTCTGGGTCTATGACCCGGAGACATGGAAGAACGGCGTGCCTTCGAATAATGGCTTCGTGCATCGCGGAGTTGCCTACTGGGCTGATGGCAACGATAGTCGTATCGTGTTCGGTACTGGAGACGGCTACCTGATCTGTTTGCATGCGGGAACGGGCAAGCCGGTCACGAGCTTCGGTGAAGACGGGCGCATCGACTTGACGCGGGGGCTTGGCCGGCCCGTGAATCGCAAGCTCTACGGTGTCTCCTCACCGCCGCTCGTCTGCCGCGACGTGATCGTTATGGGATCGAAAGTAAACGACGTTCCTCTTGCAGGAGAGATGCCGCCGGGAGATGTACGCGGCTTTGATGTCCGCACTGGCAAACTACTGTGGAGCTTTCATACCATCCCGCACAAAGGCGAGTTCGGTTATGACACGTGGAAGAACGGCTCCGCGGAGACCACCGGCTCCGCCAACCTCTGGTCGGTGTTGAGCGCCGATGAGGAGCTCGGCTTTGTGTATCTTCCACTCACTTCTCCCTCGGACGATCATTATGGCGTAAACCGGCCTGGCAGCGGACTCTTTGGTGAGAGCCTGGTCTGCGTAGAAGCAAAGACAGGTAAGCGCGTCTGGCATTTCCAGATGGCCCATCATGGATTGTGGGATTACGATCTGCCGGCAGCGCCCAATCTCGTCGACGTTCACGTCAATGGCCAACCAGTAAAGGCTGTCGCCCAAACGAGTAAACAGGGGTTTCTTTATGTCTTCGATCGCGTGACGGGTAAGCCCATCTGGCCGATCGAGGAGCGGCCGGTTCCGCAGTCGAAAATTCCCGGCGAGCAGACGTCCGCGACCCAGCCCTTTCCGACCAAACCGGCGGCCTTCGACCGGCAGGGTGTGACGGAAGCCGATCTTGTCGAGTTCACCCCGGAGTTGCACGCGAGGGCTCTCGCCACTCTGCAGAAGTACAACTATGGACCTTTATTCACGCCCGAATCTCTCGAAAAGCCAACCATCGAGATGCCCGGTATTGCTGGTGGCGCAAGCTGGTCTGGGGCGGCCTGCGATCCGCGGACGGGCATCTGCTACGTCTCTTCGGTGACGTTCCCTTACACAGCGGAGCTGGTGCCGTCAACGGTACCGCACACGGGCTACATCGGCAAAATGAGACCTGTTCCGGATATGGACGGCGTGCCGCTCTGGAAGCCTCCGTACGGGCGTGTCACAGCAATCGACTTGAATACCGGCGATCACCGCTGGATGACGCCGGTCGGAGATCTTGCCAACGAAGTTCCGGCCTTGAAGCAGCTCGGGCTGAAGAATCTTGGCCGCCCGGCTCGTGGACATCTGCTGCTCACGAAAACGGTTCTGATCATCGGCCAGGAAGGAACAACTCAACGGGAAGGCCTCAGCCCTTCGGATGTTCCAGAGTTCAAAGTCGTGTCGCCAAATTTGGTCGCCTTTGACAAAGCCTCAGGCAAGCAAATTGCTGAAGTGGTCTTGCCACACAACGCAACTGCCGCGCCTATGACGTACATGCACAACGGCAAGCAGTTCATCGTTGTCGCCACAGGTGGTGCAAACCTTCCGCCGGAATTGGTCGCACTGTCTCTGTGAAGAGCTCAAAAGAAAGTAAGTGAGAAACGCCAAGACTGCGTACATCGATGTGCTCCGCTTCTCGTGGAGAGAAACCGGCTACGCGGACAAGTGAGCTCTGCCAATTGACCCACTACGATTTTCTCGACGCGTGCCAAATCGCCGGGGCACTCAATGAAAACGGAGCGGCGTGGCCGTATCGTCGCCATATCAGACGGGTATGGGGATCACCTTGAGTGTCATGAATGCCTCATTCTGTGGGCGCGAGTGCTGCTGGAGGTTCAGGTTTGGCGCAAAGCAATGATGGGGTCGACCCGCATGGCGCGGCGCGCGGGGATATAGCAGGCCGCAAGCGCCACAACGACCAGGACAGCAGTGAGGCCGATAAAGGTGAGAGGATCGCTGGGCGAGACACCGTAGAGCAATCCGGCCATAAGGTGAGAGACGATGAGCGCAGCGACCACACCCAGCCCGGAGCCAGCAGCGGCCAGACCGAGTCCTCGGCGCAGGACCATCTTGAGGATGGTGCTTCTTTGAGCTCCCAGCGCGAGGCGAATGGCGATCTCACCTCTCTGTTCATTCACAACATAGGAAATCGTTCCGTAAATTCCAAGCCCGGCCAACAGCAAGGCAGTGGCTGCAAACAACGCCACCATTTCCATCGAGAATCGCCTGACGGAAAGCGAGCTCGGAGAGGACGTCATCCAAAGTCTCGGCATGGAAGACGGGAAGTCCCGGGTCGATGGACTGGACCTGCTCGCGCACCTGTGCGGGGAGGGTGCTGGGATCGAGTTGCCCGCGAAGGAAGATAGTCACTTCTTTGGAGGTGCGCTGGTACACGCTGCGGTAGATCAGCGGAATTGCCGCCTCCGCCAGCGATTCTGTGCGGGCATCCGCGATCACGCCGATGATCGTGGTCCAGGGCGGCTTGGCGGAGCTCAATAGCCCGCGGGTATCCAGTTGCAAACGGACGCGTTTGCCGAGCGGGTCCTGATTGGGCCAGTAGGTGCGAGCCGCGGCCTGATTGATGACCGCAACCTGAGGCGTGTCCTCAAGGTCGTGGTCGCTGAAAAGGCGTCCGCGCTCGAGCGGCATGCCCAACAGGTGGAAGTATTCGGGCGAAACAATGGGACTATCGATCACTGGAGCCTGATTGTCCATCGTCTCGATGCCTTCGCGGATCAATGGCAGCCGGCCGGGATTGCTGTGGCCCAGAGGAAGAGAGGCCTCGTCGCCGATGGCCGCTTCTTCGACGCCTGGCAGGGTTCGGCTGCGGCGAAGAATCTCGCGCAGCAAGACCGTTTCCTGCGTGGCGGTTTGATAGGGATCCGTAGTGGGATCGTTGGGGCCGGGCAGCCAGGTCTGAATGGCCATCACGCGTTCGGGATTGAAGCCGGGCTGCACCTTGAAGAGGTCCCAGAAACTGCGCAGCAGAAGGCTTGCGGCAATCATCAGCACCAGGGAAAGCGCCAATTCACTGATGACCAGAATCTGGCGCGCGCGCGAGCGCTGCTGGGAACCGCTGGAGCCGCGCCCTTCCTGGCGAAGCGTACTGGTCAAATCGCTGCGGCTCATGAGCCACGCGGGAGCAAGCCCGAAGATGGATCCGGCAGCGACGGAGACGGCCACGGCGAAGGCCAGCACGCCCCAGTCGATCGATATGTCGTTCAGGTGCGGGAGGCTCGCCGGAACCAACTGCAGCAGGAACTTCCGCGTGAAGAAGAGAATGGCAAAACCGGCGATCCCGCCAAGCAGGAAGAGCAGCAGACTCTCGGTCAGGAGCTGGCGGATGAGGCGTTGTTTTTGCGCTCCCAGCGCCTGGCGAACCGCGATCTCACGACTGCGCCCGCTGGCACGGGCCAACAGCAGATTGGCGACGTTGACGCAACTGATCAGCAGTACCAATCCTACTGCGCCAAAGAGCAGAATGAGAGATTGGCGCACGCTGCCGACCACGGTTTCACTGAGCGGAATCAGGCGCACGGTCCATTTGGTCGGTGCCGGATACTCTGCCGGATATTGCTTTTTCAGCGATACAACCAGCGCATCGAGTTGAGCCTGCGCGGCCGCAATCGAGAGACCGGGCTTCAGGCGCGCGATGACCGCTCGACTCCGCAGACGTGAACTGCGCAGCGGCGGGCGGAAACGGCACACCGGCAAAGCCGGCCCCCAGCCACAGTTCCACATTCTGCTCATCACTGGTGGAGCCCTGATCGCGAAAACCGCGCGGCATCACGCCCACGACGTGATATACGTCGTTGTCCAGGCGCAGAGCTTTGCCGAGAATGTGCGGGTCGGCTCCGAATTCCCGCCTCCAGAGCCCGTCGCTGATCACCACCTCCAGGTTGTAGCCGGGAGTGGCATCATGCGGATCGAATGTGCGGCCCAGCTGCGCGTCCACACCTAGGACCGCGAAGTAATTCGGCGTAACCTGCTTGAAGCTGAGACGCAGGGGCTGGGCACTGCCGGTGAGGTTCACGTTTGCGCCCCTGCCGGTAAGCGCCGCGGACTGGAATATCCCGGAACTCTCGAGGTCTCGCAGCTCAGGGACGGAGATGCCGACGCCCTGCGCGCCGACGCCGGGAAGGTCGTCCTGGATGCGCACCAGTTCGGTGGGGTTTGGATACGGCAGAGGGTGCAGCAGCGTGGCGTCGATCACGCTATAGATCGCGGTGGTGGCCCCGACGCCCAGCGCCATGGTGGCGATCGCGATGAAAGAGAATCCGGGAGATCTCAAAAGCATGCGAACCGCATAGCGCAGATCCTGCACCAGCGTCTCGATGAACGGCAGGCTTACTTCGGAGTGGTACTCCTCGCGGATGGTTCCGACCCCGCCGAACCTGAGCACGGCCTGTCGATGGGCTTCGGCAGCAGGCATGCCGGCGCGGAGATTGTCCGCCGTTTGCCGGGCGAGGTGTTCCTCCATCTCTTCGAGCAGCCGCTGGTCGTCGCGCCGCCCGGTGGCGAAATTCGTCAGGCGGGTCAGAAACCGCCTCAGAAATCTCATGACAAGTCCTCCGCTTTCACTTCGAAGAAACGCGAGATGATGGCGGCCGTTTGCTCCCAGTCACGGGTTTCGGCCTGCAGTTGCCTGCGGCCGGCCCTGGTGAGGCGATAGAAGCGCGCGCGGCGGTTGTTCTCCGAGGCGCCCCAATCGGAAGCGATCGCGCCTTCATGCTCCAGCTTGAGCAGAAGGGGATACAAGGTGCCCTGGTTGACGGCAAGAAGGTCGCCGCTGATCTGCTCGATGCGGCGCGCGATGCCATAGCCGTGGAGGGGCCCGAGCACATCAAGGGTTTTGAGGACCATTAGGGCCAGGGTTCCCTGCGGGACGTCGGACTTTTCGGGCATTGCGGGATGCACCTCTTGGTTTCCAACATGAATATGCCACAATACCTTTTGGAAAACAACAGGAATGTGCAAACGGCCGGGAAACAGGGATCCGGTGCGCTGTGGATTCAACCCAGCCGCCACCGAACCTGGCCGTGTTTTGCGCGAGTACGTTCTGCATCTGTAACAGGGTGACACGTTACCCTGTAATAGATGACCCGCGCCGTACTCGCCCTGCTCGCTCTCGTCTGCCTCACCGCCTGCCGATCGGCTTACGTTGAAACCACTATCGAGAACAGCGGCTCCGCGCCCATTCAGCTGATCGAGGTCGACTACCCAAGCGCCAGCTTCGGCACGCAGACTATCGACGCGCACGGCACATACCACTACCACTTCAAGATTCAAGGCTCAGGACCGGTCACCCTCACCTTCACCGACGCCGCGGGTAAGCCGCACACCGCCACCGGGCCCGACCTCAACGAAGGCCAGCAGGGCGACCTCCGCATCGTCATCGACCCTGCCGCCAACGTCAGCTGGAGTCAGAGTCTTTCGACTCCGAAGTAGCCCTGGTGCGAAGTAGCCTGACGCGAAGTAAGCCGGCGGCTCCCTACGCGGGCAGCGGCCCCAGAATCTCGATCTGATACTTCGCGCAGAGCCGGGTCAGCTTCTCCATGTCAGGTGCTTTAGGAACCGGGATCACACGCGCGGTTGCCGGGTCGGCCATCTCCTGCATCATTCCCACAAAGCCGGTGCCGGGTGTGGCGAGAATCAGCAACTCGCCCGGCGACGATCCCTCCACGCGGATACCGTGAGGTATTTTGCGCGGCAGGAAGACGTAGCCGCCAGGTTCGACGATGGTCTTTTGGCCGTCGCAGAAAAATGCGAAGGAGCCGCCGAGCACCCAGAAGGCTTCATCCTCGATCTGGTGCATGTGATACGGCGTGGCATGGCCGGGCGGCGCGATCTGGTGCACGAGCGAAAAAGCGCCACCGGTCGACTCTGTCGTCGCCTTCAGCGTGCACAGCCCATTGAGAAACCAGTAGGCCGGTCCGTCTCCAGCGGCCAGGATTCGGGGTTCAGGTTGTGTGGCCAAGAAACTCCTCCTTTAGCGATTGCCGCCATTTTATCGGAGGGATTTTTCGAGATTCAGAAGAGGGTTTCCTGGCGGTCGTCGGCGGATGCGGGCTTCTTCTTTGCGCCGCCGATGACGGCGACGACTTCGAGCTCGGAGAGGGAGGCGGCGGGGATCCAGACGCGCTGGGTGTTGGAGCGGACGTCGGGCGGGGTGAGGAGAATTCCTTCGGCGGTGATAAGGCTGAGGTCGTTGGAGGCGATGCCTTCGATGAGGTCTCCATCGGTGAGGGTGGCGCGAAGGAAGAGGCCTTCGGTGCGGGGGCGTCCGGCGAAGGTCTTGCGGACGAGGCGCTCGGGGTTCTCGGGCTCGCCGGAGTTGAAGTCGCGGACGAAGCAGAGCCACTTGATGGTTTTGAGGTCGAGGGAAAGGACTTTGCCGTCGAGGGCGAGCATCTCGAGCTCGGTGTCTTTGAGGAAGCCGGAGGGGGAAGATCCGTCGAAGAAGACGTAGCCGGCGACCCAGTCGCGTGTGAACCGGCGGGCGATGGCTTTTTTACGGCTGGAAGGCATATGTATGGGCAGGGATCAGGGCACCAGGGTGATAGGGCTAGGGATCAGGCACAGAGGGCTCAGGGCACAGGGTATCGGGTTCGGAGTCATGGGCATCGAATGGATTGAATGCAGGCCGTGGCGGCTCCCAGAATAAGGATTGTTGCATGCCGGGGACTCAAGCGCAGCGAAAATTGTGCAAGCCGGTAGCCAAGATGTTATGGATGTGTTACATTTGAGTTTTGTGACGAGCTCCGGCATGTCTGTAAGTTATTGTTGGATAGGTGTTTAGCGGAGATTTCTGCCGGGTAGCTCGTAACTCTTCCCAGATTGTCAAGGCATGCCCGACTACATATATCTTTTAGCAAATCGGCTCTCCCCCGCTCAACAGAACGCGCTCACGCAGGTTCGCAACGCGGCACGCGATCAGGGTCTTACCGTGTTTTTGACGGGTGGAGCGGTTCGCGACCTGGCGACCGGCTTTCCCGTCAGAGACCTTGATTTTACGGTTCATGGAAATGCGTTCAAACTAAAGAAACCATTAGAGAAGGCCGGAGCGGCGCTGTGGGGCGAACATGAGCCCACGCGGACGCTGTTCTACTGGTTCAAGGGCGTGCGCGTGGAGGTTGCGAGCGCGCGGCGAGAGGAGTATCCCAAGCCGGGGAAGCCGGTTTATCACTGGGCGACGATTCTCGAGGACCTGCGGCGGCGGGATTTTACGGCGAACGCCATGGCAATTTCGCTGAATGACGGGTCGTATGGGCTGCTGCTCGATCCGCTGAACGGGATTGCCGATCTGGAAGCGCGGACGCTGCGGCTGGTGAGCAGTTACGGGTTCATCGAGGACCCGTCGAGGCTGCTGCGGGCCACGCGTTTTCAGGCACGTACGGGGTGGGAGCTCGAGGAACGCACGAAGGTTCGATATCACAACGCCAAGGAATCCGGAGCCATCGAGGCGATCTCGCCTTATCTGGCGGGGTATGAGCTGGAGGAGATCGGGCATGAAGAAGAGGCGCTCAAGGCGCTGAGGGCGCTCGAAGCCGAAGGCTGGATGAAGCATGTGTTTCCGGCGTGGGTGGCGGCCAAGGCGGATGTTGCCGGGCTAGAGGCGCTGCACCAGACGCTGATTCAATTGCTGATCCAGGGGATTCATCCGGATCTGTCGGCGGCGCAGATGGAACTGCTGACGGCGAAGATGCCTCCCAAGGACCTGGCGATGCTGAAGAAGAGGTTTCCGCAGCAGGGCTTTGTGAAGTACTGGGAGGGGCTGGAGGACGCGGCCAAGGAGTTCCAGAAAGAGCTGCTGGACAAGAAGAATGCCGCGCCGTCGGCGACGTGGAAGCTGCTGACCAGTTATGCTCCGGAGCCGGTGCTGTGGCTGGCCTATACGAGCAAGAATGGGCAGGCGCAGACGAAGCTGAAGAACTTCTTCACGGTGTGGCCGGAGGCACGGCAGAGGATTCCAACGGCGCTGATGCAGGAGATGCGGATTGTGCCGGAGCTGCCGGGGTATCAGGCGCTGGTGCAGGAGATTTTTTACCAGCTGATGGACGAGAAGCTGGGCACGGAGGAGGAGATGCGGGCCTTCCTGGAGCCGCATTCGCCCCCGGCGCCGCCGCCTCCAGTGAAGATCGGGCGGTCGCGGGCGAAGCGGGGCGAGGCGAAGCTCAGGCTGCGGGATGAAGAAGAAGAGGAAGCGGAAGAAGAGGATCTTCCGGTTGTGAACCTCGACGAGGAGCCCGGCGAACTGGGCGCCCTGGAGGTAGAGCCGGAGGAAGAAGAAGAGGAAGAAGAGGCCGAGGCTGAGCCGGTTGCGGCGCCCAAGGGTAAGGCGGGAAAGCCGGCGGCAAAGGCGGAAGCTCCGGTGAAGGCTGCGGCGAAGGCTCCGGTGGTTGAGAAAGCGGCGGGTGAGAAGAAGCCGGTTGCGAAGGCTACGGCTGCGGAGGTGCATCCGACAAAGTCTGCGGCACATGCTGCGCCGTCGAAGGCTCCGGCGGTGAAGAAGGCTCCAGTTGTGAAGAAGGCACCCGCCAAGGCTGCAAAGGCTCCCGTGAAGGCGGCGAAGAAGGCGGCCAGGCCTGCTGCCAAGCCATTGAAGAAGCCGGTGAAAAAGGCGGCTCCCAAGCCGGCAGCGAAGGTCGTGAAGAAACCCGCGGCGAAGCCGGTGAAGAAGAAGCGGTAAGAGGCAGGGACCAAGGAACTACTCTGAGCCGCAAACTGGCGTAAGCCTCTAGTCTTTGTCTCCAGATTCCACTGGAGACGATTCTGCCGCGTCCGCGTCGTTCAAGCTTGCCCCGCCTAAGCATCCCCATCTGTTCTCAGCGTATCCAATTGAAGAATCAAATCTTCGGGGAAAGCAATCCACGCTTCCTATTCCCCGAAAGCCTATCTTGCCAGGGCAAAGTTCAGGAACATGGCAGAGGAAACCGGACAGGATCCGCAAACTGCGGGCGAGAATCCCTGGCTTATCGCCGTTTCGGTGATGCTCGCCACCTTCATGGAAGTGCTGGACACGGCCATCGCTTCGGTGGCGCTTCCGTATATCGCCGGTTCGCTCTCCGCCTCGAACGATGAAGCCACCTGGGTCCTGACCAGCTACCTCGTCGCTAACGCCGTCATCCTGCCCGCCAGCAATTGGTTCGCTCTCAAATTCGGACGCAAGCGCTTTCTCATCACCTGTGTGATCATCTTCACCGTTTCATCGTTCTTCTGCGGAGCGGCGACCTCGCTGGCCTTCATCCTCATTGCCCGCATTGTTCAGGGAGCAGGGGGCGGAGCGCTGCAGCCGCTCTCCCAGGCGATCCTGCTCGAAAGCTTTCCCCCTCGACTGCGCGGCATGGCCATGGCGGTATTCGCCTTCGGAGTGGTAGTGGCGCCAATTATTGGACCCACGCTCGGCGGCTGGCTCACCGACACCTATAGCTGGCGCTACGCCTTCTACATCAACATTCCCGTCGGAGCGCTGGCCGTCTTCATGATCAACCGCTTCGTTCACGACCCGCCGTACGTGAAAAACGCCAAAGTCGGGAAGTTCGACAACATTGGCTTCGGCCTGCTCGCCGTCTGGACCGGCTGCCTCCAGATCATCCTCGACAAAGGCCAGGAGGACGACTGGTTCGGAGCCATCTGGCTGCGCTGGGCGACGTTCTTTCTTATACTCGGCTTCACCTGGTTCGTCATTCACTCCTGGCGCAAGAAAGATCCGCTGGTCAACCTGCACACCCTCAAAGACCGCAACTTCGCGGTTGGCTGCCTGCTGATTCTTTTCTTCGGAGTGTCGATTTACTCCACCATTACGCTGTTGCCGCTCTTCTATCAGGAGCTGCTTGGCTACACCGCTTTTGCCGCCGGCCTGGTCGTGGGCCCGCGAGGATTCGGCGCCATCGTCGCCATGCCGATTATCGGCTGGCTCGCCAACAAAGCCGACGCGCGCTATCTGCTTACCTTCGGCTTCGTGGTTTTCGGATTCATGTCTCTCCGCTTCGGCGACGTCGACCTCAGCGTCAGCCCCTGGACCATGCTGTGGCCCATCATCATTACCGGCTTTGCCCTGAGCTTTGTCTTCGTACCCATCAGCACCCAGTGCTATGCCACCCTCAAAAATGAAGAAATCGGCAACGCCAGCGGCATTTTCAATCTGCTGCGCAATATCGGCGGATCGGTCGGAATTTCGCTATCACAAACCATGCTGACGCGGCGCAGCGACCTTCACCAGAACGACATAGCCGGCTCCGTCTCGCGCTCCAGTTATTGGCTTCAGCAGCAATCAGGGATGATTGCGCGGTTCCTCGGCCGGCAAATGGGGCCCGCCAATGGAATGACCGCGAGCCGAGCACAGATCTATAACGAGATTGGCCAGCAATCGCTGCTCTGGGCCTTTGTGGATGTCTTCCGCTGGATCGCTTTGCTCTGCTTCGGCTGCGTCGCGCTCGTGTGGCTCTTCAAAAAAGTAAAGCCCGGCAAAAAAGCCCCTGCCGGTGCTCATTAATACCTCTGTAGTATGGTCTCTAGATTCATTTGGAGACGATTCCGCATGCCTGCAAGGTTTTGCCGCTGTGTATCTTTACTCGCGCTGATTATTGTTGCCGCTGCCGTGGCGCATGCAACCCCGAAAGGTCAGGACCCGCGGCTGGAAGGCGCGTACCGCTTTGAGCGGGGCGGGTGGACGTACGTGCATCTGCAGGGGTCGCCGGAGCAGATCGGGTATCAGCATGGGTATCTGCTGTCGGCGGAGATCGAGGACACCTATCACGTGCTAAAGGTGGAGACGGAGCACGTGTCGAAGCGCGACTGGGCGTTCTTTCGCGATGCGGCGCGGACGATTCTGTGGCCGCATATCGATGCGGAGTATCAGAAGGAATTGCAGGGCATTGCGGATGGCGTGGCGGCGAAGGGCGTGAATCTCGACGTGTGGGATATTGTCGCGATGAACGGCAAGATCGAGTTGGAAGACTATTACGTTCCGTGGCTGAACAAGCAGGAGCATGCGCAGGGATTGAGGCCGGATGATGGGCCGGCGATCAAGTCTCCGGGGAACTGCAGTGCGTTTATCGCGACAGGGAGCTATACGAAGGACGGCAAGATTGTGATCGCGCACAACAACTGGTCGTCGTATGCGGAGGGCTCGCGGTGGGTGATGATGTTTGATATTCAGCCGGAGCATGGGCACCACATACTGATGGACGGGCTGCCGGGGGTGATCACGAGCCAGGACGATTTCGGCGTAAACGACGCGGGAATCATGATCACGGAGACCACGATCACGCAGTTTGTCGGGTGGGATTCGAAGGGCACGCCGGAGTTTGTGCGGTCGCGGAAGGCGCTGCAGTATGCGGATTCGATCGACGATTACGTTGCCGCGATGGTTAAAGGCGACAACGGCGGGTATGCGAACGACTGGCTGATCGGTGACAGGAAGACGGGCGAGATTGCGTATCTGGAGCTGGGGCTGAAGCACACTCCGGTGTGGCGCAAGAAGGATGGATATTTTGTGAGCTCGAACTGGGCGCGCGATCCGGGAGTGATCAAGGATGAGACGGAGGGCTTCGATTTGAACGATCTGAGCTCGTCGCCGAATGCGCGGCGGGTGCGCTGGGAGCAGGTGGTGACGGCGAACAAGGGCAAGATCGATGTGCCGATGGCGGAGCAGTTTCTCGCCGATCATGAGGATTCGTTTCTGAAAGAAAAGCGCGCGGATCAGCGCTCGCTGTGCGGGCACGCGGATGTGGCGAAGGAAGGGATTCCGGAGTGGGAGTGGCCGGCCTATTATCCGGGCGGCGCGGTGCAGGGCAAGGCAACGGACAGCGATATGGCGGCCAAGATGAGCCTGGTGGCGCACGCGGGGCATCCGTGCGGCGAGGATTTTCTGGCGAAGCCGTTCCTGGCGGCGCACCCGGAGTATGCGTGGCAGGCTCCGATATTGAAGGATATGAAGGCCGGCCCGTGGACGGTGTTTACGGCAGGAGAGAAAGGTCCGCAGTAAGTGGCGGGCGAGGCGGATCGCGCGGAACTGGTTGCGCTGCTGGGCGGGACGCGCACGGAGTCTGGCAAGACGCTGCTGGCGCTGGTGGATGAGCGGCCGGTGCTGCTGGTGTTTCTGCGGCACTTCGGGTGCGCGTTCTGCAGGCAGGCGATCGACGACGTGTCGAAGGTGCGCGGAGAGTTGGCGGAGCGCGGGGTGCAGGTGGCGTTTGTGCATCTGGGGTCGCCGGAGCGGGCGAAACCTTACTTCGACTATTTCGGGCTGAGCGATGTGGAGCGGGTGAGCAATCCGGATGGGTCGCTATATCGCGCGCCGGCGTTTGCGTTGGCGAGGGTGAGCCTGCTTCAGCTGATCCGGCCGGCGGTGTGGATCGGATGGTTCAAGGGCGCGCTCTTCAAATACGGGATTGGGTTGAAGACGGAAGATATCCAGCAGATGGCGGGCGTGTTCTTTCTGAAGAATCGCGCGATAGCGAATGTGTTTCGGCACAGGACGATGGCGGACAGGCCGGATTACCTGGCGCTGGCCCGAGGCGGGAATTAACGATCAAGCCAGGGGATGGCGGGCTTACTTCTTCCGGGCGGCCTTTGTCCCACGTTTTGCAGCATGCGCTGCGGAGTTGGCCGCCACGGCGGCGCGGATGAGTTCTTTGAAGGCGGCTTCGTCGATCTTCTCCCCTTCACGGAGGTCGATCGCGCGGCGCACGTTCCCGTCGAGGCTGGAATTGAAGAGCTTCTTCGGGTCGTCGATGGAGGCTCCGCGAGCAAAGGTGAGCTTTACGACCTGCTTGTAGGTTTCTCCTGTGCAGACGATTCCGTCATGCGAGAAGACGGGGGTTCCCATCCACTTCCACTCCTCCTGGATATCGGGATCGGCGTCGTGGATGAGCTTACGGAGATGCGCGAGGGTCTTCCCGCGCCAGTCGCCGAGGTCTTTGATCTTCTGGTCGATGAATGTAGATGCAGGTTCCATGGGGAGCTCTCCAGCTAATCTAGCTGCGCTGAAGCGGAAGCTGCAACTCGGCACAGGGGTCAGTGGTCAGGGTCAGGGGTCAGGGGTGGTGATGCTTGCATTTCCACTTCTCGGTTGTGTCTGGTCAGGACTGGTAACTGCAGGTACCTCCCGCCGGAGGACCAAGAAAATATGGCGGCCACCTTCGTGATGCAGGGACTGTGCCTCCAACCCTTCTCACCGCTCCCACCCCATCACGCCAACACCGGGCGTGCGGGGGGCCCCGGTTCGCTCAGGATGCGGCACTCTCGGGTGTGGTGGATTCGAACAGGTAGAAGAAGGTTGGGCCACCGTCCCGTCCGCAAGCTTCCGGGTTGCCGACAATACGCCCGGAAAGGAATGTAGGAGCTGTTCAATCGACTTGGTAAAGCTTGACCTCGATTTTGGTGTCACTTCCTCTGTGGATGGTAGCGACTCGTTTTCCATTTGGCGAAAGCGTTGCCGAGGTGTACGGACGGCCATCAATGCGGAGCAGCAGGCGCTTGGAGGGCACGTCGAATAGAGCGATTCTGCTGTAGCCGAAGATACTGTCGAACTCTCCGTCGGTGTAGAGATGCGCTCCGACGCAACTTGCGAGAAAACGTTTGGAAATGAAGGAGAATTCGCCATCACAGCTGCTGTCCTTCGGACACCAACGTTCCGATGAGACTGGTGCGGTCGAGCGGGCTACGCTAAGGCTGGTCAACACTCCATGAGCATCGAAAAACCACACCTCGTTCTCGCTGACGCGCCATGCCGTGTCAGCATGGGAAGAACTTGGTAATCCACTACCGATGGCGACATTCGGGTACGGACTCTCTGGAATTACTCCGTTGGACATCGGAACGTCTCTCATTTGGGAGAGCCGCTCCGCAGGAATCCCCTTGTACAAAACGCAGTGCTCGGTCGGACGACTGGTCGAGCAGAGTGCAAAGTCACTATCGGTCGAGCCGGAAGGAGCGGGATAGATCGCACAGGGTTTTGGCTCCGGACACTGGAGAGTTTGCACTACTTGTAGATTTGCCCTTACTGCGTCGACTGCGGAGCCGTGTCCCACCAGAATTGTGTCTTTCGGGCCGCGTGAAAGGCCTCCCATGACTCCTGGCTGAAGCACTTGAGTTGTACCCTTAGAAGCAACGAACAACAATTCATTGGTGCTGTTCCATTTGCCTTCGTGCGACTTGCATATGGTGATTAGCCATACCACTAGATGTTCGTTATCGATCCAAAGCGCATCGTTCGGGAAGATCGATCTGTTATCGCAGTCCGTGGCTAGAGGAACATGTTGGGTGAGATCGACGCTCCTGAACGGCTTAGGAGTCTCTGCCTTGAAATTCACGACGCAAGACGCAAGTATAACCAAAAACGCGAACATCAGTTTCATTTCCCGTAGCATTAAACCCCACCTGAAATGTCGTGCTGCACACACGCACCGACAACTTCTCTCAACATTTCGCCATCGGTGAGCATAACTAAGTCATATCCTCGCAGATCGATTAGGAACGGGTGATCGGCATCCCGGAAGTGACGGTGCCCAAATTTCCGGTTTCTCAGGCGCGCTCTTCCCGCGAGTCTGTTGAATGCCATATTCCCGCAGTGATCGCGTACATGCGTACTTCGATCGCTTTCGGCCCCCACATGATGTTATGGGTATAGCCAAAACCCACGCGCTCGAGCAGCTTCTGCGAGTTGTCGTGTCCGATCCCGTGTCCGGCGACAATCATCGGCAGACTCAGCGTATCGAATCCATGCGCAAGTACCGCCCGTAAAGCTTCCTCGCCCAGCCGCAGTCCCCAAGCAGACCGCATGAGATGGACGCCCGCTTCTATCGTCTCCGGATCCATCTGCCAGGGCCGCAGGCCGGCACACCCTGCAAACTCGCCCGTCTCGCGCAAAAATATCGGCCAGTACTGTATACCGAGGCGGTTTTCACATTCCCGTTCTATATCAAGCCGGTCCTGCGCTTGTTCCCGGGTCATAGCGCCGCCGAAGTAGTGCGTCACTTCCGAATCGCACCACAACGCTTCAGCGAGCGGGGTATCGTTGTCAGTCCAGCTTCGAAATGTCAAACGGGCAGAAGACGGAGGAACGCGCAAGCAGGCTCCAGTACCTTGTACAACGGTACCGTATTACTCTCCAGAAGCCGGCTTTTTCATGAGCAATTGGTTGCTTTTCGCAATCGGGTTTCGAAGGCAGCACCAGGCAGGATTCAATCCTGGTTTTGGCATGAGGGAGGTCGCCAAGAGTTGGCCGAAACCGATGTCCGGGCGACGCAGAGGAGAAGCATTTCGTCTGCCCACACAACGAAGACCACGTTGTGTGGGGCACCCAGGCATTTTCGTAATGTCAAGAATTGTGCATCCCACCCTTCGCTGCGCTCAGGATGGGGCACCCTCGTTCGTGCTCCGAAGTGGAAGGATGAACCCGCCCGCCCATTTTCGTAATGTCAGGAATTGTGCATCCCACCCTTCGCTGCGCTCAGGATGGGGCACCCTCGTTCGTGCTCCGAAGTGGAAGGATGAACCCGCCCGCCCATTTTCGTAATGTCAGGAATTGTGCATCCCACCCTTCGCTGCGCTCAGGATGGGGCACCCTCGTTCGTGCTCCGAAGTGGAAGGATGGACCACCCGCCCATTTTCGTAATGTCAGGAATTGTGCATCCCACCCTTCGCTGCGCTCAGGATGGGGCACCCTCGTTCGTGCTCCGAAGTGGAAGGATGGACCACCCGCCTATCAGGACACAAACAACTAGCCGGCTTGAATGGGACAGACGGCAAGCCTTTCACGTGGCGGGGGCGGAGTACGATAGCTCGACGAAGCCGTTTTTGTAGGCGATGACGTTTTTCAGATGCCACTTCTGCTCGGCGCCGGAATCGGCGAAGAGCCGGAGTCCTTCACCCAGAAGGACAGGGGCTATCGTCAATCTAATTTCGTCCACCAGGCCGAGAGAGAGAAAACGCTGAGATAACATGGCTCCGCCGACGAGCCAGATGTTTCGATATCGGGGCGCGAGTTTCACGTCAACCAATGTCTTGAGATCGCCGGAATAGAATTCGACGCTCGGTCTGGCCCGCTGCAAATCTCTGCCGGTCACCACTACGACAGGAGTATCACCATAGGGCCAGCCCAGTTCAAGCGCGTGTTCATAGGTGCGGGAGCCGAGCACGTAACAGTCGATGGCTTTGACGAAGGCCGCAACTTCCTCCTCCGAAATGGAAGCCCCGGCTTCGTAGACGCCAGTGCTATCCATCCACGCGACACTGTTGTCATTTCTGGCGATGAATCCATCCAGACTGGAGACCACGTGCAGGGTTACGGTCGATCTCATTGGCGGGCGGCCCACGTCCACTTTACCAGCGCTTCAGTTCCGTGACCTGAATGAGATTGCCGCAGGTGTCGTTCAGCATGGCGATTTTGGAGGCGGTCACGTCGGTTGGCGGCATAGTGAACTCGGCTCCGAGGGCCTTCATACGCTCGTAGTCGGCCTGCAGGTTGTCGGTGAAGAACATGGATGCGGGCTGGCTTTGCTGGAGGAGGGCCTGCTGGTAGGCTTTGGCCGCCGGGTTGCTGTTGAGCGCGAGCTGCAGCTCGGTGCCGTCCGGCTCCTCGGGTGAGGCTACGGTCAGCCAGCGATATGGCCCCTGGCTGAAGTCGGTCTTCTTCACGAAGCCCAGCACGTTGGTATAGAAATGCAGGGCCTTTTCCTGGTCGTCGACGTGTACGGTGGTCACTTTGATTTTCATTTCGCTTCTCCTTTGTCACATTCGCGGCGCGGCCGCTTCACTCTGTATTTCTTTTCGTTCGTATTGATGAGACTTCATGTTCTTTGTGATCTCAGGACCGGTCCTTTCGAAAAGAGCCGCCAGAGGAGATGGCCTTTCCACATCAACAATCCGGTAAGGACCATGAGCGGAAAGAAGACATAACGGGTAGGGGGTGCGTACTGCGGAAGCTTATTGAACGGACTGTAGATGTATCCGTAGATGGGAATGCTGATGATGAGGTGAATCCAGCGAAAAATCGAACGCGGGGTGACATTTGCTCTCATGGTCAAGTCTCCTTTCGATGCTGAGGTTATTCGAGCCTGGCGAGCACCGGCTCGAGGCCGCCGAAGAATTTCTGCCAGCCGTACTTTGCACCCTGATACGCTCCCTGCTGATTGGGAGCGAAGCCGGACTGCTCCATGCGAAGGTGGGTGCCACCGTCGGCTGGAGTCAAAGTAAAGAGGACCACCCATTGAAGGCCGGAGGTGGGGTCGCCAACTCCCCAGTTATAGGAGAGGCGATGGGGAGGGTCGATGGCGAGCACCTCGCAATCGACGACGCCATTCCAGTTCGGCATGGGCTCGGCGCGGAACTGAAACTTGCGACCGACGACCGGCTCGAAGTCGTTGTTCATCATCCATTGCGCGAGGAGCGGGCTCTCAGTGAGCGCACGCCACAGCTTTTGCTGCGGGTGCGGGAATACCCGCTCGACGACAAGGGTCCGCGTATTCTCGGCTGGATTGCTTGTGGGGCTTGTCATGGTTCCATCCTTTCCAAAAGAGCTTCAAGCTGGTCAAAGCGTTCGCGCCAGAATGCGCCGTAGAGATTGAGCCAGTCCACCATGGGCGCGAGCGCATCGGGCTGGGCGCGATAGTGAGTTTCGCGTCCGTCGCGGCGGTGCCGCACCAGCTTGGCGCGCTTGAGGACGGTGAGGTGCTTGGAGACAGCGGGCTGGGAGACGCCGGCATAACGAGTCAAGGCGTGGACAGTCTGCTCGCCCTGCCGGGAGAGCTCCTCGAAGATGGCCCGGCGGGTGGGATCGGCGAGAGCGCGGAAGACGTGATTGGCATTGACCGGCTTCACACCCAAATCATAACCGTTTGGTTATGGATTGTCAAGAGGGAAAAATTCTTGCAGGCGGGATGAACCGTCGGTGTGTCGTTTGGAGGTGGTGAAGCAGATTCTTCGCTCAGAATGACAGGGCTTGAGGTCCAGGTGAGAAAGGTTAGGGATGCGGTGGCTGATTGAATTTTGTATGGATTCTTCGCTGCGCTCAGAATGACACTCTTTAAGGTGTCGCTCGATTCCATCCTTCGTTCGCTGCGGCGAGCGAAGGATGGTTTCCGTGTGGAGGGAACAGGGATTCTCACAGAAGGCAACAGCGGGTTTGAGTGGGGCACCGTCGGTGTGTCGTTGGAGGTGAAACAGATTCTTCGCTTTGCTCAAAATGACAGGGCTTAAGGTCCAAGTGAGAAGGGTCAGGATGCGGTGGTTGATTGAATTTTGTATGGATTCTTCGCTGCGCTCAGAATGACACTCTTTAGGGTGTCGCTCGATTCCATCCTTCGTTCGCTGCGGCGAGCGAAGGATGGGTCCCGTGTGGAGGGAACAGGGATTCTCACAGAAGCCAAAAGCGAGATTGAGTGGGCACCGTCGATGTGTCGTTTGGAGGTGGTGAAGCAGATTCTTCGCTCAGAATGACAGGGCTTGAGGTCCAGGTGAGAAAGGTTAGGGATGCGGTGGCTGATTGAATTTTGTATGGATTCTTCGCTGCGCTCAGAATGACACTCTTCAGGGTGTCGCTCGATTCCACCCTTCGTTCGTCGGCGGCGAGCGCAGGGCTTGAGGTCCAGGTGAGAAGGGTTAGGATGCGGTGGTTGATTGAATTTTGTATGGGTTCTTCGCTGCGCTCAGAATGACGCTCTTTAGGGTGTCGCTCGGTCCCACCCTTCGTTCGCCGCGGCGAGCGAAGGATGGTTTCCGTGTGGAGGGAACAGGGATCAGGGATTCTCACACAAGGCAACGTCGGGCTTGAAGGGGGCGCCGTCGGAAATCTCAGAGGAAGCGGTATCGACACCGGAAGCGCGATGTCTGCCGCGGAAACCGGCCGACTTTACTGAGAAGCGACCCCGGCTGCGGGGGCGGGGGCGGTTCCATGCGGCTGCTCAAACTGGTAGGTTCCATAATCGATGGTGAGCAGGGCAGTGCCGCCGAGGCGTATCTTCGATTGGCTTCGGTTCGTCTGCGGGAGCCAGAACTCTCCCTCTTTGGCATAGACGTGGTGAATCTCTGTGCTCTTGATCCAGAAGGACGGGTTCTCGGCGGGCTGCGCGTCGACCCGGGTTACGGCGTAATCCTGCGCATCGACCCAGATTTTTCCGCGGTAGAGAAGCGCGCTCTTCTGTTTGGGCTCGACGGCGAAGACGTAGAGGCGCCTGCCGTTCTCGGAAGCAGGCTCCTGGTAGTTGAAGGTGTAGTTTGCAGATGTGAGGGAGCTCTCATGACGCTGCGAATCCGCCTGTTCGGTGTCGAGCAATTTTTTCAGCACATGATTGAGGAGAATGCGCGACCCGGACTCATTGAGCACCTGAAAGGTCTTGCCCGATCCGGCAGTGTAGGTAGCCTGGACATCCATGTCCGCTGCCAGAGAGCGGCCGAGGCCGTGGAACTCGACGTGATAGTGGCGGCGAGAGGTGAAGTAGCGCAAACGATCGGAGCGGATCTGGTTCTGCTCCACCAACCTGCGAACGATCTCAGAGGGGGCAAGGGCGGAGGCGGCAGATCCGGATCCAGATCCGGCCGCGGATCCCGATGCCGCTTCCGATGCATATCCCGATCGGGACTGGGCGAGGACTCCGGCGGGTGAGAGGATGATGGCCGCCGTGAGGATGACGGCGGTCCGGATCGCACGCAACGAGATCGAGCGCAACCGGATCGAGCGCAACGGGATCGAGCGCAACGGGGTGCCGGAAAAGGCTGGCCAGCTTCGGGAGAGCGCAGAGGATTTCCGCGCACACTCGAAGTCAGGCATATGCAACTTCTGCCTCTTCGCTCTGTCTCAGCCGGCGCTCGAACTCGGCCATGCGGCTCTCGATGTCGAGTTCCTTACGCTTCTTCTCGATGATGTCGTCGCGGTAGCGGCGGAGGAAGTAGTCGATGGTTTCGACGCGGATGCGGATGGACCCGGTCGGCTTGTTTTCATCGAGGTCTTTGAAGGAGAAGTAGGGCGTACCGGAGCGTTCGATGATGCCTTCGATGACGCCGTAGATGGGCGCGTCGTGTCCGCATTTGAAGCTCGACACTTCGAGTGCCACCAGATTGGGATGCCGCGCGGTAAACTTAGCCGCCCAGACCTTGGTGTTGGTGCTGGTGGAATACCGGTTCTTCCAGACGTCTTTGATATCGAGCGGATGCGTGATGATGCCGGCGCGGACTTCGTCTCCGAAGAGCCGTTCGAGCAGATCTTCGTCTATGGGAAGGGTGCTCTGCGAGAAGACAGGGTAGCCGAGCTTCTGAAACTCCTCCATGATCTCGTGATTCAAGCCGGGGTCGTGATGATAGACGCGGCCCAGCATAACGATGCCGATGCGATCTTCACGCTCAAGCTGATCGAGGGTTTCGCGGGCCTGGCGGCGCATTTCGGACTCGCACTGGTCGAGGGCGTGGAATCCGGCCTGAACGGCGCGATCATTCTCCTCCCGGGAAAGGCCCAGGAGAGCCGACCAGGCGTGGTACATCTGATCGGTGCAGATCTTGCGATCCTGGAGGTTGAGGATGGGATCGAGATACTCGATTCCGTTCTCGGCAAAGAGATCGCTCTCTTTTGTGAATGCGGCCTTTACGGCATTTGGCGTTGCGGTCACCGTAGGGCAGGCATTCGAACCGGTCAGGTTCACCAGCGGCGTATGCAGCACGTCGTACATGGGGAACCAGATGGCGTGAAGCGGTTTCTTGCTGTGCTTGACGGCCAGCAGGTTGTAAACGTGGGCAATGCCGATCTTCGAGGGATAGCAGGGATCTATAGCGCCGCGGCTCGCGCCGGCGCGATAGAGATCGGGCGTCGTGTAGTCAGAGTAAACGATGTTTTCGGCCTGGATGCCGAGGCTGGCGAAGTAGGCATTGAAGAGCGGCGCGTAGGTGTAGGTATTCAGCAGGCGCGGGATGCCGATGCGCATCTCGTTGCGCTTCTGCATGAGGGCCGCGCGCTCCTTCACGGTCTTCGAGACGAAGAAGCCTTTGGCGGAGGGAATGGGATCGGCGACGTTGGGCACGTCGCGATGACGGAAGACTTCGTGGGCCGCGATATCGACGAAGTTGGGGTTGGCCGCTTTGATCTTGTCGATATCCGCCTTGATGCCCTTCATGTCGTTGAGGTCTTCGACGGTGCCTTTTTCGCAGGTTGCGATGATCAGGCGTTGTTCGCCGACGCGCAGCGGAACCTTGGTCTTGCGCGGCTGAAAGTCCATGGAGGGTTTGGGCAGCTCTACAGGCTTCTTCGCACCGGGCGCAGCCTGGATCTGGATGAGCGGCTCGGCTTTGGCACGGAATGAAGTGGTCTTCGTGGAACTGCATCCGCAGCCGCCGGCGTCATCATGGCTGTGGCTGTGACCGGTGCTGCAGGACGACCCATGCTCGGCCGCTGGGATATTGGCCTGAATCTGCTCAAGGCTGGGAAGATTGACGGCGACGGCTGCGATTTCTTCGGCTGTCGCGGCGCGATCTTCGTTGACGGGCTCGACCTGCTGGACAGCGGTCGTTGCCGCTACGGCTGTTGTAGCCGTTCCGCCGCGTCACATCGACGTCAATAAAGGTGCGCAGGCAGTTGTTCTTGCAGAAGTAGCAGCGGGTGTCCTCATTGCGGGTTGTGCGGTAGCGAATCTGGCGCACGGCTTCCATGCCGATGAAGGTCGTGATTTTCCCTTTTCGCCAGAGGCGCAAGGCTTCCTGGGCAGCGCCGATTGCTCCCGATTCTCCGCAGTGCTCGTGCACGATGATCTCGGGCTCCTTGCCGTTGGCGCGGAAACTCGAGCGGATAAAGTCGACCTCGGCCTTGACGACGGCCATATTATGTTGCGTGCCGCCCTGAAGGACGAAGCGCGTGCCCAGCGCCGCGAGGTTGGGAATGCTGGCGACATAGAGGAAGACATTTTTGGGCAGGACGTCGGCAAGGCCGGCTAGAATTTCCTCCGACCGCCAGCCCTGGCGCTGGAAATTCACGATATCGGACTGCATGAAGACGGCGCAGCCGTAGCCGAAGGAGGGCATCGACTTGGCCGAGAAAGCAAGGTCGGCGAAATCCTCCACCTTCAGACCGAAGCCTTCGACGGTGGATTGCAGGAAATAGCCGTTTCCGGCCGAGCACTGCGTATTCAGCTTGAAATCCTTGACGCGGCCGTTCTTCAATACGATCAGCTTGATGTCCTGGCCACCCACGTCGACGATGACGTGAGGATCGTCGTAGAACTTGAGCGCCGATTCGGTGTGGGCCACGGTTTCGACGAGGGCGACGTCGGCGTTGAGCACATCTTTGAGGATGTCCTTGGCGTAGCCCGTGGTGCCAACGCCCAGAACCTCAAGGGTGGCGCCGCGAACCTCGACCTGCTCGCGGAGCTTCTCGAACATCTCGATGGTGTCCTGGATGGGGTTGCCGTTCGAGAGCTGATAGGACTTGCAGAGAATGTCGCCGTCCTTGCTCAGCAGGACAGCCTTGGTTGAGGTTGAACCGCCATCGACGCCGATGAATCCGGAGATGGTCTCACCCGGGAGGAACTCCGCTGGGGTAAACTTCTTCTTCCTGTAAGCGGAGCGGAAGTCGTCCAGCTCGGATGTGTCTGCGACCAGGCCCTTACCACCTGCCGCCGCTTTTTCTTCGGCGCGGCCGTAGTCGATGTACCAGGCGAGCTTTTCGACGCCGAGGTAGCGGCCGATCTGCGCTTCTTCGTCCCTGCCGAATTCGACCGAACCGAGTGCGGCAAAGTACTGAGCGTTGTTCGGGACCTTGATCAAATCTTCCGGCGTGGCGCCGTCAGGAATCTGAACCTTTCGTTCCTTCCACATGCGTGGAATGTTGGCCTGCCATGCTTCGCGCATTCCTCGGATGAAGGAGTTCGGCCCGCCGAGCAGCAACACGTGCGGCTTCAGCGTGTTGCCGCGGGTGAGGACGCTCAGGTTCTGCAGGACGATGGCTTCGAAGAGCGATGCCATCAGCTCGTCGGAGGGGGTGCCGGTTTTCTGCAGGCCATTGATGTCGGTTTCGGCGAAGACTCCGCACTTGCCGGCAACCTTGTGCAGCTTGATTCCGTGGTAGGCCTGGTTGGCAAGCTCGGCTGTGGGAATCTTGAGCTTGGCGTTGATTTTGTCGATCACGGCGCCGGTGCCTCCGGCGCACTTGTCGTTCATCGAGGGGATCTTCTTCTTGCGTCCGGTCTCCTCGTCATCCTTGAAAACGATGATTTTGGCATCCTGACCGCCAAGCTCGATGACCGAGTAAACTTCCGGGTGCATCTTCTCAACGGCCAAGGCAACGGCGTGAACTTCCTGCACGAACTTCGCGCCGATCATCTCCGCTATCGGGCCGCCGCCGGAACCGGTGATGAATATCCTGGTGTTCGCGGTGGAGATGCCGGCTTCGGCTTCCATGCGCTTGAGGAA
Source organism: uncultured Acidobacteriota bacterium (assembly GCA_963755975.1). Lineage (GTDB taxonomy): Bacteria > Acidobacteriota > Terriglobia > Terriglobales > Acidobacteriaceae > Silvibacterium. Next base: position 134,746 of record CAVWLS010000001.1, read on the forward strand.
CTCCAGCACTTTTTCCGGCTGCCGGGTATCGTGGCGCTGATAATCCTGCCATAGGGTGGTATCCGTGGCGGCATCCACCACAATGGCCTTGACGGTCGTCGAACCAACATCGAGCCCTACCAGAAGCTGCTGCATCCACTCTTCTCCTGGAGCCGGGGGTAAGACCGGACTCTGTTGCGACGGCCGACTCAGGTGAATCGGCCGGTACGATCGAAGGACAGCGCGGACATCAGGCGACCTGCTGAGAAGGAACCGCGACCCGCTCACGACGGCGGTAGGCACGATCCTTGTTCATAAGGTCGCTTACATGCCAGGCAAACTGGGCTGCGGTTCCGGCGAGGCCTTCACGATGAGGGACCTTGTACAGAGCGCGGCGAAGCTCAGGATGTTCAGCAACATACCCGCGCAGGTCGTCGAGGGATTTGCCGGTCTTCTGCAGCACTCCTTCGAATTCGGCCCGGGCCTTGGCCTTGGCTTCCGCGAGCGCCATCTGCACGCGGCTGTGGGCGTTGACTTCTCCTTCGCCCGAGGTCTCAATGGGCAGGAAAATCATGTCCTTGTACTTGCTCACAACGCGCGATTGCACTCCATCGGATTGGGTGGAGGGCATGCAGCCGAAGGGCTTGAGCGCCAGCACCATGTGGCAGAGGTGATTGACCGTGTAGAAGATGTTCTTGCCGACTTCCATGTGACCCTCACCGCCGCGGGCGAGCTGGTGGTAGAAGGGATGGGCAAGGCGGGCCAGTTCCGATTGCGGGATCAGGTGATGTCCTGTGTCGCCCATGTGGCGGATGGTGCGGTGATAGAAGTAGGTCCACATGGAACTCCCGACACTCAGTCCCGCGGTCTTCTTGAAGAGGGAGAATCCGTTGACGGCCCGCTTCTTTACCTCGTACCACTTGGGGTCGCGGTGGGGAGCCTGCGCCTGGGCGCGTGCTCTGGCACCTTCTTTGGCCACGAACATCATGTAGTCGATCCAGGTGGCAATCGGCTCCACGAGAACCTGGGCGCCTTCTTTCTCAAGAAAGGCAAACATGTTGAAGTTGCCGTCGCCTTCCGTCGTCTGGGCCCAGAATTCGCCGGTGATCTTGATAACCGGCTTCACGCGCAGCCGGTCAACTTCGATGGCGTCGATGCTGTCGCGGCAGGCGTGCAGCGCGCCCACATATTCCTTGCCATACAGATTGTGCGCTACCTTACCCAGCGTGCAGGCGATGCCCGTCATCTTATCGTGCTTCTTGAGGAACGGCTTCGACCACTCCGGCGCCGCGTCCATGATGTGCCAGCGCTTGCGGTCGCGCAGAGTGTCGGTCAGAGTTTTCGCGGCGCTGCGGATCACCGTATCCGACTCGCCCTTGTTCACCTCGAAGGGACGTACCTGATACGCCAGCTCGTTCATCACGTCGCCCAGGTTCAGCGCATTCAGCATGCCCATTCCGAAATCGACGGAGAACTTGAGGCCGGGCTCGCCGCTTGCCGCCTTGATGCCGTCCGTCTGCTGGAAGAGGAGCACGCGGAAGCCTTCGAAGCCGGAATTTTGCAGCGCAAAGCGATACTCCGCCTCATACATGCCGAAGCGGCACGGGCCGCACGATCCCGCGGTAAAGAACACGTAGTTGTCGATAATCTGCTGCTTGGTCAGGCCCTCTTTCTCCAGCCCTTGCAGATACCGCACCAGGTTGCCGACCGTGAAGTACGTCGGATTGCACTGGCCGTTGTTGCCGTATTCCTTGCCCGCCTGAAAGTCGGCTACCACCGGCGTCGGGATGTTCTCGCACTTGTATCCGCTGCCGTGGAAGACAGCCTTGATCATCTCCTCGTGCTTCCAGGTGAGGCCGCCGAAGAGGATGGTCACATAGTCGCGTTCGGCCGCGGTGAAGGTGCGTTCCACGGGCTTTTTGAACTCGCGCATGCGGGCCAGGCCAGCCTCAGCCCGGAGCCGCGCCCTCTCGGCGTCGATCCGCGCCTGAATTTCCATCTCCAAATCCGTCTGAACAACTTCATGAACGGCTGTCGACATACAGTTCTCCTCGAGGGTTAGGATTTTGTTGAGGAATCCGGTTTACATCTGTCCCTTCAATCCCTGGAATCCGTGAGCGAGTTGCTTGAAGAAGTACTTGATGACGCGCTGGTCGTTATAGCACCAGCCAAGAATATGGTTGAGGGTGGAAAAGCAATGGGTTTGGCAGCTCTCTTTCTGGTGGTCGAGCTGCTTGGTGTCGAACTTGTGATCGCCGACGACGCCCCAGTCATAGGAGGCAGTGTACATCGGGAAGCAGGGCGCGAGCGTTCCGTCTACACGAATAATCATCGAATTTTGCCCGGCGCGGCAGTTCCAGGGGAAGTGATTGCCCTTCATGAAATCGACCATCTGCCAGAGACGGGTATTGGAGTTCACCATCTTGTAGCCTGAGTCCTGCTTCTCGGTAAGCCACTGGATGGTTTCCTCGACGGCCGGCCAATCGTCCTTAGTGATGTAGGTGACGTTGTTGGCCGCGTGGCGAAAGTGCTCGTCCTGCTCGATGAGCGGCGATTCATTGATGTGGTAGTCGGTGGCGATGCCGCAATCGTGCGCAATATCGGTTAGCTGACGGACGTCGTCAAGGTTGTTTCGACAGATATTGATATTCAGAAATACCGAGTAGCCGTAGCCGTACTGCTTGCGAACCAGATAATCGAACTGCTTGCGGATCGGGACGAGGGCTTTAGGCAGGCCCTCCTTGATGTCAACGGCGTCCACGGCGATGTTGAATGTCGAGAGGCCCGCATCGGCGAGCTTGTCAATGACATCGATGCGCAACAGGCGCGCATTGGTGGGCAGGTAGATCCAGAAGTCCTTTTTGGCGGCGTAGTAGGTGAGGCGATGAATGAGATCGGGACGGAGCAGGGGTTCGCCGCCCATGTAGGCCAGCACCCGGCATCCGGTGCCGTGCAGCCAATCGATCGAACGCTTTGCCGTATCCTCTGACATTCCTTTGACTTTGTTGTCAAAGGCCCAGCAGTAGTGACAATCCAGATTGCACTTGAACTCGGTAAACAGGTAGGCAATCAAGGGATGGAAGTCGCCGGCGGTTACGCGGGAACGGATGTAGGGAAAGAGCCAGCCGCGCATCCCGTGGTAAATCTGGCCGGCGTTCCAATGGCGCTTTTCCGGAGGCGTCCAGCCATCTTCATCCGCAATGGGCCCGAGCAGCTCAGGCCTTTGGGGAAAGACCGGGTCGGGAAACTTCTGAGGCGCCCCGACCGGGTGAAACTCAGCCCGCTCAGTGACCGGCGTCGTCAGGAGTTGATGCAGCGGTACATCCAGGCGAAACGAGGACTTCTCTTCCTGCTGCTGATACATGGGTAACATCTCCGCGTGAAGAAATTGAACCGCGCATCTTTGTTGCAGCCATGAACCTTTTCCTTAGCGGTCGAGTCCGGTTTTCAAAACCCCCCAGCCGCTATGAAAGCATAGAGTTTCGATAATTGCACAAGGTTTCAGAAAAATTATTACACCATTACGGTAAAGTCATTATCCACAGGCGGTTCTCACCCCTTTTGAGCGGCGGACTGAGCCGGAGGGAGCCCACGCTCTGGCTTTCTGACCTGGTCAGGCCCTGGATTGGGGGTTTGAATTGGATGGGAATAGAGAACTTTCGCCGTTGATTTGCCCAACGACTTCAGCTCGCAAGCGGTAATCGGGGCCAGGCCGGACGAGTTTGCGCCCGGGACAGAGGTCAAATTGAGCCTCTGCTCTCGATACGGCAGTCTTTACTCATCAGGTTCCCTCCTTGCAGCGTGAAATAGCTGATGGTGAGCGCGAGCCTGAAAAGGCCGCTTGCAGGGGGCTAGTTGTCCGGCGGGGTCGTAACGGATTGCGGCAACCGGTATAGACCTTTGTGTGCTTCACCGCGTCCGCGATTTGCCGCCGGGCGGGCCATCCTGTTTGACAGAAAAAACCCCGGGTAGAAAAACGACGCAAGCGTGACCGGGCGATGACAAGTAAAACGGCTTGTGATCTTAGTCTGCGAACATGAGCAAGAAAGTAGTTCGCATAGTCCGCAAACTAGCTGCACTTACTTCGATCTTATCTGCCCTGGTCTTTCTTGGGATGCAGTTCGTTCCGGCTTCTACTCCCAAAGCTTCGGCAACCACCGGGCCCCACATGGCTGAGGTAATCAATCCGCAGGTTGGTGCGATTCTGGATCGCTCATGCCAGGACTGCCACTCCAGCCGCACTACCTGGCCATGGTACAGCCGCGTCGCACCCGTGTCGTGGATCGTCTCCAAACACGTCCGCGAGGGCCGTGAAGTGCTGGACTTCACCGATTGGGCGCATCAGCCCGACCTGGCGGACGAACCCATGCTGATCTGCGACGCCGTGTCGGACGGCAGCATGCCGCTGCATGACTACACTCTGATACATCGCAACGCCAAGCTTTCAAAGCGGGACGTCGACCTGATCTGCGGATGGGCTGCCACCGCGAGCGCATCGATGACCCCGCCGCAGGTCAGTAAGTCAACAAGTCAAAATAAGTAGTGTGTATGACAGTGGGTAGTTAGCAGGCGCCTGCGGTCAGAATCTAAGTCTCCATCTAAGTCTTCATCTAAGTCTTCGGGCTGCGAGCGGATTTTCGAACGCCCACAAATCTGCTTGCTCCCGTAAGTCCCCGCACATCTCTAAGTTCCCGCACATCTCAAGGAGGTGCAATGCATCTTTTTCGCGTCAATCGCTGCGAAACGCCGCGACGAAAATCCCTCCACTTTTTCGTTCTCTTCGTGATACGTTACTTCTCGCTAGGAGACCGCTGAAATGAAGTTTTTGCTGTATTTGAGCCTGGTGAGTGTGATCGTTGTGGGAACGTGGGCGCAGTCTACAAGCCAGTCCGGGGATGGCCCCACCGACTCTAAAGCGCAGAAAACCTATGCGCAAGCTGAGGACTGGCTGAAGCACCGCGATCGCGGCGCCGCGCTTGATTCTTTCAAGAAGGCCGATAAGCAGGATGGCGGCCATTGTGTTGCCTGTCAGAAAGAGATGATCAAGCTTGGTTCAGAGCTGGGCGACTTCAAGGCGGCCGATGAGGCGGCGCAGGAGATGATCGCCGAGGCGAAGGATCCAAGGTCGGCGGCGATAGCTCATGACGAGCGCGCGACCGTGCTGATGCGCGAAGCGGCAAGCAAAAACAAGGAAGAGATCTACGCCGAGGCCGATAAGGAGTTCAAGGCGGCGCTGGCGGCGTATGCGAATTTTCCCGAAGCCCTTTACGGCGACGGCCTGGCGCTGGCGCACCTGAAGCAGGACGCCGCGGCAAAAGAGAAATTTGAAGACTATGTATCGATGACGAAGGAAGACACCGCCGTGCGGCAGCGGGCGCAGCTTTATTCGGACAAGCCGGAGCTGGCGCGGGCCAGGATGGCTCCAGCATTTGCTGTGACGACGATGGACGGAAAGCGCCTGTCTCTGGATGACCTGCAGGGCAAGGTGGTGCTGATCGACTTCTGGGCGACGTGGTGCGGGCCCTGCCGCGAGGCGCTGCCGCATATCCGGCAGATCGCGCAAAAGTTTCAGGGGCAGCCGCTGGTGGTGCTGAGCGTGAGCCTGGACAGCGATGAAGCGAAGTGGAAGGACTTTGTCGCGAAGAACAACATGACATGGCTGCAGTATCGCGACGGGGGGTTCGATGGATCGCTGGCGCATCTCTTCGGCGTGAATGCGATTCCGCACACCTTTACGATCGACGCGGACGGCGTGCTGCAGGATGAGCACGTCGGCGATGCCTCGATCGAGGGAAAGCTGAAGAAGCTGTGTGCGCGTGCGCACGAGCTCGAAGAGGCTCCGAAGACGACAGCGAAGGCCGAGCAGTAGACATTGTCATGGAGAGCTCATCTCCTGCCGACGGGTCAGTCGTTATACGCAGAGATATTGTCCGTTGGTGGGAAAAGCGACGTATACGATACAACTTGCTCGTGGGTGCAGTTGGATTCGCTAGCTGGTGCCTGGTGTTGATTGCCGGTTCAGGAGCCGTCAAGCCCGGCGTTGATTTCGAAGAACCTATCGTGATGCTGGTTGGCCCGATTTTCTACGGCATCATGGCCAACATCTGTTACACCCTTGGATGGGTTGTCGATACCGTCTTCTATCGCGGATCTCCCCGAAAGATTCTTTTCAATGCCGGACTCATATTCTCGATAGTGCTTACATCGCTGCCCGGGATCTGGGCACTGGTGGCGTGGCTCATGACCATCGTTACAGGAAAGAAGCTTGATTGAATGGCCGTATGTCCTGTTAGTGCATGCAAGGAAAGACTGTCGGGTAATATCTGAAGCAAGACTCTGAAATGATTGCGGCATTACGATTCGTGTGGAATGCGACGCGTGGGAACCGGCTGCGGCCGTGGCGCAGCGAGTATCTCAAGTGGCGGATCGAGACCTATTCGGGGATGAAGGCGGAAGAGATCAAGCCCGGAGATATGGCTCGCTTTGTGTGGCGCGAGAGGTGGAAGCTGCTGCACTTTCTGAAGTGGACGGGCGAGATTGAGAGGCAGGGAACGGGGAACAGGGAATAGGGATGCGGACAAGGCGGGAGTTTGTTCAGTTGGCGGCAGTGGCGGCCGCGGGTTTGTCAGGCACAGGGTTGAGCTGGGCTTCGATCGGGAGCGGTCAGGAGCCGGGCGGGGCGGCGGTGTCTCCGGCCGGCGCGAAGATCGATGTGAGCGGGGCGAAATCGCTGCGGGCGCACGCGGAGGCGCATGGGCTGCTGGTGGGCTGTGCGGTGGTTCCGGAGAGGCTCGATGGGGAAGCGCAATACGCGGGCGTCGTTGCCGACCAGGCGAATCTGCTGGTCGCCGAGAATGCGATGAAGTGGAAGGCGCTGCGGCCGGCTCCGGACAAGTTTGACTTTCGCGGGGCGGATGCGATTTTGGCGTTCGCGGCGGCGCATGGGCAGAAGGTGCGCGGACACAATCTCTGCTGGCATGAGGCGCTGCCGGTCTGGTTCGAGAGCACGGTAACGAAAGACAATGCGCGGCAGATTCTGACGGAGCATATCAAGACGGTGGTTGGGCGCTATGCGGGAAAGCTGCATTCGTGGGACGTGGTGAATGAGGCGATCGATCCTAAAAGCGGCCTGCCGGACGCCATGCGCAAATCGCCATGGCTGGAGTTGGTGGGGCCGGACTACATCGATGTGGCGTTTCGTACGGCGCGAGAGGCGGATTCGAAGGCGCTGCTGACATATAACGATTACGGCATCGAGACGGATGCTCCGGATGAGGCAGAGAAGCGCGCGGCGGTGCTGGCGCTGGTGCGCGGGATGAAGAAGCGCGGCGTGCCGATTGATGCGGTTGGGGTGCAGAGCCATCTGAAGGCGGATAATCCCGCGCCGGGGAAGGGCTTGCGCGATTTTGTGCGCGAGTTGCGGCGGATGGATCTGCAGGTCTTCATCACCGAGCTGGACGTAAACGAGCGCAAGCTCGAAGGGACGGAAGCGGAGCGGGATGCGGCGATTGCGCGCATCTACAAAGATTATGTAACCATGATGGTTGCTGAACCGAATGTGACGGCAGTGCTGACCTGGGGTATCACGGATCGGTACACGTGGCTCAATGGGCCGAAATTCAAGCGGCTGGATGGCAAGCCGCAGCGGTGCCTTCCGTTCGATGCGGACTATCAGCCTGCGCCGGCGTTTTTTGCGCTGCGGGATGCGTTGGACAGCAGGCCGGTGAACTCGCGCCAGTAACTCGCCAGGCAGCCTTGGCAGCGGGCGTGGTATCTGATGTGATGAGAGCTGCGGAGTTTTCTTCTTGCTGAGCCTTTTCGGAAAAACATCCGGCGTTCTTGTCCTGGTCGCGGCAATGTCGGCGGCGTGCGCAGCGCAGGAGCCGTTTCCGGGCGAGCCCGCGCCGCAACAGCAGCCTGCACAGCCGCAACAGCAGGCCCCGACCACGAAGTCGCCGCCGCCGTTGAGCGAGGATCAGCTCCGAACGCCGACGATTCGCGTGAACACGAGCGTGGTACTGGTGCCGACGCTGGTGGAGAAGTCATCGGGCGAAGTGCTGTATGGGCTTCAGCCTAAGGACTTCACGCTGCTCGACAACGGGGTTCCGCAGAGCGTCCACGTCGATGAGGATCTGGATTCGTCGCCGGTGTCACTGGTGATCTGCGTGGAGCGAGGCCGCGATGCCGCGCTCGAGTTCGACAAATTTGCGCGGCTGGGCCCGCTACTGGAATTGTTCACCGGTCAGGAGCGCGGCGAGGTAGCGCTGGTCGTCTTCGATTCGAAGCCGGTGTTTCTGGAGGGATTCGATAAAGATACCAGCTATATTCAGCGCGACCTGCAGCAGTTGCCTCCGGGGGATGGAGGAGCGGCGATTCTGGATGCTGCCGGGTTCTCGATCGGGCTGCTGGAGAGCCGGCCAGCCGATCGCCGGCGCGTGCTGCTGTTGATCAGCGAGACGCGCGATCACGGGAGCCATGTCGTGACGATTCCGCAACTGGTGGAGCGCATTGGCACGAGCAACACGCTGGTGCTGAGCCTGGCGTTTTCTCCGGCCAAAGCAGAGCTGATCGACTGGGGCAAAGGCAACACCGACGGCGGCACGGAGCTGAATCTGCTTGCGCCAGTCGTGATGGCTATCAACGCGATGAAGAAGAATACGCCGAAGGCGCTGGCCTCGATGAGCGGCGGCGAGTATGCGTCCTTCACGCGCGAAAAGGGCTTTGAGGATCGCGTGGCGGAGGTGGCGAACCATGCGCGCAACCGCTACATGCTGAGTTTTCGCCCGACCGATCTGACGCCGGGGCTGCATACGATCAAGGTGTCGCTGGCGGAGAATTATGGAGCGCATGTCGTGACTCGGGCGAGCTATTGGGCGGTGAACGATGCGGCGCCCGATCCTGCGAATGCGCCGGCGAAAGCGCCGGGTGAGACCCCTTCGCCGCCTTCGCGGTGAGGGGGCATCTATTTTTATCGATGGGAGAGATATGACGGAGAGAGTGCGACTGACTGCCAGCGATGGGCACGAACTGGAAGCTTACGTTGCCAAACCTGAGGGCGAGCCGATCGCGGGGCTTGTCGTGGTGCAGGAAATCTTCGGCGTGAACGCGCACATTCGTTCGGTGGCCGATGGTTACGCGAAGGATGGATTTCTTGCCGTGGCTCCGGCGCTCTTTGACCGGTATGAGCGCGGAGTGGAGCTGGGCTACGAAGGCGCGGAGATGGAGAAGGCGAGGTCGTTTGCGATGAGGCTCGACATCGATGCCGCGGTACGCGACACGGCTGCAGCGCTCGAGTATGTTCGCAAAGCAACCGGGAAGAAATGCGGGGTGATCGGCTACTGCTTCGGCGGAACGATTGCATGGCTGGCTGCCACTCGCCTGAAGGCCGATGCCGCGGTGGGATACTATGGCGGGCGGATCGCGATGTTTGCAGCGGAGGAGCCGCAGGCACCGGTGATGCTGCATTTCGGCAAACAGGACCAGCATATTCCCAAAGAAGAAGTGGACACGGTTGCGGCGGCGCATCCCGAGGTTGAGATTTACTGGTACGATGCTGGCCACGGCTTCAACTGCGGGGCGCGGTCAAGTTATGATGCAGGCTCGTCGAGGCTGGCGAGGGAACGGTCGGTCGAGTTTCTGAAGAAGCATCTGGATATGAAGAAGCATCCGGGATAAGTTCGCGATCAGCTTGAGAGCACAGATTTTGGCGTCGTTCAGGGCCTGAAGAGCATCTACCTTCTATCACTCATGTTGCTGTAGACGTGTGCGCTGCCGCACGTCGCGATCACGCGAAAGGGAGACGAATCTCGAATGGCGACAGCGGCCGCAACGGCGGAGCCGAAATTAGTTGCTCTGGAAAACTGGCGGCCAAAGGCTAATCCCTGGGTCGTTGCCGCCGTGGTGGCGATGGCGGCGTTTATGGAGGTGCTGGATACCTCGATTGCCAACGTCGCGTTGCCGCACATTGCCGGCAGCCTGGGCGCAAGCCAGGACGAGAGCACGTGGGTGCTCACCGCATATCTGGTGTCAAATGCCGTAGTGCTGCCGATGGGCGGATGGGTGGCGAGCATCGTCGGGAGGAAGAGGTTCTTCATGAGCTGCATCGTGATCTTCACGATCAGCTCTTTTCTTTGCGGCAGTGCGCCAACGCTGCCGCTGCTGCTGCTCTTCCGGGTAATCCAGGGCGCGGGCGGCGGAGGGTTACAGCCAATGGCGCAGGCCATCATGGCCGATTCCTTCGAACCTGCCAAGCGCGGGCTGGCGTTTGCGCTTTATGGCATCGTTGCGGTACTCGCGCCGTCGATCGGACCGACGCTGGGTGGATGGATTACCGACAATTACAGCTGGAACTGGATTTTCTACATCAACATTCCGGTGGGCATTCTGACGCTGATATTGACCAACAGGCTGGTTGAGGATCCGCCGTGGAATGTGCCGGATAAAAAGAACTTATTCAAGCTCGATTATGTGGGAGTGAGCCTGCTGGTGATTTCGATGGGCGCGCTGCAGATCGCCCTCGACAAGGGCGAGGAGAACGACTGGTTCGGCTCGCACTTTATTGTCACTTGCGCGGTTACATTTGCGGTATCGTTTACCGCGCTGATCGCGTGGGAATGGTTTTCGAAAGCGCCGCTGATGGACCTGAAACTGTTCAAGAACCGGAATTTTGCGGTGTGCTGTTTCCTGATGCTGCTGACCGGCGGTTTTCTGAACTCGACGACCGTGCTGCTGCCGCAGTATCTGCAGTATTCCCTCGGCTATACCGCGACCTGGGCGGGACTCGCGCTCTCCGGCGGCAGCCTGGTACTGCTAGTTATTGTGCCGATTACCGGACAAATGCTGACGCACTTTCCGGCGCGCAACATCATCGCTTTCGGTTTCTGCTGCTTCACGGTTTCCTACTTCATTACGGCGAACCGGCTGAATCTCGGATTGAGCTTCGGTGAGGCTTCGTGGCTGCGCATCCTGCAGGTGGGCGCGATTCCCGTGGTGTTTATCGCGGTGACGACGGCGGCATATTTTGGAATGCCGCGCGAGAAGAACAACCAGGTGGCGGGCCTGATCAACTTTGTAAGGAATATCGGCGGGAGCATCCTGATCTCGCTGACGAACGCCGCGGTGGTGGAGCGGGCACAGTTCCACCAGAACCAGCTTTTGAAATACATGATCCCCAGCAATCAGAACTTTCAGCAGCAAGTGCAGGCGCTGACCGGGTATTTCGATGGGCGCAATGGCCCGGGGAATGCCGGCGGGTTTGCGCAGGGCAGGATTTACAATCAGCTCATCCAGCAGTCGTCGGTGCTGGCTTATGTTGACGTGTTTTATATCATGTGCGGCGCCGCGATCCTGATGATTCCGCTGTCGTTCCTGCTCGCAAAGAACCATCCGCATGCGGGCGGCGGTGGAAGCTCTGAGATTGCCGCGCATTAGAATGTAGACGTGAGGCTTCGATCCACATTTGCGGCTGTGCTGGCGGCGCTGATGGTATTGGCGGCGTGGTCGGCGGCAACGTGCGAGACGAGCTGCGTGCTTCCGCACGATAACCATGGCTGCTGCGCGGGTCACGCGCAGGGCGGCAAACCGGGCATGGCGCAATTGCAGGGCTGCGAGCATCCGGTGCGGACGGTTGCGACGCCGCCGGTCGTGCCTGTGGCCGTGGCTCCGGTGGATGCGAGGGCTTTGCCGGTAATGCCGTTGCTGGTGGTTGCATCCTTAGAGTCGCAGGGCGCAATTGCGACTTCCTCTCCTCCGAAAATCAATCTCAGAATCTGAGTTTCTTCCTTCGACCCGATACGGCCGCGGACGTGTGTCTGCGGCGCGGAGTGCTTTTCGAATGGGAGAAATCTTGTGTACAGATGCTGGGGGAGCCTGCTGCTGGCGGCGAGCTCATTTGCGGTTGCGCAGCAGCCGATGAAGATGAATATGGGTGGTGAGCCACGGTCGTTCACCGAGGCGATCGAGCAACACGCGACATCGGGCACGAGCGCCGAGCCGAATGCGACTCCCGCGCCGATGATGATGAGCATGCACGGCGACTGGATGGTAATGTTCCACGCGACGGCGTTCGTGAACGACATCCAGCAGACGAGTCCGCGCGGAGAAGACAAATTCTTCTCGACCAACTGGTTCATGCCGATGGCGCAGCGCGCGTGGGGTCCGGGACAATTGACGCTGCGGGCGATGTTCAGCCTGGAGCCGGCGACGGTGACCGACAGGCAGTATCCGCTGCTCTTTCAGCAGGGGGAGACGGCATACGGCAAGCCGATTGTGGATGGGCAGCATCCGCACGATTTTGTGATGGAGCTGGCGGCGCTTTACGACTGGCGTCTGGGCGAGAAGACGCTGATGACGTTCTATGCGGCGCCAGTGGGAGATCCGGCGATCGGACCGACGGCGTATCCGCACCGGGCGTCGGCGGCCGAAAATCCGGTGGCGGCGCTGGGGCATCACCAGGAAGACTCGACGCATATCGCCGATGATGTGGTCACGGTGGGTTTTACGCAGGGTATTGTCCGTATCGAAGCCAGCGGGTTTCATGGCCGTGAACCGAACGAGCACCGCTGGCAGGTTCAGCAGGGGGCGATTGATTCATGGTCGACGCGGCTGACGGTTCAGCCTGGGCAGAACTGGAGCGGCCAGTATTCGTATGCGCGCATTCACAGCCCGGAGCAGCTCGCTCCGCAGGAGGACCAGGAGCGGATGACAGCGTCGCTGATGTATGACCGGCCGCTGGGCGATGGCGCGAAAGGGAACTGGGCGTCCACGGCGGTGTGGGGAAGGACGCGGGCGCTCCAGGATGGCGTGATCCAGAACAGCTACCTTTTTGAGTCGACGCTGCGCTTCGGCGTGAGGAATTACATATGGACGCGGATGGAAAATGTCGACCGGACGACGGAGTTGCTGCTTGGCGAAGAGCCTGAGCCGCCGGGGTTTGAAGAAGAACCTGTGGGACGTGTGCAGGCCTACACCTTCGGGTACGATCGCGATATCGATGTGTTGCCGCATCTGCGAAGCGCGCTGGGCGCGCAGGTGACGACATATACAGTCGGCTCGCGGCTGCGGCCGGTGTATGGGTCCGATCCGGTGGGCGTGGTTGTATTTTTGCGGCTTCGCGCGGTGGGCAAAGGACAAAGATGAAAAGCGATGGCTGCTGCATCCAATTGACAGAGATCGCATGAGCACGAATCAGTCGCCAACACCGCCTGAAGAATCCGGGAACAAAAATGCCGCGAGTGGAAGCGCAGCAGACGGGAACGCGGCGGCGCGGCGCGACTACTCGCACGCATGGCGTGCTCTGCGGCACCGCAACTTCCGGCTCTTCTTCGGCGGGCAAAGCATATCGCTGATCGGCACATGGATGACGCGCATTGCGACGGCGTGGCTGGTTTACAGGCTGACAAAGTCGGCGCTGCTGCTGGGCACGGTGAGCTTCGCGGGGCAGATTCCCACGTTTTTGCTGGCGCCGTTTGCCGGGGTGCTGGTCGACCGGCTCAACCGCCGCCATGTGTTGATATGGACGCAGGCTCTGGCGATGCTGCAGTCGCTGGCGCTGGCGGCGTTGACGTTATCGCACCGCATTACCATCCACGACGTGCTGGCGCTGAGCGTGTTTCAAGGCATGATCAACGCTTTCGATATGCCGGGACGGCAAGCCTTCATGGTGCAGATGGTTGAGGACCGGGGCGACCTGTCGAATGCCATTGCGATCAACTCCTCGATGGTGAATGCGGCGCGGCTGATTGGCCCGTCGTTGGCGGGCCTGGTGATTGCGGCGACGAACGAGGGCTGGTGCTTCCTGATCGACGGAGTGAGTTATATCGCGGTCATTATTTCGCTGCTGTTGATGCGCGTGCACGTGGCGGAGGTGAAGCGCGCAGCTACGTCGATGTTTGAGCAGATGCACGAGGGGTGGCAGTATGTCTCCACGTTTGTGCCGGTGCGGAATATCCTGCTGCTCTTTGCGCTGGTGAGCCTGATGGGTATGCCGTACATGGTACTGATGCCGCTCTTTGCGGCGCAGGTGCTGCACGGCGGGCCGCATACGCTGGGCTTCCTGATGGGCGCGGCAGGCGTGGGTGCTCTCGTCTCAGCGCTGTCGCTGGTGGTGCGGAAATCGGTGCGCGGACTGATCAAGATGATTCCCATTGCTGCGGCGGTCTTCGGGACGGGGCTCATCCTCTTCGGCTTGTCGCACGTGCTTTGGGTTTCGCTGGTGCTGATGACGGCGGTCGGCTTCGGCATGATGCAGGGCTTAACAGCAAGCAACACCATCATCCAGACACTGGTTCCCGAAGACAAGCGGGGCCGGGTGATGAGCTACTACACCGCGGCATTCGTCGGCATGGCCCCGTTTGGCAGCCTGCTGGCGGGCACACTCGCCCACTGGATCGGCGCTCCGCACACGGTGATGCTCACCGGGACATGCTGCATCCTGGGGGCGGCGTGGTTCTGGTCGCGGCGGCAGGAGATTCGCAAAGTCATCCGTCCTATCTACATTGAGATGGGCATTGTGAAGGCGCCGCCGGAGCTGGTGGAGGAGCAGGCGGGGAACTGAAGGGCAGGGATTAGCGTGTTTTGGAAATGGCGGCTGAATCCCCGCGTGTGCAAAAATCAATTCATATCTCATGTCCAACCCAGAAGCCTCCGAAACGCAAATTACCCCTGACCTGAACGAATCGTTTGACGCGCTCTTTACGGAGTACGAGCGCACGCACGCGCGCCGTCCCGAAGAGGGCGGCAAGCAGATTGAAGGCACGGTGGTTGCCGTGTCGCCGGAGCAGGTCTTCATCGATATCGGCTTCAAGATAGAGGGCGTGCTGCCGGTTACCGAGACGGAGCCGCTGCACGCGGGCGACCGCGTGCTGGTCTCCATCAAGGGCCGCAATGAAGAGGGCTATTATTCTCTCTCGCGCTTCAAGGTTGCGCAGCCGAAAGACTGGAGCTCGCTCGAACAGGCGTTTGCCGACAAATCGACGATTCCAGGGCGGGTCACGGGTGTTATCAAGGGCGGTCTCACGGTAGATATTGGTGTCCGGGCCTTTATGCCCGGCTCACGCAGCGGAGCGCGCGATGCCGCGGAAATGGAGAGGCTGGTCGATCAGGAGATCGTCTGCCGCATCATCAAGCTCGACGTGGCCGATGAGGACGTGGTTGTCGATCGCCGCGCGGTGATGGAGGAGGAGGCGCGCGCGGGCAAGGATCGCCGCTACGGCGAGCTGAAGGAGGGGGACGTGGTGACGGGGACGGTCCGCTCGCTGGCCGACTACGGGGCATTTGTCGACCTGGGCGGCGTGGACGGACTGCTGCACGTGGGAGAAATCTCATGGAGCCGGATCAACAATCCTGCCGATGTGCTCGCCGTGGGGCAGCAGATTGAGGCCAAAGTACTCAAGGTAGACACGGAAAAGCAGCGCATTTCGCTGGGCATGAAGCAACTTCAGCCGCATCCCTGGGATGCGGTGGCGGGCAAATACTCGATGGGCCAGCGCATTACTGGGGTCGTCACGCGGACCACTGATTTTGGAGCCTTCGTCGAACTGGAGCCGGGCGTGGAGGGGCTGATTCACATCTCGGAGATGGCATGGGGCAAGAAGGTCCGCAAAGCCACCGACGTTGTGAAGCAAGGCGAGACGGTCGAGGCGGTGATCCTGGGTATCGCGGTTCCGGAGCGGCGCATCTCGCTCGGTCTGAAGCAGGCATTTGGCGATCCGTGGGCTGAGGCCGCCCGCAGGCTGCTGCCCGGCTCGCAGGTTGAGGGCCCGATCGTCAGCTTCACGAAATTTGGAGCCTTCATGCAGATTGCCGAAGGTGTCGAGGGCATGATTCATATCAGTGAGATCACTGCGGAGCGACGCCTGAATCATCCGTCGGATGCATTGCGGCTCGGAGAACAGGTGAAGGCGCAGGTGCTGTCGATCGATGCGGAGAAGCGGCAGCTGCGGCTGAGCATCAAGAAGCTGGTGCCCACCGGTCTCGACGAATTTCTCGCGGAGCACAAGGCGGGGGATGTGGTCACGGGCCGGCTTCTCGACGAATCGGGCGCCCAAGTGCGCGTGGAGCTGGGCGAAGGAATCATCGCCCAATGCCGCGTTGCTGCTTCGGCTGCGGAGGAGAGCGCTGAGCCGGCAAAGGCCGACCTGTCTTCGCTGACCTCGATGCTGCAGGCGCGCTGGAAGGGCGGGGCTGTCTCTGGCTGCTGCGGCTATCGCGGCGAAACGCGAGGCTCTGAAGCAGGGCAGATTCGGAGTTTTAGAATCGCGAAGATTGATGCCGGGGCGAGGACGGTTGAGCTGGAACTGGATTAGGACGAGTTCTGAAACTTGAGACACAGGCGCGGCAATTTTGCCGAGCGTAGCCAAAATGGCTACACTAAATTGTGGGGGCAGGGTATGCGCCAGGTATCTCTGCGGGAGTTCCGTACCCGCGGTTCAAAAGCTCTGGAAACCATACCGCAAGGGGAGACCGTACTCCTATCCGGACAGGATGGTCCCGTTTATTTCCTTGTGCCCGTCGTTGAGGATGTGATCGCCGAAGACCGTGAGCTGCGCAGGGCCATGGCGAAAGCCAGCCTGCGTGCGAACTGGCGTCTAGCTGAAAAATCCGATTCCCGTATGAGCAGCGAGGAGATCGATCAGGAGATCGGCAAGGTCCGCTCGCGCCGCGTCCGGCGCAAGAGCAAATGAGGCTGGTTGTTCTCGATACGAATGTGATCGTCTCCGCCGGCATCAGCGTCGGCGCTGCGCCTGCGACGCTCATGATGGACTGGGTGCTCGAAGGCCTGGTTCAGGTGGTTACCTGCCCGTGGATCGTGGCGGAGTATCGGGAGGTCGCCAGACGAGTAAAGTTCCGCCGCTATGGCTTTCCTCCAATCTGGCTTGAGTTTCTGATTGAGGAGAGCCTGTATCTCCCGGACCCGGAGGGCTGGTTCGACCGGGAACCTGATCCAAAAGACATGCCGTTTCTTGCCCTTGCACATGCCGCAGGCGCGTGGCTTGTTACAGGGAATCTCAAACACTTTCCGGAGTCGATCCGGCATGGAGTCAAAGCGCTTTCGCCCGCGGAATACCTGGCACATTTGAATGGAGACTAGGGGGCGAGTGGCTCTGATTGTCCGAAGCGCGATAGTGGCATTCGGAACCCCTCCATGTTATTCTTGATGCAGACACTTAGGAAGTGTAGAGAACAGAAGAAACAGGAGTAACGCACACACCGTGCTGGCACCTACGAAAAAAACCGACATTATTACGCGTTACCGCACGCATGACTCCGACACCGGAAG
The DNA here is from genome assembly GCA_963755975.1 of uncultured Acidobacteriota bacterium. Classification (GTDB taxonomy): domain Bacteria; phylum Acidobacteriota; class Terriglobia; order Terriglobales; family Acidobacteriaceae; genus Silvibacterium. The sequence goes on from CAVWLS010000001.1 coordinate 152,003, forward strand.
CCCTGAAGTGCAGATCGCGATCCTCAGCGAGCGCATTGGCGAGCTGACCGAGCACTTCAAGACCCACGCGAAGGATCACGGATCGCGCCGCGGTCTGCTGATGCTGGTGAGCAAACGCCGCCGCCTGCTGGACTACCTCAAAACCAACGACTCCGACCGCTATCGCGAAGTCATCGGCAAGCTCGGCATACGCAAGTAGCCGCAACGATCTCCATTGTCCCTCAAGCAGACGCGACGGAAATCGAATTCAGGATGGAATGCGCGGGCTCGGCAACGGGCCCAGGTGTATTCGCTGCCGGAACTGTGCGGCCCGTATGGCACGCATCGCCGGCGCAGGAGAGCCTCGCTGTGATGCGAATGCTTTCCGCGGCACCCACCTGTGCGCCTCCGGGCGCAGCAGCACCCGGTCGGGCTTACGATTCGGCTTACGATCCGGCAGCAAAGGATTCCCTCCGTCTTTCCCACCTAAGAATTTCCCTACCCGCGATTCGCCCCTCAGGTCTGAGTCTGGCCTTGCATCATGACGTTGCGCCGCATGGAGCGGCGACGGCCGGCCTGCGGACTGCCCACAATGCGGGGCGCGATCGCCAGTTGTTATCAAGAAAAGAGGATTTATGAAGCACGAAGTTACAGTTGAGCTTGCCGGCGGCAAGCGGCTGAGTTTTGAAACGGGCCGGATGGCCAAACAGGCGTCGGGCGCGGCGCTGGTGACCCAGGGCGAATCGGTGGTGCTGGCGACAGCGGTTGCCTCTCCCGATCCCAAAGAAGGCATCGATTTCTTCCCCCTCACGGTGGACTATCGCGAGTACGCCTATGCGGGTGGACGCATCCCCGGCGGGTTCATCAAGCGCGAAGGGCGTCCGAGCGAGCGCGAAATTCTGACCTCACGCCAGATTGACCGCCCGGTGCGGCCGTTGTTCCCCGAAGGCTTCCGCAACGAGACCCAGGTAATTGTGCTGGTCTTCTCGGCGGACAGGGAGAACGACCCCGACGTGATCGGCATCAACGCGGCAGGCGCGGCGCTGGCGCTGTCGGACATTCCGTTCGGCGGCCCGGTGGGCGCGGTGCGCGTGGGCCAGGTGAACGGCGAGTTCATCGTGAATCCCACGTACACGGAGCGGCGCGACAGCGGGATCAACATCACTGTGGTCGCGACCAAGCACGGCATCGTGATGGTGGAGAGCGGATCGAGCGAAGTCTCGGAAGAGACGGTGATCGGCGCAATCGAGTTCGGCCACGAAGAGATCAAGAAGATCATCGCGGGCATCGAGAAGCTTGTGGCGCTGGCCGGCAAAGAGAAGCGCGAGGTTACTGCTCCGGAGTTTGATACAGCGTACTACTCGGCACTGAGTGCAAAGATCGGCGATCGGCTGGCAGACGCACTGGACACAAAGGCGCACCCCAAGGCCGATAGCGCCGCGCTGGTGAAGCAGATCAAGACCGAGCTTGCGGCCGGCTTCGCCGACAGCGAGAATGCCGCCGAGGAAAAGAAGAAGCTCGCCAAATACTACGAGGCTCTGCGCGAGAATATCTTCCGCGAGCAGGTGACGAAGGAGCGCATTCGTCCTGACCGGCGGGCGTTTGACGAGATTCGTCCGATCACGATTGAGGTTGGCGTTCTGCCGCGCACGCACGGTTCGGCGCTCTTCACGCGCGGCGAGACGCAGGCCCTGGTGACGGCGACGCTGGGCACCGGCGACGACTCACAGCGGCTGGAGACATTCGAGGGCGAGCAGCGGAAACGCTTCATGCTGCACTACAACTTCCCGCCATTCTCGGTGGGCGAAACGGGGCGGATGACGGGCGTTGGCCGCCGCGAAGTGGGCCACGGAGCCCTGGCGGAGCGCGCGATAAGCGCCGTTCTTCCGAGTGAAGAGGAGTCGCCCTATTCGCTGCGCGTGGTCTCCGACATTCTGGAGTCGAACGGCTCTTCGTCGATGGCTTCGGTCTGCGGAGCCAGTCTCGCGCTGATGGATGCGGGCATTCCGCTGAAGGCGGCGGTGGCCGGCATCGCGATGGGCCTGGTGAAGGAGGGCGAAGAATACGCCATCCTGACCGATATCGCAGGCGCGGAAGATCACTACGGCGATATGGACTTCAAGGTAGCGGGCACGCGCAAGGGCATCACCGCGCTGCAGATGGACATCAAGATCAGCGGCATCACCGGGCAGATCATGCGCGAGGCGCTCGAACAGGCGCGGCGCGGCCGGCTCTTCCTGCTGGACACGATGGATGCGGCGCTCGAAGGTCCGCGCGACATCAAGTCGAAGTACGCGCCGCAGATTCGCACGCTGCAGATTCCGACGGACAAGATTCGCGACCTGATCGGGCCGGGCGGCAAGACCATTCGCGGCATCATCGAGGCGACGCAGGTCAAGATCGATGTCGACGATACAGGCCGCGTAAATGTGGCGTCGAGCGACGAGGAGGGCCTGAAGAAGGCGCTGGCGATGATCAACGACCTGACCGCTGTACCGGAGATCGGCAAGACCTATCTCGGCAAAGTGGTTCGGCTCGCCGAGTTCGGCGCATTCGTCGAGATCTTCCCCGGAACCGACGGCCTGCTGCACGTAAGCGAGATTGCCGAGCATCGCGTGAAGGATGTGAAGGACGAGCTGCGTGAAGGCGATCAGGTCCTGGTGAAGGTGCTTGGCGTAGAAGGCAACCGCATCAAGCTCTCTCGCAAGGCTCTGCTCAAAGAGCAGCGCCAGAAGATGGGCTTGCCCGAGCCTGGCGCTCAGGGCGGCAACGCCGGCGACATCGCTGCCTCGGCACCACCGGCGGCGGAAGAGCGGCCGCGGCGTCAGCCACGTCCGGAGCCGGTCGAGCGGCAGCCTCTATCGAATGCGAGCACCATCACGATTGAAGGCGGCGACGACTTCGACAGCACCAGCGGCGAAGAAGGCGAAGAGCTGAACTTCAACCGCGCCGACGGCGTGCCTGTTCCAGTGGGTGGCGGCGGTGAGCGTCGTCCAGGGCCGGGCGGCGGAGGCGGTGGACAACGGCGTCGTCGCCGCGGACGCGGTCGCGGGCCGGGCGGCGGTAGCGGCGGCGGCAATCGCGGACCGCAGTAAGGTCAAATCGGCAGTAAGAAATCAAGAGGGCTGCGCACAATGCGCGGCCCTTTTTGTTCCCTCCCGTATGATCAGAGCCGATGAGATGGCGCACATCGGTTTTTCTGGGCGTGGGTGTTTTGCTGGGCAGCGCATGGATTCCATACTCGGTGCTGCTTCACCATATACCCGGACTTTTCGCCAACGCGCTCCGCTGTTCCATCGCCGCTGTTTTTGCTACAGGGGTTGCCCTGGCGGCGCGACTGCGGCAAAAGGCAGAAGCTGAACACCGATTCCGCGCCATCCTTGTTCCCTCCATCGTGCTTGGCGTTACCGAACTTGCTCTGCCTTATGCCCTGAATGTGTGGGCAGCAGACCGGGTTTCCACCAGCGTGGCTCTGACCCTGTTTGCCCTGATACCCCTTGTCGCTCTGCTGCTGAATATGGAAGGCGGAAGCGGAGCCATTCCGAAGCTGGTTATCGGCGTCGGTGGAGTAGCCGTTCTCGTGTCGCCGGGATTCTCGATTTCGACGGGACAGATCTTTGGCGCGCTTCTGGTAGCAGGCGCGGTGATTTCGGCCGCATTTTCGCTGAATTATGCCCGGAAGCACCTCGGCAAGGGCGATCTGCCCGCTTCGGCAGCGATCCAGTTCGTTGCGGCCTCACTTCTTCTCGGAGTGCTCAGTTTTGCAACCGAGCATGGGCAGTTCACGCGCATCGACCGGGAGATGGCGCTCTCGCTGATACTGCTCGGCGTGGCGATAAGCGGCGTAAGCCTGCCCCTGCTTTACTGGCTGCTCACGGAATCGGAGTCATGGCAGGTGGGCGCCGTGTACTGGGTCGTAATCCTCGTCGGTGTCGTCGAGGCAGGGGCTCTACTGCGCGCCGGACCCTCAATGGAAATGGTGGCGGGAGCGGTTTTAATCGCGGGGGCAACCGTCTGGCTGCTGCGCAGTGATGACGGCGCACGAAGCCAGCCGTAACTCTTCAGATAACGAGCGATATCCTCGAAGGCGCGACGGCATCCGAATCTGAAGTACGATCAAAGTAGAGTGAACTAAACGGAGGACGGGCGGACCGGCCATGAGCGCGTGCATGTACATCGTCGTCGAGGGCGAGGATCCGGGCTACGACATCTTCGTCAACGGACAGGCGCTGGCGCGAAACGAAGATGCGCTGGAAAAGCTGGCTGTGAAGCTGGGCGTAAAACCGCTGCTCGAGTTTTTCTCCGCCGACCAGAACTCGATGGCGCTGCTGCTTGAGGAAGGCGCGGGCGATCCGGAATGGGCGAAGAGCCTGCCTCCTCCGCAGTGGTTCTCTCCGGACGACGGCCTGCACACGATCGTGGCGCTGCACGGGTTTCTGAAGGATGCTCCGGCAACCCTGGGTTCGGAGACCGGGCTCGTTCTGACTGAGCTCGAAGAGTACGAGCGCGTTCTGCGCAAGACCGCTTCGCGGAATCTGCGCTGGCAACTGGCCGTGAGCTGGAAATAATCCTGCCGTTCTGCCGCGGTAGGAACCTCATCGGAAAATGTCGAGCGACTACGCCGCCAGCTCTTTGCGCAACAGGACCAGCTGCCCAAGATGGTAGCTGGTGTGATCGCAGGCAAGCATGATCTCCCGCAATAGCGTCTGGCCTTCACCCCAGGGAATCTTCGCGTAAGAGGTTTGCCTTCGAGTTGCCCAGCATGCCTTCGAAGGCGCCGAGGTCGGCCTTCAGAGCCTTCGCGGAGGCTTCCCACTCGCCAGCCTGCGGCGACTCCTTAGCCTGCCAATAATCATCGGGCCATTTCGGCGCGGCGTAATTAGGATCAGTGGAGAACCGCAACAGATCGCTTACCGTGAATCTTATGTGCTCGAGCAGTTGCCACGGAGAGTAGGGCGCCCTGGCCGGCCTGGCGCCGCGAAGGTTTTCGGGGAAGTCATCGACTACCGTTGCCAGATCAATGTGCGCGCTTCCACCGCGGAGCATCTCCAACAGGTGATCGCGTAAAGCTCTGTCATCAGAAGGCATTTGTCTCTCCTACAGCAATGAGATGCTGCGAAGAGGGCTGCGGACCCGGCAAATCTAAAGGGCCAAACTCGGAGCCTGCACCGGCTAATTCGCTTCAACTGCGGCCAGCTCGCGCCTGTCGGCGAAGACATTCCTCATGCGGCGAATCTGCGCACCGACACCGCGGAGCTTTTCTTCGATGCGCTCATAGCCGCGATCCATGTGATAAACGCGATCGAGGATGGATTCGCCGTCGGCGACCATCGCGGCCAGCACCAGCGATGCCGAGGCGCGCAGGTCGGAGCACATTACGGCGGCAGAAGAGAGCGGAGACTTGCCGCGGATGGTCGCAGTACGTCCGTCGACCTTGATGTTCGCGCCCATGCGGACGAGCTCCTGCACATGCATGAAGCGGTTCTCGAAGATATTTTCGGTCACGACCGATGTGCCTTCGGATTGCGTGGCGAGAGCCATGTACTGTGCCTGCATGTCAGTAGGAAAGCCGGGATATTCTTCGGTGGAGACGTCGGCGGCCGTCAGGTTGCCTTCGCTGCGCACGCGGACGGCGTCCCTGCCAATCATGTCGATGCGCGCGCCGGACTCTTCGAGCTTGGCGATGACCGCTCCCAGATGAGCCGGATTGCAGTTGGCGACGACGAGGTCGCCGCCGGTGATAGCGCCGGCGACGAGGAAGGTTCCGGCCTCGATGCGGTCGGGGTTGATGCGATGCCGCGCGCCGTGAAGCTTGTCCACGCCCTGTACACGTATGACGGATGTGCCCGCGCCTTCGATCTTCGCGCCCATGGCGGTGAGCAGCGCGGCAAGGTCGGTGACTTCGGGCTCGCGCGCACAGTTTTCGAGCACGGTTTCGCCTTCGGAGAGAACGGCGGCCATGAGCAGATCTTCGGTTCCGGTGACGGTGATCTTGTCGAAGTTGATGTGCGTGCCTTTGAGGCGCTCGGCACGGGCTTCGATGTATCCGTGCTCATAGGAGATGACCGCGCCCATGGATTCAAGGCCCTTGATGTGAAGGTCGATGGGGCGGCCTCCAATGGCACAGCCGCCAGGCATGGCGACACGCGCCAGGCCGGTGCGGGCCACGAGGGGTCCCAGGACCAGAGAGGATGCGCGCATGGTCTTGACGATTTCATACTTCGCGACAGGATCGGAGAGAACGCGGCAGCTGATGGTTGTGCGGTGCTGCGCGCGGCCGTAGCCGAGCTCGACCTCCGCGCCCATGGAGACGAGCAGCTTGCGCTCGGTCTCGATGTCGTGAACCTGCGGGATGTTCTCGAGGATGACGTCGTCTTCGGTGAGAATGGCCGCGGCCATGCAGGGAAGCGCCGAGTTTTTTGCTCCGCTGATGCGAACCGTGCCAAGAAGGGGATTGCCCCCGCGAATTACGAATTTGTCCATATATTCCTGCGAAGTTAATCTTGCTGTGAATTTCCCCGTACGAGGGACGCGTCCGCTCAGGCTCAAGGATTTAGTGTAAACGCGAAGGCGTTGCGGAAAAGTCCGGGGTAGTGGCTACTTTGAGACCGGGTCAGAGTTGGCTTCGAGCCACTGCGCCAGGGCGTCCTCGGAGAGCTTGCCGGCGGCGAGATCGTAGAAGGCGAAATAGGCCTCTTCCTGCGAAGCGGTCACCCGCGAGCCATTGCGCTCAATGAAGACGAAAGCTGCCATCAGACCGGTGCGCTTGTTGCCGTCGACGAAGGGATGATTCCTCACGATACCAGCGCCATACGCCGCCGCCAGCCGGGCGAGGGAAGGAGTCGATTCGGCGTAGGGAGGCGATGTTTTGTGCGCGCGCCAACGCCGACTCGAGAAGTCCTTCATCACGCATGCCAGACGCTCCCCCGAAGTGCGTGATTTGAAGCGCGTGCATGGCGAGCACCTCTTGTTTTGTGAGCCAGTATGAGCATCTCTTACTCAGCCAGCTTCTTCAGGGTGTCGCGATACCGCCGCATAACGTCCTGGGCGACCTTCATGGTCTGATCAAAATCGGCACGGTATGGCGTGAGCTGTACGCCGTCGGGGGTTTCTGTGACATAGAGGGTGTCACCCTTCTGGATGTTCAGCCGGGTGAGCATGTCCTTGGGCAGGACAATGCCAACTGAGTTGCCGACGGTGGTGACTTTGACGGTGGTGGTCATGGCTTGACTCCCGGGGAAGTTATAACGATCATTATAACCAAATGAGAGTCGACCCGGAAATGAAAAACCCGCCGTGGCTGACGGCGGGCTTTGTGGTTTTGACGCGAAGATTCCGGCCTATAGATCCATGGTCGAGTCTTCGATGGCGAGTCGCACATTACCGTCGGAGCGGGCGAGACGGCGGACGGCTTCGGGCTTGTCGACTCCGGCCTTGAGCATGACCAGGGCGACAGGCACGCTGCGTCCGGCGGACTTGATGACGTCGACGGCCTTATCGCGGCTGATGTGGCAGGCGCGGATAAGAATGCCGATGCCGCGCTCGACCAGCTTCGAATTCTGCATGTGCACGTTGACCATGAGGTTCTCGTACACATAGCCGAGCCGGGTCATGGCGCCGGTGGTGATCATGTTGGTGATCATCTTCTGGGCGGTGGCGGCTTTCATGCGCGTCGAGCCGGAAATAACCTCGGGGCCTACGTCCGCAACGATAGCGATGTCTGCCGCGCCTGCGAGAGGCGTGTTGTAGTTGCAGGTAATGCAGGCTGTCTTGGCTCCGCGGGCGCGGGCATAGGCGATGGCGGCGACCACGTAGGGGGTGCGTCCGCTGGCCGAGAGGCCGATGATCATGTCTTTGCGGGTGGGGCGGCGGCGAGCGATATCGCGCTGGCCAAGCTCTTCGGAATCCTCGTTGACCTCAACCGGCGACGCAAGCGCCTTGGGGCCGCCGGCCATGATGTACTGGACAGTCTGCGGCGAGGTCGAAAAATAAGGAGGGCATTCGCAGGCGTCGAGAGAAGCGATGCGGCCGCTCGATCCGGCTCCTATGTAGATGAGGCGTCCGCCTTCGCGGAGGCTTCGCGCGACAGAATCGATGACCTGCGCGATTTCCGGGAGGGCCTTTTTGACGGCGGCGGCGACTTTTGCGTCTTCGTGGTTGATGATGCGGGCGATCTCGAGAGCGGACTTGGTATCGAAGCCCTGGGATGCGTCGTTGGGGCTCTCCGTCATCAGATCGTGCAGGTTAGTTAAGGGATGGGTTGTTTTATGATTTGAACTTTTGATCTCAGACTGCGGGTGCGTCATTGTGGCCATAATTTATGAGTTTCCCGAACGTGTGCTGCCCCATTATAGCGCCAACTTTCGCCTCTGGCTTCTGAATTCCGAATACATCTTCAGTGTCAGTTATCGATGCCTTTAACAAGTGCGTCATGAAAGGCCGGACGCACCTCCTGAATAGCCTTGTCAGCCCGGTCGGGCCAGGTGCGATTGGTGAGAAGCACTGCCGCCAGTTTGCGTTCGGGGTCGATCCACAAGGAAGTTCCCGCGTAGCCCAGATGCCCGATAGAACTCCGGCGAAAAATAGCGGCCGGATGAAGATGGCTCGCTCGGCGTATCCCAGCCGAGCGCGCGTGTGGTGCCGGCGGGCTCGGACTGGCGGGTTGCGAAGAGGCGGACTGTATCCGGCTGAAAGAGATGCCGCCCGTGCGAAGCGCGGCCCTCGTCGAGGATGCACGCGGCGAAGCGCAGCACGTCGAGAGTATTTGAGAAGAGCCCGGCGTGGCCGGCGACCCCGCCCAGAGCGTGGCAGTTCTCATCCTGCACCTCGCCCTGAATCACGCGCCGCCTGTAGACGCGGTCATCTTCAGTGGGGGGAATGTGCGGCTTCCAGTCCAGAGGCGGGCAGAAGCGGGCGGTTTCGAGGCCGAGCGGCGTGGCGATTTCGCGCGCGAAGAAACGGCTGGTCAGATCGCCGGAGAGAACGTCGAGCGCCTTGCCGAGCAGGATGAATCCTATGTCGGAATACTCCTCGCGCGTGCCGGGTTGGGCTTCGAGGGGCAAATGCAAGGCCGCACGCAGCATGCCTTCCGGCGAGTCATGTTTCTCGAAGAGGCGGCCGTAGCCGGGCAATCCCGAGGAGTGGGCGAGCAGCATGCGCAGGGTAACGCGCTCCTTGTGTGAGCCGTGCTCCATGCCGACGACGAAGCCGGGAAGTATGTCTCCGAGCCGCGCGTCAAGGTCGAGGACGCCGGGCTTATCGTTCTGGTGGTTCCGACCGCGGCCCTTGTCGTGGAGCAGCATGGCCATGGCGGTGGTGGCCATCACCTTGGTAAGGCTGGCGAGGTCGAAGACCGTGCCTGGCGTAACTTCAGGCGCGCCGGGATCATAGGTGAAGCGCCCCACGGCATCGAGCGCCACTACATCGCCGTTGAGCAGGACGCCCCAGGCGGCTCCGGGGAAGGCGCGTTCGGCGACTGCCCGCTCCAGTACCTCACGCGCCGCGCTAAAGCGATTGCGGCCGTCGGACGCAGTTTCGGGGATGGAAACCGGCGGCGGGGGCATAGGGAGTTTGCTTATAGTAGCTGAAATGAGAGTGATGCCCAAAGGACGAATTAGTTTGCCCGCGCTTATGTTGCTGTTATTGCTTGTCTCGGCGTCGAACCTGCGCGCGGAAGACGACACGGCTCTCGAAGCCAGGCTGGCTGCGATTGCCGGCACTCACCACGGCAAAGTTGCCCTCTACGCCGAAGACCTTACGACCGGCAAAACCGTCGCTCTCAACGCCGACACGCCGGTGCAGACCGCTTCAGTGATCAAGCTGACGGTGCTGTACGAGGCTCTGGAACAGATCCGCGAAGGCAAAGCGCACTTTGAGGATAAGGTCACGCTTACGCATGACGATCAGGTCTCCGGGTCGGGAGTTCTGCCGCTTTTCGATACGCCGCAGACGCTGACCTTCAAGGACGCGCTGACGCTGATGATCGTGCTCAGCGACAACACGGCGACGAATCTCGCGATCGATCACCTCGGGCTGAGAGAATATCGACGACCGTATTGTCTCGCTTGGCCTGAAGAATACGTGGCTCTATAAGAAGGTTTATAGGCCGGCTGTAGGCCCGATGCCCGCGGATCAGAAAGTTTTCGGGTTGGGCAAGACTACGGCGCGGGAAATGGCCAGCGTGATGAGGCGCTTGGTGACGTGCGATCTGAATCCGCCGGGAAGCTCTGTTGCTCCGACAGCCGCCGACCGCGCCCTTTGCGACGCCGCCATGCACATGCTGAAGAACCAGTTCTACCGCAACAGCATTCCGCGCTATATCGAGACGATGGACACGACCGAGGGAGAGTCGACCATCGGCAACAAGACGGGCGCGCTCGACGCGGTTCGCAATGACGTGGGCGTGGTTTTCACGAAGCACGGCCCGGTTGTGATTTCCGAGTTCACATATGACAACCAGGACCAGAGCTGGACTCCGGATAACGAGGCTGAAGTGGTAATGGCGAAACTGGCAAAACAAATCATGGATACCTGGGCGGAGCGCTAACTCGGTCAGACGGGCCTGCGTCTATTAATTGCGTGTCAGGGCGGCACGGCTGAGAGAGAATAGCAAGAGCGGAGCAATTTATGAGCAAGACACCGATCGTCCTGGCGTGGGCATTATGCCTGGGTTCTATTGCCGCCGCACAGACCGCGCCTGAGCCTGCCCCGCCCCGCGACTGAACCTGCTCCGGCGGCAGCGGCACCCGCACCGGCTGCTTCGGCACCTGCTCCGGCCCAGGCGGCACCCAACCCTGCAGCAGCTGCGTCTCCGGCGGCACCGACGGCCCCGGCACCCGCAACCGCTGCTGCGGCCGCGCCAGCACCCGGTAAGACGGTCGAGGTTCCCGCAGGGACGAAGGTGCTTCTCACCTTGCGCAGCGGCGTGAACACCAAGACGGCCCAGCCTGGCGACGGAGTTTATCTCTCATCCACCTTTCCAGTGGTTTCCGGCGGGCATGTGGTTATCCCCTCGGGCGTTTATGTGCAGGGAGTGATCGACAACGTCGTGCGACCCGGCCGAGTGAAAGGGCGCGCACAGGTGACGATGCACTTCACCACGATGATTTTTCCGAATGGCTCGGTGGTGAGCATTCCCGGCGCGGTTGACAGTCTGCCGGGATCCGATGGGGCGAAGGTGAAGAAGAATGGCGAGGGCACCATCGAGCAGCCGGGCACGAAGGGCAAGGATATCGGAACGATTGCGAAGACTACGGCGAGCGGGGCAGGCCTGGGCGGCATTATCGGAGCGGCCTCTGACCATCCGGGCGCAGGCATAGGTTATGGGGCAGCGGCCGGCGCGCTCGGCGGCATCCTATATACGCTGTTCACGCGCGGGAACGACGTAGTTCTGCCCCAGGGCGACACTGTCGAGATGGTCTTCCAGCGGCCTCTGATGCTGGAGGAGGCGAACCTTGCCGGGGCGGATGCGGTGGGATATGTGCCCAGCGGCCAACAGCAGCAGCCGATGGAGAAGCCCGGGCGGCGGCAGCGCGTTCTTTGTCCGCCGGGAACGCTGGGATGTCCGCTGTAAAATACAAAGAGAAGTGATTCTGTACAACGCATGAATGAGCTGACCCCGCAACCGCCCGCTTCACCAGAAAACGTTAAATCAGCCCCCGCGGTATCCCATCTGCGCCTGTGGGTGCGCGACGTGCTCATCTCGGTGGCGGCGTCGTTTATGATCATCACGTTCCTCTATCAGCCGGTCCGCGTGGAAGGCACCTCGATGCTGCCGCAGCTGCGCGATCAGGACAGGCTCTTCATCAACAAATTCGTATACCGCTTTGAAAAAATTTCGCGCGGAGATGTCGTTGTCTTCCACTATCCCCGCGATCCGGAGAAAAGCTACATCAAGCGCGTGATCGCGCTGCCCGGCGATTCGCTGCGCATCGACAGCGGGCGCGTCTACGTGAACGGCGAGCGGGTGGACGAGTCTTACGTCCCGCGCGCGTACCGCGATGTCAGATCGATGCCCGAGATCGTCATTCCGCAGAATGAGTTTTTTGTGATGGGCGATCACCGCTCGATCTCAAGCGACAGCCGCGACTTCGGCCCTGTCGAACGCAACCTTATCTATGGCAAAGCGGCGTTCGTGTATTGGCCCGCGGATGACCTGGGCGTGGTTCACTAGGACTGGCCGTCCAGGCAACTGCGCTTCGCGCCAGATCAGATTGCTTGAGCGCAGAGAATCTCCCGGCAGGAGTTCTATGAAAAGCATTACCCTTCGAGCAGATGAGCACTTGATCGAGCAGGCTCGCGACAGGGCGAGGGCTAAAGGCACAACGCTAAATGCGGCGTTCCGGGAATGGCTGCTTCAATTTACTGTGCAGCCAGATGCCGTGACTGGATACCAAACCCTGATGCAGCGACTCCGATACGTCAAGGCAGATCGTCATTTCTCACGCGATGAGATGAACGAGAGATAGCTAGTGAAACATCGTCTTACCGGCATCCTGACTGGCATCTCGCTTCTCTCAGTACCGGTGGCCCGCTCCCAGGCAATTCCACCGGCGGCGGAAGCGCCTGCCGCTTCGCCGCCGCGCATGCTCTCCGCGAGCAAGACGGTAGTCTCCACGGTTCCAGCATTCGGGTCGAGAGGGAATACCCGATGCGATGCATCCGGTAACGTATACTTCGAGGCGAGCACGAGCGTGACGGACACCGGCCCGCTGCTGAAAATCAGTCATGACGGCGCCAGCCATTTCGTTTACCCGTTCCCGCCGGAGACCGATTCCCAGGCAGAGATACGCTGGAATGTGACCCCGGAAGGAAAGCTGTTTCTGCTTTTCGGAGACTTCAAAACGTACAAGCTGATGCGAATCACCAGCGATGGGCGGGCGGGAAGGACTATCTCCCTCGATATACCGGAGGGCACTTCGATCGAGAGATTCGCCATCGCCGATTCGGGCGTTGTCTATGCCCGTGGTTATGGCAGCGCGAATATTGCGGACAGGTCCCACTCCCTCGACACGCCGCGGAAGAGCTATGCCGCTATCTTTGCCGATTCCGGGAAGCTCATCAGGGAACTGGGTCAGGACCTGAACCCTAATGAGCAGCAGATAAATCTCAAGTCTCTGGCTGGGCAACCGTTGGAAGAGGACGTGATTGCGGGCACGGATGGCCGCTTTTATCTCCTTGAGCGAAATGACGTGCTGGTCTTCAATCAATCCGGCGAAAAAGAGAGAGAGCTGAAGTTCAAGAAGCCCGATCCGGGCGCATACGCTGTCCGGGTTATTTACTCGAATGGCCTGGTTTCCATCACTCTGCATTCGATTCACAGGGGACCGGGGCACCGTACCGATGTGCAGGTCCGCTGCCTGCTTCTGAATGCTCAAACAGGGGAAGAGATGGGCGACTTCACCTTTGACCCGGCGGCAACGAACAACGTCCTTTGTTTTGATAGCGAGGAAGGATATTCGCTCTACGCTATCGATCATGATATGGCAGTATGGCAGATCTTCCCAATTCGATGACGTTCGAGCTGCATCCTCTCGATCGTCACCGCTCCGCCACCCGATCCAATAAATCGAAAAACTCCGGGAACGAAATCGCCGCCGACTCGGCGCCGCGGATGACTGTGTGTCCGCGCGCGCGGAGCGCCGCTACCGAGAAGGCCATGGCGATGCGGTGATCGCCGCCGGAGTCGATCTCGGCGGCGTGTAAATGTTGGCCGCCGGGCACGTCGAGCCCGTCCTCGAACTCTTCGACCTCGGCTCCCATCGCGCGCAGATTGCGGGCCACGAGGGCGATGCGGTCCGACTCCTTCACGCGCAGCTCCTTCGCGTCGCGGATGCGGATGCCCTGCCGCGTGTAGGGCCCGATCGCCGCAAGCACGGGAAGCTCGTCGATGAGTTGCGCGGCGAGCGCGCCCGACACTGTTGTTCCCGTCATGCCGTCTCGCGGAGCGTTGACCTGCACGGTGCCGACCAGCTCGCCGTGCTTCTCTTCGAGATTGAGCACGCCGATGTGTGCGCCCAGCGCGGTAAGAACATCGAGCAGCGTCGCACGGGTCGGGTTTAATCCCAGCCCGTCGAAGATGAGGTTCGAGTCGGGGAACAACGCGGCGGCACAGAGAAAAAACGCCGCCGAGGACATGTCACCCGGGACGGCGGCTTCGATGCCGGTCAGTTGCTGGCCTCCGGCGATTGAAACCGAATCGAGGTTGCGGTCGAGCTTCGCGCCAAAGGCGCGCAGAGCCAGTTCACTGTGATCGCGGGTGCGCACGGCTTCGCGCAGCGTTGTGGTTCCCGAGGCCTGCAGTCCGGCGAAGAGTACCGCGCTTTTCACCTGAGCGCTGGGCACCGGAGTGGTGTAGTCGATGGCGTGAAGGCGGCTGCCGCGAATCATGACCGGCGCATGGCCGTCGGTAAGGTGAATGTCGGCGCCCATCTGCGCGAGCGGCCTGCGCACGCGCTCCATCGGACGCCGGCTGAGCGACTCGTCGCCGGTCAGCGTGTAGGCGAAGCGCTGCGGGGCCAGCAGGCCGGCGAGCATGCGCATGGTCGAGCCGGAATTGCCGCAGTCGAGCGGCCCTTCGCAGTGGCGAAAATGCCCATCGGTGCCGGTGATCTCAATAGAACCGTCGGCAGCGCGCGCGACCTTGGCTCCGAGCGCTGCGACGCAGGCCAGGCTGCTGGCGCAGTCCGCGCCCGAGGAGAAATTTGTGAGGTGGGTCTTTCCGTGGGCCAGTCCGCCGAGCAGGGCGTAGCGGTGCGAGATGCTCTTGTCGCCGGGCAGACGCAGGCTGCCGAGAATATTGCGAGCAGGCTCAATAATGCGTTCGGTTGCGACTTCGGGAGATGGCAAAACTCGACTCCAGGATTTAGGTTGTCTCTATCCTAAAGCACCTTCAGCACCACGACCGTCTCGTCGTCGAAGCGCTCGCGCTCGCCCTGAAACTTCGAGACTTCGGAAAGAATCGCGTCGGCGATCTTCGAGGCCGGCTTCTGATGAGTCTTCTTCACAATCGCCTTGAGCCGATCGTCACCGAACATGTCGCCGGCCATATTCTGCGCGTCGGTGATGCCATCGCTGAAGAAGATGAGCGAGTCGCCGGGCTGTGTCGACAGGCTGAACTCCTCGTACTTGACATTGGGAAACATGCCCAGCGGAAATCCCTCGGCGTGCACTGTATCCACCTCGCCGCTGCGGCAGAAGAGCGGCTGGGTGGCGCCGGCATTGGCGATCTGGAGGGTGCGGTTCTCGTCGTTCCAGAGGGAATAGAGCATGACGACATATTGCGCGTCGAGCTTGCGCTCCTGCAGGGAGTCATTCAGCGCCTCGAGCAGCGCCGCCGGCGAGGGTTGCTGGCTGGCTTTCGAGCGCATGATCCCGCTCACCAGTGCCGCGTAGAGCGCCGCGGCTGTCGCCTTGCCGCTTACATCGCCGAGCACAATCGCACTGCGCTTCGAGTCGTACGGTACAAAGTCGTAGATATCGCCGCCGATGGTGCGCGCGGGAATAAACCGCGCCGAGAATTCGGCCCGCTTGTGCTGCGGCTTCACCGGAGGCAGGAGCCGCAACTGCACCTCGCGCGCCATGGCGAGGTCGCGCTCCAGCCGCTGTTCCTGCTGGGCGACGCGCTGGTAGAGCTGCGCGTTCTCGATCGAGATGGCGATCTGCGCCGAGAGCGTATTCATGGCGCGCTCGTGGTCTTCGTTGAAGTAGTTGGTGCGCGTGTGTTCCACATCGAGCACGCCGATGACCTTGCCTTTGTAGATCAGGGGCACGGCCATCTCCGACCGCGCCTCGGGATTGACCATGACATAGCGCGGGTCCTTGCGCACGTCGGCGACATGGACCAATCTTCGCTCGGATATCGCGACGCCTACGAGTCCGCGCTTCAGCGGAATCTTCTCGGCGGGCTCGAAGCGCTGGCCGAAGCGGACGGCGTAACGGTTCTCCAGCACCTGCTCGTTTTCATTCACCAGCCACACGGAGAACATCTGAAAGTCGATGATTCTTCGCAGCAGCTGGCCGACGCGCTCGAGAAGCGCATCCACATCGAGAATCGAGGTGAGCTCGCGGCTGATTTCATTGAGCACTTCGAGCGTCTGCGCCTGGCGGGCGACGCGTGTGTAGAGCCGCGCATTCTCGATGGCGCCGCCGATGCGCGACGCGGTCAATTGCAGCAGACGCATGTGCTCGGGAGAGAAGTAATTCGGCTGTTCCGACTGGATATCGATGACGCCGATGACGCGATTCTTGACGATCAGCGGCACCGCCAGCTCGGAGCGCACGCCCGGGTTGGCGTTGATATAGTTCTCAGCTTTGCTCACGTCATTAATAAGGATGGCGTGCCGCTCCTGCGCCACCTGCCCGACAATGCCCTGGCCTATCTTGATACGCAGGCGCTCGGCCTCGGGCGTGTGCCCGATCTGGAAGCGCATTCTCAGATCGCGGGTGCGGTCGTTGACGAGCAGGATGGCAAAGATGCGGTAGTCGATGACCACTCTCACCAGGTCGGCAGTGCGCTTGAGCAGGGTCTGCAGATCGAGCGTGGTATTGAGCGCGTCCGCCAGCCGGATGAGAAACTCCGTCGACAAGGGCTCGACGCGGATCTGGGTCTCCGCAGGCAGAGCGGTGGTGGGGCGATAGTCGCCTTCAAATCCCTCGTGGGTCACGCCATGTGGCGCCTTTTCCTCGCTCACAACTCTCCTGTGGCCATAAGTCTGCCGCGCGTGTGTTCTCTGTCAATTCCGGCACAGTGCGGGCAGGGAAGCAGTGCGCTGACGATCGCCTGACAACGAGCCATGATAGCGCGTCCGGCGAAGGATGCGGATATATGTCGAATGGGTTAGGAGCGTCCGGCTAGGGCGCGTCCAGAGCCTGCACAATGGCTACGCTGGCGCTGGCCCCGATCCGGTTCGCACCAGCCTCAATCATAGCGCGCGCGTCTTCGAGCGTGCGGATGCCTCCGGAGGCCTTGACACCGCAGCGTCCGCCGGCCACGCCGCGCAAGAGGGCTACATCGGCCGCGGTCGCGCCTCCGGCCGGCGCAAATCCGGTGCTGGTCTTGAGGAAGTCCGCCCCGGCCTGGCATGCCAGCTCGGATGCGCGCAGTTTTTCAGCGAGGTTAAGCAGAGAAGTTTCAAGAATTACTTTAAGGATTGCGCCCGCCTCGTGGACGACTTCGGCCACGCCGCGAATGTCGTTCTGCACCGATGCGTTCTCTCCGGATTTGAGCAGGCCGATGTTCAGCACCATGTCGAGCTCGCGCGCCCCCAGGCGCAGAAGCGCCGCAGCTTCCTCGCGCTTGGTGGAGGTAAGGTTCGCGCCCAGCGGAAAGCCCACCACCACCCCGACGGGCACGCCCGTGCCGGCAAGGGCGGCGTAGGCTGTGGGCACCCACGCGGGATTGACCATGGCGCAGGCGAAGCGATGCTCGGCGGCCTCGGCGCACAACTTGAGAACCTGCTCACGCGTGGCCTCGGGCTTCAGCAGAGTGTGGTCGATAACCGCGGCGAGCGCCCGGCGGCCGGAAAGCGCCTGCTTTGCGAATGCGGCGGTGTCAAAAGTACTCTCGTGTTCGCCGATTTCCTGAAGAGCGGTGGCGGTCATAGTGGACACTCCTTTCACCGAAGGCCTGGGGCAACTCCGGCGCTAGTGCAGCTCGGGGTAGTCGGGGGGCATCAGCCGGATATCCGGCACATTCCGGAAGCGCTCAGCATAGTCCATTCCGTAGCCGACGACAAAATGGTTGGGGATCTTGAAGCCGACGTAATCGGCATCGATCTTCTCAAGCCGCCGCGAAGGCTTGTCGAGCAGGGCGGCGATGCGCAGCGATCGCGGCTTGTGCTGCTCGAAGAGGCTGCGGAGGAAGCAGAGAGTCAGGCCGGTGTCGAGAATGTCCTCGACGATGATGATGTTCTTGTCTTCGATGGGCTGGTCGAGGTCCTTGATCAGCTTGACGGCGCCGCTGGTGCGCTGACCCTTGCCGTAGCTCGACACCGCCACAAAGTCGAAGGTGCAATCGATGGTGATACAGCGCGACAGGTCAGCCAGAAAGATTGCGGCACCCTTCAGCACGCCCACCAGCACGACACTCTTGCCGGCATAGTCCTCGTCGATCTGGCGGCCGATCTCCGCGGTGCGCCTGGCGATCTGCTCCTCGCTGAAAAGTACGGGAAAGTCTTTGTGGATGGTCGCGTGATTCACAGGTTCTAGGATATCTCCAAAAAGCGATGTGGAAGCTATACTTGAGGAAGTAGCTTCCGCATGTATCCGTATATCCATATTGGTCATTTTTCGGTCGGCACCTTTGGCATCATGCTGTGGCTTGCCGCTGTCTGCGCGGGATGGGTGCTCCATCTGAATTTCCGGCGCTGGAAGATAGACGCCGACGCTATCGGCATCGTTGCAGTTTCTACCGTCGCCGGCGTAATCGGCGCGAAGCTGTGGCATGTGCTCGAAGATCCGCAGATGCTGATGCAGCATCCCGTCGCGGCGATCTTCGACCGCGCCGGGTTCGCCTGGTTCGGCGGCCTAGTCGCCGGCATTCTCGCGCTCTTATGGCAGGGACGCAGCTATGGAATCGGACGCCTGGCGATGCTCGATCTCGCAACCGCCGCTGCCGCGGTCGGCTATGGCGTGGGCCGGCTGGGCTGCTTTACCTCCGGCGACGGCGACTATGGCATCCCGACAAAGCTGCCCTGGGGGGTGGGCTTTCCGGACGGCCTGGTACCCACGCCGCCGGGTGTGCGCGTGCACCCCACGCCGATCTACGAGCTGATTGTCGCGCTGCTGATCGCCTGGATACTCTGGCGGCGCGGCTCGCCCGATCGCCCCAGGCCGATCGGTCAGCTTACGGGTGAATATCTCGTACTCAGCGGCATCGCGCGCTTCCTGGTGGAATTTATCCGCATCAATCCCAAGCTCTATTGGGGCATGAGCAACGCACAGGTGGCGAGCGTTGGATCGGTCATCGCCGGAATTGCGCTGGTGATGTGGGCGCGACGCCGGTCGGCGTTTCAGGCGCTCGGGACTACGCCGGCAGCAGCGCCGGTTCCGGTGGATTCGCACTAAAGCGTCTTCAGATAAGCCTTGGCGTGCTCCAGCTCTGGAAAGAGCCGCTCCTCCGCCTGAAATTCGCGCGAGTGCACGCAGCGGCGTCCGTTCTTGGCCTTCACCGGATGCTTGAGGTGCAGCATCTCGTGGTACATCAGGTACTCGATGGCATAACGCGGCGTGTTCCTCCGGTCGAAGACGCGGCTCACCATAATGGTGTTGTGCGCGGCGTCGTAATGGCCCAGCAGCCGCTTCGCCGTGTGCTCGCTCCAGGTGAGCTGGGGACGACCCATGAGGCCGTGGAAGAAGCGGAGATTCAGCGCCTCGAAGACCTCATCGAGGTCGTAGTTTTCGCCCTTGGCCGTTGAGATGCGCTTGCGCCCGCGCGTCTGCCGAATGCGCTCGCTTTGCCGCACCACGGATTCGCTCGAAGTGAAGCGCCGGTAGCGATGCGACTGCGCCGCGTCGACCGGCTTGCGATAGAGTTTGGCGATGAGGATATGCGCAATGGCGCGCAGCACGGACTCGGGCGCGCCTTCGAGCAGGTCGGATAGATTGACCTTGATGCGGCCCTCGCGCAGGCGGATGGTGGTGTTGAGACTGGTGAAGTGATAGAAGCGGACTTCAAAGGGCGGCATGGGAGCCCGCGGGCGCAGCGCGCGATACTCCTCCTCAAACCAGCGGACAATCTCGGGGTTCACTGGTCCGAGCGTAGCACAGGAGAAGGCCCTCAAAAAAAAGCGGCTCCGCACATGCGAAACCGCACAAAAGCCATGCAAACTCCGCCTATTCGGTTGAGTCGAGCAAGACGAAATTTGCTCTCTTGCGGTCGAAAGGAGAGTCCCGCGGCCAGACCGCAGTTAGTCCCACAGCTTCTTTATCGGCACGGATGAGAAAATTCTTAGAAATACTTGCTGGAAGGAAGAACTAACCCGGCCCGGTGCCGTTCTTGTTGGCTTCGTCCTTGTGTTCGGCGAAGTATTTTGTCTGGCTCGCCAGCAGCTCTTTCACCTGGTCGGCGGTGCTTTCGGCGGCGTCGAGCGCGGTCTTGCGGGAGAAGTCGTAGGCGGGATCGGGCGAGGCCTGCTTCAGGATCTCGGGCCACTTTGCGGTGGCCGGCACGAGGTCTTTGAGCGCCTTGCGAATGTCGGCGTGGGCTTCGTCGAAGGTGTCGAGGTTGTCCTGCAGTTCGTCCGAGAGGCGGGTGAATTCCTCGAAGCGGGCACGCAGCTGAGCCTTACGGTCCTCGGCCTTGGGATTGGCGCCGATATCCTTGATGGCGGCGATGCGCTGCTCGATGAACTTCTGGTAGAGCTTGATGCGCGCCACGGGCTGGTCACGCACGTCGGCGATCTGGTCGGATTCAGCATCGCTGAGCGGATCCTTGTTCTGTAGCCCGGCCATGCCCGGGGAAGGAGCCGCAACGACCGGTAGACTTGCCGCTGCGAGGAGCGCAGGGCAAGGAGTGAGGACGAGGCAGGCCAAGGCCATCATTAACGATACCGGCACTGCCGACCTGTTCGAAAATACGCGTTGCATGGCCAGAATCCCCAGCTTGCGGCTATTGAGATGCTACATCCGGCTTACAGGATGGACGCGCTTTTCACCAAATGGGTATCAGGAATTGTGCCGTCTTGTCCGTATTCGGAGGGCCAGGAATGGGGATGGACAGAGCTCCAGCTCAGCCCAGGCGCCCTTCATTCACGATTATTTCTCTGTTTCGAGACACATAAGGGAACGGTGAACCATGGGCCTGCGTAGGCTTTACGCAGAGGTCCAACCCGGAGAGTCCGCCCATGGCCGCTTCCTTGCCATTCACGCGCATCGGCGATATTCGAGCAAGGCCCTGATTCCGGAGATACGGCGCGTCGTCTGGGGCATCGATCCTCAAGTCGCGATTCCGACGGCAAAGCCGCTCGACGATCTGGTGAGCGATTCACTGGCCGCCGACCGCTTCCAGACGCTGCTGCTGTCGAGCTTCGGCGCAGCGGCATTGCTGCTCGCCCTGCTCGGCGTCTACGGAGTGCTGGCTTATTCCGTCTCGCTGCGGCAACAGGAATTCGGCATCCGCATCGCGTTGGGTTCGAACAAGTCGCGCCTGACTGGCCTGGTGCTGAGGCAGGCAGCATGGCCGGTCCTGACAGGCGCCGCGGCCGGACTGGTGCTGGCTTTTGTCGCGGCACGATGGGTGCGGAGCCTGCTCTACCAGACGCAGCCGCTCGATCCGGTAGCGATTGGCGGCAGCCTCGCGCTGCTCATGGCAGCGGCAGCGCTGGCGGCGATTCTGCCCGCCCTACGCGCTGCGCGCATCGATCCGATTGAAGTCCTGAGGAACGAGTAGGGAGCAGGGATCAGCGGCGCGCAAGCTATCATTGATCCCGGCCCATGCTCATACTCGATGAAGCGCAGGTTCGCCGCCATCTCACCTACGAAGCACTCATCCCCGCCCTCGAACAGGCACTGATCCGGTTCTCGACAGGCGAAATAACACAGCCGGTTCGCACCATTCTGCCGGTGGCCGAACACAACGGGGTCTTCGGCCTGATGCCGGCGATAGACGACGACCTCATGGGCGTCAAGCTCGTCACCTTTTACCACGACAACACCACGCTGCCCACGCATCAGGCCGTCATCCAACTTTTCAGCGCAAGAACCGGAGAGCCGCTGGCCACGCTCGATGGCCGGCTCATTACCGAGATGCGCACCGCGGCGGTTACCGCCATCGCTGCGCGACTCTTCACGGCGGAGAAGCCGCTGACCGTCGCCATCCTCGGCTCGGGAGTGCAGGCGCGCGCGCACCTGAAAGCGCTCCGAGTTATCCGCGATGTAAGGGGAGTCCGCGTCTGGAGCCGGACTGCCGCACATGCCGCAGCCTTTGCCAGCGAGACTGGAGCGGTCGTGTTGCCGCTCGAAGAAGCTATCAGTGGGGCCGATATGGTTGTCGGTGTAGCGAACGTCTCCGAGCCGTTGATCCGGGGCAAGCATCTTTCGCCGGATACTTTTGTCGCGGCCATCGCAGCTGTGGGAGCCAACAAGCGCGAGCTCGATGACGAAGCGATGCAGGCCAGCATTATCGTCGAATCGCGCGAGTCTGCGCTGCGCGAGTCCGGCGACATTATCGATACCGGCACGCCCATCTATGCCGAGCTGGGAGAGATCCTCGCGGGGAAGAGCGCGATGCCTCCCCAAGGCCGTCGCGTCGTATACAAGGGGCTGGGTATCGCCGCTGAAGATCTCGTTGCGGCGCGGCTTGTCTACGAAGCAGGGTCGCGTTGACGCGGCCGCCACAAGAAATGCAGCGGAATGCCCAGTAGAATCACTGCCGTTCCGAGGAGCGAATTCTTCAGGTTCTCGGCGTAGGAGTAGTAGAGAAGGATGCCAGCAGCGGCTACAAAGAGCGCGGGCACGACCGGATAGCCCCACACGCGATAGGTGGTTGCTTTCGGCAGGCGACGCCGGTAGTAGAAGATGGTCGTCGCCGTGATCATGTAGAAGAGCCACTCGGCGAAGATCGCCAGCTCGAAGAGCTGCTGAAAGCGTCCCACGGCGAGCAGCAGCGCTGTCGTCAACAGCGCCTGGACTACCAGAGAAGTAGACGGGCTCTGAAACTTTGGATGGATATCCGCCATGCGCCGGAAGAAGAGCCCGTCCTGCGCTGCCGCAAAGGGCACGCGAGCGCCCGACATAATTGTGCCGTTGAGAGTTACAAATATGCTTAGCGCCATGACAGCTGAAACCAGCGCCGCGCCCCACGGGCCGGTGACGGCCTGCAGAGCCGCTACCGCCGGTCTGGGCTCGGCCGCGATCGTTGCCGCCGGGAGGATGTACTGGATGGCGGCATTCGTGGCCATGTAGAGGACGCCGACAATGCCCAGTCCGGCGATCAGCGCGATCGGCAGGCTGCGCTCGGGATGCTGCACCTCGCCCGAAACCATGGTCAGGTCGTTCCATCCGTCGTAGGCCCAGAGTGCGGCGATGAGCGCGATCATGAAGCCGCCGAAGCCTCCGGTTGCGCCGGTAAAGACCGTGCCGAAGTTGCTCCAGTGCCCGATGCTCGACGCGAAGCAGAAGCCGGCGATCACCAGGATAAGGACACCCTTGAGCCAGGTGAAGACAAGCTGAAAATCTCCCGCCTTCTTGATGCCGAGATAGTTCAGTCCGGTCATCAGCCAGGTCATGCCGATGGCGAAAATCTGCGCCCAGGTGACCACGAGGCCGAGATGGAAGGAGGTGTGGTCAAGCCACTTAAAAGCGGCAAAAATCGCCAGCGTGCGCGCCAGCCCGGTTGTCACGCTCGCTATCGATGCGGGCTTCGCGACAGCGAACCATGTCCACATGTAGAGAAAGGCGGTCAGGTCTCCGTAGGCGCGGCGCAGATAGACATATTCGCCGCCGGTGTAAGGCAGCATCGTGCTCAGTTCCGCGTAAGTCATCGCACCGAAGAGCGAGAGCAAGCCGCCCACGATCCACGCCAGGTAGACGAGCTCCGACGAGCCGGTGGCTTTCATCATTTCCTGGGGGACGAGGAAGATTCCGCTGCCGATCAGCGTGCCGACGACGATCGCCGTCGCGTGCGAGGTATGCAGTACTCGCGGCAGCTCATGCTTTTGTTGCTGCGGTTCGGCGGAGACAGTTTGCAATGCGGCACGGCTCCCGTGAGAAGCCCTCAGGCCAAACGGCTAGTGATATTGCTTGAGGTCATTCCAGTCTGCCGCATATGTCCTCTTTCTGCCATAGCAAAGATAGATGTTCCCGTGCTCCCAAGGCATGGCCAGCGGATTGTTGCGCACGCCGACGATCTTGCAGGATGTGTAATAGGGCGTGATCTCGTCGAGCGATGCTCCGCTGATGATGATCATCTCCTGCCCGGTGTAGCCGCGCGGACCCCAGATCCAGTAGTTCTGGTGGCCGCTGATGGCCTGCGGCAATCCATACTTCGGGCCGAAGAGGTTGATCGCGCTGGCCTGCCCATAATTGCCTGCAAAGATGCCCGTAACCGCCTGCTCATCGGGAGGCAGCGAGTGATAGATCTGATTTACCTGTGAGACAAGGTCGCTCCATCCAAAGCGATCGGCATAAAACTGGGGCAGGATGGTCGCGTCGTGATTCTCCGTGTCCTGCGGCGTGAAGCCGATCTTCTTTTCGAAAGCGACAAATTCCTTCGGAGGCAGCACGGGAATGGCATACGGCAGGAAGAGACAGCCACTGATCGCGAGGATCAACGCGTACGCTCCAATGAGCGCATTCTTCCATACGCTATCTCGTGCCCATGAAAACCGCACCACTCCGCCGGCGGCAAAATACACGGGATAAATGGGCGCGAGGTAATAATCCTTCGCGTGCATGGCCATCATGAGCGGGAGAAACAGCAGGTAGGTTATGCCGAAAAAGCGAAATGGCCGTGCCGCTCTGCTCACAAGCAGCCACACCACACCGCTCAACCATAGCAGCACCGTGACGGGGTTCAGCATCACCACTTGTGCGAGCAGGAACTTCAGCGGCCCCAGCTTCACATCCTTGTCGCTGTGCTGCACATCGCGCAGCCACTCGAGGGTAGGGAAGTGGTAGTGAATCTGCCACAGCAGGTTCGGCAATGCCAGCACGACCATTAGCAGCACGGCTACGCCAAACCACTTGCTTTTGAGAATCCGTCTCTGCGGCGTAAGCAGTAGCGCGGCCAGCACGCAGACCAGGAAGAAAACTTCCGAGACCTTATTCTCCAGCCCCAGCCCGGCGCTCACGCCGAGCACAATCCACCAGTTGCGCACAGTCTCTGGCCGCTCTGCCTGCACGATCATGATCAGCGCCAGTGCGCAGGTCATCCAGAAGACGGGATCGAAGCAGTTCATCGACAGAAAGCTGTCCATGCCCAGATACTCGCCCACGACCAGCACGCCAAGCATGGCCAACGCCGCCGCGCGCCGTCCACCGCCGAGTGCCCAGACCAGCATTCCTGTCAGAAATACCTTGGCTGCGCCGGCCAATGCCGGAAAGAGCCGCAGCGACCACATGTGGTCATGCCCAAAGAGCGTCTCCGTCAGGCGGGCTACCAGCGCTACCATGGGAGGCTGATCGACATACCCGAAGGCCAGCCGCTGTCCGCAGATCAGGTAATACATCTCGTCGCGAAAGATGCCGTAGCCTGCGCGCTGCGCGATGATGTTCGTGACGATGTGCAGCGCGACTTTGATCGCGGCAAAGATGAGCGCGATCCAAAGGATCGGGCGCAGATCAGCTCGCCTGGCAGACGTGGGTATTGCAGGGATCGTAGTTGAGCTCATAGATAGTGATCAGCGTCGTTGGGAGATACGTACTTATTCCAAATAAGTTCCACTCCGAAAGCCCAACTGCGCCCGACGCCTACGCCTCATTGTTCAACACATGCAGCGGATTCTCGGCTTCTTCCGAGTGGAAATGACCGTAAATCATCTCGGCCGTCTTGCGGGGAACCACCGCCGTGAGCGCCTCGAGGCCAGCCTGCTGCACGCTGCGCAGGCTGCCGAAGTGCTCCAGGAGCCGTGTGCGCGTCCGCGCGCCGACGCCGGGAATCGCGAGCAGCTCTGAATCGCGATCGCGCATCTCGCGCCGCTTGCGATGGTAGGCAATGGCGAAGCGGTGCGACTCATCGCGCACATGCTGGATCAGATGGAGGACCGGAGAGCGCCGCTCCAGCACGACCGGCTCATTCTCCTGGCCGTAGAGATAGATGATCTCCTCGCGCTTGGCGATGGACGCCAGCGGCTGCGTCGTGAGCCCCAGTTCCTCCAGGGCCTCGGCGGCCGCGTGCAGTTGCCCCAGTCCGCCGTCTACGAGAATGAGACTCGGCATGGGCCGCTTTTCTTCGACGACGCGGCGATAACGACGCCCGATCACCTCGCGCATCGAAGCAAAGTCGTCCACGCCGTCCACTGTTTTGATCTGGAATTTGCGGTAGTCCGACTTCTTCATTGCGCCGTCTTCCCACACCACCATCGAGGCTACTGTTTCCGCGCCCTGAGTGTGCGAAATATCGAAGCACTCGATTCTGCGCGGCAACTCGGGGAGCATCAGGACATCCTGCAGGGCCTCGCGAATCGCCTTCTGCGACGGCTGCAGCACGCGGAAGCGCTGATCGTAGCTCTGCTTGGCGTTCTGCCCGGCCAGGTCTACGAGCGACCGCTTCTCACCACGCACCGGAACAGCGATCTCCACGCGATGGCCGCTGCGCTCGGCCAGGAGCGCGGCCAGCACGGCGCGATCTGCAAAGTCGACGGGCAGGTACATCGCCCGCGGCACGTATTGCTGATCGATATAGAGCTGCTTGAGCAGTGCCGAGAAGAACGCTCCTGCCTCGAACTGCCGCCGTTCCGACTCCGACCCCACTTGCGGAGCATTCTCGTCGTCCAGGCCCTCCTCCAGCACCAGTGCATCTACGTCTTCCCAGAAGAGCTCGCGCCGGTCGACGATCTTCCCGCCGCGCATGTGAAAGAGGTTCACGGCCAGCATCCCGTTCTCGTAGTGATAGCCGAAGACGTCCGCATCGTCGCTGTCCGCCGAGGCGATCCGCTGCTTCTCGTGCAACTGGCTGATGGTTACCAGCAGGTCGCGATACTTCGCCGCCAGCTCGAACTGCTCGGCTGCCGCCGCGGCCTCCATTCGGTCCTCGATCGACCTGGCCAGGTCCGCGCCTCGCCCTTCGAGAAACATCTGCGCATCCCGCACCGCTTCGCGGTAGGCCTCGGGAGTGGTCAGCCCGTCAACGCACGGCCCCAGGCAGCGCTTGATGTAGTACTGCAGGCACGGCCGCGGGTGATAGCGCGACAGGTCAACTTTGCAGCTCGGGAGCAGGAAGCTGCGGTGGATCAGTTCCGCGATGCGGTAGGCAAGGTTGCCCGGGAAATAGGGCCCGTAATACGCGCCGCCGTCCTTGCGCAACCGACGCGTCACGAAGACCTTGGGATAGCGATCCCCAAGCGTGAGCTTTACATAGGGATAGGTCTTGTCGTCGCGCAGCAGGATGTTGAAGCGCGGCTTGCGCTGCTTGATCAGGTTGTTTTCGAGCGCCAGGGCCTCGTGCTCGTTGTCGACCAGGATATAGTCCACATCCACGGCGTCGCGCATCAGCGAGCCGGTCTTGGCATTTGCCTGCGAAGCTTCCAGCAGATACGACCGGACCCGCGACCGCAGATTCTTCGCCTTCCCGACGTAGATGACCTCGCCGTCGGCGTTCTTGTACAGATAGACGCCCGGCCGTGTCGGCAAACTCCGAATCTTCTCGTGTAAATCCATCCCAGCCCTTCTTAGTCTAGCGACTCGCTCCCGGCGGTGCCGCCCTGCCTCCCCATTTTCCTGTCAACCGCGTAAAAGCTACTCGATCGGTGTCTTTATCACACCTGTGGATCGGGATGAGAAATCCTTTGCAAAGCTATCAATTTACGTCTCTTACGAAAGTAATCTTGCCTTTGGCCCCACTCTTGCACTTAGAAGCTGTTGGGAAGTCCGGTCCTGTGCTCGTTCAGGCCGCCCACACATCAAGTCCAACTGGGAGTTGACAACGATGACTCACACGAAATTTTTGAAATCTCAGGTACCCCTGTTCGCAGTCTCCGCTTTGGCGCTGCCATTGGTACTGGTAACCGGCTGCACCACCAAGAATTACGTCCGCAGCCAGACGGAGCCAGTAATCCAGCATACAAACGAGCTAGACGACGCCACGGCGAGGAATAACCGCAACATCCATGATGTCGATCAGCGAGCCCAGGCGGGCATACAGCAGGCGCAGACTTCCGCGAACACTGCCAGCCAGCAAGCGCAGACAGCGAACCAGGCCGCCACCCAGGCGGAGGCATCTGCGACAGACGCCGTCCACCAGGCAGATTCGCTGGGCAGCGTTGTCGCCAACCTGGATAACTACAAGCAGGTCGCCGAAGTCTCTGTGAACTTCGGCTTCGACAAAGCCGACCTCTCCAAAGCTGACCGCGCCGCGCTCGACGGCTTCGCTGCCCAGCTTTCCGGCACAAAGAGCTACATCCTGCAGGTCACCGGTGGAACCGACTCGGTGGGCTCAGCCGCTTACAACTATGATCTCAGCCAGCGTCGTGCCCGTAGCGTGGTGCAGTACCTCGCGTCCGCGCATAATGTTCCGGCGCACAAGTTTTACCTGATCGGGATCGGCAAGGATGAGGCTGTGGCGTCGAACTCGACGGCTGCGGGACGCGCACAGAATCGCCGTGTCCAAATCCAGTTGCTCTCGAATATGACCGGACAAGCGCCTGCCGCGCCGACAACCAGCAAGCTCTCGATGCCGCGATAACAGGGTATTGGCACTGAAAGCAAGACAGGGCGGAGATCAATCTCCGCCCTTGTTATTTAGGCCGATCCAGGCTTAGCCGGCTTCTCTCACATGGCCATCTGCGCCACGTGCGCCTCGCGGACATCGTGCGCAGTATAGAGCCGCAGGAATGGAGCGCCTGCGCAGGCCGCCTCCACCGCGGGCCGTCCCCTGGCTTCTTCACGCTCCACGAGGCAGATCGCCGCGATTACCTTCATTCCGGATTCTTTCGCCGCTTCAATCGCGGTGATCGTGGATGCACCCGTCGTGCAGACGTCATCGACGATGATCACCGGCGCGCCCTTCTCCAGAAATCCCTCGATCCGGCGGCCTGTGCCGTGGGTTTTCTCTGCCTTGCGCACGAGGAAGCCGTGAATCAGTGCCGCTTCCGGATGCCGCTTCGCATGCCACGCGCTGGCTGACGCCACATTCGACACGATCGGGTCGGCTCCCATCGTGAGTCCGCCCACCGCCGCGGGCTTCAGCTTATGCTTGTGCAGCAGATCGAGAATCGCCAGTCCCGTCAGCCGTCCACCCTCGGCGTGCAGCGTGGTTGTTCGGCAGTCGATGTAGTAGTCGCTCTTCGCTCCGGAGGACAGGGTGAAATCACCGAGCTTAAAGCTGATGCGCGAAAGCAGGTGGAGAAGGGAAGTTCGGTGATCGGTGGCCATCAAGGAAATTGTAGATGTTCACCCGCCAAAGAAATCCGGCGCTCCGACACATAATTAAGACCGCTCAGGCGGTTTCATGTCTCGATCGGTGACAATATTGGCTGAACGACCGTCTCACTCCAGCGAGGTGACGCGATGCAGACTTTGGTGCGGGATATCCGCTACGCTGTGCGCCAGTTACGCAAGTCTCCGGGCTTTACGCTCACCGCGGTCTTTACGCTGGCTCTGGGCATTGGAGCGAACACGGCGATTTTCAGCGTCGTCTACCGGCTTCTGCTTCAATCGCTTCCATTCCATGACGCAGCGCGCATCGTGAGTATCTTTGAGACTCACCCGCAGGTACCCGGAGGCCTCGAGGCCACCTATCCCGACTATCAGGATTGGCGCACCCAGCAAAAGAGCTTTGAGCAGCTCGCCGCCTATTCGACTTTGAACCCGGATACCGTCTCCCTCGCGACGGGCGGCCTTCCCGCGCAGATACATAGGGTTCTGGCGTCCGGCAACTTCTTCTCGCTGCTCGGCGCCACGCCTCAGATCGGCCGCACCTTCACCGACCAGGACGACGCCCCCGGAGCGAACCACGTTGCGGTGCTGAGCGCAGCAGCGTGGCAGCAATACTTCGGCCGGGACCCCGGGGTTGTCGGACGCAGCGTCGACATCAACGGGGCCAGCTATACCATCATCGGGGTCTTGCAGCCCGGCGCGGCCTTTCCCGCTCAAGGTGAAGTCTGGCTGCCACTTTCTCTGCTCGACCAGCCCACGCAGACGTCCCGCGTGTGGCACTCGGTGAATGTGATTGGCCGCCTGCGTCCCGGCGTCGAGTTCGCCGACGCCAAAGCCGACATGCAGGCGATCGCCGCGCGGCTTGCCTCGGCCTATCCCGCGACGAACCGCAATGTGGGCGTGCTGCTTGCGCCGCTGCGGGAGCAACTGGTTGGCGCATTGCGGCCCGCGATTCTCAGCCTTATGGGATCGGTGGTGCTGGTGTTGCTGATTGCCTGCGCCAATGTCGCCAGCCTTCTCATGGTGCGTGCGACAGCGAACAGGCGAGAGGTTGCCGTTCGTCAGGCGCTGGGCGCGGACCGTATTCGGCTCTTTTCACAGTTCCTCGCCCAGACTCTGATCCTCTGTCTGCTGGGCGGCGCGCTCGGAACACTTCTTGCCGCGCTCGCGCTGCCTCTGCTGCGGCTGGCTCTTGGCCACACAAGAGGTGTCGATCTTTCCATGGTCCAGTCCATCCAGCTCAGCATTCCCGTGTTGCTGTTCACGCTGGGTACCTGCACACTCACTGCCATCCTGTTCGGACTGCTCCCAGTATTGAAGACTTCAACCAGCCTGGCCGACTCTCTTCGCCCCGGAGATCGCGGAAGCACAGGCAGGCATGGCCGGAGCAGAGGTCTGCTGATTGCCGGAGAGATCGCCATCGCCGTGGTCGTGCTCTTTCTCAGCACCCTGGTTATCAGGAGTTTTCAGAAGCTTCTCGCGGTCGATCCGGGTTTTCGGACCGATCATCTCCTCAGTCTTGAGATCACACTGCCCACGCCGCATTACAGCGACAATGGCCCTGAGACGAATCGCTTTTTCGAACAGCTGCTCGACCGGATCGCGCATTCTCCAGGTGTCATCTCCGCCGGCACCACCACCCAGGTCCCTCTTACTCCCTCGAAGGTGATGACGCGGTTCCTCATCGAAGGAGCCCCGCCGCTCGCTCCCGGTGCATTTCCAGCGGCGCAGATCCGGTATGTCAGTCCGGCTTTCTTCCACACCATGGGGCTTGGCCTGCAGCAGGGCCGCTTGTTCGAGCCGAAGGACATCGACAACCCAACCGGGTTCTTCATCGTCAATCAGGCATTTGCCCAGCGTTATCTCGCCGGCAGAAGCCCGGTGGGCGCCAATATCCTCCTCGGCGTGCTAAGCCCGCAGCCGTCAAGGATACCGGTCGTCGGCGTGGTGTCGAATGCGCACGATCTGGGAGTTCAAACCGAACCCCAGCCGGAGATTTATCTGCCCGGCTTTGGATTGCACGAAGTGCTTCTCGTGCGCACAGTGCTCGATCCGAGTGACGCAGCGCCGCTGGTTCGGAAGGCGGTTCACGAGTTGGATCCCAGCCTGCCCATTTACCACGTCCAGACCGTCGAAGAAGTTCTCTCAGATTCGCTCGCGCGTCAGAAGATGACTGCCACGCTGCTCGGGATATTTTCGCTCGTGGCGCTCGCGCTCGCAGCCGTTGGAATCTATGGTGTGCTTGCGTACTCCATCGCGCAGCGCACGCGGGAGATCGGCGTTCGCATGGCGGTGGGAGCCAAACGGGAAGACATTCTCCGCATGGTCCTGAGTCAGACCGCAGGGTACGCCGTGGCTGGAATCGGAGCCGGCCTAGCCATAGCTTTTGCCGCCGCCCATCTGCTCAGTGCTTTGCTCTTTAAGACCAGCGCAGTGGATCCGCTCTCCGCTTGTCTTACGGCCGTTATCCTGCTTGCAATCGCCGCGCTGGCGGTCAGCCTGCCCGCAAGAAGAGCGGCCTCAGTCAGTCCGACCGAAGCACTTCGCGCGGAGTGAGCCTCGGGTTACCTTCCAGAAAGTCCCCGGAGACGAGGCGAAGGAGCCTCGCCTCTTCAGGAAGTTGGTTAGACCGTCGTGATTGAGCCGTTGACGCCGTCCGGGAAGAAGCCTCCCTTGTCCGTGCCGGGAGTGCTGTTTCCAAAGACAATCGCGAGTACCTCGCTGGTTGTGCGGACTATGGCCAGCGCCTGGCTGTTCACTTCAAAATACTGCTTGCCGGATGGCGGAGGAAGAATATCCTGACTGTCCAGCGCAGACGTCTTGACGTGGTTCTCTGCAATCAGCAATCGGAGATTCGACGAGTGAAGCGCTTCTGTCAGAGCGATCCGCACCGCATATGCGAGGACCGTCGTGTTCGTTAGCAAAGGAGCAGCGCCGCCGTAGGCTGAAACGCCAGTATCTTCGAAAGCGCGCGCCAGCTGGAGAAACTGTTTAAAGTTATCAAAACCGATGCCCAGAGCATCGAGATTGATCGCCGGTTTCGCAATCGCCTGATCACCCAGAAGCGAGCGCAGCAGAATGACATGCTGCTGCTCATCGTAGGCGATCTCTTCTGCGACTTGATGTAGCCGGCCGGAAACTTCATCCCCGCCCCATTCCCAATCGTCGCTTTCACGCTCGAAGTGCACCCTCTTGCCTCCGGTCGTAGGTCCCTTTGTGCCAACGCCGGTAATGCCAATGCCGATCTCTTCGATGGTCTTGCCCGTGGTAGCGACTGTATAGAATTCGGCTTCCAGATATTCGAGATTGAGAGCGAAGTTCACCACTTCGACGTTGATGTCGGTTGCGGCTTCAACTGGGGAGATGTTCATTCCAAACGCTTTTGCGCCAGGCATTTTGTCCAGAATGCCAAGCTTTGCGCCTGCGAAAGCCACGCCAGCGAGACCCATTCCTGTAAGGCCGGCGCCCTTTACAAAGGAGCGACGGCCGACTTTGTTGCCAATCGTGCTTGTCGGATTCTCTTGCGACTGGTCTTCCATGCAACCTCCATCGCCGATGTCTCCGCCCTCCGGATTGCAGGGGAGAAGGCAGCGGACGAGAGTAAATGGGTTAGGTTCACCAGTGCCTGGGGCGGGCAGCGGAGTCTCGTGGAACTGGCTGCTCGGACTCGGCGGATAATGGAGCATGCCGGACGAAATGAGTCCGCCCTCCGTGTGATGTACGTTGAAAGATCAGGCTTGGATTTGCAGTCGGGGACCTTAATTCGGAAATTTCCACCAGGGCGAGTGGTCGGCTACAGGAGTGCGTCAGACCGTCAGCTTTTCGAGATGCCGGAAGCCGCCCGTCTCTGCGAGCACCGCCGCAAAGAGCGTGAAGTTGTAGGCCGCGTGCACGATCACGCCGGCTGCGACCGAGTTCATCGTCAGCCGGACAATGCACAGGACGATGCTGACGGTCCCGATGAGCACCAGCGGGCCCCACGCATGCGACACCTGGGCCGAGTGCATGAGCGCGAATCCAAAGCTGGTCAGCAGGATTGAGACCGGAATCCCCACCCAGCGAACCGCCTGTTCGGAAATTGCGCCTCGACGCGCCAGCCAGCGGAAGCAGTTGATCAGCCCAGGCAGCAGAAATCCCCGGAAGGCCAGTTCTTCGATCAGGGGAGCGGCGGTTATGCCGAAGATCAAAAGCATCCACGCGCCCAGGGGTGACTTGAGCATGGCCTGCATGATCGGCGGATCCTTGGGCATAGGTAGAAATGAGCCGAAGAGATTGATGCCGATTCCCGCCGCCAGTCCCAGCAGAGCGAGTGCCACAAATCGACGCTTCGCCGTCACGGCGCTCCAGTGCACACCATTGCCGAAGGGCTCATTCCATAACAGCGAAAACACGGGGATGACGACGACCGCGATCAGTCCATAGGACAGCGCCTGAATGGGAATGCTTATTCGCGCGTCGTCTTCGGCGAGATGAGCCAGAGCATTGAATGTCTTGTGGCCGAAGACGCGCAGGTGCTCGATTGCGTAGACGCCCATTACCTGCCCTATCGCGAGCAGCACAATGGCCAGCACGAAGAACAGGAGCACGTGTCCGATGTTTGGAATCAGCCGGGGCAGTGGCGGCAGCGACGGCGGATAGACCCCGAAGATATCCGGCTGCCTCCCCCAATCGTCAGGAGGGACAGGCGGCGGCTCAGGGAAGCCGCCGTTGCTCATGCCATCAGGCGGTAAAAGCTCGTTCAGCCGCGCCCGCTCTGCCGCTTGCTCTTCCAGCCATGCAAATTCGTCGTGCTCGGGCGGTTCCGGCCTCATTGCACCCAATCCTTCCTGGCTTTGCGCCGCCCCGCGCCCCGCTTTGTCCCGGCTCCATTCCCGGTCAAAGCGAAGGTCTCCACCGGTGCGATGCTCGCCTGCCCCTGCGGGGACTCATAAAACCGCTTCAGGAATTCTCCCGTGTGCGAACCCTTCACGCCGGCAACCTGCTCCGGAGTTCCCTGAGCCACAATCTGTCCGCCATCCTCGCCGCCTTCGGGACCGAGATCGATGATCCAGTCGGCATTTCGCACCACGTCGAGATTGTGCTCGATGATGATCACGGTGTTGCCCAGGTCGGTGAGCCTGTGCAGCACTTCGAGCAGCTTGCGCACGTCGTCAAAGTGCAAACCCGTCGTTGGCTCGTCCAGCAGATACAGCGTCCTGCCTGTCTGCCGCTTGCTCAGCTCGCGCGCCAGCTTCATCCGCTGCGCCTCGCCGCCGGAAAGCGTAGTCGCGGCCTGTCCCAGATGAATATAGCCAAGGCCCACGTCGACCAGAGTCTCCAGCCGCTGCCGCACGAGAGGAATGTCGGCGAGCACGGGCAGCGCGTCTTCGATGGCGAGATCGAGCACATCGGCAATCGAGTGACCATTGAACTTTACGGCCAGGGTTTCCTGATTGTAACGGCGGCCGTTACATACTTCGCACTGCACGTAGACGTCGGGCAGGAAATTCATCTCGATGCGCCGCTGCCCGTCGCCCTGGCAGGCCTCGCAGCGCCCGCCGGCCACGTTGAAGGAGAAACGGCCCGCCTTGTATCCGCGCTCGCGCGACTCGGGCAGCATGGCAAAGAGATCACGAATGGCTGTGAACACTCCTGTATAGGTTGCCGGATTCGAGCGCGGCGTTCTGCCGATCGGCGACTGGTCGATGCGGATGGCCTTGTCGATATTTTCGAAGCCTTGAATCTTCGCGTATTCACCGGGCTCCTCGCGCGATCCGTACAGCTCTTTCGCCAGCGCGCGATAGAGGATGTCGTTCACCAGCGTGCTTTTGCCCGAGCCAGAAACACCGGTCACCACCGTCATCACGCCCAGCGGAAATTTTGCCGTCAGGTCGCGCAGGTTGTGGCTCTTCGCGCCTTCGACGGTGATCCACTTGCCGGTCAGCGGCCGCGGGGTCATCCGATGCAGAATCGTCTGTTCGCCCGAGAGATACCGGCCGGTGAGCGACGCTGGAGCGCGCATGATGTCCTGCGGTGTACCCTCCGCGACGACATAGCCGCCGAGCTTGCCCGCGCCGGGGCCCAGGTCGAGGACATAGTCGGCGTGACGAATCGTCTCCTCGTCATGCTCCACGACGAGAACGGTATTGCCCAGGTTGCGCAGCGACTCGAGCGCCGTGAGGAGACGCTGATTGTCGCGCTGATGCAGCCCGATCGACGGCTCGTCGAGGACGTAGAGAACTCCGCGCAGCCGCGACCCGATCTGCGTTGCCAGCCTGATTCGCTGGCCCTCGCCACCCGAGAGCGTGGCAGCGTTGCGGTTCAGCGAGAGGTATCCGAGGCCGACGGCGGTCAGGAATTCCAGCCGCTCCACTACTTCGCGCCGCAGCCGCTCCGCAATCAGCGCTTCGCGGGCTGAAAACTGGATGGCCTGCGCCGCATTCAGCGCGCGGCCGAGGGGAAGCCCCGTGAAGTCCGCGATCGACAGCCCGCCCACCTTCACGGCCAGAGACTCAGGCCGCAGCCTGCGGCCCTTGCATGCCGGACACACCGATGCCGACATGTAGTTCATCATCCAGTCGCGGTATGCCTCGGAGCGCGACTCCTCCAGCGCATCGCGCAGATAGGCCAGGATTCCGTGAAAGCCGGTGCGCGGCGCTTCGCCTTTGGGAGGCCCGTACAGCAGCAAATCCTGCTGTTTCTGCGGCAGCTTCTCGAAGGGCTTGCTCAGGTCGATCTTGTAGCGGTCCGCCGCCAGCTTGATCAGCTTGAGCAGATACTGCGACGCCGACCCGGGCCCCAGTGCGCCATCGAGCAGCGGCTTCGACCAGTCGTTGATGATCTTCGCCGGATCGAAGTCGTAGATGCTGCCTAGCCCGTGGCACTCGGGACAGGCTCCATAGGTGCTGTTGAAGGAGAAGCTGCGCGGCTCCAGCTTCGGGACATCGAGTCCACAATCAGGACAGGACATCGACGAGGAGTAAAGCTGTTCGTCATGAGCTGAACCGACGAGCACCAGCCCATTCGCCATCTGCAGAGCCTTCTGCACCGACGACTCGAGTGCTTTTTCGATCCCCGGCTTGAGCACCGCGCGATAGACCACCGCCTCGATGGTGTGGTTCTTGCGCTTCTCCAGCTCGAGGGGTTCGGCCAGGTCTCGCAGCTCGCCGTCAACGCGCGCGCGAAAGCCCTGCTGGTCGAGTTTGTCGAGGAGGTCCTTGAACTCGCCCTTGCGTCCGCGTACGACCGGCGCGTAAATCGTGACGCGCTCGCCTTGCCCGAGCGCCAGGATGCGCTCGACGATCTGCTCGGCGGACTGGCGCGAAATCTGCCGTCCGCAATTGGGACAGTGGGGCACGCCAACCGAGGCGTAGAGCAGGCGCAGGTAGTCGTAGATCTCGGTGATCGTGCCTACGGTTGAGCGCGGGCTGCGGCTGGTTGTTTTTTGCTCAATCGAGATGGCTGGACTGAGCCCCTCGATGGAATCAACATCGGGCCGCTCGATTTGATCTAAGAATTGCCGCGCGTATGCCGATAAGGTCTCCACATAGCGCCGCTGTCCTTCGGCATAGATCGTGTCGAAGGCCAGCGACGACTTACCGGAACCGGAAAGGCCGGTGACGACGGTGAGCGTGTTTCGCGGAATCTGCACGTTGATGTCGCGCAGATTGTGCTGCCGCGCACCCCGCACCGAGATGTGTGTGATCGACATTAGAATTTGCTGTGAAGAATGCGCGACCAGTGGTATTCCGCTTGCGATCGCGTAATAGACCAGGGAGGCTACCCTCGCACCATTCCCCTCACTGGTATCTTATTCGTCAATAGAAACAAGGGTCAAACGGTGCTTGATGCTGGCAGTTTTCTGTAACAATGGCATCGTACAATTCATGAGCGTCTTCCGCAGAAGCCGCCCGACAGGTAACGACACGAACGATAGAAGCAGTACAACTCTTTAAGGCCAGAAGAGGATCAGAAGTAGAATCCAATGCAGAGCGCACTCAATTTCCTTATGTTAGCTTGTGCCAGCCTCGCCGCGCTGGCTTTTGGAGTTCTCCTGGCCTATGGCGTCTGCCGGACAGCCTTTGCGGCCATCCGCATGCACGCCCGCTCCGTCGCCGCCCACGCCGAGCAGCCGGAAGCCCAGACCGAGCCGCAGATCGTCGGTCTCTGACGATTTTTTCTCTCTGCGTTCTCAAATCCTCCTGGCCGCGACTGAATCATCACCGCGCCAGCTTCTCTTCAGGGTAGCCGGAACATCACCCATTCCACCACTCGCATCGCCGCAGGTGGATCGAGATTCGCCAACGCAATCACCGTATAGTTGCCGCACATTTCAAGCTCTCCGTTCATGCCCGGAGCGCCGCCACCATGTCCCACGCATTGCGTACCATCGACAGTCATCACTTCCATGCCGTACGCGTACCGGCCGCCGGCGACGGGCCCGGGTATGTCCACCTTGCCCGTCGTCAGCAGCTCGGTGTAGTGCGCGTCCAGCAGCTTGTGCGCCTGGAGCGCATTCGCAAAGGCCAGCAGATCGCCGACCGTCGTATATCCGCCGCCCGCTGAGGTGCCGCGATACGGCAGCGTATCCGTATTCGGATGCCAGTCGCCCGTCCCCATCTTTGTGTATCCCACGCTCCTGTCCGCGACCTTCTCGTATTCAGGCTGTGATCCCGTCGAAGTCATACCTGCCGGTTCATAGACGTGTTCGCGCACGTAGTCGTAGTAGCTCTGGCCGGTGACCTTCTCGATGATGTTGCCGAGTATGAGAAAGCCATAATTGCTGTATTCGAAGCGGCTACCCGGCTCAAACTTTGGCGGGCGATTCCCGAAGAGCTTCACATAATCCGCGTGGGTGCGCAGCTCCAGCCGATGTTCGTCAAACTCCGGACCGAAGAAATCACCCGTCCCGCCGGTGTGCGAAAGCAGCTCGCTGATCGTCACCTTCGTCGCGATCTCTTTGTTTGGATAGTCGGTCAGATATTTCCCCACCGGATCGTCCAGCTTCAGCTTTCCCGCCTGCACCAGCTGCAGCGTAGCCACGGCGGTGAACATCTTGTTCATCGACCCGTTGCGAAAGCGCGTCTTGAGTGTGTTCGGAATTTTGTTCTCGCGATCCGCCAGCCCATAGGCCTGCTCGAAGACCGGCTTGCCGTCCTTCGCCACGAGCACCGCCCCGGCGAAGTTGCCCGCGGCAGCCTTCTCGTCCAGTTGCTTCGGTAGCGAGGCGATCAGCCCGGTCTCGCTCAAGTGCGCTACAGGAAACTCCGCTGGATGCCCGACCGGCCGCATTTCCATCGTTACGATCTGATAAGGCTCAGCCGCATTCACCTCGATACTCAGGCGGGCGAACATGTCCGAGTCCCGCTCCTGCAGCATCACCGTGATCGTCGTTGGCGTCTCCTCGACCACTTTCTTCAGATCGAAACCGCCGGTATTGTTCCGTACCTGCCAATCCCGATCGGCGCGCCCCGACCCCGACGGAAAGTTCTTCTCAAGAAAAGCGCGGTACGCTTCGCGATCGCTGCCATCAAATGCCGCCAGCCATTGGTCGAATTGATGGCGCGCCGGACCCGGCGGAGAAGTCTGCACCGCATACGCGATGGATAACAGGGAGAGGCACAGCGAGAGAGAAAGTGTCTGGCCCACGCGTGTTGCTCTTGAAAAATCACACCTTCGGATCAATCTCCGTATCCGGTTCGCGCTCATCGTGACTCCGTTCAATGCTGGCTCCGTTCAGTGCCGGCTCCGTTCAGTGGCGGAGAGTGCCGTGCTGAGCACCCACGCCCGACAGTTCCTTGGACACCGCAACCCCAGCCGACGTCATCGCACAAGAAAGAATTGTGACGAGGAGCAGCGGCATATGCCGGTCGATGCCCTCAGTTTTCCTCTTCCGCCAGCAGATCTCCCAGCCGGTCGAGCCGTCTCTCCCAAAGCGATCGCCGCGCGTTGATCCATTGCTCGATGATCGTCAGCCCCCTGGCCTCCATGCGGCAGGTGCGCACCCGGCCCAGCTTGGTGGTGTGCACCAGGCCGCTCTTTTCCAGCACCTGTACATGCTGAACGACAGCGGCCAGGGTGATGCGCAGCGGTTTTGCCAGGCTGGAGACCGAAACGGGTCCCTCGCTGACCTTTTCGAGAATCGCTCTTCGCGTGGGATCGCCGAGAGCATGAAAAACGCGGTCGATGCCGGCTCTCTCGCTAATCATGGGGAGTGCCTTTCGGGTTTACACGGCGGCTAACCTGCGAGTTCATTCGCCAGCCGATCAAGGAGACCTTGCCAGCCGTCCTTGCGCATCTCAGGACTATCTGATCCCTCGAAAAATGCCCCCTGCTCGGTGAAGATCAGCTTCGTGCCCGCTTGCTCCGGGAGCAGTTCGAAGGTGGCCAGCGACGCCGAAAAACGTCTTTCGCCGAGAGCCATGGTGTAGGCAAGCACGATCCGGCTGTCGGGAACGATGTCCTGGTAAGTAGTTTCGTTCGTGCACAGCACTCCGTCGACTGGACCTCCCTGGATGCGGAAGGTTGAGCGCTCGCGGCCGCCGACGCGAAAGTCCATCTCGAATTCAA
Organism: uncultured Acidobacteriota bacterium; assembly: GCA_963755975.1. Classification (GTDB taxonomy): domain Bacteria; phylum Acidobacteriota; class Terriglobia; order Terriglobales; family Acidobacteriaceae; genus Silvibacterium. The sequence goes on from CAVWLS010000001.1 coordinate 191,561, forward strand.
ATGCCTCCGAGCCGTCATCCTCTCTGAACCATCGTCGTTTCTTTACGGGATCAGAGAGGGCGGCAAAGACACGCTGCGGCGTGGCCGGATAACTGCGCTCAATGGCGAAGGTGGCATGAGTTACGGATCGGCCGGTCATAGATTGATTCTCCTTTTCAGATTGCTTCTCGTCTTCAGATTGGTTCTCCTCTTCAGGCGGCCCTTATGCCGCCGGTTCGTAGACCAGGTAGACGCAGCCGTTGCCGAAGCTCCGGCTCTTTGTCACCTTCAGAGGCAGCGTCTCCCGGATGCCTTCGAACATGGTTCTGCCCTTGCCCAGCACCACGGGATTCACGACCGCATGGTACTCGTCGATCAAGCCTTCATTTGCCAATTGAGCAACCAGCGTGCCGCTGCCCAGAATCGTGATCCCGTCGCCGGGCTCCTGCTTCATGTGCCTGACTTCTTCCACCAGATCGCCCTTCACCAGCTTCGTATTGCTCCACGAAACATCTTCCAGCGTCCTTGAAAATACCACCTTCGGCAGCGCGTTCATTCGGTCCGCGACCGCTGCATCGTGCTGCTTCGCCATCGGCGTCGGCCAATACTGAATCATCAGCTCATAGGTCTTCCTGCCGAAGAGCAGAGGACCCTCCCCGCTCGCGTTCTCCTGCACAAACGCATTCCATTCCTCGTCGTCTTTGCGCGTCCTGGCCCAGTACATGCTGCCGTTCGCGTCGACGAAGTAGCCATCCACCGACACATGGTTGAATACGATCAATTTCCTCATCTCGCTTCTCCTCTTCAGAAACCGGCAGCGTCGTCGTGCTGTCAGTTAAGTATGTGCTTAACTATGGGCTCGCTTATCTTGATTGTCAAGCGAATACTTAAGTATTTTTCGGCATCCTATTCAATGCAGCCTGTCATGGTGCGCCGGTCGTTGTCTGACCCGTTTTTCGCAATGATGCCTGCCCAATAGTGGTAGCGCGCTCAGTCGCTTGCGGCCGTAGTATGAGCATGTTCAAGGTTCCTGCCCCGTGATGAAGGTCATCCGCCAACTGACGCTGCTCTCCCCGTTACTGGTCATAACTCTCTTCAGCCCCCAATATTTTGTGCTCGCGCAAGCTGCGGCTGACCCGGTCTCCGTGCTGCACGCTCCGGGCTACGGCGAGTCAGGCAAGACCTATGGCACGCCCGTCGGCATTTTCGACGGCCAGTCCGACATCGGAGGCGCGCCCGTGCCCGGGAGCGCCACGTATGACTCCGCCGCGCAGGAGTACAGTATTAACTCCGCGGGCTCCAACGCAGCCTACACGCGCGACGACTTCCACTACCTCTGGAAGAAGATGTCGGGCGATGTCTCGCTGACAGCGGATATCGCCTTCCCTGATCCAACAGGCAACAACGAACGCAAGGCCATGCTGGTGATCCGGCAAAGCCTTGACGACGACTCCAAGGAAGCTGTCGTTGCCGTCTACGGCAGTGGCGTGTTCAAACTGGGGCAGCGGCCGGGCAAGGGAGCCGCGCTCAGGGAAATGCAGTATCGTGTCTGGAGCAAAGCGCCTGCGGGCGGCGATCCCGGCAGCATGGCCATCGCCATGCCGAAGCGCGTCAGCCTGCAGAAGCACGGCGATGTCTTCGTGCTCTACGTGAGCATCGATGGTGAGCCAATGCATCCCTTCGGGGCGCCGCTCAGCCTGCACATCGACGAGCCGTTCTATGTCGGTATCGCCTTCACCTCAGATCTGCCGGACAAGTCCGATACCGCCGCCTTTTCCAACGTCGCAGTCGAAGACCCGACAAAGCCCGCCGCGCACCGGGCTGCCTCTGAGGTGCCAGCCCCGTTACCAACCCGGGCCACACCATAAACGTAATGCTTGCAATCCCATCCTCAAATCCCTGAGAATGGAGCCCTTGGCAGAAATGCCTTTCCTGAACTTCGTTTCCGGAGGACTGCAAACAGATGCGCCCCTACTGGTCCGGCCAACTTCAGATTTCGCTCGTGTCGTTCGGCGTGAGCCTCTTCACGGCGACCGACTCGAAGAGCGATATCCGCTTCCATCAGATCAGCCGCAGGACCGGCGAGCGCATCCGCCACCAGAAGGTCTCCGCCGAAGAAGGCCCTGTGGAAAACTCCGACATCGTCAAGGGCTATGAGTACGCCAAGGGCCAGTATGTGACCATCGAGCCGGACGAAATCGACAACCTGCGCCTGCCCACGCGTAAGGCGATCGAAGTATCACAGTTCGTCGACGCCAAAGAGATCGGACCGGAGTTCTTCGAGAAGCCCTACTACGTTGCCCCGACTGATGACGTACAGGCTGAAGCTTTTGCCGTGGTTCGCAAGGCGCTGCAGCAGACCGGAAAAGTCGCGCTCGGCAAAATCTCCTTCAGCGGCCGGGAGCACATCGTCGCCGTCGCGCCTTATCCGGATGAAACGCTGCCCGGCATGATGGCCTATCTACTTCGCTATGACGACGAGTTACGCAAGCCCGCCGACTTCTTCGGCAACATCAAGCAGGTGGCGGTCGACGAGGAGCAGCTCTCGCTCGCCGAAATGCTCATCAAGCGCAAGGCAGCAAAATTCGACCCTGAAAAATTCAAGGATCAGTACGAAACCGCGCTGCGCGAGCTCGTCGAAGCCAAGGTTCGCCATGCGCCAATACCGCGCGAAGAGCCTGCCGCACAGTCGCCCAAGGTGGTCAACCTGATGGATGCTCTCCGCAAGAGCATCAGCGACGGCCAGAAGCCTGCTGTGAAGAAGCCGTCACAGTCCGCGCCGCCTGAAGAGAAGGGAATCGCGCTCGTCAAGCCGCCGAAGCCAACGAAGCGCCGCAAATCTGCATAACACATATTGATGGCACCCCGTCGCAAAGCGGGCTCGAACGCCCCCGCCGCCAATGACGCTCCCAGCGCGGCTGACGCTCCCGCCGACCTTGTAGACCACCAGCTTGCGCGCTACCGCTCCATGCGCGATTTCGGCGTAACGGCCGAGCCCTCAGGAAAATCCCGCAGCAAATCGCCTAAAGAAGTCCCCGCCGGGCAGCAGCCCTTCGTTATTCAGAAGCACGCCGCCACGCGTCTCCATTACGACTTTCGGCTCGGCTGGAACGGCGTGCTGAAGAGCTGGGCCGTCACTAAGGGCCCCAGCTATTACGTAGGAGACAAGCGCCTCGCAGTGGAAGTCGAAGACCACCCCATGGAATACGGCGGCTTCGAAGGCATCATCCCCAAGGGCCAGTATGGAGGCGGCACCGTTATGGTCTGGGACCAGGGCACCTGGGAGCCGCAACCCGGCTACACCGACGTGGACGCCGGCCTCCGCGACGGCTCGCTGAAGTTCATCCTGCATGGCAAAAAACTTCACGGCAAATGGACGCTTGTCCGCATGAAGCCCCGGCCCGGCGACAAGAAGAACAACTGGCTCCTGATCAAGGAGCACGACGAGTACGAGCGCTCCGAATCCGATCCCGCGATCACTGACGAGGCGGCTAACAGCGCAGTCACTGGACGCAGCATCGACGAGATCGCCCGCGCCGAAACTCATGTCTGGAACTCGAAGGACACGGCGACCGGCAAGGCCTGGTTTCGCAACGACAAAGCTGTTGCATCGGCAAGAGCTGCACCCGCAAAAGCCGCCCGCGCAAAAGCTCCCACGAAGAAAATTTCCTTCGGCTCCGCCCTCAACCGCGTTCCCAAAGAAAATCTTCCCGCCTTCATCACGCCGCAGCTGGCCGCGCAGACGACGGAAGCACCGCGCAGCTCCGGATGGGTGCATGAGCTCAAGCTTGACGGCTACCGGATTCAAGCGCGGAAGGACGGAGATCGCGTTCAGCTGCTCACCCGTACCGGCCTCGACTGGACGCACCGCATGAAGTCCATCGCCGCCGAGATTGGCGATCTGCCCGTCGACTCCGCAATCATCGACGGCGAAGTCGTCGTCCTCTCCGCTAACGGAACCACGAGTTTCGCCGATCTGCAGGCGGCCTTTCAGGAGGGAGCAAACAAGCCGCTGACCTACTTCGCCTTCGACCTGCTCCATCTCAACGGGCATAACCTGCGCGATTTGCCGCTGACCGAGCGCAAGGCATTTCTCTCGCAGTTTTTCGGCGACTCCGACGGCGCGCTCCGCTTCTGCGAACATGTCGACGCCCCCGGCGACCTCGTCTTCAAAAAGGCCTGCGAGCTACACGCCGAGGGCATCATCTCCAAGCGCGCCGAGTGCAAATACATCTCCGGCCGCACCAGCGACTGGCGCAAGCTCAAGTGCATTCACGAGCAGGAGTTCGTCGTCGGCGGCTTCACGCTGCCGTCGAATGAAATTTATGGCGTCGGCGCGCTGCTGCTCGGCTACTACCGCGACGGCAAGCTCATCTACGCGGGACGCACGGGCACCGGCTTCACGCAGAAGACCCACGCGATGCTGCGCGCCAAGCTCGACAAGCTCCGCCAGGCGACTCCTGTGTTTGAGGCGGTTCCATCCGACGCCCGCCGCGGAGCCATCTGGGTCAAACCCGAGCTGGTCGCCCAGGTCGCCTTCGCCACATGGACCGCCGACGACCTCGTTCGCCAGGCAGCCTTTCAGGGACTGCGCGAAGACAAGCCCGCCGAAGAGGTCCGGCGCGAAGAGGCTTCGACGCCCCCGTCCGCGGGCAAATCGAAGCCGGCGTCAAAACATGCTGCGCATTCGATCTCCGCAAGCGCCGCGGCCAAGACCGTTCCGGCAAAGAAATCCGCAAGGCCTGCTGCGTCTGCCGAACACGCACCAGTCCGACTCACCCATCCCGACAAAGTTCTCGATGCCGAATCGGGCCTCACCAAGCAGCAGCTCGCCGACTACTACTGGGCCATCGCCCCACATATGCTGCCGCACATTGCCGGGCGTCCGCTGTCGCTGGTGCGCTGCCCCGACGGCGTCGGTCATCCCTGCTTCTTTCAGAAGCACGTGAACAACACGCTGCCGCCCGGCATCGACTCGGTCCCGGTTCGAGACCGCAAGACAGGCAAGGTCGAACCTTATGTGACGCTCTCGACGCCCGAAGCCCTCGCCGGCCTGGCCCAGCTTGGGGTCCTCGAAGTGCATCCCTGGGGCTCGCGCAACGACAACATCGAGCAGGCCGACCGCCTCGTCATCGACCTCGATCCCGATGCTGCGATCTCCTGGGAGACGCTCGCCGCCAGCGCCGCCGACATCCGCAAGCAGCTGAAGAGCCTCGGCCTCGAAAGCTGGGTGAAGACCACCGGAGGCAAGGGCCTCCACGTCGTCGTGCCGATTGAGCCGGAGCACGACTGGTCTGTCATCAAGCAGTTCACGCACGCGTTTGTCTTAGAGATGGAAAAGCGCGATCCTCGCCTCTATCTCACAAAGATGACCAAATCGGCGCGCACGGGACGCATCTTCCTCGATTATCTCCGCAACCAGCGCGAAGCCACCGCCGTAGCGCCTTATTCGCCGCGCTCGCGCCCCGGAGCGGCAGTGTCGATGCCAATACCCTGGAGCGACCTGAAACTGCCCGAGCGCCCTGTCTTCCATGTGACCGATTTTGACGAATGGAAGAGCCGCCTCCGCAGGGATCCGTGGAAAGATTTGGCGGAGACGAAGCAGAGGATCGGTGGGGAGACGTTGAAGCTGTTCAAGATTTCCTAAGCGAAATAGATGCGCCTGACCCCGTCCGGATTTAGGACCTGGGTGTATTCAACCAGGCCCTTCACCCTCCACCCCATTATCCTGAGACGTGCCCAAAACTTCCGCCACACGCCGAATTGTGCTTCGCTGGCCGCGAGTCCGAAAGGACGATCTCCTCTCGCGGAAGTTTCTTCTCCTGACACTGCGGTGGATTGCCATCGGCCTGGCCTCGCTCTGGCTGCTGGCCGCGCTGACATTAGTGGCTCTCCGCTGGATTGATCCGCCGACGACCGCCGTGCACGTCGAGCGCCACCTGGAAGCCATGTTCAGCGGCATGCCGTATCGCGAACGCTACCAGTTTGTCCCGCTCAGCCAGATATCGCCCAATCTGCAGCACGCTGTCATCGCTGCCGAGGACGCGCGCTTCTACCAGCATCATGGTTTCGACTGGCACGCCATCCAACTCGCCGCCCAGCAGGACATGGAGGGCGGCCGCACACGGGGAGGTTCCACGATTACCCAGCAGCTTGTGAAGAACCTCTTCTTCGGAACCGGCCGTTCCTTTCTTCGCAAGGGAGCTGAGGCGAGCCTCGTTCCCGTCGCTGAGCTGGTTCTCGGTAAGCAGCGCATATTGGAGCTCTATCTCAACGTCGTTGAATGGGGCCCGGCGATTTATGGCGCGCAGGCGGCTTCTCGCAGCTGGTATCGCACCAGCGCGACCAATATCAGTCGGGAGCAGGCCGCACGTCTCGCTGCGATCCTGCCCGGACCCCTCAAGCGCCGCCCCGATCGCATGAATCGCTACGCCGCAATCATCCTCGAGCGAATGCGCCAGATGGGCTGGTAATTGGGCCTGAACCCCATCCGCGAGCGCTAAGTAGAAGCCCCGGCCTTAGCCCCGAAATGAAGCTCGGTCCTTCGGACTGCACCCCTCAATGCGGCTGCGACGCTGTGGGTTGAGCCATCGAGAAGACGTAGATCGGAAGAATCTCCTGCGGCGACTTCCAGAAGACGATCACAGCGCGGCCGTTGCCACTTACCTGCAGGCTAGGATCGAAGCCTTCAATGCTGGAGTTTGTAATGGGAAGAAAAGGCGGAGAGGTTGCAATGGTCTGTCCCGTAGCGGCATCCCACAACCGGAATCGCTGCTCCAGTGTTTGATTCCAGGAGCCGCCTTCGATGCCACCACCGCTACGCAGGGTCTCCTTTGGGATGTAACCGAGAATGACGTTGCCGTCGGCTGAAGCTCCGACGAAACGGCGCGCTCCGACCTTCGGGTCGCCAAATGTCCTTAGAAGCTTCCCGTCGCTCATGTCCCAGAGCTTTATTTCGGGATGCGGCAAGAGGGGCTGAGGCTCAAGCGTATCGTCCGTAGCGACTCGCGTTTCTCCGGCAAAGCTGATGCGGCCGGGCAAATGTCCGGTCTTCACCTTGAGGCTCGCCTTCCCGGTGTTCACATCGAACAGCTCCAGGTTTTCTACGGCCTTCGACCGACCCAGGGAATTCTCAGGCACATAAGAAACGGCAATTTGATTACCGCCTGGCGAAATGGCGACGTCCCCAAAAGGATAGCGGCCTTTCGACAGATCCCACTCCCGGATGAGTGTTCCTGAAGTCAGGTCGTACACTCTTACCAGGCAGCAGTAAGCCTCGGCGAACACACGCGACCACGGCACGCGGACTCTTCGCTGCGCAGAATACCCGCTCCGGGAGTGCCGCGCCCCCGGTGTTCGCGGCCGTGGTATGCAATACCTCCAGCGACTGCGCATTCAAATAGTAGAGAGTCCCGCGGGCGGCCACCATAATGCCCGAACCGTTGTCGCAATACTGCACAAAGCCGCGTCCGCGGGTCTTGCATCTCAGTCCCATGGATCGATCTTCTCGCCGGCGGAGAATTGCTTTGAGACGATGGGCTCTTGGTGCCGACATTCCAGATTCGAATGCTGAGCGTGATCTCTGTTGGGCGGCCTGGGCCCGCTTGTCTGAAGGCCGCGGCAACTTGCTGGCCATCAGGCGATAGCGCCGCGCCTTCCAGGAAAGTTCCTGGAGCGGGCTCCGGTTGAATCTCAACCATGCTGAGCTTCGGTGACGAGTCACCTTGCGCGTGAGCGCTCATCGGGCCGGACAACAAGCAAAGGAAGCCGAGCAGGGCGGCCTGTACTTTGCCTTTCCTTTGACGGCACTTCACGGGAGGGATAATACCACCGTGATCGATGCTCTCACTCCAATTCAACCCAAAAGCGTTATCTTGGACTGGCGTCGATCGTTGACAATGAAGCGCAACCAAAGGGAGCAGTGAATGGGACACAGATACGCCAACATCCTTGAAACCGTCGGCAATACGCCCGTCGTCAGGATCAACAAACTCGCGCCGCCCGACATAAATCTCTACGTCAAGATCGAGGCCTTCAACCCGCTCGGCTCCGTCAAGGATCGTCTTGCCCTCGGCGTGATCGAGGATGCGGAGCGCACCGGGAAACTCAAGCCCGGCCAGACTGTGATCGAGGCGACCAGCGGCAATACGGGAATCGGCCTGGCGATGGTGTGTGCGCAGAAAGGCTATCCGCTGGTGGTTACCATGGCGGAGACCTTCAGCGTGGAGCGCCGCAGACTGATGCGCTTCCTCGGAGCGAAAGTCGTGGTCACTCCCGCCGCGGGGCGTGGCCTGGGCATGGTCGCCAAAGCCATCGAACTCGCCGAAGCACACGGCTGGTTTCTTACGCGCCAGTTCGAAAATGAAGCTAACGCCGACTTCCACTCGAAGACGACGGCCGTGGAGATCCTCGAAGACTTCAAGGGCGAGCGGCTCGATTACTGGGTGACGGGATTCGGCACCGGCGGCACGCTGAAGGGCGTATCCCGCGTGCTCGCCAAGGAGCGGCCGGAGACGAAGATCGTCGTCGGCGAGCCCGATGATGCGGCGATGCTGTCGAGCGGCGTCCCACAAGAGCGCAACCCTGATGGATCGGGCGCGGCAAGTCATCCTGCCTGGCATCCTCATCCGCAGCAGGGCTGGAGCCCGGACTTCATCCCCAAGCTGGCCGGCGACGCGGTGGATATGAAGGTCATCAGCCAGGTTCTGCGCATTAAGAATGCCGACGCCATGCGCTGGAGCAGGGAACTCGCCCGCAAGGAAGGCATCTTCGTCGGCATCACCTCGGGTGCGACCTTCACCGCCGCGCTGCAAGTGGCGGCGGAAGCTCCAAAGGGATCGACGATCCTCTGCATGCTGCCCGACACCGGCGAGCGCTATCTCAGTACTCCGCTCTTCGCCGACGTCGCTGTAGACATGAACGAGGAAGAACTGGCGATTGCACGTTCCACCCCCGGCTACTTGCTTCAGCCTGCGCAATAAGGTGCGGGTGGAAACTTATGCAGAGGCGAGGAATAGGGCAAAAAAAAGCCCTGGTTCTCGTAGCCAGGGCTTATGGTTGCGGATCTTGCGATTCTTGTTGTTTTCATAGCCTGTGGTGTAACGAATTTCTCTGGGGGAGACTTCGACAACACATCGCCCGCAAGGTGGAGACCAGCGCGCCTGCAAGTGGCAGGCGTGCTCAGGTCAACCTTTTGCGTATTTGGCCAAAAACGGGGGGCAGAAAATGGCTGCTGAATGCAGCCGTCATCAGCAATAGTCAGCAGGTATGTATTCAATTAGACGCGCGGGCAGGGGGAAAGTCGCGAAAAGTGGGATGTCGTGTCAGTCCCAACTCCGTTTCTGCTTTCGACAATGAAGTAGATCCTGCCGCAGAAGCAAAAGCCCCGCATTGCTGCGGGGCTCTCGTTTTTTGCGGCGTAAGCCGCGTGTCGCTGGACGCTGAGTCCTAGTACATGTCGCCCATGCCGCCGCCGTGGCCGCCTGCGGGCGCCGCAGACTTGGGCTCGGGAATCTCCGAGACCATGGCTTCGGTGGTGAGCATCAGGCCGGCGATCGACGCGGCGTTCTGCAGAGCGGTGCGGGTGACCTTGGTGGGGTCGATGACGCCCGACTTCACCAGGTCCTCGTACTCGCCGGTCGCGGCGTTGTAGCCGAAGTTGGCGTTCTTGTTCTCGTGGATCTTGCCCACAACCACAGCGCCCTCTTCGCCGGCGTTGCCGACGATCTGGCGAAGTGGCTCTTCGAGAGCGCGGCGGATGATCTGGGCGCCGGTCTTCTCATCGCCCTGCAGGGTCTTGATCAGCGCGTCCACTTCGGGAGTGCAGCGTACCAGGGCAACACCGCCGCCCGGAACGATGCCTTCCTCAACCGCAGCACGGGTTGCGTGCATGGCATCCTCGACGCGAGCCTTCTTCTCCTTCATCTCGGTCTCGGTTGCCGCACCCACCTTGATGACCGCCACGCCGCCGACCAGCTTGGCAAGCCGCTCCTGCAGCTTCTCACGGTCGTAGTCGGAGGTGGTCTTCTCGATCTGGTTGCGGATCTCCTTCACACGGCCCTCGATGGCCTTGGATTCGCCGCGGCCTTCGACGATGGTCGTGTTGTCCTTATCGATGGTGACGCGCTTCGCACGGCCGAGGTCCTCGACCTTCACGTTCTCGAGCTTGATGCCGAGATCCTCGGTGATGGCCTTGCCGCCAGTCAGCTTGGCGATGTCTTCGAGCATCGCCTTGCGACGATCGCCGAAGCCAGGAGCCTTGACGGCAGCGACGTTCAGCGTGCCGCGCAGCTTGTTGACCACCAGGGTGGCCAGAGCCTCGCCGTCCACGTCCTCAGCGATGATGACGAGCGGCTTGCCGGCGCGGGCAACCTGCTCGAGCAGGGGAAGCAGGTCCTTCATCGAGCTGATCTTCTTTTCGTGGATCAGGATGTAAGGCTCTTCGAGCGATACTTCCATGCGGTCCGGATCGGTGACGAAGTAGGGGCTCAGGTAGCCGCGGTCGAACTGCATGCCCTCGACAACCTCAAGCTGGGTTTCCAGAGTCTTCGACTCCTCAACCGTGATCACGCCATCCTTGCCAACCTTCTTCATCGCCTCGGCGATGATGTTGCCGATGGTCGAATCGGAGTTGGCCGAGATGGTGCCCACCTGGGCGATCATGTCGCCGGTCACAGGCTTCGAAAAGCTCGAAAGCGCGCCGCCGGTTACAACGCCATTCTCATCGCGCTTGCCGACGATGGCCTCAACAGCCTTGTCGATGCCGCGCTTCAACGCCATCGGGTTTGCGCCCGCGGCAACCGTCTTTACGCCCTCGCGGTAGATGGCCTGCGCCAGAACCGTCGCGGTGGTCGTGCCGTCTCCGGCAACGTCAGAGGTCTTCGAGGCCACTTCGCGCACCATCTGTGCGCCCATGTTCTCGAGGGCATCCTTGAGCTCGATTTCCTTGGCCACGGTCACGCCGTCCTTGGTGATCGTGGGCGATCCAAACTTCTTCTCGATGACCACATTGCGGCCCTTGGGGCCGAGGGTCACCTTCACTGCTTCGGCGAGAGTGTTCACGCCGCGCAGAATTGCCTGGCGGGAATCTTCTCCATGCAGAATTTGCTTTGCCATTTGCGATTTCTCCTAAAACTGATCAAAAGGTTTTGAGGCCGAAGGCCAACCCACCTTAGCTTCGCGAAGGTGGGGCACCCAGGGGCGCTGTTTACTTGCTCTTCAGGATTCCGAGGACTTCCTCTTCACGCATGATGAGGAACTCTTCGCCGTCGATCTTGATCTCGGTGCCGGAGTACTTGCCGAACAGCACGCGGTCGCCAGCCTTCACGTCGAGAGGAAAGGTCTTGCCCTCGTCGTTCGACTTGCCCTTGCCAACGGAAATTACTTCGCCTTCCTGGGGCTTTTCCTTGGCGCTGTCGGGAATGATGATGCCGCCACGGATGGTCTCACCCTCATCGACACGCCGAAGCAGGATGCGATCGTGCAGTGGAGTAAAGGTGGTCGCTACGGTTGCAGTTGCCATTGCTTTGCTTCTCCTTCGCGCGGGGTTCTCCCGCGGGTTTTGGTAAAAATCAATGGACTTGTAGAGTCCGGCGAGGCGGGTGTCGTAAAACAGGCCAGGCGGCCCGGTTAGCACTTACGCCTTACGACTGCTAAGGTAGTCGCTTCATCGGATGATTGTCAAGAAATTGGGAGATGAAAAATGAGTGAAGTTCGCTCAGATTTATATAGAACTCTGACACTCAGTCTTCAGCGGGCACCCTTTCCCCGGAAGACATACCCGTCAGCCGCGATGTAGCCGGGTCCAGTACCGATAAGAACTACTGCCAGGGCGAAGCAGGCGAGCGGAAATTCGATGCCGCCTTGTCCCGTAAGTCCATGATGCAGATGTACTTTGATGATCGCCACGGCCATGTCGATGGCAATGCCAAGCGCCGCCAGATGAATAAGCAGGCCGAGGATGAGGAACGCGCCCCCGAAGAACTCAGTGAAGGCAGCGACGTAGCCCAGCCAGTAGGGAAGTCCAAGGTGGGCGACAGTCTGCGTGAACTGGTACAGGGCACCGCGCGGAAAGATCTTCTGAAAGCCGTGGACAGCCATGATAATTCCCAGCACGAGGCGGGCTACCAGCGCCGCCAGGGGCTTAATACGTTCAAACGAACTGAACATGTAACTCTCCCTTGCACTTTCTACGGCAAGTGCGCTGTCTTAGCAATACTCAAGGCAAGACTTCATCGAGGAAGCGCCGCATCGTGGGCTCGTATGCGCCCGGCTTCAATTCAAAATACTCCTTTGGGAGCGCCGCAACCTTGTAAAGGTCGCTGGTTCGCGGCTTCATGCCGATTCGGTCAAGAAAGAGCTTGGGCACTGCGAGGGTTTGCAGGGGCTCGGTTGGATCGAAGTGCTCGGTGATGAGAAAGCCTGGAACGATGTGGGATCTGGCGTCCGCTCCGATGATTTTCCGCGCCGACTCGCTCGGACCATCGAGGATAAGTCCGGCGGGCGGATGCTTTGCCGCAAGATCGGCTGCGAGGCTGGCGGCGACTCCAACCCCATAGACGACGATGGACTTCGCCGGGATATGGCGTGTCTCAGTGAGATACGTCCAGGCGGCATCGGCGTCCTCGGTCATGCGCTGCTCGCGGGGAGTGGCCCCGGCGCTCTTGCCGAATCCCCGATAGTCGAAGGCGAAGATGTTGATGCCGAGCGAGTGGAGCGTTGCGAGGTCGTCTACACAATCTGACAGCGACCCGGAGCCGCCGTGAAGGTAGAGGATGGTGCCGGCGCTCCAGCGGGCGTCTGTTTCGGCGGGGATCCACCAGCCGTCGAGGCGCGGCGAGCCGGTCTCGGTGTAGTCGAAGCGGATGTCATCGAACTGGAGCCCGTGCGACGCGGGTGTCGCGGCGATGGTTCGAGATGGGTGCAGTATAAGCTGCCATTGTCCCTGGTAAAAGAGCAGGCAGAAGGTCGCGTAGCCGCAGAGGGCAGCGGCGGCGAGCGTGATTCCGAGCGCCCAGAGCAGCCAGCGTCCGCTGATGACGGGCGGAGGAGAACTCCGTCCTGGAATTTGGGTAGCCCGCGAAGCCGCCGGGCGCTGAGGCGGCTTTCCGCTTTTCTTTGGGGGAAGATTTTTAGCCAAAGGCAAGCTCGTCGGCGGACTCAAGCGGCGTTCCGCAGATGCGACAGATCACAGCGGAGCAGTCTCCGCAGACAAGGGGATCGTCGACGACACGCGCGCAGTTGGGGCACCACAAGCTGCCGGCATCCTGTGGCTTCTTTGTCGCTGGGATATCTTCGGACATTCTTGTCAAAGCGTAGCAGGGAAGAGGGGAGCTGGAGAAGCAAGGAGCTTCAGTCGAGTTTCGCCAGCACGTCATCGCCCTCAATCCTGTGCTCGTAGATCGGGACCCTGGCCCGCGGCTCGTGCTCGGCCACGCCTGTCTTCAGATCGAAGGCCCACGCGTGCCAAGGGCAAACGATCTTGCCGTTTTCGATGATGCCCTCGCCGAGCGGGCCTCCGTTGTGCGGGCAGAGGTTGTTCATCACGGTGATCTCGCCATGCAGGCGGGCGATGCAAAGCTGGTATTCGCCGCAATCGACCTCGCGCGCTTCGCCCTCGGCGGGGAGATCGGCCTTGCTCATGATGCGGACCAACTCGGACATAATCCCTCTAGTGCCAGTTAGCCCCCGTCCGAAAATCCTGACGTGGGGTACCCGATTTCAATAGTTCACAATCTTCGCGAAGGACACCGGATCGAGGCTGGCTCCGCCGACCAGCGCGCCGTCGATCTCAGGCTGATTGCCCAGCGCCGACGCGTTGTCCGGTTTCACGCTGCCACCGTACAGGATGCGGATGCTGTCGGCTGCTGTGCGGCCGAGCAGGCGGGCTATCTGGCTGCGGATGTGGAAGTGAGCCAGGCCGGCCATCTCGGGTGTAGCGGTGCGGCCGGTGCCGATGGCCCACACCGGCTCGTAGGCAACGACAAAGCTCTCGGCGTCCTCCGGCACTACGCCTTTGAAGGCGATCTGGCACTGACGCAGGAGAACCTCTTCCGTCTTTTTTGCCTCGCGCTCTTCGAGAGTCTCTCCGATGCAGATGATCGGCGTGAGATTGTGCTTCACAGCAGAGAGAATCTTCAGGTTGACCATCTCATCGGTCTCGCCGAAATACTGGCGGCGCTCGGAGTGCCCGATAATGACGTGAGTGGCGCCGACGGCCTTGAGCATCAGTGGCGAAGTTTCGCCGGTGTAGGCGCCTTCCTCGGCGAAGTGCATGTTCTGGCCGCCGACGGCGATGTCAGTGCCATCGACCGCAGCGACCACAGCCGCGAGCGAGGTAGCGGAAGGGCAGAGCACGATCTCGGCGCGAGTTTGCTCAGCGACGAGAGGCATGAACTTCTTCACATACTCCTCGGCCTGCGCGGGAGTTTTGTACATCTTCCAGTTTGCTGCGATGAATGGCTTGCGTGGCATGCTCAGGTCGGTTCCTTCTGTATTGGCAATTAGAATGTGTCAGAGGCGAAATAAATTCGCCCTTCCGGATGAGTCTTCTGCCTACAAAGGTAACAGTTTTCGCCACTCTCATAAGCGCGCAGTTGTGCTTCGCACAGACTCCGCGCGACACAAACATGAAGGAAGCAGATGGCGTGAAACAGTTCGTGCAAACAATCTACAGCCGCTACGGGCCGAACGGAGATCCACCAAGCCTGTTTGAGGAAAATGCGGGGAAAGTCTTTCACTCTTCGCTGATAGCGCTGGCTCGCGAGGATGAATCGGCAGTCGGGCCGGGAAGCGTGGGGGTAATTGATTACGATCCTGTTTGCAACTGCCAGGACACGGATGTCAAATTTGATCACTTAAAGCTACAAGTCGAATCGACCAAGGCCGATTCATGCCGAGCGATCGTGAACTACACCGACGCAAACGGATTGCCAGCGGCGGTCGTACTCACTCTCGTCAAGGAGAATGAGCAGTGGCGTATTTATGACATCGAAAGTCGTGGCAGGGGTAGTCATCCGTCGCTGCGAGCGGCGCTGGAAAAAGAAATTCAAAGGCTTTCCGGGAGCAGCAATTCCAAATAGGTGAATGAAAAAGAAAATCCCTGAATTTCAAAACGAGGAAGAAGAATTCGAAGTCTGATCACAGGCAGATACAACCGATTAACTCGACTGCTCGAAGGCAAAGCGCGTTAAGTTCCCAAACCTTAAGCCGGCTCGGAGGTGAAACCTGCGGATGCAGCTCGATCAGCGGTTGATGGTGATGACCTTCATGTCGTTGTGGCTACCGACACCGAGAAACCAGATTTCTCCATGCGTTCCAATGACGAACGCAGTTTGGCTGCCATACTCAGGCGTGTAGCCGCTTGAGGCGTAAGTCAGGCATGCAGTGGATTGGAGAAACAGCTCTCGCTTTACCTGTGCATTCCAGATCCGGTTGTAGTGCTTCAGAAAGTCAGGCTTAGTTTTTATCGTGATTGCCCCCTCTTGGCCATAAACATGTAGAGGGTAGTTAATCATGGAAGCAACGGTATCCCGATCGTCTGACCTGACAGCTGTCTGCAAGCGGAGAAGAAACTGCCGTGCGTCGGCAGCTACTTTGGGCCCAAAGGCATCAACGGTGCTGCTCTCTGAGTCCTCACACTTGGGCGGAGTCGCTTGAGTTTGGGCGGATGCCAATACGCTTGTGAAGGATAGGCACAGAAAGATCAGCAGCCGCAGCTTCATCTTACTTGTCCGTCAGCGCCTCAACCCCCGGTAGCTTCTTGCCTTCCAGAAATTCGAGCGAAGCGCCGCCGCCGGTCGAGATGTGCGTGATCTTATCTGCCACGCCTGCCTGCTTGACTGCCGAGACGGAATCGCCGCCACCGACGATCGACACCGCATCCTGATTCGCCGCCACAGCCTTGGCGATTTTCTTCGTTCCAGCGGCAAAGGCGGGCATCTCGAAGACGCCCATCGGCCCGTTCCAGACGATGGTGGAGGCGTCGGCGATTTCCTTTGAGAAGAGCGCAATGGTCTTCGGCCCGATATCCAGTCCCATCCAGTCTGCGGGAAATGGCCCGTCGCCTTCGAAGATCTGCGTCTTCGCGTCTGCGGCGAATTTGTCGGCTAGCACGTGATCGACCGGAAGCAGAAAACGCACGCCTTTTTCCTCAGCCTTGGCGAGCGCATCCTTCGCGACCTCGATCTTATCGGCCTCGAGCAGCGACTTGCCGACCTCCTGCCCCTGCGCCTTGAGAAATGTGTACGCCATGCCGCCACCGATCAGGATGGAATCGACCTTGGAGAGCAGGTTGTCGATAACGTCGATCTTGTCGGATACTTTGGCTCCGCCGAGAATCGCGACGAATGGCTTGGCTGGCTCATCGAGCGCCTTGCTCATCCAGGTGAGCTCTTTTTCCATGAGCAGGCCGGCGGCGGACTTCTTCACGAAATGCGTGATGCCCTCGGTCGATGCGTGGGCGCGATGGGCGCTGCCGAATGCGTCGTTGACGTAGATCTCGCACAGCGACGCAAGCTCCGCGGCAAACTTCGGGTCGTTCGCTTCTTCCTGGGGGTGGAAGCGCAGGTTTTCGAGCAGCAGCACCTGGCCCGATTCAAGCTGGCGCGAAAGCTCAGTGGCCAGCTCCCCTACGCAGTTGGGAGAAAACGCTACGTTGACCTGCTCGCCAAGGTGATGGTCGAGCAGCATGCGCAGCCGGTCGACGAGCGGGCGCAGGCTGTATTTCGGGGCTCGGCTTGCCTTTGGGGCGGCCCAGGTGCGAGGCGAGGATGAGCTTTGCCTTGTGGCGCAGCGCGTATTCGAGAGTAGGCAGCGTTTCGCGGATGCGGGTGTCGTCGGTGATCTCGCGACCGTCATCGCTCAGTGGCACGTTGAAGTCGACGCGCATGAAGACATGCTTATGCGCAAGGTCGAGATCGCGAATCGTCAGTTTCTTCATGATTTCTGCCGGCTTTCCTGGTGTTCTCTACTGTCGCCGATGGCTGCGTCGGCTTCAATTTCTATGCGCCATGCTGGATTGAGGAGTTTGGCGACGACGACCATGGTCGCCGCGGGGCGGATCGATGCGAAATATTCGCCGTGTACGCGGCCGACTGTTTCCCAGTCTTCCACATGAGTCAGGTACATCCGCGTCCGGACGACATCTTCCATCCGCGCCCCTGCCTTTTCGAGGGCCGCGCGGATAATCTCCAGTGTATGCCGGGTCTGGGTTGCCGCGTCGGCGTCATCGGCGCCCACGGGGCCGGTGCCGGAGACGTGGACCGCGTTCCCCACGCGCACGGCGCGTGAGAAGCCGATGATGGGCTCAAAGGGCGACGATCCAGAGATATTTTGTCGCATGGCCGGGGGAATGCTCCGCGCATTTGTTTGGAAAACGAGATACGGGCGCGCGAATTCGGTCGTTCCATGATGAGATCGTCCCGATGGGACCGAACCCGCGCGAGATTGTAACTCTTACAGACCCTTTTCAGCGAGGAAGAGCACCAGATCGCGCACGCGATTCGAGTAGCCCCACTCGTTGTCATACCAGCTGATGACCTTGACCGAGCTGCCGACAACCTTCGTTAGCGGCGAGTCGACGATCGAGGAGCGGGCATCGCCCTTGAAGTCACTCGACACAAGCTCGGCTGTCTCATAGCCGAGGATACCCTTCAGAGATCCTTCCGACGCCTTCCTGAGCGCGGCATTCACCGTCTCAACGGTGACCGGCTTCTCCGCGATGAAGGTCAGGTCGACAACCGACACATTCGGAGTCGGGACGCGAATCGCAAAGCCGTCGAGCTTGCCCGCCATCTCGGGAATGACCAGCTTGAGGGCCTTTGCTGCGCCGGTCGAGCTGGGAATCATGTTGATTGCGGCGGCGCGGGCGCGGCGCAGGTCCTTGTGCGGAAAGTCGAGGATTACCTGGTCGTTGGTGTAGCTGTGGATGGTCGTCATAATGCCGGAGACGATGCCGAACTCCTCGTGCAGCACCTTCACGACAGGCGCGAGGCAGTTGGTGGTGCAGGAGGCATTGGAGATGATGTTGTGCTTCGCGGCGTCATACTTCGATTCGTTCACGCCGAGCACGACCGTGATGTCTTCGTTGGTGGCGGGAGCGGAGATGATGACTTTCTTGACCGAGCCCTGAAGGTGGGCCTTGGCCTTGTTTGCGTCGGTGAAGATGCCGGTGGACTCGACAATGATTTCCGCGCCGTTCGAGGTCCAGTCGAGCTTGGCGGGATCGCGCTCCGCATAAACCTTGATTGACTTGCCGTCCACGGTGATCGAGTCGGCGGTGGAGGAGATCTCGTTCTTCAGATTGCCGAGAATCGAGTCGTACTTGAGCAGGTGTGCGAGCGTCGCGGGGCTCGTAAGGTCATTGACTGCGACGATATCGATGTCAGGATTACCAAGCGCTGCGCGGAAAACATTGCGACCGATGCGGCCGAAGCCATTGATTCCAACCTTTACAGCCATAAAAACTCTCTCTCCTTCGTGAGCTCATAGAATCTTTCGGGAGTCTCGCCGTTGATCGGGGGACCGGCGCATGAGCGCGGCAAATATCACAAACCCCCCATTTAGCGATGCTAGCACTGTAGTCAATACCACTGCATAAGAAATTTCTATGACACGGATTTTAATAGCAGCCCGCCGATCTCTGCGGGAGCTTAATTTCCTCAGAATGAACGTGAAACCGGACTCGCGCATTGCGACTCACAGGCGTCTGTGTTACATCCTGAGTTATGCGCGAATGGATGCGCGAAAAAATGAGACGACGCCCCAAGCGTGGACCGAACGATTCGGAATCCACAGGAAAGATTGGCCAGGAAATACCTGTGAATCAGCCGGCTCCGCTGCGGCCCTCTTACGGAGCTGCGAGCTCCGAAGGATCCGCGGCGCAGGCGGCCAGCGCAACTCCGGAGCCGGCAGACACTGCCCCCGCAAGCCCTGCCACGGCCGGCGAAGCCGCTCTGCCGCCCGAAATCGCCGCGGCTGTAGGGGCTCCCGAAGAGCCCGGTAAGCTCGAAGTGGAAACGCAGCCGGAGCTGCCATCGACTCCGCCCCCCGAGCAGCAGGCCGCGGGCCAGCCGCGCGGCCCCAAAGGCTTTGTGGTGCTGACGATCGGCCTGCCCGGATCGGGCAAGACGACGTGGTTCAAGCGCCGCGGTGTAACGCCGCTCTCGTCGGACATGCTGCGCAGCATCCTGTTTGACGACATTACCGAGCAGCGCTACCAGGGCCTGGTGTTTTCAACCCTGCGCTCGCTGCTGCGCGCGCGGCTGATTGCCAAGATGCCCTGGAACTACGTGGACGCGACCAACCTGTCGCCGCATGAGCGTCGCCAGTGGATCAAGATGGCGAAGAGCTTTGGATACGATGTGCAGGCCGTCTTCTTCGACGTTCCGCTGGAGATTTGCCTGGAGCGCAACCGCCGCCGCGAGCGCACCGTGAATGATGAGATCATGCACAAGATGGCCGAACGCCTTCGTCCGCCGAATTTCAAAGAAGGCTTTTCGAAGATCACTGTGGTGCGCGTCAAGAGCCCGGGTGCTCCGGAAGCCCCGGTGGGGAGCGAGTAATGCAATCGCGGTAGATAATGGGAAGGCCGGGTGCTCACGCCCGGCTTTCTTCTTTTGATTCGTCCCTTAAGATGCCTGCAGCCATCGAATTCCGCGATGTGAGCTTCAAAACGCCGCAGGGCCGCGTGCTGCTCGACCGCATATCGTTCACGGTGGAAGAAGGAACGACGACTGCGATCCTCGGCCGCAGCGGGTCAGGCAAGACAACGCTGCTGCGCACCGTGAATCGCATGGTCGAGCCGACCAGCGGAGACGTTCTCGTGGACGGCAAGAGCGTGCGCGATATCGACCTGATCGAGTTGCGGCGCGGCATCGGCTATGTCATCCAGGAGACCGGGCTCTTTCCTCATCTCACCGTCGAGCGCAATGCAGCGATGGTGCCGGAAATCTCGGGCACGCCGCGCGCAGCGTGTCGCAAATGCGGGCACGAACTTTTGTCGGCGGTTGGGCTCGATCCCGCCAGCTTTGGCCATCGCTATCCCCACCAGCTCTCGGGAGGCCAGCGTCAGCGCGTCGGCCTGGCCCGCGCTCTCGCCGCACAGCCGCCGATTCTGCTGATGGACGAGCCCTTTGGCGCGCTCGATCCGCTCACCCGCGCCGAAATGCAGGATATGCTGCGTGATCTGCTGACGCGCTTCGACAAGACGGTTGTACTGATCACGCACAATCTTGACGAGGCGCTTTATCTCGCATCACGCATCGTGCTTCTGGCCGAAGGCAAGCTGGTCGCGTGCGTCGAGGCGGCGGATTTCCTGACCTCTTCGCGACCCGAGGTCGAGGAGTATGTGCGCGCTTTTCGCCGCGGCGAAGAAGCGGCCGAGAGTGGCGTGCAATGAGCGGATTTCTCTCGCAGTATGGCGGCCAGATTTTGCAACTGACACTGGAGCACCTGTGGCTCACGGGCGCCGCGATGCTCTTCGCGACGGCGATCAGCATTCCCGTCGCCATCTGGCTTACGCGCTCACAGCGGCTGGCGGAGCCGGTCATCGCCATCGCCAACGTCCTGCAGACGATTCCTTCGCTCGCATTGTTTGGACTACTTCTGCCTCTACCCTGGTTGGGCGAGCGGGCGGCACGGATCGCTATTGTCGCGCTCACCGCTTATGCGTTGCTGCCGATTTTGCGCAATACCTACGCGGGGATCCGCGCTATCGATCCCTCGGTGATCGAGGTGGCGCACGCTCTCGGGCTGACCGGCTGGCAACGTCTGTTCAAAGTGGAGCTGCCGCTGTCGGCGTCATTCATCTTCGCCGGATTGCGCACTGCGACCGTGACCTGTGTCGGCGTTGCCACCATTGCCGCAGCTGTCGGCGCGGGCGGCCTAGGCGAGTTGATCTTTCGCGGTGTCGCCTCGGTGGACAACCGGCTGGTTCTCGCCGGCGCGATTCCGGCAGCGCTGCTCGCGCTGGCGGCTGATGGCGTGCTTGGATTACTGGAGCGGCGCTTCCGGGTGCCGGCGAAATGATCTTCCGAATAATCGCCACCGTAGCGGTTACGATTTGCCTCGCGCTTACCTCGTGCGCGCCACCACGCCCCAACGAGCCGGTCGTCGGCACCAAGAACTTCACCGAGCAGGTCATTCTCGGCGAACTACTCGCGCAGGAGATCGAAGCGAAATCGCATCTCAAGGTGGAGCGCCGCTTTTATCTCGCCGGCAGTTACATTTGCCAGCAGGCGCTGGTCTCGGGACGGATCGACGCCTACGTCGAATACACGGGCACGGCGCTCACGGCGATTCTGAAGCAGCCGCTGGAACGGAATCCCGAGGCTGTACTCGACACTGTGCGCCGGCTCTATGCGCAGAGATATAACGTTACCGTGGCTCCGCCCCTCGGCTTTGAAAACACCTTTGCGATGATCATCCGCGGAGACGATGCGCGCCGCTACAACCTGCATACTCTTAGCCAGGCCGCGCAGTACACGCCACAGTGGAGGCTCGGTGTTGGGTACGAATTTGAGCAGCGCCCGGACGGATTGCCCGGCCTCAGCGCGATGTACGGCCTCAAATTTAATGGACCTCCGCGCACGATGGATCTGGGCCTGCTTTACCGGGCGATCAGCGCGCACCAGGTGGACATGATCGCGGGCAACTCGACTGACGGTCCGATTCAGGCGCTCGGCCTCACCGTCCTCGAAGACGACAAGCATTATTTCCCGCCCTACCAGGCTGTGCCGCTGGTACGCGACGATGCGTTACGCCGCTGGCCGCAGATGAAAACCGCCCTCGACGCCCTCGCCGGAAAAATCACTGCCGACGACATGCGCGCGATGAACGAGGCCGTCGATGGTCAACACCGCGACCCCGCCGTGGTCGTGCGAGAATTTCGTGAGAAGAAGGGACTCTAAGATGACAACGCCAGCTCTCCAGCCCACGCCACAAACCTCGCCGCAACCCGAACCGTGGCTGCGCGGAAGCTATTCCGAACTCCCCGCCGTGCTGCGCGCTATTCTGCACGCCTTCGATCTTGCCCGCGAAGACGCCGTGCGCTGGGCCGATGGACTGACCGAGGCGGAACTGCATGCCTCTCCCAGCGGACTCTCGCCGATCGCTTTCCACATGCGCCACATCGCGCGCAGTCTTGACCGGATGCTTACCTACGCGGAGGGTGGTCAGCTTAACGCAGAGCAGCTCACGGCGCTTAAGACTGAACTCGATCCTGGCATCTCGCGTGAGGAGCTGCTTGCAGAGTTTCACCAGGGGCTTGACCGTGCCGCCGAGCGCGTCCGCGCCTTCGCCTCAGCCGATCTCGAGCAGGCGCGCGGCGTCGGGAAGAAACAGTTTCCCACCAGCGTCGGCGGGCTGCTGGTGCATCTCGCCGATCACACGCAGCGCCACACGGGACAGATTGTCACCACGGCAAAGCTGTTGAAAGCCATGCGCGCGGAACCGGCCACCGGTGGCGTGCACGGCTTGAGCTAGAGGCAGCGCACGATCAGGATGGTCTGATCGTCGAGCTGTTTCCCGAAGGCCTGCGCGGCTTTAAGAATCTTTTCCGCCAGATCAACTAGCGGAGCCTGCGTATTTGCGGCGATCACATCTTTCAACCGTCCCAAGCCCAGTTCTTCTCCGCTCTTGTCGCTTACTTCGAGAATGCCGTCTGTCGCTACTACCAGCAAGTCGCCGGGAAGGGCCTCAATGGACTTACCGTCAAATGCCGAGACGGGAAGCAGCCCGAGAGGAAACTGCTCTTCCTCCACGTGTGAAAGATCAGTGCGGTTAGCGTGCCAGTGCAGGATCGGGGGGCTCGCGGCCAGCGCATAGTAGATGCTGCCATCCGCGCCGAGGCGGAAGCCGGTGAAGGTGGCGTACATGTGCGGCTCCTTCACCTCGGGCAGCACGCTGTTAAGCCTGTCGAGCAGCACGGGAAGTGTCCGCGCGGGCTCGCGCTCTCCGGCGTCGAGCAATGCAGTTCTCGCGGCGGTCTTCAGCATGCCCATCAAAATGCCGGCCTGCAGCCCGTGCCCGGCGATGTCGGCGAGGTAGGCGATGGCGTCGCCGTTCGGGAGGCGGAGCGCATCGACCAGGTCGCCGCCGACTTTTTCGCTGGGCTTCGATATGCCGTAAATCTCAAAGCGCGCCGTGCGCAGCGTCACGGGAGGCACCAGAGTCTTCTGGATTCCATGTGCCAGCTCCAGCTCATTGCGGATCTTGAAGGACTCCTTGCCCTCGCCGCGAATGAAAATGATGAAGAAAACGTAGGAAAGCACGATGGAGAGCATCATGCCTATCGCAGATATGCGGATTCCTATCGCGGCGGTCGCGGGCGCGGCCGGAAAGTGAATCGAAAGGATTCTGGCAAACCAGGCGAGGATGAACGGGCTAAGAATCTGAATTGGGATGAGTAAAAGGATCCAGCTAAAGGGCTTGCGAGAGAGAATCAGTATCCACAAGCAGGCGATGAGCCCGCTGAAGACAACGTTCGAGATCAGAATCGAGTAGGGGTAGAGCCCTCCAGCCATGATGTCGTCGAAGTAGCCGAAGGTAGAGAAGAGCACGAAAACAGCAATGATGAGAGGACGTATCCGGGCCAGCGGGACAGATCGGAAGTGCTTCCATCCTTCCGGGGACCGTTTATACCAGGGAACCTGGGAGCCATTACTCATTGGAACAGGGTACAGGGGGCAGGGCTCAGGGTATAGAAAAACCTGCCCTTCCTACACGCCAGACCTACAGACTGCCCCCTGCTCTATAAAAAGAGCGGAGCCAGCACCAGAGTTACCGTGGCCAGCAGCTTGATGAGCACGTGCAGTGAGGGGCCGGCGGTGTCCTTGAAGGGATCGCCCACCGTGTCGCCGACGACTGCGGCCTTGTGCGCCTCGGATCGCTTGCCTCCGTGCGCACCGCTCTCGATGAGCTTTTTGGCGTTGTCCCACGCCCCGCCGCCATTATTCATCAGCATGGCCAGCAGGATGCCGCTGATCGTGCCCACCATCAGCAGTGCCGCAACCGCTTCCGCGCCGCTCAGGTTGACGGGTTGGCCGTTAATCATCGGCCAGTTATGCAGCGCGCCCGGATAGAATTCCTGTCCGAAGTGGCGGAAGATGAGGCCCACCGCCAGCGGCATGGCCACAGCGAGCACGCCGGGAAGGACCATCTCCTTAAGCGCGGCTCCGGTTACGATGCGCACGCAGCGCCCGTAGTCGGGCTTCGATGTGCCTTCCATGATGCCAGGGTTGTTACGGAACTGCTCGTGCACATCCTGGATCACGGTCTGCGCCGCGCGGCCTACTGCCTTGATGGCCATCGACGAGAAGAGGTAGGTGAGCATAGCGCCCAGCAGCGCACCGACGAAAACGGGGACGGACGCCAGGTTCACATTGGAGAAGGTCCAGCCATCAGGCAAAGTTCCGCCCGAGGCGGTCACGCGCTGGTGAACGATGTCATGAACCGTGGCCAGATAGGCCGAGAAGAGCAGGAAGGCGGCGAGAGAAGCCGAGCCGATCGCATAGCCCTTGGTCAGCGCCTTAGTGGTGTTGCCCGCAGCATCGAGTTTGTCGGTCTTTACGCGGACACTGTGCGGCTGGTCGCTCATTTCGATGATGCCGCCGGCGTTATCGGTGATGGGGCCGAAGGTATCCATCGCGAGGATGTACGCCGCCGAGGAGAGCATGCCCATGGTGGCGATCGCAGTGCCGTAGATGCCCTTGACATAGTTGGAAATATCAATGCCTTGAAAGTCCTTGGCGCCCTCCAAACCCTTAACGCCGAAATAGTAACTCAGCAGCAGGGCTGCGCCTATCACGATCACAGGAAGTGCCGGCGTCTCCATGCCGACCGAGAGGCCCTGAATAATGTTGGTCGCCGGTCCGGTGGTCGATGCCAGGGCGATACTCTGCACCGGCTTGAAGCGGGTCTCAGTGTAGTACTCGGTGATGCGCACGAAGAGGAACGAAGTTACGATGCCGCAGATGCCGCAGCCCAGCAGCCACCAGCGCGCGCCGAGCATGTAGTAAATGGCCACGGCGAAACCGGCGAGCGCCAGCAGGGTCGTAACGTAGTAGCCCTTATTGAGCGCATGCATCGGGTCTTCGTCCTCGGCGCTGTGCACAAGGCTCACTCCCACGATGCTGGCGATGAGATTGATGGCCTGAACAATGAGCGGGAAGAGAATCCCTTTCAGTCCAAAGACGGGATAGAGAGCCGCGCCGAGGATCATGGCGCCGACATTTTCGGCAGCGGTTGACTCAAAGATATCCGCGCCGCGGCCTGCACAATCGCCCACGTTGTCGCCTACCAGATCCGCGATGACTGCGGGGTTGCGGGGATCGTCCTCGGGAATGCCTGCTTCGACTTTGCCTACGAGATCGGCGCCCACGTCAGCGGCCTTGGTGTAGATGCCGCCGCCAAGCTGCGCAAAGAGGGCCACCAGCGAGGCCCCGAAACCAAAGCCGACGAGCTGAAAGGGAATGTGCTGAGGGTCCTTCAATCCGCCAAAGAGCAGGAACAGCACTCCAACCCCCAGCAGCGACAGCCCCACTACGACCAGGCCGGTCACAGCGCCGCCGCGCAGCGCGATCTTGAGGGCGTTGCCCATGCTGGTGCGGGCTGCGGACGCGGTGCGAATGTTCGCGCGGATCGACACCCACATGCCGGTCTGTCCGGCCAGTGCCGAGCAGGCCGCGCCAATCAGAAAGCTGATGACCACCTTGTTGGCATAAGGAGCGGTGAACGGCGACAGCCTGTATCCGATATAAAGAACCAGGGCCAGCGCCACGGCAATGCCCGCGATGGTGCTGTATTGGCGCTTCATGAAGGCTTCCGCGCCTTCGCGGATGGCGTTGGAGATGGCCTGCATCTCCGGCGTGCCGGTATCGGAGGCGAGGACACCGCGCGCAAAGAGAAGGGCCGCCAGCAGCCCAATAATACCGACAGCAAGGGCTATCCAGAGATAAATGTGATCTGCGCCAGCGGTGCCGCCTTCATCCAGCCATGCCGCTGCGAAGACGGGGAGAGAAAACGCCATTCAAAAGCCTCCAGCAGTTATAAGCTCCGGGGCTAAGCCATCAGCCCGGGAATGCTAAGTTCTTGTCTCAAAAACACGTAGGTCCATATCTGGAACGGCCGGAGGACAACCGGTGGCGCCCGGAGAGCGGACTTGCACAAAACGGGTCATTAAAGCATGCGACGGAAACAGTGGTCAATGCAGTTTGGGGTTGGAAGTAGAAGGGTTGCCGACGTTCAATATCCGCATATTGCTCCTGCGTTTAAGCAAACCTTAGGATGCGAGGTGAGAAAGCTGAGTCTACGGCATGGCAAGCACATGCGGCAACAGAGGAAAATCCTATGTGGCCGGCAACGCGCGGCGGCCGCGCAGTCCTGACCCGATCCAGACGCCGAGGGGATAGAGAATGAGCAGGCCTATGCCGTACCAGTGCGGCACTACGCCCCACAGCACCACCTGGACCACGATGCCAAGCACTTCCCCCCCCACTATGAGCCACAGCGTCGCCCTCCGGCGATTTTCCTCGGCGATCCACGCGCATATGTAGCCGCCCAGGATGCAGTAAATAAAGTCCGTTGCCAGGCTAGCCGCGAAGTAATAGAGCGGCAGGTGTGCCATGTCTTTCCATCCGGGGACGAGCCGGGCGAAGAGCATGTCGGTGGACCTTACCAGAATCCCGATAGCCAGAAAGCCGCCTATTGCGGCAATGACCGTGCGCACGATTTCCTCTCCTGTTTTACGGGACTTCAATGTAGCCCAAGGAGCGTGCCTATGTCTCTAACTTTAAGGAGCAATTTTGCCGGGCCCCTCCTGTTGCTTCAACATTCGGGGCATGTACAATCTGGAGTCCATTCCCGTAAGAAAGAGATGGATACAATCAATGGAGAGGGTAGTAGATGGCCCGCAGCATGGTCTCTGGCACAGAACGGAGCAAGACAAAATCGGCGTCCGGACAGGTCTCCGGAGCAACGCAGGAACTGGCTCCTGAGCCGGTCGCGGGGCTGTCCTCTGAGCGCCTGATCGAGATTTACAGGCTCATGTATCTCTCGCGGCGCACCGACGACCGCGAGATCGTTCTCAAGAACCAGCAGAAAATCTTCTTCCAGATTTCGGGGGCGGGACATGAAGCGCTGCTCGTGGCGGCGGGTCTCGTCCTCAAGCCCGGATACGACTGGTTCTTCCCCTACTACCGCGACCGCGCGCTGTGCCTGGCACTCGGCGTAACTGCCGAGGAACTGTTTCTGCAGGGCATCGGTGCTGCTGCCGATCCGGCAAGCGGAGGCCGGCAGATGCCGTCCCACTGGAGCAGCCCGGCGCATCACATCGTCTCGCCGTCTTCGGCGACAGCTACCCAGTGCCTGCACGCGGTCGGCTGCGCGGAGGCCGGACGCTACTTCTCGCGCCATCGCGAAGCTGCCGCGAAACATGACGGCGACTACCGCGAGTGGCGCAATGTGGAGTTCCAGGGCGATGAGGTGGTTTACGTCTCGATCGGCGAAGGCTCGACCTCGCAGGGCGAATTCTGGGAGGCGCTGAACACGGCCTCGAACGAGAAGCTGCCGGTCATTTTCGTCGTCGAAGATAACGGGTACGCCATCTCGGTGCCTGTCGAAGTAAATACGCCGGGTGGAAACATCTCACGGCTGGTTGAGAACTTCCCCAACTTCCACTTCGCTGAGATCGATGGCACCGACCCCATCGCCTCCTGGCAGGCCTTTGAAGAGGCCGCCGCGCACTGCCGCACAGGACGAGGCCCGGCCTTTATTCATGGCCACGTGATCCGGCCTTACTCGCATTCGCACTCGGACAACGACCGCCTCTACCGGCCCGAGGCCGAGCGCAACGAAGACGCCCTGCGCGATCCGCTATCGAAATTCCAGATGTACCTGCTGCGCGAGGGCATCCTCGACGCGGAAAGCATCACCCGCATCGAGAAGCAGGTGGACGAGGAGGTTCGGCAGGCCGCCGAGCGCGCTCTACGGTCGCCTCTGCCGTCGACAGACAAGGCCGCGATCCTGCGGCACGTCTACTCCGAGCACTTCGACCCGACCGATCCAGCTCTGCAGACAAGCCCCGCCCGCACCGCCGATACCCACGACCGCACCATGGCAGACCTGATCAATGCGTGCCTGCGCGACGAGATGCGGCGCGACCCGAGCATCGTCGCCTTTGGCGAAGACGTTGCCGACTGCTCGCGTGAAGAATATCTGGAGCAGGGACTGGTCAAAGGCAAGGGCGGCGTCTTCAAGCTCACTCACGGCCTGCAGATCGAGTTCGGCAGCGACCGGGTCTTTAATTCGCCGCTGGCCGAGGCCAACATCGTTGGACGCGCCGTCGGCATGGCGCTGCGCGGCCTCAAGCCGGTCGTCGAGATCCAGTTCTTTGACTACATCTGGCCGGCGATGCACCAGCTCCGCAATGAACTGCCGCTGCTGCGCTGGCGCTCCAACGGAACCTGGGCCTGCCCGGCTGTCGTTCGCGTCGCCATCGGCGGCTATCTGACCGGAGGTTCGGTCTACCACTCGCAGAACGGCGAGAGCATCTTCACGCACACGCCGGGAATGCGCGTTATCTACCCCTCAAACGCACTCGACGCCAACGGGCTGCTGCGAACAGCGATTCGCTGCGACGACCCGGTGATGTTCCTCGAACACAAGCGCCTTTATCGCGAGACATATGGCCGCGTCCCCTATCCCGGCCCCGATTTCATGATCCCCTTCGGCAAGGCGGCGAAGGTCCGCGAAGGCTCGGACATCACGCTGATTACTTACGGTGCCCTTGTGCCACGGGCTTTGCAGGCCGCTCAGAAGGCGCAGCGCGAACACGGCATCCAGACGGAGATTCTCGACCTGCGCACCCTCAGTCCCTATGACTGGGAGGGCATCGCTGAATCAGTCCGCAAGACCAGCCGGGTGATCATCGCCCACGAAGACATGCTCAGCTGGGGATACGGCGCGGAGATCGCCGCCCGCATCGCCGACGACCTCTTCCATGACCTCGATGCGCCCGTGAAGCGCATCGCGTCGATGGACACCTTCGTGGCTTACGCGCCGATCGTCGAAGACGTGATCCTGCCCCAGCCGGAAGACCTTTATCACGGCATCGTGGAGCTGAAGCAGTTTTAGGCTACTGAGCCATGTCTACACCGTTTAGCTGGCACGATTTCTTCCGCTATCTCGCTCCGTTTCAACACTTCGCCTACATTGGATTTGGCGCCATCGCAATCTTCCTTCGCCGTTACTGGCAGAGGATCCGCGAGAATCGCGCTGCCGGATGGCCGAGCGCAGATGGAGTGATCCAGGCCGCGACCGTGCGCACGCAAAATGGCAGCTGGGTTGAGGTCCAGTATCGCTATTACGCATTGCAGGAGTATCGCTACGGCAAGTATCGCCGTCACTTCCGCAAGAAGGCCGACGCTGAGGCATTCGCCGAGTGCATCCGTGGCCGCAGCCTGCAGGTCCGCTATCGCGAGGACGACCCCGGCGTTTCCGTGATCATGGAGCGTGACCTGGAATTGGCCGGTGTGCTGCAGGCGCGCTGAACCGTCTCGCCGTCCCATTCAGGAAACGCTGGCCCTCGGCTTCCGCCGGGTCGCCCACATAACAAGCAGAATAAGCAACATAATTGCGCCGGTTCCGGCCACGACAACCGCCCATTCAATGGCTGCCGCGCCCCCATAAGCTTGTTCAAGGCCTCGCTCCGGCAAACCGACATGCAATCGGGTATCCGGGCCTGGCGCTTGCGGGTCTGGCGTTTGAACGTCCTGGTGGATGTTGACCAGGACTCTCTGGCGTAATCCGCGCTTTGGCCGATAGTGCCCAAGGGTTACGGCGTTGCCGCCAGGATGCGGATCCCTGAAGCTCCCGCTTTGAATCACCCTCCCTGCGCCATCCACGATCTTCCAGTCA
This sequence comes from uncultured Acidobacteriota bacterium, assembly GCA_963755975.1. GTDB lineage: Bacteria > Acidobacteriota > Terriglobia > Terriglobales > Acidobacteriaceae > Silvibacterium. The sequence continues at coordinate 221,453 of CAVWLS010000001.1, forward strand.
AGATCCAATGGAGTCCGTTGGAAGGGAAGGAAATATATGTCGACCTGGTAATCGTCATCCAGGTCTGTTGTGAAAAAAGCCGAAGCGTACTCGCCGCGCTTGAGCGTAAGGGGCATCGACACCGGCTCCAGGTTGTGAGCGTTCCCCCACCACACCAGGTAGGCCAGAGGCGCCAGGCCCGCGACGATCAACAGGGCGGCAACGCCGGCAAGAACCCTGTTCCACCGCCATGCTTTCACCACCTCTGCCTCCAATAGGGACGCTTCGCCCATTTCGCCGCTCTGACGCTGTAATTGGATTGTGCTATAACTTCACCGAGTTTCCCCCGAACAACTGAGTCTCTTTATCTGCCTCCTGTGCAAAGGACGTTTACCATGCGAATCCTCGTTGCCTTCGGCTTTGCCGCAGCGGTTGCGGTGTCTTCATTCTCTCTTGGCGCGCAGAATCCCGACCCCAGGGCCGAGTTGCGGCAGAAGCTGACCTCTCAGTTTGTCCTCACCAGGCTCACGGATGACCGAAGCGACTTCGCTTTTGCCGGCACGATGGGGCTTCTTCACAAATCCGGTGTCGAAGTTGTTCCGACCTCGGTCTCGCCCCCGCCGATGAGTAGTTGCAAGAACGGCAAGATCTCGCTGAGCTTCACGGAAGCCATGCGAGCTGCCCACAATACCGACGTAACCACTAACTTCAAGCTCAGGCCCAAATCACTCAGAGAGGGATCCGGCATCTTAGTGGCGGACATCATGGTCGAGAACGACGGAGTGATTTTTCGCCTGGTGACCGGCAAACTCGACAATGGCAGTTCTTATTACGGCGACCTGCTCTTTCCGTTCCCGAACGACACGGTGCCGCCGGTCGATGACATGCTGAAGACCATCGCGGAGGTCGTGACGCCCATGACATCCGTGGCTCCGGCGGTCTTCAACCTGGTGCACCAGACCTTCGCTCTGACGAAGCTTACCCAGGACAATTTAGAGATCGACAAGGCCGGCTCAGTGCTCGTGCTTCATAAGGATGGATTGGTTTTCTATCCGCTGAGCGACGGAGTCTGGCCGATCAATGCCTACAAGGACGGCAAAATCACTCTTGGACCGGGAAGCGGCGTCCCGAAGACAGCAAAATGGGATCCCGACGGAACCGCGCCCGGCATTTCCCACCTTGCGCAGAACTCCGGATACAAATTCTGGCTGGTCGAGATCGTCCCGTCCAACGATGGCGTCGGCCTGGCATTCTACACAGACGAGATCAATGGCCGCCGCTACATTTCCGGGCTGTATTTTCCCTTCCCGAAAGACCGCACGCCACAGCCGGAAGAGATTATGAAAACCATCTCCGAAGTCGTTACCGTCGACCCGGGATCGGGCGGCCAGTCTGCCGCAGCTTCCGGCGCGCCCCAATCGTCTGCTCCGCCGGCCCCGATCGCGCCGCCCCCGCCGCCTGTTGACGCTCCTCCCCCTGCACCGAAGACGATTGCTCTGAGCATGACCAGAGACGTAGTGATTGCCATCCTGGGCCAGCCGCAGAAGGTCGTGAAACTGGGTGCGAAGGAGATCGACATTTACCCCGACATGAAGGTGACGTTCACGAACGGCAAGGTCAGCGATGTCCAATAAGCCTCGTTGACGGAAGGCGCATCGAGCAGGACAGAAGATCAGCGGCACGTCCTCTGCGTCCGATATTTACTCTGTCTTTCTCGCGCTCTTGTGGCGCAGCTTTGAGTCCTTTCCGGCGCCGCAGCTGCGACACCTTCTTGACATACCCACTACCTCGCGACACAATGATCCGCCGGCCCATTCCCCCCGCTCCAGCCAGTTGCGCAATCTGTAGAGCAGCCCGAGTTTCAACTGCACCCACCGCAGATTGTCTTTGGAGGCATGCCTTGAATATCCAGCCGCCATCCGCGATCGGAACCACCCGCCGCCGTTTTCTCGCCATCGCCGCAGCCTCTGCCGCTGCTTATCCCTTCCGCGACGTTTTTGCCCAGCAGCCCACCGCGAAATACCTGCGCCGCAATCTTGCCTCGCACGGCTTTCCCGCGAAGGTGCTCGCGAGCTACTCCAAGGCCATCACTGCGATGCTGAAGTTGCCGCCCACCGATCCGCGCAACTGGTACCGCAATGCCTTCGTTCACACTCTCGACTGCCCGCACGGCAACTGGTGGTTTCCTCCGTGGCACCGTGGATACCTGGGATGGCTTTGCTGTCACAAGATCGAGCGGCAAGGAGTAAAAGTGATCATCCCCCGGAAGGGACGAAATGGACGAAGCATCCAACCTCGCGCCAAAGCCTGAGGAAATCGCCAACCCCGCGCCAGTGCCCGATCAGACTCCAGGCGCAAACCCCGCTGAGATTGCGGACGCTCTCCAGTCCGGCGAGAGCGCGATTGCCACAGTCCAGGCCGCAGCGCTGCGGCCCGAGGTAGCCGCACTCGTCGCGCCCGATCCGGGCAATCCCAATCCTGGCGCACCGCCCGGAGGCTCTCAGTCCGGCGGATCTGCGGCTTCAGCACCCCAGGGCGGCGGCGCGAAAAAGGGACAGATCCTCCTGGGCCTGTTCATTATCGCCATGGTGGCGCTGAATCTGCTGGTCCTGATCGTGCTTCCCATCGTTTTCCACAAGAACCTGATCGAGGCGGCCTTCTACGGATATCTCACCGTCGCCGCCTCTACCGCTCTTGTGTTGCTCATCGTTGCCTTCCTGCCCTACGAGCTGACGGATTACCTGTTCTGGGTGCGAACGCAGACCGAGGCCACCGGCTTCTGGGGACGGCTGAAGTGGGTGTGGCATTTTGCGTTGCTCAGTCCCATCGTCAACGGCCTGAACTGGCCGGGGTTTCTGGTGGTGGTGATTATTGCGCAGTCCAGAGTCCGCAAAAACCAGCGCGGCGGCGGGCGCCAGCGTGAGATGGCCACCTATGTCCGGGCGTTCTGCGAGCCTGTCTACGCGATCGTGTCTCTTCTGGAGATCGGATTCTGCTATGCGATGGTCGATCTGCAGCGCTCCGCGGTCGTCGCCGTGGAGCACCGGCAGCTTGAATACGCAAGAGCCCTGGTTGCGGTCTTCTGCATCGGCATCCTTGTTCGGCTGGTTCAGTATCTGCAGGTAGAGGGCGGCCTGCTCGCAGGTTTGCGCTCCGTTCCCGGAATTCCGGCGGTCCGTTTCGTCATCATTCTGGCCGCGAACTACGTGGCGCTGGTGCTGGGAGTCTCCGCGTCCACAACCTGGGTAACGCAGCAGATTCACGTGCCTTCCGAAACCATCAGGAAGATCGCTATCAGCCTTACCAGCCTGGTCGACGTGAAGAATCGCATCGTCCCCGGCGCGCTCACTCTCAAGGCGCATGCCCTGAAGGCGATGTCGTTGAACGATTGGCTGCTCACCGTCGCGACACTGCTCTTCTACTTTGTTGTCCTCAAGAGCGTGATCCGCCTGCGGGATTTCGCGCGTACGGATGAAGACTACGCTGCCCTCTCTCACATTCTGACGACCCGCGGCCAGTACAAGGAGGCGCTGCAGCAACTGCAGAAGATCAAAAATATGAGCGCCAACTATGAATCCATGAAGATAGCGCCCAACCTGGGCCAGGGCAACATCGACCGCGCCTACGCGCTGACCGAGCGCTGGCTTGAGGGCAAGCAGGAGAAAGCAGCTGTCTCCGCCGAGGATGTCTACACAGTGCTCTTCCTCACCGGTTTCACGAACTATTCGCTGCCGATCCCGGTGATGATCAATCTGTTTCGCGAAGCGCAGAAGAACAAATGCCAGGATGCTGCGCTGGCCGCCGCCATCATGGGAGCGGCTCTGCTCGGTCAGCTCTCCACGGCCGAGTGCCGGGATGCCTTCCCGCCCGGCACCGAAGCCGACTATCCGCTGACGCATGCGGCCATTTTCGTGGCGGAAGGCAGCAAGGCAGATGCCCTCGACATGTTCCGCCGCTCCGTTTCCACCACTCCAGCCGACCAGGTAATGAAGTTGACCTATGTCTTCCTCTACGAACTCAGCCCACAGGTTGAGGCGGGCGCGGATCCCGGCGCACTGGCGCAGGCGTGGCTCACAGCCAACTTCGACCACTATCGGGCACTCTGCGATGCCTGTACGGAGGATTGGAACGAGGAGCTGACGCTGGGCCTCGTTTCTCCCATGTGCTCCTTGCCTCCGCTGCTCTCTCCTTTGCCGGAACGCTTCCAGCAGCTTCGTGACGAAATAGACGATCGCATCAGCTCGCGGCCGGGCGGCGTCGAGCGCAAAACCTTTCTGAAGGCGGTTCTCGTAGGTGCCGAGCGCCATTTCCAGGCATAGAAGTGAGCCTCGCCGCGCAATTTTGAAACCGGAGCGCCAGCCATTATGATCACTTGCGGAGCTTTTTCCTTAGGAGCGCACAGCAATGCGAATCGGTCTGTTGACGGGCGGCGGAGACTGCCCGGGTTTGAACGCCGTGATCCACGCGGTGGTGAAGAAGGGAATCAATCACTACGGAGATGAGTTTGTCGGCTTCCTCGAAGGCTGGCGCGGAGTCCTCGATAACAACAGCATTCCGCTGAGCCTCGAACGAGTCGACGGCATCCTGACGATGGGTGGGACGATCCTGCGCACCTCGCGCACCAATGTGCGCAAGATCGAAGGCGGCATTGAGAAGTGCGTCGCCAACATCAAGGCCAACAAGCTCGACGCACTGATCGCCATCGGCGGCGACGATACACAGTCAGTGACAAACGCTCTCATCCAGGCCGGCGTCCCCGGCGTCGGCGTTCCCAAGACCATCGACAACGACCTCAACGGCACCGACATCTGCTTCGGCTTCGATACCGCTGTCGGCATCGCCACCGAAGCCGTCGACCGTCTGCACACCACCGCCGAGGCTCACAATCGCGTCATCGTCTGCGAGGTGATGGGCCGCGACGCCGGATGGATCGCTCTCACCGCGGGCGTCGCCGGCAACGCGCATGTGGTTCTGGTGCCGGAGAAGCCGATCGACCTCGACCACGTCTGCGCGGTGCTCAAGCACAACCACGATAAGGGAAAGAAATACGGCATCGTCGTGGTGGCCGAGGGCGCAAAGCTGCCCTCGGGCGGGCAGGCGACGGTCGGCCAGAAGCTCGACTCTTTCGGCCACGCGCGGCTGAGCGGTATCGGGCAGGCGCTCGCCGAAGAGATCGAGAAGCGCACCGGCTACGAGACCCGCTCCGTCAACCTGGGACACACCCAGCGCGGCGGCACTCCCTCGGCCTTCGACCGCATGCTGGCGACGCGCTACGGCCTGGCAGCGATCGATCTGGTGCATGCCGGCCAGTTCGGCCGCCTCGTCGTCCTGCACGGCACAAAGATCGAGAGCATTCCGCTGGCCGAGGCGATCTCGACCAATCGCACCGTCGACGAGAGCTTCCTCCAGATCATCAGCAGCCTGGAGCCGAAACTGTAGTCCTGCGCGCTATCTCCAGCCAGAACCAGAGAGCCGGGCAACCAGCCCGGCTTTTCTGTGCGCGAATCAATCCGGCCAATACACAACAGGTTGTGGCCGACGGCAGAGAGGCCTCAACTGCTGCGGCTGTACGTGAAAGAATGGCCCGGCAGACAGGGGCAAAAATCGATAATGCTGGAACGACTTACGGAAAATCCTTGAACAAGAGGGTGAAAACACGGTATAAGCAGGTCGCTGGCGTAAATTTCTGCAGACCCAAGCCCAACTGACAAACGGAGCCGCCCATGAAATCCTCGACCGCGCGCGCAAGTGAGATTCGGGAAGTGATGGACATCCGGCAGGCCTCGGACTATCTCGGCATCAGCCCAGACACGCTCTACAAATACGCCTCCGAAGCCTTCATCCCGGCCTTCAAGCTGGGCAACCGGTGGCGCTTCAAGAAATCCCGCCTCGACGAATGGATGGACCAGCAATCGGGCATCTCAACTCGACCTGAGGCGGCCCCGAAATCGGTCCGCGCCAGCCAGAAGAAGCCTGTGCGAGGTACCCGCGCATCTTCACGCCGGTTAAGTGTGTCGAGAGTGTCGTAAAAGTCAGGCGCTGTCCGCGTGAATCAATGCGCGGCGATTGTAGCTTCCTGTTCGAGCGCGTCCCGTAGCCGGCCGATCTCGGCAGGTGTAAAACGTGAATTTGTAACTGCTGCAACGTTCTTTTGAAGATGCGGGATTTTCATCATGGCCGGAACGACGGCGTGAATCCGCGATCCGTCCCCCGATCCATTCAGGATGACACTCAGCACGACATCGGCAAGCACTGAGTCGTCGACCGACCCCAGCTTTTCGCGCAGCGCAACAGAGGTCCGGTCGGATCCGGCAAGACGCAGCAGAATCGCGCGGCTCTGCTGCACGCGAGCCGTTCCGCCGAAGGGATGATTGGCGATAGCTGCGAAGCCTCGGTTGTCAGACTCACCCAGCAGTTTGGCAACAGAAAGATCGAAGACGTTGCAGGGAAACTGCAGGGCGTGCAGGGCGTGCGGCTTGCGCTGCAGAGTGAGGCCGATCACGTCGGGGTCGGCGGAGATGCCGGCCGCGCGAATCTTGCCCGATGCAATCAGTTTGTCGAGCGCCGCCAGCAGCTCATCGTCGTCGAGCACCGCGGCCGGCGCGGCATGCATGAAGAGCAGATCGACATAATCGGTACCCAGTTTGCGCAGGCTTTCGTGGATGCTCGCCTCAAGAACAGCTATGGTGAACTGGTTGCCGGTGAACTGAGTCGCCGCCTGTTTGCGGAGCATTCCCTGCGATGACGGCGCGAGCGCCAGGATCTTCCGGCCGATCGGTTTGGCGATGCGCTTCCACATCGGTTGCGGCGCGGCGAGGATCCCGAATTTTGTCGAGATGACCGCTTGATCGCGGCGACCACGCAGAAATTCTCCCAACAGGGCCTCGGACTCGCCGTATCCGTACGAACGCGCTGTATCGTAGAGCGTGATGCCCGCATCCCAGGCCGCTCCCAATGCAGCGAGAGATTCGCGCCGGCCCGATCTGCCCAGCAGCGCCGAGCAGCCAAATCCAAGGACAGAAGCCGTGATGCCCGTCAGCCCAAGCTGCGTGGTTTGCATGCGATCCCTTCAGGTTTGCGATGGCTCTTGCTGATAATTTTGTACCATGCAGGCAGGAGCGGCCATCTGGCGTGCGCTGTCGCATGACGGCGAGTTAAATCGCCGCAATGAGAAAGGAAGATACTTTGGGCGTTGTTACAGATCCCGCGCATTCGTCTGTAACGAATGCATACCAGCAGCCCGCGTATTCCCTGCAGAACCGCCTCAGGCGGCTGTTCTGGAATCTATGCTGTGCGCTCCTTTTCCGCTTCTCACCCGTGCCGTTCTTCTCATGGCGGGCGTGGCTGCTGCAGATCTTTGGCGCGAAGCTCGGCCCGGGGTGCAAGTTCTATCCCAAATGCAGAATCTGGGCGCCGTGGAATCTTGTCTGTGAAGATCTGGTTGCGGTGGCCAATGACGCTGAACTCTACAATCCGTCGCCCCTTTTCATGGGGTCGCACATGATCGTTTCGCAGGGCGCGTACATTTGCGGCGCGACCCATCTCTACAACGAGCCGTCGTTCAGGCTGGTGTCGTTCCCCATGCGACTCGGCGCGTATTCCTGGATCTGCGCGCGGGCCACCGTGAATCCCGGAGTCAATGTCGGCGAGGGCGCGATCCTCGCGCTCGGCTCAATCGCGACGAAAGACCTGGAAGCCTTCGGAATCTATGCGGGAGTGCCCGCGCGAAAGATAAAAGAACGGCTGCGCTCGGCGGTGTCCGGCGCCCAGGCGTAACTCGACGGGCTTTGCCCGGTGCTTTTCTTCATCGCCAAACTCTGGCATCCTGAAGATACCGATACAAGTTGCAAGACATTCTCCGGAAGCCGTGAGCGGCCGCTGCAGCAATGCAGATAGTTGGGCATCATACGTATCACTTTGCTCAGCCAGCATGCATGATTCGCCAGGCAACCGCCTCTGGGATAGAAGAGCACTGTCCTTCACGTCAAGACCTGTTCACATAGCTCAAGTTCGGAGTCAACCGCATGTTGCTTGACCAGCTTCCAGACCACGACAAGACCTGGGACGTATGCATCGTCGGCACAGGTCCAGCCGGCATGTCTCTCGCAATGGAACTGGAGCGGCTTGGCCGTGAGGTTCTGGTGCTGGAAGCCGGGGGGATCGAGGTCGATTCCGTAACGGCCGGTGACCGGCGCGCGGAGATTGTGGATTCCAGCCGTCACGCGCCCATGGAAATCGCCGTCTGCCGCGCACTGGGCGGCACATCGTGGACATGGGGCGGCCGCTGCGTCGCCTACGACGAGGTTGATTTCATTGCGCGCGATTTTGTACCCGACTCCGACTGGCCGATCGGCCATGAGGAGATCAGGCCCTGGTACAAGCCGGCCTGCGAATATCTTCTGTGCGGCGACGATACCTTTCAGAAGCCGCTGAGCCGCGAACTGAGCGCGGGCATCACGGCGGAGTTTGTCGAGCGATGGGCGACTGAATCGCGCGTGATTCTCGTTCACCGCGAGCGACTGCAGAAGTCTGAGAGAATCAACGTCTGCCTGAACAGCACCGTCGTCGATCTCGATCTGGGCGAGAACGGGCGCTCGGTGCAGGGAGTTGCGGTCGCCACTCCGCGCGGCAAGTTCACCGTCAAAGCGCGCCGGGTCATCCTCGCAATCGGAGGTGTCGAGACCACGCGGCTCCTGCTCGCAGTGCAGCGTCGCTGGCCCGACCATTTCGCCGGCGCCGGAGGCCCGCTGGGCCGCTATTACATGGGTCATATCTCCGGCAAGATCGCCAGCATCGCGCTCGATGATCCCGCAAGCATCGCCGACTATGATTTTGTACTCGATACGAACGGCGCATACTACCGCCGCCGCTTCATGCTGACCACGGAAGCGCAGCTGCGGAACAAGTTGCTGAATACGGCCTTCTGGCCGGACAATTCGCCGTTCTACGATCCCGCACACGGCAGCGGCGTGCTTTCGGCGGTGTTTCTCGCTCTGGCGATTCCGCCTGTGGGCCGGCGCATTCTCTCGGAGGGCATCCGCCTCGCGCATACCGGGCCGAAGCCCTATCCCTGGGGAGCGCACCTGTGGAACGCGATCCTTGGCGCGCCTCGTGCTGCTGCCGATCTGTACGAAATCCTCCGCGGCCGCTATTTCAGAAAGCCCAAGAAGCCCGGCTTTCTTGTCCACAACAAGGGCGGCAAATACGCGCTGCACTATCATGCCGAGCAGATCCCGAATCCGGACAGCCGCATTACGCTGTCCGATGAAGTGGATCGCTATAGCCTTCCCCGCGCGGTAATTGATCTCCGCTTCGTCGACCAGGATGTCCAGAGCGTGATCGATTCTCACCGCGTACTCGACGAATCTCTCCGGGCAAACAAAATTGGCCGCCTCGAATTCTGGTATCCGCCCGAGCGCCTGCATGAACGTGTGATGGAGCAGGCCGCGGACGGCTTCCACCAGGTGGGTACCACGCGAATGGGTAATAACCCCGCGCAAAGCGTCGTCGATCCCGACCTGAAGGTGCATGGACTGGACAACCTATACGTCGCATCGTCGAGCGTTTTTCCAACCACCGGACAGGCTAATTCGACGCTGCTGGCGGTCGCGCTCGCCATACGCCTCGCCAGCCATCTCACCAGCACAGCCGAAACTCCCGCTCACGTCGCTGTGTCAACTAAGAGCTGAGCGCCGTCGCCGGATTTCAGTGAAAGCCGCACGGGGCGGTAACATCATTCCTGATGCAGCATAAAGTGCGTTTTCAAGCATTGCGCCATGCACTCGGGCAGCAGGGAATCGAAGCCCTGCTCGTCACCCATCTCCCCGACGTTCGCTACCTCTGCGGATTCACCGGCTCGAACGCCGCCCTCGCGGTCACCGAGAAGAAAGCTGTGCTCTTTACCGACGGCCGCTATACGGCGCAAGCCCGCGAGGAGACGCAGGGAGCGCGCGTCGTAATCTCAAAAAAATCAGCGCTCGGAGATGCCTGCGTATTGCTCGAATCGTCGCTGGGGAAAAAGGCGCACGCCGCTTACGACTCCCAGCACACCACTGTCGCCGGACTCGCCGCTATGCGCTCGGCGATCAGCGCCCGCAGACGCCGCGGATTCTTCTCGCCGCTCGAAAGGCCCATCGTCTCCGAACTGCGCATGGTCAAGGACGCCGACGAACTGAAGCGCATGACCGAGGCCGCCGCGCTTGGCAACCGCATCTTCCACGCCATTCTGCCCCACATCCAGAGCGGTGTTCCCGAAACCGAAATTGCCGCCAGCCTCGAATTCTTCGCGCGCAGCCTGGGAGCCGAGGGCATGTCGTTTGAGACCATCATCGCGTCGGGTCCGCGCTCGGCCCTGCCGCATGGCCGCGCGACGAGCCACAAGACGCCCCGCAATGGCTTCGTTACATTAGACTTCGGTGTTATCCTCAAGGGTTATTGCTCGGATATGACCCGCACCGTGTGCGTCGGCAAACCGGGCGCGCATGAACGCTCCGCTTACGGCGCCGTCCTGGAAGCCCAGGAGGCGGCGGTAGCGGCGGTCAGGCCCGGCGTAACCTGTGGCGAGGTGGATGAAGCCGCCCGCGCCACGCTGCGCAAGGCAGGACTGGCAAAGTACTTTACTCATTCAACGGGGCATGGCGTAGGCCTGGAGATACACGAGAACCCGCGCATCGCCGCGGGACAGTCGCTGGAGTTGAAGCCGGGCATGGTGATTACCATTGAGCCCGGAGTTTACATGCCCGGTAAATTCGGCATTCGCATCGAAGATATGGTCGCGGTTACGGAGCGGGGCGGCAAAGTGCTGACACCGGTAACCAAAGCGCTGATCGAGCTGTGAAGCCCAGGCAAACGGATTAGGCGAACGAGAACGCACAATGAATTCGGAAGACATGAAAGAACTGAAGGAACTCATCGAGTTCCTCAAAGAGAACAAGATCGGCGAGTTCGATCTGGAGCGCGGGGACCTCAAGGTTCGCATCAAGTTCGCGCAGGAGGGCCCATCGCCCGATCTCGCCAGTGTCGCCCGGCTGCTCGCGGCCCAGGGCCATGCCGCTGCTCCCGCGCCAGCTGTGCTGCCTGAGGTCTACGCGGCGTCAGCTTCGTCGGCGCCATCGCACACTTCGGTGCAGCCCCACCATGCCCCAGACGAGGACGCCGGGCTGCACATCGTCAAGTCGCCCATCGTCGGCACCTTCTATGAGTCGCCCTCGCCGGGCGCGCCTCCCTTTGTAAAAATCGGCGATCAGGTCGAGAACGGACAGATTCTCTGCATCGTCGAAGCCATGAAGCTCATGAACGAGATCGAGGCCGACGCCGCCGGTGAGGTCGTCAAGCGCTTCGTTCAGGGCGGCCAGCCGGTCGAATACGGCCAGTCGCTCTTCGCCCTGCGTCCCCGGTAGGTTTGATCGATATATGTTTCGAAAAGTCCTGATCGCCAACCGTGGCGAAATCGCGCTGCGCGTCATCTGCGCCTGCAAAGAACTCGGCATCCGCACCGTCGCCGTCTATAGCGAGGCCGACAGCCACTCGCTGCACGTCCGCTTCGCCGACGAGGCCATCTGTATAGGCCCTCCGCGCTCGGCGGAAAGCTATCTCAACGTCCCGGCCGTGATCAGTGCCGCCGAGATCGCCGACGTCGACGCTATCCATCCCGGCTACGGCCTGCTCAGCGAGAACGCCAACTTCGCCGAGGTCTGCCGCGCCTCGAACATCAAGTTCATCGGCCCGCCGCCCGAGGTCACGCGCCTCATGGGCGAAAAAGAGAAAGCGCGCCAGGCAATGAAGCGCGCCAAGGTGCCCATTCTTCCCGGCTCAGAGGGCGTCATCCAGTCCGAAGACGAAGCCCTGGATTGGGCGAAGTCCGTCGGCTATCCCGTCATCCTCAAAGCCTCGGCAGGCGGAGGTGGACGCGGCATGCGCGTCGTCCGCTCACCCGAGGAGCTGCCCGCGCTCTACCAGGCCGCGCACACCGAAGCCGCGAACGCCTTCGGCAACGGCGATCTCTACATGGAGAAATTCATCGAGCGCCCACGCCATATCGAGTTCCAGGTGCTCGCTGACGAACACGGCAACGTCATCTCCATCGGCGAGCGCGAATGCTCCATCCAGCGCCGCCATCAGAAGCTGATCGAGGAGGCGCCATCCCTGCAGGTCACGCAGAAGCTGCGCGATGACATCGCCAAAACCCTCAAGCGCTCGCTCGAAAACGTCGGTTATCAGAACGCGGGTACCGTCGAGTTCCTCATGGACGAGGACGGCAAGCTCTACTTCATCGAGATGAACACGCGCATCCAGGTCGAGCACCCGGTCACGGAGATGGTCACCGGCATCGACCTCGTCAAGGCGCAGCTGCGCATCGCCTGCGGAGAAAAGCTCTCCGACATCCTGCCTCACCCGATCCAGATTCGCGGCCACGCCATCGAGTGCCGCGTCAACGCTGAACACCCCGAGAAGTTCACGCCTTCAGCCGGCAAGATTACTGCATTCAACGTCCCCGGTGGCAACGGCATCCGCGTCGATACGGCACAGTACTCCGAAGGCGTCGTCCCGCCCTACTACGACTCGCTGATCGGCAAGCTCATCGCGCACGGCAAAGACCGCGAGGAGGCCATGCAGCGGATGAAGCGCGCTCTCGACATGTTCATCGTCGAGGGAATCTACACGTCCATCCCTCTGCACCGCCGTATCTTTGACGACGAAGAATTCCGCGCCGGAAAATTCGATACGAAGTTCATGGAGAGGTTCTTCGAGAGGCAGAAGGCAGCTGCGGAGTAGACACGATCTGACGGGTGCGTTTTATGCTTGCCGACTGATACCGCTTGGGAAGTGAAGAATCTTTGTTGCCATATCCGATGCGCCTTGAGTCTCGCTAGAACTTGAGTATCGTTCTAATAGCCTTTCGACATACTCAAGTGTTAGATGAGCATCACTAGCGATCAGAGCATAGTTGAGAGGTTCTCCATAGACAATCTCTGCCATCTGCCTTATCAATCTTGGTTTTTCCAAGGGGATTTCATATTGAATAGGTTCTTGTAAACGCCATCCTCGCATACCGATCTGCTGAATCAAATACCGATACTGTCGCTCGTTGATCAAAGCTAGTTCAAACGCTCTTCTGAGCAGAGCCTGGATCGAGATTCCCCAACTTAGCTTAAGTTCTCCTAACCTCTCAAGCGTAACTTTTCTCGCCATCAAGTCGCTTTTGATGCCTCGTGCCGGAGCCAAAAATTCAGCAGCGAACTCGTGTGCCTCGTTCTCAATTCTTTTGTCATCGACGACAAAAGTCCGATTATGCAGGATCAAATGGCCCAATTCATGTGCCACGCTGAATCTTACTCGGTCCGCAGAACTGCCCTCCGCGACTGCAATGAGGGGGATACTTTGATCCTTGCCAGCCCAATTCGCGAATGCATAGCGGTTCTCCAGACGCGGCACACCCAAAACAAAAGCGCCAGCTTTCTCTATCGCTCGGATGAGGTGTGGAATGGGACTTACATCATCAAGTCCAAGTCTCCGGCGGACAATTTGTGCTGCTAAAGACGGCCTTTCGTCTAGCGGCTCTAATGTGATTGGGACAATATTGAACTTGCTTGCTAGGCGTAGTGCGAACTCGAGTATTACTTCCGCATGTCGTTTGGCTTCGATCTCTTGTCTTCGTGTGATTGTGGCCTTCGCCCGAAACAAAAGGGTTCCCTCGCCTAATTCAGGGACCGATTCTTGAGCGAAGAACGCGAGCGGCATGCCTGTATGACGAGCAATAGCAGCCATCAGCTCTGATGACGGCGCCTTGCGGCCATTCTCAATTTTTGCAATCCAAGCCTGCTGCACTCCTACCAGTTCTGCGAGTTTTTCTTGCGTCAGCCCTGCGAGTTCTCGTGCCTGTTTGATTCGGTCCTTGTTGAATTGGGGCGTGTGTATGCCGAAAAGATCACGCTCGCTTTGCTGCACCTGGCTTCACCTGCTTTTTATCGTCTTCGTTTGTCTTTGGTGAGATGTCGAGATTAGTATTAGCCGCTGCGGCTGCCGTCGCGATCGGTGTCGGCGTGGTGGGGGGTGTCCAGACCGGAGAACCCCCGGAGCCTCCCGTTTTGCGATCTGGAAAAATATGTTGCCAGTGGCACTCGCCGCTGCGTGCCCTTGGGCAGGCAAGTTTTAGAAGAACATATTCGAGGCTCGGGTTCACATCCCAAGCGTACACGAGGTGTAGCGCGTTGCTGTCCTCGATCTCTTCTGCTTCGGAGGCCAGCGAGACTTCTCCCTCCAAAGGAGGGAAAGGAAGTGTGTACTGTCGTTGTTCGTAGAAATAAGCTCGTGCCTCACTCCCAGCCGGAGGCAACTCTTCGTCAAGAGGCGATTTCAAAACTCGTGCAAAGACGCCTGGAATCTCGAGGACGATCCCCGTGTTGGCAGCTTGTCCGACCTGGTATCCGGCTTCAGCCTCATCCTCGATCAGCACCTGCACTCCGTGTTCGCGAAGTTCACGCCTCGCGATATACCGCATCGTGTGAGAGAAATAGCTTTTGTCATATGGCTCCTCCGGATCAAGGGGGGTACCCAGCGAGTGGAAAATGCGCTTGGTTTCTTCCAGAGCTAGCGTTAAGGCCGCGATGATGGCGTTACTTGATGAATCCAAGTAACTTAGTACATCTTCCTTCGGTGAATCCGGCGTCAACAGGGTCATTTCATTCCCTCTACTAGGGAATATTATTCCGATATTACGCCAAATGTCAACTATCTAACTAGGCGCGAGCAGGATCGTGCGCAGACGACCGCGCTGCCTGGCCGCCTTATAGTCCCAATTGGGTTTGAAATCGACCGTCCCGAATAGCTTTACCAATTCCAGGTGTTTGTGCCGCCTGTCCTCATCGGGCGCAGCAGCGGCGGCGGCCTTTTTGGTCTTCTGACGCTTGAGCGAGCCTGCCCTTTCGATCAGATTGTCATCCATGGCGCGCTTCTCAAAGCGTATTCGATATGTATCACACATGCTTGCGCGACTCGGTTCTATTCCGCCCTTAACGCATTCACCGGGTCGACCGTGGCCGCGCGTCGTGCCGGTAGATAGCAGGCCAGATACGCCGTTGCCATCACGCACGCCGTGATAACGATGTAGGTGATCGGATCGTTCGGGCTCACATTGAATAGCAGGGACGACATCAACCGCATGGTGATGAAGGCGACCACCAGTCCGCAGGCCAGGCCGATGGCGGTCAGCAGTAATCCCTGGCGCACGAACATCGCCGTCAGTGTGGGCCGTTGCGCGCCCAGCGCCATGCGTATGCCGATCTCCCGGGTCCGCTGCGAGACCGAATACGAGATCACGCCGTAGATCCCGATGATTCCCAGCAGCAGCGCCATTCCTCCTGCCACGCAGAGCATGATCAGCGTGAACGACGTCCGCGCCATCGACTTTGTATACAGTTCGCCGAGCGTCGTCATGTTTGCCAGAGGTACATCCGGATTAACCGACCACACCGCCCGCTGCACTTCATCGATAAAGCCTTGCGACCCGGCTCGCGGGCTGCGGATAGCAAATGCGATGCCCCGCCGCAATTCCTGCTTTTGCCCTTCGAAGTTCTCCATCATTACCGGCCAGTAGACAGTGCTTGGCGCAGCCTGATCCACTCCATCGTCATGAACATCCTGGGCGACGCCAACGATTTCGCGCCAGTCGTCGGTGCTGGCCACGCGGATCCTCTTGCCCAGCGCGCCACTCGCATTGTGCCAGTATTCGCGCGCAAAGTTTTCCGAGATAATCGCTACCGGCCGTTTCTCGTAAATGTCTGTCCAGGTAAGATCACGGCCGACAATCAGCTTGGTGCCAAGGGTCGTAAATTCACCGGGTGAGATGAATTTGAAGCGGCGAATCGGCGGCAGTTCACCCTCGTTTTGCATATGATCCTGAGCATAGAGGATATCGTTCGAGTCATAGCCGTCGAGCGGTATTGAGCTAGTGAAGGCCACCGATGACACACCGGGAACGGCAGCCAGCTTGCCGAGAATCTCCTGATCCATTCGTACCACGCGCTCGCCTTGATTATCGGGTATCTGCGTTTCCGGAATGTAGAAGCGAAATGTCTGAAGCTTCGCCGGCTCTTCGAAGCCGGGCGCGACGTGCATTAGCGCCTGGAAAGTTCGGATCATCAGCCCTGAGCAGATCAACAGAACAAGTGCCAGCGCCACCTGCACCACCACTAACGTTTTGCGCGCCCGGTGCCGTTCGCGGCTTTGGCTCAACGCTCGGCCGCCTTCACGCAGGGCACTGTTCACGCTTGCGCCTGCATATTTCAGCACGGGAATCAATCCGATCAGCAGGCTGGTGAAAAGTGCGAGCCCCATCGTAAAGAGCAGCACAGGAAAGTCGACGCCGATTTCGTGGACCCGCGGCAGGCCTGTCGGAGCCGCCGCGACCAGCGCACGTAACGCAACATATGCCAACGTCAGTCCGATCACACTGCCCGCTATTCCAAGCACCACGCTCTCAAAAAGCAGTTCTCCTGCAATCTGCTTCCATCCGGCGCCCAACGCCGAGCGAATCGCCAGTTCCTGCCTCCGGCCTTCTACGCGAACCAGCAGCAGGTTTGCCACGTTTGCGCATGCCACCAGCAGTACCAGTGCAATCGAGCCCATCAGCACCCACAGCACTTTGCCCACATCGCCGATAACGTCCTGCTTCAGCGGCCGCAGATTCGGAAGAATATGTGCCTTCTCAAACAGGCTGACGCTGAAGCCCTCGGGCGCTGGGAAAGTGCGCAGCACGACTGGGAGCAAGCGCCCCATGTCAGCACTTGCCTGTTCGATCGTCACGCCGGGCTTCATGCGCGCGAGCGCTCGCTGGCTGAAATTGCCCAGCTTCACCTTACTGCGGTCCCACTGGAAAGGCACTACCAGCGCCGCATCTTCCCAGTCCAGAAAATGAAAATCCCGCGGCAGCACGCCGATAATCTGCCGAGGCTTCCCATCCACCCTGAGTGACCGCCCGATCACCCCGCTGTCGCCACCGAATTTCTTCTGCCAGTACCCATAGGAGAGCAGCACCGTCTGCGGCGCGCCCGGCGAGTCGTCCTGACGCGTAAACAGCCGTCCCAGCGCGGGTTTCACACCCAGAATCGGCAGGGTGCCGTCCGTCACATCGAGGCCCCGCACATGCTCCGGCTCGCCCACGCCCGTCACATCCAGCGAATCGCCGTCATACACGCCGATATCCTGGAGCGTCGTGTTCTGTTCGCGGTCGACGAAATAGATCGACGGCGACATGTTCAGGTCCTTGATGTTGATCCCCGGCGCGGTATGCCACACGCCAATCAACTGCTCTGGGTGCGGATAGGGCAGCGGTTTCAGCAGCACGCCTTCGATCACGCTGAAGATCACCGTGTTCGCGCCCACGCCGATCGCCAGCGTGAGCAGCGTGATGGTGGTAAACAGCGGCGCCCGGCCCAGCCGCCGCAGAACCTGCCTCAGTTGATCGGTGAACATTGCCACGTGCCAGCCTCCGGACGGGATACCAGTACTGGCACTGTTATTCGGCCAGTCCTGCCATACCTCTACGTCACGGAGCGGAGAATCGTTCCCGTCTGCCGGTGGTCCTCGTCCAAGGAAATCTCACTGAGGGTATTTGAACGACTTGTCGGGATACGGGGGAGCCTTGGGCACGGGCCGCGGATCGGCCTGAATCTCCTTCTTTAAGAGATCGAGCGCCGCCTGCAGCTGCGCATCGTCTCCGGTGAAGCTGTCATGTGGCAGATTGTCGACCACGATGTCCGGATCGACGCCGTGCCCTTCGATCAGCCATTTGCCGTCGGGACTATAGACGCCCAGCTCCGCTGCCGTAGCGATCCCGTTATCAGCCTGCTGGGTATCGAAGCTCAGCCATATCTCGCCGCCCCATGTACGTGTGCCGATCACCTGGCCCATCTTGAAGTGCTCGAAGCCCGCCGTGAACGCCTCGCCGTCGGAAGCCGTCTCCTGATCGCAGAGCACGACAATATGTCCGCGGAAGGCGTACTGCATATTCCACGCCGGGTTTCCGATGCGCGGCTGCCAGTAGAACCACGCCTGCCGCAGCAGCTTGCTGAGCAGCCATGAATCGATATTGCCGCCATGATTGTGACGCACGTCGATGATCAGCCCCTGCCGGTCAAAGACGGGATAATACTCGCGTGCCCACTGGTCGATGTCGTCTGGTCCCATCGCGCGCAGGTGGACGTACCCGATGCCTCCGCCAGACTCCGCGTCCACCTTGAGCCGCCGTGAATACTCCCACTCCGCGTAGCGCAGGTTCGTCTCGTCGGATGCCTTGATCGGCGTCACCAGAACATCGCGCGTCTCGCCCGAGACGGCCTTCACCCGCAACAGAACCTGCGTGCCGGCCTTGCCGCGCAGCAGTTCGCGCTCATCGGGAACACCGAGCAGACTCTGCCCGTCGATGCTGACGATCACCTCGCCCTCCTTCACGAGAGACTCCGGACGTGCGAGCGGCGGCGCGGTATTCGGCAGATCGGGATCGTGCAGGTAGACATGCTCGACCACGTACCCACCGGCCTTCTCATCGCGACGCAGCTGCGCGCCCAGAGACGCCAGATCGATCTCATCGGAGGGCTTGCGCTCGTCTCCGCCCTGCACAAAAGTATGCAGCGCCGAAAGCTCGCTCACCATCTGGGCGATCACTTCATTCAGTTCATCGCGATCGGCGACGCGGTCCACCAGCGGCAGATAGCGCTCGCGCATCGCGACCCAGTTCACGCCCTGCATGTGCCGGTCGTAAAAGTAATCCCGCTCCAGGCGCCACGCGTCGAGAAAGATTCCCCGAAACTCCGCTCGTCGGATTGGTGGAAAAGCTCCAGTGCGACAGATCGATCGTGGCTTTGGCAACCGCCTTCGCGTCGCCCGTCGTCGACGGCTTCACGTCGGAATCGAAGATGTAGAAATTCTCGCCCTGCTCGCCTTTCCTGATGAGCAGCTTCTTGCGGTCGAGGGAAATCTCGTAGCTCTTCACGTCGGCCATCACGGTTTCGAGCTCATCGCCTTTGTTGGCGATGTCGAGACATTGCAGACCAAGCTTGCGCGGCGACTCATCGTTCGCGCTCAGCCAGCACAGTCGCTTTTCTGTGGCCTGCAGGCTGTCATAATTGCCCGGAGGCGCGGGAACCTCGCTCAGCCGCGAGGCCAGATCGGTGAAGTCGATCTTCACTTCCGGAGGCTTCTTCTCCTCTTTCTTCTCATCCTTCTTCTCGTCCTTGTTTTCAGCGGAAACACCAGCGGCGGGCTTGTTATCGCTCTTCTTTGTGTCGTCGTCCTTCTTCTCTTCGTCCTTCCTGGGCGTGTCGGGATGCAGCTCGTCCGCGGGCAGGAATGGCGAGCGCAGTCCCGGCGTGAGCGCAAGCTGGTAGATCTTCACCGGCCGGTCGAAATGCGGCTCCGGCTCGCGTGGGCCCCACGGCGACGGCACCGTCGTCTTGAGCATCCGGTCGGAGAGGAAATACAGCCATTTCCCGTCCGAGCTCCAAACCGGATTCGCGCTGTTATAGCGGTCCGAGGTAATCGTCTGGATCGCGCCCGATTCGACGTTGAGAATCCTGATCTGCTGGAACTGATTGTTCGCGTTTTCCCCGTATGCCAGCCAGCGGCTGTCCGGCGACCAGCTCAGGTCGGAGAAGTCGCCATTCATCGACTCCGCGATACGCTTGTTCTGCTTCGTCTTCGTGTCGTAGATCCACAGCTGCTGGTCCTTGTCGTAATTCGCCAGCCAGCGCCCGTCGGGCGAGGGAATCCCATCCCAGCGCAGCACCGTCGAGTCATGTGTCCATTGCTCGCCGGCGCCCTCGCCATTCGCCGGATATTTCCAGAACTCCGTCTCGCCGCTCTGGGTGGAGAGAACGACGATGCTCTTGCCGTCGGGCATAAACCGGGCTTCGCGGTAGCGCACCGACGAATCGCCGGCAACCTTGATAATGCGTCCCGTCTTCGCCGGCAGCGTGAAGACCTCGCCGCGCGCGGTGAAAACAGCGCTCGATCCGTCGGGCGCAAGGTGCACCGTGGTGAGATATTCGAGCGGCTTCTTCACCCAATGCTCGCGCAGCTGATCGAAATCCGACACCAGCGTCACTGGAAGCGCGGCCTCCTGTCCGGTCTTCAGATCGAGCAGCCACAGGTCGCCGCCGCACGAGTAGACAATGCGTCCGTCGGAGAGAGATGCCGACTCGATATCGAAACCGCGCTGCCGGCTCTCCTGCTTCACGCCGTGCCCCTGCTCGTCCATCGACCAGACATTCATCACGCCGTCGCGATCCGAGAGGAAATAAACCCGGCCATTCCAGAACATGGGATTGTGCGACGTGCCCGCATAGTCCGCCGTCAGAGGCGTGGCCTCGCTCGTGCCGTCATAGCGCCACAGGCTTTCCGCCCAGCCGCCCTTGTAGCGTTTGGTGAAGCTCCACTGTTTGTCCCAGCGGGTGAAGAAGAGCGTCTTGCCATCTGCTGAATAAACGCCTTCAGAAGCTTCGGCCAGCGGTACGATCTCCCGTCCGCCGCGGCTGTCGATCAGCACCAGCTTGGGATCGGGCAGCGTTGAGTAGCGCCGCGTCCTCACCATCACGCGCCCATCCGGAGTCCATCCCTCGGGAATCGCGTCACCATCCCACGTCCGGCGCTGCGGCAGCCCGCCGCCTACCGGCATCGTGTAGACCTCGGCCGGCCCTTCGTAATCAGCCTGGAAGGCGACCGTCCCGCCATCGGGAGAAATGGTGGCCATCGTTTCCGTGCCCGTGTTCGACGTGATCCGCTGCGCTGCGCCGCCGTGAACGCTCACCGTCCACAGGTCTCCCTCCGACGTGAAAATGATCGTGTCCCCGTGAATCGCGGGATAGCGATAGTAGCCGCGATGGATTCCAGCCTGGCCGCTCGCGCGAGGCGAACCGGATAGGAGAGAACAAAGCGCAAGAATGCAGGGCGCGAAGCGCACAATTCTGTTGAGCATGAGCAGTCGGCTCCATTTTGGTGAAGTCTTATCGTACGACGCGACGGAACGTCCCAGGGAGTTGGCCGCCACAGCAGACGATTCATCGAAAAGCACAGGGTATGTTCGTCGGAAGAATACCACCCCCGAAGAGGCGGGATACGTCGAGGCATTTGCTTAGCTGCAGGCCACCTGATTTCGCCCGGAGCGCTTGGCCGTGTACAGGGCCTGATCCGCTAATCTCATCAAGTCGATCGAAGCCTGGCCAGCCACAGGCACCCGGGCTGCGACTCCGAGGCTGACGGTTTGTACGCCGCATGGACTGAACGGGTGATCCAGAGCGAGATCGACGACCGAGACGCGAATCTCCTCAGCAATCTCCTGAGCACGCGCCAGAGCCGTCTCGGGCAGGATCACCGCAAACTCCTCGCCGCCAATGCGCGCTGCAATCCCGTTGCCGGCCTCGACGATTCCCGCAAGCACTTGCGCAATTGAGCGCAGGCACGCGTCTCCGCCCACGTGGCCGACGACGTCGTTGTACTGCTTGAATTGATCGGCGTCGAGAATCACAAGGGCGAGCGGCTTGGCGCCTGCGATGGCATCCGTCCAGAGGCTCTCGAACTGAAGATTGAAAGCGCGCCGGTTCGGCAGGCCGGTCAGCTCGTCCGCCAGGGCGAGATTCCGGAACCTCGCCTCGCTCGCGGCCAGTGAGTTCTTGAGCTTATCTTTCTCTTCGAGAAGCGCCGCTACCGGGAACATCGTGAAGATCGCTACCGCCGCAAAGATCTGGGCAATAATGATCCGGCGCAGCAACATATGCTCGCCCGGAATGAGCATCAGCGGGCCATGTCCTTTCACCGTGAAGCCGATGGCCATGAGCGTGACCACGAGAATCGTGACCACGGTGCCCGGCAGTCCCAGGCGAAACGCCACCAGCAGCAGCGCCGGAAACAATAAGAAGGTGAGAGGGTCCTGGCTGTGGGTGAAGACCAGCGCGGTGACAACTACCGGCGCGGAGAGAACAAGCAGCGTATGGGGCAGGCGCCTGCGTTCGAACATCGAGAAGAAGGCCGGCCGTTGCACCATGATGACCATCGGCGCCAGGACCGCCATGCCCAGCATGTCCCCGAGATACCAGGTACGAAACATCTGCCACCACGCCGGCCCTGGAACCAGGAGGACGGTCCACCACGCCCCCAGCGCGCTCGTCAGCGCGGTCGCGCCCAGAACCGAGATGCCCAGAAAGCCGACGAGCGACTTGCGCTTCGACAGATCCAGCGGCGAGCCGAACCACAGCGTGAGCAGCAGGGTAGAAGTGACCACCTCGACAGAGTTCGCCAGCGAAACGCCGAAGGCAAGCCGGAAGGGGTCGCCATAGAGGACGTCGGCCACCGTGTCCGCGGTCAGCCCGGCTATAAAGTAGGCCAGCCACCGGCGCTTTGGTTGCGTAATCAGCAGACCGAAGATCATGCCGTTCGAGAGCCAGATGGTCGCAACTCCCTCTGACTGATGAGAAAGCACGATGCCCAGCCAGGAACAGAGCGTGGCGAGCGGAAGGACCCAGGCGAGACGGAGCAGAGGAGAGCGAGTCCAGGAAGTGTCAATCCCGGAAGCGCCAGTCCCGGAAGCGCCAGTCCAGGAAGCGCGAGTCCAGGAGTCACCCCTCCAGCACCCCTGCCAGATTTCCCTCAGCAGGGCCAGCGCTCCGGCCCGAGGCTCAGCGGCCGCCGCGGGGCGCTGCGCGGAGGCGACAATTTTGTCTTGAGCCGGATTTGCAGAGGGGGCGAAGGGAGTGATCATGGGACAGATATTTAAGAGCGTTGGATGTCGTGTCTGCGTCCTGAATTGAGGGCTGTCAGGTACAGATCAGAGTGTACAGTCGGTGCTTCCACATGCAAAAGGGAATCGAAAAGTGCTGTTCCTCCATGAGCGCAAATGTTCGCGATGATGGTTCTGCCGGTTCCCGCTTCGAAATGACATGCCTGGACCGAAATGAATAAACTGCTCTTCGAGCAGATATTCGGATGATGAGCCCCGGCTGGTTGAAGCGGCAGTTTGATTCTTTTCCCGATTGGATAATCGCCTTGCCCATATGCCGCTCAGTGCCGAGGAGCTTACGGATGTCCCAGGTAGCCCCGCGAGCCACGGTATACGACGTCTGTATCATCGGGTCCGGCGCAGGAGGCGGAACCGCCGCCAAGGTGCTGACCGAGGGTGGGCTGAGCGTGGTCATGCTCGAAGCCGGCCCGGTTCTGAATCCTGAGCAGGACTTCGAAGAGCATGTCTGGCCCTACGAACTGCCCCATCGCGGCGCCGATATCGGAGGCAGGGCGCGTCACGAGCTCAATACCGAATTCATGGCTCCCAACGGCTTCTGGGAGATCAGCGGCGAGCCATACACGACCGCTCCCGGCTCAAGCTTCCGATGGTTCCGCTCCCGGATCGAAGGAGGCCGCACCAACCACTGGGGACGCATTGCGTCTGCGCTTCGGTCCCGCCGACTTCCGGGCGCACTCCACCGACGGCATGGGCGACGACTGGCCCATCACCTACGACGAACTCGCCCCTTATTACGACAAGGTTGAGTCGTATATCGGAGTCTTCGGCTCGAAGGAAAATGTCCCGAACGCGCCGGATGGCGTCTTTCTTCCTCCGCCGAAGCCGCGTTGCACTGAGACCATCGTAAAAAAGGCCTGCGACCGGCTGAACATCACATGTATCCCTTCCCGGCTGGCCATTCTCACCCAGCCGCTGAACGGACGCCAGGCCTGCCATTACTGTGCACAGTGCGGCCGGGGATGTCTCACCGCCTCCAACTTCAGCTCCAGCCAGGTGATGATTCCGCCGGCGAAAGCCACCGGCCGGTTCACCCTGATCGCCAATGCCATGGCGCGCGAGATTGTCCTCGGCAAAAACGGGAGAGTCGAAGCAGTTTCTTATATCGATAAGACGACCCGCAGCGAAAAGCAGGTTCGCGCCAAAGCCTTTGTGGTGGCTGCCAGCGCCTGCGAAAGCGCGCGCCTGCTGTTGAATTCCCGCTCCGCAAGCTTCCCTGATGGATTGGCCAATTCATCGGGAGTCGTGGGCCGCTATCTTACCGACTCGGTTGGCACCCGTCTGGCAGGGTATTTTCCCCAGTTGGAAAAAATGCCTCCGCACAATCATGACGGCGTTGGCGGCATGCACCTCTACATGCCCTGGTGGAGGTTCGGCCAGAAGAACGACTTCCTGCGCGGCTACCACATCGAGTTTGGCGGCGGCCGCAACATGCCGAGCGTCGGCGAATTCGACGGAGTCTGCGCTCAGCACGAGGGCTACGGAGTTTCGCTCAAGCAGCAATGCCGCACTTCGTATGGCGCCGCGATTGGATTCAGCGGGCGCGGCGAGATGATTCCCAATGCCCAGAGCTTTTGCGAGATCGACCCGACCGTGGTGGACAAATGGGGCATCCCGGTGCTGCGCTTCCACTGGCAGTGGGGCGAGAACGAATTGAAGATGGCCGCCGATATGCAGGAAACCTTCCGCTCCATCATTGAAACTGCGGGCGGAACGGTCTTGAGCAATCCGTCTCTGGCGGTCGCTCCCGACAAGGGGCGCGTGAGCCAGGTCCCCATTTCGGAGGGCGGCACCATCATTCACGAACTGGGCACGGTGCGCATGGGGAGCGACGCGAAGACCTCGGTTTTGAACGCGAACTGCCAGGCTCACGACGTTAAGAATTTATTCGTCGCCGACGCCGCTCCTTTTGTGACCAATCCCGACAAGAATCCGACCTTGACCATCATGGCGCTCTCGTGGAGAACCTCCGACTACCTGCTCGATCAAGCAAAGAAAGGCGAACTTTAGGGAGAGCCTATGAGTGGAAACCCGGTATCACGCCGCGACGTCCTCAAATCCCTGAGCATAGGAGCCGTTGCCGCCTCGGCTCTCCATACCGTTCCTCTTCAGGCCGCGGCGTACGTCCACAGCCAGGTTGCTGCTGAAAAAGCCCGTAACAAAGCCGGCGCGTACGCGCCGAAGTTCTTTCCTCCGCAGCAATACAGGACGCTCCAAAGCCTGTGCGAGACCATTCTCCCCGCCGATGCCGACTGCGGGGGCGCCATCGAAGCCGGAGCGCCTGAATTCATCGATCTGCTGACCAGCGAGAATCCGGAATATCAACTGAAGCTGGGCGGGGGCCTGATGTGGCTCGATTCCGCCTGCGGAGACCGCTATGGCAAACCCTACCTTGACTGCACTTCACAGCAGCAGAAGGAAATTCTCGATCTCATCGCATACCGCAAGAACGCCGCGCACGATCCCGGGCTGAGCCAGGGAGTCGCCTTCTTCTCATTCCTGCGCGACCTTACCGCGGACGGCTTCTTCACCAGCGAGATCGGCATCGCGTATCTGGGGTACATCGGCAACACCTATTTGAATAGCTTTCCGGGATGCCCGCCGGTCCCCGGAGTTTAGACTCCGCGATGACACCGGCGAACTGCCGCCGCCGTACTCGCTGCCACCGGGACGATCACGTTTGTGGTTGTTTACTGCGGCGGCGCTTCGCCGGATTGCTCGCGCAGCATGTACTCGGCGTACCAGTCCGGCCAGTTCTCGTCGCGCTGGCCGGTGCGCTTTTCGTGCTCGCCGTGAGCCGCTTCGGCGCGCCGTAGCGCGCTGGCCAGATCGCTCGCCGATGCATAGGAAGTATTGCCGACGACACGCCCGGGCAGGCGGTTCGTGATCTCCTGGAAGACCCAGCCGTTGCCGTCCGGGTCATGGAAGGACGCGAAAGAGCGATAGCTGCGATGCTCCGGGTCGGGACCGCTGATCCGGAGCCGCCCGAACAGATAGGGCTCGTCGGGGCCGGCGTACACGCCTTCGTTGTGGAAGACCTCACTGACCTCGACGCCGTGGCCGCGAAGCTCTGCGCGGGCGGCCGCGAGGTCGGAGACGATCAGGTACAGGCCCTGGGCGGAGCCGGGTGCTGCCGCGGTGACGTTCCTGCCGAAGATGACCGAGCAGCCGGAGCCGGGCGGGGTGAACTGGATGATGCGGAAGTCGCTGCCGTTGTCGTAGTCGGCGTCGAGCCGCCACCCGAGTTTCCCTCCGTAGAAGTCCTTGGCGCGATCGATATCGGAGACAGGGATAACGACGATCTCGAACTTTGTGTCGACTCTCGCGGCGCTGGCCGCGCCGTCACTCTGGACTTCATTCGCGCTCATGGCTGCCTCCTGAGACAGTGCCGATGAACCGTATCACGACGTTCATGTGTGGATCAAGCGGTACCTACGCCCATCAGATGTGCTGGGGAAAACCGATCTTATCGGAGATCCGGATGTTTGCGCCTTCGCCCCAGAGGAGGGGGCAGGTCGAGGACAGCAGCTGTCCACAGCGTCGGCGAGATTCACCTTTCCTGTGCCTCCGGGTTGTTATGCTGTTGCCGTCCAAAGGAGGACACCTATGGCCGTGGCAGAAAAGACGATCGCTGAATCACTGCTCTCCGAGTTCGACGCGGAATACGGAAGCACCCGCAAGTTTCTCACCCTCGTTCCCGATGACAAGGTCACCTGGAAGCCGCATGAGAAATCGATGGAGCTGGGCCGCCTCGCCTGGCATCTCTCCGACTTCCCCAGCTGGTGCAGGGACACCCTCGTGAAAGATGTTCTCGTCTTCAATTCCAAAGACGGTGAGCAGATGAAGAAAGACTGGCACGGCAAGACCCACGAGGATATGCTCGCCCGCTTCGATGCCGACCTGCCGGAAGCCCGCGCCGCGCTCGCCGCCACCAGGGATGAGGCCATGGCCGCCCGCTGGAGGTTCGAGTGGGACGGTATGCCCATCATCGACGAGCCCCGCGCCGAGGTATATCGCAAGTGGGTCATCAACCACATGGTCCACCACCGGGCCCAGCTGGGCGTCTACCTCCGCCTCCTCGACGTCCCCATCCCCGGCTGCTACGGGCCGTCGGCGGACGAGGGTTGAACGGTGATCGGGCCGGAAGCACCCGGCCCGCGAACGCAAGCCCCGCATACACTGAGGGGTGGCCCTCGCAAAATTCCCCCCCCTCTATCCGATTCTCGACGCCGTATATCTGCCGGCCGGGAGCGCGCGCAGACACGAGAGGCTGACGGAGCTGGTCGCCAGCCTCGGCGAAGCCGGCGTTGAGATCCTGCAATACCGCAACAAGCAGGGCAGGGAGGACGATATCCTGCGCGACGCTGCCGTCATTCGCGCCGCTGCGCCTGCGAGCCTGAGGTTGATCCTGAACGACTATGCTCACCTCGCCGCCCGGGCCGGATTTAGCGGAGTCCACCTCGGCCAGGAAGATATGCCTCCGGCGGAAGCGCGAGCGCTGCTCGGTCCCGACGCGATCATCGGCCTTTCGACCCACAACGAGACGCAACTTCGTGCGGCCGACCTTGAGACTGTGGACTACATCGCCATCGGCCCGGTCTACACGACCTCCTCGAAGGCGAATCCCGATCCCGTCGTCGGCCTCGACGGCATGCGGCTCGCCCGCAGCCTGACGGCAAAGCCGCTCATCGCCATCGGCGGCATCACGCTGGCGAAGGCTGCGGAAGTCTGGGCCACGGGAGCGGATTCCATCGCCGTCATCTCGGCTATCTTCGCCACTGCGAATCCAGCGCAGGCCGCGGCGGAGTTTCTGGCGTTGCGCAGTTCACGTTGAAGCGATCGAATCCGGGCGCAAAAGTGGGAGGCTGCGGCTGGACTTAGCGCGCTCGAATCTGTTTGAATTTCGGGTGAGTGAAGGGGTACCAGCTCATGCGCTTTCTGACCGGTCCGACGCGCACAAACCGGAGGACTCCGGCAGCCGCTTTACTGGTCTGCATCTTTCTTCTGTGCCCACTGTCGGGGCGAGGACAGACTGCGCCCCCGGCACAGGCGGCTCCCGCTTCCCCTGCCGATGCCGCGGCGCCGGGCGATGCGGCAGCGCCGAAGGTTGCCAGCGCTCCTTCGCAGAAGCCTACGGCGCCGGACGGCAAGGCGGATCTGTCGCCGGGACAGAAGCCGATGTCTCCCGAGGACGCCCGCCAGGCACAGCTGATCGCCGACACGAACAAGCTGTATCAACTGGCGCAGGAGCTCCAGGCAGAGGTGGCCAAGAGCAGCAAGAATACCCTTTCGCTTTCGGTGGTGAAGAAGGCGGCTGAAGTTGAAAAGCTGGCCAAGAGCCTGAAGGAGCGGATGAAGACCGAGTGAGTCGCCCGCCCGGCCGGTCGTCGCTCAGTTCGCCGGCGGTGCGGTTATCTTTTCCGCCAGAGGCTCGTCCTGCTGCTTGTGAAGTTCATTCGCCTTAGCGAACTCCGCGTTGGCTTCCTGCCGGCGTCCCATGGAAGCGTAAAGGCGCGCCAGGCGCCAGTGCGCATCCACCTGTGCCGGATCGAGCTGAATGGCGTGTTGAAATGCAGCCACGGCTTCGTCATGGCGCCCCTGCTCTGTGTAGATGATGCCGAGGTCGAGAAAAGCGATGTGCGGGGCGCCCTTCTCATGGACGGCTTTCTCCAGTAACAGCTGCGCGGCGGCGTTGTCGTTCCGCTTGATCTCGATATCGGCAAGGTACGCCAAGGCCTGGGCGTGATTCGGATCGTTGGCAAGCTCCATCTTGAATTCCCTTTCCGCGGCATCGTAGGAGCTCTGCTTCCAATGCAGGTATCCGAGACCGAAGTGCACGTTTGGCTCATTGGGAGAGACCCTGGCAGCCGCCTCGAACTGGCGGATGGCACCATCCGTGTCATACTCGCCGTCAAGAGCCTCGCCGGCGAGCATATCCGCCTGTGCCGACTCAGGGTTCAGCCGCAAAATCTCTTTGTATTCCTCCAGAGCACAGTCGTATTGCTTGGCCCACAGGCAGCTCTGCGCGAGCACCATGTGCAGCTGGAGGTTGTCGGGAGTTTTCGACAGGGCTGCTTTCAGATAGGGCAACACCTGTGCGTATTGAGCCGTCCCGTAGTAGCACATGCCGAGCAGCACCTGCGCCTGCATATTGTCCGGAGCTTTTGCCACCGCAGCCTTGAGCGGGCCGATCGCTTCATCCAGTTTCTGCTCTTTGAAGAGAGCAAGTCCCAGGTTCAACTCAATGCCGGGCAGATTCGACTTGAGGGCCAGCGCCTGACGGTATGCGGCCGCGGCTTGTGCGTAATCTCCCTCATGTGCCAGGACCAGGCCAAGATGGGCGTGGGCTGCTCCGTCCGCAGGAGCCGCTTGAATTACCTCGCGCCACGCGACCTCTGCCTGCTTCCACTGTCCCTGCTGCTCGAGAGCGAGGGCTCTTTGCGTGGGAGTGTCCTGCGCGTTCACGATCATTGCAGCAAGAAGGAGAAAGCAGATGGGAGCAAAACGCATAGAGGAGGGTACAGCTAGAGTAATTCGGCACATGAAGGAAGATCAAACCGCCGAGGTTGATTATCGGTAGAAAGAAAAACGCAGTGAAGCATGAGCTTCACTGCGTTCAAGGAGAGCCGGTTTTCTAGAATGTGAACTTGCCGCCGAACTGCCAGGTGCGGGGATCGTTCGTGGAGGTTATCTGACCGAAGTTACCATCGGTAAATCCGGTGTCGATACCGCTCCATTGCGTGTGGTTAAAGGTGTTGTAGGATTCAGCCCTGAGCTGGATCACTGGTCCCTCGCCCCTGGTCAGGTGGAAATCCTTGAAGAGGCTCATGTTCCAGTTGAAGAGACCGGGACCTGTGATCGAATCCTTGGCCGCGGTGCCGAAGCCCTGGTTGCCTCCTCCGGCCCACGGAGCCACTGGCGCCGCGAAAGACGAAGTATTGAACCATGCCGCCTGCTTCTTCGGATAGCCCACAGGGCTCACCAGGTTGGGACGGTTGGTCGTGCCGCCGCCCAGTCCAAGGGTGTCCGGAGAATAGGTGACGTTCACCGGGTGTCCGGAGTTTGCCGCAGTAATGCCGGAGAAGACCCATCCACCGAGAAGCGTCCGCTCCAATGCACTTGAGGAATGCAAGAAGAACGGAATGTTGTAAATGTAGTTTGCACTGAATACGTGCCGCTGATCGATGGTGCCCGATCCACGGTCATAGTTCGTGTTGAAGGGGTCGGAAAGGTTCGCGCCCGAGCCCTGCTGGTTGGTCGAGCCGAGGTCGCCGCTCTGGATATCGATCTCGTGCGAATAGGTATACGAGAATTGAAGAGATAGCCCATGTCGCGCCTGCATGCGCAACGCGGCCTGGAGCGAGTGGTAGCTGCTGTTGGTTGAGTTCTCTATCTGGGTTATGCCGCCCGCCGAAAAGCCCGGATAGATCGCGTAGAGGTTTGCATTGGCACCGTGGACGGAGACATTTTCTCTGTCCGTCAAATCGTTGAGCGGTAGTGTATTGATTTGCCGCTCAACATTCTGGTGCCAGGCCGTCAGGCCGACGTACTGGACCACGGCAACAACGGATGGAGCGAGTTCATGCTGCACGCCGAGACTGAACTGATTGGTGCCGGGGTTGTGGTAGTTATACGCCAGATTCTGGAAGCTGCCGGGGAAGAACGGCGCAGTGGCAGTCTGGCCAGACTGGTTGCTGGTATTCGGATTCGAGAAGTAGACGGCGCTTACGCTGGGCTGAAACGCATTCGGCGGGTTTGTGTCCGTGCCATAGATATCATTGCCTTGTATGCGCTCGAAGAACATGCCGTATCCGCCTCGAATAACAGTTTTGCCGTTTCCGGTAAGGTCATAGGCAAATCCGACACGCGGCTGCACGGTTCCGTAGAAGTTCTTTACGATGCCTCTGGGGAATCCATTTACGCCCGCCAACTGCACGCCGTTCAGATAGAAGGGAACGGGTGCGCCCGGAGGCTGGCTGAAGCCGGGACCGTTGGGATTGAGCTCGCCGGTCACCGGATCAGGCGTCTGCGCATCCGCCGGATTGAAGTCCGACGGCAGGAAGTTCGATGTGCGGTTGTTCTTCTCATAAACGTGCGGCAGCAAATCCCAGCGTAAGCCGAGGTTAAGTGTCAGTCTTGGGAGAACCTTCCAATTGTCTTGCCCATACATCGAGTACGTATTGTTCAGCCAGTGGAAAATCGACTGCTGGTTAAGCTGCTTGTAGTTGCTGGCAAAGCCCAGCAGGAAGTTGCCATAGGCGTCTCCCGAATAAGACGACTGGCTGAAGGTATAGTCACCCTGGGTATCGGCCTGCTGCTGCTGGTTCTTGTCGTTACGCATGTAGCCAAAGCCGAACTTGAGCGCATGCCGTCCGCGTGTCCACGACAGATCGTCGCGAAGCTGGTAGTTGAGATAAGAGTTGCGCCACGGCCAGTAGTTAACCGTCCAATTGGTATTGGGCGCGCCCGAGAAGTCTATCGATGGAAGGCGGTTCAGGGCGTTATTGCCGCTGAAGATGCCCACGGCGCTCCATCCGGTCGGCTGCTGATAGATGCCGAGCGGCGTGATGTCGATAGTGTTGCCATTCACATTCAGCGCAGTCTCGTTCAGCACAGTTGGAGAAAGCGACTGGGTTAGCTTGATCACCGTTCCCCAACTCGGGTTCTGGAAGGTATCGCCAGTCGTGACATAGCTGTTGTTGCTCCACATATCGGGGTAAATGGCCTGGGACATCTGATCGTGGATCCAGTGGCCCATCAGGTGATACTTGTCGTTGATATTGTGGTCGATGCGGACGACATCCTCGCGCACGTAGGTGGGTTGCTTGGGCGAGGCGAGATACTGTGTGCCGTTTGAGGTGTTCGGCTTAGGAATAGCGCCGGTGCCCATGAAGAGTACGGCGTTGGGGTCGAGCAGGTTGGCGGGAATGGTATAACCACCGGCCCCATCACTGGCGAAAGGCTTGCCCGCAACCAGGCCGTCCTGCGCATAAAGCGCGAGTTTTGCCGGGTCCTGGGTCACCGGAACGATCAACGGACTTCCGCTGAGCGGCGTGTAGTTCAGAGGACTGCCTGCGGTGGGGAAGTAGGCTGCCGGAATCGTATTTGCAACCGAGGCGTTGGCTCCCTGAATGAAATGCCGCCACTCTTCGTTGACAAAGAAGAAGGTCTTGTTGCGTTCGTCGTTATAGACGTGTGGAATCCAGACCGGGCCGCCGATGTTTCCACCCCAAATATTCAGACGAAGCTCAGGGCTGGCTACGTTCTGCTGCTTATAGAAGTAATAGCCGGAGTCGAAAGCATCGTTGCGGTTGAACTCCCACACCCCGCCGTGGAATTGACGCGAACCAGACCTGATGACCATCGCCACCGTGCCACCGGAGTTGATTCCGTAATCGGGAGTGTAGTTGCTGGACAAGACCTGAAATTCAGCCAGCGCATCCGGGCTGATGGCCACGTCCAGCCGGCCGCCGCTGCCGCGGTCGTAGACCTCGCCGCCATCGATCAGCCAGTTGTTATGATCCCAACGGCTGCCATTGAAGTTGATCTCGGCGCTGGCGCCTTGCGCGGTCACGCCGTTGAATGAGGGCAACTGATTGGTTACGCCCGTGCCCAGCGTGGTCAGCGCCATCATGCTGCGGCCGTTAGTGGACAGTTGCAGAACCTGGCTGCCGGTAATCAGGTTGCTGACTTCGCTGGTCTCGGATTGCACCTGCAGCGCGTTCGCCTGGACCGTTACTGTCGCGGTTGCTGCGCCTACCGTCAGCCCCACGTCGGCGCGCACGGTAGCTGCTTCATCGACTACGATTCCAGTCTTGGTGTAGGTCTGGAATCCCGCCGCAGTGGCCTTGAGGTCATAGGTTCCAATCGCGAGTGCGGGGATCGTGTAGAGGCCGGCTCCGCCTGATTGCGTGGTGCGTGATTCACCGGTCCTGGTTTGTGTAACGGTGATCGTGACGCCTGGCACGGCGGCACCCGTTTGATCCGTCACTGTGCCAGTGATAGATGCATTTTCCTGCGCACTCACGATTCCGAATGTGCCCAGCAAAAGCACACAGAGAATCGCGAGATACTTAAGATTCCTCATTTTGCCCCCTAAAGTCACTTCGTTTTGCCCGGAGAGTCGGTCTCCGGCATAGTTTTTATGACCTGGGAATCCGTGCAACTGCCCAGACAGCTTGCTCATTGTCTGACGTTCTAGAAAGACGTCATTCAGCTTTGGTAAAGGGTTTTACCTTTAATCCGCCAACCATTAAGCGATATCAACAGCAGGTTTGTCAAATGACAGGCAGGTCAATTTGATCAGTATTTTGCAGATATCCGGGTCAGGTCTGTTTTGTAACCGCTCTCATTCAGAATCCGCCCAAAAATCGGCTCCTGTTGGCGCAACCGGCTCTTTTCCGGTAGAACAATCAAACGTGCCCATTACCAAACCAACCACTCAGGCCCCCGCCCCTTCCGCGGGGACGCATCTGGTGCAGGGACTCGGTCTCTTCAGCGCCACAGCTATTGTCATAGGATCGATGATCGGCTCGGGCATCTTTATAGTGCCCGCCGATATCAGCAGGAACGTCGGATCGCCGGCGCTTCTGATCGCCGCATGGCTGGTGACGGCGGTGATGACGATCATTGGCGCATTGAGTTACGGCGAGCTCGCCGCGATGATGCCCCGTGCCGGCGGCCAGTACGTTTACCTGCGCGAAGCCCTGGGGCCGATGTGGGGCTTTCTCTACGGATGGACCCTCTTCCTTGTGATCCAGTGCGGCACGATCGCCGCCGTTGCGGTTGCCTTCGGAAAATTCCTCGGTGTCTTCTTCCCGACCGTCTCCGCATCGCACTGGCTTTGGAAGATCGGACACGTGCCGCCCTGGCGGGCAGGCCCCATGCTGCTGGGCAACATGGATATTGGTCTAAACACCGCGAACCTGGCTGGAATCGCGGTGATCGTACTGCTCACGGGAGTCAATATCTTCGGAGTCCGCCTCGGGGCACTGGTTCAGAATGTATTCACAACTGCCAAAGCGGCGGCTTTGCTCGGGCTGGTGATCCTCGGGTTTCTCCTGGGGCGCAACGCCGATGCCATCCACGCCAACTTCGGCCCCAACTTCTGGAAGGGCGCTTCGTTCTCGACGCTGCACAGCGTTGAGGTCGGTGTCGGCGGCTCTATCGCGATGGTCGGGCTGTTTACCATCCTTGCCGTCGTGCAGACCGGCTCGCTCTTTTCCGCCGATGCCTGGAACAATGTGACTTTCACCGCCGGAGAGGTGCGCAATCCGCGGCGGAATCTGCCCCTGTCCCTGGTGCTGGGCACGGGGCTGGTGCTCACGCTCTATATTCTGTCGAACTTTGTCTACCTGATGGTGCTGCCGCTGCACGGCGATCCCCACGGTACGACAATCTTTGCGCGCGGCATTCAGTACGCCTCCGAGGACCGCGTTGCGACGGCGGTGCTCCAGGAGATCTTCTCCACCCGCGGAGCCTGGCTGATGGCGGCGGCCATTCTGATCTCGACCTTCGGCTGCGTGAACGGGCTCGCGCTGGCCGGGGCGCGTGTCTATTACGCGATGAGCCGCGACGGGCTTTTCTTCAAGGCGGCGGGGAAGCTGCATCCGCGATACAGAACCCCGGTGGCATCGCTGATCGTGCAGGCAGTGTGGACCTGTCTGCTATGCCTGTCCGGCTCCTACAGCCAGCTGCTCGACTACACGATGTTTGCGGCGCTGGTCTTCTACATCCTGACCATCGGCAGCCTCTTTGTCCTTCGCGCAAAGCGTCCCAACGCCGAAAGGCCGTATAAAGCGATCGGATACCCGGTGCTGCCCGCGATTTATATAGTGATGGCTGCGTGGATATGTATCGTACTATTGCGTTACAAGCCCCAGTACACGTGGCCTGGATTGTTCATCGTTCTGCTGGGCGTACCTGTTTACGCGATATGGTCTCGCAGAGGAACGCCGCAGTCGTCGCATTGAATTTTGTTTGGAGGAACGGCCTCGTAAATGGCTAAACTTTTGGCGGTCAAGCCGCTCTCGCTTCTGAGGCAGGAATCAAGTGAAGAGGGGGAGCACACCCTCAAGCGGTCTTTGGGACCGGTCAACCTCATTACGCTGGGGATTGGCGCCATCATAGGCGCGGGCATCTTCGTCCTCACCGGACAGGCGGCGGCCCTCCACGCCGGCCCAGCCATCGCTCTCAGCTTCGTTGTTGCCGGAATCACCTGCGCCTTTGCGGGCCTGTGTTATGCCGAGTTCGCCTCGATCATCCCGATCGCGGGATCGGCCTACACCTACGGTTATGCCACGCTCGGCGAGCTGGTGGCCTGGATCATCGGCTGGGACCTGGTGCTGGAATATGCCTTCGGCGCTGCGACCGTCGCCTCCGGCTGGTCGGGCTACCTGCTCAGCCTGCTCGAGCAGATCAGATTGATTCCATCGCCGTCGCTGGCGCGTTTCACGACGACCTATGGAAACGACCTGTATCTCTATCACGGCAAATGGGAGCCGCTGGCTTCGCTGCCGATGGGTGTGTCGACTGCGGGCTTGACTCACGTGACTGGGATTTTCAACGTGATCGCCTTCCTGGTGATTCTGCTCGTGACCACGGTCCTGGTGATCGGCATCAAGGAATCGGCCAATCTCAACTCCGCCATCGTCATGGTAAAGCTGGGCGTTGTCGGCATCTTTCTTGTGCTCGGAATCAACCACCTGATCCATCATCCTGAACTGCTCAAGGCGAACTGGCACCCCTTTATTCCGCCGCACCAGGGGCCGGGCGCTTTCGGAATCCAGGGCATTGTGGCCGGAGCGTCATTTGTCTTCTTCGCCTACATCGGCTTTGACGCCGTTTCGACGGCCGCCCAGGAAGCAAGAAACCCGCAGCGCGACATGCCCATCGGTATCCTCGGCTCGCTGGTGGTGTGCACGATCCTGTATATCCTCGTGTCGCTCACGCTTACCGGACTGGTGCCGTACACCGAACTGAACGTAGCCGAGCCGGTTGCCGTCGGCATTGACGCCACGGGCGTCGCCTGGGGCAGCCTGCTGGTGAAAATCGGCGCGGTCTTCGGCCTCGGAACCGTGATGCTGGTGATGCTCCTTGGCCAGTCGCGCGTTTTCTTCTCGATGTCCCGCGACGGGCTTCTGCCGAAATGGGCCAGTGCGATCCATCCGAAATTCCGCACGCCCTGGATTTCGAACATTGTCGTAGGCACGATCGTTGCCTTTCTTCCGGCTTTGCTGCCCATCGCAAAGCTGGCCGCGCTGGTGAACATGGGCACGCTGCTGGCGTTTACGATCGTTTGTGCCGGCGTCTGGATTCTGCGCGTTCGCCACCCTGATCTGGAGCGGCCTTTCCGCACGCCCATGGTGCCGCTGGTGCCGATCCTGGGCATCCTCAGCGCCTTCTACCTCATGCTTAACCTGCCTCTACTCACATGGATCGTAGCGGTCGCCTGGCTGATCATCGGTCTTGTAATCTACTTCACCTACTCGACCAAACACAGCAAGGTGCAGCAATTGTCCGAAGTGGTAACCCGCAGCACATAAAACAGCCGCTTTTGGCCATGGCCTCTCGCCCCCGGGAGGCCGTCGTGTCTCTGCCGGCGCGATCAGTTCCGGGACAGGCGTATCCAGATCAGCAGCAGGAAATCCTCTTCTTCGTAGGCGAAGATGTTGCCAGAGGTTACACTTAGCGCATCCCCACACATAGAGATGCAGACGTTCACAAGATTCGGGCCCTACGAGATTGTCGAGCAGATCGGTCAAGGCGGAATGGGGATGGTCTACCGCGCACACGACACTCGCCTGGATCGCGACGTTGCGCTGAAGGTTGTAGCCGACAGCTATCTTGAGGACGGTACCCCGGGAACATCGCGCGAACGGTTTTTCCGCGAAGCCCAGGCTTCTTCCGCGCTCAATCATCCGAACATCTGCACGATTTATGACATGGGCGAGCAGGAGGGCCGCCCCTACCTGGTCATGGAACTGCTTGAGGGACAGACGCTCAAGCACGTCATCCACGGCCACCCGCTGCCCATCGACCAAGTGCTGGATTACTCCGTTCAACTCGCGTCCGCCCTGGTGGAGGCTCACGCGCGCGGCATCCTGCACCGCGATATCAAGCCGTCGAATCTTTTTATCGTTCGCCGGCCGCAGGGAAACGGACTTCTCAAGGTTCTCGATTTCGGGCTGGCGAAGCGCTCGTCGCCGCTCACCGACACCTCGGCTACCAATTCACTCGGCGAACTGACTGGCTTCGCGAGTCAAAGCCTCACCAAATCCGGGTTGACCGTAGGCACAGTGGCCTATATGGCGCCCGAACAAGCGCGTGGCGAAGATCTGGACGGCCGTGCCGATGTCTTTTCGGCAGGGGTGGTCATGTACGAGATGGCCACCGGCGCGGCACCCTTCTTCGGGCGATCGATTGCCGAAATTTTCGCAGCTCTGCTCGAACGCGAGCCCGAGCCCATTCGCAAGCGCGTTCCGCAGGTTCCCAAAGAGCTGGAGCGGGTTATTCAGAAGGCGCTCGCCAAGGACAAGACGAAGCGGTACGCTTCGGCCGCAGAGCTTCTGGCCGAGCTCGAACAGGTGCGCTTCGAGCTTCTGGGCAGGACCAGCGGAAATATCTCCGCGACAATTCTTGGGATCGTTCAACGCCGCAGGAGCTATAGGCGCTGGCTGGTGTCTTCTCTTCTCATCCTTCTTCTGGGTGTTGGCACGTACTTCGGTGTGCGCCGATGGATGGCAGCCAGGCCCACCGGGCTGGTCGAGGCCGACTCCATCATTGTTTCTGAATTCACGAATCATACCGGCGACGCGGCATTCGATGTTGCGCTCAAGCAATTTCTGATCTACCAGCTGCAGGAATCTCCATTTCTGAATGTCGTGAGCGAGTCGCATCTGCGCCAGAGCCTGCCTTATCTCGGCAAGCCGCCGGATCAGCCGATCACTCCAGCAATCGCCCGCGAGATTGCCGAACGCGAAGGCGACAAGGCAGTCATCAACGGAACTATCACGAGCGTAGGCAATACCTATCTGATCACTCTCGAAGCGCAGAATGCCACGACCGGGGATGTCTTCGCACAGGCGCAGAAACAGGCCGACAGCAAAGATCATGTTCTGGATGCACTGCAAACAGCAGCCAATGGCTTGCGTAAGCAACTTGGCGAGTCGCTGGCCTCGATTCAAAAGCTGGACGTCCCACGCAACGAGGCGACCACGGCGTCCCTCCAGGCTTTTCAGGCATACGCTCTCGGGCAGGAGCAGCAGGCCCAGGCCAATTATGCGGAGAGCATTGCCTTCTATCAGCGCGCCATCGAGCTCGACCCCAACTTCGCGATGGCCTATGTAAGCCTGGGCGTCGCTTACGTTACGCTCGGCGATGAAACCCGCGGCAATGCCGCGATCACGCGCGCATTCGAGCTTTCAGAGAAGGCCTCGGAGCGCGAACGGCTGTTTATCCGCGCCCGCTACTATCTCAACGTCACCGGCGATCTTCCGCAGGCGATCGACACGCTTCGGCTCTGGCGCAATACCTATCCCAACGACCCGGCGGTGCCAAGTCAGCTCTCTCTCGCATATCTGACTCTTGGGCAGTTCGACAGGGCCTACGAGCAGGTGAACGAGACTCTGAAGCTGAATCCGAAGAGCGGCGGCGCGCGAGTGAACGCCATACTGGCGCTGACCGCGCTCGACCGCTTCAATGAAGCGAAGGCGGTATTCGAGCAGGCTCGGTCGCTCAATCTCGCCGACGACGCTTCGGTGCGCGGCATGTGGATTTACACGGCATACCTGATGGGCGATTCGTCCGCCGTCCAGCAGCAGCTGGACTGGGCGCGCGGCCAGCCCGATGGCTTCATCCTGAACTCGCAAATGGCGCTGATCCACGAAAACGAAGGGCGGTTTGCCACCGCCGCTCAGGACTGGCAGACCGCCATGACGCGCATGACGGATCAGAAGCTGGTGAACGCAACCGCGACGATCGTCACGCAGGAGACTCTGGACCGCGCGCTGGTCGGCTCATGCGAGGACGCAGCGCCGCGGCTCGATCGCGCTCTGCAACTTGACCAGGAGCGCACCATGCAGGGAAGCGCTGCCATCGCCTTCGGACTCTGCGGCCAGCCCGCCCGGGCGCTGGCGATTCGGCAGTCGCTGGCGAAAACCTATCCCCAGGACACAATCATCGATCACGTATTTTTGCCGGATATCGATGCCGTCATCGCGCTGAGCAGCAATCGCCCGCAGGACGCCCTCACAGCGCTCGCTCCAGCCGGCGACTATGACATTCTCGGAATTACGTCTTACCTGCGCGGTCTGGCGCATCTCGCGCTCAAGGACGGCGCAGCGGCAGCGGCTGATTTCAACTTCCCCGTCACCCACCGCAGCGTTTTCGTGCTGTGTCAGGTACAGGGCATGAACGTGGCCTATCCGCTGAGCCTGCTCGGCCTTGCGCGCGCGGAGACAATGGAGGGCGACCTTACAAACGGCCGCCAGCAATATCAGAAATTCTTCGATTATTGGAAAAATGCCGATCATGACCTGCCTCCATTGGTCGCGGCACATGGCGAGGCTGCGAGACTGGGGCTATAAGTCGCCCCCAGCGAGCCTTATCTCCATGAAGCACAGATATCCCGGCCTTTCTTGTGAGCACAATCGCCTTGGCGGCGCATCGCGTAAGCAATCACCTAACAACTGTGCGGATAACTAAGGAGTACAATCTGTGCGGTTTCCGAAACTATCTAAACATGAGGGGAAAAGAAATGGCAGATCCCATTGCAATTGTAGGAGATAGGATTAGATACTGGGCTGAGAGAAACAATCCTAAAGATGGTGCCGGCAAATTCGACACGTATTGGTCAAAATTGCGTGTTGAACCGAAAGAAATAGTCTATGGCACCCCAAGTCCTGCGTCTATCTCACCGGTAACACTCGACACAGCTAAGTATACGAATAATACTTCTGCTCCCAATAAGCAGACATTTTCTGTTAGTAAGAAAACAACTGAGACATTTTCCTGGTCACTCAAGGAATCCATTTCAACAAAGGTGACTCTGGAAACGAAGATCCCGTTCGCGGTCCAAGGCAAAACGGAAGTGACGGTAAGTTTTGAAGGCACTCAAACAACAACCAAATCCCTCGAAAGAACCTGGACGTACTCCTTTGACGTCAATGTTCCGGCCAGAAAGAGAGTTACAACGAAATTCATCGTGGCTGAGGGACACTATAAAGTTCCGTTCTGGGCTAAGGTGCGGGTTCGTGGTAAGGCCTGGATAAAGTTTGCGAACGGCAAGTGGTGGGGAGCCGAGATATCGGACATGATAGATAAGTTGAAGTGGAACCCGACGACATTCGACTGTGATATGGACGGAACATTAGACGCCGTTCGCGGAGATCATTATGAGGTCGAAACGGAAGAATTTGATATTACCTCGGAGGCGGAGGGTTCCTCACAACTTGTCGATTCGGGTGTCATGCAGGACAGAAAGCTTTACAGCGATTTCGCTGAAATGACAGCAGGTGACAAGGGCCCTGAAGATCAGCAATAACTGCGCGCATGTCATTTCCTTTGAAGCCGTACTTACGGCGACTCCAATACGTGGCCGACAAGGCTCGTTCCCGGGATGAACCCTAACGAGGACACAACGGCGGGTTCCGGCTCACCCGCCGTTGCGGCGGCGCGCAGCGAGGCTGCCAGGCTGGGTCTGTAAACGTGGGCCGGTAAGGCGTAGACTATTCGCATGCGGCGGATGCTGACGTCGTTGGTTGTAGCGGGCGCGATGCTTTTCGCGCTTCCATTGGGCATGTATGCCCAACGCGGTGGCCACGGAGGTGGAGGAGGCGGTCACGCGGGCGGCTTCTCCGGCGGCGGATTCAGCTCGCACGGCTTCGGTGGAGGGTTTGGCGGAGGCTTTTCCGGTTCCACAGCCCGAAGCTTCCCGGCGCCGCGAATGAGCTTTCAGGCTGGGCCAAGAGGATTCCCGACTTCTGCTCGGCCTTACCCGGCCTATCCACAAAGAAGCTTCATCGCTCCACGTTCGCCCTTCGGACAATTGAGTTATCCGTCGGTCAGGCGTGGTCCCTATCAGGGTGTCGCGAATAACCGAAACTGGGACGGCGCAGGATATTCCCGAGGACGCAATCCCTATCGGTCGCCGTATCGCCGTACCGTCGCTGTCTATGGGGCGCCGGTCTACGGGATTCCGTGGTTCGGGGCGTGGCCCTACTTCGGCAACTGGGATGACATTGACGACTCCTACGGCCCCGATACAACTGCCGCTCCAGACCAGTCCTATGCGCCCGATCAGGAAACCATGGCTGAGCCTGAACCCGAAACACGTCCAGCTTATGAGCCAATAGCCATGAACGGCGCAGCTCCCGGACCGGAACCCGCCCTGACCATCGTCTACAAGGACGGGCATTCGCTGCAGATCCATAACTATGCGCTTACGCGCACGACGCTCCTCCTGCTTGACGAGGCGTCGACGGGCCGCACGCCTCAGATCCCGCTCGATGAGATCAACCTCCCCGCAACCGAGCAGGTCAATCGCGAAGCCGGGGTGGACTTCAGGCTCCCGGCCGGATCATAAGCTCAAGAATCCGACCCGATCACCAGCCGTCTGTCATTGCCCTTCCTCGATGGAAACGTGTACATTTACGCAGGAATCCAGCACTTTCTGCAATCGGCTTGAGTTCTGTGGGTCGATCCACGTACAGTGACGAGCGATTGCATATTGACATCCCAGGGAAGGACCTGACAGAGCACAGTGAACCTGACAATTATCGACTGGCTCATCATGCTGTTGTATTTCGTTTTTGTGCTGGGCATCGGCTTCGCACTCAAGCGATTCATGAAGACGAGCAAAGACTTCTTTCAGGCAGGCCGTTCTCTTCCCGCCTGGATCTGCGGACTAGCTTTCATCTCTGCCAATCTGGGTGCACAGGAAGTCATCGGCATGGGGGCGTCGGGCGCGAAGTATGGCATCGCCACCAGCCACTTCTACTGGATCGGCGCCATTCCCGCGATGATCTTTGTCGGCGTCTTTATGATGCCCTTTTATTACGGCTCGAAGGCGCGTTCGGTGCCCGAATTCCTCCGCCTGCGCTTTGACGAGAAGACCCGGGCCTACAACGCCTGTTCCTTCGCGGTGATGACCGTGTTTTCGTCGGGCATTTCGATGTATGCGATGGCGCGGCTTATTCAGACACTGCACATCTTCGACTCGCTCTTCATCCACTTCAATCTGCCGGTAGGATGGGTCTTCCACTTCGCGATTTTCCTCTCCGCCATCATCGTGCTCGGCTATATCTTTCTCGGCGGACTCACAAGCGCCATCTACAACGAGGTCC
This sequence comes from uncultured Acidobacteriota bacterium, assembly GCA_963755975.1. Lineage (GTDB taxonomy): Bacteria > Acidobacteriota > Terriglobia > Terriglobales > Acidobacteriaceae > Silvibacterium. The sequence goes on from CAVWLS010000001.1 coordinate 263,561, forward strand.
TGCAATTCTTCCTCATCGTCGCCGGATTCCTGCCGCTGGTCTGGGTAGGACTCAAGAACGTCGGGGGATGGAGCGGGCTGAAGCAGGCGCTGCCCGCCGCATATACGCACTCCTGGCGCGGCATGACGAATCCGCATACCAATCCACTTGGCGTGGAGTGGTTCGGGCTGGCGATGGGCCTCGGCTTCGTGCTGTCATTCGGCTACTGGTGTACGGATTTTCTGGTCATCCAGACGGCGATGGCGACAGATACAGAGGAGTCCGCCCGCCGCGTCCCGCTCATCGCTGCGATTCCGAAGATGTTCTTTCCTTTCCTCGTGATCCTTCCCGGCCTGATTGCAATTGCCACTCCGGCGGTTACGCAACATGCCATGGTGCAAGCGCCTGCTGTCGGCGCTTCTACGAACGCGGCTGCTGACGCCGGCGGTACGGCAGAGATGACCAAGGGCCTCATCCCGGCAAAGGTCAATCCCGTAACCGGTAAGGTGATGACGGATGAACAAGGCAAACCGCTCTACGACTATGACCTTGCCATCCCGAACATGCTGCTGCATTACTTTCCAACCGGCATTCTCGGCCTGGGACTCACGGCGCTGCTTGCGAGCTTCATGTCCGGCATGGCCGGAAACGTCACCGCTTTCAACACGGTCTGGACCTACGATCTCTACCAGTCCTACATCCACAAGAACGCCAGCGACGCGCACTACCTCAAGGTGGGCAGGTGGACGACAGTCGGGGGCATCCTGCTTTCCATCGGAGCCGCCTACCTGGCAACTTCATTCAACAACATTATGGACACGCTGCAGCTTGTCTTCTCGTTTGTGAACGCGCCGTTGTTCGCGACCTTCCTTCTCGGCATGTTCTGGAAGCGTACGACCGGGCACGCGGCATTCACAGGGCTTGTCAGCGGTACGGTAGCCGCGGTCCTGCATCACGGGCTTACGCTTCCAACAGACGCGCACCCCGGCATTCACGGCGGATGGATCGCGGTGTTGCACCACTATCCGAGCGAGATGGCGCAGAATTTCTGGACCGCGATCTGGGCCTTCTCGACGAACTTCGTCATCACCGTGATCATCAGCCTGGTGACGAAACCGCGTCCCGAGCCGGAGCTCGTCGGTCTCGTCTATTCCCTCACACCCAAGCCGGTCGAGCATCATATGGCATGGTATGCGCGTCCTAAAGTGATCGCCGTCGGCCTGATAGCGATGCTCATTACGCTGAATCTGATCTTCAAATAGGCGCGAGGAGAAAAGCTGATGGATCTTGACCTTCGTATACCCATGGGACTGCTCTTCACCCTCGTCGGCGCGATCATGAGCGTCTTCGGATTCTTCACACGCGGCAGCGCCATCTACGAGCGCTCCGACGGAATGAACATCAATCTCATCTGGGGTGTGATCATGCTGGTCTTCGGAATCACCATGTATCTCCTCGGCCGCAGATCGGATAAGCGTCCGCGTGCTCCGCAGATCGAAGGCGCGGCGCGTCCCGTGGGGCAAGGCCACGGCGGTCACTGACCCGGGAGCAGCCTATTGTCGCCGTGACGCCTTTCCTTTTTGGGACGGCTTCAGCGGTGGCGTCCGGATGGAGTTGATCCTCGTCAGGAATCTGACAACTGTCTCCAGGTCTTTCTTCGGATAGGCTGCGAGAAATTTCCCGAGTTGTTCGTTGATTGCCCCGTAATATTCTCCGACCCTGGCCATCTTTGTGGTATCGAGATGGATCAGCACGCTGCGCCGGTCGGCGGGATTCCTTTCCCGGCGCGCAAATCCCGCCTTCTCTAACCGGTCGAGCACGACGGTGATGCCGCCTGTTGTCAGACCGGTGCATTCGGCCAGCTTCCCTGGAGTCAAAGGACCCAACAGCTCAAGCAGGTGCAGGCACTGCATGTCAGTCGGGTGCATTCCGAGCTGGTCCGCAACTCGCTGATTGTAGAGGATGACCCCGGCAATGAAATGCCGAAGCTGATGAACGAGCGTGGCAGCCGGAGGGACAGATGAGGCTGGATTTGACAAGCGCGCCATAGAGTCTTAGTTTATATTTATCTTATTAGATAAGATACTTTTTGAAGGAGCGATTTGGAATGGAGAAGGCATATAGAGGCATGGGAATGGAAGGCCCCATTGCGCGCTGGTACGACAGGACCACACGCAGGAGCATGCCGGAATACGTGCGCGAGGCCGAGCAATTCGGTGAAATGGTGCCGGCCGGCGGCAGCATTCTCGAGGTCGCACCCGGCCCCGGTTTTCTCTCGATCGAGTTGGCGAAGGGTGGACGTCACCGGGTAACCGGGCTCGATATAAGCAAAACCTTCGTGGAAATTGCACGGAAGAACGCTTCTGCAGCGCATGTCAACGTCGATTTTCAGCAGGGCAACGCTTCGCAGATGCCATTCGCGGATAACTCCTTCGATTTTGTGCTGTGCCGGGCGGCTTTCAAGAATTTCTCCGGGCCGGTAAGCGCGATCTCTGAGATGGAGCGGGTGTTGAAGGCCGGAGGCAAAGGCGTCATTATCGACCTGCGCCGGGATGCATCTATGACGATGATTTCGAACTATGTCGATGGGATGGGCGGGAATGTCTGGAACGGTATCTTTATGAAATTAGTCTTCCGCTTCATGTTGATCCGCCGTGCCTACACGGTCGAGCAATTCAAGGAGATGCTGGCCAGGGTGCCGTTCAAACGGACCTGGATCGAGGCGAACCAGGTCGGACTTGAAGCGTGGTTTAAGAAGTAGACCAGCCACGGCCGCTAACCCTCGAAATTATTCCCAAGTTCTCGATTGGCCGTAGCAGCCGCTCGTGAAACAATGCGAGCGGAATGCCGAACGCTGCACCTACCAGCCAGCCCCACGCCAGCATCACGCCGAGGACGACGCGCAGGACGTGGGTGCTGATATTGTTCTGCATCCCCTTCATCTGCCTGGCTGTGTATTACACGCCATTTCTCGTCTCGCTTGGCTGGCACGTGATGCACGGCATGACCATCGACTATCGCGGACTGAGAGTGAGGGTGCCTCTCGGCTGGACTGCCGACCTTACTCTCATGAAGGACGACTTCCCCGCGAACCCCCAGGGCATAACGCTGGAGAAGCAGCCGAAGACTCTCGGCTTCGAGGTTGCCGGGCCGGAGATGATGTACTTCAACCTGCTGCTGCCCGATGCCGGAAGCGAACCCGCGCAGCAGGCCGAGCAGTGGGAGGCGATGTTCACGGAGGCGCATCCGTCTCCTGATTTCGAGATCAGTCGTCGCGAGGGCCTGGGTGCCGGTATGGATTGCCTTGAGGCTACTCCGCTCGGCCACGATTCAGCCGCAGCGCTCGCATGCGTGTCGACAAAAAACGGCTGGGTGGCCAGATTCGCGGGCTCAAAGGAGCATGTGCCATTGTTCCTCGAAATAGCCGCCGGATTGAAATCGAAGCCCTGAGATCCCACAAGAATCGTTTTCCGTCGATTCCGATCGCGTCATCTTTCAACAGAACTCGAACCGCTAAACTAGAGCCAGCATGAAACACCGCACAATCAAGCACTATGAATTAGTCCGCCGTCTGGGCACCGGCGGCAGCGGCGTCGTCTATCTTGCCACCGACACGCTGCTCATGCGGCCCGTTGTGCTCAAGGTTTTGAAGCGAGGAGCGCTCACGCTCGAGCAGATGCGCACGACCGTGCTGCGCGAGGCGCGCATGGCCTCAGCGATTGAGCACCCCAACGTCTGCGCGATTTATGAGGTCGGCGAAGAGGACGAGGAAGCGTTCATCGTGATGCAGTATGTGCCCGGCCAGTCGCTCGACAAGATCATCGCCAAAGGGCCGGCCAGTTTACAACTGTTGCTTTCGGTGGGAATTCAGATTGCCGACGGTCTGAGCGCAGCGCATTCGCTGGGCATTTTTCATCGCGACCTGAAGCCCGCAAATGTCGTACTCACCGATGGCGGCCTGGCGAAGATTCTCGACTTCGGTCTGGCGCGCCGCATCAATCTCGAAGAGGCGGAGTTCGATCCGGCCAAGTCGTCGCAGCGCAAGACCGGCCCGGTTCAGGCCACCTACACCGCGCGCGGCGGAACCATCGCTTACATGGCGCCGGAACAGTTCGTCACGGGGCAGAGCAGCGTGCAGAGCGATCTCTGGGCGCTTGGAATCATCCTTTACGAGCTCGCCAGCGGACGGCATCCCTTCGCGCGGCCCGACGCCGAGGAGTTTCAGAGCATCCGCGCCATTCAGTACCTTGATCCTCAGCCGCTCGACGTGTCGCCCGAATTGATTTCGCTCATATTCAAGCTGCTCGAGAAGAATCCGGCGGAGCGTTACGCCAGCGCGGCCGATGTGCGCGAGGCGCTCAAGACCATCATGAAGACTTCGCAGATCGAGACCGGCATCATTCCCGGTGACGCCGCTGCGAATCTGCCGCCGACGAATGCCGAGGCTGAAAAACGAACGACCGGCATTTTATCGATGCTCGCCGAGCGCTTTCGCGAGTCGGCGGACACGAAGGAAAAGCAGAACACCATTCTCGTCCTGCCGTTTCAGGACTTCGGTTCGGCGGAGGCCGCTCCCCTTTATGGTTTCGCGCTCGCAGACGCCATCGCCGCCCGGCTGGCGCGCATGTCGTCGCTGGTCGTGCGGCCCTCAAGCGCTCTGCTGCATCTGCCCATCGCGCAGATGGATCCGCTCGCGATAGGACACAAGCTGCTCGTGGAATGGGTGCTGACCGGCAATTTCATCCGTTCAGACAAGGGCTTTGACCTCAATTGGCAGCTGCTGAATGTGCCTGGCGAGAGCGTTCGCTCGGGCGGCGCGATCAACGTTCCTTCCTTCGACCTCATCGCAGTGCAGACCGAGATCTGCAACGAAGTCTTCGCCTCCCTGCAGGGGCTGGGGCAGCTCAGCCAGCAGACAGAGCGGGGCGGGCCGCGCAGCGAGCCCCTGGGCGAAAACCTCTCCGAGGAATATCTTCAGGCGCGCGCCATGCTCTCATCCTTCATGCAGCGCACCGGCAGCCGCCTGGACCTGAACCGCGCCCGCGAGCTGTTCGACAATGTGGTCGAGCGCGACCCGACGTTCGCGCCCGCATGGAGCGGGCTCGGCATTACACATCTGCAGTATCTGCGCCATGGATTCGGCGGCCAGATGCACGTGATGGCGGCGCGGCGTGCCTTCGACCGGGCGCTCGAGATCGATCCCGGATCGGTCGAGGCGAATCTCTACCGCGTCTATATGCTGCTGTCACGCGGCGAAAAAGAGAGCGCGCGCCACGGCATCGAGAACCTGCTGCGCGAGGCGGCGAACGACTGGAACGTGCACATGGTTGCCGGCACCACGCTCAGAATGGACGGCATGTATGAGCAGGCCCTCGACCAGTTCAATCGCTCGCTAAGCCTGAACCCGTCGAATGCGCCCGTCATCTACAATCACCGCGCGCGCGTTTATCAGTATCAGAACCAGCTTGAGCTTGCCGGCGAGGAGCTGGAAAAGGGATTGACCCTCGAGCCGAAGCATCCTCTTCTGCGCACGTCACTCGCTTACCAGCGGATGAGGCAGGGCGATCTGCCGCAGGCCATCGAAATTCTTGAAGGCGTCATCCGCGACGACGACAGCATGCGTCTTGCCTATCCAACACTGGCGATGTGCAATGCCATGCAGGGCAACCGGGAGCGCGCCGCATCGCTCATCGAGGAAGGGTCGATGGCCGCCGCCGAGGCCGACAGTGAAATGGCCTACAGGCTCGCGACCTATTTTGCCGTCGACGGCGATGAGAGCGAGGCGCTGCACTGGCTGCGCCGCGCCATCTACCTCGGCAACGAGAACTACCCGTGGTTCTCGAAAAATCCCGCGTGGAGCCGGCTGAAGGGTCACGGCGACTTCGAGCGGATCCTCGAGGACCTGAAGAAGACCTTCCGCCGCAATCAGAAAAACTGGAAGCGGCTTCTCGAGCAGGTCCCGCAAAGCGCGTCGTGAGCAGTTACTTCTGAGCCGCGACCTGATGATGCAGGTCCTTCGGAGCCGCGTGATGCCAGGCCGCCTGCAAGGCCTGCCGCACCATCGGCATCTTTGCTGCTTTCAGATGCACATGCGTCGATCCGTGCTCGCCCCAGAATCCCGGAACAGGTGCAAATGCCTCCGTATCCGCCCTGGTGAACTTCAGTTGATCGGGAAGTGAGAGCTTCACCATGCCGAAGCTTTTGTCAGGGTAGGCAAGCGTGGCGAATATCTTGCCGCGCACGCGGAAATCGGGATGGCCCATGTGCTCGGCCTCAACGGCTTCTGGCAGCGTGAGCGCGAGTCGCCGAAAATCATTTGCTGTCATATGGCTCTTCCAGTTCTTCTTTCGACACATCCTTGATATGTGTCCCGATAAACCATTGAAATCCGAAGGGGTCGGCGACGCCGGCCATCCTGTCTCCGTAGAACTGGTCGGCGGGCTCGCGCAGGCTCTTCGCGCCCGCGGCGATCGCCTGGTTGTAGACAGCGTCGCAGTCCTCGACGTAGATCATCAGGCTCATGGGAGCGCCGCCGTAATGCTCGGGGCTGTAGGCTCCGATAGACGGGTGCTCATCTGCCATCATGATGCATGAGTCGCCGAGGCTGATCTCGGCGTGACCAACGCGGCCGTCTTTTCCCACCATGCGCAGCCGCTCGGTTGCGCCGAAGACCTTGGTGTAGAAAGCAATCGCGTCGGATGCGTTCTTGAAATAGAGATACGGCTGCACGCTGTGGTAGCCGTCGGGAATCGGTTTTGCCATCTGACCCTCCTGAATGCTCTTGGATGATTGTGGCGCGCCAACTGCGACCTTGGATTGTAAAAATCTGACCTCGCCCGCCTGTCAGATCCCGCAAATCAGACCAGAGGAACGTGATTCAGATGTTCTGAAGCGCGCGCGGCGTAGACGGTCGGGGTGAATCCCGAGAATGACTGAAAATCGTGGATGAAATGGGCTTGATCGTAATATCCGCAGTCGAGAGCCACATCTGTCCAGTCGATGCCCGGGACGCGATGTACTTTGCGCAGCACCCGCTGAAAGCGTTGCACGCGGCCGAATGATTTTGGCGTGAGTCCCACCTGGTCATGAAATACCTGCGCGAAGCGGCGATGGCTGAGACCGATGCGGTCGAGCAGCGAAGCGACCGTCGTGCTGTGCGGCAGGGCGCAGAATCGATGCAGAGCAAAGGCTACGCCGGGATGCAGTTCGAAGGGACGAACTGTCTGGCGCATCAGAAATCTCTGCGTCAGAGCGAACATGCTATCGACGTCCGGCGCCGCGAGCAGCCGCTCGCGTAGCTCGTGGACCGCGCTTCGCCAGAGGCATTCGAGAGAGATGCCGCTGTCGGCGAACTCGGAAGACGGAATACGAAAGAAGGGAAACGATCCGCCCGGCTGGAACTCGATGCCGAAGACGCGCTCTTCCTGTTCGGTGTCGATCACGAACGGTGTCGACCGCGGCCCGGACAGAACTGCCAGGCCGAATGTTTCGCTGAGGCTGAGATTGTTCGCATCGTAGATACGAATAGGCTCGTTGCGCAGGTTGATGATGATGGCCGACTCACCATTGGGCATCAGCTGCTCTTTGGTATGGGTCTGCGGAGCGCCCTGCCAGTACCAGAAGCACTTTACGAGCTGCGCCAGAGGAGCCGGCGGCATGTAGAGGCGGTGTTCCATGGCACGCTGCCATTGTATCCAGATCAGACGCCCAGCAAAAAGGGAGCGCCTTGTGCGCTCCCGGATCAATCGACGTGAGCTGCTAATTCTTCGTCGGCATGAGTGCCATCGGTTCGGTCAGACTGAAGGTGACCATCGCACCCTCGGGCAGAACCGCTGCATCGGGATGCTGCATGAGCAAGTGGGCTGTCACCACTCCGGCGCCGATACCGGCCCCGATCAATGCGCCTGTCGGGCCGCCGAAGTGTGCGCCCATCAAGGCTCCTCCGCCCGCGCCCACGCCATATTCAGCGACATTCTTTACCAGGTGTGACTTCGGCTGTATGCCCCCCTCGCTATCCGTCCGCGTCCCGGGAGCCTCCGAGCCGGCAACCTGGGCATAGAGGTGATACGCCGTTCCATCGGGCAAAATCACCACGTCTGGGCGCAGGCGGAGAGTCGCGGCTGGTCCAAAATGATGGCCCTGAGTTACCGCCATAACCCGGCCATTGAGCTCTGAGCCGGCTGGAATTATGATCCGGCCGTCTTTGTAAACGTCCTTTGTTACTTCCCCCTTGAACGGCGAACCCGCCGTGGTCTCCCTGGTTGAAAGCTTTTGAGTCAGCTTCACTCGAATATTCGTGCCTTCCGCCAGATCGTTCGGCGAGGAGGGCACCGAGGTCACGATGTCATCTTCGCCGCCCGGCCGCGTCTGCAATGTAGCGCCAATCGCAGGCGGAGGAACATTTTGTCCGGGGATAGAGGTCACGATGTCGTAGTCGGGATTGATCTCCGGCGACCCGGGCGCAGCAGAGCTGACCGGAGGTGCGGCGGCCGGTGGTGCTGAGGGCGGCGGAGTTGCGGGAGCCGCGGCCGGAACCGCTGGTGATGGCTTGGCAGGCGGCGGTGTCGGCTGTGCGTCGGGACTCGTTGTGATGGTCGCGTCCGGAGGCGGCTGCGACACGCCGGTGTATGGGTCTGAGTCGTTCGCCTGTTGCGCAAACGCTGCGCCTGAAACCGCCAGCGTTGCGGCCAGTGTGGCATAGATCCATGGATTGCGAAGCTTCGTCATTAAGTACCTCATTTACTTGCGTTCGCTTTTTCCGGGTCCGAAGCGCAAACCCCGACGGTCACGATCAATGCGCTACTCATTCAGACCCAGAAACCTGCGAACGGTCGCGTTTCCGGCTCGAAAATCTTCAAAGGAGAGGCAGCCAGCCTGTCCTTTGAAGATATCTCAAGCCTAGTCGCCCTTTTCGCTCTCGGCCACTGGAGAAGCGCCGTGAGAACCATAAGCGTTACCATTTGCGGGACTTCCGACGGCAAGAATCCCCGTAAGCGGTGACTCGTCTCTCTTTGTTAGAATTTCGGAGGAACCCCGAAATGACCGCGGAAGGCTCTTCCTTTGTATGGCAAGCTTTATCGACACGATCGGCGGAATGGCCGGTGAATCCATCCCTGTAGACCGCCGCCCCAAACTCAAAGACCGCTTACAGCACCAAATTTCAAGGAGTGACATGACGGAGATTGCTGCCATCCACGCGCGCGAAATTCTCGATTCGCGCGGAAACCCCACCGTAGAAGCCGACGTGGTTCTTGCCGGAGGCGCGATTGGCCGCGCGGCAGTGCCCAGCGGCGCGTCGACGGGTGAGCACGAGGCTGTGGAGCTGCGTGACGGCGACAAGTCGCACTACCTGGGCAAAGGCGTTTTGCAGGCCGTCGAAAATGTTGAGAGCGTGCTTGCACCCGAGCTGACAGGCATGGATGCGGCTAACCAGCGGCTGCTCGACGCGACGATGATCGCACTCGATGGCACGCCCAACAAAGGCCGCATTGGCGCGAACGCCATCCTCGCAGTATCAATGGCGGCGGCGCGTGCCTCGGCCAAGGCGCTTAGCATTCCCCTCTACCGTTATCTGGGAGGAGTCAACGCCTCGATCCTGCCGGTGCCGATGATGAACATCATCAATGGCGGTGCCCACGCCGATAATAACGTCGACTTTCAGGAATTCATGGTGATGCCGGTCGGCGCGGAGCGCTTCGCCGATGCGCTGCGCTGGGGCGCGGAGGTCTTCCACACGCTCAAAGGCGTGCTCAAAAAGCGCGGCTATAGCACATCGGTCGGCGACGAGGGTGGTTTCGCTCCCTCTTTGAAGTCGAACGTCGAAGCCATCGAAGTCATCCTCGAAGCTATCGAGCTTGCGGGATACAAGGCTGGTGAAGACATCGCCATCGCGCTCGATCCCGCGGCCAGCGAGTTCTACGACAAGGAGTCGGGCAAGTACGTCTTCAAGAAATCCGACAAGAGCGAGCACACGAGCGAGGAGATGGCGCGCTTTTACCAGGAGTGGACCCGCCAGTATCCCATTGTTTCGCTCGAAGACGGACTCGCCGAGGACGACTGGCAGGGCTGGAAATATCTCACTGAGCTCATCGGCGGACAGATCCAGCTTGTCGGCGACGACCTCTTCGTCACCAACACCGAGCGGCTGCAGCGCGGTATTGAAGAGGGGATCGCAAATTCCATCCTCATCAAGGTGAACCAGATCGGCACGATCAGCGAGACGCTGGAGGCGATTGAGCTAGGCCGCCGCTACGGATACACCTCCATCATTTCGCATCGCAGCGGTGAGACCGAAGACACCTTTATCGCCGACCTTGCAGTCGCGACCGGCGTCGGCCAGATCAAGACCGGCTCTGCATCGCGCACCGACCGCATCGCCAAATATAACCAGCTGCTCCGCATTGAAGAAGAGCTGGGCCAGGCCGCCGAATTTCTCGGCCTCGAAGCTGTCAATTTTGGCGAATAAGACACAACCAACGGCGCGCTGCGCGAGACGTCGCGCGCTTTTTCATTCCGATTGGAGCTTTCATGTATAAAAGTGCTTTCGCACTCAGCTGTCTTCTTCTCGCCGGCGTCGCCGGCGCCCAGCAAAAACCCGCCAGTGCGCCATCCACGTCAGGGCCTGCTGGAATGAACGCGATGGCTCAGCCTGCCCCGGCCAATCCGCTGACAGATGCCCAGGCGCACCAGATGCTGGAGATCACCGGCGCCGAGAAGATCAAGGGTCAGCTCACGACCGGATATATGAATTTCATCCAGTCGCGGATGCCCTTCCTGCCTAAGGATGTAAACGACGACCTGCAGCAGTCTTTCGAGAAGATGGATCTGGAAACCCCAATCATCGCGATCTATAAACAGCACATTTCAACGGACGATGCCACCGCCATCATTGCCTTTTACAGGACTCCGGCGGGCAAGGCGATGATTGATGCGATGCCGGAGATTTTGCAGCAACAGCAGCAGCTTGCTATGCAGCAAGGCCGGAAGACCGCCGACGACGTGATCCAGAAGCATCGCCCGGAGATCGAGGCGGCTGCGAAGCAGTATCAGGCGGAGCATGCGCCGCCTCGACCACCTTCGTTGAATTCGCCGGGTGCAACGCCGCCTCCGAGTTCGAGCACGCCACCCGCCGCGAAGCCCGATGCCGCTGCGCCAGGCAGCGCGAAGCCGCAATCCAACTAGGCCTCTGATACCCTCGTACCGGGCGCGTTGGCTGGTTGGTCGTGTGCCTCGCCTTCAATCGGAACGGAGAAATTCTATGCGCGGAACGGCATGGCTCGGTTGTTTTCTCTTGATCGGAACTTTGGCATTTTGCCAGGAAACAACCAGGCCGCCATCCGGTCCCGCGCAGGAGTCTTCCTCTGCGCCGGCGGCGGACCAGCCTCCGGTACACCCCGTTACCCCCGCTCAGGTACATGAGCTTCTCGAGCTGACGGGCGCGACAAACCTGAAGAATCAACTGATGCGCGGCATGATGGTCTATATGCGCCAGAGCCTTCCTGCCTACCTGCCCAAGGAGGTTATTGACGACCTTGAGACGAGCCTGGAAAACGCGGATATGGAGCCTATGCTCATCGCCGCATATCAGAAGCATCTCTCGACTGAAGACGCGGTGGAGATCATCACCTTTTACAAGACCCCGGCCGGGAAGCGCGTGATCAGCTCCATGCCGCTCATTGTTCAGGACCTCCAGCAAGGCGGAGGGCAGCTCGGCGAGGACGTTGCTCGTCAGGTTTTCGAACGTCACAAGGCAGAGATCGAGGCAGCCGAGAAGCAGTACCGTCAAGCCCATCCCAGCTCTTCCGAATCACCCAAATAATATCTATTTCCGCACGCAGGAGAACCGGTGTCCGTTCATAAGAAGCCCATCGTCCTTACCATTCTTGACGGATGGGGCTATCGTCCGCAGGTTGAGAACAATGCCATCGCGCTGGCCCGCAAGCCGACGTACGACAAGCTGCTTACCGAGTTTCCCAACACGCTGCTCCACGCTTCCGATCACTTTGTGGGCCTGCCCGACGGCCAGATGGGCAACAGCGAAGTGGGCCATCTGAATATCGGCGCGGGGCGCATCGTGCGCATGGATATCACCCGCATCGATGCGCTGATCGCCAGCGGCGATTTCTTCACGCACCCGACGATCCTTCACGCCATGCAGCTCGCCCGCGAGCGCGGACGCCGGTTGCATCTCTTCGGCCTGGTCTCCGACGGGGGCGTGCACTCGCACCAGAACCATCTCTACGCGCTTCTCAAAACGGCGAAGCAGCAGGGGCTCGAACGCGTCTTCGTGCATGCCTTCATGGACGGCCGCGACACGCTGCCCACTTCGGGCGCAGGCTACCTGGCGCAGCTTGAGCAGAAGATGCGCGAATATCAGATCGGCAGGATTGCTTCCGTCTCCGGACGCTACTATGCGATGGACCGCGACCGCCGCTGGGAGCGGGAAAAACTTGCCTTCGAGGCAATGGTCACGGGCCAGGCCGAGGGCGGAGGACACCGTGATCCGGTTGCGCGCCTTAAGGAGTCTTACAACAACGGCATCACCGACGAATTTATTGTGCCTTTCGTTGTTACAGATGAGCAAGGCCATCCTAACGGAGTGATCCGCGATGACGATGTCTGCATCATGTTCAACTACCGTGCCGACCGCGCACGGCAGATTACGCGCGTGCTGGCCCGCAACAGCGGCCTGACGAAAGTGGAGGGCCGCGACCTGCCCGGAGCCGACGATCTCGACAACACGATCCCGCGCAGCGCCGTTCCAAATAATCTGCACTACGTCACCATGACGCAGTACGACAAGCTCTTCACGCTTCCGATGATCATTCTGCCGGAGTCGATGGAGAACCTGCTCGCCAATCTGCTCGCGCAGGCCAACCTCCGCAACCTGCGCATTGCCGAGACCGAAAAATACGCCCACGTCACTTACTTCTTCAACGGCGGCATCGAGACGCCCTTTCCCGGCGAGGATCGCATCCTCATCCCTTCGCAGAAGGTCGCCACTTACGATCTGGCGCCGGAGATGTCCGCCGCCGGGATCGCCGACGCGGTTGTCAAAGCCGTGGAAGATACAGCCTTCGATCTGGTCGTCGTTAACTTCGCCAATGCCGATATGGTCGGCCACTCCGGCCGGCTGGCTCCCACCATTAAGGGAGTCGAAACCGTCGATGCCTGCCTCGGCCAGATCTACCAGGCAATTCGCCAGCGCGGCGGATCGCTGCTGGTTACCGCCGACCACGGCAATGCCGAGCTGATGGTCGATCCGGTCACCGGCGGCCCGCACACGGCGCACACGACCAATCCTGTCCCGTTCATCCTCGTAAGCGAAGACGCGAAGAGCTACGCGCTCGATCCGGATGGCTCACTGCGCGATATCTCGCCCGTCCTGCTGGCGATGCTCGGTCTCGAAAAGCCCGCACAGATGACGGGCAGCGACCTGCGCCGGCGGCTCAGCTGATCGCGATTTGAATCAGGGAATCAAAAGCGGTCGTTAGCAGCACTGCTGATCCCGTCTTAGAAGCTCTTCTGCTTCTCCGGATACCATGTGATCCTGGCCTGGATTACGTTATCGTCCTGTGCACCGATCTTGTAGATCGGCGCCTTCCATGTCTCATGGGCAAAGAAGGCCTGCAGCTCGATATCTTTGAAGAAGCGCTTCTGGATCATGCCCTGGTAGATATTCTGCGTGGTGCCGCCGGGGATAAACCCTGCATCAGCCTTGGCGTTACGATACTGGAACTGGAGGTATTCATTCCCCGAGAGATGATAGGTGAGCCAGCCCTGGCCCCCTTTTGCGTCACGTCCGATCCAGTCGGCGAAGAGCGAGCCATTGATCGTAGGGCCCTGCTTCTGAACCACTTCGTAATAGAGGAAATTCCCGCCGGCGTTGGCATCGCTCACCGGGTCGGTCGATACTCCCTCAACGCGCAGATCAAGTTGCGGCAACCCCGGGAAATGTGACAAATACAGGCCGGGGCGTACGCCCGACCGCCGCGGCGCGCTGATCGGGCTCAGGTCGTCGTGAACCACCGAATCGGTATAAAGCGTTAGCCACTTGCGCACAAATGGCAGACGCCAGCTGAAGTCGAATTGGCTGAAGCGCGCGCCCGGATCGTTCCGCGAAAATTTTTCCGCCTCTGAAACATTGTGAAAATTGAAGAAGCTCTTAAGAAAAGTGTGGAGCGTGATGGGCTGGTCGCACGTGTATAAGACACCGGTTGCCGTATCGAGACACTGGCGGTCCTTGCCGCCCCAAATCGCGACACGGCTGAATCCGAACTCGAGATCCCTGGTTGGTTTGAAGCTGAACTTCAAAGCGTTTTCCCAGGGTTGAATGGGATACTGGTGCCCCGGTGCTGTGCCGACGAAAAAGTCGTAGCGGAATGGTCCCGTTAGCCTCGAAAGTCCGGGAATGCGCAGCGGCTCGACGCGGTTGATTTCAAATGCGTAGGTGTTCTCGGCATTGTTGCTCTCCAGCATGGCGCCGCCCTTGTCGGGGCTCCACCAGTGGTCGTTCTTGCCGAAGGAAATCTCATGACCCCAGATGTGATAGGAAAGCAGCGCTTCGAGAACGCTGAAGCGGTCCTGACCTGAGATCTGTCCATAGGGAAGCGTGGACTGTACCGGATACTGAGCGAGGGGAATGACGTCGTAGTTGGCGAGTTGCTCCGCCACCGACAAGGGATATCCTGTATAGCCGGGCGAATGCTGATACTCGCCGCGGAAATACAGCGAGAAGCGTCCTGCCTCCGCGCGCGCGCTGAAGCCGGTGTAATTGTTAAAGCCTTGCCCGTATGGCCGGCCATAGTCGTCGACGAGCGTTAACCCCAGGTGAAAGCTGTCGCGCAGAGGCGTTCCCGTGATGCCGCGCATGATGGTGTAGGTGCTCTCGAGCTCCATGCGGCCCTTGTGGTCGCCGCCCGGCGAGTCCACATCGGAAGATACTTCCCTCTGGACCGCCAGGTAGATTTCGCGGGCCTCCTCGTCGTCGACGTTGGCGTCGATGCTGTCAGCCGTGCTCTGCAGCATGTGCGCAATGCTCAACCGCGTCCAGGGGCGCAGTCCGAGAAATGCCGTGTCCAGATACCCTAACGCATGCAGCCGGTCGAGAGCCGGATAGACCCAGCTGTCCATCGGGATATAGGTCGAGCTCAGCGAGCTCGTATAGACAATGGGCGACTCCGGCCGATAGCTCGGCGGCAGGGGCTGCTGAGACGCCGCGCTCCCTCCGGTTGTGTCCAATATGACGGCGGCCTGCGTACTCTGGCTTTCACCGGCCGATTGTCCAACGCCATTCTGCCAGCCTGCGCCGAGCGCAATCAGCAGGCATATCGACGAAACAATTTTCACTCGCACCTCGAAGACTGGGGGAATCGCCGGGTTGCAGCACGGCTGTATCGCAATGGAAGCCTTACAGTTAGGCTAGAGGATTGGACCGAGGAAAACAAGCCGCATCCAGCTCGCGATTGAACTCGGCAACGGCCTTTTCTTTCCATGTATTGTCAAACAGGCTCTTGGCAGTCAGATATTGCTCCATGGCTTCGACCGCGTTTGCGATTGCCCCGTTGGGCAGGTACGGCAGGCAGGCAATCAAAGCCGGATAGCCGTCCCGGGCGCGTTGGATCGATTCCTGGGCCACGCGATAGACAGCCACCACATCGTGCCCATCGACCGTGATTACAGGAAATACCCCGCTCACCTTCGCCAGCGCCTTTTCATGGCGCCGGTCCAGTCCGGCCTGGGTCACGTAGAGAACAGGGAGGCTGCGATCTGCGGCGAGCTCAAAAGCTTCAGTGCAGCTTTCGAGCGTACCGGCGCCGCCGTCCATGAATCCCACAGCAATCTTGCGGTTCTTCGCGATCTTGTTCGCCAACGCCGCGCCCGTCGCCAGAGCCGGCCTGCGCGCCGGCTCCGGCGGAGGGCGGCATGATCACATTCGCAGTCGCGAAGCCGAACTGTGCTGCTTCTCCCGTTCCCCTCCCGTTGTGATGATGCAGCAGATCCCGGAACTGTAAGCCTTTTACATATCCCACTGCCTGGGTTCGCGGACTCAGCACCACCGTATCGTCACACTCCAGGTCCAGCATCACGCCGACGGCTCCCGCGAAGTGGCCTCGATCATCTTCCGTGCCATTCGTTGAAGTCGAGCGCAGATGTTCCTCGATCAGCTCATACTTGAGCAACGCCGCATAAAGCTGCCTGAATTTCTCGTTGCTGATGAGCGAGTGGCCATTTTTGCCGGCGACGTCGGCGGCTGCCGAGCGCGCCCTCAAGCTGGTAGGCATGCAGGTGTATTTTGTTCCTCTGGTATGTCGATCCGAGTGGCCGGTTGAGGCGATTGTACCGCAGCCTTAAAAGGAGAAACTGCTTAACTTCAACACCGCGCAGCAGCGTCGGAAACGCCAACAGACTTTCACAAACTTTTTCGTGGCGCAAGAGTTCAATCACGCTGCTTTTCAACAGAAATGTGAATAAGCCTGTGCATTTCGGGGATGGATGAGCGGCAAATGCAGAATTGACGGGTACTTTAGCAATCTGCACTCTTCCCGCGGCACCGCCGGTTCCATTTCAGGTCGAGTACTCGGCGTTGATCCGCACGTACTCCGCTGTCAGGTCGCTCGTCCAGAAACGGCATTGGCCGTTGCCCATGCCGAGCGCGATTCTGACCATAAATTCGCGCCTTTTCAGATACTCGTGCGCGCGCTGCTCATCGAAATCGGCGACCCTTCCGCCGTTCTCCGCGATCTGCTGCTCTCCAAACCAGATGGCGATGCGATCCGGATCGATCTCGGCCCCCGAATATCCCGTCGCCGCCATCAGCCTGCCCCAGTTGGGATCGCTTCCCGCCCAAGCCGTTTTCACCAGCGGCGAATGCGCAATCGCCTTTGCAACGCGGAGCGCATCGGCGTCGCTGGCTGCGCCTTCAATCTGCAACTCCACAACGTGCGTGACGCCCTCTGCATCGCCCACGATTTGCTTCGCCAGCGAGAGGCACACGTCATCAAGTGCTGCCTTGAATGCGGGATGATTCGCGTCCACGCTCGCTCCCGAAGCGCCGGAAGCCAGCAGCAGGACTGTATCGTTAGTGGAAGTGTCGCCGTCGACCGAGATGCGGTTGAAGGTTAGCTCGGCCGAACCACGCAGCAGCGTATCGAGATCGGCAGGAGCGACCACTGCATCGGTGAAGATGTAGACCAGCATCGTCGCGTGCGGCACAAGTTGCGGATGAATCATCCCCGCACCCTTGCACACGCCGGCGATGCGCACCCGTGTGGTGCCGGCATCCACCCACGCATGTGCCCCTTTGGGCCGTGTGTCGGTCGTCATGATGGCCCGAGCAAATTCGGAGAAATGCGCGGCATCGGCGTCCAGATTTTGCGCCGCCCCGGGCAACGCCGCTACGAGCTTTTCGGCAGGCAGGGGAACCCCGATGATCCCGGTTGAGGACGGGAAGACCTCATGGCCTTCAGAGCCAAAGGTCTTCGCGGCTGCGGCGCAGACTCGCTCGCATGCCTCGATGCCGATCTCGCCCGTAGCGCAGTTTGCATTGCCCGCGTTCACCGCGATCACGCGGATGCGTCCGCCGCTGCGTTCGAGATGACGGCTGCCCACGATCAGCGGAGCGGCCTTCACGCGGTTTGATGTGAACATGGCCGCGGCGCTGGCAGGTTCATCGGCGACCGCCAGAGCAAAGTCGAGATTGCCGCTCGGTTTCAGTCCGGCTTTGACGGCGGCGAAGCGAAATCCGCGCGGCAGCGCGTCCTCAGGGAGCAGAGAAGTTTGAATCATGTGCGCTTTTACTTTATCAAGAGAGAAGATGACGCACTCCGACGACACTCCTCTGCCCGATCCAGAATTTCTCATTATGCAACATGTCAGCGTCGCCCGCGGCGATGCCGTCGTGCTGCACGACATCAGCCTTCGCATCGCAAACGGAGAGCATGTCGCCATCCTTGGTCCCAATGGCTGCGGAAAATCCACCCTCATCAAGACCATTACCTGCGAGTGCTACCCAATCGTTGCGCCAGCGATGAGTATCCGCCTGCTCGGCCGCGATCGCTGGGACGTTTCCCAGCTTCGCCGGCATCTTGGCGTTGTCGAAGCGCATCTGCCCGGCGAGCGCACAGGAGTTACGCGCGGCATCGACGCCGTGGTCGCGGGATTCTTCTCCGCGTCTACACTCTGGCCGAACCTTCACGTCACCCCTAAGATGCGTACCCGCGCCCACACCGCGCTCGAGCGCATGCAGGCTACGCATCTTGAAGAGAAGCTTGTCGGGCAGATGTCCGCCGGCGAGCAGCGCCGCATCATGATCGCCCGTGCCCTCGTCCACGAGCCGGGCATGCTGCTCCTCGACGAGCCCTCGAACGCCCTCGACCTTGCCGCACAGCGCGAACTGCGCGAGGCCCTGCGGCTCGTCGCGCAGCAGGGAACCGGCATCGTCATGGTGACCCATCACCTCGCCGACATCCTGCCCGAGATCACCCGCGTCATCATGATGCGCTCCGGGCGCATATTCGCAGACGGTACGAAGGAAGACTTACTGACCGCTGAAAAACTGCGTGAACTCTTCAAAGTGGAAATGGCACTCACTCGACGCGATGGATACTGGCACTCGTGGTAGCTTGTGGGGCTATTTCTTCCAGGGATTCAGCAGTTTTACCGGGATCTCCCGTACGTCGTGCGTATTGCGTGTTACGAAAATCAGATTGTGTGCGACCGCGGTTGCCGCCAGCAGAGTGTCGATCACCGGTCGGGGACGCTCGGCGGACCATTCTCCCCATAGCGTGGCTGTGGCCGCGTCAATCCCGAGTATCCGATCGGCAAAACTCAACTCCAGCCCGTCCACCCATGTCCCGAGCTTCTTCGCTGCATCGGGGTCACTATCTTTCTTCAGCGTGACTCCTTTCCTCAGCTCTCCGAGAGTAAGAACACTGAAGTAGAGCGTGGATGATTCGGCGTCGCTCAGAAACGACATAACCCCGCTGTCGGCGTGTTTCCGTCGCGTCTCAGACAAAACATTCGTGTCGAGCAGATATTGCAGGCCGCCGTTCACAGGCTTACTTTCCTGCCTGTGTCGCGGCTGCGCTTTACGTCAAAGGTTTCGACCTTTGGTCCCCCAAGGAGATAATCCTTCAGGTTTGGCATGTGCGCCGTCAGTGCGCGGTAATCCGCGATGGAAAGGACCACTGCCCGCTCCGCGCCATGCCGCGTGATAATCTGCGGACCCTTGCTGTTCGCCTCCTCGATCACTTCGCTCAAACGTGTCTTCGCCTCCTGCACCTGCCAGACACTCATCGCTGCCACTCCTTCTATTACGATTAGAATTATAGTTGTTATGGTCGAATGTTAAAACTCCCACTTCCGGACCTGGTCCAATAACTTTCTCCTTGACAGCTTAGGAGGAGCAGGGCTACTCTCCTAATCATCTTAGGGGGAATATGGGCGACCAGGCTCAACTGCTTCCCGGCACTCTCGACCTGCTCATTCTGAGAGCGGTCTCGCTAGGACCGTTGCACGGCTACGGCGTTCTTTTGCGCATCGAGCAGATCTCCGGCAATGCGCTGCTGATTGAGCAGGGCGCACTCTATCCCGGGCTCTTCCGCCTTGTCCGTCAAGGGCCTGCTCAAAGCAAGCTGGGGCACTTCTGAGAACAATCGGCGCGCCAAGTTTTACGAACTGACTGCCGCGGGCCGCAAGCGCCTGCGCGAGGAGACCGAGGGCTGGAATCGCCTCGCAACCGCCATCGCCAGCGCTCTTGCCCCACAACCGGAGGAAGCATGAGATTCCTCGCATGGATTCGTTCGCTCACCGCTAAACTCCTTCATCATTCGCAGACCGCTGCCGACATGGACGACGAGCTCCGCTCGCACATCGCTCTCCGCGCCGACGATCTCGAACGCACAGGCTTCTCCCGCGCCGAAGCCGAACGCCGCGCGCGCATCGAATTCGGAGGCTACGAGCGGTACCGCCAGGAATCTCACGAAGCGCTCGGTGGCAACTTCGTCGAAACCCTCCTGCAGGATGCCCGCTACAGCATCCGCGTGTTGTGCAAGTCTCCCGGATTCACCCTGGTCGCGATCTTTACCCTGGCGCTGGCTATCGGCGCAAACGCGGTAGTGTTCAGCATCATGAATGCCCTGATTCTGCGGCCGCTGAGAGTACCCCACGCGGAGAGCCTCTACGCTGTCGAGCGGGGAAGCGATCAGGCCATCAATCACTCGTTTCCCGACTATCTTGATCTCCGCGATCGTAACCGCACGTTCGAAGATCTGGTGGCCTACAACGTAACCGGCGCCGCTCTGGATACCGGCAACAATCCTTCCTCTGTCTGGCTGATGGAAACGACAGGGAATTACTTCGACGCTTTAGGCATTCGGCCTTACCTCGGCCGTTTCTTTCACCGCTCCGATGAGCACGGTCCTAACAGCGCTCCTTACATCGTTCTCACCTACTCGTATTGGCACAGCCACTTTCAGGACGATCGCGGCATCGTGGGACGTATCGTTCAGCTGAACAAACATCCTTTCACCATCCTCGGCGTAGCGCCGCCCGATTTTCAGGGAACTCTGCTATTTCTCTCTCCCGATTTCTGGGTGCCGATTGTGAACCAGGAGCAGGTGGAGGGACTCGACGTTCTGAACGAGCGCGGCAACCGCGGCATTCTTATGGTGATGGGACATCTGAAGCTGGGTGTCACTCCGGCACAAGCTGTTGCCGATCTCAACTCGATCGGCGCCCGGCTCGAAAAGACCTATCCGAAAGACGACAGCCATATGACCTTTTCCCTCACGACCCCGGGGCTTGCTGGTGACTGGCTGGGCGGTCCGATGCGGGAATTTCTCACTGGCCTGATGTTGCTGGCCGGGTTGATCCTGCTGGCGGCCTGCGCCAACCTGGGCAGCCTGTTTGCCGCACGCGCCGCCGACCGTTCGCGGGAGATCGCTCTGCGGCTGGCACTTGGATCGAGCCGGAGGCGCATCCTGCGCCAGGTCTTTACCGAGGCAGTGCTGATCTCGCTTGCCGGAGGCGTTGTCGGATTAGCAGGCAGTATCGTGATGTTGCGTGGGCTGAGCGCGTGGCGGCCGTTTTCAACCGTGGCGCCCAACATGACGGTGCCCGTGAATCCCGACTCCAGGGTCTACATGGTTGCTTTGCTGCTGGCTGTGGTGAGCGGGCTCCTCTTTGGTGCAGTGCCGGTGAGGCAGATACTGCGCACCAACCCCTATGAGGTGGTCAAATCGGGATTGTCACGAAGAGTGGGCAGGCGGATCACGGTTCGCGATCTTCTGCTGGTTGCGCAGATCGCGATCTGTGGCGTGCTGGTGACTTCTTCGATGGTCGCCGTGCGCGGACTGATCCGCTCGCTGGACAGCAATTTTGGATTCGAGCCGCGGAACGCAATGCTGGTCAACGCTTCTCTCAGTACGGCCGGTTACAGCGGTGACAGTCTGCCCGGAATGCAAAAGCGCTTGATTGATACTGTGCGGGCCGTTTCCGGCGTAAAGGCAGTGGGATCGGTTGACCGGCCGCCGTTGTATTTCGGGGCGAACACGGCAACTGTCTTTACCGACAAGACGGCAGACCTTCGTCCGTCGAAGGCCGCGGCTGAGGCCATGACGTATAACGTCTCTCCCGGGTACTTCGAAGCCGCCCACACAGCCCTGCTGGCGGGCCGAGACTTTACCTGGCATGACGACGAGAACGCGCCCCGCGTAGCGGTGGTAAACCGGGAGTTTGCCTCCAGAATCTTTGGCTCAACGACGAACGCAGTGGGCGGATATTACAAGAGGCCGGATGGAACGCGAATCCAGGTAGTAGGTATTGCGGAAGACGGCAAGTATGGGAGCATTACCGAGGCTCCCCAGCCGGCAATGTTTCTGCCGACGATGCAATCGCCGCATATCCGCGGAACGCACATGACGGATTCAACACTGGTGGTGCGTTGGGACCGCGATCCGCTGCAGACGGGCGTGGCCATCAAGAAGGCACTGAGTGGCCTGGATCCGGGAATGCCGGTCACCATTCAGATGTGGGAAAAGCAGCTGAACGACAGCGCTCTCTTCGCCTCCCGCGTGGCAACGCTGGCGCTGGGTGTCCTCGGCCTGATGGGCGCGGTGCTGTCGATCACCGGCATCTTTGGGATGGCGGCATACTCCGTCAGTAAACGCCTGCGCGAGCTGGGAATTCGCGTCGCCCTCGGCGCGCAGCGCTCGGAGGTGCTGCAGGCGGCACTCGGGCGGGCCTTCAAGTTGCTGGCTTTCGGTTCCGCAGCGGGACTCATCCTTGGACTTCTGGCTACCAGGGTTCTCGCCTACATCGTTTATGGAGCAACTCCGCGGGATCCGCTGGTGCTGGCCGGAGTTGTTCTGGCGATGGCGTTGCTGGGTCTGGTGGCCACGTGGATTCCCGCGCAACGCGCGCTCTCGGTGGATCCTATGATGCTGCTCCGCGAGGAGTGAATTGTGGCTACGTCAAAATAATCCCGACTCGTACGCCCGATGTGATGCGCCTCTTGACCCCGCAGGCGCATTGTCTTACGCTGCAAGCACACGGGAAAGGAGGATGATCCAGTCTATGAAATGTTCTGAAGGTAGTAGTTGCAGGTCTCTACGTGAGGTGACTGAGGCTTAGAGCGCGCCCTTAGCTCTAGTCCTGGCGAACCGCAACTCCATCGCCGAGGCCCATCTGAAAGCGAGGGTGCCTCAGGTCAATCTCCACAGCTCACCGGCCAAAGGCCCGCTCAGCCCAACAAAGGCAGCGGGCCTTTTGCATTTTATGGCGCGCATGGCCAAATCCTCCGTGAAGACATTCAAGGCGACGCTTGAGCGCGATGGAACCGCTCTCGGATGGACGATCAGTCGTATTCCGCGCGAAGTCATCCGCGCCTGGTCCGCGCGTAACCGCTTCCGGGTGAAGGGAGAGATCAGCAGGCCGGGTAGCAAAGCATTTGCCTTTCGCACCTCACTCTTTCCCCTGAGAAATGGGGATTTCTTCCTCCTCGTGAACAAGCGCATGCAGGCTGGGGCGGGAGTCGCGCTGGGCAGCGTGGCCACATTTCGGCTTGAGCCGGATACCGAGGAGCGCGAGGTAGGCATTCCTGCTGAACTGAAAGAAGCTCTCTCCGGTGCGGCGGCGCTCCGGCGCTGGTATGACCGCCTCCCCTACAACATCCGTAAGTATGTGACTGACATTGTCACCGGCCCGAAGAGTCCCGAGGCTCGCGTTCGCCGCGCCGAAACTATGGCCGAACAACTGCTCGCCATGCAGGAGGCCGAGCGCGAGCTCCCGCCGATCCTCGAAGCCGCCTTCGTCCGCGCCCCGCTCGCGCGTCAGGGCTGGAAGCTGATGACGCCCGCGCAGCGACGCGGCCATCTCTGGGGCATCTTTTACTACCGCAGCCCCGAGGCGCGTCAGCGCCGGACAGACAAAGCAGTGGAGGACATGATTCGGATCGCAAAAGCCAGGGCCCAGAAAGGGAAGGACGCTATCCCGCCTCCTGACGAAGAATTATGACCATGGTAGTATGATCATAGTCATAATTTAGATATTTGATGAAAGCGAAAGCAAAGACGGCTGCGAAATCGAAGGTAAAGTTGCGGACCCTTGTGTCAGGAAAACCCATGGCGCCGAGGACGCGGACCATGCCCGCAGGGCAATTCAAGACGCATTGCCTGTCCGTCATCGACGAGGTTTACAACCGGGGCGAAGAGGTCGTCATCACCAAGCACGGCAAGCCCATGGCCCGCCTGATTCCGCTGGACGAGATGAAAAAGGCCCCTGATGAAATTTTTGGTTTCATGCAAGGCAAGATGAAGATTATCGGCGACATTATTTCGCCAGTTCACCCGATCGAAGACTGGGATTCAGAAAAATGATCATGCTGGACACCCACGTGGTGATCTGGCTGGCAGGCAGCCCTGACAGGCTTTCGAAACCAGCTTCAGTGGCAATCAGCGAAGTCAGAAGCAGAGGACAGCAGCTCTTGATTTCCTCGATCTCCCTTTACGAGATTGCCAGGCTTGCCGAGCGTGGCCGGATTACGCTCGACTCATCTGTGAAGGCTTTTCTTCTTCGGTTGGAGCTGTTCTTTGCGATTCAGCCAATCACTGTGTCAATCGCGCTGGCCGCAAGCAGATTTCCAAATACCTTCTCCGGCGATCCAGCGGACCGCATCATCGCCGCAACCGCTCTTGCCGCGAACATTCCGCTGGTGACCGCCGATGAAGACATCCGCCACTCAGGTGAAGTAACCACAATCTGGTAGTCTTACCGCTCTACAATAGCCTCATGGACCCCCTCGTCATTGCCAGCAAGGCCTTTCAATCCCGCCTCATCGTAGGAACCGGAAAGTACAAGAACGGAGCAGAAACCCAGGCTGCCATCGAAGCCTCCGGCGCGGAGATGGTTACTGTTGCCGTTCGCCGCATCAACCTCGACCGCTCCAAAGAATCCCTCCTCGACTTTATCGACCCGCAACGCTACTTCCTTTTGCCGAATACTGCCGGCTGCTACACCGCCGACGAAGCCATCCGTGCCGCGCGCCTAGGCAGGGAAGTAGGTCTTTCCGACTGGGTCAAAATCGAGGTGATCGGCGACCAGTCCACGCTTTATCCCGACGTGCAGGCGACTCTCGAAGCTACGCGGATCTTGGTTAAGGAAGGCTTTACAGTTCTGCCTTATACGTCTGATGACATTGTTTTCGCGCGCCGGCTCATTGACGTGGGAGCCGCTGCCGTCATGCCTCTCGCTGCGCCCATCGGCAGCGGTCTTGGCATCCAGAACCGGGCAACCCTGCAGATCCTGCGCGAGCGCATCACCGAGGTCCCGCTCATCGTCGATGCAGGAGTCGGCACAGCCTCCGACGCCGCTCTGGCCATGGAAATGGGAGCCGACGGCGTCCTGATGAACACCGCCATCGCCGCCGCCGCCAACCCTATCCTGATGGCTGAGGCGATGCAGCATGCCGTCCTCGCCGGGCGGCAAGCGTATCTCGCCGGGCGTATGGCAAGAAAACTCTATGCCACCGCCAGCTCCCCCCTGGAGGGAATCTCAAAGTAAACCCCTTGCGCCGATGGCGTGTCGCCGGACGCGCAGTCCTTGGTAGACTCACCCCATGCGCGTCTTCGGTATCGACTGCGGCACAGAGTGCACCGGGTACGGCATCGTTGAGTGGGATGACGCGGCCTGCAGCCCGCGCCTGGTCTCACTTGGCGCAGGAGGCATTCGCCTGTCGAAGAAGGATCCTCTCCCGCAGCGGCTGGCTCTCGTTTATGCCCGCCTCATCGAGTTGCTCGATGCGCACCAGCCTGACGTCGTCGCGGTTGAAGAAGTCTTCTATTCCGTCAACGCCAAATCCGCTCTCAAGCTTGGACACGTTCGTGGAGTCGCACTGCTTGCCGCCGCCACCGCGAAGCTCCCTTTCGCCGAATATGCTCCGCTGAAGATCAAATCCACCGTCACCGGCTATGGTCTCGCGCAGAAGGAACAGGTGCAGTTTATGGTGGCGCGCCTGCTCAATCTTCCCTGCGTGCCCGAGCCATCCGATGCAGCCGACGCCCTTGCGATCGCCATCTGCCACATTCACCACTCGCAGACGGCTGCGCTCCAGACGGCCCATTTCCAGACAGCCCATCTATAGATGATGTTCCCCAGATGATGTTCGCCGCCACAGCCGTCCTCGTTCTCGCCCTGTCTCAGGCAGCGCCGTCTCCCGGCCCTGCTTCGGCGTCCCCGGAGATCCGTTTTTCGTTTGAACACGCTCAGCTCGATCCTGCCGAATACACGCTGGTCGTCCACGAGGATGGATACGGCCACTATCAATCCACGCCCGGCCCCGTTTCCACTTCCGGCTCCGACGGATTTGCATCCACGCCGCAGCAGCGGGAGATGGTGATCCGTGACCCGCTGCTGGCTTCTCTTTTCCGGATCGCCCGCTCGCACCACTTTTTTGCCATGGAATGCGAAGCGCCGGACAGCCATGTGGCCTTCACGGGAAAGAAGACCGTTGCTTATACAGGCTCCGACGGCCACGGAGAATGCACCTACAACTGGTCGCGGGACCCGCAGCTGAATCAGTTCGCAGACGACCTGATGGCCATCGCCTACACATTGTATGAAGGCAACCGGCTGGCTATTATGCACGCTCATAGCCGCCTCGGCCTCGATGCCGAGCTTGAGAACCTTCAGAGCGCGGTCAAGGATCACCGCGCTCTCGAGATCGCAAACATCGCCCCGGAGCTCCAGGCCATCGCCGCCGACCCGGCCGTCATGAACCGGGCCCGCAACCGGGCCCGAGCGCTATTGAGCGGTGACGCGTCAAAGCATTGAGCCTGCCGGACTGAATCGCCCGCACCGCCGCCGCGTCCAATGTAGTGTGGCGCAAACGGGAAGCGAAACTTTCCGGTCGGCATTCACGTTTTTAAGGTGTAGAAGAAGCAGTATGGGGCCAATTCGCAGTACCGGGGCCAATTCAAGGAGGTGTCCATTGAGGCACCCGAGCAAAAACGATTCCTGGCGTACGAAAGCCTGCACTACGCTTGCAGCAGCAACCCTGACCTTTGCCTTGAGCGCCTTCGCGCAACAGTCTGCCGTTCCTCCTCCTCCTCCCGATTCCCAGATGTCGCAGCCCTCCCAGCAGGAACCGCCCGAGGCGAACAACGTCCGGGCTGTCCGCCTCAGCGATGTTGAAGGCAAGGTTCAGGTATTCAATGGAAGCGAACCCGCCTTCAACCAGGCCCAGCAGAATATGCCCGTCGTCGAAGGCATGCGTCTTGTCACCGCCGAAGACGGCCGCGTCGAGGTTCAGTTTGAAGACGGCTCGGTGGCTCGGGTCACGCCGAACAGCTCTATTACGCTTGCGCAGCTTCACCGCAACCCCGACGGCTCGCCCGTAACCACCATCGACGCCAACGCCGGTCTCACCTACTACGAACTCAACGGCCACGCCGGGCAATATAGCGTTCGCTTCGGACCCAATACGGCCACGCCCAACGACAGCGCGATCCTCCGGATCAATCTCGACGGCAATCCCGCCGACCTGGCCGTCACCCACGGCAGCGTCCACGTCACAGATGGCCAGAACCTCGCTCTCGACGTTCAGACCAATCATTCCATTCACTTCGACACCTCGAACCCCGGCCAGTATGTGCAGGTGCAGAGTGTTGCGGCCGACTCCTGGGACCAGTGGAACTCTGACCGCGATCAGGCTCTCGCCGCACTTGAGGAGAGCGCGACCACAGCTCGTGCCAGTACCGGCAATCCTGACGATGCCGCCTGGAACGACCTCGACTACTACGGCGACTGGTACAACGTTCCCGGGTACGGCGAGGCCTGGTCCCCGTCCGGTGTTGGCACCGACTGGGATCCCTTCGGCGTTGGCTCGTGGGGCTACTACAACAGCATCGGATACACATGGATCTCCGGCTATTCGTGGGGCTGGTGGCCGTACCATTGCGGCGCCTGGAACTGGTTCAGCGGCTTCGGCTGGATGTGGTTCCCCGGCAATTGCGGTTTTGGAGCCATCGGCTGGTATCCCTATGCCACTGTCTGGCGCTGCCCGCCCGGGTATAAGCCGCCCGTACGCCCGATTGTCCGTGGCACCCGTGGCTTGCCGGATCACAGCCGCGTTCATCCCGAACCCATGATCGCAGTGAACCGCGGGCCGTACGATCTGCAGTTTCGCTCGCTTGGCGGGGCCAAACCCGCTCCGCGCGTCTTCGACTATGACGGACGAAGTATCGCGCCCGCCGAGTCCACCATTCACGTCAGCTCCGGAGGGCCGCTGGGAGAAGGATTCACAGCGGCAACCGTCCGCACCAACCCCGGGGTGTTCGGCAGCAACGTCCGCGTAGCCACTCCGGGACGAACGTCCTATCTGCCTCCGTCCGGCAGCCACGGCGCCGGCGGATTCACTCCGCCTCCGCCCCCCGTCTACCGGCCTGCGCCGACTCCGGCACCTGCTCCGCGCGGCTCCTATCCCGGTGGTGGAGTCCATTACAGTCCGCCTCCGTCCGGGGGCGTCCATGTTTCCGCGCCGCCCGCCAGCGGAGGGCATCCGCGCTGATCGTGATTACGCGAAGATATTCGCGTTCAGAAATTCGTTCCTGAATTTGCCCTTGGGGTCGAACTCCCCGAGCAGCGCCTGGTATTCCGGCATCTTCACATAGAGCTGCTTCAGGCGCGGCTGGGGCACGGTAAACAGCTTCGCCCAGTGAGGCCGGGTGTCAAAGGGAGCCAGCTTCGCCTCGATCTGCGGCAGGATCTCCTTGACCGCCGGCCACTCCGGCTTCCAGGTAAAGTGGATCGCCATCGATGGCCGTTTATAGGCCATGCTGATCCAGAGATCGTCTGCCTCAATCGTGCGCAGCTCCGTGATAAAGAGGTGCGGAGTGATCTGGTCGCGCAGCTCCTCGACCGCCAGGATCGCCTCGTAGCCCTTGTCGCGCGGAACGAAATACTCCGTCTGCAACTCCGCGCCGCTGCTCGGCGTGAAGTTCATCTTGAAATGCGGCAGCCGCTCATACCACGGCCCCGGCACGCCTCCCTGCTCGGTGCAGCTTTCCGCTGAATGCCCCGAGATCGGATGCAGCTTCTTCGTCGCCATCGTCGCTCCAAAGAATTCAGGCGCCCACTTCTGGGCGGTGCCGGGTTCGATGCGCCGCTTAATCCACACCTGGGTGATGCGGTGGTTCTGCCAGTCGGTGAAGAGGCTTACGCTGTAGCCGCTCGCGAAAATCTCGTCGAGATGCTTTTCAAGCTGTGTCATCGACAGATTCTCATAAACCATCTGGCCCACCTGGTACGTCGGCTGGACGTCCACCGTGATCTTCGTGATCACGCCCAGCCCGCCAAGGCCAACCACCGCGCCGTGAAAGCGCTCGCCGTCCTTCTCCCGGGAGAGCGTCTTCACTTCGCCGTCTGCCGTCACAAGCTCCAGCGAAGATGCCGCCGTCGAGAGGTTACCGTTCCTGCTGCCTGAGCCGTGGGTGGCCGTCGAGCACGCTCCCACCACCGAGATGTGGGGCAGGGAAGCAAGATTGTGCAGCGCATACCCCTTGCCGTCGATGTACGGCGCGAGCAGCCCGTAGGTGACTCCCGCGCCTACCGTCACCGTGCGCGCAGTCTCATCGAGCGCTATCGAGTCCATTTGCTTCAGAGATATCTGATTCAGCGGATTGTCGGCGATGCCGTTGAACGAATGCCGCGCGCCCAGCGCTTTCAGCGTGGCGCAGCTCTTTACCGCCGCCTGCACCTCCTCGGTTGTCTTCGGAGAGATAAGGTTCTTCGCGTGAAACTCGTAGTTGCCTGCCCAGTTGGTGCGATGTGCCTCCTGCGCCTCTGCGGAGACGTAGTGCTGCAATAGGCTGCCGGTCAGAATCACCCCTGAAGTCTTCAAGAATTCCCTCTTGTCCATCTTCCCGTCCTCTTCGCGACGGCGCAAGCTGATGCCATGCGCCGCCCACCAACATAACCGCTTATTTGCAGAATTCACAATCGCAACGTGTCTTTCGTGAATCTATGGAGTGCACACGCTGAAGAGAATCCAGACCGCTTGCCGCAAAACCGCTTCCCTGAAAGAGGAGATCTCGCATGCCGCTACCGACGGACGAAAAAATTCTCGCCTTGAGTAATGACATTCTCCAAGCCTTTGACTCAATCTTTGGACTCCATCCAGGCTTTCGTCCGGCCCACGCCAAGGGCATTATGCTCTCGGGCACCTTTACCCCCACAGCCGAGGCCGCCCCGCTCAGCCGCGCAGCGCACCTCAACAAACCATCAACTCCGGTCATGGTCCGCTTCTCGAACTCCACGGGGATCCCCGTCATCCCCGACAGCGACCCCAATGCCGACCCGCGCGGTTTCGCGATCCGCTTTCAACTCGCCGAGCACGTTCACACCGACATCGTTGCCCACTCTGTCGACGCCTTTCCCGCCCGGACCGCGCAGGAGTTCCTCGAATTTCTCCGCTCCGTTGCCGCTTCCGGCGATCCGTCCGCCCCGCATCCGTGGCCCGTCGAAACCTTCCTCGGATCGCACCCTGCGGCGCTGGCCTTCGTGCAGGCTCCCAAGCCGGCGCCTTCCAGCTTTGCCCGCGAAACGTACTACGGCGTGACCGCCATGCGCTTCACGAACAAGGATGGAGCCAGCCGTCACGGCCGTTATCGCATCATCCCCGATGGCGGAAATGATCCTCTCGACGCGGCAACAGCAGCGGCGAAAGCTCCCAATTACCTCTTTGATGAAATCGCAGAGAGAATTGCAGCCGGTCCAGTCAGGTTCACGATTGCCGCTCAACTGGCCAATGAGGGGGACATAGTCGATGACGCCACGGTTCACTGGCCCGAGGACCGCTCCATGCTCGACCTGGGCACGGTCGAGCTGAGCGCCCTGGTCCCCGACAACGCCCGCGAGCAGCAGATCATCATCTTCGATCCCATCCCGCGCCTCGATGGCATCACTCCGTCGGAGGACCCTCTGCTCGAGTTGCGCGCAGCCATCTACCTCATCAGCGGACGCCGACGCCGCGCCGCGCCCCCGCAGTAGACTGAAAGAAAACACGGGGCTCAGGGAGACGGCTGGAGTAGAGCCAGGGCTGGTGACGGCGGCTGCTCCGGCTCCGGCTCTTTGAAGTGGCGGCAAAATGCCCGCGACGCATGTCAGCGAAAAGGAGCATACTAACGTCTAACGGTACAGTGACCGGTCTGTTCCGGGGAGTTCCTATGCGCATCCACCGTTTAGTTCCTCGCTCACCAGCGTCCCTCGCGCTGGCAGCAGCCTTCGCGCTCGCTCCTGCGTCGATGCTGGCCCAGTCGAGCACCCCCGCGCCCGACCCGCAGGCATCCCAGAGCGCACCCGCGTCAACCCCGGCTCCTTCGCCCCAGGCCCCGGCGGCCGGCAAGTCGGCGGGCTCCGTCCCGCTCCCGGCTCCGGACGCCAAGCCGAGCGGCAGCCCGGCCAACCCCGATCAGGCCAATCCCGATGCTTCGGCGCCGACATCCTCTCCCGCCCCGGCCTCCGGTTCGGGCGCTTCTGGAGACTCCACCATGCCCGGCGTGAAGAAGGGCAGCATCAACGATGTGAATGCAGTCGGCACGCGCGACATCGGCGCACGCGGCGTAGGCAACTGGTACTCCACCGAGTCTGAAATCAAGATGGGGAAGTCCTATGCGATGCAGATCGAGAAGAGCACAAAGTTCATTACCGATCCGGTCGTAACTGAATACGTCAACCGAATCGGCCAGAACATCGTTAAGAACTCCGACTGTAAGGTACCGTTTACGATCAAGGTTATCGATTCCGACGAGATCAACGCGATGGCGCTGCCCGGCGGATTCTTCTATGTAAACTCGGGTCTGGTACTCGCCGCCGATGAAGAGGCCGAGCTGGCCGGGGTGATGGCGCATGAGACCGCCCACGTCTGCGCACATCATGCCGCCCGCGAGATGACCCGCGCCAACTATGCCCAGCTGGGCACCATTCCGTTGATCTTCATCGGGGGCTGGGCCGGATACGGGATTTACGAGGCCGCCAACCTCGCTATTCCGATGACTTTTCTCGAATTCTCCCGCGAGTTCGAAGCCCAGGCCGACTACCTTGGCGTCGAATATATGTATCGCGCCGGTTACGACCCGCAGGCCTTCATCACTTTCTTTGAAAAAATCCAGGATCTCCAGAAGCATAAGCCGGGCCTGGTGGCGCGCGCCTTCTCCGACCACCCGCAGACCCCGGACCGCATTGCCCACACGCAGGAGGAGATCGCCAAGATCCTTCCACCGCGCGATGAGTACCTCGTGACCACCTCGGAGTTCGACGAGGTCAAGGCGCGCCTCGCCCGCATTGAGAACAAGCGCAAGCTGAGCGATGGAAAGAATGGCGCCAAGCCGACGCTGCGGCGCGTGAGCACCAACGACCCGAATTCGACCGATACCGACGACCGGCCCACACTGCACCGCCGTGACGATTCAAGCGGCAACGGCGGCGGCAGTACCACCGGAGGCTCCTCGCCGAACAGCAATCTGCAATAGTGTGGCGGGCCGTTGCCTACAGGCTACTGTCCAATAGGGTATCCGCGCTCTTTTGACAGGTCAGCGGTCGTCCTGGTCGTCAGAATAAAAATATTGGACACGGAGGCGAGTCAGCTCCGCCTCGATACCGGGGTTGTGATAGTGCAGGCCGTGGCTGTCGAGGAGGTCTTTCCAGGGGAGGGCTTCCGTCTTCACCTTCAGCTTTTCCACCAGGTCGGCCACCTTGCCGATTGGACGGGCGGGAATGCCGCCGACGATATCTCCGGGGGCGACGTCCGTAAGCACGACCGCACCGGCGGCTACGATCGCATTGGGTCCGATGGATACGTTGGGCAACACGACTGCTCCATAGCCAATGAAGACGTTGTCGCGGATATCGATTTTACCGACCGAATCCAGCCGGATACCGTAAGCGAAGCTGAGCATGCCGGCCGCGCCGTCATGGCCGATGATGGCGCAGTTGGAGAAGTGAACGTTATTGCCGATGCGCACAAAGGCGGGATCGGTGATGTTGGTGGAGGGAAGGATGCTGCAGTTTTCGCCAATAGAATAAAATCCGCCATGCAGCCGAAGAAACTCTGTGTACTCGCGCGCGGAGGGTCTGCAGAGCCTGAGATAAGGCCGCGAAGTCCGCCGGTGCGCCACG
This sequence comes from uncultured Acidobacteriota bacterium, assembly GCA_963755975.1. Lineage (GTDB taxonomy): Bacteria > Acidobacteriota > Terriglobia > Terriglobales > Acidobacteriaceae > Silvibacterium. Next base: position 296,210 of record CAVWLS010000001.1, read on the forward strand.
CGGTGCGCTTGACAAAGCGGGCAAGAAGCTCGACGGGCCAGCGCGCGGCTCTTTTCAAGGCATTGCTCATGGTCAGAAGACACTCATCGTATCATTGCGGCGGTCGCGCGGCAGTGCCTGTGTCGAGAGTATTGGCCCACGGTATTCGTCAGCAGTATTGGTCAGCACTTCTTGCACTTGGCCAGAATAGCCTGCTGCAGCCGTTCGCGGAGCTCATTCGGCAGCTCGTAAATCACGTGCTTGCGATAGATCTCGATCGTCTTCCGAGTCGTGCTCAGGGTGACGACGCAATGCTCGCATCCGCGAAGATGCTCTTCGATCTGGGCCCGCACTGGGACGGTTACTCTGTTGTCGATCAGGTCGTCCAATTGCGCCAAAAACTCTGAGCAGGTCACTTCACACCATCCTTGTTCCGGTTGCGGAAGTATCGGCTGAGCCGCTCCCGCAACTGCAGCCGCGCCCGCAACAGGCGCGACTTAACCGCTGGAATACTTAAACCCAGACTCTCGGCTGTTTCCTCGGTCGAAAGTCCTTCTACGTCGCGCAGGACAAAAACCACGCGGAAGCCCGGAGGCAATCCCTGGATCGTCTTGCGCAGAATCTCTGCCATCTCCGACTGCTCGTATTGCTCCTCCGGATCTGGCCCCCAGTCCGCGAGATCGCGGGGCATCGACCCCTCATCGGTCTCGACATCCTCGTCAATCGACACCATGCGGCCCGTGCGCCGCTTGCGCAGCCGCATGAGCGATTCGTTTACTGCAATGCGCACCAGCCAGGTGTAAAACTTCGAGTTCCCCTGGAACTGGTCGAGCTTCTCGTAGGCCTTGAGGAAGGCGTCCTGCACTACGTCCTCAGCGTCCTCGCGGTTCTGAGTGATGTGCTGGGCGATGCGGAAGACCTGGCGGTCGTATTGCCGCACAAGCTTCTCATACGCCTCAACATCACCCGCGCGGGCGCGGTTGACAAGCAAAACGTCGGGGTGAACTTCCTCAGTCCCTTGTGTTTGGATAGTTGACATGACGGATAGTTTCAGAAAAAGGCCGTTCGGGAATTACGACCGGTTCGATCTCTGTTCGTCTTTTATCCTAAATGGCTGGCGAGCCCAGAGCAAAACCCCCGTGGAACGCTCATGGCCGGAAGCGCTGGCTGGCGAAGCTGAGGCTGAACTTCTTCTCTTTTTGGGCTGCGAAGTATCCAAGTGGGAAACATCAGCGCTTTCTCCCACATTTGGATGAAGCACGGAAAGCAATTTCGGCTTACATTACAAATCAGGGACAGGCAACTCAGGTTAGATCCAACGAATGCGCGCAGAAACATCAGATATGAAGCAACCGGGACGGAAAGGTCGGCACGCAGCCCGGCTGGCGGCGGTTGTGCTCTCAGGCAGCCTCTGCGTCTTCTCGGCCCATGCCGCGAGGCAGACCGGAAGCCAGGACGGTTCAACGACACAAGGCAGCAAAGCGCACAGCACAAAGACCACGGGCAAGAAGAAGACCGGTACGGCTTCGCATACGCCTAGTCATTCGACAGGTCACGTGGCGACCACCAGCACGCACTCCACAAGCCACAAGTCGAAGGCCAGCCATAAGCACGCGCGCAAGCCCCTAACAGCGAAACAGCTCGCCCGTAGCCAGAAACTTCACCAGGCCTTTGTGGCTTCGTCGCAGCTTCGGCCGATGGCACAGCAGCTTGCCAGCATGCGTTCTCCGGCGGCGTATGCCGGTGTTTCGGCCTACGCGCACGCCCACAACGGTGAGGCGGCCGCCGCAGCGTACATCGCCCTGGGGCACGCTTACCTACTCGACCACAAGTATCCCGACGCCGTGAGCGCATTTCACTCGGCGGACGAGGCCGGCAAGTCTCTCGACGACTATGCCGACTACCTGACCGCGCAGGCCTATCTGCAGAGCAACAAGCTGCCCGAGGCCGAAACCGTCCTGAACACCTTCGTCGAGAAGCATCCTGACTCGATCTTTGTGCGCAGCGTGCCGGTGCTTCAGGCCAACCTCTTTCTGCAGGAGGGAGATCCACAGGCGGCGTTGCGCATCCTTGATGCTCACCACGGTGAGGCAATTGCCAACAAGGCGGATTTCCAGCTCGCATTCGCCAAGGCCAATCTCATGGCAGGCAAGACGGCTGAATCGCAACAGCAGTTCCGTCACGTCTATCTGAATTTCCCGCTGAGCGGTGAGGCCGCCCAGGCGCGGGCCCAGCTTGTTTCTTCCGGGACATTAACGACATTGCCTCCGGAGGAACGGCGCCACCATGCGGACGCTCTGTACGCCGCGGGCCGCTACAGCGACGCCGAAGAAGAGTACCGCTCCCTCGCCGGCGATTCCTCCCTCGGCGAGAGCGCTCGCAATGGCCTGCTGGTCGCCGCCGCCCATTGTGACTTAAAGCTGAAGCGCCTCAACAAACAGGAGCTCGACCGCCTGCCCGACACTTCCGATGAAGCGGGAGCACGCAAGCAGTATCTGCTGATGGAGCTGGCGCGGAGCAAGGACGACTCCGAGACGCAGCAGCTCATCGTCGAGCAGATGAAGAGCCGCTTTCCCGAAAGCCCATGGCTGGCCGAGGCGCTCTACTCGAGCGGCAACATGTATCTTCTGCGTAAGGATTTTCCCCGTGCCATTGCCTATTATGGTGAACTCGCGCGGCGCTTTCCTAAATCCTGCGACTCGCCGCATACCGGCCCGTGTTCGAACTACTCGCCCAGCAGCCACTGGCGCGCTGCCTGGTTGAACTACAGGATCGGCGAATACGGTGAAGCTGCCCGGCTCTTCGACGAACAGATTGCCGATTTTGCAGGCGGCAAGGAGATCCCCTCGGCTCTCTATTGGCGCGGCCGTCTCTATGAAGAGGAAGAGCACAAGCCCGCCATGGCCGCAGGCTATTACAAGGCAGTGGCGCGCGTTTACCCGCACTACTACTATGCGGCCCTCGCGCAGGACCGGCTGGCTCAGCTCGGTCAAGTCACGCCCGCCAGCTTTTCCATTCTGGAGGCGATGCATCCCGAGTCTATCCCGGAGTTGAGTGACGATGTGCCTGAGGACGATCCCCACGTAGTGAAGGCCAAGCTGCTGGCCAACGCTGGGCTGAACGAGTACATCGCGCCGGAGATTCAGGCCGCGGATGGGAGCGACGAGTGGGGCGCCTTTGCCGAGGCGGAGATATTCGCATCCTATGGAGAAACCTGGCACGCCATGCGGCTCCTCAAGCATGCGATTCCGTTCTATACTTCCGCCCCCATCGAGTCGATCCCGCTGGCCTACTGGCGGATACTTTTCCCGCAGCCGTACTGGTCGGATATTAAGGAGAGCGCCGCCAGCAATGGCCTTGATCCCTACATGGTGGCGTCGCTCATTCGTCAGGAGTCGGAGTTCAATCCCGGCGCCGTCTCGAACAAGAGCGCCTATGGGCTTATGCAGCTGTTGCCGAGTGTCGGCAAGAGCATGGCCAAGGAAGAGGGTATCCATCATTTCGAGACAAACCAACTGCTCGATCCTTCCACAAACATCCGCCTGGGCACCCTGTACCTGAAGCAGACGCTGGACAGGTTCGGCGGCCGTCCTGAATACGCCTTCGCCGCCTACAATGCGGGAGACGACCGCGTCATCGACTGGCAGTCTATCGGTCATTATCGCGACATGGATGAGTTCGTTGAATCAATCCCGTTCACAGAAACCCGAGAATACGTTCAGGCCATCATCCGCAATCAGGAGATCTACCGCGAACTCGACCGGGCAAGTTCGCAGCGCGCTTCAACCGAACCCCATCAGCCCTGATCCGCTCACTGCCGCTCTCTACACCCAACGGCGGCGATAGGCGAAAATAGAGGTATGGACTTCGTCGACCTCAAAACGCAATATCGCCGCCTGAAACCGGCGATAGATGCCCGTATCCAAACCGTCCTCGACCACGGCCAATACATTCTCGGACCCGAAGTCCGCGAGCTTGAATCGCGCCTCGCTGCTCGCATCGGCTCGAAGCACTGCATCGGCTGCGCCAGCGGCACAGATGCGCTGCTGCTGGCCTTAATGGCTCTCGGCATCGGCCCCGGTGATGAGGTCGTCACCTCACCCTTCACCTTTTTTGCGACCGCCGAGATGATCTCGCTGCTCGGCGCGGTCCCGGTCTTCGCCGACATCGATCCCGCCACCTACAACATCGATCCCGCAAAAATCGAAGCCGCCATCACGCCCCAGACCCGTGCCATCATGCCCGTCTGCCTCTACGGCCAGCCCGCGGAGATGGACGAGATCAACGCCATCGCCGCGCGCCACCACCTGCCGGTCATCGAGGACGCGGCGCAAAGTTTCGGCGCGCTCTACTTTGGCCGCCATTCCGGAAACCTGAGCACGATTGGCTGCACAAGCTTCTTCCCGTCAAAGCCTCTCGGCTGCTACGGAGACGGCGGCGCCTGCTTCACCAACGACGACGCCCTTGCCACCGCCATGATCGAGCTGCGCAATCACGGACAGGACCGCCGCTACCATCACACTCGCATCGGCATCAATGGACGCCTCGATACCCTCCAAGCCGCCGTGCTGCTCGCCAAGCTCAATGCCTTTGACAACGAGTTGCTGGCGCGCAGTGAATCCGCCGATCGATATTCCGCGCTTCTCAAGGGCGCGGTGCATACGCCGCAGGTCGCACCGAACCGCACCAGCGCCTGGGCCCAGTACACTATCGAGGTTAACGAACGCGAGGCTGTCGAATCCGCGCTGCGCGAGGCTGGCGTGCCAACAGCCGTGCACTACCCCGTCTCATTGCATCAGCAGCCGGTCTTCATGTCTCAATCGGGATTTGGCTCTGCCAGCTTTCCGCACTCCGAGCGCGCCGCCGAGCGTGTGCTCAGCCTACCCATGCATCCTTACCTTGCTCCGGCCGACATCGAGCGGGTGGCCGACGCCGTCAAAGCGGCGATACATCATGGCGCCGCGCGGTAATCCGAAAAGTAATTGGCATAATCGATCTCTCCGGCACAATTGAGATTGACAGACTGGCCAGCTCCAGCAAGAATTGCGTCAAACATTTGATCGACGAAATGTTTGGAAGCGGAATCGCCTAAGCAATGCTGAAAGACTGCTTCAGCACGAGCGACGTTCTCGATCTGACCGGCGTCACCGCCCGGCAACTTCAGTGGTGGGACGAGCGCCGGATTGTGGTTCCGGCGCGCGACGGCCGCAACCGCGTCTATTCCGCCGCGGACCTCGTGGACATTCTCGTTATAGGGCAGTTGCGCCAGAGGAGCATCTCGCTTGCCCAGGTGCGCCGGGTGCTGCGCCTGCTGCGGACGGAGCTGCGCATGAGCCTCTCCGAATTTGTGGCGGGGAGCCGCGATTATCACCTTCTGCTTGCCGGGAAGAGAATCTTTCTCGAAACGGATTCAAGGCAGATTATCGAACTATTGAGAAACACGATGCAGCCGATGCTCCTTATAAGTCTGAGCGATGCGGTCAAGCCGCTGCGCATCGAATTGAGGGATTTGTTGGACAAGCCTGGGAAGCCGGCTGAGAAAAAACCGGCTCAGGGAACCAGTCATGGAAGCGGTCATGGAACCAGGAGGCCAGGGAAACAACGCGCGACAGCTTAAGCGTTGAAGAGAGAAGGGCGCAGCTGGCGATTCGGCGGTATTCCGCATCGCAAGACAAGAGGGAGCGAAGAACCGAGCCCCAGGCACAGGACTTCTGGCTTGAGGTGTTGACAAGGGAGGTTGTGAAATGTCATCGGAACTGCAATTGCTCGAGCAGTGGATACCAGAGCAGATGGAACCGGGAACGCTTTTCGTACTTGAGAATGCAGGGTCCCTCGGAGACGCCCAGAATCCCTACTGGGCCGTTCTCGCCTGCCCAAGCTGTGGCGCGCTGGGGTTGATCACGCGCGCGCAATTCGCGGGCATCGAATCGATGATCTGCGGCGCCGACAACTGCTCCGCCGAATACTTCCTGCGGGAGGACGAGATCGAATATCGTAAACCGCATTAGATATCGCTATCCGTAGGCACCTTCTCCACCCTGAGAACCCTTAGCTTCTAGAACGGGTACCAGTTTCAACGCGCAAGTAGATTGCTTATTGCCGTGCCTGCTTACAGGCACGGCCTTTTTTTGCGTCATGTGCCCTGCATTCCTTACGGCGCCATTTCAGATACGATAACCACAGCGCCCGGATGGCGAAATTGGCAGACGCAGCGGACTTAAAATCGTATAAGTCTATGGATATATTGGCGAAATAAGTATAAGATAAATAAAGACTTATAGCGATGATGCAGTGCTTCCATGACAGACACAACCCTTACACATTTTTTGTGATATTCAAGAAGTGTGCGGAGGTCATCGCTCATGTCCGAACGGTTCACGATCCTCGGTGGCAAGGTTCACATCTACAGGCGTCCCAATAGCTCAAGCTGGCAGTGCGCGAGCTTTCTGGCCGGGAAGAATCGACGCACAACCACCAAAGAAGACAGCCTCTCGAAGGCAAAGGAAGTCGCAGAAGATTGGTATTTGCAGCTACGCGGCAAGCTCCGCGACGGCGAGTTGAAAGGCGGAAAACTGTTCCGCGAAGCCGCGAAGTTGTACCTGCGCGAATTCGACATCATGACGCAGGGACAGCGGAGCCCGACCTATGCGCGCGGACAGCACGCGCGGACAAACGGACACTTGGTTCCATTCTTCGGCAGCATGGTTCTTCCAGAGATTACCGCTGGCAAGATCAATGAATACCGCATCCATCGCCTCGAAGAGTGCAAGGTGCAGCGTGGCAAGCCGCCCGCGCATAACACCATGCACCAGGAGATCGTGACGTTGCGCCAGATTTTCAAGACGGCTCTGCGCCACGGCTGGATCGATCATCTGCCGGATTTGTCGGCGCCGTATCGCGCTTCGGCCAAAGATTTCTCATCGAGCGTGGTTCTCGCCGGAAGAGTACAAGCAGCTTTATGAGGCGACGCGAAAACGCGCGCATGATCCCAAGCAGCCCCGCTTTCGTTGGGAAGCGGAACAACTTCACGATTACGTTCTGTTCTCCGCCAATACCGGACTTCGTCCTGACGAGGCGATGCGTCTTGAGTTCCGCGATGTCACGGTGATCGAAGACGAAGGCAGCGGCCAAACGATCCTTGAGATCGAAGTCCGTGGAAAGCGAGGCGTTGGCTATTGCAAGAGCACAGCGGGCGCTGTGCGACCGTTCGAGCGGTTGAAGACCCGGATACGGCCCGATGGTGGGCCGGGAAGGTCAGGCAGCCGTACCGCATCCATAGCCAAAGGCGAGTGGCACGAGCCGGGTCCTACCGATCTTCTGTTTCCGAAATGGCCGCGCGATTTATTCAACGCGATTCTTGACGAGGAAAAGCTTCGCACTGACCGCGACGGTAGGCCGCGAACGGCCTATAGCCTGCGCCATACCTATATTTGCCTTCGCTTGCTCGAAGGTGCGGACATCTACCAGATTGCCAAGAACTGCCGGACAAGCGTGGAGATGATTGAGAAATATTACGCGGCCCATTTGAAGACGCAGCTTGATGCTTCCGCGATCAACGTCATGAGGCCACGTCCGAAGAAAAAGGCAATTTCCAAGAAAGGCCCTGGCCGAGTGGAAGCCATCCGCTTGGCTGAAGAAGCATAGGCCATTACCGCTTGCTTTATGATGTGAACTGTCGTCAGTTTTGCGCGGGCGTGGTGAAATCGGCAGACACAGCGGACTTAAGGAAATTGAGTGCCCGTCTGGGAAACCGGCGGAGTAGAACTGCTCAAAGTCGGGGAAACCTTGAATGGCAATCCCGAGCCAAGCCCGGATGTTTTCGGGAAGGTGTAGAGACTAGATGGGCAGCACCTAAACCTCTCGCGGGGAATGGTGAAGGGATAGTCCAGACCACGAACTCGCCTAGCGAGGCGGCGAAAGCCGAAGTGGTATGAAAATCCGCAGACCCTAACAGGTCGTGGGGGTTCAAGTCCCCCCGCCCGCACCACACGCACATGCTTTGGCCAGGATGGAACCATCCTGGCACCGGACTGGGCCGCTTCGGCCCGCTTAGTCCGGCGCTGTATGGCGCTTCTGCATACGAACGTATGCAGCGCTCTTCCCGCGAAGGCGGGTCGTAGTCAGAAGTTTATTGCATTTTTCTGACATAGAGCTATACTAGGGTAGTCAGAAGTTTGTTGCATTTTTCTGACATGAGGCTACCCCATGTCCACTCCGGCATCGAGCATTCCAGCCGCCATCCGGGATCGCATCTCCGCCCCGGCACAGCCGCGCGTCTGGACCCCGGAGGACTTTGCCGACCTGGGGCCGCGCACTGCGGTCGATCAGGCACTCCACCGGCTGGTCGCTTCCCGCAACTTGCGGCGGATTGCGCGCGGCTTTTACGACACCCCCCAGGACAACCGGCTCACCGGAAAGCCCACCTATCCCAATCCGCGCGACGTGATCGACGCGCTGGCCCGCAAGGGCAAGGTCCGGGTGGTGGTCGATGGCCTCACCGCCGCTAATGATCTCGGACTCACCGATGCTGTTCCGGCGCGAATCGGCGTGCTCACCGATGGCCGCCTGCGGCCCATCACACTCGGCAATCTGACCCTCGACTTTCAGGCCGCCGCCCCCAGCCGTCTTTATTGGGCGGGCCGTCCCGCTATGCGTTTCGTGCAGGCGCTCCATTGGCTGCGTGACATGCTTCCGTCCGACGACGGAAGCCTACGCAAGCGCCTTGTCTCCATCCTTAAAGACCCCGATCATGGACAGGCCATTCAGGACGATTTGCGCAGCGGCCTGTCGGCGCTGCCGGAGTGGATGCGAATGATCGTGCGCGACCTGCTCCGGCAGGCGAACGCTGAAGCGCCGCCTGCGGTAGAGAAGCGGAAGCCGTTGAGACGCGCGTCCGCACCGGCCCCTATCATCAGGAGTGCGAGGAGTTCGAGCAGCCGATGACCGAGGGCTTTCAAACCGTACTGGCCGCGAGCGACGAGGAGCGCCGCGACCTCTTTGTTGGTGCTGCCGACCGGCTCCGCACCAATGAGCAGAACATCGAAAAGGACTTCTGGGTTTGTTGGACGCTCGACGCGCTCTTCAACGAACTGGAGGCCGGTGGCCCGCGCCTGCTCTTCAAGGGTGGCACCTCGCTCTCCAAAGGCTACGGCTTGATCGAACGCTTCTCCGAAGACATCGACATCACCGTCTTCCTGGCCTACCCGATCTTTTGTACCAGTGAGATTGTTAGTGTAGCGCGGCAGGTTTTGTAGTTATCCCGTCGCAGTCGGGGGTGTGGAAAAGTGGGAAGCGTTGTTGGCTTTCCACTTTTCCATGCCCCTTGTTGTTTTCCATCTGCCAGGCAGCTGGTGCCGGCGCCCTGTAACCTAACGAGGAGTGTGGTCTCACGGTGTTGTAATGCACGCGCCACCGCTCGGCCAGCACCTGGAGTTCCTTCAGTGAGTAGAAGATCTCTCCATTCAGGAACTCGTCCCGTAACTTGCTGTTGAACGATTCGCAGTAGCCGTTCTCCCAGGGAGAGCCGGGTTCGATGTAGAGTGTCTTCGCTCCCGAGCTAAGAAGCCACTTCCGCAGATCCTTCGCCATGAACTCCGGGCCGTTGTCCGAACGGATATGCTCCGGGATTCCGTGCTCGATCATGGCGTCGGCTAATACCTCGATCACGTTCTGGCTGTTCAGCCTGCGCCGGGGACGGATCGCCAGGCATTCCCGAGTGAACTCATCGATCAGGTTTAACATCCGCACTGTCCTTCCATCCTGCGTAAACGTACTGACGAAGTCGTAGGCCCAGACGTGATTCGGCCACTCCGGACGCAGCCGCACACACGATCCGTCATTGAGCCACAACCGTCCTCGTGGTTTCTGCTTCTGGGGAACCTTCAGCCCTTCGCGACGCCATATGCGTTCTACCCGGTCCTTGCCCACTCGCCAGCCCGCACGCTGCAAAAACACCGTGATGCGGCGATAACCGTAGCGGCCATACTGGCTGGCCAGCCCAACAATAGCCCGGGTCAATGCATCTTCGTCCTCACGCTGTGTCGGCTGGTAACGTTGCGTGCCGCGTGGTTGATTCACCAGTTGGCACGCACGACGCTCGCTCATACCACGCTCTCGACTCGCATGGATCACCGCACAACGCCGCCGTTCCGGGCTTAGAAGTTTCCCGAGGCGATGTCCTTCAACACCAGCTTATCCAGGCTCAACTCTGCCACCAGCCGCTTCAGCTTCGCGTTCTCCTGCTCCAGTTCCTTCAGCCGCCGTGCCTGGTCCACCCGCAAACCACCATACTCTTTACGCCAGCGGAAGTAGGTCTGCTCCACGATTCCAGCTTCCTTGCATGCTTGTGGCGTCGTCTTTCCGTTCGCCACGCCTACTTCGATCTGCCGCAGCAGGTTCACAACCTGTTCTGCGCTATGCTTCTTGCCTCGCGCCATCTCCCGCTCCTCTTGTTCCAGTTTGTCTCACCTCCACTGGCACAAATTGAGCCGGGCACTCCAGCTCCTCCTCAAGGCTCCCTAATCGAGCTTTCGACTGTGCAATCTCCCCTCGCAAACTGGTGATGCTCGCCTGATTCGAGCCCGCAGTTGAACCTTCAACAGTGGGAGAGTCTGGAATCGAGACAGGTGCGACCGATGGAGTCGTATCAGACGTGGTTGCCGAAGCAGGAGAGCTGTCAGTTGTATTGCTCGTATCGCTGCCGCTCGAAAGAACGAGAATCAGAATCACGAGAATGGCAACCACCATACCGACTGCCACCTTGCCAAGCTTTGGTAGCTTGCGCCATGTTTGTGCGAGTGCATATCCTCTTCGAACTGCTTTGGAGGTGCTTTGAGCCGAACTCGTGGCCTGTCTGTTGTGAGAACGCGAGGAAGACTGGTTCGAAGTTCCGGCGGTCGTTTCACGACGGCTTTGTCCAGAAACCGCCGCTAGGTTTCGCTCCACCACCCCGATATCCTCCGCCAGTCTGCCTCGAAGCTCCTCTCCGTGAGCGAGTGCCATGCAGTCTTCAAAGAGGGGAAGTGCCACGGCCCACCCATCGGTCTTGTTCACGTAGTCTATGAGGCATCCTCGAATCGTACGTGCGACTTCATCGTGAGCATCATTGCGGCGGCGATCGTTAACTCCGACGAGGCAGTTAAGGGTTTTCAGGAGGGGTGCCTTTGCAGTTCGTAGGCTCTCCACGACCGCCGCTCCTTCTTCGGGGGCGGACTCCACCTTCGATGTCGCCTGTTGGCAGAGGAGGGTCAGATGCTCCAGGAGGGGAGTGAGCGCACGGTAAAGAGCCTTATCTGCATGTTCCGTCCCGAGACCGGATGAATACATTAGCTGCCGTTGCCGCGCGGCCTCCGCGAATTCACTCTTTTCTCCAGCTCTCACGGCAAGCTGAGCATTGATGTAAAGTAGCGCCTCCGGCAGCGTTGTCCATATGCTGCGCGCAAGCTCTGGCGTTAGGCGCGGATCGTTCATTTCTCTGATCCGTTGAATGTAGTGGTCCCAGAAACGACTATTGGTTACGACAGCTTGCCAATGACGAAAGGAGTCGCCCCAGAGCGTGACAGCCGAAACGCCTTGGCCATTGGAGCCAGGGGCCCCGGCCTCCAATGCGCTCAGGTGACTAAACACAGCTAAATTATGGGTAGCGATACCTCTGGGATCATCTCCGACAGACCGCCGTCCCCACTCGGTTAAAGCCAGAGCTGAGTCATTAACTGCGAGTGAGGCGAATGCGCTATCCTCCAGTCCATCCGGCCAGAACCAAAAGAAATCCTGTAGAAGCCTTTTCTCGGTGTCGCTGATTAAAGCAAAGGCGGCTTCAAGATCGTCGTTTGGTTCAACGACAGTCGGAATCAAACACTTTGGCTTCCACGTACGACGCAAGCTCTTGCTCATTCCAAACTCTTGGTAAGCACGCTTGATTTCACGCGCAGTTGCGCTCACCTGAAGGCCGGTGAGACGAAAGGCGTTCAACTGATACAGTTTTGCGTTGGAGACTGCGAACAAAGGCGTGTGGGGCGACGCCTGAATGTGACTCGCAGGCGATACGTCATTCGCTCCTGTTGATTTATCAGATGATCGTTCAGGGGATCGAGTAGAAGAAGAGGTAACAACGGGTTCATCTTTGGTGGCAACTCCATCGTCGATGCCGATTGCAGCTTGAACATATGCAACGAGATCACCACTGGATCTATTCGTGGCGAACGCAGCGCAATCGATTCCATCGCGAACCAGACCACTAACGAGAGCTTGAAAGTCTTCGTCTCCGGCAAGATCAGTCAAGAAGAGAACCTTGCAGCCCGTCGCGGCAAAGATGTGATTCGCAGCTTCGAGGCCTGATAGGCCCGGCATGACCGGATCAATGATAAGCAGTGCAGGCTCGTTCTTTGCAGCTCGAATTGCATCGTCCGAAGTGTAGGCGAGTGACACGTCGTATCCGCTGCGCCTTAGAGAAGAGGAGAGATCGTTGGCTGCCCGGTGATCGTGATTGGCAATAAGGATTTTACGATTCGTCATCTGCATCTGCCTCACATCGAAATGCCACGACGCCACAATCTCAGCCTTGCTTCATATTCTCGATTCAGTTCCGGTGACTCGTTGAACGCCTTTTCCATTAGGCTCACGGCTTCACTGAGTCTTGCTGGGTCCTGTGCGATTGCTATCGACCGCAAAGCCAGTTGCCGCCCTAAGTGTTCCCTGGCTTGAGGTGTGGTTCCAAGAACTCCCTTCGAGGTATTCCCGTGGCTGGCGGTACCGCTCGTAGCTCTCTCAGTTCGTTTGGCGTCAGGTCGCCAAGCCTCAAGGGCATTCAGGAACTCCATAGCCGATCTATACCGCTGCTTCGGATCAACCTTTAAGGCTTTGAGAACGACCTGATCCAACGCAGAATCGCAGAGAGCGTTCCATCGACTGGGCGGCGGCGGTGGACTGCTGAATGTATCAGCGGTTCCATGTGATAACCCCTCTTCAAGGTCGTATGGCAAGCGGTCAGTCAGCAACAGATAGAGTGTGGTACCGAGAGCCCAAACGTCTCCACTCAATGAGTCGCCCTGTATGTCCTGAAGTGCTTCGGGAGCCTTGAAAGAAACGGTACCGCGCGACGTGGCCATGAGCGTCAGTGGATTGACATTCTTTGCTAATCCGAAGTCTGAAACCCGCGCCCGAATTCCGTTGGTTTCGTGACCGATCAAGATGTTCTGTGGTTTGATGTCTCGGTGAATAATGGGTGGATTGTGTGAGTGGGCGACCGCAATCCCCTTGCAAACCTGTTTCATCACTTCAACGACATCCCTCAACGGCATAAACTGCGCTCCGAAAGAACGCCAGTATTGGGAGAGACTGCCTCCGGCGATGTATTCCATCGTGAAGAAGCCAAAGGTGTCCCCCATCAGACTTGCCGTATTGGCGTCATATACCCGAACAATATTGGGATGATTGATCTTGGAAAGCAGGACGGCTTCTCCGAGCATCGCGGAAACCTCGTCCGGTGACCAGCCGGGCGCTTTAAAAAACTTCATTGCCTGCCGTCCGAGAAATCTGTGCTTGACCCGATACACTTCGGCGAATGCTCCCTCACCGAGAAAAGCCTCGACCTCATAGGTTTCGTTGATGCAAAGTCCGTCCGTCAAAAGGGCCATATCGGTACGAGGGAACTCCGGTCAGAAGTGTGCCTGATTTTCGAAAACGACCGAGAGCGTAGTGTCTGCAATCGGGATTCTTTAAGCGTTGAATCGATTACCGACAGTATATCGTTCCGGGCCAAACACTTGCGGTCTCGCAGATGCAGCATTGCGTCGTCACCCCGTCATATAGGGCCACCATACCGATTTCCCTTGCTCTCCGGGTAACGTACAGACTGTTTGCTTCGTTTGGGAGGAAGTCTCCTCCCGTCTGCGGCTGCTTCGCATCCTCCGCCCCCACCTCTGCGGGGCGGTCCGCCCTCCCCGCAACGCCCCTCCGAGAAGAACAAAAGCAACCGCCAAAACCGCTAAGGGGAGGTATCCCCTCGCGCCCGCAAGCCACTCCCCAATCTTCCGCGCTGCGCTTGTGCAGACCTCCGCTGCGCTACGCCCTTTCCACTTCCGCTGCGCTCTCGTTGCAAGGGTGCCCCAAGCGGACAGGGCACAACAGGCTCTTGTTTGCCGACGTGCAGCAGGACGCTTGCACCGACCCGACCTGTTACGCTGCGAAGGTCGAGGCCCACGTTCAAGCCACACTCGCCAGCAAGCCAAAACTTGTTCAAATCAGCACGAGCTACGGCACGATGCCCGAGGGAGTCGTGGCCATCGCACGCAACAAGTACGTCGAGCTTCGAGCCGATAAGCCGAAGACACCGGAGATGGCAAAGTTGCCGGAGTTCAAAACGTGCCGCTTCATGAGCGAAGCCATCGTTACGGTTGGGATTGAGAAGGGCGAGGTTCGCAAAGTCTGCGTCAATCCCGAATGCCCCATCCACCATCCCAAGAAGCAGCCGAACAAAGCCAGCGTCAACGCGAAAGCGGAGCAGGAGAAGGAACGCCGCGAGGAGGTGTTAGCCAATGTAACGGGGTTGCGCGTCCTCAGTTCCATCGTCGCCGCCGTCCCGGTTCGTCTGATGAAGCGCGACTTGCTTTTCATCATTGAGACCCTGTTGCCTCTCTTGGACGAGCGCAGATTGCAGACCCTCTCCCGGAGCCGGGGTATCAGGCCGCAGGACGGAGACGCCATCGGAAAACTGATGGTCGCATTCGCCCGGAAAGCCGACGAGTCCGCTCTCGGACGCTTGATTATCGAGGGAATCATTTTGCTCTCGTCAAGAAACCAGCCCGATTCCGGAAAGGTCTTGAGGAATGCCGCACTGGCATACAAGGTGGACACCGACGCCATCGCCCTGAAGGTGAAGCAGGAGTTCGCCGCAAAGGACAAGGCAAAGAAGGCAGTCAAGCCGTCGGCTGCGAAACCACAAGCCAAGAAAGCAGCCTAGCGTCATCTCCCAGCGGGGCGGCGAACCTGCCGCCTCGTTTCTTTCACGCCTAGAAATCGCGCAGGGAGAAACCGCTTTGGTTTCTCCCTGCACCCTCATCCAGCTACCGGCCCCCGCTCGCCGGCGGCGCGGCAGGAAGGCGTTCCCCCTTCCTGCATCTTCCCCCTTTCGTGCGCCCGTCTTCCCACCCTGGGCGTTGCTCCTGCATGGCAGGAGCGACTATTCCCGCCCACCCGACGGGCAAAAACCGACCCGAATATCTGGGGCGGAGGAACGGCTCGCAAAGTCGGACAGTCGGGCCTGAGGGGGTCTATTACATCTGCTAATGTCCATTACTAGATGTACTAAGGGAGCGCAGATGGACATCGAAACTGGCGGCGAGACTTCGCATTATCTCCACTCGACACTGCGCGAGCGGATTGTCGAGCATGTGTTTGTGGGCGACGCCCTGCGCTGGCTGTGGGTGCATCGTGTGACAAATGTTGAGGTGCTTCGCTCCGAGTTCGACGCCGGAGGATACGACCTGGTAATGAGTCACGGCAGGATCGTCAGGCACATTCAATTCAAAACCTCAATGGTGGGTGGAAAGGCGGCCAGTATTACAGCCAGCTTAAAGCTTATGGACAAGCCGAGCGGCTGCATCATCTGGATCATAGTCACTCCAAAATTGGAACTTGATTCCTACCGCTGGTTGGGGGGTGCTCCGGGTCAACCGCTGCCCGACATCCGAAATATGAGAGTCGCCAAACATACCAAGGCAGATGCCAAAGGCACAAAAGCCGAACGGCCGGACCAGCGGATCATCGCTCGTAGCCGGTTCGATTCACTTGCCTCGCTCGACGAAGTGTTGGAGCGACTATTCGGACCGCTGACATGAACCAATTTGCATGGACCGGCACCAGCCCTCTGTTCCGGTCGACGGTCGCGTCGTCGCGCAAGCACGCGAACAGGCACACCATCATGCGCAACAACCTGAGAAGACAGTGCAGCAGTCCGTGACCTACTCGCGCAACCATGTCTTCGAGCGTGCAGCGTTGCAAGATGAGCGAGCCATCCTACAGGCGGCGATGGACCGCAGCATGGGACAGGCGACCTATAGCCAGGTGCGGCATGAGTTTGAGCAGCGGGTGATGCGAGGCGAGTTCCGCGCAGTTGAACAGACGGATGGCCGCGCCGCGCCACAGTACACGACCGCCGAAATGATTCGCATGGAGAAGGAGATCGTCGGCCAGATGCAGCGAGGCAATGAGCGCGGCTATGGCGATCCAATGCTTGTATCGCCTTACCTGCGGATTGCGACGGAAGACCGGCATCCAGAGTTGAGTCCGGCGCAACGCAGCGCAGTGAATGACATATTTTTGAGCCGCGAGAAGATTGTTGGATTGGATGGAGTCGCCGGCGGCGGCAAGACAACGACTCTGGCTGTGGTTCGTGAAGGTGCTGAGGCGCAGGGATACACGGTCGAAGGATTCGCACCGACATCCCGCGCGGCTTATAAGCTGGGCGAAGCCGGTATCGAGACTTCAACGCTTCAGCGTCACCTTGCACGAGGACAACAGCCGGACACCGGCGAGAAGCGATTGTATGTACTCGACGAGTCGTCACTGGCCTCTACTCGCCAAATGCACGAATTTGTAGAACGGCTCCATCCCAATGACCGCGTTCTCTTAGTAGGCGACACGCGCCAGCACGAGGCCGTTGAAGCAGGCCGCCCCTTCGCGCAGCTTCAGGAAGCGGGAATGCGCACGGTGAAGCTGGATGAGATTGTGCGGCAGCGCGACCCGGAGTTGAAGCAGGCCGTCGAGCAGTTGGCTCACGGTCAGGTTGGAGCCGCAGTCGAGAGTCTCGAACGGCAGGGCCGCGTGCATGAAGTGAAAGGCCATGAGGAACGCATCTCGGCCATTGCTGGGGAGTATGCCAAGTCTCCAGAAAGCACGCTGGTCGTTTCACCCGACAACCGTTCGCGGATGGAGATTAACCAACGGATACATGACGAGCTACAATCGCGCGGTGTTGTTAGCCGCGAAGAACACTCCGTGCAGACACTCGTACCGCGCCAGGAGATGACCGGCGCAGACCGTGGTTGGGCGCAGCAGTATCAAGTGAACGACATCGTGCGCTACTCGCGCAGTTCGCAGGAGACTGGCATCGAAAAGGGCGAATACACCCGCGTTGTGAATGTGAATGCCCAGGAAAACACGCTGACGGTCCTGCGGACGAACGGGGAACAGACAACCTACGATCCGCGCCGCCAGATGGGAGTCTCGGTTTACCGCGAGCAGGAGAAGGCATTCTCCGTCGGCGACCGCATCCAGTTCACTGCGCCCAGCCAGGAGTTGAAGATAGCGAACCGTGAACTCGGAACAGTGGAGGGCATCGCTCAGGATGGCACGATGCGATTGAAGCTGGACAACGAGCGCAGCATGAGCTTCGATCCGCAACGGCACCCGCATCTGGATCACGGCTACGCCGTGACCAGCTACTCCAGTCAGGGACAGACCGCAGATCGTGTACTCATTCATGTTGATACGGACCTTGGCGCGAAGGACCTACTCAACAACCGCATGGCCTATGTATCCGTTTCACGAGGCCAGTGGGACGCACAGATTTTCACGAACGACCGGGAGAAGCTGGGAGCGGCGCTGGGGCATGATGTATCGCACAGCAGCGCCCATGCGCCGGAGATGAAGCCAGAACAGAAACAGGAGCAGGCGGTCACACCGCAGCGGGAGATCGCGCCGCAGCAGGAGCAGAGCGCGGATATTGGCTTGGGCCTCTAAGGGAGCAACTCGCCGCCCCCTGCGGCCCCGGCACGCCGCCCACGTATGCTCAAAAATTGGGTAAGCTACTCTGTCGCACATGCCTACTTTCAGAGAAAGACTCGGCGGTTTTCTAAATGCAGCGGAACGGGAGCTTGCCTACCAGAAGGCGCAACCGAATCCAGATCAGAACGCAATCGTTATATCGGAACGTGAAGTGCAGCGCCGGAAGGAGGAATTAGACCGCGTACTAAAAGAGTGAGATCGTTATGCTTTGACAAAGGATTGTACGACGTCATTGCCCAATCGCCTGCAGGAAGTCACGAGGCAAAGAGCTACCGTACTTCTGCACCTCATCCTGTAGTTGATGCCCCAGGCTATTCCTTTCCGGGACCAGCAAGTTCAACTGCTGATTGGCTGGATCTACGCAAATGGTTTGGTATGCTTCCTGCTTGTTTTGGGCCGCAGAAGCGAGGATGCCCGAACACGCAATCATGCCGCGCCAAATCGGCTCGACTTTATCCGATATGTCTTCCATCTGGTAAAGAAGGTCAAAAAACGGCTTCACTTTCGAGTCGCCTCGGAACTCAAATTGGAGATCGGCGAGCATTTTTCGCTTCCTTTTTTCCATGGCATCGCTTTCGGCCAAACTGGCCTGTAAATCCGCGCACTGTTTCTCGAACTCTGCAAATGTTCTGGTCTGTCGGCCTATTATTTCCTGTAACGCAGCGCCAGTCTTCGCATCGGCTGCTTGATAAGACTTGGCTTCTTGTAGAATCTCGTGAATGCGTCCTGAACCCATCGGCGGTGGTTCTTTGTCGATCTGAAAAGTTGCGAGGATCTTAGCGAAGATGGGCGCAGCGACGGCTGAGGAATCAGCCTCGGATGTGCAGGTGATGATAAAGGTGTGGCTGTTGCCTGGGATAACGAACTGCTCCTCCCAAACCCGGCCTGCGCCAGGCATATCGCCGGTCCAAGTTGCGAGGATCGCGTCGTAGCGACCAACCTTTGTGAGTCTGACGTCGAGAATTTGTGGGGGACTGCTGGCACTGAACTTAGATAATTGCTGAGGGAGAAGTTTCTTAAATTCATCGAGGTAGTACTGCGTTGCCGGGACGATCTTTGGGGAAACATTGACATTGATATTGCGGATGGGGTCGATGGAGGGGGCATGAATGAGGACATCGATATCGGAGAGGTCAATATTCTGATGAAGCTGAGAACCGGCTTCGCCGATAGCGGCACCGTCTTTCGCACTCAAAATTTGCCAGCCGGAGGGGTAGGTGAGGCGGTAGCCCTTGGCGCTCTTGTAGACGTGGGGCTGGGCTACGGCTGGGGAGGGTTGCGGGGCTGCGGAGGCAATGGCGGTGAGTAGGGCGACCGTAAAAAGTGAAACGAGAGTACGGTTACGCCACGGGATGGTGGAAAGGTGGGTTTGCATCGCAAGCGAATTGTACCGCTATGTGTCCACAATCCAGCTAATTCCCGGGGACACGGGGAAATTTGATGAATTATTGTCAATCTTTTGCAAGGTGCTACAGCTAACAAACTGCTCTCAAACCATAAACCGGACGAGCCTCTCGGAGCATTGAACGTGTTGTCCAGTCACTATTCATAGTTGCTTCCCTGCTTGGGATTACTCCTCGCGCGGCAGTCTCTATCTTCTCCATGATCGATGACAGCCGTTCAGGCTTGGACGTCCCTTTCAAGACCCTCTTCAACGCTTCGAAGATTTCGAAACAGATCAGAATTTCGAGCGCATCGGTTTGATCGATTTCAAACTGCTGAGATTCTCATCGCCGTCTTTGCGAACACACCAGTTTCTTTTGTGACGGCGATAAGAGCAAAGGCTCTATAGGTTCCGAGACCGTCTCGCCCAATGAGGAATGACGGCTGATCGTCAAAGATTTGACCATCCTTGTGCAGTTTTCTGAATTCATCCCTCACTCCGTGGCTCAAATCCAACGGCCAATCATGTCGATCTCCAATCGAACTGATAGCCATGGGGCTGAACCCGTCCTCTGGCGAAGTCCAGCCGTTCTCCTCAGCTACGGTGAAGGCCCGGTATGTGAAGAAACACTCGGCGAACCAACTGAGAAGGTCTGTTCCCCGGTAGGCAGGCTCCAAGTAACGGGAGTTGATGCGGAGGATTGGCAGAGAGAATATTCGACAGAGTTCGTCCTTTTTCCGGTCTCGACATGCCTGCTTCTCGGATTGGTGACTGGGCCCATCGAACTCAACCACGAAGAGCGGCATAAATGCTGAGTCGGTCACGACAAAGTCAAAATGCGCTCTCCAGCAAAAATCGTTAAGCTCTTTGGACAATTTGGTTGTCTCAAATGGCAAGACCTCCTTAGGCGCAACCTTCGAAAATACATGGGCCTGCTCGTCGTCAGCTTGTTGTTTTAAGAGCACGAAGCTTGCCTCTTCGTATCTGTTCACAAGAATTTTCTTGAGCATCGCTTCGAATCCCCGGTACTGACCACGTATTGAAGCATGGTTGGAATTTGGTGCACAAAGGGTAAATTTTGACCCACGACCGCCGCTCCGCGCTTTCAAGGGCGGGCATTGGTCAAATGTCAGTGCCATGATTAAACCACGAAATTCGGCTATGCCCGCGTATCGACTAACGACCAGAGTGCGGCCTTGCAGCTCGCTGGCTTGAAGCGGGCCAGATGCAAGACGCTTTTCAAGGACGAGGACCTGCCAGGAGCCACGACCAAGCGCTCTGCTCCGTTGCCTAAAGGCTATGCGCGCTCCCCGACTAGAAGCTGGCCAGTGTGGTCATATAATCGCGAAGCGCCGTGGACTCCGTTCGGTTGCCAAGGACTGCGCGGATCGGGATAGGGAGTTGGGTCGTCATTAAGGAGGAATGCGTAGTCGGTACAATTGCCGGTCTTTTTCACAACCGCTCGCCACCAGTCCGTGCCGTTCGGACTGAACATGGGATACACGCAATTGTCAACCTTGACCGACACCTTCCTTGCATTCGGCGCCCATACGGCGAACTCATGCATGGCTCTACATCTCCTGAGAGCAGCTTCACTGGAAACGACGAAGCACGTCTCCGACTTCAATGTTTTCGCCCTCAGCGATGGCTCCCGTCAAGCGATCCTTCCAGCGGCCATCCGGAAGAACGGCGTATCGGCTTTGCAGGACGGCCGAGTCATTGCCACGGTTAGAATTCTGGATCGAGTGCTGTTCATAAGGAAGTCCATCGTGAGCAGTGATTCCGTACAAAGGAGGGTCACTGCAACAGAGTGAGTATGCCAGCTAGAGGAATGCGGACCCACGCTTGACGATTGTCCAGTTCGTAAAGCAGTTCGTAGAGTGCCTTCTCCAGCAGGTAGCCATTGAGCAGGAGCTGCGCCTGCGCAGGCTGTGGGATAAGATACGGATTTGTTGCCTCGATGGCGATCCGGTAGGCGCGCATGAACTCTATTGACACCGCGTTGTGCCACAGGCCAGCCCAGAGTTCGAGATTCTTCGCTTCGTCAGGGCGGCTCTGGGAAGAGTCGTTCAGGGCAGCGTAGGCAGCATAGCTGAAAGACCGAAGCATCCCTGCGACATCCTTGAGAGGGGACTGCTTGGCCCGGCGTTGAGCAAGAGTTCTGGCAGGTTCGCCTTCGAAGTCGAGGATCGTGTAGTCGCCGCGGGTGCGGAGCACCTGTCCGAGATGGTAGTCGCCGTGGATGCGAATACGCTTGCCGAAGTCGGCGGGGGAGGCTGAAGCGATGGCCCGGGCTCGAGAAAAGAGATCGTCGTGTCGGCTGAGTACGAGAACAGCGCTGTCGGCACCGACCCCCGTCAGTTGGGACACGCTGCTCTTCAAGGCTTCGAGTGAAAGAGAGAGCTGGGTCTCGATTCGGCTCGCATCCGCGGTGAGATCTTCGGTAGTGAAGGGCTCGGCAGAAAACGCTGGATTGTCTGAAGGCGTGGCCAGGGCCAGATGCATCTCAGCGGTGCGGCGGCCGAGCAGGGTGGCCGCATCGAGGTACGGGCCGATGCGCTCTCGTGCCAGAGAGTCCTCTCCCATGCGAATGCTGCGCGGGACCCCCAGATCAGGTGGCGGTGGAAGCGAGGCAACGTCGTCGTAGTAGTGTGAGAGTTCGTCAAGAGTCCACTGCCAGCCATCGCCTTCGTTTTCTACGAGACCCTGCAGCATCGCGAAGGTTGTCGGTTCGCCGATCTCTGAGTTGAGTGTGACGTCACCCAGAAACGGCGCTATCCGGGTGAAGTGCGCGGTTTCGGTGAGGAAGCGGCCGATCTCGGTGTCGGGATTCTCACCCGGTTGGAGCCGCCGGAAGAGCTTCATGATTAGCTTGCTGCCGTAAAGGATGGATGTGTTGGATTGCTCGGCCGACCCAGTGCGGCCAGGGAGCGGGCTTACTCCGCGGATTGCCGCAAAGGCGCTGCTTCTATGGCCCTGAAGAGCGCCGGTTCGAGTGCGAAGCTCGCCGCTTGTTTCGATAAGATTGAGGACTGCCTGTCGCACTGCTTCACGCGCCACTGCGTCGTGCAGGATCGCGGGCCCAGCGGGAGTGCTGACAGTAGTCACGATGCTTGCGGGATCGGAGGCACGGATTTTCCCCGCCTCCTCGCCACTGCTGATGGCAAGGCCGAGATGATAGACGTCCTTGTTGCCGTCATCGTAAGTAAGTTGAAGGAAGAAAAGAGCGGCCTCGAGGCCAGGAAACGCGGTTGAGTCGAAAACTTCGACCTCTTTGATTGTGCGCGATTTCGCGCCGAACCACCGCTGACGCGGCAGATAAGTGACGAGGCGCTTCTGGACAATCTCCAATCCCGGAGCGGCTAGTAGGTCTTCGATGCCAGCTATGTTAAGAACTGGATCGGCGGTATTGGCGGTTTCACTCACCTTTAGTTCTCGGCGTTTTTAGCCGGTAGCGATCGTCCGGCAACAGCCATTCGGTTCTTTGCCTTCCCAGTCGAGAGGAATGGCCGCAAGAAGTTGATTACTACCACTCGATTCAGAGGAGATGCAACTTCGCAGGGTTGCTGCCGTTGACCTTGTAGTTGAGGAATCGGCAGGCTTGCACCCCGGCCCGTAAGCCAATACACTTGCCCGGCGGGTCAGTCGCGCTTTCGTTCAGGCTTCACTGCACATCGATTCAGCTGGAGGCAATACCATGCGAGTCGGCTTATTCACGCGAGAATTCCCCCCGCAGATATATGGGGGCGCAGGAGTCCACGTTGATTATCTGAGCCGCGAACTCGCCCGGGAGATCGAGGTTGAGGTGCATTGTTGGGGGCCGCAGCATTCCGACCAGGGAAACCTGCACGTCCGTGGCGCGGAACCCTGGGCTGAGATCACCAACGGCACTGAAGGTAAATTCAAAGGCGCTCTGGAAGCCTTCAGTCTCAATCTGACGCAGGTTAAAGCGCTCAGCGGCATCGACGTCGTCCACACCCATACCTGGTATGTGTCAATGGCCGGTTTTCTCGCCAAAAAACTCTACGGCGTGCCCTTTGTTCTCACCACCCACTCGCTGGAGCCGCTGCGCGCTTGGAAGGCCGAGCAACTCGGCAGCGGCTACGCCATGAGCTCCTGGATGGAACGGACAGCCATCCTCGACGCAGACGGAATCATCGCCGTCTCCCAGGGTACAAAGACAGACATTCTCCGCGCCTACCCGGACGTCGATCCCGAACGTATCCACGTCATCTACAACGGCATCGACCTCGCCGAATATCAGAAGACCTCTGAAACCAAAGCCCTTGCCGACTATGGAGTGGATCTTGACGTGCCATATGTCCTCTTTGTAGGCCGCATCACGCGGCAGAAAGGCGTTACGCATCTCGTCGACGCCGTCAGCTACCTGCCGTCCGATATCCAGCTCGTGCTCTGCGCCGGCGCGCCCGACACTCCGGAAATTGCCGCCGAGCTACGTCAAAAAGTTGCCGAGGCCCGCATTCACCATCCGCACATTGTCTGGATCGAGAAGATGGTCACCAAGCAGGAGGCCATCCAGCTTTACAGTAATTGCCGTGTCTTCTGTTGCCCCTCGGTCTACGAGCCTTTCGGCATAATCAATCTCGAAGCCATGGCCTGCCGCGCTCCTGTTGTCGCTAGCGCAACGGGAGGCATCAAAGAGGTAGTGATCAACGGCGAAACCGGCTATTTGGTGCCTTTTGATCAAGACCCGGTCACAAGCTTCCCCACTGATCCTGAGAAATTCGCCCGCGATCTTGCCGCTGCCATCAATCGCCTTGTCTGTGATTCGGAGAAATGCAAGCGCTTTGGCGATGCAGGACGACGACGCGTCGAAGAAACCTTCAGCTGGACAGCCATCGCCCAACAGACTCTCCGCCTTTACCAGCGATTGATGGAGCAAGGAAAGATAGCCGCCCCAGCCTTGATACCAAACACGGAGCGGCCATGAAGAACCTGACTGAATCCGATGGACGGAAGCGCGTCATCATTGAAGGAGTCTACCCCGCGATCGATGCCGGACGCTTCCCCGCGAAGCGCACCCTCGGCGATCAGGTCCGCGTCGAAGCAGACATCTTCACCGATGGCCACGACTCCATCTCGGCCTCGCTGCTCGCCCACCGTGAAGGCTCCGACGAGTGGACCGAGATCCCCATGCACTCTCTGGTCAACGACCGCTGGACCGCCTCCTTCCGAGTCGGCGAGCTGGGCCGCTACGGCTTCAAGGTGCAGGGATGGGTCGACCACTTTGAGACCTGGCGCCGCGACCTGCTCAAGCGCATCAAGGCAGAAAGCGATGCCCCCCTCGACTATCTGATCGGCGCCGATCTCATCGACGAAGCAGCCGCCCGTGCCGTCGGCCCCGACTCCCATTGGCTTCGCCATCGGGGCACCGTCCTGCGCTCCGGCAAAGAGCCCAA
Organism: uncultured Acidobacteriota bacterium; assembly: GCA_963755975.1. Lineage (GTDB taxonomy): Bacteria > Acidobacteriota > Terriglobia > Terriglobales > Acidobacteriaceae > Silvibacterium. The sequence goes on from CAVWLS010000001.1 coordinate 320,777, forward strand.
AGACCTCCGGACCCACGCCACCGACCCAACCTTGCACGAGCTTGTCGTGCGCTACCCCGACAAGCGTTTCGCCACCGAATCCGACCAGGAGCTCGTAATCGTCGTCGATCCCGTCCGTGCCCGATTCAGCGCCTGGTATGAGTTTTTCCCTCGCTCCACATCGCTCGAGCCCGGCCATCACGGCACCTTCGCCGATTGCGAAAAGCGCCTGCCCTACATCTCCGGGATGGGCTTCAACGTCGTCTACCTCCCCCCCATCCATCCCATCGGCGTCACCTTTCGTAAGGGCCGCAACAACTCGCCCCAGGCGCAACCCGGAGACTGCGGCAGTCCATGGGCCATCGGCTCGGCTGAAGGCGGCCACAAGAGTATTCATTCCGAACTCGGCACCATCGACGACTTCCGCCGCTTCGTCACTAAGGTTAAAGATCTCGACATGTCCCTGGCGCTCGACATTGCCTTCCAGGCCTCGCCCGACCACCCCTACGTGCGCGAGCACGAATCATGGTTCCGCAAGCGCCCCGATGGCACCATTCAGTACGCCGAAAACCCTCCCAAGAAGTACCAGGACATCTACCCCTTCGACTTTGAGAGCGAACACTGGACCGGCATGTGGGAGGAGCTCAAGAGCGTCTTCCTCTACTGGATCGACCAGGGCGTCACCATCTTCCGCGTCGACAACCCGCACACTAAGGCCTTTCCCTTCTGGGAGTGGGTCATCACCGAAATTAAACGCCACCATCCCGAAGTACTCTTTCTCGCCGAGGCTTTCACGCGCCCCAAGATCATGTACCGCCTCGCCAAGCTGGGATTCAGCCAGTCCTACACCTATTTCCCGTGGCGCAACGCCAAGGCCGAACTCACCGCCTACCTCAGCGAACTCACCCAGCCGCCCGTGCGCGACTTCTTCCGCCCTAACCAGTGGCCCAACACGCCCGATATTCTCACCGAGTTCCTGCAGATTGGCGGACGTGCGGTTTTCACCATCCGCTTGCTGCTCGCCGCCACACTTGGCTCGAACTACGGCATCTACGGCCCCGCACTTGAGCTAATGGAGCATCGCTCCGTGCGCCACGGCAGCGAAGAATATCTCGACTCCGAAAAGTACGAAATTCGCAACTGGGATCTCGACCGACCCGACAGCCTGCGCCCCGTAATCGCGCGCGTCAACGCCATACGCAACGACAATGAGGCGCTACAGAGTGACTGGTCGCTCAAATTCCATCCCACCGACAACGATCAGCTTATCTGCTACAGCAAGGAGTCCGACGATCGCTCCAACCTCATCCTTGTGGTCGTTAACCTCGACCCCCACCACATCCAGTCCGGCTACATCACTCTGCCGCTCGACGAGTTGCAGATCGCCCTCGACCGCACCTACGAGGCTGAAGATCTGCTAACAGGCGAGCGCTACTTGTGGCACGGACCACGTAACTTCGTCGAATTGAGTCCGAATCCTCTCCCGGGACATATTCTCAAAATCCATCGCAGATTGAAGATCGAGACGGATTTCGAATACTTCCTCTGAATCACGCACTCTGCCGATACGGAACCCCCAAAAATGAAGGAGTCACCATCACGTGGCTATAGTTCAATTTGTCGCGGTTGAGCTGATTAGCCTTTCAAAATATTTTGAAGCATTTACCGGCGCGTTTGATGCCTGGAACATTCGGCACGAGACCGTGGCCTTCGAATGTATGAGCAGCATCGCGGTCTTTTCTTCGACCCGGTTGTCCAGAGACGCGCGGGTATTTGTGCTACCTGCTTTTTATCGTCGTGCAGCTCTGTTTAAGAACCGCTCGTATCTCCGCAATTCCTGGAGTCCCGGTTCGAAAACGGTCCTTTTCGTAACAGGCCTCCAACGGTGGGCGGGGGCGGGAGGAGAGCGAGTTTCACGATGAGTGCTGCTCTCCGATTTGCTTCGCCAGTTCAACCTTGGTAGCGTAATTCGGGTCCTGCTTCTGTGCGTTCTCAATAGCCCCAAGAAAACTAAAGACGTCTTCCTTGCTGGCACACTCGAAGCTCAGAACGATTTTCACGAGAGGGTTCTCCTCGGTAATGTGCTCTACAAACCGGACATTGTAGTTCCTAGGGAACGTAAAGAAGCCGGTGCGTTCAAGGTTATTCCTGAACCGTATAAAAGTGGCATCTGCCCATTCTCTGCCGTTTTCGCCCGGAAGCAATCTAAGAAACAGAAAATTAATTTGCACGTGAAAACAGTCGCCGTCTGCCAGGCCTTTGGACGCGTCCTTGATATCCTGAAGTGTTTCTCCTACAACTAGTCGAACTCCTGCCGGCATTTTCATTCTGAGCACGACGGCGGCAGTTACTGCGTCGAGGTCACTCGGCATTTCTCGCGGCTTCCGCGCTGCCTTAGCATAAAGTTGCTTGATGCCAGGTCCAGCAACAAAGGTGACGTTGTTCTGACCAGGCTCATGAGCGTTCACGCGTTTATGCTCCTTTCGGGCCAGTTTATACCTGAATTCTTGAGGCACAACACACGAATCCAGTCCACCTCCACCCGTACCTTAGTTGGGTCCGTTTCAGAATCGGTCGTTTTGGGATCGGTTACGCCGACTGCCCCAAGTGGGGACTTTCAACACCGTTTAAGGCCGCACGCGCTTGCCCTCGGCGTCTGTGTAAGAACACCACCAGAAAGGGGTGTCTGGGCGTGAATAAACACGTAGGCTCGCGATTGTAGCACGCGTGTCTACCATCTTGCAATTTCTCCGGTTAAGGTTCTTGGCTGTGATCGTCGGGCACCGGACCTCGCACGAGCGCCCGGAGAAGCGAGAAAAGCGGCCCCCGCAAAAGTGTGCCCGGACGACCATATTCCTTCATCGCGCTCTTGAGGCGGCAGAAGTTCTTGGCCGTGCCCGCGATAGTCACCGGAGTCTTCCTTCCACCCTCAAAGTGCAAAATGACCGGATCGACGAGCCGTGTAGCTTCGAGCTTCGTGAGCCTCGTCACCAAGCCTCTGTTCATCGTTTGTCCTCGTTCATTACCGCCTCTAGTCGTTCGAGGCGCGTGGTAATGTCCTGAATCTCGACCGCCTTCAGGAGCACTTCGAGAATCGCCCGCGCCGCCGATACTCGCGCGGCAGGAGGATTCTCGACGTTGACTACTACATCGTGCAGCGCTGCCACACCCTCACTTCCGATGGTGCGAAGTTGATTGATGGTGGAGTCGAGTAGTTGTTTCTTGGCCGCTTGGTACTCGGTCTGGAACCAATCGCTGGCGAGCCAGGTTTTCAACGTCCGGTAGCCGATGCAGCACTCATGGGGCAGCCTGTTTAATCGTCTGACCGCGCATCAGCGCTGCTATCGCCTCTTCCGTCTTTCGTCTCTTTCCGCCTTTCGACACCTTCGCGAACGGCGCGGGGCCGTTAGAGGCTGCCGGGGGCTGCTTTCGGTTCTCCACGAGCTCCTTTTGGAAAGCCATTAATAGCCTTCCTTGGCGCGGGCCGCTTTGCTAAGGGGCTTATGCGGGGGCTGTTTGCAGGGTAGCGCCAGGGATAATGCCGTATAGCGCGGCATATCCCGACGCGTGGGCTGCTTCATTGTTGTTGATTTGCCGCTATATAGCACCGAATAGCTAGGGACTTGACGGTATAGGAAGGACACCCTAGGCTTAAAATCCGCAGACCTTCACCGGTCGTGGGGGTTCAAGTCCCCCTCCGGGCACCATCCTAAGCCGTTTATTTGCAAGGGATTCATTGGATTGTCTGAATCTCCTGCTCGACGGCTTCCGGGGCCGAAATTTGGTTTCGAGGCCGAACCGGGCGGTACTCGCTACCCTGCTCTATCACGGCATCTGTCGTGAGGAGCTGTGCCTGCTGCGGCTGCGGGATATTCAGAGCCGCGAAGGTGTCCCACACTTCCGCATCCACGGAAAGCGGGGCAAGATCCGAGTTGTTCCCATTCACCCGATGGCGCTGCGCCTTGTCGGGGAGTATTTGCAGATGGCGAAACACGGCGGAGGCAGGAGCATAAAAGCCTGGACGAGGCGCTGTTCAGACCGGTCAAGAATAACCGTACCGGCAAGCTCGATGAGCATCTCGCTCCGGACTCCATCTACCGGAACATCCTCCCCAAATATGGCCGCAAGCCGTCAGTTCGCGGTCCTCGACTTCTTATCCCGGGGACTTCGTCTGGTGTTGCCTATTCGACAGCATCGGCTACTTGGGAGGTTGAGAAGGGGCAAACGGACAACTCGCCGTGCTGACATTTCATTGTTCTTGCGGGTGAAGATGACAAGCCCGAAGCCAAATGCCTTCGAGTAAAGCGGGAACCCACTGCTCCGCCGGACACTGGCTCCAGGTGTTTCGCAGAAATACCAAATTCTTGTCGGGTGATTTCGCGTTAGCAGCCTGAAGACTCAGCAACACGAGAGTTCCAGTTTCAAGTTCCCCTTCGCGGAACGTCCGAGGCGGTTGGCTGGCGGAGCACGGTTGCCGGAGCAAAAAGGCATCGGCTGCCGGCACTTCGGGCGACAGAGCCGTTCGCTTGAAGAATCGCTATAAAGTTCTCGCATCAAATTGACACCATTCACGATATTGTGGAGCGCGACTCCAATCGCATGCACCGCGGCCAGGTCTCCGCCCACCAAGTCCGAAAGAAGCTGCTTTGCGCGATCGACCTTTTCGTCAGAGTCCACCAGGCAACCAGAGTCAGGTTCATGGTGCGTGGGGCTTGATCGAGCACCAGCGCGGCATTCCAGCTGTCCTCTGTGGCCTTGAAGTTGGGGACAAACAGGCTGCCTACCACCTGTTGAACGAGTGGGCCGCACGCATCGGCCGATCCTTCTCCGCGCACAAATGCTGCGAGACTCTCGAGTTCGTTCGGTCCCGCTGCATATGCCGGAGCATCGCATTGAGGCGTTTCCAGAGAGCATCCTGCGCCGTGGCGCGACCTTCTGCGCATCGAGGTGCAACGGTTGGAAGAGGCTTCTCTCCGATTTGCAATGTGTTCTGCACGCGCGGAAGAACCTTTCCATGCAATATGGAATGATCTGCATACGCGCGATCGAGCTTCGGATCCTTCGCAAAGGCCTCGATTTCCGCAGCATCGTCTGAAGAAACAATGTCGACGATCCACGGGATGCGAATTCTCTTCATTGCTTCCCTCCAAAACCGGTCGGTCATTGCCCGAGTCCACTACGGCTGACGATTCGCGCCAATGCCAGGTAGCGCAATGCGCTGATACTGGGAAGGAAAAAAGTATGCGCCCCCGCGCACAGTCACAAATTGGGGCATATCCATGACGCGGGTGCGGACTCCTTCTTGCTGCGACAAAGAAAAAGTGTTCGTGAAAGGGCATCCGGTGATTCTTCGCGGTTCCCCAGAAGCGGATCGCTTTGCTCGGTCAGGGCATCGAATTTCGTATTCATGATCCAGGAGTTCTGCACGAATTCGAACTGGCGCAGAATATTGGCAGCGATGCAAAGGAAGTGAATTCCGTGTTCCGCGCTATCTGGATCACCCCCCGCGGCCTCCTCCGGGGTTAGTTTCGGACCGTACTCTCGCCCTCTGCGGATCATGCGATGAAACCGCGTCGAGGCAATTACATCGTCACGATACTTGGCATTGCCAAAGCCAGACTTCTGACCCAGCCGCGCAAACAGGCCATCCGAAGCCGGCAGGTCGGCGTTGCGCGGGTTTGCGCGGCGGATATGCGCGCCGAATGGACAGCAGAAGTCCATTGCTGTCGGAGTCGTAGGTGAATTGATTCTGTGCCACAGATTTCTTGTCGATGCCTTCGATAGAAGGCGAGCCCACGGGTAGGAGGGGCGTGCCATCCATCCTGCGTCCTATCATGGATTCGGCGAGATTCTTCGGTCCTGCGGATTTGAATGAGTCTGCTTGTCGATAAACCGCCAGAAGCCGCGCACATCCTGCTGCAATTGTCTGACAACTAGAAAGGTTCCGTTCCGGCCAAAGTCACGCTTGCGCGGCTGATCCTCTGCAGGAGGCAGGACGGAACTTGAGGGCGCGTCACGGGAAAACAGAGGACGATCCGTGTACTTGCCATATTCGTTGGGATACCCAAGCAGGAATTCCCCGAGGGACAAGAGGTTCCCATAGGCGCGTTCGTCCCCACTCACTTCGCGTTGCCGTCCCCAGTCCGGCGTGGGTTGGCTAATTCCGTCATTGAACCCAAAAGGCTCCTTGCCTCCCAGTTTGATGTCGACAAGCAATCGAGTACTTCAAAGGCGGCGCGCCATGCCGCATTTTGAATGGTTCGCGTCCATCCTTCGAGATGGCCCGGCTGTGCATAGATCATCAGCAACGCGTGAGGGACATTTCCTGCCCGTCCCCATCGCCACGATTCAGGGGAGTTGGCGCCCACGTCCCCAAGCCTTCGAGAGCGGCTTTCCTGCCCGGTCATCCCGGATTGAAACTCGGCCGAAAACCCCGCAAGCAATTCTTCAGCGACGCCGAGCGCGCGTAATCCTTCGCAAGTGAAGGCTACCTGCAGTGCCGTCACTGGGGGCGGCTCAGTTCTTCTGCCGTCGATACGGGTGCATCCATGAGCCAGGCGCGCGCGCCGGCGGGATCACTGATTTCCAGCAGCAGGAACGAGGCTTCAGAGGCGCGTTGTATCCGAAGCGAACGAGGCCTTGAATATCGCTAAAGTTTACCGGTTCTGCGCTCATAATCCCTCCCCTCGGTCGATCCTGAGTTCTCATGAACGCGATTCGCCGCAGTGAATCGGGTTTCCTGGTTGCTTCCGGCCAAAGCGCATGCCCTGTATTTCAGCAGTGGTGACCCTGTCGGCATTTTGCTCTTCTGGGAAATTTGAGGACCTGCCTCAAGCAGCTTTAACCATATCTTGTATGTCGGCGTCTGTCATGGATTGTTGTTCGAGTCCCTCCCGGATCTGGGCGTTGCGCCACTTATCAAGAGCTGTCAAACCGGGGTGCGCGTTGTACCAGGCTTGGGTTGGCATCTGATGCCGACGAAGATAGTCCTTGAATTTCTGCTCGTCCTTCGCGCCGTCGAGAAGGAACCAGTTTGTCCGTGGATAGCCAACGCCGTTGCTGAAGACAATATTCAGTCCGAATCCGACTTTGTTGATGAAATCATCCATATAGCTCTCAAGACTGCCGTCGTAATTGCTTACAAAAATCACACTCTTCTTATCATCCAGAAAAACCCAGCGCGCAAACTGAATCGAAGTGACGCGCGCAAGTCGTCCGCGATTAAACACGTGCCTTGCCGTATAGTCGATCGCCAGAGGACAAGGATCATGGTCAGGCGCGAAACAATCCCGGCTTCAAGCTACCCATCGCACTGAACTGGTTTGTTACACCATGGTCTTCAAGGGCGGAGAGCAGGTTCGCGTGCTCTGGATTGACGCGAGGCGCAATCTCAGGATCGGATTTCTCACATCTCCTGAGTTGAAAAAGAAAGAAGGGTAGACGATGAGCAGAGAATGGAGACAAGACAAGCAGGAGGACCGGCATCCCCAAGATATGGAGAAAGTTCGAAGCCGCCATCCAAGAGGTGTTGGCGCCGGAGGGGTCAGCGTGACGCGCCCGGATCGCTGTTCGTTGGCGACAAATCCCTTCAGCGCCTGCCTCATCTGCCTTTGCGGCATTCCGCGCAGTGAATCCGCGTCTCCCTGCATAAACTTCTCAAGCGCCTGCCTCAGCATCTCCTCTTCGTACACTTGTTGAACGGTTCGTCCAATCCAATTCACATAGTTAGCTGTTGCGGCCACATTGTGCGCCTTCATCCAGGCCAGCAGATCGATCCTTCCGCGAATCCTTCGCAATGCGCAAAGACGCGTCGCAAGCCATCTCCGGCATGATCCATCAAATCCTCAAGGAAGTCCGCGATTGCGCCATCGCAATCTCCGAGAATCGCAAGATAAGTGGGATAGTTGACCCGTGGCAGCCCGTAGGTGGTGATGTCGTTCAGCGTCTGGTCATCCAGAATCACGACCCGGGCGAAGTGCAAAGACTTGAATTGTCCGAAGGGAATGACGGCATTGAGAGGATCGAGAAGTCCCGGCACCCGATTCATTGAGGCAAGCAACTGGCGCAGTTCCGCCTCACGCGACGGAATGATCGCGGCCAGAATCATGAAGCTGGATTGCGGCGTCATTGCGGCTTAATCAAAGACCTCATCCCCTGTTGGCTCGTAGCGAGGTGTTGCATTCATCGTTTGTCGCAAGGTTGCCAGCGTGTCAGGTACATGCGGCGGCGCGCTCGGTTCTGGTTGCCCAAAGGGCGATGCTCTGCAATACAGTGCCAGGGATTGTAGGAAAGGCGCTTGGCGAAATCCAGCTGTGCCGGCGAGTCGAACTTCTGCCGCGGGAATGCGCAGAGTAGCTACCGAGACGCGGGGCGAAAGCTTTTCCGGCCAAAGCACAGCATTGTTCTCAAGGGGCATGAGGTGTGGATCCGTTTGCAATTGCAAGCGAATGTCGAACTCGACATCTTCCTTGGCAGAGGGTGGCCACCATGGCGTCACGCAGGTAATCGTCGGGAGGTCGCAAAGGAAGCCGCGGTATCGGGCGTACGACGTTTCGATTTCGGCCATACCGAGTATTGCATCGCCTGGCCTTCGCCCAAAAGATACGGAACGCAGCTGAAATAGGGAGCCTCAAATGGACTGCTCTGCGTTTTTATCCAAAGCGACTGCATGATGAGGTCGAGTACATGGTGGCCGATGAAGATTGACGAAGTAGAAGATTGTCGCGTTCTTTCACACTTTCCATTTGTAACTGCGCATTCGCGATGACGTCTGGCGTTACGAAGGTTGGGGTTGAAACGGCAAACATATCTTGCGTGAACTTCTCTTCCTCCATCATCTTCGGTCCCGGCACCCCCATCAGCTTGATGCCGATGCTCATAAACCCCACGTCATCGATATCCGGGGTAATATACGGCCCCGGCCCTGAAAAGCGCACCCATGCGCGGTAGGTACGCGGCTCAGAGTAGATGCCGTGACGCAATTCCGCCGGGAGATTGTCATGAACAATGAATTCCGCTCTCACGATGCCGTGCGTTTTTGTATTTCCCCCTCGCTCGAATCGCCCGGGCTTCCAAAGCAGACGCATTTGCTCTTCGAAGCTCTTGATCATCGAGTCGACGTACGCTTCTTCGTCCGGGAGCGGTTTTTCTTCTGCAATTTGAAGGCCCTCGTTTGGCCGACTCCTGTTGATCAGAGAGCGTCATAAGACTCGCAAGGGGATCGCGAAACAAAGCGTCGAAGAATGGACGAAGGAGCGGATCGAACCTTCTTTCCAGATGCACCAGAGAGATCGATGCATCGCCCAACCAATCTCAAGACGTCGAGCCCGTATTCGTCTTGGGTATCGGGCGATCTGGGTTGGAAAGGATTGTCATGCAGAGTGGAAACTGCAGCGCAAAGTGAATGGTCTTGCTTTGCTCCCAATACACGATGCCCAGGTAGACTCCAGGACCGATTTGGCGGATTTCGTCGCGAACATGTTCGGCAACGAGCGACGTCTTCGAATAATCGAGCACGATGCATTCCTTGGTATCGAACCAACTCGCGGCCTTATAGACCTCCGCAACAATCGCGTTCAATCCAAAGGCGAGGATTCGATTTCGCAGGGTCCCGTGCGCCGCGTCAAAGGTCTTTCCCTCCCAGACAAAAATGTTGATCAACGAGGCGATCTCCGCGCTGTACTTCGTACCGGGAGCGATGATTGCGGTGCCTTTTGCCTCTCCATTCGGAATGTCGCCCGACGGGACTGGTAGAAAACAGGCCGTCCAGGTCCTCTTGAGACATCGAAAGAAGTTGCGGCGCGGTATACGCCATCGTTCAGCCTCCTCGATACGTCGGAATGTTCTTCTGGTGTCGGCGCAGATTGAATCTGGAGATGCGCCGATCAGAATCCAGCCAATATCGGCAGCGGATTGCGCGTTTGTCAATGAAGAACTGAGCACCCGAAAATCCGCGCCGCGACGGTTATATCCGGTATCGAGGGCTGCATCGAAGCGAACAACTCGCCACTGACGCAGGCGGAGAATACGCTTCTTGATTCCGCAGCAAGGGATATACGCAGATTCAATTCGGAACAGAAGCAGCGCCTTTCGAACTTCAAAAAATGTTGCCACAAAGTAAACGCGCGCCACTTTTGAAAGGTCAGCGCGGCATGAGCATTGCGAGTGTCATATCATTACGCGAGCAAAAGATATGCACCGTGGCTAAGTTTGGCCCGAATATTGGAGGACCGAGCGGTCGCCTGCAAACGAGTGCCGGTCATCCCATCCGAGGTATTGCATGGACCGTCGTAGATTTTTAATTCGCTCACTCGCTTCTTCCGTAGCCTGGTCCGCCGGAGGCTCCGCCTTGGGACCTTTCGCAAAGGCGTGGGCCGAGATGCCGACGGGCGCGATTCAGTCGCCCGGGCTGTCTTCGGCGCTGCGCGAGAAGCTGATGCATGACCCTCTGCGGCCGCAGTTTCATTTGCTGCCCGAGGCCAACTGGATGAACGATCCATGCGCGCCCCGGTACTTTCGCGGCGAGTACCACATGTTTCATCAATACAATCCAGGATCGGCTGTATGGGGAGACATGCACTGGGCGCATGCGAAGAGTCCCGACCTGATTCATTGGACGCATCTGCCCGTGGCCCTCTCGCCCACACCGGGATACTTCGACGCCTTCGGATGCTTCACGGGGAGCGTGCTGCCGGACATGGACGCACCGACGATTCTCTACACGGGCGTGACAAAGACTACCCCCGACCAGGAGACGATTCGCGGAGAAGGGCTGCGCGAGGTGCAATGCATGGCGGTCGCCACCGATCCGGGCTTGCTGAACTGGAAAAAAGCGGAACGGCCGGCGCTGGATGGGCCGCCTGCGGGGATGAAAGTAACAGGATTCCGTGATCCGTGCCCATGGAAGGACGGCGAGAGCTGGTATTTGGGCGTCGGATCCGGATTTCCTAAGGTGGGTGGTGCGGTACTGCTTTACCGCTCATCCGACGGACGCAACTGGACCTATCTGCATCCTCTCGCGCAGGGGCAATGGAATGAAGGGACGCATACGAATCCCGTGGATACAGGAGAGATGTGGGAGTGCCCTGACTTTTTTCCCCTGAGCGGCAAGCACGTGCTGCTTTACTCAACGGAACGCAAGGTCTACTGGGAGGTGGGCGAGTTCGACAAGGGCGAACTCAAGTTCCACGCTGAAACCAGGGGTCTGCTGGATCACGGTTTCTACTACGCGATGAAGAGCATGGTCGACGCCAAGGGGCGGCGCATTTTGTGGGGCTGGATACAGGAGGATCGCTCTGCGCAAGATTGTCTCGCCGCCGGCTGGGCGGGGGTAATGGCGTTGCCTCGCGTCCTCACGCTCGATGGAAATCAACTGAAGATGGAAGTGGTTCCGGAATTTGCATCGCTGCTCCGGAACACGCGGCGGCTTCCGGGCTCCGGAGTGAAGGATCTGAACGCTGCGCTCGCAGGAATGCCGATTGTCAACCGTGCCGGCAGCGTCGTGTTGGAATTTCGAGCCAAAGATACCCCTTACGGGCTGGAATTTCGCGATGGATCTGGCAGTTGCGCAGCTGCGCTGCCGACGATCAAATCTGTGGATCAGACCGGCAAACCAAGCGTGACTATAGGTGACCGTGTCATTCCTCTCAACCCGAATCAGGAGGGAATATCGACTATCGATCTCTGGATGGATGGTTCGGTGATCGAGATCTTTATCGATCGCAGAGAGGCGATGACAGTGCGCTCCTACAAACCGACGGCGAGCGATATCAGCATGGCGTGGACAGGTGCGGCGCAGGCGCTCAAGAGCCTGAGCGTTTCTGACGTGACGCCAATTTCGCCGGACCGCTTGACCAGTTAAGGAGTTTGCCTAGACACCTTTTGATGGCGGTCAATCCAGATTGACTATGACCTTCGTGAATTTCGCAGGGTTCTCGCTCCATTCTTTTAGTATCCGCGGCACTTCGTCGAACGCGACCACGGAGCAGGCACCATCAGACAGGGATACCCGCCCGTCTTTGAGCATCTGAATCACGTGCCGGAAGTCCTCAGGAAGAGCATTGCGGGAGCCGAGAATGTCCAGTTCTTTTTGTACAAAGAGTTTTGTTTCGTAAGCCACGGGTTCTTTGGCATAGCCGATGTACACTACGCGCCCGGCGAATGCGACTTCTTCGACCGCAGCTCGAAATGTTTGCGGATGTCCAACCGCCTCTATGACAACCTCAGGACCGCGGCCTTGTGTAAGCTCTGATAGACGCTGATGCAAAGAAGACCTCGCGCTATTAACGGTGTGAGCTGCTCCACTCTTCCGGGCAATCTCAAGCTTGTCGTCGTCGAGGTCCACGGCGATCGTGCATGCGCCGCTTGAGGAAGAGGCCGCGATCGCGCCGAGACCGACGCCGCCGCATCCGAAGACAGCCACCGTGTCTGCGGCAGTCACGCGTCCGCGAGCCACGGCATGAAAGCCCACGGTCAATGGCTCCACAAGGCAAAGCTTTTCCGCTGGCAGTTCGGCAGGATAGAGCTTCTCCTCCGCGATGTAGATGTATTCCGTCAGTGCTCCATCCCGTTGCACGCCTAATGTTTCATTGAATTCGCAAGCGTTCGGCCTCTGTCTGAGACACGAAGCGCACTTGCCGCAACTCGTATACGGCAACACCGTTACGTGCGTGCCTGCCGATAATCCGCGATAAGATCCGTTGCACTCGACGATTGTCGCGGCTATTTCGTGTCCCGGGATTCGCGGGAAGCTGACCATCGGATTTCTACCGCGGAACGTGTTGAGATCACTGCCGCAGAGTCCGACCATTCGGACGCGGAGTAAAACCTTCCCCGGTTCCGGCGCTGGTTCCGGTACGAAATCGATCCTTGCCTCTCCGGGATTTTGAATTATGAGTGCCTTCATTAAGTACAGATTGACATGATTGTAGAGGTAACGTCGCCTGTCCCTTTTGGAAACGCCTTCAATTTATTGCACGATACTGATGCGAGGGAGTGCGCTCTCCGCGCGCTTGCGGGATTGCTATTGACCCGAGGCTCAAGCGGAAATACATTTCCACCACGCTGTAAACGCGGATTCACGCTCGCTTTTCGCCCAGAGGAATCGAATGAAAACTGGATTGGCTTTCACACTCGCAGCTTTCGCGATCTTTTTCTCGCTGCCCGGCAGCGGCCAGGATCGCGAGCCTCCAAAGTCTCCCGGCGAGCCCGCAGCGTCATCCATTCTCGAACAATACGATCGTGCAATCGATAAAGTGGCAGAGACAGCGATGAAGTCGGTTGTGCAGATTGAGGTGACGGGCTTTGGCACGCCCGAAACTGACCAGAAGTCGAGCGACGATCAGCAGACGTTGCAGCGGGAACGCTCTACAGGATCGGGAGTGATCGTCGATCCGAGCGGATATATCGTCACTAACAACCACGTCGTGCGCGGCGCATTGCGGATTCGGGTCATTCTGGGGCCGACCACGGTTGCGCTCACTATGGGAAACACAAGACTTGCCAACCCGCAGCGTGTCTTCGAAGCGAAACTTATCGGCACCAATCGCTACGCGGATCTCGCTGTCATCAAGATTGAAGCAACCGATCTGCCTTACATCGCGCTACCCGAGCTGTATCAGGTTCGCCTGGGACAAACCGTGCTCGCGATCGGTGCGCCGGAAGGTCTGGACCACACCGTGACCAAGGGAATTATCAGCGCTGTCGGAAGGCAGCCTGAGGTCGATCGTCCCATGGTCTACGTGCAAACCGATGCGCCGATCAATCCAGGCAACAGCGGTGGCCCGCTCGTGGACCGCGACGGAAACCTCATCGGCATTAATACATTCATCTATACCAAGGGTGGTGGCAGCGAGGGTTTGGGGTTTGCGATCCCTGAGCCAATCGTAAGGTTCGCCTATAACGAGTTAAAGGCCCATGGCGTGGTTCGCGCCGTGACCATCGGCGCCCATGTTCAAACGATCACAGGTCCTTTGGCTGCAGGCCTTAAGCTGCCGCAGGACTGGGGAGTGATTGTCACCGATATCGACGAGGGTAGCCCCGCTGCGACAGGCGGCCTCCAGCCCGGAGATATCGTCAAGAGCATCGATGGCTTTCCAATTGACTCCGTTCCGAAATACACCGCGTTCCTTTATGTACACAAGCGAGGCACGCCGCTGCGCATGCAGGTTTTGCGTAGCGGGAAAGCGGTATCGCTTTCGATGAAGCCAGTCGATGCTCCACCGGCGATCGACAGCTTGTCGGATTTAATTAATCCAAAACGTGACCTGATCGCTTCGCTGGGAATATTCGTGCTTGACCTGAATGCTTCCCTGGCGGATACGCTGCCCGGTCTCCGTTCAAAACAGGGCGCTATCGTGGCAGGCATGCTCGGCGAAGAGCCAGCGACGCTGGCGAATCTCCAGGTTGGCGACGTGGTGCGCTCAGTCAACGGGAAGGCGGTGAAGGGAGCCGAGGATTTGCGCAGGGAACTGGCGAACTTCAAGCCCGGAGATTCGGTTGTCCTCGATGTAGAACGCCAGACTGTGTTGATGTACGTCGCGTTTGAAATGGAATAGCGCATGCCGGTTCTGATCGAAGTGAAAACAGGAATGCGGTTTCATCCGATATGAAGCCGCGGCGGAAAGTCCTTCTATCCCCCAATTGCCGTGGTGTAGAATTGCGCCCGTTCATCGCAAGAGCCACCTGATCGATCCGAATGCTGCCTCGTGGCGGCTTCTGACGCAGGTCACCCCCCGGCCTGAAGCAGGAAATTCCGAATATCTCGAATGAGGTAGACACCTTGAGAAGATTGCCGATTTCTTTCTCTGCCGTCACACTATGCCTGCTGCTTACTCTCAGTTCCTTCGCTCAACAAAACGCACCGCCATCCTCTCTGTCGTGGCCGAAGACGGTTGACCGCAATGGTGCGCACGTCATCGTCTATCAGCCCCAACTGAAGGCGTGGCAAAAATACCGTACCCTCGTTGCCGATACGGCAATATCCATAGCGCAAAACGGACAAAAGCCCATCCTCGGAGTGATTTCGTGGCGTGCAGACACGATCACCGACGTGAGCGCTCGAGTCGTCTACATCAGAAATATCCAGGTCCTCAATTCACGTTTCCCATCGCTCGATGCAGCGCAGGAAGCGGCAATGCAACAGCGTGTTCATCAGATCTATCCGACGATGACGTTCACAATCGGCCTTAGCCGCATGATTGCCAGCCTGGAGAAACTAAACACGCCTGTTCGTTCGATCGACGCCGCTGCTCCGGCGCCCACGATTCTTGTGAGCACTGTTCCGGCGATCGTGCTCCTTGTAGATGGAAAGCCGGTTCTGGCACCAATTCAGGGCTCCTCATTGCAGTATGTTGTGAACACAAATTGGGATCTCTTCTATGACCAATCCGCCTATTACCTGCTGAGCGGGAAGACATGGCTCAGGGCCACGCAATTGTCTGGCCCATGGACGGCAACGACGAAGCTTCCTCCGGAGATGGTGAAGCTGCCGCCTCACGAGAACTGGGACGACGTACTGAAAGCGGTGCCGGCTGTTCCAGGAACTGCACCCAAGGTGATGTTCACGGAAAAACCCGCCGAGCTAATTGCGTTCAAGGGCTCGCCGGTTTACGCGAAGATTCCTGGAACCAGTCTCTCCTATGCAACGAACACAGAGAGCAATGTCTTCCTGCACCAGCCTGATAACCAAATCTACGTTCTGCTCTCGGGACGATGGTTCCGGGCCGCGAACCTTGAGGGCCCATGGAATTATGCGAGCGGTATTCTGCCTGCCGACTTCGCGATGATCCCGCACGGTCATCCTTACTCCGCAGTTCTTATTTCAGTGCCCGGAACCCAGGAAGCCAGTGATGCCGTGCTCCTGTCGCAGGTGCCGACGACCGCGATTGTGAATCGCGCAGCGGCGGAGGCGCAGGTCAAAGTGGTCTATGCGGGCCAGCCTCAATTTGTGCCGATCGCGAGCACAACGATGTTCTATGCCGTGAATACGCCGGACAGAGTGATCCGCGTGGGCGATCTCTACTACCTCTGCTTTCAAGGTGTGTGGTTCGTGTCAAAAAGCCCGAACGGCCCATGGAAGGTCGCGGACTCAGTGCCGGCGGTCATCTATACAATTCCGCCCAGCTCGCCCGTCTACAACGTGACCTATGTAGTCGTATCAAATCCCACGCCGACAACCGTGGAGACAAGTTACTCCAGCGGCTATCTCGGTATGTTTGTTGTGGGGATGACTGTGGGAGCAACGGTTGTTTACGGTACAGGGTATTACTATCCACCTTATGTTTACTGGGGACCGCACCCCATCTACTACCCCTACCCCTATACCTACGGAGTGGCTGCCGTATATAACCCATACACGGGAGCCTATGGAGTTGGGCGGGCCGTATATGGCCCGTACGGCTCAGCAGGCAGCGCTGCCTGGTACAACCCCACTACGGGAACTTATGGGCGAGCTGTAACCGTCCAGAATGCCTATGGTGGCCATACCTACGCTCAGGCTTATAATCCCTGGACCGGAACTTACGCGGCTACTTCGCAGGGGCACAACCAATATAGTCAATGGGGAAGCTCGGTAGTTCAAAACGGAGAAAACTGGGCGCGCTCGCAGCATGTGACCAATAGCCAGGGGACTGCGGGATCTTTCGAGACATCCAAGGGAAGCGCGGGTGCCGGCTTTTCCGGGGCGAATGGTAACAGTGGATTTGTCGCCAAGGATGCCAACAACAATAACGTGTATGCCGGTGCAGACGGGAACGTCTACAAAAAGGACTCAGACGGCAACTGGAGCAAATGGGACAACGGTGGCTGGACCCCGGTCGATCCCTCGACCGGCGCGGCACAGGCCCGGCAAAACCAATCTCAGAATCTGAAGGGCTCCAACCAGACTCCGCAATCCCAATCTCGAGGCTCGTCGAGCACGCCTGGCACACAGGGAGCAGGCACCCCACCGTCGAGCGGAGCGGGGTCAAACCAGACGACACCCCGCGCGGGGCAAAAGACTCAGAACCAGGCGGCTCCGGCGCCAGGTGCTCCGGGGAGTTCGACACCGCCAAATACGATGGGACAGCTTCAGAATGATTCCCAGTCTCGCGAACGAGGCAGTCAGCTCGAACAATCTCAAAATCGCGGAAGAGGTTCTATGCGTGGCTCAGGTGCGGGTGGAAGTAGCCCACGAAGGCCGCGATAACAGATGGGAAAGATAGCAGTGTCGTCGGATTTGTCCGGCAGCTTGATGGCGTTTTACCCGTATGAAAAGACGCATGGCCGGGATCATGCGCCCTTTAACGCCAGTTCCTCACACGCGTGATCCCGGCAAATCCTATTGCGCGAGCTTTGCGTAATTCGAGTTAGTCGTGGTTACCTGTATCTGCTTTGCCGTGGCGTTGAGCACGGTTTGTTGCGCGTAATTGGTTCCATCAGGCAGGCTGGCAAACTGGACCGCGAGAGTGACTACGTCCTTGGGATCGTCCAGATAAGTATTTACGTTGATGGCCTGGATTTTCTTTGATGTGGCGTCAAAGGAGACGGTCATCTTATCGCCGGGCTGCGCATAGTTGGTGAAGACCAGGTTAGCAATGTCACTACCGAGTGTTTTGTTCATCGCGATATTGCCTGCCTGGAAAGCACGCTGCATGCGCTCAGCATCGGGTGGCACATAAAGAGCAATGACCCCCTGCACCTGTTGCATGTAGTCCTTCATCTCTTCGGTCTTCTTTTCGACAACGTGCTGCTTGAGTCTCCCCTGGCGGCCGCTGGGGGCCGGGGCCGGACTGCCGATCGGAGTTTTCTGAACCTGCCCGTCGGGCCCGTACTGGCACTGAAAGGTCTTCGCGGGCTTTGGATCGCCCTTCAGCGTCAGTTGCTGGGTCTCCATCCATGTGTATTGATGCAATCGCTGTTTATTGGCTGCGGCAGACTCTTTTAACGCAGCCACCTTCTGCGCCATCTCCGCCTTTCCGCCGCCGGCCTGAGCTACAGCTGCGACAGTCAGGACCGCAGACATGGCAATCATGGCGACGGTGCTAAGAATAGCTGCGAAGCGTACGTGTTGCTGGCGCGGAGCGATGCTCGCGCCGGCGATAGGCGATTTCATGCGAAGTCTCCTGTAATTCGAAATGATATAAACCATTCCCTCTGGTGCCTTCAGCGCCACTCTGAGTGCGCCGTAGAATAGGCGATAACTTCCCCAATCCCGGGGACGCATGGGGATGGTCAGATGCCGTCGACCGGGTCCATGGACGATTCACAGCGAGACTACGGTTTTTGGGGGTCGGACGCAAGTGCTTTCTGCGCTGCGTCGGATTAGCGATGCGTCGCCGTCTTAGTGTGAGTGGGCGGCTGGTGCAGTCGCGGCGCTACTTTGCGGCAGCGCCCATGCGAAGAGGACGCCTCCGCTGCTTGTTACCACATATTGGCGACTGTCAAGCAGATACGTGATCGGGGAACTCTGCATCGAGGCACCTGTTCCTGCATGCCAGAGTGTCTTGCCATCGCTGGAGTTGAGGGCCAGGACATTTCCGTAAGCGTCGCCTGTAAATGCCAGTCCGGAATCTGTGGTGAGGACGCCCGCTCCCGAGCCGCCAGCGCCTACTTCATGTTTCCAGCGGATTTTTCCGGTCCGGTAATCAATCGCTTCGATGGTCCCTTTGCCCCACAGGCCGTAATCCGCGCCTGCCCAGCCATACGCACCGTCCGCCGGTTTCGCGAAATAGATGCTGTAACTGGGATGGGCATCGACAATGAACAGACCTGTCTTTGGGTCGAAGCTGGGTGAGCGATAATTCGTCAGCCCTCCCTCATCGGGGGCGATCAGCCGGCCGTCGCGGGCCGGCTCTTTGTCCGGATTTGGAATGGGATGACCATCCTTATCTACGCCCAGCGTCCAGTTTACGGGCCCGTATGGAACGGTGAGGAGGCTCTTTCCGTTGGTGCGATCGAGGACGAAGAAGTAGCCGTTGCGCGAGGTCTGCATCAGCATCTTCCGCGGCTGGCCACGAAAGGTTCCGTCAACCAGAACCGGGACTTCGACCGCATCCCAATCGTGGGTATCGTGAGGCGAAACCGAGAATCCCCAGACGAGTTTCCCCGTATCAGGATTGAGCGCAACGATGCTGCACGTGTAGAGATTGTCTCCCGGCCGAGTTTTACCGTTCAGTACGGGCGTTGGGTTGCCGGTACCCCAATAAAGCAGGTTGAGCTCGGGGTCGTAAGTGCCGGGAATCCATGTCATCCCTCCAGTAGTCTCGTTCGGAGTTCCGGCCGGTGGAGTGACATCCCATTGCCATTGCGTCTGGCCTGTCTCGGGATCGATCGAACGCAGATAGCCGGCCAGGTTATCCAGGTCGCCTGAGACGCCGACAATCACGTGATCCCTTATGACCAGCGGCGCCATCGTGGTCCAGTAGCCCTTGGTGGCATCGGCCACCTCCACCTTCCAGCGCACCGTGCCGTCCTTGGCATCGAGCGAGATCAGGTGGCCATCCGGCAGCATGAAATAAAGCCATCCCTTATACATGCCCACGCCGCGGTTCCCGATGTGATCACCTGGGGTGGGCGGGCTCTGGTAGTGCCAGATCTGATGTCCGGATCGTGCGTCGACCGCCCAGATGTTTTCCGGAACCGTGAAGTAGATGACTCCATCGACCAGCAGCGGCGATGATTTGATTTCAGCCGTCTGATTTGTCTGAAAAGCCCACGCGAGGCTTAGGCTGCCGACATTCTGCGGAGTGATCTGCGTCAGACGGCTGTGGCGCCTGCCCGAGTAGTCTCCGTGATATCCGGGCCAGCTGTCAGGCGATGGATGGAGCAGATCAGCGGGATTCAGGTTCTGCGATACCAACAAATGCGGCAGCGCGACTAGCCCTGACAACACCGCGGTGGCAAGAACGATTCGGTTTACAACTTTGGGTACGGCTCTGAGTCTCTGCAATTTCATATCGGTTTAGCGATCTCTCCACAGCGGCGTGAACATGCTCACCGCAGCGTTTGCAAATAAGCCATCAGGTTGTGGATGTCGGCATCCGAGTACTTGCTGAACAATTCCGCGTGAGCGTTGACCGGCGCATCGAGCTTGTACTTCACTTTGCTGATCGCCCATGAATGGTAATTGCCATCGGCGTCACGCAGCGCAACGGTGAACTCATCCAGATACGCCACTGTTCCAGAGATCTGTTGTCCGGACGGTAGAGTCACCGTCACCCGGCTCTTCGCGTCTCTCGGATAAAGCATTTGCTCCTCGAGCTGCAGCCCCTCGTATTTTGACGCGACGCCGGCAAGGTCACCGGTAGGAGAGTGACAGGATGCGCAGTTTCCCGCGCCGTTAAAATACTGCCGGCCTGCCTCAACGTTGCCGGTCTGCAGATCGGCAACCTCCACGCCTCTGCGGCCACCCGGCCTGGACGCCGCCCTGGCCTGCTGTTCATGGATGAAGGCAGCCAGGCTGTGCAACTCCTGATCGGAAAAATGGAAAGCCGGCATTTTCTTCGCGGGTATTCCGTTCCGCACCACTTCACCGATCCTGTCGCCTCCGATGTCCCTGCGCACTATTTTGGACCGCGTAAGATCAGGGCCCGTTTCTCCGCCTTGTGCGTCGCGGCCGTGGCAAAATGCGCAATTCTGGCGGAAGAGCGCAGAGCCCGCTTCACTCAGGCTTGAAGAACCCGGTGACGAGCCGTCGCCGGGTCCGGACGCGGATGTATCGCTTGTGTCGAGAAAGTGAAGTAAAGCCGTCAATTCGTCCTGCCCCAGCTTTGGAAAGCCGGGCATGCGGCCCCTGCCCGTATGGATGAGATTCGTGATTTGCTGATCGGTCATCTGCCGGTTGATTCCCAACAGAGGCGGAAATGCGGGCAGGATGCCCTCCCGCTTATCACCGTGGCAGATCGCGCAATGGTTCGCGTAGGACTGTGCGCCGACGTTGTCCATATCCGCGCCCGGACTGCCTGATGCCGGATTGCCGGACGCTGCGTAGATTGGCATCTGCCGGCATGGAAATGCAATGAATCCTGCTACTGCCAGAAGCGCTGCGAACCAAGATCTCTTCATTATTCCAATCAATGCCCTCATTCAACAGAATGCGCGTGAGCTGTCTCTTGCGATCGCGACCGCTTATCCTGAGTACTTGATCAACTGCATAAAACCGTAATCCATATGAAGCTGTTGATGACAGTGCAACAATGTGTCGCCAGGATTATTTGCGACGAAGTCTACATCGACTGAGTCCAGCGGCATAACGTTGATTACATCTTTCATCAGACCGCTTGTCTGCTTGCTTCCAATGCGCGTGACCTCGAATGTGTGCCGGTGCAAATGCATGGGATGCTGGTCTCCGCTCCCGTTGCGAAAGGTCATCCGGTAACGCTTTCCTTGCTGCACAATGAGCGGATCGATATCGGGCCAGGACTTGTTGTTGATGGTCCATGTATCGAATTTTGACCCGTGCATCGGACCGTAATCGCGAAATGTCAGGACGAATGTCTCGTCCGGCTTCGGCGCGTCGGTTGTGTTGGCAAACTGTGTGTAGTCCCACTCGCCGAGCGATGGGTCTTTCCACACCGGGGCTGCTGTCTTTCCCGCGTATTCGACGACAATGCCGAGACCCATCTGACGTGCCTTCTCCAGCGTCGACCCGAGAACCCAAACTCCCGGCGAATTCATCTCGACGATTGCATCCACGCGCTCGGCAACGGCGAGTGAGAGCGCTTCTACGGCCTTAGGATTCGGAACCGGATTTCCATCCATCGCGATGACCTTGAAGCTGTGTCCAGGGAGAGCGAGCACGACATTCTCGGTGGCGCTCGCATTCAGAAGCCGCATCAGGACGCGCTGGCCATGCTTTACTCGTATCGGCTCGCCAGCGCCGAGCATGTGCGCGTTGATAGTGGCGTACTTGTATCCCACATCGGAGCCGGTAGTCAGCGGCACGTTGGACGACTGCTCGCGCATCGTTTCCACCATCGGCACGAAGGAGGGTTCCCAGTGGTGAATCGCGAGGTTGATCTCCTGATCATAGGGCGCAGGCTGATCCTTGCCCTCGATAAGCAGGAATCCAAACTGACCGCTGTAGGTGCCCAGCGAAAGATTCTCATGGGCCGCTGCGTGCGTGTGATACCAGCGCGTTCCGGCAGGCTTTGGAGTAAGGGTGTAGCGAAGCATGCCGCCGGCGGGAATCATCGGCGAGCCTTCTTCCATCGCCCCGTCATTCAGGGAGTCGGTTGCCAGGCCATGCCAGTGAACCAGGTCCGGATCTTCACTGGAGTTGGTTACGTCGATGCTCACCGGCACGCCTTCACGCAGCTGCAGCAGCGGTCCCGGAACCTGTCCGTTGTATGCAAGCGTTTTGATGGTTACGCCGGGACCAATCTCCAGAGTGCAAGGCTCGATTCGGAGGCTGTGATCCGCCTTTCCCTTTGTCGCGGCGCCGCCGCTCTTCGTCTGCAGGGGTGCGAGTGCGTCGAGCGCTCTGCTCGACAGCAGCGCGCCAGCCCCGGCGATGAAGCTTCTGCGATTTATTGATTGTCGCCTCGTCGTCTGAATGAGGCTGGTCAGATCCACCATGCGGCTCCCGCTTCTTCTTTGATCACAATTTCGTTCAGAAAATGGGCTGCCTTGGTCAGGCCCTCTTCGGGAGAGAGCAGGCTGTCTTCGTGCTCGATCGACAGCACGTAGTCATAGCCGAACATCCTCAACGTTGAGATGAACTCCTTCCACCATTCCGCGCCGTGCCCGTAGCCACATGTTCGGAAGATCCATCCGCGATCACGCTCTTGTGTATAAGGTTTTGTGTCCAGCACGCCTGTCCGCACGAGGTTCGATGGGTAGAGCTGCGTGTCCTTTGCGTGAACATGAAAGATCGCGTCGCCTAGAATTCGTACGGCTGCGATTGGATCGATGCTCTGCCAGAACATGTGGCTCGGATCATAGTTGCAGCCGATCGACGGGCCTGCGATCTCCCGCAGCCGCAGCATCGTTTCGGGGCTGTACACAACGAAGCCCGGATGCATCTCGATTGCGATCCGAACGCCGTGATCTGCTGCAAACTTCGCTCGCTCGATCCAATAGGGAGCGACAACTTTGTCCCACTGCCAGGCGAGCACGTCGAGATAATCGGGCGGCCACGGGCAGGTCACCCAGTTCGGCGCCTTGGCCTGCGCCGAATCTCCCGGACATCCGGAAAAATCGACGACTACCGGAACGGCCAGCTTTTCCGCGAGCAGGATGGTCTGGCGATTCACCTCCTGAGCCTGCTTTGCATGGGCAGGGTCGGGATGCAACGGATTTCCGTGACAACTCAGGGCGCTGATGCTTGTACCGTGGTCCTGCTAGCTTGTGCCTGAAGTCGCTTGAGCGGCTGAGGCATTTTCGAGCATCGACAGCTTGCAATGCGCATTGCCTGGATAGTTCCCCGTTGCCAGTTCCACTGTGTTGATGCCGAGCGCCTTAAACTTCGCCAGCACGCCTTCCAGCGGCATCTGCGACAGCAGAGGCGTGAACACTCCCACTCTCATGCGACGATTCCTTGCTCCTCTCTATTAGCTTACCTGCCGCGCGCCTCGCAGCGATGGCGCGGCTAGCGGGTTGCCGGAAGATACTGCACCTTTTCCCAGACTGCACCTGCCGTATGGCTCTTCAGCATGGCGTCGACAAGACAAGCAGAGCGGTAGCCGTCTTCGAATGTGGGCAGCATCTTTGGTTTCGCGCCGGGCACCGCTCCTTCGCGAACCCATTCGTACGCATCCTTTATTACATTGAAGAATGCGTCCGCCCACGACTCCTGATGTCCTCCGGGCAGATGGACGTAGCGGCGCGCGTCGGGCGACACGAGCGACGGGTCTTTGGCCATCACGGCATTTGGCCGGTTGTGATAGCCAATCCAAAGCTCATTCTGCTCTTCCTGTCGCCACTTCAGGGAGCAGGCTCGTCCGTTCACCTCGAGCTCCAGATCGTTCTTATGCCCCGGCAATACCTGGCCGACAGAGAAGCAACCCTTTGCGCCGTTTTCAAATCGCAGCAGCACGCTGGCCAAGTCCTCCGATTGCACGGAAACCGCCGTCCGCTCGCCCGCGCTCTTTGTCGAAAACGCCTCTGCGGACGCCCCTGACGAATAGCGCGTTGGGATGACCGTAGTGAGATCAGCCAGCACCGATGTGATTTTCAATCCGGATACGTGCTCCGCGAGATCGCACCAGTGCGAACCAATGTCGCCAAGCGCGGAAGTCACGCCGCCCTTCGCCGGATCGGACCTCCATGAGTAGACGTTAGGGTCCGTCATCCAGTCCTGAAGATAATAGCCGTGGACAAAGGTCACGCCCTGCGTCTCACCACTCGCAATCATGCCGCGAGCCTGCTGCACCAGCGGGTTCCCGCGATAGTTGAAGGTGACCACGTGAGCGACCTTCGCGGCTATCGCAGCATCACGCATCTTGCGCCCTTCTTCGGGATTCATTGCCAGCGGTTTGTCGGAGATGACATGCTTGCCGGCGGCCAGCGCCGCCATGTTGACCGGCAGATGCAGATAATTCGGCGTGGTGTTATGAATCACCTGCACGTCGGGATCTGCGATCAATGCATGGAAGTCGCCGTATGAGCGTTCGACCTTGTACTCGCGCGCTTTCCGTTCAGCCGACTCCTGTGACGATCCAGCAATGGCGACCACGTCCACGTCGCCCAGACGCCGGACCGCGTCAATATGGTGAGCGGCAACGAATCCGGGGCCGATCAAGCCCATTCCAAATCTCTTCATAGGATGCTTTCTTTCGGACTTACTGGGTGGGAGCCGACCCGGCCGGCCGCGGATGAGACACCGTGCTTCCTTCTGTCATGCCCAGCGCCCACTTGATTGCTTCAAAGTACATCTTGCGAATGTCCGGGTCTTCCCACGACTCTTCCGTGTGGCCGAGCGTGGAGTAGAAGACGCGTCCCTTGCCATACATCTTGCTCCACGCCACCGGGAAATCGTGGTCGGTGCGATGTATGCGGGGATTGTTCGCATAGTCGAGCTTTGTCGGATCGAGGCTGAGCAGAACGTTTACTTTGTCGCGCGACCATTCCTTGGGCTGATAGATCTCATCGTATTTCACGAACGCCTTCGGGAAGTGACGTACCGCGGGGAAGTCTGGATCCTCGTTGATGATTGGCGCATTGAATGTTCCCCATGGATGCTGGTCAAACCAGCCGCCGATCATCTCGCCGTATTCTGGCCAGGTGTAATTCGTATCCAGCGCCGCATGGATTCCCACGAAGCCTTTGCCGTCGTCCTTGATGAACGACATCATGTCCTGCTTCTGGCTCGCGTCCAGATCGAGTTCGCCGGTTGTGCTGGCAAAGATCAGCACATCGAAGTAATCCAGATTCTTTGTGTTCCTTTTGAGATCTTTTTTCGTTATCAGCTCGGTGTCGGTGCGCATCGTAGTGTCCCACAGACCGCTCTCCTTGCCCATGTTGTATATGGCGGCCATGGCTGCGGGCACCGAATCGTGTTCAAAGCCTTTTGTCTCGCCGATTACCAGAACATGCTTCAGGTGGATCTGCTTGGCATGCGGTGGCGGAGGCGTCAGCGGATGCGCCGACGGCTCCTGTGCTCCGCTCAGATGTACAGCAGCGGCCAGACTAAACAGCGCGAGCGATAGAAACAGCGACTTCCGGGAAGCGCTCAAGAGATTTCCTTTCATCCAATAATTCGAATTGCTGACCGCCACATCGTACCAATCCGGCGGCTCATCTTGCTCGATCATTTGCGATTTGCCGGAGTTGGCCATGCAATCTGACCTTTGCCGCGATAGGCCAGGTTAGCGATCTGCCCCGCACGGGCTGCGGCGACTCCTGTTTCAACCGGCGCATTCGGCTCTTTGCGCGTTCTTACGCACTCGAAGAAATTCTCCATGTGTGAAATGGTTCCATCGCGGAAGCTTTCTTCTTTAAGGGTGGGGTTGTTCTGCACGCCCTCGCGATAAACACTGAAGCCGCTGCGATTGATCTTCAGTGTCGCCTCCGTCCCGCGAAATTCGAGGCCGCCGTCGTCAATCGAAGAGCTCATCATGCCCTCGTACACCACATCGAATCCGGGATAACGAAAGGCTGCCTGCACTGTGTCGGGGCAATCCCACTGGTCGAAGATGTATTTGTCGGCGAGCATCTGTGCCTCGCGCGGCTGATCGGCCCGCATAGCCCAGTGCGCAACATCGATCCAGTGGGTGAACAGGTCGGTCATCGCGCCGCCGCCAAAATCCCAGAACCAGCGCCACCGGAAAAACTTCTCCTCGCTGAACGCTTGCTCCGGAGCCAACCCGAGCCACAGCTTCCAATCAAGGGCCTGGGTATCGACGGGCTTGCGCGGCCAGTTTCGCTGATAGTTTTGCCACCAATAGGTTCTTACCTGGGTCACGCGCCCCAGGCTGCCACCCTGAATCAGGTCTACGGCATCACGAAAATGAGTCCAGCTCCGCTGTTGCATGCCGCATTGCAGAATCTGTTTGCCTGACCTGACTGCCTGGGTGAGTACGGCGCCCTCCTCAATCGTGTGTGTCACAGGCTTTTCAAGATAAACATCCTTGCCGGCAGCGAGGGCGTCGACCGCCATCCGAACATGCCAATGGTCGGGCGACCCGATCAGAACGGCATCGATATCCTTATTGAGCACCTCGCGATAATCGACATGTGTTGTTGCCACGCCGTTGGAACGCTCTTTGACGGCATCGCGACGCGGTGCGTAAACGTCGCTCACGGCCACGATCTGGCATGGGCCGACTTTGTCGGCGCAGTCGAGTAGGGCCTGCATTCTTCCCCCGGCGCCGATGACACCGATTCGAATGCTGTCGTTGGCGCCGAGCGCTCTGGTTGAAGCGAGCGCGGTAAGTCCGCTGGCGATGAGAAAGCTGCGGCGATTGGGTTTAAGTGACATGGCGCTCTGTCCATTCGTTCCGGCGATCATTGTAGACGGACTGCCGTTCCGGCTGCGCGAGGCACGCATCTACCTCGATCTCCGGGCTTTTGCGCTTCTCCCCATGATCGGGAGCCGTTTTATCGATGTTTGTAACGTTCCGCCTGCAAAACTCACTAATCCGGCTAAGAGACAGGCTGCGGTACAGGTTCTGGAGCTGTAGCAAAATGGGGCCGGCGCGAGTATAGTCGCGCATCAGACAGGGCACGAGCTTAAAAGATGCTCCGTCTCATCACCGAAACTCGTTGTTGTAATTAACCCTGCGTCGTTGTGATATTCCACGAGTTCGGAACTCGTCGGGTCATTCTCTGCCCTTGGAACGCGTCACAGGCAACTCTCTTCCTCTGTTCACTCTGACTTGTGTTCCGCGAAGGGCCAAAGGCGCACAGCGAAGGTGCCGGTGAATAAGAGCATAAGTACGGCGATCGGCGCCGTCTTAGTAACGACCGCCATACTCCGTTCAACGGCGCCCGTATCTACACCTTCGCCGAATGAACACCCCGGCGCACACTCTGCTGTAACAGAAGAAGGTGGCAAGAAGAGTACCGGCGAGGGTCCATGGATTGCGTCCTGCCAGTACTGGGCGCCCGCACGCCCGGCCGTAGGGACTGAAACCCAAGAGCAGCAGGTCATTTCGATTCCATCTGAAGAAGGAGGCGCGGAGTGCGGCGACGATACAAAAAAGCGCTGGGGACTGCCCGCGTCAGCCAACAAGCCCGATATCAAGTCGCTCATTGCCCTCGTTCCCGATCCTGTGCACACGAACATGACCCTCCAGTTCGATCGGACGATCGATGCCTTAATGGCGGCCGCAGGCGAGTACGAATATTTGAGCAGCTACTATTGGCTCCCCTGGGAGGATCAATCCCCGAGCGTCACCCCTCCGGACGAAGGAGGCATCGAAAGTCGCGCTTTCACCCTGAAAAGCGCACACGAGCCCGGGCTGATCATTCTCAAGTATGTGGGAAGTCATGGGCAAGATGAGTCGACTTCCTCTTCAGCGGACGACTTCACACATGTCGTCTATTTATTCCTCGTCGGAGAAACGCCAACCACGGGGATAGATGGATTCCAGATGCAGAAGGCCTTTCAGTATCAGGACGAACTGGCAAGCGCCGGCGCAAGTTTGACCAGGTCGACTGGAAAGGATGCGAGCAGTCTCGCGATCATAGGTCCAACCTATTCCGGTTCTGCGGCCTCATTGCGCAAGGCTATCGATACGATGCTCGGGAGTCATCGGGAGATAACGTCAGTCGCCGTAAGCGGAGCGACCGCGACCCGGATCGCTGTCAAGCAGCTAAACGCTGACCGGGCTCCTTCGGCGGCGACCGCACTGAATGCTGAGAGCGGCCGGACGATCGAATATAGGTCATTCTCCTATGACGGTACATTTGATCAGGAGCGCCTCTTATCCCTGCTTAGCGATAGCAGCTCTAGATCCAATCCAACCAGGGTGGCTTTCCTGATCGAGGATGGCACAGCCTTTGGACTGGACCAAAAGGGCGCCACTGGGCTGGATAAGAATGGCGTCACCACAAAAAAGCACAATCTGGCGAATCAACTAAGTCCGCTTGTCATCGGCTTCCCTCGCGAGATATCGCTCTTACGAAACGCACAGGCGCAGCAGGGCGGAGCGGAGAAGGCAGATAGCTCCGGGGCGGCGCCAAGTCCGTACCTTCATCTTTCGCTTAAAGATTCGAACGCCTATGACAGCGTTCCACATCTATCTCGCGAGAACACGCCCCTCTCGCAGGAAGCGCAGTTGATGACGATCGCGCGCCAATTGCTGCGTTACCGCTCTCAATACATCGTGATTTCCGCGTCAAATGTTCTCGATCAACTGTTCCTGGCCCAGTTCCTGCACCGTGCGTGTCCTGACGCGAGGCTTGTGTTCTACGTGGGCGATCTGCTGTTCGAGCGAGATATCGATAACGTTCCTTTTATTGGGACGATTACTGTTACTCCGTATCCCCTGATAAGCACCGGGCTCTCTGCAGGCGGTTCCGCGCGGCGAGCCTATCCTGACTCGAATAGCCAGGGATATTACAACGCCGCCAGCTACGCGTTCTGGGATGATGAATCCAAAACCAATAGGGCCATCTCTCCAAAGACCTTTCCAGCGATAGCCGGCTATCGCAATATTCTGGACCCTTCTAAAAGGCGGCTGACTCCTCCGCTCTGGGTAACGGCGATCGGCAGCGATGGCTACTATCCACTCGGCATTGCCAGAGCCGAGGCATCCGGCCATCCGCAGATCCTTCCTGCACTTCCGACGCCTTCACAGATGGGGGTTTCGGCCTCGGCTTCCGTGCTACCGATTTCTGCCGGCCGCCTCTGGCGCTTTCTTTGCATTGCCGTTCTGCTTCTTTGTCTTTGTCACGGCCTGCTGTTGAACGCAGCCGATTACTGGTCGCCCTCTACTCGCGAACTCGCGGTTAACCAAAACGACCAACCGCGACGCCGAGCCATGTACATCAATATCGGCACCGCGATGCTCTTTTGCATGGCGTTTGTGCTTGCCATTCCGCCGTTTCCCACCTTCCGGATCTGCCGGTTCGACCTGCCAGCAGTGATCCTGAGCGTCTTCACGGTGTCGGTGGGTGTTCTCGTCACGGCTGTCAGTCTCTGGAGAACACGAAAATTCATTGGCTGGAACAGCGCCCGGACCGGCAAAGTGAAGTTTCTGCCGGAAGGGCAAAATCCGCTCAGCGGCGCGAAGCACCTCAGCCTGTACCTTCAGCAAAATGTGTACTTCTTACTTAATGGGATCGCCTGGGCGACGACGGTCGCGGTTTCTGTCCTCTGGAGCTATCTGTGCTACAGAGATCACGCTGGCGGGCTGGCTCCCGGAACTTCGTATGTGGGATTGTTTTTTAGTTTTCGCTGCGTTCATCCGGGAAGCGGCGTTTCTCCCATAGTTCCGGTGCTGCTGCTGCTGTTCAGCTGGTATCTCTGGGCGTTTTTCCAAACATGGCGGCTGCGCTTCTCTGACAACAGCAGACCGATGCTTCCTCGCCGGCTCGGGTCCACATCGTATCCCCTGTTTATTGCGGACGAAGATCTGGCCGAGTGCGATCATGCGCGAAAAGCGTGTCTCTACAAAAACATCACATCTCTCCTCATTACGAGAGAAGCCCTGCGACGCTTTCTCAAGACTTTCGGCAAAGACTTCGAACGGCGGTTTGGATCCGCCTTCGATATGGGGCTCGTGCTCTTTTACGTGACTATCTTTGCTGCGTTTGTCCTTTTTGCCCCGGTCCGTAGCCTCGACACATTCCTCTGGGCCTCCAAGGGCCTGCCCACGCCTTATGAATTTCTGGTTACCGCGTTGTTCTTCCCCTTGCTTGTGATTGCCCTTACCGCCTGGCTGAGGCTGATCCTCGTTTGGGGTTCTCTCAGGCGAGGTCTCCTCGAAAGGCTGGAGAACTTGCCCATCCGGAACGCCTTCAGCCGGCTGAAAGCGGCGGGATGGATGGCCATGTTGCGGCAAGGCGGCCTGCATGAACAGTGGCGCGACATGGCCCGGTCGTCGGAGTCCATGCGCCAGATGGTTAACGACCCTGCTCTGGAGGCCTCGATCAGGGCTGAATCCAGCGGGGCCGCGAATCAGCCCAACCCGCTGAAGGCCGTCTATGAGGAACTTGAGACCGACATCGACGCATTGGTGAAGCACAGGGGTGGTATTCAACCCGATCCGGATTTGCTGCGACTGGCAAGAAATCTAACGAGTTGTAAGGATCTCCCATCGCATGGCAACGACATAAATCTTGTTCTTATGCACGCTATTGAGAGAAGGTTTGCCGAGTTCGCCGAGGTGCTGTTAAAGCATGTCCTGAACCCTTACTGGAAAACCAGGAGCAGCGCGCTCGTGGAAAGCGAGGAAGAGGAACCCCGTTCGGCGGACGAGCCCGCTTATATCCGCGTTGCCGAGGAGTTCCTTGCCATTCGTTATCTCGCTCTCATCCGCGTGGTGCTGGTGAATATGCGGTATTTGATCCTGTTCGTGTCCTTTTGCTTCGTCCTGGCCATCGTCGCCTGGAATTCATATCCGTTTCAGCCGCGTCAGTTCATCGACTTGGTTTTCACCTGCATGCTCGGTGTATTGGGATGCGGAATCATCTGGGTTCTTGCGCAGATGCATCGTGACCCCATCCTGAGCCGAATTACGCATACCAAAGCAAACGAACTCGGCGTGGAATTCTACGTTCGGATTATCGCGTTCGGCGCGGTTCCGCTGCTTACCTGGCTGACGTATCAGTTTCCGGACGTGGGAAGTACCATCTTCAAGTTCATACAGCCGGGAATCGAAGTTGTGAAGTAAGAGATTTTTTGATGCCCGCAGTAAGAGCTCGGCCGAAAGCCGGCTTGCAGCGTCGCGGATTTCAGGAATCAGGAGAGGTTATCAGGAAAATTAAGCTGAACTTCGTCTTTTCTTCGTGGCGGCCTTACGCATTAACTAACGCAGGCCCAATGAGTGAAACGAACGATATGGCATCGTCACTATCAGGTGGGGCAATGAAGGCAGGCCAGCTAAACGCCGATCGAGAGCGTTGACATGTTGGAGATCAGGAGGATTACAAACGAAAGAACTGGCGACTCAAAAGGGAGACAGGCCAACTATTGCCGGCGCCTTTCCGTCAGGTTTGGTGTTAACGCGGTGTCCCGTCCTAGTTCCCAAAGATCCCCATCCTATTTGTTGAATAGGTATAGACGATGTGCCAGTGCAGGTGAGAGTATGGGTGACTGTCCGGCTCCCCCCATCAGGACAGGCCTACTCGTCTTCGATTCGTTGCGGCCCCTCAGAGCTGGTCAACCCGCTTATCGTCGATGAAGTAACCAGCCGCCCAGTCGCGCGTTTCGGGCCAAATCTCAATCCCATACTCCCGCAGATAGTCGAAGGTCTGAGATGCCTTCCAGGAGCAACCAAGCACGTGCGATCCACGAAAGTTTATGAGCGACATCAGAGTACGAGTACATATTGAAAGCGGCGAAATACACAACGTCGCAACACCGCCGGATGTTAAGACAGAGGAGCTCCTCCGCGAACTTCTTGATGCGATACCCCCAGCTGGCGAAGACCATCCGTCCATAGAATTGTGGAGCCTCGCTGACAATGCTACCGGCGAGGACTTACGGCTGGACAGAACCCTGGAGGAAAATAGTGTCCGCGACGGGCAGCATCTGCTGCGTCGTTTGCGAATCGACTCTGTAACATGTCCGCACTGCGGCTTCAGGAATGCTCAGGGAGCGAACTTCTGTCTCAGGTGCGGATGGCCCTTTGCTCAACAGCCGACACCACCGCCTCCTCCACCGCTGCCCCCGGAGCCCCCGCCGCCGACACGTCTTAAGTTGCACCTGCATACAGAGGACGGCAATGTTCGCCTCGTGGAAGTACCGGACGAGCGTGTCCTCGCCGGCGTTCTTATCGCAGAGTTAGTCCGAACCATTAGTCCATCCGCAGAGAGGACTGAAGCTACCAATTGGATTCTTCATGACCAGAATCTTGGGCGGGATCTCGACTATGGAAAAGGCCTGGCGGAAAACGGTGTTCAGAGCGGAGACCACCTGTATCTGCGATACATTGCCCCAGAGCCGCCTGCACCACCCCCCCCCTCCGCCTCCCAGGCCGCCAATAGCTCTCTGGAAAATCCTTCTAATCATCGCGGTTGTACTTGCCCTCGTGCTTGGCGGGTATGTCATTCTCGGACTCGGTGGGCATCTTCCACACTCCCTCTGGCCCTCGAACCCGAAGCAGACGAATCTCGTCGAGATAAAGGTCAATCCGCCCAGCGCGAATGTTTCGCCCTCAGGTACCGTGAAGTTCACGGCCCTTGTCACCGGAGCCTCCAGCGCGCATTTGACATGGGATGTGAGTCCTCGGGTAGGGAGCATTTCTCAGGAAGGAATTTACACGGCTCCGTCCGCCGTACTGGCTCAGACTGAGGTGCAGGTCACCGCCACCACCGAGGGCAGTCAGAAAGCATCCGGCGCCGCTGTTGTCACGATTCTTGTGGAGTCCACTTCCCAGATTCCTCCCGCGGGGTCCACAGGCACAGAGTCTACTAATCCAATCGGGCCTGCCTCGGGTAAGCCAAATGCAGGCTCCGCCGATGCCGGGTCCAATGGGACCGCTCCCATCCCCAAGGTGACTCCTGGCGCGGTCACTCTGGACGCCATGGGAACGAAGCAATTCAGACTGAATCCAGCTCCAGCTCCGGGAACTCCGGTTCAGTGGTCTCTGAGCCCGAATGTGGGCAGCATTTCTCAGCATGGCCTGTATACCGCACCTCCGCTGGTCGCGTCTCAGAAGCGTGTCGTCGTAAGCTCTAACGTACCCAACTCGTCGCCCGCGACCATCATTCTGCAGCCGGTCGCGGTGACAGCTGAGTGCAGCGATGGTCCCAGCGGAACTAAATTATGCTCGGCCACGGTAACGCACACGACAAATACCGCCGTCTCATGGTCAATCTCGCCACAGACCGGTAGCATCTCGCCCCAGGGTGTTTACGCACCTGCACATGTCAACTCGCCCTATGACGTGACGATCACTGCCAGAAGTATGGCGGACCCGGCAAAGTACTACCAGACGGCATCGCTGCATATCGTTCCTCCCCGCTCGCCGGTGAGGGTTACTCTCAACCCCTTCAATCCGATCGTGATCAACAATCAGACGCAACTCTTCTCGGCAATGGTGTCCGGAGCCCCAGACAAGTCCGTCACCTGGGCCGCGTCCGGAACCAGGGGCATCGTGGGCCAGATGAGGACGAATGGCTTGTTTGTTCCGCCGAGGAATGCGCCCTTCGGGGACTTCCTCATGCATGTGACGGCGACCAGTAATGCCGATCCATTGCAGCATGCGGACGGCGATTTTGTCTGGAGGCATACCCCGGGCCCGCAAAGCGGCACCCTTGTCTGGTCCGGAGATCTCCGCAGAAATCAGGATCTTACAATTGGTGGCACTCAAGCCTCTACCGGCACCGTCGTAACTGGAGCGTTGCCGGGGGTTCGTGTAAACGTGCACGTTAACACACCCAACTGCATCATTACTACGCCTCCATCCCCGGCCAATGGCTGGAAAGTAGTGGTGATTCACGCGGGAGCGCGTTTGCACACGATCTCCATCAGTTGGGACGTTGTGCCTTAGTGGCGCTGCTGGCGGTTGCAACGAAAACACATTGACGGCGTAAAGAGGCAGGCGGCTTCCAAAAACGACCCTGCAGCCAGGGCTACTCGGAAGGGGCAGCGTGAATATGAATCGGTCAACCATTGCCGTGATCGAAAGAGGAGAAGCCCTGACCCTCACTTTGTCCGGGCTGTTGACTCGCAACGGCTTCGAGGTACGGCATGCCAGCGATCTGAATCCGTTCCTTGCGTTGTGCAGGAGCTGGCATCCCGACGTCGTCATCGTGGGTCCGTCCGGCATTGACTCCGGGGCCGCGCTCGATTTTGCGAGGCAGCTGCGGTGGATCGTGGGCAGCACGCCCATCGTGCTGATTCCGGCCGAGAGTTCCGAGGACCTGGCCATCGCTGCATTGCGGGCGGGTATCAATGAGTACATCAAGCAGCCTTTCCATGTGGACGAGTTAGTTGGGGCGGTAAGGAGATGCTTGAATTGCACCTCCGGAGGGCGGAGCGCTGCGAGCGCCTGTTCGCAGCACCTGGCCGAGTCCAGCGGAATCATTGGAGAGAGCGCTTCGATACGGGATCTGAGAGCGCGCCTTTTCAGGCTGGCATCGACCGACAGCAACATCCTGATAACGGGCGAGACCGGAACCGGCAAAGAACTGGTGGCCGCGCTGCTGCACAAGAGCAGCCGCAGATGCCAGAAGCCCTTCCTGACGGTTAACTGTGCGGCCATTCCCGACAATCTCCTTGAAAGCGAACTCTTCGGCTACGAGCGAGGCGCTTTTACCGGCGCCGAATCCCGCAAGGAAGGCAAGCTGAAAGCCGCCGACGGGGGAACCGTCTTTCTGGATGAAATCGGCGACATGAGTGGTTACGGGCAGGCCAAGATTCTCAGGATGATTGAGGCCAAGGAAATCCAGCGACTAGGCAGAGACGGCGGTATCGTGGTGGACATTCGGATTATCGCAGCCACGAATCGCGATCTGGAGCAGCTGGTAAGAGAGGACAAGTTCCGAAAGGACTTGTTCTTCCGCCTCAATGTTGCTCGAATTCACCTTCCTCCGCTGCGGGACCGGAAGGAAGATCTAGTCTCTCTCATTGATTACTACATTCGTCACTTTAACGTCAGATTCGGGCGAAATGTGCGCCGGCTTTCCGACGAAGCGTTGGAATGCCTGCTCACCCATGACTGGCCGGGAAATATCCGCGAACTGAAAAACCTCATCGAAGCCATTTTCGTCGACCTGCCACCGGGCGATGTCGCCGCTGCGCAACTTCCACTCCACTTCAGCCGCCGCTTCGAGGAAATAAAGGCCGCCCCGGCAGATGAACGGGAGCGTTTGCTCTGGGCTTTGTCAGCTACTAACTGGAATAAGAGCAAGGCAGCCGACAAACTGGATTGGTCCAGAATGACTCTGTACCGCAAGATGGCCCGATACAACATCTCGCGAGCCTCGTAACTCCATCCCCGCCGCGCAACTATTCTTATTTGAGATCGTGTCAGCTCATTTTTGTAGCCGCTCTCATAGTTGTGATACTGCGTGATACAGATGAGTTACACATTGTGTGACACTTCCGAAAAGTCCTTTCAAGTCCTGCCCGATGCTTTTATCCCATTGCATTCACATCGATAGCTCATTCGCAATACGAGCCAGGCCATTCGGCGGCTGAGCAATTGTGTATCAGGATGTGCGCGTCACCAATGTTCTTAAGCGGCAGACAGGGCGATCCGATTAGTTAAGCCCTTTCATTTCTGACCTTTCTCCCCGCCTCACCGTTGCTCTGAGGATGGCGTCGCGATTGCAAAGGCGTTTGGGGATGGCTTGGCCTGCGAAGTGGATAGTAATTCGTTGAGCTGGGGGTATGCGCCGTCGTGGGAATGCTGATGCCTGACAAACGCCAGGAAGTGGACGGCTCAACTCAAGGCGGTGGGATCGAAGGCAGATATGCCAACTACTTTCAGGTTGGCCATAATGCCTTCGAATTTCTGCTCGATTTTGGCCAGGTGTATTCGGACGGGAAACAGGAGCATTTTCACAGCAGGATTGTAACCAGTCCTGCTTACGCCAAGGAACTACTGAAGGTGCTGGCGGAATCTATCGAGCAGTATGAGCGAACCTTCGGCTCGGCTGGAGAGCACGGGTGACAGTAGCCGCCGTTGAAACTATACGACCGCAAGCAGCTTCAGGCGAGCTCTCCCTGGAAGCGCCTGCGCCTTCGTCTCGTCACGCGGAAGACTACTATACAACCTCGCTGGATCACCTCCTGGCCGAGTTGGAATGCATACATCTACTGGTGGTTGCACATGCGAAGCGGGCTAGACAGTCGCATACCGGGGATGAACAGTTTCAGGGCTGTGTGATCTCCGAGGACGAAATAGACGTGCTCTTGAGTCGCCCCTTCGGTTCGCCCCGATTCGCGACGAATCTCGAAGCAGGGGACTCGCCAGACTCATGGGCGACGATTGGCGCGGCGCGCGCGGGTATCGCCTCGCGCAAGTCTGAAAGTATTCAGCGAGGTATCGCGCTTCGCCTTGCAGAACTAGAGCGGCTGTTCGCTCTCACGAGGTTCGAGATTGATAGTCTCATGCTCTGCCTGGCGCCGGAGCTGGATCCTCGCTATCAGCGACTGTATGCGTATCTTCAGGATGATGTAACTCGAAGACGGCCCAGCGTGAACCTGGTCCTTAACTTGTTATGCCCGTCCTTCCGGGAGAAGCTCACATTGCGACGGTGCTTCTACTCCGGTGCTCCGCTTGTGGATGACAGGCTGGTGCTTCTCTTCGACGATCCTCAGGATCCGGCGGCACTGCTCAGTAAGTGTCTCAATGTCGACGAAAGAATCGTTGGCTACCTGCTTGGCTCAGACGAGGTCGATTCTCACTTGCGTCCTTATATACGCAGCGTCAAACCTCAGGCGCGGATCGAAGATCTGGTTTTGCCGGCAGAGATGACGAGGCGATTCTCAATGCTCGTCCACGAGAGCGAGTTAAGTCAGACCATCCTGTATTTTCAGGGACCTTACGGAAGCGGGAGGAAGACGGCGGCTGAGGCGCTCTGTCACGAGTCGAAATTGGGCCTCCTTATGGTCGATACCGAAAATCTGGTCAACGGCCAATCCTTAAATTTTGAGATGGCAGTACGACTCGCCGTACGCGAAGCTGCCCTTCTGGGAAGCGTTCTCTACTGGGATGGTGTCGATTGTTTGCTGGCGGAGGAGAAGAGATCGCTCCGCAAGGTACTGCTATCCGAGCTAAGCCGGTGCCACAGTCTAACCATCCTGGCCGGGGCAACAGCCTGGGAGCCCGCGGATGAGTTACAGGCGTCAACCTTCATCCGCATAGAATTCCCTCGCCCAGCCTATGCCGACAGGGTGCAGTTATGGCAGGCGATATTGCCCGCCGACGCCAACAGCGAGATGGACCCGTCCGCGCTCGCCAACAAGTTTCGCTTCAGCGGAGGTCAGATCAGAGATGCGATGCGGAGCGCCCTGAGTTCTGCCCGCTGGCGAGATCCCGAGGCGAATCAGCTGACCGCCGCCGAACTCTACGACGCTTGCCGGCTGCACTCCAGCCGCAAGCTTTCTTCGCTCGGGCGAAAGATCAAGCCCCACCATGTCTGGGAAGATATTGTTCTCCCCGCGGACCGGCTCCAGCAATTGCGCGAGATCTGCAATTCGATGAAGTACCGGTCATTGGTTTTCGACCAGTGGGGTTTTGATCGCAAGCTTTCCCTGGGGAAGGGCCTGAACATCCTCTTCGCGGGCCCCTCAGGCACGGGCAAAACCATGGCCGCGGAGATCATGGCCGGGGAGCTTGGGCTCGATCTCTACAAAATCGATCTCTCCAGCATTGTCAGCAAGTATATCGGCGAGACGGAGAAGAATCTGGCCCGCATCTTTGCCGAAGCTGAGACGAGCAACGCTATCCTCTTTTTCGATGAGGCCGACGCCCTCTTCGGCAAGCGCAGCGAAGTGCGCGACTCCCATGACCGCTACGCGAACATCGAAGTCAATTACTTGCTGCAGAAAATGGAAGAGCATGAGGGCGTGGTCATTCTGGCCACGAATTTCCGCAAGAACATGGACGACGCTTTTGTCCGCCGCATGCACTTCACGGTCGAGTTCGCGTTCCCCAATGAAGGCGACCGGCGCCGCATCTGGGAGCAAATCTGGCCGAAGGAGACGCCGCAGAGCCCCGATCTTGATCTCGACTTCATGGCGCGTCGCTTCGAAGTGCCCGGCGGAAATATCCGCAACATCGCGATGGCCGCAGCATTTCTGGCCGCAAGCGACGGCGGGGTGGTGAGCATGACGCATCTTCTGCACGGCGCAAGGCGCGAGTTCCAGAAGATGGGCAAGGTCGTAAGGCAGGGAGATTTTCAGTAATCAGCGACAGTGACGGAAGCCTGGGCAGAAATGAAGTGGACCAAATGAACGCGATGGCCAACGAGGCAGTGATTCAGATTCGATCAAAGGAGAACGGTCCGGCTGCGGTCGTGCTCGATCATGCTCCCGATCTCCGCCAGCAAGTGGCTGAAGGCTTGCTCTATACGCATGTTCGCCTGGGTCAGACTGCGAACAAGAACCTGGAAACTTCCGCATTCATTTACGGCTTGATCGAGCTGCTCAGTGAGAAGGGAATTATCAGCACCGAAGAGTTGGATGAACGCACGAAAGTAGTTGGCGAGCGGCTAATGGCGCAGCTCAAGGAAAAGGGCCTGGGAGTGATGCTCCAGGACCGGGAGGAAGACAAGTACACATTTAAAGGCGAGGCAAAGATTGATTGCGAGAACCGCGTGCATCTTTGCCATGCCTCTTGCTGCCGCCTGCCTTTTGCGTTGTCTAAGCAGGACGTGTACGAGGGAATCGTCAGGTGGGATTTGGGACGCCCTTACATGATCGCGCACGACAAAGACCACTATTGCACGCACATGGAGCGGGGGAGCTGTCGTTGCACGGTTCGCGAGCAGCGTCCGCTGCCTTGTCGAGGATATGACTGCAGCAATGACAAGCTCATCTGGCTGGATTTTGAGAACAGAATTCCCAACCCGAATCTGAATCGGGCGGACTGGCCGCAGTGCGAGGCTGCGGCGGAAGAACAGAAGCCTGCATTATGATCGACGACCTGGACAAAACGGTGGAAGAACTTCTCCGGCGCGAGCTTGCCCCTGCGCTGGTGGAGCAGGTGGCGATCAGCTTTGCCGCGCCCGACAGTGAGTTTCCGCCTTCATCGGTCACGCTGCCGGCGGTCGATCTGTTTCTCTACGACATCAGGGAAAATCTGGAATTACGCCGTACCGGCTGGATTGTCGAGCACGGCAACAATGGAACGGCGACCAAGAAACTCGCTCCGGTGCGCGTGGACTGCTCGTATTTGATCACCGCATGGGCCAGCGAGAGTTCAACCAGCCGCCCGCTCGACGAGCATCGGCTGCTCAGTGAAGTGATGAAGGTTCTGATTCGGTATCCCGTGATTCCCGAGGTGCTGCTGCAGGGCAGCCTGAGGGGGCAGGAGCCGCCGCTGCCTTCGAGCACACTTCAACCCGGCAGGCTGCAGAGCGTAGCGGAGTTCTGGCAGGCGCTCGGAGGCAAGCCGAAAGCGGCCCTGAACTACACCGTCACCATCGGCATCGTGCCTGATCAGGTGATCGAGACCGAAGTGCCGGTTGTCGATAAGGCGCTGAAATTCCGTCCGGAGGTGACCCCAAAATGAACGATTGGCAAATCGCACGGCATCGAGTCACCATCGCCGGACGCGTGCTCGACGCAAGTACGGAGAAGCCTGTCGCCGATGCCCTTGTGTCCATTACCGCTATGCCGGAGGCCTTCGAAAAGAAGTTGGCGAATGCGTCTCTCGCCTATGGAGGTCGCTGGAATGTGTTGCAGCAAAGACCGGACAAGGCGAGAACACGGAAAGACGGCCTCTTTTATTTTCTTGATCTGCCGGACGGCAATTACAGTCTGAGCGCGTCTCTACCGGGTTACGGCAAACGCTATGGGCAAGCGCAGCAGCCTGCCGTCGTGTCGCGTGATCACGAGGGAAACATCCGGGCAGCTTTTGTCGCCCTGAGCCTGCAGCCTACCGCAGTAAGCGGAAAGGTCACCGGCCCCAACCACAAGTCCGGCGTGGTATTGGCTGAGGTGCGGGTTAAGGGCAGCGGCGAGCGGGCGTTTACCGATGAGGAAGGACTCTACATGGTCGCCGGGATCGAGCCGGGCAAACGCATGCTGCTGGTTTCCGCGCAGGGCTACCAGCCACAATCCAAGGCTGTCACGCTGAGCGATGCGGGTGCGTCGCAGAAGCTCAACTTCAGTCTGGCGCAGGGGAGCGGATGAGAAGGCTGATCCACGGTTGCAGCATGGACGACTCAGTTGAGAATCAGCGCTGAACAGCAAAGAAGGAGGGAAACAAGATGAGCCCGAAGAAGACATCGGATGACCCGGAACCCGACACTGGCCCCGATCAGCCAAAGGATGACGCCGCAACGACACAAGACGACCAGGCGAAACCAGATGCGGACGAGCCGAAACCCGATGTTCAGGAGCCACCGCAGCCGAAGCATCAGGCCAAGCCCAAACCCAAACCTGATGTTGACCTCAAGCCTGCCGACAAGCCAGCGGCAGCGAAGAGTCTCGCAGAGATCATGAAGTTCCACTTAAAGATCAAAAGAGGGCGCCGCTGATGGAGACTTCCAGACCGGGGCGCGTGATTTAGTCGCACACTGCAGAACGATTTCAATAAAGGAGCTATCAGAATGCCAGAATATTTATCACCAGGTGTTTACGTAGAAGAAGTTCCATCGAGTATTAAGCCGATCGTCGGTGTCAGCACCAGCACAGCGGCTTTTGTGGGAATCATCAAGGGTCCGATCCAGATTCCCGAAGACAACCCCGATTACGACCCGACGAAGTTCGACCCGACCAAACCACCCGACCCAAACAACCTGCCCTTTAGGACGTGGACTTTTCCTGCTCCCGATGATGATTACAAGAACGCAAAGAAAACTTTTGACGATTTAACTGAGCCTGGAGTACGGCCACCTCGTCCAAAGGACACCAGTCCGGCGGGGCTGAAGGCATTTCGCGCAGCCCAGGCGACGCTGTCGCAGGCAGTGGCGCGCAGCAATGCGGGCGCTCTGGCCGACGCGGGTAAACCTGTCCTCTGTACAACCTTCGCCGATTTCAAGAGGTCTTTCGGTGATTTTTCCACCGATCCAGATCAAAAGAAGCTGGTACATGGAGTCTTCGGATTCTTCAACAACGAGGGCACGCGCTGCTTTGTAATGCGCTATCCCGACCTCACCAGTCTGCAGGCTCCGACTGCGCTGGTTCCCTTCGAAGCCATCGATGAGATCTCCATCGTGGCTGCTCCCGGAATTACTGACGTGGTCGTTCAGGGCAACCTCATTGATCATTGCGAGAATATGTCGGACCGGGTGGCGATCCTGGATCCGCCCGAGCAGCCCGCGGACTTGACCGAGGGCAGCATCAAGGTCATGACCAACACCGACTACGGTGCTCTCTATTTTCCCCGTATTCAGGTCTTTGACATCGTCACCAAGCTCACCGATCCCGATTCGGAGGAAGGCGAGATCTATGTTGCGCCCAGCGGACATCTGGCCGGGATATGGGCGCGCGTGGACAATACGAGGGGTGTCTTCAAGGCGCCGGCGAACGAGCCGATCCACGGCGCGCTCGGCCTTGAATACCAGATCAGCAAATCTCTCCAGGCGGGCCTGAACCCTTACGGGATCAATGCCATCCGCAATATCAACGGGAAGATCAACGTCTGGGGAGCGCGGACCATTGGCGGCGACATGAACTTCGACACCAAGTACATCAGCGTTCGCCGCACGCTCATCTTTATTCGCAAGTCTATCGACGAGGGCACGCAATGGGTGGTCTTCGAGCCAAATGACCCGAGTCTATGGCAGAAGATCATCCGCAATGTCACAGCTTTTCTCACAAATGTATGGCGGGATGGCGCGCTCTTTGGGCTCACGCCGCAGGAAGCCTTTTACGTCAAGTGCGACGAGGAGACTAATCCGCCGGAGGTGCGCGACCTTGGTCAGGTGATCACCGAGATCGGAGTTGCGATTGTCCGGCCGGCTGAATTTGTCATCTTCCGCATCCAGCAGTGGGCAGGACCGGCGGCACAGTAAGACGAGGAGCCGGCGGCTTTAAGAGAAGCAAATAGGGCGCTATGACCAACGGCACATCTGCGGGCGAGCATAACTGGTATTTCGAACACGAGGCACCCGGAGTGTATCTGCAGGATACTTTCCGCTTGCCGAGACGTTCCATGTTCGCCACGGGTGTGCCGGTCTTTCTCGGGTCGATGAAGAAACCCGTGGCGGCAATTCGAGATGAGCTGCAGCACAAGCCTTATTTCCCGAAGCGTCGCATGCTGAGTCTCTGGTCACATTTCGGAGCCTATATCGGCACCCCGTCTCCTGACTGCTGGCTGGCCTATGCAGTGCGCGGCTTTTTTGAGAATGGGGGCCGCCGCTGTTACGTGGTCGTGCTCAAAGATGGCTCCGCGCAAAGTCTCGAAGAAGGACTGCGGGCCATTTCACACATGAACACCATTGATCTGGTCTGCGCTCCCGACCTGGTCATGCAGCGGGATGCCGCTTTCGAGCTTCAGCAGCTGCTGGTGAACCATTGCGAA
Source organism: uncultured Acidobacteriota bacterium (assembly GCA_963755975.1). Lineage (GTDB taxonomy): Bacteria > Acidobacteriota > Terriglobia > Terriglobales > Acidobacteriaceae > Silvibacterium. Next base: position 363,487 of record CAVWLS010000001.1, read on the forward strand.
ACTCTGGGTGATCGCTTTGCCATTCTCGATTCCCGTCTGGGCGACAGTAATGATGACGTCTGGGCGCAATGGAGTGATATCGACGGCAAAAACGGCGCCATCTATTACCCGTGGGTAAAAGTCCATGGATTTGGCGGCGGAGCTGTGCTCGTGCCTCCCTCGGGCTACGTAGCGGGAGTCTATGCGCGCACCGACAATGCCAAGGGCGTGCACAAGGCGCCGGCGAACGAAGTACTGCAGGGAGTCCTGGGACTGGAGCGGATATTAAGTAACGCCGATCAGGCCTACCTCAATCCAAAACGGATCAACTGCATAAGATCATTCCCCGGGCGCGGAATAAAAGTCTGGGGAGCGCGTACCTTAAGCGGTAACGACGCCTGGACCTACGTCAATGTGCGACGCCTGTTCCTGACGGCGATCCGCTGGATTGACTGGAACCTGGGCATGGCCGTCTTCGAGCCCAACGACGCTAGACTTTGGGCGCGCATTGAGCGGGCGCTGAACAACTATTTTCTGAAGGTCTACCGGCAGGGAGCGCTGAAAGGGCGCACTCCGCAGGAAGCCTTCTACGTAAGGTGCAACGCCCAGACCAATCCGCCGGAGCTGCAGGAACTGGGCCAGGTAGTTACTGAGATCGGCCTCGCGCCGGCTGTTCCCTATGAGTTTGTTGTGATTCGTTTGATCCATGGTGCAAGTGGTGTAAGTATCTCGGGCCCACTTCGGCCCGAACAAAACTAAGTAAGACACAGGAGGAAGTATGGCGACTGGTGAGCGGAAAGATCCGTTTCGTGGATATAACTTCAAACTGGAAATTGACGGAATCAGCAGGAATGGATTTCGAGAGTGTTCAGGTCTCGACACTACGTCGGACCCGATCGATTATCGCGAGGGCACCGACAAGGTCTACACAGCCCATAAATTACCTGGCCTGGTCAAGTATACGAACATCACTCTGAAGGGGGGGATTGTCGAAGATCATTCCCTCTGGGATTGGCGCAAGAAGACCATCGATGGAAAAACCGAGCGCAAGAACGGCTCCATCGTTTTGATGAACGAAGACGGCGAAGAGAAACTTCGCTGGAATTTTGTCGATGGATGGCCAACCAAGTGGACCGGGCCGAGCTTCAATGCAACCGCGAACGAGGTCGCTGTAGAAACTCTGGAAATCGTGCATGAAGGGTTTACAAAGGCTTGAAAGTGCAAACGGAGTTTCAATTTACGTTGCCGCGGGGCTACGTCGATTCTGAAGGAAACCTCCATCGCGAGGGCGCGATGCGTCTTTCGACCGCGTTTGACGAGGTCGCGCCCATGAAGGATCCGCGTGTGCAGAACAACCCTGGCTATCTGGTGATCATTCTGCTTTCACGGGTGGTTATTCGTCTGGGTGATCTGACACACATCAATCCCAAAGTGATGGAGGGCCTGTTCTCAGCCGATCTGGCCTTTCTTCAGGACTTCTACCGGCGTATCAACGAGAACGGCCACAGCCGTGTGGGCGTGACCTGTCCGCATTGCGAGGCAAAGTTCGAAGTGGAGATGAACGGCGTGGGGGAATGATGGGCTACCCCTCGGACAAGCTATACGAGGAGGTAGCCTTCGTTGCCTACTACCTGCACTGGCCTCACGAGCAAATCATGTCCCTGGATCACCGCGAACGCCAGCGATGGGTGGCGGAAATCTCCAGGATTAACCGGCAATTGAACGACCCGTCGTAACGGAGTTACTTGCATGGCAACTGGCGGTCGGCACGATCCATATCTGAGTTTCAATTTTGCCGTGGAGATCGACGGCGTGATCGTCTGCGGATTCAGCGAAGTTTCGGGTCTACAGGCTGAAATCGAAGTTCAGGAATATCGGGAGGGGGGATTGAACGAATACATCCATAAGAGGGCGGGTCCGGCGCGCTATCCCTCAAATCTCGTCCTGAAGAGGGGCATCGCGGGCAGTACCGAGCTCTGGTCTTGGTATTGCGACGTGCTGCAGGGGACCATAGAGCGAAAATCGCTGGATGTTGTCCTGATGGATAGCTCGGGAACGGAACAACGGCGCTGGACATTGCAAAACGCCTATCCGGTAAAGTGGGCCGGGCCCGATTTGAAAGCGCAAAGCTCCGAAGTAGCTATCGAATCGCTGGAACTGGCACATGAGGGCCTGGTCTTTGTAGGTTCGATGGCGAGCCTGCAGCTTTCAGCCGGATTTGGAATAAGTGCTTCTATAAGTGTGCAGGTGCCGGAAGTTAGTTTTTCTGCTGAGGCTGATATCTCGTTTGGCTGATCTGTCAGAAGTCGCAATTACGAGCGAATTTAAGTCTCGAGAGGCTTGAGTTTTTATGCAGAACCAACAGGACCAATCAAAGGAGCAGCTGTCTGATGGCGCTGAGCCCACTGGCCACGCATCGGATCTGGCGGGCGCCATTTGCTCCCGATACGGGAGTTCCCCCGGCGTCATCTCCGCGGAGTTTGGGTCAGGGGTGGCCGACCACGTCCATCAGTTCAGCGACCGCCTGCCTCTGCTGCGTACTCTGCAGCGGCGTTGGAACATGGAGGGATTCGCGTTTCCTGCCCCAACCAGCCCTCTGCTGTTTCGCACACGAGCCTCCCGGAAATCTGCTCAACATGCTGTCCCGGCGGCCCACATCAGCGCTCGCGCTTCGGTGGATCTGCCGGCAGGAGCCGCAACCGTCGAGTCATTACCGTCAAGTGTCATCGCTTCGCAGGAGGCAAGCTCGCATTCGACCACTCCAGAATTTCAACCAGGCAGCGCGGGAAGTGCAGTGCCGCCAGACGCATCAGATCTTCTCCATGCGTCTTCAGAAAACGCAAAACCCCCTGTCTTTCGTCTTCAGGAAGGAAAGTCGGATTCGCACAGAACAAGCTTGACTGCGAAGGATCGCGGCGTCGCAGCCAATCCAGTTGACACTGTTCCGTCAGACGGTGCCCAGGTGCATTCGCCTTCCCCGCAGATCTCTCCTCTTGCGCCTGTCGAAGCTGCACGAGCGGTGGACCCGATGGGGACGCTCTCAAGAGTGCGCGACGATACCGCGCCTTCGTCGATCGCGGCGGCCCAACATCATCCGTCAGAGATCGTACAGGGCGAGGCCTCACAGTCGCCGCCTGCCGGCATGATTCATCGGTCCAACGAAAACATCACCTCCGAAAGCGCATCCGTCAACGCCTCCGAGCCGGCAGCTCCTGCTCTGCCACCCGGACAGGGTGGAGTCGCGCCTGCCGGCACGCTTGCATGCACGCCAGCGAGCCAACAACCTCCGTCAGAGACGGTGCGCGCCGAGTTCCCACAATCGCCGGCTGCCGGGATGATTCACAGAGCCGGCGATAGTTCATTCGGCAGCGAGCGCCTCAAACCTTCCGAGCCGGCAGCTCCTGCTGAGCCACCCGGACCGGGTGGAGTCGCGCCTGCCGGCACGCTTGCGCGCACGCCAGCGAGCCAACAACCTCCGTCAGAGACGGTGCGGGCCGAGTCGGCACAATCACCGGCTGCCGGCATGATCCTCGGAGTCGGCGATAGTACATCCGACAGAACCAGAGTCAACCCGTCCGGAACGTCAGAAGGCGACAAGCCGACAGAAACGCCCTCCGATGTGCAGGGAAATGCCAAAACGAGTCCGGCCATGGGGGCAGGCGAAAGTCATTCCTCCGTGCTCGTGCGGGCCGAGGCCACACCATCGCCTGCCGCCGGCATGATTCACAGGTCCACCGACAACGTCATTTCCGACAGTGCACGCGTCCACTCACCGTCGCCGGAAATTCCTGTCTCGCCAGACGGCGACGCTGCACAAGCGACAGTCACGACGAAACCGATGGAGACGGTCTTAAGAGCGCGGAGCGAGGCCGTGCCGCATCCGGTCCTGGCGGCAGGCGAAACTCATCCGTCAGTGCTCATTCGGGCCGGCGCCACACCGGCGCCGGTTGCGGGCATCATCCATAGGTCCACTGATAACGTTTCATCTGGCACGATACGCGCACATCCAGCGGGACACTCAGCAACACAGGGAGATCCTGTTCTACCCCTTGCCAAGCCTGCACTGGGTAACGTCGTAACTGGCGCCGCCATCCAAACGCCGGAAACGACAAAATCGACACAGGAAGCGCCTTTGAGAGTGCGGGGCGAAGTCATGCCGCCTCAGGCTCCATCGGACCAGCCGGGAACTGCGCGTAACGCTGCGTCAGCGCCACGGACCGCAGGAACACTTCTCAGCTCCAGTGACAGAGGTCCCGGTCTGCACGTTCAAAGAAAAGCGGGAGCCGCTGACAGCAGTGAAAGCAAAATATCGGGGCTGAAGCCGAGCCAGAACCCGCCGAAAGTCTCGGGTGGTGAACTCGGCTATCCGGCCACACCGGTTCAGATGGGCCCACCCATTTTCCTGCGGCAAGCTGCGAATCCGCTTTCAAAGACGGCGCGGCGGGATGTTATCTCTCCGGCGAAGAGTACGATCGGCGGTCCTTCCGCCATCACAGCACCGGAAAATACATCCGAAGGCGGATCGCCAGCCTCGTCTTCTTCACGCGCACCGGATAGCACAAGATCGCAGGACAGGGATTCATCTGGCACTCCGGTGGTCGCGGAGAAGATTGCCGCTGTGAGCTCCGAGCACGCGATTCCGGTTCACTTGGACAGATCAAAAGTCGCAAGCGGCGTTGCGCAGGATACGACTCTTGTCGGCCAACACATCACCGCAAACATTGCGAGAGATTTGCCGGCACATGTCAGCATGTCACCGTCAATCGAGAAGGCCCCCGAAGGTGCCTCTCGCCAGAGTGCCGTGCTTGCTCGCGGGTCTGCTGGTGCGTCTGGGCAAACATTTAGTGTGAGACCGGCAGCGGTAGCGGATCAGTCTATTGCAAGCTCTGGCCGATCGGCTGCTCCATCCGTCACCCCATCCTTTGTCCAACGGAAAGCAGCGGCATTGCACACCCAGGCGGGAAGCACCACTCGTCAAGTGGATCTGCAAGCAGCCCGTGCTGCAGGTTTATCGTCAGGACCTGAAGGCTCGCCTCTCTCCATAGCGTCGAGCGCAACTGCGGTCTTGAGATCTTCAGGGGCTGCGGTTTTGAAATCTTCAGCCGGTTCGGCTTCGCTCGTCTCCAATGATGCGGGAACGGGGTCGATGACCCTGCACCCAGGCAACCCGTTCTTACAGGCGAAGGGTGCGACAGGAGCTAACAAAACTCAGGACGCGCCGGTGGTTCATCCTTCCGCGGTACAGCCGATGCAGGCGGCGGCGCAGCCCGTGGTTTTTGTGAACAGAAAGATCCAGCCACAAGGCGAGGCACATGCTGCCGTGTCCATACCCCAGACCTCCGACTCGCATGCTATGAAAGCTTTCCCTACGAAAGCCGAAGAGCCGACGCCGAGCTTGATGACTGACGCCCGCGTCCCGGGTTCCTCACCAGCGGATTCGCAGAATGCCCTGATTCATTCGGCGCCGAATCCAGGTACGGCGGAAGTTTTCCGGATAGTGGACCCTCCGCCAGTCCAGGCCGGCAGGGAACTCGTGTCTTCCAGCGCCACAGGTACGACTCCCGTGCTCCGCCGAACGGCGATGCCTTCTTACTCATCAACAACCGTAAACTCAGTCTCTGCTTCGAGTCCTTCTCTGGGTTCACGGATGCGGTCGGATGTTACCCACCGCGTCTGGAGGCAAGCAGACGCGGCTCCGGGACAGCTCCGGCGCAACAGCAGCGCGGTAACTCCGTTCGCCAACTCCGGCGTGCTGCAGAGATCCCCGGCAAGCCCTGTCGGCGGCACAGGAGGCCAGGCTACACCGGACTTGTCCAGCCCGCCCGCCATAGCTAATCAAACGTCTCAGGTATTGCCGCCCGGAGACATGGCCAAGCTGGCCAATCGTGTGTATGAGCTGCTGGTCCGCCGCCTGGCGGGCGAGAAGCAGCAGAGGGGGCTATAGCGAATGGAATTCCAGCACATACTCATCGCCCCCGAAAACCAGGAATCATTTGAGGTGCTCTTCAACCCCACGCAATACAGCGTGGACAAGGGGAACACCATCGCCCAGGCAGCTATTCCCGGTCTCGAGGCTCCAATCCTCCAATATGTGCACGGCAACATGCGCACTCTTTCCATGGAGCTGTTTTTTGACAGTTATGAAGAGGGATATGACATCACGGAAGATACCGACCAGATTTATGACCTGCTGTATCTCGATCCTTCTACTCATGCGCCGCCCATTTGTGACCTGACCTGGGGCACCTTTCAATTCAGGGGTGTTTTGGATCACGTCAGTGGCAAGTTCACCTTGTTTCTCTCGGACGGCACGCCGGTCCGCGCGACTCTGACCGTGGTATTCAACGAATTTATTGATGTGGATGTGCTGGTGCAGGAGCAGCCGACCGAGTCCGCAGATCACCGGAAGACCCGGCTGGTAAAGAGTGGAGACAGAATCGACAATATTGCAGCCGAGGAGTACGGCGATCCGGCGAAGTGGCGGCCCATCGCTGAAGCCAATGATATGGATGACCCCTCTCAACTCGAGCCCGGTTATGTGCTTATCATTCCGAGGTTGCACTGATGCGAAAGGCTGAATCGTGACGAACTATTTTGCGCCGGCATTTTATGTACAGGTGAACGGCTCCCGGCTGCAGGCGAACGTCTCGATGAATATTGAAACTATCACGGTTACAAGTATGCCGAATACTCTCGACACCTTTTCCTTCACGATTACAAATACTTTGCCGGAGATGCGCTGGACGCACGACCCTTCCGATTCCATGCTCTTCCGCGAAGGGCATTCGGTAATCATCTTCATGGGATATGTTGACGAGGATTTGCAACCCATGATCGACGGCGAGATCACCAGCATCAGCCCTACCTTTCCAGCCGATGGCATTCCGACGGTCACCATTGGCGGCAATACCCGCATGCACCGTCTTCGCGGCACGAACAAAACCCAGACCTACAAGAACACGACCGATGCGCAGGTAGTACAGCAGATCGCACAGGCGAACAAGCTGGATGCGCAGGCAGACGATACACAAATCCAATACGATTACCTGATTCAACCCAATCAAAGCGACCTGGAGTTCTTAATACAACGGGCGTCCAGAATTAATTACGAGATCCTGATGCAGGGCACAAAGCTGATCTTCCGCAAGAAGATGGACCAGCCCGCCGAATACACGCTTGTCTGGTCCGGAGTGCAACAGGCCTTCGCCAGCGGTCCCAATACCTTGCCTCTGAAAAGCTTTGCTCCCCAGTTGGACGCTACGGCGCCGAAGTCTAACGTTCAGCGTCGAGGATACGACGTGACATCAAAGCAGCCATTCGTGTGCAATGCCGGGCCTTCCGACCAGACCTCCATGGGAGGATCCCAGCCCGGATCGCAGATCCCGCAAAACGCTTTCAATCTGGAGCGCAACGAGGTACATGTCACTTCTCCCATGGCGTCGCAGGCGGAAGGCGATCAAAGCACCAAGGCGTCTCTTAACAGCAAAGCCATGCAAACCGTAAAGGGAACCGCCGAGACGATCGGCAATCCGGACCTTCGCGCCGGCCAATTGGTGCAACTCGTAGGCCTGGGCCTGCGGTTCAGCGGGGAGTACAGAATCGACCAGGCAACGCACACCATTGGAGCCGACGGATACTCAACTTCACTCAATGTGTCAAGGAATACGATCTCATGAGCACGAGTCTATTTGACGTTTTAACTCCCAGTGGCGGCTCGCAGGAACAGCAGGGCAAATTCTACGGCGCCGTCATGGGCATCGTTACGAATAACCAGGATCCCAGCAATATGGCGCGCGTGAAGGTTAAATTTCCCTGGCTCTCGGACGACAACGAGAGCACCTGGGCACGAATTGCTACACCCATGGCGGGGCCGGGGCGCGGTTCCTATTTTCTGCCCGAGGTCGACGACGAAGTATTGATCGCCTTCGAGCACGGCGACGTACGCTTTCCCTACGTGCTCGGAGGATTATGGAACGGCAAGGACGCGCCTCCGGCCAACAACAGCGACGGTAAGAACAATATCCGTGTCATTCATTCGCGAAGCGGCCATCTCATACGGCTGGACGACACGGACGGCGACGAGAAGATCGAGATTATCGACAAGACCGGAAGCAACAGCCTGACCATCAAAAGTTCGGACAACAGCATGAGCCTGACCTGCACCGGTGATATGAGCCTGAAGTGCACAGGCAAAATGACGCTCCAGGCCACCACGGGCATGGAGATTACCTGTGACGCCGACATAAAAATTCAGGCCACCGCAACGATGGACGTGGAATCGACAGCTCCGATGACCATAAAAGGGGCGATGGTAAGCATCAACTGAGGCTCGCAATGCTGGCTGATTTTCTTGGTAAAGGATGGAGTTTCCCGATTGCTCTCAGCGACCCGGACGGCATTGAGATGAGCCCCGGAGAGAAGAGCATTCAGGAAGCGATCTGGATCATCATCGCCACTTCTCCAGGCGAACGGGTGATGCGGCCGGATTTCGGCTGTGGCATACACCGCCTGGTTTTTTCGGTGAACGACGCCGTAACGATTGGACGGGTGGCCAAGGAAGTGCGCCTGGCGTTGATCCGCTGGGAACCGCGAATCGACGTGCTTGATGTGGACACGGAAGTGAGAGAACGGGGAGAGATGCTGCTGATCAACATTCATTACCGCGTTCGCTCGACGAACAACTTCTTCAACCTGGTTTATCCCTTTTACCTGACCGTGGGTTCGTAACGATGCTTCCAGCTCCCAAAATCGATCGGCGCACCAGTCGTGAAATTGCCTCGGATGTACGCGCCCTCCTGCCTGTTTATGTCAGCAACTGGCCGCGCGCGCATAACGGCGGAGAACTCGCCGACGCGTTGATTTACGTCTTCGCGCGTTTTGGCGAATTCATCGTCGATCGGCTGAACAAGACGCCTGAAAAGAATTTTCTGGCCTTCCTTGATTTGCTGGGCGTCTCGCCTCTCCCGTTACAGGCGGCGCGCGCCCCGGTGACCTTTTATCTGGCTGCCGGAGCCACCGGCCATGCGGTTGTTCCCGCAGGCACCCAGATCGCCGCCCCGCCGGGGCCCGGAGAGCAGGACCCTGTCATTTTCGAAACGGAAAAGGAGATGGTGGTTGTTTCGGCAAAATTGGAATCCCTTGTCGTCAAGGACGGCGCTCGCGATGAATACAGGGATTTCAGCGCCAGCCTTGCGCCGGTTTTGCCGCTGTCGAATGCTGCATCGCTTCCGGATGCTGTGCCGGGCACGGCCGCGGCGCCTTCAACCGGAGTCGTTGCCGCTATTCCTCATATTCTCAACATTCGGCTTCCTGTTTACCCTGTGTGGCCGCCGGTCAGCGTCATACGCCTCAAGATCGCCCTCGACACGGATCTGCCGGCTCCAATCGACCCGCGCACGTTGCAATGGGAGTTGTGTGTTGCAGGAAATTCGTTGGCCATGCTGCGAACTCCCGCCGGCGTCCAGGTCTCCGACGAGGAGGCAGTCAGGACCATCGTGCTGCGGCCTTCGCAGGATGAGACCGCGAACCTGACGAAAAGCGGCGATGTTGTTTTCCTCAATCTTCCTGATGTGCCCTATGTTGTTCTCGATGACCTGCCCGGTCACTGGCTTCGCTGCCGCCTGCTGACTCCAATCAAGGCAAAGGGCTTGCCTGGATCTTCGCCGGGGATGGTTCGAGAAGAGCAACTGCCGGGCATAAAAACGCTCACCATCGAAACGCTGGTGGAGCGAACAGGATTGCCGATCGAGCAAGCGTCATTCAACAGCCTGAAACTGGATTTCACGAAAGATTTCTTCCCATTCGGCGAGAAGCCGAAGTTTGGCGACACGCTTTATCTGGCCTGCCGCGAGGCATTCTCAAATCCTGATGCCGCCATCACTTTGCATGTCACGATCACCAACCCGTCAACGAGCGGCCTGGATACCGCGCTTCCTCCCGTCAAGCCACAAGGCACGAAGCTTGCCTGGGAATTCTGGGATGGCAAGGCATGGACGGAATTGGGCACGGCAAGATTGGGGCGGATCATCATCGACAGACCTGAAGATGCCGGCGCGCCGTTCTCTGACGGTACGCAAGCGTTTTCTCAAACCGGAGATGTAACCTTCAGGTTCCCCAGACCTCCTGCGCAGTGGAACCTGAATGGCCAGAATAATTACTGGATCAGAGTGCGAATTATCGGCGGCGATTATGGAAAGGAAGCTCGCTATGCGCCACCCACCGCCGGAGGTGCGCCCGTCCTGACCCCGGCGACCTTCGCGCCACCCTCCATCCGCTCAATCAAAATTGACTACACCGTCAACAATGCATCGCAGCCCAGCGCCCTGCTTGCTTACAACGACTTTTCCTACACGAAGGTTAGCCCGCAGGCCGGAGCATTCAAGCCGTTCATTCCCGTCACTCCCGATCAGCTTCAGCCCTCTTTGTACTTCGGGTTCAGTCTGCCGTCTCTTCCCGCGACCAGTGCCGCTTTTCCTAACCTCCCCATGACCTTGTATGCAGGAATAGAACCGTCAGCGCCTGGAGGGAGTCCCGATCAGACATCCGACATCGCGTCCGCGAACTGGGGCTACTGGAATGGAGCAGGCTGGACGAAATGCACCGTGCTCGACGATACCAGGGGAATGCGCCGGAGCGGGCTCATTCGATTTCTTGCTCCGCCGGACTTCGCTCTTGGTACGAACTTTGGCCGGAATCAATACTGGTTGCGGATGCAGGGGGGCGGCCTGCCGTCTCAGCCCAGGATTTCCCGATTGCTTCTCAATACGACGATCGCGGTTCAGGGAAGCACGATTGCGAATGAGATTCTTGGCGCCAGCAACGGGACGCCAGCACAGCAGTTCATGACCACGCGCCACCCCGTCCTGGCCGGACAAGACCTGGAAGTCCGTGAGCCCACGCAGCCCGCATGGCAGGAACGCCTCCAGATCCGGGCAGATCAGGGAGAGGACGCGATAACGCCGGCGCCGGAGCCGGGCGGGAAAGGCAACACCTTCTGGGTTCGTTGGCTTGAGGTACCGAACTTCTATGCATCCGGGCCGCGCGACCGGCACTATCTGCTCGACCGCATGAGCGGAGCAGTGACCTTTGGGAACGGCACAAACGGCATGATCCCTCCAGCTCTTCCCGGCAACCTCCGGCTGAGCTACCGTACCGGAGGCGGAGCCACCGGCAACAAGCCCGCAAACGCAGTCGCGCAGCTGAAAAGCGCAATCCCCTACGTAGAGAAGGCATCGAACTGCGAAGCGTCCAGCGGAGGAACCGACCTTGAGCCGGATTCGTCGCTCCTCGTGCGCGGGCCGCTCGGACTGCGTCACGGCGGACGAGCCGTGACCCGGGAAGACTTTGAGAATCTCGCCATGCTCGCCTCACGAGAAGTTGCACGCGCGAAGTGCGTTCCTCTCGTCGACCTTGCACAGGATCCGGATGCAAGGGGTAAGAAGCCGGGTACGGTCAGTCTGATTATCGTGCCGCGCTCGACAGACACCAAGCCCAGGCCCACTCAGGATTTATTTGATCGCGTGCGGACTTACCTCAACGCCACTCGCCAGCTCACTGCGAATTTGGTTCTGGTAGTCCCTGAATATGTGCGAGTTGATGTGGAGTGCGAGATTACAGTTTCTGATTTGGATGCCGCCAGCGAAGTAGAGTTGGCAGTACAGAACGCACTCGCCGCCTATCTACACCCGGTGACCGGCGGGCGGGACAGCAGGGGCTGGAATTTCGGCAGGGAGCCGAGACGGTCCGACTTCTATGGATTGCTCGAGAGCATTCCGGGCGTAAGTCACATTCGGGAGCTGCATGTAAGTCTCGTTCCCGACCGGCTCGGAAGCGATAAGACCGGGCGCTTTCTCATTTGCAGCGGCAATCACAAAGTTACGACAACACTAGAGGACTAACCGTGCCGTTACCGTTGGTGAATCTCGATGATCTGACCTGGGAAGATTTGAACGCCGAGGGACGCTCCCTGATCCCCTCCCGGTCGAAAGCATGGACCGATCACAATCCGTCCGATCCCGGCATTACTCTCATCGAGCTCTTTGCCTACGTCACAGAAAGCCTGATATTTGAGCTCAACCGAATCAGCAATAACAATATGCTTGCTTTCCTGCGATTCATTAACGGTCCTCACTGGAGTCCCACCAGGCCGTTATTAGAGGAGAGGCGCATTACCGTGGTTGGCCTGCGCACGCCGCATCGCGCGGTCACGGCCGAAGACTTCGAAAGGCTTGCGCTCGCGGTCAATGAAGCCCCGGACTCGTTCAGTGAGGAGAAGATCGTCAGAGTAAAATGCATATTCCAGCGCAATCTGGCGATCCCGAGCCGTGAGGCTCAGATCGCGGAAGCGCCGGGCCATGTGAGCGTAGTCATCGTGCCAGATCGGCGCGCTCATCCAAGCACAGACCTGCTGCGGCGCGTCAAGCACGCCTTGGAGCCGGCGCGCCTGCTCACAACCAGGATTCACGTCGTTCGGCCCAGATTCGTGACGCTGAGCGTTGTTATTACATTGGTGGCCCGGCACGGAGCCGATCCCATATCGCTCCGGGACGAGGCAGTCCGCCGACTCGAAACTTTCTTTGATCCACTCGATGGCGGCGCCGATGGGAAAGGCTGGCCATTTGGCAGAAGCGTCTTTGTGTCGGAGATTTATCAGCTCCTGGACAATGTGCCGGGAGTGGATTACGTGACCAGAAGCACGGATCCCAAGACCGGAGAGGAATGGGAAGAGCTGATCGTTGCGCCGTCAGAGATAAGCCGAATCAGGCGAAACAAGCAGAATGAGTTGGAAGCCATTCATCTGCTCCCCGACGAGCTAGTCAGCGCCTGGATCGATCGAAACGATATTACGGTAACTTCAGCGTAGTTGTTCGGAGACTCAGATAGTTTGCAGGTTATAGAAAGAACCCATGACAGTCGCTTCTAAAACGTCGAAACCGCACCTCATCGAATATCTTCCTGCGATCTATCAGGAGGCCGATCCTTCCCGTCCAACAACCTTTCTGGGGCAATTTCTTCTGGCCTTTGAGCAAGTCCTGCTGGGCCTTGAGTCGGAAGTTGCCGGGGCTGCGAAGGCCATTGATGCGAGGGCCGGGGATGCAAAGCCCCATGACGCGAAGGCCGGTGACGCAGAGGCTAAGAACGCGAAGATCGGTAACGCGAAGATCGGTGACGCGAGAATCGAGGGCCTGGGAGCAAAGATTGCGGGACTGCACAGAATCTTCGATCCTCGAGAAACACCCGAGGAGTTCCTCCCCTGGCTTGCCGGATGGGCGGCTCTGAGCCTCCGTTCCGACCTGAGCCTGGCTCGCAAGCGGCGCCTGCTGGCGAACATCATTCCTTTGTATCGCATTCGCGGCACGAGGAAATATCTCGAGGAACTGCTCATGTTATACCTGGACGTCTCTGTCGCGGTAAGTGACATAGACGTGCCAGCCTTGCAGATAGGAAAGCATTCCACAATAGGAAGCGATACTTACATCGACGGTGGCCCGCCCTTCTTCTTTCGGGTCATGATGGTCGCTCCCGGCATGAACGAAAGTGAATTAGAAGCTCAGCGTCAAATCGCGAATGACGTGATCGAGTTAGCAAAGCCGGCGCACACTTACTATGAGATAGAAATCGTCTCGCCGGGCCTGCAGTTAGGGGTTCATTCGACGGTAGGTGTCGACGCTGTCTTGGGGACCGCGACGGCGTAGTGAACGCGAAAAGGAGATTATCTTGTCTATTAAAAGGCCTCACTACTTTCCTTACCAGTTTCTGCGCGAGCAGGATTTCAAAGACGAACAGGGCTATCACATCCAGATGCGCCGTCTTCACAACAGCATGCTCCATGGCTGGGGCGTGGTGGCGGGTCTCGAGGTAAAGAAGAAGGGCGAGCGGGAGATCACGATTACGCCGGGAATGGCCATCACCAATGAGGGCCGTGAACTGGTGCTGACTGAGCCCGTTCACCGCGACCTTGGCTCTTTCGAGCGTAACTCACACACATATATAGTCGTCGCTTATGCAGAGACGTGGGATGAAGCCGACCTCCACTCGGCGGGAGGAGTCGAAGGCTACACTCGCGTTACCGAAACCCCCGAGATCCGCGAAAAAAGGCATGAACCACCCAGAGATGGGTCGGTGGTTACGCTGGCCAAAGTTCACATCAATGATGCCGGGCATGTCAGCCATGTGGAGATGGATGCTTCGATCCGGAAACATTGCGGTGTCTCGAACCCGGCTGCCGGATGGATGAGACTGCCTTTCAAGCCCACGAGATTGAACCCGATCAGGATTGACCGGAGGCTGGCACGACCCTCGGACCCCGACCAGGTGGACGAATATGAATTTGTCGTCGACGAAGCCACCGCATATTGCGATGAAAGAGGAGCCCGAGGATCGATACAGATTCCCGTGCCGCCTTCCGCAAACAAGATCGTCGGTTTCAGGATCGCGGGTACCACCAGCGCAAGGGTGATGGTGCACCTCTACCGGGTAGGTTGGAATTTGGCAAAGAACGAGGGCGAGAGAACTCCGTTGCTCGAGAAGGAGGCGATCCACGGACCGACCTTCCACAAGGACTTCCCTCTGGAACATAACCTTGACGAGTCTCATGCATTAGCCCTGTCTGTGTGGGCTGAAGGAGTAAGTACCATCTACCTCGTGGCAGCTAGATTTGAGTAGGTGGCGTTTAACTTCGTTATTAAGGAAACCTATGCGGGCGCTAAGATGGCAGATAGAAAGGCCTGCAAAGACATGAGTGGTCTCAACGAATGTGGTGAGCCGACGGCGTGAAGATTTCGACTGAATCGTGCCGGAGAGGTAGGAAATTGTGGGCACAGAGAGTCTGGAAGGACAGAAGAGTGCTAATCGTGAAGAGCAGAACAAGATTCACGCTTCGCGGGATAAGAGGTCAGGTTCGAATGAATGGTCTGCGATGGTCGTGCCGCAGGCAGATCCCAGGATCACGGCACAGCGCATCGTAAATTCGCAGCCCGTTAGACCAGCGGACCTCCTCAGACTTCAGCGATTGACGGGGAATCAGGCTGTACAACGCCTGCTTGCAAGGCGAACCGAAAAGCTTGGCCCGCGCAACGCCAACGGCGTCGCCGAGGGTGCCGAGGTTGTCGTTGAACGCGCTGCCGCGTCGGCAGGTGAGCCATTGCCCGGGATCGTTCGCAGTCGTTTTGAAGATGCTACCGGCAACGATCTTTCAGCGGTCCGCGTTCACACCGGAAGCGAATCTGCCGAGGCCGCAAGGGCGGTCGGCGCCAGGGCTTACACCGTTGGACAGGACATCCATTTCGGGGCCGGCGAGTTCGCTCCCGGCGATCCGGGTGGTGTCCATCTCCTCGCTCACGAGGTTGCGCACACTTTACAACAACGGGGCGGTGCACCAGCGCAGCGCGAGAAACTCGAGGTCTCGACGCCAGGCGACCAGGCTGAAGTAGAAGCCGACCGAGCCGCCGACGCGATCGTCGCGGGTAGTGCATCAAATGTCAGTGATGCGCCGGGCGCGATTCATCGCGATGCCGCTCCGCCTACCCCACAAACTACCGATCCGCAGCCGCAACCTGCGCCTGCTCCGGCCCCAACCTCTGGCACGGTTCCGGCTCCGGCTCAGACGACCACACCCACCACACCCACGACGCCGGCCACGCCTGCTACGCCCGCCAGTACAACCGCAGACGACCAGGTTAACGCGACATGGAAAGTCAACTGGGACAGGAAGCAGACAGGCGCCGCCGTTACCGGCACGTCCAATGCGCGCACTGGCAAAGACGCCGCCTCGGGCACGATGAATGTTTCTCCAGCGGGAGTTGACTCGGCCGGCAAAGCCATACCGCCTAAATCGTTCCCCTGGGTGAACGCCGCGAGTAGCGGAGCTGCCGTCGAAGTGGGCAGCATGACTCATCCCAAGGATAAGGCTGGGAAGGTTTCCTCCGGCATCGCCTACGGCAAGCCGCCTTCTGCAACAGCCACCATCACTGTTACGGCCTCGGCAGACGCCAAGAAAAAGGACAAGCCAACTGAACTTCAGGTTTCCGCCCAGAAAAAGCAGGTGACCGCTGCCGTCAGCGACAAGTTAAAGGATGACCTGGAGACTATGGGAGACCTCGCCGCTATCGCAGTCGATCTCCAGCAAACGGCTAAAACTGCTCTTGGCCAGGCTCCGACGGGCTATACCTATGATGCGAAGGTCGTGGTCAAGCAGTTAATGGATCCCGCCGACGGCCACCCCAAGACCACAGACGCAATCTCCTATACCCCATTTGCCGCCGATGGTGTCCGCATTGTGACCATCGCTGTCCCGACCGAGGCCCAGAAGCTAAAGGGCAACGCGGCAGTCGAGGCTTCAAAAAAGGATGCGGTCAATACAGGAAAGCAGGAATATCACGCGGATTCAACGACAACCAAGCTGACGACCGAGCTCACAACCCAGTTCAAGTCGGCGTTCGCAGGTGCGGTAACAAATATAAAGAAGAAAGAAAGCACAAGCTCAGGAGAGGTAAGCGGCCACCTTGGTGGATCGTGGGACGGTGGCGCTGCCGCGGGCTTGTCATTCAAAGGCTTGACCATCGATATCGGCAAACTCGCGGCTCTGCCGCTAATCGAGGATCCGCCTCTGGCCTGGGCTGTGAGCAAGATATTCGGTACAGCCACGCTTGACGGGCAAGCTCAAGGGTCACTTAGATGCGAATGTTGAAGGCCTGCTCTCGGGCAAGAAAGAATGGTCGGATGTCGATGTGAATGACACCATCTCAAAGTTCTCTTCGCAGATTACTAACCAGATCAACTCCCAGGTAACAACGAGTGTTGAAACTCAGGTACAAAGCATAACTGCGTCACAGCAATCGGAGAGCCATGAAACAGGCAACAAGGTCACGTCCAGCACTGAGACTATTGGTGTGAAGTACGTCGTCTCAGACAAACCCACAATCACCGTGGAAGAGGGTTGAGCTGCACGTGCTCATGGAACTAGCCGGGATCAAGGTAACGATCAATATTTCGGCAAAGATTAAGAAGTTC
Organism: uncultured Acidobacteriota bacterium; assembly: GCA_963755975.1. Taxonomy (GTDB): domain Bacteria; phylum Acidobacteriota; class Terriglobia; order Terriglobales; family Acidobacteriaceae; genus Silvibacterium. The sequence continues at coordinate 380,476 of CAVWLS010000001.1, forward strand.
GATCAGTTATCAATTATCGGGCCAAAAGGAGTCACCACAAGTTACCTGTTCGCGGCTGAGTTTCGATCGGTTGAGCGATGCCACCGAAGTCGGCAAGGCGCCGGCGCTTTGGTGGTCGCTAAGAAGTTGTACAGATGGCAGGATGCGGTGAAGACGGCTGTTGAACCCGAGCCTCATGCGATTGAATCCGCCCGGTCTCTGAGCGCGGAACAGTCTCCCTCTGCCGCACGTACTCTCGCCCCTGCTCAGCCCGCACCGCCTGTTCATCCTCTTCACTCCATGCAGAGGAGTCTGGGCAATCGTGCTACGCGCCGGATTCTGACAGCGAGCATTCTGCAACCGAAGCTCACGGTCGGCTCGCCCGACGATGCCTATGAAAAAGAAGCCGATGCAGTCGCTGAGCGGGTGATGGCCCGGACTTCACTTACCGCAGCCGGCTCATCCGGAACCGATGACGACGATAACCAGCATCGCGGATTGGCCAAAAAGGTGGCCCAGCGAGAATCCCTGCAGCGAGACATTTTGCGGCGAATTCCCATCCGCACACTTCAGCAAACTCTGGGAAATCGTGCCCTCGCGCGACTTCTTCAGGAGACACGTCCCACACCGGCAGCCCCGAAGCTCAGTCGAAAATGTGCCTGCGGAGGCGACGCAAAAGAGGAGTGCGAAGAATGCAGCAAGAAGAAGCTTGCTCTTCAGCGCAGCACAGTCGGGCCACGGATGATGCAGGTCGAACGCACAACCGTCCAGCGCGATTCTGATACCTCTGGTCCCCCCACTTCAACTCCTGATGTCAACGCTCCAGCGCAGGCGGGCCAAACGACGCCTCCGGCATCCGGACCGGCGGATCAGAATCCAGACGACTCGGCGTCCGTCAGCATGGCGCCGATCTCGGGTACTGGAGAGTCTGAAAATGTCCACGTCGAGGGCGGATGCACCGGTTTGCATTTGCACGGGACGACCGATGCAACCTTCGATGGTGGGCAATTTAACGTCGAGAATCAGGTCGTCGCCAAGGGCGAAGGCTGCAACTGCCCGAAGGGAGTTCAGTGTCTTCACGTCACCGGCACCCTGGTCACCAACTACTCGGCGAGCGTGACGATCGGCATGCCGTCCGCACCCGGCGGCCTCAACGATTGCGAGAAGGCTAAGGTCGAGAGCTTTCTTCAAACTGTCTTACTGCCGCACGAACAGGACCATCAAACGAGGTTCAAGACCTACGACGGCCAGACGCGGAACCCGGTTGACGTTACAGGTTGCGGACAGGCCGAGGTTCTTAGCAAGGTAAAAGCGATTCAGGAATCCGAGAACCAGGCCCGCAAGGCTGCCGCCCGCGCGTTGAGCGGGGCCATTGACCCCTTCGTGCGGACCGTCGACTGTTCCGAATGTCAGAAAGCTCCGGATGCTGGCGCGCCTGCAAAGCCGAACGCCGAAGGCGGAGCGCAGCGCACTTCATCCCGCGCCGACACTGGTATGGAGGCGCCTCCAATCGTCGAGGACGTGCTCGCAACCCCAGGCCAACCGCTCGCGGAGTCCGCCCGCAGAACGCTGGAACCGGGTTTCGGCCAAGATTTCAGCGGCGTTCGAGTCCACGACGATTCGCGGGCAGCCGAGTCGGCCTCAGCCGTAAGCGCGCTTGCCTATACCGTAGGCAATCACATCGTCTTCGGCGCAGGGCAATATTCTCCCGGCACAAACGATGGCAATCGACTGCTGGCACATGAGCTGACGCACACGATCCAGCAGACGGGCGGGATGCAAAGCGCCGTGCCTCCGGTCGATTCTGCTCACAGACTGAGCTCAGAGATCCGGAGTCAGGCTAGCCGAGCTTTGATTCAGCGGGACGTTGATTCTGACGATTACAAGCAGGGTTATCAGGATGGCTTGAGCGGTGGCGAGTCGAACGCGGGGCCTCGCGATGGCGACGCGCTAACGGACTATGGCGAAGGTTATGCTAAGGGACACTACGAGCTCAGCCAACAGTCGTCTACGCCGGCTCCTGAGGATCAGACAGGGCCCCCGGCGCCAAGTCAAGGCCCTCCACCTGCCCCGGCAGACAAACCCTCAACAAGTGCCTCCAATGCCACAAGTCTGGACCAGGAATACAACGCGGCCGTGCAGAAGCCCGACTGGCAGACTGCTGCGGAAAAGCTGAATGGTTTTAACCGAGAGGACATTCAAACTCGGCTCGCACAACTGAATGCGGACCAAGTGGCGGCGTTATATAAGGGCGCGATTGACAATCCCCGTGTCGGAAAGGACTCGCAGGTCGCCCAAATGACGGCGCCCGGCACTGCACCGGCCTCGACGCCAGCACCCGCTTCTAGCACCCCTGCCAGCACGACTACGCCAGCTTCTCCGCCTGAACCTGGGCCGCCACAGATGGTCCAGTCCTTCTGGGGCTGGGTTGCTGAGGGTAACTGGCCGCAAGCTGCTGAAACTCTGAACGGATTTAACGAAACAGACATTCGTACGCTGCTTTCGCGTTGCAGCCCGGACAAAGTCCCCTGCACATCGGACCAAATCGCCCTTATACATAAAGGCGCGCTTGACAATCCGCGCGTAGGACCGAAGGCCCAGGTTGCGCTGCTGACGGAGTCCGCGACCCCGGCCGAAGAAGCACAGGACGAAGTGGCTCATTGGGATAACGCCCAGAAATTCCACGAATCCGTCAGCAAAGCCATAACGAAGCTTGGGGGAAAGTTTGAGGAGCAACTCAAGGGGCTTCTTGAACCCGAGTCGGTCGCGCTGTTCCTGGCGCTTCTGGCACTGCAGGCTACTCCCGGTGGATGGCTCGTCGACTTGGCGGTCATTGGAATCGAAGCTTACCTGATCGGTTCGGCCGTTTTCCAGGGTGTCAGCCTCCTATTGGATTTCATTAATGGAACAGTAAACGCAAAGAGCCACGCGCAGCTCGAGAAGGCAGGCGGGGCGCTGGCCGGGGCACTGGCCATTCTGGGTATCGGTATTCTTATGGCGCTGCTCTTCGACAAGGGAAAGGGCGAGCCGGAGCCCGCTAAAGGTCCGACTGGGGAAGTCGAGCTCAAGCCGGGCGAGGCGCCCTCTGCGGAGAAACCGCCGTCGGGTAAAGAGGTTCCACCTGGCACTCCACCGGAACCAACACCGCACGAAGATCCGGCCACCGGCTTAAAGATCGTCGATGAGGCGCCGAGCGCCGACGAGCAGCGCACCATAAAGATCACGGAAGATGGAGAATGCGAGGTGTGTGCGTCGCCTTGCGAGGATATTCGGAATAAATATAGCAAGCAACTCACTGAGAATCCTGACCTGGCAGCCAAGCTCGATGACGCCTCACGTCTCACAGATGTGAAGGCACAGGAGGCGGCGTTCAAGCAGGTTGAACAACAACTCGCGGACGCCAAGGCTGCTGAGGACCCAGCGAAGAAGCCTGATGTAAATCCCGCTCAAAGCGTCTCTATACTACTGGAGGACATAACAGACGGCCCTCATGGCCCAGAGCGTCCTATGAAAGACGTTGTTGCGAGAATGTGGAAGATAGATCCAGCCACAGGGAAACCAACGCCACAAGGACGATGGCTCTCGAGAGAAGGAGCAGAGAGTTCAGTTTCAGGCTTGGACGTCCCCAACATGATAAAAGGAAAGGCTTACTCCGTTCCTATCCCCGAGGGGACCGGAGAGGTTGTGAGACCAGTTGGTGAATACCCTCCGACATCCACTCCGAAAAGCGAGTTATACCATGAGGAGCCGGCCGACAGAGCTCTGGTCGTGCGCCAAGGGGACAAAATTCATTGCTTTCCTATTGGCCCGGAGCATCCGGCCTACAATCAGCCTGCTCCGATGACTTCTGCTTCAAAACCTTAATGCGCTAGAGGTAAGGTTTTATGGACCCTGATAGTTTTGAGTTAACCGCTAGTGTTACGCCCCGAACAGCTCAAAGCCTGGATGCTTTGACGTCGCGGGAGATCATGAACAAGATCTCAAATATTGGCTATCAAACGGCAATTTTGCGCGGCGCATTTATAGATCGGTTTAGCAACGGGGTGCTTCTGTTCGTTGAGGACGATATTAGAAATTTAATCGAGGAGTATCTTGAGTTGGAGAGGCTTGTCAAAGCTAAAGAGCCTTATCAGCATGGTATCTGCCTCAATGATGGCCTACTCTGCTTTACCGTGACCTCTGATGTGGTCAAAGCAGACATAGAATTTAGATATTGTCCTGGGTTGGATGCTAAGAACCTAGTCACTAATAAGGTGACGGTCACGCAGGAAGCATACATTTGGTGGTGGAGAAGTATTATGAGCGATATTCTGACGCTTGTGCGATCGATAGCTGAGAAAAGGTAGATGAAGTTCAAAGTTGTTATCAATGTCGCGAGGCACAGTTAACGGAGGTAAACACATGCCACAACAAGTATGTAATGGAGCAACGCTCATGTGCACGATGGGGGTAGCGCCGAGCAGCCTGGTGGTTCTTCCCGTGAACCGGGTGACGACCAGTGAGCAGCCCGATGCGAACATCATGGATTATGCGCCGATGGTGAATATCATGCCGTTCGGAATGTGCATGTCGCCGGCGAACCCTGCTGTAGCCGCCGCCACTGCCGCTGCTTTCGGAGTCCTGACTCCCATGCCCTGCATGCCCGTAACTGTGGCTCCCTGGACCCCGGGCGCTCCGACCGTAATGCTGGCCGGTATGCCTACCCTCGACAGCACGTCCACACTGATGTGCATGTGGGCAGGCATGATTTCGGTCGTCAGCCCCGGCGAATTCACAGTATCGGTCCCGTGAACAGCAAGAACAACCTCAAGCTGAAACGGCAGCGTCAGCGGGCATGGCTTAGCATCAAATCAGGCCCTCCATGATCACCATCAAGCCTGCTGCTACGCCTGACGCCATCGCCGATCCGCCCGCGCGGCTGCCCCCCAACGCCGGATGGTGGTCCGCAGATCGTCTCGCTCGCTCGTTATCTCGCGCAGAGCGAGGTCCACATGTATGCCTTCAGCGTGGCCGCGAACGCCATCCTCTCGCTCTTCCCCTTCATCGTCATGACGTGGACCATCGAGCGGCACGTCTTCCACTCGCCCGCGATGGAAGCCGTCCTCGGCGACATGCTCCGCTACTTCCTGCCTGCGCATCAGGACTTCGTCGTCAAGAACATGGGCCTGCTCGCTCACGCCCGCGGCAAGGTGCAGGTTATCTCCGTCATCACGCTGCTCATCTCCACCAGCGGAGTCTTCCTGCCCCTCGAAGTTGCCCTCAACCGCGTCTGGGGAGTCACCAAAAACCGCTCCTACCTCATGAATGCGGTCATCTCGCTCGGCCTCGCCTTCTCTGTGGCGCTGTTGGCGCTCTTTTCGATTGCCTTCACCGCGGCACAAAACCGCTTCCTCGCCTTTCTTTTCATAGGCAAGACCCAGAACTTCATCTTCGGCTTCCTTGCTCATGCCATTCTGCAGCTCTCGGCAGCCATTTTTAGCATCGGCATTTTCTTTCTCATCTATTGGATTCTGCCCAACCGCAAGCTGCCTGTTGCGGCTGTGCTCCCCACGGCTGTTGTCACCGGACTGCTCTGGGAGCTGGCCAAGCGGATATACATCTTCGTCCTGCCCTGGCTCGATCTCGAGTCGGCTTACGGACCATTCTCCGTCTCCGTCAGTCTCATGATCTGGGCCTTCCTCACCGGACTGATCATGCTGGCCGGAGCACAGATGTCCGCCACCCGCCACACCTTGCGCCTCGCTCGCGAGGCCGATATCGAAGAGCAGAGAGAAAAGCAGGGGACAGGGAACAGGGATTAGTGGACGGGGTCAGGTGAACCCGGTTCGCCGTCAGCCTTTGCGTGGCCTGTACGCTTGCCGAACCGGAGTCAGCGAGCTGATTGAAGCTGTGATGACCCTTAATGGCTAATGGCTAATTCCTGATCGCTCATCTGGCCATGCTCCGAGCTCTGCGCTCTCTCCTCGCTTCAGCTAAACTCAAGCGATAGATGGGACTTTTGCGCAATTTCGAGATCAAGGTCTTCCGGCGCATCCGCCGCGACCCACCCCGGAGCAAGATCCACCGTCTCGCTTTCTGGCTCCTCATCGTTTATATAGCCCTGGCGCTGGGACGGATTCTTCCTGGCCGGGCCGGTACCTTCTTCCAGGCTTTGAGCAGCCTCACCCTTTTCGTGCTCGTCCTGTTCTGCATCCCGCTCCTCTGGCGATGGATCTTCGGCCGTCTCCTCTGGAAGGTGAGCAATCGTCTCATTGTCACCTATGTCCTCATGGCGCTCACGCCTGTGGTGCTCTTTGTCTCTCTGGCGCTGATCCTTCTCTACGTCTTTTCCGGACAGTTCGCCATCTTCGCAGCCAGCGCCGAAATCAACGCCGAGCTGGCTCACATCGCGTCGACCAACCGGGCCTTCGACCTCCACATCGCGCACGCTCTTGCCATGGACCCGAAGTTGCGAAGCGTAACTCTGCCCGAAGCTGCGGATGCGTCTACGGACCACGACCACGTCGCCATGCAGGTTGCGGCCTTTGCCGATGGAAAGCCCGTCTCCCTGTCGCCCGACTCGCTGAACTCCACGACCATCACCCATCCTCCAACCTGGGCGTCACCGCACTTCAGTGGTGTGGTGATCGACAACGGAGAGCTCTATCTTCGCGCGATCGACTCTCACAACCGCGACGGACACAACATCACCACTATCACCAGCCTGCCCCTCGGAACCGCCAATGTCGGCCAGATCGCGCGCGGCCTGGGCACTGTCACCATCGTCCCCGACGTCGATATCGAGGAGGACGCTGATAGCTCGCAAAACGGAGGCGGAAATACGCATGTGACCTTCGTTAATCCCCAAGCCTCCAACGTAAAGATCAACGGCCACAGCGTCGCTGCCGAAGAGGCGCGCAGGCGGTCGGTACGCGGTGGCACGCTCCCTCCAGCCCAGCATTTCTACGACGTCACCATCACCTTCTACGCACCTCTTGAGACTACCGACTGGATCACAGGAAAGCCGCACACCACCTTTACTCACGTCACCTCGCGGCCATCTCTGCTCTACCAGCGCCTTTTCATCACCTCACTGAAGATCGCCGCCGTGATCCAGGACATGCTCATCGCCATCGCCATTCTCTTCGGAATCCTCGAATTAGTGGCCTTCATCATGGCTGTGCGCCTCAACCGCACCATCACCAAATCCATCCGCGACCTCTATGAGGCCACATCGGCCATTGACAAGGGCGACCTCACGCATCGCATCCACGTCACGCGCCACGATCAGCTGGCCGCTCTCGGCCGCTCCTTCAACAGCATGGCCGCGTCACTCGAGCGGCTGCTTGAAGCGCAGCGCGAGAAGGAGCGCCTGCAGAACGAGCTCGAAATCGCGCAGGAAGTCCAAGCCAATCTCTTTCCCCTGGCTAACATCTCCCTGCCCATGCTGGAGCTGCACGGAGCCTGCTACCCCGCGCGCACCGTCAGCGGCGATTACTACGATTTCCTGGTCTTCGGCACGACCGGCCTGGGTCTCGCGCTGGGAGATATCAGCGGCAAGGGCATTTCCGCCGCGCTCCTCATGGCGACTCTGCATTCCGCGGTTCGCGCCTATCGCTTCGCCGGCCTGGAACTGATCAATGCCGGCAACCTTGCCATTGCCAGTTCCCTCGATCCTCGCGCAGGCGAAGCGGAGCTGGAATGCGGCGAGCTCTTCGAGGAGCCGGGCAAGATCCTCGCCCTGCTCAACCGCCATCTCTTCCGCAGCACCCAGCCGGAAAAATACGCGACACTCTTTCTGGCTCACTACGACAGCGTGCGCAGCGAGCTTGTCTACTCGACCGGCGGCCACCTGCCGCCCCTGCTGCTGCGCGCCGACGACACCATCACCCGCCTCGACTGCGGAGGCACCGTCGTCGGCCTCATCGACAACATGAGCTATGAGCAGGGAACCGAGCGGCTATATCCGGGCGACATCCTCATCGCCTACAGCGACGGCGTCACCGAGCCCGAAAACGAATTCGGCGAATTCGGCGAGGAGCGCATGGTTGAAGTCGTGCGCCGCCACCGGCACCTGCCCCTCGACGCCATCTCCGAACAAGTGATGCAGTCGCTGCGCACCTGGATCGGCGGCCAGGAGCAGCCCGACGACATCACGCTGGTGCTCGCCCGTCAGCGCTGAGGACGGAGCTACGTCGCGCGCAACAGCATGCAGGTAATGTCGTCGTGTTGAGGAGCATCTCCGACGAAGCGGTCGAGGTCAACCATGATAGTGTTCAGGAGCATGGTCGGCGTCAGCATCACGCCCGAGTGCAGCATCGTAAGGAAGCGCTGTTCCCCATACTCCTGCTGAAAGCCATTCTCGGCTTCGATCACCCCGTCGGTGAAGGCCGCCAGCCAGTCGCCAGGCTGAAGCGTCACTTCCCCCGACTGGTAGAGGGCTTCTTCCATGATGCCGAGCGGCAATCCGCCGACTGCCAGCCGTTCGATGACGCCCGACTGGCGGCGCAATATGGGATCGTTGTGTCCGGCGTTGATATACGTCAGTCGCCGCGATGCCGGGTCGAACTCGGCAATAAATGCGGTGGTGAAGCGGCGGCCATTCTGGCTGTTGCTGCAGGCGTAGCGATTCATCCGGCTCACCAGCTCGGTAAGCTTGCCGGGCGTGCTGCTCAGCGTCTTCAGGCTCGCCTGGAATGTCGCCATCAGCATTGCAGCCGGAATGCTCTTGCCGGCAACGTCGGCGATCGCAATCAGAAAGGTGCTCGGCGAGTCTTCACCTGGGCGGGCGAAGACGTCGTAGTAATCTCCTGCGACGGTGTTCGCCGGGCGCGTCGTGAATGCAATCTCCAGGCCCGGCACCTGCGGAGGATTCGCCGGGAGCAGCCACGACTGAATCTCCTTCGCGATCTGAAGGTCGCGCTTCATCACCACGCGATCGGCCACTTCCAGAATCAGCAGGGCGAACATCAGCAGCCCGCCGTAGAAGTGGAAATCGAGAGCGAATGCCTTTATGGTCCCGTTACCTGCCTGCCAGGTCCACTCACCCCCCGGAACGATAATCAGCACCAGGGCGGCGAGCAGCAATACCCTGCGGGCCGGCGTGAGCTTCTCCACAATCGCCCAGAAGAACTGGCTGGCCACACCGAAGAAGTGCTTGCCATGGGGCACGCCCGCGACCCGCGTGGAGTCGACTTCTTTCGAATACAGGCGGTAGCTCGACTGGGCCTCGGTCCGGAACTGCGCCCATAGCTGGCTAAGCTCCATGCCCTCGGTCACGCGCAGCCAGAACCGATTCGCGCGCTCGGAGAGATCATGTCTGGCCATTTTGCGTACTCCTCAGCCTATCCCGTTCGTGAAATCAGGGTGAGCCTCAAGCCATTCTAATGTTCGCCTGCTGGCCAGCGGAGCACCCCCTCCCCCCTCATCTGCCTCAAAGCCTGGGACTAATTGATTCTGAAAGGGTTAGAAAAGGGCTCCTTCACGTACTAATTGATTCTAAAGCTTTTATTAGCATCTGATAGAAAACCATGGACTTAAAGAGTGTCCTTGAAAACAAAGTACTTATGAGCGAATCGTTGATTCCAAAGGCGCTCTTCTCCCCACAAATGAAAAAGCTCGATCTGCGCTTTGGCAGGCCGAGCTTTTTTGATCTCTATTTCTATTTTAGAAGAATTGGAGAAATTCCCGGCCACGGAAAGCAGGAAACAAGGATTTGGGATCAGGGAAATAGCGATTATGGATTATGAGTTGGTTCAGCCTGAAATGAAAAGAGGGCACTCTCCGTCAGTGAGTGTTCCACCCTTCGGGCGGGGATCTTCAAGTAGAATTTGTGGCAATTCCACCGGGAGCAAAAAACAATGCGCCGGTACCATCACATCGGAATTCCCACTACCGAAGCAAAGCCTGGCGAGACCCACTTGAAACACCTGAAAGTCTTTGTCGTCAGCCACGAGAAAAGCGAATTCGGCGTTGAGTGGATGCGTTTCGAAGCGGACGCGGCGGTCCCTGATCTCGTCCGGCAAGTTCCGCACGTTGCGTTTGAAGTGGCTGATCTCGCCTCCGAGCTTGCTGGCCGCGAAATCCTGATTCCTCCCAACAGCCCGTCCGACGGCGTCCGCGTCGCGTTCATAGTCGAAAACGGCGCGCCCATAGAACTGCTCGAATTCACCGACCCCAACCACCCCGCCCGCCGCCAGAAGAGCTAGATGCTGATACAAACGCCCTCCGTCCAAAGCACCGCTTAGAGCGAAGGCGAGCGCTCATGGATTAAGAGGTTTAATCGATCCCGACCGACCCCGAAGCCGACTGGAATTAATCTTCTCTTGGTTTCTTTCCCGTGATGCCCCAGATGAGCCCGTCCCATGGATCGGGGTCGTTTTCGCGGAAATCCACCCAGTGCATCTGCTTTAAGAAGAGAGGGAGCTTGACCTGCTGCGGTGCGTCCCGCAAAAAGACAGGAATAACCGCCGATTCGCGCGAGGTGAATGCGGCGAGGAAGGCGAACATTTCGCCCTTCTGAAATTCCCCGATGCCCGACGAGCCGATAAAGACGGCGGCTGTCCTGATCCGCTCGATCTGCTCTTCGAGTTGCACCTGCCATCTCTGCCCGGGCTTAAGCTCCCACACATCGAGCCAGGGGCGGATCCCCGCATCTTTCAGCTGCCGCGCAATGCGTTCCACGGCCGACCTGTCCGCATGGTTGTAGCAGAGGAAAACGTCGAACTCGTGGGTGCCCGGCAGCTGATCACGGGCTCACCCGCCGGTGGACGCGGCGGCAATGGAGCAGGCTGGCGAATCACGGGGAATGAGCCGGACGAGGCTGCCGGGGCAGATGGGCGGATTACGGGGAAGGGGCCGGACGAAGCTAGCGGCGGAGCGGGCGCGGGCCTCACCTGGCTTGGTGCCGGCTTGACAGCAAGCCGGAAGACGGGCTGCCCCGGATCGCGGCCGAGAATGCGGGTGCCGGGCACGGCGGACGCCAGATCGCGAGAAAGCTGATCGGCGGAAAAGCCGTCGAGCAGGCCGGAATAGAGGCCGGCGAGAAAGAGTTGCTGCGATTTGGTGTGCAGCCGGGGAGTGGTGGCCACGGCGAGGCGATTGTGATGGATCAGTTCGTCGGCCAGAAGATCGAAGCAAGGCGTGTCCTTGTCGCAGGCCTGAATCACGATCAGCCGCAGGGTCGGGCAGAGCTCTATCAGGGCGGCGAGGGCCTGGGCGGTGAGATTTCGCGGCCTCCCGTCGAAAGACCTGAGCGTGACCGTGCTGTATCCGGCGCTGCGCTCCTCGCCGTGGACGATGAGGTGCAGGACATTCCAGTCTTCCGCGAGCCTTGCCCTCAGCGCGAGTTCCGTCGGATCCTGCAGGCGCTTGAAGCGGATGGAATTTGTCCGCCGAAACGGGTCGAGCGTGGCGTCGAACACCTTCCAGCTGTGATCTATGTCGAAGTCGGAGGGACCGGGCGGTCCGGCGATGAGACACAGAACGTTGAGAGGGAGCGTGATCTTGTCGGACGGAGGGGAGGCTGGCATGGACCGGTTATCGATGGGAGTTTACAGGATTAAAGGCTGGTTAAGCGGCCAGAGTTTTCGGAACGGTCAGGCAATCGGCCGCCCGCAATAGATGCAGAACCTCTCTCCCGGACGAAGCGGCTTGCCGCATGCTCTGCAGGAGCTTACGGGGGGTGGACCTAGTTGAGGCTGCCGCCGCGGATCGTCCAGCGTAGCCTGGTATTCGCCGCGATCAAACCACTCGAGCAGCTGCTGCGCCCGCTCGACCGTCCAGGGATGGGTGGCTCCTACGGTGGCGAGGAATTTCGCGACCATCGAGCCGGGCTCAGCTTCCAGGGCGCGAAAGTCGCGGGCCTGCTGGATGAAGTCCTCGGTATTGTGCGAGTCGAAGTATTTTCGCGGCAGCCCGGCCAGTTTGGTCATGGTGCGCAGGGCGGTGTGCATATTCTGGCAGGCGAGCAGACCGGCGCGGTCGGCGGTGTACTCCGACATTCTCTTCCAGTGAAGCAGGGCGCCGCCGAGGCCGGTACGCACCAAAAGCCCCATGAACGGGATTGAGTCCACCAGTTCTCCGGCCACGGGCAGGATGACGTCGGCGATCTGGTAATAGAGGACGTGTCCGCTCTTGATGTGGCCCATTTCATGCGCGATCACGAAGATCAGCTCGTCGGCGGTGAGCAGGTCGATGGCTCCCGAGGTCAATGCGATCAGCGGCCGTTCGACGCAGGAAGTGAAGGCGTTGATTTCGCGGCTGCCGACGATATAGAGCTCGGGCACGATGGGCAGATCGAGGCGGTCGCGAGCCATGAGAAAGAGGCTGTAGACCTCGGGAAAGCTGTCAGGCGTGACGCGGAAATAGCTGCCGGTGAGCTGCATGCGCACGATGCGATCGGCTCCCCAGGCGTTGAGCTTCGTGACCAGGGTGTCGAGGCCGGCGGTCCGGGTGAGCGCGTCGAGAGCCCTGGTGTCAAGGGGATGTTCATAGGCCTGGGGACGCAGGCCGGCAAGTTTTCTTGGCGCCATACTCAGAGCTCTCTCCTACCAGCGCTTGCCGGTGCCGGCTGCGACACTGTAGGCATCGACCATGGACCAGATCCAGACGCCGAAAAACAGGATGACGCCGATGCCAATTTCCGATGTAAGGCCAGCCACGAAATACGCGCCCCACATGATCAGCCCTTTTTTGATGTCGCCGTTGTAGAACTGCCCGATGGCCATGGGTATGAAGGAGAGCAGCGCGGCTGTCACGGGGTTACGGGAAGCAGGCGGAGCGCCCGAGACGACAGGCGGGGGACCGGGGAGCGCGGGCGGACGGGCTCCGATGGGGTAGCGCATCAGACCTTGTTCGACCAGCGCGTTTCCGCAGTAGCCGCAGCGGCGGGCATCGGCAGGATATTCGCGATTACATGATGTGCAGTACACGTCTTCCTTCTCCTTACAGCCTGATTGGAGCTGGCACGCTCGCGCCGCTGCCTGAGGATTCGGGGGAAGGTCTTCAGCAGAAGCTGGGTAAGGCGATCAAGGTACAGACGATGCGGATACCTGTCCGGTAACCGGGAACACGCCAAATTGTACACCTGCAATCAGACGGTCATCAGCAGTCGCCCGCGCAGTTTTCAGCTTCAGCAAAGCAGCGCCGGATGCTGTAGTCTGTCCTCTTGGGAATTTGCATGAAAACATCGCCTCGTACCGCTCTCTTTCTGCTGTTTTCGCTCGCACTGGCTGGTGCCGGACTGGGGCAGCAGAGCACTCCTCCAGCTTCGAATCCTCCAGTTCCTGCTCCGCCGGCGTCGAGCCAGGATCTTCCCGACTCGCCGGGCTCGCAGGCGCCGGTGATTCTGCAGCCCACGGGCCCAACAGCGGTGTTCGACACCTCGATGGGCCGCATTACGTGCAAGCTGTTTTCGAAGGAGGCGCCGGAGACGGTCGCCAACTTTATCGGCCTGGCCGAAGGCACGAAGGACTGGACAGATCCTGAGACCAAGCAGAAGGTTCATGGGAAGCCGCTGTATAACGGGACGACCTTTCACCGCGTGATCCCGGAGTTTATGATCCAGGGCGGCGATCCTATGGGAACGGGGATGGGGGATCCGGGCTATTACTTCAAGGACGAGTTCGACCCGAACCTGAACTTCGATGTGCCGGGGCGTCTCGCGATGGCTAACTCGGGTCCGAACACCAATGGCTCGCAGTTTTTCATCACCGAGGTTCCGACCGAGTATCTGAACCAGAAGCACACCATCTTCGGCCAATGCGACGAGTCGGGCGTGCTGGTGGTTAAGTCCATCGCGCGGGTGGAGCGGGACGGAAACGACAAGCCGCTCGAGCCTGTCATTCTGAAGAAGGTAACGATCGTGCGCGAAGGGCAGCCGATGCCGCCATCGCCCAACTCGGCGCCTTCGCCTGCGCCGGCCGCGAAGCCGCAGTAATTCAACGCAACTATCAACAGCCTAAGGAGTCATCATGTCGCGTGAACCCGGAACTTATGCCGTCTTCAACACCAGCGAAGGGCAGATCGTCTGCCGCCTCTTTCCCGAACAGGCGCCGAAGACGGTGGCCAACTTTGTCGAACTAGCCGAGGGAACGCGCGAGTGGACGCATCCCGTCACGAAGAACAAGAGCTCGGACAAGCTCTACGACGGAACGATCTTCCATCGCGTGATTCCCGACTTCATGATTCAAGGCGGCGATCCCGCCGCCAGCGGCATGGGCGGCCCTGGATATCGTTTTGAGGACGAGACGAAGGGCTCGCCGCACAAATTCAATGTGCCGGGCAAGCTTGCCATGGCCAATGCGGGTCCGAATACCAATGGCTCGCAGTTCTTCATTACTGTGGCTGCGACGGATTGGCTGACGGGCAAGCACACGATCTTCGGCGAAGTGATTGAAGGACAGGACGTGGTGGAGAAGATCTCTCGCGTAGCCCGGAATTCGCAGGACAAGCCGCACAAGGCTGTTGTGGTCGAGTCGCTTGTGATTGAACGGGCTTAGCCGCCGGCGGGTCTGACGGCTGGTCTGAGCAAGGTGAAGACGGAAAAGCCCGCTGCGAAGCGGGCTTTTCGAGCGAGAAGAGAGAGTTAGAAGTTAGAATCCGAGGTCGGCTTCTTGGGCCCGAATTCATCTCCAAAAGGCTTTTCTGCGAAGGGGTTCTCGAAGTGGTAGGAGGTGCTCTTTTTTGTCTTCTCCAGGCCATTCTTGGGGGCCGCCGCCTCCTGATAGGCACGAATACGGTCTTCGATTCGACTGTACAGATCTTCGTTGTTTTTTTTGCGCGACGAGTACCGGCCGCTTACACGCAGAGTGGGCTTTAGAAACTCATGATCAGCCAGATCTGGAAAGCTATGGTTAACCGTGGGGGTGAAGGTCAGAGGCGGATTATCAGCAAGGTCGGGCGGACTGAGCATCGCAGTGCCTTTCGTGCTGTCGGGAAAGTCAGTGGTATATGACGATCCTCCGCCTCCGGATTGCCCGCCCGTTACGCCGGATGTGGTCGAGTCCTCGGAATTGCTTGATGAGGTCGCATGGCCACCCGGCACCATGGTCGAAGCCGGCGCGCCACTCAGATTCTGTTTAGCCAGGCGTGATGCAATGCCGGGATTTTGGGAGCCCAGGGCGCTCAAGGCTGCTTTGCTGGCAGGCGCAGCAGCGCCGGAGGAAGATTTTGCCGCCCCTCTTGCAGAATGCATGCTTCCCGACGGCATCGAGGCTCCGAATCCCTGAGGCTGGGGCATAGCGGATCTATTACCCCATCCGCTCGAAGAAACCTGAAAGCTCGATCCACCCGCATTGAACGCGGCGGGCTGCCCACCGCTGCCATGGCTGCCTCCCCCTCCGCCCGTGGGCACGGCGGTAACCGCTCCATTCACGGCGGACGCCCCCGAAGGGCCGGCCAGATCGTTGACGGTTATACCCGGAGAGGAAGCGTCAACCGAGCCGGATACTCCCCCACTCGAAGAGCCTCCACTTGGAGAGCCGCCCGGAGGCAAAACTGAGCCCATGGGATTTGCACCATATGAAGCCAGAGATGAGTTGGTGGAACTCTGGCCCAGGGCGAACCCGGCAAAGCCCAAAGCCACGCCGAGGGCAATACACCTGGCCGGGGAGAATCCAGTACACATGGCTTTATTGTACCGCGAGCATTGGCGGGACCAGGTCACGTCGACCGCAGCTGAATTCTGGGAATGCGTGAATAGATGAGCAATACGATCGCGAAAATAACCGCGGATCGAAGCGTGTCCAGATAGGCCGAGACGGCATTCTCCGTCTGCAGCAGGCTAAACAGAATGCCCAGAGTAATGATTGTCAGGGAGAGTGGAGGCAGAAACCTCGAGAAGACATTAATCGAGAACCGGAAAAGCACAACGATCATCATCGGATAAGCAATGATGCCCAGAAGGCCGAAATCGGTCGCGCCGTTGGTGAGGATAGAGTTCGAAGCATCCCGGTACGTCAGCCCAAAGAGTTCGTCATCGAGCCCTTCTTCCGCAAAGGTTAAATCCTTCTCCGGATAAAAGACTCTGGGGATGACATACTGAACGTATCCCGCCAGGTCGCGTCCAAGAGCCGGGGTGTGGTTCATGCTTCCCTCAAGAACGTCGGAGAAAAACTCCAGAAGGAACGTTCTCGTCTGAGCGTTGTTTTCATTGGCTTCCGTTGCGCGGTTAACGGCGGTGCCATCCTCAACCCAGGACATGGCAATCTGAATTTTGCCGATCAGAGATTTGTCGGGATTGTGGGGATTTTCATAGCTGGCAAGACGGAGAAGCATAAAGGCTGTTACCCCGACTGCCAGGAAAAATCCCAGCCCGATCAGCAGGAATGCCTTCCTGATAAGACTTCCCCTCAGGCGATACCCCACCAGACGGAGACAAAAGAGACTTTCAATGATGGTGTAGAAGATATTCCGCCGTCCCATAACCATAATGAGTACGCACAGAACAACCGCGCAGGCTCCTGAGAGCAGCCTCGCGAAACCCCGGGGAGTCGCGAGCATGATGCCTATCGAAAGAGCCGTGATCGGAGGAAACATCCAGGGCAGGAGCGCCGTTGCGACGCTCTGCTGTTCTCCGTAGACAGTTTGCCCGCCCATGAAGCCGATCGATTTCGTGAAGAATCCTACAACGATAGCCAATGTCCCGAGCAGGATAAGCACGTACGTGGATTGGTCGCGGGGGACACGAAATTCCCGGCCGAAGAGCGGTCGTTCATACAGTTCACCGAGGAAGCATAACGGCGCCGATGCAATCAGCACCGCCGCCATGCCGCGTGCGAAGACTCCCTCGTCGTGACCCATGAACTGGGCAATGGTCAAGCCGCCGCGGGGAAGCGTAACCCAGGTATTTACAGCTCCGAGTCCATAGCCCATCAGGAGGGTCAAGGCCATGATCGTGGAAAAGCGGGTAGGCCCCTCCTGCAGCAACCAGTCGTACATCATGTAAATGCCAGTTATGCCGCCTACGAAAGCCGCGACGACCATGGCCGGTTCATCCCCTGCTATCCACGTAACGAGTCCGGTGAGAATCAGGAGTGCCGGGATATGGGTAAGGTAGAGCGCTCGTGGCGGTACGAAATCCTCGCCCAGCAGCCGCGAGGAGACGGGCGCCGCTTCGGTCCACGTCACAGGCGACGTTGTCCTGGCTGCGTTCAACGTTACCCTTTCTCCGGTTGAGTCAACCGCGTTCGTGCGTAATCAGGCGCGCGCATTGAGCCTACTTGTACACTGCACCGTAGACAATGGCCTGCTCCGCGCCCTGCACGATGGCGCCGATGCCCTGATAAGCAAAAATCTTCCCGATGCTGGACGGGACGAAAAGAATGTCACCGTTGTGGACTTTAATGTCGGCCTGTTCGCCGCGAACAACGTGGCTCAGGTCGAGCTTGATTTCTTCTCTGCCCTCGGGAACCTTGCGGATAAGGATCACCTTGCTCTGGGCTGAGGTCCGGGTCCAGCCGCCGGCCAGAGAAAGCGTCTGCAGGAGCGAGAGGTGCTCGTTGTTGTCCACCAGATATCCGCCCGCCCGAGTGACATCGCCAAGTATGTAGATAATCCCCGCCTTGCCGATGACCACCGTGTCGCCGGGCATAATCACCGGGTTCTCCTGGGCGCCGAGGCTATTGTTGTTGGGCACCAGGATAACGTCGTGCGGATGCTGCGGATCGTCGCGATGGACGATCGTGGCGACCCGTCCGGCCGTCGGTGTCACTCCGCCCGCCAGGGCAATCATGTCGAGGAGCCTGCGGCTTCCCAGCGTCGGATAGACGCCTGGACTACGAACTTCGCCCGTGAGCGTGGCTCCCTGTGATGCGTATTCGGCAATTGCCACGGTGACGTGCGGGTCGATCAGAATGCCCCGAGACTTCAGCTCCGACTCGATCTTGCGCGCCGCCTGATTGGGAGTCAGGCCGGCGACCTGAATATTCCCCAGCACCGCGATATTCACTTCCCCCGTCTGGCTCACCCGCGAAGAACCGGAGAGCTCGGGGGTATCGAAGACCTCGACATCCACCTGGTCGCCGGGGCCTATGGTGATCTTCGGAGGGTTGATATTCTCCTGAGCCGTCGGGGCAGACTGCGCATTCACCGCCTGGTTGTCGGTCTGCGATGAAGGCGGCTGCGTTGTGTCACTCTGGCCCCGCGCGGCGACGGCCGCGCCCAGGCAGAGAACGAGTGCAAGCAGCGAGGATATGCAGCTCCGAAGGCTATTTCTCGTCATCGGTGACTCCATACCCGGCTCCGTAATTGCTCTTGTAGCCATAGTCGTAACGCTTGGAATAGGTATAGTAGTTTTCCATCCGGAGATCGACGTCGTTGATGACTGTGCCCAGCACCCGGGCACTGGCGCGGCGCAACTGCTCGCGCACCCTGATCAGAGCCCGCTTGCGGGTTATGCCGGAGCGCACCAGGATAAACGCTGCGTCCACCTGTGGCGCAAGGCTGAGCGTGTCGGCTACGGCCAGAACGGGCGAGGAATCGAGAATGATGTGCTCGTATTCGGTCCGCCACTGCGCGAGCATCTCCTCCATTGCTCGCGAAGCCAGCATTTCGCCGGGATTCGGCGCGATCGGGCCGCGAGAGAGAACGGTGAGATTGGGGAGCTCAGGCAGGGGATGCTCGTAAGCTTCATTGCCGGACTCACGGGAGAGAAGCGTTGAGAGTCCCGCTCGATTGGAGAGCCGGAACTTCATATGCAGCGTGCCCTTGCGCAGGTCGGTGTCGACCAGCAGCACCCGCGCCGAGCGTTGTGCAAAGGATATCGCCAGATTGGCTGCGCAGGTAGACTTTCCTTCTGCGGCGAAGCTGCTTGTGATCAGCAACAGCTTCGGCTCGTGATCCACGGCGGAAAGCAGGATCGAAGACCGGAAGGTGCGAAAGCCTTCCGCGGCGATTGACTGCGGATCCACGTAGGAGACCAGATCCGGAGACACCTTCAGGAGTCTTTGCTGCTCAGTCTTCGCGGCAGGGGTTGCCGGCGTTCCTTTGCGGCTGGTGATTATGAAGTGCGGAATGACGGCGAGCGTTGGCAGTTGAGAGACAGCCTCCGCGTCATCGGAGGTGCGGATCGTGTCGTCCAGGCTCTCAAAGAAGAAGGCCAGGGCAATGCCGCCGATCAGGCCGCCGAGAAATCCGAAGATAAGCGCGGAACGCTTCTTGGGAAGAACAGGATAGGGCGGTATGCTTGCGCGGTCGATGATGTCGACGTTATTGGAGTTCAGGCCGGCAGTAATGCCCGCCTCCTTGAGCTTCATCTGCAGGCCGTCGTAGAGTTCCGAGGCCGACTCCGCGCCGTGCTTCAGGATGTCGAACTGCGCGGCTGACTCATTCTCCTTGAAGGCCTGCTGCTTGGTCGTGTTTAGGCGTTCCTGCAGCAGCGATTCCGTCTTGACGGCGGCGTTATATTCCTCGGCAAAGCGTTTGGTAAGGTCGTTGATCTCGTTGTCAATATCCGATTGCACGCTGTTCAGCTGCTTGTCCAGTTCGCGGACCTTGGGATAATCGGGGCCGAACTTGGATTTCAGCTGGGCTGCCTGCACCATGAGGTCGGCCTGCTGGCTGCGGAGACCGCCGAGCACGGTACCGGGCGCGACGGAGATGAGCAGATCGGGATTCCGCGTCTGCGCCATCTTGTAGCGGGCTTCCTTGACGATTCTATCGGCCTCCGCCTCGGCCAGCTGCTGGTTGACCGTGCGCAGGCTATCGGTGAGCAGGCTGCTGCCCTCTGTGTCAAGCGTAAGCAGGTTGTTTTCACGCTGATAATCGGTCAGGGACTTCTGCGAATCCTCAACCTGCTTCTTGACCGTGTTCAGCTGCCTGGTAAGCCAGTCGGATACGCGCGTGGTGCCTTCAAACCTGGACTGGAGATCGCGGTCAAGATAGGCGTCGACGATCGCGTTTGCGACATCTCTCGCCACCACCGGATCCTGGTTCTGGAAATGGATTTCCACTACCTCGGTGTTGGGCAGGACGATTACCTTGGTCGCGCCCTGGAAAGCGGCGATGAGCCGGAAGCGCTGGACGGGAGTGAGCTCGCCGTTGTAGGGATGCTCCTTGAACAGCGAGGAGTAGGGCGGCTTATGGTAGAGATCCAGTTTGTTGATCACCGCCATGACCACCGATTCGCTCTGCATAATACGAATCTCGGTCTGGAGTTTCTCCGAGGCGTCTTCGCCTCCGCCCAGCTTCTGCTCGATCAGATCTTCGATGCCGATGTTGGTCGACCGGCTCAGATCGATATGAACCCGGGAGATGGCTTCAAACTGGGGCACGGTGGTCGCGATATAGAAGATCGCATAGGCCAGGCCTGCGACCAACGTGGCAACGATGATCCACTTGCGCTTGATGAGAATCTTGCGAAAATCAGCAGGCGTGAGAACAGAATGTTCCGCGGCGGGTGCCGCGCTGCTCGCCGCGCCTTGTTGCTGTCCCTGGGGGGGAACTGCCCAGCCTTGCATCCCTATGCGCTCCTTGTGGTCGATCTTGAGTTCGGCCCATCTGCGCCCTCGCCGTGAGGGAAACAGGGAGAGCGTTGCCATGCTCCGGACAGGATCGACCAAATTCCGGCCTGCCTGAAGTTTATCTGTAACAACAATTCTGCCTTATGCAATGAGTGATTCGGGAATAATGTTAGCTGGTGATTCCCACGCCCGCTGCTCTCGACCGCCGGCCTTTTCAGGCAATGCGTCCAACGGTCTGCCGGCATGGGAAATGGCCGGAAAAATTACACTGCCGCCCCAGCGTGTGGCTTGGCTCTTCTTTTGATGGCGGG
Organism: uncultured Acidobacteriota bacterium; assembly: GCA_963755975.1. GTDB lineage: Bacteria > Acidobacteriota > Terriglobia > Terriglobales > Acidobacteriaceae > Silvibacterium. The sequence goes on from CAVWLS010000001.1 coordinate 401,207, forward strand.
CGCGGACGCCTCTGGCGAATCGGCGTTCTTCGGAAGACAAATAGAGTATGGTCAGCTGAAGGCTCGCTCTCATTTGAAAATCAAGGCGGATCGTACCAGCACTGCATGAAGCTCTTGATGCTGTGACGGGGACAAAGCTATACGTCTCCAACACACTCATCCGGTCATGGATGGCACAGGTTCTGCGAACAGGAAACTTCTTAGACAATTGCAGCGTAAATAGAGTTTAACGAATGGAACTACTCCGGTCAAACCTATCCGCGCAAGCCGCTGCTGATGAAGATCATAGCCGCGGCTGCGCGCTCGCCTGCTAGTGCTGCGGCTGCGGGGAATAGTCCACCCGCACGGCTACGATTTCAAAGGGTTTGACCGGCACGCTGACCTTGTTTCCCGATACCGGAAGGGGCGAACCCTCGGGCTGTTCAAGCAGATTCGTCTCCGTAGCCCCGGTCGCGCCTGGTGGCAAAGAAATTTCAACCGTCCCGCCTTTTCCCGCCCATTCATACAGGTGAAAGACAAGAGCGTTGCTGTCCTCGGCCTTTTTCATCGCCGTGAGAACGACGTTATCCGGAGACACAGAAACAAAGGAATGACGCGCCGGCAATGACCCGGCATGAGGAAGAACCTGCATGCCGTCGAGATGGTAATTATATTCGTAACCGTGGCGGACACTTAGTGCCTGCTTCCAGTCTCCGGCGTGCGGATAGAGAGCAAAGCTGAAGTGATGATGACCCCGGTCGGCTTCAGGATCGGGCCACACCGGCGCACGCAGCAGCGACAGGCGAAGCACGTTGCCTCGAGCGTCGTATCCGTACTTCGATTCGTTGATCAGGCTAAACCCGTGCTTGCCGTCGCCAAGGTCGGCCCAGCGCTGCGCGGGGACTTCGAACTGCGCCTTCTCCCAGCTGTTGTTGCGCGTGGTGGGGCGGTCGATCGTGCCGTAGGGAATCTCATACGTCGCCATCGGGCTCGACGCCGCGAGGGGGAACGCGGCCTTGAGCAGCTCGTGCGTCTCGTGCCAGTCGATGTCGTTGACGACCTCTACCTGGTCGGAGCCCGCATGAAGAACAATCTCCTGCACGAATTTTGAGTTCTGCGTGTGCCGCGTGACGCGGATGGAAGCCGTCAGCGGGCCATGCTGGACAAGCTCGACGGAATCAGTGGGAGGTATGGACGGCGGCTGGTCGAGGGTTCCGGGATCGATGTTCCACGCGTCGTAATCCTTGGGCGTGTCGCGGAAGAGCTGCAGCTCATTCCCGCACGCACCCGAGGCAAGAGCCTCGAAGCTGCTCTTCTTGTCATAAATGCTGGTGATGCAGCCCGTGGTTTTGTCGACCGTCACGCGCAGATCTGCGTCCTCCAGTGTGAGACCATCAGCCTTCAGATCGCTCTGAAAAGCCTTGCTCCCGGGAACCACGTGCAGCACCTCATATCCAAGCGAAGGGACGCGCTGAGCCTGAATAAGCAGCTTGAAGGTGTGAGTGGCAGGATCGCTGGAAAGCACCTGCGACGGAAGGACATGATTCTCCGCGTCGAGTACCGAGACGCTCTCCGCCGGTTCGGGAAGCTGCACGCTGACCGTGACCAGCCCCGAGCGCTCCCACGCCAGCGGATTAAAGACCAGCACCGGAACGCCCTGCGCCGTGCTCGTGTCGATGCGGGCGGCTATGGTCTTCATCGCTGACGCCGAGATTTCATTGGTGGCCCAGCGCACCTGGTCGTAGTCCTGCTGCGCTTCCTTATAGATGATGCCGATGCCCGAGCCGGCTGCGAGATCGTGGAACTGGTTGAAGGTGATCTTCTTCCACGCCTCGGTCAATTCATCGCCCGGATATTTTTTACCGTCGAGCCATGCCAGCGACGCCACCTTCTCGGCGTCGAGCGCCCACTCCGAGCTCTCGCGCATGTTGCGCTTGTGATTGGCCTGCGTGGTCATCACGCCGCGGTGGTACTCAAAGTACATCTCGCTTTTCCACGTTGGGATCGCGATCTCGCCGGCAACAGGTGCGGGCGGATGGTAGCCCTCGGCGATGCTCCGATAGTCCCACTCAGGCGACGTTGGAGCCAGCTGCTTTTCGACCCTGGAGAAATAGCTCTGCGCGGTGCCGTACTGGTACTTTGGCACAACCTTGTCGCCGGACGCCCAGTGATCGCCCTCGTCAAGGATGGCGCGGGTGGGGCCGCCGCCGTGATCGCCGATGCCGTAGAGGTCCATCATCTCGGTCATACCGGGGGCGACCTTGCGCGCCTGGGCGAGATCGGCCGTCAGCCGCACGGGATCAAGGTTGTTGTTGGCGTAGTCGTGCGGAAAGTAAGTGAGAACCTTGCTGCCGTCGGGCGACTCCCACCAGAAGAGCTTGAAGTACTCGGGAAGTTTATTGGTATCGTTCCACATCATCTTCTGCGTAACGAAATAATCGATACCGGATTTCTTGTAGATCTGGGGCAGCTGCCAGTTGTATCCGAAGGAGTCGGGATTCCATCCGATCCGAACATCCACGCCGTATTCGTGCTTGTACCAGCGCTTGCCGATCAGCAGCGAGCGCGCCGTCGATTCGCCGTCGGGCATATTAAGATCGGGCTCAACCCACATGCCGCCCACAATCTCCCAGCGGCCTTCCTTGATGCGCTGCTTGATCTGATTATTTATCTCCGGGTACTTGTCGGCCAGCCACGCGTTGTACTGCGCGGCAGACTGGGTGAAGGTGTAATCGGGATACTCGTTCATCAACTGCAGCGCCGTCGAGAAGGTGCGCTTCACCACATCGACGGTCTCGGTCCACGGCCACAGCCACGCAGCGTCGATATGGGAGTTGCCAGTCAGATGCAGCGTGGCCTCCCGCATCATCGGGCGCAGCGCTTCCAGAGTGGATTGCGCCTGGCGGAGCGATGCGTCGAACTTCTGCTGGTCGGCCGCGTCCAGAGCGCTCTAGATCAACACTGGTGATGGCCTTCTGCAATGTGGCCTGGTCGGCGGAGAGATTTGTCGACAGGCTGGGCACCAGGAGCGCGGCGGAGATGAACTCCTTGCGCTCGTCTTCCGGGTTTGGGCGGCTCTCGGAGAAATCGATCTTCATCGGCGAGCCGCGGAAGTGCTTTTTGTCCACGGTCGCAAGCAGCTTGACGGCGACCAGTACGCGATCGCCCGGCTTCGCGTCGTCGAAGAGCACGATCGGCTCAAGGTCGTCGCCGAGAGCCACGCGGCGTCCGTTGAAGTAGATGATCTCTGGCATGGGGCCATTCGCTTCAGCGCGGAGCTGAAACCAGATGCGCGCGCCAGTGAGGTCGTAGCCGGAGAGCGTCTTCGGAACCTCGATCCACTGCCGATACCAGACGGCTTCGGTGGAGCTGTCAGAAGGCGGCTTCACCGCCGGCCATGAGGAGTCGTCGAGCGACGTGCTCTCGCCGTGAGCGATGTCTCCCTCGTGATAGCGCCACGCGCCGGAGGGCAGATTGCCGAGCTCGCCGAGGCGCGCGATAACCTTCTGCGCATCCGGCGACAATGTCTTGACTGCATCTTCGGGCGATTGGATCGCATACTGGGCGCGGAGAACTCCGCAGAAGGCGAATGCGACAGCGATGACAAAAGCAGTGCGGCGAGGGAGAAACGACGAAAGCTTCAAGTGCTCATCCTCCAGAATGTATCCGGGTACATCGGCGCTCGCAGCGCCGGAAATCATCTAGGGCAACCTCGCGGATTATAGCTGATTGTGGCTCTTTCCGAACTCCGCGCGCGCGTCGTGCAGGCGCCGGAAGATTCGCTCCTGACCGATATCCTCGGTGAGGTGATGCCGGTCCATATCCCGCTTCAGGCCCACCTGTACGCGGGCAAACGCCAGCACGATCCCACGCGCATCGAGTTCGCTACACAGTTCGCGAACTACCCGCGAGGCGCTGTAGTCCACATGGGCAATTGCTTCGGCATCCACAACCAGCCACTTCACGTCCGCCGTTGCCAGCTCTCTCACTTCGTTCGCAAACCGGCTGGCGTTCGCGTAGAAGAGAGCGGCTCCGAAGTGATAGAGCACCAGGCCCGGCTCCGTCACCGAGCCTGCCACCGGAGGAATGATGTCCCAGGTCTTGAGATCGTTAAGAATGAGCACCCCGGTCTCGGGATGGTAGACGTGGTGCACGATCCTGAGCAGCGAAATCACCATCGCCAGAACGATGCCTTGCTCCACGCCCACTACAACAACAAACACGGCGGTGACCAAAGCCACAGCGAACTCCTGCGGACTCTCCTGCTGAATTGTCCGCAGGCCCCGCAAATCAATCAACCGCACGGCGACCAGAAAAACAATCGTGCCCAGCACGCATTGCGGAAGATACTCGAGCGGCTTAGTCAGGAAGAGCAGTACCAGTGCCACGACGGCCGCCGTTGAAATCTGCGCCATCTGACTCTGGCCGCCCGCGCCCTCTACCATCGCCGTCTGCGTGGGGCTTCCATTCACCGTGAAGGTGCCGCTCAGCGCAGCGACGGCATTCGCAGCCGATAGCCCCATAAGATCGTCGTTCTCGTCGAGCTCCTGGTGATGCCGTTCCGCGTAGATCCGCGCCGTTGCCGCGCTCTGCGCGAGAATCATTACCGCACACGACGCGGAAACGCTGATCAGCGGCTCGATCTCTTTCCAGCCCGGCCACGGAAACCAGAAATGCGGCAGCCCGCCCGCAACCGGCCCGATCACCAGAACGCCGCGTGCAGCAAAGTGCCACCACGCGCTTGCCGCGATTGCGCCAATCACCGCGATCATAGGCCCGGGCACCTTCGGCGAGAGCCACCGCAGCCCGAGAATCAACACGAGAACGGTGGCCGACACAACCAGGGTGAGCAGGTGCACGTGCGGCAGCCCGTGAATGACCTGCAGCACCTCTATCACCGGTCGATGGGAGTGTACGGGAATCCCCAGCATCTGCCCCAGCACCGTGAAGCCGACCTGGAACCCAACCCCGGTGAGAAACCCCACCAGCACCGTCTGCGAGAGAAAATCAGCGACAAAGCCCAGCTTCAGCAGCCTGCCAATCAGCAGAAAAAATGCCGTCAGCAAGGCAACGGTCGAGGTTAGCGCGACATACTTCGCGCTCCCCATCGGCGCAATGCCGGAAAGGCGGCCGGCAAGAATCGCGGCCGTCGCCGAATCGGCCGCCACTACCAGGTATCGCGACGACCCGAAGGTCGCAAACGCAATCATCGGCAGCAGAAGTGTGTAGAGTCCGGTGACCACCGGCGTCCCGGCTATCCTGGTATATCCGAGCGCCTGGGGGATATTGACCGCCGCCAGTTGAACTCCGGCAGCCGCATCCCGGATGACGCCGCGAGGGGTCAATGGCCGCACGCTCTGGAAGAGGCTCAGCCCGGCGCGCTTCGACCGCGATGGCGTTGCCCCTGACCGTGCGTCCACTCGCGACTCCGTCTCCCTCGGTCGATCAGATCCTGAAGCAATCAGATCTTGATAAAAATCCTCTTGCGGTAGAGCAGGAAAACCGGCAGCCAGCAGACGACGACAAAGCCCAGCGAGTAAAGCAGCGAAGCGAACGCGGCATCGGGCACGACAGCGTGGATCGAATGATACAGCCACTGTTGCAGATTCCCGCCCGAGCTCATATGAATGCTGTCGATCCCACCCGCCAACAGCTCCGAAAAGACATACGCCGTGATCGCATTCGTCCCGAAGACCAGCAGCGGCATGAAGGCCCGCGACTTCTTCGCCCTGTCCTCGCTGGTCCTGGGAGCCCGCACGATATCCACCAGCCACATCGACAGCGCCAGCAGCAGCAGGCTCAGCCCGCCGGCGAACAGCACAAAGGAACTGGTCCATAGCTTCTTATTGAGCGGGAACCAGAGATTCCACACGGCGCCCAGCACAGCGCAGCTCGCGCCCGCGATGGCAATGCCTTGCGCCTTCTCCACGATGCTGCGCCCCGTCTTCAGCCAGATCCCCGTCAGCATGCCTATCAGCGCCGTCCCCACCGCCGGAATCGTGCTCAGCAGACCCTCGGGGTCGCGCGTGCGCTCGTAGAGATGCGATGCCGCAAAGATGTGCCGGTCGAGCCACGCCACGATGTTCTTGTCCGGATCGAGGAAGGGAATATCGCGCCCCGGCATGCCAAGGCCCGGCACGGGCACCCAGCGCATCAGAACGAAGTAGCCCACTAGCGCCGCAACCGCCAGCACCAGCTTGCTCCGCCATCCCGGACTGATCAGGTACAGCGTCGCCACAATGAAATAACAGATGGCGATGCGCGGCAGCACTCCGTAGATACGCAGCGAATGCAGACTGAAATGCGGAAAGCTGTTCACCAGCAGCCCCAGCAGGAAGATAATCACTGTCCGCCGAACCGTGTGCAGGAAGAGCGACTGCTTCGTCGCCCCCTGCGCCAGCCGCGCCTCGGTCGAGAGCACCGTCGAGATGCCGACCAGAAAAAGAAAAGTAGGAAAGACCAGATCGGTCGGCGTGAAGCCATTCCATTCCGCGTGCTTCAGAGCCCAGTACGCCCGCGAGCCATCGCCATTATTGTTCACCAGAATCATGAACCCGATATCCAGCCCGCGCAGGACGTCGAGCGAGAGCATGCGGGGCGGCTTTGTAAGAGTCCGCGAGGAAGCGATCTCCGAAGTTGCTGTGCTTGGCGTGCTCATTGTTTTTTGCTGCGGCGATTCTAATCCATGCGATGCATAGGGCGAAACGATTTAAGGGTACTACCGCCTGTTAACAGTCTCTAATAGCGTTTCACCCGCATGATCTTCCATACCGGCTCGTTATCGGCGTAGACGCGCCACTCCGCCACCAGGCCATTCTTCACCACCGCCTTCCACGCCGCGGGAATCCTCCAGCGGTTCTCCACGGAAAGCTTGCCATCGACCAAATACGTTCCGTGAGCAAAACCGAAAAGTCCCGCGACATTGCCTTGGCTGAAGGCTTCATCCACCTGGATCGAATAGTCGGGAAACGAGCTGAAGTAAGCCTGCCAGCCTCTCTTTAGCTGGTTGATGCCGCGTATCTCATTGCCGAGACCGTCGACAAAGAGGATGTCCTCGGTCATGAGATTCACGAGGTTGGGAAGGTCGTGCGAGTTGATGTAATCGACGAAGATGAGCGCGACGTCGGCTGAGGTTCTTTTCATCGTGAAGGTGGACACAGCAGGATTTTAAGGCTTTTTCGCGCCCTATTCCGTATCCGGACGCTTATAAGGCACCTGAAGGTAATGTCTCGCCTCGTTCAGCGCGCCCGCCGTGTTGTCATTTGTCTGGATTGCCTGCCGGTATTCCGTCACCGCGCGGTCGCGCTGTCCGGTCAGATCGAAGATCTTGCCGATCTGCACATGGCTCCAGACCTCCGTCCACTTGGGGTCGTCGTCGCCGCGCAGGCAGTCGCGGTAAGAGTTGATCGAGGCCTGGTAGTTGCGCTGATTGAAGAAGATTTCCGCGATCCGGTAGCTGGCCAGCGAGCTCTGCGGATTCGCCTGCAGCGCCTTCTGATACTCGGCCAGCGCTCCGCTGATGTCGCCCTGCGCCACCAGCTGCTGTCCCTTCAGAATCGACACCCGCACCTGCATCCCCGGCGAGTTCTTGAGAACCCAGTTGTCGGGATCGATCATCACGTGGCGCGGCCGCCCAAAGGTGTCGATCACATATTGCGAGTCCGTCCCCACCACAGAAATGCGCTTGTTCTCCGTCTTGCCATCCGTCTCGATGCGCAGATCGACCGGCATATTGAAGAGATCGAGATCCTGCTGTATCTCCCCGATTGTCCGGAAGCCCTTGTTATTTCCCAGCCGGTAGACGGCGTACTTGTTGGTGAATTGCGGCGCGCCCGTCCCATCCAGCCACTGCGCGAAAAACGGCGTCAGCTGCTGTTGCGATTGCGCCTCGGCGATCTTCTCAAAGTCGCTCGTCCTGATGCCCTTGTCGGTAAATTGCGAAAGCGTCGCGCGGAAGATCTTCAGAAGACTGTCGTCGCCCACCTCCCAGCGCAGCATGTGAAAGACGATCGCGCCCTTCTCCAGCGTCATCGACTGGAACTCCGGCGAGAACGGGCTCAGCCTGCCCGCGCTCGAAAGCGGAATCGTGTCGTAGGCCAGTGCTCCGGCGGAAACATCGAGAATCGCGTTGTCCAGCGCAGCCTTGCCCGCCTCGTCTTCCAGATACAGCAGCTCGCCGTAGCGCGACATCCCGTTCGTGATCCACGCATCGTTCAGCGTGGCCGGGCTGATCTCGCTGCCCCACCACTGGTGGGCAATCGTGTTCGAGAGCAGCCGGAAATCCGTCTTGCCTCCGATGCGCCCGCCCGCCACCGCAGCGATCTCCGGAGCCCAGTACGCCGGAACCGTATCGTCCGGCAGCTCCACCACATTGATCGTGCTCGACTCCGGCAGTCCGAAGGTCGACGTGAAGTAAGCAAAGATGCGCAGCGTGCTCTGCCCGTAGTCCTTCGCCGCGGCGCTATGTGCCGCCGTGGTGTAGACATGAATATTCGGCGCGGGCGAAACCACCGGGCTGAACTTCCCGGCGATAATCGTCCCCGGGAAGCCTGGCTTCTTCCAGCTGAAGTCGTACTCGTTCTCGCCGTTCGCTGCCGGCTTCGCACCGCCCTGCACGCCGCTGCCAATCACCGTATATCCGGAGGGAATCTTGACGTGGATATCCGCCGTGAAGCGGTCGGTCTGGTAGCCGATCATCGGGAACCAGCGCCCGCCGTACAGCAGGTACGACTCGGGATCGCCCACATAGGCATACTTCAACCCGTCGACCGGCCCTCCCTCATCGCTCTGCAGCGCGCCGGAGTAGTAGAAGGTCCACGTGTAGCTCTGCCCTTTGGTCAGCGGCTGCGCAGGAGTAATCCGCAGAGAAGCCTCGGCCCCGCGCTCCCCGGCAAGCGAGATATTCTTCGAATCCGTCACCTTGTCGACCCTGAGCGCGCCATGCAGTTCGAATATTGCCGTCTGCACCGTGTCCTGCGCCGTAAACGTCACCCGCGTCACGCAGGTAAGCATGTGGGTGTCGGGCTTCAGCTCGGCGTCAATGTTGTAAGCGGTGATCCGGAGCGGGACTTTGTCCGCCGCGCGGGCGGCCGCTCCGGTCAGCAAAACCACGGCGGCAAGTAAGAAGGCGATACGCAGGAGCTGGGCGGGCCGGTGTGCGAATCGGGATGGGTTCATGGCGATCGAGATATTTTTCCTGGCGCGTCTGGCTTAAGCAATTCCCTGATTCAGTACTTCCATTGTGATGCCGGCGGCACGGTCTATTGCCGGCTCGCCCCTCTCATTGTCCCCGGCCTTGAGCATACCCGATATCTCGCGCAGACTCGCAAGCATGCTCGCGCGCACCTGGCCCTCCGCCAGAAGCGGCCGCAGGTGTGAGACGGCATTCTCCGCGGTAAAGTCACCCTGGATCAGTTCGGGAACCGCTCTTCGCCCCGCAATCAGATTCGCCATGGCAACATGGGGTACATCCACCACCCGCTTCGCCACCGCGTAGCTGAGCGGCGATACCCGGTACACCACAATGAACGGATTCCCGATGAGAGCGGCCTCGACTGTCGCCGTGCCGCTGGCGACAATGCTCGCCCGCGCATGATGCAGCGCCGCGCGCGCATCGTCCGTGATCGTGACGGGCAGCTCAGCCGGAAGCATCGCCTTAACCTCGGCCCTTTGTGCAGCCGTCAGCGTCGGCGCGAGCGGCAGCAGGAACTCATAGTTGCCTTCGCTCTGAAGGAGAGACGCCGCTCGCAGCATCTCGGGCAGATTGAGGCGCACTTCTTTCACGCGGCTGCCGGGGAGCAGTCCTATCCATTGCCTGGCCGGGTCCAAATGTTTTGACGATCCAGCACCGCTTTCGCGAGCGAACTCCTCGCGCGAGATCACAGGTCGCGGCAAATCCGCCAGCGGATGCCCGACGAAGGTCGCCTCTACATTGCGCTCGCGGTAGAAAGTCTCCTCGAAAGGGAAGATCACCAGCATCCGGTCCACATAGCGCTGCACCTCGCGGATACGGTACTTCTTCCACGCCCACAGCTGCGGCGAGACAAAGTAGACCACCGGCACTCCCGCCTTTTTCAGATGCTTGGCCAGCGACAGATTCACATCGGGAAAATCGATCAGCACCGCGACATCCGGCTTCTCCGACTTGATCGCCGCCTTCAGCTTTCGGTACTCGCCGTAAATGCGAGGCATATGCAGGATGACTTCCGTGATCCCCATCACCGCCACGTCTTCGGCCCGCACTACCCGCCGAAAGCCCAGCGCCTCCATCCGCTGCCCACCGAGGCCGAAGAGCTCAGCCTCAGGAGCGAGCCGCCGCAGCGCCGGGATCAGCAGCGCCCCGTAGTACTCGCCGCTCGCCTCGCCGGCGGAGATAAAGATTTTGGGCTTTCTGCTCATGCAATTTGCAGTGTATTTCGAGAGCTAGCTGTCTTTGCGGTAGAGCAGGTCGCGGATCGCTTTTCTGCGGGCCTCGTTCATTTCTTTCGTTGCAGCATCCTTGGAGCCTTGCGTAACAGCCTCGCTCTCATCAGACACGCTGCACTCCGGACACCGGTTCGCAAACCCCGGCTTATCCGGCTTCAGCTCAAACTCTTCCCCGCAGACAGCACAGGTTTTAATCGGAAATGGCATAGCCTTTGTATTTTATGCTGCTCATGCCGGTGCGATCCATGGCATACGGGCTCTCCGAGCCACTTTATACTTGGTAAAAATTGAGATGAGTTCGCGCCGGTGTGCCGGCGGCGAGTTCTGGGGGTTTATGGCTGCACTGATTGATGCGATCGATATTAAGCGCAAGGCGTTTTTCGAGTTCGAGAGCGCACCGTATTGCTGCCTGGAGGCGGATATCTCCACCCCGACGGCGCGCGGCGGCCAGACGCTGGTGCGGCTGAAGATGCGCAACCTGCTGACCCAGGCAGTTTTCGAGAAGAGCTTCAAGGCAGGTGAGAAGTTCAAGGAGCCGGATCTCGAGATCGTCCCGGCGTCGTATCTCTATACCGACGGCGATGGCTCGCACTTTCTCGATCAGGAGAGCTTCGAGACCCTTACGCTCTCCGAGTCGATGGTAGGCAATGGGCTGGACCTGCTGGTGGATGGTATGTTGGTCCAGCTGCACAAGTACAACGGCAATCCCATCGGCTTACAGCTGCCGCTCTTCGTGGAGCTGACCGTGGCCTACGCCGAACCGGGCGCCAAAGGGAAACTCGTCCAGCGGGAGCGTGACCAAGACCGTCCGCCTGGAGACTGGACTGGAACTTGCGGTACCCCTGTTTATCAAGGAGGGCGACAAGGTTCGGGTCTCTACGGAAAATCGGGAGTTCTCTGGTCGCGCTTGAGTGACCCGCGAACAGCGGAACAATCGAACACCGCATTCTGACGCTGATTTTGCACACAACAAGATACTGGCCGGTTGGATAGAGTTACATGATGATTGATTTGTAAACGCAGGAGCGTTTATGGGGAGTGGTGTTCGAGGTCAGCCAATCACTTCAGTAAGCGGCTTGAATTGAAGGTGCCAATGGATACCTCAGTTTTTCAAGCGGATCTTCTTGATTCCGTCAGGATCTTCGTAAGGTTCGACGTTAGCTTCTACATATTGCCACCCGCAAACGTCCATTAGTCCTGCCCTCGCAAGTTCGAGGATGGTGTATGGCGGGGGGCTGATTACGCTAGGGATGCGGTGATCGATCCGTATGCCGGCCATCGGCCACAGAACCACGCCATATGCCACAGGGGGCTCATCGGAATACTCCACTGAAGCGTCACTCAATCCAGAACAAACCAAGCCGCAAAGCTCGCCCGCTTCATTGAAGATCGGTCCACCGCTCATACCGCCAATGAAGTGGCCTTGGATCTCATAACTAGGAAATGAAAGTCGGCACGTGTCGCGTTTTTCCGGGAACACCTCGGTGACAGTGCCCATCGAAGTGCTTGGATTAAGCTCCAACTCCACTTTTTGTCCGACCTCGTCAACGACAGTTGTTGAGGCATAGCCAAAGGCTGCAATTTTCTCGCCCTTCGTTGGGGGCAAGATATCCATACGCAACGGCCTTAACGGTGGCTGAGCCTTGGCGAGATCGTCGACGGGCACAACGCTGATGAGAGCCAAGTCAGAGTAAGGGCAGATTGAAAGTTTGCTCGCAGCCCACAGTGCTGTTTCGGGACTATTACCCGGGGCTTGTAAAGCGAACATTTCAAAATCCGCCATCTTCTTTCCCGGCTTGTCCATTCCCACGCTGGACTTGTTGAAGGTATCCCAGTAATCCTCGACGACGTGTCTAGCCGTCATGATCAGGCGATCAGCTATGAAGACACCACTACCAATTGCCTTGGTCGGTAAAACGCCATCGCGCCCCACAAGCAAAACGGCTCGTTCGGTGATAGGGACTCGACAGATCCGTTCTCTTAGAGACCCAGGCATGAATGCCCATGAGTTGCGTAGATCAGACCATCTAAAGTCGGCAGGAGACGCACAAGATTCGCTACCGATAAGTCGGCTTTACGGAAGCAATTTCCCGAAAACACAGTCGCAGGCCCGCTCGCAGATCCGACACATCGCGAAGTAGCCTCTTGAACTCTTCTAATCCGTTCCCACCGCCAGCGACGGCGTCAGCCCAGCCTCGCCCAGCCCCAGCTCCTGATCCTTATATTGCAACTGGTAGAGCTTCCAGTAGATGCCGCGCCGCGCCAGCAGCTCCTGATGCGACGCCCATCTCGCGCAGCTGTCCTTTGTGCATCACGAGAATAGTGTCCGCCTGCTGCACCGTGGACAATCGATGCGCGATCACCACCGAAGTCCGGCCTTCGATCATCCGCTCCAGCGCCAGCCGCACTCGCATTTCCGTGTCGGTGTCCACCGATGAGGTCGCCTCGTCGAGAATCAATATCCGCGGATTGTGCGCCAGCGCCCGCGCAAAATTGATGAGCTGTTTTTGTCCCGTCGAAAGGGAATTGCCCCGCTCGCGCAACGGCTCCTTATATCCGCCCGGCAGCGACAGGATGAAATCGTGAATATTCACCTGCTCCGCCGCCAGCCGCATCTCCGCGTCGGTGATCGACTCCGTCCCCATGCGGATATTGCTCGCAATCGTTCCGCTGAACAGCACCGGATCCTGCAGCACCACGCCAAAGTGCTGCCGCAGTTTCAGCAGATCGTGCTCGCGAACATCGACGCCATCCACCAGCACCCGGCCGTGCTGAATGTCGTAAAAGCGCATCATCAGGCTCACGATTGTCGACTTGCCCGCGCCCGTGTGCCCCACAATCGCCGCCGTTTGATCCGGGCTAATCCGGAACGACACCCCGCGCAGAATCCACTCAATATGCGTCATCGCGGCCAGATCTTCTTCGGTGGCCTTTGCCACCAGCGCCTTCATCTCCTCGTCCAGCCGCTGATAGGTGAACCACACATTCTCGAACTCAATGCTGCCCGAGTTGTCCGTCTTCGTCGCATGCGCGGGCGACACAATCTCCGGCTGCGTATCAATCAGCTTGAAGACGCGCTCGCTCGCCGCCATCGCCGCCTGCAGGATGTTGTACTTTTCGCTCAGGTCCTGGATTGGCCGGAAGAACCGCTGCGCATATTGAATAAACGCCACCAGCACGCCGATCGAAACCGCGCCGCGAATCACTCCGCGCCCGCCAATCCAGATCACCATCGCAATCGCCACCGAGCTCAGAATTTCAACCACGGGATAATAGAGCGCATACGCGAGGATCGAATCCTTGAAGGCCACCAGGTGCGTCCGATTCACCGCCGAAAAATCCGTGAAGGCCCGCTCCTGCCGGTTGAAGAGCTGTACCAGGCTCATCCCGCTCACATGTTCCTGCGTGTAGCTGTTGATCCGCGCAATCGCCGTGCGAATCCTCCGGTACGAATCGCGCACATACTTGCGGAATATGCGGGTCGCGATGAAGATCAGCGGCAGCACCGAGAAAGCCAGCAGCGCGAGCCACCACTTCATGCGCAGCATCACGAAGACGATGCCGGCCAGAACAAAAATGTCTTCAAAGATCGCGAATACGCCCGACGTGAACATCTCGTTCAGCGCGTCCACGTCGCTCGTCAGCCGCGTCACCAGCCGTCCCACCGGATTCCGGTCATAGAAGCCCACATGCATGCGCTGCAGATGCCCGAAGATCTGCCGCCGCAGATCGAACATGATCTTCTGCCCGGTCCACTGCATCAGGTATGTCTGGATAAACTCCAGCACATAACTCAGCAGCAGCGAGCTGAGATAGATCATGGCAAGTTGCGTAATGCCGTGCACCGGATCGGCGCTCAGCCACCGCGTCAGAAACGTCTTGCGCTCCGCCGGATGCGACGTCATGTAGCGGTCGATGGCCACCTCGGTCAGATACGGCCCGAGCACGTCGCATGTCGCCTTGATCAGGATCGCCGCAATCGAGATGAACGCCGCCCACTTATATGGATAAAGGTAGGTGATGAGCCGCCGCATCAGCCGGCCATCGTAGGCCTTGCCGATAACGTCGTCGTCCTGCTGCGAAGCGGACTTTTTCTTCTCGTCCTGTGAGGCCTTCTCTTTATCCGAACCAGCCATGAGCGCTGCCTCTATCTTACTGGAGCGAGAGATAACGCCCTCACCGTATGAGGTGCAGACTTTTCGCGCCGTCGAAGACAGCATCCGCAATGAGCCGCTGGTCCAATGTCGCGAGTTGCCCCGCGTGGGCCTGCGCTAATCCGAGCAGATAGCTGTCGGTGACTTGTGAGGCAGATAGAAGCCGGGTCAAATCTATTCTTGGGCTATCGAGCAGGCTTATGTCGTCAGGCCAGAAGGTGTGTCCGGGTAATGATCGGAGCTCTGAAAGCGACTCGGCCACGATCTTTACGCTGCCCGGGAAATTACGGTACGTGTGATGTCCTACGATCCTGAGAACTCCGTTTTCGGTCATGGGACATGTTGCCCAGTTCTTTTGTCCCGCAATCGCAAACCACTCGTGCACCAGATCATGATGAACATGGATGGGATCCAGTAAGGCGATGAGAACACTCACGTCGAGCAAAAAAGTCATCAGGGCAGCTCATCGCGCAGTTTGTTGATGTACTCCGTAGTCACCGGGGTTGCGTTCGGCTGTATCGGAAGAAGCGGTATTCCGTTGCGATACTTCCGCCGACTCACCTCTCTCTGCAGCGCCTGACGGCTCAGGGCAGAGATAACTTCGCCTACCGTCTTTTGCTGGCGTGAAGCCATCGCCTTTGCAGCAGCTAATACATCGTCATCTATGGTGAGTGTGGTTCTCATGGCTGACCTCTGCATCAAACATCAATTATAAAGCATCAGATGCAGTCCTATGCAAATGCGACAATAAAAGGAAGATGGACACTCTCGGCCTCTACATCTCGATCCCATTTTGCCGATCGAAATGCACCTACTGCAACTTCGCCTCGGGAGTCTTTCCATCGAGCTACTTCGGCCAATACGTCGCCCACCTGGAGCACGACCTCTGCGCGATCCGCGAGCACGCAGCCCAGTGGAACGCCGCAATCCCCGAAATCGTCAACACCATCTACCTCGGCGGCGGAACGCCCTCGCTTCTTCCGCCCCATCTCATCGCGCGCCTCTTCTCCGCCATCCGCCGCGAATTCATCGTCCTGCCTAACGCAGAGATCGCCATCGAATGCGCCCCTGGCCAGCTTGAAGACGCAACCCTTGCGGCGATGATCGAATCCGGCGTCAACCGCATCAGCTTCGGCGTGCAATCCTTCATCGACGCCGAGGCAAAACACACTGGCCGCCTGCACACACGCGAAATCGTCCTGCGTGACATCGACCGCGTACGGAAAGCTGGGGTTTCCCGCGTGAACGCAGACCTCATCGCCGGTCTCCCCGGCCAGACTCACGATTCCTGGCGCGAATCCCTCCGCGTTCTCGCCGATACCGGCGTGGACCACGCCAGTATCTACATGCTTGAGGTCGACGAAGACTCCCGCCTCGGCCGCGAAGTCGCTTCCGGCGGCCTGAAATACTATGCACCCCAGGTCCCACCCGATGAAGCCATCGTCGACATGTATTCCGAAGCCGTCGACTTCCTCGCCGCGCACGGCCTCGCCCAGTACGAAATCTCCAATTTCGCCCGCGAGGGCAGGGAATCGCAGCATAACCTCAAATATTGGCAGCGCAAACCCTACCTGGGCCTCGGCCTCGACGCGCATTCCATGCTTAAGACAGATCGCAAACTGCGCGCTCACTCCGGGTCTGCGATGAGATTTGCAACCACCGATGAACTCGAAACCTACCTCGCGTCATCAGGATGGTCAGAACCACACCGCCTCTCCCTCGAAGAAGAGTTCGAGGAAGCCTGGTTCCTCGGACTTCGCCCCAACCGCGGCGTTAACCTCAGCGACCTCCGCGCCGAATTCGGTTCTGCAGCCGTCGAGTCCGTCCATCCCGTCCTCACCGACCTGGAATGCAATGGCCTCATCCGATGGACCGCCGACCAGATCGCTCTCACGCCTCGAGGCCGCCTGGTCTCTAATGAAGTGTTTGAGCGCTTCCTTGCTGTACCGGCGGCATAGCCGATCCCCTGCAGCCATCTGATCGGACGCGCATATTTCGCTATCTCTATGTCCAGATTTGAGATATCCATCTCAAGCCTGTACAGAGAACGACCTTTGCGTCTTAATGCGGACTAGTTTAGTCTTATATCCAGCGGATTGATCGAACTTGTCTTTGCTGAGGGGCACCCACAGCCTGGGACGGAAGTTGAACGCGCAAATTTCTCAGACCCCGTTCTCGGACTCAGAGGTGCTATGTCTAAGGGCCATGCGGCATTGAAGTTCCTGCGGAAAATACATCTTTACGTCGGCATTTTTACCACTCCCGCGCTGCTTTTCTTTGCGATCACCGGCGCATTCCAGACATTCAGCCTTCATGAAACCACGCAGGGCAGCAACTACAAGCCCCCCGCGTGGATTGCAACGCTGGCGCAGCTGCATAAGAAGCAGACGACCGTGGTGCCGCCACGTCGAATACGCCTTGCGGCTTCTGAAAATGCGGCGGGAGAGCGGCAGCGAGGCGATACAGGTTCGCCTGGAGTTGGGGGCGGCCCATCGCACGCCGCCAGAACAGCGCCGTCCGATCCCGCAATATCGGCGGAAACGCAATCCGGGCCTCCCAGACAACCCGGCGCTCCCAGACAACCCGGGGCCGGGGAAGCAGGGCCTTCGGCGCCTCCGTCAGCTTCACCCTCCCCGCGGAAGAGTCATTTGCCGATGAAGATCTTCTTTCTCCTGGTCTCACTGAGCCTGGTGACCTCCACTCTGACTGGCATCTATATGTCCTATAAATACAGCCGCGGATGGTGGGTGCTCACTGGACTCCTGGTGGCCGGAGTGGTCGTGCCTCTGCTTTTGCTGCCATTCTGAAGAGGGTCTGCCGATGCCGTAAAATTCCTCCATGCCTTCGACGCCAGCCGACGCCCCCGACATCCTCGCCGTGTCCAACGCAGAGGTTCCCACCTCGACGATCGACCTTCGCAGCGACACCGTCACCCGGCCCACCCCGGCCATGCGCGCCGCCATGGCCGCCGCCGAGGTAGGAGACGACGTCTACGCCGAAGATCCCACCGTGAATCTCCTCGAAGCCCGCGCCGCTCAGGTCTTCGGCCGCGAAGCCGCCATCTTCGTCCCCACCGGAACGATGGGCAACCAGATCGCCATCCGCCTGCACACCCATCACGGACAGGAAGTGATTGCCGAATCGCGCGCGCACGTCGTCGACTGGGAGATGGCCATGGCCGCAGCATTCTCCGGCGTCCAGCTCCGCACCGTCTTCGCCGATCGCGGCGTCGTCACCTGGCAGCACATCGAGCAGACCTGCCGGAAGGGAAATGACCACCGCGCCGGCACCGGCCTCATCACCCTCGAAAACACGCACAATATGGCCGGAGGCACCGTGACGCCTCTCGATATTTGCCGTGACATCTGGTCGTGCGCCTGCGAGATCGGTCTGCCCGTCCACCTTGATGGAGCCCGCATCTTCAACGCCGCTACCGCCCTGGACATTCCCGTCGCCGACCTCACCTCTGGCTTTTCCAGCGTCATGTTCTGCCTCTCCAAAGGGCTCTGCGCACCTGTTGGCTCCATGCTCGTCGGCAGCCGTGATTTCATCGACCGCGCCCGCCTTGTCCGCAAGGCGCTCGGCGGAGGCATGCGCCAGGCGGGAATCCTCGCCGCCGCCGGCCTCATCGCCCTCGAAGAGATGCCCAAGCGCCTTCACGAAGACCACGCCAACGCCCGCTTCCTCGCCGAGAGCGTCGCCGAGCTCCCGCAGGTTGAGATCGACCTCACTACCGTCCAGACCAACATCGTTATCTTCACCGTGCGCGGCTACGCCGATCCTATGCCGCTGCTCGACCAGCTCAAAAAGCGCGGCGTGATCGCAGGCACCGCCGCCGACCACCAGATCCGATTTGTAACTCACAATGACGTAGATCGTGCAGCTTGCGAGGAAGCGGCACGCATCACAGTAGAAGTAATCGCCGAATCCTGAAAAAACCGGCCCGCGAGGGTGCCCTCGGGGATAACGAAAAGAATCCCGAACCCTCCCGCGCGCCGGACGACTCTATATAATCGAGAGATATGCCGAAGTACTCCATCGTCGTCCCCTTTCACAACGAAGAAGAGAACATCACCGCCATGTACGACCGCCTCAAGGCCGTCATGGAGCAGGTGGGAGACAGCTTTGAATTGGTTCTCGTCGACGATGGATCGACCGACCGCAGCTACAAGCTTCTCGAGGAGATCGCCGCCGTCGACAGCCGCGTCCTCGTCGTCAAGCTGCGCCGCAACTTCGGACAGACTTCGGCTCTCGCTGCCGGCTTCGACCACTCCCAGGGCGACTTCATTCTCGCCATGGACGGCGACCTCCAGCACGATCCCACCGAGATCCCCAACTTCCTCGAAAAGCTCGAAGAGGGCTACGACGTTGTCAGCGGATGGCGCAAGGAGCGCATCGACAACTTCGTCATGCGCCGCTTCCCGTCGCGCGTCGCCAACTGGCTGATGGCCCGCCTCTCCGGCGTCGACATCCACGACTTCGGCACCACCTACAAGGCCTATCGCCGCGAGGTCATCCACAACATCCCGCTCTACGGCGAAATGCACCGCTTCATCCCCGCGCTCGCCGCCTGGTACGGAGCCAGCATCTGCGAAATCCCCATCCGCAACGTGAACCGCGAGCGGGGCAAATCGCACTATGGAATCGGCCGCACCTTCCGCGTCTTCTTCGACCTGCTTACCATCCGCTTCCTGCTGAAGTACATGATGCGCCCGCTGCACTTCTTCGGGCTCTTCGGCGCCATCGGCATCCTGCTGGGCGGCGGAGTCTCCGCCTTCCTCCTGGCCCTTAAAATCTTCACCCATCAGCATGTGATGGATCAGCACGGCCCGCTCTTCGTCATCGCTGGAGTGCTCATTCTCGCCGGCATCCAGATGGTCGCCATCGGACTCCTCGGCGAGCTCCAGGTGCGCCACTACCACACCTCATCGCAGCGCGCCCCTTATACCATCGACCGCCTCGTGCGCCTGCGCCACTCCGGCGAGCAGAGCCTTCTCCACGAAGACTGAAAGTTCCTCCGCCAGCTTCGTATCATTTCTTTTTAGCGGCCGACGCCGTGGCGACTGCAATGTCCTGAAGGCATCGCTCTGCAACGAGCATGTACCCGCCTTTATCCGGACCTGACAGGTAGGTTGTCAGACGCGAACCAGTCTTAACAATGGCAAGTGGCTGCTCTTTGCCCAAGCGCGAAACTGTAACAAAATCGCCCTTTACATCCGAAGGCAATCCGAGTTCCGAGATCAACCAGCGAAGCGGCTTTTCCATTTCGGCAGACGGCAATGGGGGCAGCACGAACATCGTTCGTGACAGAAGATCCATTTCACCAAGCTTGCGGATTTCCCAGGCGAGTCCCTCGCTTATAGCCAGGACCACAACGACGGCTGCGGCCCGGAGCATAAGTGATTCGGCGCGTTTCTGCCATTTTTCGGTTTCTGTATCGTATGGGGCATAGGTGCTGGGCCGGCTTCTTAGCCTTCTGTTTGTTAGTCCGACAACCGGACCCACCTTCCGAAATTCGCCGAGCACAGCCTCCTCGAGGAGATCAGGTACGAACGATTCATACCACCAGGGCTTCTCCATTAGTGCGACTTCCTCCTCGGAGAAAGAGCGAAGAAACAGAATTGGCGGACGCTCATCAGAGGCGAGTACATCCTCCGCGAGCGGCATACGCAAGCGAGCTGCATGACGTGTGCATGTGCTGCCCAACCAGAGCAATCCGGCAATAAGCCAGAAGGCCTGCACCGCGGAAATCTGTTCGTATTCGGGCAAAATATTTGTGCACGATGCGAGATAGAAGGCAATTGCTGCGATGCCAAGAACGTAGAAAACTACACCCAGAACGCGAATCGAGAACGCAAGCGCCATGGCGGGCGGCTTCGTCGTGGCATCCGGTACCTGTCCGGGACGGATTTTTCTCCGATAGTGCGCAACTGCACGCAACAGCAGAGTTGCCAGGACGATCGCGGCAACTACACCGCCTATTAAAAACTGTGTTTCGGCTGCGGCTTCCCGCCGCTCGGCATCTTGAAGTTGGTCATAGGTAAAGAATGAGGAATCGATCGAATGATCCTGCGGAGCAAGGCCAAGTGTAAGCTGGCAAGCCATCGATAGGAACAAAGCTGCAGGGTGGCACAAGACATGTGGAGACGTCATTTTCCGAATGCCTCCAACCTTACCGATAGAACAGTGTCGCTAATATACTCCCGCCACTTTGTTGATCGTCACCTCAATGAGCGCGTCGGCCTGTTCATTTAAGCCGGGAACAAGAGCAACGATCACTGCCGCGAGGGCCTTCGCCACAAGGTGCGGCAGCTTCTGGAATCCCGTGTGATAGAATCCGCCGAAATACTTTGAAGAGAACTCCGCATGTCACCAGACACGCGGTTCGTTTGCCCGGCAACCGCAAGGCAGGCAGAAGACTTCTCTCCGCACGGCGAAGTTGGACCTACACTCTTGGAGCCGAATGTGATGCGTTTCAAAACCCTCCCCAAATTTCTTCTTTGCACCCTTCTGTTTCTTACATCCTCCTCACTGCTGTTTGCACAGGCAACTACCTCGCTCGGTGGACGCGTGACCGATAGCAGCGGCGCGATTATCCCCAATGCCACAGTGACGCTGAAGATGACCACCACCGGGGTTACGCGCGTCAACGCCACCAGCAGCGGCGGCGAGTACCAGTTCTCGCAACTGGCTCCGGGGCGTTATACGCTCCTGGTGACGGCGCCGGGCTTTGGCTCTGTGGAAAAGACCAATATGGAGCTGCTCGTGAGCCAGCCCGCGACCCTCAATGTGGTCTTGACGGTAGCTTCCGTCCAGCAGCAGGTGACCGTCACCTCCAATGTTCAGCCGGTGCTGAACACCACCGATGCCACACTGGGCAATGCCTTCGACGCTAATCAGGTTGGATCGCTTCCCCTTGATCAACGCAACGTCCCCGATCTCTTGAGCCTGCAGCCGGGCGTAACATTCCTGGGCCGTTCCGACGATGTGAATGGAACCCAGGGCGTGGGAAATACCGCAACCGATTCACGCGCGGGATCGGTAAATGGCGGCCGGAGCGATCAGTCCAACATCACCCTTGACGGCGTGGATGTGAACGACATCAACAACGGCTACGCTTTCACGAGCGTGCTGCGCACGACACAGGATTCTGTCGCGGAGTTCCGCGTGACCACCAGCAATCCAAACGCGGAGGAAGGACGTTCATCGGGCGCGCAGGTAGCTCTCATTACGCGCAGCGGGTCGAATAGCCTGCACGGAGCCGTCTACGAGTACAACCGCACAAATCTCTTTGAGGCAAACGACTTCTTCAACAAACAACAAGAACTGGCATCCGGTTTGCCGAACCGTCCCGTGAGCCTCGTGCGAAACATCTTTGGAGGGGAAGTGGGCGGCCCGGTATTGAAGAATCGCATCTTTTATTTCCTGAATTATGAAGGCCGCCGGGACTCCCAGGGCACGAGTGTAAATGCCGGCACGGTGCCGACCGACAGCTATCGCGCCGGATATCTGAACTACGAGTATGTGAATCCGAGCGGCGGCGACTCGACCTACACGCTGTCTCCGGCCGACATCCAGTACATGGATCCTTCAGGAATCGGAAACAGCGCAGCGTTGCTTCAGGTGCTCAATGCATATCCGCAGGGAAATGACCCGACGCAGGGTGATGGATTGAATAGCATCGGCTATCGCTTCCCATACACGATTGCCCGTAAATACGACACATACATCGCGCGCATCGATTGGAATGTGACGCCAAGCGGCAAACATACCGTTTTCTGGCGCGGGAATCTGCAGAACGATCGTGAGCCGACCCCGCCGGCGTTCCCCGGCCAGCCGCCCCAGACATTAACTCTGACGAATAGCAAGGGATTCGCCGTCGGCTACACCTGGCTCATCACCAGCAATCTCGTGAACAACGCGCGCTACGGATTGACGCGTCAGGGGGTGGACGACGCCGGCGCCTCGAATGAGCCGATCATCTACTTCTCTGAAGTGGCGCAGCCGGTCTCGATTCAGCGTTCGACAGCGGTCGTTATCCCCGTTCAGAACCTGGTCGACGATCTCTCATGGACAAAGCACAGTCACAACTTTGCCTTTGGCGGCAATATCCGGTTCATTGACGATCAGCGCGTCAGCAATGCGCAATCGTATCCGGATGGCCAGATGAATCAGGGTTGGCTGACTCGTAGCTCCACTATTGCCAACAGCCACGGCCCATTCGATCCGCAGGTGTATGGATATCCCGCCGTGGACTTTGCCAATTATGGCAACGAGTACAACGACGCTATCCTGAACCTGATAGGCGCGATCACTGAGGGCGATGCCGTCTACAACTACGAAAAAACAGGCGCTACGCTTCCCGTGGGTGCGCCTCTGAAGCGCGACTATCGGTGGAACGAATATGAAATCTATGCGCAGGATACCTGGAAGGTGCTGAGCAATCTGACGCTGACCTACGGCCTGCGGTACTCATATCTTCAGGCCCCGGCCGAGACGAGCGGCACGCAGGTGGGAAGCTGCCAGTTTTCGGGCAGCGTCTGCCAGCCTTACTCGCTGACGCAATATATCGACGGCAGTGCCGCTCAGGCAGCCGCTGGAGGCGCGGCCAACAATGTTGGAGAATTGGCGTTCAATCTGAACGGCCGCTATAACCACGCTCCCGATTTTTGGAATCCAGACAAGGCTGACTTCGGGCCCCGGCTCGCCCTCGCCTTCTCGCCCACACCCTCCGACGGCTTCTGGAAAAAGATTTTCGGAGACCAGAAGAGCAGCATTCGCGCCGGATATTCACTTGTCTTCGATCACTTCGGCGCCGCGACGGTCAATACCTTCGACACCACCGGATCATATGGGCTCTCCTCCCATCTCTCAAATCCGCCGGGCTCGGTGCCTATCGAGGACGCTCCGCGATTCACGACCATCAGCGGCGTGCCCGCGTCCCTGCTGCCCTCTGCACCTGTAGGCGGTTTCCCGGCGATACCCGCATCCAGCGGAAACGGCAGCTTCGCGATCAGCTGGGGTCTCGATTCAGCAATCAAGACTCCTTATTCCCATCTCGTGGATTTCTCGATAGCGCGCGAGCTGCGTAATGGTTCGTCGCTGGAGATCTCCTACGTCGGCCGCTTTGCGCATCGGCAGCTTGCACAGGAAGACACGGCGATGCCCATCAACCTGACGGCAGGCGGCACACCCTACTTTGGCGCTGCGGCGCAATTGGCAAAAATGGCAAGAGCCAATGTCCCGGTATCGTCAGTAGGCAAGATTCCATACTGGGAACAGGTCTTCGGCGCCCTGGACGGCCAGGATATCGGACTTGGCTACGGCCCGTTGTCGGCAACCCAGAACGTCTACGCGCTTTTCGTGAGCAATCTCTATAACGAGACGTACGCGCTTTATCAGTTGGACACGCCGGGATCGCTTCCAAACAGCAACATCGGCGCCGGGGTTAACTATCCCGCATTCCGGTACTATCACGATCAATATTCTGCTCTCTATGCATGGCGCTCCATTGGATACTCCAACTTCAATGCGCTCGAAGCCGTGTACCGGCAGCGCTTGGGCGCCGGCCTGCAGGCGGACTTCAATTACACCTACTCCAAATCTCTCGACATCACTTCACAGGGAGAGCGGCTGGGGAACTCCGGTACTACCAACTACGCGCAAATCATGAACAGCTGGAACCCGAGCCAGCTCTATGGTCCTTCCGATTACGATGTGCGGCACCAGATCAATGCGAACTTTGTCTGGGATCTACCCATTGGAAGAGGGAAGAAATACTTTTCCGGAGTGGGGCGCTTCACGAACGAGTTGATCAGTGGTTGGCAGACCACGGGCATTGTCCGGTGGACAACAGGGTTTCCCTTCCTGCTAAACAATGGCGCCTATTATCCGACCAACTGGGATATTCAGGGATATGCCGAGCAAATCTCGAAAATTCCCTCGCACGCCAATGCGCGCGGAAGCCTGACACAGAGGTTTGCCGATCCAGCGACCGTCTTCGCCAGCTTCGAACACGCGCTTCCCGGAGAATCTGGGACGCGCAATCCCCTGCGCGGCGACGGATTCTTTGACTGGGATCAGGGCATAAACAAAACCTTCGGTATAGGTGAACGCGTAAAGCTCATACTGCGCTGGGATATGTTCAATATCACCAATAGTGTGCGTTTCGACCCGCAGTCAATCAGCGCAACGCTCGATAATCCGCAGAGCTTCGGCCAGGCGACTGCCCTGCTCACCAATTACCGGCTCGCGCAGTTTGCCGGAAGGATTGAGTTCTAGCCGCCGAGTTCGATGGCGTAACCCGCGGGATATTTCGCCCTTCCATGGTAAAGGTGGACGACTTGTCGAAGCGGTGTGTCTAACCCACGCTCCCAGCTCGCGGACTGTACAAATCCCATCTTCGTTCTATATCGTGGTGCGCCGTGTGCAACACACGGCTCACTGCGACTCAAAACATCCTTCAAGCAAACTGCCCGCTCGATATAAATTTCGTGACCATTCCCGGAGGAACCTGCCCTATGCTCCGCCCTCTCTTCAAGTCATCACTCACATGCATCCTTCTCATGAGCGCCGTCAGCCTTTGCGCCCAACAGCCTGTTCCACCCGAGAAAGCTGATGAAGCCCGCATCGACAAGCTGCTCTCCCAGATGACGCTCGAAGAAAAGATGAACCTCATCCGCGGTGATGTGGAGCCCGCGAGCACCAACCAGGGTCAGGCCGGATTCCTTCCCGGCGTTCCTCGTCTCGGCATTCCTCCCTTGCGTATGGCCGATGGCCCTCCCGGCCTGCTCACTCGCGTTCCCGCGCAGGCTGAGACCGCCACCATGGGCGTCGCCGCCACCTGGAGCCGCCGCACCGCCGAAGACAATGGCTCCGTCATCGCCCGCGAGGCCCGCTCGCTTGGCATCGATGTCGTGCTTCAGCCCTTCATCAACATCGACCGTGACATCACCTTCGCGCGCGCCTACAACACCTTCGGCGAGGACCCATATCTCACCGGGCAGATTGGCGCAGCCGAAATACGCGGCGCACAGGCGCAGGACATCATGTCGCAGGCCAAGCACTACGTCGGTTATGACACCGACAGCTACAACGTGAAGATCGATCCCCAGACGCTGCACGAGGTCTACATTGCGCCCTTTGTCGAAGCCTTGAACGCCGGCGTCTCCTCCATCATGTGCTCCTACAACCGCATCAATGGCCCCTTTGCCTGCGGCAATGCCGACACCCTCAAGACCATCCTCAAGGGCGAGCTCGGCTTCAAAGGCTTCGTCACCTCTGACTGGGGAGGCGTCCACAACGTGCGGTTTATCAACGAAGGCCTCGACATGGAGATGCCCGGCGAGGTCAATCCCGAGAGTCCCCTCGCGGTCTTCGCGCGCGGCTACTTCCACACCGGGCCGCCAACGCCCCCGCCCGGCAACCCCGACCCTGCTGCTATCATGGGCATCCTCGGCGGACCCATTCCCGAAGAGCCGAACAATTCCGGCCTCGATCTCAATTCGTTTCCTCGTGATTCCGACCCTCTTACAATGCCTGAAGCCATCAAGCAGGGCATCATCACCGAGGCCACTATCACCGCCGCCGCCCGCCGCGTCCTCTACGAATACGACCGCTTCGGCTATCTCGACGGCAAGCAGAAGCACAACGTCACTCCGCAGGACATCGACGCCAACGCGAAGGTCATCGAGCGCACCGCCGAAGAAGCTGCCGTCCTGCTCAAGAATGACGACAACGCCCTGCCGCTCAAGCCTGCCGACCTCGCCTCGCTCGCCATGATCGGCCCCACCGCCGGCCAGGTTGCCGCGATTGGCACCTTCGGCGAGCGCTCGCCCGGCATCTTCGAGCGTCAGGTCGGCCCCGTCGATGCCCTGCGCAAGCTCTCGCCCGATGCAAAAGTCGCTTTCGCCGTCGATGACGACATGACGGGAACACCGATCCCCGCCTCCGCGCTTTCTCACAACGGACAGCCCGGCCTCGCCCGCGCCGCTGCCGGCGCAACAAGCATCGACTCCACTCTCGACTTCACGCACAGCAATGACAAATCGCTCCCGCCCAACACCACCGCCGCCTGGACCGGCGATCTCACTGTCCCCTCTGCCGGATCCTACTGGCTCTACCTGCAGGTGCTCGGCGGCCGCGGCATCCTCACCGTAGACGGAAAAGAGCTCAGCCGCACCGGCGCAGCCAAGGGCACAGTCCACGGAGACATCCAGCACAGCTCACAGGACAACGGTATCCCCACCACCGACGGCCTCGACAACGTCCGTCGCGCCAGCGAGCTCACTGCCGGCAAGCATGCTATCTCCGTCCAGCTCACGCCCGACACCTCGAACGCGCCGGCTCAGATCCGCCTCAACTGGATGACGCCCGAAGCCCGCGCCCAGCGCCACGCCGAAGCCATCGCCGCCGCCAAATCCGCGCACACCGCCGTCGTCTTTCTCTGGACACGCGGCAAGCCCGCATTCCAGCTGCCCGGCGAGCAGGACAAGCTTGTCGAAGAGATCGCCGCCGTCAATCCCAACACCATCGTCGTGCTCAACACCAGCCAGCCCGTCGCGCTTCCCTGGCTCAGCAAGGTGAAGGCTGTGCTTGAGATGTGGTGGCCCGGCGACGAAGGCGGATGGTCCACCGCGAAACTCCTCCTCGGCCAGGCCAGTCCCTCGGGACATCTGCCCGTCACCTGGGCAAAGAGCCTCGAAGACTATCCCGCCACTGACCCGAAGTTCCCCGAGCGTTCCGCCAAGGGAGTCAACGGCCTCACCACCTACAGCGAAGGCCTGCTTGTCGGCTATCGCTGGTTCGACGCGCAGCATATTGAGCCGCTCTTTCCCTTCGGATACGGCCTCAGCTACACGCGGTTTGCTTTGTCCAGACTGGGAGCTGTCCGCAATCCCGATGGCGGTGCAACTGTAACCGTCGAGGTAACGAATGCCGGATCGGTAGCCGGCGATGCCGTTCCGCAGATTTATCTTGACGCCCCATCGCAGCAAATCGGGGGCGTCGCCTTCGCTCCGCGAACACTGGCCGGATTTGACCGCATCTCACTCGCCGCCGGAGAAACCAAAACTATCTCGATCGATCTCGCGCCGCGAGCCTTCCAGTACTGGTCGGTGAAGGACACCAGATGGGAGACACCTTCCGGGGCCAGACAGCTTCATGCCGGCTTCTCCTCGCGCGACCTTTCTGCGGAGGCAACGATTCAATGAGCCCGGCCCGCCCTGGCGCAGAATGATCGCGGCAAAAACTCGACGCAGCGTGACGAAGCGCGTTTATCCGCAGCGATGCATAGTCTGTATTGCTCAGCACAGAAGCATTCGTGTTGGCCTGCTGCTGCGTCCTGAATGAGATTTCACCGTCTAGACTATGCAACAGCATCGTCACTTCGGACACGGAGCAAATGAAAACCTTCCTCCAGTTTGCAGCGCGCCTCTGCGCCTTCGCGCTTGTGGCCATTTTTTCCAGCCCGGCTCCGGCGCAAACGAAAATTGCGGAGATCGTCAGCGCGGCCAACAAATTTCTCGCGACGCTCAGCCCTGACCAGCGGCAGAAAGTCCAGTACGCCTTTGACGACGCGAAGCAGCGCGCCCGGTGGTCGAACTTCCCAACCGGATTTGTTCCCCGCGGTGGAATCAACCTCAAACAGATGAGTCCTGCGCAGCGCGACGCCGCCATGAAGCTGCTCGCCGTTGTTCTCAGTCCCATGGGCCTCGAGAAGGTGAATGAAATCCGCGCGGCCGACGACGACTTCAAGGCGAATGGATCGAGACGCGGTCCGGGAGGGCGTGGCGGGCCACCGCCGGGACCGCCGCCGGCGAGGCCAGAACGGCCCGCCTCCGCAGTTTCCCGGTCCAGGTGGTCCGGGGGGTTCTGGTGCAGGCGGGCGGCCGCCTCTTTTGAGCGGAGATATGTTCGGGAGCGATCTCTACTACATCTCCTTCCTCGGCAAGCCTTCCACCACCAGTCCGTGGATGCTCCAGTTCGGCGGCCATCATCTCGCGTTGAACATCACCATCGCCGGGAGCAGGGGAGTGCTGACGCCGACCCTCACCGGTGCGCAGCCGGCCACCTTCAAATTGAATGGCAAGACCATTCGTCCTCTCGGAAGAGAGAGCGACAAGGCGCTCGCTTTGCTGCAATCTCTCGATGAGAAGCAGCGTTCGCAGGCGGTCTTGAACTATACCGTTCCCGATCTTGTGCTCGGCCCGGGCCAGGACGGCAAGAAGATCCTTCCTGAGGGCCTGAAGGCTTCTGAGATGACTCCGAAGCAACAGGCCATGCTCTTAAATCTGATTGGCGAGTGGGCCGGCATCATAAACGAAGATTCTGCTGCCGCCCGCATGGCCGAGATGAAAGCGGACCTTAACGAGACGTGGTTCGCATGGAGCGGCCCCCCCACCGGCGAAGCTGGAGGCAATATCACTGCGTATTACCGCATTCAGGGACCGCATCTCGTCATTGAATATGCGCCGCAGCACGACGAGCCCACCAATCACATACACACCATCTACCGTGATCCGACGAATGATTATGGCCACGCGCTGACCGGACAATGAAACCAAAGATCGCAGCTCATAATCGCCGTCTGCCTTCTTCTCTTCGCGAAGACCGCATCCGCGCACCGGATCGACGAGTACCTGCAGGCGACAGTGCTCTCGCTCGAATCGAATCGTCTGCACGCATCCATGCGGATGATCCCCGGCATACTCGTCTCTTCCTCCGTGATCGCCGAAATCGACACCAATGGCGACGGCGTCTTCTCAGACGGCGAAGAGCGCGCCTACGCCCAGCGCGTCCTCGGCGATCTGTCGATCACCATCGACGGCCAGCGCCTTCAGCCGAAGCTCATCTCCTGGAGCATCCCGCAGCCCGCGCAGCTGCGCGATGGGCTTGGCGAAATCCGTATTGAATACTCCGCCGAACTCCCGCGCGGCGCCGCGAATCGAAGCCTGATTCTTGCCAACCATCACCTGGGCCGCACGTCAGTCTATCTCATGAATGCGGAGGTCCCGGACGATCCCGGCATTCATATATTGGCGCAGAAGCGCAACGAGCAGCAGACGGTCTATGAGCTCGACTATCAGCAGACGGGGTCTGCTGTCGCGCGCATGTCATGGGCGGATCTTCCGGCGGACCTTCGTGCTTGGTTGAACGGCATTCAATTCTCCGGCCTCTTCCATCTGGGCATGCGCCACATCGCCGAGGGAACAGATCACCTTCTCTTCCTGCTCACTTTGCTGCTTCCCGCTCCGCTTCTGGTTGCGGGCCGGCGCTGGGGCCAGCCTGCCGATCCGCGTCGAAGCCTGCTTCGCATCCTTGGCATTGTGACCGCATTCACCATCGGCCATTCCATCACGCTCACCCTGGCGGCGCTCAACTTTCTGCACGTCCCCAGCCGTCCGGTTGAAGTGTTGATTGCGGTATCCATCTTCGTCTCAGCCCTGCACGCCCTACACCCGATTGTTCCCGGCAAAGAAGCTTGGATCGCTGGCTTCTTCGGCCTTATCCATGGATTGGCTTTCGCCGCCACGTTGGATCGCCTGGGACTCGGGCACTGGGAGCGGGTGGCCGGCATTCTGGCCTTCAATCTGGGCATTGAAGCCATGCAGATGCTCGTGGTTGCCGTCATCCTCCCGTCTCTGATGCTCATGAGCAGAACACGTGCCTACCCGGTTCTTCGCATCGGCGGCGCAGTCTTCGCCGGAGGTGCCTCTCTGGGATGGATCGTAGAGCGGATCTTCGACATTCAAACTCCCGTCGACAGCATCGTGGACTCCCTGGCCCGGCATGCGCTTTGGATTGCCGCCACTCTCTTCCTGGTCAGCCTCGCCTGCAGGCTGCTGCTCGCCCCGCGTACCCGGCAGACGGCTGACACTGATCTGCCAACGGGACTCTCAATCATGCCACCGTTGTCCGGCAATTGATATGGTTGAAGAGAGTGGTAGAAAATTCCCGGTTGAGGATTAGATGAAGGCTTTGGTAAAGAGCCGCGCCGAGCGCGGGCTATGGCTGGAAGAAATTTCCGAACCCACGATCGGTATCAACGATGTGTTGATCCGCGTGCGCTACACCGGCATCTGTGGAACCGACGTTCACATTTATCAGTGGGACGAGTGGGCGCAGAAGACGATTCCGGTGCCCATGGCCATCGGGCACGAATTTGTCGGAGAGATCGTCGAGGTTGGATCGAACGTCAACGACTTCTATCCCGGCGACATCGTCAGTGGCGAAGGGCATGTCACCTGTGGACGCTGCCGAAATTGTCTCGCTGGCCGCCGCCATCTCTGCGCCTACACATCCGGTGTCGGCGTCAATCGGCCCGGAGCCTTCGCCGAACTCATCGCTCTGCCGATGACCAACATCTGGCGGCACGATCCCGCCATCAATCAGGAAGTCGCGGCTATCTTCGACCCCTTTGGCAACGCCGTTCATACTGCGCTTTCGTTTCCGGTGCTCGGCGAAGATGTATTGATCACCGGCGCAGGCCCCATCGGCATCATGGCGATTCCCGTGGTTCGCCATGCCGGAGCGCGTCACGTGGTTATCACCGATATAAACCCCTTCCGCCTCGACCTGGCGCGCAAAATGGGTGCGACCCTGGCTGTCGACACCCGCGAATCGCCACTGTCCGAGATACAGAAGCAACTCGGTATGCGTGAGGGATTCGATGTGGGCCTCGAGATGTCTGGCAATCCCGCCGCCATGCACGAGATGGTCGCTAACATGAGTCACGGCGCAAAAATCGCCATGCTCGGAATTCCCGCAAAGCCCATGTCGATCGATTGGCGAGCCGTCATCTTCAATATGCTCACCATCAAAGGCATCTATGGACGGGAGATGTACGAGACCTGGTACAAGATGAGCGTCATGATCGAGTCGGGGCTCGACATCTCACCGGTCATTACTCATCGTTTCAGCTACCGCGACTTCCAGCAGGGATTCGACGCCATGATCTCCGGCCAGACCGGCAAGGTCATCCTCGACTGGACCGACGTCGCCTGAGCAGTCTGCGCAAGGATGAATCCCCTCTGCTAAACTCGGCATCTGGTTTCGTTATGAAAGCGATTCAGATCCAGCAGACCGGCGGCCCTGAAGTTCTCACCGTTGTCGATCTCCCCGTCCCCACTCCCGGACCAGGCGAAGTCCTCGTCAAAGTCGCCGCCTCCGGCGTCAACTTCATCGACATCTACTACCGCGAAGGCCGCTACAAAACCGCGCTGCCCTTCATCGACGGACAGGAAGCCGCCGGCATCGTCGAATCAGCCGGCCCCGGCGTCACGCATTTCTCGCCCGGGGACCCCGTCGCCTGGTGCAATATCCTCGGCACCTACGCCGAATACGCGACCGTCCCCGCCGACCGCGTTGTCCCTGTCCCGCCGCACCTCGACCTCAAGCTTGCAGCCGCAGTTCTTCTGCAGGGCATGACTGCGCATTACCTCTCGCACTCCACCTTCCCGCTCAAGGCTGGAGACACCGCCCTCGTCCACGCCGCCGCCGGAGGCACCGGGCTTCTCCTCACGCAAATGGCCTCGCAGATCGGAGCCCGCGTCATCGCTACCGTCTCCACCGAAGAGAAAGCCGCGCTGGCCCGCGCAGCCGGAGCCGCCGACATCATCCTCTACACGCAGGCTGACTTCGAAGCTGAAACCAGGCGCCTCACCGATGGCCGCGGCGTCGACGTCGTCTATGATTCCGTCGGCAAGACCACCTTCGAGAAGTCGCTGAACGTCCTCCGCCCGCGCGGCACGATGGTTCTCTTCGGAGGTTCCAGCGGAGCAGTCCCACCCTTCGATCTCATCGAGCTGTCCACCAAGGGCTCGCTCTTCGTCACGCGCCCCACGCTGAAGCACTACGTCCTCACCCGGGAAGACCTCATCGCCCGCGCCGAGGCCGTCCTCGCCGCCGTCGATGCAGGCATGCTGAAGGTCCGCATGGAGCATACTTACTCATTGAGTCAGGCCGGCCAGGCACATCTCGACATCGCCGGCCGAAAGACGACCGGCAAGCTGCTGTTGATTCCATAACACTGACGTGAAGCTCGATCTGATTTGAAGCTCGAAAGGAGTAGCTGATGACAGTTGGAGTGGTTGTCTCGCTCTGTTTGCTTCTGGGAGCCGCGTGCGGTCTGCGCTCCCTCACCCCGCCCGCCGTGGTCTGCTGGGCTGCGCACCTTGGCTGGATTCATCTCGGCGGCTCACACCTTGCCTTCCTCGCCAATCCAATCGCGGCCGGTATCTTCACCCTCCTCGCACTCGGAGAGCTATTCGGAGACAAGACCTCGAAAATCGGCCCGCGCACCGCCCCCGGTCCCCTCATTTTTCGCATCATCACGGGAGCCCTCTGCGGAGCGGCGCTGGCTATCGCCGGCCACGTCAGCCACGCCGGTCATATAGGCGGAGCCATCGCCGGAGCCATCGGCGCAATCGCTGGCACGTTCGCCGGATTCCGCATTCGCCGTGCCCTCACCGCCCCTGGAAAGCTGCCCGACCTGCCCGTCGCGCTCGTCGAAGACCTCATCACCATCGGCGGCAGCCTGTTTCTTGTTACCCGCTTCTAACTTTGAAGCTTTAGACTTCTCTTTTCTAGACACGCCAATATGACCGAACGATTCGACGCCATCCTCATAGGCTCCGGACAAGCCAACGACACGCTCGCAGGTGCGATTGCGAAGACCGGCAAGAGGGTCGTTACCATCGAGAGCAAGCACGCCGGCGGCACTTGCATAAATGAAGGCTGCACGCCCACCAAAACCATGGTCGCCAGCGGCCGCGTCGCCTATCTCGCCCGCCGTGGCGCCGACTACGGAGTCGGCACTGGCCCCATCGCCATCGATCTCGTCAAAGTCCGCCAGCGCAAGCGCGACATTGTCGACGACGGACGCGCGCGCAACGAAAAGCGCCTGAATGGCGAGAACCTCGAGCTCATTTACGGGCTAGCCCACTTCACCGGCCCAAAAACCCTCCAGGTCGATCTCCGCGCAGGAGGCACGCGCACCGTCCAGGCAGAGCAGATCTTCATCAACAGCGGCCTTCGCGCCGCTATTCCCAAGATCCCCGGCATCGACTCAGTTCCATTCCTCACCAATGAATCCATCATGGAGCTGGGCGAGGTCCCCGACCACCTCCTCATCATCGGAGGCGGCTACATCGGTCTCGAGTTCGGACAGCTCTTCCGCCGCTTCGGAGCCAGAGTCACCATCATCCACCGGGGCCATCAACTCCTCGACAACGAAGACCCCGACGTCGTCCGAAGAAGTGAAGAAGATCCTCACCGAAGATGGCATTGAAATCCTCCTCGAAGCCGAAACCACCGCTGCCAGCCAGTCCGGAAACGCTATCAACCTCACCGTGAAGCACAGCGGCGAAACCCGCACCATCACCGGCTCTCATCTCCTCCTCGCCGTCGGACGCACCCCCAACACCGACGCCCTCAACCTTGCCGCTACTGGAGTCGAAACCGATTCCCGCGGTTACATCAAGGTCAATGAGTATCTCGAAACCAATGTCCCCGGCATCTATGCCCTGGGAGACGTCAAAGGCGGCCCCGCCTTCACCCACATCTCCTACGACGACTACCGCATTGTCCAGGCCAATCTCCTGCACGGCGAACGCCGCAGCATCAAAGATCGCATCCTGCCTTACACCGTCTTCATCGATCCGCAACTCGGCCGCATCGGCCTCACCGAAACGGAAGCCCGCGAGCAGAACCTCAAAATCCGCGTCGCCAAAATGCCCATGACCAGCGTCGCCCGCGCCATCGAAACCGCCGAAACCCGCGGCTTCATGAAGATCATCGTCGATCCCGACTCCGAGCTCATCCTCGGTGCAGCCATCCTCGGCATCGAAGGCGGAGAGATCGCCACCATCGTCCAGATCGCCATGCAGGGCGGCCTCAAATATACAGCTCTTCGCGACGGCATCTTCTCCCATCCCACGATCGCCGAAGCCCTCAACAACGTCTTCTTCAGCTGGACCGACGCGCAATAGCCCAGCCGAAGGTCATGCCTAGCGTGCCACCGGCAGACTTGCCGGCTGCTCCAGCCTGAACTCGAGCAGAGACTCGCTCGGCACCTGCACCTGCTTGCCCTTCCCCGCGGCCGCCACACCCGTCCCGGCCGCAGCGCCCGCGCCCAGACCGATCGCAGCGCCTTTGCCGCCTCCTGCCAATCCGCCAATCAGCGCGCCCAGTCCTGCACCGCCAACAATCTTTCCGGCGGTCTTCTTACCCTGGCCCTCTGAGCGCACCTCGTAGTCGGTGGTCAGCAGCGGATATGCCGTGCCATTGATCACAATATCGGTCAGCTCCAGCGTCAGGTTCGCGCCGCCTGACATCCTGCCCGCCGATTCGGCGTTCGCCAGCTGGCCGTAAACCAGGGTTCCCCGCGGAGCAACCACCACATTATTCACCTGAAGATTCGTTTCCAGGCTGGCGGTAAAGCGAAACCCGGCCTTCTGCTTGCCCGAGTCCACCGAATCGATCATGCGAATCAGGATCCGCGTCCCTGCGGGAATATAGACCTTTCCCCGCTGCCCTGCCGCAACTGGCGACGTCAATGCCGCCGTTGAAAATAGGCAGATCAATAAAACCATTGACCGAGCCATTGCGCGCTTCATATCCTCTCCCTTTTTCCTGGTCTTCACGACCCGTGCACCGCGATCGGCAATTGCGACGCAATCTGCAAATCGATGATCAGCAGGAGCTGGTCTTCAATCTGCAGAAAGCGCGCGGCTTGAATCGATCCCAGCGAGGTCTTCACACGGCCATAATATTTCGCCAGCAGCTCAGCCCGCTGTTTCCGATAGTCAAGAGCTTTCTGAACCAGCTCATCTGCTTTCGCATCCGTCATGGTGTCGTAGTTCTGCGCATAATCCTTGATGTTCGCCACTCGCTGGTCGTTCAGCTTCGACAGTTCGGCATCGTACTCGCTGTAAATCGGCCAGAACTTCGCCGCGTCAGCGGCGCTCAGCTCCATCACCGAGCCCATGATCTCTGCCTTCTGCTGCCGCACATCGGCCCGCAATAGCTCGACGTATTCCTGAACATTTTTCTGCTGAGTATCCGTCGCCGCCGGAGCCGCGGGTGGTTCTGCCGCCTCTTGCGCGAATAGCGCCGGAGAGCAGGCGACCAACACAAGCACGGGGAGCCACGCTATAGTTCGCTTCTTCATGGATTTCATCCTTCCTCACGGCTTTATAGAGACTTAACTTCCAACTGCCAGGTGCCTGTTTTTACAATCCATCCTATTAAACACCCCACCCCGCGTTTTAAAAGTAAATCCAACGTGGTGAATCACACTCAGGGCATCCATACACCGCGACCGAACCCCTTCACGCAATTTGGACGATGGGGTGGGAAGAAGAAAGGCTGTGAGAACTACCAGTTGACAATCGCCGCCTATACCGGCAACCATCAGTAGCTTTCTTGAGGAGGGGACGTTTCGCTCGCAGCGGCGCTCACTCGCGTGAGGCAGCATGCCGGGCAAGCCCATTGCCGATGAAGAATTCCATCCAGGAGATGCGCACGTCTTCGCCGGCATTCCGCAAGGCGCTGCTTGAGAGTGAACGCCTTCGCATTCGTATCGTGATTGCGGCCATTGCCGCCGTCTTTGTAATACGAGCCATCAGAATAGCGCTTCTCATGAGCCGCGAGAGCCTTTACCCGTGGCTGCTCACCAACCTGTTCCTCGCAATCTTCGCGATCTATGAGCTGCTGATGCTGCGGGCGGTCAACCGCTCGATAAAGAACGGCCGCGACCTGCCGCGCTCCGCCTGGATTGCAAGCATCGTCATTGAAACCTGCGTGCCCGCGTTGGCGCTCGTCTTCTTTTCCGGCGGCGCCATCGAGGCGGCATACAAGCCGCTCGCCAACCCGGCCGTTCTGCTCTACTTCATCTTCATCATCCTCTCCACGCTGCGCCTCGATCCCAACGTCTCCAGGCTCTCCGGAATTGTGGCAGCGGTGAGTTACCTTGCCGCCGCCACATACCTCGGGTGGGTGCCCCGATTGATCGGAGGCACAACCCTGCTTACTCCTGAACGCGCCGTAGGCGGCTTTGCTATTTCGGCCGTCGTCGCCGGGTTCATAGCCGGCGCTGTAGCCGGCGAGATACGAAAGCAGGTGGAAGCTGCCCTCCGCGAGGCAGAAACGCAGCGCCAAGTGGAACGCCTCAGGCATGATCTGGACATCGCGCGCTCGATCCAGCAGTCTCTGCTTCCAGCCGCCGCGCCCGAGATTGAAGGCTTTGAAATCGCAGGCTGGAACCTCCCCGCAGACCAGACCGGCGGAGACTACTACGACTGGAATGTCCTTTCCGACGGCCGATTGCTGATCGCGCTCGGCGACGTAACCGGCCACGGAATCGGCCCGGCGCTGCTTTCTGCTGTATGCCGCGCATACGTCCGCGCAACCTTCACGCCCGACCTGGGAATGCTGACAGCGATGCAGCGTGTCAACACCGCTCTCGCCGCGGATACCGGTCCCAGGCGGTTCGTCACCTTCGTTGCCGCGATGTGCACTCCCGGCAGCTCACGCCTGGAGATGCTTTCCGCCGGGCACGGGCCTCTGTTTCTTTACGTGCTGCGCGAAGACCGCTTCGATGCAATGGCCGCTCAGGGCCTGCCTCTTGGCCTCATGCCCGATCTCACTTCCGATCCCCCGGTGATCCTCGACCTCAACCCCGGCGACATGCTGGTGCTCACGACCGACGGCTTCTTCGAATGGGCCAACGCCGCCGACGAGCAATTCGGCAATGAGCGCATGGAAGCTTCCATCCGCGCGTCGCGGGACAAGCCGCCGTCTGAAATCATCGCTGACCTTTACAAGGCCGTGATCGAATTCTCCGGAGGCACCGCTCAGGATGACGACCTCACCGCCGTAGTGATCAAGAAAAAATAGTATCGGGGCCTTGGGCCTGCAGAAAAATCGCAAGACGGCTGCACCAGTGAGTCTCAATGCTTCACCCAGCCGTGCATCCCTGCGTCGAAGCTGCGCCGGTCGAGCCGGGGCAGGGAACGGGCCACCTTGTCCGGAAAGAGTGGGTAATGCCTCGCCGCGATGAGGCGCTCGGTGACGCACCAGACGTCGTCCTCGGAGGTCATCCATCCACGGCTGTCCAGACGCTCCAGGTTGACCGGCCCCGAATAGGCACGCAAAGTGCGTTGGCCGCGCAGATTGTAGTAGTGATCAAAGTAGCTCACCGCCAGCTCGCGCAAAGAACGATAGATCGGCGCGCGGAAACGCAGCCCTGCGAAATTTGACTTCGCAATGCCTCCCCACAGGCCGTGATGACGGTAGATGGCCACCACGTGGTCGTCGTCGTACACCGCCTCCAGATCCATCAGCAACGGCGGATGGCCGTTGACTCGCAGGGCGGCAGCCGCCAGCAGTGCTCCCTCCAGGCAGTGTCCTTTGCGCTCCCGCAGCACGCGCTGAGGAGACCACGCCGTGTTCCCGTACTGGTACTGCAGGGCGTCGATAAACTTCTGGATTTGCGCTGGCGTCTTCAGCGCGCGCAGCGTCCGGAAATCCTTCGGCGATAAGCCGAAGCGCTCGTGTCCATCACGCCGGATTTCGTATTTCGACAATCCGCCACCCTTTAAAGCCAGGCCGCAACTTTCCCCGGTAATTTCCTGCGAATCGCCGAAATTATACAGAAGCGAGTTCGAAGCAGCCCCGCCGGGACGGGCTCCCGCGCGCTGTTATCGTGCCCGGCCTGCGCCACTTTTGCGGGTTTACCTGCGTCTTACACTGAAGGAGCTCCGGCAGGAGCATCCTTGAGTATGAGGAATTGTCATGACACCGCAAGAAAGCTCGATGCTTGAAGATCTGATTCGCAAGGTAGAGACAACACAGCTGACGGAGAAAGATCCCGAAGCCGAAGAACTGCTCCAGCAGGGGTTTGCCCGGGATCCGGACGCCATTTACAAATTGGCCCAGACCGTTCTGGTGCAGAATCTTGCGCTGAACCAGGCGCGCGCCCAGATCCAGCAGATGCAGCAGATACAACAGCCCCCGCAGCCCGCGCGCGCTACCAGCTTTCTCGGCGGCCTGCTCGGTCATCGCGATCCCGTCCCGCCTCCGTTGCCCTACCAGCCCGTGCCTTATCAGCAGCGCCTGCGTATCCGCCCCCGCCGCAGTATCCGCCGGCTCCTCCTTATATGGAACCCGGTCCCAGCCCCGCAGGAAGCTTCCTGCGCAGCGCCGCTACCACAGCAGCTGGCGTCGCCGCCGGCGCTCTGGCCTTCGAGGGCATTGAATCTCTCATGCATGGCTTTGGCCACGGTGGTGGCGGAGGATGGGGCGGCGGCCCCGGTTTCGGCCCCGGTTTCGGCTCCAGCGGTTTCGGAGCCGGCGCGCCTCCCGTCGAAGAGACGGTGATCAACAATTACTACGACGATCCGCACCAGGCCGGCGGCTTCGCCGAACATCACGAGCACGAGGCTTCCTTCGACGATCGTCCCGAGGGCCATGCGGAAAGCCATCCGGAAGGCCAGACGGACCTCAAAGACGCGGACTACCAGCCTGACTCCGATCTTGCCTCACTCGACGACTCGCAAAGCGATGACTTCGACACCGATCTGGGTAGCGGCGGAGACGACGACAGCAGCTTCGCCTAGCAGTATCGGTAATTCGGGCAGATCAGCATCTTCAGCGAATAGACCTCCGGATCGAATTGTTTCGAATCCGGAGGACTGCGATCCGATCCTATCAACGCTGGAAGGAGCCAATCTCACCCATGCCTCGCCTGCGCGTGCTCCAGAAACGCCGAATACTCCACGCCGAAGATCGGCAGCACCAGCGTCATGATCGTGTCGGCAATCTCCTCTGAAGGAACCCGCTCCGGCATCTTCACCCACTCCTTCGCCGCGCCGTAGATCGCCCAGCTCGCCGTCGCCGCAATCATCTCCAGGCACAGCTGCCTCTCCGGAGGATTCTGCTTCAATCCCTCCAGAATCATGTGCCTTACCACCGCCACCACCGCTGACTCCATGTGCGGTTCCATCTGCCCCTGGCGCTCCTTCCCCGGCGCGCCCGTCAGATAGTCGCACACCCCCAGCACAATCCCCCGGATCGCCGACAGGCAGTTCCCGTCGAAGGTCACGCCGCGTTGCGCCAGCAGCTCGAAGAACTGCCTCGCTACCATGCACTCCAGCAGCGCGAACTTGTCCGTGTAGTGGTCGTAGAACGTCGCCCGGTTCACCGTCGCGGCCTCGGTAATATCCTGCACCGAGATATCCTCGAACTCCTTGCTTTCCAGCAGTTTCTCCAGAGCCTGCTGCAGCAGGTGCCGCGTCCGCCGAATGCGCGGATCGACCGGGGCTTCAGTTGCTCCAAACATAAGGGTCCCTCTTCAGCTTATTAGATTCAGCAGAGCAGCAGAACGACGTTTGTCGCTTTTCTTGAATCGACATTTGTCGCTTAGACATCAACTGCTGTGAAGGAGATCCAACGCCATGCCTACTCTGCTTCACGTCGATTCCAGCCCCTTGGGCAATGCCTCCATCTCGCGCCACCTTTCCAGCGAGTTCGTCAGCCACTGGAAAAAGGCCAACCCGAATGGCAAGGTCATTGCCCGCGATCTTTCCACCACCAGCCTCCAGCCAGTCACCGGCGCGTGGGTAGGAGCAGCTTACACCCCCGAAGATACCCGCACCCACGAGCAGCGCGAGCTCCTCGCCGTTTCCGACACCCTCATCGCCGAGCTCCAGGCCGCCGACGAGTACGTCTTCGGCGTTCCCATGCACAACTTCGCCGTACCCTCGGTCCTCAAGCTCTGGATCGACCAGATCGCCCGCGCCGGCAAGACCTTTTCCTACGCCGGCGGAACCCCCGAAGGCCTGCTCAAGGGAAAGAAAGTCACTTTCCTCGTGGCTTCCGGCGGCGTCTACGATCCTCCCACTGTCATGGCCTCGTTTAACTTCGTTGAACCTTATCTGCGCACCGTCTTCGGCTTCCTCGGAGTCACCGACGTCACCTTCATCAACGCCGGCGGCGCGTCTGCTCTCAACTACGGCAAAATCGACCGCGAGACCTTCCTCCAGCCCCACGTCGAGTCGATCCGCGCTCAGTTCCAGGCCGCCTGATTGCCACTGCATTCTGGAGGTGGCTGATCAATACCGCCAATCGGTCAGGAATAGGCACAGGGCCCCGGTTCTCCATCAATAGCCGGGGTTCGCGTGCTCGCTTACCCCGCCATCATTGTCACGACCACTCCAATCGCAGTCTAGGGCGGCGGGATATCCAGCATCACCACGTCCGAGTGTTCCTGCACCCGTTCGAGGACAACTTCACGACCGTCCGGGGAGATGTCGAAGTCTCGAATGTCGAATTCCGCAGGAAGGTTCGTCAGTTGCCGCTCGGTGCCTGTGTCCAGGTCAACCAGCCAGAGGTCCTTGTGTTGAACCTCTCCGCGCAGGACTAAGAGTGCGCGGCCTCCAGGCAGGAAGGCGATGCGTCGAGCCCCGCGTGTGAGCGTCAGAGCCCGCAGAGGATGTGGTGCGGCTTCGCCCGTGGCTGTTTTCACAGAAAATACAGAAAATGTGGTGCCGATATCGGGTCCCGAGTAGACCACGAATCGGCCGTCCGGGGACCACGTTGGATCAACCGAGTACTCCTGGATAAAAGAAACGGGGGGACGACCGTCGATCGGGATGCGAAACAGGTGTGGGACGCCGTGATCGACCACCGCGGAAGTGATCGCCTGGCCGTCGGGCGTCCAGTCTATAGCGCCTCGCAGATCGAGCGAATCGGCCAGAATCCGGGCGTTCGTGCCGTCGTGCTGCATCACGTATAGAAGAGTCTGCCCATGTTGCCCAACCGGGAATGCGATCAACCGTCCATCAGGTGAGATCGCGGGCGCGCCAATGACCTGCCCTTCCTTGCCGGTCCACAGCTCGGCGCTGGTTCCGTCGGCGAGCTTCCAGATCGTCTCGCCCGTGCCGTTCTGCGAAACATACAGAAGATAATCCGGACCCAGTCTTGGGGAGAACCCCGCGCCGGTCGTAAGAGGAATGAAAGTAGGCGCCGAGGCTTCGCTGGAGGATTCAGCAATCCGCAGACGCCATAGTGTTCTCCTGGGACTCGCGAGTGTGGCCACCAGGCGGCGGCCGTCGGCGCTCGCCGCGAGCGATGTGTACTGGTCCAGGCCGGAGGTAAGCCGGTGGGGAATCCGGCGGTCGAGGTCCATGCTATATATCCACGGCCCCGCTCCATAAGCGTCGCTGGCGAGGTACATCAGAGTGCGCCGGTTCAATAGAACCGGATAGGTCACACGTCCATTGTGCGCCGTGATCCGTTCAGGAGTTCCGCCGGCCGAAGGGATTCGCCAGATGTCGAGCTTGTCTGGAAGGGAGCCCTGGACAAAATAGATGAATGCCCCGTCAGTCGACCACAAGGGAAAGTGCGAGTGGAGTCCCGCGGGCGCCGTGAAGATCGGGTGATCCGCCGGTCGAACGCTTCCGTCTGACACGAACAGCGGATCTCCAGGCCCGGGTGTGTGATACGCGAGCCGCGAGCCGTCACGCGACCAGTCATACTCAGCCGCACCCTCGAGATATAGCCTAGGCTGTCCGCCCAGTGTTGGCACCGCCCAGACGCTGATATCGCCGGCTCCCGAGCCTTCTTGCTTGCGGGCCCAATATGTAACCAGAGAGCCGTCGGGCGAGAAGCCCAGGGTGCGGATCGATTGATTGGCCAGGTCTTTCGCGCTCCCCCGTGTCAGGTTGTGAAACTCTCCCGAACCAACCTGCATTACCCAGACATCCATTTGTCCGTCTCGGTTCGATAGGAACGCCACAAAATGACCATCTCGTGACACTGCGGCGGCCTGCTCCATTCCATCGAAATCCGTGACCGTCTGAAATCGTGCGCGAGCAATAGGGTTTCGCCAGAAGTATTCCGTCCTCTGAAGCCAGAGGATTGCGCCAACCGCCAGTACCGCTCCGGCGGCGGCCAGAAGCAAAGCAAATTTCCACTTCGTTCGGGAGGTCGCTACCTCCGGCTGTGGTAGCGGTGATGCAGAGGGATCGGGCGAGGCAACCTGGGTTCCGTTTTCCTGCGCTGCCGGAAGATTCCGCCCGCGCACCCACGCGTCCAGCTCTGCCCGCGAAGCGTAGACCGAGCCCATCCTGTCATGCTGGTGCCGGTGAACCGGCATCCCCTCCCGCTTCTCCCATCGCTGGACTGTCGTCACGTCGCGGTTGAGATAGGCCGCGATTTCCTTCCACGAATCCAGGCGATCTTCAGATGGTTTCTCTGGCTCCGGTGTTCCCGAGGGCGGTTTGTTCTTCGCGCTGTCCTCAGTGGTATCCATCTGCAAGCCTCGGGAAGCCGAATTGTAACGCAGCAAATGGCGGTAAAGCACTGCATTCAACGGCATGCCGGCGAAAAGGCTGCGATTCAGCACCTTACCGCTTGAGGCTACCCGCCTCCATGCCTGATCGTGTCCTCACGCCTTAAAGCGTAAATCCCAGATTTGGAGCTATTCATGAAAATCAAAACCCGGGCATCGCTGGTACGCGTGCTCTCACTGCTTTTGTTGGTTCCGGTCACCTGCGCTTTGGCTCAGGAACGCAAGTCAGTCCACTTCAGCGGTCTGATCAACGATTATTCACCCCTGAGTGCGAGTGTCAAAGGCAGTCCATGGGAAATGCATGGTCAAT
This sequence comes from uncultured Acidobacteriota bacterium, assembly GCA_963755975.1. Taxonomy (GTDB): domain Bacteria; phylum Acidobacteriota; class Terriglobia; order Terriglobales; family Acidobacteriaceae; genus Silvibacterium. Next base: position 444,426 of record CAVWLS010000001.1, read on the forward strand.
GGTCAATGGACGTCAACCCGGAATGGGGAATCGCTGACTTCTCAGCAGATATGACGATGTCCGGCTACGGGAAAACCACGACGGGTGCTGTAGATCCGACACAGCCCCTTGTAAATCCTCACACACACCACATCCGGCTGACGAACGTCAGGGTCACCTGGGACATGACCGGCTGCCCCGCATACCAACCCCCCGCCACTATAACGGGCTTTCAGTTGAACGGCACGGTCAGCCTGATGACCGGGAATGGAAGTATTGCGCCCTTTGAGACGGATCCGCCTTCATCGACACTGCAGGTCTGCGTCTCCGGAGGAAACGATGTCCGGTACTCGCAACCGGATTCGAATATTACGCTGGTGTTCGGAGGGCCTGCGACGACACATTTTGGACCGCAGGCGATCCATGGCGTCGTGCGTATTCCGTCAGCCGACTCGATCGGGAACCGAGATGACCGTCGATGAACGACCAGTGGGATGATTGCCGCCACTCCGGGTGCTGATCTCCGGCTGAACTGTCCGGGGGCGATGATGGCTTGCAGAAGAAAGTAGATCGGGATGAGAAGAACGACGTGTCTGGTGTTGTTCGCTGCTGTGGTTCTGGTCACGGCTCTCGATCACGCGGGAAATGTCGGGGCCACACCGGCCGTCGGCTTCGCGGCCACAACGGTCATAAGCGCAAAGTTCGGCGAAATCGATCTGCTTAACAAGATCATTATTCCGGACTCCATCGAGAATGACCGCCGGGCAAAGCTCTGGTTGTCTCGGCAGAAGACCGAGGGACCCTCAGACCTGTATGTCCAGAGCAATGTGTGGCAGCCGGGAGGAAGCACCGGCTGGCACACGCACCCTGGGCATAGCCTGATCATCGTCACAGAGGGAACGGTGACTGAGTATCGAGGGCACGATCCGGACTGCAAGCCCCGCGTCTACACCCGGGACATGGCGTTCATCGATCCCCATGGCGACCACGCACACATCATCCGCAATGAAAGCAACGCTCTGGCACGAACCACCGCTGTGCAGCTTATCTCTGCAGGTGCGGCTCGCCGGATTGACCTTGCCGACCCCGGGAATTGCCGGTTCTGACATTGCCGCTTCTGACAAGGAGTCGATCGCGCCCACTTCCAGGCGTGGGCTTCGCCCCGTGCCGCCTACTTTCCCTGCCAGATTTCAGGATGCGCATCGATAAACTGCACCAGCTTGTCTCGCATCGCTTTATCGTCGGCAACGGAGGGATGAAAGTGGCAGCCCGTGAAGGAAAGGCCTTCGACAGAGATGAACGCAATCCTCTTTTCGCCCATTGCCTTCATTCGATCGACGACCCGCTGCTCCTCCGATACGTTCTCGCTCTTAGCCCATCCCGTGCCCCAGAGAAGGATGTAGGCAGCAGGATTCTTTGCGCGAAGGCTTTGTAGGAAACGAACATATGTGTCCTCGTAATCGGAGCGGAGTTCATCTCGACTCTTCCACTTCTCTCCCGGATTGAGCGCCGTTGAGAAGTCGTTCGCTCCGAGAGCGATCACAAGCAACTGCGGCTTCCATGCCGGATCGTCATACTGCTGCTTTTTATCGAAGAGAATATAAGGATAAGCCGTCGGCAGCGTATCTCCGGGGAAGCCGTTATAGTTGCGGACAATTCCGTGTCCCGAGATGGCATTGACCTGGTAGTCGGCGTGAAAATGGCTGGCTGTAAGCGGGCCCGCGGCCTGTGTGTTGTCTGTGGTCGCCCACACCTCATCCTGCGTGCAATCGTGCTTGCGAGAAGTATTACCGTAGCCGACCGTGAGCGAGTCGCCGATAAACTCGATCTGGCGGAGCCGCTTCGTGGGAGCGAGTCCCGTCTCGCCGGCCGTAATGCCGAAGCCCTCGAAGTGGTTCGGAGCAGACTGGCTCTCCGTCGCGACAAAGATGCCTATCGAGTGCTGCGTGTTCTGGAGACCCGAGATCCGATAAACACCATCCTGCGGATCTTTGAGCACGAGCGGAGCCTGCCCATCCACAACAACGTGCAGAATCTCATGTGCCGTCCCGACACGAAAGTAAAGCTCGGTGCCTTTGAATGCCGCTTCGAAGTAGCTGCCCGGCCACTGCGCGGCATAGTCCCCCACACCAAAAGCCGTCCCAAAGCTGCTGCCAGAGGGCACAGGCGTAATCAGCGCGCGCCCCCCCACAGACATCGCCAGCGGTTTAAGAGCAGGTGGCTGCGTAACCTTTTCGAGTACCGGTGTATTTACCTTGGCACACGCTCCGAGACATGCGGCAACGAGGGCCGCCATTACGATCTTGAGACTTGTGCTTATCATCTCGGCTCAGTGTAGCTGAC
>CAVWLS010000002.1:0-74799 GCA_963755975.1 uncultured Acidobacteriota bacterium
AATCAGGCATACTCGTAAGGGTATCGGGGGTTCGAATCCCTCCCTCTCCGCCATTAACTCTTCCAACGCCGTCCCAACGAGTCCAGCATAAGGCATACTCTTACTGAAAATAAGTAAATTATTGCCCTAGTGTGTCCATCGGGATACTATAAAAGCCACGTCGCCGTGGGGGTACTTTTGGGGGTATGTTGGTTCTTCCCTTGGGGGTATTTCCCAGTCGAGCATTTGGAGGGCTTGCCGTGGTGGTCACAGACACCGAAATTCGCAAAGCAAAGACCAAGGCTTCCGCCTATCGCATGAGCGATGGCGGAGGGCTGTATCTTCAGGTCACCTCTGCTGGAGGCAAGCTGTGGCGGTGGAAATACCGCTTTGAAGGGCGCGAAAAGCTGATGTCGTTAGGCAGCTATCCCGAGGTTTCCCTGTCTCTGGCCAGAGAGCGCCACGCGGCGGCGCGGAAATTGCTGGCCACCGGCATAGACCCGATGGCAGAGCGCAAGGCCGAAAAGGCGGCGGCCGAGAATTCTTTCCAAAGCGTGGCCCGCCTCTGGCTGGCTCACTGGCAGGATGGCAAAAGTCCACGTCATGTGGACTACGTGAAGCGACGCATGGACGCCGACATTCTTCCCTGCCTGGGTGCGCGGCCCATCGCTTTGATTGAAGCCCCGGAACTGGTGGCTATGACCAAAGCCATAGAGAAGCGCGGCGCGCGCGACATTGCCAAGCGGGCCCTGGAGACAACCGGGCAGGTCTTTCGTTTTGCCATTGCCCATGGATACGCGACGCGCAACCCAGCCAGCGAGATTCGTCCTAGAGATATTCTGAAGTCCACGCGCAAGGAAAACTATGCTCGTGTGGATGCGCGCGAATTACCCGAACTGCTCCGAGCAATTGAGGTCTATCAGGGAACACACGTCACACGGCTGGCCCTGAAGTTGATGGTTTTGACCTTCGTGCGTACCAGCGAGTTAATTGGCGCAAGGTGGGCTGAGTTTAACCTGGATGCCGCCCGCTGGGACATTCCTGCCGAGCGCATGAAGATGCGGACGCCACAGATCGTTCCTCTTTCCCGGCAGGCATTGGATGTGCTGGCTGCTCTGGGAACGCTTACCGGCAAGAGCGAATGGCTTTTCCCCGGCGACCGCAACGCGAAGAAATCGATGAGCAACAACACCATCCTCAAGGCGCTGGAGCGCTTAGGCTACAAAGGCCGCATGACTGGCCACGGCTTCCGTGGACTGGCTTCTACGATCCTGCATGAGCAGGGTTACAACCACGAGCACATCGAGTTGCAGCTCGCTCACGCTCCACGCAACGCCGTCAGCGCGGCCTACAATCACGCGCTCTATCTGGAGCCACGGGCGAAGCTGATGCAGGACTGGGCCAATTATCTGGAGCAAATGCAACGCGGCGGCAAAGTGCTGCCGTTCCCTGGTTCTGCTGCTTAGCTCAATTGCGCTACTCATCCGGTTGGAGACCTCGCCACTCCGTCCCGCAGTTTTCTCGCTACGGCTTCCGCGATGTCGTCCACGGCGGGCTGATTTGATTTCCTGGGCCTACCAATTTCTCGGATAATTTCTCCTTGCCGGTCAGTAGCCACCTTGCCATAGCTCGTGAAGGTGGTGAGCACCTGCTCGTGCCCCAGGTTCTGGCTCCATGCCTTGAACTGTTCCGGCGATTGACATGTCTGCTCTCCCAGCCGGGCCAGCGTCTTTCGCAGACTGTGCGGATGGAAGTAGGGCAAGCCCGCATGCTCGAACGCTTCGCGGAAAATCGCCCGAATTGGCGTGGCTGTGCTCCAGCGGCTCCTTTGCAATCCAGCCGCTTCAAACTGGCGAGTTGCTCCCAGCGCAACACGGGTTGCCGGAAACAGCGGATCGTCACTACCCCACAGCATGTCCTCACGCAAATAGCGTAGCCAATCGACCACAATCTGCCGGACCTCTTCGCCCACGGGAAAGAAATAGGTGGTGAAGGTCTTGCTGAATTTTGTCTTCACCTCACGCGCATCCTGGTAAACGCACCCTTCTTTCAGATCCACATGCTTTAGCTTCATGGAAGCGATGGCCGAATCCCGTGCCCCGGTCAGCAGTGCGAAAGCCACCAGCGCGCGGTTGCGGCGCTCGATCTCGTCGCTTTCTGGCATGGCCTCGATCACATGCTTCATCTGCTCAAGCGTCGGGGCTTTCCGTTCGCGCTGTGCCGTGGCGATGCGGGTTTCTTTCTCCGACAGGTTAAAGTAGTCCGCATCGGAGTACTGAAGACGCGCCTTGTACCCTGGCTGCCCGGCCAGCCAGAAAAAGAACACTTTCAATTGTTTCAGCGTGGCGTTCAAGGTAGCCTTGCTCAGCTTCTGCCCAGACCGTCGCCCCGTTTGCTCCGCAAGATGCCGCTTGAACGCGATCGCCTGCTCAAAGTGAAACGCCTTGAAGTCCCTATACCTGTTGCACTCTTCAAACCTGCTCAGCGCCTTCGCAGCGGCATCCACCGTTGGATCACTTTGCCGCTTGGCTTCCTTGAGATAGGCGAAATATTTACGCTTGAGTCGCTCGTTTTCCGGGTTGTGTTTTGTCATGGCTTCTCATCCTTGGTAGAAGTAACTGTTTACGGTGGGAGAACAAGTCTCGCTTACTTGTCGCTTTGCCTCCGTAAACGTGACACTTAATTTCCCCTGAATTTGCGACAGCCTTGTCAAACAGGCGCGACGGTAGATCATCGCATCGCAATCCGGGCAGATGCCTATCAGATTCCCCAGCGTCACGGTAATTGGCTGGTAGTCGGCCATGTCTCCAGCTGGTCTCTTTGGCGCACGGCATCGCACACAATAGATTTCTCCTAGCTCGCAGGGCCGCTTGTTTTTCGTCCGCCGCCTCTTGAGATACCGGACGAGCTCTCGACCAAGAATCAAAATGGGCCGCTTGCCATCACAGATGGGCAGTCCGGCCTTCACCCATGCGCGCACGGTATTCTTGTGCGTACCGAACAGGGACGCAACCTCTTGCATCGTGTAGCTGCGATGGATTTTCACCAGCCGATAATTGGGGTGGCGTTTGCGCATGACGTTACCCGTCCTACGCCACAGCCTTACGGGCCGCTTCCAGTTGCACCACCAGTTCTCGAATCTCGCTGTCGGGCTTGCCTGCAATCCGGGCAGCGTTCAATGTCGCCACCTCGTGTGCAGGCCAGCCCACTGCGCGACCGCCCAGGCTCACCGGATGCGTGAATACTCCATGAGCAATTCGCAAATACAGAGTGCTGCGGGACAGGCCGGTTGCCGCTTTCACAGCGGGCAGTCGTAGGATGGCTTGAGTCATTTTGGATTCTCCCTGAGCGATTCAGTACGGCTCAGGACACATCCTCACTGTGCGCGTTGGGCGATGAAAGCCTCCTGTGCGCCGTGTGTGACTCGGCATTTTCAGCCTTTCTTGGGTGTTCGGACAAAAAGCCGTCGTGGCCAACGGTGGCAATTCGGCCTCGCCGCTGCGAAACATCGCGCGCTGCAAGGGGATTCCGCGAGGCAAGTTGGGCGAAAAAATTCCGCCCAACTTTTTTCATCGCGTCATGTGTTTGCGAATCGTCTCGGCGCTGCGTCCCGTGCCAATGTCCAACTTAGCAATCTGCTGCGCATACCAAACATCGGACATCTCAGGGCGACGCTTCTTCAGAGCCCGGTACTCTTTCTGCCAGCTTTCATGCAGGGAGTGGGTCTCCAGTTTACGTGCCTCGCGCCGCGCATTGCCGGGCGTGTACCGTCTGTCACCCGTCGTCGCCGTGTCCACCAATTTCCTGATGGCTTCCCAATCAACGGAATAGCCTTTTTTTTCACTCCGCACGAGTTCAACCAATGGAATAGAGTTGTTCCCGGCCACCAGCTCTAAGTTTCGACTCGCTCGGAGGCATAGCATCTGGCTCCGTTTCTTACCGGTCACAATGCCAAGCTCCCACAGCCCGTCACCGGTCTTCCGCTGGCTCTCGGGACGCAGTCCCAGGCTTTGCGCGACAAACACGCCCACGGCTTCCGTGCAGCATTGCCATTGCCTCACCCTCTCCTGAGAGATTGGCACCCGATTGATGTCATCTCGTTTGTCGCACACAACAAACGACACGGAATAGCCCTTCCCGCCAGGCACGATATGTGTCGGCATCGTGCATTGCTCCTCGCAACCGGGACACACCACCGTAGTCGCCGGACTCGCTCTCACCAGTAGCTTGTGCGATTGCAGCGCGCGCACAGTCTCAACAGGCCACCGGCTCAATTCCTCTTCGCTCACCAGCACCGTAGCGCCCCGGCTTGCTTCCACGCGCTCCAGAAGTTCCTGAAGCGCATCCAGTGGCGTCATGCTTCGGCTGCCTCCGCTTCAGGCAGTTTCATGCTCTCTGTTGGCTCTCTGGGCTCAATGCCAGAGGCCACCAGCATCTCTCGCAGCCTCATGTCCACATCGTCATACTTCAGCGAGCAGGAATTCGGGTGCGTAATCCGCACCGTCATAGTTTTTGGCCTGTCATCGGGCTTCATCGCCACTAGCGCTACCAGCTCAACCTGCGTCACGTTGTACGTGCGCAGCCGCAAAGATGCGCCCAGTTGATCCAGCAGGCCATAGATGGCTTGCGGTCGTGCGGCGGCGTCCGCTTCCAAAGTGATGCGGTCCCCCTTCACAACCTTTGAAGACAGTCGGAGCTTCTTCACCGCCACGCTCTGAATGCCGCTTGCCGGATCGTAGACAAACTGGAAAGTTCTCTCCAGCAGCGGGTTCAGGTCGTATACGCGCTCATCTTCGGTATCGGGCGGCAGTTCGGATAGCTTCAGAATCTCCGTGGCGAACATGAATTGCAGCGGTTCAATGGTCTTGTATGCCCCCCGGAAATTCAGATCCAGCGTTCCATCCTTTTCCGAGTACACATAGATCACTTCAAAGGCGGGATTATGCGGTCTGCGGTCAAACTCTCCATCCACCCATTCCATGCTTTGCTGCGAATAGTCTTCCGGGTAGCCAAAGAAGTAGTCCAGTTCGCCCCGGCGAAACGTCTCTACCACGCAATTCTTTCCGCGCCCCTCAGTCCGGTGAAAGTAGTTGCGGATCCCATCGGCAAGCGCCTTGCGACCATCTTCATGCACGGATGCGGGCTGGTGCGGAAATCCCTTCCGCTTAGACCAGTAAGATAAGCTGTCTGCATGACAGAACAGCGTAGCGGCCTTCCATAACTGCGGGTAATCCAAAAAAACCACCATTGCCCGCTCAGAGTGACCTTCCAAACCGCTGAGTTTTTCCACAAAGGACGTGAAGACATCCGGCTCTTCCCGGAACTTCCATTGAGCCTCATCCCGAATCGCGCACCAGCCTTTCTCGCAACTCAGGGCGTGAATGTCGCGGAACTCGGCGTCCATCATGTTGCGCTGGACTTCCGGCACCTCCAGCCATGTTTCAAACACTGGTTCTATTCGGGTTTCTTTGAGCGCGGCGAAGTCCAATCCCGCAAGCACGCCGTGCGCCGCAAAGTAACGGGCAAGCAGGGCATTCGGCATCTGTCGGAAAAAATCTCGGGTCGAATAATGGCGGGCCATGCTGCTCTCCTGCGCCGCTAAATGCGAGCCGTGGCATCGGCCCTGGGACCTTACTGTATATTGCTGCAATGTTCATATTGCAAGCGAAATGGAAAGAAGTCATGTTACTTTCGACATCTTGCCAAACCGACTATTCCTTCCCACCGGTCGCCAGTTGATCAAGTGCATTGTCAACATGCAGCTTCAAGACGAACGGAGAACGAAAAACTGGCTCCGTTCCACGGCTTCCATCTGACCTGACCCCCGGAATCCGTCCATATCGGAATACGATCTGGACGAAGGAAAGGGGAAAGGCGGATGAGTCGGAGCAGGCACACGGAGGCGCAGATAATCGCTGCGCTGAAGCAGGTTGAAGCCGGGCGTACCACAGAGGATGTAGCTCGGGAACAAGGCGTGAGCAAGCACACCATCTATGCCTGGAAGGCGAAGTATGGCGGCATGGAAGTGAGCGAGGCTGAGGAAGTAAAGCATCTGCGCGATGAGAACGCACGGTTGAAGAAGCTGGTCGCCGAGCTGAGTCTGGATAAAGACATGCTGCAGTCGGTGATCCGAAAAAACTCCCTCGGCTCGTAGAGCGGAGGACAGAGGTGCGGCGCTTACTGGAGGAGTTCCGGGCCAGTGAGCGCCACGTCTGCGAGCTGATGGCGGTGCCGAGATCGAGCGGTCGATATCGAAGCCGGAGAGATGACCGCCGGATTCAGCAGCGGCTGCGCGAGTTGGCGCGGGAGCATCCGCGCTTCGGCTACCGGCGCCTGCATTTGTACCTGCACAGGGAAATGGGAGTGAACCACAAGAAGGTGCAGCGCGTGTATCGCGAGCTGGGACTGAGCGTGAAGCGCACGCGGCGGAGGCATCTGCGGCGGTCTTTGCTGCGCGCGGCCTGCGTTGACAGCGCCCAGGCAGGAGTGGGCGCTCGATTTCGCCAGCGATGTAACCGCCGCCGGACAGCGGTTTCGTGTGTTCGGTGTCATCGACGGCTTCACGCGACAGAGCGTGGTTCTGGATGCGTCAACCAGTTTCCCCAGCCGGCGTGTCACGCGGGAACTCGAACGAGCGATTGCTGCACACGGCAAGCCCCATGCGATTCGTTGTGACAACGGGCCGGAGCTGACTTCGCGTCACTTCCTCGCCTGGGCCATCGAGTGGAAGATCGATCTGGTTCACATCCAGCCGGGAAAACCGACGCAGAACGGAGGTATGGAAAGCTTCAACGGCAAGCTGCGCGACGAGTGTCTGAACGTGAGCTGGTTCTGGAACCTGTTCGATGCGCGGCGGAAGATATCGGCGTGGAAAACGGAATATAACTCTCGCCGCCCGCACAGCTCTCTGAGTTATCTAACACCGGACGAACAACGGGGTCAGGTCACCCGATGCTGTGTTTTCAGCAAGTTCACGCACAGCAACCGCCGCGTTTACCTGGAACACATCAGAACGCCGGTTTTTCCTCTTTAGCCGCTGATTCCACTCGCGTTCACGCACAGCAACCTGTAAACGCCAGTGTTTTCGAGGCGATTCGCTGTAGCTCGCTGATTTCAGACACGTTCCCGCCGGGGAACTTTCGGTTACTCCGCAGCTCCCATTCTGGGGTGACGTGTCGCAGCGTACAGCCGATGCCGAAGGCAGCGTGGCACTTCGGATGTTGGCCGGGACACGGAACTGCGGGTTGCCACCACGCCGTAGACGGCTCGGTGACATCCCTGCGGAGCCGCTATAGGCTTCCCAGCTCACTGGCAGGGCTTCGGTTCTCCGCCAGACGCAACACAGGCCGCGCGGACGCCTCATGCCTCATCCCGCGCAGATCAGTTCGCCACTGCCCATCCGTAGACGGGCGGGACATTGCCGAACTCTTTCTTAAGTTTCAAGGTAGCGATGTCGAGCAGGTAGATGTCCATCGTGCCCTTGTCGGCATCGTGGGACTTGTTGACAAGGATCGACCTTGAATCGGGAGACCATACCGGCGGCACAGTCAATGACTCGTCGTGGTTGAAGGTCACGAGAACTCTGTGATCCGTCCCATCGGGATGAATCACGCTGACGCAGTTTGCGTTGTCGGCATACCAGCCTTTCTTCACATCGTCTCGGCCCGGCTGGTAGTCGTAAAACGCAATCCACTCCCCTGAAGGGGACCACGAGGGCGACGTGCCATCGGCGATCTTCGAGGCGGTTCCCGTAGCAACATCCAAAACGAAGATCGCCATCAGCGGCGGAATCGCCTTTCCATCTGCTGATCTCTCAACCTCCCTATCGAAGACGATCCGACGGCCATCGGGAGACCAGGAAATATGACCGGCATTCTTCATCGATTCAGGACCGATACTCACGGCCCCTGTCTTGAGGTCCAGAAACTGGATACGGGGAGGAGCCTCAGCCGTCCTGCGCATGATGTATGCCAACTTGGAGCCATCCGGAGAGATCGCAACACTGCCGCCCTGTACTTCGAGGCGCCGATAGTCTCTCCACCGCTTCTCGATCATGGAGTAAACGCCTACGGTCAACAGAGGGAATGCCCTCGGAACAGTCGAGGCAAGATCAGCATAACGGGCGGAGGCGACGAGATTCCCATCGGCTGACAAGCTCGGCAACACATAGGAATTTCCACCCTCCGTCTGCAGCTCCAGCGTTGCGTCGCCATTAGTGACCATGAGATTGCCGGGCGCGTATCCCACCAACAAGGTCGCCCCCGGCATTCGCGGAAGATTATCCATCTTCGCCTCCACGGAGGTTACTGACCACGGAAGACTCAGCGTAACGATCATCCCAGCAACAACACCCCATTTTTTCATCATTCACCTCCGGCATTCTTTTTGGCACACGACTGAGCGGGCATCATGGGTTCGGATACCAGTCGTCGGGCTTCATTGCCCAGCCGGGTGTGAACGCGGGCGCAGACCCCGGCGGAATGCTTCCCGCCGGGTCTCTGCTCAGCATGTTGTAAACGAACGAATTGCTGTTATGCAGAAGGAAGTTGTAACCCTCCTGGCCGCCACTGCAAGTCGGGCACGGATGCGCGTAGTCGCTTTGGTTAAGTCCGCTGCCAGTGTGTTGGGCAAAATACCTCACATGCGCCCGCTCCGCCAGTTTCCGGCGTTGCCACTTCCAGGCCGAGACCATGTCTGCCGCCGTCAGGGTCAGTGAAGACATAACCCGAAGTAATCTGGCACTGGTACATCGTTTGATTGTCTGGGGGGCCGACATACGTAGTCTCCAGAGTCGACACGCCAGTAGTGGAGGGCGCAGTCCCGATCAATTGAAGCCCCGTGATCGCAGAAAATGTTCCATTGCTACTGCTCGATGTGAGCCAAGTCGGCTGTAGCCCGTATTGTCCATCCGAGTCATACATGAAAAGATACGTCGGCCAGTTTACGCCCCGCTCATGGGGAGTAGGCGCTTTTAGCCGGACGCTCAAAGCACCGTTTGCGGGATTCACAATATCATTCAAACCAGTGAGATAATCATGAGGCACTCCCGGCACTGGCGTTGAGGTCGTGTTTCCGATGCCCATGATCTGCGCTGGTTGGGTTTGGGCTTCCAGGCTTGCTTCGACTCCTACGAACATAGCTATACTAACAGCGCAGAGTACGGCTAAAGTCTTTCCAGGCATGTTGTCGTTCACGAACTTTCTGATGAGGTTTCAGAAACGCTAGCGCACATTGCCCACATTTGTAAATGAGGAAAATTTCAACGTGTCATCAGGGGCCCGGAGTCTGGATGGACCTGCGGGATCAGACAAGTCATGAAGATCGAGAGCCGAGATGGGAGCGGCTGGAACTTGAGTGAGCCTTCCCTGCTCGCGTCAAGTGGAGAACTTACACAGTAAATGTGACCTTGCAGGCCACGAACTTTGGAGATTTACCACGCACAATCAATCAACGGGTGGGTGCTCGAAAACACACCCGGGGTAGTCAACATGACTCTCAGAGACCAACTGGGCCAACCTCGCCTTGCCAGACCTTGCTAGGGCTGAACCAGTGGGGGTATATTTGGGGGTATCTTACTTAGTTTTAACATCTATCATATTGATTACAAAGTGTTTATCTTTAAGATATGAATCCCTCCCTCGCCATATATTTTATAATCAATAACTTAAAAAGCGATCAATAGGCTGTCTGCCGTACAGTGCCGTAAGAAGTTGACCTATCCGGGCTCTTCAGATGCAAGGTTTTCCGTCTGTGAATGTGGGACGTGAGTCCGCAATTCGGGCCCATGGGTACCAGCCAATCCACGCCAACAAATAGCGCTCGAAGACTCCTGCCGTGAGCGGCGAAGGAGATTGTAGCGGCAGGTCATGCATTCCGTTGCGGAGCGAACACGCATATGAGGACCTCGATGAAATTTCCCTGAGTGTTCAATATTGCTCAGCCCGAACGATGTTGGTGTGCCATTCTCCATCTCAGTACCAACCTATAACAAAATCGCTTTGGGCGCTTCTCCACGGAGCGCCCTCTTCTTTTGGGGCCCAATCGCTGACTGATAGATACCCTGCACTGTCCGAGAGGGTAACGGGGGATGTCAGGTGGGAAATCGTAGCGACATCATCGAAATCTTCTCCGAGTATGTTCAATATTGCTCAGATCGGCCGCGCTGAATCGAGGATGATCTAGCAACTAGCACCAGTCCCTCCCCCAAAGAAGGTTCCCCTTCCGAGCGCGTCTTAGGGCGCGCTCCCCGCCTTCCCACAGGCGATGACGCTAGCCTGTTCTCTCCTTTTCCGGCATCCCACTCTCAGAGGTTCCGATATGAATCCAGAACAGCTTAAAGCTCAGATTGCACTCCAGACCGAATTGATCTCCGCAATCTGCAAACGGTTGATGTGCGGTGACGTCGATGAACTCCGCAGAGTGGAGCTCGAAATTGAGATAGCCAACCGCGGACATCTACGATCTGCCGCGGTCCACGCGCTGAGAGAGATGGATATTCAATCGGGTGTTTCGGAAGGTGCCTGAGCGGGGAGGCCACTTTGAGACCTCGCAAAAAGGTACCATTCGGCACAATTACCCACAAGAACTCATGGCACTGGGCACCACCCTGCGTCGAACCCCTTTTGACGTAGACTTAAAACCCCTATGAACATCCCCGAACTGAATCCGCCGCCATCAATGCCGGGTGGATTCGCTGACCGGCACCCTCCAGAAGAACAATACGTTTCAATCCAACAAAACGGTGACAAAGCAATGACAGGAGAATGTCAGCAACGCGGCGGGGCCTAAAAGAAAATAGGGTTCAGTGAGACAGAAGCTCGATCGCCGCCGGAGCCCGGGCGTGAATTAAGCGGCGATCCGCCCTAAAAGCCAAACAACGAAATGGGGAAAGCCGATATGAATGGTTTGCTCTTGCCAATCGATGGAGTAGCTTACAGGCTTTGTAAGCGGCTCTTCGACCTTCTCTTATCGATCGCGTTGCTGCCTTTTGCGCTGATTGCGATCGCCACTGTCGCCGTTGTTGTTAAGGCCAGCTCTCCCGGACCAGTCTTCTATCGACATACTCGCATCGGTCTCAAGAGCCGGCCGTTCGGTCTCTGGAAATTTCGGACCATGTTCCACGACAGCAATAAAATCTTCCGGGCTCATCTTGCACAGAACCCTGATGCGCGGCGTGAATGGCTTCGCTACAGAAAGCTGAAGCACGACCCGCGAGTTACCAGAGTCGGAGCGTTTCTGCGCCGGTCGAATCTCGATGAATTGCCGCAGCTTCTCAACGTGTTCGCCGGCGATATGAGCCTGGTCGGCCCGCGGCCGATTGTTGAAGAGGAGCTTAAGCGCTACGGCTCGGGCGGCGCTCTTTACACTGCGGTTCTGCCCGGAATTACCGGGCTCTGGCAAGTGAGTGGGCGCGGCTGTCTCCCTTATGAGCAGCGTGTTGCGCTCGACGTCGAATATGTGAGCACCTGGTCGCTGGCCCGGGACTTCATGGTCCTCACGAAGACCTTCAATGCAATCTGGACCTGCCGTGGAGCATTCTAGATGATGATTCCGGGGCGAGTCATCTTACGTCAAAACAGCACGGTCTGAAGATTTCGCCGCCCTGGGCGCGATTTTCTTTAGCTGCGCCTGCTCGTACAATGTGCGCATCCTCCATCTGGCGACCGGAATTCTGTGGCGGAGTTACAGAGGCTTTATGGAATCAGTACGCCGAAGAACAGCCCCTATTCTCATCGTGACCGCAATGGTTCTTTATCCTTTCGATTTGCCGATGTTGCTGAACGCTCAAGAGATTGCAGCGGGCTCCACAGCCTCTGCCGAAACAGCGCCTTCTGCTCAAACCTCTCAGCAGACCGAAGAGATCCTGAGAATGCTGGGGGAAATGCGTCAGGAGATCAAAGACTCACGACAGGAAGTCCTGGAGCTGAAGAAAGAGGTCAACGAACTGAGAGAAGAACTGGCATCGGGTAGTCACAACACTGCCGACGCGGAGAATCTCAAGGACGCGGTGGATCAGCTTCGCGACGATCAGGCGGTCCTGCAATCCCAGGTCAAGACTCTCGACCAGAGCAAGGTGGGCTCGGAATCCAGGTATCCTCTGAGACTTACAGGAATGATCCTGTTTAATTCCTATGTAGTAGACGGCGCGGTCGATAACCCCATCCTTCCGTTGATCGCGTTGCCGCGGACGTCGCAGTGGGTCCACCATTCCCAGGGAGCGAGTCTCGAGCAGACTGAACTCGGCCTGAATGCCACAGGCCCGAAGCTCTGGAATGCCCACACCTCCGCGGACATCTCCGTGGACTTCTTCAACTTCAGCTACACAATCCCGCAGACGACCGCTATGAACCTGCGCCTGCGAACGGTTGATGTGAATCTCGACTGGAAAACCAGGCTGGTCTCGACGGGCCTGCAAACACCCTTGATCTCTCCTCTTTCTCCAACTTCTTTCGCCACTGTGGGCGAACCGGCGCTGGCATGGGCCGGCAATCTATGGTCCTGGCTCCCTCAGGCTTCATTCACGCAGCGCAAGGCGATGGGTGACTCTTCTCACGCGGACTTTGCCTTCGGGCTTCTCGATCCTACGGCCGGAGACGTAGTAGACGGGCAGGCATACGGCATTGTGAGGCGAAGTCTGCAGCCGGGCTACGAAGGCCGAATCGCTTACGGGTGGGGCAATCAGGCGCGCCCCTTCGAAATTGGCGCGAGCGGCTACTACACGCGTCAGCTCTACTATGGAACCGCGCCGTATCAGGATCAGGCCCTGGACTTCTGGGCGGGTACTGCAGACTGGCGCGTCCCGATACCAAAAGTTGCAGAGCTGTCAGGCGAGTTCTATCGCGGTCGAGGCATTGGTGATCTTGGCGGCGGCGCTTTCAAGGACGTCGTCATTGAGAATGGCGCAGAATACGCAAGCGGACTGAACGCTATCGGCGGCTGGGCTCAATGGAAGTCGCGGCTGACACCGTCCCTTGAGGTAAACGCGTTCTTCGGATTGGATAACGCCGAAGCCAGCCAGGTCCGTGACCAGGTTCCGGTCGCCAATCTGCCGCCTTATCTGTATCTCGTAAAAAACCAGAGCACTGCCGCAAACATCATCTTTCGTCCAAAGACCTACCTCGTCTTTTCCGGGGAATACCGGTATCTCCGCTCCTGGTATGTTTATGGCCCGGCGCGTGAAGCACAATCTCTGGACCTGACCATGGGCTATCTCTTTTGATGCGCTCGCACACGACGTTCCTCAGGCTTTCGATCGCTCTTGTCATAGCCGCCATCATTCCTCTAACGGCTGCGGCAGCGCAACCGTCTGAGGTAACTGCGCAGGCGAAGGTTCGAGTCACGGGCGCCGCGAAGGCGTCTGAGCATCACTCGAATGAGGGCGTCGTGCTATGGTTAACCCCCGTCGATGCTCCGCCGCCGCCATCCAACGCGTCCAGAAATCACCTTCAGCTGGCTCAGAAAAATAAGCAATTCACTCCGCATTTGTTAGTCGTCCAGGTGGGCAGCATTGTGGAGTTTCCCAATCTCGACCCGTTCTTTCACAACGTATTCTCTCAATTTAACGGCAAGCGATTCGATCTCGGACTTTACGAGAGCGGCTCCAGCCGAAGCGTCCATTTCGACCGGCCGGGCGTCTCCTACATTTTCTGCAACATTCATCCCGAAATGAGCGCTGTAGTTGTAAGCGTGCCGACGCCTTATTTTGCCACGTCATCGGTTGCAGGCAGTCTCGTCATTCATGACGTCAGCCCTGGGACGTACATGATGCACGTATGGGCGATGGGGGATACCGACTCCGAACTGGCGGCGATTGGGCGTCGTGTCTCTATTTCCGCTGCAAGCGTCGACCTGGGCACGATTGCTCTGCAGGAATCTGTCCCCGGCCCGCATAAGAACAAGTTCGGGGAGGACTACGACACAAGCAAACCCTCCTACTGAGCGCACATCACGAAATCATCGATCGACGGTGAGCGAAGCAAGCGTGGCCAACCCCATACCGCGCATGCAATCGGTCGCGTAGAGCAAGGTGTGGTCGTCTTTCCACGACGGCGTGTAGGCATTGCAGTCACCATGCGTCAGCTGTTTCCACATGTGTGAGGATAGATCGAGAGACACTAACTGCCACCTCTCCGCAATCAGCTCTCGCACCGCGAGCACTTTGCCATCAGGGGAAATCGCAGGCGAGTCGAGCGGGCCATTGCCTTGCGCGAGAAGTTGCGGAGGCAAACCGTCCTCTGCGACGAAAATGCTCTCTCTACCCCGGGAAACTGCGCTGACGAGAAATGTGTTTCCAGCTCCGGCCGCGACAGACCTCACGTCGAATGACTCGGACGTCACTTTCACCGGCGCATTACTGCTGCCGGGCCCGCTCCATTTGCGCAGATCGATGATCCACAGGCTTCCGTGGCCGTGATCCTCGCGCACAAAAGCAAGAAGAGACTCATCGCCTGACAGCGCCGGAGTTTCGGCATCATCGATCGCGACGCTCGGCGTTTGCGATTTTTCGACAACGTGGACGATTCGTGAACCGACTGCCGATGCCTCTTCGATCCAGACATCTTTTCCAGAACGTGTTGTGGCGAAACTTAGCTCATCCGCCGACCTGGGCGCTTGATTGTTAACGAACGAGGCCTCGTTAGTACTCAGAACGCGATACCCCCGCCGGAGCATCGCCAGATAAGCGACTCCCGCGTCTGTGGCGACAGGGCCGGTTTTCATGTAGGCCGCATCCGAAACATCGGCAACCATGCGATCCTCTGGTCGCGCTCGGCTTACATGAAACCATGCGCTGGCCGCCGCTGGAATCCATAGACAGATCACAACAGCAAAAGCCCGGGCCGTTGGCCACATAAGGAGCTTACCGGCACTTGTGTGCCGATCAGCGACCAGAGGCTTGAGAAGCACACAATAGAAGACAATCAGCGCGACACCGCACCATAGCTTCACATACAACAGCGGAGTGAGAACAGTTACCCACCCGTCCACGCTCATAGTTGTCGCATTACAGCTTGCAATATACAGAGAGAGATAAACTGCCGCCGCCGCCGGCCACCTTCGCTGATTCAATAAGATCGACACGGTCGGCACAGCTGCGGCAATGACCGCCACGTATTGGTAACTCGCCGGCGCCGAGGACAGAAACATAAGCAGACAGAGGAACATCGACCACTCAAGCGCTTCGCGTTCATCAGCACGAAAGCCGCCTCGCATGCGATACAGAGCAATGCCGGCTAAGAAGGCCTGCCATAGCGGGTACAGCAAGGCATAAAGCGACGGAGAAATTATCAGCGGGTGCGGATTCAGATCCGGCTCATAGAGGAACAGCCTGTGAAACAGCGCAGAGGAAGAGGTGAGCGTGGACAGAAAAGGATTTCCGCTTTCTCCCTGGAGCGACCTCGGCAACTGCTGAAAGAAATACGCTCTCATCGCCTCCGGCCCGGTCAGAATGCATGACAGCAGAAGGCACAATGCCATCGCAGCGAGAGCCGCGCCAAGGGCCTTCCAGCGTCTCTTTATGAGAAAGTAAATGCAGAAAAAGACGGGATACACCTTGAGCACGGCGGCAATCGCGATGCAACATCCGCTGCCGATCTGTCGGCCACGCATATGAAACGCATACGCCGCGGCCAGCAATAACAGGACAAGGATGTGCATCTGGCCAAAGAGAAAACTCGTACGCAACGGGATAACTGCACACAGCGCAATGAGGCAGGCCGTACGGTAACTGAGGCCTGATTGCCTCGCCAGTAAATAAACCCCCGTCGCCAGCAGGACAACGTTACAGATAATCCAGATGCGTTTCGCCTCGAGCACAGGAAGCCATGAGAGCGGGACTATCGGCAGAGCCGAGAATGGAGTCAGCCCGAGGAAGCCGACGAGCTGATGGCTTATGCCGAACTTACCGGCGATTCTCTGGAACCAGATCCAGTCGTAAAGGCGGTCCAAGCAATAATGAGCTCGAATAAGACGCGCGGCCACATAGTAGTTAGGAAAGTCAGTGTTGAGGATTCGCCACGCCGGGATGATTCCCTTCCACACAGCGAGCGCTGACAGTATAAGAATCAGCCCTACCTCAAGGATGACCAGCGGTCGCGTTCGGGCTCTTGCCGATGGTGGTGCGGAACACACCTGCGCCATTGGCATCATTCACATCCGCCCACAACCTGGCAAACGGAGCCGCGGTTTGTCCGTCTTTCCCGTTCCCAGCGCGTAAGAGCAACGAGGAATGAGCAGTCCGATTTCACGTGATACCAGGCACGGCTCGCCTGATACCAGAGTTCTTCTGCGCGAAAAGCAAAATATCTCCTGGTTGATCTCGCGGTTTGATCGCTGAGCTGCGGCGGTTTCTGAATTGGCAGCAGACGCCGCCGCAAGTATCGCCGCCAGGCATGGTTGTCCGGCCAGAATTGTTTCAGAACCAACAGACTGAGTTTGTTCCCCGGAGGATCGGCGAATAGCCAGTTGGGGGCCCAGCGATTTATCCATACAGCACTGTCAACAGACAGCTTTCCCGGATAGATCGCACAGAGAGCTTCAGGCAACTGCTGAGGACATGCGAAATCGACGAGACCCAAAATCAGCGCGCATACGGAGGCGAGGCGGGTGTCGTTGCCGATCAACTGGCCGGTTTCCGCCCACAACTCCTGGTTGGCGCTCCGCGCGCGAATGAACGCGGCGATCTCATACAAAGAAATCAGCCGCGTCCATGATCCAAGCAAATGGCGAAAGATGTGCAGCAGAAGATAGACGAAGTGCTGCGCAGGCCGCAAACGCGAAAACTCCACTCCGCGCACCTCGTGAACTTCCGTGGCGTCAGTGAACACGAAGAGCGGCCCAAACTCGATTTCGTCGGATTCAGGTTCCCAGATCCGGGTATGAAGCTCGATCGGCGGGTCTTCAGGCATCTGGTAGAGATAGCCGTTAACGCCGATATGCTTCTTCCAGGGCTTGATGAGCCGCACCTCACCGGAGACACTGGCGCGCTGCACGCGATAACCAAGGGACTCGATCGCAGACTGAGCACACTTCAAGTCTTCCGGAGCCACAAGGAAATCAAGGTCCACCTGGTGCCGTTCTCTGATTCCATCGAAGCAGTCCGGAATCAAGCTGAAGCCCTTCACGCAGCAGTATCGTGCGCCCGCGACAGTCAGCGCTTGTGTAGCTTCCTGAAGACACTCAAGCATACGTTCCATGCGCTTCTGGTTATCCAGCAATCGTGATTGAAGTGCGGCTCTTATCGGGGCCGGCACTCCAGCACAAGGCCGGTGCGCCTGGACCGCCGCAGCCAGAGGGAGCGCCAGCCCGCTTCGGTCGAGCCATCGCAGGTTCTGTCTCCACACTTCCTCTGCGACCGGGCCGAACATCTCGAGCGGATCGGTTTCCGAACTGCGAGCCAGGAACCGCACGATCATTCGTCGCAGGTGAAGCGTTTCACTCACGCCCGCCAGCCTCCACATTACGTCTCAGAGCCGCACCAACATGGCAGGCTACGGTAAGCAGATACAACTCTGCATTCGTCTCTGTATCAGTTACGGAATCGGACAGTGCGAAGAACCCTGCGCCCTCCCCCGTCTCGAAATCAAATGCGAACCATTGCTCCGGTCCCATGCTCAGGTAAAGAGAATCATTACCCAGCATCACATTGCTCTCCCAATCCTCGACGAATGACACGCCGCGCATGCCGACGATCTCACACCTCACTCCTGGGAACTCGTCTGTACCTGACAGAGTTGCGAACCCCGCCGCTTCCGCAGCGCGGAGAATGGGCTCACTGTTCGTCGCAATGGTTACCGTTGTTCCGTGGAGAACGAAGTGACCGCACAGCGGCAGCGGGATGCGGCGGCACATCATGTCAGTCGGCAAATCCTGTCGATCTGCCATTGTCAACTCATGACGGTCAATGCAACGTCGAGCGCCTCAGCGACGCTCTCCGGGTGATCATTGAAAGAGAGGCGGAGGCAGAACGCGTGTCCTAATCGCCGGATAAGACAGCTCTGCCGCTCGTAGCAGCGAGCAAGCGGCCCCTCAAGTGGCTCTATTTCTGCCGCCAGATGATCAATTGCCTCTGCAGCGTCGATTAGAGCAATATGGCATCCTGGTTTTGTCGCGCGCTCAAGCAGCACAATCGCCGTTACCCTACTTCGCAGGCATCGCGATATGCCAAAGCATTCATCCGGCGGAACTTGATAAGCGGTTTCGTCATTTAGGGAGGTCGCTACGTGATACGCCAGCAAGTCAGGAAAGAATCGGTTGGCGTCGGGCAGCAGTTTTACGTGAACCGGTATGCCCCATGCTTCGACTTCCGATCCCGCCGAAAGGTACGTCCAGTCATCTGATAGCAGCGCAAACCCTCGTTTCGCCATGGCCACTGCGAGTGTGGATTTTCCCGTACCGGACGGCCCCGCGAGAAGTACGCCGGACCCCTGCCGGACAAGGCAAGCAGCGTGCACGGGAGTGACATCAATGACTGGAGACAGAATCCCCAGCAGTGCAGGCAGGATATCCACCCGCCAACGCCAGGAATCGCGGGCGAGTTCCGGCGAACAGACACCGTAGACCTCGCGGACTCGCAAGTTGAACCAGAAGGAGTCTGCGTGATGTGAATCGCGCAAAGGCAAAATGTCCCCTCGCCCGGAACCAAGGCGCGCGCTCACACGGTTGATCGGTCTCCCGCACGTGAATCGTGATAGTAGCGTGAGGCTGCGTCGGGCAAGATTCCGGGCCCGGGCTTTCCGGAAGGAAGCTCCCGGCATGACGTGCGATCTCCGGAGAGTTGGTCTGGAAAAGAATCGGCTTCCCGGCGAACAGCAGCCGCTGTGAGCACATAGTTAGCGTCATCTCCCCAATAGCCGCGCTTGTCACACTGCCTCCAGAGTGATCTACCCAAAGCCTATCTCCAAGTATGTGAGCAGAAATCGGCAGCCTGTCCGGAAATGACAAAGGAGTGACATTCGTCTGACACCGCTTCAAGTACGCCAGTGGGAAAACAGTATGCACGGAGATGCCATTACTGATGACCACACCTTCCCCGGTTGAAGTGCTCCTCACGCATTCCTACCACCTCTACTACGACCGCAAGCAGGCCGAACGCCAGCAGCCGTATCCTCCGCTCGGAACTATGTATGCTGCGGCGCTACTGCGTGAGGCTGGTTTCTCGGTAGCGATCTTCGACACCATGATCGACGATCCCGACGCGGGCTTTGCACACGCTCTTGCGCAGCACCAGCCGCGTATTGTCGTCCTTTGCGAGGACAGCTTCAACTTTCTTTCGAAAATGTGCCTGACTCGCATGCGGGAAGTGAGCTTGATGATGCGGGAGCAGAGCGTGCAATATGACATTCCGATCGTGGTGCATGGGTCGGATTCATCGGACAATGTTCGAACCTATCTCGACCGTGGTTTCGATGCCGTTCTCCTGGGCGAATGTGAGCAGACGCTTGTCGAGTTGCTTCGCGCGATCCTGCGCGAAGGTCAGCGCGGTATCTGGAAGGTTCCCGGCCTTGCGTATCTAGACCGGACGAGTCGGGAGGTCGTCTTTACCGCGAGTCGCACAGAGCGCTCCGATCTTGATCAGCTGTCCTTCCCTGCTCGCGACATGCTAGCCATCGATCGGTACTCCGCCATCTGGCGCAAACATCACGGCCGGTCATCGACAAATCTTGTTGCCAGCCGCGGCTGCCCGTTCCGCTGCAACTGGTGTGCGAAGCCAATCTATGGGCACAAGTTCCTGCTGCGTTCAGCGGACTCAGTCGCCGAAGAAATGCAGCTGCTGAAGTTTGAATACGGGGTTGAACATCTATGGTTCGCGGATGACATCTTCGCGTTGAACCGGACCTGGGTGCGCGACTTTGCCGATGCCGTGGAACGCCGGGACGCTGTTATCCCCTTCAAGATTCAGAGCCGTGCGGACCTGATGAGCGCTGAGACAGTATCCGCGCTGAAGCGAGCTGGGTGCGAAGAGGTGTGGATGGGCGCCGAATCAGGGTCTCAGGCCATTCTCGACGCGATGGACAAAGGTCTCACGGTCGCATCCATTCATCGCGCCCGCACCCGCCTCGGCGGTGCCGGCATTCGTGCCGCATTCTTCCTGCAGTTTGGCTATCCTGGCGAAACCATCAAAGAAATCGAAGAAACGATCGCGCTGGTCCGAAACTGCCGTCCCGATGACATCGGTGTCTCAGTGTCTTACCCGCTTCCCGGAACAACCTTTTATCAGCGTGTAGCGGAACAGCTGGGCGCTAAGCGGAACTGGATCGACAGCCACGACCTGAGCGTCATGTTTCGCGCCGCATACACTGATGAGTTTTACCGCTCGCTTCGCAATGCGCTGCATTATGAGGTGGACCTGTATCACCGAACTTCAACGCTCGAAGAGCGGCGCACGCTCACCGGTCTATGGGGCGACGTCTACGAGCGTGAACGGCTCTGCAAACATACGCAACCAACACAGTTACCTGTTCTGCGGTCGGCCCGCGTTCACACCCTAATCGCCTGCGGTGCGGACACCTGCAGCTAATGAAAGGGATGAGCGAACTCAACGGCACTGCTATGGAACTGCTTCTCACGCACGGATATTTTATCTATGAAGACCCGAAGGAGCTTCAGATCATGAAGCCCTATCCGCCGCTGGGGCTTCTCTATATCTGCTCGCATCTCCGCAATCGGGGCTATGCCGTCGAAGTCTTCGACAGCACCTTCCAGTCACGCACAGCGCTGCATGAAAGATTGTTGAGCGGGACACCGTCGGTCCTCGGCATTTACGCCAACCTAATGACCAGGGCAAATGTGGTGTCTATTCTCCGCGAAGCAAAACAGGCCGGGTGGAAGACTCTCGTTGGCGGCCCGGAACCCGGCGCCTATGTCGAGGAGTATCTCGACGCCGGCGCTGATGTAGTTGTCCTAGGTGAAGGAGAAGTCACTCTCGAGGAGCTACTTAGTGCGTGGCGCATTGGCACCACGGATATCGGCCAGATCGCAGGCATCGCATTTCGTGACGCTTACGGCTCAACCCGGCTCACAGTGCCGCGCGCCCAGATCGCCGACCTTGACGCCCAACCGTGGCCTGCCCGGGAAGACATCGATGTGGACCGCTACGTCGATACCTGGCGAACTCATCACGGAAAGGGCTCGGTCTCGCTCATTACCGCCCGAGGCTGCCCTTACCGCTGCGAATGGTGCAGTCATCAGGTCTTCGGTCAAACGCACCGCCGCCGCAAACCCGAACTCGTCGCCGATGAGCTGGAGTGGCTGATCGCGCGCTACAAACCCGACATGCTTTGGATCGCCGACGACGTTTTCACCATTAATCAAGAATGGGTGGCACGATGGGCGATGGAATTAAGACAGCGCCGGATACACATTCCCTTTGAATGTATCTCGCGGTCCGATCGCTTGAATGAAAACGTCATTCGAACGCTTGCCGAGCTCGGCTGCCACCGCCTGTGGGTCGGCTCCGAAAGCGGTTCCCAGCGCATTCTCGATTCAATGCAACGCGGCGTTAAGGTTCAGACGGTTCGTCAGGCGGTCGCTCTGTGCCGGCAATACGGAATCGAAACCGGCATGTTTCTGATGTGGGGATATGAGGGAGAAGAACTGGGAGACATCGAGGCGACGATCGATCACGTCCGTTCGTCGAATCCGGATGTCTTTCTCACCACTGTCTCTTATCCGATCAAGGGAACGCCTTATTACAAGAAGGTGGCGTCCCGCATCGTTCAGATCAAGCCCTGGGCACAGACATCGGACCGGGAACTGGAGATCTCAGGCCGCCGCCCGCGGGAGTTCTACGGCATCGCCGATGAGCTGCTGCGTTTTGAGGTAGAGCTTGCCCGGCTACGCGCTCGCGATGAGGATCCAGGTACACACGCGCGCATCGCTGAGCTGAGCACGCTTGTTGAGGAGCGCCGCCGGATCCTTTATGGATACCCCGCCGTCGAGAAGAGATCTGCATGACCGCAGCCATCGTGAACGGCGTCTTGACTCCGCAGCATCAAAAGCCAGTCTTCGACGCGATCGCCGAAGATTATGACCGGATATTTACGCATTCGATACTCGGCAATGCGCAACGATCTCTCATCCACGAGTACTTGCGCTGCCATTTGCATAAAGGACAGCGAATCCTTGATCTAAACTGCGGGACCGGCGAGGACGCCATCTATCTTGCAAGCCTTGGGAATGTCGGTTCTCGCGTGCGATATCTCGGAGCGCATGATCGAGATTGCACGGCGGAAGACTGCAAACAGTAGCCACGCCTCAACCATCGAATTCGCCTTATGCGCAAACGAGCATCTGGAGAGCCTCGCCGGCCACGGTCCTTTTGATTACGTTCTTTCAAACTTCGGAGGCCTCAATTGCACCGCCGATCTGGCTTCCGTAGCACAGGCGCTTTCGAATCTCGTTCGGCCTGGGGGCGAGGGATTTCTTTGCATGCTTGGCCGAACTTGCGCATGGGAAATCTTCTGGTACTCGGCTCGCATGAATTGGCAAAAAGCCTTTCGGCGCATGATGCCCGGCGGAACTGAAGCCCGCATCCGCGAAGCGAGCTTCCGCGTCCACTACCCATCCGTACGCGAGCTGCAGCGTGCCTTCTCCCCTGCGTTCAGGCTTGAGTCGTGGCGCGGGATTGGCATTGCGCTGCCACCGTCCTGGCTGGAACCGGCTTTTAAAGGCCGCCCTCGACTTGCCGGGATGCTCAAGCACATCGATCGCTGCCTCGGCGTCTTGCCCGTGTCTCGCGGGCTTGCCGACCACATTCTTTTTCACTTCGTCAGGGAGAGTCAATGACGACCGCTGTCGCCAGCTTCACCACCGCCGCCGCTCTGCCTTCCGACTGCGATTTATGGCTTCGCTGCCCGGAGTGTTTCACCAGCATCGGCCCAATTTCCGATTGTGATAATGGCCTTCTTCCCGACTCCATCGAGTGCGATTCCTGCGGGCATTTGGCTACAAGGGAAAATGGCGTCTGGCGGATGCTTTCTCACCGCCACCGCCTTCATATCTCCACATTTCTTCGCGATTATGAATCCATTCGCCGCGCTGAGGGCCGCGGCTCAAATCATCCGGCGTTCTACCTGGCTCTACCCTTCGCCGATCTCAGCGGAAATTTCGTCGATCAGTGGAGGATTCGCGGGCGCAGCTATCGCTATTTTGAGCGGCATCTTCTTCCGCTGCTCGAAGAGCGCCATGGTAACAGCTTCCGTGCCCTGGATATTGGCGCCGGCAACTGCTGGCTGAGTTATCGCCTCTCGCTGCACGGTCACCGGGCCGTTGCCGTCGACCTTTGCACAAATGCCTACGACGGGCTTGAAGCCGCCGATCATTACGCAACGGTTCTGCCGAAATTCTTCACGCGCATCGAGGCCGAGATGAATTGCCTTCCTGTCGATGACGCCCAATTCGAAGTGGCTATTTACAACGCATCATTTCACTATTCGACGGATTACGAACGCACGTTACGTGAGGCGCTTCGTTGCCTTCGCCCGGGTGGCACCATTCTCATCATCGACTCGCCGACTTATCAGCAGGCGCGGAGCGGCGAAAGAATGCGGTCGGAGCGCCACAAAGCGTTCGCAGCAAGGTTTGGAACACGCGGTGATTCGCTTCCGACAGGCGACTATCTCACGCCAGAGATCATGGAGAGCCTGTCCGCACTTGGTATCCGTTGGACAAGGCACCTTGCCTGGTATGGCATCCGCTGGCATCTGCGCCCGGCCATAGCCTACGTGAAGAGACGGAGAGAGCCATCGCAGTTCTATCTCTACGAAGGGCGTGTGCCAGCGTGATCCTGCTCTACTATCCCAAGCTGACCAGTCCTAAAAACCGGCGCTTCCCGCTGTCCATCCTCGCCCTTGCCGCCGTTCTCGAAGGAAAGGAACAGTACGAGATTGTCGACGGAAACCTCGATCCCGATCCCGACGGGACCCTCGCGCGGCTCTTCGAGACGAACTCGGTCGAGTTGCTGGGTGTAAGCGTAATGCCGGGCCCGCAGATGATCTCTGCGATGAAGTCCTGCAAGGCGATCCGTGCGCGCTACCCACACGTACCGATCGTCTGGGGCGGCTATTTTCCATCGGTCTATGGAGATGCCACGCTCAATGCGAAGTATGTCGATTATGCCGTCCGCGGCCAGGGGGAAAATACGCTTCTGGAGTTGATTGAGGCATTGCGCGGCAAGCGTGAACTCCGCAGTATCGCCGGCCTTTCCTGGAAAGATGCTTTCGGTATGCGCGTCCACAATCCCGAGCGGCCTATGCAAGGCCCCGACGCGTTTCCGTGGATTCCCTTCGAGCGGCTGCCGGTCCCCAGCTACCTCCGCCCGTCTTTCTTCGGCAAACGCACCGGCGCGCATCATGCCAGTATCGGCTGCCCTTTCCAGTGCACATTCTGCGCGGTTCACGAGGCCTACGGCAGCCAGCAAAGGATGGAACCGCCTGCCCGCACGGAAGCAATTCTTCGCCATCTGACCGAGAACTACGGCATGGATGGCGTGCAGTTCTACGACATGAATTTCTTTCTGCGCGAAGATCACACGCGAGAATTGATGGAGCGCCTCGCGCCACTAAACCTGCACTGGTGGTGCGAGGGAAGAATCGACACGATTTGCCGCTACTCCGATGACACTCTCGAGTGGATTCGCAAAGGCGGCTGCACCATGATCTTTTTCGGAGCCGAATCCGGTTCCGACCGCGTGCTGAAGGAGATGAAAAAGGGCATCACCACCGAGCAGACACTCGAAGTAGCCGCGCGTCTGCGCCGGTTCAACATCATTCCGGAGTTTTCATTCGTCGTTGGCAATCCGCGCGATCCCGAAGGAGACACGCGCGACACCATCGCCTTCGTTCGAAAAATCAAGCGGCTCAACCCGGCTTCCGAAATCATCGTGCAACATTACACGCCGGTCCCAAATCGCGGGAAGATGTATGGCGGCATCGATGGCAAAATATCCTTCCCCGCCACACTCGAAGAATGGGCCACGCCGCAGTGGTACAACTTCACGATTCGCGTTAATCCTTCCATGCCCTGGCTCAAGCCAAAAACGCGGCGTCTCATCGACAATTTCGAGATGGTGGTCGGCAGCCGTTGGCCGACGGTGCAGGACATCCGGGCCGGCAAGTGGAGCCGCGGCCTCCTGAAAGCCCTCAGCTCCTGGCGCTATCGCACCGGCATCTACGCGGCCCCCGCCGAGCTCCGTCTTGCTCACGACTGGATACGCCTGCGCCGGCCGAAAGTCGAGAGCATATGACAATGTCCGACGCACGAATCGCAGCAACACTCAATGCCGACGAGGCGTATGCATGCTGGGCTTCGTCCTACGACAAAACTCCAAATCCACTTATCGCACTCGAAGAGCGGCTCCTCACAGCTGTACTGGCGAGCTTCGCCGATTGCGACATCGTCGACCTCGGCTGCGGCACCGGACGCTGGCTTCGGCAGCTTCAGGCCACTCACACGCGCTCGCTCACCGGGATTGATTCCTCCCCCGCCATGCTCGCCCAAGCAAGAATGAAGTGCCTGCTTTCAACCTCACTCGTTGAAGCCAGCTGCATAGCGACGCCGCTGGCTGATCATTCAGTTGACTGCGTGCTCGGGTCGTTTCTTCTCTCCTATGTGCAGGACATCACCAGATTTGCCACGGAGGCAGCGCGCATTTTGCGGCCTGGCGGCACGCTTATCGTTTCCGATCTGCATCCGAGGACGCCCTCCTATGGCTGGCGTCGCAACTTCCGGTCCGCAGGCCACCTGTTTGAGATCGTGACCTTCCCCTACACGCTACCTGGTCTCATTGCCGCGATGAACACGGCAGAATTGACGCTCGAACAGATCTACGAACCCGCCTTCGGCAATGAAGAGGCCGCCATCTTTCGCGCGAATGGCATGCTCGACCATTTCCATCAGGTAAAGTCTCTTCCCGTCATCTATTGGGCGCGATTCTCACGCGGAGCAAAATGAACCTGGCGACCTGTACACCTTTCCAACGCGATCCGGCATTTATCCGTTTCGAAGGCGCTCGCGTTGCGCGCTCGCCATACAGCGCCAGATATCGCACACTCTCCGTTCGCGGCCCCTATATTGAGAGCATATGCATGACCGGTGCGGCAAGCCCGCGCCGGCAGTCCATCGGCGGCGTGACTATCGATCTCTCCGGCTATATCGTGCTCCCCGGACTGATCAATGTTCACGATCATCTCGATTTTTCAGTCTTTCCACGCCTCGGCCGCGGACCTTATCCGAGTTGGCGCGAATGGGGCGCCGATATTCATCGATCCGAACGCCCGCGGATCGATGAGTGCCTTCGCGTCCCGAACCAAGTCCGCTTGTGGTTGGGAGGCATCCGCAACCTGCTCTGCGGTGTCGCGACGGTGTCCCACCATAATCCCTATGTGGACGAGGTCTTCAGCGGGGACTTTCCTGTGCATGTGATTCGAGAGTATGGATGGGCGCACTCTCTTGCCGATGCGCACCGCGCCGCGGAGCGCTTCCGCCAGACGCCTGCGAACTCGCCATTTATTCTTCATCTGGCCGAGGGAACGGACGGCGCTTCGCAGCGCGAATTCGACACGCTCGAACGGCTCCTGCCCCTGGACAGCCAGACCGTGCTTGTCCACTGTGTTGGGCTCACCCCAGATCAGTGGAGCCGCGCCGCGCAGATGGGCGTAGGCATCATCTGGTGCCCATCATCCAATCTGCACACGCTGGGCCAAACACTCAGCACAGAGCAGGTCACGACCTTCCCCAACCTCGCACTGGGGTCTGATTCTCCGCTGAGCGGAACTGGGGATCTCCTCGATGAGATCATGTTCGCCCATGACCATATCGGACTTCCCGCTCCCCTGGTCTACGAGCTGGTGACGACGAAGGCTGCGCGGATTCTACGCTTAAACCCGGGACAGGGATCTTTGCAGCCGGGCTCGCAAGCCAACCTGATCGTTGCCCGCGACCGGCAATTCACGCCCGCAGACACACTTGTGCGACTGTCCTGGAGCGAAATCGATCTGGTGATGAACGGCGGACGAATCGTCCTGCTCTCCCCTGCCCTCGCAGGCCGGATTCCAGCGGAACTCAAAGAAGGACTACAGCAAATCTGCATCGACGGATTCAGGCGGCTTCTGCGCGCTCCCCTGGCAGAACTTTACGCTCAGGCCTCAGCTGCCCTCGGCCGCAGGCCAACGCTCTCCGGGAGAACACTATCCGTCGAGGCTGGCGGGCCATACCTCGACTCCTCGCAGACATATGTTGAAGCCCACTGTTGACGTCACCAGGTTGCGAGATGATTGTCACCGGTTTGTCATTTCAGTAACAATCCTAGAATATCGAGCGTTGCGCAAGAGAAAATAGACGACAACGGCAGTTAATATGGCAGCCGTCGGTGAATGAGCTCGAAATGATACTAGTAATCGAAGACGATCCCGGAATCCAGAAAGTTTTGCATCGGCTTTTTACTTCGGACGGTCTTCAGGTGAAGGCTGCGCATGATGGCAAGGAGGCGCAGGAAGTAATGAAGGGACCTGCGCCGGAGGTCGTCATTCTCGACCTCATGTTGCCCGGCGCTTCCGGAAAAGATCTCTGCAAGAGCCTCAAACGGGCATTTCCCAACGTTCCCATCATCGTTCTCAGCGCAATTTCCGAGGTGAGCGACAAAGTATTGCTGCTTGAGCTCGGAGCCGACGATTACGTTACCAAGCCCTTCAGTCCACGCGAATTGCTGGCTCGCGTCCAGGCCGCCATCCGCCGCGTTTCGGGTCCGCGGCCCGTCAAGGTCTACGCCTTTGGCACCGTTACCGTGGACTTTCTGAAGATGGAAGCCAAACGGAATGGCGAGAATGTAACTCTCACCGCCCATGAATTCCGGCTGCTTAAATTCATGCTGGAGAACGCCGAGCGAGTTCTCTCCCGAGAAGAGCTCCTGAACCACGTCTGGGGATATAGCTGCTATCCTTCCACACGGACGGTAGACAACCAAATTCTCAAATTACGGCAGAAGCTGGAGACCGATCCATCCAATCCGAAATATATTCGAACTATGCACGGAATGGGCTATAAGTTCGTCGGCCAGCTCCAATGAACGGCGCCGCACCGGACGCGTGAGAGAGGAACATCATGCGCATGCGTACGCTGCTTCTTCTCTCTCTGCTGTCGCTCTCATGCGGGCTCACTGTGATGAGTCTGATTGTGATCCGCAGCAGCCTGCAGAAGCAGATTCGCAGTAATCTGGCGGCCGATCTTCTCCACTCAACCGTCACCTTCCAGAACCTCCAGCGCCAGCGACAGCAATTACTCAATCGCGAAGTCGCTCTGCTGGCCGATCTACCCTACCTGAAGTCGCTGATGACCACGCATGACCTGAAAACCATCCAGGATGGAGGCGCGGAATTCTGGAAGGTAAGCGGCAGCGACATTTTTGCGCTTGTGAACACTTCTGGAACAGTCGCAGCGGTCTATGACAGTGCAGGTCTCACCGACCGCCAGGACATTGAAACCCAGCTGAAGCGTTTGCTCGATTCGCACTCTGGCCAGTCATACCTGCTTAGCAACCACCGGCTTTACCAGGTGTCTTTTCGCCCATTGTTCTTTGGAGCCGATATAACCGGAACGCCGTTAGGATTCGTGATTGCCGGATATTCCATCGATGACCGCGTCAGCCGACAGGTTCGCGAAGCCGCCGCGGCGGATGTGATTTTCCTCGCTGCCGATAGAGTCGTTTCCAGCACACTCGACACGAAGCACAATCTCGACCTGCAACGTCAGAACAGCGACATCGCTTTGCAAGCCACAGAGCAGGATCTCTGGCTCGGCAAAGAACATTACCTGGCCGCTTCGGTTCCTATCCCCACCTTGTCTGAGACTCCTGTCCGCCTGCTGGTGCTCAAGTCCTACGACCAGGCGAGCATCTTCGCCATGAGACTCAATCGGTTGCTGCTCGTGCTGGGCCTGCTCGTAGTGATCGTCGCCACGCTGCTTGCGCTTTACATCTCCCGCACCATCACACGTCCGCTCGATGATCTGCTGGCCGGTGCGCGCGCACTTGGTTCGGGAGATTTCGGCTATCGTCTGACAGGCGGAGGCACGAAGGAATTGAGCGAGCTCAGCCGCGCATTTGACACCATGCGGAATCAGCTGCGCCGTTCGCAGCAGGAACTCGTTGAGTCTGCCCGTCTGGCCGTGATCGGCCGCATGGCAAGTTCCATCTCGCACGATCTGCGGCATTATCTCTCCGCCATCTATGCCAATGCCGAGTTCCTCAGCAATCCGGCCACACCATCCCTGGAGCGGGACGAGCTGATGTCAGACGTGCAGCTGGCTGTGCAGGGGATGACGGATGTGCTCGAGTCTCTGCTTGTTTTCAGCCGCACCGGAAAATCTCTGCGCCCGACCTATGAGTCGTTCGGCGGTCTCGTAGAGCGCGCTGTGGGGTTGATCCGAACTCATCCTGAAGCGCATGGGGTCGCCTTACAGGTCGAACATCTTCCACCGGCCGAAGGCTGGCTGGACACAAGAATGGTCGAGCGGGCAATCTTCAATTTGCTCATCAACGCCGCGCAGGCGGCCCGCACAGGATCGCAGCCCGCGACGGTAAAGGTTAGCGTTACTGAAAATGCTCAGCTGATGGAACTGCGAATTTCCGACAGCGGCCCTGGGGTTCCAGCGGCCATACGCGAGACCCTTTTCGAGCCCTTCGTCAGTGACGGCAAGCGCCGCGGTATCGGACTGGGGCTGACCATCGCCAACCGCATCGCCCAGGAGCACGGCGGTAGAGTCTTCCTCGAAGACTCGCGCGCCGGTCACACTACTTTCGTTCTGTCTCTCCCGCGAGCAGCTTCGGGTGCGCTCCTCGCCGTTCAGCCGGAAGAACCCGTGTCCAGCCCTTCGAGCATTGCCTGATGAGAGTTACGGTTCGCCAGCGCGGGAGCAGAAGAGGCAGTGACAAAGGGCTGACAATCTCACGACCCTAATCGGACAAACGGCTCGAATTCACCCGCTAGAGTGCAATTAGCTGGAGTCCCATCCTCACGTGCGGGTTGCCATAGTCCATCATTGGTTTGTCTCTCAGGGAGGCGGCGAGCGTCTGGCTGAAGAGCTCGCGCGCATGTATCCGTCGGCCGACATCTTTGCCCTGGTCGCGGATTCTGAGAAAGTCCCAGCCAGTCTTCACCACCGCACGCTCCGGACTTCGTTCCTCAATCGATTCCCCTTTGCCGGCCGCGTGTACCGTCACTTGCTGCCTCTTTATCCGCTGGCCGTCGAGCATCTCGATCTCCGCCGGTACGACCTCATTCTCACCTCCGACAGCGGGCCCATGAAGGGTGTCGCAGTCTCTCCCTCGGCTGTTCACATCTGCTACTGCCACTCCCCCATGCGATACCTGTGGGACCAGTACCACCAGTATCGGCGGAGCATGGGTCCGGTCTCGCAGGCAGTCTTCAGCCTGTCGGCGCAGTACGTGCGCTCGTGGGACCAGCGCGCCGCGAAGCGCGTCACGCAGTTTGTCGCGAACTCCGGCTATGTAGCGTCGCGAATTCTTCATTGTTACGGACGGGAAAGCGTGGTCATCCACCCGCCAGTGGACACAAACGCCGGCTGGCTCGCGCGTGTTCCGGGAAGAGCATATCTGACCGTGGGACGCCTCGTGCCTTACAAGCGCATCGACCTTCTCATCGAGGCATGCAATCTGATGGGCCGCGAATTGCGGATCATCGGCACCGGCCCCGAGGAGTCCCGGCTTCGTGCTCAGGCCGGCAGGACCATAGACTTTCTTGGCAACGTGGATGAAGGCTCGCTATGGCGCGAATACGCGAATTGCCGAGCCTTTCTCTTTGCGGCCGAAGAGGACTTCGGCATGGCTATCGTTGAAGCGCAGGCATGTGGACGTCCCGTTATCGCCTTCGGACGAGGCGGAGCACTCGAAAGTGTTGTCAGCCTCCAGCAGTCTGCACCCCACCCGCAAGACACTGGCATCCTCTTCCAAAACCAGACCGCTGAGGACATCGTTGACGCGATCCAGCGCTTCGAGGCAAGTGAATATCGCTTCCAGGCAGACCTCATCAGCCGCCACGCGGGCCGATTCAGTGTCGAGGTCTTTCGCCATAGGTTCCAAAGCCTGGTCGACAGCACGCTTGTCCGCCCATCAGCCGCCCGCGAACTCGAGGCATGCCTATGAACTGGAGGCGTGAAGTCGTGATCGACGCGCGATGGCTGCGCACAGGAATCGGCAGGTACATCCTGACCCTGGTTAAGGAGCTCAAGCCGAAGCTTCCCGATACGCTGCTAACCTGCATCACCATGCCAGCACACATTTCCACGCTGGCGCCATACTGCGACCGTGTCATCGAGATGAACTGCGGTATTTATTCCCTGACTGAGCAGCTCCGGTTGCCTCTCGCGGCTCGCAACGCCTCAGTCTTCTGCGCCCCGCACTATAACATCCCGGTCTTCCGCACCGGCCCGATGGTTGTTACTATCCACGACCTCACCCATTTGCTGTTCGCCGGATATCGCAGGAAGATGCGTACCTGTCTGTATGCGGGCGCCATGCTGAGGATCGCGTCCGCGCGCGCATCCCGCATCGTCGTTCCCTCGCATTACACCCGTGATTGTCTCATCGAACATCTCGGTGCGGATGCCAGCAAAATATCCATCGTCCCGTGCGCTGTCGGCAAGGCCTTTCGCCCGCAGCCGAAGCAAGAAGCGGCTGAGGCAATCAGGGCCCAGCATGGCATCTCCGCTTCCTACCTGCTCTTCGTTGGCTCAACAGCGCCACACAAAAATCTGACTAGACTGTTGAAGGCTTACCGACTTCTGTCCTCAAAATATCGGGAGTTTCCCGACCTTGTGCTTGTCCTTCCTCACGAACCGCCGGCTCCTCTGCTGGCAACGCCAGGAGTCCGCTGCCTGCACGGAGTTTCAGACCAGACACTCGCATCGCTTTACTCTGCAGCGGTGATGACGATCGTGCCCTCTTTCGAAGAAGGCTTCGGCCTACCCGCAATAGAATCGATGGCCTGCGGAACTCCCGTCGCCTGCTCTCGTGCGGCATCGCTCCCCGAAATAGCCGGGGACGTCGCCGTCTACTTTGACCCCGGATCCACGGAAGACCTGGCTTGTGCTATCGACCGGCTACTGAGCACGGAAACACTCCGGCTCCATCTCGCTGCTCAAGGGGTCAAACATGCCGCTCAATATTCTGCAAACCGCGCCGCTGCTACCTACGCATCGATGCTGGGTTCTCTTACGCCAGGAGAAATACCATCGGGAATTCTCGAGAACCAGCATGACTGATGAGAGCCGCAGGTTCTCAGTCTGCAGGCCGGACTCGACATACCGCAATGAGGCAGCGGGTTAACATCATGGGCATCAAACTCAAAATCGACAGCATCATGAAGCCGTCCGGCATCGCGCTCTTCGCAGTGCTGCTCAGCTGCTGCGCCTGGCTCTGCCCGGATTTCGGAGTCCTCCGTAAAGGCTTTACCGTTCCTGAGCAGCCAGGCCTACTAGCGTACTTCATTCTCATCTCGTGGTATCTGCTAATCTTCGCGAGCTTCAGCATTGGGCAGAAGCTGGGGTCATCGTTTGCCGGGCGGTCCGGAACTCACAATATTCCCTCTCTTGACTCGGACGCTGTCTATCGGACTTTTACTTTTTTCGCCGCGCTCGGCACCATTTCGGCGTTATTCAGAATCTTCAGCACGGTGTCTATTCCGCAAGCAGCCATCTACTTCTACCTGGGCCAGGGAAATCGCCTCAAAAACAGCTTGTATGAGAACTACAGCGCTGGACTCTTCTCTCTACGCTATCTCGTGCTTTATTCCGCTTCTCTAGCCATCTATCGAACGGTCAGATTCAGAAAACTCTCTTTCCTGAACGTCTGGAATATCTTCCTGCTGGCGATGACGGTCATTGTCTCATCTCGCCTCATCCTCATTGCGACTCTGTTGGTGTCCTTTTTCCTTGTGAACTCCCAGAAAAGCTTCCTAAAGATCAGCATCATAAAGCTCGCGGTATTTGCCGGCACTCTCTTCGGGATTCTCTCCCTGCTGAATTCCTCCCGCAATGCCAATTTCTATGCAGCTCGAGATCAATCATTCGCTGAAGCCGGTATTTCCGAGATCATCACATACTTAGGAGCGCCCTTTCATGTCTCTATTGGCGCTACGCGAAGACTGGACGAGATTACAGTGCGAGGCCCGGAGTCTTACCGCGAGTTCATTGACATTGAAACGGCGCTCACAACCAACTCTGCCTTCGTCCATCTGCATGAGAAGATCGGATATTTTTGCTGGCCTTATATCGCCGTCGTCTGCTGCTTTATGGGATTCGTCTTTTCGTGGCTAGCCTCGTTCGGTCGCACGAGCCTGCTGCTACCATGCGGCGCAATCCTTTACGGGGCGGCTGAGTTGTGGCGTCTGGACCTCTTTCATCAGGGCATCTTCGTTGTCTGGTTCCTTTGTGGGATCGGCATTCCATCCGCATTCCTCTTGTTTGGCAAACGCCGCTTGCCCGCACACTCAACGCACGGCAGTTCGCAACTGCTGCAGCATGGTGGTTGAGCCAACGCTAGGAAACGAGTGTAGGAGTAGTCTGATCGGCCAATTCAACCGGTTCTGCCTCTCGCCTCGATGCGCGATGCAGTTGCCACATAAGGACGATCAGGAACGGAAGATACGAAAGCGGGGTTGCGTAAGCTGCGCCTCTCGCGCCATATCGAGGAATCAGGAACAGGTTCAATGTGAAATTTACCGCCAACGCGGTTCCCGTAGCTGCGATGACCCGGCGCGGATGGTTCCAGGCGATCAGCACGGTGAGCAGAACCGACGTAACGAAGTCGAATGGGATCGCCAGCAGCAGCGGTGCGGCCAAGTCCGCTGAAGGCGCGAAAGCAGGCCCAAAGAGCAGTTGGATGAGCAGTCTTCGCGCCATCCACATTAGAAATGCAATCCCCAAGCCTGCAATAACTGCGAAGAACAGCGGCCTTCGCAGCGGATGAAGCCGTCGCTGCTCTTCAGGAATCGCGGCCAGCCTCGGATACACCGCCTGCATCACGAAGTAATACACAGCCAACACCAGCAGGAGCAAACGATAGGCTGCGCTGTACAAGCCTGTCTGCACGCTATCCGTCATGCCGCCCAACATCATGGTGTCGATCGAATAAAAGGCCTGATACATCAGCAATGCTGTTCCCAGCACCGCTGTCGCTGTCCAACTGGGAAAGGCCGATGGCTTCAGTTCGCTCTCCGTACCCTGCTTGCGCGCTGTAATCTTCCGCGCCCAGGCTAACCATAACCAGACGCCCGACGCCAAGTATGCCAATCCCACCGCGAAAGGAACAATCAGCAGGCCTCCATGAAACATGACAATGCAGACGACCGTGACGGTCAGGCCAACTGCGGATACCATCGCCCGCCATCCCGACATCAGCGCGAAGCGCTGCATTCCCCACGCCAGCCAATCGACAGAGACGGCATATCCAAATGCGGCTAGCGCGTACAGGCTTACCAGGTGCCGCGCGTCCTGCTGTACGGGACCGGCGCGACCGTACCAGTACCCGCTTATCACCACGATGATCGCTAGAGCCATGCGTCTGCGCTGGACAAAGCCCGCTATCTGCCGCACGCTACGCGGATATCTGGCGACCAGCCGGGCGCCGGTTTGCCGTAGTCCAAAGTCGATGCCGTACATCTGGTAGAGGGAAAGCGCCTGCGCAACGGCGTATGCGCCCGCCGCGCGAACACCGAACCTGCGGCTGATAAAGATGACGAGGAGAAGATTGCACAACCGTGCGACACCTTCACCCGTTGCGATCACCAGCACGTGGCTGCGCAGGCGCGCTGCAAATGGCTTGCGATTTTCTTCCCGGATGCTGCGGTGAGACCAGCTCATGCTGGACGATTCTTTCCCCGCAGCGTAGTCCGCAGTGCGCTCAGATACACAGCGTTTTCCGGTTCTGAAACCATCCCTGCCCACTTTTCTTTGAGGAGCACGCCCATTGCCAGCAATATGCCTGAGGTGAGCAGCGCGAGCAGAACCAGCAATGTTCGTGGGGGCCACGATCGCTTGTCGAGAACGATCGCCCTGTCGACCACCTGAATGATGGGCGGCGCCTTGGCTTCTTCGATCCGGGCAAGTTCATATTGCTTGGAAAGCGTCTCAAACAGTGCCTCGTGATAGCGAAGATCCCGCAGCCGCCGGAGATATTCGAGTCCCGCCTGCGGAATGCGTCCCGCGGAGACGAAGTAGCTGTCGCTCGCGCCTCCGCTATCGTTTTCCGCCTTCCTCAGTTGTTCACGCAGCGCGCCCAATCCACTTTCGAGCAGCTGCAGCTGGCCGTTCTGCTCCGTCACCATTGTTCGCAGCTGTTCGATCTGCACCTCTTTGGCCGAGATCTCAGCGCGAAGCTGCGCGATCGATCGGAGCGTGATCTCTTCCTGCCCGGCAAGCTGGATCACACCCGTCCGCTGTTGAATTTCCTGGAATGCCTCCTCCGCCTTTGCCAGCGACGCGCTCTCGGCGCTCACCTGCTGCTCGAGAAAAAGCCGCCGCTGCGCGCCAGAGGTCAGAGCAAGATGCTGATTCACGCGATAGAGCTCATCGACATATGCGTTCGCCAGCGCCGCTGCGCGCCGCACATCATGGTCATCGACCGATATGCGAATCATTGCTCCCTTTGTCGCCTCGATATGCGTGTGCCTGACCAGGGCCTTGCGGGTGTCGACCAAAGTACGCCGCCGGTACACCTGTTGAAGGTGAAAACTCTGGATCAGGTCATCGGCTACCGTCCGACTGTTAAGAAGGCCGACAAACGTGTCCGACTGACCTTTAGTCAGGGAATCGCCACCCAACGCAGCAAGTGCTCCCAGCGAGCCAATTTCTCCGAGTAACGCTGATGCGGAACCTGACCCACTCTGGGAAGCCAGAATCACTGTTGAGGCTGTATACGTAACCGGCATAACAAGAACGATAAGAGCGGTAACAGCAGCAGCCGCGAGCATGCCCCCGACAATGAGCCGTCTATGCCCGGCGAGGACCACAAGACTCTTCAGCAGCGAAGCATCGGAAGTAGTCGCCGCCTCCGGGCTGCTCCTTACTACAACTTCGTTGTCAACACCTAGCATGGTCAGATCTCTGGGGGATGGCACTTCTTGAATTCTTTATAAGCGTTCTAATTCACGAAAACACGCCCTGTTGTTGTCCGTGACAAAGGAATGACATCGCGTATGCAAGGGTCAGACAGCGCTTTCCTACACTCGCACTATCAATGCTGTGCGCGGCGACCGAGTGGATCAGACGCCGCGTTTTCCCGGTTCCAGGTAAGCAACCGTCCCAGGACAAGAAACGATCTCGTATGAAGATAACCTTGCTTGCAGCCTGCCTGCTCTTCTTCACCATGCAGCTCAGCGCCCAGGATACGGAGACAGATTCCAACCACGCCGGCCATGTACCCGTTCTTTCCGGAGGCGCCGGTTACGTCTACAACGTAAACGGCGGCACTCCAACCCTGCAGCCCGCCATTAACCCTGTTCTACTGCTGGCGTTGGGCAGCCATGTGCTTGTTGAGAGTCGCGCCGAATTTGTGGGTGAGTTTCAGCGCCGCAATGGCAATGGCGATTACACCGGGCAGATCTTTCCTTATGTGGATTACGCCCAGGTCGACTGGCTGGCGAATACTCATGCCATGGTCGTCGCGGGTAAGTACCTCACGCCGTTTGGACTCTATGATGAGAGGCTCGAACCTCTATGGATCGCCACCTTCCAGGCCACTCCTCTCACCTACGGAATCGGCACTCGCACCTCTGGAGCAGGAGTCGGTGGCGAGCTGCGCGGCTTGATCGCGCAGACCAATAACTACAGCGTGCAGTACGCCGCTTACTTCTCCGCGCACAGCAATGTCAACCAGCTCGATGCTGCGCGAACAACTGGCTTCGACACAAGCATCTACTTTCCGGGCAAGCGGATTGAGGTGGGAACCTCGTATCAACGCTTTCTCGATCCACGACAAATTAACAACGAAGCGGTGTACGTATCATGGCAGCCGCCACAGGTACCGCTTGATCTGAAGGCTGAATACGATCACAGCCATTACGGGCACGGATATTGGATCCAGGCGGCCTACATGCTCTCTCAAGTTCCGGTTGCCACCTCATTCTTCAAAAGAATGGAGCTTGCCGGCCGCATGGAACAGTCCTTCCCTCTCAACGGGGGCGGAAATGGAGTACCCGGCATAGCTACGCAGCGTCCTGGTGTTGCCCTTAACTATTACCTGAAAGATGACCTACGCATTGTCTCTAGCTACGAGCGCCAGTTTACGTCGGCCAAAGACCTCAATATCTGGAACGTTGGATTTACTTATCGCTTTGTTTGGCCGCTCTGGCCGGGAAGGAAGTGAAATGGAAAAGCGCAGGCCACCCCGTCACGTTGTCGCGGCCATAATCCTGATCGCCATGGGCATATGGATTAGCGGAAATCGATTGTTCGCCCGCGAGAATTCGGATAAGCAGACCGCTGTATCCCGACCGGAGTCCCCGGCTGGTCAGAAAAGCGGTGAGCAGGTATTTATGGAGAACTGCTCTCGGTGCCATAAGCCTCCTATGACTATCTCGCCGAAAACAACCGGCACGGTAGTCATGCACATGCGGGTGCGGGCTAAGCTGTCGCGCCAAGACGAACAGGCGCTCCTCCGCTATCTGGCTCCATAAGTTGCTACGTCGTGAATGAGTCTGTATTTGAACTAAGTAATCCCCAACCTGAAAGCTCTCATAAGGAAGCTAAAGTGAAACATTCTCTCAGAATCGCTCTTAGCCTGTTCATCGCGCTCTTATTTGCGATTACCGCGTTCGGGCAGTCATCCCCTCGCCGCATTGAGATTCACGCGCGGCGCTTCTCGTTCACGCCTGCCGAAATAACGATCGAGAAGGGCGAGCCGGTTACGCTTGCCCTAACGTCTGACGATGTACCGCACAGCCTCCTTATCGAAGGACTGCATGTTAATGGGACGATGACCAAAGGCCACGTAACGGAGGTGACAATAACTCCCGAAGCCGCCGGCGATTTCAAGGGCAGATGCGGAAGATTCTGCGGTTCCGGACACGGCTCCATGCTGTTCATCGCCCACGTTGTCGAGAAGTGATATGCGGCGCTCATTTCAGCTGCTTGCTGCCACCTCGCTGTGCTGGATGTGTCTCGCGGGATGCCGTTCAACTCCGCCCGGAAAACTCGAATCGAAGTCGATACGGTGGGTAGAGCACCATGTAACGGTCGGAGGAAAGAAGGATCGCAATCCTCTGTCCGCGACCTCCGAAAACATCCATGCCGGCCGCCAGGCCTTCGGATACTACTGCGTGGTGTGCCACGGCCGCGATGGGCAAAACACCGGTGTACCCTTCGCGGACAGGGTCACGCCCCCCATCCCATCCCTTGCCGGTAAAGATGTACAGAGCTATAGCGACGGACAACTGAAGTGGATTATCGACAATGGCATTTCCCCGTCGGGCATGCCGGCATCTCGCGGAGCCTTGAGCGACGAGGAGATCTGGGAGATTGTTCTCTATATTCGCCATCTGCCCCCGGCCGGCAGCCTGGGCGAGCCGAGCGCCTATAGCGGCGACGAATTCGGGGATAATCCCAACACTAACAACTGAATGCTGGAACTTATGAAGGTCAGCACTCGAGGGGAAAAGCAGGTCAGCTTCAAAAGGCCAGACAATCAGCTTTCAGTTTTTTGCACATTCTCACAATGTGACAATGCAGGGAAACGGGCTGGTCTCCATTGAGCGATTCGAGTGCGAACTCGACATAGCCACGGCGTCGGCAGAACTTAATTGTCTCCCAGTGTAAATTCACTACACGAAGATGCATAAATAAGCATTGCATGCTGCTGCTCAGTCTTTCGGCAGCTTCCAGCAGTTGGGAACCGATGCCTGCGCGCTGCTGCGACGGCGCAACCGCAAGCAGATCTAATCGACTTGCCTCGAGACGCAGTTCCAGATAGGCGCAGCCGATAATCCCGGTCTCGTTCTCCGCCAGCAGAAATTTTCCCTGCGTCATCAGTTGCTCGACGTCCCCCGCACTCACAAAGCCGGGTCTGGAAAGAAGTTCCTTGCCGCGAAAGACGATCCTCATAAGTTGGACAATTTGAGCCGCGTCGTCGCCCCTGGCGAGCCGAATGGTCAACTCGCTTTTACCTCGCGGGATCGGCGCCTTTCGCCCGTTGGTGAAAATTTCGGGGTCCGAGATAAGTCTTTCAGCTACTTCTTTCCTCTCGGATCCCAAAGTTGCCAGCATGGTTTTATGCTCCTCGTCGAAGGCTAGACGAATCTTCTCCGCCGGCTGTCATCGAATTGTCAGGAGGTCTTCATCTTTCGGTTCCGCATCGTTCAGACAAGTGGAATCGTTACCCAACATTGCAAGGCATTTCCTTGTCGAGAGCTTGGACTCTTTTCGTGAATGGCACTGGACGAGGGACTCGGTCAACTTCTGGTCGAGCTTCTCTAAGCAAAGTTCTTATGGCTGATTAAAATAATTAGGCTTCTTAGGGAGCGAAGGTGTGCTATCAAAGAAAAGGAAGAGTCTGCAGGCAACTTCGAGGCTTTCCAGGCCATCCTCTTGTCAAACACCTTCGCGCACGAGATCGAATGAACCTCCGGTGTCCAAATCGACTGAGTTTATCGCGTTTCTCTTTTGCGGTCTTTGGGTTAGCGTTGTCGGTGTTCGCATGGGGCCTTCAATATAAGCTCTCACTATACGATCCAATTCAGGCTGTATCTCATACGATCCCAGAGGCAAAACTCCTTAGTAAGGATGAGCAAGCCGCGGTCACGACGGGTTCGACCATAGCCGATACAAGAGTGCCGGCTGAACTGGTCTACCTTCTTGCCGCCGCTTTTGTTTTCTTGCTGGTTCAGATACTGTCTGCCTTCCCGACGGAGCGACGTGCGGAGCAGGATCATCGGCGCCCATGGTCTGTAAGTTGCGCCGCCAGCATGAACGCATTTTTCTTCCGGCCCCCGCCCGCCTCAGCCTAAGTCTCCCTCTTCCTCAAGAACCATTGGACACAACCGGCATAGGTTTAGCCGGCGTTGGCTGCATGGCACGTTTTCTCAGGGAAACGAGTCAAGCCACGCCTCAATCTCCG
Organism: uncultured Acidobacteriota bacterium; assembly: GCA_963755975.1. Classification (GTDB taxonomy): domain Bacteria; phylum Acidobacteriota; class Terriglobia; order Terriglobales; family Acidobacteriaceae; genus Silvibacterium. Next base: position 40,097 of record CAVWLS010000002.1, read on the forward strand.
CCGCAAAAAATGGGTGCTTTAAGACATGCGAAAGCGAAGCTCTTTAATCCTTGCCTCAGGATTGGCGCTGTCAGCCGGACTGGGCATGGTCGCCTGCAATTCCAGAGCCAAATCAGAAGCGAGCGCAGCGGAGATTCCATCGGCGACAGTTGCTGCTGTCGCGCGAGGGACCATCACGCACACGCTCAACCTTGCCGGGCAGTTCCAGCCGTACCAGGTGGTTGACGTCCACGCAAAAGTATCCGGGTACATCCAGCACATCTACGTCGATATCGGCGATAAGGTGCGTCGAGGCCAGGTGCTTGCTGTTCTGGAGGTGCCTGAACTGGATGCCCAGCTCAAGGGAACGGTGTCGGAACTGGCGCGCAGCAAGGATGAAATTACTCGCGCGCAACATGAGGTTCTTCGCGCGCAGGCGGAACACTCGGCTCTCCATTCCGACTATACGCGCCTGAAGCAGGCGGGGGCGGCACAACCTGGTCTGATCGCACAACAGGAACTGGACGATGCGCAATCGAAGGACATGGCGTCCGCAGCACAGGTTGACGCGGCCAAGGCTGCGCTGGCTGCCGCTAAACAGCAGTCCGACGTAGCGGGCGCCGATAATGAGCGAGTCGGCGATCTCGCCGACTACACCAGAGTGACGGCGCCACTCGATGGAGTCATTATCTGGCGGTACGCGGATACGGGCGCACTGATTCAGGCTGGCACGTCGTCGGACGTTCAATCGCTTCCGGTCGTAAAGCTCTCCCAAAGCGATCTGCTGCGTCTCCGCCTGCCCGTTCCTGAAGACGCTGTGCAATACATTCACGAAGGCGAGGACGTAAATGTTCGAGTGGACGCAGTCAATCGGTCAATCGTAGGCAAGGTCGTTCGCTTTACGCGGGATGTGAGCCTGGCGACGCGAACCATGGAAACAGAAATCGATGTCGAGAACAAGGACCTTTCGCTGACGCCGGGCATGTATGCAAATACCACGCTGGAACTGGAGCGCAGAACTAACGTCCTGACGATTCCCGTGCAGGCGGTGATCCGGAATGGCAATCAATCGTCTGTACTGATCGTCGATAACCAGAATAAGGTGCAATCCCGCAATGTGGTCCTGGGACTGCAGGGATCGACGCTGTTTGAAGTGAAGAGCGGCTTGCAAGAGGGTGATCGTGTCATCACAGGCGGCCAGTCGAACTATCAGGCGGGCGAATCCGTAAAGCCGGAGCTCGAGGATTTGCCCACGGCCGATGTGAGTACGGAGCAATCGGGAGGCGAGCAGTAATGCCTAAGTTTGCTCTCAAATATCCATACTTCATCATCATGGTTTGCCTGGTGATCGTAGTCGTGGGTGTGACCACGATCGCCGGGATGCCGGTGGATCTGTTCCCCAAGATCGATATTCCGGTGGTGGTAGTGGCGACGTTCTATTCGGGCATGCCTCCGCAGCAGATCGAAGCAGACATTACGGACACCTTCGAGCGCTTCTTCACGCTGGGCAGCAACATCGATCACATCGAATCGCGATCGCTGACCGGCGTGAGTCTGATCAAGATCTACTTCAAGCCGGGAACAGATCCGAATGCGGCGCTGAGCAACATCGCCAATCTGGCCATGGCCGATCTGCGGCGGCTGCCGCCGGGCACGCTGCCGCCAGTGGTGCTGGGAATGGACGCATCGAGCCAGCCGGTGTGCCTGGTGACGCTGAAGGGCAAAGGGCTGAACGAGACTGACCTGAAAGATCTGGCGCAGTTCCAGGTGCGCAACCAGATCGCGAACGTACAGGGCGCCTCGGTGCCGCAGCCGTTTGGCGGACGCTACCGGCAGATCATGGTTTACGTCGATCCGGTGAAGCTGGAAGCGCACAACATGAGCCTGATGGACGTTGTGCGAGCCGTGAACGAATCGAACCTGATTCTGCCGGCGGGCGATGTGCGCATCGGTCCGAAGGACTACAACATCTACGCCAACAGCCAGGTTCCAGACGCCGAGCAGATCAACGATCTGCCGCTGAAGTCGGTCGGCAACGCTTCGGTGCTGGTGGGCGATATCGGCAAGGCCGAGGACTCAGGCACGATCCAGACCAATATCGTGCGCATCGATGGGCAACGGTCCGTCTACATTCCGATGCTGAAGCAGGGCGGCGACAGCAACACCATCACCATCGTGAATGGCGATGAAGGCCGCGATCAAGAACCTGGTGGATATTCCCGACTTCGCTGAAGACCGCAGTGGTCTTCGATCAATCGGTTTTCGTGAAATCGCGCCATCGAAACTCTGGTGAACGAAGGCGGCATCGGCCTGGTGCTGACCGCGCTGATGATTCTGCTCTTTCTGGGCAGCGTGCGCGCTACATTCGCGGTGCTGCTTTCGATTCCGCTTTCCGCACTGGCGGCTTTCATCTGCATTCGAGCTCGGCGGCGGTTCCATCAACACGATGGTTCTGGGCGGGACTGGCGCTCGCCTTCTCGCGCCTGATCGACAACTCGGTGGTGGTGCTCGAAAATATCTTTCGCCACCTGGAGATGGGCGAATCGCCGGAGGTGGCCGCGGAAAAGGGCGGCAAGGAAGTGCGCTGGCGGTGCTGGCCGCTACCTTCACCACCGCGATCGTTTTTTTTCCGGTTGACTTTTCTCTATGGCGTGAGCCGGTATCTGTTTACATCGCTTGCTCTGACCGTGGTCTTTGCGCTCTTCGCTTCCTATGTCGTCGCCATGACGGTGGTTCCGCTCTACTGCGCGCACTTCATCAAGCCAGAGGAGGCGGAGCAGTCCTTCGAGGAGCAGGAAGGATTGGCTCTAGAGAGTGTCAAAAAGCGTTCGATCTTCCAGCGGATCGTTCAGAGCTTCAATCGCTGGTTTCAGAGAATGCTTGATAAATATGTAATCGTGGTGAACCGTTCGATCCTGCGCCCGGTCGCGACTACACTGGGAATTCTCGGCGTTGTTCTACTCAGCTTCGCGCTATTTCCGTTCCTCGGCAGATCGTATTTCCCGCGCACCGATCCGGGCCAGTTCGTGATCAACATCAAGTGTCCGAGCGGCACGCGCATTGAGCTCAGCAATCAATACATTGCGCAGGTCGAACGCGAGATCCGCCAGATTGTCAGCCCGAAGGACCTGGACATGATCGTGTCGAACATCGGAATTACGCCGGATCTTTCCGCTATCTACACAAGCAATTCATCGATGGATACGGCATTTGTGCAGGTGAGCCTGAAAGAAGGACACAAGATAGGGAGCTACGAATATATGCAGCGCGTCCGCCGCAAGCTGGCGAGCGAGATGCCGGAACTGAGCACCTACTTTCAGGCGGGCGGACTGGTCGATGCGGTTATCAATCAGGGATTGCCGGCGCCGATCGATATTCAGATCAGCGGCAATGACATGGAGGAGTCTTATGCGATCGCAAGGCAGATCGCGATGCAGGCGAAAAGTCTGAAGAATGTCAGCGATGTGCTCATCCCGCAGAATCTTCGACTACCCGGGCCTTGAGCTGAACATCGACCGGGAACGCGCAAGCCTGATCGGCCTTTCGCCGAAGGAGGTTGTGGACAACGTGATCACCGCGCTGACATCGAATGGCATGATCGCGCCCAGTTACTGGATCGATCCGAAGACCGGCAACAACTACATGCTGACGGTGCAGTACTTCGACCAGAAGATCGCCAACATGAGCATGGAGGATTTCAAACAGATTCCCCTGCGCGCAAGCGGCCAGACGAACTATACGCCGTTGCAGTCGGTGGCAGATATCCGGGAGATCAATACTCCGACGGAGGTGGATCACTATCAGATTCGCCGCGTGATCGACGTTTATGTCATGCCCTCAACGGAAGCGCTGCAGGACGTAGATGGCGAGGTGAAGAAAATCCTCGCGACGATTCAGAAGCCAAAGAACGTTCGCATCACGGTGCGCGGCACGGTAGTGAGCATGAACGAGTCGTTCCTGCGATTCGGCGTCGGCCTGGTCCTTTCGATTGTGCTGGTCTACCTCATCCTCATGGCGCAGTTCAGCTCATTCATCGACCCGTTCATCATTCTCATGGCCATTCCGCCGGGGCTTTCCGGAGTTGTGATGATTCTGCTGATCACGGAGAGCACGCTGAACATCATGTCGCTGATGGGCGTGATCATGATGACCGGCATCGTCGTTTCGAACAGCATCCTGATCGTCGAATTTGCCGGCACTCTGCACGAAGCAAGGCTTGCCACTGTCTGCTGAAGCTGTCGTGCAATCCTGCAAGATTCGACTGCGTCCGATCCTGATGACCTCGCTGGCGACCCTGCTGGGCATGATTCCCATGGCACTGGGGCATGAAGCCGGGCAGCGAGCAATATGCACCGCTGGCCGAGCGATAATCGGCGGTCTGGGCGTTTCGGTGGTCGTGACGGTGTTTCTCGTGCCCGCAGTGTATCTGATCATTCACGGTATGACCGAGGAGAAATCTACAGCTGCGACGGGAGGCATAGAGAAATGACCTGTCGCATAAGAAGGCGTCATCGCGATGCCCATACTTCTCCTCCAGATGAATGGCTCAGCGGGCGCAAATCATGGGGGCGAGAAGTAATGCCGAAGTTTGCTCTGAAGAATCCGTTCTTCATCATCATGCTGTGTCTGGTGGTCTGCCCTTGTGGGGGTGGTCGACATTCGCCGGCATGCCGGTCGATCTGTTTCCGAAGATCGACATGCCGGTGGTTGTCGTAGCTACGTTCTACAACGGGAATGCCACCCGCAGCAGATCGAAGCGGATATTACGGATACCTTCGAGCGCTTCTTTACTCTGGGCAGCAATATCGATCATATCGAATCGCGCTCATTGACGGGTGTAAGCCTGATCAAGATCTACTTCAAGGCGGGCACAGATCCCAATGCGGCGCTGAGCAACATCGCCAATCTTGCCATGGCAGATCTGCGACGGCTGCCGCCGGGCACATTGCCGCCCGTCGTGCTGGGCATGGACGCTTCAAGCCAGCCAGTTTGCCTGGTGACTTTGAAGGGGAAGGGGTTGAACGAGAACAGACCTGAAGGACATGGCGCAATTCCAGGTACGCAACCAGATTTCAAACGTTCAGGGCGCTTCAGTTCCGCAGCCATACGGAGGACGTACAGGCAGATTCATGATCTATGTAGATCCATTGAAGCTGGAGGCTCACAACCTCAGCCTGATGGATGTAGTGAAGGCCGTAAACGATTCGAACCTGATTCTGCCGGCAGGCGATGTACGGATCGGCTCAAAGGACTACAACATCTACGCCAACAGCCAGGTTCCGACGCCAGAGCAGATGAACGATATGCCGCTGAAGTCAGTCGGGAACGCTTCGGTGCTTGTGGGCGACATCGGAAGAGCGGAGGATTCAGGAGCGATCCAAAACAACATCGTGCGCATCGACGGGCAGCGTTCGGTGTATATACCGATCCTGAAGCAGGGCGGCGACAGCAACACGATCACTATCGTGGATGGAATGAAGGCCGCGATTAAGAACCTGGTCGATATTCCATCGCAGCTGAAGACGGCTGTGGTCTTTGATCAGTCCATTTTCGTCAAGTTCGCCATCAAGAATCTTCTCAAGGAAGCCGCCATAGGTCTTGTGCTCACGGGCATGATGATCCTGGTTTTCCTGGGAAGTCCGCGCGCCACCTTCGCGGTGCTGCTGTCCATCCCGCTCTCGGCGCTGGTATGCCTGCTGATCATGGACACGATGGGCGGATCGATCAACACCATGCTGCTGGGCGGACTGGCGCTGGCATTCTCGCGCCTATCGACGACTCGGTTGTCGTGCTCGAAAACATCTTCCGTTACATGGAGATGGGCGAGACGCCGCGTCAGGCAGCAGAGAAGGGGGGATGGAGGTCTCGCTAGCTGTGCTGGCAGCGACATCCACCACTTCCATCGTCTTTTTCCCGGTCACATTTTTCGCCGGGGTCAGCAAATACATTTTCACTGATCTGGCGCTGGGCGTCGTGCTCTCGATTTTTGCCTCATACATTTTCGCGATGACAGTGGTGCCGCTCTACTGCGCGCACTTCATTCGTATCGCGCACGATGAAGTGCATGAGGGGACGAAGCCTCCGTCGTTTTTTCGGCGATTTGAAACGAAATTCAACGAGTACTTTCACCGCATGCTGGACTACTACGAGGTCCAGGTAACGCGCACGCTCAGACACCCGGGGCGAAGCGCCCTCGTCATTTTCGGCGGAGTGGCAGCAATTTTGATCGGGATGTTTCCGTTCCTCGGCAGGTCGTATTTCCCGCGCACAGATCCAGGACAGTTTGTCATCAACATCAAGTGCCCGAGCGGATCGCGCATTGAACTCAGCGATCAATACATCGCGCAGGTAGAGAAAGAAATTCGAGACGTCGTGCCTCCGCGCGATCTAGACATGATCGTGTCCAACATTGGAATCACCCCGATCTCTCCGCTATCTACACGAGCAATTCAGCAATGGATACGGCGTTTGTTCAGGTCAGCCTCAAGGAAGATCACAAGATCGGAAGCTATCAGTACATGGAACGGGTACGGCGGCGGCTTGCATCAGACATGCCCGGACTCACGACATATTTCCAGGCTGGCGGTCTGGTCGATTCGGTCATCAATCAAGGCCTGCCGGCGCCGATCGACATTCAGATCAGCGGAAATGACCTTGATCAGTCCTTTGAGATTGCCCAGCAAATTGCAATGCAGGTAAGGACGCTAAAAAATGTGAGCGACGTATTGATTCCGCAGGATCTCAAGTATCCGGGCCTTCAACTCAATATCGACCGGGAACGCGCCAGCCTGATCAACATAAGCCCGAAGGAAGTCGTAGACAACGTGATCACAGCCATGACCTCGAATGGCATGATCGCGCCGAGTTACTGGATCGATCCCAGGACTGGCAATAACTACATGCTCACCGTACAGTACTTCAACCAGAAGATCGCCAGTATGAGCATGGAGGATTTCAAGCAGATTCCGCTGCGCGCGGCCGGTATAACGGAGTACACGCCACTGCAATCCGTTGCCGACATCAGAGAGATCAACACGCCGACGGAAGTCGATCATTATCAGATTCGCCGCATCATCGACGTCTATGTCATGCCTTCGACGGAGACGCTGGTCGGAGTGAGTCGCGACGTCAATAAGATCATCAAAGAACTCAATACACCCAAAAATGTCCGCGTTACGGTACGCGGAGCGGTCGTCAACATGAACCAGTCGTTTACCCGGTTCGCGATCGGTCTGCTCTTGTCAATTGCGTTGGTGTACCTGATCCTGATGGCGCAGTTCACGTCCTTTATCGATCCGTTCATCATTCTCATGGCAATTCCGCCGGGACTCGCGGGCGTGGTGATGATTTTGCTGGTAACGGGCAGCACACTGAACATCATGTCGTTAATGGGCGTGATCATGATGACGGGCATCGTCGTTTCCAACAGCATCCTGATCGTCGAATTCGCGACCATTTTGCATGAACAAGGTAAACCTCTTCTGGAAGCAGTTGTCCAGGCCTGCAAAATTCGACTGCGACCGATTCTGATGACCTCGCTCGCTACTCTGCTGGGCATGATTCCAATGGCGCTTGGTATCGAAGCGGGGAGCGAACAATACGCGCCTTTGGCTCGTGCCGTTATTGGGGGCCTGGGTATTTCTGTGATTGTCACTGTTTTCCTGGTCCCTGCTGTGTACCTAGTTGTGCATGGCAGGCGCGAAAGGAAGATCACTGCGGTTAAAGAGGTCTAAGGAATGACCCAGAACTCAAGAATACGAATCGTCCATATGGCGTCCATTGCTTTGCTGGTATCGTCTGGCTCAGTTACTTCGATGGCACAGGCAACTGCTAAGCCGATCCTGCCCGATGCTCCGGCAACTCGCCTGATCGCCCAAGCCGCTTTACAGCAGAGTGCCCCGTCGATGTCGAACGGCGCGGCTCAATCCCCGGCGGCTCCGGCAACTACTCAACCCTCGAGTCAGAATCTACGCCTCACGCGAACAGAAGCTGAAAAGCTGGCGGTCAGGAATAATCCTCGAGTGCGCGTTGGACGCCTGCTCGCTCTGGCGCAACATCAGATTGTCCGCGAAACAAGGGCGGCAGAACTACCGACTGCGACTGGAAGTATCACTGCAACGGAAGCGGAAGATGGGAGCCGAGTATCCGCGGGTACACTGACTGCTTCGCGCCTCTTCACGCATGCCGGAGCCGGCGGAGGCTTCACGCAACTGATCATGGACTTTGGAAGGACGAGGAATCTGGTTGCTTCTTCCAAGCTGCAGGAAAAGGCGCAGAATGCCAATGCCCTGGCAACTACTGAAGATATCGTTATTGCGACGGATGAAGCCTTCTATAACGCGCTACAGGCGCAGGCCTTGCTTAAAGTATCGCAGCAAAACGTTGATACCCGGCAGACAACGGATATCCAGGTCAACGAGATGACCAAGAACAAGCTAAAATCGACTCTCGATTCGAGCTTTGCGGACGTTAATCTTTCACAGGCAAAGCTGCTGTTATTAGATGCGCAGAACAACGCCGACTCAACCATGGCGGCTTTGGACGCGGTACTGGGGCTTGATCGGCAGGTCACTTATGAACTGGTGGATGACAACGCGGCTTTGCAGCCACCGCCAGCAAATGTTGAGCAACTAATACAGCTTGGGTTGCAGCAGCGACCTGACTTGCAGGCGCTGAGCTATAACCAGCAGGCCGCGGTCAAGTTAAGCCATGCGCAGCGCGATCAGATGTTCCCAAGCATCAGCGCTGCGGGAACCGCCGGCAGCGTCCCGATACGGCCCGCAGAATACTACAACACGAACTGGTGGGGCAGCGTCGGCGTCAACATGAATATTCCGATCTTCAACGGATTTCTCTACTCGGCTCAGGCGAAGGAAGCCTCCATTCGCGCCGAGGCTGCTGGTGAACAGAGCCGCGATCTTCGAGACCAGATCGTTCGCGATATTCGCACCTCGTGGCTGGCAGCAAACACAGCGTATCAGCGTGTTTCGGTGACTGCCGAACTCTTGAAAGAAGCGAATCTGGCGCTTGGCCTTGCGCAGACCCGATACCAACTAGGCCTCAGCTCGATCGTAGAGCTGAGCCAGGCTCAGTTTCAACAGACCGACGCGGCCATCGGCAACACGAACGCGCAATATCAATATCGTCTCGCGCTTGCCACTCTCAACTATCAGATCGGGACGACACCATGATGGAGAATTTCAAGCTGAAGGTATTCCGCGTGCTCGCGGACACACTGAATTTTCGGAGGGCTGCCGACGAACTGCACCTTACCCAGCCGGCTGTCACCGCACAAATCAAGTCTCTCGAAGAAAGCCTTGGTATCGCGCTTTTCGACCGTATCGGACGTGATATCGACCTCACTCCGGCTGGCGTTACCCTCCTGCAATATGTTCGCCAGATCGAGGCAATCACGAATGAGGCTACCGCGGCCCTGGCTCCGTTTGGCGGACAGGAAGGGATAGAGCTAAGTATTGGCGCATCCCATACGATCGCCGTCTATCTTCTTCCCAAACTACTGCCCCTCCTGTTAGCTGACTGGCCCAAGCTTAGAGTTCATGTTATAAGCGGCAGCACCAATGATGTGCTACACGCTCTAACTGCGCACCAGATCCGTATCGGCCTCATAGAGGCTCCGGCATTTCGCCCGGATCTGAAAATCGAGGTGTTTGGAGAAGACGAGCTGACGGTCATCATACGGCCAGACCATCGTTGGTCCAGGAAGCCCTCGCTCAAAGCTGCAGAACTGGTTCAGGAGCAGATCCTGTTACGCGAAGAAGGATCTGGAATGCGCCGGTTTGCAGAAGAATATCTGGAGCAGAACGGCGTATTGCGGCAGCAACTTCGCACATCGATTGATATGAATTCAACCGAAGGAATTATTACAGCTGTGGAAGCGGGCCTGGGTGTAGGGTTCGTTCCGTGCCTCGCTCTGGAAAAAGCCCTGAAGTTAGGAAGTGTGAAGGCGCTCGCGCTAGAAAACGGACCCATCCGGCGACAACTCAGCATTGCTCTTCTGAACGGCCCAGTACCGAGAGGGCCTGTCGGTCAACTTGTTGAAATTCTTCGCGAGAATACCGTGCTCAAACGGCCAGTGACTATGGAGCCGGAACCGAACGCCAGGACTATGACGGCAACAGTCACTGGCAATGGGAGGAAGGCCAGGCATGGAGAACATTCTTCCCGATGATATCTGGACCTCCTCAATAACTTTCTTTGACTCTGGATTGTGAACCGGCGACCCAGACGATGCAGGCGATAAGGTCTGGCGGTAAGGTCTGAAGTCATCAACTTGTTCTAAACTTCTTGCATCACCGGGAAGATTAGAACTGCGATGAACAAAAAGGCCAAGGAAAGGAATCGAGAACTCAAGGCTGCGACTGTCCCGCGCCGGATATGGATTGTGCTCACGGTCGCGGTCCTCGCGATTTCGGCGTTGTTCTACCTGTCGCGACGCGAAAGAGCAGTTCCATCTGCAAATGTGAACGCTGCCTCGGTTCCCGGCGCCGATACTGCTACGATGCCCGGCGCTAGTGGCGGCGCGGCTTCCGGGGCGTCACCGGCAACTGCTGCTCCCTCCAGTTCCGGGACAGGATCTGCTTCCGGCACGGGAGAAGGGTCCTTCGGTCCTACCGTTGCAAATCGTGATCCGGCACCGGAGAAAGCACCGCAGGGAATGGTCTGGATTCCCGGTGGAGAATTCTCCATGGGAGCCAACGATCCGCCTGACATGGATGAAGTCGGGATGAAGGCAACGGTAGACGCAAGGCCGATTCACCGCGTTTATGTCGACGGCTTTTACATGGACAAGACTGACGTTACGAATGCGGAGTTTGCGAGGTTTGTGAAGGCGACTGGATACGTAACTGTGGCTGAACGGAAACCAAAAGCGGAGGACTTTCCCGGAGCGCCGCCGGAAAACCTGGTGGCGGGCTCGGTGGTCTTTGCCGCACCCGACCATCCTGTGCCGCTGAACAACTTCCTGCAGTGGTGGACTTACTTACCCGGCGCGAACTGGCGGCATCCTCTGGGCCCGGACAGCAATATCAAAGGAAAAGATAACTACCCGGTTGTTCAAATCGCATACGAAGATGCGCAGGCGTACGCGAAATGGGCAGGCGAACGGCTGCCGTCCGAGGCGGAGTGGGAGTTCGCTGCACGCGGCGGTATGGCGGGAAAACCGTTTGTGTGGGGCGACGAGTTCCGGCCAAACGGCAAGTGGATGGCCAACACACATCAGGGCCATTTTCCCGATAAGGACACTGGCGCAGATGGGTATGTTGGCATTGCGCCGGTAGCGAAGTATCCGGCAAATCGCTATGGCTTATATGACATGGCCGGAAATGTCTGGCAATGGACGAGTGACTGGTATCGTCCGGACTACTATCGGCAACTAGCCGCGGCAGGAGTTGCGCGCAACCCGCAAGGTCCCCAGTCAGCCTACGATCCAGCCGAACCGAATCAGCCCAAGAAGGTTCAGCGCGGGGGTTCCTTTCTCTGCACCGATCAGTACTGCTCACGGTACATCGTTGGCACCCGCGGCAAAGGTGAAGTGAGCACCGGAACGAATCATCTGGGCTTTCGTTGCGTGAAAGATGTGCCGCAGCGTTCGGGGCAAGGCTGAGCCGGATACCACATACCCACTGTTATGGCGCCGTCTGCGCAGTGACGATTTCAAAGTGGTGAGGCTTGAGCTTCAGGTTTTCACGGGCCTTGCGGGTGTATTCCCGCTCCCCATCGCTCAGGGCCTGAGACGCGCATTCTTTGCCAGCAGCCGAGGTTTCGACACGCAGGAAAAACTCCGCCTGTTCCAGCTTGGAGCGATTGTCCAACGCTCCGCTGAGTTCCCTCGCCTGCTCGAGCATGGGCGTGCTCATGAGGGCAAGATTGATACCTGCTGATAGCTGCTGCGCGGAGAATGAACCCGCGATCTTCGTGCCATCGATGAGCAGGTTGTATTGGCCTGGCTTCAATCCGTTGACAATGAGCATCTGCTGATCGACCGAAGCAAGATCGGTGAGACGCAGGATCATCTGCATGAGTGAGTCATTCAGATCCAGAGGAAGAGGGAGGGCCTCGTCCTGCTGCTCCCATTTGAGGCCGGCAGCATTACCGGCCAATCCGCTCACGGAAGCGCGTTGCACGTAGGTGACGCTCGGAGTGGACGCGTTCAGATGCACCGCGCTGACCATCGGGTCGACGTGCCACGCCTTCATCACTGCCGCGGCCATGACCCAGTGCGCGGCCTCACCTGGGTGAATGCGATCACGTACGAGGACGGAAGCGAGTTTGGGTTCGGAGGCTGCGGCGGCGACGAGGAGCTGCTTGATCGGCGTTCCGGTGTCGATCACATCGATCTTTTCTCGGGCGGCCAAGGGTGCCGTACTCGCGGCGATGCGCTCCGTGGTGTCCATGTAGCCGGCGAATTCGGTGCCGTGCGTGATCTCGTCGTATGGAGTGTTCTCAAGGAGCGTGATGCGCGCTCCCGGGGCGGCCTGGCGCAGCAGCTTTAGCAGATTGGCATAGCCCGAGAGGAATGGGGGGAGGACATCCGGATTAAAGGATGTCCACCCGCCTTCGTTCATTCCCAGCATCACGGTCAACACCGTCGGCTTGAAGGGAGCGACATCGCGGGTTACGCGTGTGGCGGCGTCGCCGGCGTATCCACCGGTGACGCGGTCGCCGGGAACGCCTGCGTTACGGAAGGTGACATTCAGAGCCGGGTATCGCGTATCGACGAAGGCTTCGATGTCCTGGGTGTAGAAGCGCTGGGCCGTAATGCTGTCTCCGTAAAATGCAACGCGATCGCCGTCATGAAGGTAGAAGTTCTGCGCGCGGGCGGATGCAACCAGGGATATCGCGATCATGGCGAGAAGTGCGGATCGAAGGATGCGTCTGTGAGAGTCTTTCATCTCAACAGAATACGTGGCAGAACGGCTGGATCGTAGTGCACTGGAGGAATCCGCGCGCCGAGCAACTCTAGTAAACTGGTAGTGAGGAATTTATGCCGGAAATTGTGCGCAGGAAGACTGTTACGGTCAGGGTGGGCCGGGTGTGGGTAGGCTCGGATGCTCCTGTCGTCGTGCAGTCGATGACCAATACCGATACGGCCGACGTCGCGGGTACGGTGCAGCAGGTGGCGGCGCTGGCTACGGCGGGGTCGGAGCTGGTGCGGGTGACGGTGAATAACGACGAGGCGGCGAAGGCTGTGCCGCATATCGTGGACGGACTGGCGAAGCTGGGGGTGGATGTGCCGATCGTGGGCGACTTCCACTACAACGGACATCTGCTGCTCAAGAAGTATCCCGAGTGCGCAAGGGCCCTGGCGAAGTACCGGATCAATCCGGGCAATGTTTCGGTTGGGCGCAAGAACGATGACAACTTCCGCGCGATGATCGAGGTCGCGGTGGAGAACCAGAAGCCGGTGCAGGATCGGCGTGAACTGGGGGTCGCTGGATCAGGCTCTGCTGACACGCATGATGGACGAGAACTCGAAGCTGGCTGAACCGCTTGATGCGCGCGACGTAATGATGGAGGCGATGTGCCGGTCGGCGCTGGATTCCGCAGCGGCGGCAGAGCGGTATGGGTTGCGGCGGGACCAGATCATTATCAGTGGCAAGGTCAGCGGCGTTCGCGATTTGATTGATGTGTACGAGATGCTGGCGGCCCGGTGCGAGTATCCCCTCCATCTTGGCCTGACCGAGGCGGGGATGGGGATGAAGGGCATCGTGGCCTCGACGGCCGGGCTGTCTCCCCTGCTGCTGAAGGGCATCGGCGATACGGTACGGGTGTCGCTGACGCCGAAGCCGGGCGGCGACCGCACGGAGGAAGTGCTGACGGCGCAGCAGATTCTGCAGTCTCTGGGGATTCGCAGCTTTACTCCGCAGGTGACGGCGTGCCCGGGGTGCGGCAGGACGACGAGCACCTTCTTCCAGGAGCTGGCATCACAGATCCAGGATTATCTTCGCGAGTCGATGCCGGTGTGGCGGGAGCAGTATCCGGGGGTCGAGGAGCTGAAGCTGGCGGTGATGGGCTGCGTGGTCAACGGGCCGGGCGAGTCGAAGCACGCGAATATCGGCATTTCCCTTCCCGGGACCTTCGAGGAGCCGAAGGCACCGGTGTATGTGGATGGGCGGCTGATGACGACGCTGCGCGGTGACACGATCGTTCAGGACTTCACGAAGATTCTCGACGAGTACGTGCGGTCGCGGTACGGGTCGCAAACGGGACAGCGGTCGAAGGCGGAGCAACTGGTCGAGGTTCGTTGATCGGAGTACCCCCTCCCCCCATCATTTTCCTGTAGTTTTGAAACCCATTCATTCTGCAAGGGTTACGGGTTGTTATTCTGTAACCCATTCATTCCAATGGGATGATCTGTAAGCCTTTCTTTTTAAAAGGCTTGCTTGCCCGATTTACATTGTAAGGCTGTAATCCATTCATTCTATTGGGTGAAACTGTAAGCCATTCATGGATAAGGGATTAGCAATTATATAGCTGAAGAGATGAAAAAGCCCGGCCGCGCGCCGGGCTTTTTATTCTCTATCTTTATTCTAGCTGGTTTGGAGAAATTGTCTGCCAATGAAAGCGAGGGTATAGCGTTCGGGGACCGGCGGTCAGAGAAGCGGCCAGCGAGTACGCGGCCCCTGGATTCTAGCCTGGTTTGCGTGTCGCGGTATTCCAACCAAGCTGCCAGGCTGCGCTCTGCTCCGCGTCAAAAGGTCCACCTTGCAATCGACATTGGAAGCCGAATTCGTATTGAACGCGGTCCAGGTCCTTCACTTTGTCGACATCCTGCAGCGGTTCTGAGGTTTCAATTTCTGGTGTTTCAATTTCTGGTTCATCCATGGAAGGCCTGCGGACTTTTGAGTTGGTAATGCAAAGTGAGATGCGAGCTCAGGGATCGTTGCGCATGGCGATCTCGCAATTTATTGCGGACGCTTCGCTTACGAGGCTGAAGGTGGCGGACGACATACCCATATCTGGCGAGTCGACCAACGGATATGGGGCGCCCAATCCGTGAAAAGCTAATGGCCACCCAGCTACTTCACCCCCTCACGGGGCGAAGTAGCTGGAGAGGTCGAGGATGAGGTTGGTGGGGTTGGAGGCGTAGGCGTCGATCTTGCCGTTGTTGGTGGGCACGATGGCCATGTTTGAGGTGATGGCTCCGTCCAGGGCGTTCAAGGTCGAGACGTAGGGCTGCGCTTCTCCGTCGGGCCAGAGAGTCAGGTAGCCTAACGAGCCCGGCGGCACGACGGTTGCGTTCAGCACATATGCCTGCGCCGTCGACGGCGGGGCGCACGTGCTGCCCTCCACGTTGACCACCGTCGTTCCCGTAAACGCCGTCGGGCGCGTGTCGATCACGCGGCAGGGCGGGACCGTGTAGAGTGAGAGGCCTCCGGTGCCCGGAGGCGCGAAGTAGCCGTTGATGTCCAGGATTACGTCGGCGGCGTCGGAGACAAAGATGGAAACGTCTCCGCTGGTGCTCGCCGGCACGATCGCCGCATTGGCGACAACCGTTCCCGTCGAGGAGTTCAGCGTCGAGACATAGGGCTGCGTTTGCCCCGTGGCCCAGGCCGTCAGGTAGCCCAGCGTGGTGTGCGGCACGGCGGTGATATTCAGCGAATAGGCCTGCGCCGTGGAAGGTATGCCGCAACCGCTCGACGTCACCGGGAAGGACCGGCTGCCGCCTGCGGAGATCGAAGGTCCTCCGAGCGGGCCCGTCGGCCATTCCGTGTCGACGACCCGGCACGGGGTTACCGGGTAGAAGGCCAGGGCCGAGGTGGTTCCGGCAGGCACGAAGTAGCCGTCGATGTCGAGGATGACCTGGGTCGGATTGCTGACGTAGACGCTGACTCCGCCGTTGGTGCCGGCGGGCACGATAGCGGCATTGGCTTTGACCCGGCCGTCGGAGTTCAAGGTCGAGACGTAAGGCTGGGTTTCTCCGGTGGGCCACAGGGTCAGATAGCTGAGGAAACCATCCGGCACCACGGTGGCGTTGAGCGAATAGGCGACGGCCGTGGACGGAATGCCGCACGTGCTCTGCGGAATATCAAAGGAACGAGTGGCGCCCGTGCCCATCTCCGGACCGCCGAAGGGACCGGTCGGCCACCGCGTATCCACGATACGGCAGGGGGTGCACGGGGATGAACTGGAGGGCTGTTGGCGGCGGAGGTGCGACCGTGGACAATGTTGCGGCCAGTACCACAACCTTCCGATTGTTCGGCAGCGTGAGGCTCTTAACGGTCTTGGCGGCGTTCAGCGCGAAGGAATATTCGTAGAGGTAGAAGATGCTGTCGATTCTTGGGTATGAATACATGGTATCGATGTAAGGCATCGTCAGGGCAACCGATTCTCCTAGGGCGCATGGATTGGAAGTGGTGCAGCTTGCGCCGCTGGACCAATCGTCGAAGGTCTGGGTGAATGTCTGTGTGGTGTTGTCGGAATAAGTTACGGTGATAGTTTGCGATTGTTGCGATCCATCGAAGCCGGTTGCAAGGATTTGCAGCTTCGGCGACTGAATGTTTGGCAGGGAAATGGGATTGGCACCCGTCCCATAAACAGCGTTCTCTACGTTCGGTGTCCCAAAGGTGAATTGAACTCCATTCAAGTTCAGGTCCATGGGGGTTAAAGCGGGCGGGTTCAGCTGGTTTGCCGAATAGGCATCGCCGGCATTATCGAGGCTGTCGGTTGAGTTGAGAGCAGGCCAAAGATTGGAATCATCGAAGAAGGCGTACACGTTGTACGCGCTTGTCAGATTGACAGGGGTTCCTGTGCCGCCAGTCAGAGGCGGGTTCACAATCACATTCACGGGGAAGGTTTGGGTGGGAACGCCGGAACCCGAGCCTGTGATGGTCATGACTGCGGGCTGATTCGCTGCGGTAAGCGCGGCGCTGGCGTCAGCGGTCAAGGTAAGCGTGTATGTGTTGGAGGATGTCCCCTGGGTCAGTTCAGCCTTAACACCGGTGGGCAGGTTTGAGATTGCGATGTCGACCGACCCGGTAAAGCCATTGGCGCCGGTAATCGTAATGCCGCCGCTCGCGCTGCTGCCCTGGTTTACGGCGATGCCTGCAATCGGTATTACGCTCAGGCCAAAACCGGGTTCACCCGTGCCAAAGGTCAACGTGGTTTTTGTCGGCGTGGTTGTGACGCCATAATTGCATTGGGGCTGCGCGGTCGAAGGCAGGTTGACGCTATCGGTCCAGATGGGGTTGGAAACCTGATTCAGGTTGGTGTCGTACAGCAGAGAAGTCATGACGAGCGAGCCATTCGGCGGATAATCCAGGCACTGCACGACGTTGTAGATCTCGAGCACTCCTCCAAACCCCCAATTGAAAGTCTGGCCATCGGCGGGAGTAGCACTCAATTCGGTACTCTGGTTTGTTGTCTGATCCTCGGTGGTGACATTCCATGTCGCGCAGTTAGTCGTTCCCGCGGGGCAAGTCATGACCGTGGTACCAACAATGGTGTCACCGGCATTGGCATTTACGGGATTGCTCTCCACTGCGATACCGCTCAGGCAACAATTCCAACTGGCCATCGTCCATTGATATCCGTTGTAGGCTCCAGATCCAAGGACCGGCTGCAAGATGCTTTGCACGTTGTTGATATCTTCAAATCCGGGGAAGAAATAGATCGTTTGGGCGTCGTGCATCACGGGCACTGGCGGGACGATCCAGGTGCTGACCTCTTTTCCGTAAGACGAGTTTGTAACCGTATTTGAATTCTCAATCCAGCCATAGCTGATGGTGGGCTCGACTGCAGGTTCCTGGAATTGCTCAACGCCGTTTTTGTTCGCTTCCCCTGCGCTACGGCCGGGCGCTCCGGAAGGAGCGAAATGTGGATACTTACAGGGGCCGACCTGCGTCTTGCTGCCATCCGCGCGGTGGAGTACTCCGAGATTGTCTATTTGCTCTCCCTTATTGACTTGCATCACGCATGACGGATGAAAATAGCCAAACGGCGTGATGACATAATCGGCTGGCACCCCGGCTGGTCGATTCGGCCCGGCAGGCGGGAGCGCCGCAGCGCTTTGTCCATGAGCCATTGAGGGAAGGCAGGAAAGTGCGAGCAGAAGCAAAAGCAGAAGCAAAGAAGGCGATTTCATCGAATCAACTCTACGAAAAGTCGCTGAATTCAGCATTGACAATCTCACTCGGTTAAGGGAATTGATGGTCAGAATAGTCTCTACTCTGCAAAGCGGTTATTTCATCGAAAAGGGGACACAATATTTTTGACTGTTACCTGCGGAGTCTGGGCAAAGATGGGCGCGGGTTAATACCACCAGCACTGCGAGAGGGTTTCTCTTTCTCACATGGTTCTTCCTCGCATTGGTAAGGTGAGGCGTTGGGCATTTCGGGAGGGGAATCCGCGCAAGGATTGTAGCCTGCTGCTATGACCACGTAAATACTATTTAGATTGATAGTCCGACACCGCATGCGCCCGGCGTCAGGCGCCACGGACCGTTCTCCGGCCGTTCAAATGCACGCGGTAGGATGGGTGGATGGCTGAGGGTGAAAGGCTGGTCTGGTGACGATCCTGCTGAATGCGGTTGAGGCGCGAGTGCTGGGTGCGCTGGTGGAGAAGGAGATTACGACGCCGGAGTATTATCCGCTGTCGCTGAATGCGCTGGTGAATGCGTGCAATCAGAAGAATAATCGCGAGCCCGTGATGAATCTGGATGAGGATGCGGTCAGGCTGGCGCTGCGTGGTCTCGAAGACGATGGGCTGGCCGGGCCGCGGCGGGGCGGCGACAGCCGGGTGACGAAGTACGAGCATCGCGTGCAGGAGGTCTTCAACTTTACGCGCGGCGAGACGGCGGTGATGTGCGTGCTGCTGCTGCGGGGGGCGCAGACTCCGGGGGAACTGCGTGGGCGGACGGAGCGGATGCATCGCTTTGAGGAGATCGACGATGTAATGGGCACTCTGCAGAAGCTGATGCAGCGGGAGCCTGCGCTGGTGGCGGCTCTGCCAAGACAGCCGGGGACGAAGGAGTCTCGGTATGCGCATCTGCTGTCGGGCGAGGTTGAAGAGCCGGTGATGGTGCGGGCTGCGGGTGGAGCGACGGCGAAGATTGGACAGGATGATGAGCGGGTTGCGCAGTTGGAGGCCGAGGTCGCGGCGTTGCGGCAGGAGGTCGCCGAGTTGAGAGAGAAGGTGGAGAGGCTGGTGTCGTGATCAGGCTCAGGGCTCAGGGCTCAGGGCTCAGGGCTCAGGAAAAGCATAGCGATCCTGGCTTCCATATCCCACTCCGCGCATACAAACGCGCTTAGGATGGGCACCAAGTGTGTCCGCTTTATTGAAATGTAAAAGCAGATCCCTTCGACTTCGCCTCAGGATGACAATACATACAGGTTGAAATAGTGGAGGCACGATGAAAGCTGCGGTGTTGCGCGATCCGGGGCCGAAGAAGGCTAATCCTTTGACGATTGAAGAGCGGCCTATTCCCGAGCCGGGACCGGGCGAGGTTCTGCTGCAGGTTGAGGCGTGCGGTGTTTGCAGGACGGATCTGCATATCACGATGGGAGAGCTGAAGCCGCTGCGGGATGAGGTGATTCCGGGACATCAAATTGTGGGGCATGTGGGACGGCTGGGTGACGGCGTCGATGCGCACACGATCACGGTCGGGCAGCGGGTGGGGGTGTCGTGGCTGGGCGGCGTGGACGGGACGTGTCTGCTGTGCCGGAAAGGGCGGGAGAATCTGTGCGACCATCCGGTGTTCACGGGATATACGGTGAATGGCGGGTATGCCGAGTATGCGGTGGCGCGGGCGGATTTCTGCGTGCCGTTACCGAGGGAGCCGAAGGCGGAGGAACTGGCTCCGCTGCTGTGCGCGGGGATCATCGGATTCAGGAGCCTGCGGGTGGCGGGGGTGGAGCGCGGGGATCGGGTGGGGCTGTTCGGGTTTGGCGCGTCCGCGCACCTGACGATCGATGTGCTAAAGGCGTGGGATTGCGAGGTGTATGTGGCGTCGCGTGGGGAATCGCATCGGCAGCTGGCACGGGAGCGCGGCGCAGCGTGGGTGGGCGATGCGCTGGACCGGCCTCCGGTGCCGCTGGACTGCGCTGTGACGTTTGCGCCCGCCGGCGATGTGGTGATAGCGGCGCTGTCTTCGCTGCGCAAGGGCGGGGTGGTGGCGATCAACGCGATTCATCTCGACCGGATGCCGGAGTTCGATTACGACACGCTGCTATGGGGCGAGCGGCAATTGCGCAGCGTGGCCAATATGACTCGAGAAGATGCGAGAGATTTCATCAAGCTGGCGATGGAGATCGGGATCAAGCCGAGGACGACGCTGTTTCCTCTGGAAGAGGTGAACGTGGCTCTGAATGCGGTCTATACGGAGAAGATCGACGGGGCAGCGGTGGTGATGATGTGAAGGCAGGGAATAGGGATTAGAAGAACCCCCACCCGAAAATCCGGACCCTTCGCCTGCGCTCAGGGCAGGTTGTGGGGTACCCGGATCCATGTCATCCGACACGGAAAAGCCCGGGTTGCAGCCCGGGCTTCTGGTTCAAGTATTGGTTTAGAGCTTTTCGTAGAAGTCGCAGGCGGAGCAGGAGATGTAGACTCCTCCGGGGATGCCGCGCTCGCGGTCCTTCACACGCTTGACGATGCGGGTGGGCTTGGCACACTTGGGACAGTCGGTGCTCTTGGTGGTGTCCATTACTTTCTGACGGTCGGCGGTCTTCGCAATCTTGGCCATTGAAGGCTTCTCCTCTAAGTTCTATGGGCTCTCACCCACACGGGGAGGCACAATGCGGCGCGGACTCGGCGCGGGCCTGCTTCGGCTTCTTCCTGAATGACCTGGCGTGGGTCTAAATCGAGTGACGGGAAGGAGTGAAGGAGTGACCGCGAAGAACAGCGGACGCACTTCTTCCAGTTTACATCATGCGAGTGAAAATCACCGGCGGCAGGAGGAAGCGCTATGAAGCCGGCCGGGCTATGGCGACCAGCTGATTTGAGCCCGGAGGCGGCTGCGAAGCGGGTGGCTGGGACGGAGTCGTTTGCTGCGGAGTGCCGGATTGCGACGGGCTGCCCGACTGTCCTGCGGGGGTAGTGCCCTGGCCGGCGGGTTGGGGTTGTGATTGGGGCTTGGTCTGGTCTTTGGGGAACTGGACCGGAGCCAACTGGGGAGTGTTCGCATCGGTGTCGGAGGGCAGCTTTTCGCCGGGGCTCTTCAGGCTGGGTGGAGTGCGCGGCGCGGTTTCGGCTCCGGGCCTGGCAGGAGCCTGGTCGCCAAGCTTAACGATGCGCGTATCCTGCGCCGGTTTCTTGTCCCAGTAGCCGTTCATTTCGTCCTGGGTGTGGACTTCAGGCTCCTCACCAACCTTGGCGATCTCAAGACGGATAACGCGGTTGCCGTTGAAGCGCACAAATTGCACAGGGTCGGGCGGCTCGCCATAGAGCCATTCCTCGAAGGGCATCTGGCCTTCGCGCTCGCGGATCTTTTCGCGGGGCCGGCCGAGCGCGGCGATCACCATATCTTCATTCATACCGACCAGAACATGATGGTCGATAATGGACTTGCGAAGCCAGGGCGGCAGCGTGTCAGTGTAAGCCTGGATGGGCGTCTTGAGACTGAAGTCGACGATGGGCTTGACCAGCGCCTCAACCTGCATGCCGGTCATGTCAGGCACGTCGTGGGGAAAGACGAGGGTAATGCGGGTGCCGGATGGCGCCTGGCCGCTGTCATTAACGACCGGCGTCGTCGCGTTCGGGTCCATACCGATCTCGATGTGGCGCAGCCATTTGTGCTTGTGCTCGGGTCCGCCATTGAAGTCGAGGAGGATGCGATCCTTTTCGATCTTGATGTCGGTGACGACGACACGGTCGCCCGCCTTGACGGAAAGGCCTTTCTCACGGATGGCGTTGACGTAGTCGGAACCGCTCGGCTGCATGGGCCCGTTGGCCTTGAGAGTGATGGTGCTGATGGGGAGCGGGCGCATGGCGAAGCCCTGTTCGGCCTGAAGGAAGCGCAGCAAATCTTCGCGATTGTGATTGGTGAGCGGGACGGTGGAGATGGCGACGCTGGTCGGCTGGAAGTCGAGATATTTTCCGTCGATACCTTCAGGCGTAACGGTGAAAACCTGAGCGGCTACCGGCAACGCGGATAAAGCGAAGAGCAGAGCGGTGTGGAACGCGGGTCTGGGTATGTGGAACAAGGGCCGGTTACTGCACGTGAAGCCTCTCATAGGGCCTCCAGCATCGTACCGTCAAGCATGGCGCGATTTTACGCGGTTGGCAAGGGGTGGAAGTGGCTGCGGGGCATCTTCGTTCCGAAATGACAAACAAGTTTGATGACAGTGACAGAGATGGATCGCACTGCAGGCGTTGTTTACTGCCAGCTTGATGATGCCAAACTCAATATTCTCGTTTCCAGTCGCGCACCGCTTGTTTGTGAGCTTCCCGACGCCGGCGCTTCGCGCTGAAATACTTCTCCGCGTGACACATCGTGGAGCCGCAGTTCATATTCCACTTTGCGTATTGGCCCCAAAGAGGCGCATCCGCGAAGAATGAGCTGTAAAGCGGATTGCTCTGGCGCTCGACGTTGAAGGATCCGGCATTCCAGACAGAGTTGTGAACAAAGCGACGAGAGGCGATGACGCGAGATCGATGGTGCCGGCGTTCGGCACGGTTGGATGGATGATTCATGGCTGCCGCCCCCTTCGTGCGGCGTGTTACAGCGAAGCCATGAATCCTCCTTATCTTTTGCAGACCTATGTATCTTACCGCTTAGCCGCGCTGGGGTAGGGCAAAAAGAGCAGCACGGCGAAGGCCAGGTTGATCCATGCGAACCAATCTCCTGTGCGGGCGTAGATGGTCGGGCCGCTGCCGAGAGGGAGGGTGCCGACGAGGATGTCGAAGGGCGCTGAGCCGGTGATGTGCTGGGTGAGGACGCGGCCACGGTCGTCGCTGAGGGTGAGGATTCCCTGCTTGACGGAGCGGGCGATGCTGAATCCACTCTCGACGCCGCGCAGGATCGCCATGCGGCCGTGCAGCCAGCCGTCGGCGATGAAGTCCCATGCGGGGACGAGCATGAGGCGGGCTCCGTCGTTTGAGTACTGGCGGGCGAGGAGCGGGAAGTCCATGTCCTTGCAGATTTCGACCCCCCACTTCCCTTCTGTTCCGTCGTCAGAGAAGCGGTTGAAGGTGAGGCGGGCGGTGCCAGGGAGCAGGTGCGACTCGAAGGCGGGGAGCAGATGGTGCTTTTCATAAGTGCCTTCGAGACGGCCGTCAGGCGAATAGAGGCGGGCTTCATGCAGGTTGGGCTCATGCTCAAAGCTGACGAAGATGGTGACATGGTTGTCACGCGCGGCCTGTTCGAAAATGGCGTCGGCCTGTGCGAGGTCGTCGCCCTGAATGTGGCCGATTTTTTCAGGAAGGACGATGACCTTCACACCCTGAGTTGCGAGGGGCGGAATCTGTGCGACATATAAGCGGACGAGGTCGACGGTGGCGGGACCGTGGGGCGAGAGGTGCTTGTCGGTGGAGATGAGCGCGACGGTGACGCGGGGCGATTGCGGGGTGGTGGCGAGGCGGTAGAAGCCGTATCCGAAGACGAGGATGAAGATGGCGGCGGCAAGGGCGAGGCCTGGCGTGGCCGGTTTTGCGAAGGCTCGGCGGCCCGGCGCGAGGAGTACGGCGACTGTCGACGGGAAAAGAAAGACGATGAAGGTGATGGACCAGATGCCGGTGATGGAAGCGATCTGGATGAGCGGCAGGGAGTTCATCTGGGTGTAGGCGAGATTGCCCCAGGTGCTGTGAACGGAATGGAATTCGGCGAGATATTCGACGACGGACCAGAGGACGGGGAGAGCGAAGACGGCGCGGAGGGTCTGGCCGCGAAGGATGAATCTACGGTGCGCCAGGACGACAAAGGCGAAGACAAGTGACGGCACGATGAGAATGAAAATGGTCAGCCAGAGTGGAGTGACGATGCGGTCGTAGCTCCAGACGTTGAGGGCCCCGATGGTGAAGGCCGCGAAGGCGACGGCGAATGATTTCCAACGCGAGACGCGGGGGGCGATGAGGAGCGCCGGCAGAGGCGCAAGCCAGGTGAGCCACCAGATGGGATGCAGACCCGTTCCGAAGAAGAAAGCGACGGCGGAGCCGGCGATCGCGAGCATGGTGAGAGCGAGTCCTTCAGGCTTTGAGGCCGTTTCAGCTTTTAAGTCCATGGATGAGTCTCCTCAGGGCGCGGCGGACGAGCGCGCGGAATTCTTTTTCGGAAAGGTTGAAGCGGCCGGCGCGGTAAAGCGCGACGTATCCGTGGGTGAGAGCCCAGAGTTCGAGGGCGACTTCCCAGACATCGTCTTTGCGAAGCAGGCCGGCGCGCATGGCGGCGCGGACGGCGTCGGCGATGGGGTTGAGGGTGGGCGACCGGCGGGCGCGGAAGTCGTCTGGATAACGGCGGGCTCCGGGGCGAGGCTGGGCGAAGACGTAGTCGAAGATGCGCGGGCGGTCGAAGGCGTAGTCGATGTAGGCCTCCATGGCGGAGACGAGCTGCGTTTCGGGCGAGCCGCGCATGGGGCGCTTCTCGATATAGCTGAGGAAGGTGGCGAACTGTTGGTTGGTGACAGTGTTGAGGAGAGCTTCGCGATTAGGGAAATGGTGATAGATAGCCATCGGCGTGATGCCGACGGCATCGGCGACGCGGCGCATGCTGACGGCGTCCGGGCCCTCGGCTTCAAGGATGGCGATGGCGGCGTGAGAGATGCGGTCGGCGGTGGAGGGTTCGGGCATTGCTATACAGTGTATAGCAAATAGATATACGGCGTATAGCAGCTCGGTCAACTTCAGCCGAGAAGCAGATCCTTCGACTTCGTGCGCTATCAATAGCGTTCGAGCGCAGGCCGGGGTGAGCCGGCCTGGTCAGAGACTACGGACTACTGCGGCACGACCGGCAGGCTGATGAAGCTGGCGTCTCCGGGAGTGTGCCAGATGCGCTGGGTTGCCGCTTTGTAGTCCGCGGGCTTCGCGTCGAATATGTTGGAACGAAGGTCTGCGGGTTGCGGTCGTAGAGCGGGAAGAGGCTGGACTGAACCTGCACCATGATGCGGTGTCCAGGCTCGAAGACATGGTTTACGGTGGGCAGGCCGAATTGGTAGAGGAGCGGCTTGTCGGGCGTGATGGCTTCAGGATGTTCGAAGCTGGTGCGGTAGCGGCCCCGGAAGATGTCGAGGGAGATGGGCAGCTCGTAGCCGCCCATGGCGGGTTGCGAGGGCACGGTGCCGGGGTATACATCGATGAGCTTGACGACCCAGTCGCTGTCGCTGCCGCTGGTGGAGGCATAAAGGTTGACCTGGGGCGCGCCGCTCAGACGCACTGATTTGGTGAGCGGCTCGGTGACGTAGGTGACGACGTCGGGGCGGCCATCAACGAAGCGCTGGTCTGTGACGAGCCAGGTTCGCCAAGCATCACCGTCTCCGGAGAAGACGGGACGGGGACGATAAGGCACGGGCTTCGAAGGATCGGAGACGTATTCGTCGTATTTGGGCGACGATGCGCTGGGAGCTTCGAAGGAAAGCTCTTTGTTGGCGGTGAGGTAAAGGGGCTGCGATTTGTCCTTGCAGCCGGAGTCGCAGCTCAGCGGCCATGACTTGAATCGGTCCCAGTGATTTTCGCCGGTGTTGTAGATCAGCACGGGAGGGGTGTCGGCCTTGGGGGCGTTGTCGAGCAGATATTGGTTGAAGAATGGGAGGAGCACGTCGCGACGGAATTGCAGGCAGGTGTCGCCATCCCAGAGCAGAGGTCCGAGGGAAAAGCCGATGTAGTTGACCTGGCTGTGACGCCAGGGTCCCATGACGAGAAAGTTCTTGTCGTTGCCGGTGTCTTTGGGCTCGACGGCTTCATAGCTATGGATGGCTCCCCACATGTCTTCCTGATCCCAGAGGCCCTGCAGCCACATGACGGGGACCTTGAGCGGAAGTTGCGCCATGATTTTGTCCAGGGCCTGGCCTTGCCAGAAGGCGTCATAGGCGGGGTGTTCGTGAACCTTGAGCCAGAACGGAAGCTGCTCGAGTCCTCCGTAGCGGGCCATGTCGCCAGCTGAGCCGATGGCGAGGAAGTTGGTGTAGTCGTCGTAGCCTTCACGCGGAATGGGCGCGCCGCGGCCGCGAGCTGAGGTCTGCTCGGTGAAGTAGTCGAGGTTTACCTGGCGGAAGGCTCCGTAGTGGAACCAGTCATCGCCCATCCAGCCATCGATCATGGGGCTTTCGGGGGCGGCTACCTTGAGCGCGGGATGCGGGTTGATGAGGGCCATGACGACGGTGAATCCTTCATAGGAAGAACCGAGCATGCCGACTTTGCCGTTGGTCTCGGGGATATTCTTGACGAGCCAGTCGATGGTGTCATACGCGTCGGTGGTGTCGTTGGGGCCGTTGGGGTTGAGCGGGCCGGTGGGTGGAGGCGTCATGACGTACTCGCCCTCAGATCCGTACTTGCCGCGGACATCCTGGAAGACGCGGATGTAGCCGGCTTTGACGAAGACGTCGTCACCCTGGGGGAGCTCGTCGAGCATGTGCGGTGATTCGTTGCGCGCGGCGCGGCCGGCGGCGTTGTAGGGAGTGCGGGTGAGCAGGATGGGGGCGTGGGTCGCGCCTTTCGGGATGACAATGACCGTGTAGAGCCTGACGCCGTCGCGCATGGGCACCATTTCGACGCGCTTGACGTAGTCGTAGCCGGTGCGCGGCGCGGTGAACTTCGGCGGCACGTCAGGCGTCATTGGCGAAACGGGTGGGGCCGATTGGCCAAACGACGTGAGCGCGGAGAAGACAAGGATAGAGGCGACTGCGGCGGAACGGCAGAAGGGCGTCATCGCGGAATTCCTTTGGGATTGTGCAAGAGTGGGCAGCACGCTGGATGGTCTCAGCGATTGGATTTCTTTTGTTGCGAAGTATATCAAGAGCCGGATCGCGGGCCACGTGAGTGCGGGATGCGGCCGTATTCGCGAAATCTATAATTGTGCGTGATGCAGCCAATTTTGAGGGATCTTCGCGCCGGGGCACGCAGGCTTGCGACCAGTCCCGGACTAACAGTTGTGGCAATCCTGACGTTGGCGGTTGCGATCGGGACAAACGTTGCCGTCTTCTCGGTGACCAGCGCATTGCTGCTGCGGCCATTTCCCTATCGGCAACCGGAACGACTGGTGAATATCCAGGTGAAGGACGCGACGACGGATCACGGCGGCACACTGCTCCGCTACGAGTTGGTGCGCGACAGGGCGCGGGGCTTCGAATCGGTAGCGGCGTGGGCGAACGACGATTTTAACCTGACTGGAGTGGGCGAGCCGGTCCAGGTGCCAGTGGGACGTGTGACTCCGAACTTTTTTGCGACGCTCGGAGTGCTGCCGCAGATGGGGCGGGCGTTCAGCGAGGATGAGGGACGGCCGGAAGGCAAGCCGGTAGTGGTGCTGAGCGATTCGATCTGGCGCAGCCGTTTCGGGAGCGATCCGAATATTGTGGGCAAGACGGTGACTCTCGACGGCAAGCCGCACACGGTGATCGGAGTGCTGCCGGCGGGAGCGCAGTTCCCTTTTGTGGGGCCGGCGGATGTCTGGACTCCGCGATACTTCGAGCACACGCTGTTCAGCACGCAGCGGCTGCGGATGGGCGTGGGCTATCTCGGATTTCTGGCTCGGCTGGGCGCGGGCACGACGATGGCGCAGGGGAATGCCGAGCTTGGGGTGATCAACAAGCAGTATCGAGAGCAGAACCCGACGGCTCCGGATGCGGATGGCTCGATTGAGATGAGGGCAGTCCATTTGCGCGACCTGGTAGTGGGTGATGTGCGCGCCAAGCTCTGGATGCTCTCGGGCGCAGTGGCGTTGCTGCTAATGATCGGGTGCGCCAACGTCGCCAGCCTGCTGCTTTCCCGTGCGCTGGCTCGCAGGCGCGAACTGGCGATATGTGCGGCGCTGGGCGCGAGCCGCAGCGCGATGATCCGGCAACTGCTGGCAGAAAGCATGCTGCTGGCGCTGGCGGCGGGCGCGCTGGGCGCGGGACTGGGCTGGGGTGCGGGCCGCGCACTGAGCACATGGGGAGCGACCGAGCTGCCAGGTGGAATTCCGGTGGGAATGGATCTGCGGGTGCTGCTGTTCACGGTGCTTATTTCCCTGCTCACCGGAATCGTGACGGGGATTTTTCCGGCGGTGCAGCTTGCACGGACCGATCTGAATTCGACGCTGCGCGATGAGGGACGAGGCGTCTCCGGCGGGAAGGCGCGGGGGCGGCTGAAGAATCTGCTGGTGGTCGGACAGGTGGCGCTTTCGCTTCTGCTGCTGATCGGAGCGGGATTGCTGTTGCGGAGCTTTGAGCAGCTGCTGCGCGTCGATCCGGGATTTGAGTCGAGCAACGTGTTGACGATGAATGTGTCGCTGCCGACAGCGAAGTACACAAAGCCGGATCAGCAGATCGCGTTCTTTGATGAGGTGCTGCGGCGAGTGTCGGCGCTGCCGGGCGTGCGCGATGTGGCGATTTCGGCGGCGCTGCCGTTGAGTTGGAAACGGATCACTCCGGTGCTGCCTGAAGGTCAACCGGCAGTGCCGCTGGCGCAACGTCCGTTTATCGATATTGAGGCGATCAGTCCGGGGTGGTTTCGGACGATGCGGGTTCCGCTGGTGGCGGGGCGGGCGTTTTCGGATGCGGACGATGCGCGGGCTCCGAAGATGCTGGTGGTGAATCAGGCGTTCGCGAGGCGCTTCTGGCCGGGTGAGAATCCGATAGGCAAGCATGTGCTGGTGGGACGCGGTCCGGAACCGTCGGAAGTGGTCGGCGTAGCGGCGGATGTGAGGAACAAGGGACTGGCCGAGGAGACGCAGGCGCAGTTGTATCTGCCGTTCAAGCAGCTTCCATGGGGCGACATGAATCTGTTGGTCCGAACGGCGGTGGCTCCCATGAGCATGGCGCAGCCAGTGCGGGCGCAGATTGCGTCGGTAGATCCGGATCAGCCGGTGACCGCGGTGCAGACAGTCGATGACCTGATGGACGGCTCGCGTGCGCAGCCGCGATTCCTGATGACGCTGCTGGGTGCGTTTTCGGCGACGGCGCTGGGGCTGGCAGCGATTGGGCTTTATGCAGTGCTGGCGTGGTCGGTGGCGCAGAGACGGCAGGAGATCGGGATTCGGCTGGCGCTGGGCGCGGAGAAGAGAGATGTGTTGTGGGCGGTGGTTCGACAGGGGCTGGGACTGGTGGTTGTTGGCATTGTGATCGGGCTGGCTGCAGGACTCCTCGCGACGCAGCTGATCTCGAGCGCGCTTTACAAGACGAGCGCACGGGATCTGACCACGTTTGCAGTAGCTCCGATGGTATTTCTCGGGATTGCGCTGGTTGCAAGCTATCTACCGGCGCGGCGGGCTACGAAGGTGGATCCGCTGGAGGCGATGAGAGAAGGATGACGTTGCCGAGAGATGTTTGAATCGGCAGCTGAAACGGGCCGCTATGATGGAGTCGTCATCAGGAAGGAAGACATGGCGTGTGCTTCTCAGCGGCGGCAAATTTTACCGGCAGCGGGATTCTGGGCACGATCGGAGTGATTACTCTGACGCGAGTGAAGCATAGGCGCGAACTCCTCTTTGCCTCGCTGCCGACGCTCTTTGCCATTCACCAGTTCACCGAGGGATTTGTCTGGCTGGGGCTGGATGGAGTGCTTTCGCCTGCGGTCACGCATGATATGGCTGCGGTGTTCATGCTGTATGCGCAGGGACTCCTGCCGTTTCTGCTGCCGCTGAGTGTGCTGCTGTTCGAGCCTGACGCGAGGAGCCGCAGGCGCATGCTGCCATTTGTTGTGATTGGATGCCTGACGGGTCTTTATATCCTATGGGCGCTGACTGCTTATCCTACGCAGACTTTCATCCGAAACCACAGCATCGTGTACATCAATTCTGCCACCAACAACATGGCCGTTGCGGTTCTGTATGTCATCGCAACGTGCGGCTCGCTCCTATTCTCAAAGATCAGAGAATTGGTGATCTTTGGAGTGGCTAATGTGGCGATTCTGCTGGTGGTGATGGCGGTGAAGAGGTACGCCTTCACTTCGGTGTGGTGCGCGTATGCGGCGGTCGCGAGCGTGATCATTCTGGCATACTTCTGGAAGAGCCACAAAGAAAGACCGTTTCGGTACGCTGAGGCGGTGTAGGGCAAGGGAAGGGCTTGTTTCCCCGGTCATCTTCTCGTCCTGTCGTCGTTGCGATCCGTCTAATCTTTCGGCGGCTCTTTCCTGCCGATTATCATTATGTATTAAGACAACTTGAATCCTGGAACGAGGACGGACGAATCGGAATCGAAGCAAATCCGGAGAGCGGGTCGAACGACCCACGCCGCCAAGTGCTGAAATCGGGTCGGGCTCTTGCCTGCCTGGTGCTGTTGGGGCTCACGACCCATATGGGGGCTCAGCAGGCCTCGTTCGACGCGAGGATTCTGCCGACGGAGACTGCTTTACCCGATTCGCCCGAAGCGCAGGTGTCGCCGGAACAGTCTTCACCGGGAAGCATCCACGGCGTGGTAGTGAATCCTCAGGGTACCGTCTACGAGGGCGTCCGGATCGAACTTGCCCAGGCCGACTCTCCCGGGCAGCCGGTGAGAGTGGCGACATCGGACAGCGATGGCCGCTTTAGTTTCACAGAGGTTCAACCAGGAGCCTTCAAACTTACCGTCTCCGCGAAGGGATTTGCGACCCAGGTCGTTTCCGGTGTCCTGCACTCCGGCGAGAGCTATGAGGCGGAAGCAATCGTGTTACATATCTCCACCGCGGCCAGCGAAGTGCGGGTGACGGCATCGCCGCAGGAGATTGCCCTGGAGCAGTTCCATCTGGAGGAGAAACAGCGCGTGCTCGGCGTGGTTCCAAACTTCTACGTCACGTATGTGCCCAATGCACCTCCCCTGACCACCAAGCAGAAATTCGATCTGGCACTGAAGACTTCGGTGGACCCGGCCACCTTCGTTCTGACAGGGATCTGGGCGGGAGCGCAGCAGGGTAACGACACCTTCAGCGGGTACGGGCAAGGGGCGCAGGGCTATGCGAAGCGGTATGCAGCCAACTATACCGACGGCTTCGTCAGTACGATGCTGGGCGCCGCTATACTGCCATCGCTTCTGAAGCAGGATCCGCGCTACTTCTACAAGGGGACGGGCACGATCCGGTCGCGTACTCTGTATGCCCTCGAAATGTCGGTGATGTGCAAGGGTGACAATGGGCGTCGGCAGGTAAATTACTCGGCGATTCTCGGCAGCCTCGCTTCGGGCGGGATCTCAAACCTCTATTACCCGGCAAACGACCGCAACGGGGTGGCGCTGACTTTCGAGAACGCGGCCCTCGGCATTGCAGGCGATGCGGCGGTGAACCTCCTTCAGGAATTCCTCATTCGCAAGCTGACGCCCAAGATTCCGAATTACGCGCCATTAAAGCAGTAGCAGAATCCTGCTATTTGACTGCCCCTAGCTCGTGGCCAGATATGGAGCAGCCAAATCTTCACCCAATCTGCATCTAAATTGACATAAGGTTGGCTTGACATCTCTCCGAGCGAGGTGTCAACGTGGCGAGGCAACCGGATGCTCATCACGGTGTCCCAACAAGCACGGTGTTGCGTTCCCCAAACAAGGAGAAATTTCACAATGTATACGCCAAAAGGAAAATTCGCCTGGTACGAACTGATGACCAGCGACACAAAAGCCGCCGGCAAATTCTACTCTGACGTTGTCGGCTGGACGACCCAGGAAATTCCCGGCGGTGACGGCCCCGCATACACCACCTTCAATGTCGGCAGCGTGGGCATGGCCGGCATGTTGAACATCCCCGGGCACGTGGGCTGGATAGGCTACATCGTCGTCGATGACGTGGATGCCCACATCGAAAAGATCGTCGAAGCCGGCGGCAAGCTATTGAAGCCCGCCACCGACGTTCCCGAGATGCTTCGCTTCGCCGTCGTGTCCGATCCCCAGGGCGCGGCCATCGCGGTCTTCACTCCCAACCCTGCGATGCCCTCGCCGGAGCGGCCGGCACCTCCCGCGCCCGGCACCATCGGCTGGCACGAACTCTACACAACTGACCTCGAAGGCGGGTTTGAGTTCTATAGCAAGCTCTTTGGCTGGACCAAAGTCACCGATATGGACATGGGGCCGATGGGCGTCTATCGCATCTTCGACGAGGGCGATCACAAGCAAATGGGCGACGGCGGCATGATGGCCAAACCTCCGCATGTCCCCGTCTCATCGTGGAGCTTCTACTTCCACGTAGACTCCATCAATGCGGCCATCGAACGCGTGAAGACTGGCGGCGGGACGGTCGTGAATGGTCCGATGCAGGTACCCGGCGGCGCGTGGATCATCAATGGCCAGGACCCGCAGGGAGCGATGTTCTCTCTGGTGAGCGACAAGGAGTAAAGCGGGAAAGCGGAGTCAGGTTACCCCACTCAAGCCTGCATTTTGTTCAGTTCCATGACATTCTTTCCAGAGAGTTTCTAGACATCCTTTACACTTCGGCGCGAGCGAGAGCGAAGGGGGAGGTGGGGTGTCGAGTGCGGTGTTCCTCAGGCCATGCTGATGGATCACGGCGTGCCGTGGTGGAGTTGGGCCGGACCGCAGGCAGCGACTACGGGACTGGCGCTCTGGCTGATGAAGCAGGGCATACGGCTGCATTGGAGCGGCATCGGACATCCGCAGACACAAGGCAAGGTGGAGCGCTTTCACGGCGCGCTCGAACGTGCGCTCAGCCGGCGCGGACTTAGTGGGCAGTCGCCCCAGCATTGGCTGGACGGTTATCGCTGGGAGCACAACTACCTGCGTCCGCACGAGGCCCTGGGCATGCAGACTCCAGCCAGTCGCTGGTCTTCCAGCCCACGGCGTTACGATCCCAACCCGCCGCGCTGGCATTACCCGGAGGGCGCCTGGGTGCTGAAGGTCGACCGCCAGGGCAAGCTGGACATCGCCGATACCAAGTGGCGCATCGGTCGCGCTCTGGCCGGGGAGTGGGTCCAGGTCCTCAGGATCGAACAACGCCTGCAGGTCTATTACTGCAACACCCTGATCCGGGAACTCGAACCGGCCATCCACGGCTCGACCATCGTTGCGCGATGGATTCCCATCCCCGCCACGGAGGGAGGAAAAGACGGCCGCGCAACCGCCTTGGAAAACGATGCGCGTTTCCCACTTTCCCTCCCTCCCGAAGGCTGCTGAAACTGGAAAGAATCTCCCTGAACATCTTGGAAAGACTGTCGTGGAACTTGACAAACACAGGCTTGTGTGGGGCACCAGCATCTTTCAAAACTTGAGTCAAGCTAACGCTCAGGTCAGGCCGTTGGTGATGGCCTCCCGGTAAGCCTTCGCCGTGGTCGCAGGGTCCTTCTCGGTCCCGCCACAACAACCTGACAGGATGCAGTTCACCACCGAGTCGTAAAGCCAGATGAAACCACCATCCACGGAGTACGCCTTCTTCGGGTCCGTCTTTTGATGCTTCTTCGACTCCTCCGCATCCTTCTTCCAGCCGGCGTATTGGGACTGCAGGTCAGATGGGCAGGCTCCCTTTGCGTTGTAAATGTTACTGCAGCCTCCGCTGAGAGAGTAGGCGTCGCACTGAGGGGCAGAGCCCCACCAAGGCTGTCCGGCGAAGAAGACTGCGTCACCGGTCTGGAACTGCTTGCCGGGTCCGATATCGAGGGGTCCGCGGCAGTAAAAGAAGAAGGTCTCGCCGCCTTTTTTGTTAGCATCCTCGAGCGCAGCTTTCACGGTGGGGTAATTGCCCTTCCGTAACATGCCGGACCAGTCGCCCTGACCGTACATGGCTACGTTCGGGGTCGTAACGACGCTGCCGCCGATCTGGTCGGTGCCCCTTTGCTCGTCCTTGTACC
Source organism: uncultured Acidobacteriota bacterium (assembly GCA_963755975.1). Lineage (GTDB taxonomy): Bacteria > Acidobacteriota > Terriglobia > Terriglobales > Acidobacteriaceae > Silvibacterium. The sequence goes on from CAVWLS010000002.1 coordinate 73,914, forward strand.
ACCAGGGACCCGGCTGAGCCTGGTTTGTGGCGAGCCCCGGAATCAGCAAGGTGCCGCCACCCGCTTCCGTGATCATCTCGCCCCATCCCGTAGGCGAATTGCCGCTGCCGCCCGAGTAGCACTGCAGATGTATAGCGCTCACGAATCCATTTCCGTGCAAGCGGCGCAGTTCGCGGTAGGTGTCCTTCCACTCAGTCTCGGGTTCCTGAGAGTAAGGACAGAAGGTGACGCTGGAATAGCCGATGTCGGCCAGCGTGGAACCGAAGTTCACCATGACGCTGGTCGTCAGATCGTCTTCATTGTCGAAGTCGATGGCGTCGATGCCTGCGCCTCCTTCGACCATGGCATTCTTGAGAGCCTGGAAGTTGTCGTGGACCGGGTTTCCCGGTGCTCCGGGGCCATTCCCAAGGAGCTTCCCGATGTTTGTGAAGTCCTCTACGCCGCCGGCGCCCACCGAAAAGATGATCTGCATCCCTGCTTTGCGGAGTTGCGCGAGGCGCTCCGGCAGATGCATGGGCTCGGCTTCCTTGTAGATCCCGTTTGACACGATTTGCGTGTCATTGAGGATGAGAGTTCCGTCAGTGGCAACGTGGACTGACCAGACGATCACGGCAGAGTAGCCGGCGTTCTTCAGGTCGTCGATGGCGGGTTGGCCGCCAAAGGCGACGGCTCCGCCAGCGTAGATTCGCGTATGGATCACAACGTTGTCCATGGTTTGGGCTCCTGAGAATTAAGGCAGAATTTGATCCCGGGATCCTGAGTGCCCACGACTATACGCCGAGAAGGTTTATAGCGGGTAGGCGATCTTTTGGTTAATTCCTCGCAGATGTACCGGCGACTTAGGAGCTATGTGAGTTGCCATCCGCGCGGCAGTTCCCTTTTGTGC
>CAVWLS010000003.1:0-227155 GCA_963755975.1 uncultured Acidobacteriota bacterium
AACATTTGGAATATAAGCCACTCATCGGCATTCGTCATCCCCAACAATGACCTGAAGATAATCCCTGGAACTTAGGAGGTGCGTATGTTGCCAAAACCCGACATCGGACAGCTAGTTCGTTTGCCCGACTATGAAGGGAGATTGATCATTAAGGCCGTTAGCGAGGATGGAGGAAAAGTGAATGTGGTCTCCGAATCCGATCCTAGCTATACACGCGCCGATGTTCCTTGCGATGAATTGCTGCTAGCCGACGGCTACTCAGCTGACTAGCAATCCTCTGAGATGTGAAAGGGTGATGAAATGGACTCCGGGTTCCGTCAAGGGGCTCGAGGTCGTCCATGGCATAGGGGGCGAAGTACCTGATCCGTAGCATCTGCTAGGAGTTGCTCAACTGCTCCGCAGTAGATATCAAGTTCATCCCAACCGATCATGTCGTTGCGCGAACGTCAACAATATCGCCGATGTGAATGACGCCAGGGGTAAGAACAGTGGCGTAAACGCCGGCTCGGCCCTGGTGATTCTTATCCAGGAGCCGCATGATCTCAAACAACGGCTCTTCAGTAATAGGAGAATCAGGATCATACGTTATCAGTCGGCATCGTGGATCGCGTTCGAGAATTCTGAGTGACGCCATCGACCCTATTTGGACTGTTTTACCCACGAGCATGTCTTCGGCGAACGCTCCGGCTACTCCATCCAGGATAATGTTTGCACGAAAACGACGATAGTCAAGTAGCACGCCTAGCTCTGTCGAAAGCTGTTGGACTGTTTGAAGAGAAATAAGAGACAAAGGCCGGACGTCAGTCTGCGGAACCTGTGAGCGAACAAGAGAAAAGTGACTATGCTGCGCGATGTGATCGTTAAAATGCTTGATCAGCGATGTTGAATCTATCGGATACGTTTCTCCGCTCGGTACCGTAACCGAGATTTCTCCATTGCCGTTCAGCTTAGGTGCATACCCAAGCATTTGACGACGCGCACGTCCGGACAGGTGCAGCATTCCCGTTGGTGCACTAGAACTTCTGAACGCATAGAGTCTATCGTTGGCTATCCCCGACTCAGTCAGCAACGTCTCCGATAGAATCTCCCCTGCCATGCTCTTTACGGGATAGCGAACGAGCAAGGCTACACGTCCAATAGGCAGCATTTCAGTAGCCTATCTTCAACTCCACCGATAGCGAAGATCTCGTAGGACTACGTTAGCGGCGTGATAGCCAGACATTCCATGGACGCCGCCGCCTGGTGGCGTAGATGCTCCGCAGAAATAAAGACCATGTTTTGGGGTCCGATATAGTGATGCGGTCGGCCGAAAAAGTAATTGTCTGATATTCATTGCGCCGCCCAAAATGTCACCCCCCACCAGATTGGGATTCCATTGTTCCAGGCGCGCGGGAGAGGAGACGAATCTCGACAGAATGCAATCTGGAAATTCAGGAGCAAAGCGAGTGATCTGTCGTTCTATCAACTCTGTCGCATCTTTAACGCTGCCATTGGGTACATGACAATATGCCCAGGCGGTATGCAGACCACTAGGCGCTCGACTTGGATCAAAGAGAGAAGGCTGGCCCAAAAGAACAAAAGGATTATCTGACGAGAATGTGCGTTCGGAGGCCACGATCTCTTCAAATGTTCCCCCTAGGTGAACGGTTGCAGCTCGTGAGCATTCTCGAGCCTTCCAGGGGATGGGCGCGTTAAGAGCGTAGTCGATTTTGAAGGCGCCAGGGCCGTATCGATATCTCTCTAAGCGCTGTCGGTATCCCTGCGGAAGACTTAAGCCCGCAATCCTGACCAATTGACGTGGTGTGAGATCCGCCAGTACTAGGTCGGATTCCGGAAGGACTGTCACCTCTTGCTCCGTTTCAATACTCCCGCCTAAGCTTTGCAGATGATGGGCGAGAGTGTCAGTCAAAGCTTGCGCTCCACCTCGCAAAATCGGCCATCCACCTGCATGTCCAGCAGCCATAAGGACAAGACCCACTGCGGCCGAAGTCAATTGTTCCAACGGAAGGATTGAGTGAGTGGACATGCTCGCGATAAATGCACGAGCTCGTGGACCACGAAAGAAGATCTTCGCAAGCGAGACGCCAGGGAGAAGTGCCAAAGGTCCGAACTGAGCAAGCAGGATCGGATGCTTGGGAAGATGCCACATCGGGCTCAATATCTCTTCAATCAACTGAGAAAAGTTCGACGTTAGAGGCGCCAACAAAGAGCGATAGGCTCGGCGGTCACATGGATCGAGTGTAGCGACGGTGTCCTCGATCGAGTGTTCGAGCATCACTGCGGTTCCATCGTCAAGGGGATGTGCGCACTGAGCAGGAGGCAGGATCCACGGAATCTCAACAGGCAACGATCGAAAGAAAGGGCTCGCGAACCCCATCGGATAGGCGGATGATCCCAGGTCTTGACGAAATCCTGGCAGCGTTGTTTCGGCTGTTGAACAAGCGCCGCCGATGCGGCTGTTCCGCTCCAGGACCTTTGTATCGATTCCGGCGTTGGCGAGAACGATGGCAGCCGAAAGCCCGTTAGGTCCAGAACCAATGATTGTCGCTGTAGTCATGGAATATTCACTCGCTCATTGCTCATTGTGGAGCCCTGGAAGAATGTGACAGCAGCGAAGCATTAAATGCACCGCAAAGCCACGAGGATCTAAATCAGAAGCGCTCTCAAAGCAAGCCGAGCCATACATGTGTTGTACGAACTAATTTAGCCACCGTACCGCTCTGTCCTGATAATTGGAGGAGAAATCCCGGCAACAATGGCACTGTCGGCCGCAGCATTTACGAAAGGATTGCTCCCACAGATGTAAACTCGTTTAGGCAAACTCAGAAGATGCTTTAAGGAAGCCGCGACTATCGTGGCATCGATCCTATGGCCATAGTCCACAGGCCGTCTGGGAGCGTCTCTCGTAAGAACAAACGTCACATGAAAATAGGGAATTGAAGCCTCTCCAGAGAGAAGCTCTTCTCGATAAAGAATGTCATCCCAAGTGCGAGCAGAAACCAGAAGAACGATGGGGATCGCTGTATCTCGGCCTTGCTGGAAACGGACCATCGACACAAGGGGCACGACTCCGGAACCTCCTCCGACCAGTAGGATTGGGCCCACATCTTCTGGTCTAAGGATGAAGTGCCCTCCCAGTGGCCCCCTCATCTCCACAACATCGCCGACGACCACAGTGTCGTGGAAGAATGGGGAGACCTCACCATTATCGAGCCGCTCGATTGATAGTTCGATCCGGCTGGTCTCGACCGGCGACGATGCGATCGAATAGCTACGCAACGCGGTGTAGCCATCTTCCGCGGTTAGTCTCACGTCAACATGCTGGCCAGGGTAAAACTCAAATGGGATCTCTGGAGCGAGAGAGAAGCTCTTAATACGCGATGTTGCGGCCTCAATCGCGACCACCCGTGCGCTTTGCCACCGCACTTCATTGCGACTTGGATCCACTAGCTTAGTCATTCGAGTATCTCTGTTCATGCCATGGATCGCCGTACATGTGGTATCCATTGCTTTCCCAGAAACCAGGTTCATCGCGTGTAGTGAATTGCAGTCCCTTGATCCATTTGGCCGATTTCCAAAAGTAGAGATGAGGAACAAGCAGCCGCGCCGGACCTCCGTGGTCTGGCTCTAGGGGACGATCATCGTACCGCAGTGCAACCATCGCTCTTCCACCAACCAGATCCGTGACAGGGACATTTGTCGAGTACCCGTCGAACGAGTGAGCGAGCAGAAAAGATGTTGTTGGCTCGATACCAGCGGCGACGAATAAGCTATCGATGGTCACACCTTCCCATGCGGTATCCAATTTAGACCAACTGGTGACGCAATGTATGTCACGCGTGACTTTGGTTTGGGGCAGTTGGTTGAATTCGGGCCATGTCCATTTCCGGATAACCCGAATGCCGTCCTTCAGTTCGAAACTCCATCTATCCAGAGAGACACTCGGTACGGGGCCCGCCGAGAGCACCGGAAATCCATCAACGAGATGCTGTCCTGGTGGTATTCGCGAGGCTAGATCGGTCGATCTTTGGCGTCCTGTGAAACCACGAGTAATCATTGTTGCGACTCTCCTTCGCCCTTTATGTTATTTGCGTTACCTTCTCAAGAACTGTTGGAGATGATCCAACTGATCATGCGTCCCTTGTGCAGGAGTCGGCGACCTTAAGCACGCTCCGGCATCGTCTGCTGGGTTTCATAAGTGGTTCGCGGTGGCGGCACAAAATAATGAGCTTATGCAACTCCTTGTGACATGATGCTCTATCCATCATCGTCTTTGTACGGGGCGTTTGACAGTACTGATACTGTGGTTTTCTCCAGTGCGAGAAGGGGCAGTGGGACGAGACATGCTTCTCGCGTGCGAGTCGTATGCCGGCGATGAGGCACGCCCCGAGATTGACCATGCCCCGGTTGATGCGCGGCATGTCCTTATAGGGACCAAACACGGCCCTCCTCCGTACGAGATTCTCGTACCTGTGCGATAGCCGGCCCCTGAAAATCTCCGCGGGCAGGTATCGCCGACGTTCGCCGCACAGCGGACCGGTATGGATTATCCACGTACCCGGCATCGTCTTGACGGGAGCAGCGATGCGTTCTCGGCAGCGCTTGCAGGCAATGACGTAGTCATGAAGCCGGGAGGCGGGTTCGTGAAACAGGGGGAGATTATAGCGAATAAATCCGGCGAAACACTCGATTGTCAAAGACAGATGCTATTTGAGCCGCGCTCCGGAATTTTCATTCACAGCCCCGCGCGAAACTGTCCAGCCAGAGTCCGCTCCCGCTGATGCTGGTCGTTCGCCAACGTCTGTTCATCCGCTGTCAACTCGGCCAGAAAGCCGAAACCTCTGACACAATCCGCGGTGATCCTCTCGCGGTCAATAACTGCGGGCCCGATTGAGGAGCTGGCGGAGATCATCCCAATCGAAATCCCGCCCATCCTCGAGTTTATTAATTAGGCGGGCCGGATCAAAAGTATCGCGCGCCTGCCAGAGCTTGAGCACCAGGAGGCGGCGAATCAGCGCCTGGTCGAGAGGTTTTCTCGCGAACATGCCGAGATCGTAAATGTCGCGCGCCTTGTTGCGCTGATAACAGGCGCGTATTTTCTCCGCAAGGATTTCGGGAAGAGCAAGGCACATGATTTCCGCGGGCGCGAAGGGCAGGAATCTGAAGTAACTCTGCTCGATCTGCGGCAGCCGCACTGGCGGCAGCGTTGGCGTTTCGCGCCGGCTGATCTGCAGCTTGACCTCGCTGACGCCGCTCGTGTTCCAGTCATGAGAATAGACAGGATTGACGCCCCAGGATAGGCCATCCTGCGTGTCGTAGTAGCTCTCGTCGGGAATGGAGAACTGGATTCCATAAAAGGGCTGCTCGAACGCTTGCATCATGTCGAGGATGACTTCCTCGTGATCGTGGTCTTCAATTCCCGTAAAGTCCAGATCGGTCGAAAATCGTCCCTGGCTGCCAACAAAAATTTTCCGCAGACACGTGCCGCCCTTGAAAGCCAGCCTGTCCAGAATGCCGCGCTCTGACAGAAGCTGCAACAGGAACGTCAGCACCACTTCCTTCTCCGCGATCATGATGTCGCGAAGGCCCGATTCAGATGAGTAGCGCTGCACCTGCGGCTGGGTAAGCATTTCTAGCTATCCTTCCTGATAGATTTGCGCAGGCCAAGCCCGGCGCTGCCGTGTAACTCTTCGCGGGTCACATTGACGAACAAACGCCAGGTATTGCCGTAGCCGATGGCACCCGGCACCGTGTGTGCGCGCGCGGGATCGGGTCCGAGAAATGTTGCGCGGCTGCGCGCGGCCAGCCGGATGAGGCGCTCGCGCACAGCAGGCGGAACATCGGCCTTGACGTGGTCGACGAGCCAGCCAAAGCGCCGCGCAAGGGCGCCGGAACCGATCCGTTCGAGATAATCGGCGGCTTTATTCCAGTCAAACCGGCGGCTGGCGGTCGCCAGTATGATGGCGGCTTCACCCACGCCTCCGGACAGGGCCGGGCGATCAATGCAGTCGATGGCGGTCTTTTCGCGGTCGGAGATCATGACCTTGTATCCGAGCACATCGACGGGCTCAAAGCCGAAAAACTTGCTGTTCGCCAGATTGACGATCCGGACCCGCGCCTCTGCGACTTCGCGTTCCCGCAAGCGCACCGGCGTCACTACGAAGATGACGTTGCGGTGCTGTGTCGTCAGCCCGTAATGAGCGGTGGCGGAGCTGAAGCCGATGTAATAAGGATTGGCGATGCGACTGGCGAGGGCCAGAAGGTTGCTGTCGCCCAGAGCATCAGGCCCCTGCTCCGGCGGTACCAGCAGATATTCTCCCCAGGTTGCCCGTTCTAGCCAGCCTTTACGGCGCAGGGATTGAATGACATGGTCGGCAGCCTTTACCTTGCCGCCGAGCAGATCGACAATCTCCGCCCGCGTGGCCTCCCGCTGCCCGCGTTCCGTGAGGGCCAGCACCACCTTGCTTTCCTGGGTCGATAGGGATCGGGTAATAGTTTCCATGTCATATCCTGTAACAAAACCCCCTTAATACGGAGGTTTTGATGAAAAGTATAGCAATGTTTTATCGCGACAGTCCACCACAATATGTAACGAAACACCATGAAAAAGGGGGTTTTGTAGCAGGATATTGCAAGAGACCCATCGATTATTCTCTTGAATTTAGGCTTTATGCCGCGTGTCGGCGCAGCCGGCCCGAGATCTATCCCGGACAGCCGGGTCGCCAAAGGGCAGATGATGAGTCCAGCAAAGTTGAGCATTCGCCCCGACGAGCGCCAACCAATTAGAGTAGGGGTTCAGTTCTTCCACGATCAGGTTTGCAGAACCGAGCTTGGTCCAAAATTTGGTCCAGTTGCGCGCCACAGGGACTCCAAATATTCCTGTGTGCTCTTCTCTACTCCATTGATAACATACGTACTCCAGCGTTTACCCTTCGGCTGTTAACCGAAGGGTTGTAGGTTCGAGTCCTACCTGAGGAGCCAATTCCTTCCAGCAAGCCATTCTATTTCAGTAGCTTCTATCCCACTCATCTTTTCCTTACCAAGCAAAAAGCTAAGATGGGCTACTCTGTCGGGCACGCAAACCACTCGCTGCTCGGCCACACGTGTCACTCTTCCGTGAGCCAAGCAGTGAAAAATAGAAGCGGGATTGGAGAATGCGAAGACGCTCTCTCACTCTCTCTCTGCCAATGTGGGTCCCCTTTCGCGGACTCGATCGGGGGCCGGGAGGAGCCCCGGGGGCTATCCTCTGCAACGCGGCTGCTCTCAGATGAAAATGCGCCAACCCTGAGGAATGTATGCAAGTACCGGCATCTGGGATGTGGAGGCCGCCACCACTAGGCAAGCCCGCTCACGGCTCAGTCGGTACAGAGTGCCATAGGCAAAGCCTCCGCTCCGTGGCCGGATGAAGGTCTGGCTCCGCTAGATGGCAAGGGACATTTGCACCGCGTTGGGAACGCTCCCAAAATGCTCGCGTTCTGACGTCCCGCTGAATCAAGGCCGCGGCTGCGGGTGATCTGCCGAGGGCAAATCGCCTTTCGAGGGATATTCGCAGCGAATGGATCTATTAAGTTAAAGCGAAGCGAAATGGGGTACCTCCCCAGCGTTTAATACCCGATCCGCGGCTCCTGTGACGGGTCCGCCTTCGGGTCGGATCTATCGTCTGGTCAATTGTGAACAGCAGTCACCGAGAAGGGGCGCCCAAGAGGGATAACACTGCAAATGCTTCGATCTTGAACTCTTGGCAGGTCGAAATTCGAGGGTTCAGGATGATTTACTGCACAGAAAAACAAGCCAGAAACAGGAATGCCATCCTGCAGCATCCGAATACCGACGGCGTGTTTGACGAGTCCTAACCGTTGCCCCGGTTCGAATAGGGACGATTTGGAAAGAGATTTTGGGCTGATCCCAAACAGATCAGCCCGGTGAAAGCAAAATCAATTTCATGCCCTGCGCCGCAACGACAAGAGACTTGGCTGCCATCAGAAGTTTACGATGCTGCGCAGATCCGGTTCCGAAATTTGTTGTCTGAGTCATCCGGTAGGTGAGAGTCTAACGGGGATCCTCGGTTTTATCGAGATGAGATTGTGAGCTGTTGAGAACAGACTGCGGGGTCGACATTTGTCACGATTTAAGGGTGGCGAAGAAAAAGAGAGCTTCCACAAGGCGTGCCAGAGCCACGCTACCCCGCGTGGATAAGTTGGTCCTTGCGGACGCAATCGAGAATAGGCCGGGATTGAGGTAGGTCGGTATTCCGTTACCCATAGTCAAAATAGCAAAAGTGGAGCGCACTGCCGCATGAGTATTGGGATCGCTGTCGAGAACCTGCATCCTTGAATCTCCGACAGCGGAACACCTCAAGACATGGCATCGATTTACGCAATGGATCTTTTGGATAACGGTACATGTCGCCGTGCTGCTCGTGCTGATGGCGGTATTTCTGCAGTGAAGAGACGCCACAATCTCGCTTGAAAGGAGGGTAATGAGCAAAAAAACGAACATCACATGGCACCGCGAACCGCAGGAACATGATTATCCTGCGGCCGCCTCATATCTGAGTCTGACTATGGGGACACAGGCGTCAAAGAATGTTGCCAAGAAATTGGAACACGCCAAGATGACGGAATTCGCTGCGAAAGACATTTTCAGAGCTTCCATGCTATCGCTGCTGGGGGTCAGTAATTCTCACGTTGAAAAAGATCGAGCAAAAGTCTATCGACACGAAAGACTATCGCCGCTCTTGCTGTTCAGGGACGAGCGCAACGGCAAGCTGGTTATCGCCGACGGCTATCACCGCCTGTGCGCGGTCTACACATTTGATGAGGATGCCATCATCCCCTGCAAGATTGTCTGACCAGATTGTGATCGTCCAAGTCTTACGCGAGAGAATCATGCACTCTGAACGAACCGAATCGACAACCCAGCACCGTATGCTACACGAATCGGAGATACCAGATTTCCTGGAATCTTCCCATGAATGGCGTCGTCTTTTCGCAGAAACCTGGGGCACATTCCTCCTCGTCGTCGTCGCGGCTGGCGCCGTGGTCGTCGGTGCCCAGAGCGGCGGGGCCATCTCCCTGGGAATGAAGGTTGTCGCACCGGGCCTGATGGTCATGGCGATCATCTATTTCATGGGCGCGGTTAGTGGTGCCCATTTGAATCCAGCAGTCACCTTGGCATTCGCGGTGCGTCGCAATTTCCCCTGGTCTCGGGTGCCGGGGTATATCACCGCGCAGATCATCGGGGGCATCGCTGCGGCGTATTTCCTCCGGGCACTGTTCGGCGTACAAGGATTACTCGGCGCCACGACACCAGGTCCGGGAGTGAGCAATTTCACGGCTCTCGCCATAGAAGTATTATTGACGACGGGTCTGGTCAGCACGATACTTGGCACCGCCTCTGGCGCCCGTAATATCGGTTCCAATGGTGCTCTCGCGGTCGGCGGATACATCTCTTTGGCGGGCCTTTGGGCAGCGCCAATCAGCGGCGCCTCGATGAACCCCGCGCGCTCATTTGCTCCCGACCTGATCCGTGGCAATATGAGCACCACCTGGATTTATGTCGTAGGTCCCCTGCTGGGCACAATCATCGCCGTGGGTTTTGAATGGATACTCAAAGGCAAACCTACCGCCGCCGGTACGTTAGCGGCGCGGGGCGACTTGAAATGACTATTCGTATAAAAGAGGCCGGGTATCGGACATATTTCCACGCAACCAAAAGGGCCTGCGGAAGCTGACGCTCCTCCTTGCCGTTGATCGAAGCCGGAGCTGCTCGCCTCGCTGGAATCGTTCTCCCAAGGGCTTCAGTATCATTCTCGTCGCGATGGCTCTTTCGGCTTCCAGAAATGTCGCCGGCGGGTGGATCTGGTTACCCGGACAGTTTCATCTGTCGGCCAACCACGGAGCCCGCCGGCCAGAGCACGTCAGGTTGGGGAAGGACGGCCACCCGATGCCCACCTGTCGAAGAACACGTTCGATGCGTCCGGCGACATCGTGCTCTCCGGTGACAGTGGCATACAACTAGCAGCGTCGACTCTGGTTGAAGCTCCTCCTGGATGTCCTCGATGAGCGCGCGCTCCTTCACCTGCCCGAACCACTGATGTTTCTTTTGGCGCCAAGTATGATGTGGAGACCTCGCGGCGTGTGCGCCGAATAAAGAACACTCTGAAAAAAAATTCAAAAGTGTTCTAAATTGCACAGAAATGCTAACTAAGTGCAGTAATACTCGGGCGGAGACAGCAATACCAGAGAATTCGGATGGGGTCAGAATGAGCGAGTCTGACGGGTCGATTCTTGAAACATGCCGGATGCGCGGTGTGTCTCGCCGCCGGTTTATGCAATTCTGCGCGGCGATGTCGACAACGCTCGCTCTGCCTTCGAGCTACGCCCAGGTCATCGCCAGTGCACTCAGCCAGAAAAGGAAACCGACCCTGGTCTGGCTGGAGTTCCAGGATTGCGCCGGCAACACCGAGTCGATGCTGCGATCGCCTCACCCCTCCGTCGAAGACATTGTGCTGGAAGCCTTTTCCTGGGAGTATCACGAGACCATCATGGCGGGCTATGGCAATGCCGCCGAGAAGGCGCTAAGCAGGGTGGTCCGCGAGGAAAAAGGGAAATACCTCGTCGTGGTAGAGGGTGCCATCCCTACGGCGGACGATGGCGTCTACTGCACGATCGGGGGGCGAGCGGCGCTCGACATCGCACGCGAGGTGTGCACAAACGCGGCGGGCAACATCGCGGTTGGAGCCTGCGCATGGGATGGCGGCCTGGTCCGCTCGAAACCCAACCCAACCGGCGCGCTCGGCCTGCAGGGCGCGTTGCCCGGTCTCAACGTCGTGAATCTTCCCGGGTGTCCACATAACCCTGCGAATACCGCGGCAGTGCTGGTGCACTACCTAACTTTCGGAGAGATGCCCGCACTCGACCCGCTCAACCGGCCGCTATTTGCCTACGGGGAGATCATTCACGACCAGTGCGAACGCCGCGCGCATTACGATGCGGGTCGTTACGTGCAGGAATGGGGCGATGAGGGCCATCGGAAGGGATGGTGTCTTTACAAGATGGGCTGCAAAGGCCCCGAAGCTAACTTCAACTGTCCCACAGTACGGTGGAACAACGCTACCAGTTGGCCAGTCAAGGCGGGTCACGGCTGCATCGCCTGCGCGTCCCCGCGCTTTTGGGACACGAAATCGCCCTTCTACGAACGCCTGCCCCATGCGACCGGATTCGGCGTGGATGTCACCGCGAGCGAGATAGGCTGGGCATTCGTCGGCGGGGTCGCCGCCGCCACCGTGGCACACGGCATCGGGCACGCCATCAGCCACAGGGCCCATGCCAAAGCCCCAGCGACCATCTCGCAAGAGGACAGCGCACCTCCAGAGGGAAAGTAATTGGCACGCATCGTTATCGATCCGGTTACACGCATCGAAGGCCACCTTCGCATTGAAGCCGAGGTGGATGGGCATCAGGTCACGGATGCCTGGAGTTCAGGCACGATGTTCCGGGGGATCGAGCTGATCCTGCGCGGCCGCGATCCGCGGGAAGCCTGGATATGGGCGCAACGCATTTGCGGGGTCTGCACTACCGTGCATGCGCTGGCCTCAGTGCGGGCCGTGGAGAATGCCGTCGGAGTACAAATTCCAGACAATGCGCGGCTGGTGCGCAATATCATCGCGGCGACGCAGAACGTGCAGGACCACATCATCCACTTCTACCACCTCCATGCGCTCGACTGGGTCGATATAACCGGCGCGTTGAAGGCCGATCCGGCGAAGACCTCGCAGCTGGCCCAGTCCATCTCGGAATGGCCCAAGTCGAGCACGGTGTATTTCAAGGCGGTGCAGGACCGGGTGAAGGCGCTCGTGGCGAGTGGCCAGTTAAGCCTCTTCAGTAGCGGGGACTGGGGCAATCCCGCCTATCGATTGCCGCCCGAAGTGGACCTGCTTGCGGTGGCGCACTACATCGAAGCGCTGGACCTGCAGCGCGAATTCATTCGCATTCAAGCTGTTCTGGGCGGAAAGAACCCTCATCCGCAAACCTATCTGGTCGGCGGCATGGCGACGGCGATCGATGGTAATGAGCCGGAAGCAACGATCAATCCGGAGCGCATTACGCTGCTGAACCAACTGGTGAAGAACGGGCAGACCTTCGTGCGCCAGGTCTATTTACCGGATGTCCTGGCCATCGCCGGACTCTATCGAGACTGGTTTACCTATGGAGAGGGCCTTGGCAATTTCATGGCCTATGGCGACTACACGATGGGCAGCCTCAAGGATCCCGCCGGCTTCTTCTTCCCACGCGGCATAGTTCTGGGACGCGATCTTTCCCAGGTGCATCCGTTCGAGCCGACGAATGTAACAGAATACGTGACCCGCTCCTGGTATGAGTATCCGGAAGGCAATCAGATCGGAAAGCACCCATCGCAGGGTGACACCAATCCGAAGTACTCCGGGCCTAAGCCTCCTTATGAATTCCTCAAAACGGACGAGAAATACTCCTGGCTGAAGTCGCCGCGCTATAACAACAAGCCCATGGAGGTCGGTCCGCTGGCAAGGGCTTTGGTGGCCTATGCCTCCGGCGACGAGCAGGTAAAGCAACTCGTGGCCGAGACACTGGCGAAACTCAACCTGCCTGCATCTGCTCTCTTTTCCACTATGGGCCGGGTTGCCGCTCGCGCACTGGAGGCGGAGATCATGGTTGGCCGTCTCTCGGGCTGGGTAGCGCAGTTGGACGACAACATGGCGCACGGCGATGTCCGAATTCATAACGGAGATAAATGGAATCCGGATTCCTGGCCAAAGTCTTGCCAGGGTTTTGGGTTCCACGAGGCTCCGCGTGGTTCGCTAGGTCACTGGGTCGAGATTGAAAACAAGAAGATCGTGAATTACCAGGTGGTGGCTCCATCCACTTGGAACGCCGGACCGAGAGACGGCCAGGCGCAGCGCGGGCCTTACGAAGCGGCTTTGCTCGGGACCCCGATCGCCGACCCCGACAGGCCGCTCGAAATCATGCGCACCGTGCATTCCTTCGATCCCTGCCTGGCCTGCGCCGTTCACGTCGTTCGTGCGAACGGCCGCCCTTACAACGGAATGAAGCTGGCTGGCTGACAGGGACATCTACGTAATGGCGACACCCATCAATTGCGCAGCCCCCGCCGACCCTTTGGCAAGGGACCCCAAGCGCATCGTGCCAGTCTATGTCTGGGAGCTGCCCGTCCGGTTGGCGCACTGGGGACTCGTCATCGCCCTGGTGGTGCTCACGATCACCGGATCCTACATGCACGATCCTTATCTGGTCGCGCACGGCGAGCGCGCGTGGATGATGGGCTGGATGCGCTTCATTCATGAACTATCCGGCTTTTTCCTCATCGGTATTTTTGTGCCCCGCTTCTACTGGTTCTTTGCCGGCAATCGCTGGGCACAGTGGCGAGCGTGGCTGCCGCTCACCGCGCGCCAGTGGACAAGCTTCAGGAGCATGGTCGCGTATTACGGATTCCGACGCCGCAAGCCCTTCGACGAAATAGGCCACAACTCTCTCGCCGCACTTGCCTACATGGGCGTTTTCTTTCTCGTTGCCATCGAGTTCCTCACCGGGCTGGTGCTCTTCAGCGTGGTCGAGGGTGGTCCTGTTCTGCGCTTCTTTGTGGGATGGATTCCGCGCCTCATCGACATCCAATGGATACGTTTCGTGCATTTCCTCGTGATGTTTATCTTCGTAGGATTTCTCATTCATCACGTCTACAGCGCCGTGCTGGTGGGGATCGCCGAGAAGAATGGCGAAATGGAGAGCATCTTCACCGGCTGGAAATTTGTTCCCCGCCACCTTCTTGAGGAAGACGAAGCTAGAGAAGCCCACGCAATCGAACGTCGCTCGACACGGGCTGCGGCGAAGGGCAAGCGATGAGCGAACGTGTGCCATTTCGGATCGGACTGCTGGGTCTCGGCAATCTCATGCGCACCGACGATGCCGTCGGGATGCTTACTCTAAGACAACTAACCGAAGATGGCCGGTTACCGACAGCGGTCCGTGTGATTGAAGGAGAGACGCTAGGTCTCGATCTTCTGGACAGAGTCCACGGGATCTCCCATCTTTTGGCGCTCGACGCGGTCGACACCGGAGCCGAACCGGGTACGCTGGTGCGGTTTGAGGGGAGGGAGTTGAGTCACCTGCCGGCCTCCAAGAGCGTCCACCTCCTTGGATTTTCAGATTTGATGAATGTGCTGCGCCTGATGGAAGCGGCCCCAGCGGAGGTGGTTCTTCTTGGAGTCCAGCCCGAGTCCACGGATTGGGGAACAGCGCTGACGCCAGTGGTGGAAGCTGCGAAAAGCGCGCTGGCCGACGCTGTGCTCAAGCAGATCGAGCATTGGGTCGGGGAGGTCTCCGACTGCACACCTTTACCGGCTCTCTCCTGGCGTTTCAGAGGCACGTGCTAGGTTGAAAAACAGTCTGAGGCCCAAGTCGGCAAGGATCGTGTTCCTTTTCCAGGGACGAGCATTCATGCTGGCCGGATACGGTACGGGGAGCCGATGCTGGGATTCCGGTGGACACTTCAACAGGTGCTTAGGGATACGTGCCATCTCAGGACGAGAGGTGATGGGCAAGTCCCGCGATTTCAAATGCGCCATCGAGGAATCGCCGCGGCTCCCTCTTGGGGGGTCCGTCGGGTGGGGTAGGACCGAGCCTGGCGCGGACCGCGTGTGAGTGCCGGCGAAGATCATTGTGGCGTAGTTCGCCAGAGCTCCAAGAAAGAGAAATTCGCGGTCATCATGCCAATAACTGGAGCGGAAAATTGAGGGCAACCCTCGGCTTTGAAAGCTACAGTTTCTTGCTTCGGAGCCGCAGGGCATTGGCGATTACTGAGACGGAACTGAAGCTCATGACCGCCACTGCAATCATCGGGTTGAGCAGCCACCCAAATGCCGGATACAAAACACCAGCAGCAAGAGGCACGCCGAGAGCGTTGTAGAAGAATGCGAAGAACAGATTCTCGCGAATGTTGCCCATGGTGCGCGGGCTCAACCGCCGTGCCTTCACAATCCCACGCAGGTCGCCCTTGATCAGAGTGATGCCTGCCGTCTCCATCGCGACATCGCTCCGGTTCCCGTGCTATGCCAACCCAAGCCGCGAGTTCGCTATGCTCGTTGCCCGCTCTGCTCATCACCGGGTATATCGGGTGAGTATTCTTTCTCTGCGTTTAAGTCGCGAGGGTCCGCCTTAGTCGGATCGCTTTCCAGCGGCTTTGATGGAGAGCAGGGCAAAGGTGTTTCTGGGCTCGAAGCTGCTCCGGGATTCGCGCCAAAGAGCTTCGGCCTCTGGTTCCAGGAGCAGCGAGTGCGACGGCAGAATCGGGGGAGAGCCGGAAGCGCAGATAGTTGGCCCTGCCGGTTGCCGGCTCGGCATCCGCGAAGAGCCTCTGCGGTGGCGGCTTCAACTCTGCACTGCACCCGGCGAAGTTACCTTGACCGCGTGGTCGTGGAAGTCCGGCATGTGCAGGTCGTGAAGAAGAATGCCGCCGTTAGCGTGAGGATTGGCCCCCATCCGGCGGGTTCCCTTTGGCGCCAAGTCAGCCAGTTCCGCAATGAGTCGCCCCTTTTCGTCGAAGAGCTCCTCGGCCTCGTAGCTCTTCATCCAGTCCTCGAGGAGCTTGACGTGGTCGGGATGGTCGGTATCGACCAGAAGCGGGACCTGGTGGGCCCGAAAGGTTCCCTCGATCTGCAGGCCGTCGACAACTTTCGGCCCCGTCCAGCCTTTGGGCGATTTGAGGACAATCACAGGCCAGCGCGGTCGAGTGGTGTCGTTGTTGCTCCGTGCATTCTTCTGGCACCGCTGGATCGGCTATACCTGAGAAGCGCAATCAGACACCGCTTAGTTTCGTCCTTCTACTTGCTTAGACGCACAGATATGCGTTGCTCCCGCACGCTGCGTAACTCGTTTTTGCTCTCGCTATAAACCAATGGTCGCAACGTTGGATCACCTTGTTATGACTCGGGAACATCCTGACTGGTCCGCTCGTCAAATTGGTTGGAGGAGGCGCCAGTTCCTTGGTGGCGCGGGCGTAGACCGGTGCGGCGACGCTGAGGACGAGTAGCGCAATCAGGCACCGCATATTTTTCTCCCTTCAACTTGCTTAGACGTGCAGACACGCATTGCTCCTGCACCTTCCGTTACTGGTTTTTTGCTGTCGCTACAAACCGCGCGGACGACACGACTCGAGTTCTGCCTCATCCACGGCCATTCATAGGTGCATCGTCGTCAACCACCGAATGGTCGCAAGGTTGGATCACCTGTCGTGACTCGGGGAACTTCCTGCACCTAGCCTGCCCGTCAAATGGGTCGCCAGCAATCCATCTTATGAACAATAAAAAATAATTGGAGCTACCATTCGCGCGATTGTGTTATCAAAGAGGAAGATCGGCTTTGTAGAGAAAACTGTTCATGGCGCTGGGACCATCTGCTTAGATAGTCTTCTATATGGCCTTTCATTCGGGGTCGAGATCTTGTGAATTCGTGGCCTCCAACTCGGCGATTAGGTTCCCGGTTTAACTTTGTTTTCCTTTGGTTAGCGATCTCGGTCTTCTCCTGGGGACTCCAGTACAAGCTCTCGCTTTATGATCCGCCGAACGCGAGTTCGCATAAAATACCCAGCGCGAAACTGCTCTCAAAAGACGAGCAGACTGCTAGCATAGACAGTGCTCTCATAAGCAATGCCAAGACCTCAGTCAAAGCTATTCGTACGGCGCTTCCCGGTTTTTTCCTCTTCTTTCTGCTGGCGTTGAACCTTCTGAATCCTCCCTCGCCAGGTCAAAGGGAGCAGCAAGCCAGCCGCCGGTGGTTTCATTGTCACCGGGCTAGCCTCAACGCCTTCTTCTTTCGCCCACCTCCCGTCCTTTCCTAGTTTTACCCCATTTCGTCGCCAACTGAGGCATCTAGCCCGACATAAATTGTCAGGTGCTGCACGCCGTGTTCTCAATCGGAGAATGCGACTAGCCGCGACGGCTTTCTACTGGTCAGGATCCCATAAATGAATAGGTGCACTCGAGACATGCGAAAGCGAATATCCTTGATTCTCTCAGCAGTATCGGCGCTATTGCCTGCCGCCTTGGTTGCCTGCAATTCCAGACCCAAGCGTTCCGATGCCAGTGCGGCGGAGATCCCTTCGGCTCAGGTTGCAAAGGCGCAACGAGGCAATATCTCCCACGTGCTGAGAGTAGCAGGGCAATTTCAGCCATATCAGGTAGTGGATGTGCACCCGAAGGTGAGTGGCTACATGGTGCGCATCAACGTGGACATTGGCGATGTTGTTCACAAAGGTCAGACGTTGGCTGTCCTTGAAATTCCTGAACTGAATGCCGAAGTGCGGGGAAGCTCATTTGCAGTTGAGCAAAGCAAGGAGGAAATCAATCGCGCGCAACACGAGATTGACCGCGCCGAGGCTATGCATGCCGCGCTGCACGTGGACTATACCCGACTGCTGGACACTTCGAAAGCGCAGCCGGGCCTGGTAGCGCAGCAGGAACTAGATGATGCACAGGCCAAGGATCTGTCATCGGAAGCGCAGGTTGATGGCGCCAAAGCGGCGATGGCCGCGGCAAAGCAACATTTAGAGGTGGCTCGCTCGGACCAGACGCGAGTGCAGGCGCTTCAGAACTATACAAATGTGGTGGCACCCCTGGATGGCGTGGTCACTTGGCGCTATGCCGATACCGGGGCGTTGATTCAAGGGGGCACCAATTCAAACGACCAAGATCTGCCCATCGTCAAGCTCTCTCAAAGCGGGCTGTTGCGTCTGCGTGTGCCAACTCCCGAGAACGACGTACAGTATGTGCGGATCGGCGACGAAATGCAGGTGCGGGTGGATGCGATCAACCGATCCTTCACCGGAAAGATTGTGCGCTTTACCCGCAGCGTAAACTTCGAGACCCGCAGCATGGAGACCGAAGTGGATGTGGAAAACAGAGACCTCTCCATTGATCCGGGCATGTATGCAAACGCTCTTCTTCAACTTAACAAGGCGCAAAACGTGCTCACGATTCCAGTCGAAGCCCTCGTTCTGAAGGGCCGTCAGGAAACCGTATACGTTCTCGATGACGCCAATCGCATACACATTCGCAGCGTAGATGTCGGGACTCAAGGTTCCCGTCTTGTGGAAATCAAGAGCGGACTCGAGGAGGGTGACCGGGTCATCATCGGTGGCCAGGAAAGGTACTTCGAGAATCAAGAGGTAAAGCCGCTGCTTACATCTGAGCCGACCTCAGACACCTACCAAGAAACAGGCGGCGTCATCGACATGAAGGCGGAAGAGAACGAGGGAGGCGAACAGTAATGCCTAAGTTTGCTCTCGCGTATCCCTATTTCATCATCATGCTGTGTCTGGTTATCGCACTGGTTGGAGTCGTCAGCGTGGCCAGCATGCCGGTTGACCTGTTTCCCAAAATCGACATGCCCGTAGTAGTCGTAGCCACTTTCTACAATGGCATGCCGCCGCAACAAATCGAAGCTGATATCACCAACACATTTGAGCGCTTCTTTACCCTCGCCGCTAATGTCGACCATAGCGAATCGCGTTCGCTCACGGGGGTCAGCCTAATCAAGATCTACTTCAAGTCAGGTACCAATCCCGATGCGGCTTTGAGCAACGTTGCCAATCTCGCTATGGCCGATCTACGCCGTTTGCCACAGGGCACGCTGCCGCCGGTCGTGCTGGGGATGGACGCTTCGACGCAGCCGGTCTGCCTGGTAACACTCAAGGGCCAAGGGCTGAATGAAACCCAGCTAAAAGATGTGGCTCAATTTCAGGTGCGTAATCAGATTTCCAGCGTTCAGGGAGCGTCGGTACCACAGCCATACGGTGGAACCTACCGGCAGATTCAGATCTACGTCGACCCGCTCAAATTGGAGGCGCGAAACCTGAGCCTGAACGATGTAGTGCAGTCGGTAAACAGTTCAAACCTGATTTTGCCTGCCGGCGACGTACGCATCGGGAGCAAAGATTTCAATATCTACGCGAACAGCCAGTTCCCTGACGCGAAGTCTATGAACGAAATGCCGCTGAAGTCTTTCGGGAATTCGTCAGTCCTTGTGGCGGACGTCGGCAAAGCGGAAGACTCTGGCGCGTTGCAATACAACATCGTCCGCATCGACGGCCAGCGCTCGGTCTATGTGCCGGTCTTCAAGCAGGGAGGCGGCAGCAACACCATCACCATCGTGAATGGAATGAAAGAGGCGATCAAAAAGCTCGTCGATATTCCGCCCACGCTGAAAACTGCGGTCGTCTTTGATCAATCCATTTTCGTAAAGCTTGCGATCAAGAACCTGGTGAAAGAAGCCAGCATCGGACTGGTCCTGACTGGCTTGATGATTCTCGTCTTTCTCGGTAGCCCGCGCGCTACATTCGCCGTTTTGCTGTCCATTCCGCTTTCTGCGCTAGTGTGTCTTCTTATCACCAACGCCATGGGCGGTTCGATCAACATCATGATCCTGGGTGGATTAGCGCTGGCGTTCTCGCGGCTGATCGACGACTCCGTTGTGGTGCTCGAGAACATCTTTCGCTTTATGGAGATGGGCGTGCCTCCGCATGAGGCAGCCGAAAAAGGCGGCATGGAAGTCTCACTTGCCGTCCTTGCTGCCACATGCACCACCTCCATCGTCTTCTTCCCGGTCTCGTTTCTATCCGGAATCAGCAAATACATCTTCACGCCGCTGGCGCTGGGCGTCGTGTTATCCATCTTCGCTTCGTACTTCTTCGCGATGACTGTCGTGCCGCTCTACTGCGCAAACTTTATTCGTCTGTCGCACGAAGATTCGCACGGCGGGAAGGCGAACCCGGGATTCTTTGTTCGCTTCGAACGCAGGTTCAACGAGCGGTTCCACGGCATGCTGGACTGGTATGAAGGTCTGGCCTGGCGGGCAATGCAGCGGCCGGAAATCACGGCTGCGGCCATCCTGGGTGGAGTGGTGCTTGTGATGGCCCTGCTCTTTCCGTTCCTTGGCCGCGCCTATTTCCCCCGTACCGACCCCGGACAGTTCATCATTAACGTTCGCATGCCGAGCGGTTCCCGACTGGAGGTCAGCGACAAGTACATAGCCCGAGTGGAGAACGTCATCCGCAGCGTTGTGCGGCCGGAAGATCTGGGCATGATCGTCTCGAATATCGGCGTCTATCCCGATCTATCGGCAATCTTCACTACCAACGCCTCGATGGATACCGCCTTTGTACAGACAAGTTTGCGTGAGGACCACAGTATCGGTAGCTATGAATACATGCGTCGCGTGCGAGAAAAACTCTCACGTCAGATGCCGGAACTGGCGACCTATTTCCAGGCAGGCGGCTTAGTCGATGGAGTCATCAACCAGGGCATGCCGGCGCCGATCGACATCCAGGTCAGCGCGATGGATTTGCATAAGGCCTACGCGTTGGCACAGCAGCTTTCCCATCAGATCAGAACTCTTCCGAATGTAAGCGACGTCTACATTCCCCAGTCTCTCGATTATCCGGGTCTTGCGCTCAATATCGATCGCGAACGCGCCAGTCTGATCGGCCTTTCAACGCAGGATGTCGTGGATAACGTCATCACAGCGCTGACTTCTGATGGGCAGGTCGCCCCCAGCTACTGGATCGACCCAAAGAGTGGCAACAACTACCTTGTCACTGTTCAGTACGAGAATCACTGGATCAACAACATGACGATGGAGGATTTCAAAAATATCCCGCTTAGGGGTGTGCATCCACCAGGATACAGTCCCTTGCAGGAAGCCAGACAGGCGGCAGTCACCTCACCCGATTATTGGATGGGCGCTCATACTTCGGGATTCACAACGCTTGGAGCCGTTGCCGATATTCAGCAGATCAATACTCCAACCGAAGTCGACCATTATCAAATTCGTCCGGTCATTGATATCTACGTCGCGACGAAGACCGAAGCGCTCGAAAAGGTTGGTGCGGATATCCACAAGCTGCTCGCGCAAACAAAGCATGACAAAAACACTGTTCTTCAGGTGCGTGGCGCGGTAGTCAACATGAATCAGGCTTTCAAGGAGTTCGGCCTCGGCTTAATCATCGCTATCTTGCTTGTCTATCTCATCCTGATGGCGCAGTTCAAGTCATTCATCGATCCGTTCATTATCCTCATGGCTATTCCGCCAGGCCTGGCCGGCGTCGTCATGATTCTGCTCTTCACCGGAAGCACATTGAACATCATGTCTCTAATGGGCGTGATCATGATGACCGGCATCGTGGTGTCAAACAGCATTCTGATCGTCGAGTTCTCCGGTATCCTCCACGCGCAGGGGCGCTCTCTGGTGGAGGCCACGGTCGAAGCCTGCAAGGTTCGTCTGCGGCCCATTCTGATGACCTCCCTGGCCACTTTGCTGGGAATGATTCCCATGGCGTTGGGGTTGGAAGCCGGCAGCGAGCAATATGCGCCGCTGGCGCGCGCTGTCATCGGCGGTCTCGGAGTGTCGGTCATCGTCACCGTGTTTCTCGTTCCCGCTGTTTATCTGGTGATCCATGGCAGGCGCGAGAAGAAGATCGCTTCGGCTGAGGAGGCGTAACATGACCCTTCGACAGTTGCTCTATGCCGCCGGAGTCTTTGCGCTTTCCGCAATCGCATCCCGAAGCTTGTTTGCACAGGCCCCGGTCGCACAGCTGCTGCCCGAGGCTCCCCAGGTTCGCGTGGTGGCCGAGGAGAATTCCGGACACAACATACCCACGGCGCCTTCAGATGGTCCTTCACCCGAGCAGGCTCCAGCGAGCGCATCGGGACCTATGCAAAACCAGCAGCTCACGCGCGCGGAAGCCGAACATATAGCTATTAAGAACAATCCGCGGGTCAGCGTTGGCCGCCTGCTTGCTCTCGCACAACATCAGGTGGTTCGCGAAACGAGGGCAGCAGAGCTGCCCACCGCAACCGCCAGTATTACTGCTGTCGATGCAGAAAATGCGACTCGAATCTCTGCCGGATCGCTCACGTCATCGCGCGTTTTTGAGCATGCAGGGGCCGGCGGTGGCTTTACGCAACTGATCCTGGACTTCGGCAGAACCAGGAATCTTGTCGCATCTTCCAAGCTGCAAGAGAAGGCGCAGAATGCCAACGCACTGGCCACGACGGAAGACATCGTCATGGCCACGGATCAGGCCTTCTACAACGCGCTTCAGGCCCAAGCGCTGCTCAAGGTGTCGCAGCAAAACGTAAATACGCGCAATACCACGGATGTCCAGGTCAATGAAATGACTAGGAACAAGCTCAAGTCGACACTCGATGCGAGCTTTGCAGATGTCAATCTGTCGCAAGCGAAGTTATTGTTACTTGACGCACAGAACAATGCCGACTCTACCATGGCTGCCTTAGACGCGGTGCTGGGTCTTGATCGGCAGGTAACTTACGAACTGATAGATGACACCACACCCCTGCAAGCACCGCTACCTGACGTCGACCAGCTTATACAGATTGGCCTACAGCAGCGGCCTGACTTACAAGCCTTGAACTATGACCAGGAAGCGGCGGTTAAGTTCAGCCATGCTCAGCGCGATCAGCTGTTTCCATCGATCAGCGCTGCAGGAACAGCGGGCAGCGTGCCGATCCGGCCTGCACAGTACTACATCACGAACTGGTGGGGAGCTATCGGTGTCAACATGAACATCCCCATATTTAATGGCTTTCTTTACACAGCACAGGCCAAAGAGGCCTCGATTCGCGCGCAGGTGGCATCTGAACAGAGCCGCGACCTGCGAGATCAGATTGTTCGCGACATCCGGACTTCGTGGCTCGCGGCCAATACAGCCTTTCAACGTGTCGCCGTAACGGCAGATCTACTTAAACAGGCGAACCTTGCTCTTGGTCTTGCAGAAACGCGATACAAGCTGGGGCTCAGTTCGATTGTGGAACTGAGCCAGGCCCAGTATCAGCAGACCGACGCAGCAATCGGCAACACAAATGCGCAATACCAATACCGCCTCGCTCTGGCGACGCTCGACTATCAGCTCGGAACGGCCCCATGATAGAAAACTTTAAACTAAAGGTTTTTCGTGTAGTCGCAGATGCTCTGAATTTTCGCAGGGCCGCGGACGAGCTTCATCTCACTCAGCCTGCAGTCACTTCGCAGGTGAAGTCGCTCGAAGAGAGCCTTGGCATCGCACTCTTCGATCGCATCGGACGGGACATCAACCTGACGCCAGCTGGAAGAACGCTTTTGCAATACGTTCGCCAGATTGAGGCAGTCGCCAACGATGCGATCGCCGCATTGGCTCCGTTCGGCGGACAGGAAGGGGTTGAGCTAAACATTGGCGCATCCCATACCATCGCAGTCTATCTTCTGCCCAGGCTGCTCCCGCCACTACTGTGTGAATGGCCCAAGCTGCGAATTCACGTTATCGGCGGTAGCACGAACGATGTTTTGCACGCACTGACCACGCATCAGATTGGGGTCGCGCTGATCGAGTCTCCTGCATTTCGTCCCGATTTGAAGATCGAACAATTTGGGGAGGACGAGCTGACACTCATCGTAAAGCCCGGTCACCGCTGGACGAAGAAACCTTTTCTGAAAGCTGCGGAACTAGTGCAGGAGCCAATCCTGTTGCGGGAATTTGGGTCCGGCATGCGTCGATTTGTTGAAGAGTATCTCGAACAAAACGGAGTCTTGCGGCAACAACTTCGCACATGCATCGACATGAACTCCACGGAAGGAATCATAGCCGCGGTGGAGGCGGGTCTCGGAGTTGGATTTGTTCCATGTCTGGCGCTCGACAAAGCCCTCAGGCTCGGAAGCGTGAGGGCGATCCCGCTCGACAACGGTCCAATCCGGCGGCACCTCAGCATTGTGCTCCTTAATGGGCCAGAGCCGGGAGGGCCCCTCGGACAGTTGCTGCAGATTCTTCGTGACAGTGGTGCCGTTGAGCTACGCCCTGCAGCCGAGTGCCAAACGAATACAGGATCAAGAAGACTGAGAGCGAGCGGTAACGGCAGGAGAGCCGAACATAAAAGGCAGTTTTCTGAATGAGTGTACTTCCTTGCCCTCTTAAAGTATTCACCGCCTTCGGCTTGGCCACCCTCTTTAAAAAGTGGAAGCGACTTGGAAGGACCGGTGCCAATGCGCCTGTCTTGTGTCTCCTGGTCAATTTAGGCCTGCTCGATGCGACGGAGACTTCGCCGGTTTCGGTCACCGCGGCTTCCTTCGAAGCTGCTCGTTTCTGTGGTGTTGGGCATAGTAGTCGAAATTTTATCGACAACCTTCATACGGGGGGAGAGCCACACAATGCCATTGATAGGGGGTAGGCCCGATTTGAATTTGAGGACGGTGATCTATGCGACCGACTTTTCTCTTTGTTCCCAAAACGCTGGCCTTTACGCAGCGTGCCTGGCGAAGTATTTTTCGGCAACACTTCTTGTGGCACATGCGTTCACTCTTTCGCAAGCCGCCATGGAAGTCGAAGTGGACCACAAGCTGGTGAGTCAACAGAGAAAGGACCTTGAATTTCTTCTATCGCGAAAAGCGTTTAACCTTGCCTCCGACTCCCTAGAGGCAATTCCGATCCTACTTGATGGCGACCCCACTGAAGTCCTCCGGGAAATCGCAGATAGTCGTGCACCATCGTTGATTGTTCTGGGAACGCACGGCGGAGGCTGGATGGAGCGAGAACTCATCGGATCGGTTGCCGAGCACATCTTGCGGTCGACCCGATGGCCATCACTCACCGTTGGCCCGCACGTCCCTCACGCGTCGGCTGCGACCTTTCCCTTCCAGCGGATTCTCTATGCTACTGACTTCAGTCGGGCGGCTGCTCACGCGGCTGCCTATGCGGTCTCTTTTGCGGAAGCTCTCGGAGCCACGATCGACATACTCAATGTAATTGGTGGGCATGCCATAGAGCATCCCGATCGATTGGCTGATCTTAGAAGGAATTTTTATGCAGGTCTTGACTGCCTCGTGCCGCAGCAAGCGCGAGAATTCTGCGACCCGAGAACCTTTGTCAAGATCGGTAAAGCCCACGATCGAATCCTCGAACATATCCGAGAGCGATCCATCGATCTTCTTGTGCTTGGTATCCGAAAAACTAGCCAACTCCACATGAAAATGCGAGCGTCAGGGGCCTTTCCACTCATAGTAGACGCACCATGCCCTGTGCTGACCATTACGGGCTAAAAGCAATTCCTGCGAACCGGTAAGGCTGCATCAACCCAACTGAAGGTGCGCTGTGCGCAGCGGCAAGCAGGCGAGAGAGCAGGTCATCAGGTAAAGGCACATCGAGGAACCCTCTGCGCACGTGACGCCGCTCAGCGATGACACGATAGACCGCCTCGCGCTCGGTGTCGCTGAATGGCGGAGATGGCATCATCGGACTCATCACCATGCCCTTGAAAATTTTGGGCCTGCCTTGCTGTCGTCACGAAGTCGCGTGTCGATGCCGGCGTTGTGCTCGATGAGACGGCCGAAAAGCCAGATCACGTCGGACAGGCGGTTGAGATAGGCGATGACCTCGGGTTGGACGACGCCTCCGTTTTCGACGAAGCGCACGGCGGCACGTTCGGCCCTGCGGCAGACAGTGCGTGCCACTTCATAGGCCGCGGACTCGGTGTAGCCTCCGGGAAGCGACCAGTCCGCGAGAATGCCTTCGGTCGCTTCGATCTTATGGACGAGATCCGTCAGTTTGTCCACATCCTCGGTCGAGATAACAGGCGGCTTCTTCCTGCTCTCCGGTGGCGTGGCCAGAGCCGACCCCACACGGAAGAGTGTGCGCTGGATATCTTCGGTCCAGCCGACGATGTCTTTGTTCTGGCAGATACTGCGCGCAAATCCGAGAACGGTGTTAAGTTCGTCGACCGAACCGTAGGATTCAACGCGAAGGTCGGCCTTGGAGACGCGGATGCCGCCGGCCAGGCCGGTCTGTCCCCCGTCACCGCGTTTGGTTGCAATACTCATAGGGATTCTCCTGAATGAAGCTGCTGAACTAAAGATCTCCTCCATCGTGAGACGAAGTGTCTTGAGGAGGGGAGTTCGATCGTATTCGAGGACAAGCGCGTCATCGAGGAAATCATTGACGCGCGGTGGCGAAGAAGAGAAGAGACCTCTTCTGTGAAAAACCATGGATGTATAACTCCAAGCTCTTCGAGCGATCTGGCCTTGATGATCACCGCCGGAAGGCGGAACACTCCTGCCCCGAGAAGCATTCGCGCTTCATCGAGATTGAGCGGCCTTCCCAGAGCCTTCGCCCCAGTGGCTTTGCACCGAATGCCAATCTCTCAACGCTCACAGTTACGGGGTAATGACGGAATCGCACCGTCTTCCCGACACCAGATAGCTTGAACGATACCCTTTGGCGCGGCTAGAGGTCAACGAACCGCATCCCAAGAGAATGCCCTGATTGGGCGCGAAACTCGAAGGGTGGTCGGGATCACAAACGCTCTACTGGCAAGCTAACCCAGGAGAGACCTTGGAGCTTTCTCCATGCAATGATGACGCTCGTCGTCGATAACCATGTCCCTCCGGCCAGACAAACGATCACTGCTACATCCCAGACTGGCCGATGGCGGTAAAGCCACGGGATATTGAAGCCGTGCAGGCCCTGATAAAGCCACCTGTCCAGGCGCTCCCAAACGGCTGTAGCTCTCTACAGTACGTCCGTTCTTAAGGTCGATGTAGAAGATCGAGTCCTTCGGATCATGCCGGTGTACGTATACTGCGGGCAGTGGCAGTCGATTCTGCCGATCGACGTAATAGGCCTCATACCGATTCACAATTCGCCTCGTCAAGCTTCTTTCCCTCTTGCCGAAGAGCAAGTTGCTCGTGGGATGAAGGCGCGGGGACCTCGGGAAGACGGCAGCCAAGAAGCTGCCGTCGTTTCCGAGAAGTGGTTTTCATTTTCAGGGAGTGGTCGTCACTTGAGGACGACGATTTCCGCGTTGCCATTTCCGCACATTCCGTAGATCGCCCCGGAGAGACATGCTCCGGCGGAATAGCGATAGCAGCCGGGAGTCGTGGCTTTTACGGTGACGGACTTTTCCGAGCCGCCAATGATGTCGGGGGTGTCAAAAGGCGTCTTTGGCCCCATATCGACGACAAAGCCCTGATGCTTGGTGTCGCTCTTCCAGGTGACGGAGGTTCCAACCTTCACGCAGAAAGTGGAATTTCCCTTGGCGCCGGGAAAGCTGGGCGTTGCCGACGCGGCCTGCGCAGTGCGCTTGACATCGACCGAACAGGAGGAGCCACTGCAGGTGTTGGCCGCCGTGCAAAGCGCGGTGGGATCGGGCTCCTTGCAGGCATACGGGTCCTTCTTTTGAGAGTGGGCAAGTTGACCTTGCACAAGCAGGAGCAGTGGGAGTGCAAGCATCGCGCAGCGTGTAACAAGCGGCGAAACTCTCATGACTTACCTCGCAATCGAGAAAATGCGTCTTTACCAGCTCACTACAACAAAGCAACCTTCACAGATCGCTAGTTAACTCCGGGCGTGCCCTTCCAATCGATCAGGTCCGATAGGCGCCATGCATTCTGGTTGAGGTCCCATTGCAGCTCGCCCTGCTTGTCGAGGACCAGTTGCGCCGCCGGATAAAGGACGCCGGTGCTCTTGCTCTTGTCCTGGTCATTCAGATCGAGAATGCCGGCGGTCAGATTGAAGGACGCGGTCTGGCTGTCCGTCCACGCCTCGCCAAAACGGATCTGGCGGCTGGTAAGGAAGATGATCTTGCGACCTGTCGCTGTTGGAATCATCCTGATGAAGGAGCAGTCATTGCCCAGCGTACCGGTAATCTCGACGTGGCCAACTGCCCTCATCTTCTGGAGTGCGTTGTACAGTCCCTGGCTCTGTCCCTTTTCGTAGGCCTGCACAAGAACGCTCCTGTCAGCCGGTGTAGAAAATTCATAGATATTCAGGGTTACGCCGATATTCTGGCCCTCTTGTGTACCTGTTCCATAGGCGGTCGCGTCGATGGTTTCGTTTCTGTCCCTGGCAGAAGCCGTGCCGCCGGCAGTTACGATGATTGCGACCGCGATTACGCTCAGGATCGTGTACTTCAGGGTGGGCATCGAAATTACCTTTGGCAGTTGCATGATTCGTACTCCTTTCGTAATGACTTCTGGCCCTGATTCGTCGAGAGCGCCACACTAGCCGCTTGCCGCGGGGAGTACAACTGTCACTTGCGACAGCCAGAAACCGCGCTCTGCATTCCCCGTAGAGTGTTCTCGTGCTACGACTGCTTGGGAGGATAATTCTTTAGCAGCTTCTGCATGGCATTGTCGAGATTCTTCTGATTTTTTTGCTGGTTCGAGCTTGGATTGAGTGTCTTGGTAGCCCGGCCGGTCCACACGAGTGTCTTCGTGGAGGGGTCATACATATCGAGAACCAGGGTTCCGACGTTAATGGTTGAGCTGGTGGCAGTTCCCATTCCACCCCCAAAACGCCATCCGCCACCCATTCCGTAGGCATTCCATTGGTGCTGTTGGCTGAGGGAGGTCTGGTAGCCAATATAGAGGTCGGCCTGGTCACCGGTCGTCAAGGTCAGGCCCTTTGCCTGTAATTGGGAATTTACCGAGTCCTTGATTTGCGCATCGACAATCTGGTTCGGGTACTCGGCGCCCTGGATAGTTACCCATTTATAGGTGTGATATTTCGAAAAATCAGTTCCCGGCATGAAGTTGTTGGTAACGTCCTGCGCAGCTGCATCCGACGCAGTAGCCAAGATCAGGCCGATGACCATGACGATGAGCTGAAACCTAAGTTTCGTTCGCATTCGCTTCCTCCAAGGTGCTACGGATCATAAGCCGCCTGTGGGGACATGGAAACTGTCACTTGGGACAGTTTTCGAACTGCATCTCGATGGCTCATTGGGCAGGCTGCGCGTCAGGAAATTTCCATTTGCCGCTAAAATTTTCTGGGCGTGGACGGTAGAGGCGGACCATAATTCCAGCCGAGCATGATGGGTCTTTCAATGCGTAGGTAAGTCTTTGAAAAGAATCGGCTCTTCTGGGTGGGACTAAAAACTACGGGAGACGCGAAAAGCGCTGCGGGCAGCTGCCGCCTGCTTGACAACTCAGGGCAGCGAAGGCAAGTATCATCGGAATTACATTGTCTGGCCGGTAGTTAGCAATTCATTATCCAACTGTTACTTCGGCGCGCTACAATCGGGCAATTCGTGGCAGGTAGCAGGCGGCAATATACCCGGAGTCTTTGCTTCATTGATGTAATCCCGTCTGTGTGACGGCTGACCGCCTGCAAGCTTTTGCTGACAATACAAAGAAACAATGCTCCCGCGTTGGCAAGCGGCAACTCAGCACAGACTCTGGTTCCGATCGCTAAAGAGGCTGATGAGGAAATTGCAGGTCCAAACGAATTGGATTCGTACCGTTCGTTTCGAAGTCCGGGGGTTACGCGCGTTTCTCAAGGCCCTGGTTTCGACCGCCCTGCTATGCCTGAGTGTTTCCTACGCTTTCGGGCAGCCAGAGGTGAAGAACGTCCTAATTTTCTTTCACGTTCCTGAGCCGGTCAGAGATCCCCCCTATGTAGATCGTATTGAGTCCGTGCTGCGGAGCCGCGTTCCATTTCCTGTCGACTTTTATATCGAGTACATGGACGTGAGGCAATCCGGCGAAAAGGACTACCTGCAAAACCGGGCGAAGTCCCTTCGAGATACGTATAGTGGCCGCAAGCTGGATCTCGTAATGTTGTCAGGTTACCCGGCGCTCGACCTGGTCCTGAAGCACCGCAGCGAACTGTTTTCGGGCGTACCCATCGAGTACTTTTCCGTGGAGAGTCGCGAAATAGCGGGACGAAGCTGGCTTGGAATTACTGGGTGGCTGAGACTCAGGACGTTCCTGCGGATCTGCCGCGAGATCTTTCGCTATGTCTTTTTCGCGTGACACAGGAGGCGTTGCACAACGCGGTGAAGTACAGCGGGGTGAATCATTATGTAGTCGACCTGACGGCGACGGCGGAAGAAATTCAGCTGGCGGTGAGCGATGCGGGCCACGGCTTTGATGTGGAGGCGACGAAGGAGAATCGCGGATGGGGATTGGTAAGTATGCAGGAACGAATACACCTGGTTCATGGGAGCCTCCATGTGGAATCGGGGCCCGGCCAGGGAACGCGAATCTTGGCAGTTGTGCCGCTGGTGAGCGAGCGGCAGGGGGCTGCAGAAGTGGAGCCGGAGGGTGTGGCGGGGGCGGCGTGAAGAACGGGCAAGGCAAGGCACGTTGGAAGCGCGCAGGTAGTTTTGGCGTCCAGGATCTATGGGTCCTGATTGCGGGCATGCTATTGTTCGTCCTCGGCGGTACTGCCCGCGCCCAATCCCATAGCAAGAACGTTCTGATCCTGCACAATTGGGTCAGTCTGCCCCAGAGTTGGACCGTAATGGAATCGACGGTACGGACTCGCGTTCCAGGACAGATCAACTTCTATACCGTATCGGTGGCAAACCAGCGATTCGGTCAGCAAGCTTATGGGGAGAGCCTGGCAGAGACCCTCCACCGCGGGTATGGCGGGATGAAGCTGGACGTTATAGTTGCGGCCACTTATCCGGTGCTTGAATTCGTGGAGAAATACCATGACCTGATGTTTCCAGGCGTGCCGATTGTCTATACAGACATCAACAAACCAGAAGTGCGGAAGATCTGGCCTGACGCGACGGGTGTGATTAGTTCAATTGGCATGCGGGAAACGATAGATCTCGCTCTTCGCCTTGAACCGGATACAAATACCGTCGCAGTCGTCGCGGGCGTGTCGGAGTGGGACAAGACCTGGTGGGCGGTTGCCCACTCCGAGCTACAGCGCCATCAGGACAAGGTAAGAGAGATCGACATTATCGGTGCTCCCAGCACGGAAATGCTGGAAAAGGTTGCGGAGTTGCCTCCCCATACCGTGGCTCTGTTTCAGATGAGGCCGGATGATCTGGCTCTGCCCGCGATCGGAACCTATGAGGTTCTGGCTGCAGTTACGCAACGGGTGCCAACGTATTCTGCGTGGCCAGGGCTTTCGCTGGAACGCGGGGGGGTCGGTGGAGCATACCGCGACGTGTTCAAGGATGCTGCCCTGAACGGGGAGATAGTGGCGCAAGTACTCTCAGGCGAGCGGCCGGAGAAGATTCCGGTTGCGTATGACCCTGATCTACAGATCCG
This sequence comes from uncultured Acidobacteriota bacterium, assembly GCA_963755975.1. GTDB lineage: Bacteria > Acidobacteriota > Terriglobia > Terriglobales > Acidobacteriaceae > Silvibacterium. Next base: position 31,095 of record CAVWLS010000003.1, read on the forward strand.
CGTGAACTGGGGGGCGATGCACCAGTGGCATATTCCGGAGTCGGCATTACCGGCTGGCAGCGTGATTATGTACCGTCCGCCGTCGATCTGGGAGAGCTATCGAAGGTACTGGATTGCAGTGATTGTGGTGATGGCCGTTCTGCTGCTTCTAATTGCCGGACTACTGTGGGAGCGAGCGCGCAAACGCAAGGCGGAAGCTCGCCTTCGCGAGAGCGAGAAGCGCTTCCGGGTGATGGCGGAGACCACCCCGACGCTAGTGTGGATGTGCGATGCGCAGGGCGAGATTACGTATCTCAACGAGCAGCGGCTTGCCTTTACCGGACCTGATCCGAATGCAGGATATGGCAACTCGTGGATGGACTATGTTCATCCCGACGATCGCAAAAATGTTCAGGATGTGTTTTCGCACGCCCTTGATGAGCATGTGGCATTTTCCAATGAATACAGGCTGCGGCGGAGAGACGGCACGTATCGGTGGATGTTTGATGTAGCGTCTCCACGGCTGAACGGAGATGGGTCGTTCGCGGGTTTCATCGGGTCGGCGATCGATGTGACGGACCAGAAGATGGCGCAGCTGGCGCTGGAGAAGGTGAGCGGGCAACTGATCGAGGCACAGGAGAAAGAACGGCGGCGGATTGCGCGAGATCTGCATGACGATATCTGCCAGCGGTTGGCGCTGCTGTCGATGGAACTGGACCAGGCGAATCGCAGCGTAAACGAATCTCCGGATACGGCCAAAGCGCGGCTTAGAGAGATACGGCAGCACTGCTCGGAAATTGCCGGGGACGTTCAGTCGCTTTCGCATGAGCTGCACTCATCGAGACTGGATTACCTGGGGATCGTGGCGGCGATTCGCGGGTTCTGCTACGAGTTCTCGAAGCAGCATGAGATCAGCGTTCAGTTCACGGACAGGGATGTGCCGGCGGATCTGCCGCGAGAAGTTTCGCTATGTCTTTTCCGCGTGACACAGGAGGCGCTGCACAACGCGGTGAAGTACAGCGGGGTGAGCCAATATCGAGTGGAGCTAACGGCAACGGCGGACGAGATTCAGCTGGCGGTGAGCGATGCGGGCAACGGCTTCGATGTGGAGGCGACGAAGGGAAGTCGCGGTCTGGGGCTGGTGAGCATGCAGGAGAGGGTGCACCTGGTGCATGGCAGCCTGCATGTGGAATCGCAACCCGGGAAAGGCACGAGAATACTCGCGGTTGCGCCGCTGGTGAATGAGATGCAGGGATCTGCTAAAGACGACGACATCGAGGAGCCCGAGAAGGTGTCTGGGGCCGCATGAGATGAGCAGCGTATGAAAAATCGGACCGGAACGATGAGCTCCGGCCCAGTGTGTCCTTGTGTGCTGCCGGATTTATGTTCCGGGCTGACGGGAAGGAAATCTACTGTCACTTAAGACAGTCGCGCAAGTCTGTGTGTAACTGAGAGACTTCTGAGCGGCTGTAAATGTGAGATTTTCAGCGGCTGGCAGTGAAGTTGAGAGTGCCGAGCCCGCACTAAACTGATTCGCGATTCTAATTGCTGCGCCAATTCGAGGCCATGAGAAGAACGACCATATTGCTGGCTGACGACCACACGATGTTCTCTACGGCGCTCCAGAAGCTTCTAGAGCCTGAGCACGAGGTTATTGGCCGGGTTGAAGAAGGCCGCTCGCTCGTGAAAATGGCTGTCGAACTCAAACCGGATCTTGTTCTCGCCGACGTAGGAATGCCCTTGTTGAATGGACTGGATGCCGGGCGAGAGCTGAAAAAGCTCGCGCCCAGAGTAAAGATCATTTTCCTGACGATGAATCCCGACCCTATCGTTGCGAATGAAGCGCTGCGGATCGGCGCATCGGGCTATCTGCTGAAGAGCTCGGAAGGGGAGGAGCTTCTGCAGGCGGTGCAAAATGCCTTGCGGGGATTGACCTATGTTACGCCGCAAATCCGGAATGCGATGGAGGAAATGTTCATCCGCGATCCGAAGTCGCTAAATCAGCACAAGGAGCTTGCCGAACGGCAGCGAGAGGTCCTGCAGATGCTGGCGGAGGGGCGGTCGATGAAAGAGATCGCCTACATCCTGGGAATTACGCATCGCACGGTACGGTATCACAAATATCGGATCATGGAAGATCTGGGTCTTAAGAACAATGCCGAGCTGGTGCAGTACGCGATCAAGCATTCCATTATCTCGTCGCAGTGAGTGGCGAGCTATGTAACAAAACTGTTTGTGGTTAAGTGTGTTGCCAACTGTCACATTGGACAGTAGGCAGGGCACTCCGCTCAGTGAAGAATGCTCATGAGTCTCGCCTTCTGGACACCCCAAATTTATGAGCAAGATTCGAGTGTTGCTCGCTGACGATCATCAGGCAATTTTGGACCGGGTATGTAGTCTTCTTGGTGAAGACTTTGAGATCGTCGGCACCGCAAATAATGGGCGGGATGCGGTGCTGTCAACCTGTCGACTGAAGCCTGATGTACTGGTAATGGATATATCGATGCCGGTTCTCAACGGATTGCAAGCAGCGCTGCAGCTACGGAGTGCGAAGGTGGCGACCAAGATTGTATTTCTGACGGTTCACACCGGCGAGGATTTCGTCAAAGCAGCGCTCTCTACAGGGGCTTCCGGCTACATCACGAAGGTCGATGTGGCCACGGATCTGGTTCCTGCCATTCAAGAAGCCCTTGCCGGGCGGACCTTCGTTTCCAGTTCGATAACAACTTAAGCTGAAGCTCGATTCGGCCAAGAGGGTGCTTAACACTGTCGCGCCTGTCGCAGGTGACAGTGTCATGCATGCCCCCACCTGTAGTGAAGTAGCAATCGAGCGAGCAGGTTCTGCGTCTGGACATGGGGCTGGAATTGCTGGCTTACTCAAAAGCATTGTCAGCGACGGCCGAGAGGAGGAACTCCATGAGGGTTCGGTTTAATTCAAGACTAGTAATGATTCAGTGCGCCGTAGCGCTGGCACTGCTGGGCGGCCTGCTCAATGCGGGTGCTCAGCAGTTCGAATCTGGCAAAAAGGCGAAAGTCAGCGGCATCATACAGTCACGCAACGGAGACCTGGTCAAGATACGAGTGAAGAAGACTGGCGACATTGCGGTTATCGACCTTACCGACACTACCAAGATTGAGCGCAAACGGGACTTCAGGTTGCGCAACGCAAATATGGACATCACCGCGATGGTCCCGGGGTTGACGATCGATGTTGAGGGCGTGGGTAACGCCAAAGGCCAGCTGGATGCCAATAAGATCACCTTCGATCCTAATGTTTTTGCGATTGAAGTAGCCGAAGAGCAGCAGATCCAGGCTAACCAGGCGGCGGCGACACATGCGCAGTCGACTGCGAACCAGGGCGTAGCAGCGGCTGGCCAGGCGCAGACTTCAGCGAATGTGGCGCAGGCGTCGGCTGACGTGGCGCAAGTTACAGCGAATCAGGCTGGTCAAACGGCTGCGGCTGCAGGCGTTGTTGTAGTAACAGATGCTCAGGCAGTCGCGCTGGTGAATCAGCGCGTTTCGGATCTGGCCGATTATAAGACGATGGAGGAGGCTGATCTCTTCTTCCCGACGGGCGAGGCTACCTTGTCTGCGAATGACAAGGCAGCGCTGAGCAAACTGGCGAGTGACGCGGCATCTATCCAGAACTACATGATCGAGATTGCCGGTTATGCCTCAAGTACTGGAACGAAGGCAGAAAATCTGAGGCTCAGCGACGCCCGTGCCAACGCGGTCGCGAATTTTCTGCGCGATTCAGCCAACGTTCCGATGAGGCGTATTCTGATCCCAGCGGGGTACGGCGCCAGCCATCCGGCAGTCAGCAACCAGACGACTGTGGGGCAGGACATTAATCAGCGTGTCGATGTAAAGGTAATTATCAACAAGGGCATCGAAGAGAGCGCCAGCATGTAGCGTCTCTTTCGTCTCAAAGGGGATTCCCCCAGGGGAGGGCCTGCTGCGAAGCAGGTTGCTCCCGCTCAACTTTAGAAGGGAGAATAGTATGTCGCTTCGATTACGGATTCGGATCGCTCTGGTGGCCGCGATTATCGCGGTCTTAACTTTTGGCGTAACGCAAAGAATTTCGGCTGAGGAAGACGTCGTTCACATAGTAAAAGGTGTGGTCACGCACATCGACAAGGATTCCAAGACCATGGTGGTCAAAGCCGGCGACGGCACGGAACACACCATCAAGTGGACGGATAAGACGACCGTGAAGGGTGGCAAGGACGTGGGTGACGCCTTTGTGGAAGGCAGTAAAGTGTCAGTTAAGTACACCGAGAAGGCCGGGGAGAAGACCGCAGTCGGAGTAAAGGATGCAGGCAAAGCCACTGCCAAGGCAGTCCAATAGTCGCACCAGCTATTTCAGGCTTCTGCGAATTGAATCACGACCTTAATGTCTTCCGGTGTTCTGGTCAGGGCCTTTGCAAAGTCAGCCGGACGCTCGCGACGGGTTACCAGTTGCGCCAGCCATGAGCGATCTGCGCGAGCGAGGGCCTCACTGGCCTTATACCAGTGCCGCTTGTTGGCGTTCACGCTGCCTACGACCACATTGTTTTTCAGTACACCTTGAGCCGCAGCATCGGCAATGGGTAGCGAGCCAGTGCGCCCGCCGCTGCCTACTCCGGTGAGACAGACTATGCCTCCAGCGCCAATCGTGCGGATTGAGTCGGCTATTACCTGCCCAACGCCAGTGCATTCGATGATGATGTCTGGCTCGAAGCCGAGATCCGCGATGCTGCCGGAATGGTAAGTCGCCCCAAGAGAACGGACCAGTTCAACTTTTGGGCCAGAATCTACCCGATCCAAAACATGAATTTCAAGTCCGCGCTGATGGCCGAGTAGAGCGGCTAAGAGGCCGATAGGCCCTGCGCCGGTTACGACCACGGTTCGCGGCTCCCAAAAGGCGCGGTGCCCGATTGCGACGACCTGCTCCCAGGCTTTTGCCACCACTGTGGTTGGCTCGAGTAAAACTCCAAGCAGACCAAGAGAGCGGTCAATTTTCATGGCGTATTCGGGCTCGATCCGCCAGCGTTCGGACATGAAGCCGTTGTGCTCTTTAATGCCGCGTTCTGTGTACTGGCCGTTGCGGCACATGTCCCATTCACCGACAGCGCAGTTGGGGCATGGGACAGGATCGGGACGGCGCACAATGCCAACTACCAGGTCTCCTTTCTTAAGCGCGCCGCTCGGTCCGGCATCGACGACACGGCCAAGAGATTCGTGACCCAGAACCAATCTCTTCTGTCCAGGAGGCGCCCAGCCATACTTTCCTTCCACGATTTCAACGTCTGTGCCGCACACCCCAACAGCGATGGCCTCAACAAGCACAGAGCCTTCGCGCTCGTTGGGTTCTGGAACTTCCTCAAGCCGGGCACTTTCAGAGGTCATCGGTTCGACAGTAATCGCCTTCACTGGTTGCCTCGCGCTTTCATGTGACAGTCAGAACGCTTCGCCTACACCTACGCCCCAGGTGAAATTGTCCTTGCCCCAGGCGAAGTCTGTGCGCAGATTGACGTGGTACTTCTTGCTCAGCAGATAGCGGATGCCAGTTCCTCCGGAAGGGAGGAACTGGTTGACCCGCAGCTGATTTCCGCCGGGAGTCACTGAGCCGACGCCGCCGAAGCCGACGAGTCCGAAACGCCAGGGCAGGACCAGCCGATACTCGAGCTGTGTGGCGAACATATAGCGGTCAAGATATCGGCCCGCAGTGTAGCCGCGAAGCTCATTGTTCGTGCCATAGATGCAGTTGCCATAGAAGGGCGGCGATCCGCCTGTCCCGCACCAGTAGAAGTTATAAGCGAGCACCTGCTTATCGTTGAGGCTCCAATATTTGTTGAAGGTGAACTTGTAAGACTGAAACGAATACTTGCTGCCAAGGTTGTTCGCAAAGAAATCCCCGGTAAAGTCGATCAAGCTGCCTTTGACTGGATAGAAGCGGTTGGGCCGGGTGTCACGCCATATTTCCATGCCCAGTGCACGCAGATCGGTGTGCAAGCCCACATCGGGCGGGATCGGAGGAGTCTTCTCCGAGGTTGGCTTGAGGGTGATAAACGAGCTGCCGTCGATGAAGCGCAGGCCACCATAAAAATCCCAACCGACACGGCGCAGTGCTTTGAAGAGGAGGAAGTGCCCTGCCTGCTCCAGAGGCAATTTCAGTCCGGCGTCTCCATTTGCGAAGCCGACGCCGTAAAGGTTGTAGTCAATATTGCCCTTAGCATAGACGCTTTCGACTTCATAGCGGGCTTTATCGATATAGAGATCCGTACCTAATCCCCATCCACGACTGCCGTTGTCTGTAATCAGGCCAGCGGCACCGAAAACCGACGGTTCGATTTTCTTGTCCTTCGCGGGTATCGGGGTGATGTAGCCGAGAACGGGGATGATACCAGCCCCGAGCGCGGGGCTCACGATGGGCAGGGGTGCGGCGACGATCGATCCGTTAGGATCCCCGAAGTCCAGCTTGTGCTTCTTCTCATCTTTAGTGTCAGCGGTATCGGTTGGCGGATTCGAGGGGGCGGTTTGAGAGGAATCCTTCGAAGGCTGTGGAGTTGCCGCCGCGGCTGAGCCAACTTGCCCGGGAATGTCATGTGCTTGCTGCCCGTAGCAGCGGAGTTCTCCTCCAACACACGGGCAGCACAGGAACAAAATCAAAGCCGAGCATTTTCTTTGGGCTTTAACAAAATGCACAGTGGCCTCCGCATAGGCCAGGTGTCGTTGAGAAGAAGTCGAAATACAGATTGAAGTCTCTACATCTGCTTTCCAGCGACTCTAGCACACGATTTCCCCAAAGAGTTCGCAATAAAGACCATCGCACCCAGCAGTGATGGGAACAACTGTCACTTGGGACAGCGTAATCAGAGCGTGTGAATGGATCGATAAAAGGGAGTTCGTTTTAACTGTCCCAGATGACAGGTATGGGAAGAATCATGAAGCTGGGATTCCAACCGGTAAACATTACCGCACAGGTTTCTGGCAATGCCGTAATCCCTCGGGAGGCTCGCCATGGGGTATGCGATTGCAGATCGCTTTCCTATTTCCCAAGTTTTCTCAGAAAGAAAAGATGCTGCTGATGGAAGAAAAGCTGAAAGAGATGCAAGCAGAGCAGCCAGCGAAGAAGTGAAGCACAGGCTGTTTAAACTCTCTCTTAATCCCGGCACCTGGCAACAGTTCTCTTTCGTATGACTGAAAGATGACGTGTGTGACTCAACGCCAAAGGGACAAAAGATCTTGCGACTGTCCTAAGTGACAGTTTTCATCGTTGCTCTGTCGGATTGAAATGACAATCGCCGGAAAAAAGCTGCGGAGGTCAGCGTGGCTTTCGGTCAGCGCCAAGACATCGATGCAAGCGCCAAAAAGGAGCAGAAATATGAATCGTGAATCGATGATGTGCAAACTCGCGATGGCTGTGCTCTCCGTCTCGACTGTTTTGATGGCAGGCAGTGGCATCGCATGTGCTGGACCGACTGTACCGGGCGCATCGGGGCAAGCGGGAGACTCGCAACGACCTAACATCGTCATGTTGATGACCGATGACACAGGGTGGAACGATTTCGGAGTTTATGGTAGTAGCGCTAACCTCGGGCATCCGACCCCGAACATCGATCGAGTCGGCCAGGAAGGGGCTGTTTTTACAAGCTAGTACCTGCAGGCGAGCTGTAGACCTGGACTGCCCGATTCTCTTGTGCCGGTTGGATAGTTAGTGTAGCGCAGTGAAGGGCCTGGTGAAGCTAAAGAGCATGACCGTGTTCGATCTGGCACGATGCGAAATCAAGGCCACTGGCGATAGAGAGCGGATATCGCGTGATTACAGCGCCGGATAAACCAGTCGAAAATCGCACGATAGAAGCAGAAAACTCGCATTCGGAACTCTTACTCTGATTGGGCTCAGTCTGATCGCGCTCGAGAGCCGCCCATGCCTGGCACAGGAGGCGGTGTCCGGTCAGGAGATTGCGTCGGCCGCGGGCAGCAGGCACACTCTCGGAGCGGGGATGTGTTCGGCGGCGCATAAGGCCACGGCTTTGAGCAATGCGCCCGCTCACGCCGATCCGAGCGCGCCGGCTCCTGCTGACCGAGCGCGCCGGCTGACGATCAATTGCACCTCTCGTTTGCGCCGTATCTCTGGTTTGCGGGGATGCATGGCTATGTTGGGGCGCTGGGGCATAACGCCGGCGTAAGGGCTTCACCGGGCGACCTGCTCTCGCATCTCGACATCGGGCCGATGGGGACGCTGCAGGCGCAAAAGGGGCATGTAGTGCTGCCAGTCGACATCATGTGGCTTGCACTAAGCGATGACAAACGGCCTCGGAGCAGTGTTCAATTTCAAATAGACCGCACGAGCATAGCTGCGCGGGACAAACCGTTGGGCCTGGAGGCGGTCTGCATTTACTCTTCACATGACAGGTCCCTTCGGTGCGGCTGAGATTCAAACTGTTCGTGTGCGGGTTGGTAGTGTGGCTAGCAGGGCGCGCGTGGGCGCAGGATCTGTCGCCGCGAGTACGTCATCACGCCCGTGCATTCCAATGCCGTCAACCTGACATGGGCTTATGCCAACGGAGGGGTCGATTTTAACGGAGCCATCCCAATCACAGGCGTGACCGCGACACGGATATTCAGCGTTCCGAGCTTCAGCTATTACATTCCTTCGCTCTGGCTGGACATTCGGCCAACATAACGGCTGCCCTGTCTTACGGGTCGGAAACTTTCAGGGAGAGGCAGGGGAACTACACGCATCGGTATATCGTTCGGGGTTGCAAGATCTTGTCACTCGCTTCTCCGTGAATCTCATCGGAGGACCGGCGATGACATTGCGGGACTTCGTGAAGTGGAAGCAAAAGTGCTTCTTGGCGCGAGCCTGAAAGTGGTCGCGCCTTCGGGGCCAATATTCTTCGCAGATGCTCATCAACTGGGGCATCAACCGATGGGGTTTCAAACCGGAGGTTGGGTATTCCCAGCGTTGGGGGAACTGGCTGCTTGATGCTTGCGGAGGCGCGTGGCAGCGCGAATCGCATTGGTCTGAGGCTGACGCAGAGCGGGGCAATCGTAGGACTGCAGACATCGTTCTAGGCTGTCTCGGAGGGAGCTTGCTGGGGGACTGTCACTAGTGCCAGTAGAAGCGGGGCAATTCTATCGGATAAGGTGTGGGCGTTTCCTGGATGAAAGCGCCGGCAAGGGAATTCGGGTGATTCATTGATGATATTGCACATCCTGAGAGCGATCATCATTCTCGTGCTGACCGTTCCCAGGGGGCGCAAGTGGAGGACTGTATGGAGACAGTATCAACCGCGCTGAAGAAGGCGCTTGTATGTGCGTTGAGTTGCGCTCTGGTCTTTGCCACGATACCCGCGGACGGTGCGTGGTCACAGACTGCGCAGCCTGAAATTCCAGCGAACGCCGGCACTTCGCCGGGCCAGTTATCGTCCTACACGGGGCAAGGCGCTCCGCTTACGACGCAGGAGCTGGATTCTCTTGTCTCGCCGATCGCCCTTTATCCCGACGCGCTGGTCGCGCAAATTCTGAGCGCGGCGACGTTTCCGGATCAAATCGCGGTGGCGGATTACTGGCTAGGACAGAACAAAAATCTCACCGGCAATGCGCTGATGCAGGCAGTCGATAAGCAGTCGTGGGACCCAAGCGTGAAGGCCCTGACGCAGTTTCCGACGGTGCTGGATAACATGGCGAAGAATATCTCCTGGACTTCGCAACTTGGGGACGCCTACCACAATCAGGCGTCGGAAGTGATGGCTGCTGTGCAGGAGCTACGCAAACAGGCTCAGAGTGCCGGCAGTCTGAAGACGACGCCGCAGCAGACGGTGAGCACCCAAACGCAGAACGGGTCGCAGGTGATCGTAATTCAGCCTGCGAATCCGCAAGTGGTGTACATCCCGAGCTATAACCCGACTGTCGTCTACGGAACTCCTTATACCGCTCCGGGATACACGACAGGTGACCTGGTGGCTACGGGGCTGCTTTCTTTCGGGGCGGGGATAGCTGTCGGTGCGATGATGAGCGGCGGCGGCTGCTGCGGATGGGGATGGAGCAGCTGGAGCTGCCATTGGTACGGCGGCGGCGTTTACTATCACGGCGGCGCCTACTACGGGAACGCAGCGTGGCATGGCGGCTACTACGGCGGCTATAACAATCGCTACGGCTATCATCCGAACTACAACACCGGTAACCAGCACTACGGAAATAATAACTACAACCGCAGCAACATATCTCATAACACAAACATCAGCGGTAACACGGTCAATGTGAATCACGATGCAGGCGCATCTAACTCGTGGGATAAGTCGGGCTGGTCAAATTCTGACGCTGCGAAGGGCTGGGGATCTGGAAACGGGGATGATCACTCGAGCGCGTTCAGCGGATACGGCAACCACTCCAGCGGAGGTTTCGGTGGCGGCGGCTGGGGAGACCGGTCCTCCAGCTCGCGCGGCTGGGGCAGCATGGGTGGTGGCGGCGGCTGGGGCGGTGGCCGATTTGGCGGCGGCGGTGGCGGAGGCTTTCGAGGTGGCGGCGGGTTCCGAAGGTAGCTCTGTGGCGCTGCGTTAAGGAATAGGTAATGCGAGAGAGAACGGAGGAGGCAATGTCTCTGCGTGAAACAGTGATATCGCGACGAAAGCTATTTATGGTGCTGCTTTCCCTCACGGTGGTGGCGGCATCGTGCAATAGGCAACAGGAAAAGCCGCAGGCGGCACAAGATACATTCGCAAGTCCAGATGAAGCGGGGAATGCCCTGGCAGCGGCGACGAAGTCGGGCAATGGCGAGGCTGTGGAGGCGGTACTTGGGCCGGGATCGAAAGAGGTCATGAGCGCGGGCGATGCCGCACGGGACAAGGCAGATATGGCGGGTTTCGCGTCAGACTACGACGTGATGCACCGCTGGCGCAAGCTTCCGAATGGAAGTGAGGTACTGATCACGGGCAGTGATAATAAGACCTTCCCTCTGCCGCTCAAGCAAAGCGCCTCGGGCCAGTGGGCCTTCGACGTGCAAGCGGGTAAGCAGGAGATACAGGCGCGGAAGATCGGCAGAGACGAATTGGCCGCGATGGATATCTGCTGGGAGATTGCCGATGCGCAACAACAATACATGTCGCAACCACACGACGGTACGAAGCAGTACGCGCAGAGATTCATCAGCGATGAAGGCAAGCAAAATGGCCTGTACTGGCCGGAAGTGAACGGGCAGCCGAGAAGCCCGCTGGGGCCGCTCATCGCATTTGCCACCGCCCAGGGACTCAAGGTTCAGCCGAATCAGCATCAGCCGTTTTATGGCTATTACTTTGCTTTATTGGGCAAGCAGGGAGCAGACGCGAAAGGCGGCGCGAAGGATTACGTCGTGAATGGAAAAATGACGGGCGGGTTTGCGGTGCTGGCCTATCCGGCGCAGTATCGCGAATCTGGAGTGATGACGTTCCTCATCAATCAGAACGGGCAGTTGCTACAGAAAGATCTGGGTAAGGATACGGACCAGGTTGCGTCGGCGATGACGGAGTTCAATCCGGACAAAAGCTGGACGGTGGTTGAGTGACTTTCTTTCCGGCAGGAATGGGGGGCTTTCTCTCGGCTCCCCTGACCAACCTGCCGTGGAACTGGAGTAACGACTGGGGATGGGGGATCCCGCTGATAGTATTCACCGTGACGATTCATGTCGTGGGCTTCGCCCTGATAAGCCGGGAGACACTGAATGCATCGAGCCGGACTATCAGGCGTCACCCCGTGACCGTGTTCGTTGTTGTTGTGGGTCTCACCACGTTGTTAGCCACCGCTTTGCATGGAATCGAGGCGTTTATATGGGCGATGGCTTATCGGTATCTCGGCGCGTTGCCGGATAACAGGTCGGCGATGCTTTACTCGCTGAACGCGATGACGAGTTATGGGCACATCGATCTTCACCTGGCTGAGCACTGGCATCTTCTGGGCGCGATCGAAGCTCTCAACGGATGGCTTCTGTTCGGACTGAGCACAGCCTTTCTGTTTACCGTGATCGAGAGAGTCTCAAGCGATGTAAGAAGGCTGAAACATGATCCCGCCTGAAGAAACGTGGGATGCTGCATCGATGAGGCGTCTGTAAATGACAGCCGGCGACCATAATATCGACGTTGCCCATCATCTCAGCAAGCCGCACTCATCGCAGGCCGGGCATGAAGTACTGGAGATCGTAGAGGCGGTTGTACTCGCTATCGTAGCCATCGCCACCGCCTGGAGCGGATACCAGGCGGCTCTCTGGAATGGACATCAGTCGTTGCTCTACGGAGTGGCGAGCAGGCTTCGGGTGCGGGCAGAAGCGGCGGCAATCACCGCGAACCGTCGCTCTGGGCGTCGGGCACGCATTCCACGGTCTATCCACTTGCGCCTGCCGGACTCCTCTTCGCCGGCGATCCGGGGTTCAATCCGTGGGGAGTCAACTCCGCCTACGACCATTTCATGCCGAGAATCGGCTTTGCCTGGGACATCTTTGGTACCGGCAAAACCAGCCTGCGCGGCGGCGGCGGGATGTTCTACGACACCCGTCTGAACGCCGCGGTGTTCGATATCTACACCAATAGCTCCCCGTTCATCACGAATGTTGACGTGACGAACGCAGGTGGCGCAGCGATCAGTTTCGTAGATCCTTACGGAAGCTATGGGATTGCGAATCCTTTTCCGGCTCCGCAGCCGCCTCCGCCAACTTCGCCGATTCCGCCGCAGGCATTTCTCACCTTTGACGAGGTTCGCGGCTTTCAGGATCCGTTGTCATATGCGTGGAATCTTGCTCTGGAGCAGCAACTGGCTCCAAGTCTTTCCGCACGGCTTGCCTATGTGGGCTTACACAGCAGCCACCTATGGGTGAATATGGAGCTCAACCCATTTGTAATCAACAATGGAATTGTCGGCCCTCGCGTGTATAACCAGCCGGGCTGCTCGGCCAACAATAGCTGTTATACCCAGCCTCTGACAGCATTCAACACGGGAGCCAACGCCAGCTATAACTCCCTGCAGTTCTCAGTAGAACAGCGCGTGCGCTATGGCCTTAGCCTGCTCTTTAACTACACCTGGTCGAAGGCGATCGATGACCTGCCGTACAACCAGGCGGCCACGTCGATCGGGGCAGGCAACTCCTATGTCTATCCGACCTATATCCCCAACTTCAAGCGCCTGGATTATGGTCCATCGGACTTCGATCACAGAAACGTGATTTCCGCGTCCTACGTTTACGCAATTCCCGGATTGAAAGACGGAGCCGCGGTCCTTCGTTATATATCGAAAGACTGGGAGACGACCGGTATCGTCGCGTTCTATAGCGGCGATCCGCTGACGATCATATCGAGCGCTGCTAACAATTCCGGCTCCGGCCAGCAGCGCGACCGTGGCGTACAGGTTGGCTATGCCTATGGCGGCAATGCATGCGCCCCTGCAACCCACTGCAAGTCGTATCTGAATCCTGCCAGCTTTACAAACAACCCAGTGGGAACATACGGGACGGTGGTAAAGGGTTTTTTCGTCGGGCCTCAATACGCCGACTGGGACGCGAGCCTTGCGCGCAGATTCGCATTTAATGAGAGAGTCGGACTGCAGTTCCGCGCCGAGTATTTCAACCTGCTCAACCATACGAATTTTGGCGATCCGAACACGACAACCAACGGGACGTTTGGCCGGATTACCAGCACGACTCCGCAGAACAGCACGATAACGAATAATCCGCGCATCGCGCAGCTTTCGCTGAAGCTGAATTTTTAACAGGTTTCAGCAAGGAAGTAGTTTCAAGCCGGCGCTCCAATACCGGGCGCCAGTCGATGATGCGGTGCGCCGGATCCGATTGCCTCCCACGCGATAGAAGCCGCCCGGCTTCGATCACTCGCCGTACTTTTTACTGCATTGTGTAGCGCAGTTCGGTATAGCGAAGGCCGGTGCGCCCGCCTTGCGATTTCACCGCAATTTTGCGGGAAAGATTGCCCCAGCGTAAAGCCACGGTCAGCAAAACGGTTTACAAAACGGTCTGCAAATAATTGGCGAGCGGTCTGGAGATAGCATGGGCGAGTCTTTCTGGTACGATAGGGCGGGCCGCATTTCATTGAACTGCATTTTGAACGAGGTGCATTGAACGACATGCATTTTGAACAACATGCATTTGAACGACACACGAGGCGAATCGCTACGCCAAGCTAACCTCCAACGACTATGGTGTTAATGCACGCATGATTCGCAGAGACTTTCTTCGCAGGGGCGCCACTGGAGCGCTCACGGCGCTTCTTCCCAATCCCGCACAGGCCCAGGCTGCTACTCCCGCTCCTCCACAGCGCGGCGCAGGGCCGGTGGGCATCTTTGACGTGCGCGACTTCGGCGCAACAGGTGACGGCAAGACCATCGATACGCAGGCGGTCGACCAGGCAATCGCGGCCGCATCGAGCGGCGGTGGCGGCACTGTTCGCTTTCCGGCCGGCGCCTATGCCTGCTACACCATTCATCTGAAAAGCCATGTGACGCTTTATCTGGATGCCGGTGCGACGATCATCGCGGCCGATGTGCCGCCGGATGGCACAACGTTGGGTGGATACGATCCGGCAGGGCCACCGCAGGCGTGGGAAGCCTATCAGGATTTCGGCCACAACCACTGGCCCAACAGCCTGATTTATGGCGAGGGCCTGGAGAACATTACGATCTGCGGTCCCGGACTGATCTGGGGAAAAGGGCTCAGCCGTGGCGAAGCCAGTGAGCTTCCTCACGCGGAAAGCCCGGGAGTAGGGAACAAGGCCATTGCGCTCAAGAATTGCCGCAATGTTCAGCTCCGCGATCTCTCCATGCTGATGTGCGGCCACTTTGCTGTGCTGCTGACCGGCGTCGACAATGTGCTTATCGACGGCCTTACCATCGACACGAATCGTGACGGCATCGATATTGACTGCTGCCGCAACGTGCGCATAGCCAATTGCGTGGTGAACTCACCGTGGGACGACGCGATCTGCCCCAAGAGCTCCTTCGCTCTCGGCTATGCCCGAGCCACCGAGAATGTCACGATCTCGAACTGCTACGTCACCGGGCAATACGACTTCGGAAGCCTGCTGAACGCCAAGTTCAGCCGGGTTACCTATTCACAGCAGCGCAAAGCGCTCGGAAGAATCAAGTGTGGCACGGAGTCGAACGGCGGCTTCAAGAACATCACCATCACCAATTGCATCTTCGATGGCTGCCGCGGCCTTGCGCTCGAAACAGTGGATGGAGCGGACATCGAGGACGTGACCGTAAGCAATTTGGCTATGCGCGGAGTGGTGCATTCGCCGTTTTTCCTGCGCCTGGGAGCACGCCTGCGCGGGCCGAAGGGCATCGTTCCCGGCGTTCTCCGACGCGTGCTGTTTTCCAACATCGTCAGCTCCGGCGCGGTGGCGCAGTATCCGTCTATCGTCGCGGGAATTCCCGGCCACCTTGTCGAAGACATCAAGTTCGACAATCTCTATCTGCAGCAGGCGGGCGGCGGTACAGCGGAATGGGCGGCGCTCAAGCCTCCTGAGAAGGTGAATGCCTATCCTGAGGCCGACATGTTCGGGATCCTGCCGGCGACTGGTTTCTTCTTCCGCCACGCGCGCAACATCGAGCTCAGCAACGTGGAGATCGCCACGGAAGCGCCCGATGCTCGCCCCGCCATCTGGGCCGAGGACGTCGACGGCCTTGACGTTTTCCGGCTGCGCGCCCGGTCTTCTTCGACGGCCTTCGCCTTACAGAATGTCCGCGAATTCCGCACTTTCGGCAGCCGCGACCTCCCTGACCGCAAGGAGCGCGCTGTTAGTTCGCTGCAGCTATAACCGATTTGCGCTCAGGCGAGATTCTCTCGCGCATTCGCGGGCAGAGTGAAGCGCCGGTGCGCCGTTTTCAGCCGTACTTCCACCGGCTCCGTCGCCAGATCGATTCCCAGCGCATAGAGGGGCCGGCCTGTTTTGTCCGTAACGACTCGGACTACTCCCGTCACCTGGCCAAGTTTGCGGCCGCCCAGCGCGATCTCCGCGCCCTTCTCCGTATAGTGCATCTCCGCGCTTTTGCCATTGCTCAGCGTGAGGCGGAAAATAGCGCTCATTGAGGTCGCACAGCCGGGTCGCACATTCCAGTGCAGCTCATCGCCCTCCTCGCGCAAGCCCGCAAGCCGCCAGGTGTAGTCGTACATGACGAGAGCGGCTGGAGAATAATCCGGCTCATCGGCCTGCGTAAACTTCCCCGTCAGCGGATTCAGCTGCTGGCGAAAAGTCATATCGCGCTGCAGCGCCTCGCACCATTGCTGCTGCATGTGCGCAAACTCCGCCGATCGCCCGTAGAAATCCATCCATCGCCCTGCGCGCAGCGCCGTGAGAGCCTGCGAGGCTCCGCCCCATGAGTTGCGCGGGATGGGCCGCACAAACGCCGGATCATCCAGCGCAATCGATGGCAGGGGAAAAAGCGCCCAGAACGCATGAGGATTGCCTAGTTGCCGCTCCCACATCTCCGCGAATGTCGCCCTATCCACAACGTGCTCGCCGCATATCCGCGACAGGATATCCGAGCGCACCTTGACGAAATGGCCCTGCGCGTCGACGTCATAGAAGGCCGCATCCTCGCTGTCATAGAGCCGCTGCAGGATCAGGCCGCGCAGCGTCTCTGCGCGCTCATGCCACTGTGCAGCTTCATTGTTTTGGCCCAGGTCCGTGGCCATTGATGCGAGTGCGATGCGGGCGCCATACACGGTAGCGGAGAGATCCGGACAGAGCCGCGGAAGTGCAGGGTTGTCGGGGCAGCGCCGCGCATCCTTTCCCGGACACTGCGGCGCGAAGCCCGCCCAGCGCGGGCTATTATCCATGCCCGTGTCGTAGGTGCAGAAGCCCTCAATCAGTCCCGTACCGCGTGTGTTGCGATACTGCATCAGCCAGGCATCCCATCGCGCGCAGCTGTCATAGGCCTTGTCCAGCAGTTCGGAATCACCCGTCGCCTGCGCCAGCTCCCATGCCGTAGCGGCAATGGGAACAACCATCTGTATCTGTCCGAATCCCGTTTCGCTGCGCTTGTTGTTCGCGGGAAGCTGGCCGTCCGGCCGCTGCAGCGCAAAGAAGGTCAGGTGCCCGTTACGCGCTACATCCGGCCGGAAATGGCGGTAGACAAGAGACTCATGCGGTCCGCACTCCTGCCAGATGCCCGCATAACTCGAGCCCTCGATCAGCACCGGATCCGGAAAACGCGGGAGCACCTGCACATTGTTCGCGAGAACATTGAGAGCACGATCATAGGCTTGTTGCCAGCGCACATTCGCCGTTGAGAAAAACGGAGGCGTGGCGTTGGCATTTTCTTCGGCAGATCCATCGGGCGAACCAACGGCCATCACAGCCGCGCTTATCGCTCCATACTTCAGCAGATCGCGCCGGTTCACTTCGCACCTTCAGCTTCCGGCGAAGACAATGCGCGATAGTGCGCCCAGTCAATATCCACATAGCCCATGCCGCTCGCGTGATCCTCGGTATTGAAGGCGAAAATGGCCGGGCGCGCGCCCTTCCACCAACTGAAGACCAGCTTCACCGGATCTCCCAGGGGTTGGAAGGATTGCCCATTGTCGAGGCTGTAGAAGTAGGTAGCCGTGTCGCCGATGACGCGCGCTCGCAGTTGAATGCTCTTCGCGTTTACCGGCGGCCCTGCCGTATCCGCATTCTTCACGGAAAAGACCAGCGCCCGCCGGCCCTGTGCCTGCGCCACTCCGATATAGCTCAGGCTCTTGTCGAAGATGCTTACGCCGGCCCGGTCCCCATTCCGCATGTGCTCCAGATCGACCCGCACAGTAAATTCGAGCGACTCGTCCTGCATGCTCTCCGTCAGCGTGTCTCGCGCGCGCCTCAGATCGGCAGCCGGCATCGTGTGCAGCCGCAGATATCCTCTGCGTTCGGTCAGCGACCACTTGCTGTCATCGGGATTGTGATTCCACTCCCACATAGCGGGCAGCGTCGGTTCATTGAACTCTTCCGAGGTCTGCGGCTTCATCTTCGCCGCGCCCGGCACGACAACAGGCATCTCGCCCTCCGCTACCGGCTGGCCCGTCGTTGCGCCGGGCGGAGCCTCGCCCATCACCGGCCAGTCGTCTTCCCAGCGAACCGGCTCCAGATACACGATGCGCCCGTGCGCGCCGCGCAAGCTGAAATGCACAAACCACCCACGTCCATCGGGAGTCTCGACATAGCCTCCCTGGTGCGGCCCATTCACGTTTGTATTTCCCTGAGCCAGCACGATTCGGTAGTCGTACGGACCGTATATATTCCGCGAGCGCAGAACCGCCTGCGATCCCTGGCCCACTCCACCCATCGGCGCAAAAATGTAGTACCAGCCGTTTCGCTTGTAAAACTTCGGCCCCTCCAGCGTCGGCAGATGCACGGGATCCTGTACGATGATCTTCCCCGCGTCGAGCACCGACTTTCCGTCGGGTGCCATGCGGTGCAGAATCAGCGGCCCTGCGTGCAGCTTCGAATGTACAAGATAGGCGTTACCGTCATCGTCCCAGAAAGGACAGGGATCTTCCCATCCCGGCCCGGCGATCACCGCAACAGGCGCGCTCCACGGCCCTGTCATCTTTGGCGCGGTGCTCACAAAAATGCCCTCATCCGGCGTAGGGAAGTAGAGATAGAAGAGCCCATCGTGAAAGCGAACGGCCGGCGCCCATACTCCGCCTGCGTAGCGCATTCCGCCCGTCATGTCATAACGCGGATCGAAAGTAAGTCGGGGTAGCACATGTCCCGCGATCTCCCAGTGCACGAGATCGCGCGAATGCAGGATCGGAATACCGGGCACAAAATGAAAGCTCGAAGCGATCAGGTAATAATCCTTGCCGTCGCGAACCACATCCGGGTCGGAGTAGTCCGCATAGAGTACGGGGTTGCGATAGAGTGCCGCGTCAGACGTTGGCAGCGCCGCTGTTGTCCGACATAGAAACATTATTGCTATCACGAGCACAGGCCAGCGTCGTGCCGTGAAGCCGGAAGATATCTCAAGCAAAAATAATGTGCCCATCGGAACCCAATAATCAGATCAAGTGTACCGTTCCGCGGAAGGGAAGTGAGCCGTGCCTACTCTCGTCTCAATATGCCCGGAAGAAGCTCAGCGGAAGCCTGCGGCGGTGGCTGCTATAGAAGAGCGCTCATTCTGATATATTAGAAAAATTGGCGGATATCCCAATCCTCGCCAACCCCATCCGGCGCCATGGTGTAATTGGTTAACACGCCGCCCTCTCAAGGCGGAGAGTTCGGGTTCGATCCCCGATGGCGCTACCATTAATCCAGTCAGCCGAACCCGACACGCTCCAGTGGTCGTCGCTGGCAGGCGCAGCGGTTTCCCGGCCAATGCACTGCGATCAATTGGCCTCAACAACCTCGTCTGCCCAGATCGTGATCACAAACGTCGCCGAACCCTCGTTGCCCGCGACGAACTGCGTGTAGTCAAAATCCCGCGCCGCCACCGTGCCGCGCAATGTCTGCTGTCCATCGGAGACGATGATCTGATCACCGACAAGAGGCGCCGGCTCCAGCGTTCCGTCGTCGAAGGTAATTTCCTGAGACGCAATCACGTCGGGGCCCCGCGTAATCTTCAAAACCAGCATGGTCGGTACGATCGGCATGGAGTTCTCCGGAGTCTGATCCTATCACTTCGCAAAAGCCGCAACTACCGTGCCCGTTTCGAATCCTGCTTATCAATCCCAGTTAATAGAAGACCCGCGCATCATGTTCTTCAGCGGCTCCATGTGCTACCATTCCCGCGCATGTGCACTCCCCTCATCCAACAGGATCTTTCAAAGTATCTCTCCAAGGGCACATTTCCGCTCATGACGACTGAGACCGTGCCCTTATGGAAGTGCCTGGTCACGCTGCTCGAAAAGGACTGCAAGGGCACTGTAAAAAACATTAAGCTCTTTGCCGGATACGAGGACAGTTATTCGCCGACCATCTCCTTTGGAACCAAAGATTTTGACACTGGATTCGGCCCGGAGAAGATCTTTGTCTGCTATGCCCATGCGCATTTATGCAAGAACTTCGGGATTGCGGAAAAGGATCCCTGGCAAAAAATCATTCAGCGTCTGCGCGCAGTCATCGTCAGCGAAAATTTTCTGGATGCCTCCGACGTGCATCTTCTAAAGAGTCCTTACACAGATATGGGGGGCGGACTCAATCCATCTCCTGTCAGCCTCATCCCTGACGCATCCCTGGGAGTCACCTTCGGCTCCCAGCCCGATCAGAACATTATTGCCGGCAAGGCCGAGTGCTGGCGAGTGGTGAAAAAGCGCTGTTACGAAAGCGCGACCGGTAAACTTGGAAGAAAGCCGCACTATGTGCTCGCCCATTTGCTGAACCACAATCTCAACGGTCCCGGAGACAACGAGCTGAACGTGGTTCCATTCTGGGCTACGGCGAATACACAGATGTCCACCAAGATCGAAAAATTCGTTAAAGAGCTGGTCAGCCTCGGCGTCGTTGTCACTTACGCCATCATCTGCGGCGATCCAATGAAGCTGAACCCCACATATGCGAAGTGGTTCAAGGCAAACAAAGGAACCGGAACCAAGGACCAGAACGAGATTCTCGAATGGGAGCAGGAACTGCCGCAGTATCTCACCTTCAACGCGACCGCAACTGACGCCATGGGCATAACGGTGAACGTAGTGCCGCCTGGAACGCGCATCGATAACTACGTCCCAATGACGATGCCAACGATCTACTGATAGATTTGCGAGGCCGGCCGTTAGCTGTCAGGCCTCGGAGCGGTTCAACCCGCTTGCGTATTCGCGGGGCCAATCCCGCTTCAGTTCAACAAAGCGAAGGAAAGAGATGAACGAAAACCAGAGAGCGCTCGAACCGGGGATTGTGACCGATTTCGCGGGCCGGCTTAGCTACTCGAGCTATCTGTGCCTGCCGGCGCTGCTCGATCAGCAGCGCCCGTTATCCTCCCCTCCGCATCACGACGAGATGCTGTTTATCATTCAGCACCAGGTCTCGGAGCTGTGGATCAAGCAGCTTATCCATGAGCTGTTGGCGGCTATCCGCTTCGTGCAGCATGACCAGCTCGATCCATGCTTCAAGATTCTCGCGCGGGCTAAGCTGATCCAGATGCAGCTCTTCGATCAGTGGGCGGTGCTTGAGACGCTCACGCCGTCGGAATATATGGAGTTTCGCGGAGTACTCGGTCACGCCTCCGGGTTCCAGTCCTGGCAGTATCGCAAGCTGGAGTTCCTGCTGGGCAATAAGAACCGCGACGCGCTGCGCGTCTTCGAGCACGATCCGGCTGTTCACGCGGATTTGCAGGCGGCCCTCGAAGCGCCCAGCCTCTATGACGAATTCCTGCTGCACCTTTCGCGGCGGGGGCTGGCTGTTCCTCGAGAGTGCGTCGAGCGGGACTGGAGCGAGCCGCACCGGAAGAGCGAGGCGCTGGTCCAGGTTTTTCGCGGCATCTACGAACGCCCGCGCGAGTACTGGGACGCCTACGAGATGTGCGAAAAGTTGGTCGATGTCGAGGAGTATTTCCAGCTCTGGCGCTTTCGCCACATGAAGACGGTGGAAAGAATCATCGGCTTTCGGCAGGGAACGGGTGGGTCCTCGGGGGTGGGATTTCTCCGGCAGGCTCTTGAGCTGACGTTTTTCCCCGAGCTGTTGGCTGTACGCACAGGACTCGTACAGAAATGAATTCGGATATCGAGCAGGCGGTTGCCGCACTCGGGCCGGGCGCGCTGCAAGAGACGGCGATTGAGAGGCATATCGCGCCGCTCTTTTCCCGCGTACTTTCGACGGGGCGCATTTATCTTGCCAACCATTCTCTCGGGCGGCCTCTCGATGCGATGGCCGAAGATGTGGCCGAGGCGACTGCACTCTGGTACAACAGGCTCGGCCACGCATGGGATGCATGGCTGGAGGAGCGTGAAGCCTTTCGGGCGCGAATCGCCACGCTGATCCATGCTCCACGCGCGGACTGTGTTGTTCCCAGAACGGCTGCGGGGCTGGGTCTGCGCACGGTGCTGAACGCGTTGCCCGGCAAGCCGCGAGTGGTGAGCACGCGCGGGGAATTCGACTCGGTCGATGTGATCCTCAAGCAGTATGCGGCTCTCGGCCGCGTGGAGATGCGCTGGATTGAAGCAGACGAGGAGAGCGAGTTCAGCGTTGAGCCGCTGATTGCGGCGGTCGGGCAGGGCGCGGACCTGGTGGTGGTGTCGCAGGTGATGTTCATGTCCGGGCAGATCGTCGAGGGTCTGGACGTACTCGCCGATGCCTGCCATCAGCATGGCGCGCGGCTGCTGGTCGATGCTTACCACGCTATCGGTGTGATCCCTGTCGATGTTGCCGAGATGCGCTGCGATTTTATGATCGGCGGCAGTTACAAATATCTTCGCGGCGGCCCCGGAGCCTGCTTTCTCTACATTGCTCCGGCGGCGCTTGAGAGCGGCCTGCGCCCGCTCGATACGGGATGGTTCGCAAACTCGGATGAGTTTGCATATCAGCGGCCGGAGACTCCGGTTCTCAAGCCGGGCGGAGATGCGTTTCTCGAATCAACGCCGCCGGTGCTCACCTGGTACCAGGCGCGCAGCGGGCAGCTGTTCACGCGAGCGATGGGTGTTGAGCGACTGCGCGCATACAGCCTCTATCAGCTCTCGTCTCTGCGCGAATATCTTGCGAATGCCGGGGTCGATTCGGTTGTCGGGGGAGACGCCAGTCATGGGGCGTTCCTGGCGATACGGCTGGCCTGCGCGATCCAACTGCCGGCTCTGCTCGCAACCGAAGGCATTGTGTGCGATGCGCGCGGGGAATGGCTGCGGCTGTGTCCCGATTGCCTGACGCGCGATGAAGAATTGCGCTCTGCGGCTGCCGCGCTAAGCAAGCTTCTGCGCGGCAAAGCTTGATGGGCGCTATTTGCCGGCAGTGTCGTCGAGCGCGAGGTTCAGCTCCAGCACGTTGACACGCGGCTCGCCGAGCACGCCAAACTGCCTGCCCTCGACGTGCATGAGGACCAACTGGCGCACGGCGTCGTCGGCCATGTGCCGAGCCTCGGCCACGCGATGAACCTGGTAGAGAGCCGCAGCGGGCGTGATATCGGGGTCGAGGCCCGACCCGGATGCTGTTACCAGATCGATCGGCACGGGTTGGCCTGGAGCGGATTTCTGATATGTAGCAACGTCGCCCTGGATACGGTCAACGAGCTTCTTGTTCGACTGCGCCAGATTCGAGCCGCTGGAGTTGCCGGCGTCGTATCCATTGCCCGCGTTTGACGGACGGCTGTGGAAGTATGCGTCACTTGTGAAGCTCTGCCCGATGATGGCTGAGCCGATCACCTGGCCGTTTCGCGTGATCAACTGTCCGTCAGCCTTGTCCCGCCAGAGAAAGTGCGCCAGGGCTGTCATGAAGAGCGGATAGGCGAGGCCGAGCACGACGGCTGTAACCAGCGTGAAGCGAATCGCGATTTTCAGTGTTGAAATCATCCCAGAGTTCCTATGCTTCGCGCCTCATGCGAGGTGAAGTGCGGTCAATACCACGTCGATGGCCTTGATTCCGATGAAAGGCACGATCAGGCCGCCAAGCCCGTAAACGAGCAGGTTGCGGCGGAGCAAGGATGCCGCCGACATTGGCGCATATTTCACGCCTTTGAGCGCCAGCGGAATGAGGGCCACGATAATCAGAGCGTTGAAGATGACAGCCGAGAGGATCGCCGAGTGCGGAGTCGCCAGCCGCATAATATTCAGCGTTCCAAGGACAGGGAAGACTCCCGCAAACATAGCAGGAATGATCGCGAAGTATTTGGCTACGTCGTTCGCAATGGAGAACGTTGTCAGCGCTCCTCGCGTCATCAGCAACTGCTTGCCAATCTCCACAATCTCGATAAGCTTGGTGGGATTCGAGTCGAGGTCGACCATGTTCCCGGCTTCTTTCGCGGCCTGCGTACCGGTGTTCATAGCCACGCCTACATCGGCCTGGGCCAGCGCGGGAGCGTCGTTGGTGCCGTCTCCGGTCATGGCAACGAGCTTGCCCTTGCCCTGCTCGCGCTTGATCAGGTCCATCTTATCTTTGGGTTTTGCCTCGGCAAGAAAGTCATCGACGCCCGCCTCGCGCGCAATCACAGCGGCGGTCAGGGGATTATCGCCGGTGATCATGATGCTGCGGATTCCCATGGAGCGGAGGCGCATCAGGCGGTCTTTGAGGCCGCCCTTCACGATGTCCTTGAGGTAAACGACGCCCAGGGCGGTCGAATTCTCAGCGACCACGAGCGGAGTGCCGCCCAGGCGCGCAATCTCCTCTACCTTGTCGGTTACCTTGCGCGGCAGGCTCGATCCCTCTTCCTCGAGGAAGCGTGCGATGGCGTCGGCGGAGCCCTTGCGGATTTTCGTGCCGGGCAGGTTTACGCCGGACATGCGCGTCTGCGCGCTGAAGGGTACAAACTCAACGCGCATTCCGGTGAGGTCACGGCCGCGCAGGTTGTAGGTCTCCTTGGCCAGAACGACAATGGAGCGGCCCTCGGGCGTCTCGTCGGAAAAGGACGCGAGCTGCGCGGCATCGGCGAGCCTCTCGGTGCTGATGTTTGGAGCAGGGAAGAACTCCGTCGCCTGGCGATTGCCGAGCGTGATGGTGCCGGTTTTGTCGAGCAGGAGCGTGTTTACGTCGCCCGCCGCCTCGACTGCACGGCCCGACATGGCGAGGACGTTGTACTGCACCAGGCGATCCATGCCGGCGATGCCGATGGCGGAGAGCAGGCCGCCGATCGTCGTTGGGATGAGGCAAACGAGCAGCGACACCAGCACAAAGATTGTCTGCGGAGCCCGCGAATATACCGCGAAGGGCTGCAGCGTCGCAACGGCAAGCAGAAAGATGATGGTCAGGCCGGAGAGCAGAATGCTCAGCGCAATCTCGTTGGGGGTCTTCTGGCGGGTCGCGCCCTCGACCAGCGCGATCATGCGGTCAAGAAATGTCTCACCGGGATTCGATGTGATGCGGATGCGAATCCAATCGGAGAGCACGCGTGTGCCGCCGGTAACCGCCGAGCGGTCTCCTCCTGCCTCGCGAATCACGGGCGCCGATTCTCCGGTGATGGCCGACTCGTCGACCGAGGCCACGCCTTCGATCACTTCGCCGTCTCCGGCGATGAATTGTCCGGCTTCGACCTTGATCACGTCGCCGGCGCGAAGCTGCGAGCTGGAGACGGCTTCCGTCGTCCCATCAGACCTGTAGCGATAGGCCATGGTTTCGCCCTTCGCCTTGCGCAGCGTGTCGGCTTGTGCCTTGCCGCGGCCCTCGGCCATGGCTTCCGCGAAATTGGCGAAGAGCACGGTGAACCATAGCCACAGCGTGATCTGCAGGTTGAAGCCGATCGGCTGGTGCCGCACCGCGTCCTGAATCAGCAGCGCCGTCGTCAGCACGCTGCCGACTTCCACTACGAACATCACTGGGTTCTTCACCATCATTCGCGGATCGAGCTTGGTAAACGAGCCGATCACTGCCTGGCGAAGAATGGTTGGATTCCAGAGATTCTGTCTTTCTGCCATGATTCCCTTCGTTGCGCTGAAACAGCACTTCTTAAAACAGTGTTCCGTGATGCATTTGCAAATGCTCAAGAACGGGACCCAGGCTGAGCGCGGGGAAGAATGTTAACGCGCCAACGATGAGGATCACGCTCGTGAGCAGGATGGTGAAGAGAGACGAATTGACCGGAAATGTTCCCGGCGACGGTGGCACGCTCTTCTTCGTCGCGAGATTGCCTGCCAGTGCGAGCATGGGAACCATCATCAGGAAGCGCCCGGCGAGCATGGTGAAGCCGAGGCTGATGTTGAACCAGTTCGTGTTCGCATTGATTCCGGCGAATGCTGAGCCGTTATTGCCGGCGGCCGAGGTGAAGGCGTAAAGAATCTGGCTAAGTCCGTGCGGGCCGGGGTTGGTAATCCCATTGAGGCCCGCGGGGCAAAGCAGAGAGACAGCCGTCAGCACGAGGATCAGCAACGGAAAGATGAGGACGTAGAGCATGGCCATCTTCACGTCGAATGCCTCGATCTTCTTGCCCAGGTATTCCGGCGTTCGCCCGACCATGAGGCCGGCGATGAAGACAGCCAGCACCACGTAGATCATCATTCCATAGAGGCCTGAGCCGACTCCGCCGAAGACGATCTCTCCGAGCATGATGTTCGCCAGGACGACCATGCCGCCGAGAGGGGTGAAGGAGTCGTGCATGCCGTTCACGGCGCCGCAGCTGGCGTCGGTAGTGGCTGTGGCAAAGAGCGCGGTGTCAGCGATTCCGAAGCGGACCTCCTTACCCTCCATGTTGCCTCCGGACTGCAATGCCGTGGTCCGTTGATCGACGCCATGAAGCAGTGGATGGGGCCGCGACTCCGCCCAGTAGATGCCGACGAGCGCAACGCCGAAGAGCAGAGTCATGCAGGCGAAGACTGCCCATCCGTGCCCCGGGGAGCCGGTCATCCTGCCCAGCGTGACGGTGAGAGCCGCGGGGATGAGAAAGATGGAAAGGATCTCCAGAAAATCGGTGAGGGGGGTGGGATTTTCAAACGGATGCGCGCTGTTGGTATTGAAGAAGCCGCCTCCGTTGGTTCCCAGCATCTTGATGGCTTCCTGCGAAGCCACGGGGCCCTGCGCGATGGTCTGCGGTTGGCTGGAGTGCTCGAGAGTTTGGGCCTGCGTGTAAGGCTTCAGGTTCTGGACGACGCCTTGCTCGATCAGCACGCACGCTAGAATCAGCGACAGCGGTGCAAGCACGTAGAGAATTGCGCGCGTGGTGTCCACCCAGAAGTTGCCGACTGTCTTAGACTGGCGCCGCGCTATGCCGCGCACCAGCGCGATCGCAACCGCAATGCCTACCGCCGCGCTGAGGAAGTTGTGATAGGCGAGGCCCACCATCTGAGTGAAGTAGCTCATGGTGGTTTCGGGCACATAGGCCTGCCAGTTCGTATTCGTGGTGAACGAGGCGGCGGTATTCCAGGCGAGCGCAGGCGGAACGCCGGTCCATCCCTGCGGATTCCAGGGAAGGAAGTGCTGGGCCCGCTCGATCAGGTAAGTCAGCACCAGCGAGACAAAGCTGAAGAGCAGCATGGCGGCGGTGTACTCGCGCCAATTCATTTCCTGGTCGGCCTTCACGCCGCAGAGCCGGTAGAGCAGGCGCTCTACTGGTTTCAGCACCGGGTCGAGAAATGTGCGTTCGCCGGCGAAGACACGCGCCATGTATATGCCCAGGGGGCGCATCAGCACGACAAGAATCGCAAAGAAGAGGAGAAACTGAAGCCATCCGTTCCCGGTCATTCAGAATTTCTCCGGATACAAGAGGGTCAACCACGAGATAGCCAAGCAGGAAAATGGTGAGGATGACGACGATGATAGAAGTGATATTCATGTTTTTGTTTCGTGGGCCTATTTATTTCAGGTGCTCGCAAGCCTTGACGTAAGCGAGCGCAAGAATGAAAAACGCGGCTGTAAAAGCGGCCATCAGTAGATCAAGCATCTTCTGCTCCTTTTGTTCACGGGCGCAGCCGTTACCATGGTCCCTGCTTTCCGCCGTACCACCAGACGAGTCCGACGGTTAAGGTCGGCTGCTCGCCAGTTAGAAGTCCCGGCTTGTTGGTGAGAAAGTAGTTCTGGTTAGTCCAGTCGCGCCGGTACTCGAGGAACGCATCCAGGTTGTCTGCGGCCTGGTACTTCAGCGTCACGGTTCCTTCCTTAAGAGCCTGGCTCACATTGCTGAAGAGCCCCTGAGGATCGGCCATGTATTCACCGCGAACCGCCACCGCGAGCTTCGGTGTCCATTGATATTGCGCATAGAGGACGCCTCCGTCGACGTGCGAGGGCGCCGAAGACTCGCCGGGAGCGGCATGCGCCCACTCGCGTTCGATGACGTAGTCGGCTTCCGCGGCAAGTGTGACCTTAGGGGTTGTGTTCCACGTCGCATAGGTGTCGAAGATATGCAGCTTGCCATCGGGAGCCGGGTCGATTGGGGTCTGGCACAAGCCAGGCTGAATAGGAGCCGGTCCGCAATTCGTCGCCAAATTGGTATCCGGATGGTCCTGCCCGTTGTAGTAATTCACGGTCCAGCTCAGCGATTTGGTCGGCTGCAGGACAAATCCGAATAGCTCATCCTTGTATGAGTTCGTCGGCTCCGACTGGTCCGTCCCATTCACGATCCAATAGTTAGCGGTGAGCTTGTCGTTGATGTGATACGTTGCACGCACACCCTGGTGGTAAAAGGGCAGAAAGTTGTAATAGAAAGACCGTGTGTAGTTCATCTGGTCCTTCGTATAATTCCCCTCGATGCCCAGAGAACTCGCCCACTTACCAACGTCTACCTGAAGTCCGCCCCCCAGCGGGAAAATGTAGGTGCCATAGGCCTGAAAGATGTTTTCGTAGATCTCTGGACGGCGCTCGTTTGCGGGATTGCCCTGCAGTGTCTCCGTCGCCTGCCCGTACTGCAGGTCAAACCGCAGGCCGTAGCGGCGCCCCACGCTGAGGTCAGGATCGAGAGCCAGGATCACGTCGGCCTGGTTCAGGCTGAAACTGTTGCTCAGCACATCGTAGGCGCGCAGATAATTCACGCGTCCTATGGGCTCGTTGAAATTGTATTCGTAGTAGCCGTCAATCTGGTAGTTGAGAGTCGCACCGCCCGGCAGTTGCGTTGGCAGGATGGGCGTCTTCGCAGTGGCTACGGGAGTCTCCTGAACGGGCGTTGCCTGCGCGCCGTCTTTCAGACCCTTTGCCGCTGTCGACAGGGCCGCCGCGGCTTCCGGTCCGTCGTGATTCGAAGCATTCGACCCATTCGAATCATCACCGCCTCCGCGCTCTCGCGCTAGCTGGGATTCGAGCGCAGACACACGACTTTCAAGCGCCCGAACCGTCTCGCGGAGCTGCTCGACCTCATCACTGGTAGTTGCGGGCGCTGCGGGAGCAGTGTGCGTCGGGTTTTGTGCCTGAGCTTGCCGCCGACTGCAGCAAAAGTGGTAAGAGCAGCAGGCGAAGGCTATTACCCAGCCGCGGAAGCGCGCGCCATTGTCCGTTACGAAGCACAGTGTTCTTAGTTAATCGTTTACCCGCTAAGACGCCTGTAAGGAATTCGTAAGGGAGTTATAAAGGTAGCTGTCTCCGGCTGAGTTAGCCCGGTATGCCATCGGGCAGAAAGCGGTATCCAACCCACGGCTCGGTCTGGATGTATTCTTTTTTCGCTTCGCCCTGCAGTTTCTTGCGCAGCTGGCCTACGAAGACCCGGAGATATTCGGGCTGATGCGCAGATTGG
This sequence comes from uncultured Acidobacteriota bacterium, assembly GCA_963755975.1. GTDB lineage: Bacteria > Acidobacteriota > Terriglobia > Terriglobales > Acidobacteriaceae > Silvibacterium. The sequence goes on from CAVWLS010000003.1 coordinate 60,297, forward strand.
GCGCCCCACACCGCAGTCAGCAGCGCGCGATGGGTGAGGACTTTGCCGGCGTTGCGCGCGAAGAGCAGCAGCAAGTCGAACTCCTTGGGGGTGAGGTGAATGGGCTGCCCGCGCAGTGAAATTGAATGTGCGGCAACGTCGATTACAAAATCGCCCACCTCGATGGGCGCGTCGGTTACGCGCTCGGGAGCCCGCCTGAGGTGCGCACGCACACGGGCCAGCAGCTCCTGAATCCCAAAAGGCTTGGTCACGTAGTCGTCCGCGCCCGCATCGAGCGCGTCAATCTTCGACCGCTCCTGGTCGCGTACGGAGAGCACGAGGATCGGCGCGGCGCTCGTCTTGCGGGCGGCGCGGCACAGCTCCACCCCGGTCATGCCTGGCATCATGAGGTCGGTGATCATCAGGTCGGGTGCCCATTCCTCAAAGGTGCGCAGGGCTTCCTCGGGATCATTGGCCGCGCGTACGTCGTATCCCTGAGCGGCGAGAGCCGCGCGCAGGACCCGGGTAATCTGTGTCTCGTCGTCTACGATCAGTATGCGTTCCGCCATGGACTGTCCTTCTGTATCATCGCCCTGTCATGGAAAAGAATACAGTGCTGAGCCTGGCCATGATTCGCAGGGTTCTGCTCAGGGCGGGCGGGTCGACGCTGCTGGCCTTCGCTCTTGTGTTCCTGTTCCGACGCATGCTGCATGTAAACCAGACCACGGTGGCGCTTACGTATCTGGTGGGGATTCTGCTTGCCGCCTCGCGGTGGCCGCTGGCGTATTCTCTGTATCTCTCGCTGCTTTGCTCCGGGCTCTACAATTTTTTCTTCCTCCCACCGGTTGGCACCCTCACTGTGGTCGATCCTCAGAACCTGGTTGCTCTTTTCGTTTTCCTCTGCGCCAGCGTTCTGGTCAGTCACCTCTCCAGTCGCGCACGCCGCGAGGCCGACCTCTCTGAGATCCGGCGCCGTGAGGTTGAGCATCTTTATGAGTTCAGCCAGGAACTGCTGCTGCACGATGATCTGAGTGCGGTGGCGCGGGTTACTCCCTCGATTGCGGTGACAATCTTCGGATTTCGCGCCGTGGCCCTCTATGCCCGCGAGCAAGATGCTACATACTTTTCCGATCCCGATGATGAGCTGGTGTCTCTCGCTGAGCTAAAGAAGACCGCCGAGACTGTCGAGCCCGCTGTCACGGCCTATAACGGCGTGTGTGTGATTCCGCTGCTGCTGGGCATGCGCTCGATGGGAGCAATGGCGATCCGCGGGAAGGTGCAATCCGTCAATATCTACGAAGCGATCGGGACGCTGGTTGCCATCGCGCTTGAGCGGGCGGCGGCTCTCGAGCGCGCCAGCCACTTGGAGGCAGCGCGCGAGAGCGAGCGGCTGCACACTGCGCTGATGGACTCGGTCACCCACGAGCTGCGTACGCCGCTGACTTCAATTCGAGCTGCGGCTACCACACTGGTCAGCCAGCCGCAGATGGGCGAAGCCGCACGCAGGGAGATGTACACCGTCGTTGACGAGGAAAGCGCACGTCTTGATCACCTGATTGGACAGGCGATTGAGATGGCGCAACTCGATGCGGCCAGTATCCATGTCTCCGTGGGGCGCGAGAACGTTGCTGAAATCGTAGCCCTCGCGCTGGAGGAAGCCCAGCCGCTGATCGGGGACCGCAAGGTCGAAGTCGAGGTGCCCGGGGGTATGCCGGCCGTTCGCCTGGACCGCAAGCTCGTTCGCCGCGTGCTGCGCCATCTGATCGAAAATGCAGTGAAGTACTCGCCGCCGGGCTCGCCGCTGCGCGTTGCCGCGCGCGTCGAAGGCGGCCGACTGCTCGTCAGCGTGGAAGACTTCGGTCCGGGCATCGAGGAGTTCGAGAAGCCGCTTATCTTTCGCAAGTTCTATCGCGGACGCAGGCAGAGGGACCGCATCTCCGGCACTGGCATGGGGCTGGCGATCGTTAAGGCTATCCTCGACGCGCACGGCGGTGGTATCGATGTCCAGAGCCGCCCGGGCAAGGGCGCGCAGTTCACTTTCTGGCTGCCGATTGAGGCCAGCCAGCCAAACGATTCAGTTCCACCGGAAAAGCCACGCGATTGAGTATGATGGGTGGCGTGATGATCACTCGTAGAAACTTCCTCAAGTCCTCGGCTGCAGCTCTTCCCGCGCTGACGTTGCCCGCTCTCGCCCTGCAGCCAGCGCCGCATCAGCCGCTCGGCGTGCAGCTTTACACGGTGCGCGCTCTTGCGGAGAAGAATCTGCCCGCCGTTCTCAAGCAGATCAGCGCCATCGGATACCAGGAGGTTGAGACCTACTGGAATGTCTACAGTCATCCCGCGAAAGAGCTGCGGCACATGATCGACGACGCCGGCCTGAGCGTGCCCAGCGGCCACTTCGACTACGACGGGCTGGACGGGAAATTCGACTACGCAAAAGAGCTTGGGCTGAACTGGATTGTCTGCCCGATGCTGCCCAAAGGCAACTGGAATTCGCCCGACATTTTTCACACGGCGGCGAAGCAGTTCAACGAATGGGGCAAGCGCGCGCAAAGCATGGGGATGCGTTTCGCCTTCCACAATCACGATTACGAGTTCAAGGTCTTCAACGGCAAGACCGGCTATCAGATTCTGCTCGATGAAACCGATCCCAACCTCGTCTTCTACGAAATGGATTGCTACTGGATCACGCAGTCGGGCAACGACCCCGTCGAGATGCTGCACCGGCTGGGCAAGCGCGTGCGCATGCTGCACCTCAAGGACCGCAAGCCGGGCTTTCCGCCGTCGAATGACATGGGAGAATCCTCGTCGCATTTCACCGAGGTGGGCCACGGCAGCATCAATTGGAAGGCCATCATCGACACGGCGCGGCAAATGAACATCGAGTACTACTTTGTCGAGCAGGACAGGACGCCCGGAGATCCAATCGCCAGCATTAAGGCGAGCTACCAGTACCTGCGAACGATCATGCCGTGAGGGAGAGTGTTTTGCCCCGACTTACTCTGAGCGTCCAATCTCGACCAAGATCGCCGCGGCTCGCGGGATGCGACGTGCGATCGGGTTGCAGAAAAGAATAAGCGATGGACTTATATTTTCACGTCAAAGTGGTGTTTGGGATGATCGTGGGCCTGAGTGTGGCTCACCTTCTCAAGGGCGTGGCCAACATCGTACAGCATCCGAAACGGTTCAGGGTGTACTGGGTGCACCTGGTGTGGGTGCTGTTTCTCTTTCTCTATCTGATTCACTTCTGGTGGTGGGAATTCAATCTCGCCCGCGTGCGTGAGTGGACCTTTCCGCTTTACTTCTTTGTCGCGCTTTATGCGGTTCTCATGTACCTGCTCTGCGCGCTGCTGTTTCCCGACCAGATTGGCGAATACGACGGGTTCAGGGGATACTTCTACTCACGCCGTCAGTGGATCTTCGCTCTGCTGGCAGTACTGTTTGTTGTCGATATCGTGGATACGCTGCTCAAGGGCCGCAGCTACTTCAATCAGCTGGGATTCGCGTATGAGATCCGCACTTCGGCTTACCTTGCGCTCAGTCTTCTGGCCATTATGATCAAGCGGCCATGGTTCCACGCGGCCTTCGCCGTGTTTGCGCTGGTGTATGAGATAGGCTTCATCCTTGAAATGTATCGAACGATCGGTTGAGGTATTTCCAGGTAAAAGAACTGGCGCCAAACGGGAGACGACACAATGCACTGGGCGCGACGCCTGGCATCTTCGCTTAGCCTCGCCTCACTGCTTGTCTGCCTTGCGGTTTCTCTTCCCGGCCATGCGGAGGACAAGCCAAAGCCTCTGGTGATCCCCCTTGAGCCTTTCGGTCTTCCGAAGGGCTTTTTTACGGGAGGCCGCTCGTTTGGCTGCCTGCATGTGCACATCGCCGGAACTCGACTCTTCTGGCTCGACTCTGATCATCTCTTCGTGGCCTTTACGACCGGCCCCCCGTGTACCTTCAGGTCGGGGCCGGATACTGTCCGCCTGCGAGCGATCGTCTTTGATAGGAAAGGCGCGAAGATCGCCAGCAGGGACTGGCCACTCGAGGATAATCTGACGCTCTTCGCCGGCCCCAGGCAAACGGTAGTGCTCTGGCGGCGAAACCTGCTCCAGTTCCTCGACGAGCACCTCAAGACCGTCGAGTCGGGCGAATTCGACGAAAAGCCGCGCGGGTTGTACGTCACGCCCCTGCGCCGCACCATTCCTCTGCTGACCGCCGACGGCCGCACCTTTGAGTTCTACGGGGCAGGGCCGCTCAAGCTATTAAGTAGCATCGCGCTCGATCAGACGACAGAAGTGAACTCGGTTGAAGTGGACGACTGGACGCCGGGCGACGAGCGCGTTGCCGGGAAGCACTGTAAGGACAAGTCGCCGTTCTCGTGTTCGAAGATCATCATTCTCACGCCGGATGCGAATTTCATTTCTCCCGAGGGTGCGCCCTGGTCGTATGAGGAGACGGAGAAGCCGGTGGCGCTCGATCCGGTGGGTTTTCTCGATGCCACTCACCTGGTGATATCGCGACTGGAGAAGGGCTTCTTTCACACGCCGCAGGCCTTCATTGTCAGGCCCGACGGGTCGAAGACGCTCCTGCCGGCTCCTGGAGGCATGTTCTCCTTGGGCCGGATTGCGGGCGTCGCCGACGGCGGCTCCCGCTTCGGGCTGGAGTACATCGCGTCGGGCATGTGCGACGACTGCATCACCGCCCGGCGCTTTGTTGTCGACGAGATCGACTCGAAGAAATCTCTCTTCGATCGATACGGCACTCCGTACTTCAGCCGTTTCGAACTTTCTCCCGACGGTAAATCAGTTGCGGTACTCGACGACGGCGCAGTCAGTATCTACGCGCTGCCGGACCACTAGGCCATTAGTAAGTCAGTTCAGGTCCTGCGAACCCTGAAAGCGCCAGAGCGCGACACCGCCGAAGAGGCCATCCTCGTTTGAAACCGTCGAGACGTAGGTCGGCAACGCGAAGTTGATCTCTTTCGCGTTGCCGCCGCCCAGGTACAGCCGGTCCCAGTTGAAGGTCTTCGAAGTTTGCTCGATTGCCTTCTGCAGGTAGCGGTTCCAGCGCTTCTTACCGAACTTCTTCAGTCCCCTGCGGCCAAGGAAATCCTCGTAGGTCTTGCCCTTTTGCCAGGGATGGTGGCCGAGTTCGAGGCCAGGGCAAAGATGCCCGTCGACGAACAGCGCTGAGCCCAGTCCGGTGCCCAGCGTCAGCACAAGCTCGACGCCCCGCCCGCTGATCGCGCCATAGCCTTGCACGGCAGCGTCATTGGCAAGATGAACCGGCAGGCGCCATCGTTTCTCAAGCGCATTGCGCAGCGGATACCCTACCCAGCTGGGGTGCAGGTTTGCGGCGGTGAGGGTTTTGCCCTGCTTGATCACGCCGGGAAACCCGACCGAGACGCGGTCGCATTTCGGAAGCTGCTTCTGCAGCTTGTCGAGCTCGTCGAGCATGCGCGCAGGCGTGGCAGGATCAGGCGTTGGCGTGCGCAGCCGCTCGCTCAGGGGATTTCCCCGGGCGTCGAGGGCCATCACTTTCATGCCGGTGCCGCCGATATCGACGGCCAGCGTTATCGGGTGCGGGAAGCGGGACGGTGTGTTTGCCATAGACCGGACAAGTTTAGATACGGAAGGGAATTGGCGCAAGGATTCGTTCTACTGCCCGGCCATGACGATCGGCAACGTCGGCGTCGGCGAGCCCTGTGCGTCTTCGATCGTCACGCCGAATGCCTTGGCCTCGACACCGGTGGGCAGCATGGGGAGAACGACGGAAGCGCTGCCGCTCGCGTCCGGCCGGAAGAGGCCCGCTGGCATAGGAGCCTTGCCATTCGCGGGAATCAGCCACAGCTCATAGGTCTTGTTCTCGGGCACGGGATGCAGATTGCTCGCAACAAAGATCAGCGCGCCACGCTGAGGCAGGTAAGTAGCGTGGCCCATGGGCTTCGCAGGGCCTTTGGTCTCGGTCAGTGTGACCTGTTTGGCGGAGGGCGAGGTCAGCGCCTCGGTCAATTCTTCGGCCCGGTCGGCGCCGGCTGCCAGCCGCGCAATCTGCCCGCGATCCTCGCTGACCCGTTGCTGGAGCATGCGATTGCTGTAGCCGAGATAGGCGGCCACAGCCAGCATCGCAAGAGCAACTGCCCAGCCCAGCCATCCCAGCCCGAAGCCCGACCTGGACTCTTCGCGAACGGGAGGATCAGGCTTTGTTTTTGCCTCGGGAGCAGTCGCCTGGGGAGTATTCGCAATGCGGGCCATCAGCCGCTGCCGCGCTCCTCCGGGAAGAGCCTGCTGCTCGGCGCTCATGCCCACGATCGCCACATCGGGAAGGATCTCGGCGAGCGCCGCCCGGCAGTACGCGCACATATCGAGGTGCGCCTGCGCGACGCGCTGCTCCTCAGGAGTCAGCGCCTGCATGGCGTAGAGCAGCAGGTCGTCCTGCGAAATGTGGGGCTTCGAACTCAAACCGTCAATGCCTTTCTTATCGAGGTCAATGCAAGGCGAATACGTGTCTTCACCGTGCCCAGTGGATCGCCTGTCTTCTCGGCGATCTCGGAATGGCTCAATCCTTCAAAGAAGGCTAACTCAAGTGACTTTCTCTGTTCGTCGGGTAGCGAACCCATCACCCCGCGAATTTTCGCGAGCAATGAATTGCGCTCAGCCTCGCGTGCCAAATTGGTTGACGAAGGCAGCGAAAACAACTCCACAGGATCTGTCGGACGCCGCCGTCGAATCATGTCGATCGATCGATTCCGTGCCACGACGACGAGCCAGCCGGCGAGCGAACCTTTCCCGGAGACGAACGCGCCGGGATTCTTCCACAGCTGTACGAAGATATCCTGCATTACGTCTTCGGCTTCGCCGGTATCCTTCAACACACGCAGCGCCACGGAATACACCATCGTCCCATAGCGGTCGAACAGGGCGGACATCGCATCCTGGTCGCCGGCCTGAATGCGTGTCAGCAGGCCCGTATCGTCAACCTCATTCGTACTCACAGTGGATCCGTAAGTAGAACGGGAGATGTCGTTATTTGGATTGGGCAACTCGTGGGGCATGCTGTCAGGTCCAACGGTATTCTATGATGCCGTTTAGCCGCCCGCCGAATGCGCCTGATTTCATTTGCGTTTCACAAAAGGTACCCGACTATGAAGTTACGGCTGGATAGATTACTTGTGGAGCGGGGACTGGCTCCCACCCGCGAGCGCGCCCAGGCGCTTATTCTCGCCGGCCGCGTTCTGGTTGATGAGCAGAAAGTTGAAAAGCCCGGCCACGCAGTCGCCGATACCGCCGCTCTGCGCATGCTCGGAGACGACCTGCGCTATGTGAGCCGCGGCGGGCTCAAGCTCGAAGCGGCATTGCGCTACTGGCAGATCGACCTGAGCGGCCGGTTCTGCCTCGATGTCGGAGCCTCCACCGGGGGCTTTACCGACTGCATGTTGCAGCACGGAGCGGCTCGTGTGCTGGCCGTCGATACGGGCTACGGGCAGATCGCCGACAGCCTGCGGCGCGATCCGAGAGTGGATCTGATGGAGCGCACGAACGCCCGCAATCTTGTCCCCGGCGATCTGCCGCCGGGAATAAGATTCCTGGCCATGGATGTTTCGTTCATTTCCGCCACGCTCGTCCTGCCGCCTGTCATGAGCGCGATCATAGCCGCCGGGGAGTCGGGAGCGCTCGAAGCCGTCGTCCTCGTCAAGCCGCAGTTTGAGGCAGGCCGCGAGTATGTCGGCAAGGGAGGCATCGTCCGTGACCCCGCCGCCCATCAGCTGGCCATTGAGCGGGTCCGGGCCTGCCTGGCCGAAACAGGCGGTGTCGCAATGGAAGTGATCGATTCTCCGATTCTCGGAACGGAGGGCAATCGTGAATTTCTCCTGCATACGCGTATCGGTGTTGAGGCGGCCAGTCTACACTGTTGATTCATGCGCCCGGTCGCCATCATCTCCAAGCCGCAAAAAGAGGAGCTTTTCCAGCTCCTGCCTAACCTTGTGCTGTGGATGAGGGCGCACGATCTGGAGCCTATCCTTGACCCCGTAAGCGGGACCTACACGCAGGCCGCGCGGATCGTTCCCAGGCACGAGATGCCGGCGGAGAAACCCGAGCTGGTGATCGTGCTCGGCGGCGACGGAACGCTGCTGTCGGCTGCCCGCGTCTTCGCCAGGACAGAAACACCCATCCTCAGCGTGAATCTCGGTTCGCTGGGGTTTCTGACCGAGGTCCCGCTGGCCGACCTCTACTCCACGCTCGAGGGTTGGTGCCAGAATTGTTTTATCGTTGACTCCCGCTCGATGCTGCACAGTGAGTTGTTGCGCGGCGGAGATCTTTTCGCGGAGCATGAAGCTCTCAACGACGTGGTAGTGGCCAAGGGAGCCATTGCACGCATGGGAGACTTCCGCATTCTACTGGACGGTCAGCTCGCCGCCACTTTCCGTGCGGATGGAGTGATCGTCGCTACGCCTACTGGCTCTACAGCTTACTCCCTGGCCGCCAACGGGCCAATTCTTCTTCCCGATGTCGATGCCCTGGTGATCTCACCGGTCTGTCCGCACCTGCTCACGCTTCGCCCCATGGTGGTGCGCGGCGACGCCAACATTGTCTTGAGCATTGTCGGAGTTCCGGATCAGACTTTTCTTACCGTCGACGGGCAGGAGGCTGTGTTGATGAAGGTTGGCGATGAGCTGCACTGCCACCGCTCGAAACACACCGTCAGGCTCGTGCGACTCCGGGCTTCAGGGTTCTTCGATGTGCTGCGCTCAAAGCTGAAGTGGGGAGAGCGCTAGGGTTTAGGGCAGGGTATAGAGGGTAGGGTGCAACCCATTCTGTACATGCTGGCTCAATCAGCTTTTCGTCAACTCATCCATGAGCACCTTGGCTTTAGTGGCCAGAGTATTGGCTCCGTCCAGGTCGTCCTGGCTGAGCGCCTGTTTGGCCTTGTCCAGAAAGGTGCGTATTTGCGCCGCAGTGACCTTTTCCTCTGCGGTCAGATCACGTTTGAGGGTGACGGTGAGGGCGTTGAGACCGTTCTGAGTAGTGTCGATCAGGTCCTGGATCTGGTGCCGACTCGGAGTGCCGTTGCTTGTGCCGGTACTGGATAGCTGGCCAATGGGTGACATCTCCGGCGGCTCGCCTGCCGAGGCCTGCTGGCTCGTTCCCTGTGCCGCGGTCGAATCTTTCTCCGGAGCAGCTTCCTGTGGCTTGGTTTTGCGCTTCGTTTTGTGAGGCGCTGGCGGGGGCGGCTCTTGCGGAGGATCAGCCGCAGGCGGCTTCACGTCGAGAGGCTTGGCCGGTGGGAGCTGCGGAGGCGGGGTTCCTTTCGCAACCTCGGCGGGAGAAGCAATGGGAGCCTGCGCGGCTTGAGGCGGCGTGGCTTTTGTCTTGTGCCCGCAGCCCGAGGTAACGCACACCAGTCCGAAAACCACCGCGATCTTGCTTGCGGTATTCATCCCCTTTGTCCCTCGCCGACCAATGTATTTGCTTCCAGGCCTCCGCGCATCCTGGGATCTACGAAGCTGGCCGCCGGTACATACAGTGTGAAGGTAGACCCCTCTCCAACCTTCGATTCTACGTCAAGCTGCCCATGATGAAGCTGAAGGATTCTGTATGTCATTGCCAGTCCGATGCCGCTTCCGTCCCGTTTAGTCGTGAAATAAAGATCAAAAATCCGCGAGCGAATCTCGTCCGGGATACCCTCGCCGTGATCCTGCACCTTGATAATCGCCGAGCGGCCATCCTCCATGAGACGAACCCACAGCTCACCTCCATCGGCCATGGCCTGGGCTCCGTTCAAAACCACGTTCAGCAGGGCTTGCTTGAGCAGGTCAGCGTCGACCTTCACCATAACCGGATGCTCCGGCAAGTGGCTCACTACCGTCACGTTATACGATTCGAGGCCGGCTGAGGCCAGCATCAGCACGCTGGAAACAATGGCGCGCATGTCCTGCTCCATGAGCTTGAGCTCGACCGGGCGCGAGAAATCGACCAGTGTTTGCACGACCCGGTCCAGGCGATGAATTTCACTCTGGATGATCTCTAGGTGGCGCGCCGCCGTCGCCTGGCTCCCAATTTTACTGCGCAGCAACTCCAGATGAACCACGATGGCGTTGATAGGGTTCTTGACCTCATGGCCCACCCCTGAGGTAAGCCGTCCAATGGCCGCCATGCGTCGCGAAAGCTCCAGCTCGCTTTCGATCTCGCTCACAGATTCCACATCATGCAGTGTAAGCAGCGCGCCCAGCGACCGGCCCTCAAGCGCATGGTCGTCATGGATAAAGTCCAGCGACAACTCGAGCCGGCGGCCCGCCTCTGTCGTAATCTCCTCCTGCACGATGGACATGCCCGCGTCGAAAGCCTGCCGGACCGTGCGGCCGAGCACGGTATTGCGGTCAAAGATGTCGTGAACCTCGGCGCCGAGCAGTTGATCGCGGCTAACGTCAAGAAACCGCTCGACGGAGCGTGAAACCAGCACAGCATGCGCGTCCCGCGTGAAAAGCATGATGCCGTCCTGCAGATTCGAAAGAATCTGGTCGAGGTTCTCCTTGAGTGCCGAGAACACCTCTTCCACGTTGCGCATCCGACGGCCCAGGCGTTCGATCTTATGTGATACCTGGACGACGGCATCCGCCGACCGGCCCGACTCAAGTTCTCCGGCCGTTCCCGCCTCAGCCTGCGCCAGCATGTCCAGCCGAGAGCTGATCTGTTCGAGAGGCTGCAAGGCAAGGTTGGACAGGAAGGTGGCTGTGATCAGGGATATCAGAATGGCCATGCCGACGTAGCTCACCGTGTCTTTCAGCTGGGGATAGAATGCATTCTCGAGAAACGTCGTCCGTATCCCGATGCGCACCGTGACGAAGGGCTGGTTATCCCGTTCTAGTCCGAGCTGGAAATTGTAAACGCGCGGCGGTTTTCCGAAGACAACCTGCAGCTTCTTTCTCAGCGATTCGTTTTTCAGGGTCTCGTAGTCTTCGCGCACCGGCAGAGGCTTGTCCTGAAGGCCTGGTTGAGGCGCTGTCACCAGTCCTGTTCCATGGCTGTCGGCGATTGCGATGTCGAACACCGTGGGGGAGTAGTTGATGATGGAATTGATCAGCGCCGTTAGCCCAGCATCGTTGCGCAGCGAGGACGCAACTGCCGCCCGCAGAGCCACGGGGTCGTTCGCATTCACCGTGCTGTTGCGCAGTCCGTTCTCAAGAGCAGTCCTTGTCGCAAAAAGTAGCTGATGCGCAATGACGTCGGTGGCTTGGTAAGACAGGTCGATATGCTGCTGCAGCAACTGGCTCATGTAGAGCAGCGACAGGATCGCTGCCACCACAAAGACGAGGCCCGCGATGGCGGCAACGAGTTTGGTCTTCAATCGCATCGCTATGAAAAATCTCTGAAAATAAGTGAGCAGGTCCGGGCTTATTCGTCCCCGCCGGCCTCATCCTTCAGTCTTCCGTAATCCTTGAGCTTGTTGTGCAGCGTCTTTAGGCTGATGCCCAGGATCTCTGCCGCCCGGGTTTTGTTGTTATTCGTCGACTCCAGCGTCTTTAAGATGAGGCGTCGCTCCCCCTCATCGACCGTGGCTCCAACCTCAACCTGAATCGCATTCGGCGCAATGCTGGCCTCGACCGTGGTCTTGACTGCCTTTGTTCCAAAACCCGGCGGCAGGTGCCGCGATTCGATCACTCCGCCACCGCAAAGAACCACGGCGCGCTCAATGGTATTGCGTAGCTCGCGGACGTTGCCCGGCCAGTCATATGCCATCATACGCGCCATCATGTCCTGATCGACGCCGGTTACTTCCCGGCTGTGCTTGCGGTTCATCTCCACGAGCATCGCCTCGACAAGCTCCGGGATATCCTCTTTGTGCTCACGCAGCGGCGGCATGTGGATATTGAAGACGTTCAGACGGTAAAAAAGGTCGCCGCGCAGCTGTCCTTTTGCCACGGCCTGGTCAGGATCCTGGTTCGTCGCCGACAAAACCCGTACGTCCACCGGCGACTCGACCTTGCTGCCCAGCCGGCGCAGCTTGCGCTCTTCGAGCACGCGCAGGAGCTTGGCCTGGGTGCCCACCGGCATCTCACCGATTTCGTCCAGCAGCAGGGTGCCTTCCTCGGCCAGCTCAAAGCATCCAGCGCGCCGCTCCAGAGCGCCTGTGAAGGCGCCTTTTTCATGGCCGAAGATTTCGCTCTCGATCAGCGTCTCCGGGATTGCGGCGCAGTTCACGGCTACAAAGGGCTTTGTCTTGCGCGGGCTCAGATCATGCAGGGTGCGCGCGACCATCTCTTTGCCGGTGCCGCTCTCGCCGGTGATCAGCACCGAGACATTCGAGGGCGCGACCCTTTCCACCATGGCAAACAGCTCCTGCATTTTCTTCGACGAGCCCACAAGAGAGCCCAGCACCCCGATATCGCGCAGCTTGCGCCGCGTGACCTCGAGCTCCCGCTCGGTTTCCCTCTGCCGGGTGGCATTCGAGAGGATGGTGCGCAGCCGCGTGGGGTCGACCGGCTTCTGGATAAAGTCGTATGCCCCCATCTTCATGGCTTCCACGGCGAGCTCGATCGAGCCCTGGGCCGTCAGCACCACAACCGCCTGGCTCTGCTTCAGATCGTTCAGGCGCTCCAGCAGCTCGAGCCCGTCCATCCGCGGCATCTTGAGGTCGGTGACCACGATCCCCGGCTGCCAGGCCTGCACCCGCTCCAAGGCCTCGACGCCGTCGCGCGCGGTCTCTGTGCGGTATCCCCAGCCCGAAACGAGCTCTGCCAGCCCTGTTAGGGCGTGCACCTCATCTTCAACGATCAAAACCTTTTCCTGATTCGCCATTCTTTTCGCCGGGGGGACACCTTCCTTGTATCATGCGAGACCCCCAATCGGCCCCCATTGACGCCCAAAAGATAGGGCTGGTCGCTGTATCCTGATCTGTATGCTTGACTATGAGATAACGACGCAGGAGCTCAGGCAGTTGCTCGCCGCAGCGGGCTCCGCTCATCCCATCCTGCTTGACGTCCGCGAGCCCTGGGAATTTGAAGCCGCCCGCATCGAAGGCAGCACAGCGATGCCGATGGGCGATGTTTCCTCCCGCGCCTTCCAGGAGCTCGATCCTGAGGCGCACATCGTCACCATCTGCCACCACGGAGTCCGCTCCATGAACGTGGCCGTCTGGCTCCGCAACCAGGGCTTCGAAAATGCCCAGTCGCTGCGTGGCGGCATCGACGCCTGGTCGGCGGAGATCGATCCGGGTGTGCCAAGGTATTGATCAAGCGCTTCTTCTCCGCCTGGAAAACCGAAGCCACCCCACCTCATCCCGCTGACTTATACTGCAAAGTCATCACTAGGAGCCCGCATGTCCTCCGCCGCCATCGACTATGCCCGTAATAACTATCCTCGATTCCTCGACGAACTCAAGACCCTGATCCGCATCCCGTCGGTTTCGACGCTGCCCGAACACAAAGGAGACGTCCTGGCCGCCGCCCACTGGCTGGCCAAAGAACTCGCCCGCATCGGCATGGAACACGTCGAGGTCATCACGACCCCCGGCCATCCCCTTGTCTACGCGGACTGGCTTCATGCCCCTTCAGTGAATGGAAAGCCCAAGCCCACCTGCCTTTGCTATGGACACTATGACGTGCAGCCGCCCGATCCAGTCGACGAGTGGAAGTCGCCGCCCTTCGAGCCCACCGAACGCGACGGCAATCTTTACGCCCGCGGAGCAGTCGACGACAAAGGTCAGATGTACATGCATGTCAAGGCCTTTGAGGCCCTCTTCTCGGCCAATAAAGGCAGGCTTCCCGTCAATATACGAGTTATACTTGAAGGAGAGGAAGAGGTTGGCGGCGAGCAGATTGCCGGCTTTATCCGCGAGCATCCCGACCGCCTGAAGGCCGACTTCGTCCTTGTTTCCGATACAGAAATGTTCGCCCCTGATCTGCCTACCCTCTGCGTGGGGCTGCGCGGCATGATCTACACCGAAATCGAAGCCCGAGGCGCAAAGACCGATCTGCACTCCGGTATGTATGGCGGCGCGGCCCCGAATCCCTTCATCGCGCTGGCCCAGATCATCGCCCAGCTCAAGGATTCCGCCGGACGCATTCTCATTCCCGGCTTTTACGACGCCGTTAAGCGCCCGAGTCAGGACGAGCTGAAGACCTGGCAGCAGCTTCCCTTCGACGAGGAGCATTATCGCCGCACCGAAGTCGGCTCATCGCGTCTTACCGGCGAGCCGGGCTACACCGTCCTTGAGCGCACCTGGGCGAGGCCGTCGCTCGATGTCCACGGCATGCCCGGAGGCTTCACCGGAGCCGGCGCGAAGACCGTCATTCCGGCAAAAGCCGTCGCAAAAGTCTCGATGCGCCTTGTCCCCGACCAGACGCCGCAGCAGGCTTTTGCTCAATACAAGAGCTATGTCGAGTCGCTGAAGCCCGACGGTATTGAACTCGATGTGCGCCTCATTCACTCGGGCGATCCAATTGTCATCGGCACTGATAACCCATACATTCAGGCCGCTACGCGCGCTCTCAAGAAAGTCTGGGGCAAAGAGACGGTGTTTATCCGATCTGGCGGGTCGATCCCCATCGTCGGCGATTTCGAACGGCACCTGAAGATTCCCACCGTGATGATGGGCTTCGGTCTGCCCGATGATAATCTCCACGCTCCCAACGAGAAGTTCCACTTGGCGAACTTCTATCGCGGCATCGAATCGATCATTGAATTCTTCGAAGAAGTGAGTCGGTGAACGTCTTCATTCTCGCTGGCGGCCGAAGCACTAGGATGGGTCGGGATAAAGCCCTCGTCGAATTTCAGGGGCGTCCGCTTGTCGAGCATGCGCTTGCCAAGCTGAGCGGGATGGGATTCCCTCCCGCCATCGTCGGCAACCGCCATGATCTGGCGAAGTACGCTTCAGTCATCCCTGACAACTATCCCGGCTCGGGTCCGCTTGCGGGGATCGAAGCCGCTCTGACGGCAACCAGCGCCGACCTGAATCTTTTCCTGCCCGTCGACCTGCCCCTTCTGCCCGTCGAATTTCTGCGCTGGATTGCTGCCCGAGCCCACTATACCTTCGCGCTCGCGACAATCCCGCGCGTCGAGGGGCACTGGCAGCCGCTGTGCGCCGTTTACCACCGGGCCCTGTTGCCGTATGCGCGCGCTGCTCTCGCAGTAGGAGACGGCAAGGTGATGCGTGTGGTTGAGAATGCGGCGGAGGCGCTGCATCTTGGGGCAGGGCAGCTTAAAATCGACAGCTTCGACGTCGAGACCGTTGCGTCCTGCTTCAGTTCCTCACTGGAGTGGCCCACCGCTCCGCCTGTTCACCACTGGTTTCAGAATCTCAACACTCCTGCCGATCTTGAAAGCGCAGCGTTGGAGGAATGGCCGGTCATCCACTAAGCTGATTCAAGGAGAGGGTTCAGGAGAGACCGTTGGCCAGCACGCCCGACACGCCGGAAATCCAGGTTATAGAAGAATCTTCCGATCGCAATGGAGGCCGCTCCCTACATTGCTTTCGATAAGGTAACGAAATCCT
The DNA here is from genome assembly GCA_963755975.1 of uncultured Acidobacteriota bacterium. Lineage (GTDB taxonomy): Bacteria > Acidobacteriota > Terriglobia > Terriglobales > Acidobacteriaceae > Silvibacterium. Next base: position 75,765 of record CAVWLS010000003.1, read on the forward strand.
TTGGCTCGCTCACCGTGCTCGACGAGGTCAGCTTCTTCGTCAATCCCGGTGAGACGCTGTGTATCCTCGGCCGAAGCGGTGTCGGGAAATCCGTCTCGCTCCAGCAGATCATGGGCTTCCTCAAGCCTGACTCCGGAAAGATCCTCGTCGCAGGGCAGGATATCTGCTGCTTCAACGAGGAAGAGATGCAGGCTATCCGACGCAAAGTAACCATGGTCTTTCAGAATGGCGCCCTCTTCGATTCGCTGAGCGTGGGCGAGAATGTGGCTTTCCCTCTGCGCGAGCGCCGCGAGCTCGCCGAAGACCAGATCCAGCAGATCGTCAACGGCCTGCTCGAGATGGTAGGCGTCTCCGGCATGACCGACCTGCTTCCTTCCGATCTCTCGACAGGAATGAAGCGCTCGGTCGCGATCGCCCGGGCGCTTTCCGCGCAGCCGGAGGCTATCCTGTACGACGAGCCTACGACGATGGTCGATCCGCTGATTGCAAAGCTGCTCGGCAACTTAATTCAGAAACTGAAGTATCAGCTCCGCCTGACGAGCATTGTGGTGACACACGATATGCGCTTCGCCCAGCGGCTGGCCGACCGCGTCCTCTTTCTTCACCAGGGCAAGGCACATTTCTTCGGCACCATGGACGAAATGAAGGCCTCGAACGACCCGATTCTTCGCCAGTTTCTCGAGCTCGATGCGCTCGTGCTGCCCGAGGTTTAATTGCGCCAATCCCATGAATCCGAAGCGCCGCCCTTTGGAGGGCTTATGACGCGGGCCGCCGCCGCCGATTTCGTGGGAACCTGGCGTCTCGTCGACTATTCGTTCATCCACGACGATGGCGTCGTTGAAAAACCCTGGGGCACGGACGTGCGCGGCTACCTGCTCTATTCCGCCGAGGGATACATGAGCGGCAATCTCGGGCCGGCCCGGCGCCGCCGCGGAGTCATCGAGCGCATCACGCCTGCCTCGCACCCGCGCCGCAACCGCCGATACATCGCCTACACTGGCCGCTTCACCGTCGAGGGAGACACCATAACCCACCACGTCGAAGCCAGCCTGTTTCCGCTCTGGGTTGGCCGCGATGAGGTCCGCTACTACAGCTTTCAGGGAGACATCCTCACCCTGCGCACCGGCCGCGTGAAATCCGGAAGCCACACCGTCGTCGCACAGCTCAGGTGGGAGAGGGTGCGCTGAAGTTTTCGAATCGATCCTCAACGCAATCTCATCCGTCCCACCGCAGCCTGAATCGGGCAAGGCCAGTTCGTCTGTAATGTTCAGCGGAACCTCCAGCCCGCCGATCGCGTATCCTTTTGCCAGAGCCGGCACGGTTATGCCAGGGCTGGTCCGCCCTTTGAGCAACTCCTTTGGAGCAAGTTCGATGCGCCGCATCCTCATAGCTTTCCTCGCGCTGTTCTTCGTCGCCGCCGTCGTCCCACGCGCGCATGCCGACAATGACGACCGTGTCTCCTTCTTTCACAGCATCGACGTCCCCGAAGGCGAAGATGCCCACGACCTCGTCTGCATCATGTGTTCCATCCACATCGAAGGCGCGGTCCACGGAGACACCGTCGCCATCCTCGGCAGCATCCGCTCCAACGGACCGATGGACGGTGACGCTGTCAGCGTTCTCGGCAACATCAACCTGGGTCAGGACGCCCACGTCAACGGCGACTGCGTCGCCGTCCTCGGTAGCGTCAGGCATTTCACCAGCAGCCAGATTGGCCACGAGCTCGTGCAGATACCCTTCGCGGTCATTCTCATCCCGATCCTCTTCTTCATAGGCATCGTCTACCTCATCCGCTCGCTCGTATGGCGCGCGCGCCTGCCCTACCCCATGCCGCCGCCACCGCCGCCGCGCATGCGCTAGAACCAGCATCGTTGAACGGGGCCTGCTCCGGCGTCGAGATTCCCTTCTTTGCGGTGGTAAGCTGGACAACCACAAGGGAGGGCGCATGCCGGAGATTGGAGAAACGAGTGTCGAGGTTGCTCACCATCTTGGCCACGGCGGAGCGCACGACCAGCCCCACTCGCGTCTACACGGGATTCTGGAGATTGTCGAAGCGATCGTCTTGGCCTTGGTGGCGATAACCACCGCGTGGAGCGGCTATCAGGCTGCACTCTGGGACGGCCATCAGAGCCAGCTTTACGGGGAGTCCACCAAACTCCGGGTTCAGGCCCAAGGACTGGAGGTGCAGAGCAACCAGGAACAGATGTACGACGCGGCCACGGTGGTGGAATGGTTGAAGGCCGAGGCGCACGGCGACACCAAACTGGCTGACCTCTTTGAGCGACGCCTTCTTCCCGAGTTCCGCCCTGCGTTTGAGGCGTGGAAGAAGACCGACCCGATCCACAACCCGAATGCTCCCGCTGGCCCGATAAAAATGTCGGAATACCACAACACCACCGCAGAGCGCGCGGCCAGCCTGAATCAACAGGCCTCAGAGATCTTCGCACAAGGAACCCAGGCCCGAGAATGGGCCGATAAGTATGTGCGGATGACCGTGATCTTGGCGACAATACTGCTGCTGACTGCGATCAGCCAGCGATTCCGGTCGCAGGGAATCCGCATCGGTCTCATCGTGATTGCGTTCCTGTTGCTCTGCATCCCGATATGGAGCATCTTTACGCTGCCGCGCGCATGACCAGCCGGCAACTCGTCGGCCGCAGGATCGACGCGACCAGGGCGGACTCGATTCCAGGCTATCCGGAAGCGATCCAACCCGAGCATTCTCACTGCCCCATCTGCCGTCTATACTGTGCTCGCCATGAAAACGCCCGCAATATCGCACGTTCTTCTTATCGCCCTTTGCGTTAGCCTTCTCTCCCTTGCCGCTGCCGCACAGTTGCCCGCCACACATCCCTACCTGCTCGTCGCCAACCAGGGCAGCCGCGACCTCAGCATCATCGACCCCGCCGCCAGCCGCCAGATCGCCGCCGTCCCTGAAAACGGAGTCACCGGCCACGAAGTAGCCGCCTCGCCCGACGGCCGCACCGCCTACGTCCCCATCTACGGAGACTCCGGCGTAGGCAAGCCCGGCACCGACGGCAGCAACATGGTCGTCATCGACATCCCCTCGCGCAAGGTCATCGCCAACGTCGACTTTGGCCACGGAGTCCGCCCCCATTGTGCCATCTATGACACCAACACCGGCCTGCTCTACGTCACCACCGAGCTCGACCAATCTGTAACCATCATTGATCCACATACGCTCAAAATCGTCGGCTCCGTTCCCACCGAACAGGAACAGTCGCATATGCTTGTGCTCTCTCACGACGGCCGCCGCGGCTACACCGCTAACGTCGGCCCCGGCACCGTCTCCGTCCTCGACATGAAAGCCCGCAAGACCCTCGCCGTCATCCCCATCGCCGCCAACCACGCAGCGCATCTCCATCTCGCGTGACGACAGCATGGTCTTCACCGCCGATCAGACCAAACCCCGCCTCGCCGTCATCGATACCGCTACCAACAAAATCCGCACCTGGATCCCCCTCCCCGCCATCGCCTACGGCACCGCCTCTACCCTCGATGGCCGCTGGCTCCTCGTCTGCATGGAGCCGACGAATCAGGTCGCCGTGGTCGACCTGAAAACGCTGAAGGTGGTCCGCAGCATCGACGTCCCCCATGCTCCGAACGAGATACTCCCCAGCCCGGACGGCAGAGTGGCCTACGTCTCCTGCCCCAACAGCAACCAGGTTGCCGTCATCGACCTCTCCACCTGGAAAGTACGTTCATTGATCGCCGCCGGAAAATACTCCGACGGCCTCGCCTGGGCAAAGTGAGAGAACCTGCCGTCTTTGAAAGACCACGCCGGACCGGCGTAGCATCAAAGTTCGATAGAACACTGCCAGCAAAGGAGAGAACTAAATGCCGGTTTCCTTTGAGAAAGACATCAAGCCGCTGTTCCGGCCAATCGACGTTGAGCACATGAAGCGGTATAACATTCCGCTCGACGACTACGCCTACATGTCGGACCCTTCCAACGATCATGGCCACGCCCGCAGCGTCGAAGAAACCCTGATAAACAAAGCCATGCCTCCCGGCGGCCCCTACTGGGACGAGAAACAACTAGCCCTCTACACCGAGTGGAAAAGCGGCGGCTATCAGCCGTAATCGCCGCTACGTGCGCACCGGAACTGCCTCGCACGGGATGGGCACCTGCTCGACGATCTCGATGTTGAAGCCCTGAAGCGCGGGCACGTGGGTCGGGGTGTTCGAGAGCAGACGAATTTTGCGGATTCCGAGGTCGGCGAGAATCTGTCCGCCGAGACCAACCTGGCGAAGGATGCGCTGGTGCTTGTCGTCTTCAGGCAGCCGGATGTCCCGATGGAAGAGGATACGATGCGGCTCAACCGTGCGGTCGAGATCGAAGCCGCGGCTGGTGTTGTGAAGATAGACGAGCGCGCCGCTTCCCGCTTCGGCGATGAGGCGAAGGGACTGCTGGACGAGCTTATGGCAGTCGCAGGTGGAGGCGGCGAAGATGTCTCCCGCGAGGCAATGGGAGTGGACGCGGACGAGGACAGGCTCCTCAGCGAGGGTCTTATCGGAACCGACGTTGCCTTTCACGAGCGCGAGGTGGCTTTCGCCGCCGTTGACTTCGCTTTCGTAGGCGATGACGCGGAAGTCTCCGTAGGGCGTGGGCATCATGCTCTCGGCGACGCGGAAGATGTAGCGCTCGTTCTGCAGGCGGTAGCGGATGAGCTCGGCGACGGTGAGCATCTTGAGGCCGTGCTCGGCGCAGAACTTGATCAGATCGGGGACGCGGGCCATGGTGCCGTCGTCGTTCATGATTTCGCAGATGACGCCGGCGGGAATGAGACCGGCGAGGCGGGCAAGATCGACGGAAGCTTCGGTTTGTCCGGCGCGGACGAGGACGCCGCCGCGACGGGCGCGGAGAGGGAAGACGTGTCCGGGACGGGCGAGATCGTGCGCGGTGGAGTGGGCGTCGATGGCGACCTTGATGGTGTGGGCGCGGTCGGCTGCAGATATGCCGGTGGTCACGCCTTCGCGGGCTTCGATGGTCTCGGTGAAGGCCGTGCCGAAGCGGGAGGAGTTCTGCTGGGTCATCGGGCCGAGGCGGAGATAGTCGGCGCGCTCTTCGGTGAGGGTGAGGCAGATGAGGCCGCGTCCGTAACGGGCCATGAAGTTGATGGCCTCGGGAGTGACGAATTCGGCAGCGAGGGTGAGGTCGCCTTCGTTCTCGCGGTCTTCATCGTCGACGACGACGATCATGCGTCCGGCGCGGAACTCCTCGAGCGCTCCGGGGACATCGGTGAATGGGGATGGGGCGGACATGAATGTATTGTCAACCAGATCGAGGGGCGGTGGCGAGGGAAGGGGTGAGTTGAAGCTTGGTCAGTGAGGGTACATGGGCTGACCGTAGTTAAGAGAAACGCGCGGGACTTCGCGTCGTTCGGAGTAAGAATGCTGAATCCGTTCTCTAATCGGGATTAGCAGCGCCATACAGGCAAACAAAGCTTGACCCCCTCGATATGAACTTGATTCCAGAATAGAAATAACCCTTCCCGGCTGCTTCTCGCAGAGCGTAGAATCGCGCCCGACATTCCCTTTACTTCCGACGAGGAGGCTGCGGTGCTTAAGAGTGTTGCGATTTTCCCTGCGTGTTTTTTGCTCGGGGCGGTTCCATTTCTGTTTGAGGGCTCTTCTCCCCAGGCTCCGGCAACAGCCTTCAAGGTCCCCCCCGAAATTGCCAGCCAGACGAATCCGGTGAAGCCGACTGCTGAAGGCATGGCGAAGGCGAAGAAGTTCTGGAGCTATGACTGCACGATGTGCCACGGAGCGGACGGCGACGGCAAGGGGGACATGGCGGTTGAGTCGAAGTTCACGATGAAGGACTATCGTGATCCGGCGGCGCTTAAGGATCTAACCGATGGGGAGATCTTCTACATCATCCAGAAGGGCAAGGGCGACAACATGCCTCCGGAGGGCGATCGCCAGAAGCCGGATGAGATATGGAACATGGTGACGCTGGTCAGGTCGTTCGCGAAGAAGTAGGGACTGGCAAAAGTGAAAGGCTACGCCGAGCGCAGCCTTTCTACTGCGCGCTATGCGATCTAGTTTTGGATGGAGTGCGTTGAGGCCAGGGTGTTGCTGTCGCTGACCGCGGGGTTGGCGGGAAGGGCCGCCGAGGACTTCACTCCAGCCTGGCTTGCATCGTTCTTATGCGTGGGTCCGAGCCCGAGCATGATGATGGCGCGGGAGTCGGGCGTGAGCTTGGTTTGCCAGCCATGATCGGCCTGGTACTTGAGCATGGCGGCTTCAGTCTGGGCATCCCACTGCCCGCTGGGTGTGCCGGTGAGGTATTTCTCGCGGATCAACGCGGTCTGTATTTCGGTCGCGCGCTCGGGATCGATGCCGCGCTGGCCCTGCGGGGCGTGGGAAGTCTTCTTCGATTTGTGCGAGGACTTCGAGTGTCCGGCGGTTGGGGCACGATGGGTGCGATTGGCGAGGAGCGGGGTAGCTGAGAGTGCGGCGACCATTAAAAGCGATTGCCAGGCTCGAGCTGAAAACATGTACAAAACCTCAAAAATAAATATCGGCAGAAATGATGCAAAGATAAACAGGTGGCATTGCGAGCAGCCTAATGGCGAGGGCGCAGGAATGCAACAGAAAAATACCGGCTCCGGTTACGGATTGGGAGCCGGTATCCATCTGGATTCCCTTAACGCAACGTTCCCCCGACGTAGCTGCTGCCGCCCTTGGGGCGCTGCGGATCGACGAGTTCGAAGACCACGTCGTCTCCGGGTTTAAGGGCGGAGATGATGCTGCGAAACTCCGACACATTGTGGACAGGGTGGCGGTTGACCGAGACAATCACCATTCCCTGCGCGCTGGAAAGGTTGATTTCGTCGGCGAACGAGCCGGGCTTGACGGACTGAACCACGACGCCATGAAGTCCGGCGGGCGCATTCTGCGGCAGGTCGGCGACTCCCAGGCCGAGCTTCGACTGCGAGGCATCGGGCGCCTCCGGGCCGGGGCCTTCGTCCTGATCCGGCGCGCTGTTGGCGGCGGCCATCATCTTGGCGCGATCGGCGATAGTGACGGTGGCCTCGAGCTTCTGGCCATTGCGCATGTAGCCGATCTTCGCGGTCGTTCCCGGCTTGCGGGCGGAGATGTCAGACACCAGGTCATCGCCGTCCTTTACCGGGCGGCCGTCGATCGAGGTGATGATGTCTCCGGGCTTGAGGCCGGCCTTGTCGGCGGAGAAGCCGGGCTGCACGCTGCTGATGAGAACTCCCGACTTGAAGCCGTAGACGCGGCTGACGGCGCTCGGCAGATTGCCCTGGAAGGTGATTCCGATGCTGCCGCGGATGACTTTGTGCTCGGGGCTGATCAGCTGGTTGTAAACGTCGATAACGGTATTCGACGGCATGGCAAAGCCCACTCCGGCGTAGGTTCCGGACTGGGTGTAGATGGCGGTGTTAATGCCGATAACCTCGCCGGCCATGTCGAGCAGCGGACCGCCGGAATTGCCGGGGTTGATGGCGGCGTCGGTCTGGATGAAGTGCTGGAACTGGCCGCGCTGACCGGGATCGATGGTGCGATTGCGGGCGGAGACGATGCCCGCGGTGACGGTCTGCGAGAGCGTGAACGGGCTGCCGATGGCGATGACCCAGTCGCCGACTTCTGCACCTTCGGAATTGCCTATCTTGACGGTGGGCAGGGGCTCGTTGGTTTCGATCTTGATGACGGCGATGTCGGTGTCCTTGTCGACGCCGATGACCTTCGCCGGACGCGCCTGGATGTTGCCGCCGTCGGGATCGGTGGAGAGGCGAACGAAGATGCGGTCAGCCTTGTCGATCACATGATTATTGGTCAGGATGTAGCCGCGTGGATCGACGATGAAGCCGGAGCCAAGCGATTCGCGCTCCTGGCCGCCCTCATCGGGCATCTGTCCCTGGCCGCCGAAGAAGCGGTTGAAGAAATCCTGGAAATTGCCCTGGCCGTCCTGATCATCGTCATCGTCGTTGTTGTTGTTGTCGTCGTCAGGGGGCTGCTGCTGCTGGAACTGGCGTGAGCGGGGATTGCGGCGGTTCTGCCGCTCGTGAGGCAGCGTGATCGTATTGATGTTGACCACCGCGGGACCGACTTCCTTGGCGATGCGGGTAAAGTCGGTGGATAGCTGTTTAGGCTGCGGGACCTTGAGGGGAGTGGCGTCGGAGGTGTCGATCTTCGCCGACTCCTGGCCGCGGACTCCGTGAGTGACAAACGAGCCGATGAGGATGCCGGCCGAAAGTGTGGCAAGGATAGTGAAGGTAGATGCGAGGCGGCTCATGCGTAGCCGTCCTGGGAGCGATTTCATGTCCGGTGTAACCTCGTGATCTCTGGCGAACAATGTCAAATGGTGCTGCTGACGCAGCGGAAGTCGTGGTCCTTATCCCATCATCCAGTATAAATCGGCATCCGCAGCGGCGCAGGCTTCGCCCCGAACTCCAACTAATTTATTAGACGAGTGCGGCGGATAAACGTTCACTCGTCTGTGAGAGCTTTGGCGCAAAGCTCGGCTCAGGCTTCCGGGCCGAGCGAAGCGGCTTCGTGTGCCGTAGGTTGGATGCGCTGAGGAAGCAACTCGGTAAGGGCGATACCGCCCAGGATGAGGAGTGCGCCAGTGCTGGAGCGAAAGCCGAGGCGTTCTCCGAGAAAGACGAAGGAGGTGAGCCAGGCAAAGACCGGCTCCATGGTGAGGAGAAGCGCGGTGTGGGTGGCGGGAATGAACTGTTGTGCCCAGCTCTGGATGGTGAAGGCCGCGGCTGTCGCCAGAAGGGCGGCGATGAGGAGGGCGGTGACGACCCGCGGGGTCCAGTGAACGAAAGGGTGCTCGAAGAGAGGCAGACTGGCAGCCATGAAAAGGGCGGCGAAAGAGACCTGAAGGACGGCGAGCTGCTCGAAGCGGACGCGCGGCGAGAAATGGGCGAGGGCGAGCATGTGAAAGGAAAATGCGATGGAGCAGCCGAGCGTCAGGAGGTCTCCTGCGTTGATGGCAGTGAAGTTGAGTCCGGAAAAAACGGGGCCGCCGTGGGTGGGGGCGGTGAGCAGCAGGATACCGGCGAAGGCAAGCAAGGCTCCGAGGTAGGCGTTCCAGCGCGGCGCATGCGTGCCGGCGGGGCGGAGCGCGGGGATGACGAGGAGCAGGGGGACGATGACGACGACCAGCCCGGTGATGAAGGCGGATTTTGACGGCGTGGTAAGCCGGAGGCCTGCGGTTTGGAACTGGTAGCCGGTGGCGAGACAGAGTCCGGTGATGGCTCCGGAGATGAGCGCCGGACGGTCGATGCGGCCAATGTGGCGGTGGTAGAGCAGCCCCAGGCAGAGGCTGGCGAGCAGCATGCGCAGGAGGTTGAAGAGCAGCGGCGAGATATCCGCGAGCGCGCTTTTGACGAGTGCGAAGGTAGCTCCCCAGACGAAGACCACGGCGAGAAGGAGGAGATGGGCTTTGAGGGAGCGAGACATAGAAGCAGGTTACCGGGTTCAGGGATTCTCGACGGCTGGTTCTACCGCAATCGATCTCCGACTGTGGTATGACGTTTAACTTATGGGTTACTACATACGCATTCTAGGCAAAAGGCTTGCAACTCCGACACTGCTCGAACTTCAGCAAGCAGCAGATCCGGCCTTGATCGATGTCGATAGTGGTGCTGGTGACCATTGGGATGAGCTAACTCTCAAACACGATTCTGGAGTGCCAATAGCGGTCGTTGAGAAGAACGCCATTGAGAAAGGCGAACTCGGCGGCGATGAATTACGGGAGTTTATCGATGAGATCTCGTATTACAAGCCTGATTCAGCGGTGGCGTGGCTGAAAGAGTATCTACCGGGCATACAGGTCATCTATGCCTTTCAACTTCTGGAGGGAGCGGATGTTGGCGATGGCTTCGATGTAATGCATCGAGTCTATGAAGTCTTGTGGCACCATGCGGGTGGCATTCTGCAGTCTGACGGCGAAGGATTCAGCAACGAAGACGGCTATACGATTCTCTGGCAGTTCAGTGAGAAAGTGTCGGGACCATGGAACTGCGCGGTCCGTGAGCAGGATCGTTGGGTGAATTTCGAAATGGAGCTGGGGAATCAGGAGGATAGAGAAGCCTTCTGGCGCGGTGAAATTCCAGGCGGAGCAAAGCAAATTTGATTTGTGTGACGGACGGTCAGATTTTTACAAGCGGGGCATAGTGCGCTCGCGAGACAATGGTTTTTGATGGCGACCACTCCTGAAGTAACAAAGCCGGGCGAGCCCGTTCCTGGGACAGAGATTGCCAAGCCCGGGAAACGGCACGCGGCGGTCGCGTTCATTTTTGTGACGATTGCGCTGGACATGCTGGCCATGGGGATGATCGCGCCGGTGCTGCCGCGCCTGATCACTGACTTCATGGGCGGGAATGAGCCGCGGTCGGCGCAGATCCTCGGAATTTTTGGGACAGTGTGGGCCGTGATGCAGTTTTTCTGCTCGCCGATGCTGGGGTCGCTGTCGGACCGGTTCGGGCGAAGACCGGTTATTCTACTTTCGAATTTTGGGTTGGGCCTCGACTACCTGGTGATGGCGCTGGCGCCGACACTGGGGTGGCTCTTTGCCGGACGGCTGATTTCGGGCGTCACGTCGGCGAGCATTCCAACGGCGATGGCGTATATCGCGGATGTGACTCCTCCGAAGAAGCGCGCCGGGGCTTTCGGGATGGTGAGCGCGGCCTTTGGGCTGGGCTTTGTGCTGGGGCCGGCGCTGGGGGGCATTCTGGGAAGCGTGAATCCCCGGCTGCCATTCTGGGCGGCGGGCGCGATGAGCCTCCTGAATGCGATGTACGGCCTCTTCGTGCTGCCGGAGTCGCTGGGGCTGGGGTCGCGCGGGAAATTTTCGTGGAAGCGGGCCAACCCGGTGGGGTCGCTGGCGCTGCTGCGGCGGCATCGCGAGCTCCTGGGGCTGGGCTCGGTGCTGTTTCTGAGCTACCTGACGCAGCAATCGCTGATGAACACGTGGGTGCTGTATCTCGATTACCGCTATCGCTGGACGGACCGGGCGGTGGGGCTGTCGCTGGCGCTGGTGGGTGTGTGTTCGGCGGCGGTGGGGGCTTTCCTTGTAAAGCCGGTGGTGGCATGGGTGGGCGACCGGAAGGCGGTGCTGATCGGGCTGGCCATTGGCTGGATGGGATTTGCGATATTTGGACTCGCGCCGACAGGGAAGATTTTTCTGATCGGCATTCCCATTATGGCGATTTGGGGTCTATGCGGACCTGCCGCGCAAGGTTTGATGACGCGCCACGTGGGGCACACCGAGCAGGGACAATTGCAGGGAGCGGTGCAGTGCATTCGTGGGCTGACGGCGCTGATAGGGCCAACGCTCTTCACCTTTACGTACGCCGCCGCGCTCAGACCGGGCTCGGGTCTGCATTTGCCGGGCGCGCCGTTCCTGCTCGCGTCGGCGATTTTGTTGTCGGCGCTGCCGCTGGCTCTGGTAACAACGAGAAGGGAAGAGGCGTAGGTTACATAGTCAGCTCGGCAAAGAGTGCCAGCAGGTCAAGATAGATAGGTGTGCCGGCGGCCTCGAAGCGATCGCACTCGTGCCAGCCGGAGGTCCAGTCGAAGCCCTTCTGCGTGGCCGGATCGATCACCCAGATGTTCTTTACTCCCATAGCGCGGTAGTCTTCGAGGCGTGCGTTGTAGCGCCGCACGCGGTCCTCCGGCGAGAGAATTTCCACGACCGCGATAGGCGGCTTCGTGATCACCTGCTCGATGGGCAGGTCGCGGGAGACGAGGCAGACATCCGGAATGCGAACGCGCGTGGCTGAGACCCGGACGCGCTGCTCGGGAAGAACGTGGATCTTCCAGCTTTGGCGCTGGGGATAAAAGTAGGCGACGATTGCTGCCTGCAATGCGGCGTGATCGAACTCCCCCAAATTGCGCTCCTCGATTTCCCCGTCCACAAAGTCGCATTCGGGATGGTAGGAGGTCTTGAGGTAGGTTTCGATTCCAATCTGCGCAGTCGTGGCCATGCCGGACTCCCTGCCAGTATTGTACCGTCACTGGTTTTGTGCGGACACTCCCAAAAGATAGACCGTCTTGCCGCCAACAACGGTGCGGAGAACCTGCGTTTTCAGGATCTCTGGCGGAAGAATTGCCGTGAGGTCGCGGTCGAGGACGACGAAGTCGGCGACATATCCGGGAGCGAGCTTGCCTTTCCATTTCTCAGTGAATTCGGCGTAGGCCGAGCCCTGTGTGTAGGCGTAGAGGGTCTGCCAGATGGTGAGTTTTTCTTCGGGAAAGTAGGTTTGTGTCTCGGCTTCGTTCATGCGGGTGACGGCGGCGTAGACTCCGCGGAAGGGTGTGATCGGTTCTACGGGATAGTCGGTTCCGAAGGCCAGGACCACGCCGGCATCGAGAAAGCTCTTCCAGGCATAAGAGTATTTTGCGCGCTCGGGGCCGAGGCGCTGCTCGGCCCAATTCATGTCAGTGAGCAGATGGTTGGGCTGCATGGAGGCGATGACGCCGAGCTGCTGTAGCGGCCGAAGTCGCCGGCGTCGACCACCTGCGAGTGCTCAATGCGGTATCGGGGAGCATCCGTGAAAGTGATGTGGGCATGAGTGTTCTTTTCGATCTGCGGGAGGAGCGACTCCCTCATCTTTCGGCGGGCATCGAGCGATACGGCGAAGGCATCGAGAGCCATTCCGACTGCCCGGTCTCCAATAGCGTGAAAACCCATCTGGAAGCCGGCCTGGGCGCGCTCGATGGCCATGGCGTTGAGCTTGTCCTGCTCATAGCGCGGGATGCCGGAATTGCCGGGATCGTCTGCATACGGCGCGTTTAGGGCGGCCGTGCCTCGAGCCTAAAGACCCGTCCATGAAGCCCTTCAGCATGGTGGTGTGGAGCATGCGATCGGTCGCCGGATGGTGATCGCGCATCTGCTTCAGCTGGTCGACCGGCGCGGTGAAGGGCAGCCACTCGCTGATCCGCGCCGGGAGCTTCGAGTCTTTCTCGAGCTGCTCATAGACGAGGAAGTCTTCCCACTCGGAGTTGTCCTGGACAGAAGTGACGCCGTGCGAGACGGCATCATCGAGGGCAAGCAGGTCGCCTTTCAGGCGTAGCTCGGCGCTGGGCGGGGGAATCTTATTTTCGATGAGGGCCTGCGCAGTTTCGCGAATAATGCCGGTGGCGTCCCCATTGGCATCGCGGTCGATCTTGCCGCCCTGGGGATCGGGGGTGTTGCGGGTGATGCCGGCGGCGGTGAGCGCAGCGGAGTTGGCGATGGCGATGTGTCCATCGACGCGGACGAAGAAGGCGGGGTGATCGCCGCTGACGGCGTCGATGTCAGACTTTGTGGGCAGCGTCTTCGAGGCCCAGAGGGTGTGATCCCATCCTCCGCCGGAGAGCCATGTGCCGGGTGCGGCGGCATCAGCGGCTTTCCGAATGCGGCTCTGCATGTCGGCGAGCGATGTGGAACCGGTGAGATCGACGGAGAGCTTAATCTGTCCTGCGGAGCCGAGGTGCGCGTGGGCGTCATTGAAGCCGGGCATCACGAAGGCCCCGTGCAGATCGATGAGTTGAGTAGAAGGCGACTGAAATTTTGCCTCGATAGCTGCGGTCTCGCCCGCGCCGAGGATGACGCCGTTGCTGACGGCGATAGCGGTGACGCGCTCCGGGTGCGGTCCGGTCAGATCGACGCCGGTGAGGATGTTGCCGTCGTAGTAGATGGCGTCGGCTTTTGGACTCTGAGCGGCGAGAGGCGAAGTCAAAAGACAGAAGAGCAGGGAAACGAGGCGAGCGTTCACAGGCAGAAGGATATCAAGGCAGAGTTCAGGGGTGGGGGTTCAGGTAATTCCCCACCTTTCGCAACGCGAAAGATGGGGCACCCAGGTTGGTGGCGAGTATCAGCCCGACGCCAGAGCGAGAAGCAGAAGAAGGATGCGGCGGAGGCCGAGTTCGCGGCCGCGAGCGTCGTACCATTCGGCGCGGGTGTGGATGCCGCCGCCTTCGCCGCCTGCTCCCAGGCTGACGGCGGGCACGCCAAGAGAGAGCGGGATGTTGGCGTCGGTGGAGGCAATGCGCGGCTCGGTGCGGATATTGAGATGGCGGTCGACGGCGCGGAGAGTTTCGTAGAGAGGGCTGTCATGGGGGAGCCGTCCGGCGGGGCGCGAGCCGATTGTTTCGATGGAGAAGTCGAGCACGGTCTTGCTGAGCTGGCCCTCGGAAGAGCGCTGGTTGGCGGCGATGACGGCGTCCTCGACGGCGCGATGGAGCTCGACTTCGAGGCGGATAAGCTGCTCGGGATCGGTGGAGCGAAAGTCAAAACGCGCCGATGCCCGCTCGGGGATTGCGTTGATGGCGGTGCCGCCTTCGATTGCTCCGACGTTGAAGGTGGTGCGCGGCGCGGCAGTCAGCTCGATCTCGCTAAAGCGGGCGATGGCACGGCTCAGCGCGACGATGGGGTTGGGACGCCCGGCGTCGGTCCACGAATGGCCGCCGGGACCGCGCACGGTCACAAGATAACGCTCGCTGCCCAGCGCATCGGTGATGGCGAGCTCATGTCCGGCGCCGTCGAGGACGATGTGTGCGGCAATGGAGTCCTTGAAGGCGGAGTCTGCGTAAATGTGGCGCATGCCGCGCAGGTTGCCTTCGCCTTCTTCGCCTACGTTGCCGATGAAGATGAGGGCGCAGTCGTGATCGATCTCCGCGTCGGCGAGGGCTGCGGCGATGGCGAGCAGGCAGACGACGCCGGCTCCATTGTCGCAGGCCCCGGGTGCCTGGAGGCGCGTGCCGCGAATGGCCGGCTTGATGGGCGTATGAGAGGGAAAGATCGTGTCGATGTGCGCGGAGAGGAGTACATGACACTTCGTTGGCCCGGCGGCTTTTCGCTTTGCGATGACGTTGCCGATGGGGTCGAGATATGTGTCATCGAGACCGATGCTGCGAAACCGCGCGCAGAGCCACTCGGCGCGTGCCTGCTCGCCGAAGGGAGGCGCCGGCACACCGGTGAGCTCGGCCTGCCAGGTGAGGATCTGCTGCTCCTGAAGATGCAGCCATCTGAAGGCTCGATGCACACGGCGATCCGCCGCAAGATGCGCGATGCGGGCAAAGGCGGATGCAGGGAGGGTGGAGGCCATAAACCATCAGCGTAGCAGGAGCGGCCGGCTTTCACGACTACAGCGTCGCGACTGTGGTCTTCGCCAAATGATCGAAACTGCAGATCCCTCCGCTTCCCCTTCGCGCTGCTGAGAGTCCGGTCGGGATGACAAGTTTGTGCGCGAACGCGTCATGATCGATCTCAATACTCGACGTTGTCTAGCCATAATCCTCTCGCTGGTGCCGTCGCTCCCGCTGCCAACCGCGATCGCATATCCAGAATTCGGGTAATGTCATCCGGCGCGATGTGCCCGCGGCCGACGTCGATAAAAGTTCCCACGAGATTGCGCACCATGTGATGGAGGAATCCGTTGCCGCGCACACGGTAGACGAGCAGTCCGTTGTCTTCTGAGATAAACGTCGATGAGTAGATGGTGCGGATGTTGCCCGCCTTTGCGTCGGAGCCGAGATGGTCGGTCGATTCGCGAGCGTCGCTTCTCGTAGACAGATCAGGATCGCTCGCCGCAAACGAGGTGAAGTCGTGCTCGCCGATGACGAGCGAGGCGGCCTGTTGCATGGGTGCGAGATCGAGAGGCCAGTTGAGAGCGTAGACATACCGTGTCAGCCATGGAGGACAGATTTCGCCCTGAAAGATGCGATACTCGTATGTCTTGGCGCGGACGTTGTGCCGCGCATGAAAATCGGCTGGGGCATGCCCGGCGCTCAGCACGCGAATGGCCGCGGGCAGCGCGCGGTTGAGGGCGCGGTGGAGATTTGCCGGAGGGATGGGCGCTCTCAGCTCGAACGATGCTACCTGAGCGCGGGCATGAACGCCGGCATCGGTACGTCCGCTGCCCTGGGGGAGAACGCGCTCTCCGGTAATGCGCTTGATGGCGGCGGCGAGTTCACCCTGGATGGTGATGTGATCGGGCTGAATCTGCCAGCCGTGAAAATCGGTGCCGTCATAGGCGAGTGTGAGCTTCCAGTTCATGCCGGTATGTGATCCATCGCCGAGACTCGTTCTAACCTGACTCGTTCTATTGCGCGCATTCTCTCAGAAATTGCAACAAGTTCTGGGTCTTTTCATCGGCCTCGATCATCTGATTGCCTACGATATACTCAGGTTTTCTTCCGGATAGCGGCCCGGAGCAGAGGCAGCGCCCGCTGTCAGTTCCCCGGAACGAAAGCTGACGCGGGGAGCGTAATCCAAATTGGGGAACGAAGCCACTACGGTTCACGTATAGCAGGTCAGCCGGAGGATCGACGGCCAGGGGGCGCATTATCGCGCCTGCGATGGCCAGGTGATCCGGGTAAAGCATTGATGTAGAGCAGACTGGGCGCGGTTCATCGCAGACCAGTCGATGGATTTACGGAGAGTGCGAATGCATTGGTTTGGAGAGCGCCAAAAAGCGGCAAGGGTTACGCCGGTTCGTGGTATGAGTCTGTTTCTGAAATTGAAGTCGATGGCGGCTGTCAGCTGCCTGCTGGCTGGCACCGCTCCCGGCTTTGGTCAGGCGCCGGGGCAAGCTGCGCCAACGCAAAATCCCGCTGCGGCGACCAACACCCAGCTGCCCACGGAGCCCCCACCGAATCTCACGCAGCCTCTCTACATGCGGCCGCAGACACGCGACTTCAGCAAGGAAAGGGGCTACTGGCCGAATCCGATTGCTCCGTACAAGCCAACGACGGCGCCGCCGGCCAGCTTTATGAACTCGCCGCGCCTGGGCGACCTGATTAGAGACGGCAAGCTTTATCTGAGCCTCAGCGATGCCATCCTGCTGGCGCTCGAGAATAACTACGATATCGCGATCCAGCGCTTCAACCTGAACATCGCCGACACGGATATTCTGCGCACCAGGTCAGGCGCTTTGTTTCTGGGCGTGAACAGCGGTCTGGTAACCGGGACGCTCGGCGGATCGGGCACCACGGTGACTAGCGGCGGCGGACCCGGCGGAACCAGCGTTGCCGCGGGCGGCGCGGGCACGGGCGCCGGCGGTCTGGCTCTGACGACAAACGGCGGTGGTCCGCTGCCGGAAAATATGGACCCATCGTTTACCGGAACGGTGGAACTGCAGAGGCAGTCGACGCAGGAGCTGAACCCGCTCTTCTCCGGTAGCTCGAAGCTCACCCAGAATACGAACGTTTACAACTTCGCCTACAACCAGGGATTCATCACAGGCACGGCGCTCCAGTTCGGCTTTAACAACAGCTACACAACTTCGAACAGTATCTTCAATACCTACAGCCCGGCCTACCAGACGACCTTCAACATGCAGCTCACGCAGCACCTCCTGCAAGGCTTCGGATGGGGCATCAACGGGCGCTTTATCGTGCAGGCGAAGAACAACCGCCGCATCGCCGACTCGGCTTTTCGTCAGCAATTGCTCTACACCATCAACCAGGTGGAGCAGATTTATTGGGGATTGGTGAGCGCATACGAAGATCTGCAGTCCAAAAATCGCGCTGTCGAACAATCGACCCGCCTGCTTGAAGACGACAAGAAGGCCCTCGAGATCGGTACGATGGCACCGCTGGACGTGGTGAGCGCGAACAGCCAGGTGGAGACGGACAAGCAGGCTGTAATCGCATCGCAGAGCAATCTCGAGTATCAGCAACTGCTCATGAAGCAGGCGATCGCCCGCAGCCTGGAAGACCCGACTCTGGCCAACGCGCCGGTGATTCCCACCGATCGCGTGAGCCTGATCGAAGTGCCGGAAGAGCGGCAGTCGGCAGACGACCTGGTCCGCCTGGCGGACGCCAACAGCCCGGCGATCGAACAGGCGATAATTACATTGAAGAACGACGAGATCACGCTGAAGGGCGAGAGGAACGGCCTGCTGCCCACGGTCGATGTCTTTGCCTTCTACGGAGCCTCGGCGCTGGGCGGATCGCAGAGCCCTGACTGCGTAAATTTTGAGACCAGCCAGCCTTGCCCCCCGGGACAATACCCCTCTATCACCTACGGTACGGCCTTCTCAAACCTGTTCAACAGCACCAGCCCGAATAAAGGCGCCGGCGTGAATATCAACATTCCTATCCGCAACCGCCAGGCGCAGTCGGCGCAGGCCCGGTCGGAGTTGGAGTATCGCCAGGCGCAGATGCGGCTGCAGCAGCTCTACGTGCAGACGCGCATGCAGGTCGTCAACGCGCAGTACGCGCTTACCAATGACCGCGCGTCTGTCCAGTCGGCCACGGCCACGCGCGATTACGATCGGCAGAGCGTGGACGCCGAGCTGAAGAAGCTGCATCTGGGTGCATCGACTACGGCGCTCGTGCTTCAGCAGCAGCGCGCTCTGGCGACAGCGGAGGGAACCCTTATCTCGGCGACGGCCAAGTACGCCATCGACCGCGCCGCGCTCTCGCAGATTCTTGCCAGCACGCTCGATCGCTACAACATCTCAATTACTGACGCGGTCACGGGCGATGTAAGAACGGCGCCGATCATCCCCGGGCTCATACCGGCGGGTAAGGAGCCGGAGGTTACGGTTCCAGGCCAGCAGCAAAAGCTGCAGGAACAGGAGCAACAGCCTGCTCCGCAGGCCCCGCCGATGCCGCAGCAACCGCCTGCACCTCAACCACAGTAGACTTCCTTGCGCACATAAGCCCCGGCTCCTGGTCGGGGCTTTTTGCATGCAGAATTTAATCTTCGATCAAGGCCACCACACGGCGAGTCCCTGATAAAATCTATTGAATCCACTCCAAGAAACGGGGTCCCCACCGCGCCGGTTGCTGGCCGGCGGGGTGCGAGCGCAGGGTTCCCCCGGACCGGCCCAGCGTTGGCGCGGCGGGGTGTGGGAGAAAAGATGCAGGCTATCCTTGCGCTCGAAGACGGGCGCATCTTCCGCGGTGAAGGCTACGGCGCCAAGGGCGAGTGCTACGGGGAAGTCGTTTTTAATACCTCTCTAACTGGCTACCAGGAAATTTTCACCGATCCATCGTATGCGGGACAAATTGTCGTCCTGACCAATCCTCAGATAGGTAACTACGGAACCAACAACAGCGACAACGAGGCCAACAAGCCCTATATCGAGGGCCTCGTGGTGAGGGAATTCTCTCCCATCTCTTCGAACTGGCGCTCGCAGCAGGTCGCCGATGAGTACCTGGAGCGCTTTCAGGTTCCGGTCATTTCCGAGATCGACACGCGCGCCCTGGTCCGCCATCTGCGCACGCATGGCGTGATGCGCGGCGTGATCTCGTCGATTGAGACGAACGCCGATGCGCTGGTTGAGAAGGCCCGCTCGATTCGAAAGATGGATGGGACGGACCTGGCGAAGGTGGTCTCAACCAAGGCGCGCTATGAATGGGAGCAGGACGGGCCCGATCCGCTGAAGCAGGATGAGAATGTTGCAGCGGAGGAACGGTCGCATCTACACGTGGTCGCGTATGACTTCGGCATCAAGAAGAACATTCTGCGCATGCTCTCGAAAGAAGGCGCGCGCGTGACGGTGGTTCCCGCCGAGACTTCCGCCGAAGACGTGCTCGCGCTGAACCCGGACGGAGTCTTCCTCTCGAACGGCCCCGGAGATCCCGAGCCTGTCACATACGCACAGGAAAATATCCGCAAGCTGATCGGGCGCACGCCGGTCTTCGGCATTTGCCTCGGCCATCAACTGATCGGCCTCGCCCTCGGGGGCAAGACCTACAAGCTCAAGTTCGGACACCACGGGGGAAACCATCCGGTGCAACAGGTCGACTCAGGCAAAGTCGAGATCACGTGCCACAACCACAACTTCGCTGTCGATCCCGACTCGCTCAAGACCAGCGACGTCGACCTGACCCACATCGATCTTAACGACAACACGCTCGAAGGCCTGCGCCACAGGACCATGCCGCTCTTCAGTGTGCAGTACCATCCCGAGGCAAGCCCAGGTCCGCACGATTCGAATTATCTCTTCCGCGATTTCCGGAAGATGATGGAGGAGTGGAAGGGGTGAAAGTGCCGGCGCTTTCACTGGCCGCTGTCACTCTTTCTAGCATTTCTATTTTCGCCGAAACCATTGATCCTCCGCCCTCGAAGGTTCACCAGGTTTGTGGGCAAGCATTCGCCGTTAATGCCAAGATTGAGATCCGAAAAGAGCCGCTGTTCATTAGACCATGACCGGATCAGAGCCCGGGATTATCGTCAGCTTTAAGAGAGAATAAGAAAAGCAAATGCCACGTCGCAATGACATCACCAAGATTCTCGTGATCGGCTCAGGCCCGATCGTTATCGGCCAAAGTGCGGAGTTCGACTACTCCGGCACGCAGGCCTGCAAGGCGCTCAAGGCCGAGGGTTATGAAGTTGTGCTGGTGAATTCGAACCCGGCCACCATCATGACCGATCCCGAGCTCGCCGACCGCACCTACATCGAGCCGCTGACGCCGCAGTACGTCGAAGAAATCATTCGCATTGAAGTGGAGATGCTTCGCAATGAAGGTCGCACCGGCAAGTTTGCGATTCTGCCGACGGTGGGCGGGCAGACGGCGCTCAATCTGGCTGTCGACCTTTCTGACGCCGGCATTCTCGACAAATACGGAGTGGAACTGATCGGCGCGAAGCTCGAAGCGATCAAGAAAGCCGAGGACCGGCTGCTCTTCAAGGATGCGATGACGCGCATCGGGCTCGATTTGCCGAGATCCGCGCTGGTGAACAATCTGCGTGACGGCACCGATTTCGCGAACAAGATCGGATTTCCGGTGATCATCCGGCCGTCGTTCACGCTGGGCGGATCGGGCGGCGGCATCGCCTACAACCGCGAAGAGATGATGGAGATTCTGTCGCGCGGGCTCGATCTTTCGCCGGTGCACGAGTGCCTGATTGAAGAGTCAGTGCTCGGGTGGAAGGAATATGAGCTCGAGGTGATGCGGGACCTCGCCGACAACGTCATCATCATTTGTTCCATCGAAAACGTTGACCCGATGGGCGTTCATACCGGCGACTCGATCACCGTGGCTCCCGCACAGACGCTCACCGACCGTGAATACCAGGCGATGCGCACGGCGGCGATTGCAGTGATTCGCGAAATCGGGGTGGAAACGGGCGGGTCGAATGTGCAGTTTGCGGTGAATCCCAACACCGGGCGCATGACGGTGATCGAGATGAACCCGCGCGTGTCGCGCTCGTCGGCGCTGGCGTCGAAGGCGACGGGATTCCCGATTGCGAAGATCGCGGCAAAGCTGGCGGTCGGTTATACGCTCGATGAAATTCCCAACGACATTACGAAGAAGACGCCGGCGTGTTTCGAGCCGAGTATTGACTATGTCGTCACGAAGATTCCCAAGTGGCAGTTCGAGAAATTCCCCGGCGCCGATGAGACGCTGAGTCCGCAGATGAAGTCGGTGGGCGAGGTGATGGCGATTGGGCGCACATTCAAGGAATCGCTGATGAAGGCGCTGCGCTCGCTCGAGACAGGGAAGAAGATCGGCGCGGAGGAGATTGAGCCGAAGCGGCTGACCCAGCGGCTGGTGACGCCGCAGTCTGAGCGGATGAACTATATCCGCTTCGCATTTCGCCAGGGCCTTAGCGTGCGCGAGGTTGCGCGCATGACCTCCATCGATCCGTGGTTTCTGTATCACATTAAGGAAGTTACGGACACGATCGGCAAGGTCGGCGAAAACGCGCTCAACAATCTGTCACCGGAACTGTTACGAAAAGCAAAACGAATGGGCGTCTCGGACGAACGGATCGCCGAAGTGTGCGGCGTTCCGACAAATGACGGCGTTGCTCAGGTTCGCGCGCTGCGCACAGAGCACGGCATCAAACCGGTCTTCAAGCTGGTCGATACCTGCGCCGCTGAATTCGAGAGCATGACGCCGTATCTCTACTCGACCTACGACGAGGAAGATGAGGCGGCGCCGACGGCGAAGCGCAAGGTGATCATCCTGGGCAGCGGGCCCAACCGCATCGGGCAGGGAATTGAGTTCGACTACTGCTGCTGCCATGCGGCGTTTGCGCTCAAGGAAGACGGCTACGAGACGATTATGGTCAATTGCAATCCGGAGACCGTATCGACCGATTACGACACCAGCGACCGCCTCTATTTCGAACCGTTAACGCTGGAAGATGTCCTGGCGGTTTACGAGCATGAGGCGTCGTCGGGCGCAGATATTGGCATGATCGTGCAGTTTGGCGGGCAGACTCCGCTCAATCTCGCGCTGCGACTCAAAGCCGCCGGCGTGCCGATCATCGGAACCTCGCCTGAGTCCATTGATCTCGCCGAAGATCGCAAGCGCTTCGGCAAGCTGCTTGAGGAGCTTGAGATTCCGCAGCCTCCGGGCGTGATGGCCACAAGCATTGACGAGGCTCTTGCAGGCGCAGAGCGGATCGGCTACCCGGTACTGGTGCGGCCTTCCTATGTGCTGGGCGGGAGGGCGATGGTAATCGCGTACGACAGCGCGGCGGTGTCGCGATATATGAAGGAGGCAGTCGAGTATTCGCACGACCGGCCGATCCTGATCGATCACTTCCTCGAAGATGCAATCGAAGTCGATGTGGACGCGCTGTGCGACCGCAAAGAGGTCCTGATCGCAGGCATCATGCAACATATCGAGGAGGCGGGGATTCATTCCGGCGATTCGTCGTGCGTGCTGCCCGCGGTGGATATCGCCGGGGCGACACTCGATACGATTCGCGACTACACGCGGAGGCTCGCCCTGGCATTGAACGTCGTCGGCCTGGTGAATCTGCAATTCGCCATCCAGCGCAAGCCGGGCCAGCCGGACAAGGTGTATGTGATCGAGGTGAATCCGCGGGCGTCGCGCACGGTGCCTTACGTTTCAAAGGCGACTGGCGTACCACTGGCGAAGATTGCATCACGGCTGATGACCGGGCGGACACTCCGTGAGCTTCTGCCGGAGCAGGTGGCTTCGGGGCAGGATCTTGAAACCGGCACTTACTACTATGTGAAGTCACCCGTCTTCCCGTGGAACAAGTTCCAGGGCGTTGATACCGTGCTCGGCCCGGAGATGAAGTCAACGGGCGAAGTGATGGGAGTGGCAGACAACTTCGGCGAAGCCTTCGCCAAGGCGCAGTTATCGGCTGGGCAGACGCTGCCGCTTAAGGGAACGGTCTTCTTCAGCGTGAACGACCGCGACAAGACGCAGCTCGTCGATTTGGCGAAGCTGTATGTCGAGCTGGGATTTCACATTGTAGCCACGGAGGGAACGGCCACCGTGCTGGAGCGCGCCGGGATGGTGGTCGAGCGCGTCTACAAGGTGAAAGAAGGCCGGCCGAATGTCGTCGACCTGATCAAGGGCGAGAGGATTCAGCTCATCGTGAACACGCCACACGGCCAGGACACGTTCTTTGACGAGAAGGCGATCCGGCGCGCGGCGGTGACACAGCGAATTCCGACAATCACGACCATCGCCGCGGCTCGCGCAGCGGCGGAAGGCATTGAGGCGCTGCAGGAGCACGAGACGAATGTGTATCCCCTGCAGCACCTGCATGCGGAGCGCGCCGCGATAAAGTAATCAATATAGTTACAAAATGTAAGGAATCAGCGCGCGTACCTGCTGCCGATACTTCAGGTACTGCTCTCCAAATTGCTGCACCATGAACCGCTCCTCGGTCTGGGACTTGAGCAAGAAGGCGAGGCCGACGACGAGGGCTCCGACGAAGCTGCGTGCGAATCCGTAGACGAATGCGGTGCCCAACAGGCCGAGCAGGAATCCTGTGTAGATGGGGTGGCGCACGATCCGGTATGGTCCACGGCGGATGAGCTCGTGGTTCTGCTTGATGGTGACGGTGGAGCTCCAGTTGGAGCCGAGAATGGCACGCCCCCACACGCTGAAGAGCATGCCTGCGATGGTGAGGATGGCACCTCCGAGAACGTAGGGGACCTCGCGCGGGGTGATGCGCGAGGTGAGCCAGCCAGTGCCGAACCAGTTGTTAAAGTTGAAGATCAACATTACACCGGTGAATGCTAGGCCAGCCTGGAAGAGGCGCGACGTACCGGTCTGCGCTTGCACGCTGCGTTTGAAAGAACGCCGGCGAGAACCCAGAAGATGAAGAGGATAAGCCATACATAACTGATCCAGTGCTCGATAAAATTCACTACAGGGAAGGAATCACGGCGCCTCCTCGACGTCACTCACTGCTTACGCAAGTGAGGGCGCCCCGGTTCAGAATTTTGCGGGGCTATTACTGACTGGACAGCAGAATGCGGAGGTCGCGCAGGTTGTTACCGGTGGGCCCGGTGACGATGGTATCGCCGAGCGCAGTGAAGAGCGGGCAGGTGTCGAACTCTTTGAGGGTCTCTTCGGGATCGAAGTGAAATGCCCGGGCCCGCTCGGTTGTGGTCGGATCAGCGATGGCTCCCGCGGCTGGGCTGTTGCCGTCGATGCCGTCTGAGCCGGCGCTGAGAACGGCAAGCGAAGAGCCTGCATGCTGCGCCAGGTCGAATGCAGAATAAAGCGCGAACTGCTGGTTGCGGCCTCCGCATCCGGCCGGTCCATCGATCTGTACCGTCACCTCTCCGCTTGAGAGCAGGCACAGACGCGGATGCTCGCGCCGCAGTTGGTGGAAGCGCTTGAGCAGATACTGCGCAGCATCGCGGTAATCCCAGTCGTCGCAGCTGTTGTCGATAACGACCTTGTACCCGAGCGACTGGGCGTGTTCGCGGGAGGCGTTAACGAAATCGTGATTCGAGAGCAGGGTGTCGAATTGAGAATGCGCAAAAGCCTCCCGCTTTGCAGGATTGGGCGTCGGCGGATCTACCATGATTTCCTGAAAGTACTCGCGCACGCTCTGCGGAAATTTTTCCAGCAACTGAAAGCGCTCGAGTATAGCGAAGCAATCCTGCGGCGTCGACTGATCGGGGAGCGTCGGAGAAGACGCGACCGCGCCCAGGTCCTTCAGGGGCACATCGGCCAGCAGCAGAGAGAGCTTTTCCGCCTCTGGTGCTGCCATTGCAAGACGTCCGCCTTTGACTGCGGAGAAGTATTTGCGGATGGTGTTGATTTCGGTGATGGTGGCGCCCGAGGCAACGAGGGTTTCGTGGAAGGCGATGGTGTCGTCGAGCGAGATTTTCAGATCGAGCGGCAGTTCGAGCATGGCCGAGCCGCCTCCGCTGATGAGGAAGAAGACGAAGGTGTTCTTGCGGGCGCGCTTGAGCAGTCTGAGAGCTTCGCGGGCTGCGGCGAAGGAATCCTCGTTGGGCAGCGGGTGTCCGCCCTCGAAATAGCGGATGCGCCAGCTGCGCTTTTTGGGGATGAACGGCGCGGAGCAGACGCCGCGGAAGTGCATCTTTGGCGGCAGGCGGTCGAGCAGGGCATTAAGCATCGTCAGGCCGGCCTTGCCAAAGGAGATGACGAGGATTCGCCTGTAGGGATCGAGCGGAATCGTTACGGGATTGATGTGCGGCGACGGCTGCAGGTGAAGTGTCTTGCCCTCGAAGCGCAGGTGACGGTCGAAAGCCGGCCCGATGTCGCATGCCTTGAGCGCATGATCGAAGATTGCGGCGGCGTCGGCATGGAGGTCTTCAAGAGCAGTCATGAAACAGCCGTGGGTAGAAAGCGTGCCGCGCACCATTCGCGGATGGCACGTTGCACCTGATCCAGTTTACCTGCGAAAAAATGATCGGCTCCTTCAATCCACACAATCTCATTGGGCTGGGCAGCGGCCGCAACGACGGATTCCACTTTGGCTCGCGGGCCGTACTGGTCGCGCGTGCCGCTGATGAAGAGCTTGGGCTTGGCGCATGCAGAGAGAAAGTCGTAGCGGTAATCGCGTCCCTCGGCGCGGACGGGCAGGCCCAGAGCGACGATGCCAACGACTCGCGGATCGGCGCAGCAGACACTCATGCCGACATAGGAACCGAAGGAGAATCCGGCGAAGAGAATGGGCAGATGGAATCGGTTGTCGAGCCAATCGAGGGCAGCGCGAACGTCGTCCTGCTCGCCGCGCCCGTGGTCGTGCTCGCCTTCGCTCAGGCCGGTTCCGCGAAAATTGAAGCGCAGCACAGGCAGACCGAAGGTCTGAAAGGCCTTCATCGCGTGATAGACGACCTTGTTGTGCATGGTTCCGCCGCCCAGCGGATGCGGATGGCACACCAGAACGGAGTATTGCGCGCCGGGCGCGCCTGTGTTGAGCAGAGCCTCGAGGCGGCCTTCCGGTCCGCGCAGGTCTTCGATAGTTCTGACGGCGTATGAGGTTGGGCGATGCGATTCCATTTCTTCCCATATTGTATGGAAGCCGCGCCCGCGCTTGTCAGGTATGCTGAAGGTCAATGAGCGCGAACCTGACGAATCCTGCCGCTGCCCCTGTTGCCGCTTTCGACGCGATCGATCTCACGCGACGCCTCATTGATATTGAGTCCATCACGTACAACGAGTGCGAGGTCGGGCGATTCCTGGCTGAGTTTCTTCGATCGCGCGGCTTCGCGGTGGAGACCATGCCGGTGGAGCAGGATTCCGAAAGCCAATGCGCTGGTGAGCGATTCAATGTCTATGCGCATACCGCCAGAGAAACGCCCGCCGTTGTTTTGTCGACGCATATGGACACAGTTCCGCCGTTCATCGCCTCGAGCGAGGACGAAGAGTTTATCTATGGCCGCGGTGCGTGCGATGCGAAGGGAATTATCGCTGCGCAGATTGGTGCGGCGGAGCGGCTGCGCGATCTTGGCGTGAAGGCCGGCCTGCTCTTTGTGGTGGGCGAGGAACGCGACTCGGCGGGCGCGAAGGTCGCCAACGCGAATCCGCCGGGCAGCCGTTTTCTCATCAACGGCGAGCCGACGGATAATCGCGTGGCGCGGGCCTCGAAGGGAACGCTGCGGGCTGAGATTCGCGCGACGGGGAAGATGGCGCACTCGGCGTATCCGGAGCTGGGCGAGAGCGCAGTGCACAAGCTGATCGAGGCTCTAAACAGAGTGCTGGCGCTGCCTCTGCCGGTGAATCCGGAGATCGGGCCGAGCACGCTGAATGTGGGCCTGATTGAGGGTGGGCGCGCTCCCAATGTGATTGCCGATCACGCTACGGCGCAGTTGATGATCCGGCTGGTTGGGCCGTCTGAAGTGACGCGCAAGGCCATTGAAGAGGCGGTCGAAGGCCTGGCGAGCATCGACTACCGGCTCGAGATTCCTTTCATGGAGTTTCGCCACATTGATGGCATGCCGTCGATGGTAGCCGCCTTCACGACAGATGTGCCCTGGCTGACTGAGTGGGGTGAGCCGCTGCTGCTGGGTCCGGGGTCGATTCACGTGGCGCATACTCCGCATGAGAAGCTAGCGAAGCGCGAACTGCGGGAGGCCATCGATCTGTACGTCGAAATCGCGCGGCGGCTGGTGAACGGCGAAGCATGAGCGTGTGGGTACGCATCCGCAAAGCGCTGCTGGCGTCGCTCTTTGGATGGATCACCGGTTCGTTCGTATCGATGCCCTTCCAGGTGGTTGAAGTGGTGCGCAGCGTCGGTGTGGACAGCCGGCTGATGACGACCGAGTTGGGGACTGCGCTAGCGCTGTGGTCGGTGCTCACCTTCGTGATGGCGCTCTACTGGTGCGGCTTCTTTCTGCTGCCTTTAGCGTGGCTGGTTTCGGTGCCGTGGATGCTGCGCAATCGAAGGCTCTGGATTACAGGCAGTATGGCTTTCGGTGTGGCTCTCATGGCGGTGCGGCTGCACGTGTGGACCTCGCTCGACCACGACGGTGTTAGCCTCATCAACTTCGTGATGTGGGCGGTATATGCGGGGACATTCTTTTCCTGGACGGCCGCAATGTACACGAAATATCTCCGCGCGTCCTCTGCCGATGTTCCAGCGGCAGACACCATCTCGGGTGCAAGCATTACACTTTGATTGAATGTCAGAAAATAAGAACTCCCTCGACCGCGCGGCCTCCTCGTATCTACGCTCAGCATTGCACCAGCCCGTTCACTGGAATGAATGGGGGGCAGAAGCGTTTGACCTTGCTGCAAAAGAGGACAAGCCCATCCTGCTGGATATCGGCGCGGTGTGGTGCCACTGGTGTCACGTGATGGATCGCGAAAGCTATGAGGATCCGTCGCTGGCAAAGGTGATCAACGAGCATTTCGTCGCCGTGAAGGTGGATCGCGATGAGCGTCCCGATGTGGACAGCCGCTACCAGGCGGCGGTGCAGTCGATCAGCGGGCAGGGAGGATGGCCGCTGACGGCGATGCTGACGCCGGATGGAAAGCCGTTCTTTGGCGGGACATATTTCCCGCGCGACGACCGCTATGGGCGGCCCGGATTTGAGCGCGTGCTGTTGACCATGGCCGAGGTATGGAAGACGCGGCGGACAGAGGCGATGGAGTCGGCGGCGAGCGTCATTGCGGCGATTGAGCATGGAGAAAATTTTGCCGGGCGCGCGGGCTCCGTCTCGCTGGGCATTATTGACAAGCTGGTGGAAAGCGCGCTCAAGCAGTTCGATCCGCGCCACGGCGGATTTGGCAGCCAGCCGAAATTTCCGCATCCGGCGGCGATCGATCTGCTGATCGACGTGGCGGGGCGCACCGGCAATGAGGCTGCGCGCACCGCTGTTGTCATTACGCTGGAGCAGATGGCGCGCGGCGGTGTTTACGACCAGCTTGCAGGAGGCTTCCATCGCTACTCCGTCGACGAGCGTTGGATCGTTCCGCATTTCGAGAAGATGCTGTACGACAACGCGGGCCTGCTGGCGAACTATGTGCATGCCTTCCAGTCGTTCGTGGATGCGGATGCCGCTCGCGTGGCGCGGGATATTATCCGCTGGCTCGATGAGGTGATGACCGACCGCGAGCGTGGCGGCTTCTATGCTTCGCAGGACGCCGATCTGTCGCTCGATGACGACGGCGACTACTTCACATGGACGCGCGATGAGACTGCGGCAGTGCTGACAGCCGCGGAAATGGCGGTGGCGGAGCCTTTCTATGACATCGGCGAGCTGGGCGACATGCATCACAATCCGGCGAAGAATGTGCTGCATCGCAAGCTCACGGTGGAAGAGGTTGCGAAGCGCGTTGGGGTGTCGATGGAAGACGCCCAGCGGGAACTCGCGTCGGCGAAGGCAAAGCTGCTTGCGGCGCGGGCGCTGCGCCCCACTCCTTACATCGACAAGACGATCTACACATCATGGAATGCGCTGGCGGTCTCGGCATATCTGGAGTCGGCCCGGGTGCTGGATATGGCGGGGCCGCGACAGTTTGCGCTGAAGACGCTAGATCGCATTTTG
This sequence comes from uncultured Acidobacteriota bacterium, assembly GCA_963755975.1. Taxonomy (GTDB): domain Bacteria; phylum Acidobacteriota; class Terriglobia; order Terriglobales; family Acidobacteriaceae; genus Silvibacterium. The sequence continues at coordinate 104,960 of CAVWLS010000003.1, forward strand.
AATGAGGGCTGGGAGCGGAATCGCGGGCTGGCGCACGTGATCGCCTACTCGGAAAATACCGCCGGGATGCGCTACGTTGCGGGCGTGCTCGAGGATTATTCTTTTCTGCTGAACGCGCTGATCGATGCGTGGCAGGCGACGGGGAGCCGCAGGTATTACGACTCAGCGGTGGAGATCGGCGAGAGCATGATTGCACGCTTCCACGATCAGACCGGCGGCGCGTTCTTCGACACGGAGATCACGAATGAGGTGGTCCTGGGCGCGCTGTCGGCGCGGCGCAAGCCGTTGCAGGACACGCCGACGCCGGCGGGGAATCCCGCTGCGGCTGCCGCGCTGCTGCGATTGGAAGCGCTGAGCGGGAAGGCGGATTTTCGCGAGAAAGCGGAAGACACTCTGGAGAATTTTGCGGGGATTGTGGAGCACTTCGGTCTCTTTGCAGGAACGTATGGGCTTGCGCTGGAGCTTCTCCTGCTGCCCCCGGTTCAGGTGGTCGTGATCGGCGAGGGAATCGAAGCGAAGAAACTGGCTGCGATTGCGACCGCCCGGTATGCGGTAAACAAGCAAGTGATCGTGTTGCATCCCCGGCAGGTGACCGTGGAGAATCTGCCTCCGGTACTGGCGGAAACCCTGCCGCATCTGCCGGATCTGAGCTTAGGCGCGGCTTTTGCTGTGGTGTGCAAGGGCACGAGTTGCCAGCCGCCGACGAGCGATGCGGAGAAGCTCCTCGAGACGCTGAACGCGTCACTATGAGACTCGCTCGATTGCGTTAGTCTGGTCCTGCGGGATCAACCCGCCGCAATCTCCGTCTCGTTGTCCTCGCCATGCTTGCTTCGCTGGCGAGCCATGAGCGGAATGACGAAGAGGATTGCGAGCAGTGTCGTGACCATTCCGCCAACGACAACACGTGCCAGAGGACGCTGCGTCTGCGAGCCGATTTCGGTCGCTATGGCGGCGGGGAGAAGCCCGAGGCCGGCGGCCATGCACGCCATCACCACGGGACGCATCTCGTCGAGGCAGCCCTTGATCAGCCCGCGGGATGGCCCTTCTTCACGCTGGGCACGGCGTATTCCGGACAGAAACACAACCGCTCCGAGCGTGGCCACGCCGGTGAGCGATGTGAAGCCGACCGCTGCCGAGATGCTGAATGAAGTGTGCGTGATGAAGAGGGTGACCACGCCGCCGATCCACGCAAACGGCAGCATGCCCACGATGATGAAAGCGTCCTTCCAGGTGCGGAACTGGATGTAGAGCAGGAGCAGGATGACCAATACGCTCACCGGAATAATCAGCGCCAGCCGCTGCTGTTCTTTGCGCAGGCTGTCGAACTCGCCTGCCCAGGTGTAGTTGTATCCGGTGGGCAGCTTTACCTTGCCGTTGAGCTGCCCCTGCAGGTCCTGGATCGCGCTCGCCAGGTCGCGTCCGCGTACGGAAAACTTGATGGGAATGTAGCGGCGGCCGCCCTCGTGATAAATCATGAAGGCTCCATTGCGCAGCGACACATCGGCAACCGAGCTGAGGGGGACCTGCGTGCCGTCGGGCGTGGGCACGAGTATCTTGGCGATGGCGTCGGGAGTGTCACGGAATTCGGGAGAGTAGCGCACTGCAAAGTCGAAGCGGCGGTCGCCGTCGATGATGGTGGTGACGGGCGCGCCGCCCACCGCGGCCTGCACGATACTGTTCACGTCCTGCGGCTGGAGTCCATACCGGGCGGCTTTTGTCCGGTCGATCGACACCATCAGGCTGGGCTGCCCAGTCACGTCGAAGACACCCACGTCGGTAATGCCCGGCACGCCCTTCATGATGCCTTCAATCTGATCGGCGATGCGCGTCAGTTCGTCGAAATCATTGCCGAAAAGCTTGAGCGAGTTCTCGCCCTTCACGCCGGACATCGCCTCTTCCACGTTGTCCTGAATATTCTGCGAGAAGTTGAAGTCGATGCCGGGGAACCTCTTAAAGTCATTCTGAATCGCGGCAATCAGCTCTTCCTTGCTGCCGTGGAATCGCGGACGCCACTCGCTCGAGGGCTTGAGGTCGGCGAGGAACTCAGCGTTATTGAAGGTGCTCACGTCCGTCCCGTCATCGGGTCTCCCCATCTGCGACACCACCTGCGTGATCTCCGGATAGGTGCGCAGAATACTGCGAATGTCGTCGGTGAGCTTCTCCGACTGCTCGAAGGAGATGTCCTGCTGCATGGTCGCGCGAATCCACAGATTGCCTTCTTCGAGCGCAGGCATGAACTCACCGCCGACGAACTCGAAGAGCACGACCGCGCCGGCGAGGGCGGCGATCGCGACGATCCAGGTGACCTTGCTGAAGCGGAGAGCCCGCTTGAGAGCGCCATCGTAGCGACGCCGCAGGAATGCGCTGAGCCACGTGTCTGTCGCCCCCTCATGCTTGATGCGCTTGGGGACGGCGAAGGAGCCGAGCACCGGCGCGAAGATCAGAGCGAAGATGAGTGCGCCGGTCAGCGCAAATCCATACGTTACCGACATCGGCGCGAAGATTTTTCCGGGAACTCCCTGCATGGTGAAGAGCGGGATGAACGCCACCAGGATGATCAGCGTCGCAAAGAGAACAGGCTTGGCCGCGTCGCCCACGCCATCCATGATCAGTTCGCCCACGTCCTCGCCTTCCACCCGGCGCGAGATTTTGCGGTAGACGCTCTCCAGCACAACGATCGATGCATCGACGAGGATGCCGAAGTCGATGGCGCCAATGGAAATAAGGTTGGCCGAGTGGTTGGTGAGCACCATCATCGCGAAAGCGAAGAGGACGGCAAAAGGAATGGTGATAGCGGCGATGATGGTGAGGCGCAGATCGCCGAGCATGACGAGCAGCACGAGCGTCACCAGGATCAGGCCGGTGATGATGATGTGCCGCACGGTTGTTGTGGTGGTGTTGATGAGCTTGGTGCGGTCGTAGATGGTCTTGATCTGCATGCCGGGCGGAAGCAGGTTGCCGGTATTCAGGTCGTGGATCTTCTGGCGGATGCCGGCCAGCGCGGGAAGGGAATTGCCGCCTTTCTGCAGCAGAACGATGCCCTCGACGATATCCGGGTCTTCGTTGCGCCCACCTTGCCGAGGCGCGGCTGATGGCCTTCCCGTACAGTGGCGACATCGCTCAGCAGCACTGGGGTGCCGTTGCGCTCGGCGACGACGATGTTGTTCATGTCGGTGATTGAGTGCAGCAGGCCGATGCCGCGCACGTTCACGCTTTGGCTGCCGAGCGTGAGGTAGTTACCGCCGGCGTTGGCGTTGCTATTCTGGACGGCGTTGACGACCTGGGTCATGGTTACGCCCATCGCCTGCAACTTATGCGGGTCTACCTCGGCCTGGTACTGGCGCGTGGTGCCGCCGAAGGTCGCCACGTCGATAATGCCGGGCACCTGCTTCATTTCGCGGACGAGCAGCCAGTCCTGCGTGGCCTTTAGCTCGTTCAGCGAATAGCCGGGGCCGCTCAGGCGATAGCGGTAGATCTCGCCGATAGGTGATTCGGGGGAAAGTTGCGGCTGCAGGTTGTTGGGCAGATTGACCTGCTGCAGTCGGTTCAGGGCTTCCTGGCGGTCGATGAAGTAGTCGCTGTCGAAGGAGAAGTACATCTTCACGTCGCTCAGCCCGAAGATGCTGATGGAGCGAATCTGCTCGAGCTTCGGCGTGCCGTTGAGGCCGGCTTCCATGGGCAGCGTCACCTGCTGCTCCATCTCTTCGGCGGACCACGACGGGTTCTGCGTGATGAATTCCACCATCGGCGGCGAAGGATCCGGATACGCCTCGATATCGAGCTGAAGGAACGCAAAGGCGCCCACCGCGAGCGACGCAATGAAGAGAATCAGCACGACATTTCTGAAGCGCAGGAGAACGCGAATCAGCCCTTGCATTTATTGATCCTCTGATTCGCGCAGCAGTTCGGCCCCGGAAGAGACGACTTTTTCGCCGTCTTCCAGGCCCTGGGTGATTTCGTCGGTTTTGTCGCTGGTCACGCCGAGCATCACATTGCGCCGCACGAACTTGCCTGGTGAGGCTTCTACAAAGACGAACGTGTCCTTGCCGTTCTGGATGACCGCTGTTGCAGGCACAACGATGGCGGTCCCGGCTTTATTCGTAATAGCAATGGTTGCGAACATCTGCGGCTTGAGCTTGTGCTGCGGATTGGCGAGTACGACCCGGACCTTGAGGGTGAGGGAGGTGGGGTCGACCGCATCGGAGATGTTGCTGACTGTGCCGTGAAAGACCTCACCCGGATATCCGGGGACTGTGATGTCCACCGGCTGCCCCACTCTCACTGAGCCAAGATCGCGCGGATATAAATCCCCCACCACCCATATCGGATCGATATCGGCGATGGTGGCGATGGCGTTGGCGTTGTCCAGGGAGCGCTGCAACTCGCCCGCCGCCGTACCCACATCGAGCACAACTCCGCTGATCGGCGACCGCAGGGGAATCGTATCGGATGTATCGTTCTCGGAGAAACCGAGAATATGCAACGCCTGCCGTGCGCGCTCCAACTCGGCATGATCGGCGTCATCCAGAGCTTTCAGGTCGTCGTAGTCGCGCTGCGACATCACCTCGTGCTGCAGCAGTTCCTTGCCGCGCTGCAGTTGCAGGTCTGCGCGCGCCGCTTCGATTTTGGCTTTTTCGAAATCAGAGCGCGTCTGCGCCGCGTCGCTGCTTTGCAGCAGGCCTATCTGCTGGCCCTTCTTCAGCTCCTGGCCGGGCAGCACCTTCAGCTCCACCACGCGTCCGCTGATCGGAGGATAAATGTGAACGACCGACGTGGGATTCGCCATGACTTTTGCGGCAAGGGTGAGCTGGCTGGTCACGGGCTGGCGGGATGCGGTGACCGTCTCAATCACGCTTTTCTCGGGCGGGTTGTTTCCGGATGCGGCCTCGGGCCGATCCTGTCTGCATGCGGCAAGAAGCAGCAGCGTGGAAGTGGCAGCGACGGCAAGGTGGCGCCGTTTCATGGCAGGATCTCCGTGGCAGTGGCAAAGCTGAGTTGGTGAATACTGAGCCACACCTGCTGGTTGGCGTTCAGCGCGTCAAGATTGGTCTGCCGGTAGTCGCGCAGGCTGTCGAGGTAGTCCAGCAGAGTCGCGCCGCCGTGGCGATAGCTGTATTCGAGATTGTCGCGAACATGCCGCGCTTCGGCCAGGTAATGGCCGTTGTAGCGTTTGGCCAGATCGAGGGCGGCCTCGTATCCGGCCCACGCCTGATCAACATCGTTCACGACTTGGTTGCGGGCAGCCGATTCGGCAAATCGGCTCGACTGCGCTTCGTAGCGCGTGCGTTCCTTCTCGCCCTGGTTGCGGTCGAAAATGCGGAGCGGAATAGAGACCTGAAAGCCGGCGGTATTATATGTGGCAGACCGCTCATATTCGCCGCCGATGGTGGGATCGGTTGTCGCGTCGGCATCAGCCAGCTTCACATTGGCATCCGCCAGCCGGATCGACTGAAGAGCCGCCTGGTAGTCCGGCCTGGCAGCGAGCGCTTCCTGCTCCAGCTGGGCCATGTCGGTGGTCAGCGGCGGAGGATCGAGCGTGCCCATGATGTCGAAGGTGGTGTTGGGTTTCTGGATGCCGAGGAGCAGCTGCAACTGATCGCTGGCTTGCGTGAGGTTGAGCTTCGCGGTGTCGTAGTCCGATTCGAACTCCGCAAGCTGGAGGTCAATCCGCTCAAAGTCCGTTTCGCTGATGTCGCCCGAGTCGCGGCGTACTTTGCTCAGCTCCACTGTCTTCCGATAGCTGTCGAGATTGTCGTCGGCGATCTGCAGGGCGGCCTTGGCAGCCAGCATGTTGGTAAAGGCCTGCTTCACCTGCAGAATGGTCTGGCGCTCCGTATCCTTATACTGACTCTCGGTCACATCGGTGGTGGCGTGGGCAATATCCAGCCGCCAGCGCCGTTTTTCTCCGCGCTCAAAGAGCCGCGAGACATTCGCAACATAGGAGTAGGGGCTGGCCGGATTGCTGGCGGAAAGAGAGACATCCGCGCCGGAGACCGTGAAGCTGGGGTTCTGGCGGAGCCCGGCGGTGATCTCACTGGCTTTGGTCGCACTCACATGCTGCTGCACCGAGAGCAGCGTCGGATTTTTTGTCCGTGCGATGTCAACGGCCTGTTGCAGAGTCAGCGGCGCCAACGGCGCCTGCGCAACGGCGGCCGCGGACAGGCACAGAACAAGCGGGAGGCCGAGGCTTCTAAGTTGAAGACATTTCATGACACCACACTCAAAGTAGCGGCTGGATCACGTGGAAAAGTGTGAAAATAGGGGAAATGGCGAAGGAGACAGGCTTGTGCCGAGATCAGGCTTCAGGCGGAGGGCGATTACCTGCAATGCTCAGGAACCGGTCGCGTGGAGCTCCGATCTCCCGGGGCGGGGAGAGGCGCAGAATAGTTTGCCATCCGGGAGCATTCTGAAGAAGGCAAACCGACTCCGCGAGTATGGTCGAGGCACAGGGAAGGTCGCCGCCCGTGTGATGGTCAAGATCACGCCGCACAAGATGCTCAACTTCCGCGGGCGCGGTGCAGGCCTGCAGGTCGTCGGTGAGAGAGACGACCGGGAAGAGGATCAGAATCAATACCGCGAGGGCCGCGATCTGCATGCGCGCGCCGTGGCGCGGCGCGTCGTCAGTCCGTCGGCGGCGGCCGCTAAGCCAGAGTCCAAGGAGTGCGGTGGAAATACCCACCCAGAGCAGATTAAAGAGCAACTCCACAATGAGTGAATTGTAATCGATCATTCGATTCAGTCGACGGGCCCGGCCACGGCCCAAACGGAATCATTGACCGGATTTGCCGCCCGCTTTACTATAGAAAAGAATGGTTTGCGGCCGCCTGGCAGCGAGTCATCCCGTCTTCACTGCCCCCTCGTTCAATGGTAGGACAGCTGACTCTGGATCAGCATATCGGGGTTCGAATCCCTGGGGGGCAGCCAGCTGAAATCAAAGACTTGGCAGCCTGATTTACTGAATCACACCCTCACTGTGCCGTAAACTGTGCCGTAAATTCTGCTTCGCATTGTCCGAGTTGCGTTGATTCACCAACTCAGCAATGTCTTTCAACTCTGGGTGCAGGTATCTCTGCGTCGTGGTCACGCTTTGATGTCCAAGCATCCTGCCAACCAGAACGATGTTGCCGGTCTTGTCGAGCATGTCAGTCGCAAAACTGTGACGTGCACTGTAGAGAACGAGATCATCCGGAAGGCCCGCCTGCTTTCTCGTCTCCACGAACAGCTTGGCAACAGGGAAGTAGCTTATATGGCCCTTCTTGCTGCGCTTCGATGGAAATACCCATTCGCTCGTCGTACCCTGCGCCCGAACTCGCAACAAACTGCGAACCCGGTCGCTCAGTGGCACATGTCGTTTGGCCTTGTCCGTCTTGCCGTCGGGAACAAAGATCAAATTTTTGTCCCATAGAACGTTGTCCCATCGCATCCGAATCACCTCGTCCGGTCGCATCCCTGAGTCCTGCACGATCAGGAACACGTCTTTGAGCGGTTGAGGCGCAACGTCCAGAAAAGCCTTCTCACGCTCTGCCGTGAATACGGCGGTGCGTTCCTTTTCTTTTCTGAGCTTGATCCGTGGAGCAGTTTCCAAGACATTCCATTCGCGTGCAAGTGACAGCATCCGACGTAGAGTCCGTAACGCACAATTGGCGGTTGAACCCGTGCCGGGAAATTGGAGCAGTTCAGCTTCTACTGTTGTAATTCGATCCAGACGCCAGTCTTTGATGCGCGTCCCTGAGAGGAGACGCCATCCTGTTTCGTAATACCGTTTGGTGTCGGAATCGAGTTGTGACGCTTGGATGTAGGGCAGGAATCGCTCCTCGACGAAAATGGACAGGACGGGCATCGATCCCTTTCGAGTCGGTGCTGTGCCTGTCTGGGCCTGTCTGAAAAGTTCCGCTGCTACTTCCATCGCCCTTGCCTTTGTTGTGGCTCCCGTGCTCTTCCTGAATCTCTGTCCATTAACAGTGAAGTCTGCGAGCCAGTGTTTAGTGCCTTTGCGCTTGTAAACGTCCATCGTTATCCCTCGAATGCAGCCCGCACCGAAGAGGTAACGCGACTCTGAGCGACGAATTGCTCAAGGTCTGACACACTATAGCGCACGGGAGATTTGGGACCAATGCCCATTTTGACGAATGTCGGTCCGATGCCCCTGCATCGCCAACTGCGAAGGGTTGCGGGTGAGACGCAGAGACGTTCTGCGGCTTGCTGGTCGTTCAATAACAAAATCGGTCTCCTGAAATAGAAAATGAAAAAGGCCGCTCGACAATGAGCAGCCCTTTGGTCCTGAAACGATGTTTAGGTTGTTAGCGTCTCGATGGCTGTGGCTCGATCCATCTGCCGGTGAGTTTCAGGCGACGAATCCAACGCGCTTTCTTTCGCTGATTCCCTGTCATCTTCCTTTTGGGTTTCTGCTCCTGATGCTGCTTGACGGCAGAGAACAGGTGCGCAGTAAGGCGGTGTCCGCAGGAGCATCAGGGAGTTCACGGTGTCACCCGTCTGGTTGAAGGCTTCGAACTCTCAATGCCGTCCATAATTAGACTGAGAGCTTTCGGTTCGACAACGCAGGGAATGAATTTCGTTCGTTTCCACGAAGGGGGGCCTTTATCAGTCGCGGTTGAAGTAGCCGGGGTGAATGCGTAACCATCGGTTTCGATGATTCGCAATCGCCAAGCAGTGATTGAGAGCGGATGTAGAGTGCGACGCAGCTGAATTCGTGATACGGGTCAGACCTTTGTCTTTGCAGGGCGTCGATGTTCGACCAGCGACGAAAAGAGAATAGTGTGCGATGGTTTTGACAATCTCAACGAGCGAATTGCGTCGCGAGCGTACATCAGTCTGAAGACAGCGACGGGTTGCATGGAATGCAGCTAGTGCGACTACTCTTTGTGATGATAGCAGTTCGGGACAGTAGAAGAGGGTCAATTGCTTCGCGTCGGGAAGTACCGATATAGACGGTGTTGCTGTCGTCGATGTGAGGACAGAGAGAGACGGGAGTGTTTTCCATTAAATTCTGATCCTTTCGAGGATGAGAAAGAAAACGGGGCTAGTCCTGTGAAGACTGACCCCTTGTGTTCGTTCGGTTAGCGGTTGCGGTTTTTTAGCTTGCGCTAGTGGTTAATTTGACAAGCGCGTTGGCCGCGATCTGCGTAGGCGAACCCGCAAATCTTGTCTCAATAGCAAATTGCGACTCCAAAGTTTCAGGAAGAGGAGTGTTCTTGTACAGGCGATTGAAATACTGATACTGGTAGCTCAGATCAAATCGACCGTACAGGGCCTGAACTGTCGAAGCGCCGTAAGTCGGGAAGTAGTTCGAGACCCACACAGGTTTTCCGAGCACAAACAGGTTTCCAGAATCGTCGAACGTGTACAGCGGTCGGTTCTGGCCATCGAGGAAATTGGTGAGAATGAAAGCGCGCATCTTAGGACTGACGAGGAATGCTGCTCCATCGTTGTACGAAACGTCGCTAATGCTGTTAACGAGCGCAACTGCGTCCGTGTACTTCCAGCCAGCCGCGAGCGAGCCAGTGCTACCAGCCTGCACGACGCCAGAGGTTACCGCCGCAAGCAATCCACCCGCAACGCTGTTGGGCAAAGTTGTTCCAGTGGGGTCTTGCGGAGCGTAGAACGGCTGAATCATAGAACCTCGCCACACGGCCTTTTGTGAGCGTCTGGACGAAATTTTCCATCGAGAAAGCGGAATCCTGCAAGCGTTTGCCAAGACACCTTGCAAATCGATACTCCCGAGTCTGTGTATGACGGCTGAAAGCTGCTGAAGACAGGGTCTGCCGAAGCGCCGACAGTAGAGCTTTCTGTCAAGAGTTTCTGATCTGATGTCACGTCTGCAACGCTAAACACCTTCGTAATGCGGCTTGACTCAACGGCCTGTACCGTTGCCGCCAAAGGTGACACCTGCTTCAATGCCTGCTGATAGACGGTGCTGAATCCGGCCGGAACCAAACTGATACCAGAGCCAGTCTGGAGGATATCGCGCGCCTCAAACTTCCCAGTTTTCAGGAAGGCCCTATAGCCAGCTACCAACGCTGCACGGTCCTCAGTCTTGGGAATGATGACAGCGGGAGCAGGAATCGCTTCCTTGACTGCGGTAACAACAGAAGACGTTAACTGCTGTTGAACACGCTGTTCTGCATCACGCTCTTCCTGTTCCCTCATTGCGCGGAACGAAGGATTGTTGATGATCGTGCGCAGCATCGAGATAGTTTCCTCGTCTGCCTCAATTGCCTTGAGCAGTGCGAGTGCGGCAGGCGTCTGGTCTTTACCTTCGGCAGTGAGCGCCGCGAGGGAGCGAAGGGACTTATTCTTTGACTCGTTGAGTTGGGCGATGCGGTTTTCAGTTTGTGTAATGCGGTTGTTCATGTGAATCCCTTGTAGTGGGGTCTGCCCACTGAATTTTTGTTTGAGGTTGTGTTGCGTAGTGGTTGTAGGCGCACCACGGCGAACACGCGGACGTTAGCGGTCGCGCGCCGGGACGGAGCAAACTTGTAAGCGGGCTACTTCGTTAGTACGGCGTGTATATGGTCGAGCACGTGACGAGCTATGTGGATATCGCGGTCGATAAGCGTCTTTGCCAACAGGACCGCTTTCGCGAGGTAGACATCGTCAACATGTTGCTCTGACAGTACGTCCTGCACTTCTTTGAGGAGTTGTGGCGAAATCATTGCGCAGCCATCCTCAAAAGCAAACTAGCGAGCTTGCACGACTGAGAACGCGCGTCCGATTCAGAGGGGTCGTCTTCGGTGAGTGCCGAGTACCTATCCGCGCATCGGTCACACCATGCCCGTAGACATCTCGTACACGCGCGTACCGGAAGACCGTCTAGTCCCACCTTGCTGCGAAAGTTGCGCTGACATATTGCGCATGACTTGGCTCGGCAATCGTCACAGAGAGTGAAATCGACTTCGTCATCTGAAGCGTCAGCGTCAGCGGAGTCAGAGATGTCGTCAACGTCTTGGGCATCTCCTGCATCGCGCTTCGCAATCTGAGAACGGATTGCGCGAGCGTCTACGCTGGTAGCCTGATACGCGGGGAATGACGTAGTCGAAATTTCCAGCAAATCTAGGTCGAGAACGGTACGAAGCAGTGTGCCGTCCGACAATTGCTTCCAATCATCTTTGGTCACAATCATGCCGAATGAATTGCCCGTCAAATTTCGCAGACGGCAGTTTTCCCATGTGTCGTTACCGATCTCGGTGTCAGGCAGCACGGTCTCGAAGTGAAGACCCTTGGAGTCAACCGTCAGCGCGGTTGTTCCCGCTGTGGTCCTGCCCAATAACTTGCTGCTGTCATGATCTCTAAGATGCAGAACATCGGGACTTTCACGGAGCGTTCTAGTCAAGGCATCAGTTGAAATGACTTCGACGAATCCGCCTAAGTCCTGTGATCGTGAATTGAACACAATGGCCGTTCCCCTGAGACGTTTCTTTCCGTCTCCAGACGCGCGTGCCTCTAGCTTGCCCGTATTGACGAAACTACGGACTTCTTTCTTGTTCATATAACTCCTGTAGTGTTGGGATTGTGTTTTTCTGTGTTGATGTGGTGCGCGCCGTCCCGGGCGGACAGGCGAAACTTGTCTAAGAAGAGACGTACTCAATCAGCGCGAACGTGTCATGACTGATGCGGTCCTGTGAAAGTTGAAAAACGGTCGCGCTATAGTTACGCGGATTCGTTGCAAGTTGGCCGTCACTGGCTTGACAGGAGCAGAACGCGTCGACGCAGGATTCCTCCATCGAAGGAAGATGCTTCACGCGTGACAGCGCGAACAGATTGCGGTCAGGATTGACGGGTAGGTTCGTGGTCGGCAGTGTGCTATCAGGTGCAGAGTGCAAAAATTTCTGGAAGTAATCCCGCCAGTGTTTCTTCGGTGAGACTCTACCCTGTGGTCGAGTGTTTGTAGGCGCGCTCATGCGTACACCTCAAGGCCGTCTTCAAAGAACGGGTCCATTTCAAGCCGGGTTGCACGTCGCCATTCCTGTTCCTGTTGCTTGCGTGCAACGTGTTCCTCATAAGCTGCCCTGCGCTGTCTGGCGCTCTCTGCCTTGGCTGCTCTCTCTGCGATGCCTTCGGGCGACAGAAGGAAATCGCGCCTTTCGGTGGCATCTGTGATGCTTCCGTGAAAGCTTCGATCCAAATCGCAGGTATAGGGGCGGCCAGTGTGCGCCTGTTGAGGAACAAATCTTACGGCGTAGTAACTGTTTTCGTCGTTGTGTGTCTTCATAGTGAATGAAAGTCCTTTCGTTGAGCAGCGTGGACGCAGGATGAGAACGGGTAAAAATTATTTAGGCGGTCGGTATCGCGGCTTCAGCTTCGCGACGTTGCCTGCGATACGCGCGTTGTTCCCACCAAGGTTTGTAGAGGAGCTGGCACGCAGCCACGGCGACTTGCAGTTGAGCATCGATGTTGGGATTGAAGGGGTGAAATTTAATGCCGTCTCGCGTCCAAAAGAAATCGTCGCTTCCTTTCGTAACGAAACCCGTCCTTCCAACTAATCTGTGCTGCCTCTTCTCTCCATCACGGATGATTTTGTTCTGAAAGTAAACGTCGCGGAGTTCCCTGAGTGTTGTAATCATGCTCATGCTTCGCCGTCCTCATAGATGTCCTCATAGAGCGCGTCAGCGGGTGACCAGTCGTCATCGTCCTCTGTCTCTGGCTCCAGTGGAGCAGCTTCCAGAGCCTGACGATCTCGAATTGACAACCCGAGACGAGAGGCAAGCTGACGCATCTCGGCGGAACACTTTCTCACCGTCTCTAGCGTTGGGTGACTGTACCAGCGGCCACGGCTCTCATAACTTGGGCCATTCTCACGTAGTGTGGCCGCTGCCTGTAGATAAGTGGGCATACACCGTGCTGTAGGTCTCAACCAAACCGAGATCGAGTTCGGTGAGCAGCCGTTGCGCGACGAGCGCAGAGCCGATCTTTCTGTAGATGGCTTTCTCCGCTTTGGACAGGTAGCCGGGTACGGTAAGCTTTGTAATCGGCGGTAGGCTGACGGGGTTGGCGATTCCGTTTCGTTTGTCGACGCTGCCGTGCAGCGCGGCGAGAGCCTTGTTTTTCTTCCGTGGCAATTCTTAGTCCTTTCTTGGTTGTGCTTCAGTTGGGGTTTACCGCGACGATCTCGTTGAAGTCTGAGAGCGCGTTACTGTCGAGTTGAATCACAAGGCGCGTGAACACGTCGGCAACGTTCTCGACGAGACGACCGCAGAGTGTGCGCGGGTCATTGATGTCCTGCGATTCGGTACGCTGCGCTATCTGCTCAATGTCGAGATAGGCGCGGGTGCAGAGATTGATTCCGGCAATCAATTCCGAGCGGCGAAGTTTGGTCGCGTTCGCTCCGAGATCGAGCAGTTCGGCGACATCGAGCAGCAAGCGGGATATCGGCGACGCGTCCGGTGACAGGCGGGAAGCGAGTTCAGTCAAGTGCGCCGAGTCAGCGCGAGTGTTATCAGTAGACATAGGTTCTCCTTGGCGCTGTGGCGCGGTTGAATGTGAAACGGTGGGATTTATCTTTTCCCTCTACTACCAAGGGCAGATGACGGGGTACAGGAGCGGTGGGAGCGTCAACGTGGACGCTCGCAATGGGGGGAGCGGGTCACTGGCGGGACGGATCGCGCCGGGCGGAACTAAACGTTAAATAGACGTTCTCTGCCTCTCTGCAAAAATTGACCTAACTATCCATAGCCAGCGGCGAACTGTAAGAAAGCTGAACAGGGCAAGAACGTGTCTCTCAGTTACCAAACTCACCAAGCAACGTTCATTTGTCTCAGTGGTTGTCGTCCGCTGAATGACACGTTCGCAGCCTGCTTCGCGAATCGCCGATTCGCTCAGCTATACGGCTGCTCACCCGTTTCAATCGTTTCCGGCTTCGCAACGTTTCAACACGACCAGTGGCAGGACAAACAGTATGCTCGTTCGCTATCGCTCACTCGTCGCTCTGCTCGCTCGCTTTCGCTCGCTCGCTCTCTCCCCTTCCCCTTCCCCTAATACCAAGGGCAGATGACGGGGTATTCGCTTAGATTGCCGCTCCACGGTCTCTCCGGCGAAAACGTTGACGCTCTGACTCTGCCCTGAGACGCTTTCTGCCTACTCTCACCCTGTCAAATTCATCTCGATAGCAGACAGGCGGCATTCTGCGCCAGCGTGACCCCGTCTGGTACGCGGTCGTATACCACTCCGTACCCATCCTTGTGACCGTTCGCGCAGCCGTGCCCGTCGCTAGGCGCAGCTCTCCGAAAAATCTCCCGTAGACGGCTTGACAAATGGTATACGTTAGTATACCTTCAATGAAGTAATGGGGATTGAGGCAGATTCGATGGGCATTCCGAGAGCGGTCAAAATGACGAAAACGAGCTTAGCAACGGTAAGCAATGGCTTACCTTTGTATGTTTGCGTCTACCGTCCGACGATTGGAGACTGCCCCCACGTTCCGCCAAGTCGTTGACTCTGACTGATTTGACCCCCGCATCCCCTCTGTCATCAATCGCTTGCGCTCTTAACTCCGCGCCAAAAGAGCCTGTTCACGGCTACGCAATAGATTCCATTAGAGTTCTGAGAGCGGACACCAAGGTAATGGATAAGAGCGGTATACGATAGTACACATGACGAAGAAGACGACCAGAGCAAAGAAACCCAAGTGGGACGAGATCGACGCTGAGACGCTACGGCGCAACGTTGGCCAGCGTGTCCGCTTTTGCCGAGACACCGAAGGACTGAGACCGTTTGCCGCTCGCACCGGGATCACACATGCGTACCTGTGCAGGATCGAGAGCGGAACAGTTGATCTGTCGCTGTCTGTATTGCAGAAGCTGTCACTGGCAATCGGTGAACCGCTGGCAGAGTTCCTCGATGGTATTGAGACCGCGCACTACACAAAGAAAGACTACAGCTACGATGGTCCGAATCATATCGAGGGCCGCAAACAGGAAAAGGAAGACGAGAAAGAACGTGCTGCGCGTGACGCCGAGTGGCAAGCCGAATTGCTTGCGAAGTATCCCGGTAAGACTCTGAACGAAGCACAGCGGCTTTACGAAGAGGAAATCGAAGAGAGCATCGACCAGCAAGGTCGCGAAATGGACGAAGCATTTGCCCGGCATCGTGAATACATGAAGCATGAGCCAGAGCGCGAAGCGGAGCGCCAGCGTCAGCAAGCCAAAGACGAGAAGATGCAGGAAGAGATCGTTAAGCACGGTCTGCACGCCATGGCGAAGAAGCATCACCCAGATGCAGGCGGTTCGACTGAACAAATGCAGATAGCGAATAGAGCCGCTGCGTCACTCAAGGAAACATTGGCCCAACAGAAGAAGGTACGACATAGCAGACGGTAACGGCAAAAGTCTCATAGATCGTGGTGACTGTCATCATTGTTTGTGTTAGTCGCGGCTTACGTATTAGCGTGGTCACATGACAAATGACAACGTGACCCTCTACGAATGCACGATTCACAACAGTGAAGAATGTGAGCTATTCACAACAGACCCGGACTGTTTCAGCGAATGGGAAGACGCAGACGGTGTGACACACCGCTGCTGTATTGCCTGCGACCCACCATTGACGGAAGAAGAAGCAGTGGAAATGCGCAGGGAGCATGTGGAATCTTACGAAGCCGCGCTAGCTGAAGGGCGTCTAGATGATGCAGAGTACCTCAAAGGGCAGATCGCTGAGATCGATGCCGACACTCGGCGCGCTTAACGCCCAACGACTATTTCTCGAATCGGCATACCTTATCGGGGTTTTGTACCCACGACGAGATCAAATGTTCCTTTGTCAACCATATCTACTGCGCCTGCGACATCGATTCCAGACTGGCGGATGGCCCCCAGAAGAATGATCGCATCTTGTGGAACGGTCTTGTTAACTCTATCGGTCGGATTTACGAACACGATTAGGCCGGGGGCAATCGCGGGACGCAAGGGTATTCTAGTTTCTTGATGCAGTGTGACGAGTACACCCGCTTGAGATAAAGCCGCCTCAAAGTCGCTTGCATAGGCAGCGGCTTCTCCGTCGCCATCGTTAACGAATATGTTAACAGTATGACCCTTCAACGGTGACAGGTTCTTAACCAGAGCATTAACCTGATCCTCGGAAAGGCGTCGGGGAGCAACTTTTGCCAACTCGCTAAGACACGCATCCAACTTCTGCATAACCTTGTCTGCGGGAAGCTGATTCTGCACTATCTTGTTGAGTAGTGCCTGTAGATCACTCAATGCCTTCTTATCCGTGCACGTTACGGTGATGTGGTTTCCGGTGAGGATCGGGCTGCAATTTCCGGTTGTGCTTTGGGAACTTTGGGGATTCTGTCCAAGGCAAGGAATCGACAGCAAAAGTACGCAGGAGAGACGAAGCGAATCTTTGATCATTTCTTTCCCTTTCCTTGTCACTTCTGCTTTGGTTGGGCATTCGGCGCATTGACTGCATTGTCTGAACCGATAATTACCGGGCTGTTGTCTCCATGCGTGACAATACTCGGTGGGGCATCATGATCGGTCAGTGGTGCCCCTAGTAATAGATTGGGGCTTGGGATGCAGGCTTCCGTTTTAGTCGGAAGCACGATGCAGATTCGCACGCTCCAGCCCTGCGCGGGGTCGGAGTATATCTTAGGAAGGTCGAACTCAAGTGTTACCGTGTCCCCTACCTTCCAGTGTCCGTGACGCGATTGCTCTGCACTGGGTTCATAGCTCCAGGAATTGTTAACCAACCGTTCTACAGTAATGCCGATCGTGGAATATCCGTCTTTAGGTACAGCTTCACCATTGACCGGTGACCCTTGCGGAATAACAAATTGGACCACAAAGTGATCATGATCTGAGCTTTCGCTCCGCCATACGATCGTTTGCATATCAACCGCCAGCGGCAGTCTAGAATCGGCGGGCCGATATACGTAGACCAATCTCTTTTCAGCGTTTGCAGTAGGCGGTGTCGATGCCCGTGTTGGATGGTGAAAGTGCGCTTTCAGCTTTGACCACTGGTCAAGGACGTTGTTTGTAAATGTCAGGATGCACATCAAGATGATCCCGAGCACAATCAATACTGCGATAGCACGGTTATTCTTGATCCGCTTCAAGATTATGTCGGACCGATCCGGTGGTTCTTTCTTCTGATCGCTTTCGTTCATGGGAGCAGTCTAATCTTTGTCCTTGCCGAACTTCATAGATATGAGTAAAGTAGCAGGCTTGTGGGCCTGTTTTTTTGATTTCGCTGTCTTGGGCACCTGAAAGAGTATCTCCATCCCCCGTTTGAATTTCTCCAGCGATTCCGGGCCTTCGTGGTATTCGTATTTCATGATGGCAATGATATGCGCTTATGCCTTCTCCTCGCCTGCGCCCTAATCTCTACAACGGCAGTAGCAGTAACGACCGATACACTAAAAAGCCAAAGGCTAGCGAACAATTCGCAGGAAATACGTTCTATGGAACTAAGCTCTCTAAACGCTGAAAAAAACTCTCTACAAAATGATTTGCATCGTCTCCAAGACAAACAAGACCTCTGGAATCGCTGGTATTTATTCTCCGTGATTGCCGCTGTGATTCTCGGAGCAGGCTTTGGAGTGGTCTCGTGGGTTTTCCAAAGATTCGGAACCACAAACTCTAATGACCAGCGTCCAATAATCGCTCGTATTTCGACAATCGACGAAAGAATCCAAACTCTGCACGACGAACAATCAAAGATCGAAATTTCTAAAGCCCAAAAAGATGCAGGAGATGCAGGCAGGGCGGCAGGGGAGGCTAACCAGCGAGCAGAAGAACTCGCTAGCAATAACATCAAGCTCAAGGAAGCGCTAGAGAAGGAGGTCCAAGACTCGGCTGCCCGAGCTGAGGGATTGCGCCAAGAAAATCTGAAAGTCGGAGCTGACCTAGAGGCAGAAAAGGCAAAGAGACTTCGCCTTGCAGCCAGTCTTCTCCCCAGGTTTTTTGCGGACCAATCAGGAGCGATAACCCGCCTATCCAAGTTTAGGGGAATGACCGTGGAATTTGCATATGTCAACGATCCAGAAGCAAGACAAATGGCCCAACAATTGGCTTTTGTCTTTAACGAACTTGGATGGAGATGTGAACGTATACCGAGAAATGACGATCTAATCGAACCGGGGATTTGGCTATCGCTTGGAATGATGCCGCAGGGAAAAGAGGGATACGAGCAACTACTCATCGGATCAGGAGTTTTGAGGACACTTCGTTCAATTCTTGATTCCGAAGGAATTGATGTAGGGGAAGAGGGATCTTGGTGGTTTCGAGAGTACCCGCATGCCGGACCGCTGACACTCTTCGTATCTGTTGGTCCAAAACCAAACCACGAACTCGAACAAACACTCCGTGAATTAGGACCTCCAAAAGTCACACCGCTAAATGCCAATGGTCCTACCATAAGCGGCTCCCGCACGAATATCCCCGATAGAGTCCCACCCCCAGTAAATCCATAGAACGCCATTAGCAGCCCTGTCACGGCAATTAAGGGTATGACCCCTCTAACAAAGGGCTAAAAAAAAACACTTGACACGTGTCTCACATTTTGAGAGACTGAGGTTAGACTAGGTCAAGTGTATTTTTCCTTGACACCTGCCTGCTTTAATGCTACCTTCAAAAACATAACGCGGCTCTCTCCAAGCCGATGACGTGTGTGTGTACCGAGTACAGCGGGGTGCGGTCATTTCGCACGCACCCCCATGACGGCAACGCAGTGTTAGCCAAAAACGAACGCAGGGCAGGAGCTTATGACAGGAACCGATTGAACGGTTAATGTGAGCCAACGATGGCGCATTGTGCGCTGACGACCCCTGCCAAACGGCGGGGTTTTTTATTGCCCTGTCGAACCGACAACGCACCAGCAACCAAAAAAGGAGATTAGGTAGAGCATGACAAAGCAGAAACGACTGAACCGTAAGAAAGCCGATGCCGCTGCGCTCGCAACCACCCCCGCAGCATCCATTCCCCTCATCCTCGAAATACTCTCCTCTGGGCGAATCGTAGTTCGGTGCGCTTCCTGCTCCGAACCCTTCACAGTTGACTCCATTGCTGACGTTCTGTCGGGACACGCGACCATGTGCGATGCCTGCCTCAATCGGGAGCGTGCATAGTGCCGACGCTTACACACTGCTATCATGCCACTTGCTCAGAGTGCTCTATCGTCCCGTTTCCTTTCGGTCGCGGTTGCGTGCTGTTTCCCCCGTCACATCCCCTGTTCACAGAATCCGGCCACAGGCTGACCCAAACAATCAGTAACGCGCAATGGGCAGAAGCCATCCGCGACGGTAAACGACTGCCGAATGATTACAACAAGGCGTCATATCGCGCCGTTGGGCGGGAGCAGGGCACTTACGTCCCACTCTGTGTGCCAGCGTTCCCCGCTCGACGCTATTTTGTGGGCGCAGGCTGGCGCGAGATCGATCTCATCGAGCCAGTGTCCGCGCCAGCGGTCACACACAAGCCGTGGGAACCTAATCGACTCCGTGATAGAGACGAGCGGATGCGGAGAGCGAAGCGTGCGCCGAGTCCGCTTGCCGCGTCTGATGCAGAACAGCAGATGATAGAGGACGGCTTCGACATCGATCATGATGTGACCGAGCAAGAGATGGTGGAATACTTCGCCACACTAAGCCAGCGTCAAAAGCAGCCGTTCAAGTATGCGTCTCAGGAAGACATCGACCGAGCAAAGAATGAAGCCGTGACCATGTTTACTCAGTCGCCGCGCTCTGGTGATGTGCGATTCGTCGGCAAGATCAAGGAGGGGCAGGACGGCGCGGATGTTGACGATCAGGAAGAAGAAGAGCCGCAAGCCGCTAACGGTGGTCCTTCTACTCTGCTATTCGGTGAAGGTGAAGGTACACGCGAAGAAGAGAGCGAAGAAGTTGACAGGCTAGAAGACCTAGAACAAGAAGTGGAATTAGCCCGGCTTGTATTGGAGCAGGCTGAGGACATGGACGACGCAGACGAGATCAAGAAAGCTAGTATCGAGAGCGCGACTGCTGCACTAGAGTATGCGCAACAACGGCTCAGGGAGCACGCAAAGAGTGAGAGAGCACAGGCGAAGGATGACCGTGCTGCGATCTTCAAGAGTTCCCGGCTATGGCGTAAACACATACTCGATGGATTTGAGACCGCACACGATAAATGGCCCGATGGCAGTGAGCTTAACCACTGCTGCTCTGCCTCTTCGTGCAGCGCGAGGCTATCGAGCGCAGAGAAGTTGCAACGCGAACGTGACGGAGTTCAGCGAGTCAAGAATAGCGGACGCGCCGTCAGCAACAAGCGCTTCCACATGGGTAACGATGCCGCTGCTCTCGTCTTCGGTAGTGACGCAGCGAGTTATGACGAGAATCTGACGGATTCGTTAGTCGCAGTGTTCTCGTCAGAGAAGCCGTGGGGATACACAGAGGGACTGTGGAAGAGCGACGGCTTGAAGAAGTGCGCCGCTGTTTGCCGTTGCGGTGAGGACGGCACGCCTCATCCTATTCACGAATTTGAATGGAGTCCGTCAGACGAGCCGAGCGAGAAAGAGCTACGCAATCAGGAGGCGGACAACAAGCGGAGACCGAACGAAAGCGAACAGGAGCACGCTAGACGTGTCACAAATAACCTGATGGAGCGCCAGCGGCTCGCGTTTGTAAACACTCCCTTGGATAACGTGCTGCGCGAAGACATGCTTGGCGACGGTGAGCAGACAGAACGCGAAGGTGACGGTGGAGACCTTGACTCTCCAGTGTCAATCGGCTGCACGATGGATTGGGCATACCTTAGCAGTGACAGGACAAGAACGAATCATCTTGAGCGGCGAGTAGAGACACGACCGCGCACAAGCAAACGCAAGCGTGGAATCCCTGTGTCTGACGAGGTCTCGACATACGATGACACAATCTATCAAGGCGTCAGAGTATGGCGCGACAATCCAGAACTGCACGAGGAAAATCCGACTGCCCCTGAAGACGGTGGAATGTCTTCACTCTGGGGCGATACATCGAGACCGAGCGCGGATTCGGAATGGATGAAGAGCGTGTCCATCGTTGCTGAGTTAATGAGGCGTTACCCGAGTGGCACCGATCCCAACAAGCGTTCGGAAGCGGAATGGCAAGCCTTTGCAAAGGAATTCGGCTCTGATCTCAAGGGTGAGTCGTTCCGCCGTTCTGTTCTCAAGACGATGATGCAACTTTTCTCGCATCCCGACATACGACGCGAGGAACTGCCAGAGATGGCGACAAAGCCGAATGTTGCAAAGGTGAGGGAGTGGGCAGCGGCTTTCGACGGAGCATGGAGCGAACTGTACGCCGCGCGTGACTGGGATATGGAAGGGCAGTACCACGACGAAAACGACGCGCTTGGGTACGAATTGGAAGCGTTCGACAACCGCGCAAAATCAAGCGGAGGCGGGCTGACAGGCTCTCGATGACCCTCGGGAGCCTTTCACTTTTGGGATCGCTTATTACGAGCACGCTCAGAACGTCCACGTTTTCGTTCATCGAATCCCAAAATACCGACATTGCTCTGCTGAAGGCTCGATCCACTCGGAACCCTGACCCCAGTTGAAGAGCGTGTTCTTGGCGCGGTTCTCATTGCCGCCGAGTTTCACGATAACGCGCAACAGAGTTTCCATGTCAGGCACCGTGAACGGTCGTCCGATTGTGGTCTGGCAGTCCTCGGCAAGAAAGGTCACATACCAGCCACGCGATCTGCGCGCCGGAATGAAGTTGACCAGTGCTTTCACAAAGACAGTCTACGGGAAGGAAATACGAAGACACGGTGGAAAACCGAGATGCCAAAGAAAACGGCCCTCGTACCAATGAGGGTAGAGGGCGAGTAAAGTGGAAGACCAATGGCGAATCCTGAACAACTCGCGAAGCTGACGGTGGCTGCGGGAACATCTCAGCATAAGGCCGAACCTCATTCAGGCGAACTCGCTGGCGCGGACGTCGCTGTCTGGCTAAAACGATCTCGGAGAATCCCGTGTCGACAAACTACGAAGGGGCATTCATCAGCTACAGCAGGCTCGACCTCAATTTCGTATTGCAACTGGCGGAAGACTTAAAGTCTGCACGAGTAAAGGTCTGGCTTGATCATTTAGATATTAAGCCGGGTAGCCACTGGGACAGATCAGTTGAAGGTGCATTAATGCAATGCCCGACCATGTTGGTTGTTCTTTCCGAAAACTCTGTTAAATCGGAAAATGTCCTCGATGAGATTGCATTCGCGTTGAAAGAACGGAAGGAAGTGATACCGATTCTTTATCGTGATTGCGTCATCCCGTACCGGCTTGGGCGGCTTCAATATATCGATTTTCGCTCTGATTATTGTCAAGGGATGAACGAGCTTGAACGACATCTGACTGCCAATGAACCATCGCCAGCATCGACCATTCTGCTATCAATCAATACGCTTACTTCGAAAGGGGTCTTAATGCTTGGTCGCTTCACCGCTGAAAGAAAGGTCGTTCTCGATGCGATTCACAATGAGCTTGTCAAGCGCGGTTATTTGCCAATTGTCTTTGATTTTGAGAGATCGACCGGAAAAAGTCTGACTGGAACGATGACAGCTCTAGCAAACATGGTTCGATTCATCATCGTGGATTTGATCGATCCGTACAGTGTCCCTTTTGAACTCGCCTCACTTGTTGGGTCTACAGTAGTTCCGATTCAACCGATCATATTTGGCTCGCACCGAGAGTATCCTTTGCTCGCTGCTCTGGAACGCAGCTATCACTGGGTGTTGAAGCCATATGAGTACAGTTCGCAGCAAGTGCTTCTGGAGCACCTAGACAACGTCATAGGCCCTCCTGAAGCCAAGGCCATGGAGCTACTACTCAAGTAGTATTTTTGCTGTGCCGTAACTGTGCCGCACAATTCTGGAAATCCTTGTAAATGCTTGAAAATACTGCAACAAGTTTCGCGTTCTCGGCGCGGGCTGTCTTTGGTTAAGTTGCTGTAAAATAAATAGTTTAATAACATCGCGTGAAAGTGACTCTGGATCAGCATATCGGGGTTCGAATCCCTGGGGGGCAGCCAGCTGGAATCAAAGACTCAGCACTCGCCTGCCTCCCGAAAACGCCTCAGTCCTATCATTTCGTTCGGGAATTTCGCGAAATTTCTCTCACAGCCCGGGACAATCCAGGAAAAGTTGATGCTGTTGCCTATCCCCGAAAAACGATGAGACGGACGATTGCTCTCCTTCGTTGGGCATGTGCCTGCCCAGTCGCGGCGTTCCCATAGTTGGAATTTAGATCGAAGCCTTTCGAAGGGTTTGAGGGAATGGTGTCTCGACATCGGAGGCCAAGACACGAGAACTTCGGGTAAACGCGTCTCGTGTAGTATTTTCTGGCGTCCGCACTTCCACCAATCCTGAGCTTGCTTATGAGCGGCTATCTTGCCAACCTCGAAGCGGAATCGATCGAAATCATCCGGGAGGCGGCAGCCCTTTCGCACAGACCGGTCATGATGTATTCGATCGGGAAGGACTCGTGCGTCCTGTTGCAACTGGCGCGGAAGGCGTTCTGGCCGGCGCTGCCTCCGTTTCCGCTGTTGCACATTGACACTACCTGGAAATTTCGTGAGATGATCTCGTTCCGGAATCGGATAGCGGACGAATCGGGCATGAATATGCTCGTGTACACGAACCAGCGGAGGGTTGCCCAAGGCGTGAACCCCTTCACCTATGACTCTGACAGTTACACCACCATGATGAAAACCGAGGCGCTCAAAGAGGCGCTGGACGAGGGAGGATTCGATATCATCCTGGGCGGAGCGCGGCGGGATGAGGAAAAATCGCGCGCCAAGGAAAGGATCTTCTCATTTCGCTCCGCCGGGCATAGGTGGGACCCGCGGATACAGCGGCCTGAACTCTGGAATCTCTATAACGCGCGGATTCATCCTGGTGAAACGATTCGCGTGTTCCCGCTTTCGAACTGGACAGAGCTCGATGTCTGGCACTACATCGCCGAGGAGGAAATTCCGGTTGTGCCGCTCTATTTTGCCGCACCCAGGCCAGTGGTAAGGCGATCGGAGAACTGGATCATGGTCGACGATGAAAGATTTCCGCTTAAACCCGGCGAAACGCCGGAGATGCGCGTCGTCCGGTTTAGAACACTTGGCTGTTATCCGCTGACGGCTGCGATCGAGAGCACGGCGAGCACCGTGCCGGAGATCGTCAAAGAGCTGCAGGGCACGCCACTCTCTGAGCGCCAGGGCCGGCTGATCGACTTCGATCAGGCGGCTTCGATGGAGCGCAAAAAACAAGAGGGATATTTCTGATGCGGGATGCCCTCCACTTCATCACCTGCGGAAGCGTTGACGACGGGAAGTCAACCCTCATCGGGAGACTGTTGTTCGAATCGAAGCAGGTATACACGGATCACCTGGCAGCGTTGCAGAAGGATTCCACCCGCTATGGTACGCAGGGCGATGCCTTGGACCTGGCGCTGCTGGTCGACGGGCTGCAAGCCGAGCGCGAGCAGAGCATCACTATCGACGTAGCGTATCGTTTCTTTTCGACGCCGCAGCGCCGGTTCATCGTGGCCGATACCCCCGGGCACGAACAATACACGCGCAACATGGCTACCGGAGCTTCCACTTCCGACCTGGCCGTGCTGGTAGTAAATGCAAGCAAAGGGCTGCTGACCCAGACCCATCGCCACGCGCGGATCGCCGCCCTGCTTGGAATTCGTCACCTGGTGATGGCCGTGAACAAGATGGACCTGATCGACTGGGATGAAGCTTCCTTCCGGCAGATCGTCGAGCAATTCGACCCACTGGTGAGTGAGCTCGGCTTCGAGTCGTTCCAGCCGATTCCGGTTTCAGCGCTGCACGGCGATAATGTCACCGCGATCAGCAACGCCGCTCCCTGGTATGCGGGCCCAAGCCTGCTTCATTGGCTGGAGTCGATTGAAGTGAGCCGCGGAGCGCCAGGCTTGAGCTTTCGCATGCCTGTGCAATGGGTGAACCGGCACGATCAGAATTTCCGAGGCTATTGCGGCCGTGTAGCGAGCGGAGAAGTGAAAGCCGGAGATCGCATACGCATCATGCCGGGCGGAGTGGAGAGCAGGGTTCGCTCCATCGTTGCATGGAAGGAGGAACGGCAGGCGGCATTTTGCGGAGCGTCGATTACGATCTGCATTGAAGATGAAATAGACGTCAGCCGCGGAAGCGTTATCACCGCAGCAACTAACCCGGCAGAGGTAAGTGATCAATTTGAAGCAAAGGTATTGTGCCTCTCAGAGAACCGCCTTCTGGCGGGCCGATCATACCAGTTCAATCTCCATACCTGCCAGGCTGTCGCCACGATCACCGCGATCAAATATCAAATTGATGTCACGCTCGGGAGCCATCTCGCAACGCGGTCATTGGGATTGAACGATATCGGCGTGATCAATCTCTCTCTCGATCGCCCGGTTGTCTTCGAGCCGTATCATCGATGCAAACGTCTGGGCAGTTTCATTCTGGTAGACCGGCTGGATCACCAGACGGTGGGCGCCGGCATGATTGATTTCGCTTTGCGCAGAGCCGGTAATCTCCATTGGCAAACGTTAGCGATCAACAAAGAGGCCCGCGCCGGCCAGAAGCTTCAGAAGCCGGTCTGTCTCTGGTTGACCGGGCTTTCAGGAGCGGGCAAATCGACGATCGCAGACCTTCTTGAAAAGCGATTGTTCGCGGCCGGACGCCACACCTATCTGCTCGATGGCGACAATATTCGTCTCGGATTAAACCGGGACCTGGGATTTTCCGAGGCTGACCGGGTTGAGAATATCCGGCGAGTGACCGAGGTTGCCAGGTTGCTTGTGGATGCAGGGCTCATGGCGATCGTCGCATTTATCAGTCCGTATCGCGCTGAACGGGAAGCTGCCAGGTCACGCTTCGAGCCAGGAGAATTTCTGGAAATCTTCGTCGATGCTCCGCTGGAAGAATGCGAGCGCCGCGATCCGAAGGGCTTGTACGCGAAAGCGAGGCGGGGAGAGCTGGTAAATTTCACCGGCATCGACAGCGTATACGAACCACCCACAGCGCCGGAAGTTCGCCTGGACACACTCGCTCATGACCAGCAGGCATGCGTCGATCAGGTATTGCATGTTCTCAACCAGGGCACGTTGAACATCGCGGCAGGATCATGACGCAAGTCAGCTTGTTTTCAGATAGTGGATCAATTTGAATTGCTTTGTATCAGGGCACGGCTTCAGCCATGCCGAAAAAGGGCCTGGAATCAATCCGTCTTTAGCCGTTGAGGGATTCTTTCTTAAAATTGACCCACTGCTTTTTTTCATCCTGGCCTATTCGCGATAGCGGATCAATGCATCGCCCAGAGCATCCTTGAGCGAGCTGAGCCATGGCTCGTAGTTGCGCCACTGATGGAGCGCTTCGCGGAAAATCGGCCGGCGAACCTGTTCCGAGCTGGCCGTGCGGATGCTGCGCCGTGTCTTGTAAAACTCGATGCAGGCGGGTTCAAACTCCAAGCCGCAGAATTCCAGGATGTGGCGCACGTTTCCCTCAAGATCGTCAACGACGTCCTCGTACAAGACTCGCAGTGTCCTTCCGGGAAGTACCGCATCCCAGTGTCGCATCAGCTCGAGATAAGTCCGGTAGTAGCGCGCGATATCTTCGATGCTATAAGTGAACTCCTGCCCGCTGGCAAAGAGCTGCTTCAGGTTGCTGAAGCAGCAGGCGATGGGCTCGCGCCGCACGTCGATGATTCTGGCGTTCGGCAGCATGAGGTGGATGAGCCCGATGTGGCGGAAATTGTTCGGCATCTTGTCGATGAAGAATGGCGTGTTTCCGCGGAAAGGGTGTGTGCCGGCAATGTAGCGCTCACCGAGGTCGCGGAAGTCTTCGGGAGCGAGAACGGCGAGCAAGCCAGGATAGCGCGGATTACCGGGATCCGGCCGACGGCCCTCCATCTCGATAACGATGCGCGGGATGTCAGGGAGTTCCTGCGTGCCTTCGACAAGCGAGTGGGAGGAGAGGATCTGTTCGACGAGCGTCGATCCGGAGCGCGGCAGCCCGAGAATGAAAATCGGGTCGGGCGCCGGCACGCCGACGCCGGCGCGTTCGGCGAAGAACTGCGCCGTGCACACCTCGATCTGCCTGCGGGTGTTGCTCTCTGCGATCTCCGGATGATAAAGGCTTTGGGTGCGCATAAGTAAGTTGCCGCGCTCGTAGAATTGCCACGACTGCGCATAATCGTTCCGGTCCTCGTACGCCTTGCCCAGCGCGAAGCACAGATGATAGTGATCGACAGAGCCTGTGGGTTGGGCTGCCTCCTCGGCGCGCATGGACGCGATCTCATCCTGCGAAAAGCGATAAGTCTTGAGGTTGGCCAGGCTCCACCATGCATCGCCGAAGCCCGGTCTGGATGCCGCCGCAGTGTGGTAGGACTCGATGGCCTCCTTCTGCTGTCCGACGGCCTTAAGCGAGTGGCCGATCGACAGGTGTAGCTCGGAGGACGCCGGCGACGCCGCTAGCAACTGGCGATATACCGCGATCGCCGCTTCGTATTGTCCGAGGCCGACAGACGCGGCTGCATGCAGTGAAAGATAATCGCTGTTGCCGGGTTCCAGTCTCAGCAGCGTGTTGATCGCCTCATGTGCCTGCAGGTATTTCTGCCGGTCAAGCAGCACACGAACGTAGTCCAGGCGCACAGCCCTGTAATCCGGTGCGAGCTTCAGCGCGTCTTCGAGTAGCAGTTCCGCCTCGTAGAGCGCATTCCGTTGGTGCTCGATTCTGGCCAGCAGCCGCAAGGCCTCAAAATTGTCACCGGCGTTGAGCAGATATGCCCGGAGGATATTCTCTGCCGCATACAGATCCCCGTCGGAGAAGAGGCTCCCGGCCCGCACGATCTCGGGCGGCAGGTGTTTCAGGGTGGACAGCTGCTCGGCTGCCGTAGCCGCATTCTTTTCCTGCCCCGTCATGCGATAGAGCAATTCGAGCATGTTCCAGCTCGTCGTCAACGCTGGGTTAATGGTCACGCCTCGGAGAAAGGCATCGATCGCGCGGGGCGCATCCCGCAGGGTCATGTAGCAATGACCGCGCTCCTGGTAAAGGAGGCTGAACCCCGGATGCTGTTTCTCCAGGCGCTGCAAGGTGGCCAGTGCCTCGGGTATCTGGTTGAGGCATCGCTGGTTGGCGGCAATCAGGTATAGAGCGTCCCGGTTCTGGGGCACCGCAACCGACAGCGCTTCGGCCGCGATGAGCGCTTCGCAGTGCCGCCTGGCCTTGCTGAGCTCGCGGATGCGGCCTACCTCGAATTCGACCGGTGAGGACACGGACGAGCTTGGCATGGTCCTCCTTTATCGTATCGGCTCAATGTTGCTGTTTTGCAAAACAAGTTTCATCGCCGGTTCATCAAGGCGTCACCAGCCAGCGAGTAGTGTTTCCCGTGGCTGATGAATGGCCGCGCGTCCGTCGGCCAGCGGTAGCTCGAAACGGCGATTTCCGATCTACACAATCTCGAACTCCACAATTCCGAACCCCCACCATATTCAGAAAAAGGAGTCACCTTCATGAGCAATTCCAACAAAATCCTCAGTGCCAACCGTCGTGAATTCCTGCAGTTGATGAGTATGACCGCTGTAACGGGCGCACTGAACACAAACATCGCCAAGGCGCTCGCGATTCCGGCCAATAACCGCACAGGCACGATTCGCGATGTTGAGCACATCGTGATCCTGATGCAGGAGAACCGCCCGTTCGACCATCAGTTCGGCACCCTGCGCGGCGTGCGCGGCTTCTCCGATCCGCGCGCGGTGAAGATCAATCTCCCGCTCCAGAGCGGCACGGGCACGACTCAAGTTCCGGTATTTTTGCAGCCGGCAGGCGCAACGAATGTAGCGAATGGATTCGGAGTACCGCCTAACTACGGCAACCTGGGCGGTCCGGCAGACGGGGTGCCCGTGATTCCGCCATTCCGCGTAAATCCCGAAAGCGTCAGTTCAGGTCTGAAGAGCCTGGGTCTCACCTATTTCCCAGGAACGGATCATAGTTGGGCAGGCACCCATGCCGCCTGGAACGAGGGTCAGTACGACAGCTTTCCAAGCACGAAGGGCCCCATCGCCATGTCGTACCTGACGCGGGTCGACATCCCATACCACTACGCTCTCGCGGATGCCTTCACGATCGGGGACGCCTACCACTGCTCGATCATGGGGCCAACCAACCCGAATCGCATGTATCTGTGGACGGGCTGCGTCGGCAACGTGAATTATCTGGGCAGCGGGGGAACCGACGGTATGGGCGCGGGCCCGGCTACCTACAATGGCCTCAGCGTCAACAATGCCTACTGGGTCTGGGAGACCTTCCCCGAAGTACTGCAGGCTGCCGGCGTTAGCTGGAAGGTCTACCAGGACGTCGCCGGGGTGCCCTTCTCGCCGGATTTCGGTGACGGCACGGGCAATTCCTTCGCCGGCAACTACACCGACAATTCGCTGCTCTACTTCAAACAATACGAGGCTTCCGCGCCGGGATCGCCGCTGTTCGACGGCGGCTGCACGGGCACCAACATCATCAATACCATCCCGAGCTCTGGAGCGTCGGATTCGGCTTGGCTGGCCTGGCAGGAGCAGCTGTTCGCACAGTTCCGAAGCGACGTAAAGGGCGGCAAACTGCCGCAGGTTTCCTGGATCGTGGGGCCGGCAGGTTATACCGAACACCCGGATTACCCGGTTGACTACGGCGCGTGGTACATCTCCCAGGTATTCGACATCCTGGTGTCCAACCCCGAGGTATTCAGCAAGACCATCTTCATCATCAACTACGACGAGGCCGACGGCAGCTTCGACCACATCGTGCCGCCGACAGCGCCGCCGTCGAGCGCTTATGGAGCCTCAACGGTCAGCATCGAAAACGAGATTGTCACTGATTCGACCCCCAACGGTCCCATCGGCCTCGGCACGCGGGTGAGTTTTCTTGCGATCTCGCCCTGGAGCAAGGGAGGCTATGTCAATTCCCAGGTCTTCGATGCTACATCAGTGATCCAGTTCATCGAGAAGCGTTTCGGAGTACACGAGAGAAATATCTCTCCGTGGCGCCGTGCGGTGGCAGGTGACCTGATGACGGTCTTTAACTTTGCCAACCCAAATGCCGTATCCGCCAGCCTGCCGAGCACTGATGGCTTTCTGCCGCCGTCGAACGAGCTTGCGGGCGGAGACACCACCACCTTTATTCCCACTCTGGATGGCGTGATCATCGGCGTGCCGAAGCAGGAAAAAGGCATCCGTCCTGCGCGTGCCCTGCCCTATGAGCTGGATGTTCACGCATCAGTCAATGCCTCGACTGTAGTGCTGACGTTCCTCAATACCGGCCGCGCGACCGTGGTGTTTCAGGTACGATCCGGCAACGCTGCGGATACGGTGCGCAATTACACGGTGGAACCCGGCAAGAGGCTCGCGGATACGTGGAATGTCGCCTCGTCCTACAACCTGTCGGTTTATGGGCCCAATGGCTTCGTGCGCTATTTCAATGGCAGCGTCGGCCCCAAGGCCGCAGCTCTCTACATTCAATCCAGTTATGAATGCGAAGATCGCGGTTCAATCAGCTTGAAAATCACCAATGTCGCCGCCACTCGGGCCCATGCTAGCGTCCTCGACGCCTATACAGGCAATGTGATTACGCGGCGTCTCGATCCTCACGAGAC
The DNA here is from genome assembly GCA_963755975.1 of uncultured Acidobacteriota bacterium. GTDB lineage: Bacteria > Acidobacteriota > Terriglobia > Terriglobales > Acidobacteriaceae > Silvibacterium. The sequence continues at coordinate 135,559 of CAVWLS010000003.1, forward strand.
GTTCGAAGACGAGTTTCCGCTGGATAAGTTCTATAACTGGTATGACTTGATCGTCACGGTTAGCGGAGACCCGACTTTCAAATATGAGCTGGCAGGGCACGTTGAAACCGGAAAGGACAGCTTCTCGGATCCGGCTCTCGGAGGTCTTGTTACCCTCAAGAGCTGACGGAAAGACGGCCGGGGTGTTAACCAGAGTAGAGACCTTCGGATAACGCCCCGGCACAGGTTCATGGTGTCAACGGCAAATGACGGGCCCGCAAGCTGCCGATCTTGTGGGCCTGCTCGAACTTAAAGCTGCACCCATGGCGTTGACACAAGGCTTCCTTACATCTGATTGCAATGTGTCACGCGGAGCGACGTTGATGTTGCGCGGGGTGCCCTCGCTGTCATAATTGGGGACGCCTGGCGGCCTCCTCGAACTTAAAGCTGCGCCCGGTCAAAAATCTCCGAACGGCAATTCACCCGGCTCAACGAGGCGGGTGGGCGATTCCGGTTTTGATGCAACCTTAATCGCGGTGTTATGCGCCTCTAACAGTCCCCCACTATTACAGATTTGTCATTTAAGGCCCCCCGAGGATCTTCCGTTCTGTGCTGACGCTGTACGGCCAAGCTGGCATACCCCGCGACTCTTCCAACCCCCCGTAAGGAAGGGACCAATCATGAAATTTTCGCTGTTTCGCCGATCGCCGATTTCCGGTGTTCTATTCGCGCCGCACCACTGCTCTAACCTCATGCCGCGAGGTCGGCCCATTCCATTGGCGGCTTTGTAAGGCGCCATCTTGTCACCAGAATTTCATTGGACGTTACAAGATGGGCCAGATCTATCTCTGCAGCATCAGCAGAGTGTAGAAACTTCGGCCTGACTGTTTGTCACGAAAACCCCCAAATTTTCGGAGGCACAAAATGCGCTTGGTTCAGATCTTTACCCGTGCGTCGTTGCTCGTGTTTATTGCGTTTGCTCTTGCTTATCCCGCGGAACAAGCGGTGGCACAAGTTGATCGCGCCGGCTTGAACGGTACGATCACCGATCCCTCAGGAAAGGTGATTCCTGCTGCCCATGTGGTTGCAGAAATGCCTGAGATTGGACTGAGGCGCGAAACCGTGTCGTCGGCCACAGGCACCTACAACATTCCCGAGTTGCCGGTGGGTGTTTATACGGTCACCTTCGATCATCCCGGCTTCAAGACCCTGACATTTGTCGATGTGAAGCAGGTGATTGGGCAGACACGCACTCTCGATGCGACGCTGCAGGTAGCAGGAGGCAACGAGCGCATCGACGTCTCGGCCAGTTCGGAGCTGATAGACCGCAACAACAGCACGGTGAGCGGTCTGATCGAGAGAACGCAGGCCGACGAACTGCCACTGAATGGCCGCAACTGGGCGTCGCTGACGGCATACGTCCCCGGCGCCATTGACACCGGCGGCAGTAACCAGCGATCGGTCCGGTTCGTCGGCCGGGGCCTCGACGATGAGAATTTCACCTATGACGGCATCGATGCGACCAGCGTCGTGAATCAGACGCAGCGCCCCTGGGCGCGCCTTGCCATACCGATCGACGCGATCGCGGAGTTCCGCGTCGCTTCGTTATTGGCAACCGCCCAGGGAGGGGCGACCGGCGGCGCTCAATTGGCCGTTAGTTCGGTTTCGGGTACAAACCGCTTTCACGGGCGCCTCTTTGAGTACTTCCGCAATAACGTTTTTGACGCGCCCGAGCCATTGTGGGCCTCCAACGGCGAAGGGCAGCAGCCGCTTCGCTTGAATCAGTTCGGCGGATCGCTGGGCGGACCCATTGTGCACGACAAGACCTTCTTCTACCTCGCTTCTGAATCCTACCGGCAAGTCTGGGGCTATCCGGTGAGCGGCGACGTGCCGAGCGCGGCTTTCAAGGCAACAGTACCGAGCTCATCTCCGACCTACCCGCTTGTCAACGCCTACCCGGGAGCAGGTCCAAAAACCATTCTGACGCCCTACACGCCAGAAAACGGCGGCCCGAACTACGCGGACTATGACCTGCTGACCTGCTCATGCACACAGGTGGTCAACGAGAACTCGGCGATGCTGCGGCTCGACCAGCATTTCACGGCCAAGACCACCGGCTTCATGCGCTTTAATTACGACCGATCGGTCAACACGCAGCCGGTTTCAACTGCCGCGACGGACTTGCAGCAGAGGGTGACCACGCCGGTCAATGGCGCGCTCGAATTACTACACATCTTCAATCCCAACCTTGTGAATGAGCTCGAGTTTGGATACAACCGCTCCAGCTCCAACACCTACAACTTGAGTTCAACCGGCTCCATCTACCAGATTGCGATTTCCGCGGGTCCTGGGCCGGGATTCGGTGACCTGAACTACGCTTACAACACCATTTACGTGGGCAATACATTTTCGTATATCGACAACCTGACCTGGAACCATGGCCGGCACACCGTCAAAGCCGGAGTGGAGGTCCGCCAAATCCAGTTGAACCAGCACTACGGGGAACACGGAACCGTCACGTTTGCCACGCTGCAGGCGATGGCAACAAATAACGTGGCCAAAGCAAGTCTGACCGGTGCTCTCCCGGTCAACGACTTGCGCAAGAACTGGATCGTCGGCTACGTCCAGGACGACTTCAAGCTGCGGCCCAATCTCACCCTGAACCTTGGCGCGCGGTACACCGTCTTCCAGCTCTTCAACGAGGCGCACGGCAAAGCCAACCCCTTCGATTTCGCCACCTGCGGGCCTCAGGGCTTCTGCGGTGTTGGCGCCAGCTTCGGCTTTCAGAACTACGGCGACTTTGATCCGCGCGTTGGCCTGGCCTGGTCGCCCCGGGGGAGCGGAAAGACGGTCGTTCGCGCCGGATTTGGAATCTACCACGAAGATGGCCAGCTGGACGATCAGAATCTGCCCGCCAAGAACGAAGTGCCCTCCTACTCGGTGAGGAATGTGAGCTACCCACCGGACCCGTTTTTTACTTCCGGAACGCTTTCTCCCAATGCCGAACAGAGGAACCGCAAGGACTCCTATGTTGAGCAGTGGGCCCTCTCCGTGCAGCAGCAGTTGCCTGCGAACTTCGTGGGCACGGTCTCCTACCTGGGAAGCCATGGCGTGCACCTGCTGGAAACCAGCGTGGTGAACCTGTACCTCCCTCCGACCTACCAAGTTTTACAATATCCGGACTTTGCTCCCGCCATCGGCTGGCGCGGCTCGGTTGGCGCGAGCTCCTACAATGGCCTTGTCGTGTCACTGCGGCGGTCGTTCTCGAAGGGGCTCCTGGTGACGGCAAATTACGCGTATGCCCACGAGATCGACAACGGCTCCAACGGCAGCGGCGACGGCGACGAGATAAATCCGCAGAACGCATCGTGCCAGGCCTGTGATTGGGCCAGCGGCGCCTGGGACGCCACCCATGTGGTCAATGGCAACGCAGTCTATGAACTCCCCTTCGGCCGGGGCAAACAGATGCTGAACCAGGGTGGTATAGGCAGCGCCATTGCGGGTAATTGGCAACTGACCACGACGGCGCTGGCTCGCACCGGTTTCCCGGTCAATGTGCTTTTACCTAGCAGCTACACCGCGCCGGATGGGAACAACTCCGGTACGCAGCGCCCCAGCCTGGTTCCGGGCGTCTCTCTGACTCCCCCGGGGGGCAAAAATGTCGCACACTGGATTAACCCCGCGGCGTTTACTCTCCCCGCGGCTGGAGAGTTCGGCGACGCGCCGCGCAATCTCCTTCGCGGGCCGGGCACGTGGCAGATCGATATGGGAGCCGCCAAAACGATCCCCATCAAAGAACGCGCGCAGTTGGAATTCCGTTCGGAGTTCTTCAACATCTTTAACCACCCGCAACTAGGTCAGCCGCAGGCTACGTGCGACCTTTCAACTTTAGTTCCTACCGGCTGCCCAGCCGGATTCGGCAGCATCATCAACACAATAAACTTGAATACAGCCATCGTGTCGCCCATCACCCCGGTTGGCTCGGGAACGCCGCGCGAGATCCAGTTCGCGTTGCGGCTGCAGTTCTGAGCTCCGCGAATCATCTCCGCCGAGCGGCAGGTGCAGCCGCCGCGCCGATTGAGCTTGAATTGCGAATGAGAAAGAGCAGGAAGTGACACATCGACCGGTGCGAATCTGTCTGAACATGCTCCTCTTCTTAGCGGTGACGGTCGCGGCGTGGCCGCAGAACGTGCCGGATTTCTCGGGCATATGGAAGCAGGACAACGATCGCTGCCAACCGAAGCGCAGCGGCGATGTAACGCTGCATATCGAGCATCGCGACCCTCAACTCACGGTTGAAACATCGATTTCCCATGGTTCGCAGAACTCCGGACTGGGCTCCGGGCACGCGGTGCAGAAATACACGACCGACGGACAAGTCTCGGTATCGACGGGCGCAGACGGAGACGAATTCCACACATCGGTCGTCTGGAAGGGCTTGAGCCTCGTCTTCACGATCGAGGAACACGAGGCTGGCCGCATTCTTCGCTCGCAAGAGACGTGGTCACTCATCGAGAATGGCGCAACGCTGCAGAGAATCCGCGAGCGCCCGGATGGAGAGAAGCGGATACTCTTCTCTCGCCGCCAGCTGGGAGGCGGATGAGCTTCAGCGTTTTGAAACCCTTCACGAGGTAGGCAGGTGCAGGGTGACTCGCGTGCCATGGCCCGGGTGACTCGCGATCTCCGCGCGGCCGCCGTGAAGCACCATGATGCTCTGAACGATCGACAGCCCCAGGCCGGTGCCGCCTGAAGCTTGCGCGCGCGACCTATCTACACGGTAGAAACGATCGAATACTCTTGGCAGGGCGTCGGGCGGGATGCCGACTCCGGTGTCAGAAACTTCAATGCGAATAGCGGCAACGTCGGCGTTGGCCTCAAGCACCACTGCTCCGCCGGGTGGAGTATGCGCCACGGCATTTGCGATCAGGTTGCCGACCGCCCGCTGTATGAGCGTGCGGTCCAGTTCGGCGACGATCGGTTCGGTACCGACAGTCATGGTGAGTGAAATGCCAACCTCCGCGGCCGAAGCTTCATAGTACTCGCGCACGCTGCCCAGCAACTCACCCACATTTACGGACGCGCGCTGCAAATATGTCAATGGACTTTCGGCACGCGCCAGGAACAGCAGGTCGCCTATCAGGTCGGAGAGGCGCACGGCTTCTTCAAGGCACGACTCCAGCACATCGCGGTATTCATCCACCGTCCGGGCACGGGCCAAAGCCACTTCGGCTTCGCCGCGGATGTTATTCACCGGTGTGCGCAGGTCGTGTGCAATGTCGGCCGAGAACCTTGAGATGCGTTCGAAAGACTCTTCGAGCCGATCCAGCATCTGGTTAAAGGTATCGGCCAGGGATGCCAGTTCAACCGGATATCCTTCCGGGAGGATGCGCTCGCGCAAATTTGTGGAGCTGATGTGGCGAGCCGTGGCCGCCATTTCTTCTACCGGACGAATGCCACGGCGCGCGATCTGATACCCGGCTATCGGAAAGATGACGAACGATCCCAGCATGATAGCTGCGAACCAACGCCGGTACCGCGCCAGCAGCTCTTCTTTCTGCGAAACGTTGACCGCAATCTGAACGATGTCGTTTTGCGCAGGCGGTGAACCCACCGGTAGAAGCACACTGACGACGCGAAAGGCTTGCCCATCTTTTCCCGTCATCGCAGCAGCATGATCGTGGCGGCCCCGAGTTTTCGCGACCAGCTGTTGCAAATCCAATTGATCCGCCATGCCCGGGGTGGCCATCAACAGATTGCCTCGATTATCCAGCAGGCGAATATAAAACTGTTCGTATCGGCGCGCCGCCGATTCCAGTTGAATTTCTTCGTGCAGGGCGTCTTCATCGCCGGGACGCTCGCGCAGCATGGTGCGGAGCACATTCACCTTGTCGGCGATGAACAGTTCCGTGCTTCGCTCAAGCTCCGAGACCAGCACCACATAAAGACCAGCGGTAGCGAAGAAGACGGTGAGCAGGCCGGCAATCGCGTACCCCGCGGTTAACCGGAAGGCGAGAGTTCCCCACCATCGCCTCATGGGCGCAAAGCTACTGGTCGGACTCCAGGACATAACCGGCGCCTCGCACGGTACGAATCAACTTCATTGGAAAGGGTTCGTCCACCTTGGCGCGCAGTCTTCTTACGTTGACGTCAACGACATTGGTATCGCTGTCGAAATTCATATCCCAGACCGCTTCGGCAATCAAAGTCCGGGACAGCACCTCGCCCGCACGCCGCGCCAGGAGTGTAAGGAGAAGAAACTCTTTGGAAGTAAGATCCAACCGCTGGCCACTCCTTGTCGCGCGCTGGCGCAGGAGATCGATCTCCAGATCAGCCATGCGGATGGTCTCCGGGGAGCGGGCGGGCCCCCGTCGCAAAAGCGAGCGGACGCGCGCCAGCAATTCCGAGAAGGCGAAGGGTTTCGCAAGGTAATCGTCAGCGCCGAGTTCCAGGCCTCGTACACGCTCGTGCACCGCATCACGGGCGGTCAGGAGCAGGACAAGCGACCGCCTGCCCGACTCGCGCAACCGGGTAAGCACCTGCCAGCCATCGAGCCGGGGAAGCATGATGTCCAGAATCACCAGATCGAAGTCCACTTCCCGCGCCAGGTGGAAACCTTCCAAACCATCCGTGGCCACGTCGACGACGAACCCCGCCTCGTTGAGTCCCCTTTTGAGGAACTTGGCTGTTTTGACCTCATCTTCGACGACCAGAATCTTCATGGGGGATGGCTCTCGCCAATAACGCCCTTACACATGGCGACGATAACCGGACCATCAAGTAATTAATTGCCCACTGTTAAGGGGATGTCACAAAAGCATGAATGCTTTCGAAACATGACATCTGTTCCGGGCGCCAGAGGGGTAGAGGTATGTTGTACCTGAGGCCGGAGATCGGCTCCGGTCGAGGGGCAGGTTCAGGCTGGTGGGCTTTGGGTTGAGCCGCGAAGAAAAAACCCTCTCCCCGGTTACCCGGGAAGAGGGCAGTTGCAATCGGAAGGTGTTTAGTCGTCCAGGTCAGCCTTGGGCGCCTTTTTCTTGAAGTCGCTTGCCGGACGAACGGTCTTTTCGCCAGGGAAGGGAACCACAAACCCGGTGGCCTCGTACCAGTTGTAGTGCCTGACGGTGTCCGGATCTTCGGAGTCGGGAATGTGATATTTACCGGCGAAGATCTCCGATTTCTTCTTAAGCCAGCCAGCCTGCAGAGCCAGGACCTTAGGATCCTGGGTCGGGAGCTTTAATTTGGCGGTTGTGCCTAGATCCAGCAGGATGTCATTCTGCACGTGGTTCCAGGGCAGGAAATTCGCCGAAGGCGGATTGTTGACGAAGATCTCGTACATCGGCGAAGCCACAAGGTCATTCTGGTTCATGGGCTTCAGACCGAGGATCTGCTCGATCGTGCGGGTAAAGTTGACCTGCGTGTAGAAGGTGCTGTCTTCAGTGACCCCGGCCCCGGAGCCATCGGGATTCACCTTCTGCTTGACGTAAGGGCTAATGACATAGCCAGGGCTGCGGTGACCGTCGACGTGGTCAACGCCGTCCTGCGCGTCATCTTCCTCGACGAAGATCACCGATGAGGACCAAATGGAGCTGTGGCTGATGGCGTCAACAAAGCGGCCAAGGGCCAGGTCGTTATCGGCCTCCATGGCTTGCGCGGCCGGCGGGCCGCCGGTGTGGTCGGAGCTGATCCACATAAACTCCAACTGGGGCACCGAACCGTTCTTGACGTCTTTCTTGAAATCCTGATACCAGACATCGAAGCGGTACTGGTCGGGGATGCCCAGATCGAACTGCGGATAGTTCTGGACCGTGGGCTTCATCACGTTTGGGAGCGGGGAGTACGAGCCGACCGCGTTCTGATAGTTCAGAGTCGTCTGGCCCGTGACCCCAGGCGCTGCGCAGTCACTCGGCTGTGGCAATGCATAGCTTGGGTTTGACCCGAACGTCGTTTCATCGAAGCACTGGGAGTCGCGGTAGAAGTCTTGCCAGCTCGGCTCGCAGCTTCCTGTATATTCCGTCGCAGTGCAACCCGGCACGTTGAAGGTATTCTCCTCGACGTACTCGCCGTAGTTCTTCACCTTGATGCCGGCAGCGGCCGCCACATCATACAGGTGGCCCTTGACCTGATAAGCAATCGCATCGCCGCCGTTGGAGGGATAGTCGCGGTCCCAGTCCGGCGACTGGATGTCGTCGGAGTAGGGTGCCATGGCCTGAAGAATCCAGTTGTGACCGTCGGCTGACTGGCGGCTTGGGTCGTAGAAGTTGTCAAAGAGCGGGAAGCGCTGCACCAGTTCGTGCGCGTTGGGCGAGACGTCGCCGTAGATCCCGGACGCGCCGAAGACCGCCAGGTCGGCCTGGCCATTACCGCCGACAACGTCGCCCAGCATCTGATCGTAAGTACGGTTTTCACGGATGATCACGAAGACGTGCTTGATTTTCGAGGGATCGCCGATCTTCGCCGGGATCGCAGCCGGCTTGGTCCACGGGTTGCCGCCCGCGGCCGACCAGATATTCTGTGCCAGATCCCAGTGGTTGTTCAGGAAGACCTGCTTCGTCATCGCGTCCAAGGTCCAGCGATTCGGCACGGGGACGATGCTGACGATACCAAGATCCTGGTGGGTATTCAGGGCGGGCGGCGAGCCGTGTGAGGTGGTGGTTGAATTTTCGGGAGGAGTGCGCTGGAAGCCCGTGGTGCCGATGCCCTTGTCGTCGGCGACGAGCAGCGCATTGTCCGCCGTGTCCAGCACAACCGAGCTCGGCGCATAGCCGACCGGGATCATGCCCATGACCGAGCTCCGGTCATATTCGTGCCCCCAGCCTTCGTGCCCCCCGTCATCCTTGAGGTCGACCACGGCGATGGCATTGGCGTTGTAGAGCGCGACGTAGGCGATGTTGTTCTTGGCATCGACGGCAATTGAGTTCGGCCCCGCGCCATAGGCCGGCTTGCGTTCGCCGGGCACGCTGATCGGCAGCCCAACGTTGATCTTCCGCACCTCCTGGTTCCAGCTCGGGTCGATCACGGAAATGGTGTCGTCATAGGTATTGGCAACCAGGAGATACTTGCCCCAGAAGGCCATGCCCGTCGGGTGATGGCCGGTCGTGATGGTGCCGGTGACCGTAAACGAAGCCAGGTCGACCACGGATATGGTGCCGGGGGCCGTGGTGCCGGTCGGATATTCGGCGACGACATTGGTGCCATCGGAGTAGAGCTGGAAGTCTTTCTCTTTAGCAATCCGGCCGGCCTCGTTGGAGACGTAAGCGGTCTTGCCGTCCGCGGAGACCACTACGCTGTGCGGGACGTTGCCGACACGGATCTGCGAAACCAGCGTATTCGTGCTTAGGTTGATCTTGCCCAGCGTATCGCTGGCATCCAGCACTACGTAGGCGGTCGAGTTATCCTTCGAGACCGCGAGGCCCAGTGGATAGGAAGTGGTACCGGAATAGGGAACGCCGCAGGGGATCGCAAAGCTGCCCGAGGTTCCCACAGGGCCGGGCAGCGTAACGCCGGTTCCCGGCATTGTGACGGTCTGATTGCAATTGACGGTGTTCAGCACCGGCTCCGAAGAGCCGAATGCGGGGAAGTCGACGATGGTGGCGTCTACCGGAATATTGGTACGAGCGACGGCTGATGTGATCAGGCCCGTCCCCGGATCGACGTTGACGTAGGCAACGTAGCCGCTGTCCTGGCTGAACAGAAGGTGCAGGCCATCCGACGTATAGGCGATGCCGGTGGCGCTGCCGGTGCTGGAGCTGCCGTTGTAACTGTAGTTCTGCAGGACAGCGCCGGTCTTGGTGTTGAAGATGGTGACGGCCTGTGGCGCGCTCATCTGCAGGACGGCGGCTGTGTGATTGCCAAGGGGGTTGAGCGCGATGGCCTTGGCGCGGGTCGTGATGCCGAGATAGACCTGGGTTCCGGCGGGGGTGATGATTGTGCCATCGCTGGCGACCCACGGGTGAGGCAAGGTCGACGGGTAGTCCGGACCCTGCGACCCGCTCAGGTTTTCGCCGGGGCTGTAGGTCGGGAACTGTACGGACTGCGCCAGCGCCGGAAGGCTCAGACCCATCGACAGCAGGCCGGCGAGCAGACACATTCGGTTGATCCGAGAATTCTTTCGAGAGTCATTTTGAGACGCTTTACTGGACATGAACCGTTCTCCTCTTGGTTTTCTTCATCACGCAATCAGGATTCGGCCGTGCGGCGCCGGGGGCGGAAATATGGTCAGCGCTCCCTGCACATCGCGGTCACCAATCTTTCCAGACAACTTGTAACGGGCGTACAAGGAGCGGCGCGTAAGAACTGCGCCACACGGGACCGAGATTAAAGACGCGCGCCGCACGGCGGCGTGACGGCAAAATTACAGTTTTGTCATCCCCGCGGCCGGAAGAGTTGCAGCGATCTGATGACCGCCGGATGAATTCTCGTTAAATAAGCTAAATTTTCCCGGATTGCAACGCGCGCAGCTCCACGTCAAACGGATTCAGTTTCGCGAGCGTCTTCGAGAAGCGTGCGCAGAGGGGCCCATCCAGGATTCGTAGCGTCGCCAGCGCCCAAACAAGTTGCGATAGATCGGCTGCCGGCCCTGCCACTTGCTGGAGGTATTCACGCGCCGCGGGGATTGCATTCGGGGCGCAAGACGCGGCGTTCGACTCCAGGCCGCAGGCCGCGATGATCTGGTGGATCAATGGTTTGGGCGCCGCTGTGCTGTCACCAATCGGTGCAATTCTGGGAAATGATTAGTCGCGGCGGACTGTGTCTTCTGTCCAGACGTGACCAATTGCTCAATGAGATAGGGTATCTGCGTGATCGAGACGTTCGACGCCTTTCCAATTTGTGCAAGAGCGTCTACCCGGAATGGGGGTACCGGATGGGGTATTCCAGCGAGCCGTGATCGTAAGACGTTTATATTCCATATAAGTGGCTGCCTCCTCGGCACCCAATGAAACATCTGGCCCCATGAACATTCTCGTTCTTATTCCGGGCATTATCTCCTTCGTCCTGGTTCTTCGAGGGCGGCTCGCGACAGCCTTCCTGTCTGTCTATTTGCCTACCCTCCTCCTCCTTCCGCAAGAGTACTCTTTGCGATTACCTCATCTTCCCCCCTTCTCAGCCGCCGAATACGCCCTCATCCCGATAGGTATGGTGGCGTTGAATCAACTCGTCAGGAGCCGTTCCTTCCGGCTCATGGATTTTCTGGTCGCACTGTTCTGTCTGAGCTTCGCCATCAGTGAGATTCTCCACGACCCAGTCTTGAACGACGGAATCTTCTCTGCCATCAGCTCTTTCGTTACCGTCTTTCTGGCCTATGTGACTGGGAGGCGGCTGATTGAACCGGACCTGCGCTTTGAGACAGTCCGGAGGATCGTCATCTTCTTTCTAGTGGCCGCCCCTCTGGGATTGTGGGAGTGGCGCATGGGGCAAAATCTTTACGGCTGGTTTGGGGAAAAGTTCCTGGGAATTCCCTTGTCAGAAGGGATCTACATGAGAAACGGCCATGGAAGGCTGGGAGGATCCTTTAACAGCCCCGAGATCGTGGGAATCGCCTATGGAATGACGTTCGCGTTGAATTCGTGGCTGGTATTTCTGAATAAAGGGCCGATGAACGCAAAGCTCGGAAAGATATTTTCGAAGATGGAGAAGTTCCACCTGCCAGGACTTTTTCTGATTCTATTGGTCGGGCTTACGTTGTCCCGCGGACCACAGATCGCACTCGCCGCCGGATTTATCATCCTTCAAATTACCAGGGTAAAGTACACAAAACTGGCAACCGTAATGGTTGTACTGCTACTCGTTCTGGGAGCTCTGGGAGCGAAACAATATTTCTCCAAGGTTACCAGCGTCACTGACCCTTCTCAGGCTAACGAGGAGCTAACATCGAGTGCGATGTATAGGCGAGAGATGAACGAGATTTATCCAAAAATCGCGGAGAAAGGAGGATTGTTTGGCTATGGCGTGATGCAGGTCCCACACGTTGAGGGGATGAACTCAATCGACAACCACTTCCTGCTGGTTTGGCTCTCGCAAGGAAAGTTTGGCTTTTACCTTCTTATCCTGATTTGCGTTGAATCTCTCCGCACCGCGACGGCCCGGTTATGGGCTGCCCAGACCCAGGAAGATCGCGTTTTTGCGTGCAGCCTGCTGGCGGCTTTCGCGACTCTCTGGATTACCCTCTACACGGTTTATATGGGCGAGCAGCTGCCGCAATTCGCATTCATGTTGATGGGTTGGGGGCAGTCCCTGGTGCTGGGAGCCACTACCGCTGCACCGGGTGCCGGTGCAGTTGCCGGGGCCGAAGGGCGCCCCAAATTCTTCTTCCGGCGGATATTTAGTTAGGGCCTGTTAACAGGCCTTAACTAACGCCCCGGAAGCTCCGGCCAATACGTCAGCCTTTAACGGTGCGCTGTGTTCAACGAATCGTGGCAGCCGGCTGTGCCGAGCGAATTACGTTCCGAAGTCGTTCCAGCTCGGCATCAAGCTTCGATGACCGGATATCCAAAGTCTCCGCGAGCGTCTGGATGCGCCAGCGCCAATCGAGGCGCTCAAGGGATTTTATGTAATTGACCTGTGCGCGCTCCGGGGACCACTCTCGCGCCGCCGAAGCAATCACCTTGAGTCCTTCCGCCCGGTTGGATGTGCCTGTATCCAGCAATGCTTCCGGCCACAGAAGGGAATCCAGAGATTCGCTCCGTGGGGGGATGCCGGCGACTGCGGCCCCGGAGGCTAATGCGTCGGTCCAGCGCCCGGTAATATATTCCCGCTTGGGATGCGTTTGAATCGTCGGGTTCGCCTTGTTCGAGAAGGCCAGCGCAAATTTAGTTTGGCTTAGCATTCCCATGATCCCGCGCTCGTTCTCAGTCGCATCACTGAAGGATGGCGGGCGTCCATGAAAATTCAACCCTGCGGCCTGGCAGGCCTGCGCGTTGGCCAGGTCGTCATCCCATTCCTCCGGCTGGCGCCCGAATCGCACCAGGTCGAGTGGCCGTACAGGATTCGAGGATCCGAGATTCAACACGTCCGATCCCCAGGGAAGCCAGTCAACAGGAGCGCGCACCGTCTTGCGCCAGGCATCCAGATCCTCGCGTTCCGTCACAAACACGTGGTCGAATATGCGCACCGCACGCACCCACTGTGGAATCCAGTTTGTCCAGAATGAGTCATACACCCATGCGACGATTCGGTTGAATCGCTTGCGCCAGTCAGGAACCATGAATATCGTGCTCAGGTCCGAGGGCGATGTGCATATCAGCAAACAAGCTGAACCCGACCTCTTCCGTGGGAGGACCATTCCTCCTAACTTGTTGGCCAGTGTCGGTTGCCCGGGGCGAAAGACGAACAATTCCCCGTCCAGAAGTTCAGCCGCGAGTCGCGCCATATGGTGGATGCAAAGATACCCCTCGAGACCCGGATCCGGGAACACAACCTGAATTGAAGCCTCTGTCATAAGCCCTTCCGGGTAATCTCTCATCTTGCCCGCAGAGAATCAAGTGTCGCGTTCCCTCAGCCATGCGGATGTTCGCAGCGCCTATTTCCGGCTGCTTCTCCACGAGTACTGCCATCCCACAGAGACACTTTGGTAGTTTCCGCCGTAACGTACGTAGGCGCCGTTGCTGTAACTGCACTTTATGGACTGGTGCGCGTTAAGCGGGATGGAGACTGTGCCACCCACTCGCGAATTTTTTTCAGAAGTCTGCGGGCTTGCGACGCCGTTGAGTGTTGTGGCTCCGCCGAACCAGAAATTGCCATCGAGCGACGCCCAGAGCCGGGGCCTCACGTTGTAACTCAAGTGCCCCTCGAACTCTCCGACGCGGTCCTTCGATTGCGCGGTCGTTCCGGGGTAGAATTGATTGTTTGGTGTGAAGAACCACACGCCTGCGTAGGTGTCGAGCAGCCAATGTCCTCTGAGTCTTGACACGCCGAGTTCCGGCCGAAATGCCCAGCGGTTCGTGCCAAAATTGAGAAGCGCCGCCGGGTTGTACTGGCTCATTGGGGCGGTCACCTTCACACTCACACCGATCAGCGTCTTTTGCCGCCATTTGGCGTATTCCCGCGGACTCATCGCCGGTCCGCCCTTCAGGTTCACGGCAAAGCGAAAATCAGAATCCAGCAGCCCGGAACGATAGGCATTTCTCGGTACGTTGGCGACCTGTCCCTTGAAGTTACCCACACCGTAGGGCAGAGAAAAACTGAAGCTGGAAGACCGTCCAAAGAAGCTCAGGGAACGAGAGTAGCTAAGTACCTGGATGTTGACTCTTCCCGAGGCGCCGGTGATGGGGACGCCATTGCCGAGGATGATATTCCCATCGAGAAAGGAGTAGGTCAGATTCAAAGCGTTCGAATGCAGCGGAGTGATGACGTAGGCGCGGGGGGCGAGATCCTGTGCGGCGACACACTGTGCAGCGAGGGCCGTGAATGCGAGTAGCTTGAGAACAAGGCGCATGTCAGTTTCGATCTCGATTCACCGTAAGGTCCCACAAAGCTTAACTCCGGTCTCCAATATAATGGTCGCGCGTTTGTCAACGCATCAATGTTGTTCGCAGGAGCTGCCCTATGCCGCGTCTTTCTTGCAGGATTTTATCTGCGCTGTTCGTTGTTTCGGTCCTTGTTCCGCTCCACGCGCGCGCTCAAAAACAGCCGGCCGTCCCCGCCACACCCTGGACGAACACCGCATTGCCTCTCGATCAGCGTGTTGACTCTCTCATCAGTCGTATGACGCTTGAAGAAAAAGTCTCTCAGATGCGCGATCATTCCCCCGCCATTCCGCGGCTCGGCGTGCCCAGGTACGACTGGTGGAACGAGGGCCTGCATGGAGTTGCTTTTGCCGGGTATGCGACAAATTTTCCTCAGGTCATCGGCATGTCCGCCACATGGGATTCGGCTCTCGTGCACAAGATGGCGCAGACCATCTCCACCGAAGCGCGCGCCAAGTACAACCAGGCCATGCGCGACAACGATCATGAGATGTTCTTCGGGCTGACTTTCTGGGCTCCGAATATCAACATCTTTCGCGATCCCCGCTGGGGCCGCGGCCAGGAGACCTATGGTGAAGATCCATTCCTAACCAGCCGCATGGGTGTCGCCTTCGTCACGGGCATGCAGGGCGACGATCCTAAATACCTCAAGGTCGTCTCGACGCCCAAGCATTATGCCGTGCATAGCGGTCCCGAGCCTTTGCGGCACCGCTTTAACGTCGATGTGTCGCCGCACGATCTCGAGGACACGTACCTGCCCGCTTTTCGCGCTACCGTAACCGAAGCTCATGCCCAGTCTGTGATGTGCGCCTACAACGCAATTGACGGCGCTCCGGCGTGCGCGAACACGATGCTCCTGCGCGATCACCTGCGCAACGCGTGGCATTTCGACGGCTATGTCGTCAGTGATTGCGCCGCAGTCGCGGATGTCAACACCGGCCACCACTACGCTCCGGACATGGCCCACGCCGCCGCCGCTGCGGTTAAGGCGGGCACCGACCTCGAGTGCGGATTCGGGCAGGGGCAGGCCTTTCCCGCGCTCGTCGATGCCGTGCACCAGAACCTGATCACCGAAGCTGAGCTCGACACCGCGCTGCGCCGCCTCTTTCGCGCCCGCTTCCGCCTCGGCATGTTCGATCCGCCATCCAGCTACGCCTACGGACGCATCCCCTTCAGCGAGGACAACTCGCCCCAGCACCGCGAGCTTGCGCTTCAGGCTGCGCGCGAATCGATTGTCCTGCTCAAGAATCAGGACCACGCGCTTCCTCTCAGAGAAGATATCGGCCGCATCGCTGTTGTCGGGCCGACGGCGGAGCTGGTGCAGTCTCTGCAGGGCAACTACAACGGGCCGCCGCCCGACCCGGTGTATCCGCTGGAGGGCATCGAGAACCGCTTTACATCGGCGCGAATCAACTACGCGCAGGGATCGACCCTGGTCACCGGGCTGGCAATGCCAATCGAATCGACGGCACTGCATCCGGCCAGCGGAGTCGGCGATGGGCTTACCGGGGCGTACTTCAACTCCAAAGACCTGAGCGGCGTGCCGGTACTGATGCGTAACGACCGCCGTATCAATTTCAACTGGGACAAGGTCATTCCCGTCGAGGGGCTCCATCGCAACAACTACTCGGTGCGATGGAACGGCGATTTCACGCCGCCAGCGCCGGGCGATTACAAGCTCGGCGTAAGAGTGAACTACTGCTATGCCTGCGAAAACGCCGAAGGATTCAAGCTCTACCTCGACGGTAAGCTTCTCGTCCAAAGCACTGGAAAGACCGGTGAGCGCGGGCAGGTGATTGAGGCGTCGGTACACTTCGATGAGAAGAAACCGCACCCCATTCGCCTGGAATACTTCCACGGCAGCGGCAGCGCGGGAATCGACCTTACGTGGCAGGCGCCGCCGGAGGCGCTTCGCGACGAGGCCGTGCATGCGGCGAGGCACTCCGACGTGACGGTCGCGTTCGTAGGCCTCTCGCCGTCGCTTGAAGGCGAAGAGATGCCCGTCAAGCTCGACGGTTTCGCGGGCGGCGATCGCACCGCCATCGATCTGCCCGCCGCACAGGAGGATCTCCTCAAGGCTCTGGCCGCGACTGGGAGGCCGCTGATTGTTGTGCTGCAGAACGGGAGCGCACTGGCAGTGAACTGGGCGCAGGAGAATGCTAACGCGATTCTCGAAGCGTGGTATCCCGGCGAAGAAGGCGGCACAGCGATCGCCGAGACACTCGCCGGCGACAATGATCCTGCCGGGCGCTTGCCGCTGACCTTTTATACCTCGCTCAGCCAGTTGCCGTCCTTCGAAGATTATTCGATGAAGGACCGGACCTATCGGTACTTTTCCGGCAAGCCGCTCTACGGATTCGGCTATGGACTGAGCTACACCACATTTGCCTATGACAATCTCAAGCTGCCCTCAGCGAGCGTGAAGGCAGGAGATCCCGTGACTGTCGAGGCGAGCGTGAAGAACACCGGACGCGTCGCCGGCGACGAAGTTGTCGAGCTTTACCTGACCCAGCCGAAGGGCGCGGAAACGCCGATTCGAAAGCTCGCCGGCTTCACGCGCGTGCATCTCAATCGCGGACAATCCACGCAGGTGAGCCTTACCATCGATCCGCGCTCGCTGGGCCAGGTGGACGAGCAGGGGAGTCGGGTGATCCTGCCGGGCGAGTACTCTGTATCGATTGGCGGCGCGCAGCCCGACGACACGACCGGCGTCGTCACCGGCAAATTCACCATCGACGGAAAAGCGGAGCTTCCGAAATAAGCGCAGACTATTTGCCGAGAGCATGCTGCACCGCGGCTTCGGCCAGCGGAGCCATAATTTTGTATCCGGCATCGTTCGGATGGAGCCCATCGACGGCGAGATCTCTACGCAGCAACCCGTGCTCGTCGACCATGGCAGAGAAGTAGTCGAGATAGGTCAGGCCGTTCGCTGCGCAATAATTCTTCAGCCACGCGTTCAGCGCGAGAATCTTCGCCGGATCGCGCTGCGCGAAGAAGTTCTGCGACTGCGGCGTGTAATCATGGACCGGCATCACCGAGGAGAAGATGACCCTGATTCCGTGTGCGTGAGCCAGTTCCGCGATGGCGGCATAGTTGGCTTCGATATCTTCGACCGATATCGGACCGGTGTTTCCAGCGATATCGTTGGTGCCGGCCAGTATCACGACCGCCGCCGGCTGTAGGGCGATCACATCGGTGTGAAAGCGCACCAGCATCTGCGATGTGGTCTGGCCGCTGATGCCGCGGTTGATGTATCCCTTGCCTGAAAAATACTGGTCGAGATGCCATGCATCGGTGATCGAATCACCGAAGAAGATAACCCGCCGCTCGCCCGGCCGGGGAGCCGCAAGTGCGGCGTTGGCTTCGCGATAGCGGCCTAGCTGGCCAAAGTCATTCATGTAGATCGGGATCATGCTCTCGCGATAGTGCTCAAGACTTCGGATGGATTCGGCCAGATAATTCGGCGGCTGCTGTGCAGTCTGCGCGGATGCGGAGAGAGAAATTGTCAGGAGAAAGAGAGCCGAGAAGCGCATGCAGCAAAGCTATCGCATTTGCGCGCAGCGTGTGTATCGGCCCTAGCGGAAAGCGATTTCGATCATGGTGCAGTCGTCGGTGGCGGCGGCCGATCCGCAGAAGCAGGAGAGGTTCTCGACAATCTGCTGGAGATTGGCGCTTTTGGCGAATGCCGCTGCCATGCGTTCCGTACCGTAGAAGTCGCCGCGTTCGTCCTCCGCCTCGGTTACGCCATCGGTAACCACCAGCAGGCGCATGCCCGGCGTCATCCTCATCGAATGCGATTTGAAGGTGCCCCCCGGCAACAGCCCCACCGGGAAATTCGACTCATTCAGCTGCACAATCTCATTTCCTTGTCGCAGCATCGGATGCACCTGTCCGCAGTTGATGTATTCCATGTGCCCGCTGCGATCCAGGCGAACCATGATCATCGTCGCGTACTTGCCCACATCCTTCACGCAGATGAAGCGGTTGAGCATGGTCGCAATTACTTCCAGCGGCTGCTCGGCGAGCATCTGCGCATACACCATGCCCTGCAGCGTCTGCGCCAGCATGGCCGCCGCCACTCCCTTGCCGGAAACGTCGGCGACGACAACATAAAGGTGGCTGTCGGTGGCTACCACATCGTAGAAGTCGCCTCCCACCTCTTTGCAGGGAACGAAGCGCGCGGAAAGCCTTGCGAAAGGTATATCGGGCAGCTGTCGCGGCATCAGGCTTTGCTGGATGCGGCTGGCAATATCCAGCTCTTCCTGTGCCCGCCGCGCGTTCTCCTCGGCGATGGCAAGCTGTGCATTGTCCACCAGAGCGGCGGCCTCGGCGGCAATCGTCTTCAGCAGGTCGTTATCCACTTTGGTCAGGTTCCCCGGCGTCAGGCGGCTGTCGAGATAAAGCACGCCCAGTATCTCGCCGCGCCCCGAACGGGCGAAGTTGCGCCGGCTGCGCAGCGGGATGCAGATGACCGTGCGGATGTTCTGTGCAATCACGCTCTCGGAACGCACGCCCGTCTCCGCGCTTAATGTATCGGTCTGGATAAATTCCGCCGCGCTTTGAATCGCCTGCCTGATGGCGCTGTGCGAGATCGTCGCGTCGTCGTTGAGCAGTCTGCCCCTGCTGTCCAGGCCCGCCGTGAGCTTGAGCCCGCCCGTCGCCTGATCGCGCAGCATCACGTAGCCGCGCTCCACCTTGGTGAGCGCAAGCGTGGTTTCAACCAGCGCCATCAGGATCTGGTCTACCGCGCCTTCATTGTTGAGCTTGCGATTGGCCTCCAGCAGCCAGCGCAGTTTGTCGATCGCCGTGTTGGGCGATGCGTCCGTCTTCAGCGGCCCGAGCAGTTCGCGCAGCGTCGAGCCCGATTTGCTTCCCCGCACGCCGAAGCGGATGAACGGCCCGTCGGTCTTGCCAAAGTGAACAGCGTCATTGTTCGCAAGCCTGTGCCGCTTGATGGGAGAACCGTTCAGGTAGGTTCCGTGCTTGCTCTCTTTGTCGACAATATAGAAGCATCCGCCTTCGTAAAGGATCTCGGCATGCTTGCGCGAGACGAAGGGATCCTCGAAGAGGATATCGCTCCCCGGTTGGCGGCCTACCGTATACGGAGCGTGGTCAATCTCACGTTGACTCTCGCGTGTGCCGTCAACCACAAGGACGGGCGTTGAGGGTATCTCGGGCATCATCTCCTTCTGGATATCGCGCGGCTGAGGGGGGTTGCTATGAGCGATTATAACCAGCCATAGCTCACAACCATGCCATTTATCGCACAGTTACGCAACTGTGCGGCAGGCGGCTTGCCGCGATGCAATTCGCCGGCTCCTGCGCTACAAATTATTGTCGTCGCGATTCACAACACTGGGCCCCCGCGCGAAGCCCACCTCAGCCCTGCACATCCTCCACCGACCCCACCAGCACCGGCGCCTCTTCATCCACAAAGTCGATCAGGTCGCGCAGCTTCACCACGTTGCTCTTCGTGATCTCGGACTTCCATCCGTAATCGAACTTCGTATCACTCCCGTAGAAAATCCCGCCAGCGATAATCTCCGCCACCAGCCTGCTTCCCAGCGGACCCAGCCGTTCGCCATTCTTCAGCAGCTCTGCCTCTTTGAGGATGTAGTACCACAGCGGTGTCTTGAAGCGCGTGTCCTGCACGCCTGTCAACGGATCGTCAGCGGGTGGTTTGCCAACTCCGTCCGGCCCCGTGTAAGTATCCACATCAGCCTCGAAGAGATAGTGCGCCTCGTCGTCACTCTCAACCTGCAAAGGCGTCAACCGTTTCGAAGCATCAATCCCGAAGAAATCACACATGTCTTCGCCGCACGCAATATCGATCTCGCGGCTTCGCGTCAAATTCCTGAACGGCAGATTGCCCACTGTCTTCACCGCATCCGGAATTGCGCTCTCCGGCAGATCGAACACCACCGGCGTCACCTTGCTGTCGATCTTCAGCGATAGCTCCGCGTCGAACTCATTCTTCGAATAGAAAATGTCCCAGTCGATCACATGATCCCTCGTCAGCGGCCGCCCGCCGCGCAGATCGCCCTGCCGCTGCAGGTCACGATTATTGAAGAGCTGCACCGCTTCCGCGCTGTTCACCTTGTACTCATTGCGTAGCATGCTGTGTCCGAACCTGAAGCCGATCGCGAACTCGTGCGGCATCTGCAGCGACCCATCCTCCGCCGGCTTGTATTTCATCTCACCGTGGCCGGCCGATTGAATCTGCTCGAGCACCCACGCCAGCACATCCGCCTCGCACACGCGCGGCAAGAAATCATTGAGCAGTACGCTCTGCCAGTTCGCGATGACCTCCGCCTTCACCTTCTCCGCTGCACTCTGGGCATCCTTCTTATGCTTCGCATTCAGCTTCTTGTCCTTCGCATAAGCCATTTTCAGCAGCTTGTTGTGAACGCGCATCAGCAGGATGTGCACCTGCAGGACCAACTGATTCTCGTCGTTCCTCGGATCGAAGATGTACGCCGCGCCCACGCGAGCCGGCAGAGACCCATCCGTCCATCGCGTCACGTCATACGCATTCGGCCCCAGCCGCCACAGCTTGAAACTCATATCGTCATTGAAGACGTCGCAGTTATTGATGATGCCCTTGGTCGACGTATCCGCCGGATCGTCCGGATAGCTCCGGCCGCCATAGACGCTGTCCAGATCAACCAGCGGGCTCGCAAAATCCGGAACCGCATCGCCCGTCTGATCGTCGAACAGGTTCGCGCCGTTGAACGTGAGATCGTGATCGACAAACTGTCCCACAAACGTGAATACCGCCGGAATATTCGGATTCTCCGCTTCCGGAGCCGCCGGATCGGTATACGTCGTCCCCTCATGCGGAAACGTCAGGTACGAAATCAGCTCTGCGGGAATCCCGTACCGCTTCACGCAGAGCCGCTGAAAGAACATCCCCGCCTTGCTCTTGATCTGCACTGCGGCCTGCGCCAGCGTCGCGTCGGAGTGATCGGCCAGATACCGCTTCAGCCGCATGATCACCGGCCCCGTCGAGGTCAGGATCTGAAATCCCCCATGCTCCATCAGCTTCGACACCGCCGATTTCCTCGGCAGCGACTGGAATGGCCCTCCCAGTCTCGTTCGCAATGTCTCGATGTGGGTCGTCAGCTTGACTTCTTTCGCGGCGTTTTCGGCAGGTGTCTTCGGCATTGCGCGCTCCATTCTGCTGCACGGAACAGATCTGAATTCCTGCGATGAATATAGACTCATCGGCAGCCTTCATTCGACTCCGGTTGCCGAAATTTCATGATTCAGAACGAGGACAGTCGCTGGTACTTGACCTGATACATTGGCCTTAGACCCGTCCATGGAATCCCACCCCCATCGTCCTGCCTGGAAGACGCTGCTGGCCTTCGGCATCATCTACTTCGTCTGGGGATCGACCTTTATCTTCATCCGCATCGGCGTCCGCGAACTGCCGCCGCTGCTCTTCGCCGCCATGCGATTCTTTCCCGCCGGCCTTGTCCTCTACCTCTGGATGACCGCGCGCGGAGAGCGCCAGCCCACTCCCCGCCAGTGGGCGTCCGCGGTCCTGCTCTCCGTCCTTATATTCGTCGGCGACTATGGACTCCTCTTCTGGTCCGAGCAGCGCGTCCCCTCCGGCATCGCCGCTGTCATGCTGGCCACGATCCCCGTATTCATGGCGCTCTCCGAGATCGTCTTCCTGCGCACGCAAAAGCTCACCATCCGTCTCGCTATCGCGCTCCTCATCGGAATCTGCGGAGTCGCCGTGCTCGTCAGCCGCTCTCTCAACCTCGGCGGAGCGCCCATCGATCGCAACGGAGCCCTCGCCCTCATCCTCGCCTCCGTGAGCTGGTCGGTCGCCTCCGTGCTGTCGCGCCGCATGAACCTGCCGCCCTCCAAGGTTATGAGCGCCGGAGCGCAGATGCTCGCCGGAGGCATCTTTCTCACGTTCGCTGCGGCCATAGCGGGGGAGTTTCACGGGTTCAATCCGCGAATCATCTCCGGAAGCGCATGGTTCGCTCTTGTTTACCTGATTGTCTTCGGCTCGCTGATTGGCTTCACGGCATATGTCTGGCTGCTTCACCACGAATCGCCGACCAAGGTCGGCACCTACGCCTATGTGAACCCCGTCGTCGCCGTGCTGCTCGGCTATTTCCTCGGTGGCGAAGGTCTCGGCACGCGCACCATCCTGGGCACGCTTTTTGTCATGGTTAGCGTCATCGTCATTACGACCACGCCCGCGAAAAAGCCAGTCCCTGCACTTGTCGTCGAAGATGCGGGATAGATCAGCAATCAACCCTGAAGTCTAAACGCGCCGCAGTTCTAAAAGACGTGCTTGATCCCTTTGCCGATACCCGTCACGATCTTCGCGGTCCCCTTGGTCGTGCCGACGGCTACATCTTTCCCCGCGACCACGCCGCCTTTACCCACCGAAGCTGCCGCATCGATCGGATGCAGCGTAACAAGGTTCACAGCGCCCTTGCCCGCGCCGGCCGCCAGGTTGCCCGCGCCCTTCGCTGCGCCTTTGCCGATGTCGGCGCTTCCGCTCCCGATCTCGCCGCCCGCGCTGCGCGACTTCTTCTCGTGGTGTGCCTTGTGATTCTCCGCCGGGCTCTGATTCGTGCCGGATTGGCCATGTGCAGCCGCACTGGCAACCAGTCCGAATAGCAGCAACAGCATCAGTCCAGATCTGGTCTTCATGAGCGCACTCCGTCGGGCAGTCTTCCCCTATTATGACGCCTCCTTCCCGGCAAAAGTCGCGCATCCCGCGCAAGTCTTCACACAGTAACCGGCAGGGAATCCCGTAAAATCGCACCATGGTGATCCATACCTTCGCCTTTCGCTGGAAGCCCGGCGTCACGCCGGAAAAGAAACAGCAGGCCATCGCCGCAATTCGGGCTCTCCAGGGCCGCATCCCCGGCCTCGTCGAAACCTGGGTCGGCGAAAACCTCTCCCCGCGCTCCCAGGGATACGAGCTCGGCGGCGTCATGAAATTCGACGACCGCGCCGCGCTCGAGGCTTACGGCGCTCACCCCGTCCACCAGGATCTCCTTTCCTGGCTCATGCCTCTCATCGACCCGCTCGAAGTCGACTTCGAGTGTTGATCGCACACATCCTATCTTTCTTGATTCCTCCCCTCTTGACGATCCTCATGAGGATATGCAGCTTAAGGAGGACTGATAACGTTACCAACAGCTAGACCCCAGTATTGACGCCCCTCCCGGCCATGCCCTTTTCTCCGCTTGCATTCTGCGCTATCGTTGGAATTCCCGGCGGTCCCAGAGCCGGATGACAGGAAGATGAAACCCAGGCGGCGGTTTGTAGCGGTTGTCTTGATCGCGGTGACCGCATTTTGCCTCGGCTCCGCGCTTATCGTCGCCTGGCGCGTGCACCGCGTCCTCCGCCAGACATCCGCCGCCATCGATGCCGAAGACAACTTCGACGTCGACGTCCGCCCCGTCAATCTCTCTGCCGCCTCCCGCTTCGACTGGATCGCCGCCCCCGCCGTCTTTTCCGCAGGCGCGCCGTACCAGGGCAAGCTCTACCTCTGCGGCCCATCCGGCCTCTACGAGTACTCAAGTTCTGGCGACCTCCTCCGCGTCTACCGCGTCGGCCAGCAGTTGCCCATCGCGCCCCTCGTCACCCTCGCCAATGGAACCCTTAGCGACTCGCGCCAGCCCGAGCTGCTCATCGCTACCTCCGGCGCAGGAGTCCTGGCCTTCGACGGCACTCACTTCCGCCAGATCGCCGCCCTCGTCTCCATCGGCCATGGCCAACTCGATCCGGACGCCAACAACATCACCGCCCTGCTCCCGCTCTCCTCGGGACGACTCCTTCTTGGTACCGCCAAACGCGGCCTGCTTGTCTACGACGGCAAGCGCATCCGTTACTTCCACTCCACGCTCAAGAATCTCTACGTCACCGCCCTCGCCGGAACTGAATCCGACCTCTGGATCGGCACCTTCAACCACGGCCTCTACCACTGGCAGGGTGGCGAGACCACTCAGATCGACGAAGCCGCCGGCCTGCCCGATCCCCACGTCTACTCAATCGCCCTCGGCGACAGCGCAGCCTACGTCGCCACTCCCGTGGGAGTCGCCGAAATCGCTCAGGGCCGCGTTCAGCGCGTCCTCGCCAAGGGAGTCTTCGCTCAGGCCGTCTACCGCGACAGCAAAAATCTCACCATAGGTTCGATAGATCAAAGCCTCGTTACTATCCCTCTGGCAGCAGCAAGCCAATCTCCGGGACCGGGAGCAGGCCCCATCCAAGCCGCGCGCATCGCCGCCGAATCCACTCCTCCCGAATCCGCTTCCGGCGATCCTTCCAGCTCCATCCTGCAAATCTTTTCCTCCGGAGACGCCCTCTACGCCGTCGCCCCCAACGGCCTCTACCAGCGCAGCAGCGAGAGCACAGGCTGGCACAAGGCCTTGTCGCCATCGCCATCCATGCTCACCGACCGCAATATCTCCGCGCTCGCCGTCGATCCCAGCGGACGCCTATGGGTCGGCTACTTCGACCGTGGTCTCGACATCGTCTCACCCTCGCTCGACCACGCCACTCATATTGAAAACAGCCGCATTTACTGCGTCAATCGCATCGTGCCCGACGCTGCCCGCCACACCGTCAACGTCGCCACCGCCAACGGCCTCGCCGTCTTCGATGCCGGCGGCCGCGAGCGCGCCGTTATGAGCCGCAGTGACGGCCTCATCGCCGAGCACGTCACCGACGTCGCCCTCTATCGCGGAGGCATGGCCATCGCCACCCCCGCCGGCCTCACCTTCATCGACTCGACCGGCGCGCACAGCCTCTATGCCTTCCAGGGCCTGGTCAACAACCACGTCTATGCCCTCGGCACTCGCGGCGATCGCCTCCTCGCCGGAACCCTCGGTGGCCTCTCCATCCTCGACACCGACAACGTCACCCGCAATCTCACCACCGCCACCTCCGCTCTTCGCCACAACTGGATCACCGCCATCGTCCCCATCGATGACGGCTGGTTCATCGGCACCTATGGAGCTGGCGTCGAGCACCTCGGCTTCGACAATCGCTTCGAGACCACCGACGCCACGCTCCCCGCTGTTGAAGTCAACCCGAACGCCATGCTCGTCACCTCCAACCACGTCCTCGCCGGAACCCTCGGGAGCGGACTCCTGGTCTACAACCGCAGAACCTCGCGCTGGCGCACCATCGCCACCGGCCTGCCTTCGCTCAACGTCACCGCCTTCGCATCCAGCGGTGGAACCCTCTACATCGGCACAGACAACGGGCTCGTAAAAATCCCCGAAGATCGACTCGACGAATGAAATACTCCCCGCTGCACCTCCGGGCCCTCCTCACCGGCCTGCTCCTCGTGAACCTGACAGCCTCGCAACCCGCCTCCGCCGACACCGGAGTCCTCATCCCGCGCGACAAATCGCAGCCCGATCCATCCGTGCTCTCTCTCGCCGAAATGCAGATCGATATCCGCATCGACAACGGAGACGCCCGCGTCTGGGTTCGCCAGATCTTCCTCAACCACACCGCGCAAATCGAGGAAGGGAACTACATCTTCGCCTTGCCCAGCCGCACTACTGTCTCAGATTTCGCCGTCTGGGACGGCCCCGTTCGCATTCCCGCCGTCATCCTGGAGCGCAAGCGCGCAGAAGAAATCTACGCCGACCTCAAGGCGCAGGCCATCGATCCCGGCCTCCTCGAGCAGGGCGAGCGCGGAGTCGAAGACGCGCGCCGCAACTCCGCCTTCAGCGCCCATATCGTGCCGATCCAGCCTTACGGTACCAAGCGCCTGGAGATTGAATATCACCAGACCATCCCCGTCGAGAACCTCAAGTCCTACTTCGTGCTTCCTCTCCATCCCGACGCTTATCAGGCGCAGTCCGCCGGCCGCCTGCACATCCACTTCGAACTTCACTCCGCCCAGGCCATCCAGAACTTCTCCCAGCAGGACAAGCTCTTCCCGCTCAAGATCGCCACGCAGGACGCGCACACCCTCATCGGCGACTACGACGGCTCCAACGTCACCCTCACCGAAGACCTCGCCGCCACCTGGAACATCGACCCCGCCAACGCGAATCAGCTCGACGTCCTAACCTACCGCAATCCCAACGGCGACCAGCCCGCCCCCGACGAGATGTCTCCCGTCCGCACTCACGACGAGCCCGGATTCTTCGAAGCTTCTGCCGTCATCGGAACCCCATACGCCACAACGACAGTTACAAATAAGCCGCGCAACATCGTCGTCCTCTTCGATACCTCCCTCTCCATGCAGTGGGACAAGCTTGAGCGCAGCTATGCAGCCATGGCGAAGCTGCTCAACGCCCTCGGCCCGCAGGATCGCTTTAATCTCATCCTCTTCAACACCCAGGCGGAATCCTTCGCTCCCGCGCCGGTAGCCGCTGACAAGCCCTCCGTCACCAAAGCCATCGAATTCGTGCGCGCCAGCCACCTCCGTGGTGGAACCGATCTCCAGCACGCCCTCGATGCCGGCCTCGCGCAATGCACGCAGCCCGATTCAACCCTCGTCCTTCTCTCCGATGGAGGCGCTGATCACGGACTCATCCAAAGCGGCAAACTAACTGCCTGGTACGCCGCTCGCTGGAACACCCTGCCGCCCGACCGCCGTCCGCGCACCGACATCTTTGCCATCGGCAACGACGCTAACCTGCCCCTCCTGCGCATGCTCGCCCGCAATCGCGGAGTCTTCGAGTCCGTCCTCTCCACCGAACCCATCGATTACAAGCTTGATGCCTTTATCTCGAAGATCGGTCAGAGTCCCGTAAGCCAAATGCGCTTCGATGCTCCATCCGACGCCGTCCAGCTTGTCTACCCTCTCAACGACTCAACCTTCTCGGGCTCCATGGCCTCGTGGATCGGCCAATATCAGAAGCCAAAGCAAAACATCGCTATGACTCTCCACGGCGTGAACGACGGCCAGCCCTTCGACCTGCAGCCAAGAGTCAATCTCCCCGCCGAATCCCTCGAGCACGTCGAACTACCTCGCCTCTGGGCGCAGGCACGCGTGCAGGCCCTGCTCGAGCAGATCGAACGCGACGGGGAAACTCAGGCCGCCGTCGACGAAATCATTCGTCTTGCCCGCAAATACAAATTCGTCACGCCCTACACTTCATTCCTCGCCGTGCCCCGCGCACTGCTGCGCCCGCGCGTCATCCGCCCTGGCGATCCCGTCCTCCGCGTCAAGACGGACCCATCTATCACTTCGGTCATCGCGCTCTTTCCCTTTGGACTCACCAAGCCTCTCCGCTATCTTCCCGACGACGACGTCTGGCAGACGCGCTTCCTCGCCCCCACCGATATGCAGGACGGTGTCTACACCGTGCGCCTCATCCTGCGCGACAAAGTCGGCCACGCCTACCGCGAGTCGAAGACATTTGTGATTGCCAGCACGCCGCCCACCGTGCATCTGCGCCTCGACAGCAATCGCTTCCACCGGGGAGACACCATCCCCCTTCGCGTCTCCGCCTCGCAGAGTACGCGCACTCTCAGCGCCCGCCTTGAAGGCCTCGCGCCCGTCAGCCTGCGCTGGAACACCTCCGCAGCCGCCAGCACCGGCCAGCTCGTCGTTCCGTCAGACATGCCAGCCGGTTCCTACACCCTCACCGTCACCGCCGAGGACATAGCCCACAACCTCGGCACCCAGGAGGTGCGAATTGAAGTCGTACCTTAATCGCTACAGAAGACCAGCGCTGATCGGCGCATCGATCGCGGCCACACTTATGGTCATCACGACCACCCTCGCCCTGCGCGTCCCGCGCCTGCTCACGCTTCGCGCCGCGCTCTCCGCATACAGCACGCTCCCCGACTGGTTCACCAATACCGAGAGCGGCTCCGGCATCGAGTCCGCGCTCTACCGGCTCATGACGCTGCCCACCGGCGACGTGCTCTACCTGCGCCCTCCAGCCGAGTCACGCCCGCAGATAACAGACCTGATCAAGGCCGCCGATCTGGCTAGTAACAATCAGGGCAGCGCACTCTACTCGCTCCGCGCCCTTCAGGACGAGCAGGCCCTCGACTTTACCGCCGCCGAATCCGACTGGAAAGCATGGACCGCTCACGCCCCCGACCGCACCGCTGCCGAACTCGACCTCGCCGACTTCTACCATCGCCGTCTGCGCTACAAGGATGAAGTCGACGCCCTCACCATCGTCGCTGAATCGCCTGCGCCGTCATCAGAAAAATTCGTCGCATCGAGCGAGCAGCGCTCGTGGAAGGCCTTTGAGCGCATCCTCACCGTCATCCAGGAAAATGCCCTCGGCTCCGACGCCACCGATCAATCCTGGCGCATGTGGATCGCGCGGTATCCAACCGAACCCGCTGTCTACTCGCGCTTCTTCGACGAGCTCCTCAACCAGAAGCGCTTCGACGACGCCTCCAAACTCATCGACCAATACAGCCGCGCCTTCCCCTTTGACACGGTCTTCCCTATCAAGGCGCAAGCTTCGCTCGCCTATCGCCGCGGATCGCTCGCCGAAGGCCTCGCCGTCTACGACAAATCCTTCCAGCCCCTCTGGCCTCCCGAGCTAATCCAGAGCTACTTCAATCTCCTTAAAGAAACCCGCTCGCTGCCGTCGTTTCTCGATCGCACTCGCGCCCAGCTGAGCAGCCATCCTGACGACCTCAACTCCGCCGCGCGCCTCTTCTACGCTTATCAGCAGCAAGGCCGCCTTGATGCCGCGAAGCAGGTTATCGCCGCCTACCGGCAGAGCAAGGAGTCGCGTAATGTTCCATGGACAGCGCAAGAGCTCTACACTTTCGCCCGCCTGCTTGACGGCGTGCAGGCTTACCCTGAGTCCGCCCGCTATTACTTCGCTCTCTACAACTCGCAGGGCATGGCCGAAGCCCAGCAGCGCGCCCTCGCCGGCCTCATCGAAATCCTCCTCGACGCGCCCGAGCAGCCCTTCCGTCTCGGCGCAGGCAATCTCTCCATGTATCGCGACATCGCCACCATGGACCAGGGCCCCGGCTACTTGAACGGCATCCTTTCGCTCTTCTTCAACACCACTTCTCCCGCCAGCGAATACTCCACCGAAGACCAGCTCGCCACGCCCTACTTTCATCGCGCCAAGGCCGCCGAGCTGCTCGCGCAATTTGACGCGCGCTTCCCCAACGCCCCCGAGCGCGCTGCCTTGCACGCCCGCCTCATCCACGCCTACGGAGTCTACGGTGAAAACGACGCCGTCATCCGCGCCGGCAAAGACTTCCTCGCGCAATTCCCCAAAGACCCGCAACGCATCGACGTTGCCCTTACCCTCGCCGACGCCTACTCCCGCACCAACCGCACCCAGGAAGAGTTCGCCCTCTACGAGCAGCTGCTGCGCGAGCTCGCGACCCAGGCCGACGGCGTTCCTCTCGGCGGCCTCACCGTGAAGTATTCAAAGCCGGCTCCCGGGCAGAATATTGTCACAACGCCGCCCGCCAGCGCTGCATCGGACAACCCCGATGACACAACCACGCCCCAGAACCCTGGTGCTCTCGTCGTACGCGAGAAGCCGGCCGTGCAGCAGGCATTCTCCGCTCAGGGTACGGCAGCAAACCAAGGGGCACCCGCATTCACTGTCCGCTCGCTGCAGTACGAGCAGATCCTCGACCGCTACCTCGCGCGCCTCGTCGCAACAGAAAAGCTCCCGCAGGCTCTCACCGTGCTGCGCGGCGAGCTTGACCACGATCCGAGCGATCCCGGCATCTATGAAAAGCTTGCAGATTTTCTCAGCGAGAACCAGCTCGGCGCTCACGAGGAAGAGGTCTACCACCGCGCCATCCAGCAGTTCGACGACAAGACCTGGTACGCGAAGCTCGCCCGCTATTACATCCGCGAGAAGCGCGACTCCGCCTACGCCACGCTGACTTCACAGGTCACAAAAATCTTCAGCGGCACCGAACTTGAATCCTACTTCGACTCTGCCCCCGCGCCCGGCGCGCAACTATCGCTTCAGGTCAACCTCTACGCCCACAAGCGCTTCCCGCACGACCTTACCTTCACCCAGAATCTCCTTGGTCTTTACCGCACCCGCTCCACCGCTGACGAAGCGGCCTGGCAAAAGCTGCTCGCTGAGCACTGGTTCGAAGACTCAAATCTCCGCAACGAATTCTTCGAATACCTCGCGCGAACCAACAATCTCGACTCCGCCGTCGCCACCCTCCGCGAGCAAAACACCGAGATCGCCAAAGACGACTGGTCCGGACTCACCAAGCGCAACCCCGCCGCCGTCCGATTCCTGCTCGACTCAGACCTCTGGCAATCTCACTTCGAGCAATGCGCCCCCATCGCCGGCGCGCTCGCCTCTGCCTATCCGTCCGACCCCGTCATCGGTGGCGATGCCTCATCGCTCTACCGCTCGCTCGCCTATTTCGATCCCGGCGACACCGCCCGCGCCGTCGCCGTCGAAAAGCGCCTCCTCGACTACGACCCCGGTAATCTCGACACGCTCGCCCGCATCGGCGACATCTACGCCGACCGCTCTCTCTTCTCTGAAGCCGATCCCTACTGGTTCCGCATGGCTCAGATTCATTCCGGCGAATCCAACGGTTATCTCCAATCGGCAACCATCTTCTGGGACTATTTCGACTTCGACAACGCTCTCGCCCAACTCGAAAAGGGAAGGCAGAAGCTCGCAAATCCGTCGCTCTACAGCTACGAATCCGGAGCCATCTATGAAAACCAGCGCGACTATCCCAAGGCCATCGCAGAATATGTGCGTGGCGCAGTTGCAAATACTGGAGACACCGAGAGCCGCAGCCGCCTTCTCACTCTCGCCCGCCGCCCCGCCTACGCGCAGCTCGTAGACGATGCCACAGTGCCGCTCATGTCGGGATCCAACCCCTCCCTCGCCGAAATCTCCCTTCGCGTCGACATCCTCAAAACGCAGCGCCGCACCGCCGACCTCACCGCCGCGCTGAACTCGCTGCTCGACCGCTCAACCTCCTTCGACGTCCTCGAATACATCGATCAGGTCGCGCGCGAGCAGTCTCTCGTCCAGGTGCAGCAGCACTCGCTCCAGCGCCAGATCGCCATCACTACCGATCCCGCTCACCGCATCGAGCTCCGCTACGAATTAGTCAATCTCTACGACAGCAATCGGCCGCCTGACGCTGCCCAGAACGAAGTCGACGCCATCTATCGCGAGAACCCCACCATCCTCGGCGTCGTCCGTTCCACGGTCGATTACGACTGGTCGCACAATCGACAGCAGCAGGCGGTTGCTGTCCTCTCGGAAGCTGCGCACAAGGCTTATCCCAGACCTCGCCCGTCAGTACAACTTCGAGGCTGCCCGCAAGCTCACCGACCTTGGCCAGTACCCGCAGGCGCGCACGCTCCTCGACGGACTGTTGCAAGCCTCTCCCTACGACAGCAGCTATCTCGCCGCAGTCGCCGACACTTATGCCCGCGCTGGAGACGACGCTCGCCTCCGCGATTTCTACCAGGCAAAGATCGCGGCCCTGAAGACCGCTCCAATCGACAAAGCTGATAAAACCACCGACATCGCCGCTCTCCGCCGCGGCCTCATCCCTGCGCTTACCCGCCTCAAAGCCCCTGCCGACGCCATCGATCAATACATCGAGCTGATCAACGCCTATCCCGATGACGACGGCCTCGACAGCGAAGCCGCCATCTACGCGGCCCGTTATCAGCAGCAGCAGCGCCTGCTCGACTTCTACCGCAAGACCGTCGCTGAATCCCCGCGCGACTCGCGCTGGATGATCGTTCTCGCTCGCCTTGAAACCACCCTCGAAGACTATCCTGCCGCCATCGACGCCTGGTCGAAAGCCATCGTCATCCGCCCCGACCGCGTCGACCTTTACACCGCGCGCGCCGCCCTCAATCAGAAGCTGCAACACTACGACGACGCCATCGCCGACTACGAAAAGCTCTACGACCTCACCTACAAGGATCCGTCATGGCTTGAGCAGGTCGCGGAAACACGCGCCCGCCAGGGCAAGCCGGATTTGGCCGTCGCAGCCCTCCAGGCCGCCCTGATCGAAGGCAAACAGGCCAAGCCTGCGGACTATTTCGAAGCTGCCCGCCAGCTCGAATCCTGGGATATGCTCGACCAGGCCCGCACCTTTGCAGAAAAGGGCGTCGATCTCGCCGGCTCAGACCTGCTCGCAAGCACGTCCAACCATACGGGAGCAGCGCTCTACGCTCGCATCCTCACCCGCCTTCGCAAGCCAGACGCCGCCTATACGAGGCTAAATGCAGCGCTCGCTGCCGCGGGAGAAATGCCCGGCATCACGGCCACCATCAAGCAAGCCGAAGAAAAAGGCATAGCGTCAGTTACAAATGACGAGTGGCGCGAACAGCAGCGTCAGGCACGCCTGAATATGGGCCGCGTCGGCTTCGCGGGCGCCCTCAAGGAAATGGCCGTAACTGCTCATACCTACTACACCCCGGAAGAAACCCAGTCCTTCGTTCAGCTTCTCCAGGAGAAATCATCCTCCGCACCCCTCGATGACCTCAGCCAGCTCTACTTGGCCGCCGCGCAGGCCGGCTCGCTCACCTCGCTCGAATCCGATTGGCAATGGCAGCTCGCTTCCTCGCACACCGCCAATTTCGAAGGCATGTGGAGACAATGGGGCGACCTCCAGCGAAGCCGCCTGCTTCTCGATCAGGCCGGCCAGCGCCTTGAAAAGCTCGCTCCAGACCTCTCCGTTGCGAACGGCAACCAGATTTATAGCTACACTGCT
Source organism: uncultured Acidobacteriota bacterium (assembly GCA_963755975.1). GTDB lineage: Bacteria > Acidobacteriota > Terriglobia > Terriglobales > Acidobacteriaceae > Silvibacterium. The sequence goes on from CAVWLS010000003.1 coordinate 168,675, forward strand.
ACGCTTTACCGCGACACCGGATCACAGGCCGCCGAGCTCCGCTGCCTGGAGAAAATCTACGCCCTCAGTGAGCGCGAAGACGAGACACGACAGCGATACTACTCGTTGCTCCTCACGCAGAATCCACAGCAACTCATCGCACTCTCGCGAGAAGGCCAGAGCCCCGCGCGCGACTCCGCCGCCCAGTTCGCCGTCATCCACGCGCAGCCGTCCGTCGCTCTCCAGGCCGTCGAAGCACGCGGCACTGGCCTCCCGCCTGTCTGGACTCTCGGCTACACCGGCATCACCGGCCTCTACCTCAACCAGCTCGACGCTTCTACCGGCGACGCCTTCCACACCGCCCTTGGAGACGCCACCATCGGCGACCGCATCGGCAAGCCCATCGATCGCAATCAGCAACTCACCGGAGATGTCTGGTTCTACTACGGATCACGCTACGGCGAATATCTCAGTCTCTCCAACGCCGCGAACGCCGACGACTTCCTGCCTTCGAACCTCGAATTTCAGCCCGAGAGCGCCGATGCCTACGCGCAGCTCGCCGCCTGGTACGGCGGCCACGGCAACATCTCCGCAGCTCTCGATCAGTATGACCTCGCGCTCCAGCTTCATCCCCGCGACGCGATGATCTACGACCAGATGGCACTGCTCCTCTGGAAACAGGGCCGGAAGAACGACGCGCTCGACGCCTGGAAAAATGCCGTCTCTCTTGTCGTAAAGCAGATCGACGAGCGTAAAGTCCCTGAAAGTTTCTGGCCAGACTTCGCTGCCATCGTCGGACATCTCGGCAGCCGTGGCGAGTTCTCTCTCGTCCGTCCCCAGGTGGATGCGATGCTCCGCACCTATATCAAGCGCAACGGTTCATACATGACCGAGCCGCTTTTGCAGGCTGTCTACAAGGCCGACGGCAATCCCGCCGACGCCACAACCTGGATCTTCCAATTGGCCGCCGTCGGCAACCTGCCCGATGCCATTCTCGACTCCATCGCCGGCGCCACGTGGATCCCAAACGCCCAGCGCCCCCGCATCTACGCGCAACAGGTTGAGATTGCCCGCCAGAATGTCGCCTCCGCCGAGGGCGAAGCCCGCAATCAGGCCGCCGAACGTCTGCGCTCCCTGCAGGTGCAATGGATCGAATCGCTCATCAAAATCTCTGACTACGCTGCCGCGAAACAGCAGCTCGATGCCATCTCCGAAGAGGACAAAAAGTCATTCCAGCCGCAGTGGCTGCCTCTCGAGCTCAAACTCGCCGCGCACAACGGCACGCTTCCCGCAATGATCGATCGCTGGCGAGACAACCCCGCCGCTCCTCCCCTCGAAGTCCTGCGCACCACCGCGTCAGCCCTCGATAAGCCTTCGCGAAACATCGTTCTCGCCTATGTCTATCAATCCTCAATCGATAATCACGACCTCGCTGCAACCAATTTCCTTGGCCTCGCTGAAATACGTATCGATAACGGTGACATATCGGGAGCCGTCGCGCTTCTCCAGCGTATGGTTCTCGTCTCCCAGGATCAATACACTGACCTCGACTCCGCAGCCGCCCTCCTCACGCGCACAGGACAGGACGCCGAAGCCATTCCATTCCTCACCCAGCTCACCACCGGAGTTCACTGGCAGGCCGCCTACCGCCTGCGCCTCGACAATGCCCGGCTCAAATCAAATCAGGACACAGCGACAGCCCTTAGTGACCTCTCCACGCTTGCCAAAGATCAACTCGCCGCCTATGACATCCGCACGCAGGCCGCGCAAGCAATTGCAGGGAAGGAGGCCGCGCAAAATCTCGGCAGCGCCGAACTCGATTTGCTCGCCCGCTCAGTTATTTCGAGCGTTGACGCGCAGCACCCATACTTCATCGCGGCGCGGATCGCCGCCGCAAAGACCGCACTCTTGCCACAGCGCGTCTCGCTCCTGCGCCAGGCCCTTGAAATCGATCCCCAAAACGATGCCGCCCGCATCGTGTTACTTCACGCAGCTCTCGATGAAAAGGACGCCCATCTTGCCATCAACGCCGCTCAGCCATACCTCAACCGGAACGGATACCCCGATCAAACCTTTGTGAACCCTGGCGGCAACTCCGAAGAAGAAGACGTTAACGAAGAGCCCGAGCCCGACACTGAAACCGACGCCGACACCGCCAATTTAGATCCCTACCAGCCTTATGATACAGGCCCGAGCCGCTTCTACTCACTGCCTCGGCCTGAGCGCGCTGCTCTGCTCGCCGGCATCGCTGCTTCCTATAGTCAGATCGGCGACCCCAATGTCGCTCTGTCGTACTACCGTCAGGCATTGCCGGTCGAGTCCGATCCCGCGCACCGCAAAGCCATCGTCGCGAACATCAATCAACTGCGCCGCGAAATAGCGCGCCGATCCACGAACCTGCAGCGCGCACCCACCATTCACGACACGCTCGATCAAAATCATCCCGTCCAGCCTCGCCTGCAGGCGTCTGCCGAAAGGACGCAACCATGACCGCCCGTCGTATCCTCCTGTCTGTCTTCGCTCTCGTCGCATTCTCCGCGGCACTCGTCTTCGCCGCACACCAGCTTCTTACGCCCAAAGAGCCCGGCCTCGCCGGCATGATGCCCGACGGCGCGCTCTTCTACATCGAGAGTCCTGACTTCCACGCGCTGCTCACCGACTGGAGTAATTCTCCTGAGAAGCAGGCATGGCTCAAGAGTGATAACTACGCCGTCTTCAGCCAGTCCCGCCTCTTCGGACGCCTCTCGCAGGCGCAGACAGAGTTTGCAGCCGCTGCCGGCCTCCCGCCGGATATGCAATTCGTCGCACAGGTATCCGGAAAAGAAAGCGCCTTCGCCTGGTACGACATCGGCAAGCTCGAATTCCTCTACATCACGCATCTTCCCTCTGCCACCTTCAGCCAGAGCACTCTCTGGCAATCGCGCGGTAAGTTCGAGACGCGCCAATCGGGCAAGATCGATTTCTATCTGCGCACCGAACCCCAGTCCCAACGAACCGTAGCCTTCGCATCCATCGACGACTGGGTCATTCTCGGCACGCGCGAAGACCTCGTCGCAAACGCGTTGGCATTGATCGGCGGCGCACAAGCCCGCACCTTGCGCGACGAGTCATGGTATGCCGACTCCCTCACCGCAGCCAAAGCTCCCGGCGACCTCCGCATGGTGCTCAACCTTGAAAAGCTTGTCCCATCGCCGTACTTCCGCAGCTACTGGATCCAGCAGAACATCACCGAGATGAAGCAATACCGCGCCGCCATCTCTGACCTCTACCGTGACAAGCAGGTCTATCGCGAAGAGCGCGTGCTCCTCCGCAAAAGCACCGAAGACAATGCCCAGGCCCTCCCAGACATATCCCAGCTTGCAGCCGCGGTGCCCGCGGGCGCCGGATTCTACAAGGCCATCTCCGCCCCTTCGCCAAAGCAGACAGCCGACATCCTTCGCGACAAGCTCCTCGATCCGCGTCCCCACTCCGAGGTGATTTACCGCTACGCTCCAACTGTAACTATGTCAGATCAAAATAGCGGTCAGGCCTCCGACTTTGAGACCCGCATCGATCAGGCGCCGGCAACACCAAAACAGATAGACCTCTGGCAGCCGCTACAGTCCTTGCTCGATGCCGCTCAGATCAACGGCCTGCTCGTCTGCGAGTCGTCGATCTTGCCTCCTGACGAGACTTTCACCCGATTTCACACCACCATCGTTCTTTCCTCTGAACATGGCTGGAATCTCGACCAGTTAAAGACGACACTCGCCACCACTCTTGAGCCGCAGATCACCACATCACGCCTCGGCCTCGGTTGGACTGACCGGCACGGCTATTCCCAGTTCGATGGCCTGCTGCCGCTAGCCCTCCAGATAAAGAACCGCTACCTCATCCTCTCCAATGATCCAGCAACGCTCCTCGCCGTTGGGAACAACCTTGTGAACAAGCCAGAGTCTACTGCGGCCGCTATCTACGCATCCGGCTTCAATCACGCGCAGGAGAGGCCTGCCTTCGTCCATATCACCACACTCCTCGATCGCGCCGCCATGCGTGGTGGTCCGGCCTTATCGAACGACCCCAACGAGCCAAGGCAGCCTGCATTTTTCTCCGGCAACGCCGCCAGCTTCAGCCAGGTCTTCTCCGGAGTTGGCTCCGAATCGATCATCGTACGCAACGCGGGCCAGAACGTAACGCAGACGGTGACATATCAATGGCAGTAGCGCCACGAACCGCCGTCCTTCCAACCCTCACGGTGCTGATGGCACTCCTGGTGCATTCTCACGCCAGCCCTGCGGCAGACCAGCCTCCGTCGTTCTTCGCGCAAACCGCGCAGGCCACGCTCGATCATGAATTCCCATCAGACTCCATCTCTTACCTCTTGCTCGATGCACACTCCGGCCGTGTCCTCGCCGGGCGATGGCCGAACCCCGATCAGCCCATTCCTGTCGGATCCCTCATCAAGCCCTTCACTGCGTCCGCCTATGCGCGAACCCATCGGCAGTTTCCCACCGTCGTCTGCAACGGAGAGCGCGACTCCTGTTGGCTGCCGCGCGGTCACGGGCGTATCACTCTCACCGTTGCCATCGCTCAGTCTTGCAACGCCTATTTCCTCGCCCTGTCTCGTGATGTATCCGTCGACGACGCCAATGCGGTCCTCACCCGCTACAATCTTCCTCCTGTAGACGCCGCGAACAAGTCTCTCGCCCTCGCCGGCCTCTCGAATAGCTGGCAAGTCACGCCTCTCTCTCTGGCGCACGCGTATACCGCCTTTGCGCGTGACTCTCGAGATCACGACCCTGGAATCTTCTCGGGCATGCGCGAGTCCGCCCAGGAGGGCACAGCGCGCGCGGTCGACGTCGCGCTTCCCGGCCGTTCCGCTCTTGCCAAAACGGGCACCGCCCGCTGCACTCACACTCCGCACGGAGCAGCCGACGGATTCACCATCGTTCTTTATCCCGCCGACGATCCCCGCTTCGTTCTGCTCACCCGAGTGCACGGAGTCACCGGAGCCACGACCGCGGCCACCGCGGCTCAGATGCTCCGCAGCCTCGAAGTTGGGCAGCAATGATGCTCCGCGCCCTGGCCCTCGCTCTATGTGTGATTCCTGCATCTGCGCAGACCGTACGTATCGGCGTCTTCACCCTCTTCCATCCAACGCAGTTGGAGATACGCCCCAATCCCTCGTCAGCCCTCATGCTCGAAGGCGGCCGCAACCACATCATCCTCAACGGCGAGCCCGGCCACGCAAAGGCCGTCGTGCGTTTCGCAGACGGACAACTCCTACTCGGCACAGATCCCGTTCAATCCATCACCACTTCTGCCCGCGACGGCAGTCCGGCCGATTTCATCCTCTCTGTCCCCGGCAAGATCACGCGCCGCTACCACGGCGTTCTCACCATCTCCGCCGACGCAAAGCAACTCATCCCCGTCGTCTCCATGGATATCGAAACCGCCACAGCCTCAATCGTCGCCGCCGAAAGCCCTCCCGGCGCCGCCATCGAATCCCTCAAGGCCCAGGCCGTCATCGCCCGCTCCTTCCTCTACGCCGGCAGCCGCCATCACAACTACGATTTCTGCGACACCACTCACTGCCAGTTCCTCCGCCAGCCGCCCGCACCCGAATCCCGCGCCTTTGCCGCCACCCGTGCCACTCGCGGTCTCATCCTCACATGGCACGGAGCCCCGCTCGCCGCCATGTACTCCAGCCGCTGTGGAGGCAGAACCGCAAGCCTTCACGACATCGGCGCCTCTTCTAATGGATATCCATACTTCGCCGTCTCATGCGCCTACTGCCGCCGCCATCCCATAAAGTGGACTCGCGCGATATCCCCCGAAGAAGCAAAAAAACTCGCTCAATCCGGAGAGAGCGAACGTCTCGCCCTCGGCCGCGAGTACGGATGGTCGGCAGTTCCCGGAAATCGCTACACAAGCCGCAACTCCTCGGCCAGCGTCGTCCTGAGCGGAGAAGGCTCAGGCCACGGCGTCGGCCTTTGCCAATATGGAGCCGCAGGCATGGCCGCGGAAGGCGCGAGTTACGGCGTCATCCTTCGTCACTACTATCCTGAAACCGAGCTCTCCGGCATACCGTCTCAGAATACGCAACCGTAACAGGCGTATATACTCATCCCGACTGCGTTCTGCCGCGACTCTTTCCAATTAGCGCCCGAAACAGCGGCGCGCCCCACGTCGCGATCAGTAAAAGCGCTCCGAACAATGCCACTGCGTCAATACTCTCGCGCCCTTCGGGCGACGTGTAGACATTTCGCAGATTCAGCCACAGCGCGAACTCATCCAGCGTCAGCGCCGCTCCTATGCCGTACAGGATCGATACCAGGCGGCTCCAGAAAATCGATACCGGGGTTGCCTCGCAGCCCGCCTCAGCCAAATATGCATAGCCCACAACGAGCAGGATCAAGATTCCCCATACCAGGTGGTGAATATGGGTCCCACCGAATGTCACCCACCCGAACGGCCCGATATTGTGCAGAATCGCCAGCACCAGGAGCCGCGCGCCCAGAAAAGTAAGAAAGAAGCTCGTCGATGCGAGGAACAGCCTCCGCTTGGGTCGGTCGGGAATATGCTCATGCAGCAGCACTCCGATCTGGGTGAGATGCAGAAGGATCAGCATCGTTGCTGTCCCGATCGCCCCGCAGATCAGCAGAATCCATGCGCCTGTCAAATGCATGTGCGAGCGCTCCTTCTTTTGCCGTCAGCCGCCGAGCGGTGGCAGCTTGTCCGACGAACCCAGCAGGAAAATCACACCGATCGCAAAGCTATATACAGCTCCCGCCACTGCGACCCAACGATAAAATGCAGGCCGGTGCAGGCCCGCGCCAAATATCCCGCCCAGCGATGCAGTCATTAGCGTATTCATCGCAACCAGCCCGGCCGCAAAGGCAACCAGCCCCATGAATCCGCGCGCGGTTCCACCCAGGCTCGCCGCCAGCAGAAACAGCATCAGCTGGCTCGGCGTCTCCGCCCCCAGCCCATGCAATATGCCGATGGCAAACACCGAGCCGCCATTGTAATTCCATGAGAAAGGCTCAGGTCGCGGCGAATGAGGCTTGAAGATTGTTGTTACTCTCCACCACGCATACTGGCAACCTGAGATCAGAATCGCCCACCGGCTCCTCATCGCTTCGCGCGAGTGCGAATGTTTGATCAGATTCGCAACCACGCCCACACCGAGCACGATCAGCGTTGCGCCAATCAGTCGCTCCGTCCAGTTGTCCAGCTTCGCCGGCAGCGGGATATGCAGCATCACTACCAGTGAGCCCAGCGCCACCACTGTCAGGGCATGCCCCAGCGCGTACGTCACGCCGAGCCGCATGCCCTGCTTCCAGTTATCCTGAACCGCGGTTATGTCGGAGATGGCCGCCAGGTGGTCGTAGTCAAAGCCGTGCCGCAGCCCAAGCACAGCGCAGGAGAAGAGCGCGAGTTCCAGCTTCCAGTTCATGCGTTCAATACGATGCGGGACGGTTCGATCACTCGCCCTCTCGTGCAAACGCCAATTGTAACGAAGATTCGCACGCCGCGCGGAGTCGGCCTCGCACACACGACCTCACACCGTAAGCCGCACCAGTTGTTCTGCCTCAAGCCGCGGGCCGAGGATCGAAATCTTCGGTATCTGTCCGCGCGCCATGGCAACTTCGTCGCAGCGGTAGAGCCTCGGGCAGTTCTGGCAATCTTTGAAGATCTTGTCCGGCAGCGCCGCTCGGTCTTCCACTTCGCGAAATCCGTAGCGAAAAAAGAAATCCGGTATGCGCGTGAACAGGCACACGCACCCTATCCCGTGATCTTCGGCCTCATCGAGCAGCGCAAAGAGAATCCGCCCACCCACGCCGTGGCTTTTTGCTTCCGGCTTCACCACGATTGATCGCACCTCGGCAAGATGCGGCCCGTAGAGATGCAGCGCTCCGCATCCCAGGAATACGCCCGCCTCGCTCTCGGCCACTGTGAAGTCGCGAACGTTCTCGCAGATCTCCGAGAAGACGCGCCGCAGCAGCGTGCCATCATGCGACAGGCTGTTCACCAGCTCATAGATATTCGTTGCATCCTGCAGGCGGGCCTTACGCACCAGCATGGCTTACCTCTTTGTCCCCCATACTGACCAGACCATAGGTGTCCATCACCGCCAGCACGCGCGCTTCCACTTCGGCAAGCGCTTCCCGTACGCGCTTCCGCGCTGTCCCGCCGATCACATCATGACAATCCAGCGTTGCCTCGAGCGTCACCGCATCAAAAAAGTCCTGCTCGAACTCTGGCCCAAATTCCTTCAATTCATCCAACGTCAGATCACCCAGCTCGCAGCCCTTCTCCAGACAATACCGCACCGCGTTGCCGATTTTCTCGTGCGCCTTGCGAAAGGGAACTCCCTTGTGCACTAGATACGTCGCCGCCGCCATTGCGTTCAAATAACCGCTCTCGCACGCCACCCGCATCCGATCCGTGCGCAGTTTTAGCGCGCCGGTAAACTTCGCCAGCAGATACACCATGATGTGCGCCGTGCTCGTCGCCGCAAACACCGGCTCCTGCGTCTCCTGCATATCTTTGTTGTACGCGAGCGGCAGGCCCTTCAGCAGCAGGGTCACCGTTTCCGCCGCGCCATGAATGCGTCCCACCTTGGCGCGCACCAACTCCGTAAAGTCCGGATTCTTCTTCTGCGGCATTGCGCTCGATCCTGTCGAGAACGCCTCCGGCAGCTCGACAAATGTAAACTCAGCCGTCGCAAACAGCGTGATCTCTTCCGCGAACCGGCTCGCGTGCAGCCCGATCAACGTAAGCGCCTGCAAATATTCCAGCACAAAATCGCGATCGCTCGTTGCATCCATGCTGTTCGCCGTCGGCGCCAGAAACCCTAGTTCATTCGCTGCAATAGTGCGATCCAGCGCGAGCGTCGCGCCTGCCACTGCGCCCGATCCCAGCGGACAATAATTCAGCCGCCGCGCGCAATCCTCCAGCCGCGAAACATCCCGCAGTGCCATCTCGACATACGCCAGCAGCCAATGCGCCACCAGCACCGGTTCCGCGCGCTGCAGATGCGTGTACGACGGCATCACCGCATCCCCGCTCGCCTTCGCCTGCTCGATCAGCGCATTGGCCCACCCGCCGAGATGCGCGATCAGCATGCCGATACGCTCCCGCACATAAAGCCGCAGGTCTGTGGCAATCTGTTCGTTGCGGCTGCGTCCCGTATGCAGCTTCAAGCCCAGATCGCCAACCGCTTCCACCAGCTTCAGCTCGACAAAGTGATGAATGTCCTCGGCATCCGAGCCGAACTCCTCCGGCCTGTGTGGCGTTCCATCACTTGCATTCGGCTGTTGCTGAAAGCGCAGAACGATTCCATCCAGACCATCCACGATCTTCACGAACTCATCGTCCGTCAAAATACCGGCGGCCAGCAGCGCGCGTGCGTGTGCCTTGCCGGCCATGACCTCCTCGGTAAGAAGAGCCCGATCAAACTTGATGGAACGCTGCCAGTGATCGAAGAGCGGGTCCAGTGGCTCGCGAAAGCGGCCCGACCACATTTTGGCAGCATGCTCGCTCATGAATTCTCTCCGCCTTTCGTGGTCGTCCTGTCTTTCGTCCCGCCATCTTTCCCGTCTTTCGTGCCACTGTTCAGTTGCGGCATCTCCAGGCCCTGGCTCAGGGTGATGAGGCCCGTCCGGGCGTAGGTCATCAGCTTGGCACGAGTGTCGGTGATGTCAAGATTGCGCATGGTGAGCTGGCCGATGCGGTCGCGCGGAGAGAAAGCCGATTCGGTCTTCTCCATACTGAGGCGCTCGGGGTGAAAGGTGAGATTGGGCGACTCCGTATTCAGGATCGAATAATCGTTTCCGCGGCGCAGCTCGATCGTGACCTGGCCGGTGATGGCGCTTGCCACCCAGCGCTGCGCGGATTCACGGAGCATGATGGCCTGGGGATCGAACCAGCGTCCTTGGTAAAGGAGGCGGCCCAGCCTGCGGCCGCTCTCGCGGTACTGCTCGATGGTGTCCTCATTGTGAATGCCCGTGATGAGGCGCTCATACGCGATGAAGAGCAGAGCCATGCCGGGAGCCTCGTAGATACCGCGGCTCTTGGCCTCAATGATGCGGTTTTCGATCTGGTCGCTCATGCCCAGGCCGTGACGGCCGCCAATTCGGTTGGCCTCAAGCAGCAGCTCAACCGGGTCGATAAACTCTATGCCGTTCAGGGCTACCGGAAAACCCTGCTCGAACCGCACCGTCACCTCTTCGCGCCGGATATCGACATCGTCACTCCAGAAGGCCGTTCCCATGATGGGAGCGATGATGCGGATATTGCTCGAAAGTTGCTCGAGGTCCTTGGCTTCGTGCGTCGCACCAAGAATGTTGGAGTCGGTGGAATAGGCCTTCTCGGCGGACATCTTGTAGCCGAACCCGGCCTTCTGCAGGAACTCCGACATCTCCGCGCGGCCGCCGAGTTCATCGATGAAAGCCGGGTCGAGCCAGGGCTTGTAGACCTGAAGATTGGGATTGACGAGCAGGCCGTAGCGATAGAAGCGCTCGATGTCGTTCCCCTTGAAGGTTGAACCGTCGCCCCAGATGTTGACGCCGTCCTCCTTCATGGCGGTGACCAGCATAGTGCCGGTGACCGCGCGTCCCAGGGGCGTGGAGTTGAAGTACGTCACACCCGCAGTCGAGATGTGAAAGGCGCCCGCCTGCAGCGCGGCGATCCCTTCGCGCACCAGAGGTCCGCGGCAGTCAATCAGTCGCGCATGCTCCGCACCGTAGTCGAGCGCCTTGCGGGGGATGTCATCATAGTCGCTTTCATCCGGCTGCCCCAGGTTGGCCGTGTAGGCATACGGCAGGGCGCCCTTCTGCTTCATCCAGTGAAGGGCAGCGCTCGTGTCGAGTCCCCCGGAAAAAGCGATGCCGACTTTTTCACCAACCGGCAGACTTTCAAGAATCACAGACATTTCGTGGAACCTCAAAATTTCTTCAGTGTTCACTAGCCATTTGCAGGCTCGCTTCGCTCCGTCAGAGCAACAAAAAATGCAGACGAGTATGATTGTCGGCGCTCGGCTGCCGGGCACCCAGATTTCCAGTTAGCTTCTTTCTGAGCCCTGAGCCCTGAGCCCTGAGCCCTGAGCCCTGAACCCTGTTGTCTTATCCCTGTTTCTTCCCGCCCAGTAGCATCAGCAGGAGCGCCTTCTGTGCATGCATGCGATTCTCCGCCTGCTCAAAGACCACCGACTGGGGACCATCCAGCACCGCGTCCGTCACCTCGGCATTGCGATGCGCCGGCAGGCAATGCATGAACACCGCGTGCGGAGCCGCATGCGACATCAGCTGCTCATTCACCTGGTACGGCTTGAAGATCGGTGCCCGCTTCGTCACCTCGTGCTCAAATCCCATGCTCGTGCACACATCGGTATACACAGCATCGGCGCCCGTCACCGCGACTATGGGATCATTCACCAGCTCAACGCTTCCGCCGGTGTTATTCGCAATCGCCCGCGCCTGGGCGACGATATCTACCTTCGGCGCATAATTCTTCGGAGAGCCGATGATGCAGTGCGCGCCAAGCTGCGCCGCCGTCAACATCAGCGAGTGGCAAACGTTATTCCCGTCGCCCACATAGGTGAACTTCAGCCCCTTCGCCGAACCGAAGCGCTCCTGCACCGTCATAAAATCTGCCAGCGCTTGGCACGGATGCTCCAGATCGCTCAGCGCGTTGATCACCGGACACGCCGCAACCTCAGCCATCTCCGTGATCGTCTCGTGCGCGTAGGTGCGCAGCACAATTACTGACACCCAGCGCTCGATATTTCTCGCCATGTCCGAAATCGACTCGCGCTCGCCGATCGGCGACTGCGTCTGATCGACAAAGATTGCCGATCCGCCCAGCGTATTGATCGCCGCCTCAAACGTCAGCCTTGTGCGCAGCGATGCCTTCTCGAAGAACATCACCATCTGCTTCGCATCGAGCGCCCAGCGATAATCCTGCGGACGCGCCTTCACCGCATGCGCCAGTTCCATCACGGCCGCAATTTCGGCAGTGGAGAAATCGGCGATCGAGCAGAAATCGCGTCCCGCTAGCGCCTCTGCAGGGGAGGGAACTACGCCCACCTGCGATTCGGATTCAACATAAGTATTGCTAGCCAACGTGTTTGCCTCCCGTCGCTGCAGCGGCCGCTCCCAGCGGCGCATGCTCGGTAAGAATTGAGTCGAGGGCATCGATGGCCTGATCCACATCTTGTTTGCCCAGAATGAACGGTGGCAGAAAACGCAGCACCGTCTCGCTTGTTCGATTAATTAAGATGCGTCGTTCCAGCATCGCGCCCGCGACCTGCTTGGCAAGATCAGCTGAATCGAGCTCCGCCGCCAGCATTAGACCCATCCCGCGCACATCAACGATGGCAGAATGCTTTCCCGCCAACTCGTTCAGTCGTCCGTGAAAATATGTACCCACGTCGGTTACATGTTCCAGCAACCCGTTCTGCTCAATCGTATCAATCACAGCCACAGCCACCGCGCATCCCAGCGGCCCACCGCCGAACGTTGTCCCGTGCATGCCCGGATGAATTGCGCGGGCTGCCTCCTCTGTGCACAACATCGCGCCTAGAGGGAGCCCGCCAGCCAGAGGTTTCGCGAGGGTCGTAACATCCGGCCGAACGTCGTAATGCTGGTACGCGAACCACTTGCCCGTTCGACCCAGCCCTGCCTGAATCTCATCGCAGATAAGCAGCGCACCGGTCGAGCGAGTCAACTCGCGCGCCACAGCCATGAACTCGCGCGACACCGGACGAATGCCACCCTCACCCTGGATCGCCTCAATCAGAACGCCGCAAACATCGCTTGAAAACCTCGCCGTAAGATCCGTGACATCATCGAAGGCCACAAACTCCACGCCTGGCATCACCGGATCGAATGGCTCGCGATATTTCGCCTTATGCGTCGTCGCTACCGACCCCATGGTCCGCCCGTGAAAGCTATTCTCGAGCGCCAGAAACTTCGTGCCAATAGTCCCGCCTTCGCTGCGCAGTAGTCCCGCATGCGCCCGCGCCAGCTTCAGCGCCGCTTCCCACGCCTCTGTCCCGCTATTGCAGAAGAAGGCACGATCCATGCCGCTCATCTTCGTCAGCCGCAGCGCCAGCTCCGCCTGGCCTTCGTGAAAGAAGAGGTTTGAAATATGGATCAGTTTCTTGCTCTGCTCCGCAATCGCACTCTCGATTGCCGGATGTCCATATCCCAATGCATTCACGCCAATCCCGCTCAGCAGGTCGAGATACCGTTCGCCTTGGGCATCGATCAGATGCACGCCCTCGCCGCCAATGAATAGAATCGGATTCCGCTCATACGTCGGCAGCAGCAGCTTCGCTTCTATCGCTTTGATTTCTGCCAGTGTCATTGTTACTCCGTAACAGAGCACAGAGCGCAGCGCTCAGAGCTCAGATTTTCTTTTGCAAAGCCCAAAGCATCTTGCCTGTTTCTTCGGCCAGAAATTCCGCAGTCTGCCTTTCACTGGTCTTTCCCAAAGCCAAGTTCCTTCGCAATAACCAATTGCGTCTGAAGCTCTAATACCGACCCACGCGCCACGCCTACAAACTGTCGAAATTCGCCTTTCGATCCCCGGCCGTATCCTTCTGCGATGTTGCTGGCCACAGATACCGCGGCACGTCGAAGTTGTGAACTCAGGCCGTATAGTTCTTCTCTGGGAAATTCTGTCGTTAATTTGTAAATTGCTACCGACAACTCAATCGCACGCTGCCAAACTTTCAACTCTCGGTATGACGCCAATCCTCAGCCCTTCTGTGCTCTGTGCTCTGAGCCCTGTGCTCTTTGTTTACGCCACTAATACTTCAGTCCCGTGAACAACCCGCGTGCTGCACAAATCCGGCAGCACCGCGGCAACTTCCGCCGGCAGAATTCTCACTCTCTTCACGCCCTGCAGCAGCGCCTCGCGGCAGGCGCTGAGTTTCGGTAGCATGCCTCCGCTGATGACCGCATCTTTCGTCAGTGCAGCGATCTCACCCACGCTCAACCACCGCATCACTTCGCCATCTGCGCCCCGCACTCCCGGCACGTCCGTCAGGAAGACCAGAGCGTCAGCATGACACGCCCCTGCGCACGCAGCAGCCATCTCGTCTGCGTTCACGTTGTAATATTCGCCGTCAAATCCCAGCGCAATGCTCGAAATCACCGGCACCGCAGACATCTTCCAGATCGCGTCCAGCCACCGTGGATCCGACGCTACAATCTCGCCCACATATCCAAGGTCCGGAGCTGTCCTCTTCTTCCGAGCGCGAAATACTAATCCATCGCCGCCCGAGAGCCCCATCGCCGCCTGTCCATGCGCGCCCAGAGCGGCAACGAGCGCCTTGTTTACCTGGCCGCCCAGCACCATCACAGCCGCATCGCGCGTCTCCGCGTCGGTCACGCGAAGGCCCGCGACAAACTCGCTCTGCTTGCCCATCAGCTTCAGCGTCCGCGTCAACTGCACGCCGCCGCCATGCACCAGCGCCACCTGGTTACCGTCTTTCACCAATTCCGCGATCGCCTGCGCGCACTTGTGCAGCAGCTCAGGATTCTCGAGGGTGGCTCCACCCAGCTTCACCACAAATTTCATGCCAATCCCTCCGCCTCTCCCCATCCACACATCAGGTTCAGATTCTCGACCGCCTGCCCCGCCGCGCCCTTGAGCAAATTGTCCAGGCACGACACAATCACGCAGCGCCGCCCATCTTTGTTCAGCACAAATCCGATATCGCAATAATTCGTCCGCACCGAATACTGAATCTGCGGTAACTGCCCCGCCGCAAACATCCGCACCAGCGGGCTATCTGAATAAAACTCGCGATACTTCGCCTCTATCTCCGAACCGCTCTTCTTTTCTTTGAAAGACACGTAAATCGTCGACAAAATTCCCCGCGGAATCGGCAGCAGATGCGGTGTAAACACAATTTGCTCATCCGTCAGATCAAGCTGCTCCAGCAGCTCCCCCGTATGCCTGTGCGCGAACACCCCATACGCCGACAGATTGTCCGCCGCATACATATAGTGCGTCCTCTCCGTGGGAGCCTTCCCCGCGCCCGACACACCCGACTTCGCATCGCACACAATCCCGCGCTCCAGATCCACCCACCCAGCCGCGACCAGCGGCTTCAGTGCAAGAATCACCGACGTCGCATAGCATCCGGGATTCGCCACCAGCTCCGCCCCGCGAATCTCATTGCGATGCAGTTCAGGGCTACCATAGACTGCCTTCGTCTGCACCGCCACCGCGTGGTGGCGTCCATCATCGTCAAATTTGTACACGGCTCGATTCGACGCCGCCTTTAGGCGCCACGCCCCGCTCAAATCGATCACGCGCAGCCCCTGCTCCAGCGCTTTGGGAGCCCACTCCCGCGACTGCTCATGCGGAGTCGCCAGGAATAGCACCTCCACGCCCCGCGCCTTCAGCAGCTCCCACGAAAACGGCTCAATCTTCAGAGAGGCCGACCCATTGTGATCTAACAGCTGCGGATGCATCGCCGTCAGCGAGAGATCGCCCGCCGCGTCCGCCCGCCCCAAAAAAAGTGGCGGCACGCCCTTCAGCCTTGGATGATGCAGTAGCAGCCGCGCCAGTTCCATGCCAGCATAGCCGCTCACTCCCATCACCGCAGTTTGTGCTTGATCTCCCATCAATCCCTGCTGTCCCTCGATGTCCAGTTTTTGCGCGAAGCGCAAAAGCTGGACGGTCAGTCCTCAGCCAATCGCTTCTTCCAGCCGTCCGCGCAGTTGCGAGGCCCGTTTCTGGTCGGGACAAATAATCAGCACCGTGTCATCGCCGGCGATCGTGCCAACCACTTCGTCCCAATCCTCATGATCGATCGCCAACGCAACCGGCTGCGCGCCGCCGTTGGTCGTGATCAGCACCAGCTGGTTTTGTGCCTGCTTCACCTTGAGTCCAAAACTCCCCAGCACATCGTGGAACGAAGGCGAGTCGTCGTCTTCATCCTCTGCATTCACGCCATTGGGCAGGGCATAGCCATTCGGACCCTTATATAGACGCATCTCGCGAATGTCCCGCGAGACCGTCGCCTGGGTCACATCAAAGCCCCGTCGCACCAGCTTGCGCCGCAGCTCTTCCTGGCTGCTCACGCCTGTCGTCGCGACCAGTTCTCGAATCGCGTTGTGCCTGTCGTATTTCGTCAATGGAGAAAGCCGCATTTCCTCAAAATAGAAAATCGCGGCCACAATAATTAAGCCGCGCCACGTGCATAAACATGCAACTCAATGTATAAATATACGAGGCGCCGCTGTCAAGCGGTTGCGCATAATTATTCTTAATACAAGTCATCGCAAAGTTTTATGGAGAGCGCGCAACCCGCGTCTCCGCTGCACTTTATTGATGCTGGCGAAACATGGAGGTCGTATATTAGCTCATGGGCTGCATAAATTTTCATAATCCTCTCACATCATCTGAGCGCCCACAGAGCTCTGCCTCCGGTTTGCTCGACCCTCGCTTCGACCACGAGTCCTGCGGCGTTGGCTTCGTCGCCACCCTCACCAATGTCCCATCGCATGACATTCTTGAAAAAGCACTTACCGCCCTCGCACGCCTCGAACACCGCGGCGCGGTAGCCGCCGACGGCAAGTCCAGCGACGGCATCGGCATCACCACCGCCATCCCTCGCGACTTCCTGCTGGCCTCGACGGGCGTCACCCTCGACCCTTCGCAGCCCCTCGCCGTCGGCGTCATGTTTTTTCCTTCGGATACTGCCGAATCGCACTCTGAACTCGAAGAGGCCCTCGCCGCCCAGAACCTTACCGTCCTCGCCTGGCGCGATGTGCCCACTCGCCCTGAAATCCTCGGCGAAATCGCCCTCTCCACGCTCCCCGTCATCCGCCACGTCCTCATCACCGGAGATCCGAGCCGTCTCCCGCACCGCCTTTTCCTCGCCCGCAAGCAATTCGAGCGGAGCGGCACAGCCGGCTACATCTGTTCGCTCTCCTCCTCTAACATGGTCTACAAGGCCATGTGCGCCGGCCGCCTGCTTGCCGACTTCTACCCCGATCTAGCCAATCCTGCCTTCTCCACGCCGTTTGCGCTCTTTCACCAGCGCTACGCCACCAACGTCGCGCCCTCCTGGGACCGTGCCCAGCCGCTGCGTATGCTCGGGCACAACGGAGAGATCAACACCGTTTGGGGCAACCGCGCCCGCATGGACGCCCGCGCCGCGACTTTCCCCGCCGAATTCGAGCCCGTTTTCAGCAAAGACGGCTCCGACTCCACCAGCCTCGACGAAGCCGTCGAGCTGCTCGCCCGCAACGGCCGCACCGTCGCCGAAGCCGTCCGCATGCTCATCCAGCCCGCCGGCAATCTCGACCGCTCCGCCTTCTTCTCCTACGCGGGAGACTCCGCAGAGCCATGGGATGGTCCCGCCGCTGTCGCCTTTACTGACGGCGATCTCATCGGTGCTGTCCTCGACCGCAACGGCCTGCGCCCTTGTCGATTCTTCCTTACCGAAGACCAGCTCGTCGTCCTCGGCTCCGAAGCCGGCCTCGTCGACCTCGATCCCGAAACCATCGTCCACAGCGGCCGCCTCGGGCCCGGACAGATGATTGTCGCCGACCTCGACGATCACGTCCTCCTCGAAGACGAGCAGATTCAGGCCATATTCGACGCCGCGGCTCCCGAATACGAAAAGCTCCTCGAAGGCAGCACCCTTATCGACCATGTCCCCGGCCCGCTCCTCGAGGCCGCCGAGCTTCAACGTCTCCAGCTCGCCTTCGGATACACCCGCGAAGACGTGAACATGATCCTCAAGCCGATGGCGGCGGACGGCAAAGACGCCGTGTGGTCCATGGGAGACGACACTCCGCTCGCACCACTTGCGCGCTCGCCTCGCCCCGTCTACGCCTATTTCCGTCAGCGCTTTGCGCAGGTCACCAACCCGCCCACAGACTCCATTCGCGAAGCCCGCGTGGTACAGCTGCATACCCGCCTCGGCCCGTGGCCGCACATGCTCGACAAGCATGCGCCTCTGCCCGGCCTTTCGCTCTCGTCGCCGTTTCTCACGCTCGCCCAGATGCAGGACCTCCACGCCCGCCGCCACGCTCTCGCCGGCAACCTGCCCCTGGCTGTCCTCGAATGCGTCTTCAACCCGGCGTGTAATCTCACCACCGCTCTCGACGACCTCTGCGCCAAAGCCATCGATCTCGTCCGCGGCGGCGCAGCCGTACTGCTGCTCACCGACCGTTTGCCCGTCGAGCAAGGTATTCCCATTCCCATGGCCCTCGCCACCGGAGCCGTCCACCACGCTCTCACCCGCGCCGGTGTCCGCACCGCCGTCGGCTTGGCCGTCGAAGCCGGTGACTGCCGCGACCTCCACCACGGCGCCGTCCTTCTCGGCATGGGAGCGGGAGTCGTCTGCCCCTGGCTCGCGCTCGAAACCGCCCGCGCCATCAATCCTGAAAAAGGCGAAGCCAATCTCCTTCACGCCTTCGATCTCGGCCTCGCCAAGATCATGTCCAAGATGGGCATCTCCGTCGTCGACAGCTACCGAGGCGCGCACCTCTTCGACTCGCTCGGACTCGGGCCCGAAGTCATCGACCGGTGCTTCTTCGGAACCCCCGCGCCCCTCGGCGGCATCGGCTTCGCCGAACTCGAAGCCCAGATCCGCCAGGTCTGGTCGAACAGCCAAAACCCGCCTGCAGAACCCGGCGAAGACGGGACCCCCGCGCCCCTCGTGACCATTACCAAAGACCTTCCCGACTACGGATGGGTCCGCTTCCGCAAGGCCGACAAGGCCGAGCCGCATTCCTGGCAGCCGCAGACCGTGAAGGCTCTGCAAACCGTTGTCGGCAGTGCCCGCGGAGTCTCTGCCGTCGCTGAGCCCGCCGTCGCCTGGGCTGCCTTCACCACTCAGGCCATCGAAAAAGAGCCTACCGTTCTGCGCGATCTCCTCGAGATTCGCCCTGCCGGCGATCCGCTCGCGCTCGAACACGTCGAAGCGCCGTCGAGCATGTACAAGCGCTTCATCGCCAGCGCCATGTCGCTCGGCTCGCTCAGCCCCGAGGCGCACCAGACCATCACCGCCGCCATGAACATGATCGGCGCGCGCTCCAACACCGGCGAAGGAGGCGAAGATCCCGCCGTCTATCAGCCCAACATCGAGATCGACGTGGCCGGCAAGCCCGTGCCCTCGCACCTGCTCAACAACAAGGTCAAGCAGGTCGCCTCCGGCCGCTTCGGCGTCACCGCTGAATACCTCATGCACGCCGAGGAAATCGAGATCAAGATCGCCCAGGGCTCCAAGCCCGGCGAAGGCGGCCAGCTCCCCGGTCACAAGGTCACCGAGCTCATCGCCCGCCTGCGCCACGCCCAGCCCGGCGTGCAGCTCATCTCGCCGCCGCCGCACCACGACATCTACTCCATCGAAGATCTCGCGCAGCTCATCTACGATCTCAAGCGCGTCAATCCCCGCGCCGCCATCGGCGTCAAGCTCGTCTCCGAGTGCGGAGTCGGAACCGTCGCCGCCGGAGTGGCCAAGGCTTACGCCGACTACATCGTCATCGCCGGCCACGCCGGAGGCACTGGAGCCTCGCCTTTATCGAGTATTAAGTACGCCGGCAATCCCTGGGAGCTCGGCCTCGCCGAAGCGCAACAGGTGCTGTTACAAAATGGCCTGCGCGGCCGCGTCCGTCTCCGCTGCGACGGAGGCCTGCGCACCGCTCGCGACATCGTTATCGCTGCCATGCTTGGAGCCGACGAGTACGCTTTCGGAACCGCCGTTCTTGTCGCTCTCGGCTGCGATATGGCCCGCCAGTGCCATCTCAACACCTGCCCCACCGGCATCGCGACTCAGCGTCCCGATCTCCGCGCCAAGTTCCGCGGAAAGCCCGAGCATGTCGTGCGCTTCTTCGAAGAGCTCACCCGCGACATCCAGGTCCTTCTCTCAAAGATCGGCCTGCCCTCGCTCGAAGCCGCCATCGGCCGCACCGACCTGCTCGAACAGGTACGCCATGACGGCGCTCTCAACCTGGCGCCCCTCTTGTCAGCTCCGCCGAGCGGCGAGACCCATTGGCAAGGGCGCCGCAACAATCGCCCCACCCTCCATCCGCCCATCGACGACGCCTGGGTCGAGCCCGCTCTCGCCGCCTGGAAAGCCGGCGAGTCCTTCATCCACGAAGCTCTCATTTCCAATGAGGACCGCACCTTCGGCGCGCGCCTCGCCGGAGATCTCGCGCTTCTCAAATCCAACGGCATCTCGCCCGAGAGGTCATCGCCCGAGCACCCGATCGTCTTCAAGATGACCGGCGTCGCCGGCCAGTCCTTCGGAGCCTTCGCCGTCCCCGGCATGCAACTCATCCTCAAAGGCGTCGCCAATGACTTCGTCGCCAAGGGCCTCTCCGGCGGCGAAATCATCTTAAGAGGACAAGGCCGCGCCGCACTCCAGTCCGAGCTGCACGTCATCCTCGGCAACGTCGCCCTCTACGGAGCCACCAGCGGAGCCCTCTTCGCCGCCGGCCGCGCCGGCGAGCGCTTCGCCGTCCGCAACTCTGGAGCCCTCGCCATCGTCGAAGGCGTCGGCGACCACGGCTGCGAATACATGACCGGCGGCCTCGCCGTCATCCTCGGTTCCACCGGCTTCAACTTCGGAGCAGGCATGACCGGCGGCCTCGCCTGGGTCTTCGACGAGGACGGCAGCTTCATGCGCGACATCCTCTACCACGAAGACTTCCTCAAGGCCGAGCCCTACGACACCCTTGACGCCGAAGCCCGCGAAGCCATCCATGGCCTCGTCCAGCTCCACGCCGAGAAGACCTTCAGCACCCGCGCGTACCGTCTCCTCGCCGCCTGGGACTCGCTCGCCCCGCGCTTCATCCGCCTCACCCCCAAACCCCAGGCATGAGGCACGTAACAAACGGAAATATCAACGCCAGATAGCTGACGGACCATCGGAAATCGGTCAGGTTGGGAGGTTGAAACCGACCTCTTCAAAGCCCATCTTTCTCAAATCGCTAATCGAAATCCCGCGAGCGATCTTGTTAGGGTCTGGGTCTGGCAAGAGCCAGCCCTTTTGCATTCTTTCAATGCAGTCGAAGATTTTGTCGTCCACACCCGGGATTTGAGCATCTAGAATTTTTGCTCGAAGGTGCTCATACTTCTCGTGTGAAATGTCCACGCTCCCTAACGTGCTAGCTCCCACAGAAGATTCAAGAGCAATTTGCCAACGCTTATCAGGCGTCTCTGAATTCCGTCTATCCCAGAAATAGACCATGTAAGAACTATAACTATCCATCAAACCTCTCTTTCAGTGACTGAGTTAACCTGTTTAGCCGTGAGTGTCAAGTTGCATTGACGAGGGAGCCAGAAGAATAAAGTGATCAAACAAGGTCTGTTCCAGCGGAGAATGACAAATGAAAGTTTTAGCCGGTATCACATGCTGCATTTTTCTGCCTCTCCTTCTCGGGTGTAGAGGGGTTGAGACGCCCCGCTCTAGCCGTGCTGACGACGGGTCTTTGGATTCGCTTGCGATAGGAGCGGTGACCCTGAAATTGGGGATGCCAAAAGACCTTATCATTCCCGAACTGCAAAGCAAGTATGACGTGCAAGAGTCCTTTGGCAGCTGGCTCATATATGAACCAAAGAAGGATCCTCGACTGGGACAAGCTCGAATTGGCGGAATAGACTTTGACCAAGACGGGCGCTTGGAAGAAGCGTGGGCGTGGAGAACGTCGTCAGTCGGCTGACCTGCACCCCTGGATCCGCACAGAACTGATTAGGATTTCTGGAAGCGGAGGGGGAAGAAGATGGGCAAGAGCAGGCACACGGAGGCGCAGATCATTGCTGCGCTGAAGCAGGTCGAAGCCGGGCGCACAGTAGATGATGTGGCCCGCGAGTGCGGCGTCAGCCAGGCAACGATCTACACATGGAAGGCAAAGTTCGGCGGCATGGATGTCAGCGAGGCGCAGCGTCTGCGAGCGCTGGAGGATGAGAACTCGCGCCTGAAGCGGCTGGTGGCCGATCTGAGCCTGGACAAGGAGATGCTGAAGGCAGTGATCACAAAAAACGGCCTGAGCTCGTAGACCGAAGGACGGATGCCAGCTGGCTGCGTGGGCAGTACGCTGCCAGCGAGCGCCGGGTGTGCGGGCTGATGTCGATTGCGGTGTCGAGCTATAGGTATTGCTCTCGGCAATCGGATGAATCACTGCGAGAGAAACTGGTGCGGCTGGCGCGGGAGAAGCCGCGCTACGGTTATCGGAGATTGCAGGTGCTGGTGGAACGGGAAGGCGAGCGAGTGAATCACAAGCGAGTGTGGCGGGTCTATCGCGAGGCGGGGCTGTGCCTGAAGCGGAAGAAGCGCAGGCACTGCGTGCGTGTGGGCTCGCCGCGGCCCGCGCTGACCGACGCCAACCAGGAGTGGGCGCTGGATTTCGCGCATGATGTGATTGCAGCCGGACGCACCATCCGCGTGCTGAGTGTAGTGGATGCCTTTACACGGGAGTGTCTGGCGCTGGAAGTAGACACCGGGTTTGCCAGCCGGCGAGTGACGCGGGTGCTGGATGAGATCATCGCCATGCGCGGACGCCCGGTGGCAATTCGCTGTGACAACGGCCCGGAGCTGACCAGCCGTCATTTCCTGGCCTGGGCCCTGGAGTGGAAGATCGATCTGCGCCACATCCAGCCTGGCAAGCCAACACAGAACGCGCATGTGGAGAGCTTTCACGGCAGACTGCGCGAAGAGTGCCTGCGGGTCAGCTGGTTCGCGAACCTGTTCGACGCACGCGGGAAGGTAACTAACTGGAAGAGGGAGTACAACGAGGAACGACCACACAGCAGTCTCGGCTACAGAACCCCGGACGAGTTTGCGCGCGTGGCCAAAGCCCAGAGCTATGGAAAAGACGTGGGCCCCGCCCACTTGGAAAACGCCTGCGGCGTTTCCCCCTACTGGAATGGTCCGCCGTTTGTTTCAGGAACGGATGGGCTATTTTGCTGTGCAGGAGGCTCACCATGGAGATCGCAACCCTCGGCATTGATCTGAGTAAGACCACCTTTCACATCGTAGGATTGGACCGGCGCGGCGAGATTGTGCTGCGTAGAAAACTCTCCCGTAGGCAACTACTGCTCTTCACGGCCAACCGATCGTCGATGCTGATCGGCATGGAAGCCTGCGGAGGAGCACATTTTCTTGGTCGTGCGTTGCGCGAGCAGGGGCATGAAGTGCGACTGATGCCGGCTCAGTATGTGAAGCCGTATGTCAAGACGAATAAGAATGACTACCTCGACGCCGAAGCCATTGCAGAAGCCGTGCAGCGGCCGACGATGCGTTTTGTGCCGATCAAGACCGACGAACAGCTGGATCTGCAGGCACTGCATCGGGTGCGCGATCGTTGGGTGGCGCGGAGAACTGCGATCATGAACCAGATGCGCGGCTTCCTGCTCGAGCGTGGTATGACGGTTCGGAAAGGCCCTTCGCATCTCATGGTGCAACTACAGGAAGTTCTCCGCGAGGGAGGCGCCTTCGTTTCTGCAAGACTCCATGGACTACTGCGGGAACTGAAGCAGGAATGGGATGAACTGGACAGGCGCATCGAGCAGGCGAACGACGAGCTTCAACGCATCGCAAGAGAAGACGATGCGTGCCATCGACTCATGGAGGTTCCTGGTTTCGGTCCTCTCGTTTCAACCGCGTTGGTGGCTGCGATTGGCAACGGCATCACCTTCCACAAGGGGCGAGACCTATCCGCATGGATCGGGCTGGTTCCGCGTCAGTGCTCGACCGGCGGCAAGACGAAACTGCTGGGTATCAGCAAACGAGGAAATCCCTATCTCCGGCGTATGTTCCTGCATGGCGCCCGATCCGTGGTGGCGCAAGCGGAACGAAACCCGTCGGCCTTGTCTACGTGGCTCGCTGACCTGGCTGGACGCACGCACCGTAATGTTGTCGTGGTTGCGTTGGCCAATAAGATGGCGCGGATCGCATGGGCCATTCTGAGCAAGGGCATTCGCTATCGCACCTCCGAACTGGTAGTTGCGTGAAACCCGGGCTTGGAAAAGTCACTTCCTGGAAAAGTCAAACAACGACTTTCCCACGAAGTTTGGAAATCCCGCAAACAACGCGCGATTCCCACTTTTCCAACCCTGCGACGGCGGCGATGTTTTCACCCCCTCAGGTTTGCAAGACAGATCAATGAGTGAGAGGAACGGTCTCAACCGGCGTAGCTCCAGTCTGTGTGGGAATGAGAACCCATCCAAGTTCGACCCACTTTGTAGACCAGCGACGCGCGGACTCCATCATGGCCAGGAGCTCAGCTCCACAAACAGGTCGGATACATTTGCGCAGACCAATCCACCCACGCCAAAGATTCTGCTTGCAATCGGACGGCGGACCATACATTTCCCACAGCCCCGGCGGCGGGCTAAATTTACAGAATCACCTGTACGGATTTTGGGGGCAGGTCACCCACATCTAGATTTTGGGATGTGGGATAAGATGCTCTTCACGAGTCAGGCTAGGTTTTTCCAGCCGGGTGCCCCACTCAAGCTTCTTTTGCTTGAGTGGGGTAATTCCACCTTAATCATCCAGTTGAGTTAGAGAGACCTTTCAGCCTTGTGCCAGCAAGGCCCGTGACGCCGAAGCCAGCGAAG
This sequence comes from uncultured Acidobacteriota bacterium, assembly GCA_963755975.1. Lineage (GTDB taxonomy): Bacteria > Acidobacteriota > Terriglobia > Terriglobales > Acidobacteriaceae > Silvibacterium. The sequence goes on from CAVWLS010000003.1 coordinate 193,236, forward strand.
CCATCCACGGCCTCGTCCAGCTCCACGCCGAAAAGACCTTCAGCACCCGCGCCTACTGGCTCCTCTCCAAGTGGCACGAACTCGCGCCGCGCTTCATCCGCCTCACGCCCAAACCCCAGGCGAGAGGTGGTGCGCCCCGTGGTAGACTTCCTCCTCCAGAGGGAAAGAAAGTAAAGCTTCACCGTACATTGAGCTTTAGCGATCGGTCGAGGACCTAGCCGGCCGAATCAGGAGAGAACCGATTGAGCAGGGCAACGAGCAAGTGGACACACGATTACATCCTTCTCTTTCATTCTTCAATTGAAGCTGTCCCTGTAAAAAGAGAGGAGTATGAGGAGGTCATCAAGACGAGCGCCCTGGCATATCAGAAGCTGAAGAGGGTCCCCCCCGGCCGGATGTTTGTGACTGATAAAGAAGGTGCACGGATAAATTACGAAACGTTCAGAGATCTCTCAATGAACTGCATGGCCGACATGAATGAAAACGATAAACTCTTCATTTTTGCTCACGGCTCTTCGGCGGCCGTAGGCAACCTTGAACCGAAATACGTCGCAGCGAGGCTGGAATACGCCGGCGTGAAGAGGGTCGGTCTCATCACCTTCAAGTCGTGCGATGTGGGGAGGGGGAGTTTTCTTGAAGAGTTTGTCGAGGAACTCAAGAAAGTAAAAATCAACATAGGATTCGCGAAAGGATACAACGGGGGCTCCCAGACGGTAGACCTTCCCGCGGGACCTGCTGTCATTGAGAAAGTCTGGACCGATGACTACAAGGAAATTCACGGCAACGCCCGCTTCCGAATCGTCAAGGGGCATTTCAGTTACAGTAAGGCGAACCAATTCACCAAAGATCAAAAAGAGACGTTTCTTCAGATGCGGCGTCGGTAAAATCCAGAGTTGTGTGCCGACGATTTTCCGACGTGGGAAAACGAAGCTCGATTGCTCCGGAAGATAGAAGACTATGCCGATGCCGTGACACCCTGCGCCGGCGCAGTCCTCTCCTCCGCACCCTACTTCTTCACCACATCTCCGCTCTCATCCCTGATCTCGATCGGACCCAGGTCCAGCTTCTGGAGATCGCCCTCGATCTTTGCCCGGTCGCCGACCGCCATCACGATAAAGTTCTCAGGGTGGATATAGTCGATCGCCGTCTTCTCCACCGCGTCCGGAGTCAGCTTCAGGTACTCGCCCGGCAATTGCTGGTAGTAGTTCACCGGCAGGCTGTAGGTAAACAGCTCGCCCATCAGCTCCGTCGTTGCCTGCACCGTCTCGAACTGCCCGGGTAGCGAACGCAGCGCATTGTCTTCCGCCAGCTTCAGCTCGGCCGCCGTCGGAGGATCGGTCCGGATGCGGTTCAGCTCGAAGAACAGCTCCTTCGCCGCTGGAGCCGTCACGTCCGTCCGCACCTCCGCACCACCGAAGAACGTGCCGCCGTATCGATAAAAGAAGAAGCCTGAGAAGCCGCCGTAGGTATAGCCATTCTTCTCGCGCAGATTCATGTTGATGCGGCTCGAGAACAGCCCTCCCAGCACGCTGTTCATCACGCCCAGCGCCGGATAATCCTTCGTCGAGCGCGCCGGACCCTCCCCGAACGCCACCAGCACCGTCTGCGGTGCGCCCGGCTTGTCCACGATCACGATCTTCCGTGCAGGCGGAGGCGGTGGCGGAGGCAGATGAACCTCGGCCGTGCTTGCGCTCGCGGCCCAGCCCCCGAAGTATTTCTCGCCAAGGCTCTTTGCTTCAGCCTTCGTGATATCGCCGGCGAGCACCAGCGCCGTTTCCTGCGGCGCATAATGGCCTGACCAGAAGCTCGTCAGGTCGTCGCGCGTGATCGCCTTCACCGAGTCCGTCGTGCCGATATCGCGGTACCCGTAAGGATAGTCGCCATAGAGCGTCTTGAAGCCCACGCGCAGCGTCGCCGCAACCGGCTGGTCGCCCTCCTGCAGAATCGCCGTCAGCCGCTGCTTGCGGATGCGCTCGACCTCGGCGCTCTGGAACGCGGGATGCAGCGCCACGTCCGACATCAGTGTCATCGCGCCATCCACGCTGTTGCTTAGCGAGTTGACGTTCACCGTCGCCGCATCCATCGACGCCCCTGACGTAAGCGACGCCCCGATGCTGGCCGTGTCGTCCGCCAGCTGCGTGGCCGACCGGTTGCTCGTGCCTTCGGTCAGCATGCGTGCCGTAAAGCTCGCCAGCCCCGGCTTGCCCGTGGGATTCGCATCGCTCCCCGCCAGGTTCGTCAGTGTCGCGCTGAAGACCGGCAGCGAGTGGTCCTCCACCAGGTACACCTTCATCCCGTTCGCCAGTGCAAATGTCTCCGGCACCGGTAGATGCAGCTCCGGCGCCTTGCCCGGCTGCGGCGGAGTCTTGCGCCAGTCCTGCTGCGCCTCAAACTCCGGCGTGTAGGGGTTGGTCACCTTCACGTTGGCATCCGTGTCCGCCGGACTGCGCGGCACATCCTCGGTCACCTTCTTACCCGGCACCGTCACCACCACCACGCGCTGCGATTTCCCAAAGTTTTGCTGTCCAACCTGCTCGACCGACGCCACGGTTGCCTTCTGATAGCGCGCAATGTCCTGCGCTAGGTAATTCGGATTGCCGACATACTGGTTGTAGTAATCCATCGTGTCGGCAACTCCGCCGAATCCGCCCAGCCGCTGCAGCCCGGAAACCTTGCTTGTCAACACGCCACTGCGTGCCTCGTTCAGCTCCGCCTCCGTTGGCCCCGCGGTGCGCAATGCCTCGATCTCCTTATCGATTGCCGCCTTCAAATCCTCCGGTTTCACTCCCGGCCTCGCCGTCACATCGCACTCGGCAACCGATGCCAGCCTCAGCGAGAGATTCTCGCAATTCACCGACTGCGCAATCTGCTGCTCGTAGACCAGCTTCTGGTACAGGCGGCTCGATTTGCCATGTCCGAGGATCGAAACGAAGAGATCCGCATCGGCGTCGCCCGGCTTGAACGCCTGCGGGGTGAGCCACGCCAGCGAAACCCGCGGCAGTTGAACCGTATCGGTGATCGTGACACTCCTCTCTGAGGTGATCGGCGGCGTCGTCACCGTCACCTTGTCCACTTCCGGCCCTTTAGGGATAGGCCCGAAGTACTTCTCCAGCAGCGCGCGTAGCTTCGCCGGATCGAAATCTCCCGCAATCGCGATGCTTGCATTGTTCGGCGTGTAGTAATGCTGGAAGAAGTCCCGCACATCGTTGAGGCGCGCCGCTTCCACATCCGCATGGCTTCCGATCACGTCCGCATGATAGGGATGATCCTTGGGAAAAAGCTGATGGTAGATCTCTTCGTCTGCCAGATCGTAAGGTTGCCCCTCATCCTGCCTTAGCTCATTGCGAACCACATCGCGCTGGTTAGTCAGCTTCGTCTTGTCGAGCGTCTCCAGCAGAAACCCCATCCGGTCGCTCTCCAGCCACAACGCCAGCTCAAGCTGGTTGCTGGGAACCGTCTCGAAATAATTCGTGCGATCGAACCATGTCGTGCCGTTAATATCCGTTGCGCCTGCGCCCTCCAGGTAGCGGAAATGCGCTTTTTCGCCTACGTGCTCCGATCCCTCGAACATCATGTGCTCGAAGAGATGGGCGAACCCCGTGCGCCCCGCCTTCTCATTGACCGGTCCCACGTGATACCATAGGTCCACCGCCACCAGAGGCAGCTTGTGATTCTCATAGGTCAGCACCTCAAGACCGTTCGGCAGCGTGTACCTCTCAATCTTCAACGTAGGCACCTTCAGCGGCTTGCTGGCAGGCAGGTTCGCCGCGCTTGCCATCGCGCATGTCACGGCTAGAGCCGCAGCCGCAGCAGGTCTCAGCCGTGAAAACAGTAAATTCCTCATAAAACGATCTCCTTGATCAAATAGAGCAGGGCAAGGTGCGGGGACACCGCCACGCAAATCATATACGCTTCACGCCGTCTGGCTGTTCATCCCATAGTTGCCGCCTGCCCCCTTGCACCGTCTTCCCTCGTCCGATAAAGTTGACCCGCCGTGCTGAATCTCAAAACGCTCAACGATATCCTCTTCGTTATCGCCGCCTCTGACCGTGATCGCGCCATCCTCGCCCAGGACTCCGCCGGCGAGTGGCGTCCCATCTCCGGATCGCAGCTCTATCAGCGTGTCCGCGCCGTCGCCGACGCATTCGCCGGCTGGGGCATCGCCAAGGGCGACCGCATCGCGATCCTCGGCGAAAATCGCTGGGAGTGGGCCGTCGCCGACTTCGCCGCCCTGGCTCTGGGCGCCGTCGACGTTCCCATCTACCCCACGCTCACCGCCGAGCAGACCGCCATCCTCCTCGCCGACTCTGGCGCGCGCATCGCTGTCGTCTCCACCCGCGCCCAGTACGACAAGGTCGCGCAAACCCGTGCCCAGACGGCCATCGAGCGCATCGTCCTCATGGACGAAGAGGGAACTGCCGACGCCGTTCTCTTCTCCTCGCTTATTCGCGACGCCGACGCGCGCAAGACCGCCCGCGATGCTGACTTCGACCGCCGTGCCTACGACGTTCGCCCCGACGACCTCGCTACCCTCATCTACACCTCCGGCACCACCGGCGAGCCCAAAGGCGTCATGCTCACCCACGGCAACATCGCCTCCAACATTAATTACTCCACCGCCGGCTTCGGCTTCCTCGAAACCGACTCCTGCATCTCCTTCCTGCCTCTTTCGCACATCACCGCACGCCATCTCGACTACGCGCTCTACGCGCAAAACGTCACCGTCGCCTATTGCCCCGCCTTCGACAAGCTGCCTGCCGCACTCACCTCCGTGCGCCCAACCATCGTGGTGGCCGTGCCGCGTGTTTACGAGAAAGTCCGGCAGGAAGCTGAGCGCCGCGCGTCGCTCTCGGGTGTGAAGTCTCGTATGCTCAAGTGGGCCGTCTCCACGGGCGCCAAATATAGGGAAGAAATCGCACAGGGCCGAACACCCAGCTCTATGACCTGGAAGTCCGCCAACACGCTTGTCTACAAAAAGGTGCGGGCAGGCTTCGGCGGACAGGTTCGCCTCTACATAGCCGGAGGCGCCCCGCTCGGCCTCGACACCGCCCACTGGTTCGCCAGCGTCGGCATCCGCATCCTCGAGGGCTACGGACTCACCGAAACCTCGCCCGTCCTCGCCATCAACACACCGGACCACAACCGCATGGGCTCCGTCGGCCAGCCTCTGCCCAACGTCGTCTGCCGCATCGCCGAAGACGGCGAGCTGCTCGTGCAGGGGCCAAACGTTTTCCAGGGATACTGGAAACAGCCTCCGCACTCGCCAGAAAACTTCGACGACCAGGGTTTCTTCCGCACCGGAGACATCGCTCACCTCGACGCCGACGGCTTCCTCTACGTTACCGACCGCAAGAAAGAGCTGCTCAAGACCTCCGGCGGCAAGCTCATTGCCCCGCAGCCCATCGAGAACAAGCTCAAGGCCAATCTCCTCGTCGGCCAGGCCGCGCTCGTCGGCGACCGCCACAAGTTCGCCTCAGCTCTCATCTCGCCGAACTTCGTCGTTCTCGAGAGCTGGGCACAGCAGCAGGGAATTACCGCCGCGACGCGCCGCGACCTCACTTCCGATCCGCGTGTCGTCGCGCAGTATCAGTCCATCATCGACGGAATCAACGCGTCCCTCGCCAACTTCGAAACCATCAAGCGCTTTCGCCTTGTTCCCGACGAGTGGTCTCTCGACTCCGGCGAGCTCACGCCCAGCCTCAAACTCAAGCGCCGCGTCATCATCCAGAAATACGCCGCGGAGATCGCGGCGCTCTACGCCGACGAAGCCGTCGCGCACGGCTAAGGCTTATTTCAATAGACTCCCCCACCAAATTCTCCAAACCTTAAGACTCCCGCCCTCCGCTGCGCTATACTGGGTCTACGCTCGTACTTGAGTGGGTCTACACCGCACGTAATGCTCCAAAGCACTGCTTGCCGCTATACCTTCCTCGAAATCTTCAAGCGAATTACAACATCAAAGGAAAACCCCCAATCATGGAACAGGGTATTGTCAAGTGGTTCAACGACGCCAAGGGCTTTGGATTCATCACTCGCGATAGCAACAACGAAGACATCTTCGTTCACTTCTCGGCGATCAACGCCAACGGCTTCCGCAGCCTTCAGGAAGCGCAGCGCGTTCAGTTCAACGTCGTGCGTGGTCCCAAGGGCCTGCAGGCAGAGAACGTCCAGCCTGTCTAAATTCGATCTCTGAAATCGAAATCAACACCAATCGGGAGGTCCTCGGCCTCCCGGTTTCATTTCGTCACATTTCAAGGCTGTCTCCTCCCGGACAGCCCCTTTCCGATTCCGGACACCTGTTCCCAGCCCACCTCGTCATCCTCCTCCGCGACCCTAACATCCTCAAGCACTTACGCGCCGATCCTATGGCCTTGAACGTGCTCCTCAATCCGCGGAGCTGCCATGCACAATCTCTTACAGGACCTTCGTTTCTCCATACGCCAGCTGCGCAAGAGCCCGGGCTTCGCCCTCACCACCATCCTCACCCTGGCTCTCGGAATCGGCGCCACTACCGGCATCTTCAGCCTCGTCAATGCCGTCCTGCTTCGCCCGCTTCCGTTTCCGGAGCCCGATCGGATTATGGATCTCCAGCATGAGAGCCATAGAACCAGCGTCATCGCCCCGCAGAGCCTCAGCTATCCCGACTTCTTCGACTGGCGCAGCCAGAACCACTCCTTCAGCACATCGCCCCTTTAACGATAGCACCTTCACCCTCACCAACGCCGGCACCGCGCAGATCCTCGAAGGCGAAACCGTTTCTTCGGACTTCTTCCGTGTCCTCGGCATCCATCCCTCTCTCGGCCGTGATTTTCTGCCCGCCGACGAGAACTCCGGCCAGCACGTCGTCATCCTCAGCCACGAGCTCTGGCAGCCACACTTCAGTTCCCAGCCGGACATCGCCGGCAAGACCATCACCCTCGACGGCTATGCCTTCACGGTCGCCGGAGTCATGCCCGAAGGCTTCAGCTTCCCCCTGCAGAACCCCGCGCCGCGCCTCTGGACTACCCTCGCTACCGATGCCTTTGATCCCGACGGCGACACGCCCCTCACCGCGCAGCGCGGCGCGCACATGCTCGATGTCATCGGCCGACTCAAGCCCGGCGTCACGCCCGACCAGGCGCGTGCCGACCTCAGCCTCATCGACCGCAATCTGGCCGCGCAATATCCCGAGGACAACAAGTTCTTCACCTCCGCCGCCGTTAAGCCTGAACTCGAAGCCCTTATCGGAGATTCGCGTCCCGCCCTGCGCATCCTTTTTGCGGCAGTCTCGCTTGTTCTGCTCATCGCCTGCGCCAACGTTGCCGGACTCCTCCTCGCCCGCGCTTCCCGCCGCCGTGCGGAGATCGCTCTGCGCTCCGCCCTCGGTGCCGGCCGCGCTCAAATCATCCGCCAGGTGCTTGTCGAGTCGCTTCTGCTCTCGTTCCTCGGAGGCGCATTGGGCCTTGGCCTATCCAGCATTTTCCTGCAGGGAATGATGCGCTTTATGCCGAAGGACCTGCCTCGGCTGGACACTATCTCAGTAGACTCCACCGTCCTTGCCTTCACCGTCCTCGCTTCCGTACTCACCGGCCTGCTCTTCGGAGTCGTCCCCGCTCTGCGCATGTCGCGGCTCAACCCCTCGCTTGCTCTCCGCGATGGCACGCGCAGCGTCACCGGCGGACGCGCCCAGCATCGTCTCCACAGCACCCTGGTTATCGTTGAAACCGCACTCGGCCTCGTGCTCCTTGTCGCTTCCGGCCTCTTCATCCGCAGCTTCGTCCACGTGCTCTCCGTCGATCCCGGCTTTGATCGTAGCAATGTTCTTACCGCAAGCGTCAGCTATCCCTCAACCAAGGGCTACGCCACCAAGGTTGCCCAGTTCTATGACCAGCTTCTCCCCCGGATCACAGCCCTCCCCGGAGTAAAATCCGCCGCTGCAGGATGGCCGTTGCCGTTCTCCGGTTCGAGCATCGGCATCGGTTTTGACATCGAAGGCCGGCCCACCCCCGTCGGAGACATGCCCGTCGCGAGAATCCGAATCATCACACCGAATTTCTTCAACACACTTCGCATTCCCTTGGTGAACGGACGTGATTTTGCCGCGACCGATACTGGAACATCCACTCCCGTTGTCATTGTCGACCAGGCCTTCGCGAAAAAGTTCTTCCCCGGTGAGAACCCCATCGGCAAGCACATCAAGCCGGGCATCAGCGATGGAACTCATCCCGAAGTCATGCATGAAATCATCGGCGTTGTGGGCAACGTCAAGGGGGGCAGCCTGACCACCGAAGCACGTCCCACGTACTACCTGGCTCTTTCTCAATGTGGAGTCAGCGCGCCTTCCCTGGTTCTGCGTACTAATGGCGAGCCCACAGCTCTAACTACGCCCCTGCGCACGCTGATGGCGTCTATGAACCGCGACGTCCCCATCTACCACGTCCACACGCTCGACGATATGCTCTCCAGCGCTGCCTCACAGCCGCGATTCATTACCCTGCTCCTCTCTTCTTTCGCAGTCATGGCACTGCTGCTCTCCGCCGTCGGACTCTACGCCGTCCTCTCCTACATGGTCGCGCAGCGCACCAATGAAATGGGTCTGCGCATGGCTCTGGGAGCCCAGCGCGGCGACGTGCTCAGGCTCATCCTCAAGCGCGGTCTTGTCCTCGCCGGCATAGGACTCATCGTCGGCCTCGCCGCCTCCGCTGTACTCACGCGCTTCATCTCCAGCCAGATCTACGGAGTCCGTGCCTCCGATCCTGTAACCTACATCACCGTCACGGGATTGCTCGTCGTCATCTCATTGCTCGCCAGCGCCGCACCTGCCTGGCGCGCCGCCCGCGTCGATCCCATGAAGACCCTGCGCGAACAATAGAGAGCCCAACATGAGCGCCTCATCACCTGTAAAAACCAACGTCAAGCAGGCCGTGCCCTTCTTCTGCATTACCGACATGGAGCGGTCGCTCCGCTACTACGTCGACGGCCTCGGCTTTACCCGGACAAACCAGTGGATCGTCAACGGAGAGATCCGCTGGTGCTGGCTCGAGCTGGGAGGTGCCGCGCTCATGCTGCAAAACTGCGCGAAGAAGATACTCGATTCCATGCCGCCTGGCGGCAAACTCGGACAGGGCGTCTCCATCTGGTTCCAGTGTGAAGACGCCATCGCGCTCTACCACGAATTCCAGTCGCGCGGCATCGATGCATCCGAGCCCCAGGTAGGCAACGGCCTATGGGATACCGTGCTCACCGACCCCGACGGCTACCGCCTGCATTTCGAAAGCCCCACCGACGTTCCCGAGGAAACTAAGCTGTCCGAAATTCAGCTCTGAATTTCTGTTAGCCCTGAGCCCTGAACCCTGAGCTGGACGTGCAGTCCTACTTCACAGTGAACGACTTCACCGCAATCCCATTCGGCCGCTGACCCGCCGGCAGCATGGTAAACAGCGATCCTATGCGCACCGCGCCGTTCGCCGCATACCTCTGCGTCCAACCACAGAGACGTCGCCCGACCTTGCGTCCACTGCCAGCAGCAGAAAGCCGTTAGTCGAGAATGCCAGTGCATCCGGCCCGTCGCCCACGTGAATCGCATCGGGAAGCAGCCTGCCGTCGTCAATCGAGTACACCCCGATCGAGTCAGCATTGAAGTTGCTGATCCACAGAAAGGCATTATCGGCACTTACAATTCCATGGGACGGATGCGCGCCCACAAGATATGCCCCGCCCACCTCATTCGTCCCAGTCGCAATCTCCGAGATCGAATCGCTGTCGAAATTCGATACGAAGATCTCGCCACCATCCGGCTTCATCGCCAGATTCACCGGCGTCTTGCCCACATCCAGAAATGCCAGCAACCTGTCCGTATGCTCGCTCTCGATCGGGCTCGCCGGCCGTGCCAGCCCGATTGCCATCACCTGGTGCCCGCCCGAACACGCCACAAAGGCTTTCGACGAATCCGGCAGAATCACGGCGTAGGTTGCCTGCGGACAACCCGAAAACGCAGCCCGTACCTTGAAATTCTCTGGGTCGGCCACTGACACGCTGCCGCTCGCGCGATTCGTCACCACCAGGCTCTTCCCGTCCGGAGAAACCCTCGCCAGCCCCGGACCCTCGCCCACCCCAATCACGCCGATCTCCTTCCGCTTGTCGAGATCGATCACCGAGACGCTGTTCGATCCCGAACTAGCCACGTAGGCGCGCCGCCCCTCGCTGTCCACGTCAATGAAGTACGGCCTGCGGTGCACCGGAATCGTCGCCACTACCGCATTCTTCCCGGCATCGATCACGCTCACGCTGCCGTTCCCACCTCCGCCTCCGGAGTTGACCACGTAAACTTCATTGCGTTTGGGATTTGCAGTCACCCCCGTCGGCTCAGCGCCCACCTGCAGCACTCGCTCCTGCCGCAGATTCACCAGGTCGAGCACCGTCACCGTATTGCTGCCGCCGTTTGTGACGTAAGCGAACTCACGATAATCGGCCGGATATTCCGGAAAATGCTCCCGCCTGCAACCGCCGAGCAATAGCCCCAGAAAGATCGGCAGCAATGCCCACAAAGCCAAAAAGCCGCGCAATCGTTTTGCGTCACTGACGAGCTCAGGCTTTGGAAAGGGCGCGGTTTCAGCCGTCCGCAGGAACATACTAGGCAGCAGGAAGATACAAGGCATTTGAAGGGTACGGCCTTTAGGTCGTACAAAAGATCGCTATGAAGCAAGGGGCTTTAGCCCCTGAGGGATGTTCTCACGAAACCCCGCAATGGTGGAGAACGAAAAGCCGAGCACGCGCCCGGCTCCTTGTTTAAAAAATGAAGGAAGGATTACCGCGATCCGGCAGATTCCACAGCTTCCGTGATCTCAATCCCGCGCGGAACATTCCTCCGCAGCACCGTCGCAATCTGGCTCGCCTCATCCATCAGCTGCACAAACTGCTCGGGATAGATCGACTGCGCCCCATCCGACAGCGCCTTGTCCGGCTGATGGTGCACCTCAACCATGACCCCGTCCGCGCCAACAGCGACAGCTGCCCGCGCCAGCGGCAGAACTTTATTGCGCTTGCCCGTCCCATGGCTCGGATCGACCAGAATCGGCAGATGGCTCAGCCTCTGCACCGCCGGCACGATGCTCAGGTCAGCGTATTCCGCGTATGATCCGCAAACGTCCGCACCCCGCGCTCGCACAGAATCACCTGGTAGTTGCCCTCGCTCATCACATATTCGGCAGCCATCAGAAACTCTTCCAGCGTCGCCGACATCCCGCGCTTCAACAGCACCGGCTTGCGCTTGCGCCCCGCCGCGCGCAGCAGGGAATAGTTCTGCATATTGCGCGCGCCAATCTGGATCACGTCCGCGTAGTGATCCACCAGTTCCAGCGCCTCATTGTCGATGGCCTCCGTGACAATCCGCAACCCAAAGCGCTCGCGGATCTCCGCCATGATCTTCAGCGCTTCTTCACCCAATCCTTGAAAGGTATATGGTGAAGTCCTCGGTTATAAGCGCCTCCGCGAAGAACTGTGCTCCCGCCGCCGCCACCTGCTCGGCGATGGCAAAGGCCTGCTCCTTGTCTCGATCGAACACGGTCCGGCCACCATCGCCAGGCCCGCCCGCCATCGTTGCGTTCGTGCCCGGAAGCGAATGACCGTGTCGTCTTCCTTCACATCGCGGCTCACCAGCTTATACGGCTTCGAAACGGGATGACTTCGGCCACACCCGACAGCTCATCGAGAGTTCCGGGCTCGATCTGCCCCTGATTGCCGGTAATCCCGATCGCGGTGCGCGTGGCGCCGGGCATCGGATGCGCCCGGAATCCCAGATGTTCAATCCGCTCGCAGACGCTCTGAATCTCTTCCGCGTCGCCTGCGCCTTCATCACTACCAGCATGACGTCCCTGACCTTTCTCCCTCTGAGCCTTAACCCTAAGTGTACTGATGAACTAATGGGCCACGATCCAGCGTTCTTTTGTGAGCTCACCATGAGTCCAGAACGCTAAATAATTGCGGCCTGCAACCGGAAATACAAAAGAGCACCCGCTAACTCGGGCCCGCCCGACGAAAACAGGTTCGCGTCGTCGATCTTAATCAGCTTAAGGTCAGGTAGCCGCCACAATCATGCGAAATTTCGGTGCGGCATTGCCGATCAGGATGCCCGCTGCACGAATATGCACGAGAAATATTTGCGGTAGTGGATGAACAGGAGGGACCCACAAGATCGCCGCGGAGAACTCCAGGTTGCCATCCAACCGGCGGCAACAAAATGTGGAACATGAGGATATTGACAATGATCTGCGCCAAGGCTGCCAAGGCGAGCAGAACATAACGGTTTACCAGCAACAAGGCACCGCAAATCAACTCGATTGTGCTCACGAAGAGGATGTAGTGGGAGTGGAACATTGCGCCCACGAACTGACCTGCAAGGCCCGGAGGAGACGCACCTCTCGGAAAAAGTGCAGGAAGGCATTCAGGCTGAAGGCGACAAAGATCGCACCCAACAAGATGCGGGCGACGATGACTACGATTTTCATGAATGCTCTGTTTTATTGCAACAGCAAATTAGGCCTTGAAGTATACGCCAATCAAGTCTAATGTAGCAGTCTCTTTTTGGGGTTTACAGGCGAGCCTGAGGAACCGGCATCGAGGACGGGCTTACCGGTTGGTGAGAGGCGTCGCGGCGAGTCGGACGGGCAAGGGCAAGACTGCTCCCCGGACCAAGTCGGAGCTATTCTCCCGCCCTGCAGTGACAAGGCACGAGATCGAGGCTCTCGAAAAATTGAGCAAATGAAGGGGAAGTAGGCACTTCGCGGGCGAACAGAGCGTATCACCGGCAAATACGGAAACAACACGGCGTAACTTCCGTGTTGCCGACCACTCGCTAACTCTGCCAGCATTTTTGTGGTTTTGAGTGCTATGGCTATTTTTCAACAATATGAGGGCACTTATACCTGACTGCGGGACTTTGCTCCAGGGCTCCTGGGTGCACTCCGCACTGGTTAGCGGGGGTTCACTCCAATTCAAAATCGACGCGAATCTCGGTTTCTACCTCGACGGCTTCACCGGCCACCGTTATATAAGGCTTATAGACCCACTGCTGAACCGCCTTAATCGCCGGGTCAACCAGTTCTTTCGGTCGAGATGCTGCCCGCAGGTTCGTGATCTTTCCGTCCTTTCCGATTACTGCACACAGAACAACCGTTACCTCAATGTGCGCTTTAAGCGCCGCCTTGGGATATTTAGGGGGCACCTTGTGGATCAGTCGTCCCGTTGTTACGGATTGCTCGACTGCCTGCACGGTTTTATCAGGCCCCGGCGAAGCCCGGCACTCACTATCTGGTTCGTGCGCGACTTCAGCCGTTCGTTGATCGCCCAACTCCGTTTTCTGCGGCTGCTGCAAATCCTGAAAGTTCGCTGGTGCAGAACTCCTGATATATATAAGATCGACCGCAAGATCGAAAGGTGTAGAGACCATGTTCTTGCCCCATGTGCACGACAAACGTTTGAGGTCCGGCATCAATCGCGAAAAAGGGCTCATCCAGATCGAAAACAGTCGTTGCCCAGAAGTAGCCTATTAATCGGGCCGTTGCCTTTATAACCATGCCAATTTGGAGCGACGGGTATTTGGCTAAAAGAGCCTTCCAGCAGCTCTGCTGCTCTCTTCTTCGTTTCGCATACCCCTGCCTTCGATAACGATAGTTCCGTCTGACATTGATAGGTTCGCAATGAGTACTTGAGCTTCGAGTAAAATGGTATCCGCTCAGGGCTTCAAAGACTTCCAAAGTGTAGGTCCGCACCAGATCAAGTTCTTGCCAAACAACTCTTCCGGGAATGCAGCGCCATTGGCCAGCGCCCTTTCGAGCTTCGTCTTTGCCGCCGGATCCACCGACTCATGGGCAGGTTTGTACTTAACGCCAGGAGGAATCTCCTGCTCAGTTTTTCCAGCAGCCGCGAAAAGAAAACATCAGCGCCAGCTACCACGAAGAAACGCGCTTCGGTCTTCATGGCAATCGTCTACCTTCTGTTAAGGGATATTAGTCAAGATCGACTCTAACGATATATGGTGCTCTATCATGGCCTTTCATAACTGTTGAAACCAGGCGATGGCACTCAGAACCCCTTGCCGTCCGAGTGACCGGCAATACGGAAGTTACCCAATCCCGCAAAACCGGCTATCCGGAAAAGTTCTGCGTCTCGATCTTCACCGGCTCGAAAACACAAACTCGTTCCCGTCCGATCCCTGAAGTTGGCAACCGCTCCCCACTGCTCCTTGCGACTTCTTCCGCCAGCTCCACGCCCTTCTCCTGCATCGCCTTTGCCGTGGCGAAGACATCGTCGCACCAGAAACCACCGGCTGAAATCCTCCGATGTGGCTCTCATGCCCCGGAGGCGTAAACAGTGAATATTGGCGTTCGATCCCGCAATAAGCAGCTCGATCCATCGCATGCCCGGCCCCAACTGCTGATCAGTTCCAACCTTAAATTCAATCGTTTCTGTGTAGAACTTCAGTGAAACATCCTGGTTACTCACCGGAATGTGAAAATCTTGTGCGCCGCGAATCATGTAGACCTCCACTTCTGCTCCAAACATAGCTCGCAACTTCCTGCGGCGCAATCAGGTAGTCGTTGCTATACTCTTGATAGGTATAGCGATGCTGACCTTCGACGAATATGTCACTGACGTCCTCATGCGCGACCTCGTCGGACACGATCGCCGTCCTGTAAGCTTTCTCGTCTATCTGTGGATCGCCGCTGAGCAGCAGCGCCGCGGCCGCGCCGTGCAGATCAGCTATCAGGATCTCGCCGAGTCCATCGGCGTTCGAAAAGCTCCGCGCAGGCCTCGGTCGGATGGCTCGTGCAGCGCAAACTCCTGGCCGTCACCAGAGCCTCCGTCACCGCCACGCCCAGCTACACCGCCCAGACCCGTGGATTCCCACCCGCAAGCCCGAACGCAAATCCTCACGCTAGCGGGGGGCCGCCGACTTCCCGCTGTTCTCCTGTTTCTTCAACTCCGCCTCAAACGCCTGCTCCCGCTCCGTCACATATTCCCGGTATCCCGCCGGATCAATAAACGTGTTTTTCGCCGCCATCCTTCAACCGCGCATACTTCGCTTGCATGTCGTAATAGCCGCCATGCGCCCCCATAAACACATCGCAGGGCAGCGCCTTCAGCACCCGGAACGTCGCTCATAGTCCTGCGCGATCTGCGGATACGTCTTGTTGTTCACCAGCTTGTATCCGGGATTCACATTCGGGCTGCCGACAATCACCACGTCGTAGTTCTTGCCCTTGTCCTTCACCGTCAGCGTCCACGTCGTGCATCCCTTCGTGTGCCCCGGAGTCTTGTGCGCCACCAGCACCACTCCGCCCAGCCGCACCTCGTCGCCATCGTGCAGCACGCGATCGACCTTCGCCGGAGGGTACTGCATATCCGCCGACTTCCCGTACTGGAAGTCGCTCTTGCCCCCGTCCTCGACCTCCGGCACATCCGCATCCATCACCAGGTACTTTGCGTGAGTCCATTGCTTGATGATCGAGCTCCCCGCGCAGTGATCGTAATGTGCATGGCTAATCAGCAGAATCTTCACATCGCTGAACTTGAACCCAAGCTGCTCGACACTCTTCCTGATCAACTCCGGAGAGCTCGTCAGGCTGCTGTTGATCAGGGATGTCGCCCTGCGGCGTGACGATCAGATATGACGCGAGATCCTTGCTGCCCACGTAATAGACATTTCCGATCACGCGGTGCGGAGGAAACGGAGTCGTCCAGTCCGCGGGAATCTGGGCTGAAGCGATGCCTGTAAGTGCGAAGAGGAAAATCAATATCCGGGAGAGCATGCGCAGGAGTATTTCACCACCAGCCACGTGGCTGTTCGCACTTCGTGTGGAAAAGCATTGTCGATCGAGATACCGGGTCCCCGCGCGCACGCAAAAAGCCAGCTTAGCGGCCGCCGTTGACCGGCCCCGCCTCGTTCGCCTCATTCGGCTCTTTCGGGCCGGCCTTGAAAGCACTCGCCGGCAAGGGATGCAGAAGCGCATCGTGGGCAGTCTTCAGGAGCACCGCGTCGCTCGTATCTTCACCCAGCTCCCAGATCATGATGCCGCCCAGGCCTTCATCGGCCGCGTAGCTGACCTTGTAGTGCACCGAAACTGCGTCCTCGTAAGTCCAGAAGTTCTGCCCGTCGTATAGCCAGGGAGCGCGCGACCTCGGATCGCGATAGATGGGCGAGCTTGCCATCAGTGTGCGGATGTAGCGGTACGGCTGATCTCCGTGCACGCTCTGCCCGGCCTGAAACAGCCCGTTGTTCTCGCTCCCAACTCCCGTCCAGCTATAGCCATAGAACGGCAGGCCCATCAGCAGCTTCTCAACGGGTACACCCGCGGCCCTGTAGTCGTGATATTCCTCTCGACGCTGCTCGGATGATGCGGATCAGCCGGATCGGCAAAGAGCGGAGCGACAAACCCTGTGATCTTGCTCCACGGCCCGGTGTAGTCGTAGTTCATAACGCCCACCTGGTCCACCAGCCTCGAGATCGCCGCCATATCCACGCCCGTCATCATGTGCGGCGAATGCGGCACAGCGATCGACAGCCGCAGCCCCGGCCGCACCGCGCCCATCTGCCGCCGGAATTCCTCAAGCAGCGCGCGGAAATTTTCCGCGTCCGCTCCCTGCGGATACTCCCAATCAATATCGAACCCGTCGAAGATTCCCGGTTCGTGAATGCCCGCCGCAAAATTTCCCCGGATAAATGTGTCGATACACGAGGCCACGAACGCCTTCCGATTCTCCGGCTTTGCATCTTCGGCAAAGCCCTCTGGATTGCCCTCGAGCGAAATCAGAATCTTCAGATGCGGATACCGCTTCTTCAATTCCTTGAGCTGGTGGAAGTAGCCGCGAAAAGGGGACGCCGGATCGTCCGCCTCTCCACTCACGCTGTTTCGACCCTATAGGTTGTGTTCAGGTCGGCCTTGGGATCGGCAATCGAGCACTTGCCTTCCGACACAAATCCCTGAGCGTAGTTGATCTGGTCCAG
This sequence comes from uncultured Acidobacteriota bacterium, assembly GCA_963755975.1. Classification (GTDB taxonomy): domain Bacteria; phylum Acidobacteriota; class Terriglobia; order Terriglobales; family Acidobacteriaceae; genus Silvibacterium. Next base: position 210,220 of record CAVWLS010000003.1, read on the forward strand.
CACCGCCGCGCTGCCGTTCTCGACTAATTCTTTCACGTAGTACGGCTGCTCGTAATACAGGCCCCACTGGCCGAAATACCCCACCAGCAGCGGATGCGCGTCAGTCCGTGCCCGCCTGTGCAGCGGCCACGCATGCGCACTCTCCAACAAAAAGAGAAAAAGCCGCTATGGCGGTGAGACCACCGCCGCCGCTTGAAAAGATCGAAATTTGGCGCATTCACTATAAAGACGCTCCGGCGCCGCCAATCGGTTGAAAAAATTCCGATGAAAAGTTTGAAAACAACAATTCGCGATGACAACCGCAGTACGCGAATCCGCCCGCTTACCCCTTATCTCCTACCGCCAGCAGCGTCTGAAAATGCGGAGCCTCAGCCTCCTTGTGCACCACCGAAATCTCAATCCCGCGAAACCCCGCCTTCTCCATCGCCGACTCCAACTCCACCTCGCTGAATCCTAGCCACTCATCGGCGTATAGTCTCGCGCGCCTCTTCAAAGCGATGCTTCGCCAGATCGAGCACCGCGATCCTCCCGCCCGGCTTCAGAATCCGCCAGGCCTCGGCCACTGCGCGCTCCGGATGCAGCGCGTGATGCAGCGACTGCGAGAAAAAGACCAGATCCACCGACCCATCCTCGATCGGAACCTCTTCCATATCTCCCAGCCGGTATTCGACATTCTTCACGCCCTGCTGCTTCGCCTGCTGACGCCCGACTTCCACCATCCGCGCCGACGTATCCACCGCAATCACTTTCTTCGCCCTTTGCGCCAGCAGCAGGGAAAACGCGCCTTCGCCGGCTCCCAGATCGGCAATCACCATCGGAGGCATCAGCTTCAGCAGCGCCTCCGCCACGCTCTTCCACGACTTGCCCGGAACATAGCTTTTCCCAAACCGCCCCGCCACATCATCGAAGAAGGCCCGCGTCTTGTCCTGCCGCTTGCTCAGAACGCGCTTCACCGCCGCCTGGTCGCGCTTTGCCTCGGCAATCTCCGCCCTGCGCCTGCGCCAGCAGTCCCGCCCAGCACTCCCGCGCCATTCTCCCGCGTCAGCTTATATAGGCTGCTTTTTCCGGTGCGCCGATCCTCGACCAGCCCCGCCTGCTTCAGTTGCGACAGATGCGTCGAGATCGTGCTCTGCCCCATCGCCAGAATCTCCTGCAGCTCAGCGACAGACAGCTCCTCCCGCTCCAGCAGCAGCAGGATGCGCAGCCGGTTAGGATCGGCCACGACTCGCAGGATTTTCACAATTGACGCCATCGTGATTTGATTTATTATATCAATGTATCTTGATTTAACGATATAAGGATCTGAAACCCTATGGCAACCGCAACGCTCGAACGCACCGCCGCCGATTACAAAGTAGCCGACCTGTCGCTCGCCGACTGGGGCCGCAAGGAAATCTCCATCGCCGAGCACGAAATGCCCGGCCTGATGTCCATCCGCCAGAAGTATGCGGCCGAAAAGCCGCTGGCGGGCGTGCGCGTCACCGGCTCGCTGCACATGACCATCCAGACCGCCGTCCTGATCGAGACCCTCGTCGATCTCGGCGCCGATGTCCGCTGGGCGAGCTGCAACATCTTCTCCACGCAGGACCACGCCGCCGCCGCCATCGCCGCCGCCGGCGTCCCCGTCTTCGCCTGGAAGGGCGAGACCCTTGAGGAGTACTGGGACTGCACCTACCGCGCGCTCACACACGAGGGCGGCAAAGGCCCGCAGCTTGTCGTCGACGACGGCGGCGACGTCACGCTCCTCATCCACAAGGGCTACGAGCTCGAAGAGGGCGACAACTGGGTCAACACGCCCGTCTTCCAATCACGAAGAGCAGGTCATCAAGGATCTGCTCAAGAAGCGTCCACGCCGAAGACCCGCAGCACTGGCACAACGTCGCCAAGGAATGGCGCGGCGTCTCGGAAGAGACCACCACCGGCGTGCACCGCCTCTACAAGATGAAGGAGCAGGGCAAGCTGCTCGTCCCCGCCATCAACGTGAACGACTCGGTCACCAAGTCGAAGTTCGACAACCTCTACGGCTGCCGCGAGTCGCTCGCCGACGGCATCAAGCGCGCCACCGACGTCATGGTCGCCGGCAAGGTCGCCGTCGTCTGCGGCTACGGCGACGTGGGCAAGGGCTCGTCGCACTCGCTGCGCGGCATGGGCGCGCGCGTCATCGTCACCGAGATCGATCCCATCAACGCCCTCCAGGCCGCGATGGAAGGCTTCGAAGTCACCACCATCGAAGACACCCTCGGCCGCGGCGACATCTACGTCACCACCACCGGCAACCTCGACATCATCACCCTCGAGCACATGGAGCCGATGAAGGACCAGGCCATCGTCTGCAACATCGGCCACTTCGACAACGAGATCCAGATGGACCGGCTCAACGCCGAGCCACGGCGTCGAGAAGCTCAACATCAAGCCGCAGGTCGACAAGTACACCTTCCCCGAACGGCAACAGCATCTTCGTCCTCGCCGAAGGCCGCCTCGTGAATCTCGGCTGCGCCACCGGCCATCCCAGCTTCGTCATGAGCAACAGCTTCGCCAACCAGACGCTGGCGCAGATCGACCTCTGGAAGAACAAGGACACCTACAAGATCGACGTCTACACCCTGCCCAAGAAGCTCGACGAGGAAGTCGCCCGCCTGCACCTCGAGAAGATCGGCGTGAAGCTCACCACGCTCACCCCGAAGCAGGCCGAGTACCTCGGCGTTCCGCCGGAAGGCCCCTACAAGCCCGAGCACTACCGCTACTAATCGCCCCGGAATAAAGCGAAGGCTCTGCCATCGGCAGAGCCTTCGTGCGTCTACAGGCATCAGCGCCCTGCGCGATCAATTTGTCTTTGGTTCGCGCTCCAAGATGGAAGCGCGATCGGAGCCAGTGGCGGGGGCAGTGGCTGTCTGCATTATCTCCTCGGTAAGAAGCTCAGATTGTTTCGTGGAATCGGCGGCTGATAAGCGAGAGTATGTCTTTATTTTACGATACTCACCCCATTTCCCGGAATATCCACTTTAGTCCTTCGATATCCTCAGACCCTCGACCTTCGAGCCTCTTACTCCGTCAAGCGCCGCCTCCTCGCGAAGACTAAAATTGACTCAGCATCATGGCTGAATTCACTCACCTGCACCTGCACACCGACTACTCCCTCCTCGATGGCGCCTGTGACGTAGAAAAGCTTGTAGATCGCGTCGCCGGCATCGGCCAGCGAGCCGTCGCCATTACCGATCACGGCAATATCTACGGAGCCGTCCACTTCTTCGACGCTGCCAAAGCGCGCGGTATCAAGCCCATTCTCGGCTGCGAGCTCTACATCTGCCAGAAGGACGATCACCGCGCCGAGCCGCAGGGCGACGACTACAACCACCTCCTCGTCCTCGCCGAGAACGAAGAAGGCTACCGCAACCTCGTCCGCATCACGTCAGAAGCCTCTCTCCACGGCTTCTATCGCAAGCCCCGCGTCAGTAAGAAATATCTCGCCGAGCACTCTGCAGGCCTCATCGGCTTCTCCGGCTGCCTCGCCGGCGAGCTTTGCGAGAACCTGATGAAAGGGAATTACGACGCCGCCCGCGCCACCGCCTCTCAATATCAGGACATCTTCGGCCGCAACAACTTCTTCCTCGAGATTCAGGACCAGGGACTCGAGCTCGAAAAGAAAATCCACGCCGATCTCTTCCGCCTCGAAAAAGACCTCGACATCCCGCTCGTCGCCACCAACGACAGCCACTATCTCTGCGAAGACGACTCCCACGCGCACGAAGTCCTGCTCTGCGTCCAGACGCTCGCCTCCATCAACGACCCCAAGCGCTTCAAGTTCGACTCCGATCAGTTCTACGTCAAGTCCGCCGCCGAGATGGAGCGCCTCTTCTCGCACGCGCCCCAGGTCGTGAGCCGCACCATGCAGTTCGCCGAGCGCTGCGACTTCAAGCTGAGCAAAGTCGACAACCCTTTCCCCGAATTCGCTGTCCCCGCCGGTCACACCATCGACAGCTACTTCGAGCAGGTCTGCCGCGAAGGCTTGAAGAGGCGCATCGAGACGACCGTCCGCACCCTCGACGCTCGCGGAGTGCTGCGCTCGCCGGTGCATGAATACGAGGCCCGGCTAAACTTCGAAATCTCCATCATCAAGCAGATGAAGTTCTCCGGTTACTTCCTCATCGTCTGGGATTTCATAAAGTACGCGCGCGATCATGGCATTCCCGTCGGCCCTGGAAGAGGTTCGGCGACCGGTTCGTTGGTTGCCTATGCGATGGAGATCACCAACATCGATCCCATGCAGAACGTGCTGCTCTTCGAGCGCTTTCTCAACCCCGAGCGCGTCACCATGCCGGATATCGATGTGGACTTCTGCCAGAATCGCCGCGGCGAAGTGATCGATTACGTCACCCGCAAGTACGGCCGCGAACAGGTCGCGCAGATCATCACCTTCAACACCATGGCTGCGAAGGCCGCTATCAAAGACGTGGGCCGCGCCCTCGACATGCCCTACGGCGACGTCGATCGCATCGCCAAGCTCGTCCCTACCACCATAGGCGTCACTATCGAGCAGGCATTGAAAGATTCGCCGCCACTCCAGGAAGCCTACGACGGGAACCCCCAGATCAAGGAGCTCATCGACACCGCGCTCAAGCTCGAGGGCCTCGTCCGCGGAGCGGGCGTGCACGCCTCAGCAGTTGTCATCGCACCGCGCCCGCTCACCGACCTCGTCCCTGTGAGCCGCAGCAAGAACGACGAAATAGTCACCGCCTACGACATGAAGGCCGTCGAAAAACTCGGCCTCCTGAAAATGGACTTCCTGGGCCTCGCCACCCTCACGGTCATCACCGATTGCCTCAAGCTGATCGAGCAGACCCGCGGAGAAAAACTCGACATCGACATGGTGCCGATGGACGATCCCGAGACCTTCAGACGCGTCTTTCACACCGCGCTCACCTCCGGCATCTTTCAGTTTGAATCGCCCGGCATGCGCGACATTTTGCGCCGCTACAAGCCCGACACTGTCGAGGATCTGACAGCCTTGAATGCGCTCTATCGTCCCGGCCCGATGGATATGATCGACGACTTCATCGAGCGCAAGTGGGGACGCCGGAAAGTCGAGTTCCTGCTGCCCGAGCTCGAGGCAATTCTCAAAGACTCGCTCGGCGTCATCGTTTATCAGGAACAGGTCATGCGCATCGCCAACGTCCTCGCCAGCTACTCCCTGGGCGAGGCCGATCTGCTGCGGCGGGCGATGGGAAAAAAGAACGCCGAGGCCATGGCCGAGCAGCGCGACCGTTTCATGAGCGGTGCCGCGGCTCTTGGCCATCCCAAAACCGCCGTCGCCGAGATCTTCGATCTGATGGCGAAGTTCTCCGGATACGGCTTCAACAAGTCGCACTCCGCGGCTTACGCACTGGTCGCTTACCAAACCGCGTGGCTCAAGACGCACTACCCCGTCGAATTCATGGCCGCGTTGTTGACCTCCGAAATCTCCAAGCCCGAGAACGTCGTCAAGTACATCAAGGAATGCCGCGAGATGAACATTCCTGTCGAGCCGCCCGACGTACTCTTCTCCGACGCCGATTTCACCCCGCACGGCAGCGCCATCCGCTTCGGCCTCACCGCCATCAAGAACGTGGGCCGCAACGCCATCGACTCCATCCTCGCCGCGCGCAAAGAGCTCGCCGGCGAAGGCCGCACCTTCGCGTCGTATTGGGAATTTTGCGAAAAAGTCGACCTGCGGCTCATGAACAAGCGTGTCCTCGAATCGCTCATCAAGGCCGGAGCACTCGACTCCTTCGGACGCCGTTCCCAGCTCTTCGCCGCCGCCGACAAAGCGATGGAGCGCGCCCAGAAAGCCCAGCGCGACGAAGCCGCCGGTCAGCACGGACTTTTCGGCATCTTCGACGACCACCCCGCAACCAAACCCGATGCGCTCCCCAGCGTCCCCGACTGGGACGAGCACCAGCGTCTGCAATCTGAAAAAGAAGTACTCGGCTTCTTCGTTTCTGGGCACCCGCTCGACAAGTACGCCGAGAAGCTCCGCAACCTTCCCGGCGTCGTCGACACCGCAACCGTGCTCGAGATGAAGCCCGCGCCCTCCAACGGCCGCCGCGGTCAGGCTCCCGAAAACGACACCGCCATCGCTGGTGTCATCGTCGGACTCAAAGTCGCCAAGTCCAAGCGTTCCGGAGAGCTCTACGCACAGGCCGCCCTCGAAGACACAGTCGGCAAGATCGAACTGATCTGCTTCCCGAAAGACTACGAACGTCTTGCCGCCAATCTCAAGATCGAAGTCCCCGTGCTTGTCCGCGGCCAGCTCCGTGCCGAAGAAGACGCCGCGCCCAAGCTCGCCGTCTCCACCGTCCAGGCCCTCGAGGACGTCAAGGTCCGCTTGCCGCAGAACGTCCGCATCCGCGTCCCTCTCGAGCGCGCCAGCGAAGCCACGCTATTTGAGTTGCAGAAAATCATCGCCGCCGCGCCCGGCACAGGCAAGTTCATGCTCAACCTCGAGCAGGCCGGAGAATACTGCGTCGTCCTCGAGCCTGCGGGACAGGCCATTGCCGCCGACCGTGCCTTCATCGAACGCGCCGAACTGCTCCTCGGGCGGGGAATGGTGCAGGCGCTGGATTAAACCAGCCTCAGAATTCGAGAGCCTTCGCTTTGTACGTACTTCGCAATGATAAAAATTAAGTGTCGATTTCACGCTCCACCACCGGACGTGCGACGACAGTAGATCTGAAGGAGGATTATGTCATCGCTCAGGGAGTTCCGCTGTGAGATTTGCGGTACTGTGACCACCAACCCAGTGCATTGGTTCTTGATCGAGTGCGGTGCGTCCAGGTTGACGGTTTTGCGCTGGGAAGCTGATTCGGCCAGTATTCCCGAAACGCGACATCTCTGCGGAGAAGCACATGCCCAGGTTTACATCAGCCGCTGGTTTGAGTCCCTTTGCTCCCCGCCCAAGCCTGATTACGCGACCATGCCCAGCGGGAATTAGCTTCGCCGGTAACATCGGGGCTTAAGCTGCTAGTGCTCGACTAAAACTGGAAGTAGATGAAATCCGTGTGTCCGAAGACGCCGAAGAAGATAATCGAGAAGATCACCGAGTAGTAGCCTGCGTAGCGCAGTCCGGCGTAACTCCAGAACTTCGTCGCGCGATGCGGGTGTGCGATGAACCACTCCACGACGAACATCAATACCACGAAGAACGCAATAAACGGAGCATTCGCGCGCGGTATCCCCGAAGACAGCAATATCGAATTCCTGAAGTGTCCATAAGGAACGATGTGCCGCAGCACATATAGTGCCTCATGAAAAGTGTTCGCGCGGAAAAACACCCACGCCACCAGCACAACCGTGAATGTCATCACCATCTGAAACAGCGCATGTAATTTCGGAACCTTCTCCAGCCCCGATAGCTCCACAAGCTTCCGTCGCACTCCCGCCGTCACCTGCGACCCTATGAGAACCAGCCCATGAATCGCGCCCCAGAGAACGAATGTCCAGTTCGCTCCATGCCACAATCCGCTGACCGCAAATGTCACAAACAGGTTGAAGTAATGGCGGGGCAGCTTCACGCGATTGCCGCCCAGCGGAATGTACACATAATCCCGGAACCAGGTTGAAAGGGAAATATGCCACCGATGCCAGAACTCTCCGATCGATCGGCTGAAGTAAGGCTGCAGAAAGTTGATCCGCAGTTCGTAACCCATTACCCGTGCCAGGCCGATAGCAATATCCGAGTAGCCTGAGAAGTCGCAGTAAATCTGAATCGCGAAGCAGAGCGTCGCTACAAATATTTCCGCGTTGGTATAGTTGCGAGGATTCGCATAGATGGTGTTGACCAGCCCCGCCAGCGAATCGGCGATTACCATCTTCTTGAAGAATCCCCACAGGGCAACACGCAATCCCGAGTGGATCCGCTCAATGCGAAAGTGCGGATCGCGATGGAACTGCGGCAGTAGCTGGTGTGGCCGCTCGATCGGGCCGGCCACCATCTGCGGGAAGAAGGCCACGTAGAGCGCATAGTCCAGAAGGTTATGTTCTGCCGGGACCTTCCGCCGATAAACCTCGATGGTATAACTCAGCGCCTGGAAGGTGTGGAACGAAATTCCCACGGGAAGGATAATGTTCAGAAGGTGCGGCGACGCATGAATCCCCAGCAGGTTGAACGATGAGGTGGCTGTCGCCGACAGGAAGTTGAAATACTTGAAGAAAACCAGAAGCCCGATGTTAGCCGCAATGCTCAGGCCAAGATAGAAACGCCGCCGCCCCTGTGTCTCGCTCCGCTCAATCTGTAGCCCGGCAATGTAGTCGAGGAGGGTAATTCCCCAGATCACCCAGATATACCGGGTGCTCCAGCACATATAAAAATAGTAGCTGGCAATCAGGACGAATATCTTCCTCGGAGTCCCGCGCAGCACGCTGAAGACAGCCAGAACGACGATGTAAAAAAAGATGAACTGGAAGCTGTTAAAGAGCACTAGTGTGTGTCCTTTACCAGATATGGCTTGACCAACCGATAGAGATCCTCGGTGTAGATTCTGCTCCCGATGTGATTCAAGTGCATCTGATCCGAAAGATCCCGGTTCGGATACCTGTAGTAGTCAGGTCCAACTAGCTTGCACGGAGTATGGGTTTCCAATATCTGCTGAAAGGCCGTATCCGTCGGCGCCGCCTCCCCCATTGCACTGCCCCGCTGCGGATAGGGAACATATAGGCACTTGATCGAATGGGATCGCAGAATTGCGTTCAGCTCCGCCATCTCCGGACTCGAGGGATCGGCCTCGCGAACCCCCGTCAGGTTCGGTTTGTCGTCGGCCATATGGAAATCATCGGGAAGCCGCTCGTTTGCGTAGTGGCTTTGTTCAGTAATGAAGTAGTAACCCTGATCCTTACGCATCTGCACAATGTTCTCTGCGGATTTCTTATAGAACGCGTGCAATCCGCCACGTTCTCGCGACGTAAACGCGAAGCTCGCCGCATCCCGAATGAAATGCCGGAATGGAAAGATTTCATCGGCGAGTTCATTGTCGCTCAGCGGTAGCTTAAAAATGCTCGACTGCGTGCGTGGCGTCCATGGCTTGGTCAGCAGAACAAGATCAGGAACATTGCCTGAATCGACTAAACCCTTCAATTGCGGAACGAATTCGGTAATGCCGGGCAGGCCCGAGTTATATGAGTCAATGTCGAGTCCGTCCGCCTTGGCCAGATCGTCAAAATGCTTGGGAACAAATCCCGCAAGAATTGTGCTGTTGCCAAAAACTACGATCTTTGTAGATGAGGTTGATCGAGGAAAAACTCGGCCCATCGCCTCGTCTCGAACCTTCGCCCTGACTACAACCTCAGAACCCGTGCTGAGATACGGAAACGCCAACTCTAACGCCCAAAAAAATGCATACAATGCCAGGAACCCGAGCGTAAACAACGCGATCGGGCGAAATAAAGCCGGACTGGACAGGAGCGGTGGCGGCGGCAGGTTTCAGTTAGAGTGTTCTTTTGCCGTAGATACCTGGACGGGCACCTCTAAAATTCTCCTGGGGGATGAGTCTTTTGAAGTTAACGTGCGGGAATCACGGGTCATCGTTGATGATCAGACCAGCCGTGTCGTATCTGAAGATTAACACACGCTCCCCGATTCACCAACCAATCCGCCTCTTCGCCTCACCCCATCGCACCTCTCCCCGCGCTGACGTTGTGTTGCCTCGTCTTCACCCATACAATCGGATACGGACCATCTGTATTCGCGTTCAATTCACAGCTCGCGCAGTGGCCACTACGTATGACTGATCAAGCTCCCGGAGCTCCCCACTCGAACCCGACAGCCACAGAAACAAAGCCTCTTGCGTGGATCAAGACAGAGTTGGCCCGTCATCCGCAACGGCCCGATCCCATGAGTTTTATTGAAAGCCTCTTCACCGACTTCAGCGAGATCCACGGCGACCGTGCCTTTGGCGACGATCCGGCAATGCTCTGCGGCTTCGCCCGCTTCGACGGCGAAGAAGTCATGGTCGTCGGCAACCTCAAAGGCCGCTCCACAAAAGAAAAGGTCATGCGCAAGTTCGGCATGCCCGACCCCGAAGGCTACCGCAAAGCCCTCCGCGTCATGAAGCTCGCCGAAAAATTCTCGCGCCCCGTCTTCACCTTCATCGACCTCATGGGAGCCAACCCCGGCATCGGCGCCGAGGAGCGCGGCCAGGCCGAAGCCATCGCCGTCAATCTCCGCGAAATGTCCCGCCTCCGCGTCCCCACCATCGCCACCGTCACCGGCGAAGGCGGCTCCGGAGGAGCGCTCGCCCTGGCCGTCGCCGACCGCGTCCTCATCCTCGAAAAGGCCATCTACTCCGTCATCTCGCCCGAGGCCTGCGCGTCCATCATGTGGCGCGATGCCTCCAGGCGCGCCCAGGCCGCCGCCGCTCTTAAGGCCACCGCCGTCGACGTCAAAGAGTTGGGCTGCGTCGACGACATCGTCCCCGAGCCCGGCAATGGAGCCCACGAGAACCCCGAAGAAGCCGCGAAACTCCTCGGCGAAAAACTTCGCTTCCACCTCGCCGAGCTAAAGGCGCTATCCATCGACGACCTCCTCGCCGCGCGCTACAGGAAATTCCGCAACATCGCGCAGTTCTACACCACATGATCGGTCGCTTCAAATATTGTCATCGCGAATCTGCTCCAAAACTCGTTCTCCGACCGGACCCGGATGCAGCGGCAGACCGCGAAGCGAGGTAGCTGCTTTTTCCCGAAAGTGGTCCCTGTGCCCTCTCGCGCTTTTGGCGAAAGGGTGGGAGGCGACCTGTCCTCTGCGTGATCCCTGCTCTGCCTCCACGGAGCGCTCGCATGACCTTCGCCTCGCGCCTCCGCGCCTTCGCTTGGTTCATCGTCGCGGTCGTCTACTTCATCATCGCCCGCGAAATCGCCATCCGCGCCGCCACCGGCCTCAGCTCAGGAGACTGGCTCGAGCTCGTCAACCGTACCTGCCTCCTCTTCCTGCTTGTCATCGGATATGCCGCCATGGGTTACGCCGGCCAGCACCAGCGTGAGCCCATCAAGGCCATGGGACTGGTTCGCCGCCCCCACTGGGGCAGGGAATTCGCGCTCGGCTCCGCCCTTGGATGGGCCGGCATGGTCGCCTGCGTTCTGCCCATCGCTCTCACCGGCGGACTCGTCGTCACCCTCTTCACCTCACAGCGCCAATTCGCGCTCATCTTCCTCAATCTCGCCATCCTCGCCGTCGCCGCGCTCGCCGAAGAGGTCGCCTTCCGCGGCTATCCCTTCCAGCGCCTCATCGACGCCACCAACCCCACCCTCGCCACCATCCTCATGTCGCTCCTCTTCGGCGCCATCCACCTCGCCAACCCCGGAGCCACCTTCGCCTCCACCATCGTCACCATCTTCGCCGGATGGCTCCTCGCCATCATGTACCTGCGCACCCGCGCCCTCTGGGTCGCCTGGGGATTCCACTTCACCTGGAACGCCACCATGGGCATCCTCTTCGGACTCCCCATCAGCGGCATCACCAACTTCTCGCCCGTCGTCGCCTCCAACACCATCGGCCCGCTCTGGATCACCGGCGGCGACTACGGCCCCGAAGGCAGCCTCATCTGCGCCATCGTCATCCTCGTCCTCATCTTTGTGACCATCCGCGCGACACGTGATCTGAACTACCGCTACGCCCAGCCCGTCATCGTCCCTGCCGGCATCCCCGTCGACATCGACGCCATCTCCCGCCGCCAGCACGAAGCCGCCATGGGACCCGCCGCGCCCGCCCCACCCCAAATCGTCCAGATCAGCGGAGTGCAGCCGCCGAACAGCAGGGAAGAAGGATCCCTCACGCCGGAGCAAAGTGACGGCGAAGCAATCCCCGCGCCCAACAATCTTGCGGAAACTCCCCCGCAAGAGAGCTAATCTGCGTCATCCGTACAAGCATTGACCTGTCACGAATGGCCTTCCAGTCGAATCGGTTCTTTGATGGATGCTTCTCGATTCTGTTGTGGGGTCTTGTTAGCGTACGATGAAGAGGTTTCTTGCAATCTATCCGGGCATCACTCCTAACAATCGACTTTGCAGAGACTTCGGCTCGCTGCATTTCAATCATATAGACTGAGGGGACCAGCTCAGAGGAACTTGCGCTCCACGGGCCCGTGCGGTCAGTTCACTGTTCGAGGCGTCAATGGCAAACCAGTGGAGTTTGCACAGACGGACAATCGCTGGAGCGTTCTACAGCTTCCTGCTTCCGTTTTTCGCGTTCATTGCGGTAGCCTCCATTCTCGCTGGCAGCGCCGGAGTTCGCCCCTTCTGGTATCTCGTGCCAGAGTTTCTCGGTAGGGTCGGCACAATCTTGCTTTTCTTGATGACCCAGGGCTATGTTCCTGATTCCTTCCCTGTGCTATTTTTGTCAGGCTTGGCGGGTGGGTATTTGGCCGGCCGTTTAAATCACGGGGACAGGAAGTACTTGCCTCATACTGTTTTCCTCCTTGGCACGGCCGCGATTCTGGGTACTCTCGACCACAGGGAATTTACTTGGGATTGGCCGATTGCGGCTACGCTGAACATCTTTCCGTTCTCGCTTGGGAAGTTACGAGGAGATAAGCGGCGTATTCAAGAGTGGAATCCAGATTGGCTGCATGTTCCGCTTGTGCTGCCATTTTATCTGCTGATTTTCGCCGGACTTATTGTCATAGCCAATTCTCTTTTATTGGATAGACCTTCTGTAGTAGTGAACTTTATTATCCGGATGGCCGAGGGGGGATCGGACTTGTACTCGTCGGCATGGAAAATACCCTAGAGACCGCCTGTTTCAGCGATATCGGGATCATTATGCCAAGTCGCTCTTTGAAAAGGTGGTTGGCGAGCATGCAACCGATGTCCCTCCCTTTGTTTTGTACTTAAGGCCGTTCGGCCTCACAGGAACTGTTCCTTTGCGAAATCCTAGCAATAGGCTCGGGCTACCTTTGCCAATTTCGGCTGACGCCATGGACGTCGAGGTCGACTTCGAGATTGCTATCGAAAGACAGCTATGTAAAAAGGCTCCTGTTGTGGCGCTTGGGAATGCGAGTCGAGAAACCGGGCCCGGCCTAATTCAAACGGATGACGAGGATTGGCAAGACCGGTTTCAACACCTTGCGCGTGCCGCGACGTTGATCACTGTGATACCCACTTACGGCGAAGGCACTCTCTGGGAAATGCGATGGCTGAGAGAACACTCAGAGTTGAGTAAGCTAATTGGAATCTGCCCGCCAAAACTCCTCAAGCATCAGCAATGGTTCGAGGGACAATGGGCAAAAGCGCGCGAGGAGCTTGCCTCGTATGACGTTGCGCTGCCTGCCTTCGAGCATGGTGGTTTCCTAGTCGAATGGCAGGATACCGGCCAGATTGCAAGATGCGAAAAGCTCGGGTCTGCGAGGAAAAGTATTTGGAGGCTCGTTCGTTCGCGGCTTGATCAGGACGCTCAAGATTATCGCGGTTTGAAGACCCTGCGCAGAAAGATCCGTTTTACCGCTGTTTACACTTGCCTGATGACAGTGATTGCGTGGGTACTCTGATCGTTTATGGAATACACAAAGAGAGAGCAGAGGCCGCGGTTCGCGAGGTTAGTGACGGAGCAACACATGAGCCCGTAGTTTCAAAGGAAGCGGATGAGAACAGAACGCAGCTGGACGAAATGGACAGGATAGTTCGCGAGGACCAGCGGAAGCAGGAGATGTTGGACACCGCAGAAGGTCTGAGACCATCCATCGAGTTCATCCCCAACCCTACCCCCATGATTATGGTGCGCGACTCAGCGGGAGCCATCCACATGCGTTTAAGCCCAGAATTGCGAAAGGAGATCGGCGGGTTCCGAGAGAGGAGGAGGAACACCTATTAACAATCGGGATCGCCGCTGAAATGACGAAAGTTTTCTCGGTATGGGGTGGACCTGGTTCAACCGTAGTCCGCGTCATCTTGCCAATCACTCCGAGCGGCGAGCCGGGAGCTTTCGGAATTCCTGCAGCATCAGGTGATCATCATACCCGTAGGGCGATAGACACTAGGGCCGTCGATGCGGCACACTTAGACGAATTCTTCGAAACCAGCGCTGATATTGTGATTCTCGTCGGTCGTAGTAGAAAAGATGATCTGGTGTTAGCCGATGGGTCGACGGTACCTATTGCACGCGTACTGGAAGTTAGTAGACACTCCGGCAAGTGGGTTGTCCTGATCCCTTGTCCCGAGAAGAGTGTCCGCGGGCGTGCGCACAAATTGCCGACGCTTTCGCAATCTGTGCAATTGGCATCCGATCTAGCGTCGGAGATTGAGAAGCATCGTTTTATCGTTCTCGTGGACGTAAGCGGCCTTTTGGAAGCGTTGGCCGGAAGCCAAGGTTTTTACGTGAAGACCAAAATCGCTTGCGAAATACCCGCGGAAGAAGATACCCAGCTCGCTTTCGGGGTGATTCTGTGCTTTGAGGATGACGCCGAAAAACTCTGTATCTATTAAGTACATATGGGCGAGTGTTCGCTTCCGCCGGAATCTTCTTAAAACCGGCACAACCGAGGGTGGCGGGTGGCCCACCCTTCCTTCAAAATCCTCCTGACAACCAGCACAACCGAGGGCGCCCCATCCTGAGCGAACCGGGGTCCCCACGGACAGGTTTTCGTCCGTGGGGTGGAGTAGCGAAGGGTGGGAAACGATACACCTCGCTAAGCCTTCTATCCACTCGTGTAGGAACCCTGCTCCCCGAACTCTCGATTGCCGATCAGGATACCCGCTGCACGAATATGCACGAGAAATACTTCCGGTAGTGGATGAACAGGAAGATCCACAAGATCGCCGCGACAACTCCAGGTTGCCATCCCACCGGCGGCAACAAAATGTGAAACATGATGATATTGACAATGATCGGCGCGAGGACCGTCAAGGCCAGCAGAACATAGCGATCTACCAGCAGCAAGGCGCCGCAGATCACCTCGATTGTTGAAACGAAGATGATGTAGTGGGAATGAAACATTGCGCCCACGAACTGACCTGCAAGGCCCGGCGGTAACCATCTCGGGAAAAAGTGGAAGAAGGCATTCAGGCCGAAGGCGACAAAGATGACGCCCAACAGGATGCGGACGATGATGACCACGATCTTCATGACTGCTCCTTTACGGTTTCGATGAACGAAGCGGAGAAACCCGTCAAAAGCAAAGGGCCAGAGTCAGGCGGACCCTGACCCCGAATTGGAGCGTATTTGATACTGCCTGGTCAAGGTTGGGATGCGAGCAGACCCAACCTATGCCTTGCGCAGCAAGGCCCGGTAGAAGAGCGGGACTTTAGTCCCGCGTCTAAGCCCGTTCAGAAGGACCGCACCTTGCTGCCGCAGGCCAGAGCGAAGCCGTCAGGCGAAGCGTTCAGATGAAAGGATAGCCTGCGTGCTCCAACCCTCTGTCAACTTGAGTCGAAACTCTGTGCCCTAACCCTCGCGCTCTGTCTCTATGTGGAACCACACAGCTCTTCGTGTAGTGTCCTCTATTCTTTTCGTCGACCACCTCTCCTACTCTCGTTCTTAAGGAGACGTCATCATGGTTATCAAGAAGGACATGCTTATCGGAACGGCCCTCGGTTTAGTCCTGGGCTGCAGTGGAGCCATCTTCGCGCAGGCTCCGGTTGTAAACATCGGCGACCGCCACGGCAATCTGCGGGCTGCTCAGCAGGCTATCGTTTCGGCCTGGCAGCGTATCGACGAAGCGCAACAGGACAACAACTACCAGCTCGGCGGCCATGCCGGAAGAGCCAAGCAACTGCTCGTCCAGGCAGATGAGGAGTTGAAGCAGGCTGCAATCACGGCGAACCAGCACGGGCGCTAAGATCAGCTGACCGCGTGGCCCACCCTCCTTCGAAATCTCCGTGAAACCGGCACAACCCCGGTGCCGGTTGCCCCATTCGTGAAGGGTGGAAGCAAGGAATTTAACCAGTGCGGCACCTCGTCCTTCGCCCGGTTGCCCGCCAGCCGGGCAACAGCTTGATTATTATGGTTGCGTCGAAGGGAGGATCGAATGCGTGTGTTTGTGGCAGGGGCGAGCGGAGCAATTGGCGAACCATTGATCGCAGAGTTACTCAAGCAGGGACACTCCGTAGTGGGGATGACAACCAGCCCGGAGCGGGCCAGGAACCTGGAACACCAGGGAGCTGAAGCCATGATCGTCGACGCATTCGATGCCGCGGCTCTGCAGGCTGCGCTGCGCCGGGCAGAGCCGGAGGCGGTAATCGATGAGCTGACGTCCTTGCCTAAGGAGCAAAGCGACATGCCAAATTATGCGGCCGGCGACAGGAAGCTGCGTATTGAAGGCGGCGGCAATTTGTTTCGAGCTGCAATCGCGAGCGGCGTGCGGCGATATCTGCAGCAGTCGAGCGGATTCTTCCTGAAAGCGCCCGAAGGAACTCTGGCTGACGAGTCGTCTCCTTTGGACGTAAATGCCAGCCCGGGCGTGGCCGCGAGCGCGCAGACGTACGCGGAGCTCGAAGCGCGGCTCTTCAGTTCCAGCCAGATCGAGGGTCTGTCGCTGCGATATGGATTCTTCTATGGGCCAAAAACGTGGTACCACCCCGGAGAATCGGCGGCGAACATGGTCATGCGACAGCAGATTCCTGTGGTGGGCAAGGGGGAGGGAGTTTCATCATTTGTGCATATCGATGATGCTGCGATTGCAACGGTGGCAGCACTTACAGCCGACCCTGGCGTGTACAACCTGGTGGATGATGATCCTTCGCCGCAGTCCATATGGTTGCCGGCCTTTGCGAAGTTTCTGGGTGCTCCTCCTCCCCCACATATAAGCGAAGCGGAGGTGAAGGCCATTGCGGGAGAAGATGCCGTTTATTACTCGACGAAATTGAGCGGAGCCTCCAATGCCAAAGCCAAGAGGATCCTCGCGTGGAAACCGCGACGATTGCAGTGGCTGGAAGCTTAAGTAAGCCCCGCCGGACCCCACTCAAGCCTGCCGTTGGC
>CAVWLS010000004.1:0-269644 GCA_963755975.1 uncultured Acidobacteriota bacterium
CAGATCCACCCATATTGAAACCCATTGGCGCTCGGAGAAACCGAACTGAAGTTCAACCTCCGAGGCGCTTGGATTACTCCCGGATTATGGACAACTTGGAAGTTACCTTCGGTCGCCTCAATAGGGGCGCGATTCTTATGAACGCTCCGATACAACGGCTCCTACGCCGTTCGAAAAGGATTTCGTGGTTGTGCCGCCGGTGCCTTTTAAACAGAGATAGTGAGCCAACTTCAGGTTACCAATCACGGCTCAATGAGCGACTCGCGATTCTTTGTCAGTTGACATACTTTTCATAAACCGTGTTCCGAAGGTTTCGCCGAGCAGTCGAGGGAGGCGAAATCAAGACAGAGTCAAGGAAGGAATAAGCACATAGTCAGCTCGCAATCTCTTCACGAGTTCGCCGATAGGCTCGTCTTCCATCGAGAGGCGTCTTCCTTTCACCGCGAATACAACCTTGTTCTCTCCATCTTCAGGGATGACGATAAGCACGCGATCTTCGAAAGCTATTCGGATTTTGTCGATTGATTGTTGATGTCCTGGGCTGCACAGATTGACAACCATCACTCCATCCGAAGCAAGTGCTCTGTAACAGTCCTGGTAAAACTCCTGTGAGCAAAGCTGCGGCGGCTGCCCATGAACATCGAAGCCGTCCACCAACAGCACCTCCGGCGAATCCTCAGTGCCAGCTACATAATCTGCTCCATCCCCACAGATCACACGGAATCGTTTGTCGTCTACTGGAATATAAAACTGTTCTCTCAGGGAAATCACCATCGGGCTGATCTCGATCACAGTGATGTCCGTCGCAGGAAGTTGCTGATAGCACCACTTCGGCATCGAGCCGCCACCCAGCCCAATCATTGCGATGCGATTCATCTTGCGGATCAACGTCAATTTCTGCATCTGCTCCGATTCAATTTTCTTTATAAGTTGCATACCAAATGTTGATTCCCGAAGGAGACATGTGCTCAGCGTTGATCGTCGAGCGGAGGCTTATGTGGATCGGAAGAAATTGAGGCCGACGTCTGCTGTTTTTGTTTCCATGAAACGGATGTTCGGGCGTTATCCGATGGGCTCGATATGCCGAATGCCTTTGCGATATATGCCAATAATTTGAGTAACGACTGCAATGCGTGCGCCTCCTGAGTGTATCTACGCTTGGTGAAGTGAACAGTTAAAGTGGCCGATGCTCCAACTCAAGAGCCAACTCGCGGCCGACCCCCGCGAAGTCTCCCTGGACTTCTCTCGCGCGAGCGAGAGCTGCCTGAACGTGAGGCAGAACATTCTCAGCTCCAACGTGTTTCAGAAAATCGGAGCCTGCGATAAGCCGCGACGGTTGATCTCGCGCACCGCAAAGAAGAAGTGTTTTGCCCACCTTATGCAGACGATCGGAGAATTGCTCTAGTGCGTGGATGCCAGTTGCGTCGAGCGCCGTCATATTCCGAAGGCGGAGGATCACGACGTCTCCAAATGGCTTCAAATCCCTGGTGGCCTCTGCAAGCTTCTCGGTCGTCCCGAAGAGGAACGGCCCATGAATGCGGAGAATGGTTACGTTGGACGGAATGTCCTTGTCTTGGAGGATGTGCGCCTGCCCATCTTCCAGATATTCGGGCGTGACCGGAGCAACCGTCGTCGTCTCCGCGATACGGTAGATATAGAGGAGTGCTGCCAGCGTCATCCCGACTCCCACGGCCACAGTCAGGTCGGCGAAAACAGTCAGAGCGAATGTGGTAAACCAGACGGCAATGTCAGTCTTCGACAGGCGAAGGATTGTGCCGATCTCCCGCCACTCCCCCATGTTGTACGCCACCACGAACAACACCGCAGCCAGCGTTGCCAGCGGCACAAACCGAGCCAGCGGGGCGGCAACCAGAAGAATGGTAAGTAAGGTAAGCGCATGGACCATGCCCGCTACCGGAGTGAGTGCTCCGGAACGAATGTTGGTCGCTGTGCGGGCGATCGCGCCGGTTGCTGGAATGCCTCCGAAGAGCGGAGAGGCAATATTGGCAACGCCCTGTGCGACGAGTTCTACGTTCGAGTTGTGGCGATCTCCACTCATGCCGTCGGCAACGACTGCAGAGAGCAGGCTTTCGACTGCAGCCAGCAGCGCCACCGTGAAGGCTGATGGAAGCAGAGGGAGAATATGTTCTGCGTGAAAATCGGGCAGGGTGAAGTGTGGGAAGCCCTGCGGAATGCCGCCGAACTTGCTGCCGATGGTCTCGATGGGTAGGTGGAAGGCTGCTACCAGAGCGGTCGACAGCAAGAGGGCGACAATAGAGCCTGGGAGCCGCTTGGTCACCTGTGTCGCGGAGTTGTAAGTAGAGAAGGATGTAACCAGGTCGAGCAAGCCGCTGCCGCGGGGGTCGGGGAAAGCGCTGAGCGTGTATGCCACCTGGTTCAGGCTTATGGGCGCGCCGAAGGTGCCGTCGCCGTTGCCCGGAATCACGTAAAGATTGCTGTAGTCGTCGGTCACGGCCAGGTCTACGCTGCCGGCGCTCATCAGCGGTCCGGCGTAGATCGCATTGAGGCCGGCCTGGATGCTGCCCCAGCCGGGGGTTGTGGTGCTGTAGGGCAGCGGCGCGGCGAAGGTGCCGTCGCCATTGCCCAGAAAGGCCGAGAGAACCGGGCCGTAACCGGTCGAGTTGGTCACCGCGACGTCGTAGATATGGCCATTGCCATTGCCGAAGTACCCGCCGGCCATGCTGCCGGACTGGACAGTCGCATTGGGGTAAGCCGTGCCTGCATTGAAGACAGTGCCCGGAGGATAGACGCCCTGGGCATTCGCTCCTGCGCCGAGGAGCAGGAGCAGTGCACAGGCCAACAAAGCCACCGCGCAGCTTCGCACGCCTCGGCTGCGTTGTGGGAATCGGCGAATTGTCGTCGTCTGCGTCAATCCAGGCTCTCCTTCTCGGGCAGGACTATGGGAGAAGGAGGCCTAGCGCGGTTTGGAGAGAACCGCGGGCCTGACATCCGAGCTGCCGGAAGTGCCGGAACTGGATGGGCTGCTGAAGGAGAGGGCTACACTGATGTTCACTGCCTGCCCTGCGTTGACCTGAAGAGGTGTTGGAAGCGTGTACGCGGTCAGATCGACGGTTATCGACGAGACCAGAAGGGTCGAACTACTCCCGCCCGGCAGGGGCGTACCGGCAGGTACGGGACACGGGGTGGGTTGTCCCTGCAGAAAGGGATCTTCGATGACCACTGCAGCTGAATCAATACAGTAAGTGATGTAGCTCCATACGCTGGTGACCGGGTTTGAAGCGGTGGCTATAAACGAACCGCTCAATACAGTCGCGTTGCCAGTTGTTGCCGCCCCTGTGGTTGCCGGATAGGTTGGGTACTCGACAGAAAGCCCCCCGAAGCAGGCCGGCCCTTCTCCATCGAGAGAGTCGTAAAACAGACATTGGTAGTAAGCGGCCGACGAGGTTTTGGCGATAATGCAACCGACGGAACCGCAAGGTCCCAGTGTCGCTTGGGCATATGGAAACGCTGGTCCCCCGGAGTCGACGGTTGTAGACTTGCCGCTGTTTACGCCGATGACCGAAGCGTCGATTCCCGTGATGTAGGCGGTGCTTACTCCGGCGAGGTAAAGAGTGCCAACCGGCTGTCCAAGGAGAACGGTTGGCAGAGCGTTGCTGATTGCGTTGCTGGTTAGCGCATTCTCGAACTCCACATGCCTGGCCAGCGAACCGTCCGGATTGCGGACATCGATTTTCCAGTAGCCGTAGACCTTGATGCCCTCGTGGGATCCCCGAGCGGGCTTTGCCGCGCCCGCCTTCGCCGGCGGGGCTGTGGCGCCCACAGCCGCGTTGGCCTGAGCCGAGCCCGGTTGGGCGGCAGAAGGTCCAGACTGGGCATGCGCTGTCCGCAATCCGTTGCACAGAAGCATGGAGGAGACCAGAACCAGCGTAGCGACCGTCCCTCGCAGGACGGAGTGGCTGCGGAAGAAGATCTGTCGAGAGAAAGCTGCATAGCGGAAACCCCCGGGCGATGAAATCCTTGTCATCTCCCAAAAGCGGAATTTTCGAGAAAATTGGTCGCGGGAAGAAAAATATTCTTATAATTGAGGCCCCGCCAATTGAAAGTCAGGTATTTATCCGAAAGAAACCAATGCCTTTTCAAATGGTTGATATTGGCGCAGGCTGCACCTCCTTTCGTTGTTCCTAGATTTGCAACTCCGCGATGGGGTCTCGGTGACGCAACTTGCGCCCAAAACGGTCAGCGAATTGCTGGCGAACTGGCACGCCGGCGACGATGAGGCGTTGCGCGCCGCGCTTCCCATGGTTTATGACGAATTACGAAGGGTCGCACATTATTACATCGGGAACGAACGTCCCGGGCATACCCTGCAAAGCACCGCCCTGGTGCATGAGGCGTATCTGCGCCTCGAGAAGCAAGGGCCAATTGCGATTCAGAACAGAGAACATTTCTTAGCGATCTGCGCCCAACTGATGCGGCAGATTCATATCGATTACGCGCGCAGCCGCAAGGCCGCCCGGCGAGATGGTGGATTGCGGCTGTCGTTCGACGATGGGCTCGCTTTCAAGACGCCGAGCGTGGACATGGTCGCGCTGGACGACGCGCTCAATGAACTGGCAAAACTGAATCAGCAGCAGAGTCGCATTGTAGAGTTGAGGTTTTTCGGCGGCCTTTCTATTGAGGAAACTTCGCGCCGCGCTGAATCTGTCGCCAACGACAGTGAAGAAATACTGGGCTACGGCCCGGCTCTGGCTGCATCATCAGATGAAGGCAATGAATGGATGACGCCGAAACGCTGGCAACAAGTTCATGACGTGCTGGAGAAAGCGCTGGAGTTGGAGCCAGTTCAGCGCGCGGCATTTGTGGATAAGGCATGTTCGTCTGATCCATGCCTGCGCCAGGAAGTCGAGATCCTGCTCGCATCCGGCGACGGCATAAATTCGAGCTTCCTGCAATCCGTCTTCACGCTGCGGGTGACGC
The DNA here is from genome assembly GCA_963755975.1 of uncultured Acidobacteriota bacterium. Classification (GTDB taxonomy): domain Bacteria; phylum Acidobacteriota; class Terriglobia; order Terriglobales; family Acidobacteriaceae; genus Silvibacterium. The sequence goes on from CAVWLS010000004.1 coordinate 4,960, forward strand.
TCGCGGCGGGAACGAAGCTAGGCGAGTATGAGCTCGGGGCGCTCCTCGGTTCGGGCGGTATGGGCGTCGTATATCGCGCGCGGGATTCACGGCTGGAACGAGATGTGGCGATCAAGGTCCTGCCGTCTTTTTACGCTGCTGATTCCGGGCGGTTGTGGCGTTTCCAGCAAGAGGCGCGAGCAGCGGCGTCATTGAACCATCCCAACATTCTTGCCGTCCACCAGATGGGGAATTATGAGGGTGCACCGTATCTTGTTTCGGAGCTGTTGGAGGGCGAAACGCTGCGGGAGCAAATCGGGCGGGGCCGCTCTGCCAGTCCGCCAGGCAGTCGATTGCGCGATGCAGATCGTGCGCGGACTGGCCGCAGCCTACGAAAAAGGGATCGTCCATCGCGATCTGAAGCCGGAAAACCTGTTCATCACCAAGGACGGGCGAGTGAAGATCCTGGACTTCGGGCTGGCCAAGCTGACGCAGCCGCAACCGAACTCGGAGCACGGCGCAAAGAGACTCAAAGAAAGAACCGAGCCGGGACTGATAATGGGCACTGTCGGCTATATGTCGCCGGAACAGTTGCGGGGACAAACGGTTGATTATCGAGGTGACATTTTTGCCTTCGGGGCGATTCTCTATGAAATGCTGGCGGGGATACGAGCGTTTCAGAAGCCTACTTCGGCCGACACGATGAGCGCCATTCTGAACGAAGAACCACCGGAAATCTCACGTGTTGCTGGAAATGTCGGGCCGGTATTGCAGCGGGCGGTGCATCGTTGTCCGGAAAAGGACCCAGAGCGGCGCTTCCAGTCGGCCGCGGAGCTGGCACTTGCACTGGATGCGGTATCGGACTCTGGGCATGCCTACTCAACATCGGCTGCGCAGGCTTGGCGGCACTGGAAACTGATTTCTCTAGCTTCCGTGGCTGTTCTGGCGTTGTCTACCGGCGGCTATTTCTATTTCCACCGCCCGCTCAAACTGACCGACAACGACACCGTCGTTCTCTCCGATTTCTCGAACAGCACCGGAGATGCCATATTCGACGGCACGCTGAAAACGGCGCTCACCGTCTCTCTGCGGCAGTCTCCGTTTCTCACCATGCTCCCTGACAGCCGAGTCGCGAAGACTCTGCAACTGATGTCCCGCCCGGCCAATACAAAACTCACGCCCGAGGTAGCCCGTGGTCTCTGCCAGCGAGCAGGAAGCAAAGCTTATATTGCAGGATCGATTGGCAGTCTGGGCAATGAATACGTGCTGGGATTGAAGGCGGTGAATTGCCGGACCGGTGACACGCTGGCGGAGGAACTGGCCACGGCAACGAACAAGAAGAAAGTGCTGGACGTGCTGGGCGGCGTTACAGCGAAGATGCGCGGCGAACTTGGCGAAGCACTGTCCACGGTGCAGAACTTCGATGTTCCGCTCAAACAGGCCACCACCTCCTCACTGGAAGCTCTGAAGGAGTTCACCACGGGAATAAGCATTCGCAATGAGAAAGACACCGCCGCTTCCTTGCCTTACTTTCAACATGCCGTCGAGTTAAATCCCGATTTTGCCATGGGCTACCGGTCATTGGCGGGCGTCTACATCACTCTAGGTGAGACAGCGCTGGGCCGCGATTACCTTCAGCAAGGCATTCCAATTGCGGCAGCACGCCAGCGAACCCGAAAAGATGATCGTCACCGCTGACTATTATTCGTATGTAACCGGGGAACTGGATAAGGCTGCCAAGGCACTGCAGGAAGAGATTGAAATCTATCCGCGAGGAACTGAAGCCTACGAAGATTTGGTCGGAACGCTCGCATCGCTGGGACAGTATGAAAAGGCCGTTGAGATCGCGAGGCAAGCCAGCCGCTTTGAACCGGATAGTGGATTTTGGCACGAAAGTCTTGCGTCGACAGATATTGAATTGCAGCAGTTCGACGAAGCCATGCGAGAAGTCCACGAGGCGCAGCAGCGAAGCTGGATGATTTCATTGTGCATGGGGCCCTCTATGATCTGGCCTTTTTCCGGGCCGACTCCGCAGCGATGGCCGAAGAGCTGGAGTGGTTTGGGGGTAAGCCCGATTACGAGAACGTTGGACTTGCTCTCGCATCGGAGACTGAGGCATATAGCGGCCTACGGCAATCGCGCGGGAGCGCGGATGACTGCCGCGAAAGCTCTGAAGCTCGCACCCGAAAGCCAGGGGGCCGAAGTCGAGGCTGCACTTGCGTTCGCAGTCGCGGACAATACAGCACGAGCCGAGATATTGGCGCAGGACTTGGCGAAGCGCTTCCCACTGGATACGCAGATGCAGCTGCTCTGGCTGCCTGCGATTCGGGCACAAATTGCGCTGGATAGAAAGAACCCGGCTTCAGCCCTGAAGACCTTGCAAGTTACCTCGCCCATCGAGTTAGGCAATCTCTCGTTCGGTACCACCTCTACCGGTCTCTATTGGCTCTATGTACGCGGAGACGCATACCTGGCAGCCGGACAGGGAGCTGCCGCAGCTGGCGAGTTTCAGAAGATCCTCGACCACAATGGTCTTGTCCAGAACTGCTGGACCGGGGCATTAGCTCATTCGGGAGTAGCTCGTGCGAATGCCCTCCAGTCTAGGACTCCGCAGGGAGCGGATGCCGCGGCCGCCCGCGGCCGGGCCCTCGCTGCCTACAAAGACTTCCTCACGCTCTGGAAAGACGCTGATCCCGATATCTCCATCCTGAGGCAAGCCAAGGCAGAGTACGCGAAGCTGCAATCGCTGACGCTCTGATCAGGAAGATTCGTATCCTGCTCGCGTCGAGAACGCCTTTTCATACTTGTTTCTCACCTGCCAGCTCTTTGAGCCGGTAGTGAGCGATCAACTCGGCGATTGTCCTCGGTCGGCCTTCCGCTGGCGGGGTTTGTTGGTCGAGGCGACGGGAGTACTTATTTCTTTACCAATTTACGATAGATGCGGTTACGTTACCGCACGCGATCTTTTTACTGTGATCGAGAGAGTACGTGGCCCAGGCGTGGCATTGAGCAAACGGGGAGATTCGTTCAGTGGAAAGAGCGCCAACTTCAAATAGATAGAGAACATATTGCGTTGACAGGCGGTCGCGCCATGTATTGGGCGCCATATCCGCTCGAGGGCTGCAGGTTATCAGGACCCGTGTGAAGCCCCCGAAATTTCTTTCCAGATTCCTTGACAATTCTTAATTGCTAAGATTAACGTCAAATCCGTTAACGTACACAGAAAGTCCAGCTCTAATGGCGTTAACGTACACGAAAGCAAGACTTTCACTTCTGAATCGGTCCAGGTGCGACCTTCCCGATGTGTTCGAAAGCACATCATCTAACGCACCGGGACGGGGAGACAAGACGATGTTGAGACTATCTTTGAGGCCTTCCGTATTAAGCTCGATTTATTCAACGCTCTTTGCGACGTTGCTGGCGGCGCCGTTTCTTCTGTTCGCTACATCTGGCCTTGCGCAGACCGACCAGGGCGCCATTACTGGCACTGTGAAGGACAGCTCGGGGGCAGTGATTCCTAATGCGGATGTTACGGTCACGAATGTCGACAACGGCCTGGCCCTGGAGGCCAAGTCGAATAGCAGCGGCGTCTTTGTATTCTCGCCACTTAAAATCGGAAACTACACGCTCACCGTATCCTCGCAGGGGTTTGAGACGGTCACCCGTGAGAATCTGCATCTGGATATTCAGCAGCGTCTGAATGTGAATCTGACGCTTCCGCTCGGCTCAGTATCGCAAACTGTCAAGATCAGCGATGTGGCGCCGTTGTTGCAGACCGAGGATGCGGCTGTCGGACAGGTCATTGATACAAAAACAATCAACAATACTCCCTTGAATGGACGTAACTGGGTTTACATAGCGCAACTGACGGCCGGCGTAGCTCCTCCCTTCGGAAACACTCGTGGCAGCGGCACGGGAGACTTTGTGGCCAACGGTCAGCGCGCGGAGCAGAATAATTTCATTCTCGATGGAGTGGACAACAACACCAATCTCGTCGATTTCCTTAACGGTTCGAGCTATATCATTCGGCCTCCCCCGGATGCTCTCTCCGAGTTCAGCCTTCAAACCAGCAACTTCAGTGCGGAATTTGGGCATTCGGCGGGCGCGGTCCTGCAGGCAAACATTAAATCGGGGACGAATCAGATTCACGGCGACGTCTGGGAATATTTTCGCAACACCAATCTCGACGCCATCAATTGGAACGCCGGTCCTGACGCAATAACGCCGCCATATCACCAGAATCAGTTCGGCGCCACGCTCGGACTCCCTATCTTGAAGAACAAGCTCTTCTACTTCGGCGACATCGAGGCGAACCGTATCTCAATCAGCAATCCGACGCCGATTAATGTGCCATCGGCACTTGAGAAGCAGGGCAACTTCTCGGAGTTGCTGAACGGCAACCTTACCGGCGTGGGTGCGCCGACCCTGCTCTATGAGCCAAACTCGGCCAATCTCGCCCAGCCTCTGGTCTGCAATGGGCAGCAGAACGTGCTGTGTGCAAACCAGATTAACGCGGTCGCTTCGACAATCCTCAACCTTTATCCGGCCCCCAACGCCAACGGCGGCAAGCTCTACAACAACTACATCGTTAATGTGGGCAACTCCGATAACATTATCCAGTGGGACCAGCGCCTTGACTGGAATATCAGCGCGAAAGACCAGAGCTACGTGCGCTACAGCTATCTGCACGAGATCAAGACCAACGGCCTGCCGCTCGGGCCGATCCTCGATGGCAGCGGCTACGGTGGGCAATACGACACCAATCTGGCGATGAATTTCATGGGCAGTGAGACCCACGTCTTCAATCCAAGCCTGACCAACGAGCTCCGTTTTGGCTACAACTGGGGCGTGTTCAATTTCCAGCAGCCCAACGCCTTTAATCCCACGCTCAATACTTCACTGGGACTGGGACCGCAACCGTCCTACCTGAAGCCCGGCCAATACGGTCTGCCGTCGGGTTATGTCAACGGTACGATCCAGCAGTGGGGTTCGACTGGCATCAGCAGGGAATCGCAAAATGTTTATCAGATCCTGGACAACGTGACGAAGATCTGGGGGAACCACTCCCTGAAGTTTGGGGTTTCATTCCAGTCTGTCCGCTTCTATTACATCTACGCTCCTGCGGACCTCGGTCAGTATCACTGGAACGGCCAGTTCACGGGCGTGCCCGGCATCGCCAATACCGGTTCGGCTGTTGCCGATATGCTGGTGGACCAGGAGAATTACGCAGCCCTCTCAGTCTCGCCCAACGTCAACGACGCGCAGTGGTATGACGCTGGCTACGCGCAGGACGACTGGAAGCTTACACCGAAGCTGACCCTGAACCTCGGCGTCCGCTACGACTATTTCCAGCCTTACAAGGAGAACGCCGGACAGCAGGCGAACTTTGTCGTCACCGGGCCGCTGGGCATTGGCACCGGCGCGGGTGTCGTCCAGTTCCCCAAGAACCAGCAGAACATCAACCTGGGCGCACCGTTCCTGGATGCACTCGCGAAGGACAATGTCACTGTGCAGTTCGTCGACAATGATCGCCTGGCGACATCGCAGAAGACTAATTTCGCGCCGCGCATCGGCTTTGCCTACTCGGCGCGTCCGGACACGGTCGTCCGCGCAGGCTTCGGTATTTTCTACGGTGGCCTGCAGTCGGAAGGCAACGGAAACCTTGGAGCGAACTTCCCCTATTCCAACCAGGCGACCTTCTATGCGCCAACCTGCGTCACCGACAACTGTCCATCGCTGGCCGCGCAGGGCATTACGCTACAGGCTGGACTGCTACCAGCTACCGATGGTGGCCAGTTGCAAACCTTTATTTCGCAACCCGGCTTTCACTCCATCGATCCGAAAATCAAGCCGCCTTACACAATGACGTATAGCTTCGGGGTGCAGCAGCAGATCTCTCCCAACCTTGCTGCGACGATCACCTACGTGGGCAACCTTGCCCGTCACCTGGAGCTTTATGGAGCCCCGAATACCGCTCCGGGCCTCTGGAGGCCGGGTACCAATACCAATCCTTTCAACCCCTTCCCGGACCTGGGAGGGATAGGACAGGTCCACTTTGCCGGCGTGAGCACGTATAACTCGCTGCAGGCAAAACTGGAGAAGCGCTACTCGCACGGACTGTCATTCCTGGCGACCTATACCTGGTCGCACGCGCTCGATGATGCAAGCGATGCCGGCGGGCTCTTCACGGCCATCGGCAACCGGCAACCCGCGCTGATTCCGTATATCGACGAACTCACGAACTCGGTCTTCGACATCCGCAATCGGTTCACGATCAACAGCAACTATGAGCTGCCATTCGGCAGAGGCAAGGAGTTCCTCAATAGCAGCTCGCGCTGGGTAGATGAGACGATCGGCGGCTGGTCGACGAGCCTGACCTGGGCTGCGCAGACCGGCACACCGTTCACGGTCTCGCCAAACATCAGCACGGCGGCGGGCGGCAGTGCGCGGGCCTTCCCTGTTCGCGATCCGTTCGCTGGCGGCGGCGTGCCCGATCCAACCAATCCAAGCCTTACCTCCTGCCCGGGACAGGTCAAAACGAAGCTGAACTACTTCAACCCTTGCGCCTTCCGCAACCCGCTCCCCGGCGAGACCATCTCGGATGACACACATCCAGTCGGCTCGGTAAATCCCGATGGTGTTCCGGTGCTTTTCCAGGCTCCGGTCACCGACAAGGCCACTGCAATTGCGCTCCTCGGCAGTCCGCAGAACAACATTTATGGCCCTGGCTATTACCAGGTGAATATGTCGTTGTTCAAGACCTTCTCGACTTGGCGCGAGCAGAATCTGCAGTTCCGGGCGGACCTCTTCAACGTGCTGAATCACCCGACGCTGGGGCAGCCGAATGGTTCGATGAACGCGAACGGGGGTCTGATTTCCGGACCGAAGACCTTTCAGAACAACACCCCGGACGCCCGATTCTTCCAGCTATCGTTGAAATACGTGTTCTAGAATACGAAGCGCTTATGGAGTTGGAACAGCTTCCCCGCGGGAGGCCGTCCAGCTCCGTGGCATTTGGATTGCGCAAATACGCATTATTGGTTCCTGTAATTCTTAGTTTCTGGAGAAGAGCATGTTGCGATGGGAGTATTCCGCCTGGAGTCTCGTTTCTGTCTTAGCGTTTGGCAGCTGGACTCTAAGCCGTGCGCAATCGAATCCGGTGGAAGTAAATTCGCCCGATCATCGGATCACGCTGCGATTCTCCGTCCAGCCCGGCAAGGGGCAGGAGGCAGGGCAAGACGGTCAGCTTGTCTATTCCGTCGCATTTCATGACAAACCGGTGTTTGAGAATTCCGCTCTCGGGCTGGAGCTGGCCAACCAGCCGGTCCTCGGCAAAGCTGTTCACATCGCAGGCAGCACACCCGGTTCCGGCGTCGACGATTACACGCTGCTCGCGGGCAAAGCGTCCGCGATCCACGATGCTTACAACAGCCTGACGGTCCATGCTGCAGAGAGCGCGAGTCCCGGACGCAAGTTCGACATTGAGGCTCGCATTTATAACGGCGCTGTCGCCTTCCGATACCATGTGCCCGAGCAAGCCGCGCTTGCGCGATATCAGCTCACCCAGGAAGATACGGAATTTCGTCCTGTGATGGATGCTTCGGCCTGGGCACTCCGGCTCCCCAATTACCAGAGCGCCTATGAGAGCGAGTATGTGCCCTCAGTGTTAAGTGCATTGAGCAATCAGGGAGGCGTATCGAGCTACATTCTGAACGGCGCACCCATGCTGATGCACATGCCAGGCGTGGCTTGGGCCGCTGTGGGAGAAGCATACCTCGAAGGCAATGCCGCGATGTATCTCGAAAATCCCACTGGCAATTGGATGGGGCATTACATCGTGAGCAAGATTTCTCCGCCGGTGGATGGAAATGGCCCGGCAGTGGACGCGAGTCTTCCCCATGACAGCGCGTGGCGCGTGATCTTGCTCGGGGATACGCCGGGCGAACTGGTCGAGTCAAATGTGTTTACGGATCTCAATCCTCCGAATCGCGCGGCGGACACAAGTTGGATTCATCCCGGCAAGGCCTCATGGAACTGGTGGGATGGTGATCTCGGACCGGACGGCAAGTCGGCGTACACGACGGAGAACATGGAATACTACGTCGATTTTGCCGCCGAGTCCGGTTTTCCGTACATGATGCTGGACGCAGGCTGGTCGGGCCGCGACATCACTAAGATGCGTGGCAACGTGGATGTGCCCGAACTCGTGCGCTATGCCGCGAAAAAGAATGTCAAAGTCTGGATCTGGCTGTACTCGAAGTCGGTCGCCGCGCAGATGCAGGAGGCATTCCCGCTGTACGAGAAATGGGGCGTGGCCGGCGTGAAGATCGACTTCGTTCTTCGCAACGATCAGGAAGGGATCAAGTGGTATTACGATGTGGCCAAGCTCGCTGCCGAGCATCATCTGATGGTGGATTTTCACGGCGCCACGCAGCCGTGGGGAATCCAGAGAACCTATCCGAATGTTCTTGATTACGAAGCAGTGCTTGGTCTGGAGAACAACAAGGCTGGACGCCGCGATGGTCCTATCAACCGCACTACGTTTCCCTTCACGCGCATGCTGAGCGGTCCACTTGACTACACTCCGGGCGGCTTCGACAACGTGACGCAGGAGGAATTCGTCGTGCGCGACAAGGGTCCCATGGTTATGGGCACTCGCGCGCAACAGCTGGCGCTGTACGTTATATTCGAGGCGCCTCTGGCGATGGTTTCCGATGTGCCTTCCGCTTATGCCAACCAGCCGAGCTTCCAGTTCATTAAAGATGTTCCTACGGCGTGGGACGCGACGCGAGTGCTCAATGGCGCGCCGGGCGAATTTGTAACGATTGCACGCCGGCACGGCGACGAGTGGTACCTGGGCAGCGCAACCAATTGGACGGCGCGCGATCTGCGTGTCCCATTGAGCTTCCTCGGAACAGGCAGATACAAAGCAGAAATCTACGAAGACGCTGCCGATGCTGAGCAAAATCCGAAGCATGTCTCCATCCGGCAGCAAAATGTGCGGAGCAGCGACACACTCATGTTGCATTTAGTGAGTGGGGGCGGCTGCGCTATTCGCTTTGTGCCGCTGCCGTAACGATTAGCCCGCTGCGGCGGTCGAGGAATCGGCGATGCGGTTCAGGAAGAGCGGGAGGTTGCTGCGCAGGATGATGTGCGGTGCAAGACGGTGCGTCTTCACCGGTTTCTCCCTATCTATCAGATGACCGAGCAGTGTCTCGAAAGCCATCTTTCCCTGCGCCTCGGGGCGCTGATAGAGGGTAGCAAGCACTTTACCTGATTCGAGGAGCGGCACCAGCTCATGAAAGAGATCGGTAGTCACTACCTGCACGCGTCCTAGAAGCTTCTGCTCTTCAATTGCGCGAAGCACGGGCAGGCTGTTGGCGGTACTGATATAGATCGCATCAGGGCGATTCTTGCTCTTGAGCAGTGAAATCGTCTGGCGGTAAGCGTCTTGCGGGCTCTCGTGAGATTCCACAACCGGTAGAAGAGTGAGATGCGGAGCAAACAATGCCAGGCTGGCGGCAAATCCGCGGAGCTTCTCTGCGTGGTCGAAGGTGGCTAAGTCGCCGGTAATGGTAACGACATGCGATGGTTGCTGCAGCCTATGAGAGAGCAACTCGGCTGCAAGCGCGCCGCTGGTATAAGCGTCAACGGCTACGGAAGCGAGCCGACCACTTTCTGGCGCATCGCTGGCCACGCAGATCATGGGAATGCCCCGACCGACAATGCGGCGGATCATGGGAGCGAGTTCGTTCGGACGGCCAGGAGTGAACAGAATACCGTCATAATGTTTAGCTGTCGCACCTTCGAGCGCCTTGAGGTCTCCTGAGCCCAGGCGTGGAAAGTCAATAAAATCGAGCGTGATTTGCATACCAACGGTTTCTTCGGCGGCAGTCCGAATGCCGTTGCGCAGTGGATCAAAAAAGGCGGCAATTTCGCGAGGAAGCACCGCAGCGATGCGGAGCTTGCGGTTGAGCTTGAGCGAGCGTGCCGCTATATTCGGCTTGTAACCGAGCTGTTCAGCCATGCGCAGCACGCGCGCCTTTGTGCGGGCGCTCACGCCGCTTCGTCCATGGAGGGCGCGGTCGACGGTACCGATAGATGTTCCCAGGGCTTTTGCGATGTCGCGGATGCCGGCGGCTCTGCCGCTCTTACTGATAGTTGCCATTGTGGTAGATGTCGACAATGTTTTCGAGCGGCCACCTCGCAGAAAGCGATGAGAGGCAGCGAAACTTGATTTTGACAGCGAAACGGGGCAATGTGTAGTGTTGTTTACGTTAACGTACACATCTCAGTAATTTATATGTCTACCGCTTCCGTGCATTACCATTCTGCAAACTCTATGAAGGATCTGGATTGAGTCCAACCCGCCGCACATTCCTCTTCGGCGCCATGGCGACTGTGACGCTTCCGTGCAGCAGCTTTGCGGCGTCCGCGTCACCAGACACGGCGATGTGGTACGACAAGCCGGCTGAGCGGTGGCTGCAGGCGCTGCCTGTGGGAAACGGCAGGCTGGGCGCGATGGTCTTCGGCGATCCCGGGCACGAACGGCTGCACCTGACTGAAAGTACGTTGTGGTCGGGCGCGCCGAGCACGCAAAATGTGAATCCAGCCGCGCACGAGCAGATCCCAACGATCCGCGAACATCTCTTTGCTGGGCGTTACACGGAGGCCGAGAAGCTTTGCCAGAAAAATCTGCTGGGACGCGCCGATCAGTTTGGCACTGCAGTCCCGATGGCCTACCTCGAAGTTGAAACCCTTCTGACGAAGCCTCCTGAGTATTACCAGCGTTCTCTCAATCTGGATGAAGCTGTGGCGCGGGTTGAATTCACCAGCCGAGGCACGAACTATCGCCGCGAGGTCCTTGCATCGCATCCGGACAGCCTGATCGCCGTTCGCATGGAATGCAGCAAGAGGGGCGGTCTCTCCTGCAATGTCGCTTTTGCAGAACCGCGGCTGCCGGGCGATGTGAGCGTAATGGATGACGACCGGCTGCTGCTAACTGGACACGCATGGGAGCGTCTGCACAGTGACGGGCAGCACGGGGCGAAATTCCAGTGCCAAGTGCGCGTGATTGCTGAGGCCGGCACCGTGCGTCCTGAAGGCAACCGGATAATAGTTCGAGGCGCGAACGCCATCACCATGCTCATTGCTGCGGCGAGTGATTTCCGCGGCGCAGATCCGGAGCAGGAGTGCTCGAAGACGCTTGATGCAGCAAGTACCCGATCCTATGCATCGTTGCGCGCCGCGCATGTAGAGGACCATGCGGCTTTGTACCATCGTGTATCGCTCGACCTGGGCCAGACGGAGACTTCTCGCTTGCCGATCGATGAGCGGCGAAGGCGGGTGACGGATGCTGAACACGATCCGGAACTTTGCGCACTATTTTTTCAGTATGGACGCTATCTCACCATTGCCGGTTCGCGCGAAGACTCGCCCTTGCCTCTTGCTCTGCAGGGAATCTGGAATGACGGGCTGGCTGCGAGCATGGGCTGGACTGACGACTTTCACCTGGACATCAACACACAGCAGAACTACTGGTTGTGCGAGGTCGGCAATCTCAGCGAGTGCCACGCGCCAGTCACAAAACTTGTCGAAGGACTGCGCGTGAGCGGCGCGGAGACGGCGCGGCAGATGTACGGCGCGCCAGGATGGGTAACGCATGTAGTTACAAATGCATGGGGCTACTCCGCTCCAGGATGGGGCCTCGGCTGGGGAATGTTTGTAGCCGGTGGCGTCTGGATCGCGCTGCAACTCTGGGAACATTTTCGTTTCAACGGCGATCGCTCTTATCTGCGCGACCGGGCCTATCCGGTGTTACGCGATGCTGCAATGTTTTTTCTGTCGTATATGGTCGAACATCCGCAGAAGAAATGGCTGGTCACGGGGCCATCGAATTCGCCGGAAAACTGGTTTGTCGCTCCCGACAGCGGCAAGCCTTGCTCCGACTCGATGGGTCCCACCTGCGATCGCGTGCTTGTCTATGCTCTGTTCTCGGCGTGCATCGATGCCTCGGCAGTGCTAAACGTTGATGAGAAGTTGCGTGCGCAAATGGTTTCCGCCCGTGATCGATTGCCGCCATTTCAGATCGGCAGGTACGGACAGTTGCAGGAGTGGCTCGAAGACTTCGAAGAGGCAGAACCGAACCACCGGCACACCTCCCATTTGATTGCGCTGTACCCGGAGAACCAGATCTCGCCGGAAAAGACGCCAGATCTGGCGGCTGCTGCACGCGTTACGCTCGATCGCCGCATGCACCAGCCGAATTGGGAAGACACAGAATGGAGCCGCGCTAACCTGGTGAACTATTACGCGCGCCTTCTGGATTCTGAGGCAGCCCACCGTCATCTCCTTGGCCTGATCGCTCATGCGGCAGATGACTCACTGCTGACCTACTCGCGTGCCGGCGTGGCGGGAGCTGATAACAATATCTTCGCTATCGACGGGAACACGGCTGGCGCCGCCGGCGTTGCCGAGATGCTTTTGCAGTCACAGGGGGACGCCCTGCATCTGCTGCCCGCGCTGCCATCCGCGTGGCCGGCGGGATCGATACGCGGCCTGCGGGCGCGAGGCGGGATCACCGTGTCGATCTTCTGGCGCAATCGCCGCTTAACTTCCGCGACTCTGAGGAGCGATCGCGATATGGAGTCAACGGTCCGGTACCAATCCGGTATTGCGAAGGTGTGGTTGCCGGCAGGGGCGAGAGTTCGGGTGCTACCGGCGATGCTCCGGGAACAGAAAGCCTGATGCCTGCCCGCAATCATGTTTGAAAGGACCAAATGTCTGACACAATTTCCAAGACTCATGCCCGGACCTATGCCCCCACGTCGCGACTGGGGCATTGCCTTTTGCTGGCAGCTCTATGCGCTTTCAGCTTTGTATTGGCATTAGCGGCACGCGCGCAGTCGCGTCCTGATACGCCCGCACGGATTCAGTATGACGAGACAGCGCATACTTTTCGCATGGATGCCGCCGGTGTTTCCTACGTGCTCGGAGTGAACCAGAGCGGCGAGTTGCAGACCCTCTATTGGGGGAAACGCCTGCGGGCCTCCGATCCCTTTCCGGAGGCCCACGCGAATGACGGCAGCTCTGCATTTGATTTGCCGGTGAACGCCACTCCGCAGGAGTTTGCTGGCTGGGGAAGTGGTCTGGTAGTTGTGCCCGATCTAAAGATCACGTTTCCGGATGGCAATCGAGACCTGGTGCTCCATTATGTGTCGCACGCCATCCGCGACAATGTACTGACGATCACGCTCAAGGACATCAGCCGGGACGTATTCGTGGAGCTGCACTACGAAATGGATTCGGAAACGGGAGTGCTGGCACGCTCCGCTCGCGTTGATAACCGCACACACGAGCCATTCACCCTTGAGCAGGTGTTTGCGGCCACCTGGAACCTGCCGGCCAGCAGCGATTATCAGCTTCGATACCTTACCGGCCGCTGGGCAGGCGAGTGGAATTTGCAGCAGGGAGCGCTGCATCCGGGCAAAGTGGTGCTCGAGAGCAGGCGCGGCTCTACCGGCGACGAGGCGAACCCGTGGTTCGCTATCGAACGCGGCAGCCAGCCCGATCAGGACGTGGGCGATGTGTGGTTTGGCGCGCTGGGATGGAGTGGCTCGTGGCAGATCAACATAGAGACGGACTGGGCAAACCGCCCCCGCGTTACGGGCGGATACACTCCATTTGATTTCACCTACGTGCTCACGCCTGGACAGTCTTTGGAGACGCCAAAATTCTACGGCGGTTATTCGAACACGGGAATCGGCGGAGCCTCGCGGCTGCTACACCGCTTTGAGCTCGATTCCATTGTGCCCGGGGCGCCGCATCGCCGCCTGCGGCCGGTGCTTTACAACTCATGGGAGGCGACGGGTTTCGATGTGAACCAGGCCGGCCAGGAGGCGCTGGCGGAAAAGGCAGCCAGCATCGGCGTCGAGCGATTTGTGATGGACGACGGCTGGTTCGGCCAACGCAAGGACGATCATGCCGGACTCGGGGACTGGTATGTGAATCCGCAGAAGTTTCCCAACGGTTTAAAGCCTCTGATTGATAAAGTGCATTCACTCGGCATGGACTTTGGACTGTGGGTCGAGCCGGAGATGGTCAACCCGGACAGCGACCTCTATCGCAAGCACCCTGATTGGGTGCTGAATTTTCCCGGGCGTCCACGTACAGAGGGCCGGCACCAACTGGTCCTGAACCTGGCGCGCGCCGATGTGCGCGCCTATGTCTACGGCTTCCTCGACAAACTGCTCAGCGAGAACGATATTGCATTCTTGAAATGGGACTACAACCGCAACTGGTCGGAGCCGGGCTGGCCGGCGGCGCCCCTCGCCGAACAGAAGGAGGTCTACGTCAAATACGTCGAGAACCTCTACAGTATTCTTGCCGAGCTGCGCGAAAAACATCCTCATGTAGAGATTGAGTCCTGCTCGGGCGGCGGCGCGCGCGTAGACCTCGGCATCGCACGCTACACCGACGAAGTCTGGCCTTCCGACAATACCGATCCCTTCGATCGTCTGAGCATCCAGAATGGCTTCACCTATGCCTATTCTCCAGGGATGATGATGGCATGGGTCACCGACTCGCCAAACTGGATGAACAACCGGTCGACCTCGCTCGAATATCGTTTCCTCTCTTCGATGCAGGGCAGCCTGGGCGTTGGCGCAAACCTGAATAAATGGACTCCCGAAGATTTTGCGACAGCGAAGAAGCTGGTGGCGGAATACAAGGCAGTGCGCGCGACGGTGCAGGACGGAGCCCTCTATCGGCTGATCTCGCCGCTTGGAGGTAGCGAGTATTCGGTGACCGAGTCAGTGGCGCGGGACGGCCACGAAGCGGTCGTTTTCGCGTTTCTGCACTCCAGCCAGCAGGGCGAGCCTTTTCCTCAGCTTTACGTGCGCGGGCTCGACCCGGATGCCGTTTACAGCATTCATGCCCAGGCAGGTAAGCTCATCGATTCAACCGTACAACGAGCCAGCGGTGATTACTGGATGCATCACGGAGTTGGTCTTTCGCTCCGCGGCGATTTTCAGGCGGCATTCTTTACGCTGGAGAAGGAGGGTGCGCAGTGAAGAGGACTTCGCTCATGCGGTACGCCGTTGCCATCGCCGTAATCTCCGTTGCGCTCGCTGGAATGAGCTCGTCATTTGTCTTCGCCGCTGCGCAATCGAAATCGGAAATGATCGAATGGACTTGGGAAGTACGGCCTCAGCATGCTGATTCATCATTGCCGAATGTGCTCCTCGTGGGCGATTCCATTTCGCGTAATTATTTTCCCCAAGTGACGCAAGATCTGAAGGGAGTGGCCAATGTATACCTCATGGCCAGTTCTATCTCCGTAGGAGATCCCCGGCTGCCTGAGGAGCTTGTCTCATTCGCGAAGATGGAAGGCGTTCCATTCCGGGTCGTGCACTTCAACAATGGTATGCATGGGTGGGACTACTCCGAAGCGGAGTACAAGGCGGGTTTCCCAGCTTATCTCGCGGCGCTGCACCAGATCGCTCCCGGCGCTGCGTTTATCTGGGCCACCACTACGCCGGTACGAAAGAATAAAGAGCCAGGTCCGACCAATGCTCGCGTCGATGCGCGCAACGCGATTGCACTGAGGTTCGTGCATGATATGACAGTGGACGACCAGCACGCCCTGATGGCAAAGCACGCGGATCTTTATCAGGATGATGTGCACTTCAACAATGATGGATCAACCATCGCAGGCGATGCTGCAGCAGAAACGATCAGGCATGCGCTGGAGGAGTTGCGCGCGAAATAGCGGCATTCCTTTCGTGGATTAGCCATGTGTTGTCTGGGCTTCGATTTCTTCAAGCGTGCGACCCTTGGTCTCCGACACGAAAAAGAATACGAAGACGGCACCGGCAAGACAGATGACGCCATAGATAAAGAAACTGCCTTCGCTGCCCAGCGCACGGTTAATGAACGGAAATGAATAGGTGAGCGCAAACGACGAGATCCACAACGCGGAGACTGCTGCCGATACGCCAATCGAGCGCAACCGGTTGGGAAAAATCTCAGAAATGAGTACCCAGGTCAGAGGCGCAAGTGTCATCGCATAGCAGGCAATGGCGCAAAGCGTGAGCACCAGCACCGCCGCACCGTGCTGGCCGATTCTATAGGCGAATCCCGCCAGCAGGTGCGATACGCCGATGCCACAGCAGCCGATCAGCATCAGCGGACGCCGTCCCAGGCGGTCGACGACGGCCATCGCCACAAGCGTGAAGAGCAGGTTGATGGTGCCGGTGATGACGATATCAAAAAGAATCTGATTGGCGCCAAGTCCAGCCGCACGATAAACCTCTTCCGCGTAGTTGAAGAGAATGTTGATGCCGCTCCATTGCTGAAGGACAGCCAGCACAATCCCGACAATGAGCACCGTGCGCACGCCGGGCCGCATTAGTCCACGCCAGCTTGCCGTACCATTCTCTTCGTCGCGAAGCGCGTTGATGATTGCTGCGGTTTCGGCCGTCGCGTAGTTGGCACTGCCACCAATCTTGCCCAGCACCTTCAGGGCCTGCTCTGTGCGCCCGTGTGTGAGAAGCCAACGCGGGCTCTCCGGTATTCCTAATGCTGCGACGAGAAAAATAATTGCCGGTACAGCAACTGCCGTGAACATCCAGCGCCAGCCCAACTGGATATTCCACGACAGCAGCAATGCTTCAGGCGAAGTGTGCTCCGGTATCGGCGCGGCAATCTGCCAGTTAACGATCTGCGCCAGCAGGATGCCGATGACAACAGCGAATTGATTAAGGCTTACGAGACGTCCGCGATGCGCAGCAGGACTCACTTCCGCAATGTACAGCGGTGAAATATTCGAGCTGAGGCCGATGGCCACGCCACCGGCGATGCGCCACAGAATGAAAATCGCGAAGGAGGAAGCACATCCTGTGAGGATTGAGGAAACTGCGAAGAGTACGGCCGACACGAGCAAGACCGGCTTGCGTCCGTAGCGATCCCCGAGCGCTCCGGCGATGAGCGAACCGGCAAAGCAGCCCACCAGCGCGCAACTATTGGCCCAACCCACAGCCGATGCGCTCTGAAGATGGAAATAGATCTCAAAGAATTGGCGCGCACCGCCAATGACCACCCAGTCATAGCCGAAGAGCAGGCCCCCAAGCGCTGCAACCAGGGCGATGCCCCAAACGTATGCCGTGGCTCGTGTAGCATGCCCGGGGTTGCTCATTCCGGCCGAAACCGTCGGGCCGTGCACTGCTAGCCGTCCGCCCGGCCGGCAGGGCTATTCACAAGCAGGTCGCGTGCTCCCGAATGAGAGCGATCAAGTCTCTGGACCTCATCGAGCGCCGCGTGAGCTTCGTTGTCCTGGCCAAGCCCGAGCAGCGCCAGCGCCCTGAGAAACGTTGCCGTGATGTGCTGGCGCTTCTGCAGGTCCTCTTCGAAGAGCAGCATGGTTGGCAAAGACGTGGCAAAGTAATCTATCTTCGGAGTCTCCTTCTCCAACGCCGTCGCATAGGCGAGCATGTGCATAAACAGCGCCGCGGCTTCCTCATTGCGGTCCAGGCGGCGCAACGCCATGGCGCTCCAGTAGGTCATCTCGGAGACGGCTCGGACTTGCATCTGTTGAAAATCGCCGCGCTGTCGTTCGGCTTTCTCCCTGTGCAGCCTTGCACGCTCTGCATTTCCGGCTGCAGCCCAGGCTTCTCCAAGCCAAAACTCAATGTTGCTGCTGTTTGCCAGGAGATGCCGCGCCTCATTCAGGCTTTGCGGTGGATGATCCGCAGCCTCGAAGTGTTCGATGGCTCTATGTGAGTTACCCGCCGCGAGCGCGTCGCGACCGAGCAGAAGGTGTGCGCGGACATATTCGCCCAGCACCAGGCCTTCTCCACCCTCCCAGGGCTGGAAGCTTCGTGAGAGCAGCAGCGCGAGTGCATCAGCCGGTCTGCCAACCTGGTTATAAAGAGCCGCGAGCTCGACCGACAGATCGTCGCGCAGGTCAACGAGATCACGATTGGCTTCCATCCGAGAGAGCCGTTCGGCTGGATCGTCTGCCAGTCGTTTGCTAAGCTGGTCCTTTTCGTAGAAGATGCGCGCATCGCCCGGGCCTGCAATCCTCGCACGCCTGAAAGCCTCACGCGCTCGTTGCTCATCATGTTCCACGTTGTAATAGGCGATGCCAAGATTGCGCCACACGGCAGGAAGGGCAGGATCGAGCGTTGCGGCTCTTTCCCATTGCTCGATCGCATCGCGATGGCGTCGGCGGTCATAGAGAAAATTGCCGAGATAGTATGGGGCGCGCGCATCTGCGGGATTGGCCGCAATCGCTGCCCGAAGCACCGTCATCTCTTCAAGGCGGCTTGGAAAAACATACGTCGCATCCGCTTCTGCGGCCTGCGTGTAGAAGTCACGACTCGATGCAGTATCCCCTCGAATCGCTGTGACAAAAGCCCGAGTATAAAGCTCCATCGCCCCTGTTTTACCATCAAGAACTTCTTCCACATCGTCCAGAAGGCCCGCCCGGATGCAGTCATAGGACAGGTCCAAACACTGTCCAGAATCCGCCGGAGGAATGCCTGTCTTCAGAAAACGGCTCCAGATGTCGAGCGGATCGAGCCCGAGAATTACATCGAGCTCGGCCTGCGCATCGACGGTGCGCATCAGCCGGCGCAGAACAACGGCACGAAGATTTCGTGCACTCAGATTGTCGGCATCGGCGCGCAAAGAGCGATCGAGATGTTCTATCGCTGCCGCGAGGCGTCCATTCCGTATATCGATCTCAGCCAAGCGGTGATAACCGGGCCCGCGCCATGGCGCGGACCACGTTGCCTTGTAGAAGGCATCATAGGCTTCATTGCTGCGACTCTGGAATGACAGTACCATGCCGAGGTTGTAGTAAGGCTCGCTGTCATAAGGATTCGGATTGCGCACAGTCAGCCGCGCAATAGCCTTGCGAAAGCAACTCTCAGCCAACGCAAATTCACCACGACGCAGGTGTGTCAACCCCAGAGCGTTGTTGGCGCGGCTGTCAGAGGGGTCGCGCCGCAGCGCTTCGCGCCAATATGGTTCCGGCGCACGAGTAGCGTGACGATATTGCTCGAGATGAAGCCCGGTCAAATAAAGCTCATCTGTTGTTGCAATTTCTTCGGGCACACGGGGCTCGGTAGCTTGCAGCGGCGCTGGCGCAGGTGAAATCTCGGAAGGGGCATAGCGCAGGAGCACCTCGTCTCCAGATTTGAGCTCAAGCACCCATGCGTCCACATTGCTCGGAAGCTCCAGGCTGATATGCGCGGGACCCTCCGGTCGCAATATGCCGGTCCATGTGCTCAGTTTCAGGTCGGCTGAAGTCAGCCGCAAGGTAGCATCTGTGATCTCGTGTGTTACCGTCAGATGCACTTGAGCTTTCTCACCTTCGTGTGTCACGTGCAGAGCAGCGTGCAGATTAGCAGTGTCCGGAATACCCGTCTCGCGAATCGGATACCAGAACTGGCTGAAGCTCTTCGTTTCTCCCGGGGCCAGAAAGGAGAAGTCAGGCTGATTGTCCGTATAAACGCCGGCCATCAACTCGATATAAGGTCCATCAGCATCGGTGAGGCTGCGATCCCACGCGTAACCGAACTCGTGATTGCCCCAGGTCCATTGCTTCTTGCCCGGGGCAATGTGGTGATTGGCTACGTGCACCACGCCCGCGCGTGCCGCATGATCGTAGCCACCGAAGAAATCTTCCCGCGAGTCAGCGATCATGTAGCTAGTCGGAACCGGGATGTTGGCGTACCAGCGCAGGTCGTTTGCAGGATAGGAACCGTCGGGAACAAAATTGCTCGGTATCTCGTCGGCCGGCACGCCGTGCAACGCCCGCTCGCCATAGGGAATGCCGTAATACACGCCAAGGCTCTCAGGGAATTCTGTTATCGCGCGCTTTGCATGATCGGCGACATAGCGCACATCCCGGGGAAAAAAGGATTGATAGTGATCGTGAACGCGCGTAGCAAGGTTGGCCCACCAAAGGAAAGTCTGCGTGTCCCACGTGCGGTTATAGAGTCGAACCTTCAGTTCGAGATATGCGCATCCTGGCCGCAGGCAGACGCCATGCATGCCCTTCATGCGTGACATGGGATCGTGATCGCTGCACCATGCGGTGACCGACCCGTCCTTATCGCGCTCGATTGCGACTTCGACCGGCAGAAACGTCGCCGGACGATGATGCTGCGGCCAGTTGAACTCGACTCCGCCAGAGATCCAGGGGCCGGCGAGACCGACGAGCGCGGGCTTGATCACGTTCTGGCGATAAAAGAAGTCGTAGCCGTTGATCTTGTCGTATCCGGCATGGATGCGACCGCCGATCTCCGGCATGATCATCAGGCGCAGGTATTCGTTTTCGAGATGTACAGCCTGCCAGGCATGCTCGCACGGGCAGGTCGCAACGCGGTCAATCACAGGCAGTG
Organism: uncultured Acidobacteriota bacterium; assembly: GCA_963755975.1. Taxonomy (GTDB): domain Bacteria; phylum Acidobacteriota; class Terriglobia; order Terriglobales; family Acidobacteriaceae; genus Silvibacterium. The sequence goes on from CAVWLS010000004.1 coordinate 25,347, forward strand.
GATACACCTTACCGCTGCTGCCTTGATAGACGCGCTTTTCCAGGAAAAGGGGATTAGGGTCGGGCTCTGCCGGCAAATAGGTTTTCAGGACCACCGGTTCCTGCCATGCCTTTACCGCGCCGGTCTCGCTGCCAGGCGCAGCGGGCAACTGAAGCACCGACGTTCCTCTTTCGCGTGAATTTATGGTTTGGCTGGACATAGGCAGCAGCAACAAAGTAATCGTCGTTTACGTTATCGTACACGCATGCAAATTGGCAACTGCTTTCTTTTGCGGCAAGGGCACCACAAAAGCCAGCGCATATGCCCAACCCCGTGCGAAATTTCATTTAGGTTCTGCTTGACAACCCATAAAGGGCGGTTCTAAAGTGTTCCCGTTTCTACTATTGCGTGAACGTTACCGGAAAGCTGGATCTTGACTCACTCGCAACGGTCATGGAGGCCCCAACTATGATCATCCGCACGATCTCCTGCAACAATCCAGATTTACTCCCTAACCACACAATGCCGTCGATCTGCTTTCGGAAACGCTTCAGCTTGCCTTCCTGCGCCTTGGCCATCTCCCTGCTCGCCTTCGTATCGGCTTCGGCGCAGGTGAATGGAGCCGGTCGGCGGCCCTACCTCGGCTGGAGCACTTTCAGCGAACAAACTATCAACTCGGGTTTTCTCACTCAGACCAACGTTGCTGCCGAGTCTGACGCGCTGGCGTCTTCTGGACTGCAGGCGCACGGCTTCCAGTACATCAATATCGATTCGGGCTGGCAGGGAAGCTTTGACGCAAACGGACGGCCCATTCCGAATACCTCCACGTTCCCGGATATCAAGGCGCTCGTCGACCACATTCACCAGAATGGTCAAAAGGCCGGCATCTACTGGATCCCGGGGGTTGAGTATCCGGCTGTCGTGGCCAATTCTCCTATTCTTGGTACGCCTTATCACATCCAGGACATTCTGGTTCTGCCCTATACCGCAGGCAATGCCTTCGGTGCACCTGGGACCTCGCCTTATCATTACAAGATCGACTTCACCAAGCCGGGCGCCCAGGAATACATGAATTCCGTGGTCGCGCTCTTCGCGTCATGGGGCATCGATTTCATCAAGCTCGATGGAGTCACGCCGGGCTCCGACAGCTATGATCTTTCCATCGACAATCGATCTGACGTGGAGGCCTGGTCGAAGGCTATCGCCGTCAGCGGACGCCCGATCTGGCTGACGATTTCCTGGGCTCTGGATCAGGACTACCTCAGCGTGTGGCAAGAGTACGCGAATGCACGGCGCATCGACCAGGACGTGGAGTGCGAAGGCGGCTGCGCTACACTCACTGACTGGCCGCGCATTTATGAGCGCTTCCGCGACCTGCCGGGCTGGGAAAACGCCTCCGGTCCGCAACTGGGTTGGAATGACATGGACTCTCTGGACATTGGGGACGGCGCTCTCGACGGTCTCAGCAATGAGGAAAAGCGGTCGGCCCTGTCATTGTGGGCGCTCGCGAATGCTCCGATCTATCTCGGCGGAGATCTCACCACCATAGACAGCTTCGGCAAGCAGCTTGCCACCAATGATGAAGTACTCGCCGTAGACCAGACGGGCAAGCCTGCGACCCAGGTGCTGGACGGTGACATTGAGGTATGGGTGAGCGATGTTGGCAATGGCAACTACTACGTGGGCATCTTTAATATGAACGCCACAGTTACAACTGCACGGATTCCCTGGAGTCTGCTGGGTTTCGCGAATGCGCTGCAGGTTCGCGATCTTTGGTCGCATCGCAATCTGGGTCCCTCGGTCGGTGGCTTCTCGACTGTCCTGCAGGCCCACGGCTCGCGGCTCTTGCAAGTTACTGGTTTCGGACGCCCTCTGCCATCGCCATCCACTAGTTACGAGGCCGAATCTGCCATCCTTGGCGGCTCCGCGGTGATTGCAAGCTGCCCCGCTTGCTCCGGAGGGGAAAAGGTGGGAGGCTTGGGTCTCGGCGCGCAGAACAGGGTCACCTTCAATAACGTCTACGTATCCAGGGCCGGCGAGTACCTGATGCAGGTGGACTCGATGACGCAAGGCCTTCGTTCTTATCTTTACAGCGTGAATGGCGGGGCCTTCCAGACGCTGAACTGCGGCGGTGGAAGCTTTTTCCTTCCTGCCAGTACAACCGTGCCGGTCCATCTGGAAAAAGGTGTGAACATGATCGCGTTCGGAAGCCCGGTAAGCTATCCGCCCGATCTCGATCGCATCATCATCAGCGGCAACGGAGATTTCCCGCCTCCTACTTCAGCGACTTATGAGGCGGAGGTGGCCACGTTGAGCGGCACCGTCACCGGGGGGTTCAGTAACTATTCGTCGGGATTGGGGAAGGCCGGCAACATCGGCGGAGGCGCTGCGAACTCGGTGACCTTCTCGGATGTCATCGTTCCGGCGAACGCCACCTATCAACTGGAGATCGACTACCAGACCAGCGGACCGCGCTCTTACTTCATCAGCGTCAACGGAGGCGCAGCCACGGAGCTTGATCTGAACGGTAGCACCTTCAACGATCCAGTGCCGGTTGTTCTGCTTGTGCAACTGCACGCAGGGACCAACACGATCAGTATCGGCAACCCAACTGGATACGCGCCTGATCTTGACCGTATTGTCGTTGCTCCGCCAGTTCCTGCTGAAGGCCGACCGTTCTAGCAGTCGCATGTGTAAGGAACTCACTAACAAAGGACCAGGCAGCGCGGCGGTAAGCTCAGGAAGTAAGCTCAGGAAGTGAGTAGTTTGGAAGAGCCTGAATTGACCGCGAGCGAGAATTCCCGAGTGGGAGCCGTCGTTTTAGCTGCCGGCCGCTCCACGCGCATGGGCGAAGCAAAGCAACTGTTGTCCCTGGGAGAGAGCACCGTGCTGGCGCAAACGCTCGACAATGTTCGCGGAGCCAGAGTAAGTGAAATCGTTCTTGTTCTTGGATCTTCGGCGCAGATGATCAGGGAGAAGCTTCCTCGCCATGTGACTGAAGGTCTCAAGGTCATGGTTAATGAGGCTTACGAGCAAGGGATGTCGAGCTCGCTGCGGGTGGGGCTTTCCGCTCTTGATCCGCAGGCACGCGCGGCTCTGGTTGTTCTGGCGGACCAGCCCTTCATTCGTCCGGATACCTTGGATCGGATCATCGATCAATACCGCAGCACCAATGGCCAGATCGTGATTCCCGTATATCGGGGCTTTCGCGGCAACCCGGTGGTTCTAGACCGTTCTGTGTTCACGGAGGTCATGGCGCTTGAGGGAGATACCGGATGCCGGGCGATTTTCGGGAATTACTCAGACGGAATCGTCAAGGTGGAAGTGGATGATGTGGGAATTCTGCTCGACATCGACAGCAAGGACGACTATGAGCGGCTGCGAGGCCTTGGTCAATGAGAAGATGCTGAAACATCGCTTATCCAGGCGGTCATCCGGGAAGCGAGGACGCGTAGGCTACGGGCCGAGTGAGCCGAAGGGGTCTCTGAAATTTCCATCGGGAGATCGCCCGAATCTTGAGTCAGGGTATGTCGTCGATTTCGCACTGGCGAATGATGGTGTCTCCGATCAGGGCATGGTTGGACAAGTCGGCTTCCTTGAAATGGATCGGGCTGACAGTGCCGCCACGGCGAAGCGCCACCATCTGACTCACGACGCTCAGCGCAATCTCCTCGGGAGTCGATGCGCCCAGATCGAGGCCGGCGGGCGCCCACACCGTTGCGATTTTCTCCTCCGAAAGTCCACCCTCGCGTAGATACTCGATCACCAGCCTGGCCCGGTGGCGGCTGGCGATGAGCGCGACGTAAACCGCATTGCCTTCGAGCGCCTTTTGTAGCCAGAGATGATCCCGCTTGTGCTGGGTGGCAATCACGACGAAGGACTTTGGTCCGATGGGAGTTTCGGTGAGATCGAAGTCCTCGGTGACGATCTTTTCCGCATGCGGGAAGGCTGCGCGTTCGGCAGATGGATCATTGACGGTGATCTTGAAGCCCATCAGGTGTCCCAGCACGCTGAGTGTTTCGGCGATCCGGCCATGGCCGACGATGAGAAGTTCAGGTTGAGGCAGAACAGGTTCTATGAAAATGTCCATGCTTCCTCCGCAAGGCATGCCTATACCCAGCTGCTCATCGCTCATATCCACGGTGATAAGGCGGGGATTCTCGGTTTCGAGGCATTTCAGGGCCTCGCTTCTCACGGCGCTTTCCGCGCAGCCTCCGCCCACCCATCCCACCAGGAGCCTGCCCAGCGGATCGATAATAGCTTTGGAGCCGCGCCGGGCCGACGCGGAGCCCTCGACTCGAACCACGGTGGCAACAGCAAAGGATTCGCCCTGAGATGCAAGTTCGGCCGCTTTGCGATACAGATCAGGCAGCATATAAAACTGAGGATATGCTTTTGCAGCCCGACGCTTCAAACATGAGGATGCGCCTTGTATAGCGAGCAGATCCGCGACCACTACGCGAATCCGCGAAACGTGGGGAGCGTGACTGAGCCTTCCGGTAAGGCAATCGTGAAGAGCGCGCTCGATAGCGACACGGTGCTGATTACTCTGCGCATCGAGAACGAAGTTATTCAGGAAGTGAAGTTCAAGTGCATGGGATGCGCCGTAGCCATTGCCTGTTCATCGATGGCTACGGAAATGGCGCTGGGCAAATCAGTGGACGAGGCATACCGGATCAGCGAACAGGCCGTGGCCGAAGCATTGGGTGGGATTCCTGAATACAAGATGCGGTGCAGCAACCTCGCCCCGGCCGCGATTCGGAATGCGATCGACGACTGGCGAAAGCGCAGTACCGGAGTGACACTCGAGAGTTAGCTGGCCACCCATAATCTACTGCGGCAGAAAAGGAAGCAGTTTTTTCGCGACGGATTCATCGTCGAGAGATTGACCCTCAAGGAAGCCTGCTCTATACTCGCGCCCAAGACGCACCTTTCCTTCAGAACACTCACAAAATTCCATCGGGCCAACATGCCGAAGGGCGTCGTTGTCGTACAGACTCTACCCCGTTCTGATCTCAAAGGAGATGTGCCTCATCATGCTCTCTATTACGCCGGTTGGTTTCTCTGGCCTCGACGCTTTCGTTTCGAAAGAAATCCATCCATGGCGCGGGACGGCTCCCTGCGTTGCTCAGAAACGCTGCGGAATCTTTCTTGCGACTCTGGTTCTTCTCGTGGCCTGTGGTCGGATGTCCGGCCAGGAGATCACTCGCTTACCGCGCCGGGAACCCGTCCCGGCAAGGCTACTGGAACTGGGAATAGGCGAGGACTGTAACGGCAATGGAGTTATGCCCAATCCAAATCCTAACCATATCCTTCCCGCCGGGACCAAGGATACCGATCTTCGCATTAACGGCATCACGTGCACCGTGGATGGGAGTGGCATGTCCGGCGGAGTGGCAGGCAGCTATGTCTATCGCAATGTGAATGTCTACAATGGCGGGACCCTGACCTTCGACGACAAGCAAATTGATTTTCACGCGCACTCTATCCTCGTGGAGATGAACAGCACGCTGGAGGCGGGCGCGACATCACCGCTCAACGGACCATTGACCATTTGGCTGTGGGGAACAAAGACGGACGGCATTCCCAGCATTACCTGCCTGAGCAAGAACGACGCCGGCGAAGGCAACAACGAGTGCGGGGTTCCACACGCCGCCTGGATATCGAATCCGAATGTACCGATGCACATGCCCTCCCCGACTTGTGTTCCGGGTTCGACAGTGGGCTTTCCGCTTCCAAACAACGATTGCTTTTATCAGTACGAAGTCTTTGACACGGGCGATATCGCGGGAGCATATTTCGGCCGCAAGGTGCTCGCCGTTTCGGCGGGCGGAAACCTCATTCTGCGCGGCGCCAAGGGCATTCGGATGGGGACGATCGAAACCAGTCCGGCGGATTCCGGCACAAGCTGGGCACATCTGACCATGACTCTGGCCGGCAACAAGACTGTGGCTCCTATTTATATCGACCGCGACGTGCCGACGTGGGGTAAGGGAGATCACATCGTTGTTACGAGCACCGATTATCTCCCCGGCCATACTGAGGAGTTTGTGATTAAGGATACTGGTTCGGACGCGAACGGCACGTATATTGACGTCGACACCTCGCAACCGGCGCCCATGAACACAATCCAATACCCTCATTGGGGGGTGGCCTACGATTACAGCGGGATTGTGGCCGCCAACCCCGGCGTTGGTCCTGTGCCGGACACCAACCTGCCTTCCGGACTCGCCAGCCATATCGAGACGCGCGCCATCGTTGCCCTTCTCAGCAGGAGCATTCGGATCGCTTCGGAGGGCCCCGACCCCCAGACGTCCCGCACAGTCGACCATTTCCCCCAGACCGCGGATAACTACTATGGCGGGCACACCGTCGTGCGCGACGGTTTCGCCAGTTATCGGGTCCAGGGCGTGGAGTTTTATCAACTGGGGCAGGGCGGAGCCCTGGGACGTTATCCTGTGCACTTCCACATGGCTCGCAGCGTTCCGCAGCCGGACCTGACGCAGACGCCCCCTTTCCTTGGTACCTATCTCGCCGATTCATCCATTGTCGACTCCATGACACGGTTTGTTACCGTCCATGCGACGCAGGGCATTACTCTGGCGCGCAATGTCGGCTATAAGTCGATCGGTCACGGCTACTATCTCGAAGATGCCACCGAGATCAACAACCGGCTCTATTCAAATGTCGGAATATCCGTGCGCGGGGCGCTGGCCGATGAAGCGACGAATCCCCGCATGGTGCCTGGGATCCTGGACGTCTCTGTCGACCAGATGAATATGTTATTTCCTTCCCCCGATTATCCGCCGGTCGCGGCGGGAGGCCAAATCCCCGATCGCCCTCCCTATAACACCGATGTTATTACCCCGACTACGTTCTGGATCACAAATACCTGGAACGACTTCGAATACAACGTAGCAGTGGGCGCTGGCGCGTGCGGCGCATGTTACTGGATGCCACCGATGGGCGTCAGCGGCCCGTCTCAGTATGAATCGTGGAATTCCTATGCCAGCATGCAGAAAAGTCCCGGGCTGTATGGGGCGGTGCCTCTGCTGACCTTCAAGGGCAACTCATGCAGCGCCGCCATGGCGGCGATTGTGACCGTGGGACAGACCAACTCTTGCGTCGGCGTTTATTTCGGGAAAGGCACTTCGACCGAAACTCGCCTGGTCTCGGTTGTTAACCCCAACCCCATAGCGACGAATGCGTATCCCCTGGAAGGATCTGGGCAAAGGGAGAAGACAACCATTTGTAATATGAATAACCAGAGTGATTGCAGCCTTGCCCCACCCTGCACTGGCCGTGGTCCCGGTCTGACGGCTTGCGTACCCTTTGTGATCGACCACTTCACGACTTCATTCAATTGGGCGCCTACGAATTTTTCATCGGTCTGGCTGCGCGGATGGTGGTTCCTGCTGGAGAATTCAGCCATTACCGACATACAAAACGGCGGCGTAACTTTCATCAGCGGTGGAGGCTACACCCGATCAGACGCTGCTCAGGGCTATTGGGCTGTGCTTAAGAACAGCATTCTGGTAGGCAATACACAGCCAAATGGAAGCGACGGATTTCCGGCAAACCCATTTGCTTCGAATGCAGGTCCATTTACTCCGAAGGGCATTATTTGCCCGTACAATCCGTCCGGTTGCGTGTCCCTCGCAGATGGCATTGTGTTCGTCGGCTCTAATTTTGCGACAAACCAGCGTCTTTTCAATATCTACGATGGACCGTCCAGCCAGTTCAACAACATCTATGCGGATGTGACGGTGACCAATGTAGGCACGCTCGGACAGTGCAGGGCGAACAATGGTGGCCCAGATGTTCAAGGCAATTGCGATGGCCTGAACTACTTCAACGCCAACACCATCGGCGTGATGCAGTACCCGCAGACCAAACAACTTTCCAATAACTGCTTTCTGCCCAATGCCGCGATCGCCTGGAAGCAGCCCAACGGCTTCTATTATCCGCCGGCTTTCAATTCAGATCATTTGGTCTTCAGCAATGTGGATATCCGGCACTTTGTCATCCAGCCGCAATATCTTCCCAACTCGTTCATGGAAAACACCACGGCCATCAAGAACGTCTATTGCACCTGGAACCCCGGGATGTTCAGCGACAGCTTTACGGACATCGACCGCCAGACCGAGTTAACCGATAACGATGGTAGCCTCACCGGCCTTACCGCTAACGATGCTAACCCTCCGGAGGGCGAGCCAGCTACTGGACCTACGATTTCCGTGACCAAAGATGCCTTCTACAATGCGCCCCTGGTCACAGATGAATGTGCCAGTGGCCAGCCGTCATCAGCGCCAACGGCTTGCCAGAAAGGGGCTACGGCGGATACCAGTCCCTACGAGTACTTCACGACCGCAGTTGTCGCCGAATGCGCTTTGAACAATGCGACCTGCAGACAAAACGACATAGATTATTGGACGAGCGAAGCTGGGTGCACAAACCCCCTTTGTTACGGTGTCCCGCTCTATCGGCTAAACATTACGAAGCAGGAGCCCTCTGGCACGAGCTCGTCGATTCGCATGATGGGGCAGGTAAGCGCGCAGCGCAGCGTGCTTACTCTTAACCATGGCAATTACTACATCGACACGTCTGTTCCGCTGAGCGTCCAAAATCCGAACAATGGCGGCAGGCAGGTGAATGTCTTCCTGGCGAACCAGAAGTACGACTTCTTCTTTCTCTTTGCCGGGAACTCCGCCAAGCAGACCTACAGCATGTACATTGGAAAAGGGCTAACACAGGCTGAGGCGCAGGGAGTCATTCAGACCGGCCGGATGCCTATACCGGATAACAGCTTCATATTCGATACATCGCAAACCGGATCCTGGGCTACATTTGGCGGGTACAACGAAACGACCGGGGTCCTGACAATAAACATCGACTTATCTCAACAGGAAGACCTGGAGGTCAAGAACCGCGGAGCCTTTTGCCAGCCAACCACGTATTGCACCTGGAACTCCTCGACCAGCACATGCGGCTGCAATAAAGCCGGCGGCTGCATTGACGACAGGGTATGCGCTCTGGCAACCAAAGAACTCGATTGCCCGGTTGCCGGCTGCTATGGCTTCCGGATCACAATGCCCGGAAATTTTGCAGCAGTACAGCAGCCCATTCCCGCCCCGACTACGTTTTCAGATCCATATTTTAACGGCGTCACCTTCGGGGGCGGCGCTGAGCCAGGAAACTGTGCGTATGACCCGATACCCAAGCAGGGAGACTGTGCCCCCACTCCCACCCAGCCAACCATGAAGCTGGGGACAGGCCAACCCTTCGATCCCAGACTGGCGACCGAGCCGCTGCGTCTGCCGAATCCTTGACCCACTTGATTTCGGAAGTAAGGGGCGCCTCTGCTTTAGATGCGCCCTCTCGTTTTCTACTGTACCGTTACGGTCACGGTGACTGTCTGTGCAGACAGCCCCTGCGGTGTGGCGGTGATGGTGAGTGTGGTTGTACCCTTTGGCGCAGTCTTTACGCTGCTGCCGCCGCATCCTGTCAGCCCCAAAACTCCGGTGAGTGCCATCGCGCTGAGCAAGATCATCGCGATGGAGGACATCTTCCGGCGCAGACGGCCCGGAATCACAAGCAGAAAGAGTCCCGCGAGGCTTACGCCGCCTCCTGCTGCAAGCGGCCAATGCAACTCGCTGCTGGGAGAGGTCGTGCTGACCACGAGAACCGCGGTGGCAGTCTGTCCCGGAGTGAGGGGAAGCTGGCTCGGCGTGAAGGAGACGCTCATTCCGGAGGGCGCTCCGCTTACCGCGAAGCTGACGTTGCCCGAGAACGACGCGTTTGCGACAGCAGTGAAGGTGAGGGTGCCGGTTTGTCCGCGTGTCAAATTCAGGCTCGACGCGCTGGCCGTCAGGGTTACCGCCGGCGTCGGCAGAACCTGGACCGGCACCGAGGCAGTTGAGTTTTCGTTGAAGTTGCTGTCGCCGCTATAGACGGCAGTGACGGTCTGGGCGCCGACTGCCAGGCCGTTCACGGTGACGGTTGTGCTGCCGCCAGACAGCGTTCCAGAGCCCAGGTTGGTTGTGCCCTCCATAAGAGTGACGGTGCCCGTGGGCTGCGGACGTCCAGACATCGTGGCCTTGACGCTCGCGGTGATGCTCACGGGCTGGCCCAGCTGGATGGATGTGGGATCGGCTGTGAGCGAGACGGTAGTGCCACCCTGGTTCAGGATCAGGCTGCTGCCGCTCAAACCGCTGACATACACGGCGTCGGGCGCGGCATCCTTGAAGAAGTCGCCCTGCAGGATGATCGAGCTGCTGTCGCCGCCTTCGAAGTTGCTGACCGCGGCGAAGGTGCCATCTCCATTGCCCAGCGCGGCCACCCCTCCGGTCACGGAGTCGGTAAAGTCATACGAGATGAACTCGCTCAGCAACAGGTCAAGCTTGCCGTCACCGTTGATATCCGCAAGGACGCCATCGGCGGAGAAGAAGCCGGCAAGGAACAGCGGCTGGGTGGTGTAAGTGCCGTCCCCGTTTGCCAGCAGCGTCAGCACGCCGGCTGCGGTCGGGTCGTAGTCGCCGAATGCATCGGCAGTGCCCTCGGTAAGGACGACGAGGTCGGTCTTGCCATCGCCGTTTACGTCGCCTGCCATGGTGTGGGCGTTGATGTTGTTCGCAACCAGGGTCGTCGGCGCCTTGAAGGTGCCATCGCCATTCCCTTGAAGCAGAAAGGTGTTGAAGCTGGCCGAGATGCCCAGATCCAGCAGATTGAAGGGCAAGTCGGAGATGACCAGGTCGAGCTTGCCGTCGTTGTTGGTATCCAGTAGCAGAGGCTCATAGACTTCTTCACCAACCGCAACATAGGTCGGCGCCTGGAATGTGCCATCGCCGTTGCCCAGCAAAACGAAAACGCCCGAGGGTGTGGTTCCCGCGTTGCAGCCGGGATTAGCCTGATCGCCTCCATAGGCCACGATGAGATCGAGCTTGCCATCGCCGTTCACGTCTCCAATGGCGCTCTTGCCTGTAATGCAGCTGAACGAAGGCAACGAGATGGGTTTTTGCGTGAACGAGCCGTCGCCGTTGGAGAGGAGCAGAGAGACGCCCTGATCGGTATGCAACACCAGGTCGTCCCATCCATCGCCGTTGAAGTCGCCCTTGCCTTGATCGATGAAGTCGTCGATCGTTGGCTGATAGCCGGGCAGCGCGTTCTTGTAGAGGAAATCTCCTTTGCCATCGCCGAGCGCGGTGACGAGGCCGGGAGAATCCACGTTGGCTCCGTGGTTATAGAGCACCACGTCATCGTTGCCATCGCCATTCGTGTCGAGTACGGTTTGGCCAGTAACGTCGCTCACGTAGCCCATCTGCGGGTTAATCAAATTGCCAGCGTGGAATGATGGCGAGCCGGTAGAGACTCCGGCGAAGATTGTGACGGAGCCGTCAACAGAGTTCATCAGGGCTGCATCCGGAGTGCCGTCGCCGGTGAAGTCCGCGATAGCGAGCACGGAAAATTGACCCAGACTGGAGCCGTACCAGGGAATGGTCGAAGTGTTGAAAGTGCCGTCGCCGCGATTCGTATAAACGCCGACATAGCCGGGCTCAGCGTCGATCAGCTCGGGGAATCCATCACCGTTGATGTCAGCAGTCATCAGGTCGGTGGGATAGGCGTGGGAGACGCCGACGTTGTAGTAGGACTGATAGGTGCCGTCGCCGTTCCCCAATACAGCCCAGATGAAGTAGTCCTGATAAGAGAAGACGAGGTCCAGGATGCCGTCATGGTTGAGATCGACGAGGTTCAGGTTTGCCACCAGCGGATAGCCGATGTTGAATGTTGACTCAGATGGAATGACCACGTTGGTTCCGCTGTTTGGCTGAGCGAAGGCACCGCCGCCAGTGCCGGGGAGGGTCATAATAACGTGCTCGGAGTCCTCGGTAGCCGTGGGATTGTCAAGCCAGTGCCGCGTTTCGATCGTTGCATCCAGAATGCCGTCGCCGTTCACGTCTGCCAATGCAATCGAGCGGCCGTAGAGGGTGTCATATTCGTCGGTCAGCGTGAAAATTTGCTGCAGGGGGCCGGTGGGCGCGAGAAGTCCGCCGTGCCCATCGTTCAGCAGCGTGTCCAACTCGATGGTCGTCGTGGTGCCGCTGTCATCAAAGCTCAGGTTGCTGCTGACCACGACCAGATCGGGGTATCCGTCTCCATTTACGTCTCCCACAGTCATGGAGGCAACGTAGTTGCTGCCCACGTTGAAGAACTGTGGTGTACCAAAGGTGCCGTCTCCGTTGCTAAGAAGCACGTCGACCGTGTTGTTGATCGAATCCAGCAGCACAAGGTCGTCGTTGCCGTCCTTGTTCATGTCGGCAGTGAGGGCCTGGACCGCGCCACCTACATTGTTGTTGTCGGTCAAGGTGGAGACGGGGCTGCCGAAGGCGCCGCCGCCCTGGTTCAAGATGGCATTTACTGTGCCGGATGCCTGTACGGTGACCAGGTCCGGTTTGCCGTCCTTGTTAAAGTCGCCACTGGCAAAGACCGAGAGCGGGGAATTGTCCTGATCGGGGACGTCAAAGGCCAGATACCTGGGCGCGGCAAGAAAGCCGCCAAAGTTCGGAAGCGATGAGGTTCTGCCGGATATCGCGAGGGGCGTCCTTTTCCTGAACGTGGGACGAACCTTCGCCAGTTCGCGCTGCAGACCGGGCCTTACCACGCGATCGAAAGGCAGTCCCGGTACGCGATTTTTGAGAGGCTGCGTGAGGGCCGGGGTCTTGTGGGGGGCACGGGTCTTTTGCGGTTTACCGTTTTTCGCAGGCGCAGCTAGCGCGCCGATTGTGGCGAGGAGAAGCAGGGCCGTGATACGGGAGGTAAGGGAAGTGAGCCGTTGGCGGCCGACAACGAGAGGAGAAGATTCCATAGTGATGCCTCCTGAGGTACAGCCGTAATGCAGATGTAAGGGAAGTGTTACTCAAAGAAATATTGTCACGGATGCTATCACAGGCGAGAGAAATGCCCAGCCAATAGCTTTCTAAATCTTGTGAATCATTAGCAGCAATCAGCGGGTAAGAATCTCTTCGAGCCTCTGTAAGCCCGGCTGCTCGCCTATGACGATGAGAAAATCGCCGGTTCTGATCTCGAAGTCGGGCGGAGGATTGAAGACGGTTTCGCCTGCCTGTCTGCGAATGGCGAGCACAATTACATCGGAGTTGCGCGGCTCCAGGAGATGTCCAAGTGTCGTGCCGGGAAAGGGGGATTTGGGGGCAACGCAGAGCTGCTCCATCGTCACCTTCGGCCCTAGGTTATTTCTTGTGAAGTCCAGAAACTCGACCACATGCGGCCGCAGCAGTGCGTCGGCGAGTTGCCGCCCCGCCATTGTGTAAGGCGTGAAAACAGTATCGGCGCCAGCACGGCGCAGTTTTTCTCCGGCTTCTTCTTCTGACACCCGGGTCGCGATGGTGAGTCCCGGATTCAGTGTCTTCGCGGAAAGAATAATGAAGAGATTTTCGGCGTCGGAGGGCAAGGCGGCAATCAGCCCCTTCGCCCTGAGCACTCCGGCCTCGCGAAGGCTGTCGTCACGCGTAGCATCGGCGGCTACTGCGAGCATGCCGGCACTCAGCGCATTGGCAACACGCTGCTCGTTGCGGTCAAGGATCAGGAAGGGAACCTTGGCCCGTTGAAATTCATATGAGGCGTTCCGGCCTACACGGCCGAAGCCGCAAACGATGAAATGGTCGTGCAGATGATTAATCATGCGCCTGGTCCTGCGTTTGCCATAACGGTCCTGTAACTCGAGTTCAATGATTGTCTGAGTCATCGCGCCTACTGCCAGGAACATTGCGCTGACACCAAAGAAAATCAGAAAGGAATTGAAGATGCGTCCGGCACGGCTGAGTGGATGCACCTCCTGATAACCGACCGTGGTGATGGTCGTAATGGTCATGTAGAAGGCGTCGAACCACGAATACCGGTCGATCGCTACAAAACCAACCATGCCTGAAAGCACGATGAAGCACAACAATCCAGCGATCAAAAGAAAGCGGCGAAGCAGGCGCCCTTGCATCCGGATATCCCCGTCGAGAAGTACAGGTCATTATTGGCTCTGTGTGGATATCTCGCCAATTGATAAATCGCAAAGAACGCGGGAAATTCCTGGAAGGGAACTGCTTCCTTCTGAGCGCTGCATGGAAGGCTTCGCTTATTTCATGCGCGCAGCCGGAAGAGGTTGAAGTGCCAGGGGTCGAGTTCGACGTAAAGACCGGGTGAGATCATTTCATTGCCGTTGCGCTCGTAGACTACGCCTGAAATCTGGTCAGTCAGTTGCCATGTGGCGCCATCTGCGCCGGTTTCGGAGAGGGGGATCTGAATCCGTGCCTGCAATGCACTGTCGCTGAAATTCACGGCGATAAGGTAGCGCTCATCGTCCTTCAACCAGGTCCACGCGATCAGATTCTGAAAGCTTGTGTTATCCGGCCAGCCGGTGCGCCCGCACAGGCTCCACTGTCCTTCGTGAAAAACGGGATGGTCGATGGCCGCCATAAGCTTTCCATAGAACCGGTGCAGGTCTTGATCCAACGGCTCGTCGGGACGCCTGCCCAGAAATACGGGCGGCCTTACCTTGCGCCCCTCAAATTGCCCTTCGTGGAAGAGCCTTGCGCCGGGCAGAGTGGCGATGGTCAGGGCAGCGGCGCGCTGCTTTTCGGGTGAGAAGGTAGCGGCAGCTCGCGGCTCGTCGTGATTCTCGATGAAGAGAAGCAGCTTGTTCTGGTAAGAAGGGTCGGCGGAGAGATGGAGACGGATACTCTCCGCGTTGCTCTGCTCCAGCCGGTCGTAGAGCTTCTTGTCGTAGCAGAAATCGAAGCCCTGCTGCTGGAGCTCCCATTCGAGGTCCCAATAAGCCTCCGCGATAAAGAGGAAGCCGGGATGACTACTCTTAACCACGGAGATCAGATCGACCCAGTATTCGGTTGCAGGCGGCCGGCCGACGCGCGCTCCCCACGTGCGCTCGAAGATGGCGTTCAGTAGAAGCATCGCCATGTCGCAGCGCACGCCATCGCATTGCTCCGCAATGGTTGAGACGGTTCCGACTACAGCTTTCCGAAGGCCGGGGGCAAAGGCATTCAATTGCAGGACGTCAGGCCATGCAGGGAAGAAGGGATCTCGGCCGCAGGCGCAGACGGTTCCCGCAACCTCAATGAAAGTAGAGGGGTCATTTGCCAGGTCGTCGCGACCCCCACAGATGAAATACTCGGGGTGCTTGCCGACCCAGGGATGATCGGGCGCTACGTGGTTGGGCACGAAATCCAGGAGCAGTTTCATGCTGCGCTTCGATAGCTCGCGACGGGCGGCAGCAAGGGCTTCGGGGCCTCCGAGATGCGGGTCGACGGCGTAGCGCCGCACGGAATACGGCGATCCCACATTGTCGGCGGGCGAGAAGTCAGGAAGGGCCCGCCGGAAGTCTTCAAGCAGGCCTTCGTTTCGATTGGCTATCGCAACGCTTGCGGGGCTTCGTTCCCAGACGCCCATCAACCACACGGCATCGAAGCCGTACGCGGCGATAGCGTCCCACTCCTGTGATGGCACCGAAGACAAGTCGAGAGTCTGCCCGTATTTTCGGCTCAGATCAGAGAGCCAGACCCAGGTATTGATCTCGTACAAGACCGGATATGTGGGCCATCCCAACGCACTCATTCTCCTGCCACCTGCCATCGAGTCATCTCGCCCAGCACGCCTCCGGGAGAGCGCAGCGCGTCCTCGGGAGTTATCCGCGCGAAGAGATCAAGACCGCGAGCGGCGAGTCCGGTCCACCCTGTCTGGTGGCTGGCTCCCAATCCTGCGCCGTTGTCGCCGTGGAAATATTCATAGAACAGGATGTAATCGCGCCAGTGCGGATCTTCCTGGAATTTCTTTGTTCCGCCATAAACGGGACGCTTGCCGTCAGCATCTCGCAGAAAGATGCTTGCGTTGCGGCGGAGAATTTCCTTCGCCACCTCAAACAACGTCATGTAGTTCCCTGACCCGGTTGGGCACTCGACTTTGAAATCTGGGCCATAGAAGGGGAACATCTGCAGCAATCCGCGAATGATCAGCGCA
Source organism: uncultured Acidobacteriota bacterium (assembly GCA_963755975.1). Taxonomy (GTDB): domain Bacteria; phylum Acidobacteriota; class Terriglobia; order Terriglobales; family Acidobacteriaceae; genus Silvibacterium. The sequence continues at coordinate 41,361 of CAVWLS010000004.1, forward strand.
TTCACCGGCATCCATATCGGTCCGCGCCAGTTGGAATTGCCGCCGAACATACCGGTGTTTGACTCCGCGGGAAGGTACTGAACCTTGTATTCCTGTCCGCTGAGGTTGAGCACAAAGGGGTGCTCGAGGTGATATTTCGACAGCGAACGGATGCCATAGGGGCCGAGAAACTCGTTCTCGTCGAGCATGTACGCCAGAACGCTCTTCAGTTTTGGCCGGTTGCAAGTCGTCAGGAGTCTGCGCCCCAAATACCCGCCTTTCGACAGATCTTCAGCTGAAGCGATCTTTTCAATCACCTCCGGGTGGCGCTTACGGAACAAATTGACCAGTTCGAGTATCCGTGGATGTTTGCTGAGAGTATCGTGCTCGAGGACGGTCGACGCGCATAGCGGCAATAGCCCCACCATCGAGCGGATTTTCAGGCGCATGGCATTGCCGTTCGGGAAATGGAGCAGATCGTAGAAAAACCCATCCGCTGTATCCCACATTTCGTCATGGTTTGCGCCGATGCGATCCATGGCATAGGCGATCCATATAAAGTGTTCGATGAACCGGTAGGCTATCTCCTCATACATTGCGTCGTAGTCCGTCAAGATGAGCGCAATCTGTAGCATGCACTGGCAATAAAAGGCCATCCATGCGGTGCCATCGGCCTGATCAAGATGCCCGCCGGTCGGCAGCGGCGCGCTACGATCGAAGACGCCGATATTGTCCAGCCCAAGGAAGCCGCCTGCAAAGACGTTGCGCCCCTGAGGGTCCTTGCGGTTGACCCACCAGTTGAAGTTCAGCATCAGGCCCTGGAAGGAGCGTTCGAGGAAGCGCAGGTCGGCGCGGCCCAGTTCTGATTCCATTCTGAAGAGAAACAAACTCGCCCAAGCATGAACGGGTGGATTCACATCGCCGAAGTTCCATTCATACGCCGGGATCTGCCCATTGGGGTGCGCATACAGATTCCGCAGCATGAGTAGCAGCTGATCCTTGGCAAAATCGAAATCCACCAGCGAAAGGGCAATCGTGTGAAACGCCAGATCCCACGCCGCGTACCACGGATACTCCCACTTGTCCGGCATGGAGATCACATCGCTGTTCAGCATGTGGAACCAGTCAGTGTTACGGGCGCCTCCTTTGCCGGATCCAACCATCGGATGAGCGTCGTGCTCGGTCAGCCATCGATCGAGATCGAAATAGTAATACTGCTTGCTCCACAACATTCCGGCGAGCGCCTGCCGGTGTACGCGACGCTCGTCTTCAGTCAGATTCTTCGGAGTGATGCGGTCGTAGAACTCGTTGGCATCCGCGAGGCGGCTGTCGAAGGTCTGGTCGAAATCGGCAAAGGCGTTGCTGTCATGCTTTGCGTTCAGCCGCAGACGAACAACCTCGCTGCCTCCCGCCGGAACATTCAGCACATAATGGGCTGCAGCCTTGGTCCCCGTCTTCGCCGGGTTGACCGCATCGTGTTCGCCGGAGATCACGTAGCGATGGAACGCATCCTTGACGTAGGGCGAGGCATTCGGCTGCCCCCACAGCTTGGCCGCGTTCGACTCATTCTCCGTGAAGAGCAGCTCCGGCGCGCCCTCACATTGCAGCGTGTATTCGCCAAGGGAATGATGTGAGGCATGAATCTTGTTTCCGTCGATCTGGCCCATGGCAGGTTTAGGTGAATCATGCTCCCAGGTCCATGTATTGCGGAACCACAATGTCGGGAGCACATGAAGTTGGGCATCCTCCGGACCGCGATTGTGAACCGTGACGCGCACCAGGGTATCTTCCGGATCGCCCTTCGCATACTCGACAAATACGTCGAAGTAGTGGTCCTCATCGAAGATGCCGGTGTCTAGGAGTTCGTACTCCATCTCCTCGCGCGAGCGCCGCTTATTAGTTTCGACGAGGTCGCGATAGGGAAATTCCGATTGCGGGTATTTGTACAGGTACTTCATGTACGAGTGCGTGGGCGTGCTGTCGACGTAGAAGTAATATTCCTTCACATCTTCGCCGTGATTGGATTCGCTGTTCGTGAGCCCGAACATGCGCTCCTTCAGAATCGGGTCCCTGCCGTTCCAGAGCGCCAGGCCGAGGCAGAGCAACTGCTTGTCGTCGGAGTAGCCGGCCATGCTGTCCTCACCCCAGCGGTAAGCACGCGATCGCGACTGATCGTGGGTGAAATAATCCCACGCGTTACCATCCTCGCTGTAATCTTCGCGAACCGTTCCCCACTGGCGTTCACTGAGGTATGGCCCCCATTTCTTCCAGGGAATACCCTTCTCACGAGCCTCGTTCAGCCGCATTTGCTCGGTGACTTCAACGTATATGAGTGGCGAATGATCCTGCGGTTCTTCGGTCATGGGTCTATCCTTTCCAACGGGTTGACGGATAACTTCAATCGGTTTGAACGTCGGATGGGGGGCAGAAGCGGCGTCATAAGAGTTTCAGATGAGCTATCGCATGCGTCTGGCTGACAACTCCGCGCCTGCGATTATTTTTTGACAAGCAAGTGTACTGCTAAGGTGGCAACAAATCATCTGTGGTGCACGGCGATGACTCGACGCAAGAGTTTTTTTACCTGCGCTGATTCATTGCCGGTTACGGGGAACGCTCAATGCCTTCGTGGCTCTTAGGCCAGGCATGGCCAAGACTCTTGCAATTGCGTCGGCTTCCGGCTATCGTCACTGCGCGACGTTTTTCCGGCAATCTCGCGTACTCAGAAGAACCGGACCGGCGTGAGCGGCGAATATCCGGTGGCGGCGAGACTGTCACTTTAGCCAGTTTCACCACACAGATCAGGCAGCCATAATTGATGGCGCCGTTAGCGTTTTGAATTTTACGGTTTGTGAATAGCTCTTGCTTTTGGGGAGATGCTTCTCCATGGACACTTCAGCGGGGGAGGAGTCATGCGCACTCTACGGGAGTTTTACTCGTCTGGACGTTCGACACCAGGCTCGACGCAACGCCAGCCACACAGACCATTGTCGCGGAGTGTGCTTACCAGCATAGTCATCGCCGGAGCATTCCTGACAGCCACGCTGACCGCCTGCTTTAAAAAGGAAGAAGCTCCCAAACCGGGCCCTCCTGAAGTTACTGTTACTGAGGTGAAGCAGCAGGACGTCCCCACATATGTGGAATGGGTCTCCCAGCTGAACGGCCCGGTCAACGCTGACATCACCCCTAAAGTACAGGGTTACCTCCTGACACAGAATTATCAGAACGGCTTCTTCGTCAAAAAGGGCCAGCTTCTGTTTACGATAGATCCCCGACCCTTCGTGGCCGCGCTCGATCAGGACAAGGCGAATGTCGCCGTGGCCCAGGCCAATCTCGGCGAGGCGGAGAACAACGTTGCCCGCGACACACCGCTGGTTGCGCAGAACGCGATCCCGAAAAAGCAGCTCGACACGGATCAGTCGACCCTGGCCGCGAACCAGGCGCAATTGGACGCCGCGAAAGCGCAGATGGTGCAGGCGCAGCTGAATCTTGAATGGACCAAGGTCTATTCGCCCATCGACGGGATCGCGGGCATAGCGAATTCTCAGATCGGCGACCTGGTGGGAACGTCCACCAAGATGACGACAATCTCCCAGGTCAATCCCATCTGGGCATATTTCAGCATCAACGAGAGCGCCTACCTCGCGAACGCGGTAAAGATTAACCAGGCAATCCGCACCGGGGATAGGCGAACGGTACCGCACAATATCGAGTTTATCCAGGCAAACGGAGACACCTACCCGGAGAGGGGTGACATCATATTCGTGAATCGCCAGATCGGTTCCCAGACAGGCACCATCCAGATGGCTGCTGAGTTCCCGAACAAGGATGCCATCCTGCGCCCCGGCGGCTTTGGCAGAGTTCGAATCGAAACAGGCGTGACCCAGAATGCTCTGCTGATTCCGCAGCCAGCCGTGATCGAAGTGCAGTCGCAATACCAGGTCATTGTGCTCAACGCCGAAAATAGGGCAGTGATTCGACCGGTCAAGGTGGGAGATCGAGTAGGGACGAACTGGATCATCACGGAGGGATTAAAGCCTGGCGAGAAGGTCGTGGTGGAAGGCATCCAGAAGGTACAGATGTTTGCGGCGGCTGCGCCGCCAGAGATGGTGAAAGCAGGCATTCCGGTCGTCGTTAAGCCTTACATGCCGGCCCCGGCTGCGCTCGGGGGCAACTGACCATGTCGAAATTCTTTATCAATCGCCCCATCGTCGCGATAGTCATCGCAATTTTGATGGTGCTGGCTGGCGGGGTCGCAGTGCTCGAGCTACCTACGGCACAGTTCCCTAATATTGCCGACCCGATGGTCCAGGTAAAAGCCACCTACCCTGGCGCCGATGCCCAGACAATTGCCGAATCTGTCGCAACGCCGATCGAACAGCAGATGTCGGGTGTCAGCGGCATGAACTACATGTACTCCCTGAGTGCGAGTTCCGGCGGAGGCATGACGCTGTACGTTGACTTTGCTCTGGGAACCGATATCAACACCGACCAGATCCTGGCGCAGATGCGGAGCGGCCAGGCCGCCTCGCAACTGCCCTCCGAAGTAACTCAGCAAGGTGTAATCGTTCAGCCGGGAACAACGGCGCCTTTCATGCTGCTCGACCTCTACTCTCCCAATGGCTCTTACGACCAGCTTTTCCTCTCCAACTATGCCATCATTAACCTGCAATATGCGCTTACCCGTATTGGAGGCGTTGGACAGGTCAATGTATTCGGCGCGGGCCCCTATGCCATGCGCATTTGGGTAAATCCAGACAAGCTGGCGAGCCTGGGCGTGACCGTGACCGACATCGCGAACGCGGTCAAGGCTCAAAATAAAGTCAATCCCGGGGGCCAGATTGGCGGCGAGCCCGTCCCACCCGGTCAGCAATTCACCTACAACGTGCGGGCTCCAGGGCGCCTGCCCACGGCCGAGGAGTTTGGTGAGATCGTCGTCCGCGCTCAGCCGGACGGGTCGATCCTGCGGCTGAAGGACGTGGCGAATGTGCAACTGGGATCGCAATTTTACTCCGTCATATCGCGCTTTGGGGTGGCAGGGGAAAATAAGCCCACCCAGCCAGCCGCCCTCATCGCCCTCTATCTCACCCCCGGCGCCAACGCGCTTACAACCCGAGCCGCCGTCCTCAAAATGATGGACGAAGCGAGAGGACGCTTTCCCCAAGGGCTGAACTACACGACCGCCCTTGACACGACTCTCGCTGTGAGTGCCGGCATTCACGAAATCTACAAGACACTGGGAGAAGCTCTGCTCCTGGTCATCATCGTTGTGTACATTTTCCTCCAGGGCTTCAGGGCGACTCTGATTCCGCTGCTCGCCGTTCCCGTCTCTCTGGTCGCGACCTTCATGGTCTTTCCCATGCTTGGCTTCTCCATCAATACCCTGTCGCTTTTGGGTATGGTGCTGGCGATTGGACTAGTCGTCGATGATGCCATCGTCGTTGTGGAGGCGGTGGAACACAATATCGAGAATGGGCTCTCACCTCACGATGCGACCATCAAGGCGATGGAAGAAGTCTCGGGACCGGTCATTGCTATCGCACTTATCCTGGCGGCGGTCTTCGTTCCCACGGCCTTCATTCCCGGCATTACGGGCCAGCTCTACAAGCAGTTCGCAATCACCATCGCGATTTCAGTGCTCTTCTCGGCCTTCAACGCGCTCACCCTCAGCCCCGCGCTTTCCGCCATGCTGCTGCGTCCCAAGAAGGAATCTCGAGGACCCCTCGGCGCATTTTTCCGCGGGTTCAACAAGGTCTTCGGCCGCGCCACCGACGGGTACGTGAATATATGCAGGCACCTGATCCACAAAGTAGCCCTGGCGTTTATCCTCCTCGCCGTGCTGGCCGTAGGAGCTGGTTACTTCGGCAAACAACTTCCGGGAAGCTTTCTCCCTGATGAAGATCAGGGATACCTCTATGCCGGGTTGCAACTGCCTAACGCCTCGTCTCTGCAACTCACCTCGGAAGCTTCGCGCGAAGTTGAGAAGATCATGTTGAACACACCTGGCGTGCAATACGTCAGCACCGTCAACGGATACAGCTTGTTGAGCGGCGTCAACGCCACCTACAGTGCGTTTTACTTTATCTCTCTGAAGCCCTGGGACGAGCGCAAGACTCCGGAAGAAAGCTACGAAGGGATCAAAGCCCACCTTCAGCGAGCGCTTTCAAGAGTTCCATCTGGAATTGCATTCTCGTTTCCGCCGCCGGCGATCCCGGGCGTGGGCACTTCAGGAGGCGCTACCTTCATTCTTGAAGACAGATCGGGCGGCACCATTGACTTTCTCGCGAAACAGACCCAGATTTACATGGCAGCGGCACGCAAACGCCCGGAACTCGCGGGACTCTTTACCACCGCCCTGTTCGGCGTTCCCCAACTCGGGGTAAAGGTGGACAACGCCAAGGCGATGACCCAGCAAATCCAGCTGGCCGACCTGTACCAGACGGTACAGACGTTCATGGGCGGATCGTTAATTAATTACTTCAACCGCTTCGGCCTGCAATGGCAGGTATATGTTCAGGCTGATGGCGACTACCGAACCAAGGCAGAAAATCTCGGCAAATTCTATGTCAGGAACGCATCGGGCGACATGGTCCCGCTCAGTACGCTGACCACAACCGATGCGCGCAGCGGCGCCGAATTCGTCATGCGCTACAACCTCTTCAACTGCGTGCAGATTAACGCCGCGGCCGCGCCCGGTTACAGTTCCGCCCAAGTCATGGCTGCGTTGGAAGATGTCTTTCATGAGACCATGCCTGGCCAGATGGGCTTCGACTACTCAGGTATGTCGTACCAGGAGCAGAAGGCGGCGCAAGGCGTTTCGCCGGCTGTTATTTTTGGCATGGCCTTGTTTGTGGTCTTCCTCATCATGGCCGCGCAATACGAGAGCTGGACGCTGCCCTTCAGCGTATTGCTGGGACTTCCCATTGCCATCTTCGGAGCGTTCCTGACGCTCTACTTGCGCCGCTTCGACAATAATGTGTACGCCCAGATCGGGCTGGTCATGCTTATCGGGCTCTCCTCCAAGAATGCCATTCTCATAGTCGAATTTGCCAAGCTTGAATACGACAAGGGCAAGCCGCTCATCGAAGCGACCCTCACCGGCGCCAGGCTGAGACTGCGCCCGATCCTGATGACTGCCTTTGCCTTCATTCTTGGCTGCGTACCCCTGTGGCGGGCATTCGGAGCAGGCGCTATTTCTCGTCAGGTTCTGGGGACAACGGTCATCGGCGGCATGCTCGCATCCACAATTATCGCCATTTTCTTTGTTCCGGTTTCCTTTGACGTTGTGGAGCGCTTCGGCAATCTCTTCAAGAAAGAAAAGGAAAAGCCCTTGCCGCAACCAGCGCTCAGCGTCGAGCCGAAAGGAGGGCACGATTAATGCGGACGAAGACGCGGACGAAAACATCCATTGGCCTCGTGTTGTTGCTCTCCCTGTGTGGCTGCAAGGTGGGGCCGAACTACAAACGCCCTACCCTCGATGTCCCGGGACAGTATCGCGGTACCGCACCCGACCTGCCGCAGCAGCCGGCTGGCGGGCCTTTCGGGGAAATGCAGTGGCCGGCTGTCTATCAGGACCCGGAATTGCAGGCTCTCCTCAAGGAAGCGCTCACGAACAACTACGACATTCGCATTGCCGCCAGCCGCATCATGCAGGCGCAGGCTTCACTGGGAGTGACCCGCGCGAACCAGTTCCCCACAGTGGGTGGCACCGCCGGTATCCAGAATGAGCAGGCCACGCCGCTTTTCGTTGGCTCACCCTGGATCGATACCCTCGGCCTGCAGATGAACTACATCGTCGATTTCTGGGGTCAATATCGTCGTGCAACGGAAGCCGCGCGCGCCAATCTTCTGGCCAGTCAATACGCCAAGAATGTCGTCCAGATAACGCTGATCTCCGAGATAGCGAGCTCATATTTCGCGCTTCGCCAATACGATGCCCAGCTGGAGATTTCCCAACAAACTGTTGTTGCCGATAAGGACATCCTCAGGCTAAACACCATTAACTTCAAAGGCGGCGAATACTCGCTCTCCGACGTCGATCAGGCCCTGTTGCTGGTGCAACAGGCCGAGGCCGAGGTCATCTCGCTCAACCAATTAATTCCGCAGACCGAAAACGCGCTCAGCATCCTCGTTGGCAGGAATCCCGGGCCAATCGCGCGCGGCGTCAATCTTGTCGATCAGGCACATCTGCCCGATGTCCCCGTAGGCCTTCCTTCCGCGCTTCTGGAGCGCCGACCCGATGTTCGCGAGGCGGAAGAAGCTTTGGTCGCAGCCAACGCAAATGTCGGAGTGGCCAAGGCCGCATTCTTCCCACAGATTTCATTGACGGGCACCTTCGGCGCATCCAGCACCGCTTTAACCAGCTTTCTGCAGGGTCCCGCCACATTCTGGGCTGTGGGAGGCCAGTTGGCCCAGCCCATCTTCGAGGGTGGCAGAATCACGAGCGGCTACCGGCTGGCCTGGGCGCAACGGGATCAGGCCGAACTGCAGTATAAGCAAACCGTGCAGCAGGCTTTCGGAGATGTCTCGAACAGCCTCTATGGCTATCACCAATCGAGGCAGTATCGAATAAAGATCGAGGAACAGACGGCCACCTACAAGGAAAGCGCGCACCTCGCCAACGTCCGATTTAGCGGAGGATACGCCAGCTTTCTTGAAGTGCTGACCATCCAACAGCAATACTTCAACTCCGAATTGGCCCTGATGCAGGCCTGGTATGCGGAATTGCAAAACTACGAGCAGCTCTACGCGGCGCTGGGCGGCGGCTGGCAGCAATAGCTTCCGCTGGATCACCTTCTATTCTCCGGTGTAGATTCTCAGGTGCTGACGGGTTGGAGCCTGAAGCGTTGGGTCGTGCGATGAAGAAGACGAAAATCAGCGTTTATCTTGTCGCCGTCGCTTGCCTGCTAACGGGCAATCCGCAGCGTGCACTAACACAGCAGCCGCCAAGCGCTGAGCGGGCTCAGAATCAATCAAGCAGCGCCCAGGATTCTCCTGAGGAAGAAGCCACCCCGGCCGGCGAGGTAGTCATTGACGGCACTCCGGTTCTACTTGTTTACGAGCCCCTGGCTGCACTAACAGTCGACGCCCGGGCCCGTGCGATTGAAGAGCGAATTGTCGCATTCGCGAGGGATAGCAGTATCCCCGCGGAGTCCATACATCTTGATCCACACGCCGCGTGGACCGAGATCATCGCCGACAGAACGATGATCATGGCTGTCACGGATGAAGATGCGAAGGCGGCCGGCAAAGAGCGACAGCAACTCGCCGATGAGGACGCGCAGAACATACGTGAGGCGGTTGAGCTTTACCGGCACGATCACAGCTGGCGAATTATATTTCGGGGAATCCTTAAGACCGCTCTGGCGACGACGATTCTGGTGGCGTTGCTCTGGCTTGTGCGTCGGCTGCGATTCTTATTGCGGACTCGTATCGAGAAGCGAATCCAAACGAGCGCCAGCGTGGCAAATAAGTCGGCATGGAACATTTCTGTCTCTTACCTGGGGCCCATGTTGCTGGGGGTAGGGGCCTTTCTGCGATGGGTGGCCATCCTCAGCGTGTTGGAAGCGTACTTTACGATCACGCTGGGCTTTTTTTCATCCACTCGCGAGATATCCATGACGTCCACTAAGTGGATACTTTCGCAGTTGGGATTGATGGGAAAGTCCACACTGGACTATCTGCCTAACCTTCTCATCCTGGCTGTGATAGTCCTGGCCGCGACTTACCTGATGCGACTGATCCGGCTGGTTTTTAGCCAGATCCGTAAAGGGGATCTTAAAATCCACGGATTTTATCCGGACTGGGCTGAGCCAACCGATAAATTGATACGAGTGCTGGTCTTCGTCCTCGCCCTGATTGTCGCGTTTCCTTACCTGCCAGGTGCTAAAAGCCCGGCATTCCAGGGGATATCTATTTTTTTGGGCGTGCTTCTGTCCCTTGGTTCCTCTTCGGCCGTGGCGAACGCGATTGCCGGGGTGATTCTGACTTATATGCGGTCATTTCTGGTTGGCGACTGGGTCCAAATCGCCGATAACATGGGGGAAGTAGTCGAGAGGACTTTGCTGGTAACTCGAATCCTCACGCCAAAGGCTGAAGTTATTACTATTCCTAACTCAACGGTGATGAACGGATCCGTAAAAAACTACAGCACTGAAGCAAGGAAATCCGGAGTGATCCTCTACACTACGGCGTCAATCGGTTTCGACGCGCCCTGGAGGACAGTTCACGAGCTGCTTATCAGCGCGGCGCTGGCAACAGAGCATGTGTTGCGGGAACCTGCTCCGTTCGTGCTGCAACGGTCGCTGGATGATTTCTATGTGACCTATGAGTTGAATGCCTACACGGACGCTCCTCGAGAGGTGTTGAATATATATTCTGACCTGCACCGGAATATTCAGGACAAGTTCAATGAAGCCGGCGTAGAGATTTGCTCTCCGCACTTCGCCGCTCTGCGCGACGGTAATCCGATCGCAATCCCGGAGCAATACATCAAGTCGGACTACACAGCGCCAGGGTTCCGGTTGAATCTGGATGGGCTTGCGGGAAACGATGCTTCTCCCGCGACGCGTACCGCCAAGCCCAGGCGGACGAATAAATCGGCCGGCCAGCCGTGATCCTACCCTAAGCCACGCGGTTCATTCGCAGTCTGCTGTCGGGCGTGCGATTCTGAAGGCAAACAATATTGAGTCGGCGCGCATCCACGTGTTACGCAGCTTGGCAAAAGGGAATCGAGGAAACTCTGAATGGCGGGGATGAACCCGGCACACATTCTGATCTGGATTATTGCGTCTTTGAGCATTGTGCTGATGCTTCTTCGGCCGAAAGGAATTCCAGAGGTTATCTGGACGAGCGCCGGGGCCGGTCTGCTTTGTCTCTTGCGACTCATCTCACCGTCGATCGCCTGGCATGCTGTTGGAGAAGGGATGGATGTTTATCTCTTCCTGACTGGCATGATGCTCCTCTCGGAGGTGGCAAAAGAGTACGGAGTTTTTGACTGGCTGGCGAACCTGGCGGTCAGGCATGCGCGGGGATTGCCGACCCGGCTCTTTACGCTCATCTACATCGTCGGCACTGTGGTTACCATTTTCATGTCGAACGATGCGACGGCTGTCGTACTCACCCCCGCGGTGCTGGCTGCGCTCAGGAGGGCAAAGACTCAGCCGGCGCCATATCTGTTAACCTGCGCCTTCATCGCGAATGCGGCGAGCTTTGTCCTGCCGATATCGAACCCCGCGAATCTGGTGGTCTTTCACAGGGCAATGCCGCCGCTGGCACGATGGCTGGCAATGTTCGCGCTTCCCTCGGCTGTTTCGATCTTCGGAACGTATGTTCTTCTGCGTTTTTACTGTCGCCGAGATCTGGAAAAGAAAGCCGAGGTGGACGGAGAGGTCGTGAACCTCATCCCTGCTGGAAAGATCGTGCTCGCCGGCATCGCAGTTGTCGCCTGCGTGCTTCTCCTTGCCTCGTCTCTTCACAAGAGCCTGGGTCTTCCGGCGTGCCTGGCATCGCTGGCTGTTGCCATTGTGCTGGTTGTGCGCGAAAGAACTAATCCGCTGCGGTTGGTCCGGGAGATTAGTTGGAGCGTTCTGCCGCTGGTGGCGGCGCTGTTCATCATTGTCGAAGCCGTGAAGAGCGCGGGCGCTCTCGAAGGCCTCAGCGCTCTGCTGCAATATACTGCCCACTGGCCGCGTGCTCTGAGTGAGCTGGCAGTGGGCGGCGTTATTGGATTCGGCACAAACGTGGTCAATAACCTGCCGCTGGGCCTGATCGCTGGAGCAACGCTGCAAGCCGCGCCCGCGCAAAGCTCTTTAGCTAAAACCATCCTGATTGCAATTGATCTTGGGCCGAATCTCTCCATCACCGGCTCGCTGGCGACGATTCTTTGGCTCATCGCGATCCGGCGCGAAGGGCTGCACTTCAGCGGGTGGGAGTTTTTGAAGGCCGGCGCCCTCATCATGCCGGTATCGCTCTTGTTGTCGATTGGGGCGGAACTTCTCGTCCACCTTCGCTAACGGTCACAATTAATGACATATTGAAGGCCGTCGGCAGTGCCTCCACCCTGCGCTGCTTGACATTCCTTGAACGCAACGGCTAACTTTTCTCGGTCCCCGAGAAAACGTTCCCTGAAGGGAGCCGGCGGGGCTGAGGGGTGCCAGTGAGAAATTCAGTAAAAAGAATAAGTCGATTGTTTGTAATGATTTCCGCGCTGCTTGTTGTTATCGCATATTCACATGAAAGCGGAGCCCAAACAACAGGATTGATCGAGGGACAGGTGACGGACAGCACCGGCGCCGTCATCCCCGGCGCTACCGTCAAAGCGACGGAGGTGAACAAGGGAATCTTCTTCATCGGACGAACGGACAACATCGGTCAATATGTCGTGTTGAATGTGACGCCTGGAATGTACAAGGTCACGGTTTCGGCAAAAGGCTTTGCGACAGCCGAGGCTCTCAACGCGGTGATCGAGATCGATCAGAAGCTTCCGCTGAATTTCAAATTGAAGGCCGGAGGATCAGATACCACTGTCGTGGTCACGGAAGCTCCAACGATGCTTCAGACTGAAAGCTCCGAAACGGGAGCGGTGATCCAATCGCAGGACATTACCGATCTGCCCCTGCTGTCACGCAATTTCTACGCCCTGCCCTTCCTCATTCCGGGAGTCGCCACCGGAAACGGCAGCATCAATTCCTTTTCCATCACCGTCAATGGACAGCGGGAATACGGAAACTCCATCACAATTGACGGCGTGGAATCCACGACCAATCGCACCCAGGACATTACCGTCGTTCCGAGCGTTGACTCTGTGCAGGAGTTCAAGGTTGCCACCTCCGCCTACAACGCCGAATTCGGCAGCTCCGCCGGTGCAGTCGTATCGATCGATACCAAGGCGGGCACTAACCAGTTCCACGGTGATGCATATGAATTCTTCAGGCCTAACTTCACGGCAGCCCGGCCCTATGGATTTGGAGGAGCGACGGTTCCGCCATCGATCCTGAAACAACACAATTTTGGCGGAACACTTGGCGGCCCAGTAATTCACGATAAGGCATTCTTTTTCGTCTCCTATGAGCGTACCGAGCAGACCAATGCCTACACTTATCTGGACGCGACTCCGCCGCTCAACCAGATCGGCTTCCTGCCCGACGGCTCAGTAGATTTGTCGCAGATGGTCGATCCCTTCGCGGGCCTCTACGGTGCTCCAGCTGGCCTGAAGGTTAAGCACTTTGATCCCAACGTCTTATATGCCTGCTATGGAGGTTGCTCCCAGGCGTTTGCTGGCGATATCATTCCGGCGAATCGTGTCAGCAAGGCGGGATTGAATACCCTCCTCAATTTCTTCCCCAAACCGAACCTTGCCGGTACCGACAATGGCTGGTTCAACAACTTCTTCGCGGATTCGCCAACCCATCAAACGCAAGATCAAGTTGATGCGCGTTACGACCAGAATATTTCAAGTAAAGACCGTGTCTATCTCACCTATCACTACTTCGACCAAAATCAATTGGTGACAGATCCATATAATGGAGCGACGGTGGTCCCCGGTGCGGGGGATGCCGATCAGGCGAACAAAGAGGATGTAGAGGGGCAGACGGTGTCGGCAACTTACACTCACGTCTTCAGCACGACTACCTTGAATGAATTCCGCTTCGGTTATTCGACCTATACGGAGAATCTCTACAGCCTTTTGAATGGGACGGACTATTCAACGAAGTACGGGGTAGGCAATATCGCCATTCCCGGCTACCCAGCGACAATCGGCTATCCTTACATTTTTATGGGGACTGGATATCTGGCTGGCGGTTCCACATATAAGCCTTATCACGTGCATGATCAGAACTACTCAATCAACGACAACTTAACGTGGAGCTCGGTTCAACGCCACCAGTTCAAATTCGGAGAAGAGTTCCGGCTCCTGAATTCCCATCCGGTCTTTTCACTATTCCCAACCGGATTCCAGTATTACGGCAGCTATGGCTTCTCACAGACAGGCGACCAGACATACAGCTACTACGTCCCGGGCGCGGCATTCTATAATGGCGGCTCCGATATCGGTGACCTGTTGCTTGGCCTTCCTTATCAGACCTCCATCGGCCTGCAATTGACGCAACCGCATACGAAGAGCTGGTATCTGGGACTCTATGCGCAGGATACATTCAAAGTATCCCCGCAGCTTACGCTCAACTATGGATTGCGCTGGGAGTTTGAAGCACCGTACGTAGAAGCCAATAACAACGAATCGAACTTCGATCTAGCAAGTGGCGACATCCTGATTGCCGGTCTTGGCGGCAACTCCCGATCACTCATGGTCTCGCGCAAGAACGATTTCGCTCCGCGTATCGGATTCAGCTATCTATTGAACCCAAAGACCGTTATTCGCGGCGGATATGGTCTGTTCTATTCACCTGAAAACGATGGCCGCGAAGACTTTCTGACTCAAAACACTCCTTTTGCAGAGCAGGCCGTTTACACGAACTATTGGTATGACGGACCGCCGTACGAGTACGTTCTGGATACCGGGGTGGCGCGAAACACGACAATCAACGTACCGCCGAGCGGGCGAATTGACCCAAAAACTCTGCCGAACGGCAATCTCGAGACCACTTATTCGGTCGATCCGCACCTCAAAACAGGCGTGTCCCAGTTATTCAATGCGGCCGTTCAAAGATCGATCACCAACAATCTGAGCCTCGAGGTTGCTTACGTTGGCTCGGTCGCTCACAATCTCTCCTATCAGATAGGAAATATCAACGCCAACCCATATGACAGCAGCAACCAATCTAACAACCGTGTGACTCCGTATCTGGGCAAAATCCAGTACCTGAGCGACTACGGAAGCGTCAGTTATAACTCGATGCAGGTAAAGTTCACTAAGCGCGAGTCGCGTAACCTGAGCTTCCTGCTTTCCTACACCTACTCGCATGACCTTGACAATGGTCCGGCTCCGTTCAATGCCGGCCACTACAACAACAATGAGCCTCAGGATCCTTATAATCTTCACGCCGAATGGGCATCATCGGACAACGATCTCCGGCACAACTTTGTCTTTAGTGGTCTGTGGAGACTGCCAGTCGGGCAGGGCCAGAAATTCGGCTCTAGCTGGGGTCCGATTCCAAATGCCGTCTTGGGGGGATGGCAGTTCAACAGCATCTACAATATGCGAACCGGAACGCCCGTCAACGTGGTCCGCGGCAACAACCCCTCATCAGTCCTGCCCGGTCTCCGACCGGACTTGATCGCTGACCCCGTCATTCCACGGGATCAGCGAACGCTGCTTCGCTATTTCAACACCGACGCCTTCACCAGCGCACCCTTCGACTGTTCGACACCTACGTCTATGACCTGCAACGCTCCGGGCGACGCGGGCAGAAACATTCTTTACGGTCCTGGCTACATCAATCTGGATGCGTCGCTCTTCAAGATTTTTTCGTTCACGGAACGTTATCGCCTGGAACTTCGACTCGAACTGTTCAACAGCCTCAATACGCCTCATTTCGACAATCCAAATGGAGACGAGGGCACCATGAGCAACTTTGGCGAGATCACCGGGACGTTCGGCAATCAGCGAATTGCACAGATTGCCGGTAAATTCTACTTCTAACTCAACTGAACGGCTCTCTGTGCGGTGAGCGAATTGCACAGAGAGCCTTCCCCTTTGAGATTCGTGACCCAGAAAATCAAGTGACGCGCCCCTACCGATATTCTTCTCTTCTACTGCTCTTCATCTGTACCAGCGCCGCAATCGCGGAACCGCCTCCCGGTTCGCCTGCCGGGCACGGTTTCTATCTCGATTGCTCTTCCCCACAGTCCGGCGACGGCTCGTCACCACAATCCGCGTGGAATAGCCTGCAGGAAGCGAACTCCAAAATCTTCTCTCCCGGCGACACCGTTCAGCTTCGACGCGGGACCGAATGCCACGGTTCGCTGTCGCCGCAGGGATCCGGCAGTGCCGATCATCCGATCCGGTTAACTGCCTATGGTGATGGTCCGCGACCGAAGATTGTCGCTGGTAGCAAGCCCACTCAGGCTTTCCGGTTGTTCAATCAGGAATGCTGGGACGTCGACTCGCTCGATTTCTCCGGAGGCAACACATACGGTATTTTTGTCAGTGGCGACAAGGGGATCCTGCACCACATTCACCTCTCAAATTTGCTTGTGCACGATGTCTTCGGAAATGAAATGAAGCATAAGGAGTGGGGTTTAGTGACCGTCGCTCCGGGAGCCGAGAGGCAGTGGTTCGACGATGTGCTGGTAGACGGCGTGACCGCATGGAATACGAATCAATGGGTCGGAATTCTGGTGGGGGGCGGCAATTTCGGATTCCCGCCTGAAGAGGTCTGGAGTCGGCATGTGATCATTCGCAACTCCATCGTGCACGATGTGCAGGGTGATGGCATAGTGCTGTTTCGCGTTCGTGACGGGCTGATCGACTCCACCGTTGCCTGGCGCACCGGCATGCAGCAGACGCAATCCATCGGAACGCCGAATGCGATCTGGACCTGGATGTGCCACGACTGCATCGTTTCGAACAGCGAGGCCTTTCTCACGGACAGTCCAGGCGTGGACGGTGGCGCCTTCGATATCGACTACGGCAACACGAATAACTCTGTGCTCGACAGCTTCGGGCATGACACGCTGGGTTATTGCATTGCCGTATTCGGAGCGGGCTTTGTCACGAAGACCAGCGTGGTTCGCGGCAATGTGTGCATCGACAACGGCCGCAGTCCGCGCCTATCCGCGTATCAGGGTGCGATATTTCTTTACACATGGAACGACGGCTCGATCAATGACCTGGTGGTTGAGAACAATACCGTATATTGGAATCCGCTCGGAGCTGACCCCGCGGTTCTCAATGACGCCGCGATTCAAGGCCGAAAAGCTGTCTTCCGGCATAACTCGATTTACTCGACATCGCCCGCGGTGGTGAAGAGCAACGATGCGATGTCGCTCAACTCGAACCAGTATTTCTATTACGGAACGCAGCCGCAGCGTTGGCACTACGGCAAATTGGACTTCGATAGCTTCGGGAAATATCAGCAAGGAACCGGGCAGGATGCGGGGAGCAGCTTTCAGCAGGTCTCTACTGGCAGCCCTGACGACGCATGGCTTTGGGCGTCTGACTCTACTGGCGAAGTACAAAACGCTGTGATCCCACGCCTGCCGGATTCCGCTACCGACCTTGAAGGAAAGGCGGTGGAACTTAGAGCCGCTTCCGGACAATGGCGCGTCATCTGTTCACTGCCTGTGATGCTCACCGCAGGTGGACTGCTTGATTCGTCTGTAATGCGCCAACTCGTCGTGCTAAAGAGCATCGCGTTCCAGTTCCCGATTGATAAGCTGAAAATCATCGTCATGATGCATCCCGATCTTCAAACAGACAAAGCGTCCGGTCACCTCAAGACCTTGATCCGCGATCTTCAGATGAACACCGTCACATTTTTGACTGACTCGCAGCGGGCGGCTTCGACCAGCTCGTCTCAGGTTCTTCTTGTTTCTCCGGATGGCAAAGTCCGCGCTGCCTGGGAGCGCTTCGCAGGACCAACGGCGATCGGCTTCGCCGTTCGCAAGGAACTCGGCATGCCCATCTATCCTCAAGCGGAGACAGCAAAGAATGAGTAAGTTCAGCTCGCGTCTTGCGAAATTTCTTCTCACGATTGTCGTGCTACTGCTGGCCGCAATCGTGTGTCGCGCGCAATCGGCGGAGGCGAGCCCGGATCAATTCTCCGCGCAAAATCTGGCTGCGCCCATGCTGCGTGACCCGATCTTCGTCTATAACAACTGGTCGTCGTATGACGAGCTGTCCGACAATGTTCCGCTCACCGAAGAGCTGGCCATGCGCGAGCTTGACCAGATGATTCGCCTGAAGAAGCAAGGCATTCGATTCGATTACTACCTGATGGACGCCTTCTGGTTCGCGCCGGACGGTGGGTATCGCACATGGCGCAAGCCGAATTGGCCAAACGGCCCGGACGCATGGATCAAGAAATGTCAGGAGAATGGCATCAAGCCTGGGCTCTGGTTCAGTTCGAACACGCTGGTGCATATCAGCGCCGTTCCCGCCTGGCGCAGCTCGCTGGCCAAGAATGGCTGGCAGATGTCCATGTTTGAGGGCGGATTTCTTCCGGACTTCATGGACATCCTGCAGTACTGGTACGACCACGGCATTCGCGCATTCAAGTTTGACTTCGTCGAACTCGGCGCAGCTACGCCCGAGACCGAAGCGAAGCTCAGCAAGGAGGAGATTCGCGCCCGGAACGCAGACGCCCTGCGCAGCGCGCTACAGAAATTCCGCGAACGCAATAAGGACGTCGTCCTCGAAGCCTTCAACGGATTCGGGGGCGACCTCGATTCGACCTCGTCGCCCTTCCCGTTTCGAGCTCCGCTCGATTTGCGCTGGCTCGATGTATTCGACATTCAGTACTCGGGCGATCCACGGCCGTCGGATGTGCCGGAAATGAACTTCTGGCGCTCGATGGACATCTACGGCGACCACATGGTGCGCCGCTTTGAGCAAAGCCACTTTCCGGCCGAGCGTATTGACTCGACCAGCTTCATGATCGGCAAGACCGGGACCATCTATTACCGTGGCATGAACGCGTGGAAGGGCGCGCTGATTCTGATGATGGCGCGCGGAGGCTGGATCAACACCGTACACGGAAATCTTGAACTCATCACCGACGATGATGCGCGCTGGTTCGCGCGCGTGCAGTCATTGTTCCTGGGCCTGCAGTCGCTTGGCCGCACGAAGTCATTTGGCGGCATCCCGGGCGATGTTCAGACTTATGGCTTTGGCTCCGTTGATGCGGACGGCGCTGTTTACGTCGTGGTGAATCCCGAGCAGAGCGTGCAGACGATTGAGATGCCACTGATTTCTCAGGAGCAGAGCCCGCTCGGTCCAGGAGCGCTTCTATTCGCAGATGCCGGCTATCGTCCTTTTATCTCTCGTAACAAGATCGAGCTTGGTCCAGGTCAGATGGCGATGGTGGGCTTTGGGAAGTACAACTCTGCGAAGTATAACTTCGGCTTACAGCAGGACGTAGTTATCCCGAAGACGATTCGCCCGTTGGAAGCGCAGTTTCATACAACCGGGAGGGGAGTTATCGAAGCTACAATTTCCGCGCCGGCAAAAGGAGACCTGAGACTTGTGATGCAGCAGCATAATCCTGATGGAAGTATCCGGCGCACCTGGGCCGGAGGTCCTCCGAAGGGTACAAATATGGGCGAAGTATTTCTGCTGGAAGCGACGCAGGATGGCAAGGCGCTGCCCGTCGCCATCAACTACGACAAGGTTATCTGGAGCGGTTTGTCATGGGCTGTCGGAGAAATCCGGCACCAGGACCTGCAACCCGGTGTGCCGATCACTCTCAGGTTTACTTCGAAAGAAAAGGATCCGGTCACGTTGACCGGCAACGTGTACGAGGTTACGTACTAATTCGGAGCAGATTCCGGCGGGGCGTCGGGCAGCATTCCCGAGGATATCTGCGCCTGCTGCGACAGGCGATATCCATCCCGGGTTCGCACATGGTACTTCTGCAGATCCTTGCCTACGAGCTTCACGGTGATGGACCGCCAGCCGCGGTTGGGATTCGACTGCGGATAGTAGCTCAGGGCGTAAAGATGAGCGAGGTCGTCACGCACAGAAGCGAATGCCTGTTTTTCATCGCGCCAGTTCTTGGCAAAATAAGCTTTGCCGCCGGTAGCCTTGCTCATCCGTTCAAAGACCGCCGTGGAAACGGGATCCGCCTCTGCTTGAGCGGTGCTGACCATATAGATGATTGTTCCCGTGGACTGGGCCAGCTCAGCCACGTTTTCCGGCGGTACCGAGCTGGCATTGTCAGGTCCGTTCGAGAAGACGACGATCGCCTTGCGGCCCTTCAGGTGCGCAGCGTCCTGCACGGTCAGCAGAAGACAGTTGTAGAGGGCGGCATCGTCTCCGGCAACGGTGCTACGCACGCCACGCAGCACCTGGGAGCGGTCGGCAGTGAGCGTGGTGGCCCTGGAAAGGTCTCGGCTATAGGAATAAAAAGCCACCTTATTCTGGGTTTCCAGCGAGCGGATAAAATCGGCGATGGCGTCCTGTGCGAAGACAAACCCACGGTACATGTAGTTGCTGGTGTCGAAGAGGACGAAGACATTCGCTCCCACAGTCTTCAGCTCCGTTGTTGAATCTGTTGTGTTGGGCTGGCTTATCTCGGGCTTGGGCTGGGCAGGTTCCGGAGCTTTGCTTGCAACCTGCGCCTGGGTCCGGATAGCCGGCTCATTGCCTTCCTCAAAGGTCGCGATGGTCTCCGGGATCTTGTCTTCCATGATCTCGAAGTCCTCGGGGCGAAGGCCGCTGACGTAATTGCCCTTATGGTCGGTCACGGCGACATTCAACTGCACCAGCACGACGTTCACGCGGATGCGCGAGCTATCCTGCTGGGATACAGCCGTGTGTCCGCCGCCTGAAAGCAAAACGGTAAAAACACAGAGGAATGGAAGATACTTCTTCATCGCTGTTCTGCCGTCGCGCATTGCCACCTCGTACCGTCCTAATGCTCGGAATCGATTTTCGCTACCGGGGACGTCGTCACCTTACCGTGCCGGAAGTCATCTCCCGCCTCATGCATCGCGCGCAGCAACGCGGGCCAGTCCTCGAGGTCGGTCGCGAAAATCTTGGCGGTCATGCGACGAGTCAGCTCGGGCGCCAGGCTGTTCAGCATCACCGGGGAGTAGCCCATTTCGTCCGCCAGCCGGGCCCAGTAGAGATTGCTGGACTCCCACGACTCGGCGAAGAGGCGGCTGGAATATCCTCCAAAGGCGGGCAGCTGTTTGACGTTGAGAAATTCGCTGGAATAAGTTTGTGCCAGCGTCGGATGGGGCGTGCCGAAGTCTCGCGAAAGGCGTTCCATGCCCGTCTCCGATGGATACCGGCGGCAAAGCTCAGCAAGCTGCTCGCTTGCCGGGCCTGCAGAAGCAGCCTCATCGGGAAACTTCCTGTGAAACTCCACGCCAAGATAGAAGGTGTCGGCGGGCATCATTCTGGGAAGCATTGCGGCTGCATCTTCCGGCCGCGTCAGCGACTCCTCAACCCATTCCAGCCGCTGCGGCCCCAACCGATCGGAGAGGACGGTAATGACCTTGTCGCGCAGCGCGGGGCTTTTGACCGCCGCAGTCAGAAGTTCTTCGCCGGAGGCCTGATATAGCGCGACCGCATGAAGTTCGTGGCTGCTGATATTCCACCAGCGCGGCACGACGGCACTCACCATCAGGTCGGGAACGGTCTCTTTCCAGATCAAAGCTTGTACATTTTCCGGAACAATGAAGTCTTCCTCCATCTCAGCCAGCGCATACGGCAGATCGGCCAGTGAGCCGATAAGGTAAGCACCGCCTCCGGCGGGCGCTCCCACGCCGAAAAGCTCCGGAGAATGCCAGTAGAACGGTTCCGAGCTGATAATGGTGATCCCTGAGAAGTCGTGGGAGCGCACGAAGAGCGGATTGTTGTGCAGAACCTGGGCCCCTGGCGGCTCATAATAGGCGTAGTTCAAGCCTACGAGGGTGTCTCTCAGGAACGGCGCGAGCTGGCCGCGAGCTAGCTGCAGCTGCGCAGGCGAACCCGGCGACTTGATCATCTTTGCCAAGTCTGTCTTCACCTGCAGTTCCGCGTGACGGCTGCTGTAAACCGGCGGCGCCCACTCGATTTTTTCACTTTCGGTGAAGATGGGACGCGGCAGCTCGAATTCCCTTAGCTCTGCCGCAAGCGGGAGCAGGTTCTGGCCGGATGCCGCTCCGTGCGACATTGCGTTCAAGCCATCTCCCAGGGCGAAAAGGGTGTCGAGCGAAGCCAGGTGCTGATCGTCCATCACCGCATGGATTTTCTCCGCGATCTCTCGATGCATGCGGCGGCCATCAGCGCTCTCCTGCGGAGGTCCTGCCAGCAGATCGATCATCTCGTCCTGTGAGCGGTTCGGCGGCCCTCCGGTTGCCACCAGGATTTCTCCCAGCGAACTGCGCGCCGAGTCGAGCAGTTGCGCCGACGAAGTGATCTTGGCAAAAGGATCGATCATGCCCTGCCATGACGGATTCATCTTTGCGTTCGGAATTTCCCCCTGTCGGGCAAGAATCTGCCAGAGGCCGATATTCGCCTGGAACGACCCGAGGACGTTCCCGCGCAGGGCCGGGGTAGAAATCTTATCGATACTTTCAGCCACGTCGATGAAGCGGGTGATCGATGTGTCGTTCAGCTCGGGAAACTCGGAGAAGGTCAGATACCAGCTGTAGAACTGTGAATATTTATTGGCGAGCAGGCGAACGGTCCCTTCGGACAGGCGCATGCCCGGAGCCCGCTTGCTGTCGATCTCACTGAGCGTCAGATAGATTTGCAGAGGCCCGCTATCCGTTTCGATACGAGAGAAAGTGACCATCGCCTCAAGCAGCTGCTCGGGACTATTCCAGTTGTAGGCCTGCTTGCCCACGTCACGAGTGATTTTGAAAGCGCTCTTCTGGTTGACGATCTCCTTCCAGACCTGAAGACTGCCCGGAACCATCGGTTCGCCGGCGGAATCCCAGTGGACGCGATCGAGGAGGATCACAAGTTCAGCCCCCTTTGCAAAGACGCCTTTGGTAGCGTCTGAGCCAGGATCGACTGTGCGGTAAGCCTCGTAGAGTTGCTTCAGGCGCGAGCCGGTGACGAAGTGCTCCTGCTGTGTCCGGCTGATTCGTGAGAGCGCATCGAAGTATACGGCGAGCCAGCCGTTATCTTTGGAGGCAAGGCGAAGCACGAAGTCTCCCGGCGATTCCGGGCTGGCGCCTACCAGCTCCTTCCAATAAGGCTCGGCTGCTGTGCCGCCAGGTACGATCACCTTTCCGGATTGAATTGTGATTTGATCTCCGTAAAAGTCCAGTACGGCGGCATAGGGAAGCAATCTTCTGAGTCCCGGTGAACGCTGTAACGCAAGACTGGTCTGGGCATCGCTTCTGGAGAGCGCCCAGTAAAGACGGGCTACCGACCGATCATGGAGGATCACGTCGATCAGGTTTCCCCGGCCTCTCTCTTTCCAGACGCTCGCCCCTATCCAGTCCTTTTCATTGAACAGGACCGGAACCTGGCTTGAGGGATAGGGATAGTCGAAGGCAGAGTCTTTTGCGAGCGCCTCTTCGAGTTGAGTGAGAGGGAATCCAGAATCGATGGTGAGAAAGGCTCGTTCCGCGTTGGCGGTGGCCAGTGTAAGATTTTTCTGGCCGCAGCTTTGCCGTAACTGGTATCCGAGAATTTTGATCAGCGTCGCCGAGTCGTTGCAGTTGGCAACATGAATAGTGCCCGTCGTTCCAGTCAGGGCCTGAAGTTCTCGCGCCTGGTGTACATAACGGTCTACCAGGACGAGAAACTCTGTTTCCTGCCCGTTTTCATAGCCGCGCAGGTAAGCGTTGCGGGCGAGCAGCGGCAGAACATCCTCGGGCCGGGCCTTCTGGCTGATGCCGGCCATGCGGAGAAAGCCGCGCAAAGGTCCGGGGATGATGACGAAATTAGCCGGGGGTGCCCACCCCGCTCCGACGGATTCGCCCTCTGCAATGAAAGAGGAGGGCGCTTGCGGCAAACCCGCGGGATAGGCCGAATAGACACACAGGGAGAGGAAACCGACGATTGCTAGAGCAAGCCGATAAAGAGGAGACCTCATCACGAATACCTCCCCGTGCTTTTGGAGATCCGCGACGCTCAAACTCCGTTCATGAGCAAAGAAGTGCGCAATCCCCTTGAAAACCGCAAATCTACCACAACTTTGATTAACTCATTGTTGTCATCTGGTTTTCAGTTTTGTCGGACAAAACATCCGTTTTCTCTGTCGATCCGGAATCGATTCCGTTCAGCAGGATCGGACGCATTTGTTGCGTATCTTTCCGGTGCACGCACTTTACTCCTGTTCCGCGCCGATTTCCAGAGCCGAATTCGACCGCTGAGTACCGCTTTGCGGGATGTCGTGCTGTTCCAGCATGCGTACGACCGGTTCTAGTCAATACACGAATCGAACACGCTCGCTTGCCGCGCGATTGTTGCTTTCCAGAAGCTCTCGCTTGTGAAAAGTAGCAATTTATTGACAATAGGGTTAGTCTGGATCGGTTGTGCTTACTACTTAATCAAGCGGCCGCTAATTAGCGAGTACCTTAGGTCGCCTTGGAAAAATGGAGGAAGAGTGGAAGTTAGCCAGATACTGGTTGAGATCGATAACGAGATAGCCCGCCTGCAGCAAGCCCGAGACCTTTTGGCCGGCAAGAACACTAAGAGTGGAACGCGGGCGCCGTACGGTGCAGCTAAGAAAGCCACCAAGGTTCGGGCAAAGCGCAAACTGTCTCCAGAAGGCCGGCGAAAGATAGCGGAAGCCATGAAACGCCGCTGGGCCGAACGCCGGAAGGAAATGGCAGCAAAAGCGCCGAAGTCCGCCAAAGCTTAGTTTGTTGGAAGTCGGCAAGGCAGGCGGTCCCACAAGACTGCCTGCCGTTGCGCTGTAAGCTGTGACTACCGGAGCGTCTTACCCGGCTCCGCTTTCAGAACCTCAATGCTGGTTCCTGCCAGATGCCTTTCCACCTCTTCCGGGGTTCCGGTGAGCGCCGGGAAAGTGCCGTAATGGATGGGTACGACCGTCTTGAGTCCCAGATATTTTGCCGCCAGCGCCGCTGCCTTCGGACCCATCGTGTAGTAATCGCCGATGGGCAGAAACCCTATCTCAGGTGCGTACAGGTCGCGAATAAGTTGCATATCGAGGAATACGCCGGTATCTCCCGCGTGATAGAGAACGGGTCCGCCATCGATCGCGATCACGAAGCCGGCAGGCACTCCCCCGTAGATAGTCTGACCGTTGTCGTCGATGCCTGAACTATGCCGCGCTTCCACCATAGTCAGCGTGACATCCTCATACTGATAGCTTCCGCCGATGTTCATGCCGGCGACATTGTCCACGCCTTTGGACGCGAGCCATCCTGCCAACTCAACCATGGCGACTACCCTGGGGCCGCTCTG
This sequence comes from uncultured Acidobacteriota bacterium, assembly GCA_963755975.1. Taxonomy (GTDB): domain Bacteria; phylum Acidobacteriota; class Terriglobia; order Terriglobales; family Acidobacteriaceae; genus Silvibacterium. Next base: position 66,331 of record CAVWLS010000004.1, read on the forward strand.
CTTCGCAACCGTGGCTGCATCGGCGATATGATCGCCGTGCCCATGCGTCAGAAGGAGAAGATCCAGCTTCTCGGGAAGCTCATAGCTCTTCGGATACTTGGGGTTGTGCTCGATAAACGGATCGATGAGGATCTCGGTGCCTTTGGCGGTTGTGATGTGAACTACGGCGTGGCCGAGCCACGTGATGGCCGAGCCTTTTAAGTCAGTCATACGATCAAGCTCCTGTAAGAAACTGCCTCTGGTCCAGCGAATCGACCGCGGTATGGACGGCAAGATGAGGATAATGCCTTTGCAGATGAGATGCTCAGCCTTGTTCACACGCCCGCGTCGAGTCTTTCGTTCAGTTTAAGCGGATCGTTAGCGCAAAATTATTCACTCTTGACGCGTCCGGCCGAGGGGAGTAATTTCTTGGTATGGGCGAAGAAAAGGCGAATACATCCAACCTCTTTCCAATCTTTCCATCAGGCCCTGGGAAGGACTCCAAGGCTCCATCTACGACGCTGCAAGGAATCGCTCGGCTGGCCGCCAGCGGTGGTTCGGCGGGAGAAGGTCATCTGGTGGAATTTCGCACGCTCCCGGTCCGCTCTCTGTTGAACAAGTCAGTCTCCCGCCGTGGATTGCCCTTCCGGTGGAGCATCAATCCCTATCGCGGATGCGAGTTTGGCTGCCGCTACTGCTACGCCCGGTACACCCACGAGTTCATGGAACTCCGCGATCCTGCCGACTTCGAGCACAAGATATTCGTCAAGCAGAGCGCCGCTTGGCTCCTGCATCAGGAACTCCGCTCTCTCAAGCACGGCGAACAGATCGCCATCGGCACCGCCACCGACCCGTACCAGCCTATCGAAAAGCGTGCGCAGGTCACGCGCAGCATCCTGGAAGTCATGGCTGAGCATCGCGGATTCGGCATCGGCATCGTCACCAAATCGAACCTTATCGAGCGCGACATCGATCTTCTCAAGAAGATCGCCGGTAAGAACAACCTGAGCCTGCACATCACGATCACTACCCATGACGCTCGCCTGGCGCGGATTCTCGAGCCTCGCGCTCCGCGGCCCGATCTCCGCTTCCGCACCGTTCGTCGGCTGCGTGAGGCAGGGCTGCGTACCGGCATTATGTGCTCACCCCTCATGCCAGGCATTACCGACACGGCCGCGGCGCTCGACTCCATGGCCCGTAAGGCGCGCGAAGTAGACGCGAGCTTCTTCTTCGCGAATCCGCTATTCCTTAAGCCCTGCTCGAAAGCCACCTTCCTGGCCTTTGTTCACGAGCATTTTCCTCAGCTCGACGCGGTCTACGCGAAGCGTTACGAACAGGCATTCGTCTCTCGCGCGTATCAAAGACGTGTCGGGGACCTGGTCGCTGCCGTTCAGCAAAAGTACCGGCTCGGACGCAAGTTCGTCACCGTCCCGCTGCCTGCGCAGGAAAGGGAATTGGAGAGTCAGGATCCGCAGCAGAGTCTCTGGCCACCGGACTCGATGCCAGACCCGATGCCAAGGAAGCCGGCATCGGCGCGACCCACGCCTCAGCGGGTGATGATGACCTCGTAGATGTTGTCCTTGGCCAGGAAGAAGCGATAGTTGCCGAAGCGTTCGAAGAGCTTTTCGATACTGCGATTCGTGTAGACGCGCAGCACCGGGTGGGGCTCCGACTCCTGCATCTCGATATTGTCGCCATCAGTCAGGTGGTAGCGGCAATAGGCAGTATTGGGTCCCGTTGTCTTGGTGTGAAAGATGGCAAGAATCCTGCCACCAGAGTGCATTGCGGCGTAAAGATGCTGGATGAAAGGCTTCACCAGCGGCTCCGGAATGTAGTCCAGCGTCGTCCACAGTAGAACCACGTCGAACCTGCGTCCGGCAAAGTCGAGGTTCTGGTCGACGAAGCGGCCCACATCGAAGCCCACCTCGCCGCCTTCTTCTGTGGGCGGTGTCGTCCAATGCCCGGTCAGAGCCTCATGGACTACGTCCGCCATGTAGCAGCTATGGCCAAGGCCGGTGAGAAAATTGATGTTACTGGGGGATGTGGGTCCGATGTCGAGCACGCGCAGGCTATGTTCTTCCTTCAGGTGCTTGAGCATGGCGGCCCATCCGCTCGAATGGCGGGGAATGCGCGGACCGGAAAGCACCGTCCTGCTGGTGCGCTCAGGCCGAGATGGCTCTCGATTGAACAAGCTGCGCAGCAAAGTCGGAGATAGACCTCTTTTCAGGGAGTTGTCTGTGTAATCCTTATGGACCCAAAGCAGTTCCCGTGCCTCTCCCGACCGGCTACGGTTAGCAGACGCTCACTAATTGGAAGCGCTAAACATTGTTCCGGTCCTACCGGCAGGCGTCGCGGCGGCAGCCACTCCGCCCCGCTCGGAACTTGCCTGCGTCCCCGGCTGCACGAGATCGACCTTTCCGGAGAATAAGGCGTTTTCTTCGATCGAAAGCCGCGCTGCGTGGATGTCGCCGACCAGGTTCGCCCCAGCGCGTAACTCAACGCGGCCTGTGGCCTGAATATCGCCATCCAGAGTTCCCACGATAACGACATCGCGCGCCGACACATTGGCCTTGACCTTAGCATTCGGGCCGATCGTCAGCCGGCTCTCGCTCAGCGTAATCGTTCCCTCTACCATGCCATCGACCAGAAGGTCTTCACTCCCTTTCACTTCACCGCGTATCTGTACCGACTTGCCGATGGATGCTGGTGCACCGACTGCTTCTGGCATTTGCCGCTCCTCTGAAATCTATGTCTGGGGCTTTGATCGCACTATACTCAAGGATTGTGATTCGCCGCAACCCTTCCGGGGTAACTTGCTCTGCCGCCCGCAGTTTCTTCATAGAATCTCACATCTCCGCGGTTACCATAGGAGCGGTCAAATCTGGAGGGAAGATGAAGCAAGTCTCGCGACTCCTTGGACTATCATTCGCGCTTGTTCTCGCCGCTAACCTCAATGCGCAGTCGGTTGCCACGCAGACACTTTCACAGGTCTCCGAGCCGCCCAACCTCGGTCTGCTTAAGACAAAGCTCAAGTCCTACCACGATTGCACCTGCGCCTGCAGTTGCTACACCAAGGCCCTGGATCTTCAGGCGCAGCGCGCCATTGTCTTTCTGGAACGCGCCGCCGCTCATAAGAAGCCCGGAGAAAAGCTCGCTCTCGTCCTCGACATTGACGAAACGTCGCTCTCCAACTACCCGGAACTGGTCGAGGCTGACTTCGGTTACGTCAGCGCGCAATGGAACGCCTGGATCGAATCCGCGAAGGCTCCCGCAATTCCCGGTACCCTCCGCCTTTACAAGCGTGCCGAGGAGCTTGGCGTCGCCGTCTTTTTCATTACCGCGCGCCCGGATTCGCAGCGCGCCGCCACCGAAAGCAACCTTCGCAGCGCCGGCTACGACAAGTGGGACGGTCTCACGCTCCGCACTCCCGATCAGGCGAGCGAGGCAACTGTGGCCTACAAGTCGGGCGCACGCGCTCAGATCGTGAAACAGGGTTATCGCCTTGTGCTCAATGTCGGCGACCAGTTCAGCGATCTCAAAGGAGCTCCCGTCGCGGAGTATTCGGTCAAGCTGCCGGACCCTTTTTATTACATTCCCTGAAATTTCTCTCAGGCTTGCACCTTTGCCCACCCGGGCGCATCTTCTTTGTCATGGAATACAGACAGCTTGGCCATTCGGGTCTGAAGGTCTCCGCCCTCAGCTTTGGAGCGGGAACCTTCGGCGGCGGGAACGAGTTCTTTCGCGCCTGGGGCAGCTCTACTGGAGATGAGGCCGCTCGCATTGTCGATCTATGCCTCGATGCCGGAGTAAATCTCTTCGATGTGGCCGACGTCTACTCCAATGGCCTTGCCGAAGAAGTTCTTGGCAAGGCTATCGCCGGCAAACGCAACCGCCTGCTCATCTCCACCAAGTGCACCTTTCGCCTGGGTGATGGGCCCAACGACGTCGGCTCCTCGCGCTTTCATATCATCGAGTCGGTAAACGGGAGCCTCAAGCGCCTTGGAATCGATCACATCGACATCTACCACATGCACGGCTTCGACGCGACCACGCCTATCGATGAAACCATTGAGACTCTGGACACCCTGGTTCGAGCGGGAAAGATTCGCTACATTGCCTGCTCCAACTTTTCCGGATGGCATCTGATGAAGTCGCTTGCCATCTCCGAGCGATATGGATGGGCCCGGTATGTCGCGCAGCAGTCCTACTACTCGCTCGTCGGCCGCGAGTTCGAATGGGAGCTGATGCCGCTCGGCATCGACCAGAAGGTAGCCACGCTGGTCTGGAGCCCGCTGGGGTGGGGCCGTCTCACCGGCAAGATCCGCCGCGGCCATCCGTTGCCCAAAACCAGCCGCCTCCACGACACCGCAGAGTACGGTCCGCCGGTCGATGACGAATATCTCTACAAGATCGTCGATGCGATCGATGAAGTTGCAAAGGATACGGGCAAGACGGTGCCGCAGATTGCTCTCAACTGGTTGCTGCAGCGCCCAACAGTCGCGAGCGTCATCATGGGCGCACGCAACGAAGAACAGCTCAAGCAGAACCTTGCATCTGAAGGATGGGACCTCACTCCGGAGCAAGTAGCAAAGCTGGATGCAGCCAGCGCCGTCACGCCGATCTATCCCTACTGGCATCAGCGGCAATTTGTGGAAAGGAACCCTCCGCCCGTTTAACCCCGGCTTTCTGGTCGTCAGCCCTATGCAGGAAAGTTAATAGCTATGAGCCGGCCTGCTCTTTGACGTCGGATTCCTTGCTGGTTGGAAAGCAAACCTTCTTTACCCAGCCGACAAAAACCACCAGAACGCCCCCCAGTACATAGCCGAGGATATTGTTCTTCTCGATCGCCTCAATCAGATCGTAGTTATAGAGCGATTCGCCATCCCGGTAGGCGGAAGCCTTCTCTCCATCCGCTCCCACATCGACGCGAAGCATATCAGAGCCGAGCTTCAGATGACTGAAAGAAATCTCGCTCTTCGTTGGCGAAGCCCGCACGTCGAGCTTTGGCGGGGCCTTGCTCTGTTGTGAAGTGACGACTTTTAGTCCGCTGCCGCGTAGTTCGTTATCGCCCAGCGATACCGATTCGAAGGTCTGCGCCGTACCAGTCCAGATCGACACTGCAGGGGTCGAAGGATTGAAGTGCAGGTCGATCTTGCCTCCCTGCACAAGAAATCGCACCGGTATTTCTGGCATCTGCACCGACGGATTTGCTCCCACCGTCAATATCTTCTGGCAGCCCGGAGAATTCATGTCCCCCTGCAGTGGCGGATCGGTATGAACCTCGATCTCCATTGCTGTCTTGCCGGCGTCAAGGACCACTTGCCGAAAGCGCTGCGCTCCCGCCATTTGGTCAGACTGGTAAAGCGTCAACGCGTCGGGAGGAGGGGAGCCCGCAGCGCGCCGCACCATAATCGTCGTGTGGCACGTATCGTCTGTGGGCGCGGCTTTCACCTGGCCGCCGGTGATGTAGCTTACAGGTGACGGCTGCATCGCGCCCGCGCCCGGGAATAGTAGGTGGCTCGATCCTGCGTCCAGAGTTGCCTTTTCGAGCCACAGGTCGGCGACCTCATTCTTGCTTCCGCTGTACGACACCGCCAATCCGCCCTCGGCGATGTCCGGCTTTGTGATGAGGATCCTCTCCTCACCCACGCGGGCGAAGCTTTTTGCGTTTAGGTCGTCGTCGGGGAGAGAGATCGCCCTCGGAATGTGCGACCCAAGATAGACAAGCAGGCAGGCGAGCACGAAGATGCCCCCCGCCACCACTCTCCGGAACAGTAGCGAACCCTTCCAAAGTCCCTTTAGTTTGATCACAGCTGCCCGCGCAATTACTTGATTACATCCACAATGTCCGGAGACCAGGCAACCACCCAGTCCCCCCCATTTTGCAGGCCGCGCCACGCTCTCACTTGCAGCATGTGTTCACCGGCCTTGCCTTTTCCTGCCCATGTTCCCCGGCCCCGCTCGCCTTCGCCGATCGGAGCCATTTCATCTTCGCTTTCCTTCTGAACCAGCAGGTGACCGTTGTAAAGCGTCGTGAAGACAAACTCGGCGCGCACACCATCGAAGGCTGAGTGTGCGTGGAACCCATACGTCGCAACTTCCTTCACCTTGGGATGAATCTCAGGAGGCTGAAATGTCAGCTGATCGATCGAGACAGAGCCCACCGCGTTGTCACCCGCTCCCAGGCCGAAGATCCGGAGCTTCGGTGCAGTGCCGCTCCCAGGAGCCGCCAGCGATTGAATCTGGTAGACCGCGACCTGCGTGCCGTGACCGAAATCGGACGGCAGATGAAGAATCCCATAAGCGCGATAGTTTGCCTGATTCCGCATCGTCGCCCGGTAGTGATGCTTGTTATCCGCCGTAATGATGTCCACCTGCGCGGCCCCCGGCGAGTCGAGCATGAAATCAAGCACAATCGGCCAATTCGGCCGGACCAGCCCCTTGACGGTGAATCCGCTCATGTCGAGTTGCTTGGGTACCTGCGGACCATTCTTACCAAAGTTTTCAGGAGAAGCTTCGTGCGCGGCAATGAGCGAGCCGACGATCAATCCCGCCGCGGCCGCTCCCGCCGCGATCGCCGGGCCGTCGCTCGATCCGTGCGGCGAATGTCCGGGATACGTTTCCACTCCGTGCCCCTCATTTCTACTGGGCGGCTGGCGTCCCGCAGTGACCGTCTGCTGACCGCCGCCGTTGTTCTGCGGGTGAGAGTAGGTATATTGGGATGCCGTCTGATTCTGACCGCTCGGCGGCGGTGCGCCCGGTGACTGAGCCATTGCCGTCGTGCACAGCACAGCAGCCAGTGCACAAGCAGTGGGACGCACTCCGACGCGTACGTTTTTCGATAGCGAAGTGTGATTCATTGGCTCCTTTACTGCGTTGGAGTCGCCAGAGCAGGCAGATCAAAAGATGCGACCTATATTACACGCCGCACAACATTACCCTTCCGTTATGAGGCGTCTGTCTGAGCTTGATTGGATGGTGAAACCAGACAACGCCGCGTTTCCCTTATTACTGCTTTCGAAGATCGGCTGTTGAATCGCCCTATCGACTGCAATAACCTCCCGGCATGAGCACATTCGAGGAATTTCAGAATACTTCCGCGGGAGCAGTACCCGTTCGGGGCTTCCTGCACCGCCCGGCGGGGCATGGTTCAGACGGCATCGTCCTGACCCACGGCGCGGGAGCGAATGCAAACGCACCGCTGCTGGTTGCCCTGGCCGATGCCTTCAGCGGCTCGGGATTTACCGTGCTTCGTTGCGATCTTCCTTTCCGCCAGTTGCGTCCGCAAGGGCCGCCACAGCGGGGCAGCGCTGAACGGGATCAGCAGGGGCTTCGCGCGGCCGTTGAGTCGATGAAGCGTCTGACTCCGGGCCGGGTTTTTCTCGGGGGCCATTCTTATGGAGGCAGGCAGGCATCGATGCTGGCGGCTAACGAGCACTGCCTCGTCGAAGCACTGCTGCTGCTCTCCTACCCGCTTCATCCTCCGCAAAAGCTCACGGAATTGCGGACGGCGCACTTCCCGCGCCTGCAGACACCTGCACTCTTTGTCCACGGCACACGTGACGGATTCGGATCCGTCGACGAGATGGAAGCGGCGCTGACGCTCATCCCGGCGCGAACGGAGCTCATACCTGTCACGGGCGCCGGCCATGAATTGATGACCAAGAGAAATCGTGAAGAGCTGTCACAGCAAGCGGCGACTGCTTTTGAAGCATTTGCCGGACCTGCGCGCGTCAGGTAGATCGCCGCTGCGTTTCAGGGACCTCGGGCGACAATCATTTGCAGCATCGTTTACGATACTTACAAGGCGTGTTCGAAGTCCCGCTCCTGGCGGGAAATATCGCTCCGACGCTCAACTCATCTCCTCTTGACCTTCTGCTCTCTTTTGGTGATCGATGCTGGCTCCTAGTTGACTTATTGAAGGGGAAAGCATGACTCGAATCACTCCGAAGGTTCTGCGGCCGGGCCGCGTTCTATGTGCAGCAATTGCCTTTGCTGCGGTATCCCTCGCCTGCTGCTCTGCTGGATTCGCAGAGAAATCTGAAAAAGACATCACGATCGTCGGCTCCGTCACGATTGTTGAGAGCGCCCAGTCGGCTGGTCCGGTCCAGCGGGCTACGAAGGATCTGCTAAGCGATTTTGACAAGGTGTTTGGTACGGCGCCGAGGCTGGTGACGAGTCTTGCGGAAGCGGGACCAGTGTCGATTGTGATCGGACAAGGTCCGGAACAGCCCTTCGGCGTGAAGTGTTCGATGGCGACGGACACTGAGGCGTTTGCGTTCTCGATTGTGAGCCTGCCGGGCAAGAAGAAGGCGGTGTGCCTGACGGGCGCGGACATGCGGGGCACGATCTACGCAATCTACGAGTTCTCGCAGGCGTATCTTGGCATCGACCCGATGTATTTGTGGACGGACACGGAGCCAGAGAAGCGCAGCTCGATTAAGTTGCCAGCGGATTTTGCGCGCGTGTATCCCAAGCCGGTGTTTCGCTATCGCGGCTTTTTTCCGAATGACGAGGATCTGCTGACTGGTTGGGTTCCAGCGGCGAAGGGCGCCCGGACGGGAATCTCTCCCACGACCTGGGACATGGTGTACGAGACGATCCTGCGGCTGAAGGGAAACATGGTGGTGCCGGGGACGTGGATCTTTCCCGATGACGCGCAGGTGCAACTGGCGACCGAGCGCGGGCTGATCGTGAACCAGCACCATGCAATTCCGCTGGGCGTGAATGTGGCGCGATGGCCGAAGGATGTTCCTTACAACTATTCGACGCATCCGGAGATTCTGGAGCGCGCGTGGACGAACGCCGTGGCTGCGTACAAGCCGGATGAGGAGATTCTGTGGAGCGTGGGGCTGCGGGGCCTGTCGGACCAGAGCTACGCCGCCCTCGATCCTAGTGTGAGGGATAACGATCCACTGCTGGGCGAGCGGGTGAGCGCGGCGATTGCGGACCAGATGAAGATTGTGCGGGCGAAGTATCCCAAGGCGCAGTTTGTGACGGACTTGTGGCAGGAGGGGGCCCGGCTGATGGATAAGGGCTACCTGAAGATTCCCCCTGAAGTGGCGCTCGTGTGGGCGGACACCGGATACGGCGATATGCAGGATGGCGGGAAAGTGGCGGCCGGGGAAGGCGCGTACTTCCACGTGGCGATGATGAACGGTGAGGCGAACCAGCTGTCGGAGATGGTGCCAGTGGCGCGGATTCAGTCGGAGCTGGGGCGGTATATCAAGGCGGGGGCGACCTCGTATCTGCTGGTGAATACGAGCGATATTCGCCCGGTGGCGATGACGACGCGGGCGCTGATGGAGGTGGCGTGGGGCGGCGTTCCCAGCGGAGGCGACGCGGACTTCTACCGGCGCTGGACGACGGAGGAGTTCGGCGCGAAGTCGGTGGATGCGCTGACGGCGGTGTACAGGGAGTACTTTGCCGCGCCAGCAGTGCGGCCGCAGCGGAACTCGGTGGGTGTAGCGGTGACGCAGGACGAGGTGAAGCGGGAATATGGCGACCAACATTACCATTCCGAAATTCGGCGGATTCTTCTCGATACGCTGAGCGAGCACCAGGTGGCGGCGATGCCGAGCCAGTCTCCCAAGTGGACCCCGCCCCGTGTGATTCCGGCTGCCGACGCCGAGGTGTGGCACGCGGCTCTCGATCGCGATATCCAGGAGTGCGAGGCGGCGCAACCGCGCTGGGACGCCGTCTGGGAGCACGCGGTCGCAGCGGAGGCTTCGGTTGATCCCGCGCGGCGCGACTACTACCAGGCGGGGGTGCTGACGATGATCACGATCAACCGCGAGAGCAACCGGAGTCTGATGCTGGTGGCGAAGGCGGTCGAGGACAACGAGGCCGGGGGGACCGGTCAGGCTCAGGCGGAGATTGCCGATGCGCTGCGGGCGCTCGATGCAATTCAGGCGTCGATGGAGAAGGCCGAGTACGGACAGTGGAAGAACTGGTATCGCGGCGACTGGCTGACTGGCGTTTATCGCACACGCGAATTAGTGCAGAGCTATGCCGATCACCTCAAGGATCCGATGGCCAAACTACCGGCTCCGATGCTGTGGAGCGGATGGGAGGCGTATTTTCACATCATGGAGTACGAGGGAGACCGGTCAGTTGACGTGCACTAAGTGTGCGATACCCCTCCCCACACTTAGATATCGACCACAACCTTTCCGAAGGAGCCGGATTCAACCTGAGCGTGCGCGGAGGCAATGTCCGCCGTTGAAAATCTTTGCTCATTGAGAAGCGGCGTCAGTTTGCCTGCCTCAGCGAGTGCTGCCGCCTGAGCGAGAATTTCGCCATGATGCGCGCGGCCTTCACCGCTAATCAGGGGATACAGGGTAAAGACGCCTGAGTAGGTGGCTCCGCGGAAAGAGAGCGGGGCGAGAGAGTGCGAACCCCAGCCGAGACAGCTGAGAACGTGGCCGGTGTAGCGTTTGACCGCTGCGAAGGAGGCATCGAGGGTCGCGCCGCCAACGGTGTCATAGACGATGTCGAAGCCTTCACCTTCGGTATGAGCGGCTACATACTCCGCAGCCGATGTTGCACGATAGTCGATCGGGGTAGCGCCGAAGTCTTCTACGATCTTCTTCTTTTCGATCGAGACGGTGGCGAAGACCTTGGCCCCGAAAGCGCGAGCGATCTGGACCGCAACGTGGCCGACTCCTCCGGCTCCCGCATGGATGAGCACCTTTTGATCGGCGTGTACCCTGGCACGGTCAACAAGACCCTCCCACGCCGTGATGACGCTCAACGGCAGGGCCGCAGCCTGGCGCATCGAGAGATTTCTCGGTTTGTGCGCGAGCAGGTCAGCATCGACAGAAATTAGCTCGGCGAGCGTGCCCTGCAGACCGCCCACGCCGCCGACCATGCCGTAGACTTCATCGCCGGCTTTGAAGGCGGTCACGCCTGCGCCCACCGCTTCCACGGTTCCTGCCATGTCGAGGCCGAGGACCGCGGGCAGAGGCTGGCGGGCGTGCGCAGCCTTGGCGGCGCGGATCTTGGTGTCGAGTGGATTCACGCCGCTGGCCGCGATCCTGACCAGAACCTGGCTCGCTCCGAGGACAGGAAGAGGGAACTCCCCTTCGACAAACTCTCCGTCAGGAGATTCAACCAGCCAGGCTTTATATCCCACGTGTCCTCCTGCAACCGATATTCAGTCTAGCGGAGGACCTGCCGCGTTGTATCTTCGGAAAGCAGATCGTCTGAATAGCTCAATGAGTGCATGCCCTGTTGGCGCTAATTGAGAAAGCGATGCCTCATTGACTCAAATTTGGAATTGAGACCAGCTATCCTTCTCTCCTGGGGTGAACGGGCGGTTGCATCCTTACCTGAGCAATGGTGCTAATGATGAAGCAGAATTTCGCCGCAATTATCCTCGGTGGGACCGGGCAAGTCGGTGGTGCAGCCGTCGCGGAGCTGCTAGCAATTCCGGAATGCCGGGAAGTTGTGATGGTCACCAGAAAGCCCATTGCGGCGCGCTCGCGGGTGCGCAACGTCATTCTTGATAGCGGCGCGGCTGACTTCGCCGAGCGCACGGCTGCCCTTGCCCGCGAAGTTTTAAGTCAGGGTCCCGTGAGCGCGGTGAGCTGTGTGGGTGTAGGTTCTGGATCGATGCGCTGGAGCGAAGAAGAATTGCGGCAACTTGAACTCGGCGTCGTCGGTGCCTTTGCGCGTGGCTGCCATGACGCCGGGATCGCCCAGTTTTGCCTGCTTTCTGCGGTAGGAAGCACAGCCCGCAGCAGGTTTCGCTATGTCCGCGTGATGGGCATGAAGGAAGACACCGTACGCAACATCGGTTTTAACCGCCTCGCCATCTTTCGCCCCGGCATCATTGCCGGCAACGCTCATACCCCGGCCTGGATCGGTTGGTTGGGAAGACTCATTCCTGGCCCGTTTGGCAGTATTGATCAGCGAATTCTCGGTCGCTCAATCGCTGCAGAGATAGCTTTGCACAGTCGAGAGTCTGGTGAAGTTACCCGGGAAAATGCAGCAATGAAAATACTCGCCGCGCAGCTCCAGGTAGCGTGACTTTGGAATCTTTGCGTGGGGTCGTATAAGCGGAGGCTTCTCACCTTTCACGCCTGCCGGGATCGTTCGCCCGGCACTCGTTTTGATGGGGGCAAGTGCCGACATTGCGCCCGGATCGGCTCAATGAGTGCATTGCCCTGTTGGCGACAGTTGACAATTTGCGAGATTGGTCAAGGCAAGCCGACATATCGATACTTAGTCGCTGAGCACGTTGGCGATTCTCACTCATTCAAAACGGCAGACTGACCGCTACTTGATGGCACTTTTCGATGTGACAACGGAGATCAGCGGAAAAGCACAAAGAGATTCCTTCGTCCTTGATTGCCCCAAGTAGTACCGCATTGACGCAAACCCAAATCGACTGACCCGAATGCTACCCTCTAAAAAGGTCAGCACTCAAGTGGGCATTGCGAAAAAAGCATCGACGGCTGAAATACTCCGCGACTGGGTCGGAGGGAATGTCGACGCCGAACGCCTAGCGGGGCGATACTCTCCCTTGAGGGTATCGGCAGATCGATCCCCAGCACCCGCTTGGAGGTCCAGATGGCGGGAAGGACATTCTCTGTACGAAGGGCGGCAGGAGATACGTCGGGGCCGTGTACTTCCCGGTAGGAGATAAATCCCTGGCTGCAATCAAAAAGAAGTTCAAGGGCGACCTTAAAGGCGCGAAAACTGCCAAGTCAACGGCATCGTATTCGTCACGAACCAGGCGCTCTGCCAGAAGCAGCGTGCCGCCTTGAACGCGCTTGCGGTGGCCGAGGGTTTGTTATGCGAGCCGATTCATCGAGAGCGCATGCGGGTTTTATTGGATTCGAGCATGGGTTACGGAGCGCGCCTGCAATTCCTTGGCATCGAGATGGCTCCCGAAGAACAGTTCGCCTACTTCACCGAGAACGACAGCCGAGTCGAGCGCGCGCTGGAAAAGCACACCAAAGAGATCGCACGTTTGGCGAGACTGATTGAAAGCCTTGGTCTTGGGCAGCGTGAAATCTTCCACACTATGGCCTTGCTCGCGACGCCATCGGTGGAGGGCGCCCCAGCCTCAATCTCCATTCCTGACCTTCTCAGGGCCGACGCGGAAGCCGAAGCTGTGACATCGAACATGACGCTGGGCTTTCTACTATCGACGCACCGCGTTTCGTGCCCAGACTTGCAGGCCGACCAACTGGGGCATTTGAGGACGATCCAGGTGGAGATTCGCTCTTTCCATACGGTTGCGCACAAAGACGGCGAGGCCAAGCTGCCGACGCCGGCGGAAGTGCCGGACCTTCTGAAAGCGCTGCTGGCCCGGTGGAACCAAAGCTACGAGAAGCTGACCACCGAAGATGAGGGATCACGGATTCGCGCGATAGCCGAATTCCATGCCCAATTCCTGCGCATCCATCCCTTCGCGGACGGGAACGGACGGGTCGCCCGGGCAGTTTTGGTGCAGCAATGCATCGATCTTTTGGGCCAGGCCGATGCCGGGCTGCTCGATGCCGGGGTTATCTATCAGCGCGCTCTGAGACTGGCCGTTGAAGGCAAGCCAGATGACCTATGTGCATTGATCAGTCGAATCGTTCACGGATAGCAGGCAAGACAACCTGACCGAGCCCCCTTCGGGGTTATCGATGCAGGCGCGGATCGACAACCACGGCTGATACGCTCATCGAGCCTGCCTAAGCGATATGAGACTGTCGGCACTGATAAACGCGCTTCTCGTGAGCAATCTGTTTTCTCAATGAGCGCACAATCGCCAACGCACTCATCGAGAAAACAGGGCACATGTCCGTATAGTCGGCTAAATCGGACAAGTGCCCTTTCGATCCTGACAGATTGAATACGATGTATTCAAACTGACCCACTACCTATACGTTCACCTGATGGCGATGCCCGGTTCCTGCGCTGTAATGTGCACAGGGAAGATCTGCCATAGCTGGCCTTTGTTCGCAGGCACCATCCAATCGCCGTTTGAGGCAGCTGCGGGTGTCTGCTGTTGGATCACGACCGCCCCGCCTTTTTCAACGGCAGAAAGGACGAGACCGCTGGCCTTGTTAACGATCATGTAGTAGTCGCCGGTTGCCGTCAGTGGCGGCGTTGCGCAGTTTGCCGGTATATCGCCACAGTTTCCGGCGGTGATGATGTCCCACTCCTGGCTGGGATTTGTTCCCGCTATTGCAGTCGGCTGAGCAGTCTGACTATTTCCTGATACTGGACTGCCCGGCGTCGTTTCCCCGTTTGCATCAAGAACATGGATCCCACGTTTCTGATCCATGTTGATGATCTGGAAATAACCGTCGCCGAGGTGGTCCATTGGAACTGGATAGACGGAGTTGTTCACTTCAGCGTCGCCGCCCTGAGCCAGGATCTGCCACTGCTGGCGAAGAGGCGTAACGCCGAGGTCGAAGGCGGTGCGCAGCAAACCACTGGATTGTCCTGGTCCGAACGGGGCCACGACCGCGGTTTCCAGAATGTGCCCGTTGAGAGCGCTCACCAGCTTGTACGAAAGAGCCGGATCTACTTTGCCGCCAAGCGAAAGCATAGACGGCAAGACTGCATTGTCGAGATAACTTCCCGGCGTGTAGGAGAAATCGAAAAGCCCCAGGGCGGCGTTGACCCAATATCCATAGACGCCAATGCCGCTGACCCACACGCCGCCGGCTCCGGGAATGGGCGATGCCTCGCACGCCCAGCAATCCATGCCCATACCGAGGTTGTTGGGTGCGCTTTTCTCTACTTTGTTAAGGTCAATGAAGAATTGGCGTTCGTGCGCGCGCGAGCCGTCAAAGGGCGTCAGAGCGCTTCCGTACCAGGCGTCTGTCGGGCTGCCGCCAGGGGTATATTCCACGCCGTCCTCAGCCGTGAAGACCGGTATTTCGAGTCCGGTGGTTTCGGTGGCAATATTTGCTTCCTCAACATGCTGGCCGACGGCAGGATTGCAACCCCCGTCACCACCGGCGCCGCAGTCATCCCAGCTAAACTGCGCCTGTGTCAGCGGTCCATGCCAGCCGGGATAATAGCTCTGGCAGATATTGTCTACAGGGATCTCATAGTACTGGGTCGCCGTGGTGAAGAACGTCTGCAGGTCGGGGCCGCCATCGGTATCGATGCAGCGGAGCGGAGGTGGTATAGGCGGACCGAGATTCGGATCGGACGAGGCATCGACGATCGCCTGCATGGCTGCCTTCTGGATTGCCGCGAAGTTGGCGAAACTGGCGTCCGGCGTACCGGCTGAGTTGGGAGTCGCGCTTGTACCGGCGGGCGACAGGCCTGAGGTGAACATGCCGGTGTTGACCTCATTGCCGATACCGACCATGTCAGGCATGGCGCCGTTCGCCCGGAATAACTCGATCTCCTGCTTCACGTAGTTGTACATCAGGCCAGGGGTGGGTGGAACGCCGGCAACCTGGGCGACGGTTTTGCCTTTCCAAAGCCCCGGCGTGTCCGAAGTGTTGTAGCCGTCGTAGAACAAATCCAGAAACACGGCCATACCCAGGTCCTTCGCGCGTTTTGCCAGGTCGACGGCCGCCCAGTCTGTCTGCGCGTAATTGCCGCTGCCGCCGTCCGTAGTAAGTGGAACGACCTGGTTTACCGCAGTCGCAGGAAAGGTTATCGAGGTCCCCGCGGGCAACGTGTAATTGTTATACGGACCGTTGGAGAGCGAGAAGCTGACATTTCCGTGTACTACTGTGGTCGCGATCGATGCCGGGCGAAGGCGAATGGCATTCAATCCGCTGTTCTTGAAGATTTGCAGCATGTCCTGGCCAGGCAGATAGGCGTCATGCCACCAGGGAAGGTTACTGGGATTCTGAGCGGCGCGGTCATATTCCTCTTTTACCGCAGTGCTCATGTCGTTTCCGCGCCAATAGGCAGGGCGCAACAACCACAATTGGCTTTGCTTCGGAGCCTCGGAGGGCGGCGACAAAATAAGCTTTGCGCCTGCGCTTGCACTTGAGGCATCCAGCACTCGTCTGGTTCCAGTGTTTCTGATTACGTTGTAACCATTTGTCGTGTAACTGAAAGACCACTCCTGGGTAGGAGCATCGATGCCGCACGGGGCCTGCAAAACGGTGCCCTCGGAAGCGTAGAAACCTGGTTTGCTGTCCAGACATAACCCGCTGGAGATATTGCTGATCTTCCAGTTGCCATTTACCAGCTTCGTCATCGCCCAGCGCTGGGTCAGACTTGAGAAACTGCGCGTGTTTTGACTTACAGAATCACCGTTAGTTTTCCAACTGCCGTTGAGGTCTATCTGCAAGCCGGAAAGCTGATTGACGAGGTAATAGGTTTCGCCATTGATCGGGCTTGGGTCGACTGGCTCGGGAGGTTGAGTGATGGGTGCTTGCGCGCGCGCGAAGATCGTGCTCGCCGCAATTGCAGCGAACAACAAGGTTGACCGCTTCATGATGCTGTCTCCTTCTAACAAAGGCCGCCGTTCTCGGTTCGGCCAGGTTTGGGTCTGGTGTTTGAGCTACGCCCTGTGAGAAGTGGAGTGAATGATGGAGATGATCGCCGAGTTGGCTCCCAACCTCTGGCTATCAGGTCCAGATAATGTAGCCGCTTACATTTTGGTGCGCTTGCTTACATCGAACGGGCCGGAAAATACGCTTTGCCTTGTAGAGAGAACTCCCGCGCGCCCTTTTACTCCGCTATCCTCAGCGTTGTCAAACCTGACTCTCGTGGGTAGTGCTCTGATTCGGGGAAGCTATCTTAGCTTTGGATGGGGTTGATGAAGTCTGCCGCGGACGGGACAGTGGAGCGCGAGGGAAAGAGCTTCGCGAGACTCCTACGGATCGAATGACGGGCCAGCGATCTCAGTTTCAC
Organism: uncultured Acidobacteriota bacterium; assembly: GCA_963755975.1. Taxonomy (GTDB): domain Bacteria; phylum Acidobacteriota; class Terriglobia; order Terriglobales; family Acidobacteriaceae; genus Silvibacterium. The sequence goes on from CAVWLS010000004.1 coordinate 83,143, forward strand.
GAAACTCTTCATCGGGTCTTTCGACGATCCAGGGCTCGGTACGCCATCGTGTCACCACTCATTTGAGGTCCGGGCGACATCCGAGTAAGGCCTTGCCCAGACAGCCAACTGCAACTGCAGTGACTTGCACCACGCAAGATGCATCTTGTCCACCTCTTCGGGTGAGTGGCGGCGGGCGGCGAGATACGGTTTGATGGTCTCGTTCATGACCGCGGTAAATGCCAGGATGTCGCGCAGCGGCACGTATGGCGTAGATCGAACTCCGTCGACTTTGTTCTTCTTCAGGCTGGTGTGGCGCAGAGCGATCTCGTGCTGATAGTTAAGCCAGTCCTGATCATAGGGGCGGAGACACGTGTCGAGAATCCATTGCTCGAAGCGGCGGTTGCTTCTCGCCAGATAGTCCGGCAGAGGCTCGCCCTCTGGCGAGCGCGAGTGTCGCGCAAGATGGGGAATACTGGCAATGATGCCACTGCGCCAGTGATGCACGATCGCTTCAGTCTGATCGGCGAGAACTTCACCTACGAGTCTCAGGTAGCGCTCGTCTTCATCTGTGAAGCCAACGCTGACCTTCAACTCTTGAAGTTCCCGCAGTGATACCGGCGATTGCGGGACTTCGGGACTTCCATAGCTGTACCCGCGAATCTCTTCCGAGGCGTTTTTCAAGAAAGCGGCTCCTGCTAGCGGCGCTCACAGCCCGAGATCGCTCAATCCCGGATGATCGTCCGGGCGGCGTCCCTGCGGCCAATGATATTTGCGGTCAGCTTCTTTTATCGGAAGGTCATTGATGCAGGCATATCTCAAGCGATTGAGTCCGGCCTCATCATATTCCCAGTTCTCGTTCCCATACGAGCGATACCAGTTTCCTGAGTCATCGTGCCACTCGTAGGCGAAGCGCACCGCGATGCGATTTCCATCAAAGGCCCAGAGTTCCTTGATGAGCCGGTAATCCAGCTCCTTCGCCCATTTGCGTGTGAGAAACGCGATGATCTCCTGCCGTCCATTCACGAATTCGGCGCGGTTTCTCCAGCGCGAGTCGATCGAATAGCCGGATGCAGTCTTCTCAGGATTGCGAGAGTTCCATGCGTCTTCCGCGAGGCGAACCTTCTGAATCGCCGTTTCACGTGTGAATGGGGGTAAAGGTGGTCGTGTCGCCATAATCTTCTCCTTTCAGTTGATACTCTGGTGATCCAGAAACTCCACAGTCAGCGGCTTCACAGCGGAGGCACCCTTGAGAATAGCGCGATGAGCCCCTCGAGTAGCGTGGGATGAGTAATGACAGCGTCGCGCAGGGCCGTATATGGAAGCCCGGCGATCATGGCGACCTGCACGGCTCCCATAATTTCTCCGCCGCCTGTGCCGAAGACGGTGAAGCCCAGGATGCGGTCGCTCTTAGTGTCAATCAGGGCCTTCATGAAGCCGCGTGTTTCCGACAGTGTGCGCGTGCGCAGGTCGGCGGCCATGGGGACCTTCGCTAACCGGTAGGCGATCCCCATTGCTTTGGCCTCGATTTCATTGAGGCCGACGCGAGCCAGCTCAGGGTCGGTGAAGGTGCAGTTTGGCACCTGCCGCCCCGTAGTGACGCGCTGGCCGCCAGTCATATCGCTCACGATCACGCGGAAGTCATCGAAGGAAATGTGTGTGAAGAGCGGACTGCCCGCGCAATCACCAACAGCCCACACATCGGAGGCTGTGGTGCGCAGATGTTCATCGACTTTGATGAAGCCGCGCTCTGTCAGCTCTACTCCGGCGAGATCGAGGCCGATGCCGGCGGTGTTGGGAGTGCGGCCGGTCGCGACGAGAAGGTCGGTGCCCTCCAGGATCCTTTCCGATCCGCCGACAATAGTCTGCAGCTTGACCCACTTGCCGGACTCGCCCTCAATGCGGTGACATGTGGCGCCTAGCACCAGGTCAATACCTTCGTCGCGGAAAAGCTCTTCAATCGCCTGTGAGACGTCCTCGTCCTCCCTCTGCACCAGGCGCTTGTTGTGATCGATCACCGTAACATTGCTGCCGAAGCGACGCATCGCCTGCGCGAGTTCCAGCCCAATGTAGCCTCCGCCGAGGACGAGCAGATGCTCGGGGATGTGGTCGAGCTCAAGGGCTTCAATGTGGGTGAGTGGATTCGATTCCGCGAGGCCGGGAATGGGAGGGATGGTTGCGCGAGTGCCGGTGCCGATGACAACCTTGTCGCCGCGAACGACGAGGGTATCGCCGCTGTGAAGAATAACTTCCAGTGTTTTAGGGCCGATGAAGCGCGCCGATCCCATGATCAGCTCTGCGCCGGTTGCCTTGTAGTTGTCGAGGTGCACCTGGACGAGGCCATCGACCATCTTGCGCTTGCGCTCGCGGACAGCGGACATGCTGATGCGGACGTTGTCCTTGCTGATGCCGAACTCTTCGCTTCTGAAAAAGTAAGAGGCCACCTTGGCGCTGTGAATGATGTTCTTGCTGGGAAGGCAGGCGATGTTTGGGCACGAACCGCCGATGTACTTCCGCTCGATGACCGCGACTCGATGTCCTTTTCTGGCCATGGTCCAGGCAATGTACTTGCCGCCCTCGCCGCTGCCCAGCACCAAGATGTCGTACCGTTTTGTTTCAGGGATATGCTCGCTCATGACTCCTCCCTTGAGAACGGTCAAAAGGGCAGGCGCTGGAGTGCACCTGCCCGTTGATTGAAACAAGCCTTTTGACTATTGCTTCAGCGCGGTCTCGACTGCTGCGATCACTTCAGGCGACTCCGGAGTCACGTTGGGCTCGAAACGCGCGACCGGATCGCCGTTGCGGTCGAAGAGGAACTTGGTGAAGTTCCACTTGATCTCGCCGCCGAGTTTGGGGTCGGTGGACTTATCGGTGAGGAACACGTAGAGCGGGGTCTTGTCGTCGCCGGCAACGGAAACCTTCGACATCATGGGAAAGCTAACGTTGTATTTGTTGCTGCAGAACTTCTTGATCTCCGCGTCGGTGCCCGGCTCCTGCTGGGCGAAGTTGTTGGCAGGGATGCCGACGATGACCAGGCCCTTGTCTTTGTATGTCTCGTAGAGCTTTTCGAGGCCGGCGTATTGCGGGGTGAATCCGCACTTGCTGGCGACATTGACCAGCATGACCACTTTGCCGTGATACTGCTTCAGGCTTACGGGCTGTCCGTCGATCGATTTCAGCGTGAAGTCGTAGATACTTTTGACTGCGGCAGACATGCTCACCCCGGCAACGAAAATTAAGAGTGCAACTGCGAACTTCGGAAGTATAAGACCAGACTTTCTCACGATCCCCCCTGTGGCAGAGATGATACCTGAACGGTGTCACTGGATTGTTATGGCTCGTGATGGCGCGGCACGGAGAAGGCGGCTCTGAACTGAGGAAGCTAAGTGTCCTCGGGGACGCCGATTCGCGTTGACACCGGGCTCGCGCCGCCGCTAGGCTGAGCGCGTCTTCTTCCTGCGGAGGCCCGCATGAAACCGGCAGCCCTGGGCTTCCGTGTTCACTCCGGATGGACGGCGCTCGTCGCGGTATCGCTTGAGAAAGGCTCGCCGCGGATACTGCTGCGCGGGCGGCCGCATCTCGTCAAAAGCTTTAACCCTCAGTTCCGGCAACCCTATCACGCCGCGGAGAAGAAGCCGCTCGCGGAGGCTCAAGCCTTCATCGCGCGGGTGGAGGCAGAAGCGGGTGAGCTCGCCGGTCAGGCCTTCGATGCGGCGCGACGCGAGCTGAATGAGCAGGGTTATGAACTCGACCGCTGTGCCCTGCTTCTCGCTGCCGGCAGGCCGCTGCCTGAGCTGGCTCGCATCCTTGCCTCGCACGCGCTTATCCACACCGCCGATGGCGAGCTGTTTCGGAAAGCACTGCTTGGGGCCGGCGAGGCGCGCGGCGTTAAGGCATTTGCGCTGAAGGAAAACGCGCTGCTGGAGACGGCCTCTCAGAGCCTGCGAATACCGGCTGACGAGCTGAGGCATCGCATGACCGCTCTAGGATCTGGACTCGGCCCGCCCTGGTCGCAGGATGAGAAGTATTCCGCCCTCGCCGCCTGGCTCGCGCTGCGGAATTGAAGCCGGTTTTGAGAGACCGCGACGCCGGTCGATCGCGATGGGCTAAGGCTGATTTTGAGGTTGTTGTTGCTGCTGTTGCTGGAGCTGCTGCTGCCGCAACTGCTGTAGCTCCTGCAGCATTTGCTGGGGCGTGCGGACGCCATTCTGGGGAACGTTCGGCGGCTGCGGGGGAGCCGGAGGCTCAGGCGGTGGAGGAGCCTGGACCTCTTCTTCGATGTCTTCGTCCTGGGGCGTTTCCTGATGGCGGCCCTGGCCGTTGCTTGCGGGGCGGGCGCCACGCGGAGTGAGCGAGAGCTGTTTTGGGGTGCCGGTCTCGGTGCGGCCGAGCATCATGACGTTGTATCCGGAGCCGTCGAGCAGGGACGAGATTACCTCCTGCGGATCGCCCGGCCCGTAGCTGCCGAAGATCCGTTGATCCGCGCCAAGGCCGTCAACGGTCATCCCGCTGTCTTTGGTCAGCTGCTGCAGGATCGCGGTCAGGCTGGAGTTGTCGGCATGGATCGCCAGGCGACCCTGGGCCAGATCGACCCTGGCGGGCTCGGCGGGCTTGTCGAGAAGCGAGGGCGGAGTGGCCTGCGGAGGGGCAGCCGCCGGAGGCGTAGAAGCTGCCGGAGCAGGTGCTGGAGGAGTAGCGGGCGCCGGGGTCAGCTGAGGCTGCGTCTGAGCATCCGCACCCTGCTGGTGATGATGCCGGGGGAAGGTTCCCATTGGCTGCACGACCTGGGACAAGGCTGTCGCCGCGAGCGCCAGGAAGACACAACCCAGCCGGCACATGGCCCTGGTTCCGCGATGATTCATCGGATTCATCAAATCGCGAACGGAGCGGCTTGCCTCTCCGAATCCCTCTCTGTACTAGACTAGCAGTGGTTCCTGTTTGCTCGCGACTTTTTGCAATACGGTTCAATTCCTATGTCCTTTTACTCTTCCCGTTTCGGCTCCCTGTCGGCCCTGCTCGGTCTTCTCACTCTTCTTGTGGCGTCGCCGCCGGCGCGAGCTGTTTCCTGTACGACGGGAAGCCAGATGAATGCTGCCGAGCGGGACCCCATTGTTCAGGCGGCGCGTATGCTCGGCAGCCAGATTCAGGCGGGCAACACGGCGGCCGTGCGCCAGTCGACCATTGCCCAGGTGGCTGGCCAGTTCGACCCGGTTGCCGCCAATATTCAGGCTATCGCCCCGATGATTCAGTCCGCGACGCTCACCGTCAACGCCGTCTATGCTCTCAAGGCGACGGATCTGAAGTCCACGCAGGATGAAACCCAGTTCTTCTGCGCGGTGCCGGGCTCCTCGCTCATCATCACGGTCACCATCCCCCAGCTGCCGCCGGGCAACTATGCGCTTGCGATTCTGAGAGCGACGGGGGTCGAGCATCCGCAGCATTTATCGCTGATACTGCAGAACGAAGGTACGAGCACGCCCGAGTGGAAGCTGGCGGGCTTCTTCACCCGCCCCCTTACCGCTGCCGGACACGACGGGGTCTGGTACTGGACGGCGGGTCGCAACTATGCGCAGAAGAATGAGGATTGGAACGCCTACTACTACTATGAGACGGCGGCTTTTCTGCTGAACCCGGCCGATTTCCTCTCCAGCCCGAATCTTGAAAAGCTGCAGAAGGAAGCCCAGACCGTGCGCCCGGCGGAGCTGCCCGGCGCCAACCCGCTGGTCGTGAAAGCAGGCAGCCAGAGCTTTAATATCACCAGCATGCGAACGGACACCTTCTCTGGAGGACTGGACCTGGTGATCAACTACCAGACCAAAGACGTCTCCGATCCGGTCGCAACACATGCTCAGATCGTGGAGCTTATGAAGGCCGTGCTGACGCAACATCCCGAGCTGCGCCAGGCCTTTCACGGACTGTGGGTCTATGCGCACGGCGATAATCACACCCAGTATGCGATTGAGCTCCCCATGAATCAGATCTCGTAGTCGCAGCGCCATCCCCATGCTTCTAACGGAACAAGTACCTCGAAAAGGAAAATGCTTTCCGTATGGCTAACCTGATGGAAAAGACGCTAAGCCAGGCAATCGCACAGCGCCGGGCCACGCCCAGTTTCGACGGAGCGCCGATTCCCAACGAAGATCTCAAGAAGATCCTCGAAGCCGGGTTGCGCGCACCCAGCGGATACAACATGCAGCCGTGGCGCTTTATCGTGGTGCGGACGCCCGAGCAGCGCCGGCGGTTGCGCTCGGCGAGTTTCAACCAGGCCAAGGTGGAAGAGGCTTCTGTCGTTATCGTAGCCTGCGGAGACGCCGACGGCTGGCGCAATGGCGATATTGAAGAGATGTTGCGCATGGGTTGCGAAGGTGGAATGCCGGAGAATTACGCCGATCAAGCGCGCCAGAATATTTCCAATTATTTTTCGAACCACCCTAACCTGACGGCGTGGCTGAACAAACACGTGATGATCGCCTTCACAACCATGATGCTGATGGCTGAAGTGCTGGGATACGACACCGCTCCGATGGAGGGCTTCGAGCAGGAGAAGGTTCGTGAAGTGCTCAAGCTGCCGCTTAGCTATCACGTGGTGGCGCTGCTCGCCATCGGGCATCTGGACGGCGCGGACAAGTTCGACGGCGGCCGCTTCAGCATGGCGACGACGGTCTTCGATGGCGAGTATGGCAAGCAGCTCAAGCTTTGATCCCATCTCATTCATCGATGTCGCGCGAATATCCTGAACGACCGATCGTCGGCGTGGGAGCCGTGATTCTCGACGGGGATCGTGTGCTGCTGATCAAGCGCGGCCAGGCGCCTCTCAAAGGGGAGTGGTCGCTGCCGGGCGGCGCGGTCGAGGTTGGTGAAACGCTCGAAGAGGGAATCCGCCGCGAGGTGCGCGAAGAGACCGGGCTCATCGTCGAGCCCGTTTCCATCGTCGAGGTTTTCGACCGCATCTCCCGCGATCCCGAGGGGCGCGTGCAGTACCACTACGTGCTGGTCGATTATCTTTGCCGGGTGGCGGGCGGCGAGCTTGCCTGCGCGTCTGATGCGGCCGATGCGCGATGGGCGGTCCGCGACGAACTCGACCAGGTTGCGCCTTTCACGGCGGAAGTGATCCGGAAGGCCTTCGAAATGGCCAGGTAGCGCGGACTCTCACGGGGTTAGCCCGGAATACAATACAGTTTCATCGTCGTTTGTAAGCGATCTCACTTCGCGGGCCGCAAGCTATAAAGCGGCCGAAGCACCGAATGGATAAAACGTGAGCGATTCTCCCAACGTCGTCACCATGCCTCCGCCGCGGCCTGATCCACTACGGCCGGATCGAGGAGACGCAGGCAGCCCGGCTCGCGCAACGCTCAAGAGAGCGTTGCTGGTGGTTGTCTGCTTCCTGATCGGTCTAGGCATCCTGGTCTGCCTCCGGCCGCTCGAATTGGTCTTCGCGATTTTGCAGGTCAAGCTCAGCGTGGATGGCATCCACAGCCGTTATGTGAACCTCGACGGCTACCGCATTCATTATTTCGAAGGCGGATCGGGGCCGCCGATCCTGCTGATCCACGGCCTGGGCAGCCGGGCGGAGGACTGGGCCGATCTGATGCCGCAGCTGGTGAATGGCGGCCGCCGCGTCTACGCGATCGACATGCTGGGCTACGGCCGCTCATCTCATCCGCGTGACGCAGACTATTCGATCCCGGAGGAAGCCGGCATTGTGGAGAAGTTCATCGCGTCGCAGCATCTGGCGCAGACTGACCTGGCCGGATGGTCGATGGGGGGATGGGTGGCCGTTCGGGTTGCTCTGGACGAGCCGGAGCGGGTGCGGCGGTTGGCCATCTATGACAGCGCGGGCCTGCGCTTCGACCTGCTCTTTACGCCTTCGCTCTTTTGGCCGGACAGCCCTGCGGATCTCGCTAAGCTGAACGACCTGCTCTCGCCGGGACACGGCCCGCATATTCCGTTTCTCATCGAGCGCGATATTCTGCGGCTCGTGCGGCGTAACGGGTGGGTTGTCCAGCGCAGCATGAATTCCATGCTCACCGGGGCGGATCTGCTCGACGGCAAGCTAGGTGCGCTCAAGATGCCGGTGCTGATCGTGTGGGGCAAGCAGGACCAGCTCACTCCAGTGTCGCTTGCTTACATCTTTCACGCGCAGATACCGCAATCGGTGCTGGAGATCTATGACGGCTGCGGACATCTTGCAGCGCGCGAATGTGCCGATCGTATCGGCCCGAATACGCTGGCGTTTCTAAAGGCCGAACCGCCGATGGCGCCCCAGGTGAAGGAGATTCCGGCAGGGAAGTAGAGGCTACTCGCCGCCCTTCCAGACGTAGGCTCCGGCCTGCGGCAGGCCGATGTGAGCGAGCACGCGATAGACGAACTGCCGGGCCATTTCGGTTGAGTCGACCGGCTTGTTGTAGAACGCGGGAATCACCGGAAAGATGGTTGCGCCGGCATCGGCAGCGAGCGTCATGTTGCGAAGATGGATCCTGTTGAAGGGGGTTTCGCGGACGCACAGCACCAGCGGCCGGCGCTCCTTGAGACAGACGTCGGCAGCGCGCTCGATCAGGTTGTCGGCCAGGCCGTTGGCGATCGCAGCCAGCGTGCCCGCGCTGCACGGCAGAACGATCATGCCGTTTGATGGATAGCTGCCGCTGGCAATCGGCGCGCCGATGTCGTTCTCGGCCAGCTGCGTGATCTTCGTTGATTCGCTCCCGAGAAGCTTCTCGACAAGGCGATTGCGCCCGCTGAGCTCCAGTTCTTCCGCGATCACGCGCAGGGAATTTTCCGATGGAATGAAATGCACCTGTGACACGCGCTGGTCGGCTTCAAGCGCACGCAGCAGCTCACGGCCGAAGATGGCGCCGCTCGCTCCGGTCATGGCGACGGTAAGGTGCATGGACTCGTCAGGCATTTGTAACTGCCGGTGCAAAGATGATCTTCTCACGTCGCCGGGTGCGCGGACGGTTGGTGCCAGAGCCTGCGCAGAAGCCGGACGATCCATCGCGCCGCGAGAATTGCCAGCAGGATGAGCGTCGCGGCGATCGCAGCTGCGACCCACGGATGCTTTGTGGTGAGCCAGGTGATGCCGATGGCAAGCGCGTCTTCAGCCTGTGCTGAGAGCAATATTCGAGAAGGGCTCGGGGCTGGGCGTGACGGCGGCGCGAACGGCGGTCTTGGAGCTGTGCGACACCAGGGCGATGGCCGCTCCGGACACGGTAGCCACAAGCTGCATCGACGGCGAAAGCTGCTGGCTCGCCTGATAAGCAAGCAGGGCGGCGACGGGCAGCCGGATGAAGGTGTGCAGCGCATTCCAGATCATGTCGAAGGCGGGGATCTTATCGGCAACGAATTCCAGCGCGAACATGATGCCACTGATGGCGATGACCCACCAGCTGCCGAGGATCTCGAGTCCGGGCGGAAGGACGACTCCATGCAGGCGGGCGAGGAGGCCCAGCGTCAGCACGGTGGCATAGACGTTGAGTCCGGCGGCGAAGCTGGAAGCTATGATGAGGGCCGCGATGTTGCCCGGGGTGAAGATGTTCATATAGACATCCGCTGGACCGAAAAGACGATCGTCACGCCTCTTTCAGAACACGGTCGAAGATAGCGTCGACATTTTTGAGCTGGCGGTTCAGGTCGAAGCTGCGGGCCAGCTTCTCTGGGCTTAGGCGACTGGTGATGGCTGCATCGTGTGAAACGAGGTCGCGAAAGACGAGGTCGTTCTGCCATGCATTCATGGCGTGCATCTGGACGAGCCGGTATGCGTCTTCGCGGAGCATGCCGGCTTCGGCGAGGTCCAGCAATAACTGGCCGCTGAAGATGAGTCCGCCGGTGCTTTCGAGGTTCTTGAGCATCCTCGCCGGATAGACCAGCAATGTATCAATGAGATTTGCGGTCTTTGCAAGGAGGTAGTCGGTCAGGATGGTCGAGTCAGGGAAGATTACGCGCTCTGCCGAGGAATGCGAGATATCGCGCTCATGCCAGAGAGCGACGTTTTCGTAAGCGGTCTGCGCGTTGGCCCGCACCACGCGCGCAAGGCCGCTGATCTGCTCGCAGGTTATGGGGTTGCGCTTGTGCGGCATCGCCGATGAACCTTTCTGCTTCTCGGAAAAATACTCCTCGGCCTCGCGGACTTCGGTGCGTTGCAGGTGACGAATCTCGGTTGCAACCTTGTCGAGCGTCGCGGTGATGATGGCCAGCGTCGAGATGTAGTGCGCGTGGCGGTCGCGCTGGACGACCTGCGTTGCGATGGGATCGGGTTTGAGTCCCAGCTTCGCGCAGATGCGCTCTTCGTGCTCTGGCTTGAGATGGCCGAAGGTGCCAACGGCCCCGGAGAGCTTGCCCACGCGAATCTGTTCCGCCGCTGCGTCCATACGCGCGAGGTTGCGCCGCATTTCGGCGTACCAGTTGAGGAGTTTCAGGCCAAAGGTGGTTGGCTCGGCGTGGACTCCGTGCGTCCGTCCGATCGTGGGAGTGTGCTTGAACTCAAGCGCGCGCTTCTTCAGCACTTCGATCAGCTTCAGCAGGTCGCCGCGAAGAATAGCCGACGCCGCTTTGAGCTGGAGCGCCTGCGCCGTGTCTACAACATCCGTAGAAGTGAGCCCGTAGTGTAGCCAGCGCGACTCAGGGCCGACCTTTTCTGCGACGGCGGTGGTGAAGGCGATGACGTCGTGTCGCACTTCGGCCTCGATCTCGTTGATACGCGCAACATCAATCGCACCGCGCTCGCGGATGGCCTTCGCCGCCTGAACCGGAACAATGCCGTCCTCGGCCAGCGTTTCGCTCGCTGCGGACTCTACTTCGAGCCACATGCGGTATTTGTTTTCATCGCTCCAGATGTGGCCCATTTGCGGCCGTGTGTAGCGCGCTATCAATCCATCTCCTCCGATGTCATACCAAACCCCTTATTCTATCCTTCGTGCATCTTAGAATTGTGGTTTGGATTGGTGCTTAAGAAAGGAAACAATGTCAGACGTCATAACTGTCGCCAGTTTTAATGAGCCGCTGGAAGCCGAGATGGCGCGGCTCCGCCTGCAATCTGCCGGTATAGAAACATTTCTTTCCGGAGAAAACGCCCGCATCCTCGAGCCCGGCCTCGGGCCATTGCAACTCCAGGTCAGCTCCGAAGATGAGGCCGATGCGCGGGCCATCCTCGCCGATCCGGGGAAGGATTTGCCGGGGGTGGAAGCGTTTCCGGAAGGCTAGAAACGCTCAGTGCGCGAGAAAGAATGGTAGTGTCTCAGTTCGGATTCTAAGGATAAATCTTCGCAGCGAGGGCGCGTGAGCGTACGCTACGCGCATCTGCATGCTAACGTCGATAAATTTTATGGCGGCCGCCTTGCTGGAATCCTGGCCGGATCCGGCCTTAGTTGTGTCATTCTTCGCCCTGCTCGGTGCGGTCGTTGGGGCTGCCGGCGGAGGCCTCGCATTCGCCAGGGCTAAGGAACGGCTGTGGCAGCGCCTTATCCTCGGGGCCCTTGCCGGCGCACTGACTAGCTGGGTCGTGTTTTCCTCGATGCATGGTCCGGATGACACCATCACAACACATGTCTTTTTGTGCATCGTTGGCGGCTACGCGGGGGCTGATGGGATTTCGATACTGCTGAAGACCTGCGGACGAGGGAAGTAACCTCTAAAGCCTCTGCTGGCCAGAGCGGGCCGACCATAGCCCTTGCCCGTCCCGGACGCAACGGGGTTCAGGGTCCAAACCGAGACACTATCTGGAAATTACATCGTAATACGATATATCGTGTTACGATGGATATATGGCTTCCGTAACACAGAGTTCTGGTTCTTCGCGTGCCGTAAGCAAGGCGAAATCTACGCTTGGCCGTGCGGATTTCCAGCGCCTTGCCGAGTTTCGTTTTCAGCTTCGCCGCTTCCTTCACTTCAGCAACGCTGCGGCCGAGGAGGCGGGTGTTCGCCCGCAGCAGTATCAGCTGCTGCTGTGTGTGAGCGGTATGCCCGATGAGCTTGAGCACACGATCGCGCATGTGGCGGCACGCATGCTGCTGAAGCACAACAGTGCGGTCGAACTCGTGGATCGTACGATCGAGCAGGGATTACTCAAGCGCGTCCCTGATCCTACAGATCATCGCCGCATTCTGCTGCGGGTCACGCAGCAGGGTGAAGATGTGCTGGATTCTCTGGCCGCCTGGCATCTTCAAGAGCTCGATCAGGCCGGCCCTGAGCTGATCCGTGCACTTCGACGCGTTCTCGCGATGAAGGGCGAGTCTTCGAGCGCCGGCTCCAGAAAGGTCTCATAAGCGTGTCCAGCGAATCCAGCTCCACCCTCCGCTCGCAGTTGCGGGATTTTAATGCCGATCCGCGCATGCTCACTTTGAGTGCGCTCGCGCTGGTATTGGGACTAGCGGGAGCCGTCCTTGCGTATTTCCTGCTGCATCTTATTTATCTCGCCACCAATCTCTTTTACTTCCAGCGGTTGAGCTGGAAGTTCGTCTCGCCGGCGGCGAATCATCTGCACTGGCTGGCGATAGTTGTGCCGGTGGCGGGTGGCCTGCTGATCGGGCTCATGGCGCGCTATGGCTCTGAGAAAATTCGCGGCCATGGTATGCCGGAGGCGATTGAAGCCATCCTGATTCACGGAGCCAGGGTCGACGGCCGAGTTGCCTTCTTCAAGCCTCTCTCGGCAGCTATCGCAATCGGATCTGGAGGGCCGTTCGGCGCGGAAGGTCCCATCATCATGACCGCCGGCTCCGTGGGCTCACTCTTCGCGCAGATGTTTCACCTGAGCGATGCCGAGCGATCTACGCTGCTGGTGGCGGGGGCGGCCGCGGGAATGGCCGGGGTGTTCTCGACGCCGCTGGCGGCTATCCTGCTCGCGGTTGAGTTGCTGCTCTTCGAATGGCGGCCGCGCTCGCTGGTTCCCGTCGCTGTGGCGGCGACCACAGCCGGAGCATTGCGCCGCTTCTTGCTCGGACCCGGTCCTCTCTTTCCCATGCCCGCATTCGCCGGCGTTGTCACCCCGCGCGCCGTTATGGCGGCCCTGGCGGTGGGTGTGGTTGCAGGCGCGCTCGCGCTGCTGCTCAGCCGCGCGGTGTATGCGAGTGAAGACCTCTTTGAAAATCATCTGCCTGTTCACTGGATGTGGTGGCCGGCAATCGGCGGAGTCGTCATCGGCATCGGAGGGCTCATCTTTCCGCGCGCCCTGGGCACGGGCTACGACGTGATCGCGTCGCTCATCGGCGGAGACACGACGTGGCACTTGATTCTCGGCGTGCTCATCGTGAAGAGCATTATCTGGTCCTTCTCGCTGGGGTCTGGAACATCGGGAGGAATTCTGGCGCCGCTACTCATGATCGGCGGCGCGCTCGGGGCGCTGCTTACGCCGGGGCTGCCGCAACTCGGAACCGGAGCCTGGGCGCTGGTCGGCATGGCGGCGGTGCTCTCCGGCGCGATCGGCTGTCCACTTACCGCAACCGTGCTGGCCATGGAGCTGACTCACAACTACAGTCTGATTCTGCCGTTGCTCGCCGCGTCCATCGCCGCCCACGGATTCACGGTGCTCCTGCAACGGCGGTCAATCCTCACCGAGCGCCTTAGCCGCAGGGGATTCCACCTTAGCCGTGAATACTCCGTTGATCCGCTGGAGGCGATGACAGTATCACAGGTGATGCGAACAAAGGCTGGTGAAGTCGAGGAACTTGCGGGCGAGCCTGCCATCCCGGATGCACAGCTCGTTCATCCCGATGAGACTTTGCGCTGCGTCGTCGAGCGCATGGCTGCGGCCAAGGTGTTTGAGGCGTATGTACAGGAGCCGGGAACCTCGAAGATTCTGGGAAAGATCACGCTTCAGGACATGCTCCAGGCCCGCACCCGATCCTGGCAGCGCGAAACCGTGCGTCAGCGTCTGCGCCGCTTACCCTTTTCGGGTCCGCTGGATCGACAGGCGGTGAGGTCGGTCGAACAAACCTCGTGATGGGCAGCTTCAGCTTTCGGTGACGAGACCGAGGCGCTCGCTCATTTCCTCGTAGAGGAAGCCGCAGCCGGGGCGGTACGGCTGCACCCACTCACCGTCGATGACAAACTGGGGAATCGCGCGCTTGCCGACGTGAGCCAGCAATTCGGCGACGGCGCCGGGCGTCGACTCAATATCAACCTCGGTGTAGGAGATGTTGTTCTTCTCCAGAAAGCGCTTGGCCTCGCGGCAATCGCGGCACCAGGGCGCTGAATAGACGGTGATCTCCATGAATCTATGATAACTGGCTGCGCGCAGAGGTTGGCCATCCCCACTTCCGCCCATGCTCGCACGAAAGTGGGATTGCCTGGCCAGGGTGCCTGCACTACTCGTTCAGCGTGAAGATGACGTTGATCGTCGTCTCGACCTCCACGGGATCGCCGTTCAGTTTGTAGGGCTGGTAGCGTGCCTGCTCGATGGCGTTCAGCGCAGCTCCTGCGAGCATAGGATGACCGCTCACGACGCGGGCATGCTCCACGATGCCGTCTTTAGAGATTGTCGCCTCTACAACCACTGTTCCTTGGATGTGCGCGCTTCTCGCGATTGCGGGATACACGGGCCGGATGGGCTCGATCAGGTGTCCAGCCGCGACTCCCGCCGAAATCCGCCACGGTCCCGGCGCAGGCTTTGGTTTGGGTTCGGGCACAACCGGAGGAGGCGCGGTCGTTCTCCACAGAGCATCGGGCAGGCCCCGGCCTGAGCCATGGTCGCCGCCACTCACGTCGATGGCTTCCGGCGGGCGGTCATCGATGATCGCCGGATGTGGCGGAATCAATCTTGGAGCACTCAGCGTAGCCAGCATAACTGGGGTCGCTGTTCGTGCTGTCGCGGTATGTGCCGGCAACTCGGCCCGCCCGGGTGGCGGCGGAGGAGCTGTCAGCATCATCATGAGCGCCTGCTTTGGGAGCGCCGCTGGATAGAAGTAGGGAATCAGGATCAACGCCGCCAGCAGCGCCGCCTGCAAAATGAACGAGCCGATCGCAAACCATTTGCGGCGCGTGCGAATGCGTCCCGTAGACTCGACCAGACTGTCTTCGAACATAATCTCTCCCAACCGAAAAGTTGAGAGAGCGAGACACCTGCCGTAATAGACACCGCGCGGAGGCTGCGGTTCCCGGCAACTTCGCTATCATGCCTTCATGACGCACGCCTTAATGAGCCGCGCCTCAATGACTGCAGACGAAATCAAGAAGCTGCTCAACCTGGAGCCTCATCCGTGCGAAGGCGGCTGGTTTCGCCAGACGTGGCGCTCGGAAGAGACAATCCCGCAGGCCGCGCTGCCTGCACGCTATCCCGCTGAGCGCGCGGCGGGAACCTGCATCTACTATCTGCTTGAGCCGGGCACATACTCGGAGATGCACCGACTCGCTTCCGACGAAATTTTTCACTTCTATTACGGAGACCCCGTCGAGATGCTTCAGCTTCTGCCTGACGGCTCGTGGGGGACGGTCGTCCTCGGCAGTGATCTGGCGCGCGGCGAGCAGCCACAGCTTATCGTTCCCAAATATGTCTGGCAGGGCTCTCGCCTTATCGCTGGGGGCCAGGTTGCGCTTCTTGGATGCTCGGTGAGTCCCGGCTTCGACTACGCCGACTACGAAAGCGGCCGGCGCGACGCGCTGCTGCGGGAGTATCCGCAGTCTGCCGATCTCATTACAGCACTTACACGCGACTAATGATCAGGCGCGCCGCTCACGGAAGAACGCCCGCAGTAATTCGCCGCATTCCGCATCGAGCACACCACCCGTCACCGCCATCTGGTGATTCAACCGGGGATGGTTCAGCACTTCGAGCACCGATCCCGCCGCGCCCGCCTTGGGATCACTGGCTCCATAGACGAGGCGCTTCAGCCGGGCGTGAATCATCGCTCCGGCGCACATGGCGCAGGGTTCAAGGGTGACATAGAGCTCACATTCGAGCAGCCGGTAGTTGCCTATGGCACGCGCCGCCGCGCGCATGGCCATCATTTCAGCGTGGGCCGTAGGGTCGAGATCGCGCAGCACGCGATTCTGACCGCGCGCGACGATTTCGCCGCCAACGACGACGACAGCTCCGATTGGAACTTCTCCAGCGTCGCTCGCCGCCTGCGCTTCGGCAAGGGCTTCGCGCATGACGCGATCATCCGTCGATTGCGTCATGGCTCAAGCCAAGTTCTGAGGTGATTGAAGTTGATAGCACGGCGCTGATGTCCTTGCAGGTATGCCGCTAGCCCCGCGTCGACCGTCAAAATACAGACCTCGTCGGAGCAATGAAATAGAGCGGCGTCTGTGATGCCGAAGTAGGAAAAGGCGTCATGCTGTGCGATGTCAATGGCTCGGATCTGTCTTTCTTCGAAGCCCGTCAGAATCGACGCTTTAAAGTACTTTGACCAGTCGGCTTTTCGCCACTGGGGAAGGCTATTGGCGAGGTTACTGACCTCGGTGAGAATGTGTGGTGTTACCAGAAGCACTCCTGCCTTAGCGACGATCTGTTGAAGGTATTCAAAATCTTCGATAACAAAGTTATTGAGGCGCTTCCACTTTCCGATGAGCGATGAATCGAAGCTACCGACGATCAGCAAAAGCAGTAGGTTGGAATCGATCAGAAGTTCTGGTAATGCGGGAATGGCGGTCGTGGAGGTCGATTCAGGGCTCATGCGACCAGATTGGTCAAGCCGAAGAACTCGCCATCTTCGCGGCGGAGTTTGATCGTCTTCAAGAATCTCTTGTCACGAACTAGGCCGAACAGGAAGGGGTTTCTCACGGCAGATTCGAGCGCTCCGCTGACCTCATCATTGATGACGCCTTCCGGCAGGATGTAGGAAAAAGTAACAAGCCAATATCGTTCGTCATCGGTCAGCATAACTTCTTCCAGGCGAACGTCGCGCAACTGAGACGCAGGCAGGATCTCACTGAGATAGCGGCGGCCTGCCTCCACAGCTGTCTTTACATCCATCATTTCGTCGTACTCCCGTCTAAGTATGGCATACGGCGGGGCGGGCATCCGGTTTAGCCAGGGCTTCGCGCGAGTGCGCTATCCGCATGCAAGTCTAGGGGATGGAACCCCACTTATGGTCGCGTCTCCACCCATCGGCGAAAGACGCCGATAATCTGTTCGAGCCTGCGGGGATCGCCCGAACCTTCAAAGCACTCGCCGGCAATGGAGCATGCAAGCCAGTCTCCGCCCTGTGTTTCGAGGCGCAACTGCTGAGGGCGGGCGTTTACCGCCGAGGTTCCGACGAGATTGATGGTCAGGTGCCAGCCGGGATTTTCGAGCGCGCCGGTAGTTACCAGAGACTCCAGGCGCATCCCCTGTCTGTGCTCCCACTCGCCGTTACATTGCCGCTGATACCAGTCATCCAGCCACTCAAGATCGTTGCTTGGCATTGAAAGTGCTCCACGCTACAACGGCTGCTGCTGCGTCATGCAGTGCAGCGCGCCCAGCCCCCAAATAAAGTCACCGCAGTGGATCCCCGTCACTTTGCGATCGGGGAAAATTTCTGCCAATGTGTTCAGCGCCTTGCGGTCGTTATGATCGTTGAAGGTTGGCACAAGTACCAGTCCGTTGGCAATGTAAAAGTTTCCGTAGCTGGCGGGCAGGCGCTGGCCTTCGAAAACCACCGGAGCCGGCATGGGCAGCTCGATAATCTCGAAAGGCTGTCCGTCGAGGTTACGCGCCGACTTCAGCCGGTCGAGATTCTCGGCGAGCGGTTCGTGGTTCTCGTCTTCGCGATTCGGCTCGGTAACGGTTACGATCCGGTTCGGAGCCACGAAGCGGGTGATGTCGTCGACGTGGCCGTGGGTGTCGTCGCCTGCGACTCCGCGGTTCAGCCAGAGGACCTGATCGATTCCGAGGTAATCGTGGAAGACGCGCTCGATGTCCGACCGGCTTAGCCCGGGATTGCGCTGCTGAACTTCGCTCAGCAGGCATTCCTCCGTGGTCAGGAGCAGGCCGGCCCCGTTCGTGTCGATCGAGCCCCCTTCGAGGACGACGCGGTGCTCGCCGATGGTGGGGGTCCACTCGGGGAGATCGAGCAATCTCGCGGCGTGGTCCGGAATCTGGTCGTCAAGCTGCCAGTTGTCGTATTTTGCCCATGCATTGAATTTCCAGTTGGTGATGGCGCTCTCGCCGCCGGGATTCTTCACAAAGATAGGGCCAGAGTCGCGCATCCACACGCGATTCGTCAGCCATTGGTGGAAGTGCACACGAGCAGACTTCACTCCGCTCCTCAGCAAGGTGCTTCGCGCACGCTTCTCAGCCGCTGCATCGTTGACGAGGATGTTCACATCCTCGACCGCCGACAGATGGCGGACAATGTCCGCGTACACCCAGGGGATGGCCTGGAATTTCCCCGGCCAGTCGTCGGCGTTGTGCGGCCAGGCGATCCACGTTGCTGCGTGCCCGGACCACTCGGCGGGCATGCGGAAGCCATGGTCCCGCGGTGTTCCTCCTGGATTGCGCCCGGTAGTCATTTCTTTTCGGTCACCGACTCATCGATAAACCGGTGCACGATGGGTGCGTAGGCGTCGATGCGGCGGTCGCGGAGAAAGGGCCAGTTGCGGCGCGTGTCTTCGAGGATGCGCAGATCGATCTCTCCGATGAGGATGTCCTCTTTGTCATGCGGCGCCTTGGCGATGATGCGTCCAAACGGGTCGGCCAGGAACGAGCCGCCCCAGAACTCCAGCCCAGGGCCCTCTACGCGGTTGCCGCGCACGTCTCCGTGCTCCATGCCCACGCGATTTACCGCCGCCACGTAGACGCCATTAGCGATGGCATGCGCCCGCTGAATCGTCTGCCACGCGCTGTACTGCGCTTCGCCGAACTCTTCCTTCTCCGCGGGGTGCCAGCCGATCGCTGTCGGATAGAAAAGCAGGTTTGCTCCCTGCAGCGCCGTCAGGCGCGCGCCTTCGGGATACCACTGGTCCCAGCAGACGAGTGTGCCGATCTTGCCCACCGCCGTGTCGAATGCCTTGAAGCCGAGGTCCCCGGGCGTGAAGTAAAACTTCTCATAGTAGAGCGGATCGTCAGGGATATGCATCTTCCGGTAGAGGCCGGCGAGCGAGCCATCCTTGTGCAGAACGGCGGCGGTGTTGTGATACAACCCCGCCGCGCGCCGCTCGAAGAGCGACGCAACGACGACTACCTTCTCTTCGCGTGCAACTGCGCTCAGCCGCTCGGTGCTTGGCCCGGGGATGGGCTCGGCCAGGTCGAAAAGGGTGATGTCCTCACGCTGGCAGAAATACTGCGCGCGGAAGAGCTCCGGTAGGCAGATCACCTCTGCGCCTTCACGCGCGGCTTCGCGCACGCGATCGGCTGCCTTATCCAGGTTGGCGTCAGGATCGGGCCCGCAGCTCATCTGCACCAGGCCCACTCGGTAGTTCAGGTTCGTTGGCATATTGGTTCTCACTCTTGTGGCGATCGATCGGTAATCAGCACGAAGGCGCGAACCATTACGGTCCGCGCCCCAGTTTGATCGCGTCTGTTAAGTATCACATTCAAGATGCTTCACAACGATGAAAAGTCGCAGAATTGAAGAAGCTCAGTGGCCCATCGCTTCTTTCGCGGGAGCATCGACTTTGGGCGGCTTTCGCATGACGAACGGAAGAGGAATGAGGCACGCAACGATCACGCTGAGCCACCAGAAGGCATTCTGATAGCTGAGCATCGACGCCTGGCGCAGCATAATCTGATACGCCTGCCCCATGGCCATCTGCGCGGCGGAGTCGGCGCTATGGCCCAGTTTCATCAGCGCATTCTTCGTCGCATCCATAAAGCCTGAATAAGCTACGCTGCCCGGAATCACATTCGCGGACAACACCTGCTGGTGTGTCTGCTGCGTGCGCTGCAGGAACGTCGTCAGCATGGCCGTGCCCACTGAGCCACCCAGGTTGCGCGCAAAGTTGGAGAAGCTCGATATCTGGTTGTTCTTGTCGCGCGGGACGCCGACATAGTTGAGCGTGCTGATGGGAATAAACACCAGCGACAGGCCCATCACCTGCAACGAACGCCAGAGCACGATGGTCCCGAAGTTCACGTCCAGGTCGAGCCGGGTCAGATTGAAGAGCCCCGCCGCCGTGATGAAGTATCCGATCGAGACCAGCAGCCGCGCGTCCATCTTGGTAATCAGTTTGCCGGCAAGAGGCATGGTCACGATCAGCACCAGTGCGCCTGGCGAAAGCGCCATGCCGGCGCGCTCCGCCGTGTATCCCATCAGCACCTGGAGAAACTGCGGAATCAGCACCGTCGAGCCGAAGAGCACCATGCCCAGCACAAACTGCAGAAAAACCGCGGTGCCGAAATTGCGGTTCTTGAGGAGCTTGAGGTCGACGATCGGGTCGGGATGCCGCCACTCCCACCACACAAAGAGCGTTAGCGCGCACGCCGCAATAATGGCGAATGCTGTGATTTTTGGATCGCCGAACCAGTCCTTCTCCTGGCCCTTGTCGAGCACGAACTCCAGGCAGCCGACGCCCACTGCGACCAGACCGAGGCCCATGGTGTCGATCTTGCCGGCGGCTTCTTCCTTCTTCGCTTTCAGATACGGAGGGTCTTCGACCATTCTCTGGGTCAGGTACAGCGAGATCAGCCCGACGGGAAGATTAATGAAGAAGATCCAGTGCCAGTTGAAGTTGTCGGTGATCCACCCACCCAGCGTCGGACCGATCGCCGGCGCGCACACCACGGCCATTCCATAAACTGCGAAGGCCTGCCCGCGCTTCGCGACCGGAAATGAATCGGCGAGGATCGCCTGCTCGCTTGGTGCAAGGCCTCCTCCGCCAAGGCCCTGCAGAATACGCGCGAAGATCAGGATGGGCAGCGTGGGAGCAACCCCGCAGAGCAGAGAGCACGCGGTGAACATGATCACGCAGCTCATGTAGAAGCGCTTGCGCCCCATGCGCGCCATCAGCCATCCGGAGATGGGGAGAATAATCGCGCTCGAGACGAGATAGCTGGTGAGCACCCAGGTTGCTTCTTCGGGGCTGGCGCCGAGCGACCCGGCCATGTGCGGCAGCGCGACGTTGGCGATGGAGGTGTCGAGGACCTCCATAAACGTGGCCAGCGTGACGGTCAGCGCCACAGCCCACGGATTGTGGCTCGGCCTCCAGTCATGAATGTCTATGGGCTGTTTTTGGGGTTGCTCAGGCAAAACGGGTCCATTTGCTCTCCGCGCACACGCGGAGCAGAAAAATCTTGATTGATTCCGTGGTTATTAGGGTATCAGGCTGACGGGAACCCGTTTCAGGCAGCAAGCTGCTTTGGTTTTTTGCCGAGCAGATAAAAAATCAGGACGAGCGCGCCGACCGAACCCATCGCGGCGATTCCTAGGACCCGCAACACGGCGACGGTGTAGCGCCCCTGGCTGGGCGAGTAATTACAGCAGTAGAGAAGCACCATGTCGCTGAATGAGCCGATTTTGCGGTCGCTGGCTTCGATCAGCGCCAGCCTCACGTCGCGCGGCTGATATTCGATGCCGGAAAGGTACTTCGACATGCGCCCGTCCGGTGTCGCGATCATAATGACGCTGGAGTGCGCGAACTGATCCATCTTGCCGTCGGGGCCGGGCACGCGAACATAGTGAAATCCTGTTGCCTGGGCGAGATCGGTGATCGCCTGTTGCTGCCCGGTGAGGAAGTGCACGTGCCCGGTTGCTTCGGGTCCAAGCATGCCGACGAAATGCTGTTTCGCTTCGGCTGCGTCGGTTGGAGTGTCCGAAGGATCGATGCTCGCGACGACGACCTCATACTGGTTGCCGGTGTGAAAGCCCGTCTTCGGCAGAACTTCCGCCAGGCCGTGCAGTACTTGCGGACAGAGCATGCCGCACTTGAAGTAGACGAGCGCCATCACGACCGGGCGCTGGCCGAAATATTTCCCAAGCTCGACATCCTGCCCGGTTTCATCGCGAAAATGATCGTTAAGCGGCAGAGCGGAGTTGAGGCGCTGATCGATGCCGGCGTTCTTAAGGTAGGCGGGAGCATTCTGCGCCGTCGCGCCGAGGGGTTTGTCAGCGGAGTACTGCTGTGCGGACGCAATACAACACAAGGCCAGAAAGGGCGCGAAGAGAAATAATCGTCGCAAAAGCATCACCTTTCAGGATACGCCCTCACTGCGGCAGCGGCTTCAGCTCCACTGTCCTGCCTGTCTTTGCGGATTCGCGCGCGGCATCGAGGATCTGCATGACGACCATGTTGGTGTCCAGCGCGGTCAGATCTCCGCGCGGATGTAACTCGCCCCGCAGCACGGCGGCCAGGTAGTGCAGGGAAGTGTCCTCGGGCGGCGCAAGCGGGGGAGCAGTTGCCGTCTCCTCCGGAGCCTGTTCGCTGAATCGTGTTCGCACCTGCGTCGGATTCACCGCGATCGCGTATCCCTTTGCGCCGTAGACCTCCATGTCCTTACGCGCAAAGGTCCAGTTCCATGAAGGCATGAGCACTGCCTGCGCGTGCGGATAGCGCAGAATGATGGTCGCATCATCATCGACGTGCGGATACTTGTTGGGCTTGTCGGTCTGCGCCACGGCCGTCACGCTCAGCGGAGCTTCGCCGTGCATAAGCCACGTCATCAGGTCGGCTCCATAGCAGCCGAAGTCGTAGAGTGCGCCCGCGCCGTTCTGCGCTGGATCCGTCAGCCACTTCAGAAACTCGGGCTGCACACCGATCTCCTGCGGTCCCTGATGCCCATCGTGCACGACGACCTTGCGCAGATCGCCGAGCTTGCCCTGCTGCACCATTTCGTAGACGGCGCGATTGCTCGAGTACCACGTCGTTTCATAGTTCACCAGCACCTGAATGTGGTGCTCGCGCGCGGCTTTCCGGATCGCCAGCGCGTCATCGAGCGAAAGAGTCAGCGGCTTCTCAACCATCACGTCGAGACCGCGAGCCGCGGCCGCCTCGATTACGCGTCGGTGCTCGCCGATGGGCGTGTAGACCAGGAGCGCCTGCGGATGCTTGGCGGCGACCGCGTCGTCGAGGCTCGAAAAGAGCAGTCCATGATCGAGATGGAACTCCTGCTCGTACTTGGCGCGCAGAGCTGCGTCGGAATCGACAATCGCGACCAGTTCCACCTCATGCTGCTGTGGAAAGGCGTGCAGGAATCCTGAGACGTGTCCATGCTCGAGACCGACGATCGCGACGCGGACCGGTTGTTGTGCGAAAACCACAGAGCAGCCAATACCAAAGATCAAAGCAAACGATTTCACCGTGCGACCGACTGAACGAATGAGCATACCCAAATCATAAGCCGCTATTGCCCGAAATGGATTTGCCGCGAAGCGGCGTATCGCCCAACGCGGAGTTGTTGCCGGTCGTGTTGGCAGGATGGTAACTTTGAGTGTTGCTCTAATCCCGCATTTATCGAAGGACATCCACCTACATGCAGACCAGCTATAACGGATTGCCGCTGCCCGCCGGCGGCGAGCCGATCCAGTATGCCGATGGGAAATTCACGATTCCCGACCATCCCATCATTCCATTCATCGAAGGCGATGGCACTGGACGCGATATCTGGCGCGCCTCTCAGCGTGTCTTCGACGCCGCCGTCGAGAAGGCATATGGCGGCAAGCGCTCCGTGAAGTGGTTCGAAGTTTACGCAGGAGAGAAGGCCTTCCGCGAGTTCAAGACCTGGCTGCCGGATGAGACGGTAAACGCTGCGCGCGATCTGCGGGTCTCTATCAAAGGGCCCCTCACTACGCCCGTTGGCGGAGGCATCCGCTCACTGAATGTCGCGCTGCGCCAGATTCTCGATCTCTACTCCTGCGTGCGGCCGGTAAAGTACTACGCGGGCGTGCCCAGCCCAGTGAAACATCCTGAGAAGCTCGACGTCGTCATCTTTCGCGAAAACACCGAAGACGTTTATGCGGGCATCGAATTCCGCCAGGGCACTCCCGAGGCGGAGAAGCTCATCAAGTTCCTGAACGACGACATGCTCAAGGGTAGCAAGAAGAAGGTTCGCACCGACTCTGGGGTCGGCATCAAGCCCATATCCATTTTCGGGACCAAACGCCTCGTGCGGCGCGCCATCGAGTATGCCCTTGAATACGGGCGCAAGTCGGTCACGCTGGTGCACAAGGGAAATATCCAGAAGTTTACCGAGGGCGCCTTCCGCGAGTGGGGATACGAGCTTGCGGTTGAAGAATTCCGCGACCAGATCGTGACCGAGCGAGAGAGCTGGATTCTCGGGAACGTTGAGGCGAATCCAAAACTCACCGTCGAAGAAAATGCCGCGCTGATCGAGCCGGGTCTCGAGTTCGGCAATGAAGATTTTCGGAAGGAACTTTACGCCGAGGTCAAGCATGTTCTCGACTCCATCGGCGCAAGCCACGGCGGCGGCCAGTGGAAGACCAAGGTCCTCATCAACGACCGCATCGCCGATTCGATCTTCCAGCAAGTGATCATCCGTCCCGAGGAATACTCGATCCTCGCCTGCCCGAACCTTAATGGCGACTACATCTCCGATGCATGCGCCGCACAGGTCGGCGGCCTGGGCATTGCGCCGGGAGCCAATATCGGCGACGGCTACGCCGTCTTTGAGGCCACGCACGGCACCGCTCCGAAGTATGCCGACAAGGATGTGATTAATCCAGGATCGGTCATCCTCTCCGGCGTCATGATGTTCGAGTTCCTCGGCTGGAAGGAAGCCGCAAAGCTGATTGAGTCTTCGATGGAGAAGACTATCCAGCAGAAATACGTCACTTACGACTTCGAGCGCCAGATGCAGGGCGCAACCAAGGTCAAGACCAGCGAGTTCGCCTCGCGAATGATCGAGAACATGTAGGACTGGCCGTCTACTTACGGACGGCATGGCCAACTGCGCCTGCGGCGCGGTCGAGTATCGAGTTAAGAATCAGGAGCTAAAAAATGCGTAAGAAAGTCACCATCGTCGGAGCCGGCAACGTCGGAGCTACCGCCGCCCACTGGATCGCCGCCAAGGAACTCGCCGACGTCGTCCTCATCGATGTCGTTGAAGGCATTCCCCAGGGCAAGGGACTCGACCTGTTAGAGGCCATGCCCATCGAGAAGCGCGACTCGCACATCATCGGCACGAATGATTACGCGGATACCGCCAACTCCGACATCGTTGTCATCACCGCCGGAATCCCGCGGAAGCCGGGCATGAGCCGCGACGACCTTCTGCAGACCAACTACAAGATCATGTCCGAAGTTGTCGGCAAGGTCATCGCCAACTCGCCGGATACGATCCTGATCGTTGTGTCGAATCCGCTCGACGCGATGGCGCAGGCGGCGTACCGGCAGTCAAAATTCAACCGCGAGCGCGTCATCGGCATGGCCGGCATCCTCGACTCGGCCCGCTTCCGCACCTTTATTGCCGAGGAGCTCAACGTCTCCGTCGAAAACGTTACCGCCTTCGTCCTTGGCGGCCACGGAGACACCATGGTTCCGCTGCCCCGCTACTCTACCGTCGCCGGCATTCCCATCACCGAGCTCATCGAGAAGTCGCGCCTCGACGCCATCGTGCAGCGCACCCGCGATGGCGGCGCCGAGATCGTCAAGCACCTCAAGACGGGCAGCGCCTACTACGCGCCATCGGCCGCTGCGGTCGAGATGGTCGAGGCCATCCTCAAGGACAAGAAGAAGATCGTGCCCTGCGCCGCCTATCTTGAAGGTGAGTACGGCATCAGCGGCTACTACATCGGAGTGCCCTGCAAACTCGGCTCGCGCGGCCTCGAGCAGATCATCGAGATCAAGCTCACTCCCGAAGAAGACGCCGCCCTGAAGAAGAGCGCAGAGGCGGTGAAGGAGCTGTGCGCGGTGATCGGAGTATAGGCCAGTTATGGGTGGGCCCCCTCCCCCCGTTTTTCAGATTCTCGGCGTGTAAATCATAGATTCTGCTGAGTTTTCATCACCAGTGGGCCTTGACAGATCATTGATTCCATTGAGTTTGCGAGTAAATCAATGAGCCAGTTTGAGTTAGAGGTCGTCGTTGACTCTCTGGAGTTGCGGGCGCATCGTTGAAAACAGTGGGTCAGCAATAAGAAAGCCCGCCATATATGGCGGGCTTTTTTGTTCCTCTGTTTTTATTATAGCGGATTGGGAGAAATACTCCGCCACGCAAGAGCCCGTTTTTAGGGCTGAGACGCTAATGCATGCTCAGGTTCGTGTTCCTCAACTCCAGACCCCAGCCAGGGAAACTGCGATTTGTCGACGTAGTACACGGTCAGTGACCAATAGATTCCTCTATTCTCTTTTCCCTGGATCTTAACTGATCCTGAACTGCGCCCGATTAGCCGATTGTCGAGCCACCACTTACCATTCAATTCATCGTCCCATTCGTTATTGATCGTCCAACCGACCACAATTTGATTGGCGTCGAACCCTTCCCATGGCCATTGGAACGTATGCTCTTGTGTTTTGGCGATTTCCCATACCCTGTAATAGGTCGACACCGCGGTGCTGACGGGGATGGAAATACCCGAAGGGCTGCTCTTGTATCCGGACGTGTATGTCCAATCACCGGATTGGCCTTCTGGTCGATTCGCCCCCGTCAAGGCCGTGTAGAAACTGAATAGCGAGAGCGGAGAGCGAATGAAAGCTAAAAGCTGGTTACCGAGTTCGATCAGGGGGCGCATTCGTTCGGGGTGTTCGGGGAAGGTTCCTTGCGAATTCTCGAAATCGTGCTCCAAAAACTTCACACGCTCCCCGTAGGTTCCCCCTCCGGGATAGGGTAGCGTTTTATAGTAGTCGGGTAGCTTGTCGAAAAGGGTAATTACCTGGTTAACCAGATAAGCGAGTGACTGAATTTCTGAAAAAACCCCTGGATCGACTGGAAGGGTCCTGGGCAAGTTCGGGTCCAGTTGGGAGTAATGCGTAAACAGGGCCCGCCGAGGTATGAAGGATAGATTGACAGGTTGCCCCTTGTCATCCGCTTTGGCGAACCAAGCGAATGCCTCAGCCATTGCGGCGGGCGACGTGCCGAACGGAGGGTGAATTTTGTTTATACCGTGCATGAATACTTTGCAACTCACGGAAATATTTGAGGCTTTTGCTTTCTGCTCAAACGCCACCGCACCTTTAGCGGTCACAGCGTCGCTTGAAACCTCTGCAGAGGCCTTAAAGTCTATAAGTGATGAGGAGTTGCTTGCGCTGCACGTATAAGTTGCAGCAAAACGAGCACCTGAAGTCATGTTCGCTACAAAGTAATCGCCGTAAACATTCCGAAAGCCTGGCGGATCTTGAGCGACTTTTTTTGCTGCCGGTGTAAGGCTCGGTGCAGGACTAGGGGTTCCATATCCGTTGCTTTCAATGTCGTAAAGGATCACCAAAGTCATTGACGTCGAGGAATAGCTCACATGGGAGAGAAACTCGGCTGAGCCGGAGGCTTTAATTCCATCTGTGTTGTAGCTGCCGCTCAGCTCTGCACTGAACAACTGTTCATACTCGCTTTCACTCGATATCTTGGCGTAATTCCACACAACGTCGTAGCTTCCGAAATGATCCACTACGAAGGGTTCCACGGCCTGAGTGGCCAGACGCCCCGTTTGGGCATCGATCCCTTGACCAAAGCGGTAATCCCTCCACGGCTCGTTGATGACTTCTCCAGCCAATTTGGTCTCCTTAGCCTCGCCATCACCAAGTGCACGTCTGATTGTCATAATTGCTCCTTTCGCACGGATATATCGGTTCACCACAAATCTGTGGCACAGATTTCGGCATGTTGGCGGTACGACAACTCAGACGGGTGGAAATTAAGTTACTAAGGTGTAACCAAGGGACAGCAGTACCTTTAGCTTTTCAGGAGATTTGGAAGGTGGGGGGCTATCCTCAGAAACCAAGGTCCCTAAGCTTACTTATCGCCTTTTGTGGGTTTGGGGCCGAGCCGGGCTCGTCGCTCTGACTTTTTTCGATAGTCAGAATCGATAAGGGCAGCTTTAACTGCGATTGACTTATATCATATCTGCTATTACTTGTCAAGTAGAACTAATAGCTCTCACCTACGTTGTTGCGGGTGCTGCGATTCCGCGTTTCCGGCGGGTATTGCCGAAGAGGCGCGCACGATTTTATGGCCGGTGACCGGCTGCGATCCGGGGGATCCGCGGACATGGACTCGCCCTGTAGTGCGGCTCCGCGACTGTGCGCAGGAGGCGTTTCGGAAGGCGGCCAGCACGCAAGTGATGCACGCGGCATCGATGATCTACCGGACAAGTCACAAGGCCGCCGCGCTCGGCGGCTTCGTCGAGCAAGCTCTTTATGACTGCAGCTGTTGCTTCGCCGGACCACAATGCAGAGAGGATGTTCGTATCAATCGCTGTCCGCACTGTCCCCACGCATCTCGCGCACCCAGGCGTTTATACCGTCGATGCCGCCCTTGAAGCGGGGAAGAACCCCAATATATTTATCGAAACGGCTCTTGCGTCCGCGCGCGGGCCTCAGGATTGTCTGTCCGTTTTCGATGACAAACTCGACGCGGTCGCCTTCCTTCAGGCCCATCCGTATCCGGACTTCCTGAGGAATCGTGACCTGTCCCTTGCTGCTCACGCTGCTCGACTTCATCTTTACTTGAATCTCCAAAAGTAAAGATAGCATGTTTTACTGTTAGGGTGAGATTCGTCGGACGCAGGCAAGCGGCCCGAAGTCAGGGTTGAGTCAAGCTTCAACCGGACGACGCGGCAGACTGCGGCTGGCGCAATTACACTTCTTCGACAATCACCTGAATCGCCGGGTGGCCGATGGCCTCCTTGGTTACCGGTCCGGAATAGGAATGCTCGGTGTGATGAGTCGTCTTTACGTCGACGTAGCCTCCTTGCGACTCGTCTTTAGTCACCTGCAGGTCGGCATGTGCGGCGGCGGATATGATTTCACTGGTGCTTTCGGAGAAGATATTGACGACTTCGGAGTCGTCACTCTTGATGAGCGGCGGCTTGCTGTCAGGCGGACAGGGGTCGTTCATTGGCACCGGTTGCATCGTGGGTGGAATGGGTTGTGGGCCGGGTTGAGGAGATGGTGCGGGCATATTCGGATGACGGGCGTGGCAGTCGAATGAGCACTTATCCCCTGTTTGCGGGTTTCCGCCTGGAATGGGCTTGGAAGGCGACGGGAATGATTTGCCACTACCGCAGGGCTTCTTGGTGGGATCGCTCTTGGTGTGCACAAACCAGCCCTTGATCTTATCCGCAGCCTTGTCTCCTAGCCATTTCACGGCCCATTCGGTCAACTTAATCTCGATGTAGCCGTCGAGTTCCGCTCCCCTGATGATCCACTGCGCGAGCTTATTTTCCAGGAAGGATTTTGCCTTGTCGAAGAGCTTGTTCTTAGCCGTCTCCCAGAGACCCGAAGCTTTATCTTTCAGCCATTTTTTGACTCTCTCGCTCAAGCTGAGGTCGGGTCCTTCCGAGTCGATCGGGCCTGTAGTAGGGGCAGCGATCTTCTTGTGCATCGAGTTGACCGTCTCGATGAATGAGCTCCGGGTAGTTTGAACAAACGTCTTAACCTCAGCGCCGACATCAATCTTCTGGGACTCACTGGAAGAGGCTCCGGCGCCGGCAGATACGGTGGTTGTGTCTGATTCTCCTCCCTGCACCTGGTAGGTTGTCGTAGCGGTAGGGACATTGATCTTGACGGTGCAGGCCGACGGCTTATCCACGCGATAAGGCGTCGTTTGCAGTCGAAACTTATCGTGCTTTACCTTCGAGTCGATTTTGACCGTAGGATTGCTGCCCGCCGGGAGCTGTTGGGCGGCAGCGACTTCTGCTTCCTTCTCCACCTCGGACCAGTCTCCTGAAACGCCGCTGTCTTTCCTGCGAATCAGGTCGAGCACCATTTTCTCAGTCGAGGCCTTGACGGCTTTTTCGTCAGCCAGCTTTTGGGCCTTTGCAGCCTTATCCATCGGACCGGTTTCCGGCGGAGTGTTTGCCTTGAAATCGACGACGATATCGCGCTGCGAAGCATAGGAAACAACTCCATCCGCATCGCCTGGCCCCTTGCTGTGGTCAAACGGGCCCAGGCGCGAGCGGCCGGATGGAAGCGCATTTCCGGCCAGCTCAAAGGTCTTTGTATTCTGATCCGAGCCGATTGTCAGACCCTCCAGAATGAGCACATCGTCGGGCCTGCTGTCGCTCCGCCCGGCGCGCCCTGCCACGCGGTCCGCCGCGACTCCCCAGGAGTCAACGAACCAATTGGTCGGTACGGTTTCACTGCGGGGCAGCCGCTTTTGCGGGCGGAGTGGAGGCGGTCGGAGTGGAGGTGGCCGGGGTATTTGCGGCGGTCGCCGGTGATTGTGCGTTCGCCGGCTGACCATCCGGCTTTCTGACCAGAAGGAGACGCTGGACGGCGCGATTGCCGATGGTTCGCTGCAGATTCAGTATTTGCTGCGCGGGCGTGTTTGCAGGGAGAGGGCGCTGGACAAGGGGCTGCTGCGCCGTCGATTTCGGAGCCGGGAGAATCGGCAGGTCCGTTTCAGACGCGAAGGAGCGGGTCATGACCGGAAATTAGAGCGCAATTTATGCTCGAAGTCCAGTCACAACTCGGCAACACCATCGGGCAAATCTCAGGCCGCACATTTCATAAGAGTTACTCTGAATAAAATCCTGACAGGCCGCGGGAACCTGAGCAATCCAGTGCCGACCATTCACAACAACCGCTTATCCCAACCGTGCTCATACGCCGCCGTAATTCTCAACAATTCCGCCTGGCCGTGCCGTGGGTTGACCAGCACATTCCACGTCTCCGGAACCAGCACGCTCGGAACTTCGAGCAGCAGGGAGCGGTTCTCAACGAGCCACTCGTCTCCGACGCTTTGAGTCAGCGCAAGATCGTTGGCCCAGCCATCCGGAAGCTCACTGGATTTGATTCGCTTGCGCGAAAGCGTCTCCGGACCCTCAATCTTGAGGATCTGAAAGCGTTCCGGTCGGTCTTCCGCGTCGATCTCAAGATGGACGAGAGTTTCGAGTAGCGCTGTCGCGGGATTCTCCGTGCAATAAACCACGGGACGCCCCCTTGTATGCCAGCGCCCGGAGACGTACAGGCCACCCGAACCATCCAGGCTGGCGTAATTGCTGACGCGCCACAGGATCACCGGCGCTGCTCAGGCGGCAAAGCCGTAGTCAAGCTGCAGCAGCATCTCTTCCACCAGCCGGGCGCCGGCTTCGGTCCGCAAAAGTTCCAGGGGAGATCGCCCCTCAAAGCGCTGCTTCGGCTTCCTCAGCCAGCGCGAAGCCTTCTCATCGTTCCCGAAGACCTCTTCGGCCAGCGACGCGATCCGAGCCACGCGCACGGCGCGGTCCGATTCGTCGTGGGTCAGCGCCTCATGGCGGCTCTTGCGGTGAACCAGCGTGCGCCGCGGCAGAATGAAGCTGTAGATTTCCTCGCTGGTCATTCCGTGGCTGGAGAGCGCGTCAACGGAGGCCAGAGGAAGGCGTGCTTCGACAAGCCGCGCCAGATCGCGGTCCGAGCGCAGCGGACTGACCCCAAGCTTTCTCTCGATTCGCCGGTAGAGCATCTCCGGCTCACGCTTCGCGTTCAGTTGTGTTCCTGCCATAATGACTCCGACTTGCCGCGTGGCAATCTGCTCCGATAATAGTGGCAAATTGCTCAAGAGGCAAGCGGGAACCTTATTCTCCGCCGATATCAAACCGCTTGATCAGGCCGTCCTCGAAGCGGAAAATGTGCACGACCATTTGATCGAGCAGCAGCTTGCCTTCGAGATCGTGTACGACCTGGTGGACATCTACGATGACTTCGCCCTCGGGGCCAATCGAAAAGCCGACCGGCTCGACATGCGGATCAACAACGGCCCACTGGCGCGTCCAGTAGCTGCGCACGCCGTCGCGGCCGTGAACGTGGCCGCCTTCCATTCCGTTGGCCCATGCGACATCGTCATGCATAGCTGAAAGGACTGTTTCCATGTCGCGCGCGTTGAAGCGCTTATAGATGCGTGTGAGAAGCTCCACTTCGGCAGACATTCAGTCCTCCACTTATCAGGATTCCTCTTTGCCGTCGAGACGATTCAGAATGCGCGCCAGCTGCGTGTCGTTATCGTAGCCCGATCGGACGGCGCGCTCTCGTCCGCGCCGCGCGATGGCCGCGCGCAGATCGGGACGATCCAGATAAAAACGGGCTTTGTCGGCGCACTCCTCAACGGAGGAGAAGAAGACGGCCTCCTGATCTTCGTCGAAGCAGGCGCTGTGACCCTCGGAGCGAACGGCCATGAGAAATTGCCCGCACGCCGCGATCTCGATGCACTTGTGTCCGATATCGTCTTCGTTCAAATGACTGACGAAGCCGAGATTGATCTTTGATTTCCAGATATTTTCCCGGTACTGATCGTCGGCGAGGAAGCCGTGTGAGACGTACTGCGCATACTTCTCTGGCGGCAGAAACTTCGTCCATCGCGGTCCGGCGATCGTTACCGGAATGCCCTTGTCCGCCAGCTCCATCAGAAAGCGGGGACGTTCCTCGAGAGGGCTTCCGATGTAGGAAACCTGGCGGGAGCGGTCGCTGTCGCTCCACGCTTCGGGAGGCGGAAACTGCACTGGCGGTTCAAAGCTGAACATCGTCTTGATGTAGTTCAGTCCCCATTGCCGGTATCGGACGACGTCGGCTTCACGAAAGAGACAATGCAGATCGAAGAGGCGAAAGACCCTGTAGAACTGACGCCAGCAGCCGTCGTTGCGCGGCCCAAATGGAGCGTCCTGGTTGTAGCTGACGGTCAGCGCGCCGGTCTGCTTGATCTGCTCGATCGTGTCGACGGGGTGATAGATCGGCTTGTCGAAAAACACGACATCGGGCCGGGAGTCGCGGACCATCGCGAGCAACTCGCGATTAATCCTTGCAACAAGCGGTCCGAATGGATATCGCCGCTGAAGCAAATTGTGCAGCGGGCCCTGAGCCACGTGAGCTGGTACATCAAACACAGTGACTTCCTGGCCAAGACGCCGAAGGCTTGCGAGTCTGTATGCCGAGGTTTGTCCTGGGCGCGGATTGGCAAGGCAGAGGATCCGCCGCTTCGCGGGAGTATTTGAATGCAAACGGCTCTCCGTAGAATCGCCGGGCTTCGCAGCCCCATCACGATAGTTCTGAAACTTTGTGCGCAGTCAGATGGGTGAGGACTATATGACCGCATCATAACATCTGGAGATCGCCGACGTGGCTGCCGCCGGGTCTTGCGCAGTCTTCAGAAGATTGACAAATGATTGTTGAGCGGCGATTCTGGAGATGGAGTCTTGCGCACTGTTGATGGCCTCGCATGAATATGCGCAGAGGGTTTCACGGCTTCCAAAGGCAGACAAAGAAGTCAACGATCGGGGAAGGCGACAGCCGGCTCTCTGAACCGCTCTACCTTTACCTAACCTAAACATTTCGCAACATTTCTACAGGTGAAAATGAGTCAACCGCTCTCGATAGCAGTCGTCGGTTCTGGGTATGTGGGGCTTGTTGCCGCGGCATGTTTCGCGGAGATCGGGCACCATGTGATCTGCGTCGACAACGATGAGGCAAAAGTAAAGCTGCTGCGCGACGGCGGCATCCCGATCCATGAGGATTACCTTCCGGAACTGCTCGCCCGCAATCGCGAGAATCGAGTGGAATTCACCACCGATCTGCGCGCGGCCACGAAACAGTCGCAGGTGATCTTCATCGCGGTGGGCACGCCGCAGAGCAAGACCGGGAATGCGGACCTCTCCTATGTTGACGCGGTTGCGAGCGAGATTGCGCGGTCGATCGACGACTACAAGGTCATCGTTGAGAAGAGCACCGTTCCGGTCTATACGAATGAATGGGTTCGCCGCGTGATCGAGCGGAACGGAGTGCCGAAGGAGCTCTTCGACATTGCATCGAATCCCGAGTTTCTTCGCGAAGGAACGGCGGTGGGCGATTTTCTGCATCCCGATCGCATCGTGATCGGAGCGGAGAGCGACCGAGCGGGGGCACTGCTCACCTCCATCTATGAACCACTGACCTCGGGCGCTTATTACCGGCTGCCGCATGCGGTTCCGGGATGCTGCGGCGAGACGAATCCGCCGCCGATCCTGCTGACGTCGACCAAGGCCGCGGAACTGATCAAGCACGCCTCGAACGCCTTCCTGGCGATGAAGATTTCCTTCATCAACGTGGTTGCGAACATCTGCGAGTCGGTGGGCGCGGATATTGAAGAAGTGTCGCGCGGCATAGGCATGGATGCACGCATCGGACCCAGGTTTCTGCGCGCGGGCATCGGCTATGGCGGGTCGTGCTTCCCCAAGGATGTCGCCGCGTTTCGCTATGTCGCCGAGCAGTTTGGCGTAAATTTCGATCTGCTGAAGGAAGTGGAGAGCATCAACGAAGAGCAGAAGAAGCGCTTCTTCAAGAAGGTGCGCTCGGCGCTCTGGACCTTTCGCGGCAAGCGCATCGGCGTGCTGGGCCTGGCCTTCAAGGGAGGGACGGACGATATCCGCGACTCACCGGCGCTGGACATTGTTGAGCAGCTGCTGAAAGAGGGAACGAGCGTGAGCGCTTACGATCCGGCGGCAGCGGAGCGATCGAAAGAAGTAATTCCTCCGTCTGAGAATATGATCTATGTCGACGATCCGTATGCAGCGGCTCAGGACGCCGATGCGCTGCTCATTCTGAGCGACTGGCAGGAGTTTGGAGAACTGGATCTCGACCGGCTGCACTATCTGTTGCGCTATCCGATTGTGATCGATGGGCGAAATCTCTACGATCCTGCTCACATGATGGAACGCGGCTTTACTTATCTCTGCGTCGGGCGTCCTGTGTCCCAGCAGGCGCGCGATGTCGCTGTCGGGCATCGTCTTCCGTAAACGCAAAGACATTCAGTGGTGCGGAAACCTGCTTGAACAGGCAATTGAAGAGAGTGCAGGATTAGAAGCGATCCCGATCGGTATCCCCTGAGATGAAGCCTTTGGACCTTGATCCAAAAACAGTTAAGAGAGTTTTGATCTATCGCCTGGGGAGTCTTGGCGACACCATGGTAGTGCTGCCTTCTTTGCACCTTATTGAACGCACCTTTCCGAATGCACGGCGGCTGATGCTGACGAATTTTCCGGTTCATGCCAAAGCCCCTGCGGCTTCGGCGATCATTGGCGAGTCCGGCCTGGTCGATGGATACATGAATTACCCCGTCGGCACGCGAAGCGCGGGGACTCTGGCGCGGCTATGGGCGCAGATCCGGCGCTTTCGGCCGCAGATCCTCATTTATCTCACCAGGCCGCGCGGCGAGAGCGTGATCAAACGCGACGCCCGCTTTTTCAGGTTGTGTGGAATCACCCGCTTTGTGGGCCTGCCGTTCGGAGACCTCGCTGGGCCGCGGTATCTGGCCGAAAACGACATTTGGGAGCACGAGTCCGCGCGCCTGCTGCGGACAATTCGCAGCCTGGGCGAAGCCGATATCGAGGACCCGGCGAATTGGGATCTGCGGCTGACGGAGGCGGAACTGGTGAAGGCAGGGCAGTTGCTGACGCCGATCTCCGGCCGCCCTTTCATCGCCTGCGGTCCGGGCACGAAGATGCAGGCCAAGGACTGGGGCGAGGAGAACTGGCGGCAGCTGCTGGCGAAGCTGGGTTCGGCGCTGCCGGATCACGCCCTGGTAATGGTTGGCGCGAAGGAAGACTCCGAAGTAAGTGAAGTTGCGGCGACTGACTGGCCGGGCCCGGTGATCAACCTGTGCGGGCAAGTAACGCCGAGAGAAACGGCGGCGGCTTTGCGAGGCGCGGAGCTTTTTCTCGGACCAGACAGCGGTCCGATGCATCTCGCCGCGGCCCAGGGTGTTCCATGCACCATCGCCTTCGCATCGCGGGAAAAGCGCGGCTACTGGTTTCCCGCGGGCAAAGGCCACCAGGTGGTGTATCACAAGATGGAGTGTTCGCTGTGCCGGCTCGAGGTTTGCATCGAGCAGAAGAAGAAATGCCTCACGTCGATCGGCGTGGATGAAATGCTCGAGGCAGCGCTGCGGGCGATGAAGCACAAAGAAAGTTTGAGCTTGTAGAGATGGGACAGAAAGAAGCGCCGCTGCCGAAATCTGAAGAGAAGATTCTGCCGCTGGAGCGCATGCGCGAACAGGTGAAGCGGTGGCAGGCGGAAGGCCTGACGGTTGTCTTCACCAACGGATGTTTCGATCTGCTGCACGTCGGCCACGTGACGTTGATCGACGACGCGCGGCGCGCGGGCGACAGGCTGGTCCTCGCCATCAACAGCGACGCCAGCGTGAGCGCGCTGAAGGGGCCGAGCCGCCCCATCGTCAACCAGCACGCGCGTGCGCGTGTTCTGGCCGCACTGGCCGCAGTCGATGCGGTGGTGGTCTTCGATGAGCCCACTCCGCTGGAGCTGATGGTGGCCCTGCAGCCCGACGTGATCGTGAAGGGCGGAGACTACGTGGCGGACGAGATCGTCGGCGCGAAGGAAGTGCGCTCGTGGGGCGGGCGTGTGAAGATTGTTCCCTTTGTAGACGGATTCAGCACGACGAAGCTGATCGAGAGGGCTGCTGTGCCTGAAAAGGCTTAAGCAGAGAGAGAAGAACTGACCGGACCAGTCGCTCTTTCAGTCGGTTTCGGCAAGGGCGCGGGTTTGCTTCTCAAGCCACTCTTCGATGTGCGCGGTGTCTGCGTCGTAAAAGACCGACCGGTCGTCGATGACGTAGTCGTAGCGCGGCTTTCCCATCCACAGTTCGTGATAGCGGACGCCCCAGCCGGCGAGCTGCTGCTCGGTGAACTCGCGGCCGATGCGCTCCGCCTCGGAGGGATCATTCTTCGCGCGGCCCATAAAGCGGCTGGTGTGAAGAATGATCCGGTGGCCGCCGGCGTGTAGCCGGTTCAGCAGATCGATCATGGCCTGGCGCGGCTGCGCGTCCTTGTAGTTGCCCTCTACCTGGTCGCACAGCACGCCGTCGATGTCGAAGCAGATGGTCATTACGACATCCAGCCCTGGAAGTCCTTGAGGAAGCCCTGCACGGACTTGTCGGTCGCGGGATGGCTGGCCATCTGCTCGATGATTTTTGCGCCCGCAGTGACGATGTGGCCGCCGGCAAGGTGCGCTTCGAGAATATCCGTCTGCATGCGGATGCTGCCGACGATGATCTCGACGTCGTGGCCGGCCTGATCGAGAATCTGGCGCGTTCCGGCGATCACCTTGACGGGATCTCCACCGATGTCCTTGAGGCGGCAGTGGAAGATCGACACATAGCTTGCGCCGGCGTTGGCGGCCAGCACGCATTGTTCTTCAGTGAAAATACAGGTGCAGTTGACCTTGATGCCTTTCTTCGAAAGGGCATAGATCACCTTGAGCTCGTCCCAGCCAATCGGCACCTTGATGTTGAGCCCGGGGTAAGGGATTTTCTGCAGGATATCCTGGGCCTGCGCGATCATCTCGTCAGGCTTGGTGGCGAAGACCTCCACGCTGAGCGGAAGGTTGCGGCCATCGGCTTCGATCAGCGCGACGATCTTCTTGATGTGCTCGTAGAAATTGGCCTTGGGCTCTTTGGAGAGCAGCGAGGGGTTGGTGGTGATGCCGGAGAGATGGCCTCTGGCAAGACCGTTTTCTACATCTTGCAGATTTGCCGAATCAAGAAAGAGTTTCACGCAGGTTGCTCCTGTTTTTCTATGAGAGATGGTTTGGAATCGATTTCGATGTGGCGATAAGTCTGGCCGTCCTCAACAAGGAAGGAATCGGCATCGGAGTCTTTGGTTGAGGCCTCGATGATGACGGTGTCTTCGAGCGCCATGCGCATATGCATCACGCCGGGATTTACGTCGTAGCTGTCCCCCGGCCCAAGTATGATGCTGTGATTCTCCGCGCGGCCGATACGCAGGCCTATCTTTATCAGGCCGCTGTGGATGTAGTAGGTCTCGCGTTTCTCGACGTGAAATTCGAGGCTGCTCTGGCCGCCCTTGCGAACCAGAATGCGCTTGCCCGCGATATCGCTGGCGAGAATCGTCTCGATCCTGCCCCAGTACTTTTCGCGAATGTCGGTGGTGGGTTGTCCGAGAACATCGAGCTTTGCTGAGAAAAGAGCGGAAGCGGCCGCCTGTTGCCGTCGCCTGCGTCTCGACGGGGAAGGACTGCAGTCCTGCCTCAGTGTGCGGTCCGAAAAGGTAGGCGGTCGCGCCTTCGCGGCTGGCAAGGCTATAGACGCTGTAGTGTGGCAGCGGCAACAGCGTGCCGGATGGCACGATGCCCGTCGAGGATCCGCCGTCCTGGTCGAGGATGCGCAGGATCACTTCACCCTTCTCGACAAAAAGCTGGTATGGGCCGGAAGGATGGAAGTGAAGAGGCTGCGCTGCTCCGGCCTGCAGATCGATGCGGTAGAGCCCGTACTGCGGCATCTGCGTGCACGAGGTGATGCTGCCCCAGGCGGTTGGCGAAGGCGCGGGATGATTGACGTGTGTCACCTGGTCGAGCTTCAGTCCAAAGGAATTCAATCCTGGGGACTTTGTTCCTGGCGACGTCGTTCCTTGGGTCTTCGTTCCTTGAGACATGGGGGCCTCCGTGGGGATTGTGAATCTGCTCAGAAATTGCCGGGCATCAAAAAAAGCCGCGAATCAGGGATACCTTAAGGATAAATGAGAATGCATGATTTCAAGCGCCAGCCGCGGCTAGCAGATCGCTCTTCTTAGCCGGCGCGGTTCCGTGAATCTGCACAGCGAGTCCAGCCCACGCATTCGCAAGCTTGAGTGAAGCGAGGGGATCATCGAGTCCGGCAAGGCAAAACGCGGATAGAAATGAGTCGCCCGCGCCGGTTGTATCCACCACGGTTACTTTATTTGCCGGAGCGCGCACGATGAGGCTGTCGTGCTGAAAGAGCGCGCCATCGGAGCCAAGCTTGACGATGAGCCTGTCGGTATCGAGCTCGCGATTCAGGCTGGCGAATGCTGCCGCATCGTCAGCCGGCTCGAAGGACGGATCGATGCAGCGCGCTTCCTTCAGGTTCAGGCAGATGATGCAGTTGCCGCGATAGAGCTTGTGGTTGCTGGCGTTCTGAGAGACCTGCGAATCGACATAGACGGGCTTGCCGGCAGCGTGCAGCTTTTGTAACAGCGGCGTGACTAAATGCTCAGGCAGCAGGCCGTGGCGGTAATCGGAGATCACCACGATATCGATGCGCGGAAGTGCTTCCTCGACCAGGGCCAGCACCCGATCGGCGATTTCGGCCGACACCGCCTTGTCGTCGCGCTGATCGAGCTGGAAGAGCTTGTAGCCGTCTACCCAGAAGCGGTGCTTCACCGTGGTGGGGCGCGCTGCATCTTCGACGGCGAGCATGTTCAGCTTTGCGGCGGAGAAGGCGCGAACGTGAGCAGCCTCCTCATCGGCTCCAACGAGTGTTATGAAATCAACCGCTGCGCCGAGCTCAAGCAGGTTGCGGCAGACAAGCGCCGCGCCTCCGAGCGAATATTTCACTTCTTTCTTGCGCGCAACGATGGTCGGAGTCTCGGCGGAAAGCCCCATGGCCGAGCCATAGGTGTAGATGTCAAGAATGGTGTCGCCAATGAGCAGGACTCTGGTCCGGTCGAATCCTTCAAGAACCTTTTTCAAGTCGGTCAATCTGTCTATCCGGCATGGTTAGGGCTCAGTAAGAGCGGGTTAGTTCACGTGAGATGAAACTGAGTCCGAAGTTACTGGACGCCGATTGCCTCAGCGGCCCGATTCAGCGGATCTTCGCCATTTCTTATGCGGCGGATCACGTTGGTCGACGAGTATCCCTTCACGAGAGGAAAGATTTTTACCTCGACGTCCGAGGGAATTTCGTCCTGCCCGCGTACTTCATCAGCGAGCCACTCGCCGCCCTTCACCACAATTGCGGGATGCAAATCGTTAATCAACCCTGTCGGCTTGAGATCATCGAAGATCACGACTTCATCAACGAAGCGCAGCGCCTGCAGCACCGCCTTGCGATTCTCCTGCGAGTTGACGGGGCGTCCTTCGCCCTTCAATTCGCGCGTGGAAGCATCGGAGTTGATGCCGACCACCAGCTTGTCGCCCAGGTTTTGGGCCCAGCGCAATAGCTCGATGTGTCCCTGGTGCAGGATGTCGAAGATGCCGTTCGTAAAGACAACTTTGCCGCGCGGATCGGGCGAGATGCGCTCGACACGGCGCACATGACGCCGCTCACCGAACTTCTCGTTCAGCCAGATATGAGAGATGTCGATGTTCTCGTCGTCGGAGCGAATCCAGGAGCCGAGGCACAGCACATTCGCATCGTTATGCTCACGGCACTTTCCGGCGCTTTCAAAGTTGTGAACAACGGCGGCGCGCACCTTGGGAATCTTGTTGGCGGCAATGCTCATGCCGATTCCGGTGCCGCAGATCAGGATGCCGCGGTCGCAGTCGCCGTTCTGCACCAGTGTGCCGACGAGCTGCGCGTAGTCGACATAGTCAACCGAAGGGGTGGGCGCATAAGGTCCAAGGTCGAGGCAGCGATAACCGGCCTCGCTTAACGATTCCTTAACCTTAGCCTTCAATTCCACGCCATTGTGATCGGCGGCCAGACAAACAATCATGTTGCTCAAGACGTTTCCTCCTGGGTCAACGTTGTGGCGGGAAGTATTGGCGATAAGTTAACTTTACGCGATTTGCTACATGCGATGCAAACAAGTTGATGACGTAGAAAGTTGCATCACTCAGTGTTGTAGTGACGTTGCTACGCGAGCGCGGGTTGTCTCAGCGCGCGGATATTGCAAGCCCTACTCCGTCCTTCTGCAACATCTGGCGGATGCAGCGCAGCGCCTGCCGGGTTCGCTCTTCGTTTTCGATGAGCGAGAAGCGCACGTGGCCATCGCCGTATTCGCCGAATCCGATTCCAGGGCTCACGGCTACCTTGGCTTCCCTGAGCAACATCGTCGAGAACTCGAGCGAGCCGAGATGTTTGTATGGCTCGGGGATGGGCGCCCAGACGAACATCGTTGCCTTTGGCAAATTCACCTGCCATCCGAGCTTGTTCAATCCCTGTACGAGAACGTCGCGCCGCCGCCGGTAGTTATCGCAGATCTCGGTCACGCACTCTTGTGGGCCTTCAAGCGCAAGGATCGACGCAACCTGAATCGGCGTGAATGTCCCGTAGTCGAAATAGCTCTTGAGACGCGCGAGGGCGGCGACCAGTGTCGGGTTGCCGACCATGAAGCCGACGCGCCAGCCGGGCATGTTATAGCTCTTCGAGAGAGTAAAAAACTCAACGGCAATCTCGCGTGCGCCGGGGACTTCGAGGATCGACGGCGCGCGGAATCCGTCGAAGACGATGTCGGCGTAAGCGAGATCGTGGACCAGGTAGATTCCGTGCTGCAGGCACAGAGCGACAACACGTTCGAAGAAGCCCAGCTCCACGCACTGCGTGGTGGGATTCGCAGGGAAGTTGAGAATCAGCATCTTCGGCTTGGGATACGTGAGGGGAATCGCCTCCTCAAGTTCCGCCAGAAAGCTGTCGGTGTCGTGGATCGCCACGCTGCGAATGTTTGCGCCGGCAATGACCGGGCCGTAGATGTGGATAGGGTAGCTGGGGTTGGGCACCAGCACGACATCGCCTTGGTCGAGTGTGGCGAGGCACAGGTGGGCGATGCCCTCTTTCGATCCGATAGTTACGATCGCTTCGGTTTCAGGATCAAGCTGAATGTTATAGCGGCGCTCGTACCAATTCGTGATGGCTCTGCGCAGGCGCGGAATGCCGCGAGAAAGTGAATAGCGATGCGTGTCGGGCTTGCGTGCGGCCTCGATCATTTTTTCGACGATGTGTGATGGTGTGGCGCCGTCGGGATTGCCCATGCCGAAGTCAATGATGTCTTCGCCGCGCCGCCGGGCGGCCGCCTTCAACTCGCCGGTGATGTTGAAAACATAGGCCGGCAACCGCTTGATTCTTGAAAACTCTTCCACCCTTTTTCTGCTCCTGTTCTGGTTACTATAGCGCGCTGACGGGGCTGCGAGGGGCTAGAACAGGGCGCCGGACGCTTCTGCGTCAACAGCTTCGAGAAAGGCGGAGAGAACGCGGATTTTGGGAGCGGCAAGTTCGCGGGAGCGATCGAGGCGCAGCCTGGGCGGGAGATTCTTCAGAGCATTTTTGAGGATGGGAACAATATCGCTGAAGCGGTAATAGCGGGTGTCGCGGCCAACTTTGGAAACCGCACGCAGGGTGCCGATTGCACCGAGCTGTTCGAGAATATCTGCGTCGCGGAGGATAGTGGCCTCGATAGTTTGAGGATCGTCCTGCGGCTGATGCGTGCGAATTGCGTCTAACACGGCAGGAATCTTTCCGGCCGGAAAGCCGGATTCGGTGAGGATTACCGCCGTGCGGTCGCACGCATATTTCACATGGTCCCATTGCCGCAGCAGTTCCGGATCGTCGGGGCGGTTGCCGATGAAGACGCCGAGATCATGCAGCCAGGCCGCGGCGTAGACGATATCGTCATCGTAGGATTGGCCTTCTCCGATGGCGCGGGTAAGCGCGTAAAGGCGGGGCTGGTGGCCAAATTTATCCACTGGGCGCGCCTCGCGCTGGACGAGGCCGGCGATCAAAGCGCGAAATTCCGCAGGCATGTGGATAGTGTAGTGCAGGCGAATTAGCGATCCCAAACGATTCTCAGGCACAACTCAAAAGGCTCAGAACACAGAACATGATTACGGTTACATATTTATTTTTTATGAAATCGATAAATAGTAACCGGCGAGAAAAAAGCGAAAGTTCTATTTGACACAACGACGGTAACATTTGCTATTTTTTAATGTTGTTGTCCAGGCATCGAAGTAGCAGGTTCATGCTTCTTAGTGCGTAAGAAACTCATGTCCACCCAAGTAATGACACAGCATTGGCTAATTTCTCGCAGCGTTAAAGAATTTAGAAGCGCTTCGAGACTCCGGGTCGTGGTATGATCAAGCAAATATCTGGTTTGGTGCGTTCGCACCAGCCGAAAGATAATCCTCCGCAAGTTACCGTAGGCGTTTGTTTTTTTAAGAAACTAAGGCTTCCGTATCGGGTTGTATCCCAATAACTTCATTGGTTCGCATTTGAAGCTGTTACGGCTTCCTTACCCAGCGCAGCACTAGTTTCATTTTTAACCCTCGCAGGAAGTACTTCAGGCGGTCGGTAAGTTGTTTGAATTGCGACTTTTGGGACGGTGATGGCTACTTCGGAGTTCATTCGGAAAACGGGCGCCACCGAACAATCGGCTACTGGTCTTCCGGTACGCAAGCGCTCCCGCAGCGGTGTGGTGGGTCCTTCGATGGTCTCATCGCTGGTCATGATGTTGAACGACGCGCTGGTGATCCTGATCGCGTTCGCCGTCGCGCTCGTGCTGCGGTCGTTCATATTCGATAAAGCTGCGCGCTTCTCCGATGTTCCGCGCGACACGATGAGCGCGCCGGTGGGACTTGCTTATCTGGCTTGCTTCATTCTGGCGTACATCCTGGTTGCGCGCCGCTATAACCTCTACTCGCCTGTCCCGCGCGCCTCTGGAACCCACGATATTCGCATGACCGTGCAGGGGTGCTTCA
The DNA here is from genome assembly GCA_963755975.1 of uncultured Acidobacteriota bacterium. Taxonomy (GTDB): domain Bacteria; phylum Acidobacteriota; class Terriglobia; order Terriglobales; family Acidobacteriaceae; genus Silvibacterium. The sequence goes on from CAVWLS010000004.1 coordinate 126,475, forward strand.
ATGCCGGGCTCATGCTCTGTGGCGTGCTCTACATGACCAACAGTCTGCAGATCTCACGGGCGCTGGTCACTCTGCTTGTCGGCAGCACAACCGTGGCGTTGTCGATCCGCCGCGTGGTGTGGAGACTTTCGCGCTATCGGCAATACGAGCGCGGTCTGGAGACCCGGAACGTCGTTATCCTGGGGACGAATCATCTCAGCTACGCGCTGGGCCACCACATCGCGAAGGATTACCGGCTGGGCTACAAGCTGCGCGGCTTTCTTCATGCTCCAGACTGCGCAACGAGCCACGAGGTGCCGGAGGACCAGGTTCTCGGTGGAATCGATCGCATCCGGCAGCTCACGCGTCTGCATTTCATCGACGAGGTAGTCATCGCCGAGCCGTGTGCGATTGAGCAGGCTATCCGCCTGGTGGAGGACGCGCGCGAGCTGGACATCGATATTCGCTCTATTTCCGGCTACTACGGCGAGCTGACGGCCAACACGCCCATCGAGTATCTCGGAGTTTTTCCTGTTGTCTCATTGCATCGCCGCGACCCGCGAACGGTTGCACTGAAGCTGAAGAGGCTCGTCGATATTGCGCTTTCACTGCTGGCGCTCACGGCGGTATTCCCACTCATGCTTGCGATCGCAATTCTGATTCGGTTGAACAGCGAAGGGCCGATCTTCTTTGTCTCCGAACGCATCGGCAAGCGCGGCCGCGTTTTCCCCTGCTTCAAGTTCCGCACGATGGTGAAGAATGCCGAGCAGTTGAAGAAGAACCTGAGCGAAATGAATGAACGTGACGGCATTCTCTTCAAGGTGAGCAATGACCCCCGAGTCACAGCAGTAGGCCGCTTCCTGCGCAAATACAGCCTGGACGAACTGCCGCAGTTCTTCAACGTGCTGCGCGGGGAGATGAGCATCGTTGGCCCCCGGCCTCCAATCGCGAGCGAAGTGGAGAAGTACGAACTCGAGCACTTTCGCCGCCTCGAGGTTCTTCCCGGGCTGACCGGCTTATGGCAGATTCAGGCGCGGCAGGATGCTTCCTTCGCGAAATACATCGCCCTCGATACAGCGTACGTCGAGAACTGGAGCTTCTGGCTCGACCTGAAGATTCTGGTGCGCACGGCGGAAGTGGTGGTTCGCGGCACCGGCAGCTAGATTTCCCCCTCCTCCTGAATCAATGGAAAAGGCCCGGGCAGCGACTGCCGGGCCTTATCTATTTTGGCTCGGTTCCTGTGACGAATCCGAGCGGAGGAGAAGTTCCTCAGCCGATGAAGTCCACCTTGACCGGATGCGGAATGATGCCGCGCTCGTGTCCCAGGGTCAGCAGGCGGCGGATAGCTTCGCGTCCGTCTTCGCCGTAGTTGAGCGTGCGCTCGTTCACATACATGCCGACGAATTTGTTAGCCAGATCGTGATCGAGATCGCGGGCGAACTGCATGGCGTAGGAGAGGGCTTCCTCGCGATGATCCAGCCCATGCTGAATGCTGTCGCGCAGGGCCTGAGTAACGATCCGCATGGTCTGGTCGCCAAGCGAGCGGCGGATGGCGTTGCCGCCCAGCGGCAGCGGCAGGCCGGTTTCATCGCGCCACCACTGTCCCAGGTCGAGCACCTTGTGCAGGCCGCTGTGAGAATAGGTGAGCTGGCCTTCGTGGATGATGAGTCCCGCCTCGAAATTACCCGCCTGGACCTCGGGAATGATGCGGTCGAAGGGAACGACCGCGGTCTCGACCTCAGGCGCAAAGAGCTTCAGTGCCAGGTAGGCGGTGGTGAGGGTGCCGGGTACGGCGATCTTGACGCGCCGGATGGTGTCGAGCGTGAAGGGACGGCTGGCGACGATCATCGGGCCGTAGCCTTCGCCGACCGAGCCCCCGCAGGCCATCAGGGCGTAGTTGTCCTGAAGGTAGGGATAGGCGTGGAAAGAGATCGCCGTCACATCATAGAAAGCTTCGCGAATGGCCTTCTGGTTCAGCGTCTCGATATCGGTGAGGGAATGGGTGAACTTGAAGCCGGGTACGCGGACCTTGTTCGTGGCCAATCCATAGAACATGAAGGCGTCGTCGGAATCGGGGCTGTGGGCAATGGTGATTTCGCGAATCTGCGAAGAGGGTGCGTGAATATCAACGGGGACTGAAGGGGTTGCGCTCACTGCGGTTTTCTAATCCTTTCAACGAAAGAGGCAAGGGAGACCGGAATCGGGACAGAGGCGTTGAAGACTCTAGACGCCTGCCGTGTCGTTCAGCTCGCCTGAAGGGCCGCGAAAGCGGTTGCGAAGTTTGAAGAAGCCCAGCGCGGCGGCCGCTGAGGCGCAGACCTTCAGGGCATCTCCGGGCAAAAAGGGCCAGACGGCCAGATTGAGAGCTGTCCCCAGCGACTGATGCGCGATCGCGAACCAGGAGGCTCCCAGCGCCAGGATGACCACGCTGCCTGCGGCTGCGGCGAGGGCGTAAGTGGTGAAGGTCGCTCGCATACGCTGAGCCAGAAAGCCGGCGAGCGCGGCGGCGAACGGGTAGGAAAGGAGGTATCCGCCGGTCGGACCCATGAGCTGGAGAATTCCGCCGGGGCCGTGCGGGCTGAAGACGGGCAGGCCTGCGGCTCCCTCGATCAGATATAGGGTGAGGGCGGCAAACGCGGTGCCCGGGCCGAGCGTCAGGCCGAGCAGCAGCACGGCAAAGGTCTGGAGGGTGAGCGGCACGGGGGTGAAGAGCAGCGGGACGGAGAGATGCGCGCAAACGGCAACCAGCACGCTGCCCAGGACCGCGGCCGCGCCTCTAAGGGCCAACGGAGACACACCAGCTGGCGATGCAATGCTTGTAGATACCGCAACTTGCGACTGATTCATACCTGCCCTCCCCAGAGCCGGGTCATTCGGGATTCCTGAGCCGCTCGTCCTTCCTGGCATCCAGACTCAGCGGCTCGCTGCCGCGTACATCGTGGTCCCGGATGTGACGCCGCAGCGCGATGATTGTCCAGACAAGCGCCACGAGGCACAGAACGAAGACCGCAACCAAAACAACCATGGAAACCCGGCTCAAGAATAACAAAGGCGCAGGCAGCGCGCTATCGGCGTTGATCCACAGGCTGTTATCTAAGTCATTAGAATCTCCCCATCAAGAGGATAAGCAGCGTCGCAATTGTCGAAAGATGAAGCAAGATGTGGGCTGTGTTCGGGACCATCCCATTGCGCTTCGGCAAGAATGAATGCGTATTGCCGAACATCCGCGCATAGCGTTCGGCCCGCTTTGGATCGGGGCTGAGAAGATACGGAACCCACCAGGCGCGGAGCTGGCCGGCGAAGAGAAGGCCATAGCTGATCACCAGCCACCAATCGAGCCAGCCGGGCCAGTACCGGCTCAAGTACCTTGCGCTGAAGAAGAGCCCGATGGCAAAGGGCAGCGTCTGCATCAGGGTCACAACGATCAGGCGCGTGCGAGTGTCTTCGCGCCGGACAGCAGCAACGTCGTTCAGACGCCCGAGCGGAATCCAGTCATGAATCAGGAGAAAGGCAACCTGAAGCGCTTGCAGTACGACCAGGGTCATTTCCATGGTATGGGTGGCTGAGGTCATGCTGTCGGTGATCACTCCGCTACGACCCCACCGAGGCAAAGAGCCAGTCCAGGTACGCCTGGCTGCCTGATGCAACCGGCAGGACGAGGAACTCCGGGACATCGTATGAGTGCAGTTCGCGCAGCGCTGCTTCAAGACCAGGCAGCCTGTCCGTCGAGGTCTTGATCAGCAGAAGGATTTCATCAGCTTCCTCGACCGCGCCCTGCCAGCGATACACAGAGAGGAGGCCGGGCACTCGGCTGACGCAGGCGGCGAGGCGGCGCTCGACCAGTTCGTGCGAAATTCGCGCAGCTTCCTCTGGCGAACCGGCGGTCGAGAGTACGATACTGGCGGTTGGCGTAGAATTCTCAGTCATTTGATGTGATTTCCAGACGCTGCAGACGAACTGCTAACAGAGCATCCTACCGGGAACGACTTCGTGCAAGGGGGAAACTTATGGCGGTTGAGATCAAATTTGGAACCTCGGGCTGGCGCGCCATTGTCACCGACGAATTTACGCTTGCGAATATTCGCCGGGTGGTGACCGGAATTGCCAGGTATGTTGCGGCGCAGCCAGGTTCCCATCGCGTGCTGGTGGGCCGCGACACCCGGTTTCTGGGTGAGATGTTCGTGGCCGAGGCGGCAAAGCAGCTGGCGGGCCATGGCGTGATGCCGGTTGCGATTCCGGCGGCCGCGCCGACTCCCGCTATTGCCTATGCGGTACGCAGGTTGAACGCGAGCGGCGCCATCAACTTTACGGCGTCGCACAATCCTCCGGAATACAACGGCATCAAGTTCTCAACTTCCGACGGCGCGCCCGCGCTGCCCGAAGTCACATCGAAGATCGAAGCCGAGATCGCGGCCCTGGGCGAGAACGTGCCTCCGGTGGCTGAGGAGAAAGACAAGTTCCACGGCATCGACGTAAAGCCGGACTACCTGAAGCGCCTCAGCGAGCTGGTGAATTTTCCGTCGATCAAGAGGGCCGGAATCAAGGTGGTCTTCGATCCTTTCTGGGGAGCAGCGCGCGGCTATAGCTGCCACATTCTGCGCGAGCACGGAGTGGAGACGGCGACGGTACACGATTATCGCGACGTGCTTTTCGGAGGGCATGCTCCCGAGCCGGACGGTCACCTGCTGAAGGACTGCAAGGCAAAGATGAAGGAGACAGGCGCGAGGATCGGCATCGCAACCGACGGCGATGCGGACCGCTTCGGCATTGTGGACGAGGACGGGACATTCATCCAGCCGAATTACGTCATCGCGCTGCTCTTCGATTACCTGGTGGAGACGCGCGGCTGGCGCAACGGCGTTGCCAAGTCGGTGGCGACGACCAACCTGATCAACGCGCTCGCCGATTACTACAAGGTGCCGCTGTATGAGACGCCGGTGGGCTTCAAGTACATCGGAGAGCTGATTAACGAAGACAAGATCGCCATCGGCGGCGAAGAAAGCGCGGGGCTGACGATTCGCGGGCATGTTCCGGAAAAGGACGGCGTGATCGCAGGTCTTCTGGCGGCGGAGATGGTAGCTGTGCGCGGCAAGAACCTGGGAGAGCAACTGAAGGAGTTGTTTGGCAAGGTGGGCGAGTTTTATCCGAATCGCGAGAATTTCCGTCTCACCTCCGAAGTGAAGACGAAGTTCATCGAAAAGGTGAAAAGCGATCCGGCTGCGATTGGCGGGCGCAAGGTCACGCAGATCGTGCGTACCGACGGCCTCAAGCTGATCCTCGACGACGGCTCCTGGGTCTGCTACCGTCTCAGCGGCACTGAGCCTGTGGTGCGCGTCTACACCGAGGCGCGCAAAATGGCCGACTCCGGTCCGCTGAGCGACGCCGCGAAGGCATGGGTGCTGGAGTAGATTCCCCGGCGCGAGTTTTTGCGAGCGGCCAGGCGACAACTTGAGCATTCGCGCCGATCATAAGTCACTGGGGCATTTTCTATGCCCGGGGCGAGACGCGTTGAGTACCGGCGAAGCAAGACCGAAGCTGAAAAGGCGGGCGGCGGCGTTTCTCTACCGCAGCCGGCGGCGCATTGCTACGGCGCTGGCGGTGGTACTCGCAATCTTTTTCGGCTACCACGTGATGGCGGGGCGCAACGGCGTAAGCGTCTACGAGCAGAAACGTGTCGAGGACCGCGAACTTCATAATCAGATCGATGCCCTGCAGCAGGAGAACGACCGGCTGAAGGAGCATGTGGACAGGCTGAAGAGCGATCCCGACGCTATCGAACGCGAAGCGCGCGAAAAGCTGCACTACGCGCGGCCGGATGAAGTGATCTACACGCTGAACACTCCTCAGCCCAATACTTCGGGCGTGAATCAGCCTCCGGCCGCAACGAATCCTGGCGGCAGATAGGCTTCGGTGGTTACCCCGTTAGAACCATCAGAGGAATACGGCTTGGCTGCTGAGGGGATAATGTTGTCCCCATGAAGGCCACCAACTTCGAATATCGCCACCAGACGCTGGTTCACCAGCTCATTGTCGGCGCCGGCTTCCTCACTTACCTCATCGATCGCGACGACATCGTATGGCGATCCGTCAGGAACAGCTCCGCCCCGCGACTTTGGGAGCGCGCTCTTTTCATCGCGGCAACAGTTCTGATCGCGATCGGCGCTGCCCTCTGCACTCGGGCGCGCGCCGTCCACAGGCCGACGTCTCTGGGCGAGCTGCTCTATGCCATCGGCTTGGGCGCTCTCATGCCGCTCCCAGGATTCATCATCGTCGTTTTCGGTGAGGCATTCCGCTTGCTTCGACTGGCAGGGCACGACAACGACCAGCCGCCGCTCGGGCCTGCTCCGCAACGACAAACGGAGTCCGCATGGGGGCAAGCCATCCGCAGGGAAACCATCAAGTGGGGAATCCTCATCACGATGATCGTCTTTGTAATCACCCTGAAGGACCGCCACGCGGAGATTCTCGCCGCAGCCAGTTTCCTCGCCGGATTGCTCTTCAACTTGTCCTTCTTTGGCTAAACTCTCATGTTCGATACTGGGTGCGCCACGTCCGGATTTTCGGACGTGGGAAATATGCTAGGAGCGAGACACATCACCCAATGAAGGCGTCGACCAATTCCAACCTCCGAGATTCGATCCTCAGCGCCTGGAAGACCAATAACCGGGTAACCATATTTCTGGTCGAGCACCTGCCCTCTGAACTCTGGGAAGCCACCGTGCCGGGAGCGCCGCGCCGCACCATTCGGATGATTGCCGGCCACATCCACAATGCTCGCTGCATGTGGACGAAGACGCTCGGCAAGGAGTTCGGCATTGCAGTGCCGCGCAGCGTCGACCGCTACAAAGTGACCCCGAATGACCTCATTCCCGCACTCCAGCTGAGCGGCGATGGCATCCTTGGCCTGCTCGAGTTCGGCTGCGAACACGGAGGAACCATCCCCGCCTCGAAGTCCTACGTGTGGCGTAACCTTCCCCTCGATGTCGGCCACGTTCTCGGCTATTTCGTCGCGCACGAAGGCCATCACCGCGGACAGATCGTGATGCTCGCCCGCCAACTCGGACACCGCCTGCCCGCCGAGGTCACCAATGGTCTCTGGCAGTGGTCAACGCGCTCTCGCGAAGGCTAGAGCCGGCTGTCTCCTCCGCTGCATCGACACCCATTTCTCCGCTCTTCCACCCATAAGGTCAGAGCGTCATTCTGAGGACCCGAAGGGGACGAAGAATCCAGCAGATATCAAAGGCGGCAACGGCCGCCCCAGGTTTTCTGGCGAGCGTTCTCCAGGTTCTTACACGCTGAAAATTGTTGGCCGACCATTTCCTGCGATCGGCTAAATAGATATAAGGGACAGGTGCGCGTCTATCCAAAATTCCTCATCTCGGCTCACTCGCCCGCGCAGTTCCCCGAGGCATCTGTCCCCGAGATTGCCTTCCTCGGCCGCTCCAACGTCGGCAAATCGAGCCTGCTGAACGCGCTCCTGGGATCAAACCAGGCCAAGGTCTCCTCCACTCCCGGACGCACCCGCTCCATCAACTTCTTCTCCATTGCCGACACGCCCCAGCGCCAGCAGCCCCAGATGCTCTTCGCTGACCTTCCCGGTTACGGCTACGCCAAAATCTCGAAATCCATCTCCGCCGAATGGCCGAAGTTCATCGAGCCGTATCTCGCCGAGCGCCCCACGCTCGCCCTCTGCCTCTGCCTGGTCGACAGCAACATCCCGCCGCAGCCCTCCGACGCCCAGCTCATTCACTTCCTGAAGTCCATCCAGCGCGACTTCCTCGTCGTCGCCACCAAAGCCGACAAGCTCTCCGGAAACGGCCGTGCCAAGGCCCACTCCGCCCTCACCAAAGGCCTTGAAACCGGAGACCTGCTCCTCTGCTCCGCTAAAACCGGCGCTGGACTCAAGGAACTCTGGTCGGCCATTCACGCCGCATCAAATCCCGCCTGACATCAGAACATTCCCCTTCCGAAATAAGAAGGCCCATGTGTGGTTCCACACGTGTATTCGTGTAGTGACCTCTATTTCTTGTCCGCTCTAACTCCCTTACTCTTGGTTCAACGAAAAGCGCGGTGACGGAGCTGAATAATCGGCCTCGCAGTGAAGATGGCCGTTCCTTGACGATCGTCCGCCTGTATGTCGCGCCATTTTGCGGCGCCTTTTACCCTACGCTGCGAATTCGACTAGAGGAAACACAATGGTGAATGAATCGGTTGGGGCCTTGCACGTCGCTTTGGCGGCCGCAATAGTTGGTTGGCTGGTCTTCTGTATTTCTCATTCCATCGCGGTTTGGAAGAAACGGAATTCCAACGGAGAGAATCGAGGCTCGCTCGGCCTGCTGATCGTGGGGTTAATGCTGGCTGCTGCGGCGCTGGCCGCAGGCTGGCTCGATCGCGAGCTGATCCGGAGGGCCGGAGTCATCCTCGGCACTGATTTTTTCGTGGTGCATGCACATGCGAGAACGATTCCTCATCTCACGCAAAGCGATTCCATCAAGGATCGCGCAACCCTCGCTACCTTCGACGATCCCGAAGCCGCCCGGGAAGAGCAGCAGCTGAGCGGCGAGATCAATGTTCTGGAAAAGCAGATCGCGATCGCACGGCTGAAGCCGCTGGAACTCGATCCCGAGCTGATTCGCCTGTCGCAGGATGCAAGCGATTCGCAGCGCGCCCGGTTGGCGCAATTGGGTTACGGAGTGCTCAGCCCAACCAGGCAAGGTTCCGTCCCGGCATCAGCAATCGATCGAGACAATCTCCTCGCCGCCCAGCAAGCCAAAAGGGATGCGGCAAAAGCGCAATTCGAGCGCACGGCCGCACTGGTCAATATGGGTGTGGTACCGCGCGCCAAGCTCGACCCGGCAGCTGTTGCGGCCCAGACCGCGGACCAGGAATTGCGCGAGCGCGAGAAGCTGATACAGGCGGCAAGAGACGGCTCTCAGACCGTGCAGCATGATGAAGAGGCAATTCTTCGCGATGGAGAACGCGCGCAGGCCGAACGAGGTGCGGAGCTGGGCGAGCTCGAAGCAAAGCTGGCCGAGTACCGGACGAATCTGGTTGAGCTTCACAAGCAGGAAAGCGTAACCGCGCCATTTGCCGGCACGATTGTCTATCGTCACCCAACCCCCGCGCTGGCAGAAGATGACCAGGTGATTCTCGCGCTGGCCAAGGGCTCCGGCTTCCGGGCAACCGTGCAGATTCCAACACGGGAAGCGTTGATGCTCGAGCCGGGTCAGGAGCTGCGCATGAAGCTCAAGCACTCGCTGGTGAGCGATGAGGTGTCAGGGCGGCTGGAGGAGATTCGTCCCGTTCCCGGATACCCCGACCGCAGCGATCTCGTCATCGCTTGCGATCTTCCTCCTGAGCAGTTCAAGGCATTCTCGTCAGGATCAATACCGGTCACACTGCAGTGGCGGCCGCCCATTTACACCGACCGCATCTCCCAGGCCGGATTGGTTCTCTCTATCGTGCCGATGTTTGCGTGGCTTATTGGCCGCATCCGCGCGAAGTTTGCCCGCAGAGACGGCGCCGGCCAGGCCGATGAGCATTGGACGGAGGGATGGTCGGTTTCGAAACAGGAGGAAGAAGAGTTTCTTCGACTGGGCGTTAAACTCGGCGAAAGCCAGCCGACGCACGCGGCGCCGGTGTCCAAATGAGGACCGCTACGCGGCGCGATACGCTGTTGCCGACCAGCGTATCCACGTCGTGGCTTTTCTGGATCACATTTTGCTTCGGATGTTTCCTGGCTGCTTACATGCCATACAAGTTGTGGTCTCAAGCCGGTCAGCGAATCGAACTGCAGGGTCCCTCTCTCGCCGCATTCAGCGTATATGGTCTGGGCGCGCTGGCAGGCCTGATGGGATTGCGCTGGTGCATTCTCATCGTCATGTCTTACGCGAGCATGGTTCGGGGTGAGCAGCAGCCGGCATTGCAGAGCGACGCATCGCTGCCCTTTGTATCGATTCTCGCCCCGGCCTACAACGAAGCCGCGTGCGTGACGGATGCGCTGAGTGCGTTGATCCAGCTCGATTATCCGGCGTACGAAGTGATCTTCGTCGACGACGGCTCCACCGACAATACCTTCGATCTCGCGCTTCCCTTTGCGGGAACGCACCATACCCGGCATGGCATCTGTGACGTGCGCGTCTTCACCAAACCCAACGGAGGCAAGTGGAGCGCTCACAACTTCGGCCTGAGGCACGCAAAAGGAGAGCTGATTCTTTGCATCGATGCCGATTCACGCATCGAAGCCCGCTCACTCCGGCTGATGGTGCGGCACATGCGTGATCGGCGCGTGGGCGCCGTCTCTGGACAGATCCGCGTGCGCAACCGGAAATCGCTGCTGGGCCTCTTTCAGGCCTTCGAGTATGTGCTTGCTAACGGAGCGCTGCGTCTCTCGCAGGGCGCAACCGGAGCAGTCATGGTTGTGCCCGGGCCTATCGGGCTCTTCCGCCGCGAAGCACTTGACCGCGTGCAGGCAGAGAACGAGCGCGCCGGCGGCTTTGAGCGGCAGGAAATACCCGGGCCGTTCTCGCCGCTCACTTTCGCCGAAGACTTCCACCTGTCTCTCTCCATGCTCGCTCTCGGATACAGAGTGGAGTACGAGCCTCATGCAATTGCGCATACCAAGGCTCCGGCTACGCTGGCGGGGCTGGTAAACCAGCGGTATCGCTGGAACCGCGGGACCATGCAGGTAGTGCTGTGGTTTCTTCGCAGAACATTTCGCGGAGACCAGTCGCCACTGCGCATCAAGACATGGATTGCTACTGCCTTCCTCTTTGACTTCTTCTGTGCTCCCCCGCTGTACTTCGTCCTGCTGGCGAGCTCGCTTCTCTATCTGCTGCACGGCGGCAATCTGTCGAGCCTCGCCTCATGGGCCTCGGCTGCATGCCTCGTCAACGTGATGTCAGGCAGCTTATATGCGGTCGCGCACCGCGACCGCGTCTCTCTCGCCCTGCTATCGCCGTTTTTTGATTTCTACCAGGGCATTCTTCTCAACTGCGCGTGGTTTATTGCCACGCTCGACCAAGCCAGAGGCGCGAGGATGCGATGGTAAATCACCCTTCGAATCTCATCTTGAGGAGTTCTTTTATGAAAGCGCAGTTTGCAGGATCGGATCGGGACTCGATGCGAAGCCATTTTCACATGATGTTCGTTGAGCGGCTGTTTCGACTACCAAATCTGTTTTGGGTGTTATTCATCTTTGCCTGCTCTGCTTCTTTCGCACAAACAAAGTTCTACTCCGTCGTCGATACCGACCTCACTCCTTACGCGAATGGAGCGCTGATAAGGTCGGAGCCAATCGAAGGCGCACCGGATGGCGCAACCGCTTATCGTGTTCTTTACAAATCGGAGGGGCTGCATGGCGAGGCTATCGCTGTTTCGGGTGTCGTGATCGTTCCTGCGGGACCAGCGCCTGCCGGGGGCCGTCCAATCGTCGCGTGGGCGCATCCCACCACCGGCATCGTTCCCAAATGCGCTCCGTCTCTGGCGCGTGTGCTCTTCCAGTCGATCCAGGGCCTGCATGAAATGCTGCAGCACGGCTATGTTGTCACTGCGACTGACTATCCCGGCCTCGGCACTGCCGGTCCGCATCCTTACCTGGTGGGGATCAGCGAAGGCCGCGCAGTTCTCGATTCGGTACGGGTAGCGCGGTTGATGCCGGGCGCAGGAGGCGGACATGTATTTGCCGTCTGGGGCCACTCGCAGGGCGGACAGGCCGCACTCTACACAGGAATTCTCGCGCAGAGCTACGCTCCGGATCTGCAACTGGTCGGCGTGGCAGCTGCCGCGCCTGCTACCGAACTCGGAACGCTGCTGACCGACGACAGTGACACGGCAGGCGGCAGGAACATCACTGCGATGACCTTGTGGTCGTGGTCGCGCGTCTATGGGGCGCCGATCTCCAGCGTCGTGACTCCGGCGGCGATGCCGGCGGTCGACCGGCTGGCCGGCGAATGCATTGAAAGATTCTTCGATGTGATCGAGCGCCGCGGTCCTTCAAAGGAACTCGATCAGAGTTTTCTGTCGGTAAACAACATCTCCGACGTCGAGCCATGGCGCGGCTTGCTTGCGAGCAATACTCCGGGAACCCTGCCGCCGGCGGTTCCGGTATTTCTCGCTCAAGGCATGAAAGATACTCTGGTGCGGCCCGCGGTCACGGAGAATTACATGCAGGGTCTTTGCAAAGCCGGAAGCGCGGTGCAGTGGCATCCTGTCCCCAATTCCGGTCATCTCTTCGTTGCGCGCGATAGTGCCGGAGCCGCCATCGATTGGATTGCAGCACGCTTCGCCGGCGCGCCCGCTCCAAACGATTGCCGGGCGAACTGAATTAAATAACGCATATGCTCAGTGAGATAAGGTGATTTTCATTCTGCGGCGGCCGGCTTATCGATCTTCCTCGGCGTTGTATAAGGTTGGTGTGCACCTGACACGCATCCTCCCGGCCGGCTGGCTGAATCGAAGGGCTGCAATGTGGCGGCTTGTCAGGACAGGCTCGCTGGCCGGGCTTGTATTGTTGAGCTGCGCCACCACCGCCCTGGCCGCTCAGTATCGCCTCAAAACGTGGACCGTCGAAAATGGTCTCCCGCAGAACGTTATTCGCGGTATTGTTCAGACCCCTGATGGTTATCTCTGGATCGCCACGCTGGACGGTGTGGCGCGCTTCGATGGCATGCGCTTCACTATCTTTAACAAAAGCAATACGGCCGGAATCGCCTCCAATCGCTTCAGTTCAATGGTTAGCGGGCAAAACGGCGATCTCTGGCTGGCCAACGAAGGCGGAAACCTTACCCGGTATCATCGCGGCTCATTCCATACCTATGGTCCGGAAGATGGGATTCCTGCCGACAGCATTCGGGGCATCACGGAAGATGACGCCGGAAATCTGTGGCTGCTGTCGGAAGAGACCATCATGGCCTTCAACAAGGAGGCAGGAGGACTCTCCGACATTATGCCGGATAACCTCAGGATGCACTATGAGCCACTCTATTGGGACAACGCCGGTTTCTGGGGTCAGGATAAGTCAGGTCTGCATATCTTCTTCAAGGGCCGGTTCCTGAGCTACCGGCTGCCCGCCTGGCTGGCCGGCGGCGCGATCTGGAATGTGGGTATCGACGCAAGTGGAATGGTATGGATTGAGACCGACGACGGCAAGCAAGGTGTCATTCCCGCGGAGAAACAGACGGTTGAGTCGGTCGACCCCGCTCACCCCCGGCCGGTCTCTTACCGTGATATTCACGGCCACCTCTGGACATTTCACGTAGGCCCGCGTTTGACACGCTTCCTTGATTTCGAGTCCTCGGGGCAGCCGGCATCGCTCACGTTTACCCGCTTTCTCGAAGACAGAGAGGGCAACGTCTGGATCGGCACCGAGGGAAACGGGCTCTTCCAGCTGCAGGAGCAGTCGATCAATGTCTATTCCAAAGCGCAGGGATTGATCGATCAGGATGTTTATCCGGTCTATCGGGATCGCTCCGGCGCGATATGGATAGGAGCCTGGTCATCCGGCCTCAGCCGCTTCAGCGATGGCAAGTTCACGAACTACACCACCGCCGATGGATTGCCCGGCCGGCTTGTGAGTGCGCTTGGCGAAGATCGCGACGGCAATCTTTGGGTAGGCACGCACGGCGGCCTGGCGATTTTCCGCGACGGTCAGTTCCACAAGGCTCCTGTGCTGCTTCCTGAACACGCTGTGGCCCAGACCATCCTGCAGGACAAGGGCGGGACAATATGGATCGGCACCACGAACGGGCTTGTGGCATATCGAGGCGGTCCGACCCGAACACTGACGGTTCAGGATGGGCTGGCCGGCAATGATGTGAAGGTGATTATCGAAAGCGCTTCAGGAGATCTGTGGATCGGGGGCAATGGAGGTCTCACCCGCATACACGACGGGCAATTTACTCATTGGAGCGAACGGGATGGCCTGCCCAGCGACAACATCAGAGCTATTTATGAGGACCGCGACGGCGTGATCTGGATTGGATCCTACGACGGGGGACTCGGACGATTCAAAGACGGCAGGTTCACCCGTTATACCGAGCGTGATGGGCTCTTCAACAATGGCGTCTTCCAGATCCTCGAAGACGCGCGCGGCAATTTCTGGATGAGCTGCAATCGTGGCATCTATCGCGCGAGCAAGCAGGAGCTGGATGCGTTTGCCGATGGAAAGCGCACGACGATCACCTCCGTTGCGTACGGAAAAGCCGATGGCATGCTCAACGTGGAATGCAATGGCGGCATGTGGCCGGCGGGCATCAAGGCAAGCGACGGCAGATTGTGGTTTCCTACCCAGGATGGGGTGGCTGTTATCGATCCCGAGAGCGTGCGCATCAACCCGCAGCCTCCTCCCGTAATGATCGAAGCCGCCTTCATCGATCGTGTTCCCGTCTCCATCCAGGGTGGTTCGTTGAAAATACCTCCCGGCAGGGAAAATCTGGAGATCGACTATACCGCGCTCAGTTTTATCCACTCCGAGCAGATTCGTTTTCGGTACATGCTGGAAGGGCTGGATTCAGATTGGATCGACGCCGGCTCACGGCGCACGGCTTACTACTCCCATCTGCCTCCGGGGACCTACACATTCCATGTGGTTGCCGATAATAGCGACGGCGTGTGGAACAACGAAGGGCAAAAGCTCACCGTCACGGTACAGGCGCCCTTCTATCGTACGTGGTGGTTCCTGGCTCTTGAAGGGCTCGCCGTGGCCGCGCTGGTGACTTTGGCTGTGCGCTACCGTCTGGCGCAGCTCAAGCGTGCGCAGGCCATGCAGAAGGCATTCTCGCAGCAGTTGATCGCTTCGCAGGAAAGCGAACGCCAGCGCATCGCATCCGAATTGCACGACAGCCTGGGCCAGCGTCTGGTGGTGATCAACAACCTGGCCCTTTTTGCCATGCGGTCGAAGAACAAGGGCGCAGCGGCCGGCGAAGAGCCGGGTGCGCTGGAAGAGATCAGCGCGGAAACGGCGTTGGCAATGCAGGAAACCCGCGAAATATCGTACAACCTGCGGCCATTCCAGCTGGATCGCCTTGGCTTGACCAAAGCGGTGGAGGGCATGGCGCGCACCGTCTCTTCCGCATCCGGCATTCGCATCGAGTCGAAGCTGGATAACATCGACGAAGCGTTTCCGAAAGATCTGCGGATTAATTTCTACAGGATCGTTCAGGAGTCCCTCAACAACATCATGAAACATTCCCATGCCACCGAAGCCGAGGTTCGCATTACGCGCGGCGAGAAGGGAATCACTCTATCCATCCGCGACAATGGACTTGGATTCAATCCTGTGACTCGTCCGTCTAAAGGTGAGAAGAGCGGTTTCGGATTGACCGGTATGGAGGAGCGGGCGAATCTGCTGGGAGGAGAATTCCGTGTCCGCTCAGCGCCCGGTCAAGGCACGGTGATGACTGGCGAATTTCCTGTCGAGAGGAACGGTCGTGAATGATAGTCGCTGATAAGGCCGGCCGTCACGATTCGATGCGGACGCGGCTGTTGAGCCGCCTCCTGCTTGTCTTGCCCCTTCTCTTTGCCGGGTGCAAGTCGCCGCATGTGCCCGGCAAGCCGGCGATCGAAATTACTCAGGTGCCCATCGCCAGCCTTGGCGGTCCAAATCAGATGGACGCAATCGAGGGCCGGGTGCGCAACGCTCAGCCTGGTGAACAGATCGTCTTGTACGCCCGCAGCGGCGTCTGGTGGATTCAGCCGCTCGCCAACCAGCCATACACAAAGATCCAGTCAGACTCAACGTGGAGAAACCTGACGCATCTCGGTACTGAGTATGCCGCAGTTCTCGTAGAGCCGGGATATACTCCGGGATCGAAGCTCGCCAACCTGCCTGTCGAAGGAGATGGTGTAACCGCGGTGGCCGTCGTAAAGGGCAAGGCCGGCGCGCCGGCTGCCGGGGCTCCGGTTCACTTCAGCGGTTACGACTGGACTGCCCGCGCCACGGTCAGCGACCACGGCGGCGTGCCGAACGAATACAACCCCGCAAATGTATGGATCGACGATAAGGGATATCTGCACCTGCGCATGGCTCAGCGGGATGGCCAGTGGACCTGCGCCGAAGTAAGTCTGAATCGAAGCCTAGGATATGGCACCTACAGATTTGTGGTGCAGGATAGCGCTCATCTGAGGCCCTCTGCTGTTCTGGGAATGTTCACGTGGGATGATGTTCGATCCTCCGACTTCCGCAACGAACTCGACATCGAGCTCAGCCGTTGGGGCGATCCAAATGGGAAGAACGCACAGTATGTGGTTCAACCTTTCTTTGAGCCTGATAACCTGGCGCGCTTTTCCGCGCCCGCTGGCGCATTAACCTATGTGGTCCTCTGGGAGCCTGGACGCGTGTCGTTCAAAACCGTCCGTAACGATTCAGCGTCAAAGGGAGCGCCGGTCGGCGAACATGTCTTTACCTCGCGGATTCCAACCCCGGCGAGCGAGACAGTGCACATCGACCTCTACGACTTTCACCACTCCGAAAGCTCTTCGCAGGAGCCCGCCGAGGCTGTGATTGAGAAATTCGACTTCGTTCCGCTCTCCCGCAGCGCCAGCGCTGCCAAGCCCTGAGCGAACAATCTGCTCCATTGCTCAAAGATCGTCTCTCAATGCGATCGTAATAGACTGTGCGATTCTTATTAGGCAGAATTTTGTTTTCTGGGAAGCTCAACTAGCCCAGCTTGCCAGTAGCCGTTGAGTGAGTTCAGCCAACCATCACATTGCACGCCGCTGGAGGCGTATGAGCTCCGGGACCCGGAAACAGCGACTGATCCTTCCTCTTCTGATCGCGAGTCTGCTGCTCGCCGGCTGTCATTCGAGCGGCGTCTCGCCCAAGCCATCCATCCAGATCACCCAGGTCCCGCCAGTCAATCCTGGTGGGCCCGTGCGGATGGATTTCATCGAGGGGCGGGTCGCGAATTTCAAAGCCGGTCAACGAATCGTGCTTTACGCGCGCAGCGGCATCTGGTGGATTCAGCCATTTGCCAATCAGCCCGTTACGCAGATCCAGCCTGACTCTACATGGAAAAACTCTACCCACCTTGGCACCGACTATGCGGCGCTCCTGGTAGACGCCGGCTATCAGCCCCCATCTAAAATGGCGGTTCTGCCTGCGGTAGGGGGCGGCGTCATCGCTATCGCCACTGCGAAAGGCAAGCCCGGTGCACCCATCGTTTCCAAAACCATCCACTTCAGCGGTTATGACTGGACGGTTCGCGCTGCGGACAGCGACCGGGGAGGCCAGCCCAACCCCTATGATCCCGCGAATGCCTGGACCGACGACAAGGGCTATTTGCACCTTCGCATGGAGGAGCGGAATGGAGTCTGGTCCTGTGCGGAGGTGAGCCTCACCCGCAGCCTGGGCTACGGTTCATACACCTTCGTCGTTCAGGATAGCGGTCACCTTGGACCATCGGCGGTTCTGGGGCTGTATACGGCCGACGACTTTCGAACGGATAATGTCCGCAGTGAACTCGATGTCGAATTGAGCCGCTGGGGCAACCCCGAGGCCAAGAACGCGCAATTCGTTGTCCAGCCCTTTTATATCCCTGAAAACATCTCTCGATTCATGGCGCCGCCCGGTGTGCTTACCCACTCATTCCGATGGGATCCCGGGCGCGCATCGTTTAAGACGGTTCGTGGTTCGGGCATCGCCCCCGGAGCCGTACCGGTCAGCGAGCATGTCTTTACTTCGGGCATCCCGACTCCGGCCGATGAGAAGGTCCACATCGATCTGTACGACTACCACCATTCGAAGACTTCGCTGCAGCAGCCGGCCGAGGTTGTCATTGAGAGATTCGAATACCTGCCGTGAAACATTGATGCGAAAGATCCGGCTGTGCAGGGCACTGATAACGGGAGTTGTGGTCCTCTCTCTCGTCAATGCTGCTTATGCCCTGGATCCTGCACGCTCGCTTTCACAATATGTGCATGACAGGTGGGGAGCCGACAAAGGATTCATCGGTGGAAGGATTTACGCCATCAGCCAGTCGGCCGACGGTTATCTGTGGATAGGAACGGAAAGAGGGCTGGTCCGCTTCGACGGCTTTCACTTCATGCTGATTCAGAGCCCATTGCCCGATGCGCCTCCGACAGGACCAATTCGCGGTCTCGTCTCCGACGCCGACGGAAACCTTTGGATTCGCCCCGAAGGACCTCGCATGCTTGTTTATCACGACGGAAAGTTCGAGGATGCCGACACCCGCTTCGACCTTCAGGTCCTTACCTTCACCTCAAGCGCGCCAGATAACGACGGAGGCGTCCTTCTTTCCGGCCTTGGCGACCGCACCTTTCGATACCGGAAGGGACAACTGGAGACGATCCTGAGTGCGGACCAGAACCCGGGCACGGTCATCTCGCAGACCGCAACCCGCGATGGGAAAGTCTGGCTTGGCACACAGGACAACGGGCTCTTTCGCTTGAGCGGCGGAGCACTTACCCGGGTCGCCGAGGCGCTGCAGGATTGGAAGATTAACGCCCTCCTGCCGGCAAAGAATGGCGGCCTGTGGATTGGAACCGACCACGGAATTCGATTCTGGGATGGCAGAGAGCTTGCGCCTCCCAACCTGCCATCATCGCTTGACCAGCTTCAGATTCTGGCCATGGCCATGGATCATGACGCGAATGTCTGGCTGGGAACGAACCAGGGTATCGTGCGCATTACATCGTCAGGTGCTGTTTCTCTCGATCAGCTCAGCGCGAAACCAGGAAATGAAGTCACAGCTATCTTCGAAGACCGCGACGGCGATCTATGGTTCGGCGGTTCGCGCGGGATCGAGCGGCTCCGCGACGGAATGTTCACAACCTATTCGACTCCTCAGGGTCTTCCGTCAGACAAAATCGGAGCAATCTACGTCGATCCTGAGCTGCGAACCTGGTTCGCGCCCCTTTCCGGCGGTCTTTACTGGATGAAGGAAGGCAAGATCGGCCAGATCACCGCCGACGGACTGGATCATGATGTTGTCTATTCGATCTCCGGAGGCGACGGCGAGGTCTGGGTCGGCAGGCAGCACGGCGGTCTTACCGTGTTAACCCAACAGGGAGATTCATTCGCGGCCCGCACCTTCACGCAGGCAGACGGCCTGGCCGAGAACAGCATCTATTCCGTGCACCGCGATCGCGATGGAACGGTCTGGGCTGGAACCATCAGCGCCGGTGTCAGCACATTGCGGTCGGGGAAGTTTATCAACTACTCCGAGGCCAACGGACTCCTCTCGAATGCCGTCAATTCCATCGTCGAAGGTGCCGACGGAACAATCTGGCTGGCCACGCCAAACGGTTTGGATTCGTACTTCAATGGGCGTTGGAAGCATTACTCCGCTCGCGATGGACTTCCTGCCTCCAATGTCAAAACAATCTTCGAAGACACACAGCATGTACTGTGGATCGCAACTTCCGGCGGTCTGGCCTGCTTCCAGTCCGGCGTGGTTCAAGTGCCTCCGAGACTCCCCGAGGAGTTGCATGAGCAGGTCCTTGGAATTGCGGAAGACAGAATGGGCTCGCTCTGGTTCACCACCTCGGATCATGTGCTGCGAGTGAATCGAGATCGGCTTCTCGACGGATCGGTTGTCGATACCGATGTTCAAAGTTATGGAATAGAAGACGGCCTTCAAGGGACACAGGGTGTCGGGCGCGATCGCTCTGTAGTTGCGGATAATCAGGGCCGCATCTGGATCGCGCTCAATTCAGGCCTGTCGATGGCCGATCCGAAGGTGACGTCAACCAACGCTGTTCCCGTCAAGGTTCGTATCGAATCTATCTCCGCGGGCGGGAGGCCGGTCGACGCGCAGAACCCGGTTAAGCTTTCCTCCGGCATTCAGAGCATCACCTTCAATTTTGCGGAAACAAATCTCGCGGTGCCGGGACGCATCCGCTTCCGCTACAAGCTCGACGGCTCTGATCGGGGCTGGAGCGACATCGTTGCATCGCGGCAGGTGGTTTACTCGAATCTGGGCCCGGGCAGTTATCGTTTCCACGTTGTTGCTTCAAACAGCGAAGGCCTCTGGAATGGACCGGAGACGTCCATCCCTTTCGTAATCGAGCCCGCATTCTGGCAGACCTGGTGGTTTCGCGCAGCTTGTCTGGCGGGATTCCTTCTCCTCCTGCTCGCACTCTATCGTCTGCGCATGTACCACTTGACGAAACAATGGAACGTTCGTTTTCACGATCGCCTTGCCGAGCGAACGCGGATTGCACAGGAATTGCACGACACCCTCTTGCAGGGCGTCTTGAGCGCACGTCTGCAGCTTGATGTGGCAGAAGACCAGCTCGCTGCTGACTCGCCCGCCAAGCCGCTCCTGCGTCGAGTTCTGCAGCTGATGGGCACCGTCACCGAAGAAGGCAGAAACGCACTCCGCGGGCTGCGTGCGCCGGAGTCCGGCAGCACGAGCCTTGAAAATGCCTTTGCGCGGATGCGAAAGGAATTCGGCCTTGACGAACGCATCGACTTTCGCGTCATCGTTGACAGTGAGAGCCGTCCTTTACGGCCCATGATCCGGGATGAGGTTTACCGCATCGGCCGCGAGGCTCTCCTCAACGCATTTGTCCATGCGCAGGCAAAGAGCATAGAGGTCGAAGTAGAATATGCAAGCCGGCATCTCAGGGTGCTGGTGCGGGATGATGGCCGCGGAATCGATCCCGAAGTGCTGCATTCGGGCCGTGAGGGCCACTGGGGGCTGCCAGGCATGCGGGAACGCTCCGAAAGCATTGGCGCGAGCCTCAGACTGCGCAGCCGCATGGGAGCAGGCACTGAAGTAGATCTGACCGTGCCGGGCGCGGTCGCATTTGAGCACGACTCTAGCGGTCAGGTGTCGCACTGGCTCTACTGGTTCAGGAGAAAGAGCCGGCCAACGCCGGAGCATAAAGCGCCGCAGAACAAAGAGAAAGAGCGGGCGAATAAATGACTGCCGCACCTCAGATTCGAGTCCTCTGCGTTGACGACCACCCGCTCATGAGGGAAGGCATAGCCGCCGTCGTCAGAAATGAGCCCGACATGCTGCTGGTTGCGGAGGCTTCCACCGGGCAGGAGGCTATCCAGGGCTTTCGTGAGCACCGGCCCGACATCACGCTCATGGACCTCAGGTTGCCGGACATTGGCGGGATCGATGCAATGGTCGCCATACGTACCGAGTTCCCCGATGCGCGCGTGGTTATGCTGACGACCTTTGAAGGAGATGCCGAGATCCAGCGCTCGCTCGAGGCCGGGGCCCAGGCATACTTGCTCAAGAGCATGCCGCGAAAGCAGCTCGTGGACGCCATCCGCAAGGTGCACGCCGGAAAAAAACACGTTCCCCCGGAGGTTGCGGCCCAGCTTGCCGAACATCTCGGTGATGAGGCGCTGAGTAATCGTGAAATAGAGGTCCTTCAGAAGGTCGCCGGAGGAAATCGAAACAGCGACATCGCCGCGCTCCTTTTTATCTCCGAGGAAACGGTCAAGGGGCATATCAAGCACATCATGGAAAAGCTCGGTGCAAGCGATCGCACCGAGGCCGTCGCCATCGGAATTCGGCGCGGCATCATCCATCTCTAATTCCTCGACCATTCCCTTCGAGCACTCGCAGGGTCAAGGAAAAAGCACTCGATTTGGGGATTCAATTGCCGGCAATAAAAGCTAGCCTCGTCGTTGGTGCGTATCTTGCGCCCCGAGGAGGTTCAGGCTGCAAAGGCTCTTTTCCACCTTCCCGGAGGGATGGCCGGGCATCGGCCTTATCTTCCTGCGGCTTGCCGTTGCGCTGAACGTAATCCTCTTCGGTGCCGGCGTGGTCTTCGACGGCGACGTCCCCACTCTCTGGATCGCAGGGTCGCTCATGATCGTCATTGGAGCTGCGCTTTTCGTGGGCGTGCTCACACCCATCGTCAGCGCCCTCGCAACGATCTGTTATCTGTGGAGAGCCCTTTTGCCCGCTCTGGCCGCTGGAGCGGCCAACCGCATCGGAGCCTCGGAAGCCCTCACGCTGGCCGCCGTTTCCTTCGCCCTTGTCTTCCTTGGCCCCGGCGCATTTTCTCTTGATGCGCGCTTCTTCGGCCGCCGCGAAATCATTATTCCCGAAAAGAAAGCCTCCGGCCTGGATTGACCCTCCCTCCATTTCTGCGCACAGGAGTTACATGTCGCCCCCACGATCGAGGCATTCAGGGAGCACTCCTCACAGGCGCGGAAAATCCCTTCCTTCGCGGGATGCATTTATCCCGGCGCTCCCGCATAGTTCTCCCTGAGAGCAGAACGGAGTACCGGTTTCCAGGACTCTCGGAGTGGAGGAAGAAGATGCCCGAACGCAGCAACGCGCCTTTACAAAACATCACAGGCCAGGCGGAACGCGAAATGACAGCCTTTCTTCACGCAACAGCGGAGGTCTTCGGTAGAGATGGCGCTCCGCCCGCCGGTGAGGCATGGCTTCGCACCATGGAGTCGCTCGACTGGCCATGTGATAACCACGAGAAGTTCTTTCGTCGCGTGTCCATCCTGGCTATCTCTCAACTCACGGGTGAAACACATCGCTTCTCAGGCCCGCAAACTCCCCTCGTCCTTGCTTTTGAACGAATCGTCCAGGGTTATTCCTACGCAGCAGGACAGGCCGAGTCCTGAAGCCCCTGACGGCTCGATACATCCACAGGCAGGCTCTGCAACGACTGGAGAGCCGGCTTGTACAGGAGATCCATATGACTGCCCCGCCGCGCGGAGAGCCATTCCCGCAAACAGGCCTGATCTCGCAGGATGAGGTGTGTCGGGCTTCAGCGGGCCATCTGCCGGATCAGCCGGAGGAGCTTTCTCAGGAAGCCTGGCAGGATCGGTTGCGCGGCTTGCAGGGATTGATCTGTGAGCTGCTCCTCAAGAATCAACGCCTCAGAATGGCGCTGTTGGGCATGAACATGACCGCATTGGAGGACGGCAGCGGACGAAACTCCTAGCTCAGCAAACACCTCGGCTTAGCAACGTCCAGCCGCTTAGCCATCCGATCACACGTACCGATCACAACGACCTAAGGAGATTTATGTCTAAGTTAGCCGAAAAAGTAGCCCTGATCACCGGCGGTTCGCGGGGCATCGGCGCTGGAATTGCCCGGCGCCTTGCCGGCGACGGAGCCAGCGTGGCCATCACATACACGAAAGGTGCGGATGCGGCCGCGTCGGTTGTCAGGGAGATCGAAGATGCAGGCGGAAAGGCGATCGCGATCCAGGCCGATGCAGCCGATGCCGCCGCCGTTGCAGCCGCGGTTGAGAAGACCGTCGCGGCCTTCGGCCGGCTGGATGTGCTGGTGAACAACGCAGGCGTGGCCATTCCCAAAGCATTCGAGGAGACCACGCTGGAGGAGATGGATCGCGTGCTCGACATCAACGTTCGCGGAGTCTTCGCCGCGACCAAGGCCGCGCTGAAGCACATGAAGGACGGGGGCCGCATCATCACGATTGGCTCATGCGTGGGCGAGCGCATGATGACGCCGGGACTCGTTGCTTACTCGGCAACCAAAGGCGCGGTCAAGATGTTTACGCAGGGGTTGTCCCGCGAGGTCGGCGGCCGGGGTATCACGGTCAACAACGTCCAGCCGGGCCCTATCGACACCGATCTGAATCCCGCCGCCGGCGATTGGGCCGCGCCTCAGGTGGCGAACACCGCGCTAAAACGCTACGGGCATGTGGATGACGTGGCCGCGCTGGTGTCCTTTGTCGCCGGTCCAGAGGCTTCATACATCACCGGAGCGAATCTGACGGTCGACGGCGGCACAAACGCTTGAAAACGTCAGGCCAGTTTGATTCGGAACGATCATGCGGAGAACGCGCCCCAGGGGAGTCAACGAAAATGGGAAATCTTTCCAATAAAACTGCCCTCGTGACGGGAGCCTCACGTGGCATCGGCCGGGCGACGGCGCTCGCGCTCGCGAAGGCCGGAGCGCGCCTTCTGGTTCATTACGGCCGCTCCAGAGAGGAAGCGGATTGCTCTTGTCGCCGCGATCGAAGCCGATGGCGGAAGAGCGACCGCGATCTCGTCGGACCTCGGAACCCCGAATGGCGCGGCTTTGCTCGCCGAACAGGTGCGCGCAATTGTCGGCGACCGCCTGGACGTGCTCGTGCTCAACGCTGGAGTCAGCAAGGCTGCCCGCATTGCCGACCACACCTTCGAGGATCTGGACAATCTCTTCGCGATCAACGTCCGGGGTCCGTTCTTACTGGTCCAGCAACTGCTGCCCATCCTTGGCGAAGGGTCGAGCATCATCGTTATCTCCTCCCTCGGAGCCCGTACCGTCGTAGGCAAGCCTGGTTTGGATAATCCCGCGATCCTCGCTTATGCCTCGACGAAAGGGGCAATCGAGACGCTGGTCAGGAATTGGGCCGCCATTCTGGGGCCGAACGGCATCCGCGTAAACGCTGTGGCGCCGGGCATAATCGACACGGATATGTCGAATTTCACCAAGACAGAAGCGGGATGCGAGGCCGCGCTGGGGATGCAGGCATTAAAGCGAATCGGCAAACCCGAGGATGTCGCCGACGTCGTCGCATTTTTGGCCTCTGACGGAGCACGCTGGATCACCGGCGCCAGCATTCCCGTCGACGGCGGATCGAAGCTTTGAGAGAAGCAGCACAGCTTTGAAATCAGGAAGAGAACACAAACCCACAAGAGGAAAATCTGAAAATGAGCGCGGCAACGGCCAACCCCGATCTGCCACGGCGGATTCGGGAAGGGCTCCCGCTGACGCCATACGACCGCAACACCTTCTATACCTTCGATGCCCGCGGTTATACCGATTACCCATTTTATGAGGAACTGGTTCACGCCTGAATCGAGCTCCCCTGATTGAGCGCCCTCGGGGCTGCCCTGAAACCATTTGCCGGCATCAAATTGAGTCTCCGGGCCTCTCCAGCCAGCGGGGGCTCTGGGTTCCCGTTTAAACTGGTAGATGGAGCGTATGAGACGCTCCGTCGTCGATGAGTGGCTCCGCGATTTGTACACTCATTGAGGCGTGATTGCGTCTAATTTCGCAGAACCGCCTGAAGACAGACGCATTTAGAATAAAGGTTGAGAAGTTTCTATTGGCAGTAAAGATCAAATTCGCCGGCCCGGCTGCGAAGAAACCTGGCCTGGGCCGCAACCTACTCCTGCGTAAGGCGCTCCTGATTGCTGGCCTTGGAGTCGCCGGCCTTTTCCTCATCTTCGCCTGCGTCTTCAGCTTCTACTACGTGAAGTACGGCCGGATCGTCAGCGACCGGATGGAGAAGCCTCTCTTCGCCGCCACGGCCAAGATTTATGCCGCTCCCGCCGAGCTGCGCCCGGGGCAGAAGTTCACCGTGCAGTACATCGAGCAACAGCTCCGCAATGCCGGATATTCGAGCGACGGTGATCCCAAGGCTTCATCCATGGGGACATTCACCGCCGGCCCGGAGAGCATCACCGTGCACCCCGGCCCGCAGTCCTACCATGCCCCCGAGGGCGCCACCATCACGCTCGACAACGGCGTGATCAGCCAGATTACCGGCGACCAGGGCCAGCAGCTTGCCGCCTACGAGCTCGAACCGCTGCTCATTACCGACCTCTCTGACGCGACCCGCTCCAAGCGCCGCCTCGTCACCTATGACGAGATCCCGCACAACCTCGTCAATGCGGTCGTCGCCATCGAGGACCGCCGCTTCTTCACCCACGGCGGCGTCGATTACCTCCGCCTTCTGGGCGCCGCGCGCAACGATCTGAGCCACAAGCACACCTACATGGAGGGCGGCTCGACTCTCACCATGCAGCTGGCCCGCGGCTTCTTCCTCAGTCCGGTAAAGCGCTTCAAGCGCAAGTTCCTCGAGATCGTCATCACCTTCCAGCTCGAGCACCGCTTCTCCAAGCAGAAGATCTTCGAGATGTACGCCAACCAGGTGCCCCTCGGGCAGCGCGGCAGCTTCTCCATCAACGGATTCGGAGAAGCCGCGCAGGCCTACTTCGGCAAGGATGTCCGCCAGCTGACCCTCCCCGAATGCGCGTTGCTGGCCGGGCTCATCCAGAGCCCCAGCCGCCTGAATCCTTACCGCCATCAGGAGCGGGCGGAGAACCGTCGCAACCTCGTGCTCGATTCCATGGTGGAGACCGGCGCGATCACGAAGGAAGAAGCCGAGCAGGCCAAAGCGTCTCCGCTGAACGTCGTTCCCGGCGCGGTTGACGCGGGCGAGGCTCCCTACTTCGTCGATCTGGTGCGCGAGCAGCTTGCCCAGCGCCTCGGCGGAGACGAGTACAACCAGCAGGGACTCCGCATTTACACCTCGCTCGACCCGCAGCTGCAGAGCGTCGCCACCGAGGCCGTCGAAGAGGGCATGAAGAACGTCGACAAGCAGGTCGAGGCTCTGCACGAGCGGCGCGTCAAGGCGGGAGACGATTCGCCCATCGTCTATCCCCAGGTGGCGTTGGTGGCTCTCAATCCCCACACCGGGCAGGTGCTGGCGCTGGTGGGCGGACGCAACTACGGCCAGAGCCAGTTCAATCACGCCGTCTCTCACCGGCCCACCGGCTCGATCTTCAAGCCCTTCGTCTACGCCGCGGCCTTCAACACCAGCCTGGCGGGATCGCAGCTCAACGACCCGGATGGCACGAGCGGCACCTTTACTCCGGTCACCATCCTGAACGACGAGCCGACGACCTTCACCTTTGCGGGAGATCAGACCTACAGCCCGCACGATTTCGAAGGCAAATACTTCGGCGACGTGACGGCGCGCGTAGCCTTGATGCATTCGCTGAATAACGCCACCATCGAGCTGGCCTCCATGGTGGGATACAACAACGTCGCCTCGCTGGCGCGCGATGCCGGGATCAAGTCGGCGCGAGCCACTCCGGCCATGGCGATCGGAGCCTATGACGCGACACCCCTCGACATGTCCGGCGCGTACACGGTCTTCGCCAACAGCGGCGTGAAGATCGATCCGTGGATGCTGGCCTCGGTACGCAGCCCCAGCGGCGACGTGATGAACGATTACACGCCCGTGACCAAACCGGTGCTCGATCCGCGCGCGGCCTATTTGACCGTCAGCCTCATGCAAAATGTGCTCAACGGGGGCACCGGCTCGATTGTCCGGCAGATGGGCTTCACGGCTCCGGCGGCGGGCAAGACCGGAACCTCCCACGATGCGTGGTTCGCTGGCTTCACCAGCAATCTCATCTGCATCGTCTGGGTGGGCAACGACGACTACAGCGACATCAAGATTGAAGGCGCCCACGCCGCCGCCCCCATCTGGGCCGGATTCATGAAGCGCGCCGTGGAACTGCCTCAGTACTCCGACACCAGGGACTTCGTTCCGCCTTCGGGCGTTGTCGAGGTGCGCCTCGACAAGGCTACGAACCTGCTCGCCGACGCCGCCTGCCCCGACAATGTCTACTATGCCGCCTTCCTCGACGGCACCCAGCCCACTGACACCTGCGACCACGCGGGCGGCGACCAGCGCAACCTCTTCCAGAGAATCTTCGGAGCCGGCGAGAAGCCTGCCGCGCCGCCGCAGGTTCCCATAACGCAGCCTCCTCCTCAAGCTGTGCCGTCGCAGCCGGCCCCAGCGCAGAATGCCCCGGTGGCGCAGGCTCAGCCGGCCCCGGAACCGCAGCAGACCAAGAAGAAGCGCGGTTTCTTAAGCCGGCTCTTCGGCGGCAAGAAGGACGATGACACGACACAGCAGCAGCCTCCGCCCCAGCAGAATCCTCCTCCGCCTCCTCAGTAGCCCGGGCCGTGCCTGGTTTCCTGCCTTTGAAAGGGCATGTCTTCAACCATGCCGTAAAGAGTGCGCAATCAACCCGGCTTCAGCCACTGCGGGATTGTCACTCTCAAGTTGACCCACTAACATAACGCCAGAATGAACCCGCTGATCCAGCACGCCGCCGTCACCCGCCGCCGCTTTCTCAAGCAGAGTTTTGCCTTCAGCGCGCTGGCCGCCCTAGGCTCATTTTCCCGCGCTGCCGAGGCCTTCCCGTCGAACCCCGGCGCCACCGAAATCCTCATGATCGGCGACTGGGGATACGAGAACGCGACCGCCCAGGCCGCGGTTGCGAAGAGCATGCGTGCCTACGCTCAGCAGCACGCCATCCGCACTCAGGCGCTCCTGCTCCTCGGCGACAACTGGTATGGAGCCCTCGACGGCGGAGTCCACTCCCCGCGCTGGCAGGCCCAGTTCGAGGACATGTACCCCGCCAGCGCCTTCGACTGCCCCGCCTACGCCATCCTCGGCAATCACGACTACCAGAACTATCCCGAGAGCAAGGTGGACGCCGAACTCGAATACGCCCGCAGCGGCCACTCTCGCTGGACCATGCCCGCCCGCTGGTATCGCTTCGAGTTTCCCGCGAAGAACCCGCTCGTCACCTTCCTCGCCCTCGACAGCAACGTTCCCAAGGAGCATCGCATCCGGCTCGACCGGCGCGACTTCACTCTGACCGAGCAGCAGCACGCCGACCAGCTTGCCTGGATCGAGACCGAGCTGAAGAAGCCGCGCACAACGCCCTACCTCGTAGCCATGGGACACCACCCGATCTACTCCGATGGCCCGCACGGCGATCACGCGAAGCTCATTCGCGACTGGGACCCGCTCTTCCGCAAATACAACGTAAATTTTTACTTCGCCGGACACGACCACGACATGCAGCACCTCGAATTCGAGGGCCATCCCACCAGCTTCTTCCTCTCCGGCGGAGGCGGCGCCGACCTCTACGACCTCGCGATCGACGAATCGAAGCGCGGTCCCTACGCGCAAAAGATCTACGGCTTCAGCCATCTCTCCATAACGCCAGACCTGATGACCCTGCGCCACCTCGACGCCGGCGCCCGCCCGCTGCACGCCTTCACGAAGACTCGTGACGGAAAGATTTCGATCCTCTAGCCGGCAGGCTTGTGCGTACAACCGTCTTTTAGCAGCGAGCAGGATCGTTATCTCTCGCGCAGTATAATTCCATGCAATTCGCGGCAACTAAGACGAGCATTCCTTATGTAGAGCGTTTTGGTTCTCTTCAATGCTGTTCCGGCATAACGGCTATCGTGATGACCAGGAGTCTGATGAGGCGGAGGCGGATCGGCGCAGAAAGTGAAAGCCAGGTTTCGTCTGGCGAGTGGATAATTTCCGCGAGAATTTTCGCGCACCCATGGCTGCTGATTTCCGGATTGCTGCTGTGGATTCTGAGCAGTCTTGCCTGCGTGGCCCAGCCGAATACGAAGAACATGCTATTTGTGTTCAGCTCCTTGGACCAACAACGCCGCGATCTGAATCTATTTGAAAGCGCTCTACGGACTCGCATTCCGCAACACCTCAACTTCTATACGTCATACATAGACTATGAGCGAATGGGAGATGCCGCTTATCAAGACAGCCTCGCTGAGACTTTTCACTACGCATACAAGAATGTAAAGCTGGACGTCGCGGTCGTATCTTCGATTGAAGCGCTTCGATTCGTGATGCGCTACCGTGACAAGATTCTTCCCGGCGTCCCCATCGTCTTCTACTCACTAAGCGCCAAAGAGCTGGAAGGACAGCGAATACCGGCTGGCATTACGGGCAGAACCAGCGAAGTGGGTCTTCGAGAAACAATCGACCTGGCTTTAAGTCTTCACCGGGATGCGCAAGCTGTCGCGATCATCACGGAAGCGCCGGGATTCTGGTGGGCCATTGCGCACTCGGAGCTGTATCGTCACCGGGATCGAGTGAAGGAGATCGATCTTTTTGGGCCCCCAGATACCGATCTTCTGGCAAGGATTGCGGCTCTGCCTCCACGTACCCTGATTCTCTTTCAACTCGCGCCACTCAGTGCCAAAGAATCAGATATTAGTCCCCGTGATGTTCTCGTCGCAGCCGCCAGGCACCTTCCGACCTACTGTGCATGGAAGGTCGAATTGAATTATGGCTGCATTGGCGGAGCCTATGTCGATTCGGAGAGGTACATTGAGTCGACGGCAGAGATAGCCGCACGCGTGCTGGAGGGTGAGCGCCCCGAAGAAATTCCGATCGAGGACGACTCCAATTTTCAGACAGTGGTGGACTGGCGGCAGCTTCAACACTGGCATATTCCGGAATCGGCTCTGCCCCCGGGCACTGTGGTTCTCTACCGGGAGCCAGGTCTCTGGGAGCGCGGCCGCAAATTCGTCATTGCTGCGATCGTGCTGATCGTCGCCCAGGCGCTCTTGATCGCGGGATTGCTGTGGCAGCGAGCGCGAAAGCGGAAGGCTGAGGCGGTTCTGCGCGAGAGCGAGGAGCGCTTCCGCGTGATGACGGATACCACGCCGTCGCTGGTTTGGATGTGTGACTCGCACGGCAAGATCATTTATCGGAATGAGCGGCTAATCGCCTTCACCGGGCCCTCCCCGACCGTCGGATTTAGCGACACATGGGCCAGCTGCGTACATCCGGACGATCTGCAGCGTCTGCTGGACACAGTCTCGCAAGCGCTGAAGGATCACAAGCAGTTTTCGATCGAATATCGGCTGCGGCGCGGCGACGGAGCGTACCGGTGGATAATCGACGTTGCTTCTCCGAGAGTCAATGGAGATGGATCGTTTGCCGGTCTTATTGCATCGGCTGTTGATGTGACGGACCAGAAGCTCGCCCAGCAGTCGCTCGAAAAGATGAGCGGTCAGCTGATTGAGGCACAGGACCGGGAGCGCAGTCGAATCGCGCGAGAACTGCATGACGATATCTGCCAGAGGCTCGCGCTGCTGTCGATGGAGATTGAGGTCGCGCATCTTGCTTCCGCCGTTCCGGAGGCAAACACGACGAAAAGTCTCGAGCAGATCGGGAGACTTTGTAGCGAGATCGCGTTGGATCTTCAGGGCTTGTCGCATCAACTGCACTCATCGGTCCTTGACTACCTTGGAGTGGCGACTGCGGTCGAGGAGTTTTGCGATGAGCTGTCAAAGCAATACGAGCTGCGAATCGAGGTCATCGCGCGGAATGTACCCAGACAGTTGCCCAGGGATATTTCTTTGTGCCTCTTCCGTGTGACGCAGGAAGCGCTGCATAACGCGGTAAAGCACAGCGGGGTGCGGGATTTCACAGTAGAGCTGACCGCCACGGATGACGCCGTTGAGTTGCTGGTGAGTGATGAGGGTGTGGGCTTTGACGTCCGGAAGGTCGGGAAGGGCGGACTGGGGCTCAAGAGCATGAATGAGCGCGCGAACCTTGTCCACGGGACTTTTTCGGTGGACTCGGCGCCCGGCGAGGGCACGAGAATTCTCGTCACCGTGCCACTTGGCATTGCGGAACGAAGGTATTCGGAAGACCACTCCGCCCAGGAGATCACCTGACCCGGCCTTGATTAGAGTGGAGGTTCAATGTCTGCAGATTCTCGCATCCACAGAGGATAAATCCCCGTTCTAGGCGTGTGGTCGGCGATACGGAAGTTTGGCTGATCGGGATCGAGAGCAGGGCTTCGGGCCATGAAAGTTCCGTGTTGCCGGTCAATGGCTCAGCGAATCCCCAAAAAGCAAGGGCGTGAAGTAGTGGTCGCGCGGCGCGCTATTCCGTGGTGGTGGTGCCCCACGCGGCAGGCGGGGTCGCGGTCCCGCGAATCTGCTGAATGAACAGCGGGACTTCGCGGTCGATGAGGTCGGCACGGTCAAGCTGGATGTAGTGGCCTGCGTTGGCGGCGATGATCTGGCGGCTGCGCGTGGAGAGGTTTTTGAGGTTGGCCTGCATGCGTTCCCACGCGGCCAGTATGTCGGGTGGCTCATGAGACTTCGCGGCCTTCGCCGGGTCGGAGGTGAAGATGAGGACCGGCATGTCGCCGTACGGACCGGTGTGGATGGTCTCTTCGCCGGAGCGATCAAAATTTGTCGACTCGCCGGCGGGCGAGGAAACGACGAGGTGGCAGCGCTCTTCGGCCTGAAGCTTCGCGCGTGCGGGATCGAAGGCGGGAAATGGCTCCGAGCAGCCGCCCATCCAGTGCGGAATGCCAACAACGAACATGGCCTGCGTGAGGAGCCTGACCGGGAGAGGCGGGCCGCCGGGGCGCATGACTCGGCGGATGGCGGGGTCGCGGTTTTGCAGCGGCGTGGAAGCATCGATGAATACGAGGCCCACGACCTGAGCTGGATAGCGGCTGGCATAATCGCGGATATATATGCCGGCGATAGAGTGGCCCATGAGGACGATGGGGCCGCTGATGCCGGCGGCCTGAAGCAGGCCGTGGAGCTGCTCGGTGATGTGGTCGGCGTCGCGGGGCGTCGAAACGGGATCGCTCCAGCCCATGCCCGCGCGGTCGTAAGAGCAAACGCGCGTGGTTTTGGCGAGCGTAGGCTGAACGGCGCTGAAGATGAGGCCGTCGTTGCCGAGGCCCGCGTCGAGCACCAGAGTGGGCGAGCCGTTGCCGGTGCAGTCGAGACGCATGCGATGGCCATCGACGAGGTAGAGCGCACCCGGCATCTGCGCGCGGTAGTGATGCAGGATGACGGCGTTGACGGCGCTGTTGAGGCCGAGAGCCATAGCCACTAGGGCGACAAGCGCGAGGACGATGCGCTCGGCGATTTTGCGGCCAGTCGAGAAAGCCCGCGCGCGGAGCGAGAAGACGCGACGCAGGCAGAGCCAGGCAACGAGAATTCCCACGACCAGGAGCAGAGCAGGAACGACGCCGTAGAGGAAATCCATGAGGGCCATCTTACCGCGCAAAACCGCACATTCTGATCCAGACTATGGACGGGTGGCCCATTCAAGCCCGGTGTTGGCTTGAGTGGGGCTGTTCCAGAACGCCTAATCTTGAAATGGTTGGCGTACTATTTGTCCGAATCCTCTAAAATGAAATAGAGACAAAAAGGCCCGGCTGCCATCGCAGTCGGGCCCTTTATTACAGTGCGTGAAAGTTTACTTGCGCTCACCGCCTCCATGGGGTGCGCTACCGCTGCCATGAGATTCGCCACCATGAGGTGCTGAGGCATGAGCTGCGCCACCACCATGAGGTGCTGAGGCATGAGATGAGCTGCCATGCTGTGCTTCAGCGTGGGGAGCGTTACCATGCGGTGCCTGGGCATGAGACTCGCCATGGGGCGCGTTGGTATGGGGTGGTGCGGCATGAGATTCGCCTCGGGTCGGCTGAGCGTGGTAGCCGCCATTGTTGCTGACGTGTACTGTCTTTCCGCCGGCGTAACTTCCATGATTAGCTGCGTAGCCACCACCACCGGTATAGCGTCCGCCGCCGCCGCTGACGAAGCGATGGCTGCCCCAGCCGTGACCATATCCCCAGCCCGCCCATGGGCCCATGCCCAGGAAGATACCGTTATAGAAATAGCCCGGCCCATAAAAACCAACGGGTGCGCAGCCGTATGGTGAATAGTCGTAATAGCCGTAAGGGCAGTTAGGTTGAATACCAATGCCAATAACGACTTGCGCGTTGCCCTTTGGCGCGAAGGCCAGAGGTGCGAGCAGTGCTGTAGCAATGAGAAGAGCTTTGAGTCCGCGCATAGGATGACCCCCCTTAAGGTGTCTGCGGTACCTTTGAACTGAGTTGGAATGATTTCGTGCCCGTGATCGCTCGTTCTCAGGCTTTAAGGCGGGAGTAGCGCTATATGCTGGGATTCCTAATTCCCGGCTGAGGTTGCTCGGCGGGTGGCCCATTCAAGCCCGGTGTTGGCTTGAGGCTTTCTAACGCGGCCTGATCTTGAAATAGTTGGCGTACTATTTGTCCGAATCCTCTAAAATTGAAATAGAGAGTAAAGCCCGTCAACCGGCGGGCTTTTTTATTTGTGCCACAAGGGGGGACCCAATGCCGCCGCGGTCTCCCCCTCCGTAAACCCAATGAAAAGAATGGATTGCGGGTTTGTCCAACAGAATGAATGGCTTACGGAATTACAAGCCAAATTCGGCGCGCAAGCCCAGTAGAAACAATCGCTTACGGGATCATCCAACAAAATGAATGGGTTACAGACTTATAATTTGTAAACGCAATGGAATGAGTGGGTAACAGGAGTACAAAAAAACAGGGGGGAGGGGGTACCCCCTCCCCGGTTCCCAAAACGGAACTATTTCGCTCCCGCCGCCGGCAAGGCCTTCGCCAGCCGGTCGTAGTTCAGGATGGCGTTGAAGACCAGCGCATAGCTGCCCAGCGTCTCTCCCCTGTAAACCGGATTGGTCGCAAAGAGCAGCACGTTGCCCTCTCCAAGGTGAGCATCGACGACCACCGGCTTCTCCTCGATCGCCGATGCGCCGTCGAGCAGCCCTGACAGCAGGAACTGCTTGCCCGACCCGAAGCGCAGGATCACATCCGGCCGGTACTGCTCGGGAATGACATAGACGTTGTTCCGCGACTCCTCCTCGTTCAGCGGAGTCGGCTCCCACGCCTTGGGCGACGGCAGCGGCTCCGCCTTCACGTAGGGACGGTCCTCGGGAATATCATCCTCCCCCGGCCCACCCCGTCCCGTCGGCCGCTTGAATTCTTTCTCGGTCTCAATGTGCCGGTTCACCGCCATATTGCCGACCGTGAACGCCATCCCATCCGCGCTGTAGACGCCCAGATCCTTGCCGTATCCGTTGGCAATCGGGCTGGATTTATCCACGAACGCCGCCGCGAGCACGCTGCCAACCACGCGCACATTGCCCTTGGGAGCCACGAACACGCCGGGCGCAAGCCCAAGGTCAATGGCGAACTGCGCCGTATCCTCGGAGGTGATGAACAGGCCGCCTTTGGTGATGAAGTCCCGCAGGTGATCGACGCCCGCGTATGTCAGCCCCGGCCGCATATCCGCCGTCGAGTCGATCCTTCCCAGGTTCGGCGTCAGATCGGTCTTCTCCCACGGCAGCGGATTTCCCCACATCGGCATGCCGTTGACGATCGTCTGCGTCGACGCCCGGCCCACCGGAGCGAAGATGATCACGTCATACTTCGCCCGCAGGTCCGGAGTAGCCGCCACCGTCTGCGTGCTGATGTAGTCGTACGGCACGTGCATCCGGTCGAAGGCCTCCCGCCACCAGCCCTCGGTCTGAGTGCCCAGCCAGGTATGCATGAAGGCGATGCGGGGGGTGGGTGCCGCATGCACCGCCGACGGCATCGCCGGCAGGGTCACGGCGCTGAGGCCGGCATCTGCGAGCGCCGATTTCAACTTCGTTGCGTCGGCATTCTGAATGAGCAGCGATCCCGCCTCGAAGTGATGGCCCTCCGCGTCGAAGGCCTTGTCTGCAACAGAGATGGTCGCGTCCTTGAGCGTGTAGCGCAGCCCGAGCAGCGACACCTCGGACGCATTGTTCACGGCATAGACGCTGCCCGACCCTGCGACCTTGCCGAAGTCGGCGTTCGGATCAGCTACCGGCTCCATCTTCACCTTCAGGATCGCCGCATCGGTCACACGCACCGTCTTGACGTGGAAGAGGTCGCCAAATGACCAGCCGGTGTCATCGTAGGGATGCTTCTGCGGGTCGTCGGGCGCCCAGTATTGCCGGTCGAGCAGCGCATCGGCGATACGCGAGTAAGGCTGATCCATGCGGATGACATAACTGCCCGCTGCAAAGGTCTCGGGCTTTGGCTGCTCCGGCTTCTCAGGCTTGTCGCTGTCTGATTTGTCCTTGTCTGATTTGTCGCCCGATTTGTCCGCATCGGCCTTAGCTGGTTTCGCAGGTGGCGTATAGGTGAATGGCTCGGACAGCCGGCTGATCTCGACATGCTGCAGCGCCAGCGTGCGCAGCAATTCCGCCTGGCGGCTCGACGCGGGCTCATCGAGGACATAGGCCGCCGGCCCCGCGTTTTGCGGCTTTTCCACCGACCGCTTGCTCTTCGTGTAGTAGTTCGCGAGGAACTGCTGCCCATTCTGCGCGAAGAACGAGAGAGTCGAGAGCAGTGCTGTCTCTTCGTAATTGTTATTGTTGCGCTGAGACCAGATCACGACCGGCAGCGGTGGATTCGGCTTGTACCACGTGCGCGCATACTCCTCCGGATCGAGAATGCGCTTCTCGGTGTCCGCGCCGCCGTTGCCGAAGGTCTCATACAGTCGACTGATGCCATTGTGCATGGCTGCGAGGAACATAAGGTAGCCAGGACTCCATGTGTCGAAGTCGCCGTGCGTGAAGACGCCGGGCATGCCGAAGGCGGTCATCTGCTGCACATTGTTCCAGCCCAGCATCGCCCACTCACCGTTGAGCAGCGGATCGACCCAGGCATTGTATGGCCCATCGCCAACGGTGTTGTCGTAGAGGAATGGCACGGACTCATGCAGGTCGTGAAGCACCTGGACATGGAATTTGAGATTGGTGTCGAGCACATTGCGCGTGAGGTCGAGCGTCATGGCCATGGCGTCGCGGTTGTTGTCATGCGCGACGTAGTGCCCCCAGTACATAAGCCGTGGCCACTGCTCCTTGGGATGAGCCAGGTGCCACTTGTAGATGTCGACCATGCGGTCGCGCCCATCGACTTCGACGACCGGCGTAATCAGCACCACCATGTGCGTGCGGATGTATTGAATGTAAGGCGAGTCGTCGACCGCAAGCCGGTAGGCCAACTCCATGAGCGCCGTGGGTGCGCCTGTCTCGGGCGAATGGATCGTGCCGGTGATGTAGTAGATCGGAAACGATGCCTTCACCAGCTCTGCGGCCTTCGCGTCATCCAGATTGATGCTTCGCGGATCGGCCAGTTTGGCCAGACGGGCATCGTTCTCGGGCATCTTCGCGAGCAGCGACTCGTCGGCAATGGCGACAGCAATCATCTCGCGGCCTTCTTCTGAGTGTCCGATCGGGAAAACCTTGACCCGCGGCGTGCTCTTCTCGAGCAGGCGGAAGTATGCGTAGACGTCTTCGGCGTAGGGCAGTATGCCCGGTGCGCCGGAGACATCGCCGAGCACCTTGGCCGGTGTAGGAACAGTCTTCGACGCGGGTAGATAGTCGGTGAGCGGCGAGTTGAAGTAGGGCTGCGTGGTGTACTGCTTGATGTGGTCGGTATAGGACTGGTCGATTGGCTGCTTGGGGTCCCGCGCGAACGTTGCGTCGATATTGGTCTGCGCAAGGAGGGTGCCGGTAGAGACAAAGAGTGCGAGGACAGCCAGCGGACAGCGAAGTCGAGACATCACAACCATCCTTAGGAGTTGGAATTCGTGGGTGAAATCAATGATGAGGAAGAATATCAGAGGCGAATCTGAACATTTAAGATTTCTGCGCCGAAGGCGCGTGTCACGGGATGCGCAGTCCTCACTCCCACTCAATCGTGCCCGGCGGCTTCGAGGTGATGTCGTAGACAACGCGGTTGATGCCGCGGACCTCGTTCACGATGCGGCTCGAAATTGTCTTCAGCACATCGTAGGGCAACGGAACCCAGTCCGCCGTCATGCCGTCCTCCGAATGAACGGCGCGGACGGCGCAGGTATAGGCGTAGGTGCGCTGGTCGCCCATCACGCCGACACTCTTGACCGGCAACAACACGGCGAACGACTGCCATATCTGCTGATAAAGCCCGGCGCGCTTGATCTCGGAGACGACGATATCGTCGGCTTCCTGAAGCAGCGCGACACGCTCCGGAGTGATCTCGCCAAGGATGCGCACCGCGAGTCCTGGGCCGGGAAACGGCTGCCGCTGGAGGATGTCGTCGGGCATCTGCAGATCGCGCCCGATGCGCCGGACCTCGTCCTTAAATAAATCGCGCAGCGGCTCAATGAGCTTCAGCTTCATCGTCTCCGGCAGGCCGCCCACGTTGTGGTGGCTCTTGATGGTCTGCGAAGGACCCTTGATGGATGAGGATTCGATCACGTCGGGATAGAGCGTCCCCTGGACGAGCCATTCCACTCCGCCTGTTTCTTGCGCAATTCGGTGAGCCTCGTCGTCAAAGACAGCGATGAATTCGTTGCCAATAATCTTGCGCTTCGTCTCGGGATCGGTCACTCCGCCAAGCCGGGCCAGGAAGCGCGTGCTCGCGTCTACGGCGACCAGGTTAAGGCCGAGCTTCTCGCGGAGATTCTCCTGTACCTTGAAGAACTCGTTTTTGCGCAGAACGCCGTTGTTTACAAAGACGCATGTCAGTCGCTCGCCAATCGCACGGTGAACAAGCACCGCCGCGACCGAGGAGTCAACTCCACCGGAGAGCGCACAGATTGCGTGCCCATCGCCAACCTTTTCGCGGATCGAAGCAACGGTGGATTGGATGAAGTGCTCGGGCGTCCAGTCAGGCACGGCCTTGCAGATATTAAAGAGAAAGTTGCGCAGTATAGCGGTGCCTTGCTTCGTATGGTGCACCTCGGGATGAAACTGCACCGCCCAGATGCCCCGCTCAGGGTTAGCGATCCCCGCCACCGCGTTCGATGTCTTCGCCGTCAGATGAAAGCCGGGAGGTAGCTCAATCGCTTCGTCGCCGTGCGACATCCACACGTTCAGTGATGCGGGAATATTCGCGAACAGCGGCGTGACAGCGTCGACGACCGAGACTTCTGCGTGACCGTATTCGCGCTTATCCGCCGGGCGAACCTTGCCGCCGAGGTGATGTGTGATGAATTGCAATCCGTAGCAGACACCAAGCAGGGGCAGACCGAGCGAGAGTATCGTCGGGTCGGCGGGTGGCGCGTCGGCGTCGTAAACGGAGCAAGGGCCGCCGGAAAGGATGATTCCGATGGGATTCTGCGCGCGAATCTCATCAATGGATGCGGTGCAGGGCAGCACAACCGAGAAAACATTCTGTTCGCGAATGCGCCGCGCTATGAGTTGTGTGTATTGGGAGCCGAAATCGAGGATGACGATCGAGGATGTGTCCACTAGGTAGTTTACTTGACCCGCAAAGGGTCTTGCGCCGAAGGCGCGGGCGTCTGGACAGCCAGGCCCCGCCACAACCGGATAAATGCCACCAGCCTCGCCACCTGAAAGAAATCCGACGCAATCAAATACGCGACGCTCACGATCGCCCACCACACATAGAGCGGTGGACCCTCCATGCTCGTCGTAAACGGCAAAGGTATGGCCGAGAAGACCATGGCAAGCACGACCAGCGCCAGCTTGATAATGCCCATGATGAGGTTGATTTCAACCAGTTTCCCTGTGAGCTGGCCAAGGCGCACGCTGCGCGCGAGGCTCGATGCAACCCCGCGATCCTCAAGAAGCACCATGAGCGGGGCGATCGAAAAGATCCAGCTGACCAGCGCCCACACGATGAAGATTCCGAGAGAAATGCAAATCACCAGGGCGCAGTAGACGACAAGATCCGGCTCGTCTCCCGAAAGTGAGTAGTTGGCGCTCCAATGCACCGCTGCAAACCACAACCAGAAGCTGCCGCACAGTAAAACGATGCGGAGCAGTTGCAGAGCGCTCAATGTTATCGGTCGTCGGGGGAGGGAATTATCGTAGCGGCGCAAAACCGCATTCCGTCCGACTCCGGACATTACAGCCCACACCAGCATTGCAGCCGGCACGAGCCACAAAGCCGTTCGGAGAAGGGGCGGCGCAATCACAGCGTAGACATCCGCCGCAATCACCGTCGCCTGCGCCGGATCAGCGATCGAAAACTGATCAATGCTCGCGGCAGCAAGCTGGTTCGCAACGGCCGCGTAGATGCGGAGACCCTGCCACGCGAGCACGCCCAGCAGCGGGATGCCGAAGAGCCATCGCCAGAGAATCTCCAGAGCGAGCAGCGAGGGGCGCGACCAGCAGTCACTCAGAACATGGACGAACGACTGAGTTCCCCGTGCCGTTCTGACATGGGCTGTGCTGTCGACCGCCATCTGCTACTTCACCACGAGGTTCACGAGCTTGCCCGGAACGATGATGACCTTTGCGACGTTCTTGCCTTCGGTGGCCACCAGGATTTTTTCATTGCCCAGCGCCGCGTCGCGGAGAGCTTCCTGCTCAGCGCCGGCGGCAACACGAATCAGGGCCCGCAGCTTGCCGTTGATCTGCACAGGGATTTCGATCTCGTCTTCCCGAGCGAGATCCGGATCGTATTTTGGCCACGGCGTCCGTAGCAAGTTGTCCCCGCCGCCGATCTTCTCCCACAACTCGAAGGCGAGATATGGTGCAAACGGCGCGAGCAGCAGCACGAGATTGCGCAGGATATCGGCGACAACTGCATCTGGCACCTCACCGGAAGCGATCGCCGGTTCGGCAGCAGCGAGCGTGTTGACGAGTTCCATGATCGCGGCGATGCAGGTATTGAAGTGCCAGCGTCCGTCGAAGTCCACCGTGATCTTGTGAATGGTCTGGTGAAGCTTGCGCAGCAAAGTCTGCGATGCGGCTGAGGCTGGAGTCGCTGATAACGGCCTTGCACTCTTGGTCCGATCCGCATACCTGGTCACGAAGCGATAGACCTTCGCCAGAAATCTGCTGACCCCCGCGACTCCGTCCTCCTGCCATTCCAGATCGCGGTCGGGCGGCGCCGCGAAGAGAGAATACGCACGGGTTGCGTCCGCACCATACCGGGCGATCATCTCGTCCGGCGAGACGACATTGCCTTTCGACTTCGACATCTTTGCGCCGTTCCTGATCACCATGCCCTGCGTGAACAGCCGCTCCACCGGCTCGTCGTTCTTGATGAGGCCGATGTCGCGCATCACTTTGGTCCAGAAGCGTGAGTAGATCAGGTGCAGGATGGCGTGTTCGACTCCGCCGATGTACTGGTCGATGGGAAACCAATACGCAACTGAAGCAGTATCAAATGGAGCCCTATCGTCCTTTGCGCTCGTGTAGCGATAGAAATACCACGAGGAGTCGACAAAAGTGTCCATCGTGTCGGTCTCGCGGCGCGCAGGGCCTCCACATTTGGGACACGTGGCATTGACGAAATCGGGCACACGCGCGAGTGGCGATCCACCTTCCTGGGTGATCTCGACATTCTCGGGCAGCAGCACCGGGAGCTGACTATCAGGCACGGGAACGATGCCGTCTTTCTCGCAATACAACATCGGAATCGGTGTGCCCCAGTACCGCTGACGGCTGATGCCCCAGTCTTTCAGGCGATATGTAACCGTGGCTTTGCCAAATCCCTTCTCTTCGGCAAAGGCCGCCATTTTCGTTTGCGCTTCCAGATTGCCATGCGTGTTGAAGTCGCCAGAGTTGATCAGCAGGCTGTCCTCGGCTGTGTAGGGAATCATCTGCGCTTCTTCTTCATCTTTCGCGGCATCGCCGGTTCGCCGGGGGAGGATGACAATGCGGATTTCGAGGCCATACTTCTTCGCGAATTCGCAATCGCGCTCGTCGTGTGCGGGCACCGACATGATGGCTCCAGTGCCGTAGTCAACCAGGATGTAGTTCGCTACCCAGATCGGCAACCGCT
Organism: uncultured Acidobacteriota bacterium; assembly: GCA_963755975.1. Lineage (GTDB taxonomy): Bacteria > Acidobacteriota > Terriglobia > Terriglobales > Acidobacteriaceae > Silvibacterium. The sequence continues at coordinate 167,585 of CAVWLS010000004.1, forward strand.
CGCCGTTGAATGGATTGGTGGCGTAGTGACCGGTGAATACCCCTTGCTTTTCTATGGCTCCGATGTCGCCAGCCTCGCGGGCCTGCTTCTGCTGATTGATGAGGATGGCGACTTCCTGGGCGAGCTTCGCATCAGCTGCGGAGAATTCCTTCACCAGTGGATGCTCCGGCGCAAGCTGAATGCTGGTCGCACCGAAAATCGTATCAATCCGGGTAGTGAAAACGGTGACTTTCCTGTCAGAAGTCCCAATGTCTTCACGGGCCGGAAGCACAGTGGTCCCCGCGAGTCGGTCGGGATGATCGTCTTCAGGAATGCTGTCTGTGTCTTCGACTTCAAACGTGATCTCCGCGCCTTCGCTGCGCCCGATCCAGTTGCGCTGCATGGTGCGGACCTTTTCAGGCCATCCTTCAAGTTTGTCGAGATCGTCGAGCAGTTCCTGCGCGTAGTCGGTGATCCGCAGGAACCACTGCTCGAGATCGCGCTGCTCGACGAGTGTGTCCTCATGGCGCCAGCAGTAGCCGTTGATCACCTGCTCGTTGGCAAGAACGGTGCAGCAGGCCGGACACCAGTTGACCTTGCTTTTCTTGCGATACGCCAGGCCGCGCTCGAACATGCGGATGAAGAACCACTGGTTCCAGCGATAATAGTCGGGCAGGCAGGTCGTGACTTCATTGCGCCAGTCATAACTAAGCCCGATTCGCTCCATCTGCCGCTTCATCGCGGCAATGTTCTGTGTCGTCCACTCACGCGGTGGCGTATTGTTCTTGAGCGCGGCGTTCTCGGCTGGCAGTCCGAAGGCATCCCAGCCCATCGGATGCAAGACATTGTGCCCGGTCATCCACATGTAGCGCGCGAGCGCATCGCCAATGGCGTAGTTGCGCACGTGCCCCATGTGGAGCTGGCCCGATGGATAGGGAAGCATCTCCAGCACGTAGTACTTGGGCTTGCCGCTGGATGCCGGCTCGGCGCCATAAAGTTCTGGCTGATTGGCCCAGCGTTCTTGCCAGCGCGGCTCAATTTCGGCAGGCGTATAGCGGGGCTCGTGCGATGACGGAGATGGCTCCACTGCAGCCGCTGTGGCGGTCTTTTTGGTGGTTTTGTTCGCGGACATGTCAGATTTGATTGTAAATGGGAGGCGCCGTGACACTGCATACACCGAATCCGCTGATCGCCCTGGGAGTAATGGCGTCGACCGCCGGTACCGACGCAGTCTATGTGCTTTTTACAGCGGCGGTAGGCGCTCGCCGCAAGATTGTGGCCGCCAGTTGGAGCAGCGTGTGGTACCTGCTCTCGGCTTTCGCGGTCATCAGCTATACCGGCAATCCGGTGTACGTGGTGTTCGCGGCGGCCGGCTCGTGGATAGGAGCGTTCGGCGCGGTGACCTGGCTGAACAGATCCGACATGAAGGGTGCTGCAGGCAAGGCGCGGATGTGATTGGCACTCTCGGGCCGGACATTTATTGCCCTCGGCGGCCCTATCCCGCCGCAGGGCGACTCATCACCAGGCTGCGCAGCATCTGGACATTTCTCGCATCATCGTTCGGCTCCTCGACGGGCACTTCGGCGATGAACGCGCAGTGGGCGAAGCGCCTGTCGTTGAGCAGTCGGCGAAATGCTTCAATTCCCAGCGTGCCTCTGCCGATCTGTTCGTGGCGGTCCAGCTTAGATCCGCGCGCGGCCTTTGCGTCGTTTGTGTGCCACACCCGAACATCTGCGAAGCCGATGGTCTTCTCGATCAGGCTCACGGTCTCTTCGTAGCCTTCAATGCTCACCAGGTCGTATCCGGCGACATGGCAGTGGCATGTATCGAGGCACGCTCCCACCGGGACAATCGGCTTCAGCCGCGCAATGAGTTCGGCCACCTGCTCAAAACTGCTCCCGAGCGAGAATTCAGCCCCCGCAGTGTTTTCGATCAGGATGCGGAAGTCTACCGCTCCGAGATCGATGCCCTCAGTTGCCGTGGCGATCGACTCCGCGGCGAGCGCCAGCCCCTCTTCGCGTGTGAGACCGCGCCACGAGCCGGGATGAAGGACGAGATATTCGGCGGACAAAGCCAGCGCCCGCTCGATCTCTCCGCGAAACGCCGCAATAGATTTTCTCCGGACCTCTGGTGACTGGCTGCAGAGATTGACGAGATAGCTGGTGTGAATAACCAGTGGAGTACAGTCGTATTTTTGTCGAAGCTTCTGGAGTTGCAGTGCGTGACTAGGGTCGATGCGCGCTGGACGCCACATGCGCGGACTGGAGGAGAAGATCTGGAAGGTGTTCGCGCCGATCTCATGAGCGCGCTCCGCGGCTTTGAAGACGCCGCCCGAGGTTGAAAGGTGAAATCCAATGCGGGGAGTGCTCATCTCGATTCAGTGTAGAGTTTGACTTGACGGCATTGCCAGCAAGCATTGACCGTTGGAAGGCGAGAAAAGTTCAAAGATGAGAACCGTGATTACAGCCGACCGGCTGATTACCCCTGAGCAATCCATAACAAACGCGGTACTGGTCATTGAAGATGGCGTGATCGCGAGCATGGATTCGCGCGCAAACGCCGAGCCGCCATCCGCGAATCAGCTTGATTTTCCTGGCTGTACACTGGCTCCCGCATATTTCGACATTCACATCCACGGGAGCGCCGGTTGCGATGTGATGGAAGGCACGCCGCGCGCGTTTTCGACGGTAGGAAAGTTCCTTGCAAGCCACGGAGTGGGTGCCTATTTGCCGACAACTGTCACCGCGCCTGTGGATATGACACTACGATCGCTTGAGCGGATGAGCGCGCAGATTGGCCGTGATACTGAAGGTGCGAGAGCGCTGGGTATCCACATTGAAGGGCCGTTCCTATCGCCGCACAAGAAGGGGGCACACCCGGAAAATCTCTTGCAGACCCCGTCGGTCTTGCTCTTTGACCGCATGTGGCATGCCGCTCAGGGGAAAATCCGGCTGATGACCATCGCGTCAGAGCTGCCAAATGCAGAAGAAGTGATTTCTCACGCCACAAATCTTGGAGTGCGCGTGAGCCTTGGCCATAGCAATGCCGACATAGACGCCGCGCGGGCCGGGATTCGCGCGGGCGCAGTCACGGCAACCCACACATTCAACGCCATGCGGCAATTCGATCATCGCGATCCCGGGCTCATCGGCGAAGTGCTGTCCAACGACGATCTTTTCGCCGAGTTGATTTGCGACGGCCTGCATGTTCATCCTGATGCCGTGCGCATTTACTGGAAGTCGAAGGGCCCGCAACGCGCCATGCTAATCACTGACGCGATGTCCGCCGCCGGCATGCCCGACGGCAACTACAAGCTGGGTGAACTGGATGTGCGTGTGATCAACGGGAGGTGCGTAATCGGCGAAGACACGCTCGCCGGCAGTACGCTCACATTGGATCGCGGTGTACGCAACTTCACTGAGTTCACCGGGGCGTCGATCGATGATGTGTCGAAGCTCGTCAGCAGCAACCCTGCCCGCATGACAGGTTTTGATAGTGAAATCGGCACGCTGGCCGTGGGCAGATCAGCGGATATCACTGTCCTCTCGGCCAGGAACGAAGTTGTCGAGACGATTCTGCGCGGCCACGTCGTCAGTTCCTGACGGCCTGCCGCGCGCGCCACAAGGCTCCCTGGATAGGATCGACTGCGTCCGGCAGGATATGCGCGGAAGGTAAGCTGAACCGGATGGTGTCGATCATGCTCTGGCGGACGTAGCCGACTTTTTCCAGAATGCTGCCGGTGAAGGCGATACCCGGCAGCGGTGCGTCGGGGTCGAGATGGCGCACATGCCGGAATGCTTCGACCGCGTCTTCTCCCAGGAGTCGCCCGCCCAGCTCGAGAACCTGAAGCGCAACCGCATCGCCCTGCTCGGCGCATTCAACGACGAGCGGAGCGAGCTGAGAAAAATCCGGCGGAGGTGTGCGACTGCCGATGTTGACTGCTTCTTCCAGGCTGCTTGCCGACCAGTACCGTATGACGCGATCCAGAATCTGCGTCGGTTGCCCGAAGTCGCGCGCCCGGCATGCGAAGCGCAGGGCCTGCAGGCCGATCCAATGGCCCGACGCCTGATCGCCGAATGCCGGACCCCAGCCGCCGACGTTGAGAATCTCGCCCTGACTCGTGCGCCCCATCACGTTCGATCCTGTGCCGGCCATCGCCAGAACCCCGGCTTCGCCGGGAAAAGCGGCATCCAGCGCAATTTCTTCATCGCCGCAAACGACGATCTCGCCCCCAGCGCAGTTTGAAAGAATCTGGCGCATCCAGCCGTCGGTTTGAGGCAGCCGGACGCCTGCGGTTCCGATGCACGAAGCGGAGACTTTGCTGAGATCGACACCGCTTTGCTTTGCAATTTCGTCGAGCAGGGCGGATAGATTCTGCTGGGCGTGCTCGATACTCACGCGTAAGGGCTTGATGCTGCCACCCACATCGCGGACAAGTATTTGCGCGTCATCGGCCAGTGCACAGGTGGTCTTGGTGCCTCCCGCGTCGAAACCGAGAAAATACGCCATTCCTATTGGGGCGCCTCTTCAGTGAGTGACGGCGTGAGAATGCCGGACAGCACATTCAGGCTGCCGTCGATCTTCGGGCTCTCAAGTCCGAGAATTCTTACTATTACCGGAAACACGTTCACATTTTCGAAGGGCTTCACCGTAACGCCGTGGCGAATGTCCGGACCCTCGGCGAAAAAGATAGCGCGCATCGAGGTCATTTCGTATGGGTTGTAGCCATGTTCGCCGACGGGCAAAAAGCTGTTCTGTCCTGCGGGCGGCGCATTGGCCCGGATCAGAGTCGGGCCTTTGGGAATCGCCACCGGATCGCCTTCGCGTGGATTGCTGTTGTAGTGCAGTTCCGGAGGCACCTTTGCCCGGCGATAGACGAGGAATCCCGCATCCGCGGCGCGCAGCTTCTTGTAGATGCGCTCCGTATCAGCTTCTGTCTGCGGATAGAGCAGGGAGCCGACGGTCTCCACATCATCGAGAGAAACATACTTGCTCAGCGTGATCCAGTCGCCCTGAACGCGCTCCATGCCGTGATCGGCAAGCACAATTAGGTCGATCGGCATATGCAGAGCGTCAAGCTCCTTCTCCAGCCGGCCCATCAGCTCGTCAACATGCTTTACAGCCTGCTCAACCTCTTTGCTGTTCGGCCCATGCTCATGTCCGGCGTGATCGACATCAGAGTAGTAGAGCGTGATGAAGTGCGGACGCTGCTCCGCGGGCAGCTTGAGCCAGGCAATCACCTGATCGATACGCTTGTTGTCGTCAATTTTGTTGTCAAAATGCAGATAGTAACTGGGCCGCTCGCCGGCGATCTCGGCCTCCGAGCCGGGCCAGAAGAAACAAGCGCTGCGCATCCCCTGCTTTTCGGCAAGCGACCAAAGCGGCACGCCGCCATACCACGAGCCATCGATCACCGTCTTCGCGTCACGATACGAGTAGGTCTGCTTGCGGTCGGGATCGTAAAAGCTGTTGGCTACGATGCCGTGATGCTCAGGGTAGAGCCCGGTGGCAAGCGTGTAGTGGTTGGGGAAGGTCAGCGACGGATACGACGGAATCATGCCGTCAGGCGCGCTAGCGCCCTTCGCACCGATGGCCAAAATGTGCTTCGCGCCGTACTTCTTCACATAGTCGTAACGAAAGCCATCGAGCGAAACCATCACCACATAGTGTTTCTGCTGTTGTTCTGCCGCATTGGGCGGATTACTGGTGGTGATGACCGGCGTAATCTCTTGTGCGTAAAGCTGAACGCAGAAGAGCAGGGTCAGAAATCCGGTAAATACAGCTCGGCGAAGGAGGGATTTCATGAGGCGTCGGGATTCCTTTCCCGTAAAGCTTATATGAGAGGCCCGAGATTTGACTTTGACCACCGGAGCGGATTTCAGCAGGCCCATGGCTATCGAATAAAAAACGCCCACGCGGCAATGCCCAGTCCGGCGATCCCGAAGGCCATGCCAAGTCCCCAGTATGCTCGCTGGCGCGTCAGCAGAGTGATGGACGTGATGACCAGGCCAATCTCGAGCAGGGCCTCTCCCAGGTCAAAGCGATTCGCATGTCGCTCCGCCTTGCGCACCTCGCCCTCGAGCTCTTTCGCCTGCTTTTCTTCTTCGGCGAGGTCTTCGTTCCATTTTTCAAGGTGGGATTTGTAGCTGTCTGTCACCTTGCCGGCCGCAGCCGCATCGCGAATCGGCAGGGCGCTGAGCAGGTCGGCGGTCAGCTCGGTATTGTATTGCCGGTTCTTTTTCGCCTGGTACAGATTCCACTGGTCGCTCGCTTTCGCCTGATCGAGCACAGCTTCTGTATGAGTCCGATGACCCAGCACAGTGGTGATGGCCACCAGCACCGCCAGCACGCTCATGGTAAAGCTGACCGGACGCAGACTCTCGTCCTTCTTGGCTTCTTCGCTCAGTTCCTTCAGTTCCTGCGCTTCGTTGGCTTCCATTTTTGTTCCTGGCCGCACTCAGTGTACGGGGTGCGAGTCGCGCCGTCGAGGGAAGATCTGTCTCCCCGCCCAAACCTATTTCTCCGCAGACGCAGAAGGCAGAGCCGCCTCCGCGATAGCATGGTGTGAGAGAAACTCATCCAGCCGCGCGCGGTCGCGAAACGCCTGCACGCCGCCCGGTGCTGTCGTCGAGAAGGCGCCGGTTATATTGCCGAGTTGCAGGCATCGCGTCAGCGGCCATCCCTTTACAAAGCCGTGCAGGAAGCCCGCGTTGAAGCTGTCTCCAGCGCCGATGGCATCGACTGGATCGACAGCGATTGCAGCGGATTCACAGCGACTGCCGTGCTCGATGGCCACCGCGCCGCGCTCCCCACGCTTCACAACCAACAAAGGAACAAGATCCCCCAGCCTGAGCATCGCCCGTTCGGTGTCGGAGTCGCGCATCATTTCGCACACTTCCCGCTCATTCGGCATCAACACATCGACATACCTAAGAATCTCGAAGAATGAATCTTCCCACAGCCCAAGAGGATCATCGTTCGGATCGACAGAGATCGTAAGGCCCGCTCCCTTGAGATAAGCAAGAAGGCGTGGTACATCCTTGCGCAATCCCTCCTGCAGAAAATATGACGACAGGTGGAAATGCCGCGCGGTCACGAGATAGTCGAGGTCCAGATCCTCAAATCGCAGGTCAACCGTATTGCCGGGATATGTAAGAGTGCGGCGCGACTTGCGATGTTGCAGCAGGACACTCACGCCTGTGCCCGCGCCATTTGTTTTCCTGACGACGCACGACAGATCAACTCCGGCGTCGTCGAGATCGCGGAGGCAGGTGGAGGCGAACAGATCCTTCGATACGGAAGTGATAAAGCCTGTTCGGCAACCCAGCTCGGCAAGGTTGTGCGCGGTGATGGCGGGCGACCCGCCCAGGGTGAGTGCCATGCCACTGGCGATCAACTCGCGGTCTGTGGGCAACTCCTCTGGCAGGCCATAGAGCAACAAGTCGAGATTGACCTCGCCTACCAGCGTCACGTCAAAGCGGCTCAAGACTGGACCCTCGCTTTACGTCCGTACACGAACCAGAGGGTCACACCGGCCAGCGCCCAGACGGATCCGGCGATCAGCGCAGGCGTGCTCAGGTTCAGCCAAATAAAAAAGCAGACCACGAACCCCAGCAGAGCAAGCAGGATGGTGAGCCAATGCGAAGCAGGTCCCTGCCGCCACCCCAACACAGCAGAAGAAACATTTACGCCCATAAACGCGAGCAGCGCGCCGAAGTTCAACATCTCGGCTCCCAGTTGATAATTCATCGCCAGCGCGCCGGCGAGGCAGATGGCTCCGATCATCAGCACATTGTTGCGAGGGATGCGATTCTTCGGGTGCACTTCGCCGAAGAATCGTTTGGGAATAGAGCCATCCTGGCCCATGGCCAGCAGCAATCGCGCCGCACCCAGCTGCGATGCCATCCCCGAGCCGATTGTAGCCAGCAACAGTGCTCCGTTCACGATGGCAAACATTACCGGACCCCCGGCGCGGCCGGTGATGTAAACGTACGCGGTGTCAATCTCTGGAAACGCCGCGCCGCGAGGCCACACGAGTTGCGCCAGGTACACTTCGATCGAAGCCAGCACGCCCGTAATCAGGCATGTGGCGATAATCGCGCGGGGAATGCTTCGCTGCGGATTCTTCGCCTCGTCGGTGAGGGTCGAAATGCCATCGAACCCGATATAGGTGAGCACTGCAATCGACGTTCCGCGAAACAGCGCCGAAGACGTGAACGTCGAGCGGTCATAGAACGGCAGAGTGTAGAACGAAGTGGGCTGATGGGGAAGATGGAGCAGGTAGCGCGTGATGGATATGACTACGAGCACGATTACTACACCCAGCGCCGCTGCCATCATGGTGTTGATCCGCGCCGATGTCTCCACGCCGTTCAGATTGAGCAGCGTGAACATCGCAGCGAAGAAGATCGCCCAGGCGACATACGGTACTCCGTGTACGAAATTCTCCGCTGCCTTGCTACACCATATCGTGCAGATCAGAGGATTCAGGATGTAATCCATCGCCATGCACCAGCCGGTCAAATAACCGAGGCCTGGACTGAGCTCGCGGCTCACGTACATGAAGGCAGAGCCGCCTTGAGGATATGCGCGCGCCATTCTTCCATAGCTGACGGAGGTGAACAGCATGGCGACCATCGCGCAGAGGATCGCCGTCACTACATGCCCGTGCGCCTCGTTGTAGATGACGCCGAAGCTTGGCATAGGAGCGGTCGGCTGAATGAGGATGATGCCGTAGAGCACCAGGTCCCAATAGCCAAGGCTGCGCTTGAGCGTAACCTTGCTCGTGCTTACGGCGGACTCGGCAGACATCAATATTCCTCAGTAATCCCTGGCCAACGAAACCGCAGCCGGATCGCTCGCGGCATTGCGGACAAGGCAAGGCCGTCCTGCTTTTCCTTGTCCGCGTGCGGCGGCGATCGCCTCAGCTTGAAACTTGGATTTCACTTTTGCCTGCGCAACTCACATCCGTATCCAGAGTGGAGCAGCCCTGTTGCTTGAATCAGAACGCGAACCTCGCGGCGAACTGGAACTGACGCGGTGTGTTGACGGTTGTTCCGATGGAGCCGAAACCCGACGCCTGCTGCCCAAGCGACAGCGTTGTCGTCAGGTCTGGAACCACCGGCATTCCGAACTGCGCACGGTTGGCGATGTTGTAAGACGATACCTCGATACGGATGGTCTTGGTTTCCCTGATCGGAAACGTCTTATAGACGGAAAGATCCACGTCGTTTGCTCCCATGGTGCGGACACCGCTGAGATAGGCGGGCGCGGTTCCGGGCACAAACTGGCTCGCCGGAAAAGCGAAGCAGTCGGGGTTGAACCATGCAGTTGCGGTGTGCGGCGCGTTGGCTCCGGGATTGCAGGTAAGGTTCGGCCTCTGGTTGAAGTAAGAGAAGGGGGCCCCCACGGTGGGCGAGGCGATTGGAATGCCGGTGCTCCAGTAGAAGATGCCATTCATCGTCCACCCGCCAAAGAAGGCATTTCCAACGCCGTTCAGGTTGACAGCGCGATCCTTGCCAAAGGGAAGGTCATAGGACGCCTGCCCGGTGAACTGCCGGCTGATGTCCTGGGGGCTGACCGAGTGCTCGTATTGGAGGTCCTTCCAGTCCTGCGGTGCGCCGAGGTGAGAACCAACGAAACCCAGCGGAGGATTGCCGTCGTCGGTCATGAGCTTGGCCCAGGTGAAGCCGACCAGCATGCTGAAGTGGCTGGTCAGCCTCTTCTGCAGCTTGGTCTGAAGAGAGCTGTATTCGGAGTCGCCGCCGGGGAATCCGTTGACGAGGACGCCGTTGCCGTCGCCGTAGTTGCCGCTGCCGAACTGCGGGAACTCCTGCAGCGCGACAAACAGCGGCACTGTGGACGAGCCGTAGTTGGCATTGGTCGCGGGCTGGATAGCCGCCCACTGATTGGGCACCATGGTATTGATGAGGGCCGACTGGTACTTGCCGATGGTGCCGAGGTCGAGCGTATTCTGGTCGGCCTTGCTGAAGGGCAGGAAGAGCCCGCGGCTGCCGACATAGGCGGCGCTAAGCACCACCTGGTGCGGGAACTCATACTGCCATCCGAAGTTGAAATTGTAGATGGTCGGTGTGCTCTGCGAGTGCAGCACGGTGTTAAGGGTGGTGCCCAGATTGTTGGCCAGTCCCGAAGGAGGAGCGGTGAACGTCGGAACTACTCCGTTGGGGAATGGATTGCTGAGAGAGTAGGCTCCTGTGGTGGTTGGTGGAGGGCTGCCTGCCGGGGCTCCGGAGCACAGGCTGCTGCCGTTGAGGACGGTGTTGCCATCGTCGTTGAAGCAGGTAGCGTTCCATGTGGTGTAAGAGGCAAAGCCGTCGCTGTTCAAACTCGCGCTGGCGACCATTTGCGGAGTGGGCCCGTAATAAATGCCGGCGCTGCCGTTGAAGACCAGGTTGTTGGCTACCTGCCAGGCGAATCCCAGGCGCGGGCCGAAGTTGCTCAGATTGGTGTCAAAGGGTGAACGGTGATTGCTGTTGACGTATACTTCGGCTCCTGTATAGGAGACACCGTCGACCGAGTTGGCTGCACCGGGATCGAAGTATTCGAGGCGGTTGTGCCGCTCCGTCCGTCCGCGGAAGATATCCCAGCGCAGGCCAGCGGTAATCGTCAGGTTCCTCCTTGGATGCCAGGCGTCCTGCACGAAGGTCCCGAAGTAGCCGTTGGCCTCGGCGGCGAAGAGATCCTTGGAAAAATTTGGATAATTGTTGGATTCCGTGCCGGGAACGGTACCCATCCCGGCGAGAAAGGAAGCGAAGTCGCTGCCCCCCACAAGGATGCCGCTGGCCGGCGAGGTTTGCTGATCGGTCGCTGAGAAGTCGAAAGCATAGGAGCCGGCGGGCGCAATCGGCTGGCCGACATTGAGGAAGCGTTTGAGCCATTCGAAGCCGGTGTCGATGGCATGCTTGCCCACGACCTTGGTGAGGGCAATATTTACGTCGCTGTTCTCACTTGCATACTGAAAGGTGTTGTAGTTGGCGGTGCCGCCGACACCGCTTATCGAGCCGCCGGGGGAAACATAGTCGGTGAAGATGGCGAACGGTAGCAGCTGGTAGTTCTGTTCCGCGGCAAGGGAAGCGGGAAATCCGAGGCTGGTAATGTCCGTTCCGACCTGGCGCGGGTCGCCGCCCTGGTTTTCGTAGTGGCGGGTGAAGGAGTAGCGCAGCTGCAGGACCGTTGTGTCGTTCAGCGTGTAATCGTCGGCGATAAGAATGTTACGCCCGTTGGTGATGTTCTGGGCGTAGTTTAGATCCCACTCGTTGCCGAAGGCGTTGAAGGTGGAGTTGAAGAGCCGGTCGAAGGAGAATCGGCCGAAGATGTGCTGCTTCTCGCTCTTGTTCCAGTCGATGCGGACATCGAACCTCTGCGCGGTGGATGGGTCAACTCCAGGCAGGAAAAAGTTGTTCAAGCTACCGTCACTGGCAGAGTCGCAGTTCGCGCCGACATTGCACTTGGGCATGTGCGACAGGAAGTTCACTGCAATTGGATTGGGGTTGGAGATAGTGTTGTTGGGAAATGGCTGGCGTGTGCCGTCGGGGTTATCAGGCTGCGTTGGATCGTAGATCGTAAAGCTGTCGTTCGAGAAATTGCCGGTCCGCTCCGCGCTTGTGGGCACGGTAAAGTAATTGGAGCCGTCGTAGAGGTCCTGCGTCGTGTATTCGTAATCTCCGAAAAAGAAGAGTTTGTCGTGCAGGATGGGGCCACCAATGGACCCGCCCGCCTGGTAGCGGTGGAATGCCGGCGGCGTGTTGGGCTGGCCGCTGCTGACCTGACTCTCCTTGTTGAAGTATTCGTTCGCAGCGAGAACGTCGGGCCTGAAATATCCGAAGGCGCCGCCATGAAAGGCATTGGTGCCGGACTTGCTGACGAGGCTGATAACGCCCGCGCCGCCGCTCTGGTAAGTGGCCGGGGTGTTCTGCGTCTCAACACGAACCTCCTCGACGGCGTCTTCGGGAATGTCGAGCGCAGGAATGATGGCAGCGGCATTGTTTTCGGCGATGCCAAGCGGACTGCCGTCGACCATGTAGTAGACCGAGCCTACAATCGCGCCGTTGAAGGTGTAGGAGGACACATCGACGCCGGGGCGTCCGCTGGAGATGTTAGTGATGGCGAACGAGCTGGAGGAATTTGGCGCGCCGTTGGCGGGGGTCACGCCGGGGCTTAGCTGCACGAGGTCGTAGACATTGCGTGTGAGAAGCGGCACGCGGTCGATGGTCTGCGCCGAGATCAGCTGGCCAACGGTAGAGTTTGTCTCTTCCGCGAGATCGCTGGTACCGGTAACGGTAACGACCTCGCTGGCGCTGCCGACACGAAGCGTGATGTTCACCTCACTCGCCTGGTCGACGACGACGATCACTTTCTCGCGGACGGTCGTGTCGAATCCGTTTGCAGTCGCCGTGACTCGATAGGAGGCGGGATCGAGCGAGACGAAGGAATAGAAGCCGCCCGCAGTGGCAACGGTGGAGCGACTGACTCCGTTGGCGAGGTTAACGGCGGTGACTTTTGCCGATGGGATCGCAGCTCCGGTGGGGTCGGTAACCAGCCCATTGATTCCGCCGCGCCCAGCCTGGGCGAATGCCGACGCAGATGCGCAAAGCACAATAATCCAAACGGGAAAAAGCCTCCGCGCGACGATGGCATAAGTTTGATTTATTGGCCTCATTTAATTTTCCTCGTATTTAAACGTGGTTATTGAATCGATTTAATGTCTGTGAATACCGCGTTCGGCGGAGAATTGTCAAGCAGGAAAAGATTTGTTTATAGCGCCGTCGTGGAATCGCGCAGCACCAAAGACGGCGGCTGCAGTTGCAGATCAGGCGGGACTTCGCCCTGCCCGTCATCTTTACGCAGAACATCAAGCAGCCGATGGGTGGCTACTCTGCCCATTTCTTCCATAGGCTGGCGAATCGTGGTGATTCCCGGAGTGCTTAGCGCGGCCAGCGGGACATCGTCAAATCCGATAATCGAACAATCCCGCGGAGCAGAGCGTTCGGCGCGCGCGAGAGCCCGGATCGCGCCCAGTGCGGTCAGGTCGTCGAACGCGACCAGCGCGGTAAACTTAAGGCGCGAGCGAATCAGCTCGTCCACGAGCTGCACGCCTCCCTGAAATCCAGAAATGGGGTCAATGGCGCCCGGCAACTCGCGCACCAGCCGCGCGTCCAAGGTCAGTCCTTGTTCCGCGGCAAAGCGCTGAATCCCGGCCCACCGTCGGTTGCTGTCGCTAAGCATCCGGGGCCCCCGAATTACCGCGATGCGCCGGTGTCCCAGCTGATAAAGATGCTTGATGGCCTCGTACCCGCCGGCTTCGTTGTCTACAATCACCGAGCCGATCTTTTTGTCGGAGAGATCGCGCCCGACAACAACAGTCGGCATCTTCTTGTTCTTGAGCCCCGCCAGCAGTCCGCCTTCGTCGAAGAGCCAGTTCGCCACCACGATCAGCCCCTCGACTCGGCGTTCCATCAGGAGTTCGAGATAGCCTTCGAACTGCTTTCGCTCATGATGTGCGTCCATCAGTATCGGCAGATACGGAGTCGAGTGCAGCGTCTTCTCGATGCCGCGCAGGATCAGCACGCAGAACGGATCGGAGATATCGAAAACCAGCACGCCAACCGTATTGCTGCGGCGGCTGCGCAGCGATCGCGCAAAAACATCGGGACGATAGCCAAGGGATTTCGCCGTTTTGCGAATGCGCTCCTTCGTCCCTGCCGCGACATAACGCGACAGCGGAGCCTCGCTCAGCACGATCGAGACAGTGGACGGCGAGAAGCCGCTCTTGCGCGCTACGTCGAGCAGGGTCACGCGTGTCGATTTGGATTTGCTCCCCGCCATCTGGTTCCGGCCTAATCCTCAATCAATGCGTTTCGATTATGCACAGGGCATCGCGCACACGCCAGAGTGAATTTTCCTACTGACCAGAAAGAAACCAAATTCTCATTTGCTTCAGCGATTCAGGTCAGGTCGTGGAGAGGTGCCCCGAAGTCGTATGGACGAATTCAGGCAGGTCATAAAACGCCTTCTGCAGAAGGGAATCGTCCAGCCTCACGTTTTTGAGAACGCTCGTTATGGTGGATACCGCTGACGTCTCGCTCGCATATGGGTTTACGACCGCTTTAAGAGATTCGCGGAACTCATCGGAGGATGCCCTCCTGATTGCCGTTAGAATTTCCGCGCGTTCATATCCAGTATCGATAACGCTGGCTGCGCGGATTCGGCCTGCCTGGCGGATTCCAACATTAACCGTAGGGATCCTGAAGGACGGCGCTTCGATGATTCCGCTCGAAGAATTGCCCACTATTGCAACGGCACGACTCAGAACGCTGTGATACGCCTCTGCGCCAAAGTTGTCGACCATCTTGCTCACGCCGGAGTGCGATTGAACCCATTGCCGAATTCTCGACGCGACGATCCTCCCAGCCGTGTCGGCGTTCGGCATCGTGAAGATGACAGGAAAGCCTGCCTGATCGAGTGCGGCCAAAAGCTCATCAATATGGAACGCTGTCTGTTCGTATTCGAAGGTGACAGGATGAAATGTCACGAGGAGAAACGGCTGCTGTAAATCAAAGCCGAAGCGCTGATGGAGCTCCTCGGAAGAAAGTCGTGGCGCTGTCAAAGCATCATCGAGCGCGGGCTCGCCTGATACAAAGACGCGGCTCGGTTCTTCTCCCAGTTGAATGACGCGACGTGCATAAGCCTCCGTAGCCGTAAAGTGCAGGTGGCTGAGTTTCGTAATGCTGTGGCGCAATGCGTCGTCGATCGCGCCCTGCGTCAACTCTCCGCCGCTGAGGTGAGCAACGGGGATTTTGAAGGGCAGCGCAGCTAAAGCTGCCGCCAACATCTCATAGCGGTCCCCGAGGACAACAAGAATATCCGGCCGATGGCTGCTGAAGGCCTGCCCGAATCCAATCAGTCCCAGGCCCATCGACTTCGCAATGGCCTCAGGGGTGTCGGATGAAAGCAGCATCTCTATGCGTTCGGATATCTCAAAGCCATCAGTCTCTATTTGTCGCACCGTCGATCCGAATTCCGGGGAGAGATGTGCACCGGAGACATAGAGCTTCAGCGAAATTTCAGGATCGGAGGTGCATGCCTTCAGAATCGGACGATAGGCACTGTAATCCGCGCGCGATGTAGTGACGACTCCGATAGATCTCATACAAAGTTACGTATTGTTTGCCCGGTACGGCCAGGGAGCATTCGGCAACCGGCAGAGTTGCTCGAACCGCTCCTCGTCGGCAATGCAGACTGCGTAAGCATAACGATACAGCGCTCCACCGAAACTGAACTTGAAGTGTTCCAGCGAATCACCCGGATGTAATCCACCTCCAAGATGCAGCACCTGGCAGCCCTGCATCCTTGCCCACTTGGCGCCTTCCACAATCAGCAACGTAGCGGCCTTCAGTTTCATGCCGAGCTCATTCCCGCAAGCGAGATGATAGTGCGCGCAGTCGCGTCCCGCGAGAAAGATGCTTGCTCCAGCAAGCTCGTTGTCCATCCATGCAAATGCAATTCCAAGACGATGTCCAAGCGAAGCCAGGCCCGAAAAATATGACCGCGGGAACCTGTAGAAGCTGTCGGCGTGGCGAGATTCCATTGCCTGCTCGTAAACGTTAAAAAATCGGCCGAGGCTCAGTTCCACATCGGGGTCGTCACCGCCTGCCCACGTCACACGCAATACGCGGCCGGCAAAATTCAGATCGTAGCGACGGTGCTTTCGCATGCCGTGCGGGCAGGCGCCGGCATCATCCCAGTTTTGCAGGTCCATGGCCGTGGTAGATCCACGGAGCTGCAGTCTGAAGAGCCTCTGCGCATGCTCATCGGGTGCAAACCACTCCTCCTGCCGCATTACCGGGTGAAGGCGAAGCGCACAGCAAACTGCATTGTTCGCAGAGCACCAGTCTTTGAGGGTGTCAATAAAGGCGCTTACGTTATAGTCTTTGGCGGGCTGACAGCTCGACAAAGGCAGAAGACCGCCATAACCGTATGGAGAACTCGCATCGATCCAATCGATCCTGGAGCCGTCCACAGCAGCCGACATTCGCCGAAGAAGAAGTGGAGCAAGGAATCCACTGGAATCTGAGCCGGTCACGATGGCCAAGGGCTCGGTCTGCTCGATTTCCGCCGTTGCCCGCGCATATTCAGGCAGGTAGTAGACATCGGGTGTCGGGGAATTGAGGACCAGGCTGCTCCAGCGCTTGAAATCTGCGGGATTTGCGGCCGCCAGCACTTCAAGCGTGGTCTCCTGCATATTGCCTGTCCCGGGACATATCCTTCACGCCGTCCCGATCAGCTCCTCATGGCCTGCTGCGCACCGCGAGAATAAAGTCTCGCTGATCGGCAATGATATCTGAACCAGGCCACGCGGCATCTGGCGGGACTTCCTCAGCATATTGGCGGATGGAATCCCCGTTCTGGCGAAGGACTTCTCGCAATCCTGAGTCGACGGGCCACGCATATTTCCCTCGAGGTAAGCCAGTCCCGGGCAACGCGAGCATGTGCCCGCGTGACCGCATCCCGAACAGACCGGAAGATCGCTCAGGGTAATGGAGCGCACCTCGTTGAGCTGTTCGGAATGATGCCAGATGTCGATAAATTTCTGGCGCCGCACATTGCCGCTGGGCAAAGGAAACTGCACACACGGATAAAGATCGCCATAGGGCGAGATGTAGCAAGCCGTGTGGCCGGCGCTGCATGGGAGCTCCCGCAGTACATCATCCGTGACTGGAGGTGGAGGAGCGCAGAATTCGTCCACGTCGCCTACCAGATCCGAGTCGCGAAACACCGAGTTCAATTGTGAGACACCCAGGCCCAGCCGCAAAACATCACGGTCCCCATCCATCATCGGCGTAATTGTCGGATCGATCGTGTAAGCGGCGCCCAGCTCGTCGGCGAGCGCCTTCACCCCTGCATGATCGCTCAGGTTCTGCATCATCAGAACATTGGCGACTACCACCTTCACGCCGTACTCCCGCAGCAGCCGAATTCCGGCGACAGACCGTTTCAGCGATCCCGGTAGGAGTGTGATCGCGTCGTGCACCTCGGGCCTGTGAGAATAAATACTCACCTGCACATCTTGCACCATCAGGTCACCCAGGCGTCGCGCTTCGTCTTCGCGGATCATGAACGCATTCGTCTTGATCTTTACGCAGAACATCAGCGAGCGCGCGTATTCGACTATCTTGAAGAAATCCCTCCGCATGAAGACTTCTCCGCCGCTCAACGTAAGGAAGAAAACGCCGGCTTCGGCCAACTGGTTGAGCAGGTCGCAGATCTCCGAGGTAGTCATCTCACCGTGATCGTCGTGGTCAAGATAGCAGTGGATGCAACGCTCGTTGCAGCGATAGGTAACGTCGAGTTGCACGCTGAGAGGCACGCCTCGATCCAGGGCGCGCTGCCCGAGCTCCTGCATCAGGCTCATGATGCTTCTCCGCGCGTGGTATTAGGGGCGCCGACAGGTGCGCTCGACACGACAAGTATGCCGTGGCCGGCCAGGTCGTTTACAAAGCTCTCAGCGTCCTGAAGTGCTTGCCCGGGATCTACTTCAAATTCAGAGCAGATCTTTCGCTCCACGATTTCTGCCAGCGGCGTCTTGCCGTCCGCAGATTGCCAGATGATCGTTCCCGCAGGATTGAGTGTAAAAAGAGTTGAGTCCCGGGCAGACATGATCATCATCTCGCCATCCAGCGAGCGGGCCGCCACCTCAGTTGCTCTCGCAATGAACACAGGACTCATGCGAATAGCTCCCACACCCGTTCATCTGGAAAGAAAGTCAACCGGTATACCGGAACACGCTGTACAAGTTCACAGACTGACTCAAAAACCAGGCTCACGAGCTCCGGATCGTCGGCAAAGAATAGAACATTTTCCATCAGCCTGCGGACGCCCTCACTGGCCGATACCTCTTCGATCGCGTTGCCGGGTCCCTTTTGCAGAAGATACAGGGCCGCCAGCGGAGCCTGAATATTTTCTCCCACCTTCGCCAGTTCTCCCGCGAATGGCGTACCGCACGCGATATAGCCATGCCCGTTGCTCCGAATATAGGAAATCTCGTCTGTCAGCAGCGTCGCGTCGGGAGGCGCCAGGCGTGAGATCGTTGTCTTTCCAGCCCCGGAGACGCCGGCAAACAGGAAGGCATTGCCGTTGCGCACTGCGCTTGCCGCATGCACCATCAGTCCACCTTCGCGCGCCAGGATCAGGCTGTGAACGATGCGCAGCACAGTATCGATCGAATATGGATTCGCAGACTGTACGACCCTGCCGCGGCGCTGCTTTGGCTCCCACTCGGCGTACAGGTCGCCGCGCTCAATGATCCACCGTCCCGACTCTAAGCGCACCGCAACATCGTCTTCGTCCGTGATCCTTTTCGGCGCGACCAGCTCGACGTCGATCTCGAAGACCGGGCTTGCCTCCGGCCTGACAAAGCCCGAATAGCGGCGCTCGAGCATCTCAAGGAACTCCGGGCTGTCGCTGTTCACCTCAACCGGCATGCCGCCGATCTCGATGATGACTCCCTGTCCAGCCGCCGTGGCTAGCTCGCCCATGAATACTCCCCGCTCATCCAGCGTCGTATACGCAGACCCAGCCGTAGCGTCATACGCAAGCATAGACCTGAGCGGCGAAGTATGAACGAGCCGGTGCGTTGACTGAACGATTGCCGTGGGCGCAGGAAGCGGCCATAGCGATCTATGCTTACGACCTCTCCCACGATGTTGAAGGCATTAACTGGCGGATCGTCAAGCAGCAGAGAATCTCCTCGGGTGATGACGCTGTCATCGCGAATCCAGACAATCCGATGAGCCACCAGCTGTCCTCCGCGCCTCAATAAAACGATTTGCCCCGGCCGCAGCTCAGCCGTTTCGCAACGCCGTATCGTTATCACATCGCCCGGCCAGATCGCCGGAATCATGCTGGCGCCGGTGACCTTGAGGCTGACTTCTCCGAATTTGCAGGCAACCTCAGCGACAAGCTCATGGCCTAACGTCACCCGCCGCTGCAGTTCCACATCCATGGCCGGACCCTCAGGAGGTCTTCGTGTTATGCGCGCATTGCTGCTGCGTCGTGGATACCTTGCCGCAGGCCAGGGCTCGGGTTTCGAAGACGCGCTCGAAGCGAAACTCAGGTTTGTGGTAGCGCTTCTTCACGACCGGCCGCTCGTCCTGCCGGCCAACACTGCGATCTATGTTTTCTGACTGACTCATTTGGCCTCATTTCAGCACCGATTGCGAGGCTTGCACGCCGGGCCTTGTTCTGCAGTCCTCCGGGGTATTTGCAGTGGTTCGCTGGTATTTGGACGCTCCTCCATTTAGCGAGTTCGCCAAGCGTTGAAAGCCTACGCTCAATTGATTGGTAATGGCAACAGACCCGTTCGCAACACGAGTCTCCTTGCTTCCGCTGACAGCTTGGGCATAGTATATGCGGTGCCTGGTGGCGTGCGGAGGTCGTTGCGCGCTGAACGGTCTGGCGTGCAAGGCAGCCGTTTTTAATGGTCCCCAAAGCAATCAATGAAATGAGGATGCCGATATGAGACAACAGCTTGTGCTGGTTGCATGTGCCGTTTTCTCGGGTGGACTTTTGCACGGAATAGCGCAAGACCTAACTCACAGGCCCATGAGCCAAGACCTGACTCACAAGCCCATAAGTGTGGTGGAGGACTGGAGCAGTCACCACGTCGTTTTCTCTGAGGACGTGCCGCGAGAGCTGTGGCCAACTGTGCTGGCGGATTCTCGTTTTTGGCAGCAGTATTACCGGCGCCACCCGGTCCGTCGGCCCTGTCCGGCACCCGAATGGGATAAAGAAGAGTCTATGTGTCCTCCCGAGCCAAGCCGTGGTTTCGGGCTTTCGGGCCCGGCGGAAGAGCGGGACTGGAGTTTCTCGCTTGGCGGGGGCAGCGGAGGCACAACGTCCGGACCTGCGGATTTTAGTTACGACGTTACAGCACCTCCCAGCTGCACGGCCGATTATGTGGTGACAGGAATAACAGTGGCCGGAAGCTCGAGCCAGGCCAACTTCATCGGCCTCAACAATCTCTATGTGAACTCCGCCGGCACCGGCTTCTGCCCCGGGACTGCTCCGACTTTGATGTTTGCCTACAACATTGGACCGGGAGTGGTCCAGAGTTCCCCTACGCTGTCCCTGGACGGGACGAAGGTTGCATTCATCGAGAACAACAGCTCGGCGGGAACCAGCAAGCTACATGTGTTGACGTTCCAGAGTGGCACCGGCAACGGCATCTCCGCAACCGGCCCGGCGGTTCCCTGCACCGTCAACGGAACAACGTCGTGCACGACCGACGCCGCTGTGGATAACCAGGTCAGTTTCACTGCCGCAAGCACAACATCGCAATTCGTCGATTACGACGATGATGTTGCCTATATTACGACCAACGGCAGCGCCAGCACAGTCCACAAAGTTACCCCGGTGTTTGGCAGCGGGACTCCTAAGGAGGTAACGACTGGGGGCTGGCCCGCGACAATTCCCGGGAATCCGGGAATTTCGACGCCCGTATTCGATTTCACAACAAAACATGTTTTCGTCACTACCGGGAACGGGTACATCTATTACGTGAATGATTCTGTAAGCCCTGCTACAGTGACCGGCCTCAGCTGTGCCGGCGGTGCCACGGGGAATACCGCAGGGCCGCCCCTTGTCGACTCAACCCGGGGGTTAGTGTATGCCTTCTTCAGTACGAATGCAGTGGTCGCGCAGGCGACCACAAGCCTGACTGGTCTAGTGACGGTCAGCATCGGCACAAAAAGCAGCACTGTTGGGGCGCGCGCCGGAGATTTCAATAACTCCTATTACACGGGCACGGGTGGCGTCTCCGCTGCCCGTCTCTACGTAGTGGGAAATGACAGTTCATCCGCGCAGGTTCCTGCGCTCTTTAACATAGGATTCACCGGCACCTCGTACACCATGAACTCAACCACCTCTAACGGACCATTGAACCTTTCAACAACCACCGCGACAGGCGTGGGGGCGTCGCCCCTGACCGAGTTCTACAACTCGACGACATCCACAGATTATCTGTTTGTGGGAATTACCAGCACTTGCGGGACTTCAGGCACCACCGGCGGATGTATACGGTCTCTCAACATCAGCACTGCGTTCCCGACGACCGCAAACGAAAACAGTGTGATCCTGGCTGCTTCTGGCGGAACGGGCAGGATTACCGTGGACAACAACAGCCCGAATACCGGGACGTCCGGCAGCACGGGGACCGGGACGTCCAACGTGTACTTCACCCCGCTGAGTGGGACTGCAATCGTCAAGGCGACGCAGTCGGGACTATTCTAGGCCGAGACGCGTCAGCCAGGAATTCTTTGTGTTATGTGCGCACTGCCCAAAAAGATACAATTGCCCAAGCGATGCAGACACTTACCTCGGTCGGGTGCGGGACAATTTGCCGCGAGACTCGTCTCGTGGTTCTGGCGGCCCGGGCATTCCTGTACGGCGGAAAAGACGGGGGTCTTCAAACGGCCCTTGCACAGCCTGTCGATTGGAGAGCGGTCGAGGATAAATCGAATTATCACTCCATAGGGCCGCTTATCGCCTCGGTACTGAAGCAGTGCGCTGGAGATCTTGTTCCAGAAGAGATCCATGAACGGTTCCAACAGCAATTTGTCTTAACCGTTAAGAGCAACCTGTTGCTCCTGCAGGAGTGGCACCGCATTCTTCAGGCTTTTGAGGCGGCAGGCATTTCGGTCATTTCCTTAAAAGGACCGGCGCTTGCTCTGCTGGCCTACGGGGATGTCGGACTGAGAGAGTTCGTCGATTTGGACTTCCTGGTCCAGCCCAAAGACGTGCTCAGGGCAAGTAATCTCCTCATTCGCGAAGGCTACCAGCTCAAATCTTCGCTATCTGGCGATGCGGACGCAGCGATCCTCCGCTCTGGAAATCGACAACTGGACTTCAACGACGGACATGGCACTCTCATCGATCTGCATTGGGGCGCGCTGCACAAGATGTTTTCGTTTCAGCTGCCAACTCACCAGCTTTTTGAGTCGGCGCAGATCGAGCGCCACGGAGATGTCTCGTTTCTAACCCTCTCGCCGGAACATCTGCTGCTCTATCTCTGCGCCCACGGAACAAAGCACTGCTGGCAGAACTTGCGATGGCTCTGCGATGTGGCTTGCCATGTGCATACGGCGCAGAACCTGGATTGGGAGCTATGCATTCACCGGGCGGAGACCGCGAGTTGTGACCTGGTTCTGAAGCACAGCTTGCTTCTGGCGCAACAGGTTCTGGGCTTGGAGCTGCCAATTCCTGTCAGGAAGTATTGCGACGACGCAAAGGCCCGGGCGCTTGCCGACACCGCATTGTCCCTCCTGTTTCGCGAGGGTGGCGAGCCCGGTTATGGCGAGGCCTTGCGCTACCATTTGGCTTTCACGAAAAGCTGGTGCGAAGGCATCCACCTGGCGTTCGAGCGTGTGTTTGTGCCCGAGGAGATGGACCGACGAGACGTGCGCTTACCGCAGTCGCTGTCCTTCCTGTATTTCACCGTCAGGCCAGCGCGGTTCATCTTCGAACGCCTCTCAAACGCAACCCGGAGGTCTCTATCCGGAATTCAGTCTGCAAGAGAACCTCATTGAGGCAAGCTGATCACAGATCAGCCCTTACCTGCCGGATCGGGACCGGAACTATGTGAGTGGTCTTCCGGTCATGGCGTTGCCGGGGTAACCGGGGGCTGCGACACACCGAATCCGCCCGAAAGCCCAACCCCGAGAAGCGATGCTCCAGCAGCCACGAAAATCAAGAGGACAATGGCCCCGTCTGTCCACGTCGAGCCTGCCACCGCCGGAGCCGCGCCGTTGCCAGCGGCTGCCTCGCACGGACGATTCTGCTTTTTTATGCTGGAAACCGATAAAAGCTCGGGTGATGGCGGCGGATTGGTGGCTGGAATCGTCCCGGTCACCCGAACGGTTTTCCCGACGAACGGCTCAAGACCAGATCCCTGCAGCTGATACGTGACATTGGTGAACGCATCTGTCAGCTGGTAATTCTGCTGCAAAGTCCCGCAAAGTCTCGCAGTTTTTTCTTGAGTCTCAGCGGCTTGGCTAATCGCAAAGCTGAGAACCTTTCCGGGTTCGACACGCGCTACAAGATCTCCAGATGGAGCCCATACGTCCGATTCTCCGTCTTGCGCAGCAACTTCCACATGGGATCCGTCCTTCACGCCAACCACGGCAACGGAACTGGGAGACGCGCCGGAAATCCTCAATCCGTCGGCGAGCACCGCGTGTTTATCAACACCGCGCTGCATCGCCACACCTTGTTGCAGGACAGTACGCTCCCGATAAACGGCCAGCGTCGCGCCGGGCCTCAGCACCGCGCTCGTGCCGTCTGAAAACTGCACGCTCGCAGTGCGGTCTCCCGAATAGATCAGATTTCCAGAGAAAATCGCGGAGGTGCCTGGGACCCGTACTCCATCCACCTGCACCTCACCGCTTGTCATTACAAGCCCGATACTTGACGAGGTCGAAGAGGCCACGCTTATCAGGCAGCTGCATGTAAAGACTGAAATAGCTGACTGTAGTCGCAGGATCATTCAAGTCCTCCGTAATGATCACCAGGACAGATGCTCACGACAGCTAAATAGTGCATCAGCAGGGAACTACAAAATACGTAACAGGAGGCTACTATAGCTCCTCGAACGCGACGCTGTCGAAACAATTGTCGACTTCTCAGGGGGAGCGCAGAGATTGCTTCTGGCCTGTCCCTTCCTCTGGAACACGCCTTTCGCACAGATGTCGCCCTACCGTTCGCCAACAATTTGATTTTTAACAATGAGCACAAATTGCCAAATGATCGGCGCGGGAGATAAGGTGTAAGGGTCAACGAAAAAAGTAACTGCAAGCCCTTCAATCCTTGCCGCTTGAACTGCTGATTCCTGCCTCGACAACTCAGTTCGATTGAAACTCTCTGCCTCTCTCAGTTGTTGAACTAGCTGAGAATTCCGCTGTAGACCCAGCCTTGGTCTAAGATGTGGATTCAACCATAGGGCGGTTGGCCTGTGCGATCCGATGGTTCGCTCGTTTATCGCAGTAGTTCAGGGAAAAGAAAAGTTCATTGGGGGACCGGTGGAGCATCTTCACGACTTGCAGTCGGTCGACGGTCAGAGGCACGCGAGGTACGCCGATCTCGTTCCTACATGGCTTCTTCATGGATACATACGCGTCCTGCTGGACGCTTTTACCGCGGCGATAGCGATGATCGACGCCTATGCGCTCCGTTTCGATTTTCATATCGAGCCGAAGATGCAACACAGCATGTGGACATGGCTCTGTGTCGTGGTGATCGTAAGACCACTCTCCCTGCATCTTAGTCCCGGCGGATACCAGCCCACCTGGCGTTTCTTTGACATTCGGGATGCTCTCAGGCTGGCTCTGCGCTCGCTGCCGGTGACGATCGCTCTTCTCCTGGTGCGCTGGTGCATCCCAGGTGTTCCGATCGTCCCTTACAGTGTGCTGATCCTCGAGTTCAGCAGCTTCTTGATTCTTGCTTCCGCGGTGCGGCTGACGCGGCGCCTGGCATACGAAGCTGCCTTTCGTCCTGCCGACAGGCCACGCGCCCTTATCGTTGGAGCGGAGAAGACGCTGGCGACTGCGGTGCACCATCTCCACGGCTGTAAGGAAGCTC
Source organism: uncultured Acidobacteriota bacterium (assembly GCA_963755975.1). Lineage (GTDB taxonomy): Bacteria > Acidobacteriota > Terriglobia > Terriglobales > Acidobacteriaceae > Silvibacterium. The sequence continues at coordinate 192,212 of CAVWLS010000004.1, forward strand.
ACGTGATAGGTCTCGTCAGCGAAGATGAGCGTCTCGCCGGGGCAAATGTCGCAGGCAGACCGGTGCTCGGCACTCCGGAATCGCTGGTCAGCCTTCTGGTGCGGCACCGCATCGAGGTCGTCGTTCTCTCGGGCGCGGATTTGAAGTGCGCCGCACACGTGATTCGCGACGCGACCAATCTCGACGTTCAGGTTCGCATATTGCCATCAGGCAGCGAATTGATGGGTGGAAAGGTGAGAGTGAACCGATCCGTTTCCGTCGATCAACTGACTCAGGGACTGGCCGAGACCGTGAGTGAGGTGCATCCCTCGGTCGTGAACTGCTTCAAAGGGCGTACCGTCTTAATCACAGGCGCGGGAGGATCAATCGGGTCGGAGATCGCCCGCCAGGTGTCGGGATTGAATGTCGATCGCGTCGTGGTGCTCGATCAGGACGAGAATTCGGTCTTCGAGTTGGTGAACGAAGTGGGAAGCCGGGATGACAAAGAGATAGTCCCCCTCGTGGGCAGTATTCGCGATCACGAAATGCTTCACCGGATTTTTTGTCTGTACGAACCGCAAATAGTGCTCCACGCTGCCGCTTACAAGCATGTCCCGGTGATGGAGAAGAACGCCTGTGAAGCGGTGCTTAACAATGTTTCCGGGACGCGTGAGCTCGCGGACGCTGCGATGGAATTCGTCTGCGAACGACTGGTTATGATCTCCACGGACAAAGCGGTGAATCCATCTAGTGTGATGGGAGCAACCAAGCGGACGGCGGAATTGCTCATACAACAGCGCGCCGACGAGTGTAATCGCAAAGGTCACAAGACGCACTTTGCCTGCGTGCGATTCGGAAATGTTCTGGGTAGCAGGGGCAGCGTCGTCCCCATCTTTCTCCGTCAGATTGCCGCAGGAGGCCCTGTCACTATCACGCACGAGCAGATGACCCGCTACTTCATGACGATTCCGCAGGCGGTGCGGCTCGTCCTGCAAGCTGCTACGCTTGCGTCGCGGGGAGACGTCTACCTCCTGGACATGGGAGATCCGGTAAAGATCATCGATTTCGCCAGGGACATCATACGGCTCGCGGGCCTCACTCCCGGCAAGGACATCGAAATCAAAGTGGTGGGCACGCGCCCCGGGGAGAAATTGCACGAGAAACTGTGGAAGGAGGACTCGCTGGTTGCAGCGACACCATTCCGCGACGTCTTTCAGGTGAGGGCTACAGCGGTGCCTGCGGACTTCTCGCAGTTGCTCGCACAGCTGGAATCCGCCGCTCGCGCCCGGGAACCGGATGCTGTGATCCAGGAATTGCTTTGTGGACTTCCCATTGACTATTCTCCAGAGCAATCGGAAGAGTCTCCAATGGCCATTGCCAATTAGAAGAGATTGTCCGAGGAGAATTGTTTCAGAGAGCGAATCTATGGAAGCCTTTCAGAGCCAGCTGGAAAACGATCTCTACAAGGAGGATCATTACGGCTCGCAGATCCTGGCCAGCCTTGAAAAAGCGCCGCGCTTCAATCTGTGGATGGGGCGGACACTTGCCCCATATGTGGGAGACAGAGTGTTGGAAATCGGCGCAGGGATCGGCACGCTTACCGGTCAATTCATTCCGCGCGAGTTCTATCTCGCTTCCGACGTCAATCCGTCATACATCTCTTACCTGCGCTCCTACTCCATCGGCAAACCCTACCTTCGCGTGCGGCACATCGACGCCGGAGTACCCAGCGATTTTGCAGGTCTCGAGGAGCAATTCGATACCGTGCTCATGATCAACGTACTGGAACACGTGCCTAACGAGCAGATGACCCTTGGCAACGTCTGGTCGTCATTGATGCCGGGCGGCCGGGCGGTGATCCTCGTTCCGCAGCATCCAGAGCTTTACGGATCACTCGATCAGGCCCTCGACCATCGCGAGCGATATACCAGAAAGTCATTGCAGGAGGGCTTCGAGAAAGCAGGCTTTCGCGTCGAGCAAATCTTCGACTTCAATCGCTTCTCGGTTCCCGGCTGGTGGTTCAACGGAAAGGTCCTGCGGAAAAAGACATTCTCCCACGTGCAGTTGAAGGTGTTGCAGATGACAATGCCGATTCTGCGCCGCCTCGATGGCATTCTGCCCTGGGGCGGTCTCAGTCTGATCGCGGTGGCAACGAAGCCGAAGTCAGAGTAGACTCGCGAACGCTCGTGGCCGAGATTGTGAGGCACACCCCGCGCCATACCGTGAATATCAATCGCAGTTCGATTAGCTCGAGCCAGAATTCGGGAAGTAGAATGCCTGGATCTGGCATCCCCCCTCAGAGACGCAAATGTTGACACAGGCCAATCCCCCGCAGTCTGTACCCCGGGATCGCCCCCATCCAATCAGGAGATGGTTCGGCTGTTCCGGTCTTACCTTTACCCTGTACGCCGCATTCTGCTTCGCTTTGGCCACGGTGGCCTACCTCCGGCCATTACCTACCTACGACCGCTACTTGTATGCGGGAGCGGTCGCCTCCCTGCGATATTCCGATCCACTCACCCTCCACCGCATCGCCCGCGCCGAATTCGACGCTGAACCCTCGCCTTTCCATTTTGAGAGCGTTGCCGCCGAGCCTTACTTCGCAGACGTGTACGCCAATCCGTACCATTTTGCCGAGCAACTGGGCTTATCTCGAGTAAAGTTGGGATACGTTGCGGCCGGATACGCGCTCTGGCGCGCCGGTTTGCCGATTCTTGTAAGCCTGCGTCTGATTTCGGCCTGTTGCCTCTTTCTCGTCGGCCTCATGGTCCTTGCCTGGACACACGACGCCCTCTTATGCGCACTGTTGTTGCTTACGCCGCCCATACTGAACATGGGGCGGATGGTAACCGGAGATCCCTTATCGACGACGGTGATCGTCCTGGCATTGCTTGCACTCGCCAAAAATAGAGACTTCCTGACCGCAAGCCTGCTGATCGCCAGCGTCTTCGTCAGATCCGACAACGTCGTGCTCGTGCTCATCCTATTGGCGGGCATGATCTGGACAAAGCGCCTTCGCCTCACACTAGGAGCATTGTGCGCGGTCCTCGCCGTTGCTGTTTCCGCAATCATCAACTGGACCGTCGGCCTTTACGGATGGCGCGTCCTTATGCAGCATTCGTTCATTAAGCCGGAGGTCACGCCCGTCACTCATCCCGCCCCAATTACGTTTGCCGGATACCTGCATGCGCTCGCCGGCTTGAGGGCAATTCCGTACACGTTCATGACGATCTGGATTCTGGTCGCAGTTGCGGTCTGGCGGCGGCTTCCTGAAGACTCATTCTTCCGCCAATTGTTTCCTGTGATAGGTATTTACATCGTCATACGCCTTTTGATCTTTCCCAATTTCGATGACCGCGTTTTTGTCTGGGCGTACCTGGTTGCGGGTGTCGCGTTCATTCAGACCTCCAAGTCCTTCAGTCTCAGAACCTGAAAGGCTGGAGATCCGGGCATCATCTATGTCGGCAGCAATGGTTCGGCGCATCGTTCCGGCTCGGACCTTTCTCTTTTCGCATCGAGTTTATTCTTCTTCTTGAGAAAGAACTCTTCATAGGTAGTTCGTGACAGATAAGCGACAGCCGTCGCGACCACGAGTGCCATCCCAAGCCGCAGGACGCACACTCCAAAGCTTTCCCCAACCCTTAGAGCTGGCGCGAATCGTGCGGCCACATCGTTGTACAGATGAAAGATAAACACGTGAATCAGATACAGGCCGTAGCTGATAAATCCATAGAAGGACAAAATCCGCACATTCACGAATCTCCGGTACGGTCCCGTCCCAAACCACAGCACAGCAGCAAGAAAGCTCAGCGACCCGTAGTTCACGCATGTCGCGCGCAGGCTAATCGCCATGAATCTCGGGACAGCCACGCTCCCAATCAGCGCGGAAATCCCAATGAAAGCGCTCCAACCCGCCAATTTCAGCACATTGATCCTCGATCCTCTCCGCGTGCGGGCAAAAATGGCTAACAGAGAGCCGAGAGCCAGGCCATCAGCCGACAGCCAGGTATAAGGCCCCCACCACAGCCCGCCCCTGGCAACCGCGAAAGCGCGCAGAAACGGCTCACAGATACAGATCGCGACGGCCACCGCCACCAGACCGCTCCTCTTCAGCGTCCTGACGGCCGCAGGCCACAAGAGATAAAAATGTTCTTCCACCGCCAGCGACCAGAGAGGTGAATAATCTCGTGGCACGCCCAGCAGAGGAGTGATGTTGGAAAGATAGATAATGCTCAATCCCGCAAAGGCCAACGACACGCGGTGCTGAACAAAGCTGAGTTTTCCCAGCAACACAAGTACACCAATCAGAAGATAGTAGGCAGGCAGGATCCGCAACGCGCGGCGAAAGTAGAATCGAGAGTAATATTGTTGTCTGTTTGCGCTGTCCAGCAGAATGCCAGTGATCAGGAAGCCTGAAAGAACAAAGAAGAGGTTAACTCCCGTCCATCCTAAGTTAACCCCCGACAGGAACAAGCGTTCCCAAGGCGGAACATGCGAACCAGCGGGAGCGAAATCCTCGAAGCCGTGATAGAGGAAAACCATCAGGATCGCGATTCCGCGGACGGTGTCCAGTTCCGGCATTACCGGTCGCAGAATTCTATCTTCGACTTCTCCGCGCTGCGTCCTGTCAGTCGACATGGCAATCTCGGCGTCTCCGGTATCTCTCCAATTTTCGCGTTGCTCTTTGAGCCTCTACCCATCACTATCGATAGCGAATACCTATCGTACTCTTTCATTTTGAGCACCACTCACTGTTGGTCAAATCTAGAAACTCAAGCCGTCACGCTTCAAGCAGAGACGAGATGAGAATCGCGCTATTGGTTCCTACTTTGGAAGTCGGCGGAGTCGAACGCGTCTTCGTGAACCTGGCGAATGGTTTCCGCCAGGCCGGAATCGAGGTTGATCTTGTGGTCGGCAATGCCGCCGGAGAGATGGCATCGGCGCTCGACAAGAGCGTCGCCGTATTTAACCTCGACTCGAACCGCATGATGAGAAGCGTGCCTCGGATCGCGAAGTACCTTAAGACGAGAAAGCCGCACACAATGATCGCTGCCATGACTCACTCCAGCGCTGCGGCTCTGGCTGCGCGCACAATTGAGCGCGAAAAAACAAAGATCGTGGCAACGGAACACAACACGATGTCGCGCATCGTCGCCAACACATCCGGCCTCAAATATCGCTTGATGCCGCGATGGAGCCGCTGGACACTCAACGCAGCTGATGCCATCGTAGCGGTCTCAGCCGGCGTGGCAGACGATCTTTCCGTGCAGACACGCATCCCACGCGAAAGGTTTCGCGTCATATATAACCCCGTCATCACAGACGCGCTTTATTCTTCGGCAGCAGCGGTCGTCGATCATCCCTGGTTTCAATCCGGGCAGCCCCCGGTGATACTCGCCGTTGGAAGGCTCGAGAAACAGAAGGACTTCCCCATGCTGGTCCGCGCGTTCCGCCTGGTTCGGAACCAGCGCCTCGCACATCTTCTGATTCTGGGCGAAGGGCAGGATAGAAATCACATTGAGCAAGTCGTCCGCGATGCCGGCCTTGAGAAAGACGTAGATCTTCCGGGCCTCGAGCAGAACCCTTATCGCTTCATGAATCGCACTGCCGTATTCGCGTCTTCGTCGCAGTGGGAAGGATTTGGTGTGGCACTCGTCGAAGCTCTTGCGCTCAATATTCCGGTTGTCTCGACAAACTGCACGCACGGCCCAGCGGAGATACTTGGCGATGGACGATTTGGCGCCCTCTTACCCGTGGGCGATCATGAGGCCATGGCGCAGGCCTTGCTGGCTGCTTTGGGCAGCCCAAGGCACAGTGATTGTTCCTCACACCTGCGGCAGTTCACGGTTCAAAGCGTCGTATCGCAATACTTGTCGGTCATTCAGCAATTCGATGCATGAATCGTCGAAGGTTTTTGTGAAATCATGACGAGCATGGAAGCGAGTGCAGCGCGCAATCCCGGAGGCTTCGTCATCAGTCTCGACTTCGAGCTGCACTGGGGTGTGCGTGACCATCGCACCGTTGACCAATATCGCGACAACCTGCTAGGAGCTCGCGAAGCCGTTCCCGCCATCCTCTCGCTGTTCGAGAAATATGGCATTCACGCTACCTGGGCCACGGTGGGATTTTTGTTCTTCGACAGCCTCGATAACCTGAAAGCCGGCTTGCCCGGTGAACTACCTCAATACAGCAAGACCAATCTGGATCCTTACGCAGCTTTGTCCAAGTTAGGCAGGAATGAAGAAGAAGATCCTTTTCACTTCGCTCCAGGACTGCTCAAGAAGATACTTACGTATGAAGGGCAGGAAATCGGCACCCACACCTTCTCTCATTTCTATACGCAGGCCAATGGGCCGAGCCTTGAAGCTTTTCGTGAAGACCTCAGGAGCGCGAAGTCCATCGCCCGGCAGTATAGCGTTAAGCTCAAAAGCATCGTTTTCCCGCGCAATCAGATATCGCGGCGGCATCTGCGCGTTTGTGCGGAAGAGGGACTAATCGCTTATCGCGGCTCGCAGCCGGATTCAAGGATCAATAGAGGAAGCGGTGTCATCGCCAGGGCCAGCAGATTCAGCGATTCATATCTCGCACTCAATGGCGACGGCTGCTTTACACCCAGGATTAACGAGGAATGCCAAATCGTAAATGTGCCTGGATCAAGATTCCTGCGCCCTTGGCATCCCCTGCTCAAAGGACTTGAACACATGCGTTTCGAGCGGATCTGCAGGTCGATGACTGCGGCTGCGCAAAGCAACCGGAGCTATCATCTCTGGTGGCACCCGCATAATTTTGGTGTTCACCTCGAAGAGAACATGGTCTTTCTAACCCGCATCGCGGAACACTATCGGAAACTAAGCCACGAGTTCGGATGGCCCTCGCTCTCGATGGCCGAAGTCGCGGAGAGCGTCATGCGCGCGGAGAAACCGCATTGGGTGGCATAGTTCTGCTGCTTGATCACAGCGATCTCTCACGAATTATTTATCATGCGATGGCCAAGGAATTTCGAATTGAAGCAGTCATCCGCGAAGCCAAAGTCCCTAGATCGACCTTTCTTAAACGCAGGCTGAAGAAATTGGGCTGGCGCACACTGGCTGGACAGATTATCTTCGCGAAATGCCTTGTCCCGTGGTTGCAGCGGGAGTCGGCCCGACGCAGAAGTGAAATCCTGCGGCAATTTGGGCTGGACGAAGCCCCCATACCGGCCGAGCGCGTGACCGACGTCCGATCAGTCAATGATCCTGAAACGATAACTCTATTAAAAAAACTGTCTCCCCGGGTCGTGGCCGTAAACGGCGCCCGCGTGATTGATGAAACAGTGTTCAACGCGATCGATGGAGTATTCCTCAACACGCATGTTGGCATCACGCCCCTCTATCGAGGTGTCCATGGGGGATACTGGGCGCTGCTCTCCGGCGACCCCGACCATTTCGGCGTAACCATCCACAAGATCGACAAGGGGATCGATACAGGAGCCATCGTTGCCCAGGCATTCATCCGTCCCGCGGATGAGGACAATTTTGCCACTTACCCTCTATTGCAGATCGCGAATGCAATTCCGTTGCTGAAGGTGGTAGTTCAGAATGTGTTAAACGGTAACCTGGAAATACTCCCCCTCTCCACTAATCAGTCGAGACTGTGGTCGCACCCGACAGCATTCCAGTATCTAAAGGGCCGCATCGTGCGCGGTGTTCGGTGAGATTGCCTCATCGTGATTGAGTCGCTATCGGTGTCGAACCAAGTGACCGCGACGCTCGTACTCTTTGTACCCGCATTACAATCTCCGCAGCGCCTCCTCCAGCTAACAGCGCATACATTGGCATTGCGGGCACTCTGAATCGTGAGTAGCCTTCCGCTCCAGCTGAAATCAGCAGGAAGTAAGCAACAGTAAGAATGAGAAGATAGAAAAGCCTCGGGTCTATCCGATGCCAGTACCAGCATCCCACGACAACCAGACCTGCTTCGGGAACGGTCAGGAGCAGCACCAGAAGCTCAGCTGTCCGTGGGCTGAGGCCGGTCAATCGTGTCAGTGCCTCCGCCCCGCCGCCGAAGACGATATAGCAGAGGGAGCGAAACATCGATCTTGCATAGCTGAAGGGATATTTCTCAATGATTTCGATCCCCTTGTGGGAGGCATAGGCAGCTCTCTGCGGTTCCGTTATCTGCGAGCAGTCGCGCCCGTATTCGCGCTCGAGATCGCCGCAGGTCTGATCGATCAATCGATCTCTGATCTGAACAGTATTTTGTAGATAAACTCCCGGCTGCCGAATGGCCAACGCTCCCGCTGCACGGTAGTACAGAAGATCCTCAGCGCCGATTGTGCTCAGGCCAAAGTACTGTCCCTGCACGAAATTCCTGGCAGCCCACAAAAAGGGAAGAAGCGCAAAGGAGATGAGAAGTGCCAGCACAGGCCTCACAGCCCTCCCTCTGTATGCCAGAAAGAGACAAAGCGACAGCGGTACGAAGTAGAGGAGGCAGGCGGGACGAACAAGTGTCGCGCATCCACACAGAAAACCGGCGAGAAGGCTCGCAGCCATCCGTTTTGCGGGACTAAGAATCGCGCGATATAGACTCCACGCTGCCAGGGCGATCAGCACAGTAGATAGAGTCTCGGTCATAAGTAGATTCGCGATCCGCAGCGTGGCTAAGTCGAGAGACAAAACGATTGTGGCGGTCAGCGCAACCAGGGCGCTGCCACTTACTCGCAGGGCAAATGCTGCCACAGTCACAGTCAGCAGCACGCATAGCAGGTGTTGTAGGACAATCAGATACTCGACTCTGAGGGGGGCGGCTCGGAAGATAGAAAGAAGCAACGGATAGCCAGGCGTGCGGCGCAATTCAGGTTGATGCGCCGCGTTGACAAAACCCAATCCATGCAGAAGATTGTCCGCGGGGATCAGATAAGTTGAACTATCGACCGCGTAGTGCTCTGTATCGAGCATCACAAATGACAAGTGAGCAAGCGTACTCAAACTTAACGCGATCCATAGGACGGGTAATCTGATCGCTATGCTATTACTCTGTGCCACTAAGAAGCTCCACCTTAAGGTCGTCTACCCAGAAAGTGCCATGTATCTGGGTCTCTTCAGGCCGGCGCAGGATAGAGAGAATGAGCAACTGTGTCTCCGGCCCCGTCTCTATATCGGCATGCACTTGATGCCATGCGGTGGTGCCGGATGTCTCGTCCGTCGAGCCGTAGACAGTGCTTCCAGAACCATCCTGGAGAGCCAATGCCGGACCGTTTGCTGTTTCGAGATCATTGCTCTTCACCCAGGCCGAAAGGCGATACCGGCTCTTAGGCTCGACAGGAATGTATTGCACGATGCCCGCGTCGCCTCCGTTATCGGCGTAGAGGATTTTTAGGGAGCGGTTTCCCGTATGGAATTCTGATTTATCCAGGGACACAGTGATCTGAGGCCGAGGAATATAACGCCAGTCAAAGCCGGAATTAAGAATGTCCTGAGAAAAGGATGGGTCGGTGATGAGATTGTTCGGTTCTGAGTAAGCATGCAGGAGGGTGGATACGGACGATAGCTGGTCCCACGCGGCATGCGCCTGCCCCACCGCGCCGGTGTGGAGCAGAGCATCGATATAGGGTAAGCCTTCATGGAAATCGAAGGGAACCTTCAACTGCATCAGGAGCGACCAAACCTGAGATGCATGATCCAGATCGCCCGTCGATGACAGGATATTGATGAAGGCCAGATAGGCTTCCGGCTTTGGCGGAAGAATGCTTTGAATGCGTTTTACATCATGGAAAGAGTGCCAGCATACGCTCAACGCCGCAGGAGCAAGGGACGTATCCTCGCGCAGCACAATTGCAAACAGTCTTAACGCCTCCGCGGTATTGCCCTGGATCAGGTAGAAGTTGGCTGCGCTCCATGCCGTGTCCGGCGTGGTGGGATCAACCGAGAGCGCCTTGTGAACCGCGGCATCAATTGGGGCTATGTTCCCGGCGGAATAATATGCCTGTGCGAGGTCCAGCCAGATTGATGAACTATAAGAATTCAGGCGTGACGCTTCGACACACTCCTTAACAGCCTGCGCGGGGTCCTGGGAAGCATAAATCATGTTTCGGCAAAGCAGGTCGTGATAGGTAGCGTCCTGCGGAGCGAGGGAAGCGGCCTTCATAAGTGAAGACAGATCCGCGCGATCACCCAGGCGCTGGGCGCGATAGGTCGTAATCACGAATGAGCCATAGATAGTAACAAGCATCGCCAAGAGCAGAAACAGGACGAACCGCTTTGGCTGTCCCCGTCTCGATATCGATCGCATGACAAGAGAAGTCATCTTTAACGAGTCGACCGTGACTGTGTGCGTTGACTCGTGTCCTCCCGAAGGGGAGAGACCTCCTCTACCGCCTGGATGTTATCGGGCGGTGGCGGAGCGTCGTTCCTGCCATTCCGTGTGTAATAGTGATTGGAACCATAGTAGTAATAGTGGTAGTCCGGTGAGGTAAGGTCGGCCGCATTGACTACGACGCCGAGAAGAGATGCCTTTACGCTTTGAAGCAGATTGCGGGTGCGGCGCACATGCGCGGCGGTAGTCTGTCCGGAGCGAACGATGAGGATAACAGCATCGGCTTGAACAGAAAGAAGAACCGGGTCAGTTACAGAAATGACCGGAGGCGAATCGAGAATTACATGATCGTACTCCTCGCGCCATTTTTCTAGTAGATCGTGCATTAAGGAGGAACTGAGCAGCTCTGCAGGATGCGGCGGTACAGGCCCTGCCGGCATGACAAACAAGTTGGGCTGCATCGTGAGTTGAATTGCCTCTTTCTCGGTTGCACCGCCGGTCAAAATATTCGAGAGCCCTACATGCGCGCTTAAGCCAAACGCCTTATGAATATTCGGCCGGCGCATATCTGCATCGAGCAGCAGGACCCGCTTTCCCTGTTGGGCCAGGACAATAGCGATATTGAGACAGGTCATTGTCTTTCCATCCTTAGGTACGGAGCTCGTTACCAGGATCGATTTGGGAGGATGAGAGACGCTCGACAAAAGAATTGACGTGCGCAAGGCACGATAAGCCTCGGCGATTTCTGACTGCGGTTCGAGAAAGCTGATGAGCGGGCGCGGCCCCATGGTATTGCCGGGAACTTTTTTGAGCCGATGAGCCCTTGCCGAACCTGTGATCGCGCTCTCGAACGCCGATTGCAGCGGAATGACCCCGAGCGTGGGGAGCCCGGAGATACTTTCCGCCTGGTCTGGTGTTCGCACCGTAGTGTCAAGCGCTTCTAGGCCAAGTGCAATCGCAACGCCACCCACCAGCCCGATGAGCAAGGCGAACTCAAGATTTCTTGGGATATTTGGCGAGGTCGGGTGTAGCGGCACCCGCGCCTTGTCTACTACTCGAATGTTGCTCGAATCCAGACCTGCCGCCAGACTAGCCTGCTTTAGTTGCGCCAGGAGGCCATCATAGAGCTGCCGGTTTGAGTCTGCCTCTTGCTTGAGGAGCTTATATTCGATCGCATTCTCACTAAGCTGGTCTGCCACACGTGTTTGTTCCGCCAGGGCCTCTTGCAGCATACGTTCACGACTCAAAGCGGTCCGGTAGTCGTTCTTGATTCGGCTAACGCTGTTCTGAACCTGTTCCTGGTAACTCCGTTCTATCTGATCGAGTTGATTCTTAATCTCGAGTACCTTCGGATAGGCCGGTCCGAACTCGGTGGATAGGAGCGCATATTGAGTCTGCAACTCGGTTTGCCGCTGCCGCAGCGACGTAAGGATGGGATCCTGAAGTACCGCGCTCAGTGCGTCGGGGTTATTGGTGGTCGCAACCTCGTAGAGCGACTCTTTCTGGATGCGATCTGCCTGGGCGGCAGTCAGCTCCTTGTTCAGTTCGTCAAGTTTGTCGGTAGTCAGATTCTGTTTGTCATCTGTGCCGATGATGTTGTGGTCTTTCTGGTACCGAACAAGCTTGGCCTGCGAGGACTCCATGGTTATCTTCAGATCGGCCAGTTGTTTTGAAAGCCAGTCGGCGGCCTGCATCGTACTGTCGTATCGCGATTTGATGTTCTGCTCGATGAACGTGGCCGCGATGGCGTTTGCGACATCCGCCGCGAGCGAGGGGCTCGGGTCCGAGTATTGAATTTCAACGAGAGACGTGTCGGGGACCTGCTGCACCTTCAGGCTTCCCTGGATTTTGCGAATAAGTTGTTGCTGACGCGAACTCTCCTGGCTTGGAGACTCGGAAATAATGATGCCTCCGCTGCTCTGCGGTTGAGCCTTGCCCGCGAATTCAGGATGTGCTTCAAGGTTCAAACGGTTGACCACCATTTCAGCCATCGAGTCTGATTGCAGGATTTTGACCTTGGTGTCAATATCCCGTTGCTGATCGTCCGTTGCCTGCGACGTGCCGTTGTCCTTGAAGCTGAGCGGGCTGGACGCCGGCGGAGAGATAAGAATCCTGGTTTCCGCCTGATAAATCGGGATGGCGCGCAAACTGATCACGCCTGCAACAACGACGACAACGACAACCGATACGATCACAATCCATTTGCGTTTTTGCAGGATTCGCCAGTAATCGCTGAGCGAGCGTTCTCTGGCAGGAGATCCGTACGCCTCCTGGAGGCTCGCCAGTCTGAGCGACTCCTGGCGCGCGAGTTCGGAGGGTTCCTCGATCAGTCTTCCTTCGTCCATCTCTGTCCTCGAGTGCTTCCGGCCTTGCGAATGGAGTCTGGTTTGTTGACGCGACCGGTTGCCACAGCCGACAAAGCGAAGAAGAAAGCAGCGTTGGCGGGTATCTGCAGGTTGAAGTCTACGAGTCCGTGAACCAGCAGACCGATGCAGCCGATGAAGGCGGCCAACGCTAGGCTCGACCTCGTGTCGCTGCGCCAATGCTCGAGATTGCGAAGGCTTTCGCGGAACAGCAGCGTGAGAAACGCGACCGCAATGGCAAAACCAACTATACCAGTCTCAACGAGCGTTTGAACAAAGTCGTTGTGGGCCTCGTTGACCCATAGATTCGTATAGAAGCTTCTGAATGAGGGGTAAACAACGGGAAAGGTCCCAAGGCCCCATCCCAGGAGCGGGCGCTCGCGGAGCATTCTAAAACTGTCTTTCACGATTGCGACACGGCCGGTAGTGCCCGCGTCGGCGATTGGATTGAGCAGGCGCGCAAGCCTTTCCACCAGCCCCGGAGGACGCAACCAGGCCAGCCATGCGACGAGTGCGGCGCAGAGAACGCCGACCAGCAGGATCTCTCTGTAAGTAGAGCGTCTTTTGCGTAACAGTATTAGCGACAGAACCGCCAGTTCGATCGCAAACGCGATCATGCCGCCAAGCGATTGAGACAAAAAAATCGTGCTGCACGTAACCACCGAGGCAAAGAAGAAGAAGACCCTGATCGGTGTTGCGACTCGACTGACGATGGCAAGAATAATCGGAAATGGCACGAGCATTTCCATCAGGCCGGCATAATGTGCATGGTTCACATAAGGCCCATAAATCCAGCCGCCGTAGCGATTCGTGACGACCCAATAAATCTTTCCGTTCGAAGTGAATTGCTGGATGATCGCGAAAAGCGAGAGCAGGAAGCCATACCCGACGCAAAAAAATCCGAACACCGAGATCCACTGTTGTTTCGGCGACACCTGGGTTACAAGAAAAAAAAGTCCCGCATAGCTGGCCCATAACAGACCCTCGGTCCAGGTTGCGTACCAGTAGGCTGTCAGATGAAACAAGATCTGTGCCAGCACAACGCCGGCAAAAAGTGTTATCGGGATATACAGCGGATTGAGGACGGCATGAAAGCCGCCGTCCGCCACTTCCCGCGCGGCCCAGATCATAACCAGAATCGACACTGCAACTTCCAGAACGCAGATGCTCCACGGCTGAACAGCGCCGAAGGCTAGTGGCCCGAATCCGAGAAGGAAACAGATCCCCCATATCAGCACATAATCGATCCATCGACCCATCCGGCTTACTGGCCGTGAGAAGTCTGTCGGCAAGTTCTCGATAAGACTGTGTTTGGCTTGTAGCAGCGCCAGGATTGCTCCCTTCAGGCAATTGCCTATGCGAGAGTGGGAGTGTAACGCCCCCGCTGGACAATTGTCATCGGAGATCTGAACGCCCGCGCAATCTATTCGGTCACCACCCGGAACAAAAGATGACCGCAATTCAGCTTACTTCTGGCTTACGATAGCCAATCGCGCACCAGCAAGGCGATTCGCTCAAAGCGATGCGCTCAAAACCGGCTGCCGCCATCATCTGCCGTATCTGTTCGCGAGTGAAGCGCTTCTCAATCCGCGTGCCAAAGCGATCGAGCGCGTCTGTGCGCATTGTGTAGAAGCTCCGGCTTCGGTAGGACGACAATGGGAAATGATCGACGTTCCGGCCCATTCCTTCAAGCCAGCCCGAGATGCGCGCAAGCGGCCAATAGATAAACGCCGCAAGCAGATCGCAAAGCGGCGATCGAATGGCAAACGGCAAGTTGCTGATAACGCTTCGGCCAATATCGGAGAACCGCCAGATAACTCGAAACCACACGGGGCGATTGTCAAACGCGTAATACAGGTAGATCAGGAACGGCGCTCCCGGCTTAAGCTTGCGCGCACACTCTGTGATCCCGAGTTGAGTGTCGGGCACATGATGCAGTACACCGAGGGAGTAACCAAAGTCAGCAGATCCATCTGCAATGGGCATCGCGTCGACAGAGGCGCAGTGAAAGCGGCAGTTGGAGTAGGTGGTCAGGTTTCGCCGCGCGGTTTCCAGCGCTGCAGCACTTGGGTCGATGCAGTGAAGCAGCCGCACTCTCGGCGCAACAAAGCGAGCCCAGCGGCCCGTACCGCATCCGAGATCGAAACCCTCTGCGTTCGGCGGAAGATCCTGCCACGGAAATATTGAAAAGTATGACTGAAAGAGAGACTGCAGATCGGAACTATCGCGGTCGGCATGGTCAAACTTCTTCCATTCTTCTCCGAATGCCTTGACCACCTCATGATCGCGATTGTTCATGGTCCGCTGCCGTTATCTGTGCCCATTTATCTCCAGCACTCCTTCGTACATCGCGATGCATCTGTCAACGGTATTTTCAATACTGAACTGGCGCGCCCGTTCCTGACAGGCCCGGCCCACCTCCTGTCGCCGCTCGGGAGATTTGATCAGGGAAGTGATCCCGTCAGACAGCGCTCGGTCATCGCCGACCGGAAAAAGAATGCCCGCGCCCCGAACCAGTTCCGCCAGGCCGGGAACATCGCTCGCCAGTACCGGCAGCCCGGCCGCCATTGCCTCGCACGCAGCAATGCCGAAGCCGTCGGAGTTGGTGGAATGAACATAAATATCCGATGCCTTCAAAATCGCCGCCACGTCGCTCCGCCAGCCTAGAAAAGTGACTCTGTCACGAATCCCGAGCGACCCAGCCAGTTGCTCAATCCTCGAACGCAGGGGACCATCTCCCACGAGAAAAAGGTGAGCATCCGGCACGGAAGGAAGAGCTTTCAGAAGAGTCACATGATCCTTCTGGGCCTCGAACCTTCCTACGAAAACCAGCCTGGTCACGTTTCGTGGCATATCATCCAGCAAAGCAGGCTGCGCTCTCTCGAACGTCTCCAGAGGTATGCCGTTCGGGATCACAGCAATCTTTTCCCCTATACCAGGGCACCATCGGAGCAGGTGTTCCGCTGTCGCGTCGCTGATGCAGGCGATGCGCTTGTAGTGCGGGTACATCCAGCGATCGAGAGGCCGCAGCCACCACCTACGGCGTGCATTCCAGGTGTTGTGTTCGGTGGTAACCAGGGGGATGCCGGATCCCAGCCGTTTCGCTGCCAGGACAGTCCAGAGTTGTGCCGGGAAGAGATGCACATGAACAAGGTCATACTCCCGAAAGAGCTCGGCCAGGACAGGGATCTGGCGCGGCGAGTAAAGTTTCTTCACCCCAGTAAAGCGCAAATGAACACCGTCGCTCAGCAGAGAGCCCTCGAGCGGGCTGGGTCTTCTCAACAGAACCACAACATCACACGTAATTCCCCGGCTCTGAAACCGCGGAGCCATCGCCGTCAACATGACCTCGGCCCCGCCGCAGTTCAGGGAGTCAATAACGTGGGCGACGCGCAACGGTCATTCCTCGCGATGGCGTTAGCGACAGTGTGGGCCATCTGTTTTCGTTCGGGGGACTCCATTCATCTACATGCTAGACTTGGGGACAGTTCGGCGCCAGCATCAGCGAAATGATTGAGGGCAAATGGGCATTCCCGTCACGAGAGCCATCCATGACCGGATCAGAATGGCCCCGCCGCGGAACGTCACCCGCTATCTGCAGATTATCAAGCTGGTAATGGCCGTTTCGATGATCACTAGCCCCTTCTGGCTGGCGATTCTCTTATTCACGAATAGACAAGAGTATTCCTTTACTTGGTCTTTTGTTTTCGTCCCTCTTCTGGGCATCGTTGCCGGGCTTGCCATCACTCACTTTACTCAGGGTGATTCCTATCTTCGACGCCTGTTGATGGTGGGCCTTTTGGCGCATATAGCTGCGTCCAGTCTGTTTCTCTGGGTGGGAATGGTTGTTTATGGAGGAATAGCGGACGCATTCCATTACTGGACGGTCGGGCTGCAGCTGGCGGAACGATTTCAGATTGTTGGCTGGTCTGCCTTCCAGCCGCCTTATTGGAGCACAAATCTGATTAACAACCTCTGCGGAATCGTAGCGCTGTTGATCGGTGATTCACTTCCTACGGCATTCATCGCATTTGCGCTGGTCTCTCTCGCAGGAGCCTATCTCTTCTACCGCGCCTTTACGATCGCATTCCCGAACGGCGATCGATGGCTCTTTGGACTCCTGGTCATGCTATTGCCTTCTTTGCTGTTCTGGTCCAGCTTTGCTGGGAAAGATGCTCTTATCCAATACTTCATCGCGCTCACTTCTCTTGGATTTGCCCGGTTGACACAAAGGCCTGCCGCCAGAAGCGCTCTCATTTGTGCGATTGGACTCCTCGGTACTTTGCTGGTACGCGCTCACGTAGCCTCAATGCTCGCAATTGCCATGACATTCCCTTATGTTGTTGGGAAGTCAGCGGGTCGCGGTACCAGTAAGGCCGCCAGAATTGTTCTCATTCCGGTGCTGGCTGGCTGCACCTACCTCCTCATAAATCAGGCTGGCAACCTGCTCGACTTAGATAAGGAAACGACAACGAGCGTTCTTCAGGAAGCGGATGCTATCACCAGGACCAGCCAGGTTGGAGGATCGGCATTTAATGAAGGAACATCACTGCCAATTCGCATCGCCGCATCCCCGTTCCTGATGTTTCGCCCATTTCCGTGGGAGATAAATAACGCGATGGGGCTTGCACCCGCGGCTGAGTCGGCTGGTTTGCTGCTTCTTTGCTGGTCTCGACGGCGGCAAATCTGGTCCACACTTCATAATTGGCGGGACCCGTTTACGGCCTTCCTCTTGATGTACTCTGCTGTTTTCCTGATTACGTTCAGTGCGTCGATCAGCAATTTCGGGATCTTGCTTCGCCAGCGCATCATGCTTACGCCTCTTTTCCTCATGCTTCTATGCGCAAGGCGAAAGCCCGAAGCTCAGGAGATCCTGCGGGGGTTTGGGAAGAAAGCATGGCTGGTCTCTTCTCCCGGAGCGGCAAGATCGTATCGTGTTCCGACCGGAACCTAAAACCAGGAGCTGAAGCAACGTGTGCGGCATCAGCGGCTTCCTTGATCTGAGTTATGCGACATCAGCGCGCGATCTCGAACGCATCGCGATGCGCATGGCCGATACTCTGCGTCACAGAGGACCTAACGATGCAGGGGTTTGGGCAGACGCGGAAGCTGGCGTTGCCCTCAGCATGACCCGGCTTTCGATCCTCGATCTCTCGCCGGCCGGTCATCAACCCATGGAGTCATCCAGCGGCCGCTACCTCATCGTCTTCAACGGGGAGATATATAACTTCGAAGATCTGCGCAATGAGCTGTCAATAGGTGAGCATACTCATTCATTCCGGGGAGGGTCCGACACCGAGGTCATGCTCGCTGCCTTCGAGAAGCTGGGGATCGAACAAACGGTACTGCGGTGCAACGGAATGTTTGCTTTCGCCGTTTGGGACCGCCGCGACAGAAGCCTGACGCTTGGGCGCGATCGCTTTGGAGAGAAGCCGCTCTACTACTCGAGATCTGGCGGTCATTTTTTCTTTGGCTCGGAACTGAAAGCTCTCCTTGCCCATCCTTGCTTCTCGGGCGAAGTTGACCCGGATGCCGTGGCTCTTTTCCTGCGTCACAGCTGCATCCCTTCGCCATATTCGATTTACAAAAACGCGAAGAAGTTGCCGCCCGCAACGCTGTTGAGAATCTCTGCTCGCGATTTTGAATCAACTCCTCGCCCGTATTGGTCACTTCACGATGTTGTCGATCGTGGCGTCGCCGATCCGTTCAGGGGAAGCGAAGAGGAAGCAATAGAGCAGCTGGACTGCATCCTGCGCGATGCTGTCCGGATTCGTATGCGCTCCGATGTTCCTCTCGGAGCCTTTCTTTCCGGAGGCATCGATTCGTCCACAGTCGTGTCGCTCATGCAGGCGCAAAGCCGGGCGCGCGTAAAGACCTTCTCCATCGGAAATCATGACAGCGAACTTGACGAAGCAAAGGAGGCCTCACAGATAGCTCGTCATCTGGGAACAGAACACACAGAGCTCTATGTAACCTCCGAAGACGCGCTCGCGTTGATCCCGGCGTTGCCTCGGATCTACGATGAGCCTTTCGCCGACTGCTCACAGATTCCGACACTTCTGGTCTCTCAACTCGCTCGGGAACACGTGACGGTGAGCCTCTCCGGCGACGGCGGCGACGAACTCTTTGGCGGATACACCCGCCACGTCTGGGCCGATATGATTGGCCGCAATCTTCACCGTGCGCCGATGTTTTTGCGCAAAGTCGCAGCGTCCAGCCTCAGGACCCTCCCGCCGCATCGCTGGGACTCCATCGCTCATGCCTGTACTCCGGTAATTCCAGCGCGGTGGCGGCAGCGGATGCCGGGATACAAGTTTCACAAGCTCGCGTCCATCATCGAAAGCTGCGACGTACACAGCATCTATGAGCGGATGACATCCCACTGGCTCGATACAGAAGAGATTCTCTCCCATGATGTAAATCCTCAGGCGATATCCGCGGACAGCCATCACCCCGGGCTCCAGCACGTCGCCGAACAGATGATGTACCGGGATGCGATTGCTTATCTGCCCGACGATATCCTGGTGAAGCTTGACCGGGCGACCATGGCCGTAAGCCTCGAAGGCAGAGTTCCGCTGTTGGATCACCGCGTAGCGGAGTTCGCCTGGAAACTGCCGCTGCATATGCGCATTCGTCAGCGTCAGGGCAAGTGGATACTTCGCCAGGTGCTTTACCGTTATGTGCCTCGCGCCATCGTGGATCGGCCGAAGTCCGGTTTTGGCATCCCTCTGGCCGCATGGCTGCGCGGCCCGCTTCGCGACTGGGCCGAGTCACTCCTGAACGAAACTCGTCTTCAACAGGAGGGATACTTCAACTCTGGTCCCATCCGAAGGATGTGGTGCGAACATCTCTCCGGGAAAATGAATTGGGAATATCACTTGTACGATGTCCTGATGTTCCAGGCGTGGCTTGATGCAAGCCGCAGCTCTCGCGGTGACGCCGCCCGTGTCGCAGCCATTGCAGGCGTGGCCGGAGGCAGCGCATGAGCGATCAGCGCATCGGCGTTCTCCACGCAGTCACAGACTCGATCAGTACCGTTCTGATGCGCGGGCAGCTAGCCTACCTGAAAGCACACGGCTTCGAACCTGCGCTCTTATCCAGTCCCGGCAGGGAATTAGATCGGATCGGCGTCGAAGAGGGATACCCTGTCTTCGGCGTGCCAATGCAAAGAGAAATCTCCCCGCTTTCCGATCTACGATCCCTCTTCGCAATCTGGCGTCTTCTCCGCCGCATCAGGCCGGCGATATGCAATGTCGGCACTCCAAAAGCCGGATTGCTGGTGGGCCTTGCAGCCTGGATCACACGCGTGCCCTGCCGCGTCTACACGCTTCGCGGTTTGCGCCTCGAGACCGCGAATGGCTTCAAAAGATTCATCCTCACGATAGCCGAGAGAGTCTCATGTTTCACTGCCCATCGAGTTGTCTGTGTCAGCGCGAGCCTTCGTGAGCGCGCGATTTCTCTGGGCCTGGTCGCGCGCCGAAAGACGGTTCTGCTGGCATCGGGAAGCAGCAATGGCGTGGACTCCAGCCGATTCGAGCCAACTCCCGAACGCACTGCGTTGGCCGCATCGATTCGCCGGAACCTGAATATCCGCCCAGACCAGCCTGTGATCGGTTTTGCCGGGAGAATTACTCGTGACAAAGGGCTTCCTGAATTGATTGCCGCGTTTCACGTGATACGCAATGAATTTCCGGACGCGATTCTGCTACTGGTAGGAGATTATGAGGAAGGAGATCCAGTCCCGCAGGAAATAAGAGACGCCATTGAGTTGGACTCGGCGATTCATCGCGTGGGATTTACATCTCAGATCGAACAGCATTACCACGCCATGAACCTGTTTGTGTTGCCCACCCACCGCGAAGGCTTCCCCAACACCGTTCTTGAAGCTCAGGCCGCGGGACTTCCCGTTGTTACCACAGTAGCCACCGGCGCGGTGGATGCCATCGTCGACGGCGTCACAGGGCTCCTCACTCCGGTTGGAGATCCCGACACGCTGGCCAAGTCGGTTCTGTCACTCCTGAGAGACCCTGTCAGAATACGAACAATGGGTCTGACGGGAAGGGAAAGAGTTCTTCGCGAGTATCGTAGCGAGATGGTTTGGGAAGCATTGGCATCGTTCTATAGAACGATGCTTCAGGAACACGGCCATCCTGTCCCGCTTGACTCCAGCGTGGAGGCGGTGCGGTGCGCGCAAACACAATAGGAGCAGCCTGCAAGCGGGTCCTCGATATTGCGGGCGCGTCAATCGCCCTCGCAATTTGCTGGCCAGCCATGGCTGCAATCGCCATCGCAATCAGGCTCATCATGGGCAGGCCGATCCTCTTTCGACAGGTGCGCCCGGGCCGCTATGAACACCCATTTACGTTGTTTAAGTTTCGCACCATGACCGAAGCACACTCCCCGACGATCGACCCCTCTACCGACGCGGCTCGCCTCACGAGATTCGGCGTCTTCCTGCGCCGCTTCAGCCTCGACGAGCTTCCCCAACTATGGAACGTCTTGAAGGGAGAGATGAGTTTCGTAGGCCCGCGGCCCCTGCTGATGGAGTACCTCGCCCACTACACTGCCCAGGAGTCGAAGCGGCATCTCATGAGGCCCGGTATTACAGGCCTCGCCCAGGTAAAGGGGCGCAATGCCATCTCATGGGAGCAGAAATTCCATTGGGATGTCTGGTACGTCGAGCACTGGAGCCTCTGGCTTGATCTTAAGATTCTGTTAGCTACCGTCGCAAAGGTCATAAGCCAGGAGGGAATCAGCCAGCAAGGGCAGGCAACCATGGAGAAGTTCGGAGCTGAACGGAGGTGATAGATCCGGCGATTGAAGGCCAGGTGATCGTCTATGGTGCAAGCGGACACGGAAAGGTGGTCGCTGATATTCTTCGCGCGTGCTCGGTAGAGGTTGCAGGCTTCGTCGACGACGACCCGGAGAGAAGAGACAGCTCTGAGCCAAAGATTCTCGGCGACGGCCAGTGGCTCGCCGCCCGTGCTGCACATGAATCAATCGCGGCAGCGCTCGGCATTGGCGACAATGTCACTCGGCGCGCGATAGCGCGGCGGTGCATCGCGGCTGGCATTCAGTTGCTTACCGCTGTACATCCGTCGGCAACTATCTCGCCTTCGGCAAAGATATCTCCAGGCGTCGTGGTTATGGCGCACGCAGTTGTCAACGCCGATGCCGTGATCGGGCTCGGCGCAATCATAAACACGGCGGCGGTCGTCGAACATGACTGTCATGTTGGCGAATTCGCACATCTGTCACCCCGGGCCGCGATTGGCGGACAAGTTGAGGTGGGAGAGTTTTCCTGGCTGGGCATCGGCAGTACGGTTATTCCTGGCATCAAAATCGGCGCCGGTTCGATCGTCGGAGCCGGTGCGACAGTGGTGCATGACGTCGACGACGGGGTGGTTGTAATCGGCACTCCCGCTCGAATCTTAAGAAGGCTGCAGACTCGAACCTGAACCGGAATGAATATCGCTACGCAAACTCAATTGGCAATCGATGGTGGACGCCCCCTGCGTGAACATCCATTCGCTCCCTGGCCGTCGTTTTCTGCCGAAGAGATAGCCGCAGCGGCGCGTGTTCTTGAGTCCGGAAAGGTCAATTACTGGACTGGCGACGAAGGGAGAAATTTTGAAGCGGAGTTTGCCGCCTTCACCGGTACTAAGCACGCAATCGCTCTGGCCAACGGTACTGTCGCGTTGGAACTCGCGCTGTACGCACTCGGTATTGGCCCCGGAGACGAAGTAGTCGTCCCCAGTCGCACCTTCATCGCATCTGCCAGTTGTGCGGTCATGCGCGGGGCGACGCCGGTAGTCGCCGACGTCGATCGGAATTCGCAGACCCTCACCGCTGCCACAATCCGCCCCGTACTCACCTCGCGCAGCCGCGCTATCGTCGCTGTCCATCTTGCCGGCTGGCCATGCGATATGGACCCGATCCTCGACCTTGCCCATGAACATCAGCTGAAGATCGTCGAAGACTGTGCGCAGGCGCATGGCGCAGATTACAAAGGGCGTCCCGTGGGGTCAATGGGTCATGTGAATGCGTTCTCGTTCTGTCAGGACAAGATCATGACTACCGGCGGCGAGGGCGGCATGCTGACAACCAATGACGATGATCTGTGGGCGCGCGCCTGGGCCTTCAAAGATCATGGAAAGAGCTACGAAGCCGTGTATCTCCGGCAGCATCCGCCCGGCTATCGATGGCTGCATGAGAGTTTCGGCACCAACGGGCGGCTCACTGAGATGCAGAGCGCCATCGGTCGCATCCAGTTGCAGAGGCTGCCCGAGTCGGTTCACACACGAAGACAATTAGCCGGCCTGCTCAACGAGCGCTTTCGCCAGATCCCCGCGTTACGCGTCACAATTCCTCCCGACGACTCAATGCATTCTTACTACAAGTACTACGTCTTCCTGCGCAACGAACATCTACGCGAAGGCTGGACCCGGCAACGTATCGTCGATGCTGTCAATGCTGAGGGCATACCGTGCTTTGTCGGAAGCTGCAGCGAGATTTATCTCGAGCGGGCATTTCCTCCCGAGCTCCGTCCGGCCGAAAGGCTTCCCGTTGCAAGGGAACTGGGCGAAACCGCGCTGATGTTCCTTGTCCATCCCACGCTCAGCGAACGCGACATGCGCGACACAGCGGATGCGGTAGAGAAAGTCCTTGCGTGCGCGGTCAGATGATTGCAGCAGGGAATCAGTGGTAGAAGCCGTAAAAAGCCAGGCCTGAAGCCAGAGCAACAGCGACATCCACGGTCCGCGCAGCAGCGATCTTTCCCTTGCTCGAGGGAATGAAGAGAATATCGTTCGATTGCATCGGTATGTCGGGAGCCTTTGAGACGAGGATCTTATCGAGCGGCACGGGAATCTCCTGCTGGCCTTCGGGAGTCCGCCGGACGATCCGTGCGTTTGACGGCTTTGCGAATTTCCCCAACCCATGGGCCATGGCAACCGCCTTCATCACCGTGTACTGCCCCTTCTCATCCATGAGGAAACCGTTCGGAGCGAGCACTTCGCCGACAACATAGATCACTCCCGCCTTCGACACGATGATCGTGTCTCCCTGTTGGACGGGAACATTCGCCTCCAGTGATTTCACCGGATCGCTGCTCAGGAACACCGTCTGCGTGGCGCCGATGTTTCCCTTGTGTGTGATCGTCACCAGCTGTCCGGCATTTGCCGTTGCCCCGCCCGCCTCGGCGAGAATGTCGAAGAGCGTCCCCGATCCCACGATCGGATAGATCCCCGGCCTTCCCACTTCGCCCATTAGGACCACTCCGCTCGAAAAGCTCGTCATTACGATGCTTACGTGCGGATATTTCAGCACGCCTTTCTTGAAGTAGGCCTGCTCAACCGCTCCCTGTGCATCTTCCACGTGCATCCCTGCGACGTGCACATAGTTAATCAACGGCATATAGATGTCGCCGTTGCTGTTCACCGCTGCCTTCTGCGAAAGATCCGGCGCGCCGAAGACCGATACCTCCAGCACATCTCCCGGTGAGATGACGTAGTGCGACTGATCGCCGGCCGGCGTTGCTGTAAACGACGGTGTTCCGGGACTCGGAGCTGCCCCGGGAAACGACGGAGCAGGATATGTCGATGCGCCGTTGGGTGGCTGAGTGGTGTTTGTCGTCTGAGCTCGGCCTTGAAGGCCAGAGGTCAACATCAAGAAGGCAGCGAAGCTAATCTGCAAACCGAATCGCAAAGTCGCATGAGATGCAGCCTTCACGCGACCGATTCTTTGGCGGATGCAGCGCAATCCTGACCTCCGATAGGCGGGATCATACACCATCACGGAAAGGATTGAAGCTAACGCGCCAGCTCTTCGAAAAGCGAGGGAAGTGCAAGCGGCACTTTCGGGAAGAGCGTGGATGCCTCGCTCTCAACGAACAGCTCAATGCCGGCCGGCTCAAGAATCAGCTCTTTGAATATCCATACCGCAGACTGGGCCGGAACAAGCCAGGGAAGACGTCGGGTCGTCGGATGTATTTCTTTTCTCGATACGAATTCCCAATCCGCGCACTCCGGATATCGCTGCCGGTCATGGTAAAAGTAGTCCTGCTTATTCAAATCCACCCCGCAAAGAACGATGCGCCTGTAGCCCATGATCGCCGCAAGCGCCATCATCGCGATCACTGAGCCGCCATATTTGAAGAGCCATGGCACGTTATCGCGAAGCGTAAAAGCGCCAATCGACTGCATGTAGCGGATGCCCCCGCGCAACTCCGCCTCGTTCCTTGCAACCACCGGCATCGAAAATCCGACGTAAAGGTCTCGCCTGATCCCCTCCGGCAGTTCGAAGACCGTCTGCCTCGGTCCGATCGGATTTACTTCAGTGACGATCTTCACAGTGCTCGAATACGCCTCTGCCCGGCGCTCCAGAAGAGATCGAAGTGCGTCATACATCTCCGGCTGCTCGTCGTGGGTCATGTTCTCAAAGTGATAGAAGCGAGGAACAAACGGATGTGCAGGCCAGAAGTTAATGCCGACGCTGTCATGCTTCCCGATGATCCGCCATCGTTCATCGGCAATGTCGTTAATCGACCACGCGCCGCCCAGCACGAAAAGCGTATCGCTCGTTCTCAGGTTTTTGAGATTCAGTGTTTCCAGAAGCGGCAAGCCGGTAAGCGCGGCCGTCTTCGCTGCCCGTGCGGACTCTTCGCGCAAACGACGGTGGTGATACAGCCGGAGGAGAAGCGGATGGGGAAGCTTCTTCGCCAGCGCTCGGATCAGTGTCATGTCAGGTTGCCGGCTGCGGCCTCATCTCGAAAGTCTTGCCCGAGAAGTCTTGCCCGACCAGATCCCGCCGCTCGAGCCTTCATCGTCAAATCACGTAGTCCCCGACCGTGAATGCGTCACGATTCTGTTCAATCCATTCGATTGTTCGTGCCAGCCCTTCACGTAACGCGACCTTCGGCGTCCATCCTGTCAGTTGATTAAGCAGAAGACTACTGGCGCAAAGCCGGTCTACCTCACTTGCCTCAGGGCGCAGACGCGCTTCTTCTAGATCTACCTCGCGTTTAGAGCCGATCAGCTCAAAGATGATCTCAGTTAGTTCGTGGACAGACGTTTCTACTCCGCTGCCGATATTCAACGTCTTCCCGATCGTCGCAGGCGACTCAGCAATTGCGATGAATCCATCGACCGTATCCGACACGAAGGTAAAGTCGCGCGTCGTATGCAGATTCCCCAATTTCACCGATGTTTGCGTAAGCGCTTGAGTCACAATCGTCGGAATCACAGCTCGGGATGACTGCCGCGGTCCATAGCAGTTGAAGGGGCGAGCGATCGAGACCGGCAGTCCGAAGGACAGATGGTATGACTCTGCGATCTTATCTGCCCCGATCTTTGTCGCTGAGTAAGGAGATTGCCCTTGCAGCGGGTGATTCTCATCAATAGGCACATACCGCGCCGAGCCGTAAACCTCGCTGGTCGACGTGCACACCAGTCGCTGTGTTTCGTGCCGCCGGGCCGCTTCCAGGACATTTAGCGTACCTTCGACATTTGTTTGAACATACGATCGCGGCGAGTGATACGAATACGGAATTCCAATCAGGGCGGCAAGATGGAAGATGATCTCTGCGTCTTTGGCTGCGTTGAAAACACTCTCATAATCGCGAATGTCGCCGTGAACAATCTCGATCTCCGGAAGCAAGGCCGACGACGACAACCAGCCGAGTAATCCCCGCGAATTGTAGCGAAGAAAGCAGCGCGTCCTGGCGCCCAGCTGGGCAACTCGCTCCGCGAGATGGCTGCCGATAAACCCGCCCGCCCCGGTAATGAGTACTCGGCGATTCTTCCAGTCGAACGAACTATTCAATGCACCGCCTGTCCCCACGATCTAGACAATTCCCAGCGCAGCATCAGTGGATGCGCGCTCATATTCTTCCTTCTGGCCAACGTCGAGCCAATATTCGTGTATCGGAAAGCAGATTACGCGCTTGTTTGCGCTGATCAGGCTGTTGATCAGATCCGGCATATCGTACGTACGATCCTTGGGAACCATTTGGCAAACGTCAGGTTGAATGAGATAAATCCCTGCGTTGACGAAATGGCGAATCAGCGGCTTCTCGACAATACGCACAGCGTCGATTCCTTCGGTGCTCACCACGCCATACGGTATTCGAACTTCATGTTGTTGAACAGCGACAGTCATGTCCGCCGAGTGTTCGCGATGGAACTCCAGCATCGCCCGGAAGTCGATCGATGTCAAAATATCTCCGTTGACCACAAGCAATGGCAGGTCTCCCACAGAGGCTCTCGCCAGCGCGCCGGCCGTACCCATGGGCCGCTCTTCATCGACATACTCGATGTGTATTCCAAAATTCCGTCCGTCCTGAAAGTGCTCAGTAATGCTTTCCGCAAGGTAATGCGTCGAGATACTGACATGTTGAATCCCGGCGGCGCGAAGCTTGCGCACCAGGTGCTCCAGAATCGGTCTGCCGCTCACCGGCAGCATGGGCTTCGGGCAGCTCTCTGTCAGCGGCATCAACCTCTTTCCGAATCCGCCCGCCATAATAAAGCCGTCAAGCGACAAGGCCGAGGCCTCCAGATAATCTGAGTCCATCGCTATGTCCACGACATGCTCTTCCGCATCCAGCAACGGAATCTGACGAACGTGATACTCCGTCATCAGCCTGCGCAATTCCTCATGCGCTGTGCCGACGAGAGCGGTCACGGGGCGTCTGTCACCTCCGCTACCCTTGCGCGTCGCGAGCAGTTTGGCAACCGGCTGATCCAGTTCAATTCCCATCAGAATCGCGCGCCGCACATCGCCATCGGTAATCGTCGCTTCGAGCCGTTTGTCTTCATCGACGACCAGGGTGATGCCCAAAGCGCACCGATCCATCAGGCTCATCAAGTCTCGAACCGCATCCGATTGTGTTATGAGTGGTAATTCACGCGACGGATTGGCAGGCATGGAGGCGTCTCCGCTCTTGCGAACCACGTGTCTTCCGTGAGAACAGCGAGCCCACTACAGCCCTCACTTAGCCGCGAGTATAGCACCCGAGGCAACGAACGCATGGCAACGGATCAGGCCTTCGTGTTCAATGGTTATGATCGCTTGAGGTCAAGTGCGTCGATCCACACCCGTGCAGCGGAGAGAGACGATAAAGGCACACCGAGTTGAGACATAAGACCGCAACCATTGCAGTTGCCGCCCTTGGCGTGATCTCGCTTGGCGTATTCGGCATATTGCGATCAGGCCGATACCTGGTTGTGAACCAGCCGGAGCGATCAGACGTCATCGTTGTGCTGGCCGGAGATCACAACGACCGCCGCTACTGGCGCGGCCTCAATTTGCTGCGCGAAGGTTTCGGACAGCATCTGGTCGTGGACGTGCCCGGCGGCCAGATCTACGGCCGCACCTATTCTGAATACGCCACTGACTTCGTGGAGCGATCGGCAGGCGACCAAAAAGCACAGGTGAGCCTGTGCGTGATTGCATTTGATTCAACCGTTCAGGAGGTGGAAAACGTTCACACTTGTCTTGAGCAGATTCATCCCTCGCCCCACACAGCACTGCTTGTCACAAACGACTTCCACACCCGCCGCGCCCTCTCGATCATGCGCTCGCGTCTGCCGCGATATCGCTGGTCAGCTGCCGCCGCCTCTGATACGTCGATATTTGGCCAGCCCTGGTGGCGTCATCGGGAGTGGGCGAAAACCTGGCTCTACGAATGGCAAAAGCTGGCGTGGTGGAAGCTCTTCGAATCGTGGCGCAAGTGAACGCCTGAAATTAGAGCCACGGAAAGTGAATCAACCCGTTCTTGAGCATCAGCTCGGCCAGACGAAAATCATCCGCGCTATCGATATCGATGGTTCGGCTCTCAGGAATCTCCAGCATCCGGTGCGGCATTTCAAAATAACGTGGCGCTTCCGAGTTCGCGACGTGGTGGCGACGCCACAAGTACAACGCTCCGTTGATTCGATAAATTGCCGGAACATCCTGGCGTCTCGTATACACGTTTCCGTCAGGAAAGCTCTGCCGCATATAGCCGTCCTGTGCAACATCGATGCAAGCCCATCGCGGGTTGAACGACGGCTTCGAGGCGGCGACTACTCCCACCGCTTCCTCATCCCGTTCGAGCAGGTCAACCGCCCTGGACACGTCTTCGGGCAGTCGTGCTGGGCTTGCCGGAGAGAGCAATAGAAGGCTGCCAAAGCGGCAGCCTTCGCGCGACTCCATCTCTGCCAGCGCATGCCGTAGAACTGGCCACATCGGCGTATCGTCTTGGGCAAGTGCTTCCGGTCTGAGAAATGGCACCTCACCGCCACACTCGCGCGCCACCGTGGCAATCTCCTCGCTGTCCGTTGAAACAATACTCTTCGCAATCTCGGGGCAAAGTTTCGACAAGCGAATCGAATGGCTGATCAGCGGTAGTCCGGCAAGCTGCCGGATATTCTTTCCCGGCACGCCCTTCGACCCGCCGCGGGCAGGGATGACAGCCAGAATTGGTTGCACGCTCATGTTGCGGTCCCGTTATCGATCGCGCCTTTGCGGCATGTGATCACAAGCTGTTCTAACAGATGCCGCTCGCCATCCAGCGTCCGCGAGATTCGCTCCACACCCAGATCGGTGAAGGCATGAAACAGTTCGCTGATCCTGTCTCGATTTAGAAACAGGCAGAACCCAGCACCAGCCAAAGGCCCTTCGCGCAGATCCATGAAGCCGTCCGGTTCGATCATATTTCCCGTCCCATAGCCCCATGTTCGATCGCTGAAGAACGATGAGAGAAAGGGTGCGCCCGGTCGCAGAACCCGATGAACCTCGCTCAACGCGCGCTCAATCGCGGCGGCCGGATTGCAATACAAGCTCACATTCTCGATCACTCCATCAAAGAACGAGTCCGGCCAGGGAAGCCGGCCAAAGTCGCCAACTCGCAGATCGGCCATCAGGCCTTCGGACGCCAGGCGCTGTTTCGCCCGATCGATGGCCGTCGGCGAGCCGTCGATTCCACAGACCGAGAACCCTTCGCGCGCCATAAACCAGACATTAGCGCCTGGACCGCACCCGATCTCGAGCAGCCGCACCTTGCTCCGATCGGCCGCCGCAGCAAAGCTCCGCGCCACAAAACGGACCACATGCTCCGGTGGATATTTACCCCACTCTTTGCCGCGAAAGATGCTCTCCCATACCGGGTCCCATGTTTCGACCCCAGAATCGCTCATTCACCCCTCTCGTCATCCATCCCCATCAGACTCGCCGACGATCTCCCCGGTCGGCACAAAGCCTTAAATAGTACGAGCGCAGTTTAACCTGTCAGCAGGGAATTGCTACCATGAAGCCTCGCCAGCTATGGCGAGCCAGCCCTCAACGGAGGAAGAGCTTTGGGTGCTATCCAGGCGAAAAGCAACGCCATTCTCCTAGGCGAGCGAAGGGTCGGGAGCGGCGAGCCCTGTTTCATCATTGCTGAAGCGGGTATCAATCACAACGGACGTCTCGAATCAGCCCGCCAACTGGTAGATGTCGCCGTCAGCGCAGGATGCGATGCGGTCAAGTTTCAGACCTTCAGGACTGAGAAAGTTTGCTCCCCACTCGCTCCCAAGGCGACCTACCAGTTGGAGACGACCGGGAGTAGCGAATCGCAGATAGAGATGATCAGAAAGCTGGAGCTGCCTTTCAACGCCTTCCGCGAACTTCATCATTACTGCGGCGAAAAGGGAATCATCTTTTTGTCTACTCCCTTCGATTATGAGAGCGCCGACTTTCTTGCCGAATTACCAGTCCCCGCCTTCAAGATTCCCTCCGGAGAAATCACCAATCTCTTTTTCCTCGAGCACATTGCCCGCAAAGGCCGGCCGCTGATTGTCTCAACCGGAATGGCCACGATGGAAGAAGTAGCTGTCGCCGTCGAAACCATCCACGCAGCCGGAAACCGGCAGATCGCGCTCCTTCATTGCGTCAGCAATTATCCCGCGGATCCTTCCAGCATGAATCTGCGCGCCATGCACACGCTGGCAGAGGCATTTGAAACGCCCGTTGGTCTATCCGACCACACCGTAGGGACAGAGATAGCCTTCGCCGCGGTCGCGCTTGGCGCATGCGTCATCGAAAAGCACTTCACGCTCAGCCACGACCTCCCCGGACCCGACCATCGCGCCTCGCTTGAGCCCAGCGAACTCACTAACCTGGTCAAAGGCATTCGAAACATCGAAGTCGCGCTCGGAGACGGCATCAAGCGGCCCGCCGCGGAAGAGTTGAACACCGCAGAGGTAGCTCGCCGATCGCTCGTCGCCGCAACCTTCATCCCCGCGGGAGCCGCGCTTACCGTCGAGATGCTTGATATTCTGCGACCCGGCACAGGCCTCTCGCCGTCGATGCGCCCCCAGCTCGTGGGCCGGCGCGCCCGCGTCAACATCGAAGCCGGTACCATCCTGAGCCTTGATATGCTTGCGTGACCGTCTGAGTCCATGAATGGCCGATCTCGCCCCTCAAAACGAACCGCCGATAAACGCGGAGGCTGATCTCCCACCACTTCATGGGCTCGCGCGAAGTCTGGCACGCTCCTTTGCCGCTTACAGCAGCGTCAACTTCGGCATCCGCGCTCTCAATTTCCTCCTCATCGTTGTCTACGCGCATTACCTTCGCCCCTACGATTACGGAATCATCTACATGGCGGAGATCGTCGCATCGTTTCTGGCGATCTTTGCCGGCTTATCGATCGACAGCGCACTCCAGCGGCTCTATTTCCAGCACAACCATGATCCGGAGGAACTGCGCAGCTACCTCGGCAGCGCCGTCCGCTTCGGCCTCTTCTGGATGGCCGCATTTCTCACACTGGTCCTCATCTCCGGCGGCAGCATTCAATCTCACCTGCATGCCCGCGCGTCCGTGCCTTTCTACCCTTACATCGCTATGGCGATCGCCACCGCGACTGCCATGCAGGCAATCCAGTATCGCCTCGCCATCTATCAGACCGAACAGCGCCCGCGACCCTATGCCTCACTGTCTTTTGTGCTTGCCGTTCTCACCGCGGCAGGCTGTGTCTATTGGATAGTGATCCGGCGCGCCGGCGCCATCGGCATGATGAAGGGCAAGCTTGTCGCAGCGGTGATCACGCTCATCATCGCCCTATGGAGCATGCGCTCATTCCTTGCGGCGGGCTTCCATTGGACGCATATCCGCGAATCGTTGTCATTCAGCCTGCCCCTGATACCGCACCTCGTCATGGCGAGCGGCCTCGTCGTAGCCGACCGATTCATCCTTGAGCATTACCGCGATCTGAGCGAAGTGGGAATCTACTCTCTGGCTTACACCCTGGGCATGGTCATGTTTCTGGTGACGCAGTCGCTCTCTCAGGCCTGGCTCCCCATGTTCTTCGAGCTGGCCGGAGGCGCGGAAGAGAATCGCCGGTTGCTCGGCCGTGTCTGCTCCGGCCTTGTGATTCTGCTTGCCGCGGTGGCATGCGTTGGCATCCTGCTCTCGCCTGCATTCGTCGATATTGCTCTCGACTTCCGCTATCGCGCCGCTGCGCGCATTGTGCCTCTGGTCGTCATCGGATACTTGTTTCATGCCCTCTTCTCGCTCTTTGACCTGTCGATATTGCAGGCTAAGCGCACGACCTCGGTCTTCTTGATCAGCCTCGCGGCCTTTGCCGTAAATCTCGCGCTCAACTTCGCAATGATTCCACGGTGGGGTATGTACGGCGCGGCCTGGGCTACCACCATCGCTTACGGAGTGGAAGCTCTCGCTGCATTTATCCTGGCTCAGCGTGTCTTCGCCCTGCCTTATTCCGCGCTTGAGATCCTCGCCGGTATGTCCGTTGCCGGCGGAGCGCTCTGCTTGACGCAATTCTCCTGGCTGCCGGCATGGCAAGGTCCCATGCTCGTCTTGTCTGCTGTCGTAGCCATTGGGCTTCTCGCCCTCATCGGCCGGCGCGATCTTCAAAGTGGATTCATCGCCATGCAAAATGCGCGCAGAAAAGAATCCGATTCCTCGTAATGGGAAATGCCCAAAATGGTCCTCCGAAGACGGCCCCGCGCTTTAAGGAAAATCCCGTCTACCGCCGATAACTCTGCCAGTCGCAGGCTCGCGACTCGTGGAGGCTGGAATGAGCGCGGTACGTTACCTGGCGCTGGGATTGGCAGTTTCTTTTGCATGGGCATGTTCAGCGCAGCAGCCGTCGAGCAGTCTGCCCCTTGCGCCGGATGCATACATTTACGCCCACCTCACGCTCGCAGAAGATCCTGCGCACGGGGTTAACTTCGGAACAGGCTCGCCAAGAGCAGTCTTCGTCGCGCCGGCGCCTCCCGCACTCAGGCGAACCGCCGACTCGAAGTTTTTCCTGCTGAATGGGATTCACCTCGGGATGGCGATCCTCGACGTCGAAATGACGCAGCGTTGCATTTCCAG
Source organism: uncultured Acidobacteriota bacterium (assembly GCA_963755975.1). Classification (GTDB taxonomy): domain Bacteria; phylum Acidobacteriota; class Terriglobia; order Terriglobales; family Acidobacteriaceae; genus Silvibacterium. The sequence continues at coordinate 225,205 of CAVWLS010000004.1, forward strand.
TCATCGGTGCCGCGAAACCAATCCGGTGATGCCCTCGTCGCAAGCCGGCCAGCTGAGTGTCAATTTCGCGGTCTTCGCCTTCAGTTCTGGAGCGAGCTACTGGCTCAAGAAACACGACTCAGGAGTATGGTGGATACCCCCCGCATTTGGCACCGCCGTCCACGCAGCGGGAGCGACAACCGGTTTCGAGCATCAGTAGCAGACAAGACAGTGAATCAGGGCAGCGGGCAGCGCTGACGATCAACGACCGAGGGCGAGAGGGTGCTATTGGCAAACCCCTGAATGCACGCCTCGCAGCGAAGGTGGCACCGTCACGCCTTCCCGGGCGAGAATCGCTGCAAACCGCGGATCCTGATGGAACGAATCGAACAGCGGATCGACGCCCGCATGAAGAATAAAGGGATCATTCGCCGCTGCCAGCCGGTCCAGCTGTTCAAGCGCCTGCTCGTGCCGCCCTGCGCAGGCATACCACTCGGCCGGATTAAAATCGTTCACCTGGCTCGCTTCCTTCCCGCCGATCGCCCCAAGCCGAAGCTCCGCGTAGGCATGAATGCCCTTCGTCCGAAGTACATTCAGTCCTCGCTCTTCCAGGCGTACCCTTGCTGAGTCGTTCTGCAACATCGCCATCTGCCGCCATTCCCCAATGGCCTCCTCGTAGTGGCGCGTATCGAAGTAGACCCAGGCCATCGTATTGTGCGCAATCGGCAGGTTAGGCAGCAGATCGACGTAGTGACGAGCCGCCTTGATCGCAAACGCGTCCCGTCGTGCATAGACGCCCACCAGCCCTTCGATCGCGTAGACGGAAGGCCAGAAAGGAGCCCGGTCCCTCGCTAGATCCAGCTGCTCGAGCGCCTCGTCGAAACGTCCCTCTTCCACCAGCAGCACAGCGAGCCAGTTTCGATACGCGGCCTCAGCCGGATCGATTCGGATCGCCTCTCTCAACTCGGCCTCGCCGCGAGTGAAATTCCTGTCGTGTTTATATTCTGTCGACCCCAGCACGGCATGCGCCAGTGCGAGCCGCGAATCGAGACTGAGGGCGCGGCGCGCAAAATCCTCCGCTTGGGCGAGCAGCCCATTGCGAGGGTCCGTGTCATATTCGCTTAGCCGCAGATAGGCAGCCGCTGTGCCCGCATAAGCCGCCGCAAAGTCAGGATCCAGGGTTGTCGCTTCGTTAAACTCCGCAATCGAGCGCCGCAGCGACTCGGGGCTTCGCTCGAGCATGTGATAGTTGCCCTGCAGATAGAACTCGTAGGCCTGCGAATTATTAGTACTGCCTTTGCTCACCTGCAGCGAGGCGGCATTGGAACGCATGTAATGAAAAATGTCCTGCTGCAGGCGGTCGCAGATCGCCGGAAAGTCCTTCCTGGGGCCGCTATACTCGAAGGACCCAAGATGGGTCGCATCCCTGGCCCGAACCAGCTCGAATTTCAGGTCATACTGGACCCCCTGCTTCGAAGCGCTGCCCAGCAAAAGGTCGTCCAGCGAGAGCTGCTGCGCCGCGCGAGGGATGTCAGTAGCATCCGACGAGACGAAGGCGCCGGCGGCGGGAACCTGCACGCCCGGCAGGCGGGCGATCGCGTCGCTCAACTCCAGCCGGAAGCTTTCCGCCGCTTCCTGGTCCGGCGGATCGCTTCCGGTGCGCAGCGGAGCGATACCGACCCTTAGAAAAGGCGTGGCCGGGCGCGGTCTCCTGGACCATTTCACCGCGGCTATTCCAGCCATGACCATGACAGCAAAAATGCAGATCCCCAGAGCCCATCGCTTGCCCCACGGTCGGGAAGGCAGACTTGCCTGGTTTTCGGGAGGCGCCGCAGACGCGGAACTCCATTCTGCGGCGACCAGCTCCGTGGGAGCCAATAACTCCAAACGGGCGCCATCTTCCTGGATGGGAAGCGTCATAGGCGGCGGGTCGTCCGTCGAGATTCCCGAATCCTTTCCCGGCAATATCCTCACTTCCGCGGAAAAGCTGTAACCGCGTTTGGGAATGGTACGAAGAAACTGTGGACTCTTTGGATTGTCCCGCAGGATCTGCCGGAGCCGGTTTACGGCAACATTGATGCCCTGATCGTGGCTGACGAAGTTCTCATCAGGCCAGAGCACCCGCTCGATTTCCTCGCGGGTGACCAGCGAATTCGATCTTTCCAGCATTACCTGCAGGAGTCGCGCCGCCTGCTCGGGCAACCGAACATCCCGGTTATTGCGCGTCAAGGTACCTGTGGCGGAATCAAAGACGAACTCAGAAAAACTGAAAACAGGTCGAGACATTCAGCGCAAGCAGGGGGTGGCAATGGCGTTAACTGAATCATAACATACGATTTCCACACCATCCCGGCCGTCTCCCGCCTCCTGGAGCAGGCTTATCTACCTCATTATTATCGGCTTACGCCGTTATGTTTTTTTTAGAAAAACGCTAGGCTGCCGAAATTGTGTAAGTGAAGGTCGGCCGGTAAGCTTCCGGTCACGCAATGCTCCTCATCACCGAAAAGCTAGCCAGAGATACAACCGGAAGACTTCAAACCGAGGATCGAACTGCCATTCTGGCATTCGGTCTGATCGGCGGTGGTGTCTGAGGAGCAGCCGACGCAACAGATCAAAACCGCAGGTACGGAATGAATTTTAGAAAAGTCATAAGGCTATTGCTCGTTGCGATGGGTACCTTTCCATCGGTTCTCCTCTCGGCGCAGGGGGCCAGCCAGTCAGCAACGCAGATCTCCGTCCCGCGGAGGGTTGTCTCAACCGTTGATCCCACTGATGCTGTCCCGCTGGTGTCGGCGGCGCGACCCTGGCTCAAGAACGCAAAGGATGCCGGGCCGGTACCCGGACAGACGCTTGCGTCACATATGGTGCTGCTGCTCCAGCGCAGCATTCAGCAGCAGCAGGCGCTGGATGAGTATCTGGGCGACATCCAGAACCCCTCGTCGCCGAACTATCATCACTGGCTCACACCCGCACAGTTCGCTAACGCCTATGGTGTCAACGCCGACGATGTCGCCTCGGTCACCTCCTGGCTCCAATCGGAGGGCTTCACCGTCGATAAGGTCTCACCGGCGCGGAACATCATCGAGTTTTCCGGGACGGTGAATCAGTTGCAGCAGGCCTTTCAGACCAGGATCCATCGCCTGGTCCTGGGGTCGGACTCTGAGATGACCGCCATTTCGAGCGTGCAGGTGCCCCGAGCGCTTTCGCCCGTGATCAGGGGTCTGGTTAACCTCGATGGCGCCCGCCCACATACGCTGTACGAGCCCGGAGTGAGCGGAAAATACGATCCCGCTACTCACTCCATCAAGGCTGATTTCACCGTCTTCGACAATGGGACGCCACTGCTGTTTGTCGATCCTTCCGACGCTGCAACCATATATGACACGCCGAACGCGACCCTGAACCCCAACTATCATGGCAGCACCCTCGACGGCACCGGCGTGAATGTCGGCGTGGTCGGAGACTCGAACGTCAACCTCGACCTGGTTGCCAATTACCGACAGTCCTTTCTCGGCGAAACAGCCGGCAGCCAGAACCTGCCAACCGTCATTGTGGACGGCAACGATCCCGGCCAGACCGGCGACGAGGTGGAGAGCTGGCTCGATCTCGAGATCCTTGGCGGCATCGCACCCAGCGCGAAGATCTACTATTACGCCTCCCAGGATGAAGACCTGACCTATGGCCTGCAGAACGCCATCATCCGCGCCGTGAACGACAATCTCGTCAGCATCCTCAGCATCAGCTATGGCAGCTGTGAGGCGGCGCAGGGCACCGCCGGCAACGCCTTCTTCTCAGAGGTTTATGAGCAGGCGGCGGCGCAGGGCATCACCGTCACGGTTTCCAGCGGCGACAGCGGTTCGGCGAACTGCGACTCGGATGCAAACACCACTGCTGTCAACGGTCTGACGGTAAACGCGCTAGCGTCCACGCCCTACAACATCGCCGTAGGCGGCACCGACTTCGACGTGCTGGGCAAGAACTTCTCCGCTTACGTGGACGACACCACCAGCGGCATCCCGCCCTACTGGCTGACCGTCCACCAATATATTCCCGAAGAGCCCTGGAACGACTCGACCCAGGTAAATACCACCTCGGCAAACAACACGCCTCTGCTGATCGAAGGCCGAACCAACATCATTGCAGATGGCGGTGGAGCGAGCTCGGTGTATACCAAGCCGGCCTTCCAGACCGCGCTGACCCCGCAGGACGGCGCCCGCGATCTGCCCGACGTCTCCTTTCTCGCCGCCAACGGCCTGTACGGGGCCTCCTGGGTCTTTTGCGAAAGGACTATTGGGGGCGACGACTGCGAGAACACCAATGGCCAGTTCAGCCCGACCACGACATTTCACGGAGTGGGCGGCACCTCGGCGGCGGCCCCGGCCTTTGCCGGCATGCTGGCACTGCTCGAGCAATCGGTAGGCTCCCGCCTCGGCCAGGCAAACAATGTCCTCTACCAGCTGGCGGCCTCGAAATACTCCACGGTGATGCATGACATTACCACCGGCAACAACTCGGTGGTCTGCTCGTCAGGTTCACCCAACTGCGGGACCAACGGCTTCCTCACCAGCTGGGATGCCGTCACCGGCTACGACCAGGCCAGCGGGCTCGGCAGCCTGGACGCCGCGCAGATGGTCAGTAACTGGAACTCGGTCGCCCTCACCCCTACCGCCACGGCGCTCACCATTGACGGCTCCACGAGCCCTGTCACCGTGCCTCATGGGACCACGCTGAATTTCCAGATCGCTGTCAACCCGACAGCCGTTACGGGCAATGCCTCATTGGTCGCGAACACCCAGTCTCTGGGCGGCCTTCTTGCCGTTCCTCTCACGAACGGTACCGGATCAGCCGGCTACAACGGCTTGCCCGGCGGACAGTACACCGTCTACGCGCGCTATGCCGGCGACACCAGCGACGCGGCCAGCTCCTCGGCCCCGATCAGCGTCAACATCTCCAAGGAAGCCAGCACCACAGCCCTCAGCGTCAACGTCTACGATCCGACTACCGGCTCTTCCATCCCCTCGACCAGCGCGGTTCCTTACGGCGTCTATCTCTTCCTTGATGCGACCGTCTTCGGCACGGCCGAAGGGCAGTCAGCCACCCAGGGGCTTGCCACCGGCACCATCACCTTCGATGACGGCAGCTCCACGATCGGAACCGCTAACATCGGCGCCATCGGCTATGCGTCCCTCAACAACGACAGTCTGAGGACTTACCCGTTGAGTGCCGGGACGCACAAGCTTTCGGCAAGCTTCCCTGGAGATGCGAGCTATAACGCCAGCACCAGCGCGCCGGTCACCATCACCATAACCAAAGCTACCCCGCAGATGCAGATTCAACCTGCCGCCTCCTCGACCAGTACCGCGGTCTACGACCTCATCCAGATCGCGATTGCTGAGGCCGGGGTCGGTTCGACGGCAACCGGCACCGTAACACTGCAGTCGAACGGCGTGACCCTTGGGACCGCGCCCGTCGTGGCCCTTGACAGCAGCGCGGGTCTCCCCGAAGGCGTCGCCACTCTTAACGTCTCGGGAAGCCAGCTGCAGGTGGGCGTGGATACCCTCACGGCCGTTTACAGCGGAGACGTCAACTACAACGGTGCCAGCGTCACGGCTCCGCTCACGGTGAGCCAGGCGACCTTCTCTCTATCCACCTCGCCGATCAACATGACCGCCGGCGCCACCAGCGGAAACACAGCGATTGTCCGCGTCACGCCGCTCGGCTACTTCACCGGTACCATCAACCTCACATGCGCGGTCACCAGCGGGCCCGCGAACGCAACGAATCCGATCACATGCTCGATTCCGGCATCCGCGAGCGTAACCGGCCTGAACTCCGTGAATACCATGTTGACGGCTAATTCCGAGCCATCGACGACCAGCGGGACCTATCATCATTACGGTGACCGGCGTGGACGCTGCCACCGGCAAACTCACTTCTACCACCACCTCCACCGTCACGGTCACCGGTACCGTCCCGCTGCCGCCGGCCATCGCGGTCAGCAACGGCGGCCCCATCACGGTTGCCGCGGGTGCAACCACGAACAACACCTCCGCCCTCACCGTTACCCCGTCCAACGGGTTTACCGGCGCGGTCAACCTGGCATGCGCGGTCACATCGTCGCCTTCCGGGGCTAACGATCCGGTAACGTGCTCCCTCTCCAGTTCCGCAGTCACTGTCACCGGAACCGGCGCCGTCACCGCCACGTTAACCGTGAACTCGACGGCCGCCACCACAGCCACTCTTGAACGTGGATTCACCACCGGGAGCGCAGTGCTGGCGCTGGTGCTGGTGTTCATCCCCGCCCGCCGTCGCCGCCGTCTGGCATCGCTGGCCTGCGCGGTTGCGCTGATTGCGACCCTGGGCGTCGCGGTGGGCTGCGGCAGCAGCGGTTCCGGGCCGAGCAACAACGGCGGAGGCGGCGGAGGTACGCCACCGACGACCATTCCGGGCACCACCGCCGGCACCTATGTGGTGACGGTGACCGCGACCGCCGCGAATGTCAGTGCTGCGACCACCACCATCAACATCACCGTGAACTAATTCTGATTTATCGGCTGCGCGGCTGCCCTCCCGGGCGACGCGTGGCCCAACCAGGGCCGTCTTTCCAAATCATCTGAGGTGGAACATCATGTTACTTCGAGCAGGGCGCCTCGTTCTTGCAGCCGCCTTCGTTTTCTCCCTGTTAACCGAAGCCTCGCCGGCACAGCTTGTTCCCGCTGCGACCACGACTCGGCCCCGCGTTCCACAGACGCCTTATCAACGCTACGTGCGCCCGGTCCTCAATCGACTGGCCGCCCGCACTCAGACCAGGACTTCGCACGATCTCGCCGCCCCGGTGGCGAATGCCAACTCCCCCGCGCCGAACTTTGGTGGTTTCGTGGGCCCGGCCAGCTATGCGGCACGCGCCGCGAACTCCGCCCAGTACGATCCGGTGAACAACGGTGTGAACGTCGTAGTCACGGCCGACTTCAACAAGGATGGCCTCCCGGATCTCGCCGTCATCCAATCTGACGGCACGCTCAATATTCTTGAGAACACCGGTTCGGGCACGATGGCGGCCTCCGTCGGGTATCTCAACCCAAGTCCGAACGTACAAAATACCTTCGTAGCTCAGGCCTTCGCGACGGACCTGAACGGTGACGGCTACCCCGACCTGGTGGCGTTCGATGCCAACAACAGCGTCGTGCTTGCCTGGACCAATACCGGAAACGGCACCTTTGGCCAGCCGCAGCTTACTCAGCTTGACACCTCGCTGGGCAACGTTGCAGCCATCGCTGTGGGTGACGTGAACGGAGACGGCAAAGCGGACGTCGTCGTGGGTTACTGGACCATGAATTCCAGCACATCCTCCGTCCTGACTCTGCAGACACTGCAGGGTAACGGTGACGGTACCTTTAAGGCACTTGCCGCTCAGAATTTCTCATTTTCTTCCGCCGTCGATCTGCAGGGCAGCTCCCCGCTCACGCTCGCCGACGTGAACGGCGATGGCAAACTCGACGTCATCGCTTTGATCGACACTCGGACAGGACAGTTTGCGGGTAACTACGCGGTTTCCACGGCGCTGGGTAACGGAGACGGCACCTTCGGCACGCCAGGCCCCAGCGTCATCTCCGGCAGCTATCTCGGCTTCGTATACGGTTCCTCGAGTGTGCAGGTTCTGGACGTCAACAACGATGGAAAGCCCGACATTGTTCTCGACTGCAACAACCTGATTTACACCGCTCTTGGCAACGGAGACAACAGCTTCCAACAGCCGGTCACCAGCCCCTTCCTCTCCAGCGGCAGCACGGTCTTCACGGACATGAACGGCGACGGCTTCCCCGATGCGGTCACCCCGGGAGCCGGCGGGGTCAGCATCTCGATCGGCAAGGGTGACGGTACCTTCGCGGCGCCCGCGCTCAATGCGCAATATGCCGCCAATGCGACATCGCAGTCGGCCGCACAGCTGGTTGTGGCCGATTTCACAGGCAATCACAAGCTGGGCGTAGCGGTTCTTGACATAAGTCAGTTCGAAGTGTCCGTCTTCAATGGCAATGGAGACGGTACCCTGCAAGGCCCGCTCGTCGTGAGCACACCCGCTGGTTTCAATCCTGCTTCTTATCAGCTGGTTGGTGCAATCAACGCTAACGGGGATAACTTCACCGATCTCATTCTGGCCGACGGTGCAAGCTCCGCGTTTCTCTACACTGCACTCAGCGACGGGAAGGGCAACTTCAAGTACGTCCAGTCTCTTGCCGGCCTGCCGGCCGATTTGGCCGGAGTCGAGACCTTCCAGGGCGACTTTAACGGCGACGGCAAACAGGATCTGATCCTGAACGGCCTGGCTGGTGAAGTATGGGTCGCGCTCTCCAAGGGCGACGGCACCTTTGCCGCGCCCGTTTCCGCGAACATGCCCACGCTCGCCTGCCCGGTGGCCCTGGGAGCCAGCCGGAGACCTCAACGGAGACGGCAAGACCGACATGGTCATCGCCTATCCGGGCGATGCCGCATGCGGCGGCGGATCCACCAACCCCTCCGGCTACTTCGTGCTCAAGGGCAACGGAGACGGCACCTTCCAAACGCCCATCTTCTACCCTGTCGGAGTAAACATCGTCTCCGCCACGCTGGCCGACATGAACTCGGACGGCAACCTCGACCTGCTGCTCAACGATCTGCCGCCTTACGGCGAAACCGGCTACCAGGTTTCGTTGGAACTCGGCAACGGCGACGGAACCTTCGGCGCTCCTTCCACAGTGCTCTCAAACTATGTCGTGGCCGATCTCAAGGTGGCCGACATGAACCAGGATGGCAAGCTGGATGTGGTCGTCGCGGCAGAGAGCCTCGCCGGCTCTGACGTGAGCACAGCCGGCATCCTTCTCATCGATGGCAATGGCGACGGTACCTTCGGAGCGCACAGCCAGACCGCCATCGGCAATAACTTCGGCGCCATCCAGGTTGCCGACGTCAACGGCGATGGCATTCCTGACATCGAGGCACTGCTGAACAACTACGCCGGAGAGGACACCACTTATGGTGGCTTCGTGACCCTGCTGGGTCTCGGAGGAGGAGGCTTCAGCACGCCCTATAACCAACTGGTAGCACCCGGCAACAGCCTGATCACGACCGGTAACTTCTACGACGACAATGCGATCGACATGGCCGTCGGAACGGACGGCGGCGTTGGCATCTTCCTCGGTCAGGGTGGAACGACCCTCGCTCTCTCCGCCTCCTCGGCCGCGATCAACATAGGTGACTCGGAAACCTTCACAGCCACCGTTGCCGCGACCATGTCAGGACGTCCCGCGCCCACCGGCTCCGTATCGTTCTACGACGGTTCCACACTGCTTGGCACCACCACCATCAGCGGCGGCAGCGCTACCATCTCCGCCGGCTCTCTCGCCATTGGCGCACACAGCATCACCGCCTCTTACACGGGAGACGCGAACTTCAACCAGAACACCAGCGCGGCCACCACGGTCAATGTCAGCAACCTGGCTCCCGCATTCACCCTCTCCGGCACTCCGGGCACGCTCACGCTCAAGCAGGGCGCGAACGGCACGGTCATCCTGACGTTGGCGGCGAACGCGACCTTCAGCGGCCCCGTCACCCTGAGCTGCTCGGGAGCGCCCACCAACGGCACCTGCAGCTTCGATAACAGCAACGTCACTCTCACCGCTGGCGGCAGCGCCACGGCGACCCTGGTTGTCGGAACCACCGCCACCGTGTCGGCTGCGCAGGTCCCGGCTAATCCCTGGGAGCACGCGGCAGGCATGGTCAGCATGGCGGGCCTGGCAGCGTTCTTCTGGAGCCGCCGTCGCCGGCTGCGCTACCTGAGCGCCTTGGGCGTGGCTCTGCTTGCGATCACCGTCTTCGGCATTTCGGGATGCGGTGGAGGCAGCAAATCGACGGCACCGGTCACTCCGACAGCTCCTGTGGTCAGCGCCGGAACGTACACACTCACCGTGACCGCATCGGCCACGGGCAGTGCGGCGTCCGCTCAGACCGCCACCATCAATTTGACCGTACAGTAGATCTGACCGGCCGGTCCGCAAGCGCAGGCCGTCAGGTTGCTTCAACACTTTCCATGGGAACAGCTCCTCACGGCTGTTCCCGTTTTGTTTTTCATGATCCGCAGCGCGCCGGGTGTCCTTGACCGAACTCCAACGTCGCTCGGCACGGATCATCGGGCATTTCCGCCTGGATTTACCCTCCGAACGCTTTGTGCTAGCCTTTTGACATGAGGTTTCAAGTCCGGAAGGCCGCCGCTTGTTGTAGCGCCTGTATGCGCAGCGGAAATGTGTCTTCTGGCTTGAGGAGATTGCGAACCTAGCAGGTTCAAACGCAAGAATCCTTGAATGACCCGCCGCCAGAAGATGCTCTGGCAGGCGGGTTTTGTGCTTTTGGGCTAAAGGAGAGAGTCGGAGTGAGCGTTCCGGAGATTCAGGCAGAAGAGTTGAAACAGCGTCTTGATCAAGGCGAAAACGTCTTCCTTCTCGACGTACGTGATGAGTACGAATACGAGATCTCAAACATCGGTGGGCACCTGATTCCGTTGCCCGAACTCCCCAGGCGCTACAGGGAGCTCAACTCCCGCCAGGAGATCGTTGCTGTCTGCAAAATGGGACCTCGGGGAGTGAAGGCCGTCGAGTTCCTGCAGCGGCATGGCTTTGAGAAGGTGGTCAACCTGAGCGGGGGTATCCACGCCTGGTCCGACCGCGTCGACAAAAAAGTTCGCAAATACTGAAATCAAATCACCGGAAAGGCCACGCCTTCGAAGCAATGGCAGCGATCCGCCTGGAACACGTCTGCGCAGATGTCATTCCTATGGGGTTTGATCTACAATTTGCCCGATCAGTAAAAGGAGTTTTTTCGTGGCCGACACCGTAGCACGTGGATCTCTGGGCGAGCAGGGTGCAATACAGCTCGCCAACGTAACCAAAACTGCTCCGATTTATGGTGCGATTACTCCTCGATGGCTGGTACGACTGCTCGACTGGAAGCCGCTGGAGGCGGGCATCTTCCGGCGCAATCGAGTTGTGGAAGATAAGGTGATCGAAGTCCTCTGCGGTCACAATGACGAGTCGACGATACCTGGTACCTACGCTGACTATGAAGAGGCTCCGCGCGAATACCGGCTGAGCAGCATCAACGCCGTGGTCAATGTGCAGACGCGCATCGGGGACTTGTTCAGCAATCCTTACGATCAGGTTCGCGAGCAGCTTCGCGTAGTGGTTGAGGCCGTAAAGGAGCGGCAGGAAAACGAACTCTTCAACAACGCGGACTATGGGCTGCTGAACAATGTTCCGGACTCCCAGAGAGTCTCGACCCGCAAAGGTGCGCCCACTCCCGACGACCTTGATGAGCTGCTGACCAGGGTCTGGAAGGAGCCATCGCTGTTCTTGGCGCATCCCCGCGCCATCGCCGCCTTCGGGCGCGAATGCACACGCCGCGGAGTACCACCCCCGACGGTGACGCTGTTTGGCACTCCCTTCCTCACTTGGCGCGGGATTCCGCTGATTCCCACCGACAAGATCCGCGTCGCCGGCAAAGTCGCCAAGACAAAGATGCTCCTGATTCGCGTGGGAGAGAGAAAGCAGGGAGTGATCGGACTCTTTCAGCCTGGGTTGACCGGCGAACAAAGTCCCGGCCTGTCGGTGCGCTTCATGGGGATCAGCGATCGAGGCCTGGCCTCTTATCTGATCTCTCTCTATTGCTCTGCTTCTGTTCTGACGGACGATGCGATTGCCGTACTCGATGACGTCGAGGTCGGACAGTACCATGAGTACAAGTGATCCCGGCCGCCTGACTGTCGCACCCGAGCCCAGTACGACGGCAACCGCTCCGTTCGGTGCGGCCGAGCTCTTTCCTGCCGGTTTGCCGGATCCGGCAACGCTCGCGCGCATGGCCAACGAATTCTTCACCGCCTTGCCGGGCACGGGCGATGCTCCAGTTCGCGCCGTGCCGACGCAGCCGCTGTCAGCTCTGGAAACCCCTCCGGTTACAGTTCCAGCAGCGCCTCCGGAAACATCGCTTCCTTCCGATCCGCACTTTCCGGGAGTGCCGGCCAGCGCTGGAGGTGCAACCCTGTCTCCGGTGACAACTCCGGTTCAGGCGACTCCGCCGCCGATTCCAGGCGCGGCCGCTTCGACCGATCCGACCGGGCTTTCAGGAGCCGTTCCGGCATTTTCATTTCTGCAGGATGCACGGCCGATCTTCTCGGACAAAAATGCCGTACCGGCCGGCCCTTACACCCCTGCAAAGCCGCTGACAGAATTTATGTCGGCGCCCACCGCCGTCGAAGGCCTTCCCTTTGCGCTCGAAGCTCAACCGTCACCGAAATTGGCGGAAGCAGCGCAGCCTCCATCGCCTACGATGCCGGCTTCGTTTGGTGTTGTAGATTTGTCGCCTGTCCCCACATTTTCTTTTCTTGAGGAAGCTCGACCGCTGTTTTCTTACCCTCCAGCAATTCCTGGGCCTGTTCCAGCGCTTCCGCAGAGCGCGCCGGAAATCACTCCACAGAGTCCTGCATCTGCCGATTCAGCCGGTGTTCCCTCGTTCGACTTCCTCAAGGACTCGCGGACGCTCTCATCACCCGGCCCTGAGGTAAAACTTGAACCGGCAGGCATTGAGCCGGATGTCCCACGCGATCTCGATCTGAACCTCTCCTCCTATTCCTTTGACGCGGAGGCGCTCAAGCGTGACTTCCCCATTCTCCGTGAGAAGGTAAACGGCAGGCCGTTGGTATGGCTCGACAATGCAGCTACCACGCAGAAGCCGCAGAGTGTCATCGATCGCCTGAAGTATTTCTACGAGCACGAGAATTCGAATGTGCATCGCGCGGCGCACGAGCTGGCAGCCCGCGCCACGGACGCTTACGAGTCCGCTCGGGAAAAGGTACGCCGCTTTCTCAATGCTTCATCTACCCGCGAGATTATCTTTGTTCGCGGCGCGACTGAAGGGATCAATCTGGTAGCGCAGAGCTGGGGTCGGCGCAACATCCAGAAGGACGATGAAATCGTCATCACATGGCTTGAGCACCACGCCAATATTGTGCCCTGGCAGATGCTCAGCTCCGAGAAGGGCGCAAAGATCCGTGTTGCTCCCGTTGACGACAGCGGCCAGGTTCTTCTTGACGAATACGAGAAGCTGCTTGGGCCGAAGACACGTCTGGTCGCAATACCCCAGGTATCAAATGCGCTCGGGATCGTTCCTCCCGTAGCCGAGATGATCGAAGCAGCGCACCGCCACGGAGCCAGGGTTCTACTCGACGGTGCACAATCTGTTTCGCATATGCGTGTGGACGTTCAGTCTCTTGACTGCGACTTCTTCGTCTTCTCCGGACACAAAGTATTTGCGCCGACCGGTATCGGAGTTGTGTATGGAAAGCAGGAAGTTCTGGAACACATGCCACCATGGCAGGGCGGCGGCAACATGATACAGAATGTCACTTTCGAAAAAACCGTTTATCAACTTCCCCCGCAGCGCTTTGAAGCCGGGACCGGCAATATCGCGGATGCAGTTGGGCTGGGCGCAGCCATTGACTACCTGGATCGCGTTGGGATGGTCAACATATCACGCCACGAACACGGACTCCTCACCTACGCGACGGAATCACTTCAGCGTATCCCCGGTCTCCACATTATCGGCACGGCCAGGGAGAAGGCCGGTGTGCTGTCATTCATCATTGACGGCTTCCGCACGGAGGAGATCGGCGATTATCTCAACCGGCACGGCATCGCCGTTCGCTCCGGGCACCATTGCGCACAGCCGATCCTGCACCGTTTCGGGCTGGAGAGTACAGTACGCGCCTCGCTCGCGCTCTATAACACTTACGAAGACATCGACACGCTCGTTACGGCGCTCTGGAACCTCACGCTGAGGCACAATTCGATCGCGTGAATGATTCATAATACGAATGTATCTCTCCACAGCTTGGTGCTTCGCCTCGATGCTCGCCCCATCTCCTCTACTCCGGCACCAGCGCCGCCTGCGCCGAATTGAAGTACGAAATAATATTCCGCATAAATACATTCAAAATGTCCGCATTCGGAGTGCTGACAAACGGCGCGTCCGGATACTGCCCGGCCAGGTAGCTGGTCAGCACCGACGTGTCTCCGATCGGGAAGGTATCGAACAGGCTCATCGCCTTGTACACCAGCAGGTCGGAGAAGATTTCCGCGTTGGAGTTGAGGTGCGGCCACTGCAGCATGCTCTTGATCAGGATGTAGCCCTGCACCTGGTTCTTGCCGCTCGGATCATGCTGCGCTTCGGCCACCGTGAAGCCTGTGCTTCCGCCGACGAACACGCCTGTCCCATTCACCGTGGACTCGGCGGAAAGGTCCGAGCTCGCGCCCGAGACAAGGTAGTAGCGCCACTCATCCCCCGGATGGATGGCCGGATCGTAGTCGCCCGTCAGGTTGAACTGGCTCTGATCATAGGTCGAGGGCGGCTGGATGTAATACATGATGCTGCCGTCCTGCGAAGCCACGTAGTCCGCCTGCAGTGAGTGGTAGGTCTTGCCGTCAAAGTACTGGATCGGGTTGCCGTTCACATCAGCGAGGACCGTGATGCCGAGCTTCGCGGGCACGTTCACCGTGTTCCCGTTGGGATCGAGATACGTGGTGTACAGCACGCCGCCGTTCACAGGGTCGAGAACGTCCGCGACCTTCGTTGAGCCTGGCAGGAAAGAAGCCGTCATCACCACCGCGTTCTGCCCCAGCACTGAGGTCATGAGCAAGGTAAGCACCTTGGTGTTGTTCTGGTCGCCCCAGCTCGTGATGCCGTAGTTGAGCTGCGTGGTGAAGCCCTTGAACAGATCGAAAGAGATCACGTTGTTGGGCAGCACCGGCATGTTGGGATTGGGCCCGGTCGTCGGAACGCTGTACGCGCTCAGACCGGACTGCGTCGGCGCCACCAGCACGACGTTGTTCTCAATATCGTTCGCCGGATTGCCTGCGGGCGCAGGCGTTTTCCCGCCCGGAGCCTGAAAGAGGAAGTTCGCCGCCGGCGTGGTGACCGGTACGGCCATCACCGGCGTGATCTGCGGTGTGATGGCCTGAGCGTTGGAGACCGGCGGAAGGAAACGCTGCGAGTACGTCACCCGGTACATCAAACGCCACGGAATCGACACGTTGCCCTGCGCCGAACGCATGGCGGCCGCATCGGCGTCCGGGCTGTTGGCCAGCCACAACGGATCCACCACCGTCTCCCAGAAGTCGCTGGCGTTCTGCAGGCTGGGCTGCAGGAAGAACGTGTAGGTGCGGAAGGTACTGGTCTTACCGGGCCGGTCATAAGGTTCGAGCGTTCCGGTCAGCCCGTCTGCGTTGCCGCTGGTGTAGGAAGGCTGCGGCTGCATGTAGGTCTGGTTGGTGTCCACATTGTCCGACATGGGCAGGCCAGCGCCCGACGTGACCGACGGCATGATTTGATACACCAGACCGTCCGAGCCGATCACCAGGTTCAGCCCGCTCTGGTTGTTGGGGTTGAACGTGGAGTTGAAATTCATCACAAAGTGCGCATCGTTGTTGCTGGTGTAGTGCATCTGCGTGTCCGCCTCAATGCCTTCGAACGAGGCCGTGACGTCGAACGAGACGCTGGAGGTGTTGTTGTAGCTGTACTTCATGGTCTGCTTCTGCGAGTTGCTGCCCGTCATCTTGAAGTCGAAGACGGTCAGGAACGCGCAGGAAAGCTTGACCTCAAAGTTGTTGTTGGAAGCGCTGGAGGAAAGATTGTTCGCGGTGTAGACCTGATCGAACGTGGAGGAGATGCTGTGCTTGATCTCCTGCGTGCCTCCGCGCGAGCTCCACACGTACTCGTTGTAGAAGTCGAGACTGGTGTTGAACAGTGTGGAAGGATCCACGCCGGGAGAGTTGCCGCCGTTCAGACCGAGGAACTGCTGCACCAGGTTGCTGGCTGTCTGCGCGCCGCTGGTGAGTAAATTAAGCGGCGCCCCCAGCGGGCCGAAGCCCGTCGAAAGCAGTTGCACCGGATCCAGCGCGGGTAGCCCTGGTATTCCCGGCGGCAGCAGCTCGGAGGCCGGATCCAGGATGTCGCCCAGCAGCGCGCCTATCGGCAGTGACGCCGTCAACGACCCAGTGCTGTTCTGGTACGCAGTCTGGTAGAGCGCAATGGCGTTGAAGGTCTGCTGGTCGATCTGCTTCTTCAACTGGTAGGCCTCCACCACGCGCATGTAGCTCGCCTCGTGGCCTACGGAGCCCTGATCGAAGTTGCCGTCATACACCGGCGTCATCTGGCCCGTGGATGTGGTGTAGGTCTGCGTGCCGTTGGGCAGTGTCGCGGGGTTGTAGGCGTAGCCGATCAAGCCATCCAGCACGCCGGGGCGGAGGTACTTGCTGCTCATGCGGAAGGAAACGATGTTGTAGTCCGGTGGGATCTGCGCATTGGGCACGCGCACAAAGCCGTACACCGTGCCCGTCTGCAGCAGCGTCTGCTGGTACACATCCAGCGTCTGCGAAAGCACAAACGCCTGCCCATACGGTGAAGGCTGGAACATGCGCTGGCCGTACTTCTCTTCCGTGGGCGCGCTCTTGGGCAGCGAGGACGGCGGGTTGGACGTGGTAAAGCCGCCAAGGTTCGGATTGGGCAGGATCGCCGTCTTGGACGCGGGATTCCCCGCCGTGTTGCTCGGCGTGGTGAGCGTGTTCAGCGTGCTCATAAAAAGATCATTGGTGTAGGGCGATATCGTGCCCTGCAGCTTGACCGTGTATTTGTGCGACTCGTCATACTTGCTCGTCGCTGTCTGCTGGTTGCCGTTATCCTGCGAGCCTTCCAGCGTGGACTGCGAGCCGTACTTGAGTCCCAGGTCCACCATCTTCTTCTTGGTGGAAACGCCCAGGCCAAACGGCGCGAGCTCCCATCCGGTGCCGAAGCTCGCCCCGAGCGCGTTGCTGAGCGAGAGCTTCACATCCGTGTTCGCGTCGCCGCCCATCGAGTACTTGAGCGTGCCCGAAGTCGGCACCGTGAACGTCACCGACGTCGCGCCGGTATAGCTCGACTTGTTGGTCAGGTTGGCCATCGGCGCCGGTGGAGCGCCCTCAATAAAACCGAGGATCTGCACGTCGCCTTGCTCCTGCGAAACCCACGAGAGCACCAGGTCGCCCACCTTCTTGCCCGCGTACAGCATCAGCACGTTGTTCCTGAGATAAACGTAGGCTTCGTTGAGCTCGCCCGCCGGCGTGCCGGTGGTGGAGTTCAACGTAATGGAGTACGTCGTCAGCGAGGGCGGCGTATCGCACACCGTGAGCGCCACGCTGGGCGGCGTATACAGGTTGGAACTGATGAGTGGTCCGCAGCGCGCCACGCAGGGCGTGCCCGTAAAGTCGAGCGAAGCGTTGGAAAAATCGAGATCGAGCGCCGCGCCATTCACCACCGGCACATCATCCAGCAGCCCAAGGAGCGGCAGCGGCACAGGCACCGGCGGATTGTCGTTGAGCGCGTAGCTCGAGGTGAGGTAGAGAGAAAGCAGCGGCTCGCTCGCGGTGATGAGCTGGCCGAACATGTCGTCCATCACCTGGTACTGCTGGCGCGCCATGTTCCACATGGCCAGCTCCTGCAGCTTGTACAAGCCCGCGTTGAAGGTGAGCGTCGGCGTGCCCTGCTTGTACGTCGTGATGGAAGAAGGAATGCCCGTGGTGATGAGCTGCATCGGCACCGCCACGCTGTTCACATACAGCGTCGCGCCTTCCGCCTCATGCCCGGCTAGCGGAGCCAGGCGGGCCAGCGTGGCGCTGGTGGAAATCGCCACGTCACTGGTGTTCACGGTATTGTTGACCACGCCGTTGGGGTCATACGCCGCAGCCCAATAGCCGACCAGGCCGGCGTTGGCCAGTTCCTGCTGCGTGGCCCGCGAGAGCGTGACCTGCCCGTTGGGCGTGGCGATGCCGTTCGGATCGATCGCCGTATTGAAGAGATACACGTCGCGGATATTGCCGGCGCTCTTCGAGCCCAGCGCCACGCGGCCGTTGTAATCGTTGTAGCCGTCGCCGATCAGCAGGTGTGCCGCGCCGGTGGCATTCACCTGCAGCCCCGCGCTCGAGACCGTATTGGGCAGCGGCGTGTAGGGAGTCCATGTGCCGAAGTCGCCGTTATCCTGCACCGTGCGCACCGAGAGGCTCACAATGTACTTCTGGTTGCCCGCCGAGGTGGACTGCAGGTTCTTCGTAAAGGCGTTGAAAGTGTTCGCTCCGGCGGGCGGCTCCTGCGAGACATTGGAGAAGGTCGATGGATTGCCGCCGGAAGGCGGCACATTGCCGAGCGTGACGTTGCTGGTGCCCTTGTTGATGTCCGAAAGCTCGTTAAGATTGAAGGGCAGAGCGTACGGATCGGAGCTGGAGGTCTCCTGGCCGCCGCCGGTGCTGGTCTTCTTCACGATGATCAGCTCGTAGTACTGGTTCACCGCCACCGGGGGACCCGTAAACGTGTTGGTGGTGCCCGTTCCATCCTTGAAGGTGAGCTGGACGTTGCCTCCGGAAACTTCCACGCGGTAGGACATGTCCAGGTGCGGCGGCGTGTTGGAAGAGCCCGTGCCCTTGTACAGCAGCGCCTGCTCGGTGTTGCTGTCGCTCACCGCGAACGTAATGCCGATACTGAAGTCGCGGCTGAAGTCATAGTGCGAGCCGTCCTTCACCTCAAACCCCGCCCCGTTGCACAACAGGGTGTACGGCTGCACATAGGTCAGCGCGAAGTGCCGCCAGTTGGAAAGGATCATGGGCGCGACCGTGGTGGCATGGAGCACGCTCTTATTGATCTGCACGTAGATGTCGGTCGCGTCCTCGAAGTCCACGTCAATGCGGTACACATTGAGCTGCCCGTTGCTGGCCGAGTAGGTGAAGGGATGGTAGCTGTTCACGTTCTGCAGCGGCAGCGAGTGCCAGAACTCCACGCTGAAGTCGCCCTGCGCTCCAATGATCTGGTCCACGTTGGGGCTGGTGCTGACCACAGGCGTGCGGTATGCCGCGGCGAAGCTGCGCACCGGCGCGTTGTTCTCATCCACACCCGGCGTAAAGGCGTTGTAGCCTCCGGTCTCGAAGGTCAGCGGCGAGGACTTCACGAAGGTGAAGGGCGCGAGCTGCGTGAATGAGGGCAGCGCTTGTGGCGAAGCCGCGATCACCATGTTGTTATTGGCCCCAGCGGTGTACTGGATGTTGTACAGCGCGGTGTTTCCGCTCAAGTCCGTGATGAGGAACTGGAAGTACTTGCCGTCTGACGACAGGATCACGTTGGTGGGCTGCGCGGTGAAGCCGTACACCAGGCCAAACTGCGTCTCCACATTCGACGTGGCGGTCTGCGCCCAAATGCTGCCCGGGCTCGTGCCCAGCCGCGTGGCCGCGCCCGCGCTGGTGCCGTCCGTCACGATGTAGGTGTTGCCATTCCAGTCAAACACAGCGAGCTGCTGCTGCGAGGCCGCCGGGACCGAAGCATAGATCGGGTACGACTTCTGCACCGCCTCATACTTGCCCGCCGTGACCGAAGGCAGCAGCGTATAGAGGACGTTCTTGTACATGAAGTAGTCGGCATTGCCGGTCTGCGCGATGCCCGCATATAGATTGAGCGTGGTCGAAGGGCCGGCGGTGATGGTGCCGATCGGCACGGTCGTACCCGCATACGCTCCCGCCGCAGGTACCGTCTTGCTGATGGTGAACACCAGGCTTGAGTCCAATTTGAACGTCTGCAGCGTCGCGTCCACGGAGTAAAGTTTGGTGTTCGTCACCGTGACCAGGTTGCGCTGCGCGTCTTCCGTGTACTTGTACACCAGCCCGCCCAGCGTGAACGTGCTGTTGGGCACAGGCAGGCCGCTCTGCACCGTCACATCCGTGGAAACCGGCGAGATGTTGTTGTTGCCGATGATGGAGTGCGGCACGCGGTTGGTATCGATCAGGTAGTTCTCCCCATTGATACTGAACATCTGAGGTTTGGGCACCAGCGGATAAGGCCGCTTGCTGGTGTCCAGCACGATCAGGTTCACCGTATCCAGTGTGTAAGTGCCGGTATCCAGGAAGAACGTAGGGCTGACATAGACGCTGAACTGTCCCACCACCGAGCCCGCGTCATAGATATTCAGATCGTCGAAGATGAACTTGCCCTTGGTCGTATCAAAGGGATTGGTCAGCGTAAAGCCGGAGTTGGTGATGGGGATGGAAGCCTGCCCCTGGCCCAGCAGCGAGCCTGTACTCACGGTGTTATAGGTGATGATGTACACCTCGTCCGCCACGGAGATTAGGTCGGCGCTGGGTATCACCGGAAACGATGCCGTCACCGAGACCGGCTGATTGTTGACGTCAAGCTGCAGCGTGTAGGTGATCGAGGGGTTCGAGAGATGGAAGGTATTGCCCGTGACGATGGTGGTCGGCGTGATGTTGTCACCCACCACCGTGCAGCCCGCGTATGAGCTTCCGTTGGGCGTGCCCTCAATCGTGTAGAGGTTGCCGTTCACTTCAAATGAGTTCGTGTCTACTTTGATGCCCGCGCCACCGAACGTAGGCGTCACCTGGTCAATGTGAATGGTGTAGGTGTCGAGGCCCACCGTGGCCACGCCGGCATTCACCTGCGCGCCCGCGATCACCGGGAACACCACGCCCACATCGTTGTAGTGGATCAGGTAGGTATTGCCGTTCGCCGGGACAAACGCATATTGCGTGGTCTCCGGGAGATAGGCATTGTCCTCTACACGTTTGTCCGCAGTATCGATGTAATACGTGACGTTGGTGATGGTGTCGGTAAAGAAGTTGTTTGTATAGGGGAAGCCGACAGTGACCGCATCGTTCGAAACCGACGTATCCAGGCTGAAGGTGAGGCCGCTGACCGTGTCTGTAAAGGTGAGCACTGTGCCCGAGGTAGTCGCCGTGAAGGTGTTCACCGGCTTGCGATTGTCCGTAACCTTCAGCCCCGCGGCGTTCACCGTATAGATCACGGACTGTCCGTTGTAGCTCACCGTGAACTGCGAGGTTCCGGTGTTGTATGTGATGCCTTCAGACGTCGTGGTCGCGAGCGAACTCGTCGTGTTGAGCGTGTACACCATGGAGCCGGAGCTCGTTGGTACCGTCAACGTCTGCGGCGAGGTAGTGCTCAGCGTTCCCTGGTTGCTGGACTTCACCACGTTCACGGCGTTCACCGTGTACACCGTGTTGCCGTCCGGCGAGAACTCGTTGTCGCCGGAAAGCTGGTAGCCCTTAGTGACGTTGGCGCCCTTCACGGTGTACACAACGCTGGAGGCCGCGGTGGTGGGAGGCACAGTAAAGTGACCGTTCACCATGGGCCAGATTGGACCGGAGCTGCTGGCATACGCCACCGCCACGTTCACGGTGTAGGTGGCCGAAGTCGTAACGAACTGGTTGTTGGCGACCGGATAGATCGCGGTATAGCCCGAGTTCACCGCCAGGCTGACGCCGGTGGTTACTGTGATCTCCGCAACAAAGGTGTTGGCCGCCTGCGTCGAAGGGTACGGGTAGACGTTGTTATTGGAGTCCACAAACGTGATGGTGGTTCCCTCCACCACGCAGTTGTAGGTGATGTTGGTCACCGGATCGGTGAAGGAGCCGCCGGTAAGCTCTGCGCCGCTGGCGGTCATCGCCGTGCCCGTGGAAGCAGCGCCCTGTATGGTGACCGAAACCACCGTCACTTTGCTGCCCACCGCCGTTACCGTATAGACGATGGGCATATTAAAGGCGCCGGAGGCAATCGGGAACACGCTGTAGATGCTTCCGCTGGCGGTGCCGGTATCGGCGACCGCCACGTTCACTAGGTACGTGGGTCCGTTGGGCACCTGGAAGTAGTCGCCCTGGCCGAGATTGCTGTAGATTTCATAACTGTTGCCGGCGTTCACCGCGGTATTGCCGCTCAGAGTGTAGGTTTTGTTCAGCGTGGTGTCTGTGAACTGGTTATTGACGATGGCGTAGTAGTTCTGCCCGTCAAACGCGGCCAGGTCCTGCGTGCGCCCGAAGTAAATGATCTCGCTTCCGAAGGTGAACTGGTTGGGGTTGAGTGCGCCCTGGTTCACCAGGTAGGTCTTGTTGGCCCCATTGGTCACCGCCACGCCATCCGTGCGCAGTAGATAGGTCGTTCCGCCCGCGGTGAACTCTAGAGGCGAGCCGGTCATCAGGTAGTAGTTCGTGCCGTCATACGCCGCAACCTCGTTCACCGTATAGGTGGCGCTGCCGTCCGTGAAGGTCCCGCCAGTATACGCGGGTGCGGTGCCACTCAGCGTAATCGCATCGGTAGTGTAAGCCGTGCCGTCCACACCGATGCTGTAGCTCGCCGCCCCATCCGTAAACGTGCGATAGGTTAGGATGGGATACGTCACACCATCGCCCACCACCGTGGTGTTGTTGATCTGGTAAATCTCATTGCCGATCGCCACCGTCGTCGCGTTGGGCAGCGTGGTCACGGTAAAGCTGCTGTTCGCGGTGGTGATGGTGTACGTAAAACCCGACGTAGTGAGCGCATAGGTGGTCCCGTTGCCCACGATCTGGCCGTTCTGCGTGTCCACCTCATAGACATAGTTCTCGATCACGACCACGTTGCCCTGCGTGATGTCGAACTGGCCGGAGATCGTCGCTCCATTCAGCGACGTGCCCTTGAGCGCGATGGTGTATTGCACACCGTCAATCACGAACTGCGTGTTGGCAGAGGTCATGGTGTACGAGTTGCCGTTACCGACAACCGTGTTGGGCTGCACGCTGGTATTCAGGATGTAGATCTGGCCGTTGATGGAGAACTGGTACGGGTTCACCGGGTAGGTCTTGCTGTTGCCGGTCACGGTGAGGTAGTCGCCCGCGCTGTCCTGGTCAAAGGTGTAGAAGTTGCCGTTCACCGTGAACATCTGCGGCGCGGTCATCAGCGCATAACTGGCCGGTGTAGGCGCGATGGACGCGTTGTACGGGAACATCGGCTGGCCGTTCACCGTGTACTGGTTATGGTTGAAGCCGATCACGTAGCCGTAGCCGCTGGTGGAAACGAATGTGAGCCCCGTCTGGATGGGCACATTAAAGGCTTCAGCGCCCTGCGGCGTAATCGTGACCTGCCCTGTCACCGGGTTGTAGGCGTACATGCGCCCGGTCACGCCCTGCAGCGTAATGTTGTTCAACGCAGCTGGCTGGTTGAAGACATCGATCGGCAAACTTGTGCCGCCCGCCGCGATGCTGAACGGCGTCATTACGATGGGTGAAGGCGCCTCGCTGCCGGTGGGCGCATCCACATCCGCATAGCTCACGGTAAAGACATTGGCCGCCCCCGGATTGAAGGTGAACACGGTGCGGTCCGCGGTAACCGTCTTATTAGTGGGATCGAAGCGATAGCTCTTGCCGCCGGCCACCAGCGTGTAGTTGGGTGTGACGCCATCTGCCGTCGTATTCAGATTGATGTTGTAGGTATTGGTGTTGATCACGAACTTGGGCAGCGTGACCACCACATAGATCGGGTTCAGAGAGTCCGTCGTATCGATGAAGTACTGCCCGCCGGTTGCGGTCACTGTCTTGCCGGTGGAGTCGTACGTAATGTTGCTCACGGCGTTGAAGGTGTAGAACGGCGTATCCGCTTTCATCACAGCGCCCACAGCTTCACTGGCTGTGGCGGCCGCGGGAGCGGCAGGGCTGCCCGCGAACACCGCGCCCAGCGGCGTATCCAGCATGCCGCCCAGGCCGTCGCCGCCGAAGATGCCGTTGTTGATGGTCTTTGTGCCATCCGCGGAGTACAGCGTGGGCACCGTGTTCTGCCTGTCCAGCCCATGCGAGATGGAGCCGTAGAACGGCACCGCTTTCTGCCCCTTGGTGTTGTACGGAATGATCGTGGTGGTGCCCGCAATGGGATACGCCGTAGAGCCCGCGCAGATCTGCGTGATCTGCAGCGGCAGATGATTGCTCGGTCCCATCACGCTGAGCGTGTAGCCGTTGAAGCCCGGCGCGCCGCTGATCGATCCCGCCTGGATCTCCGCCGTGGGCCCGCCAATGGACTGAATGGGAATGTACGCGGGCGGCTGCCCGGGCGCAGCCGGCCCCATCACCGCATAAATAATGTTGGAGAGCTTGTTGAGCTGCGTCACCAGATCCTGCGGGTTCACATTGTTGGGCGTCTCGCCCACGGCGGGCACCGCGCTGGGATTGGCGGGCGCACCCAGCGTTACCTTCAGAATGAACGGGTAGGTCTCGATGATGCCGCCGCCCGGCGAGTACAGCACGTAGTTGTATAGCTCGTAGTAGTTGCCGTCCGTGTCAATGTAGAAGCAGGCAATCTTGTTGCCCGTGCCGGTGCCGTCATCCACCAGGCACATGGCGTAGCCCTGGTCAATTAATTCAAAAGACGCGCCGCTCAGCGTCCAGTAGTGGTCCCTCGAAAAGATGTAGAAGTCATACTTCGTGGGCAGCCCGTACAGCGGGAAGGTATTGGGCGCATACGTCGTGGGCGTGGGTCCCGGAGGGTTGGTGCCGATGCAGGCGATGTCGCGGTCCGCCTTCTTGTTCAGGAAGATCGAGCCCATCACGCCGTTCTGCAGATGCAGGCTCGCCGAAACCACCGAGCTGTAAGTATCCATCAGCCCGACCGTGGTGGGCCGGAGATTGTTCTGGAAGTTCAACACCAGCGAGCGCGTGCGGTTGGTGAACGTGGGGTCGACGATCGAAGGCGGCACATTGGGAATGTAGTTGGGGATCGACGGAGCTGTGAAAGTGTCATAGGTCAGGCTCCAGTATTGGCGCGGCAGGTTGAGGTCCACGTTGTAGAAGCCGAAGTCCCAACCCTGGCCCATGATCTTGGTCACATACTCGAGCTGCGGCGTATACGAAGGCAGAATATCGTCCACGTCAAAGTGATCGGCGCTCGAGAACATGTAGCCGTTCGCGCCCAGGTAGCCGTTCAGGAAGACGATGCCGCGCGTTGTGTCGTAGCCGTCATACGTGGTCATGTTGCCGAGGTCGTTGTTGTCATAGTTGAACAACACGCTGATCAGCAGGTTGGTGTCCGACGAGACGGAAGAGATAAAGCTCAGCGTGGTCTGGTCCGGATTGAAGTTGGACTCCTCAATGTTGTAGAGCGTGCCCGAAATGCTCAGGATGCTATGGAGCGACATGCCCAGATAGCTGGACGAGGTCGAGGTCATCACCGGCGTGTTCTGCGGCGAGTAGATAATATTCGGCCTGTCCTGACCCCAGCCCGCCGGCAGAATCTGCTGCGCGCAGACGTTGTGCGGAGGCAGCTCACCCGGAATTGGGTTGGCGGTGCGCCAGCAGATGCCTTCGCGGATCTGGTCATTGGTCAGTGCCAGGATCTGCTGCTTGGCCTGCATCGGATACTTGTGCGTCAGGTCGTTGGGCGTAAACAGCGTGGCCAGCGGATCGTAAACGAAATGCAGCTTCTGCAGGCTCAGCACCGGCTTGCCTTCGGTATCCAGGTTGTAGCCGTTGGGATAGGCCACGTTGTTCACGGTCTGGCCCGCCTGCACCACAAACTCGGCGTAGACAAACGTCCACATCTGCTGACCGATAAAGTTGGAAAGGTTGGCGACGATGCCCTTCGCGGCATCCAGCTCCGCAATGGGGATAAAGATGGTGGGCGCGTAGAAGGTGTCGCCGGTAATGCTGGTGAAGTCCAGCGTGTCCAGGCTGTCGATCATGGTGGTGGGCGTGTAACTCGCGCCGAAGTACTGCATCGCGCTGCGCTTGTAACGCGCGCCCTGCGCCAGCGCGAGATTGCCGCTGGCCGTGGGCACGTAGGTATCGATCAACAGGCCGGAAGCCACGCCCAGCCCGCCAATGGCGGCCAGCGCCGGAGAGTTGGAAACCGCGCGCACCAGGTACACCAGGTTGTTGTAAGGGATGAGCTCGAACTCCTGCTTGTTCGAAAGCGAGCCGTTGGTCTCCAGGCTCGAAAACTGCCCGGTGTTGGCGAAAGCCACGGAAGGTTTCACCGCCGCGTTGATGTCATCCATGGTGCTGAACAGCGTGCTGGCCGCGCCCACCACGTAGACCTCCGTAGGGAAGGTGAACGGAGCCATGGAGCCGATCTGGATTCCCGCCGTGCCCGCCGTGCTGTTGATCGAAAGATTGTTGAACTGCGGATAGCCGTTCTGCGTGGTGACGCCCACCACATACGGCGTGTTTGCGACAGAAATCGTGCGCGTGCCGATGTACTGCTGGTCCGCGAAGCTACCCGTGAACGCGTACATGTGGTCCGGCTGGCGTTTATCCACGGTGAAGTCCGCGTCCAGACGGAAGGGCACCAGATCGCCGCCGCCGAAGGCCAGATACACCGAGGTCCCGGAAGGGTTGGTGGCCTGCATCAGGTGGCAGTCCGCGTTCCAGTTCTGACGGCGGCAGAAAAAGTAGATGGGCGGGGTCTGCGGAACCAGATAGTTAATCGCGCCCAGGCTGAAGGTCACGTTCTCGAGCGGGACGTTATTAATGTCCGTGTCGAGAGTGGTGTTGATCTCGATCGCTTCAGCGCGCGCCCCTGTTGTCTTGTTCGCGGCCAGGGCGGTAAACACCGGCTCGTCGATGATGGACGTGAGGTTCTCGAATAGCGTGCCTGGGTTGAAGACCGTGAGCTGCTGCGTGCGGTACTGGAAGTTGGTAAAAAGGTACTGCTCGGACGTGCGCGGAATGTTGGCTGTGCCGGTCTGCGCGGTCTGGTAGATCTCGACGTCGATGGTGTCAAAGTTGTTGTTGCTGTCGTAGATCGAGTAGAGATACCCGATGCCCAGCTCATCGCTCTTGCTCAGCAGGTTCTGGTAGCTGGTGTTCTGTTCCGCTAGGTGCCCGTACTGGTCATAGACGATGGACGGCACGATGATGGACATGTTGAAGCAGGTGAGCGTGTTCAGGAAGAGGACGCGCACATAGTACGGATCGTAGGTCGCGTCCTCCGTAGGATTGGGCAACTGGTCGGGCGGCGTGAGATCGGTGCCCACCACCTCCACGATGTAGGCCTCGCCCGTTGCCGGGTTGTAGACGGAGTAGCCAAAAATCGGTTGATACCTCGGCTTCAGGTTCGCCACCGAGCTGGCCACCGTGGTGATGGCCGCATCGCTCACATGCTCCTGCACCGTGTTCGTGACCGGGGATTGATTCTTCACGACGGCGAGCTCCACCTGATCCTGCTGGCTCTGTTGCGACGACCGGCTGATCTGCGCGGCCAGCGTGGGCGCCACGGAGAAGTCCTCGATCACGTTGGGCGAGAGGTTCGCCACCAGCGTTCCGGAAATGGTAGGCGAGATCGCCTGCTGCGCCACCGAGGTGTTGGTGGAAGGTGTGGTGTCCGGCGAGGTCGCCGCACCGCTGGTGTACGGGTTGGGCTGGCTCAGTTGCGACGGCACGGTCACCTGTTCGGAGTCCAGCGCCGTGGTGGGGGGCGCATCCTGCACTATCGCGTTCCCCAGGCTGGCCTCCACCGCGTCCAGCGAAGGTACGCTGTTGGAGATCAACAGCTCCTCCGTGGTGAAGGTGGTACCGGACGCGGCGGGAGTCGCAGACGAAGTACTGGCGCTGGAAGCCGCGCTCGTATTCGCCACCAGCGACGCCACATTCGCCGTGCCGAGCTTGAGCGCGTCGGACGTAAGCCGGCTGCAGGCAGCTGGCGTCGGCAGCAAGTGCGTCGTCAGCGCCGGGTTCACATTGGCCGCCTGAAGAATGCCGAGAATCGTCTGCGTGATGTTCTTGAGCGCGCCGGTGTCCACGGTCTGCGTGGCGGACTCATAGGGGAACGCATAGATAGGCCACACCGTCATGTTGCTCGAGTTGGTGTCTAGGTACATCTGCATCGGCTCCTGCGTCTGCGACAGGCCTAGGCCGATGCTGGCCACGCTGCGCTGCGCGGAGTCAATACGCTGGGTCTGCGTCTCGCCCGCGTACGTCACGGCGAGATACGGATTGTGCCGGTTGGCAAACTGCCAGTACTGTTGCTGCGGCCAGAAGACCGGCGGGTACGGCAGGCTGTTGGGATCGAGCGTGAGATTGCCCAGGTTGATCACGCTGAGCATGTAGCGCGTGCCGCCGATCACCACGCTGTCGTCCTCGGGCACAAATACGTACTCCAGCACCGTACCCACCTGCGCCTGGCGCACCAGCCCCATCAGCGCCTTGCACGGCGCGAAGGCAGCAGCTGTCGTATCGTCCGGCGCGGAGTTGATGACCGCGCTCGCCAGGTACACGTTCTTGGAGCTCACCGAGCCGATGGCTAGCGTGTCTACGTTGATATTGGAGTAGATGAACAGCGAGCTGTCCGTAATCTTCAGGTTGTAGGACGGCGTGCCACTGGATTCGGTATTAAGCGTGATGCTGCCGTTGTAGCTGATGCCGGTAAGCTGCGACGGCACCACGTTGAGGAACACCGGCACCGCCCACAACGTAGCCTGCGTCGCGCCTCCGGTAAAGCTGCCGAAGTACAGATCGCCCGCCGCAGGTGTGGACTTGTCTGTCGGCACGGGATTGGCCACCGCGATGTTCGTCGCAATGGTGGAGTTGGTGGAGTCCGTGATGTCATACACGCTGCCACTGGCGCCGTTCGCGTTATTCGCCGCGCCGTAGGTCAACCGGATGTTGTAGGTCGCGCCTTGCAGAACCCCATTGACGCCCACCGCGGGCGGCGTGAACGGAAGCTGCAGCAGCGGGTACATTTCCACCGTGGTGGACGTGGCCGTATACACCAGCGCGCCCACGTAGGTGTAGCCGCCAATCGCGCCTTTCGGCGAAGCCGAAACCGTAGCCGTGGAGTTGTCCGAGCCCCGCGCCGTGAGCGTTTCTCCTGTGAGCGAGAGCACGTATGTGATCCCGGCATTGAAAGCGATTCCCAGCCCTGCCAGTGTGAGCGCGAATGGAGCGATAGCAGCATTCGGGTGCGGGCGGTTCGTCAGGTTCACGATCGTGCCCACGGTTGCGGCTTCGATCGCCGATCCCGCGCCCAGGCTCTGCTGCGCGAAGACCGTGCCAATCTCAATGCTGGAAATGCCGGTGCCCGTCAGCGCTTCCTTGGGGATAAACGCCGTCAGCCCGACTGTGATGGTGCTTGGCGCCGGTTGCGTCGGCACGGTGACCGGAAAAGGGTCGATCTTGATCGGCACAGTGACAGGCTGCGGGATGCTGACGGTGATGGGCTGGCGCGCGACCACACCCACGGGGTTAACCGGAGCCGTAGTGCCGGTGGACGTTGTCCCGGTAGATGTTGTGCCCGTTGTAGTGGTCGTTGTTGTTGTCCCGCTCGTGGGATTGGTCGTGGTGACGGGATTGGTGGCGATCGGATTCGTCGTCGAGATCGGTGTCGTGACGACGGGGTTGGTGAGCACGGGTATCGCAACAACCGGCGTCGTTGGCGCCGGTGTCGTGGTGGCCTTGATCGTGTTCACCACATTTTCCAGCGTGCTGGAAGAGATGGGCGCGGCTGTGGTCGCGGGCGTAACAACCCTGGCCGCGATCGCCCTGGGCGCGTCCACGGAGGCCGCCGCCGCTGTGGACTTCTCCGCGTTCTGCGCAAACCCCGTCACCGGCACGCCAATAAACAGCGGAGGCGGTGTCGTGGTCAGGGTGGCGACGACCGGGACGTTGAGTTGATCGGAGATTGTGGTGTCGCTCGAACTCATGTCGAACGCAAGCGCAGAGGTGGTCACGCTCAGGCCCGCGCCGCCGTCCGAGCTGGTCTGCGAGGTGGTCGCGGTGTTGAGGATGGAAATCAGCTTGCTCGTGGGATAGAGATATGTGGCCTGCAGCAGGCTCCGCACTACGTTGGCCAGCGTGTCTCCATTGAGGAACGGCGAGTTGGGGTTGTAGATCGGCGTGGGTGTCGCCGGTGTGGCGGGTGTGGACAGGGTAAAACTGCTGTTGCCGGAGCCGTAGTCGAATATGGGGATTCCGAAGCTGGTCGTCCACGCGTTCTCCCGCGTGAAGCCTACAAGGTGCTGATTCACAAAGAGCGAAGCCGGCGAGCTCGAGTTATACGTCATCGACACGACGCCCAGGATCACCGCATTGGCCGGCTGGAAGCTGGCGACCACGGTATAGGGTGTGTTGCCGCTGAAGGTGTAGGTGGAAAGCGGCGAGCCGCCGGTCACGGTCTCGGGGCCGAGTCCAGTCGAGAGCGACCCCTGGTAGCCGGGGCCTCCTGGGAAGACCGCGATCTGTCCGCACTGCGCGGTCTGGTTGTTGACCGTGGTGGCGCCGCCGATCTTGTTGACGTAGTAGCTGCCACTCACCCGGTCACGCATGTAGAACACCGGGAGGAGAAACTGTTTCGCCCCCATCGCGTTGAATTGTGAAAGGTCGTACACCAGCGACGAAGTCACCGGCCCGATCTGGGGCGTGGGGTTATAGATTTGCTCGTTGTGCGAGCTGCGGAACTGATCGAGCGGCACCACCTGGGCGACGGCCGAACCTTGCGCGATCACGCGCAGACCGGTGGTGGGATCGTAGCCGGTGGAGAGCGAGGTGGGCGTCGCCGCGACTGCGATATTGGGGCTGATGTCCGATCCCAGCAGGCCGGGGATGTAGCAGAAGTTCACTGACGGGAAGATGGAGCTTTCCGAGAGCGTGGTGTACATCGCCTTGATGCCCTCGTCGGTACCGGGATACCGGGTCTCGGCGCCGAGCGTGGGCGACTCCGTGTCCGCGGCGATGCGCAGATTGAAGAGATTGCCGTCGCGCAGATACGAGATCTGGAACAGGCAGGTCGACCCGAGCTGCTGGTAGGGATCGACATCCGATCCATACATGCTGAGGCCGAAGCTCTGCGCCGCGTTATTGGCATCGGTATAGCTGCGGCCGAGCCAGTTGAGCGCGCTATAGAACCACGCCGGCGCCCAGGCGATCTGTTGGCGCCCGATGACGGTGCCGATGATCACGGTGTTCGTGGCAGCTTGAAGGGGAAGTTTGCTGGCGGTTTCGGCAACGGGCAGCACGATGCTGCTGGCGCGAGAAGTGATATCGGACATGGGTTCGTCTCCCACTATCTGCACAGCGGTGAAATTTGAATTGGAGATGACCGGGACGGGTGGAAGGTATGGCGATGTTGGATCAGGCTCTTTTACCGCAGCAACCCATCACGAACAGTGTGTCTGGAACGAGGCCCGCGTAACGTGCGAATAGGTTCCTCCTCAGTCCGAGCAGAGTCAAGCAAAATTCGCTGAATTCCTATCGAATTCTTACAACGACATAATCGGAAGCGGTGCAGTATTATTCCCAGTCTGCACTCTGGTCGGCTCATCTAACGAATCGAGCTGCGACCAGATAATCCAGACTGAATTTTCCTGGACCGGAACAGATCAGCCACACAAAAAACAATACGTAAAGAACTTCGGGAAAATAAAGGAAATCGTCGACCCAATTAAGAGGGGAAAGCGCTTTAATGTCGCCAGCAAGCTTAGTGGTCAGGATGGCGACCAGCATATTGGCCAGCAACACAAAACAAGCCAGGCTTGACAGAAGTCCCACAACCAGCAAACAACCGCCGACGAATTCTACCGCCGACACACAATAGGTCATTGGCCGTGGAAACGGGATCTTGGCCGCGGCCAGGGTTTCATACATGACTTTCGTCCGGCTAGCGACAAACAGCTTATTTCCCCCGGAGATGGCGAAAAACACTCCTAACGCGACCCGCACCAACAAAATCGCCCATGGTTCCAGGTTCGCATCGCCCAGCAGCCCAAATCGAATCAAGCGTTCCCATTCCATCACGCTTCTCCTTCGCGGAATCTGCTTGCAAGGATACTCTGCAGAGGTTTTCGGACCACCTGAATGCCTGGTGGTCGTGGACCGGAAGACTTTTTCGTGGGGCCTGGAACTCCGCATGCGCTTGACCGCTGGAGTGGTCGCACAGCGTTACTGATGCGGCACTGAGTAGGTCCAGATGAGCGGCGAAAATAGCACGTTGTCCTTCGGAATCGTCGTTTGAATAAGAGGCGTGCCTGGTGGCAGTCGATTACTGGAGCGGTGTTTCGGCACAGTGGCTAGTGCTAGTTAAGTCGTTTGATGATAAACACCGTTTTGTCGTCGATCATGTCCACTTCGCCGTTTTGACGGAGCAGCTCATCTTGCTTTATTGCCTGATCCAGCAACGCATTGCAAATATTCTTCGCCGGCTCGCGGTAGTGTTCGCGCATGACCGCTTCCAGTAGCTCGCGCCCTTGTTTGTCGCTGCCGTCATAAACTCCATCGGTATAGAGAACAAGAATATCTCCCGGACTCATCAGTGTGATCTCACCGAGATCCGAAGCGTCTACCTCTGCTCGCCGAAAATTCACGGAATAGTATCTCTTACGATCCGGATGATCTGCGGGGATCTGCAAACCGAGCGGAAGAAATTGCACCATGCGGCTTTCATTGATGTTCATGAACTTGCGATATTCCGCCGAGAACACTAGCGGCGGAGGGTGCCCGAAATTCGCAAATTGAAAATGACCGCCGGGGCGAACTTCGCCGTATATCATCGTTGCGTTTTCGCGTGCGCCTTCCTGCTCAATAATTCCTAATGCGTTGCGGGCAGTTACCGATTGCGCCAGCCGCAGGTTAATGTTTTCCGACAGCATGGGTGTTGCCCTGCCGTATCGATCCAGCTCGGTAAGCATCAAGGCATGGAATGTGTCATGCACTGTAGAGGCAATCTTGGCTGCGATGATTCCGTGCCCCTGTGCATCTACCACCAGAACACCCGCCGTCGAATAGAGTTCACGCAATTCTTCCGCAACGCGCGCCTGCTCGGAGCTCCTCGCGAATCGATATTCCGCTTCCATCTCAGGCCTGTAGCCGGGTGTTGTTTTCAGCCACTCCACCTGATCGTCGACCAAATTGCGTAGCAGAGCTCCTGGAGGAAGCGGTTCAAGAAACTCTTTCGACAGCCGTTGAGCCCGCTGAATGCGTGCGTCAATGTCGTAACGCTGTTGAAAATTGATGTACTCAAAAAGATCCCCACCGACAATTTCGGCCGGAATCGAATTCCCAAACATCTCGATACCGGGAAGGTGCGGAATCGCCCCTTCCACCGGCATTAACCGCTTGCGCAGGTATTCGTCGATGCTGGGAGTTGTGCCTGGTTTCGTCATAGGAGAATCCGGCGCGGATGTGCTTTGAAATTTCAAACTCTTCTCCCGTAATTATGAGCCAGCCATGGACCCCAGTGGTGCGAAGGGTTGTGGGACTCTTGAAGAATCATAAGCGCGGCCGCTTCAAAGGCCCTGCTCAATTCTAGTAGCCGATATTCTTCAATGCGGAAGGCCCAAGCCGTTCCCTGAGTTGCTCAAGGTAGAGGCTCTGCGGCTTGACCGGCTTGCCGGGCGACTCGGTGACGGCTGCAGGCAGATCGGGCTTCGGCCCGCCATAGACCGGCATAGGCGGATTCGATTGCGCGCCGCGATTGCCGATGGACCAGTTGGCCACGCCGGGCGGTTGATTCATCTCCAGAGTCTTCGCCACGTTGTTCCATGCGACGCCCCAGCCGATGGCCCAGCCGTGGCCAGTACCCATCTCGCCGCGGTTTTTCAGATCGATACCGCCGTCCGGAACCTCGCAGTTATCGATGAGCAGGCCGGTAGACCACCGCTGATGTGGCTGGATGTGTCCATCGCCCTTGAAACGGCAATGAAGCACTACCACCGGCCCCTGCTGGCGTGCCTGGGTGGCAAAGTAGAAGGTGTTGTCGCCGCTTCCCGTGCATCGGTCGAACAGAATCTGCGAACCATTGCTGGAGAAGTCGAAAGGTTTGGCACTGCTGGTCACGGGTTCGTGCTGCACAACGTCGCAACGCAGCACGGTAATCCGTTCCGTGCCTGAATCGATGTGCAGGGAGTTGGTGGTTTCTTCCATGGCGACCGACTGCACCCAACTATCGACCGCATCCTGCATCGTAAGTCCATCGAACTCCGGATCGCCCAAAGCAATGCGGCGTTTGGGCGCAATGATGAGCAGATCTTCGACACCCACCTGAGAAACCTGCCCGCTCAGATCGACCTTCGTCACCGCAGCATGGGTTGAGCCGAAGAACCGCGCGTCATAGGAGTCCATGAGCGGAACGTCGAGGGTGATGGTATTGCCTGAAACCGCGGCGATGCGGCGGCGCACTTCGAGATGGTCCTTGCCAACCCAATGCTCCTCCTGGCCATTGCGGCTCATGTTATCCATGCCCATGAAATGCAGCCAGGCATCCGTGACCGGCTTGAAGATGAGCAGCGTGTCGCCGGGATGGAGATTCGAAGCGTCGGCGACGTGGATGACGGTTGTGCCGAAGGGGACGTAGGAATCCGCCAGGTAGGTTTCCGGAGCAATAACCTTTTGCACCAGCTTGCCCGCGACATGAATGGCAAGATGCGGCGATCCGGTCATGACAATGGCGGTGCCATCCTTGCCCATGCCGGCCCCACGCAGGACGACGCCGGAGGCAGAGATGGTGATCGTATCTGCGCAGTGAAATGTGCCCGGCGCCAGTTCCACTGCTCCGCGGAAACCGGAGACGAGGGGAAGCGCGGACACCTCGTCGATAGCGTGCTGGATGGCTGCGGTATCGTCCGCGCCGGAGGGTGAGACGGTGTGCTTCGTGGGCACGGTGGGCAGCGCCACGCCGCCACCCTCGTATCCCGCGTAGGAGAAATCGGCAATGCGGTCGCCTTTGGGCGACTTCGCGTAGACAAGCTTGCCGTCCCGGCCTGGGTAGACCCAGCGGCTTTGCGCAGTGACAGAAGCAGACGCGCTGAGCAGCGTGATCAAAAGAACGGCTGTTGAGTGCTTTGAGATTGGGTTGGAACGAAGGGAAGGGTTCTTCATGGGCGCTTCAGTGACGATCTCCCTGCGCGGGCCCAGAGTATCAAATATTGGTCGGAACGCAAACAGGCCCGCAGGATGAGGCTTTCTATTTTCCGCGGCATTGATACGGGACGATATCAAATGGAACCGCGGCTCTCCTACCAGCGTACAACTGATACAAAGCCCGGGCATGCGCGGAAAAAGCGGCCCCACTATAAGTAATAGGGGTGGAAGCATGAATGCCGACTTACGACTTGCTTTGCGACAGTTGCGAAAAGCGCCTGGATTCGCCATTACCGCTGTGCTCACGCTCGCACTGGCCATTGGCGCTAACGCCGTTGTCTTTAGTGTGCTGAATGCGTTGGTTCTGCGCCCGCTCAATGTGCCGCACCCTGAGAACCTTTTCATGCTGGAGCGCAACTACGGGTCAGAAACCACTCCATCGCAATCCTATCCGGACTATCGCGACCTCCGCGACAGGAACCACAGCTTCGATTCACTGGTGGACTATGACATCATGGGCGGCATCGGGCTCGATACGGGCAGCGGGAACCCCTCCGTGGTATGGCCTTACGTGGTGAGCGGCAACTACTTCGATGCTCTCGGTATTCAACCCTATCTTGGCCGCTTCATCCATGCTTCCGAGGAACATGGAAAGAACAGCATGCCTGAGATCATTCTCAGCTACTCCCTGTGGCATAGTTTCTTCAACAGTGATCGCGCCGCGGTAGGCCGCACCGTACAAATCAACAAGCATCCCTTCACGATCGTGGGCGTTGCGCCGCCGGATTTCCGTGGCACCGAGCTCTTCTTCGCGCCTGATCTGTGGGTCCCCATCGTCAATGCACCGCAAATCCGCGACTGGGATTCGCTCGAGGAGCGCGGCAACCATTCCGACTGGGTGGTTGGGCACCTCAAACCTGGAGTGACACCGGCGGCAGCTACTTCCGACTTGAACACCCTTGCAAATTCGCTGGCAAAGGCCTATCCAAAATCGGACGACGGGCTGAAATTCTCCTTGTCGCGTCCCGGACTCGCCGGGAATACGCTCGGCCGGCCCACACGCGCCTTTATGGCCGGGCTCATGCTTCTGGCAGGCCTGATCCTGCTTGCCGCCTGCGCGAATCTCGGCAGCCTCTTCGCCGCGCGGGCGGCGGATCGCTCTCGCGAAATCGCAGTCCGTATGGCTCTCGGATCGCGCCGCCAGTTGATCCTTCGCCAGCTCCTCACCGAAGCGGTTCTGGTCTCTCTCGCCGGAGGTGTCATAGGCATGGCGGGAGCCGTTGCCATCCTGCGCGTCCTCAGCGGGTGGCGGCCAATTCCGGATATTCCGATCAATGTGCCGGTGAATCCGGATGTGAAGACTTACCTTCTGGCCTTCTTGCTGGCTGTTTTCAGCGGCTTGTTCTTCGGACTTGTCCCGGTTCGCCAGATACTCCGCTCCGATCCTTGGCAGATCATTCGTTCTGGCAGTACAAGCCTCGCCGGTGGGCGCCGCTTTACGGTGCGCGACGTGCTGCTGGGCCTGCAAATCGCCATTTGTGCCGTTCTGGTGACCGCTTCGCTCGTCGCCGTCCGGGGACTGGCGCGTTCACTTGAGAGCAACTACGGTATTCAGCCTAAGGGAGTGATGCTCGTAAAGACCGATCTGCAGATGGCTGGATATAGTGATGGCCAGCGCTTGCAGATGCAGAAGCGCATGCTCGCTGCCGCGGCCGCGATCCCCGGCGTCACTGCCGTGGGATATGCCGACCGGCTTCCGCTGAGTATTGGAGGCGGCGATTCCGATGTATTTGCCGACACAACCACCGACTTCCGGCCCACGAATGCGGTGGCCGATGCCCAGAACTTCAGCGTTTCGCCGGACTACTTCCGCGCCGCCGGGACCACGCTTCTGGCCGGCCGAAGCCTGACCATGCATGACGAGGACAAGGCTCCTATCGTGGCCATCGTCAATCGCGAATTTGCGCGCAAGCTTTTCGGATCCGTCGATAATGCGATCGGAGGCCACTTCAAGTTCTGGGGCGGCCAGCGGGCGGAAGTGGTTGGCGTGGTGGAAGACGGCAAGTACGAGACTCTCACCGAGGATCCCAAGCCTGCAATGTTCTTTTCCTTCCTGCAGCATGTGTCCAGCGGTACCTGGATCGTCGTTCGCTCGCAGCGCGACCCGCACGAGATCGCCGCCGCCCTGCAGCGCACCATGCGCAACCTCGACCCAGCTCTGCCCCTCGAAATCAAGACGTGGAACAGCGAATTGGATTCGGCTCTCTTCGCTGCCCGCGTGGCGACAATCTCTCTCGGCGTGCTTGGACTACTGGGCGCAATGCTTGCCATTACCGGCATCTTCGGTATGGCCTCTTATACAGTTAGCAAACGCCTTCGGGAACTCGGCATCCGCATCGCCCTCGGAGCCAATCAGCGCAAAGTGCTCGGTGCAGCGCTGGGGCGCGCCTTCCGGTTGCTCGCCATCGGGTCAGCAGCCGGTATGATCCTCGGTGTCCTGGCCACCCGCGTTCTTTCGTCCATCGTGTACCAGGCAACGCCAAAGGACCCGGTCATTCTTGGTGGAGTCATCCTCACCATGCTTTTTGTTGGCATCGTCGCTGCCTTGATCCCCGCCCGGCGTGCTCTCGCCGTCGACCCGATGATCCTGCTCCGCGACGAATAAATTGGAGTGTTGGCAGACCCGTACCCACGTCCTCAAAACCCTCGCGGACGACTTGAAGATTCCGAAGCTGAACTTCCAGATACTGAGGTAGCTCTGCCAAACCTCAGTCATTTCTTCCACGCTCACCCGCGGAGGGGATACTTACAGGCGAACCTTTACGGTCCCGACCGACAACTTTGCCGACAGGGCCCTAGAGGATCAAGCTGCGGAGAATCCAGCTTCTAGAAAACAGTTGGGTGTGAGAAACTGCCTTGATACTTCAATTCACATGGTTGCCACTGCGGTTCAGAGAGTCGCATCTTCCATAAGACCTTCTCAAAAGACACGAAACGGGCAAAATCAATCCTGGCAGGTCAGATCGATGAAACGGGAAGAAGCTCGGGCTCGCATTGAAGAAATCGGCATAATTCCGGCTGTTCGCGCATCCACGTCAGAGTGTGCTCATTACGCAGCCGGGGCTATGTACAGGGCTGGGATTCCCATTGCGGAAATCAGGATGACCACCCCCGGAGCGATCGACGTGATTGCTGACGTCGCAAAGAGCTATCCGGACATGATCGTGGGGGGCGGAACTGTCCTCGATAAAGAAACTGCGCGGCGTTGCGTGGATGCTGGAGCCAGTTTCCTGACAAGCCCCGGGCTCGTCATGGAAGTTGTGGAATTCGCGCTGAAGAGCGAAGTGGTCGTTTTCCCGGGCGTCCTGACTGCCTCCGAGGTGATCATGGCGTGGAAGGCCGGGTCTGACCTCGTCAAGATATTTCCCTGTGCGCAGGTTGGTGGCGACAGTTACATCCGGGCATTAAAGGTGCCCTTCCCCCAAGTGCCATTGATTGCTTCGGGCGGAGTGAATCAACGAACGGCCTCGAAGTTCATTCTGGCCGGCGCCTGTGCGCTGGGCATTGGAACAGAGTTGATTCCTGAAGAGGCCGTGGTGCGACGGCGAGAGGCATGGATCCACGAGCTGGCGCGCAGATACTTGAAAATGGTGAAGGACGCCCGCGCTCAAAAGAAAGCCTGATTATGCCAGGAATTGCCTTTTCCGATCTAATACATCGCGACATTTTAAGGAGTTCATGTACCGGGAGGGCTGACGATCACTTTTCTCGGAGAAGGTGCGAAGACCCCATCGGCACCCGCACCGTGAAGGACAAAGAATTCCTCATGCTGCGCCAGGCGATTTTTTACCTGTTCATGAGATTGTCATCTGTCATTCCTTAATCTCTAAATAAACCAATAGATAGGCGTAAATGGCCAAAAGATTGGCCTCACGAGGGGGAGAAATAAGGAGCTAGCGCATATCCATTCCAAATACACTTCAGACGATAAGCCATGAAATTTGCCCGCGAGGGTATCGCTGTCATTCTGGTAATGCAGGACATGCAGCAAGCCCTGCATCGGGAGGTTTTGTGAGAAACGGAGCAATCCTGGCGGCCTCCTCCCTGGCGCTGATATGTGCTTTGCTTACGGGTTGCGGACGAAAGAACAATGATCTGGCAGCGGAAGCCCCGCCGCCGACCTCCATAGAGCACCAGGAGGATGTCAATGTGATCCACGTCGACCGTCCGGATCGTTTCCCGGTGGTCACGGCAGTGGCGCATGAAGCGACGTCGGCTCTTAATGGGACCTGCACCGTCAATCCGGATGTATCACGGGAGATTCCGGTGGTCTCGATCGCTTCGGGGCGTGTGGTCGACGTTCACGTCCGCCTCGGCGACTACGTCAAAGAGGGGCAGCTCGTCATGGAGGTGCAGAGCACTGACGTCTCCGGCGCATATGACCAGTACCTCAAGGCGGTTACTGATGAGCATCTGGCCAATACCCAGTTGGAGCGGGCGAAAATCCTTTATGACAAAGGCGCGATTGCGCGGAGCCAACTCGAAATTGCGCAGGACACTGAGGACGATGCTAAGACTGACCTCGCCGCGACTCAACAGCAACTGCATGTGCTCGGTGTCGACAAAGATCATCCCGGCGAGACAGTCAAGGTTTATTCCCCGGCTTCGGGGTTCATTATCCAGCAGAACGTGACTGAGGCAGCCACGGCAGGTGTCACCTACTCAGGCTCTGCGACCGCATTCACCATTGCTGATCTCTCCCATGTGTGGATCATCTGCGACGTGTATGAGAACGACCTTTCCACGGTACATCTGGGGCAGACAGCCGATATAAGACTTAATGCATATCCGGACCGCGTGCTTACCGGCAAAGTTGAAAACATAGGCGCGATCCTCGACCCCGCGATCCGTACCGGCAAGGTGCGTATTCAGGTCGAGAATCCGGGGGACCTGATGCGCGTCGGGATGTTTGCAACCGCGACCCTCCACGGTAAGAGGCCCGAGACATATGTCGCCGTGCCCGCATCCGCGGTCCTCCATCTGCATGATCGCGACTGGGTTTACGTGCCCATGGGCGATGGCAAGTTCCGCCGCGTAAGCGTGCAGGGCGGCAACATGCTGCCCGACAAAATGCAGGAGATCACGTCCGGACTCAACGCCGGCCAGCAGGTAGTGTCCAACGCCCTCGAATTGCAGAACTCGTCGGAGCAATAATGATCCGTGCGCTGGTCGACTTTGCGCTGAACAACCGTTGGATTGTGCTCGGCGCGTCCATCATTCTTTTCGCCTGGGGGATTGTTTCGTTCCACAACCTTCCCGTAGAGGCATACCCGGACGTAGCCAACAACTACGTAGAGGTGATTACGCAGTGGCCGGGGCGCGCTGCGGAAGAGGTGGAGCAACAGGTCACCATCCCGATTGAAATCCAGATGGCCGGCATTCCGCACATGTCCCATCTGCGTTCGTTTTCACTGGCCGGTCTCTCCGACGTCATGATGATCTTCGATGACGAGTCGGTGAACGACTGGAACCGCGAAAAAGTCCTGGAACGCCTTAGCCAGGTCACACTGCCGGCCGGCCTGACGCCGCAGATGGGTACCGACTGGAGCCCGGTCGGACAGATTTTCTGGTATACGGTCACGAGCACCAACCCCCAGTACGACAACATGGAGCTGAAGTCGATCGAGGACTGGACGCTGGAGAAGCAGTTCAAGTCGGTTCCGGGTGTGGTCGATGTATCAAGCTTCGGCGGCATGACACGCGAGTACCAGGTCCGCATCGATCCGAACAAGCTTGTCTCTTACGGGTTAAGTATCGGCCAGGTTGAGCAGCAGCTCGCCAACAACAACACCAACGCCGGCGGCCAGTTCATTGAAGAGGGCCAGCAGCAAGTGAACGTCCGCGAAGTCGGCCTGGTCACCAGTGTTCCCGACATTGAAAATACCGTGCTCAAAACGCAGACGGGTACTGCTCTGCGTGTGAAAGACATCGCCACGGTGGTGCAGGGGCCGAAGATCCGGCTGGGGCAGATCGGCAAGGCGATCCACCGGGTTGACGGAAAGGTCGTCGATCTCGACGACACCGTCGAGGGCATCGTGCTGCTGCAAAAGGGCGACGACTCGGACAAGGTGCTCGAAGGCATTCACGCGAAGGTCAAGGAACTCAATGAACATATACTGCCGCCGGGAGTGAAGATCGTCGCGTACCTCGACCGGAGCGACCTGCTGCACTACACAACGCATACGGTGCTGCACAACCTTACCGAAGGCATCATTCTCGTCGTCGTTATTCTATTTGTCTTCCTGGGCAATGTGCGCGGCGCGTTGATTGTCTCGCTCACCATTCCCTTCGCGCTCCTGTTTGCTTCGATCTGCCTGAATCTCCGCCACATTCCAGCGAACCTGCTCTCGCTGGGCGCGCTGGATTTCGGCATGGTGGTGGATGGCGCGGTAGTCATGGTGGAGAACATCGTTCGTCATCTGAACCGGCACAGCGATAAAGAAGTCTCGAGCATCGAACAGATACGCGAGGCCGCGCATGAAGTGCAGCGGCCTGTTTTCTACGCGATCGGCATTATCATCACCGCGTATCTGCCCATCTTCACGCTCCAGGCGGTCGAGGGCCGCCTGTTCCGTCCCATGGCCTGGACAGTGGCCTTCGCACTGCTGGGAGCCTTGTTCTTCTCCATGGTGCTGGCCCCGGTGCTGTCGAGTTTCCTTTTTGCCCGGGGCGCGAAGGAGTGGCACAACCCGTTCATGGCATGGCTTACCAAACACTATCGTCATACGGCGACCTGGGCCATCGAACACCGTTACGTCACCGTTGGCGGCGCGGTCCTGGCGTTGGGGCTGACCGGCTTTCTGGCTTTCAGCGGAGTGATCGGATCGGAGTTCCTTCCGCACCTCGATGAAGGCGCGATCTGGGTGCGCGGCACGCTTGCTCCAAGTACCGGACCGAGCGAGGGCGTGGCAGTGGTGAACAAAGCGCGGGCGATTCTGGCGACGTTTCCCGAGGTGCCGCAGGTCGTCAGCCAGGTCGGCAGGCCGGACGACGGCACCGATACCACCGGCTTCTTCAACACCGAGTACTTTGTCGACCTGAAGCCGAAGTCCGAATGGCGTCCGGTCTTTCATCAGGACAAGGAAGAACTGATCGGCGCCATGGACCGCGAACTGGAGAAGATACCGGGCGTGGTCTGGAATTTTTCACAGCCGATTTCAGACAACGTGGAAGAGGCAGTGAGCGGCGTGAAAGGCGAACTGGCGGTCAAGGTCTACGGCGACGATCTCAAGACGCTGGAGGCGATCGGTGACCAGGTCGTTGACATCATGAGCAAGGTCCGTGGCGTAGCCGACCTCGGCCTTTTCCGCGTAATTGGCCAGCCCAATCTGAACTACTCCGTGAACCGGGAAGCAGCGGCACGGTTCGGCATCAATGTGGCCGATGTGCAGGATGCAATCCAGACGGCTGTCGGCGGCAACGCAGTCAGCCAAGTACTGCGAGGAGAAGCCCGCTACGACCTCGTGGTCCGCTACCTGCCCCAGTATCGAGATACCCAGGAAGCCATTGACAACATCCGGCTGCTCTCTCCTTCTGGGGAGCGCGTCTCACTGGCGCAGCTAACGACAATGAAGACCGAGGATGGCGCCGAAGAGATCTACCGCGAAGGCGGCCAACGGTACGTTGCCATCAAGTACAGCGTGCGCGGGCGCGACCTGGGCAGCACGGTGGAAGAAGCGATTGCAAAGGTCAACGCGCAGGTCAAGCTACCGCCAGGGTACAAGTTCGACTGGGCAGGAGAGTACGAAAGCCAGAAGCGCTCCTCTAGGCGGCTTATGCTGGTGCTTCCAATTACCATTCTCCTGATTTTTGTGATCCTCTATTCGATGTTTCAGTCGCCCAAGTGGGCCTTGCTGATCATGGCCAATATCGCAATGGCGCCGCTTGGCGGCATGCTCGCTCTGCTGCTGACTCACACCAACTTCAGCGTGTCTTCGGGCGTGGGGTTCCTGGCGCTGTTCGGCGTTTCGGTGCAAACCGGCGTCATCATGCTTGAGTACATCAATCAACTTCGCGTGCGCGGGCACCCGATCGAAGAGTCGGCCGTAGAGGGCGCAGTGCTGAGACTGAGGCCCATCATGATGACCATGCTCGTAGCGACCCTTGGATTGCTGCCGGCAGCTACCTCGCACGGCATCGGTTCGGACTCGCAGCGGCCATTCGCCATCGTGATTGTGGGCGGGTTGATCGCCGCGCTCGCCATCAACGTGTTTCTGCTGCCCACGCTTTATGTCTGGATCGCGAGCGAAGGCGATGTGCTGCCAAGCCCAGAGACGGGGTTCGACGAGTAATGAAAAGACCTCTGCTTCAAGCTCTTCGAGCCCCTGTTCGCGATGTTTCCGTGTTTGCGGATGCATCTGTCAGCATGGCTGTGTTATCGCTCGCTCACATTGCATGCGTTCTATGTGCAATGCTGGGAATAAGCTCATCTCTAGTCTGGGCGCAGGCGGGACCGTCCGCTCCGCTGACAATGCAGGAGGTTGTCAGCCTGGCGCGAGCGAAAAATCCGACCCTGCTCGCTGCCCAGCAGACCCTGCTCTCCGTCAAGGCGCAGGAAATCCAGGCGGGATTGCGGGCCAATCCATACCTCACGGGAGTAGGCACTGACGTCACGCTTTCCGCCACCAATCCGGCCGCTCCCTACTCATACACCGTGCAGCTTTCGCGGCTTTTCGAGCGCGGCCAGAAGCGCCGTTGGAGACTGGACAGCGCCCGCTCCACAACCGACCAGACGAGAGACCAGTACGCCCTGCAGGAACAGCAGACTATCCTCTCAGTGAAGCAGGCCTTTACCACGATGGTACTGGCCAAGGCGACTTTGAAACTGGCCCAGGACAACCTGAAAGACTTCCATCGCGAACTCGACATCAGCAAGGCCCGCTACGATACGGGCGACATCGGCAAACTGGATTACGAGCGGCTCGAACTACAGCTTGCGCAGTTCGAAACCGATGAGACGAATGCTGAACTCAACGTGAAGCAGAGCAGCTATCAGTTGCAGACGCTGATCGGCATCGAGCGCGTCAGCGATGGGTTCGATATCACCGGAGACATTCTTCCACCGCCCCTGACCTTAACGATGACAGACCTGGAACAGCGCGCACTCGCGGCGCGGCCCGATTACAAGGCCGCCCAGGACGCGATTCGAGTGGCGGATGCGAACGTCAAACTGGCCTACGCCAATGGAACCACGGACCCGACGCTCGAGGGCGAATACGACCGCGTGGGTACCTACAATTCGGCGGGCTTCAATATCAGCATCCCGCTTCGCATCTTCGACCGCAATCAGGGAAACAAGGAAACCAGCAAATATCTAGCCCAGGCGAGCAGGTTTTCTGAGATTGCAGCCCGCGCGCAGGTGTATTCCGACGTCGATCAGGCATGGGCGGGATACGCCGCCGCAAAGACGCTCTCTGACAGGTACAACGGGCATTATCTGGACGTGGCGAAAGATGTGGT
The DNA here is from genome assembly GCA_963755975.1 of uncultured Acidobacteriota bacterium. Classification (GTDB taxonomy): domain Bacteria; phylum Acidobacteriota; class Terriglobia; order Terriglobales; family Acidobacteriaceae; genus Silvibacterium. The sequence goes on from CAVWLS010000004.1 coordinate 269,409, forward strand.
TTCGATCGCGCAGTTCGCATATGAACATGGCGGTCTCGCCTTGCTCGATTACCTGAACGCCCTCCAGGATGATCGCATCACGACTCTCAATGCGCTGAACGCCTACGCGCAGACCTGGATGGCCATCCATCAGCTTAGCTTTGCTACAGCGACTGAGGTGACGCCCTAAAGGCAACAGGGGAAATCCGGCAGGTTCCCTTCCTCAAGGAGTCTCGCTCGCGCCAAATATTTATGCC
>CAVWLS010000005.1:0-740566 GCA_963755975.1 uncultured Acidobacteriota bacterium
AGTCGAACCCGCGTCCGAAATCGTTGTCAACAAAGAGAGGCTCCATGCTCAGTCGTGTTCCGAAGGTTTCGCTTTGCGCGCTCAGAACCGACAAGATGCGCGCATTGCTAGTCCGTGGATCTCATTCTCATGGCCCGTACCCAGCCATGAGAACCAGCCTGCTGTGCGACGTCCCTTCAAGGCCCACAGGCAAAGCCCTGGGGGACGGCAACTTAGTTAATTAAGCTGCGTATGCCAGTTGATGATCGGCAATTATCATTTTGCGAGCGATTGCGGGTGCTCACACCCCGGCATGCCTCTTTGTCGCAAGCGATCCCGTCGAAACCGTGACGCCCCCATTGGTGGGAAAATCCCGTCCGGCGTGATACCTGGACAGTCTTTATTTTACTCCTTCCTGTGATGGAGGACTTTCGGACTTCCAGTTAACTGCCAGGGATTTCGATTCCCAGATCGGGAAGGGAATCGCCGCAAATGCGAAAGGGCGGATTCTCTCGCGAGTCTCCGCCCTCTCTTCCGATTTTTCGAAGGTCTGGTTCGGCTTCCAAACCGCAACCTCGCTACCGCAGCTTCGTTTCGGGACCTGCGGACTTGCGCCCGTGTTTCCCTCACTCTTCCGCGATCTCTCCGTTGCAAGAGCTCCGTCGGTTCTGTCTCACAGATCGTCCGGTCGCCCAGCCGATCCGGTGAGTCCCGTCGCCGGGCCTCCTGACAGCGCCTTGTCGCTCTCTCCCTCTAGAGGATTTCTCCTCCGTTGATATGAATGTAATCGCGATCTGAAAAAATTCAAGTGGCTGTTACAAATTTTGCCGTGTGGAAATAGCACACTTTTTGTGGATAACGAGCCTCGATGGTTAATCCTGGCTCCGATGGGCGCTCCCCGATTATCCCTCACTTCGGGTGCTGGCTCAGAGAGAGCACGTTCCCATCCGGATCCTGGAACCAGGCCACTTTGGCGCCTCCGGGTGCGGTCCAGATGCCGGGCTCGGTCTGCTCGAGCCAGGGATAGCGTTTGAACCTAACGCCGCGGCCGGTCAAAGTCGCGACCTCCTCTTCGATGTTTTCGACATCCCATCCGAGGATCGTGAACGGAAACGGGGTGAAATCCTTCACCTGCACAATCCGGATCATTGTCCTGTTCGATTCCATGACCACCGCGAACAGGTCGTCGCTGTGAAGCCGCAGGCCCAGCGTTTCCTGATAAAAATTGCGCGAGCGGGCAGCATCTTTTGTTGGGATAAAGCCGATCACATCGCAATGAGCAAGCATGGTCTTCACCCTGAGTGTTCAGCATACCGGAGCTCAGTCGAAGTGGTGCACCTCGAACCACACGGCGAGGCAGGCACTGAACAGAAGCATTAACAGGCAGAGGACAACGGCGTGCACAATCTCGCGGCGCGTCCACTTGATGCGAGCGATGTTTTTCTTTGTTCCGCGGCCGAGGATCTTATTTGCCGGCATTTTGCACTGAGTCGAAGAATACGGCTGCAGGACGGCGGTGGAAGCTGCCATCCCGCAGGTCGCGGCCCTACGCGACTTTAGAAGTGGAATCCGATCTGAGCGGTCAGCGCTCGCGGAGTGACATAGTGCGTGCCGCTGAACGTCGAGAGGAAGTTGTAGAGTGCGTACTTGTTCGTGAAGTTTACCGCTGTCAGCCGAAGACTCCACGTGTGCTTGTCGCCGCCGAAGAGGTTGTCGTCACCAATCGAAGCGTCGAAAAGATTGCGCGGCTGGATCCGCTGCGGGTTTTTATCGTTGTCGCCGGTGCCCGGAGCCGGAATCTTCACCAGGTTTGAGCTGTACTCCGACGCGGGGCACGGGAGTCGGCAGCGGCGTTGTCGGCGTCGCCCTCACCCCATTGCACATTAACCCCGCCTCGAATTCCTGGTCAGCCGTCAGACCGCTCAGATCGACTGCCGGTATGCCGTTCGGAAGCGTTAACGAGAACGGGTCGCACGGAGTATTAGGATTTGCCGACGCCAACCCGTAGCAGGGCACTGCACCGGCAACCAGCCCGCTGTCATACCGCCAGTTGAAGCCGCCCCACATAGCATGGGTGAACTTGCCGCCGGGGAGGGTGTACTGAAGGTGAGTCGTCTGATTGAATCGCTCGTCGTGGTCGATGCGGAAGGGGTAGCCGCTCTGCCCGACAGTTGCGCCTGCTCCCGCCACCTGGGGTGGGAAGAAACGCGCGGAGACCGAAGACATGACAACGTATGCGGAGACGTTGTGGAAGTTGGGGACGCTGGCATTGAGCGCGAAGCCGGGAATCTTCGAGTTGTGCCAGTCGATAGGAAAGGTAATCGGAGTGTTGCCGAGCACGCTGAAGTCGAAGGCATTGTGCGTGTATTTCCAGATGTACTCGCCGCCGACCACCGCGTATTTGCCAAAGGCCTGCTGGAAGCCAGCGTGGAATTCGTTACGGAATCCCGGCTGCAGCGTTCCCACCACGCCTGGCGTACAAAGCAAGAGCGGAGAGAGTACGTCGTTGGCGCACCCCTGGCTCGAGAGAACCAGGTTTTCGTTAAAAGGTGTTTCGAGAGTTCGCGCATAGGAGATGCGCAGCACAGTATTTGTTCTTGTGACGTTGTAGGCAACACCCACGCGAGGCTCCGCCTGGCGTTGAACCGCCAGACCGTTGTACAGGTCACCGCGTATACCCAGATTGAAAAGCCAGTTTTTCGCCTTGATCTGGTCTTCGATATAGAGCGCGAGTTCTTTTACGTCGGTGTGGCCGAAGAAGTTGTAATTCCCTCCACCGCGCGTCAGATCATATGGAGCCAGTACCGGGTTGTAGGCCGGATTGGCCGTATTTCCATAGGCAGCGCACTGTGACGGGTCGCTGAAGCCGGGCAGCGAATTGCCATTGGCATCAACGCAGGGTGAGTTGAAGGCGGGCGAGACCACAGACAGATTGTCGTTTTCGCGCAGAAAGGTCTGCTCGTAGACGGCGCCGGCCTTGATGGTGTTAACGCCCTTCACATAGGAGTAGTCCGAGCGGACGCCGGTGTTGAAGAGGCTGCGGTACTGGCCGACAGTCTGGTTCTGCAGGTTCGGCGGCCCTTTGTCGGCCAGCGGATCACCGCTCGGGAAGTAGTTGTAGAAGTCCTTGCGGGCGTAAGCCCCTAAGTTGAAGACTGAATTTGCGCCGATAACCCGGGTGTAGGTCGGCGCAATATTGAAGGTTTCAATCTTGGATTTCTGGTCGGTATTGCCGACGTTGCCGAAGACAGGGTTGGGAGTGCTGCCTCCGCTGATGACGTTTTGGATGTTCAGGTTGTCGTAGGTGTTCGGCGTCTGGAACCAGGAGCGGCTGTAGTTCAGGTCCAGATGCATCGAATCGACCGGCGTAAAGGTGTAATCCACGCGATCGAAGATATTCTCTTCGTTGCCTCTGTCGTGGAAGACGGAAAACTCCGGCGGATCGAGAAAACGGCCGCTGTTGAGCCCGTCGACCTCGAGGAAGTTGCCCCAGTTCTTCTTGCCGTAGGAGAGATCGAAACCGGCGGTCGCCGAGCCGAAGGTTCCATAGGAGGCATAAACGCTGCCAGTCGGCGTGGTAATACCCTGTCCCGAACGGGTTGTGGCTACGATGACCAGGCTGGTCTTGCCGCCGTATTCGGCCGGCGGCGCGCCCGAGATAACTTCGAGCGACTGAACGGAGTTGGAGGGGAGTTGATTGGAGAAGACTTTGCTCTGCTGGTCGGTGATGGGCTGGCCGTCGATCGAGAATGAATTCGACGCGTGGTCGCCGAGGCCGTGGAAGAGACCGTTGGAGTCGGCCGCAACTCCCGGCGAAACCAGCGTCACGAGCGAGCTCAACGAGGAGGACTGGCTTTCGAGCGGAACTTTCTCAATGAGGTTTCGGTCTATGTCGGTGTGGAAGGTGGGATCGTTCTCGACGAGGTCTTCGCCGCCTTCGACGGTGACGGTGGTCGAGGCAGTGCCGACGGCAAGCTTCAGGCTCAGGTTCTCGGGCACGGTTGAGCGCACGTCCACGTCGCGGGCGGCGGAAGAGAATCCGGTGGCGGAGACGGTCAGATGGTAGGGATTGAAGGGAATGTTAGGGAAACGGAACTGGCCGGCAGCGTCAGTGGTAGCGGTTCGTGTGTATTCGCTGACCGGGTTGTTGATGGTCACTGTGGCGCCGGGAACGACCGCGCCCGAGGGGTCGGTGATGGTTCCGGTGATCGTGCCGGAGTTGGATTGAGCGAAGGTGAGGGAAAATGCGGCCTGCAATAAAAATGCAGATAGAAAGACGATGAAGCATCGCACGAATGTGCGCATGGAACGACCTCCTCAAGAATCTGCTGAATTGTGGATATGGCTCTGCTTAGGCGAAAGCAGGCGCAGCAGGCGGGGGACGCGAGGAAAGCTTGAAGAAAAAGGGCCGTTTGGGCAGCTCACGTGTCGGCTCAGTAGCAAGAGTGGCGACCGGTTGGCTCGAAAGAGCGAGCGTAACCAGCGCGACGATCTGAATGACGTGATGCGCAGTGGTGCAGAGTGAGCAGTCGTGATCGGGTTGTCCGGACGGGTGGTTGTGGGCAACCTGAATCATGCCCGCCATCAGGATCAATGCCACGCAGAGAGTTCCCACCAGAGAGAGCAGGGACAACTGCGAGCGCGATCGTGATGGGCGAGGGGGCACTTCTCAAACTATAGCCCAGATTGGATTGGCGGACAATTTGGCGATTGATGATACGCACTGCGTCAGCAGCAGCCGCAGGCTTGTCCTTGCCAGGCCGAGCGGCCTTCTTTTAGCAGGAAAGGCACAGCAATAAGCGCGGCGAGGGGATCGACCCACGGCGCATGGAATACGGCGTTGATCGCCAGTCCGGCCAGAGTGGTGAGAGCGAGATACGCGCAGGTGGCCGACTGAACGGCGTCGGCGGCGAGTGCCGCGTTATTGTGACGGCGCGCTTCCCGGCGCTTCAATGCGGCGAGGATGGGCATGGCAATCAGGGCGGCGATGGTGATTGCCATCCCGATGCGGCTGGTTTCTGGATACAACCGGAAGGCTAAAGACAGAATCGCCGTTGCGGTGACGATCACAGCGAGAGCGAAGAGAAGGACAGCCGCGGCGCGATGCGCCTTACGTTCGGATATCGAGAAGGCGGGTGTCCATTGCAGCAGCACTACGGTTGCGGACAGCAGTTCCACGAAGCTGTCCGAGCCGAAGGCGAGCAGCGCAGGGCTGCGGGCTGCCCTGGCGGCATAGAGTGAGATACCGCACTCGATCAGCATCCATGCCAGCGTAATGACCTGAAGCCAGATGACTGTCCGGGATCGCGCGGGCGGAGCACAGACGGGGGCCGGTGTTGAAGACCGGGCGTGAGAGCCGATCTGGACAAGCTCTGCCATTGACTCTCATCCTAGCCGCTTTGCCCGTGCGCCGCTCCGTTGCTATTTCACTCCGGCTGTCGCTTCGGTCTCAGCGGTCTCTCGCGCGGCGCGATAGTAGGCAGGCTCCGGCTGATCCGGCGGCCGCTTCCGGTAACCCTCGGCGGCCAGATGCTCGCCCATCTGCGCATACATCGATTCGTCGTGCGGCTGCCAGGTGCCGAGTCCATCCACATAGCGGTTGTACATCGAGAAGGCCGCGGCGATGAGCACGGTGTCGTGTATCTCAAGATCGGTGGCTCCGAAGGCGCGTGCCCGCTCAACGTCGCTCGACGTAACATTCTTTCCGCCCTGCTGCACCTTTCCCGCGATGCCGAGCAGGGCCTTGAGCTTCGGCGAGACAGGGGCGGTTTCGAAGTCGGTCTTCACCTTTTTCACGATATCGGTGCTGCCGAGATGGCATGCGGCGGCGGCCCCGTGGCTGGTCTGGCAGAAATAGCAGTCGTTCTGCGACGAGACATAAGTCGCGATCAGCTCGCGCTCACCAGGCGTGAGCGAGTTCGGTTCATGCAGCAGGATATGCGCTAGTTCGCGCATCGGCTTTGCGGTCTCTGGGCGAAAAGCGAAGCCGCCGGTGATGCCGGGGAGTCCTTCGGGGAGGGAAATGTGTGCCATTGATTGCTCCTATTTTCCCGCCGCTTCCACCATGGAGTCAGCGGGCAGATATTCTTTGCTCATAAAGACGTATCCATCGCGCGCAATGCGCTTGCCGCGCTCGCGGTACAACGCCTCATCGTGGGGCTGCCATGTGCCCAGCCCGTCTACGTAGCGGTTGAACATGCAGAAGGCGGCGGCGATGAGAACGGTGTCGTGGATCTCAAGGTCGGTTGCTCCGAGCGAGCGCGCATGCGCGACGTCTTCGGGCGTGACGCTTTTGCCGCTCTTCTGGACCTTGCCTGCGATAACCAGAAGCGCCTTGAGCTTGTCCGAAATGTCCGCGTGCTGAAAATCGGCCTTCACGCGCTTGACGAGCTCCTCGTCTCCATCAAGACAAGCCGCTGCGATGTAGCCGTGACAGGTCTGGCAGTAGTAGCAGTCGTTGAGATACGAGACGTAGGTGGCGATCAGCTCGCGCTCGCCGGGCGTGAGCGTGTGCGCGCTGTGCAGCAGAGTCTCGACAAGGTCGTTCATAGGTCGCGCCGTTTCCGGGCGGAAGGCCATCGCGCCGCGGATGCCGGGCAATTCTTCGGGCAGTGAGATATATGCCATTTTCGTGTTCCTTTCAGGAGACTGAGGACTCGGTCGCAGAAGCTGCCGTGACCGGTAGAGTTTCGACTGGAGAGAGCCAGCGGTGCAGCAAGCCCCCAGCGAGCACGACGGCGACGCCGATCAGCGCGGGCAATGGACTATGCATGAGGATCAGGAACGCAACGATGGCGCTGCCGGAGAGATAAACAATGGGCGCGGCGGGATACCACCAGCGGCATACCGGCTCTTTGAGCCGGAATAGCGTCGTAACAGACAACGCCAGAAAGCAGACCGCCGAAAAGATGATGTAGGCGAGGATCTTGTCGAAAGCCCCGAAAAGAAGAATGAGCAGAGCGCCGCTGGTCTGCAACAGGATCGCGTTGGCTGGAGTTCCGAAGCGCGGATGCAACCGCCCGAAGATGGAGAAGAATGCGCCGTCCTTCGCCATCGCGTAGTAGACGCGCGGCGCGGCCATGGTCATCGCCAGGAGCCCTCCGGCGACAGAGAGCAGCACGCATGCGGAAAGAATGCGGCCGCCGGCCGAGCCGAAGAGCGCCTGGCCGAACTGCGCGACGAAGGCGGTGTTGGAGACAATCTTGTCGAGCGGGACGACGGCGAGAAAGGCGAAGCTCACAAGGAGATAGACGGCGGTTACGAGTAGAACTCCGCAGGTGAAGGCCAGCGGCAGAGTCTTGCGGGGATTGCGTATTTCGCCGGCGAGCTTGCCCGCTTCCCACCAGCCTCCAAAGCTGAAGAAGGCGTTCACCACCGATCCGGCGATGGCGCCGAAGAGCATATCTGAACCGGGTCGGCGTATCGTGAGCGGCAGCAGATTTGCCGTGGATGCATGCCCCGACACAAAGGCCCAGGCGACCAGGCCGAAGAGGACTACGAGCTTGAGGAGATTGGCGGTGGCCATCACGCGTCCGCTAAGCCGCGTGCCCAGGTAGTTGATTGCGCCGAGGACGACGAGGATCGCAAAGGGCAGCAAAGCAGCGCTTCGCGGCGAGAGAGCAACGATGGACCGGATGTAGGGGATGGCTCCGAAGGCGAGGGCCGCGGCGATGCCGGGATCGATGACGGCGGCGGACATCCATCCATAAAGAAAAGCTACGCGCGGCCCATAGCCTTCGCGGAGGTAGACGTATTCGCCGCCTGCGATCGGATAGCGCACGGCAAGCTCGGAGTAGCAGAGGGCTCCGGCCAGCGCCATCAGCGCCATGCCGCACCAGACGGCGGCGAGCAGCGCGGGCGACCCGAGCGATTTGGCCATCGCGGCGGGAGTGAGGAAGATCCCCAGTGCGATCGACTCGCCGGTGACGATGGCAACGGCCGCCGCCAGGCCCATCTGTCTTTTAGGTTCCATGTCGTCGGTGCGAGTTCCTCAGCGCAATCTTCCCGGCAATCCTATCGGGAAAGGAAGAGATCAGCATCCACCTTTCGGTTGACGTCGGTCCGCATTTCCTGCAACGGAAAGCTTTCACGTCTCACTATTCCATTGCGCCCCCTCAGCGAGATGTAAAAGAAGAATTCTGCATAGGTCGATAGCGGATTTCAGACTCCCCCCAGGTCGCCCCCTCTGACAACTCAACCAGCATGGACGGTCGGCACCGGCATCCCGGTGGGACACGCATGCGATCCCTGCCTGACGGCGAACGGAAAGAGAGAGTGAACGGTGAAGAAGATTCTCAAGCACTTATTTTTAGGACTGGCATTAGCGGTTGGCGCAAGCTCCGCTGCGCATGCCGATCCATGGAGTAATTCATGGCATCATGATCGGCACAGGTCAGAACCCAGAACCGCTCCCGAGGTTGATCCGAGTCTGGCAATCAGCGGATTCGCGCTACTGGGAGGGACGCTCACCGTTCTGCGAGCGCGGCGGCGAAACTAAAGGCAGAGAATGCCTTGACGATCGGTCAATCCCCCCCGCCCGATAAGTGCGGGGTCTCCCTCGGTACAATAGCAACGCCTGTTAGCAGGCTTGTCCCAGTCTCGCTGGCAACGTACTTCAGGAGAATGACCGACGGTGCAAATAACTAAACCGGCGTCGGACCGGCTGCTGCTGGTATGCGACTTCCTGGGAACCCTGGTTTTCGCGATCGAAGGCGCAATGGCCGCCGAGAATGGCAACCTCGATCTGCTGGGAACGATGGTGCTGGCATTTGCGACGGCCCTGGGCGGCGGCATCATCCGCGACCTTCTGATCGGCGCATCGCCACCGAACTCCATTCGCGACTGGCGATATGGAGCCATCGCTTTCGCCGGCGCTTTCGCCATGTTTTTATTTCCCAATCCCGTGCACGGCATTCCCCCATCGGTTCTTATGCTTCTCGATGCCGCTGGTCTGGGCCTCTTTGCCGTAGCCGGAGCCGAAAAGGCGCTGGCTTACGGCATCAATCCCTTCATAGCCGTTCTCATGGGCGGGATAACAGGCGTGGGCGGAGGAACGATTCGCGATGTGCTTCTGGCGCAGATTCCCACCGTGCTGCGGGCCGATGTTTACGCAACAGCAGCGCTCGCTGGTGCCGCGGTGGTGGTTGTGGGTCTCAAGCTGAAATTGCCGCGCGTGCCCGTGGCAGTTGCCGGAGGCGTCATCTGCTTTCTGCTGCGCGTGGTCAGCGTATGGCGTCACTGGAACCTGCCGCACGTCCCAGCGCACTGATTCATCCTCGCAACAGCAACTGGCTGTGCGAAGAGAAGATACGGCTGGTTACCAGATGGCTAGCCACATAGCACGCCAGCGCAGACGACGAAAAGATTGTCGCCAGCACCACGAATTGATAGAGCGCCGCATATAGCGGAGAAGCTCCCGACAGCACCATGCCCGCCATGATTCCGGGAATCCACACAATTCCCAGCGAACGTATATTGTCCACCGCCGGAATCAGGCTCGCACGGAAGGCCGCCCTCAGATAGCGCTCAAGGGCAGCATCGGAGTTTGCTCCCAGCGCGAGTGCCGATTCAATCTCGCCGACATGTGCAACAACCTCGCCGCGAAGGCGGTCGAGAAAGATCGACTGCGTATTCATTGTGTTGGCAATGACCATGCTTCCCACCGGCACCAGCGTGAGAATCTTCAACGGGATCACGCCCGTCGCAGTCATCACAGTGAGAATTGTCCCGGCACCCGCCCCAATGGCAATCAGCGCCAGCCCGAACGCCCTCGGGATCTGCTTCGCGCGCTTGCGGACGATACTTGCCGCCGCGAGTATCATTCCGGCGAGGACGAAAATCGAAGTCCAGGCAGGCCCGTGCAGCAGGGCGGCGAGAATCGCTCCGACGCCAACGATCTGCAGAAGCCCGCGCACCTCGGCAAGCGTGATTTCGCGGAAAAGGCCTGGAGCGCGCCGTCGCGCCAGAAGCATCACGGCAATCGTTGCTGCAGCCGCAATCAGGCACTCGACGACTCCGCGCGCGAACTGGCCAGGGAAGAAGTGTTCAACCATGCGACGCCTCGCTCCCCGCGGGCAATATCTCTGCTGGCGTGCCGATCGCCTTGATGCGGCCTGCCTCGAGCACAAGAATGCGGTCGGCCATGGTGCGCGCCTGTTCCAGGCTATGCGTCACCCAGATGCAGGTGAGATGGTGCTCACGAATGAGCTCTTCGAGCAGCCTCTGAACGCTGTCACGCGCCGCCTCATCGAGCGCAGAGGTGGGTTCGTCGAGCAGCAAAACCTCCGGCTTATTGGCCAGCGCCCGGGTAATCGCTACTCGCTGCGCCTCCCCACCCGACAGGCTGAGCGCATCTCGCGAGCCATATCCCGCCAGACCTACCTCCGCGAGCAGCGACTCGATCTCTCCGCTCGTCATCTCCGTCCCCCGCTGGCGTGGTCCGAAGGCGATGTTCTCGGCGACTGTACCGGGGAAGAGAAACGCCCGCTGCATGACCATCCCGATAGATCGCCGCAGGCTTCTCGCGTCGAGTCCGCGATAATCCTCGCCCCTGAAAACAACGCTTCCGTGCGTCGGCTCATCGAGGCGGTTGATCAGCCGCAGCAGGGTGCTCTTTCCAGCTCCGCTTGCGCCAATAACTCCAAGCACCTCAGCTTGTTCAACGCTAAAGTTAATGCCTTGAACGAGGAAACGCGAAGGCTCGCCAAGCAACTCGCGGCCGAGGTCGCGGCATTCCACTAAGTGACGGGTCGAAATCACGGCGCGAAGGCAGAGCAGTTTACAGCCGCGCGTCATGGGCTCCGGCACGCCGTGAGTTGCCCTGCCAAGGAGGAACTCCCCCAATGATTTCCCGGAGGATTTGCAGGTTCGCGACATTTTCAGGCGCGCTCATGTTCACGTGCATGGCTGCATTGGCCCAGGCCAATCCCGGTGCCATGTCGCCCCAGCCTCAGCAGTCGCCAAACCCGGCGGCCAACCCTTCCATCAATACTGATGCAATGCAGCAGCAGAGCTCAACAGCGTCAGCCATGGCCGATAAAGAGTTCGTGAGAAAGGCGCTCGAAGGTGGCATGGCCGAAGTACAGCTCGGTCAGCTTGCCACCCAGAAAGGATCGAGTGACGACGTGAAGCAGTTCGGCCAACAGATGGTTACAGACCATACCAAACTGGGAGATGAAATGAAGCAAGTGGCCATGCAAATGGGCGTCAACCAGCCGTCAGGCCTTTCCAAGAGTGAAGCGCTGCGCCGAGATAAAGGCGTCCTTCACGGGACGCCGTTCGCGTTTCCGGTAGAATTGCGGCGATGCTCCACAAAATCTCAGTGAGCTGCCGAGTAGCCCTCGCCGTATTCGTACTGTGCGTGACGGCGCTCGGCCAGCCCGTAAAAAGCCTTCCCAAGCCCACCAATTATGTGAGCGACCTGGCTCATGTCATGTCGCCTGCGGTGATTCAGCAGGTCAACCAGCTGTGCGGGCAGGTGGATCACCAGGCCAATGCGCAGATCGCGGTGGTGACCGTCGAGACTACGGCCGACGAGCCCATCGAAGAGTACGCGGTCGATCTCTATCAGGCATGGGGGCTCGGCAAGAAGGGAATCAAGGAGGGCAGCGACCGCGGCGTGCTGATCCTCTTTGCGGTGAAGGATCGCAAGCGTTTCATCTCCACGGGCTACGGTCTGGAGAGCATCCTGCCCGACGCTACGGTCAGCGCAATCGGACGCCAGATGGTTCCGATGCTTCGGAATAACGACTTCGACGGCGCCGTGATGCTGGCCGTGGGCCAGATCTCGCAGATCATTGCCAAAGATGCCGGGGTCACGCTGACTCCGTTGAGCCGGCAGCAGAGAAGACAGGCGCAGCCGGTTAAGCTGAGCCTCGGAAAACTCATCTTCCTGGGCATTGGGCTCATCCTGCTTCTGGTCTTTCTGGCGCGCTTCGGCGGATCAGGACTCATCGGCTTCCTGCTTGGCATGTTCATGGGCGGTGGATTTGGCGGAGGTGGTGGCGGAGGCGGTAGCGGAGGAGGAGACGACAATGGCGGCAGCGGATTCGGTGGTTTTGGCGGCGGCAGCACCGGCGGCGGCGGCGCCGGTGGCGATTGGTAAGATAACCATGGCTCTTCCGGTTCGGAATCCGGAGGGAGCGGGGAGACAGGCAAGATGATGCGTCGCGGGTTGTGGATTGCAATTGGCGTTGTTGTAGTGCTTTTTTTCGTAGTTTTGATGGTCTTCGGCAGCTACGTCAGCGCCAAGAACCAGATGATAGCGAAACAGGAGGCGGTCAAGACGCAGTGGTCGCAAGTGGATGTGGTGCTGCAGCGGCGCGCCGACCTGATTCCCAACCTTGTGAACACGGTCAAGGGCTATGCCACGCATGAGGAGAAGGTTTTCGACGACATCGCCAACGCACGCGCCGCGCTGCTCAACGCCAAGGATCCGCAGGGCAAGATCCAAGCCAACGGACAGCTCGACGGGGCCCTGGGCCGGCTGCTGGCCATCTCGGAGAACTATCCCAACCTGAAGGCCGACCAGAATTTCCTTTCCCTTCAGGCCCAGCTCGAGGGCTCGGAAAACCGCATCGCCGTGGAGCGCCGCCGCTACAACGAGACGCTGCGCGACTACAACACTTATGTGCGCCAGTTCCCAAATAGCATCTGGGCGAGTATTGCTGGTTTCCAGCCGAACAACGCATACTTTGAGGCAAGCGCGGGATCGAGAGAAGCTCCGGTGGTGAAGTTCTAGGCCTTCACACGCTCGACAAAGATCGCGGCCAGCTTCTCAACGTTCCGCCGCAGATCGTAGTGCTCGAGAACCCGTTCGCGTCCGCTCTTTCCGAGGCGTTCGCGCAACGCCGGATCGTCCATGAGCCGGGCGAGAGCTTCGGTGAGCCCATCGATATCGGAAGCGGCGACCAGCATGCCATCGATGCCGTTGCGAATCAGCTCTGGAATGCCCGCGATCTGTGTCGTCACGCAGGGAATCTCCATCGACATCGCCTCCATCAGCACCACGGGAATCCCCTCGGCAAAGCTGGGCAGGCAGAATGCGTCCGCCGTGGCATAAAACGACCGGATGCGGTCCTGATTGACCGCGCCCTCGAAGATCACCGTATCGGGATCAGGCAGGCGCGCGGCCGACTCCCGTAGGGAAGATTCGTCGGTGCCGGACCCGATAATTCTGAGTCTGACGCGGCGTCCCTGCTGCGCGAGCCGCCCGACGGCGTCGATCAATATGTGCTGGCCTTTGGCCGGAGTCAGACGCCCTACGCAAAGAATCTCGAAAACTTCCCCTGACTCGCGAGCCGGGCGCGGCCCGAAGATACCCGGATCGACCCCAAGTCGGGCGACGACCAGCTTGCTCCATGTCTCGATAGGGTGAAAACTTCATCAGCTGGCTGCGGGCGAAAGAGCTGATACAGACGATGAAGTCGGCGGCGGCAACCTTCTCGGAGAGGTATTGTCCCTTAGCGTCGTAGAATTCGTCGGGCCCATGGACCGTCATCGACAACCCAAAGCCGAAGACGCGGCGGACATACACGCCCACCGTGGCGGCCTGCTGTCCAAGATGCGCATGGAGATGGCGCTGGCCTTTTCGCTCCATCCAGACACCCACCATCAACGCCTCGGTGAAGTACATCAGGTTCATGGCCAGCCGCTTCAGGTCGAGACCACCCAGACGAAGCACCATCGCAGCGCCGCGAAGATAGCCGGGAAGATTCCTCAGCAGCGTCTTGCAGTGCGCAGCGATCGCTCCACTGATTCCGTGCGGCTTGATGTAATAGGTGTGCTCGGTTTCGCCGGCCTCATCGGCAGTAAGCCTGTCGCGGGGACGATCCGGCGCATTGACCGAGGCCACGTCAATATGGAAATTCATCTGCCGAAGCTGGAGCACCTCGCGCAGAACGAACGTCATCGAAAGGGTGGGATATTGGCTTACCAGATATGCGAGAGAACAGGCAGACGGAGACGAGGACACTTGTATATCGCTTGCATCGAGATGCGTTGAGGCTGACATTTGTCGAACTATCCTGAACCTGCGAGGCCGCTCGGCCTTCCTTGCCAGTATGCCAGCAACTACCTGGCTGGAGACTCCCCCGAAAGTTCTCCCCGAAACTCACCCAAAGACTCACCCGGATAAGCCAGACCCCATTGCGACCTGAGCTCATCCATGGTTCGCATGATCGCAATGGTTTCGTCCAGCGGCATGATCTCGCTTTCGGCGCGCCGCTCTTCGATGCAGCGATTCACCTCCATGATTTCAAACTGGTATCCATTGCCCGGAAACAGAAAGCTGCGCCTGTCGCGGTTCTTCATGAGCGCAAGCACAGGGCGTCAGGCGGCGTCCCAGCGCCTTGCCTCCAGGAACAGCGCGGGCCGCGGCTTTGCCGATTCTCTTCGGAATCGACCCTCCCCGCGCCGCCGCCTGCGGTGCAGGAAGGGAACTCAGAACCAGCTGATGCGCGCGATAGAAGGGCGCGCAAAGGCGTATGGAGCCGGATTCCCCCCAAATCGTAACTTCGTTGCTGCCCAGGGTCCGCAGGCTGGTCGCCAGATCGGCAAGCGCTCCGTCGTTCCAGACAAGCTGATAGCCGGATTGCTCGTCGACGCCGGTCGCGCCGAGGAATGCGCTGCCCCGGACCGACAGCGGCGCTCCCAGCAGGTAATAGGAAAGCGAGATAAGGTAGACGCCGAGGTCGAGCAACGCTCCGCCGCCCATCTCAATGTCAAAGCGGCTTTCGCTGCCGGCCCCCATGCGATGCGCGAAGTTGCCTTGGATCAGCCGAACAGGCCCGACAGCGCCCGATTTCACCAGCCGCCTGGCTTCGACCACGGCCGGGATGTAGCGTGTCCACATCGCTTCCATGCAGAAGACCTTGCGTTCCCGGGCTGCATCCACAACGCGCT
Organism: uncultured Acidobacteriota bacterium; assembly: GCA_963755975.1. Classification (GTDB taxonomy): domain Bacteria; phylum Acidobacteriota; class Terriglobia; order Terriglobales; family Acidobacteriaceae; genus Silvibacterium. The sequence continues at coordinate 14,881 of CAVWLS010000005.1, forward strand.
GGGCCTGGGCTGCATTCAGCGTGAAGGGCTTCTCGCACAACACGGCTTTTCCCGCATGGATGCAGGCCAGAGAATCCTCTGCGTGCCGCTGGTTGGGCGTTGCGATGTAGATAGCGTCGAGCGTGTCGTCGCTCAGCAGCGCGCGAAGGCCTTCGTACGATCTCGCCGCGCCGTGCGCCGATGCGAAGCTCGCAGCCCGTTCGGCTGTGCGCGAACCCACCGCCTGCAGCACTGCGCCCTGCGCGAGTGGAAAGTCGCTTGCGACCTGATGCGCAATGGCCCCTGTGCCCCAGATTCCCCACCGGATCACGATATAAATATCCTCGCAGGAAGAACAGATGCGCGCCGCTCACTTCGACCTGAGTAGTGGACAACGTTATAGCAAAGAGGCTGCCCGGAGGCAGCCTCTTTGAATCAGAGCCGGGACGGAGGATGTCCCGCTGAGTTAGGCGCGGGTAAAGGAGGCGATGGCGGTAGCCTCATCGTCTTTCACGTCGAAGACGGTGTAGAGCTTGGTGATCTGGAGCAGGTCATGAACCTTCTTGGTAAGGTTCAACAGCTTCAGCTCGCCGCCCTGGTTGCGAACGGTGGTGTATGCGCTGACTAGTTCGCCGATCCCCGAGCTGTCGATGTAGTTCACATCGGCCAGGTTCAACAGGATAAGCTTCGAGCCCTTGGACAGAAGGTCCCGGATGGCGTCGCGCAACTGCACACTGCCCTCGCCGAGGGTGATGCGTCCGCTCAGATCGAGAATGGTCACGCCGTCTACCTGACGGGTGGTTACTTTCATGCTCACGAAAAAGTCCTCCTTAGCTGCCTGTTTGAGCCGTCCCCAGATGCTTGATAAGTGTCAACTCAGTTCCGGGATGCAATTGCTTGAAGTGTACCTCATCCATGAATGACCGGATGAGGAAGATGCCGCGACCTGAGCCGCGCAGCAGATTTTCAGGGGCCAGCGGGTCCGGGAGGGTTTCCGGGTCCAGCCCCTTGCCCTGGTCGGTGATGCGGATGACGAGAGATTCGCCGGTATTTTCAAACGACGCCGTGATGCGCTTTTCCGGATCGTAGGAGTTGCCATGAAGCACGGCGTTGACGGCTGCTTCGCGAACCGCCATGGCGACGCGAAAGATCTCGTCTTCGTCAATGCCTGCCTTCTTGGCCATCTGTTCGGCGGTCTCCTCAACTTTATTAACGCTGTCCAGCGAGGACTCGAGCGTGTACGTAATACGTTGTCCGGTCAATTGCTCTTCCTCGCTCTTCTCCATACTTTCTGTGCGAACCTCAAGCGATCTCTTTAGCAGGCAGTTTGCTTGCTGGAGCAGGCAATGTCAAGCAATCTCCGCCGCCGTTCGTGAGATCGTATCGACTCACCCAAACTAGGGCCTGCTAATAGTGTTAGCGGTCCATAAGAACGTGATTGTACAGCAACGGGTTGCCCGTCCGCCTGTTAGACTGCATCGGAGATGGCCCGCCAGACGCTCGAGAATCACACCGATCCGTCGCTGACTTCGCTGCTGGGAACGCCCATTACGGAACCTGATGGACGGCTGTGCGGGCGCGTGAAAGATCTTGCCGTCGGCACGGGGGCCGATGCTGGCAAGGTCGCGGGCCTGATTCTCAAAACGCGCCGAGGGCAGGAACTGGTGGCCGCCACCGGATTGCGGCAGACGCCCAGCGGCGCGCTGGAGCTGCGCCCCGGCGTGGAGCCGCGACCCCTGCGTCCGAACGACGACTTCATCCTGCTGCGCCAGGACCTGCTGGACCGCCAGATCATTGATGTTCACGGCCGTAAGGTCGTGCGCGTGAACGATGTAGATCTGCAATGGTTTGAGTCCGATGGCAAGGAAGACCTGCGCGTCCGCGAGGTGGAAGTGGGCCTGCGGGGTGCCGTCCGCAGGCTGCTCAAGGGCGCCCTGCCGAAGCAGGCCCTCGACTCGCTGGCAAAGCAAATACCGGCGCGGGTGATTCCCTGGGAATTCGTCGACATGATCGAAGTGGATCCCGCGCGGCGGGTCAAGCTCAACATCGAGCATGAGCGCCTGGCGCAGCTCCATCCCTCCGACATTGCCGACATTCTCGAAGACCTGCCTCCCGCCGAGCGCGAGGCGATCCTGACGACGCTCGACGAGGAAGTGGCCGCCGAGGCTCTGGAGGAAGTGGAGCCCAGGCTCCAGAAGTCAATGATGGAGGGTCTGACTTCAGAGGTTGCGGCGGGCATTGTCGAGGAGATGGATCCCTCGGCGGCCGCGGACCTGCTGGCCGAGCTGCCGGAGTCGCGCAGCGAGGCGATTCTCGAGGAGATGAATCCCGAAGAGCGGCAGGAAGTGGAGGAGCTGCTCGAATTCAAGGAAGACTCCGCCGCCGGTCGCATGACCACTGCTTACGTCGCCGTTCCACTGACGGCGACGGTTGGCGATGCGATTCAGGCGCTGCGCGACTTTGAAGGCGATATTGAAGCCATCACGGAAATCTATCTGATCGACGAGGCCGAGATTCTGAAGGGCGTGGTTCCGCTGGTGCGCATCGTGCTGGCCAAGCCTGAAACCCGTCTCGAGGTGCTGGCCGAACCGCGCTTCCTCTCATGCGAGACGGATGGCCGTCAGGGGGAGGTGGCCGAGCTCTTCGACAAATACAACCTCCGCGCCCTGCCGGTGTTGACCGAGGAAGGGAAGCTGGTCGGGGTTATCGAAGCAGACCACGTGATTTCGTTTTTGAGGCAGAGGTAAGACAGCCATTAGGGATTAGAAGCGGCAGGGAAGAACTGTGGCCAGTCTTTTAGTAACGTATTAGGTCGAGCTTCTGGCGGTAGTGACGTGCATCTGGTGGTTACAGTGTGAGCATGTCCATCACGTCTTCAACTGAAAATCAAACATCCAACTCCTATCGTGACCTCAGGGTATGGCAACGCGCCATCGAGTTGGCTATCGCAATATACAAGCTCACAGCCGATTTTCCGGGTGAAGAGATCTACGGGTTAACGTCACAGCTACGACGAGCCGGGGTTTCGAATCGGCAGCAATATTGCGGAAGGATGGGGCCGCGCCTCGAGCGGAGAATACAAGCATTTCGTGGGAATCGCCCGCGGTTCAAATTTCGAATTGCAAACCCAGCTCGTAATAGCCCGGGGCCTTGGCTTCGGCGCCGCACAAAAATTACAAACTGCCGAGGACCTTTCCGCAGAAGTCGGTAAGATGCTCGTAGCACTGATGAAGAGACTCTGATCTGAAGCTTGTTCGATCAGATTACCGATATCCGGATAGGGGCGTGCAGTCTCGCTAATCCCCAATCAATCCCTAATCCCTGCCTTTCTCATGCTCAAGCGCTGGAGAACCCGGATACTGCTGTTCCTCGCCGTGCTCGGCCCGGGGTTCATCACAGCCAATGTAGACAACGACCCGAACGGCATCTTCACCTACTCGCAGGCCGGCGCGCAGTATGGCTACGCCCTGCTGTGGACGATGATCCCCATCACCCTGGCGCTCATCGTCGTGCAGGAAATGTGCGCGCGCATGGGCGTGGTCACCGGCAAAGGGTTGAGCGATCTCATCCGCGAAGAGTTCGGCCTGCGCATCACGGTCATCGTTCTGTTTCTCCTCGTGCTTGTGAACTTCGGCAACGTGATCGGCGAATTCGCCGGAATCGCCAGCAGCCTCGAGCTCTTCCACCTCAGCAAATACATCTCCGTGCCCGTGTGCTCGGTGCTGGTCTGGCTGCTGGCCGTGCGCGGCGACTACAAGAGCGTTGAGAAGATCTTCCTCACCGCGTCGGTCTTCTACATCGCTTATATTGTGGCGGGCGTGCTCTCGCAGCCAGCCTGGCACACGGCGCTGGTGGCGACGGTGAAGCTGCCTCCGCGCTCCGCATGGGCCAATCATGACTACCTCTTCCTGGTGGTTAGCGTGATCGGAACGACGATCGCCCCGTGGATGCAGTTCTATCTCCAATCGACGATCGTGGAGAAGGGCGTGAACGTGAAGAACTACGCGGCGTCGCGCCTTGACGTCATCGTAGGCTCGATCTTCACCGATATCGTCGCCTGGTTCATCATCGTGGCCTGTGCGGCGACGCTCTGGGTGCACGGGCTGGGCTCGATCCAGGATGCGTCGGATGCGGCCCAGGCAATGAAGCCGCTCGCCGGGCCCTATGCCTTCCTGCTCTTTGCCTTCGGGCTCTTCAACGCATCGTTCTTCGCGGCCTCGGTCCTGCCGCTCTCGACAGCCTACGTGGTATGCGAGGGCCTGGGTCTCGAATCCGGCGTGGACAAGAAATTCAACGAGGCGCCGATCTTCTACTGGCTCTACACGATCCTGATCGCGGGCGGCGCGGCCGTCGTCATGATCCCGAATTTCCCGCTGGTCAAGTGGTCCATCGAATCGCAGGCCCTCAACGGGATACTCCTGCCGATCGTGATCATCCTGATGCTGCTGCTGATCAACCGCAAGGATCTGATGGGAGACCATGTGAATCCACGCTGGTTCAACGTGGCAGCGTGGCTGACTGCGGCAATCGTGATTGTCCTGTCAGTAATGCTGATGCTGGACCAGTTTGTCCATTGAGTTACAATACTTACATCACTGACAGCACAGGGAGGAATCCGATGAAGGCCAAGCGTTCAGTGGTGATCAGCATGAGGTTGCCATTGGAGAGCGGCAATCGTCTGAAGCGCATGGCGAGCCGCCATGGCTGGACGCCGAGCGACGCCAGCGCCCGGCTGGTGGAAGAAGGATTGAGGCGCCAGGAGTTCGCGTTTATCGACTTCCGCGATTCCGCCGTCGGCAGACAGGCGTACATCCAGGGAAGCTCACTGGCCGTGTGGGAAGTGGCGATGCTTCTTCGTTCCTATGCCTCCGATGTCTCGGCGGTTGCGAAACATCTCTGCTGGCCGGAAGTGAAGGTGCAGGCCGCGCAGAATTATGCAAAGGCATTTCCCGAGGAGATAGGCCAGGCCCTGGCTGAGAATGACGCGGCGGACTTTGAATCGCTGAAGCGAATGCTGCCCCAGATTGAACGCTTCACAGTCAAAAAAGCCGCGAAACGCTGAATGCTCAAGCTGCTGCTGGATGAGCATATCTCTCCGCACGTGGTCGAAGGCCTGAGAAGGCGCAAACCGAAGCTGCACGTTTTCTGCATGCGGGATTGGGAGCATGGCCGCTTTGTTGGCGCGGATGATGACCTGGTGCTCGCCGAAGCGGCGGCACAGGGACTCGCGCTGGTAACCTACGACCTGCGCACGATTCCATCGATTCTGAAACTCTGGGCCGAAGAAGAACGCTCTCATGCCGGCGTCGTCTTGGTAGACGAGAAAACTATCTCCACCGACAACATCGGACAATTGGTGCTCGCGTTGTTCGAACTCGCGAAGCATACCCAAAGCTGGGACTGGCGGAACCGAATGTACTTCCTTCAGCGTTAAGCGGCTACAGCAGCTTCCCCGCCGCCAGATCCCGTATCAGCTCGCGGTCGGCGGCGACAAAATCGTAGTTCGTCAGGTCGCGCAGGGCAATCCAGCGCACATCGTGAAAGATGCGGTTGGTGACCTCGCGGCGGAACGAGTGCACGGCAAAAAACTGCAGATCCACCGCTCCGCCGCTGCGGTAGGTGTGCCGGCTGTGAACGACGAGCGTGCCAATATCGGCATCGATCCCCAGCTCTTCCTCCAGTTCGCGGGCGAGGGCCTGTTCCGGCGTCTCTCCCGGCTCAATCTTGCCGCCCGGAAACTCCCATTTCAGCGCCATCGGCTGGTCGGCGCGGCGCTGACAAATAAGCACCTCTTCGCCGCGCAGAATAAGTGCGGCGGCGACAAAGCGCACCGTCTTCGTTCCGTTCTGGTCGACTCTTTCTTCCACGATGACATCAGTTTAGACGCATCATGTTAGATTCAATCGATTCTTCGCCCGGAATCGTTTGTAATTGGGCCAAAGATTTCGGGATGAATGGCCCGGGTCAGCGCGCGAAGCCCGTCGAGCAGCGTGGGAGCGGGCGTATTCAGGAGATCATCGGCGACGCAGTACACCCTGCGATTCTGCACCGCGCGCAGACCCTGCCAGCCCCGCTGCTCGACGATCCTCTCCAGCGGCACGCGATCTCCCGCGCCGCACCATGCGGCAATAATCACGTCAGGATCGGCGGAAGCGACGGTTTCGGCATCGGTCGTCGCCCCCGGCTCGCCGACAAACTCACCGCCCGCGGCCTCGACCAGCTCCTTTACCCAGAATTGCGAGTGGATGAGCGGCTTGCCCCATTCTTCGCAGTAGACCGAGGACCGGGCAGCGATGGCAGCTGTCCGCGACCTTACGGCTCCGATCTGCGATTGCATCTCCGCGATCAACGCCTCGCCGCAGTCGGTCGCCTGCACAACGGATGCGATGAGGCGAATATCCTGATAGATGTCAGCGAGGCTGTGCGGCGCGAGCGCAAACACGGGCCGGCCCGATTTGAGGATCGCTGTTAGCGATTCCTGCCGGTAGGGGACCGACGCAATCACCAGATCGGCATGAACGGGGAGCAGTTCCTCGGCTTTCGTCGACCACGAATCATGAAGCACCGGCAGCGAACGCTCGCGCAGCGCGGGAACGGCGTCGAGGCAATATTTGGTACAGGCGGCGAGCGAATCGAGACGCCCCAGCCGCTCGAGAATGATGCTCACGCTCGGCTGCAGGGAGATGATCTTCATCCGTCAGACTTTGGCGTCGGCGAGAACCGCGGCGGGATAGAAGACCGTCCATCCGTAGTCGGCGGCGATCTCAATCAGCGCCGGAGTCGGATTTACAGGGAAGGCCCGCTTCGCGATGCGCAGCATGGCCGCATCGTGGATCGAGTTGCCGAAGACGGCGTCCGGCCTTTCTAAGCCGGCCTTGAGCAGCGCAGCCGCTTTGCCGTCGCCGCTGGGCACATCGATCAGATCGCTGGTGATGCGGCCGCCTGTCACTTTTACACGCGCGGCCAGCACTCGCGATGCCGGAATGCCAAAGCGCTGGACCCCCTCCTCGATCACCCAGTTATTGGTGGAGCTGACGGCCCAGATTTCCGCGCCCTCCGCGCGAACCTTCTCGACGAGCGTGCGCATCTCGGGAAAAATATGCGCTTCAATGTGCGAGCGAAAATACTCCTTCGCTGCGTGGCGCAGCTCTTCTTCCTGCAGCCCGGAGTAAAGCTGGACCATCTCCCCGCACATCTCGGTTTCTGAGACCTGCCCGTTCACGTAGAGCCGGTAGCGTGAATCGATCCAGTCGCTGGCGTTGCGCGAAACCAGTCCCGCCTCGATCGACCAGACCATGAAGCCGTAGCCGGCATCGCCGCTCCACAGCGTGCCGTCGCAGTCGAAGACGGCGGTGACGGGATGAAGCGCGAGGACGGCTTCTTCGAATTTGGTTGCGGTGAAGCGCGCTGGGGCGGTGTGAGTAGCGGTCAACGTTCGGTGCTCCTGTCTAATTATTGTGCGCGATGCGGAGCGAAATTGCATTAAAAGCTGTGGATATGCAGTGCCTCACCGGAGGACAGTCTCTGCTGATGAAGTAGGTTCCCCGGCCTCGGCAAACAGCAGCGCCGCGAATCTTTCCCCGATAATCGAAACAGTGCCCACGCTCGCAGTTACCGACAACCGCAATACCGAGCTGCTGCGCGAATACCTCGCCTACCTGCGCGTCGAGAAGGGCTTGCGCCCGCTGAGTTGTGAGGCATACCAGCGAGACCTGCTGCAGTTCACCGAATATCTCGAAGGAGAGAATGCGCTGCTCGTCACAGCAACGCACGCGCATGTTGCGGGATTTCTCGAACACCTTGGCAAGCACGGCGTTGAATCGCGATCGGCTGCGCGCAAGCTCTCCTGCCTGCGCGGCTTCTACCGCTGGCTTCTTCTCGACAAGCGCATCGAGGGCGACCCGACGATCAACCTCGACTCGCCCTCGTCATGGAAGGTCCTGCCCAAGTCGCTTGCACAGTCGGAAGTAAACGAGATGCTGGAGCGTTCAAGTGTGGCGGCGAACCTTCCCGACGCAGACGCGATATCACTGCGCGACCGCGCCATTCTTGAACTGCTCTACGCGGGCGGTCTGCGCGTCTCCGAGTTGACCGGGCTGACCGTTGCGGATCTCTCGCTCGATGCGGGCCGCGTTCTCGTGCGCGGCAAGGGAGACAAGGAACGCATAGTGCCGCTGGGCCGCGCGGCAGTCGAGGCTCTTGAGAAATATCTCGCCCAGGGCCGTCCCGAGCTGCAGAAACGCCGTACTTCGAGTGGAAGCAGGGCGGGTGCCCCATTCAAGCCCGCCTTTGGCTTGAGTGGGAGCAGGCTCTTTCTCTCCGCGCGCGGCGAGCCGCTCACGCGCCAATGGATCTGGCGGCTGGTCAAGTCAACCGACGGCCACGCCAGCCCTCACATGCTTCGCCACAGTTGCGCGACGCACATGGTCGAGGGGGGAGCCGACCTGCGCACCGTGCAGACCCTCCTCGGCCATGCCGACATTGCGACCACGCAGGTCTACACCCATCTCGCGCTCGGACGCCTCAAGGCCGTGCACCGGCAGCATCATCCTCGAGCGAAGAGGTTTACGGAGTGAGCCCCGACGCGAAGACAGACACTCACTTCGACACCCAGGTCGGCGCTCGGGTCGAAGAATTCCTCGCCGCTCTGGCGCATGAGCGGGCAGCATCTCCGCATACGCTGCGCGCGTATCGGCGGGAGCTGCACGACTTCTCCGCTTATCTGACCGGCAAGCTGGGCGCTGAATTGCCCATCAACAGGATTGAGCACAAGCAGATTCGCGCTTACCTCAGCGAGCTCTATGGGAGGGGATTGTCAAAAGCGTCGGTAGCGCGCGCTCTGGCGGCCATCCGTGCATGGTTCAAGTGGCTCGCGCGGCGCGGCTATGTGGAGCAGAATCCCGCGGTGCTGGTCTCGACTCCGAAGCTGCCGAAGCACCTGCCGCGCGTGCCTACCATCGAACAGATGAATCGCGTCGTCGATGCTTCCGCCGATGAAGTCGCCGCGTGGCCAGAGCGCGACCGCGTCATCTTCGAGTTGCTGTACGGCTGTGGCATCCGCAACGCCGAGCTGGTCGGGCTCAACCTGCGCGACATCCACTGGGCTAACGAGGCGATCCTCGTTCGCGGCAAAGGACGCAAGGAGCGCTACGTCCCGCTGGGCGACGCAGCGGCTGAGGCCCTCCGCGCCTATCTGCCGCTGCGCGAAGCGAAGCTTGCGGCGTCAGAAAAGTCCTCCGAGGCGCTGCTGGTGAACGTTCGCTTACGCGGGAACGGACGCCTCACCACCCGCAGCGTTGGACGCATCGTCAAGCAGATTGCCCTGGCACACGGGCTCCCCGCCGATGTCCATCCACACACGCTGCGTCACGCCTTCGGCACGCACATGCTGGAAGAAGGCGCCGACCTGCGTGCGATCCAGGAACTCCTCGGCCACGAGCGCCTTTCGACGACGCAGCGCTACACCCAGCTCACCGTGGGCCAGGTCGCGGAAGTCTACGATCGTACCCATCCGAGAGCAAAGTAAAGCTTCCGGCGAAAACACAGCCGCCCTCCGCTTAACTCCCACCCCCTGCCGTATACTTTTCGGGTTAAATACAGAGGTTGGCGAATGTCTCGTCTCAGGTGGTGCCTTCTCTTGGCTGGACTCACACTCGGCTCCAACATCCTCGCAAAACCCGCCGCCGCCCAGCAGGACGACTGGTGGAAGCACGCCGTCATCTACGAAATCTACCCGCGCTCCTTCCAGGACTCCAACGGTGACGGCATCGGCGACATCAACGGCATCACCTCGCGCCTCGACTACCTCCACGACCTCGGCATCGACGCCATCTGGATCACCCCCATGTACCCCTCGCCCGGCGTCGACTACGGATACGACATCTCCGACTACACCGCCATCGACCCCATCTACGGCACCATGGCCGACTTCGACCGCCTCGTCGCCGAAGCCCAGAAGCGCGGCATCCGCGTCATCATGGACTACGTCATCAACCACACCTCCGACCAGCACCCGTGGTTCATCGAGTCGCGCTCCTCGCGCACCAATCCCAAGCGCGACTGGTACATCTGGCACGACGGCAAGGTTTCCAAAGATGGAAGTAGCGAGCCCCCCAACAACTGGCAGTCCTGGTTCGGCCACTCCGCCTGGACCCTCGATCTCAAAACCAACCAGTACTACTACCACTACTTCTACGCCCAGCAGCCCGACCTCAACTGGCGCAATCCTGAAGTCGAGAAGGCCATGTTTGACGTCATCCGCTTCTGGATGGACAAGGGTGTCGACGGCTTTCGCATCGACGCCGTCTCCCGTCTCTTCGAAGACCCCAACCTCCACGACGACCCCTATCTGCCCGGATACAATGCCTACGGCGACCGCAACATCCAGCACCTCTACACCGACAACTTCCCCGAAGTGAACGAAGTCCTCCGCCGCCTGCGCAAAGTCGTCTCCGCCTACCCCGGAGACCCTGTCCTCATCACTGAAGCCGACGAGCCCAACATCGCCGAGCTCACCAAGCTCTATGGCAGTGGAGACGAGGTCCAGCTACCCATGGACTTCCAGATCGCCGACGTCAACTGCCCCTGCGCGCCCGACTTCCGCCGCCTCTTCGACCAGATCGAGAACAACCCCGCCCACGGTCAGCCCGAGTACTTCTTCAGCAATCACGACCAGCCTCGCCAGTGGGACCGCTACGGAGACGGCGTCCACAACGACGAAATCGCCCGTCTCATGGCCACGCTCCTGCTCACCACCCGCGGAACCCCGCAGATGTACTACGGCGAAGAAATCGGCATGCGCACCACCCCGCCCGCCCGCATCGAAGACGTCCACGACCCCATCGGCAAGCTCGGCTGGCCCAAGGAGAAGGGACGCGACGGCGAGCGCACCCCCATGCAGTGGGACACCGCCGCCCACGCCGGCTTCACCACCGCCGCCAAGCCCTGGCTGCCCATCCCGCCGTCTTTCTCTACCTATAATGTCGAGACCGAGAAGAAGGACCCCAACTCCATCTTCAACGCCTACAAGACGCTCCTCGCCCTGCGCCGGACAGAGCCTGCCCTGCGCGACGGAGACTATACCTCCGTCGACAAAGACAATCCCTATGTCTTCTCATTTCTCCGCCGCGCCAAAGGACTCAACAGTGCTCGTCTCCCTCAACATGAGCGCCGAGCCCCGAACTATCTCCATTGACTTACCCGGCAGCGAAGGAAAGGGAATTGGTGAAGATAAAGGCGTGAAGGGAACTACTGTCGTACCGCTTTATAGTTCTCCCCACTCCGGAGACGAAGCCATCCCCCTCGACAAAATCCAGCTCGCACCTTTTGGTGTGTTAGTTGCCAAGGTGCAGTAATCCGATCGAACTACCAATCGGGTGGGTAATCGCGCCGGGTGCCCCATCTTCGTCGTAGGGCGCCCACATCTCGATTTTGAGATGTGGGAAAGATGACGGGTGGCCACCCTTTGTCGGAATCGCTTCCCGAACTCACCACGAACGAGGGTGCCCCATCCTGAGCGAAGCGAAGGGTGGGAGGCACTTGGTTCACGCAGCCACTTCTTGCCGGGTGCCCCACATCTCGATTTTGAGATGTCGGACCGGACCCGCCACCGGCCCAAACTGAGCCGTTTTGCTCAGCTATTATTCTGCGTTCTTGAAACACTGACCTCGGAGAAGAGTCCGCATTATCGGCTCCCTCATGGTTCTGAACTAAGTCAGCCCATCTGACAATTGTCCTCCTTAGCCCACCCCTCGTGCAAGGAGGGCTTATGAAACAAGCCATTAAAGAGGATCGAACGCTTGCTTATATGGTCATGTTGGTACTGGTGGCTATATTCATGTTGCTGTTTACCGCCGGCATGAATGGGCAAGAGCTACCCAATGCGCCACAGGCAGCCATCAAGCAGCAAATTCCGCCCGTGCACAAGTAGAAGTTGCTGCTGGCAAAGGGACGGGTGGCCCACCCTTTCTCGGAATTGCTTTCGTAACTCACCACGAATGAGGGTGCCTCATCCCGAGCGCATTCTTCGTGCGAAGGGTAGGAAGCAAATCATCCCGCCCCGCAACCTTCAGCCTCGCACCGCGAGGCGAATTTGAAGCTTCGCGGTTTAGCGCGGGGACAAAGAAGCCGGTCCGATGACCCACTCAAGCTTCTTTGCTTGAAGGGGGCAGTTCTCGCTGTTAAGCGAAACACTGCCCCGGAGCCTCAAGCGTTTTCCACAAATCGGGCAAATTCATTTCGTTCAAGTTTTGCTGTCATCACGCTCGCCGGTCTCCCGGCGCGTCCCAGCTTAGGCTGACCACACCAGATCAAGTTCACCGGATATGCTGGCGCCCCCGAGTCCACCGGAAATGCCTCCGAACAAGCCCCAGTAGGTTCCGTCGAGCGCGTAAAAGCTGATCCTGACAGCTCCAGCCCCTGCCCCAAGCTGACCAAGCTGAAATTTGCATCTGCCTTTATAGACAGTGCCAATACCGGTCTGCTCTGGGCGCATCTGCTTGACGATGATTGCTGGGTCGACGACGAATGATCCCAGAGTCGCGGATGAAAAGGTGCTGGCCGCCCAGTCTGGTCCGCCCTTGCCGCCGAATAAAAGGCCATAAGGAGGAGCGAAGTTAATAGTTCCGCCGACTGCCCACCAGGCAAAGCTGGTCAGGTTGACCGATCCTATGCCCTTCCACGTCTCTATATCAGCGGTTGCTGCCGCAGAGGTCAACGAAGCCGCGCCGCCTCGGCCAGCGCCTACTTCCTGAAGCAGATGCTGGTTCACTTTCGCGAACTGGTCGCTGGGATTGGCTGCACAGAAATTCCCGATGCGTTCGACTTCGGCACGGAGGGCTGCCTGGACCTCAGATTCAAGTTTAGGATCCTTGGGTGCGGCCTCACGGACGCTTGCCAGTTTCGCCTGGAGAGTCGACGGATCCAACTGTTCAGCTAAGTAATCGTCTATATTTTGCATTAATTTCCTTTCGCTGCCATAAGTTATGTTTTGGCTCCCCAAGTTAAACACGATCGTTCAGCTATCTTTGGAGAGCGACCGAATAATCAATCATTGTGGATGGCGTGTCCAGTAAAATATCACCCGCTTTTACAAATTAAGTTTGAACCCCTCAAATCGCAACCAGCCCATCCTTTCCTAAGTAAGAACGGGAATAACATTCCTTAGTTAGTCCTCCACGGCGAAGGGTCGATGGTCATGACACTTACAAGTTTGTACTTAAGTTGAATAACTCGCGTGGTTAAGTTGACTAGATCCCCGCTCAACGAAGACAGCCCTACCTTGGTGCGCAGTTCGAGCACTCGTTTGAGACAAAGCGTCATTACATCTTCAGCGTTGAGGGCCCTGCCGTTCGCATCATGGCCAGCGCCCCGGCGCCAGCTGGATCTCGGCGAAAAACTCCGGGAGATGCTCCTTGAGCAAAGCGTCGATCGCCGACGCCTTGGGGACCGATACAAAAGGCCGGCGCGGATTCACGCGATCATTCTCCCAATACTTCGACCACTTCAGCGTGGACGTGATGAACTCGCTGGCGAACTCCCCGGCATCCGGAAATCCCTGTTCAATCTGCAGGCAGCCCGTCAGGCAGATATCAACGTAAGACTCCACAATCGGAAACTGCGCCGTGGGGAGGCTCTTCTCCAGTTGGCCCGGTTTGAAATCGTTGAGGTAGATCCAGATTTTGTCCTTCGGTGCGGCGCCGCCCGAGAGGATCTCAACCGAACTCGTGATATCCGTCGGCGTATAGCCGCTTTCGCGCTTGGTGGTGGCTTCCAGTTCCTCTTCGCTCACCGCGTAGATCACGCCGTTTACAGAGCTCGATTTCTCCGCAATTGCTCCGACATACGTCGTAGTGAAGCCAATGGAGAGGGTGCGCGCCCACCAGCCGCGAACATACCCGTGAGCCCGGGCCGGCAAAACATAAATCGCAGCCGGCGTCGTCCTCATTCGCGACGCCTGCTCGATCAACGAGCCATATCCAAAAATGTAGGGCAAGGTTCTCCTTCCGCCGCTGTGCGTAACTGCCGTTTTTCGCAACTGCTGGTCGGGAGAACCTGATACTTGGACAGAAAGGGTCTGTTACTTATAGTTTCAATCTTTTGGAGTCGGACGTGATTAGACATCTTCGCCTCGGCCGTGTCCAGTTAATATTGGTTGTGCGCCAGGTACCTGCAAGTAAGACTTGCCCTTCCAGACCCTGACTCAATCCAGTTCGATGCCCCATGCCTTACCAAGTAAGGTGCGAGGACGAGCGTAGCCGTTCCACCAACAGTCCTCGCCGTGCTCAGATTTACAATCGCTGGGTGATGAAGAAGCTCGCGCGGACCGTTCTTCTGTACGTTCTCTGCGTCGCCCCCGCAATCTCCCAGTCGCCGCCCTCGCCCGGCCAGGTCCCCGACCAGACCAAGATTCAATCCGCCAGCGAAGCCTTCCGCGTCGGCCACGCTGCCATGGAGCAGAACAACCTCGCCCTCGCCCACACCGAGTTCGCCAAAGTCGTCCAGCTCGTCCCCCAGGTCGCCGCCGGACACAGCGCTCTCGGAGCCGTCCTCTACGCGGAAGGCAACCCTGCCGCCGCCGTCACTGAGCTCGAACAGGCCCACTCCCTCGACCCCAAAGACGACACCGCCACCCTCAACCTCGCCCTCAGCTATTCAGCGCTCGGCGCTTATGACAAGGCACTTCCGCTCTTTCGCCAGCTTGACGCCGCGCAGACCCGGTTCTCTTCCGGCGACCTCGCCGCCTACGCCCGCACCCTCGACGCTGCCGGCGACCCCGAATCCGCCCGCGCCAAACTCGCCGCCGCCCTCACCCAGGACCCCAACAACGCCCCCCTCCACGACGCTCTGGGCACCGTCCTCGCCGAGCAGAACAGGCTCGCCGACGCCCGCCCCGAGCTCGACCGCGCCCTCGCCCTCGACCCCAACCTCGCCTCCGCCCATCTCCACCTCGGCTCTCTTCTCCTCGTTCAACAGAATTACCCCGAAGCCATTGCGGAGCTCCAGCGCGCCGTCGCCCTCGCCCCCAACGACCTCCAGTCCAACCTCCAGCTCGGCCGCGCCCTCGCCGGCGCCGGCCAGGACGATGCCGCCATCGCCGCCCTGCGCCGCGCCGCCGAAATCGCCCCTGCATCCATCGACGCCAAATACGCCCTCGCCCTCGCTCTCCAGAGCGCCGGACAGACAAAGGAAGCCATCCCGCTCTTCCAGGAGACCGTCGCCGCCCGCCCCACCGACTCCGCCGCCCTCACCAACCTCGGCCTCGCCCTCGTCCAGACCGGAGACGCCAAAACCGGCCTCACCTTCTACCAGCGCGCCCTCGCACTCGACCCCAAAAACGCCATCCTCCATGAGGACACCGGCGTCGCCTGGCTCCAGCAGGCCGACCTCGACCACGCCATCGCCGAGTTTCGCGCCGGCCTCGCCCTCGAGCCAGACAATCCGCAGCTCAACTACGACCTCGGCCTCGCCCTCAAGCTCCAGGACAAGGTCGCCGAAGCCGTCCCCGCGCTCGAAAAGGCCGCCCAGCTAGACCCCACCCTCGCCGATCCGCCCTTTACCCTCGGCATCATCTATATGCAGATGGGGCGTTTTCCCGACGCCGCCCGCGAGCTCGAGAAAAACCTCGCCATGCGTCCCGAAAACGGCGACGCCTGGGCCATTCTCGGCAGCGTCTACAAGCAGATGGACGAGCCGGACAAGGCCATTCCCGCCCTCCGCCGCGCGATCGAGCTCCAGCCCGACCAGCCCAGCCCGCACGTCTTGCTCGGATCACTTCTCGCCGCTCAGGGAGACACCGCCGGAGCCGCCGCCGAGCGCAAAAAAGCGGCTGACCTCAGCCGTGTGGCCGTCAGCCGCCAGCGTGCCAAATTTAACCTCGACAGCGGCACGCAGCTGCTCAAGCAGGGCAAAGTCGCCGAAGCCCTTGTGCAGTTGAAACAGGCCGTGGCTGCCGACCCCAGCTATGCCGACGCCCACCGCGCCCTCGCCGACGCTCTCGCCCAGCAGGGAGACGCCGCCGGAGCCGCCCTCGAACGCCAGAAAGCCGCAGCCCTCAACACCCAGCCCCACGCCTCTGTCACCCAATAGACTTGTCATCCCGACCGAAGTGCGCCTGTATTCGGCGCACGTAGCGGAGGGACCTGCAGCGTTCGTGTATTGCCCCTGCGGGTGCCCCACCTTCGCGTAGCTAAGGTGGGATCACTCTCGACGCGTCTTTGCGATGAAGAAGCGAATCAGCTGCTTCAACGCGTCTACGATGGAGCATCGACCACTGTCGAAAGTGACAGTTTTTCGAATCCAGAAACGGGCCTACCATGCTTGCGATGCGGCAATCACAACTGAACAGAGGTGACCCAATGAAATCTCGACTTCCTCTTGTTGCGCTCACAATGCTCCTTGCGACCGGTCTCCCGCTCTTCGCAAAGGGTCCTTCAGGATCATCCGTTGATCCTGCTGTTTGGGTTGCTTACTGGTCAAAGCCGAGAGTGGTTCTCTTTGGTCCGGAGGAGCAGGCCTTCAACGACAACATGCGCGAAGTCACCTTTGCTCATGACCGCTTTGACCATGCCTTGGACGAGAAAACGCTGGATGCCGATGTCCAATGGTTGAAGGATCATCCAGGTGATCGCTTTTTCATCGAAGGTTACGCCTCCGTGACGGGTACCGAGGCCTACAATCTCAGACTCTCGGGACAGCGGGCGTGGTGGGTCAGAGAGCTTCTGATACGCAAGGGCATTGCGGCGGATCGCATCCTGCTGGCGGTACCCTGGGGAGAGCGGTATCCAGCCTGTCTCGAAGATACCGAAGAGTGCCATGCTAAGAACCGCGTTGTCCGCTTTGCTTACTCTCCAAATCTGAGCAAGACAGGCGAGTAACGTCGAAGTCTTCGTCCTGGGAGTCAGGGTGCGTAACGGGTGAAGACATAGTCGTGGTCTTTCGCAGGTATGTGGCAGGCGAAGCAGGTCTCGTGCAGCGCCTTGTCGCCTGGCTTTCCGTCCTTAAAGTCAGCGAAACCCCAGCCGCCTGTCGCGGCGTACTTCTTTGAGTCCTTGACCATGATCTGCATATTCAGGCGCGATCCAACAACGAAAGATTGATCGCCCGGGAATGCGCCGTCAATAACCTGGGTGTCGGCTTCCGATAGAACACGAGTCCAATGAAGCGCGACAATGATGCTGCCGTCAGGGTACGGGAGCGTGCCTTCCTTGATGGCCTTGACCGCTATATCGTTGCCGAGTTGAGCACGCAACTGGTCGCCCTTGTCTGGAGTGTGAAGCTGCTTGACGGCGATCATTTTCCAATCGCGGTATCCGGCGGGGATTTTGACTCCATAGATCGGGGAGGAGTCTCCATCGGACTGTCCTGACGCGTGCACCATGTGGCCGACAATGCCGGCAAAGGTTACAACGGCAAGAAGTGAGAAACCGACCCGTTTCATAGCGTTCCTCGTGCATTCGTGCTCATAGCTGCCAGTTAGCCTCTACGTTGGCGAGGAGCACATCTTAGATAGAGCGACCGGATTCTTGCAAATGCAGCTGGATGTTGAGGGTCACATCGTCGCCTGAACGGTTGGCCGGTCAACTATCTATCTTCATTTCCGCGACAAGAACGACCTGCTTCTCAGCCAACCCGAACGATTTCTCGAACACATGAGCACAGTGCTCATCGTCAACAAGGAAAAGTCGCTTCGAGTAGCTCTGCCTCAACAACTTCTTCGATCTGCGGGGAATACCACCGGACTCGGCAGACTTGCTTCCGGGTTGCCGACTAACCACGCACTTCAACTATGCTTGAAGAGCAACGTGAAGCTCGGAGTCCCAGTTGCGCTCGGTTTCATCATCATGACAGGCTGTTCAGCTTGGTCTCAGCCAGATAGTCTGTCGCTTTGTATTGTTCATACGAAGTCGCACAGCTCGGATCAATTCGAACCCTCTGCCGGACCCGACGCGATTGCGATGTACCAGGAACTAGCTGGGCGAAAACTGCAAAACGGTGTCCCACTCCAGATCACTGTTCTACCCGCCTCCATGCAACAGGAGATCGAGCCGGAGGTCCACCGCCTCAACTGCTCTTGGGTGCTCCAGTTGTGGTACCGGCGACATGCCGACGAAGATGCATTCGGGCAAGTCCAACCCAGGGGTGCTCATTTCGACAGTGAGCTCTTCACACTGTGGAGCAGCACAACACGGGAAGTCATCGAGAAAGGTGCAGGATATGTGTCGCTGGCCACCAATCCGCCGCTCACGCCATTTGCACAGTTTCGCGAACAGATTCTCAAGAAGCTCAATCGGCTGCCTTAAGGATCAAGCGCGAATACGTCTCTGACGAGTCACAGCCTACACGGAGTTCATGCCGAAGGGACAAGCCGCTGACTCGAGCACTCAGTAGCTTGCACCGAACCCTCAACGCTATACTCAAGCTTCACCACGGAGCCTGATTCGTTTGTTTCACACCCGCCGCGGCTTTCTGCGATCCCTCTCAGCAACAGCATTAGTCCTCTCGCTCGAAGACGTCCTCGCCCTTGCCATCCCGCCGCAGCAACAAACGCAACCCGGCACCATGGGCCAGAACTCCCGCCCCGAATACAACGCCCCCGCGCGCCCCGCTCCCAAAGCCCTGCCTTCGCCCGTCGCCGGAACCCCCCTCGGCGTCAGCTTCATCGATGTCGCCAAAGCAATCCGGCCTTAACGCCCGCACCATCTACGGAGACGAGCACAAGAACAAATACCTCCTCGAAACCACCGGCTGCGGAGTCGCCTTCTACGACTTCGACCACGACGACTGGATCGACATCTTCCTCGTCAACGGCACCCGCCTCGAAGGCTTCCCCAAGGGCCAGGACACCCACCTGCCATCTCTTCAAAAACAACCGCGACGGCACCTTCACCGACGTGACCATAAAAGCCGGCCTCGCCCGCACAGGCTGGGGACAAGGCGTCTGCGTCGGCGACTACAACAACGACGGCTGGGACGACCTCTTCATCGCCTACTACGGCCAGAACGCCCTCTTCCGCAATAACGGAGACGGCACCTTCACCGACGTCACCGCCAAGGCCGGCCTGATCCAGCCCACCACGCGCTGGAATTCCGGCTGCGCCTTCCTCGACTACGACCGCGACGGCCACCTCGATCTCTTCGTCTCCAACTACATCGACTTCGACATCAAGACCGCGCCCGACCCCGCCGCCGCCGGCTGCGCCTACAAAGGCATTCAGGTCGCCTGCGGACCGCCCGGCCTCCAGGGCGGCAAGAACATCCTCTATCGCAACAACGGAGACGGCACCTTCACCGACGTCAGCGCCAAAGCCGGCATCCTCGACACCGTCGGCACCTATGGACTCAGCGTCGGCGTCGCCGACCTCGACGACGACGGCTGGCCCGACATTTACGTCGCCAACGACTCCACCGCCGCCACCCTCTACCAGAACCAGAAGGACGGCACCTTCAAAGACGTCGCCATCGAATCCGGCGTCGCTTACTCTCCCGACGGCAAGCCCCAGGCCGGCATGGGCGTCTCCATCGGCGACTTCAACCGCGACGGCCTCCTCGACATCGTCAAGACCAACTTCGCTGGAGACACCGCCTCGCTCTACCAGAACCTCGGCGGCCTCAACTTCGACGACCGCACCTACTTATCCGGCATCGGCATCAACACCCGCTACCTCGGCTGGGGCGTCGGCTTCTTCGACATGGACAACGACGGCTGGCTCGATATCCTCATCTGCAACGGACACGTCTATCCCGAAGTCGACGGCTCGCACACCGACGCGCCCTACGCCGAGCGCAAATACCTCTACCGCAACCTGCGCAATGGCCAGTTCGAAGAAGTCACCGACCAGGCCGGACCCGGCATGACCACACCCGTCCCCGGCCGCGGCTGCGCCTTCGGCGACTACGACAACAACGGCACTATCGATGTAGTAGTGAACTGCATCAACGCCATGCCCCAGCTCCTCCGTTGCGACTCCACGCTCAGCCGCAACTGGATCAAGATCCGCACCGTCGGCACCAAATCCAACCGCACCGGCATCGGCGCCCGCATCAAAGTCACCGCCCAGACCGGAACCCACTCCCGGCATGCCCCCCGACAAACCTCTCATCCAGATCGACGAAGTCCGCAGCGGCGGCAGCTACTTTTCGCAGAACGACCTCCGCATCCACTTCGGCCTCGAATCAGGCCGAAACCGCCGACGTCGAAATCCGCTGGCCCTCCGGCCAGGTTGATTCACTGAAAAACCTCGACGCCAACCACCTCTACGTCATCCAGGAAGGCGGCAAGATCCTGAAGTCCGACGCGTTCCACACCGTCGGCGGAAAAGCAGCAGGGAAGAAGTAGGTATCCGAAAGGGGAAAAGGAAGGTCATCATGCCTGACTTGGGCTCTCTTTTAAGGCCACCGTATATTTTTTTGATACTCGGTGTCATCTCAATTTCCGCGGCCGCGTTTTTTACATTTTCAGGCAGAGTGTGGGTTCGTTTTAATGGCTGGGTCTACCGCGCTGAAGAACCGAGAGCGTTTTGGGTGAATGTCGCAGCCTATTATTTCGTTGGTGTTTGTTTCATCGGATACTTCCTGTATAAGGTTTACGGAATTTCGAGCTCGAACCGAGGGCACAGTTGGTTTGCCCGCCCCGTGAGGTGGACCGCATGACAGCTGACGTCGCCGGCAATATCTTTGGACGGGTGGCCCACCCTTTACCCACCACAACCAGGGTGCCCCATCCTGAGCTCGCCACGGCGATGCGAATGTTCACGAATCCTCGTCATCTCCATCCTCTCACTCGCCGAGACACTTCGAAAGCCACGAAACCTTTATCGCAACGATAGCCTGGTAGAAGCGCAGGGCTTCAGCCCTGCGAATAAAATCGGTCAGTCCGAAGGACCGCACCTCACTGCCGTAGGCTGGAGCGTAGCCATCGGCGAAGCGACTGCGCGCGTCCCGCCATAAAATGCCAAACTAACGCTATGACCAATATTTTCGCCGACCTGCCCCAACCACTCCCGGAAGAAGTCTTCGAAGAAATCATCCACGGCGCAGAATTCAGATTGGAGCGAATCATCTCTTCTGGTCAGGCAACACCGGCCGGGCAATGGTACGACCAGGAGCAGCATGAATGGGTTGTGTTGTTATCCGGTGCAGCGGGCTTGCGTTTCGAGGGAGAAGAGGATCTACGAGTATTATCTCTCGGAGATTTTGTTAACATACCTGCCCACACACGGCATAGGGTGGAATGGACAGACGAGAAGCAAAGTACTATTTGGCTGGCGTTGCATTACTCAATATCTGAAATGCCAGAAACAAGGTAGCCTTGACTCACGTATGAGCGATTGGTTTGCCCGACCGGTGCTGTTTGTTACAGACATCCGCCGTTCCGTCGATTTCTACGTCAATGAATTGGGATTTGTACAAGCGTGGCTCTATGACGAACAAGGAAAAGCGTATGTTGCACAGGTCGAACGCCCGGGCTGCGCACTCATCCTGTCATCGCAGTGGCCTGACAAAGTGGGCAACGGCCTCATGTTTATCTCGCTCGACGTCGACGACCTCCACGCCCTCCGCTCCGAATATGAGCACAAGGGAGTCGATGTGAAAGACGGATGGTGGGGATACAAGCTCATGGTCATTCACGATCCCGACGGCAACGAGCTCTATTTCAACTACCCCAACGCTCCCGATAAGAAGGCCGACGAAGCATGATTACGCCGGCTGTCGGGTGCCCCACGTCCGGATTGTCGGACGTGGGAATCGATATCCTTTATCAACCGAACCTCCAGCCTCGCAATGCGAGATCTGCTGGAAGTCCCAGGCTTTAGCCCGAGGACAAAGACCCAGCCTGTGCGCGCCTTCGCTCTCATCCTCGCCCTGCTCCTGACCCTGACCACATCGGCGCAGAATCCGCACCCGCCTTACCCCGCAACAACCGACCACGCCCCGCCCGCCTGGTTCATCGACGTCGCATCTCAGGCCGGCATCGCCGTCCGCAACGTAAACGGCAGCGTCGACCACAAGCGCTACATCATCGAAGCCACCGGCAGCGGAGTCGCCATCATCGACTACGACCGAGATGGCTGGCCCGACATCTTCCTCGTCAACGGGCAAGAAATGAACGACAAGACCACGCCCGGCCAAACCCCACCCACCAGCCACTTATTTCGTAACAATCACGATGGCACATTCACCGACGTCACCGCCAAAGCCGGCCTCACCGCCACCGCCTGGGGACAGGGCGCCTGCGTCGGCGACTACGACAACGACGGATACGACGACCTCTACGTCACCGGATACGGCTTCAACCGCCTCTACCACAACGAGGGTAACGGGACCTTCAGGGAAGTAGCCCGCGAAGCGGGCGTCGCCGGCACCGGCAAGGAGTGGGGCACCGGATGCGCCTTCGTCGACTATGACCGCGACGGCAAGCTCGACCTCGCCGTCGCCAACTACGTCCACTTCGATCTCGCCAAGGTCCCGCCGCCCGGCGAAGCCGCAAGCTGCATGTGGAAAGGCGTGCCCGTCATGTGCGGCCCGCGCGGCCTCGACTACACCACCAACATCCTCTACCACAACCTCGGCAACGGAAAATTCGAAGACGTCAGCAAGTCCAGCGGCTTCCAGAAGACCACCGGACACTACTGCTTCTCCGTCACCACCCTCGACTACGACAACGACGGCTGGCTCGACATCTACGTCGCCTGCGACTCCACTCCCTCCATCCTCTACCACAACAACCGCAACGGCACTTTCACCGACACCGCCGCCGACGTCGGCGTCGCCTTCAACGAAGATGGGCGCGAGCAGGCCGGCATGGGCGCAACCGCCGCCGACTACGACGGAGACGGCCGCCTCGACCTCTTCAAGACCAACTTCTCCGACGACACCTCCACCCTCTACCACAACAACGCCGACGGCACCTTCGCCGACGTGACCTTCCCAGCGGGATTGGGCATCAACACCGACGCCCTCGGATGGGGAGCCATGTTCGCCGACGTCGACAACGACGGATGGCCCGACCTCCTCCTCGCCAACGGACACGTCTATCCCGAAGTCGACAGCGCCCATCTCGGAGCCGCCTTCCGCGAGCGCCGCTTCCTCTACTACAACCTCGGCAACGGAAAATTCCGCGACATCTCCAAAGACTCCGGCCCCGGCCTCCAGCAGCCCATGTCCGGCCGCGGACTCGCCATCGCCGATCTCTGGAACGACGGCCGCCTGGAAGAAGTAGTAAATAATCTAAGTGATTTACCGTTGTTATTAGTAAATGTCGCCAAGAACAATAACCACTGGCTCGGACTCAAACTCACCGGAACCCGTTCCAACCGAGACGCCATCGGAGCGCGAGTTACTCTCCACGGCCCACACCGCACCTGGGTCGACGAAGTCCGCAGCGGATCAAGCTACAACTCCAGCAGCGACCTCCGCCTCCACTTCGGCCTCGGGTCTGAAACGAAGATCAACTCCATCGAAGTAAGGTGGCCAAATGGCCAGAGTGAAACCTTCGACGCCCCCGGGATTGATCAATATCTAGACATCACCGAAGGTAGGGGGAGGGAATCGCGGTGAAAACATTACCGGTGCATAGCCCTTCCTTGGCGATTTGGGTGGGTGGCCCACCCTTCCCTTTAACCACTTTAGGACCCCGCCACAACTGAGGGTGCCCCATCCTGAGCGAAGCGAAGGGTGGGAGGCAACATGCCTACATTACGAAAGTGTCTGCCGGATTTCTCCGCAATGGGTCTGAACCTGACATCCACCACTAGAATCCTGTCCAATGGTCGGGTGGCCCACCATTTCCTTTAACCCCCGGTGGCCCTGCCGCAAATTAGGACGCCCCATCCTATCGCACGTCGGTGACCATGGTCGCTCAGAATGGGGCATCTTCCTTCGTGCCGTTGTTGAAAGAATCAAGTATGGACAACCTTATTAAGCTGCCATTGACATGAGAGCTGCAACCCGTTTGCCCTGTGGATCGGTCAATGTAACGTTGGCGTTCGAGTAATACCCTATCTGGATATCCTGGGTTACGGTCATCGAGTTATTAATACCCCCTGCCGCCATAACCGCATCGATAGGCAATGCCCAAAAATGGTGATCGCGATATGTTGGATTATAGTTGACGGCAGTTACACCCGTTAAATACGCCTTATATACGATCCGAATGTTCATCGTTCCACGCGACGTATTCAAATTAGCTTGCACGGATTCGCCCGGTTGAAGCGTGACGCTAACACCCTGTGTTGATCCCACAGTCACAGTTTGGCTCTGGGTGTCGCTCTGCCCAAACGTCTGGGAGAACCCCCACGTAACTGAACCGCCGGCCTCGCCAAGACCTTCGAACCCAACCTTCCAGCTGATGCTTTCGCTGAACGATAAAGTCGTGCTTTGCGACCACGTTGTAGACTCTGTGTTCGCTACCTGAGTAGTGACGCTTGCATTGAAGGTTCCCGGTACCTTGCTCTCATTGGAAAACTTGTTAGAGGCGATGACCTCGGGGTTAGAACTGATCCCAGTAATGGTGGCGCTTTGTAACACCAGGATGGTCTGTACCTGAGGCCATCCATACGTGGAATAAAGATCGTTCCATGGCGTCGGACTATGCAGGTAAGCGTCATTGGGCCTGCTGCCAAAATACTTAGCTACCGCATTCTTAAGGGCGTCATCCTTAATACCAAAGGCGGCAACCTCTTGATCGGTAATAACATGCTGGATGCTTCCCGATGCGCTAACGCTTGAGCTAGCCTGATCCGCACCAGCCTTGACAGTAATTGAGATACCACTCATCTGTATCATCTCCTAACATTATCCGCTCGTGCGGAATGACGTTGTCATAAGTGTATTCATTAGTCATGGGGTCGCAAGTTACGAACGTACCATAACATCCTTGTCGCACAAGATGTGTTGGATTAGAACGTGCAATTGGCCTCTGTAAAAATCTCATGAATCTCATGAATCTCATGAATAAGTGGACGCTTGGCGCATTCAACGTTCAAAAAGTGATCCGGATGTCCCGGCCAGCCTCGCACCACTCGCCGCTCGCCCTCATTCTTTTCAAGAATGAGCGGAGTAGCCGCGACCGCGGTCGCCGCTTGCGCGGCCGCCCCATTCGACGTTTGCGAAACCGTAGGACACGGCCTTGACGCGCAGCGCATATCAGGAGTGCACAAACCCCAGGAAGCAGGAGCACAAATCGCATGGCGACCTCCTCGCAACGCTGATTTGCACGAAGGTTAATCGAAGTAATCGAAACTTGCAGACCTACCGCCGTCCCAGCCTGTTCAGACTGAACGAAATCGGCAGCCCGATGATGAGCATGTGCACCAGAATCCCCTGAACCAGCCCGCGATACTGGTACGGGCCCATTAAGTGGAGCGCGCACAGCGGCAGCACGATGAGATTCATCACCAAAAATATTGCAATCCCATAGAAAAGACCACAGACCAGCCAGTGGTCCTTCAGGAACCCGAGTCTGCGGCTGGACAGGCAGTAAATCGCCGCCGCCGAGATCGCGATGAAGTACTGCAGCACGACGCCGAGAATCCACGTGCCTGCTCCGCCTTGAAAAGCTCCTCTGCCGAGCAGTCCTCCCGCAATCGCGCGCGGAACGGCAGGCCCAAAGGTGATGAACGCGGCGATCAGATCGAACGTCCCGGCCAGCGCCCCGCCCACAAGAATCGGACGCAGCAGGCTTGCCCTGGCAACCAGCACAGACGAAGCAGCAGTACTCATCAGCGAACTCCTCACGAAGCCTGGCGCTTTCTCAAGCGCCAATCATGGCGTAGTGAATAAACCCATCTATTTCCTTCACAGTATGCGGAGTGAGACGATTCCCGGCGCACTTTTTACACCAGCGTCAGGAAAGCAGGGACGAATGCACCGTAGTACGTGACTCTTCGAGCACGTTGCGGTCCGCCATAGTGGGGAAGTGACGCCAGAAAGATTCCTAAGCCGGGAAAGGCGTTAATGAAGTTTGCAGGACTGATTACCGTAGATTCCCGTATCTTTGAATCGATGCAACACGGGATTATCAGGATCGAATAGCTCCGCTCTCGCCACCGTTTGCAGTGCCTTCGCCTTGTCGCCCAGCTTGCACTCGAGAAACGCGAGATCCAGTCCCGCAGCTGTCTGGCTGGGATCATCGGAAGTTACCTTCTCCAGAAGCTTCATGGCGTTCACAGTGTCGCCTCTTGAGGCATCAAGGACCGCCAGGTTCACCAGTGTAGCTGTCTCATAGGGATCGTCCATCAGGGCCATCTGATATTCCTTTTTCGCATCGTCTTGTTGTCCCGAGATCTGATCCAGAAAGCCGAGCCGCGAATGAAGTTCCGCATCGTTCGCGCCGTCGCTTTCCGCCTTCCTCAGCAGTGCCAGGGCCTTCTCGCCCGATTGCTGATCGCCCCGCACGGCGAGCTGCGCATAGGCGAGACCCAGTTCGCGGTCGCCCGCGCTCACTCCGCCAACAGGAACCAGTTCCACGCTACCGCTCACGATTCTGCCCTGCTGTTTCACAGGAATCCGTTCGATGTCGTGATCCGTTAGCTGCTCGTGCGAAATATCCGTTGTCTCCCGCGTCGGCATGTGGCACACCGCGCAATCCTGCTGCTCGGCATGATGCTCAGTCGCCATCATTCTCCCCGGTATGGCACGCCAGGCACTTACTCCGGTAGAAGCTCACCCGCTCAGCCGCGCTAGGCGAGAAGTGCGGATCGTGACACGTCGTGCATGTCAGCTTGTCGCCGCTCGCCCGCTTGCATGCGCTTCTGAGCAGTGCCTCATATTGACTCGTCGCCCTGCCCCCTCCCCCTGCACGGCTTGCATCCACGAAGTACACAACAAACCGGGCCAGGTCATCTCCCGGCTGAAATGCCGCCAACGACTCGCCCGCACGGTAGATCGCCGCATCACCCTCGAGATGGCATTGCAGACACACGCTGTCCCGCTTTGCCGGCGGCAACTTCGCCGGATTTATGACCGGCCCATGCCCATGCTGTGCCAGATGTTGAGCCACATCCCCGTGACACGCGGCGCACGTCACTCCACCAGCCTTGAACGGCGCTCCGGCATACCTGTTCCGCGCTTCCGGGAGAGCCGTCTGCACCTCGCTCGCGTGACAATGCAGGCAATTCGAGTCCACGGGCAGGGTATCTGGCATGTAATGTGCCGATCCATAATTCGGCGCCATATCCCAGAGCTTTTTCTTCCCGTAGTAGTTCACGGGCGCCTCAAACCACAGCCCATCCTTATCGAATAGATACGTTCTGCCGCGCCGCCCCGAGCCCACGTAATACGAGAGCAGTTGCTCGCCCTGCAGATCCGATCCTGTCCCGGGCACTATCCGCTCATAGCTCAACCACGCTTGGCCGTTGCGTAGAAAAACCTTGTACCGAATCCCCGACTCCGTATGAGTGAATCCGCCCTCGATCAGGCCATCGCTCGCAATGCCGCTCCCCCGCGCCATCGGCGTTCGTTTGTATCTATCGTAGATATCTTTGTGACAGCTCTCGCACGCGCGATCCGGGTCGTCGAGCGCTGGCTTTTGCCCGGGATCTGCCATCACCGGCGCGGGCCTTTGAGGCTCTCCCGCCATTACGAGCGCGCAAAGCGGTACCAACATCAGCAGACTCAGCCATCGCGCAGAATCGAAGCGGTGCTTCGAACTCTTGAATAGCAGTGAACTGCAACTGCTCTGCGTTTTCCTCACGCACTCCACCAGTCGAATTTTGCCAGTCGCGGAAAATACAACCCCAGCCGCAACGGAACATCCCCGCCTTCAAGCTCCCTCAGCGCCTGCGCATATCGCCCAAGCTGCGGAGCATAGTACTCCCTCTGCCTCGCGTGGAAATCCTCCACCGCCTCCCCCGCGGGAGCGCTCATCTTGTAATCGATGATCCACAAATACTCCGCTCCTGGCCCCATCGGAGCAGCCCCGGAGCGAAAGACCCGATCCGCGCGCAGCGTCACCATCTCATCGCCCATCCACCCCGTCCAGGACGTCTCCGACTGCGCCCCCGCATGCTTCTCCAGAATCCATCGCCCCACCGTATCCCGCCTGCAGTTCTCCACCGCGCCCAGGACCTCCTGCACAGCCTCTTCCATCGCGCGGCCTGAAAACGCCGCCGCCCGCAGAATCGTCCGCGCCCTCTGCTCGAGCATTGCCCCGTCCACTCCCCGGCTCAATTGCCCCGTGCTCAATTGCTGCAGCAGCGCATGCACTGCGTTGCCGATCACTCGCGCCCGCCGCGAACCCTCCGGCCGTGCCGGCTCCGGCTCCGCCTCCAAAAATGTAGCCGCCACCGTTACATTATTCCCGCGCGGTTTCATCCCATCCGCCAGGGCGATACGCTTCACCTTGAGCGCAGGCTTGCTGTCTGCGGCGGCGGCCATGTCAAAGACATCGAACAGGCTCCCCTGGTGCGCCATCTCCAGCGGAAAATCTACCACCTTCGCCCCTGCATTTTCCTTTACTGCCCCATCCTTCACCGCGTCCCTGAACTTTGCCTCGAACGCCGGCCAACCCACGTCGAGCAGGCTATTCGCATCGCCGCGTTTTAGCCCCGACTGCCCCAGCGTCGCCGTCCCCAGCAGATGCAGCTCTCTTCGCGCTCGCGTGCACGCCACGTAGAGAAGCCGCTTCACCTCCTCTTCCTGCCGTACCTTCCGTTGCTTCTGTACCCACTTATATGTCGGATGACTTTCGCCGCCCTTCGCTCCAATCGGTGCCACCAGCATTTCGTAGTCATTCGTTATCGCATTCGTCCTCTCCAGCGACACAATCAGCGGCGACTCATCCGGCTTCGTCCTTCGATCCAGACCGGGCACGATCACCACATCAAAGCCCAGTCCCTTGGCCTTATGGATCGTCATCAGCTGCACGCCGGCTCGCTCGCTCACCGTTGGATCCGGCTGCGCAAACAGCCACTCCAGTTCCGCCTCGAAATCCCCCGTCATGCACGCCATGCCGTCCGGAGCCACATCATCCAGCATGGAGAAATACGTCTGCGCATTCTCATACGCCGCCGCATCCACGCACAGCGGTCCCCCCAGGCTGCGCCACGTCCGCTCGATCCACTGCGAGAACGATCCTGCATGCAGCCCCTCGAAACGCGTCGCCAGCGCCTGCTTCAGAATCCCCGCCGTCCGCGCCGCGCGCTCCGCAGCCTCGCCGATCAGCAGCGGCAGATGCGCCTCAATCAGCTCCAGCATCGGCTTCCGCTTGAGCTCGCGGTTATCCGCGCCCGTCAGCGTGTGCAGATCCCTCAACATGAGCCCGCACCACGGAGCACGCAGCACCGACAGCCACGCCACGCGATCCATCGGATGCAGCAGCGCCCGCGTCAGCGACAGCAGATCGATCAGTTCCTGCCTCTCCGCCAGCGTCTCCAGCTCAACCGCGCGAAAAGGGATGCCGCGCTGCCGAAGCAGCCGGACTATTTTCGCGAGATGCTGCCGCGCCCGCACCAGAATCGCCACGCGACACTCGTCGCCTTCTGCCTGCGCCCGCGCAATTGCCGCACTGTGCCGCTCGACAATCTCCAGCACCCGCCCCGCCTCGCGATCCTGCGCTTCCTCTTTTTCCTCCTGCACTTCGGAAGGCGTCAGCTTGCGATCCGCCGCGCCAATCACCTGCGGATAGATCCTCACCGCTTCGGCAATCAACGCTGGTTCTGCCGCATACGACGGAGAGAAGGGAACCGGCGCATCCGCTCCGAACACGGCCGCAAAGAGTTTGTTCCACTCCTCCGTCAACCCCGCATGCGAGCGAAAATTCGTCGATAACTGCACCAGCTCGCACGCCAGCGCCGGCTCCGCCTCCGACGCAATCCCGCGCTCCACCACATGGCTGAACAGCTCCACCTCCGCCTGCCGGAACATGTAGATCGACTGCATCGGATCGCCCACCAGGAAGCATGTTCGCCCATCGCCCTCATCCCATGCCCGCACCAGCAGCCGGATCAGCTCAAACTGGCTCCGCGATGTGTCCTGAAACTCATCCACCAGCAGGTGCCGCAGCCCGCCGCTCAGTGCCAGCAGCAGATCGGGATTATCCTCGACATCTTTCAGCACCTGTCGCGCGGCAATCCCAAGCTGCGCAAAATCGACCCTGTTCTCCGTTGCGAAGATCACATTCAGCTCGGCCACTGCGCGCCGCAGCGTCATGAACAGATGCTGCAGCGTCTCCCACTGATCGTCGTCGTAGCGTAGCCGTGGAAGCTTCGGCAGCCCCACCAGTGCCTCACGCAGCCCGGCGATTTGTTGCAGTCGCCCCAGCAGCGACTGCATCCGCTGCTTCTGCTGTCTCTCCAGCGCGCCGCCCGTAGGAAACCCGTTTGCTTTCGTCAGCCCTGAACGCCACTCCCCACTCTGCGTCAGCAGAAAATCTGCGACGCACTCCCAGTGCTCCACCGGCAGCTGATCGGGGCCCGGCAGCGCCCCCAGTCCCGATAGCAACCCGAACTTCGCGCAGTTTCCTGCCGCATAATCCGCTAACTCTACCAACTCACGCGCAAGGGCCGGCTCAGCGTCCAGCAGGCGATGCACTTCCTCCAGCGCCCGCTTCACCTCACGCCGAAACGGCGCTTCCAGCTTCGACCGGGCCACATCCCAGTCCAATTCTTTCTTTTCCACCAGCGGAAACGCCCGGATCCACTGGTCTCTCTGCTTCAGCATCTCCGCGATCAGATTCTCGCAGTCCCGCAGGTTGTTGTCGCGCATCGCCAGCATATGTGCAATCGCCTCATCGAGCGCCGCATCTCCGCCGCCCAGCTGCCCCAGCGTGTGCCGCGCCGCCTGCCCATACATCAGGTCGGCCCGCTCCACCGGACTCAGCATTCCGCCCATTCGCGACAGCAGCGGCTGCCCATGCGCAATCCGCAGGCACAGCGAGTCAATCGTCTCGATATTCAGCCGCTGGGGCTGCTCCAGAATCCTCCATCCACGCGCCTCTGAATTCTTCAGAGCCGCTCGCGCCAGCGTCACGCGCTCGTCTTCATCAGCAGTCGCCTCAGGCATCCGCGCCGCCTCTTCCAGATGCCCCAGCACCCGCGAGCGCATCTCCGCCGTCGCCGCCCGCGTAAACGTGATCGCCAGAATCTCTTCCGGCTCATCCACAACGGCGAGCAGCTTCAGAAAGCGCCGCGTCAACAGATCCGTCTTGCCCGACCCCGCCGGAGCCCGCACGATAAATGTCTGCGACAGGTCGAGCGCCCGCGCGCGCTGCTCGAGATCGCCTGCCCGTTCCCCCATCCGCTCCCCCGTCACCTTCTCCACCGGATGAATCGCGGCCTCACTCATCGCCATCACCCGCATCGCTCTCGTCTTCACTCAGGGTTTCGTTCAGCTCCGCCACGCGACACAGCCCCGGCATCGCACAGAACCGGCACGTCTTCCTTCCCTCCTTAGGATCCACGCGCGCATCGCCCTCAAGAAAATCTCCCGCCAGGTTCACCAGCGCATTCGTCCACTCGTCGCGCATCTCTGCGTCATAGGGATTCTTGACCAGGTTCGAGCTCGCCGCCACATCCGCGAAGAGCTGCGCACGCGCGTCCCTCACGCACCCCTCAAGCTCCGTTTCTCCTACGCGAATTCGCGCGAATAGCACACCGCAAACATCCTCGACGTTGCCGAAGACGGCATACAGCGGAAGCTGCGGTTCATTTGGCCGCATGCCCTCCCAGTCTTTCGTCGCAACTTCGCCCGATTTGTAATCAAGCAGCAGCCGTCCGCCATCCGCCACCCTGTCAATGCGATCCGCGCGCAGCCGCAGCTTCAGCCCGCCCACGCTCACGTCCTCCAGCGTCTTCTCCGTCGCCTCCACCGTGAACGGCACCCGCACTGCCTCATGCTCGAGCAGATATTCCCCCAGCAACCTCGCCAGCCGTCGCTGCTCGCTCCTCAGATACGCCGCCATCCACGCGTCGTCACTGTGCTGCTTCACCAGCGGCGCGAACACATCCCCAATTGCCCCATCGATCACCTCGCGCAGCCGCCCCTCTCCAATCGCCGCCTGCAGATCCGCAAGCGTATGCATCCGTCCCTTCTCGGGAGACCACAGCAGCTCCACCACCCTGTGCAGCAGCAGCCCTCTCTGCCGCGCATCCAGTCCCCATTCGCTGCGATTCAGCTCCTCAGCATTGAGCCGCCGCGCCGCGAAGGCGCGAAACGGACACGCCGCCTGATCCCGAATCACCGAATACCCACCGGCGCACTGCTCTCTCGGCCACGCGATCGCACCCGAAGCATCGGTAATCTCTTCCAGCCTGCCCGCCTCCTGCACTGTCGCCTCAATGCCCAGCTCCGCCCGCACCTCCGCAGACCGCTCCCACTCCTGGGAAAGGCCGGCAACCTGCTCGATCAGCGGCGACGCCCGCAACTCCCCATCCTTATCCCGCTCCGCATGGCTGAACACCACCGAACTGTGCCCTGAGCCCTGAGCCTTGATCCCTGGGTCTGAGCCCTGAGCCCTGTGCCCCGAGCCCTGACTTGAAGCAATTCTCCGCGTCACCACCGCCGCCAGTTCCCAGTCATCTTCCGGAGTCGCATGCGGCATCCCCGACCGCCTCTGCACATCGCCCGGCAGCAACGGATGCAGCCTGCCTCGTGGCGGCCACTTCTGGTCATCCGCGCCCAGAAACCACACCGCATCAAAGCGCTGCCCGCCCGCTTCCAGCGCGCCCATTACCTGCACCGGAGCTCCATGCGACTCAGCCGCGAAGATCGTCTCGCTCGCCTGCGTTTCAAGCATGTTGAGAAATTTGCCGTACCCCACGCGCCGGCCATCAAAGTCCAGTAGCGCCACCTCATCCAGCAGCCGCTCCCATCGCGCTCGCGCCTGAAAGTCGATCTCGTCTCTTCGCTGCGCACCGCGCCATCCCGCCTGCTCCAGCAGAATCTGCGCCAGGTCCACCCAGCGTCCCGGCGTGCGCTCATCATCTTTAACGTGATTCACCGCGGCCATCTTCTGGATCTCTTCGAGCCGCGACTGAACATGCGCCAGGGCAGGGAAGCGCCGCATTTCCTTTCGCATTTCGCGCAGCAAATTTCGCAGCGAAATCTCCAGCGACAGCGACCCCGAATTCCGCATCGTCGCATCAAGACTCCCCAGCGCCAGATAAACGGTGCCCCACTCAAGCCCGGTGTCGGCTTGAGTGGGCGGAGCACCCTCCTGTGCCCTGATCCCTGTGCCCTGATCCCTGTCGTCGAGATATCCCGAGAGCAGCAGCCACGACACTTCTTCCTCGCTTAGCGGGCCCGCCGCCCATCGCAGCAGCAGCAGCGCCGCGCGAATCACCGGGACATCCCCCAGCGGCTCTCCCAACGAAAATTCAAACGGCATCCGCGCCGCTGAAGCGAAGAGATCATCCGTCTCCGGCATCAGCACGCGCCGGAAAATTCGCTCGACCTCGCTGCGCACCGCGCCCAGATCAGGCACAATCACGCCGATCCGTTTTCCGATCCGCGCCGCCGGCCTGTCCTCAAACAGCGGATTCTCCTCCAGCATCCCGCGAATCCAGTGCGCGCAGGTTGTAATCTCATCGCGCAGATCGGTCGCGCGCACCAGCCTCGGAGCCGCTCCATCCGGACCCTCGCTGCACGCCACCACTTCCACGCCACGCGCTTTCAACGCCGCAATCAACTTCGCTCGTGCGGGCGTGATGCGGTCGAAGCCCAGCATCACAATCCGCGCCGGCAGCGCCAGCTCTCCTGCCGTTTCCGTCGCCAGCGCCTCCGTCACCAGCAACTCCAGCTTCGCCCGGGTCACCCATCCCTGCTTTGCGCACTCGCGATCGAACAACGCGGCCCACTGGCGAAAACGCTCCGCATCCGGTTGTCCCCACGCGTGATGCCGCTCCCCGTGAGCATCGTAATCGCAGAGCAGCGTGTAAGCTTCCTCGGCCAGCGCCGCCATGCCTTCGGGAGATACCAGCAAATCCGCGTCGTCCCTCTGCATGCGCGTCCATACACTGCGTTCCTGCAGGCTCGTCAACAGCAGGGGA
This sequence comes from uncultured Acidobacteriota bacterium, assembly GCA_963755975.1. Lineage (GTDB taxonomy): Bacteria > Acidobacteriota > Terriglobia > Terriglobales > Acidobacteriaceae > Silvibacterium. The sequence continues at coordinate 48,843 of CAVWLS010000005.1, forward strand.
GCGTCGGCCCGTGCCATACTGTGCCCCTGCCACAGCCGCAGCACCCAGCTCTCCCAGTCCTCAATCGGCGGAGTCGCCCACATCCGCCTGCCCGCCTCACGCTGCCGCAGCGCATACTCACGCCGCAACCATCGCGCCGCGCGCACGTTCGCCGTGAGAACCGTCGCCCCGCTCTCAAACGCACTCTCGATTTCGATGGGAAGTCGCATCACGCCGTAACTAAGGAAGGATACTAGGAAGAATACTGCGGAAGGACACAGCCCGTTCTGTGCAACCCTCTATCCCTGATCCATGGCTTATGTAAACTGATTCGTGAAGCGCTTTTCCCTCTGTCTGTCTGCTCTTCTCGCGCTCAGCGCACTCATCGCGGTCAACGGTTGCCGCCGTAACTCCACACCTCCTGCCCACTCCGCCGCCGGCGAGAAAGCCTACCACATCCGCGGAGTCGTCGTCTCAACCGATGCCGCCAAAGGCACGGTCACACTCGATACCGACGCCATCCCTGGATTTATGCAGGCGATGATCATGCCCTACACCCTGAAGAATCCGGGCATTATCGGCGAGCTCCACCCCGGAGACACCCTCACCGCCGACCTCTTCACCTCCGACGCCGAGAGCGCGCTCGACAACATCGTCATCGTCGATCAGGCGAGGGCCGACTATAAGCCGCCCATTCAATACAAGCCGCTCAATCCCGGCGATCCGGTCCCCGACTTCAAGCTGCTCAACCAGAGCAGCAAGCTCATCCACATCGCGCAGTTTCGCGGCAAGGTCCTGCTCGTCACCTTTATTTACACGCGCTGCCCACTCGCGAATTATTGCCCGCGTATGAGCCGCAACTTCGCTGAGATTGATAAGGCGCTCGCCGCCGACCCCGCCCTCTACGCGAAAACTCACCTGCTCAGCGTGAGCTTCGACCCCACTTACGATACCCCCGCAGTCCTCCGCAGTTACGGAGGCTCCTACACCGGCCGCTACACCGAGGAAAAATTCACCCACTGGGACTTCGCCGCTCCGCCCGAGAAAGAACTCCCCAACGTCCTCCATTTCTTCCTCATCGGCGCTACGCCCGAAAAAGACCGCACCATCACTCACTCGCTCTCCACCATCGTCATCGATCCCCACGGCCGCATCTACAAGTGGTACCCCACCAATGACTGGACGCCTGACCAACTCCTCGCCGACGTGAAACAATTACTTCAACAATCGCCTCAGGGAAAACCGCACGCATGATCGTTATCCTGATGGGAGTCTCCGGCTCCGGAAAATCCACCATTGCTGCAGAACTCGTAAAGCTCACCGGCTGGGCCTTCGCCGAGGGCGACGACTTTCACAGCGAAGCCAATCGCGAAAAGATGCACGCCGGCATCCCGCTCACCGACGAAGACCGTATCCCCTGGCTCAACCGCTTGCACGACGTCCTGCTCGGCTGGCATCGCGACGGCGTCAGCGGCATCCTCACCTGCTCCGCCCTCAAGCAGTTCTATCGCGACTTGCTCACGAAAGACCTGCCCTCCGGCTCCTACCGCTTCGTTCTTCTTGAGGCCCCCGTGGCCACCCTGGAGACCCGCATGCACCAGCGCCCCGGCCATTACATGAATCCAGCTCTGCTCCAAAGCCAACTCGACACCCTCGAGATGCCCGCCGACGCCCTCCGCATCGATGCCACCCCGCCCCGCGAAGCCGTTGCCCGCGAAATCCTCCGTGGTTTAGCCTCTCTGAGCTCTGAGCTCTGAGCTCTGAGCTCTGAGCCCTGAGCCCTAATCCTTGAACCCTGAGCCCTAATCCCTGTCTTCCAGACCCTGTTTCCCTGTACCCTGAACCCATGGCAAAACTCACCATCATGTTCGGCCTCGTTCTCATCCTTCTCGGCCTCGTAGGATTCGTCTCCTCGCCCCTGCACGCACCCACCGCGCTCATCCCCTGCGCAGTCGGAGTTATTCTCGCCCTCCTCGGCGGCCTCGCCTCCACCGAAGACCCGAAAAGGCGCATGCTGCACATGCACATCGCCGTTACCGTCGGCCTGCTTGGCTTCCTCGGCACCGCCGAGGGTCTTTACCAGTACATTCGTATGCTTCTTCACTACCAGTACGAGCATCCAATCGCCATTCAAGAAAAGGCCGCCATGTCCGTCCTGCTGCTTGTCTTCGTGATCCTTTGTGTGCGCTCCTTCATCAACGCCCGCCGCGCGCGGGCCTGAAGTCCGAGCCGGAACAGGAATAAAGAATGCGCCCCGGATCCATGTCGACAAGAGCTGAGCGTACCTCCTCTACGCGCGGAGCCATCCGCGCCGCAGCAGGCGACACGCCCAAAAAGAAGCCCGAGCTCAAGAAGGTCATGCCCGAAGTCTGGAAGCTCGTGCGTCCCCGCCGCTGGCTCCTGCTCGCCGGACTAATCCTGGTCGCCATCAACCGCGTCGCTGGACTCGTCCTGCCCTACGTCTCCAAGCCCTTCATCGACCAGGTTCTCCACCACCACCACCGCGAGCTGCTCTGGAAACTCGTCGCCGTCATCTTCATCGCCACCGCCATTCAGGCCGTCACATCCTTCTCGCTCACACAGCTTTTATCCAAAGCCGCGCAGCGCATGATCGCCGACCTCCGCCGGCAGGTGCAGCAGCACATCGGACGCCTCTCCGTTTCCTTCTACGACGCCAACCGCACCGGCGTCCTGGTCTCGCGCATCATGACCGACGTTGAAGGCGTCCGTAACCTTATCGGCACCGGCCTCGTCGAGTTCATCGGCGGAATCCTCACCGCCGTCATCGCCTTCACCTACCTGCTCTACCGCAGCGCCCAGATGACCCTCATCATCTTCTCCGTCATCGCCGTCTTCGTGCTCATCCTCTCGCGCGCATTCAAGGTCATCCGCCCCATCTTCCGCGAGCGCGGCAAAATCAACGCCGAAGTCACCGGCCGCCTCACCGAATCCCTCGGCGGCGTCCGCGTCATCAAGGGCTATCACGCCGAGGAGCGCGAAGCCTCTACCTTCTCCCTGGGTGTGCAGCGGCTGCTCGACAACGTCATGAAGTCGCTCACCGCCACCAGCGCGCTCTCCTTCGCCGCCACCACCGTCCTCGGAGTCGTAGGCGCCCTCGTCATGCTCCTCGGCGGACACGCCGCGCTCGCCGGACGCCTCACCGAAGGCGACTACGTGCAATACACCATGTTCCTCGCCTTCATGATCGCGCCCGTCTTCCAGATCGTGAACATCGGCACGCAGCTCACCGAAGCCGTCGCCGGCCTCGACCGCACCATGGAAATCCTCGGCGAGCGCGACGAATTCGCCGACCCCGCCCGCACCAATAAACTAGGCACCATTCGCGGCGACGTCGCCTTCGACGACGTCTACTTCTCCTACGAGCCCGAAAAGCCCGTCCTCCACGGCATCTCTTTCGAGTCGCATCCGGGAACCGTCACCGCTCTCATCGGCTCATCGGGATCAGGCAAGTCGACCATCATCAGCCTCATCTGCGCCTTCCACAAGCCCGACAAGGGAACCGTCCTCATCGATGGCATCGACCTCTCCACCGTCCGCCTCGATGACTACCGCTCGCAGCTCGGCGTCGTCCTTCAGGAGTCCTTCCTCTTCGACGGCTCCATCCGCGACAACGTGATGTTCTCCTATCCCGACGCGACTGAAGAGCAATTCCTCAACGCCTGCCGCATCGCCCGCGTCGACGAGTTTGCCGAGCGCTTCCCCGAGGGATACGACACCATCGTCGGCGAGCGCGGCGTCAAGCTCTCGGGAGGCCAGCGCCAGCGCCTCTCCATCGCCCGCGCCATCCTCGCCGACCCGCGCATCCTCATCCTCGACGAGGCGACCTCATCCCTCGACTCCGAATCCGAAGCCATGATCCAGGACGGACTCAGCTTCCTCATGCAGGGCCGCACGACCTTCGTGATCGCGCACCGCCTCTCGACCATCCGCCGCGCCGATCAGATCTTGGTCGTCGAAGGCGGATACATCGTCGAACGCGGCACCCACCAATCCCTCTACGCCTTGGGCGGACGCTACTTCGACCTCTATACCCGCCAGCACGGCCTCGAAACCAACCTCTTCCTCGCCCCCGGCGAAGGCGACGTGGTCGAAGAAGCGAAGTAGAAGGCACCAATATCTGGATCAGCTATCTTCCAAATAAGAAGGGTATAAAAGTCTAGTTATTACACAGAGGGTTACATAAAACAGCGTAGATACTAACTCGTTGGTAACCGATCAATAATTTATGAATATGATGTGAGCGGATCGAGCAAATCTTACCGGCGATATTGAGAGTATTATCGTATCTGAGGCGAGGGGGTGGAAAGATGCCTGGCCCAGACAAAAAACCTCCCAATCCATTCGCGTGGCGACGGCCCAGAACTTATGCGGAAGAGCAGCGCGCAATCAAAGCAAATGGCGGACATCCCCTACCATGGGGTTATGCACCAGAACGGCATTTCCATCCGCTTGGCCTAGTATTACCTGAGATCCATGTCGGTACACAGGAACAATCTTTCCCATCCACATCCGGATATAGACCGACTACCAGCTATGGCCCCCCCTCAGCGCCAGCATTAGGCGGCAGCACCGGCTATTACGTCGGCTCCTCCTATAGCCCATCGGCTTTTAAGCGAATCTTCTCCCTTAGCTGGATCGGCATTCTGATTGGAGAAGGACTCTATTACCTTGGCGCGCCGCTTTGGGATACCGGCACTGCGATTGTCGTAGGAATCGCGAGTGTCTTTATATGGTGCATCGTTTTATTCGCGCTTGTCCTTTTGACACGTCTTTCCATCGCTCTTTTCAAATTCACATTAAAGGTGGTTTTACCATTCGCCCTAGGTTGTGTATGCATATACGCAGTGTGGTGGGTGATAGACCGCGGTTCTGGCAAGCCAGCCTCGACACCCTCTTCATCGGCTTATACCGCTGCGCCCGTCGCTACGGCCCCATCTCCTGCTAAGAAACTCCACAAGACTAAAAAGTCGGACACTACGAGTACGGCGCAGACCTGGGACGGGTGGAAAGTATACGACGCTCAAAAAAAGGCCGCCGCTCAGCATTAGAGCCCTGCATTTTCCATAGCTCCGGCGGGTGGCCCACCCCTTGACTACCACAAAAATTCGGGTGCCCCATCCTTCCGCGCTGGGTGCCCCATGTCCCGCTTCTGGGACATGGGATTTAAGCTCCCCGAAATGACCCGCGGTCTGATCCGTCTGCAAAAAACAGGCAACCTTCACTTCATCACCTTCAGCTGCCATCAGCGCCGCCCGTACCTACGAAGCAACCAGGTTCGCTCTCTCCTCGAGGACGCCCTCGAACGAATGCGCCAGAAGTATGGCTTCTATCTGGCCGGCTATGTCGTCATGCCCGAGCACGTTCACCTTCTCATCAGCGAACCACCCCACGCCCCACTTTCAGAAGCCATCAAGGCGATCAAGCGCTCAGTTTCGTTGCGCAGGCAAGAGCGCCCCTTCTGGTCGCCACGCTACTACGACTTCAACATTTTCACGAAAGCAAACGCATCGAGAAGCTGAGGTACATTCATCGCAACCCGGTAACTCGCGGCCTCGTCTCCAATCCCGAAGATTGGCCATGGTCGAGCTTCCTCCACTGCGCAACAGGTGTCGAGGGCACCATCGAGATCGAGTCACCATGGACAGTAGTGCGCCGAGAACGCGCAACTCAGGGGTCCCACGTCCGAAAGTCCGGACGTGGGGCACCCGATTCCTTGGCTTAAGCTTTGGAAATAAGCTGAAATGGGTTGCCCCATGTCCCGACTTGGGACATGGGAACTACAAAAAAGAAAGCAAGAACTCTCTATCAACGCTGATCTGGGTGCCCCAAGTACCGATTCTGGGTCGTGAGAATGGCAGTAACTTTGTTGGCCCTCACGTCTGGAATTAAGTCCTCCCAACTTAAGCCCTCCCAATGATCCGATGGTTTAGGAGGCCCTCTACCTGCATCAGTCGTGGGAGGAGGGTTAACCTTGGGAAGCAAGCGCAGACACAACAAGCCTAGGCTGGAAGCGGTGCTAAATCCAGGTCCAACCGCGTCGGGTAACACTGTCTCACCATTGCATCGCAGATCGGATCACAGGAGTTCTGCCTTCACTAAGTTTCTACCGACGACGATAACTGTCGGACTAAGCATTGTGTCCAGCGTCCTACTCGCGCCTGTTATTGCTCGAGTATTCTCCCGTCCACCGGATGTATCGGTAGCGGCGCAAGCCTTTTCGACGCGAAATCCTTCGTGTACGGTTATGTCAATGTATGTCTTGCCGCCTCCTGACAAGACACTGAAGTCTCTTTTCGTAGAATTCCACTTGCCGGCCGATGTGACGTCCATGGTCGTCACGTCAGGCGAGAACCCTGACATGGAGCATTCTCCAGGCATGTTTGCTGTAACCGATGTCAAGACTAGTTTCTCAATGCCCTGTAGCCTTTCGAGCGTGGGATTCTCGGGTGCCCCTCCACACGTAGAAGCGAGGGAGTTATCGGACCGGAGAAGCATCATCGTTCAAGGCAGCGACATAGATAAACATTCAGCGATAGGAGTGCTAGTAGCCATCGCACCCTATGCAGTCCCATACTCCGGTCAGCGATCACCAAAATATGATCCTCCGATACAGGTGTGGGGACGGGCCACCTACGAAGCCTTCGGACAGGAGTTGCCAGCAACATTCGAATCTCGCGGGAAGTGGCAATTCAACCTGTCACAATCAAAGTGACAAAAGCTAGGTGGTTAGCCATCCCCCGTATCCGTCACGCGCTGGGTGCTCCAAGTCCCGAATCTGGGATGTGGGAATTATGTTATTCCGTGGGCGGGTGGCCCACCCTTTGACCACCACAAATGAAGGCGCCCCAACCGTCGCATTGCGAAGGCTGGGAAGCAATCCCCTCGACCCGCCCGACACCTCTAGCCTCGCATCGCGAGGCCCGGTGGAAGCGCCGGACTTCAGTCCGGCGAATAAAGCCCGGTCCGAAGGACCGCACCACACTGCCGTAGGCTTGAGTGGAGTCGCAGACGAAACGAAGCGGGGTATAGAACGCTGGCATACAAATGGGGCGGGTGGCCCTACCACAACTGAGGGTGCCCCAACCTGAGCGCAGCGAAGGGTGGGAAGCAATCACCTCGACCCGCCCGACACCTCCAGCCTCCATCGCGATGCCCGGTAGAAAGCGTCGGCAGCCCGAACTCCTTCATCTCCTGACCTCACTGCGGACGCTCTTGCAGTCCGGGCTGCGAAGTATCGCCGGGTGCGGCGAAGTCTCTCACATCGAATGGCTTCAAATCTTGGTCCGGAACCTTCACCGATAAATACAGCGCAACATACGGCGCCGGCCCCTGAAAATAAGAAACACGGATTCGGTGCAAACCCTGCGAGAGGCTTATGTGGCCGCCTTTCATCCGCGATCCATGGATGCCATCGTTGTCGATAATGCATTGGTCGTCGATGTAAAGCTTCGATCCGTCATCCGACACAAGAAAGAAATGCAGCCGCATGGGTTTCGCAACGAAGAAACTCCCGCGATAATCGATGGCATACCATTCCGGACTAGGAAGACCGTGCCACGGGAAGGTATCTTGCGTCTTTACCGTCAGCGAGTAGGCGTAAAAGTCGCCTTTGGGGCGCAGCGCCTCAAAATCCGGCAGCGTCCGCGTGTTTAGAGGCAGGCTATAAATTCTGCCGTGAAGCGCACCTTCCAACGGTTCGCTCGAGCCGAAAGGCGTTTCATGCTTGCGTTGAGCGACGGCTGTCAGGCCGAGGCAAAGAACCAAAGCCAGCGCCGCGGCGCTTCTCATGATGCCCTTCTCCGTCTTTTCTGCTTGCCTGTCCATGGCGGACTGTCCTGCCCCTCAGATGCAGGTCTGAGAGGTCCCGATTCCGGAAAGGTGGCCCACCTCTTAAATCCCACAAACTCGGCTGCCCCATCCTTCGCATCGTGAAGGGTGGGGAAGCAATCACCTCGACCCGCCCGACACCCTCAGCCTCGCATCGCGAGACCGGGTCCCCATGGACAGAGCTTGCCCTGAGCGTAGCCGAAGGGTCCTCGTCCGTGGGGTGGGAGGCCCGGTAGAAGCGCAGGGCTTTGGCTCTGCGACAAAGTCGGTCCGTAGGACCCACCTCTCTGCCGAAGGCCTGAGCGCAGACGCAGCCGAACCAAACCGAGGTATAGAATCGCACTTGGGTGCACCCAAAATGGCTTACAAGAAAATCAACGTGGAACTGATCGTCTTCGCCGACGAAGCCGAATCAATTGTTGCAGAGTTGAACGCGTCCCTCGACCGGCTGGAAGAGAGTCACACAATTTTCGGCGGAGGCATCGAGAGCGTCGCCGTCGATCACAGGGAAACTCGAAAGAGATCGGCGCTCAGGCACACCCTGGACGCGGGAGACACAGCGATCGACGCTCTCCGGCTGGCCCGCGAGAAGGCGACCGGCGCCCTCAAACAAATCATCTGATCTACGCCCCGCGACTATCTTCCAATAATCGCGAGACTCAACACACACGCCATTCCGCCGTGGCTCTTCTGCAGATTAATCCTCTGGTGCGGCGTTGCATGGAAGAGCAGGACGATCAGCAAATACACAATCAAAAAAACAGCCGCCACCCCCACCAGGTACAAAAGAGCGCTCTTCCACGTGAACCTTGGCAGCTGCATATCGTAAGTAGGATGCGGCGAATGGCTCACTCAACCTGCTCCTGCGAAACGACACCTCCAGCCCGGCTCCGCGGCGGGGGAGGCCCGGTAAAAACCCAGACTATCTCCCGTTACCTCGGCGTCCCGCGCCAGCAGCCGTAGGCTTCGCTGATTTCGCCGAGTCGATATATCGTATTGCGGGTCTCGACTAATCCACGGGCCGGATCGACTTTCACAATGGGAGACGTGTAGGCGACCTGCGCATAGGCCAAATGCGGCAGTCCGGAAACATGTCCTGTCAGGCAATTTCCAGCCCGCAGCGCCGCAAAGCTGTGTGAGAGGACGGTGTCCACAACCGCCCAGCTATGAATCGTCGCGAGCGGCTTCGCTTTGCGTTGCTCTCTCCACGTTTGAGTACATTCACTCTGGGCTTTCAGTCGCTCTTCCACTGCGATTGTCATTACATCGTCCTCTCGTTTGGGAGCCCGCATCTTGAAGGCAGCTTCCACAAGAACGAGAATAGGATCTCCGCGAGGCGCGCCATATAGAGGTTGCTACACAAACAGCTGTGTGGAACTACACAGACGCGCATGCCTTTTGTTTCGTAAGGGCACGGCTTCAGAGCCCCGTGCCGAGCGACAGCTCGCCCGGGTGTTCCAGACTCTAACCTCTCACCGATTGGGTTGGGATTGGGTACCTATATCTGGCGGCCTCATCACCAGATGTGTGTATCTTGCGCCTACTTCTCCCCCTTCGCGAACAGCTCGTCGAGCTTTTGCTCATACGCGTAGTAGCCAAGATAGTCATACAACTCGGCCCGCGTCTGCATCGTGTCCACGACATTCTTCTGCGTCCCATCCCGCCGTACCGCTTCGTATACCTTCAGCGCCGCCGCATTCATCGCCCGAAACGCCGACAGCGGATACAGCGCAATCGCCACGCCCGCGTCGCGCAGCTCATCCACCGTATACAGCGGAGTCTCCCCGAACTCCGTGATATTTGCCAGCACCGGAACCTTCGTGCGCTCGGCGAACTGCCTGTACATGCCCAACTCCGTCATCGCCTCGGGAAAGACCATGTCCGCGCCAGCTTCGACATACGCCGCCGCCCGATCGAGCGCCGCGCTCAGCCCTTCGACTGCAAGCGCGTCGGTCCGTGCCATGATGACGAAGTCCGTATCCGTCCGCGCATCCACTGCCGCCTTGATGCGGTCGGCCATCTCCTCAGTGTGAACGACCTCCTTGTGCGGCCTGTGCCCGCAGCGTTTCGCCTGCACCTGGTCTTCGATGTGGCATCCACCCGCGCCTTCGCGGATCAGCGACCGTACCGTCCGCGCTATGCCGAACGCGCTCCCGAACCCGGTGTCGACATCCACCAGCAGCGGCAGCGAGCACACCGCCGTGATTCGCCGCACATCCACCAGCACGTCCTCAAGCTCCGAGATGCCCAGGTCAGGCAGCCCCAGCGACCCCGCCGCCACTCCACCGCCCGACACATACAGCGCGCGATACCCAACCCGCTCCGCCATCCGCGCGTGGTACGCGTTGATCGCTCCGATCAGCTGCAGCGGCCGCTCCGCTTCAACCGCCGCGCGCAGCCTCGCCCCGGCAGAGAGCCTCCCCGCACCCGAGACTGACTCCGTTCCTTTTTCCATGGGCAGTCATGTTAGCAGGTCAACGTTCCCGCGACATCAAGAAGCATCCCCCTTGTGGCCTGCGCCTCCTCTGCTTTTACTGCCCATTAACAGCCTCGCGCATACACTTTGATGGCATCATCTCAGCCGACCTTCAAAAACCACACCAGACTAGAGAGGGAACCATCATGACCGAGACAAATGCCGCCGACACCAATGCCGTCGTCGCCATCTATGACACCCACGACGCCGCTGAAGAAGCCATCGCCGAGCTCCAGAAATCCGGCTTCGACATGACCAAGCTCTCCGTCGTCGGCAAGGATTACCACACCGAAGAGCACGTCGTGGGCTACTACAACGCCGGAGACAGAATCAAGTATTGGGGCAAAATGGGCGCCTTCTGGGGCGGGCTCTGGGGACTCCTCGTCGGCGCGGCCTTCTTCTGGGTGCCCGGCGTCGGACCGCTGCTCGTCGCTGGCCCCGTGGCCGCCTGGATCGTCGGAGCCCTGGAAGGTGCTGTGGTCGTGGGAGGACTAAGCGCACTCGGCGCCGGCCTTTACAGCATGGGAATCCCCAGGGACAGCATCCTGCAATACGAAACCGCCGTGAAGGCCGATAAATTCCTTGTTGTCGTTCACGGAACCGCCGACGAGTCGGCTAAGGCCAAAGAGATTCTCAGCCGGACGAGGTCAACCGAGGTGACCGACCACCCCCTCGAGGCCGTCCCCCAGGCTACATAGCCCATCCATTCCCAGGGAATATGCGGGGTATGCCAGGCCCCATGTTTGAACGATGACGCTACCCCACTCAAGCCTTGGTTTGAGTGGGAGCCCCGCCTTCACCCCAGCCTTCTTCTCCAATCGGCGGCGCGGCGGTGGCGGGGTCTGTGCCACTTCTTCTCGATCACATTGACGGAGTATGCGATAGCGAAAGCCATCACGATCGCCGGCGGCCAGAGAGCATACGGGATGCGCGGAGAATCGGTCATCTTAAGCCTCACATTGAATAATCGCCCAAACCGGCAGCAGGATCTTCAATTTTTATCCGGGGTATCTACTTGTAGACGCCCCGACAAACCTCTGTCCGCCCTTCATTACCTCTCAGCCGCTGCCTTCAAATTTCTCAACCCGCTCTCGAAATGGCGTCCCATCATCCGGTCCATGTTCACAAAGACGCTCATCACCTTCATCACGTAAAGATTCTTCCCTTGCATCGTCCAGATCACCCTGGTCGCGCCGCCCTCCGGCTCCAGCCTGAACTCGTTCACGTTATGCGCCGCAAACGGCTTTACGAAATATACGTCGATCACGACTCTCTTGAGGGCGACTGACTCCGTAATTGACATACGCCCGCTGCCCGCCTGACCTGTGCTGGTCCACTCTGCCACTGCGCCTGCCCCGCTCGCCGCGCCGCTGTAGGTTCTCATCGTCGTAGGATCTTCCTTGTCCTGAGGCGCCCACTGGTTCCAGTTATGAAAATCGTTGATCAGCGGAAATATCTTCTCCGCCGGAGCCTGAATCACGATCGATCGCTCGATCCTGAATGTGCCGGGTTTCGTCGCCGCATAAGATAAGAATTGCAGCCACGATAACAACAACAATCAGTAGGATTCTCAGCGCCATATCCCCTCCGTTTTCGGTTGAAATCATAAGGCCCAAGCGCCGTTGGCGAAAGCCAAGGGAGGAGAACAGGAACCCCGCGAGACGGCACCAATCCAATAGAGTGTCATTCTGAACGCAGCGCAGCGAAGTGAAGAATCCATGCGATCCGAGAGACTGGCACGGCTGCTTGGGTCTTCCAGCCGCAGCTTGAAAAATCGCTAATTAGTAGAGGAGGCTGATTATTCTTGACGAGCCCTAGGTGAGGCGCTAACGTGTTAGCCGCAACTTAGGCAAGCCAGCATCTTCGTAGTTGCAGAAGTCTCTTGCACCACCGGGGTTGCTTTTCGGATTCGCTCTTCTTCGACTCCGCTCTCCGACCAGCAATGATTTTGAGGCCCTTCGCTCGTTCCGGAGGCCAAAATGATCTCGGCAATCTGTCGTCTCTCTTTCTTCGCCATTCCTTCCGTTTCCCGCCGCACCGCTTCCCGCGCTTTGCTCCTGCCCGCAACACTGGCCGTCATTGCGCTCCTGAGCGTGTCTCAAGCCTGGGCCACCGCCGCCCCGACTACGACAACGCTGACCGTGACGAGTTCGGGCAGCGCAGTCACGTCGGTCGCCGCGGGCACAGTGGTCACGCTGACCGCAACCGTCGTCTCCGGATCCACGCCGGTAAACTCCCGGCCAGGTCAGGTTCTGCGATGCATCTGCGAAGTATTGCGAGGACTCAGCGCTGCTCGCGACTGCGCAGCTGACCAGCTCCGGAATCGCCACATACAAATTCAGGCCGGGCATTGGAAGCCACAGCTATCAGGCGGTGTTCGTCGGGACCAAGAGGTATGTGAAGAGCACATCAACAATCGGCAGCCCTGACTGTTGCCGGGAAATATCCGACAACGACCACGATCACTTCCTCCGGCTCGCTCGGCAACTATACGCTGACGGCGACCGTGGCGGGCGCGGACAAGACGGCTGCTCCGACAGGGGACGTTTCCTTCCTGGATACGACAAATGGTAACTCTTTGCTTGGCACTGAGGCACTAGGAGCTGCAACACTGGAGTGAGAACTTCGTGCCGATTCTCGGATATAGCGTTCGGCTTTCTGCCGTATCAAATTGTCGTTGGCGACTTCAACGGGGATGGCATCCCGGACCTCGCGTCGTCAAACATCACTGGTACGGTACACGGTACGCTGACGGTGCACTGGGTAATGGCGATGGGACATTTACCGTGAAGTCGAGCCCGTCAGCCGGCCCAGTTCCATTTGGCGTCGCAGCTGGCGACTTCAATGGAGATGGCATCCTGGATTTGGCCGTGAGCCGGATACTGGAACGGAGTTGGCTCTGTCACAGTACTGCTGGGCAACGGAGACGGAACGTTTACCACAAAATCTGCAACCAATGTCGGCGCAACTCTGCTCGGCATAGCGGCGGCTGACTTTAATGGAGATGGCATTCTGGACTTGGCGGCTGTCGACTCAGACTCGAACACCGTGGTCGGTGCTGCTCGGCAACGGGGACGGGACTTTCACCACCGGCTCAACCACCAGCGTAGGCACCTTTCCCTATTCCCTCGCTGTCGGCGACTTCAACGGAGACGGCATCCCGGACTTAGCGGTTGTTAATCCTGGTGGCGGCGGACGTGACGGTGTTGCTTGGCAATGGAGATGGAACCTTCACGACTAAATCAACGATCAATGCTGCCGTTTCTGCCGCCGCCAACTCTATCGCCGTTGGGGACTTCAACGGGGACGGCATTCCGGACCTTGTCATAGGTGGTGTCTCGGCGCTGACCATACTCCTGGGAAATGGGGACGGAACTTTCATCGCCAAGTCCACGCTGACCGTCAATAACGGCGCAGAGCGTAGCGGTAGCAGATTTCAACGGAGATGGCATTCCGGACATCGTGACCGGCGGTGGCCTCAACAATGACAGCGGTGACGGCTCAAATACGTTGACGGTGCTGCTGGGTAACGGAGACGGAACTTTCGCCATTCAGTCATCGTCTGATCGCTGGACTCCTTGCCGGCGTCGCTGTCGGGGACTTCAACGGTGACGGCGCCCCTGATGTGGCGGCGTTGGCTGGAACGGTGACGATCTTCCTGAACGAGTTCACGCAACTGCGACGGCCACCCTGAGCAACGTCTCGCTGTCTGGGCAGCGGGACGCACCAGGTCGAGGCCAGCTATCCTGGCGACGCAAACTACAACTCCAGCACTTCGAGCACCCTTCCGCTGCTCGCGGCGGAGGTCGCAACACGCTCGACTCTCAGTTCCAGCGCCAACCCCTGCCATGTGTGGGCAGCCAGATCACGCTGACGGCAACCCTGAGTCCATACTCGTCGGAACCTTCACCACCAACGGTGAGACGGTGACCTTCTACAATGGCGGAACAGCCATCGGGACTGGCACGCTCTCTTCCGGCGTGGCCACACTCAACATTGCATCGCTGCCCCTCGGGACCGACACGCTGACGGCTACTTATCCGGGCGATGGCAATTTTACCGCTGCCACCAGCAACTCCGTCGCGCAGCTGGTCGAGACGCCGACGGCGACGCCAGCATTCAGTCCGACGCCTGGCCTCTACTACACCACGCAGACGGTGAAGATAACGGACACCACGCCCGGGGCGGTCATCTACTACACGACTAACGGAACACCCGCCGACAACTTCATCGACCATGTATACTGACGGCACCCATCACGGTAAGCAGTTCGGAGACTACTGTGAGGCGATCGCTGTAGCGACCGAACTACGGTACACATCGCCGTAGCCACGGCGGCCTATGACTCATCGCAGCGGCCGTGCCCGTCCTCAGTCCGCCCAGCGGCACCTATACCAGCCCGCAGATGGTGTCGATCACCAGCGCAACGCCCGGCGCGACCATCTACTACACGACCGACGGAACCGTGCCCGGCCGCTCTTCGCCCGTTTTCAACCCGATGAATCCCATCCCTGTCAGCTCGACCGAGATCATCAAGGCCTACGCCGTCGCTCCCGGTTACGGACTCAGTCCTGAAGGCTGGGCGCAATACACCATCATTCCGCCCTATGCGCCCACCCCCACCTTCAGCCTGGCGGCCGGCTTCTATGACAGCAGCGTGCAGGTCGCGATCATGGACTCGCTGGCCGGAGCCAAGATCTACTACACCACCGACCACACCACGCCGACCACCTCTTCGCCTCTCTACAACGGCACCCCGATCACCATCAGCAGCACAGAACAGTTGCAGGCTATTGCCGTGGCCACGAACTACTCGCCCTCGGCCGTCGCCATCGGGGATTACTACGTCGCCGCAGCCAAGCCATCTCTTCAGCAAGCCCTCGGGCACCTACACCGGCCCGCAGACGGTCTCGATCACCGATACCACCCCCGGAGCGCTGATCTACTACACGACCGACGGAACGACCCCAGGCCGCTCTTCGCCCACCCTCAGCCCGGGCGGTTCGATCACAGTCAGCTCGTCGGAGACGATCAAAGCGCTGGCCGTGGCCACCGGCTACACCACCAGCCCGGAGGGCGTAGCGACCTACGTGATTGCGCCCTAGAGGCGATGCATACCCAGTAAACCGTGGCGGAGAATTTCCCTCAATCCGCTAGAATAGAAATAGAGATACAAAAGGGCCCGGCCGCCACTCGCAGCCGGGCCTTTCTCTTTCCGGTAAATTCAGCACTCAAAGCGTTTCGAATCAATCATCTGAAAGATGATTCCAAAAATAAAGCACCTGTTTTCAATCACTTGGAGGAAAAACTACTGGACCTCTCCGCAAGCTGGCGCTAAGTCCCACGCCTTCTGTCACTTGCGCTAAGTCATTTCTTATGAGATAGCTCCAGAATGACCGCAAAATTAAGGCCTTCCAAATGAATTACTTAGCCAAAAAACAGACGAAGCGCAATGGAATGAGGGGGGGAGGGTACTGTCTCTTGACAGAATCCATTTGCCTAAGTAGCTGAGCAACCACTACAAAGGCTGATATGCCCAGACGCAAAACGGCTGGAGACGCATCACCGAAAACTGAACCGGCCGGCGATAAGAACGCTTACCTGCATAGCCGTCCCATCAGCCTCAGGGTTCTCGGCGACTACCTGGACCTGTCGCCCGCCACCATCTCCCTGGTCCTCAACAATGCCCCGGGAGTCCGCTCGATACCGCAGGAGACCCGCGACCGCGTCCTGGCCGCCGCGCAGAAGTTCGACTACCGCCCCAGCTTCTATGCCCGGTCCCTCCGCCGCAGGCAGAGCTTCTCCGTCGGCGTGCTCGTCCCCGAGCTGAGCGATGGCTACTCCGTCCTGATCATGGACGGCATCGAGGAGATCCTGATCGAGGAGGGCTACTTCTACCTTGCGGCCAGCCACCGCCGCAAGGCGGACCTGATCGAGGAGTACCCCCGGCTGCTGATGGACCGCTCCGTCGAAGGCTTCATCGCCATCGACACCGCGCTGCAGCACAGCCTGCCGATCCCGGTGGTAGCCGTCGCCGGCCATCGCAAAATCGAAGGCATCACCAACATCGCGCTCGACCACCGCCGCGCCGCCGAGCTGGCGATGCGCCATCTTCACCAGTTGGGACACCGCCACATCGCCTTCATGCGCGGCCAGACCTTCAGCTCCGACTCGGACGACCGCTGGAAGAGCTTCATGACCGTCAGCCGCGAACTCGGGATCGAGGTTCATCCCGAACTAGTGGTCCAGCTTGAGCTGAACATCTCCTCGCCCGAACTGGGTTATCCGGTGGCCCAACACCTGCTCGCCCAGAAGCGGCCCTTCACGGCGCTTATCTCCTTCAACGACATCGCCGCCATCGGAGCCATTCGAGGCTTTCGCGACCATAACCTGCGCGTGCCCGAGGATGTCTCGGTCGTCGGCTTCGACGACATCCAGGGAGCCGCCTATCACAACCCCAGCCTCACCACGATCCGCCAGCCCCTGCGCAACATGGGCACTACCGCGGCGCGGATCCTGCTGCAGCGACTTCGCGGCCAGAAGGATTACCCCGACCACCTGGCCATCGTGCCCGAACTGATCATCCGCGAATCGACCATGCCACCCAACCCGAAGCGCGTATCGCGCTGACGTCCAACCGATGCCGCCCCGCAGAACCGCCGTTCGCCTTGAGTCGCTGCCCGCTGCTCCGTTCTACGCCGGGTTTGTCGTCGCCGGCATGTCTACTGTGCTGCTCGGGCCTATTCTCCCCATCCTCAGCGCGCGCTGGTCACTGAGCGATCTCCAGGCGGGATCACTGTTCGCGGTCCAGTTCGCCGGCTCGACACTTGGCGCTGTGTTGGCATCGCACTTCCGCAGGGGATGCCTGATCTTCGGATACGCGTCGGTTGCCGCCGGCCTCGCCGCCCTTGCTCTCGACAGGCAATGGCTGGCCCTGCCGGCGTTCGCCCTGGTGGGCGTCGGCCTTGGATCGGCAACAACAGCAACCAACCTGCTATTCGGGCTCGAGCGACCGGACGACGGAGGCATGCTCCTGTCGCGGGTTAACCTCTTCTGGGGGGTAGGTGCGGTCTCGTGTCCGCCATTCATTGCCTCTGCAGTTGGTCCTGGGGCGTTTCGTCTGGTGTTGTTGGGGCTGTCACTTTGTGCCGCCGTCGTTTTTGCGGGCTTGGCCTTTGTGCTCGGAAAGAAAAAAATGGCAGAACCCGCCAAGGCCAGCCAGCCTGAACGGCGAGAGAGACTGAGCCTGTCGATTTTTCTTCTCTTCAGCATGCTGCTCTTCCTTTATGTCGGCGGGGAGACTTCGATCTCGGGGTGGATCGCGTCCTATGCTCATCGCTTTGCTGGACTCAGCCCGGAAAAATCGAGCCTCTTTGTCTCGATGTTCTGGCTTTCCATTGTCGTTGGCCGCGCTGTTATGCCGCTTTTGAGTAGGTTGGTGTCGGAATTCACGGTTCTTTTGTCGGGGGTGATTGCGGCATCGATTGGCGTCTCGATGCTGCTCCTGTCGCAAACGCCGGCAATCAGTCTCGCATCGGTCTCCCTCGCCGGGTTGGGCTGCGCTCCAATATTTCCTTTGGCTGTAGCACGGCTGCTGGCCCGCATCGGCCATTCGCGACACGCAGGCTGGATCTTCGCGATCTGTGGCTCAGGGGGTGCCGTATTGCCGTGGCTGACGGGTCTATATTCGGCCTACGCAGGCTCTCTACGTATCGCATTCCTGGTGCCACTGGCAGCAATGGGCGGAGTCTTGGTGCTCATTTTGTTGGAGCGCGCATTGCCCGTGCCCCGTTCCGGACCGAAGCCGGTTTTCCCTTGAAGTAAACAGTTTTACTAATCTCTTTGGCGAATGCTACGATGTTCTCCGTTGAAAGGAGTCATATTTCGTTGATCGATCGTCGTCAGTTTCTGAACTATTCTCTCGCCCTCGCCGGTAGCGCAGCATTTTCCCGATACGGCCTCGCTGTCCCGTCTTCCATCGAATTGGCGCAGAGTACCTCTCTGCCGCCTATCGACGTCAGCGGAGCGCGGTTTCCCGCTAATTTCATGTGGGGATCAGCGACTGCGTCTTATCAGATTGAGGGAGCGTGGAAAGAAGACGGCAAGGGACCATCAATCTGGGACACATTTGCCCATACGGTCGGCAAGGTGAAGGGCGGCGATACCGGAGACGTGGCCTGCGACTCCTACCATCGCTACAAGGAAGACATCGCGATCATGAAGCAGCTCAACCTCAAGAGTGCACGCTTCTCGATTGCATGGCCGCGCATCCAGCCGACAGGTACCGGACTGGTCAACCAGAAGGGAATTGATTTTTATAGCCGATATGTCGATGCGCTACTCGAGGCGGGCATCCGGCCAATGTGCACCGTCTTTCACTGGGATCTGCCGGAGGCGCTCGAAGATCAGGGCGGGTGGCCGAATCGCGAGACCTACAAGCACTTTGCTGATTATGCCGGAATCGTGTCGAAGGCGCTAGGCGATCGAGTGAACACGTGGGCCATCTTCAACGAGCCCTGGGTTTTCACATATCTCGGCTACGGTATCGGCATTCATGCGCCGGGCAAGAAGGATCCCAAGCTCTTCCTGCAGGCTGCGCATACCGTTAACCTGGCTCAAGGCGAAGCCTTCCGCGCGATGAAGGCGGTGGCGCCGAAAGCGAAAATCGGAAGCGCCTTCAGCATGTCACCCGGAACTCCCGCAACCAACAGCGAAGCTGATCGCGCCGCGGCGGAGCGCTTCCACGCCATGAATAATGACTTCTTCCTTTACACGGCAATTCATGGTGAGTATCCCAAGGCATTTGTTGGCGACCCGCCGTACGGAATCATGGGAGTTCACGATGGCGACGCCAAGATCATGCAGGTGCCGCTCGACTGGATCGGCATTAACTACTATCAGCGGACCATCGTCTCAGCCGCGCCATACATTCCTTATGTCCAGTTCAACGGTCAAGCGGGCGGTGTAGGACCTATTACCTATAACGGATGGGAAGTCTGGCCGTGGGGTCTCTACGACATCGTTACGCGCATTTCGAAGGAGTACGACCGGCCGATCATCGAAATCACCGAGAACGGCTGCGCCTACTCCGATGGCCCTCTACCAGACGATCCGTCGAAGGCTCCTGATCCGAGACGGACGGAATACTATCGGGGGCACCTTGCCGAACTCGCCCGAGCTATCAAGGACGGCGCAGATGTACGCGGCTACCATGCTTGGAGTCTCCTCGATAATTACGAATGGGCCGAGGGATACAGTCAGCGCTTCGGGCTGGTGTATGTCGACTTCCGCGATCAAAAGCGCACCATCAAGGATTCAGGCCATTGGTATGGCCGTGTAGCCGCAGCGAATCACCTTAACGTCTAGCTCGAACGCGGTGGCCGTTCCCCGCAGCAAGGGGTCCCTACTTTTTGTTCATACTGACGTTGGAATCTACATTCCGCCGTGTGAAGGCACATGCTCTCAAGTGCCGCGGAGGTTTATACTTGCGGCAAAATTGCTTAAGGATTCTCTACGAATGAAAGCCGCTTCACGTATCAGCATCGGGATTCTGCTCGTTATGCTTGGATTTTTCACTCCCGGGAGACCTACTCACGGTCAGGCCCCTTCGGATCAGAAAGACATGGTGCTGCATCCGGCAGACCTGGCGAAAGTCCTTCCGGGCTCGGTCTTCTTCCGCGGACAATCGGCGACAACCCAGGGGCGCAACTCTGGCGGTGTGCACTTTGCCGATGGTTACTTTACATTTGCGGCGCTGGTAGACAATTCCGGTTACTCGACCGGCATCCAGGAAAAGTACCAGGCGTACTTCATCACTGAAGTGCCGATCGATATTAATGGCCACCATGTTGTGCCCGGAGCTTACGGCGCAGGAATTATCAAAAACGCCAGCGGACCGCAGTTCGTGCTTCTGGACATCGGTGCGCATAATCTGTTCACGGTCGATGCTGTAAGCGATGCGAAATTTCGCCGCCCAACGCCGCTGCAGGTGACCGAGAGCGAAATCCCAGGCAAATACCGCCTGTACTTTGGCCGCAATTACGTCGAATTTGAGCGCGCAAAGTAGTCGAAGATTTGCCGAATTCACGAAGTGAGTTAGCAACCCCGAGCGGGAACCACCACGCCTCGGCACTCTCCGAATCCGATACGCGGGTGCCCTTCGCGCTCGCAATATCCGCGCAAGGTGACCTCGTCGCCGTCTTCGAGAAACTTTCGCGTCTCGCCACTGGGAAGGCTTAACGGATCTGCTCCTCGACGGGTGATCTCAAGCAGACAGCCGAGCGAGTCAGGTGCAGCTCCCGATACGGTCCCGCTGGCCAGCAAATCCCCCGGTTGCAAGTTGCATCCATTGCTGGCGTGATGCGCGAGCATTTGTGCCAGAGTCCAGTACAAATCGCGAAGATTTCCCCGGCTTATTTGCACTGGCTGCGCGTTTTCGGCGCGCATGCGGGCCGTCTTCAACAAGACCTCTAGTTTTAGATCGATTCCTCCTCGGGCGCGGTCTTCGGGCGCATCGAGATACCTCAGAGGTTCGGGATCACCCTCCGGGCGCACGAATGCGGGGACGCGGAAGGGCTCCAGCGCATCCATTGTGACAACCCACGGAGAAATCGTCGTAGCGAAATTCTTCGCGAGAAACGGCCCGAGCGGCTGATACTCCCAGGCTTGAATATCCCGCGCCGACCAGTCGTTTACGAGGCACAGGCCGAAGATATGGGATTCAGCATCGGTAATCGAAATTGCTTCGCCTTGAGCGTTTCCTTGTCCCACAAAGAAACCCACTTCGAGCTCATAGTCGAATGAGCGGCTGGGCTCGAAGATCGGAAGAACGGCATCGGGAGCTTTGGTCTGGCCGCAAGGACGCCGGGTCTCTGTGCCGCTCACTACTATCGATGAAGCTCGTCCCTGATAGCCGATGGGGATATATTTGTAGTTGGGCAGAAGCGGGTTGTCAGGACGGAAAAGGCGGCCAACATTTGTTGCGTGATAGACCGAGGCGTAGAAATCGGTATAGTTGCCGATGTGCGCGGGAAGCACCATCTCGGTCCGAGATTGCGGAATCAACAATGGCTGGACCCGGGCCCGGGCTGCGCGATTAGAGAGCAGATCCATCAGATGCGCACGGAGCGTGGATACTGCCCCGCGGCCGAGAGACATCAACTCATTGAGCGAATTGCTTTCGCAGGATCGGGAGATTTCCACGTCGAGTCCGTAGAGCAAGCCGCTCGCAACCGTTTCATGCAGATCAAGAATCTGATCTCCGATGGCCACGCACGGGCACGCAAATGAACCCGAACGCAGGAAGACTCCGAAGGGAAGATTTTCGAGGGGAAAATCCGTCTGGGAATCATTCGCGCTCTCGACCCAGCTGGGCATCACCACCAGCCCAGCGATTTCAGTTCGTCAATGGGTTCTGTAAATGAGCAGGAGCCGAAATCGGCGCCAAAATCCCGCCTCACCGACCCGATCTGGCCAGTCGAAAGCGCATTACCGTGCCAGCGGACGTTGTCCTCTGTGAATCGAAATTCTTTTGGCGATTCTTCGTTCAGCGTTGCCACTACCATATCTTCTTCTTTTCCCAGCCAGGCAAGAGCTGCGGCGAGGAAGAGATTCACAAATCCATGCATCTTCGCCGATTCGCTGTCCGCCACATTCGTTAAGGGATAATCCCCGCGCACAGGGTGATGGAGTCCTGCCGTTGCCTTGAATGGCACCTGCGCGTCGGCGCAGCTTATTAGGAATCTCGCGACTACCTCGCAGGGAAGAAATGAATCCGGCGTCAACCCGCCCAAACGGATCTTTGCGCGCGCTCCATTCTGTGCGAGGATAGGCAGTACTTCGCTTGCCTTCTCTGGTGGAAATTCGACGTAGACGCTCAGGAAATCAGGCAATCCGGACAACAATCGTTCTACTTCGGCGGGCTTGCCGGCTTTCAACTCAATGCAATCGACAAGCGCCGCGCCCTGGGGAAAAGCGGCAAGACGGGCTTCATTGTCGATGGGTCCGTCCGCCCCAAGTACGCTGAGCAGCCAAGCGACCTCGCGCTCGTCGCAGCATACTTCGTTGAAGATAGCGGTGAATTCATTCAGGCGGCCTATGGGCAACACCAGCCTGCCAAGTACCCAGCTCTCGTCTCCTCCCGCGTACTCCGCAAAATTACGGACCACCGTTTTCATGTCGAGCGCAGCAGGAGGAAAGAGTCCAGCGTAGTCGATCATGCCCGACATCAGCGCGCGAATCGCACTCATCCCTTACGATCCTTGGAAATGTTTTTTTAAACCCTGCCAGCACTCGTAATACTCATGCTGCAGAATTTTTGTTTCGAGGGCAAACTTCGTTGGCCGCACCACCAGTTGTGTCTCAAACATGAAAGCAAGCGTGTTGTCGAGATACTGCGGCGTTAGGTCGGCTCCGCTGGCCCGTTCCCAGGTCTCGGCGTCGGGCCCGTGACCGGCCATGCAGTTATGGAGGCTTGCTCCGCCGGGAACAAAGCCTTCTGCCTTGGCATCGTACTGTCCGAAGACCAGGCCCATGAACTCGTTCATCATGTTGCGATGAAACCATGGAGGGCGGAAGGTGTGCTCGGCGACCATCCAGCGGGGCGGAAAAATCGCAAAATCCACATTCGCGGTGCCGGGATTTACAGTCGGCGCAGTGAGCACTGTGTAGATCGAGGGATCCGGGTGGTCGAAACTGACCGTGTTGATGCAGTTGAAGTTCTTCAGATCGTATTTGTAGGGCGCGTAGTTTCCGTGCCATGCCACAACGTCGAGAGGCGAGTGATCGATCTCCGCTACCCACAATCGCCCGAGAAACTTGCTGACGATATGAAATGAGCCGTCGCGATCGTCGAATGCCGCGACCGGCGTAAGGAAATCGCGCGAGTTTGCGAGGCCGTTTGCGCCAATCGGACCAAGCTCGGGCAGGCGAAATGCCAGGCCATAGTTTTCGCAGATGTACCCGCGCGCTGCATTGGCCTCAAGCTCCACGCGGAACTTTACGCCACGCGGAATGACGCAGATCTCGCCCGGCCCGACGCCGATGATTCCCAGTTCGGTGTGAAAGCGCAGCTCTCCTGCCTGCGGCACGACAAGCATCTCGCCATCGGCGTTGTAGAAGAAGCGGTCCTTCATTGACGCGTTGGCCGCATAGACGTGAATGGCAACCCCTGTCTGAAACGCCGGATCACCGTTGCCTCCGAGCGTGATGATGCCGTCGACAAAGTCCGTTTTCTCCGTCGGAATCGGCATGGGATTCCAGCGCAACTGATTCGGAGGTGTGGGAACTTCTGTAAAAGGGCCGCTGCGGATCAGCTTTCCTGTCGCATCGGCAGCCTCATACGGCTTGTGAGTGACAGAGGGGCGAATGCGATACGTCCAGGTGCGGCGGTTTGTTGCGCGGGGAGCCGTAAATGGCGTTCCGCTGAATTGTTCGGTGTACAAGCCGAGTGGAGCTTTCTGAGGTGCATTCTGGCCGTGGGGCAAAGCTCCGGCGGTGGCCTCCGTCGCAAATTCGTTGGCAAAGCCAGACTGATAACGCGGTTCGTTGCCGTACATCGATACTCATCGCTCCTTCGCGACCCTGCGCGAGCAGGACCCTTTAAGTTATCTGTGAAGATTGGCCTTTGGCAAACGGGGTAAAGCGGACAACTGCTCAGACGGATTACGAGATGGAAAAAAGCCCCGGCAATGTCTCACCGGCTTTGCCAAGAACAACGTCCGTGAACATCGCGGCATTTAGCGGCCGCTCGGGGCCAATGTAGACCGTTCGGGCACCACTTCTGCGCGCCCATTGCACAAAATTCGCGGCCGGATAGACGGTTCCCGAAGAGCCGACGACCATCAGCATGGTGCAGCGGTCGAGTTCTTCGAAGATGCGGTCCATCTCCATCGGAACCTCACCGAACCACACGATATGCGGGCGAATTCGAGCACCGCAGACGCAGCGCGGGAGGTCCGCTGCCGATTCATAAATGCCATCGTCGGCAAAGTCGCCCCGTCCGCAGTCGCGCTCGCAGCGGGAACGAAACAGCTCTCCGTGCATGTGAACCAGGCGCTTCGATCCGGCGCGCTCGTGCAGAGGGTCGACATTCTGCGTGCAGAGGAAGAATCGTTCCCCCAGTTCGTGCTCGAGTTCCGCAAGAGCAAAGTGGGCGGGATTCGGCTGGCAGCTCAGAGCATCCCGCCGCCGCATCGCGTAGAAGCGCCACACGCGCTCGGCGTCTTCCGCCCACGCCTCCGGCGTAGCTACTTCTTCCACGCGATAGCCGTTCCACAATCCGCCATTGTCGCGGAAGGTCGGCAGGCCGCTCTCCGCGCTCACGCCCGCGCCGGTCAGCACGAAGACGCGGTCGGCTGGACCGATTTCGATTGCCTGCTGCATGATCTATCTATATCGAAACAGCATCATGAAGCCAAAGTCCATATGGCTCTGCTGATGGCAATGGAAGAGCGTCGGTCCGGGATTGGAGGTGACGAAATCGATCTCAGCCGTACTATTTGCTTTAACTACCACCACATCTTTATGCAGGCCGGACATCGGCTTGCCCTCGAGCGTCGTCACATCGAACGTGTGCCTGTGCAAATGTACAGGATGATCGTCGGTGCTCTTGTTCTGCATCACCAACCGATAACGCTTGCCCTCGTCAAGTGCGATCGTATCTGTCTTCGGATAGGACTTTCCGTTGATCATCCAATAGTCGAAGTCCCCATGCCCGCGAAACTTTGATGTGAAGACAAGAGGAATCCGCACGTCGGGCCGCTCTGGGGGCGCCTCTTGCTTTGCAAATGGGCGATAATCCCACAGCATCTCCGGAGGATCGATCCATCTGGGCTCGCCCCGTTGCCCTGCATATTCAACGACGACGCCCATCCCCGACTTGCGGATCTCAGCCCGCGTCTCGCCCAGCACCCAGACTCCGGCCTGATTCATCTCGACCATGAGGTCTACGCGCTCGGCGGGAGCAAGTCGCACAGCTTTGACGCGAGCCTGCACCGGAACCGCATTTCCATCCATTGCTACAACGGTCAGATCGTGGCCCGCCAGCGCAAGCCAATGTGTCATCGTGGCGCTCGCATTCAGCACGCGGAACAGCACCTGTTGCCCGGCGCGCACGCGAATCCGATCGCCATGCCCCAGCATGTGGTCGCCGATTGTCGCATAGTCATAGAGCGCATCCATCGAGGAGTCGGCTCCGCCTCCCATGTAAGCGTTCCAGTCGTGCAGGGTGAGAAAAATTTCCTGATCGAAGGCGCCCGGGTCATTCTTCGGCTCAATATAGAAGCATCCAAACTGTCCGGTATACAGTCCGCGCTTCAAATCGTGTCCGGCATATGTATGCGTGTGATACCAGCGGAAGCCGGCAGGACGCGGCGTAAAGCTGTATCGTCGCTGGCCTCCGGGCATGATCATTGGCGAGCCTTCCTCCATCGCGCCGTCCTGATCAGACGGAATCCAAAGACCATGCCAGTGGACAATCTCCGCAACATCGCTCCGGTTCACCACATCAATTGTGAGAGGCTTGCCCTCAGGCCAGCGAATCAGAGGACCGGGCACCCGGCCGTTATAGGCGACTGTGTGAATGACCTTACCAGGTGCAATTTCGAGCTCTCAGCGGCGCGATTTCCAGACGGAAGTCCGCCTGCTGCTGACCCCACGTTCTCGCGGTCAGCGGTGCACCAAGAGCGAAAACGCCTGCCTGAGCTAGAAATTCGCGGCGATTCATTGCGTACTCTGAGAGCTTCCTGCGCGATGACGTGTCCAGTCGAAGCGGCGACCGACAATGCCCTTCACGATCAGATGATCAGTGCTGGCCGTCGCGCCAATTCCTACGCCGAAGTTGATTTCCCAGTTCGGAGAAACGTTCAGGTCAATCGATGGAAAGAACTGCTGCTGCTGATTGTGCAAAGAAAATACGTCGGTGATTGGACCGAAGGCAGAGTAATACTCAAGCCCGCCGGAAATATATTTGTTGAAGTCATAGCTAAATTTTGCATCCGGCGAAAACTCCACGCCATCTGAAACGCTCGGGCCGTGGAAAGAGCGCTCCAAAGCCGGGTTCACGGCGAAATACCATCTGCCGACCTGCTTATCGACGATTGGGCGCAACTCCATCGTCCAAGTATCCTTCGAGAACGATGGCCGGACATAACCAATCTCCATAGACAGACTCACCCCCACAGGCCAGTGCCAGCTGTCCGGCACTCTCACTCTCGGGCGGATGTGGTCCCCCACCCACTGCCAGCCGTCTCCACTACGGGCGCTGGTAAAAATGTAAAAGCCGAGCTCCGACCAGCTATTCAGGCCCTGGGTAATCTCAACGGTTTCATGCTCCGCATGGTTTGTTGGATAGACTCCATCTGAGGTGAACTGCGCACCGGGAACAGGGTAGCTGCCCTCCACCGTAAAGTTGCTGTGCAGTTCCAGCATGGTAGTCCTGGGCGCAACGGTGTCAGATCCGTACACCTGTATCTCGTAATTATCCTGGGCCACCGCACAATGAGCACCGCCCCATCCGACCAGGAGCAGTATCGCTATCCTGAGCAGGTTCCATTTCAACGATTGCAAACGAGCGCCTCCGCTTCGCGCACGAATGTTGCTTACACCGCAAGGATGAAGCAGATTGCCAGACAAAAATAACAAGTGCAAATGACGACAACTTCATCTTTCGCTGCAAACGTCCTGGTTGCTCTAATCTGGACTCATGCTGCCTGTAAGCGACCAGCACCTGGTGCAGATTGTTGATGCGGAGACCGCCGATGCCACGCGACGGTCCGGCGACTGGCTCAAGTGCCGCCAAGGATGCACGCAATGCTGCGTTGGCGTCTTCGCGATTACAGAATTGGACGCCGAGCGCCTGCGCGCCGGATTGGCTCGGCTTGAAGACAGCGAACCGGAACGAGCGGCTGCTGTCCGCGAGCGAGCACGGCAGTCGGTCGACCGCTTGCGTTCCTGTTTTCCTGGTGATATTGCGACGGGCCAACTCTACACGGACCATCCGGAGTTCGAAGGTTTTGCGAATGAGGAACCTTGCCCCGTCCTCGATCCTGTAACAGGAACCTGTGACCTCTACTCCGCAAGACCTGTGACTTGCCGCATTTTCGGGTTGCCCATCCGTTCCGAAGACGGCATCGGCGTATGCGAGCTGTGTTTTGACGGAGCTAACGAAGTCGAAATTCTCGCCGCAGAATTAAAAACGGATTGGATGGACCTCGAAGGCGCCATCAACGCGGAGGCGGAAAGACAATCCGGGCGTGCCGGCCCTACGATCGTCGCCTTCGCCTTGCTCGCATAGCAGGCTTATCGGTATATCCTGGTGTGGCCGCTGGCATTGCGCATGTCTCAGCATTCATATGCTTCAAAAAGAAAGCGCTGGATGATCAGGGGGATGTGCCGGCAGGCGCTCCGTCGATCTATCCCCGGTAGACGACAGATGAGGTTATTTCCCTGGCCATTCGTCACAGTCGCGCGCCTACATTCCTGGTCTTAATGCCCCGAGAGAGTCCGCAGAGCCATTCTGATTGACTAGAACGAATCGTTCAGAGTTTTGGATTTAATGTCATGTGAAAAATTTCCGGATGAAAAATCTCCACAAAAATGCTGCTCGACTGCTGTAACCTTATCGCGCTGCCGTACTCACATGCGGTAGATGGGTCTCCCGCCGGCGAGTTGCCGGGTCCGGACCCAAAACGGAGGAATGACCATGAAGCACTCGATGAAGACCCTGATGGTTGCTGCGGCAGTTTCTGGTTTGCTGAGCGGCGCTGCAACAATGCAGGCTGCCACTTCCCGAACCACAAATTCCGTAGTCAAGGCGGGCAAAGCGTCGTTTGGCAGCGCTTCGCTCGATCAAACCACTACCAAGCACTCCTGTAAGGGCAAGAACGACTGCAAGGGCCAGGGTGGCTGCAAGAGCAGCGACAATGGCTGCAAAGGCAAGAACAGCTGCAAGGGCAAGGGTGGCTGCGCAACTGACGGGTCGAAGCATCCTTCCTAATTCTGAAGCGCACCTTTGCTTTGCTTCCGGGGCCGGCACATCGTGCCGGCCCTGTAACCTGAATTTCCCTCGGAGTTTCCCCTCGTGCCTGCGAATCGTTTCAACGGCTTTACTGAGTATGGAGTCGGGATCGGCCTTCGGATTCCGCACTATCGCCATATCCTGACACGAAAACCTGTCGTGGACTGGTTTGAGATCATCTCGGAAAATTACATGATCGATGGCGGGCGCCCGCTCGAAGTCCTCGACAAAATTCTCGATCAGTACAAGGTCGTTCAACACGGGGTCTCAATGTACTTTGGTTCCGCAAGCGACCCCGATCCCGAACACCTGCGGCGTCTGAAACAGCTTGTAAAACGCAC
The DNA here is from genome assembly GCA_963755975.1 of uncultured Acidobacteriota bacterium. Lineage (GTDB taxonomy): Bacteria > Acidobacteriota > Terriglobia > Terriglobales > Acidobacteriaceae > Silvibacterium. Next base: position 77,503 of record CAVWLS010000005.1, read on the forward strand.
CAGCACTCCCTGGCTCAGCGATCATCTCTGCTGGGGATCGGTCGATGGCCGCTACACACACGATCTTCTACCCATGCCTTACACATGGGAGGCGGTGAAGATCACAGCGGATCGCATTCGTCATGTGCGGGATTTTCTGGAGATTCCGGTCGTCGTCGAGAACGTCTCGAGCTATGCCGAATATCATGTTTCGGAAATGACGGAGTGGGAGTTTCTCAACGAGGTAATTGAGCGCGCTGACTGCGGTATTCTGCTCGACGTGAATAACATTTATGTCTCGTCGCAGAACCACAATTTTGATCCTTTCGTTTACGTTAATGCCGTTCCAGTGGAGCGCATTGCCCAGATTCACATCGCGGGTCATTCCAAGTTCGAGAAATATATTCTTGACACGCACGATCATCCGGTTCTTGAGCCGGTATGGCAACTCTACGCGCGGACAATCGAGCGCGCCGGACCGATCGCGACTCTTCTCGAATGGGACGACAATATCCCGACATTCGAAGAAGTCCACGCAGAGGCACTGAAGGCCAACCGGTTTCTTGAAGCGGTAGCTGCGAAACAGCCGGTTCGCGCGCCCAATCCTGCTCTGGCGGAGGCGGCGCAATGAGCGAGCTTCTTGAACTTCAGCGCCGTATGGCCGCGGCTATCATGCATCCACTGACGAAGAGCGAGACGATGCCGCACCGGCGCCGGGACGGTATTTCGAACACCAGCGAGGCCGCAGCCTTCATTAAGCCGAACGACCGGCTCAGTGGCTTTCAGCGCCTGGAGATCTACAACCGGCAATACTGGTTTCGCTTGTACTCATCGTTCGAAGAAGACTTCCCCGGGCTGAAGGCAGTACTGGGTGGTGCAAAGTTCGACAGGCTCATGCGCGAGTACCTTAGCGATTGCCCGTCGCAATCGTTCTCTTTGCGCAATCTCGGCTCACATCTTGAAAGCTGGCTCGCCGCGCACCCGGAATACCTCGAGCCCCGCCGCCAGCTCGCGCTCGACATGGTCCGGCTGGAATGGGCTCATATCGAAGCTTTCGACGCCGGCGAAGACCCGCTGCTCGACGCCGACGACTTGGCGGGAATTAACGAACATTCGCGCTTGCATCTGCAGCCACATTTGCGTGTGCTGGAGCTGCATTATCCGGTCGAAGATCTTCTTATAGATCTGCGCAGTGAGAGCGGCAGCAGTGATTCATCGAGCAATAATGCAACCGCTGCCCGGAAGACCAGGCATGTGCGGCGCGTTGCCATGCTGCCTCCCGAGCAGATTCTACTTGCGGTTCACCGGCACCAGAACTCGGTCTACTACAAGCGGCTCGAACGCGAGGATTATCGCCTTCTGCGGTCGCTCCTCGCGGGCGATCCGATCGGCCAGGCCATCGAGATTACTTTTGAAGGCAGCTCGATCGCGGAAGAGGAGCGAAGCGTGTGGCTACAACAGACCTTCGCATCCTGGTCGTGCCTTGGCTGGTTTACCCGGTAAAGGAAAGGTTTCGTGCTCATGACTACTTCTTCCGCATCCTTAGCTGCGCGGAATGTGACAGGCCTCAGCGCCCTTTATCGGCGCTTCTGCGCAGCGGCTCACCTGCTTCGCTCCCCATTTCTTCTCTTTGTCCGTCTCTACTGGGGATGGCAATTCATGCAGACCGGCTGGGGTAAGTTGCAGAATCTATCGCATGTGAAGAGCTTCTTCGCCAGCCTGCATATTCCTGCGCCCGGCTTAATGGCGCCGGCCATTGCCTCTCTTGAGTTCTTCGGCGGCATCCTGCTCATTGTAGGACTGGGTACGCGCCTCATTGGCTTGCTTCTTGCCTGCAACATGCTGGTCGCCTATATCACATCCGATCTGCCCGCGCTCAGGTCGATATTCAGCGATCCGGGCAAGTTCTACATCGCTGATCCGTTCACGTTCCTCTTCGCTTCTCTCATCGTTTTTGTTTTTGGGGCGGGACTCTTTTCACTCGATGCGCTGATCGATAGACTGTGGCTCGCGCGCAGGAGCCCGGCCGGCTCATGACCAGCTCGACGCCAGTCGATCCACGCAGAGTCAGCTCTGAGCAGGCCCTGATTGCGTCGATCCTTGCTGGCAAGCGCGACAACTTTCACCTCCTCATCCGCCCCTACGAACAACAGCTCTATCGCACCGCGCTGGCACTCGTGAAGAACGAGGCCGAAGCCGAAGACGTCGTGCAGGACGCAGTCCTGAAGGCCTACCGTAAACTCGCCAGCTTTCGCGGAGATGCAAAATTCAGCACGTGGCTCATCGCCATTACGCTGAACGAAGCGCGCGGGCGTCTTCGCAAGGAAAGCCGTGCGATTATCGATTCACTGGATGCGCAGCGGGAGGAAAATGGCGACTATACTCCGGCCGCACTGACCGACTGGCGTGAAATACCTCTTGCCGCTCTTGAACGCCTGGAGATTCGCGCCATCATCCAGCAGGCCGTCGCCGAGTTGCCGGAAACCTACCGTGAGATCATTACCCTTCGCGACGTCGAAGAGCTAAGCGTGAACGACACTGCCGCTTTACTGGGCATCTCAGTCGCGCTCGTGAAGGTGCGCCTGCACCGCGCTCGAATGATGCTGCAGAAGAGGCTTGTCCCCCATCTAAGACTGGTCACTAAGCCCTCGCCAAAACTGCGTGGCTTCGGGAGGCTGTCATGGCTATGAACTGCCGCCACGTGTGGGACCACATCTCCGAATATATTGACGACACCCTTGATCCGGAGGTGCGTGCCGAGGTCGAGCGCCACCTGGCACATTGCGAAATCTGCTCCGCAATCATCGACTCAACACGCAATATCATTATTTTGATGGCGGACGAGCGGGTCTTTGAACTGCCGCTCGACTTCAGCAAACGTCTGCATGTGCGGCTGGATGAAGTTTTGCGGCATGAGGATCCGGAACCGCTTGGAATCAGTCCCTAGTGAGGATGGTGGATCATCGGATGCGTCCACCACTCCAGCGAAAGAAGCACGAGGGTTACGATAGCCAAGGCAAATTGAAGCCATTGCGAACGCTTTTCCTTAGGACTCAGAGGCTGAAGACGCCACTGCGATGCGGGACGACGGCGCAAGCTCCACTGCCGCCAAAGAACATACAGATTGAGGAGCGCTCCCGCCAGAGCGATCGCCATCATGGGAATGCGGATTGCGTCGCGATGAAATCCTTTGGCGGGCGCGTCCGTTCCGGCGGCAATTGCGAGTGCACCCAGGCCTATCAGCACCCGAACCCCGCTGACGGCGAGCACAGCCGTACACAAGCTCTGCAGCAACGCGAAGACGAAGCTGGTCCAGTTCACCAAGCGGGCTCTGCGATTCACAGGCTTCAGCGGCGCGCTATTTGGTTGAGGATCAGACTGAATTTCAGCCGGTTTCATTCTCAAATGCTATCAACCACCAGGGTAGCTTCGTTGAAGTAGCTCTATTGAACCCAGTAAATGTCCTTTATGCGGCCAATAAAGAGCAGTTACGCTCGTCGATACACGAAGCGATAGTTCTTGTCATCAATTCCGGCGGGAGGCAAAATGAAGCGATGATGATCGTGACTCTTTCCACAGCCTTCCATCCCCACATGTCACAAGGAGGCATTCATGCCTGTTGATGGTGCGAATCTTTCCGGCCTTTCCCGCCGCTCGTTTCTTCGCTTCGCCGCCGCAGCCTCCGCTGTAGCTGCAGTCCCCGTGCTGACTGAAGCACATTTGGCTTACGCACAACGCCGAAAATTCACTTATCAGGATATTCCCCACGACGCAGTGCGCATTGACGCAAACGAGAATCCACTGGGGCCATGTTCAGGAGCCTGTGCTTCGATCTCCAGTCTCATTCCGGAAGGCGGGCGGTATGACTACGACCTCACCGAGAAGCTGGTCACTACTTTCAGCGCTCTCGAAGGGCTGAAGCCGGAATATGTTCTGCCTTATGCAGGATCGAGCGAGCCACTACACTACACCGTCCTCGCTTTCACCTCTAAGGACAAGCCCTATGTGACAGCCGATCCCGGATATGAAGCGGGCATGCATGCAGCGACACTCAACGGAGCGAAGGTCGTCAAGGTTCCACTCACCGCTGCTCACGCGCACGATGTGAAAGCCATGGTTGCTGCTGACCCTAATGCCGGCGTCCTTTACATCTGTAATCCCAATAACCCCACCGGCACCACCACATCGCGGGCGGACATCGAATACGCTCTCGCCAACAAGCCGAAGGGCGCAATTCTTCTGATTGACGAAGCCTACATCCACTTCTCCGATGCGACGCCTTCCCTGGATTTGGTCAAGGCCGACAAGGATGTAATTGTCCTGCGCACCTTCTCGAAGGTTTACGGCATGGCGGGGGTCCGCTGCGGCTTGGCCATCGGACGACCTGACCTGCTCGAAAAAATCCAGTACTACGGTATGAACTCAATGCCGATCATGGCCGTTGCTGCTGCTACTGCCAGCCTTCAGGACAAGGACATCGTCCCACAACGGCGAAAGATTAACACGGACATACGAAACGCGACCTTCGAGTGGCTTACCGCAAACAATTATGTATTTATTCCTTCAGAGACCAATTGCTTCATGCTGCAGACGAATCGACCCGGGCACGAAGTGATGGCCGCGATGGCCAAGCAGGGCGTGTATATCGGTCGCGTTTGGCCCATCATGCCGACATACGTCCGCATCACCGTCGGAACGCACAGTGATATGCAGAAGTTTCAGGCCGCCTTCAAGCAGGTGATGAGTTCCAGCACTGCCGGGCTTGAAATACCAGAACTTCCCGCGCGCCTGCGCAACACACCCTTCACTCACTTGTCCTGAATATCGTCTGTAAAGAAAAGGACCCAGCCAGAAGGCTGGGTCTTTTTCTTCTCGCGGTATTGTCCCTTATTTAGAACGCACCGCAATAACCTCGATCTCTACCAACGCCCATGGAGCCGCAAGAGCAGCCACCTGCATCGCGGCCCTGGCTGGCTTGTTCGGCTGGTCAGGCGTGCCAAAATACTGGGTGTACGCTGCCTGCAGCCCGGTAAAATCCAGCTTCCCATCCTTGGCCGGGTCGCCCGCAAGATAAACGTGCATCATTACGACATCGCCCAGCGTGAGTCCCTGATCCTTCAGAATTGCCTGTATCTTGAGGATCTCGCTCGTCGCCTGCGCCTTCGTATCGCCGTAGACTGCCGGCGTTCCCTTTGTGGGATCAGCGGGCGTTACCGGCGAGGCGATCTGTCCGCTTACGTATAGCGTGTCGCCGGCCCACACCGCAGTGGCCAGTGGCGAGGCAGCCGATTGAATGTGCTTCACCGTGGTTTGAGCGTGCGAGGATTCTACCGCTCCAAAGATCGTCACCGCCATTGCAGCCACGCCGATTGCTTGCCTCCACTTCATCTCGATCCCCTCGTTTCTATGCTTGCTGTCGCTTCGCCACGCTGCTCACCTTTGCCATCTGCACTCGTTGCGAAATCATATCGATCGCGCGGTGTGAGGCCAGAGCTGCGCCTTCCTGCCATCCGATAATATGGCTGCAGTGGTCGCCAGAAAAGTAAATCCGATCGTCGGGTTGAATAAATTCTTTGTATGGGCCTTCGTAATATTCCATCGAGCGCCCTGCGACATAGCTTGGAGCCCGCCCGACCCAGGAACCCAGATTGTAAGGAATCTCGCCCCAGTTCACGTACATCGGGTTCTTCAACTCCTTGCCATGCCCGGGGTGCAGTTTTTCAATCGCCGCCCGTGATGCGTCGAGCTTAGCGGCAACGTTAGGTAGCTTTCCAAACTCGCTGTGATTCTCGACGCCATAGCCCGACACCACAACTCCGGTGTCGGAAAACAGCTTGCCGCTTGGATACCAGGCCAGATTCACGGGCCCTTTGACAACAAACGAGAGCCCGCCATATAGGTTGTAGTTCTGCTCCCAGAAGCGGCGCGATTCCCATGCGACTTTATACGCGGAATCGTAGCCGACTTCAGCGATCGCCTGCTGAACGCGGGGCGAAAAATCGTTTGGGATGGTCTTAAGTATGCTGATAGGAAGAGCACAGACGCAGTAATCACCTTCGATCTTCTTTGTAACACCAGCCTTCGCGTCGACATAAGCTACTCTTACACCGTGGTCGGTCTTACGAATCTCCTTTACAGGCGCCCCGTACTGCACTACGTCACCGAGTTTCTTCGCAAAGGCGTAGGGAATCCGGTCCATTCCGCCGACTGGCTGAAACATCGTGGCTTGCATGTCCAGCATTTCTTCGAACATCATGCCTTGCCAGAAATTGGCATCGAGTAAAGTATGCATGTCCAGAGGCGGCCGCAAGACTTCGGTGTTCGGACCGGCCCCGGCAAATTTAGCGACACCACTGCGCTCAGACCCCGTATACGAATAGTCCGGCTTCAGATCGCCATAGATTCGCAGAAATGCCAGCATCCGCTCCTGGTCATCCTTTGAGATCTCCTGATCCAGGGAATTCTTCTGAACACATTTGGCCAGTAACTCAGAGACATGGCCGCGCGTGTCGTTGATCGCTTCGCGCTGTTCGATTGCCTTACCGCCAAACGCGGCATCATTCTGCAGCAGGGAGCTCCGCGAAGTGTTCACTTCCACTTCAAGCGGAACGCCAAGCTCACGGCAATAGCCGAGCATCGTTTTGTGGATGGACGGGAGACGTGCTGGACCGGCATTGAAGTAACTGTCGCTATCCCAGTTGGCCGTCTGCTCCGTTCCGTCCTTAAACTCAATCCTCGTTCCGTTTCTGACCGTCCAGTTGCGCCCACCCGGTCGCTCACGCGCCTCGATTACAGTGCACGAATAGCCGGCCTTACTCATCTCATAGGCAGCAACCAGGCCAGCGATTCCGCCGCCCAGGATGACGACCTTCACGCCTTTCCCGGAAGCCGGCTCCATCGCCATGGAGATCGCGCTCGCTTCAGGCACCGGCATCAATCCCAGGTGCTGCATGGTGAGAAATGCCGCGCTGTAACCACCGGCGCGGCCTACCCGTAACAAAAACTCGCGTCTACTACAGCCCATTTATCTCCTCACTCTAGTTAGGCAAAAACACAAAGGAACCCACGGCGCCGCTGATACAGCAGACGCCGTGTTCAAATAAATGCAGCTAGAAGATGATCTTCAATGCTAACTGTGTGTTGAACGGTTCGCCGGCGCCAATACCAGGAGCGCCGTTAAAGCTGCCTATGGTTGTGAATAGGTTCAGGGCATTGTCCTGTGTATAAGAGGGATTGAAGTTACCATTCAGGGGCGGGGCATAGTTCGTCCTGTTAAAGAGGTTAAACATCTCCACGCGAAACTGTGTTGTAACCCGTTCCCCGATCGGCGTGTTCTTGAACACAGAGAAGTCTACGTCACCGTAGCCAGGACCGTAGTAGGCATTGCGGCTCGTATTCCCCCAGGTTCCCGCCGGAGCATCGACAAAAGCCGCGGGATTCAACCAATTGGCTCCGACCTTGCCCGTGCGATAGCCTGCATAGGGATTGACCCCAGAAACATAGTCGGCGCGCTGATTGCCGTCACTTGTGCCGGAAGTGTCGCTAGAACTATATACGGAGAAGGGAAGTCCACCGTGAAATGTCATCAGGCTGTTTAGCTGCCAGCCATTCGTGAGCCCCTTCCACTTATGTGCTCCGGGAACGTCATAAGTCAACAGAGCGACAAAAATGTTGTGGTTGTCGAAATCGCTCGGCCCGTAATCACCCTTGAAGTTAAAGCTGTCCTGCGGCAGAGCGCCGCGGTAAGCTGTGACCTCGTCGAAGCTATGCGACCACGTGTACGCCGCCTGGGCCGTCAATCCATGCAGGTTTGAGACCCGCAGTGTTGCCTGAAGCGCATTGTAGTTGGAGGTTCCGATGCTCTGGATTTCGTTGATGAAGGTAAAATCCGGAAACTGGGCAAAGTACGGACGGCTGCAATTCTGGTAGGTGAAGCCCGCCGGGCAGCCGGGAACGCCGCTGCTGACATTCGACATTGTGATCGGGTCGTCGATGTTTCCGCTGCCGAGGGCTGCCTGGTTGATATCGCGGATCGAAAGCAAGTGACGGCCTTCACTTCCGACATATCCAATCTGAGCGACAACCTTGTTCGTTAAACTCTGCTCAATCTGGATGTTGTAGTTCATGTTATGCGAGGGAACGAAGTTTTTCGCGATCGAGAAAATACTGTTCGAACCGAGGGACGACGGAAACACATTCACACCGGATACGATCTGATAATTGTTGCGGGTTGCCGTGGTAACTGAATCGGGCCCAGTGCCAGGGTTTCCTTCTACGCCGTTTGGTGCGCCGTTTCCTGGACGATTGTCGAGGAAGGGATTTAGGTTAGGCGTGTCAAAGTAAAGCCCGACACCCGCACGAACAACCGTAGTTGGTGTGGCCTGGTAAGAAAACCCTACACGAGGACTAAAATTCGTATAGACGGGATCATAGAGAGAGCTGATCTGATTTCCCTGGTAGACCACGCCGCCCAGATCGGGGCGAAAGACTGAGAGGTTTTTCCAGTCGTTGTGGAGAGGTCCCTCATAATCCCAGCGCAGGCCGTAGTTGACGTTCAATTTGGAGGTGAGTTGCCATGAATCCTGGCCAAAAAAACTGAAGGTATTCACAAATACCTGGCGGTCAGGGTTGCCCAAAGCGATCGACGATGTCACCACATTCCCCGCCATAAAATCCGCGAGGGCGTCGACGCGCGCGTCACCGGTTTCCCACGAGTCGGTGGGATTCGCGGTTGCATCAGGGCCCTGGGTGCCATCAAATGTAAAACTCCCCAACGCATGGCGATGATAGAACTCATCCAGTTGCGCGTTGCGATATTCGCCGCCGAACTTGATCTGGTGCTTTCCCACTGTCCAGGCGAGATCGTCCGTCAGATGTCCCGTGATGTCATTGCGTCCCTCAGGAGGAGTCTCGCCGGTCGAGTCAAAACCCGTGATATTAAGGTTTGTCGCTCCGGGAAGGGTTGAGCCGGTAACGAGACCCAGGCTGGCCATGTCGAAACTATTGTTGTAGTCATTGAAGACCTGGTTGAAATAATTCACGCCCAGGAGCAACTGGTTTGTGATTGTCGGCGTAAAAACGTGATTGTAGACAATCGCGTAATTCTGCACGTGGATCGGCGCAACCTCATAGTAGTAGTAGAGAGTTGAACCTACAGGAGCCACCTGATTCCCTTGTCCAACAAACCAATGGGCGGTGAGACTGTTCTTGTCGTTGATTGTGTAGTCAATCTTCGCCAGGCCGTTGTAACTGTATCCGTACTCAGGAAAGGTACTGTTATAGTTGTTGACTGTTGCCGGCAGATCACCAGTCGCCGCGGCTGGCCACAGTGTGCTGAGCATGTTCGTCGACACCGGGTTTACCGGCACGCCGAACTTAGCCAGTGCCGCCTTAGCTTCAGCCTGCCATGCCTGTGACGGTTCGGTCGCCTGATCGGGAACACCGATGGTAAACCGCTGGTGCTCATAGGTTGTGAACCAGAACAGCTTATCCCTGATGAGGGGACCGCCGGCGGAGAAGCCGTAGTTATAGTTCCGGACTTCTTGCTTTACAGGTGCGGTAAAAGGATTGATTTTGCCAAGAGCTTCGTTGCGGTTGTAATAGTAGGCAGTCCCATGAATCTGGTTCGTACCGGATTTCAGCGAGAGGTTAACGCTACCGCCAGGATTGCGCCCGGACTCTGGGGCGGCCTGGGTTTGTGCCGAGAACTGATCAACCGCGTCGATGGGCAGAATAATGCCTGCAATTCCCGAGACTCCCCCCTGGTTGACAGCCGGGATATTGTGCCAGAGGTCGTTGTTGTCGATGCCGTCAATCTGCCAATTGATCTGGTTTGCCCGGGTGCCGTTGAGGGATCCATACCCACCAGCGCCGGAGTTCGAAAAGCCAGGCGAGAGGATGATCAATTGCGTGAAATCTCGGCCGTTTAGCGGTGTATCCTGCAGCGGTTTACCGCTGACAACCGCCGTCTGAGTTGTCGACGTGGTATCGAGCGCCAGGGCCGCCGCGTTCACCTCAATCGTGGTCGCCGCCTGCGCCACGCTCAGTTTAATTGGCAAACTATAGATCGAACCTGCCTTCACCGGCACCTTATCGATCTTCACTTTCTGGAAGCCGGGAGCAGTAGCGGTTACGTCGTACGCACCCAGCGGTAAGTCCTGGAAAGTAAATTCGCCGCCGCTCGAAGTAATCGTCGTGTGAGCTATTCCGGTTGCCGGGTCCGTCGCTACCACCTCTGCGCCTGCGACAACGGCCCCGGACTGGTCAGTTACAACGCCATTCATGCCACCGCGAAATGTCTGCGCCGGCAACCTTCGAACGACCAGAAATACAGAGCTAAGAAGAAGTAGCAAGGTAATTGATAAAAGCCGCCTGCTTCGGAATGACATATGCAGAGCCTCCAAAGGTGTTCTGAGATTTGTTGTTTTTGTGATGTCTGGGGTTTCGCGTGGGCTGAAGCCAAGAGACGGATCGGATCAACATCTCTTGAAGATTTCTTCCGGCCTCTTACGTAATGTTGAGGACTGAAACGCTACGGAAATAACTGCCATGACCCAAAGTAGGGCATGGGTTGTCAGGATTCAAGCAGAAAGTATTTCACTATTAGCAAATATCTATACAAGCCATAAATACGCGCTTATGATCAATGCTCCTGCTCTAGGTGATGACCGAATGTGTAGCCGTGGCAGACACTGATTACTGAAGGCGAGGGGGGCGATAGGCAGGCTGAAATAAGAAGTTGAGGCTGCTCTCAATAAAACTTACTTATGTATTGCGGCCTGGGCTCGTTCCGCATTTTGGAGTCGTGACCTGCGCGCAATCACCCCTCGCTTTTGCGGGGCTTGTGTCCCCGGTTCCAACGATAGTTACTCGCTTCGCAAAGCCCGCATGGGTTCTACGCTTGCCGCTCTGCGCGCCGGCAGGGCAGCAGCAAGCACCGCGACGACGGCAACCATCGCTGCGGCGACGGCCATTACAGCAGGGTCCGCGTTGGAAACACCGAAAAGCTGGCTTTTCAACAGGCGTGTAGCCATGATCGTCACAGGAACCGCGATAGCAACGCTGATTCCGGCAAGCTTCAGCACATCTTTCAGCACCAGCACCACGATGCCAGTGCGATCCGATCCGAGCGCCATACGCACGCCGATTTCGCGTGTCCGCTGTGCGGTGGCATAAGCCAGTACTCCGTACAGGCCGATTCCCGCAAGCAACGTGGCCAATGCGCCGAAGCTGACCGCTAACAACGAGATCATTCGCTCGTCATTGATATTGCGGTCGATCTCGTCGTTCATGGTGCTCAACCCATCGATCACGAGCTTTGCGTCGACCTGTTGCACGGCCTGCCTCGTCATGGCCATCGCCGTTTGGGGAGTTCCCCATGTGCGAACGTAATAAGTCATACCGGCAGGATTCGAGTTCTGACTCGCGGGTCGGTATACCGCCATCTTTACTTTGCCGCGCACATTGCGATGGATGTAGTCACGCACCACGCCGACAATCTCGATGTCGTACTTCACACTGCTGCTGCCGTTCGTCAGCCTGCGGCCAATCGCATTTTGAGGGCTCCCGAAGAAGCGTTTTGCCAGCATCTCGTTGACAATTGCCACCGGCAAGTGGGTTGCGTCATCCGCGTTGGTGAACATGCGCCCCGCGAGCAAGGGTACCTTGAGGGTCGGGAAATAATCAGGAGTGATTGAAGGACGCTCGGCGTTCATGTCCTCTCCCTCGGAGGGCGTGTAGCCCTGCACGCTGATGTTGCCGCTCTCGCCATTGTCGGCCAGTTCCGGGTCGTCCGTGGCTCCCACGCTGGCCACGCCGGGCAGGGCGGCCAGGCGTTCGATGATGCGCTGGTGCACGGACAGGACGGCGTCTTTGCTGTATCCGGCGAGATTCGGCTCGAGCCCGAAGGTGATGAGGCGGTCGGTCGCAAATCCCACATCGACGTTTCGCAAATTATGCAGCGTGCGTACGAACAGGCCGGAGCACACCAACAGAAGAAGGCTCAGGCCGATCTGCAAGGCGACTGTCGCCCTGCGGAAGGTCAATCTTCCGCCCGTGCTGGCAGCGCTCTGCTCCTTCATCTGGGTGACCAGATCGGGGTTCCAGTACTGCAGGGCTGGCGCAAGCGCGAAGAGCAGGCTCACGCCGACCGCAACGGCGAAGTTAAACGCGAGAATGCGGCTGTCAATGCTGGTGGAGAATGGAGGCTGCCCCTCGCCACTCGTCATCCGGCTAATCAGGAAGTGCGTCGTTGCAGGAACCAATAGGAGTCCCGCCGCTCCGCCCAGAATTCCGAGCAAAAGGCCTTCCATCAGCAACTGCCGCGCCACCTGGACGCGCTTTGCGCCCAAAGCAAAGCGCATGGAGAACTCGCGCACGCGTCCAGCGGAACGAACCAGCACCAGGCTGGCGACGTTGACCGCCGCCATCAGCATCACAAGCGCCACCATTCCCATGACGACCAGCAAGGGTGTACGCAGGTCATCGCGTGAATAGGAGAATCCGCGCGCTCCATCGAGGATCGCCAGCTTGCTTCTGTTTACGAAGCCGTCGACGAAGCGCTTCGAATTGTTCTTGAAGAACGGCAACTCGGCAGTACGGAGCGAATGCCACAGGGGTGCCATGGCAGCTTGCGCCTGCGCGTGCGTCTCCCCGGGCTTAAGGCGTCCAAGAATATTCAGCCAGCGCGAGTCCTGCCGGTCCAGGTCGCTCGTATTGGGGATCACCACCGGTTTCATCGTCATCGGGACAAAGAGATCCGCCGGCGAGCCCCATATTGCGCTGTCGAATCCGGGTTGAGAGACGCCCACAATCTGGAAGGGATGGCCGTTAATGGAGAGTGCCTGCCCGATGACGTGTGGGTCTTCGGCGAAGTGATTCTTCCAATATTGAAAGCCAAGGACAACAACGGGGCTGCCGTTGGTTACAACATCATCCTGCTGTATCAGGAGCCGGCCAACCGCGGGCTGCACACCGAGCATGTCGAAGTAGTTGCCGCTGACCAGTTCTGCATTCACGAGAGCGGATTGTTGTCTCCACTCAATGCCTGCCTGCGACTGCACCATCGCGATAAGGCCGTCGAAGACCTTGTTCTGGTCACGCAGATTCTTATACATGGGATACGAGAAATACGCGGCCTCGTCGCCGCCGTTGATCGAGGTGCTGCCGTTCCACACTTCGAACGGTGTGGCTTCGAGCAAAACAAGCTGCCGTGGATCGCGTACTGGCAGCGATCGCAAAAGCGCCTGGTCAAGCAGAGAGAAAATCGCGGTGTTGGCGCCGATGCCAAGCGCTAGAGTCAGAATCGCGGTTATCGCGAAGGCCGGGGACTTTCTCAACTGCCGGAAGGCAAACTTCAAGTCGTCAAACATGCTCGTCACCATAAAAGTTACAAATACTGAACTCAGGACATGCCGGTCACTCACTCCTCAGAGTCAGTCCCAGATCAAAGAGTCGCAGATCATCTATGTCGCAGTGGCCACGCCCATGTCATTCCTCTCGCAGCAGAATTGCGGGGTCGACGCCTGCCGCGCGCTGCGCCGGTAACCATGAGGCGATACCACCTAAGAGGGTCATCGCGACCACTACCCCGCAAATCACGAGCGGATCGCGCGGCGTTGCCTGATACACCAGCGACGCGAGTACTTTTGTAGAGGCAACCCCCAGCAACAGTCCAGCAACCGAGCCGACGCAGAGAAGTTTGACCGATCGGCCCAGTGCAGCCTGAAGCACCTCGCTGCGGCGCGCCCCTAAAGCAATGCGAATCCCTAACTCCCTCATCCGCTTGCTTACCGTGTACGACGCCATGCCGAAGATGCCCGTAACCGCCAGCATCGCGCCCAGCAGCCCCATCACTCCCAGAGCCACTGTCGCTGCCCTGGCTGGAAAGAGCGCGGCGTCCATGGAGGCCGGCCATGTCTCGATAATCACCGGCAATCCCGGATCGAGACTCGCCAGCATCTTTTGCAGTGCCGCTGCTACCTGCGGGACGCTTCGATTCGATCGGAGCACCAGCGTGGTTCTTGTGTCCGTATCCTGCAATATCGGGAAAAACATCGCCGCCTGCTGATCTTCGCTCAGCGTGCGGTACTTTCCGTCCTGCACTACTCCCACGACCTGGATGCGGTTAGTGTTGCCTCTCAGGAAATATCTGCCCACAGCGCCATTGATTGAGCCGAAAACCTTGCGCGCGAATGTCTCATTCACCACTGCAACTCTGGGACTCGTCGCCTCGTCGTGCCAGGTGAAATCTCGTCCCGCAAGCAGGTTTGTCTGAGCCACACCCAGATAACCCGGAGAGACCTTGTAGTACATCGCATCAGCCGCCGCATTCAAGGGCCTGAAGTCCGTGGTGCCGTTTTTGTATACCAGAGTGTCGGAATTGCCGACGTTCAGGGGTGTGGCGTCAATATATCCCGCAGCGAAGACGCCGGGCATCCCTTTGATCTTGTCCAGAGCTTCGCGCTGGAACTGCTCCGCCTTTGCTTCGTTATAGCCTGCCGTCTGAAGGTCGAATTTGACAATCATTGCGCCTTCGGGCGAAAAACCGAAGTTGCTGTGCAGAGACCGTACCAGGCCGCGCAGTGCCACCAGGGATGACGTTACCAGCAGCGCGCAAACAGCAATCTGTACTACGAGCAACACGTCTCGCAGTGTCAACCAGTGCCATACCCGCGCGGAGTTCGCTCCCGTCTTCGTCAGCTGATATGCATCCGAGCGCAATACCTGCCGCGCAGGCGTTATGCCGAAAAGAATGCCGCTCAGGATCGAGAGGAGAAACGCGACCACATAAGTAGCAGTGTCGGGACTCACTGGCACCTGAATCGGAGAGTTGGGTATAACTTGCCAGCCGCTCAGCCACCTGAGAAGCATTGTTGCACCTTGTACTCCCAGCGCTCCACCGATAAGCGACAGCACCACTGCTTCCGTAAGAAGTTGCCGCAGAATCCGCCCGCGCGTCGAGCCAAGCGCGAGCCGTATCGCCATTTCGCGTGATCTATCCGCGGCCCGCGCAGCGAACAGGCTGCCCAAATTAGCGCATGTCGCCAGCAGAATCAGGGCCGCAAGCAACATCACCCCGCCCAGAAAAGCGCGCACAGGACGCCCAAGCGTGTCGCCTACCAATCCCGGGCGAGCTAGTCGCATCTGGAGGCTTTGATCGGTCTCGGGATGCTGAGCCGCCAGTTGCTTCGAGACAACGTTGAGGTCCGCCTCGGCTGCGGCCGTATTCACTCCCGGCTTCAGCCTGCCGACCACGAAAATCGGATGATCGCCGCGCTCGTCAAGGTAGTTCCACCCATCAATCTGCTTTTCGTCGACCATCGGAATCCAGAGAGCGGGCGAGAAAAATAGCTCGGTGCCTCGAAATTTCTCCGGCGCGACGCCAATTACGCTCAAAGGATGTTTATTGATGAGAATTGTCTTGCCAACTATCTGCAGATCGCCGTCGAAATGGCTTCGCCAATACCCGTAGCTCAGGACCGCATAAGGCGCGGAGTCGGGACCATGCTCGTCCACACCATGGAAAAATCGACCGAGATAAGGCTGAACGCCTGCGACATCGAAGTAATTTCCAGATGCTTCGTAAAACCAGATCGTCGATGGATTTTTGCCAGTATCCAGGCTTCCCGTGTTCATTCGGTACGCTGCCAGGCCGGAAAGAGTGGCTGTCTGGTCGCGCATGTCGACATAATCCGGATAGGACTGATTGGGCGAGTCCACCGGCATGCGCTGCAGAAACACCAGCTGTTCGGCGCGAGGAAGCGCGAGCGGACGAATTACCAGCGCATTCAGAACGCTGAAGACAACCGAGTTCGCACCGATTCCAATTGCCAGCGTAAGAATTGCCGTCACTGCAAATCCCGGCGACTTTCTTAACTGCCGCAATGCGTATTTCAGATCACCCAGCATGTCTGCCTCCAGTTCCAGGTGTTATTCGCTGCGCAGCGCTTCCATCGGTTCAATCACGGAAGCTCTGTGCGCGGGTAGCCAGCCTGCGAGAGCCGCACAGGCCAGCAACACTGCGGTTGCTCCGGCGATCGCCGCGGTGTCCAACGGCGGAACGCCATAGAGCAGGCTTTTCAGGAAGCCTGTCAACCATACTGAGGCCACGAGGCCAGCGCCGACGCCGACTGCGCCAAGCGTAAAGGCATAGCCGATCGTTCGTCTCAACACGTCTTTGCGGGTCGCACCGAACGCAATGCGAATTGCAATCTCGCGCGTCCGCTCCGTAACGGTATAAGCGAGAACGCCGTAGATGCCGAGCAGCGACAGGAGCAAGGCGATTGCAGCAAATGAGGTGAGAACCACGGTGTTGAAGCGTCGCGAGGATTCCGTTGCCGCCACAACTTCATCCATTGTCTGCATATCGGTGATCGCCAGCAGGGGATCCAGCTTATGGACAGCCCTGGTGAAGCTTGACTCAAGCGCAGCGGGATCGCCCGCCGTGAGCACCACCACGCGCAAATCGCCGGCAACGCCGATCATGGCTGACAGCGGTCCCAGGTCGGCAGCCGCCTGCGACACGGGCTCGTACATCTGCACCATCTGGTTGTCATCCAGATGGTTTGGCTTCACATCTCCAACCACTCCAACCACGACGATAGGCGGCATCTTCGTGTCGTAGCTTGGACCAACCTTCAGGTGCATGCCGACGGCGTCTTTGCCGGGGAAATAACGTTGCGCAAACGACTGGCTGATGATCGCTGCCAACGGTGCTCCGGGCTGCTCATCGCGAGCATCGAAGTAGCGTCCGGAGATGAGCGGAATGTGCAGCGCCTCGAAGTAATTTCCGGCCACCAGATAATTCGAAGCCAGCGACCAGCCTTCGTTCGGCTTCTTGACATAGCCTTGAGGCGCAAACAGACGGCTCGAATTGCGCCCAATCAGCGGGATATTCGACGAGAATCCTACGGTCCGCACACCGGGCATTGCTTCGAGGCGTCTCTGCAATTCGCTGTAAAAGGCGTTGACCCGCTCCTGCGTCGGATAATCCTGCCTGGGCAGTGCCAGCGAGGCCGTCATCACATGCGTCGTCTCGATGCCGGGATCGGTTGCAAGCATCTTCGCGAAGCTGCGCAGCAGCAGACCAGCCCCTACCAGGAGCACCATCGCAAGAGCCGCTTCAGTCATCACTAGAATATTGCGCAGCCGGTGCTGGCCTCGCCCCTGCCCGGCTCCATGGGTTCCCTCACGCAGCGCATCAAGCACTTCGGACTTCATGCTGGCCACTGCTGGAACAAGCCCGCACAACACGCCCGTCACGCCGGTCAAACTAATCGCGATAAGCACGACCGGCCAACTCACAGCGATCTCGTTCAGGCGGGGCAGCGTGCCAGTCAGGCTTGCAGACGCCAGGCGGACCAGTACCGTGGCCAGCGAGACTCCCAGCAGGCCGCCGAGCGCGCTGAGCAGAAGGCTCTCGGTCAGCAGTTGGCGGAGCATCGCGCGGCGGGCCGCGCCCAGTGCCAGCCTTACTCCAAACTCGCGCCTTCGTCCAGCAGCGCGCACCAGCTGCAGGTTGGCAAGGTTGGCGCAGGCGATCAGCAGAATCAGCACCACCGCCGCCAGAAGGACGCGCAGCAAAGGACGGGCTTCCCGCACCGTTTCTTCCTTGAGGCTGCGCATGGAGGTATGCAGCCGAACGTCGGGAATTTTCATCTGAATGATCGCCGTTACCCGATCAACATCCTGCTGTGCCTGGGCCTGAGAGACGCCGGGCTTGAGCCGGGCGACCGCACCATAATCCATATTGTCGGCTTCAGCACCCTTCTCGATCGGCGTGAAGCTCATCGGAACCCAGAGATCGCTCTGAGCTATGCCACCTAAGCCCACCGGGGTTGCAAATTCCGGCGGCATCACACCGATGATGGTGTACGGCCTCCGGTCTAACTCAATGGTCTTGCCGAGAACATGCGGGTCACCTTGAAATCGCTGCTGCCACAAGGCATGGCTGATCACTGTCACGGGGGCCGAGGTGTCGTCTTCCACCTGAGTGAAGGTTCGGCCTAGAATCGGCTCGATCCCCAGCACCGGAAACACGGAAGCGGTCAGCCGCTCTGCTTTTGCCCGGAACGGAGCACCCGCACCCGACGCTTCAAACGACGCGCCGATGAAGCCGCCGACTCCGGTAAACACGCGGCTCTCGTGGGCGAAGGTCAGCACGTCGGGAGCCGAAAGGTTCCCCTCTCCCGCCAGCAGGCTTTCGAAACGTTCGTGAAGGAGAAACAGGTTGGCGGAATCCCTATATGGCAAGGGCCTCAGCAGGACGGCTTCAACGACGGAAAAGACCGCTGTTACACCACCGATCCCGAGCGCCAGCGTCATCACTGCTGTCAGTGTGAACCCCGGCGACTTCCTCAGCTGTCGCCACGCAAACTTAAGATCGGCGAGCATGTGGTTCCTCCGCGTCGGAAAGAGATTCAGGAGAGGTAATTGCATGCTGCTGCCCAACCAAGCCTTTCTCTCAACTCATTCAATCTGTTGCGATTCGGGGTTCAGTGGCTGAGCGGAGTTGTCCAGCCTCGCGAAAATGTTGTCCGGAATCGAACAGTCCTGAACGGCAGGCAAGATCAAGCCTTGAGCAGCGCGCGGACAATCTCTTCCCACTCCACATCGAGCGGAGATCGTGAGGGGGTCATTCCGGCGCGCCGGTACCAATATCCTGCATTCGCCTGGTCTCCTTCCCTGCGGTGAAGGTAAGCGTGCACTCGTGCGCCATCCGGTGACTCGACGTCCTGCGCAATCGTGTGCGCCTTCTCCCAGTCGCCTCTCGCCGCCCACCACAGCGCCGCGAGCAGCGGAGATACGCCCGCCGGAGGCAAGTCGCCGGTCAGACTGCTGCGAAATTCTTCTAAAATCATTGAGGCGATTTTAGACCTCGCCTAATTACGAGCGAATTGGTCGTAGTTGCGTTATGATGAACAAGGGAAAAACAGAGTTGGACAGAGTTGAGCACGCTCAGTGAACTAGGCATCGGGAAAATGGCGATTGTCGAGCATATCGACCTGCCGGAAGAGGTTGGCCATCACCTCATGCATATGGGTTTTGTCCCGGAGGCGCGGGTGATCGTGATTCGACGCGCACCGGCCGGCGATCCGACCGTTTACTACATTGACGGTTTCGAGATCGCATTGCGCCGCGAGACAGCCCGCTCGATCCATGTCCGGCCGATTGAGGGAGATCACTGTGAGTGATTGCTGTGGAACTGAAATAATCGACGTTAAAGTCGAGCCTCGGGTTCCGGGCAAAATCCGCACCGTCGCTCTTATTGGACCTCCCAACTCCGGCAAGTCCACACTTTTCAATCGCCTGACCGGGCTTCGGCAAAAGGTTGCCAACTACCCCGGGGTAACGGTCGAGCAGCACTTCGGAAAACTCAGCGGCATCGGACGCAGCGAGCTGACTCTCATTGATCTGCCGGGCATCTACAGCCTTGATTCTTACTCGGAAGATTCTCGCGTTGCCGTCGACGTCCTCCATGGCGCCATGCCGGGAGCGCCTGCGCCAGACGCTGTCCTGCTCGTCCTCGACTCCCTGCATCTTCGCCGCCAGTTGACACTGGCTGCACCGGTCCTGTCGCTTGGCCTGCCCACGCTCGTTCTGCTCAACATGAGCGACCTGATGGAAACCCGCGGAGGCGAAGTAGACACCCTGGCTCTCGCGCGCGAACTCGGTGTTCCGGTAGCCAAGATTAGCGCCGCTCGCGGGACAGGCTTGGACGCCATTTCGCATTTCCTTGACCGCAGGAGCGAGACTTTTCAACCTAGCTCGATTGCGAGGTTGGAGTTGCCCGTTGTGGGTAACGCACGCTCATATCGGCAGTGGGCAACGGGCATCAGCACACGGACCAAGTACAAAGCCCCCCTTTCTTCAGAGTGGACTCGCAAGCTCGACCGTCTCCTGCTGCACCGGTTTATCGGGCCGCTGCTTTTTCTGGCCGTGGTTATCAGCGTCTTCCAGGTGGTTTTTTCCATTGGCCAGCCTTTGAGCAACTCCTTTGGCGATTTCCTCAATAATTTTGGAGCAAAAGTCGGGATTTTTCTCGGGCATGGCTGGTTCGAGTCGCTGCTCATTGACGGCATCTGGAAGGGAGTTGCGTCTGTTCTGGTCTTCCTGCCCCAGATTCTTTTGCTCTTTCTCTTTATTGGAGTTCTGGAGGATTCCGGCTACCTTGCTCGCGCCGCGCTGATTGCCGACCGCGTTATGCGCTCAATCGGGCTCAACGGCAAAGCCTTCATCCCACTGTTATCGGCATATGCCTGCGCGGTTCCCGCCATCATGGCGACGCGGACCATTGAGAACAAGCGCGACCGCTTCGCGACCATCCTGGTTGCGCCCTTCATGACCTGCTCGGCGCGCCTGCCTATTTATCTGCTGATGATCGCGGCCTTCATTCCCAACAAGCCAATCCTCGGCGGTTTCTTCGGCCTGCGCGCAGCGGTGATGCTTTCGCTGTATCTCATGGGCTTCCTGGCTGCGCTCGGCACCGCCCGATTGCTCAAGTCTTCGATTCTTAAGGCTGCTTCCGCGCCCTTTATTCTCGAACTGCCGCAATACCGGCTGCCGACCCTGCGCTCCCTCGGGCTGCGCGTTGTCGATCGCGGCAAGGTCTTCCTCAAGCAGGCGGGAACGATCATCCTGTGCGTCACCGTGGTCCTCTGGATTCTGAGCCACATACCATTTCACGCGACATTGCCTGAGAGCCTGATCGGACACGTAGGTCAATGGATTGAGCCCGTCATCAAGCCGCTTGGCTTCAACTGGAAGATCGGGATAGGTCTGCTCAGCTCCATCATCGCGCGCGAAGTCATCGTCGGTACGCTCGGCACCTTGTATGGAGCCGATCCCGCCACTCAGTCGCTTAGCCTGCAGGCCGCGCTGCGTCACGATCTGACGCTCGGCGGCGCGATGGCGCTGGTGGTCTTCTTCGCCTTCGCCATGCAGTGCACTTCGACGTTGGCTGTTGTCCGCCGCGAGACGAATAGTTGGAAGTGGCCGGCGCTGCAGTTTGCCTACATGAGTGTGCTTGCTTATCTCGCGGCACTGGCGGTGAACCAGATCATCACTCATCTCTTTTGAAGTAATTTCGCGGCTTCCCATTTAAGATAAAGGGACTGGCCGCATTGCAGTCTTTCGCATCGCGCCTCCCGGCGCTCGCGGGATATCGCAACACACAACTTTAAAAACGGAACCAAAATGATTTCTGTCAGCAATGTCAGCATGCGCTACGGCGCCAAGATTCTCTTCGACGACGTCACCATCACGTTCGTCTCCGGCCGCCGCTATGGTCTCACTGGACCCAACGGTTCCGGCAAATCCACCTTTATGAAGGTGCTCACCGGCGAACTGGACGCGCAGAAGGGCAACGTGGTTCGTCCCAGAAAAATCGGCGTCCTGCGGCAGGACCAGTTCGCATTCGACGCCTACCGTGTCATCGATACCGTCATCATGGGCAACAAGGGACTCTGGGCGGCTCTCGAAGAGCGTGACGCGATTTACTCGAAGGCTGAACTCACGGATGACGACGGCATGCGGCTCGGAGAGCTTGAAGGCATTGTCGGAGAAGAAGACGGCTATACCGCTGAGAGCGACGCTGCCGTCCTGCTGCAGGGGCTCGACATTCCCGACGAGTTGCACGAACGCAAGATGAGCGAACTGCAGGGCGGTCAGAAAGTCCGTGTGCTGCTTGCTCAGGCTCTCTTTGGAAATCCACAGGCGCTGCTCCTCGACGAGCCCACCAATTATCTGGATCTCGATTCAATTCATTGGCTACAGGACTTCCTGGTCAGGTTCGAGGGCACTCTCATCACAATCTCCCACGACCGGCACTTCCTCAACAGCGTAACTACGCACACGGCCGACATCGACTACGAGACCATCATCACCTACACCGGCGGGTACGACGACATGGTAGTCGCGAAAACTCAGATCCGGTCACGCCTCGAATCACAGAACGAACAACGCGAGAAGAAGATCGCGCAGCTGAACGAATTCATCGCGCGCTTCGCCGCCGGCACACGGTCGAGTCAGGTCACCAGTCGCAAGAAGGAAGTGGAGCGGCTGCAGACGACCGAACTTGCGCGCTCCAATATCCAGCGCCCCTATATCCGGTTCGACATGCTCAGACCGTCAGGAAAGACCGCGCTCGAGTTCGAGGGTATTCGCAAGAGCTACGGAGACCTGACCGTCATTGACGGCTTCGCCGCCAACGTGATGCGCGGTGAGAAGGTCGCCCTGATGGGCCGCAACGCCCAGGGCAAGACCACTCTGGTCAAGTCACTGCTCTCAAACTCGCCCGATCTCGCCGAGAAGGACTTTACGATAGAAGCCGGGAACATCAAGTGGGGACACGAAGCGCAGATTGGCTACTTCCCGCAGGATCACACCGGCATCATCGAGCATGGCCTCACCGTCGCAGACTGGCTGCACCAGTGGGATCCAAAGGTCACCAAGGAGGAGATCCGCGGCATTCTCGGCCAGATGCTCTTTCGTGGTGAAGAAGGGCTCAAGCCAACGGCGGCGCTTTCCGGTGGCGAGGCCGCGCGCCTGCTCTTCTGCAAGCTGATGCTGCAGAAGCCCAACGTTCTGATCTTCGACGAGCCTACGAATCACCTCGATCTTGAATCCATCAACGCGCTTAACATCGCGCTGCAGCGCTACGAAGGCACCGTCCTGCTCGTCACCCACGATTACGATCTGATCGACGAAGTCGCCACACGCATCTGGCACTTCGACAACGGAACCATCGATGACTTCAAGGGGCCCTATGAGGAATATCTGAGCGCCACCAGCGCGGCGCGATAGCGGGAGAGATATTGTCTCTCCTGCTCAACGCGCAATCAGTGACCAAGATCTTCGGTGCGACGAACCTCTTTCGCGAGGTCTCCTTTACCGTCAGCGATGGCGATCGAATCGGACTGATCGGTCCCAACGGCAGCGGCAAATCCACGCTGCTCAAGATGCTCGCCGGCGAGGTCGAGCCCGATTCCGGTGAGATTACGCCGCGTAAGAACCTTCGCATGGCGCATGTCGAGCAGGACTCGCAGTTTCCGCCGCAGGCCACGGTTCGGCAGATCATCGAAGCCGCGCTCAGGCGTGCCAAAACACCTGAGGCAGACTGGGAATCGCGTCTGCGCTCAACACTTGGCGTTGCCGGCTTCACCGATTTTGGAACCGTGGCGGATACATTCTCCGGTGGCTGGCGCAAACGCCTCGCTGTCGCCGAGGCTCTTGTACAAAAGCCGGATCTACTGCTGCTCGACGAGCCGACGAACCATCTCGACCTGGCCGGCATCGAGTGGCTGGAAGATCTGCTCCGGAACGAGTCTTTCGCGGCGGTCGTCATCAGCCACGACCGCTACTTTCTCGAAAATGTCGCGACGCAGATGGCTGAGCTCAACCGCGCCTACCCCACCGGCATGCTTCGCTCCGCCGGCAATTACAGCCAGTTTCTCGATGCGAAGGAGGAATTCCTTCACGCTCAGGCGAGGCATCAGGAGGCACTCGAGAACCGCGTGCGCGTCGAGAAGGAATGGCTGCGACGCGGTCCCAAGGCGCGTGCTACGAAGGCCAAGGCACGGATCGACAATGCCAACCGGCTCATTGCCGAGCTGGCGGATATCAGCGGGCGCAGCCGCACGACCACAGCCGGTATCGACTTCAGCGCGACCGGAAGGCAGACCAAGCGGCTCATTGAGCTTGAGGACCTGACCTACTCCGTCGACGGCCGCACCCTCTTCGACCGGCTGAACTTCCACCTCACTGCCGGTATGCGCGTAGGGTTAGTCGGACCCAACGGCAGCGGCAAGACCACTCTGTTGCGGCTGCTGACCGGCGAGGTTGACCCTGCATCTGGCGCCATCAAGCGCGCCAATCAGCTGCGCATTACCTACTTCGAGCAGAACCGGCAGCTTGACGGCGACCAGACCCTCCGCCGCGCCCTTGCTCCTGACAGCGACTCGGTCGTCTACCAGGATCGAGTCATCCATGTTGCGTCGTGGGCGGCGCGGTTCCTCTTCACCGGCGAGCAGCTGAATCAGCCGGTGTCGCGGCTGTCGGGAGGGGAGCGGGCGCGGGTGCTGATCGCGCAGCTCATGCTGCAACCGGCCGATGTTCTACTGCTCGACGAGCCCACCAACGATCTCGACATTCCTACGCTCGAGATCCTGGAAGAGGCGCTGCTCGAGTATCCGGGATCGCTGGTGCTGGTCACGCATGATCGCTACATGCTCGATCGCATCGCCAACATCGTCGTCGGGCTCGATGGGCAGGGCAGCGCGGCAAGCTTTGCCGATTACTCGCAGTGGGAAGCGTGGATCGCCGAAAGGGAACTGGCGCAGAAGTCAGCGCGAACGGCTGAACGTGTTCCAGAAGCTCCCACGACGCCGAGTTCCGGCTCAAAAAAGAAGCTGTCGTACCTGGAGGCCCGGGAGTGGGCCGCCATCGAGGAGCGGATTGCCGAGGCCGAAGAGCGGCTGGCGGCGGCGCGGGCCCTTGTCGAGGACCCGGCGGTGGCGACGGATGCGGCGCGGCTGGTCGAGGCGCTTGCCGGGCAGGAGAAGGCGCAGGAAGAAGTGGACTCGCTCTATTCCCGCTGGGCGGAGCTTGAGGCCAAGCAGGCCTGAGCAGCGTCGAGCTTAGCGTTGAGCTGATTGCGCTTTGCTGTTACGGGATGGGATGGGTGGTCACCCCCCTCCCTCCTCTTTTGCTATCTTGCTCATCTTATTGAAGTTAACCAATAGGTGGCGATATCTTCTCTAAAATGATACGGTTACGAGTATATTGCTGATAAGAAACGATCTTAAGGAGAACCAGAGAACCTTCCCGGACCCGAGATCGATCCCGCTTTGGGAAATCAAAAAAGCCCGGCCGCCATGCGTCCGGGCTCACTACCTTCTAATACTATTTTACCCGATCGGATGGTATTCTCGGCCACAGCAAAAGCAGGGAATTGAGATCGGCTTAGGAGAGCGTAGATGGCTAAGGTGACAGGGATTGGAGGGGCGTTTCTGCGGGCGGACGACCCGAAAGCGCTATATGCGTGGTACGAGAAGCATCTGGGGCTGACGCTGCAGAGCGGCTGCTTCATGTTCGAGGCGGCGGAGCAGCGAGGCCCAGTGGTGGTGTCATTCTTTAAGCGCGGGTCGGACTACTTTCCGGTGAGCCAGCCAGCGATGCTGAATTTTCAGGTCGACGATCTGGATGCGCTGCTCGATGGGCTGATCGCCGCCGGAGCCGATGTCGATCCAAAAAGACAAAAAGAAGAGTACGGCAGCTTCGGCTGGTTCACCGATCCGGAAGGGAATCGCGTGGAGTTGTGGCAGCCGGCGTGAGGGGCTGACAGATTGGCTTCCGACTTATCTGATCAGTAAACACTTGCCGACTTTTGATGACCTATCGACTTCAATGAGTGCGTTGGCGATAATGATTAATTGAGACTTGCAAGTTTGCCGGAAGAGTTCATAGTCGAGCGCTAACTGCTTTCACACATTTCTTTAAACAGCTCGCGAACCTGCTCCCGGGCCTGGGCGAGCGCCTCACGGCCGGCAGGGGTCGCGGTATAGACCTTCCTCGTGTGGCCCTTCACCAGCCGTTTCTGTGATCTAAGCCACCCCCTCCGCTCCATTCCGTGTAGCAAAGGGTAGATGGTTCCCGGTCCAAGCCGATAGCCATGCCGGCCTAGTTCCTGAATCATTCCGAGGCCGAAGATGGGCTCTTCGGCTCCGTGATGGAGGACGTGCAAACGGACAAGCCCGATATAGAGCTCCTGATTGTGCGTGGATTCCTTCTTTTTCATAGGGGTCTCTTGCCATAACGGTCTTAAGACCATCCTACGAGGTTCTTATTCACTGCAATTTCAACGTGAGATTCGGCACCTTTCGGCAGCACACGCGGGTGGTGCATTCGGGTGTCTAAAACAGATCAGCCAGCGGAGGAAAGGTCAGCAGCAGGCTGAGAAAAAGCAGCGTCAGAGCTGCCGCGGCGATGCGCCCGAGGACCACATTCCTGTTCCTCCACAAGCCCTCCAGAATGGCCCAGACCGCGAGCCACACCACAATCGCGGACTGTAGTCACTCCCGAAAGAGGGCCGGTGGGCTTGTAGAAGACCATCAGGTTTTGGAGCCATGCGATATGATCCGCTGCGATGGCGAAGACGGCTAGTGCAAACACTCCGAGGCCTGCTGCAAGAATAGCGGCGGCACCGGAACCGTTCGGTACAGCTTCAGCAGAAACAGCGTCTTCCGCAGGCATCGCTATTTTCCCTCCACGATATGAATGATACGGCCGCCCCTGACAGGCGCGTTCTTATTGAGCATCGCGCCAAAGAAACCGGCGATGCCGGCTGCAAGGAACGAGACCATGACGATACACAGAACGGCATTGCGGAGCTGAGGGTGGTTCCTGATTCCGCGACCGTACCTGATGAACACGGCGGAGGCCATGGTAATCGAGATGGGCGCCAGCCAGGCGATATGCTCCTTCCACTCCATGCCAATGGAGTGCCATGCGATCGTCGAGGGACTGGACATAAGAAGCCGCTGCGGGTAGCCGGCCAGGTCGACCGTCCCCGGGGGCGCGGCGGCGCGATACCACGGGTAGATGACGAACGTGCCGGTGAGCACTGCAAGCCAGGCAAGCGCAGCCATGGTGATCAAATAGATACGCATGAAAACTTCATCCCTCGCGCTGACGGGCGCTGCTGCAGAGGGTGAGTACCGGCGCCAAAGTTCGACGATCGCGCCGGAACAAGCGAGCAGATAAAGCGCACCAAACCCCATTCCGTGAATCATGGTCCAAAGACCGCGTGTTGTGATTTCCATGGATCCTTCTCTGCGGCGTTGGCCCCGCCTGCCGCTACTCAAATCCGCGGCGATTGAAAGCATCACGCAGGAATCCGTTGCCGACCGCTGTTTGTTTTGCGTCTTTTCCCCAGGTCCAGTACATGCCCACATAAGCGTAATTCTCCGTCTGGCCAGCCACAGAATGTCCGTAGCAGAACAGGAACTGCTCGTTGGGGTTGTGCTTGAAGTGGTAGTAGCCACCGATATCGATCAGCGTGGAAGCTTGGGTCTGCGGCGTGGCAAGGCCTTCCTTGCCGTGAGCAAACACTTCGCCACCCAACTCAAGCCTCTCACCGAAGCTGTATTTCAGCAGGAACCCGCCGTAAGGAAAATTTCGATATTGGGTCTGCGGCACCAGCGTTTCACCGGCGCCTCCGTCGAGCAGCCATTTGCCAAAGTTCTTTTGCAGCCATAGGGGAAGCTTGTACCATACCTTTCCGACGCCTAGTCCTTTGGTGTAGCTTCCGGTCGGTATCTCGAACATCGTGAAGGTGCCAATTTGGGGAATATACTTCCTCTCTTTGATGTATGCGATCTTCGCGCCAAGCTCCATGTCGGTAAGACCAAACTCGGTTGGGCCGGTTCCGGCAGGCAGGTACACCAGGTTATTGGAAGGAGCGGCGACGCCCCAGGGAAGGATCGCGTGAAGTTGGACCCTTTGAACGGCGCCCCAGTTGAATTCGAACGCCGGGCCCATTGAGTCCATCTCCACCGGAGTGCCGTCAGCACTGCCGAAGATATAGAACTCGTAGTGATGAAGGTCGACCGGGACCGGGTCGTCGGTCTGATAGGGAGGTCCCTGCGCCCATAGTCGAGGACCTGTCAGCACCGCGAAGAGCAATAGGACCAGGATTGGGAACTTCATGGAAATCCTCATCGGACACGCTGGGACAACGATGGGCGAAATAGGTTGACGTGACTTGGAGCATGGGCGAGTAGTGATCGGGACGTTACAGGGCCGCGAATGGACCGGAGGGGCATTTTGTTCGGGACGCGTTCTGCCGCCCTGTCCACCTGCCAGGGACATCGCCTCTTCGTCGCGACGGAGGGCCGGAAGAGAAGATGGCGTATCACCGAAAATAGCCTCCGGAACATTTGCCGGTTGCAGCAGTATCGAAGTTCGATAATGACACGCATACCTTCGCCCGGTCAATCGTCAATGATTATCGGGGCTACGGCTCGCCACGCCGCCGGTCAATTGCTGAGAACAGGCCTAGCACTCTTTGAGAACAATTTGCGGGCCGAAAGGCTGATTAGTATCGAAAAACGCACCTGCGATGATCAATGAGTGGCGCTCGCTCCGCCTGCAACTGCGCTCAAGTCTTCCACTCCGGGTACGAAGACCTGTCCGTGGGGACCCCGGACCTACGGCAGTCAGGTGCGGCGCTTTGCGCCGGTAAAGCTCAGGGCCAGAACTGCCGGATGCTCGCCACGTTGTATTTACAGGCTTCGCGTTCTACCAGCTGAGGTTTGCCAAACCCAAGTGCTCGCTACGTTGTATTTACAGGTTTCGCGCTCTACAAGTTGAGGTTTGCTCAACCCAAAGAAGCCCTTATCCTGCACATACCATTTCTTTCTGACGATCCGATACGACTGCTTATAGAAGGTCCACGCGCCATTCTTACGCACTCCGAATACCGTGCCGTAGTGGAGTTTCTGGGTCATGTCCTGAAGTTTGAATGCATTCGGAGTGAACTTTGTCTTGGAGCCGCGGTCATATTCAAACATGTGGAAGTGAGCCTTATCCGGAGGGTTTAGCACAGGCGGCGGCTGATTCTTGGGCGGAATCGCGCTGAAGGCCGCCTGGCCGGTCTTCATTTTTTCGATCTTGAAGACGTTTTCGATAATGCCTTCGTTGCTTTTGCCCATCGCTTTATCGAGGACATCCTGCTCGTCAGGAGTGAACGGCGCATCGGCCGCATTCGCGTGATAAACGGTGGGATTTTCCGGAGTGCCTTCAACCGTGACCATGCAACCGTCGAGGTTGGGAGTGAAAAAGAGATTTCCATTCAATCCCGGCGTGTTTCCGGCTTTTGGCCGGATCCGGTAGATGGACGTTTTCGACCAGGGAAGGAAATAGATTTGTGTATTGCCGGCGCCGAGATTGACGGCTTCAATCTCCAGGCATCCAGCCTCGGCTTTGCATTTGGCGTAGACAGGCGTACTGGCACGGATCTGCATAAAAGTCAGATCCTGAGGGTTGCCAGGGGGCTTCTGGCGGACGTCGGCGATGGCGCCGGAGACGACTACGGCAAATTCCCTGGCCGTTTGGAGGGGCGATTGATAGAGCTTTTCCAGGCTCGACACGTTCCACCTCCGGCATAGAGTGAGGAGGCCAGCATAAGCAGAATGTGAGTCGCGCGCAAGGTAACGGCTGGCGGCCGTATCCGGCGATAGTGTGTGCTAAAGCTTGCTCTCTCCCACGGCTGAGAATCCGGACCCTTCGGCAGGCTCAGGGAAGGCTGTGGGGCATCCGGCAAAATCTGTTATTGTCCATTCTCAACAGGCCATGCCTTTCCCTGCCAAACTCAAACAGAAGCCTCCGCACGCATTTGTCCTGGAAGCGCTTGCCCCCTTGAATCCCGAGGTACGCCGGATGTTTTCCGGTTTCGCGGTCTACCTGGGCGACCGGATCGTCTGCATGCTGCGAGAGCACAAGAAATCTCCCAGGGACAACGGTGTCTGGCTGGTTCTCTCGGAGAGCGCCAACCCCGCGGACCCAGATCTCCGCCGGGAATTCCCTTCGATCCGTTCTATCGGCGTGCTGGGTGACAAAATTCGTCATTGGCTTCTCATTCCAAGTGACAGTCCCGGCTTTGAGGCGGAGGCCCTCCATGCATGTGATCTGCTGCTGCGGCATGATTCACGCCTCGGCCGAATCCCTCAGTCAAGGCGGTAGGGTGCGTGGCCATGCGCTTCGGCGATTTCTCGCTCATCGAGAAAAGGATTGCTCACAACAATCGCGTTATGCAACGTAAACTCTCAGGGAGTTGCTAAGAGGAGATGAGCACTTACACCTTCTGGGGGCAACCCTTTCGACGCCTGATCTGGCTCATGCCGTCCGCGTTCGCGCTCCACATCGTGGAGGAATATCGAGGCGGCTTTCCAGCCTGGGTTACGCACGTGCTCGGCGGGTCGTTCAACAATCTTGCCTTCGCACTCAACAACGCCGCTTTTCTTGCGATTATGGTGGGTCTCACCATTTGGGTCAGCAAGTCCGGTTCGCGACTGGCTGCTTTCCTTCTCATCGCCTGGTCGAGCGGCAACATTTTCTGGGACGCACTGTTTCACGTTCTGACGACTGCAAAATTCGATCGCTATTCCCCCGGGTTGATCACCTCCTCCGTACTCTATTTGCCAATTTCGCTCATCGTCGGCACGGCTGCTCTTGAAAGCCACGCCCTGAGCGCCAAGGCTTTCCTCGGCGCCCTCGCGTCAGGACTAAGCCTTCTCGTGTTCGTGATCTGGTATGGGTTGTTCCATTTTGCGATCTGAAAAGCGTTGCCTGCTCACGCGAGCAAGCGATCGAATGGGGCACCGGGCACGTTGGACTTGACCGAAGTTAGTGGAGTGCGCCTCCCACCCTTTCCGCAAAGAGCGGAAAAGGATGGGGAACCGATATAGCCCATTCCAGCCAAAGCGAGCCTAAATGGCGCCGCTGCTATTACTGCACGTCTGTAACCTTGCCGTTTACGAAGACGACTTTCATGTCTTTGTAGGTATAAATCTTCTTGGCGCCGAGATCGGCCTCCTTGACGGGGGGGCCGAGATTTGCAGTTACCTGAGCGATGGTTTGACCGAGCACGATGGTCACCGGTGGCGCGGTCGAGCCATAGGAGGGATCCGGAGAAGGCATGGGTCCAGAAACCTCCTGCTGAGCTTGAGCGACGACGTCGTTTTCCGATTGGCTGGACACGGCCAGCTGTTGCTGGATCACGGAAGCGCCGTTCGACTCGGGCGGGGGAGCATCCCTGACCATGGCGACCTGCACCGGCGAAGACGAGGCGGATGAAGGCACCACGGGCAGGCCATTCTTGCCCTGGCTAGTCTGCAGCTCCTGCAGGCCCTGGTCGATGCTCTCTCTCATGTGGTTCTGCATATCCTGGAGATCGCTGACCTGAACGGTGACCGTGTCCGCCTTACGGCACTCCTTGCCGCCCTTGCTGGAGAGCACCTGCAGATTGACCGCGGTCGCGTCAGCGGGAGGCGGCGCAGTCAGCTCCAGCGCGTCACTGTCGCTGATCTGGCATTCCGCCCCGGCCGTGTCGACTACAT
Organism: uncultured Acidobacteriota bacterium; assembly: GCA_963755975.1. Classification (GTDB taxonomy): domain Bacteria; phylum Acidobacteriota; class Terriglobia; order Terriglobales; family Acidobacteriaceae; genus Silvibacterium. The sequence goes on from CAVWLS010000005.1 coordinate 108,597, forward strand.
CGAGCGAGCCTTGGGTGAGGAAGACGTGAGGCTGGCCATCGCTCAACATTCTGCTGATGCCGCTGGATTCCGGATCCGGCTCCTGGTTCTGGGCATTCTGCTGCGCTTCGGCGTTTTCTAGGGCGATCTGATTCTTTACCTCGTTGGCGATCATCTGCTTGACTTCGGGAGTAAGCGGCGCGGCTCCCTCGGAACCCTCCTGCTGGACCATCTGCTGAGTCTGCGCGTCCTGCTGGGCTTGATATTGGGCGGCCAGATCGGTCGAGACGATGTAATCGGTCAGCCAGAGAGAAGCAGACGGGTAAACGGGATAAGGCGCGAAATAGTAGCCGTAATAGCCGTACCAGGGACTGCCCGCCCATCCCCATGGGTAATAGACAGGCGCAGACCATGGGTTATAGGCCCATCCGTAAAAGGCAGGCGGGTAATAGTAGGCGGGCGCATACACGCGCACATAGGCGCCATGGTAGTAATACCCGCGGTAATAGCGGTTATATTGCCGCCCATGGTAGTAGTAGGAGCGCCGCGAGTAATCGTGGCCGTTGTATTTGAAGCCGCGCTCAACGTATCCCGGGCGTCCACGCTCGGCGACAACGCGGGAGCCGTCGGAGCGCACTGCCGATACGCGCGTGCTTCCATTCAGGCCATGGTGGATATCCATGCCGCGCTTCGTGTCGTGCACATCGCTAACTCTGCCGTCGGCGCGCTTTTGCAAGTTGCTGCCGTTCTTCAACTGAGCCTGGTGGCTTCCAATCGGTTGGTGATAGCTCGTTGGGTGGGTCGTGGCTACGTGCTCGTTAGGCGGAGTGACGTGCGCATTATTGGCTGTCGGGCCGGTGTGGCCTGTGGAGTTGACGGTGGTGGGACCAGTGTGTGTTCCGTTGGCAGTCGGCCCCGCATGAGAGCCGTTAGCGGTAGGTCCGGAATAATGTGAGCCGTTGGCTGTGGGACCGTGATAACTGCTTCCGGTACCTCCCGCATTGGATCCATGATTGTAGGTGGAACCTGACCCGCCTGAGGGTCTGGATGCCGGCGCAGAAGGCCTGGCCGCCGGTGCGGAGACTCTGGGCGGTGGGCTGCTCGAGGATTTCTTCTGGGCCAGCAGACTGGCCGAACTGAGCATCGCAATCGCAACAATTGCCGAACCGAGGAATTTTGCCTTCGAAGCGCGAATCAGTTGCATACTTTCTCCTGTTCTTCAGGATGGTGGCGGGGGCCGCCTCCCCGTTACTGCACGTCGGTGACTTTGCCTTTAACGAAGGTCACTTTCATATCCGGGTAGTAATCGATCTCTTTTGTGCCGAGATTGGCGACCTTTTGTGGCTGACCCATGATCGCTACAACCTCATCCTTCGTCTGGCCCAGGGAAATTGTTTTCGGAGCCGGGGGCGGTGCGTCCGGAGGGGGTGGCGGGGGCGGGATTGGCTTGAGACTGGACTGAGCCGGCGGTGGGGGCGGGGGTTGGGGCGGCGGGTTTTGCGCTGTATTGTTCCCGGGATTGTTCCCAGGCTCGACGGTTACGACTTCCGCGATGGTTCTCATCACGTCATCGGCCGGCGGGACCACTTTCTTGTTGAACGGGAGTTTGATTTGCCCCATGTAGCGGATGTTGTCCTGATAGGGGTCGCTGTAAACGGTGAGATAGACGCCGTCGTCTTTGACGAAGGCCCCTACGATCCAGAACTTCTCGCCTGCCACGAACTTACGCTGTGGCACGTTCGAGTGGTTTAATCCCTGCTGTTCTGCTCCCAAGGCGATATCCGCCGAGAGAGACGCCCCGAAGCCCATGGAGAATCTGCCGTCTTTGTAGGTGTAGACCGGGGCAACCTTCAACTGGACCGGGTACATCACCAGACCGTCCTTCTGTAGAACGAGAACGGAGCCGGGGGTGACGATGTCGGAGTCATCCGCCGTGATCTTGGTCAGAGCAAACTGGGAATTCAGCTTCTGTTCGATCTCGGCCCTGGCGTCCTGGCCATGCGCCCACGAAGAGCCGGCCAAAGCCGCCGCCAGTGCGAAACAAACCACGCGCCGCATAACACCCTCGCCTTAAGCCGCTTCGGGTTCCGATCCCCTTTAAGGGAGCTCCGCCCGGCAGCAGGATCAGGAGGTGGGCGAAGTTCGGGAGGAGTTATCCTCTTCCATCGCGGACATCAGCTTGCTGTCCAGGGAACCCGGCTAGCCATTAATGGTTGCCAAAAAAGGCCCGTTTCGGTGGATTCCAGAGGGGAACGACGAAGCGAGGATAGCATGACAGGTAGAGGGGCGACCAACTATTTTTATGGAGGAGGCGCGTGCCTGTGCGGGAAGTATGACGCAGATTCAGCATGTACGGGTATTGATTCCGCTGGCCGTAGGCGCGTGCGCGGTGGTGCTCACCATCCTGATCCATGCGCTAGCTGTTACGGCGACGGTGAGCTTCGTTCGACATGAAAGAAAGCTGGGCCGCACGGGAAGCTACATCAACCATGTTGGCATCGTTTTGCTGGTGACAGCGTTCGCGTTTATCGCGCACCTGCTTGAGATCGCCGTGTGGGCATGGGTGTTCATGATGTGCGGAGAATTTCAGGAGGGCGGCGTTGCCTTCTATCACTCGGCGGTCAACTACAGCACACTGGGGTACGGCGACATTATTATGTCGCCGTCGTGGAAATTGCTGGGGCCGTTGGAGGCAGCGGATGGGTGTCTAATGTTCGGCGTTTCCACCGGGATGATTTTTGCTGTCATTCAACGGCTGCTGGTGTCCACGTTTGTGGATCTTAAGGAGTGATGTTCCGCCGCGGGCGTGCCCTGCTCAGTGCACGTGAGGCGCGTCGTCGTTCATGGAGAAGACGTCTTTCATGTCGGTTTCGTAGGGAAAGACATGGATCATCCAGCTGAATATGATGGGGAAAAAGGTGCCGCCCTCGGCCTTGCAGGCCTCGGCTGTATGGATAGAGCCGAACATGCCGAATTTGGGGTTTTCGCCATGGTATTCGTAGACCTTGTTGGCCGGGGCGGCACAAAAATTGGTGTGCTCATGCCAGCGGGCGATGCTGAGCGGGATGCGCTGGTTGAGCTCGTCCTCCGTAGCGCTGGTGCTGTCGGTGAACATGACGCCTTCGAGCCGGTAGCGCTCGGTGGGAGTGTGATAGTAGAGCAGTGAGGACGGCCTGGTCGGGTCGAACTGGGTGTCGGCCAAACGGACATTTGCATTGTTCGTGAAGTGGTACTGGCGCTGATCGACTTTGGGGTTCCCGATGACGTATCCGTCAGCCAACGCCTTTTTGTAGTCCTTGTACTTCTCGATGGCGGCCTTGATCTGGTTGATGAGGGCTTTGACCTTCTCTTCGTCATCAGGCTGCATGGGACGCAGCGGCGTGATGCACATGTGATTGGTCATGGCGGCCATGCTTTGGCCCATGACACTCATGCTCATTACACTGCTGCCCATGTCGTCGCAGGGGCGGCTGGGGTCGCCGACCGTAGCGTTGGCAGAGTTCATTCCGGGCATGGCGGACATGGGCTTGTCCTGTCGCGCGGCGCGGCCGGGAATGGCGCAGATCAAGATGATGGCGATGAAGTGGATGATGAGGATGATGGTGCAGCAGAGACGCGCCAGGGAGAGTCGAGATCGGGAACGAGACGGGGCGGTGGATGGGGGAGCGAAGTCCAACATAGCTAGAAAATACGCCGCAGGCGTATGGGGGCGACATATCCACTTCGTGCTGCAAAAGTGGCCGGCGTCCATACCAGTGGACAGGATCTGGTCATTGTCCCTTTTCGGACGGCGAAGAGCGCGAGTGGACAGATGACGGTCAGGTGAGCTGCTATCAGGGAACCGAAAATGAGTGACTTAGCCCGCGTGATGTTTGGACTGTGACGTGCCGTGACGTTGAGAGAGCGGTCTGCCCGACGGCTCAGGAGAGAGAAATGCTCACGACACTCATTCAGGATGTGCGGTACGCGCTGCGGCAATTGCGGAAGACTCCGGGGTTTACGGCGACGGCGGTGCTGACGCTGGCGCTGGGGATTGGGGCGAATGCGGCGATCTTCACGCTTGTGAATGCGGTGCTGATGAGGAACCTGCCCGTGGCCAATCCCAGTACGCTGGTGCGCATCGGCAACCACAACGATTGCTGTGTGGGCTCAGGAGTACAGAGCGACCGCGATGACGAGGGAAATTACAGCTATTTCCCGACGGCGACATGGCAGCTGCTGAGGAAGAATGTTCCGGAGTTTGAGGAACTGGCGGCGATGCAAGCCGGCTTCGGGTATCGTCCGGTGACGGTGCGGCGCGACGGCGACCAGGCGGGTGCACGGTCAGTGATGGGTGAGTTTGTCTCCGGGAATTACTTCAAGACATTCGGGCTGCGGGCGCAGGCAGGCCGTCTGCTGACAGACGCTGACGACGTTGAAGGCGCGCCGATTGTGGCGGTGATGAGCCATGAGACATGGCGGCGCGATTATGCGAGCGATCCGTCGGTGGTGGGCGGCACTTTCTGGGTGAACACGAAGCCGGTGATGGTGGCCGGGATCGCTCCGGCGGGATTTTACGGCGACCGGCTGACGAGCACGCCTCCGGATTTTTACCTGCCGATTGAGGCAATGCCGGTGCTGGCGAATACGCCTTATGTACATGACCCCAACGCGCGGTGGTTGTACATGGTGGGCCGGGTCAAGCCGGGGACGAATCTCAAGGCGCTTCAGCAGAAAATCAGCGGGCTTGTCCGGCAGTCCTTCGCGCAGACGGACTCCTTTTCCAAAGAAGCAGGCAAGGCCCAGATTCCGAAGGTGCACGTGGTCCTGACGCCGGGCGGGGGCGGTATCCAGGCCCTGCAGGAGGAATACGCCTCGAACCTCAAGATGCTGATGACGATCTCCGGGCTGGTGTTGCTGATCGCCTGCGCGAACATTGCGAATCTGCTGCTGGCGCGCGGCATGGCACGCAAGGCAGAAATGTCGGTGCGAACGGCTCTGGGTGCGGGGCGGGGAAGAATCGTCCGTCAATTGCTGACGGAGAGCCTGGTGCTGGCGGTGCTGAGCGGGATTGCCGGGCTGATCGTCGCGTATGCGGGAACGCGGATGCTGCTGGCGCTGGCATTTCCCGGAGCGCAGAGTGTGCCAATTGAGGCGAGTCCTTCGCTGCCGGTGCTGGGCTTTGCGCTCGGACTGTCGTTGGTGACGGGCGTGCTCTTTGGGGTGGCGCCTGCGTGGATCGCGGCGCAGGCCGATCCGGCTGAAGCGCTCCGCAGCGGAGCGCGGACAACGGCCGCGGGAGCATCACTGCTGCAGCGTGGGCTAGTAGTGCTGCAGGCGGGGCTTTCTCTGGTGCTGCTGGTGGGCGCGGGGCTCTTTACGCAGAGCCTGAGCAAGCTCGAAAACACGGACATGAAGCTGGATGCGAAGAACCGCTATATCGTGCATTTCAATCCGCAGGCAGCTGGGTATTCGCAGACGCAGCTTGAGGCGCTCTACCGCCTGATGGTGGAGCGCTTCCACGCGATCCCCGCCGTCGTGAAGGTGGGCATCAGTTCCTATACGGCAATGGAGGACAACAACTGGGGTACCGGTGTCGTGTTGCTGGGAAAACCCGATCCGCACGCCGGCGCCTCGGTGGTGAGAGTGAGTCCAGAGTATTTCGATTCTGTGGGGACGCGCGTGGTGATAGGGCGCGGCATTGAGGAAAAGGACGCACCGGGCGCTCCGTCCGTTGCGGTGGTGAACCAGGAGTTCGTGAAGAAGTTTTACAAGCCTGGCGAAAACCCCATCGGCCAACACTTCGGCGACGGCTCGCCGGCTTCGGCAGGAGATTTTGAGATTGTCGGCGTGGTAGAGAACACGACCTATACGACTCCGCGATGGAAGGACCACACGATGTATTTTCTGCCGCTGATGCAGCGGGCGGCAAGCGACAAGGATCCCATCGAGAAGGACCAGTCGCTGTATGCGGGGGCGATTGTGGTTGAGACTTCGCACCCGATGAACGATATAGAGTCACTGGCGAGACAGACGCTTTCGAGCATTAATCCGAATATGACGGTGGTGAAGTTCCAGACATTTGATGAACAGATTGCCGCCATTTTTAATGACGAGCGGCTGGTGGCGCGGCTGACGATGCTCTTTGGCGGGTTGGCGCTGCTGCTGGCGACGATCGGGCTCTATGGCGTCACGGCATATACCGTCGCGCGGCGGACGGGCGAGATCGGCATTCGCATGGCGCTGGGCGCCGAGCGCGGTAGAGTGATTGCGATGGTGATGCGGGGCGCGCTGATTCAGGTGATTCTGGGACTGGCGATCGGGATTCCGACGGCACTGCTGTGCGTGCGCTACGTCAAGTCGCAGCTTTACGAGATACAGGGCGTGGACACGAGCGTGATGCTGATCGCGATTTTCACGCTGGCGATTGCTGCTTGCCTGGCGGGGCTGATTCCGGCGCGGCGGGCGGCATCGACGGACCCGGCACAGGCGCTGAGAGTGGAGTAGCCCAGAGATCAGAGAACGGAGATCAGGGAACAGAAATCAGGAGACCGGGGTCATGCGCTGTAGTTGGCGACGACTCTCGTGACCTTGAGGTCAGCATTGAGTTCCATGAACTCGGCGGTCTTCGTGGCGTTTTGATTCTTGTAATAAAGAATGACGCTTGAGAGGCCCCACAACACGTCGAGGAGTTCGAAGGCGAGGTTCGGGTAAGCTTCGAGTCCTCGCGAGAAGTAGCTGCGCAACGCCGCCTGGCCAGTGACGGCTCCGGAGGGATCGTTCAGCAGCCGCGCGGCAACGGGCGAGGTCAGGACGATCTCCGGCGCATAGTGAGACAGGATGGCGTCGAGGTCGTGCGAATTCCAGGCGCAGATCCAATCGTCGGCAAATTGTCTGACGGTGGCTTCTGTGAGCATCTTCTCCTCTGCTTTTACACCAATGCTACGTCATAACATGGCTTTTCGCGCGGTTTTCAAGCGCGCGAAGAGAGGCGCGTTCCGCGGGCATCGCCGACGCGAGAAGCAGGATGGTTCCGGCGAAGAGCAATGTGTCGAAGATGTAGTTGACGCCTTCGATGAGTTGCTCGCCGCCCGAGGCCTGCAGAAAAATCGGCAGATAGACAACCAGAGTCAGGTAGATCATCCACATGCCGAGCCATGCAGCGGCGGTGCGCGCGTAGCGGTTGACGATGATGGCGACTCCGGCGGCCAGCAGGAAGAGCGCGGTGATGGTGGCGAGAACGTGAGGCCAGGGCATCCATGCGGGGGTGAGCTTTGCGAGCGGCACGCCGGGGGCATTCTGCGGATACAGGATATGCATGACGGCGAAGAAGAGGAAGGCAACGGCCATGGCGATGCGCCCGATGAGAATGAGGATTCTTGAACGCGGGGCCAGAGATCCCGCAAAGGCGAGGAAGCCTCCAGCAAAAGCCGGCTCGCGCAGGGCCACCGCCCAGGCGAAGCGGTCGTGTGGGTTGGCCACGGCGCGCGGGATGTGCAGCATGAGCGCGAAGAGAAAGAGCATGATGGCGAGCAGCGTGGAGGAAAGCTTCGTATAGCGATTCCACGCAAGGCTGAGCGCTCCGGCAAAGAGGGCAATGCCGACGAAGACGATCCAGAAGGGATGAAAGGGCAACCAGTTTGGGACCGCCGGGGAAAAGGCCTTTACGTTGAGGAAATGCTCGGCTCCGAAGGTCGCCAGCGCCGACGCGGCCAAGACACGGCCGAGCACGATGATCTTATCGAGACGGGCGGCTGCGGCAAATTCTTTCCGTACAGCGTAGAAACCCATCGCGAGAAAAACGACTCCGGCAAACCATGGCCAGAATATGAAGTGAGTGAACAAATCAGGACTCCTTTGCGCTCAGGCACACTCCCGCGAACTTCGGCCGCGACCGCAGGATGGTCCGATGCTAACTGTGAGAAGGCACAGATGCCATAGCCACTTGGGCGTCGATTCATGCTTTCGCGCTGTACACTTTGGGACGCGGCTATTTCAAAGTCATGAGGAGAAGGATGTCACGATTTATAGAGTTGAAGTCTTTCGATGCGAATGTGAAATGGAGAGTCTGCCGGTTCGCTCTGGCGGCGTTAATGCTGAGCGCGTGCAGCTTGGCTGGGCTTGCCCAGCAGGCGTCTGCACCGGCCCGGGCGGTGCAGCCATCGACCGCGCCCACGGCCTTGGTGCCCGCGCCGGCGAAGAGTCCGCAGGTGGACGCGGAGGGAGATGCGACCTTCAGGCTGACGATGCCCAATGCGGCGAAGGTCGAGCTGCATCTCGAAAATGTGCGGGAGCCTTTCGCGATGACGAAGGGCGCGGACGGGACGTGGACGGTGACGGTCGCGAAGCTGGCTCCTGAATATTACAGCTATACGTATGGCGTGGACGGCACGAGCGTGATCGATCCCAATAACACGATGGTGAAGACGAGCTTCTTTCGAACGGAAAGTGTGTTTCTGGTTCCGGGGCAGCCGCCGATGCCGTGGGAGACAGCAGATGTTCCGCACGGCGAGGTGCATCACCACTTCTACCACTCGAATATCGTGGCCATTAACAGTGAGTACTACGTGTATACGCCGCCGGGTTTCGACGCGAAGAGCGGGAAGAAGTATCCGGTGCTGTATCTGCTGCACGGCTACAGCGACGAGCCGAGCGCGTGGACTGGGATGGGCAAGGCGAATGTAATTCTCGACAACCTGATTGCGCAGGGCAAGGCGAAGCCGATGATCGTGGTGATGCCGCTTGGCTACGGCACGATGGATATGATCACGCGCGGATGGGCGGTGTGGCGCGATCCGGAGACGACGGCCCGCAACTTCCGAGACTTCGGGCGGGTGCTATATCAGGAGATCATGCCGCGGGTGAAGGCGGAGTATCCGCTGTCAGAGAAGCGTGAAGACCACGCGATTGCAGGCCTTTCAATGGGCGGCGCGGAGACACTGCTCGTAGGGCTGAATCACACGGACGACTTTGCCTATATCGGAGCATTCAGCGCGGGCGGCATCGGCGACAGCAACTTCGGGGCGCTGTTTCCGGCGATCACTCCGCAGACGGGCGCGCAGGTTCAATCAAAGCTGAAGCTTTTGTGGATATCATGCGGCGAGCAGGACGGGCTCTTCCAGCCGAACCAGAAGCTGATCGCATGGCTGAAGGAGCAGGGTATGCAGCCGAAGGCGGTTGCGACTCCAGGGATGCACGTGTGGATGGTGTGGCGCGACAACCTGAGCAATCTGGCTCCGCTGCTGTTTCAGTAGCCCGCTGTTTGGTTTAAGTAACCCGGGTTTTGTTTAAGTAATTATGACGGTTACATGGGTGATGCTGGCAGGATTGCCGGGCACAGGGAAGAGCACGTTGGCGCGGGCAGTGTCGGCGCGGCTGGGCGGGACGGTCCTGGACAAAGACAAGGTACGCGAGGCGCTGTTTCCGGGCGCGATGACGGATTACACGCGGGAGCAGGACGATCTGTGCGTGAGGGCGATGCTGGAAGCGGCGGCGTATCTGACCAGAAGGCGGGCATCGAATCAGCGAGTGCGCGTTCATATTCATCGACGGGCGGACGTTTTCGAATCGCGCCCAGATCGATGAGGTGATACAGGCGGCGGAGCGGGCCGGTGCGCAGTGGCGGATTCTGCATGTGACGTGTTCGGACGAAGTAGCGGAGGCACGGCTGAGCCGGAGGGATCCGGAAAATCCGGCGGGAAATCGTAATGTAGCGTTGTACCGGCGCGTGAAGGAGCGCTTCGAGCCGATTGCTTATCCGAAGCTCGATGTGGACACGACGGAGGGCGTGGAGGCGTCGTTTGGAGGCGGTGTGCGCGTGGCTAGGGAAGCAGGTCAGTAGAGTCTGAAGTTGACTTCGACAGTGATGGCGACTGGAACGGGGTTGTCGTTGTACATTGCGGGGCGGAAGCGATACTGGTTGACGGCGGCGATGGCGTTTTCATCAAGCCCGGGATCAAGCGAGCGGGCGACGCGGATGTGAATGGGAAAGCCCGCTTTATCGACGATGAAACCCGAGAATACAGGTGCCGTTGAGCTTCTTTTTTCGAGCTTCGTCGGTGTATTCGGGGTTGGGCTGATACGTAGCCTGTGGGATGCTTACGCCTCCACCCGGGTGCCCGATTGGCTCCGAATCCTCGGCGGTTGCCGTTGATGACCCGGGCGGCGACACGGGCTCCTCGCGAGGCATCTCTCTCATGTGTTCGGCTGGGCGAGTGAGAGCAGGAAGAGTGAAGAGCGCATATTTTCGCTCGCCGGGGGATTTGCCGGAGAGAGCGTCCTCAAGCGAAAAGGCAAATATCCTGTTTACGAGCGACTGCAGGGCGTCGGGGTGTGAGGGATCGGCGGCGATAACGATATTCACCACCGATGTAAGAAGGAAGCGGACCTGGCTGAGCGAGGCGGCATCGTCGTTTCCGCCTGGGTTGAGGATCACGCAGCGGAAGCCTTCAATCTGAAGTATCCCGCTGCCGAAATGTGCCATCTCGATTTTGACCGCGCTGATGGCGAAGGGTCCGGGTGTGGCGGAACTTGTTGCGTTGCCCTGGGCGTCGAAAGTCAGGTTATTTTCCGCGTACATGCCGCGCAGAAAAACCGTTTTGCCTTTTAGGTCGTGGGCGACGGACTTGGGCGATTGGGCGGCGGACACGAGCGGCAGGCAGAGGAACAGGCTGGCAAGCATGTGACGAGAGCAGATCATCGTTGATTAAGGTGACATAACCAGTGTGAATTGTGCGAGAAGATTTCGGGTAAACACGCAGAACGGGCGAGTTCTGGATAAATTGAAATGAATCGCCGCTCGGGAGGCTCCATCACATAGGTCGTATATTGGAGCACAATGCCAAGGTGGCGTTAATTTTCAGAGCCCAATCAACTTAAGGAGTTATTCGCATGGCTGAGACGAAGACGGGCAGGTATGCGCAGGTGGTGAAGAAGGGTGGTCCGCTGGAGCTGGTGACGCGTGAGGTTCCGGAGCCGGGAGCGAATCAGGTACGCGTGAGGGTGCAGGCATGCGGAGTGTGCCACAGCGATACGTTGACGATGTATGGATTATTTCCGGGGATCGAGTATCCGCGGGTGCCGGGGCATGAAGTGGTGGGACGTGGTGGACGCTGTCGGCGAAGGCGTGACGCAGTGGAAGGAGGGACAGCGCGTCGGGATCGGCTGGTATGGCGGCCACTGCGGCAAGTGTGAGCCGTGCCGGAGGGGCGACCATATCTGTTGCCAGATCCTGCAGATTCCGGGGATAAGCTATGACGGCGGATATGCCGATTATGTTGTTGCTCCGGCGATGGCGCTGGCGGCGGTGCCGGATTCGCTGTCTGGCGCGGACGCAGGCCCGCTGCTCTGCGCGGGCATCACGATGTTCAACGCGCTGCGCAACAGCGGGGCGCGGCCTCCGGATGTGGTGGCGGTTCTGGGCATGGGCGGACTGGGGCACCTCGGGGTGCAGTACGCGGCGAAGATGGGCTACACCACCGTGGCGATTGCGCGCGGCGCGGACAAGGCGCAGTTCGCGCATGAGCTGGGCGCGCATTATTACATAGACAACACATCGCAGGATGTGGCAACGGAATTGCAAAAATTGGGCGGCGCGCGGACGATTCTGGCGACGGTGACGGAGGCAGGCGCGATGTCAACGTCGATCGGCGGGCTGGGTCATCAGGGCAAGCTGGTGATTATAGGTGTGCCGGGCGAACCGCTGCAGGTTCCGGCTGTTCCGTTGATCCTGCAGAAGCAGGCGGTGGTCGGATGGCCGGCGGGGACGTCGATTGATTCGGAAGACACGCTGAAGTTCAGCACCCTCTTCGGCGTGAAGGCGTTGATTGAGAAGTATCCGCTGGACAAGGCTCCCGAGGCCTTCGAGCGCATGATGAGCGGCAAGGCGCGTTTCCGCGTGGTGCTGGAGACCGGAGCGTAAAGACAGAGCGCAGAGGAAGCGAGCCGTTTGGATTCGGCTCGCTCTCCTTTATGCTGCGATCAATGGATACTCCGGCAATTTCCACGCACGGCCTGACGCGGCGCTTCGGCGATTTCACCGCGGTCGATGATGTGACGTTCAACGTCGCTCCGGGGCAGTTCTTCGGATTTCTGGGACCGAACGGGGCGGGGAAGTCGACGACCATCAAGATGCTCACTGGGCTGCTGGAGCCGACCGCCGGGCAGATCGAAATCCTTGGAGAGAAGTTCACGGCAAGCTCGCTCGAGCTGAAGCGGCAGATCGGCGTGGTTCCAGAGGGGATGGCGCTGCTGGGCCGGCTGACGGCGTCGGAGTATCTGCGCTTTGTGGGGCGGATGTACGGGCTCGATCGCGAGACGACGAATCGGCGGACAGAAGAGCTGCTGGATTTCATGCAGCTGGCAAATGAACCGAAGAAGCTCGTCACGGATTTCTCCCACGGCATGCAGAAGAAGCTGGCGCTGGCGGCGGCTGTGATTCACGGGCCGAAGGTGCTTTTTCTCGACGAGCCCTTCGAGGGCGTGGATGCGATTGCCGCAGGCACGCTGAAGACGATGCTGCAGGGGATGATTCATCGCGGCGCGACGATTTTTCTCACCTCGCATGTGCTGGAGATCGTTGAGCGCCTGTGCAGCCATGTGGCGATCATTCATAAAGGACGGCTGGTAGCGAACGGATCGCTCGAAGAGCTGCGCGCAGGCGTGGCTACGTCGCTCGGCGAATCGGAATCGGGCGAACAAAGGCTGACGCTGGAAGAGATTTTTCTCAACGTGGTTGGCGCGGGCGCGGGCGAGCCTGCGCAGGAGTTGTCGTGGTTATGAAAGTCGTGGCTATAAAAGACGCAGCTATGAAAGCAGTGCGGCTATGAAGCGCACGGCTGCGAGGGCTGGCCTGTGAGTCGCGGGGCTTTCATGTTTTCCGCGCCGGCGAGGGCGCAGTACGCGGCTCTGGCACGTATGCGCCTGCAGATGCTGGCGAATTCGCTGCGCTCGAAGCGGGGCAGCTTCGAGCTGGCGGCGCGTATTATTCGCATCGGATTCTTTCTGATAGTGGGCCTCCTGATCGGACTCGGGCTTGGCTTCGCCGCCTTCGAGATGGCTGTGAACGACGGGCTGCGGCTGCTGCCGGTGCTCTTCTGGCCGGTGATGCTTATGTGGCAATTTGTGCCGGTGATGACCGCGGCGCTTCAGGAGCCGGTCGACCTGAGCATGCTGTTGCGATTCCCGGTGAGCTTTGGCTCATATGTGCTGAATTATCTGGTCTACGGCCTCTTCGATACGTCGTCGATCCTGGGAGGGGTTGCCCTGGCGGGCATCTGGATGGGGCTGGTCTGCGCGCTGCCCGGTAAGATCGCGTGGATCACGCTGGCGGCGATTCTCTTTGCGGCGTTCAATGTGCTGCTGACGAGGATGATCTTCGCGTGGCTCGATCGCTGGCTGGCGCAGAGAAAGACGCGGGAAGTGCTGGGGATGGTCTTTCTTTTTCTGCTCCTCGGAGCGCAGTTGCTCAACCCGGCGCTGTACGGAAACAGCGGGCGCCACAGCGGGCATCGGGGACCGCCATCGCGGGAGAGCATCGTGAAGCTGCAGCGCGCGGCGCTCACGGCGGAAAAAGCGCAGAGGCTGCTTCCGCCGGGGCTGGCCGCGGCCGTAATCAGCGAGGTAAAACAGGGGCGGCCCGTAGCGGCGGCGTCGTCGCTGGGAGGCCTGGCGCTGTATTTTCTGGCGGCGGGGTCGCTGCTCGGCATCCGGTTGCGCGCGCAGTATCGCGGAGAGAATCTCGGCGAGTCGCCGCGCCATGCCGTGAAAAGGGAAGAAGCGGGGACGGGACGCAGGGCTTTCGATCTCGCCGGCCCGATAGGCGCTGTGGTCGAAAAGGAGCTGCGATACCTTGCACGCAGCGGAGTGATGCTCTACGGTCTGCTGGCTCCGCTGATCATGCTTTTTGTACTGGGGCGCAACGGCACCGGCGCGGGCTTCGCTGCCCGCTACGGATTACCGCTCGGGGTTGCGTACGGCTTTCTCGGGATTACGAGGCTGGTCTACAACAGCCTGGGCGGCGAAGGACCCGGGATTCAGCTCTATTTCACGTCGCCTACGCGGATGGGAACAGTGATGCTGGCCAAGAATCTGGTGCAGATGGCGCTGTTTGCGCTGGAGCTGGCGCTCGTAAGCGCGATCATTGTTTTTCGCTTCGGGCTGCCCAATGGAGAGATGCTGGCCGCGACAGTCTGCTGGCTGCTTTTCGCCCTGCCCGCGCAACTCGCGGCCGGCAACGTGCTCTCGATCACTCTGGCCTACCGTATGACGCTCACGCGCATGAGCCAGGAGCAGGGAGCAGCCGGAAACGGCCTGCTCAGCCTGCTGATCCAGTTGCTGATCTTGGCGGTGGGCGCGGCGGTGTTCCTGCCCCTGGCGCATTTCGGGCACGCGCGGCTGGCCGCGCCGGTCTTCCTCTTGATGGCAATCGGCTCGACGGCAGCCTGGCTCCGCGTGCTTGCGAACTCGGACGGGATGGCACAGCGGCGCAGAGAGTCGCTAATCGACAGCCTGGCGCGAGCGTCGTGAAAGCGCGTCTGCGAGTGGGTCTCCGCGCAAGGTAACCAAAATTGCGGTACCAAAGCGTCAGATTACTCGCGACAAAAGAGGCAGAGCCAGTTCGTGGTGCAAATGGGACAATTGCAAGTGATTGTAAAGCTGAAGGGGAGACGAACGATTTCCACGAAGCTTAAGCGCGCTTCTCAAAGCTCGGCGCTCAGGGATATGGGAGATTATTAATGGCTATCCGCACTGCTACTGCTCTTCTGCTTGGTTTCTCCGTTGCGGCCGGCTCGGCTGCTGCCATGGCGCAGCAAACTGCCGGCCCGGTTCCACCGTCGAATTTGCAGCGACTACCTCCCGGTCCGGTTGCACCCGTGAATTCGCAGCAGCTCGCTCCCGGCCCAGTTGCCCCGATCGGTGCGCAGCCGGCGGCCAGTGGGACATCACCTGCGCCTGGCAATCAGGCGATCTTTGTCGTTCCGGCGGGAACGAAGATTCCTCTTACGCTGACATCCACACTCAGCACGAAGACGGCAAGGCCGGGCGATGCGGTGTATCTCCACACGAATTTTCCGGTGATCGTAGGCGGCAGAGTGGTGATTCCAGCCGGCGTATTTGTGCAAGGCTATGTCGACGGCCTGCAGCGCGGCGGCAAGGTAAAAGGACGTGCCGAATTGATGATGCACTTTGTCTCGATGGCCTTCCCGAATGGCGTGGTGATTGCGTTGCCGGGAGCTGTCGATCGAGTTCCGGGAACCAACGGAGCTGAGGTGAAGGACAAGGAAGGTCTCATCCAGCAGTCGAGCAACAAGGGCGACGACGCGAAGACCATTGCCGGAACAACGCTGACCGGGGCGGGTGTCGGAGGCCTTGCGGGGTATGCCGGCGGTAGCCCGGGAGTGGGTACCGGCATCGGTGCGGGGGCTGGAGCCGCGGTAGGACTCCTGATGACCATGATGAAGCATGGGGACGACATCATCTTCCCCGCGGGTTCCAATGTCACGATGGTGATGCAGCGTCCGCTTGAAGTGCAGGAGCAGCAGCTCAGGGGCATGGGAGCTCTGACTGGTTACGACGGCCCGGAGATGACGCCGGTCAACGCCGAGCAGCTTCCACTGCCGAAGCCGAAGGCGCAGGCCAATTAGTCCCTAACCGCAGGGATTGCTGTAATCGAAATAGCCAAGGGTTTCTCGTTGATATGGGGAGGGCGGATTCCGTTCTCCCCTTTGTGTTTTTTGCGTGAAGCCGCGGGCTCTGTGAGCGCGGCGCAAGAAGAGGATTGACATGCCTCCGACCTGTGCCTATGCTGGCCCCTTCCGGGGAAAGGCATTACCGGGGGAGCGCAATGTTTGGATCCTTCATCCTCGACGTGGCGATCGGCATGGTGTTTATCTACCTGCTGCTCAGCCTGGTTGCGTCGGGTGTCAACGAAATTCTTGCCAGCCTGGTGCAGTCGCGCGCGGCAAACCTTGAGCGCGGCTTGCGCAGCCTGTTTTCGGGCGATTCGATTGCGCCGGGCACTGCGACGCTGGTCGACAACATCTATAATCACGGCCTGATCCGCGGGCTCTATCCCGACCCCGAGCTGGATCTGCGGTTGAGAGACTCATCCGGTGTGATCCGGGAAGTCAAGATCGTCCTGGGCTGGTGGACAAAATTTCGCCTCAGATTGCAGAAGTGGGTGGGCATCGCGCCCGGGCTGGCGCTTGAGGGGGTCAAGAATCCCCTGCTTCTGCCCTCGTATATTCCCGCGAGGGCGTTTGCGCTGGCGATGATCGACATTCTGAATCAGGACAAACTCAACGGTAAGCCAGCGATTCAGAATATCGAGGACTTTCTGGCGAGCCACCACAACCAGTTCGCGAATAACAAGGCCGTCGAGGCATTGCTGACGCTGCTGATCGATGCGAAGAGCGACGCAAAAGAGGATTATCAGAAGCTTCAGAAGTTCCAGGTAAATCTCGAGAACTGGTACAACGACGCGATGGATCGCGTCTCTGGCTGGTACAAGCGGTACACGCAAAAAGTCCTGATGATTGTCGGACTGGTGCTGGCGATTGTCTTCAACGTGAACTCGATCAACATTGCGCACTTGCTGTGGGTGGACCGGGATATCCGCGACGGGATGGTGAGTGCGGCGACAGATTACTTGAAGGATCATCCGCCGGCAACGACCGCAGGCACCCAGCCGGCCCAGCCGCTGGCACCGGGTCAACTCACTGCGGATCAGCTCGTCAAGCGGATGGAATCCTCTGTGCAGGCTGTGGATCAAGTGACAACCAAATACATGCTGCCGGTGGGCTGGCGATACTCCCCGGGCGAATATATAGACTTGTGGCATCAATACCCGAAAGACATGGCGCTTAAGGCCGCAATCGCGCTTGTTGGATGGCTCATCACTGCCGGTGCGCTGTCGCTGGGCGCATCATTCTGGTTCGATATGCTGAACAAGATCATGGTGGTGCGGAACACGGTAAAGCCGCAGGAGAAGAGCCAG
Source organism: uncultured Acidobacteriota bacterium (assembly GCA_963755975.1). Lineage (GTDB taxonomy): Bacteria > Acidobacteriota > Terriglobia > Terriglobales > Acidobacteriaceae > Silvibacterium. The sequence continues at coordinate 125,551 of CAVWLS010000005.1, forward strand.
ACCGAGCAATCGAAAGACAACTGAGCTGGTTCCAGCCGCGGGATCTGACAGCGCGCCGCAGCCATCGCGGCGCCGGCACAGCCTCGCAGGAGTCAAAATCCATGAAGGAAATTATTGTTCAAGCCGGCTACATGAGCGGCGACATGTTCGGCGTGGCCGCCGCGCTGAAATTGTCGAGCGACGTGTACGTGCTGATCGTTCACGACGACTCGGACAAATCGAACGCTACGAAGATGCAGCAGCTATACCTGTCGTCAGTGAAGGATTTCAGCCGAGACACGGACCGCGTCGCCGGACGCGATCGCTCCACAGGCATGACGAGCCCGCGGGTGCAGATAGAGAAAGTTGCCAACAGCAGAAATTTCTACAAGTCGATGCACGACGAAGCTCATCCGGACAGGGGCGCGAATCTGGTTACCCTCTACAAGAAATTTCCCGGATTGACCTCGAGCAATTCGATCATCAAGGCCATGGGCCGCTCCACGGCCGTGGTGAAATACCACTTCAACAGAAATTCAAACGGAACACGGCGCGCGCTGATCCAGCAGTGGGAGATACACGACTTCGACGAGCTTTCGTTGCAGAGGTTCCTGAATCGAAGGGGGATTATTCACGGAAAGAAGTATCTGTTTCTGTGGATCAGGCAGAGCGGCAAAGGCGGCGGCGCGCATCCCGAGCTGGATGCGAGCCGCAAGGGATGGCAGGAAATCATCGATAATCTGCCGGCGGAGATCATTCCCGTCGCCATAGGCGATAAGTTCGGCACAAACAAGCTGACGTATTCCCGCGGCCCGATGATCGATCTCACCAATTTCTGGGAGGACATCCCGTTCTGCCTCTACAAGCACCCGAAGTTTGTGGGGGCGGAAGCGCGGTTGAGCCAGTTCGCGCTGTTCGACTACATGAACCGGGCCGGCTACAACTATTGCCATATCGGTATGCGGAGCGGCGTGCTCGAGTCGGTGGCGCTGATGGGCTCCAATGTGACGTACATGGAGGAGGTGGGCAATCCTCAGCAGTCGCGCATCGAGGAGCTATCGAAGAGCATGTCCAACTTCGACCGCCTGGCGCTGAGCAAGCTGCCGACGGCGACCGGGCAGGTGATCGATCGCAACCAGAAAGCCGACCGGTCCACCTTATATAACCCGCACATACGGGCAATCTCGCAACATTGCCGGGAAGAGTTTCCGGTGATCGCCAAACGAATCTCCTCGGTTGAATCGAGCGTGAGGGTGGGTGCTCCGGAGACGGACTACTTCAACAAATTCATTGAGCTTTCGGCGCCGGTGTGGTTGCCAAAGTACGGGGACGTTTCAAACTGGCCGGCCTACAAGAAAAGAGAGCCCAGATGGTCGACGCAGCTGGAAAGCCTGATTTCGAGCCTCTACCGGGCGACGTGGAGCAAGCAGGGAATGACGCCGGGCTTTGCCGGACGCGATCTTAGCAAGATTCTTCGCCAGGTGAATGCGATGTTTGCCCGGCCAAGAAATTAGCCGGCGAAGGCTCCCCCAGATCATGATTCGTGGAGTAAGCTGCCAGAGACGGCGGACGGCCGTGCTCTGCCGCAAGATACAAGATTGAGCAGGAAGTTCAGGAGTGAGATCTTCGTGATGAGAAAGATAACGTTTGCTTTACTCGCGTGGCTTTGTTGCGCCCTTCCCCTTTGCGCCCAGGACTGGGCGAAGCAGCGGCTGGAGAAATCTCCCCGGCACCAGGAGTGGGTGGAGATCAAATATGGCAATCGCACCGTGCATGCATTTGTGGTGTATCCCGAGGTCAAGTCGAAGGCTCCGGCGGTGCTGGTCATCCACGAGATATTCGGTCTAACTGACTGGGCCCGCGAAGTCACGGATGAGATTGCGGCGGAGGGATATGTGGCGATCGCGCCGGATCTGCTCTCGGGATTTGGTCCGAAGGGCGGCGGATCGAGCGAGTTTTCCGGCGATGACGACAGAGTGAAGGCGGTGTCGGCGCTGAATCCCGACGTGATTACGGCGGATTTGAATGCCACCGCGGACTATGTCAAGAAGCTGCCGGCTGTGAACGGCAAGCTGGCAGTCACGGGATTCTGCTGGGGAGGCGGGCAGTCGTTCCGGTTTGCGACGAACCGGCACGATCTGAGCGCGGCGTTCGTGTTTTACGGGCCGCCTCCCAAGGATGTGAGCGCGATCACGGCTCCGGTGTACGGATTCTATGCTGGCAACGATGCCCGGATCTCATCGACGGTGCCGGCGATTACCGAAGAGATGAAGAAGCTCGGCAAGAGGTATGATCCGGTAATTTACGATGGCGCGGGTCATGGATTCATGCGGGCAGGAGAAGATCCGACCCGCACCACCGGCAACGACGCGAACATCAAGGCTCGGGACGAGGCGTGGGTGAGGTGGAAGAAGCTGCTGAAGGAGATGTGAGGGTACGGATGAGCGCTACAACAGCGGGTTTACAACCTGAATCGCTCCGTAGCGTTGTCCCGTAGCGAGGTCTTCTGAGTAAAGGATAGATGCGCCTGAGCTCTCAGCGGCTTGAAGGATCAGTGCGTCCCAGAAAGAAGTCCGATAGCGGACCTCGATGTCCAATGCCTGAAGAATCGATTCCGCGGAATTGATCACGACTTCCCATGTTGAGTAGTCGCGGATCAGGAGGCGAACGTCATCCATCGGCAAGGGATGACGGACTTTGCGGCGAAGGTTGATGCAGAGTTCCTGAAGAACCTGCGTGCTGAGTACGCCCTGGCCTGAGTCCCAAAGCTGCTCCAGGAGTCGTTTTGCGCGATCATGCTTTGTGCCGGCGGAAAGATCGTGCGCATAAACCAGAATGTTTGTATCGACGAAGCACTTATCGCTCATGCAGCTCGTCCCGCGAACGAGGAGGCGTCCAGCGCAGATCGAAACCTTTGCGGAGACGGGCGATGGCACGCCTGCGAGCCTGCTGATATCCTTTGCGCTCGCGCACGGTTTGTTCGAGGCGGCTAGCCAGCATGGCGCTGATCGATGTGCCTTCTTCGGCGGCAATCACGCGGGCTTCGCGGAGGAGGTCTGCTTCGATCTTGAGGGTAATGTTGGTTTTCATGCTTGCACCGATCTACGTGCTGCACATAGTTTACGTGTTCACCTAAGAAGGAATCAACCGGATTGTGGGACACCCCGATCTGTGACATAGCATGAACATCTGCGACACTTCGTCGTGAGGATTTAATGTGAAACCCCGTCTGTTGTTCCTGAATTCGGTCTGTCTGCTTCTTGTCATTTGCTGCGGCGGAGCCGTTGATGCCCGCGCGCAGGAGACGATCGTGGCGATACGCCATGCGGAAAAGCCCGCGACGAGCCTGGGTCAGCTGACCTGCAGAGGACTGAACCGGGCGCTGGCGCTGCCGAAGGTGCTGATTCCGCGCTATGGGAAGCCGGACCGGATCTATGCTCCCGATCCGGGCACGCGGATCGGGCAACTCGGCAATTTGAGTTACTCCTACGTACGCCCGCTGATGACGATTGAGCCGATAGCGATTCAGCTGGAGATGCCGGTGAATGCGCTGATCGGCTTCAAGAATGTCGGCCAGCTGAGAAAGGAGATTCTGGCTCCGGAAAACGCGAATTCGGTGATCTATCTCGCCTGGGAGCATATCTATCTGAATCAATTTGCGAAGCGGATGCTCAAGGCTTACGGGAAGGATCCGTCGCAGGTTCCGGACTGGCCGAACGATGAGTACGACCGGATCTATGTCTTCCGGATCACGAATGTGAATGGAAAGAAAGAGCTGACATTTTCGATCGATCAGCAGGGGCTGAATGGCTCGCTAAGCGATAAGTGCCCGGGGCAGTGAGGGGAAGTGGCAAGCTTCATTCAGAAACCGGCAACGGATCAGTTTGAATTAACGGTAGGCCACGCGGCGGGAAATTCAGGGCGACCGATGCCCTCTCGAAGGGCTTATTGCATGCCTCCTGAGCTCCTGGCTGGGCGATGCGTCCAGTCAAAGCGGCGGGCGAGGTTTGCCTTCCAGATCCAGTCGTCTGTACTGGCAGTTACTCCGATACCCACACCAAAATTCATCTGCCAATCGGGAGAGAGGTTCAGATCAATCGTGGGAAAGAACTGCTGCTGCTGGTTATGAAAAGAGGAAATATCGCGCACACTTCCAAAATTGGCGTAGTATTCCAGCCCGCCGGAGATGTATCTGGTGATGGCGTAGCTGACCTTCGCGCTGGGAGCAAAAGCAAATCCCTGAGACTCGTATTGGCCATGAAGCGACCGTTCGAAGGCAGGATTCAGTGCGAAGTACAGCCGGCCAAACTGTTTATCGACGATGGGCCTGATCTGTAGCGTCCATGTGTCCGGCGAGAAGCCGGGGCGCTGGTAGCCGAACTCAATCGACAGCCCCGCACCTACCGGCCAGTTCCAGCTGTCCGGCGCCCGCACCTGCGGCCGGATGTGAGCTCCCACGCATTGCCATCCCTGCCCGCTCTGCGCGTTGGTGAAGACGTAGAGGCCAACCTCCGACCAGCTGGTGATTCCTTGCGTGATTTGAGGAGTCTCGTGCAGGGCGTCGTTGGTCGCATAAAGCTGGTTCGCAGAATAGACAGGGTTGTCGAGCGGCTTGGTGCCGTCCGCGATGAGATTGCTGTACAGCCCAACCATCGTAGTTTTGGGCGCCGTGGTCTGGGAGCCGTAGACTTGAATTACGTAGTTATCCTGCGCAACTGCGAACCCGCGGGCGGCGATCAGCAGAAGCATTAGAATCGGTGTTGTGCCGCACGGTCCAACCCGCCTCGTCTCTTTCATTGCGACGACGGACCTCCTTGGGGCGACGCTCAATCCTAAGGGTGAAGTGCCTCGGAGACAAGAAAAGAAGAAGCGGTCAAGGCAGCGTCGTCCTGCCGTCGGCTTCTCGCTGTCATCATTGACGCCGGTCCCAAATTCACGTATTCTAAACTGGTTGCGCAGTCTGCGTGCGCCCGTCTGTCTGACTGGGTTGTGTACGCGGAAAACCAACAGGTTTGAGCCTGCGCCAACGCCTCACGCGAACAGACGTTGTCGATCCGCGGAGAAAGTTTTCAACCGCGGAGACGCTTTGCGTGAGCATTTGCGTGTTTACGCGAGCAATGCTCAGGAGAACAGGAAAGCGATGTCTACATACATTCCGAGCGCGCACGAGATTGATCGCAAGTGGTTTCTGGTGGACGCCAGCGGCAAGACGCTGGGCCGCCTGGCCACCGAAGTCGCGAGTGTGCTGGCCGGCAAGAGGAATCCCAAGTACGTGCCCTTTATGGATATGGGCGATCACGTTGTCGTCGTCAATGCCGAGAAGGTGCGCCTGACCGGGCTGAAGAGCCAGCAGAAGCTATACCGGCGTTACACCGGCTTTCCGGGCGGCCTGCGCGAGGAGTCGTTTGTGCGGCTCATCGAGCGGCGTCCCGAAAAAGTTGTCGAAGAGGCCGTCAAGGGCATGCTGCCCAAGACCAAGCTGGGCCGCAAGATGGTGTCGAAGCTGCAGGTGTATCGCGGCGACAAGCATCCTCATCAGGCGCAGAATCCGCAGCCGTTAGAGATTAACGCATAACTGAAAGAGACCAGGATACAAGAATGGCAGATTTGGTTCAGTATTACGGAACGGGACGGCGCAAGTCGGCGATCGCGCGCGTGTTTCTGCGCCCCGGCAGCGGCAACTTCAAGGTCAACGAGAAGAGCCTTGAGACCTACTTCGTGACCGAGCAGCAGCGGGTCTCGGCGGTGCGTCCGCTGGTGCTCACCGAGCTGTCGTCGACCTTCGACGTGGTCACCACAGTTAAGGGTGGCGGCGTGAGTGCTCAGGCTGACGCGGTGAAGATGGGCATCTCCCGCGCGCTGATCGAGTTCAATGCCGAGCTGCGCAAGGCGCTGAAGACCGAAGGTCTGCTCTCGCGTGATGCGCGCGCCAAGGAGCGCAAGAAGTACGGGCAGAAGGGCGCTCGTAAGCGGTTCCAGTTCAGCAAGCGGTAGTTATTGAGTTTTCAGAGCGCAGAGCACAGAGCTCAGTCGGGTTTTGATGAGCTCTGATAACTGAGCTCTGATGGCTGGGGTTTAGGTAGTTAAATTTTCCCAAGAGGGAATCAATCCCGGTACTGATACCGCCGGGATGCAATCCACAGAGGAGGCTGTTTGGCCACGATCACTATGAAGGAGCTGCTCGAAGCGGGTGTTCACTTCGGGCATCAGACGAAGCGCTGGGATCCGCGGATGAAGGAGTATATCTTCGGCGAGCGCAACGGCATTTACATCATCGACCTGCAAAAGACCCTGAAGATGTTCAAGGAAGCCAGCAAGTACGTCACTGACCTGACGGCTTCGGGCAAGGTTATCCTCTTTGTCGGCACCAAGCGCCAGGCGCAGGATGCCATTGCCGAAGAGGCCACCCGGTGCGGCATGTTCTACATTAACCAGCGCTGGCTGGGTGGACTGTTGACCAACTGGGTGACGGTGCAGAAGTCGGTGAAGCGCCTTCAGGAACTCGATGAGATGGCTACAGACGGCCGCTACGAGCTGCTGACCAAGAAGGAAGTGATCAAGCTGGAGCGGGAGCGCAAGCACCTGCAGGCCAACCTTGCCGGCATCAAGAACATGCGCCGGCTGCCTGATGCGCTCTTCGTGGTCGATTCGAACAACGAAGCCATCGCTGTGAAGGAAGCCCGTAAGCTGGGCATACCTGTGGTCGCGGTCGTCGACACGAACTGCGATCCGACAGTCGTCGACATGGTGATTCCGGGCAATGATGACGCTCTGCGCGCGATCCGGCTGTTCACGTCGAAGATCTCCGACTCGGTGATAGAAGGCGTGCACATGGCTGGCGACAAGCAGTTTGTCGAAGTCGCCGGAGTGACGGCCGATACTCAGGTAGATCTCCAGGCGGGAGCTGCCGCAGGTGAAGACGGCGCAGCGGTTGCGGCTCCGGAAGATGCGGCTGGCGAGAGCGACGTTGTCGATCTGGAAGCTGCGCTGGGCGGCGGAATCCGGAAGGCTCCGGCGGTGGTTGCGGCTCTCGAAGAGGCCGAGGCGGCTGAAAGCAGCTATTAAGACTTTGCGCGGTGGCAGGGCCGCCGCTGGAAGTTTCGGGAAGCGTGGCTGCGCAGGATTGACGGCCACGCTTTCTTTGTCTGAGGGGGACCGGCCGTCCAGGTATCCGCGCTTCGCGCCTGCTTTCATTGCCTATTCACAGGCCGGGCGGCGGCGCTTGTGGGATTCTAAAGAGAGAAGGAAAAGGTAGAGGAAATGTCAACGGTGACTGAAAAGATCGATGCGAAGCAGGTAAAGCAATTGCGGGACAGCTCGGGCGCGCCCATGGGCGACTGCCTGAAGGCTCTTCAGGAGTCGAAGGGCGACATGGAAGAGGCTTTTGTCATTCTGCGTAAGCGCGGCATGGCGTCGGCGGCGAAGAAGGCCTCGCGCACCACCAACGAAGGCGCGGTTGGAACCTACATCCACGCAGGGGGCAAGATCGGCGTGCTGCTCGAAGTCAATTGCGAGAGCGATTTCGTGGCGCGCACGGCGGATTTCCAGGAGCTGCTGAAGGACGTCGCGATGCACATCGCGGCGACCGATCCGCGCTACATCCGCAAGGAAGATGTGACGGCTGAGGACCTGGAGCGCGAGAAGGATGTGTATCGTGCGCAGGCAGCAGCGACGGGCAAGCCGGCTCCGGTGATCGAAAAGATCGTCGAGGGCAAGATGAGCAAGTTCTACGAAGAGGTCTGCCTGCTTGAACAGCCCTTCATCAAGGAGCAGACACTCGCCATCAAGGACCTGATCGCAACCAAGGTCGGCAAGCTCGGCGAGAACATCACTGTTCGCCGCTTCGCGCGTTTCAAGGTCGGCGATCCCAACTGGACGGTCGCGCAAGTGAAGGCGACAGAAGAAGCGCAGGCGTAGCGCTCAGAGATTGAGCCAGAAAGAGCCCGGGATTCGTTCCCGGGCTTTTCTTTTTCGTCTCAGGCCTGGCCCGGGGGTTTCGCGTTGGATATCCACTCCTCGCGCTTGCGGCCGGGCTCGACCTTCGGTTTTGGCTTGGGCTTCTTCTTTTCTTCTTTCTTTCCTTTGTCTTTGCTTCCCATGCGGATTAGTTTATAGCAGACACAGGTCTTGTGAGGAGTCAGCAGGAGAAACGGATGGATCTTTCGGCGCGGCGGGCGGCATTTCGCAGACTGCATGAGAGCGGTTGTTTTGTCATTCCGAACCCCTGGGACCCGGGCACGGCGCGGTATCTGCGGGGGCTGGGATTCAAGGCGCTGGCGACGACTAGCGCGGGCTTTGCCTTTTCGCGGGGCTTGCCGGATGCCGAGTGGGCCGTGCCCCTCAACGCAGTCCTAGCGCACATCGCGGAGATTGTGGCTGCGACGGATCTACCGGTAAACGCGGATTTTGAAGGCGGCTACGCACATGAGCCGGAGGGTGTCGCCGGGAATGTACGGCGTTGTGCTGAAACCGGAGTAGCCGGACTGTCGATCGAAGATGCCACGGGGGATCCGACGTCGCCGCTATACGATCTGCCGCTGGCGGTCGAGAGGATCAGGGCGGCGCGGCAGGCAATCGATGCCTCAGGAGCCGACGTGCTGCTTACGGCAAGGGCTGAGTGTTTTCTGCTTGGGCATCCCGACCTGTTACGCGAGGCGGTCAGGAGGCTGCAAGCATACTCTGAGGCAGGCGCGGATGTGCTCTACGCTCCAGGACTAAAACACCGGTGGGAGATTGAGACAGTTGTGGGGGCTGTCAGTCCGAAGCCTGTGAATGTGTTGATGAGCGCGGATATCGGGCTTCGAGTTGCTGATCTTGCGGTGATGGGCGTGCGCCGAATCAGCGTGGGATCGTCGCTGGCGCGTAAGGCATGGACAGGATTCATCCGTGCCGCGAAACTGATCGCCGATGAGGGCAGTTTCGCGGGTTTCGATGGATTGACGCCTTACGCGGAGCTGAATGAATTCTTCAAGAAAGATTCGCGCGACAGCGGATAGGGCGTAGCAAATCAATACGACCGTAACGAGCGGGCGCACTTATTTGTAATTACCACAATTACATTTTGCTTACATCCACCATATTGTCGTCGGGGTTGCGGTCGATGAGCTTGTTGTAGGGATCGATCCCAGCGCGCGTTGGCTTCTGGTCGACGATAAACTCGATTGTCTCGTCGTTCTTCGTGATCCACTGCTTTTCGACATGAATCGGCTGCTCGTGATCTTTCGCGCCCGAGAAGACGCCGACTTCGATCAGGTCGTGGATCGGCACTTCCGATTCGACGCCATCTCCGTTGGCTTTCAGCTTGCGTGATTTCACGGTGAGCACGACCTTGTATTTGTGATCGGGCGTCTCCTGCCATGTCGCCGAGACAGCGCGATTGTCGTATAGCGTGATGCTCTCAAACATGTCGGTGATCAGGTACTGCAGATCGGGCGGCGTCGCCCCGCGCAGGGCTGCGACAAATCCGCGTGTGTCAGGATATGGTGGCTGACTGTAGCGGTTCGCGCGCAGATAAGTGCCCAGTGCGGCGTTCAGCTTGTCTTCGCCGATGTAATCGCTGAGGGCGTAGAGCACCATCGAGCCTTTCTGATACCAGACGTAGGGCTCGTTCTGCACCAGCACCAGAGGCGGCTCATGGCGGACCTCGCCGGCCCGTCCGCGAAGGTAGCCGTCGAGCTCATGCTTGAGGAAGCGGCGCATCTGCGCGTCTCCATACTGGTGCTGCATCACGCGCAGCGCGGAGTATTCGGCAAGGCTCTCGGACATCATGTTCGACCCCTGGACGAGTCCGCCGATGAGCTGATGTCCCCACCACTGGTGCGCCAGCTCATGCGCGGTCACGAAATAGGTGAAGTCGATGTCGTCGGGTTTCTTGAGGCGGCCAATGAAGCCCATGTCTTCGGAGTAAGGGACGGTGTTCGGAAAAGACTGCGCGAAGGCGCGGTATCGTGGGAATTCAAGAATGCGGTATTGCTGGAACTGATACGGGCTGTAGTTCGTGGTGTAGTAGTCGAGGCCGCGCTTGGAGGATGACAGCATTTTGTCGAGCACATAGGTGTGCCCCGGTTGGTAGTAGATCTCGAGATTTACGTTTTGCCATTTGTCGCGCTTGATGGCGTAGCGTGCCGAGAGGTAGGAGAAGAAGTCGTTAATCTCGGTGGACTGCATGCTGTATTCGTAGTAGTTGCGTCCCCCCTGCGTCCACTCCTTCTGCAGATATCCCGGCGCGATGGCCATCTGGTCACCGCTGGTGCTTACCACCGTGTGATAGGTGATCCAGTCGGAGTCGGGGCGGAAGAGGTTCACCTGCGAGTAATAGGGATCGCCGCGCGGAGCAAGCTCTTCAAGCGGGCCCAGTTTCTCTTCGCGGCGCCGGACGGGGTTGTTCAGCTCAACATTGCGGTTGTAGCCGAGGTAAGGGAAGTAGTCCGCATCGAAGAAGGTGCCGTTGTAGGCGAACTCCGGGCGCTCGCCGCCATCCTTGAAGCCGCGCGAGGTGTAGGAGCAGCGGAAGTCCATACGCATTTTGTCGCCGGGTGCGAGAGGCTGCGCGAGGTGATAGATGGAGTACCAGTGTTTCTTGTCGTTGAGCACAAGCTGCGATGGCCGGTCGAAGGAGATTTCGTCGATCGAGTCGCGCTGGCCGGTGATGTGGATGTCAGAAATGGGCTGCGTAGTGTCGTTTCGGAGTATGTACCAGCCGGTTGCGGCGAAAGAACGTTTTGACGGATAGATGTTGACGGTGGTATCGACCGAGATGACCTTGGGCAGCGGCTGCTTCTCATATTTCTTGTAGAGCTTTTCATAGTCGGCCTGCAACTGGCGGCGCTGCTTCGCGGTCTGAAATATGTTCAGGACATGGGTGTTGTAGTAGAACCAGCCTCCGCTGCCGATCACTATGAGTGCGAGCACGATGGTAGCGGGCAGGACCGCGCCGAGGCGTCCTCGTGCGTTGTGGAAGCGCGCCTTCCATGAAAGATCGCTGCCGCGCCGGGCCATGATCACGGCGAGAACACCCAGCAACCCGCCCCACGCAAGCCAGTAGGTGGTCGACCAGAAGAGCGCGGGCACAAAATGTCCGTAGCCGTTCATGTCGGAGTAGGTGTAGGGCGTGAGCTCTCCGTACATGACGAGGCGATTTTCAATCCCGAATCGATAGAGAATGGGGATGAGGATGAAGAATCCGATCACGATGCCGTGGCCGAGGAACTTATTCGGAACCAGCGTCTGCACGCACAACGCGAGCAGCGTGTAGATCAGGACCTGGGCGAAAGTGATGAGGTAGAGCTCCTTGAAGTACTGCAGGAACTCGTAGTGGTAGTAGCCCTGGATGGTCTGCGAGAAGACGGCGCAGAACATGACGACGGTGAGCAGGATGAGCTCGATGACAAAGAGGGAGAAAAATTTGCTGAGCCAGTCGATGCCTTCGCGCATGGGCAGGGAATCGTGAATCTGCTCGAAGTGAGTATCGCGCTCGCGCCATATCAGCTCGCCTGCGTAGAGCGTCGAGATAATGACGAAGAAAACCAGCGCGTTGCCCTCGACCGCCTGCAGCATTAGGTAGGTCACCGGCCATACATCGCGCTCCGCCACACGACCGGCAAAGTGTCCGTTGAGAAGCACGTAGGCGATCATGACCAGCGTGATGGCCCAGAAGGGGATCTCGCGCGCAATATTGCGGATACGCATGCGCGTCAGCGTGACAAACTGCAGCCATGTGGTACGCGCGCCGAAATATTGATGCACACGGGGCAGCGAGACGCCGAAGAGCGGACGCGGCGGACGGGCTTCTTCCTGCTCAACCTTTTTCTTCTTGCGCGAAGCGCGCGCGGTGAGTGCTTCGGCCGACATGGGAAAGAATATCCAGGTGATCGCCAGTGAAAGAATCCCGACGCCCATCCAGACAACGCGGTTCCACAGGAACATGCCCGTCCACGTTGGCGTCAGCGTGTTTTGTTCGACGACGGTCCAATAGCGCGCGATGCTGTCGGCCAGCAAAATGCCCAGCGGGTCGAAGACCGAGGGCCAGAAGCGATCGAGGCTGCGGGTCTGAATGACGGAGATCAGCAGGACGAGGTAGATCACGAAGAGGACCACGCCCTGCAGGTAAACGGTGATGATCTTGCGCGTGAGCGCCGCTACGGAGAAGAAGAGGCTGCCGAGAAAGAAGACCTGTACGGCGACGACAGAAAAGTACAGCTTCGCAAACATGGCCAGGTGAATCGGGCCGATGCGGGTGTGGTCGGCCCAGGGCGCGAAACATCCGGCGATTTCGCCCACGATCAGGCCGGCGAAGATGAGGAGCGTAGTAACAAGGGAACCGGCCCAGCGGCCTCCAAGGTAGGCGAATTTCGAGATGGGTTTGGTGAAAACCATCTGGTAGGTGTCGCGCTGGAAGTCGCGGAGAATCGACGGGCCGAAGATCGCCGACATGACGATCATGCCGAAGCCCGCCCCGTTCAGCAGGATGAGGAGCGTCGAGTAAGGGCCGTTTAACAGGACTTTGCCGGCGCCGACGGGCCCGAAATCCTCAGCCGCCACGCTGAAAAACGCAAACAGGAACCACATCACGAAGTAAACGTAAGTGGAGATGCTCTTCAGCCTGAGCTTCAACTCGAACAGAAAGAAATCCAGGAACATTCGTTGACTCTCCTCGCGCTCAGTTGACCTTCTGGCTGGCCGTGTGGCGTTCCATGTTGAGGAAGTAGACATCCTCGAGATTGGCGTCGACGGGGGAGAAGCCGCTGCCAGGATCGGTCTCGGAGTAAACACGGACCTCGTGCGCTCCGCCGAGCAGCTGCACGGAGACGACCTGCAGCTGCGATTCGATCTCGGAAAGCTCGCTCTCGTCGGTGACGAGCTTGCTCCAGATGCGGTTGGCGAGCGTCGCGAGCGCGTCGGAGGGCGCGCCTTCGAGCAGCAGCTCTCCGTTGCTGATGATCGCCATGCGGTTGCAGAGCTCGCGGACATCTTCGACGATATGCGTGGAGAGAATGACGATCACGTCGCGCCCAATGGAGCTGAGCAGGTTGAGGAAGCGGTGGCGCTCAGCCGGATCCAGGCCGGCCGTAGGCTCGTCGACAATGATGAGCTTGGGGTTGGCAAGCAGCGCCTGCGCGATGCCGAAGCGCTGTTTCATGCCCCCGGAGTATGTGCTGAGGGCTTTCTTGCGGGCGTCCCAGAGGTTGGTCTGGTTGAGAAGCGCTTCGACCATGGCCTTCCGCTCGCCGGCGTTGATGACCCCTTTCATCACGGCCAGGTGGTCGAGCATGTCGAGCCCGGAGATCTTGGGATAGACGCCGAATTCCTGGGGCAGATAGCCGAGCAGGCGGCGCACCGTATCTTTCTGCTTGATCACGTTGATCCCGTCAAGCCAGATCTCGCCCGAGTCCGGTTCCTGAAGCGTGGCGATGGTGCGCATCAACGTGCTTTTTCCCGCGCCGTTTGGGCCCAGGAGCCCGAACATGTTGTTGCCGATGGTGAGGTTGAGGTCCTTGAGGGCCTGCACTCCGTTGGAATAAGTCTTCGACAAGCCGGTGATGGTCAGTGGCACAAGGAGTCTCCTGGGAAGTACGGAAATGGGGATGAATGGACTCAGGCTGGGGGCGCACGCCGATAGGGAAGTATACGTGCCGCTGTGAAAATGGTTCAGCAGAAAATTCCGGCTTCTAAGGAAAGCTGTTCAGGAGATCAAGCTGCTGCGCTGCCAGGTTGCGAGGAAGAGGCGCGTATCCGAGGGACGAACACTCCCGTTGACCTGAGGTCAGAATCCACCTCAGGAGTGCGACCAGAGCCTTCTTCCTGGCATCGTCTTTGATCTCCTGCGGAAAGATCAGCCAGGTGAGGCTGGCGATCGGATATGCGTCCTTGCCCGAGGCATTGGTGATCGAGACGAGGGAGTCTGGATCCGTGGTGATAGCCGTGTTGGCGGCCTCAGCCACGCTGTTCAGATCGGCGCGAACATAATTGCCGGAGCTGTTGCGCACGGCCCCGTAGCTCAACTGGTGCTGGATGGCGTAGACCAGTTCGACATAGCCGATGGAATTGCGTGTTTTTTCGACGGCCTCGGCGACGCCCTCATTTCCTATGGCGCCGCTTCCGACCGGCCATTTCAGGGTGGTATCGGAGCCGACCGCGCTCTTCCAATCGGGGCTGATCTTGGACAGGAAATCGCTCCATGCGTGGGTGGTGCCGCTTCCGTCCGAGCGGTGGAAGACCACGATGTCGGCGTCGGGGAGATTGGCATCGCGATTGGATTTGCTGATCTTCGGATCGCTCCATTTGGTGATCCGTCCGAGATAGATATCCGCGAGGGCCTCAGCGGTGAAGTTGAGATCCTGGGTGTTGTCGCCCAGGTTGTAGATGGGAACCACTGCTCCCAGGACCGAGGCGATACGGCGCGAGGGCGGACCGGCTTCGGCCCGGGCGGCGCTTAATGCGGGAACATCGGAGGCGGCAAAGTCCACTTTGCTTTCGTCGAGCATGCGCAATCCTTCTTCTGAGCCGACAGCGGTGTAATTCACGTGGACGTTCGGCTGCTCCTCCTCAAAGGATTCGAACCACTTCTGGTAGAGCGGCTGGGGAAATGTAGCGCCGGCGCCGGTCAGATTGGTTGCTCCCAGAACGTGCTTTGCCCCGGGAACCGCTCCGGGCGGCATCGTATCTTCTCTCGCCAGTAGTATCTGCTTCACCAGATTGCTGGCCAGATCATCCTGAATGCTGAGCCAGGAAAATCTGCTGGGGGTGACCAGATACGACCATAGAGGTTCATGGTCCTTGCTGAAAATTTCGGCGGAAAGATAGCCTCCATAAACCGTCTGGCGATTCACGGACGGCGCGCGGGAGTTCGTGGTGAAGTGGCCTCTTACCCAGATCTGGCCGGCCCCTTTGACTGTGGCGTCCGCGTTCTGCGGGGAGTCGACGATTTGATACTTGCCGCTTTTCTTGAGCCGGTGGATGAAGCTCTCGCGAAGAGCGGCAGCTTGACTGCCTCCGGTGAACGGCTCGACGTAGAGCGCTTTTACCTGCGCGAAGGACAAGCTTGTCTGTGCGTTCCCGTAAACACCGGGAGCGGATCCCACGACGAGCAGGAGCATCACGAACCAGGTATTCGCGAGCATGGTGTTTCGGGTGCTTCGATCGTGGATGGGTCGCGGTGTCTTCAATGTCCCGCCTTTTAGAATTCGACATGCGCACGGAACGACGGGACCAGGACCGGCCCTCGATCCTGGTTGTATCCGGGATTAACAATATATTGCAGATTAGGGCTCAGATAGAGTCCTCGCCACACATGCGCAGTGTAATAGCTCTCTATCAGGTTTTCGCGGCCGTATCGCAATCCTCCATCCCCCAGAACAAAACCGAGGCCGCCCAGGGCAAGGTACTCCGCGTGTACGGCGGAAATGGCATTGGAGGCGACGGCAACTCCGGCGCGGTCGAAGTTCCGCTTCCACGGTGGACCGAACACGACGACGCCGCCCGAAAAGGTCTGGTCAATTTCCGTAAAAGACCAAGATTCGGTTTTGCCGTTGTTCCATCCGAAGCGCCCCCAGCATCCGACATTTGGAGTTATGGGCTGCTCGAAATTGATGCCGAAGCCATACTTGGTCGTCACCTTGAAGGGATGGTCGTCGATTTCCGGTTTGGGCGTTTTGCCTTCGAGGTATTGCTCGATCGCATATTTGTAAATGCCCATGTTGCCGTTATTCACGTAGCTCAGCAGGCGGATAATCCCGTCCTTCTTGTGCAGAGGTCCGCGGTGAAGCTCGAATTCGGTATTCGTGCTGTTGGCCTTGCGCAGGTCCCAGACCAGAGGTCCGCCATTCTGGGGGCCCGGGAGAAGTACTTCGGCGAATCGCACTCCCCATGGCGGGCTCTGGTACTCGGCGTGAACTCCCCAGGTGTATCCTCGTGCATCGGCGGTAAAGTCATAGGCGCCGTTCTGGTCGACGGCCCAGTTCAGAAATTGCAGATGGCTGTCGCTGCCGAAGGTGTTGTTGTCGAAATAATCTGTGATGGCGAATTTGCCAACTCGCAGTTCCAGACGACGGGAGGGCAACCGGGCGAAGGTGGAGAGGGGCCCGCGGTTGCCGTCGACGGTTTCGTGGCTGAACGAGAAGACCTGGTGGTAGACCACGCGGGCGAGATAGGGCGCCTGGCTCAGGGTCGCGTCCCGGACGGCGTCAAGGTTGGTGAATCCCGCGATCCCCACCGCGCCGCTCAGGCCCAGGCCGCCGGCTTCCTCGAAATCAAGCAGCACCTCGATGGATTTCGTGAGCTGGTAACCGGTGTAGAGCGTCATCACGCGGCCATTTGCTTTGTCGTAGGTGGACTTGAAGCTGTTCGGTCCGGAGTAGTCGGCGTCGAATGGCGGATTGGTCTGATAAATGAAATTAGCCTGACCCGATATCCAATATCTGGTTTCCGGCGGGTGAGGGAAGATTGTCAGCTGGGTGTCGGACGGGGCGTTTGGCTCGGGCTTCGTGACATCGGGGAGCTGGGCAAGCGCATGCGGAGCAAACACGAGTGCGTACACGGCGATCGCAAGCAGCATCAGCTTCCCCGGAAGGAAGGGAAAGACGTGTTCGGCGCTCGCCTCAAGTTGTGGCCGACGTTCGTTGGCACGCATCCGGCTCCAACCTACCAACGGTTGAGCAGAGGCATATTAATTTTCCTGAAATAATTCCTTCGGACGACCGGCGATCGAGCCCAAGGAAAAGCGCGCCCGGTAAGGCGCGCTCCTTTGCCTGGTGTGGCTTACGATGTTGGTGCTCGCCGGCCCAGGCTCAACGTCGATTGCTTGAAAATGAGTCTGGGGCAGCTGTCCCGGTCAGGACGCTGCCTTCAGTTGTTGCTTATTATCGGCAAGCATCTCGATAATCTTCTGGTTGAATGCGGGAATATCGTCGGGCTTGCGGCTGGTAATCAAATTCTGGTCTACGACTGCCTGTTCGTCGACCCAGTTTGCGCCAGCGTTTTTCAGGTCGGTCTTGAGCGAAGGCCACGAGGTCATCTTCCTGCCCCTGACGACGCCGGCTTCCACGAGCGTCCACGGGCCATGGCAGATCGCTGCGACCGGCTTACCCGACTGGGCGAAGTCCTTTACGAATTGCACGGCTTTCGGCTCCATCCGCAAATGGTCGGGGTTGATGACGCCGCCGGGCAGCACAAGTGCGTCGTAGTCGGAGACTTTAGCCTGGTCGAGGGTCTTGCTCACCTTGACCTTGTCGCCCCATTCCTTGAACTTCCAGCCCTTGATCTCGCCGCTCTTCGGGGAGATGATTTCCGTCGTCGCACCCGCGTCTTCCAGGGATTTCTTCGGCTCGGTCAGCTCGACCTGCTCGAAGCCATCGGTTGCCAGAATTGCGATTTTCTTTCCCCTCAGTTGTTCAGTCATAACTTCACTCCAGATCATCGAATTTTCTTAACTCGTTCTCTAGAGTGAGAGGCGGCAAGGCGATGTGGCGTTGCCATTCTGGTGGCCGTGGGCTACTGGACCTGCTTCGCCTTTCCGGCCTGGAAGGCCTGGTCGATCATTCCTTGCATCTTGCGGGAGGCCTCTTTGGCCAGCCTGCCCTGTTCGGCGCCCAGCTTGCCTTGCTGTGCACCCAGAGCGCCTTGCTTCGCGCCTAGCTCGCCTTGCTGGCGTCCCAGCTCACCCTGCTGTGCGCCGATTTCGCCCTGCATGGATCCGAGCTTTCCTTCGATTCCGGCGATTTCGCTCTGGACATCTCCCAGTTGTTCCTGGGTGACATTCCTGCTCTGTTGCAAATCCTGCAGCTTCTTCACGGCGGCTTGCAGCTGCGCGATTTCCTTCGACATGTCGGGAGTCGTAATGTGGGCTTGCTCCTGCTGTTTGCCGAGGGCTTCCTGCTGCTCGCCAAGCTTCTCCTGCTGCGCGCCCAGCGCTTCCTGCTGGCGGCCCAACTCGTCTATCGGGGCGAAGAGTTTGCGACTCTCTGCCATGAAGAGCGGGGTCGTCGATCACGTAATACTTGCCGCCGCGCTCGGCCAGAATGTAGCTGCCGTGAAGGCGCTTGCGGATGTCGTCCATGGCCCCGTAGTCGCCGTGGTAATTGAACATGTTGCTCTTGTCGCCGTCGACGATCATGAACGAGTCCCTGCCGGAGTCGGAGTCATAGGTGTCGGAATCGCGATCGGCGGGGGCGGCGGGCGGGGCAGCCTGTGCGACTGGTTGGGCTTTAGCAGGCTGCACGGCCACGGCGGCATGTACGGCCGGTTTCGCACTGGCCGGTTTTGCTGAAAGCGATGCCGGCGCGACTGGCAGTGCCTCAGGAGCCTCAGCTGTCAACATTCGAGAAGGCTCGGCGGTCACTTTCGCGCTTGCGCGCACCGCGACCAGAGAGATGGACACTGCAAGGGCAACAGGAATCACAGCCGCGGCGGCCAGGGCGCGCCGCCTGCCTTCGACAAATGAGCTGCGGAAGAGCCGGTCGATCAGCAGACGGTCGATGCGGCGCTCGATCCTGCTGGAGCGGGCCATGGCTACTCCGAATAGAGGCTGGCGGGGCATCGCGGCGACCTCGAGCAACACTTCGGCATATGAAGGAGCATCTTTGGCCTCCTCGATGCCGGCATAGTCGCTGATGGCCTCGCCGAGGTCGGTGAGCTGCTTCTGCATCCACCATGCCGCCGGATTGAACCAGAAGATGGCGGTGTGCAGGCGCGCGAGAAGCTGCAGGTAAAAATCCGCCTGCTGCACATGGGCCAGCTCATGCGCGAGAACGATGCGGAGTTTGGGGCGGCTCCAGTTGAGGAACGATGCAGGAAGAACGATGCCAAGGCCGATCGTTACCGGCGTTCGGATATCGGAGCTGATGCGGACGTCGGCGCGCGGTTCCACCAGCGCGGAGGCTTGCTCCGCGCGCCGCCATACGCGACAGGCGAGCGCCAGCCCGAAAAGTAGCCGAAACAGCAGGATTCCGCAGACGGCGAGGTAGACGGGCAGGATGAGGCCGCGCAGCTGAAGGCTGCGAATCTGGGCGAGGGTCCAGTGGCTGACTGCAGGCGCGGTCATAGCTGGAGCGATCTGGATCACGAGACGGCGCAATGGCGCTTGCGGCGGCCGGTTCAGGCGCCTGCGCTGGCGGCGGGACGACAACCGCAGCGTGCTTAACAGCGACAGCGTGATGAGCGGGAGCGGGGACGGTTGCTAAGGTCGGGGATGCGGAGGCCCGGAAGGCGGAGAGCCAGGAGGCGGGGACAGTGACCGGTCTCAGTGTGATCCAGTGCCAGCGCGTGAGGAAAGGCATTGTCACAGCGGCGGCGAGGACGAGCGTCCAGGCAATCTTTTGCGCCACTACGTGCCGCACACGGAGAATTCGAAGCGCAACCCACGCTGCGGCTGCCAATACCAGCGTCCGTGCCGCCGATTCAAGAAGTATGGTCATCATGCCTTCTTTCCTTTCTTCGCTGCGGCGATTCTTTCGGCCAGCCGCTGCAATTCCGTGCGGTCCAGAACTTCGGAGTCCACCATGCCCACGAGCAGCGCCTCCACCGACCCGTTACAGAAACGGTCGATGATGCGTTGGACGGCTCGTCCCGCGACCAACTGCGGCGTTTCTGCGTAGCGATAACGGAAGGTGCGATTTTCAACCGTGTGCGTTACGTAGCCTTTTTCCTCGAGGCGGCGGAGTACGGTGCGAATAGTGGAGTCCTTCAGGGGCCGGTCCAGCTCCACTAACTCTTCCCGGACCTGGTCGGCGGTGAGCTCGCCAGCTTCCCAGATCAGGCCCATGATGGCGCGTTCCAGCTCTCCGAGTTCGGCGGGATCGTGATAGGGTGTCGTGTTACTTGTCATAACGCTACAGAGCGTAACATTAGGATGAGGCTTTACGCAAGAGCTTTTTCGCGGGTGGCAGAGATCTCTGATACGCAGGCGATTCGCAGCCGGTTCCGGACACGAGAGAACTGCCCCGGCAGCGGGTACAGGAGCGGCTGAGAGACAGTTCGCGAACGGCGGTCCGCGCATGCGATACTCAGAGAGAATGTATAAAAGGGTCGTCTTAAAGCTTTCAGGAGAGGCGCTGGCCGCAGGCAGGGGTTTCGGCGTCGATGTGGACAGAGTCCACGAAATAGCGGGCGAAATTGCGGAAGTTCACGAACTTGGCGTTGAAATTGCCATAGTGGTCGGCGGCGGGAATTTTTTTCGCGGAGTAGCCGAGCAGGCGAAGGCGATGGATCGCGTTTCTGCCGATAATATGGGCATGCTGGCCACGGTTATCAACGCGATCGCGATTCAGGATGCCATCGAGAAGCGCGGCCTCCACTGCCGGGTGATGACGGCGATCGAGATGAACCAGGTGGCCGAGCCATACATCCGCCGGCGGGCCATCCGGCACCTGGAAAAGGGCCGCGTGGTGATTTTTGCTGCCGGGATCGGCAATCCGTACTTTTCGACTGACACAGCGGCTTCGCTGCGGGCCATGGAGATCAAGGCGGATGTTCTGCTGAAGGCAACCAAGGTTGAGGGCATCTATGATGCCGATCCGGTCATCTCAAAAGACGCCGTAAAATTTGAGCAGATTACCTACATGGAAATTCTGCGGCTGGGGTTAAAGGTAATGGACACAACCGCGGTGAGTCTTTGCAAGGACAATAACCTCCCCATGATTATCTTCAACATGAACGAGCCGGGGAACATCCGGCGGGTAATTTCCGGCGAAAGGGTTGGCTCGCTGGTGACGGCGTGAAGTCTGCGTCCAACCACCTGAGTATCTGCGTCCAATCAATCAAGAAGGCACTGTCTGAGCGCATCAGTTCAACCCGTGGCCGCATTCCCCTCCCCCTTCGGCCAGGAAGCCCATGATTCCTCGAGGTCCGGGCAGCCGGTATCTGTTCCGTCCGCGGTGCGGACCGCGAAGAAGGAAAATATCCCCGCGCTGACCGGCCTGCGCTGCTTTGCCGCGCTCAACATTGTCTTCTTTCATTTCTCTAACGCAAAGTGGTTTGGGCCCTTTGCCCCGATCGTCGACAACGGCTACACGTCGGTCAGCTTCTTCCTGCTGATGTCGGGCTATATTCTCGCGTACAACTACTCCGACCGGGCGGCCGCGGGAAAGTTGAGCACGCGGAATTTCTGGATAGCGCGGCTTTCGCGGCTCTATCCCGTGTATCTCTTTGCGCTGCTTCTCTCGCTGGGCATGCTTGCGGAGGAGTGGCGCACGCGTACCCACGCGGAGTTTGGTCACGGAGTGGCGCTGACCCTGGTGCTGCTGCAGGGATGGGTTCCGACGCTCTGCAAATTCTGGAACACGCCCGCCTGGACGATGTGCACCGAGGCGTTCTTCTATCTGATCTTTCCGGCGGTCATCCTGTGGAAGCGCCCGAAGAGAATCTGGCCGCTGCTGGGAGTCATGCTCGGCCTGTGGATTCTAGGAATGGCACTGCCCGGGCTCTATATGTGGCTGCACCCGGATGGAAACCTGCATCCGGACCGCTACGCTGACGATTTCTGGATCAGGGCGCTCAAGTATTCGCCGCCGCCGCATGTTCCTTCGTTCCTCTTCGGCATTGCTCTTGCCGACCTCGACGCGATGATCACACGCAATGGCTGGAAGCGACTGGCGCTGGGCCTTCTTGGAATGGGGGGAATCTACATTGTCCTCTATTACGGCGACCACATGCCGTATCCCCTGATGCACAACGGGCTGCTGATGCCCCTGTTCGGGCTGGCGATTCTGGGACTGGCCGGGCAAAACCTGATCGCGCGATTCTTCGGATTTTTCCCCTTTGTCGCGATCGGGCGGGCGAGCTATTGCCTCTATCTGGTCCATTTCAACCTGTGGATGCTGATTCACGATTCTCACGTGCTCGACCGGTTGCACCTGGCGCGATTTGATCCCTGGATCAGTTACGCGCTGCTGGTCGGCGGAGCCATCCTGGTCATGCTGCTGGTTGAGCGTCCATGCCAGCGATGGATCCGGGGATGGATGCGTAGCCCCGCCCGAGGCAACGCGCCGGCCTAAACCCGAACGCTCCCGGGCCGATGAATGAATTAAGGCACTGTGTGAGGCCCAGGCTCGCCGCATACGGCTCCGCAAGACCCACATGAACAACCTGACAAAGAAGCCGGGCGCCTCCACGTCCGCGATCGCAGAACGCAGGCCGGAAGAAAAGAGAGTGCACCCGCGCTATGGATGCGAAGGACACGCGGAGGTCTTTCTACCCCACGCAGGGCTCTTGTTTCGCGGGCGGATTCTGAACCTGAGCATGAGCGGCTGCTATATCGAGACGGCGCTGCTCAATCTGGAACGGGGAACTCGGGTGGAAGTTTATTTCGTGACGAATCAGCTTCAGTTCCGGGTGATGGGCACCATTATGGCGCTGCGGAGGAAGCGCGGAGCCGGCATCGCGTTCCTCAATGTGACCCCGCGCCGGGCGCTGCAGATTGCATCACTCGTCGATGAACTGGCCGAGAAGGAAGCCGCCAGATAGCAAGGCCCGCTCGAAAGCGGGCTTTGCTGTTCGCGTGGAAGTGTTCCCCGATCAGTCCAGGGCCTGTTAACACTATTAGGACGCGCCGTTACCCGACCCGGCCTGCACGTGTTCCGTGGCATGATTGCCGTGAGTGATGGCGGCGGTACAGGTGGGCTGGCCGGCGGTCGGATAAGGATTGTTTTCCGTGCCGACAAGGTTTCCCGTATTCGGATTGAGCTGGTAGCCGGTGATCGAGCTGTCGAGGAAGTTCGAAGTGTAGAGGTAGCGTCCAAAGGCCGGCTCGATCATAACGCAGGTCGGTCCAGTCTTGGTTGCGAAGGTCGCCGTGGCCAGGCTGGAGGGTGCTCCGGTGCCCTGGTTGATGGTGTAGGCGCTGATGTCGTTGGAGTTGTAGTTCGCCACGTAGATGTACATGCCGGTGGGGTCAACCGTCACCGCATCGGGGAAAACGTCGGTGTTGAAAGGGCCATTCTGCACCGGGATGATTGCGCCGCCGGCCTGGATGCCGTAGGCGATGAGCTGGTTTGTAGCACTGTCGGTTACATAGAGGAAGCGCCCGGTTGGATCGCTGGCGCTGGCATTCGGTGAAACTCCGGCCTGGAAGGGACTGCCCGTAACAGCCGTAAGGGCTCCGCCGCCGGTGGCGGTCGAATACGAAAAGGCGGAGATGGTTCCGGCCTGGGCCGCGGTGTTGGTGTTCACGACGTAGACGTAGCCGGTCGTAGAGGTGGTGGACACCAGAGCCGCTGCGTTCACGCTGGAGGGATTGTTCTGAACCGGCCAGTAGGGAAGATTCCCGTTGGCGATGTTGGTCCCCAGACTGCCGTCGGAGTTGACCGGATAAACGACGACTGCGCCCGGACCGGGATTCGCATCGGTGTAACCGGCCTGATAGGTGTCGACGACGAACATCAGTGTCCCGGCGGCATTGATCGTAAGAGCCGTGGGCTCAGTTCCCGGCGTGTTGTAGGTGTGCTGGGGATAAAGCTTGCCGTCAGTGCCGATGGCGAACTCGACGATCGTGTTGTCGTCATGGTTGATGACGTAGAGATTCTTCCCGTTGGGAGAGGTCACCTCGGCGACAGGGTTGCGTCCGCCGGAGCTGTAAGGCGAGTCCTGGATCTGGGTCAGCGCGCCCGACTCCTGATCGACCATGTAGACGCTGACCTGGCCGGGGTTGTTTTTGGACGCTGTGACATACAGGAAGTCGATGGTATTGCTTTCACCACAAGAAGTAATTCCAAGTCCTATGCCAATGGAGACTGCGACGGCCAGTAGAGCCTGGCCCGATTTGCTGAACTTCATGCGCTTCCTTCGTCCTGGCCAAGAGCACAGGCTGCGGTTTTGGGATCGCTCCCGCTTGAATTGTAAAAGCTTGCGCGGCTTTCGGCTAGCGGCTTCGGGCATTTGTCGTTATGCGAAAGCAGTGCGGCCCGCTCGTGCGAGCCGCCCGAAACCAGAAGAGACACGTGAGCTAGTCAGGGTTGTGGGCCGCAAGGCACCATGTGGGATTGCCGACCGTGGCATAGCTGGTGGCGTTACGGAGATCGGTCAGCAAGCCCGAGTTTGGGTCAAGCACTTTGCCGGTCACGGTGTTGCTGTTGAAGTCGGCGGTGTAGATGTACTGGTTTGAGGGATCTTCGATGACGCACTGTGGTCCGGAGCCGGTGCCGATGGGGGCCTGCACGGCAAGGGGAGCGAGCACGCCATTCGCCGCGATCGTAAAGCCGGTAATCACGCTGCTCGGATTTGTGGTGCCCGAAGTGGGCCCAGCGTTTGCCACGTAGAGAAACTTGGTCTTGCTGTCAGAGGTTAACGCGACCGGATTTACGCCGGGAGCGCTGTTCGGAGTCGGACTGCCGGTAACCGCCTGCAGAAGTCCGCTGCTGCCGATGGTGTAGTAGAAGATCTGATTTCCACCGGTGTCGAGAATGTAAATGTATCGTCCGCCCTGGTCGGCGCCAATAGCGCTGATCTGGACAGCGCCCGTGGGAAGCTCGGAGTTCTGCGTGAGGGTGAGCTGGCCGGTGGTAGCGTTCAGAGCGTAGACGAAGACTGCCTGCGTAAGACCGGTCGTCGGCTCGGGACCATTGTCGGTCACGAAGATGTAGCCGGCCGAAACCTTGAGGTCGATGGGATTGCAGCCGACCGGGAAGGTAGTGAGCTGCGTACCGGTGACGGGGTTCTGCTGCTGGTTGTTGGTGATGAGCGAAAGGCGGCCGGTATTAGTGTCTACGCTGAAGGCGGTAATGTCGCCTAGCGGACGCCACAGGCCGGGCGTCGTGGGGTCAGGGCAGGGGAAGGCCGTGGACTGCGTTGGTGAAGAGTTGACGATGTCGCCGGCGGCGTTCGTCTGCGGCATGTACTTGTCGAGCACATACAGGAACGATCCGGTGGAAGTGAAGCCGAAGCGGTAGGAGCCGCTTCCCTGGCTTGTATAGGACTGCTGGAAGGCTAGGTTGCCGGCTCCGCCGACCGAGAAGATGGCGATATTGGCTCCCTGGTAAGTAAGGTTGCCCGAAGAGTCGGCCGAGGGGGTGCCGGCATTGAGCACGTAAAGGTAGCGGGAGCTGGTGGTGATGAGAGATCGAACCGGGTTCGTGCCTCCAGAACCATACGGCGTGCCGGCGACCGTCGTGAGATTGCCGGTATTGTTGGAGATCTTGAACGCGCCAATCTGGTTGTACTGGGCGCCGGTCACGTAAAGAAATGCGGTGGTGAAATCAACGCTGCACGATGCAATGCCAAAACCTAGACCGAGGGATACAACCAGAGCCAGAATAATCCGGCCGAATTTGCTGAACTTCATGCGCTTCCTTCATCCTGGCGTGGAGAGACGCGACCAGGCAACTGGATCGGGATCGCTCCCGCTTGAATTGTAAAAGTTATGGACGCTTTCGGCTATAGCGATAGGCGCAGGGTGTCGGGGATAGGGTGTAGAGACTCTCGCCGGGTCCGGTTCAGCAGCGCGCCTCCCCGAATCTAAACCCTATCCCCTACACCCTGAACCCTGCTCTTCCCTACCAGACGACGCAGGGATGGTCCGGCATCATGGGCTGGCCCTTGTGGCAGCCAAAGGCCTTGCCGAACTGGTCGAAGTTCTGCACCGCGCCGTTGGCTCGGAACTGCCCCGGCGAGTGCGGATCGGTGCGCGCCGAGACACGTGAGTACTGTTCCGTGCGATTCTCGCACCAGATCTGCGCGAAGGAGATGAAGAATCGCTGGGCGGGTGTATAGCCGTCGATCTTCTGCGTCTCCGCGCTGGGGCCTTCGCCGGCGAGAACGCTCATCAATGCCTGGTAAGCGACACGAAGGCCGCCGTTGTCGGCGGTATTTTCGCCGAGAGTGAGCTTGCCGTTCAGCTTCTGGCCGGGAACCGGCTCGAAGTTGCCGTACTCGTTCACTTCGCACCCCGTTCGCTCGTCGAATGCGCTGCGATCGGCGGGAGTCCACCAGTTGTTGACGTTGCCCTTGGCGTCGTACTTGCTGCCCTGATCGTCAAAGCCGTGGGTCATCTCGTGTCCGATGACGACGCCGATGCCGCCGTAATTGACTGCCGGGTCCTTGGAGTAGTCGTAGAACGGAGGCTGGAGAATGCCCGCAGGGAAGTTGATATCGTTGTCGCTTGACCGGTAGTAGGCGTTCACGGTGGGCGGCGTCATGCCCCACTCTTTTTCGTCGACCGGCTTGCCAATTTTGTTGAGGTCATAGGCAATTTCAAAGGCGTCGGAGCGGCGCAGGTTGCCGATCAGATCGTCGCGCTTGATCTCGAGCGAGGAGTAATCCCGCCATTTTTCCGGATAACCGATGTTCTGGCGGAAGGCGGCCAGTTTGGCTTCGGCCTGCTTCTTGGTATCCGGCGTCATCCACGGGAGGGACTGGATATCCTCGTTGAGCGCCTTTTCGAGGGCGGCGACCAGCTTTTCCATGTTGGCCTTGGCTTCGGGAGGAAAGTTCTCCTTCACCCAGTCCTGCCCTACAGCTTCGCCCAGCGCCCGGTCGGTAAGCGAAGTGCAGCGCTTCCAGCGGGCTGTCTGTTCGGCCTGGCCTTGCAGTGTCTTCTGGAAGAAGCCGAAGTTGAGGTCGACGAAGGGGCTGGAGAGCCAGGGAGCAGCCTCGTTGATCGCGTGGAAGCGCAGATAGCTCTTGATGCTGTCGAGGCTTTGTCCGTCGATGACTTCGTTCATCGCCTTGAAGAAGTCAGGCGTGCCGATGTTCAGCTCCTGAATCGCAGGCGCGGGCATGCCGGACAGGTACGCGCTCCAGTCAAAATCGGGAGCCAGCGTATTCAGATCCGAGACAGGCAGCAGGTGGTAACGCTTGGCCGGGTCGCGCAGATCGACGCGCGCCATGGAGCCCTTGGCGAGCGCGGTCTCAATCGCAATCACGCTGTCGGCTTCCGATGCGGCCTTGTCGTCGTTGTCGCCGGCAAGCTTGAAGAGCGCGGTCACGTACTCCTTGTACTGCTG
Source organism: uncultured Acidobacteriota bacterium (assembly GCA_963755975.1). Taxonomy (GTDB): domain Bacteria; phylum Acidobacteriota; class Terriglobia; order Terriglobales; family Acidobacteriaceae; genus Silvibacterium. The sequence goes on from CAVWLS010000005.1 coordinate 152,457, forward strand.
GCGGATCTTTGTCATGCGCTCGTCGTCAAGGATGTAGTAATCGCGGTCGGGCAGCGTAAGACCGCTTTGGAAGACCGCTGCGATCTGGCGCGTGGAGTCCTTTTGATCCTGCTGGCTGTCAAAGCGGAAGAAGGCGCCCGTCGCCTCATGGAGCTGCAGGTGGGCCAGGAGCGCGGCGAGTCCCTTTTTGTCGGAGAGCTGGTCGATCGTCGCAAGCGCGGGCAGTACCGGCTTGTCACCGAGCTGATCGGCGAGGTCGGAGTTCATGCAGGCCGCGTAGAAGTCGCCGTATTTGCGCTGCAGGGGCGTCTTCGGATCGGTGGCGGCGCGGTTCAGGTCAACCCAGAGCAGATAGCGGTCACGCTCGCCGAGCTCGTTGAAACGGCCCCAGCGCGCCTGGTCGCCGGGGATGGGGTTGTTCTTTCGCCAGTTGCCGCAGGCGTAGGCGTAGAAATCGACGCACGGGTCGGCCGTTTTATCGATGGCGCTGAGATCGAAACTGTGGATGGGCTTGGGCGCAACGGGCGCAGCGTCCGAAGAATTGTTGGTCGGCGCCAAGGAGCTTTGCGCGGCGGCAAAACCGCCACACGCGACAGCAAGACCACTACAGAAGGCAAGCACACTCGCGAGACGAGAAATGTTCATGGGTTTCCTCTGGTTAGTTTGGGCCTACTCGGCAGAGACGGCCCGGGCGCGGGTGAAGACGCACACGCAGAGAAGATAACACGAAGCAAAGGCAGATGGAGCTACCGGCTGAACCGGGCAAAAGCGAAACCAGGCGGCCTTCAGAATATCTTGAGGTGGATGGTCAGGTAAGTTTTCGGGTTCTTGCGAATCGCGGCAATCAGGTCGCTGGCGTTGGTCATCACCTCGTCGGCGTGCTTATAGAGAGCGGGATTCTTGGCAAGCTGGCCTATCGTGCCCTCGCCCTTGTCCACGCCTTCCAGAATGGAATTGAGGTGGGTGACTGTGTCGTTTATCTTCTTGGCGAATTGGGGGTCTTTGGCCAGCATTCCCAGGGTGCCCTTGCCGGAATTCACATCGGCAAGAAGCTTGTTGAGGCTCTCCGACGATTGCCGCAGGTTGTTATAGAGGGTTTCGTCCTTGAGCACCTTTCCGATGCTGCCGTGTCCGGCGTCCACCTCTTTGGTGATGTTGTCAACATGGCCAGCGGCGTCGTTGAAGCGGTTATAGAGCGTGTCATCGGAGATGAGCTTGCCGATGGTGCCCTTTCCGCTGCTTATCTGATCGGCCATTGTCTTGATCTCATTCACTGCCGAGACGGCCTTGTTATAAAGCGTAGGATCGTTGATGAGCTGTCCGATGGTTCCCCTGCCAGCATTCAGCGAGTCGACGAGGTTGTCGACCTTGGCCAGGATGACGTTCAGCTGCTCGATCGTCCCCTGGCTGGACTTGATGACGTCGGACAGGTTGGGGGTCTCGTTGGTCCTGAGCTCGCCTCCGCTCTGAAAAGGAGGCCCGGTTGCGAACTTGCTGTCAATATCGACCACCGTGTCGCCGAGCACGCCGATAGTGTCGAGGCTGGTCTTCGAGTCGGTGTGCAGCGCCGGAGCATATTCCTTTCCAACTTTCATCGTCACCTGGACCGGGGTGAGCTTGCGCTCAGGGATGATGCGGATGTACTTGACGGTGCCGATGGTGACGCCCTCAAGGTTGACGGGCGCGCCGATCTTGAGTCCCGCCGAGTTCTCGAAATAAGAGATGATGGTGATCCTGCCGGTTAGAAAGCCGCCGGTGCTCCCGGACATGAGGAAGACAAGTGCGGTCAGCGTAGCCAACGCCACGAGAACCAGCACACCCACCTTAAGTTGAGACCATTTGACTTGCTGCTGGCTCGGCAAGGACTCCCTCGGGAAAGCGATCTTGTAAAACGAACAAACGCCCTGGCTGTGAGCATACCAAACCAGATGAATTCCAGGTCGTAAGAACTTGAATTTCGATGCACAAGCCAGCGGGTCTGTTGCAGAAAGATGGGAAAGACGAGACAGACCTGAGAGGTCATTCCTCTTTTGGAACGGGCAATTTCTTGCAACAGCCGGGCGGGACCAGGCCCTAATCTTCGAGATGAACCGCGGCCATGGCGGTCGTGTTGCTATGAGTGAGCGACAAGGAGATGCGCCGGACCCCCAGCCGGTCGGCAATCTGCTGCGCGCGTCCTGTGAAATACAGGTTTGGGCGCCGTCCGGGCTCCCGGCGCACTTCCAGTTCCTTCCAGGTAACGCCGTGCTGGATGCCGGTGCCGAGGGCCTTGGCGGCCGCTTCCTTGGCGGCAAAACGCGCGGCAAAGCTCTCGGCGCTGTTTTTCTTCGCCTGGCAGTAGGCGATCTCGCCCGGAGTGAAGATGCGGGTGAGAAAGCGGTCGCCGTAGCGCTCAATGGAGTTCGCAATGCGGTCGATTTCAACCACGTCGATGCCGGTTCCGACGAGCATGAGGGCAAAATACATCATTCGCGTAGAGGAATGTAAGGAAAGGACGATCTTCGCTCCGGCGAAGTCCCAGCGCGGGACAGTTAAACGAATCGGCGGCCCGGTCCGATCAAAGTTGTGTGCGCGATGGTTACGAATCCGATAGCTCGGCGGGATGGATGCTGAGGCTGACGGCGTTAAGCCCTGACGATCCGGGAAGGACGGTGCGCGTCCTGACCGGAGCGCTGCTGGCCTGCGGCGGCTGGGTGCTGACGCGCACGCATGAGAAGGATGTCGCGGCCCTGGATTTCGAGTTCGCCCGCGCCGCCTGCGTGGAGGTCTATGCCGTGCTCATCGGCTGCGGGCTGGAACTGAGCCGCGACTCGCACCTTCGCATGGCCGAGTTGTGCCACTGCACCAAGAACCTCATCGAGAGCCGCGCCTTCGACATCGCGCGGGTCGATCTTGTGGTGTACGGAAACGGCAGGAAGAGCGCGGACAGCGATCCCTCGATGGTGTTCTCTGGCTGACAGGATGGCAGGCCGGAGACGCTCTAACCCGCTTCCACCAGGCCGTAGCGGCGTTGCCAGGCTTCACGCAGCCGCGCCCAGACGCGCTTCTTTTCGTCCTCGGTGGCCTCCGCGCTGGCTTGTTCGACGAAGCGGGCCGACTCCTGCTTAGCCAGCTCCAATAGGGCGCGGTCGCGAAGCAGGTTGGCGACGCGGAAATCGGGCAGGCCAGCCTGCCGCGTGCCGAAGAACTCTCCCGGGCCGCGAAGCTGCAAATCAAGCTCGGCCAGCTCGAAGCCATCTTGCGTGCGCACCATCGCGGCCAGCCGCTCCTCTGCCTGCGGAGACCCGCCGCGGCGGGCGCCGGTCATGAGAATGCAGTAAGACTTCGCGGCGCCGCGGCCCACGCGCCCGCGCAGCTGGTGAAGCTGAGCGAGGCCGAAGCGCTCGGCATGCTCAATAACCATGACACTGGCATTGGGCACGTCCACGCCCACTTCGATGACCGTGGTCGAGATGAGCACATCGATCTCACCGCGCTGAAAGCGGCGCATGATGATTTCCTTCTCGTCGGCATCGAGACGGCCATGCAGCAGGCCGAGACGGAGGCCGCTGAGATGCGTAGTCCGCAGGTTCTCGTACATCTCGGTCGCGGATTTGAGTGTGGGCTTCTCAAAGAGCGACGCAGCTTTCTTCGGCGCGGCCTTCTTGCCGGCAGACTTTTTCGCAGGCTTTGCCGCTTCTTCCGGCTCGGGCTCGGCGAAGTCAAGCTCGGGCTGATCGTCTTTCGGTCCCTCGATCACGGGATAGACGACGTAGGCCTGATGCCCGCGCCGCACCTGCTCGCGGACCACCTTCCATACATCCTCGGCGCGCTCGTCGGAGACTTGTTTCGTGATGATCGGCGTGCGCCCCGGGGGTAGTTCATCGAGGACGCTGAGGTCGAGGTCTCCATAGAGCGACAGCGCCAAAGTGCGCGGGATAGGCGTTGCCGTCATCACCAGAACGTCCGGCTCGGAGGCATTGGGCTTCTTCATCAGTCGAAAGCGCTGCAGTACGCCGAAGCGGTGCTGTTCGTCGACAACGACGATGCCGAGGTTCGCGAAGTCGACTTTTTCCTCGATAAGCGCGTGCGTTCCGATCACCAGGTCGGCCTCGCCGTGAAAGATGCGCCGTCGGGCAAGCTTCTTCTTGTCATCGTCAAGGGAGCCTGTAAGCAGGACGATGCGGTACTTTCGCGATGACTTCTCGAGCAGCTTGCGCGCGGCGAGGTAATGTTGCGTTGCGAGGATCTCCGTCGGCGCCATGAGCGCGGCCTGGTAGCCGTTCTCGATAGCGACGAGCATGGCCTGCAGCGCAACGATAGTTTTGCCGGAGCCGACGTCTCCCTGGAGCAGGCGGCGCATGGGTGAAGGCTTGCGCATGTCGCCGACGATCTCTCCAAGGGCGCGCTTCTGCGCCGTAGTGGGATGGAAGGGCAGAATCTGGCGGATGGCCTCGCGGACCTTGTCGTTCGTCTCGAAGGCAAAGCCGGCGCGCTCTTTGAGCTTACGGCGCTTGAGCTCGAGGCCGCATTCGAGATAGAAGAGCTCCTCAAAGATGAGGCGCTTGTGCGCCGCCGTTGCTGAAGCCTGAAGCTGCGACATGGGCGTTCCTGCAGGCGGAAAATGCACAGCGTACAGAGATTCATCCCGCCCCGGCATGTTGAGGCGCGCAAGCAGCGCGGCCGGCAGCGTCTCGGGAACGTGTCCGCGCAGCTCATGGAGCAGGTTGTAGACGATGCGGCGAATCCAGCGCGATGCCAGCCTGCTGCCGCCCAGCGACTCGTAAACCGGCGTGATGCGGCCTACTTCGAGCAGGCGCGTTTCGTCGTCCGCGTCCTCGGGCAGAATTTCAAACTGCGGCTGGATCATCTTGAAATTGCGCGACGAGCGCGAGGGCTCGACTTTGCCGTAGAGCGCCACCATCTGGCCGGGCTTGAATTTGCCGTCGAGATACGTCCCGTGGAACCACATGCATTTCATGACGGAGAGGTTCTGCCCGACAGTCATTTCGAAGATCGGCATAGACCGCGTGCGGAGCAACACTGCGCCGCGCACCTCGGCGATCACGCTGGCCATTTCGCCCGGCACAAGCTCAGTCAGAGCGCGCGGATGCAGGCGGTCTTCGTAGCGAAAGGGGAGGTGATAGAGGAGGTCTTCGACGGTGGTGATGCGCTTTTCTTTGAGCGCCTCTGCGATCTGCGGGCCGATGCCTTTAACGAATTGAACGGGGGTGTCGAGCTGAACCACATTGCGATGCTAGCAGGACCGGGCACAGGGCTCAGAGCTCAGAACACAGGTGCATCGAATGGGCCCGCCTTGTGAGGCGCCATCGGTCGCGACCGCCGCTGAAATCCTGTGCCCTGACCCCTGTGCCCTAAGCCCTGTGGCGTCCCCTGATAGACTTTGGATGAAAATCAGGGAGATACGCGGAATGTCCACGGTGGTCAGCCTGGATCGGATTTCCAAGGCTTACGAAGAGAAAATCGCGGTCAAGGAATTGAGCCTTCAGATTGAAGAAGGCGTGATGTTCGGCCTGCTCGGCCCCAACGGGTCGGGAAAGACTTCGAGTATTCGCATGATGATCGGCATCACTATGCCGGACTCGGGCACGGTGAACCTTTTCGGCAAGCCTTTCACGCGCGACAGCCTGAAGCGCGTGGGCTATCTGCCCGAGGAGCGCGGCCTCTACAAGAAGATGAAGGTGATAGATCAGCTTGTTTTCCTTGGCCAGTTGCGCGGCCTCGACCCCGCCGTTGCGGGACGCCGCGCCCACGACTGGTGCGAGCGGATGCAGATCCTCGAAGCGATCAATAAGAAGACAGAAGAGCTCTCGAAGGGCATGCAACAGAAAATCCAGTTCATCGCAACGCTGCTGCATGAACCCGAGCTGATCATTATGGATGAGCCATTCTCGGGTCTCGATCCCGTCAACGCCACGCTGCTGCAGGACACGCTGGTCGAGTTGAGAAAGGCCGGCAAGGCGATCCTGTTCTCAACGCATCGCATGGACCAGGTGGAGAAGCTCTGCGACGCCATCTGCCTCATCAACCGCGGGCAGGCCGTGCTGCAGGGAGGCATGCGCGAAGTGAAGTCGCGCTATGAGCGCAATCATGTGGTGATGAATTTCGAGGGTGACGCTTCCTTCCTGCGGCATCCTGCGATAGCCAGTTACAAGGACTATGCGGGTCAGGCCGAGATTGAGCTGAAGCCCGGCGCGAATGCGCAGGACCTGCTGCGCGAGGCCGTCGGCAAGGCGACAATTACGAGATTCGAGCTGATGGAGCCGTCGCTCGAAGAGATTTTCATCCGCACGGTGGGAGAAAAAGTCGATGCGTGACATTTTGCTGATTGCGAAGCGCGAGTATCTGGAACAGGTGAGGGGCAAGGCATTCAAGGTCACGACCATCCTCATCCCGCTGGTGTTCATCGCCATCTTCGGCGTAATGGCGCTCGCGGGAAAGAACTCCGGCGTGGGCAAGCACATCGTCATTGCAACAGCCGATCCCTCGCTCGCGGCGCGCATTCGCGATCCGCTGGTTGCCGACAAGGACGCGAAGATGAGTGTGGACGTCATCGCTCCCGCGACAGAGACCGATCACAAGAATCTGCTCGCCGAGGTCGACCAGAAGCAGATTGATGGATTCCTGTGGCTCGAGGTTCCGGCAGACGGCCCGGTAAAGGCGACCTTCGAGTCGCGGTCGTCGGGAGACTTCGCAACAGAGGGAAGGCTGCAGAGCGCGGTGAACCACGCTCTGGTTGAACAGCGGCTTGCCGCGCGCGGAATTGCGAGCAGCGACGTTGAGGCTCTGACCAAGCGCGTGGAGCTGGATACCGTGCAGGTAAAGAACGGTAAAGAGACGGCCAGCGACGCGATGAGCACCTTCTGGGCGGCGTATGCGATGGCGTTTCTGCTGTCGTTCACGGTCGTGATGTACGGCATGAACGTGGGCCGGTCAGTGATTCAGGAAAAGACATCGCGCATCTTCGAAGTGATGCTGGCGACGGTGAAGCCGGGCGACATGCTGGCGGGCAAACTGATCGGCATTGGCGCGGTAGGGCTGACGCAGATCGCCATCTGGGGGATCGGGGCGACGCTGTTTGCCGGATCGGCCTTCGCTGCCAGGATCATGTCGGGCGGAGTGAAGTTCCAGGTATCGGGCGTGGAGCTTGCTCTGTTCTGCGTGTACTTCATTCTCGGCTACGCGCTCTACAGCACGCTCTTCGCCGGCCTGGCGGCGACCTGCGACACGGAGCAGGAGCTGCAGCAGTATGCTCCGCTGGCGGCTGTGCCGATCTGGCTGAGCTTCGGAATGATCGCGTTTATCGTGAGCAATCCCAATTCGATCTGGTCGGTGGCGATCTCGATGTTTCCGCCGTGCGCGCCCATCACCATGTTTCTGCGGCTGGCCTCGCAGTTTCCTCCATACTGGCAGATTGCCTTGTCGCTTGGGCTAATGGCTGCTGTCGGTGTACATCGTGCTGTGGCTCTCGTCGCGCATCTACCGCGTTGGCATTCTGATGTACGGCAAGCGCGCCACAATACCGGAGATGCTCCGCTGGCTGCGATACAGCTGAAGGGCTGCGCTGTCCACGGCAACTCGCTTTCGGTCGCCGGCGATCGGCAGCGGCAGCTGAAACGCGGCAGATATGATGTGATCGATAAAATCAGCGAGTGGGATCGCGACAGAAGGTTTTCGTTCGGTCAGCGCGTAGCTCTCTCGATTGTTCCCAGGGCTCACCGCGCTGCTGCTGGCTATCGTCGGCGCCACCCTGCGCTTTGAGGTCATCGCCGAAGAAGGCGCCGTTCCCGAGAAGCCGCCGACTACAGGCATCTTCTGCTTCTGGCATCGTTGTACGCTTCTGGCCGGATGGTACTTTCGCAAGTTCCGTTGCTCGATTCTCATCAGCCGCAGCTTCGACGGCGAGCTGATCGCGCGGACGCTGGGTCTGCTTGGTTACGGCACCGTGCGCGGCTCAAGTTCGCGGGGCGGTGCCGCTGGATTGCTGGGGCTCAAGGACGTGATCGAGCGAGGGTTGCCGGTAGTCTTTACGGCGGATGGTCCGCGCGGGCCGATCTACCAGACGAAGATGGGCCCGGTAAAGGTGGCGCAGATGACCGGACAGGCGATGGGCTGCTTTTATCTGCTCCCGCAGCGCGCATGGACCATGAAATCGTGGGATCGCTTCATGATCCCCAAGCCCTTTTCCCGTGTCGCCGTGAGCTGGTCGCGAAAAGTCGCGGCTCCCGCGCCCGATGCCGATGGCGAGACTCTGGAGCGAACGCGGTTGGAACTCAATGACACTCTTGAAAGAGCGCGGCTGCGGGCGGAGGAGCATTTCGCCAAGGGGTGACGAAATGCAAGATGTTCCGAAACGCCGCCGTGCTCGGCTCGGTGTCTGGTTTGCGGCTACTTATCTCGTCATCGTTGTAGCAGCATATCTCTGGGCAGTAATCGGAAAGCCGGATGCATTCGGCTACGTCTGGCTTCCTTTCTTCATACTCGCCGCGCCATGGTACCGCCTCGCGGACCAATTCTTTGATACTGAGGCGCTCGTCTCGCTCGCCATACCCTGCTTCATTCTGAATGCCGGAATCCTGTTCTTAATTGGCGCCCTTATCGGCAAGCTCTATCGGTTCCCGCGAAAAAGAGAGCACGGCAGGTCAGTAGAATGACCTGAATGCTGGTCTCCGATTTCGATTACGAACTTCCTGAAGAATTAATCGCGCAAGAGCCTCCCGCGGAGCGCGGGGGCGCGCGCATGCTGACCCTCGACCGCAAGACGGGCGCGTACGAAGACCGCATGTTCATGGATTTCCCCGGCCTGCTGCGCGAAGGCGATCTGCTTGTGCTCAACGACAGCCGGGTCATCCCGGCTCGCCTCTACGCCCACCGCGCCGGGCTGCACACGCAGCCGGGGCACCACACCACCGGGCGCGTCCAGATCCTTCTCACCGAGCAGATATCCGAATGGGAGTGGCTCGTGCTGGCGCGCCCCGGACGTAAAGCGCTCACCGGAGAAATGCTGTCTTTCGGAGACGACGTGCTGCGGGCGGAGATCATCGCGCATGGAGAGTTCGGCGAGCGCACACTGAGATTTGAACCCGTCGCGGATTTCTTCGGAGAAATCGAAAAGCTGGGACATATCCCGCTGCCGCCGTACATCCACCGTCCCGATGCCGACAAAGACCGCGAGCGATACCAGACCGTCTATGCGCAGCAGCGCGGATCCGTTGCGGCTCCAACCGCTGGCCTTCATTTCACGCCGGAAATACTGGATAGAATTCGCGAGCGCGGCGTGCGGATCGCATACGTCACGTTGCATGTTGGTCTGGGAACCTTCCAGCCGGTGCGGGTAGAGCGCGTCGAGGAGATCCATCTCCACACTGAGCGGTACACATTGCCCAAGGCGACCGCAGACGAACTGAATGCAGCCAGGTGTGAAGGGCGACGTGTAGTTGCGGCGGGAACTACGACCGTCCGCACCATCGAGCACTGCGCACTCGCAGCGGACGAGTTTGTGCCACACTCCGGCAGCACGAATATCTTTATCTCCCCCGGATTCGAATTTCGCGTCGTGCGTGCCCTGCTAACAAATTTTCATCTGCCGCAATCGACGCTGCTGATGCTGGTGAGCGCATTCGGCAGCCGCGAGCATGTGCTCAACGCCTATCGCCACGCCGTTGCCGAGCGGTATCGCTTCTTCTCTTACGGAGACTGCATGTTCATCGCCTGATCTGCAAGCTCACCACACCTTGCACGGTTTCTCGCTGACCATCGGCTGGCCCGCTTTGCATCCGAAAGCCTTCGCGAACTCCGGCATGTTGCTCACAATGCCGTTGACCCGCGCCCATCCCGGAGAATGCGGATTGGTGACGGCCGAAACGCGCAGGTTCTCCGGGCGCTGGTTTTCACAGGCCCACTGCGCGTATCCGATGAAGAAGCGCTGGTCGGGAGTGAAGCCGTCTTTCGGCTGCAGATTCTGCCCGGCCGTCTCTTTTTTCCACGCGATATAGGCGAGCAGTGTGCCGCCCAGATCCGCTACGTCTTCGCCGCTGGTTAGTTTGGAGTTGATGTGGATGTCGTCGACGATGATGTACTTCGCATACTGGTCGCGCTGGCAGCTGATGCGTTCCTCAAAGGCCTTGGCGTCTTCGGGTGTCCACCAGTCCTTGAGATTGCCCTGCGCGTCGAACTGGCGGCCCTCATCGTCGAATCCGTGCGTAAGCTCGTGGCCGATCGTGCCGCCGGTGTTGCCGTAGTTGGGGGCGTCGTCTTCTTTGGGATCGTAGAGCGGTGGCTGCAGCACCCCTGCGGGGAAGTTGATGTCGTTCATTTGCGGATCGTAGTAGGCGTTGACGGTGGGCGGCGTCATATCCCATTCGTTTCGATCGACGGGCTTGCCGATCTTCGCCCAGTCACGGTTGTACTCGAAGATGCGCACCCGCTCTACATTGCCGAAGTAATCGTCAGAGCTGATGGTCAGCGAAGAGTAGTCGCGCCACTTGTCGGGGTAGCCGATCTTGTTCCGCACCGCATGCAGCTTGATGAGAGCCTGCTTCTTCGTGGCGTCGCTCATCCAGTCCAGATGCTCAATCTCCTGCTGCATCGCCTGTTCGATCTGCTCCGTCATTTCGAGCGTCTTCTGCCTGGTGGAGGCCGCGAAGGTCCGGGCTACGAACTCCTGGCCAAGCGCTTCGCCCAGACCGCGGTCTACCTGACCCTCGCAGCGCCGCCATCGCGGCTGCATTTGCGGAATGCCGCGCAGAAACTTCGCGTAAAAGCCGAACTGCGCGTCCTCGAAGTTGCTGGAGAGGATGGTGGCGGCGGCGTTGAGGGCATGCGTGCGCAGATAGGCCTTGAGGTTGTCCAGCGATTCATCGGCCAGCTCGCTCTGCAGAGCCTGAAGAAACTTCGGCTGCGAGACGTTAATGTTGGCGAGCGATGCGGGCGCGGCCTTCTGCGCCTGAAAATATGCGTCAAGGTCAAGCGCAGGCGCGAGCGTATCGACCTCGCCGATCTTCATCGGATGGTAGAGATTGTACGGATTGCGCCGCTCCACGCGTGTAAGCGAAGCATTGGCCAGCGCCGTTTCGATCTTCATCGTCGCGGCGGCCTGCTCGTCAGCCTGGGCCTGGGGTATTCCGGCGAGAACGAGCAACTGCGCCAGATAAGCCACGTAGCGCTTGCGGATCTCCACGCTGCGTGCGTCGGTCTTGGTGTAGTAGTCGCGGTCGGGCAGGCCGAGGCCTCCCGCGCCGATACCGATGATCATCATCTCGGCGTTCTTCGCATCCTGTTCCGCGCGAATATTGAGGAAGTAAAGCCCGCGCCGGCTGGCGCCATCGCGCAGAAAAGCCGCAAGCTGCGCGCGATCGCTGATCGCCGCAATGCCGTCGAGCTCGGGCTTGAGAGGCTGCAGGCCGCGAGCGTTGATCGCGTCCGTGTCCATGCATGCTGCGAAGTAGTCGCCGATCTTCTGCTGCACCGGCGTGCGATTCTTGAGCTTCGCGTCTTCCTCCAGAATGCCCCACAGGAATTGGCTGTTCTCATTGGCCAGCTTGGCATAGACGCTCCAGCTCGCCTGATCCGGAGGGATCGGGTTGTTCTTCATCCAGCCGCCGCAGGTGAACTGGTAGAAATCGACGCAGGGATCGGCGGTGCGGTCGAGATTAGTGAGGTCGAGGCTGGGCGAATAGGGCAGCGCCGTAAGGGGTTGTTTCGGTGGCGTTGCCGTCTGGGGAGTCTGCGCAGACGCAGAAAGAAGACAGCAGGCGGCCAGAGCTGAAGCGAGAAGGCGAGGAATCATTCCTGAATCTCCGTGTGCGTGAATTGTATCGATAGCAGGGCGGAATACTATTCGGGTCTCATTGTATGGCGAAACGCCGTCTCTCTCGCATCCGTTCCGCAGGCGGTAGACTCAGACTTGATGTCTGCCATGGAACAAAAGCTTCAGCCGGTCTTCCTTCTTGACTCGATGTCGTTCATCTTTCGCGCCTATCACGCGATGCAACGCTCGCGGCCGATGTCCACGCGCACCGGCGTGCCGACGGCGGCGACCTACGTCTTCGTGAACATGATCAACAAGCTGCGCAAGGACTTCGCCCCGGAATATTTTGCCGCGGTCTTCGACATCAGCGGGCCGGTCTTCCGTGACGAGCGCGCGCGTGAGATCAAGTTGCGCAAGTTCAACGCCGAAACTCAGACATTCGACGAGGTGGACTACGGCGGATACAAGGCCAATCGTACGGCGATGCCGCCGGACCTCGCCCAGCAGTTGCCTTACATCCGCCGCGCGCTGGAGGCCTTTCGCATTCCGATTCTGCAAGCCGAGGGCTTCGAGGCCGATGACGTGATCGGCACGCTGGCGGCGCAGGCTGCGAAGGCAGGGCATCCCGTGTATGTCGTCTCGAATGACAAGGACATGCTGCAGCTGGTGACCGACCGGGTTAAGGTGATGAATCCGATGAAGGACAACCTAATTCTTGATCGCGAGAAGGTCATCGAGACGCTGGGTGTGCCTCCCGAGCGAGTGATCGACGTGATGGCGCTGCGCGGCGACTCGGTCGATAACATTCCCGGCGCGCCCGGTATCGGAGATAAGGGCTCGGTGGAACTTATTCAGCAATTCGGCAGCCTCGAGTCGTTGCTCGATCGTGCTGCCGAAGTAAAGCGAAAGACGTATCGCGAGTCGCTCGAAAACAATCGCGATACAGTGCTGCTGAGCAAAGAGCTGGTGACGATTGACTGCTCTGTTCCGATCGAACTCAACATCGACGAGATGCGGACACAGCCTCCGGATGTGAATGCCTGCCGCGCGCTGTTTACTGAGCTTGAATTCACGACATTGCTGAAAGAGCTGGCCCCGCCGGAGCTGTCGCGTGCTGTCGAGTATGTGACCGAGCCTACGAAGGACGACGTCGCGGAATTCATTGCCGAGGCAAAGGCAAACGGATTCGCGCTGGCCGCGGCATCCTCGAAGCTCGAAGAAGCTGCCGAGCAGGTGAGCGAACAGGAGTCCGAAGCCATCGAAGAGGCTGAGCCGGAGCTGAAGACGATGTCGCTTCTGGATATGTTTTCGGCGGCTGAAGAAAAGGCTGCTCCAGCGGAAGCGAAGGCGTTCAGCGTGGCGGTCGCAGCAAACTCAGGCAAGGCGCTGCTTGTTCCGCTGGAGGCTGTGCGTGTGTTGCTCGAAGACGAAAGCATTCCGAAGCGCGTGCACGATCTGAAGGGGACGATGCGCGCGCTGGAGCAGCACGGCGTCACGCTGCGCGGGGCTGGCGACGACCTGATGCTGTATTCGTATCTCATCAATCCCACTCACGCTTCGCACCGGCTCAGCGACGTGGCGGTGCGCTTCAGCGAGCATCCTCTGAAAGAAACAGGCGAGCGTGAACTCGCCGAAGCTGCGTATACGATCGAAGCGCTGGCTCCCGTTTTGCGCAACGATGTGAACGCGCTCAACGAGCGCGAGGTCTACGAGACCATCGATCTGCCCCTTGTTCCCGTGTTGCTGCGCATGGAGAAGGAAGGAGTGCGCATCGATTCCGCTGTACTGAACAAGATGTCGACGACTCTGGGCGCCGAGATCGAGCGCGTGGGCGAGGAGATTTTCGCTCGCTCGGGTCATCGCTTCAATATTCAGTCTCCGAAACAACTAGGAGATGTGCTCTTCAACAAGATGGGCCTGCCCAAGCCGCTGAAGTACGGCAAGGGCAAAGTCGTTTCGACGGCTCAGGACGTGCTCGAAGAGCTGGCCGAGCATAACGAAGTGCCACGCATGGTTTTAGAGTACCGTCAGCTTGCCAAGTTGAAGTCGAACTACGTTGACTCGCTGCCGCTGCTGGCCGACAGCGAAGGCCGCGTACATACGACCTTCAATCAAGTGGGCACAGCGACGGGACGTCTGTCCTCGACGAATCCGAATCTGCAGAATATTCCGATCCGCACCGAACTTGGCCGCGAGATTCGCGCAGCGTTCATTGCCGCTCCAGGGTGCAGGCTGCTTTCGGCGGATTACTCGCAGATCGAGCTGCGGCTGATGGCGCATTTCTCCGACGATCCGCTGTTGACGCATGCATATCGCACCGGTCAGGACATTCACACGCTGACCGCGTCGGAGGTCTTCGGCGTTCCGGCCGACAATATGAGCAAGGAGACGCGCAACCGGGCCAAGGCGGTGAACTTCGGCATTGTCTACGGCATTTCACCCTTCGGACTTGCCGCGCAGCTCGGCATCGACCAGCACGAAGCGCGGCTTTACATCGAGACGTACTTCGATCGCTACAAGGGCGTGCGCGCATTCATCGACCGCCTGCTCGAAGAGACACGGCACGAGCAGAGAGTGAAGACCATCTTCGGGCGCGTGCGGCCCATCCCCGACATTCAGAGCCGCAACGCTAACCTGCGCGGCTTCGCCGAGCGCACAGCGGTGAACACTCCGCTGCAGGGGACGGCGGCGGACCTGATCAAGCTGGCGATGATTCGCATCGACAGGAAGCTCGCGGATCGCAAGCTCAGGACGCGCATGACGCTGCAGGTCCACGACGAGCTGCTCTTCGACGTACCGGACGCAGAAGTAGATGAAGTCCGCGAACTCGTCCAGTACGAGCTTGAGCATGTGATCGAGCTGAAGGTCCCGCTCGTTGCCGACGTCGGCGTGGGCGCGAACTGGCGCGACCTGAAGGACTAGGGACGAGCCGTCCAGGCAATTGCGCCTCGCGGCGCAGGAAGGCCCGCCGGCTCACGCTCCCAGCGCAGAGCGGATCGCGCCGGCGATCGCATCAGCGTGGTGGCGCATCACTTCTTCCGACTCTGCTTCGATCATCACGCGCGCCAGCGGCTCCGTACCCGAGTAGCGCACCACGACGCGGCCATTGCCGTTCAGTGAGGCTTCCGCCTCGCGGATGCTGGAGGCAACAGCGTCGATCTGGTCGAGTGGCTTCTTCTCCCTTACGCGGATGTTGACGATGATCTGCGGAAAGACCTTAAGGTCGGCGATGAGTTCGTCGAGGTGCTTTTCCGAGCGCTGCAGAATATCGAGTACCACCAGCGCCGTGAGCAGGCCGTCGCCGGTGGTTGCGAGGTGAGGGAAGAGGATGTGTCCCGACTGCTCACCGCCGAGAGATGCATTGTTGGCCTGCATCATCTCGAGCACATATTTATCGCCGACAGGCGCCCGCAACATCCTGATCGCATCGCGCCTGAGTGCCGCTTCGAGGCCCATATTCGACATGGTCGTGGCGACGACGATGTCACCGTTGAGCCGATTCTCTGCTTTAAGGTGGCGGGCGGCGAGCAGCAGAACTGCATCTCCGTTCACGACGTTGCCCTGGCGGTCGGCAAAGAGCACACGGTCAGCGTCACCGTCGAAGGTGATGCCGATATGAGCACCCGCTGCCTTGGTCTCAGCGGCAACAACCGCAGGATGCAGCGCGCCGCAGTTGGCGTTGATGTTGCGGCCGTCGGGCGAAGCGTGAGTCAGTAATACTGAAGCGCAGAGATCGTTGAATAGCTCGGGCGCGATCGCAGAGGCCGCTCCGTTGGCGCAATCAACGACAATCTCGAATCCGTCGAGACAGAGGTCGGGAACCGTGGAAGCAAGAAAGGATTCGTAGTCCTCGCGGTAAGCCGAATCCACGGCGGGAGGCGCGAGCTTCGCCGGGTCGGGCGCCGTGACCGACTCGACCTGGCGAAAGATCTCGCCTTCGATGCGCAGTTCGGTCTCGTCGGGCAGCTTATAGCCGTCGCCGCCGAATATCTTGATGCCGTTGTCGTGCCAGGGATTGTGCGAGGCGGAAATGACGACTCCCGCCGAAAATCTGTGATGACGCGCCAGGTATGCGATGGCCGGAGTGGTGATGACACCGGCGCTTTCGACGGTCGCGCCGCCCTGGATAAGGCCTGCCGTGAGCACGGCAGCGATCCACTCGCTCGACTCACGCGTGTCCATTCCGAGGATAATTGTGGGCTCGTGCGCGTTTTCCCTGAGCTGGTGCGCAACGGCGATGCCGACGGCGTAGATTGTCCTGGGATCGAGCGGCGCTTCGCCGGCTACGGCGCGAATTCCATCAGTTCCAAAAAGTCTTCTCATTCTTTTTCTTGTGCAGCGATGGTCTTGACCACAGTGCTTTCGATGCTTCCTTTGGCAAACCGCGTGAGGAGTTTTTGTTGCGGCCGGACCGCTGCGGCGTCTCTCACCAGCACTCCTGAGTCATCGTAGACGAGCGCATAACCGCGGCTAAGTACCCCCAGGGGCGACAGCGAGTGAAGCTGTTTTTCGAGGGCCTCAAGACGCGAGCGGAGGCGAAGCCCACCCGTTGCCTGGGCACGCATAAGGCGTGCATCCAGGCTGTCCAGCCGCTGACGAACCAGAGCGAGCCGGTTTTTCGCATCGTGGCGCAGCACGCCCGAAGAGAGCTCCTGCACGTGCTGCGCAGCCGTCTGAAAGTGCCTGCGCCACGCCGATTCCATCCGGAACGACAGCTCGTCGAGGCGCTGCTGGCGCAGGTTCAGATTGTCGCGCATGCGCGCAAACGCTGCCGGCGCGGAAATGCGCGAGAAGCGCTCCCGCGCCTGCATCAGCGCGTAACGGGTGGCGCGATCGAGGCGCTGGCTGAGCTGTTCAAGGCGTTCTTCTACTTTGTGCTGTGCCGCCGTGATCAGTTCAGCCGCAGCGGATGGGGTGGGCGCGCGTAAATCGGCGACAAAATCCGCAATCGTGAAATCAGTCTCGTGCCCGATCGCGGAGACGACTGGCAACTCGGATGCCGCGATCGCGCGCGCCAGAAATTCGCTGTTGAAGGGCGCCAGATCTTCGAGAGATCCGCCGCCCCGGGCGAGAACGATAACGTCGACTTCGCGCGTGCGATTGAAGTAGCGGATGCCGGCCGCCACTTCTGCCGCTGCCGACTCCCCCTGGACAAGAGCGGGATAAACGACGATCTGTAGAGCGGAGTGCCGGCGGGAGACAATATTGACGAAGTCGCGGATCACGGCGCCGGAGGGCGACGTGACGATGCCGACGCAGCGCGGAAAAGCCGGCAGGGGCTGCTTGCGCTCCGGGTCGAAAAGGCCTTCGCTCTGAAGCTGGCGTTTGACCTGCTCGAAGGCCAGTTGCAGCGAGCCCGCGCCCATCGGTTCGATGTGTTCGGCGACGAGCTGTACCTGGCCGCGCTGCTCAAACACCGAGAGCCTTCCGCGCAGCAGGATGTGGAGTCCGTTCTCGGGGCGGAAACGGAGCAGCCTGGCCTGGCTCCGGAAAAGCACCGCTGAAAGCTGCGCCGAATCGTCTTTGAGCGTGAAGTAGACGTGACCCGAAGCCGCCGGACGCAGGTCGGATATTTCGCCTTCGATCCACAGATCGGAGAAGCTGCGTTCCACTTCCACCCGCAGTTCCGCGGCGACCTCGCTTACCTTCCAGATGCGGCGCCGCGCAGGCTTCGCTTCCTCAAACGTGAAGCCAAGCTGTCCGGGGCTGGGGGATAGGGCATCCACAATTCTTCAGTCTACATCGATGTTCAGCGCCGAAATCGCGAGAAGAGCCAGAAAAGCAGCGTGAGGAGGATGCTCAGAAGGATCGAAGTCCCGAGAGGGAAGAAGACGGTGACATTCTTCCGTCGCCAGGTGAGGTCGCCGGGCATGCTCCCGAGCGATATTCCCAGTCTGCCCAGCAGATAGACCAGGCCGCCTGCGACGATCAGGACGATGCCGAGTTTAACGAGCAGGCGGGCAACAGCGTTCATTGAGAATAGAGTACGCAAGGCCGGTATTGACGTGCAGGGGGTTCACCTGTTTTGCTGCGAAGAGCGGGGGAACGGGAAATTGCAGATTCTCTGGTTCTGCGTTGGCATTGCGTGTATCTTCCTGGCGCTTCTTGATGCTTTCCAGACGGTCATCTCGCCTCGCCGCGCCACGGGCCGCTTCCGCATCACCCGCCTGTTCTACGTCGCAACGTGGTGGCCGTGGTCCCACATCGCGACCCGGATCCGCCACCCGCGCAAGCGTGAGACGGCATTAAGCGTTTACGGTCCGCTGTCATTGCTGTTGCTGATCGTGGTGTGGGCGTCCGGTCTCCTGGTCGGATTCGCATGCCTGTTTCATTCGCAGCGGGCGCCGCTCGCGGATACGATGTTTTCCGGCAACGACTTTCGCTCGGACCTGTATCTCAGTGGAACCACTATCTTCACCCTGGGCATTGGCGATCTGACGCCGCATTCTTCATGGGCGAGGCTGATCATCGTTTTGGAATCGGGCATCGGCTTGGGGTTTCTGGCCATGGTGATCAGCTATTTCCCGGTGCTCTATGGGGCGTTCTCGCGGCGGGAAGTGAGTATCTCCCTGCTTGACGCGCGGGCCGGCACGCCTCCGACGGCAGCGGAGCTGATGCGGCGGCACTCATTCAAAGGCGGTGGCGAAGCTCTGAACGTGTTGCTCGTGGAATGGGAGCGTTGGTCGGCCGAGCTGCTCGAAAGCCACATCTCTTATCCGCTGCTTTGCTATTTTCGTTCGCAGCATACTAACCAGAGCTGGCTGTCGGCGCTGACGGCGGTGCTGGACGTTTGCGCGCTGATGATCGCCGGTGTGCAGGATCATGCGGCGCGGCAGGCGCAGCTGACCTTCGCGATTGCCCGGCATGCGATGGTGGACATCGCCCAGATATTTTCGCAGGCTCCAATTCTCGACGGCAAAGACCGCCTCCCGCCCGAGCGCTTCGATCAGCTTTATCAGGAGCTTTGCCAGGCGGGCATTCGCGTTTGCCGTGATGGCGATTCGATGGAGCGGCTAAAAAAGATGCGGATGCTGTACGAAGGTTATGCGGAGGCGATGAGCCGCTATCTGTGTATGCCGCTGCCACCGTGGGTTGCCGAACAGCAACACAAGGACAACTGGCTCTCGGTCGCGAAACTGAGGGAGCAGGCCGAATCTTCCGGATCGGAAGCCGTTAGCCTGGAGACAGCGCTGCCACTGGCGCTCCAGGATGACGATCAGCATATGTTCTGAACGGGCCATCGCCCCGAGCCGGACATTTAGAGACGAACATTCAGAGCCCGATGATCAGGGCCCCTTTACTGCCGAGACGCGATGATCCCTTCCAGCTCGTCCACCCACGACACAAACTGAGGTGCGCACCCTGCGTCCCGGGCGGTCTCCCCCGCCAGCCAGACTTCGATCTTTGACGCTAGAGCGCTGCCGTGGGGCAGCCCGAAGGTCCCGAGAATCCCGGCGAGTTTGTGCGCCGCGTCTTCGGCGTCCTGCCGCGTCTGGCGATCGAGGCAATCGGCCGCGAGCTTCTCCTGGGCAACACGAAGCACCTTCAGCCGCTCAAGCAGGGTGCCGTAATTGCTCTTCCAGAGAGTGTGGAGCAGGTCTTCCATCTCTTTTGCGTGCGTATCGGGCTCGTGCGGGTCGTGCTCCTTGCCCATCGAGGTTCAATCCTTCCAGCCGAGCGCGTCCGACATCTGCTGGGCAAGCGTAAGCGGATCGAATGGCTTGAACAGGACGGCGGAGACGCCGAGATTTGCAAAGCGCTTCTGATCCGGCCCCTGAACTTTGGCGGTCAGCAGGATCACAGGGATCGCGGAGGTTTCCGGGCCCTTCCTGAGCTCGAGGAAAGTTGTCGGGCCGTCCATGCCGGGCATCATCACGTCCAGCAGTATGGCATCCGGCTGCTCGATCTGGGCGCGGCGAATGCCCTGAGCGCCGGAGTTGGCGGTCACCACGTCCCATCCTGCAACGGCTTCAAGGCTCATGGCCGCTACCTGCCGGATATCGTCTTCGTCATCAATGATAAGGATGCGGCGTCGCATGGGGGTTCCCCTCATTGGTGAAACTCAGGAGTAAGAATGGCACAAAATCCTGACTGTGCCGGCAATTTCTTCAGAGCAATCTCTTCAGGAGTAGATGCCGCGAACCCGCAGTGGGGCGGAGGTTCACTTCATGCGGAGCCCCCGACGGACTGGTCTACCGATGCAGCGGATGCACCTGCCGGCGATGCCTCGGCAGGTGAGGTCTCTGTAGACGCGTCCCCCGCGCGATAGCGGCGTAGCATGGTGAAGACCAGAGCCTCCACGTCCTGCGGCTGCACCTTGGTCTTGGTCAAAAACTCGGTCGGCCCGAGCTGAAACAGCCCGCGTTCAGTGCTGGAGACCTCGCGCGCCGAATAGACCACGAGGGGCAGACGGCGAAGCTCCCTGCGCGTACGCAGCCAGTCGATCAGCTCAAGACCATCGCCGTCGGGCAGCGCCAGGTCGAGAATCATCAGGTCCGGGCGGCTGGACTCGCAGAGCTCGATCGCCTCGTGCAGCCGTGCCGCGTGATGGACCACGATACCGGCCCGCTCGAAGGTCGTCAGAATCACGCGCGCAAGGTCGATGTCGTCCTCCACCAGCAGGACTGTAGGGTGTTCGCGCGTTCCTTTGACGAGACGCGCCAGCTCCGTCAGCAGCTGGGTTTCGTCGACAGGCGTCTGCAGCCACGAGTCGGCCTGGGCCTCCGCACCGCGCTCGTCCGGAGAAAGCAGGCTGAGCACGACGATGGGAACCTGTCCGACGGCCGGGTCTTCGCGCAGTGCGCGCAGCGTAAGCAGGTCCTCCCCCCGCTGTTGCGATACGCCCAGCAGGATAGCTCCAATGGAGAATTGCTGCGCAAGATGAATCGCCTGTTCGCGGTTCTCCGCCTCTAGAATGCGGTAATTGCGCTTGCGCAGCGTCTCGACGATCTGTCGCCGCGCCGCCGCATCGGCTTCGCAGATGAGGACAGTGTCTTCCCTGGAGAAAGACTCGCTCAGGAAGCTGCCGTTGTCCTGCAGCAGCTCGAGCCTGTTCCTCCCCGGCAGGAAGATGCGGAAGGTCGAGCCGCGATCGGCGTTGTGCTCGGCCCAGATGCGCCCGCCGTGCTGCTGCACGATGGTGCGGCAGATCGCGAGGCCGAGCCCGGTGCCGCCCTTCTGACGGGAATCGGAGGCGTCCACCTGCTGGAATCGATCGAAGATGCTCTCCAGCTTGTCCGTGGGGATGCCGCGCCCCTCGTCCATGACGCTGAGCGTCGCGCCGCCTTCCACAGGAGAAGTCTCTACCAGCACTTTAGCGTCGGGCTGCGAGAACTTGATTGCGTTGCTGAGCAGGTTGGTGATGACCTGCAAGACACGGTCAGGGTCCACCTCAACCGGAGTGACTTCCGTCCTGACCAGCAGGCGGATACTCGCCGCGTCGGCCATGGGCTGCATTGCGTCGACAACCTGCTGCGCCAGTTCATTCAGGAACGAGCTTCGGAAGTTGAGCGGAGCGCGTCCCGACTCCATGCGCTCGAGGTCGAGAATGTCGTTGATGAGCCGGACGAGCCGGTCGGAGTTCGAGACCGCGATACGCAGCAGATTGGCGGCCTTGTCGCTGAGCTGGCCGAGAAGCCCCGAAGAGAGCAGCCCCAGAGCGCCCCGGATCGAAGTCAGCGGCGTGCGCAGCTCGTGGCTCACCGTGGAGACGAACTCGTCCTTCATGCGGTCCAGCGCATAGCGCTCGCCAATGTCCCGGAAGCTGAGCACGCTTCCGATGATGACGCCGTGCTCGAGGATGGGCGTGACCGAGAACTCGACCGGAAACGAGCTTCCATCCTGGCGGTAGAAGACATCCTGGCCGGAGGTGCTCTCGTGCAGCAGAAATGCGCGGCGCGCGCGGCACTGCTCGTCGCAGACTTCTCCTGCAGCTCCGGAGTGAAGGACGGCGTGCGCCGGCCGGCCAGTCAGCTGAGAGGGCGGAGCGCCAAGCATTTCGGCCGCAGCGGGATTCACAAAGTCCACGCGCCCCTCCGGATCCACGCCGAAGATGCCGTCGGCGACTGACCGGAGGATAAGCTCGTTCTGCTGGTTGAGTTCCCGCACCCTGCTCTCCTGGGCGGAGCGGGCCATAAACTGGCCGATCGAGGCGCAAACCGTCTCTACCGTGGACATGGTTTCGGTGTCCACCTCGCGGCGCTGGCGGCTGAAGATTTCCACCGCCGCGATAATTTTGTTGCCCACCCGTACCGGGACAGCCCATCCCGTAATCAGGCCTTCCTGGCGAGCCGAGAGGCTGCGCAGAAAACCCGGATCTTCGCGTACGTCGACGATCCAGCGCGCAGCGCCGAGAGTCCACACCAAGCCGGGCAATCCCTGACCCCTGCTGAAGGACCGCACGGCACTTTCGCGGAGAAATTCCTGATAGGAGCGCCCCGGGCTGGACCAGCTGCACTCGAAGCGGATATTCTGCTGCTCCTCGTCCACGACCCACAGGTTGGCCAGATCGTATCCCAGGTTAGTGCAGAGCACGGCCAGAATGTTGAGCAGCGCCTCTTCCTGCGAGATGGACTGGCCCACGATCTGGCTTACCTGGAGCTGCATCCCCAGCCGGCGCTCGCGGCGGTTCTGCTGGGTCACATCGCGGAAGATGCAGCGGACGGAGACGGCTCGGCCCTCGTCGCGGCGGCAGCTCAGGCTGGCTTCCACCTCTACGCGGCTCCCGTCTGTGCTGCGCAGATAGAGCGGCTCGCGCTCCACCCTCTCGCCGTTGAGGGCGCGGCGGAAGAGCGCGGCAGCCTCAGCCTGCACCTCGGGAGGGAAAGGCGACTCGAAGCTCATCAGCCCCTCGAAGCCGTCGCTGTTGATGCCGAAGAGGGCTTGCCACGCGGGGTTCACGTACAGGTATCGTCCGTGAGGGCTGAGCGTCGCGATCATCTCGATGGCATTTTCGAAGAGGTCGCGATAGCGCTCCTCGCTCTCCCGCAGAGCCTGCTCCGCGCGCCGGGTTGCCGTCAGGTCCATGCTGATGGCCACCAGGCCGGTGACGGTCCCCTGGGGCGAGCGCACGGCCGAGAGATAGACCATCGCGGGAAAGGTGCTGCCATCCTTGCGCCGGTACTGCATTTCGACGCCGCGCACGCGGCTCGCCGGAAAGCTGGTGATGTACTGAACAAAGTTGTGCAGGATCGAGGAGCCGGCCGAGGCGGCGCTATGCATGCGGCTGAGAGATGAGACCAGCTGGCGCCCCACCCGCTCCATTTCGCCCTCGGGGAAGAGCTGCTGCGCCTTCAGTTTGCGGCAGACTTCCTGAGCCGAATAGCCCAGCATGCGCTCGGCGGCAGGATTGAAAAGCAGGAGCTCTCCGTCCAGGTCAGCGGCGATGATCATGGGTCCGGCCGAGTCGAGAATGCTTTGCTGAAGCTGGGCGATGTTCTGGAGCTGCCGCTCCGCCTGGCTTTGGCGCTGGAATGACCGGAAGGCGGAGATGCTGGCGGAGATCAGCAGCACCTGGGCGCCCAGCCAGCAGGCGATGAACCAGAACAGGCGATGGACGTCGGGCTCGGCGGCGCGCATGGCGCGCGCCAACACGAATACGCCGCTCAGGGAAAGCGCCAGAGCTGCAACAAAGACGATCGTCTGTGTGCGCGCGTTTCGGGGCAAGATCACGTCAGTCGCTCGAGGGAAGAGCCGGCTGTCAACGGTCCAAGGTCCTAGCCGGCCGCTTCGATCGTTGCCGGTCTGAAATTTACCTGCGGCTCGGGATCATGACTTACCCGGGGCACGCGCGGCAATGTTAACTGCGATGCTAAGTCGGGACAACAAGCGAAGTTATTTCGAAAGTACGCTAAGTATAGGGTATTTAGCCAGCTGGCGTGCAATTTATTGCACCAGAGTCCGGAAAGGCCGCAGTAACTGCAGAGGAAACACTCCCGCGCCTTTGTGGACCGGCGCCGGCGGAAGCCTATACAGCTCTGGGAGTTTTGCGGAGACGCATCTCCAGGCCCCGCTCGAAGGGAATTAGGTTCGACGGGGATTCCTTTTTGCGCGCAGGCTTCAGCTCACGACGAGCGGAAGAACGGCACAGGTGCCAGAACCAGGCAAAGGAAAGCACATACAGAGCAGCAAACAATTCAACGGCCAACCACACGCGCAGAACTCCAGGGAAGATTTTTCTGACAACAACTTCGATTGACGAAATTGATCGAAAGATAGTAACCCGGAAAACATATGTTACGCCACAATAAAAATCGCTTTTCCCCCATATTTTTCGCAGCGGCGAGAGCGGACCGGCTCCTCTGCCCAGCTCCCGGACTGAGCTCCTCCACCCTGCGCCTCATAAGTCGTCAGCGATCATCTAGTTAAGGCGTGGCAGGCTCGATCCTCAGCCTCCAGCGCCTGCTCCGGCATCCTTTTGTGAGACGCTTTCGCAGTCCCGGCTCCTGACGAATATTGCCCGGAGTTGCCCCCGGCGGATCGCGCCGGCCGTCGATCAGCGCCGTTTTCCGCAGTCCCGGTATACTCCCGGCATGAAGAGGAATGCATCCGCCCATCGCCGGAAGCGGACAAACCTTATGGGCCGCTTTGCCGCGCTCGCCCTGCTTCCGCTGCTCGCCGTGCCTGCTTCCTTTGGATGGGGGGACGCCGGCCACAGGATGATCAACCGCCTCGCCGCCGAAGGCCTTCCCGCCGACGTGCCCGCCTTTCTGCGCACTCCGGAAGCCATCAACGAGATCGAATATCTCGGGCCGGAGCCCGATCGCTGGCGGTCGCTCGCCGAGCCGGAGCTCAACTCCGCGCAGGCTCCCGATCACTTCATCGACTTCGAGTACGCCGACATTATCGGAACCCTGCCACGCCGCCGCTATCAGTACATCGCCGCGCTGACCGCGGCCGAGATCACCCATCCCGACATGGCCGCGATTCTGCAGCCGGACAAGGTCGGCTTCCAGCCGTACATCACGAACGAAGTCTGGGAGCGGCTGAAAGCGGCCATGCGCGCTTATCGGGATCTGAGTGCAAGACATGAAGATACGAAGCCGGTCGAGGCGGCGATCCTTTTTTATGCAGGCTGGCTCGGCCACTACGTCGGCGACGGATCGCAGCCGCTCCATGTCTCCATCAATTACAACGGCTGGGCGCTCAAGGACAATCCAAATGGATACACCACCGACCACACCATCCACGCAAAGTTCGAGACCGCCTTTGTCAATGCGAACATCAAGCCCGGGGACGTGCAGCCCCTGGTGCCGGCGCTGAAGCCGGTCGGCGATGAGTGGGATGCCTACATGGCCTATCTGCGCCATTCACAGTCGCTGGCGGAGCAGGTTTACCAGCTCGACAAGCAGAAGGGCTTCGACGGCGCGGGGACGCCGGAAGGGAAGCAGTTCACCGCCGAGCGTCTGGCCGCCGGAGCCGGCATGCTGCGCGACCTAATTTACGCGGCATGGGTGCAGAGCGCCGCGCCCGTCCCGCAGTGGCAGGATCGTCCGAAGGCTGGTGGCTAGTTGAGGATTGGCCGCAAATGAGAACAATTCGCACTAAACTCCTCGAGGTCGCCTTTGAAGAAGGCGGTTCGGCGAACGGGCCACCTGTGCTCTTGCTTCATGGGTGGCCGGACGCGCCATGCGGGTGGGATGCAATCGCGGCCCGGCTTCAGGCACGGGGTTTCCACACGATCGCACCTTATCTTCGGGGCTCGGGTCCGACAAAGTTCCTGTCTGCGGACGTGCCTCGAGTCGGCGCCGGCGTGGCGCTCGCGCAAGATGCAGTCGATCTTGCCGATGAACTTGGACTGGATCGTTTCGCCGTAGTCGGCCACGATTGGGGAGCGAGAGTCGCCTATTCGCTCGGTGTGCTCTTTTCTGAGCGCGTTACGAATATCACGGCGCTGGCCCTTGCGTTCCAGCCGAAC
Source organism: uncultured Acidobacteriota bacterium (assembly GCA_963755975.1). Lineage (GTDB taxonomy): Bacteria > Acidobacteriota > Terriglobia > Terriglobales > Acidobacteriaceae > Silvibacterium. The sequence goes on from CAVWLS010000005.1 coordinate 178,121, forward strand.
AGCCTCTTCAGAATTCCTTCGTTCGAGCAATCGAGACGCTTCTGGTATCAATGGTTCCTCTGTGTAGACGCTGGACTGGCAAAGGTGCAGGCAGATCCCGTCGGCTTCGCCCGTATCCAATGGGAGACCTGGAGTCCACCCGGCTGGTTCGATGAGGCAGAGTTCGCTCGGACTGCGGAGAGCTTCCTAAATCCGGACTGGACCGCGATCACCGCGAACGCGTATCGATCCCGCTGGCGACAGGGAGAGACCTGGGATTCGCGCTACGATCCGTTACAACGGAGACTCAACGAAGCGGAAACAATCTCCGTTGCGACCCTTATGATCCAGGGATTGTCGGATTTCTGCGACGCGCCCGCCGAATCGGAAGGCCTGGAGGCGCACTTTACGGGGGGATATCAGCGAATGCTTCTGCAGGGGGTGGGTCATTTCCCTCACCGGGAAGCACCGGTTGAGGTGGCGACCGCAATTCTTCAGCACCTGGGCATCTAAGAGCCAGCGGAATGCAGAAGCCTGTTGGGAGGCATTTTTGCTGGACGACCCTATCGCCGGGATGAGCGAGTTGTTGCTGTCAGGGAACGCTCATGTTACAAAAAGGTACTTTCTTGCATCCCACGATGCAATCTCAGGATGCTGAAATCCGGATGAGCACAACCCTGCTACGCGGTGAATCCGACAATCGCCTGCTGCGGGAATATTTCCTCGACGACGCCTTCGATGAGATGTTCACGCCGGACGGCGCCATTCGTCCGCACTATGCCGCGCTTCTCAAGGTGCTCTCCGACCTGCCCAAAGAGGAGCTGCAGCGCCGCAAGCAGTCGGCCGACGTCTCATTCCTGATGCAGGGCATCACCTTCACCGTCTACGGACGCGAAGAGGGAACCGAGCGCATTTTCCCCTACGACCTCATTCCCCGGCTGGTGACCGGCGAGGAGTGGGATCACATCGAGCGCGGCCTGACGCAGCGCATGACCGCGCTGAACCTCTTTCTGCACGACGTCTATCACGAGGGCAAGATCCTCGCGCAGGGCGTGATTCCGCGCGAGATCGTTTACAGCTGTCAGCATTTCCGCCGCCAGATGCGCGGATTGCAGGTGCCGCGCAATGTCTACGTGGCAGTCGCGGGCACCGATCTGCTGCGGCTGAAGACCGGAGAGTATGTCGTCCTCGAAGATAATCTGCGCGTGCCCAGCGGCGTCTCGTACATGCTGACCAACCGGCGCATCATGAAGCGCACGCTGCCGTATATCTTCCGCAAGTACGGCGTGCGGCCCATCGAACACTACACCCAGGCGCTGCTCAGCACGCTTCGCTCGATTGCACCGGAGGGCCGTCCCGAGCCCTCGATCGTCCTGCTCACGCCGGGCGTGTACAACTCGGCATACTTCGAGCACACCTACCTCGCCCGCCAGATGGGAATTGAATTAGTCGAAGGACGCGACCTGGTCATCCACGACAACGTCGTCTATATGCGGACGACCGGCGGACTGAAGCGTGTGGACGTGATCTACCGGCGTGTTGACGACGACTTCATCGATCCGCTGGCCTTCCGTCCGGATTCGATCCTCGGTTCTGCAGGCCTCTTCAATGCATATCGCGCCGGCAATTTGACGCTGGCGAATGCCTTCGGCACAGGAGTCGCCGATGACAAGGCGCTCTATGCATATGTCCCGGCAATCATTCGCTACTACCTTGGCGAGGAACCCATCATCAACAACGTCGAGACCTATCTGATGACGGACCGGGCGCAGCGTCAGCATACGCTTGAGAACCTCGACAAGCTGGTCGTGAAGGCCGTGGGCGAGTCCGGCGGATACGGGATGCTGATCGGACCGCATAGCAGCGCGGCGGATCGCGAGGAGTTCCGGCGGCGCATCGAGGCCAATCCGCGCAACTATATCGCACAGCCCACGCTGGACTTTTCGCGCTCTCCCTGCCTCCTCGAAGATGGCAGCATCGAGCCCCGCCACGTGGACCTGCGCCCGTATATTCTCTTCGGCGACAAGGTCACCATCGTTCCCGGCGGGCTGACGCGTGTGGCGCTGCGCAAAGGATCGCTCGTGGTGAATTCCTCCCAGGGCGGCGGCAGCAAAGATACCTGGGTGCTCGGGTAAGGACTTGCCGTCCGGCACTTTGCGCTTCGCGCGGGTAGACAGGAAGAGCTGGACGGAATTTTGAGCTGTAATCGCAGGAGACACATTTGCTTTCACGCGTCGCAGACAGTCTTTACTGGACGAGCCGCTACCTTGAGCGCGCCGAACACACCGTGCGCCTCGTCGATATCAACATGGGCCTCATGCTCGACAAGTCAGAGGTGAGCGCCGAGCGCAGATGGAACCGCGTGCTGGCGGCGCTTGGCCATCCACGGGACCTGAAACCGACCGACGACGTGTATTCGCTGGTCTACACATTGTGTTTCGACACGACTCACCCGTCTTCGGTCACCGCCTGCGTAATTGCCGCGCGTGAGAACGCCCGCCAGATTCGCGAAGCGATCAGCACCGAGCAGTGGCAGAGGCTGAATCGGCTCTTTCATGAAATTTCCCGGCTTCGACCTCCGTCGCCGTCGGATACGCAGCTCGCGGAATTCTTGCCGGTTCTCATCGACGGCGTGCACTTATTTCAGGGAGTCACCGACACGACGCTGAGCCACGGCGAGGGCTGGCAGTTCCTCCAGGTCGGACGGTTTCTGGAGCGTGCGACCGCGACGACGAAGCTGCTGGATGTTTATCAGCGTGAAGTCTTCGCCAATCTCGACGATTCGGCCGATGCCTCCGAATACCTTGAATGGATCGGCCTGCTGCGTATGTGTACCGCCTTCGAGGCCTACTGCAAGGTTTATACCGCCGACCTGACCTACGAGCAGATCCTGGAGTTCCTGCTGCTCGACGCCGAGTTCCCGCACTCTATCCGTTATTCGATCGACCGCCTTCACCGGTCGCTCGACCACATCCAGCAGGAGTCGCACGGGCATCATGCCTCGGAGTTAATGCGTGTCTCCGGCAAGCTGCAGGCTTCGCTCGAATACGGGCAGATTTCCGAGATACTTGCGCAGGACCCCGCGCGCTACCTGCGCAGAATTCTCGAACAGTGCCGCCAGATCCAGGACCTCATATACGAGGTCTACATCCAATACTCCGTCCAGACCGCGCTGGCCATGTAGGAACGAGGGAATCGATGCTGTTCTACTCCATTCGGCACCTGACGAAATTTGTCTACTCCAAGCCCGTGAGCGAGAGCGTGATGGAAGTGCGGATGCACCCGCGCAGCGACAGCAATCAGCGTTGCCTTACCTTCTCGCTTTCCGTAAGCCCGCGCTGCCGCGTCTTCTCCTATCGCGACCACCTGAGCAACAACGTGCACCACTTCGATATTCCCGGCCAGCACGAGCAGCTTGTCATCATCGCCGAATCGCTGGTTGAGCATCAGCCGCTTGCCGAAGTGCCGAGCTTCCTCGCGCCTGACGCCTGGAGCGAGCTGGATGCAATTGTGGCCGAAGGAGATTACTGGGAGATGTTGCTGCCCAGCGAATACGCCGCTCCGACGCCGGCCCTGGAAGACCTGGCGCGCGAGCTAGGCATAGTGCGTCGCGATGACCCCATGATGATTCTGCGCGAGCTTAATTCAAAGCTCTATGACTGCTTCAGCTATTCACCGCGCACGACTCGAGTGGACTCGCCGATCGACGAAACCCTGCGCTCGCGGGAGGGGGTCTGCCAGGATTTCGCTCACATCATGATCGCGCTGGTGCGCCAGCTTGGAATTCCGTGCCGCTACGTGAGCGGCTATCTGCATCACCGGAAAGAAGACCAGGACCGCTCGATCTCCGACGCCACGCATGCCTGGGTGGAAGCCTTTCTGCCGCATCTGGGATGGGTGGGCTTCGATCCCACAAACGCGCTCATCGCGAGGGACCGCCACATCCGCACCGCTCTTGGCCGGGACTACGCCGACGTCCCGCCGACCAAGGGCATCTTTCTCGGGCGCACCTCAAGCGACCTCTATGTCGCCGTGCAGGTGACCGGGTCGGTGAAGGCTCCCGCGCTCGATCAGGAGATGCCGATTCCCGAAGACTGGTCGATGCTCGTCGAAAAAGCGCAGGCCCCGCCGCCTCCGCCCGCCGAGCCGCTGCTACAGCAACTGCAGCAGGCCCAGCAGCAGCAGTAGAAGCAGGCCAGCGCCAGGCGAGCGAGTCAGCTATTCAGCACGAATCCAGCGGCATCGGAAGGCGACCATCGGAAGCGAGCCCAAAAGGCAAGCCAGAATGCATGTCACGAATGGCGCCGAAGGCGCGTGTACCCGTAGCGGTGAGCTACCCGCCGATGTGGACCATGGTGCGTGAGGGCTTCAGAAACTCCGGCTCGCCGATGTGATGGCGCGCTTCCTTCTGAGTTACTGTGCGCTCGATGAAGGCGGCGAGGTCTTCGTCACTGCCTCCGCGCTTCATCACGCCGTACAGATCATGGTCGAACTGCGAGAAGAGACAGGTGCGAATCTTGCCGTCGGAAGTGAGCCGGATTCGACTGCACTGCCCGCAGAAGGCCTGCGAGACTGGAGCGATGATGCCGATCTCTCCGATACCGTCGTCGAACGTATAGCGCACGGCGGTTTCGCTGCGGCTGTTGGGAGCCAGCCGGACGATAGGGCGAAAGCTCTCCAGCTTCGTCACAACTTCATGGATCGGAATGACCGAATCCGGCGTCCACAGCCGGTCTTCCTCGAGCGGCATGAATTCGATAAAGCGCACGATGACGCCTTCACCGCGCGCGAATTCTGCGAAGGCGACGATCTGGTCGTCGTTGAACCCGCGTAGCAGCACGCAGTTCACCTTCACCGGGCTCAGTCCGGCACGCTGCGCGGCGCGGATGCCCTTGAGCACATGATCGAAGCTGCCCGGAACGCGGGTGATGCGCGCAAATGTCGCTGGGTCCACGGCATCCATGCTGACCGTGATGCGGCCGAGGCCCGCGTCCCTGAGCGGCGCGGCCATATCCGCCAGCAGATGCCCGTTGGTCGTGAGTGCAATATCCAGCGGCTCCCCGCTTCTCGTGCGAAGCTTTGCCAGCTCGCGCACAAAGTCCACCAGCCCCTTCCGCAGCAGAGGCTCGCCCCCGGTCAGCCTGACCTTCTCGATGCCCAGCTCGACGAAGACCCGCACCATGCGCAGGTAATCCGCCATAGGCAGCTCGGAGTACTGCGCGCCCTCATTGCCCGTCCGGCAGTAGACGCAGCGGTAGTTGCACCGGTCCGTAATGGATACCCGCAGGTCGGTAATCGCGCGACCGTAGCGGTCGGTAAGCGTTGGGGCCGCGGTGAGACGACTCTCCTCAACGGCGCCGGATGTGCCGGTTAGTAACGACATGGTCTGATGACTACTGTATTGGATGCACAGCCTTGCCGTCAGCTTCAGCTAGCCGAATCAGGCCCTGGGGTGGGATGCGGCGGTCTCGGCCAGGCGGTGAAGCTGGCTGTAGAAGCGCCGGTTGCAGATCAGGCAGCGATATGCACGCCGCCGCAATAGCAGGTTGAAAAGATCGATCGCGCGAAAATGCGATCTTCGCAGGGCCTTCTCTTCATTGCAGGTCGGGCACGCAAGACGAGAGTCCGTCACGGGAGCAATTCCCCAAAAATTGATTTAATACGAAGTAAGCCTCGTGATTATGAAGGTAATCTCTCATGGATTACCCTCGTGTGCAAGCCTGTTTAACCGTAAGATAGTCTTGAACCGGTAAGCGAACCCTTGAGCCATCACATCCCGTCGTAATTCGGTCCGCCGCCGCCCTCCGGAGGCACCCAGTTGATGATCTGATAAGGGTCCATGATGTCGCAGGTCTTGCAGTGAACGCAGTTGGCGAAGTTGATCTGCAGCTGTTTACCGGGCGCTTTGCCGTCGTCCGACGGCGCCTCGACCATCTCATAGACCGCTGCCGGGCAGAAGTACTGGCACGGGTTGCCGTACTCCTTCACGCACTTCGTACTACAGATATTCAAGTCCTCGACCACCAGGTGAACCGGCTGATCGTCGTCGTGCCGCGTGCCTGAGTGGTAGACGTCGGTCAGGCGGTCAAAGGTCAGCTTGCCGTCGCCTTTCGCGTTGCCGAGGAAGTGCCGCCGGTTGCCGTAAAACGTCAGCGAGTCGATCTCACGCATGTGCGTGTATCCGGCCTGATTTGTGTAGTCCGGCCCGAGATTGCTCCCGCGCATCAGTTGTTGAATGCCCGCCCGGATCACGCCTTCATACAGTCCATGCTCGAATCCCTGGTGAAAGTTGCGCACGGGGTATAGCTCATCGGCGATCCAGCTCTTGTCCACGGCCGCCTTATATTCGCTCAGCGTATCGGCCGAGCTGTCGCCGGATAGCAGCGCGTCGAAGGCCGTCTCGGCAGCCAGCATGCCGCTCTTGATCGCCAGATGAATGCCCTTGAGCCGCTGCGAATTGAGAAAGCTCGCCGAGTCGCCCAGGATCATCCAGCCATTACCGTAGATGCGCGGCATCGTCAGCCATCCGCCATAGGGCAGCGTCTTCGCCCCATAGCGGATCATCTTTCCGCCCTCCAGAATCCGCCGCGCAAAAGGATGCAGCTTGAAGTCCTGAAAAACATGATGTGGATCGGTTCGCGGGTCTTCGTAGTCGAGCCCGGTGACATATCCGGCCGAGATCAGTGTGTCTGAAATGCCATATATCCACGCGCCGCCATATTCCTTCGTCGTCAGCGGATACCCGAGCGTGTAGATCACCTCACCCTTGGCGACGCGCCCGGCAGGGATCTCCCACAGCTCCTTAATGCCCAGCCCGTAAGTCTGTGCGTGCTTCGGGTCTTCGAGCCCGAACCGCTCGATCAGCTGCTTTGCACAGTTTCCCCGCGTGCCCTCGGCCAGAATCGTGATCTTCGCCCGCAGATCGTACCCCGGCTCGAAATTCGCCTTCGGCTGCCCCTGCTTGTCGACGCCCTTGTCGTCGGTTCGAACGCCTGCGACGCGCGCCGTCTCAACATCGCGGCTGTCGTTATCAGCGCCCGCGGCGGGGTTTACGGAATCGAAGATAAGCTCCGACCCGGCGAATCCCGTGAAGACCGTGATCCCGGCCTCTTCGACCTTCTGGCCCAGCCATTTGGTGAATTTATTGAGTGAGATGACGTAATTCCCGTGATCGCGCAGCGGCGGCGGAACGATAGGGAACTTCCGCGCCTTCTCCTTGCTTAGAAACCAGACCGACTCCTTCGTGACCTCGGCATCGATCGGCGCTTCGCTCTCAAATCCGGGCAGCAACTCCTTCATCGATCGCGGATCCAGCAGCGCTCCCGACAGGCAATGCTGCCCCACCTCGCGCGCCTTCTCGAGAACATAAATGTTGTCCTTCGTCAGCTGCGCATCAGGATGGTTCGCGTTGTGCTCGTCGATAAGCTGCGAGAGCCGCAGCGCGCAGGCCATCCCGGCCGGCCCTCCGCCGACGATGACAACATCGGCCTCCATCTGCGGGCGGTCGATTCCTTCAATTGGTTTGCGAAAAGTGATCATAGGTGAACTGGACATGGTACAGGTTTCAGGGAAGCGTTCGGTTCGGGGCCAAAAATCGTACGCCGAAGAAACGACTCAAATTCAGCCTCGCTTGCCCCGTGACGAAAAACGAATTATGGCATTCCGGGTAAATATGAAAGCTGCATCAGCTTCTGGGTGAGATTCTCTCTGGCGATGGATTCACCTTCACACCCAAGCAATCTGGACGCAGCAGCGGTGGGATGTTCGCATCTGGCGAGTTTCGCCGCGGAAACCGGGCTCTAGAATTGCATTGTCGACACAGCCTGGGATTGGTCACCTATCACTTGGGAAATGCTTCGCTCACGCACGAAGCCTATATGTTGTCAGTGTTGGGCAAGCCAAATACGTCCCCACTATCCTGGTTTTTCGGACGACCCACTCGATGGATTCCGTCATCTCAGAGATGATCTCGTGGAATACGGAAAGGATTTTCTGATCGGCTCAGACGATGATTTCCTGCGTCATATCGAACGAAGCCAACGAACTCGCCAGCGCTCCGGCCAAAGATCCCTTTCGTCAGTCAGGCGTTGCCCCCGCTCTTCGCTCAAGCGAGAAACCCTTGGTGCTCTCTGTGTCCTCTGGCTGAAGCCACCTCTTTGCTCTTCACACAATGAATGTCTACCGGAACAGCGACAAATCTATCGCATCGCCCATCGCCTTGTATCCTGCGTCTCCAGGATGCAGGTGATCCCCGGAATCGTAAGCCGGCAGAAACGTCTCCGGATGCTCCGGGTCCTGCGTGATCTTGTCGAAATCAATCACGCCATCGAAGATGCCGCTTGTCCTGATCCACTGGTTGTAAGCCTGCCGAACCTGCCTCGCCCTGCGGCGATGAATAGCCGGTGGGCAGATATGGCGTGAGCGTAGCGCCGAAGACCTTGATGCCGTGCTGGTGTGCCCGCGTCACCAGTTGCGTGAGCCCGAAGATCAGATCGTCGGCCGTGATCTTGTCGCCCGGCTCGTGCGGGTTCTTCAGGCGGCCAATGTCGTTGATGCCTTCAAGGATAATCAGGTATTTCACGCCGCTCTGCGCGATCACATCGCGGTCGAAACGCGCCAGTGCGCTCGGCCCGTAACCATCGTGCAGGACGCGGTTGCCGCCGATGCCCTCGTTCAAAACGCCCAGGTCCGCGGTCTTCTTGTCCGCCAGCAGCCGGGCAGCCAGCACGTCGGGCCAGCGACGGTTGGCATTCTGCGTGGCGTGAGCGCCATCGGTGATCGAGTCGCCGAAGGCAACAATGGCCGCGGCTCTCCCATCGGTCTTCACATCGATGCCTTTCACGAAGCACCAGGCGTAGATGGGGCTCGAATTATCCGCCGTAGCAGCCGCCGTGGCATCGCCCTTGAGAACGTAGTTGGTCGAATCGCCGAAAGTGTGACAGGTGGTGTTACGAATACGCTGCTCAGGCACGTAGACGCTCACCGCTAGATCCGACAGCGGAGCCGCCTGCATTGTCACCGGATCGCTGAGCACAAAAGCTCCTGCCGGGATCTCGACCGTTGGCCTGCCGTTGAAGGTGAGCGCGTGGTCGGAGCCGGCCTGAATTGCCCCGCCGCCCGCGCTGACGGCAATGTGCGCCGCGCCTACCGTCAGCGGCTCTGTGCCAAATTCATTCGTGAGTTGCACCCGCACCGCCGGTCCGCCCAGACTGATATGCACAATGTTGCGATACGTAGTGTTGCCCGGTCCGGGCTGACCTTCATTCACCACAGAGCCCACGGGCGACGCGGCCCACGTTCCCACCCAGTTTGCAGCGGGACCTTGAGCCAGAGCCCCAAACCCAAAGAAAGCCCCGCCGAACGCCACGAAAGTCACGAAGCGAATTAAGACAAGAAATCCCCGTCGCATCTATCCCTCAGACAGAAATGTATTTTTTCGTTCGGGATAAAGTGTATGACGATCACGCCGCCCGTGCACATTCGCAGCCATGCCCGACGTCAGCCCACCGCGATGAGTGCTCCGGATGGATCACACTGCGTCGTACAGTGGAATAATGTTGGCTATAGGTCGTCAGCCTGGTCGGTGAATCCCATTCAATCTGATTCTTCGCGGGGCAAGTTCCAGCTAAGGAGTGGTATGAATCGTTTTGCGTGTCTGGCCGTGCTGTTTCTCTGCTTCTGCGGTTGTTCCGGCGCAGCAGTTCTCATCCGTTCCGGGACAAGGCCGCTCGATGGTTGTCTCGAAGTTCGGCATCGTCTCAACCCCGCAGTTTCTCGCCTCGCAGGCTGGCGCCCACATTCTCGAAGAAGGCGGCAACGCCATCGACGCGGCCATCGCGGCCAACGCCGTCATGGGCGTCGTCCAGCCCTACGTCAACGGTATCGGCGGAGACCTCTTTGCCATCTACTACGAGGCAAAGACCGGCAAACTCTATGGCCTGAACTCCAGCGGCTGGACGCCGAAGGCGCTGACCATCGATTACCTCAAGTCCAAAGGCGTGACCCAAATCAATCCCATCGGCGTCGAGACCATCGATGTCCCTGGAGCGGTTGCCGGGTGGGACGCCCTGCACAGCCGCTTCGGCACTCTGCCATTCAACACAGCTGCTCGCACCCGCCATCTACTATGCGCAGAATGGATTCCCGCTCGCCGAGCGCAATGCACGTTACTGGGTTTCTAAAAGGCTTCTCGATCAGCCCGGCTACAAAGAGACCTACGTCATCTGGCCCAACGCTCCCCAACCCGGCGACCTCTTCAAGAATCCCGCCCTCGCGAACTCTCTCCGTCAGATCGCCGCGCATGGCCGCGACGCCTTCTACAACGGCCCAATGACCCAAGAGATGGTGAAGTTTCTCGACGCCCACGGCGGAGTCCACACCGTCGAAGACTTCCACGACTTCCAGCCCGAGTGGGTCGAGCCTGTCTCCACCACCTACCGCGGATGGACCGTTTACGAGCTACCCCCTAACGGCCAGGGTATCGCTGCGCTTTCCATGCTCAACATCATGGAGCACTTTCCCATGGCCCAGTACGGCCACAACTCCGTCGATGCTCTTCACGTCATGATTGAGGCAAAAAAGCTCGCCTACGCTGACATGTACAAGTACGACGGCGATCCGCGCTTCACGCCCATCCCTGTCCAGGAGCTCATCTCCAAAGATCTCGCCGACAAGCGCGCGAAGCTCATCGACATGAACAAGGCCGCCTGCCAGGTCGTTCCCTCCGATATAGAGGCCGAGCTCGACAAGCATGGCAACTCCACCATCTATCTCTCCACCATCGACAAAGACGGCAACATCGTCTCGCTCATCCAGAGCAACTATGCCGGATACGGCACCGGTCTTGTCGCTCCGGGACTCGGCTTCTCTTTCCAGAACCGCGGCGCTGGTTTTCAGCTCACACCTGGGCTGCCCAACTCACTCGACGGACACAAGCGTCCCCTCCACACCATCATCCCGGCCTTCATGCAGAAGGGGGACATCCACATCGGTTTTGGCATCATGGGCGGCTGGAACCAGGCGCAGGCTCACGCGCAGTTCGTCGCGAACATCGTCGATTACGGAATGAACGTCCAGGCCGCACTCGAACAGCCCCGCTTCACCAAAGAAACCTTCGAGGGCTGCGACGTCATGATGGAGGAGACGATTCCCGCCGACGTCCGCGCCGGTCTCACACAGCGTGGCCATCAGATCAAGCTCCTTGAGCCGTTCTCCTTCACCGTCGGCCAAGGTGCAGCAGTTGTCCGGGACAGCAGCCGCCAGGTCAACTTCGCCGCGGGAGATCCCCGCTCCGATGGAGCGGCCATCCCCCAGGAACCGGACACTAAGTAGCACCCCTCAGACTCGCTCGTGCGGGTGCGCCATCCTGAGTCCGCAGTTGGCGAAAGGTTTGAGGCAAGATCTAAACTTCCGCGACGAGCAGCTCTGAGTATGCAGCCGCCTGTGATGGGGGAGGTATGCGTGAAAGCCGCCATCTACACAAAGCGTAGGTCAGGAAAACCAGGCAAGTCTCGCCGTTGGAACGAATGCGAAAAGGGTGGCAAGCCGCGCCCTCGGGGGTATATTCTCCGGTGGCTGGGCAAGCAAAATGGAGATTCCGGCCTGAAGTCTATGACCAAAAAAGTCCTTGTGCTCGCATCCCTGGCCTGCGGTGTTTGTTCATTTGCGGCAGCGCAAAGTGACACCCAAGCAGGCAAAGTCGACTTCAATGACTTTAAGCCCACTGAAATCATGACCCCCATCTTCAGCGAGATTCTGGTGATTCCGTTTCCCCAAGGATTCGTCGGGGCCTCTGCACGCACGCATAACGACTTTTACATCAATGAGATGGTGCTCAAAGGAGAGACGATTGACCATTGGTCTCAAGTGATCACCCAGACGGGCAGAAGGGGACTTTCTTCCAACCCCAATGTAACCCCGCAAGGATATCTCAACGCCATCGCTGGGGGCTTTAAACGTGATTGTCCAGATACATTTTTCGCCAAGGGGATGGGGGCCACAACAGTCAGTGGCCACAATGGGTTTGTCGCATGGGCTAGTTGCGGGACCCTGAATTCGGACGGATACGCGCATAGCGAATCCACTCTGTTCATCTGCATCAAGGGCACGGAGGATTACTACACGGTTCAGTGGTCCGAACGCGGTCCGGCTTCCGGTCAGCCACTCGTCTATGACGAGGCCAAGTGGAGTGAGAGATTGAAGAAACTGAGTCCAGTGAAAACAGTTCCGCGAGCCCCCGCGGAGACAACTCCTCACGCGGCCCCCGTCGATCAAAAATAGCCGAAAAGCACCCTGCAACAGACGCGGCACGAAATGAGCTTTTCGCGGAGCCGTGAAAAGAAGCACTCGTCCCGGCTCGAAGCTGCCCTCCCTCTTGTGCTCTAGACTTTCAATAAGCGCAGTCAGAAACGATATGCCGGCGGAGGTAAGCGTGAAAGCCGCCATCTACACAAAGCGTAGATCTGGAAAATCTCTCGAGCTCGCCGATACCGACCCACCCGTTCCCAAGCCGGGCGAAGTCCTTATCAAGGTCCGGGCTGCGTCTGTAAATCCTCTCGACTGGCGGCTAAAGTCGCACCGGCCCGGCGTAGACCTCGCGGGAGAGGTCGTATCCATTGGCAGCCGCGTGACCCGCTTCAAGCCCGGCGATCGAGTCTTCGGACTCGGCAAAGGCGCTTTCGCCGAGTACGCTCGTGCACGCGAGTCCCGGCTGGCCGCGATGCCGGATAGCCTCACCTTCGAAGACGCGGCATCCCTGCCCATCGCCGGTCTTACTGCGCTGCAAGGCCTTCGCGACAAAGGCAAACTTGCGCCTGGGCAAAACGTGCTCATCAACGGCGCGGCGGGCGGCGTGGGCACCTTCGCCGTGCAGATTGCAAAGACGTTGGGTGCAGAAGTTACCGGTGTTTGCAGCACCAGCAATGTGGAGATGGTCCGCTCGCTTGGCGCAGACCTTGTGGTGGACTACACGCAGCAGGACTTCGCGCTCGATTCCAGACGCTACGACCTGATTCTTGACAACGTCGGGAACTGCTCGCTTGCCGACTTCCGCCGCGTTCTCCGTCCAGAGGGCCGGTGCGTGCTTGTGGGTGCACCGAAGCAATGGGGCCCGATTCTCAGCGGATTGCTTGATGCAATTGTCCGGTCGCTCATTCTCCGCCAGAACTTCCTCTTCTTCATCGCGCGTGCGAAACCGGCAGATCTGGAGTCTCTGTGCACGCTTGTGCAAACTGGCGCGATACGTCCGGCCATTGATCGGCGATACCCTCTGAGTGAAACCGGCACGGCTATCGCCTACGCCGAGGAAGGCCATGCCCGCGGGAAAGTGATCATCACGCTGAGCTGATAAGGACCTCGTATCTGACGGCCCTATACGTCGAACCATTGCCGGCAACCTGTAACATTTGCCACGCGGCCTCTGGCTTACAACCCTAGTATTCTGATTGTGTAGCTATGGCGTACCCCACAAATAATCTCAGGATCAAATCCAGCAGAATCGTCCTTCCTCCAATTTTCCTCGAGGAGGAAATGCCCATCACAGAGAGTGCTTCCCGTACCGTCTTCGAGGCGCGCCGCCAGATCACCGATATCCTGAATGGTGCAGACGACCGCCTGCTTGTCGTCGTCGGCCCCTGCTCGATCCACGATCCGGCCGCAGCCAGGGAATACGCGGGTCTTCTTGAAAAGGCCATCGCCGAACTTTCCAGCGATCTGCTGATCGTTATGCGGGTGTACTTCGAGAAGCCGCGTACGACGCTCGGCTGGAAGGGCTTGATCAACGATCCATACTTCGATGAATCCTTTCGCATCAGTGACGGATTGCGTATTGCACGCCGCCTCCTCCTCGATCTTGCCGAGTTGGCAGTGCCCGCCGGCACGGAATTCCTCGACATGATTTCGCCCCAATACGTCTCCGACCTCATAAGCTGGGGAGCCATCGGCGCGCGCACAACCGAGAGCCAGGTCCACCGCCAGCTTGCCTCCGGGCTCTCCTGCCCGGTCGGCTTCAAGAACGGCACCTCCGGCAATGTTCAGATCGCGATTGAGGCCATTCTCTCGGCAAGCCATGCGCATACCTTCCTGGGCACTTCAGAAACTGGACAAGCCGCCATCCTTCTTACCTCCGGCAACGCGGACTGCCACATCATCCTCCGCGGTGGCCGGGAAATCACCAACTATGATGCAGCGTCCGTAGCCTCGACCATTGAGCAGATGGAAAAGACTGGCGTCAGACCCCGCATCATGATTGACTGCAGCCATGCAAACAGCGGTAAAGACCATCGCAGGCAAGGCTCGGTATGCCGTGCCGTGTCAGAACAGATCTCGAACGGGGAGCACCGCATCATGGGTGCCATGCTTGAGAGCAATCTCGTTGCGGGCTGCCAGACTCTTGCAAACGGCAAGGCGCTTGTCTACGGGCAGAGCATCACCGACGCCTGCATCGACTGGCCTGAGACCCACACTCTCCTGCGCGAACTCGCCACCGCCGTCAAAAAGCGGCGGAGTCACCCTCATACCGAACAAGTTCGTCCGGCTGAAACGTACATGTCGCGATAAGGACTTTCAGTGCTTCCGGCCGGGTCGCGACCTTCGCTTCCAGAATCGCTTCGCCCTTTCCGTTGAGTACACAGTAGAAGCTCGACCGATCTCCAACGTCGAGCCCAATTGTCAGCTCGACTGGCGGCGGTTTCCTTGACGGAGTAGCGCATTTGTTTTTTGAATCCCTCATCTCTGATGACCATGCTGTCACATATAATGGCGACCATCCTGGTCGATGGCAGGTCATCGAGGAGGAATCATGAAGCTCGCAGGCAAGAAAGCTCTTATTACCGGAGGCAACAGCGGCATCGGCCTGGCCACAGCCCGCCTTTTCATCTCTGAAGGCGCGGAAGTCGCAATTACGGGTCGCGATCAACAGACACTGGATGAAGCAGTTGCCGAGCTGGGATCGAAAGCGCACGGCTATCGCGCCGACGTTACAGTTGCGGAGGACCGCAAGAAGCTCTTCGCTGAACTCGCCAAAGACTTTGGCAAACTTGACATCGTCTTCGCCAATGCAGGCATTTCCGGCAGCACGCCTACAGGTTCTGCCGACGAGGCCATTTTTGAGAACGTGATCCGCACCAACCTCAATGGCGCTTTCTTTACCGTCAATTCAGCCGCTCCTCTCATGAACGACAACGGCAGCATCATCTTCAACGGATCGGTGCAGAGTTATCTCGGTCAACCAGGCGTGGCTGCCTACGCCGCCACGAAAGGCGGACTCGTCTCGATGGCGCGATCCATCGCCGCAGATCTTGCACCGCGCAAGATTCGCGTGAACGTGGTGGCCCCGGGAGCGACGAAGACTCCCATCTGGAAGCGCGGGCCGCGCGCCAATGCCACCGCAGAGGAATCCGCAAAAGTTTCCGATTTCTTCTCTTCCACGGTTCCGCTTGGCCGTTGGGGCGAGCCGGAAGATCTGGCCAAGGCTGTGCTTTTTCTTGCCTCCGACGATTCGTCGTACATCAACGCGATCGAGCTGACGGTGGATGGCGGACTGACGGGCGCTCCCTTCGGAGCCGCCATTCTTCGCGGCTAACCGTAGAGAAAGGACATTCTGTATGTCCCATCATTTCGATACCAGACTGGCGAGGGAAGACCCGAGCCTCAACCTCTGCGACTTCTATCTGTTTGACGGGCCACCGGGCAGGACAGTGATGGCGATGACCGTGAATCCGGATGTGGGATTATCGGCTCCGGATACGCTTCATCCAGAAGGGCTCTACGCGTTCCGGTTCGACCTGAACGGAGATGCGAAAGAAGAGGTTACGTTCAAGTTCAGGTTTGGCGAACCACGACACGCAGATGGCGGTGAGCACACTCACATTCAGCCGTTTGTGGTGCGGAAGGCGACGGGTGACGATGCTCTTCGTGGTGACGCCGGAGAGATTCTGGTTGAGTGGGAAACCGGTTCGGTTGCGACTAATTCTGATCTTCGTGCGTATGTTGGGATTGCTCCAGAGCTATTTGCGGCAAATGCCGCATTCCGCCCGTTTATGACTACTTTCTATAAGGAGCAGCGCTACGATGGGGACGCCTTTCTGCATCAGCAGGATCCCTTTGCGAGGCGGAATATCACGGCGATTGTGCTGGAGGTGCCGAGCGAACTGATTGGGAAGGGAAAAATCAACGCATGGGCGACGATCTCCCTCTTTGGCCATGCGCCGGAGGTACAAGTTTCGCGCTGGGGCCTGCCTATGGTTACGCATCTCTTCCTGAACGACCCGAGCGATCAGGAGCTGAAAGAACAATTCAATGCGTCGGTTCCGTCTGAAGATCTGGAGCGCTTCGCGAAGTCGATCGCGGATGTTGCGGAGAAGATGACGACCTATGCCGGTTCGGCGGCGGACCCCGGTGAATACGGGAAGCTGATCGCTGCACGGCTTTGTCCCGATACGTTGCCTTACGAGCTTGGAACATCCGCCGCATTTGAGGTGGCCAGCTTCAATGGACGCGCACTCGGCGACGATGTGCTGGATGTAATGTTGACGCTGGCGGCCAACAAGCCAATTGCCGATGGACTTGCTCCGGACCGCGGGCGCATTCGCAAGGATTTTCCATATTATGGAGCGCCGTATACGGCGGAGGAGCAGGTCGGGGTGACGCCGATGCCGCGCCCGGCTAAGAAGTAGGCGGGAAGCGACGTGAGAATGATGTTTGCGAGAGGTCAGGGGGCTCCGTGAGCAGCTGGTATTCGAGACCGTAGCTGTGCTTATCTCCGGCGATGATCGGAAGCCAGGGAGGGGCGCGTAAGGAACGGCCCCGCATCAGGTCGTTGCCAAATCGCCTGGTCACTCATCGAAGTCGGACAGGTCCTCAAAGGTCGGCATGTGGGAGGCGACTAAGAGGCTCGCGAATATGGACATTGCCGGAATAGCTCGATCAGCCATCATCGGTCTCACGTTCCGGAGTCAAAAAGGCGATGTTGGATCGCTCTGAGAAGAATCTTTCGAAGCTGCTGTCGGCGGCGAAGTCGTTCGCGCAAAAGATGGCTGACTGGTTTGGCCAGTGCTGGTAGAGGTGACCGCATGGAGATCCAGGAGAAGAATCCTGCTATCGGAGTGGTAGGTCTCTCCGGATACCGTTTGCGCCTCAAACACTGGCTCCGGGGAACGCAAATATTCCTGGCGGCTGACCGATGAGGTGTCGGCCAAGTTGGCTCCGATGAAGTCGCGTTCTGTATCGACTGCGGGATCGATCCTGTGGTTGATCAGATGCCCTCCCTTCGCGAATTCAATGCCAACATCGTGGGTGGCCGACCCCGCCCAGACGGGCGTCCCATCAATTGTGCAATCCGTTTTCCAGATCCGAAGATGGTGCCGCCGCGAGACGACCGCACCCGGACCGGGCAACGCATACGAATAGTCCTGCACTCTTCCGAAGAGATAAAACCTGGACATCGGTAGCCTTACGTCCCTGGTTCCGTGCCACAACAGGTGCCAAGCGAATATCGGCTTCCATTTGTCAGTCCTGACCCAACCGGCACGCTCAAAGGCTTTCTGCAAGTCGTCCGATTGGCCGACAAAAACGAGGTTCACCATGTCGCCCTCGCGTCCTTCGCCGGTGAAAACACGTGGTGGTAGATAGTCCATCATCTCGCCCAGTTCGGAAGAACTTTCTCGCGAACGCAGTAACCCCGCCGACGGAACCGAGGTAGAGCCGTCGATTTGCGCCGTGACTTCGGTGCTCTTTACGACAGTGCTATCGTGGCCTTGGATGAGCAGGAAAACCGGGGTCGCGGGCAGGAAAATAAACGCAGTGGCGAGCATCCCAGCGGCCACCAGCGTGATGCGGGAGCGTCCTTTCACGTCCATTCGTGCACGCAATTTGACCCGGTCGCCGTTGACCAGCCCTACGGAATCAAGTTTCAGGGATACTTTGCCTCCAATTCCCAGCAATCGTCTGCCCTTAACTCCAGTGATGGAACCGCTGGCAACGCTTCCGGCCGGAATCACGGTGAAACCTTCGATGTTTACATCTCGCACGACGACAAAGTGCAGGC
This sequence comes from uncultured Acidobacteriota bacterium, assembly GCA_963755975.1. Taxonomy (GTDB): domain Bacteria; phylum Acidobacteriota; class Terriglobia; order Terriglobales; family Acidobacteriaceae; genus Silvibacterium. Next base: position 196,143 of record CAVWLS010000005.1, read on the forward strand.
GGTCTCCTGTGCGGCCATGGGCAGAGGAAACGCTTTCGGCAAGTCGAAGCTTGATGGGAGTCCCGTCCGGAATAGTCAAGCTGGCAGGAGGCGCGCTCATCTCCTGCGTCGACGCACAGGGCACGAGCAAGATCGTGAGCAGTAGGTACGCCGGTATTCTGCGAAGATATGCGCTGGACAATGGGTACCTTTGGCTCCCGTCGCTCATTCGTGAGGCCAAGCCACGGATGTCTAGCGCATGGACGTGGATGATAGAAAAACTTTAGCGCGGACTGGGATGTCTCGTATGTTCACAATTGCACACCATGGAGACTCTCCCGGCGGCGCTCAGGCAAACGGACTCAGGTGAAGGCCGCGGCAGCCGTTTATACGCTCTACAGTGCCTCCTGGTACGTCGTCGCCAATTCTTTGAGCAACGCTCATCGTGAGGCACTCATCGGGAAACCAGATCGGTACCGAGATGTCAGCTTGTGGGAAGTGACTAAGAGACTCACGAAGAGGGACAAAGCTGGAATAGACACAGACCGGTAGTCTCAAAATGTTCACGTTCCCTTTGTGGTATCTCACGACGCTGTAATGGCTGAATCCTGTTCCCTGATCCCTGCTTTTCCTGGCCGACAATTTCCTGGAACCAGCTACAATAGAAATAGAGATGAAAAGAGCCTGGCTATAACTAGCCAGGCTCTTTTGTTTGCTGCTGCAAGTGACACAAAATACGGTATTTCTGTAAGTGATTGATTCTTTGGAAACAGCTGTAAGTGGCACAAAACAATGGAACAGCTGCCGACGTATACACTAACCCCTTTAAAATGAATCGGTATCAGATTCAATAATCCGAGGTATGGCTTAAACCCTTTGTTATGAAACGGTAACAGAAGTGAATAGGGATTCAGGGGGGAGGGGGTGGGGAGGGAAGGATAGAAGGCAGTCCCAAAAAGGGAACTACGCCTCCCGCCTTCGCTTTCTTAATCTCCTCGGTCACGGCCGGCACCACGTCGAAGAGGTTTCCCACCACGCCCACGTCGGCGATCTCGAAGATCGGAGCCTCGGAATCCTTGTTGATCGCAACAATCGTTCTTGACCCCTTCATGCCGACAATGTGCTGGATCGCTCCGCTGATGCCGAGCGCGAAGTAGAGTTTCGGAGCGACCGTCTGTCCCGACGAACCGATCTGTCGTTCGAGCGGCAGCCAGCCGTTGTCGCAGATAGGCCGGGACGCAGCAACCTCGCCACCGAGCACCTTGGCCAGCTCTTCGGCGAGCGCGAGGTTCTTCTGCTCCTTGATGCCGCGTCCGACGGCGACGATGACCTCGGCCTGGGAGAGATCGACTGCCTGCTTTGCTTCCTGGAAGACTTCGTGCGGCGTGACCCTGGCGGGAGCTATCCGCTACCGCAGCGCTCACATTTTCAACCGGAGCCGATCCAGCCTCGGCCTGATCGCTCCGGAACGCCCCGATCTGGATGGTCGCGAGCCACGGACCGTCTCCGGCAAAGGAGACATCGGCCGCGAATTTGCCCTGGAACATCTGCCGCGTGAAGAGCAGCTTGCCGCCTTCGTGCTTGTAGCCGATGGAATCGGAGATCAGCGTACGGTCGAGCGCCAGCGCCAGCCGCGGCGCGAAGTCGCGCACCTGATACGTATGCGGGAAGAGCACCAGCTTTGGCTGCTTCTCGACGATGAAGGCTTTGAGCGCATAGACGTAAGCATCGGAGGTGTAGGCCTCAAGCGCAGGCGCTTCAAGCGCATAGACTTTGGCGACGGCCTTCTGCGCCAACTCCTGTGCGAGAGCAGCGATGCCGTTCCCGGCCAGCACCGACCTCAACCGGCCAGCCGGTCTCCTTCGAGATGGCCTGCGCCGCCGCGATTGTCTCGAACGAAACGCGATTCAGCTTGCCTTCGCGCTGCTCCGCCACTACCAGAATGCTGTCTGCCATGCTTGGTTTGTGCTCTCAGTCTCTGCGCCGAAGGCGCTTGTGCCTGGACGGCCAGTCCTAGAACTCCTGCGCGCCGCGCTTCAGCCAGGTTCCATAGATGCCGAAGATCACCGCGAGCACGGCGGTCAGCACGTTGTAATAGAACATGGGATGTACCCAGCCCGGTGAATTGCTCAGGTCCTGGCCCGTCCAGAGTGTGAGCAGTACGGCGAAGAAGGCGAACTGTCCGGCGATGACCTGAAAGGTCAGCCCCCACTGGCGGCGCTTGTCGAGCTTCTCGACTTCATCGGGGGGGAGGGTGCGCTCAGCGACGGGGATGCTCAGATTTGCCATGGTGCCTTTCTCTCCTTAACAGGGCTTACAAGCCATTAAATCACGCGCGCTTCGTTTTTGAGGTACTCAACCAGCTTCTTCGCAGCCTCGGCTGCGGGAGCCGCAATCATCTGGGTCTTCTTCTGCTTTTCGGGGATATAAAGCCGCTCGATCTGCTGCTGGTTGGCGCTCAGTTTCGGCTCGACCTCGGCCCACGTCACCTTGCGCATCGGCTTGTTCTTCGCCTGCTTGATGCCGATGAGCGAGGCGTAGCGCAGCTTGTTGATGCCGCTCTGGATAGTCAGCACCGCGGGGAGCGGCATATCGATGAACTGGTAATGGCCAGCCTCGAGCTCACGCTTGAGGTGCAGCCCGTCGGCGGTCTTCTCGATGCCGATGATGATGGTTGCGTGCGGACGGCCCAGGATCTCGGCCAGAAGTACGCCTGTCTGGGCAGCGCCGTAGTCATCGGACTGGAGGCCGGTAACGATGAGGTCGAAGTTCTCGTCAGCGAGCGCAGCGGCGATGGCGCGCGCGGTGTTGGCAGAGTCGAGCCGCACGAACTTGTCGTCTTCGAGATGGATCGCCCTGTCCGCGCCCTTGGCCAGCGCCTCGCGCAAGACCTGCGAAGCACGGGCGGGACCGGCGGTGATCACCGTTACTTCGCCGCCATGCTTTTCCTTCTGACGGAGCGCCTCTTCAAGTGCATAGGCGTCGGGCTCATTGACTTCATACGACACGTCCTCGCGGATCCACGTGCCGTCGTCGTTCAGCTTGAGGGGGGCGTCCTTTTGCGGGACCTGCTTGATGCAGACAAGAATCTTCATAGCAAACGGGTCAGTATAGCGTGTCTTCAGTCCGCGCCGCTAATCTACTGTCGACCCCGCGACGGGTCGGGTGTGTTGCTGGTGTCGAGGTCGAGCTGGGTTTCGCTCGAATGGCGAAGGCCTGGTGCATAGCAGTAGTGGTCGGCGGCGTATCCGGCCTTGCAGGCTGCGGCAAACTGCGACCGGGGCGACTGGGCATATTGCCAGACCAGAGCGTTCTTGAAGCTGCTCCTCGCAGGATTAGGCGGCCTCATCGTGCAGCCGGGAGCGGGGGGGCATTTATCGTTGAAGACCCACAGGGCGAGCTGGTTGTCCGGCGTGGCGAAGCGCTTGGCGATGTCCTGTGCCGTGGAAATGGCGCCGTCCTGGTCGTGGACGGTGATGCCCGAACAGTACACTCCCGGCTGAAAATCGGACGCGGTCACCTCGGCGATCCATGCGCCGATATAAGCGGCCTGTTCAGGAAGAAGCCTGCCGCCTTCCTCCTGATCGAGAAAGATGATAGATCCGGAGGGGAAGTTGTCGTTAAGAGCAGCCGCCAGGGCCGCTTTCGCGTCCAGCTTGCCGAGGGCGGCGGCATCGCGTCCCCTGAGCTCAGCGTCCAGGCGCCCGTTGAAGAGAATCAGGAAGCCAAAGCCCGCTGCCCGCACTACCGGGCGCTTCCCGGCCCAGGGATTCGAAGTCATTCCCGGCGGATTATTGAGCCAGAAACTTGTATAGGAGAAGGTCTTGTGGAGTGCGGGAAGCAGATCGTCGCCCGGATAGCCATTTTTGTCGAAGCCGAGATAGTATCGATGGGTTTGAGCGTGGCAGATTGTCGGCGAAAGCACGAGCAGGATAAGAAGTCTGCGAATCATCGGAGCGGTCATGTTTTATTCGATGCAACGCTACGGAACCAGCACGATTCAAAGCAACCCAGTAAGTTTATCCGGATCTCTCAAGGCAGCGTGCACTTCCGTGCCAGCACAATCGGCTGATAGAACGAAGTCTCAGCCGGCTCCAGCCAGTCGATATCGCCAAATCCCGAGGCAAGGAGGGCTTCGTTCAGCTCTGCGCGCTGAAGAGCGCGATAACGTGAGGCAAAGTGCATGGCGATCCATCCTTGAGCCCCAGGAATAGTCAGGTCAGGAATCGTCAGGTAATGATGCAGTTCGTACTCATCGCCCTCCCAGTGCCAGACCTGATGCACAATCCGATATCCGCCAGGCTGTGCGTGGAAGACGGGAGGCTGCATCGGGGGCCGCGTGACGATGAGGCTGTCGTAGTCTCGCAGCGTTGCCAGCAGGACTCCATCGTCAGCCAGCTTTGCCGCAATTTCCGATAATGCCCGATGCAACTGCTCGCTCGATAGCAGATGGGGCAAGGCGTTGTCTGCGGCGAGTACGGCATCGAAGTTGGTCTGCGGGATGGAGCTGAGACCGGTCATATCGGCGACGTGGAAGTCGATGCTAAGTTGGCGTTGTTGGGCTTCTCTTCTCGCACGCTCGATGGCGGACCGGCTCAGATCGGATCCGACGACGAGGTGTCCTCGTTGAGCCAATCCAAGCACCTGTGTCCCGATCCCACATGCGCAGTCGAGAACGCGTGGAGCGGCCTTGCCAGTGGCGCGCTCGATGACCGGGCCAAGAATAGACGCCTGCCACCCTATGCTCTGATTCCAGTCCGCGAAGATCAGATGGTAGTACGGCGCTAGATCGTCATAGAAGGATTCGACGGCGTCGCTCACTTCGACTCCTGCGGAAAAGGATAATGGCTGCGATATTCCGATGCTATCCTTCCGATGCTATCCTTTCGAATCATGCAAAAAGCACTCATACTTCTGCTCGCAATGGCCGTGTCCACGTGCGCCCTGGCGCAGAGTATCTCTCCTGAAGAAAAGGCGATGGTCGCCTATGTCGATGCGAACGAACAGGCGTCAAATGAAGTGCTCGAGAAGCTGGTAAATATCAACAGCGGCACGCACAATCTCGACGGCGTGCGGGCAGTTGGCAAGGTGCTCATGCCCCAGTTCGAGCAGCTTGGATTCAAGGTGAAGTGGGTGCCGATGGACGAAGTGCATCGCGCCGGGACACTGGTTGCTGAACATCCGTGTCCTGAGCCCGACAAATGCGGTAAGCGAATACTGCTGATTGGCCACATGGATACAGTCTTCGAAAAGGATAGCCCGTTCCAGACCTACACCGTCAGCGGGCATATCGGTACCGGCCCAGGAGTGAACGACATGAAGGGCGGCCTGGTGGATATGCTTTATGCGCTCAAGGCGCTTCAGGCGGCCGGCGTATTGAAGCAGATGGAGATCACGATCGTCCTGAGCGGAGATGAAGAAGAGCACGGCGAGCCCACTGAAATTTCGCGACGCGACATGATAGCTGCAGCGAAGCACAGCGATGTGGTGCTCGAATTCGAGGGCACGCCGCGGCTCAACGGCGTCTTTTACGGCAGCATCAGCCGGCGGAGCTCGATCTCATGGACGATCAAGACTTCCGGCGAATCGGGACACTCTTCGGCGATCTTTTCAGATGGTAAGGGCTACGGCGCGATCTATGAACTCACGCGTATCCTCGATAGCTTCCGCACCCAATTGCCGGAGCAGTACCTGACGTTTAATGTGGGTATGGTGCTCGGCGGTACGAGCGTCAACGTCAATAAGGACGGCATCGCAGGCGATGCAACGGGCAAAGACAACGTCATCCCGCCTGCGGCTTTCGCGAGCGGCGATATTCGAACCATTTCGAATGAACAGAGCGACCGCATCGAAAAGAAGATGGAAGCGATCGTGGCGCAACATCTGCCAAAGACGAATGCCACGATCAAGTTCGGCGAAGGCTATCCGGCGATGCCGCCCACGGCCGAAAGCCGCGCACTGCTGGGGATTCTGAACCAGGTGAATCAGAGCCTGGGATTTGCCACGATGCCCGAGCTCGACCCCATGAAGCGCGGCGCAGGAGACATTGCGTTTGTGTCTCCGCCGTTGCCTGGCCTGGCGGGCATTGGAGCAACCGGTGAGGGCGCGCATGCGCCCGGCGAGACGATCGATCTTTCAGCGCAGCCCGTCAATACCAAACGGGCAGCTCTGCTCATGTACAGACTGAGCAAGCTAGATGCGAATGCCGATCTGGCGGCAGCAACGGGTGGGCGGAACTGAAGGAAGCCCGCTTACGCCGATTGCAGAAACGCGACCGACTGCAATCCCGCTACCTCAAAGCGCTTGCGGCAACGGATATTCTTGCATGCGGCCATGTCGTCCTTGCGCACCATATACGACTGCGCCTTGGCGAAGCGCGCGCGATCGCGCTCGTCGGCATGGCGGGGCAGAGAGCTTTTCTTGTGCCGCACCAGCCACGAGATTTGATACTCGTCTGCTTTGCCGCAGTGCGGGCACGTCAACGTGTGCGTTCTTTGCTCGGATCTCTCTTCGAAAAAATCGCGTTCTTCCATGACGGCCACCTGTCACTGTTACGAATTCATTGTACGGATAGCGGATGCCGAGGGGAAGTGTTACGTTGAGCCAGAACTCTAAAAGAAAATGGCGAAGAAGCGAGCCAAAAAGAAGACATTCTCGACGGTGAAGGCAGTCAAGGCGAACGCCCGCGAGGTTGTGGGGCAGCCGAAGGCCGAACAAGTGATCGATGAGGCGGAGCGTGCGCGGCGGCGCGAAATTAAACATAAGCAGACACTGGGCGATATGCTCGATGCTGATGAATAACGTGCTGGTGCGATCCGTATTGATTCCGTGCATTTAAACGACGATTTTCCTGGGAATACGCGCTTGCCAGCGTATACTTAGGTTTAGCCGTGCTGCTGGCGCGGCAGGGTTTAGACCCTTTTCGGCTCTCCTCGTTTCCTGAGTCTGGCCTTCCAGTAGCTCCCCATGAAGTAATTCATTGGCGCGAAATGAGGTTCCATGCGTTCTGAACTGGTCTACTCCGCAGGAATTCGGGTTCCGAACCGCTTCCTATTGTCTTCGATGGCGATCATGGCCGTCCGCAAGCTTCACGTTAACAGCACGCGCGTCGAAGAAACCGCGAATCAGGTGTTTTCAGATGTTGCGAACGGAAATTATCTGCAGGTGACGCTTCCGGAAGTAAAGCCCCTTCCGCACATTGACAGCTTGTTGATTTCGCCGGCCGCTTAGCTCGAACCGAACGAACCGCTCTGAGCCGCTCCTGTTTCCAAGGGGCGGCGTCTGTTTTTAGGAGCGCCCCGTTCCCTCGTCAAGGGGAAGGACAGGTACTTCCGCGTAGCCGTGCTGCTCCCGCTATACTCGCACCATGAGCCAGCATTTCCTGAACCTCATCCGAAAGGGAGAGACGGCTGAAATTGCGGCTGCGGTGGAACAGACCCCTGAGTTGGCGCGTTGCCGCGATCCGCAGGGTGTGTCTGCGTTGATGTGGTCGGTTTACACCGGCCAGCCTGTCATCCGCGATTTCCTGCGCCAGCATGCGGGCGATCTCGATATCTCCGAGGCTGCCTGCCTTGGCGACTGCGAATGCCTGCAGAAGCTCATCGCCAGCGACGCAATGCTGGCGCGCGCGGTTTCCGGAGATGGCTGGCCGCCGCTGCACCTGTCCGCAGCCTTTGCCGGCCCTGACGCCGTCATGCTGCTGATCGAGCACGGTGCGCATATTCACCAGGTTTCGCACAATCCTCTGCGCAACCAGGCACTGCATGCCTGCATTGCGCTGGGGAATTCAATCGAGGTGGCGCGAATGCTTGTCGAGGCCGGAGCCGACGTGAACGCAACCGCCGCCGGCGGATACACACCCCTTCACCTCGCAGCTTCCAGCGGCAAACGCGAGATCGTTCTGCTCCTGCTTGAGCGTGGAGCAAATCGCGAGGCCTGTTGCGATCAGGGCAAAAGGCCCGCAGAATACGCCCGTGAGCGCGGACACACGGATGTTGCGGCGCTCCTGGTCTGATTTGATTTTTTTCTACTGCGCAGGCAACCAATAGAGCACAGCCGTTATGACGGGTTCGAATGTGTGACACAACTCTGTCCGGGCGTTTCTCTTCTAAATGAATGTAACTACAGTAGAGGAGAATACGAATGCGTTCATGGAAACTGCTTGCTTTCCCCGTCCTGGCTGCCGGTGCTATCTGGGCTGCTACGCCCGCTTCTCCAGCCCAGGTTTCCGTCAGTGTTGGTGTGGCGCCGGTTTGCCCCTACGGTTACTACGATTACCCGCCTTACCAATGCGCACCTTATGGCTACTATGGCCCGGAGTGGTTCAGCGGCGGCGTCTTTATTGGAGCCGGACCATGGTTCCACGGCCCGCACGACTTCTACGGTCACGTCGATGACCACTACGATCCACATCATGGCTATCACGGTCCTTATCCGACCCACGGCGAACACGCCGATCCGAACCGGTTCGCTCACCATGCAGAGAATTTCCATGGCACGGATATGCGCGATGGCCGTGGACATGAAGGTCATCCCGAAGGTCATCCTGGTAAATTAACGGCTGAGAATTGCAGAGGACCGCGCGGGCTCATCCCTTTCCAATTAACAGGCGGAAGGGGATGGGCACCCCCGGGAGCTTTCAGCCTTTAATGTTTAATTTTCCGGATCAGGCGCCGATCCATCGCAGGATCAGCCCGGCGATGACTCCGCCGGTCGCGGGCCCGAGGATGGGAATTCCGGCGTAGCCCCAGTCAGACCCGCCTTTTCCGGCGATCGGAAGTACGGCGTGCGCCAGGCGAGGTCCGAAGTCGCGCGCTGGATTGATGGCATACCCTGTTGTGCCTCCCAGCGACAGGCCGATCCCCCATACGACGCAGCTAACCAGGTAAGGTGTAATGCCATCTGCCGCTCCAGCGGAGAGCACGAGCTTCGAGCTGATTGCGCCAATAGCAACGATGAGCGTAGCCGTGGCGAGCATTTCACTGAAGAAGTTGGCTGCGAGGTTCCGGATGGCGGGGGCGGTGCAGAAGACGCCAAGCTTCAGCGCGGGATCTTCGGTCACTTTCCAGTGCGGCAGATAGTGTAACCACACTAGCGCGGCGCCGCAGAACGCGCCTGCGATCTGTGCAGTGGCGAATGGCAACAGGTTCTGGAAGCTCCCGCCCTTCACGGCGAACGCCAGCGTAATTGCCGGATTGAGATGCGCATCCGGGCTCCCAAACAGTTTGGCGGTGAAAATTCCGCAGAGCACGGCGAAGGCCCACGCGGTGGTGATGGCCAGCCACCCGGCGTTCTCTCCTTTGGTGCGCTTCAACAGCACTCCTGCCACCACGCCGTCGCCGAGAAGGATCATCACCATCGTGCCGACAAACTCACCTAAGAACGGAGATCGCATCCAACGGCTCTCGCTTTCCTGAGTCTTGATTTCAACGATTTAGTCCTGCGCCACGGCGGAAGCGGGAAAGTAGCTGGCGGCGAGCTTGCGAAAATCCTCCAGCTGAGAATTCATCCACGCATCGTCCTCACCGAGCTCTCTCGCCATGAGACTCGCCACAGCCGGGGCCATCTCGATAGCCGCGCTTGAATTCAGAAAAAGGGCGCGCGTCCGGCGAGCGAGCACGTCATCGATTGTTCGCGCCATCTCGTTGCGCACTGCCCATACGACCTCCGCGCCGATATACGGCAGCGCCGTGTGCAATGGCTGCGCGAGCGTTAGGGTTTTCTTCGGCGAGCTTGCGAATGGCGGCAGCGTCGGATCCGTAGACGCCCATGCTGCTCAGGCCGTCGATCTCATCGTCATAGCCGTGGATCTTCAGATGATGCGTGCGGCACTCGGCCTCGGGAAGATCGCCGAGAGTGACGGCGTGATCGACACAATCCTCAGCCATGCGGCGGTAGGTCGTCCATTTGCCTCCGACGATGGTAAGCAGTCCCGAGTGATCGACGTGAATGGTGTGGTCGCGGGAGAGCGCAGAGGTCTTGCTGGTGCCAGCTCCGGCCTTAACCAGCGGGCGAATCCCGGTATAAACACTGAGAATATCGCTCCGTTTAGGCGGACGGCTCAGGTAGAGCGAGGCGGTGTCGAGCACGAATTCAATCTCCTGCTCGAAGGGCAGGGGATCGTAGGAGGGCCCGTCGATGGGCGTATCCGTGGTGCCTACTACAGTGTGCTCATGCCATGGGATAGCGAACATCACGCGTCCATCGCTGGTGTGGGGTACCATGATCGCCGTTTCGCCGCGCAGAAATGACCGCTCAAAGACGAGATGGATGCCCTGGCTTGGCGCCACCATTGCCTCTACCTCCGGCTCGCAGAGCTGGCGCACCTCGTCGGTGAAGATGCCGGTCGCATTTACGATGACCTTGGCCGCCGCGGTGAACCGTTCTCCACTCTCGCGGTCGAGTACTTCGACGCCGTCTACGAAACCGTCATCGCCTTTGCGAATCTCCGTGACCTCGGCGTAGTTCAGTATCGTGGCTCCGTACTCCGCCGCGGTCATGATGAGGTGAATCAGCAGGCGCGAGTCGTCGAACTGGCCGTCGTAATACATCACGCCGCCGCGCAGGCCCTCGGTCTGGATCGTCGGCAGGCGCTCGAGCGTCTCTTCGCGAGAAAGAATGCGAGATTTACCGAAGCCGTATTTGCCGGCGAGAAGGTCATAGACTTTCATGCCGATGCCGTAGAAAGGCGCTTCCCACCACGAGTAGTTGGGCACGACGAAGGCCAGGTCGTGCACCAGGTGCGGCGCATTCTGGCGCAGCAGACCGCGCTCCTTGAGCGCCTCCATTACCAGCGAGACATTCCCCTGTTCGAGATATCGAACGCCGCCGTGAACCAGCTTGGTGCTGCGGCTCGACGTGGCTTTGCCGAAGTCTTCGCGCTCCACAAGAAGCACGTCGAAGCCGCGCGTAGCCGCGTCAACGGCGATGCCGGAGCCGGTGGCTCCGCCGCCGATGATGACGATGTCCCAGGGAGTTGTGCGGCCGCCCGCCCTTTCAAGCATGGATTCGCGATTCATCCCGTATGCGCTCATTGTGCCGGCACGCTCCATCGTTTCGACCGTTCTACTGCATTTTTCCATCTTTCCTGGAAGCGCGCCGCCTCTGCCCGTGGCATCTTCGGCTCAAAGCGCCTGCCGGGGTCGCGCAATTTCTGAATTTCTTCGGGACTCTCCCAGAACCCTGTGGCCAATCCGGCCAGATATGCTGCGCCCAGGGCAGTCGTCTCGATGACCGTCGGCCTCAGGACAGGAATGCTGAGCAAATCGGCCTGGAATTGCATTAACAGATCGTTGGCGGCAGCGCCTCCGTCTACGCGTAGCGATGGACAGGGAGTCTGCGTGTCGCCGTTCATGGCTTCCAGGACATCAGCAACCTGAAAGGCGATGCTTTCGAGCGCCGCGCGGGCGATGTGTCCGGGCTGAGTGCTGCGACGCAGGCCGATAAGCAATCCGCTGGCGTAGGGATCCCAATAGGGTGCGCCCAGGCCCACGAATGCCGGCACCAGAACCATGCCGTCGCTGTCCGCGACCGTGGCCGCGAGCGCTTCGACCTCCGCGGAGTCGCGAATGAGCCGCAGGTTGTCGCGCAGCCACTGCACGACCGCGCCTCCAATGAAGACGCTGCCTTCAAAGGCATATTCAAGCCTTTTATTGAGGCTGCATACAAGTGTTGTGATCAGCCGCTTTTTTGACAGGTGAAACTTGTCGCCAAGATGCTGAAGCAGGAAGCATCCGGTTCCGTAGGTGTTCTTCGCGTCGCCGGGATTGAGGCAAAGCTGCCCAAACAGGGCCGCCTGTTGATCACCCGCAATCCCGGCGATCTCGATCGAGCCCAGGCCGAGTGTGGAGGTAATGGCACCTATGCTTTCGCTTGACCAAACCACCTCCGGCATCATGCTGTGCGGGATACGAAGGAGCTTCAGCAGATCTTCATCCCATTTGCCTTCAACGATGTTGTAGAGCATGGTGCGCGAGGCGTTCGTGAGGTCGGTTACGTGCTTCCTGCCGCTGGTGAGGTTCCAGATAAGCCACGAGTCCACGGTTCCAAAGGCCAGCTTGCCCGCCTCGGCGCGTTCGCGCACGCCGGTGACGTTGTCGAGGATCCAGGCAATCTTGGTGCCCGAAAAATAGGGATCAATCACAAGGCCGGTTTTTCCGCGGACCATCGATTCCGCGCCATCGGCAGACAGCCGGTCACATAGCCCGGCGGTGCGGCGATCCTGCCAGACGATGGCGTTGTAGACAGGCTTGCCGGTCTCGCGATCCCAGACGATGGTGGTCTCGCGCTGATTGGTGATGCCGGCGGCGACAATGTCGCGCGGCCTTACCTGCGCCCTGCCCAGAACCTCAACGGCGGAGCCGAGTTGTGACGTAAGAATATCGAAGGGATCGTGCTCGACCCACCCCGACTGCGGATAAATCTGCTTGAATTCCTGGCGCGCCTGGGCATGAATCTGACCGTCTTTTGTGAAGAGAATGGCACGCGAGCTGGTGGTCCCCTGGTCAAGGGCGAGGATGAAAGTCATGGACGACGAAGTTCTCCGACGCACATGTGTTTCATAGATGGGGATCAAAAGGCAAGTCTTCTGCGAAATTCACCCCAGATTCACGCAATCAGCCGTTGCCGGGTCAACGGTTTCCATCGGCAAGGCTTCGCGCCTGAATCGCATCCGCTCTGATAACCTTAGGCGTGTCCTGTTTGCAACCATCTGGGCCATTGAATCGTCCATAAGAAAATGCCACACCCGGCACGGTAAGAACCGCTCCCACGCCTTTACTGTGTCTACTTTCTGCCGGATGCAGGTCATCTGTACCGGCGACACCAGGAACCATGTCCGCGGTTACATCCTCCGTGGATCGAGCCCCGACGTAGAACTTTCACACAGCCGCTGCGATAAGCGTACATGCAAGAAAACGAGATGGATCAAAAAGCGCCCGACACACCTGTCCCACCCGATCATCAACTGCCTTCGCCCAACGGCGCTTCGCCGAAGCCGCCTAAAAAGCGCCGCCAATGGGTCTGGATTATCCTTCTGCTGGTGTTTGCTGCCATTTTTGTGCTCGTTCTTCGCCATCAGGACGACTCAAAAAAGGCGGCTGCTCAAGGAGGCGGCGGCCGACGCGGCGGTTTAGGCGGTCCAGTTACGCTTACAACTGTAGCCGCGAAAAAAGGTGACATCGGCGTTTACCTCGACGCGATAGGCACTGTCACTCCGGTATACACGACGACCCTTTACAACCAGGTGACCGGGGTCGTAACCGCCGTCCACTACCGCGAAGGGCAGATGGTCCGCCAGGGCGATCCGCTGGTCGATATTGACCCCAGACAGTACCAGGCGCAGGTGACGACGGCGGAGGGTAACCTGCAACGCGACACGAACGTTCTTGCGCAGGCGCAGATGGATCTTGAACGGTATCAGGCGGCGTGGGCAAAAAACGCGATCGCCAAACAACTGCTCGACGATCAGGAGAAGATCGTTCTGCAGAATGAAGGCCTCGTCAAGTCGGATCAAGGCACTCTCGACTTTGACAAAGTGCAGCTCAGCTACTGCCACATCACCTCGCCGATCAATGGGCGCGTCGGCCTGCGCCTCGTGGATCCGGGCAACCTGGTTCAAGCGAGCGGCAGCACGGCGCTTGCCGTCGTGACGCAGCTTGAGCCGATTACGGTCATCTTCACGCTGGCGCAGGATAATCTCGACCAGGTTCTCACACAACTGCGCGGCGGAGCCAAGCTGACAGTCGACGCTTATGATCGCAATCAGCAAACAAAGCTCGCCACGGGCAAGCTGACCGCGCTCGACAACCAGATTGACACCACGACCGGCACTCTAAAGCTGCGCGCGCTCTACGATAACAAGAAGGACGTACTGTTTCCGAACCAGTTCGTTAATACGCGGCTATTGGTGACTACCCAGCACGACATGACTTTGATTCCATCCTATGCGATCCAGCACAACGGAGAAGTGGCGTTTGTGTATGTGGTTCAAAACGGCACCGCCCACGTACGCAACGTCAAGGCGGGAACAACCGATGCGGGAATGACGGCGGTCGAGGGGGTCAACCCGGGGGATGAGGTTGTGACCAGCAGCTTCGAGAAGCTGACCGAAGGCGCCAAAGTTGTTCTTTCAAAGAAGCCGCTTGTTATAGACACGAGTGAGAGCAACGTCCCGTGAGCCCGTCACGCCCATTTATTCTGCGGCCAGTCGCAACTTCATTGTTGATGGCCGCAATTCTGCTCGTTGGCCTGGTGGCCTTCACGCAGCTGCCGATTTCGGCATTGCCCGAGGTTGACTATCCGACTATCCAGATCCTGACCTTCTATCCAGGCGCGAGCCCGGATGTGATGGCGACCACAGTGACAGCTCCCCTGGAGCGGCAGTTCGGCGAGCTGCAAGGGCTCAGCCAGATGACCTCCACCAGTTCGGGCGGCGTCTCAGTTGTCGTGCTGCAGTTCAATCTGTCACTGGATATCGACATCGCCGAGCAGGAGGTGCAGTCGGCCATCAATGCCGCACAAAGCCTGTTGCCGTCCGTGCTGCCCGTTCCACCTGTATACAGCAAGACCAACCCGGCTGACGCACCTGTATTGACGCTGGCCATCACATCGAACTCGATGCCGCTGTCGCAGGTTGAAGACCTGATCGATACGCGGCTGGCGCCGAAAATTTCGCAACTCAGTGGAGTCGGCCTGGTCAGCATCAGTGGGGGGCAGAAGCCGGCGGTGCGCATTCAGGTGGACCCCGCGGCCCTGTCTTCCTACGGAATCAATATGGAGGATGTGCGGACAGCGCTGGCTGAAACCAGCGTCAACGCCGCCAAGGGCAACTTCGACGGCCCCCGGCAGGACTATCAGATCGACGCAAACGATCAGCTGGAGACGGCTGACCAATACCAGAACGTAGTGATCGCATACCGCAACGGCGCGCCGGTCTTCGTGAAAAACGTGGCGCAGATCGTCAACGGCGTCGAGAACAACAACCAGGCGGCCTGGATGAACCAGACACCCGCCGTGATTCTGAACATTCAGCGCCAGCCTGGCGCGAACACTATCAGTGTCGTAAAAAGCATCAAGAAGATCCTGCCGCAACTCCAGGGAACTTTGCCGGCTGGCATTCAGGTCACCACCCTTACGGACATGACAACGTCCATTCAGGCCTCGGTCGACGATGTTGAGTTCGAACTGATGCTGACCATCGGCCTGGTGGTGATGGTCATCTTCCTTTTTCTGAGAAGCCTGTACGCAACTATCATTCCCAGCGTCGCCGTGCCCCTGTCGCTGATTGGCACCTTCGGCGTGATGTATGTGCTGGGTTACAGCCTGGACAACCTTTCGCTGATGGCCCTCACCATCTCCACCGGATTTGTGGTGGACGATGCGATCGTGATGATCGAGAACATCTCGCGCTTTCTCGAAGAGGGCGACGCGCCGATGGAAGCGGCCCTCAAGGGAGCGGGGCAGATCGGCTTCACGATCGTGTCGCTGACGGTCTCGCTGATCGCCGTCCTTATCCCGCTGCTGTTCATGGGAGATGTGGTGGGCCGTCTCTTCCGTGAATTTGCGGTAACCCTGGCAACGACCATCGTCATCTCCGCGGTTGTCTCGCTGACGCTGACGCCGATGATGTGCTCGCGTATTCTGCGTCACAATCCCGAGGCTCAGCAGGGGCGGTTCTACAGAGCGTCAGAGAGAGTTTTCGAACGCCTGATCTCGTTTTACGGGCGGACTCTCAAATTCGTTCTTGAATACCAGACGATTACGCTCTTCGTCGCACTTGGCACACTGGTGCTGACGGTGATCCTCTACATCGTGATACCCAAGGGTTTTTTCCCGGTGCAGGACACGGGCGTTATCCAGGGCATATCACAGGCGCGCCAGACGATTTCGTTCGCGGCGATGTCAGAGAAGCAGCAGCAGCTGGCCAAGATCATTCTTCAGGATCCGGCGGTTGCGAGCCTCTCTTCATTCATCGGTGCTGACGGAACGAATACGACGCTGAACAGCGGACGTTTTTCAATCAACCTCAAACCGCTCAATCAACGCGACTTGAACGCCTCGGATGTTATCCGGAGGCTGCAGAAGAGTCTCGCGCAGGTGCAAGGCGTCACGCTGTACATGCAGCCGGTGCAGAACATCACGGTCGATGACCGCGTTAGCCGCACGCAATATCAATACACGCTGGAAGATCCTGACGCGAATGAGCTGAACGAGTGGACCAACAAGTTTGTCGCCAAGCTAAAGCAGTTGCCCGACCTTGAAGATGTTGCCACCGACCAGCAGACCGGAGCCAGCGCCGTGTCGCTGGTGATCGACCGGGTGACCGCGTCGCGGCTCGGGGTCGCTCCGGGCACTGTGGACAATACGCTGTATGACGCCTTCGGACAGCGCCAGATCAGCACCCTGTATACCCAGCTCAATCAGTATCACGTGATTCTTGAAGCGTTGCCGCGGTTCCAGCAGGATCCTAACCAGCTCAACAAGCTGTACATTCAGTCGGGCGCTTCCAACGGAGCGAGCGGCCCAGGTGCGGCAACCTCGTTTGCGGCCTCCGGCTCCTCGTCGGCCGGTTCTAACGCGACTACCGGGTCAGCGCTCTATACCCCGGCGGCGAACACGCTGGCACCTCCTTCGAGCGTGGTCACAACCTCGAACAACGGTCCCGGGTCCAATGTCAAGACGTCAACGGCGGCCGCCAGCGCGGTTCCTCTCGGCGCCTTCAGTCACTATGAAGAGACGACCGAGCCGCTCTCGATCACTCACCAGGGACAGTTTCCCGCTGTGACGGTCTCCTTCAATCTGGCGCCCAAAGCCTCGCTGGGCACTGCCATCACGGAGATCGACAAGATCGCGCAGCAAATGAATTTTCCGGCGAGCCTGCAGGCGGATTTTCAGGGAACCGCCGCATCGTTCAGGAACTCGCTCTCGAACGAGGCCCTGCTCATTCTGGCTGCGCTGGTCACTGTCTACATTGTGCTCGGTGTGCTCTACGAGAGCTTTATTCATCCCATCACCATTCTCTCCACGCTACCCTCTGCCGGTGTGGGGGCGCTGCTGGCGCTGATGCTCTTCGGAGAAGACCTCAGCGTGGTCGCCATTATCGGCATTATCCTGCTGATCGGTATCGTGAAGAAGAACGGCATTATGATTGTCGATTTCGCGCTCGAAGCGGAGCGCGAGCGGGGTAAGAGCTCGACGGAGGCGATCTACGAGGCGAGCCTCTTGCGCTTCCGCCCCATCATGATGACCACCATGGCCGCGCTCCTTGGCGGCATTCCACTGGCGCTGGGACGCGGTATCGGCTCAGAGCTGCGCCGTCCGCTCGGCATCTGCATGGTCGGCGGGCTGCTGCTGAGCCAGGTGCTCACGCTTTACACAACGCCTGTCATCTACATTTTCTTCGATAACCTTGGGCGGAGGATCACCGGCAAGCGCTCGAAGCGCTCTGAGGAAAAACTGTCGCCGACACAGGCTGAGGCGCAGTCATGAATATCTCTGCGCCGTTTATCCGCCGGCCGGTCGCGACCACGCTGCTCACGGTTGCAATCGCTATCGCCGGAGCGATTGCCTTTACCGTACTTCCCGTTTCTCCTCTGCCCCAGGTAGATTTTCCGACCATTTCTGTCTCGGCAGGCCTGCCCGGAGGCAGTGCGCAGATCATGGCATCCTCGGTTGCAACGCCGCTTGAGCGTCAATTGGGGCACATCGCTGGAATCAGCGAAATGACCTCGTCCAGCTCGCTTGGCAGCACTCAAATCACGTTGCAATTCGATTTGAATCGCAATATCGACGCCGCGGCCAGAGACGTCCAGGCGGCGATCAATGCGGCGCGCACCTACCTGCCGGCAAATCTTCCCGGAAATCCGACCTATCGTAAATGGAACCCGGCCGATGCGCCGATCATGATCATCGGACTTACCTCCGACGTCTACGATCGTGCGTCGATGTACGACTCGGCCTCGACCGTCATTCAGCAGAAACTCTCTCAGATTCAGGGTGTCGGGCAGGTAAATGTCGGTGGAGGCGCGCAGCCCTCTGTGCGCGTCGAGGTCAACCCCACGCAGCTCAACAGCTATGGACTCACGCTGTCGAATGTGCAGTCCATTCTCAGCATTCAGAATTCCGACTTTGCCCGCGGGCAGATCGCGAACGGTTTTAATTCTTCCGATATCGTCACCAATGGCCAGATTTCGCACGCCGCCGATTACGCGCCGCTCATCATCGGCTACCACAACGGGGCTGCGGTTCGCCTTTCCGATGTGGCTCAGGTCGTCGACTCTACATCGAATGTCCGCAACGCCGGCTATCTCAATGGCAAGCAGTCGATCGTCCTGATTATCTTCAGGCAGCCGGGCGCAAACATCATTCAGACCGTCAACCGTATCCGCTCGCAGATACCGTTTCTCAAAGCATCCATACCGCAGGGCATGGACATGACGGTCGTGATGGACCGCACGACAACCATCCGCGCCTCGGTTCACGATGTCGAAATATCGCTCGGCCTCTCCGTAGTGCTCGTCATTCTGGTAGTTTTCATTTTTCTCCGCCGTCCGCGCGCCACCCTCATCCCCAGCGTTGCCGTGCCCGTGTCGCTCATCGGCACATTCGCTGTGATGTATCTCTTCGGTTACAGCATCGACAATCTGTCACTCATGGCGCTCACCATTTCCACCGGATTCGTCGTTGACGACGCGATTGTTGTGATGGAGAACATCACGCGCCACCTGGAAGCGGGAATGAAGCCATTCGCTGCCGCGATGAAGGGCGCGCAGGAGATCAGCTTTACCGTCTTCTCGATCAGCATGTCGCTTGTGGCCGTCTTCATTCCTATCCTGCTGATGGGCGGAATCGTGGGGCGCCTCTTCCGTGAGTTCGCCGTGACTCTGTCGACGGCCATTGTCGTGTCGATGATCATTTCCGTTACGACTACGCCGATGATGTGCGCCCACCTGCTCAAGTCCGATAAAGGGAAAAAGCACGGGAGGCTTTATCGCTTCAGCGAGAGGTGCTTCGACGGTATGCTCACCGGCTACCGGCGCAGCCTGGAGTGGGTACTCGAAAATCCCGGACTCGTGCTGGTTGTCCTGATCATGATCGTGGCTCTCAATGTCGTCCTGGTGATCAAAATTCCCAAAGGATTCTTTCCACAGCAGGACACGGGCGCTCTCGTGGGCGGCATACAGGGGCCGCAGGATGCATCTTTCCCGGTGATGAACGACTCCATCCAGCAAATTGTCAGAGTCGTCAAGTCCGATCCGGCTGTGGCTAACGTTGTCGGCTATGTCGGCAGCGGTAACGGCGGATTCGTCTATACCGCGCTGAAGCCGCTCGACGAGCGCAAGATCAGCGCGCCTGAGATCATCAACAGACTAAGGCCAAAGCTAAACCATCTCGTGGCTGCTTCGATATTTCTGCAGGCGGCGCAGGATTTGCGCATCGGCGGCAGAGGCAGCAACGCGCTCTATCAATACACGATTCAGGCTGACAACGTGCAGGATCTTTCGCATTGGGGACCGATTCTCCTGGCCGAGATGAAGAAGCTGCCGGGACTGCAGGATGTAAATACCGACCAGCAGAACGGCGGCTTATCTGAATATCTTACATATGATCGTGTGACTGCGGCACGGTACGGTGTGACTGCGCAGGCTCTCGACTCAGCGCTCTATTCCGCCTTCGGCCAAGAGCAGGTGTCGGTCATCTACACACAGCTCAATCAGTATTATGTGGTGCTTGAGGTTGCGCCGCCCTACTGGCAGTCTCCGGAGGGGCTGAAGGATATCTACCTTCACACAACAAGCAACGGACCCATTCCCCTTGCTACGATGACCACGGCGGAGTCGACCACCACGCCTCTGCAGGTGAACCACACAGGGCTCTTCCCATCGGTGACGGTGTCGTTCAATCTGGCGCCGGGAATGTCTCTGAGCGACGCAACCCGTTTGGTCACGCAAATGCAGGACCGCCTGGGAACTCCGGCAACCATCCACGGCTTCTTCGCGGGAACGCTGCAGGCGTATCAGCAGTCGCTTGGGACCGAACCGATTCTGATCACGACCGCGCTCCTTGCCGTATTTATCGTGCTTGGCATCCTGTACGAGAGTCTCGTGCATCCGCTGACTATTCTTTCTACTCTGCCGTCGGCGAGCGTCGGCGCCGTTATGGCTTTGATGATCTTCAAGGTAGATCTTAATGTCATCTCAATCATCGGCATCGTGCTGCTGATTGGCATTGTGAAGAAGAACGCGATCATGATGATCGACTTCGCACTAATGGCCGAGCGGGAGCAGGGGATGGCTACGTCGGAGGCGATCTTCGAGGCCTGCATACTCCGATTCCGTCCCATCCTTATGACTACGATGGCGGCCCTCTTCGGGGCGCTTCCCCTGGCCTTCGGAACCGGTACGGGCTCTGAGCTGCGCAGGCCGCTGGGCATCACGATCGTCGGCGGACTTATTGTCAGCCAGATGCTCACTCTTTACACCACACCGGTGGTTTACCTGTTCCTCGACCGCATGCGCCTGCGCGTACTCGGCAAACATCACGACACATTTAATCCCGATAATCCCCAAGCCGGCGAGGTCGCTTCATGAGCCCCTTCATGACGAATCTCCGGAATGAGAAACTTTGTATGAACGCAATGGTCTCCCCGTCCAAAAGCTCGGTCCAGCGCGCGCTGCTGGCGCTTGCTCTCTGCAGCGCGCTTGCCGGCTGCATGCCCGGACCCAAATATCACAAGCCGTCCGCACCGGTGGCGACAGCTCCGGCGTACAAGGAATCGACTGCGAATTTTCAGAACACGGAAGGTTGGAAGGTGGCGAAGCCGCAGGATGCTATGCTTCGCGGCAAATGGTGGGAGATATTCAACGATCCGGAATTGAACGCTCTCGAGGATCAGATGGATATCAACAATCAAAACATCAAGGTCTATTTCGAAAATCTGCTGGCGGCGCGTGCAATGATTCGCGAGGCCAGCGCGCAGTACTGGCCCGTCGTTACTGTCGGTCCCTCGTGGAACCGCGCCAAGTCCTCGGGAAACCTCGAGCATTCTTCTCAAGCGAATACGGGCAGCACAAGTACGACCTGGGGCTTTCCCGTGGACGTATCCTGGACTCCTGATCTGTTCGGCAAGATTCGCAACGAGGTGCACGAGGAGCAATACGGAGCGCAGGTTAGCGCCGCCGATCTTGAGAACGAGCGCCTGGTTGAGCAGGCCAGTGTCGCAGAATATTTCTTTGAGATCCGCGGTCAGGACGAACTACAGAGGGTCTTGAACGAGACTGTGGAGGCCGATAAAAAAGCCCTCGACCTGAACCAGACCCTCTACGACACCGGTGTGGGCACTTACATCTCCGTCGTCGAGGCTCGCACAACGTTGAAGACCGCGGAGTCGCAGGCATTAAATGTCGGCGTCGCGCGCGCCCAATATGAGCACGCAATCGCGATGCTGCTGGGTAAGCCGGCCACAGATTTTTCCATCCCCGTAAAGCCGATGCTGGTTACGCCGCCGCCTGTTCCCGTCGGACTTCCCTCGCAACTGCTGGAACGCCGCCCTGACATCGCTGCCGCTGAGCGAACTGTGGCGGAGGCCAACGCCACCATCGGCATCGGCTATGGAGCGTTTTTCCCAGACGTCACACTGTCTGCGACTGGAGGCTTCAACGCTTCCAGTTTGAAGCACTGGTTCGACTGGCCAAGCCGCTTCTGGTCGATTGGACCGTCGGTTGCACAGACGGTTTACAACGGTGGGCTCTATCGAGCTGAGCTGCAGCAGTACACTGCGACCTATAATTCCGACGTTGCCACCTATCGCCAAACGGTCCTGACGGCTTTCCAGCAGGTCGAGGACTATTTGGCCGCCACGCGCATCCTGTCGCAGCAACTTCTGGAGCAGCGGCAGGCGGTGGACTCGGCGCAGGAGCAGCTCAACCTTGAAATGGGGAGATATCAGTCGGGTATTGATCCATATCTGGATGTGACCGTTGCCCAGACTACGCTTCTATCCAACCAGCAAACCCTCACCACGCTAAATGTGCAAGAGACAACTGCTGCCATCGAGCTGATTCAGGCGCTGGGCGGTGGGTGGGATCTTTCGCAGCTGCCAACTCCGAAGCAGCTCTCCGAGAAGCTGAACAAGGCCGATACGGTACTGCAGAAGTGACCGCAGCGTAAGGAATCGTAGTGGCGACCGAGCCGGACCTCGAAGCAATTCGTGGTGACATCACGCTCATGGCAGTCGAGGCCATAGTGAATGCCGCCAACAGCTCATTGTTAGGCGGCGGAGGCGTCGACGGTGCAATCCATCGTGCGGCGGGCAGGGAATTGGTCGACGCTTGCAGGCTTCTGAACGGATGCGAGACGGGCGATGCCAAGGCGACACCCGGATTTAGTCTGCCCGCGAAATGGATCTTTCATGCGGTGGGGCCAGTGTGGAGTGGTGGCGAGCGTGGAGAGGACAACCTGCTGGCAAGGTGCTACCGGCGCAGTCTGGAACTGGCACAAGAACATCACGTCAAGTCAATTGCGTTTCCCGCGATCGGCACCGGGATATATGGATTTCCTTCAGAACGGGCCGCGCGGATCGCAGTCGAAGCCGTCAAGAGGCACGCGAGCACATGCGAAGTTGAATCAGTAAAGTTTGTTTGCTTTGACGCCAATACTTACGCCATCTATCAGCGTCTGCTTCGGACAAATTGAGTTTGCCCACGCCGTGTGATAGGCAAGGATTCCTCAAAACTTATATGAAACTCCCAGCAGAGGAGCCGGCCGCGTGCGCAGGCCTTCATTGTTCAGTTGAATAAGCACGTTACCCGAAATAACCAGGTCGCGGAACGGGTTCCACTTCAGGCCGAGACTTAGATCGCTGATCGTATAGCTAGAATTGGCGGTTGTTACGGTAGGAAGGAAAACGCTGGGGTTCGTCGGCGGATTGGTTACCGGCGTTGGGAGCGGGGTCGTGCTCTGGACAACCTTGGCGGCGTTGGTGTACTGGCTGCCCAGGAAATCTCCAGCAGCGGTAAGGTGCTGCGTCCACGCCCAGTCTGCGCCGACGTCATACTGGACGCCGCCCGGCAATGCCTTATTGCCGCCAGCCGTCAATGTTGGATTGTTCAGTTCGGTGGCTGTATTCCATTGGTAGCCGATCCTCGCATGCGGCGATACCCTCGCCAGGTAGGAATAGACGAGATATGGATTGAATCCCCAGGCTCCCGAACCGAGATAGTTCAGGTCGTCTCCTGTGGGGGTGCGCAAGTCCATCCCGGCGGAAAAAGTGCTGTGTTCACCTCTCCACGCAACGTATTTCCCGTTGAAGACGATATCGCCGATGCCACTTGCCGTCCCAGGCGCATACGTCGAAGGAACGGCATAAGGTCCCAGAACGATGACATTGTCTGCGTTCAGGATATAAGCCTGGGTATTGAGGGTGGCGGAGCCGACAGAGACTCTCTCGATCGGTAATATCATTGAAACGTCAAGCCGGTTGGTCACACCAAAAGTCGCGACGGCTATATATTGATTCAGCTTGAAGTGGATATTTGCCGTCTCCGTCGTGAAGGTGTTGCTGAGGACAGCTCCAGTAGTCTTGTCTGTAGCCGTTGCCTGATAAGTGAAGGGCACGTGGCCCAAAGAAATGCCATCAATGTCGGTGAAATAGAATTGGCTGGCGCTGAATCCTAAATACAGTTTGTGCCTGCCAATAGTTGCTGCGCGATCTGTCAAAATCGGTCCCTGGTTGTAATAGGTCACGGGAACTCCCGCTTTATAAAGCACAATCGTGCCGGCGGAGGCGCTTGTCAGGGGCAACTGACTTACCTGTGTAGCGAATGCCGAGTTAATGGTCGAAGCAATTCCCTGCGCGGCCGCCAGCGATGCCGGGCTTATACCGCCGTTGGTATTGAATACGCCGGTAGAAAAGGGAATCTGGCAGACGAGCTTTGTCGCGGTGGGACTTCCGTTGGCGCAGTTAATTTGTGCTATCGCGCCGACACTCGAAACACAGCCGAGCAGCAGCAACTGCAGAGTGCGTTTTGTCATCTGAATCCCCCGGCAAAATGCATTGATTGCCGGCTTCCGGGAGTTGGATATTACCTCCGGAAGCCCCTTATCTTAGCGAGTTACATTTACCTGAATCACCGCGTCGTAGGTAGTTCCGTCGCTTCCGGTACCCTGAACCAGAATGAGGTAGGACCCAGGAGGCGTTAGACCCGTATTGGTCGTCGTTCTCGTAAAGTGACCGCCGCAGCCAATTGTCTGCATTACTGCAGCCGCGATAAAGATGATTCCCAGGAATCGCATGAATGTGCGGCCTGACCCCTTACGGCGGCTCAGGAAGCCGAGCAATGCAAGAACCGGTATCCCTATCAGGCTGGCAGCGAACGCAGTTGTATGATCCACGAGCTGAGAGAGGTTCATACCGTTTGTGGAGACGGTTACCGCAACCGTCGCAGATTGGATTGTCGGTGACGACGGTATCGAAGTTGGATTGAAGGTGCATCCAATGGACAGTCCTGCGGGATCCACCTTGGCCGTGAGCGTCGGTCCGCCAACAAACGAACACTTCAGATCCGTCAGACCTACATTGGCGGGGAGGATGAAGTCAGCGTTTGTTGTATTCCCCGTCGTTGCCCCGGAAACGATCGTGATCGGAGCGGTCTTGGCCCGGACATAGACGATGAACGGCGCGCTGGTCCTGATCAGACCTGTGGTGGAATCCACACCGGTTATGGCCACGCTATAGGCGCCCGGGGTCGTCGAAGCATTCGTGGCATCGAGGACGATAGTCACCATCGTCTGGGCTCCAGTGCCGATGATCATCACCGTGGGGCTTCCCAGGGTGCATAGGGGCGCGACCGAAGTGGACACGGTTGTGACAGGAACAACCGCACAGCTCAAAGTCAGGTTGCCGGTAAATCCCGATATCGGTACCGGAGTTACGGTGGGACTGCTCGGCGTGAACAGGTCAGTGACGCTGGTGTATCCCTGTGTGACGCTCACCGGAGCGGTGGGAGAAGCCGTCAGACCATAGTCCTGAACCGACTGAGTTACCGTGCTGTTGCTCGATAAGAAGTTCCCATCGCTACCATAGACGGCCAGAATAGTATGAGACCCGAAGCCAAGCGAGACGGTGGTGCAGGTCGCAACCCCAGTAGCCGGAACGACGGAGACCGGCATTGCGCATTCCGGAATCAGATTACCGTTGTCGGTAAAGGTGATTGAACCGGACAGCAACACGGGGCCGCTAATTGGCGTAACCGTGGCCGTGAAGGTCACTGAGTCATTGTGATTGTTGGGATTCCTGACGACCGAAGGATTCAGCGACGAAACAAGCATCGTGCTGCTCTTCGCCGCGTTTACCGTCTGTTTCACACTGTTGTTGCTGCCAAGGTAGTTCGTACTGCCGTTATAGGTGGCCATAATGGTATGCGGGGATGTGATCGCCTGCAACGATGAGGTCGTGCAGGTGGCGACATATAATCCGCTTACCAGAGCCACTGGCGTAGTGCAGATAGGATTGCCGTTATCCGTGAAGCTGACGTTCCCGATAACTGGCGCTGCCGTGCCGGGATATGGCGGAGGAATTGGTGCAGTTCCGCTGTTAGGCGTTACCTGGGCCGTGAAGGTCACAGAATCGTTCACGGTTGATGTATTGCCCGCAGAGGACGAGGTCACCGAGACGCTGGTCGTGGCCTGGGTGACCGTCAGTGTGAACGTCGCCTGCGCCATTACCTGGTTCGCATCAGTGACTGTCACCGTATAGAGTGTCGCCGCACTGACTGCCGCGGGGGAGCCGGTAACCGCGCCTGTTGATCCATTCAGAGTCAGAGCTGAGGGCAGAGACGGAGTGATGCTATAGTGCAGCGGCGCCGTACCTCCGGAGCCTGTCACGGGGGTGAATGACGCCACCTGGTTCACGGTCAGGGTTTCTGTATTAATAGAGGTCGCTGTGACTGCGGCGTTTACCGTGAGTGAGAAGGTCGCGGTCGCCGTTGCCTGATTGGTGTCGGTGACCGTCACCGTATACATCGTTTGCGGGCTTGCCGCCGTGGGCATGCCGGTAATGGCACCGGTGGTCGGACTCAGAGTCAGGCCCGCAGGCAGGAGCGGAGTGACGCTGTAGGTCAAGGGTGCTGTGCCGCCCGCACCGGTCACCGGCGTGAATGGCGCGGATGCCTGACTTACCGTCAACGTGGTGGTTGGCACAACTGTCGTTGCCGTCACTGCGCTGTTGACTGTGAGCGAGAAGCTTGCTGTCGCTGTCGCCTGGTTGCTGTCGGTCACCGTTACCGTGTAACTCATCGCCGAACTCGCCGCCGTGGGCGTACCGGTAATCGCACCTGTGGATGCGCTCATGGTCAGGCCCGCAGGCAGAGACGGAGAGACCTTGTAGCTCAACGGAGCCGTGCCGCCTGAACCTGTCACCGGCGTAAACGGCGTTGCTACATGGTTCGCTGTCAGTATCGTAGTAGCTACAGAGGTGGTTGCTGTCACTCCGCTATTCACTGCCAGGGAGAAGGTTGCCGTAGCAGTCGCATTGTTGGTGTCCGTTACCGTGACTGTGTACGTTGTCGCCGGGCTGGTTACCGTGGGCGAGCCGGTGATCGCACCCGTGGAGGAGCTTATGCTCAGGCCTGCCGGTAGAGAGGGAGAGATGCTGTAGCTCAAGGGCGCCGTGCCTCCTGAGCCTGTTACCGGAGTGAATGACGCCGGTTGGTTTTGCGTTAGGGTCTTAGTCGCTATGACGGTGGTTGCAGTCACCGCGCCGTTTACAGTCAGCGAGAAATTTGCCGTCGCCGTCGCCTGATTGCTGTCGGTAACGGTAATCGTGTACGTCATCTGTGGGCTGGACGCCGTTGGCGTGCCGGTGATCACACCCGTGGATGTATTCAGCATCAGGCCAGCCGGCAGAGTCGGAGAGATGCTATAGGTCAAAGGCGCCGTGCCACCTGAGCCCGTCACCGGCGTGAACGGGATCGCCAATTGGTTCGCCGTCAGAGTCTTGCTACCGATGGACGTTGTGGCCACCAGAGCGCTGTTCACCGTCAGGGCGAAACTTGCCGTTGCGGTTGAACCGTTGCGATCCGTGACCGTCACCGTATAACTCATCGCCGCGCTGGAGGCGGTGGGGGTGCCGGTAATTGCCCCCGTGGAAGAACTTATAGTCAGGCCGGCTGGCAGAGACGGAGATATGGTGTAGGTCAGCGGCGATGTCCCGCCGGAGCCCGTCACCGGCGTGAATGCCGTTGCCACGTGGTTTACCGTCAGGGTCACAGCAGGAATGGCCTGCGTTGCTGTCACCGGCGGGTTTACCGTCAGCGTGTAGCTCTGGGTGCCGGAGAAGTTATTGCTGTCGGTTGCGGTAACGTTGAATCCAACGCTTCCCGTCGCTGTCGGCGTGCCCGACAATGTCGCCGCTGCACTATTAAATGTCAGCCCTGCGGGCAGCGTGCCGGAGGTAACGGCAAAGGAATAGGTGTAAGTGGAAGTAGAGCCCCCGGACGCGATAAACGCCATGCTGTAGGGCTCTCCCTTTGTTGCGGCGGGAAGAGCGCCGGCCGCCGGCGTCAGCGAGATCGCCAAAATGTGCAGGCTGGCGGTGGCATTCAGCGTTGCAGATCCCGGAGTCAGCTGGGCGTTGAGCGAGCCCGTGCCTGTCTCATCAACGGTGATAGCACTGAAGGTCGCACCAACGCCGGCTACGGTTGTGACCGGTCCCAACCCGGTAGCCGAACCCGGCGCGCCGGTGAAGGTCAGTGTGACAGGTACGCCGCCGATGTTCTGGCCGTTCTCGGTCACAGAAACGATCGGAGCAGCAGGAAAGGCGACAGCGCTGTTCACGGCAGCGGCATAGCCGGTGCCCGCATTCGTGAATTGGATCGATTGATAGTTGGTCTGGACCGCGCCCGAGTCTATCTTGCCGGAAGTGCAATAGGTCGAACCGCCTGCAGGAACCGGCTACAGGGAAACCGCGCTGATCGGTGGTCAAGGCATTGGCGGTTCCTCGCGCAGATTGCGGGGCTGCCGGGCGTGCCAGGGATCCCAGGCAGAGGAAGTATGGTCTGGGTTGGGCCGCCGTAATTGCCGAGCGGCGCCAGGTTGATCCCGGTCGTGCCGATCAGGTTTCCGCCACCGTCGGTGAAGCTGCCAGAAAGGTCAGGATCGGAGGGAGCCGTATTCCCTGCGGCGATCGTGTTCGCCACTGTCACCGTGCCGGTGTATATGTAGACGCCGCCGCCGGTGGACTCGGCGGAGTTGCCTGAGAGAGTAACGTTCGTCAGTGCCATTGTTGTGGGCGTTGTGCCGCCACTGGCTATGCCGCCGCCCACAGTAACCGCCTTGTTACCAGAGAAGGTGCTGTTTGTAACTGTCAGTGTGCCATCAATGTTTTCGATGCCGCCGCCATCGACCCCTGTTGCGGAATTACCGGAGAAGGTGCTGTTCGTTACCGTCAGAGTGCCTTGGCTATATATGCCGCCACCCACATTGCCCGAGTTGTTGATAACGGCAAGATTGTTCAGCGTCACCGAGCCGCTAAAAATGCAGATACCGCCTCCGCGATCATTACTGCTTCCACCGCAGCTGCCGACTCCGTTTGCGATGGTTAGCCCGGAAATGCTGACGGTTCCAGAATTAATCGTGAAGATCGTGCCGACGGTGGCCGAGTTGTTCCCAGAGACAGTCAGATTTGCTGCACCGGGGCCGTTGATGGTCACATCTGCCGTGATCGCCGGAAGCGGGCTCGTCAGCGTGATAGTGCCTGTCAGGCCAGACTGGAAGTTGATCGTGCTGGGAGGATTGGCATCCGCATTTGCCTGCGTAATCGCCCAGCGCAATGAGCCCGTTGAGCCGTCGTCGCTTGTATTCGTAACGGTGTATGTTGATCCGTAGGCACTACCCAAAGAGCCGAGACTCAAGAGCACCAGGCAGAAAGCAGTCCACAGCATACGACTGCGTGAAGGAACATAATCTCGGCGTGCCATTTGTAATCTCCGGAAATACTGAAGTTAAGGCACCATCGAACCTGATGCGAAACGATTCGTTGGTTAGCTAAACTTGGGGGAGTCAAGCAATACCACCAGGTAACAGAGTGAGTCAAATACCAAATAGGCCAATGGAAAGAGCATGCCCACCACATCTGGCTGGCAGCCACGGCAAGAGAATCAGGAGTGGAGTTCTGCGACATCCCACTCCAAGGAGCCATTACCGCTTGCTGGTCCTTTATACGAATTGCAGCCACAGCATCTCGGTGAAGAGAGGTTTCATCCGAGTGACAGCAAGGTTAACTCCTGTATCAACTGAACCGCGACCATTTTAGGGCTGCGCGAAAAGAAGTCAAGATTAACTAATGAACTATTAATTATGTTGTAACTACATCGGCCGCGAGAGCGCGAGGGGCTGGGGTTTCACTCGACTTAGTTTTTGCCGGATAAGTGCCAGGTATCGCCGTTCTTCGAGAACGAGAGGGTCTGCTTCCGCGGAAAGTCTGTGAGCTTGCCTGAGCTCTTGATCGTTGTGACTTCAGTGCAGGTCCATTGCGCTCGATCGCCCTGCAGGCTCAAGGAGGAATCCGGGCAGTCCTCCCGCAATCTGGCTTCCGGGTTCGACTTGAAGAGGCCTTGAAGCAATTTGCTCTGCTCGGAATTCATGCCCACCCAGACGGATTTGATCTTCGACGTATCGTGCGAGTTAAATGCGCCTTCAAACTCTCTGACCACTTGCTTCAGGAGCGCCCTGTCGTCGACATGGGGAACGACGGGTGCGGGAGCCGGCGCGGGCGCGGCTGCCTTTGTCTCGACGAGGATGTTCAGGGTCCTTTGCTGGGTTCCGGCGTTCCCCCTGGCAGTCAGTGTGTAAGTGGTGTTGCTGGCGGGACGAACCGTTGTCTGTCCGTTGGCGTCTACGCGGTCGATACCATTGTCGATTGTCACCTCGGACGCGTTGGCTGTCTCCCATTTCAAAGTGGTCGACTGACCCTGCTCGATCTGCGATGCCGACGCGGAAAACGAAAGAATCTGCACTGGCGGAGCCACCGGTGGAGGCGTCGGGGCGGGGGGGGCAGCCGCAGGAGCTGGTTTCGGTGCAAGCGGAGTAAGCGTAGCTGCGAGGATCGGCTTCTCGCCGGTCTTCACGTTCAAGTTGTGAGCGAATGGCTGGTAGCCGTCAAGGCCGATCTGCACAGATCGTCTTCCCGGCTTGACCTGAATGATGAGGCTGCCCTGGGCATCGGTCTTGCCTTGAGGCGCGCCGTCAACGCTGACCGAGGCTCCAGGCCTGGAGTGGATCGTCAGATAGGCTTCCTGAGGCGGCGGAGGAGGGGCGCCGGCAGTCTGTTTGAGATCGAAGGAAAGTGGCGTCTGCTGGTTCGCGGCGATCGTAATCGGGGCTTGAAAATCCTCATAACCCGCCCTGGTGAAGCGCACCGTATGCGTGCCCGCGTCGAGTGGCAGCGATAGCTTTCCATCGCCTTGAGTGAAGCCCTTGAGAACCCCGTCGACGAATACGTCCACGTCGCCGAGATTTCCCTGTACTTCGAGTGTTCCTGTCGGAGCAACAGCAGGTATCGACGGCGTCTGGGGCTGGGTCGGCTGCGGCTGAGTGGCTGCCGTTTGTTTATGACTTCTGCCGATAACCAGCAAGGCCAACACTATCAGCACTACAACGACCGTAAGGCCGCCTCCAACGATGGCGGCCATTGGCACCTTGCGCCGAGGGGTCTCGAGCTGTTTTTGCTCGACCGCCTCCGGAGCCTCTGTGACTTCCCCGGCGGTTACACTGCTGGCATCGATGGGAGCGGTTGGCCGGCGCACTGGAGGCTTCGCGGCTTCTGCGCGTAGTCTGCGCCAGTCTCCTTGCTGCAGGGTTCCGGCAAACTCGACCAGGCCAGCGGAGCCCTGGAGTTCCTTCAAAGCCGTCGCCGGGTCATTCGCAAGAAGTGCTGCACGCGCCGCCTCGACGGATTTGCCGACACCCTCGTTCGCAATCGCCGTGCGTCGTGCTTCATATTCGGAAATTACCCGCTCCAGCTCGGGGGAGTCTCCATAGGCGCGACGAACGCCCTGCAATGCCTCCAGGCCGGCGTGAAACTCCAGTCTTTCCAGGGCCTGTGAAGCGGTTCCGATAGCTGCGACGATCGCCTGCCTGCGGGCAGTCTCCGTGCGAAGCTCCGCCAGCATCGCGTTCAGCATCGTTCCTTTGGCTGCGGCCGCGGGCGACGCTTCCAGAAGCCTGACTGCCTCCTCCAACTGGCCGTCTTCACGCAATTTGGCGACGCGGGCTGCGAGCACTTCCAGTCTGCGCGCAGCTTCTGCCTGCTGGGTGCGGGCTTCTGCGAGAAGCCGCGACAGGGAAGCATCGCTCGTTTCCGAGACAACGGGTTCAAGCACCCGAATCGCTTCGGTGATGCGCTCTTCCTGGATCAGCGACTTTGCCTGGGTTGCGCATGAAGATATCCGCGCCTGACGCTGCTGCTGCGCCAGTTCCGCTCGGGCGAAGTCGAGCAACCCGCTGACTCCAGTGCTGTCGGCAAATTCAAACTGGTAGGATTCGAGAATCCCGATCGCCTTCCCGAACTCGTTTCGGTCAATGGCTTCCTGCGCTTCACGCAGATAGCTTCCGCGGACCTCTTCCGCCTGAAGATTCTTGAGGCGCTGCCGAAGAGAATCCTCGAGCGCCATCAGCCGCTCTTCGCCGGGCAGTTCCTGGAGGGCTCTCTGCACGATTGCGAGCGCTTCGTGCGGGGAACTCGCGAATGCTTCCTGCGCCTTGGCCGCAGTAGTGTCGATCAGTTGCCTGATGCGGAACTTTCGCGCCTGACCTGCGACCTGGGATTTTAACTGGAGCAGCGACGGCTCCGAGGGAAGCTGCTCGATTGCCCGGTTGATCAGGTCGGCGGCGCGATCGAATTCGTCCGCCGCTACGCAGGTCTCCGCCTGTGCCTGCACCTGCTCAAGCAGCTTGCGACGGCGTTCCTGCTCCTGCCCGGTCACCGCGTTCTGGAGGAGGTGTTCGAGCTCCGGTAGCGACGGGTCGAGCTTGCTTACCTCGCGCAGAATCTCGATCGCGGCCGTGAATCGTCGCGAAGAAACCTCCTGCCGGGCGTTCTGAAGCATCTCGCGGATCTGGCCCTGCTGGGCGGCCAGCTTTGCCTGTTTTGCGAACTCCGTGTAAGCCGCCCGAAGCTTGGTATTGTCCTGGTCCAGGCGAAGCGCCTTCTCGATCACCTTCAGGGCGCCGGTCAGGTCTCCGCGGTTGCGCGAAGCCTCCGCCTCAACCAGAAGCGTCCCGATCTCATCGTGACGGCGCTTCTTCTCTTTGGCGGATTCGAGCTTAGCCAGAAGACCAGTATTTGAAGTATCCAGCTTGACGGCCTGATCGAGCGAAGCCAGGGCTTCCGTAAAGCGCAAAGATGCCAGCGCTTCGTCGGCCTCGGCTACGAGCTGGCGAATCTGTTCGTCGCGCTGCAGCCGAGCCAGGTTCTGTTGAACGATGCCGAGTAGCTGCCTGGCTCCCGTGTGTTGTGCATCGATTCTGATGAGCTGCTGCAGGACCTCGCGCGCGCGGCCGAACTGTTGCTCCGTAGTCAGTCGCTCGGCGTCATTGAAGAGCTCGGTGACTCTGCTCTTTTTCAGATCTTCGGCAACCGCGCGAAGATCGGCCGCAAACTCTTCGGCAGTGGCATAGCGCTGCTCGGGATCTTTGGCCAGGGCACGGTCGAGGATGGTGTCAAGATAGGGCGGATAGTTGGTGATATAAGTGCCGAGCGGAGGATGCGGCTCATTGACCAGCTTCTGCAACACCGTCATATCTTCGCCGGAGAAGGGAAGCGCCCCCGTCAGAAGCAGGTAAAGCATGACTCCCGTGGAAAAAATATCCGACCGGCCATCGAAGGGCTGGCCACGCAGTCGTTCCGGCGCAATGTAGTGGATCGTGCCGATGACATTGCCGGTGCGCGTCAACCCGGTCTCGGCATTTGAGCTCTGCACGCGTGCAATGCCAAAGTCGACGATCTTCGTCTGGCCGTCGGGCTGCACGATTACGTTCGCCGGCTTGATGTCGCGATGGACGACGCCGCGTTGATGCGCATATCCCAGCGCGGCGCAAACCTGCTCGATGATGCTCAGCTTGTCGATCAATGGAAGCGCACGGCCAGAGGTGATGACCTTGTCCAGCGGGTCGCCGTTTACGTATTCCATGACGATGAACGGCACGCCGTCTTCGTCGCCCAGGTCATAGACGATAACGATATTCGGATGTTGAAGGATTCCGGCCTGCGCCTCGCGGTAGAAGCGCTCGAGCATGTCAGTTTGCCCGGAAAAACCCTCGGTGAGCGTCTTGATGGCTACCTGTCGGCCGATGCGTTTGTCTTCCGCACGGTAGACGACGCCCATGCCGCCGCGGCCCAGAATGCCGGTGATCTCGTATTTGCCTATCTTCTTTGTCGAGATTGCATCCACTGTCTTCGCCCGACGTCCGTTGAAGCAGATAAGGCGGCCGCAGGAAGTTGAGATCTTCCGGAGCCCTTAAATTCAAAACAATGCATCAGTTAGTCATTGGTGACGCTGACCGCACCGTAACACGATTCTAGTCCTCTCGCTAGTAGAAAGGGGAGAGCGCAAGTTACCACCTTTGAGTGAGCGGTAACGTCAGTCACCATGATCGCAATCAGGACATGCCGTCTCTCTTTCGTCACCGAACGTCCATCCCGATACAATGAGCGAGTTCTCAAGGTACTCGTAAAACAGCTGGTCGAATCATGTCGATGAATCCGGAAAAGTCTGCTGCGCCGACCGAGCGGGTCGCGTTCAAACTGCCTGTAGGCGGCGCATTCCTGAACGCCAGTGCGCATCTGCCTACGGGCCAAACCACGCTCACACAACTACTGCCGATTATTCAGAACCTGGAGAACGCGATCATCAACCGGGTCGGCGAAGAGGCCAGTCAAGCCGGTACGCCGATTTCGTGCCGAGCGGGCTGCGGAGCGTGCTGCCGGCAGATGGTTCCGGTGAGCTTTTTTGAGGCCGAAGCGCTCACTGACTGGATGAAGACCTTACCCGCTGAGCATCGTACTGATCTCCAGGGCCGCTTCCACCGCGCATTGCTGGCCCTGCGCGATGCCGGAGTGATTGAGAAAATTCTCGACGATCGATGGACCCTGGAAGAAGAGGCTGCAACTCAATTGGCGATGGACTACTTCCACGCCGGCGTTGCCTGTCCCTTTCTTGAAGACGAGAGCTGCAGTATTCATCCCATTCGGCCGCTGGCCTGCCGCGAGTATCTCGTCACCTCGCCGCCGCTTCTTTGCCAGGACCCTTCCGTGAACCAGGTCGCTGGTGTGCAGCTTCCAATCAAGCTCTCGCGGGTTCTTTTCGCCTTTGGGCAGAAGCTGTCACAGGATCGGCGCGGCTGGATTCCGCTGGTCTTCCTGATGGCCTGGGGCAAGGGCGAGCAGAAGGCAGGAGAGCTAGTTTCTGGAACAGGTCAGGAAGTCTTACAGAGGTTCCTTAAGCAGGCGGCCGAGATGCCTTCTACAGAGAATGGCCAGCCGGTTGATATACCAGCTGGCCAATGACAATTAGGACCGGACATCACGGAGTCTTCACCGAATCTCCGGTCTTTGGCGCGCCGGTACCGCTGAAGGTGCCCACGGCGGAGCTCGCATCGACGCTGGTGATGGTCAGCGTGCCGATCTGATTTTCGATCGTGTGTATCACCTTGCCGGTTGCCGGATCCTTAACCTGGCGAACGACGCGGGAAACATTCAGCTTGTCGCCGACCTTCACCCCAGCCCCGCTGCCGACATTGATGATGATGCTGTCCGGAGCAGAGGCATCAGCTACGAGTCCTGCAACGGCAACTTTAGGCGGTGGAGGCGCGTCAGGAATCTTAGAGGCGTCGCCGCTCAGGCCGGTAGCCACTTGCGCGACTGCCGCATTCGTGGCTTCGCCAATAATCGTCTGGGCGAAATTGCTGCTGGTCATGTCGTAGCCGCCGGCCGCTCCCGAGCCACCGCCATATCCGCCACCTAACAGGCTCGTTCCGCTTCTCGACGATTCTCCCTTACCGGTGACCGATGCAAGGATTTCGCCGGAAGTCGCGTCCACCATGCGAACCGTAATCGCTACCACAGCCTTGGACTCATGTTTGCCTACGCCACCAAATGCGCCGTGCGTCCAGCCCGCCACCGCCTGGCCGCCATAATTCTTGTTCTGATCGTCACGTCCGAACTGCGTGATATCGCCCGTGATCACCGCATCGACGCCAAGAATGTGGCCGATCTTTGCGGCCGTGCTGGGATCGGCGCGGTTGCTGTTGGAGAAGTCCTGCTCATGGAGGATCTTGTCGATGGCGTTGCGCTCGATCACGCGGTAGGTGCCGTCGGCAAGCAGCTTGTCGATGAGCATATCGGCAATGCCCTTGCCGATATCGACGTTTGTTCCAAAGACGGCCTGAGATGTCGTCATGACGGTCGCGTAGCCGAAATCGAGCACAGCCACTCGGTGACGCACCGGCGCCTGAGCGACAAGCGGCGAGCTTATCAAGATGAGGGAAAGAATTTTGGGAATCAATTTACGCATTGCTGATCTCTCCTATCGGCCTAAGAATGTCTTTAAGTTGGAAATCTCTTTTTCGGCGCGGTCCATCTCGTCCTGCGCGCCCTGCACATCGTTCTGGCTTAGCGACCGGTCAGCTTCGTTCAGGTAAGAATTCATCCGGTTTAACGATGCAAGCACGTCTCCGCGCAGATCCAGACCTTGCGCCTGCTGGCTGCTGCGAATCTGCTGTACGCCCGACCTGATGCTGTCTGCTTCCGCATCAAGCTGGATCATCCTCTCTCGCGCCTGTCCGATCTCCTGCTTCGAGGGACCCGGAGGCGGACCATTCTCGGGCTGGAGAGCCGGTTTCGGCTTGGGAGCCTTCGCTACTGCTGAACCGGGCCCGGGCGTGAGGCCCGGCGCCGCTGATGGGCCAGGTACCGTAGACGGCGAATTGGTTGGCGTCCCTCCTGGAGTTGCGCTGCTCAGCGGGTTCGGAGCAGGTGTCGATGGGGTAGCCAATGGCTGAACCGCAGGGCCGCCTGTACCTCCAGTAGATGGTGGCGCAGTTCCGGTCTCCGTTACAGGAGCCGGGGCTTTCGGATCAGCATGAGTCGCGAGCATGCGCGGCAGCAGCGTCGCAGCGGCAATCATGGCGATAATGGCCGTCGCCGCTCCAAGGCCGATCCACAGGCTGCGGTGACCCTTGGAGGCAACTGCAACCGCGGGTGCAATCTGCGCCGGCTGTGCTGGAACAGTCGGCGCAATAACTCGCGACGCCGTAGCCTGGCTCTTCAATTCCTGCAGATTTTTGAGCGCGGTGCGGAATTCGTCCGCTGACTGGAAGCGGCCATCGGGCGACTTCACCATGGCGCGCAGCACAATATTGTTGAGCTCAGGGGAAAGTGCCGGATTGATCTGCATGGGTGGGGCGGGCGCCTCAGTGAGCTGGGCATTGAGCACGCTGTAGGCCGTCTCCGCCTGAAAAGGCCGGCGTCCGGTCAACATCTCATAAAGAGTTACGCCGAAGGAATAGATGTCGGACCGCGCATCTACCGTTCCACCCCGCACCTGCTCCGGAGACATGTAGTAGACCGATCCCATGGTCGTGCCCGGGCGCGTGAGCTGCAGGTCATTGGTTGATTTTGCTATGCCGAAGTCCATCAGCTTGACGAGGCCGTGCGTCGTGAGCATGATGTTCGCCGGTTTGATGTCCCTGTGCGTAACGCCTTTGCTGTGGGCATAGCTCAGGGCAGACAACACCTGCATTGAGTAGTTGATGACTTCATTGACGGGGATTGGGGCTTCGCTGGCCCTCTTCTCGATGGTGACGCCCTCCACGAACTCCATCATCATGACCAGGCGATTTTCGAACTGGAAGGCGGTGCGCAACTGGGCAATGTTGGGATGATCGAGTCCCGCGAGGGTGCGAATCTCTGCCGTGAAGCGGGCGGCAAGGTCTGGTTCTGCGGCAAAATCCGGGAGCAGGACCTTCATGGCCTCGGTGCGGCCGGATATGATGTTCCGGGCGCTGTACACCTGGCCCATACCTCCCGCGCCCAGCATCGCGAGGATTTCATAATCGCCAACACGTGTACCAACTTCTAACGCCATAGGGACGACCTTTCGGGATCAAAGATCAGCTAGAGGGGGAACAACGCGACCTTCGCGTTAGCGCCATGAGTGTATCCCAAAATATGCACGTTTTGCCCGCGAATTCGTGGGCTGAAAATGGCACTTCCGGGTGAGTGGAATCCGGGAGTGCGAGGGTTCCGGTGCCGCGCTGTCGGCAGGTCTTTACAGGCTGGCGGTTATTCTGGCAGTCTAATCGCGCACCCGCGGAAGTGGTAAGTTTCTATCTGAAAGCAACCCTGTAAAGCTGTCAGCCTGGCGAAAAGAAGAGTTTCTACGATGGAAAGCCAAAGTGTATTGAAACTTGAAGTGGCAGCTTTAACCGACGTGGGATGCAAACGGACCAACAATGAAGATAGCTTTGGCTACGACCTTTCCGCCCAGATATTCGCCGTTTGCGACGGGATGGGCGGGATGGCCGCAGGGGAGATCGCCAGCAGTACGGCAGTCACCGAGCTCCTGCGCTCCTTCCAGCAGCAGGATCCGGACATACAAGGAGAACAGCGGCTATACCAGGCAATCCTCTACGCAAATCATCAGGTCTGTCTCCTGGCTAAGGACAGCGATCAGCTGCGCGGCATGGGAACGACTCTGGTCTCAGCCTGCGTAGATGGCCGCCGCATCATCATCGGGAATGTAGGCGACAGCCGCGCCTACTTTCTTCGCAATGGGAGATGCGTACAGATCACTCTTGACCACTCCTATATCGCCGAGCAGGTGCGCAACGGAGTTATGAGCGCGGACGACGCCGGATCCTCGCCGCTGCAGTCACTGATCACGCGCGCCATCGGTACGGCTGAGCTGGTCGAACCTGATCTCTTCACGGCCGCCATCGAACCCGGCGACATTGTGCTCCTGACTACTGACGGCCTCACCCGCTATGCGGGTGCTGATGCAATCGCCGATCTCATTCTTGCGACGCCGAATCTTGCGCAGGCTTGTCAGGCTTTGATCGACACCGCCAAGGATCAGGGCGCGGTGGACAATGTCACCTGTCTGCTCTTGCGCTTCAGCGACTCCGACGAGCCCGCACCAACTGCGGAGCTTGAGACTTATATTCAGTGACCCACGTTTGAGACGCACTTGATGCTGCTCAGCCCTCCCGGCATGAGCAGGCCAGCGCCGGCTCCTGAAAACTCAAGATGGACAACCAGCGGCGTGCCGCCGACCACGATGGGAGTGTTTGAAAACTCCAGCGGATAAGCAAGACGTCCACCCTGCTCGGCTTTGCCCTTATTAACAAGATGGAAGAGCGCCCAGGGACCGGTGAATTGTAATGGAAGACTGCTGGTGCCGTAGTTGGCGGTCAGCTGTGCCTGCTGCGCGGTCTGGGCCGACCATGTGAATTGCTTGGAAACATCCGATCCTGTCAGTCTTTGCGCATCGACCGCCAGCGTGATGTTGTCAATACCTTTTGACGGAAGGATGTGCGCGGTAAAAGTCAAGCTCGGTGATGTTGCTCCGGCGGGATACATCAATGCCGATACACTCGCGGCCTTATTGAAGAACGCCAGGAACGCAGGATTCACTTTGACTGGAGCGTTCAGCGCGGGGACATAGGTTGATCCTTGCTGGACGACCAGCGGCTTCAGCGATGCGTCATAGAACTGCCATAGAGCGCCCGATCCCGGTTGAAAGACAGCAGAGACCTCGGCCGGAGTGGCATCGACGGTTGAGTTCGGCGAGAAGGGGAACTTCGCGAGCAGTGGAGAGAAGCTGGCGCAAAGTCCGCCGCCTTTGGGCGCTCCCGGCTTCGCGATGTCCTCGGCAGACGTGATCGGCGCCTGCAGGAGGGCGAGCACGGTCTGCTCGATATGTGCCTGTGGATCGATGTTAAACGACTGCGACGCCTGGCTCACCGCGCCGTGTGCGCTGATGGCCGCTGCGATTACCGGCTGGAACGCGCCTGGATTTGTGGCCGCGGTTGGGTCGGAAGCAACCTGCGAGACAGCGCCCTGAAGGCCGACCAGGCCGTTCACATATCCTGTGTTCTTGTCGTTCATGAGCCTGTCGGGATTGTCAGGAAGAACAAATACCTGGGTTGGCTGGAACTGCTTGGCAATGTCGGGATTCGCCACCGCGGTGTTGTGCGACGCGGTATAGATCAGCGCCAGCAGCGGGGAACTGGGATTGGAAAGGATTTGCAGCTTGCTTCCCGCGTCTTTAAGGTCGCGGTATTTCACGACCTGAGCTTGACGGAGGAACGTCCGCCACTCGTTTTGATAATCCCCCAGGTATCGGCTGGCAAGTTGCTGCGTGAGCGTCTTTGGGTCAAGCGATGGAGGAGCCTGATCTCCAAGCACCCACGCCTCGCCGCTGAAATACTTTTCCGGATGCAGGATCGCATCCTGCATGAATGTGAAGCCGTTGCGCGTGAAGGCTCCCTGAACAATATGCGGCTCGACAACAACCGCAGCCGATCCGGGATACGCGCGGTTGAAGTCGATCGGTGGCGCGGCCTTGTCTGCGGCATTAATCATCTGCTGATAAATCCGCGCGAAGCCGCCGAAGCTCGCTAGATAAGTGCGCGCGTGATTCACGCCCGACATGGCCGGAGCAATGGAATAGGGATTTCCGGATCTCAGTTCGTTGGCATAGAAATCAAATTGTAACTGGGCCAGTTGCCTTTGCTCGTCGGTGTCGGGAAGCCTGCCGTTCTGCCAGTACTGCATCAGGACGGGAGTGAGAAACTCCGACGTGCTCTTGTCAGGATTCGTTGTCGTAATGAGATATGCCTTAAGCGGGTTGTAGCCGGCGCCGTAGTCGGAATCCGGCTGTGCAGAGGATGGAAGCGCATTCAGCGCTGCCACCAGATTTGTCTGCGTATTCGTCAGCAGCAGGCGCTGGAAACGGTCGAAGTAGATGTGCCGAGCTGCTTCAAGGAGCTGATCTCCGTGATACAGCCCCCAACGGTACATGAGCGGCGGACCATCCTGGCGATACGTTTCCAACTGCACCAGAGCCGTGCGCAGCTGGTTGAGCGCCGTCAAATCCGGCGTAGAGGCAAGTGTCGTCGCTGGAACGGTTCTTGCCGGAAGCGCGTTTGCAGCCGACGCAATGTCGTGCGCTAACTTCGAGTTGTTGCCAAAGGAAATGACAAGGCAGGCAAGATAGAACAGCAGCAGCAGCGACAGTGTCCCGAAGACGATGCGGCGAAATGTATGGGTTCTGCCGCTATGACTGGTGCTGGCCAGCGCGCTGCGGTCCTGAAGCACGACCACAGGAAACAGTTTGGGCAGGAAGCACCACTGAGCCACCTTCTGCGATATTACCTGTGGTGCGGCCGGAACAGCGGCGGCCTGCATCTGCTGCACGCTGAACATGCGCGTGGCCCCGGCCTCAGCAGGCGCGGCCTTCGGCGCCTGAGCGGGAGAGCTCACCATCTGCTCGACCATGTGCGCGCGAACGCCGGTGAAGTAGAAGCCTCTCAGATAAGGATTGGCATTCAGGTGACTCGGCCGGGCTAACTCGACAAGATAGGCCGCGAGGTTGTTCCGCAGCTTTCGAATCTCACGCGGAAATTCGTAGACGGGATCGACGTTCTTCGCTTCCGTTTCGCGCGTGAGCAACTCCAGGCGGTATTCGCCAAGCGAGAAGATTAGTTGGTCGAGCGACGACGTCACCTCCGCCATTGCCTTTTCGGCATACAACCCGCTTGAGGCATCGCTACGCGCAAATGCCATGCCAAATGGTTGCGATGCTTCTTCGGCGGTCAGATTGCGAACATACTCGGTGAAGTCGGGAATCCGGTCCAGTTTCGTAAAGATCACATAGACCGGAACCTCTGTGCCGAGGTGCTGGGCAAGGTCGCGCAGCATCTGGTTCGTGGATCGGGCCGCTGTCAGTGCGGCGTCGGACGCGTTCGCGCCAAGGAATTGCTCGCAGCTGATACAAACCACCGCCGCGCGCACCGGGGCCTGCGTTCCCATCGCGGAGCGGTAGGCCTTGGGCCGCGTCCTGCGAATCAGCTTGCTCCACAGCGCGGGGCTCTTGCGGACTGCGTCTCCGGCTTCCACGATGACGCATTGCTGCGTGTACCAGAGATTCACAACCGGCGTGGCGATCACGTCCTGGTCGCGATAGATCTGCCCGGCCAGCAGCTCGGGATCGAGTCCGGATTTAAGTACTGCCGTGGTCTTTGCCGAATTTGCCTCGCCTAGAAGATAAAGCAGCGGGAGCGAGTCGAGAGACTTTGCGCCTGTGCGCTGCGCCGCCGCCAGCCTCTTTTCAGCATCGCGCAGCAGCGTATCCATCTCAGTGCCGCCGGCAACGTTCTTCGTGGCTGCGTTGCGCCGCCTTTCCCTGAAGTGAATGACCAGAATGATGGTTGCCGCGGCAGCGCCGAGAACGACAAGCAGGATGCGCAGGATTAGAAGGGAAGTGCCCTCCACGTGAAGCAGGGGCCCGGCCAGCCAGGCGAGCACAATCGAAAGTATCAAAATCAGGGCAGAAATAATGATGGGTACCACTGCCGGCTCCTATCGCGGTGCATTCAGACTGGTGTTCTGCACCTCGGATACTCCGGAACCAAGGGCAAGTTCAAAGCCGCCGAATGCGACGATCGTCAACCCGGCGAGCACGCATGTGGTGATGAGCAGGGCGCGGCTCCATGAATCCTTTGCCCGTGCGGGGCGGACCTCTGGAGGCGCCATCGGCGGCACCAGGTAAGAAGCGCCGCGGATGCGTTGAATCTTCTCCCGTGCATGGCGCAACATCTGGTGCAGCTCGCCGGAGTCCCCCAGGGCATATCGTCCGCGATAACCCATCTGCAGGCAGAGGCAATGCAGCTCAAGGGCATCAGCCACTTCGGTGGAGTCTTGCTGGCTGAGCAGAGCCTTCAGGTTGCGAAAGAAGGTCTCTCCGGCGAGATGACCCCCGAAGAGCTCTTCCTGCAGCGGACGCCGGGCCCAGTCGGCAAACGCCGGGCTTTGCAGATTCAGGACGCTTTCGTCCATATAGGCAACCACCGCGAAGACGCCCATCTGCACGGTCTCGCTCGCATACCCCAATCCGCGAGCCTCCTGCATCGCCGCCTGCAGAGAGCGGCGCATCTGGGCGCGGAAGCTCTCCGAATCCTGCACCTGCTGCCGCTGGAAGCGGATCCGCAGGATGGCCGTCAGGACCTCCTGGAAACAATAGGCGAGGCTGTT
The DNA here is from genome assembly GCA_963755975.1 of uncultured Acidobacteriota bacterium. GTDB lineage: Bacteria > Acidobacteriota > Terriglobia > Terriglobales > Acidobacteriaceae > Silvibacterium. The sequence continues at coordinate 238,429 of CAVWLS010000005.1, forward strand.
CACGCGTACGGTGCTCATCACGAGGTCTCCACAATGACGGTGAGATCGAACTCTGGCTTCGAAATTTCTCCCGGGATATAGACGCCCACTTTGCGTGTCTGCAGAATATGCTCCCAGCACGGGCCGGCTGTCTCGACAGCGAAGTATTGCATATCCACCTCCGCGCGGATAGCCGTGGGCGGCACCTGCAGATGCCTGAGAGTCATACCAGGAAGTGCGCGCTTTACAAGTTCCGGTACAAAGCGCGAGGAGCACACCTTCACCAGACGCGGCACCAGATTCAGAAGCTCCGACTCGCCCAGCGACGAACGTAAGCCAAACACCCACCGGGCACGGCGCAGGCAGCGCTCATCGACTACATCGGCCGCATGGATATACGGCTCCAGAGGATGAAAGTCGAGAGAAACGGTGTTCGACGGAACTACGATCTCGAGATGTTTCTTGATGTGCGCGTCGAGGATGCGGAATGCCGGTCCCGGTGAACGATGATCGTATGCGGGAAGCTGCCGAGGGTCGGAGTCGACGGCGAAGGTGCATAACGCCCCGGCAAGACGCGACAGCTCGATGAACAAATCTTCCGGATGGGCATGGCGCGTCGTACTCAGGTGCTGCAGAGGCGGGATGGCGCTGTGCAGCGCATGTAGAAACCAGTAATTCGCCACGTCTAAGGCTGCCGTGCCCGCCTCGAAACGTCCGTGCCGCCGTGCGCTGCGAGCGATGGTGCTGCTCTTTTCTCCGATGGTTTCGAGTAGCCGCTTGATAAGCAGCATCAGCGGCTCGCTGGCGCTCAGGCGCAGGCAGGTGGGAATGAAGTCTTCGTCGTAGACGAGATGGCCGCGTCCGTCGCGCAATACATGGGCAATGGGGATGGAGAGCATCTGCGGCGTAAGTTCTGCCTCAGTTACCAGGCGGATGTTCTTTTGCCCCAGGTCGACCTCGCGCTCGTCGATGCCGTTTGTCTCATCCCGCAGCGTGCGCTGCATCCGCGAAAAGCGCGCGCCGTCCGGGGTTGCGCTCAGGTCGCAGTCGAAGCCATTATCGCGACGGCTGGGCACTGCCAGATAAAGTGGCAGCACCGCGTCAGTAGAGGGAAAGACTTCCTGCAGGTTGCGCGGGGGAGGAGGAGGGTCGGAATTCGGCAGCTCGAAGCTCAGGCCATCGGAAAAAATCCCGGAAGCGTGCAGCAGAAGGGCATTGCCGTTGCGGATGGCCTTTTGGTCCAGCTCGGCGTGAAGCAATCCCCATGGTTCGTGCCAAAGGCTGGAGGAGAGGAAAGCGATGGAATCTTCGAAATAGCGGCTTTGCGTCTGAAAATGGTGAGGACCCAGGTACATCCCCTCTGACCAGACCACCCGCGACAAAAATTTCATAGCGTACGAACCATTCGGCGAAAACCTGGTTGTTGAAGCGGCTCGCAGGCACATGCCGCCCTGAGGGTCAATTCGGCGCCTCTGCCCAACGAGTTTCTAAAGCCTGAATTTACCGCGGCCAAGTCGTGTGTGCATCGTAGGTTGCCGGCACTTTACTGTCAAGTAATTGCGATGTAGTCTTGGTCACCAGAATCAAGCGATAATTCAGACACAGGGTGGCATTCCATGGACCCGTCCAAGTCTCCTTTCGATGATCCCGAGTTTCCCGGCAAGAGTGAATCTGCCGCCGATGACGCGTCAAGCGCAACCGCAATTTTCGGGACCGTTTCCGCCAAGCCTTCTCCATCGCAGGATGACGATCTTCTGCGCTCGCTAATGGGGGGAATGAAGGCGTCGAAGTCTCCTGCGGAGCCGCCAAAGTCGATCCCTTCTGCGCCGCCGCAGCCATCGTCACGAACCCCGGTCGCCCCTCCTTCCGCAGCCCCTGCACCGGCACCGCCTGCAGAATCCGGTGGCTTCACCCAGATGTTTCAGGCTCTCCAGAAGCCACACACGCCGTCTGCTTCGGAGCATTCGACGGACTCTGGCGGGTTTACCGATACTTTCCATCCGCCGCACAATCCCGCGCCCCCAGCGCCTGCACCCCCAACTCCGTCGGCGTCGGCGTTTACGCCGCCAGGCCCGCTCCCATCGTCAAAGTCGGCATCCGATCTGTCGAGTGTGTTCAAGCAGATTGTGGTAGAGAAGACGCCCTCTACTGAGAAGCCTGCCCCTCCTGCCCCTCCACCGCCTGCCAAGCCCGGCGAGTTCACCCGTATGCTGCGGACGCTGGGTTCCTCGCCACAGAAACCGGAACATGAAACCCGTCACCCGGCACCCACCCCTCCATCCGCAGCCGCGCCGGGTTCGTTTACCCAGATGATCAACTCGATTTCCGCACGGGCGAGCGAAATTGAGCAAACAGCGCCGATGCCCACGTCTACTCAGCCGCAAGATCTTCTGTTCAAGGAGGAACGACCCCAGCCGATCTCCGGTCCCGGAACTTTCACACAGATGTTCCAGCCGGCAGAGCCGAGCTGGGAGCAGGTTGCACCCCCTGCGCCGCCCGTAGCAGCGCCTCCGCCCGCTTCTGGTCCCGGGGCTTTCACACAGACGTTCGAGCAGGCGGAGCGAAGCTGGGAGCAGGTTGCACCCCCTGCACCACCTGTCGCAGCGCCTCCGCCCGTTTCTGGTCCCGGAGCTTTCACGCAGACGTTCCAGCAGGCGGAGCGAAGCTGGGAGCATGTTCAAGCCCCTGCACCACCTGTCGCGCCGCACCCGCCAGCTTCCGGTCCCGGAGCTTTCACGCAGATGTTCCAGCAGGCGACGTCCGGCGGGGACACTGATTTTGCAAGCCCTTCGCCGCACACTCCCGCTCCGTCTCCACAGAGCTCGGGTCCGGGCACATTTACGCAGATGTTCTCCCCGCGTCCGCTTGAAACCCTTTCTGGCGAGGACCCGCTGAAGGCGCTCCAGTCAGAACCGCCTCCGGCGAGCTCCTTCCAGTTTTCGTCGCCCCCAAGCCGTCCGGCGGAGCCAATGCCTCCTGCGCAGGGCGGCTTTACACAGCTTCTGCAGGCACTGAACAAGGAGGAGCCTGTTGCAAGGTCAGAGGAACCATTCATGGTTCCCCAGCCTCCGCAGCCCGTGGCTCCCGCTCCTGCGGCCGGCGGCTTCACACAGCTTCTCAAGACTCTCTCAGCCGATCCTTCGCCGCGTCCCGTCGCGCAGCCGCCTCTTACGCCGCCGATGGCGCCGTTAACGATGCCGCCTGTTCAGCAATCGTCTCCCGCGCCGTCCATGTCCGGCGGGCCAGGCGAGTTCACGCGAGTTATCTCGGGTTCGCAGCTCCGCGACCTGCAGACCCAGGGTCCAGGTGCGCCCGGTCCGCCTGTTCTGCCCCAGCAGCCGGTCGCACGGCCTGGATTGCCGCCGATGCAGTTCCCGCCGGCGCCGGCGTTTCCTCCCGCGCCTGCTATGCCTCAAATGCCGGTTGCGCACGGAGGAGCGGCTCCGCCTGCCATGCCGCACTTTCAGCCGCCTGCGTTCCAGTTTCCGCCCGCGCCCGCACCTCCGGCTGCGCCGCAGCCCGGTAAACTCCAGCAATACCTGCCGCTGATTCTGATTTTGAATATCTTTGTACTGCTGGTGATCGTGCTGATCCTGATCTTTGTGCTGAGGCACAAATAGCGGCGGAGAGGCGGGCGGCTACTCAGCGTTGGCAAAGAGAATAATCAACTCCATTTCGGGATTTGGAATCTCTCCCGGCACATAGACGCCGAAATTGCGCGAGCGCACGATCGCCTCCCATACCGGGCCGCTCCGTTCCAGGCTGAAATACTGGTAACGCAGTTTCACGGGAATGGCCCGCGGCGGCACCGGCACATGGAGCATCTTCAGACCGGGCAGCGCCTGCCGAATGAGTTGTTCGATATGTGTCGCCGAGCAGGCTTTGGCAAGGTGTGGCGTCTTGCTGATAATGTCTGCTTCACGCAAGTCGGATGATATGGCCAGATAGAAGCGTGAATTCTCGAAGTATTTGTCCTTGTCAATTGCTGTCGCGTAGATGGAGTCACGCAGGGGTTTGAGCGGCAGGGCAACGAAGTTGCTCGGCACAACTGTGTCCAGAAGCTCCGCAATCATCGCATCGAGCGCGACAAAGCAGGGTCCCAGCTGTTCATGTTCATACTTGGGCAGATCCCGCGGCTCCAACTTTGGAGAAAATGTCGTGAGCGCTCCCGCGAGGGTGAGCATTTGCAGAAACAGCGTCTCGGGATGAACCCGGTCGCTCTGCAGCATATGACGCAGGACCGGCAGGTGCGAGTTGATGGTGTAAAGCAACCAGAAGTTAGCGACATCCGAGGCGCTGAAGTCGGCGAGAGACTGGTTGCGTTGCCGCCGCGCTCCGGCAAGCTGCCCGCCTCTTCCGACGAGCGTCTCGATCAATCCGCGAAGAATGCCGGCGAGCAGCTCGTTGCCCTTCAGGTTCAGCATCGGCGGCACGTATTTGTTGTCCAGCCGGTAGCTGCCCGCTTCGGTTCGCTCAATCTGCGCCAGCGGTAGAAGCACCGAGCCTTCGATGTTCTCGCCCTCGGCCAGGATCTGCAGATTCTTGCGTGCCAGAGACACCGGCTTTTCGATCCCGGAGCTGTTTTCATCGCGCAGCATCTGCAGTTCGGAGTAAAAGCGGGTACTGACGCCGCCTCGCTGCAATCCGATATTGATGCCTCCCGGGCGGTCCTGCGGGACTGCCAGGTAGAACATGCAACGATTACTGCCCTCGTGAAAGCACTCTTCGAGAGTGCGCGACCGGGGAGGTGCGTCGGAGGCCGGCATATCGAGCATCAGCCCATCCGGGAAAACGCCGGAAGCCTGGCTAACGTTGAGTTGGCCCTCGCTCAGGCCCGTTCCGTCAATCTGCAGCGATGAAAAGCCCCAGTTGCGGAAAGCAAGCGCGTCGGAAAGGAAGCGAAGGCTCTCCTCGAAGAAGCGATCCTGCGCCTGCAAGTGTTGCGGAGATAAGAACACGCCCTTCGACCAGACAACCGGCTGCAACTGTCGCATGTGATGGATTTCCTATCGGGGTTTGAGTATACAGCGGCATAATCCAGCTGTTGCCCGAGTAGCAGACACCAAAGTGTAGTTCCACCCGTCATCGCTGCCTCAGGTGGAATGCTTTCGGCTTGACACCCACCATGAGGAGATTAATAATTGGCCCGCTCTCGCTGCCATGACTAGAACTGTCCCAAAATATTGACTTGTTTACAAAGTATTGTTAAGAAAAGGGATACAGTAGAGAAGCTAAGAATACGCTGCCTTCAGATTGTGTCGTTGATTCGAACCCGGGGCGGTCGGTTCCTGCCGTGCGCGCCTCTCGAGGATAAAGACTATGGCTAGAGAAAGTACGCAGCATAAACTGGATCGCGTCCGTTCACCGCGCGTGCATATCACTTACGACGTCGAGATCGGCGACGCGATTGAACTCAAAGAACTGCCATTTGTGATGGGCGTACTCGGGGACCTGACTGGCCAGCCGGAGCAGCCGCTCGCCGCTCTCAAAGACCGCAAATTTGTTGAGATCAATCCCGATAACTTCGACACCGTTCTTAAGGGAATGCAGCCGCACCTGGCCTTCTCCGTTCCCAACAAGCTGAGCGACGATCCAAACGCGGGACAGATCGGCGTCAATCTGAAATTCGAGAGCCTCGACGACTTTTCGCCGGAGAACGTCGCCAAGCAGGTTGCACCTCTCAAGGAACTCTTCGACCTGCGCACTCGGCTCTCCGATCTGCGCGGCAGTCTGCAAGGCAACGACAAGCTGGACGAGGCGCTTTTCGAGGCGGTTTCTAATACGGAGACGCGGGAAAAGCTGCGTTCTGAACTCGGCACAACCGGAGGTGGGGAATGAGCACTGCGAAGACGGCAGCTTCCGTCGCAGGTGAAACAGTTGAGCAGCAGGCGGAAAAGAACCTGCTCGATCAGATAGTCGCCCAGGGCCGTTTCAATCGCGATGCCGCCACTCTCGAGCGCGGGCGTGACATGGTCAAGGAGTTCGTGAATCAGGTTCTCCAGGGCCACATGACGCTGACCCGCGATGCTGAGGCCACTATCCAGGCGCGCATTGCGCAGATCGACCGGCTCATTTCGCTCCAGTTGAATGAGATTCTCCACTATTCCGCCTTCCAGAAGCTCGAAGGAACCTGGCGCGGCATCAAGTACCTCATTGACCAGTCGGAAACCAGCGACATGCTCAAGATCAAGGTACTCAATGCCTCGAAGCGCGAGCTGCTGAAGGATCTGCAGCGTGCTCCTGAGTTCGATCAGAGCGCCCTCTTCAAAAAGGTCTATGAAGAGGAGTTCGGTGTCTTCGGCGGCGCCCCATTCGCAGCGCTTCTCGGGGACTACGAATTTGGCCGAGGACCGGAGGATATTGAACTGCTCGAGCGCATCTCTCAGGTTGCCTCCGCAGCGCATGCCCCGTTCATGAGCGCGGCCTCTTCGGACTTGCTCAACCTGACCAGCTATACCCAGCTTGGCGCACCGAGAGACATCGGCAAAATCTTCGATTCAACGGAATATGCCAAGTGGAAATCCTTCCGCCAGTCCGATGATTCGCGCTATGTCGCGCTCACGCTCCCGCACATTCTCATGCGCCTGCCCTATGGCAAAGACACCAAGCAGGTAGATGCTTTTGACTATGAAGAAGCGGTCGACGGCAGCGATCACTCGAAATACCTCTGGAGCAATGCGGCTTACGGTCTGGCTGCCCGGCTTACGAATTCCTTTGCAAGATACGGCTGGTGCGCCTCGATCCGCGGCGTGGAAGGCGGGGGCCTGGTGGAGGGTCTTCCCGCCCATACCTTCCGTACCGACGAAGGCGACGTCGCTCTCAAGTGCCCGACTGAAGTAGCCATTACTGACCGCCGCGAAAAAGAGCTCGCCGATCAGGGGCTGGTACCGTTGGTTCACTGCAAGGGCACGGACTACGCGGCCTTCTTCAGCGTCCAGACGGCGAACAAGCCGAAGCTCTACGACAAGGACGCGGCGAATGCGAACGCGCGTCTTTCGGCGCAATTGCCGTATATTCTTGCCATGTCGCGTTTTGCGCATTATCTCAAGGCCATGATGCGCGACAAGATCGGCAGCTTCATGACCCGGCAGGACTGCGAGAAGTTTCTTAACCAATGGATCAGTAACTATGTCTGCGCGGATGACAACGCCTCCCAGGCTGCCAAGGCGAAACTGCCTTTGCGGGAAGCGGCCATCCAGGTATCCGAAGTGCCCGGCAAACCTGGCGCCTACCGCGCAGTCGCGTTTTTGAAGCCGCACTTCCAGCTCGACGAGCTCTCCGTTTCGCTTCGTCTGGTGGCTGATCTGCCGGCGTCGGCGCGCAAGTAGCATCGCCAGAACATCGCCGGACGTCCCCCCTGACTACGGCACGAGATACCAGCAGTGCATTAGCTAACCACGTAAGAGAGGAGCCAAGAAATGGCGGTAGATTATTTCCTGAAGCTCGATGGGATCGACGGTGAATCCGCCGACTCAAACCACAAGAACCAAATTCAAATCATGAGCTGGAGCTGGGGCGGGTCCCAGGTATCTTCTGTAGCCGGAACAGGCGGATCGGGCGCTGGCAAGGCTGATCTGAGCGACTTCAGCATCATGACCTATTTCGACAAGGCCACACCGAAGTTCTTCAAGAATCTCGGCGCAGGCACCCACATCAAGAGCGGCACCATGGAGGCGGTCAAGTCCGGCGCTTCGGGCAAGCCCTATCTGAAGGTCGACTTCGCTGAGCTGTTTGTGACCAGCCTGCAGATCTCCGGCTCCAGCGAAGTCCCGACCGTCAGTCTCTCGCTCAGCTATAACCAAATCACTATCGACTATTCAGTACAGGACGAGAACGGCAATCTCAAGAGCGTTGGTCCAGTTACTTACAACACGAAGGAAAACAAGCTCGCGGGGTAAGGCGACTCTCATGGACGCGCTCTCGCTCTATCGTGCCGGCCAGCTAAAGCCTGCAATCGATGCGCTTGGTGACGAGTTGAAAAAGCAGCCACTCGACACCAGGCGCCGTACTTTTTTGTTCGAATTACTCTGTTTTGCCGGCGAGTACGATCGCGCCAGCAAGCACCTGGATATTTTGTCCGATTCGAGTCCCGAAGCTGCGTCGGGCGCGATGCTTTATCGCGCTGCGCTGCACGCCGAAAGGACCAGGCAGGAGATGTTCGCCAAAGATGAGCTCCCTATGGGTACAACCCATCCCTCTCCTTCGGGGCAGTGGAATGGCGCGGACTTCGCGGAGTTTTCAGATGCCGACCCGCGCATAGGAGCGCACCTGGAGGCGTTCATAGCAGGAAGCTACACGTGGATACCATTTGCATACGTAGAGTCGATTGAAGTGGAGCCGCCCAAGCGGCTCCGCGATCTGCTCTGGATGCCGGCTATCCTGCACACGACCGAAGATTTTCGCCTCCAGGATCTCGGTGAGGTGCTGTTGCCGGTGATTTCACCGTTGTCCTGGAAAAATCCTGACGATGCCGTTCGTCTCGGCCGCTCCACTGTCTGGGAAGAGGACACAAAGTACGGCGAAGTACCTCTTGGTCAAAAAATGTTGCTGTGCGGGGATGAAGAGGAGCCGTTCCTGCAACTTCGGAACCTGATCTTCCACCACGCCGGGGAGACGGCTGAAAGTGCCACTACGTGATGACCTGCTGAATCCGATACCGGGCGAAAATCCTTCGGGCGTAAGCCTGAGGCATGATCGCATCTACGATCAGATCAAAGAAGCGCGGACTCAAGAGAACGAAAATATCCCAAGCGGCGAGTGGCAGCGTACGGCGAAACGGGCGGACTATCCGCTAGTTATCAAATTGGCCGGTGAGGCTATCGCGACAAAGAGCAAGGATCTGCAACTTGCCGCATGGCTGACCGAGGCTCAGGTCAGACGCGAGGGCGTAGCTCTGATTCAGCCTTGCTTCAAGCTCATGCAGGATCTGCAGGAGCAGTTCTGGGACACGCTCCATCCCGAGATCGAGGATGGCGACGCAGGCATGCGCGCTGTTCCTATTGAGTGGGCTGCGAATCGCGTCGCCGAGTTTCTGATTGAAGCTCCAGTCACACGCGACGGCCTCAAATACTACCAGTACAAGGATTCGCGGACGATTCCCGCCGAAGCCGATGTCGGATACGACGAGGCAAAGACCGCCAGGCGCGAACAGGCACTCAAGGACGGCAAACCAACACCTGAAGAGTTTGATAAGGCTTTCTCCGCGACGCCTAAGAGCTTCTACGTCAACCTTGATGCGACTGTCCGCTCCGCGAAGGAGACGATCGACTCGCTGGAAACCTTCTGCGAAGAGAAGTACGGAAGCGATGGGCCTGCATTCGGCCACCTGCGCAACGGGCTCGATGAGTTCGGTCAGGGCATCGCCAGCCTGCTTGCTGAGAAGCGAAAGACCGAGCCGGATCCGGTCGAAGAAACGGCAACCGAAGCCCTGGATCAGGATGCTGAAACCGAGGAGGGCACTGATGTGCCGGCTGCTATTGGTGGGCGAAAGATAAAACCCATCCCGGCCTTCGCCATGAAGAACAGAGACGTGGTTTCCGCCAAACCAACCGACTGGGATGATGCCGTTAACCGAATCCGCGAATGCGCTCAATTCATTCAGGAAGAGCGTCCGGCAAGTCCCACAGCATACCTGCTGCAGGCAGTTGTGCAGCTGGGTGAAATGCGTGTGCAGGACGACCTTGCTCGCGAGATGATTCGCCAGGGGCAGTTGGCCCAGGCAATTCAGTTGCTGCTGCGCGATGCTGCGCAGCAATCCAATGGCCGCGCTCGCTTTCAGCGCAAGTTGCATATCGCTCAGTTATGTATCGATGCAAGTGAGAGAAAAGTTGCGCATCTGGTTCTGGAGGAGCTGGTAAGGGAAATTGAGGACCGCAAGCTGGAAGAATGGGAGGCGGGCGAAATGATCGCACAGCCCCTGGCGCTGCTTCTAAAGTGTCTTGATCCTGACGACACAAGTAGAAGGGAAGAGTTGTTCTCACGTCTCTGCCGTATCGACCCCATCACTGCGCTGAATGTTTCGCATTAATCTGACCCACGGTCCAGGAGCTGGCAGCTTTGGCGCGTTCAACGACAGACACGCTGGTGACACAATCCGTCCTCGACAGGCTAATGGCCGTCGAGGAATGGCCCGCAACCCGTTCGCAATCCCTGCGCTATTTCAAGGAGGCGCTGAAGCGCGATCTGGAATGGCTGCTTAACACGCGCCAGCCGCCCATGCCGGAGCTTGCAAAATATCCGCTGGCAAAAGCATCCGTCATCAATTTCGGATTGCCTGACATCACCTCGCTCGGCCTCTCGTCCGCATCGGACCATGTCCGTCTGCGCAAGGCAATCGAAAACTGCCTGCGCAACTTCGAGCCGCGTCTCATGGACGTGCGCGTCACTCTCGAAGGCTCTGATCTCACCGATCGCCGCTTGCGCTTCCACATCGAGGCAAATATGAAGCTCGATCCCGCGCCCGAGGAGATTTCATTCGACACTGTGCTCGAGCTTTCCAGCGGCGAGTACAAGGTGAAATAGGCCATGCGCGAAGAACTACTCGAATATTACGAACGCGAACTCGCGCATCTTCGCCAGCTCGGCGGGCAATTCGCGGAAAAGTATCCGCGCGTCGCCAGCCGCCTGCTGCTCGAGCCCGACCGCTGCGACGATCCTCACGTCGAGCGGCTGCTCGAAGCATTCGCCTTCATGGCGGCGCGCGTGCATCTGCGCGTCGATGACGATTTCCCCGAAGTGACTTCGGCGCTGCTCGGCATCGTCCAGCCCCACTACCTGCGGCCTATTCCGTCGATGACGATCGTAGAATGCCAGCTCGATCCGGAGCAGGGAAAGCAGACCGCGGGATTGCGGATGCCGGCCAAAACGCAGTTGGCGACCAAGCGTACCTTCGATGGCCTGCCCTGCCGCTTCCAGACTGCCTATCCCGTGGAGTTGTGGCCGTTCACGGTGAGCGAGTGCGAGTGGCGTCAGCCGGAACGGCTGGCCGATCCGGTGCGCGTACCGGGAGCGGCGGGCGTTATCCGCATGCGCCTGCAGTGCGCGCGCGACGTCGCATTCAATCAGTTCAGCATCGGCAGGCTAACCTTTCACCTCACTGGCGAAACCAACGTGGTTCATACCTTGTACGAGTTGTTTTGCCGGAACTGCATTTCCATCCTGGTGCGGAATCCGCAGCAGCGCGGCAGCAAGGTCGTGAGCATCTTTCCCTCGCAACTGCGCCCCATGGGATTCGAAGACGATGAGGCCCTCCTGCCTTATCCAAAGCGCTCCTTCGATGGCTATCGTCTCTTGCAGGAGTACTTCACTTTCTCCGAAAAATTCCTCTTCTTCGAGCTTCGCGGGCTCGAAGCCATCGCAGAAGCCGGCTGCCTTGAACAGACGGAGATTCTCTTCTTCTTCTCGCGCTTCGATCGGCCGGAGCGCCACCAGGACCTTGAGATTGGCGTCTCCGCGCGCACGCCGCGCCTGGGGTGCACACCCGTCATCAATCTCTTCTCGCACGTTGCCGAACCCATCCTCGTCACCCACACCAAGCATGAGTATCAGGTCATTCCAGACGTGCGACACCAGGACACGACCGAGATTTTCTCGATCGACGAAGTGATGGCTTCGAATACGACACGCCGCGAGAGTATCCAGATCGATCCGCTCTATTCCTATCGCTTTCAGGCGCGTAAAGAGTCGGGCCGAGCGTACTGGCACGCCGTCCGCCGCATGAATGTGCTCGGCGAACGCGAGCCCTCTTCCATGCACCTTTCTCTAGTCGATGTCGATGGAATCATGACCGAGCCGGACGTCGAAGTGCTGACCGTGCGCTGCTCCTGCTCGAACTTCGATCTGCCGTCGCGCCTGCCGTTTGGCCTTGAAGATGGAGATTTCACCGCCGAAGAATTTCCAGTCGTCAAGCAGATTTCTGCGCTGCGCAGGCCCTCGCCTACTTACGATCCGCCGACTGCGAAGGGCCAGCTATGGCGGCTCGTTTCGCAGCTTTCGCTCAACTATCTGTCTCTGGTTGAAGAAGGCCTGTCTTCACTGCAGGAGATTCTTCGCCTGCACAACTTCACCGATTCGTCTTACCTCGAAAACCAGATCGGCGGCATCACTGGGCTTACTTCGAGGCCTCACTTTGCCATCATGCAATCGGTCTATGGCAATGTTCCAGCGCGCGGCATGCGCGTCGAGCTGGAGTTCGACGAGCGCCAGTTCGTTGGAGGCGGCGTCTATCTCTTCGCCAACGTGCTCGACCGCTTCCTCGGTTCTTACACTTCCATCAACAGCTTTTGCCAATTGGCGGCGCGCTCAAATCAGCGAAAGGAGATGCTGGGCGAATGGCCACCCAAAGCGGGCAGCAAGCCCCTGATTTGAAAACTGACACAGGAGCGCGAAAAATCGATCCTCGCTTCGAGTCGATCCGCGCCATGCTTGAGCGCGAGCCTTATTGCGTCCAGTTTTTTCAGGCCGTCCGTCTTCTCGAGCGTCTCTACCCGGATCGCAACCCGGTGGGCCTCTTCGTGTCGCCCTCGTCAGAGGTCCTCCGGTTCTCGTCCGTGCCCAGCCTTTCGTTTCCCGCCAGTGAAATTCAGGACCTGCAAGTCGGGACGGATGGCCAGCCAAAGATGTTCGTCAACTTTATGGGCCTCTCCGCCGCGACCGGTGTGCTGCCCCATCCTTACACGGAGTTTCTGCTTGAGCGCATACGCGCCAAGGACCGTGTGCCCGGTGAATTCTTCGACCTCTTCAATCACCGCATCATTGCGCTCTTCTATCGCGGCTGGCAGAAATATCGCTTCTACATCGCCTACGAGCGCACCGGCGCCAGCGACGACGTCATCAGCGCACGGTTGCTCGACCTGATCGGTCTCGGAACCAAAGACCTCACGCACCGCATGGATATTGAAGACGAAGCCTGCCTTTATTACGCGGGGCTTCTCTCGGCGCGCCGTCCAACGGCGCAGGGACTCAAGCAGCTCCTCGAGGACTACTTCGATGTCCCTGTCTCGGTGGAGCAGTTTACCGGCACCTGGAACCGTCTGCCCCCGGCCAACCTCACCTTTCTGCGCGATACCGGAGCCTTCTGCGAGCGCCTTGGCATGGGAACCATCGTCGGCGACGAGGTATGGGACCAGCACGGCACCGTCACCATCCGGCTCGGCCCCATGAACTTCAATCGCTATCAGGAGTTCTTGCCTGGGGCGAAGGCCTGCGAGGAACTCCACGCATGGCTTCGCCTCTACGCGAATCGCGAATTCGATTTCATCATCCAGCTTGTTCTAGAGCGAGAGGAAACGCCAGGCGCCGAGCTTGGCGAAGAAAGTGCCCGCGCTCCGCGTCTCGGCCTGGTGAGCTGGATCAAGAACCGGCCTTTGCAACGCGATCCGGACGAAGCCACGTACCGATTGTCTTAGATTAAGCAGTCACACGACGGGAGTAAGACAAATGAGCCTGAACCTGAAATCCCTGATCGGTAAATTAGATGATGCAACCCGCAGCGCCCTCGAGGCCGCGGCCGGCCTGTGCGTCTCGCGCACCCACTACGACATCGAGATCGAGCACTATTTGCTTAAGGCGATCGACAGCTCCGACAATGATATTGCCTTCATCCTGAAACAATACGGAGTCGATAAGTCGCGCCTCACCTCTGAGCTGCAGCGCAGCCTCGACCGGCTGAAGACCGGTAACGCACGTAGTCCCGCCTTCAGTCCTCTTCTTGTGAAGATGCTCACCGAGGCATGGACCGTCGCCACCATTGAGTACGACGCACGGCAGATTCGCACCGGCTTCACTCTGTTGGCCCTCTTTTCAAGCGATGAGCTGACGCGCCTCATCCGTGATATCAGCAAGGAGCTACAGTTGATTCCGCCTGAAGCCCTGCGCAAGGACTTCTTCACCGTCACGGCGAAGTCTAAGGAGGAATCGGAGCCATTCGCGCCCGCTGCGGGCGGTCCTTCCGGCGATGGCGAAGCGCCGCGTCCCGCCGGCTCCGGCAAGACTCCGCATTTGGACCAGTACACCGTCAATCTCACCGCCAACGCTAAGGCCGGCAAGATCGACACAGTGCTCGGCCGCGACTCGGAAATCCGGCAGGTGGTCGATATCCTTATGCGCCGCCGCCAGAACAACCCCATTCTCACCGGCGAGGCCGGAGTCGGCAAGACCGCTGTCGTTGAAGGCTTTGCGCTGCGGCTGAGCATGGGAGATGTCCCGCCATCACTGCGCAATGTCCAGCTGCACAGCCTTGATCTCGCGCTGCTGCAGGCGGGTGCGGGCGTCAAGGGCGAGTTCGAGAACCGCCTCAAGGGACTGATCAACGAGGTCAAGTCTTCGCCCCATCCCATCATTCTTTTCATCGACGAAGCCCACACCATGATCGGCGCAGGAGGCCAAGCCGGCCAGAATGACGCCGCCAATCTTCTCAAGCCTGCTCTCGCACGCGGCGAGCTCCGCACCATCGCCGCCACTACATGGTCGGAGTACAAGAAATTCTTTGAGAAAGACGCCGCTCTCGCCCGGCGCTTCCAGGTCGTCAAGGTCGAGGAGCCGAGCGAGGACCAGTGTGAAACCATGCTCCGCGGCATCGTCGCCGCTCTCGAAAAACATCACGATCTGCGCATTCTCGACGAAGCCGTCACCTCGACGGTTAAGCTCTCGCATCGCTATCTCGCAGGCCGCCAGCTGCCCGACAAGGCTGTAAGTGTTCTCGACACCGCCTGTGCGCGCTTGGCGCTGGGCCAGAACACGATCCCTCCCGCCGTTGAAGACGCGATGCGCACCATTGACGACCTTAAGGTGCAGAAGCAGATTCTCGAGCGTGAAACCACCGTGGGCGAAGACCACGCCGAGCGGCTGGCCACAATCGAGGAGAAGCTCGCCGCGACCGAAGCGCACCTGGCAAAACTCAACACGCAATGGCAACAGGAAGTCGATCTGGTCAAGCGCATCCGCGCGATGCGCGAAGCGCTCGAAACCGGCGCCGAGACAGTTAACGGCTGAAGGCGACGGTGCTCCCGAAGTCAAGGCATCCATCGAAGCGCTGGAAGCGCTCGAGGACGAGTTGGCCAGGGTTCAGGGCGAGAATCCGCTGATGCACGTCTGCGTCGACGAACGCATCGTTGGCGAAGTCATCTCCGCATGGACCGGCATCCCGCTCGGCAAGATGGTCAAGGACGAGATCGCCGCAGTTCTTCAGCTCGACTCCCATCTCAAGAAGCGCGTGATTGGTCAGGATCATGCTCTCTCCGCGATCGCTCAGCGCATCATCACCTCGCGCGCCCGCCTGGACGATCCCGGCAAGCCTGTCGGTGTCTTCATGCTCGTCGGGCCGAGCGGTGTCGGCAAGACTGAAACAGCCCTTGCGCTGTCTGACCTGCTCTACGGCGGCGAGCGAAACATGATCACCATCAACATGTCGGAGTTCCAGGAAGCGCACACCGTGTCCACTCTGAAGGGCTCGCCTCCGGGATATGTCGGCTACGGCGAAGGCGGCGTTCTGACTGAAGCGGTCCGCCGTCGCCCGTACTCCGTCGTCCTGCTCGACGAGGTAGAAAAAGCCCACCCCGATGTTCTTGAGCTTTTTTACCAGGTCTTCGACAAGGGCAATCTCGAAGATGGAGAGGGTCGATCCATCGACTTCAAGAACACCATCCTCATCCTCACCAGCAATGCGGCAACCGACACGCTGATGAAGCTCACCGCGGATAAGGAGACGATGCCGGACAGCGATGGCCTGGCACTTGCCATCAAGCCCGAGCTGAACAAGATATTCAAGCCAGCCTTCCTTGGACGTATGATCATCGTGCCGTATTTCCCGGTGCGAGACGAGGCTCTCAAGCAAATCATCAAGCTGAAGATTGGCAAGATTCAAAGGCGCATAAACGAGACCCACAAGATTGCGCTGACCTATGACGACTCGGTACTCGAGGAAGTTGCCAAGCGATGCACGGAGGTGGAGAGCGGCGCGCGCAACGTCGACAACATCCTCTCCAACACCATGCTGCCGGAGATTTCCCGCCAGGTGCTCGCGCGCATGGCGGAGGAGACTCCGAGCGAGCGAGTCCGTGTGGGCGTATCGGCCGAGGGGCGGTTCACCTATGATTGGTAGTCCCCATGATTTACACGATGCACGGCCATGAAACTCTCACGGCCACGCACTCACAACAGGAAAGATCCGGCAGGCTAGCATGGGCGCATTTGCACAAGATGACCGACTCCTAACCTTCAACAGCCCCCTGGGCAAGGATGTACTTCTGCCGGAACATCTATCCGGTACCGAGGGCATCTCGGAGCTCTTCTTCTATCAGCTGGATGTTGTCGCGACGGCGGATACCGAAATCGATATCAGCAAGATCAAGAAGATTGTTGGCCAAAAGGTCTCAATCGGCATACAAGCGACGGATAGCGGCACACAACGGTACATCAGCGGATACGTATCAAGCTTTGAGCAATGCGGTGGCGACGAGGAGTTCAACAACTACCGCGTATACATCGTTCCGAATATCTGGGCGCTCACTCTTAACAAGAACACCCGCGTATTCCAGGACATGACCGTAGTTGACGTAATAAAGCAGGTACTTTCGACCTATAGCATCAGTCCAACGGACGACACCACGAATAAGTACCCGAAGCTTGAATATTGCACGCAGTATCGCGAGACTGACTTCGCGTTTGTCTCCAGGCTGATGGAACAGTTCGGCATCATCTACTACTTCAAGCACACACAGGACGATCATGCCCTCACGCTTCAGGATCATTCCTCGAAGCTGAACGCCTGCCCCATCCAAAGCTCATTCCGCTATGCGCCGCAGGGCACGCGCACCGAGGGGTTCTATGACTTCGTCGTCAGTGAATTCAGCTATACCAACACGCTGGTGACAGGAAAATACACTGCCTGGGATTACGGATTTGTCGGGTACGCGCCCGTCACCAAGGATAGCTCCACCAGCGCTCCGCTGGGAGAGAACAAGAACGAGTCTTACGATTACGCCGACAGCGCCGCCGCCTATCTCAAGAAGATTGATTCCCAGTCGAAGATCCCCGACATGGTCTCGGCATTCAGTTTTCTGCGTGATCTCTCCGGGGATGCTGCTTCAGTAGTGGCCCGGGGAACTTCTAATGCAGTATGCCTCCAGAGTGGCTATAACTTCGATCTCACCGTGCATCCGCAGAAAGACGTCAACACAAAATATATAGTCACGCACGTTGAGCACAACGTTCAGCAGGTGCCTTCCTACCGGTCTAAGAAGCAATCGCCTGCACCCTACGGCAATACCTTCCTGGCTACTCCCATTTCCCTTGCTTACCGCTCGCCCCTCAAGACTCGCAAGCCTGCGGTAAACGGCATGCATACCGGCAAAGTAGTGGTGCCAGCGGGCGAAGACTCCTACATGGATAAGTATGGTCGCGTCTGCGTACAGTTCTGGTGGGATCGTCAGCGCAAGCCGAACACTCCCGACAACACCCTGCTGCGCGTCGCGCAGTCATGGGCGGGGAAGGGATGGGGCACCTATTTCTGGCCGCGGGTCGACGACGAAGTCCTCATCGATTTCATCGAAGGCGATCCCGACCAGCCCATCGTCGTCGGGTCTGTCTATAACGGCGTCAACATGCCGAAGTACGACCCCGCAGGTCAATACACACTTTCAGGCATTCTTACCCGCAGCTCGAAGAACGGCGGAGCGGCCAACGCCAATGAGCTTCGCTTCGAAGACCTGCAGGGTAAAGAGCAGATCTACATGAACGCCGAGCGTGACTATGATCTGCACGTTGAGCACGACCACCATACGCTCATCGGCAATGAGCAGCACGAAAAGATCACGTCGAATCACTTTATGGAAGTCGATGGCGACGCTCATTCGCTTGTCAAAGGAAAGCAAACGGAAGAAGTTGACGGCGATGTTAACCAGACTCTGAAGGGCAATCAGGTAATCAAGATCTCTGCAGACCAGCAGGAAGATATCGGCGGCAACATCATGCTGAAGGTAGGCGCAAATTCGAATGTAAGTGTTGGTGCTAACCACGCTGAAAAAGTTGGCGCGATGTATTCACTCAACGTCGGTGCGAATGAAGACCATAAGATCGGAGCAATCTATAACATTGACGCCGGCGCGATGATCAACATAAAAGCCGGGGCCACGATAGCCATTGACGCCCCTATGGGGGTGAGCTTGAGTTGCAGCGGCAATTTTGTCTTCATCAGCCCTGCGGGTGTAATGATCCAGGGCCTTCTGGTCACCATCAACAGCGGTGGCTCATCTTTGCCGGCCAATTCAGCCAGCCCGCAGTCTCCACAGGCCCCTGATGCACCAGGCGCTCCTACGGCACCGCAGTTCCCGGGCGACAAGCCGCCGTCGCAGGCCGCAACCAGCCAAGCTGGCCAGGGAGCCCAGTCTCCCAACATTACCGGCGAAAGCGGCGGTCCGACGTCTTCATCCAGTCCAGCTTCGGCGGGATCCAGCGGTGCGGGCGGTGGTGCACCCGGTGACGCCCCGGCCGGAGCGGGCGGCCCTGCGGCACCTGCCGGCGGCGCTGCCAATCAGGCTCAGCAAGCCACGCAGCAGGCGGCAGGGGCAGCCCAACAGGCCGCAAATGAGGCGCAGCAGGCCTCGAATACGGCCCAGCAGGCGGCGCAGGCAGCACAGCAGCAGGCTCAACAGGCGGTCCAGCAGGTTACCCAGCAGGCCAGGCAGAGTTATCAGCAGGCGGCGCAGGCGGTCCAGCAGGCACAGCAGGCCGTCAGCCAGGCTGGTGCGCAAGGTCAGCAAGCCGCCCAGCAGGCGCTCAACCAGGCTCAACAGCAAGCGCAACAAACCGCACAGCAGGCAGCGCAGGCGGTCCAGCAGGCGCAACAGCAGGCCCAGCAGGTTGAGCAGCAGGCGCAGCAGACAGCTCAACAAGCGCAGCAACAAGCTCAGCAGGCTGAGCAGCAGGCTCAGCAGGCGGCGCAATCGGCTGAAAAGCAAGGTCAGCAAGCCGCTCAGCAAACGCAACAAGCCGCCCAACAGGCTCAACAGGCCGCACAGCAGGCACAGCAACAGGCCCAGCAAGCAGCGAAGCAAGCGCAGCAGGCGTCACAACAAGTTACCCAGGCGGCTTCCGGAGCGCAGAAGCAAGCTGCGCAATCTGCGCAGGCGGCGCAGCAATCAGCTCAGCAGGCCATCGGCCAGGCAATGAAAGGCTTCTAACCAGCCATGGGAATGCCCGCCTGCACTATCACCAGCATGACTGCCCACGGCGGCAACGTGATCATGGGTTTCCCCACCGTTGTGATCGGCGGCATGCCCGCCTCACGGATCGGCGACATGCATGTCTGTCCCATGGTCACCGGAGTCGTACCGCACGTCGGCGGCCCTTTCATCTTGGGGTCGCCGACGGTCATCACCGGCTACATGCCGCAATCGCGCGTCACCGACCAACTCACCTGCGTTGGCCCTCCCGACGTGGCCGTGATGGGGGTCATGACCGTGCTGGTCGGAATGTCGGGCGCCGGCGGCGCGGGCGGAGCCGCGGCAGGTATTGCGGCCATGGGGGTACCTGTTCCGGTGATTACTCAGTCCGCTCCGGCTGGTACCCCGCAATCGGTGATGCAATATGACGGCACCATCAACACCTCGACCCAGGCATCCAGTCTGCCGCCAATTCCTCTCACCCAGAAGGGCTGGCCTGATCTCTCACCGGAAAGCACCACGACTTTCCAGAGTGTTTCCCCTGTCGCGCTGCCTCCCGGCACACAACTCTTCGCGCTCGCCGATTCTCAGAGCAACGCCGTCCCCAATTTCTGGTCGACCTCCCCGCCGCAGATCAGCGATCCAACCAAAGATGTAATGAAGGTGCTGACGGTGACCGATCCGGCGGGTATGAAAGCCTGGGGCGGCCAGGCGGCCGGTCAGGCGCCACCTTATGCCTCGCAGGCTCTGCAGATGGTGCAGCAGACTGCGGCGCAGGTCCAGCAGCAGCAACAACAGGCGGCCGCTCAGGCACAGCAGGAATTCGACCAGGTCAAGCAGCAGGCGCAGGAACAGGTTCAGGCAGCGCAGCAGGCCGTGCAGCAGGCACAGCAGCAAGTGAATCAGGCGACGGCCGGGGGTAAAGCCGCTGCCCAGCAGGCTCTGAATCAGGCGCAGCAGCAGGCTCAGCAAGTTGAGCAACAGGCGCAGCAGGATGTTCAGCAGGCCGAGAAACAGGCCCAGCAGGCGGCACATCAGGCTGCGCAACAGGCACAGCAGGCAATGCAGCAGGCACAGCAACAAGCCAGGGCGGCTGCCGTCCAGGCCGAGCAGCAGGCAAAGCAGGCGGCGGCGAATGCTCAACAGGCCGGTGGTCAGGGAGCGCAAGTCTGTACTTCTGCTGAATCTGCCGCTAGACAGGCGATTCAGAACTTTGCTTTGCCAAAAATGGGTTGACGCCGAAAAGGGCTGACGATGACGGAAGCGCCAATCATCCCCCAGGTAATTTCGCAGCCGTTGGCCGACCGCTATCTTGCTGTTATGGCGGATCTCATAACCACCGCGCACGATGCCGTCGATGTCAGTGTCTCGCCGCAGGCCGGCTTGTGGCGGCAGAAGGTGCTGCCTCTGCTGGATAGCCGTCTGTTCGCCGCCAAGACAGCCATGACCCACCTGGCCATCGGCGATGAGAATCCGCTACTGGCCCACGCGTTGCATTCGCGGTTTCTGGCACGCGACCTGGATGGCTATCCGCTGGACTTTGCCGGCGAGGATTTTGCCGCACAGTTGAAGGAGAAGCTGCAGCTGGTTGTCTATGCGGCCTGGCAGATTTGCCAGTCTGCGGGAGTTGTGTGAAGGGCACGTTGGATTTGTTCAGTACCTGGGCCTCGATCGGCGAACCCGATCGATGAGCGTTGATTTTATGAACACCGATCCCGGACAAACCGCCAGCTACTCCACGGCCGCCCGTATCGGCCGCTGGATCGTTCCGGCCATCCCCTTCGGATGGACCTGGATTGCCGGTTTCGGTATCCAGCGCAGCGGAGAAAATGCTACACCGAGCAATGTTTATCTTCAGGAGGATGAGTTGCTTGCCGGTGATCAGCTTATCCTTTACATTCAGGCGCAGATCACCGTCATGAAACGCACCTTTAAGGAGCCGGTTATAGCCGGGCCGGTAGCCTCGAAGTTCCCGGGCGCCGAAGACTCCGCGATGCTGATGATCAAGCACCAGCCCTTGAATCAGATTTCAGTTTTTCAGGTGCAGCACTACATGCGCTCCGATCGCTGGATCGGCGTCGTGACCCTTACTACGCTTGAGTCGGAATTACTGAAGGTCAGGCCTGACTTTGAGCAGTTCTTGAAGCTCCTGCGCATCGGCCTGCCTCCGGAGCCGGCTCCTACAGCGTCCATTCCCTCGCCGTTCATACAGCGCTGACCGTCCCCGCCCTCCATCCCGCGATAAAATCAGGAGATATCCTCTCCGCCAGAAAGGGCTTGGGTTATTGATGGCATTAGCGCGCATCGGCGAGGTCCACCAGCTTAAGCAGAAGATCGAATCACGAACCGCCCGCATCGGCGTCATCGGCATGGGATACGTCGGCCTGCCGCTCGCCCTGCTCTTCAGCGATCAGCGCTTCCGCGTCACCGGTTTCGACATTGATCCCGCGAAAGTAGCCACCCTCAATAACGGAAGCTCCTATATCTTCCGCATCCCCGCGACAGAGATCCAGGCAGCGCGCGAACGTGGCTTCTGCGCGACCTCCAACTACGCCGATATTGCGGAGATGGACGTTATCGCCATCTGCGTGCCCACTCCGCTCAGCGAATTCCACGAGCCCGACCTCAGCTATATCCGGGAAACGGCAAAGGCGATCGCCCCCCATCTCCGCGAAGGCCAGCTCGTGATCCTGGAGAGTACGACCTATCCGGGGACCACCGAAGAAGTCCTGATCCCGATCCTCGAGACCAATCCCCCGGGACTCAAAGTTGCGCGCGATGCCGAATCCAGAGGCTTCTACGTCGCCTTCTCGCCCGAACGCGAAGACCCCGGCAACGACACCGTGGCGCGCCGTGATATTCCGAAGGTGGTAGGCGGTGTGGGTGCGGTCGCGCTCGATCTCGCATCGGGCGTCTACTCCAGCATCTTCAATCGGACCATCCCCGTCTCCACGCCGGCCGTAGCGGAGATGACCAAGCTGCTTGAAAACATCTATCGCTGCGTCAATATCGCTCTGGTCAATGAGCTAAAGCAGCTCTGCCAGCGCATGGGCATCGATATCTTCGAAGTCATCGACGCCGCCAAGACGAAACCATTCGGGTTCCAGCCCTTTTATCCAGGACCGGGACTCGGCGGCCACTGCATTCCAATTGACCCCTTCTATCTCTCGTGGAAGGCGAAGCAGTTCGATTTCCGTACGCGCTTTATCGAGCTAGCCGGCGAAGTTAACGTCGCCATGCCGTATTACGTGATCGAGCAGACTGCCGCGGCACTCAACGAACACGGCAAGCCCCTCAAGAATTCGCGCATCCTTGTGCTCGGCATGTCCTACAAGAAAGATGTCGACGACCTCCGCGAATCGCCGTCGCTCACCATCATCGAACTGCTCCGCAAGCGAGGAGCTATCGTCTCCTACAACGACCCTTATTTCTCGTACGTCGGACACGGCCGCCATTATCACCTCGACATGCACTGTGCCCCGCTCGACGATCTTGCGCAGTACGACTGCGTCCTCATCGTCACCGACCACTCCGATTACGACTACCCACGCATTGTGCGCGAATCACAGCTCGTCGTTGACACTCGCAACGCTACGAAAGGCATTCAGGCCGATAAGATCGTCCGCTGCTGATCACCAGGACACGGCACTGGGTGCCCCACCTTCGCGCAGCTATGGCAGGAGATAGGCCGGGTGCAAACCCGCATTGCCTTCTGATAAAAAGGCAGTCATGCTCTGTTCGTCGTGTTTTTTCCGCGCCTGCCTCAAACTGGCGCCCGTCGCTCTCTGTCTCTTCTCATCTATTGCATCCCACGCCAGCGACACCCCGCTTCGCGAGGGCTGGACTCTACAGTCCGCGTGCAATCTCCAGGCTGACGGAGCGGCAATCTCCACGCCGGCATTTCATCCACAGGGCTGGACCACCGTCACCGTTCCATCGACGGTGCTCGCCGCGCAAGTCGCCGCCGGAGAAATCAAGCAGCCTTACTACGGCCTGAACCTGCGCAAGATTCCCGGCGCGACGTACCCCATCGGCCAAAACTTCTCCAATCTGCCGATGCCCGACGACAGCCCTTATCGCTGCGGCTGGTGGTACCGCAAGACATTCGCTGTTCCTGCGGCGGAAAAGGGAAGAACGCTCTGGCTGCATTTCGGAGGCATCAACTACCGGGCGAATTTATGGGTGAACGGCAAACAGGTCGCCGACGACAAGCTGATCGCCGGAGCCTACCGGACCTACGAATTCAACGTCACCACCGAGCTGATTCCTGGCAGGGAAAACACCCTTGCGATCGAAACCTTCGCCCCCACCGAAACCGATCTCGGCATCAACTGGGTCGACTGGAACCCCTGTCCGCCTGACAAGGACATGGGTTTGTGGGGTTCCGTGGATCTGGTCACCACCGGCCCCGTTTCGCTGCGTTCTCCCCTCGCAACAACCCACTTCACCGATGCATCACTCAAAGAGGCTGAGCTTTCTGTCTATGCTGAGTTGCATAATGCCTCGGATCGCCCCGTCCGCGGAATCGTAACCGGCACGGTTGCGGGAATCCGCATCGAGCAACCAGTCGATCTTGCTCCGAACGAAAACAAGAGCGTCGCCTTCTCACCCGAAGAGTTCCCGCAACTCCGCCTTCACAATCCGCGTATTTGGTGGCCATACCAGATGGGCGAGCCGCATCTTGAAGAACTGACCCTGCGCTTCACCGAATCCGATCACAAAGTCTCCGACGAACAATCTGTCCGCTTCGGCATCCGCGAGATCACGTCGGAGCTCACAGACAAGGGATTCCGCCTTTTCCGCATCAATGGCAAGCCCATCCTCGTCCGGGGCGCGGGCTGGTCGCAGGATATGCTACTCCGCCAGGACCCCGAAAAGCTCCGCGACGAACTGCGCATGGTCCGCGACATGCACCTGAACACGATTCGCCTCGAAGGCAAGATGGAGACCGATGAATTTTTCCAGCTCGCCGAGGAGCAGGGAATCCTCGTGATGCTTGGATGGTGCTGTTGCGACCACTGGGAGCACTGGGACAAGTGGCAGCCCGGAACGCTCGACATCGCAACCGCCTCCCTCCGCTCGCAGATGCTTCGCATTCGCAGCCACCCCAGCCTTCTGGTCTGGCTCAACGGGAGTGACAATCCGCCGCCGGCCAACGTCGAGAGCGCATATCTCGCCGTCGAAGCCGAGACTCATTGGCCCAACCCGATCCTGTCTTCCGCTTCCGCCACGCCCACCACCGTTACCGGCAAGAGCGGCGTCAAGATGAACGGACCCTACGATTATGTTGCCCCCTCGTACTGGCTGGTAGACACCTACCGTCACGGTGGCGCCTTCGGATTCAACACCGAGACCAGCCCTGGCCCGGCGATTCCCACGCTGAGCAGCATCAGGAAGTTCATTCCCGCAGATGAGCTCTGGCCGACAAACGCAACGTGGAGCTTCCACTACGGTGGCGGCGAGTTTAAGGAACTCAACGTCTTCAATGACGCAATGAATGCCGCTTACGGTCCTCCCCGCGATCTCAACGACTACATCCGCACCGCCCAGACCATGACTTACGACACTGAGCGCGCCATGTTCGAGGCTTACAGCCGAAACAAGTACACCTCCACCGGAGTCATCCAGTGGATGCTCAACAACGCATGGCCATCGATGATCTGGCATCTCTATGACTATTACCTCGACACCGGCGGCGGATACTTCGGCGCGAAGAAAGCCTGCGAGCCGATACACGTGCAGTATTCCTACGACGATCACAGCGTCTATGTCGTGAACAGCACCTATCAGCCGTCGCCGCACCTTGCCGTCTCCGTCCACGCCTACGACAACAACCTGAAAGAGCTCTTCGCAAAGCAGAGTGATCTCCAAGTCTCGGCGGACACCTCCACAAACGCTCTCACTATCCCCGACTCCGTCTTCGCCGCGAACTCACCCATCACCTTCGTCCAGCTCACGCTGAAGAATGACGTAGATCAGGTCATCAGCCGCAACTTCTATTGGGTGCCTGCCAAACTCACCACGTGGAACTGGCCCAAGACCGACTACACACACACTCCCGCGCTCGAGCACGAAGACATGAAGGCCCTGCGCTCGCTGCCGCAAGCCCGCATCGAGGCCACCGCCCAGGCTGTCCACGACTCTCAGGACTGTTGAGGTGCACCTGCACAATCCGTCAAAAGCTCTGGCCTTTCAGGTTTCACTTGCGGCCACTCTCCCGAGCGGAGAAAACATCGTGCCCACGCTCTGGTCCGACAACTATATCGAGCTGATGCCCGGCGAATCCGTCACGCTCACCGCCACCTTGCCTCCGCATTCTCCGGAAAAATATGCCATAGTCGTCTCCGCATGGAACGCCGAGTCAATCATCTTGCACCCGGCGCGATGGCGCATACAGTTGCTTCTGTCTCGCCGTGAAATCGATTTACTCCGGGGCAGGCAGCTTCAGCCTGCAGCCAGGAAATCAGGAAGAGTTACACACCCGATGACGAAAATCACGCAGGCATCCTGGCTGGCCCTCATTGCAACCGTTTCCATTTTCACTGGAACTCTCCTCGCGCAGGTCACTATCACGCAACAGTCCGAGCGGCGTCACCGTAAAGACCGCCTTTGACACTCTCCGGCTCACCGTCTGCGGCCCCACATCAATCCACGTCGTCGCCAGCCCCGATGGCACGGCGACTGCAGCCACGCCAAAGCAGCCATGGCTCATTCAGAGCTGCACGCCAGGCAAATTCACCTTTACGATGCCTAAAGAGCAGGCTGCGCAGTCCGAGAACGACAAGCTGTGGCATCCCGCCGTCGCCACCGTCGATACCGGCACCATCAAGGTGCTCATCTCGCTCGCCTGGGGCAACCTCGAATTCCACGATGAACAGGGCCATCGCCTTCTGCAGGAATTCCAGGACGCCCCGCGCCGCTACGTCAAAACCACCGTCAACGGCGAAGACCTCTACAGCGTGAAAGACCAGTTCTACCCGGCCGTTCAGGAGGCTATCTACGGTCTCGGCCAGCATCAGAGCGGCCTCTTCAACTATCGCGGATCGACCATCGAACTTGGCCAGGCCAACACCGACATCACCATCCCGCTGATGGTATCGACCAATGGTTACGGCCTATTCTGGAACACTGCCGCGCTCTCCTGGTTCGACAACCGCTTTCCGTCCGAGATCAGGTTTTCCTCGAACGCCTCGCACGCCATCGACTACTACTTCCTCTACGGACCGGAGTTCGATCAGATCATCCACCAGTACCGCGAGATGACTGGCCATGCGCCCATGTACGGCGAGTGGGCCTACGGCTTCTGGCAGTCGAAGGACCGCTACAAGAGCGACGACGATCTGCTCCGTATTGCGAAAGAATACCGGGACGCCAAAGTTCCCCTCGACAACATCGTGCAGGATTGGTTCTGGTGGGTGCACCAGGGCGATCCCGAATTCCGCCCTGAAGCCTATCCCGACGTCCCTGGAACCCTACAAAAGCTCCATGACCAGCACTTCCACACCATGCTTTCCGTCTGGGCCATGTTCGATCCCAAGTCGCAGAACTTTCAGCAAATGAAAGCGCTCGGGCTCACCATTCCCGACACTACTGACTATGACGCTACCAACCCCGCCGCCGGGGATTTCTACTGGACCCATCTGCTCGGCAAGTTCTATGCGCAGGGCTGGGATGGATTCTGGCTCGACAGCTCCGAGCCGGAGAAGGCCTATGCGCACGGCGGCGAGAGCGACGCGCAGCTCTACGACAAGAAGCTTTTCATCGGCAACGGCGCGCTCTATACGAACATCTTCCCGCTCATGCACACCGGCAACATCTACACGCACTGGCGCGGAGAAACCGACAAGAAACGTATCTTCATCCTCACCCGCTCAGGCTTCGCCGGCGACCAGCGGTACGCCGCCACGTCATGGTCGGGCGACGTCTTCAGCACTTTCCAGGCTTTTGAGCGGCAGGTTCCCGCCGGACTCAATTTTGCTCTCTCCGGCATGCCTTACTGGACCACCGACATCGCTGGCTACGGCCCACCGTATGCCCGCGACACGCACGACCCTGCCTACCAGGAGCTTTACACACGCTGGTTCGAGTTCGGAGTTTTCTGCCCCATCTTCCGCACGCACGGCCACCGCGCCAATGAAGAGAACGAGCTCTTCAGCTACGGCCCAGCCACGCCCACGCTCGTCGGCTACGACAAGCTTCGTTATCGCCTGCTGCCATACATTTATTCACTTGCATGGAAGGTCACCAGTGACGACGCCACCATCATGCGCCCGCTCGTGATGGACTGGCGCACAAACGAGAAGGTCTGGAACATCGGCGACGAGTTCATGTTCGGGCCTGCTATTCTCGTCAGCCCGGTCACCCTGGAAGGAGCTGCCGAGCGCTACGTCTATCTGCCGCCCGCTGCGCGCTGGTACGACTTCTGGACTGGTAAGGCTACGGATGGCGATCAGCGCTTCGACGCGCCGGCGCCACTCGACCGCATTCCGCTCTATGTGAAGGCCGGATCCATCCTGCCCCTCGGTCCTGAAGTCGAATACTCCGGACAGATACCCGGTGCGCCAATCGAGCTCCGCATCTATCGCGGTGCCGACGGTCACTTCGATCTGTATGAAGACCAGGGTGACACCTACAACTACGAGAAGGGCGAACACGCGCTTATCCCCATCGATTGGAACGAGTCCTCGCAGACCCTGAAGATCGGCGCACGCACCGGCAGCTATCCGGGCATGGTCCAATCGCGCAAATTCAACATTGTGTTTGTGGGAGAAAATCACGGCGCAGGCAGGGAAGTGACCACGACAGTGGACCGAAGCATCGCCTATAGTGGATCAGCGGTTACGGTGCCGGCGAATTAGCCTGATGATTTACGGAACCAGCATCGCGTCCCTCAGGAACTCGAAATTTCCCGAGGGTGATGTATGCACATTCTGCAACCGCTTGTTGTGAACTACCACTGTGTCGAGATACCACAGGTTGATTGACGGGAGATCCCGCGCAAGAATCTGCTGCACCTTCACATAATCCTCACGCTGCCGCGCCTGATCGCTGGTCGCTGCCGCATCGTCCAGCAGCGCATCAAGTTCAGGATTCGAATAAAATCCCCGATTGCTCCCATGCGGCGGAAAGCTCGCCCGCGAATAGGCATAGTGAAAGATGTCGGGCTGCTCATTGCCCCCGATCCACCGCGAAGGCGCCATCTGGAACGTGCCCTTGACCAGGTCCGCATAGAACGTCGCAAACTCATAGCTGCGCAGATCGAGCGCGATCCCGATTTGCGATAGTTGCTGTTGCAAAACCACCGACAGCAGCCGCACCGTCTCGTCCGTTGAGGTCTTCATGCCAATGTGAAGGCGCACACCGTCCGGACCCTTCGCATATCCCGCCGCATCCAGCAGCGCATTCGCCCTTCCCGGATCATAGGGATGCTGGGCCGTGTCTCCGCTCCACGCCCAGTGCTGCGGAGGTAGCAGGCTCTCCGCCAGCCGAGCCTGATCGCGATAAAGTGTGTGAATGATCAGCGGCCGATTGATAGCCAGCGCAATGGCCTCGCGTACGCGCACGTCCTTCAAAATGGGATCGCGCACGTTGAAGACGATGTAGTTCAGCCTCGTTCCCACGCCGTCCTCCACCTCCAGGTTCGAATCGCGCTTCAGCGCGTAGATCATGTCCGGAGTCAGCGCATTCACAGCCACATCCGCCGAGCCCTTCTGCAGTTCAAGAGCTTGTGTCGTCGCATCCGGCACCACAGCGAAACGTATCCGCTGAATATGCGGCATTGCCCCCCAATAGCTCGCCGCGCGCTCCAGCACCACGTCCCTGTCCGTCCGCTGGCTCACAAACCGATAAGGCCCACTGCCGACCGGATGACGCCAGAAATCCTTCCCGCTGCCATATGGGACAACGCCGAATCCGCCGTCGCACACGTTCCACAGCAGCGCTGGATCGGGCTGCTTCATGTGGATGGTGACGGTGTTTTGATCGGGCGTCTCGACGCTTGCAATGTTTCGGTAAGAGCCGGATTTGATGGTTACAACCGTTCCATCGAGGATCGAATCGAGTGTCCACTTTACATCGCGCGAGGTTAACGGCCGTCCGTCCTGAAAATGCACCCCCGAGCGCAGATGGAAGATCAGCGTCTTCGGGTCGGGTGAGTCCCACTTCTCTGCAAGCCACGGATCGAGCCCGAAATGGTCGTTCCGCCGTACTAGAGAGTCAAAGATCAGCGGATAAATGTGCTGCGACTGCGCATCCGTCCCAATGCGCGGATCGAGATTGGTCGGGCTGCTCTCAATCAGCATGGTCACAGTGTTCGGATCGGGCTTCTTTTGCCCGCAGCCCCCCGTGAGCCCCAGGAGAATTGCAACAATGAAAAGTGCAAAGTGCTGGCGCAAAGCCGCTCCAGCCTGAGCCCTGAGCTCTGAGCCCTGGGCCCTGAATTCACCCATAGCAGATCTCACCCAAAACCACCGGCCTGTTTGCCCCGGTTGCAGCTGGAACGTTCCCCGCCTGCCCATGCCACGTCTGCCATGCCAGCAGCGCAAAGGCCACGGCTTCTTTTGCCTGCGACGGCACGCCGACTGCATCGATCGCAACTACGTCACAGCCCATCGGTTCCAGCCTTGCCTGCAGCATCTTCATCAGTGTCTCGTTGCGCGCCCCGCCGCCCGAGACGATGTAATCCGCTGTCTGTCCTTTATTCAGAGGCGTAACAAAGCGCTCATACGCCATTACGATGCTCGCTGCCGTGAGCGCTGTAGCCGTCGCAACAGCATCTTCTGGGCCACCGTCCGCCTTCTCGCACATGCCGGCGAAGTGCGCCGTAAACGTCGCTCCAAACTCTTCCCGCCCCGCCGACTTCGGAGGCCGTTGTGAAAAGTAAGATCCGCGCAGCACATCTCTCACCGCGGCCTCAAGCACGCGCCCTCGCGCCGCCACGCGTCCGCCGCGATCGTATTTCTTATTAAAGAAGCGCTCCATCAGCGCATCGATCACCATGTTCCCCGGCCCGGTATCGAATGCAATCACGTCGGACACCTTGCCATTCGCCGGAATCGCCGTCAGATTCCCTATGCCGCCAATGTTCTGCAAAACGCGCATGCGCTTCTCATGTGTAAAAAGCACATAGTCGAGCAGCGACACCAGCGGCGCGCCCTGTCCGCCAGCCGTCATATCCGCCGGGCGAAAATTAGATACCACGGGAACCTGCATCTCAGCTGCAATCAGCGCCGGCTCACCGAGCTGCCACGTACACGCAATCCGCCGTCCTGCATACGCCGCCGCCTTGCCCTGGTGATAAACCGTCTGTCCGTGGCAGCCAACGAGATCGATCTTCACCCGATGCTTTTCAACCGCAGCCCGCACCGCTTCGGCATACGCCATACCCAGCCGCCAGTTAAGACGCGCCAGCTCGGCCGTTGAAGTCTGCTTAGCATCCATAGCCGCCAGCACGGCGCGCCGCAAGGCCGCAGGATAGTTAACCGCATGATGCGCCAGCAGGTTGATTCGCAGTTTCCCAGCCGACGTGCTGATCTTCACCAGTGCGACATCGATCCCGTCTGCCGACGTTCCGCTCATCACTCCCGCCACAATCATTGCCTGCTTCGCGCTGGACCTCATGCCCCCACATCCTTGGCGAACTTTTTGACAGCTCCACGCAGTTTCTCAATCTGCGCTTGCGATACCGCACGCGGCATCGTCGCATCGAGATAACGGTTTTTGTGCTCTGTCACCCGCCGAGCCGCCATCTCCACGCGCCGCCGGAACGCCGTCGAGCGCTCCGCCTCCGCCAGCAGTGCCTCGTACGCACGTAACACCAGCACCGGGTCCTTGCATATCTCGATCACATCCACCCCCGCCAGCACCGCTTTCACGGCGGCTTCTTCCATCGACGCCTGTGTCAGGATTCCGCCCATCTCCATATCATCTGAGACCACCAGTCCTGTGAAGCCCACGCGCTTGCGCAGCACGTTCGTGGTCCAATGCCGAGAAATCGACGCCGGAGTCTTGTCCTTGATCAGCGGATACGCCGCATGCGCCGCCATCATCATTGGCAGCTTTGGAGCCAGCGCCCGAAATACAGCCAGGTCCTCTGTCCAAAGCTCTTTCCACTTTCGCTCGATCAGCGGCATCGTCTCGTGCGAATCGAGTACTCCCCCTCCCAGCCCCGGAAAATGTTTCCCACAGCCCAGAACGCCTTCAGCATCCAGACCTTCAATAAACGCCAGCGCGTAATTCGTCACATCATTTGGATCCGCCGACACCACACGCGTCCGCATCACCGCCGCAGATGCAGGCAATCCCAGATCAAGCACAGGAGCGAAGACAGTATTGAATCCCAGCGCTCTAGCTTCCTTCCCGATCAGCCTTCCGTGCTTCACAAAAGTTGCGCGCCTGCCGGTTGCAAATACCGCTGCGGCCGAAGGCATTGGCCCAATCAAATCCCGCAACCGGTCCACCAGTCCGCCCTCGAGGTCTACACAGCGGAACAACGGCGCCCCGGCGATTTCAGTCGCCTCGCGCAGCAACGCCGCGACCTGTGGGGCCTTCTCGATGTTCCGCCGGAAGAGAATCAGGCCGCTCGGCCTCACCACCTTCAGCCACGCGCGTTCGAGCGCCGTCAGCTCCGGCCCTTCCACGCCCGCGATGATCAGCTGCCCCACCTGTTGCCGCAGATTCACGCCTTGCCACCTGCCCCACTGTTTCCAGTTTTGATCTCGGCCTTCAGCTCATCCAGCAGGCTCAGCGCCTGCAGAGGTGTCAGTGAGTTGATATCCGTTTCTTCCAGTCTGTCGAGAATCCTCTGCGAAAGCGGCGTGAACATCGTCATCTGCAGCGGAGCCTCGGTCTCCACCGCCACATTGTGCCGCTCCGAGCGCTCATGCTGTTTCAGCACCTGCCGCGCCCGCTGAATTACCTTCGGAGGCAGGCCCGCCAACCGCGCCACATCGATGCCGTAGCTCTTGTTCGCCGGGCCGTCTTCAATTGCGTGCAGAAACACAATCCCCTGTGGAGACTCCTTCACCGCCACGCGCAGATTCTTCAGCTTCGCCAGCTGTTCCGCCAGAATCGTCAGCTCGTGGTAATGCGTCGCGAAGAGCGTTCGCGCGCCCACATGCGCATGCAGATACTCAACCGTCGCCCACGCCAGCGCCAGGCCGTCAAAGGTCGATGTGCCGCGCCCCATTTCGTCTAGCAGGATCAGCGACCGTGGCGTGGCCGTATTGAGGATCGTCGCCGTCTCCGTCATCTCCACCATGAACGTCGACCGCCCGCGCGCCACGTTGTCGCTCGCGCCGATGCGTGTATACACGCGATCGACAATGCCGTACCGCATCCGCTCCGCTGGAACGAAGCTGCCCATCTGCGCCATGATCGCCAGCAGCGCCGCCTGCCGTAGATACGTCGACTTGCCGCCCATATTCGGTCCCGTCAGCAGCAGCAGGCTCGGCCCCTCCGCGTCAAGATAAAGATCATTGGGTACGAATCGCCCTTCGCCCGCATCCTCCATCAGCCGCTCGATCACCGGATGCCGTCCCGACACCACCTCCATCACAGTAGAATCTTCCAGCAGCGGGCGGGTGTAATTCCGTAGCGCCGCAAGATGTGCGAAGCTCGCGATCAGATCGATCTCCGCAACCACCGCGCTCGTCCTGCGGATGCGCCCGGCGTTCTCCGTCAATTGCCGCCGCAGCTCGCCGAAGAGCCGCTTTTCGATTTCAACCGACCGCTCGTGCGCCGTTAGCACCTTCGTCTCGTAGTCCTTCAGCTCCGGAGTCGTAAATCGCTCGGCGTTCGCCAGCGTCTGCTTGCGCTCGTAATCTGCCGGAACATTCTTCCCGAGGTTCGACTTCGTAATCTCGATGTAGTACCCGAAGACTGAATTGAACCGCACCTTAAGAGAGTGAATCCCCGTTCGCTGCCGCTCGCGATCCTCAATCGCCGCAATCGACGAGCGCCCATCGCGGCTGATCGCTCGCAACTCGTCGAGTTCCGCATCCACATTTCCGGCAATCACTCCACCCTCAGCCAGCGTCACAGGAGGCTCGGCTACCAGCGTCTTCGTGATCCTCGCGCACAGATCGTCGAGCACATCCAGCCGCTCGTGCGCCGTCCGCCAGAGCTTGCTCCGTGCAGCTGCAATACTCTCCTTCAAGCCCGGCAGATGCTGCAGCGAAGCAGCCAGCGCCAGCACGTCCCTCGGCCCCGCGCTATCGAGCGAAATCCGCGCCAGCAGCCGTTCCAGGTCCAGAATCCCACTCAGGCCACGACGAATCTGCTCGCGCGTCATCAGGTCCTGCTTCGCCTCGCCGACTGCTTCGTAGCGTTCTTCGATCGCGCCCGGATCGAGCAAAGGCCGAAGCAGGGAAGTGCGCAGCAACCGCTTGCCCATCGGAGTCATCAGGCAGTCGAGCGTCCTGAAAAGCGTTGCATCCGCGCCGGCCTCATGAAAGATCGGATCGAGCAGTTCCAGGTTGCGCACCGTCACCTGGTCCAGATACATCTGCTGACTGCGCTCGTAATAGCGAATCGTGTCTACGTGTCCGGCATCGTTCTGCTGCGTCTGTCGCACATAGTGAACAATCGCGCCCGCCGCAATCGCCGCCGCGACGTGCTGTGCAAAGCCGAATCCGTCAAGAGACGCAGTTCCCATCTGTCTCTCGAGCAGCGGCACCGCATAATCTCTTGCAAAGGCCCAATCTTCGACTGCAGTCCGCGTCTTCACACGCTCCAACGCCGCCACCAGCTCGCGGCTTTCATTGAGTAGGGGATTAGCCGTCGCCGCCAGCACCTCGCTCGGCGCCAGCTTCGCCAACTCATCCGCGCACTGCGCCAGCGCATTCGTGCCCGCAAACTCCGTCGCACGAAAATCTCCCGTCGAGAGGTCGAGATACGCCAGTCCGACCGCGTGCTCCGTAACATGCAAAGCCGCAAGGTAGTTGTTCTCGCTCGACCCCAATGCTGGATCCATCGCTGTCCCGGGTGTCAGCACGCGCGTCACCTCGCGCCGCACGATCTTTTTTGTCAGCTTCGGATCTTCCATCTGATCGCACATCGCGATCCTGTATCCCTTGCGGAGCAGGCGGGCCACGTATCCTTCCGCCGCGTGATACGGCACGCCGCACATCGGGATCGACCGTTCCTTGTCGCGGGCCGTCAGCTGAATCTGCAGCTCGCGCGAAGCGACCTTTGCATCCTCGAAAAACAGCTCGTAGAAGTCGCCCATCCGGAAGAAGAGAAGAGCATCGGGATGCTGGCGCTTTGCCGCCCAGAACTGGCGCATGAGCGGGGTTTGGTCCAGATCGGCTTGCTGTGTGGAATTATCAGGCACGGACTTACGCCAGCATATCGTGAAGCACATGCCCGCGTGTAGTCTGCAGGCTCCACGGCTATACTTAGGAGTTACTGTTCCTGTACCGGCGCATATGTTCCAGCTGTGGCTCAGAATTGCGGCGATCCTTTATGGACTTGCCTCCATCTCGGCGTTCGCCGCCGTCTTTGGCCATCGTCCGCGCTGGCAGCGCCTTTGCATGCCTTTGGCCATCTCCGCCTGGTTGTTCCATGTTGTTTCGGTAGTAGAAATGCTCACGCTGGCTCACCGCTGGAAGCCCCTCGGCATGCATGAAGTGCAGTCCATTCTGGCGCTCCTCATTGCGACGGTCTTCCTTTTCATTGCTTTCCGATATCGAACCCTCTCCTTCGGCATCTTCGCGCTGCCTCTTGCTTTTTTGCTCGTTGTCGTACCCGCCCTGGGTCCTGACAAGCACACCTTCCACTCCCCCGTCATCCGCAGCGGATGGCTCTTCCTGCACATCACCGCGCTGCTTGCCGCCTACGCCGCGCTCATTTTCAGTCTTTTAGCCAGCCTGCTCTATCTGATTCAGGAGCGGCGCCTCAAGGACAAGCGTTCCCCGCGCTTTCTGGTCTGGCTGCCGCCGCTCGATACCATGGATCAGATCGCTCAGAAGACGCTCATTCTCGGCTTCCACTGCATGACCATCGGCCTTTTTGCCGGCTCGATCATTGCCCAGGAGAGTGTTGGCCCGGCTTATTTCGCCGACCCCAAAATCTGGCTCTCGTTCGTAATGTGGGGCCTCTATGTCGTAATGCTCTTCGTCCGCCGCAGCACCGGACTGCGCGGGCGCCGCGCCGTCTACCTTTCCTCGGCCGTCTTCGTCGTGATGCTGTGCGTCTGGGCCGCGAATCTCCTCAGCTCTGTGCACAGGTTCAGCGCCCCATGAAGATCCTGCTCACAGGCCTCAACCACAAGACCGCGCCCGTCGAGTTGCGCGAGCGGCTCGCCATCGCCCCCGAAGCTCTCGCTGGCGAGACGCAGGCGCTGCTGTCGCATCCGGGCGTCTGCGAAGGGTTGATCCTCTCCACCTGCAACCGTGTGGAACTCCTGGTTTGTTACGAAGACCGCGAGCCCGAACTGGCTCTCTACCTGAACGAACGCTTCACCATCGATACGCAATCACTCCAGCCGCACCTTTACCAGCATCATGAGGCCGATGCGGTCCGCCATCTCTTTCGCGTCGCCGCCAGCCTCGATTCCATGGTTGTCGGCGAGCCGCAGATTCTCGGCCAGGTGAAGGAGTCCTACACTGCCGCCCGCTCCGTCGGCGCCGTGGGGGGAAACCTCGAACGCCTGCTGCAGGGAGCCTTCGCGGCCGCCAAGAAAGTCCGCACCGAAACCCGGATCGGATCATCCGCCGTCTCCATCGCTTCGGTCGCCGTTGATCTTGCCCGCAAAATCTTCGTCTCGCTCGAAGGCAAGCGCGTCTTGCTCGTTGGAGCAGGCAAGATGAGCGAGCTGGCCGCGCGGCACCTCATGCAGCAGGGAGCAGGCTCCCTGCTCATCTCCAACCGCACCCACGAACGTGCCGTTCATTTGGCGCAGAAATTCAACGGCCACGTCATCCGTTTCGACGATCTGTACGCCCGCGCGGACGAGGCGGACATACTCATCACCTCTACCGGCTCATCCGAATTTCTTTTCCGCACTCCTCACGCTCAGCAGTTTCTCCATCGCCGCCGCAACCGGCCCATGTTCATCATCGACATCGCCGTGCCCCGCGATGTCGATCCCGAAATCAATCGCGTCGACGGTATCTTTCTTTACGATATCGACGACCTGCAATCCGTCGCCGCCTCCAATCTCTCCGACCGCGACCGCGAGGCACACCGCGCCGAGGCCGTTCTCGAGCAGGAGCTTGCGCGCTACCATCGTCGTATTGAAACCCTTGACGTCGTTCCCACGCTCGTCGATCTTCAAGCTACGGCCGAAGACATCCGCCAGGCCGAACTACGCCGCGCCCAGTCGCGTCTGCAGTCCCTGACACCTGCTCAGCAAGAGGTAGTCGAATCGATCACTCGCGGTATCATGAACAAATTCCTGCATCAGCCTCTGCGCGCCTTGAAGACGGCCGCACAGGACGGTGACCTCGATGCTATTGATGCCATCCGTCACGCCTTTGGATTGAATGGAAGCAGGGAAGCTGCGAATCGTTCCGTTCAATCTGTTAAGCAGGAAAACACCCCAGGCGAGCCCGCCCTGAGCAGCAAAAAGCACGATGATTGAGCTTTTGCCCTTACCTGATCCCTGTTCCCTCAGGGTTAATGGCTAATCCATAATGGCTAATCCCTGCCTTTTGAAAATCGGCTCTCGCGGCTCCCAACTCGCCCTGTGGCAGGCGAATCACGTTGCCGATCAGCTCCGCGCGCGCGGCCACATAGTCACTATCGAAATCATCCGCACTTCCGGCGACGCCATGCAGCACCTCACTTTCGCTCAGATTGGTGCAAGCGTCCCGAAAGGCATGTTCACCAAGGAGATCGAAGAAGCCCTCTACGACCGCAGGATCGATCTCGCAGTCCACAGCCTCAAGGACCTGCCGACGACACTCGACCAGCCTTTCACTATCGCCGCCATTCCACCGCGCGCCGATCCCGGTGATGCCTTCATTTCCATCAATTACGAGAGTTTCGCGGCTTTGCCGTCAGGCGCGCGCATCGGAACCAGCAGCCTGCGCCGCCAGGCCCAGCTCCGCGCCCAGCGCAGCGACCTGCATTACCTTGAATTTCGCGGCAATGTCGATACGCGCCTGCGCAAGCTGTCGGAAGGAGAAGCCGACGCTATCATTCTCGCCTCCGCCGGCCTCGAACGCCTTGGCCGCACGGAGTTCATCCGCGAGCGGTTTCCTGCGCTCATCCTTTGTCCAGCTGCCGGACAGGGAGCCCTCGCCATTGAGACTCGCGCAAATGACGCCGCAACTGTAGAGGCGCTTGCATTCCTCGACGATCCATCCACTCGCTTTGCCGTGACTGCAGAACGTTCAGCCCTCACTGCTCTCGGAGGAGGTTGCCAGGTCCCCATCGGTATTTATTGCCAGCCCTCGCCCGAGGGCTTCACAATTACCGGAGCCGTCGCATCACCCGTCGGCCAGCGGGTCATCCGCGCCGCCCTCGATCACCAGCACAGAGCCGACCCCACTGCTCTTGGCCAAAAGCTTGCCGCACTTCTGCTTGAACAAGGCGCCGGCGAACTCCTGGAGATAGCGATACGGTGACCGCGCAGCATCCACTCACCGGTAAACGCATCCTCGTCACACGCGCAAGCCACCAGGCAGGACAGCTCTCCGCTCAATTGGCCTCGCTCGGTGCCCAGGTCATCGAGATCCCCGCCATCGAAATTCTTCCGCCGGAGTCCTGGAAGCCGTTAGACGCCGCTCTCCGCAATCTGCACCAATATCAGTGGTTCATTGTCACCAGCGCAAACACCGTCCAGTCCATTCGCGAGCGTCTTGGCGCGCTCGACCTGGCCGCCACAAGCTTTTCGCATCTCAAAACCGCTGCGATTGGTTCGGCCACGGCCACAGCCCTCAAAGAGCTCGGCCTTGCTGTCTCGATCACGCCCGAAGAATACGTCGCCGAATCGCTCGTCACCGCTATCAGAGACCAGGTTCGCGACAGCCGCATCCTGATAGCCCGCGCTGCCGTTGCTCGCGATGTCATCCCCGAAGCACTCAGGCAAATCGGAGCGCAGGTCGATGTGGTCGACGCCTACCGCACCGTCATTCCGGAAGCATCCATCAGCCGTATCGCAGAAATCTTCACCTCCGGCCATCCGCCGCCCAACGCAGCAACCTTCACCAGCTCATCCACTGTCACAAACTTTTTCCGTCTGTTGGAGGCCGCCGGCCTCACCCCTCCAACCACCATGCGAGCCATCTCCATTGGGCCCATCACCAGCCAGACCCTCCGCGATCACGGATGGGAGCCTGCCGCCGAAGCCGATCCCCACGACATTCCTGGCCTCATCGCCGCAACGGTCCGCACGCTAATCCCTAATCCCTAATCCCTGCTGTTTCACTGCTCCACGTCTTGTCCTTCGAATGGCAAAGCGTCTCCAGTGTGCACTCCGCGCACCGCGGTTTGCGCGCGATGCACACCTGCCGCCCGTGATGGATCAGCTCGTGGGAAAACTGGATCCAGTGATCCTTTGGAATGATCTTCATCAGGTCCTGTTCCACCTTCTTCGGATCTGTCTCCCTTGTTAGCCCCAACCGATTCGATAGCCGCAGCACATGCGTGTCAACGACTACCCCTTCAGCAATCTTGTATGCCACGCCGAGCACCACATTTGCCGTCTTGCGCGCCGCGCCCGGAACCGTGAGCAGTTCCGCCATCGTCCTCGGAACCTTCCCGCCAAACTCGCCGACGATCTTTTTCGCCGCTCCCGAAATCGACTTCGCCTTGTTGTGATAAAAGCCCGTCGAGCGAATCTCTTCCTCGATTGCCGGCAGGGAAGCCTCAGCCATCGCCTTCGGCGTGGGAAATTTCCGGAACAGCTCCGGCGTGACCATGTTCACTCGGGCATCGGTACACTGCGCCGACAGGATCGTCGCTACCAGCAGTTCCCACGCATTCCCGTGGTGCAGCGCGCACTCCGCGTTGGGATACGCCGCCTCCAGCCGCCTCAAAATCTCCGCAATTCGCTCCGGAGCGAGGTCATTCGTTGCCTTTGCTCTCGCCTTCTTCTTTGCGCCGGCGTCAGTCTTCGCCTGTTTCGTACTGGCCTTCGTAGGGGTCATCACAGCATTCTATCCACAAACAAAAAGCGCGAGCCTGAGCCCGCGCCTTCTTTAGTCCGCAGCCTTGACTTCACCCCAGCCGGTCCAGCATCTCCTCCGCCGTCATTCGAATGCACGTAAAGATCGGCGTGTCCTTCAACGTATAGACGCTGATCTCCGTCTCGCGCAGTTGCTGCACTAGATCCAGAAAATCCTCAGGGAAATTGCTCTCGAATGCCACCACGAACTCCTGGTCGTCGATGCCGAATGAGTAAGTCGTGTTCAGCTTCACCCGGGGATACATGTGTCCCACGCGAATGTGCTCGCTCATCAGCCGCTGCCGCTCTTCCATCGGCAGCAGGTACCACGCGCGCGTCTTCCAGAAGGGATAAATGAAGATGTACTTCTGCCCTCCCGGCCGAATACTTCCCCGCGAATCGTGCTGACCCTCGTGCTCGTGGCCGATCAGGTACTGTGACCGCTTGGTCATCGCAAGAAAATTGTGCGGCGTCTGCAGATATCCGCCCAGCGGACTTGCCAGCAGTTCCGCCGTCATCTGGTTCAAATCGTCAACCGAATAGCAGATGCGCCACAGCACCATATCCACGTCGCCACGCAGGCCCACTGTCGAGTAGGTCAGCCCCAGCAGCCTGCCCGGCTGATTCCAGCGCTTCAGAATCTCCGCAAACTGCCGCTTGTGCTCCGCGCGCTCCGCCACAGGTAGCCGCCGCCACTCCGGCATCACCTTGAAAAAGGTAAAGGCCACCATCTGCCGCTGAATCTTCTTCTCGTCCTGCTTTGCCGGAGCCGGTCCGGCCTGCGTCATCTCGCCCGCTGCTGCCACGGGATCGGTTATTGTCCCTGCCATTGTTATGCTCCTGATCTACCTCAATCCTAACAAAGGCGGCTCGGAGGCACCCGCAGGTATACTGGCCTCGAATGACCGAGAAAATACTCGCTTTCATCGCCCACTTCATTATCGCCACCATCTCGGCCACGGGATACGTCGGCGTCGCCCTCCTCATGGGCATAGAATCCGCCTGCGTCCCATTGCCGTCCGAGATCATCATGCCGTTTGCCGGCTACCTGGTGCACACAGGCCGGCTCAATCTCCTGGGCGTCGCCACCGCCGGAGCTATCGGCTGCAACCTCGGTTCCGCCATCGCTTATTGGATCGGAGCCTATGGAGGCCGTCCTTTCATCGCAAAATACGGCCGCTTCGTTCTCCTCGATCACCGCGATCTCGACCGCGCCGAACACTTCTTCGCGCGCTATGGATCGATCACCGTCTTCCTCGGCCGCCTCCTGCCGGTCATCCGCACCTTCATCGCCCTCCCCGCCGGCATCGCTCGCATGAATCAGCTTCGCTTCCACATCTACACTTTCCTCGGCTCCTGGCCCTGGTGCTTCCTGCTTGCTTATGCCGGAATGAAGCTCGGCCAGGCCTGGGAGACCAATCCCGCTTTCAAGACCGCCTTTCACCGCTTCCACATGGTTGTGGTCGTGCTTCTCGTCGTCGCCATCGTCTGGTTTGTCTGGACACACTGGAAGGACCGCGTGCGGCCCGGCGAGGCACAGTCGTAAACGGACGAGCGTGATCGCGCCTGACGCCCCTTCAATCCCATTTAACCTGCTGAATCTCCCACTTAAGCCTCTCTGGTTTGCCAAAGCCTGTCTGCAGAGGCGACACTAGAGTGTTTGCGCACGCGCATTATTTTCGATTGAGAGCCCCATTTTTGTTTGAAAGGAAGACCAGTAAGAATGTCTACACCGAAGGCTGCGAACATCCAGCCGGCAAAAGGAAAACTTGGAGTCATGGTGGTCGGCATGGGAGCCGTTGCCACCACGCTGATCGCTGGCGTTGAGGCGGTCCGCAAAGGCCTCGCCAAACCCATCGGCTCGCTCACCCAGATGGGCACCATCCGCCTCGGCAAGCGCACCGATAATCGCACGCCGCTCATAAGGGACTTCGCCCCGCTCGCCTCGCTCGATGATATTGTCTTCACCGGTTGGGAAATCTTCCCCGACAACATGTACGAGGCCGCCGCCCATGCCCAGGTGCTCGACAGCGACCACCTCAAGTCCATCCGGCCCTTTCTCGAAGAGATCAAGCCGATGCCCGCCGTCTTCGACCAGCACTACGTCAAGCGGCTCAACGGCACCCATATCAAGAAGGGCAAAAGTAAGTGCGACCTCGCCCAGCAGCTCATCGCCGACATCCAGAGCTTCAAATCAAAGGTCGATCGCGTCGTCATGATCTGGACCGGCTCGACCGAAATCTTCCTTGAGCCTTCTGCAGTCCACGAATCTCTCGCCGCCTTCGAAAAGGGCCTCGTCGACAACGACCCGAATATCGCCCCATCGCAAATCTACGCTTACGCCGCTCTCAAGGAGGGCATTCCTTTCGCCAACGGCGCGCCCAATCTTACCGTCGATCTGCCCTGCATGATCGAGCTGTCGAAGCAGACCGGAGCCCCCATTTGCGGCAAGGACTTCAAGACCGGCCAGACTTTCATGAAGACCGTGCTCGCCCCGGCCTTCAAGTCGCGCATGCTGGGAGTCGCCGGCTGGTATTCGACCAACATCCTCGGCAACCGCGACGGCGAAGTCCTCGATGACCCGGAATCCTTCAAGACCAAGGAAGAATCAAAGCTCGGCGTCCTCGACTTTATCCTCCAGCCCGAGCTCTACCCCGATCTTTACAAGGACATTTACCACAAGGTTCGCATTAACTATTACCCACCGCGTGGTGATAACAAAGAGGGTTGGGACAACATCGATATCTTCGGATGGCTCGGCTACCCGATGCAGATCAAGGTCGATTTCCTCTGCCGCGACTCCATCCTGGCCGCGCCGCTGGCCCTCGACTTGGTCCTTTTCCTCGACCTGGCCCAGCGCACGTCCGAGTTGAAACACATCGGCATCCAGGAGTGGCTCAGCTTCTACTTTAAGTCGCCGCAGACCGCGCCCGGCCTTTACCCCGAACACGATCTCTTCATCCAGTCGATGAAGCTCAAGAACACCCTCCGCCACATCCAGGGCGAAGAGCTCATCACCCACCTCGGCCTCGAATACTACGACTGAGGCATCGCTAAATAAACCGGCTGCCCGCGTCCGGATTCTCGGACGTGGGCCTCTATCTTCTGAGGTACAGCCCTACCCCAGATACGACGGATTATGCGCCGTCCCGTCGAAGTGACTGGTCGTCTTGTAGAGTTCGTATTCGCCGGCAGAGGCCGCCTGTGTAGTCCGTGCCAGCAATGCCGCAACCTGCTGCTCCGACATGGGCCGAAACGTCTTCGCCGCCTCAAACGCCTGATCCAGAATTTCTGTGCTGTCGATGCCGGTGATCTGCACTGACACCGGCAGATTCAGGCAGTAGTGCAGGCACTCGATAGGCTTGACGGTATTGCTGTCCAGAATGTAGTGGTCTCCGAAGCACTTCATGCCCAGAATGCCGATCTTCTCCCGTACCAACACCGGCACCACCTGCTCCCGGAAACTGCGGAAGTGCGCGTCCATCACGTTCAGCGGCATCTGCACCGCGTCAAAGTGAAAATTGTGCGCCCTGGCCATCTCCAGCATGCGCAGGTGCACGTAGGGATCCTTATGCCCGGTGAATCCGATATACCGCACCTTGCCCGCCT
Organism: uncultured Acidobacteriota bacterium; assembly: GCA_963755975.1. Lineage (GTDB taxonomy): Bacteria > Acidobacteriota > Terriglobia > Terriglobales > Acidobacteriaceae > Silvibacterium. Next base: position 281,287 of record CAVWLS010000005.1, read on the forward strand.
GCTTCGCCGCAAGCATCGCTTCCATCGCGCCGCCCTGCGCAAAGATGCGGTCGGGATCTTCCAGGCGGATTACCTCGTGGAACTGCATCAGGTCCACGTGGTCGGTCTGCAGCCGTTGCAGCGATTGGTCGATCTGCTGCGCCGCAGCCTCCTTCGTTCTGCCGTCGATCTTCGTCATCAGAAAGGCCTTTTGCCGATACCCATCACGTAACGCCTTGCCCATGCGGATCTCACTCACGCCGCCGTTGTAATCCCAGCAGTTGTCGAGGAAGTTCATCCCGCGATCCAGTGCCGCCCGGATGAGGCGAATGCTCTCCTCTTCGGTGAGTTGCGCCTTCCCGATGTGATAGCCGCCCAATCCCAGTGCAGAGACTCTCTCGCCTGTCGAGCCAAGCGTCCGGTAGATCATGCCTGAAGAAGCATCGGGAGTTTCGGCATCTGCGAGAGATGGCAAAAGGCCCGTCGAAACTGCCATGCCCGCCGCTGTCATAGCCGTTCTGATGAAATCTCGTCTTTGCAAGGCGAAGCTCCTGGGGAGAGATTGCATTCCGTGTTTTTTTGATGCCACCAGGGTGCCCTTGGCTCCAGATTCATCTCGCGCCGTGACCGCCCGCCAAAACGAAATTTGCTCTCAGCCCTTAGGCTCGAACAACCCGACCATATTCCCTTCCGGATCGGCCATCCACGCGAACCTGCCTGTCGGAATCGGCACCGGAGGCACGACCGTCTTGCCGCCCAGCGACTCGGCCTTCTTCAGATAGGCCTCTAAATCATCGACCTGCACATAAAAGATCGTGTAGTTGTGCGGCTCATGTCCCAATGAGGTGATATGCCCCTGAATGCCCGTCTCCGCTCCGGTCGCGATCATCGCCGCCGGGCCCATCTCCTGAGTCGCCCAATCGAACAGCGCGCCGTAGAATTCCGCCGTTTTCGCCTTGTCCCTGCACCCAATCTCGAAATGCACTACCGGTTTTCCCATCACTGCCCTCCGGCGTCCAGCCTATCCCATCACTTGCAACTGCTCACGTGCCACGCCTCGAAATAAACACAGGATTCAAACTTCGCCGCCCTGTGTACTACTGTTTCTCTCCCGTAAAATAACCGTTTGGGCATACCGAACTCATGAAAGTCTTTCTTACAGGAGCCACAGGATTCGTCGGCACGCACGTTGCCCGGGAACTCGCCGGCCAGGGCGCCCAGCTTCGTCTTCTCGTGCGCCCCACCAGCAACCTGCGCAATCTCGAAGGCCTGTCCGCTGAAACTGTCGTCGGCGATCTTCTCCAGCCCGAATCCCTCCGCACCGCCATCCGCGGCTGCGACGCCCTTATGCACGTTGCCGCCGACTACCGCCTCTGGGTCCGCGACCCTGAAGCCATGTATGCCGCCAACGTCGACGGCACCCGCGCCCTGCTCCGCATCGCCCGTGAAGAATCTATTCCGCGCGCTGTCTACACCTCAAGCGTTGCCACCATGGGCTTCAAGACCGACGGCACCATTGTCGACGAAACCACTCCCGTCTCACTTGCCGATATGGTCGGCCACTACAAGCGTTCGAAATTCCTCGCCGAGCAGGTCGCCATCGAAGCCACTTGTGCTGGCCAACAGGTGATCATCCTCAACCCCACTACCCCCATCGGCCCGATGGACGTGAAGCCCACGCCCACCGGCCGCATCATCGTCGACTTCCTCAACAAGAAATTCCCCGCCTACGTCGACACCGGCCTCAACCTCGTCGATGTCGCCGAAGTCGCCCGCACCCACGCCTGCGCGCTCGAAGAGGGCCGCTCCGGCGAACGCTACATCCTCGGCGGAGAAAACCTCACCCTCAAGCAGATCCTCGACAAGATGTCCGCCATTACCGGCCTGCCGTCGCCCACTATGCGCGTCCCGCATGCCGTCGCCATGATCTTTGCCTTCTTCGACGAGACCATCACCGGACGAATTCTTGGCCGCGAGCCTCGCGCTACCGTCGAAGCCGTCCGCATGGGAAAAAAGAAGATGTTCGCGTCCTCGGCCAAGGCCCAGCGCGAGCTCGGCTTTCGCATCGTCCCTGTCTACAACGCCCTGCGCGCTGCCATTGAGTGGTTCCGCGTCAACGGATACGCCCCGCCCGCCGACCCAACGCCAGTGCAGGTCAAGGCTTCATGAGTCGCATCGCCATCATCGCCGCGCTGCCAGGCGAGCTCAAGCCCCTTGTGCGGGGCTGGCGGCACTCCTCCGAACAGAATTTGTGGACCGGAGCACTCAACGGCCACGAGGCCATCGCCATCGCTGGAGGCATCGGCCGCGCTGCCGCCGCCCGCGCCGTCAGCATTGCCTTGTCGCACGGTCGCCTTGACGCTCTCATCTCCTACGGATGGACGGGCGCCATCACCTGCGCCCTTAAGCCCCCGTCAGCCTATGCCATCTCTGAGATCATCGACCACTCTACCGGCGAGCGTTTTGCCACCAGTTGCTCGGGCGGCGTGCGCCTCATCACTCTCGATCACGTAGCGGGCATCAACGAAAAGCGTCCTCTCGCCGAAGCCCATCAAGCCGTCCTCGTCGATATGGAATCTGCTTCTGTCGCCCGTCTCGCCGCCGAGAGCAGCATCCCCTTTTACTGCTTCAAAGGCATTTCAGATGCCTATACCGACAACCTTCCCGACTTTTCCCGTTTCATCTCTGCGGAAGGACGATTACGCATGCTCGCCTTCCTGGCCCATGCCGCTCTTCGTCCTGTTTACTGGCCCTCTCTGTTGCGTGTCGGCAGGAACAGCAGCCGGGCCGCATTAAATCTTGCCCGGCTACTCTCGAAATCTCTACCCACATCGCTGTAAACTACTGAAAGAAGATGGCAACCACATATACAGCAAATTCTGAAGCCGCCCAGATCCGGATCCCTCCCACGATGCTCGCCGCCGTCTACCGTGGAGTCAACGATGTTCGGGTTGAGACCGTGCCTGTCCCATCGATCGGGCCGGGCGAAGTTCTTATCCGCGTTGCAGCTTGTGGCATCTGCGGCACCGACCTCAAGAAAATCCACACCGGCTCCCACTCCGCGCCGCGCATCTTCGGGCACGAGACTGCGGGAACGATCGCTGCTGTCGGAGAGGGCGTCGACGACTTCGTCATCGGCGATCGCGTCATGGTCTTCCATCATGTGCCCTGCGGAGATTGTTATTACTGCCGCAAGAGAACCTTCGCCCAGTGCCCCGACTACAAGCGGGTCGGCTGTACCGCTGGTTTCGAACCGGCCGGCGGAGGCTTCGCCGAATATGTCCACGTCAGAGACTGGATCGTTCGCCGCGGCCTCATCAAGATTCCCGATGGTGTACCGTTCGAACAGGCCGCCTTCGTTGAGCCTGTCAACACCTGCCTCAAAGGAGTAAAGAGTCTCAATCTCCTCTCCGACGAAACCGTGCTCGTCATCGGCCAAGGTCCCATCGGCATCCTGCTCGCCACACTTTCTGCTCGCTCCGGCGCCAAAGTCCTCACCTCCGACCTCTACCCCGAGCGTCATGCCATCGCAGCCACATACGGTCTTGACCATCCCATCCATGCAGGAAAAGAGGACGTAGTTGCCGCCTCACAGGCTGCCAGCGAGGGCCGTGGAGCCGACGCCGTTATCCTCGCGGTCGGAGGCAATGCCCTCATCCAGACAGCCATCGACGCTGCTCGCCCCGGCGGCCGCATCCTGCTCTTTGCGCAGACCCAGCACGGCAGCGTCAATATCGACCCGGCCATCATCTGCATGGACGAAAAGTCTCTCGTCGGCTCATACAGTTCTTCCGTCGCCATTCAGGACGAGGTGGCGGACCTCGTCTTCAACGGATACTTCCACGGATTCGACCTCACCCGCCTTATCTCGCATCGTTTCCCGCTCGAAGATGCGGTGAAGGGAATTGAGGTCGCCTCCAATCCCTGCGCAAGCTCCATGAAGATCTTCATTGAGCCATGCGTGGCGCAAAGCTGATCCGGCCCGGCGCGAGCGCCGTAAGTTTGAGAAAATGAAAGCAATGGCCCTGGAAATGACCGCCGCTGTACTGTACGGGCGCGAGGACGTGCGCATCGAGCGCCTCCCCATCCCCATCGCGGGGCGGGGAGAAATCATCGTCCGCGTGCAGGCGGCTCTGACCTGCGGAACTGACCTGAAAATCTACCGCCGCGGCTATCACGCCCGCATGCTGACCGTCCCCATGGCTTTCGGCCATGAGCTCTCAGGCATTGTTCACGAGACCGGTCCCGGCGTTACTCAGTTCGAGATAGGTGACCGCGTCGTCGCCCTCAACTCTGCTCCGTGCGACGAGTGCTATTACTGCCGCCGCCATCAGCAGAACCTCTGCGATGACCTGCTCTTCAACAACGGAGCCTATGCCGAGTTCATCTCCATCCCTGCCCGCATCGTCGAGAAGAACACCCTCCTTGTGCCTGACCACATCCCCTTTGAACATGCGGCGCTTACCGAGCCTCTGGCCTGCGTGGTCCGTGGCCTCGAGGAATCGAATGCCCAGCCCGGCGACTCGCTGGTCGTCATAGGAGGCGGTCCCATCGGTCTCATGTTTATGCATGCCGCGCAGCTGGCCGGACTGCATGTCATCGCCGTCGTCAAACGCAGCCGTCAGATCGCCGCCGCCCGCACCTTCGGCGCCGAGCACGTCATCCAGATCACTTCTGCCGCTGATCCCATCGCCGCCGTCCGCGCTCTTACACCCGGCCATCGTGGTGTCGACATCGCCATTGAGGCTGTCGCCACTCCTACAACGTGGCAGTGGGCCGTGGACATGGTGCGTAAGGGTGGCACGGTCAACTTCTTCGGAGGATGCGCCGCCGGCACGCGCGTCGATCTCGACACCAACCGCCTGCACTACAACGACATCACCCTCAAGGCCAGCTTCCACCACACGCCCGCGACCGCCCGCCGCGCATTCGACCTCATCCGCAGCGGGCAGTTCAAGTGCCGGGAATACATCACCGGGCGTTCGCCTTTATCGGAGCTCAACAATGTCCTTCGCCGCCTCATGAATCGGTCGAGTGACATTAAGACCGCTATCATTCCTTAAGAGGGTTCAATCACTTGACTCGTCATCCCGAGCGAAGTGCGCAGTCGCGCACTCAGTCGAAGGACCTGCTTTGTTATTTTCGCAAAGCGTGATTTTTTGGAAACGATGATGACCGACAACGCACAACTGATCGAACGGGGATGGGCCGCTCTGCCCCCCGAATACCGCATTCCCGATCATCCTCCGTCGCTCGATGAAGCGCGTGCCTGGTGCCGGCGTCTCGCAGAAACCCACTACGAAAACTTCCACGTCGCTTCCTGGTTCCTGCCCAAACGCCTCCGCCCGCATTTCCATTCCATCTATGCCTATTGCCGTGTCTCCGACGACTTGGGAGACGAAACCGGCAACCGCGACCAATCCCTTGCCCTGCTCGATCTCTGGAGTGAGGAGCTGGACGCCTGCTATCGCGGCGAAGCCCGTCATCCCGTCTTTGTCGCGCTCGCCGAGACGATTCGCGCCTGTGACATCCCGAAGACGCCCTTCGCCGATCTGCTCGTGGCATTTAAACAGGACCAGACCGTCACGCGCTTCGAAACCATGGCCGACCTGCTCCACTACTGCCAATACTCGGCCAACCCAGTCGGCCATCTCGTGCTATACGTCTGCGGCTATCGCGATCCTGAGCGCTTCGCTCTCTCTGACCACACCTGCTCGGCACTGCAGCTCGCGAATTTTTGGCAGGATGTCTCGACCGACTACCACGATCGCGACCGCATCTATTTTCCCGCCGAAGAAATGCGCCGCTTTGGCGTAGATGAAGCCATCATCGCAAGCGGCAGCTTCACGTCAGCCTTCCGCGAGCTCATGCGCTATGAAGTCGACTACGCCCGTGGCATGTTCGAGCGGGGGTTGCCGCTGATCGGTATGGTCGACCGCGAGCTTGCCGTCGATCTCGATCTCTTCTCGCGGGGCGGTTTCGAAATCCTCCGCGCCATCGAGCAGCAGGACTACAACGTCCTTCGCAGCCGCCCGGCCATCTCGAAGTCACGCAAAGCCGCACTGCTCCTGCGCGCCCTCACCGGCAAATTCCTCGGGAGAGGCCTTGCAAAGAGTACGGCCGGCACAAATGGAAAAGCAGCGTGACCCCGTCTCCATCCCCCTCTGCGTCTCCGTCTGTGGACGAAGCCTACCGGGTATGCCGCGAAATTGCTCGGAAAGAAGCTAAGAATTTCTACTACGCCTTCGTCGCGCTGCCCGCTCACAAGCGCAATGCCATCTGTGCCGTCTACGCCTTTATGCGCCACGCCGACGACCTCTCCGACGATGAGTCCCTCTCGCTCGATCAGCGCCGGGCGAATTTGGCCGCCTGGCTCGATACCTGGCATCGTGCATTATCTGGAGAGCAAACCGCCGACCCGGTCTTCATCGCCCTCGCCGATGCGAAGGCGCGCTTTCAGATCCCCGCAAGCCTGCTCGATCAGCTCGTCGAAGGCACGGCCATGGACCTTCATCGAAGCATCGAGCCCGGCCAGTACGATACCTATGCCACTTTCGACGACCTGTATCGATACTGCTATCTCGTTGCGTCCGTAGTCGGACTCGTCTGCATCCGCATCTTCGGCTACACCGACCTCCGCGCCGAAAAGCTGGCAGAGGAGACCGGAATCGCCTTCCAGCTCACCAATATTCTTCGCGACGTCCGCGAAGACTTCGAGCGTGGCCGCATCTATTTGCCTCTCGAAGATCTCGAGCGCCACTCCGTATCTATCACCGATCTCGCGACGCTGATTTCGACCCTGCGCTCCATCCCGCCCAACGTGTTCACCCTGCTCGACGCCGAAGCAAAGCGTGCCGAACACTATTACAAATCCGGTCAGGCTCTGCTGCCTCTGATCGAAGCCGACTCCCGCCCCGCACTCTGGGTTCTGATCGACATCTACCACTCCCTGCTTGAACGCATCGAACGCCACAGCTACAACGTCTTCACTAGCAGAATCTCCGTCCCGACCTCTCAGAAATTGTGGATTCTTGCACGTGGCTTACTGCAGGTCGGATTCAACCGTCTGGGGGCAGGGAAGTGACCGCTTCGCAGAGCGTCACGATCGTTGGCGGGGGGCTTGCAGGCCTCTCCGCCGCCTGCGCCCTTGCTGACAGCGGCTACCAGGTTCAACTCCTCGAGCGCCGCCCTTATGTTGGCGGTCGCGCCTCATCTTACGAACATCCAGGCACCGGCGAAGTCATCGACAATTGCCAGCATGTCCTCATCGGCCGCTGCACGAACCTTATCGATCTCTATCGACGCCTCGACTCTCTCGACGCCATCCGCTGGTACGATCACTTCACCTTCATCGAGCCCGGTGGACGCCGCACGCTGCTCCAGCCGTCGTCACTGCCGGCGCCATTGCACACTTCGCTCGCGTTCCTGCGCGCGCCCGCGTTTTCTTTCAGAGACAAGCTGGCCATTGCTCGCGGCATGTCTGCATTTCTTACCAGCATCCCTGAAGACACCGGCGAAAACTTCGCCCACTGGCTGCATCGCCACGGACAGACGCCCCGCGCCATCAGCCGCTTCTGGCATCCCGTCCTTGTCAGCGCGCTCAACGAAGACCTCGACCGGATCTCCGTGAAGTACGCCGGCAAAGTATTTCGCGAGTCGTTCCTGCTGTCGCCTGAAGCCGGCCGAATGGGCATCCCCGGCATTCCCCTCAGCGACCTCTACGGACGCGCCATCGACTATCTTCGCGCCCGCAGCGGCGAAGTTTATCTCCGCACCGGCGTCGACTCCATCGAGCCGGTAGATTCGTCCGAACCCGAAACCGGCTGGCTCATTCGCAGCGGCGACCGCACCTTCACCTCCGACACCGTGGTGCTCGCCCTCTCCTTCGAAGCCCTCGCCGCGCTTCTTCCCGTGCTTCCGCGCAACGCCCACAGCGAAAACCTCGCTGCTGATCTCGCTCAGTTTGAGCACTCGCCCATCACCGGCATCCACCTCTGGTTCGACCGCGAGATCACGGAACTCGAGCACGCCGTCCTGCTCGACTCAACCATCCAGTGGCTCTTCAATAAATCGAAGCTACAGCCCGCGCACCGCACGCAGCAGGGAAGCTACATCGAGCTCGTCGTCAGCTCCTCAAAATCGCTCGTCCCCATGCAGCGGCAGGAGATCATCGACCTCGCTCTGCGCGAGTTGGCTCAGTTTTTCCCTGTAGTGAATTCAGCAAGGCTCGAAAAAGCCGCCGTCGTTAAAGAAGTTCGCGCGACCTACTCCGTCCGCCCGCAGATCGACCGCATCCGTCCCGACGCACAGAGCCCCTGGCCTGGTATCTATCTTGCCGGAGATTTCACCGCCACCGGCTGGCCTTCAACCATGGAAGCTGCCGTCCGCAGCGGTTATCTCGCCGCCGAGGCCCTCTCACGCGATGCAGGTGTAGAAAAGAAATTCCTCGTCCCCGACCTGCCCCACACCGGTCTTATGCGCATCTTTCGCTGAACGTACTTGCGCGCTCGAAGCTAAAGAGACATCAGCGCCACGCCGGCGCATACAAAGAGCGCTGCAATCCAACGCCGCCGGTCCACATTTTCTCTGAGGAAAATCTTTGCCGCGACCGCATTCGTCACAAACGTCAGCGAAGTCGCCGCCGGAGCCACCAGGCTCAGGTTCGCGTGGCTAAGCGCGAACAGCAGCGAGAAGAAGCTCAGCGCCATAAAAAACACGCCCGCAAGAAATCGCGCGCTTCCCAGCACCGCCAGAATCGCTCCTCCCATCCCGCGCCTAGCTCGAATCTCGTCCAGGTCGATGCCGCGCATCGCTGCGGCAATCAGCACGTCTCCCACCGTCGCGAAGATCACGATTGCCGCGATCATCGCTGCGACCGCAAGCCCTCCCACATGAGGGTCCCAGCTCACGATTGCACCTCCGCACCGGTCGCGGGACATTCCTTCTTCACTTCGGTGTACGACGGGCCCTGCGTAACAAAGCCCACGCCAGCCGTGATAAGCAGAATCCCGAACCACCGTCCAGGCGAAATTTGCTCATGCAACCAGAAGCGTGCCAGCAGCGCGACGATCACGTTGCCGATCGAAGTCGCCGGCAATACGAATGTCAGGTCTGCCCACGACAGCGACGCGAGATACGACGCGAAGAAGCAGATCAACAATACAATGCCTAGCAGGATTTGCGGCGTGCCCACCGCATGGATCAGCATTCCCAGATTATTCAGCGATACCGGCCCGACGCGCTTCATCCCCAGACTCAGCAGCGTGTCGCCTAGCGGAGCCGTAAGCGCCACTACCGCCAGCACCAGGTACCGCCGGAATGTCATCGTCGACTTCATTCGAATCGATTGCCTATAAGTAGAAAACGGCCAGCGTGCGTTGACTGGCCGTTAGGTTCCGCTTGAATTGCCTCTCAGGCTCCCACGTTCGCCGGCGCCCCTGACTCTGTTGCGCCCTGCGCCTTTGCCTGCTTCACTACCTTGTTGCGCTGCGCGCGCAGCTTGAGAAACGACTTCGACTCCGCATACAGCCGCTTCAGGTCGCGATTCACAATAGCCTTGCTCACCACCCGCCAGGCTGCCTTGGGCCGGAAATAATATTCGTCGTAAAAACGGTGCACCATCTCGAGAACATATTCCTTGGGCAGTCCTGGATATTCGATGTGCGCAAGCTGGTGGCCTTCTTCATCGACCATTTGGCCGTTGTTGATGATGAAGCCGTTCTCCTTCGCGTAATCGTAAAACTCCGTTCCCGGATAGGCGTGCGCAATCGAAACCTGAATCGTCTCGACATCCAGGCTCTTCGCAAAGTTGATAGTGTTGCGGATCGACTCCTTCGTCTCACCCGGCAGCCCGAGGATAAAGTCGCCGTGAATCGTCAGGCCAAGATCGTGGCAGTCGCGTGTAAAGTCGCGCGCCCGCTCAACCGTCGCGCCCTTCTTGATATTCTTCAGAATCTGCGGATCGCCCGACTCATACCCCACGATCAGCAGCCGGCATCCCGCTTCGCGCATCGCTTTCAGCGTATCGCGGTCTGTCGTTACGCGCGATGTGCATGACCAGGTAAGCCCCAGCGGCTTCAGCTTGGCGCAAAGCTCAACCGTGCGCGCCTTCTGAATATTGAACGTATCGTCGTCGAAGAAGAATTCCTTCACATGCGGAAACAGCTGCTTCGCATGCGCCATCTCGGCCGCCACATCATCCGTAGACCGCTTGCGCCACGCATGACCGCTCAATGTCTGCGGCCACAGGCAGAACGTGCATTGCGCCGGACATCCCCGCGTCGAGTACAGCGACACGTACGGATGCAGCAGGAACGGCACGTTGTACTTCGTCACGTCCATGTCGCGCGCATAGATGTCGGTAACCCACGGCATCGCGTCCAGATCCTCAACCTGCGGCCGGTCGGGATTATGCGCGATCTTGCCATCCTTGCGGTAACTGATGCCCAGGATTTCGTCGAGCGCCTTGCCGCTGGCAAACTCCACCACCGAAAAGTCGAACTCCCGCCGGCACACAAAATCGATCACTGCGCACTCGTTCAGCGCGCGGTCGGGAGACGTCGTTACCGGCGGCCCGACAAACGCAATCCTGATCGACGGATTCGCCCGCTTGATTGCTTCAGCCAGCTTCTGGTCGCCCGTCCACCCGGGAGTGCTCGTAAACAGCACCAGGAACTCATATCCCTTGGCGATCTCGATGGTCTCATCTGCCGAGACGTGGTGGGGAGGCGCGTCCAGCAACCGCGATCCTTCCAGCAGGCCCGCCGGATAGGCCAGCCAGACCGGATACCAGTAGGACTCAATCTCACGTGTGGCAGGCCAGCGCGAACTCGCGCCGCCGTCGAAATTCTCAAACGAAGGGGGATTTAGAAACAGTGTTTTCAGTGGCATATGTCTCACTTCAGTCTACCATCCGGGAGCAGGTGGCAAAGGGGAGAATCGCCTGGAAACATTCTCGGGTCCCACAACGTCCTGCCGGATCATTTATGGCGAAGCTACCCGGGAAATAGCATCTACAGCTCCAGTGTCTCAAGCACGGTTGCACTCACCGCGGGCCTGGTGCCTTTGGTGATTTCGCCTTCCGGAGGAACGTATTCTTCGGTCCAGACGATCACCATCAGCGAATCCATTCCCGGCGCCATCATTTACTACACGACGAACGGCACGACGCCAACAACTTCATCTTCCGAATACACGGCAGCGATTACCGTCAGTTCCACACAGACGATCGAGGCCATCGCTGTGGCCTCGGGCTACACTCAGAGCGCTGTGGCAACCGCAACCTACACTATCGCGGCTTCGGCCGCGCCGCCGATTTTCACCCCCGGTGCGGGAACTTACACCAGCCCTCAATCGGTGACGATCACGGATGCGACAGGAGGCGCGACTATTTACTACACGACGAACGGAACCACCCCCACAACCTCGTCAACGAAATACACCAGCGCCGTCACTGTCTCGTCCACCGAAACCATCGAGGCCATCGCTGTGGCCAGCGGTTATTCGAACAGCGCCGTCACATCGGCAACCTACACCATCACTTCGACTCCCCCACCAACGCTCTCCAGTTCATCCCCGTCACGCCCTGCCGTATCGTGGATACGCGGTGGCCGAGTGGTCCCTTCGGGGGTCCGGAGATGGGCGCGGGCGCCACTCGTTCCTTTGATATTCCGCAGAGCACGTGCGGCATTCCGTCGACGGCGGTCGCCTATTCGCTCAACGCCACCGTGGTTCCGGATGGCTTCCTCAGCTATCTGACCCTGTGGCCCACCGGAGAAGCCCAGCCCTACGTCTCGACCTTGAACTCCGACGGCCGGGTCAAAGCCAACGCCGCTATCGTGCCCGCCGGCACCAACGGCGGAGTCAGCGTCTACGTCAGCAATCCGACCCAGGTCATCCTCGACATCGACGGCTACTTCGTGCCTGCCGGAACGGCCTCGGCCCTGGCCTTCTACCCGGTGACTCCGTGCCGGGTGGTCGACACGGAATGGCCGACGGGCCCGCTCGGAGGACCTTCGATCTCCGCAGGCGGCAGCCGGTCCTTCCCGGTGACGTCGAGCGGTTGCGGCATACCTTCCACGGCGCAGGCCTATTCGCTGAATATCACCGCCGTGCCGCACACCACGCTGGGCTACCTGACGGCCTGGGCCACGGGGCAAACGCAGCCCTATGTCTCGACGCTGAACTCCTCGACGGGAACGGTTGTCGCCAATGCGGCGATCGTGCCGGCGAGCACCAGCGGAGACGTTTCCATCTTTGTCTCCGACGCCGCCGACGTAATCCTGGACATCAACGGCTACTTCGCGCCTCCCGGCACCGGAGGCCTCTCACTCTACACGGTCCCGCCCTGCCGCGTGATCGACACGCGCCCGACGGCGTTTACGGGAACGACGGTGGTCAACGTGGAGGGCAGCACGTGCGCCCCGCCGTCGACGGCGCAAGCATATGTGCTGAACGCAACCGTCGTGCCGCCGGGCTCGTTAGGCTACCTGACCCTCTGGCCCGACGGAGAAGCGCAGCCCTACGTCTCGACCTTGAACGCCCTGGACGGAGCCATCACCTCAAACATGGCCATCGTGCCCACCAACAACGGCAAGATCGACGCCTACGCCTCCAACCCCACCAACCTCATCCTCGACCTCTCCAGCTACTTCGCCCCATAAAAGGGTAGCTGGAGACTGGGAGGCGACCATTCCTTGCCTGGCGCTGGCGGCGGAATCGCTACCTGCTGGTCCGCGAACTGATATGCCGGCGTTCCAACTCAAGGCACCGTCATAAACTGCCAAGAGTGTCCGGGGTCGGACGCCGTTCATTTGACAGACGATTCACCAGGGGCGAAAGGGGCTGATCAATGACGGGGTTGTCTACGCATTACTTCGGACTTGCAACCTTTGCGTCTGAAGTATTGGCGCTGGTAAGTTCGGTCCGAAATTTCTTTGCGTTCTCTGGTTGGTTTAAGGCTTCATACACCGAGACGAGATCCTCGCGCACCTCCCGAAAGAGCTCCGGAGATACCTTACGCTGTTTTCCCATGGACTCATACGCGCCGAGAAGCTCTTTCTCGGCGTCGTTGTACTGTTTGTGGTAAAGCAGAGCGCGTCCCAGACGGGCCTGTGCCATGCCAATGTACTGGTTGCCGGGTGGAAGGGCCTCAAGCGCGTGAACTGAGTCCTGAAGGGTGCTTTCGGCAAGTTCGTAGCGTGATTCCTTCGTGTAAACATCACCGAGATCGGCCTCGGATGACGGCAGTTTGAAAGTTTTCGTTCTCCAAACAGGGTCCGGTTGATTTCGAATGCGCGGGTGAAGTCGGCTTCCGCAGCCGGAAGATCACCGCGTTTCACAGCGATTTTGCCGAGCGCGTCGAGGGTAAAGGCTATCCGCTCGTGCACCTTGCCATAATTCAACTCCTGGATTTTGAGCGCTTGCTCCAGCACAGGCTCAGCCTCCGCGTACTTGCCTTCTGCTACAAGGGCGCGAGCGAGAATGCTCATGGAACTGGCCACATCGGGGTGGTCTGGTCCATACCAGTTCTTCAGGATCTCTATCGCGTCGCGATAGTTCTTCTCCGCCTCGGAATACTCGAGTTCGCTTAATTGAATCGATCCGAGGTTCATTAAGTCAAACCCGGTCTGCGGATGGGATGCGCCGAGCAGTTGCCGGTCCATGGCAATGGCTTTGCGGCCGTCTGACTCCGCGACGTCATAGTGCTGTGTATAGAGCTCGGCGACCTCTAGCGTGGCTAAACTGTCCCTGACAGCATAGGCTTCCTGCTCTCCCCGAGGCTGGTGCTGGGCGATGGGCTGCGATATGGCGATCGCCTTGTCGTACTCGCCGGCTTGCACCAGCACGCGCCCCAGGATCGCCTTATCCTGCAGCAGCACAGGATCGTCAGCAGGGAGCTTGCGGCTGGCAAGATTAATACCCTCGGTCACGAGCTGCTCGGCGGCTTTGAGCTGCCCCTGATCTCCGCGAAGACCGCCCATCTCGACCAGCAACTCAGCCACCTTGGGATTCTCCGGTCCAAGGGCAGTCTTTGACTTTTCGAGCGCGGCAGAGAGAAGCGCATCGGCTTTTTGAAACTTTCCCAACTTGTCGTACATAGTTCCGAGGCTCTCGTATAGCTCGACTTGTGTCTCAGGGTCGGAACTCAGGGAGTCGGCCTCCTTGACGCCGCGATCCAGCAGCGAGACCACACGCAGATCACCGGAGGGCGCCGATTCCCGGTCTGAATCTCCGAGCAGATTCAACATGAAACGCTGAATGCGCTGCGTGCGAACTGCTTCCGCCAATTGAGCGTTGCGCGCCCTCTCCAGACGCAGCGTAAAGAAGATGACAAGGCCCGCAACCAGCGCGAGGACTGCAGCAGCAGCGAGGACAGGGCGTCGATTCCGCCTGAGGAATTTGCGCAGACGATAATGAAAAGTATCCGGACGCGCTTCGAGAGGCTCATGCTTCAGATAGTGATCGATGTCCCGTATCAACGCCTCAACCGACTGGTACCGCTGGCGTGCATCCTCATGCATTGCTTTGAGGCAAAGCACATCGAGATCGGCCCATTCGGCCTTGCTGAGCGGCGAAGGTCGCGTGCTTCCCGTTTGTCCGTCCGCGAGTCGAGCAGCCACTGCCGAAGGCCTCTCAGGCTCTCGTCCGGCGAGGCCTCCGTGATTCTCGTCCGCTAATGGCTTCGATCCCGCATAGGGAAGCCGGCCCGCCAGCATTTCATAAAACATCACTCCCAGCGAATAAACATCCGTGTAGAACCCGACGACCCCGTCGCGCACCCACTCGGGTGCGGCGTAGTCGGGAGACATGAACCGCAGGCCAGGTCTGGTCTGGTCCGTCGGCTGATCCAGGCTCTGCAATTCCCTTGCAATGCCGAAATCGAGCAGACGCGGCGTTCCGTCTTTCTCCACCAGTATGTTCGAAGGCTTGAGGTCGCGATGAATGATTTCCTGTCCGTGCGCATACTGCACTGCCTCACAAACCGAACGAAAGAGCCGGAGCTGCTCTTCTACCGTATGGCCTGGCTGGCGGCAATACTCCGTAAAGCGCACACCGTCGACATACTCCATTACAAACCACGGAGTACTGTTGTCCAGGGTCCCGGCATCGTAAAGTCGCGCTATGTACGGGTGATTCAGCTTGGCCAGCGTCTTAATCTCGGCTGTGAAACGATCCCGGCGTGCCGGCGACAGTCCGGCGTGAGGAAGGAACTTTATCGCGACGCGATTGCCGGCATCCGCGCGTTCGGCGAGCCACACTACGCCCATGCCGCCCTCGCCGAGAATCCTGATCAGGCGGTAAGGGCCGAATTCCTGCGGCGAAACCGGCTCCATCGGTTCTACGAGCATCTTGAAAGCAACTTCGGGCAAGCCGCGATCCAATATCGATCCATTCCCGCTATCCGCAGCCAGCATGGCCAGCACTTCGGCCTTGATTGCCGTGTCGTCGCCGCACGCCTCCTGCAAATAGGCTTGCCGCGCCGCATCGGGGAGATTCGCAGCTTCATGAAAGATTGCCTGGATTTTTTCCCAACGCGCGGTATCCATCGGTCATCAACCTAGATCCGCGCGAATTCTGCCCGCCAGCCACGCTTTCGCCGCCCGCCAGTCGCGCTCAACCGCGGATTCGGAGACGCCGAGGAATTCGGCCGTCTCTGCGACGTTCAGGCCTCCAAAGAATCGGCATTCGACCATCTGAGACTGCCGCATATTCATCTGAGCGAGTTGCTTCAGAGCCTCTTCCAGTGCGAGCAACTCCTCATCGCAGGAAGCGATCTTCTCCGCCGAATCATCCAGCGTAACAAAGACAGTCCCAAGGCCGCCCCGCTTCCGAGCGTGTCTTCGCCGAGCCTCGTCCACCAGGACCTGTCGTATCGCCCTCGCTGCAATCGCCTTGAAGTGTGGAACCGATGTCGCGGCCAATCGCGGGGAGTCCTTCAGCTTCATCCATGCTTCATGGACAAGCGCGGTTGAAGTGATAGTGATGTTCGGCTCTCTTCGCCGGATGGAGGAGGCCAGCCGCCGCAGTTCTTCGTAAACCAGGCTGAATATGTCGTCAAGAGCCCGGCGCTCTTCAGCACTCGAGCCTTTGGGAGCCGATTCGGAACGGCCATCTCTCTGATCTTGATAAGACAAGACGGTTCTCAGCGTGGTTTTGCGCAGTTTTTAGATATACGGCGATAAACGGAAGACATTACTGCGCTTCTGATTGGGACAAACAAAGAAAGCCGGGGGAATGCCGAATCATATCAACCGGGTAAAGGTATTGCAACCAGTTCTAAAGATCTAAGGTGACGATTTCCAGCCGGATTGTTCGCAGCTATTAGCAGAAGCCAAACACTGGAGCTAAGAGATGAAGATCTTACTTGGCTCGTTCAGCATCGTTAGCGAGTTCTCTCGTGTTGCGCCGGTAGTTGCCGACATTGTCGGCTCGGAGAAAGACCGGGCTGATTCTCCGCGTAATGCCGCTGCATCTTCGAAGCACCTCACGATTGAGATGTGATCGCGATGTTTCGGACCGGTGAGTCTGCCCATGCACATTATTGCGCGGCTCCGGTAAAGTGTTGTTCTCAAACCTGATCTGTAGGACGACCTGCGTGACGGTTTTTCTTCCTCCTTTCCGCAGTTCTTGAGTGAAAGCCAAAGACGCGGACGGCCCAGGCCAGCAAAACACCCCCAACGGCTTTTTTCAAGACTCCCCTTCGTTTCAAGCGATGTCGCGAGACATCGTCCACGACTTGTGTCGGATTACGTTTCACGAACGGAGTTCTTGTATGCCCCAGCTATTCGCCTTGCCACATTGCTTGCCCTGTTCCTAGCCTGCGCCTTTCCCGCCTTCGGCCAAAACAGCCCAGCGCCATCATCTGCGAACAAAGCGGCTTTGGCGGAGAACTACGGCAAACTGCCGTTGAGCTTCGAGGCCAATCAAGGGTCAGACGGATCCGCGGGTGCGCTTTCTCTCGCGGCCACGGCTATTCGCTCTTTTTGACAGACTCGGCCGCAGTTCTTGCCCTTACTAGAGGGCGATACACACGACCATAAGCGCGTCGAAAAGGCCTCGATCGGAAATGGGCCGCAGGCCTTGGAAAACAGGAGAGGACTGACGTGCGTGCGGATGCGACTGGCCGGGGCATCCCTGGTCTAAAGGTCGCGGGAGCGGATCAATTACCCGGCACGGCGAACTACTTTATCGGCAACGATCCGGCCAAATGGCGCGCGAACGTACCGACCTACGGCAG
Organism: uncultured Acidobacteriota bacterium; assembly: GCA_963755975.1. Taxonomy (GTDB): domain Bacteria; phylum Acidobacteriota; class Terriglobia; order Terriglobales; family Acidobacteriaceae; genus Silvibacterium. The sequence goes on from CAVWLS010000005.1 coordinate 298,505, forward strand.
GGTAAAGTATACGGGCGTCTATCCGGGGTGGACCTTGTCAATTACGGCAATCAGCGCCAGCTGGAATACGACTTCGTCGTTGCGCCCGGAGCCGATCCCGGATCCATCCACTTCCGCTTCGACGGAACAAAACGAATGAAGCTGGACGCGGACGGAAATCTGATCATGGCAGCTGGCCATCACAGATTGTCTTCGATAAGCCAGTCATCTACCAGGAGACTCCGATTGGTCGTCAGCCGGTCGAAGGCCGTTTCAGCTGCTTGCGAAGAACTCTACATTGAGTCTCGGCAGCATGACCCCGCCTGGCCGCTATCATCGACCACGCTGGCCTATTCCACCTTACTGGGTGGAGCCGGCAACAGCAGCGACAGGCGGCGGGATCGGCAATTGCGGTCGATAAGGCGGACAATGGGTACGTGACTGGAAGACGTCGGTCATTGACTTCCCGTCACCAGCGGCACTTTTCAAACTCGCTGCCGGGGAAGATTGTCGGAGCCAGACACTATCATTTGTCACCAACTGAACCAGCCGGTTCCAATCTCATCTACCGACTACTTTCGCGGAAGGTTGGACGACGGCCAATACGGGCGACAATCTTCACCATCTTCGTCGACTCGGCCGGAGCGCCTATGTGCCGGACGGGGTCCCAGACTTCCGACAACAGGCGACGGCTGCCAGGCAACAGACGCGGTCTATCCAATACTCTAACTGGTCTTGTCACAGCTCGATCCGGCGGGAACACAGTGATATTCGACAATCTGGGCGGAACGAGATACGGTGATAATGCCAGGTCGCGGTGAAGCCCGGTGATGCCTACGTACCGGCCCCGCTCGATCGACGCCTCGACCGGCATCATCTCCACCGTTTTCGCAGGAGGAAACGGGATAGCATCTGACAATCTAGGCGATGGATGTCCGACTACACAAGCGTTTCTCTCTCCCGCGGGCATAGCACTCGATTCCAGCGGAGACATCTTTATTGGCGAACCGGGGCAATGTCGCGTTCGTGAAGTGGACACTGGCGGCATCATCCATTTAGTGGCAGGTACTAACAATGGCGGCGTAGGTTCATGCGGATTTTCCGGGCTCACCGCATCCACTGCGAAGTTAGGCCAATCTGATGCCTGCATTCACACCAACGTGCTTCGTGACTAAGCTGAATCTGACGCTGGAGTGCCTGATCTTCTCGACCTATGTAGGGAGCAGCAGAGGGGAAATCGCCTATGCCGGCCGACGACATCGGCCCTCATCTCCTCATCCTGAGTCAGGAGAAATGGCGCTTGGATGCCAGCGGCAACGTTTATGTTACGGGAACGACCTACGGAATCGACTTTCCGGTAACCCGAACGCTTCCCAGAGCGAACAACCATGCGCGCGACACTACAACCCTGGTTTTGCATGCTGCGAACGCCTTCGTCACTGAGTTGAGTTCGACAGGAGAGCTGCATGTTCTCGACTTATCTCGGAGGAAGCGGACCCAGCGGTCAGCAATATCCGCTAGCGACTATGGCTCCAGCATCGCCATCGTGCGGGAAGTCTTTCGTTACTGAACGCGTATCGGCAATCCTGTATGTGTCGGATACCGACGAAAACGACAGTGCATTCGCCAAGGTAGGTTTACTCTACGGATCAACCTACACGCTCCTCACGCAGAATCGCAGAATCGCAGACTCACTTACCCTCTAATCACCTCCGACGGGCAATCCGCACGGGAACAGTGACCTTCAGCATAGAGGGGCGCAACCGGGACGTGATCTATAACCGGCGATGTAGAACCTTAACCTCATAGGCACGGACACATCACCACCGGCACCGGGATAACCTACTTCGAGCAGCGAAATTGACGCGCGGTCGTCGGGGCGGCGAAATCGCTAGACAGCTCCGGCCACGCCAGCTACACCACCAGCACTCTGATCCCGAACATACGTCATCGGGTCGTCAGGATACGGCGGCGACGGTCCCGAACTCGGTGTACGTTTGGAGGTACAGGCCTGAGCTACATCGATACCGGAATGAGTGACGATCGTTACGGGCTTAACGGTCAAGTTGCAGTGGGGTAATCCCAACGCGGCCAGCGTGAGCAGGCACGCTGGTGCAAGGGTAAACCATCCTTACGGAATCGGCAGCGACACCGCCGGCCTTCTTACCCGCCGCCGGAACCTATACCTCGGCGCAGACGGTAACCATCAGCGACTCGACGACCGGCGCGGTGATCTACTACACCATCGGCAGTTCGACTCCGACAACCTCGTCGACCAAGTATACCGAGCCGATTACCGTTAGCAGTACGGAGACGATCAACGCTATTGCCGCGGCCAGCGGCTATACAACGAGCGCCGTGGCCAGCGCTACCTACACCATCAACCAGCCACCGCCACCCCCTCCGTCCTTCTCACCATCGCCGGATACCTACTCGAGTGTCCAATCCGTAACCATCAGCGACACAACTTCGGGGGCCCTCATCTACTACACAACCGATGGAACTACTCCAACCACCTCATCCATTCCCTATACGGCCCCCATCCCGGTCTCCTCCAACGAAACAATTCAGGCGATCGCCGCAGCCGCTGGTGTGTCCAGCGATCCCACTTCGGCCGCTTATAAGGTCACGGCGCCTCTTCAGTTCGTCCCCGTCACCCCATGCCGCATCGCCGACACCCGCTACCCGACCGGCGCCTTCGGCGGCCCTGAAATGGCCGCCGGGCAGAGCCGCGAATTCGACATCCCGAAGAGTTCCTGCGGAATTCCGGCAACGGCGATCGCCTACTCGCTCAACGTCACCGTCGTGCCCGGCGGCAATCTGGGCTACCTGACGCTGTGGCCATCCGGAGAGAGCCAGCCCTACGTCTCGACTCTTAACTCCGACGGCCGGGTCAAGGCCAATGCTGCCATCATCCCGGCTGGCATCAACGGCGGAGTCAGTGTCTTCGTCACCGATCCCACGCAGGTCGTCCTCGATATCGACGGCTACTTCGTGCCTGCAGGCACGGCCTCGGCGCTGGCCTTCTACCCGCTTACTCCCTGCCGGGTCGTCGATACTGAATGGCCGGCTGGGCCGCTGGGAGGACCTTCGATCTCCGCAGCCGGCAGCCGGGCTTTTCCGGTGCAGTCCAGCAGTTGCGGCATTCCTGCGACGGCCAAGGCCTATTCGCTGAACGTCACCGCCATTCCGCACACCACGCTGGATTACCTGACCGCGTGGCCCACGGGGGAGAGCCCAACCCTTTGTCTCGACATTGAACGCACTATCCGGAGCGGTGGTGGCCAATGCGGCCATTGTGCCGGCGGGCACGAACGGAGAGGTGTCCATCTTCGTCTCCGATGCTGCCGAAGTGATCCTGGACATCAACGGCTACTTCGCGCCTCCGGGCACGGGCGGCCTGTCGCTCTACACGGTCGCGCCCTGCCGCGTGATCGACACGCGACCGAATGCCTTCAGCAACACCCTGACCGTGAACGCCGAGGGCAGCGGGTGTGCCCCGCCGTCAACTGCTCAGGCGTACGTGCTGAACGCGACGGTTGTACCTTCGGGCTCGTTAGACTACCTGACGCTGTGGCCCAACGGAGAAGCGCAACCCTTCGTCTCGACCTTGAATGCCCTGGACGGAGCCATCACCTCGAACATGGCGATCGTGCCGACGAACAACGGCAAGATCGACGCGTACGGCTCCAACCCCACCAACCTCATCCTCGACATCTCCAGCTACTTTGCCCCGTGAGGGGCGGTGCCCCATGTCCGGATTTTCGGACGTGGGTATGTTGGCGGAGAAATTCCCCAAACCCGCTAGAATAGAAATAGAGAGACAAAAAGGCCCGGACTGCCATCGCAGCCGGGCCGTTCCATTTTTGGGAAAGTCGTAGCAACAGCATATGGAATCAATGGATTACGGATTAAATATCTATAAGTGGCGTGTTTTGTATGAGTTCTGGCATATCGTTGACGAATTGAGAGTTGCGGCAACTCCCATATTTTCTGTCAATTACTGGGCGAACCCAAATCGAAGCGGCCTGAAATCCATCACATACACGAAAAGTGCCGTTTAAGGGGGAGGGGGAGGGGGGTAGAGCACAGATGCCCACAGATCACCCATGCCCACGGATCAGCCCCCAACTTATTCGATTTATTGTTGGATATCTTCGGATGGCTTAGGGCTAGATAAGTCTGGCGGAGAGAGTGGGATTCGAACCCACGTTAGAGTTTCCCCTAAACACGCTTTCCAAGCGTGCGCCTTCAGCCACTCGGCCATCTCTCCAGCAACAGCTATCTCGAATTTAACACAGGCGTTGCTCCGCTCAAGACCCGCTGAGGTTGCAGGTACAATCGGAGAACTTGGCGCAGTTCGGCCTGAGCAATGCAGGTACCGGAGACACATCCCGACACCCATGTTTTCGATGAGCACGATGGCCGCGTCGATCTTGGCGCGGAACTGCGCGCCCTGCTCGGGTTGGCGATTCCCGTAGCGCTGTCGGAGATCGGCTGGATGACCATGACAGTCGTGGATGTGATCATGGTCGGCAAACTGGGCCCGGCCGCGATCGGCGCCGTAGGACTGGGTAACGCGATCTACTACGCGCCGTCTCTCTTCGGCATCGGGCTGCTCCTGGGCCTGGACACAATGGTGTCCCGGGCATGGGGAGCGAAGGATTATGACAACTGCCACCGCTGGCTGGCCCAGGCGATGTATCTCGCGCTGGCCTTTACTCCGGTCCTGATGTTGTTCATCGTCGTGGCGCAGCCGCTGTTCACCGCGCGCGGAGTCGATCCGCTGGTCGGCAGCTACACGCGATCCTATGTCAGCATTCTGAATTGGGGCACGCTACCGCTACTGGTGTACGGCGGCTTTCGGCGTTACCTCCAGGGCGTAGGGCTGGTACGCCCGGTGACCTTCGCGCTCATCTCGGCGAACCTTGTGAATCTTGCCGGCAACTGGATCTTCATCTACGGAAAGCTCGGGATGCCGGCGTTGGGGGTAAGCGGGTCAGCTATTTCGACTGTGGTCTCACGGATATACATGGCGGCGGCGCTGGTGTACTTCGCATGGCGGCATGAGCGTGGACGAGGGCACCCTCTATTTGCGCACTGGCCTGGTCCGGACTGGGCGCGGATTCGCGTGCTGCTCAACCTGGGCGTCCCCGCGGCCTTTCAGGTGGTGCTCGAAATTGCAGCCTTTGGAGCGGTGACCATCATGGCGTCGCATCTCAATCCGGTCGCTCTGGCGACTCACGAGATTGCGCTGAGCTGCGCGGCCTACACGTTTATGGTTCCGCTGGGAATTTCCGCTGCGGCGGCGGTTGCAGTAGGCCACGCAATCGGGGCAGGAAATCGGGCGCGAGCCAGAAGAGCTGGCTGGATGGCCATCGGGCTTGGAGTGGGCTTTATGGCCTTTGCTGCGCTTGCATTTTTGCTGATTCCGAGGCCGATCATCGAAATATACAGCCGCGATCCGCGGATTCTGGCAATGGGCGTGCGCATTCTGACGCTCGTCGGTGCGTTCCAGATATTTGATGGCTGCCAGACTGTTGCGACGGGTGCGCTGCGCGGGCTGGGCGATACGCGATTCCCGATGCTGACGAATTTTGCCGGATACTGGCTCTTCGGGCTGCCTCTGGGCGCGCTGATATGCTTTCGGTTTAAGTGGGGCCTTTCAGGTCTTTGGATCGGACTTACGCTGGCGTTGATTGTGATCGCGTCTCTGCTGCTGCGCCGCTGGCAGGGCGCGAGTGTGCGGGTTCCCGGATAAGTGGGAGTGAGCGAAAACTGATATGTACTGATCTGAGGACTGGTGACTTAGTGCTTGGGTTTCTTGCTGACTTTTTTTACCAGTTGGCTCAGGGTGGTCTGGTCCAGTTCTTTTTCGACAGCGCGGGCGACATCAGAGAATACCTGGTCGAGCGCGGAGCTTACTTTAGACTGTGCGCCGGAGAATGATGCTCCATGAAGGATGCCTCCGGTGTTGAGGGCGCGATGAATATCGCTCAGTGTGATTTCTTTTGCGGGACGTGCAAGTTTCGAGCCGCCGTTCGGGCCTTTTTGGCTCTCAACTAACTCCGCGTGCTGTAACAGTGAGAAGACGCGACGGATAACTACGGGGTTAGTGTTTAGCTTGCGAGCAACGTCCTCTGAGGTCTGCAGTACATCCGGTTCGGCAGCGAGCAAGACGAGGGCGTGGACGCCGGTAGCGAATCGGGTATTGATGGCCATGATGCCACGCTAACACAGGTTTTGCCGATCCCTATGCGGAAACTTTGCGATAGCGTTCGGCAATTCGTGATCGTGGCTGCGACGTTACGACGAAAAACGGTATAGCATCGAAGATTCGCATCTGGATACAGGAGATGAATAGATTTTGCAGATTCTTTTTGTTGGCGACATTTTCGGCAGTGCCGGGCGCCGTATCGTGCGGGAGCATCTGCCGCATGTAGTTGCTGAGCGCGGGGTGGATCTGCTCGTGATCAACGCGGAAAATGCAGCGGGCGGATTCGGCATTACTCCGGCAATTGCTGATGACCTCTTTGACCTGGGGGCGCATGTACTGACTACAGGAAATCATGTGTGGGACAAGCGCGAGATCATCGAATACATGCAGTCTGTCCCGGAAGATAGCGATGAACGCCCGCGGCGTCTGATACGCCCGGCGAATTTTGTCGCAGGGACCCCAGGATACGGCTTTTATGAAGGTGTGTTACCGAGCGGGCAGACGTATGCGGTGATCAATCTGCAGGGGCGTGTGTTTATGGGATCGAGTGACGATCCGTTTCGCACCGCCGATACGGTGCTCAAGAAGATCAAAGCAAAAGTCATACTTGTCGATATTCATGCTGAAGCAACTTCAGAAAAGATGGCGCTGGGCTGGTATCTCGACGGCCGCGTGACCGCGGTGCTGGGCACGCATACACATGTGCCGACAGCCGATGATCGCGTGCTTCCTGGCGGCACTGCATATCAGACAGATGTGGGCATGAGCGGACCCTACGACAGCGTGATCGGCGTCGAGAAGGAGCTGGTGCTGCAACGCTTCTTGTCAAATATGCCGGGAAAATTCGAGGCCGCCAAAGGCGATCCTCGGATGGCGGCGACTCTGATCAGCTGCGATGGCAGGACGGGACGCGCGATTTCCACGCAGAGATTGTTGCTGGGGGAATAGGGCGATTTTCTTGATGACCTGTCATCTTGAGGCGCGCAGGAAGACAAGAGTAATGCCTATTCCTCAGATTCCTGCGTGGCTCTTCGTGGGCGCAATAAGGGAAAGAGAATCACGTCGCGAATGGAACTGGCGCCGGTGAGGATCATGGTGAGGCGATCCACGCCGATACCTTCTCCTCCGGTGGGCGGCAGGCCATAGGCGAGGGCGCGGACGTAGTCCTCGTCCATCTGGTGGGCTTCATCGTCTCCGCGCTCGCGCTGCGCGATCTGCTGCTCGAATCTTTTCCTCTGCTCTTCAGGATCGTTGAGCTCGCTGAAGGCGTTGCCGACCTCGAATCCTCCGATGTAGAACTCGAAGCGCTCGACCCAGTCCGGCTCGTCGGGCTTTTGTTTGGAGAGCGGCGAGACCGCGAGAGGGAAGTCGTAGATGATGGTGGGCTGGATGAGATGGGGTTCGGCGATGGTCTCGAAAAGCATTGCGACGATTGCGCCCTAAAGCGCGTCACGTGATTCCTTCCGCCATACGACCTCGTTGAAGTCTGCGAACGAGCTCACATCTGCTCCCAAGACAGCACGCGTCGGTGACATCCCTCCGAGTCTGAATCGGTCGAAGTGAACTCTCACGCAATGAGCTGTTGCGCATTGTCTAGAAATGCGATGAAACGATCTTCGATCATCAAAACGTTGACAGCGATGGTTGTAGGCCACCGATTCTTCAGGCCAAAACTTGATGATCGCCTCCCGCATCGAATAGCGTCGCCACTTCGACAAATCGATCTCATTCCCGTTGAAGTGCGCGATCATCGTGCCGTTCACTTCCTGCGCGACGAACTTGATGCACTCTTCGGTCAGGTCCATCAGGTCCCAGTAGTTCGCGTAGGCCTGGTAGAACTCGAGCATCGTGAACTCAGGGTTGTGCTGCGTTGAGATGCCTTCATTGCGGAAGTTGCGATTGATCTCGTAGACGCGATCGATGCCGCCGACCACAAGGCGCTTGAGATAAAGTTCCGGTGCGATGCGCAGAAAAAGATCGAGGTCGAGCGCATTGTGATGCGTGCTGAACGGCTTGGCGGCTGCGCCTCCGGCGATGGGCTGCATCATCGGGGTTTCGACTTCGATGTAGCCGCGGTGAGTCGAAGAATCTCCGCAACGCAGACAGAATCTTTAGCGCGCTTTACGAAGACCTCGCGCACATGTGATCTCTGCGGGCGTGCCTTCGTTGAGCAGTGTGTTCATGAAGAGATCGACATAGCGTTGGCGATAGCGCAGCTCGACATCAGCGAGGCCGTGATACTTATCGGGTAGGGCGAGCATGGCCTTGGCGAGGAAGGTGATGGTCTCGACGTGCACGGTGAGCTCGCCGGTGCGTGTGCGGAAGAGATAGCCGGAGACTCCAATGTGGTCGCCAAGATCGAGAAGCCTGTAGAGCTCGAAGGCCTCGTCGCCGACTGCGTCTTTCCGAACGTATATTTGCAGACGCTCGCCGTTCTGCTGGAGCCGCGCGAATCCCGCCTTGCCCTGCAGGCTGATGGCCATGATGCGGCCGGCAATCGTGACGTTCACGCGTTCAGATTCAAGCTGTTCGGCCGTGGCATTGCCGTATACGCCGCGAATATCGGCGATGGAATGCGTCGCGGAAAACGAATTGGGATACGCGGGCTGGCCGAGAACCTCAATCTGCTTTAATTTTTCCTGGCGGAGAGCGAAGAGGTTTCGCTCGAAGTCTGACTCGAACACTGGGTTTCCTTGAATGAAAATGCTCCTGCCAGTATAGCTTTCGAATGGGCATGCGCAGCCCGCGCTGATGTATAACAGGCAAGGAATGAATGCACCGAATCAGAATCCCGAGCGCAGCAAACGGCGAAGCGGCGGCGCCATGGATACGCTGGTGAAGGCAGAAAGTCTGCTGCAACTCGCCTTCGTGCTGCCGGCAGCGGTGCTGATTGGCTGGGGAGCGGGCGCGCTGCTCGACAAGTGGCTGCACACGAACTGGATTTATATCGTCGGGCTCCTCTTCGGCTCAGTGGCGGGGCTGGTTGAGGTCGTGCGCCAGGCGCTGCGCGCCGGCATTGAGAAGAAATGAACGGAACGAGTCCGCTGTTGAATTTTTCCGATGCCGACCTGAAAGCCACGCTGCGGCGGGCACTGAAAATCACCGTGGCGCTGGCGGTCTTCGGCTTTGGATTGCTCAACTTTCTAACGGGCTGGCAGTCCGGAGTGCTTTTGCTGGCCGGGGCACTCGTCTCGGCGACAGGACTCTACGAGTGGCAGCAGCTGATCGAGTTGATGAACGCGAAGCTGGATAATCAGAAGACGCCGCGGTCGACGGGCTGGGTTTTGACGATGTTTTTCCTGCGGCTGGGGTTCGCTGCGGCGATCATCTATGTTAGTCTAAGGTGTTTCAGAGGACCGTATTACGCGCTTGTGGCAGGTCTGGGGCTGGTGGCAGTAGCCCTGCTGGTCGAAGTCGCGCGTCAGTCTCGCTCCTGAGAAGCAAATCAAGGAATCTCCGGAATCATGCACGAGCTAATCGCCTCGCTGACGCGACTGCTGAACCACATCTTCGCCGGGCCACTCACGGCGCTGCTCACGAAGCTGGGCATCCACGTTGCACGCCCGTCTGCGCCAATTAATGATGCGCTGACGCTCGAACTGATCGTCGTGGCGGCGCTCATACTATTTTTCATCGTTACGCGCCTCACGCTCAATGTGGAGAAGCCTGGAACCGCGCAGAATCTCGCCGAGGTCGTGCATGAATTTGTCAGCGATCAGGCGGACGCGATTATCGGCCATGGATTCGAACCTTTTGTACCCTACGCCACCATGATCGTGATTTTCGTCCTGAGCTGTAACCTGATCGGGCTGCTTCCCGGGCTGGATACGCCGACGGCGGAGCCTGCGATCCCTCTCGGCATCGCAATTCCCACCTTTTTCTATTACAACTGGCAGGGTCTGCGCGCCAACGGAGTCATCGGCTACATCAAGACATTTCTTGGGCCGATGTGGGCGATATCCTGGTTGATTGGTCCGATCGAGATCATTTCCAACCTGGCTCGCGTGATGTCACTGACTATTCGTCTTTACGCGAATATGTTTGCGAGCGATCTGCTGACGCTGGTCTTTTTCTCGATGATTCCCGTGGGTGTCCCGGTGATTTTCCTGGGCCTGCACTTTTTCGTCGCCATCATTCAGGCATATGTATTCATGCTGCTCACGCTGATTTATCTGTCGCTGGCGGTCGCGCACGAGCACTGAGTTCTTGAGTTTCCGGCTCGGCGGAGCGCTTCCGCCGCCGCAGCCTGCGCCGTGAGCGTGAGGGGGCCAGCATGGTGAGCCTCAACCACCCACTGACGGCAATTCATAAGGGAAGCAGGAGAGAGAAATGCGCAAACTTCAGTACGTATTCATGACGCTGGCGGTGCTGTTTATGGCCATGCCGGCGTTCGCAGATGCAGGCGGAGGCGGGTCCGCCAGCTTGGTGCCGATCGGTGCCGGTATCGGTATGGCGATTGCCGCAGGGCTTTGCGGTCTTGGCCAGGGCAAGGCGACGGCGTCGGCCGTCGAGGCGCTGGCTCGCAACCCAGGAGCCCGGGCAGGTATTCAGATTCTGCTCATCCTCGGCCTGGCGCTGATCGAGTCACTCACGCTCTTCACACTCGTCATCATCTTCCTCAAGGTGAAGTAAGCGCAGCTCCGGTTTCGTAACTACGAAGGCCTCCGGGATGGAGGCCTTCGTGTTTATAGGATTCTACTGAACTTCCCGCAACTGCTTTTAGATAGTTACCGCGGCATCGCTGCAGAACGGCTGTCTTTCAACGTCGAATAACAGAGTTGGTGATCTACAAGAGGTGAGGCTTCAGCGCTTTGCGGTGGTTGCCTGCGACGCTGGAGGGTTGGCTAGGTTGTCCGCTCCGGCGATGGCTTTGGTGAGAACTCTACCCGGGACAATACCCAGGATGAGTGTAGCCGCGACTGTGAGGAGCAGGGCAAAAAGCAGCGATGTGGAGGCGCGAGGAACAGACGCGATCAGAGACGAATCAGGTGCTTTTGAATAAATGGCTGTAGCAACGCGCAGGTAGTAAAAGGCCGCGATGCCGCTATTGACGAGACCGATGACTCCGAGCCAGATGAACCCCGAATGGAGGACGGCGGAGAAGACATAGAACTTTCCGAAGAAGCCGCCGGTGAAGGGGATTCCGATAAGCGAGATGAGGAAGAAAGCCATGGCGCCGCCGAGCAGGGGCGAGCGGTAGGCAAGGCCGCGATAGTCATCAATGAGGGTGAGCCGATCGTCGAATCCGCCCGCATGGCTGACGACAGCGAAAATGCCGACATTCATGGCGGCATAGGTGACGGTGTAGAAGCTGGCTGCGGCGATTCCGTCGGCGGAGAGGGTAACGAAGGCAGCGAGGATGTATCCGGCGTGAGCGATAGAGGAGTAGGCCAGCAGCCGCTTGATGTTTTTTTGCCTCAACGCGCCGAGATTCCCTACGCACATTGAGAGGACGGCCAGCCACCACACGATCGGCACCCAATGGGCATGCAGCGCCGGCAGGGCCCCATAGAGAATCCGCAGAAGTACAGCGAAGGCCGCAGCCTTGGGTGCGGTGGACATGAGAGCGACGACAGGCGAGGACGCGCCCTCGTAAACATCGGGTGTCCAGACCTGGAAGGGTGCTGCGGAAACTTTGAAGGCAAGGCCGACGAGAATCATGCCGAGGCCGACGACGGCGAGCATGGGAGTCGGGCTGGATCCGAGCCTGGCCGCGACGTCGTAGACCGTCGTTGTCCCGGTTGCACCGAAGATCAGCGCGATCCCGTAAAGGAAGAATGCCGTGGCGAAGGAGCCGAGGAGGAAGTATTTGATCGCCGCTTCCGGCCCCTTGGCGCTGTTACGGCGGAAGCCAGCCAGAATATAGGTTGAAATCGACGAGATTTCCAGCGAAATAAAGACCAGCAGCAGCTCGTCGGAGCTGGTCATCAGGAGCATTCCCAGAGCGCCGAAGCAGGCCAGCGCGAAGTATTCGCCCAGGCCGGTCGTAGACTCGGGCGTAGCGTCGATTGCGATAAGCAGTGATACAAGGACAATTCCGCAGATGAGAATGTGAAAGAAGACACTGAAGGCTGTCGTCTCGATGAAGCCGGAGAAAGCGGTGCCGGGTGGAAGCTGATACTGGTAGACGCTGGCCGCCAGCGCCGCCAGAACGCCGACAACGGCAAGCCAGCCCATTGATTTGCGGTTCGCCGCCGGAGGAAGGACCGGCTCGATCAGCATGATGAGCACGCCTGTAACGGCGAGGATAACTTCAGGGAGAATGCGAAGGATGGCAGGAGTGTTCATCGCTTCTCCGCCAGTACCGTATTTGTCACAGTGTTTGGCACTGAATTGGCCACCGAGGTGGGGAGACTCCTGATCCCATCGTCGATCGCACGCATCCAGTAGGGCGAAGCAACGCCCATCGCCAGCATGATAAGAACCATGGGGACTAAAGCGAGATACTCGCGTGGCAACACGTCAGGCGCAACGCTGGAAGTGACGAGCGAAGACCTGGGTCCATAAAAGATCCGCTGAATCATCCACAGCATGTACGTGGCCGAGAGGATGACGCCAAGAGTGGCAAACGCAACCCATCCCCGGTGAGCACCAAAGCTTCCACTGAGAATGAGGAACTCGCCCACAAAGCCGTTAAGGATAGGCAGACCGACGAGGGAGAGCGTCGTAATGACATAGAAGGTTGCCATGTTCGGAAGACGCGCTGCAAGGCCGCCATATTGCTTTATCTCGTAGGTGCTGTATCGCTCATACAGGAAAGCTACGAGGATGAGAATCGCGCTGCCCGAGAGCCCTTCATTAATAATCTGGTAAACCGCACCGTCCAGTCCGGTCAGCGTGAAACAGAAGATACCCAGCGTACAGAAACTGAGTGCGCTCAACATCGAGTAGGCCACCAGCCGCCTTACATCAGTCTGCACAAGCGCAACGCACGCGCCATAAAGAATGCCGATCACTGCAAGCGCGATCATGAGTGGGGCAAAGATATGCGCCTGGGCGGGGAAGAGCCCGATAAAGAAGCGGAGGATCGAATAGAGTCCAAGCTTGCCGGCCACGACCATCGCCATGGCTACCGGAGCCTCGTAGATGGTGTCGCTGAGCCAGCCATGGAGCGGAAAAACGGGGACTTTGACAGCGAAGGCGACGAGAAATGCGAGCGCCACCCACCACAGAGCCTGCGCCGAGAAGAGAGAGCTGTTGTTGGTCAGAAAGCTCTTCATCTCGACAAAGTCAAAGGTGCCCGTTTTCGCGTAGAGCCATAAGATCGCGACGAGGAACAGAGCCGAAGGGATAAAGGTGTAGCTGAAGAATTTGAGCGCAGTCCTCGATGCCCGCTCGCGACCAAAAATGGCAATGAGGATAGCCATCGGGACCAGCGACAGCTCCCAGAAAGCGTAATACAGGAACATGTCGAGGGCGACGAAGACACCGATGATCGCCGTCTGCTGGATCAAGAACAGGAAATAAAATTCCTTGGTACGCTTCTCGATTGCATTCCACGAGGCAAGCACGCCTATGACAGAGAGGAAACCGGTGAGCACGACAAGCCACATCGAGATGCCGTCGATCCCGAGGTGATAGCCGATCTTCGGGTTATCGATCCAGGGATGCATCTCTTTAAACTGAAAGTCCTGCTTGCCGTAGATAAAGTGGTAGGGCAAGTGCAACGTAAGCGCAAAGGTGACCACGGCCACGAGGAGGGCCCACCACTGAATGATCCGTCCCTTGCGTGGCAGCAAAGCGACGACAACGGCGCCGGCGGTAGGCACGAAGGTCACAAGCGTCAATATGTGGTCGGTTAGCACGAATTAGTTCCTTGTCTTCCGCGTGTCTTAAAAGTGCGCCGTGAGTCCGAAGTAAGCAACGATGATCACCACTGCCGCGCCAACCGCGAGCCAGCCTGCATAAGAGCGAATATTTCCCGACTGTACCCGCTGCACGATCGCGCCGAATCCCTGAGCCGTTGCCCCTGCGGCTAAACCCGCTCCGTCAATAATGCCGCGGTCTATGAGGGCCTTGAGCAGATAGCGCGAAATCAGCAGCAGTGGGGTAACGACGATGGCTCCGTAGAGTTGGTCGACCCAGTACTTGTTCAGCAAAAGCGTATAGAGGCCGCGAAACTGGGCGGCCAGTTTGCCAGGGAGTTCGGGCTTGGCCTTGTACATGATATGAACGACGAGCAGGCCAAGCAGGCCAATCGCCACAGCACTGGCGGACAAGCTCAGTTCAAGTCCTGAGCTTTCACCGGCAACACGAGGAACCGCGCCAAGCACCGGCTCTAGGAAATGGCCGATCTCATCATGTCCCCCCATTGCTTGAGGCACACCGATAAATCCGCCGATTACGGAGAGGATGGCGAGGATCACGAGCGGGCCAAGCATCACCCAGGGACTCTCATGAACGCCGTGAGCATGCGCCGGCTCAGCCTCAAGCACGAGTTTCGAGTCTGATCGGGCGTGAACGGCTGCCCCTTGCTCCGAGAGTTCGTGGGCTGGAGCGCGGCTCTCACCAAGGAAAGTGAGATACCACAGCCGGAACATATAGAAACGAGGTAAGGCCCGCAGTGACCCATCCGATGAACCAGAGGAGTTTGCCGCCATGCGGCCAGATGAACGCCTGGTAGAGAATCTCGTCCTTGCTGAAGAAACCGGCGAAGGGCGGAAATCCACAGATCGCGAAGACCGCCATGGTCATTGTCCAGAATGTAATGGGGATCTTTCTTCCGCAGACCACCCATAACGCGCATGTCCTGTTCGCCACCGAGGCTATGAATGACGGCGCCAGCCGAGAGGAACAGAAGTGCCTTGAAGAAGGCGTGAGTAACCAGGTGGAAAATCCCGGCCGAGTAAGAGGCGACACCGCAGGCGAGAAACATGTATCCAAGCTGCGAGACGGTGGAATAGGCGAGCACACGCTTGATGTCGGTCTGCACCAGACCCATGGTGGCGGCGAAAAAGCACGTAATCGCGCCGATAAAAGCGACAGTGCTGAGGGCGATCGGCGAGTGGTCGAAGATTGCGTGCGAGCGCGCCATCATGTAGACGCCCGCGGTAACCATGGTGGCTGCATGGATGAGCGCTGAAACCGGCGTCGGACCTTCCATGGCATCCGGCAACCAGACGTACAGAGGAATCTGCGCTGATTTGCCGGTTGCTCCAAGTACGAGACAAAGCGCAATGGCGGTGATGAATCCCGGTTGCCATGTGGGATCCGCCGGGATCTTCGCGAAGACTTCGCCGAAGCTCAAGGTGCCGAAGTGGGCGACGATCAGGAACATGGCCAGCAGGAAGCCAAAGTCACCGATGCGGTTCACCACAAACGCCTTGATCCCGGCGCGGGCTGCTGAGTCTTTTAGGAAGTAGAAGCCGATCAGCAGATACGACGCGAGGCCGACTCCCTCCCAGCCGACAAACATCAGCAGGAAGTTCTCGGAGAGGACCAGCGTAAGCATGAAAAACATAAAGAGGTTGAGATAGGCGAAGAATCGCCAGTACCCCTCCTCGTGCGCCATATATCCGACCGAATAGATATGAATAAGGAAGCCGACCCCCGTGACGATGAGCAGCATGATCATCGTGAGCTGGTCGAGTTGCAGGGTGAAGTCGGCGTGAAAGGCTCCTGTCCATATCCATGTGCCCAGTTTTTCGATGTACGGCGTGGTGATCGACGGGAACTGGAACCAGATCTTTGCGACTTGCAGGAAAGGAATGAGCGTGGCGATGAGCGCAATGGCACTCACGAATACCTTGGGCAGCTTGCGGCCGACGAGACCATTCACCAGAAATCCGGCGAAAGGAACGAGCGGTATCAGCCAGAGATTGAGGGATCCGGTCATAGTTTCATCAGGTCGACAGAGTCGACATTCAGCGTACTGCGGGTGCGGAAGATGGCGATAATGATGGCCAGCCCGACGGCGGCCTCGGCTGCAGCAACGACCATCACGAAAAAGACAAAGATCTGCCCGCTGACCTGCTGCCAGTGATGCGCCAGGGCAACGAAGGTCAGGTTAACCGCGTTGAGCATCAGCTCAATCGACATGAAGACGGTAATGATGTTGCGCTTGATGAGAAACGCCCCGACGCCGATTGAGAAGAGAATCGCGCTGAGGATGAGGTAATACGAAACGGGTACCACGGTTCAGGGCTCCTTCCGCGCGAGCGCAACCGCGCCGAGTATGGCCACGAGGATCAGGACCGACGTGACTTCAAAGGGGAGCAACAGCTTGCTAAAGAGTACCTCGCTCAAAGCGCTTGTCGAGACGAGGTAGTTTCCCATGGATGCGCTACCGAGGGCTGCTCGATTCGAAGAGAAGACGTAGACGAGCAGGCCAAGGAAAATGCACACACCCGGAATTCCAACCAGGTACGCGGCTTTGCTGCCGTGAGTCCGCTCTTCGCGACCCGCGTTCAGGAGCATGATGACGAAGGTGAAGAGCACCATGATAGCGCCCGAGTAAACAATGATCTGCGCCGCCGCGAGGAACTCGGCTCCCAGCAGCAGGTAGAGCACGGCCAGCGAGCTCATCACAACAATGAGCGAAAGAGCGCAGTTAATCGGATGGCGTTGAAACAGGAGATTCAACGCTCCCGCCACGCACAATCCGCCAAAGATGAAGAACAGAATCAGATGCATGTCTTCAGTCGCTCACTCGATAACACTGAACAGCGCCAACATCATCAAAACCGAAGGACGATTGTAAATCACGCTACATGGTATGAAGAGAAAGCCCCAGGCTGGTCACAACAATATTAAGAATCGCCAGGGGCAATAGAAATCTCCAGCCGAAGCCCATTAGTTGGTCGTAACGGATGCGCGGCAGCGTGCCACGCACCCAGATATAGAGAAAGAGGAAGAAGAAGACTTTGATGACAAACCAGAAGATGGAAAGAAGCGCATCTATGACGGGGCCGAATGAGGGAAAAAGATGGCCGAAGGGACTGGTCGGTCCGCCGAAGAAGAGCAGGGTGGCGACGCAGCCGACGGTGATCATATTGGCGTATTCGGCCATGAAGAACATGGCAAACTTCATCGAGCTGTACTCGGTGTGATAGCCCGCAACGAGTTCGGTTTCCGCTTCGGGCATATCGAAGGGCGCGCGGTTTGTCTCGGCGAAAGCGGCCATGATGTAGATGAAGAAGGCGACGAACTGGAGGCCGCCGAAGAAATTCCAGCTGAGCATTCCGTGCGTCGCCTGAACGTTGACGATATCGCGCAGGCGAAGGGATTGCGTGCGCAGGACGACGCCAACCACTGAAAGGCCGAGGGCGAGTTCGTAGCTGATGACCTGGGCGCTGGCGCGCAGGGCACCAAGTAGCGAGTATTTGTTGTTCGACGCCCATCCGGAGAGGGCAATGCCGTAGACGCCGATACCGGTAATGCCGAGCAGGATGAGCAGGCCGATGTTGACATCGGAGATCTGGAATAGATCGACGCCGTGGTAGCGGACGTCGGCCCCGAAGGGCACCATGGAGATAGACATGAGCGCGCAACCGAGAGCGATGATCGGCGCAATGATAAACAGCGGACGATAAACATCGGTGGGCAGAAGGTCTTCCTTCAGGAAGAGCTTCAAGCCATCGACCAGAGGCTGCAGAAGCCCGAATGGGCCCACACGGCTGGGTCCCCAACGGTTCTGGATGCGCCCGACCAACTTGCGCTCAAGCAGCACCGTGTAGGCAACGCACATCAGAAGGAGCACCGTGATGATGATGACCTTCAGCGCGTTCAGCAGTAGAAAAACCCAGATGTTGACTTCCACAAGGCCTTCCCGGAACAGGTTCGTGCAGAGTTACGTTTAATCGGCCGCTGTTTCCGCGGGCTTCATGAGCATAGTGTGCGAGTCAACGACTTCCTCGAGCTTGGCGCTATACCGGCCCAGCGTCCCTGAGGTATATAGCACGTCGTTCGAAGGCAGGACAAGATCGCGCCGGTCTGTCCCCGGGTTGATCTGGACTAGTTCGGATTTCACGTGTTCGTCGTTGCCGGTAAGCAGGTTGAGGCGCGGAACATTGTAGGACGGCACCAGGCGCTGTATTTCGTCGAGTATGGCGAATGGGTCGAAGGGGCTTAGTTTCGGCTCAAGATTGTTTGCGGAGATCCACACTGCGTGGCGGTCGGCCTCGCCCGACTGGGCGCCGCGCGTCTGTCCGAAGTCGGCACGCACGCCTTTGCCGAAGGGAACGAGCTGCTTCGGATCGGCTCCGAGCTTGTCGGCAAGGCGCACAATGATCTCGAAATCCGTGCGAACCCCGGCTTTGTCAGCGGCCTTTTTCACAAGCTGCAGGTCACCGTAGGTGTTAGTAACGGTGCCGGCCTTTTCGTAGAGATTGGCGGCAGGGAAGACGACGTCAGCGAGAACAGCCGTCTCAGTCAGGAACATGTCTTGAACCACGACGAAAGCGTTCTTGAGTGCCGAGGGATCGATACCGTAGCGCGAAACCGGGTTCGATCCGACCACGTAGAGCGCTGCGAGGTCGCCCTGTCCCGCTGCATCAAGCATCTGGATGAGGTCCAAGCCGGGCTGCGTGGGCAGCGCTTCGCCATATTCATCGGTAAATGGAGCGGCGTTCGCGACCGAAACATAGCCGGGCAGCAGATCAGGGTAGAGTCCCATGTCGGCCGCGCCACGCGAGTTGGCGTAGTCGCCGAGGCAGGCAAACTTCGTATTGGGTAGCGAAAGGCCGAAGTCGACGAGCGCCTGGATATCGCGTCCCCTGAACTCGGAACCGAAGGCGATGACGAGCGATCCTTCCTTGCGGATCGCGTCCCGGAACGCTGCGGTCGTCTCGCTGGCCTCGAATGCACCATCGTTCCCGGCCAGATAAGAGATGAATGAGGCGTAACCCTCGGCGGGTAGCTCGACGGCAGCCTTGGCCTGGTGGCGCAGCTTGATCTCAGAGTGATTCGCGACGTAGACACGTCCGCGATTCAGGCGGACATTGCTGCGGACCTGCCAGGCTAGCGCTGGATGCTGGTTCGTGGGGTCATTGCCGAGGAGCAGGATGGCCGGCGCGTCGTGGAAATCGCGCAGGGAAGCCTCGCGTCCGGCATGGCCTTTTAGGGCTGCGGAAAAAGCCGGATAATCGGCCGTGCGGTGATGATCGATATTGTTAGTGCGAAGCACCGTACGGGCAAACTTCTGCAATAGATAAGCTTCTTCGTTGGTCGTGCGATTGGAACCGATGACACCGATAGCGCTCCCGCCGCGGCTGTCACGAATCTCAGCGAGCTTCTTGGCCGCGAAGTCGAGTGCTTGCTCCCAGCTTGCGGGAACAAGCTTGCCGTCGGACTGGCGGACGAGAGGCTTGGTGAGCCGGTCTTTGTGGTTGGCGAAATCAAATGCGTAACGGCCCTTGATACATAAGAAGTCGCCATTGATACCGCTCTTGTCGCGGTTGTCACCCCGGACGATCTCCACGCCATCGTCGGCGGTGCGGACGCCCAGGGTTGTCTTGCAGCCGTCCCCGCAGTGCGTGCAGACGGTGCCGACGTGATTCATCTCCCACGGGCGGGTCTTGTAGCGATAAGTGCCGGAAGTGAGCGCACCGACCGGGCAGATGTCAATACACATGCCGCACTCTTCGCAGTCGAGATGATCTTGCTCGTTAGGAGCAATGAAACTTCCGGCGCCACGGTTTTCCACGGCCAGCGCCCAGACGTCCATGCCTGCGCCGCAGACAGCAACACAACGATAGCAGAGGATGCAACGCGGGCGGTCGTAGAAGACGACGGGCGACCACTGCTGCTCGTCGCGGTGCTGCTTCGTCTCGATGTACTTCGACTCGTGCGCGCCGTACTTGAAGGTCATGTCCTGCAGCTCGCACTCGCCGCCGGCATCGCAAACGGGGCAGTCAAGAGGATGGTTGCCCAGCAGGAGTTCGACGGTGGCTTTGCGCGCTTGCCTGACCTCGTCTGTCTCGGTATGGACAACCATGCCTTCAGCAACGGCGGTCGTGCAGGCGGTCTGCAGCTTGGGCATCTTATCAATGCGTACCACGCACATGCGGCATGCGGCCTGAACGGCAAGGTTGGGGTAATAGCAGAAAGCCGGAACTTCGATGCCCGCCGCCTTGCAGGCTTCAATGAGCACCGTGCCTGCGGGCGCGGTGAGCTTCTTGCCGTCAACGGTGAAGGTTACGTCAGCCATTCCTGTCTCTTTCCTCGCGCGCTTAAGCCAGCACTGCTTCGTGTTCCAGCGAATGGTGGTAAGGGCAGCCCTTGCCGTTCAGGTGATCTTCGAACTCTTTGCGGAATTTCTTTACGAACGCAATTGTAGGCATCGCCGCCGCATCACCGAGCGGGCAGAAGGTGCGGCCCAGCATGTTTTCGGCCAGGTACTGAATATTATCGATGTCCTTATCGACTCCGCCGCCGAGGTGAATACGGGTGAGCGATTTTTCGAGCCAGTCGGTGCCTTCACGGCAGGGGATGCACCATCCGCAACTCTCGTGCCGGTAGAACTTCATGGTGCGGAGCGCGAATTCGACCATGCAGACCGTCTCGTCGAGGGCAACGACCCCGCCCGAGCCCAGCATCGACCCGGCTTTGCCAACCTGATCGAAGTCCATGCCGATGTCGATCTCATCGGGTGTCAGGATGGGAGTTGACGATCCGCCCGGGACGACCGCCTTGAGTTTCTTGCCGCCGGGGATACCTCCGCCCACGTCGTAGATCATTTTCTTCAGGTTGTAGCCCATGGGGAGTTCGTATACTCCGGGCTTTTCCACGTGGCCGCTGAGGCAGAAGAGGCGTGTTCCGCCGTTTCTCTCGGTGCCTAGCTTTGCGTACTCCGCGCCACCCATCTGGATTATGTGCGGGACCGTCGCCAGCGTTTCGGCATTGTTGATCACGGTGGGTCCGCCGTAGAGTCCGACGACGGCCGGGAATGGCGGCCTGATCCGCGGGATGCCGCGCTTGCCTTCGAGCGATTCCATCAGAGCGGACTCTTCGCCCACCTCGTAGGCACCAGCGCCGGTGTGCGATACAGCCTCGAATTCAATCCCCGAGCCGAAAATGTTTTTTCCCAGAAAGCCTTTTGCGTAGGCTTCGTCAATTGCCTTCTCCATGATCTTGAGGAGATAGCGATACTCGCCGCGCAGGTAGATGAAGCCCATCTTCGCGCCGACCGCAAGGCCTGCAATGATCACGCCCTCGATCACCGAGTGCGGATCGTGCTCAAAGATGAGCCGGTCCTTGCAGGTTGCCGGTTCGCTTTCGTCCCCGTTTACGAGGATGTACTTTGGTTTCTCCGACTGCTTCGGCACAAATGACCACTTCATGCCCGCCGGAAAGCCCGCGCCGCCGCGCCCGCGCAGGTTCGACGCCTTCATCTCGGCGATGATGGCCTCCGGCCCCATTTCGATAGCCTTGCGGACTGCCTTGTAGCCGTCAAGCTCGATGTATTTGTCTATCGATGTAGCACCCAGGCCGAAGCGCTTGGAGATTACGGGGACAACATCGGGATGTGTCGTGAGGTAGGCCATTATTTCCCCGCTTTCTCCCGATATTCGTCGAGAATTTTATCCATCGAGTCAGGTGTCAGGTTCTCATGGAAGTCGTAGTTGATCTGCACCGCGGGCGCCCAGCTGCACGCTCCGATGCATTCAACTTCTTCGACTGAAAATACGCCGTCCGCGGTGACTCCCTTGTTGCTTACGCCAAGGCGCTTTTTGCAATGTTCGAAGAGCTCATTGCCGCCGCGCAGCATGCAGCAGATGTTGGTGCAGACCTGAACGTTGAATTTGCCCGCAGGCTTGGTGCGTAGCAGCGAGTAATAGCTGAGTACGCTGAGGACATCGTTTTCCTTAATGCCAATGCGGGCCGCGACTTCGGCAATGACGGCATCGGACAGGTAGCCTACTTCGTCCTGTGCGTAGAGCAGCATCGGAATTAACGCGGAACGGCGCACCGGGTAAAGCGTAACCAGCTTATCGAAGCGCGCCGCAAGCTCTGGTGAAAAGATCGTTGTCGTATCCGTAGCCAACGCTTACTCCTCGTCAAAAACCTTCGCGGTAAATGCCTCAGCCGCAACTTCCAGCTCAAGTTTGCCCCGGCGATCACTCAGCGCTACCAGGCTGTCCTCGCCGATTTTAAACTCGCCGTGATCAAGAACCCGCTCGGGACCGGGATCGTCTTCGTACATTGTCCAGCTTCCGGTGCCTGTCGCGGCATCATACTCCAGCGCCAGAATTTTACCTTCACCCCGAAGCGTGAGACCTCCATTTTCGCCTTCGTCGACCAGTGCGTGTTCGCTCACCGGCTTGCTCAGGTCGTGCCCAGCCACATAAGAGCGAATTAATGATGCGAACGAGATCCACAATTCCGCGTATACCCGAGCGTCCGTGGACGTGGCGTTCAACGGTCGATCTCCCCGAGAACAATATCAATGGACCCGATGACCGCAACCACGTCGGCGATCAGCCTTCCAGCGCACATGGTCTGTAGAGCCTGTAGTGTGGCAAAGCCAGGGTAGCGCATATGCACACGGTAGGGCTTTGCAGTGCCATCGCTGACCACGTAATAGCCCATCTCGCCGTGTGCGCCTTCAACTGCCTGATAGACCTCGCCCGCTGGAACAGCAAATCCCTCGGTCACGATCTTGAAGTGATAGATCAGTGACTCCATCTGAGTCTTCATCTTCTCCCTATCGGGAAGCACGACCTTGGGAGCGTCGGCCTTGATCTCGCCTTCGGGCATACCGTCGAGCGCCTGCTGACAAATCTTTATCGATTCGCGCATCTCTTCAAGCCGGACCATGTAGCGCGCCCACACGTCGCACTCGTTCGAAATGGGCACCTTGAACTGGAACTTCTCATAGCTCGAGTACGGCATATCGCGGCGCAGGTCCCAGTCGATGCCCGATGCCCGTGCCGGAGGGCCGGTTACGCCAAGCGCGATGGCGTCTTCGGCGCTGAGATGGCCGACTCCTTTGAGGCGATTGATCCAGATGGGATTACCCGTGAGGAGATTCTGATACTCGTCGATTTTTTCCGGCAGGATCTTGATGAACCTTTGAATCCAGCTAAAGAGATCGAGGGGCGGCTCCAGCGCGAGGCCGCCGACGCGGAAGTACGACGTCATCATGCGCTGCCCGGAGACATGCTCGAAGATGCGGAGGATCTCTTCACGTTCGCGGAAGGTGTAGAGGAAGACAGTCATCGCGCCGATGTCCAGCGCATGCGTGCCCAGCCAGACCAGGTGCGAATTCAGTCGCGTGAGCTCGTTCAGGAGCACCCGTATCCACTGCGCACGCGGTGGAATCTCGATCTGGAGCAGCTTCTCGACGGCAAGGCAGTAAACAAGATTGTTCGTAAGCGGGGAAAGATAGTCAATGCGGTCGGTTAGCGGGACGACCTGCTGGTAGAACTTCGCCTCGCAGGTCTTCTCGATTCCGGTATGCAGATATCCGATGTCAGGAACCACCTTCAGAACCGTTTCCCCATCGATTTCGATTACTAGGCGGAGGACACCGTGGGTCGAGGGATGCTGCGGTCCCATGTTCACGACCATCGTGGTGTCTTTTGAGCCCACTACCGGCCGGGGCTCGAGCAGCGTCGAGGTCTGGACGAATTCCACCATCAGCGGTACCCCTCCACGGGATAATCTTTGCGCAACGGGTGGCCTTCCCACTCGTCGGGCATCAGGATGCGGCGCAGGTTGGGATGACCGTGGAACCGGACACCGAAGAGATCGAAGACTTCTCGCTCATAGAAATTCGCCGAAGGCCAGACGGGGGTGATGCTGTCGATGGATGGATCGATCGAGTCGACCATCGCGCACAACCGCACTCGTTCTTTCAGGCCGTGAGAAAGAATGTGATAGGTCACTTGAAAACGCGGTTCGCTCGGATACCAGTCGACGCATGTCACCGTCTCCAGAAAGTTGTATCCGGCGGCCTGTACGGTGGAGCAGGCGCCGCGAATCTGATCGCGGTCAATGGTCAGGGTGAGTTCGTTGCGATCGAATTTCGCATCGAGGATCGAATCAGGAAGAGAGGAAAGAAGGGAAGTAATCGCCCGGTTGCTAGCGTGGGCCTCAAGAGCAGCGTCTTTGCCGGGGGTAGCGTTCATTTTGTCCTACAGATCGCCTTTGTCCGTTGCCCAATTCAGAATGCCCTTATTCACAATGTAAAGGAAACCGACCATCACAAATCCGAGGTATACGATCATCTCCCAGAAGCCGAACATATGCGACCCTGTGATGACCGGCAGCCGGCGATAAATGACTGCCCACGGCAGCAGAAACACGACTTCCACATCGAAGAGGATGAAGAGCATCGCAACCATGTAGAAGCGGACCGAGAAACGTCCGCGCGCGTCTCCCTCGGCTGGGATGCCGCACTCGTATGCCGCAAGCTTTGTCTTGAGATTGCGGTGCCGGCCGATGAACCACGACATGGTCGTCATACTGCAACCCATTCCAACCGCCACAACGATCTGCATCAGCAGCGGGATGTAATTCCAGGTGTATGGATGAGTCTGCATAGAGAGTTTCCCAGCCTCAGAAGGATACCGCCAAACGGCTTACCCTCCGACTGTATTTTTTCGCCTGTCAAGAGTCAAGTTTCACGAGGCTGTAGTAACCCGCGCATTGTTTTGCGCGTCTAAGCTCACGGCTGAAGCAAAGAGGAGGCTTAAGACGATGGAAAAAGTAGCACTGTGGGTGATGCTGAAAGCGAAGGCGGACAGGGAAAATGAACTCGCCGAATTTCTGAAGAGCGCTGTCCCGTTGGTCGAAGCGGAGCCGGATACGATCTCGTGGTTTGCACTGCAGATCGGACCCTCCACATTCGGAATTTTCGATACCTTTGCCGCCGATGCGGGACGCGATGCGCATCTTTCCGGCAAGGTCGCTGAAGCACTGATCGCCAAGGCGCCCGAGCTTCTCTCGGAGCCTCCGTCAATTCAGAAAGTTGATCTCCTGGCGGTCAAGGCGCGAAAATAGGAACGCCATGCGATGCACGCATCTCAACCATATCCATGATGTGCGGCCCGGTACCAAGGGCTGCGAAGAGTGCCTGAAGATGGGCGACCGCTGGGTCCACTTGCGCATGTGCCTCGAGTGCGGCCATGTGGGCTGTTGCGACTCATCGAAAAACAAGCATGCGACCAAACATTTCCATGCCGTGAAGCACCCGATCATGCGCTCCGTCGAGCCGGGAGAAACGTGGGGCTGGTGCTATATCGACGAGGTTCAGCTCGACTTCGGCTGAGGCACAGGTCTTCCTGTGAGTCCCAAAATCGATCCTGTCAGCATGCCTGTCCCAATTTGAAGCAAAAGCAAAGAGTGGGCGAGGAATCTTCAAGAGCTCACCCGTCTGGCCGATACAGGTGGTAACGGAGGATTACCCTCATGGTTACCCGGTCCGCCGACGCCTCTATCGATTCAAGGACGCTCGCTGCTCTCGCACTCAGCCGCGAGGAGCGCTTCAAGGATGACATTTATGAAGAGAACCCCATGGGAGTCTTCCGGGGACTGATCTATGCCATGGTCTTCAACGTCATGCTTACGCTGACAGGTGTTGCCGGGTGGGAGATCTGGCGCCTGCTGCGGTAAAGCCGACGCAGATTCCCCCGAACGCAACCCGGTTTACCACGGAGCGGCCCGTTCCCCAGCCCTTCCCCAGATCGAGCCGCTCCTGCTGGTAAATTCAATGCATGCAACTCATCATCAACGGGCAGAGCCGTGAATTTCCGGCTCTTCCGGTCCCGGCGACCGTCACCGACCTGGTCGCTGCACTCGATCTCAAAGGCGATCGCGTCGCCATCGAACATAACGGGAGCATCGTCTCCCGCGCGGAGTGGACTGGCACGGCCATCCAGCCCGGCGACAGGTTCGAAATCGTCCATTTTGTGGGTGGCGGGGTCCCGGCGTGAGGCCTTCCGTCCGCTACATCCCCCTGGTCGTCGCACTCGTCCGCCTGGCCGCCGGGGCCTGGGCCCAGCATTCGCCTCAGCCGCCCATGACGGAGCCGACCTTTACGGTGTCCGGGATCGCCGCGGGGCAGGCGCTTAAGATCGTCGCCTACGGGGATACCCGGTTCACGGAAGTATCGAACATCGGGGATACCAATCCTTGGGTGCGCGAGTACCTGGTGAAGCAGATCGCCAGGGAGAAGCCGGACGCGGTCTTCATGACCGGAGATCTGCCCTTCCACGGAGCCGAAGCGGCCGACTGGCAGGTCTATCGCGACGAGACGGCGGCGTGGACGAAGGAGCAACTGCGGATCTATCCGGCGCTGGGGAATCATGACGTGCTCGGCGGATGGGACACGGGGGTGCACAACTTTAATGCCACCTTCCCGGAGCTGAAGGGATATCTCTATTACTCGGTCGAGATTGGGAACGTGTACCTAATCACGCTGGACTGTACGGAGTCCTACGCGGAGGGTTCGCAGCAGAGGGCGTGGCTGGAGGCGCAGCTTGACCATCTGCCGAAATCGGTGGACTTCGTCTTCCTTGTCTCGCACATGCCGCTCTATGCGGATGTCCAGAGCCAGGTGATGGCCACGTTGCCGAATCCGGCTGAGCTGTCCCTCCGGAAGTTCATTCTCTCCAGGGTGCCGCAGATTCACGCGAAGCTCGTCGTGGTGAACGGCCACATCCACAACTACGAGCGCTTTGAAGACAACGGGATCAGCTATATCGTCTCCGGCGGCGGCGGAGCGGTGCCCTACCCGGTGTTCATCCGCGGACCGGAGGACCTTTACCAGGACCGAGCCTATCCCAACTACCACTACATCCTCATCAGGGTCCACGGAAAGACGGCCGATGCGACGATGTATCGGGTAACCAATCCGAAGGATCTCTCCGCGCTGGGTCTTGAGGTCAAGGACCGGTTTACGCTGACGGCTCCGTAAGAGTAACCCCCTCCCCCCACTTTAGCGATTTCCGATTTCTATTTTAGAGAATTCGGGCGAAATAGTACGCCAGAGGCAAGGCTCTGAGGCCGTACTCTTTCTCTGGAGGCCCAGCATGGCAACCGTTAAGCTGTGGTCGGACGAGGAAGTCTCGGCCGATCCCCACGTCAAAGCCGTTTTCGACGATATACGCGCAACGCGCAAATCGGATTTCGTAAACAATTTCTGGCGCGCCCTGGCAAATCAGCCGGCTGTGCTGGAGCGCACCTGGGAGAGCGTCAAGGCGATCATGGTCGAGCCGGGGGAACTCGATCCGCTCACGAAAGAGCTGGTCTACATCGCTGTGTCTACGACCAACAGCTGCAGCTATTGCGTCCATTCGCACACCGCCAGCGCGCGCGCTAAAGGCCTGAGCGACGCTCAATATAGCGAATTCCTCGCGGTCGTCGGAATGGCGTCAGAGACGAATGCGCTCGCCAATGCGCTTCAGATCCCGGTCGATGTGGAGTTTCTAAAGGGCTAGCTGCGAGCCAGGTGATGATCCGTGTTGAGGTGCACAGGCTGGGCGCAGGGCCTGAGGCGGATGCGGAGGGCGGCACCGCGAGCGCACTTTCGGATACAAATGAGGTGGATCTATGGCGAAGGTGCTGTCCGTCAACGTCGGTCTTCCTCGCGATGTCAACTGGGAAGGGAAAGTAGTCCGCACCGGGATCTGGAAGAGTCCGGTACAAGGGCGGCGTCTGGTCCGGCGGCTCAACATTGACGGCGACGGGCAGGGCGATCTGGCGGGTCATGGAGGCGAGCAGCGCGCAGTCTTTGTCTATCAGATTGACTCGTATCGCTACTGGGAAAAGCAACTCGGGCGAAACGATTTCACCTTCGGACAATTTGGCGAAAATTTCACAGTGGACGGCCTTTCCGACGATGAGGTTTGCATCGGCGATCGATACCGGATCGGGAGCGCCCTCTTCGAGGTAACCCAGCCGCGCGTCACCTGTTACCGCGTTGGCATTCGCATGAATGAACCGCGTATGCCGGCGCTCCTGGTCTCGCATCACCGACCCGGCTTCTACTTCCGTGTTCTGGAAGAGGGCGAAGTGGAAAGCGGGGATGAAATCGTCAAGGTTGCGGATGGCCCGCGGCACATGACCGTGGTTGAAGCTGATTCGCTGCTATATCTCTCGGCGCAATCTCCTCCTCGCGATCAATTACAGCGCGCGCTGAGTATTCCGGCTCTGAGCCCTGGGTGGCAGGCGTCCTTTCGGGCCATGCTCGAAAAGGAGGAACAAGGTGGACCGGCGACGGGAAATGCCGGCCTTGCGGCGAGTGAGCCACCGCCGGCGTGGCCAGGGTTCCGTCCGCTGCGGGTTTCTCAAATGAAGCGTGAGAGTGAGAGCGTGCTCTCGCTTGTGCTTGAGCCGACGGACGGTCAGCCTCTCAGTCCGGCTCTGTCCGGACAGTTTGTTGTTCTTCGCCTGCGTCCAGATCAGGCCGTGACGCCGCTTCTGCGCAACTATTCGCTCTCCGGCCCTCCCAGTGCGGACTACTACCGTGTGAGCGTGAAGCTTGAAGCGAACGGCGCAGCCAGCACGTATCTGCACACTCAGGTCCAGCCCAATGACGTGCTCGAAGTGAGCGCGCCCAGGGGCAGCTTTACGCTGCTGCCCGGCGGCGGCCCCGTAGTCCTCCTCAGCGCCGGAGTGGGTGTGACGCCCGTACTGGCGATGTTGCACGCGCTAGCCGCCGAATCGTCGCAACGCGAAGTCTGGTGGCTGTATGGAGCGCAGAACTCCGCCGAGCACCCCTTCGCAAGAGAGTCGCGCGATCTGCTCCGGAAGCTGCAATGCAGCAGAAGTCACATATGCTACAGCCGGCCGCTCCCGGCCGATCGTTCAGGTACGGACAGTTCAGGTGCGGACTATGACGCATCCGGCCGCCTTGACGCGGCTGCGATCGAGAAGCTGGGAGTGCCGATCAATGCGGATTTCTATCTGTGCGGACCGGCGAAGTTTATGAGCGACCTGACCGAGGGCCTTACTGCCTTAGGCGTCGATAGAAGGCGCGTGCATGCGGAGAGATTTGGGCCTGCTCAGTCAATCACGCCGGGCATGATCGGCGGGTCCGCTCGGCCCCCACACCCGCCGGAGGGGGCGGCGGGATCGGGGCCGCTTGTCTCCTTCGCACGCAGCAGCCTCGCGGTCGCGTGGGATCCGCGATTTCAAAGTCTGCTCGAACTGGCCGAGGCCTGTGATGTTCCTGTGAGGTGGGCGTGCCGCACAGGCGTGTGCCACACCTGCGAGTCCGGTCTGATTTCCGGTACGGTGAGCTATCGGCCTGAACCTCTTCAGGCGCCAGCTGACGGCCATGTTCTGATCTGCTGCTGCCAGCCCGCGGAGGAGTTGGTTGTGGATCTGTAGGGTACCCCCTCCCCCCCGAGGCTGGGGCTTTCAGGGAAGTTCAGGCAACTAATTCATTTCACTGGACAAGCAAATTGACATGGAGACTAAGTAATAGATTTCAAGCTACATAAGGTAATTAACAGAAAGCGATCGGTTTCTGAGCGTATAAGGCAAACTTGGCGCAAGTAGTTCATTTTACATAACTTAATAACAATATAGCCGCCTAACTATCAGATAACGAGGGCTTTCCTCTCAAAGTGGACGGCAAAGAGCTAACTTAAAGCCATAACAGAAAAAGCCCAGTCGCCATCGACCGGGCTTCTCTCTATTTCCATTATAGCTGTTCCATTCCAATAGTCAGCCAAATGCGGACAGCATTGTGCACCACCTTAAGGTTGTGTCGTGAAGGGTGTGTCGTGTCCCAATTTGCCGCCATGCATGTTATGATGGCGCCATCATGATGGCACGAACCCAGATCACGCTCGGAAACGAGTTGCAGCGGCGCGCTCGCCGGCGTGCGAGCGACATGGGTGTGTCGTTTGCGGAATATGTCCGCCGACTCGTGGCCCGGGACCTCGCTGTTCCGGAGGCAACCGCAGAAGTGGATTCCATTTTCGATCTCGGCAGTTCGGGAGGCTCGGACATTTCGAGGAAAAAGGATTCAATGATCGCCGAAGCTTTCGCGGCTGGGCGCAACACCGCTCGCAGCCGGTGATTTTCGTGAGCCTCTTTGTCGACACATCCATCTGGTATGCAGCGGCTGATGCTTCGGACCGCAGCAATAGCAGGGCAAAAGCCATCCTCAAGTCGGGCGGAGCGCTCGTTACCTCTGATCACGTGCTCGTTGAGACGTGGACCTTACTGCATCACAGGATTTCAGCCCATGCGGCGGAGCGCTTCTGGAATGGTCTGCGGAGCGGCGTGGCAATTGTTGAGCCCGTTGGCATGGCCGACCTCGAAGCCGCGTGGGAGATCGGGCTTGCGTGGCGCGATCAGGACTTCTCGATTGTCGATCGCACCAGCTTTGCCGTGATGCGCCGCCTGGGAATCGAGGACGTTGCTTCACTCGACGAACACTTCGCCGTGTTTCGCTTCGGACCGAAACGGCGGCAGTCGTTCCACGTGTTGAGGTAGGCGGTGACTACTTGCTCAAGCTAAAACCGGGCTTGAATGGGGTACCGGGCTATTGTCGCGTCAGCAACTGAGGTTGTTTCTTCAATTGTGCTATCTCAGAGCCCGCAGGCAGCAATCTCGCAGGCGGTCGCCGGAGCCGCACAGGCATGGTGAGTCGGTTCGCACTCCACGCACTCTGGCCTCGCTCAACAGAAGCTCTCTTGATCGGTCACGCCAAAGCCGCAGGCTCGAGTCGTCGGTATTGTTGTCTGCCCATACCGCTTCAGCCGAAGCGCCGGATTCCCGGCCTTCATTAGAGTTGAGAACCTATTCCGAGCCGCTTCTAGAACCGCTGTCGGAATCGCCTTCTTGAGGCTTCCTTCTATCGCAGCTGAGAATTCTGTTCCGTCATTCTTGTCCAGGCGATCCAAGACTTCTCGCCTCAGTGCCTCGGCCTCAGCCGATTCACGAAACTGGATGAGTTTGAGCAGCGATCGGGGGTTCCGCTCAAGGAAGGTGCTGAGGTTCGAGCCAAAGACCCCAGCCAACACAAAACTTGCGTAGTCAAACACGGTCTGCTCAGCTGACTTTACGCTAAATGCTGCGCTCAGAAGAGAAATGCCCCCGAACGGCACTCGCGAGGCTTGTATCTGCAATTGATTACAGATGAGCCCTGTCTGCACAAGATGAGCGAAGCGCAAGGTTCGGTACGCGAGCCAATGGGGAATTCTATTTGTGACAATGAAGTCTGAATATCCGAGGAGCTTCGAAACCCGAGGCAGGAGTAGCGCGTCCCGCACCATTCCAGCAAGGTTGAACGTCTCGGAGTCCGTGAATGTAATTACGCATGAAGAGAGGCTCTCGATCATCTTTTGCCCGACTTCCTCCCTACCTGGAGCGGGCTTCAGAGTTTTCCTGACCACGCTCATCGATGAACGTGTTTCCTGATGCTTGGGATCTTGGATGCGAGCGATGCCGATGTCACCAGTCAGCTCTTCCGGTTTGGAGACAATGAAGGGACTGTGGATTACATCCACAAACTTGATCGCGCCGCTGTTCATCAGTGCCCAAAACACCTCCGAAGTTGCGCGGTCATGTAAGATTTTCAATGATTCCAACGGCAGATAGACCCGATCGAAGCAGGTGAGTCCAACGGCAAGATCGTGGAAAGCAACAGTGGCACTACTGGGCAGTTCGCCCTGAACGAAGCCAAGGCCAATGCGGGCGTTTATCCTTTCTTGCTCCGCTGGGCGACTCAATTCCAGATCGTACCCGGAGGCATGGGTGCCGGAAGGTACGAAGTAGCTGATGTAGAAGCCGGACTTTTTTCTGGATAGGTCGGTTTCCGAAGGCGCAGTGATCTGAGGTGTGGGAATGACCTCAACGAGCGTCGATGAGGCTCTGGTCGATGCAACACTCCTCGCTTGTTCTATAAAGTTGAGGATCGTGAGGGCAGCTCGATGATCCTGGTGCTGAGCTGGCTTATAGCCGATTCGGTACACCCCGTCTCTTTCTGGTCCGACAACTTCGGTGATTAGAAAATGGGGCCCGTTGCCAAATAGCTGATGCTCTCCTTCGGTTTTCGCGAGCAGATTGATCACATATTCGTCTTGGAGGCCGTAGCTCAAGAAGATGACTGAGGCGAAAGAAAATATTTGCTGCAGGGCTGCCAGATACGACTCGCTCTTTGTGATTTGTTCATAATCCGAACTGGTGAAGACTGTAGACGCTATCGACGACACCGATCCATGCATCTTTGCGACGAAGGGAGATCCACTGGCGATTGAGTTGCCACATCTTTCCAAGTCAGTTCTTTCAATCACGTCGATCGGGCCGAGGTTTTGCTCCAGACAAAGATCGATGTTCGTAGTTAAGATTTGCAGAGGCGAGATTTTCTTGAGGCCCTCGATTAACTGGCCATATGTCGGCTCCAAAGTTGGAGCGTTGAACTGATCGAGCAAAACCTTGTGGTAAAACGCCCGATCAGCCTCGGCACACAGTTGAAAGAGATCGGGGTATGATCTGGAGTTGATATAAGATTCTGCGCGATCGTCCGGAAAATTGGGGACACTCTTAGCGAACACCTTTCGCATCTTCCTCGCGGAATCGTGCCACGAGGGCAGACCGGCCCACCGACTTGCACCAGCGCCGATCCATAGTATTAACGGGCGCTTTTCCCCGATTGTTTGTTTCAGTCGCTGAAGCGATGCCGGAGTATATTCGTCGTCTGCGTTGAGCATTTGTAAGTAGTCATGCTAACTCCAATTGTGGCTCTTGAGTCGTTTCGTCCGCGACTCCACTCCGGCCTACGGCAGTGAGGTACGGTCCTTCGGACCGGGCTTTTGTCCCCCGGGCTAAAGCCCGGGGCTTCTACCTAAGCCTCGCGATGCGAGGCTGGAGGTGGGTCGGGGTTGTGTTTTCCCACCCTTCGCTGCGCTCAGGATGGGGCACCCTCATTTCGGTGGCTCCTAGAGAGTTTGAAAGCAGGTCCTTCAACTCCGCACGCCGCAGCGCACTTCGCTCAGGATGACATCCTTTTGGCGTGTAGGGAGTGGAAGCAGCAAAACAACAGATCCTTCGCTTCGCTCAGGATGACAACGTAAAGATGAACCCGCCGCCCCTTCCGGACCTTGCGTCAACTTGTCGCCAATATCTTGGTGAAGTAGAAGACCATCACGGTTGAGCCGGTGTTCTTGATTCCGTGGAGTACGTTGGCTTCGGCGTACATCATGTCTCCCGGTTCGACTTGTGTGGTGAGGCCGTTGACCTCTATTTCACCCGTGCCCGAAGCAATAATGATGAACTCCTCTTCGGGATGGCTGTGAGGCGGATGGGGACGCGAGCCCGGCTCGAGCGTCACCATTCCGGTTGCCACCGCCGCAAGCTGTTTGGTTGGGCCGTTGAAATTGACCCTTGCCTTCGCTCCGGGACTGTTTCCCTCGGCAGGCAGGTCCTTGCCTTTAACCACAGAACTCTGGAGGGGTGCGCCGCCCTGCTTCGTATCAACGTGCGTGATCTGCGACTGGGCATGGACGAAGGCGCTCGGAAGTGCAACGGTCGCAGCGAGAAATGTCCTTCTTAACATGATGCGCTCCTTGTGCGGACACAGCTGAAGACCGCTGACGCCTATTTTAAGAGGTCGCACAATCCGGGGTTAGAGATGGAGGCGGGGTGAGAAGAAAGCAGATCCTTCGACTGCGCACGCTCCGCGTGCTCCGCTCAGGATGACAACCCAAATGGCACCGGCGAGTGGGATGGCTAGTCGGCCGGTTGCCCTGTTAGATTTCTGGCATGGGAATTACTTTTGATCCGCGTCATACGGCGGTTCTCGCTATGGATTGCCAGAACGGCATCGTTTCCGTCTACACCAAGCCAGAAGGCGGTTTCATAGAGCGCGCTTCAAAGGTACTGAATGCGGCCCGGGATGCGGGGATGACGGTGATTCATGTTCAGGTGGGATTCCGGCCGGGTCTGCCCGAGGTGAGCGATCGCAACAAGTTCTTCAGCACTGTCAAAGCTTCCAAACCACACCAGGAGTTCTTTCAGGGCGCGTAGCGGGGCGATTCATCCGGCACTCGGACCGAAGGCTGATGACATCGTCGTGATCAAAAGCCGGATAAGCGCATTTACCGGGACCGATCTCGACATGATTCTTCGGGCGAGAGAGATTGATACGGTTGTCCTGTTGGGCATTTCGACGAGTGGAGTGGTGCTTTCGACCTTGCTGGAGGCATGCGACGCTGATTATCGCGTCGTAGTCATTGAAGACTGTTGCGCGGATCTGGATCTGGAACTTCACTCTGCACTTCTGGGACGATTGTTTCCCCAGCGTGCCGATGTAATGAAGACAGAGGATTTCGCGACGGCATTGCAGAAGTTGCGTTGATGCGTGCTCGCCACTCAAGCCAAAACCGGGGGCGTGCTTCGCTCAGGATGACAATCTAGAGATAGCTCCCAGGTCCGAATATCCGGACCTGGGGCACCCGGTGTTGCGGCTTAATTATTCTTTCTCGGTTACAAATACTGCGGTGGTAAGGGCGGGGACGGTAACGCTTCCCGCTTTGTTGTTGTAGGTGGATTGGCGAGTGGCCGGGTCGCCGGAGTTCTGCTGGATCGGGTGCAGGGACAGCTTGAGACCCTGCAGGCGTCCGTCGGTGAAGGTGGTTTGTTCGTTCGCGGCGTTGAAGACCACGACGATGTGCTTGTAGATGTCCATAGTTGCCGCCGTTGGCGTCGAGCTTCATGACGATGAGGCCGGGCGTCTGGCTCACTCCGGTGTTGAGGAAGGTGAGGTTCTGCTGGATCTCATTGAACGTGGCCATGCGGAAGAGTAGTGAGCTGTAGCGGATCTGCAGAAGCTCCTTGAAGGCTTCGCTGCTATAGGCGATGTTGGCCGGCAGCGGGGTGTAGGCGGAGTTCGAGAGCAGCGGCGTCATGATGGGCCACTGGCCCTGGTTCTGGCTGGCGATGGGCAGGCCGATGCCCCAGTTGGCGGTTTGACCGCTCCAGTCGATCTTGTTGAACCAGTCTCCGGAATTGTAGCTGTTCTGGTCCATGTCTTTGGAGCGGAGCAGGTCGTCTCCGGCCTGGAAGAAGGGAATGCCTTCGCCGAGGGTGACGAGCGCCATGCCCATGATCTGGCGGCGAGCGCGCGTGGCGATGGGGTCGTTGAAGGAAGCCTTCAACTGCACGGCGTCGAAGAAGTCCTGGTTGTCGTGGACGGAGCAGTAGTTGACGGCTTCGATGGGGGACTTGGTGTATCCGGTGGGCTGGCCGTTGTAGTTGACTTCGGCTCCGGTAACGGTGGCACCGGTCGAGTCGGTGAAGGTGTAGTCGCGCAGGTTGCCGGTGAGGCCGACGAGGATCCAGTCGGAGTATTGGCCTAGCTGGGCCTGCGGGCTGGGTGTGGGCGGGTTGGCGTTGGTGTAGTCGCTGGAGTCGGTGAGGAGTCCGGTGGCAAAGCCCTGCACGCGCTCGTCGGTGAAGGGACTGCCGCCGCGGATGCCGTCACGGATGCGGTCGTTGAAGGTGCCGATGCCAAAGCCATACAGATTGACCTGCGAGGCATTGGGGCCGATGGCGTTGCTTTCGGTGTCTCCAAAGTTGAAGCCTTCTCCGTAGAGGTAAATCTTCGATCCGTCGACGCCATCTTTCTCAGGCGTGAGCGCGCGGAGAGCCTTCTGGATGTCGGTCATGTTGTAAGTGAACATGAAGCTCATGATGTCGAAGCGGAAGCCATCGATCTTGTACTCAGTGGCATTGAGCACGAGGGAGTCGATGATCAGCTTTTCCATCATTTTGTGTTCGGCTGCGGTGTCGGGGCAGCAGGAGGCTTCTTCGAGGTTGCCGTTGACGTCGAGCCGGTGATAGTAGTTCGGCACCACTTCATCGAGGTTGGAGTTGGGGCCTTCGCCGCTGGCGTTGGTGTGGTTGAAGACAACATCCTGCACAACGCGCAGGCCGGCGCGGTGAATGCCGTCGACCATGGTGCGGTATTCGCGCACGCGGTTGTTGGGATTGATGGCGTAGCTGCCCTCAGGCGTCATGTAGTGGACGGGGTCATATCCCCAGTTGTATGCGGGACTGGTCTGGCTGGCGGTAACAGCGGCCTGCTGCTGCGTGCCGTCAGGCGGATATTGCGCGAGGCCTGTGGGGATGATCCATGTGGACTTGTCTTCGTTCACGCTGGCGAAGTGGAATGAGGGAAGGATGTGGACGGCTACGAGTCCCGCGTCGGCGAGAGAGCGGAGATGCTTCATACCGTTGGAGTTCTGGTCGGTGAAGGCGGCGTAGTATCCGCGATGAGCCGCCGGGACTGTGGGGTCGTTGATGCTGAAGTCGCGGATGTGCAGTTCGTAGACGCTCATGTCGCTGAAGCTGCGCAGCGGCGGCGAGTTGTCCTCATCCCATCCGGAGGGCTTGGTCTCGTCGGAGTCGAGATCGGTGATGCGGCTCTTTGTGCCGTTCAGCGCGATGTCGATCGAATAGGGGTCGCTGGTGAGGTTGGTATCAACGGCGGAGTCGGACGGCACCCAGACCTTGACGCTGTAGAGGTAATACTTGTCGCGCCAGTTGGGCGTGCCGCGAGCTACCCAGACTCCGTTGTGGTTGTGCATGGCGATGACGGCGGCAGGTGCGGTGTCCGTGGCGTTGTTGAAGAGCTCGAGAGAGACAGACTGCGCGGTCGGAGCCCAGAGCTTGATCTTGACAGCGCAGTTCTCGTCGTCGGGCCAGTCGCGCCAGCCGTGGTTGTCATCATGGTGAAAGACAACGCCGAGCTTGCCGGAATAGTAGTAGAGGTCATCGAGCGCGCCTGCGAACTGGATGCCGGTGGCGTAGGTGAGTGTTCCGCCGGAGTTGACGGCGGAGAAGGCGAGCTGTCCCTTAAGAGCGGTCTCTATCTCCGGGAGCTGGATGTCCGGCGGGATGGTGAGGACGGTGTAGCCACTGAGCTGCGGATAGCGGAGGAGTTCGTCGGGCGTGAGGCTGCCGCCCACGGTAAGAGGAATATTTGTGCCGCCGGTGATGCCGGTGGGAGTGACGGACAGGCCTCCGGTGAGACTGTAGCTGAGAGCGTAGGTGGATCCAGACTGGGCGTACTGCGGTTGAATAGCGACACGCTGGCGGTCGAGCCAGTAGGCCTGCTCAACGTTGAGCAGGCTGGCGAGGATTTCGGCGGGGGTGGGCACGGATGTGTACACCGTGGCACTGCCGGAGATGACCCAGGCCTGGAGATTGGTATTCACATTGAGATACATATTGGGGCCGGGATCCTTCACACCAGTGGAGGTGTTGTGGACGATGAATCCGATCTGTTGCGCGTTGGCGATCAGAGCGATATCAAAGTAGGCGCCATAGGAGTCATAACTGGTGACGAAGGTGAGGCCGCTGTTGTAGTCGCCGGTGTATTCGGCGGTGTCCTCGAAGGCGTAGACGGACCAGTTGGCGTAGTTCCCGTCGGGGCGATAGTAGTGAATGCGGGCGTATCCGGGGAGCAGAGCATTGGGATTGTTGAGGTTGATGGGAACGTTGTAGAGCTTGCCGATTCCGGAGTAGGCCCAGTACTCATTGCCCGTGGTGGCGGGGTCGACGAACTCGTTCGGACCGGGATCTTTCTGGTCGCCGCCGGGCGCGGTGGGATTGTGGATGATGAGGCCAACTTCTTGAGCGCCGGAGGTAACGCCGACGTCGAAATATGCTCCATAGCTGTCGGTTCCGGTGACCTGCACCGGGCCGCCGCCATAATTGCCGGTGTCCTCGGTGGTGTCGTAGAAGGCGTAGACGGTCCATCCGCTGTAGTTGCCGTCAGGACGGTGGTAGTGAATGCGGATGTCGCCGGAAGGAATGGCTGGATCGGACTGCGCGAAGGCTGGGGTGAAGGCAACGAGGCCAAGCAGAATCACGAGGAGGGCAGACGCGGCCCTGCGTGGAAGGCGGCGCGTGGGATTGAGTCTCATTGAAGTCTCCTGAAGATGTGTTGGGCGCGGTCGTTCGGCGCGGGCCGGGGTCACTGATTTTCAGCGGCGCTCACATTATTCGGAGAGAAGGTGAGGTGTCAAGGAGGAGGGTATAGGGACCGTCTTCGGCTCTCAGGAGAGCTGCAAATTTTTAAGAATCCGCACCGGCGTTAACAAGAGTCTATTGTTAGGTGGCGTTAAATGTTCAGTGGTACCGGATTGAAGAGCAATAGGCCTGGATTCTCCGAGGGACAATGGGTTCACCAAGGAGGCATGTGTGGCAAGCAAGAAGACAGTCATTGTAACCGGCGCCTCGCAAGGCATCGGAGCGGCCATTGTCCAGGCCTTCCTGGATCGCGGCTATAACGTCGTTGCAACCTCGCGCAACGTTTCCAGGGCCGGCTTCGCGC
Source organism: uncultured Acidobacteriota bacterium (assembly GCA_963755975.1). Classification (GTDB taxonomy): domain Bacteria; phylum Acidobacteriota; class Terriglobia; order Terriglobales; family Acidobacteriaceae; genus Silvibacterium. The sequence continues at coordinate 336,937 of CAVWLS010000005.1, forward strand.
CGTCGCCGAACCTTGCACTGGTTGACGGAGACATCGGTCAGGCAGCAACGGCTGAGAAAGTTGCGCAGGCCGCGATCAGCAAATTCGGCTCGATCGATCATGTCGTAAACAACGTGGGCATTTTCATAGCCAAGCCCTTCATCGACTACACTGCTGAGGATTTTCACAGTCTGGTCTCCACGAACCTCGAAGGGTTCATTTTCATCACCCAGCTTGCCGTCAAGCAGATCCTGTCGCAGGGCTCCGGTGGCAGTGTGACAAACATCACGGCCGCTTTGGCAGATAACCCCATCGCGGGCACTCCGGCGTCAGTCGCCATGATTACCAAGGGTGGATTGAACGCGATCACCATCAGCCTGGCCATCGAATACGCGAAGAACAACATCCGGTTCAATGCGGTCGCGCCTGGCGTTGTCGACACTCCTATGCATGAGAGCAACCCGAAGGATTTCCTGAAGACACTTTCACCGATGGGAACGATCTCCGATTCAAAGGACATTGCAGATGCCGTGGTTTATCTGACAGAGGCTCATAACGTAACCGGGGAGGTGCTGCACGTGGACGGCGGTGCGCACGTGGGCCGATGGTAGGCGCGATGGGTTCCCAGCCGGGCGGCGCAGAACAGGCGCTGCAGGAGCTTGGCATTCAGCTCCCGGCCGCTCCGAAACCGTTTGGCAACTATGTCGAGGCAACGCAGACCGGCAACCTGCTTTTCCTGACCGGCATGCTTCCGGTTGTCGATCACAAGCCGAAGTATCTCGGCCGCCTTGGAAAAGAGCTCGATATCGAAGCTGGACGCGATGCGGCTCGCACGGCGGCTCTGAGCGGTCTCGCCGCGGTTAAAGAGCATCTGGGCTCGCTCGATAAGGTCACACGCGCTGTCCGATTCACAATCTTCATGGCGACTCATGGGGACTTTTTCGACCAACCGATAGTGGCGGACGCAGTCTCGGACCTGCTTCGAGATGTATTTGGTCCAGAGAAGATTCCTGTTCGCATGGTCATCGGCGTGGCCAGTCTGCCGCTCGGGTGCCCAATTGAGCTCGAATTCATTTTTGAGGTTGCGGAGTAGCAAATACAGGCAGAGGCCGAACGGTCTCTGCCCCTTACCTTGAAAGGAAGTAACAATAGCTATGCAACCGCAGGCAGCGAGCTCATCGCCGCAGTGGAAGACAACTCGCGTTTCTTCAGCACTGGGAATCGAGTACCCGATTATTCAGGGCCCGCTTGGCGGCTTGTCGACGCAGCGATTGGCCGCGACCGTATCGAATTTTGGTGGCCTCGGCTCCTTCGGAGCGCATGGCCTGAGCCCATCCGCGATTAAAGATGTGATCGCCGAGATTCGCTCGCTCACCTCGAAGCCTTTCGCGATCAATTTATGGGTCTCGATGGAAGATGACGGCGCGCGGACCTCCGGCAGCGATGCATTCGCACGAAGTCTGGCGCCACTCACGGGACACATACTGGCTCTCGGCGGAACACTGCCCACATACAAGCCTTATGTTCCGGCCAAATTTGAAGATCAGGCACGTGTTCTGCTTGATGCAAAAGTGCCCGTCTTCAGCTTCATCGTGGGAGTTCCGCCGAAAGAAATCCTCGACGAATGCCGCGCGCAGGGAATCCTTACCATCGGAGCGGCGACCACGCCGGATGAAGCCATTGTTCTCGAACAGGCGGGGGTCGATGTCATCGTCGCGTCAGGCTTTGAATCAGGTGGCCATCGCGGCTCGTTTCTGCGTCCTGCCGAAGAATCGCTCACCGGAACATTCTCGCTCGTGCCTCAGGTCGCAGACGCCGTTTCGGTCCCTGTCGTCGCTGCGGGAGGCATCACCGATGCTCGCGGGATCGTTGCAGCTTTAGCTTTGGGGGCCGAGGGCGTACAAATCGGCACGGCTTTTCTGGCTTGTGAAGAATCCGGCGCGAACGAGGTTCATCGCCGCGCGATCCTCAGCGGCAGCGCCCGCAGAACGGGATTGACCAGGGGCTTCACGGGAAGGCTTGCTCGCGGAATACATAATCAGCTGCTCGAAGAACTCAATCGCCCCGGAGTAGAGATTCTCCCTTATCCCTTGCAGCGCAACCTCCTGAAAAACCTGACTACCCTCGCCGACAAGGCTGCGCAGCCGCAGTTCCTCCAGCTCTGGGCCGGACAAAGCGCAAGCCTTTCCCGGCACAACAACGCGGAGACGCTGCTGCAGGCGCTGGTATCCGAGGTCTCCGCGATTGCCGGCCCGGTTCTTCGATGGAATCAGGAGCGAGAGGGCAAATGATCAGCGGACGAAATCAATCGCGCGGATTGTGGCAACCCTGGCGGTCGTGCTCGCGTGAGTTCATGAAGGAGCAGAAGTAAGAGCGCCATTCACGGCCTTTGCAGGGTCCGGCGATTGACTTAAGGCTGGCCGAGCGGGGATACCGAAGCAGTCGTTGTCGAAACCGGGGCGGCGAGGCGAATCCAGAGCGCCTGACCCGCCGGGAGGCGGTCACAGCCGAAGGCGATCGTGCCGCTCATGACGTACAAGAGCGAAAGCGCGAGCCCGCGATTCAGGTTAGGAAGAGTTTTCAATTGTGAGTGCAGGGCCGCTTGCCGTACGTCAAGATTAACAAAGTGAGATGTGGGATTAGCGCGGCTGCTCGCGCCAGAGTGGATTTTCAGGTTGCCAGGCCCTCGCGCAGCTTACCTGCCTTGACGGTTCGCGCGGCTGCGATCGGATGACAAGATTGACACGTTGGAGAAACCTCGCGGAAAGAAAGTTAGGTACATGCCATCTAGAATGAGGCTTTGATTCGCGATGCGGGCGAGGGTGAGGAATTGACAAAGGGCATTGGTGAAGGCGATCGAGGCGATCAGGAGGGGCTCAGCAAGGTTGCGGCGGTCACGTTTTCATTCTGGATTATCAAGATTCTCTGCACGACGCTGGGCGAAACTGGCGGCGATGCGGTAACGATGTCCATGAATCTTGGGTATGCCGTGGGCACGGCCATTTTTGCTGCGATTTTCATTGCCGCGGTCTCTGCGCAGGTGTATGCGAAGAAGTTTCACCCATACCTCTACTGGTTCACGATCGTTGCGACTACAACGGTCGGAACGACGATGGCGGATCTGGCGGACCGCTCCCTGGGCCTGGGCTATGCGGGCGGCAGCGCACTGCTCCTGGGTCTGCTGCTGGCCTCGCTGGGAGTCTGGTACTGGACGACGGGATCGGTGGCGGTTGGAACCGTCGCCTCTGCAAAGACGGAGATGTTCTACTGGGTCACGATCATGTTTTCGCAGACGCTTGGCACGGCGCTGGGCGACTGGACGGCGGACGACGCGGGCCTTGGCTATCTGGGCGGCGTAGCGGTCTTTGGCGGGGCGCTGGTGATCGTCGGAGCTCTGTATCTTTTCACGAAAGTGTCGAGGACGGGGCTGTTCTGGGCGGCGTTTATTCTCACGCGACCTCTCGGCGCGGTGTCCGGTGATCTCTTCGATAAGCCTGTGGCGCAGGGAGGAATGGCGATCAGCCGCTATACGGCTTCGGGCGTGCTGGCGGCAGCGATTGTGCTGTGCATCCTGATATTTCCGCAGCGGGCGGCGCAGCGAGAGCACTGAAGCGCCGCCATTTTAATTCGGGGCCTGGATCGAATTGGCGTCTGAGTCTTCGCGAGGCTTGATTTTTCGGGCCAGGACAAGAATGCCGAGGAATATGGCCCCTGCTGGCAATCCCATGATGAGGATGGCGCGCTGCAGGGCCTGACGCTGGCGCGGAGCGGAACCCGCAGTCGCGTCTTTGCAGAGGCTGCAGCCCTGGGCGTGGGCGGAAAGGGTGATAACGAGAAGAAGAGTGAGAGCCACGGCCGAGAGTACACGCTTCATGTCTCTAGCGTATGGCTCTTTGCGGGGCATTGCAGAATGTGGCCTTTGGTGAGAAAGAGATCAGATGAGCACCAGGTCTGGCATTGCATGGATTCTTCACTGGAAGAAGACGAGCAGGGCGAAGAGGAAGATCCAGAAGATGCCCATGGTGTGCCAGTACCAGGCGGTGCAGTCGACAGCGATCTGGCGGAGCTCGACGCGGCGCAGGATGAATAGCGCCCCGATAGCGGCGGCGAGAATGAAGACGCCGAGCAGCAGGTGAAGTCCGTGGACGCCGGTGATCAGGTAGAAGAAGTGGCTGCTCGGGTCGGGCGAGTTGTAGCGGAAGCCCTGCTGGACAAGCTGCTCCCACGCGACCCACTGGCCGGCGAGAAAGAGTGAGCCGAGCACGAAGGTCGCGACCAGCCAGGGCGCGGCGCGCTTGACGGCAGGGCGGCCGAGGCCGAGCCACTCGTCCATGACGTCGATCTCATGGAAGAGCTGGCGGCGGGCCATCTCCATCGTGACGCTGCTGAGGATAAGGATGGCTGTGTTGATCCAAAGGATGGGCGGGACCGCAAGTGGATGCCAGTCGGAGACGTAGTTTTCGCGGGCGTCGAAATGGCCGGCGCTCTGTCGCACGAAGAAGGCGCTGACCAGCGCGACGAAGAACATGAGGTCGCCGGCGAGTGCGAAGAGGACTCCCAGACGGTAGCGGGTGAGCAGCTCGCGGGGGCCGCGGCGGCCGTGAGGGCCGGTTCTCCCAGTTGTCGCCGTCGCCTCCGCCGCCCGTAGGACGCCGGTCGAGCGGGGGCTTGCCGCCGATACCGGTGTCTTTGCGCTCGATGTCAACGGGGTGGCGGGTGAATGTGGCGGGCATGGCGATCCCTGACAGAGACAGCTTACTCCTGTTTTGATGTGCTTTCCCACTGTGGATGAAAGTTCATTTCGTTTAAGGCAATTTCATATTCGTATGGCCCACGTTCGATGCGGGCTGTTCCCGTTTCGGGTGCCCAATCAAGCGTGGTGGCCTGCCACGGGTTAGACTCGGCGACGCGGCCGTGGCGAGCGCTGCGGAAAATGTTCCAGAGAAAAATGAGCTGGGCGGCAGCGAGGAACAAAGCCGCGGAGGTGATGCCGCGCTCGTTGGCAACGAGGCCGGAAAAGGATGCAGCCGGCCCGGTCAGTCGCTCGTAGTGGCGGGGCTCTCCGGCAAGCCCGGAGAAGTGCATGGGGAAAAAGGTGCCCCAGGCACCGATGATGGAAAGCCAGAAATGGAGCTTGCCGAGGGTCTCGTTCATGAGGCGGCCGGTCATGAGAGGGAACCAATAGTAGATGCCGGCAAAGATGGAGAAGACTCCGGCCATGGCCATGACCATGTGGAAGTGGGCGACGACGAAGAAAGTGTTGTGAAGGTAGGCGTCAAGCGCGGGCTGGGCAAGGATGGGTCCGGTGAGGCCTCCGGCGATGAAGAAAGAGAGAAAGCCAAGGGCGAAGAGCATAGGAGTGGGGAGGCGAAGACCTCCGCCCCAGAGCATGCTGAGCCAGCCGAGAACTTCGACGGTCGAGGGGACGGCGATGGCCATGGTGGTAATGGCGAAGGCGGTTCCGGCGTAGGGATTCATGCCGCTCACGAACATGTGGTGTCCCCAGACAATGAGGCCGAGGAATCCGATGGCGACGAGCATGCCGGCCATGAGGCGATAGCCGGGGACGCGACGGCGGGCGAAGTTGGCAAAGAGGGAAGTGGCGAGTCCCATGCCGGGCAGCACGGCGATATAGACCTCGGGGTGCCCAAAGAACCAGAAGAGATGCAGCCAGAGCAGGGGCGAGCCGTCTCCGCGCCCGACGATGCGGCCGTTGACCAGATCCCCGGCGGGGACGAAGAAGCTCGATCCGAAATGACGGTCGGAGAAAAGCAGAACGATGGCGGCAAGCAGCACAGCGAAGACGAGCAGCGTGAGGATCGAGGTGACGAGCCACGCCCAGACGGTCATGGGCAGGCGGGACCAGGTCATTCCGGCGCGCCGTTCACCGAGGATGGTGGCGAGCATATTCACAGCGGCGAGCCACGACGAGAGGCAGAACAGGCCAATGCTGGCGAGCCAGAAATCCATGCCCGCGCCCTCGCCGGGTCCGGCGGCGGGGATAGCGCTGAGCGGAGGATAGGCGGTCCATCCTGAGATTGGCGCGCCTTTGGGTACGAAGAATGCGGCGAGCAGGACGATGAGGGCCGCGGCGGCGATCCAGAAAGCGATGGCGTTGAGCCGCGGGAAAGCCATGCTACGCGCGCCGATCTGCTCGGGTAGAACAAGACTGGCGAAGCCGATCTGCGGCGCGACGGTGAGCACGAAGAAGATCATCAGCGTGCCGTGCATGGTGACGAGGGCGAGATAATCTTCGGGCTTAAGGAGGCCGAAGAAGGGAAGCGGCGTGTCCGGCCAGACGCGATGGATGCGCATCACGAGCGAGAGCAGGGTGCCTACGCCGACGGCCGCGAGAGAGAGCAGCAGGTAAAGAACTCCGAGTCTGCGGTGTTGCGTGGTGAAGAGCTTCATGGAGCGGGTCGCTCCGTGGGGCTGGATTGCCCGATTCGGGCGCGTTCGCGTGCGGCGAGCCACGTCTCGAATTCGCCGGGAGAGACGACGGAGAGAACCGCCTGCATGCGCGCGTGTCCCGAGCCGCAGAGCTGGCTGCAGAGGATGGGGTAGGTTCCGGGAACCGCAGGAGTGAAGTGGACGTGCAGGATGAGTCCGGGAACGGCATTTTCCTTGAGGCGCATGCCGGGAATAAAGAAGCCGTGGATCACATCGAGCGAGCGCAGGCGGAGATCGACTTCGCGTCCGGCAGGCAGGACGAGGACGCTCGAAACGACATCGTCGTGGCTGCGCGGGTCGCGTGCGTCGAGACCAAGCGGATTCCCCGCCGTCGCGTCTACGAGCTCCGGTCGCGTCGATCCGAAGGCGGCGTCCGGTCCGGGATAGCGGAAGTACCACTGAAACTGCTCGCCCACGACTTCAACCTGCATCGCTTCAAGCGATGGGCCGGCATAGCGATTTTGCGCCCACAGATGCTGCGCGGTGACGGCCATCCACAGATACATGGTGCAAAGCGCGGCGAGGAGAGTCCAGCGGAGGGCGGTTGTGGATGCGGCCGAATTACGTCGGCGGCGGAACATGGAGGCGATCAGCCACACGTGCGCGGCGAGAAAGCAGATGCAGATCGCGATGAGGTTCCAGCGCATGAGGCGGTCGAGGGCGACGCCGTGGAGGGATGCGTCGGGCGGCATCCAGAGCGGCGATTGTGCGATGCAGAGGGCTTCGATGAGCATCGCGGGCATGGTCTGGCTGTCCTAGGAACGGGCGGATGCGTGCTCGCGCACCAGGTCGACGAAGTGACGGTGCACGCGGCGGTCGCTGGAGAGCTCGGGATGGAAGGTGGCGGCGAGGACGTGTCCCTGCTCGACGAGGACCGGGAAGCCGTCGCGCTCGGCGAGCACTTTGACGCCGGGCCCGGTCTTCACGATGCGCGGGGCGCGGATGTAGACGAGCTCCATGGGTCCGCCTTCGAGCTTGGTGGGCGAAGTTTCGATGGCGCTGTCGATCTGTCGTCCATAGGCATTGCGCTCGACGGTGGCGTCGAGGACGGCGAGGCTCTGTTGCGAGGGATTGGTGACTTCTTTGGCGAGAAGGATGCAGCCCGCGCAGGTTCCAAAGGTGGGGCGCGTGCGAACGTAGTCCTGAAGGCTGGCGAGGAAGCCGTCGCGTTCGAGGAACTTCAGGAATGTCGTGGATTCGCCTCCAGGGATAATGAGGCCCGCAATGTCGTCGAGTTGTTCAGGCCTGCGGACGAGAACCGGCTCGGCTCCCGCTTCGCGCAGAGCGGCGGCGTGGGCTGCGAAGTCTCCCTGGATGGCGAGCACGCCGATACGTGGCCGTCCAGGCGACTGCTTCGCGTCACCACTCCCGATGGTCGTGGGATTGTCAGTTGAAGGGGCAGTCAATTCCTTTCGGCCTCGATCTCTCTCGGTTGAAATTTCACTCTTCAACGATTCTGACGCCTTTGCTCATCTTCCTTCAAGAGACGCGCCATCAGGTTCGGCGATGTGTAGAAGTTTGTAGCGAGGAGATTGTCGAAGGCATCTTTCAAGACGATCATGTCACGGCGTGCAGCTTCTGCCAGGATGCCAAGCGTTCCTCTTATCTCGAATCCCCTGCGTTCAGCTTCCAGGCGTCCAGGCAAGTCGTCCATAAGGATCATTTCAGCGTGGAGACTCTCAGCGAGTGCAATTCCTTCCCGCTCACCTTGGCCGAGATAAAGCAGAGAGTCGACGATTCCAGACACGAATCTTGTTTCAAGCCACTCTGGCGCGTTGTGAAGCCACGCGCGAACGAGATCGGGAGCTGCCTGATCGGAGAGCTCTTGCGCCACGGCGGATGGAATCAGAATTCGCCCATAGAGTCTGAACAAGAGATCAGGGCGACCGATCAACGCCAGGTAATTGATCGGTGAAGTGTCCGCAACAACGATCATGCGGTGCGTTGGTGCCGCTCTTTATAGGCCAGCTCCGCGCGCTCAATGCTCTTTAGATCCTTTTCAAGCTCTTCCATTGTGTAATTCAGATAGACGTTGTGCTCCTTGAGCAATGCGTCGACCTGCATTGGCGAAGTGAAGCCGAGCATACGTTGCACCTGCCCGCGACCGAGCTTCCCGGAGCGATAGCCTTCAATTGCGAGGGCTTCGATTGCGGTGCGCGACAGGTCGGATGACTGCAGCGCTGCAGCGATGTCGTCGGGCAGTTCGAATTCGATACGCATGATTACCAGCCTCTTGTCTGGAGCAGTTCCTTTTCTTCGATGGCGGCAACGGCGAGGCCCTTCATCGAGCCGGTGACCTGCTCGCTTGCTTCGGCGAGAATCTTCGGATCGTCGAAGTGAGTGGTTGCGATCACGATGGCCTTGGCACGCGACTCGGCCTCTTCGCGCTCCTTCGAGTTTCGTGGTGTCCCGACGTCGCTCTTGCTGCAGTGCCCTGCCTCGACATCTTTGTCGGTCCAAATCTCAACATCGAGCGGCGTGGCGCGCTCCTTCATGAAGATTCCCGATCCGACGAAGACGGATTCCGCGCCCAGCTGCATCATCAGCGCCGCGTCAGCGGGAGTAGCGATCCCTCCGGCGGAGAAGTTGGGCACAGGCAGCTTGCCCGCCTTTGCGACCATGCGGACCAGTTCGTACGGCGCGCGGTGCTCCTTGGCTGCGAGGTAAAGTTCCTGGTCGCTCAGTACGGTCAGAGCCTTCATCTCCCGCACGATCTGGCGCATATGCTTGACGGCGTGGACGACATCTCCGGTGCCGGCCTCGCCCTTGGTGCGGATCATCGCTGCGCCTTCAGCGATCCTGCGCAGAGCTTCGCCGAGATCGCGCGCGCCGCAGACGAACGGAGTCTTGAAGGCATGCTTGTCGATGTGGTGAGCCTCATCAGCGGGCGTGAGCACTTCGCTCTCGTCGATGAAGTCAACGCCGAGCTGCTGCAGGATCTGCGCCTCGGCGAAGTGGCCGATGCGAGCCTTGGCCATCACCGGAATGGAGACCGACGCGATAATTTCCTTGATGAGGCTCGGCTTGGCCATCCGCGCCACGCCGCCTTCGGCGCGGATCATCGCCGGGACACGCTCAAGAGCCATGACGGCGACAGCTCCGGCCCGCTCGGCAATTTTGGCCTGCTCGACGTTCATCACGTCCATGATCACGCCGCCCTTCAGCATCTCAGCCAGACCCACCTTAAGGCGGAGACCGGTGCCGCTGTCGGCGTAGCCATTGTTTGTCGCGTGATTTGTCATGATGTGCCTCCCATTTGAAGACGCCCTCGAAAGCCTGTCCAGCAGGCTCCGGCGCCGCTGTGCGCAGATATTCCTTGAAATACAAGTTTAGCAGTTTCCCTGAGGCAGTTAATGCAGGTTCGGCGAAGGCCGCCGCCGGAATCAGATTTGTTGTGAATGGCTGAGCTTCTTGGTTACACTCGCCACAAGCGTATGGCGTGATCCCAACTTTCGAGGCTGCCGGAAATCTCCTATGCCCAATCCCCCTGGCCAGGCGCCATCCCATCTCCGCAGCCCACACGGTGCGGCGTCGATTCACCTTGACGCGCTGCGCGGCGTCGCTGCTGTCGGGGTCTGCTTCAGTCATCTGCGCGATTTTTTCTTTCTGGATTACCCCAGGCTGCCGCATCACAATGCGCTGCTGGCGGCGACCTATCTCGCCACCGGGCTCGGCCACCAGTGGGTCATCGTCTTCTTCGTGCTCAGCGGATACCTGGTGGGCGGCAGCGTACTTCGCTCCATGGCGCTGGACCGCTGGTCGTGGAAGAGCTACCTGCTGAATCGGCTGACGAGGCTCTATACAGTGCTCTTTCCCGCACTTGTGCTAGGCGGCCTGCTGGACTTCGCGGGAATTCATCTGTTTGGAACAGCCGGCATTTATAGCGGGAAGACCGGAACGCACGAGCTGCTGTATTCCGTAAGCAGCCGCTTGACGCTGCCCATACTCGCCGGCAATTACGCGTTCCTGCAGGGAATTTTCGTGCCAACCTTCGGCTCGAACGGGCCGCTGTGGAGTTTGGCGAACGAATTCTGGTACTACATCGCCTTTCCGTTTCTGGCCTGCGCGCTCTGGCCGCGCCTCTCCATGCCTCAGCGGCTGCTGAACGGCGTACTTCTGGCAGCGGTCGTGCTCTTCATGCGTCCGTCGATTGCATTGCTGGGCTTGAGCTGGCTGATGGGTGTGGCGATTCACTACGTGCCGTATCTGCCCGCAGAGAATGTGTTCTTCAGGCGGCTGATGATGCTCGCTGCTCTGCTGGCCTGCTTCGCTACTCTCGCTCTGGGTAAGAAGACCCAGAGCCTTCAGAGCGACTACATTCTGGGCATCGCATTCATGGTGCTGATCTATGTGATCCTGAGTTGCTCGCGCACGCCGATGCCGAAGGCCTACAACTGGACTTCACACACGCTGTCGCGCTCGTCGTACACACTTGTACCTGGTGCATGTGCCGATGCTGGTTTTGCTTTCAGCGTGGATGGCCGGGGCGCGATGGATTCCCACGCCGCGCACGGTACTCGAGGGCGCTGCGATCTTCGTCGGGGTGATGGCCTATGCGCAGCTGGTGTGGTTCTTCTTTGAGAAGCGGACCGACGCGCTACGGGCCAGGATCAAGCCGTGGGTTCTGCGGCCTTCCCACTCAGAGGCGAAGGCGGCAACGCACGTTTGAGCACCGTCGCCGGATCTACCGTAATAAACACCGCCTTGCCGGATGCCAGTATCTCGCCCGCGGCATTAGCGATCTGCGCTTCGCAGCGGTTCACCCGCCCGGCGGAGCTGATGCGCTGCGCCGTTAAGGTGAGAGGCGTGCGCAGCGGGACAGGCTTCAGGTAATCGACCTCCATCTGCCGGGTCATGGCGACAACGCCGAACTGCCGGTTGGCCTTGCTCATTGCCTCGTCGAGCAGCGTCGCGATCACGCCGCCGTGCACGTGGCCGGGCGGCCCTTCAAAGCGATGCGGCACGCGCACACGGCAGATGATTCGATGCTCGTCGTCGAAGAAAAATCTCAGGCGAAGGCCAGTCGCATTCTCCTGTCCGCACCCGAAGCAATGATTCAGCGTTCCGTGCGGCAGCGGGACAAGCTTCTTCATGGTCATGCCGCGCCCACGGTCTCCTGTCTCAGAGCTTCCTGCCCCAGAGCGTCCAGAAAGACTTCGCGGTCGACATTACCGCCCGTAAGCACTGCGCCGACGCGCTTGCCCTCGATCTTGTCGCGGTCCTTGAGGACGGCGGCAATTGCGGCCGCGCCGGCGCCCTCGGCTACGTTGTGCGTATCCTCGTAGACGGCGCGCATCGCCGATCGGATCTCGTCTTCGCTGACTTCGACGAAGCGGTCGACGTGTTTCAGCATGACCTCGAGCGACTCAGCGACAGGGATGCGGCATGCGAGGCCGTCGGCGATCTTCGTGCCGGCTTCGTGCGGAACGACTTTGCCCGCCGCGTAAGACAACGCATACGACGGCGACGCTGAAGCGACCACGCCGACGATTTTGGTCTTCAGTCCCAGGGCCGCGCGGGCGGAAATGACGCCGCAGATCGACGATCCCAGACCTACGGGGATGAAGACCGTATCAAGCTCGGGCGCTGTCTCGAACATTTCAAGAGCATAAGTGCCGGTGCCGATTACGAGCCGACGATCGAAGGATGCTACCTTGTGCAGCTTGCGCTCGGCGGCGAGTTCGGTCGCATATTCGTTGGCGGCCTGAAAGTCGTCCCCGTGCTCGATCAGCTCCGCACCCAGCGCCTGCATGGCGCGATTCTTCTCCCGGCTGTTGCCGTAGGGAACGACGACGGTGGCCGTCCATCCGCGCCGACGGGCGGCGAGTGCGACGCCCTGTCCATGATTGCCGCGTGTTGCCGCGACCACGCCAGTTAGTTCCGGCTGCTCGCGAGCCAGCGCATCGATATAGACCATTGCGCCGCGCAGCTTGAAGGCGCCGACCGGAGAATGATTCTCATGCTTCACCCATAGCTCCGCGCCGCTGCGCGCATTCAGCAGGGGCCAGCTGTAGGTGGGTGTGGGCGGCATCACAGTGCGCACGAGTTCGGTGGCACGGCGGATCTCGTCGAGCGTGGCAAGCTTCATGCAGACACTGTAAACCCGCCTCGGCCCGCAGCCATCGGCGTTGCATTCAATGGCGGTATACTTAGGCTGAAGATGGCTACTTTTGCAACAACTGGCGAGGTTTCCGCTGAGCAGCAGGAGACTTCGCGTCCGCGCAAGTTCTATATCGAGACCTTCGGCTGCCAGATGAATGTCCACGACTCGGAAAAGGTCATCGGCACGCTGGAGCACCAGGGCTACACGCGCGTTGAAACCGAAGAGGCGGCGGACCTGATCCTCTACAATACCTGCTCCATTCGCGACAAGGCGGAACAGAAGGTCTTCAACCGGCTCAATGATTACAAGGCGCTGCACAAGCAGGGAAAGCGCTTCGCGGTGCTGGGGTGTGTGGCGCAGCAGGAGGGTGAGCGCATCTTCGAGCGTGCGCCTTACGTCTCGATTGTCTCGGGCTCGGCCTCATATAACCGGCTGCCCGAGATGCTGGTGCAACTGGAGCAGGGAACGAAGCGCATTACCGGACTCGACGACCGCCAGACCGAAGAGACCTTTGAGACGGAATTCACGGCGCGCTCGAATCCCCATCGGGGATACATCACCATCATCGAGGGCTGCGACAAGTTCTGCGCCTATTGCGTGGTTCCATACACCCGCGGCAAGGAGCGCAGCCGGAGATCGACGTCGGTGCTGGCCGAGGCGCGGCGCATGGCCGACGCCGGATACACCGAGATTCAACTGCTCGGGCAGAATGTCAATTCGTATCACGATCCGGAAGGGAAGCGGAGCTTCGCGGAACTGCTGGCCGCAGTCGGGGAGATCCCCGGCATACGGCGGGTGCGCTTTACAACCTCGCATCCCCGCGATTTCACACGCGATATCGTCGAGGCGATCGATGCGGTCCCGTCACTCTGCGATCATGTGCATCTGCCGGTGCAGAGCGGGTCGTCCCACGTGCTTCAACTGATGCAGCGCGAGTACAGCCGCGAGCAGTACCTGGAAAGGATCGCGTGGATCAAGTCGGCGAAGCGTCCAATCAGCATGACGACGGATATTATCGTCGGCTTTCCGGGTGAGACTCCGGCCGATTTCGAGCAGACCATGGACCTGCTGGCCGAGGTGCAGTACGACGGCGTTTTCGGCTTCAAATACTCTCCGCGCCCGAATACCCCGGCTCTGACCATGCCGGATTCGGTTCCAGATCAGGAAAAATCGCTGCGCCTTCAAGTGCTGCTTGATCGCCAGCGTGAGACGCAGAGGGCCAATTATGCCAAGCATATTGGCGAAGAACTGGAAGTAATGGTCGAGGGCTATAACACCGCGCGCGGTCAAGTCATCGGCAGAACGTCGCAAAATAAGACGTTGAATTTCACGACGAGACAGCCCATCCTACCTGCGCAGGGTTCTTATCTGCAGGTGCGCGTTACGCAGAGCTTTCCCAACAGCCTGGTCGGCGAGGCACTCTAAGAGGTGGCGATGGAAATCGAAATGAAAATCCGCGGCCTTATGGTCGATCCCTCCACAAACATGCCGATCGTGCTCCTCAAGGATCCTGAGAGTGATGCGCTGCTGCCCATCTGGGTGGGATTGTACGAGGCGAACGCCATCGCGATGGAAGTGGAGAAGCCGCAGACCCCTCGCCCGATGACGCATGACTTACTCAAAAACCTGATCCATGGCTTGAATGCTCAGGTCCAGCGTATTGTAGTAACAGAACTTAAGGACGATACGTTCTATGCCGTTATATGGATGGAGCAGAACGGCGAAATTGTCGCCCTCGATGCGCGTCCCTCTGATGCGCTGGCGCTCGCCCTGCGCACCGACTGCCCGATTTTCGTCGACGAAGACGTGCTGCGCGCGGCCAAGGTCCTGCCCAATCCCGCCGACCAGGCCTCTTCGCAGGATGTGCGCAAGTGGCTGGAGAGCCTGAACGACGAGGATCTCGGCCGCTACAAGATGTAGCGCGATCCGACCTTCAGTAATCCTTAATTGGCGGCCGTTGGCTGTGCGTCCGGCCGTGTTTCGGGCGCGGCGATTCGCGATTGCAGCATCCTGCGCGAAAGGTTTCTTCCCAGATTCATCGTCGGCACCTCGACGAGGCGGTAGAAGAGCGCTGTCGCCACGATGGTCAGCAGGAAGTAGAGCGGCGCGAGCAGATACATGTACTTCGTGCCGAAGAGCAGATACATCAGCGAGAAAAGCACGGTGGCGTGGACGAGATAGAGGCTGTATGAGGCCCGTCCCGTCCAGAGCACCAGCGTGTGGTTGAGGACAGCCTTGGTGCGGCGGTCGGTGAGCGCGAAGCAAATCGCTATAGCTGCACTCAGGGCGGCAATCCAGTCTCCGAGCACGATAGTGGAGTCCGCGAAAAATGCGGGGTTCGTCCAGCCCGCGAAAAGGCGCAGCTTTACAAGGTGCGCCATAACGTGCGTCTGGAACTGCTGGCCCCAGATGGTCTTTATACCCATCGAGTAGAACAGGAACGCCACCAGGGCCAGCGTTGCCTTTTTAAGCGGCGAAAGCGACGCCATCCATGCGCGGACATCCTCCCGCCGGAGCGCCAGATACGCGCCGAGGATGAACATATTGGACCAGTGGGCCATGGCCGGAAAGCTGGTCAGTCCCATGTCGATGTGCGGGAAGAAAAGCGGCAGCGCCAAAAGGATGGCTTCTATGGCAAGGACGAACGCGAGAAGAGCGCGGCCGCTCAGCCGGAGTACGGCAAGCGCAATGAGCGGAAAGTAAATGGAGATGCGCATCTCCTGCACCAGCGACCAGAGCGCCGTGTTGAAGCGCGCAGCGGGAAAGATTCCCAGCATCGCGACGTGCTGGAGCACGACTTTGCCGGAGACTGGCACCGACCAGGTCTGCGCTACCTCCGCGCTGAAGCCGGGCAGCGGGTATCCGGCGAGCAGCCAGTTGCCGAGAACGGCGATAGCCACCGCGGCAAGGTAGGGAAGATAGATGCGGCAGATGCGCTTGACGATATAGGGAGCGTAGGGATTGTCCTTGCGGCGGATGTAGGGCAGCATCAGGACAAAGCCGCTCAGCACGAAGAAGAAGCGCACCGCCGCGCCGCCGCCCATGATTACAGTCAGCGGAGTGCGGTTGATCATCTCGAGGATGTGACGCCAGTGTGTCCAGCCCGAGCCCGGAACGACAGGCGCGCCGAAAACCAGGACAGCGATGTGGCCGAAGACAACCGTGGCCGCGGCCAGGCCGCGAAGGGAATCGAGTTCATTGTAGCGGGCTTCGCCGGATGCCAAACTCTGCTCCTGGGGGTTAGGCGCTAAAATTTCGCTGTTGGGTCCGGTCAACGTTGTCGTCAACCCGTGCGGTCTCGCCGCCTTCGCGGCTCGTTTCGAGGCGAAGGTGTTACTGTTATCAAGCATCTCACAAGGCTTTGAGTGGGCAATCGAGACTGCTCGCGCTGCTCGTCGCTTATAATGGGCGAAGACGTAACCTTCGTTAAAAGGTACACATGAGTCAACAGGTAGACGCACGTGAAATCACAGTCCTGACCCGGTTGCGTGCCATGCGCCGTCGCTCCGTATGCCCGTTGCGGACTGCCAATAACCTACGGAGTTCCGTTTAAGGAGAGAGCTGCTACATAATGAGCCGCAGAGCAAGAGCAGCAAAAGGCTTCGCCGCCTCCATCGTGCAACTGCGCGCAGATCCTCGTGCAGGCCCTGCTTGCCCCCATTGTTCTCAAAATGGCGGGCAGCGAAACCCTCGGCGCCTATGCGGCCATCATGCAGACCCTCGGCTTTCTGTCCCTGATGGATATCGCCGGCTCATGGTCACTGGAGCGTTTCTCGCTCAGGCCAGCGGACTCGACGACGGCGGCGAACAGTTTAGTAATGTCTTTACGACGGCGCGCACCATGCTGCTGTTCGATTCAGCGCATATGCAACGCTTGTTTTTATATTCAGCTTCTTTGTAGGCCGTCTGTTTCATCTCAGCCCCGCCGTTGCTCATGAGGCGAGACACGCGCTCTATGTCATCGCCGTCTGGGCGGTCGTCCGAACGCCGCTGGTCGCCTACTCGGCGGCTTCTATTGCGACGCAAGACATCGCAGCGACTAATCTCATCGGTGCTCTGGCCGGGGTGCCGCACCGTGGCGTCGCTGACCTTCGTGCTCGCCGGCAGGGACTCTTCGGCCTGATGCTGGCCGGCACCGTAGTAGAAGGAATCGGCAACTTGTTTTACGGATCCCGTTTTCGCAAGAAGAATCCTCATCAGAGCCGAGGTGGGGTGTCCCGGATAAAGCGCTGCTAAGGGAGATGATCGGGATTCGGCGGGCCACGGCGTCTTATGAATCTGGGAAACGCACTTTCTTCAGCTCCGGCAACATGGTCGCCGGATTAACGATGGCGCGGCGATGGCCAGCAGCTTCTACACAACGCAGATGCCCACGATCACGGCCTACAACATGATTTGCCGCTCCGACGGAGTCGCGTGCCCGGCCATCAACGAACTGTAGGGCCGAGGAGAGGTGGAAAAGTACGTAATGCTTTGCGGCGATTTGCCGTCTCCTGCTCGCTTTCAACCTGCCGCTGGCCGTCGGCGTGGTGCTCTTCAACCGTGATCTGGTGGTGACCTGGGTGGGCGTGCAGCAATACGGCGGAACATTGCTTACCGCGTCGCTGGCGGCCTTTTGCGTGATCGACGCGATTCAGAGTTGGTGATTATCTTCGCGTTCATCTTCGGCTGGATGCGGCTGCTCACCGTGACTGCATTGATCCAGGGAATTGCCAATTTCGGCTTGGCCTATTTCCTGGAGAAGCGCGTTGGGCTTGGGGGCATCACATTGGCGCTGGTGATCGTGCTGCTGCCGCAGCTGGTGATCCTTGTGGCAAGACTCGGCCGGTTTCTCGAAGTGAATATCGTAGCTTTGCTGGGAGCGTGCGTCATCCGCGCTCTCATTCCGCTGGGTTCCGCTGCATTTTGCAGTCTCATGGTTCACCGAATGGTTGTCATCCGGCAGCGGCACTTCTTCGGATTATTAGCGGAGACGCTGACTTTTATAGCGGTATATGCTGTTCTGACCTATTCGTTTGTTCTGTTCGACGACGACCGGCAGCAGGTCAAACGCTACGTTGGCAACTTTGTGGGCCGTGGCAGGAGCGTCCCGCGGTGCCTGGCGCGGGCTTTCGGATCCGGTTCGGATTAAGGTTCGGGTTAAGGGCCTGTTGTCTTTCGCACGTCATACCAATAGATCGCTGCCCATTGTTCCGATCGCGAGGCTGAAGTGATTTTAATTCAGACCATAACGCAATTACCGATAAATGCTGTGGTTATTCAAGTGGGATATGCCTGCAGATTAGGTAATAACTGGGATCCTGAAAGATTGGCCGATAATGTGAGCATGACCGCAGCGTGCTGTATCGCCGCGAAGGCTTGCAATCCGAGGCATAGCTCGACCGACGCGATGAAAGCCGGACCTTCTCGGCCAAAACCAGCTTTTCCCACTCCGGCTTCGCGTTGCGCATGCCCATCTCGCCGGCTGGTCGGCATACTGTTCAAGAATTTCCGGCAATGTGTGCCGCTTCGCTCTCGGGGATCACGGATGGAACAGGAATCCCAGTCGACGCCCGTCGTTGGGCTGCCAAGCATCTGAGATAATGACACAGGGACGGCCCATCTTCATCGACTCGAAGAACCGGATGCTGTTGGGTGCCTCGGCCGCGCGGACAAAGGCAAAATCGCGACTCCGCAATGCGAAGCGGCATATTCTCTCCAGAATCTCGCTCACGCTCGGCGGGTTCGCCGTGATACGTCATGTGGATTGCTGATGCCGGATGGTATCCTTTACGTAGAATATCGTCGCGGTGGAGCGAGAAAAGTATGCTCGCGCACAGGATGGGTAATGCTGCGTGCCGATGAAACGAGGCAAGATACTCTCTTCGTCGCCTGGTCGGCGGGCGGTAGATGATGAAGGCGTTTTCAAGGATGTATAGATAAAAGCCGGTTCCGGGCATGGTCGGGACGATAGAGATCATGTGTGAAGCGAGGCAGTAGATGCCGGGCAGGATCGGGTAAGAGGCTATCGCCAAAACCGTCGAAGAGAAAACACTTCACTGCGATAAGTCCGCAGTAGTAAGGGTGAGCGCGAACCCTTTCATCGAATAAGCCGCATTCTCCCATTTCGGCAAACAGAATCAGATCGGCTTCTTGGGATCTCCTACGAGTTGGTGCTGGCCGAATGTGTCCATTTCCGCGCTGTGCTGGAGCAGGAAGCACGGGCCGTGCTTCCATGGGTCGAACGGAAGCGGCGGCAGCACTGGAAAGCAGCTTCACAAGGGCCATATACTACGTTACCATAGCTGTGGCCGATGACGACAGGGTAAAGGCCTCAGTTCGGCCGCCAGCTTCCAGAGCTGAAAACGATCTCCACCCGCGCTCGATATCACAATCACATTTGCCATTGAATTCAAAGACGGTACTATTTAAGTATCGCTTCGTATCCGCGAATTGCATATCAGCCCCTGTGAGGAAACTTTGACGGCCCTGGATGAGGAAAGGATGACTGATTTCGAATGGCCCCTGGTATCGGCGCTCTTTATCACATATAAGCGCTTCGATATGCTCCAGAAGAGCTTCGAGAGCTTCCGGAGAAATACCAATTATCCGCGGCTCGAGCTGGTCATTGCCGACGACGGCAGCGGCCCGGAGATTCAGGCGCAAATCCGAACCCTGCCCGCCGACGTCTTTGCGCTGCTGCCGAAGAATCGCGGCCTCGGCGCGAACAACAATAACGGAATCCGCCACTGTACAGGCAAATACATTCTGATGATTCAGGATGACTGGGAGTGCCGCGGACCGGCGGATTATCTCGGGAACGCAGTCCTGGCCTTCGAAGCGAATCCCCGGTTAGGCCTGATTAACTTCGGTGGAGATCCCCATCCACCCGATCTCAATCAGCGTCTCGCGGGAAGCCAGGAGCCCGGTTATGTAACCCCGCGGCCGTACGAGAACCATGACAAGGAATATTTCCTGTACTGCGATCATCCGCACCTTCAGTCACGCGCTTCACTCGACGCGCTCGGGCCCTACCTTGAAGATCGCGATATGGAGAAGTGCGAGGTCGACTATATCAAGCGTTGGAAGAACCAGACGGAGTTCCTAACGGGAATCTTCCCCGGCTATCATCACAAGGTCTTCAGCGATGAGGGAAGCCTGCTTCGAAAGAGCTTCCGCACCACGCGATTCCGCTACAGGGTTGCCAGATTGCTGCAGCCGGCAAAGCCCTTCCTGGTGAAGCATGCCAACCCTGTTTTCAGACTGGGCAAAGCCGTGGTACAGGGAAGCGTCCACACACTCGAGAAGCTGCGGATCGTAAAGTAGGAAAGCAGGTCAACCGAGGGTCGATCCACTGACAACGGCGGCCGGGGCAGTCAGCTTCCTGAGGAAGTCCGCATACTGAACGCCGTAGTCCTCCCAGCCACCGAGGCTCTTCACCCGCTTCAAGGCAGCTTCGCTCATGGACCGGCGCAGCCCGGGATCGTCAGCGAGTCGCTGGAGGCTCTCCGCGATGGCGTCCGCCGACCGGATCGGCACGATGAATCCCTCGACGCCGTCCGAGTAGAGGTCCGGACCTCCTGTGTGGTCGGAGCTGATGACCGGACACCCGCAGGCCATCGCCTGACCCATGACCATACCCCAGCCGTCTTCGATCGAGGGCAAGACCATGACATGGCTGGTGCTCATATAGCGCCGTAGCTCACCTTGGGGCACGTGTCCGAGGAGTTCGACGTCCTTCAGGTTGAGACGAGACAGGATCGGCAGCATCTCGTCTGGCACTGATCCGATAACTCTAAGTCTTTTATTGGGATGGCGGAGCTTCTGAAACCCTTCGATGAGGTAGGGGATGCCTTTGCGAACTGTTACCGACCCAACGAACAGGACGTCGAAGCTCTGCGGCGCGGGCTCGCCTGCCGGTGTAAAGAGTTCAAGGCGCACTCCGAGCGGGATGCGGTGAAGCCGTTCTGCCGGGAAGCCCTGATTTATGAATGATTTGGATGCGAACAAGGAGGGAACAGTGACAGCATCAGCCTGGGCATATTCGGTTTCCTCGCGCTCAATCATGAACGGATCAACGGCCCGCCGCCGGATGCCCCAGCGTTCCATCTCCTCGGAAACCACCTCGTCCTGGTAACGAATATGCGACGATCCCCGGTCACAGACATAGCGGGCGCCCAGATCCTGCGCGCGGCGGCCGCTCTTGAGACCGGAACCCGACAGGGCGACGTAAGCATCGCAAGCGGTGAGACTTCCGGCGACCCAGCTGTCGAAGCTCCGGAAGACCGCTCGGGTCCATTCACGATTCAGACCTTCGGGAATACGGACTCGGCGGCTAACCAGCAACTGCGGGGTATGGATCCACGGAAAGGTGCGGACATGTTCCTTCGCCAGGCCTTCGCGACGGAGCCTGCGCCAGGGGAAGGTCGAGAAAATCTGCCCCGAGTGGCCCTGCGCCTCGAGCTGACGCGCCAGTTCGAAGTGGTGAAAGACGCCATTCGCGGCCTGAAGGATGCGCATAGGGGAAGTGATAGAGGGTTCAAGGCTAGTGTAAATGACGGGCGAAGCAGCTCTGGCTCGGGCTCTTCGGGCTAGGAAGTAGTTAACAGAATATACGTTATCAGACGTAACAACTATGGCTCAATCATCCGTCGTTCCGACCATTGAACGCTGATAATACTCGCTGCCTCAATAGCTTATTGTTGGATTTCCTCAGCAATTACCTGAAGGCATCAAGTCGTATAACCCCCCTGTATACGATTCACGCTGGCCAGGCGCGGAGTGCGGCATCACGGACACTGGAGAGTTCTTCCGCGCTTGCCCCGTCGGCGGCCTGAATTGCGATACCCCGCATGACGGTTGTGATGTAGCGAGCCAGTGCGGCTGGATCAGCTTCGGCCGGAAGATCTCCCTCCGAGCGAGCCTCGTCGAGGCGATGACGCAGGAGAGTCTCGATCTCCCGACGCCGGCGCGCCATCTCCTGGGCTGCACATTCGGCTCCCTCACCGCAGGCAAGACCGCCCTGGATGAGCAGGCAGCCCTTAGGGAAATCTGGTTGTGTGGTCAGGCGGATGGCGGTTGTGAGGACTGCCTCAGCCACAGCTCTGGCGGTGGGCTGTCGCATAGCCTCACCCCAGGCGGCCACCTGCCCCTCCTCGTAGCGGTCCAGTACCTGCCGGAAAAGTGACTCCTTGTCTCCGAAGGCTGCATAAAGGCTGGGGCGGTTGATCTTCATCGCTCGGGTGAGATCGGAGAGCGAGGCTCCTTCATACCCCTTCCGCCAGAAGACGTCCATTGCGGCGTCGAGTGCTTTGCCAGTGTCAAAGCACCGAGGCCGCCCTCTGGGCTTGGCGACCCGAGGTCTGGCTAACGGCTTCTTAGCAGCTGCCCGTGTCTTCATAGAACGATTATAAATCTATTCTGTATCGATCGGTAAATAATTCTGCATCTCCTTCCCGAGACTTACATCTCATGGTTGCGGCACCAATTCTTGAACGATGGAGTGAATGAGGCAATGAGCAAACTGAAGGGCAAGACAGCAATTGTGACTGGAGCATCGAAGGGCATCGGGGCGGAGATCGCCAGGCAGCTGGCGGCAGAGGGTGCCGCTGTCGTCGTTAATTATTCGTCGAGCAAAGAGGGCGCCGACAAAGTCGTCTCGGAGATCACCGCCAAGGGCGGCAAGGCGATCGCTGTAAAGGCGAATGTCGCCAAGAAGGCGGAGATCGAGCAGTTGCTTGCCGAGTCAACCAAGGCCTTCGGGAAGTTGGACATCCTTGTCAACAATGCCGGCATTTACGAGTTCTCACCCCTTGAAGCAGTAACTGAAGAACTCTTTCACAAACAGTTCGATCTTAATGTCCTTGGCCTGATCCTGACCACGCAGGAGGCGGCGAAGCACTTCAATCCCGAAGGCGGAAGCGTGATCAACATCAGTTCGATTGTCAGTACGCTGGCTCCGCCTGCTGCTTCTGTCTACAGCGCGACCAAGGGCGCAGTCGACACCATCACCAAGTCGCTCGCCAAGGAACTTGGGCCCCGCCAGATCCGGGTGAATGCCATCAATCCCGGCATGGTGGTAACCGAGGGCACGCACACTACGGGCATCATCGGCAGCGACTTCGAAAAACAAATGATAGCCCAGACTCCGCTTGGCCGCATCGGACAGCCCGACGACATTGCCCCAGCGGCGGTCTTCTTCGCCTCCTCAGACTCCAAGTGGATCACCGGCGAGACCCTGGTAATCGCCGGCGGCCTTGGATAAGGCCTGTTGCGGCAGACAGCCACCGGGGATGGCTAGCCGAAATCCCCGCCGAAAGAAAAACGGGGCCGAAAGAAAAACGGGGAGGGAACAGTTCCCTCCCCTGCATTTTTGAATCGCCTGAACTACTTCGCGTGGTGCGGGGTGATCCGGTCCAGAAGAGCAAGCAGTGGCCGGGCTCCGGCGGTAGGCCTGACGGCGCCTTCCCGCACAATCTGCGTTGCCGTCAGGTCGCGGCCGTAGAGTTCCTTGTTGGCGCCATCGTCTGAGCGCATGGTTGATCCCTCAAGCGAGACACCGGCAAAGACGCCCTGAGTCCGCGACCAAGAGAGGATTTCAGCCTGCAACACGACATCGGTTTCGGCACTCGTGGTGCGACCAACTGGCCCTGCTGCGATTGAAGCGTCGCCGCCTAACTTCACCTTGCTCTTCAGCACTGTCTGTGCGCCTTTGTCGTTCATAATCAGCAGGACAAAGTCGGTTGCCTGCCCGCCAATCTGCAACCCGAAGCTTCCGCCTTCCAGGGCAAACATCGCCGGAGCGCTCCACGGACCGTTCAGGTTTGCGCCTGTCCGGCACGTGATCGCGCCGCGACCATAGCTGGCGCCGACGATAAAGGCGGCCTTCTTTACCGAGGGATAAATGAGGACACACTCTGACTTGTCCAGCAAGTCATGGGGAATGCCTTTATCGGGCGCCGCCAGGATCTCCTTGAGTACCTGTGCTGATGCCGCCAGTCTTTCGTCGTCTTTTTCTTTACTTTGGGCAAAGAGGGGTGCAGCCAGACCAATGCAAATTACCACCGCCAGAACTCGTTTCATTTCGTTGCTTCTCCTTTTCGTCCAGTATGGGATGTTCACAACTCGGATGCGCCATTCGTTCGTGGAGCTTGCCTTAAGCCAAGAAAGATGCCGGCTCGACAACACACATCCGGAACAAGTTGCGCAGCTAAAACCCGTATTGTTTGGATGCAGTTTGTGTGGAAAGCGGCCAGGTCTGAATCCAACACAGGAAGAAGTTCTGTGACGTTCTGCGATTCCTGAACAAAAGAAATGCCCCGCCCAGAGAGATACACTGGACGAGGCAATCGCTTTTGAAGAAAGTTGGACCGGCATATGACCGGCGTTGCGGCTACGGGCCTCTTATTCTGAGTGCTTCGGACCTTTGCTGTTGAGTTCAGCCGCGAGGGATTCGCCTGCGGGCGTAGCTGTAACGGTGACATGGCGTACGATATCCTCAGCGCTGACCGATTTATCGTAGAGGCGCTGGTTGGCGTCAGAGTCGGGTGACAGAGTGACGCCGCTCAGGGACACGCCGGCGAATAGACCCGAGGTCCTGGAATAGGTCAAAATGTCAGCCCCTGCATCCGCGCTAGCAGAAGCACCAGGTCCAGCCGCTGCGGTCACGTCAGTGCCAACCCTGACCTTGCCACTCAGCACCTTGGCTACAGCACCTTTGCTCATAATCGCGAGCACATAATCCCTCGCCGTGCCACCGAGCTGGAGACCGGCGCTGGCGCCACCGATGCTATACATGGCTGGGGGTGACCATTTGCCCTGGAAGTTGCTGCCTGTGCGGCAAGTCATCGGACCGCGACCACCTGTTCCGCCAATGCCAACCGCAAACTTCTTCACGCTGGGTAGAATGATGATGCAATCGGCTTTCGCCAGCACGCCGGGTGGAATGTCCTTGGTACTGACCATCGCCTGCAACACCGTAGTGGCATTCCTGATGGTCTCTTCGTCCTTGCTTTTGTCGGCGCCCAACACGGGCAGAGTCGATCCAATCAAGAACGCGCATGTGAGCAAACTAGGCACAACTGTCTTGATACGTGGCATAGTTATGGCACCACCTTTCGTGGGCGAAAGCATAACAGATTAAGAAGGACTTTTCCCCCTCCGAATGATGGCTATGGCGTTAAGAGATCGCTGCCCGCGCCGCCGAGCGTGCTAAAAACAGGAACGCCGCCCGTAGGCGGCGTTTTCTGCATCCAGATACTCCCAGCTTTTACAAGGTGGACTCAATCTCAAAGCCCCAGGCTTCCAGCAGCGCTTCGGGGATGTACTTCGAGTTACGGTTGCGGCGAGCCCACTCACGAAGCCGAGTGGAACGAATATATTGATCAGGGGTGAGCTTGAACTCCTTGACCACCTGCTCAAACGAAGTCACGGTAGGGACCACCGGGCCGATCGGCTCCGGCTTACCCCAATTTGGATTGCCACGACGCTTTGCCATTTTATGTCCTCTAGCAATAAGGTGACGTACAGAAAGTCCAGAGTCCGACCTCAGTACGTGCAGGTCTCCCGGGAAGTCACAAACTCTTCCATTATAGGGATTTATTCTCCACAAATCAATAGAAAATTATTGGGCTGCGACGCGAAGTTTCGCGCCAATTTCGTCTCAATCGCAGCATTTATGGATGTGGGGAAGTACCTGGGAAGCAATCGCTTACAGTAGAAGGATAAACGTTTACTTTACCTTGAGGAAGCTTCGTCCGCAGGCCGATAGCCACGCCCGGAGCGGTGAAATTTTCAGCTGAACGGAATCGAGATCGCCGGCTGTTCGGCGAGAAGTTTCTCGTGGCATTTATGCCTGAGTTCGAGGGATCGACGCTCCACCATTTCACCGGCGGAGCCGAGGGTTTCAAAGCAATACGGGCAGACGACCGTGGTCCTGATGGCAATACGGACCGAAGGTATCCTGGGAGGTCTTGCGTGCGTGGTAGTAATTGCCGGAAGCATGAGGTTGACGCTCCTTCGCTGGGGTTGCGACCGGGGGCGAGCTCGATCAAAAACTTCAAAAGCCGTCCCGTCGGGAGATGGGCGCTCACTGGTGAGGGCCAGTGGGCGCGCGGGAAGGACCCATTGCATAACTGTGATAAGCCGAGTATGCGCCTGAGCTATTTCGGTGTCAAATAATTTCAGCCCTTTCTTAAGAATTTCCTAACTCGGTCCGATATAGGCCTTGTAGCAACGCGAGAACTCCGAGTTATGACCCTGACTTTGCCCGCCAACCCAGGAATTCTGATCGTCTCCGCCGATGACGAAGCGAACTCCCGCCTGCGCAACGCCCTCCTCGATTGGAGCTATCCAGTCCAGATAACCGCCGAAAGTGCGGATGCGATGAAGATTCTTGCCGGGAAGGAGCCGCCGGCGATTGTCCTGATCGACGCGAACCTGCCTTCCACACCTTCCCCTTCGGCGACCGGCGCCGTTCCCGGCATGGAGCTCGCCGCCGAGATGCGTCGCCGCTCCAGGAAGACCCCCGCGTGGACGATGCTGATGAGCCAGCAGGTAGGTCTGGAGACAGTGGCAAGCGCTACCGAGGCCGGAATCGACGACTTACTGCTCAAGCCGGTGGACGCCTCCGACCTGCGCGTGCGGCTGAGAGTGGCGGCGCGGGTTCAGGCGCTGATGGCTCAGCTCGACGAGCAGACAAAGGCGGTCCGCTTCCACGCCTCGCATGACGGCCTTACCGGTCTGTGGAACCGCGAGTCGCTCCTGAACATGCTCTTTCCGGAGACGGACCGGGTGCAGCGGATGCGTACCTCGCTGACGCTGCTGCTGCTCGATCTCGACCACTTTTCCGACATCAATGCCGAATATGGCTACGAGACGGGCGACAAGATTCTCCAGGAACTGGCCAATCGCTTCCGGCGCTTCCTGCGCAGTTATGACCTGATCGGCCGCTGCGGCGAGGACGAGTTCCTGATTGCGCTGCCGGGCTGCAACTCAGAGCAGGCGTTGTCCATGGCGCTCCGGCTGAGGCAGACCGTGCTGCAGAAGCCCTTTTCCGCCGGGCGCGACGCGCTCACGCTCACGGCGAGCATGGGAATCGCGGAAAGCAAGGGCCGCTCGCCCCTGGTGGTCCTCCGCGAGGTGGAACGCGCTCTGCGGGACGCCAAAGCCGGCGGACGGAATACGATCCGGGAATATTCGGTGACCATGCGCGCTCAACCTGAAGACGGACCGCACCTCGAGCCCGCGCCTTCTCTCCTTGGGACGCTGATGCCCTTTCCGACCGAGCGCTGAGGCATATTCAGGCATTCAGGGACTGTTAATAGTCGCACATAATTCCACCGGATCCAGCGATTAACATTCGCCCTGTAACGACCGGACACTATTCTTCTTAAATCCCCTCAACAAGAGAGCGCTACCCATGCGGTGACTCAACCGGGGACCGCGAGGCTCTCCATTGATCCTTTACACTTTGACGGTCGTAAGGGATAATTTCTAGTATCGGCTTATTATTCGCATTCCCCCCAACGGAGGTTACATATGCTAACACCCGCTGAGTGCAACGCCTCTACATCAGCGTCCCTGTCTGTTGTTGTTCCCGCTTACAACGAAGAAGCCACATTGAGGACTGTCGTGCAGAAACTTCTGGACGTTCCTCATCTCCATGAGATTGTTATCGTGGATGACTGCTCAACGGATCGTACGAGCGAAGTAGCCGCTTTGCTGGTGCGCGCGCACGCTCCGGTTGTCCGGGTGATTCGCCACGAGAAGAACAAAGGAAAGACTGAGGCGCTGAAGACCGGCTTTGCAGCGACCACGGGGAATATTGTTCTGGTTCAGGACGCCGACCTGGAATATGACCCTGCCGAGATTGTTCACGTAATCGACCCGATCGTAGGCGGAGCGGCAGACGTTGTATTTGGCTCGCGTTTTCAGGTAAGGCGTGCGGCCCGCGTTCTTTACTACTACCACTATCTGGCAAACCAGGTCCTCACTGTTCTATCTAACGTACTCACGAATCTGAACCTGACTGATGTGGAGACCGGCTATAAGGCTTTTCGGAGCGAGATTATCAAGAATATGACGATCACTTCGAGCGGTTTCGGCTTTGAAATTGAAGTTACGGCTAAAGTAGCCAAGCTGAAATGCGCGATCTATGAAGTTCCGATCAGCTACTACGGTCGCACTTACGAAGAAGGAAAGAAGATTGGGACGAAGGATGGCATAGCGGCCCTCTGGTATCTGGTTAAGTACAACCTGCTGACCAGCCTCAACGCCTCCTATCTGAAGAAACCTGAGCTGGCGCCAGTACAAGACGTGGGTTAAGACCGCCTGACAGAAGCGCGACCAAGCCGCGAAACTATCCTGGAACCCTGACCTGGAGCCGAGCCTATGCAAGCCAACTTGCGCACACTCGTTTTTTGTCTTGCGGCGCTCTTTTGCGTGACGGCCGGCACATATAAAGCTTCCCACTTCTCAAGGGATCTGATCCCGGTTTATAGCGGCGTTCGCTGCCTGCTTCACGGCTGCAATCCATACGATACGGCACAGCTGGAAGAGCAGTATCTTGCCGGAGACGGAGATGCAAAGTTACTGGGAGGGGACTTCTGGAGGTCCTATATTCCGGTCTATCCCCCCTCTACGTTCCTGGTGCTTTCACCAATGGGCCTTCTTAGGTTTCCTGTGCTGCGGCCGGTATGGGCAATCCTGAGCAGTGGCTTGTTCGTTATAGCTGCCGGAGCCGTCCTGTTCGCATGTCCGCGACGGTATCGCTGGGTCGCCACTATCCTCGTATCGCTATTTCTGGTTGTAAAGGTGAATACGTCGTTGCTTGCCCAGGGGAATCCAACACCTTTCGCGATTGCTGTCCTGATTCTCGGCACTGTTCTTCTGCTGAGAGATCGCAATATTCCGTTGGCGACCCTGTTGCTGATGATAAGTCTGGCGGTCAAGCCACAGTTGGGTGGCCTGATTGCGCTGTACTTTGTGGCGAAGCGAATTCACTGGCGGGCAGTGGTTGTGGCAATGGCCGGAGCCCTGATGATCCTTGTGATCGCTGGAGTGATTCTCAGGGTCAATCCGCGGAGCCACGACTGGGTTCCGTCGTTGCAGGCGAATGTTGCGGAGTCGATTCAGCCGGGTCAGACGAACGATCCCAGGCCGGAAAATCTTGGCGCAATGGGGATCGTTAACCTCCAGACGATTACAAGTGTCTTTTTTGACGACTCGAAGACATTCAATGGCGCCGCCTTTGGGATTTTTGCAGCAATGCTGGCGGTATGGATAGCAGCGGTCCTGAAAGCGAACAACGGACCGAACGATCATTATCTTCCGATTTCGGCGCTGGTCGTGCTTTCACTGTTGCCCCTTTACCATCGCAGCGGCGACGATCTGCTGCTGCTCCTCACCATCCCGGCAGTCATCCTCATTCTTGAAAAGCGTCCGGCCCTGGGGGCATGGGTCGCGGTGATGACAGCGATGGTGTGCGTAGCGGAATTCACTGACTCCCTGAGAGTTCACATCGTTCAACATTACTTCGGGTGGCCAGGCATTTTGCAGCACAAGGTTTTGGTCATTCTACTGCTGCGACAGCAGTCGCTTTTGCTGCTGGTACTTTTCGGTCTCTATGTCACTGCGTTGTTATTCAAAGTACCCGCGAGGGTAGAGCAGCAGTATCTGCGGCCTGCGGTATCGAAAACCTGAGAAGAGTCTCGTGAATCTCTTCACGTGAAAGGGAGCCTATGCCAGCTCACCTGCGCACCCTTCTATTCTGCCTCGTCGCAATTTTCTATCTAGCAGCCGGCACCTATAAAGCCTCCCATTTCTCGTCGGATTTTATCCCTGTATATTCCGGAGGACGTTGCATACTCTACGGTTGCAACCTGTACAACACTGCAGAATTGGAACAGCAGTATCTGTCGGCGCACGGTTTCGCGAAGCTCGTTGGACCTGGACACAGATTGACGGCTGTCTATCCCCCTTCGACGCTCCTTGCGATCGCTCCGCTGGCATTCTTCAAGTTTCGGATTGCCGCCGTCCTTTTGGCTCTCCTGGGTGGAACGGGCCTTATTGTAGCGACGGGGTTGATGATATGGCTTACGTGGAAGTAAGATTCCTGGGCTCTAACCACGTTCTGGGACTGACGAATCTTCAAACTCTGACGAGTCTATTTCTGACAAATCCAAAGGTAGCCAACCTTGCGGCGTGGGGAATAACGCTGCTATTTTTTGTTCTCTGGCTCGTCGCAGTCAAAAAACTGGAGGGGCGGTGTAGCGAACCACTTCCTGGCGCTGCCGCCGCTACTGGTCCTCTCGCTTTTTCAGTTGTATCACCGCAGCTGTGACGCTCTTCTGCTGCTTCTTTCATTTCCGATGATCGTGGTGGTAACGCGAAGTCACAAGGCTCTTGGGGCAAGTATCGCGCTGATAACGGCGCTGCCGTTCTTGTCCGATGTGACAACGATGCGAATGCGTCCCCTTTTCGGGCGGTTCTGGGATTTCAGCGACGTCCCTGTCGCACAAAGCTGTCTTCATTGTTGCAACACGGCCGTGGTGCCTCGAACTGCTGGTGCTGTTCGCGCTCGGCCTGATTGCGCTATGGAAGGTGTCGAGTCCATCTGGTAGCACTGCAAGGCTTAATCCAGCCGTCTTGCGTGACCTATCCGCAGTACCGCAGACGCAGGCCTAATATGACCCCTCGGCCACAGCAATGCCGATATTTCGTCCTGGCGGGGCCTGCGCCAAGCTCCATTCAGCACAATCTGGCTTTAAAGGCCCAGCCCCCCGTCGACGCCGATCAGCTGGCCAGTAATGAAGTGCGGGCCAGTGGCAAAGAAGAGAACGGCGGCGGCCACTTCCTCAACCGTTCCGTTGCGTTTCATCGGCGTCTTGCGGGCAAAGTGCTCGTATTCGGAAGAAGGCTCTCCAATAGCGATCATTCCCGGGGCGACGCAGTTGACGCTGATCTCGGGCGCGAAGGCCTTCGACATCACCTGCGTGAGCATGTGCAGGGCAGCCTTCGAAGTGCAGTAATGGCCGTGCGTGGGCCAGGGATGCGTGCCGCCGAGCGATCCAATGTTGATGATACGTCCATGGGCGGCTTTGAGATGAGGGTGCGCGGCCTGCGCCACGAGGAATGGCGCGCGGGTGTTGGTATCGAACATGGCGTCCCATTGCTCGACCGATATTTTTTCAAGCGCCGCGGTTTCGAAGAGTCCGGCATTGTTGACCAGGATGTCGAGACGCCCGAAGTCGGCGGCGAGCTGGGCGACGGCGGCCTGAATGCTCTTCGGCTCGCGCAGATTGGCGTGGACGGCGGCAGCACGGATGCCGAAATCTTCGAGTTCGCGGACGGCTTCGCGGGCTTCGTCAGCTGAGTCTCGGTAGGTGATGGCGACGTTCGCGCCTTCCTGTGCCAGTGCGAACGCAATTCCCTTCCCGATGCGCTTCGCGCCTCCGGTTACGAGCGCGACTGTGTCCTGCAACTTCTTCATATCAGGATTCTATTGCTACCGCAGCGGGCCGGCGGCCTTACGGAGTTCAGAGAGCGGATAGAACGTGCCGCGCCAGCGGACTCCTCCACGCAGAACAGTCACCATGACGGAGCGGAAGAGCGCATAAGTGAGCAGAGCTGCAGCTACCGGGAAAGTGAGGAAGTATCCCGGGGAAAGCCCGCCCAGACGGCCTATGCTCCGGTAGAGGAAGAAGAGTGCCAGGTAAAGAAAAGCGGCGGGGATCCGAAACCTGAGCGGTCCGGCAAGTCCGGCGAAGGGTCCGAGGCAGAAGATGGTGAGCACAGCGCACCCGATGAGTGCCGGGCCGGCGCGGAAGCGGAAGATGGCGAAAAAGTTTTTGGTCACGTTGCGGACAAAGTGGAAGGCTCCCTCGGCCCAGCGGATCCGGAGGAGGCCGGGACCGAAGGCAACCCGCTGGCGGTATCCGGCGCGCTTGACTTCAACGCCGAGGCGGATGTCTTCGACCACCTGCATGCGCAGCGCCTCGAAGCCTCCGATGGCTCGGTAGGCGTCCGCGCGGATGAGATTAAAGGCTCCGATCCCGATCGAGTTGCGGCTGTGAGGATCGGCAACCCGCCACGGAGGCGAGACGAGCGTACCGAAAAGCTGGAAGACGGCAACCATCATGGTTTCGCCGAATGTCTTGAGGATCATCGTGGGAAAGAGGACGAGATGATCGGCGCTCTCTGCCTGCGCAAGATTCAGCGCACGCAGCAGAGTGTCGGGCGCTAAGAGCACGTCGGCATCGGTGAAGAGCAGCCACGGCGTGGCGGCCTGGCGGGCGGCGAGCGCCATGGCGTGGGGTTTACCCAGCCAGCCCGTCGGAAGCCCGGTGATGTGAATGACGGTGAGCCTGGACTGCGATTCCGAAGCAATGCGGTCCATGATGCTTCCTGTGGAGTCGCTTGAGCGGTCATTGACAGCGTAGATGTGGATCGGGACGGAATCGATGGCGAGGAGCGCCCGAAGCGTATTCTCGATGTTGGCTTCTTCGTTGCAGGCTGGGACGATGACCGAGATCAGCGGCAGCGCCTGGGGAGGAAATGGCTGCCCATATTTCGGATCAAGGAGATTCGGGACGCGCGGCAGGTTGCGCAGGGCGGAAAGAATACGCCAGGTCCAGAGAAGCACAATGATCCAGTCGAGGACGAGGAGGAAGGCAGCCATTACTGATTAGTTATCCGGAACCGCCACTGTTACATTGGGTCGCCAACGGCCGTCTCCTAATAAACTGAGCAGACGATGCGAAGCGCCGTGCCGCGATCGCATAGCGGCCACCAGCACATTCGTGTCCAACACAATCTGATACATATCGTTCCTGGTCTAGAGCTCACGGCCCTCAATATTCTTTGACTTACCCGGCAATACCGGCGCGAAGCGTGCGCCTGCGAAGAGAATCGCTCCCGATGCAGCCAGAGTGATCAAAGTAATGCTGAGTCCGACGCGCAGGTTGTAGGCGTCGGAGACGCGTCCGATCAGGTGGGGTGAGAAGGCGTCTCCGAGAGCGTGGATGACGAACAGGTTCACCGAAATTGCGGTGGCGCGGATGGGCGCGCCAACGGAATTGACAATGGCGGCGTTGAGTGGCCCGGTTCCAAGGAAGAGGAAGAGCTCGGCAAGGAATGCTCCGGGGATAAAGGCAGAAGGGGGTCCGAAGAACACAATAGCCGCGAAGGGGATGGCGAGGATCGATCCCAGGGCGGAAAGCTGGTAGAGTCCGCGGTGATCCCTGCGCAGCCAGGCCTGACCTACCCAGCCGCCGATGATAGTTCCGAGCAGGCCGCAAACGACGGTGAGGCCGCCGGCTACCGTTCCGGCTTTGGCAACGGACATCGAGCCGAAGCGCACAAGAAACGTCGGCAACCAGGTGGAGATGCCGCCGACGGCGAAGGTCCACATTGCCAGGCCGAGCGTCGCGCACCAGAATGCGGGATTGCGTGTGAGACCCGACAGTGTCGCGCGGTTGAGTGTGGGCGCGAGCGAGTCGGCGCTTCCTCGCTTAGGCTCGCGCACGAAAAAGAAAGCCAGCGCGATGAGTGCTCCGGGAAGTGCAGCGATGAAGAAGGGCGCACGCCAGCCGTAGTGCTGCCCGAGGATGCCTCCGGTGAGGTAGCCGAGCGCGCCGCCCACCGGAATGGTGATGTAGAAGATGCTAAGGATGCGGTTGCGGTCGGTCTCCGGGTAGAAGTCGGCGAGCAGCGCGGGGGCAAAGATACTGAAGGTCGCCTCACCGATGCCTACGATCGCATGGCGAATCAGCAGCGTCTCATAGCTGTGCACCCGCGCCGTGTAGAGGGTGGCGATGCTCCACAGCAGCGCTCCGGCGATGATAAGCGGCTTGCGGGGAAAGCGGTCGCCAAGCCACCCGGTGAGCGGCGCGATGAGCATATAGACGAAGAAGAAGACCGTCGTCAGCAGGCCTATCTGGGCGTCGTTGACGCGGAATTCCTTCTGCACCAGCGGTTGCACGCCGGGCAGGATGTAGCGGTCGATGAAGTTGAAAAGATTGAGGGCAGTGAGGAGAAATAGCGCCAGGGCGGCGGTTCGCTGAGGAGTAATTCGCCGGACGGTCTGAGGCGGCGCTGCCATGAGGTGCTACGAGGATAGCTGAAAAGCAGGGCTCAGGGCACAGAACTCAGGGCGCAGAAACGGCGTGAGACGTCCACCACGGAGGGAGTTGAAAGCATGGAGGGATTGTGCTCCCAGGCCCCAAAAGCCGGACCAGGGTCACCCGGCCGGAAAGACATTTATCTACGTGAGTACGTAAACACGCAGCAGCCACCAGACAAGAAGTAACGCGATGATGGCACCCACGACATGGACAATCCAGTCGCCTGCCGTCTTCGGTCGGCCGAAGTTAAACACCGTGCAATCGTAGCATTCGTGAGTTCTCCCCGCCGCGAGCGGCGAGTCAGCAGACTTACTTCTTCTGCTCCACAGCAGGCCGCGGCCAGCGCGCATCCACGATGGTGGAGATGCCGCCGCGCGGGCGAAAATCTCCATGGACGTGGGCCCAGACCGGATCGCAGGCTTTCACGACGTCTTCGAGTATCTGGTTGACGATGTTCTCCTGAAAGATGCCGAGGTTGCGGTAGGAGAAGAGATATTCCTTCCACGACTTGAGCTCGAGGCAGCGCTCGCGGGGCATGTAGCGCAGCTGGATGACGCCGAAGTCGGGCAGCCCGGTCTTAGGACAGACCGAGGTAAATTCGGGGTTGTCGATGAGGATTTCGTAGGCGGGAAACTGGTTCTCCCAGGTTTCGATTTCGGGGAATTTAAAGTCGAGACCGGCTTTGGCGTGCTCGTCGGTGTAGCGGGGAGTAATTACGGAAGCCATGTCCATATTGTAGGGCAGTTAATGAGATCGTAAGCTGAAACGACCCCCCGGGGTTCCAGCATCGCCTGACATACAGCCTGCTAGAATCATCCCAACAATAGAGAGGTCAACATGGCGTTCACAGAGTCTCCAGCCTGTTTTGTCACGATACCGGAAGGGCAGGAGTTTGACGCCGTCCGCCACGCCGTGAAAGCGGCGCTGGATGAGTCGCAGGTCAGATTGCTGGACTCCGGAAGCCCGTCGCGCAGTATCACCTCGAACACCAGCGATGTCATGGAGCAGGTAGATTTTGTGATAGCAGACGTGACCAATGAGTCCGCCGATATCTTTTACCAGTTGGGATTGGCAGATGCACTACGCAAGCCTGTCCTCATCATGGCGCAAAAGCAGGTGTCATTACCCGGCGATTTGGGGCATCAACGGTTACTTCTGTATCGTCCGGAAGAGGCGCCGAAGCTGGAAGATTATCTTCGCTATTGGATATCGAACGCAATTTCCTTTGAGCGGAGAAAAACCCTGAATGCGTCGTAGCGTTTTGACGGCTGCCTAATGAAGAACTGCTTCGTGGTAATGCCCTTCAGGCCCGAACTGCGCTACATGTACCTGTTTATCAAACAGCACATCGAAGCGACATTTCCCGGTGTCTCCTGCGAACGCGGCGACGACAAAATTCTTACTCGTCCGATTCTTGAGAAAGTCGCAGGGTACATCAAGCAGGCGGACGTTGTAATTGCTGATTGTTCGGGAAGAAATCCCAATGTCTTTTATGAACTGGGCATGGCGCACGCGCTGGATAAGCCGGTCGTACTCATCACATACGATGAGATCCAGGAAGCGCCCACCGATATTCGCGCTTTTGAATTCATCCGCTATTCGGACGATGAGAAATCCTTTGCAGACAAACTCGACAAAGCTCTTGGCCAGATCCTGGGCAACCCGTTCGACGAGATTTATGATCAGACTTCGATCTTCTTTGAAGAATTCAGAAACAGCGTGCATCTGCCGCTGGTCAAAGTGACCAAAAATGAATTCACCGCCCTCGCGGCGGCGAAGGCCCGTATCAGCGGGATACCCAAATTAGACAACAACAAAGCAATTGCAAGCTTGTTCCTGGCACTGATGGTTCAGGGGCCTGCAGACCTGGACGTTATGCTGGCGATCAGGGAGTGGATTCAGCAAAAATTCGGCCAGTGAACGGCCG
Source organism: uncultured Acidobacteriota bacterium (assembly GCA_963755975.1). Taxonomy (GTDB): domain Bacteria; phylum Acidobacteriota; class Terriglobia; order Terriglobales; family Acidobacteriaceae; genus Silvibacterium. The sequence goes on from CAVWLS010000005.1 coordinate 372,497, forward strand.
CGGGATTCTCCTTCAACGCCTTGCCCGGACTTTTTCCCCATCCGCCTCGCAGATTCAGTTGACGAAGCCCGTTTGCGGGAATGGCGGACCGATCGCTGCATCCAGCTGGAAGCAGTAGTGTCCGGCGGGGTGGGCCCATGGATTGGGATTGGGACCGGCCGGGCTGCTTGCCCGCTCAAATTTCGCGCACAGCTCATACTGGCTTCCCTGTTTCGCATGGTACTCATACGGAGCCTGCGTGACGGGATCGGCGTAAGGCCCCCCGAAGAGCTGATCGAGGCTCGCCGGAAGTTGCGAGGGATGTGCATTCCAGTAATTCCGGATATCGGTGCTGAGCTGGAAAAGGTGCTGCACGCGCTCCTGATCCGCGCGAAGCTCGCGCTGTGCCCTCGGCGGTCCTAACTGCAGGAATCCGAGAATCACGATGAGCACGACAACTGCTGAGGAAATCAGCGCCATCAACCTGTCGCGCGCCGTTTTTGCTGGAGCGCTGTCGGTCTTGCGGAGTCCGCCAAAGTAGTAGAAGAAGACGCCTCCGGATAGCGCCAGCACGACAACTGCCTTGGCAAGAAAGCGTGAAGTCACCTCGCCGCGCAACAGAGACGCGAGCACCGTGATCAGGTCGCCCATGAAGACGGCCGCGGCAATGACCAGCGCCATGTAGGTGAGCCATTTCCTGATCCCCGAATCCAGCTTTTCCGGATGCGCGGCTGTCTCCTTGACCACGGCGCGCGAGATCAGCAGATAGAGCGGAAAAGCGACGATGAGCGCGGCCAGCGACCAGGTGACCGAGTACGTCTCTAATATCTGCTGATTTTGTGAGAACACCGAATCGGCCAGCCACCGGTCGATCAGGTCAAAGGCGAGATTGCCGAAGCCGATCGTCCACGTAGCCAGAGTCGAAAACATGAGCAGGTAGAAAAAAGCCTCTTTGGCAGAGGCCCCCGCGCCGGGCCGTCGCGGAATATCGAGTCCGGTCAGCCGCTGGTAGTGATCGGCAAGCGCGTCGTAGACATCCTTCTCCGGCCAGCCGCGCGTCGTGAGAACGCCCACCAGCGACTCCTGCGTGATGCCGGCTGCCAGCGCCTTCTCAATAAATTCGGCGATCCTGGGGTCGGCGGACACACTCAAGTTGTACATCAGGTTGGAAGGCCGGGCGAGAGCTTTCCAGATGAAAATTATGCGGCGATGACGCGATCTTCACGTCTCCAGCATCTTTCTGATGCGCAAAGGGATCGAGATGAGTCTTATATACTTAGCAACGGCCCCGAATGGCGAACGCGAAGAAAAGAAAACTCAACACGGCGTGGATATGGGTGGCGGCAGCCATTGCGCTGGTGCTGGTGTTCTACGCGGTTCGCATGGCAACGCGGACGCGGATACCCATCCGCACGGCGAGGGCCGAAAGAAGCGAGCTGATGAGCACAATCGCCACCAACGGCAAGGTCGAGCCGCAGCCGCAGGTGTATTTCGAGGCGCACGCGCCGTATTCAGGGCTCATCAGCAAACTCTACGTCCATGGGGGAGACCATGTAACCCAGGGAACGCTGCTCCTTTCCATGGACGACACGGATGCGCGCACACGGCTGGCGGGGGCAGTGGCAGCTTTGCGTAACACCCAGGAGACATACAACGCCATGCTTCAGGGCGGAACGCAGGAAGAGCGGATCTCGCTGAACGGCGACATCCAGCGCACCACCGCGAACCGCGACCAGGCGCAGCACGATGTGGATGCGCTCAGGAAGCTGCAGCTGACCGGAGCCGCTTCGGCCAACGAGGTTGCGGCCGCCCAGCAGCGGCTGGCGGCGGCCAATGCATCCCTGCTGCTACTGCAGCAAAGGAAGACGGAACGTTACGACGGCGGCGATATTGCGCGCGCCAAGGCGGCTTTCGAAGAAGCGCAAGCGGCCTACGTGGCGGCGCAATCGGTAGTCAACCAGGCAAATGTGCGCGCCCCCTTTACGGGCACGGTGTATTCCATTCCGGTGTCGAAATCGGAGTACGTGCAGCAGGGCGACCGGCTGCTGCAGATGGCCGACCTCTCGAAGATGCAGGTGCGCGGCTATTTTGACGAGCCCGAGATCGGCAAGCTGAGCGTAGGCGAGGAGATCACCATCGAGTGGGACGCCAGGCCGGGACAGGTCTGGCATGGGCATGTGGCCAGGGTGCCGTCGACGGTCATTACCTATGGAACGCGCAATGTGGGCGAGGTTCTGATCACCCTTGACGACGCTGACGAAAGCCTGCTGCCCAACACAAATGTACGCGTCACTGTGGAGGTGGCCCACAGGGGGAATGCGTTGAATATCCCCCGCGAGGCTCTGCACACAGACCGCGGCAAATCTTACGTATTTCGCGTGGTCAACGGCACGGTGCGCCGCACACAGGTAACGATAGGCAATCTGAATCTGACCCAGGTAGAGATTTTGAGCGGCCTCAAGGAAGGCGATGTAGTCGCGCTTGGCAGCACAAACGGCCAGCCTCTGGTCGACCGCGCGCCTGTGGTCGACACCAGGTAGAGGCCGGAGGAAGTGGCACAGGAGTGAAGGCGGGATTGTGTGTAGCAGTGCTGGGGTGCGCCCTGGCTGTGGTATCGGCGGCTTCGGCGTTAGCTGACTCGACGTCGTCATCGAATGACCCGCATGACGCGGCCCGGGCGGCGCTGAACCGAGGGCATGCCGACGAAGCTTTGCAGCTTCTCGATACGGCTCTCAAGGCGGACCCGAACGATGCGGAGGCGCTCAACTTGCGGTGCCGGGTGTACTACGCGGAGGAACGGTGGGACGAGGCGATTGCGCCCTGCCAGCGAGCGGTGCAGATCGCAGGCGGCAACAGCAGCTATCACATGTGGCTGGGCAGGGCGTATGGACGAAAGGCCCAACAGGTGACGATGGTGGCAGCGTACAAGCTGGCCAAGCTGATTCGCGCGGAGTTTGAGACTGCGGCCAATCTCGACCCGAAGAACGGCGAAGCGCTGTCGGACCTGGGCCAGTTTTACGCGCAGGCTCCGGCTCTGGTTGGCGGAGGATACGGCAAGGCGGAGGCGGTTGCGAAGCAGCTCGACGCATTCGCTCCAGTGCGCGCCCACGAGCTGCGAGCGGAGATCGCCGAGGAAAAGAAAGACTATCCCGGCGCGGAGAAGGAATTGAGAGCGAAGATTTCGGTATCGCACTCCTCAGCGCAGTCATGGATGGACCTGGGCAGCTTCTACTGCCGGCGCGAGCGCTGGGATGAGATGCTGGCGGCGTTGCAGAGTGGAGCGGCAGCGGCGGATCACGACCACGGACCGGCGCTCGCGGATGGAGCCGCGACGCTGACGAAGTCAGGGCGCGAGCCGAAGCTGGCCATTGAGTGGATGCGGGCCTACCTTGGGTCGAATGCGCTGAGCGAGGAGGCCCCGGCATTTGTGGTGCACGCGCGGCTCGCCACTCTGCTCCAGCAGCAGCGGGATCCGCAGGGAGCGCAGAAAGAGCTGGCCGCGATGAAGGCTCTGGCGAAGGATTACGCGGGATTGTCCGCGGAGGATAAGGCGTCCCACTGAAGAGGGTGCGCACAGAAGGCGCACCTCGGAGATAGAATCGGGCCGGGATAGAATCGGGCGAAGATAGAATCGGGCATTGCGGGAGAAATGCGTCCACTAAACCGAATCTGCGGATGGCAGGTGGCATGGCTGGCGGCGTGGCTGCTGTTCGGCGGCCAGGCGCGGGCGCAAGTGTCTCTCGGCACCGTGGTGGATCTGGCAGTTCGCAACAGCGCCCAGGTGCGCGTGGCGCTCGCCGAGGTGCAGCGGGCCACGGCAGGCCTGCAGGAATCAAAGGACGCCTATCTGCCCAGCTTCGTGCTCGGATCGTCTGTCGGGTACACCTATGGTTTTCCGGTCGGCCAGCCGTCGGTCTATAACATTAACTCCAACTCCCTGCTCTATTCCTTCTCGCAGCCGGACTACATCCGCGCGGCGCGCGCAACCCTGGCATCGGCACAGCTCGGCCTGAAGGACAACGAAGAGCAGGTCGCGCTGGACACCGCACTGGCCTACATTCAGCTCGACAGCGACACACGCCAGCTTGCAGCCCTGGACGAAGAAAAGGGCTACGCCGAGCGGCTGGCTACGATCGAGCGCGAGCGCCTGGTGGCTGGCGTGGACGGCCGGATGGAAGTGACCAGGGCCGAGCTGACCGAGGCGCAGGTCGAGGAAAAGCGGCTGCACCTGGAGGACGACGCCAACCAGCAGCGGCAGAAGCTGGCGCACCTCACCGGGCTGCCGTCATCAAGTTTCATCACCGATCCGAAGAGCATCCCTCCCGCCCCGGAGTTCTCGGCCGAAGAGCCCATCGAAGATAACATCGGCAGGACGAATGCCGGCATCCAGGCGGCGTATGCCACCGCCAAGGCGAAGCGGATGCTTTCCGTCGGCGACGAAAAGCAGAATTACCGGCCGCAATTCGCATTTGGCGTGGAATATAACCGCTATGCCGAGTTCAACAATTACCAGCAGTACTACCTGCGCTTCCAGCACAACAACTTCGATATTGGCGTGCAGATTACTTTTCCAATTTTCGACGCGAGCCGCCGCGCCAAGGCGCGCGAATCGGCAGCGGAAGCGCGGCGCGCGGGAGCCGAGGCCGACCAGACGAAGTTCCAGGAAGATGAGCAGGTGTATTCGCTGCGCCATAGCCTCAAGGAACTGGCCGTGCAGCAGCGCATCGCTCAATTAAGGAGCGACCTGGCCCAGGAGCAACTCGAGGCCATTCAAGCGCAGCTTGCCAACGGCAGCGGATCACCGAATGCGCCGCCCGTGTCTCCGAAGGATGAACAACAGGCTCATATCCAGGAGCGGGAGCGCTATGTGGACGCCCTCGACGCCACTTTCTCGATGATCAAGGTTGAGCTCACTCTGATGCGCTCGCTGGGCGAGATCCAGCAGTGGGTCCACTCGCCCGCGCACCCGTGATTCGGCGAAAAACTCTCTCCACGTCCAGCCTTTCGCCCGGTCGCTGAAGAAAAATGCTTGGGTATCCGCCCTCCGGGTGCGACCATATTCCAATCATCTGCACACCCCAGAGGAAATGAATGCGCTGCCGTTCCCTGTTTAGCCTCTCCGCTCTTCTCCTGCTCGCCGCCCCGCTATCCGTAACCGCCACTGCGCAGATTCCCACGCCCGTCTCCATCCTCGGCCACAACCCCGGAGACGACTTCTACCTCGCCGACTACGACGACGCCATCCGATACTTCCACGCGCTCGCCGCCACCTCCGACCGCATCAAGATGTTCAAAGTCGGCAAGTCCACCCATGGCGAAGAATTTGAGATCGCCGTCATCTCCTCGCCTGAGAACCTCGCCCGCCTCGACGAATACAAGGCCATCGCCCGCAAGCTGGCCGACTCACGCTCGCTTACCGACGAGCAGGCACGCGAGCTCGCCCGCACCTCCAAGGTCATTGTCCACATCGACGGCGGACTCCACTCCGACGAAGTCGCCGGCGGCCAGCACTCGATTCAGCTCGCTTACAAGCTTGTCTCTACGCAGGGCGACCCGCAGATCGACGCCATCCTCAACAACGTCATCCTCGTCCTCTGGCCCACCATCAATCCCGACGGCCAGAACATGGTCGTCTCCTGGTATCGCCGCAATCTCGGCACCCAATTCGAAGTGAGCCCCATGCCCTGGCTCTACCAGGAATACGTCGGCCACGACAACAACCGCGACGGCTACATGCTCAACATGATCGAGTCGAACGTAGTCACCCGCACCGAGATCGAATATAGCCCCGTCATCTTCTACTGCCAGCACCAGACCGCGCCCTTCCCTGCCCGCATCTGGATCCCGCCCTTCGCCGATCCCATCTCCTCCAACATCAGCCCCTACATGCGCAGCTGGCTCAACGTCGTCGGCGTCCAGATGTCCGCCGCGCTTCAGGAACAGCATCTTCCCGGAGCCATCTCGCAGGACGAATTCGACAACTGGTATCCCGGCTTCCTCGACTTCACCCATGTCTTCCGCAACGAAATCTCCTTCTTCACCGAGACGGCTCTCTACCGTTACGCCACGCCCCGCTTCTACACGGTGAACGATTTCCCCAAGCCCTCGCAGGATCTGAAAGCCCTCACCATGTACACCGATCCCTGGCAGGGCGGATGGTGGCATCTCAGCGACGCCGTCAAATACATGGTCGCTGCTTCCATGTCTGTGCTCGACACCGCTTCGAAATACCGCGAGCAGCTTCTCTACAACCGCTGGCAGGCCGCGCACGACAACATCGAGCACTTTAAGCACTCGGCTCCCTACGCCTATGTGTTGCCCAATCCGCAAGCCGACACCCCAGAGGCAGCGCTCCTCGCGCAGAAGCTCATCGACAATGGACTCGAAGTCCACCGCGTCGCCCGCAGCTTCCGCGCCAACGGCATCGACTACCCCGCCGGCTCGTGGGTTGTCCTCATGGACCAGCCATTCTCCGGCCTCGCTAAAGAGCTCTTCGAAGCGCAGCACTATCCGCAGGCCATCCTCGATGGCAGCGCCAAGCCCGTCACGCTTCCCTATGACGTCACCGGCTGGACCCTCCCCATGCAGATGGGCGTGCGCGTCGACGCCGTCACCGATCCCGTGGGCGAAGACCAGCGCGCGGCGCTCGAGCTCGTCTCGAAGATCGACACGCCTTCTGTCTCCGTCGAAGGCGCCGGACCCACCTACGTCCTCAGCCATAAGCCCGACGCCAGCTTCATGGCCGTCAACGAAATCCTCGCCGCGGGAGGCTCCGTCGCATTCTCACGCGACGAAATCCAGACGGCCGAGGGCCCCGAAACCGGAGCCTTCATCGTCACCGGCATCGGCCGCGAAAAGCTTCTCTCCATCGCGTCAGAAATACGGCGTCGGAGCCGTCTCCAACTTCACGCAATCCACAAACCATCGCCATCCACAAAGCCCGCATTGGACTCTACCGCCCCTGGGCGCCATCCATCGACGAAGGCTGGACCCGCTGGATCCTCGAAAAATATGGCTTCGCGCCTGAGTCCCTCTACAACGCTGGGGTCAAAGCCGGAAATCTCCGCGCGCGCTTCGACACCATCATCCTTCCCGATATGTCGAAGACGCAGCTCACTGACGGCTTCAAGCCCGGCCTCGTCCCCAGCGAATATGCCGGAGGCATCGACAACGACGGCGTTGCCAATCTCCTCGATTTTGTCCGCCAAGGTGGCACGCTTGTCGCCTTCAACCAAACATCATCCTCGCTCATCGACCTGTTCGGCCTGCCCGTCACCAACATCCTCGCCGGAGTGAAGCCTGATGAATTCTTCTGCTCCGGCGCTCTCCTCCGCATCGAGTTGAAAGACTCGTCGCGACCCAGTCTCTATGGACTCCCCGCCGACCCCATCGTCATGTTCGAGCGCGGACCCGCCTTTGCACCCAGGCCCGGCTTCAACGGTGCCATCCTCGCCACCTATCCCGCCGGAACCAACCCGCTCGCAAGCGGCGTCCTGCTGCACCCCGAAAAAATCGAGGGCCAGGCCGCCGCCGTTGAAGTCGCCTACGGCAAGGGACACATTTTTCTCTACGGATTCAAGCCACAGTGGCGCGCACAATCTCACGGCGCCTACAAGTTCTTCATGAACTCGCTCTACCGCTACGAAGAGCCACCCTTCGCTGAAGTAAAAGTAGCCAGGGCCGACTCAGACAAGAAGAAGATCCCGGCAAGCGCCGGCCAGGACGACGACGACGAACCCAACGAATAGCACGCGCCCTGAGCCCTATCCTCACTCCTCCGCATGCCGGAGCGGCGCACCTTCATCGGTCACGTTATCGTAGAAGCCCACACTCAGCAGCCCTGGAGACCGAGCCCGGCTTCGCCACATTGTCGCTCGTTTCTGTACGCATCTGAGGAATACCCGGCTGCGCATCCGTCGCGGGATCGAAGACCGCCGCGTGCGGATCGGGATGGAAGCGTCCGCCTCCGCCCCAGTAAACAACCAGCAGGCCCGCCGTCACCACCGGATGCAGGCATGTGATCGGCAAGATGTAGCGTTTCGACTTGAGCAGTGACTCCGCAATTCCATCCACGGGCGTGCTCCGTGGAATCGTTCCCGGCACCTGTTCAATCACAAAGCTCGCCGTCTCCATATCCGGATGGCGCTTCTCATACTTCACAAGTGACTTCGCCGCCTGCTTCGGAGTCATCAGCCCCGCATCGGCAATGAAGTTCCGATGAATTGAGTGCGGATAATAGAAGTTGAGAACCTTCTCGGCAAAGTTCGCGCAGTTATTGAAGAACAGATTGAAGTGGCTTACATTTGTCCGCTCGTTGAAGTCCGCCATCAGCGCGGCGTCCTGCTCTGGCTGTGTCTCGACCGCGAAGCCGTAAATTCTGCGGTCGTAGGCCGCGCCCAAAAGCTGAATCCAGTCTCCCTTCGGAATCTCCCTTTTGGGATCGTCGGGAATCAGGTCCAGCAAATGCTCGCGCCGATAACGGTCGCGCAGCCGCGTCTCAAGTCCTCTATCCGCAGTCGCCGGAATCTCCGAGGCATCATCCACCGCATACAGATAAGGAATGAGCGGCATCGCCAGCCAGTCGTAACCTCCCACGCGACGATAGCGGCTCAGCACTACGCCGTTCTCGCCCGGCATGCACGGCCGCAACTCGGTCGGAGTCTCCGCGCAAACATCGCTCAAATAAATCGCCGCATGTCCGGTCGGGTTCATCCCGCCAAAATGCCCGAAGGGCTCTTCCAGCAGCAGCGCAGCCTCACCCGCATAAGCGTGAGCGCCGCCAACAATCGCAATCAGGGCCAGCAACACCAGCTTTCTGCTTCGCATTCTCCTCCATCGTTCGCGGGTTACTTCGTAAGATTCCGAATCCTCTGGGTTCGTCGTATGGCCGTCTACGGACACACCTCACATAAACCCTGAGTTCTCAATAAACTCCCGCATCAGATACAAAGTTTCCTGTGAGAATCCCCGAAGTAACCCAAACCCAAAACGGCGCATCGCGTGACGAAAATTCCGAAACGGCGCGCTCTTTGTTACGCTCAAATCAGTATGCTTAATGGCTCATCCAGATTTGCGCCCGGCCAGACCTTGCTCATCGACGCCGACGACACGCTCTGGGAAAACAACATCTACTTTGAGCGCGCCATCGCGGCCTTCATTTCTTACCTCGACCATCGCGAGTACACGCGCGAGCAGGTCCGCGAGAAGCTCAACGAAGTCGAGCGCGAAAACACCCTCGCCCACGGCTACGGAGTCGCCAGCTTCCGCCGCGCTCTCGTCACCTGCTTCGAATGCCTCTCCGGCGAACCCGTTACAGACGATAAACACGAGCGCATCGTCAGCTTTGCCGAATCCATCACCGCGCAGGAGATCGAGCTTCTTCCCGGCGTGCAAGAGACTTTGCCACTACTCGCCGTACGCCACCGCCTCATCCTCATGACCAAGGGCAATCCCGACGAGCAGTCTCACAAGCTCGCGCGCTCCGGACTCGCCGACTACTTCACCGCCGTCGAGATTCCCCACGAGAAAAATCCCAAAGCGTATCAGAGCGTCTGCGCGCGCCACTCGCTCTCCTGCCAGACCACGTGGATGATCGGCAACAGTCCCCGCTCCGATATCAATCCCGCACTCGCCGCCGGACTCCACGCCGTCTACATTCATCACCCCAACACCTGGGTGCTGGAGCACGACACCATCGACTCCGCCCCCTCCGGCCAGCGCTTCATCGAAGTCGAAAGCTTCGCTCACCTGGACAGGCACTTTTAGACGACACCCGCGCGCCGCTCTGATAAATTTGCCGCAGCCCATGAACACCGTGGCTGTAAGCCGCAATCCCACGCCACTCCTCAGCCGCCCTGCGCTGTCGATCGGGCTTTCGTTTCTCCTCATGGGCATCGGCTACGCCTTTCCTCTGCCGCTCGTCGCACGCGCGCCCGCCCAGATGTGGACCGGCCAGATGGCTCCGGAAATTCTCAACCTCTACGCGCTCACCGCATGGATGGGCCAGGCTCATTTCTTCTTCGCATTTCGCGGACAGGCCAAGGCCCTCGCCATCTGATCCGTCGGGCCATCACTTTTCTGGCTGCAAAATAACATCTGTCGAACCCTGCATAACCACCAAGGAGAACCTCCGAGATCATGAACGCGAAAAAGAAAACCAAGCCCACCGACCCGATCCAGCAGGCCGAACTGATCCTCCACCTCTACGAATTACGGCGGGAGGCGGTCATGCGCGAGGCGCGCTCCTATGTCGGAGGCGAATTCCTGCCGGCCTCCGCCGAAGAATTCGTCCAGATCGTGAGCGCCGGCGGCAAACTTACCGGCTTCGTTCTCCAGGTCTACGGATACTGGGACATGGTCAGCGCGTTCGTACTGAGCGGCGCTCTCGCTGAAGCGCTCGTCTATGCCACCTGCCAGGAGATGTACTTTCAATACGCCAAGATTCAGCCATACCTCGCAGACATCCGGAAAAAGATGGGCCTGCCCGAGTATCTGATAAGCATCGAGCGTGTCGTGGAGGGGTCGAAGGCAAGCCGCGAGCGTCTTTCAGCCATGAAAAAGAACCTGGCCGCAATGGCCGCCGTGCGCGCAGCGCAGCCAAAACAGACGCAGGCATAGTCCGTGATGTCGTGTTTTGCTACACGCCTTTTCCGGCTCAGGAATTGCAGGCCCAGAGCGCGGGAGCGGAGGCCGGATTGCACTTCGGGACAGGGATGCGCTTGCGGAATTCGTCGGTGAAGCTTCCGTCGACGCGAATGCTGAAGGAGAGGCCGTCGTAGGCGTCCGCACCGTGAAACTGATTCACGGAATCGAACCAGGCGCTGTGGGATTGCACGTAACGCTTTTCTCCGGTCTTGGGGTTGAGTAAGTAGAAAGGTTTAGCCAGATTGGTGCGGAACCAGAGGAACTCGTGGCAGACGTCGGTCGCGGCATGGTCACGGTGCGGGGTGACGACGTGACCGCCGCTGTCGTACATGATCATCATGCGGGCGGTGCTTTTGAAGGGCAATGTGGCAATGAAATCCATGAGGAGCGGAAACTCCCTGGCCTCGTCGGAAATGGTCCAGAGATCGGCCTTGTCCAGATCGAAATATCCACTGTGTGCGGTTTTGCGTTTGGCGAGATGAATGATGCGGGAGCCGGCGCGTTTGGGGCTGTTGGCCTTGAGCGTTAGACTTCCGGAGTAAAAAACCTCATCCCATTCTTTCTTATGCTCTTCGATTTTGCTGGTCACATAGGCGTCGAGAGATTTCAGGCGCTCTAAATCGATCAGGTCGTCAAAGGATTTGTAGCAGGGATAGTGGATGCCGGGATCGACAAGCGCGTTTTGCACCTTGCGCTCCAGCACAGCGCGGCTCACGGTTTCTACGGCTGGTACAAGAACCTTGTGTTTCAGGGGGCGGAGAATGCGGGATTTTAGAAGTCCACTAACGCTGGCCATAAAGGTGCACAAATTATAAGAGATTGGCGCAGCATGCAGACCCGCCGCTTCGGGTCAAGAAATTGATTATCTTACGCAGTACTCCAGGCGCTGCGCCGCACCTGCCCGCGGGGGATTTTCAGGCTTTCTTTTGCTATACTTTCAGAGGACAACCACTCATCAAGTGCGGAAGTGGTGAAATGGCAGACACACCATCTTGAGGGGGTGGCGCCGAGAGGCATGGGGGTTCAAGTCCCCCCTTCCGCACCAAAATGTCCACAGTTCATCGAGGATTCCGCTCAGAAAAGCGACCGCATGATTTATCTGTTCATCATCATTCACGTAATCGTCTGCATCTTTATGATCGCCGTCATTCTTCTCCAGCAGGGCAAGAGTGCCGATCTCGCCGGAGCCTTCGGCGGCCAGGGCTCGCAGACCGCCTTCGGACCCCGCTCCGCTGCCAACCTGCTCACCCGGGTCACCACCTGGTGCGCCATCGTCTTCATGATCACATCGATCAGCCTTACCGTCATGATGGCCAAGCAGTCGAAGCAAACGCGCTCGGTCCTCTCCGGAACCCAGACCACCCAGAGCAAGCCGGCGAAGAAGTAGCACGGAATTCTTTCGAATCACAAAGGCAGGCCTCGGCGCCTGCTTTTTCCGTTGCGGGCAACGCGGGCTCTTCGGACTAGTCAGAGTGTCACAACTACGACATACTTGCCTTGCCTCCGGTCCTTAGCGAATGGATCCCTCTTTCCCCATCACTTGGACAGCCATCCGGCGCGTCTTGTTCGTGCTTTCCCTCCTGTGCTCTTGTCTGTTGGCTGTGCCCGCCAGAGCGCAGCAACAACCACTGCCTGAGGACCCCGAAGATGAGAAGCAGGTGGGGCTCTGGCTGGATCAGGGAATTTCGAACCCGCTCTCAACGAACAAATCTCTGGAAGTCGAATTCCATGAGCGCTTCGACGAGGGCGCATCGAACCTCTTCGAGTACTTCTTTCAAGGCGGAATAGCATTTCGCCCGAGGCCGTGGCTTACAGTCATACCGATTTACCGCTACCAACGCTTTCCCGGCAATCCCGCAATCAACTACGAAAACCGGCTCCAGCTCAACCTCACCTTGAGCAAAGCGCGCGGCCCATGGCGGTATAACCTGCGCACCCTCATCGAAGGGCGATTTCCCGACGACCGCGAAGCTTCTGCTCGCCTCCGGTTTCGTCCCGGCGTCGATTACACGCTGCCGCTCCGCACTACATGGCGTCCGACCATCGTCGTCAGCAACGAGTTCTTCATCGTTCCCTGGACGAATCCTTTCGCCAATGGCGGCAGCAGCTACACGCAGAACCGCTTCCAGATTGGCGTCCGCCTGCCCATCACCGATTCGTTTTCGGTTCGGCCTTACTTCCTATTACAGTCAGTAAACCTTCCCCCCGGGTGGGACACCAACCAGATCGTCGGCATATCGCTCGCCTATAAGATTCCACGCAAAGCCAAATAAACTTCGGTTACAGAGACAAGAGCAGGCCTCAGCGCCTGCCTTTTGCATTTTCGATGTGCCTCGCTCCATCACCACAAGATCCCATCGATTGGCTTCTCCGGTTCCGGCAACTCAGTCTCCCCCAGCAGCTGCCTCAGATTGATCTCGATCGTCGTCGCGATCGCCGTTATCGGCACATCATGAATCGAGCTGTCGAAAGGAGCCTCGAGATCGCGCCCGATCTTATCCAGCGCCAGAAACATGAACCCAACCACAGTCGAACCCAGCGGTGTAAACCACCCCAGGCTCTCCACCAGCCCCACCGGCAACATGAGGCAATAAATCATCACAAAGAGCTGTGGTAGAAAGTCGAACTGCTTAGGCATAGGCGTGTTCTTGATTCTCTCTGCGCCACCTTGTGCATCCATCAGGGCATCCATGCTGCGGTCAATCGCCTGCCACTCCCATTGGTCCAGCCAGCTGCGCCGGCGAGCCACCATCAGCATCGCACCCATCTCGCGTTGCAACGTAAGCGGCACGTTCTTCTCGCGAGCAAGCGCCACCGGATCTTCTTCAGGTATCAGGTGAGCCACGGTTCGCACCGGGTCAAGCCCCCGGAGCTGTTGACGCAGCGCGTGGACATACGCCACTTGATACAGCACCAGCCGCCGTTGCAACGCGCCACTTCCTCCTGCTCGTTAGCTGTCGCAGCCGCCTCCGGCGACATCGTCGTCAGCACTTGCCGCGCCAGCGTTCGGCTCTCATTCACAATTGCGCCCCACAGCGTCCGTGCCTCCCACCAGCGCCCATATGCTGAGCTATTCCTGAACCCGACCACGATGCCGATGGCCGAACCGTAAAGAGCCAATGGCATACTGGGCCAGCTCACCCAATGCCAGCGCATAACCTTTTCGCAAAACACGATTAGAACGTCCCATCCCACCAGGCCCACCAGGGACCATGCCAGATCCCGGACCATCAGCGTCACGTGCGCCGTCTTGGAAACGATCATCCCTTGGCCTCGGCTCCAGCTGTTACCGGCACAAACGCCCGCTGTCCATCCTCCGCGATCCGTACCACTCCTGTTCCAATGTCATAAACCCAGCCGGAAATTGTCAGCTCTCCACGCGCCATCGCACCCGCCACGCTCGGATGGGTCTTCAGGTGCGCCAGCTGCATCAGCACATTCTCTTCCGTTAATCGTGGTAGTTCCTCGGTCGGGCGGTCATCCTTGGCTGCCTGACTGCCGGCCACCATCAACGCTGCGTGCCCGTTATGCAGCCAACTCGCCACTGTCGGCATCTTGCTCGCTAACTCAGGATGCAGAAGGGCCTTCATTGCGCCGCAATCCGAGTGCCCGCACACTACTGCGTGCCTCACTCTGAGCGCCGTCACCGCGTACTCGATCACGGCGGTCACGCCCCCCGTCACCGCACCGTAGGGCGGCACCATGTTGCCGACATTCCGGGCCACGAAAAGTTCTCCGGGGCCCGAACTCGTGATCGTCTCCACATCCACTCGGGAATCGGCGCAGGCGATGATCAGTGTGTGCGGCGCCTGTGGTGTCGTCGCGGCTCGCTGGTATTTCTCCGCACTCTCGGCGTGGACCTCAACCTGAAACTTCCGCGCCCCTGCCTTCAGCTTCTCCAAAACATTCTGATCGCTCATCGTTGCCGGTTCGCCTCCTATACCTGGTTTTGCGGTTTCGACCTGGTATCCGTTGTCGCCACCCAGTCTAAGGCAGAATCAAACCGCCACAGAAATTTGATTCGGCCATCCGACAGATTCGGTGCCTCGCAGTTTATGATGGCTTCGCTTCGAATTCAGCAAGGAGGCCTGCAATGAAAGGCTCAACAGGATTGCCCAAGTCTCAACTCTCCCGGCGCAAGTTTCTCGGTTCAGCTTTTGCCGGCACAGCCGCAACCCTGGTTGGAGCCGCCTCCACGGGCTTTCTCATCCCCGAACCCGCTCTCGCCCAAAGCCCTCTCACGCCAGACCAGGCTCTGAAGGAACTACTCGACGGCAACCAGCGCTACATCGACGGACGCTTCACGAGCTTCGACGAGGACAGGCAGATCTTGCGTGACCGCACCGTGGAGAAGCAGCAACCGTTCGCTGCCCTCCTCTCCTGTGCCGACTCCCGCGTACCTGTAGAGATCATCTTCGACCAGAGCATTGGAGAGCTCTTTGTCACCCGGGTCGCCGGCAACATCGCCACGCCCGAGATCATCGCCAGCCTCGAATACGGCGCCGCTGTGCTCGGAACCAAGGTCATTATGGTTCTTGGCCACTCTGGTTGCGGAGCCGTCAAAGCCGCCATCGCCGGAAAGGACGTTCCCGGACAGATCAGCGCTCTTTTCCCTCCCCTCCGCCAAGCCGTCGATCAGGCCGGCTCCGACCTCGTTGCCACGACCAAGGCGAACGCTTCCATTCAGGCCGCGCTCCTGAGCAAGGCTTCTCCCGTCCTCGCTCCCATGGTGAAGGAAGGCAAGCTGAAGATCGTCGGCGCCTACTACGACCTCGGCACCGGCAAAGTCAGCCTCGTCTAGCTCGTCGATCCGCCCATGAACACTGCCCTGGGACTCCGCTGAGCTTCCACTCAAGCCCAGCTCTTTAGCTCCGGGTATCTGGCATAGATGCGACGCTGGTCTTCGGGCGGGAGCGCTCCTAACCGGCACGGCTTGTCCTGGGGGCGCAGGCCTTTCTGATTCAGCACATTCATCAGGTTCCAGTCACGCTGCAGTTTGTGAGGTTCTTCCGCCTTTAAGTCATAACGCGTGAAGTCGATCGCCATCCATGGGCTGTCATTTGTCCAATTGCGCAGCAGTGCGAGCCGGAACTCCTGATTCATGAACCATCGGATTTCCAGTTCCTTTTCCGATCCGGGCGCGCCGGTCCCTTTGGCGTCGAAGCAGTAGTTGAGCTTCGTGTTATCCGGATTGTGACTCCTCCACTCGAGGCCGAATTCCCCTTCGGTTGTCACCCGCGTATCGGGCCATCGGTCGCGTATGGCTTGAAGCCACCAGGTCAGATCCTCATCGTGACCAATCGAAGTCTCCCAGATGGCCGTTACCCATCCGAAGTTGTTTACGGCATAGCCGGTGTCAAAGTGTACCGCGGTGGTATCGAGCATCTCCTTGCGGCCGGCGACTTTTCCGAGGTTCCCAACGCTCTCGATCGGCCCCACACCTAATCTGCTATTGAAGCCGCCCTGAAAGCCGTCCCGCCGTGCGGTCAGGAAGTCGCAGGTCCAGCCGTCGAGGCAAACGCAATCGATGAAATCCGCCGGACCCTGGGCTGGTTTGAGGTAGTGCTCGCGGCTCGGGTAGTAGGGATAGCAGATGCCGCCGTCGCCGTCTCCATGATCGATGCCATGCTGGCTCCAGATTTGGCCCTGGCATACGTGAATGCCCTCGTCTGCGGCGAGGTATCGCTGATTTTCAGCGTCCATAAATCCTGCGACGAGACACTGAGGGCGGTAGCCGCCGCCAACCATCTCAGAAACCATGCCCAGCGCCGTGTGAATCGTCTGCCGATTCTGCTCGCGGGTGTTGTACATCGGTGCGAAATAGCCGCCGGGAATAAACGTGATCTCGTCACCGTACCGGTCGTGGTAAGAGGCCAGCAAGCGGCGGGCTTCCTGATACTCCTTGCGGGAGTCGTGCAGGGCCAGCCAGCTGATCGCCCAGCTCATCCTGCCGCCGGGGCAGCCCGCCGCAAAGGCGTCTCGCCGTGCGCGGATACGCTCAGGCCGATTATCCAGAGCTTCGTCTTCGCCAATCGAGTGAGTGGGCGTTACCTCGATTTGATTCACACGGACAACGGAAACGTGGGTCAGGAATCGCCCGCGCAAAGGCGAAGGCAAAAGCGAAGATAGCAGCGAGGGCTCGGCCGGTTGCGCTCTGAGATTCCCCGTTATTCCTGCAAATGCCGCCGCGGCCGCCGCGCCGCCGACAAGCTCCCTTCTCGTCCAATCCCTGCCCATGGGCCCGTTTATCCCCCTGAAAATACATTCAGTTGGATAGTACGCCTGTATCCCCCGGCAGACCGGAAGCGGCCTCACTTGGCAAGAACAGTCCAAAGCCGCTCGTTGCGGCCCGATGCAAGCGGGCGGCACCAGCTCGACCTTATGGAATCGGGGACGGCGGCGGCGGGTTGTTGTTGGTCAGCCCACCGCCGATAATCCATTGACGCCATGCGCCGAGCCAGGCCCAGCGCTCAATCGCGAGGGCGCATTTCCAGTCTTTGGTCTTGTCGCAGCCAGCGGGATTGAGGTCATAGGCAAAAAGCTGGAGTTGGCGATTGGCAAAATACCCCACGGATGGAAAGGCGAACTCAGATAGTTCTCTGCCGTTCGCCTTGGCCCAGCACACCATGTCGTACATCGCAAGGAAAGTAGTCGTCCGCCCATCGCCACCATGACAGTGGAAGTGAATCCATGATTGATCTTCTGGCTGTTTATATATATCCCGGCAAAGTGTGACGAACAGTTCAGCGGCCTCATAATTCGGCGGGCAGTGGTCTGTCACAGGGATGCGGTGATACATACACGAGGGCATCTTCATCTCTGACTCTAACTGAGCGGAGCGGACAGTGAGCTCGGAGTATCCCGTGGGTTTTACCTGATCCTGATCCTCTTTCACAATCTGGAATATCTGCGTCTTCACTGCAGGCGCGCCGGAGAACCGCTTGATCTGATTCTCTTCGTTCTGACGAATCCAATCCAGCGACTGTCCCACATTGGCCCAGTCTTTGTCGGCGTACCACGATACGGCTGATTCGTTCAAGAACAGATGAGACTCTTGCCGTAAATCGACAAGGTGGACCACCTTGCCTTGGGGCACCTTATTGGTAACGTATTTCAGCACGCTCTTGAGCGGCTTAAAATCCAGTTGACGACTGCCTGACGCTCGAAAATGATCATCGATGCTGGTGCCCTGTCGGAAATGCGTATCAGTTGTTCCAGGCGGATAGTCGTAGCTAAGATAGATGCCGGTGCGGTACGGTGCTTTCAATGGCAGAGCTGTGTTTATTGGAGTTAGGTCGTCTTTCATAAGGATCTCGTCAGGTAAGTCGTCCACCAGTCTCTTCGCGGTCGCCGTCTTGCCGCAAGAGTGATGAGAGTATGCACTCCCTTCGCCTGGGAGGGCAAGCCATCTCGTGAGTTAGTCATAAATGTCACAAACTGTCTTTGTTACTTCCTATGATTCTCTCCTTGGCTCTTTGATTTAGCCAAAATGTAAGGTGGCCTAAGAAACGCCTTACTTCATCGGAAAGCAATCCAGGTCATTTGCGAATATGACCGGCCCTGAATATCGACGCCTTATCTCTACCTCGGTCGCGCTCTCTTTGCCCAGCGTCCGCAGCATCCGATGAGACAGCACCAGTTGCTTCACATGAGCATTTGCGGCCGTCGCTCCAATCACCGACGGCGGCATATGCAATCGTCTCTCTACTCCGGTCGCGCCTTCGGGCACAGCGTTGTGAGCGATAAATAAGTCCGCGTTCATCGCCAGTTGTGTCAGGCCGTTCCCGTCTCCGTTCGTATCTCCGCTGAAGACGATCCGCTTGCCGCCAATTTCCACCCGCCACGCCAGCGCAGGAAAAGCGCCATGCGTCACGCTCACCGCGTACAGTGCCATGTCGGCGTTCCGCAACACGAGAACCGGCGTTGCACTCGGCGCAACATTATGCGGTTGTAGTTTGTAGCTTCCTTCCTCGCCCTTATCCACTAACTCGCTCAGATATCGCCACGCCCCATGCGGCTCGCTGAAGAGGTCGCTCACAAACTCGGTAGTCGAAGGCATGTACTCGTTTCCCGAAGGGCCATAAATGGGCAGCGGACGCTTGCGATCCTCAAACCAGGAAGAAAAGATCAATGCCGGAAAATCGCCGCTGTGATCGACATGAAAATGGCTGAAGAGAAAAACATCGAGCGTGGACATCTGCGCTCCGCTCTCCCCAAACCGCAGGGCGCTGCCTCCTCCCGCGTCCACCATCACCCGCGCGTTGCCGTTTTCCCATATCAGATAGCTGGTCGAGGCGCGCTTGTCCTGCATCTCCGGCCCGCCCGAGCCGAGCACCTGCACCGCCAGCCCTGTAGCGCCGCAGGACTGCGCCGCTGCAGACAACAATCCCGACACAGATAGGAGAGAAACGAGAAGAAGCAGTGCTCTCATCGAAAGGCCTCAGCGAGTATATACGGAGACGACGCTCCCACGCCTCACGTCGCAAGTTTCAGAGCGGCGCGCGGCCACAGAGACGTCATCCAATTTGAGCAGCGCCTACTTTGGTGTAGCCGAGTAGAGGCCCGTGATACTTGCGCTTGCCAGGACGTGGCCCGAGCTCCCCGCCCACACGAGCGCGCGATAGAGTGTAAGCGCCGTAGGCGGAAAATCGGTCGAGGAAGGAAGCTTGAGCTCAGTGTCGAGAGCATAGACCGTGAAAACATAATGATGAACATTCGGCGGATAATCCGCCGGAGGACATGGCCCCCCGTAGTTAAGGTCGGCATTAGTGCCGGCAGAGCCGTAGAGGTTGATGACCTGTTCTCCGTAGCTGCTTCCTGTAACACCGGCATTCTCCGGAAGCTCGGTGGTCTCGGTGGAGATGTTATACATGCCCCAGTGCACAACCCCCGCCGTGACATCGAACGTTGTTACAGCGAAAGTGCGCGTACCCCGCGGAGCGTTCGACCACGACAGCTCCGGCGATTCGTCTCCACCTGGGCTTCCATCGATGGAACAGATATTGGTTCCGTTGTATTGATAGTTGTAAATCGTGCTTAACGGCATCGTCTGGTTGTTCTTGAAAGTGCTGCTGCGCAACGAAAATTGGTTGTTGGGCCAATCCTGGGCGGCAGCGAAAGTCGCTAGAGTCAGAAATCCGAATGCCGCGATTGTGATTACGCTTTGCCTTTTCATAAGTTCTCCTCTGACTGCTCCATAAATGCGGCCGGAGTTGGCAGACTTCACTCGCCGCGGGGGTAGCTTCAGGAGATCCGAAATCGCCATGACTGAGTGGTATACGCCATAACCTCGATCGGATCTCAGAATTTACTTGAGCTTTTTGGGGGACCCGGGGCCGGTTCAGTCGGAATCCGGAACGAAATAGAGGTAAAGCTGGCTGAACGATGCGAGTCTACGCCTCGGCTGGAGGCAAGTGTCAAGAGATTCAGAGAAAACAGAGGGATGCTGGCAGAGTCTGTAAGGGCACAGAATATATCTGGTCGTGTCTCAGCACTTATGTACTGTTACATGCGTCAACCTACTTCACTTCCACCACGGGATACTCCTCGACATATGCCTCGCCATTGCAACCGTAGTAGGTGCAGGTGCGCGCGATGAAATCCACATCGTAGTGAACTACCCCGGCGCGCCAGGTGGCCAGCAAAAATTCCGGAAAGGTGCTGTTCCCAGCCTGATCGGTTCGCAGTGCCGTGATTAGCGCTTCCCTGTCGAACGGCGGCACATCCGCATTGCCCATTAACATCGGAGGGCCCTGAGACACGACCGGCCCATCTTCTGTCAGGTAAAGGCTTTCGCACGCGGGTAGATACCACAGATTCCGAGTCACGCCCGCGCGCCGCAGCGTCTCCGCCAGGTACGGAAATCCCCCGACCCTGGGCCGGCCGGCCATTGCCCGGCGTTGCGCAGCCTCCAGATTCTTAATCGCCTTGCTCATCGCCGTTCTCCCCCTTGAACCACGATCTCGTGACCCAAGATCTCCTCACCACGATACCCCCTCTCTCGATCCAGCGAATAACTGCCCCTCAGTTCGCTACCGGTCTGTGCTATTCTCCGCTCGTGTCCATCGCTTCTTTGCGTCACAACCCGGATACTCTCCGGCACACTGCGCTCGTCCGCGTGACGCACTGGCTCACGGTCATTTCCTTCTTTGCTTTGCTCATCAGCGGCGCTGGGATCGTCGTCTCTCACCCGCGCTTCTACTGGGGCGAAACCGGCAACGTGAACATGCGCCCGCTCTTCACGATTCCCATCCCCGCTTCGAGAGACACCGTTCCCACCGGCTACTCCTTTGGCATGCCTGACGCAAATGGGTGGGGCCGTTATCTTCACTTTCAGGCCGCATGGCTCGTCGTCTTCACCGGCCTTGTCTATGTCATCGCGAGCCTCCTCAACCGCCACTTCCGCGACAACCTGCTCCCCGCGCCCGCCGACCGAAGATGGCGCGCCGTCCGGGCAGTGATCGCGAAATATCTCCGCCGCGCGCCGCCCAATGCAGATGAAGCCGAGTCCGAAGCCCGCTCCTACAACGTCATTCAGCGCATCGCATATCTGTCCGTCATCTTCGTCCTCTTCCCGCTCGTCATCTGGACAGGCCTCGCGCTCTCTCCCTCCTTCAATTCCGCCTTTCCGTTTGCCGTCGACATACTGGGAGGCCGCCAGTCCGCGCGCACCCTTCACTTCTTCGTCTCCATATTGCTTGTGCTCTTCCTCATCGTCCATGTCGCGATGATTGCTCTCGCCGGATTCTGGAGCCGCATGCGCCCGATGATCACCGGCCGGCTCGCCGCACCTCGCAAGCCTGCTGTGACAAGTCCCGAGCAGGCCGTCTTGAGCCAGGAGCACGGTGAGATCGCTCCCGAGCGTATCCTGATTAAGCAGGAGCCCGTATGAAGATCTCACGCCGCAAGCTCATCACCACCGGACTTGCCGCCACGGCGGGCGCCTCGGGACTGGCCGCCGCCATCCTCGCCAGGCGCTATGCGCTCATTCCGCCCGATTGCCGCGGATTCTACGGTCCCGGCGAAACGCTCACCTACGCCGCACAGCGGCTTCTCACCACGCACTCGCTCGCCCGCGAGTTTCCGCGCAGCATGATTTCCAAGACGCCATTCGCCAACGAAATCGCGCCTTTCAAAGACGACTTCAAGCGCCACCAGGCCACCGGGTTCAGCGACTGGCGATTATCAGTCGACGGAATGGTCGCCCACCCCACATCGTTTTCGCTGTCCGATCTTCGCAGCCTCCCCATCCGGAGCCAGATCACCGAGGTGGTATGCGAAGAAGGCTGGTCCTATATCGCCGAGTGGATTGGAACACCCCTGTCTGAGGTTCTGACCACCGTCGGCGTCCTGCCACAGGCGAGGTACATCGTCTACTTCTCCATTGACCGCAACTGGTGGGAGAGCATCGACATGGCCGACGCTCTCCATCCTCAGACCTTCCTGACCATGGGGATGAACGACGGCGACCTCCCTGTCTCCTTCGGCGGACCGCTCCGCCTGCGCGTGCCCCGCCAGCTTGGCTACAAGAGCGTGAAGTACATCATCCGCATGACCGCTACCGACAACCTCAAAACCTTCGGCAAGGGTCTGGGCTCGGCGTCGCCTGAAGCCGGCTATGCGTGGTACGCGGGGATCTAAGGCGTCATCCTTATTCGATTTGGCTTCCCACATCGGATTTTCTCTGCGGTAATAGGTGTCCGACATGAAAATACGCTTGTACGGCCACTGGACGCCTGCGGTATACCATTCCTGGTCCCAGGAGTGCTTGGGCCCGTCGTAGAAGACCTCCGCCGTGCCATAGGGAGTAAAGGACCCCTGTCACAAGAGACAGTTACGTCCTGACAAACCTAATCCTATGCTCTCCGTTACCAAGACAAGAGGCCTGACGTACCGGCTACTGAAAACAGCGAATGACGCATCGCAAGTCGACCAGTTCTAATCAAGCCGATTTCCAGCACTTTTAGGACACTCAAATGGCTAAAGATAGGGCAACGATCGGAATCGACGGGCTCCCGCTCCCGATTCTGCCACCGGAACGAGATGCGCGTGTCTGGGCGCGACTGGTGCGCGTCATGTTTTACCTTCCTGGCTTCATGGGCCTGCTGTTGATCAAGGCCGGTGAACCGACCAGCTTCGGAATCACTGTCGAGTTGTTGATGCTATCCAGCGCAGCCGCCATCGTCGGCGGACTGTATATTGGCACCGAATCCTCGGGTGCGGGTGCCGATCCTTCGTCGAAGGTCAGCACCTGGAGCGGGTCTCTGGTCCTTGAACTGCTCTCCGTGGTGCCATTCTTAGCCGCAATACCGGCGCTCTTCCATGAACTCGCACACAGTGGGCTGCTGCACGCCAGAGAGCCCGCCGCTGTCGATGTCGCGCTCGGTGCTTCCGAGCTGTTGCCGATGGTAGCGATCCTGCCGTTTATGCTTTACCAGCTCGCTGGCTTTGGCACGCTGCACTTCGTCGTGCCGAAGGCGGTGAACTGGATCATCAACACCGGCATTCTCTGCTTGATCATCGCCGGTTACGTCGCCTATCGCGAGGGCCAGTACATGCTGGAAAGGCGGTTCAGCGGAGTCCTGGTTATCGCCATGTTGATTACGGTGTTCTACGGAGTTCTCAGGCTGAAGCAGATGCAGGCGATCTATGACGCGCACTCTCCCCCGAAGGCTCCGAAGTAAAGAGGTGTGTGATATTCCCTCGCAGCCAGTCGCTGGCATCGTCCTGCGAGGAAGAGAGAATGTAGCCGCTTTGGGATTTCTCAGGGAACATAGACGAGAAACTCCGGCATGTCCGGAAGGTCGTCAATGAACGTTCCTTTTTTCTTCCCCTTGGAGGAAAAGCGCTGCACTCGCTGCTTCTTCCGCTCGGCCACGTAGAGATCGCCGTCGGGGCCGATGGCAAAGCCGGAGGGGGAGTCGAGCTTTCCGTCGATTACCACGCGCGCTTTCAGCTTGCCGCTCGGCGGCGTCGACGTTAGTTCCATTGCGAGGATGCTGCCGGTCCCCGCGGCGCCGATATAGAGCGTCTCGCCGTGCAGGATCAGGTGCACGGGTGCCTCGAGCTCCCGCCCGGCGATGTGGGCCATCAATTCCCCGGACTGCACATTGAAGACCTTTACTGCATCGCCGGCTTCGTCCGCGACGTACAGATGCTTCCGGTGCACGACAATGCCGCGCACCGAGTGCCGCGGCTTACCGCGTTTGTCGAGCACCACCTTGAGGCCGAGAGGCGATGGCACATCGAGCGACGTGCGGTCACCGTACTCGGGAAGGCTCCCCTTGCTGGATGCGACGAGCGTGCCAGGGAGAAATTTCCCTTTGGGATAGTGCTTGCGGAGGTGCGCGGCCACCGGTGCGGGTTTGCGGGTCTCCGGCACAAACGACACCACGGTGTTGGTATCCTGGCAGGAGATGTAGATGCGACCATCGTCCCCCAGCTCCACGTCAAAGGGGTGCACCATCGCCGCAACTTGCTCGGTCTTCGCGAGCACCTCCTTGAAGCGGAAGGTGTCGCCGTGCCGATGGTAGCACGCAATGTGACTGTCCTTACGCCACGCGTTCGCGATGTAGAGGTCGTCGCCCACCAATGCGAAGCCGCGCGCGATGTGCAGCGGATGCGCGGCCGGCGATGGATCGAGGAGCAGCGGATGTATCTTGCGCGGGGAGCCGTCGTCCTCGAAGACGCCAATGTTGTCGACACCGTGCCCTGATTCACCCCGATAGCTGATCCACCACACAGTTCTGTCCTCCCGAACACGATCGCTGCATCATCAGAACCGGCGCGCGATAACGTGCGGCTTTTCAGCCGACAGGCTAGCTGCGAAAATTACGACTCGCGCAAGTCGACGGCGCATGCCGGCATTATAAGCCGGTTGGACTTGTACACTCGATTGCGGCAGCTAGGTCGAAGTCATGATCTTGCTGCTCGCGCAGAAGGCCTGGTTGCAGAACTTCCGGCGCCTGGTCGTTAGATATGAACGTTACGCCGGAAACTTTCTCGGGATGCTCCAACTCGCCCTCGTCTCTGATTCTCCTGAGGCATTTATGAGATGAGTTCCAGCCGAATCTTGCTTTGCAAAGAGTGACGAAGCTGTATAGTGGCCAACAAGTATTTTCATCTAAGACCGTTTCGCGCCCGGGGGAGTGACATCTCGATCATGCCAACACGAACAGTTGTTCGCTGCTGTTTCGTTCTATTTGCATTGTTCCTCTGCCATTCAGCACGACTGGCTGTTGCCCAGGAGACGACCGCCGAGCGGGTCTTTTTCAATGCAAAGGTCTTCACCGCCGATCCCACGGCTCCATATGCCAGCGCAGTGGCAGTTCGCGGAGACAAGATCGTCGCGGTCGGGACTCTTCCTGAAGTGCTGAAATCGGTCTCAGCGACCGCAGGGCGGGTGGACCTTCAGGGCAGGACGCTCTTTCCCGGATTCATCGATTCGCACAGCCACTCGGTAGATGGAGGCCTGGGTCTGATCTCTGCCGATGTTAGCGATAAGGTCCAGTCGATCGATCAGCTGCCGCCCTTCGTTGCCGAAGCCAAAAGCTCCGGGAAAGGGATGATGGGCGACATACTTGAGGTGGACGGTATGCCGCTCGAGTTCTGGTCGCATACCGACGATCTCAATGCGCGATTCAGTACAGGCCCTTACCAGGATCAGGCCGTCTTGCTTCGCGGCATGGACGGGCATACCGCATGGGCGAACGTCGCGCTCCTCAAGCGCGCCGGAATCACTCCCGCATTCCTGAAAGGCCTGTCGGCTGACGCGCGCCGCTATTACGGGGTGGGCAAGGACTTTCAGCCTAACGGCTTCCTGGTGGATTTCGGAGTCCAGAAGGTAGACGTTCTTCTTCCCAAGCCGGACGACGACAGGCTTTTGGCCGCCGGCCGTGCGGCTTTGCAATATAACTACAGCCTGGGGATCACGGCGTGGCTCGATCCGCTGGCCGATCCCGAAGTCTTGCGGACTTATAAACTGCTCGCCGATCACGGAGAACTGGCCTCTCCGATAGCGGCGTTTCCACGGGTGCTGTCGAAAGACCCTGCGGCGGAACTCGCCGCAGTGCAGAAGATCCGTGAGACTTACAAGGACGTCCCCAACCTTCACGTAACCGGCATCAAGATATTTGCCGATGGTGTGGTTGAATTTCCATCGCAGACCGCGAACCTGACTCAGCCTTACAAGAACACCGGGCACAATGGCGAGCTCCTCTTCGATCCACAAAAATTCGCAGAGTTATGCATCGCCGCCGACAAGGCGGGATTGATCATTCATGTGCATGCCATTGGCGATGGCGCGGTGAAAGCGGCTCTTGACGGGATCGCCGCTGCGCGCAAGGCGAATGGGAATTCCGGCCTGCCGGACACCATCACCCATGAACAGTTCATCGATCCGTCGGATTTTCCCCGCTTCCGCGAACTCCAGGTGATCAGCGCCCTGCAACTCCTCTGGGCGGAGGCCAGTCCGGACACGATCGAGCTGGTAAAGCCCTATCTCGCCCCGGATATTTACAAATGGCAGTATCCAGCGCGATCGGTTCTGGATAACGGAGGCATCATCTCCGGCGCCAGCGACTGGCCGGTTTCGAGCGCCAATGTCTTTCGCGCGATCTACCAGGCCGAGACCCGCAAAGGTTCGGAGGGCATCCTCGATGCCTCCCAGGATATGCCGAGATTGGCCATGTTTTATGCCTACACCCGCAATTCCGCGATGGCGATGAACATGCTCGATTCGATAGGGACGATCTCTCCAGGCAAGCGCGCCGATCTCATCCTGATCGATCGCGACGTGCTCACCGATTCGCCTGAAGATATGCGAGAGGCGAAAATCCTGTGGACGATGGTGGCCGGCAAGACGGTCTATCAAGCGCCCCGCTAATCCAATTTCGCCGGCGACTCAAAGCAAAACGAAGTTTCACCCCAACTTGATATGGTGCTCGCCTACGATCGTGAACACCGACAGGAGATTCGTCACGCTCAGTAGCTGCCTCACCTGCTGGCCAAGATTCTTCAGCTCCAGGTCGCAACCGGCCGAGCGGGCAGAGGCATACAAACGAACCAGTGTGCCCAGGCCCGTGCTGTCCATGCGGGTCAGGTCGGTCAGGTCCAGCACGATTTCTTTCGTATCCGGTATAAGTTCCCTGACCTTGAGATACAGAACATCCGTCACGCCCATTACCAGCTTGCCGCGGCATCGTACGACGGCTGTGCTGCCATTGCGTTCAACTTCTACCGTAAGGACATTCGCAGACTTATGGTCAGACATGATGCGATTCCCTTCTCGGGATTTCGAGCTTTAGAAGCGCCACAAAACCGGCACGGCAATTCTCGCACGATTCAGAAAATAACCGCGCGATGCTCCTGATCTCAGGTTCTTCTCATACCCCAGGCGCGTGAGCTCTATGCCGCCCGCAGCGCATCCAGCGGATCGACGTGAAGGGCACCGGTTGGCCGGCCACAGGCTGAACGATTCTGGACAGGCTGAGCAAACATACAGCCACCCGCTAATCGTCGTCATCATCCTTATGAACGCTGTGCGGATGCAGGAGCATCCACGGAACCGGCTTCTTCCCCATCGCATCCTTCCACAGAATCACGTTGAGCTTCTGCGTGGGGGCCCGGTCCTCATGCGTAAAGTCCATCCGGCTTGACTCTTTCGCGCCCGGAGCAGTCGGCTTGTTCGTCGTAAAGATCAGGCCATTTGCCGAGTTGGACAAGTCTGCAGCGAATGGCGGCTGATCCCCCGCCCCGGTAAAGAGCGGCGCGATCAGCGGCGCCAGCGCATCGTTGTTATTCATCGGAGGAATCCCGAGCAGGTCCTCCATGGTATGCAGCACGCTCACCGTCGTATAGAAATTGTGGTCCACCACCGGCTTTGCCTGCCGCGGCGAGTACTTGCTGATCACCAGCGCCACTGAGCGGTGCGCGTCCACGTGGTCCGCCCCATCCTGCGCATCGTCCTCCAGGATGAAGAACACCGTGTCGTCCCAGTACGGACTGTTCGATACCGCCTCGACCGCCCGTCCCACCGCCAGGTCGTTGTCAGCCACCATAGCCTTCGGAGTCGGCATGCCCGGCCGGGTGCCCGCCGTATGGTCGTTCGGCAGCCGCAGCATTACAAAGGACGGCATGGTGTCCCGGCCCCCCATGCGGTCGCTCACCCATACATTGAAGTGGGTCAAAAACTCGTTCACCCGTAGCTGATCCGGAAAGCTCAGGTTAAAGTCAGGAAACGCCGGATCGAAATGGCCCTCGAGCTCCGGCTTGGTGGCTACATTCTGATAGATCAGCGGAATCTTCCACGGATACGGGCTGGGCCCGCCGCCATAGTTGGCCGGAATCTCCTCTCCTTCGGCGATGTACCCGTGGCTGCAGAGCTGCGTCGGCTCCGGCGTCCCCTCCAGCGGAGACTTCTGCTTGGGGGCCTCCCCCGAATCGTCGCAGAACTTCGTCGAAACAAATTCGCCGAAGTGGTAGAGCGACTTTCCCTGCCGCCTTAGGTCAGTCCACAGATATCCGCTGTCCGGCTCATTGATATCCGGAATCTTCTCCTCGATCGGATAACCATTCTGCACCACACCCTCAAAGTCGTAGGTGCGCTCGCGCCCGCGATACGATTGCTGCCAGTCGCGCTCCGTATAGTCGCTGGTGATCCCCGCCGTCGACCACACGTGGCCATCGCCCGAAACCTCGCCTGAGTCGTAGAAGTTATCCAGCACGCCGAACTGCAGCGCCAGCTTATGCGCATTCGGCGTGATGTCCTTCCCATACATGGTCAGCGACGGATCGCCGTCGCCCGCGCCCAGGTCGCCGAGTATCTGGTCGTAGGTTCGGTTCTCCCGGATGATGTAGATCACGTGATGGATCGGATTCATCCCCGTCGTGAACTCCACGTGGTTCTGCGCCGCATCCATCATGTTGCTGGCCATCACCTGCTTCGTCAGCTCGGGCAGATCCTTCTCCGCCTCGGCGCGATCCACGCTGGCCAGCGAGCCGTAGAGCAGCGTCGCGATATACGTGTGCGGCCGCTGCATGCGCTGATTCAGGCTTGGCGGAGGATTCGCCGCCTTGGGCTGCGGAGGCGCATTCGGCCCTGTCCCACGCCCCTTTCCTGTGGCGATGTAGAGCTTGCCTTCCTTCACCGTTACCGCCGTCGGATACCACTCCGTCGGGATGAAGCCGATGGGCTTCTCGGGAGCCCCCACCTGACTCGCCGGCTTGGTGTGGAAGACCGCCACGGAGTCCGTGCCTGAGTTGGCCACATACAGCATCGCCCCGTCCCCTGACAGCGCGACTGAGACCGGCATTGCCCCGAAGTAGTTCTGCCCGGGCAGCCGCGGATCATAGAGGCGCACGAGCTGCATCCCCTTCCCGCCGATCTTCACCCCGGCCACCAGATCGCGATTCGCCAGCGCCACATACAGCGTCTTCTCGTCCGGACTCAGCGTCATCGAGATAGGGTGGGAACTGGGGCGAATCTCTATCGACGGCGGAAACAGCGCGATCATCCCTGCGATCTTGCCGGCCCGAAGATCCAGCTCCGCTACCTCTGACCCGTTCCACAGCGCCACGAATGCGCGGCTCCCATCCTTCGTCGCCACCACCGCAATCGGATACACCGATGGCACAACAGGGTGGTTGGCCAAGTCGAAGCGCGTTACAACCTTTCCCGACGCCGCATCAATCAGCAGCACATCGTCGGAAAACTCATCCGCGACGACAATCTGCTCTTTGCCGTCCACGCTCTTTACCACCGCCAGCCCTGTGGGAGCCGGAATGGCCATTCCCTCCGGCAGCGGCTTGCCAATCTGGTTCTGCGCACGCCCTGCGGCAAGGTGCTGCAGCGGAATCGGTATCAGCCGCTCCGGCTTGAGAGCGCCATTCGCGCAGCTGTAGACCGCGATGGCGTTGCCGGTGTGATCGGCGTCGCCGCCCTCCGGCGCCGAAAGCGAATCCAGGCTCACATACAGATGCGACCCATCCAGCGAAAAGGCAATCCCCGAATAGGTCGTCTGCGCCGCGCCTATCGCCGTGCGCGCGTCGGGAAAGTCGCTGACCTTCGCCGCTCCTGCATTCTTGTCGCCCGCCCCCGGATTCGCCGTATCAAGCACAGCAATCGACTGCGAGTAGTTCGACTCCGCCGTGCTGAATCCTGAATTCACGAGTGCCAGATAGCGATGGTCCGGCGACCACGCAATTCCCATCGGCAGGCTGTTCAGCCGCGCAGGCGAACCCGGCACCGGCTCCAGAATCTGCTTGCTCGTAGGCAGATTGATCGACTGGGCGCCTGCGCCGCATTGCGCAGCAAGAAATAGCGAAGATCACGAACCACCTGGAGCGACAGAGCATAAGGGTCATCGTCTGCGGTTGAGGTTAACAAAGGATGAAGCTGCATGCGCCTCTTGCAAAAACAGCGCACCGGCGACGCGCCGTCGTTTCAAATCTTACGTCAGCTTACTTCATCTCACGACCATTACAAAAGTCTTACACAGCGGCATGACCCCGTACTGATACGGTCAAGATAGAGATTCCCCCACGGAGATGCCCCAACTCGATGCCCACTGAGCTGCTTGAAGAATCCACAATCGCTGTATCAGACCACCCAAGGACCGCAGCAACTCGGCCCATCGAGAACAAGGGCCCGCGCCTCGGCCGCGCAGCGCAAGGCGGCACACTGAGCACCATCACTATCATCTTCATGGCGATCTTCCACATCCTGGCCGTCGCCGCGCTTTTCATGTTCACCTGGAAGGCCCTGATCTGCACCATCATCCTCTGGGTGTGGGCATCGAATATGGGCATCGGCATGTGCTACCACCGCCTTCTCACGCACCGCGGTTACAAGACGCCGAAATGGGTCGAATACTTCATGGCCATCGGCGCGACCCTTTCACTTGAAGGCGGACCGATTTTCTGGGTAGCGACGCACCGAGTCCATCACCAGCTCTCTGACCACGAAGGCGACCCGCATACTCCGACCGAAGGCGGATGGTGGGCACACATCGGATGGATCATGTGCGGTGTCTCCCTGCACGACGAGACCGCCATGCTCTCCCGCTACGCCCCCGACCTCGCCCGCGACAAGTTCCATGTCTGGCTTAGCAAGTATCACTGGGTTCCCATGGTCGTCGTCGGCCTCATCTTGCTCGCCATCGGCGGATGGTCCTGCGTCATGTGGGGAATTTTCCTGCGCGTCACCCTCGGCCTGCACGCCACCTGGCTCGTCAACTCCGCCACCCATATGTGGGGATCGCGCCGCTTTGAAACCAAGGACCACTCGCGCAACAGCTGGTGGGTCGCGCTGCTGACCGGCGGCGAAGGATGGCACAACAATCACCACGCGCATCCCGTCTCCGCGCGCCACGGCCTCGCCTGGTACGAATTCGACCAGAACTACCTCGGCATCCTGCTTCTCAAAAAGCTCGGCCTCGCCTGGGATGTCAAGGTTGCCCAGTTCGACCCTGAGAACCCCAAGCCCGCCGGCGTTGCCTAGATTCAGCTTTTAGAGTTCGCAGCAGGATTCGGCGGACAGGTATCTCAGCTCTTGATTTGATCCCGGATCCGTCCGCAGCAGCGCCGCCTAACCTGAAAGCAGGCGTCCGAGCAGCCCTTTTCGCCGCCTGCCGTGGGGAGCGCCGCTGCTCTCCTCTTCGATTCCCTGCGCTTCCGGCTGCTCCGGCAGATCCTCGCCGTAGAAGACAGCCCGCGGATTCGTCACGCAGAGCCGCTCTGCTGTGTCTTTCCCAAAGCGCTTAGCTACCACCTCGTACGCTTCGCGCAGCCTGGGGGGCCGCGACTCGAGGTTATGCGCATCGGTCGCGAGAAAATGCACCCAGTCCCTCTCAAGAAACTGCATCGCCAGCGACTGCGCCGTCCGCCCGAAGCGTCCCGTGAGCGACGAAGCCGTCACCTGCACCAGGCACCCCTGGCGCAACCACTCCTTCATGCGCTCCGGGTGCCGCTGGATCGTCAGGTTGCGCTCCGGATGCGTGATGATCGGCTGCAGGCCGGCCACCATCATCTCGTAGAAAGCGTCATTCATGCTGGGCGGAATCATCAGGTCGGCAAATTCAACCAGGAGATATTGCTTTCCGTTGATCGTGTACTTGGAGCGATTCTTCAGCGCGTCTTCGATGTTGTCATAGGAAAGATGGAAGTCGCATCCCAGTCCCAGCGTGACCTTCCCGTTTGAGCGCGCTTCAATTTCCGAGAGCTTCTGCCGATTGACCTCGGGATCGAAGCTCCAGCGCGCATTTGCATGCGGCGTACAGGCAATATGGGTGATACCGTTCTCCGCCGCTGCCGCAACCATCGCCAGCGATAATTCGATATCCTGCGGCCCGTCATCGAGGCCAAAAAGCAGATGGTGGTGAATGTCAATCATGATCGAATGTCTGATCCCCGTTCCTAATGTCTGACGGCCAGACTTCCTACCATGGACTCAAAAATCTTAAATCCGTCAGCCGATCCCAGCATCCGCTCGCTTGACCGATCCGGATGCGGCATCATCCCAAGCACGTTGCGTCTCTCGTTCAGAATTCCGGCAATGTTATCGAGCGATCCGTTGGGATTCGCCTCCCGGGTCACCTCGCCCTCCGGCGTCGCGTAGCGGAAGACCACGCGGTCCTCGCGCCGCAGCGCGTCCAGCGTCGACTCGTCGCAGAAATAATTCCCTTCCATGTGCCCGATGGGAATCTTCAGCACCTCGCCCTTCTTGATTGTTTCGCTAAAGGGCGTGTCTACCGTCTCCGTACGCAGATGCACCTGCTTGCAGATATATTTCAGCCCTGCGTTGCGCATCAGCGCGCCGGGCAGCAGGCCCGCCTCGCACAGGATTTGAAATCCGTTGCAGATGCCCAGCACCAGTCCGCCATCCGCCGCAAATTTCTTTACCGACTGCATCACCGGAGAAAACCGCGCGATGGCGCCTGTCCGCAGGTAGTCTCCGTACGCAAAGCCGCCCGGAACAAGGATCGCATCGCAGTTTTCAAGGCTGGGAGAATCGTGCCACAGGAACGTAACCGGCTGGTGCGCCAGATCGGAAATGACATGGTAGGTATCGTGGTCGCAATTCGATCCCGGAAAGACCAGCACGCCAAATTTCATACTTCTAGGCTATAGCATTATTTCCGAAAATGCTGCCGCGAAGCCGTTGGCATCTGGATTCCATATATCAGCCAAAATATCAGCCAAAAAAGGAGCGGCGCTTCAGCGCTCTCCCTGCATAAACCCCATTGCTGCCTGCATATTTCCGGACTCTCACTGCAAACGAATGGTCTGACCTTTCGTCACGGATCACACTCTGGTTATGCGCAAGGCCCCAACCCATTCCCCGCGCAGAAAAGGAGTATCAGCAATGAAGCGAATCGCCACTTTCAAATCCGGTGCCCTACTTCTAGCCATTCTCTCAGCGTCAATCCCTGTATTTGCTGGGAATGTAAGTTCGACAAGCCTCCATCTCCCAACGCCCACCCAGGTCGGATCGAATAATCTTCCCGCCGGCGACTACAAACTCACGTGGAGCGATACAGCCTCTTCAGACGCCAGCACACAGGTCAACTTCGTTCAGGGTAAGAAAGTAATCGCTACCGCCCCTGCAAGAGTGGTCCCCGCAAAAAATGACACCAACACTGTGGAAACCAATTCTCCGCAGCCCGGCACAACCGTACTCCAGGTGATACGCCTCGCGCACGTAAACCTTTCCTTCGGAAACACGACCACCGCTCAGCGCTGAGCAATCCTGAAAACTGCCTCCCCGGGCATCGATCCTCAACAGGATCTATGCCCGTTTTTTCTTACTGTCCATTTCCTTTGTCACCAGTTTGCCGCAGCCTCACCCTCGTCCGCAGGGAGCCCGCCCAGGCATAAAATCGCATCCATTGAATATGCCCTTTGACTTCCATGCCAGTTCGCGCACCGCGCGCGATCATGCACGCACCGCCGGAACCGCCCTCATGAACTGGTGGCGAGCCGTCTCCATCGAAGCCCTTTGTGTCGCCATCCTCTGGTGGATCGGCCTTGCGTTGCTCGGCATACCGCTCGCTCCGGTCTGGGCGCTCATCGGCGGCCTCATGACCTTCGTCCCCAACTTCGGAGGCGTGATCACCGTCATCTTTCCCGTCCTGATGGTGCTCTTCAGCGGACGCGACTGGTATCGCCTCGGCTTTGTCCTCGGCCTCTACGCGCTCATCGTCGTCATTGACCAGCTTGTGCTTCAGCCCTGGCTGCTCAAGCGCGTCACGCGCGTGCCCATCTGGGCCTCGATCTTCGTGCCCATCCTGCTCGGCATCATCATCCCCTTCTGGGGAGTCCTCCTTGGACCGCCGCTTCTCGCCGTGATCTATGCCTTTCGCAAGCCAAAACCGAAGCCAATGCCCATTGCTGCTGGATCTTCGCCGCCGCGATCGGACCTTCCTGCGCCTACGCTTCCTGGGTCTACACTTCCCGAATCTCTATCGTCGGGACCCGAGCTGCCGCCTGGCCCGCAACTTCCCGGATGACCCCTGCCCTATTCCTGCATATTCAACTGCGCCCGACGGAACGCCGTGTCCTTGACGTGTACCGAGCCCTGGAACGGCCGGTCTATGTCGGCGATCGCCACCAGAACCAGCGCAATCAGCAGTGAGAAAGCAAACACCTGTATGCTATGCAGCCAGGAGCTGTCGGCCCCGAACATGCAGCTCGACATAATGGTCACTGCCCCTCCGACGACCAGCACGAACCACAGCACTCCGGGCAGCCGCGATATGCTCTCCAGTTGCCGGATACGCCGGTGTTCCGCCACTGAGCTCAGTTCGTAGAGCGCGTGATCCTCGGCCGTCAGCTGCGTCCCGGAAGCCGCCTTTACCGACATCAGAATCTCCCACATCTTCTGATCCGCATAGTGGCTTTCCAGCCGGCCATCGTCCCCCCTCGCCATCTGCGGCCAGTCATGATTGACCACAGCATCGGCGTACATCCGGGCCGACTGTTTGAGTTGCTCTCCCTGTTCCGCAGGCAGGCCCTCCGCCAGCCGATACACGTTTACGAGTGCATTGGCCTCGGAGTCGGCATTCACCTCAGCCAGTCCAAAGTTGGTCCACACCGTGTACAGCATGAATCCCAAGATCACCGCATATGTCGTTCCCACGATGCTCAGTTGCCAGCCGATCAAGTCGTTGTGGGTCCGCCGGTGTTCCTTGGTCCACAGAAAGTCAACCGCCAGCTTGAACACGAGCGAGCCTATGACAATTGCTATGACAAGGACGACATCTTCCCACGTGGTCAGCATTGTGCGCCTTTTCCCGGCCTCCTTCGCTACCGCTTCACTCTGCCAGATTCGCCAGCGATTTTCTACAGGTATCTGCGGCCAGGCTTTCGAGCGATCGTCTTTTTCTCCTCTACCCGACGGCTTTGACTGGGTCAACATCGCCGCCGCGGGGAGACGCCACCGCAACTAATTTCCAAAGTTCCCGTCTAAATGGTCGCAAGGCAGACTCTGCCCCCTATGCGGCTTACACCTCCCTGGCGCACCTTGATCCCCCATACCAGCCCGTTGAACCCGCCTTGTGCCCAGCTCTTTGGATTGGACCTCGCGCCTGTCCGCCCGTCCTTGACATGGCCCCTCCAATCGCTTAAAACCATCCCATCCGCGGGCTTGCATATTCTTGATGTTCTGACGTCTTTGTCTTTCACCCGCGATCCTATGCAGCCAGCCCACTTGACCCGCTTTTCACGCATTCGGCGGGCAGGTTCCTACGCAACGCATCCCCAGAATGCGGCTTTCACCACACAACAATTGCACTTGCTTTCAGACTGGATAGGACGGCCATGCTTCCAAAGATTCTCCGCCCCCTGAGCCCGATTGCGTTCGTCGCGGCAGCCTTCACCCTCTTCGCGCCCGCCCCGCTCGTTGCGCAGGCCACTTCTTCGCTGGTGACCACCCGCCTCACCCAGCCCATCGACGAAAACTCCACGATCACCCTCAAGGGAACCGTGAGCCCGCTGGCGCGCGCCGCCAACGATCGCGGAGCCGCCCCCGACAGCATGGCCCTCAGCCGCCTTACGCTGGTCCTCAAGCGCAGCGACGCCCAGGAGTCCGCTCTTAAGAGTCTCATCAACGACATGCACACGCCCGGCTCGGCCAGCTATCATAAGTGGCTCACGCCCGACCAGTTCGGCAAGCAGTTCGGCCCGTCCGATCAGGATCTCGCAACCGTCGAGGCCTGGCTCCAGTCGCACGGCTTCGGCATTACGAAAGTCAACGGCGGCCGCCAGAGTATTGAAATCTCCGGCAACGTTGCCCAGTTCCGCACCGCCTTCCACTCCCAGATTCACAAGTACATGATCAATGGCGAAATACGCTACGCGAACGCCACCGATCCGCAAATTCCCGCCGCGCTCGCTCCGGTCATAGGAGGATTCGCAACCCTCAACAACTTCCCCGTCAAGAACAACCTCCGCAAACTCGGCGAAGCCACCTACGACACGAAGTCCGGCAAAGCCACTCCGCAGTGGACCATCGGAAGCGCCAGCACCGGCTATGAGTTCGCGCTTTCGCCCGGCGACTACGCCGTGCAGTATGACCTCAACCCGCTTTACACCGCGGGCTACAACGGCACCGGCCAGACCATCGCCATCGTCAACGACTCCAATATCAACGTTTACCTGGTGAATCAGTTCCGCACTCTCTTCGGTCTCCCCGCCAATCCGCCGCAGGTCATCATCGACGGAAACGACCCCGGCGTGAACGGCGATTCCATCGAAGCCTACCTTGACGTGGAGTGGTCCGGAGCCGTCGCCCCCAATGCCAACATCGACCTCGTCATCGGCGCCGACACCGCCCTCGAAGGCGGCCTTTTCCTCGCCCTGCAGCGCGCTATCTACGGAAACATCGCTCCCGTTATCAGCCTCAGCTTCGGCTCCTGCGAGAATGCTCTCGGGACCACCAACCAGTTCCTGAACAGCCTCTATGAACAGGCTGCCGCGCAGGGCATCACCGTCGTTGTCTCTACTGGAGACTCCGGCTCGGCCGCCTGCGACGACGACAACACCCAGTACTACGCGATTAACGGCCAGCAGGTCAGCGGTTTCGCCTCCACTCCCTACAACGTTGCCGTCGGCGGCACCGACTTTTATTACAGCGCCTGGAATCAGGGTTCCTCGGCTCTCAATACTCAGCTCCAGAGCTATTGGAACTTCACGCCCAGCAACAACACCCCGGCGGTTTCCATCAAAGGCGTCATCCCTGAGCAGCCCTGGAACGACAGCCAGTACGGTCTCAACATTAACAATTACTATGACGAAAGTGGCCAGACTGCCACCACCATTGCTGCCGGCAGCGGCGGCGCCAGCAATTGCGCGACCGGCACCTACGACAGCAGTGGGAACACCGTCACCTGCACCGCCGGCTATGCCAAGCCTGTCTGGCAGAGCGGCACCGGTGTCCCATCCGACAGCGTTCGCGACATCCCCGATCTTTCGCTCTTTGCCGCCGACGGCTCCGCCAACGCCAGCTTCTACGTCATCTGCGCCACCGACGGCGACTGCCAGCCCGTTTCCAGCGGCAACACCGTCCAGATCTTCGCCGTCGGCGGAACCTCCGCCTCCACGCCATCCTTCGCCGGCATCATGGCGCTTATCAATCAAAAATATGGACCCCAGGGCCAGGCCGACTTCGTTCTCTACCCGCTGGCCGCGCAGTTTCCCGCGGCCTTCCACGATGTAACCAACGGAACCAACTCCGTTCCCTGCGCTTTCCTTCCCACGTCGCCAAACTGCATTAACGAGAGCAGTATCACCGTGACCGATCCCAATCTCGGAACGGCGACTGAAGGCCAGATCGGCACCGGCACTACCGTGGACTACAACGCCACTACCGGATATGACCTCTCCTCAGGCCTTGGCACACTCGATGCCAATGTCCTCTTCAACGACTGGAACAAGGTCACCTTCGCGGCCTCCACCGTAACCTTGTCGTCGCCAACAGCGGGAACCTACGCCCACGGCAGCACCGTCAATGTAAGCGCAACCGTTGCTGGCTCCTCGCCCACTGGCAATGTCGCGCTCATGACAACCAGCACCGAACCCACGAATCAGGGCATCGCTAACTTCACGCTAAACTCCAGTGGCGCGGCCTCCGGGTCGACCGTTCTCCTGCCCGGCGGCACCTATAACGTATGGGCGCATTACGGCGGCGACAGCAAAAATGCTCAGGCGGATTCGGCAAAGACCCAGGTCACCGTCACGCCCGAAGCCAGCGGAGTCTTCCTCAACGTGATCGATGTCGCCGACAACGTGCTGATTCCCAGCGGAACCACGAACATTCCCTATGGCACGGCTCTCTATTTCAGTGCGCAGGTCGCTCCCAGTTCCAAGCTGGCCGGCGCTTGAAACCTGTTTCACGAATTCCTCCGCCACCTGCCCGGTCTTCGGCATTCCCACCGGAGTCGTCACCTTCTCCGACAACGGTACAAAGGTCAACACCGCCGTCCTCAACGCTGAAGGCGACGCCGAGTACAATACCGTCGATCAGACCGTTGCGGTCTCGGCCACCAGCGTCGGTACCCACTCCATCACCGCAAGCTATGCCGGCGACGCCAGTTACAACGCCTCCAGTGCCTCGGCAACCACTTACACCATCGCCAAGGCGCAAGTCGGCGGCTTCTTTGTGACCTGGCCGAATACAAACATTCTGGCGGGACAGGCTACCGCCGTTACGCTGTTGCTCGACTCGGCCGGTACCGGTGCGCCTCCGACAGGAACGATCGCCATCTCAGGAGCTCCATCCGGAACTCCGACCAGCGTGCCGCTTTCCTACTACGGCGTAGATCTGCAGACCGGGGTGACCGCAAGCTACGCGACCTTCACAATTCCGTCCAGCGCGGGGTAAGGCAACTACAACGTTACCCTCACCTACAACGGAGACGCCA
Organism: uncultured Acidobacteriota bacterium; assembly: GCA_963755975.1. Classification (GTDB taxonomy): domain Bacteria; phylum Acidobacteriota; class Terriglobia; order Terriglobales; family Acidobacteriaceae; genus Silvibacterium. The sequence continues at coordinate 411,034 of CAVWLS010000005.1, forward strand.
ACTACCTCGGCGCATCGGCATCGGGTACGCTCGCGCATCGCAGCGGCATCGGCTCTTAAGCCCACCACAACCGTCGTCACAACTACCATGTCGTCGACCTCGCCAACTACGCTGGTCGGCATAACCATCACTGTCACCGGCTCGGGAACGACGCCTCCAACCGGTACAGTCACCCTCGAGACCTCCGGATACGTCTTCAATCCGCTCACTCTCGTCCCGGCTACCGGAACCGACCACTCTTCAGTCTCGATCGGCGTAGACAGCCAGGGACTCCTCCAGGGTGCTAATGTACTCACGGCCGGCTATTCCGGAGACACAAACTACGCCCCATCGAGCTCTGCCGCCGTTAACCTTGCCAATCCGCTCTCGGACTTTGCGATCGTCCCCGAAACCACGATCGTGCCGGTCAATGCCGGCAGTTCCGGAACCGACACCATCAACGCCTTCTCGGTGAATAGCTTTGCGGGAGCTGTCAGCTTCACCTGCACGGCCACCACCGTCACCTGCAATGTCAGCTCCTCGGCAACCCTCTCCGCCGGCAGCAACGCCCCGCTCACCCTCACCATCAATGCCGGCTCTTCGGTCGCCACAGGCAACTACAACGTCCTTGTCACCGGCAAGGATTCCACCGGAACCTACATCCACACTCTGGCAATTCAAGCCGCGGTCACAGGTGCATCCACACCAGGATTCGCTCTTAGTGCCAGCCCAACCACCCTCAATCTCACCGCCGGAGCCACCACTGGAAATACCTCCACCATCTCCGTCACGCCTTCTAACGGATTCACGGGCACGGTGGATCTCACCTGCGTAGTTACGCCTCCGTCGGGCACGATCACGAGCCCTGCAACCTGCACTCTCAATCCAACGTCGCCAGATGTGACTAGCGGTGCTGTCACTTCTACTCTTACCGTCGACAGTACTGCGACCACGACCCCCGGCAGTTACACCGTTAAGGTCACCGGCATGTCGGGAACAATAGCCGAAACAACCACCGTCACCGTCACCTTCACAGCCCCAGCTACTCCCACCTTCACTCTCAGCGCCGCGCCGACCACGCTTGACTTCGTTGCCGGAGCCTCAACCGGGAACACCTCCACCATCTCCGTCACGCCGGCCAACGGATTTACCGGCAATGTTCGCTCTAGCCTGCTCGGTCATGAGCCCCGCAGGCGCGGTCAGTCCGGCAACCTGCGCCTTGGCGCCGCCCACGGCTGATATCATTAGTACGGCAGCGGTAACCTCCGTTCTCACCGTCGCCACAACCGCAACCACCACCGCCGGAATCTACACCGTCACCGTGACCGGCACTGCGGGAACCATCACTCAGATGGCAACCGTAACCGTCACGGTGACTGCACCGCCTGTGCCCGGTTTCACTCTTAGCGCGAATCCAACCACGCTCATGCTCATCGCAGGAGCCGCAACCGGCAATACCTCCACCATCTCCGTCACGCCATCCAATGGATTCACCGGAAGCGTCCCTCTTACCTGCTCCGTCACCGGACCAACGGGAGCCACGAGCCCGGCAACCTGCGCCTTAAGTCCAACCTCGGCTAACATCACCGGCTCAGCTGCCGTCACATCCACGCTCACCGTCGCTACTACAGCGACCACAACGCCCGGCACTTACACGGTCACGACCACCGGCACGCTGGGAAGCATCACATCCAACGCCACGGTCACAGTCACCGTCACCGCTCCACCCGCGCCCACCTTCGCCCTCTCCAACAGCGGCTCGATCACCGTAACGCAAGGCGCATCGGGCATGTCCACTATCTCCGTAACGCCTGCGAACGGATTCACGGGCACTGTCAACCTCGCCTGCAGCTCCTCCAATTCTGCGCAAGTTACCTGCTCTGTGCCCACCTCGGTGGACGTGACCGGGTCCAGCACCGTGACTGCCACGCTTAGCGTCACCGCCGGCTCCAACAGCGCCGCTCTCGACCGACCGTTGAATAAGTTCTTCGCCATCGGTGGTGGAGCAACCTTGGCCCTGCTCTTCTTCTTCGGAATCCCGGCACGCCGGCGTAGCTGGCGCGCCATCCTCGGAGTCGTTCTCTTCGGTGCAATCGTCGGCCTGGGCATCGGCTGCGGATCGAGCGGCAGCAGCAGCGCCTCCTACACCGTAACCGTCACCGGAACCAGCGGCACGCTCTCGGAATCCACGACAGTCAGCGTAACCGTCAACAAGTAACCCGTAGCCTCAAAACAGCGACGGCCGCACTCTCAACAGTGCGGCCGTCGTGTCTCCATCTTCGTTTTCTTTATCTGTTAATTAAAAATTTAGAGTTGTCATTCTGAACGGAGCGCAGCGAAGTGAAGAATCCATACGATGCATAGAGCGTCAGTGCAGCCCCTGACTTTCTCCCACTGTCCTCAAAGGTTGTCATTCTGAAGGCAGCGGACAGGCATTCTTCCGCAAATCCCTAATCTCTGATCTGCCTTACTGCCCTTCCTTCTTACTGTCCTTCCTTCATCTTGTCCTTCACATCTTTGGCAAGTTTCTCGATCTCTTCGGCTGTCTTGCCGGGATTCTCCAGCTTGCCCTTGTCCATCTCTTCCTTGAGCTGCTGCGCCAGGTGCACCAGCTTCGTTGTATCGTCGACAATCTGCTGCTGGCGCTGATTATTCCGCCGCATCGCCTGCTGCTCGGCCAGCTGTCGCGCCAGGGGATTGATGTCCTCCTCGTCCGCACGCCCCGAGTTCGGCAACGCCGGAGTCCGCGCCGTTGGCTGGTTCGAGCTGGGCGGCGCTACCTGCGCCCCGGTTGCGCTCAGGCTAAGGAGCACCAGCAGCATCGCGCTACGCCGCGGGATCGCATCAAAGAATCGCATGAGGATCCAATCCTGACTTCTAATGGGACATTATAGAAACAGATGATTCTATCGACAGAAAAAGTATTGCAGATGCTGATCTGGTTTGGACCCCGTCAATTCTTCACGCAGCTTGACGATAAGTGGCTCGCCGATCTGCAGGAGTTCCTGCACAGCGCCCTGCCCAAGATCGTCGTCATTCTCATCGGCTCGTGGCTCCTCGCGCGCGCCCTCAGGTTCGTCACCGGCCGCATGACGCACATCGCCGAGCGGAGGAAGAGCGGCAATCTGGCTCAGGTGCGCACTCTGGCTTCCGTTATCCGCGCCACCGGTATCGGCGCCATCGTATTCCTCGCCGCTCTTGAGATCCTTCCCCTGCTAGGCTTCCGTCTTGAACCATTGCTGGCCAGCGCGGGCGTCGCCGGAATCGCTCTCGGCTTCGCCGCCCAGACCATCGTCAAGGACTGCCTCAACGGCATCCTCGTCCTGGTCGAAGACCAGTACAAAGTGGGTGATGTAGTGCGCCTGGCAGGATTGAGTGGCACCGTCGAAACCATGTCTCTTCGCAAGACCCAGGTCCGCGACGGCGACGGAACCCTCTACATCATCCCAAATTCGCAGATCACCACCGTGGCGAACCTGACGCGCGATTTCTCCATTGCGACCATCAATGTCGCCGTCGACTACTCCGCCGATCCCGACAAAGTGCTCGCCCTCCTCAAAGACGTCGCCATGGGCGTCCGCAACGATCCCGCTTACCGCGACGTCTTCCTCGCCGACCCCACACTTCTCGGCGTCGACTCCATCAAGGGATCGCAAATCGTCTACCCGGTGCAGCTCAGGACAAAGGCCAACCAGCAGTGGGCCGCCATGCGCGAGACGCAGCGGCGCATCCGTATCGCCCTCGCAGAAAACAACATGCTCCCCGGCGATCCGCTGCGTGTCTACAACACCGGCTCGCCTGACTCCGCCGCCCCCCTTACCGTGCCGCCATCCGCGGCAGATGAGAGCCGGGCCGATCCAACTGCCGCCAGGCCAAACCAGTTCAATCCCTTCACTGGGGAAGGCACGTAGCGAGATTGTGGGGAGCGGGGACTGCCCTCACAGCCATCCCTTCGCTCTTGCGATCCGCGCCGCGTCCACGCGATTCGCCGCTCCAAGCTTGCTGATCGCTTCCGACAGATAATTCCGCACCGTCCCCTCGGACAGGTGCAGCTCCTCCGCGATCTCCAGGCTCGACTTGCCTTCGCCCGCCCGCCACAGAATCTGCCGCTCGCGCTCCGTCAGTGGATCGGCGCCGCTGTCCCACGCCTCCGCCGCCAGGTCAGGATCGACCACCCTCAGTCCCCGATGCACGCGCCTCACCGCCTCGGCCAGTTCAGCCGCCGGGCGATCCTTAAGCAGATAGCCCTTCGCGCCGGCGTCGAGCGCTCGCCGGAGATATCCCGGTCTTGCAAAGGTCGTCAGAATCATCACCCGCGTCTGCGGATGCCTGTCCCGCACCTCCGCTGCCAGTGTCAGTCCCGTCATCTCCGGCATCTCGATGTCAGTTACCAATACATCGGGCTTCTGCTTCGCGATCGCCGTCAGAGCCTCGCGCCCGTTGGCCGCGCGTCCGCAGACGGTGATGTCCGGCTCCGTCTCAAGTAGGGCAGCAAGGGCACCCAGCACCATCGCCTGGTCCTCGGCTACAATCACGCGAATCTTGGTCATGACGTGATCTCGGCTTCATCTCGGGGAGCGTGCACATCCGTCGGTACCAGGATCGTCAGCCGCGTGCCCCGGCTGCCATCGACTGCAAACTGCCCGCCCAGCGCCTCGATACGCTCCCGCATGCCGCGCAGCCCGTTGCCTTCTGCGCGAACGCCGCCATGCCCATCGTCCTCGATCACCAGGGAGCTATGCCCGTTCTGCGCAGAGAACGTCATCTGGCATCGGCTCGCATGCGCATGCCGAACGATATTCGTCACCGCTTCGCGCACCACCAGCGAGACCACGCTCTCGACTGCAGGATTCAGCGCCGGTGGCTTGTCCTCACACACAAGGGTCACTCCGGCCGCGTCGAGCGTGCTGTACGCCCGCTTGATCTCTGCCGCCAGTCCCTCTGCACGGTAGCCGCGAATCGCCTCCCGCACCTCGCCGAGCGCCTTGCGCGAAATCATCTCCACATCGGCGATCTCCGCCGCCGCCCGCTGGGGATCCCGCGCGAAGAGCCTTCCCGCCAGCTCCGACTTCAGCACGATGACCGAAAGCGTATGTCCGAGCACATCGTGCAGGTCGCGCGCAATGCGTTCGCGCTCGGCCATCTTTGCCAGCTGTTCGATCTCCTCGTGCGCCATCTGCAGCTTGGAGTTGGCCCGCACCCGTTGTGCCGCAATAAGATTGGTCCCGCCGACAATGAGCGAGAACACCGCTCCAAATCCCCATCCCCAGGGGGTGATGTGCAGCAGCAGGCCCTCGACTACAACCGTGATCGAGACCACCGCCATCGTGCCGACGCTTATGACCAGCGAGTCGGTTACGAAGGGGATGAAAGCCGAAATATAAATAAAGGTTCCGGCGATGGCATTGTTTTTCGGAAAATACAGAACGCCGAGCACGCCCATGGCTGCCAGCAGCGTGTACTGTTGCCACTGTTTGCGGCAGAAGATCAGCCCGGAGTAAAGGGCAAGGAAGATCGTGTAGAAAACGGCAAACTCGATCCAGTACGCCCGGTTGTGCCGCGCGATCGGCTCAATGAAGAAGAAAACCGAGTAGAAAATCCAGACGAAATCCCAGAGATCGCTCCGCTTGCCGTTGCTTCTCGCGTGCCGGTTGCGCAGCGCATGGCCGGGCCGCGCTCCCGTCTGCGCGGCTTCAGTTAAACCGCTGACACCACCCATGCGTCCGTTGTCGCAGATAGTCAAGCCTTCGCCTCACTGCGGGTAAAGATGAGCCAGGCCGCACCCAGCATCAGGCAAGTAAAGCCTAACAGAGCCTCCCAGTGCCCGGACATCGTCGTTCCTGGCTGCGCGTAGCCAAAAATGTTCAGCGCAAGCTGCGCGTAGTGATACGTCGGCAATGCCGGAGCCATCTTCTGCATCCAGTGCGGCAGCATGCTCAGTGGCATCCACAGCCCCGACATGAACGACATCGGCAGATAGATCAGGTTGATGATCCCCGGTGCTGCGTTGGCCGGCATCACCACAGAGAGCAACAGTCCCATGCTGGCAAATGGGAGCGCGCCCGCCAGTGTGATGCCGGCCAGCTTGAGAGCCTCGCCCGCTGTCATTGACACGCCGCCCAGCGTCACGCCCAGCGTGACCAGCAGCACCACAATGATCAGCGCGAAGGCCGAACACGTAACCGTCTTGGCCGCCAGATATGCCAGCCGCGGCATGGGACTCGCCTGCTTCAACTCCAGCCATCCCTGCACGCGCTCCATCGCGACGCCCGCGCCCAGTCCGAAGAGCGAAGCTCCAACCATGCCGAAACAGCTGTAGCTGGCCAGCAGATATCGCGCCCACTCGGTGTGGCGATTGCTCACGCCGAACAGGAAGTAGAACATCACCGGAAATCCGATCACCGAGAGCGAAAACGCCCGTAGTCGCAGCATTTTCAGGAACTCGTAGCGAATCTCCTGCCGCAATACGCGCGCGTAGTAGCCAAAACTCAACGTCTCCGGACCAGCAGTAACAACGGCGGTAGCCATAAAATCTCTCCTGTGTAACAGACTCAGTTACAGATTCAGTTTGCAACGGCGCCCTTGGCCGATTCGCTCGTCGTAAGCGCCAGAAACGCATCCTCCAACCCCGGAGCAGAAATCTCCAGCCCGCGCAGCGTCACATCGCGTATCAGCATCTCCTTCACAACCACCTCCGCCTCGTGCGCCGTAATGATCAGCGCCTCGCGATCCCGCTCCACGCTCACCACCGACGGCAGCTTCATCAGGAACGATTCATCCAGCTCCGTAATACAGCGGATCTTCCGTCCACTCACTCGATGCTTGATCTGCGCTGGGGTTCCCTCCGCGATCACCTTGCCCTTGTCGATCACGACAACCCGGCTGGCCAGCGCGTCCGCTTCTTCGAGATAGTGTGTCGTCAGCAGCACCGTTTTGCCCTGTGCCGCCAACCACCGGATCTGATCCCACAACCCGCGCCGCGATTCGATATCCATCCCTACCGTCGGCTCATCGAGAAAAATCAACTCGGGATTGCCCGCCAGCGCCAGCCCGAAGAGCACCCGTTGCTTCTGCCCGCCCGAGAGCTTTCCGTAGAACTTGTTCTCTAGCCCATCCAACCTGGCAATGCGCACAATCTCCTCCGCTGGAAGCGGATTGGGATAGTAACTCCGAAACAGATCGATATGCTCGCGCACCTTCAGCGTCTCCGGAACCCGTGTCACTTGCAGCATTGCGCCGATATTCGTGCGGGCGGAGGCGTCGCGTGGATCACGCCCCATCACCCGCACGCTCCCTGAGGTTGGCGCGATCAACCCCAGAAGCAAACGCACCGCCGTCGTCTTTCCCGCACCATTCGGCCCTAGCAACGCCACCACTTCGCCGGGATAAAGATTCAGCGTCAGCTGGTCCAGCGCCGTCGTTTGCCGGTAGCGCTTGGTCGCCGAATGTAGTCTCGCAATCGCATGTCCCAAATGAGCGGGAGGCGGGAACGGAGCCGTCAGCGGCTCGGCGTGCAATCCTGTTGCGAACATCGATGCGGACATGATGTCTCCTTTACTGAAGACAGCATCTCCCGGATCGAATCGCGATAGCAGTGGACTCTGTCACCAATCGGATGTGACAGATGTCATAGCCTCACATTGATCCGGATGGCCGCCTTCATCGCCCGCCCGGTACACTTTCATTGCGAGTATGAGAATCAGCGGGCGAAAACGGAACGTGGTGCTCTTCATTGTGCTCGGAGCATGCATGCTCGGAGCCACCGTGGCGCTCAACGTCGGCTGGATCATCCTCAATTGGCGCCGGCTTGCTCCGATGCTCATCGGCATTCCCTTCTTCGCTCTGCTCATCGCCGGAGTGGTCCTCAACACTATCTTTCTTGTCCGCGAAGTGCGCCGCAACGAGCGCCACGACGCCTTCCTCAACGCCGTCACTCACGAGCTGAAGACCCCTATCGCCTCCATCCGCCTCTATCTTGAAACACTGCAGCGCCGTGAAATGCCCGAGGAAAAGCGCCGCGAGTTTTACGGCATCATGCTCGAAGACAGCGACTGGCTGCTCGCCACCGTCGAGCAGGTGCTCAAGGCTGGAGAACTCGGCCAGCGCATGCAGAACCAGGTGCGGCTGCCGGTCGACATGCGAGCTCTCGTATCGGAATGCATCGAGCGGACGCGCGTCCGCCACCATCTTGAAAAGAACGCGATCATATTCGAAGAGCCCGAAAGTGAAACACCGCTGATCGTCCGCGGCAATCGCGAGGAGCTGCAGAGCGTTGTAATGAACCTGCTCGACAATGCCGTGAAGTATTCACCAAAAGCGGTGGAGATCAAGGCCAGCTTGTCTGTTCGCGATGACGCCTGGATCGTCCTCAGCGTCGCCGATCGCGGCATCGGCATTCCTCCCGCTCAGCTCAAGCGCATATTTAAGCGCTTCTATCGTGTACCTATGCGCACCGTGCTCCGCACCAAAGGCACCGGCCTCGGGCTCTTCATCGTTCGCACCATCGCCCGCCAGCACGGCGGAGATGCCTTTGCAGAAAGCGCCGGCGAGGGCAACGGCACAACCGTAAGCGTGCAGCTGCCGCGCCTGCTCCGGCAGACCGTGAAAGAGCGGGAGCTCAGCGCTCAATGAGCACACCCGCCCGCATCCTTATCGTCGAAGACGAGGAACACCTTGCCCAGGGGCTTCTCTTCAACCTCCAGGCCGAAGGTTACGACGCCGCCATCGAGGGCGATGGCGAAGCTGCACTTGCCCGGCTGGGGAGCGAAAGCTTCGACGCCATGTTGCTCGACGTCATGCTGCCCGGCAAGAGTGGATTCGACGTCGTTACCGAGCTGCGCGCCAGGCAGAACTACACTCCGGTGCTCATGCTCACCGCGCGCGGCCGCCCCGAAGACGTGCTCAGCGGATTTGCCGCCGGCGCTGATGACTATCTTCCCAAGCCCTTCGATCTTTCCATTCTTCTTGCCCGCCTCAACGGCCTTTTGCGCCGCATGAAGTGGCATCAGCCTCCGGCGGGAGGCCCCGCCGTGCCCGAAGATGTTGGGAGCTTTGAATTTTCCGGCCGCCGCATCGACTTCGAAGCTCTCGAGCTCACCGCCCTCGGGCGAACTATCCGCCTCACCCTGATGGAGGCCGATCTGCTGCGCTACCTTGTGCGCAACCAGGGCCGCATTATCTCCCGCAAGGAGCTGCTCGAACAGGTGTGGCGCGTACGCGAAGACACCGACACGCGGGCCATTGACAACTTCATCGTCCGCCTCCGCCGCTACATCGAGGACGAGCCCTCCGAGCCGCGCTATCTCAAGACCGTGCGCGGCATCGGCTACCGCTTCCTGTCGTCAGGTGATTGATAACTTTACCTCCTATGCCGGACAGGGAGTGAACGCTGATCGCTGAACCCTGCACCCGCTCTCGCGCATCGATAAAATATAGGAATAGTCATGAGCAGCATTACCCTGAACATCGAAGGCATGCATTGTGACGCCTGTGTCCGCCGCGTCGGCCGGGCACTGCATAGCGTCCTCGGAACTGTCGTGGAAGAAGTCCGCATCGGCACAGCTCGAGTGCAGTCCGAAGACCTTGCGCCCGTTCTCGCCGCGCTCGCCAAAGCCGGATACGCCGCACGGGTGGAGCGGCAATGACCACCGATACTGCGCATGACGGCCCGCAGACCGTAACCCTCGACGTCGAGGGCATGACCTGCGCCGCCTGCCAGTCCCACGTCGAGAAGGCTCTGCGCGGAACCGAGGGCGTCTCCGAGGCCAGCGTCAATCTCATGACGCACTCGGCGCGTGTCGTCTACACGCCCGCAGTCACAAGACTCGATTCGCTGGTCGAGGCCGTCCGCGAAGCCGGATACGACGCTTCCCTGCCCGCTGCGCACTCCTCTGAGCACGACCACATGCATGATCACGGCGGTCCAGAACAGGAGCATCTTCTCCGCATCAAAGCATTCGCCGCCATCGCCGGTGGCATCGCGACCATGTTGTTGTCGATGCCGCTCATGCACGGACCGCTCATGCACCGTGCCCCGAACGCACTCGAGCGCGTTCTGATGCGCGCCTTGCCGCCGCTCTATAACATCCCGGCTCCGACGCTCGAATACACCATGCTCGCCATCACCCTCCTCGGTATGGTCTGGGCCGGAGGAGCCATCTACCAGCGTGCATTCCAGGCTGCCCTGCACCGCTCCACCACCATGAACACGCTGGTTGCCCTGGGCACCGGCGCGGCCTTCGCGTACTCGGCGGCAGCAACCTTCTTCCCCGACAGCTTCATCCGCCACGGCCTCAATCCCGACGTGTACTACGATTCCGTCCTCCTGATCCTCGGCTTTCTGCTTCTTGGAGAATGGCTCCAGGCCCGCGCCAGGCGCCGCACGCTCGATGCGCTCGAGGCCTTCGCCAAACTGCAGCCGCAGACGGCACGCATCCTCCGCGACGGCGTCGAGGTCGAAACACCCATCGCATCCCTCGTCCCCGGCGAAACCGTCGTCGTCCGTCCCGGCGAGCGCATCCCCGTCGATGGCCTCATCCTGTCCGGCGCCAGCAGCGTCGACGAATCCCTCATCACCGGCGAATCTCTCCCCGTCCCACGCAGCACCGGCGACCGCATCATCGGCGGCTCGCTTAACTACGACGGCGCCCTCGAATACCGCGCTACTTCGATCGGCGCCGACAGCGTCCTTGGCCAGATGCTCCGCCTCATGCAGGAGGCGCAATCATCGAAAGCCCCCATGCAGCAGCTTGCCGACCGCGTAAGCGCCGTCTTCGTTCCTGTGGTTCTGGCCATCGCCGTCATTACGTTTGCGGTCTGGGCCTTCGCGGATCCCACCGGGGTCAGCCGCGCCTTCGCCATCGCCGTCGCCGTGCTGGTCATCGCCTGCCCCTGCGCCATGGGACTCGCCGTACCAGCCGCCCTCACCGTCTCCATCGGACGCGCCGCACAACTCGGCATCCTCTTCAAGGGCGGCGAGAGCGTCGAACGCCTCGCTCGCGTCGACACAGTCCTTCTCGACAAGACCGGAACCCTCACTGAAGGCAAGCCGCGCATCACCGCCGTCCACGCCGTCGGGATCTCTGAGCCCGACCTGATCGCTCTCGCCGCCTCCGTCGAGCGGCGCTCCGAACATCCGCTCGCCCGGGCCGTCACCGAATACGCCGCGTCCCGCGGCATCTCGACGCAGCCTGCCAGTGACATCCAGGCCATCCCCGGCAAAGGTATCACCGGATCCGTCAATAACCGCACCGTCGCCGCCGGCAACCGCGCCCTCCTCGACCAACTCGGCATCGCCCCTTCGATCGAGACGCCCTCTGCGGCAACCCTGCTTCACATCGCTATCGACGGCCAATATGCCGGATGGCTCGCCGCCGAAGACACCCTCCGCCCCGGCGCAGCCGACACCATCCGCGCCCTGCGCAACCTGGGCCTGCGCGTCGCGATGCTCACCGGAGACACTCGCGCCGCAGCCGACAACATCGCCCACGCCGCCGGAATCGACGACATCCGCGCCGAACTGCTCCCCGGTGAAAAGCTCGCTCAGATTCGCGCTCTCCAGGCCGAAGGCCGCTCCGTCGCCATGGTCGGCGACGGCATCAACGACGCCGCTGCGCTCGCCCAGGCCGATGCCGGCCTCGCCATCGGCACCGGAACCGACCTTGCCCGCGAAGCCGGGGACGCCATCCTACTGCGCGGCGACCCGGCCCAGATCGTCACTGCCCTCAGCCTCGCCCGCGGCACTCTCGGCGTCATGCGCCAGAACCTCGGCTGGGCGCTCGGATACAACCTGCTCGGCATCCCCATCGCCGCCGGCGTGCTTTATCCGTTTACCGGACTTCTGCTCAACCCGGCCGTTGCCGCAGCCGCCATGGCCCTCAGCTCCGTAAGCGTGCTCACCAACAGCCTGCGCCTCAAACGCTTCATGCCCCGATGAACGATCCCCATACGGGACACCGACAAGCGATAAACTAACCTCAGGCTCAATCTGTGCGCATTCTCACGCGATACATCCTGAAAGAGGTTCTCTCGCACGCCTTCATTGGCGGCGCGCTCTTCACCTTTGTCCTCTTCATGCGCGACCTGCCCCACCTGCTTGAGCTGGTGGTGCGCAACAGCGCGTCGCTGGGCGCTGTTCTGGAGATCGTTCTGCTCACGCTGCCCAACATGTTCACCGTCACCATCCCCATGGCCGTGCTGGTCGGCATCCTTCTCGGCCTCAGCCGCCTCGCCGCCGACAGCGAAATCACCGCCATGCGCGCCTCCGGCATCGGCGTGTGGAGCTTCGTTGCGGTCGTCGCCGTGGTCTCTGTCGCCGGATGGGGCATCGGCCTCGCAAATACGCTCTACTTCGCGCCCAAGGCCACCGAAACAACGTTGCATCTCGAAGCCGAGCTCCTGAACGCGCAGGCTTCTTACGAAGTCCAGCCGCGCGTCTTCTACGAAGACTTTAAGAACTACGTGCTCTATGTGCAGGATGTGCGCGCTTCAGCCGGCGCGGCGCACTGGGGCCAGATCTTCCTCGCCGACCTCTCCGATCCCACCTCGCCCAAGATCACTACCGGGGCCGTCGCCACCGTCGTAAACGGCAAGGATCAGACGGCCATCATGCGCATGCGCAACGGCACCGAGCACGAGACTGTCGCCAACCAGCCCGATCAGTACAACGTCTCCACATTCGCCCTGACCGATCTGCCGCTCGCGCTTACCACGCAGGAGGACACGCACACTGGCCGCAACGATGCTCCCATTCTCGCCATGTCCAACCGCGAGTTGCTCGAGCGCGCCCACGCCAAGGGCGGCCGATGGTATCTCATCGAGCTGCACAAGCGCTTCGCCTATCCCGCGGCCTGCCTCGTTCTCATGCTTGTCGGCGTTCCCCTTGGAATCTCCTCCAAGCGCGGCGGCAAAGGCGCGGGATTTGTTCTCACCATCGTCCTCGTCTTCGTCTATTACTTCCTGTCATCGACCGGAACCGCCCTCGCCCGCCAGAACAAAGTCCCGGTCGTCGTCGGCATCTGGCTTGCCAACGTCCTCTTCGCCGCGTGTGGCATCGTCCTTCTTCGCCAGATGTCTACCGGGGGCGCTGCCCTGGCCGCCATCACCTCCATCGGCGTCTGGTTCAAATCAAGCGCCAAAGCCGAGACCGAGGAGACACCCGAGGCGCAAAGCGCGTATCGCTCCTCCAAGCCTCGGCATACGCGTGGGCGCTTCCCCCTTATCCTCGACGAGTATGTCCTCTCGCAATTCCTCGGCACCTTTGCCATGGTGCTCGTCAGCTTCGTCATGCTGATGCTCATCTTTACCTGCTTTGAGCTCCTCGGCGACATCATTCGCAATCGCACATCTTTCATCACTGTCGCCGCTTACCTCGTCAATCTCACGCCCAGCATGATCTACACCATCACGCCGCTCGCCGTGCTCATAGCCGTGCTTGTCGTCTTCGGCCTGATGAACAAGACCAGCGAGCTCACGGCCATGAAAGCCAGCGGAGTCAGCCTCTACCGCATCGTGCTGCCCGTCTTCATCATCACTTCCCTGCTTGCCACCGGGCTCTTCGTCTTCGACCAGCTCTATTTGCCCACAGCCAACCGCCGCCAGGAAGCGCTCCGCAACGTCATCAAGGGCAAGCCGCCGCAGACCTTCGAGCATCCCGGTCAGAAATGGATCTTCGGATTGCAGGAGCCCGGCAAGCCCGGCCGCATCTTCTATTACGAATTATTCGACCCCGCGCAGAATGCCTTCGGAAACCTCACCGTCTTTGAATTCGACCCGGAGAGCTTTTCCATGTCGCGCCGCATCTTTGCTTCGAACGTCCACTGGGAACCGGGGCTTCACGAATGGGTCTTCGAGCACGGGTGGGAGCGCACCTTCAAGGGCGATGAGATCAGCAGCTACCGGCGGTTCGATGTCAGCACTTTCCCTGAGATCCGCGAGCAGCCGCAATACTTCAAGAAGGAAGCGCTGCTATCGTCCGAGATGAGCTTCGACGAACTCAAGGCATATATTCATGACCTGAGCCAGAGCGGCTTTGACACTATCCGCCTGCGCGTGCAGCTCAACCGCAAGATCGCGACCCCGGTCATCACGCTGATCATGGCCATTCTTGCCGTACCCTTCGCGCTCACCATGGGCAAGCGAGGCTCGCTTACCGGCATCGCCGTCGCCATTGGAGTCGCCATCGCCTACTTCATGGTCGCCGGAATATTTGGAGCGATGGGCGACGTCAACCTGCTTCCTGCGTTTCTCGCCGCCTGGGCGCCCGACGTGATCTTCGGACTCGCCGGCGGATATCTACTCCTGCGCACATCCACCTAGAAACATTGAAATATTGCGGAGTACAAAATGAAAACGAAGCCCGTTGAAGATACCAGACAGCGCGAAACATCTCTGGAGGGATTCGCATCGACTTGCAGCGTCTTAGCGGTCGGTCTCTTTGTCCTTATGTTTATCTTCCAGAATTTCGTCATTCCATCGTCTTCGATGGCAAGCACTCTTCTTGTGGGCGATCATGTGATGGTTGAGCGCGAAAATCTGGCGCCAGCCGCTGATTGGGCACCGTTTGTGCACTATCGCGAAATAAAGCGAGGCGACATCATTGTTTTTTACAAGCCGGTAGCCGAGCCTAATGGCGAGCACATCCCTCTCGTCAAGCGCGTCATCGGAATTCCCGGCGACCGCATCCATCTCCGTAACGGTATTGTCTACCTCAACGGTGTTGCGCAGGACGAGCCTCAGGCAGCCAAACCGACAGTCGCCAACTACGACCCTTACGTTGACGACTTTCCCGCAATCGATCCTGCTTCCGAGCCCGGAGTAACGGCAGAGTGGACAGTATCGCTACCTAGTCACATCCAGGGAGAAGATCTGGTCGTTCCGCCGGGAAGCTACTTCGCTATGGGTGACAACCGGACGAATAGCCTGGATAGCCGCTATTGGGGTTTCGTGCCGCGCCAGAATATTATCGGGCGCCCGCTTTTCGTTTACTGGTCGATCGCGATGCCGGAATCCGGGGTCGACGAGGTGCCGCTGTCGGAGCGAACGCAATCGACCCTCCATAAATTCGTCCACTTTTTCGATGAGACCCGCTGGAGCAGGACATTTCACAGGATTCAATGAGGGCTTGCGAAGCAATCAAACCCTTTTATCGACCAACCGGACGGCCCGTGAATCTTATCCAGCAGCACTTTAGATCGAGAAATTAATGTTCAAACGCCTGAAGCCGCTTCTCCCGTACATGCGCCGCTACCGCCGCGCTTACGTGTGGGGAGGCATCGTCGCCGTGCTCTCGAGCGCCGTCTGGGTATTCTTTCCCCGCGTCATCGGAATCGCCATCGACGACCTTAACCAGGGCGTCACCCGCAGGAAGATTCTCCTCTATGCCTGCCTGCTCGTCGGCATCGCCGTCGCTAAGGGCATCTTCCTCTTCTACACACGCTGGATTCTCATCGGCATCTCCCGCGACATCGAATTCGATCTTCGCAACGACCTCTTCCGCCAGCTCGAAAAGCAGCCCGCCGAGTATTACCAGCAACGCCGCACCGGCGACATCATGGCGCGCATGACCAACGATCTCAACGCCGTCCGAATGCTCCTCGGCCCCGGCATCATGTACAGCGCGAATACCGTGCTCTTTTCCGTCTTCGCGCTCTATTTCCTGCTCCGTATCAGCCCCATGCTCACTCTCGCCGCGCTCGTCCCGCTGCCCCTGGCCAGCATCCTCGTGCAATTCATGGGACGCAAGATCCACGAGCGCTTCGAGCGCATCCAGGCCATGTTCTCCGACATCTCCGCGCAGGCCCAGGAAAACTTCTCCGCCGCCCGCCTGATCCGCGCCTTCGCGCAGGAAGAGGCGCAGGTCAACGCCTTCGAGCAGTCCAACCGCGAATACATCCGCCGCGGCCTCCGCCTCGTCCAGCTCATGGGAATGCTCTGGCCCACCCTCGAGTTCATCCTCGGCCTGGCCATGGTCATCGTCCTCTTTGTCGGAGGCCACCAGGTTCTCACCCACCGCATCACCGTCGGCAATTTCACGGCCTTCATGACCTACCTGCTGATGCTCACCTGGCCCATCATCGCCGTCGGCTGGGTCGTTAATCTCTTCGAGCGCGGAACCGCCTCTGTCACCCGCATCCAGGAGCTCCTCGCCGAGAAACCCTCCATCGACGACCGCGACGCCGCGCCTGACCTCACAGAGAGCAGCGAAATCATCGGCGACATCGAATTCCGCAATCTCTCCTTCGCCTACACCAACACCGACGGGACCCCGACTCCCGATGTCCTTCACAACATCTCCCTGACCATCCCCGCAGGCTCCAGCCTTGCCCTCGTCGGCCCCACCGGCTCCGGTAAGACCACCCTCGTAAGCCTCATACCCCGTCTCTACGACGCTCCTCCCGAAACCGTCCTCATCGATGGCCACCCTGTCCGCGAATATCCTCTCGACCGCCTGCGCGAGAATATCGGCTTTGTACCTCAGGAAACATTCCTCTTCAGCGAGAGCATCCGCGAAAACATCCTTTTCGGAGCCCCCGACGCCGGCCCCGAAGAGATGCTATACGCCGCCGAAGCCGCCCACATCCGCCAGGAGTTTGAAGAATTCCCCCGCGCCTTCGAAACCCTCGTCGGCGAGCGCGGCCTCACCCTCTCCGGAGGCCAGAAGCAGCGCGCCGCTCTCGCCCGCGCCCTCGTCCGCGACCCGCGCATCCTCATTCTCGACGACGCCCTCGCCAGCGTTGACACCTACACCGAAGAGCGCATCCTCGAAGAGCTCCGCCGCCGCATGGAAGGCCGTACCACCATCCTCATCTCGCACCGCGTCTCCACAGTCCGAAATGCCGACCGCATCGCCGTCCTCGTTGGCGGACGCATCGTCGAGCTCGGCACCCACGACGAATTACTCGAGAGAGACGGCTACTATGCCAGCCTGTACGAAAAACAGCGCCTCGAGGAAGAACTTGCCGTCGCCCGTTGAGACGCAACTTTTCTCGCATATACTGAGATTCCCCCGCCGCGAAGACTCCTCCGCGATGAACCTCTGTATCTAAGATTCCTCCTCATGGAGCTATCATGACGCTCGAAGACCTCATGAACCATGCCGCAGCCGAGTGCATCGACGAGCGCGAGCGGTATCTGATCATGTTTACCGGGGGTTCCAACGCATACGTCTGTCGCAACGAGGGCCTGCCCGACGAGAGCCACGCCCTTTTCAAAGGAAGCTATCGCGATTGCCAGGTCTGGATCGAGCGGCGCGGCATCGCGGCCGCCCTACGGTTCATCCTCCAGTACCAGCAGGACATCCCCGAGCTCACCGCCCCGCACCTGACTCCCACCGACCTCCTCAGACAGCTTTTCCACACGCCGCAATAATTCCCCCATTCTCCCAAATTCCACGCCTCGCCTCCCTGCCCGGTATCATGTATCCAGCCCCCTTCAACTGCCTCCTTCATGCCCTTTTCCCAGACGCCCAATCCGCCACCGGGATCCGCCGGGACACCGATCCCCCAAAATCGGCCCACCGGCTTCGAACCGCTGAAATCAACCCTCTTCCGCAATCTCTGGATCGCCTCCACCATCTCCAACCTTGGCGGCTGGATGCAGGACACCGCCGGCACCTGGCTGATGACCGTGCTCACGACGTCGCCTCTGCTCATCGCCCTCATGCAGACCGCCGCCAGCCTGCCCGTCGTGCTGCTGGGTCTCCTCGCCGGCGCAACCGCCGACATTTTCGACCGGCGCCGCCTGCTCCTCTTCTGGCAAGCGTGGATGCTCACCGCGGTCGCCATCCTCAGCCTGCTCACCTTCCTCAACATCATCTCGCCGTGGGTTCTGCTCAGCCTCACCTTCCTGCTCAGCATAGGCACGGCCATGAACAGCCCTGCATGGCAGGCCATTGTTCCCGAGCTTGTCTCCCGCGACGAGCTCCCTGAAGCCGTCTCGCTGAACAGCGCCGGATTCAATCTGGCCCGAGCCTTGGGCCCGGCCCTCGGCGGCCTGGCCGTCGCTGCCTTCGTTCATGCCCACACCGGCGCGGCCTGGACCTTTCTCCTCAACTCGCTCTCCTTCGTCGGAGTTATCCTCGTCCTTTATCAGTGGAAGCGGCGTCCGCTCTTCAAGAGCGCCCTGCCCGCCGAGCGGATCTACGGCTCCATGCGCGCCGGCCTGCGCTATATCCAGTACTCGCCGACCCTGAAAGCTGCTCTCGCGCGGTCCCTTGTCTTCACCATCTTTGTCAGCGCGGTCTGGGCGTTGCTGGCCGTCGTCGCCGCCCGAGACCTGCACCACGGCGCGCTCGGTTACGGCATTTTGAACGGAAGCATGGGCCTCGGCGCGGTCATTGGCGCTACCAGCCTGCCCCGCGTGCGACAGAAGTTATCCGCCGATGCGATCATCGCGATCTCGAGCGCCGTATTCGCCGTAACGCTGCTCGTCCTCGCCTTCGTCCACTACGTACTCATCATTATTCCGGTGCTTCTCTGCGCCGGCTTCTGCTGGACAAGCACCATGTCCACCCTCAATCTGGCCGTTCAGCTCTCCGCGCCCGAGTGGGTCCACGCCCGCACCCTCGGCATCTATCAGATGGTCTTCTCCGGGGGCATGGCTATCGGCAGCGTCTTCTGGGGGCTCCTTGCCGAACACCTCTCGACGCCGATCTCACTTACCGTCGCCGCGGGAGGATTGCTGATCACCCTCCCCTTCAGCAATCGCTTGCATGTCTTGCGCGGCCAGCTGCCCGATCTCACTCCAGTCCGGTCAGAAGTAGTCGTTCCGCAACTCGCAATGGAGCCCGAGATGTCCGACGGGCCGGTAAGAATCCTCATCGATTTCTTCATCGACGTAGAGCACTACAACACCTTTGTCCACGCGATCCACCAGCTCAAGGACATCCGGCTGCGCGACGGCGCAATGCGCTGGGGCATCTTTCAGGACGTACAGGATCCCTGTCACCTCACCGAGACCTTCGTCATGGAGTCCTGGATCGATTACCTCCGCCAGAATGAACGCTTCACTGAGTCCGACCTCATCATCCATGATCGCGTCTTCGGCCTCCACAGCGGCTCGGAGCCACCCCGCGTCACTCACACCATCTACGCCAAACAACGCACCAACGGAAACTCCGCCCATCCACCGGCGCGATAGCCCGGCAAGCCTCTCGACCCAACGCCTGCCTAAACCAGCGATCGCTTGTCACTCCACGCCCAGTACCTTCACGATCACCCGCTTCTTCCGTTGCCCGTCAAACTCCGCATAGAACACCCTCTGCCACGTCCCCAGGTCGAGCCTCCCGTTGGTCACCGGCAGAGTCGTCTCATGATGCAGCAGCAGAGCCTTCAAGTGGGCGTCGGCATTATCCTCACCGGTCTGGTGATGCTTATAGTCTGGCCGCTCCGGAGCAAGCCCCTCCAACCACTTCCCAATATCCTCGATCAGCCCGCTCTCCAGATCGTTCACATAAATGGCAGCGGTAATGTGCATCGGCGAGACAAAGCACAGCCCATCCTTCACCCCGCTCCTGCGCACAATCTCTTCCACCCGGTCCGTAATGTGAACCATCTCCTTGCGCTTCCTGGTTTCAAAGACGAGATACTCCGTATGGCTCTTCATCGCAGCGCTTCTCCTTGCCCTTATTCGATGCTTTAGGATTTTCCCATCTCTCTAGGGACCGACGGCAGTTCACGCGTAAGGTCCGCGACCTTCTCCGTCACCGATCCCAAGAGCAACAGCGGCCATCCGTATTGACGTTCTGGGTCGCAACCTCGCTCTGGATCCTCGCCATGGCCGGCTGCCCGGTCCACAGCCGGCCCCGGGCGGACCCGAACGGCGCTGCATAGCTGGGAACCGCGCGCAACCGTGCCCGCTACCCCAGAATTGCATCAGCAATCCGCACCCACCAGTGCGAACCGCTGCGCAAGGTGTAGACCACGAAGCCCTGGCAAACCATCAGCACCGGCAGCGCAATCACATAGACCTTATGCACTCGCCGGTTCACGATCAGATCGCGGCCCACGCCCAGAAGGATCACCGCGTCCACGCAAAGGAAGAAGAGGCTGTTATTGAAGAGAAAATCAATGCGGCCAAAAGCAGCGTCCAGCAGGCAGCAAGTCGCAATCAACATGATCCGGCGATGCAGCTCAGGTTTTCTACGCCAATAGATGGCGAGCGCCAATAACACCGCAAAGGTGGCCATGTCGTAAAACGGAACGATCAGAAAAGCATCTCCGCCCTTCATGTGCAACCGGTACATGTCGAAGCGGCCCATCACAATGGCCGTAGTAATGCCCAGCGGAACCATCAGCGTCCCGAGCGCAACGCCGAACCAGCCGAGCGAGCGGTGCACGCGTATGTTACGCGTCCGCACCAGCGCCGACTGAAGAATGTAGAAGACCACCCAGCCGGAGAAGACGGCCCCATGAATCCAGAGCAGGAACGGTCGCGGGATAGCCGGATGAAAGAGGTTTTGGTTGACAGAGTGGCCGAAGCCCCACAGCACGATCGCCGCGGCGAGCAGCGACATGAAAAAATAGAAATACTTATCCAGCAGCCCGTTTCTTCTGGATAGCCCACTGAACGGACGCGCGACGACTTCCTGCGGCACAGAGGCCATAGTCGACCCTCGAACTCGCTCTCTTAGGGGGCAAGCGAGGCTTTACTTTGTATTGACTGGGGAGTCGGCTGAGTCTAGCACAGCGAGAATCGGGTGCTCAATGACTCTACAGGGGGGAAGCGATGTTGCCCCCAACTTTACCACAGGCCCACTGGGCGCACTCGACAGAACCCGTCCTGATCGCGACTTGAGGCTCCACTTCGCCGCTCATTCCTCGCGCGCCAGGTTGCTGTGGCGTTTCGCGTAGAGGAAATACACGCACAGCCCTACCAGCATCCAGCTGCCTGCGGCGATCTTCGACGTCGGATCGACCGAGATGATCATCGCCAGGCAGAAGAGCGCGCCCATAATCGGCACCAGCGGCACCAGTGGCGCGCGAAACGGCCGTGGCTGCTGCGGATTCTTCCTGCGCATGATCCACACCCCGATGCACACCAGCACAAACGCAAACAGCGTGCCCAGATTGGTCATGTTGCCCGTGATATCCCCCGGCAGCAATCCCCCCAGCAGCCCCACAAAAATGTACAGCACCAGGTTGCACTTATACGGCGTGCGAAACGTCGGATGCAGCTCCGCGAACAGCCTCGGCAGCAGCCCATCCTTGGCCATCGAAAAGAACACGCGGCTCTGCCCCAGCAGCATCACCAGCATTACCGAAGAAAAGCCCGCCAGAATCGCCACTGAGACCAGCGTCGACAGCCATCCGTAACCGGGCATGTACGTCTTGATCGCATATGAGACGGAA
This sequence comes from uncultured Acidobacteriota bacterium, assembly GCA_963755975.1. Lineage (GTDB taxonomy): Bacteria > Acidobacteriota > Terriglobia > Terriglobales > Acidobacteriaceae > Silvibacterium. Next base: position 432,360 of record CAVWLS010000005.1, read on the forward strand.
GCCTCCATGCCCTTGTTGGGATCCATAAAGTCCAGCGCCGGCGCGATGCCCGTCAGCACCCAGCTGAACAGAATGTAGAGAACCGTGCACACCGCCAGCGATCCCAGAATCCCGATCGGCATATTCTTCCCCGGATCGATCGTCTCCTGTGCCGCCGTCGACACCGCATCGAAGCCGATGAAGGCGAAGAACACCACGCCCGCGCCTCCCAGAACCCCGCCCCATCCATGCTTGAACATCCCCATGTGGGCCTCATCCTGGGCCAGCACAAACGGCGTGTGATTCGCGGGACTGATGAAGTGCCATCCGATGGCGATAATCATCAGAACAATCGTCACCTTTATCCCGACGATCACCGCATTCACCGTGGCCGATTCTGAAATTCCCTTAATCAGCAGCAGCGTCATAATCAGCAGGATCAGCAGCGCAGGCGCATTCACAATCCCGTGGATTCCCGCCGGCCCGGTCTGCAGCGGCGAGTGCCGCCACTGCCAGGGAATGAGTCCGGGAAAAAGATTATTGAAGTATTCGGTCCAGTAAATCGAAAGCGTGGCCGCGCCCAGCCCGTATTCCAGAATCAGAGCCCATCCAATGATCCACGCCACCAGCTCCCCCATGGTCACGTACGCATAGGTGTAGGCGCTTCCCGCGACGGGAATCATCGCCGCGAATTCCGCATAGCACAGCCCTGCAAAGGCGCAGCCGGTCGCCGCAATGACGAAAGAAAGGATCACTCCCGGTCCGGCATTTTGCGCGGCCGCTGCGGGCGTGCGCGCAAAGAGCCCCGCGCCGATAATCGCGCCGATTCCCAGGGCGATCAGTCCCGGCCAGCGCAGACTTCGCTTGAGCCCGCCTTTTTCGTCGATCTGAGCGAACAGCGTGGATAACGGCTTGGTTCGGAAGAGGCTCATCGTTGATGGCGAATTTATCACAACGAAACGCGTTTCAGTCCGGCTGCGACGCCGTAGGATTCAAACCTGTGGCTTCCGGCCATTTCAGTGAGGCGCTTTTTTTTGTGACACAGAGTGGGCTGCTCCACAGACGCAACTGCTGTAACCAGCCGCAGTGAAATTAGTCTGCGCGCAGGAATAAAAGAAAAAGTTCGACGGCGTAATTGGCGAGGGCGTTGATACGGCAAAGTCCTTCTCAAAAGTCGTTCTTGCGCCGCCGCCGCTACGTATCGCCGCGGCGACAGTGGATAGATTGGCAGCACTGAATGAGCTGACTCCATATGCGCTCGAAAACTCATACTCCGTTGACCATGATGGCGACTGTGACGAAAGCGGGATAAAGAATGTGGTGATGTCGGAAACCGAAGCCGTCGCCAGGTCATAGGTCATCACGGAGAAGGCCGGGTTATTTTTGAAGATCGGGCTGACGGATGGCGTGATGCGAAGCGGCAGCGAGGGAGGCCCCGCAACTGAAACGCGAAAATCATCCATATGAATGTGCCCGGCAAAGGCCAGCTGCACTACGTCGGAATAAGTGTTCATCAGGGCGCTGAATTCAGTCGAGTATTTCGTCTGCCAGAAAGTCACTGGTTTCTGGCATTGAGCCTGCGAAGAGTCATACGCATCCATGCCCGGAGGAATGTGCATCACCAGCGTTACACCGCGATGGAGCGTTCTGGCCGTATAGAGCTTCCAGCCCAGCCACTCGATCTCTGCTTCTCCCGGATCGCCGCTAATCGGGGTGCAGCTTTTGTACGAGGTGGACCAGAATATGGTGTTCAGAACGATGATCTCCTGATTGGCGACCGTCGGATGAGGGACCGAAAAGAATCCCCCCAATTCGAACGTGCTCTTCGCTTCGGGAGAGGTCGCGAGCACCCTCAATTGATCCGCCGTCTCTGCGAGAAATGGACTGTTGGGAGGAATCTGATAGTCCCCGCAACTCGAGTCGTTATTGCCGAGCGCCGCCAGCACTGGAACCTTAAGCCTCTCCTGCAACTCCCGCACCACGAAGGCCTCCGTCTTCGACGCAAACTCCGGATACTGCTCGGATGTCCCTCCTGCCGCGACAAATGCCTGCGAGAAGTTGTGGCGCAGCGCATCCCCGGCAAATATCACGTAGTCGAATGGCGCTTGCGCGGCGGCCTGGTCCAAAGCAGATGAGAAGAGCCGGTAATTCGCATCCGACCCGTAAGGCGAAAACGACTTCTGCTGCGAGCTCTGGAAAATCGCCTCCCACTGCTCAACCGGGGCTGAGATAAGCTGCTTGACGATCGCCGGATCGGCCAGCGGATCGAGATGAATGTCGGAGATCAACAGCGCGCGCCCTGTCGCCGTGCCATTCTGTGCCGCCGCCAACCCCACGCAGGCGGACAATAGGAAACTCGCGATTGCTCTGCGGAATTTCATACGCGATTCGGTGAGAACTGCCCCTGCCGCTCGAACAGCACATCCAACGGCAGGAAGCGGCTGCAGCGAACAGTCTAAATCGAACGCGCCGCAGAAACGATGTCAAACTCCGCAACTTAAGATTTCCGTAACCGATTTCCTCCAAAGGGCGATCATCACAACCGATGCTCAACGAATGTTAAGGCCTGTTTCCGTCAGTTCGGCAGGCTCAGGAACTCAGGGCTTCGACAACAATGGGAAGTGGAGCTCCCTCGAGTGCAGATAACTTCTGAGGAGTGCAGCACGCCTTGTTTAGTCTCGTAAGGTCTGCTTGCATCGCTTTATCTTCGCTGAGAACGCAAAGCGTTTCGTTTAGGATTCGTGCAGCGCCTGCATGGTTCGGCACAGCGATGCTGTAGTGCATCCATTTTCCTTCGCGCCGAGCAGCAACAATGCCGGCACGCCGCAGGTAGGCAAGATGCCGTGAAACCTTCGGCTGGCTTTGCCCAAGGATTTCCACGAAATAGCATACGCAGACTTCCTTGCCGTTCATCAGGTTCAAAAGTCTGAGGCGCGTCCGATCAGCCAGCGCGGCGAACAGCAGTGCCAGATTGTAGGTCTTTGCATGACTCACCTTTTAATCATATACGTATTGACAGATATGTCTAGCAGGCAATACATTTGCCTTAACGCATATATGGAGACACGTCATGGAGTCGAGTGTTCAGGAACAAGTCAGAGAAAAATATGGAAGCGCCGCACGTGCTGTGGCTCAGTCAGCCGATCTGCAGGTGTGTTGCGACCCCGGCCTTCGTTGCTGCGACCCGATTACTGCAAACCTCTACGATGCAGATGAAACGGGAATGGTCCCGGAGAAAGCGGTCAAGGCCTCTCTCGGATGCGGCAATCCAACCGCGCTGATCGATCTCCGGGCTGGAGAAACCGTTCTCGATCTCGGCTCCGGCGGCGGCATCGACGTATTACTCTCGGCGAAGCGAGTGGGGCCAACGGGCAAAGCATTCGGACTGGACATGACGGATGACATGTTGGCGCTCGCGCGCGAAAACCAGAAACAGGCAGGGATTACGAATGTTGAGTTCCTGAAGGGCGAGATAGAGAACATTCCGCTACCCGACGATTCGGTAGATGTCATTATTTCGAACTGCGTCATCAACCTCTCTGCTGACAAAGACCGCGTTCTGCGTGAAGCGTTCAGAGTGCTGAAGCCTGGCGGGCGGTTCGCTGTCTCCGATGTGGCTGTTCGCGGAAGCGTGCCGGAAGAGGTGCGCAAAAGTATGCTGCTCTGGGTCGGTTGCATCGCTGGAGCGCTTGAAGAAAACGACTACCTTGAAAAACTAAGAGATGCAGGATTCGAAGACGCCACCGTCGAGCCAACGCGCGTATACAACGTCGAGGATGCCCGCCAGTTCCTCACTGACGCCGGCGTTGATGTGGATGCCATTGCTCCCCAGGTGAACGAGAAGTTCTTCAGCGCCTTCGTCCGGGCCAACAAACCCAACGTGAGGGCGTGAGTGGCCCGGCGTGCTGTAGCGGAGCTGCTGGGCACCGCATTTCTGCTCGCTGCGATTATCGGCTCGGGCATTATGGGGGAGCGACTGGCGGGCGGCAACATTGCGATTGCGCTGCTTGCCAATACGATTGCCACCGGTGCCGCACTTGGTCGCGCTGATTCTTGCATTCGGGCCGATATCCGGGGCGCACTTCAATCCCGTCGTCAGCCTTGGGCTGCTGCTCCGCGCAGAGATGAGCTGGCACGAAGCGCTGGTCTATGTTTCCGCGCAGATCGGGGGCGCTTTTCTCGGCGCGGCTGTCGCACATGCCATGTTCGGCTACAGCTTCTTCTTCGCGTCGGCGCATGCGCGGTCTGGTGCTCCGCAGTTGCTCAGTGAGTTCGTGGCGACCTTCGGACTCCTCATTGTTATCTGGAGCTGTGCCAGGTTTCGAGCTACGGCAGTGCCCTACGCAGTCGGAGCATACATTACAGCGGCATATTGGTTCACGGCATCTACTTCCTTTGCCAATCCCGCTGTGACGTTGGCGCGGGCCGCTTCGAACACGTTCGCGGGCATACGCCCACTCGACGTTCCGGGGTTCATCGCCGCACAACTGGCAGGCGGCGTGGCGGCAACGTTTCTCTCACGTTGGCTTTGCCGTGCTTCACCATCCACTAATGTCCAAGCGGAGGTTTGAATGATCGAACACTACAATGTGCTATTTCTCTGCACGGGCAACTCTGCGCGCTCGATCATGGCAGAGGCAATCCTGAACCACAAGGGCAAAGGCAGATTTACAGCTTACAGCGCTGGCAGCCATCCAACAGGACACCCGCGAACGGAAGCACTCCAACAGATCGAATCGTCCGGGCTGTCGACGGTGGGACTGCGCAGCAAATCTTGGGACGAATTCTCCGGGTCGAATGCGCCGAAACTCGACTTCGTCTTCACCGTGTGCGATAACGCAGCGAAGGAGCAGTGTCCTTACTGGCCGGGGCAGCCGATGACCGCGCATTGGGGCGTTTCTGACCCCGCAGCGGCCCAGGGAACTCCAGAAGAAATCGCACGCGCATTTCGTGATGCCTTTACGGTGCTTGACCGCAGAATCGGACTATTCCTATCGCTGCCTCTCTCGACACTTGAAGGCATGGCCATAAAGCGCGAGATCGACCAGATTGGCCGATCGTAGGACTGTTTCAAATGACGGCGAATTGCCAATGTGCTCATCGAGGAGGGATTAATCCTCACAACTCAGCCTCTTTTTAACTAAGCGTTTTGTCGTGGCTCAAATGATGACATCGGTGGCGAATGCACACTCGTCCAGCGTGTCAAGTTCTCCACTGCTGATACCTTCGTAACCCGCTCTTTTTTAAAGAAAACCATCCGCAGCAAACTTGGCAGGCGATTTCGTCGGAACCGATAAAATAGAAGTAGAGGGCCCGGCCGACGGTGACCGGGCTTTTTATTTTGGGCTGAGATGCCGATTGCCCTTCAATTTGGGACGAAGGTATTTATTATCTATTAGTTAGGCACCGATCTAATTTTTACGTCATGTAAAATGAATTACTTACGCCGATTTTCCTCTTGACGTGCAGAAAGGCCTTGTTTTCTGTTAACTGCGCTATGTAGCTTGAAATCTATTACTTACGCTTCCATTCGAATTGCAGGTGCAATGAAATGAATGACTTGCCTCAAATCCGGCTCTTAGCCTAGGAGCGGAGGAGGGAGGGGGAGTCTAAGCCGTCCAGCTTGACGCCACCGGCTCTCCCGCCGAAGAAATCGTGCTCGGCGGTGTGGGCACCCGCAGCGCCTTGCTGCCCTGCTCGCGGGCAAGAAAGCGGATGACCTCCGGGTCTTTGGAGACGATGTACCAGGCCTCGCGGACATCCTGGATGCAGGCAATCGCCTCTCTCAGCCGGTCGGCCGAAGCCAGCCTCGACCCCTCGATGCACAGTGCAAAAATCGCCGCGTAAAACTCCGAGAGAGCCTTCGCCGAGCTTCCGCCGATATCCATCCTGAGCCGCGACTGCAGGTGCATCAGGATGTCGAGCGTCCGCTTCACTGCAATCCGCCGCTCGCGAACGTCATTGGCTTCAATGGCCTGAATCGCGCGGTAGAGGAAGCGCACCATGCCGTCGTAAAGGGCGACGACCAGTTCCACAGCGTTCATGCCGGCAATCGCCTGCTGCTGGTAATTCATCGCGGCCATTTATCCCTGGGGATTTTCGTTGTAACCGGTGATGGCGCTGTAGATCTCGTTGACCTGGGCAATCTCCGTCGGAATCTGCTCGAGCGTGTAGTTCGCCTCGTTCAGTTCGGTGGTCAACTGCGTCTGCTCCGCGCTGATCTGCGTATTCTCATTGGTAATGTTGGTGTTGAGCGACGTTTCCTCGGCCGAATCCTGCTGCAGCGTGAGATAGACTGCGCCATCCGGAGCGCTGTTGCCCAGGTTGTTGATGACCGTGCTCAGGTTCCCGCCAAAGGAGGTGAATGCTCCGTTCGGCTGCAGGAAATTGACCACATCCTGATAGTTCGAATCCAGTATGCTGTCCAGCGTATCCGTGTCCAGGCTCAGCGTGCCGTCGTCATTGGTGGAGATCCCAAGCTGCGTGAAAGAGGTAATAGCGCTCGACTGCGACGATCCGAACGTAACCGCACCGCCGCTGGTCGTGTCCGTCAGACCGCTGCTGTCGACGGTAATCGCACCGGAAGAGCCACCGGTCGAGTTCGCCAGACTCAGCGTCGCCGTGCTGCCGGAGGTGATCACGTTCGCCGTGACGCCGACGTTCGCCGCGTTGATGGCCGCAGCAACATCTGAGAGCGTGGCATTCGCAGGAACATTGATCGTCTGCGCCGAACCGCTGCCAACCTGAATGGAAAGACTCCCGGAAAGCGTGTCGGAGTTGCCGATCGTCGAGGTGGTGCCGATCGCATTGGCCGGCTGAATGAAGGCCAGCGCCGACTGCAGGTCTTCCTGGAGGGTCGCAATGATCGGGTTGCCAAAGAGTGGCTCGGCATTCCCAGAGCTGTCTTTGCCCTCCTGCGTATTCAGGTCGCCAACGACCGTGTTGTACGCCGAGACGAAGTTGCTCACTGCCGTCTCCACGTCGCTGTTGTCATTGGTGATCTCCACCTGAACGTCGGTCGACGGCGCGGCGCTCAACAACTGGATGGTGACGCCCTGAATCGCATTGGTCACCGTGTTCGAGGCGCTAGTTACCGGCACGCCGTCCACCGTCAGCTGAGCATCCTGGCCGGCCTGCCCCTGGGTAAAGCTGATCGCCCCGGCCGCAGCGCCCTGAAGGCTGCCACCCACCGTGATATTGCCTGAGGAGCCGCTGGTGCTGCTGACCAGGGAAAGCCTCTCCCCGCCGGAGGTGGTGATGACATTCGCCGTAACGCCGTAGCTGCCGGAGTTGATCGCGTCGGCCAGCGAGGAGAGCGTGTTGTCCGACGAGTCGATGGTGATGGTCTGCGCCGCGCCACTGCCGATCGCAATCGTGAGCGTGCCGCTCAACGTGTCCGTGGACGAAGCCACGCTGCTGTATTCGGACGAGGTCTGCGCCAGGCTGCTGACAACAATCGTGTGGCTGCCGGCAACCGCACTTGATGCAGCCGAGGTCAGCTGCAGGACCGATGTGTCCGAACTCGATCCCTGCTTCTCCGACAGCACCCCCTCGAAATCGGTCAGCGACTGAAGGGCCGTCGAGAGCGAGCCCAGGTCAGTGCCGATCGAGGTCAGAGCCGTATCGTCAGACTGCAGAGCCGTCAGTTGCGTCTTCCAGGGAGTCTCTACCGCCTGTAGGTTCGCCACTAGCTGACTTACCGTGGTGCTTACGTCGAACCCCTGGCCGCTTGTCGGCGAACCGAATGAAATGCCTACCGTGCCCATATCCTGCTTATCGTCACCCCATCGTCAAACTTAAACATCCGAATAACCTGAGCTGTCACGGAGCAAGCCTGGTGCCGGGCATTTGTCCGCCCGATAAGAGCCTTGCAATAAAAGGCGGGGAGCCGAAGCTCCCCGCTGGAGGAAGATTGCTGCATTTACTGCAGCAGCTTCGTGACTTCCTGCTCGACGCTGTTAGCCTGCGCCAAGGCGCTGATGCCGGTCTGGCTCAGGATCTCGTACTTCGAGAGGTTCGAGGTCGCCTGACCGTAATCCGTCGCCTGGATGGAGTTCTGCGCCGAAAGAACGTTCTCTTGCTCGGTCGAGTCAACGCTGGAGATCGCGTTCAACGTGTTGATCTGCGAACCCACGTAACCGCGCTGTGCGGCCACGTCCGTGATCGCGGTGTTGACGTCGGTCAGCGCAGTCTGGGCTGCCGTCGCGCTGGTGAGAACGTCCGCGCTCAGGTCCTCGCCCGTTCCCGGCGTATAGCTGATCGCCGTACCTGTGGAGGTAACGGTACCGCCCACGTCGCCCACGCTCGCCGAAGTAAGAGCGGCGATGGTCAGCGCGTCGGTAGCGCCGCCAGTCGTGGTTGCATCACCGGAGTAGACGGTAACTGCTGTGCCGGAAAACACGCTATTACCGTTGAAGGTTGTAGTTGTGCCGATGTTGTTGATCTCGGCGAGAATCGACTGGAACTCCTGGTTGGCCGCCGCATCCTGGGAGGTGCTCAGCGTTCCGTTGGAAGCTTCGGTCGCCAGCGTGATGGAGCGGTTCAGGAGGTTGGTCACCTGGGAGAGCGCGCCGTCTGCGACCTGCAGAAGACCGACACCCTGGGTGGCGTTGTCGGCGGACTGCGTAAGGGCAGCCGAAGCTGCGCCCAGTCCGTCGGCAATCGACAGGCCGGCTGCGTCATCGGCACCGGAGTTGATGCGCGAACCGGAGGACAGCTGTTCGAGCGTATTCTGCAGGCTGGCCTGCGTCGAGTTAAGGTTGTTTTCCGCGTAAACCGCCGCGATGTTGTTCAGGACACCCAAAGACATTTGATTTGCTCCCTCTGCGTTTGTGGTTGATCGATGAGTTCCTGCTTCAGGCGCTTTACCGGTAACGAAGACGCAATGCCTGGGACCGGGTCGCCTCGCGGAAGGAACCGTCTAACACACCCCCTTCATCGGCGTGGCCAAGGTCGCCTTTATTTGCAATTCGGCGGTTTGGCACACTGCGTGCGTATGACCCGGAAATCATGAACATTTGTCCTTGTCAGCCGATAGAGAAGTGAAAGGCGAATCCGCGATGATCGAACTGACACGGCTCAACGGCGTTTCCCTGGTAATCAACAGCGACCTCATTCAGTACGCCGAATCTGCGCCGGATACCACACTGACCCTCATCACTGGGGAAAAGGTTGTAGTGCGGGAAAGCGCAGATGAGGTCATCGACCGAACGGTGGCATACCGTGGGCGCCTCCTCGGCGAGGCGGCAAGCCACTGCCCGGGAGGGATGGTAATCGCCTCCGGAGCCATGCTCGACAAGATTTCAACACATCGGAACCCTAGGCCGCCCCAAGGCGAGATTGAATCGAATATCGATCCCGCCTCGCGCAGGCGCAGGGTAGAGAGATAAAGCCGCAAGTAATCTGGCAAATGCGGCAAAACAATGGAACGCTGACGCAACGCAGGACGGAATGCCATGGATATAAGTAGTCTGCTTGGAATATTGCTGGCCTTAGCAGGGATTCTTGCCGGCTTGCTGCTCGAAGGCGGCCACGTGGGCCAGATTCTGCAGCCGACCGCCGCCATGATTGTCTTAGGCGGGACCATTGGCGCTGTCATGCTTCAATACCCCCTTGGCGTGGTTGGAGCAGCAGCGAAACGGCTGGTTCGTGCTTTCTTCTACCGTGAGGTTGGCGGAGAAGCCATCATCAAGCAACTGATTCATTTTGCAAATAAGGCGCGGCGCAGCGGCATCGTCTCCCTGGACCAGGACCTCCCCGCTATCGAAGACGAGTTCCTTAAGCAGGCTCTCATGCTGGCCGTTGACGGAACCGAGCCGGCAGAACTCCGCAAGATCATGGAGCTGCAGATCGAAAACAACTTTGAGCTGGAGGAGAAGCTTCCAGCTGTTTTCGAGTCTGCGGGCGGCTTTTCGCCAACCATCGGCATCATCGGCGCTGTTATGGGTCTGATTCAAGTAATGCAGCACCTCGACCACATGGATGAGGTGGGCCGCGGCATCGCGGTCGCCTTTGTTGCCACAATCTACGGCGTCGGAGCGGCAAACGTCTTCTTTCTGCCGGTGGCCGGTAAACTGCGCCTTCGCATTCGCGAGGAACAAGTGCTTAAACAGATGACGCTCGAAGGTGTCGTCTCGATCCTCGAGGGAATGAATCCCCGAATGATTGAAATCAAGCTGGAAAGCTTCCTGGCAGCGCCTAAACCCAAAGACAAGGGCCCAGTGGAAGTGCGAAAAGGCGCGGCATGATGCGTCGTAAGCAGAAGACGCATGCCAGTCATGAGCGGTGGCTGGTCTCATACGCCGACTTCATCACGCTCATGTTTGCGTTCTTCGTTGTGCTCTACGCAAGTTCGCAGACCGACATACGCAAGCAGGCCCAGGTAGCACGCGCGATCAATCAGGCATTCAGGGCGCTCGGCCTCTTTCAGCCCGATAAGATTGATCCGAACGCAAAGCCGGTTGCGCTATCTCCCGATGAGACGGTTACTCCGGTCAACATTGTTCTCGGAGACCAGCTCTCAGCCCAGCCGACTCCGGCCGTTAAGGCAGATTTCGACCGTATGCGGAAAGAGCTCGAGGCGAGGCTCTCGAACCAGATCGCGCAACATGTCGTGGCGCTTAGCATCGGCCGTAACGGCCTGGTCATCTCGCTCCGCGAGGCTGGGTTCTATGACAGCGGTTCAACGAATCCTCATCCCGGCTCGCTGGGCAGCATCGAGTCTATCGTCTCCATCCTGCGCCCGACGCCTTACGACATTCGCATTGAAGGTCACACTGATAACGTTCCTATCCATACGAGTCAGTTTGCATCGAACTGGGAGCTTTCGACTGCACGCGCCACCCGGATGGCAAAGATCTTCATCGAGAACTTCAAGTTCGAACCGCAACGTCTGGCGGCTTCCGGGTATGCCGAGTTCCATCCGGTGGCGAGCAACGACACCGCCGAGGGGAGGGGCCAGAATCGGCGGGTCGATATCATCGTGCTCCCATCGATCGATGGCGTGCCGCAGATCGAATCAGTGCCATTGCTTCCCGGCGCGGGTACGGCAGCGCCGACAGCGAATACTCCTGGCGGAACTTCCAACACTGGACCAAAGACCGCGAAGCGGTGAAGTTATGATGGGAGATGAATGTCTCCCGAATCCAGATCCGACGCAGCCGAGACCGCCCCATTGGCCGCCGAGGCTCTCTACTTCCAGGCTGTCGATAGTCTGGCCCTGGGCGATCTTCCCGGCGCGATTGCGGGGTTTCGTGCAAGTCTTGCGTCCGATCCCGCATACACGGATGCCGCGCACGGCCTGATGCACGCATTGAAGGAGGCCGGCCAGCTCGACGAAGCCATCTCGATTGCTCAGCGGTTGATCGAAGCGTATCCAGATGATGTTCTCGCGCATACAACTCTCTCGATCCTCTACCAGCGCTCGGGGAGAATCGCGGAGGCTGAGAGTGCAGCCTTGCGCGCCAAGCTGCTTGGATGGAAGCTGGAGCTGCGTCAACAGAACGAAGTGGGCAATCGCAGGTGAGGATCACTTCTTCCCTTTCGCAGGATTCTTCGCCGAGCGCAGTGGCCCGGATTCGTACTATCTATGAGCGGTTGGTGGATGTCTACGGGCCACAGGAGTGGTGGCCGGCCAAGACCGCGCTGGAGGTTGTCATTGGAGCGTACCTCACTCAGAACACTGCCTGGCGATCGGTCGAACGCTCGATCGAGAACCTCGAAGCTCATGGCCTGCTAACCATCGAGGGCCTGCGCGGCGTGCCGGAGGAGGAGTTGCGTGACCTTATCCGACCTTCCGGATTCATGATCCGCAAGGCTGCAGCAATTAAGGCTTTCATCTCCTTTCTCGATGAGTCTCATAACGGTTCGCTCGAAAAACTATCGGAAGAGTCGTTTGGGGTTGCGCGGGAGCGCCTGCTGGCGCTACCCGGGGTGGGCCCGGAGACTGCCGATGCGATATTGCTGTACGCGCTGGGGCATCCGGCCATGGTGGTGGACGAGTATCTCAGGCGGGTAACAACCCGGCATGGCCTGCTTCCGTCCGCAGCGAAATATGGAGAGATTCAACGCCTCGCGGTCGCAGCCTTCGATGGTGACGAGCCGTCGACGCGTAAGCAGCACTTCGGCGAGTTCCACGCAGTCATCGTCGAAGTGGGCAAGCGCCACTGCGGGCGCACGCCGAGGTGCGAGGGCTGTCCCCTGGCCTTCGACCTGCCGAAGCCGCTGGAGGTCCAGCGGGCGGTAAGCAGCCGGAGAAGCGTAGCGGCTAATACGCCGACAGCATGACCATCCTCTACATTGCCACTTCCAATCCGGGAAAGCTGCGGGACTTCGCGGTTGCGGCCGAGGAAGAGCAAGGCATCACGCTTCTGCCGTTGCCGGGACTTTGCGAAATCCCCGCTCCCGCCGAGGACGAATCCACCTTCGAGGGCAATGCCCGCGTGAAGGCGATCGCTTATAGCCGATCGCTGCCTGGAAAAATTGTTCTCGCGGACGACTCGGGGCTCGAGGTCGATGCCCTGGGCGGGGAGCCGGGGGTGCGGTCAGCCCGGTACGCTGCCGATGCCGGCTTCCTGGCTGATGACACCGTAAGTACCGATCAACGGAACAATCTCTATCTACTGGAGCGCCTGAAGGGCATTCCGGCGGGCCGCCGCGGCGCCCGCTACCGGTGTGTACTGGCGGCCGCGCGGGACGGATCGTGTCTGCTCACCGCCGAAGGTGAAGTCGAGGGCGAAATCCTCACGGAGCAGCGCGGCGATGGCGGCTTTGGCTACGATCCGCTCTTTTATCTCCCCGCCCTGAGCGAATCCATGGCTGAGATCGATCTGGCTACGAAGCACCGGATCAGCCATCGCGGCAAGGCGTTGCGTGCCCTCGCGGTGAAGATGCGCGACATGCTGCGGCCATCCTCGCCTTAGCTTCGCGAAGATGGGCACCCAAGGCTCAGGTACCCCTCCCCCCCTCATTCCATCGCTCTTCGCCCTATTTTCAGCTAAGTTATTCATTTATAATGGCTTAAGTTTTGGCTCATGCGGGAGCTGTCTCATAGGAAATGACTTAGCGCAAGTAACAGAAGGCGCGGGACTTAGCGCCGGCTTGCGGAGGAGATAGATTTACCCTTCCCCAAATGATTGAAAACAGGCGGCTTATGTTCGAAGTCCGCTCTCAGTTGATTGATTCGAAACGCTTTGAGCGCTGAATTTACCGGAAATAGAAAGGCCCGGCTGCGTGTGCGGCCGGGCCCTTTTGTATCTCTATTTCTATTCTAGCGGGTTGAGCGAAAAAACACGCCAACATTTCAGGGTGGCGCTCAGAACCCCGAATCCGTCCAATTCGCTTCGAGTCCGAGCTGCGGCTTACAGTTCGCGAATCGCGGTCACGGGGTTTCGGCGCATCGCTCGATGTGCCGGAAGGTAGCATGCTGCCAAAGACATTGCTCCCAGGAGCATGACGACGGAAACGACAGTGACCGGATCGTTGGCGCCGATTCCGTACAACAACCGGACGATAATGCGTGTCAGTCCCAACGCAAACGCCAGTCCTAGCGCCAGCCCGATGCCTGTGAGCCACAATCCCTGCGACAGCACGAGCCGCAGCACGTCCACACGTGAAGCACCTAAAGCCATTCGTATTCCAATCTCGTGGGTCCGCAATTGGGTTCGATAGGCCACGACTCCGTAGATTCCGGTTATCGCAAGAACCAGCCCAATCAGCGCGAACATTCCCGCCAGGGTGCTCTGTATGACGGCGAAACTGCTCGCCATCTGGGTGCTCTCCCGCAGGGAACGCACATCGAAAACCGGCAGCCGTGGATCGATTTGGTGGATGGCGTTTTCGACCGCCGGCGCCAGGTCGAGCGGATTTCCCTCGGTCTCCACCTGCACGATCGTCTCGTAGCCGGCCTGGAAAAAGCTCATATACACCATAGGCTCCGGCGACTCATTCACGAAGGTATGGGTTGAATTCCTCACAACGCCGACTACCGTGAAAAGCCTGCCCCACACCATGAGGTTCTTTCCCAGCGGGTCCTGTCCTGGCCAGTAGCGCCCGGCAGCCGTCTGATCGACGATGAGGACCCTTGGGGCCTTTTCATTGTCATCCGGCGTAAACTCGCGTCCTTCCAGAACGGGGATATGGAGGGATTCGAAATACCGCGCGGACACCTCAGCATGCGCCACCTGCAGAGACTCATGCGGGCGTGGTGCATACCCTTCCGGATACGCATCCTCGCCCTTGTGGCTCAGAGTCATCGGAATCCAGTCCGTAAGAGACACAACCTTCACATCGGGCAACGCCGACACGCGATCCAGTATCTTGTGACGGATCACCTGTTCCTCGTCGTGGCTGTAGCCGGCAATATTGAGCCCCACGGACGCAGTGAGAATGTGGTCCTGATCAAATCCGGGATTCGCGCCGGCGAGATTCCGCAGCGTTCGCAGAAATAGCCCGGAGCAGATCAGCAGAGGCAGTGAAAGTGCAATTTGCGCCACTACCAGCGCGCTGAGCAATTTCCGGTTGCGTGAGCCGCCGGAGATACTTGCAGACTCTGCCTTGAGTACCTCAACTGCCGGCGCGTGGGACGAACGCCAGGCGGGAAGAGCGCCGCACAGCACGCCGACCAACAGGGACGACACCGCAATCCCGATTACCACCTTATGGTCCATGCTCCCGTTGAGTATGAGGGGATTCGAGTTCGCCGGAAAGAACCATGCGAATGTCTTCGAAGTCCACGATGTCAACACAAGGGCCACGGCTCCTGCGACGATGGAAAGCACCACGCCCTCCAACACCATCTGCCGCACCAGTTGAATGCGATTCGCCCCGAGCGACTGCCGGATCGCAAGTTCACGCCGCCGGGATACAAACCGCACCAGCGTGAGCGTAGCCACGTTCGCGCAGGTCAGCAACAGCACCACAGCGGCGAAGGCCAGCAGAATGGGCAGCGTCGCCGCCATGTATCCGTTGGCGCCGAATGGCGAACGCCACATGGGATCGAGCGTGATCCGGTTATCGCCGAGATGATCGTCCGGATACGCCGCGACAATATTGTGCATCACGGTGTCGAGATCCTGAGCTGCCTGGCCACGGCTCACGCCGGGCCGCAATCTTCCTATTACGTTCAGCCAGACCGCACCACCACTGCGATGCGTCATCCGCCACACGTCCGTCCCGAGGGGATCGAGCGTTACCCACAGATCTTCACGGATCCCGGGCATTGCTCCGACAACCCCCTCTGGCGCCACACCGATCACCGTCACAGGATGCCGGGCGATCTCGATCGACTTGCCCACAATTGCCGGGTCTTCGGCATAACGCGTCTTCCAGAGCGAGTAACTCAGGACCACGTTGGGAACTGGACGTGACTCCTCTTCAGGTAGAAAGAAGCGCCCCAGCATCGGCTTGATGCCGAGCACATCGAAATAATTCGCCGACACGTTCGAAATATAGGCACGCTCCGGCTGTGCGCCGCCAGTCAGCGTGATCCAATCGTGATGATATGCGAGTATTCCGGCGAAGGTGTGGTTCTGCTCGCGCAGATCGCGATAGTCCAGATACGAGAAGGGCGGAGTCGGAGAGAAGTTCCGTTCCCCACGCTGCAGGCTAACAAGATCGCCCGTGTCCCGCGCGCCAGGAATTGGACGCAACATTGTGCCGTCGATCCAACTGAATACGGTGCTGTTGGCGCAGATAGCTACTGCCAGCATCGCCGTCGCGGTGATCGTAAAGCCGGGGCCCTTGCGCAGTTGCCGTAACGCGTAACGGAGATCCCGGCCTAGTTGTTCAAGCCAGGCTTGGCCCCACATGTCGCGCGTCACATCTTGCACTAGAGGAATATTTCCAAATTCCCGCGCCGCCGCTTGACGCGCCGTCTCTGCCGTCTCGCCTCGCGCCACTCGATCTGCAATCGCCATCTGCAGGTGCGCATCAATCTCTTCCTGCAATTCGAGCTTGCGCCGCTGAAAACCGAAGCTCGGGAACCACTTCATGACTCACTCTCCTCCGGCTTGACGTACATCACCGACCCAATCGCTTCGACAATCCGCTCCCATCGGCCCAGATCCGAGGCCAACTGCTTTTTCCCCTTGGCCGTGATTCGGTAATATCGGGCTCTTTGCTTGCTCTCTGACTGCCTCCATTCAGACTGCACCCAGCTTTGACGCTCCAATCGATGGAGAGCCGGATACAGAGATCCAGTCTCCACCTGAAGTACATCTCCGGATCGCAAACGCAAAGCCTGGACAATGCCATATCCATGCTGCGGTCCCCATTGCAGCGTCTGAAGAATAAGCATATCGAGTGTTCCCTGCAGCAGCTCGATTCGGTTCTTATATTGGTCTTTCTCGTTCATAGATGTAGACACTCTACTCCCACTGGAGGTAGACCGTCTACTTCGTTTTGTACAGCGCGGCGAGGACAGTTCCCGGATGATGCACTCTCAGGAGTTGCCATGCCCGCCGCGCGAGTGTTAGAGTCTGGCTCAAACGTTTGAGTAAGGGATAAATGGCATCCACAACGGTAGCCGCTCAGCCGGTGAATACTACTGCGTTCCCGGCAAGAAAACCTGAGCGCCTGATCTCGCTCGATGTTTATCGCGGGCTGACGATCGCGGGAATGATCCTGGTCACCGATCCGGGAACCTATAGCGCCGTCTATTGGCCGCTACTGCACGCGCCCTGGGATGGATGGACGCCGACGGACATGATCTTCCCGTCTTTTCTCTTTATCTCCGGCGTGGCGATGACCTTCTCTTTCGCTGCCCGTATGGCGCGCGGAGAGACGCGTCGCCAGCTTGCCATGCATCTTGTCTGGCGCGCGGCGCTGCTTATCGTGATTGGCCTGGTCCTGAATGGCTTCCCGCTCTTCCATCTGCAGACGCTGCGCATTCCGGGAATCCTGCAGAGGATTGCGCTTTGTTATCTGGGCGGCGGCCTGCTTTATCTGGCGTGCGCGGGAAGGACATTGCGCAGCAAGGTTTCGGTACTCGGCGGAGTCATTCTTGCGATCCTCGCTGGATACTGGGCAGCGCTTAAGTTGATTCCGGTGCCGGGATTCGGGGCGGGAAGACTCGACTCGCTCGGCAACCTGCCTGCGTATGTCGATCGTGCCGTCTTCGGGATCAATCACCTGTGGGCCTACGGGCTGACGCCGGGCTACGGCGTAACCTACGACCCGGAAGGGATGGTGTCCACGCTTCCGGCGCTTACCCTTCTTCTCGCGGGCATTCTTGTTGGCGAGTGGTTGGGCACAAGAGCTACGGCGGCGCGGAAGGCATTCGCTATCCTGGCTCTGGGGATCGCGTTGCTGGCCGCCGGCCGTCTGCTTGATCCCTTTATGCCGATCAATAAAAGATTGTGGACGACGAGCTTTGCCCTGCTGAGTATGGGCTTTAGCATGATCGCCTTATCGGTCTGCTACTGGATGGTGGAGATACGCCGCTGGCGCTGGTGGACAACGCCTGCGCTCATCTTCGGAACCAACGCGATCTTTGCCTTTGCGCTATCGACCGTCATCACTTCCCTTTTCGATCTGATCCGCGTGGGAAGTGAGCGGCTCACGCTCCATGCGTGGGGATACAGCCATCTTTTTCTTCCCTGGCTGAGGCCCGTGAACGCCTCTCTGGCTTACGCGCTGGTTATTGTAGGTCTGAACCTGGCGATTGTTTCGGTCCTGTATCGGAAGCGGATATTTCTGCGCATTTGAGGCTCGTCACTCAGGTGAATCGGTCAGTCATCGGCCCGGGGCCGCTTGCGGGAACTCAATCCTCCTCAGCGGGGACGAGCTTCGATTCGCTCAGGTCGAGTTCACGCTCGATGCGGCGCAGCACAGAGTCATTGATGCGGCTTTCGTTGCGCAGACGGATCGCGGTCTCACGCTCCACTCGCAATGACTCCAGGGACAGCGCAAGATAGCGCTCGTGATCGGTGACTTCTTCTCCGGGGCTGGTGTTGACCTTGAGACTCGATAGCCGCTCGCGGTAGTGATGCATCAGGTCTTCGTACACCTTTTTGAATTCGTGGTTGTCGCGGGCACTCGCACCTTCTAGATGATCCAGAGCGGCCTGGATGACGATTCGCCGCGCTTCCAGTTCTTCACAGTTCGGTCCCTCTGCTCCGGCAAGCCCGAGGAAACGGATGAGAGGGGGCAGGGTGAGGCCCTGCAGCACCAGAGTGACGAAAATCACGCAGAAGGTTAAGAACACAATCATGTTGCGGTGAGGGAAAGGCGAGCCGTCCCGCAGCACAGTAGGAAGGGCGAGAGCGGCAGCGAGGGAAACGACGCCGCGCATGCCTGTCCATCCGACGACAAAGACCTGACGGGCTGGTGGCAGGCCCTCATTGTGATGTAAGAAGCGCGTGCGGATCCAATAAGCCAGGCCCGCCCCCGGAAAGGTCCATGCCAGCCGCAGGATGATGAGCAGCACGCTGAAGATTGCACCGTACATAAGGAGCGTCCAGGGACGATAGCTCTGAATAGAGGCGCGAACCGAGGGAAATTGAAGGCCGATGAGAACGAAGACCAGTCCGTTGAGAATGAAGGTGAAGGATTGCCAGAAGGCCATGGCTCCCAGGCGAACCGCGGGCGAGAAGAGACGGGCGCTGCGCCGCGAGAGAAATAATCCGCAACTGACGACGGCCAGCACTCCCGAGGCATGAACGGCCTGCGCGGCCAGGTAGGTTGCGTAAGGAACGAGGATGCTGATGGTGACTTCAATAGGGCCATCGTCAATGCGGCGTTCGAAGTGGTCGACAAACCAGCCGATTGCCAGGCCAATCGCGATGCCTCCCGCGGTGAGCCACGCCAGCGTAAGCAGGCCACTGGAGACGGTGGGGATGCGCTGGCGAACGAGTATGCCGATGGCGAATTCAAGGGCCAGCAATCCGCTGGCGTCATTGATGAGGCTTTCACCTTCGAGGATGTCGACGATGCGGCCGCGAAGCCCGATGCGGCGGGCGATCGATGTCGCGGCGATCGCGTCAGTGGGCGCGACGATGGCGCCGAGGACGAGGCCGAGCCGCCAATCGAAGCCGGGAAAGACGCGGGGCGCGGCCCAGGCCACTCCGATGACGGTGAATGCTACGAGGCCAAAAGCGAGCAGCGAGATGTTGACGATGTTGAAGCGGAAGTCGCGCCAGGAGGTGTTCCAGGCGGAAGCATAGAGGAGCGGCGGCAGGACGACGAGGAAGATGAGGTCGGGGTTGAGGGTGAAGTCGGGGATCGCGGGAACGAAGCTGAGCAGCAATCCGCCAAGGACCATGATGATGGGGTACGGCGTTCCGACCTTGCGGGCGAGTATCCCAAAGACCACGATGAAAAGGAGAAGCAGGAGAAAGACGTATTCGACTGTCCCGATTTCGCTCATAGAGCGATTCGAACACGCTGACGGCGGCAAGTCATCCGAGGAGCGTCGGAAATTTTAGGTCAGCCACGGGAGAGATCCCTTTTCAGTTTGAGAGCAAGTGACGGCAATTCGGAAGTTAAGCCAATGAGCATGCCCTGCCTTCCTTGACGCTCGCTCTCTTGAACACCAATAATGGATGTTGACTCTTCCACAGTTTCAGCAACGATCAGACATTCGCTCTGCTGCCTCAGACGGATCCGAAATCTTTCTGCGTCGAATGACGCGGCACGCCGGCAAAGATAGCTGGAGAAGCACACAGATCAGGGCCGGGAACGTTTCATGATTCATCTAAAGTGTGGAATGCTAATGATTCATTTTTCTAAGGCTGGAAAAATTCAATGAGCGCTACTGCAGTGGGGCTGCGCGAAAACCGCGCTGTGAGTTTCTGGCAGTCCACAACGGGCAAGAAGATCGTTATGGCGGTGACGGGCGCGATTCTGTTCGCGTTCGTGATCGGGCACATGCTCGGGAATCTGCAGGTCTTTGATGGTCCCCAGCGGCTCAATGCCTATGGTCATTTTCTGCATTCTCTGGGAGAGATTCTGTGGGCGGAGCGCATCGTGCTGCTCACGGCTGTGGTGCTGCACATTACTGCGACGGTCCAACTGGCGCTGCGCAACAAGAAGGCGCGGCCGGTCGGGTACTCGCGCAAGGAGGCGATCAATTCCTCTTATGCGTCAAGAACGATGTACTGGTCGGGGCCGATCGTTCTGGCCTTCGTCATCTTTCATCTGCTGCACCTGACGGCGGGCATCATCAATCCCAATGCGGCCTATATCGAAGGCGATGTGTATCACAACGTTGTGGCGGGATTTCAGGTGTGGTGGGTTTCGGCCTGGTATATCTTCGCGATCTGCCTGCTGGGCCTGCATCTGCGACACGGCATCTGGAGCATGTTTCAGTCGGTCGGGATCAGTCATCCGCGCTATACGCCGCTGCTCAAGAGTGCGGCGATCTGGATCGCCGTCGTTATTGTGCTCGGATACATTTCTATCCCGATCAGCGTTCTGTTGGGGCTCGTGAAATAAATGACATTAGACTCGAAAACTCCTTCCGGTCCGATTGAAAAGGCGTGGGAAAAGACGCGCTTCGATCTGAAGCTGGTCAATCCGGCGAACAAGCGCAAGCATACGATCATCGTTGTGGGATCGGGGCTGGCAGGCGCGTCGGCGTCGGCGACTCTGGGCGAGCTTGGGTACAACGTGAAGTGCTTCTGTTTTCAGGATTCGCCACGCCGGGCTCACTCGATTGCTGCACAGGGCGGCATCAACGCGGCCAAGAACTATCAGAACGACGGCGACAGCGTGTATCGCCTCTTCTATGACACGGTGAAGGGCGGCGATTTTCGCGCGCGCGAGGCGAATGTCTACCGGCTCGCCGAGATCAGCGTACACATCATCGATCAGTGCGTGGCGCAGGGCGTTCCGTTTGCCCGCGAATACGGCGGGGCGTTGACGAACCGGTCGTTCGGCGGGGCGCAGGTTTCGAGAACCTTCTACGCGCGCGGACAGACAGGACAGCAACTGCTGCTGGGCGCATATCAGGCGCTGGAGCGGCAGATTCATGCGGGCACGGTAACGATGTATCCGCGAATGGAAATGCTGGACGTGGTGGTGATTGACGGACAGGCTCGCGGGATTGTGACACGCAACCTGGTGACGGGCGAGATCGCTACGCACATCGCCGATGCCGTGATCCTGGGCACTGGCGGATATGGGAACGTCTACTACCTCTCGACCAATGCCAAGGGTTCCAACGTTACGGCGACGTGGCGGGCTTACAAGCGGGGAGCGCTGTTTGCGAATCCCTGCTTCACGCAGATTCACCCGACGTGCATTCCGGTATCGGGCGACTACCAATCAAAGCTGACGCTCATGAGCGAGTCGCTGCGCAACGATGGGCGCATCTGGGTGCCGAAAACGAAGGGCGACAAGCGACCGCCCAGCCAGATTCCCGAGAACGAGCGCGACTACTATCTCGAACGGCGCTATCCGAGCTTCGGCAATCTCGTACCTCGCGACGTGGCTTCGCGCAACGCGAAGGCGGTTTGCGATGAAGGCCGCGGAGTTGGCGAGACCGGACTGGGCGTGTATCTGGACTTCTCGGACGCGATTGCGCGCCTAGGCAGGCATGTGATTCAAGAGCGCTATGGCAACCTCTTCGACATGTATCAGCGCATTACGGATGAGGACCCCTACAAGGTGCCGATGCGCATTTATCCTGCCATTCACTACACGATGGGGGGGCTGTGGGTGGATTACAACCTGCAGAGCACTATTCCGGGGCTGTTCGTGATTGGAGAGGCGAACTTCTCGGATCACGGCGCGAATCGGCTTGGCGCGAGCGCGCTGATGCAGGGCCTGTCGGATGGGTACTTCGTGATTCCGTATACGGTGGGCAATTATCTTGCGACGAATAAGTTCGCCAAGGTGGACGCGAGCCATGCCGAGGCTCAGAATGCAGTTTCCTCAGTCCAGCAGATGACGGACAAGCTGCTCTCGATCAGAGGCAAGCGGACGGTCGATTCATTTCATCGCGAGCTGGGGAAGATCATGTGGGACTACTGCGGCATGTCAAGGACGGCCGCGGGGCTTGAATCGGCGATTGGGCAGATTCGCGCGCTGCGCGAGGAGTACTGGCAGAACGTGAACGTTCCGGGCAGCGGAGACGATATCAACCAGAGCCTGGAAAAGGCCGGGCGCGTCGCGGATTTCTTCGAGCTGGGAGAGCTGATGTGTATCGATGCCCGCGAGCGCAACGAATCCTGCGGCGGCCACTTTCGCGAGGAGTATCAGACACCGGAAGGCGAAGCGCAGCGCGACGACGAAGACTATTCTTACGTCGCGGCGTGGGGATATCGAGGGTTGGGTAATTCTCCTGAGCTGACGAAAGAGCCGCTGGAGTTCCACTATGTTCATCCCAGCCAGAGGAGCTACAAGTAATGAAGCTTACGCTGAAGGTCTGGCGGCAAAAGGGTCCGCGCGATAAGGGCGCATTTGTCACCTATGCCATGGATGATGTGAATCCCGAGATGTCGATGCTGGAGTGCCTGGACGTGCTGAACGAAACGCTGATCGAAAAAGGCGTGGAGCCGGTGGCCTTCGAGCATGACTGCCGCGAGGGCATCTGCGGCTCGTGCGGATTCATGATCAATGGCGTGGCCCACGGGCCGGAGCGGGCCACCACGGTGTGCCAGCTGACCATGCGGCACTTCAAGGATGGGCAGGAGCTGGTGATCGAGCCGTGGAGGGCCGGGGCTTTCCCCGCCATGAAGGACCTGGTGGTCGACCGGCGGGCCTTCGACAGAATTATTGCGGCGGGCGGGTATGTCTCCGTCTCGACCGGAAATGCGCCTGACGGGAATACGATTCCGGTCGGCAAGGAGATCGCTGACCGGGCGATGGATGCTGCGGCGTGCATCGGATGCGGGGCGTGCGTGGCAGCGTGCCCTAACGCTTCAGCGGCGTTGTTCACGGGGGCGAAGATCGCTCATCTTAGCGTGCTGCCGCAGGGCAAGGCCGAGCAGGATCGGCGGGCGCTGGGCATGGTGGCGCAGATGAATGCGGAGTCGTTCGGGAGCTGCACGAACATCGGCGAGTGTACGGGCGTGTGTCCGAAGGAGATTCCGCTGGAGGTGATCGCGATTATGAATCGCGATTATCTGCGCGCAAGCGTGAAGCGACGGGATGATCGGATGACGACGATTGCGCCGGTCACAAGCTGGGAAACGGAAACGAAGTAATGGCGTTTCGCGCAGCTAGGTTCCAGGCTGCGTGGATCAATTTGTGAGAAGAAATCCCCGCAGGGGCTAAAGCCCGATTGATTTCAAGCTTTCTGGCATGGCTGAAGCATGCTCTGATACAAAACTGCATTTTCCGCAGCCAGTGAAGCCGTCTCTGATACAAAGCAATTGAAATTGATCACTACCAGGTGGCCACGGCGGGAGCGGCTTGAACCGGTTCACGCTGTATTGGTTGAGCATGGTGGGACTGTTACAATCCCACCACGCTCATGAAGACTCTATTCGCTTTCCTGCTTGCCGCCACTACGACTCTCGTTGCGCAGAACACTCCTGTGAATCCCAAGACCGCTGAAGCAGTGCACAACTCCGCGATTGTTATCGACACGCATGCCGACACAACGCAGCGGCTGGTCGACGAGAATTACGATCTGGCCGATCCGCTCAATGGCGGCAACCTGAACCTGGACTCAGCCGAGAAGGGCAATCTTGGCGCGGAGTTTTTTTCGATCTGGGTTGAGCCGGATTTGTACAAGGGGCACTACGCCAAGCGGACTCTCGACCTGATCGATGCCGTGTATCAGCAGGCGGCGAAGCATCCCGACCGGATGCAGATGGCGTTCTCGCCCGCAGATATCGAAGCTGCGCACCGCGAGCACAAGCTGGCGGCACTGATGGGCATCGAGGGGGGGCACTCCATCGATGACTCGCTCGGGCTGCTGCGTGACTATTACCGGCTCGGCGTGCGGTACATGACGCTGACGTGGTCGAACTCGCTGGACTGGGCCAATTCGTCGGGCGATGAGGGCAAGCCGGGCGTGCCGCACACTCCCGATGGGCTGACTCCATTCGGCAAGGACGTGGTGCTGGAGATGAACCGGCTCGGCATGATGGTGGATATCTCGCACGTTGCCGATGACACGTTCTGGGCGGCGATCAAGACGACGAAGGCTCCGGTGATCGCTTCGCACTCGTCGGCGCGGGCGCTTACGAATGCTCCCCGCAACATGACCGATGAAATGCTGAAGGCGGTGGCCAAGAATGGCGGCGTGGTGCAGGTTAACTACTACTCGGCGTTCATCAGCCAGGCGTATCGAGATGCGTCGATTGCGCAGCAGCCCGAGGTGGCCAAGGCGACCGAGGAGCTGAAGGCGAAGTTCAAGGCCGAAGGCAAGCAGGTAACCTACGGCGATCTGGAAAAGCTGCAGCGGCAGTATGCGGACAAGATTCCCCGTCCGCCGTTGAGCGCACTGATCGACCACATCGACCATATCGCCAAGGTCGCGGGAGTCGATCACGTCGGGCTCGGGTCGGACTTCGACGGAGTGAGCGGGCAGCTTCCCGAGGGTATCGACTCGGCAGCCGACCTGCCGAAGATTACCGCGGCTCTGTTGGCACGTGGCTATTCGGCGGAAGATTGCCGGAAGATTCTTGGCGGGAACCTGCTGCGGGTCTTCGGCGAGGTGGAGCGGGTGAGCCGGGAGATGCAGGCGGCGAAGTAGGTCCGGAGGCACCCGATTGTGTCGGCTGGGGCTGTTGACGCTTCATCTGACGGCGGATAGGCTTGCATCGGGCCAGCGATGACCGTGAGTCGCCTTGCCGTTGGTTTGCGTGGACGGATGATTCGGCGAAGGGGGAAAAGATGAGACTGAAAATGCTTAGAGGGATCTTTGTCGCGCTGGCGGTTGCGGTGTGCGCGGCGGCCACCCTGATGGCGCAGACCGCGGCACCCGACGCGGGGCCGGGCTTTGCGCTGCCGTTGCAGTTTGCCGGGACGGCGTTTGGACAGGCCGGCGTGGCGGCGGGCAAGAGTTTCGGATTCACGGTTTATATCAATCAGTGGACGACCGACGATCAGGCCAAAGATTTTCTGAACACGCTCAAGGAAAATGGACCCGATGCCCTGGTGAAGGCCTTCGACAAGACGAAGGATGTGGGGCGCGTGTCTCCTACGGGGTTTGTGGGGAATGCGTTTCGCTTTGCGCGGTTCAGGCCGACGCAGGGCGGCGGCTTGCATATTGTGATGGTGACGGATCGCCCGATGCGGTTCTGGGAGGTTTATAACAGCGGGCGTTCGACGACGTATCCGTTCGGGATTATTGTGCTGAATGTCGACAGCACGGGCAAGGGCACCGGGACGCTGGCTCCCATCTGCAAGATCAAGTTCAACAAGAAGGGTGAGCTGGAGATCGAGAATTACGGGCAGAAGCCGCTTCGGTTGGCAAATGTGAGGCTGGAGAAATCGGGCGACAAGCAGTGATGCGGTGTCGCGTCTTTACCAGTTGAAGGATATTTCTTTCTCGACGTAGCCGGAGCCAGAGGGGCTCCCGGAAAATTCTATTTGTAACTTCTGCAGTGGCAGTTTTGGCGTCGGGGAGGGTGACTCCCGTCGCGTGGAGGGATGTTTGTGGCTGGTTGATGCGCAGCCAGAGGGATTGCGTCGCTGCCGGCGGACGCGGACAGGCGCAGGGTGAGCGAGTTCGGCGTGGATTGCTGGTCGAGGACTTTCATCTGCTGCGTGGCGGATCCGGCTTCAGGGAGATTCTCGGTGAGGCCGACTTCGACGGCGGGAAGCGTGAGTTGGAGGATTCCGTTCGAGAACTTCCCTTCTACCTGACTGCGCGATTTTAGGTAAATCTTTGCGGCGTGATACGTGGGACGGACGGTCAGCATGCCGTTCTCACGCTTGATCTCTAGGTCAAGGCGATTCTTGCCCACAGGGATATTGGAGAGCTTGGCGTAGTCCCAGTCGGCGGGAAGATGCGGCGTGACGGTGAGCTCGTTTACGGCGGTGTCATCGACCGCGGCGTTCCATTCAAGGCCGAAGAGGCCGCGCAGTACTGGCGAGATGATCATGGCGGCGGACCAGAGCTGATGCGCGGTGCTGCGGCCGAGGGGCTGGAAGTATTGGCCGGAGAGGAGTTCGGTCGCGTTGCCGAGGTCTTGTGACCAGATGAGATCGGCATTCTGGCGCAAATGCGCGTAGGCAGAGAGCGGGCGTCCGGCGCGGTATTCGGCGAGAGAAACCCATCCGGTGTAGAGCGGCCAGACGGTGCCCTGGTGGTAGCTGATGGGGTCGTAGAAACTGGTGTGATCGCTGACGATGCGGGTTCCCCAGTCGGTGGAGAATTCACTGGAGGCCCATCGGTTGAACATGGGTTGCGGGTGGTCGAGTGAGTAGGTGCCGTCCCACCAGGCGACAGAGGGGAAGATGGTGGCGGTGTCGTCGGTAGTGTTGTTGGTGTTCCAGCTGAAGGAATAGAAGTCGGAGTGGAAGTACTCCTTTTCGATTTGGGCGCGGATGTGCGCGGCGCGGGCTTCGGCGGCGGTAGCGAGGTCGGCGTGGCCGGTGGCGCGGGCGAGATTGGCGAAGGCGACGCTGGCCTGCTCATCGAGGACGGCCATGTAAACTTCCTGGTGCGGCATGCTGGGCACCCAGGATTCGACCCAGCCGGTACCCTGTGAGTTGTCGTAGATGCCGTCTCCGTCGGAGTCGTGGGTGGTCACGAAGTTCCAGGCGCGGGCGATGGAGTCCCAGTGGGTCGTGATGAAGGCCTGGTCGCCGCTGATGCGAAGGTAGTCGTTGAGGGCCATGGGAAAGAGCAGCGTGGCGTCGGCGGCGGCGTATTCGTAGGGCAGGCTCTTCCAGTCGACGAGGTCGGCGGTCTGCGACCACTCGTGCATGATCTTGCCGTCGGCGCGCTGGCGCTTGATAAGGAACTCGATCTCGTGGCGGGTGACGTTGTAATCGCCGTAGCTGTTGACGGCGTAGAGGGTCCACAGGGCGTCGCGTCCGAAGAACCAGCCGAAGCCAGGGCGTGTGGAGTCCCCTGAACCGACGAAGCCGGCGGTGAGGGCTTCTTCGTCGTGAGAGGGAGTGGTCTGGACGCGGAGCTGGTCGATGGAAACTTCGGACCACTTGAAGGCGGCATTGAGTTGCGGGTCCGGGGTGTCGATGGAGAGATTCGTGGTGAGGAAATCGTTCGCGTATTTCTGCTGCTCTTCGTAAATGGAGCGGGCAGAGCTGTCGAGCTTCGAGAGCTGCTGGTAGAGGGCGTCGCGGGTGGCGCTGGCGGGCGTGTCGCCTACAGTGAGGAGCAGTGGGAAGAGCGTGTGGGTGTCACGGGCCGGATCGAAGTGCAGGACGAACTGCAGCGGGTAGACGCGGGCGAGCTCCTGATAGGGCTGCATGATGCCGGGCTCGGCGGTAGGCATAGCGATGCCGGCGGCGTGGTCGGGAAAATTGAGATGAAGGATGTAGAAACCGCTGGCGGCGCCGGTTTTGACCCACTCTGGCGACGGCGGGCCGGCGGAGGGTGCGGGCCACATGCGCATCATGACCGGCGTGAAGCTGAAGGTGAGGTCCATGGGGCGGACGGCTTCAATCTGGTAGAAGACGAGGGCTCCGGCGCCATCGGGGACATTGCGTGGCGCAGTGATGATTTCGCGAACGGTAAAGTTGGCGTGCGAGAAGGTGATGGTCGTCGAGCCGGGACGGACGTCGATCGACGCGGCCTGGGTGTTCACGTCGATGGGGACGGGATAGTCCTTCATCTCGGCGGAGATGTGCATGTTGGTGAGGATCTTCCAGGGAAAGAGCCAGGCTTCGAAGGAGCCGTCCTGCGAGCCGAGGATGGTACCTCGGGGTCCAACGACGGAGAAAGGATGCAGCGGGTTGCTGTCGCGGGAGATGACGGGCTGTGAGCCGGGGTAGAGGGGGAATTCGGGAATTGAGGGCAGCGGCGCGAGGGAGGATTGTGCGAGGGCAGGCGCTGACAGCGCGAAGAGGAAAAAGCGGGCGAGTTTCGTCACAGGTGGCGGTTCCTCGTGTCGCGAGAATTTCGACTCTGAATGCTACAGCGAGATCGAACGCATAGTCGAGGGGGCGGAGTCGAGACGCTGCGGCTCAATCGCGCCAGATCAGACGGCAGGCCGGGGCGTAGCGTGCGAACAGACGAGTGATGGCGAAATGACCGATGGGGCGAGTGGGCGGTATCAGGCGGGCTTACTTTCGTTTTCGTGCATGTGGTGGCGGACATCGGCTCCGCGCACCCAGAAGATTACGTCTTCGGCGATGTTGGTGGCGTGGTCGGCCACGCGCTCAAGGCTGCGCGAGATCATCAGCGCGGTGAGGGCCTGCGGAGCATGTTGCGGCTCGGTCTTCATCACATTGAGGAGAATGAAGTAGGCGTTCTCGTTCATCTTGTCGACGTTGTCGTCCATGGAGAGGACCGATTCGGCGAGGGCGGCGTCGGCTTCGATAAAGGCCTGGAGAGACTTGCGCACCATGGCTGCGGCGAGGCTGGCCATCTTTGGCGTGTCGACGGGGAGCTCGGCTACGGGAAAGGCTTCAAGCTCGCGGACGCGGTCGCTGATGCTGGTGGCGGCGTCACCGACGCGCTCGAGGTCCGCGTTGATCTTGATGACGGCGAGGATGAAGCGGAGATCGATGGCCATGGGTTGCTCCATGGCGAGAAGGTCGAGGGCCATCTGATCGATTTCGCGCTCGAAGCGGTTGATGGCAAGCTCTCCGTGATCGACGAGATCACAGATGGAGAGGTCGCGAGTGCGATAGGCCTCGACGGCGCGCTGGATGGACTGCTCGGCCGTGCCGGCCATCACCAGGAGCTTTTCTTTCAGGTCGTCCAAGCTGCGCTGAAACCGAATTCTCGTCATCTGAACCCTACCTGTTATATAACCTTCGGTCTGCTTGCCACCAACACTGCGTCCGCCTGGGACCCTAGCTAAACAAGACGCGGGCGGACAAAAGTAACCGCCTTATCCAAACCTACCTGTGATGTAATCTTCCGTTCTCTTGTCACTTGGATTTGTGAATATCTTGTGAGTCGAATCAAACTCGATAAGTTTTCCGTTCAGGAAGAATCCGGTGCGCTCGGCAACGCGCGCGGCCTGCTGCATGTTGTGGGTGACGATGACGATGGTGTACTGCGATTTCAACTGAAAGATCAGGTCTTCGATCTTGGCGGTGGAGACGGGATCGAGCGCGGAGGCGGGCTCGTCCATGAGCAGCACTTCGGGATCGACGGCGAGAGCGCGGGCGATGCAGAGGCGCTGCTGCTGGCCGCCGGAGAGACTGGCTCCGGATTTCTTTTTGAGGTCGGCTTTGACTTCGTCCCAGAGTGCGGCGCTCTTGAGCGAGCGCTCAACGACCTCATCCAGAACGCGGCGGTTGCTGAAGCCGTTGAGGCGCAGGCCAGAGGCGACGTTGTCGTAGATGGACATGGTCGGGAAAGGATTCGGGCGCTGAAAGACCATGCCGATGCGGCGGCGAACCTCTACGGGCGTTACATCCTTGTATATGTCGATATCGCCCATCCGCACCGAGCCGACGACGCGCGCGACGGGATTGGTTTCGTGCATGCGGTTGAGGCAGCGAACGAATGTGGACTTGCCGCAACCGGATGGGCCGATGAGCGCCGTCGCCTCGTTAGCGGGGATAGGCAGATTGATATCCATCAGGGCATGGTTTGTGCCATACCATGCGTTCAGATTCGTTACCTGAATTCCGACTCCCACTTAATTCGCCCCTTTCAAGACACCGCGCGTGGTCACATAGCGCACAAGAGAAACCGAGACAACGATCAAGACAATCAATACCAGCGCGCCCGCCCAAGCGAGACGATGCCATTCGTCGAAGGGAGAAAGAGCATAGACGTATATCTGCAGCGGCAGGGCCGCGATCGGCTGATTGAGGCTGACACTCCAGAAACTGTTGCCCAACGCGGTGAAGAGAAGGGGCGCTGTTTCTCCGGCGACGCGGGCGAAGGCCAGCATGCATCCGGTAATGACGCCGGGCGTGGCGGTGCGCAGGGTGATCGAAATCACCGAGCGCCAGTTGGGCACGCCGAGGCCGAGAGCGGCCTCACGGACTGAGTGGGGCACCATGAGGAGCATTTCCTCTGTGGTGCGGGTGATGGTGGGGATCATCATGATGCCGAGGGCGACGCCTCCGGCGAAGGCGGAGAAATGTTGCTGCGGCACAACGATGAGGGAGTACACGGCGATGCCCATGACAATAGACGGAACTCCATTCAGGACATCGGCGGTGAAGCGAACGATGTTGGCCAGCTTGCCGCCCTGTCCGAATTCGGCGAGAAAGATGCCGGCGGCAATGCCGATGGGTATCCCGAGGACGCTGCCCACAGCAAGAACGACGGCGGAGCCGACGATGGCATTGGCCATGCCGCCTCCGGTTTCGCCGACCGGCTTGGGAATTTGGGTGAAGAAGGCGAGATTGAGCGAGTGCGCGCCCATATAAAGCAGATAAATAAAGATGGCGACGAGGGGCGCGATGACCAGAATCGTGCTCAGCACCGCCAGGCCGGTGGCGAGATGATTGGACGCGGCACGCTGCAGACGATTCCAGCTGCTTGTTTTGTACTGAACAGCCATGATCGCTCCTATGCCGTCCTCGGCGGGGCTCCGCGGGTGACCGCCCAGACGAGAAGACGGGCGAGTGCGTTGACCACGATGGTGACGAGGAACAGCGCCAGCCCGATTTCGATAAGGGCGCTCCTGTAGGTATCGTCGGAGGCTTCGCTGAACTCGTTGGCGATGACGCTGGCCATGGTGTAGCCGGGCGCGAGCAGGTTCTTGAGCATCTGCGGAGTGTTGCCGATCACCATGGTGACAGCCATAGTTTCGCCGAGGGCGCGGCCGAGACCGAGAATGATGGAGCCGACGATACCAATGCGGGCATTGCGCAGGACGCCCGTACGGATCATCTCCCAGCGTGTGGCGCCGAGGGCGAGCACGGCCTCGCGCTGCGTATTCGGGACCGCGGACATGACCTCACGGGTGAGCGAGGAGATGATGGGCAGGATCATGATGGCGAGGATTACCCCGGCGGCCATCATGCCGAGGCCGAAATTAGGCTCCGCGAAGAGGCCTGTCCAGCCTAAGAACTTCATGAGTATGGGATTGATGTACACGCGCAGAAGAGGAACGAGTACGAAGACGGCCCAGAGGCCGTACACGACGCTGGGAATAGCGGCGAGCAGCTCGGTAAGAAAGGAGAGGAAGCCACGCAGCGCGCGCGGGCACATTTCCGTGATGAAAATCGCGACGCCGACAGCGAGGGGCACGGCGATGATGAGACCGATGATGGACGAAACCAGGGTTCCGTAGATGAAGGGAAGGGCGCCGAAATTGTTGTTTACCGGGTCCCATGCGGAACCGAAGAAGAACTTGATGCCGAACTTCGAGATGGTGATCTGCGAGCGATAGACTAATTCGCCCGCGATGAGGGCCACGATCGCGAAGATACTGAAAGCGCACAGAATCATCAGCCAACGGAAGCCGGTGTCGGCGATGGCCGAGCTGCCCCTGGATTGCAGGAATCTGCGGATCGCCGAGGGCTCTTCGGCTGGGGGGGACTGCTCGGGGTTTGAGTTGCCGGAGAAGGCGATTCGAAGGGTCCGGGCACGCGAGAATCCTGAATCTTGAGGTTCACCAGTATCCACCCTAAACACCAAAAATAAAAGGACCGTTAAACGCATTGAAAAATAAGACGTAAGGACGGCCAAAATCTTGTTGCAATCGAGGCGTTCAGGGGAAGGGCGGGGCAGGTTGTGGAAAAAGTGATGGCGCGCCCGCTTGGAGCAAGCGCGCCCTTAGCTGGACCGTTGCCGCTATTTCAATTGCGCAACCGTGGCGCGAACCTTGTCCGCAACCGACTTGGGCAGCGGAGCATAGTAGAGGGAGCTGACTTCAGATTCGCCGTGATCGAGCATCCAGTTGAGGAATTCCTTGATGACTGCGCCGTTGGCGGCGTTCACAGCTGGGTTGGGGATGAGCAGCCAGGTGAAGCTGGAGATAGGATAGGCATGCGCGCCGGGAGCGTTGGTAATCGAGACGCGGAAGTCGGCGGGCATACTCTTGACGCTGGCGGCGGCTTCGGTCACGCCATCGATGCTGGCCTTGACCCAGTTGCCGGCGGCGTTCTTAATGAGGCCGAAGGGGATCTTGTTCTGGAGCGCGTAGATGAGCTCCACGTATCCGATGGTGCCGGGAAGCTGGCGAACCATGCCGGCGACACCTTCATTGCCTTTCGCGCCGATGCCGACGGGCCAGGGAACGGCCGTATTCTTTCCGACGTTGCTCTTCCACTCAGGACTGACCTTGGAGAGGTAGTCGGTGAAGATGTAGGTTGTGCCGCTGCCGTCGGAACGGTGCACGACATTGATCCTCGCGCCGGGAAGGTTAACGCCAGGGTTGTCCTTGGCGATGCGTCCATCATTCCAGGTGGTGATCTTGCCGAGGTAGATGTCGGCCAGCACGTCGGG
Source organism: uncultured Acidobacteriota bacterium (assembly GCA_963755975.1). GTDB lineage: Bacteria > Acidobacteriota > Terriglobia > Terriglobales > Acidobacteriaceae > Silvibacterium. The sequence continues at coordinate 464,785 of CAVWLS010000005.1, forward strand.
CGAAAACTTCAACTCAGTATTGACGCCGGGCAGGTTATAAATGGGCACAACCGCGCCGAGGACGGTGGGGATATGGACGATCTTGACCTTGGACTGGGCAAGCTGCTCGTCGGTCATGGGACCGTCGCTCGCGCCAAAGTCGACCGTCCCGGCGGTTACCTGGCGGATGCCGCCACCGGAGCCGATGGACTGATAGTTGATCTGAACCCCGGGATGCTGGGCGCTGTATTCGCTGAACCATTTGGAGTAGATGGGATATGGGAAGGTGGCTCCTGCAGCGTTCAACTTTTGCGCCAGACCCTGGGACGCTGCGCACGCGATAAGTGCCGCAGCCAAAAACATGCTCTTTCTCACAGACGTTCCCCCGTGGTGGAATCTGGGGTGAATTTTCGGCGGTGATTGTTACAGCCGGTTTACGAGACGATGAAAAGGGCAACAAACCGTCCCGAGTTTGTCACAATAAACGGCGTGCAATGAATTGTTTATGTAAGATTACCCTCGGCCATCAGGAAACCGCGCCGGTGCGTAGATTTTCCGTCGGCAACAAGTTCAAACCGAGCCTGCCAAGACGAACAGATCTCGCGGCAGGCAAAAAATCGGGCCGGAGAGTGTGCATCCTCCGGCCCATTTCTGCCTGGCTTGTACTCTGCTCAATTGCGTATATATTTCCTGCTTTTATCGGGGAACGATACTGTCACCTGGGACAGTCAGAATGGCCTTATTGATTCCTGACATCCTGCTGGCGCTCAGGCCTTTCATCGATGGGTACCGCAGCCGATACCAGGGGCAGGGTGAAGATGAAGGTCGCACCGGAACCGAGCTCGCTCTCAACCCGGATGGCTCCTCCGTGAGCGAGAACGATGTGCTTGGCGATGGCGAGGCCGAGGCCGGTGCCTCCGGACTCGCGCGAGCGGGCCTTATCGACCCGGTAAAAGCGCTCGAAGATGCGGCTGAGATGTTCGGAACCAATGCCGGGGCCGAAATCCTGAACGGAGAACTCGACACAGCCATCGAGCTCGCGGGCGCCAACGAGGACTCGGCGGCCGCTCTTTCCGTACTTCATGGCGTTCTCGACGAGATTGCCGAAGACCTGGGTGAGAGCGTCTTCGTCGGCGAATACAAGTGCATCGGTTACGCCGGCCGATTCGAGGGTGACGTCGGAATCCAGGACCATGCCGGTGAGGGACTCGATGGCGTCGTGGACGAGGGTCGAAGCGGAGACGGATTGCAGCTTGACCTTGTAGTCTCCAGATTCGACGCTGGCAAGGGCGAGCAGGTCTTCGGTGAGACGGGTCATGCGGTTGGCGTTCTTGAGGATGGTGGCGAGGAATTCGCGCGCATGATTGGGAATCTCCAGCGTGTCTTCCAGCAGGGTTTCGACATAGCCGGAGATCGAGGTCAGGGGGGTGCGCAGTTCGTGGGAGACATTTGCGATGAAGTCGCGGCGTGTCTTCTCGGCGCGCTCGATCTCGGTTACATCGTGCAGAACGGCGACGGCTCCCCCGCCGGGGGTGGGCGCGGCATTGACTTCGAAGACGCGGGTGGGCGTGACGGAGGTCGCCTTTCCGGAACGGGGCTCGCGGTCGTGGAGGGCGGTTTCGACACAGGCAAGCACTTCAGGATCGCGCACGGCGTGGACGAGCGCCTGGCCGGGGCGCATGGCTCCTGGAGCGATGCGCTGCATGACGGAGTTTGACCAGCCGATGCGGCCTGCCGCGTCGACGGCGATGACGGCTTCCTGCATGCTGTCGAGGAGCGCCGTCAGCTCGCGCTGCTTGGTTTCAAGGGCGCGGAAGCTCTCTTCAAGACGGGCCGCGGTGGCATCGAGCGCGTGCGCGACACCGGAGATTTCGTCGAGAGGGCCTTCTTCGACACGGGCGGCAAAATCTCCGGCGGCGATGCGGTTGGCGAAGGTGACAATGCGGGCAAGACGGGCGGATCCACGATGCGCGAGGAAAGCGGCGACGAGCGTGGCCAACCCCATCGCGAAAAGCGAGACGAGCAGCATGTCGCGGCGCAGGACATGCATGGTGGCGTGGATGCCGGCCACGGATGCGGCAAGACGGACGATGAGGCCGTCTCCGGCGACGGCGACATACAGATTGTCTCCCCGCACAGATTGACCGACATGGCGCGCGTCGGAGAGCGCGCGGCGTACTTCCGGAGGGGCTTCGCCCCGTTCGTCTACGGCCTGGGAACTGGCAAGAATCGCGCCGTCCCGAGCGAAGAAGGCAACCTCGGCCCCGGCATCGTGTTCGCCGCGTACTGCGAGTTGCCTGAGCTCAACCGGCTTGCCGATGTCTGCTTCGCTGGCGAGGAGGCGGGCCTTGCCGGCCAGCGACTGGCCGAGTTGATCGCGGAGCGAGTCCTCGACGACGCGCTCGAGAGAGAAGTCGAGAATAATGGTGCCGATGGCCAGCACCAGCACGAACGAGAAGAAGAGCTTGGTGAATACTCGGCCGGTCATTTCAGGGAACAGGGATCAGAAACTGAGCCATTAGCCATTAGGGATTAGCCATCAGGAGTACGGGATTCGCGTGAGCTTTCCTTGTGCAAGGGCCTTCAAACACCAAGAGTATAGCCAGTCGAGCCAGCAAGTGGCTTAGGATAGCTGATCCCTGTGCCCTGATCGCTGCTTCCCTGCCCTTTACGCCGGCCGGGGGACTTCGAAGCGATAGCCGGCTCCGCGGACGGTCTTGAGATAGCGCGGGTTTTCGGGGTCGGTCTCGATCTTTTCGCGGATACGGCGCACGTAGACATCGACAGAGCGGGGCGTGACGAAGCGGGCATCTCCCCAGACAGCGTCAAGCAGATGATCTCGGCTGAAGACGCGGCCGGGATGACGGGCAAGGTAGTCGAGAAGGCGAAATTCAGTCGCGGTGGTGGTGGTGAGTTCGCCGCGGACCTTCAACTGCATGGCGCTGGCGTCGATAGCCACGTCTTCGAAGGTGATCGTGGAAGGCGTGGTGGGTCGCTCGAAGCGGCGCAGAACCGCCTTGACGCGGGCGAGAAGTTCGCGGGTGGCGAAGGGCTTGGTGATATAGTCGTCGGCTCCAAGCTCGAGGCCCAGCACGCGCTCGTTTTCTCCGGCACGCGCGGTGAGAAAGATGATGGGGATGGTGCTCAAGGCCGGATGATTGCGGAGACGCCGGCAGACATCGAGACCATCGCCGCCGGGCACCATGATGTCGAGTAGGAAGAGCGCGGGGGGCTGACGCTCGGCGTCAGGCACAAGGTTTGTCGGGGTCCCGTAGACGCGGACACCGAAGCCGGAGGCTTCGAGATGATGCTGAACGAGGCGGGAGATATCTGTGTCGTCTTCTAGTACAAAAACTGTCTGGCTCAACCCTGTTTCCTCACGCGCATTCGCCACACTGAAGGGAAAATGCACAATTGCCATCAGCGTATCCCACTCGGGCAAAGAGAATGCAAACGTACTGTGAATTTGTACGGGGCGGAATACCGGCGGTGACGACGCGGGGGGAGCCGGGGGGCCGCGATTTTGGTCAATAACGTCAATTCTTTAGCGCGTGTGCCTGATGCTATACTCGTCTCGCAGCGGGCAAGTGGAGCGGCTGGCGAGACCCCTGTTTCTCGACAGGGCAAGGCAGAGATGGCTTCGCGCACGACTTCCGCCGTGTTCCAGAAAGAGCGCTCGACTAAAGTGCGATGAATGTGCAGGATTGTCTGAAGGCGATGGAAGAAACAGTAGTTGTGACTGCCAATCCCCTGATTTTGTGTATCGATGACGAAGCACTTGGTTTGCAGATTCGCAAAGCCGTGCTGGAGCGCGAGGGCTACCGGGTGCTGACTGCCCTGGACGGCGCGAGCGGACTGAATCTCTTCCTGGATGAGCCGGTCGAAGGCGTGATTCTGGACTATTTCATGCCGGGAATGGACGGCGGCCAGGTGGCGGCGGCGATGCGCAAACAACGGCCGCAGGTGCCGATTTTACTGCTCTCGGCGTACGTCAATCTTCCAGCGGAAGTTGTTCAGATGGTCGACTTCACCGTGTTGAAGGGCGAGGGACCTGCCGAGCTGCTTACGAAAATCCGCCAGATGCTAAGCATTTCTCAAGGTAAAACCGGCACGGAGGCTCTCGGTGAATCTGCGTGAGTTCAACCGCATTCTCCGTCAGACATTAGCTCTTCCTGTCCTGCTGTTACTGGTGCTTGCCGGGTTCATCATCTGGCAAATCACGCGCTCGAGCGCGGAGCTTCGCGCCATGGACCACAGCGATGATGTATCAGAAGAGGTGCTGCGGCTGGAAAAGCTCATCATCGACCAGGAAACGGGACTGCGCGGATTCCAGCTGACTGGCGATGATTCGATGCTCGGGCCGTACAAGGCGGCCTCCGACCGGATTTCGAAACAGTTCAGGACGCTGCACGACCTCACCTCCGATAACCCAACGCAGCTGGGCCACCTGGCGAATGTGCGCGACCGCTATCAGATCTGGCTGGGGTTTGCCCAAGGCGTGTTGAACAAGGAACCGGCAGTCGTCAACGATCCTCGCATGAACCAGCGCGGAAAGCAGTTGATGGATGAGCTGCGCGACGCCGTAGATGAGATGCTGGCAACCGAAGGTCACCTGCGCAGGGTGCGCTCCGTGACCGCGCAGCACGTCGAACAGCGGGAGCTGATGGCCGTTCTGCTTTCGTCTGTAGTGGTTGGAGTTTTCCTCGGGAATTTTTATGAGCAACCGCCTGCGGCGCGTATCGCGTACCTATGACGCGACACTTGAAGAAGTGGCACGACAGGCGGAGGAGATTTACGAGAGGCGGCAGTGGCTGCAGACCACGCTCGAATCGATCGGTGATGCGGTGATCGCATGCGACAAGGACGGCAATGTGGAGTTCATGAATGCCGTGGCGCAGGAGCTGACCGGCTGGACAGCGGAAGAGGCGATCGGGAGACCGCTCAACGAAGTCTTCCGGATCATCAACGAAGAGACGCGACAGGTGGCGGAGAATCCTGTGGAGAAGGTGAAGCGGCTGCAGACCGTGGTGGGCCTGGCCAATCACACCGCGCTCATTTCCCGGGATGGCAAAGAATTTGTGATCGACGATAGCGCTGCCCCGATTCGCGCAGAGGACGGCGGGATGAGCGGTATTGTGCTGGTCTTTCGCGACGTGACTGAAGTGCGGCGCACGGAGGCTGCCCTGATTGCCGGAGAGAAGCTCGCGGTGGCGGGACGTCTGGCTGCGTCGATTGCCCATGAGATCCATAACCCGCTGGATTCGGTCGCGAATGCGCATTACCTGCTCGAAAACGAGCCCGATCCGGTGAAGCGAGTGGAGTATCTCCAGTTGGCACAGCAAGAGCTGAGCCGCACGATGCAGATCAGCCGCACGCTTCTGAGTCTCTACCGCGAGCCGAAGGCCCCCATTCCGGTCGATCTAAAGGAACTGGCAGAGGGAGTGCTGTTGCTGCTGGAGCGACGCCTGGTACAGCAGGGCGTCGTGGTAGACAAGCATTTCACGGAACAATACTTTGTCGAGGGCTTCCCAGCCGAGCTGCGGCAGGTCTTCACGAATATTTTTATGAATGCGCTTGAGGCAGCCGGCAAAGGCGGGCGGATTCGGATTCGGATTGAGCCGATGTCGGCCCAGGAGCTGCGGGGATCGGGCACGATGGTGGAGGTGACGGACAGCGGGCCGGGAATATCGGAGAATGCGGGCGAGAACCTCTTCCAGCCCTTCTTCACGACCAAGGGCGAGAACGGCACCGGGCTGGGACTATGGGTGAGCAACGGGATCGTGCAAAAGCACGGAGGGTACATCCGCATCTCGAACAGCCACGATGGAGATCTGCGGGGCGCCTGCGTTCGCGTCTACCTGCCGACGCGGACGATGGCCAGCGCGTCGAGCAGAACGACGGTGCATGTGGCGTAGAGAGAAATGAACCCAGGTCCCAAGATCGAGACCTGGGCACCCGGCTACATCGGCTGGACTACATGGATTGGACGGGGATCAGGGTGAGGTCGTCGACGAGGCCGATCTCTTTCTGTACGAAGGGCTCGGCATAGCGTACTCCGGCGAGGAGTCCATAGTGCCGGGCGACGGAGAAGGTTCGTTCGCGGATTTCTTCCTCGGGCACGAAGAGGCCGCTGCCGGCCTGCTGGTTTGCGTATTGCGAACGATAGGCCATGAGCGCACGGTGGCGATCCTCGATGAAGCTGGTGATGTCGACAACGAAGCTGGGGCGAACGTCGGCATAGAGGCTGGCGTAAACGATTTTGTAGGGGCGGTGTGGTGCCGCGCCGGTTTCCACCTTTGCGAGACCGCTCAGGAAGCAGGCTTCGTAGCCAAGCGTGGCGGTGGTGTAGTGGTCGGGGTGGCGGCCTGATCCGTAGGGGAGAATGACGACGCGCGGACGGATCCGGCGCAGAACCTCGACAATCTTGAGGCGATTCTCGTATGTGTTCTCGACGCGGCCGTCGGGGATGTCGAGCGCTTCGCGCCATGCGACGCCAAGGATGCGCGCAGCTTCACTTGCCTCGGCGGCACGTTCCTCGGCGGTTCCGCGAGTGCCGGATTCTCCGCGGGTGAGATCGAGGATAGCGGTGCGCAGGCCGAGTGAGCGCATCTTCAGCAGGGCGCCGCCGCAGGTCTGCTCCACGTCGTCGCGGTGGGCAGCGATGGCGAGGATGTCGGCGATAGGTTCGGCGTCAACCATAACGATCAGCGATTGAGGGGAAAGCAGATCCTTCGACTTCGCACGCCGCAGCGTGCTGCGCTCAGGACGACAACGTTTTATTCAACCACGCTCAGTAGTCGGTGTTGTCGCCATCGCTGGTCGCGTCCATGTAGGCGACGTCGATAGCGGTTCCCTGAACCGTCACGTTGGAGTTATCGCGCTCAGTGCCGTCGGCCGTGTTGTAGATGTAGACCTGTCCACCCTCGGCTGTGTAGACCTTGTGCAGGCCGGTGACTGCGGCGATCCCGGTGGCGTCTCCTTTGTAGGCATCGAGGAGCACGGAGCCGCTGGAGGTGTTGAAGAGGGTCAGGCATCCGTAGGGCACGCTGGTGCCCGACTGGTTAAGCTGGTAATGCTCGCCCGCCTGGCATTGCGCCGAACCGACCCATAGCGAGTTGTCGTCGCCGAAGACCATCTTGTTGTGGGTTCCGTCGCTGATGGCGTAGTTGCCGGTGATCTGCCCGCTCGAGGTATTGAGCACGGTGAGCTGGCCGAGAAAGAGACCGTCGCCGGTTCCGCTGGTTGCGCAGGTCAGGTTGGGTCCAGCAAAGCACTGCCCGGCAATATACATCGTGTTGCCATTGAATATGGCGTTGGTCGCGCCGCCGGGGATGGCGATGTTGCTTTGAGCGACGAGCGCGATGCCGCTTGCTCCCACAGAGTTTGTGTTCAGCGCACCCGCAGTAACAGGGATGACGCTGAGGCTGGCGGTCGTGCCGCCACATTCGGGTCCGCAATTCAGGACGTAGACGGTGGATCCGTCAGGCGAGAAGACTGCCTTGATGGGGTGGTCGAAGGTGGCCGAAGGGCCGGTGCTGACGGGGAATACGCAGTATTGGGGCAGGTTCTGCGGTTCGCAGTCCTGGGCGCCGAGGTAGTTGGGATTATTGGCGGCGGCGGCCTGCTGTGTCGCGTCGAGATGCACGATGCTGTAGACGCTGAAGTCGGCGGTGCTGGGAACCGGACAGGGGACGGGAGGAACTCCGTTGGGGTCCTGCGCAGGATTGTCGCTGGGGTTCGCAACAACGCAGGAGGAGGTGCCCGCTGCCTGCTTTGAATTTTGCACGAAGGCCAGCGCGATGGTGCCGCCGGGGTTCACGGAAACGCGGTAGACGTTGGGCAGATTGAGCAGGTAACTCTTGTTGGCCAGAAGATCGACAGCGGAGAGGATGTGCGTCGTCTCATTGGCAGCGTAGACATACTTGCGCGGGCGATCGATGAAGACACTCGAAGCGAGGCCGGCGGAGATTCCGATAGAGCTGCCGGTTTTTTCGGTCGCGTAATTGACGATGGTGAAGCTGCCGTCGCCCACGGAATAGACCGCGCCGACCTGCTCTTCAGGCATGTTCTGAATGGTCAGGGGAAGCTTGCCGGAGAAGCCGCCTATGGAAAACGTCACCGCCGGATTGTTGTAAGCGTGGCGGATGTCGTAGTAGGCGTCGACGAAGGGCAGGGCTCCCTCGGTAAGGATGCTCGGATTCTGCTCGGCAATCAGGACGCGGTTCAAAACGCCGCTGGGAGGCAGGCTGCGGCCTGCGAAATAGTAGTTGTTACCGCAGGAAGTGAGCAGAGGGGAAACAGCCAGAAACAGGACGGGAACAAGCCAGAAAATCAGTGGACTTCTTTTGTTCAAAACTCAAGACCTCACCAAACGTGGGAAACCCAAGTATAGCAAAGCGACTCACAATACTGGCAATCGCGGGATGCGTGACTTACCATGCTAGAAAGGCACCCTTTTCATGACCGACCGCATACAGCAGATGTTTGCAGGCCGCACCATTCTTTGCGATGGAGCGATGGGTACCACTCTCTATGCACGCGGCGTCTTCATCAATCGCTGCTACGACGAGCTGAATCTTTCGCAGCCGGATCTTGTCCGCTCGGTGCACGAGGAATATCTGCAGGCAGGCGCGGAGTTGATTGAGACGAACACCTTCGGCGCGAATGCCTTTCGCCTGCTGCGGTATGGATTTCAGGACCGAGCCTGCGAGATCAATGAAGCGGGAGCAAAGCTGGCGCGCCAGGCGGTCGCCCAGCTCAACGAGAAGCAGGCCGGCAAGGCATGGGTAGCGGGGTCTATTGGACCGCTGGGAGTACATCTCGAGCCGCTGGGAAAGACGGGGCTGGATGAGGCGCGCGCCGCCTTCGCGGAGCAGATCCGCGGGCTAGCGGCAGGCGGCCCCGGAGTCGGGGTCGATCTCCTTGTCATCGAAACCATAGTTGCGCTGAACGAGGCTGAGCAGGCGATTCGGGCCGCGCGCGAAGTTGCGCCTGAGCTTCCGGTGCTGGCGCTGATTACGGTGGATGAAGAGGCGAACTGCCTGGATGGGTCGTCGCCCGAGGTTGCGGCGGCGCGGCTGACAGCGTGGGGCGTGGACGCGATCGGAGTGAACTGCAGCACGGGTCCGGCAACGGTGCTGACCGCGCTCGAAAGGCTGGCAGCGGCAACAAGCCTGCCCCTCGTGGCGATGCCCAATGCGGGTATGCCGCGCGCGGTGGATGGCCGCAATATCTACCTCTGCTCGCCGGAGTACATGGCGAGCTTCGCGCGCAAGTTTCTGAAGGCGGGAGCGCAGTTTGTCGGAGGCTGTTGCGGGACGACGCCGAACCATATCCGCGCGATGAAGTCGGCGCTGCGCGCAGTGGAAGCACAGAAGACAACGAAGCCGGTTACGGCGCGTGAGCCGATTGTGACGGAGACTCCGCCACCGCCAATTGAACAGCGGTCGAAGATCGGGCGGCTGATCCATGAGGGCGAGTTCGTCACGATGGTAGAGATTGTTCCACCGCGCGGGATCGACGCTGCCAAGGAGCTGGAAGGCGCTGCGCTGCTGGTGAAGCGCGGCGTTCATGCGATTAATGTTCCGGACTCGCCGCGGGCTTCGGCGCGCATGAGCGCGCAGAGCCTGTGCATTCAGATCCAGCAGAAGACGGGGATCGAGACGATTCTGCACTACACCTGCCGGGACCGCAATGTGCTGAGCATTCAGAGCGATCTGCTGGGGGCGTCGTCGATCGGGCTGAAGAATATTCTCTGCCTGACAGGCGATCCGCCGAAGCTGGGGAATTATCCCGATGCGACGGCGGTGTTTGACGTGGATGCGATCGGGCTGGTGAACATTGTGAACCGGCTGAATCATGGGCTGGATATCGGCGGGAATCCGATTGGCGCTTCGACGGGATTCACGATTGCTTGCGCGGCGAACCCGGGCGTGCCGGACGTCGATAATGAGATTCGGCGGTTCGCGTACAAGGTGGAAGCCGGGGCAGAATATGCAATCACGCAGCCGGTGTTTGATCTGCGGATACTGGAGACATTTTTGAAGCGGATTGAGGGGTTTCGAATTCCGGTGATCGCGGGAATCTGGCCGCTGACCAGTCTGCGCAATGCGGAGTTCATGAAGAACGATCTGCGAGTGAGCGTGCCGGACACGATTCTGCTGCGCATGCAGGCGGCGTCAACGCCGGAGCTGGCCAAGGCGGAAGGGGTGAAGATCGCGCAGGAGATGCTGACGGCGGCGCGGTCGATGGTGCAGGGCGTGCAGGTGAGCGCTCCGTTTGGACGGTACACTCTCGCCGCTGAGGTGATCGAGGGCGTTCTGTCGCAGCCACAAGCTGAGACTGCGCCACGTGTATCGATTGAAGGAGCCGCCGTTGGCAACGTTTGAGGAATCGCTGAAGCAACTGGAGACCATCGTCGCTCAGCTGGAGCGGGGGGATCTAGCGCTCGAGGATTCGGTGAAAATCTTCGAGGAGGGGATGCGGCTTTCCACCGAATGCAAGAAGCAGTTGGAAGAGGCGGAAGGCAAGGTGGAGATTCTGGTGAAGCGGCGGAACGGGGCGATGGAGCGGGAGCCGTTCGCGCCGCTGAACACTCCGAAATAAAGACAGCCATCTAGCCATTAGAACGGACGCTGCACTGCAGCGTTCAGCTCCAGACGTTCTGGAATGTGGTATCGCTTCCCCTTTTCGGCCAAACGCGAAGGGAAGAAGGGCACCGTAGTTCTGCAGGCAATTACTGGCTCTTGACGATCTTGGCGTCGCCGGGCTTTATGTCGCCGCAGTCGGCGCCGAGATAATGCGAGCTCAGGGTAGTGTCAATCGTCATGGGCTGACCAGCCTGACCCGTTTCACCCTTCATGTGTGCCGTACCGTGAGTGTGCTCGTCGTCGTCAACCAGCATCTCGAAGTGGCCGGTAAATACGCCGCCATGCTCTGAAGCACAGCTCATATCGAAGCTGAACTTTTGCGAAGTGAAATCTCGATTCGTGTATGTGCACTTCGCTTCGTTATTGTTCCATTTCTCGATGGATTTGGCCCATTCTTCCTTCGTCATGCACGACTGCGTAACGGTGGTGTGCGGAGTGATGCCCGGCACCGGCCTTCCCATGGCCTGGAGCCTGGCTGCGACGTCCGGCGGGATTGTGATGCCGCCAATCGTGCTGGTGATGCTTGATTCCCAGAGGCCCATCTTGACGGGCGGCGTGGCGGGCAGGTCCTGAGCCTTTGCCAGCGTGCCGGCCAGAGAACAGAAGGCCAGAGCGAACAGCAGGCCGAGGATGGTTGATTTCCTAGTCATATTTCGAATATCTCCCGTGGGTTTTGCGCGTCCTTTTCGGACGCAGACGTTGTATCACACGGAGGATAGGACTCACGAGAGGGTTCAGCGCGCAATAACTATGTGGCGCGAAGTGAGTTTCGTCCGAACGAAAGTGGTGAGCGTCGTCGGTCACGTAATCGGGAGGAGAAATGACAAAGCGGGGCTTGCCTTCGAAGAGGCGAGAGGCTACACCGGTCCAGCGCGGCTCAAGCCTGAGACCGGATTCGCGAAGCAGGATGGCGTCGGCGCGGTCAAGGTATAGACGGGCTGAGTCTTTGAAATCGGCGGTGGCGTGGTCGAGGACGGTGAGGTAGAGGTCGGGGCGAAGGAACTGGAGGACGCTGTTCGATTCCAGAATGGCATGCCCGGCGCCGGCGTTTTCGGCGGATGCGAGCTCTTTGCGGATGCGCGGCATGGCTTCGGCGAGCATGCCCTGGCGGGTGCGGACCCAGAGAGACTTCACCGCTCCTGCAGCGAGGAAGCGGGCGCTGTCGGTTCCGGTGGCGGGGTCGCGCTCGGCAGAGATGGCGATGGTGTGGTCGTCGGTCTGGCAGTCGCAGGGTGCGCCGTCGGCGGTGCAGAAGCCGTGTCCGTACTGGGTGATTTTGAAGGCGGTCCAGTGGAATTCGGGCAGGCGGGCGATGAGGCCGGCGACGACGGATGTCTTGCCGATGCTGCGCGAGTGTCCTCCGACGACGATGACGGCCATGGCTACTGCTTCTCTTTCTCGGAGGGCTTCCTGCGCGCGGATTTTTTTTGCGCGGATTTTTTGGGCGCAGGCTCTGGCGGTGTTTGCTTTTCGGGCGGGTGAGCGAGGCGTGAGAGAGTGGCAAGCTCCTTGAGGTATTGGCGGAGCGGGCGGGCGGGGCGTCCCCAGAAGACGACGCCGGGGCCGTGAACTTTTTTGTGCGTGAGGACGCCGGAGCCGGAGCCGAGGATGACCTGCTCGCCGACGGTGGCATGGTCACCGATGCCGACTTGTCCGCCGACGACGGCGTTATCGCCGATGATGCTCGATCCGGAGATGCCGGTCTGAGCGGCGATAACCACGTCTTTGCCTACGGCGACGTTGTGGCCGATGTGGACGAGGTTGTCGATCTTTACGCCACGGGAGATGCGGGTTTCGTCGAGGGCTCCGCGATCGATGGTGGTGTTGGCGCCGATCTCCACGTCGTCTTCGATGACGAGGCGGCCCTGCTGAGGGAATTGCGTGTACTCGCCGCTCGAGTCGTCGCGGACATAGCCGAAGCCGTCGGAGCCGAGGACTGCTCCGGCGTGGACGATGATGCGGTCGCCGAGTTCGACTCCGGGATAGATGACGACGCGTGGATAGATGCGGCAGTCGTGTCCGATGACGACGCCGTGGCCAACGACTGCGCCGGCACCGATGGAAGAGCTCTCTCCGATTTTTGCGTCGTGCTCGATAACTGCATGAGGGCCGACACTGACGCGGCGGCCGAGAAGCGCCGAGCCATCGATCGACGGCGGTGGGGTGGATGGTGGGGTGGGCTTCTTCGGTGCAGAGCAATTGCGCGGCACGGGCGAAGGCCAAGCGGGGATTCCTGACGAGCAGGAGAGGCTTGATGACATTGGCGTCTTCACCCATCGTAGTGGGGACGATGACAGCGGCAGCGGCGGAATCGAGAGCTTCCAGGAATGTAGAGGCGTCCTGAGCGAAGACGATGGAATCGGTGGTGGCGCTCTTCGCGCTAGAGACGCGGGATATCTCGTTCTCGGGCGTGTCGCCTTTGAGGTCCGCCTTCAACAGCTCCGCGAGTTGGATCAGTCGCATGTTCTAAGTCCCCAGTTGTTAGTCCCCAGTCACCAGTGTGAAACTTCATTCTCGTTCAGTCGAGGTATCCTTCGCCAACTGGGGACTGGTAACTCAAGACTGGCAACTCATCGGTAGATCGGAGGCTCGCCTTCGGGACGGGTCTTCCAGCGGCGGTGCACCCAAAGCCATTGGTCGGGGTAGCGGCGTATCCAGCTTTCCATGACGGCGGTGAATCGCGCGGTGTTGTCGAGGACGTCCTGTTCGTCGTTGCCGGTTGAGGTTACGTCGATCGCTTCTCCGAAGTGAAGGATGTATTTCTGCTCGGACTCTTCCCAGAGCATGAATCCGGGAAGAACAGTTGCTCCTGTCTTGAGTGCGACGCGCGCCATGCCGGATGCGGTGCAGGCAAGGCGTCCGAAGAAAGGCACAAAGGAGCCTTGCGGCGGGGTCATGTTGGTGTCCATCAAGATGCCGACGGTTTCGCCCTGGCGCATGGCGGCGAGCAGGCCACGCGCGAAGTCGTCCTTGTGCAGGACGCGGTTGCCATGCAGGCAGCGGATGTCGTTGACCAGCTTGTCGACGCGGGCGTTGTCGAGGCGGCGAATGACCATGCTCATAGGATGCCCCTTGAGCGAGTGGTAGTAGCTTGAGAGCTCCCATGCGCCGAGGTGTCCGGTGAGAATTAGAACGCCTTTGCCGCGGTCGCGGGCCGCGAGATAATTTTCGAGGCCTTCGTAGCGGGCGAAGGAGCGGGTGTTTTCCGGGGTGTAGCGGGGCATCCGGCAGAACTCGGCCAGGAGCCATCCGAGGTTGCGATAGAGGCGGCGCAGCGTATGCTCGCGCTCAGGGGCAGATTTTTCGGGAAAGGCGAGTTCGAGGTTGGTGAGGCCGACTTTTCGTAAGCGGCCGAGGAGCGCGTAAGCAAGCGCACCGACAGCGGCTCCCAGCGCCCGCGCCAAGCGGCGAGGCATCGCGCCGAGAAGCTTTACCAAGGTCCATACGACGGCAAATTCCAGACTTTCTCGCATCACAAACGGCAAAGGGATAGTCTAACCGCTGCGTGAACATGCCGCTTATGCTTCGGGCAGCATCTCGATCAGCGGCTCATCGGCGGTGAGCAGGTAATACGCGATGAATTTGAGCGGTTCGGTCTGAGAGGCATTGTCGAAGCGCGCGATGACAGTCTGGGCGGGCTCGTGGAAGGCAGAGCCAGTGGGCAGTGATTGAGGCTCGCGACCCTCGATCTGCAAAATAGCTGAGCCTTCGGCGACGTATCCCACAACCGGGCAGGGATGCTGGTGACGACCGGTCTGCTGGCCTGGAGCGAAAGAAATTTCTCTGACATCAACACTCGATACACTGCGAGATCCTACGCGTCGCGCGGAGCAGTTCCCGGCGGATGATCGTTTCGTGGCTCATGCGAATTGGATGGCCGCCTTTCTTCGAGGATTCAGACCGATGAGCTACGGCGTCACACGGAAACCGCCGACTTTGCCGTCGGCGGTAATAAATATCCTGATGCTGTGGGTGCCGCTGGTGAACTGCGCCGCGTAGACGTAGAGGGTGCCGCCATTCATCGCGGTCCTTTCGGTCAGGCGGAGATTCGTGAGCCCTCCGAGCCTCTGCAGTTGCGGCGCGGCACTGTCGAGCAGCTGGGGAGTCAGCGCTGTGTTCATCTCGGGACTCAACAGAGAGCGATCAACTTTGCCCGAGGACATCTGATCCCACATCCTTTTGGCGAGAGCGTGGACGGCGGGATCGTCCTGTGTTGAGGATGCGACCGGGGCACCATTTTGCGAGGAGACGCGGGGATCGTAGAGTGCGAGGACGCTCTTCACGATCTGCTCGGGCTTGCCGCGGAAGGTATCCTGCGAGGCGTTGGAGAGAACGACGACGGCGAGTTTGTCGTCGGGGAAAATGGCATTGAAGCAGTAGCCTCCGGCTTTTGGCGAATAGCCGTTATGCCAGATCTCGCGATGCTCTCCGATGGTGGTAGCGACGAAGCCCATCGCATAGTTCGTGGACTGGCCGTTCGGGAGCATGCCGTTCGTCCACAACCCGTGCATCGAGTCGGCGTTGAGCAGCGTGCCGGCCATCAGAGCCGCGTCCCATTTCGCGAGATCCTGCGCGGTCGAGACGACGCTCCCGGCTCCGTAGAAGAGATCGAGGCTGATGGGCGGTGAGGCGGGATGGAAGTTATTTGGGCTTCCTTCGTATGGAGTGGCGATGTTTGTCTGCACGGCGAAACCGCTGCCTGAGGATGACATGCCGAGCGGCGCGAAGATATTGTGGGCGAGAAAATCAGGATAGGAGATTCCAGAGACGCGAGAGACGATATAAGCAAGCACTGCGTAGTTGGTGTTGCTGTACTCCCATTTTTCGCCGGGCGCGAAGTCGGGCTTGTCGGTCTTGAGGGTGGCGATGATTTTATCGGGAGGGATCGCGCCCGAGATGGGCCAGTCGTGCTCGCGGGTATTCGGAAAATTGTGCAGGCCGGAATCCTGGTTTAGGAGCATGCGGAGGGTGATCTTGTCGGAGTTGGGCATCTCGGGGACGTATTTCGCGAGCTTGTCGTCGATCGAGAGCTTGTTCTGCTGGGCTAGAAGCAGGATGGCCGCCGCGGTGAACTGCTTGCTGATGGAGCCTACGGCAAAGCGGGTGTCGGGCGTGACGGGAGTCTTAGAGGCGATGTCGGCGAGGCCGTATCCTTTGGCGAAAACGACGCTGCCATGCGACCAGACGAGAAAGGCAAAGCCAGGAGCGGCCTGCTCTTTGAAGACCTGCTCGCCGATCGTGTCGAATGCATTTTGGTCGGGAAACTTCTGATTTGACTGAATCGGCTCGTTAGAAGATTGGGCCAATGCGCCTCCGCATAAAAAGACGACCAGAACTGCCAACCCTGCTTTGCGCCCCGGGTGAATCATGAGCAAATTCTAGTTCCCTGCCCTGAATTCTCGACAGGATTGCAATGCTGCGAATTCAATATTTACATTCTGTCAACTTCGTCTGTAGTCCAATGAACAGATACAATTCGCACTGAACGGAGAGAGGCCAAGACACATGGATCAACCCCATTCCGACGCGCTGGTATTCTTTGGAGCCACGGGCGACCTGGCGTACAAGCAAATTTTCCCCTCCCTGCAACGGTTGGCCAAACGCGGCAAGCTCACCGGGCCGGTGATCGGCGTTGCCAAGGCCGGCTGGAATCTCGACCAGCTGAAGGCGCGCGCAAAAGACAGCGTCGATAAGCACGGCGGCATCGATCCCGAGGGCCTTGCCGACCTGCTCGGCCGCCTTCACTACGTCGATGGCGATTACGCGGATTCGGCGACATTCGCGCAGGTCCGGAAGGAGCTGGGTAGCTCAAAAAATCCGTTGCACTACCTCGCTATCCCACCTTTCCTGTTCGGTAAGGTGTGCGAGCAGTTGAAGAGTTCCGGCTGTGCAGAGGGAGCGCGCGTGGTCGTCGAGAAGCCCTTTGGTCACGACGTCGAGTCCGCCCGGGCGCTCAACGCTGAAATTCATAGTGTCTTTGATGAAGACGATATCTTCCGCATCGATCATTACCTGGGCAAGAACGCCGTTCAGAACATGATCTTTTTTCGCTTCGCCAACTTTTTCCTGGAGCCGGTCTGGAATCGCCAGTACATCGAAAGCGTACAAATCACCATGGCGGAGAAGTTCGGCATTCAGGGCCGCGGAGCCTTTTACGACGGCGTCGGCGCGATGCGCGACGTGGTTCAGAATCACCTGATGCAGATCCTGAGCAACATCGCCATGGAGCCGCCGCCGTGTCCCACGGTCGAGTCGTTGCGCGACGAACGCGTCAAGGTGCTGAAGAGCACGCACACTCTCGAGCCCAAAGACGTGGTGCTCGGCCAATTCAAGGGATACCACGACGAACCCGGCGTAAAAGCGGGCTCGAAGGTCGAGACCTTCGCTGCTCTCCACGTGCGGGTTAATTCCTGGCGGTGGCGCGATGTTCCCTTTTACATTCGCACCGGCAAGCTGCTGCCCCTCAGCACGACCGAGGTAATTGCAAAATTCCGGCAGACGCCGCCGGTCTTCTCCGAGGATGTACCACCGCAAAATTACGTGCGCTTCCGCCTGAGTCCCGATTCGCAGACCGCTATCGGAGTCTCGCTCAAGGACGCTGGTGAGCGCCTGCGCGGGATCCAGACGGAACTCCTCGCCAAGCAGGATGGCATCGCGGCGGCTCTGCTGCCCTACGAAGAACTGCTTGGAGATGCGATGCAAGGCAACCAGACATGGTTCGCGCGCGAGGACTACGTCGAGGAATCGTGGCGTATTCTCGACCCTGTGCTTGCGGAGCCTCCGACGCCCTACACCTACGAGCCGGGGAGCTGGGGTCCAGCCGAGGCGGACAAACTTGTCCAGACACCGGGCGGATGGTCGAATCCGCGATAAACCAGGAAAAAGAATGGCCCGGCGATGAGGCCGGGCCGGTTCTTTTCAGAAATATGAGCCGCTAATCCGACTGCGAATCGCGAAAGTATTTGGCGACGGTGCGGACGAAAGGCTTGGACGAATCGAGCGGCAGAACGTTACCCTTCAAAATCTCTTCGAAGGTGTGCGGCGTTCCATAATATTCGTTCGTGTCATCGGTGTTCTGGCTGACAACAGTCCCGTCAAGGTCTACCCCGGCGAACAAGCCACGGCTACGGGAATATGTGAGCAGCTCCGACTTCAAGGTGAGATTGGTGGATGCCTGCGTATTGCGGCCCACGGGACCGGCGGCAGCTGCAGCATCGGCGCCAATCTTGAACTTGGACTTGAGCAGGTCCTGCATGCCGCTGTCGTTGATGGCTACGAGGACGAGGTCGGTCTCCTGACCGCCGATCTGCAAGCCGAATGAGCCTCCGGCCATGCGAATGAATGCCGGCGCGCTCCAGCCATGGCCGGTGCGGCAGGTGACGACGCCCTGACCATATGAACCGCCGAATACGAAAGCGCCCTTCTTGAGGCCCGGCACTACCGCGACGCACGTAGCCTGCTTCATGATGGCGCCGGGGATGCCCTGGTCGGGGGTCTTCATGATTTCGTTGATGATGATTCTGGAATTTTCGAGCCTCTCATCGAGGGTTGCTTTGCCGGAGGCGGCCACTGCGGACATGGTGATTCCTGCGACGCAGCAAAGGGTAAGAAGTTTCTTCATAGCTTGCTAGTTCTCCTCTTGTCGAAATGCCAGTCTTTGCTCATCCAGATCACCTGCGCCCGCCTCATCGATAAATTGACGAAGGTTGCTCAGAGCCTTGCCCGAGCAGAAGCAGCACTCTACAGGTGAGTTTCGCTGACACTATGTTATTTGGATGCAAATTGCAGGGCGAGAGTAAGGCCGCAGGAACCTTTGCAGTAACAAGGCTGGGTAAATATGGCAAAAAAATTGGGGCTGCGGCTCAGTCTCCTGTCCCGGCAGCCCCGTTCCCCAGATCTGCGTTGTTGCTAGTAACGTTGTATTCCTATCTAAGGTAACCCGCAAGGTAACCGAGGGCCAGTGGCCTAAAGTAAGGGGCGGTTTGTGCCTGGCGCCACTCGCCAATTATTTGCCGTCGTCGTCGGGGGCCAGGGCGCGGCTGGCGGCGTGAATCGAGAGGGCGATGCGGTTCTCAACGCCAACCTTGCGCATGAGACGGGCGACGTAGGCCTTCACGGTCCGCTCCTCGATGCCGAGCGCATCGGCGATCTCGCGATTCGACCGCGCCGCCATGAGGAGCTTCAAAACCGACCTCTCTCTTTCGGTGAGCTTGAAGCCGTGGCGGAGGACGGGCTTCTCCGAGGCGTGGAGCATGCGGTCGACAAAGGCGGACAGCACGCGGCGGGGCGCCCAAATGGAGCCGCTCTGGACCACCTCGATGCACTGCATCACCTGCTCCGGCGTGGCCGTCTCTTCCAGATAACCTTTGGCTCCGGCGGCAATGGCGCTGATGATGGTTTCCTCGTCGGTTTCCGAGCCCATGACGATCAGCTTCAGTTTGGGCTGCGCCGACTTGAGCCGCGCCATCAGGTCGAAGGACTCGATCAGATTGTGCAGACCAAGCATGACCATCTCGAAGTCATTGCTGGCCAGCGCCCCAGGGAGGTCTGTGGCCACGACCTTAACGTGAGGATCGTCATCAAAGACGCTCTCGAAGCCGGCCACGCGCAAGGGCTCGAAGTCGATCAGTCCGATGCACAGCCGTCGCGGGCGATGGGCGAGAGTAGGCATGAAGGCTCTAGAGATAAGCTTACAGCGTCGAGTGTGGCCAGGGGCTTCTAACAGGCCCTAGAGCTTCGGGAGAACGATTCCCTGCTGCTTCTGGTACTTCCCTCGACGGTCCGCATAGCTGATTTCGCAGGGCTCGTCCGACTGGAAGAAGAGTATTTGGCAGAGGCCTTCATTGGCGTAGATGCGCGCAGGCAACGGGGTTGTGTTCGATATCTCCAGCGTGACGAAGCCTTCCCACTCGGGCTCGAAGGGCGTGACGTTGACGATGATACCGCAGCGGGCGTAGGTGGACTTGCCGACGCAGATGGTGAGGACGTCGCGGGGAATCCTGAAGTACTCGATTGAACGCGCCAGGGCGAAGGAGTTGGGCGGAACGATGACCGAGTCCGCCTCGACCGAGACGAAGGAGCGCTCATCGAATTGCTTGGGATCGATGATGGCGCTGTTTACATTGGTGAAGATTTTGAATTCGTTGGAGACGCGCAGGTCGTAGCCGTACGAAGACAATCCGTACGAAATCACGCCCTCGCGGACCTGTTTCTCGCTGAAAGGTTCAATCATTCCATGGGCCAGCGCCTGTTCGCGAATCCAGCGGTCACTCTTAATCGACAAGAAAACTCCCCCGCCGCAGCCCCTGGGCATTTCTTCACGGCTAAGGGTGAAAGACCGGTGAAAAAATGCCGGCTGGACCATCCGGCGTTCTTTAAGTTGGTTCAAAACTTGCATCTTACGAGACGCTCCGCGCGTTGACAATGCGCAAAAACCTTTCTAGCATCACACAAGAACCGGAAGTACCCACAAAAAATATCGTCGTTTCGGAGTGAAGGCATTGATTAAACAAGACATCATCCATCACGTAATCGAACGAACCGGTTTACCGCGTGTGAAGGCCGAGGCCGCGGTCGACACAGTTTTTGAGAGCCTGAAGAAAGCGCTGGCCAATGGAGACCGCATTGAGCTTCGCGGCTTCGGCGTGTTCAATGTGCGACCCCGAAAGACGGGGATCGGCCGCAATCCACGAACCGGAGCCGAGGTGACGATCGCTCCCGGCAAGGCTGTCCGCTTCAAGCCGGGCAAGGAACTCCATATCCTGGATAGTGAAAAGCCGGACAGCGAAAAGCCGGTCGAGCCGGCATAGGCTTCGCCGCACCCTGGCCAGGAATCCAGTTTATAGACAGACGAAATCGCCGCGCCTACGGAGGAACAGGGCGGCGATTTTGTAGTCTGGGCTTCGTTTCTAAAGAGGCGACGTGCCTCGCTTCGAAGTTAGCTGATGGATTGCTGATGACCTTTTGAGCTAAACCGTTCTACAGGGATGGAAGGAGAATAGGGCTCGACCACTCCGGAAACAAGCAGACTGGGTATGCAGGCGGCGGGCTGGGGACGTCCCCAGAGGAATCCCTGGATGACGTCGCAGCGCAGTTCGCGCAGAATCTCGAGCTGATCGTCACGCTCGACGCCTTCAGCGACAACCTGCATTTCCAGGCTGTGAGCAAGGGAGAGAATGGCCTGAACGATGGCGTAGGTTCCATTGGGATCGGTGATCCGCTCGATGAAGGAGCGATCGACCTTGAGGGTCTTGATGGGCAGCTGGTGCAGGTGACGCAGCGAGGAGTAGCCGGTGCCGAAATCGTCGACCGAGAAATGCACGCCGATTCCGGAGAGCTCGAGCATCTGGCGGGCGATCTCGTCGAGTTTGCGCATGACGGTGGTTTCGGTCATTTCGATCTCGATGAGTCCGGCATCGATCTGAAAGGCATTGAGAACGGCACGGACCTGAACGGAGAAGTCGGCGCGCATGAACTGAAGCGGCGAAACATTGAGGGCGATACGGACCGGGGGCAGGCCCTGGCGGCGCCATTCGTTGATCTGCCGGCAGACCTCGGCGAGCACCCAATTGCCAATGGGGACAATCAGGCCGCTTTCCTCGGCTATGGGGATAAATCGGCGGGGCGGGATCATGCCTTCGACAGGGTGATGCAGGCGCAGCAATGCTTCAAGGCCGCAGAGAGCGCCGTCAATGGTGTACTGCGGCTGGTAGTAGACCTCGAAGGCGCTCTCCCTGAGCGCGTGGCGTAGGCACAGCTCGATTTCTGTGGCCTCAGAAGCCGAAGCAGAAATCTCATTGGAGACGAAGAGATACTGATTGCCGCCTGAATGCTTTGCGCGGTACATCGCCGTGTCGGCCGAGCGCCAGAGGGCCTGCGAATCGGTTCCGTCGCCGGGGTACATGGCGATGCCGATGCTGGCGGAGATCTCAAGATTGTAGCCGTCGACGGCGAAGGGCTGGCGGATGCCGGTAAGAAGCTCAGCCACGACCAGTTCGGCGTCGGCAGCCGAGGCGAGATCGCCGAGCAGGACGGTGAACTCTTCGCCGCCCGAGCGAGCCACCGTGTCCGACGCGCGCAGGCGCGCGCAAAGGCGCTCTGCCAGCTTCTTCAGGCAGTGATCGCCGACGGCGTGGCCATAGGTGTCATTGATCTGCTTGAAGCGGTCGAGGTCGAGACAGATGACCGCTGCCATGTTGCCGTGACGCGCGGCAGAGGCCAGGGTCTGCTCCATGCGGTCGGTGAGGAGCAGGCGGTTGGGCAGGCCGGTGAGGGCGTCATGATTGGCCTGATGCACAAGCCGCTCGTGCAATTGCTGGCGCTCGGTTACATCCTGCGCCAGGGTGAAGCGGGCGGTACAGCCTTCAAAAAAGATGCTGTGCGAAGCCGTATCGACCTGAATCCGGGCGCCATCCTTTTTCCTGTGGGTCCAGGGGCCTGAGATGAAGGTTGCATTGCTCTCTTTCTTCATGCGGCTATCGAATTCCGACGCATTTTCAGGAGGACAGATGTCGTTGAGGGACATCGAGAGAAATTCGGAGGGCGAATAGCCGTAGAGCAGGACGGCGGAGCGATTGACTCTTAGGAAGGCGTGCGTCTGGAGATCGGTGATCCACATGGGAAGTGGGTTGCCGTCGAAGAGCACACGGTATTCCTCGCGCTGCCTGCTGGTGGTGATGATCTCGCTTTCGAGCAGGGTGAGAATCATGCCAAATTCGACGAAGAACTTGGGGATATTCCACAACTCGCCGGGAACGGTATGGTGCGGGAAAAATGCGGCCATGGTCAGAGCACACGGAAAGACCCCGGCCCATGCGACCAGGCCTCCCACGGCCGTAATGACGCCCATTGACCAGCGCTCGAAGTCGTTCCAGTAGAGAACGGCGTTCAAGAGAAAAAACTGTGTGAGGAAGGCGTATGCGCCGACCCATGCCTGGTCATGGGTCACGAGCCACCCGATCCACGCTGTGATTACCAGGCTTGAAGCGAGAGTCGCGCGCTGGACGAGCGGACAGCGGAGCCACAGACGGCGAACCACGAGGACGATGGAAGCTTCGGCGAGTATTGCCAGCGCAATCAGCACCGGGGCGCGGACAACGTCGAAGACTGCAACAAAGATATACAGGATGGCGGGGACCGAAAGCAGCGCGCCGTATAGAGTTGCGACTTTTGGACCAAGCTTGACGCGGTGCGCGGCCAGCATAAAGGAGACACCGCTTAACAGCAGGGTGCTTAAGCCGAGAGATGCAACCAGGGCGACGCCACGGTCGCTTGCCGGGCTGATGAGAAGGATGGTGAAGTGCGCGAGAACGCAGAGCCACCCGATGATCCAATAGCGCAGGCGCGCGCTGGGACGGGTTCGATAGATCGATCCGAACAGGAGAACCAACAATCCGAGGATCAGGATGTCAAGCAGAGTATTTTGCATGCACAATCAAGAGCTTTATCGGCAGAATATTATCTCGATTCAAGGTCGAGCCAGAGCATTGAGTTAAGAAATCCTGAAGCACATACCGATGGAGATCTATATGGTTGCGCTTTTCAAGTGGTGCTCGTACAAAAAATAGCTTGACCGAATACGGCGAGGAGATTGCATGGTGGGCAGTGAGGGACTCGAACCCCCGACTTCCTGCTTGTAAGGCAGGCGCTCTAACCAGCTGAGCTAACCGCCCGGGTAGAACCGGAAGCGTGGCGCGTGCTGTCTCTTGAAAATCTCGGACAGACGGCCTCTGCTTAGATTCTAACACTGCTCAGGGATGGTTTGAGCTCTCCAAACATCAGAACCCAATGGCACAATCTCAACCGTTTTCTGCCAGCGGCACCATCCTTTCTGAGAGTCTGCTTTTCAAATCGGCTCGTCTCAAAAATTGGCAAATGGCATTGTAGGAAAACGAGACAATGAGTGACCATCCCACCTCAGTGTTACGGGTGCGTGCCTGGCCTGTAGACTGGAGTTCGCGTGGCCCTACTTATTCTCAACGCTGACGATTTCGGGCTGACGGAGGGCGTGAACCGGTCGGTGGTAGAACTGCAGGAGGCCGGAGCCCTGACATCAGCAACCCTCATGGCTACGGCGGACGGCTTCAAGGCAGCGGCTGCCGAAGCGGCGGCTCATCCACGCCTGGGCATTGGGTGCCACGTGTCGCTGGTGGACGGCAGGCCGGCACTGAGCCGTGAAAATATTCCCGGGCTGGCAACGGCTTCCGGCGAGTTTCGCCCGACGCTGAGCGCATTTGTGAGTGATCTGCTGACACGGAAGATTCCGGAGGAGGAGATCGAGGCCGAAGCGACAGCGCAAATCCGGCGGCTGCAGTCGGCAGGTATTCACGTAACCCACATAGATACGCATAAGCACACGCACATGTTTGTCCGGGTACTGCGGCCCCTGCTACGCGCAGCGCGGGCGTGCGGAGTGGGTGCGATTCGGAATCCTTTCGAGCCGGACTGGGCGCTGGCTGCAACGCCAGATGCACCAAAAAGCCGTTTGTGGCAGGTGAGACTGCTGCGCGCGCGGCGAAGGGCGTTTCTTCGGCTCGTAAGCGAAGCAGGCCTGGCAACGACCGACGGAGCGATCGGGGTGCTGGCAACCGGCACTCTGGAGTCGAAGACACTCAAGCGACTGCTGGAGGCGATGCCGGAGGGGGCGTGGGAGTTGGTGTGCCATCCGGGATATGTGACTGCGGCATTGAATGAGGTGAGAACAAGGTTGCGGGAGTCGCGAGCCATCGAGCATGCGGCGATGCTGGAGGTGATTCCGGCGTATGTGAGCGGGCATCCTGAGATACGGCTCGCGCACTTTGGACAGCTTAATGGCATGCGATGAGGGAGCTTTCGCGCGGTTTGCTTGAATCCGCGGTGGCGTGAAGCTCGTCAAAGAAGCACGAGTGAAGCTATGAAGATAGGCATTACCTGTTATCCAACGTATGGCGGGAGCGGCGTGGTGGCGACAGAGCTCGGGATCGAGCTGGCAGCCATCGGGCACGAGGTTCATTTCATCACCTATTCGCAGCCGTTTCGGCTCACGGGGCGTGAGCACGGGATCTTTTATCACGAGGTTCCGATCTCGAATTATCCGCTGTTTGAGTATCCGCCGTACGATCTGGCGCTGGCGACGCGGATGTCGGAGGTCGCGGCGTATTACCAGCTTGATCTGCTGCATGTTCACTATGCGATTCCTCACTCGATCTCGGCGTACCTGGCTCGGCAGATGCTGGCGGAGCGAAACCATCGACTACCGTTTGTGACGACGCTGCACGGAACAGATATCACGCTGGTGGGGCTGGATCACTCGTATCTGCCGATTACGCGCTTTGGGATCGACCAGAGCGACGGAGTGACGGCGATTTCTAATTATCTGCGCGAGAAGACGGTGCAGGAGTTTCGCGTGAAACGGGAGATCGAGGTGGTTCCGAACTTTGTGAACTGCGATGTGTACCTGCCGCTGAGTCCGGAGGTTCGCGAGGCAGGGCGGGCGCAGTTTGCAGAGGCAGGCGAGAAGATCCTGGTGCACTTGTCGAATTTCAGGCCGGTGAAGCGGGCCGTCGATGCGGTGGAGGTCTTTGCGCGGGTGGCGGATGAGATTCCTGCGCGGCTGCTGTTGATTGGCGATGGACCAGACCGTTCGCAGGCGGAATGGCTGGCGCGGCGCAAGGGTATTCAGGACCGGATTCATTTTCTGGGAAAGCTGCCGAGCGTGAACGATGTGCTGCCTCTGGCTGACCTGATGCTGATGCCGAGTGAGCTTGAGTCCTTCGGGCTGGCGGCGCTGGAGGCGATGGCGTGCCGCGTGCCCACGATCGGAACGAATGTGGGCGGGGTTCCGGAGCTGATTGAGGATGGGGTGAATGGGAGGCTCTTCCCTGTCGGCGCGGTGGACGACATGGCGCGGGCGGCGATGGAGTTGCTGAGCGATGACGCGAAGCACGATGCGATGGCGGCTGCAGGGCGGCAGACGGCGCAGAAGAAATTCTGCGCATCGCGGATTATTCCGCAGTATGAGGACTATTACGAGCGGGTGCTTGAGCGGGCAGCGGCGGGGGTCAGCTGAGGCTCGTCTTCGTTGTCGTAGCTCAGCGGGATTGCAAGGGTGACCTTGGTTCCGCGGCCGGGGCGGCTGGTGACCTCGAAGTGAGCGGCGTCTCCGAAGAGGACTTCGAGGCGCTCGCGAACGTTCTTCATGCCGATTCCGGTGCCGCGGAGGACTCCGCTGGTGCGGGAGCGGCCGGGGTCGATACCGACGCCGTCGTCCTCAATCTCGATGATCATTCTGCTGCCCTCGATGCGACTGCGCAGAGTGATGGTTCCTCCGCTAATGCGCGGCTCGAGGCCGTGCTTGATGCTGTTCTCGACCAACGGTTGAAGGAGCATGCTGGGCACAAAGAGATCCAGCGTGGCGGGGTCGATTTCCTTAACGACCTGCAGCTTGTCGGCACCGAAGCGGACGACTTCAATACCAAGGTAGTCGTCGGTGAAGGTGAGCTCATCACGCAGAAGCACGTACGAGTCGTGGTCTTTGAGAAGCGCGCGAAGGATGTTGGCGAGCTTGACGATGAGCTCGCGGGCCTGCTCAGGGCGGAAGCGGACGAGCGAGGCGATGGAGTTGAGGGTGTTGAAGAGGAAATGGGGGTTGATCTGGCGCTGGAGGGCGTCGAGGCGCGCTTCGAGGAGGAGACGCTTCTGTTCCTCGAGGGAACGCTCGGTGCGGATGGCGTTCCAGATTTTGAGCGGGATGCCGACGACGACCGCGGCGCAGGCCCAGGTGGCGAGGCGGACAGGCCAGCTGTCGGTGGTGAGGGCGAAGAGGCGGGTTGGATACAGGCCATGGAGCCAAGCGCGGACAATCTCCATGCCAACGATGAGGATGAGCAGGAGGACCTGACGGTCGATGCGGGGCTTGCGGAGGTTGCGGCGGATCCAGCGATAGATGCTGAGGTCGACGAAGGGCGAGAAGGACCAGACATCCTCTTCCTCGACAAATTTGCCGTAAAGGCCCGCGGTGATGGCGACGGCCATGAGGAACGGCAGGGAGAGGTATTCATGATGAAGCATGGCGGGCAGAGAGAGGGCTGCGGCGCCAGCGAGCGCGGATATCGGCCCGAGGAGGATTCCGAGGATGACGGTGGTCTCGAAGGAAATATCGGCGGCGAAGAAGTTGGGGACGACGACTCGTACCAGGACTCCGAGGCCGAGCGGGATACAGATGAAGGCGAGCAGGCCGAGGGTCTGCGACGGGCGACGATTCTGGGTAAAGAGCAGATTCTGAAAGGTGCGGGCGCGAGCAAGCGCGCTCGATACGGCGGCGGCGACGCCCAGCTTGACGAGCAGCGTGATGAGGATAAGCTTTGACTCGATCACATCATTACTTTACGCCGAGTACAGAGCCAGGGCTTTCGAGAAAGCAGCCTGGAACCTTGCTCGAAGCTACTGGATACAATCGACCTAGCAAGGATCCAGTATGAGAGAGCTGAGTACGCAACTGCTGTCGGTTGTAGAGGCCGTGGAACCGAGGCTGCGAGAGATCAACGAGGCCGAGAGCGGCAAACCTCTCCTGCAAGGCGGATGGTCGAGGAAGCAGGTAATTGGGCATCTGATCGATTCGGCGTCGAATAATCACCAGCGGTTCGTGCGGGCCGCTCTTCAGCCATCACTGGAATTTCCGGGCTACGATCAGGACGGAAACATGCGCGTGCAGGCTGTTCAGGAAGCGGATTGGTTCCTGCTGATCTCGCTGTGGTCCGCATACAACCGATATCTGGGTCACGTGATTGCGCATCTGCCTGATTCGAAGCTGGACACTCATTGCCAAATTGGTTCTGGAGAGCCTGTGACTCTTCGTTTCCTGGCGACGGACTATCTCACACATCTGGTCCATCATCTCAACCAGATCGATCTGATGGGCTCAAACCCGGACGCCGCCTGACAGCGCGGTTGAATCGGTATGCGGATCGTGGCATCTATAATCTTGTTATGCCTTTAGAGAGTGTTCGGAAAGTAGCCGATGCGGATTTCCCTACCCGCTGGGGACACTTTCGTATCCTTGGTTTCGAAGGAAAAGTGGTCTCGCCGGATCCCTGCAAGCCGGGCGGAACTGCGCCGCCGGTACGTATCGAAGGCGCGGTTGCTCTGGTGATGGGGGATATCCATGCTGGCGCGCCGATCGTGCGGATTCACTCGCAGTGCCTGACCGGCGATGTCTTTCACTCGCTGCGGTGCGATTGCCGGCAGCAACTTGAGCTGGCGCTGGCCCGAATTACCGAGGAAGGTACGGGCATCCTTATTTATGAACAGCAGGAAGGGCGCGGCATTGGCCTGATGGCCAAGCTACGGGCTTACGAGCTGCAGGATCAGGGTTTCGATACGGTCGAGGCCAACGTGGAGCTGGGTTATCGCGCGGATTGCCGGGAGTTCGAGCTTCCGGCGGCAATTCTGAGGCAGCTTGAAGTCGGCTCGGTGCGGCTGATTACGAATAATCCCGAGAAGGTCGAAGCACTCGAGGCGGCAGGAATTATTGTGGCCGAGCGGATTTCGGCGCAGGTTGAACCGGAAGAAACCTTCGAGCGCTACCTGAAGATCAAGCGCGAAAAGATGGGCCACATTCAGGACAGCCGGGTTGAAGTGAAGATTGTGCCGTAAGGCCGGCTCCTGAGTGATGAAGTGCCCGGGCCCCGTGATGGGCAGCGGCTTGTGCTTGCCGCGAATATAGACTGTGACGTGGGCCTGATCGGATAGCGGGGCGCGTCCAATTTTATCTGCTCCTACAATTGGCTGACGGGTACTGCCAGGCAGGACACGTGAGCCACTGACATGCAATTCCTCTCTGATTGTGCATTGCGGGGTGTGACAAACGGGAGCCGCACGAACCGGGTGGTCGGCTACGCGAAAAAGCGTCTTGGGACGACGACTAGCGACAGTACACTTAGTTAGTAGCAGTCAAAAGGAAATTGCTCTTTTCCACGACGATTTTTACCGGTGTTCATGTCGAGAGAGCGAGGTCTACGGCGCTTTGGCGCTGCCCTGCACGCGGGCAAGATTGGCCTTCGCGGCTGCATGATCCGGGGCGATCTGAAGGGCGTGTTCGAAATCTTCTCGGGCTGCGGCCGAGTTCCCCGCCCGCGCTTCGAGAACGCCGAGGTTATTCCACCCATCGGCGTCGGAAGCGTTGAGGCGAAGGGCCTGCTGCTGTTCGACAATGGCCTGCCGCAGGTCGCCGGTAGCTTCGTTGACCTGCGAAAGCATGGCGTGAACCTGCGGATCATCAGGCGAAAGGCGCAAGGCCGCGTTAAGCTGCTGCGCGGCGTCGGCGTAGCGTCCTGACTGGGCGTAGGCGAGGGCAAGCTGCTGGCGGACGATGGGATCGTCAGGACTGCGCGTCTCGGCTTTTTCGAGGAACTCGACCGCCTGGGATGCCTGACCCTGGCTGAGGGCAAGCTGGCCGAGCGCTTCGAGTGCGTCAAGGTTCTGGGGGTCGATGCGAAGAGCAGCTGCGAACTCGGCCTGCGCGGCTTCCTGATTCCCTTCCCTATTTCCTTCCCGGAGCAGCGCCTGGGCGAGGCCGCTGTGCGCGCCTGCATCGTTCGGAGATTGGCTGAGGACGGCGCGAAAGGACTGCTCGGCTTCCGAAGTCTGGCCGTGGTCAAGCTGGCTCTTCGCGAGATTAAAGACAGCGTCGAGCAGAGCGGGATCAGCAGCGGAGGCTTTCTGAAATGCCTGCTGTGCGCTCCGCCAGTCTCCGCTGTTTTCAAGTGCAACGCCGAGGCCATTCCACGCGCGAGCGTCCTTTGGATTGAGGGAAACAACCTGTTTGTAGGTATTGGCGGCTTCAGGGTATTTGCCTTCAGCAGTCAACGCGGCTGCCAGATTGTAGAGCGCGAGTGTATCGTTCGGAACTTTGCGCAGCCGATCCTGCATCCATGCGATTTCGAGCAAAAGGCGAGGGTCGGGCGAGTTCGGGGGCGTGTTGACGGGCAGGACCTGGAGCCACAGGTGACCCATTTCGTCGACCGACCGGTTGCCGGCACGGACGCGGATGGGCGGATCGTTGGGGTTATGCACATTGCCGCTGGAGTTGTCGTAGGTATAACGCATGTGGATGGTCGTGCCTTTGGGCAGGAAGACAGGCTTGCGGTAACGATAGACAGATTGGCGATCGATGTCCCAGCTGCGAATCCAGATGAGCCATTTCTTCTCGCCGTCGGGCAGGATGGCGTAGCCTTGGAGGTCTTTGCCGAGGTAGTGAGCGTGCGGGTAAATGCCAAGGACATCGACATCGACGGGGAGCGTGAGTTCATCCTCGATAAGGAAATCGGATTTGCCTGCGGGGATGTCGAGCGCGGAGTCATGTTCGAGCTGCAGAAGCATCGGCTGTTTGGCGGGAGGGGTGTCGGTGAAGTAGAGGCCGATTTTCGCGTCGATGGTCTCGGGCTTTCCGGAGGGCTTGAGATGCATATTCAGGATGAGGTCATTGCCGGGATCAAGACGCCAAGGCATGCCCGGAGCTTCGACGAGCGCAGGGGTGTCGGGCTTCCAGAAGAGGAAATGGCTGTCTGGATCGAAGGTGTCGCCGGCGTCGACCATCAGCTCCATGCCCGGAACACCGTCGCGCCACGTGTCGGGATGCGTGCGACGCCATGACGCGGTGCGGTCGATCAGCACATTGGCATGATGGACGACCTGGGGCGTGCCGGGGCGAATCTCCATGGCGCGGATGTAGTGCGTCTTGTCGAGCGGATAAGGCAGGACAAAGTTGAGAAAAATGTCGGAGCCCGATGCCGGGAGCGTAGCGGAATGTTCGATGGACAGAATGAGATCGGGCTTGCCGAGGGTCCAACTGGTGTCGTAGCGGGGGATGGGTGGCGCTGAATCATCGCCGCGGAGCATGCCCGTGGAGACCCACTTCTGGATGAGGGCGATCTCTTCGCTGGTAAGGCGTCGCTCGTCGGCGAAGTCTCCATAGCCGTGCTCGGGGAGCCATGGCGGCATGAAGCGGCTGGCTGTGACCTGCACCAGTTGGGGGCCACGGCGGCGTGCTTCGTCGTAGGTAAGCAGGCTGAATGGGCCGCCTCCGCCGGGATGGTGGCAGGTAGTGCAGTTCTTATAAAGGATGGGCGCGATCTGGCGGTTGAATGTAACAGGCGCTTCGGATGCGCGAACGCCGATGCGCAGGCCGATGAGATAGACGATGCAAAGGCCGAGTGCGGGCCCGGTGATGCGGATTCGGCCGTTGATTCGACTCTGTATTCGATTCATGGGCGGCTGCGGATTTCCAGCGGAACAATCGAGCAGCCGACTGGTGGGCCTCCGGGCTGCGGTACAACACGATTTGCGAGAACGGCCACGATGGCGTTCTCCAGATCGTGATGCATGGCATGGGGCCGCTCCTGCCCGAAAGCGATGTATCGGTCGTCAATGCGTCCGTGATAGACCTCGTGAAGCGCGCCGCTTTCAGGAACAAGAATTGCAGCTTCGGGAGTGATTTCCGCATGAGCGATATGCATCAGTGACTGTTGCGTATCGCGGATAACGCGAGCGCTGCCGGCGAATTGCACCTGGTGGCGGCGAATCACTTCGACGGTATCTTCCGGATTCGGGTATACCCACCAGAACTGCACGCCGGAGGGGCCGAATTTCTGCTCAAGCCGGAGCATTTCGGGTTCATAACGATTGGAGATCGGACAGTCGGAGGCAGTGAAGAAAAGCACAATGGCGGGCGCGGCGGATTGTGCGAGCATTACCGGACGCCCGTCGAGGTCTACTCCGTAGGGCGCTGTGGCGGCGAATGCGGGGCAATTCAGCGCGAGCAAAACTACGAATGTGCTGGCGATAAAGAGACTAAGCGCAGTCAAACCTCTCATTCCGCGATTATTGGACCGATGCAACCCAGGAAGCAAATGGCGGCAAAATGATTTGAGTGAGGCTCTTGGTTGACTGGAGCGAAGGAGCATCGGTCATCAGCGTTTTTATAGTGCTGCCGGTTATGCCGGTTCCCGCGAGATCCAGCGAGACAGTTTGGGGCTGCGCGGTGAAGTTGAGCGACACGACGATGGACGGCGATCCAGCAGGGCCCTTGCGCAGATAAGAGAGCACGTTTGGATTTGTGGGATCGAGCGTGACGTAGGCGCCGTCACGGAGCGCGGGGTTGGTCGCGCGGAGTTTGATGAGCTTTTTGTACCAGTTTAGAAGCGAGTCCGGCGCCGGCTCTTCCACCTGAACGTTCACCGTCTTGTAGTTGGGCGCGACGGGCAGCCAGGTTTTGTCCGCGGTACTGAATCCGGCGTTCTTCGAGGTATCCCACTGCATGGGAGTGCGTTCGCCATCGCGGCCTTTTTCCTTTGGCCAGCCGACAAGGCCGACGGGATCCTTCACGTCTTCCTTGCGCTTGGGCGGAGTCGTCACCATGCCGATCTCCTGACCGTAGTACATAAGGGCAGTCGCACGCGTGGTGAAGAGTATCGTAGCAACAACGCGGGCGATGGCGGCGTTATGAATGCCGTCTCCGTAACGATCCCAACTGCGCGGGTTGTCGTGGTTGTCGAAGACGATGAGCGGCTGGTTGCCATGAATCTTCGTCTCCACGTCTTCGATACGCTGGCGGAAGAGGTTGGCATCAAGCTTGTTGATGAATCCGATCTGCATATCCATGGGGAGATTCAGTTCGTTGTGGCTCGCTCCTCCGTACCACTTGTCGAGCTCCTGGATGTTGGGCAAATAGGTTTCACCGATCAGGACCCGGTCACCCGGATAACTGGCGACCATGGCGCGCAACCGGCGCATGACGTCGTGGACTTCGGGGAGATTGTCGGTGTAGTTGTCCGCGAGAATCGGATCGCCATACGCATTGGTGCCGCCCAGCTCCTTCTCATCGCGCAATTGCGGATCCTCGAAGAGCGTAGGTATTGCATCGAGCCGGAAGCCGGCGACACCGCGGTCCAGCCAGAAGCGCACAGCGTCGAACATGGCCTTTTCGACAGCGGGATTGCGCCAGTTGAGGTCCGGCTGCTCAGCATAGAACTTGTGGTAATACCACTGTTTCGTTGTGGGATCGTATTTCCACGCGGAGTGGCCGAAGGCGCTCTGCCAGTTGTTGGGAGGGATGCCCGGACCTTTGCCGTCGCGCCAGATGTACCAGTCGCGCTTGGGATTGGTGCGAGAGCTCTTGGACTCGATGAACCACGGATGCTTATCGGAAGTGTGGTTCATGACCATATCCATGATGATGCGGATATTGCGCTTCTTTGCTTCGGCGAGAAGGTGGTCGAAGTCAGCGAGAGTTCCGTATTGCGGATCGACGTTTTCGTAATCGGAGATGTCGTAGCCGAAGTCGACCTGCGGCGAGGGATAGATCGGCGAAAGCCAGATGGCATTTACTCCGAGCGACTGCAGGTAATCGAGACGTTGAGTAATTCCCTTCAGATCGCCGACGCCATCGCCGTTGGAGTCCTGCAAGCTGCGCGGATAGACCTCGTAGATCAATGCATGCTTCCACCAGGGAACAGCCGAGGCCGGCGCTTCGTGAGGCACAGCCGTGAGTGTCGAAGCCACGATGGGATTTTGTGGCCGCGCGGAAGAGCCGACGACCAGTGCAATCAAGATGACTACGGGGGCGAATTTTCTCAAAGCCGACTCCTTTTTTTTCGAAACCGATAAATATACCAGCCTGCTGTGCCGTGGCGGCTAATCACTCCGGCCGTCAGGTCGGATCCAATCGTGCGCCGCAGGATTTTCGAATCACGAGCGTGGCCTGCAGCAGGATGTCGCGCGTGGGCAGATTGGGGCGCTCGATCCGTTCCAGCATGGTTGACATTGCGATTGACCCAATATCTCCACAATTCTGATGATGCGTCGTCAACGGCACGGGAAGCATGCCGGCATATTTCACGTCATCGATTCCCACCATGCGAACTTCCTCGGGTATGCGAACGCCGGCATCAAGGAGTCCATGCATCAATCTTGCCGCGGTTAGGTCGTTCGCGCAGACGATGGCGTCAGGGCGGCATTCGTCGAGCAGAGCGCGGACAAAAGCTTGGTCTTCAGGATCTCCATACCGGACGAGGTTTTCCTGAAGGGAGTGGCCGGAGCAGAAGAGGGCTTCACGATAGCCGGAGATGCGCGCGTCCACGGTGGGAGCAGAAAGGGGCCTGGCGACGAATGCAACGCGCCGGGAACCGAGCTGCACGAGATGGCGGGTTATCTGGTAGCCGGCGCGGCGATTGTCGATGCCCACGAGGTCAAACTTCGACCTCTCCGGAAAGGGAGCGACGCACCTGTCCAGTAGCACGAGCGGAATACCTGCACGATCAAGGGCGCCGGCGATCTTGCAGTTGAACACATCCTTCTGGGGCGTGAACTCCAGGGGCGCGAAGAAGACGCCGGAGACCTTCTGCGAGATGTAATGGTTGCACAATTGCTCGGCTTCCTGCTCCTGCTCTTTTGCCTCGCCCATGGTATGTCCCCAGAGCAGGGAGTGGGCCGCGGAAAGCGGGGAGCGCATCATGCCATGGCAGATAGGTTCGAAGATTTCGGTTCTTCCCAGGTCGGGAATAAGCAAGCCGAATACATAGCCGTCAGACCCCTTTTGAGGCACGACATAGGTACCGGCGCCGGCCCGCCGCGATACCAGGCCGAGCCGCTGCAGCTCATTCACAGCCTTGGCGATGGTGATGCGCGAGGACAGAAAGGTCTTGCCCAACTCCGCTTCGCTGGGCAGGCGGTCTCCTGCGCGGTAGACACCCGATTGAATCGCATCGAGCAGGCTGTCGAAGACCTGCCGGTGCTTGGGCAGGCTCACTTCCGGCATTTTCTGGCTGCGCCTCTTTGCTGCCGATGCGGATTGGCCGGTTTTTTTCATCCGGGGGGCCTACCTGATCCTGGGTAGCTTTGAGAGGGTGATTGCTCTGGAATGTATAGACATAAATCGATTTTGTACAGAGCCGGCTGCTGACCTTTCTCCCGATTTCATGCTCCGCACCCGTCCCCGCAATCGATTCTGCAACGGTCGCCTGCGCGTCGGGCATCTCAGCGCGGCTACATCATATTCCGATTAACAGCATGAGAATACAGCGATTACACCGGAGCGGCACCGTTTTCGGCTCCGATCGGGGGAGTAAAACGATTGATTAGGCATATTGGCTCGAAATGCTATCTATTCGCCATATCAAATCGGGTGCCGGAGCCTTCAAATTGGTTGACAGCCCATTATTTCAGGCAGTAGTGTGCTGAGGGTGCAAATATCCGCCTTCTTGCGGTCGCATGTTTTTTGGGCGGCTGCAAGGGGAAAAAACAGGGAATTTCAAAAAGCGGTAAAGATTGCAAAACTGAGGCGCAAACCACCGTCGCAGTCAAGATTCAGGGAGGCAAGATATGCAATGGATGAAGTGGTGCAGGGTTATCCTCATCGCTGCATGCGCGGTTTTTCTTTCGACCGCTGGTTACGCACAAGCTGTCTACGGCACAATCTTCGGTTCGGTAGTTGACAACACGGGCGCTGCGATTCCTGGCGCAACCATCACTATCACTGACACGAACAAAGGAACCTCGGTCACTGCCACGGCAAACGAGGCAGGTGAATTCACTGTCGGCCACCTGATCCCCGATATGTACGACGTCAGCGTGACCTTTGCAGGATTCAAAACCTTCCAATCCAAGGGCCTTCAGGTCTATGCCGATCAGTCGATCAAAGTCGAAGCCAAGATGGAGGTCGGCGGTGCGACGCAGACGGTCGAAGTGAGCGCTACGACGGTGGAGCAGCTGAAGACCGACCGCGCCGACGTTTCGACCACGTTCACCACCAAGGACGTACAGGATCTTCCCATCGGCAATCGCAACTTCACGGGCCTGCAGCTTCTTCTGCCAGGCGCGCAGCAGCTTGGCTGGACTCACGCTGCCGACGAAAACCCGCAGGGCAGTCAACAGATTCAGGTAGACGGCCAGGCGTTCGGCGGTGTCGCATTTCAGTTAGACGGAACAGATAACCAGGACCCGATCCTGGGGATCATCGTGATCAATCCGCCGATGGATGCGTTGTCTGAGACTAAGATCACAACGCAAAACTTCGACGCTGAATTCGGCAAGGCTGTTTCGTCGGTAGTGGCTGCGCAGACCAAGTCGGGAAGCAACAGCTTTCATGGAAGCATTTTCGATTATCGCGAAAGCAATGCGAATCAGGCGAGAGATCCATTCACTCAGAATCCGGCGCCGGGCACGAACAATACCGGCGGTCTGGTTCCCGCTGGCCTGAAGAACCAGTTTGGAGGTTCAATCGGGGGTCCAATCATCAAGGATAAGCTCTTCTTCTTTGGAGACGTCCAGTTCGTTCGTCAGAAGGTAGGAACCTCGGCCTCGATGACGGTTCCATCTGCGATGCTGGTCAGCACCTGCTTAGGTGACTCGGTTGGCCCCAGCGGTATTCCCGGTTGCGACTTTAGTCAGTACAACGCCACCGGCGCACTGGGTGCGACTGCTGGCACGATTTATCAGCCTAATGGGACGCCATATCCCGGCAATGTGATTCCGACAGCGCAGCTGTCACAGCCGGCGCTGAATCTTTTCAAGCTGCTCCAACCTTATGCTCCCAACAAGACGGGTAACTTTAACGGGCTGCAAAATAACTACGGGGCCAGTGGCACTGGCCTGTTCAACAATGATCAGTGGGACGAACGCGTCGACTACCAGGTCACACAGTCGATTCACGCCTTTGAACGTTTCAGCCGGTTTACGGACACGTTGAGCGGAACCACAATATTCGGGCCGGCCGGCGGCGCCGGATTCGGCATCAATAACTACGGTGGCGTTTCGCAGGGTGCCAATGACAGTCTGGCGGCAGGCTTCGACTGGGCAGTCAAGCCAACAATTGCCACGGACTTCCGCGTCGGTTATTACCGCTATAACATCGGCGACTCCAAGTACAACGAAGGAGTGCCGTTTATGACCAACCTCGGAATTCCCGGCCTGAACCTGAACGCAATTACCAGTGGCGCAGGCGGATTTAATGTTACCGAGGTAGGCGCCAGCGGAGGTCCCACCAATTCCCAAAGCACTGGATCTCAATACGGACAAGACCTCAACATTACGCGCTGCAACTGTCCGCTGATTGAACGAGAGGACCAGTTCCAGATCGTAAACAACTGGACTTTCATCAAAGGTAACCATACGATCAAGGCCGGCGCGGATCTCCGTTACGCGCGCAACCTGCGCGTACCGAGCGATACAGACCGGACAGGCATCCTGAGCTTTGGTACCGGGCCGACGTCCAACGGCTCGACCGGCGGCCTGGGATTGGCCACCCTTGTGCTGGGCCAGTCTACTCAATTTGGCCGCTACGTCAGCACTTCGACAAATGCGAAGGAGTTTCAGAAGAGGGACTTCTTCTACGGAGAGGACAGCTGGCGCGTCACTCCAAAGCTGACAGCCAATCTGGGTGTTCGCTATGAGCTTTATTTCCCTGAGTCAGTGAACGGAGTGGGGAACGGCGCGTTGATGCAAATGAACGATGACGTCACCACCGACGGCTACCTGCGGGTAGCGGAAGTCGGCGGTGTTCAAAGCAATATGAATTGGGGCAAGGCTACCAATGCATGGAATCCCAGGGTGGGCCTGGCGTACCAGATTTCCCCCAAGATGGTGATCCGTGCTGGTTATGGTCGCAGCTTCGATCTAGGCGTTTTCGGCTCGATCTTCGGGCACGTTGTGACCCAGAATCTGCCTGTTCTGGCCAGTCAGAATATAGCAGCCACGGGTGGCCCGAGATCTTACGCATTCAACTTAGCGGACGGACCGCTCCCCTGTAACGCGGCAACCGGTTGTATACCAGTGGTTCCTTCCAATGGGCTTCTTCCAACTCCCGGCTACGCGGTCAGTCCGAAGGCCAGACCGAACAGCCTGAGACTTCCTACCCTCGATGCGTGGAATGCCAGCCTGCAACAGTCATTGAGCCCAACGTTATCCTTTACGATCGCCTATGTTGGAAATAAAGGCACGCATACGTTGAGCGCTGGAGACGGCAACAACACCAATCCAAACGAACCGGGCATTTTCCTTCCGGCGCAATACAGCATCACGGGTGGCGCTCTGCATTATGTACCAACGCAGCTACGCACCAATCCAACTGCCCCCATCGATCCGAACGGAGGCACGGACAATAACACCTTGTTGCAGCGCTACTACGGCGGAAGCCTCGCGGCCTGCAGGGATGGTAATTACGGATACATCAATGGCTCCGTGACACCTCCTGCCGGTCTTCCCGTTGGAGCCTGCGGGTGGACGAACGGCATCGGCTACTACGGGGATGACCAGGACTCGCATTTCAACGCGCTGGAAGTGACGCTGGCCAAGCAGTTTTCAAAAGGCCTCTCGTTTACAGCGAACTACGCATGGCAGCAAGGAATA
The DNA here is from genome assembly GCA_963755975.1 of uncultured Acidobacteriota bacterium. Lineage (GTDB taxonomy): Bacteria > Acidobacteriota > Terriglobia > Terriglobales > Acidobacteriaceae > Silvibacterium. The sequence goes on from CAVWLS010000005.1 coordinate 502,791, forward strand.
GATTTCAATAGCGGCTATGCAACGTGGAACAAACGGACGGTACGCGGACTGAACAACGATATCCGCACGAACCAACTTATCGTTTATGGCATTTACCAGTTGCCCTTCGGACGTAACCAGCAGTTTTATTCGAGTGCGCCCCGGTGGGCGGATGCAATTATCGGCGGATGGCAGATCAGTCCAGTGCTCAACTGGTCGAGCGGCCTTCCGTTTACCATTACCTATAATGAGTGCGGGTTGAGTTCAGGGCCCGGACCTTGCTACCCAAACGGTAAGGGCTCAACCCTGAAGACAAACCTGGGTGGTTACGATCCAGTCGCTCATAGGCGCTTCTTTTATCATGCGTCACCGACGCCGCTGGTCCAATACGCTAACGGTGGTCTGCAATACACGTCATTTTCAGGATTCAGCGCGTCCGGCGTTGATCAAATCGGCACCGCGGGCAGAAACAACGCCTGGGGTCCGGGATTCTTCAATACGGACCTTGCCCTGCAAAAAAACTTTCCGATCCACGAGAGCATTGTGGGCCAGTTCCGTCTGGACGGCTTCAATGCATTCAACCACATCAATCCAGGCTTCGGAGGAGGCGGCGCTACTAACTCAATCGATGCTGGCGACCAGTACATTACCGGTCAGGCGCCGGGGGCGATGGCTCGCTTGCTGCAATTCTCATTCCGCGTAAACTTCTAGCACGGACTACAAAACCGAGTGAGGGGAGCTCCGGCTCCCCTCAAATTTTTGCTGTAAACTTCGGATGCGAATACATGCGGGTTCTCAGATTGCTGTTACTCTCCGCTCTGGGAGCGGGAATGGTTGTACCGGCCGGGGCGATTGCTCAGACTGCCGGCCAGGCTGCCAGCGTGGGCTCGGCAGCCGGCACCGCCGATCTCTCTGCGTTGAAAAAGCTGATTGATGATGGACAGCCGCAGGAAGCCCTGAGGCAACTGGATGCCCTGGCGGCACAACAGCCTCCTCCAACAGGGGTCCAGCGGCTGAGGGGGATGGCGCTCTACGCGGAGGGCGATTTCCAGGGTGCGGATCAGGCGCTGACGAAGGCGCTGGCGGAGAATGGCAAAGATGTGGAGGCCGCGGAGATGAAGGGCCTCACGCTCTTCCGGATGGGGCGTTCGGCAGAGGCGATTCCGCTGCTGGAAGGCATTCATGAGTGGGCACCGGGAGCGAAGGTCGATCCGAGCTACGTGCTGGCTCTGTGCTACCTCGATACTCGCCGGTACGATGATGCGCGCCACGCCTTCGCGCGACAGTTCGGGTTTCAGCCAGATTCGGCAGCTGCGTATGTGCTAGCGGGACGCATGCTGCTGCGCCACGAATTCCTCCCGGTCGCACTGGAGTACGCAAAGAAGGCGGTCGAACTTGATCCGAAGCTGCCGCAGGCACACCTGCTGCTGGGCGAAATTGCGCTGGCAGGCGAGCATCTCGACGAGGCCGTCGCGGAGTTTGAGAAGGAGCGCGAACTGAATCCGTTGAACGCGGCGATTTACGACCGGCTGGGGGATGCTTACACACGGGCTGGGCAATATCAGAAAGCGCAGCAGGCGCTACAGGAGGCGGTACTCCTGGAGCCGAACTCCACCGGACCGTACATTCTGCTAGGTAAGGCAATGCTCAAGCAGCAGGACGCGGTGAGCGCTGCGATGTATCTGGAGCATGCCGAGAAGATGGACCCGGGAAACTATATGACGCATGGTCTGCTGGGGCAGGCTTACCGCGCAATGGGCAGAACCGCCGATGCGAGCCGTGAAACCGAAACCGCAGAGAAGCTTCAGGCAACCGGCGCCGCTACGCTTCAGACTCCCCGCTAGCTGCCAGTAGACCGAAGTGCCTGCGACCCGGCTACAGGGTGGTTTTCAGGAAAGAACGCCATAACTTTTCTTCGCGCCTCGCTCGGCCTCTTGGTACTATACCTTGAACTTTCCCTCCCCTTATTTTCCGGCCTGGGGGTTTTACCAAGGTGATCGACATGGATAACTGGTATGTGGAGCAGGGCGGGCAACGGATTGGTCCGATCAGCCTGGATGCTGTGCGGCAAATGGCCGCGTCGGGGCGCATTTCAGCCGGTGACCTGGTGTGGAGCGAGGGAATGGCAAACTGGCAGCGAGCCGATACCCAGCCATGGTTCACGGGCGGGAGCGCACCTGCTCAGCTGGCGCCGATGAGCTCTTCTGAAGGAGGAGGACTGTTCAAGGGAGGCGAGGCATTTGTGCAGTCTGAGCCACCGAGCCTCATCGTCTGGTCAGTCGTTGTGTTGCTTTGCTGCTGCATCCCCGGCGGCGTGGTCGGCATCATCTACGGGAATCGGTCCAAAAAAGAGTTCGCACAAGGCAATTACCAGGCAGCGTGGTCCACCTATGAAACCGGGAAGAACTGGCTGATCTGGTCGGCTGTCATAGGCGCGGTCATCAATCTCATCTACTTCTGGGCGAAGACTTCGCACAATATATGAATATGAGCGCCGGCAGTGTCAGCGGGCTCTACAACGGCCCGACGAGCTTGCGCCGAAGGGCTGTGCAGTTTGGTATTCCGCTGGCCTCGGCGGCCATCCTCACCGGATGCACCCTTCTGCACTTCTATCCGCCGAACGTGCTTCATTTACCGCCGTGCGTCTTTCATGAAGTGACTGGCCTTTATTGTCCTGGCTGCGGAGCGGCGCGCGCACTGCATCACCTGATGAACCTGGAATTCGCGGCAGCGGCGCACTGCAATCTTCTATTCGTCGTTGCTGTACCGTTCCTGATATACGTCTTTGCAGTCAAGGGACTCAGAGCCCTGGGAATGTCGAGCGGTCCGGAGCTCAGACTCTCCCTCAGGGCGAGCTGGGCGCTCACTGTTATCGTGATCGCGTGGTGGATAGTCCGAAATCTGCCATTTTCCTACTTCGTTATCGGATCGTGATGGACTAAGACAGGCGGCGGTTATGCCTTTGCACTGTCTTTCAGGAGGCCAAGGCGGATGAGGCTTTCAGCGGTGGCGATGAGGGAGTCTTCATTGGAGCGAGGAGTCCAGCCAAGTATCCGCCGGGCCTTTTCTCCGGTGGCATTCTTCACCTTGCCGAGTTCGGGCAGGATCAGCTTGATTGCCGGATCACGCAGTGCGGCAAGATGTAAAAGCCAATTTGGCAGCTCGCGCGTCGGTACTCTTCTAGCTGACTCGCCCATACTGCGTCGCAGGACGGCGGCGATCTCGACCATTGACATGAAATCGCCGGCAGTGGCAAGAAAGCGTTCGCCTTTGGCGGCGGGGTCGGTCATGGCGCGGAGATGGAGATCGGCTACATCGCGCACATCCACTGCGCCGAAATGAAGCTTTGGGCAACCCGGGAGGGCACCGTCCATCATGCGCTGTACAAGAAGGATCGAAGCTGAATAGTCAGGCCCGAGGACGGGACCGAATACACCGACCGGATTGACGACGGAGAAATCGAGAGCGCCGCCTTCAGCGGCGATGAAGTCCCAGGCGGCTCGCTCGGCAATGGTTTTCGATTTGGTGTACGCGGTCAGGTCGTTGCCATTGAGATCGGTCCAGTCCGTTTCATTGAACGGCTCCGCCTGCGGCTTGTGGCCGTAGCCGATAGCCGCGAAGGATGAGGTCAATACGACGCGCCTGACACCGGCGTCGCGCGCCGCGCGCAGAACCCGGAGCGCGCCTTCTCGAGCAGGGACGATCAGATCGTCCTCGTGTTTTGGCGGCTTCGGAGGCAAGGGCGATGCGACGTGAAGGACATATTCGCAGCCGGCAACAGCTTCCCGCCAGCCGGAATCGCCTCCAAGGTCGGCAGCGACGAAAGACAGGCGGTCGCCCGGATCAGCGCCGCCTGTTCTGAGCATTGCGCGGACATCGGCTTCGCGCTGCAGCGAACGCACAGTTGTACGCGCGCGATAGCCTGCATTGAGAAGCTGCAGGATGCAGTGCGCGCCGATGAATCCCGATCCGCCCGTGACCAGTACCAATTCCTCAGTCATGTGGGTATTGCACCTCACACTTTCGATTCAGCTTGGCCCCGGATCGATTCCTGCGGCCGTGAGGGGCTGGTAGCCGACTGACGGAAGCTCAGTGATGCTACCGGCTTCTGCGCAAGCGATGAAAGCGGGCACTGTGGCAGACAAGTGATGGGGAACAATGCCATTCGGAGATAGGAATCAGCCGGTGCAGTTAGAATCGTTTCGTTGCCAGGAGCGCGACATGAGCCGAGTGCTGGTGATTGGAGACAACCACGAAGTGAGCCGCCAGATCGGGGATGCGCTCATGGCGGCCGATTTCCCGATCGAGTACTCGGCGGGGCACGCCGACACTCTCCAACGACTGCGCATACGATCGTTCGGGGTTATAGTCACCAACCCTGACAGCGCAGTCGACGAAGATCTGGCGTTGCTTGACGAGATGCGCCTCATCCGGCCGGGGGTAAAGTGCATTGTCCTAGCCCGGCAGAGCACTCCAGGCGAAGTGATCGCCGCTCTGCGAGCGCGGGTGTTTGCGTGCTTCACGCCTCCGTTTGACACGGACGAGATCGCACGCCTGGCGCGCGGAGCGGCGTCGGAGAGTCAATGGCGGGATGACATTCAGATTCTGTCGGCGAGACCCGGCTGGGTGTCGGTAAGGGTGAACTGCCGCCTGCTTACAGCCGAACGCCTGGTGACGTTTGCGAGAGAACTCAGCGTCCAGCTACCCACTGAGACCCGTGAGGAATTAATTCTGGCATTTCGGGAGATTCTGCTGAATGCGATGGAGCACGGAGCGGCCTTCAATCCTGAGCAGGTAGTTGAAGTGACCGCTATTCGCACGGGTAGATCGTTGGTGTTCTACGTGCGAGATCCAGGCGCAGGATTTCGGCGAGAATCGCTTTTGCAGGCAGATCCGGACGATCCTACGGCCCACATTGAACACCGCGAGCAGGAGGGCATGCGCGCGGGGGGATTCGGATTGCTCCTGGCAGCAGGGACTGTGGATGAGCTGATCTACAGCGATATCGGCAATGAAGTCCTTCTGATCAAGTATCTGTAAGGCGCCCGCGCGGCCGGGCGCAGCAGACATTTGCACTTGGCCGGAGTTAAGTTAGGAGTCCTATGCCGATTCTCAGCAATAATCCGATGTGGGAAGCGTTTGGTCTACGGGCGCTGCCATATGCCCTGTACGGTGGTGCGGACATTGGCGAGTGCGTGACGACGGTGGAAGATTATCCAGCGAGGGATGTGGGTGCATGGGGCGAAAAACCTGTGCGAACTGGCGAAGGAGATGACGCGGTTTGAGATCAGTCCGGTGGCCGGGGAGATCGCGTGCCCAACGCTGCTGACGGCGGCAGAGGGTGATCCCGTCGCGGCGGGGGCACAGACTCTGTATGACGCGCTGCGCTGCCCTAAAACGCTGGTGAAGTTCACCGAGGCTGAGGGCGCGGGCGGTCATTGCGAGGGGCTGGCAAGGGGGCTGTATCACCAGCGGGTGTTCGATTGGTTGGACGAGACGCTGGCGTAGAGCGGATCAGGACTCGGTCAGCGCGAGGACTTCTTCCGGACTGGGCGGTTCCTCCCGCCTTGAAGTGAACCGGTAGACGTCTACGCGGCTCATGAACCAGTTGAGAAGGGCGAAGACGACCAGGGTGCCGGCGGCGGTGAGGGCGACGGCTCGCGACATGGGAATGAGCACGATGGTGCTGATGAATTCGATCGCGATGAGAAAAATGAGAATATTGGCGATGGTGCCCCGGGTCATTCGGGAGCAGAGAAAAGCTCCAAGCGGGGCTCCAACGGCAACGATGGGCACGGCGGCCAGCCAGTAAGACTGGACCTGCGGCGGAAAGTCGCGCAGCGCGAAGACGTGAAGGGCGAAGCCGGCCAGAGTAACCATGGTCATGAGAATGACGGTCGTCGGCGTGACGACCTTTTCGCTGACGCGGAAAAGAAGCACCATGACCATGAAAACGGCGATGTTTTCGCCGCAGCCGACGAGACCGCTCATCAGGCCCCCGATAAAGCCCGCCAGGAAGATGAGCAGCTTCTCGCGCTTCTCAAAGATAGGACAAAGCTGGTTGCGGATCTCCCTCTCCCGGAGATTCATGACCAGGAGCGCGACGGCCAGGCTGGAAACCATCACGGTAAAAGCGACCTTTACCAGCGGCGCGGGAACGTAAGGAACGATGAAATACGTGCTGACGATGAGTCCCAGGATTCCGGCTGATCCGGCCCATGGCAGAACACGGCGCTCGATAGAGATGCGATTGTAGAGGATGCTGATTGACGCCGCGCCCATACCGATGCTCTGAATGGCGAAGGCGAAAACGCGAGCCTCATTGGGAGGAATGTGCAACACTTTCGTAAAGACGGGGAAGGCCACGGCGCCTCCGCCTTCGCTTGTACCGCCGCCGACCAGTGAGCCAAAGATCATGGTGACGGCTACGGGCCAGTTCGCGACGATGCTGTGCAGGGCAAAGGTCCCGCCGAGCGCCAGCCAGCCAATCCAGACAATGAGAGCCATGCCGGCGTTGAACTTGAGAACTCTTACCGGCCAACTTTTCGATTCCACGCCGACCTCAACCCTGCGAGAGTACCGGATTCATCCGCTGAGACGCCATCCATCAAAAGGTTGAGCCGGAGTGACGGGTAGACGAATGCGAGCGGCACGGGCAAAGGGTCGTTCTGAGGGTACGAATAGACACTGTCCTTTGGTAATCAGCAGGATAAGAGATTTTGTCCGGTGAATTTTTTCTTGATTCGTGAGCAATTTCCTGCCATAACAGAGCATCCCCTTCCTTCTAAGTTTGGGGTGGGGCATCGGAAGGCCAATTGTTTGTTGAGGTACTGGTTGCAGGGTTTTCGGAAACGTACTGAGGACATTGAGCTGCCTGAACGCCACCAAGCGGCGAGGTATAGGCGGCTCTTGGTGTCTCAGGGACGGGACCGGAAGCAAAAAGAGGCAGCTCACCAAAGGAGTGAATGTGAAGGAAAACGGGGTTGTGAAGTGGTTTAACGGCGCAAAAGGCTATGGGTTCATTCAGCGTTCAACGGGGGAAGATGTGTTCGTTCATTTCTCCGCCATCCAGGACACCGGATACAAGACGTTGAACGAAGGTGAAGCGGTGGAGTTCGAATGCCAGCAGGGTCCGAAGGGCCTGAATGCTGCGAATGTGATTCGAGCTGCCTAAAAAAACAGATTCCGGCACGAGCGCGATTACGCGCCGCAAGTGACCGGCCTTCTTCCCTCTTTACGGCCTCCTGCTCAGGGCAGCGAGGCCGCTCATGTCTGTGGGAGTCGAGCTTTCGCCCGGCGGCTCGTTAGATGAATCGCGCTGCTCCAGCCGATTGAGCGCCCAGGCGGCTGATTCGGCAAGGACGGGATCGTCAGAATGCGTCCAGGGCTCAAGGATCGGGCGAAAGCGCGCAAGTCGGGTGTTGCCCATGGCAATGGCGAGATTGCGCCGGAATCCCGCAAAGCGTGAGCGTTTGACCGGCGACCCGAAGAACCACGCGCCAAACTGGGATTCATCCATTGCTGCGAGCCAATCGAGAGCGGGATTGATGAGCTGAGGGCGCGGCGCGAGCTCGGGATCATCAGCAAAAGCAGCTTGGCGATTCCCTACTCCCGTATTCCGAGAAGCTTTGGAATTCCAGGGACAGACATCCTGGCAGATGTCGCATCCGAAGACCTGGCGGCCGATGCCGGGACGAAGATCCTCGGGAATATGGCCACGCTTCTCGATAGTCAGGTAGGAGATGCAACGGGTCGCGTCCATCTGATAGGGCGTGAGGGCCTGCGTCGGGCATGCGTCGATGCATCGGGTGCAGCTGCCGCAGCGGTCGGCCGCGAGGGCGGCCAGTTCGGCGGCGGGTAGATCGAGCGAGGTAAGGATAACTCCGAGGAAGAGCCAGGAGCCCAGGCGTTGATTGAGCAGGCAGGTGTTTTTGCCGATCCAGCCGAGGCCGGCGTAACGGGCATAGACACGCTCGACGATGGGGCCGGTGTCGACGTAACAGCGGGACTCGAAGGGCCCAATCGATTTCCGGACAGAGGCATCGAGGGCTTCGAGGCGCTTGAGGAGGACCTTGTGGTAGTCGGTGGGCCGCATCGGTTCGGCGTTCGTGCCAGCCTGTGAACCGGTTTGCGATCCAGACCAGGCATAGCGGGCGATCCATCCGGAGCCGGGCGGGGCGGGATCGATGGAGCGGGGAGCGTCAACATTGTAATTTGCGACACAGACGATTACAGACTGCGCCCACGGAAAAGCGGTGCGCACGGAGGAGCGAACAAATTCTCCGACTTCGTTGCGGCGCTTGAGGTAGTCCATCTCGCCAGCGGCTCCGGAGTCGATCCAGTCCTCGAAGCGGCGGCGCTCTTCTCTGCTCTCCGGCGTGCCGGCCGCAGGGATGGCGGCGATGCCGGCTGCAGTGAATCCGGCTTCGCGGGCGAGAGTATCGATGAAGGACTGACTGAGCTGCACAGCTTAGGATATCGAGTGTTCAGCGCCAGAGTCTTGATCTCTCGCTCAAAAGGATGACGTTCAAATGTGAGAACCGCCGCTACCAAGGACACCGGTCTCGTTGTAGAGGCTCAAGCTGCGTGATTCTCTTCTCCACGCATGCATCACTTGCTTGCTACGGTGACATGTGGAGGACACTTCGGCAAGGGAGGTAACTTTCGCGGCTGAGCCTTTCCCTGCTGGCGATAAATCCGCGAGTCCGGATTGTCGGGGCGATGCCGGGCCGTCGTTTGAATCGCGCTCATCAAGGATACTGCCGCCGATGGGGGCCGCTGTGGTGCCGCAGATTGCGGTTTTATCCGAGATGCAGGCATTGGCGGCAGCGGTGGTGGTAGCCGTCGCTGGGGAACAATTTCAACAGCCGGAGTCTTCAACGCGACGGCTGGAGCAGCGCTGCTCAGATTCGCCTGGGTCTGTTGCCGCAGGTAGCTCTGAGCGCTTGCAGGCGTCAGTACAATTCCAGCGGGTTTGTCGCGGAAAGCCCCAGGTTGGATGCCAACCCCGCGGACCGCAGAGGCGGGCGCGGCCGCCGAGGATGCCGAAACCACCTTTGGTTTAGCGTGGCTGTTCCCGAAGGGTCCGTATCGCTTCTCGAGATCGATTCTCATCGGGTCATCCAGCGCCATCTGGTCGACTTTTTTCAGCAGCGGGATGAAGTCGACCTGGTTCTCGGCAGGCGACAACAACTCAGCGCCGATCACCTTTCCCTCGGCGCTATTGGCGAACGGAAACCAGATGTGCCAATCGAGAAAGCCGTATTGCCTGACGTAGGCAATGTCAAATGCATGGTCATCGAGCTCGCCCGCACGGTATTTTTGCTCGATCGGGATCAAGACGTCCTGAGAGAGCACTTGCGGACCGAGAACTGAGTAGATGTAGCTTGCCCGCCCGCTGGTGAAGACATAGAAAGGAAAGAAGTCGCGCGCATGCCGTCCCTGAAGCGGGTTCAACACGCGAACTAGCTCCAGAAACTCAGCCACCAGCTCCCACTTCAACCCTCCATTCGGCCACTTCGCCGATTCTTTCTTGCAGTATGCATAGAGTGCGTTGAAGGCCTTGGGGTCTCCGAGCGCGTCATCCAATACCATGTTCTTACCTCAGTTTTTCTGGCCGGTCTGCCGGGTTAAGAGCTTCTCGCCGCAGAGCCGGTCGAAGATTTGATTTCGCCGGGTGATTTGCCCCACGGCTAGGCAAACCATAAAAAAAGAGCCCGCCCAATGTCGTTGGGAATAGATAGGATTTATGTGGGATCGCGGCTTAAGCATTGCAAGGAATGCAGAACAGCCTCGTTTCATCAGAAATACGCAAACCGCCGCCTGGAGTGCGGGTAGTATGCTCATTTTGGCGAACCATCGACAGTCCCGGCGAGGGCACTGGTGAGGGGCGGCGGTCTGGACATGGCGGCAGACGAGAAACCAAGGGCCAGCCTTGCCGACTATCTGGCGGCTGAGCGGACGCTTCTGGCGTGGATTCGCACAGGTTTGGCGTTAATGGCGTTCGGCTTTGTGCTGGCGCGTTTTGCGCTCTTTCTGCGAGAACTTCACCTGATGCAGAGCGCTTACCTCGGTGATAGCTATGGACTATCACTGTGGTTTGGTACAGCGCTGATCGTAGTTGGCGTCATCGTGAACGCCTTTGCCGGATGGCATCACGTGCAATTGGTTCGGGCGCTGAATCGCGGAGATACATCGCACTCCCGGCCTTCGATGCAGGCGGTTGCGATTGCTTTCTTTCTTGCATTAGTCGGACTGGCAATGGCGATCTACCTTGTTTCGGTCCGGGAGTCTACTCAATCACAATCTGGAAACAGGAAGGAAGCATCTATGACGCTCAGTAAAGAAAACGGGATTGTCGAGATAGTCAGCAACCATTCGGTAGACGAGACGGTAGAAAAGCTCACGGGGATTCTACAGACGAAAGGCGTGATGCTGTTTGCACTGATAGATCACAGCGGCGAGGCGGCGAAGGCGGGGATGACGATGCGTCCGACAAAGCTGCTGATCTTCGGGAGTCCGAAAGCGGGGACTCCGTTGATGCAGGCCGAGCCCAGCATCGCAATCGATCTGCCGCTGAAGATTCTGGTGGCGGAAGATGAGCAGGGGAAGGTATGGATTTCATACAACAGCCCGGAGTATTTGCAGGAGCGGCACAATCTGCCGAAAGACCTGTTGCAGAATATCGCCGTGGTGAAAACCCTGGCGGAGAAAGCCGGTGAGTAGCATGGGCGTAAGCACTTATGACATCGTCGCATTCGTGCCCATCGTCGACGTAGAGCGCGCGAAGGCCTTTTACCGGGACAAGCTGGGATTGCGGCTGATCAACGAAGAGCTTCCCTTTGCGCTGGTCTTCGATGCTCACGGAATCATGCTGCGTCTCGGGATTGGCGGGAAGGCGTCACCCGCGCTGGGCACCGTGCTGGGATGGCGCGTGCCGGAGATTTCCGCTGTGGTGCGGGATCTGACGCAGGCTGGAATTCAATTCGAGCGGTATGACTTTCTGCAGCAGGATGATCTAGGCATCTGGACGTCGCCGACGGGAGCCAGGGTTGCGTGGTTCAGGGATCCGGATGGAAATGTTCTGAGCTTGTCGGAGCATCCCGAGGGCAGGTAAGCAGGCCGTGTCCAAAAGCTGTTCGACGTGGCCGGCTTCACCTCTCCGGGTGGACTCTAAAGATGAATCCTCCTGCGGTCATGGCAAATCCGATAATTTGGTAGACGCGTATGGCCCTGATCGAAAAAATCCTTTTCCCGGTGGTGTTCTCGCCTTCGTGCGTTGCCATGGCTGCTTATGTCAAACGGGCGGCAGCGATGTGGGGCGCGAGGGTGACGCTCATTCATGTCGTCGATCCAGCGAGTTTCAACAGTTTCGCACTTGTTTCAGCACCATTTTCCGAGCTCTCAGAGGATTATCTGGAGCTGGGCCGAAAGAAGCTCGACTCGTTCCGGGCAAAAACCTCTATCGCCGCCCAGTGCGAGCAAATCGTCGCTCTTGGAGACGCGGCGACAGAGATCTCCCGGGTTGCAAAAGACGGGGGATTCGACCTGATCATCATGCCCACTCACAGCGGCTATTTCAGGCAGATGCTGCTTGGCTCCACCACGGCCAAGGTTCTGAATGACGCGGACTGCCTGGTGTTGACGAGCAAGCATGCGGAGACGATCGCTCCCAGGCCCCTGGAGCACCGCGAATGGCTGTGCGCGGTCGGCCTCCACGGCAATTCGGAACGAGTCCTTCGCCTTGCCACCCGGGGATCAGCGGAAGTGCGCAGCAGGCTGACGATCATTCATGCGGTCCGGACCGCAGATCCGGAGCTGCCGATTCAACTCGACCTTAAAGAGCAGATCCGATCTGCCGAAAGAGAACTGGCGAGGCAGCGCATCGCCGAGCTTCAGCGGGTCGTCGGTTCTGAGGCTCCGGTGCGCATTGCAGCCGGTCCAGTCAAAGAGGCGTTGCTTGAGGCTGCTCTGGCTTCCGATGCCGATGTGCTCATTATTGGAAGAAGCACTCTGCCGGGCGCTCACGGCCGTATGCGGGACCTTACTTATGCCATGGTTCGTGACTCTCCGTTTCCGGTGCTGAGCGTCTGACGGGCATTTGATCGTCCGCGAATCAAAGTCGTCCTCGCCGGCATTGCGTTTTGCCAGAGGCTTCCTTAGTATCGAGGGCGGACGGGAAATACTCCTTGATTACCCACCGTACTGGCTTGTGCGTTCTCGTAATAGCGCTTAGGCCTTGTTCCTGATCGGTGTCGACATCCTGATCTCGAAGCGTTCCGACTCAGGCAGTCCGACTCACAATCTGGGTCACAAAGGATTCGCTTTACTCAGATTTGGCTATGCGCATACTCATTACCGGAGTTGCAGGCTTTTTAGGCTCACATCTGGCGGATGCTCTGCTGGCCGAGGGGAACGCGGTTATCGGTGTCGACAATCTTTCGACGGGTTCGCTCGAAAATCTGAACCACCTCAGCAACGAATCACGGTTTGAGTTTCTGGAGAGGGATATCTGCGCATCGTTCGACGTCGGCGCGGTGAACTATGTGTTTAACTTTGCGTCGCCGGCGAGTCCGGTGGACTATGCTCGGCTGGGTGTCGAGACGCTTCAAGCCGGGTCGCTGGGAACAAAGAATGCGCTCGATATGGCAAAGAGGTACGACGCGAAGTTTCTGCATGCTTCGACCTCGGAATGCTATGGCGATCCGGAAGTGAATCCGCAAACAGAAGACTACTGGGGGAATGTGAATCCCGATCGGACCCCGTTCAGTATACGACGAGGCAAAACGTTTCTCCGAGGCTCTGACAATCGCATACCACCGCTATTATGGCGTGGATACGCGGCTGGCGAGGATCTTCAACACATACGGTCCGCGGCTGCAGAAGAGCGATGGGCGCGTGATCTCGAACTTCATGGTGCAAGCGTTGAAGGGCGAAGACCTGACGGTTTACGGCGAAGGCGACCAGACGCGGAGTTTCTGTTATGTCTCAGACGAGATTGCAGGGATCCTGGGACTCTCGCGGACCGATGAGCATCTTCCGGTGAATGTAGGCAATCCGCACGAGTGGACGATCCTGGACTGCGCAAAGGCGGTGCTGAAAGTGACGGGATCGCCGAGCAGGATCGTGTATCTCCCGCTACCGGAGGACGATCCCACGCAACGGCAGCCGGACATTACGAAGGCGAAGCGCCTGTTTGGGTGGGAGCCAAAGATCGATCTTGAGACGGGATTGCGGTTGAGCCTGGAATACTTCAGGTCCGCAGTAGAGAAGGAAAAGGCTCCCGAACTGGCTTGAGGCCGTCTCTCCCATCATCTTGAATGTCCCCACCTTCGTCCAGGCGAAGCGGGACTGTTCCGCAGTCCCGCAAGGATAGTGCTTACAATCAGCAGAAAAGTTCTTTATGCTTGCAATTAACCTGCGCGCATAACCAGCGATTTTTTCGCAGCCGGACTTTTACGATCCGGCGGGCGCGCAATGCAATCCACTCTATGCAGGACGGGTGCTGGCAGGCATGGATTTTGAGCAGCTAAGAACTTTTCTGGAAGTGTGCCGCTTGCGGAGCTTCTCACGCGCGGCGGAAAAGCTGATGGTGACGCAGCCGGCGATTTCGGCACAGATCCGCACGCTGGAGAATGAGGTCGGTGCGCGGCTCTTCGACCGCGACGGCGGGAAGGTCACGTTCACGGCGGCGGGCAAGGTTTTTGAGCCGTTTGCCGAGCATTGCCTGCAGTGTCACAGCCACATCACAGTCGCCATCGGCGAACTGCACCGGTCGCCGCGGGGCGAAATATCGGTGAGTGCGAACGAGGCGACGAGCCTGTATGTGCTGCCGACCGTCTTTGCGCAGTTCAAGCAGCAGTACTCGCGGGTTGGACTCAGTATCGTCAGAGCGGACCGGGTTCGGTCGATCGAGTCGGTTCTGAGCCGTGAGGTGGATTTCGGAGTGGTGTCACTGCCGCTCAAGGATCCTCGGCTCCTGGTGGACGTGATTCATCGCGACGAGGTGGTGCTGGTTGCGCCGAAGAATCACTCGCTCGCGCAGCGGGAGTCCGTGAAGTTTCCGGAGATTCTGCAGCACTCGCTGCTGCTTCCCAAGCAGGGGCGCCAGCGGGAGCTGGTTGAAGACCTCTTCCGCACCTACGACGTGCAGCCAAGAGTCGCGATGGAGGTGGAGTCAAGCGAGCTGCTGAAGCGGCTCATTGTCGCCGGACTTGGAGTGGGATTTCTGCCGCGTACCAACGTGCTCGGCGATGAGAAGACAGGCGCGCTGCAGATCGTCAAGCTTGACGGCGTAAGGCTGAACCGTGAACTGGCGGTCGTCTATCGCAAGGACAAAACCCTGACCCGAGCGGCGCATGCGTTTCTGGAGATCGCTACGGGCAGAGCGCGGCCGCACATTCCGGCAGTACCTCCGGCGAAGAAGAGCAGGGGGTGAGTTCAGGGGATAAATCCTGAACTCACGCTGACGGCTTGGAATGGACGGCGCTCGCTTTTTTCCGCGAGGAACCACGGGGCGGTTTCTCCGAATCGGCGGGCGTCTTGAGCGGAGGTACCGGCGGATGCCCTGTCGACTGCCGGACGATAAGGCGGGTGGGGATGATCCGATGGCGCTCGGGCACCGGATCGATGTTTTCGGCCACCGACCGCAGGGACTCGAAGGCTCCGCGGGCGAGATCCCTGCGCGACATGCGTACAGTGGTCAGTGGCGGGTAGACAAACTCGGCCAGGTGGACATCGTCGAAGCCGATGACCGACATATCTTCGGGCACTTTGAGATGGGAGGCGGCGAGTACCCGCAGAGCGCCGATGGCGGTCATATCGTTCGAACACATGATGGCGGTGGGCAGCTCGCGCAGAGCCAGAAGGCGCTCCATCGCGCGCATACCACCCTCCAGCGTGTGGTCGCCCTCGACGAGCCACTCAGGACGTGGAAGAACGCCGAACTCCTCCATGGAGTCGATGAAGGCTGCTTTGCGCAACTCAGCCGAGCCCTGGCGAAGAGGTCCGCTGATGAAGCTGATCTTGCGGTGACCAAGGGCAGCGAGATGCTGCACGCCTTCGCGAATTCCCTTGCGGTAATCGACAATGAGCGCACGGACGAGCGGACTGGCGGGGCCAGAATCGACGAAAACCATGGGAATGTCGCGGGAGCTGAGCTCTTCGAGCAACGGCTGCTCGATGCCGAAGGTCATGACGGCGACGCCCTCGACATGGCGCTCGAGCATACGGCGGATACAGGTGGTCATGCGCGCAAGATCGTAGTTGGTAGAGCCGATGAGGATTTCGTATCCGTGGGCAACCGCGATTTCTTCAAAGCCCTCAATGAGCTCGGGGAAAAACGGGTTCGTGATCTCAGAGATGAGCAGGCCGAGGAGGCGTGTGCGTCCAGAGACAAGGGCGCGGGCCTGCGTGTTGGGAAAGTAGTTGAGTTCCTCGATGGCTTTCCAGACGCGCTCGGCGAGCTGCTTGTCGACTGTGGGCACACGGTTGATGGTGCGGGAGACGGTGGCGATAGAGACGCGCGCGTGTTTAGCGACATCGCGAATATCGAGGCGGCGCTTTTCACTCCTATTTTGACGAGGACGTTTGTTGACGGGCACCCCGGACAGCCTTTCACTTGACTTGGCCAGTGTAAAGCGCCTAGCTTCTAAGTTCCAGTAAACGTTTGCTGTCCCCAGAATAATAAAACGCTTTAGTGCACCGACAGGTATGCTATAGCCGAGGAAAGGTGGAACGAAAAAGCATGCTTGAGGCCCTGAGAACGGAAGTTCTCGAAGCGAATCTGGAGCTCGTTGAGCGAGGACTGGTTCTCTACACCTTCGGAAATGCAAGCGGCATCGACCGGGAAACGGGACTGGTAGCAATCAAGCCGAGTGGCGTGCCCTACGAGACGATGAAGCCTTCGGATCTTGTGATTACCGATCTTGACGGCAGGATCGTGGAGGGCGAATTGCGGCCCTCGTCGGACCTGGGGACACATCTTCTCCTCTATCGCGAGTTCCCTGCTGTCGGCGGCGTGGTGCATACGCACTCGGAGTATGCGACCGCGTGGGCCCAGGCGGGGCGGGAGATTCCGGCGTATGGGACAACGCATGCGGATTATTTCTACGGGCCGGTTCCGGTGACGGATGAGTTGACGGATGAGGAGATCGGCGGCGATTACGTGTTGAACACCGGGCACGCCATTGTTCGGCGCTTCAAGGATCTGAACCCGTCAGCAGTGCCAGGAGTGCTGGTGCGGGGACACGCACCCTTTGCCTGGGGCAAGACCGCGATGGACGCCGCACATAATGCCGTGGTGCTCGAAGCGGTAGCGCGCATGGGATATTACACCGCGACATTGAACACGGCATGTGAGGGCGTTTCACAGGCTTTGCTCGACCGGCACTACTTCCGCAAGCACGGCGCGAAGGCTACATATGGACAGAGGGAACAGGGATCCGGGATCAGGGAACAAGGCAGCTAGGACGCAGGCAATTCGAGGCCCGGGTGTAGGAATTTTGTTGTAATCAAGGAACATACATAAATGCAGGGTCAACTTTTCGGGGCGATTTCCACTTATTTTGCTACGCCGGTTCACTCGCTGGCACATCTCAACGCGGTCGATATTGCCGTGATCGCGATCTACTTCGCGATCGTAATTTTCATCGGCTTCTACCTGAAGGGCTCGGCGAACACCAGCGAAGAGTTCTTTATGGCCGGCCGCGAGATGACAGCCTGGATCGCGGGGTTGAGCTTTGTTTCCGCCAATCTGGGTTCGCTGGAGCTGATGGGCTGGGCAGGATCGGCGTATCAGTATGGCATTCTGGCGACACACTGGTACTGGATCGGCGCGATTCCGGCGATGCTTTTCCTCGGCATCATCATGATGCCCTTCTATTACATCTCCAAGGTCAATTCGGTTCCCGGGTATCTGCACCTGAGATATGGCGATGGCGCGCGGGCGCTGTCGGCGGTGAGCTTCGCGTTCATGACGGTGCTGATGAGCGGCATCAACATGTACTCGATGGCACTGGTGATGAAGGTGGTGCTGGGATGGAATCTGAACTTCAGCATCTGGGTGTCGTCGATTACGGTGGCCTTGTATGTCGGACTGGGCGGCCTGCGGTCGGCGATCTATAACGAGGTATTGCAATTTCTGCTGATCTGGCTGGGCGCGCTGCTGGTGCCGATTCTGGGACTGATTGAAGCCGGCGGGTGGACCAGCCTGAAGCACCAGATCGGCGTGCGGATGGGTTCTGAATATGTGCACCTCTGGAGCACGACGGGGCACTTCAATCAGAATCCGATGGGCATTCACTGGACAGGTCTTGTCTTTGGTCTCGCGCTGGTCATCAGCTGCGGGTATTGGACGACTGACTTTCTTGTCGTGCAGCGCGTGCTCTCGGCGAACAATCTGCGGTCGGCGAGGATGGCTCCGATTATCGGCGCAGCCTTCAAGATGGCGGTGCCGTTCATCGTGATTCTGCCGGGACTGATTGCGCTGGTGGTGCTGCCCTATCACCTGGTGGGCGAGACGCAGGCAGTTGCAACCGGCCAGCACAGCTATAACGAAGTGCTGCCGCTGATGCTGGTGCGCTATTGCGGGCCAGGGCTGCTGGGGCTGGGGGTGACGGCGCTGATCGCGGGATTCATGTCGGGCATGGCGGGCAACGTGAGCGCCTTTTCGACAGTGTGGACCTATGATATCTACGGCGCATTCCTGAATAAGAAGGCCACCGATCAACACTATGTCGCGATGGGGCGATGGTGCACCTTTGTCGGCGTGCTGATCTCCGTGGGTACCGCGTATCTTGTGCAGCACGCAGCGAGCATCATGGATTACGTCCAGGGGCTATTCAGCTTCTTTATCGCGCCGCTCTTCGGCACGGTGATCCTGGGCATGCTGTGGAAGCGCACGACGAAGGCGGGAGGCTTCTGGGGATTGCTGGCCGGCACTTGCACGGCGATCGGGCTCTTTCTGTGGGTGCACTTCGATCACTCAGCGCTGCGTTACGTAGCGCTCTCACCCGACGCGAAAACGCTGGCGGAGGATATGTATCGTGCGCTGTGGTCGTGGTTGGTGTGCGTAATTGTAACCGTGCTGGTGAGCTATGCGACAAAGCCGAAGCCGCTGTCTGAGCTGGAAGGACTGGTGTATGGAGTGGTTCCGCTACCGGTGGAGCACGACGATCACTGGTACCAGAAGCCTGTCGTATGGGCGGGAACGATCGCCGTGCTGTTTGTCATTCTCAACTTTATTTTCTGGTAAGCGGGGGCTCGATGCGCGAAGAGATTTCAATCTGGTTTTTCGGCGGCGTGCTGTTTCTGGCATATGGCGTGATTATTTGTGTGGAGGGACTGTGGGAGCTGAGCCATCCCCTGGTGAATCCTCCGGTGCTGAATAATCTGCATGCGCCGATCTGGTGGGGCGGGTTGATGGGGATTGCAGGACTGTTGTATACGAGTTCGGTTCTGGCCATGGAAAAGCAGGGATTAACGGCGTTGGAATGATGCTGGAAGGGTGACGAGGAGAAATGAAAAAGCAACTCACATTCGGAGTGATTGTCGGCAGCCGGGGATTTTTTCCGCACCATCTGGCCAAGGAAGGCCGCGAAGAGATCATCAAGGTACTGGAATCGAATGGATACAAGTCAGTCGTGCTCTCGCCGGAGCAGACGCAGCATGGCGCTGTGCAGACTCCAGACGATGCGCGGCATTGCGCGGAGCTCTTCAAGAAGCACGCAGAGGAGATCGACGGCATTATCATCACGCTGCCCAATTTTGGCGAGGAGCGGACGATTGTCGATGCGATTCGGCTGTCAGGGTTGAAGGTTCCGGTACTGGTGCAGGCCACTCCCGACCGCACGGAGACGATGAAGATCTCGCACCGGCGCGACAGCTTCTGCGGGAAGATGTCAGCGTGCAACAACCTGATGCAGTACGGAATTCCCTATTCGCTGACGGCATTACATACGGTCTCGCCGAGCTCGGAAGCCTTCAAGAAGGATCTCGCTTGGTTCTCGGCTGTGTGCCGCGTGGTGAACGGATTCAAGAATCTCCGCATCGGCGCGATCGGCGCGCGGCCGGCGGCCTTCAATACCGTCCGCTACAGCGAGAAGCAGCTCGAACGGGCCGGAATCTCGGTGGAGACGCTGGACCTGTCTGAGGTTCTCGGGCGGATTGCGCGGCTGAAGGACACGGATGACGCGACGCAGGCAAAACTGGCTGCTATTAAGAAATATGTCACCACGAGCGGCATTCCCGAAGCCGCTTTGCTCAAGATGTCGAAGCTCGGCGCCGTGATCGACGGCTGGATGAAGGAGACTTACTGTACGATCAGCGCGATCCAGTGCTGGACATCGCTCGAAGAGTATTTCGGTGTTGTGCCGTGCACGATCATGAGCATGATGAGCGAGAATCTTTTCTCCAGCGCCTGCGAGGTGGATGTGGTCGGCGTGCTGAGCATGTATGGGCTGGCCCTGGCCTCGGAGACGCCGAGCGCGCTGCTCGACTGGAACAATAATTATGGCGACGATCCGGACAAGGCGGTGTGCTTCCATTGCTCGAATCTGCCGAAGCATTTCTTTGCCGATGTCGTAATGGATTTCCAGGAGATCATCGCTGGGACTGTGGGCAAGGAAAACACCTTCGGCACCTGCGTAGGGCGCGTGAAGGCCGGGGCGATGAGCTATCTTCGTTTCTCGACCGACGATTACACAGGCAAGATTCGCGGCTATGTGGGAGAGGGCGAATTCACGAGCGATCCGCTGGAGACCTTTGGCGGCGCAGGGGTGGTGAGGATTTCGAGTATGCAGAAACTGCTGCGCTTCATCTGCGAGCGGGGATTTGAACACCACGTTGCGGCAAACTTCTCTCAGGTAGCGAGCCCGGTGTATGAAGCGGCGACGCGGTACCTGGGGTGGGAGATGTATCACCACGAGGACTAGGGATTAGGGATTAGCCATTAGGGATTAGAAAACCACGCCCGAAAATCCGGACCCAATGCACAGGCGCCTTCGGCGCAAAAGCACCAGCAGGAAATAGAAGGAGATCACCCCTTCGAGTGGCGGCCCGGATTGGGTTTCACGAGCAATGGTGGATTCTGCAATGTTGAGTGTAAGCTTCTTTTCGTGCGTTAAATCGGGCATTGGCCCGCTTCGCCTCGCTCATCTTTTCCTCATATGACGGATCATTCTTTGGTGTGATCTTGAGTTCATCCTGTGAAGTAAGCCACTCGGCCAGAGAGATCGAGACCTCTGTATGGAGCGCGGCTCGTTCAGCACATTCGCGACCCCTCAACATCGTAACTTTGCGTCCGTCAGAAAGCTTCAATCAATCACCTTTGCCATGCTCCAATGATCCCACGCGCGGGAATATTAAATTGACTACTTTTTTCATGACCGATCTGATAAAACGTTTTCTTACCGTTTACGATCGCAGGAGTTGAGGCGTGGCCATTGTTGCGGGCGTCGATTTCGGGACTCTCAGCGTACGGGTGACACTGCTGGACAGCGCTCGCGGGCGGCTGAGCACCGCGAGTGCGGAGTATCCGCTGAAACGCAAGCGCGAGGACCCGGACTACGCGACGCAGTCGCATTTCGACCAGATGGATGCGCTGGTTAAGGCAACGCGGAAGGCGCTCGAAGAAGCGGAGATCAGGGGCGGCGACGTTGAGGCGGTTGCACTCGACACAACGGGATCGAGCGTGATTCCGGTGGGTGAGAACATTGAGCCGCTGGATGACTACTACCTCTGGTGCGATCACCGCGCGAAGGCCGAGGCGCAGGAAATCACAGAGCTGGCGCACAAGGAGAATCTCGAAGCGATTGAGTGGTGCGGAGGCGTGTATTCGCACGAGTGGGGATTCGCAAAGCTTCTGCATTGGCTGCGGCACAATCCGGAAAAGCGCGGGCAATTTGTAACCGCGTTTGAGCATTGCGACATGGTGGCGGCGACGCTGGCGGGAATCACGGACGGAAGCCAAGTAAAGCGCAGCGTTTGCGCGATGGGGCACAAGTGGCTGTGGAATCCCAGGTGGGGCGGGCTACCTCCGCAGGAGTTTTTATCGAAGCTGGACCCGCTGTTCGATGGTATTCGCGAGAAGCTTGCTGGTGAGTATCTGACATCGGACAAGATTGCCGGCCATCTATCGCCACAATGGGCAGATGCGATCGGGCTGAAGGCGGGAATTCCGATTCCGGTGGGTGCGTTTGACGCGCACTGGGATGCAATCGGCGCTGGATGCCGCGAGGGTGATGTGGTGAACGTGGTCGGTACGTCAACGTGCATCATCGCGATGGAGAAAAAGACAACGCTGGTGCCGGGCGTGTGCGGAGTGGTACCGGGTAGCGTGCATCCGCAGTACACGGGCGTGGAAGCGGGACTGTCCGCGACTGGCGATATCTTCGAGGCCATCGCGCGGCGTGCCGGAACAAAAGTGTCAGAACTGTCGAAGGGCTTGGAGCAGTATCGCGCGGGGCAGACCGGGTTGCTGCGATTGAGCTGGGACAACGGAGACCGCACGGTTCTGGTGAATTCCGAACTTGGCGGAGTAACGCTGGGCTGGAACCTGATCCACACGGCGCAGGACGAACTTTTCGCGGCGATCGAAGGGACTGCCTTTCACACGCGCATCATCCTTGAACGGATGGCGGAGTTTGGCGTGCCGGTAGAGCGCGTGATCAATGCAGGCGGGATTCCGCAGAACAACAAGGTGCTCAATCAGGTGTATGCAAATGTGCTCGGCAAGCCGGTGCTGGTGCCGGCGGGGATTCCCACGAGCCTGGGGTCGGGGATTTTTGCGCTGCTGGCAGCGGGGGCGTTTCCCTCAATCGAAGCAGCGCAGGATGCGATGTGCCTCAAGTACGCTACATATGAGCCCGATCCTGCGGCGGTCGCTGTGTACGAAAGGCTCTTCCCTCTTTATCGCAACCTATACTTCGCTCTCGGCCGGAAATATGCGGATGCGGTGCCGCTGGGCGCAGTGCTGCCGGAGCTGAAGAAGATCGCGGCGGAAGTCTGTGGGGTGTGAACCCGCTCACGGAAGGAGAGGGTTGAATGATTGCTCGCATTTGGCACGGAGCCGTTCCGGCTTCGAAGTGTGGAGAGTATCTCAACCTGATGCAGAAGATCGCGCTTCCAGAGTATCTGGCGACGCCGGGAAATCGTGGCGCGTGGTGTTTATACCGCATCGCAGCAGAGATCGCGCATTTTGAGATGCTGACATTCTGGGATGACATCGACGCGATCAGGCGTTTCGCCGGCAACGACTACGAGTTGGCAAAATACTATGATTTCGACCCTGACTACCTGATCGAAATGGAGCGACATGTCAGGCATTACGAGGTGCTGGCGGGTTCCATAGCCGGCTGTTGATGCTGTTCCGATCCGACTTGTCGCACGACTCTAATTCATTTTCATTCCGGGCATCACGGAGTGGTCCATATTGTCGTGCCCCTGGTCATCATCATCGACTGCCCAGATCTTCTTCGGGTCCGACTCGTAAGGGTAAACGTGCACCATCCATCCAAACAGATGTGGATAGAATTCCCCACCTGCGGAGTCACAGGCTTCTTTCGTCGTGATCGATCCAAGCAGGCCGAACTTTGCGTTCGGACCGAAGTACTCTGCCTTCTCGCCGGCCGGAGCCTTGCAGAAATTTATGTGTTGATGCCAGTGCGCAATGCTGAGTGGAATGCGGTCGTTCAACTCATCTTCGCTTGCGGTGACGCGATCGGTGTACATCGCGCCTATAAGTTGATATCCGCCATCTGCCGTCTTTTTGTAAAGCAGAGAGGTCGGCTTGAGCGGATCGAAGTGCGTCCTGGCTTCGAGTCCGTAATCGTGCCTGGTAAAGTGATACTGCGGTTGAGGCACATTCGGCAGGAAGATCTCATAGCCGTCGGCAAGCGCTTTTCGGTAGTCCTGGTACGGAGCCATCGCCGTCTTCGCGGCTTGCGCAATCGCGTCGGCCTTCTGTTGATCGCCCGGCTGCAAAGGCCTGAGTGACGTCATGTACATGTGTCCCGACATGTGAGCCATGCCGCTCGCCGACATCGTTGCCGCGGGCGGCTGTTGTTTCTGTTGTGCAGACATGGTCAGTGCGCCTGCTGCGAGAAAACAGATGACGCCGGCAGGTACGTTGAGGGTGAGTCTGCGGAACTGGGAGAAAGCGATCATGACGTGTACCTCGGAGTGTCCCTGATACATACTATGGACGGGATTTTGGAGTTCCCGGTCTATGGCTGATTTCTCCGACGAAGCAGTGCTTGGAGATTCAGCTCTTTAGATAGTTGAACACGATGCGGTGCGAGTAGTTCCAGGGCTTTTTCCGTGCTTGACAGAATTTCTCTACATATGTAGAGTTTTCTGGATGAAATTGCGACTGTCCCCTCAAACGCTAAGAGTTCTGGAGGTCTTTCTCGATGAGCCACGCGAGTGGCGATACGGGTACGACATCAGCCGGGTCACCGGCCTGAAGTCGGGCAGCCTGTATCCCATTCTCATGCGGCTGGCCGACCGGAAGCTGCTCGATACGTCGTGGGAAACCACTGAGGCTGGCAAGCCTCCGCGGCATTTATACCGGCTGACTCCGGACGGGCTGGCGCTGGCGCGGGAGCGGTGCCCAAAACCCTCGACGACGATGCGCCAGAGGCGTATTGCGCTGAGCGAGGCGGAGGGCTGATGTCTCTGGTGCGCAGAGTAGCGGTTCGATGGCTGCAGGCCGTACTGCGCAATGCGCCGCCGGAGTGCCGAGAGTGGGCCAGCGCCATGCTGCGTGAGCTCGATTTCATCGAGAGCGACTGGGCGGCACTGCTGTGGGCGATCGGGAGCACGGCTGCGATTTCGCGGCATTGGCTGCACGTTTGGCGAGTGTGGATGAGAAGACGAACTCGAGAGGAGCAACCGACGATGAAGGAAACAGCAATGAAAGTTGTGGGTGTGTTGGTCGGAGTTTTGATCGCGGTGGCGGTCATGGCTGGGGGCGCGTTTGCGGTGCACGGGGTGTTATTCCACTTCTTCCCCGGTCTCGAACACCCGGGCACACCGTGGCCGGTGTGGATTATCGCGTTAGTGCTGGAGGCTCTGCTGGTGGTGGGGACGGTGAAGTTGTGGCAGAAAAGGCGACCGATCGCGATCGGGATCCTATTGGCGGCGATGGTGTTTGGGACGCATTTTGCCATGCATATTGCCAGCCACTGGAATGGCTAGAGAATAGCGTTCAGTAGCGGTTACCGGAGGATTTCGATAAGCAGGACCCAGGCGCTGAAGAGAGCGGCGATGAATGAGAAGGTGAATCCAAGCACAAGCCAGTAAAGAGCGTGCGGCGTGCCGCCTAGGATTTCGACGCCAGCGACAAAGAAAGGCAGCGTCGCAAGCTGCGCACCGATGGCGCGAAAGGTGAGCCAGGCGAGCGGATGACCGGCTCGATTGAAGAGATAGCGGATCTGTCCGGAGACCTGCGTCGTCCACGAAACCAGGCCGATTCCAAGAACTTCGAAGCCGAGCAGTTTCGCGGGCTGTCCAGGAATGAGCGCGACGCTGGAGATGAAGAACACATCGAGAAGTTGCAGCAGCGATTCGCCGGCGCGGCTGGAAAGGCCGGGGAAGGACATAATCCTGTTGAGATTCAGGGAGACGGCAACGAAGACAAGACCGGTAAGCGTGGCGGCAGCTCCGGCCTGCACAGCGAGGTAGGTGTTCCATTCAGCGATGGGGCGCGGATCCATAGCTTCAGCCGTGACATTCGCCACTGAGGGTACAGACGGTACCGAGGGAAATACCAACCTGCTCGACACCGAGTGTACGACCTTCAGCGATTGAAGTGGCAGGCTATTGAACGATGGGGATCTCGGACGAAAGTTTGAGATCTACGATCAGATTCAATCGCTGGTCGATCTGGAAGAACTTCACGGCCTGCTTTGCGCCGATGGCGTTCCTGAACTGTGGATAGTAATCGGACCGTAGCTTGGTCTTCGCATCGTCGTAGCTGAGCCAGCGGTTCATGAGCAGCTCGGCCTTGGCGTCATCCATCGAGTCGTATTGGGCAGCGTAGTCCTTGATAAGGTTTACACGCTGGTCTCCGATGGCCTGCTGCTTCTGGGTATATTCGCGATAGAGCGGCCAGAAGGCCTTCGCCTGTGCGTCAGTGAGCTGCATGGTGTGAGCAACGATATCGGTTCGCTGAGCCTGAAGATCCGACCGTAACAACGCAATGTCGGTGTCAATCCCGGATTGGGCCGTATCCGAGGTTTGTGCTGCGGCGCAGGACGCCACAAGCGCGACCGCCAACATAGCCATGATTTTCATGGATCTCATAATCATCGACTCTCTCTCCGTCATGTTAGTTTGTTCGGGTGAATCTCGCAGATGACTCTACTCGCGATCGCTTGGCGGCGCAATGGAGATTTCATTCTGGGAAAACATCGGCAGGATTGATGAACAGAGCATAAAGAATCCGTAAGGCTACGGCTTCTTTACGAAAGCTTTGGGCAAGCTATATGACTTACACGGTCTGCTGAATAGTGACGGGGGATTCCCCGCGGAGGTCATCCGTGGTCACATATCAGAAGCCTCATAATATTAGCTCTCCCATTACCGCTTATACCGTTTTTCTCCTTCATCTTGAAAGCATGCTCCTTCTCGCAGAGGAGAACAGAAACAAGTCTTCTCAACGAATTGCCCGGCGCGGAATTTCTTTCAAGCGCCTGCGGCGCACGGCGTTGTGCCTTGCGGTTCTGCTTGCCGCAGGCTTATGCTGCGCAAGGGCGCAATCGACAATGGGAAGCATTCTCGGCACGGTGCAGGATGCGTCGGGAGCAGTGATTCCGGGCGCGACTGTGACAGTGAAGTCGCTGGACCAGGACCTGACCCGCAACGTAACGACAGGCGATTCCGGCGAGTTTCTGGTCGAGAACCTGAAGGCCGGACACTATTCAATCACGGTGGAACACGATGGATTTTCGAAAGCCGTCGTGCCGGATGCGCAGCTCGATGCACGGCAGGCGCTGCGAATTCCAGTGACGCTGGCGGTTGCGGCGCAGGCGACGGAGGTGGTTGTGACGGCGACGGGATATCAGCTCAATACGGAGGATGCCACACTCAGTAACTCGAAGGACAACATCCAGATTACGCAACTGCCGCTCAACGACCGGGCGACGACAACCAGTCCGCTTGGCTCTCTGCAGGTCTCGTCGAATGTGCAGCAGGACAGCTCGGGCAATATCGCTCTGGGCGGCGCAAGCGCGTCAATGGTGAACTTCTCCGTGGACGGCATCTCGACAACAAATGTGAGGCAGAATGGCGCGTTGCAAGATGCGTATCCGTCCCTTGAAGGCATCGCGGCGGTGAAGGTAACTTCGTTCAACAACAGCGCGGAGTTTTCGCAGGTGGGCGACGTGACGTTCACGACCAAAGGCGGTACGGACAAGTTTCACGGCAGCGTCTTTGAGTATCTGCAGAACGATGCGCTCGATGCCGATCCGTATGGGTTCTCGGGTAAGGCTCCGAAGCACTTCAACACTTTTGGCGGGTCGCTGGGCGGGCCGATGGTGATTCCGCATCTTCTCGACCGGCGCGGCAAGACCTTCTTCTTCGTTGACTACGAGGGGAACCGGCGGTCGACGGCGCTGGCGGAGCAGTTTCTGGTGCCGACGCAGGCAGAGCGCAACGGCGATCTGTCGGCGATTGGCGGCCCGATGATCGCACCGGACAGCATCAATCCAACGGCGACGGCGCTGCTCAAGTACTATCCCCTGCCGAATGTGACGGGGCAGCCGAACTTTAACTACGAGAATTTTCAGCAGACACCGGCCAGAACGGACGGGGCTGATATTCGGATCGACGAGACGATTTCAACGAAGCAATCGCTGTATGCGCGCTTCAGCCGCAAGAACATAACGGAGGAATATGCGAATCCGTTTCTGCCAAACGATTCAGACAGCATACACAACCGCAGTCTGCTGGTCAGCCACACTTACACGTTCAGCCCGCGGCTGCTGAACGAATTTCGTTTCGGCTTCACAAATGTGCTCACAAATGTCGGCTTCCCGATTGAGGGGGCAGACGCGCTTGAGCAGCTGGATCTCGAAGGTGTAAATATCAGCCAGCACCCGACGACGCATGCGTTTCCGACATTCAATTTCAGCGCGGGAACTGGATTTACGCCGATCGGCAGGGACAAAACAGGTGTTACGCAATCGAAGACGATGCAGTTCACCGACAACGTGAGCTATACCCTCGGAAAACACGCGCTGAAGGCCGGGCTGGATGCGCGCCGCGTGCGGTATGCCGACATTGAGACGTTCCTGCCTTCCGATGACTTCGGCAGCTTTACGTTCCAGCCGACGTTCACAGGCAATGCATTCGGGGATTTTCTTGAGGGAGCGCCAACAACTCTGTTTTTTGCTGTGTCGAGTCCGGATGTAGCGGGAACGGCGTGGCAGTATGCGGTCTTTGCGCAGGATACGTACCAGGTGACGAGCCGGCTGACATTGAGCTACGGTCTGAGATGGCAGATTCTGCCGGGCTTCCACGAAGATGGCGGTAACCTGGCGAACTTCGATCAGAGGAACAACGCAATCGTGGTGCCGGATGAGCTGGCGGGATATCTGGCGCAGCAGAAGATAGAGGCGTCGAACCTGGCGTTTCGCGAATCGTTCAACTCCTGCGATCTGAATTACACGGCTCTTCCCTGCACGCGGTATCTGACGGCGAGCCAGGATCATCTGCCGCAATCGTTGCGCAATACGTATAAGGGCAACTTCCAGCCGAGGGTGTCGATTGCGTGGCGGCCATTCAACGATACGAAGACGGTGGTGCGCGCGGGATTTGGCATCTTCACGATTACAAATCTCGGACCGTTGTCGTTCAACAATAGCGGCAATCCCACGTCCGCGCTGCACACGTATACGAACACTATGACAGCGGGCGGGGCGCCGCTGATCCAGTTTCCGAATACCGCCCCTCCCAGCACGACTGTCCAGTATGGAGGCGGAGGGCTGGACCAGGGCGTTGACCCAAACTATCGCGACCCGCAGGCGAACCAGTGGAACTTTACGGTGGAGCGGCAGGTGGGCAGCAACGATAGTGTCCGTGCGAGCTATGTGGGCATGCACACCTACCGCCTGAGTATCACGGAAGACCTGAACCAGATTCCGGCGAGCACGACGCCGTACCAGACGACGGCGGCGAGCCCGTATGTCGATCCACGCGCACCGTATCACAACTGGTTCACTCTCTGGAGCACCTTCAACGCAGGCAAGGCGAACTACGACGCGCTGGAGTTGGAGTGGAACCACAAGAATGCGCATGGGCTCTATTTTGACGCGAGCTACACGCTAGCCAAGAATCTCGCCAATAACCAGGGCGATGTTCCAACGGCGTTCGCTGGAGAAGTGAATTACGGCACACCGATCGCCGACCGCTTCAACGTCAACGGCGACTACGGCAATGTGGAGGGCACCCGTCGGCAGCGACTCCTGCTTACGGGCGTCTATCAACTACCGTTTGGGCAGGGGCGCACGTTCCTGAACGAGGGTGGGTGGAAGAATGCTCTGCTGGGAGGGTGGGAGATGAATAATGTGACGCTGCTCCAGACAGGTCCGTGGCTGACGCCGAGTATCAGCACGTCCTATGACCAGTCGAATACCAATGTCGTGAACCGAGGGGCGTTTCTGCGCCCCGATCAGGTGTCGAACAAGCTCTACGAGGGCCAGTCGAGGGCGCGGTACTTCAATCCGGCAGCGTTTGCGGCAACTCCGGGGGGCGCAGGGCGGTTTGGCAATGCGGGCGTTGGCATCCTTGAAGGACCAGGGACCGAAGCCATTAGCATGGGGCTGGCGAAAGTCTTCAAGGTGACGGAGGGAGTGCACGTGCGCTTCGAGTCGACGTTTACCAATGTGCTGAACCACACGAACTTTGCTCCACCGGCAACGCAGATCGACAACACGGCAACGTTCGCAGTGCTCAGCGCTCCGCAGACAGCGGAGAACGCCGGGAACCGGACGGGGCAGTTGGCGCTCAGGGTCGACTTCTGAGAAAGGCAGGGGTACAGCGACCAGGGCTCAAAAAAAACAGTCCGAAAATCCGGATCTGGGGCACCCGAGCCGATGCAAAAAGCAGATTCCTTCGACCGAGGGCGGCGCGAATGCGCCGCTCTCAGGTCAGGATGACATCTTTTGATCGCTATCGGTTATCACTAGCGCCTGATCTTTTCCTGCAGGCCGGAGCCGAGGGCGAGCTCGATGAGCGTCTTCTGCTCCATCTCATGGGCTTTGGCGGAACCGGTAGCTGGACTGGCGGCGGCTGAGCGCTTGATGCTGAGCACCTGGCGGTCGCTGGCCAGACGGCGCAAGCGTGGCATGACGAACGAGTGCCCGCCCATGTTCTCCGGCTCCTCCTGAACCCAGATAACTTCCCGTGCTTCGGGATGCGCGTTGATGGCGGCGGCGAGTTCGGCCTCGGGCCATGGGTAAAGCTGCTCGAGAAAGATGATGCCGGTGGTGCCGTCGCCACGTTTCTGGCGCTCGACGCGGAGCTCGTGGCCGATCTTGCCGGTGCAGATGAGCAGGCGCCAGGCGCTCGCGATGCCGGTTTCCGGCAGCACGTTCTGGAAGCTCGGACGGGTGAAGTCTTCGATCGGCGAGACCGCGTCTGGATGGCGCAGCATGCTCTTGGGCGTGAAGACAATGAGCGGTTTGCGCCACTTGCGCAGGGCCTGACGGCGCAAAAGGTGGAAGTATTGCGCAGCGGTCGAAGGCTGGCAGACCTGGATGTTGTCGTGCGCGGTGAGCTGCAGGTAGCGCTCAATACGCGCGCTGGAGTGCTCGGGGCCCTGGCCTTCATAGCCGTGAGGCAGCAGGAGCACGATGCCGCTGAGCAGGCCCCACTTGTCTTCTCCGGCAGAGATGAATTGATCGATAACAATCTGTGCGCCGTTGGCGAAGTCGCCGAATTGCGCTTCCCAGAGGACGAGGGTTTCGGGGTAATCGCGGCTGTATCCATACTCAAAGCCGAGCACACCGGCCTCGGAAAGGATGGAGTTGTAGATGTCGAAGGAGGCCTGGTCCGGCGATATATTGCGCAAAGGGATCCAGGGCTGCTCGTTTTCGATATCGATGAGAACGGAGTGGCGCTGGTTGAAGGTGCCGCGCTGGCTGTCCTGTCCAGTGAAGCGGATGGGAGTGCCGGCAGTGAGAAGCGAGCCAAAGGCTACGGCCTCGGCCATTCCGTAATCGAAGGAGCGCTTGCCGCGACCCATCTCGGCACGCTGCTCAAGTAATTTCTGGATCTTCGGATGGACGTGAAAACTCTTGGGGTAGGAGGCAAGGCCGCTGGAGATCGTCTCGATCTGCTCGCGCGTTAGACCGGTCTCCACTTCATACTCGGGCTTCCACGGACCACCTTTAAAGGGCGTCCAGTACTCGGGCAGACGTGCCAGGTGAGGCATCTTCTGCATGGCCGTGGCGGCCTTCTGCGCCTGGGTGAATTCAGACTGCAGGTCGCGCACCTGAGCGGAGATATCGACGCCTAGTTCCTTTGCGTAGAGCTCGGAAAGCGGTGGATGGTTCTTGATACGGCTGTAGCGCAGAGGCTGCGTGATGGTCGGATCATCGACTTCGGAGTGGCCGTGGCGACGGTAGCCGATCAGGTCGATGACGACATCGCTGTGAAAGACGTTACGGTACTCGGCTGCGAGCGCTGCGATGCGCACGACCGCGGCGGGATCTTCGCCATTGACATGAAAGATGGGGATGGGCAAGCGGCGCGCGAGATCGGAGGAGAAGCGCGTAGAGCTGGACTCGTCGGGCTCGGCGGTGAAGCCGATGAGGTTGTTGACGATGATGTGGATGCTGCCGCCGACAGAGAATCCTTCGACGTCGGCGAGGTTCATGGTCTCGGCCCAGATGCCCTGGCCGGCGAATGCAGCGTCTCCGTGAATGGTGATAGGGAGGACGCGATCGATGCCTTCGGCTCCCCAGCGGGTCTGCTTGGCGCGGGCGCGGCCCATGGCGACAGGGTCAACGGCCTCAAGATGGCTGGGGTTCGAGACAAGGTGCAGGGCGACCCACTCCTCGTTACGCGCGTGGAAGACACCGGTAGCTCCAACGTGATACTTCACGTCTCCGCCGCCCAGGATGCTGCGCGGGTTGACGTCTTCGAACTTGGAGAAGATGTCGGCAGCGGGCTTACCCAAGGTGTTGACCATGACGCTGAGGCGTCCGCGATGGCTCATGGCCATGACGGAAGTCTGCACGCCGAGTTCTGCGGAGCGATGAAGGAGCTCGTCGAGAAATGGCAGGAGCGCTGTGACGCCCTCGAGTGAAAAGCGCTTGGTTCCAAGGTAGCGCGACTGGATGACCTGCTCGAAGACGTCGGCGCGCGTGAGCAGACCGAGGACGTGCTGCTGCGCAGCTTCGTCAAGCAAGGACGGACCGGCTTCGAGGCGCTCGGCAATCCATTCGCGACGGTCGGCATAGGGGATATGCATGAACTCCGCGCCGATGGTGGAAGCGTAGATCTGGCGGGCGTCGGCAGCGTCAGGACCAGTAAGGTCAAGCTCGGGCATGCGCACAGGCGAGAGGTACTGGTCGAGCGGGTCGAGCTGAGCCTGGAGATAGCCCCATCGCCGGAAGGCGTCGAAGACCTGTTGTCGCTGCGAGGATTGTTGTTTTGGGATTTCGGTTTCGGGAGGTGATGCCAGCCTGGATGCACTCATATCGATTCGGACGGCAGGCGCGTGGCGTGTGAAAACCGCGTGCTCCATGCCACCGAGCATCGCGCGCTGCATCGCAAGTCTTATTTTACAGCTTTGAGCACGGCGGGCGGAAATTGTGGCTGCGAAGATCCCCGAATGATCCAAAGGAGATACGCTGGTTCATTCCGGGCAGCGGCTTACATTAATAAGAGAATGTTGAGCATGCGTATTTCATGGCGTCTATGGTTGCGGTTGGCCCTGGTGGTGATTGCGGCGGCAGTTCTCTGGGTGCGGCTCGCTCCTCACCGCCACGCAACGACGCCGGCTCCCAAGGCAATTACCGATCTAGGGGTAGCCAGTCCACTGAATCAGCCGGGCGGAGGAGCAGTTTCTGCAGAAGCCTACGAAGTCTATTCCGCTCTGTATCAGGCTCCAGCGCAGGAGCCGTTGGTATTTGCAGAGAATTCGGTGACCGATATTCCGCAGCTGGACGGTAGTTGCCTGAAGCCTTCTACTCCGGAAGAGCACGAGATGGCCGACGCCTTTGTGGCGGCAAACCGGCAGAGCCACCGCTGGGTGCAGAAGTTCTCGATCCCGCAGGGCTACCGGCTGCTTGGGCATGACGAAGGCGGGCAGGTGCTGGGATGCCTGGCGACGCATGGGCGCGATGCCGAGCAGTGCGATGCCTACAAGCAGATCAGGCACGTGCGTTACCTGGGGGTTCCGGGATTTGACCAGGCCCACACACGCGCCCTGGTCTCGGTCATCAAGAGCTGCGGAGGCTTTTGCGGCAGCGGGGGAATCTTCGCCGTCGAGAAGACGGATGGCACGTGGCAACGCTCGGCGACGACCGACTTCACCCGCGACTGCAGCTGGATGTACTGAGTGCCAGTGAGCGGGATTGGGAGGTGCGCGCGAAATGCGGTGCTTTCAAGGATGTGATTGTTTACTATTCCGGGGACGATTCCGGAGAGGAACATGAGAGCACGGAAATTCCTTGGTTGTTTGAGCGCGGTTCTGTTGATCTCGGGCTGCGCTGAGCATCATGTGGCGAAGGTGGCGGCTCCGGTCGTGGGAGGGGTCGCGCCGGTAGTTGTGACGGATTCGGTGCGTGAGGCCCTGCCGAATGATTACATGCGGGTGAGCTTCCTGAGGCCTGGGACTCCAGTGACGAGTGTTGCGAAGCCAGGCGCCTTGCGTGGATTTGTGACGGCCACAGTGCTGTATTCGCCACCGTTGAAGGTTGAAGATTATCCAGAGTATTCGGGGCTGGAGAACGACGACAACAAGGAGCTGGTGGCGATGCGGTGCAAGCCGTCACATCCCGAGAAAGTCGACGCGGTGCTGGCGACGTGGCCGAATGTCTTCGCGGCGGTACAGAGGGATGTGGCGTTGGCCGATCACGAGTGTGACTCAACGCCGCCTGACACTGGCAAGCAGGTGGCTTGTTTCGCGAAGGGCTTCAACGATCCCGCTGAGCCGGTGGTCCCGACCTCGCTGGCGCATACGTTTAGTTATGCGGGGATGCTTTATGACGACAAGCACGTAGCGCTGGCACAGTGGCTGCAGGATAAGTACGGGATCTATCCCGCGTTTGCCGGGACCGGCTACTCGGTCAAGGATTCTTATTCGATCGATAAGCAGCCGATGACGTCGCAGGCGATTCTCGTGAAGTCGGTGTCGTCTGAATACCTGCTGAGGAACGTCTCCCTCGCGGACGCGGGGTGCCGGTGCATTTCAGTTGCGCCATATTCTGGGCGGGCGAGCGACCGGCTCGACCCGGAGTTTATTGAGCAGGCGGGAGGGGATGGAGCATGCAAGAGCGTAGAAACGCTGCCCGCAGGTAGGTGAACGCTTTCTCTTCTGACTGGGCTCTGCATCATCAGCCGGTTCTCCAGCCGCAGTTTTCTCAGCGTTTGCGCGATTTGTCAGCAGGCTTCTCACTCTGCATCAGCATGAATGCCAACTGATACGAAATGATGCAGCACAATGTGATCTCTAATAAGAACGGAAACATATAGCACTCTGCAGTCTCATATTTGCCCCCGCCTCTCTTTCTAAGATGCATGGGTTGGCTCTGGCGTCTAAATGAACCCGCGTTCTGCCTTACCGACGGGTTTTTCGGCGAAGCAGAACGCGGGAGCCGGGGTGCACAGGGGAACGATAGCTAGTTGACGACAGGGCCGAAGTTGCAGCCTGCCGGAGCGTTGAGGGTGGTCGTGGGGCCGACCAGGAACGGGTTGGGAGCCGGGCCGGTCTTGGTTTGTACCAGCTGAGTCTTCTGGAAGCCAGCGACGCCAAAGGGTGCGGCGGAACTGATGGCGGCCAGGTCTCCGAGGTTGTCGAAGGCGATCCCATTCGGCGCGACGAGGGTCTGGTTTGTCCCCACGGCTACGCTGCTCAGAGTAATGGCCGGCGTCGGCGAGCTGGTCATGGTCAGCTGGTTGGGCGTGAACTCGACGATGGTGTTCGGCGCATTGGCGTTGCTGGACCAGAGATCGCCCTTGCTGTCGAAGACCAGCGCCCAAGGCGCCTGAATCGATCCATTACCGTCGTCTGAGAGGGTAATGCTCGGCGTAAGTGTATAGTTGCCAGCGCGAGTAGGAAGAATGTTGCTGTTGAACTTGAAGATCGTAGTGGTGGCGTTGTTGGCGATGTAGAGGTTGCCTACTGCGTCAAAAACGATTCCCAGCGGTCCATTGAAGGCCGGGTTAGACGCAATGGAGACCGTCGGAGATACGTTGGCCGAGCTCGCCGCCAGTTGCTGCGGGGTGAGAACGAAGATCGAATTGGCGCCGTTGTCGCTGAGCCAGAGATCCCCGTTCGGATCGAAAACGGCCTGCTGCGGGAAAACAAAGCTCGTCGAGCTGATAGTGACATTGGGCATGGGTGCATTGTTTGTGCCGAGGGCATTGAGCTGCGCGGCAGTGAACTCAAAGAGCGCCGGCGGCATCGTTCCGCCCGCGGCTACGGTTCCGCCATCGATCACCCAGAGGTTGCCCATGGCGTCGAAGGTAACTCCCTGGGGCGCTCCGAAGACCGAGCTGTTAATGCTGAGGTGAGGGGCAGGGTCGGCGCTTCCGCCGGTCAGCTGCGAGGGAATGAATTCGACGACGTTGGTGCCATTGGCCACCCACAGAGCTTTGTCGAGGGTGGGGGTGACGGTAGTGGTTGTCGTCTTGAGCATGTTGCTGGAGCCTGTGCCACAGCCGACGCAGGCGATGGCCAGCATGAACCCGAGCGTGACAATCGCGGTCAGGGCGACGTGCCAGCTCACAGCCTTGTTCTTGGGCAGCCAGCGCTGAAACTCAGGCGGGATCGGGAAGTCGGCAGTGATCGGCACGGGAACCTCTGACGTTTTTTCCTTGTCATTGGTCTCGGTAGGGGTTTCGGCGTGACAGGGCAGGGCAAGCGCTGCCTTGGCGGATGTGTTTGTCTCGGGGTAATTCTGGTTGCTCATGAGTCTCGTCTCCTTATCAGGGAATTTCGCCAGGCCGGCTTGTTCTCACGTCACAGTCCCGGCAGCAGCAACTGAAAAGTACAAAGGAGGGAGGCTTAATGTCGTTTGAATTGGCTGAAAGATGGATTGGAGTTCCCCGAAACCCTGAGTGGTGAGAGGATGCTGACTTAACTGACGCTGTTTCAATGGAGTAGAGGAGGCGGTGAATTGTTCTCAAGGCACTGAAGGAGGGGGGTGGACAGCAGTTGCGGGGCAATCCGGAGCGAGCTTAAGGAAAGCTTGGAGAGTTATTGGTCCAGTATCGGCGAAGCCCCGCTCAGGTCAGCAAGGGCCACTTCGACGAGCCTTTCGAAACGGGCTGAATCCAGTTGTCGTTGAACAAGGGGACGACGCACTGCCGTGTGCCGGGTATGGGCATCATTCCGAGGGGCGCATCACGTCGTCGGGAGTGCGGATGGCAGGGGGCGCGCCGGGTTTGGGCAAGACCAGGCGTGGACGGACCTGGTGGAGTCTGCATGGCTTTCCAGTTGCCGCGACCGCGAAGGACGACGACGGAATTGCCGACCGGGACGGCCATGCAGGCGATGAAGAGCATGGCATTCCACTCGGGCTTGACGAAGTTGGCGGTTCGCATGAACTCCATGAAGAGGCGCTCGCGCGCTGCTCCCTGTTGTGCGGCAGTCGCTTTCCAGATCTCTTCGACAACGCTGCGCTCAACCCAGGAGCCGCCGAGGGTTCCAGCGGTCTTCCGGCCGCTCCGGCCGTCGTGGGCGCGGTAAAGCTCAACGTAGCCGCGCAGTTCGAGGACCTCGACGGGATTCAGCAGAGGATTGTTTTTGAAGATCCAGTCGGCGGTCGCAGCGGCAATGGTCGCCGGAGTATCCGGAGGCTTCTTCGGATCGCGGAACTGATTGCGATGATAGAGAAGCGCAGTGTAGTGGGGAGTGGCCAGGAGATGCTCGAGCTCGTTCTTGATCCGGTGGGGATCGGGCATGCAGTCCTCGGGTATCGTTGATCCCAGATTCAGGGCGGAAGAATGTTAACAAAGGCGGGGATAAGAGAGAAGTGAAATCAAATTGCTGCGGAGTTGTCGGGCGGCGGGAGAGCTGAGCTTGACAAGCTCTGCTCTCCCATATCTGCGGAGGACGGATAGCGGGCCCGACCTGGCCGATGTCAGCGGTGAAGATGGCCGGGAAGCGCGACTCTTTGTTCTCGATAGTGAGCAGATAGGCTCCGGGCGCTGTGCCAGCGGGGAGATCTGCTGTGACGCTGGTGTCGCTGGCTTTGGCCACGGGACAAATTTCACAGCTCCCGGTCAGGAACCTAACCGGGCGGGCGGCTCTTTCAGGCGGGAGGTGATCAGGGCGGCGAGGACGAGCAGGAGTCCGGTGGCCAGCAGGGCGGCACGGAAGCTGTGGGTGAGGTCGCTGGCGATGCCCATGATGTAGGGGCCGGTGAACCCGCCGAGGGCTCCGACGGAATTGATAAAGGCGATGCCTCCTGCAGCGGCTGTTCCGCGAAGGAGAAAAGAGGGAAAGGTCCAGAATGGGCCAAGTGTGCCCCAGATGCACCCAGTGGCAAGAAAGATTGCAACCAGTGACGCGATGGGGTTGCCGGCGGCCGCGCTGGCGAGAAAAGCGAGCGCGGCAGCGACAAGACATGAGCAAAGATGCCACTTGCGCTCTCCGGTGCGGTCGGAATTGCGCGCGACCAGCAGCATCGCGGCAACGGCCAGGGCGTAAGGGATGGCGCTCAGGGCGATCACTTTGAGATCGCTGGCATGCGTCAGATTTTTGATCACGATGGGCAGCCACAGAGTGAGCGCGTAGAAGGCCACCGACATGGCAAAGTAAATCGCAGAAAGCAGCCATACCGCGGGGCTGCGGAATGCGTCCACAAGATGCGATGGCGTGCCGTGCGGCAGATGAGCATCGACTTCGGCCACCAGCCATTGCCGCTCCGGTGGCGTGAGCCAGCCAGCGTCCTCAGGACTGTCGTTAAGAACGAAGAAGGCTATGATGCCGAGAAGGATTGACGGAACACCTTCGCCGATGAAGAGCCACTTCCATCCGACGAGACCGATAACGCCGTCGAGACGGAGAAGCAGCGTGGAGAGCGGCGCGCCGATAACTCCCGAGGCAGGCGCGGCGGTGATGAAGAGGGCAAAGGCACGGGCGCGGTGAGCGGCCGGGAACCAGCGCGTGAAGCAGAGGATGATTCCCGGGAAGAATCCAGCCTCGGCTACTCCGAGCAAGAACCGAACAAGATAGAAGCTGGCGGGAGTGTGGACGAGCGCCATTGAGGAGGAGAGAAATCCCCAGGCGGTCATGATGATGGCGATCCAACGGCGCGGGCCGAGGCGCAGCAGGACGAGGTTCGCGGGGATTTCGAAGAGGGCGTAGCTGATGAAGAAGAGGCCGGCACCGGCGCCGTAGACTCTGCCTGAGAACCCGAGGTCACGGCGCATGGAGAGCGCGGCGAAGCTGAGATTGACGCGATCGAGATAGGCGCAGACGTAGAGGAGGAAGAGAAACGGGATGAGCCTCCAGAAGACGCGGCGCATGACACGAGCGGGGTTAACCGTTAAGGCGGAATTCACGGGCGGAGGCATATCAGCGGCGAGTTAAGAGTATCGGCAATTGAAGAAAAAAGCAGTTCCTGGGCTTCGTTGCGCTCATTCTTCCGTAAGAACGCGGGTCAGATGCACATATCCGCCATCGACGTGGACGTGCTGCCCAGTTGTGTGGGCCGACTTCTCAGATAAAAGAAAAAGCACCGCACTGGCAATCTCCGAGGGCTTCGTCATTCTCTTGCCCAGCGGAATGCTCTTCGTAATTGAACGCAGCTTCTCTTCCGGGTCCGGAAATGTGGCCAGCCAATTCTGATATAGCGGAGTCATCACCTCCGCCGGGACCACTGCATTGACACGGATTCCGTAAGGCAGCAGTTCCACGGCCCACTCCCGAGTGAGCGCGAGCTGCGCTCCCTTGGCCGCCACGTAACCAGAAGTGTTTCCTTGCCCGGTGACTGCCGTCTTCGAACTGATGTTCACGATCGACCCTCGCGAAGCCTTCAACGCAGGGAGGGCATAGTGCGTCATCGAATAGTAGTGCCAGAGGTTGTGGCGGATCGATTCCATGAACTTCTTCGGAGTACCCGCTTCGAGACCCACCTTGTCATTCGCTCCGGCGTTGTTCACCAACGCGTCGATTCGGCCACACAGCCGCAGGGTCTCATCCACTGCGCGCTTACAGCTTTCCGGCTCATCGAGTTCGATGGTCAGCAGTTCACATCGGGCGCCTTTCCTGCGCAGCCGAGCAGCAAATTGCTGCACGGCCTCCAAATCACGATTCACCATCACCGGGACCGCGCCTTCTTCGACACATGCCTCGGATATCGCCCCGCCGATTCCCGATGCGCCGCCTGTGATCACAACAACTTTGTCTTTCAACTGCAAATCCATCCCGTTCAGCCTCGCAGATTGCAGAATCCGCCGTCCAGGGGAATGTCCGCGCCGGTAATGAAGCTCGCCTCGTCGGAACATAGGTAGAGCGCCAACGATGCGACCTCTGCGGGCAGGCCCATTCGCCCGACGGGTTGCGCGTTGGAGAGCGTGGAAAACATCTCTACCTCGTGCCCTGCATAACGTTCCTTGAGGTAGGTATCGACAAACGGTGTATGAATCCGCGCGGGCGAGATTGCATTGCAGCGGATATTGTCCTGGAGATAGTCCTTCGCGACTGAAAAAGTCATCGACAGCACCGCCCCCTTGCTCATCGAATAGGCGAAGCGGTCGGCGAGACCCGCCGTTGCCGCAATCGATGCCAGATTGAGAATTATCCCTCCACCGCGCTCCTTCATCGGCCCAATTACAGCTTGCATGCAATTGAAAATTCCCTTCACATTCACTCGAAAGACCCGCTCGAAATCCTCCTCCGTCGTTGTCTCGAGGCTGCCGATGTGCGAGATGCCCGCACTGTTCACCAGAATATCGATGCGCTCGGCGGCGGAGATCTTCTCGACCGCGACCTTTGTTGCGGTAGCATCGGTTACATCGCAGTGGACGGCAACCCCGTTGATCTCTCCGCCCTCCTCGGCTATTTGCCGCACGGTCGCTTGAGCTTTCTCGATCTGCAGATCGAAGATGTGAACCTTCGCTCCGCTTGCGGCAAATTGCTTGGCGATCGCCTGTCCAATACCGCTGCCTCCGCCGGTCACAATCGCCGTCTTTTGATCAAGCCGGAAAGCCGCCATCGCAAATCCTCGCTTTTTACGGAATGAAATTGTCATGCTCACTTTATCAAGTACGACGCCCTGCTGCTTCTCGACACCATTCATTCGCCCCCGATCCAGGCCCCACCCTGCGCGTTCTCACCACGGGGATCGTCTGTTTTCTGTTGATCAACGGGACGCAGATTAGTAATGTTGGGATTCGGACACATTCGTGTCTTCGTGATTTCGCAACTGTATCGGCTAGCATGTATCGACCCATTCGCTCCGTGATCATCGCGATTGCCGTCTCCACGGGCTCAATCTGTAGCCTGGCCCAGAGCGCTCCGGACTCTCCCGACAAGATATGGCGCTCCAGGACGGAGCAAAGCATCTCGCGTGACCTGGCTGCGCTGCCGGCTTCGAAAATCGCTATAGATCCGGCGAAAATCTACACGCTTGCCGAGTTGATCGACATCGCCGAGCAGCAGAATCCCGAAACGCGGATTGCCTGGCAGAATGCAAAGGCCCGCGCTGCCTCCCTGGGGATAGCTCGAAGCGCTCTATACCCAACGCTGGTTGCCCTGGCTCTGGCGGATACGACACGAGTGAAAATACTCTTCAACTCCGAATACGTTCGCCAGACGCTCGGCTCTTTCGAGCCGTACCTCCACGTCGAGTACCTGATTTTCGACTTTGGAGAAAGAAGCGGCACGATCGACGCAGCAAAAGCTGACCTGCTTGCGGCCAACTTTGCGTTCAATGA
The DNA here is from genome assembly GCA_963755975.1 of uncultured Acidobacteriota bacterium. GTDB lineage: Bacteria > Acidobacteriota > Terriglobia > Terriglobales > Acidobacteriaceae > Silvibacterium. Next base: position 542,886 of record CAVWLS010000005.1, read on the forward strand.
CACTCACCGGAAGATCATCTACCAGGTGACGGCCTCCTATTATGGCTTGCTGAACCAGATTGGCCAGCAGGGAGCAGCCGAGGCCAACCTGAAAAATGCACAGACAGTTGAGGAGGATGCCGAAAGCCGCCTCACGAATGGACTCGCTACCAAACCCGATGTGCTTGAGGCCGCCGCAGCAACCGCACAGGCGCAATACGATCTCCAGGCGGTTATCGGGGCGGAAGAGATTGCTCGCGGCGACCTTGCTACCGTTCTCGGGGTGCCCCCGGAGACGAAACTTCAGGTCCAGTCTATCGATAATCTGCCCACGCCACCTGAATTCATGCAGTCGGTGGACCAGGCCATCGACCGTGCCTTCCAGCAGCGTCCGGACCTGCAGGAACAGGTTGCGCGCCTCCGTGCGGCAGAGGCTGGTGTCAAGCAGGCACGTTCTTCTCTTTTCCCGAGCCTGTCCTTCTCGGGAGATGGCGGAACGCTACGGCAGAACGGCCAGCAGGATCAGCTGCCACCGGCGTATACCAACGGTGAGGTCTGGAACGTGAGCCTGCAATTGAAATGGACTATTTTTGACGGAACACGCCGTGAGCATCAAATCGCTCAAGCGACAGCGGAAAGAGCTCAAGCGCAGGCAAGCATCGACGCTCTGCGCGATGAGATCGCCAACGAAGTCTGGGCGGCATATTCCAATGTGAAAACGGCGGAGCGGCAGCGACAAGCCGCCGTGGCGCTAGTCGCATCCGCGAATCAGTCGTATTCGGCGGCCCGTGAATCCTATCAGTACGGCGTGCGCAATCTTCTCGACGTTGTATCCGCTCAAAAGGCGCTGGCACAGGCGAACTCGGAAGACGTTTATACACGGACGCAACTGCTGATACAGTTAGCAAACTTCGCTTTTCGCACTGGCGATCTGATTCAGACGCCGCCTGCGAAGACTAACCCTGGACCATAACCAGAAAGGGATAGACTCGTGCAATTGTCTCGAAAATCGACGGCATCCCTCCTGGGCAGCAGCAGCTTGTTCACGCTATGCGGATGCGGACGCGCCCCCTCCTTCAGCATTCTCGGTTCTTATTTCCCGGCATGGCTGCTCTGCCTTGTTGCCGGCATAATACTCACTGCGGCAGTCTACTGGCTACTTGATCGCATGCAACTCGCCAAGGAGATCATATGGACCATCGTTGTTTATCCATGCCTGGTCGCATTCTTTGCCTTCATCCTGTGGTTGATCTTTTTTAGTGTGTGACTATGGCTACCGACTTCACTCCAGAAACCCGCCGTCGAATTGGCCGCGCGCTCAGTATCGCGATCATCCTGCTTACAGCCATCACCGGGCTGATTGTCTTGCGCCATACGACAGAGAATCCGCGGACTGACGATGCTGAGGTGTTTGCCAACTTCATCGGCATCGCTCCAGTGGTCAATGGCCCCATTGTGAAGCTGCCCATAGTGGACAATCAGCTGATCAAGCAGGGCGGTCTTCTGTTCGAGATCGATCGGCGTCCTTATGCGTATGCTCTCGCAAGTGCGAAGTCGGCGCGGGCTACGCTCGAAGGCCAGATTGTCGACGAAAAACGCACCATCGCCTCGCAACAGAGCGGCGTCGGTGTTGCGCAGGCATATTCGCGAAGTTCGGAAGCGAACCTCTCCCGGGCCGCTGCGGCGGTCGATCAAGCGAAGGCCGATGTTGCCAACTCCAAGGCCGCCGTCGATCGGGCCGATGCTGAGCTTGCATACGCCAGCAACAACCTCAAACGCCTGGAGCCCTTGTTGGTTAAGCAGTTTGTGACGGTTGATCAGATCGATCTGGCGCGCACCACCGAGATAAGCCGCCGCCAGGCACTGCAGCAGGCTCGTTCACAACTCGCATTGTCCCTGGCAAGTCTTGATGCCTCCGAAGCGCAGTACAAGCAGGCAAAGGCGATACTCGAGCAGAGCCACGAACAGGTACAGCAGGCCGCGCACGCAGTCACCACTCTGGAGCCGCTGATTGCGCAACGATCCGGTAGAAGCTCTGAGATAGACACCGCGCAATATGATCTGGACAGCTGCGATGTCTACGCGCCTTTTGACGCGCGAGTCACCAGTCTGACCATCTCCGAAGGCGCTTACGCGCGTGCGGGCCAGCAGGTCTTCACTCTTATTGATACCCGCACCTGGTGGGCCGTCGCGAACTTCCGGGAGACGCAGTTACACCATATTCATCCCGGCATGAAAGCTTATGTCTATGTGCTGTCCAGACCGAATGTCCGTTTTGACGGCGTAGTGGACAGCGTGGGATTCGGCGTCACTCCCGATGCTGATACCATCGGAACTTTAACACCGGGTACGCTTCCGGACGTGCAGCGCACCCTGAACTGGGTACATCTTGCTTCCCGCTTTCCCGTTCGCGTGCGCATCCTTGCGGGACCCAATGACCTCTTTCGCCTCAGTGAGTCCGCGGTGGTAGTTATCCGTGGCGGAACATAATCTCCCCCACTAAGCCGCATTTTTCTCCGGGCCCCGGATCTGGTGCTCCACGGAGCTCTGTCCGGAGGATTTCAGCCCCGATGCTTTCGATCTTGACCGCTTTGACAAATCCCTCAACGTTTGCTTGCTGAGCGGTTTCTCGTGAAGAAGAAGCTCCGCCGCCCGCACACGCGGCGTCCCGTGAAACCAGCGCTGAATCACGTTGTCTTTCAGGAGATTCGTGACCGCCAGCAGGCACATGCCTTGGTGATGCGCCATCCACGAACGAACCAAAGCCGGTTCCCTGCCCTGGGTGTAGTCTGCCGCCTCGTAAAAGCCGTAGGCGCCGGTCCAACTCATCGCAGCCATACGGCGCAGATTGGCAAGCGCTTCTTTACGCAGGAACGGCAGCGCGAGAAAAGTAGAGTAAGGGGAGATCACAGGTCCGTCTTCGGCCCCGTATTTCAAAGCAAGATCGGGAATACCCCAGGCCTGATAGCCGTACCGGCCCAGGGGATCCATCTTTGCAAATCCTGACTCCGATATGCCCCACGGAATATTGCGCACATGCTCCCGCTGAATGCGCACTGTGGATTCGAGCGTGCGGGCAATCAGCGTGTCGGGAAACGTGCGCATCCACAATCCGGGCATCATGTATTCGAACATCGTTCCCGTCCACGACAGCAGCGCGGGGCGGCCATCCACAAGAACATGGGAACGATCCAACCGAAACCATGATTGCTGGGGGATGTCTCCCTTCGCCACAGCAAGGAAAGACGCGATGCGGGCCTCCGACGCAAGCAGGTCATAACATGCCGAGTGCAGTTCGCCAGTGGCTCCGTCATAGCCGATGGAAAGAAGCTGCCGCGACTCAACAAACAAGAAGCTGTAGTCCATAGCGTCTGCGTTGGCTTCTGCTCTCGCCGCGATATCGGCAATGTCAGCGAGCAGTCGCGCAAGATTCTCAACGCTCGCAGTCACCAGCGCTCGCAGCTCAGCGGCAAGAGCAGCAAGGTCCGGGGCCTGTGATGTAACTTCGACTTCTGCAAGCCGCTTCTCGAGCCCCGCAGCATACGCGGCAGCCTCCTGGAATTGCGGGATGCCGTGATCGATCTCTGCGCTGAGGCGAGGTAGTTCAAACAGCGACGCAAATCTGGGCAATAGCCACGGCGCATAGGTCTCGACGAAGACAGCCAGGGCAGAGCGTCGGCGATCAGCCTCGCTGGTCACCCAGTCCTGATTATCGTGGCTATCTACCTCGGACTCCTCGAGGAGTGACTGAACCAACACGCGCATCGATGCTGCGCTACCTTCAGCACTAGACATGCGATGACTGGCACGCTTGTGCGAAGACCGCCTCTTTGCGCCTTCCTGTAGTTGATGCAGGCGCATGAATGCATCTGCGCTTAGCAACGGACGCTTGAGCAGATCGAGGGCGCCGGTATGCAGCGTGTAGAAGGATGCGGCGAGATTGCCGCTATCCACCGCCGAGATAGTAAGGGGAGCAATCGGCTGCAGGGTGTCGATGTCGTACCAGTTGTAGATATGACCGCGATTTTTCTCCAGACGGTCGTATGTGTCGAGCGTTCCGCGCGTCGCGTGCACGAATTCCGCCAGCGTCACAAAGCGCAGCTCATATGCAGCTTGCCTCGCATTCAGCAGCATTCCAAGGTTTGTGGGAGACAGTTTCCGTACCTGGTGCGTGTTTTTCTCTTCCACATTGTCCGGAATGAGCCAGTGATTCTGTTCCCCGCCAAAATCGAGGAAGTATCGCCACGTGTAGAAGGCTTGCTCTTCGAGAAATGCGCGATCCGCTTCCGAGAGCGGTCCTTCGGCCTGCTTTGGAGATGCATTCAGCCATCCTGCGACAATCGGCGCCAAACCCCAGAGGATCAGGACCGGCGCAGCTGCAGTCAACGACCGGATGTGCATAACTCCGAGAATCAACCCGATGAAAAGAGCAATCATCGGCGACAGCTGCAGATAGCTGTCCACCGTGGTTCGGGAATGGTTCTTCTCAGCTTGTGCAGCTGTCTCCCATTCGAGGAGGCGCTTGCCTGAAAGCAACCGCCGGCCCAGTGAGCGAGCAATCGCATCGAGCGACATCAGCATGTGATGCGGGAGAAATGTCAGGTTCAAAAGTGTAAAGCCAAACGAGGACGCAAACGTGCCCAGGCTTTCGCGCAGTGCCGTCATGCTGAACGTGAGCAAGGCACGAACAAGATTGAAAGCCAGTTGCACGAGCACGGGGAGCAGCAACAGTACCAGCGTCGCGATCGTCCAGTAGAGTGCTCCGCCGGGCAGAATGAACCACCCTAAGATGAGCATGATGAAGGTGACAGGCTCGACCAGGCTGCGGCGAAGATTGTCGAATATCTTCCATCGCGAAATGGTATTGATCGGGTTCGTGACGAAGCGCCCGGATTCATCCGGGACCCGGCTGAAGAGCCACTGCGCAATCTGCCAGTCGCCACGGACCCACCGGTGCTGGCGGCGTGTATGCGCGGAGTAGTGAGAGGGGTAGTCGTCGATCACCTCGATGTCGGAGACAAGCCCCGCGCGCGCATATGAGCCCTCGATCAGATCGTGCGAGAGCAGGGCGTCGCGCGGAAAGCGGCGATCGAGCACCTGATGCAGGACGCCCACTTCATAGATGCCCTTCCCTGCAAAGATGCCTTCCCCAAACAGATCCTGATATACGTCGGAGACCGCGCGCGTGTAAATATCGAAGCCCGTCTCTCCCGAGTAGAGCGATGCGAAGCGCGAAATCGATGCGGAGGCCACGCTGACGCCAACGCGCGGTTGCAGAATGCCGTACCCCGCTGTCACGATGCGCCGTTCCGGATCGATGATGGCGCGATTGAGCGGATGCGCGATCGTGCCGATCATGCGCGCGGCCGTACCACGCGGAAGCTGCGTATCCGAATCAAGCGTGATCACATATGTGACGTTCTCGATCACTTCCACCGGTCCTGCCTTGACAGGAAAGCTGTCAAGTTTGCCTAGCAGAAATTTGTTCAGATCGAGCAGCTTTCCACGCTTCCGCTCCCAGCCCATCCACACACCTTGCCGAGCGTTGAAGACGCGATGGCGATGCAGGAGGATGAAGGAGCCGCCCTTCTCGTGGGAATATTTCGCATTCAGGTCATCCATCAGCTTGATCGCGAGAGCTACCAGGCGATGCTTATTCTCGTCCTGCGGCCGCGCCACGGAATCCGGGAGATCGGTTAGAAGGCCGAAGTGAATATTCGGATCCTGATTCGAGAGGTATCGAGCTTCCAACTCCTCGAAAAGCTCGCCTACTTGCTTCTCGTTGAGCAACAGGGTGGGCACCACAATGAAGGTGGTAGCGGTGTCTGGAACGCCTTTCGAGTAATCCAGCTTGGGAAGTGACTGCGTCTTGATCAGCGCGGTTACGCAGTTGTTCACCAGATCGACACCGCCCTGCGTCGCCGGCAGAAGAGCAAGCAGTAGCGCGCCCATGACAGGCCAGAATGCATGATGAGGTACCAGCGGAGCGAGGATCGCAACGATCAGCGCGAGCGACAGCAGGAAGATGCCGAGAATATAGAAATCTTCGTTGTTGTCGCGGACAAGACTCCGAATTCGTTCCATCGGCGTCGGGTGATAGCCGATGCGCTGGGTTAACTGAGGCACTCCTCCGGCGAAAAGGTAGTAGCCGATGTGCATCGTCCGCAGAGCGCGCCGCGGATCGGCATCTTCTTTCGATCTTGCCTCCAGCGCCAGGTCAAGAGCAATCTGCGCGGTCTCGACTTCGCTCGCGTCTGCGTGCTTCGCCAGCTCGGCGACCCTCAGATGGTAGTTATTTCGGGTTTCGTCATCCATGCCGGCGAAAACGCCGGCCGGGTCCCGGCGAAGTATGGCATCGAAGCTGATGAGCGGCTCGAGTACCGTCCGCCATTCCATTTGCCTCAGGCGCCGGAGACTGTGGAGAATCGCCGAGAAAGGAGACTGCTCGATAGGGGGCAATTCGCCTGCGGCGAAAGCCTCGTCGCCACGATCGAGGATGTACTCGAGTTGAGCGAGTTGGAGGGCCTGCGGCAGAGCCGTCACTTCGGCGAGAAGCAGCGGATCGCGAGTCTGAACCTGCTGCACGTAAACAGTGAGAGATTCAGCCGACCAGACCCCGCCGGCCACCGAGAGGTATCCCTCGGTGAGATTCATCACACGCGGCAGATTGCCTTCGGATTCAACGCGGACGTGCGGTAGGGAAACAAAGATGCGTGCTGCGCTGCTCCCCCCGGTGATCGCTGCCTCCATCATCCGGGAGCTTTCAAGCAGTTCGAGCTGCGGGGTCAGCTCCTGTGTCGTGGCGATCGCACGGCACTTCCGCAACAGCCCCGCCAGTCGGTCCTCCAGTCTCTCAAGCCGCTCAGCAAATCCATCCTGCTTAATACCTGCCGGAAACGTCTCCCATTCGCGGGCCAGCGCATCGGCATGCTCGCGCAGCGCGGCGTCGGATACCGAGGGTTTTTCCGGCAGACCTCCGGTGGGCACATCCAGCACGGGTGCCGTTTGCGGCGGAGCGTATTGAGATTTGTTCGAGTCCGCTTTAGGCTCCGCCATGTTGGACTTCCTTCTCCATTTCGCCGGCAGGGGTCATCTATAACTCGCTGCCTGCATCTCAAACATCTCCGCGTAAAGGCCACCGGCTGCCATCAGCTGCTGATGGTTCCCTTCCTCGATCAGACGGCCGCCGGAGAGGACAACGATTCGGTCCGCCATCCGCACCGTCGAAAAGCGATGCGAGATGAGGAGCGCCATTTTGCCTTCGGTCAACTCGGCGAAGCGTTCGAAGACCTCGAGCTCGCTACGGGCGTCGAGAGCCGCAGTCGGTTCGTCGAGGATGAGCATTTCCGCATCGCGCAGGTAAGCACGCGCCAGCGCCATTTTCTGCCATTCGCCGCCTGAGAGCTCCACGCCTCCTTCAAACCGGCGTCCCAGCATCTGATCATAGCCGCTGGAAAACTTGCGCACCACGGTGTCCGCGAGGCTCTTATGAGCGGCCGTTTCAATTTCGTTTTGCTTATTCGGCCAGTCGATGCGCCCGACTGCGATGTTCTCGCGCGCCGTCATTTCAAAGCGCATAAAGTCCTGAAAAATGACTCCGATGTGACGATGAAGATCTTCGAGCGAGTACTCGCGCAGATCCATGCCGTCGAGCAGAATCTGCCCTTCGGTGGGATCGTAGAGCCGCGTGATGAGCTTTACCACGGTTGTCTTACCCTGTCCGTTTTCTCCAATCAGCGCGATCCTCTCTCCGGGACGCAGCTTGAAGTTGAAATCCTTCAGCACCCTGCGGTCCGTTCCCGGATAAGCGAAGGACACATTGCGAAACTCAAAGCCCTGCTGGATAACCTTCGGCATGGGGAGCCCATCCGGTTTGGACTCGACCGTCGGTTTCATATCAAAAAAGGCAATCAGGTCGGTGAGAAAGAGCGCCTGATCGGCAATACCCGACATAGTCGAAAACACCTGCTGCAGATTCGAGCTGGCCTGCTGAATCGCAGCCGAAAGAAACGTGAACTGGCCGATGTCATAGGCCCCTTGCAGTGTTCGCCAGATCACGTAGACATAGGCGCCGTAGTATCCCAGCGTGCCGATGATGCCGAGCAGACCGCCGATCACCAGCTTCGATTTCGAAAGAGCAACATCTTCGACGTAGATCTGGTGAGCCAGCGTCTGAAACCGCTCCGTGAAAAACTTATTCAGGCCAAAGAGCTTGACCTCTTTAGCGCCTTCACGGCTTCCCGCCACTTGCCGCAGATAGTCCATCTGCCGCTTTGCCGGCGTCTGGCGAAAATTCTTCGCATAGCCGAGAAATGCGTAGTGGGTCTCGCCAATAAACGACGGAAGCACTCCAACCATCAGCAGCAACACGAGCCAGGGCGACTCCCACGCGAGCGCAGCCGAAAAAGTCAGCGTGGTAACCACCTGCTGCACCAGGCGGCCCATCTGTTGGATCATCGCCAGCCGGTCCGTCGCCTGCACGCGGGCCCGCTCCAGGCGGTCGTAAAATGCCGGGTCTTCGTAGGTCGTCAGATCGAGTTTCGCTGCCTGCTCCATCACACGAACGCTGGCGTGCTGCGTATAGCGGTTGGAGAGGAGCGAATCCGAGTAGTCGATGGCGCGTGTCAGCAGTCCAAAGAAGACATTCAGGACTACCTCGGCTGCAACAAGCATCCAGAAGTTCGCCGCGAGGTGCTGGCCGCGCAGCACAGCCGCTATATCGGTAATGATGTATTGCGCGACCTTGGCAATGCCGAATGGCAGAACAGCCACCAGCACGCGCAGGCCGAGACCCCACGAAACCACAGCCGGCCCGGATTCCCAAAGGATGCGGAGCACCGCCGGCATGTTGCGAAGAGCGCGCAGCCGGTCGAGCCAGGGACTCTCCGCATTCTTTTGGTGTTTGGAATCGTTCATGTATTTGGGGCTAGCAAAGCAACAGCTTAAGCATGTGTCAACAGTGTTGCATCTATGGATGCTTTGTTGAGATCAGGCGTTGGATTAGACAGTTCAGTAATGATGTGTCCGGCGAAAATACCGCCTATGAAATTCGATCCGACCACCGCTCAAGAAACTCGATCAAGTCTCCTGGTGGTCTGAGCCAGACCTGAGCAGCCGACTCCCGCTGTTCCGGACGTACGAGGACAGTGAGCCCACGCCCATTCAGCGCGCGGAATGAATCCTCATCGGTGAGGTCATCGCCAAGATAAGCGATCTCAGTGTCCTTCGGTGACTCTTCGATGATCGACGTTACGGCATCGCCCTTGTCGGGATGGGCCACACGCAGCTCGATCCCTGCGTCAAATCTAAGGACTTTCACTTCAAGGTTGCTCGCCAGTGGGCCCCAACCCTTCAAAAGCTGGCTTTCGATTCTCTCCACTTCCGGTTCCGGCAGACCCCGCAAATGGATGGCAATGCCTCCCGGCTTCACCTCCGTCAGTGGCACCAGATTCGACTCGACCACCCACTCTCTCGCCTTCGACAGCAATTCCATGGCGCTGCGGGGAATGGGTGCCTGATGATAACTGCTATCCGGCAATTGGCGTTCCAGGCCGTGCGCTCCCCAGACTTCGAGATGACTCAGCGAACCGAGTAATGTCTTCACTTCAATGACGGGACGCCCGGAAATGACCACGACCCGCGTCCGGTTGCGCTGCACGATTCCTTCGAGGATCGGCACTACCTCGGGATACGGATACGCCCGATCACGCTCCATCTGAAAAGGCGCCAGCGTGCCATCGTAGTCCAGAAGGAGTGCCGAGCCCGGCGCAGCGCTGAGCCGGTCGAGAAAATTCCGCAGCTCCACAGAATGCACCGCGGACTCGGGAAGCAGGCTCTTGCTCTGAACACTCTGCAAACTAAGTCTCCACCGGAACGCGCTCGGGAACTGGGGTGTTCGCTGTTTCCATTTGCTCCAGGCGCAATTCGCACAACGTCCCGATCAGGCTGCTGGCCCACCAGTAGATGTTGTGTTCCCTCACTATGGTTCGCATGCGCCGCATTCGTTCCACCATTTCGTTTACATCCATTCGCAGCGCCTGACCGATGGCCTCGCCCGTCGCCTCTATATCGTAGGGATTCACAATAATCGCATCCCGTAATTCTCGCGCTGCGCCGGTGAATTGGCTCAGGATCAGCACTCCCCTCTCATCCTGCTTCGCGGCCACATATTCCTTCGACACCAGATTCATCCCATCGTGCAGAGAGGTCACCATGCAGAGATGGGCAATCCGGTAGTAGCGCTGCACCTCCTGCCGATTATGCTGGCGCAGCTGCAGGACGATTGGAGACCACCTACCCCACTTGAAACGGGCATTGATCCGGTTCGCTTCCGCTTCGACCTCGGCCTGGAAATCCGCGTAACGCTTGATGTGGGTACGCGTCGGCGCGCCCAGTTGAATGAAAGTGAACTTTCCCTGGTAGCTCGGATATCGCTCCAGGAACGACTCGACCGCCTGGAATCTTTCGACGATCCCCTTGGTGTAATCCACACGATCGACGCCGACTCCGATGTATGTCGCTTCTACTCCGAGTTCTTTCAACAGCGCGCGGCGCTCCTCCAATATGTCGGTTTTAGCCTGATTCTCATCGGAGAACTCAACACTGATCGGGAATGGCAACACCAGCGATTGGTGATCGTTGCGCTTGACCGAAAAGTGCTCCCAATCGATCCGGGCTTCAAGCACATGGTCGACGGTATTCAGGAAGTTGTTGCAATGCGCGCGGACATGGAAGCCGATCAAATCGGCGCCCAGCAAGCCATCCAGCAACTCACGCTCCCACGGGCAGATCTCGAATGACTCAGGATTGGGCCACGGAATATGCCAGAAGATCGCAATCCTCGCATGTGGCAGCCGGTCTTTCACCATCCGCGGGAGCAGGGCGAAATGATAGTCCTGAATCAGAACGACCGGATGCTCCTCCCCTGCGATCTCTTCTACAAGAGCGTCGGCGAATTTTTGGTTGACACTGTAGTAGTGTTCCCAGTCCTTCGCGCGAAAGATCGGTCGCGTATGCGCGTTGTGGCATAGAGGCCACAAGCCTTCGTTGGCGAAGCCATAGTAATACCCATTCTCTTCCTCGGCATTTAGCCACACACGGCGGAGGGTGTAGAGCGGTTCATCCGGAGGAACCTGCAGCCGGTCATGGCTGTCGACGGTTTCTGTATCTGCGGTGCCGCTGCCATGCGCCACCCAGGTTCCATTGCACGCGCAAAGAATTGGCTCGAGCGCCGCTACAAGGCCGCTCGCCGGAACCGAGACTGAAATCGAGCCGTCACGCCAGTTGTGAATGTAGGGCTCGCGATTCGAAACCACGAACAGATTGCTCCCGCCCAGCCTGCTCCGGACATGATCGGCCAGCCGTTGGGCTGTCCACTCGGACTCGTTGGCGTTGCGCAGCCGCGCTTCCGTCTCTGCAGCTCCTCGCGCGGTTTGTATGCTTTTCGCCAGCGGGGCCACTTCGCGCGTGAGCGGCAGCAAAAAATCGACATCTCTCGCGGAAGGCGGAACAGCCTGCTGCCCGGTTCGCAGCGCCTTCATCCATTCGGCCACACGCGCGATCGGTCCGGTCAGACTCCATCGCACGATGAGAATTGTGATGGCGACAATCACCAGCACCTGCAGGGCAATGCGGACGAAAACCCTGCTCCAGAGTTGAAAAATCTCGTTCCTAATATACCCGGTATCGTAAGCCATCACGATTCCGCCAGCGACCTTGCTGTCGGAGTCTTCAAGCGGCATGGCCAGCACATAGATGCGCTTGAAATGCACGCGCATGTATCTGCTCTCGGCGTGATCGCTGGTAAGGGTATCGGTCAATGGCGGAGGAGAACCCGGCAATAGCGCGTTTAGCGCGGTCGTCACCACCAGCGGTGACCCGTCCCGGGCATAGACTCCGATGCCGATCAGGTGTTCGCTATTGCTGAACTTGCGCACCAATCGTTCGAGCCCGTCGTGGTCTCCGGTCCGCAGATATAGCTCGGCAGTGCTGGAGAGGCTCTCCCCAAGGGTTGCTGCCTTGCGTTCGAGTTCCTCGCGCAGCGCGTCCTTCTGGCTCCTCACCTCGTACCAGGACGAGGCAAGAGACACCAGTGTGACTCCGATGACTAACGCGACAATTAATCGCCAGCTCAGAATCCGCATGTTCCGCGCTACCTGCCCTTCCAAGAAATAATGCGCCGAAGCTTCAAAAAGTTTGATGCTATCGATAGGTGCGGAGTGGCCTGTGTAGCTATCTTAATCTTCGCGCCGGCGCGAAGGCGCATTTTATATGCGGGTCGGCCGCGAGAGGCTCCTGTGCGCGTTAAACCGCCAAGCCGCCCTTTATCTCCACACGCCTGAAGACGCATCCTTCTCGCTGCATGCGAGATAATGCATACTCATACGGTAACCGGTCTTCGCGTAGACTGCATCCCAACCTGCACGACCTGAAGAGCGAGGCGCGAACGTGAAGAAAGCAGGAAGTGCATCCGATCCGCTCTGGTACAAGGATGCAGTAATTTACGAGCTGCACGTGAAGGCCTTTGCCGATGGCAACAATGACGGCATCGGCGATTTCGCCGGGCTGATCAGCAAGCTCGACTATCTTCAGGACCTTGGCGTCACCTGTATCTGGCTGCTCCCATTCTATCCTTCGCCGTTGCGCGACGATGGCTACGATATAGCCGATTACACAGACGTTCACCCCAGCTATGGCACGCTCGGGGACTTCAAGCAATTCCTCGACGCCGCTCACAAGCGCGGCATGCAGGTGCTGATCGAGCTTGTAGTCAACCACACTTCGGATCAGCATCGCTGGTTTCAGCGCGCGCGCCATGCGCCGCCCGGATCACCTGAGCGCGATTACTACGTGTGGAGCGACACCAACGATAAGTTTCAGGGCGTACGCATCATTTTCTCAGACACGGAAACCTCCAACTGGACCTGGGACCCGGTCGCGAAAGCATACTACTGGCATCGATTCTTCTCTCATCAACCCGACCTGAACTTCGACAATCCCCTTGTATTGGAAGAAACCCTCGCCGCCATGCGCTTCTGGCTCGACCTGGGAGCCGACGGGCTCCGCATGGACGCTATTCCCTATCTGGTGGAACGCGACGGCACTAACTGCGAGAACCTGCCCGAAACGCACGCCATCATCAAGGAGTTCCGCGCAGCCATCGACGCGGAATACAAGAACCGCTTCGTGCTGGCGGAGGCCAATCAGTGGCCGACAGACGTGCGTCCTTACTTCGGCGACGGCGATGAGTGCCAGATGGCATTCCATTTTCCCCTCATGCCGAGAATCTATGTTGCCATTCGCCAGGAAGACTGCCTGCCGATCTCCGAGATCATGGCGCAGACCCCTGATATACCTCCCAATTGCCAATGGGGCTTGTTCCTACGCAACCACGACGAACTCACTCTCGAAATGGTTACCGAGGATGAGCGAGACTACATGTACCTCGCCTACAGCGCGAATCCGCGCATGCGGATCAACCTCGGCATTCGCCGGCGGCTTGCGCCATTGCTCGATAACAACCGCCAACGCATCGAGCTGCTGAACAGCCTGCTCTTCTCTTTCCCCGGCACGCCCATTCTCTACTACGGCGACGAAATCGGAATGGGAGACAATATCGAGCTCGGCGACCGCAACGGCGTGCGCACACCGATGCAGTGGAACGCGAGCATTAACGCTGGCTTTTCATCAGTCGATCCCGCCCAGTTGTACAGCCCTGTGATCTCCGATCCGGTCTACGGCTACATGGCCGTAAATGTGGAGGAACAGCTGGAGAATCCCTCCTCCCTGTTGCAGTGGACGCGCAACATGATCAGCCTGCGAAAGCTTTTTCCTGTCTTTGGCCGCGGAACCTTCCGCATTCTGAACACGACAAATCGCAAGGTCCTCGCTTACCTCCGCCAATACAGAAACCAGACTGTTCTGTGCGTCGCAAACATTTCCAGGTCGGCCCAGCCGGTGTTGCTCGATCTGAACGAATACGAAGGCCGCACGCCGGTCGAGATGCTGGGGTACGTGCCCTTTCCAAAGATCGCACAGCAACCCTATGTTCTTACCCTGTCTCCCTACGCGTTTCTCTGGTTTGAGCTGCAGTTGAGCACAGATGATGCGGAACTATCTCCCAGACTTCCGGAGGCTCAACCCATCGGCTCAGCCATCGACGTCGACGCCTGGGACGCCCCCCCTGTCCTGCTCCAGCAGACAACGGAAGCGCCATACTTACCGGCAGCAGGGACCGGCAACATCGCCGTCCAGGTTCACGAGCCCGACCACTCAAAGGCAACTCTCCTCATTCTGGTTGAGCCCGCAAGCCGGGAGGAGATTGACAAGACCACCGCCACAGTTGTGGCGCGTCTTGCCGACGGAGACAGGCCACTCCGCACTCTGCTCGCATTTCCGGTGTCGGATGAGAACGGCGCAAATCCGGCCAGCGCCATGCCGCAGTCCGTCGGCGGAGCCTCGTGGCTCACGTTATTGCCGTACGTTCCTCACGGAGCGTGGCAGCCTTCAACCTGGCCATACACGACGCAGACATTCTTCGATGCCTCGCGCCTCATGTCCGAGCACGGCGCGCAAGCCACTATGCTTCTGCGTCACGACGCCGGCTCGCTGAACCAGCGGGCGTTGCCTTGCTTTTCGCGGTCTGTGCTCGAGGAATCCGCCGATCTCGCCATGCCTTACTACACGCTCAGCCCCTACGAAGGATTGCTGAACAGCGCTATCCTTTATCCGCTCACGCGGAGCCTCTACGGCTGCGCAGTGCGCTATCCGTTAAGTGGAGACCTTGCCTTCTCCGCAGACCTCTGCCACGCTCTTGCGCCTGAATCGGAGCGCTCGCTGGAAGGTCAGCAAGACAGAATCGTGTGGCCAGCCACTGAGGCATGCCTCAGGAACTGTTCCGTAGCCCAGGTGCAGGTTGGGGAGCGGCATTTCCCCCAGCGCGAAGGCTTTGACGTTACCGCTCTGCTTACCCGCATCGTCGGCGCTCTCTTCTCGGACATAGAAGCACGGGCTTCGGAGTGGCAGCTGGCCCGGCCGCTCTCCCGAATAACGGAGACTTGCGGGAACGGCTCCTCTCTTCCGCACCCGGCCAAGCCAACCCCGGCAGCGGATGTGACTCCGATGATCGAGTCCTTCCGGCTGGGCGAAAGCAATCTGCAGGAAGTGTGGGGACAGGTCATGTCGCCCAGCACGCTGCTGTCGGTGAAGCGACTGGCACAGGCGAAGGGTGCAAGGCATGTCCTGCCCGATGCGCTCTGGGTCAGGGTTGTCTACGACTTCCTGGTGGCGTTTCGCGGGCGGACGGTAAACCGGAACCATCTGCTTGGCGCGCTGATGCCACTTTACCTGGGCTGGGCCGCATCTCATGTGCTCGCAGTCAGTACCGACGGAGAAGCAACCGCGGAACACCGAGTCAATGCTCTGGCAAGCGCCTTCGAAGCGGACAAACCTTATCTCGTGGCCCGTTGGCGCTGGCCGGACCGCTTTAACCCTTAAGCAACCGCGCATCACGCGAGAAGGAGAGAACCATGTGGGAACAAATCGAGTCTGCGCTTCACGCTTCGCTGGCCCGGGTCCTCACCAAGGTGGCCACGCTACTGCCGGCAGTGCTGTCCCTGGTGCTGGCCGTGCTCTTCTGCGCCCTCCTCGGCCTCTTTCTGGCGTACATCCTGCGCAAGATACTCGTTGCCGTTCACTTTGACGAACGCGTCAAGGCGAACTCCCCGGCGGGACTGCTGCACTGGTCTCCGATGCAGGTTCCTTCGCTCATGCTCTCGCGGCTCGTCTTCTGGTTTGGAATCTTTATAGGGCTGGTGCTCGGCATCGCCGCCTTCGGCGCCGCGTACAGCCCGTCGGAGCAGACCGCGACAGAAGTCTATCCATATCTCACCCGTATCGTCACCGCCATCCTCCTGCTGCTGGTCGGCACCGTGATCGCGCGCTTCCTCGCGCGCAGCGTTCTCATCGGCGCGGTCAACATGAACCTGCAGTACGCGCGCCTGCTCAGCCAGGGAATCAAGTGGCTGGTGCTGGTGCTCTCCGTGGCAATGGCGCTGGACCACGTCGGTATCGCGGGCGCAATCGTGGAGCTCGCGTTCGGAATCCTTTTCGGCGGAATTGTCCTGGCACTGTCGCTCGCCATCGGGCTCGGATCGAAGGAGATCGTCAGCCGCTCACTCGAACACGACGGCAGCAAACACACAACCGAGGAGACGGCGACGCGTCCGGTGAGTCATTTCTGAGGGGATCTTCCGGATACCCCCACCCCCCCGATAAGACTCCGTGTTGCGTAGTTGACAGATTCTAAATGACTTAAAATCGAAGCCAAGCTGTAACTACTAGAGAATAAAGAGCTTGCAGTATCTCTCAATCAACATGGGAGTTACGGTACCTCATTCAAAACACTGGCCTTACTTATCACCTCTTTGGCCTACTCATTGATTCCAAAGGCTTAACTCCTGCAAAAGCAAAAGGCTCAGCTCTCTTCAGCCAAGCCTTCTAAATCTATTCAAGCCTTCTACTTCTATTATAGCTGCTGGCGAAAAATGATCCGCCAAAATTTGCAGAGCGTAATTCGGCCAATATCCAGCACACAGGAACCGGCAGGAGAGCAACCTTACCCGGCGCAGGTGAACCTAACTTAGAAAGGGGATGTGAAATCCCGGGAGGTTGTAAATGTCCAATCCGCAGCAGGGCTCTCAGTTCGGACAGGGTTCCCATAAAGACAATCCAGGCAGTGGTCAGCAAGGCGGCCAGCACAGCGGCCAGCCACAGCATCAACAGCAGCAGGATCCGCAGAAGTCCGGGCAGCAGGGCAATCCCGGTCAGCATGGCGGAGGCGTCGCCACACCGAAGCAGGGCGACACTGGCCGTAAATAGCCTCGATTTATCCTCCATAAACTGAAAGCCAAACAAAGGGCAATGCGGGGTTGAACCGCATTGCCCTTTCTGTTTCTGCGAACGCCGCCGCGTTAATGCTTGTCGAGACTCTTGAGTATGACAGCGATCTTATCGGGATTCGGCTCCGGGCTCATTCCGGACGGAACGCGCGATCCTTTCGTCAAGCAATGTCCGAGAATGAGAACAGTCACAATGGTCGCCGGACCAAACTGAAGGCAGAGAAATGTGACTGCAAGATTTATTCGTCTCCGGGAATCACACGAGCATAGGACGGCGCTCCGTTATGATTTGTGGATTTTATTCGCCTTATCTTCGCCTATACTCTTCTCATGTTTCAAGGACCGCCAAGCCAGTCGGCCTTCGTGATCCGCTGCAAGGGATGCGGGGAGAATATCCCCGCCCCGGTGGAGACGCTTCCCGCCTCCTGGATTGCAACGAAGTGCCCGCTCTGCGGTGAGCATCGCCGCTATCTTCCTACGGAGATCTTTCAGGGTCGATTGTCGTACGCGCTGATGAGAAGGCCGGTGCGTTCCGCGCAGGGAGGGGCGAGGTGACCATTGTTCGATCCGCACGCCCCCTCCCCACATCAATCGGGGGCTCTCCTAAGCCGTTGCCGGTTGCATGACACCCAGCTGAGTGAGCAAGCCCAGCTCGTCTGAACTTCCCCACCGTTCCACCATTTTCCCGTCTTTGAATTTGGAAAACTGCAAGCCTCGGATCTTTACCTTCTTGCCGGTCGGCGCTATTCCTGACAGCGGACCCTGATGGGTCCCGGTCAGCGTATAGGCAAAGGCGATGGACTCCTCGTCAGCCACCAGCGCCTCGGGGGCAACACTGAGGTCGGGGAATGCTGTTCTCATCTGCGAAAAGAACATGCGATATCCCTCTGGCCCGGGCACCTGGCCGGGAGCAGGATCGTGGTCGACGCAGTCCAATGCGACAACTTCATTGAACAGAACGAAATTGCCGGTATTTACCCCTTCGGCAAACTTGCCGAGTGCCGCAAGGTTCACTTCTTTACTCATGAGATTTCTCCTTTGCGCATCTGATTCGTTTACCGGCAGCAGGGTAGCAGTTAATTTACGATCACAAAATGTGCGGCCGATACCAGCGGCGTTCCGACAAGCAGCGCATTGCCGAGGCATTTGCGCTGGGCATCGTGGACGGGCTGGCGCTGGAACTCGCTCCCGATTACAACGTCGCACCCCAGACGATGCAGCCGGTCATCGTGTGGGATGAGGAACTCGGGATGCGAACCCTGCAGATGATGTTTTGGCGGTTTCTGCCGCCGTTCGTGAGCGATCCGAAGAAGTTCAGGCTCGACACGATCAACGCCAAGGGCGAGACACTGCTCGACAGCAGGACGTGGCGCGATGCATTTCTCCGCAGCCGCTGTCTTGTTCCGGTCGACTCGTTTGTCGAGTGGAAGCGCGTGGACGCGAAGACGAAGCTGCCGTGGATCTTCGGAATGAAGGATGCTGCTCCCTTTGCGCTGGGCGGGGTGTGGAGACACTGGCGATCTCCCGACGGCAGGCAGCAGATGGATACCTTTGCGATCGTCACGACGGAGCCGAACGAGTTGGTCGCGGAGAAGACGGGGCATGACCGGATGCCGGTGATCGTGAAGCGGGCCGATTACCAGCGATGGCTGGGAGAGAGATGGCCCAGGCCGGGAAGCGGGGAGCGGCCTCCGATTGACCTGGTGCGGCCCTTCGATTCGGACAGGATGAAGGCGTGGCTCGTGGATTCGCGAATCAATAATGTGCGGAACAACGAGGCTGCCCTGCTCGATCCGGTGAAGGATGAGGAACCCGGGCAGATGGGGATGTTCTGAAGGGCAGTGCTCAGCGCCGCGGCCTAAAAGGCCTTGTAGACAATATCCGGAGCGGGCTGGCTGAGCAGCACGGCCATCACAAAGGCAACTACGCCGAAGGTAGTGGCGTAAACAACGCGCGCATAGCGGCTGGTGAAGATTGGCTGCTCGCCTGTCTTGATCGACAGCAGCAAACCGCGCACCCATTCCCACGCCGCCAGCACCAGAGTCGCAGACAGCCACACAACCAGCCACACGGCACACCATCGAAGGACGCTGAGGGAAGTAAATATGCCATCGATCTGCTTCCAACTCGCCCAGAACCAGAACAGGGTAAAAGCGAACCAGCTGAAGGTAAGCCCGCGTCCAAACGAGATATAGATCGGGTTGGCAGCCAGCGCCTTGTATGATTTGCGGCCCAGGCGGCCGGTCAGCCAGAGCTGCCAGAGCTTATTGATGGCGACTCCCCCGCCCTGTAGCACACCGAAGATCAAGAACTCCGAAGTGCGGCCATGCCAGAGGCCGATCAGAAAGAACGTTACAAAGAAGCACAGGACACCGAGAAAGGGCTGCAGCGCCACGGACGTGACCCGGCGCATCAACGCCAGAAGCAGCGGATTATAAACATAGGTCTTGAGCCAGGTGGAAAGGGTGATATGCCACCGGTTCCAGAAATCCAGAAAGGAAGAGGCCGAGAACGGGCGATCGAAGTTCTCCGGAAGGCGAATGCGCAGCAGCCTCGCGAGCGCGATGACGATGTCGATATAGCCCGAGAAATTTGCGTAAAGGAAGAACGGATAGAGAGTGGCGAGCTTGAAGGCGGCAAAAAGCCTGACCGGCAAGGGCCATGGCTGGAGCAGCTGAGTGAGCGCGCCCACCTGCATCATCTTGAGCACGGTGGCCAGCACATTGACTTTGAAGAAGCCGCGGATGATGCGCTCTATCTGAAGGCCGATAACACCAGGTCCGAGGGCGATTGGTTGTTCGGCAAACTGATCGCGCGAGAATTCGTCATAGCGCTGGATCGGGCCGGAGACGAACGTCGTAAAGTTGAGCGTGTATGTAAGATATGCGCCCACGCTCATGCGGCGCTCGGTGGGCCGGTCGCCATACTCAATTAACAAATGCAGCACCCGGAAGAAGATATACGAGAGCCCTAGCGTGAAGTAAGGAAATCGCAGGAAAGTGCCTGGCGGCAGAAAGGTATATTTCTTCAGCCATATGTACACAAGGATGACGCTGACTACGCTCAAGACCACTGCGCGAGACAGGCGGCGTTCGATGAGGAAGAGTCCGGCGTAGCCCATGAAAAGAAATAAGGCTAACGGGAGAAAGGCGATTAGATTCCGGGATAACAATCCCAGGAACACCAAGCTGGCGACCAGAAGCACCGATGAGTGCCAGGCGCGGGATCGGCTGAGGTTTGAGACGCAGGCTACGACCAAGCCGAAGAGCACAAACTGAATTGACGCTGAATCCATTTCCTATCTTCCCTGCGTCAACGCGAGTTGTGCCTGCGGTGCAGCTCGAAGCGCGGGGACTGCGCCACTGGTAAGACTCTCAGTTAAGAGCCTGGATATAACTGCATGTCCATTGGCATCGAGATGGCCATCTACAGGAAAGTAATATCGCTCTGCGCTGGGTATCTTGCGGAAGTTCGGCAATATGTCGATATAAGTGCCGCCATTTGCCTGGATAACATCACGCAGGTCGTTATCGAATTTGTAAGGATCATAGCCTTGCGGCCATTGGCCCATGGACACCATGGCTGCCTGGGCACGATTTGGAACCAGTACGGCTACGAAAGGAATGCCGGCGCTTTTGGCCTGCTGCGCAAAATCCGCCGCGTCGCCCTGGAAAACCTGGAGCATGTGTTGCCACTTCTGGTCCGGTTGAGCCTTGAGGAATCCGGCCTCGTCGTTTTTCAAATATGAGGTCACGTACTGATCCTGGCTTTCATTGGCAAGCAAGAAATGCTTCAACACCAGGGCGGTCCTGCTCGACTCCCAGTGCGCGCGGAATTTGTCCCCAAGGGTGCCGTTGGAAACCGCGTTCCAGAGCTTGCTCCAGATGTTCCTCGGGTGGGTTGGTTCTACTGCAGGCGCAGCAGCGGCGCCCGTTACGGCCTGCGGCACTGGAGAACGGCTCGTCTCGGGGTCTGCGTTCTCGATATCCATGGGGGTTACGACCCATAGGATCATGTCGGGAGAAGCAGAAATAACATCCTTGAACTGCAGAACGGAACCGGGCAGCGGATAGGGTCCACCTCGGTATTTGCCGCCGGTGGCTTCATTGTAAAGTTCGATCCTGCGTCCGGTCTGGCGGGAGAGTTCCTTGGGCAGTTTCCCGGCGAAGGACATCTCTTGCGGCACATACAATCCCATCGCAATCGAGGAACCTATCATCACAATCCGGTAAGTACCGGGCTGCTTCGGTTCCAACTCTGTGGCAGCTCGATGACCGCGGCTGTCGAACCTGTATTCCACCCGAAGCTTGCTCTCGGCAGTCCTCTCAACACAAAAGCTATTCGGCTTCACCGGCGCATCGCCGGAAGGATCGTGGATGTTGTAGCAATCCGCGAAACCCACCTGTGAGATCGGAAACAGCCATCTCAAAATGCACTCCGTGGAGACTGCCAGGAGCGCTATCGTAAGCAGGCTGATCATGGGGACCATGATCCAATCCCGCCGGGATACCTTTCCTTCCCTCCTGTTTTCAGAGTCGCTTGCAGCCGAAGAATTCATACCAGCGACTTTTCCTTAGGAGCGATGAAGCCGTGCGAGACGACCTTCATTGGGGAACTCTCCGGCTCAGTTCCAGCGACCGGGATTTCCCATCGCGTGAGGCCGGAGTCGTCTCCAGAGTCGTTCCCTGAGTCGTTCCCTGACATCTGAGAAAAGCCCAGCTTCGAGTAATGATCCACGACAAGCTTGTTGCGGTCCGTTGGGCGGTATGTTCCCGTGATGGTGTGGATACCCGCGGCACGGGCATGCTCCAGGATCTCGCGCAGAACCATGTGCTCCACCTTGCGGCCCAGCACACGGCAGCTCATCAGCCAGGTGTCGATATCCCAGACGCCCTCGCAGGCCGGTCTGCAAATGATGACACTGATCATGCCGTTGTCGCCGAAGACATCCGCCAAACGAACCTGCAGCGTGAAAACCTCCGGATCTTCTTCCGCTGCCAGAACTTCGGGATCGGTGTAGCGGCGCGTGGTCAGGTTGTACTGGTTTGATTTGTTGATCAGTTGCACGATACGGGCTCTGCCGGTCGCATCGAAAGGCTGGAAAGTGATGGTCATGTCCAGCGAAGCCAGGTAGGTATCCACGCCGCCAACCTGCTTCTGGAGGCTGGCGCGCCTGGCGTTGTCCTGGTAATAACCCGCCCGCTTCAGATCCTCGGCGGCGAAAGCAACGGCTTCAAAGTAGCCGGCGGCGGCTAGTGTCCGCGCGTAACCAGCCGGATCTTCCGGCAGCTCAGGCACCGCTACTTGTGGAACGAGCTGGCGAACCAGCCCGCGCTCGACGGGGTTGTCGTCGAGAAAAACCATCGCATCGAGACCGAGCGACAATTCTTCGGCGATCGCCTGAATGTTTGTGGCTTTGTCGTTCCAGTTTGCCTGAAAGACGGCTATGTGATCGAGCTTCAAAAGCATTTCGGGATGCTGCTCGAATGGCGTGCGCGCCACTTCATCGGTGTTCTTCGAGGAGACTGCCAGCACGACGCCGCGCTGGCGCAGGTCCAGAGCCAGCCTCTGCACCGCCAGATGCGCTTCTCCCGTAGCGTCGCCCTGCGCGATCTTGATGCCCTCAAGGCCGTCGTCTCCGATCACCCCGCCCCAGACGGTGTTGTCGAGGTCCAGAATCAGGGCCTTCCGGCTCTTGCCGCGCATCGCTGCAATGGTGCGAGCAACGTGGTCGGCGTAGAGCGGCAGGAAGTCGTCGGAGAAGGAAAACTTCGCCATGTTCCACAGCTGGGGGTTATGCCAATTGGCAAGACCGACCGTCTCGGCGAGGCTGGCCACATCCAGCAGAACATCGCCCGAGGCGGGGACAAACCCGGCCAGTTCAAGGTTGATCGCATCGATGATATTTCTAAGCGTTCCCGGCAGAGCGCGATCGAGGCTGCCGAAGAGCGTCTCGACCGGAGGCGCAAAGGTCTGAAAGATGCAAACCGCGTTCGATCCAGTCTTGATCCCGTTGCGAAGCGCCTGCAGGTAGCCGATGGTTCCCTGTACTGTAGCGGATGCGCTCTCAGGATCGTTCAGCGACAGCTTCAGCGGCAGTGCGCGATAGTCCAGCGCAAACAAGACTGCATCGGGTTTGGAACTGTTGACCTTGGAATCGGGAGTCAAAGCCTCCTGCGCGACCTGGTCATAGGAGGGCTGAATGACTTCGAGAGCGATTCCATGGCGGGCGGCGCTCGCTATCAACGCGGGCACGACGAGGTCAATGGTCGAATTGCTGAGCACAGCCAGGCGAAACGGGACTAAGGGATCGAGGGATGCTCCGTTGGCAACTGCCTTAGAGACGGCCTTGCTCAGGCGGGTGAGCTGGTTCATATCCAGCCCATGCTGCGCCAGAGCCTGTATCTCGCGGCCCAGGGGGCCGGATGAGCCTCCCAGCGCCTTTACCCGCTCTGAAAAGTCCTGGGGAGCACGCGGCAGCCACAGCAGCTCCGCATAGAGTGAGCTCATTTGAAGAATTCCCTTTCCAGTGTGTGGACCATGGGAAAGCTAATTGTCTGCACTTACCTATGGATATCGGACAAATTACGGAACGTCAGCGCAATATCAACACCGCAATATCAACACAATGATCGGCGTTGAAGCCGGGTCCCGATTAGGTTGTTTCTTGAGAAAAATTCTAGCATCGGGCCACTGGACAAACGCATACCTACAATGTGGTAGTTGCTATGCCAATGGGGTAGTTGCTATGCCAATGGGGTAGGGGTAGTTGCTATGCCCGGGCCTTGATCAGCGCAACCAGGTCCCCGACCTTCTCCAGCTTGCCGATCTCCGGCGTCGAGAATTTCACCTTGAAGGCCTTCTCCACGGTGAGAATAAGGCGAATATGCGTGAGGCTGTCCCACCCGTCCACGTCTTTGGCCGACAACTCGGGCGTAACGTTGATCGAATCGTCATCGAAAACGTCATGGAAGACCGGGGTGAGCCTGGCGTAGATATCCGTCTCGTCCATTAAAGATTCTCTCTCCTCGCAAAATGCCCCGGACCACGGGACTGTACCGGCGGCGTACGTGAATCAAACCGGAAGTCCGCTCAGAAGGCAGCCTGTTATCTCATTCCATTATGGCGCAGAATATGCGCGGCGGAGAATTGCTTGGCAGCCTCTCCACCTGCGGCGCTATTCTACTCGGAGCCTGGCTCGCGAATTGGTGTCGACAGTCAGTTGCGGTATCTGCCGTTTCCCGCTGTCTTTACGCGCGTCCTCAGGAGGACTTAGCCGTGACTCCGGAACAGCCGCCAGTACAAATGGAATACAGACGTCGGGCCGTGGAAGTTTCCATCCACGTAGGCCTCGTGATTCTACTGACGGCTGCATGCCTGATGATTCTGCAACCCTTTCTGCCTCTGGTTGCCTGGGGCATTATCATCGCCATCGCTGTTAACCCCGCGTATCAGAAATTGCGAAGCATGCTGGGCGGGCGCGGAAAGCTGGCCGCCGTTCTCTTCACGCTGATCTTCCTCGGCGTTCTGATTGTTCCGGTCGCCCTGCTGACGCAGACGACGATCCAGGGTATCCAGACACTGATCGCGCACACGAGGGAGGGCACGCTGGGTATCCCGCCTCCACCGGCGAGCGTGAGCACGTGGCCGCTTATTGGCGGGCCTTTATACAGCATATGGACCAAGGCATCCACGAACCTGACGGAGGTGCTGCAAAGCGTGGCCCCACAGCTCAAGGCGCTGGTTCCCGGGCTTCTTCACGCCTCGGCGCGAATCGGCCTGACGGTGCTGGAATTTGTGCTCTCAATTCTGGTGGCGGGAGTTTTGCTTGCGAAGGCCTCGGACGGAGCGCGAATCTCGCATTCGCTGGCCCACCGCCTCTTTGGCGACCGGGGCCCGGAATTCGAAAAGCTGGCAGAATCTACGGTTCGGAGCGTTACCAACGGAATTCTCGGCGTATCGGCCATCCAGGCTGTTTTTGCCGGCGTTGGCTTCCTCGTAGCAGGATTGCCCGGTGCCGGGTTATGGACATTGGTTTTCCTCTTCGCGGCGGTGCTTCAGGCAGGAGGGCTCGTGCTCCTTCCCGCCATCATCTACATGTTTGCCGTTGCAGGCACCACGAAGGCAGTGCTGTTTCTGCTTTGGTGCGTCCTGGTGGTTGCCCTCGAACACATCCTGAAGCCCCTGTTGCTGGGGCGCGGCGTCGCCGTTCCTATCGTGGTGATTTTCCTGGGAGCCTTCGGTGGCTTTCTGGCAATCGGCATCATCGGACTTTTCGTCGGCGCGATCGTCCTCTGTATCGGCTATAAGCTCTTCCTCGCCTGGCTGGAGGGCCCGGTCGCGGCCAGGGAGGAGGGGTGAATGCAGGCACAAGAAACCGCGCTATCGGCCAGCGCGCTTCTCCTTATGCAGGATTGCCGGTAACCGGCGCCAGCCAAACCTGGATCATGGTCGCGATGGCAGAGGGATTGTCGTAATCGTCGTAGAGCACCTTGAGCCCGAAGCCGGGCAGAAGAGCGGGGTATTCGCGGGATCTTCTTGCCCAGTCCGACGGACCTGACGGGGGCGGTTCACCCGGTCCAAAGCCTTGCTCGACCATCGCTCTTGTCATTCCGGTGTCAAGGCCGGGTACGACAGTGTTGGGGCGATAGTACTCGACTACCGCAGCGAATCCATCAGGGCAATTGAAGCCAACACAAGGGTGCAGGTACATAATGACGTCGCCCGCGATCTGGTTGGGTGGCCCAAGCAGAGTTTCGATTTCCTGCCTGCTTGTGCCCAGAAACGCACGAATCTCCGCTGCACTGAAGCGGTTGTCCACATAAGGTGACGCCTCTGCCGATGCCTGTTGTTCGACGACGGCAGTCGTAGACGTGGGTGCGATTTGAGCCACCGCTGAGGAGCCGTGGTCAGCTTCTACGCCGCTCCCCAGGCTTTGCCGGAGCACCTGCAGCATCCGGGCATAATCTTTCCTGAAATCAAGACGCTGAACACGCCGAAGGCGAAACGGAATCTCACAGTCGCGGTAGAGGATGGGCAGGACAGTTTTCCGTGACTCCAGCGCGAAGGATACCTCGTCAAGCACGTTTATCGAGTTGACTGACGCTGGAGACAGGATGACTATCATCCGCGGACAGTTTCTCAGTGCGTCTTCAACAGCGCGATCCCACCGCAGCCCCGGAATAATATCCAGCTGGTCGATCCACACCGCTTCGCCGGCGCTCTTTAAATCTCCCGCAAGCTGCAACGCGAATTCCGCATCCTCACGGGAATAGCTGAAAAAAGTCACTGCGACGTTGGCTGCCAAATCGATCTCCGGGCAACAGTGTGTCGAACCGGAAACTCAGCCATGCAGGTCGACATTCGAGTGCGGCCATTGTAAGACGGGCCGCGAAGCCCGCGCACTGGTTTTTGGGAAAGCCCGAATTAGATGCCGAGCTTTTTGACTTCCTCGTTGTAGTACTTGCGGTAGAGGATGTCCCACTCCTGGCTGCCTTCGGGGATGATGCGGCGCTGGGACTGGATCTTGAGGCGCGCGGCCTGGTCGATGCGCATTTCCTGCAGGAGCAGATTTTCAAGAGCCTTGCGGGCTTCCTGGCGGATGGTGTTGCGGTCCTCGAGGAATTCAGCCTCGTCGGTCTCGGCGAGCACGTCCGAGACGACGTGGGCGAGCTTGTTGAGCTTGTCGCGAGAGATTCTCACAGCACCGCCTTGTACTTGCGCGCCAGCTCGATCTTCACCTTCTTGAACATCTCGGCGTAGGCGGCGCCGGTGCGGTGCATTTCGTCCTGATAGGCGTCCAGGATGAGCCGCACCTCTTCGTTGATGCGGTCTTCGAGGGACAATTCTTCGAGGAGGCCGGCGGTTACGCGCTCTTCGACAATCGACAGCTTATCTGTGCGGATCACCTTCGCGTCGATCAGGTGTTTGACCGTATGGCGGGCGAGATATCCAACATATTCCCGTGAAAAAATCATCTATCTTTCTCTGAAATATAGCACATATGATTGGGCGAAAATCGCCCGGGACCGAGCTGCTAACTGCGCGTGGCAACACCCGATACGAGAGCTGGCCGGTGCGGGCAGACGGCGGCATTGAGGCAGTCGTCGGCGATGACGAGGCGCTCGACGGGGCGGCCGGCGATGAGGTGCTCGCTGACAATCTCGGGCACGTCGTCGACGGTGACTCCGCCGTACCAGACGGCCTCGGGGTAGACGACGACGGTGGGGCCGTGCTCGCACTGCTCGAGGCATCCAGCCTTATTAACGCGGATACCGGCGGCGAGGCCTGCGGCTTTCACCGCGTCCTTAAGTGCGGCGTGAAGTTGGCCCTTGCCATCGGTGGTGCAGGAGGGGCGCGCGCTGCCCGGTTCGCGAACGTTGGTGCAGACAAAGACGTGGCGCTCGAATTTCGCCAATCGGAAACTCCTTTGGTGGTTGGATGCTCCTTCAATTTTACTTTAGTTTTCCACCTGCCGGGATGGCGTAGACTGGCTGTTCCGCCTATGCTTCAGGACAGCTTGCTCTCTCTCAAAGACGATATGGTGGCCTTCATCTCGGGCCATGGAATGCGCCGCGTGCCCGCGTACGTAGGCGAGGAAGTGCCCACCGTGCTGTGGGAGGACGATTCAAATCCCGACAGCTGGAAGGATTTTGTCGAGACGGCGAAGGCCGCGGGCGCAGCCTTCCTCACCATGAGCGAAGTCGTGCTCGAGAAGGAAGATCTCGAGCTGTTGATCGAGGAGTTGCAGGAGTCGAACTTTCCCGACGAGGAGTCTCCGGCAGTCGACGAGGCGCAGTCGCTGGCCACGCACGTGGGCCGCGTGGGATATATTCAGCTCGGCTTTGCTCACCAAGGCATCGTCTTCCTGCACGAGAACACCACGGAGTGGTACGAGCGCTACCAGCAACTGCTTGAATCGCTCGAGGACTACGGCGACATCATCCTCGAAGACGAGGATGCCGACGAAGAGTCGTGACCACGCCTGAGGTTGCTGCACAGGCGCTTCTGAATCGACGCTGGATACTCTCTGAGTGCGATCCGGTCGCGGCAGGAGCGCTTGCCCGCGAAGCCGGGCTGCCGCTGCTGATCGCCGAGCTGCTGGTTTCGCGTGGCGTGCGCACTGCGGCGGAGGCAGAGCGCTTTCTCCATCCGCAATTCGATCATCTGCTTGATCCTTATTCGATGCTCGGGATGAATCGTGCCGTGGAGCGCATCCGGCAGGCGATTGACGCCAGGGAGACGATCCTCATCTACGGCGACTATGACGTGGACGGCACGACCGCAGTGGTGCTGCTGAAGACCGCTATTGAAATGCTCGGCGGCGTGGCGCGCTTTCATGTTCCGCACCGGCTGCGCGAGGGCTACGGTATGCAGGGTGAAGTGCTGGAAGCTTTCGCGCACGATGGGGTGAGGCTGGTGATTAGCGTCGATACCGGCATTCGCGCCTTTGCCGCGGCTGAGGCGGCGGAGACGCTGGGACTGGATCTGATCGTGACGGATCATCACCTGCCCGAGGCGGGCACCGAGCTGCCGAAGGCGCTGGCGATTCTCAATCCCAACCAGGCGGAGTGCGACTATGCGTGCAAGCACCTGTGCGGAGCGGGAGTGGTCTTCAAGCTGGCGCAGGCGTTGCTTGAGGGTTGGGATCGCGAGCGAGCGCGAACGAAGATTCTTCCGTCGTTTCTGAAGATGGTGGCTATCGCCACCATCGCCGATGCGGTTCCACTGCTGGGAGAGAATCGAGTGATCGTCGCTATCGGTCTCGAGCAGCTTCAGCGACCGGTGCATCCGGGGCTGCGGTCGCTGATGGAAGTGGCGCAGCTCGACCCGTCGCGGCGCAGGCTCAATCCGGTCGACGTGGCCTTTCGCATTGCCCCACGCATCAACGCGGCGGGACGCATGGACGTGGCGACCGAAGTCATCGAGCTCTTCACCACCAAAGACGCGAAGCGCGCGCACGAAATCGCCATCCGGCTTGATCGGCTGAATCAGGAGCGTCGCGACGCGGAGGCCGTGATGCTGAAGGAGATCGTAGAGCGGCTGGAACACGATGCATTCAGAGCCGCGCGATGCATCGTGATGGACGGCGAGGGATGGCATCGCGGAGTGATCGGCATTCTCGCGTCGCGCATTGTGGACCGGACGGGCAAACCGGCAATCGTGATTGCGCATGGCGGCCATGAGAACGGCAACGGGGATGGCGGCAGCGCCGATCCAGCAGGCCACACGACCGCTCACGGCTCCGGACGCTCTATCCCCGGCTTTCATCTGCTCGACGCAATCGAGAGCTGCCGCGATCTCTTCACCCGCTTTGGAGGCCACGCGCACGCGGTGGGGTTTTCGCTGCCATCGGAACGAGTGGAAGAATTGCGGACGCGCCTGACTGGATACGCCGCTGCCCACCTGAGCGAGGAAGACCTGGGATCTCCGTTGGAATGCGACGCGGTACTACCGCTCGACCGCGTGACCCCGGCGATCCTGTCATGGCTAAGGCGGCTTGAGCCAATGGGCATGGGCAACAAGGAGCCGGTGTTCATCGCGCAGAACGTGCGGCTGGCTGGGGCTCCGCGCTACATGAAGGAGAAGCACGTTCG
This sequence comes from uncultured Acidobacteriota bacterium, assembly GCA_963755975.1. Lineage (GTDB taxonomy): Bacteria > Acidobacteriota > Terriglobia > Terriglobales > Acidobacteriaceae > Silvibacterium. The sequence goes on from CAVWLS010000005.1 coordinate 572,359, forward strand.
GCTGCAGGTAGCGCATGGTCCGCGCGGCGGCAACCTTGCGGCGCTCGGCTGGAACTGGGCTGATCGCGTGCAGCAGATGCAGCTCGAAGAAGGCAGCGTGATCCATCTAGCCTACAAGCTGCGGGAGAACGAGCATCCTGAGTTCGGCGGGCTGGAGTTGGAGATTGCGGGATTGTTTCCGGCGGGCTAGTCGAACGACTGGCCCAGGAAAAGCAGATCCTTCGACTGCGCTCCCTGCGTCGCTTCGCTCAGGATGACATCGTTGATGTGTGTTAGCCCAACCTTTTAGCTCTTCCCCTTCGGTGCCTGCGTCATCGGCTTCAAAATATCGTCGAGCCGGTCGGGTGTCCCGTCAACCCGTTCGAGATGGGGGAAGCGCAGCCCGTCGTGATAGTCGATCTTCGTGACCTTGTAGTAGCCGTCGTTGACGAGGATCAGCTCGATCGGGTCTTTCGTGTCTTTGGCCGCCGTGATTGCATCGCTGAGCAAGGATGCACTGTACTGGCGCCCGTTTACCGCAACAATCTGCATGCCGGGCCCCAGGCCGGCCTTGTCCGAAACGGAACCGATCAGCACGTCGTCGATATGGCCGTCGCTGCTGATGGTGATGCCGAGCGTCCACCAGGCCTGCGCGTCGCCCGTAGCCGTCTCCCGCGCCTGAATAAATTCGCTGGGGATGTCCGTGTAGACAATGTGATAGCCACCGTTCTCAATGCCGCCCAGCGGTGCATGCGGCGCTTTCGACGTAAGCCGCTCGCGGAAGAAGCCCGCCCAGTCATACGGAACAATGGCGTTGAGGCCGGCAACGACATCGTCAAAGGTGTAAGGAACAACCTTCGGCCCAGTATTGCCGCCGAGGCCTTCGAAGAGCGCGCAGAAATCGTTGAGGCTCTTCTTGTCCTTAGTCAGCTTGCGGATGAGGGTGTCGGCTTCGAGCCAGATCAGCTCGCCTTCCTGGTAGTAGTCGACGTTGCGGCGCCAGTTGTCCCATTGCGGACTCGCGTCGTAGAGAATCTGCGCGGCGACGGCCGTATCCTGCAGATCGCGCCAAGTGCGACCAGGGCGGTAATCGAGCGTGGCAGCACTGGCGGCGAGAGCGGAACGAAACTCGGCGGGGCTCTCCAGGCCAGCGCGCGCAGCGAGGACATCGCCAAGGTATTCGGTGAGGCCTTCGTAGACCCAGAGCAGATCACCCTTCATCGGGTCTTCGTAGTTGCCGGTGGCGAGGCCGGCAGGGCGCCGATACTTGCCATTCCACGAATGCGTGAACTCGTGCGGCAGCAGGTCGGCGGTGAGCAATGAGAGGTTGTCGTCAATGAAAGTCTTTTCCGCTACGCGGTCGTCGCTCGACTGATGATGCTCAAGCCCGAAGTGCGCTACCTGATCGCTTAGCGTCACGAGGAAGTGATAGCTGTTGTAATGGCGCGAACGATAGAGCGCGCCGGTTTCGCGCACCAGGTTGCTGTAGGCGTCGAGCGTCTCCGGCTTAATGCGCAGATCCTCGGGTCCGTCGGCGGCCAGATCGAGATAGTGCTTTGGCGTGACCTCCGGCGCGAGCGGGAATTCCTTGAAGTATTTGCCAGCCAGCAGCGGCGAGTCGATTAACTGCTCCAAAGACACGGTTTCGAACTGAATTGTGCCGCCGGAGCCGCCCGTCTTTGTGAGTGCCGTACCGTATTGCCAGTCGCCCGGCAGCTTGATCGCAGGCTGAACGGAAATCTCCGAAGCGGGATGGCCCGCGGGATAGAGCAGGAATTCATTCCAACTCACGATGGCCAGGTTCGCGCTGGTCGAGGCTCCCGCCGAGAAGCCCGTCGCGGCGGCTGTGGCCAGGAAGTCGACTTTTACATCAAGCGAGGACGCTCCTTCGGGAACCGTGATGTGGAAGGCGAACATATTCACATCGTCTCGACGCCAGGCGAGTTCCTGACCGTTCGCGCGTATGACAATGCCGGCCAGATCGGTGATCGGTCCGGTTGGACCGTGCTCGCCCGGAATCCATTCGGGATAAACAAGCGTCAGCGGACCTGGTTGCACGGGGATCGAGAGGACGGCGTGCAGGATTTTTCTGGGCGCATCTGTCGCATCGACAGTGACATGTATCGGCATTGCGGATTGCGCTGAAGCAGTGGCGGCTGCGACCAGCAGGGCAGGCAGAAAGCGAAGCTTCAAAAGAGAACTCCTCAAATGGACTTTTCCAGTTTAAACAGCACACTCCGAGTGTTAGACGTGAAGGCCGCGAATTGTGACGGCCTGATCCCGCGCCAGTGTACAGATGCTAAACTCCGGCCATGCCGCGCGGTTTTTTTCTCACATTCGAAGGGCTCGACGGCTCGGGCAAGTCAACACAACTCCGCAAGCTTGCCGAGTGGCTGGAAGCCGAGCGCGGCGAGGAGATCGTCGTAACGCGGCAGCCGGGCGGCACGCGCATTGGCGACCGTATCCGTAAGCTGCTGCTCGATTCGCGCACGGAGAATCTTGCGCCTCACGCAGAGCTCGGGCTGATGTTCTCCGATCGCGCGCAGTGCATCGCGGAGGTGATTGACCCGGCGCTCGCGCAGGGCAAGATCGTCCTCTGCGACCGCTACACGGATTCGACCGAAGCTTACCAGGGCGGCGGACGGGAACTGGGCAGCGAAGTCGTGCTCGATCTGCACAAGGCTATGTGCAGCGACCTTCAGCCCGATCTGACGCTGCTGCTGCTGCCCGATTTCGACGGCTCGCTCGAGCGCGCGCGACGCCGCAACACGCGCACAACGGGCAAGGGCGGCGACGAAAACCGCTTTGAGCAGGAGGACGAGCTCTTTTACCGGCGCGTTTTCGATAAATATTGTGAAATCGCCCGCCGGGAGCCTTTGCGTGTGGTCGTAATCGATGGCGATCAGGGGATTCAGGAGATTCACGCGCGCATCGTAGAAGTGGTAAGAGAACGATTGAAGGATCGCGGCTGAGTTTCTGCTTTCCCACCCTTTGCGCAAAAAAAATGCGCAAAGGATGGGGCCAACCAAACTGTCCTCCATGATAACGATCGAATCCTCGAACTGGGTCGTTGAAGAGCGCGGCGGCTATCGCTTTCCTCCGGGACTGAAGCTCAACCTGCCTCTCTATCTCTCGCGGCGATTCTTTCGCGTCGGCAATCCCATCCTGCTCTTCGAGCACCTCACCGCAACCTACGGGCGAATGGCGCATTACCGGGTGGGCCCGAGCGATATTGTGCTGGTGAGTGAGCCGGAGTTCATCCGCGAGATTCTTGTCGTTCAGGCGCAGAACTTCATCAAGGAGCGCACCCAGAAGCGGATGAAGATTCTGCTCGGCGAAGGGCTCATCACCAGCGACGGCGATAGCCATAAGAGGCAGCGCCGCATCGCGGCTCCGGCATTTCACCGGCAGCGCATCCAGGCCTACGGCTCGATCATGGTGGAGCGCGCCGCAACTATGCGCGAGGCGTGGCGCGAGGGCGAGGAGATGGACGTCTCGGCCCAGATGATGCGCCTGTCGCTCGAAGTGGTGGCGCGCACGCTCTTCGCGCAGGAGGTGACGGCCGACATCCTCAGCATCAATCACGAAGTCAACGCGATCATGAAGCTCTACAACTTTCTGATCGCGCTGCCCCGCGCCGAGGACTATCTGCATCTGCCGATTCCGGGCCTGATGCGCTTCCGCCGCGCGCGTAAAAGGCTCGATGAAGTGGTCTATCGCATGATCGCCGACCATCGGGCTGCAGGCGTAGACCGAGGTGATCTGCTTTCGATGCTGCTGCGTTCACGCGATGACGAGCAGGATCACTCGGGCATGAGTGACGAGCAAATACGCGACGAGGTGCTGACGATTTTTCTCGCCGGATACGAGACGGTCGCCAATGCTCTTTCGTGGACGTGGATGCTGCTGGCGCAAAATCCCGAGGCCGAAACAAAGCTGCATGCCGAACTCGACCGCGTGCTCGGCGGACGTGCTCCGGCGCTCGACGACCTGCCCCAGCTGCGTTACACGGAGATGGTGCTGGCCGAGTCGATGCGGCTTTATCCGCCGGCGTGGGCGATGGGACGCCAGGCAACGCGTGATGTGGCGCTGGGGCCGTATCTGTTGCCTGCAGGCACGTACTTCTTCTTCAGCCAGTACATCATTCAGCGAAGCGCGGAGCACTTTCCCGATCCGCTGCGCTTCGATCCGGAGCGGTTCACGCCGGAGCGTAAAGCGGGCCGCTCGAAGTTCGTCTACTTCCCTTTTGGAGCCGGCAGCCGCCAGTGCATTGGCGAAGCCTTTGCATGGATGGAGGCAACGCTGGTGCTGGCGACCATCGCGCAGCGCTGGCAGCTGCGGCTCATTCCCGGGCAGAGGCTCGAAGTACAACCGAAAATTACACTGCGCCCGAAGTTTGGTATTCGTATGGTCGCGGAGCTGCGCAAAACTTCTTTGTCCTGACTCGCCTCCACGCGAGATCAGCCGTGGGAAACCCCTGCCGTCCGGATCGCATCTTCCTCCGCAAATGCAGATCAGCTATCTTCATCACTTCAAGCACCACTGGATCTTCGCGATTTTTCTCATCTGCGGCGCGATCCTGTTCAGTAATGTCGTCCATGGAATCGCATTTGCGATTATCGATGCATTTCCGCGGACACGCTTCGCATCGCTGCCCGGTCCGGCAGAGGCGGCATCGCCTTCCGGGCCTGCTAGTCTGGGACGGTGAGCTTTAGAGACTTTGTCGGCAATGAAATGACGGTGCGGCACCTGCGCGAGGCCGTCGCCGCAGACCGCCTGCCCCATGCACTGATTCTCGCCGGGCCGCGCGGAGCGGGCAAATATACGGTGGCGGTGAAGCTGGCGCAGACGGTCAATTGCCTCAATCCAAAATTGACGGATGGGCTGCCCGACTATTGCGGCGTCTGCGCAAACTGCGCGCGAATCAGCCAAGCCGCGGATCTCGATGCGCGTGTCGGCGAGGCCATTGCAGCCCGCGAAGAACTGCGCGAGGTCGATAAGAAGGAAACGCGCATCCTCATCCAGACGCATCCCGACGTGCTGGTGATCCCGCCCGATCCTCCGCAGTTGCTGATCAAGCTGGGACAAGTGCGGACGCTGGTCCGCGAAATCTATCGCATGCCGGCGGAAGCGCGGCGCGCGTTTTATATCTTCACCAGCGCGGCTTTTATGAAGGAGGCGGCAAACTCTCTGCTAAAGGCCCTGGAAGAGCCGCCCGCGCATGCATGCATCATTCTTCTTGCAGAGAATCTGGGCGATCTGCTGCCGACGATCCGCTCGCGCAGCTGCATCTTCAGGCTGGGCGCGATTCCGGTTGAGCAGATCGAGTCGCTGCTGGCCGAGCGACGGCCGGATTGGCGTCCGCAGCAGCGAGCGCTCGTGGCCAGGCTGGCGCAGGGAGCGGTCGGGCAGGCGCTGGGTTTCGATCTTGAGGCGTATCTGGCCAGCCGCGCCGACGCGCTCGTGATCCTGCACAACGCGCTCCGCGAGCCCGACTACTCCGCGCTCTTCCGCATGACTGAGACATACCGGGCTGGGGCCGAGGGCCAGGAGAAGACGGCGAATCTTCTTGGCGCGATGCTCAGCGTGCTTGAAGACCTGCTTCTGCTGCAATCGGGCGCGCCGAAGCTCGTCCGCAACATCGACATTGAGAAGGAATTGGCGGCGACGGCAGGACAGGTCAGCCTGGATTGGATCGAAGCCGCCGAGCGCGGCGTGCACAAAGTGAGGTCGGGGATGCGGCGCAACCTGCTGCGGTCCCTCTCGCTGGATGCCTTCGCGACCGAGCTCGTGCGGTAAGGGGTCGCCGCAAAGACGCAAAGAGCGCAAAGAACGCGGCCATCAGTCTTCGAGCACACCAACACCGTACAGCCGAAGAAGATTCGGTTCGATCCCCTGCTCGAGTTGATCGGCGGGAATGGCGGGAAACTCCGCCTTCAAAGCATCGAGCAAGGCGGCGCGGTCGCGCGTGCCGTCGAGCAGGGCCAGAAAGCTTCGCACCATCGGGTCGTCGAGCCGGAGCGTGGTGTGCAGCAGCGTGGTCACCTGCTCGCGGCTTCGAACTTCCTGCCGGCTGCAGGCGCTGGCCCTGGGGCGCAGGGGAATCTCAGCGGCTAACGGCGCTTTCCACGCTCGCAAGTCGATCATCTCCGCCACGGCGAGGCGCATCAACAAAGCGGCCCCCTCGTTATCCAGTGAAAAGCCGGCTTCCGAAAGCCGGGGCTCGATTTCCGCAAAGCTGAGCGCGCGGGGCCAGACTGCCTCCAGCTGCTCCATCAGGGCGATGACGTGAGGATGAGCGGTTTCCATCCTGATATTGCCGGGGAGGGTGAAGAGCTTTGCCCTCTGCGTCTCACCCGGCCCTGACGTCGCCTTCGAAGCAAAGAGCAGGCGCCTGAAGGATTCCGGAGACAGATCGCGGCGCACCTCGCGCTCCGCCCTGCAGAGCAGCGTTTCCCGATACATACGCATGCGCATGAAGTCGAGTACCTGCTCCTGCGCGATGAAGTCATCGCCCGCGGCCTCTTCAATCGCGGGCCGCAGGTCAGAGCGGTAGCAGGGATCGGGCGGGGGCGGCAGCACCGCTTCGCTCAGGTATTCGAGACCGTGCCTGCGGGCGTGCTGGGCGAATTCGGAAAAGTGCAGGGGCTCGTGAACGGCGCTCAATTCATCATGAAAGACGCTCCGCAGGGGCCGGGTCCGCATTTTCTCCAATTGCCTCTCGATGGACAGGCGAAAAGCATCCCCTTCGGGTCTGGTCTCGAGCACAACGCGCAAAAAGGCGATACCGCGCTCTACCCATTGCTCCGGGTCGTCCACGTCTTTTACCGCGTAGAGCATCATGTCGCGGATCATGTTGCGCAGGTGGCCGCCGGGCAGGGCGTTGTAGCTCACAAAGGCTACGCCGTGCGGGGAGAGGAGCTCGCGGCAGAAGGCAAGCAGGCGCTCGCGCACCGGCTCCGGAACCCATGCATAGAGGCCATGCGCGATGATGTAGTCGAACTGGCCGAGTTCCGCGCCTACGTTGAGCAGATCGCCCTGAAAAATGCGGGCGTTAGTCAAGCCGAGTTCGCGAATCCGCGCCTGCCCGCGCTCGATGGGCAAATGAGCCAGGTCGAATCCGACGAATTCGCTGCCCGGAATGGCGTAGGCCATAGGAATGAGGTTCGCACCCTCATTGCAGGCAATCTCAAGCACGCGGCAGCGGTCAACCGGCGCGGGCGAGAGACCATGCAGAATTGCCATAACGGCGAGACGGTCGGGATGCGTGTTCGGATAAGGAAAGCCTGGATATGCCACCACATCGTAAGCGTCGCCAAATTGCAGCATTTCCACGCGCCTTTCAGTCACAACCGACAGACCGACCAGTTTACGGGATCGGCGGTTCCGGAATCTGAGCGGGAAACGTCTAAAAGAACAAAAGGCGGTAGCTGATTTCATACAAAGTCGGCTACTATACGGATACGAATTCCACTAGAAGGTAGTTTGCGCAGGCGACGGCGGCGAAAAATGCCGCATCTCAAGTGCGCAGTCCTGCCCTGAGAACTATGGCGAACTTACCGAATATCCCTTCGCGGGAGCTGTATGAAGTGCGCTCTGACTCACCAGCGACCCCCGCCAGCGGCGCTCGCGCGGAAGCCCCCGCGTCACCGGACACGGGAAACGCGGGCCCCCGCAAGCTGGTCCGTCCCACGCTGCCTCCCCGTGCGCTCAGGGATTCGGGCCACAGCGTGCGCGGAGAATCGCCGCTGCTCGCCCACCAGGCGACCCTGTCAACCACCGCGGCGGAGGATGCCTCACACGCCGAGGCCTTCTATTTCCAGAAGCAGATGCAGATGCAGACGCTGATGACGTTCGTGCTCGAAGACGGAGAGCAGATCGAGGGCTACATCGAATGGTACGACCGCCACGCGATCAAGGTACGCAACGGCAGCCGCACGCTCATCTACAAATCAAGCATCAAGTACCTGTACAAGAGCGGCGAAAACTACGGCCAGTAGCAGTGAACGTGCCGCCCGTGCTTACCCGGTCCGGGCGGCTTTCTTCAGGCGGTCGCGCATGGCGACGCCGATGCCCTGCGCGGCGGGCATGGGGCAAATGATCACCGTGGCGCCTGCCGCATCGAGCCAGCGCAGCCCGGCAAAGAGACGCTGCGCCAGCTCCTCGTAATTGTCCCAGCGGCCCCAGCGGTATACGAGGGCGTTATGCCCCAGGGCAGGGCTTTCAAAGGCATCCGGGAGCATCAGGCCAAGCCTGCTTCCTGAACGCTCCTCGGTGAACGCAGCTTTGGCAAAAGCTCTCCGCTGGGCGTCGTCTTCGCCCCCCTCTCCCTCTCTATCGATCAGAATCAGCCTCGCGCGGGGCGCGTAGTGGCGCAGCGCCACGCCTGGAGATGGCAGCGACTCAGGCTCTGTCTCGGCAGCCTGCTCCTCCCGCTGGTATGCGATCGCGCCGGGGCAGACGGCGCGGATCTGCTCCAGGGTGATGATGCCGGGACGATAGACCACGCACGGCTCGCCACTGGCATCGACGACGGTCGATTCGAGGCCGTGCGTCGTCTCGCCCGATTCGAGAACGGCATCGATGCGGCCGTTCAGGTCTTCGAGAACGTGTGCCGCCTGCGTCGGGCTGGTGCGCCCGAAGCTGTTGGCGCTGGGCGCGGCGATTGGCAACCCGGCAGCGGCGATAAGGGCGTGCGCCACCGGATGCTGCGGCATCCGCACGCCCACCAGAGGCCGACCGGCGGTAATCGCGGGCGGAATATCCGTATGGCGCGGCAGCAATAGCGTGAGCGGACCCGGCCAGAAGGCCTGGATGAGCCGCGCGGCATTGGGCGGGACCTCGGCAACCACCCGCAGCAGCATCGCAGTGTCCGACACGTGAACGATGAGCGGATCCCACGAAGGACGCTGCTTGGCGGCAAAGATCTTTGCGACAGCATCGGGATCGAGCGCGTTCGCACCGAGTCCGTAGACGGTCTCGGTGGGAAAGGCGACCGTGCCTCCGCGCTGGAGGATCTCAGCGGCAGTGGCGATCGCCGCTCCCGAGGACTCCAACTCAAGGTCGGCGGCGTCAACCGCCAGCCGCAGGGTTTCCACTGGTTCACTCACCCCTGGCCGATGCATTCGTTCCACAGATCGGGACGATTGCGTTGAAAGTCGCCGATCATCCGGATGCACTCCGGCGAAGCCAGGTCGACGATATCGAACCCTTTCTCGCGCAGAAAAGCGAGACCACCTTGCGCGTTCACACTGTCTCCGACGATCACCTGCCTGAATCCGAACTGGTAGATCAGCCCCGTGCAGTACCAGCAGGGCGCGAGCGTCGTCACCAGGATCAGGTCGCGATATCTCGGCTGGCGGCCGGCTGCGCGAAAGGCATCGGTTTCGCCGTGCATCGACGGGTCGCCGTTCTGCACCAGGCGATTGCGCCCGGCACCGAGCAGCGTGCCATCCGCGCGGAAGATGGCTCCGCCGACCGGAATGCCGCCTTCGGCTAGTCCAATGCGGGCCTGTTCGATGGCGACGGCGAGCATGCCATGCGCGTCAAGGACAGTTGCCATTGCCGGCGCAGCGTTCATTGGTGGAGTCTAGCATTTGCTATCCAGCCCGCTCAACGGCGTCCGCGGCGCTCAGGTTCTATACTTATTTCATGACCGCGGTTGAAATCGAAGTCAAATTCGAGGTCGCAGATGCCGCAGCGCTCGATGAAAAGTTGCGCGCCATTGGCTTCCACTGCATCACACCCCGCACCTTCGAGCGCAATGTGCTGTACGATACGCCCGACCGCCGCCTGCGCGCGCAGCAGTCTATCCTGCGAATTCGCAAATACGGCGACCGCTGGGTCCTTACCCACAAGGCACTCACTCCGGACAATGATCCTGCAGCACGCCATAAGCGTCGCGTCGAGACAGAAACGGAAGTTGCCGATGGCGAGGCGCTGGGAGCGGTCTTTACGCAGTTGGGATACTCGCCGGCCTTCACCTATGAAAAATGGCGCACCGAGTACGCCGACGCAAGCGGCCATTGCGTGATCGACGAAACCCCGATCGGGATCTTCGCCGAACTGGAAGGCCCGGAAGGGTGGATTGACTCGACGAGCGCGCGCCTGGGCCTCGACGCTTCGCAGCTCAGCACGCTCAGCTACGGACGGCTCTTCGAGGAGTGGCGGGCCAGGACCGGGAGTGCCGCACCGGACCTGACCTTCTCCGCCATTAATGGCGACCGCAATTCGTAGCCCTGCCCACCCTGCCCCTCAAGCCTGCGCACATTTCTGCCGATAGGCACCTTGTCTGGACCCGTCTCCAGACCCGTGCATTTTCGCCTCGAGATATGCCCATGACCTCCGGTTCCAATCTGTACCCGTCACGAAGACGCCGTGGAATCCGTTTGTTTGCGGTATTTGCGCTTCTGTGCCTCGGCCTTTCTGTGTGCGCCGCGGCAACCACCGCGGAACGCAAGGTGCAGAAGCGCGTGCAGCCGATTTATCCCGAGCTTGCCAAGCGCATGCACGTGGGTGGAGTTGTCCGGATTTCGGCCACGGTGGCGCCGGACGGAACCGTCTCGGAGGTTAAGACGATCAGCGGCAGCCGGCTGCTGTCGCCGGCCGCGGAAGATGCGGTGAAGAAGTGGAAGTTCGCCACCAGCGACGCGGAGTCGATCGTGAACCTCGACATCAATTTCGAACCGGACAACTAATACTGGACACCCGATCGAGGACAAGGACCCGTCATGGCAATGTTCAATTCGCGGCTCTCCAACAAGCTCCGGCTCAGCACGTTCGTGCTGCTGACTTTTGTTCTGCTGGGCTCGCTGGTCGCCTACATGAAGATGCGCCAGGTCAGCAGGCTCTCCGAGGCGGTGGCCGCGTCGCGCATCCCGGCCCTGAGCGCGGTGCGTGACCTGCATGTAGCCGAGCTGGGCGAGCTGTCGGCGCTCCAATCCTATGTCCTCTTCGGAGCGGACCCCGCCATGGCGCAGCGCTACAGCGCGGAAATTCAGGCCAACCGGGCCAAGGCCACCACGACCCTCGAAGCCATGGCTCAGCTCCGCTCCACCTATGACAGCGTCGTCGGCGCGAAGCAGATGGATGCGCTGCTCGACCAGTATCGCGTCTTCGACGCCATCGAAAAGCAGGTGCAGGACCTGGCCGTGGGCCGCGGGGGCGACGACACCAGCCGCGCCTTCGATCTGCTGCAGGGCCCGGCAGCGCGCGCCAACGCCGACTTTCTCAAGAGCGTCACTGACGTCGTCGATCAGCTGGTGAGCGCCACCAACCAGGATCTGAAAGCCGTGGTCGCTATCAACCGCCTGGAGGCGATCCATCTCTGGCTGTTCATCTTCCTCGGCGGCCTCTTCGGCGCGGGCATGTCGGAGATCACCATGCGGCGCGTCGTGCGCTCCATCTCGCGCGTGGCCAGCCGCGCGCAGACCATCGCCGAGGGCAACCTGACCGGCGAACCCATGCACATGGATTCGAACGACGAGGTCACCAGCCTGGCCGTCTCCATCAATTGCATGCAGGACAATCTCCGCGAGATGATCCGCACCATGATGGAGATTTCCACCATCGTGACCGAGGACTCGGCCAAGCTCAGCCGCTCGGCCAACGAATCCTTCCGGCGCACCAAGGAACAGAGCCTGCAGACGCAGCAGGCCGCAGCCGCCATGCAGGAGATGTCCATCTCGATCGCCGAAGTTTCGCGCCACGCGCAGAGCGCGGCCACCACATCGAAGGAGGCGGCGAGCACCGCCCGCGATGGCGGCACCATCGTCGAGCAGATGCTGGCCAGTATGCAGTCTATCGCCGAATCCGTCCGCAACACCGCGGCCACCGTGCAGCGCCTCGGCCGCGAGAGCGAGCAGATCATCCGCATCGTCAATGTGATCGAAGAGATTGCGCAGAAGACCAACCTGCTCGCACTCAACGCCGCGATTGAGGCTGCGCGCGCCGGCGAACAGGGACGCGGCTTCGCCGTGGTCGCGGGGGAAGTGCGACGGCTTGCCGAATCGACGCGCAACGCCACCAGCGAGATCGGCAAGATGGTCGAGGACTTCCAGGTGCATACGCGCGGCGCCGTCGAAGCCATGGACACGGGCACGCAGACGGTCAACCAGGGTGTCGAAACCACGAACCGCGCCGGAGAAGCCCTGAAGCGGATCATCCAGATGGCCGATCAGGTTGACTCGATGATCGCGCAGATTGCGGCGGCTTCCATGCAGCAGGCCGAGACCGCCCAGCAATCGAGCGAAAGCGTGGACGCGATCAATCAGCTAGGCGAAGAGAGCGCAGCCTCAATCCCGGCAACCAACAGCATCGTCGAATCGGTCGAGCACGGAGCCAAGCGGCTGCAGGAGCACATCGGAAAATTCCGCCTGGAAGAAACACATACCGCGCCTCGAGAGCCCCTTTCGCCGCCAAACTATGGACCGAAGACGGCGTCGGTGTTTGGGGATTGAGGGGGCGACAGCCTCCCCAGTCTTCGATTCGCAAACCAGGAACTCGAGAAAACTCTCTGATATCGTGAGTTACCAATACCAGCTTGCGTGCCCGCGCCTGACCGGCAATGAGAATATCGAATGGCCCCACAGCCATTCCGCGCAGAGCTAAAAAGGCCCTTATTTCTCCGGCATGGCGTGCGTCTTCCCTGTCGAAATCAAGCACCTGAAATTGCAGGCCATCGACCATAGCTTCATTGTCCGTTGGCCTCGCGCTCTTGAAGGCTACGTAGTAGAGCTCATGGCTGACAATGGCTGAAATTGCTATGTCTCCTGGATCGTGCCTGCGAAGGCGCCGGTTCAGTGCCGGATCATTTCCGAGAAGTGAGGAGACAATAGCATTTGTATCGAGCAGGTATTTCATTCAGGAAAATATCTTACAGTCTTTACTCGTCCGCGCCGTGGCACTTCTTGTATTTCTTGCCCGAGCCGCATGGACAGGGATCGTTGCGCCCTACTTTGTCTCCGGCGCGGCGCTGCGCGACCTGGCGGGCTTCTTCGCCTCCACCGGCCATCCGCGCGTGCTGCAGTTCGCGCTGCTTCTTCTTCTGGAACTCGCGCTCGATGGCGTCGATTGTGGTCGTGGGCGCGGCGGAGATTGTCGCGCAGCGCGGGCGGCGGCGTGTGATGGCCGTTCCCCGGTGCGTGTCCGGGCGCGGTAGCAGGCGTATGTCCGTCCGCCGATGCGACAGGCGGCGCGGCGGGCACGGCGGCACGCGGGCGGGTTGGAACTGCCACGGGCTGGCCGTCAGGACCGACGATCTGCATCAGGAAGAGATACCGCACCGTATCTTCCTGGAAGCGGCCCATCATGCCTTCGAACATGTCGAAGGATTCCTTCTTGTAGGCCACCAGAGGATCCTGCTGCGCATAACCGCGCAGGCCGATGCCCTCTTTCAGGTGGTCCATGTTGAGCAGGTGGTCCTTCCAGAGCCCGTCCAGCACGCTGAGCATGATCATGCGCTCGTGAAAACGCATCTGGCTCTCGCCGATGAACTGCTCCTTCGCGGTATAGCGATCTTTCAGCTTCTCGAAGAGCGTCTCGCCGATCTCGTGGCGCGTGAGCTCATGCATATTGATGCCCTCGGCGGCGAGATCGATGCCGAACTGCTCCGTCAGCTTTACCTTCAGCTCATCGACGTTCCACTGGTCGGGATGAACCTTCTCCGGCAGGTACTCGTCCAGCAGATCGCTGAGCAGGTTGGCGACGTAGTCCTCGACGATGAGCTCTTTCTGGTCGAGGCCTTCCAGCAGCTGGCGGCGCAGGCCGTAGACGGCCTCGCGCTGCTTGTTCATCACGTCGTCGTATTCGAGCAGGTGCTTGCGGGCTTCGAAGTTCTGCGATTCGACGGCCTTCTGCGCAGCCTCGATGCGGTTCGAGATCATGCGCGACTCGATCGGCACGCCCTCTTCCATGCCCATCCGCTGCAGGAGCGTCGATACCCACTCCTTGGCAAAGATGCGCATCAGGTCGTCTTCAAGCGAGAGATAGAAGCGCGATGCACCCGGATCGCCCTGGCGTCCCGCGCGTCCGCGAAGCTGGTTGTCGATGCGGCGCGACTCGTGGCGCTCAGTGCCGAGAATGTGCAGGCCGCCTGCCTCAATCACCGCGTCATGTTCCTTCGACGCATTGGCTGAATGTGCCGCATAAGTGCGATCCCACTCCGCCTGCGTCGTCTCAAATTCCTGCCCCTGGTAGTAAAAACGCAGCATGCCCGGAGCAGCCATGGGATTGATGGCGCCCTCCGCCACGCTGATCGAGCGCGCAAGGCTCTTCTTGACCAGGTCCTGCTTGGCGACGAATTCCGCATTGCCGCCGAGCAGAATGTCGGTTCCGCGGCCAGCCATGTTGGTGGCGATGGTCACCATGCCATACCGTCCAGCCTGCGCGACGATCTCAGCCTCGCGCTCGTGGAACTTGGCATTCAGCACCACGTGCCGCACGCCCTTGCGCTGCAATATCTGCGAGAGCAGCTCCGACTTCTCGATGGACGTGGTGCCCACCAGCACCGGCTGGCCCTTCTCGTGCAGGCCGGCGATTTCGTCAGCCACGGCGAAATACTTTTCCTTCGCCGTGCGGAAGACGACGTCCGCATTCTCAAGGCGGCGCATCGGCTTGTTCGTTGGAATGACGACGATGTCGAGCTTGTAAATCTTGTCAAACTCGGCCGCTTCCGTCTCTGCCGTGCCGGTCATGCCGGCGAGCTTCTTATAGAGGCGGAAATAATTCTGGAAGGTGATGGTCGCCAGCGTCTGGTCTTCGCGGCGAATGTTCACACCTTCCTTCGCCTCGACGGCCTGGTGCAGTCCATCGGACCAGCGGCGTCCGGGCATCAGTCGCCCGGTGAACTCGTCGACAATAATGACTTCGCCGTCCTTCACCACGTACTGCACGTCGCGCCTGTACAAGTTATGCGCTTTGATCGCAACCTCGACGTGATGCTTCAGGTCCCAGTTTTCAACGTCGGCAATGTTGCCGATACCAAGCAGCCCTTCGATCTTCTCCCAGCCTTCGTCAGTCACGGAGATCGTCTTGTGCTTCTCGTCGACCACAAAATCGCCGGTGAGCGTCTTGGTTTCGCCTTCCTCGATCTCCTCGCCCTGCTCGAGGCCGGGAATGATGCGGTTCACGCGAACATACTTATCCGTCGTCTGATCGGTCGGGCCAGAAATGATAAGCGGCGTCCGCGCCTCGTCGATCAGGATCGAGTCGACCTCGTCGACAATCGCGAAATAGTGGCCGCGCTGCACGCAGTCGGCGATCTCAAACTTCATGTTGTCGCGCAGATAGTCGAAGCCGAATTCGTTATTGGTCCCGTAGGTGATATCGGCGGCATAGGCAGCGCGGCGCTGGCTGTCGTCAAGATCGTGCACGATCACACCAACCGTCAGCCCCAAAAACTCGTAAATCTTGCCCATCCACTCGGCGTCGCGCTTGGCCAGGTAATCATTCACGGTGACAACGTGAACACCGTGCCCGGCGAGCGCGTTCAGATAGCAGGCGAGCGTCGCAACCAGCGTCTTGCCTTCGCCGGTCTTCATTTCGGAGATCTTGCCCTGGTGCAGCACCATGCCACCGATGAGCTGCACGTCAAAGTGGCGCATGTTCAGCACGCGGCGGCCCGCCTCGCGCACTACGGCAAAGGCCTCAGGAAGAATCTCGTCCAGAAGATCCTTTTCCGCAGCCGCCTTTTCGTCGGCGTCTTCAATGCCCTCGAGCGCCGCGGCAATCCGCGCGCGGAACTCCACGGTTTTTGCCCGCAACTGGTCGTCGGAAAGCTGCTGCGTCTCCGGCTCGAGCGCGCTGATAATCTGCACACGCGGCAGCAGGCGCTTCACTACGCGCTCGTTATTGGTCCCAAATACCTTCGTTAATGCCTTACCGATCAAAGCGGAAAATCCCTCAAGATACAGTGTAAATGCTGCGGAGCAGGTCGGTATTTACTTGGGTTTAAAGATCGGGAAGCTGCGGACACGCTTGGCCTACAGAGAGATGCGCTCCATGTCGGCGGCAAATTCCCTTCACACGCCTTCGAAATTGAGCGTTCGGAAGCTAGTCCGCTGGAGTGTGGTCAGGCGGCGCGGGGCAAAGGTACAGTCAAAACAGGGCAGGGTGCCTGGGCGATGACGTCGTAGGTCATGGAGCCAGGCAGGTGCGCGGCGATGCGGGCGCGAATTCCCTTTCCGGTGTGCAGCCCCATGACAATGAGGTCGGCTTCGCTGTCGGTGGCGGCCTCGAGGATGAGGTCGGTGCGCGGTCCAAAGTCGACCTTTACGTGAGACCTGCCTTCGATGGCCGCGGCATGGCCGGATCTGCTGAGTTGTTCCTGAACAAACCTGAAGGTGCGGGGCTGGGCGTCGACGGGCGGTTCGTTGCTGCTCCAGTCGTTTACGTGCAGGAATAACAGGGATGCGTGGTAGATCTCGGCGAGAGAAAGCGCGTAGGGGATGGCATGCTCGGCGGCGCGCGAAAAATCGGTGGCGCAGAGAATGTGTTTGAATTCTGCCTTGCGATCAACCCTGGGACCGGTGGTGAGAACAGGACACGAGGCGAGGAAGATGATCTCTTCAGCAGTAGAGCCTTTGAGCACCTTCCTCACGCCGCGGAGTCCGTGGGTGCCGACGACGATCAGATCCATTCCGCGCTCTCTGGCGGTAGCGATGAGTCGGGAACAGATATTGCCGCTATCAAAAAGGGTTTCACAGGGAATGTCCGAGAGAGACTCGCACGCGCTGGCGAAGGCGGCTTCCATCTCGGATTTTGAAGGGGCGGCAGGCGGCAATTTGCCGGAGCGCTTGCCGGGATCATCCCGGGGCGCAACGTATTCGAGGAGCAGACGGCCTTCGTAGTGCCTTGCGATGCTTGCGGCAAAGTGAAAGGCCTGGCGAGAACCGGGCGAGAGGTCGGCCGCGAAGAGGACATTCTTCAGCTGGACGGACGGCGCTCGAAGTTGATCGGCTGCGTTCATTTGCTGGCCCCTCAAAGATGGAGATCTGGCAGGAACCGTTGGCCGCTTGCGGATGAGAAATAAGCTTACTCCCTGTTGGCGTACGACGCCAAGTATCCGCATCCGGCGTAGTGATCATCTATTATGACGGTGGACTCGAATTGAGGCTGCACGCCCGGTGAAAGCAAAATCCGGGTGATGCCAGGCGATGGCTGGTCGAGGCCAACGTTTGCCGGAAGCGTCGGGTGAGTGAAGAAGAGACAGTCCGGATCCTGCGCAGGGATATTCTGCTGCTTGCGATTCTCGCAGTGTCCACGGTGGGCCTGTTCATACTGACGAAGGCGGTGGCCGCGCGCGAGGGATCGGTAGAGAGCCGGGTGGCCTCGACCTGGTATCAGGACGGCATGATGAAGTTCCATGCCGGCTCAATCAATGCCGCAATTGAATCCTTCCAAAAGTCCACGGCGATTGACCGCGAGAACCGGACTTACGTGATGGCGCTGGCGGATGCGCTGGCGGCAGGCAACAAGAATATCGCGGCGGAAGATGCGCTGCATCGCCTGCGCGAGTCGGACCCGACCAACGCCGAGATCAATCTGCATCTGGCCAGACTGGCGGTGAAGACCGGCAAGGTTCGGGATGCCGTGCTCTATTACCACAGTGCGCTGGATGGCCTGTGGGCAGGGCCCGATGTTGCGGAAGAGCGGCGAGATGTTCGCCGGGAGCTGATCTATTTCCTAATCGATCACCACGACGAGAACAGGGCGCTGTCTGAGCTGCTGGTTCTCGACAGTGACCTGCCCGATACAGCGGACGCGCACGTGCAGGTGGCGAAGCTGTTTCTGAAGGCGGACGACGCGCGGCATGCGCTGAACGATTTCGTGGAGGCGCTGCGGCTCGATCCTCATGACGCGGATGCGCTTTCGGGGGCGGGCGAAGCGGAGTTCCGGCTGGGAGATTACCGGAGGGCGCGACATTACTTAGAGGAGGCAGCGACACAGGGCCAGACCTCGGCGGAGACGGCTCAACTGCTGTCGCTGGTGAGGATGGTGACTTCTTACGATCCGCTGGCAACGGGACTCACAACAAAGGAGCGCCAGAGGAGGCTCTCGGCCAGCCTGGACCAGGCCACGCAGAGGCTGGAACAGTGCCAGAGCCAGAACAGCAATCCAGACCTGGATAAGCTCAAAGGGGAAGCAGACGCGATACGCGGCCAGGTCAACTCCACAACAGGGTTTAACGATCCGGGCCTGATCTCATCGGGGCTGGGATTGATCTATCGCATCGAGGATGCAGCGGATGCGCGATGCGGAGCGGCAACAGGGCCGGATGAGGCTTTGCTGCTGATTGGCCGTAAACACGGGGATACGCAATGAAGGTTTCCGCTCTGTCACTGGGACAGCGTCTGCGGCTGCGCGAAAATCAGATTTTTCTTGTACTGGTGATTTTGATTGGCATCCTCTCCGGACTGGCGGCGGTGCTGTTCACGCTGGCCATCAAGGAAACAACTTATCTGCTGTATGGCATTTCGCCTTCCGTGCTGCGGTTTCTGATCGTTCCCACCGTGGTGAGCTTTGTCGCGGGATTTCTTCTGAAGAAATACTTTCCCGAAGCGCGCGGCAGCGGCGTTCCGCAAACCGAGGCTGCATATCATCTGCAGGACGGCTACGTGCCGGGACGCGTGGCCTTCGGGAAATTTCTGACCGGAGTGATGTGCATAGGGTGCGGGCACTCGATGGGGCGCGAAGGCCCGTCAGTGCAGATTGCGGCGGGCATGGCGTCGTCGATCGGGAGGTGGTTCCGGCTGTCGCCGGCGCGGGCGCGGAGCCTGGTGCCGGTGGCTGCAGCCGCGGCGCTGGCAGGGGCGTTCAACACTCCGGTAGCCGCGGTGCTGTTCGCGCTCGAGGAAATTATCGGCGACATGAATGCGCCGCTGATCGGGTCGGCGGTAGTGGCGTCGGTGGCGGCGGTGATTGTGGAGCGCTCGGTGCTGGGCAACAGCCCGATCTTTCATGTTCCGCAATACAAGCTGGTGAGTTCGGCGGAGCTGATCGCCTATCTGCTGCTGGGCGTGATCGGCGGAGTGGTGTCGCTGGCGTTTTGCAAAGGGCTTCTGCGTGCGCGCACGCTCTTTCTGAAAATGCCGCGGCGGACGTACCTCTTCCATCCTGCGGCGGGAGGATTGATCATCGGCGTGATCCTGATCTTCTTTCCGCAGGTAATGGGCGTGGGATACGAGTATGTCAACCAGGCTCTGAACGGAGGGCTCCTGCTCAAGACGATGCTGGTGCTTTGCGTGGTGAAACTGGTGGCGACGATCGTCTCATATGCCTCGGGCAATGCAGGCGGCATCTTCTCTCCGACCCTGTACCTGGGCGCGATGACGGGAGGGGCGGTGGGCATGGTCGTTCACCGGCTGGCGCTGTTTCCGGCGGGCGATCCGGGCGCGTATGCGCTGGTGGGCATGGGCGCGGTGTTTGCGGGGATCATTCGCGCGCCGATGACGTCGGTGTTCATGATCTTCGAGCTGACACAGGACTACCAGGTATTTGTGCCTCTGATGGTTGCAAATATGATCAGCTTTGCGATATCACGGCAGTTCCAGCCGACGCCGCTATATCGCGCCCTGCTGGAACAGGACCACGTGCACCTGCCGGGAGCGGCAGCAAGGGCGGCGACACCCTCGCGGCGGGCGCGGGAAATCATGACATCGGATTTCACGATGATTTCTCCGAATGCGTCGGTGGCGAGCGTGGCGGATGCGGTGTCGGCGACGACGGCCAAGTGCTTTCTGGTGGGCAACAACGGGACGGTGTCGGGAATTATCACGCGCGATCAGATCGAAGAGGAGAAGGAAAGCAAGGCGGATGCTCCGGTGCAGGATCTGGTGATCTCGGAGTTCGGGCATGTGCATCCGGATCACTCGCTGGAGGTAGTGATCGATCGGCTGGGGAAGAGTCCGGGGCTGCTGCCGGTGGTGAGCCGAAGCGACTCACAGCATGTGGTCGGTGTGATTACTCCGCAGACACTAGCGCAGTTTGTGCAGGGGAACTGGGGGAAGGGTTGAGGGGGATGACGTGAGAAGAGCTGACAAAGCGTGAAAGCTCACGGAAACTTGAGCGGGTTGCCGCGGGCTCCGTTGCAGTGTCCGCACAATGGCCTGAGGTTGATGAGCGAGTTCATACAGCGCACTTCCAATTCTGCCGTACAGTTGAGTGCCTTCACTATGCTGTAGAACAAGTACCCTTCCCAGGTAAGCGAGTAGCGGTCTACGACTGTCGAAGTTGGAGGGGTCTTGGGTCCACGGCCAGGTTTAGTAGGTATTGGTGGCAGTGTGACCCCCATCTGCACTTGTTGCAACCCTACCCCTAATCCGAACGGTGACGCGATCGCTCCTCGCACAGCGGTCTGCAAGTGCTGTGACTTCTGGCCTGTGGGGCCTGCTACCGTGTAACCCAATGTGCGAAATACCTTGGCGACTGCCTCTATCTCTCCACCTGTCTGTGGACGCATATGATCGATGGTGATGTGAGTCACCGGCACCACGATTCCGCATATCTGGCAGGGAACGCTGTCCTCGGTCTTCTGGCCGAGAGTTACACCATTCACGTAGAAAACAGGGCGTTGGGCTACCTGATACAGATCCCGGAAATTCTTCTGCCGAATGATGTTGTCATAGGTCGAACCTGCGTAGGAGAAGGCGTCGATCACCATTGCTGCATTCAAAACGGCTCTGGTATTTGAAGCCGAGGCTGCCCTGGAGAAGGACAAACGCCTCGGCTGGTCGAAACTCTATTTTGCCGGTGTCTTTCTTTACCTTGCCAGATTCTATAGTCCAAACATCTGCGGTACTGACAACCTTTATTGACCTCAGGCCTGCTTCCATTGCCGCAGCCAACACACCCATAAACGAGCCTCCGCTTTCTGCTGATTCACAGTGATCGAGGATCCGGGTAAGAAGAGGATTCAGACAGCGATGCGCAAAGATACACAGTGAAAACAGGGCACCTAGTCTATCGCGGGTTTGACCCTGCTGTTATACGGTCATGCTGACACTTTACTCAATCACCGTGAGCTTTGCCGGAGTTTTATCTGCTTGTGACCGGCCGACGAAAATCTGAAAGACAGGTGTCATAGCGTAACCGCTTCTTGATCGAAGTCACGGCTGGAAGACGAGGCGTGCGCCTTTGTCGGGCGCCGTCCAAGCGGATTCGATGTCGCGGAGGGGGACGGTATTTGTCGGGATGTAGAACTTCGATTTGGTGGCGGCCTCAAGGAATTCGCCGACGGCCTTCATGATTTCCTGAAGTGAGGCGCTGCCGAATCCGCTACCGAGGAGTTCGAGAGGCGTGCTGCGCAGCGTGGCAGCTGAGAGCGTGATATTCGGGGCGGCAGAGTTGCCGATCTGGATGTAACGAATCCGTTGTGAGCCGTGCGCCGGGCCTTCGGGCGAGATGGCGGCGAGGAGCGCTTCCGCGGGAGGGCCCCAGAGATAGTCGAGGACAACGTCGATTTTCGACTCCGACAGATGCTTGCGAAAGTCGCCAACCAGTGCATCGTAATCTTGCTCAAGGGAGATGGTGGCGTCGGCGCCGAGTTCGGCGGCCCTGGCGAGCGCTTCGGGGTTGCGTCCGGCAGCGATGACGCGCGCAGCGCCGAGATGGCGGGCGACCTGTACTGCGAGGTGTCCTGAGACACCGGTGGCGCCGAGGATGAGGACGCTTTCGCCGGCGACGAATTTTGCACGCGCGGTGAGCGCAGCCCAGGAAGACATGCCGGGGTTCATCATGGCGGCGACGGTCACGTCGTCGACCGAGTCGGGCAGGGGCAGGGTCAGCCACGATTGGGTAACAGAGCGCTCGGCGAAGGTCCCATAGAGATCGTTCGTTCTTCCGAAGTAGACAGGGCTGCCGTCGGGAAGGCGACCGACGCCGTCGACTCCCGGAATAAAGGGCAGCCGGCCGGTACTGCTGTAGTGGCTTCCATTGGCGATGGCGCGGACGATGCGGTGGAGAGCCGCAGCGGTGACTTCGACGATGAGGTCTTTCTCAGACGGGACGGGATCGGCGAAGGTGGAGTAGCGAGGCGGGCGATCATAGGCTTCGACGACTGCGGCATTCATGTGAGCTCCTCGCGTGTTGCTGGTAACTAGATTAACTGAGGGATCAGAGATAAGGGATCAGGGAACAGGAAAACCATTCGCCGTCAGGGATTAGCCCTTAGCGTGTCCCCTTGAGAATGAAAAGCAGGTCCTTCGACTGCGCGTCTCGCGATGAGACTGCAAGACGCTCCGCTCAGGATGACATCGATTGTGAATCCCGTGGTTCTGAACCGTTTTCGCTGGCGAAGGTGTGGAGAAATTCCTGCAGAAGCCCGGGGGCGGTGCGGGTCGGGTGGTCTTCCGTGGCGGGGCACGAGGCGGCCCATTCGTCGAGCATGGTGAGGAGGATGAACTCGGAGGAGTGGGTGTCTCCGCTGGCGTTCCATTTTCCCAGTACGCGCGAGAGGAGCACGGGCGGCTTGAGTCCGATGATCTCTTTGGTTTCGGGATGGGCGCAGTGCTCGGCGCGCGATACGACCATGTATTCGCGGCAGCGCAGCGGGCGGATGGGATGGATGGTGCAGCGCTCGTCCTCGAGGAACGGGCAGGGGATGCCGAGGGCGAAGTAGCGGAGTCCGAGGGCGTGCATTCCGGCTTTATCGGAGAGGGGGGCGTTGCGGATTTCGTTAGCCATGCCGCTTTCTTCGAGGCGCGCGGCGGCGGCGTGAAATCGCGCATGCAGGACTTCCCTTTTCTCTTCGGGCTGGGCGGCGATCCATTCGGAGAGCATGCGGGCTTCGACGGGAGAGATGGGGACGGCCTGGCGGCAGCAGGCTCCGCAGCCCTCGCGGCAGCTGATGGGCTTGTCCTGGCGCGCGGATTCGCGTTCGGTGAGGTTCGAGATGGAGTCGGAGAGATCCTGAATGATTGGCAGCAGGACAGCGGGACGGACAGGGCCGTCGGGGAGCTGCGCGCTTACGTCGACGCGGACTCCCTGGATTTTAAGGGCGAACTGAAGGGTTTTGAGTTGAGGATCAGCCATCAGGGATCAGCCATTCGCGATTAGGAGTCAGGGAACAGAGATCAGGGAACAGAAAATCAGAGAACGGAGATCAGGGCGGTTCGCTCGGGATGACAACTCTATCGAACATTGAGCTTAGCACTGGCGCGAGGTGTGCTGTTTCTGGCAATAATTAAGAACAATGCCGCGTCGTTTCGTTCGTCTGTCCTTTTTCGCCATTCTGCCTCTTTTCTCAACACTCCTTTGCCCGGCCCAGGATCAACCACAAAGTTCTCCGAATCTGCCAAGTGCTCCTGTAGTAACCAATCTGCCGAAATCCACGCCCGCTGACACGCAGTACGCCAAGGAAGGCGTGGTCTACGAGAAGATCGCGACGGTGATCCACTACGACGCGGACGGTCTGGGGGAGAAAACGCTCACGGTCGTGGCGAAGATTCAGTCGGAAGGCGCGGTGCACGAGGCGGGGCTGCTGACCTTTGCCTACGCGTCGGGCGAGGAGCACTTGGAACCAGTCTATGTGCGGGTGCGGAAGCCGGACGGGACGGTGGTGGAGACTCCTGCCACCGATGCTCAAGATATGCCGACGGAGGTGACGCGCGATGCTCCGTTCTACAGCGACCTGAGAGAGATACAGATTCCGGTGAAGTCGCTGAGCCAGGGCGACAAGCTCGAATACCAGATGCGGTTCACTCGCCTGAAGACGACGGCGAACGGACAGTATTGGGGCGCGCTGAACTTTGTCCGCAACAACGTGGTGCTGGCGGAGACGGTCGAGCTGTCCTTTCCGAAGGATAAGTATGTGCTGGTGCTGAGCCCGAAGGACAAAGCGGAAATTACGGAAGAGAACGGGCTCAAGGTCTACCGCTGGAAGACTTCGCAGCTCGACCAGATAGTAGGGGCGGACAAGAAGAAGGACGCATACGATCCAGACAAGCTGGCCGCGGTAACATGGACGACCTTTCATAGCTGGCAGGAAGTGGGCGAGTGGTACGCGGCGCTGGCAAAAGGCCGGGCGGAGCCTGGCCCTGAGGTGACGGCCAAGGCGCAGGAGCTGATACAGGGCAAGACGACGGACGATGAGAAGATCGCGGCAATCTATCACTATGTCTCGACGCAGGTGCGGTATATCGGTGTGGCGTTCGGGATCGGCCGGTACCAGCCGCACTCGGCAGAAGCGGTGCTCGACAACCAGTACGGCGACTGCAAGGATAAGCACACGCTGCTGGCGGCGATGCTGAAGGCGGCGGGCTACGACGCATGGCCTGCGCTGATCGGGTCGTCGCTGAAGCTGCACCCGGAGATGCCGACGCCGGCGCAGTTCGATCACGTGATCACGGTGGTATCGCTGAAGGGCAAGCAGATCTGGCTGGACAGTACGCCGGAGGTGACTCCCTACCGCATGCTGATGGCTCCGCTGCGCGACAAGATGGCGCTGGTAATTCCGACGAATGGGCCTCCGAAGCTGATGACGACGCCCGCCGATGGGCCGTTCCCCTTTGTGGATTCGACGACGGCGATCGCCAAGCTCGACAGCCAGGGCACGATCGACGGGCACATCGATATGGAGATGCGCGGCGACACGGAAACTACGTTCCGCGAGGTCTTTCATGGGACGTCGCGGGCGCAGTGGCCGCAGGTGGCGCAGAATATCTCGCAGCGGATGGGGTTTGCGGGATCGGTGACGAATCTTGACGTGAGCCTGCCGGAGCAGACGGACAAGCCATTCCACTACGCCTACGACTACAACCGCAAGGAATATGCGGACTGGCCGAACCGGCGCATCCTGCCGCTGACCTTTCCGGTTTCGCTGAGTGACCTGGGCGATGACGAGACGCCTACCGAGCCGATCGATCTGGGGTCGCCGCGCGTGGAGAAGCATCACTCGGAGATCGAGCTGCCGTCGAATTACACGGCGCAATTGCCGCGTTCGGTAAGGTACGCGACGCCGTTCGCCGTCTACACTGCCGACTACAAGCTCGACGGGAACAAGCTGATTACGAACCGCAGCCTGGAGATTCTTGAGCGCGATGTGCCTGTAGATAAGGCGGACGAGTATCGCAAGTTCACGAAGAATGTATTCGCGGATGAGAACCAGTACATCCAGCTGGCTGCACCGGGGAGCAAGGGCATCGATACGTCGGCGGGAAATCCTGAGGCGGCGCAGTTTATCCAGGCCGCATACGTGGACCTGACGCGGCACGACCTGAAGGCGGCGCACAACGATCTGCGCAGCGCGGAACAGCTCAATCCCAAGGAGCGCGGGTTGTGGGGCGAGACGGCGTATCTCGACGTACTGGAGGATCGCCTGGACGATGCGGTAACGGACTTCAAGAAGGAGATTGAGTATCACCCGGAGAATGCGATTGCGTACCAGGGGCTGGCCGAAGTCCAGGTTCGCATGAAGAAGCTGGACGACGCGGAGCAGACGCTGCGCGACCTGCTGAAGTTTCTGCCGGATAACACGAATGCGGCGATGCGGCTGAGTTCCCTGTTGATTCTGCAGAAGAAATATGACGAGTCGTGCACGGTGATGGAGACGGCGATGAAGCAGGCTCCGGATGACCACAATGTGGCCGTGCAGACGGGGCGGGCGCTGTTGCTGTGCGGCAAGCGCGATGCGGGCGTCGAGACGCTGAAGAAGAGCATGGCGGGAACGGACGATCCGGGGACGCTGAACGACGCGGCGTATGAGCTGGCGGACTTCAACGCCGATCTGCCAGCGGCGGAGACGAATACGAAGAAGGCCCTCGACAAGCTGGAGAAGGAGACGGCGCAGATCTCGCTGGGAAACCTGACGGAGGACGATCTGCAGCATGTGAATCTGATGACGGCGGTGTGGGACACCCTGGGCTGGGTGTACTTCCGCGAGGGCAACCTGGCGCAGGCGGAGAACTATATTGGGGCGGCGTGGAAGGTGACGCAGCACAGCGAAGTGGGCGATCACCTGGGGCAGGTACTCGAAAAGGACGGCAAGCCGGCGGAGGCAGCGAATATCTTTCAGCTGGCGCTGGCGGCGGAGACGCTGAGCCCCGATCCTTCAGGGACAGACTCGATTACGCAGAGCCTGGCGCGGCTCAAGGCGCAGGGTCATTCGCCGGGTCAAGGAGATTCGAGCCAGGAGCTGGCGGAGATGCGCACGATTTCCCTGCCGAGGATCGGGAAAGGCACGGCGGATTTCTTCCTCCTGGTTTCTCCGGACAAGGTGGAGGATGCGCAGTTCATCAGCGGCGACGAGGGTTTGAAGTCCGCCGGCCCGGAGCTCTTAAAGATCGACGTTTCGGGGGAGATTCCCAAGGGCTCGGCTGCGAAGCTGGTGCGGCGCGGGATTCTGTATTGTCCGGAGACCGCTGGCAAGTGCCAGTTCACGCTGCTGCTGCCGCAGTCGGTGGGGATTAATTAGGGTGTAGGGGTTAGGGTGTAGTTTTCCACCCTTCGCTGCGCGAAGGATGGGGCTCCCGGATACCGGTCGACGAGATCTCCAGGACGGCATCGGCGGAAACAGTAAGGGGCCTTCCATTGAGAAGGCCCCGAGAGAGCGTCTTAGATGGGGTCGCTGGAGAGAGCTTGCCCGGTTCGACGAATGGCTAGTTCGTGATGGTCCAGCTGGGTTCAGTGCAGACGTTGAAGCTTCGCCGGATTGCCACACGTCCGTCGCTCAGAACAGCTTTGAGGTCAAACATGCAGTAGCCGGTGCCGTCATCCATGTTGAAAACACGGTAGCGGTCGAAACCGATGCTTTCATCGTCGCCGAGCTGGTCCGGACCCCAGTCGGGATCGCCAACATTGGTGACATAAAGATGGTAGATCGGGGCGGAGGCTTCGTTGACTACCTTGACGACCCGGTTCTGGGCGGTTGCGTGTAGAGGCATGGCCAAGAGCACCAGGAAAGCAAAGCTAGTGGCCAGGATGGTTGCGCGAAACTTGTTCAGCATTGTCGTGCTCCTTTTCGAATTGGCCTCAAGGGCCCTTCACTCACTAATGCGGAATTCGAAAAGAAAAAATGCAGAACAATTTCGTGCGGCAATTAACACGATTGTGGGAGGCGGGTCGGAGTAGCGATCAGGGCTCAGGGGTTCAAAAGGCGGGGATACGGGAATTGCTTCGCAAAGGAAGGGTACGGCCACAGCATGATGGCTTCCCATGTCCGAAAATCCGGACGTGAGGAAGCCACGCGGCTTTTGCTCCCTGATCCCTGTTCCCTGCTTTACGCGAACGCCATGGCGCGGACTTCTTCTTTGCGGATGGTGAGGCGCTCGACGAGGTCTTCGCGGACTGCGTAGCCGCGTCCGGGGGTGGTGGGAACGGTGATCTCGCCGTCGGGTGAGACTTCGACAACGGGCTCGATGATGTCTTCCTTGTAATAGCGCTTGGAGGCCGAGACATCGCCGGGCAGGGTGAAGTTTTCGAGTGACGAGAGCGCGATGTTGTGCGATCGGCCGATGCCGGTTTCGAGCATGCCTCCGCACCAGACGGGGATGCCGCGCTCCATGGCGGCGTTGTGCACGGCGACGGCTTCGCCGAGGCCACCGACGCGGCCGTTCTTGATATTGATGATGCGGCAGGATTCCATCTCGATGGCGGCGAGGGTGTCGCGCCGGTTGTGGATGGATTCGTCGAGGCAGATGGGCGTATTGAGCTGGCGCTGCAGCATGGAGTGGTAGTAGAAGTCGTCGGCCCAGAGCGGCTGCTCGACCATCATCAGGTCGAAGGCATCCCAGCCGATGATGGTATCGGCATCCTTGAGTTTGTAAGCCGAGTTAGCGTCGCAGCTGAGCGCGATGTCGGGCCAGCGGTTGCGGACGGCCTCGAAAACCTGCGTGTCCCAGCCGGGCTTGCACTTGAGCTTGATGCGCTGGTAGCCGGCGGCGAGCTCAGTTTCTATCTCTTCGAGCAGGACTTCGATCGACGGCTTGATGCCGATGGAGACTCCGCAGGGAATGGTCTCGCGGACGCCGCCGAGGAGCTCGGACAGGGAAATGCCGCGCATCTGGGCCTCGAGGTCCCAGACGGAGTTTTCAAGAGCGGCCTTGGCCATGCGATGGCCGCGCACCTGCTTGAGGATGCCGGGGATCTTGCCGGCATGCTCTGGCTCGGAGCGAGCAAGCGCGGGCGCGAGCTCCTGGAGAAGCATGAGCCAGGCGGTGTCGATGGTCTCGTAGGAATAATACGGACGCTCGCCGGCAACGCACTCTCCCCAGCCGGTGAGGCCTTCGGCCTTCAGCTCGACAAGGAGGATGCGGCGGTCGGTGGTAACGCCAAAACTGGTTTCAAAGGGTTTAACGAGGGGAATGCGAAGTTCGCGCAGGAAGATTGCATCGATTCTCATAGATAACTGCTTCTCACGTGTTCGAAAGGCGCTAATTCAAAAATGCCGTTACTTTGCGTGTCTCTGCGAAAACCGACGACGGCCAGCCCGCGTGCGAACGCTTCCTGAAAACGCTGGCGATTCTCAGCCTGCACGGCCCGGGCACGCTCCACATCGATCTCGGAAGACTTCCATTCGGCGACCTGGTGAGGGACCATGATGGTTTCTTCAATGTCGAGATGATGAAATGAGGCCCCGGCGACGCTGGCCTGGACAGGCCCGGAGCGAAGATACCACTCCGCATGCAACCGGTCCGTGGGCAGCCCGCCTTGCAGACGAGATGAGGATACACCATAAAAGTTTGATGTATAACTGCGAACTATCACTCCGAGCTTGTGGATATTTAGGAAAGAATTCTTGATCTCAAGGGGATCGAAGGTCCATTCCATCAGGCCAATGCCGCGGTTGATGGCCTCAACCCGCTGAAAAAGCTTGAGTTGACGGCCGATGCCGTCATTCCGGTATCCGGCGGAGACGGCCAGCATGTGGGAATGGAGGTAGGGGACCGGCGAGTCGTCCGGTCGCTCATTCGAGATGGGTCCAGGCTTGACACCGGGCAGGGACATGGCGAAGCCGATGAGGTTTTCGGCGCCGCCTTCGGGGGTTTCGGCGCGGGTGACGTCGAAGGCTCCGATGACCTGGCCGCCGATGCGCTGGGAGACGATGAAGGCGCGGCGGGGGATGACATCTCCGTCGGCGTAGCCCCAGGTATCGATCTGAAGCTGCACACAGGCATCGAGCTCATCGCAGCCCTGTGCGGAGCGGATAAGGATGGGTCGACCGTCGCGGGTGAGGCACGTGGCCGATGCAGCCTGAGGAACGGTGGTCATATCCACTGCTACTATCTTGCCACGCTTCTGGAGTCAGGAGGGTTAGCGCCGGGGTTCGGCAAGCTTGGCCTGCTTCCAGAGGGATTCGAGCTGATCGGGGGCGAGCTCTTCGAGAGGCTGCGAGCTGGCGAGTTCCATGGAGCGGAAGCGGCGGCGGAATTTGGCGTTAGTGTCGCGGAGAGCGAGCTCGGGATCGATCTTCAAGTGACGGGCGAGATTGACGGTGGTAAATAAAAGATCGCCAAGCTCTTCGGCGAGTGCCGATTGGCCTTCGGGAGTGTGCGGGAGCTCGGCTTCGAGCTCGGCGGTTTCTTCGCGGAGTTTCTCGATAAGGCCGGAGACCTCAGGCCAGTCGAAGCCGGACTTCGCGGCTTTGGAGCCGAGCTTGGCGGCCTCGGAGAGCGCGGGCATGGAGCGCGGGATGGCGTCGAGACGTCCTTCGGGAGCGGGCCGGGCGGATTTTTCGAGCTTCTTGATCTCCTCCCAGTTATGGAGGACCTGGCGGGCGTCAATGTTTTCCGTATCGAGTCCGGTGGCACCGTTGCCTGCTTCGGCGGCGGCGGCTTCCCCGAAAACGTGCGGATGGCGGCGGATGAGCTTCCGGTTGAGGCCGGCAACGACGTCTTCGATAGTGAAGGAGCCGGATTCGGAGGCCATCTGAGCGTAGAAGAGCACTTGCAGGAGGAGGTCGCCGAGCTCGTCTTTGAGAGCGGGCCAGTCGCGGCGCTCAATGGCGTCGAAGACCTCGTAGGTTTCTTCAAGGGTGTATTTGCGGATGGAGTCGAAGGTCTGCTCGCGATCCCAGGGGCATCCGCCGGGCGAGCGCAGGCGGTGCATGATGGCCACGGCCTCGGCGAAGATGGGGCCGGGGTTGGGGGTAGTTTCGACTGAGGAAGTGTCTGGATTTTCGGCAGGCGGCATCGGGGACAGTTTACCGGAGGCACGTATACTGCGGCTGGCTTTGATTCCGGCTTTGATTAATGGGTGCAGGGGTTGAATTTACTGGCGGGGATTTTTGTCGCGCTGCTGGGGCTGGCCTTCGGCAGCTTTCTTAATGTGTGCATCTGGCGGCTGCCGCGGCATGACTCGGTGGCGGCGGGGCGGTCGCGGTGTCCGGAGTGCGGGGCCGCAATCCGGGCGATGGATAATGTGCCACTGCTGAGCTTTCTGGTGCTGCGCGGGCGCTGCCGGGATTGCGGGGCGGGGATTTCGTGGAGGTATCCGGCGATTGAGCTGGCGACGGCGGCACTGTGGCTGCTGTGCTGGCTGGAGTTCGGTGCGTCAGTTAAAGCAGTTGGCATGGCGGTGTTCTGTCTGCTGGCTCTGGGACTGGCGGCGATGGATGCCGAGACGATGATTTTGCCGGATACGTTTACGCTGCCGGGGATTGCGCTGGGAGTGATCTACAGTGGCGCGATGTGCGATGGCGGATGGCTGGTGCATCTGCGCTGCGCAGGCGTGTCGTTGGGATGGGCAGTGTGTGCGGCGGGTGTGATATTGGCGATTCGCGGGCTGTACTGGCTGGTGCGGCGGCGCGAGGGCATGGGTCTGGGCGATGCAAAGCTGTTCGCGATGATTGCGGCGTGGCTGGGTCCGGCGAATGCGCTGCTGGTGTTTTTTCTGGCGGTGGTGGCGTGGGGCGGTGTATCGGAGTTTTCTGGTTGGCTCTGAGGAAAGGCAAGGGCGGAGCTATCGGCGCGAGTACCGCTGGGGTCGTTCTTGTGTGCGGCGGCGATCTTTGCGGCGTTTGAAGGGCAGGCGACGGTGGGGTGGTATGCGGGGTTATTCCGGTGAGGCAGGAAGATCGTTTGCATTGCTGTTCTTGCGATTGTCCTTTTCACCGTCTGGTATTTAATCGCGGCCAATTACGACTATGGTGCCTTATCCGGGCAATATGTGTTTCGAGGAGACGGAGAGATATGCGTCTTGTCGCTGCATTCAGACGGCACTTTCTTGCAAGAGGTAGACCGTTCCGGAAAAACATCGCTAGCTCACGGGTCCTGGCGACGGATCGGTGAAGCAGGAGTTGCGTTCTCCAATCAGTTTGTGGGTATTCCGGGTGAAGAGTTAGACAAATCCGGTGAGGTATATGGAGAATTTGAGAAGACGCTGGGCATCTTTCCAAAACTTGTGTTGGCACCGTACCCACACGGTCCGACCTTCCACAGGCGATAGCTCCATTGAGGAAGTTGTCGGTTGAGCAGTGAACATAGTTGAGAGGGTTCAGGTCATATCTGCAATGTACGGTGGCAACGCACGAAAGAACAGGAGCAAAGTGACCCGTGATCTGGCGATGTGGCGAAGAGGATTTCGAGGATGATCTGGAGCATCATCAACGATGGCGCGCAGGCGTATCGTGGCGTCATTCCTGAGGATTGCTGGGCTGAACCTTATATGTCGCGCGAGAAGTTGCGGCATGAGATGGACGATGGTGTCGTCTTCTGGAGCTGCGAAGAGGACGATCACCTGGTTGGGGTGATGGGCATCCAGGAAGTGCAGGATGTAACGCTGATCCGGCATGCGTATGTGCGCATGGAAAACCAGAAGCAAGGGATCGGGACGCAGTTGCTCGAACATCTGCTGAAGCTGGCGCCGACGCCGGTGCTGGTGGGAACCTGGGCCGATGCGGCGTGGGCGATTCGGTTCTACGAGAAATACGGATTTCAGCTGGTGAGTCCGGCGGAGAAGAACCGGCTGCTCAGACAGTACTGGACCATCTCCGACCGTCAGGTTGAAACGTCGGTGGTGCTTGCGGATGCCGCGTGGCGCGACAGCCAGTCGATGAAACTTCCCTTCCCTTGATCTGGCCTTCCGTGAGAATTCGGACTCGTGAATATGAGATCAGGCCGCTTTGGTCTGCTTGCGGATGCGGGCGAGCTGCTTGAGGTGGTGGCGTCCGTGGACGAAGTGGAAACGACGCCATTGGTCGGCGGTGAGGGGTCCGAAGATAAAGTGGGCAGCGAGTGCCTGGCTTCCGAAGGCTTGCCGGCATTTCTCAAGCCTTGCGTCCATCGCTTCGAGCTCAGAGCGCATGAGGGCGGCGAGCTCTTCGCCGGTCATGGGCGGCATGCCGGACTTGCCAGGGCGGGCGTGGTCGGGGGCGCTGGCGCCGCGGGGGAATCCTCCACAGCGAATGACCAGGAACTGCAGAGCGCGGTGCTTCATCTGCCTGGGTTTTCTACTGGGTGAGTTTCGCTCGAGATAACGGTCGAAAAGCGCGCCGGTACTGCGGTATGTGAGGAGTAGATGCTCGATGACCTCCTGTGTGCTCCAGGCGGGGCCGCTGCCGCGCAGAGCGTGGGCGGGACGAAGCTGGCACGAGTCGCAATCTTTACCCGCGAGGGCCTTTCGATAGCGATCATGGAGGTCTTCGAAGACGGGGTGCATAGATTTGCCGTTGCGCGTGATAACGCGGACGCGATTAACTATAAGGCATTTGCCAGCGTGCGAGCAGCCTGGATGCCGCCGGATATGGCTAAAGAAACCTGGGGAGGGCGGATGAGCTTTGCGCCGAACGGCTTTACGACGGCGTGGCATAACGGCGGAGAGTTCTGGACGGCGACGCTGAGCGCTGTGGCGCGGCATCCGCTGCTTATCCTGGTGTGCGCGGCCGTTCCGGCAGCGGAACGGGCATACATGCTGTTGGAAACCAGGCCGATTCCACGCTGGCGGGTAGCGCTGCTGGAGGTGGTGCTTACGGTGTGGCGGATTCTGCTCTGCATAGGCGCGGTGTGGGTG
Organism: uncultured Acidobacteriota bacterium; assembly: GCA_963755975.1. GTDB lineage: Bacteria > Acidobacteriota > Terriglobia > Terriglobales > Acidobacteriaceae > Silvibacterium. The sequence continues at coordinate 605,278 of CAVWLS010000005.1, forward strand.
GCGGTGACTCCGGAAAGATGGCATGTGATTCGCGTCCACTTTTCCGGCAATGTGGCGGCGCAGCGCGCGATGCAGCAACTGGGCGCATACCTTGGCAATCATCTGCATGTGGTGCTGTGGGAGCTGGCTCTTCTGGCGGCGACGCTGCTGCTGCTGAACTATCTGCTGGTGCTGGCGGCACGAGGGCTGAGCCGCGCTGGAATGCTGCGCAGAAAGAATGCGCAGAAGGCCTTCGTCTCTGTGCTGCGAAACCTGGTGCTCGTTCCGCTGGCGCTGATTTACCTGGTGGAGATGTTTCAGTCCAAGGTCTATTGAGAAGCTGGTGCGGCTCTGCTATTTCGCAGGCGCGCCTAACTGGCCGAGAGCCTTGCGCGCGGCTTTCGCCTTGGGTCCGTCGGGAAAGGCGTCGAGATAGATGCGGTAGTTGTCGGCGGCTTCGCTGTTGAGCTTGAGGCCGCGCGCAGCCTCGGCAAGTCCGTAAACGGCGTCGGGGTTTTCAGGATTGACCTTGGTGGCTTCCTTAAAGCGGTCGTAGGCTCCCTTATAGTCACCGTTGGTGAGGTAGAAGCCGCCAACCTTCACATCCTGCGCAGCGAGCTTTGGATCGTGGATGTAGCCGCCTGCGCCATCGGAGATGCGGCTCTCGCGGCTGTCGTCATCGATGTCATGGAGACCGGTGCGGCTCGAGGAGTAGTCGGGCGCGGGGGATTTGGAGTCGCCAGACGATGGCGGCTTGTCGGCTTTAGGCGCATCGGGAGCGGGGTTGCCGGCGGCTGCCGCGGCCTTCTTCGAGACATCTTCAGGAAAGGGATTCTCGTCGGCGGTCGTGGGCTGCTTGCCGAGAGGGAGGCGCTTGCGGTCGGTGGGAGCGGGCTTGGACGTGTCTGGCGATGAGCTTTGGGACTGGGAGCTTTGCGACTGGCTTTGGTCCTGGGTCTGGGACTGGGATTGGCTCTGGTCGGACTTCGGCGGAGGGTTCTGCTGCGATTGCTGCGCGTGAGACGGCAGGGCCGCGAACAGCAAGGCGAGCATACCGACGGGGATGCGCATGGGAATCAACTTCACCTTCTAGTTTAGACCCATGGGCGACGGAATGGGCTGCGCGGAAATTGCTATACTCGGCGAGAAAACCGGTCTGTTTTCTGCTTGAAGATTTGGTTTCTTAACCCAAGATGCTGATAATTCGATCCTCGCAAATCCATGCCGCCGGCTGCTATACGACTGAGCCGATCAAGAAGCGCTCGCGCATCGTCGAGTACACGGGGCCGCACATTTCGAAAGAGGCGGCAGACAAGAAGTATCAGGACTCGCCGACGACGTATCTGTTTGGCCTGGGCGATGGGTCGAAGGTGATCGATGGGCATGGTGTGGCCATGTTCATCAACCACTCCTGCGAGCCGAACTGCGAGACCGGCGAGGTGCGCGGGCATGTGTGGATCAAGGCGCTGCGCGATATCAAGGCGGGCGAAGAGCTGACCTACGACTACAACCTGTACGACGGCGACGAGGATGAGGCTTTGTGCAACTGCGGTGCTCCCGGCTGCCGGAAATCTATGTATTCGCCGGAGGAGCTGAAGCGCCGGGCGCGCGCAGCGAAGCGGGCGGCGAAGAAGGTTCTGTCAGGGAAGAAAAAGGCACGATAGGCATAGTGCTGCCGACCCTTCCGGAGTGTTGTTACTTCCCTTTCACCATTCGGACAATAGCGAGTGAATCTCCGTTAGCAAAAGGCAGATTGGAGCGTTCGACCTCTACGTAGCCATGGCGGGCGTAGAGAGGCACGCCGGTGAGGGTGGCTCCCATTTCGAAGCGTGTGAAGCCGGCGGCGCGGGCGGCATTTTCGCACAACGCAAGAATTTTGCTTCCGATACCGCGGCGCGCCCAGTCAGGATCTACATAGAAGGCGCGGATCTTTGCAGCTTCGGTTGCGGGATCGAGCAGGCTGCTGTCGCGGCCCGCAGGATTGTTGTCACCGCCGAGACTGGTATCTCCGCCGCAGAGGGTGCGCCGTTTCGACCAGCCGCCGCTGGCAACGAGAGGCGCATCGGGAGCGGCGTAGGGATCTTCGACGACGAAGTAGGTCTGGTCGGCGATGAGTTGCGTGTCGAGGCTGAGGTAGGTGCGCAGGGCTTCCTCAATCTGGGCGGGCGTGTAGTCAGGGGCCTGCAGTTCGCGGACTGAGCGATCGATGAGAGAGCGCAGACGAGGCACGTCGGCGGGTGTGGCGAGGCGGTAGCGGAGGATGGAGGTCGAGATGGGCACGGAATTAGTATGCGGGAAATCGAGTAAGAGCTATAGATCCTGAGTAATGCGCCGTCTCGTGCGGGAGGTCTTCAATCCCGATACAATCAGACTTTCATCGCATGGCATACCAGGTTTTAGCTCGTAAATATCGCCCGCAGCGTTTTTCGGATGTAGCCGGACAGGATCACGTTACGCGAACGCTGCTGAACGCCCTTTCCCAGGGGCGCGTGGCGCATGGATACATCTTTTCCGGGCATCGGGGGATCGGCAAGACGACGATTGCGCGCATTCTGGCGATGGCGCTGAACTGCCGGACCGAAATTGGCTCGGCGCAGCGGCCGACGCCGGAGCCGTGCGGCGTGTGCGACTCGTGCACGGAGATTCGTGCTGGGAATGCCGTTGATGTGATCGAAATCGACGCGGCGACGAATCGCGGCATCGACGAGATGCGCGAGTTGCGCGATGCGGCGCGGTACAGGCCGGCTCGGGACAAGTACAAGATCTACATACTGGACGAAGCCCACCAGATCACCGATGCCGCGTTCAACGCGATGCTGAAGACTCTGGAGGAGCCTCCCGAGCACGTCGTCTTCATGATGGCGACGACGCAGCCGGAGGATATTCCGCAGACGATCCGGTCACGATGCCAGCATTTCAGCTTTCACGCGGTGAAGTTCGACGACATTCTGGCGCAGCTGCGGGAGATTGCCGGCAAGGAAGGGATCGCGGCCGAGGATGCTGCGCTGGCGCTGCTGGCCGAAGCCGGAGACGGATCGATGCGCGATGCGCTGTCGATCATGGACCAGGCGATTGCGTCGGCTCCGGTGGAGAATGGCAGACCGAGGCTCGACGCGGAGCAGATTCGTGAGCTGATGGGGACGGTTCCGAATGCTGTTTTCGAACGGCTGATGGAGGCGATCGGCGAGGGCCAGACGGCGGCGGTGATCGAGGAGCTGAACCGGCTGCTGAATGCGGGAAATAGTCCTGCGCAACTGGCACGGCAGTTTGTGCGCTATCTGCGCAATGTGCTGATGGCACGGATTGGCGGCGAAAATTCGGAGCTGCTGCAGATTTCTCCTGATGAACGGGCGCGAGCGGCGCGGTCGGCGGTGCTGTTTTCCGAGGAAGACCTGACGCGGTTTTTGCAGGTGATGCTGCGGACGTTTGACGATCTGAATTACCGGCAGGAGCAGCGCTTTCATCTGGAGCTGGGGCTGATCAAGCTGGTGCACCTGGAGCGGCTGCTTCCGGTTGAGGATTTGCTGAGCAGGCTGCCGGCGCCGCAGGCCGGGAAAATTGGATCGAGTGGCGGCCCATTGCCGCAGCGAAGCGCTCCAGTCCAAACCCGAGCAGCCGAGACCCGCGCGGGCGAGCCTGCGCCGCCGAAGTTCTCACCTTTCGAGGCGGACAAGAGCCGGAAGATCACGGGCGAGGCTGCTGGTCCGGTGACGGAGGCTGTTTCTATGACGGCTGGCGCGGCGGCTCCTCAGAGCGTCGCTCCGCGCGCCTTGACGCCCCTGGAAGGGGCAGCGAGAGCGGTGGAGACGACGGCGGTGAAGGCTCCCGTAGCCGGAGTTATAGGGGCCATCGAAGGCGCCCACGAGGCGACATCGGGCGCGTTGGCTCTGGCGACGGAGCCAGCGGCATTAACGGCGACGGATGAGGCCGCGGCGTCGAGCCTCGACCGCGCGCGCGAGGCGGTATGCGCGGCGCTGGAGCGCGAGGGCCACAACACGGCGGCGGTTCTGCTGGACGCGGGAAACTGGCGCGAAAATGGGTCCACCATCGAAGTGGAAGTGGGCATCAAAAAGACCATGCTCGGCCTGACGATGAATGCTGAGGCCGAGAAGATCTGCCGCGAGGCCCTGCGCGGGATTGGCGAAACACGCAAGCTGGTGCCGCTGCCCGGCGAGAACGGCGGGAGCGCGGCGGCGAAGGCTCCGCGAAGTGAGCGACCGGCGGCGCAGGGGAGTATCCAGGCGGTTGCGCTCGACAATCCGCTGGTGCGGCAGGCACAGGAACTGTTCCAGGCGGAAGTACGGAGCGTGCTCGACCTCCGTGACAAGAAGCAATAGGCGTGAGAAGAAGTAAGCAGGCATCTGAGAAGTAGAACGGAGCGAAAAGTGAATCCTCTGAAGATTCAGGAAATGCTGGGCCAGGCAAAGCAGATGCAGGAGCAGATGCAGCAGAAGCTGGCGCAGTCGATCGTCGAGGCGTCATCGGGCGGCGGCGCGGTGACGGTGAAGATGAACGGCAAGAAGGAAGTCCTGAAGGTCACCATCGATCCGGCGGCGGTGGCCAGCCTGAGCGGCGCGAATCCTGATGTGGAGATGCTGGAAGACCTGATCACAGCGGCGTTCAACGAAGCCGGCCGGCGCGCAGAGGAGCTTTTGAAGTCGAGCATGCAGGGCATGCTGGGCGGGCTGAATCTTCCGGAGGGTTTGATTTAGTCGAGACCCGGCTGAAAGGCCGTTCGTCATGGTATTTTGCCGGACTTGCAGGGACCAAGAGTCATGATCACGCGGCGGGGATTTCTGGGGGGATCGGCAATGGCTGCGGCGGGTGCGCTGATGGAGCGCTTCTCGCCCGGGCAGACTCAGCAGCATCCGCAGACGCCGGTGGCTCCCTCGCCTTCGAACTTCGTCCAGTCGATGCGCAACGCGGGATCGACCACTCCTATTCAGACGGTGAAACTTACCGACACGATTTTCCTGCTGCAGGGCGTAGGCGGGAATATGGTGGCGCAGAACGGTCCGGATGGAAAGGTGCTGATCGACTCGAGTGTGGCGACGGCATCACATGCGCTTCTACAGGTGCTGGGCAAGCTGGGCCCGAATCCCCTGAAGCGGCTGATCAATACCTGCTGGTTGTTCGACCACACGGACGGCAATGCGGCGCTGCACGAGGCGGGCGCGTTCATTATCGCGCAGGAAAATACGCGGATTCGGATGTCGGCGCCGCAAACGGTCAAACTGCTCAATCTTTCCTTCCCGGCCTCTCCCAATGAAGGTTTGCCGCAGCTCACCTTTCCGGAGACAGACAAGCTCTATGTGAACAACGATGAGCTGGACCTGGTGCACATGCCCAATGCGCACACAGACTCGGATATCTATATTCGTTTCGTGAACGCGAACGTGATTCACACTGGCGATGTCTGGTTCAACGGAGCGTATCCGCTGATCGATGCGAGTTCAGGGGGCACGGTCAACGGAATGATCCGGGCCGTGGACGAATTGCTGGTCATCGCGGACGACAGGACGAAAATTGTGCCGGGGCATGGTCCGGCGGGCGACAAAAACGCTCTCCAGAAGTATCGCGACATGCTGTCGACGCTGGCCAATCGAATCGAGAAGCTGAAGATCAGCGGTCAGTCTCTGCAGCAGGTGATTGCAGCGAAACCCACTGCGGATTTCGATGCGGCGCTCGGTCACGGAACGATGACACCGGATCTTTTCGTCACAGAGATTTACAACACACTGTAGAGTTCAGAGGAAAATTTTGTCACGATTCGCGGAACCCATGGCGCGGCTCATTGAAGAACTGCGCAAGCTGCCGGGTATCGGCTCAAAGAGCGCGCAACGACTGGCGTTTCATATCCTGCGGTCCAGCCCCGAGGACGCCGAGGCGCTGGCCGAGGCTGTACGCGAGGTAAAGGCGCGGCTGCAACTTTGCTCCATCTGCAACAACATTACGGATGTCGACCCGTGTCTCTACTGCGCGAGTCCGACGCGCAACCAGCGGCTGGTCTGCGTGGTAGAGGAGCCGACGAACATCGCCACGATTGAAAAGACGCGCGGGTATAACGGCGTGTATCACGTGCTGCATGGAACGCTCTCGCCTCTGCACGGGGTAGGACCGGAGCATCTGCGGACAAATACTCTAGTGGACCGCGTGCGGAGGGGCGAGATCGACGAGGTGATCCTGGCTACGTCGCCGACGGTTGAGGGCGAGGCGACGGCGCACTATCTTGCCGAGATGCTGCGAGGTGGCGGCACAGTGATCAGCCGGATTGCGACCGGGGTTCCCGCAGGCAGCGACATTGAGTACGCCGACGAGGTCACCATGACGCGGGCGATGGAGGGCAGGAACAGGGTTTGAGGGCAGCCATTAGCCATGAGCCATAACCATTAAGGCTGACGGGCGGCTTCAGGCTCTTGTTGAACAAATTCGCTGGCTTTGCCCTATCCCCTGCTCGAAAAAGCAAATTGAACGAGAACGCGTGCCGAGCAAACAAGACTAATGGCTAATCCCTGATGGCTGTTTTAGCTGCGCAGACGGGCAAGCAGGTCCTGGGGGTGGACGGGCTTGGCGAGGATTTCGAATTCGTGGCCCTGGCCGCGCGCCCGGTCGAGCAGGTCGGCGGTGGCCGCCTGCCCCGAGAAGAGAAGAATCTTGCAGGCGGGCAGAATCTCGCGAATCCGGATCGCCGCATCGATGCCGTTCAGGTCGGTCATGATCACGTCGCTGATGAGCATGTCGGGCCGCAGAGACTTCGCAGTCTCAACGGCTTTTTCGCCGGTGTAGACGGCGGTCGCTTCAAACCCGCTCTGGTTGAGAATGATGGCGAGTGTATCGGCTATGACGCGTTCGTCGTCGGCAACCAGCACTTTAGGTTTCACGGGAGTTTCGGACATTCGTTCCTTCGCTGCTTTCTTTTCAAAAATAGGGGCGGTCGCGAGCGACGGCCTCCTTCGTCAAACTGACAGAAGTGCAGACGGTTATAAGTATGTGGAGTTCATCCAGAATCTTTACCTAAGATGATACGCTCTTCGTAAGAGGATGCTTCATCCTCCCATAATCCATGCAACATAAAATTTCCGCACATCAGCCGCGGCTGACCTAGCCGTTATCGCGATGCCCGCGGAGACCGATTCAGCTTCATCTACTGTTCAGTTTTAAACTTCTTGAGAATTTTTCAGGCGGACCGTCGATGTCGGAACCAATCATTCGCGCCCAGCAGGTGGAAAAGTACTACGAGCAGCCGAGCGAGAACCGCATCCAGGTAATCGCGCCGACCGATCTGTCGGTTGTGCCCGGAGAGATTATGGCACTCCTCGGCCCATCCGGGTCGGGCAAATCGACGCTGCTGCGCATGCTGGCCGGGCTCTCTAAACCGTCGGCGGGCGAGGTGTACTGGCATGGCAAGCCGATCTCCACGGTCCAAATTCACGTTTCCATTGTCTTTCAGAGCTTCGCGCTTTTTCCGTGGCTTACGGTGCTGGAAAATGTTGAAGCACCGCTGAAGGCGGCTGGCCTGGATGCCGAGAAGCGGCGTGAACGAAGCCTGAAGATTCTGGATACCGTCGGTCTGGACGGCTTTCAGGCGGCGTATCCGAAGGAATTGTCGGGAGGGATGCGGCAGCGCGTGGGATTTGCGCGAGCTCTGGTGGTTGAGCCGGAAGTACTCTTCATGGACGAGCCATTCTCGGCGCTGGACGTGCTGACGGCGGAGAATCTGCGCAGCGAACTGCTGGAGTTGTGGCAAAAGAAGACGATCCCGACGCAGGCCATCTTCCTCGTGACGCACAACATCGAGGAGGCGGTGCTGCTGGCTGATCGCATCATCGTGCTGGGCCGCAATCCGGGGCATGTGCGGACGGACTTCAAGGTATCGCTGGCGCATCCCAGGGACCGCAAGAGCCAGCCGTTCACACAGCTTGTGGATTACATCTACAAAGTGCTGACTAAGCCGGATGTGGTTCCGGCGGCGATGCCGGAACTGGATAGCGGACGCAAGGTGCGCGACCAGCGGCAGATGCATTACGAGATGCTTCCTCACGCGCGCCCGGGCGGCATAGCCGGACTGCTGGAAATTGTGATCGACCTGAGCAACGAGCAGGGCCGGGCCGATATCTACAAGCTGGCCGACGAGCTGGCATTCGAGATCGACGACCTGCTGCCGATAATGGAGGCTGCGCAGATTCTGGGCTTCCTGAAAATCGGCGAGGGAGACGTCGTTATCACGCCGGAGGGGCGCGAGTTCGCTGAGTCGGAGATTCTGAAACAGAAGGAGCTTTTCCGCACGGCGGCGCTGGATCACGTGCTGCTGCTGCGTCAGATCACGCGCGCGCTCAACAATAAGAGCGACCACACGGTTCCAGAGGAATTTTTCCTCGACATGCTCGACGAGCAGTTCAGCGAAGAGGAGACGCAGCGGCAGCTCGACACAGCGATCAACTGGGGTCGCTATGCGGAGCTCTTCGATTTCGACGCCGCGCGCCGGCGCTTTGTGCTGCCGGAGCAGGAAGAGACAGCGGAGTCCGTGGAAGGGGCGGAGGCCCAGTGAAGAGCCCCTATACGCTCTCGCGGGCGCTCGTCCTCGAGCGGAGCTGGCCATTTTTTCTCGATCTGACCGTCGCCGCCGGGCTGCTCGCCGGGTTCTACGCAGTTCTGTGGGTGGCAAAGTTCTGGTTCAGCGGCGCGATTCCCGAGGTAGAGATATACCGCTCGCCTTCACACCTGCCGTTGTATGCCTTCTATTCCACGGTACGCATTTTTGTGGCGTATCTGCTGAGCCTGGCCTTTGCCATCGGCTATGGATACATCGCCGCGTATAACCAGCGCGCGGAAGCGCTGATGATTGCCACGCTGGATATTCTGCAGTCGATCCCGGTGCTGAGTTTTCTGCCCGGCGTGATGCTGGCAATGATGTCGCTCTTCCCTACCCGCCAGCTGGGGATTGAGATGGGCGCGATCCTCCTGATTTTTACCGGTGAAGTGTGGAACATGGCGTTCAGCTTCTACTCCTCGCTTAAGAGCATTCCGCGCGAGCTGCGCGAGGCGTGTAACATCAACCGCTTTTCGGCTCTGCAGCGGCTCTTTCAACTGGAGCTGCCCTACGCGACCATCGGCCTGGTGTGGAACTCGATGGTGTCGGTGGCCAGCGGCTGGTTCTTCCTGATGATCTGCGAGATGTTTCCGGTGGGCAGCCGGAATTTCCGTTTGCCGGGGCTGGGCTCGTATCTGCAGACGGCGGCATCGAACGGCGACTACCATGCGATGGCATACGGTCTGATCACGATGATGCTGATCGTAGTGCTTACCGATCAGCTGCTGTGGCGCCCGCTGATCGCGTGGTCGGACAAATTCAAGTTTGAGAATGTGGAGAGCGCGGACCGGGTGAAGTCTCCGATCCTGCATCTGCTGCGCAACTCAAATATGCTGGGGATAATCCAGCGGCATACGCTGATGCCGCTGGGTGAGGGCATTTACCGCTCCCTGGCACAGCGGCGGGATCGTAAAACAGCGCTCATACAGCAGACGGGTTCCAGCCGGAGGGGCCTGGTTATCTCTGTTGTCCTGGGAGCCCTAGCGATTGGCACTATCGGACTGGCTGCGTTTCATGCGCTTTTGCTTCTGAAGCAGATTCACGGGCACGAATTTCTCTCACTGCTGGCAGGCGCAGGGGCCACCTTTCTGCGGGTGAATGTGTCTCTGCTGCTGGCCTCGGCGTGGACGATTCCGGTGGGGGTGATGATCGGCTTCAATCCGCGGCTGGCAAACATCACGCAGCCGCTGGCGCAGATTGCGGCGTCATTTCCGGCGACGGCGTTGTTTCCGGTGATCCTGGTGGCGTTGATGAGGCTGGGGCTGGGGCTGGGCATCGGCTCCATCGCGCTGATGATGCTGGGAACGCAGTGGTACATCCTGTTCAACGTGATCGCGGGCGCCATGGCGATCCCGTCAGACCTGAAGGAGGTCGCAGACCTCTTTCACTTCTCAAGCCTGCAGCGGTGGACAACGGTGATTCTGCCGGGCATCTTCCCGTTTCTGATCACGGGCCTGGTAACCGCCTCGGGTGGCGCTTGGAACGCCTCGATTGTCGCGGAATATTTTCAGCTCAAGAGCCAGACACTGACAACTCTCGGACTGGGCGAGCAGATCAGCAGAGCGAGCGAGCAGGGGAACTTTCCGATCCTGCTGGGGGCGACAATCATCATGGCCCTGATGGTGGTAACCATCAACCGCTTGGTGTGGAGACCGCTCTACCGGCTGGCAGAGACGAAGTACCGACTGGAAGGGTGAGGGGAGAATCCCCGTGTCTCAGAAGCGAGATGAGGGCACCCTTCCCTTTCCTTCAGTTTGACTGTGGAGGCTTTGACGTATCCGACTGCGGCTTCTGGTCGGGCTGCGACGGCCGATCGGAGGAGGATTCAGCGCCGCCCTGCTCCTTGCTGTCGTCGTGCTTCTCGTAGATCGAGTATTGACGGTCAGGATGCTTCATCTTGACGGTGATGTCTTTGGTGTCGGTGGTGATTTCGTAGTCTTCGCCGTAGGTCTGGAACCCACTGGCGAGGATCTGCAGGCGCACGGTGTCGCCGATGGGAATCACGTCGATGGAGACCTTGCCTTCCTCGTTGGTCTTCAATTCGAGTCCGCCTTCATCTTTACCGTTTTTGATGGGGTGAAAGATAACGGCGGCATTCTCCACCGGCTTGCCATTGGTGGCTTTAACGACAGTCACCGTGATTTTGGCAGTCGGCGGCGGCGGCGTGTACTTGCGCCCGCGGTGGGTGGTGTCCTGGGCGGAAAGCAGGCCGGAAACGGCCACGAAGAGGCATAGAAATGGAAGAACCCGGTCGAGCTTGCTGAAATTTGAGGGTCGCGTGGGTACAACTTGCTTCATGCTTGGATTGTATGCAATTTCGACGCTCATCTGAAAGGGGTTCAGTCGCTCAGCCAGGCGATTTGGTCAAACCAGGAGCCGGTTTTGCGCGTCTAACTGCTTCATGATTGGTTGGTTCTACTTGTATTGGAACGGACAAGGCGACAAACTAGATGGAGAGAAGGGCCTGTATTGAAATCTGATAAGCACGACCGCGGAGATATTGTGAATCGGAAGTACCTGCGTGCTGCGGTCGATTTTCTGATCGCTCTGCCGCTGGTTTGGTGCGGCTTCGCATACGGGCAGGCGACGCCGCAGAGCGTGGAGTCAGATCCGGTGGCGCTGGTGCGCCGCGCATCGCACAATGAGCTGGCCCCCGGTAACGGTCACCCATACCGGTACACGCTGCACAAGATTGACGACGGTAAGATCACGACGAAAGAAATCGTGGAGACAAAAGATGGCGACGTTGCGCGCCTGGTGGCCACCGGAGACAAGCCGCTGGCGGGCGATGCCGAGCAAGCGGAAATCGACCGGCTGAATAATCTGCTGGCTCATCCAGAGATCCAGCAACATCGGCACCAGAAAGAGCAGGAAGACAGCAACCGGGCCAACGAAATGCTCCGGATGCTCCCGGACGCTTTCCTCTATCACTTCGAAGGCATGGTGGAGGGCCCAAACGGCCCCTGCTACCGGCTCAGCTTCAAGCCGAATCCTAATTTCACTCCGCCGGATCGAGAAGGCGAGGTATACCACGGCATGGCGGGCGAGTTGTGGATCGACCAGCGGCAGGAGCGGATGGTGAAACTAGACGCACACCTGATCGCCGATGTGAATTTCGGATGGGGCATCCTGGGCAAGCTGTTCCAGGGCGGGACGATCGTGGTGGAGCAGAAAGACGTGGGGAGCGAGCACTGGGAGACAACGCACATGGCGCTGCATCTTCAGGGCAAGATATTGTTGATCAAGTCGCTGGATATTCAGACGATCGAAGATGCCAGCAACTTCGAGCCGGTGCGTCCGCAGATGGGCTATCAGGACGCGGTGCACATGCTGCTGAACAACAACGGCCAGACACAGGGCGGACAAGCACAGACGGCGGAGAAACATTAGGGCTCAGTCCTGCACAAGGCCCTGGCGGCGTTGCGCGACGTGCCAGAGCACTCCACAGGGATCGACTAAGTAGGCGATGCGAAGTCCCCAAGGTTGCATCGCCGGTGGTTGCGGGGGTTTCACTCCGAACGTGTCTGGGCAGATCCAGAGGGTTGATGTGGGACCACCATGCATCGAGATCGTCGACCATCAATTGCATCATGAAGTTCCCGGCCCAATCTTTCTGATAGTGGCGCCCCAGGATGAAGCCGCTCGAGCCCGATCCTGAAGATGGCAACCTCGCTGTCGAGAAGCTTTTCGAACCCGATCGCCTCGTAAAAGCCCTTGGACAGATCGAAATCCTGTGAAGGCAGGAATGGACGGGCAAGTTCTGTTCCCGAAGGGATTTGGCTCATTGGATCCTCCTACATTATTACAGTGTTCTTATCCATACCTGATGTATTCTCACGCACGAGGAAGGGGCAATATGACTTCCAATGAAATGCCTGACAAACCTGAGGTGAATTGGAAAGCAAGATGGGTGATGATACTGGCAATTTCGAGCGTCGTGGTTGGACTTGTAGCCTACATGGTAAACGATCGGAAACTTGCGGACTTGAAAGACAGGATGGCAAATCAAAGCGGTGCGATAGCAAGCCTTGAAGCGTTCAAGGCGGAGGACACACAAAGGAATGAGTCACGCCCGAATTCCCCAGATGGAACAAGTGGTGAGGATCGCATCGAAAACCTCAATCGTTTCATGATTGGTACGGGTGATGCCGAGGTAATAGCTGTTAAGTCATTTCTGGCGCGAGTGCCGGATGAAAAGCATGAGATCTCGTTCTCGTCTGTAAATGAACGATATCAGGATGCCCGAAGCAGCGTACTGGCTAATCCTCCAATGCCGGGTGGAGACATGAAGTCGTTCAACGCCGCGACGGATGCGAATGATCGCCTGCTGAAAGCACAAGACGAGGTTCGCGACTATATCGACACGTTGCTGCAAGACGCGAAGGAGCAGGTCGAAATGGGTGAAAGCTCCTACGCGATGTGGAGTAAGGTCAGCCTCTTCGTCGTGTTCATCGGGGCGGTCCTCGGGGTCGTAACGATTTTCATGCGTCGAAAAGCTGCCGAGTGAGCGGTTATGAGGGATCGCATGTGCGCACAGTTAGTGCGGTCTGAACACAAAGGGCAAGGATTCCTCGGGGTGATGGTGACGAGCGTCAAAATCACTTTCCAGGCTAAAACGAATGCTTTGGATTCCGAGTTGAACTGCTTTTGAACAAAAGGGAAAGCGTGCAGACCGTTATCGCGCCTCACTCTTCCCGCAGAACTTCCAGCGGTTTTTGTCCGAGAATGCGGAAGCTGGCGATCCAGCCAGTGGCTATGGCCAGGATGGCGGTCGCAAAGACGGTGAAGGTCGAGGCGAACCAGTCGGCGTGCCAGTGGATATCCATGCGGTGCAGCAGGATGCGCGCGAGGATGTTGGCGAAGAGGACGCCGACGGCTCCGGAGAGCAGGCCGAGGACGAGGAATTCGATGCTGAAGACCTGGGCAACGCGGTTGCGGGTGGCTCCAAGGGTCTTGAGCACGACCACTTCGCGGATGCGGCGGAAGCGCGTGCTGGCGACGCTGGAGGCGAGGATGATGGCTCCGGAGAGGATGGAGAAGCCGGCGAGGAAGCGGATAACGAGGATGATGTGATCCGCCACGTCCTGGATGGTCTGGAGAATGTCGGCGAGGTTGATCACTGTGATGGTCGGATAAGCGGCGAAGAGGTCGCGCTCAAGCTGCGGGATGCTGGCGGGCGTGACGTGGATGGCTCCGTACCATGTGGCGGGGATATCGTGGACGAGGCCGGGCGCGAGGATGAACTCGCTGCGCGCGAAGGCATGCTCGCCATCGACCTTATAGATGGCGGCCACTTTGGTGGAGATGGTCCGGTCATCGACGGAGAAATCCACCTTCGAGCCGATGTGGAGATTGAGGCGCTGGGCAACACGATCGACGACGGCGAGGTCAGGATCGTTGGGACTCTTCCACCACTGGCCCTGGGAGATTTTCGTTCCGCGGGGAATGCCTTCGGAGTATGAAATAGGCGCGGAGCGAAGCATGCGGCGCGGATAGTTCTGAAGCTTGAGCTGGTCGACGGAAACACCGTCGATGCTGGTAATGCGCGAGGAGATCATCGGGATGGTCTCAAGCTGCCCCTGAACGCCCGTGTGTTTCGCGAGCAGCGACTGGACACCGGAGAGCTCTTCCGGCGCGATATCGACGAGGAAGATGTTCGGCGTATCGGCCGAGACGTCGTTGTGCATCTCGCGGACGATGGCAGACTGCATGAGGTAGACGGCAAGAATGAGCATGACTCCCGCGCCGAGGGCGGCGAGGACGGCGGAGGATTGGTTGCCGGGGCGATAGAGGTTGGCGAGACCGTGGCGCAGCGCAGACGGCAGGTGCAGGCGGGTCTTGTTCAGGAAGGAGCGCAGCGTTCGCAGCGTGAGAGCAGACAGGCCGAGGATGACGAGCAGCACTGCGCAAAGGCTGGCAGCGAACCACTTGCCGATGGTCCATGAGTCGGAGAGCGCCGCAGCGATTCCGGCGAGCCCGGCAACGATGACCGCGATCGACAACCACTGGAGCTTGCGATCGCGGAATTTCGGCGCCCAGAAGTCGTAGGTGGCGACGGCGAGCCCGAAAGCGATGTCGACAATGAGCACTCCGAGCGACCAGCGGTGCACGTGATGCCGGAGGCCGGTGATCCAGAGGGCGAGCGACGCGAGTCCGATGACGAGAACAAAGGCGAGCAGGATGCGCTGGACGCGAAGCTGGCGCGGGCTGCGGGATGGACGGAGCAGGTTGACGCCTTCGGCGGTTTCGACCATCTTGCGCAGGACGGCGATGGGCCGGACGTGGCGCACGTCAAGCAGCGGCGGCAGGCAGAAAAGAATGGTGGTGAGGATTCCGGTGGCGAGCGCAGCCGAGACGGGCTTGATGGCAAGCGCGAGGGGTGGTCGCAGCGGTAGCAGCGAGCCGAGGAGCGACGGGAAGACGTATTCGACACCGAGGCCGAAGACGACGCCGATAAGGCCTCCGGCGAGACCGAGGAAGATGGTCTGCAGCAGGTAGATGCGGAGAATGTCCGACGAGCGCGCGCCAATGGACTTCATGATGGCGAGGATCTCGATGCGCTGTTGTAGATGCGCGCGCATGGCCATGGCGACGCCGATAGCTCCCAGGACCATGGCGACAAGGCAGATGAGGCTGAGAAGTCCGGTGGCGTTGTCAAGGCCGCGGGTGAGCTCAGGGCTGGTCTCGCGAAAATCCATGATCTGCGCGTCGGGCAGGATCTTTTCCAGTTCGGGCCGGAGCGTGGCGATATCCTGAGCTTTGCCGCCGTTTGGGGGACTGTCGATTTTGAAGAGATAGCGCTCGCTGGCGCGGCTGCCTAGGCCAAGCAGTCCGCTTTCGAGTAGCGCATGGCGGCTGATCATCACGCGTGGGCCAAGTCCGACGCCGGCAGTCATTCGGTCTGGCTCGCGCAGGATGACTGCGGCGATGCGGAAGTACCTGGTGCCGATCTTGAGGCGGTCGCCGACTTTCGCATTGAGGCGGACCAGGAGGTTGTCGTCGACCAGAGCCGTTGAGTCGGTGAGGAGATCGCGTATAGAGCCGGCGGGGCTAAGGACGATGTTTCCGTAGTAGGGATAGACGGCGGGATCGACGGCTTTGAGCGAGATGAGCAGCGGGACGGGATCACCCTGAACCGAGGCCATGGAGACGGTCTCCGTGACGCTGGTGCGCTCGACGCCGCTGGTGGCAAGAGCATCGAGTTGCTGCTGCTCTTTCGGCGTGGCAAGGCGGAACATGCGCGCCGAGAGGTCGGCGGCCATGATGCCGCGGGCGTCGCCGAGGAGAGCCTTCTGAAATGCCTGGCTGAAGCCGCGGACGCCGGTTAGGGCGGCGACTCCGATGGCGACAGAGAGCAGGACGAAAACGAACTTGGCACGCGAAGCACGCAACTCGCGCCAGGCAATGCGGGCAGCTGTGGACCATGGGAGCGCGGGCTTGGTGACGGTGGTCATCCGATCACCTCTGTCGGTTCGGCGTGCGCCGTCAACTCGTCGGCGACGACAAGGCCGTCGCGGAGATGGATCTGCCGGTCGGCGCGAGCGGCGATCTCGGAGTCGTGCGTAACCATGACGAGAGTGGTGCGGGCTTCGCGTTGGCGAACGGTGAGGAGATCGAGGACGTGCTGGCCGTTGACGGAATCGAGATTACCGGTGGGTTCATCTGCGAGAACGATGGGGGGATCGAGGACGAACGCGCGCGCGAGTG
Source organism: uncultured Acidobacteriota bacterium (assembly GCA_963755975.1). Taxonomy (GTDB): domain Bacteria; phylum Acidobacteriota; class Terriglobia; order Terriglobales; family Acidobacteriaceae; genus Silvibacterium. Next base: position 621,554 of record CAVWLS010000005.1, read on the forward strand.
CGACGCGCTGCTGCTCTCCGCCGGAGAGTTGGACGGGGTAATGTTGCAGGCGGTCGGCGAGGCCGACGCTGGTGAGGAGCTCGGTAGCGCGGGCGCGGCCGTCTCCGCGGGCGTTGAGCTCGTGGGGCAGCAGGACGTTTTCGAGCGCGGTGAGCGTGGGAATGAGCTGGTAGGACTGGAAGACGAATCCGATCTTCAGGCCGCGCACCTGCGCGAGGCTGTCTTCTTCAAGATGGCTAATGTCAACGCCGTCGAGGAGAACTTCACCTTCGCTGGGTGAGTCGAGACCGGCGAGCAAACCCAGCAATGTGCTCTTACCGCTGCCCGACGCGCCCATGATGGCTACAAACTGCCCCTGGGGAATGAGGAGGTCGATGCCGCGCAGGATGTCGACGGTGCGGTTGCCGTTGCGGATGGATTTCTTCAGGTTGCGAACTTCGATCATTCCCAGGTTCCTCTTGGAGCGCGTCGCCTTCTACCAGTGTCCCATGGGCGCTGCGCGGTTTTCGGATTCGCTACAATCGCGAAGTGAAGCGAATCTGTCTGCTTTTGATCCTTGCAATCGCCTATTTTGCTCACGCGAAAACAAATGTTTCGAAGCCGGTGATTGTTTGCTTTGGCGACAGCATTACGGCGGGATATGGAATCGATCCCGGCCACAGCTGGCCAGACGGCTTGCAGCAGCGGCTGGACGCGCACGGATATAACTACCGCGTCCTTAATTTTGGCGTGAGTGGAGCGACCACCAAAGACGGAGTAACGCAGCTGCCAAGGGTTCTCGCTGCACATCCCCAGATTGTGGTGGTTGAGTTTGGCGGAAATGATGGCCTGCGCGGACTGCCTATAACCTCGACCCGCGCAAATCTTGATCAGATCATTCAGACGCTGCAGGGAGCGGGAATCAAGGTCGCGTTGGTGGGCATCGTTATGCCTCCGGATTATGGGCCGGATTACGCTAACGCTTTCAAGGAGACGTTTGTCATGGCGGCAAAGAAATTCAATGTGCCGCTCTTCCCTTTCATACTGTTGCATGTCTACAAGGTTCCCGGAGGATTGCAGCAGGACGGCATTCACCCGACGGCGAAGGGCGCGGAGATCATCGCGGACGATATGTATGACTTCCTGAAGCCGATGCTGAAGAAATGAATCGCATCCCACCCTTGCGCAAAAATCGCGCACAAGGATGTGGCGCCCGGACTTTGGCCGTTCAGATTTTGCTGGATCAAATAAGAACGATGGTCGGCTGAAAAAGCGTTCCGGCGATGCGCTTGCCGATGGCGACCAGATCGCGTTGTCCGCAGAAGACCTTGACCAATGGAGCCTGAGTGAACTCGGGCAGGTTGATCTGCATGCCATTGCGCAGGCGGGCGAGGGTCTGCTCGTCAGCGGTAACGGACGGCAGCTCGGGCAATAGCGTGCGCGGGTGCGGCATGCGCAATGCGAGCTGGTCTTCGCGGGCGAGAGATTCGGCTTCGACGAGCGGGATGGCTTGTTCGATTGTGAACGGACCAGAAGCGATACGGCGGAGGCTGGCGAGATGCGCGCCGGAACTAAGTGCGTGCCCGAGCTCGTGGGCCACGGAACGGACGTATCCACCAGAAGAGATACGGATGAGGAAAGCGGCGAGTTCCCCGTCGAACGACTGGATGGCAAACTCCTCGATGTGGATGCGGGCGGTTTTGAGCTGTGGCGTTTCGCCGGAGCGCGCGATCTTGTATGCAGGCTTGCCGCCGATCTTCTTGGCGGATATGGGCGGCGGGAGCTGATCGATGTCTCCGGAAAAGCGGGAGGCAGCGGCGTGCAGGAGTTCGAGTGTGAAGGAGGGTTTCGTCGGATCAGAGGTGGGAGTGCCTTCGGCATCGTAGGTGTCGGTGGAGAAGCCGAAGCGGATCGTGCCGGTGTAGCTCTTCTCGTGCAATCCGTAGAACTGCGCGAGGCGCGTGTATTTTCCGAGCAGCAGAGGTAACACGCCTGTGGCCATGGGGTCGAGCGTGCCGAGGTGTCCGATGGACTTCTCACCGGTGGCGCGGCGCAGGCGAGCGACGACGTCGTGCGAGGTCATGCCGGATGGCTTGTCGATGATGAGGAGCCCGTTCACCCTCTTAACTATAGTGCGGATGCGAGCGTGTGAAAGTTGACAGTCCCCAGTCTCCGCAGGCTTTTACTGGCCACTGGGAACTGGAGACTGGCAACTACAACGCGTTCGGCGTGCGCTCGCGGACGAGGGCGAGGAACTCGTTGCGCGTGTTCTGCTTCTGGAAGACGCCGACCATAGCCGACGTGACCGTGGACGAGTTCTGCTTCTCGACGCCGCGCATCATCATGCACAGATGACGGGCTTCTATGATCACGCCTACTCCCTGGGGGTGGATCGCGTCCTGGATGGCGTCGGCGATCTGGCGGGTGAGGCGCTCCTGCACCTGCAGGCGGCGCGCGAAGACCTCGACGAGGCGCGGCATTTTGCTCAGTCCGACTACTTTGCCGTTGGGAATGTAGGCAATGTGGACCTTCCCGAAGAACGGGAGCATGTGGTGCTCGCAGAGCGAGTACATCTCGATATCCTTGACGATGACCATCTCGTCGTAATCGACGTCGAAGAGCGCGTCGTTCAGGATGGCGTTCGGGTCCTCGTTGTAACCCTTGGTGAGGAAGGTAAGGGCTTTCTCCATCCGTTCAGGAGTGCGCAACAGGCCGTCGCGGGTCGGGTCGGCGTCGAAGCGGCGGATGATCTCGCGGTAGATATCCTGCGTGGAGAAGTCCTCGAGGCCAGTGGTGCCGATGATCTCGTCTTTCAGCGCGGCGCTTGCGTGGTGGTTATTGTTCTTCATGCCGAATTGACCTTCCGTGTTGTGCGCTGAGGTCCTGATTCCGAACTGCGGGGACGGGATACTCGAAGGAATTATTCGAGGTCTCCTCCACGCGCACTGAGATGATTTCAGCCTGCCTGAATGCCGCCGTGAGCAGGCGATGCACTTCGATAATGAAATTCTCCGTGGTCGGCACGGTTCTTTGAAAGCAGGCATGCGTGTTGAGATTGGTGTGATCGAAGCGATCGAGGATTTCTTTCTGTACACAGGAATCGAGTTCAACGAGATCGCAGACCATGCCAGTCGCGGGATCGACGTCACCGCCGACGATGACCTCGACGATGTAGTTGTGGCCATGTCCGTGGGGGTTGTTGCACTTGCCGTAGACGGCGCGGTTCCGGGCTTCGTCGAACGCCGCGGAGTGCAGTCGGTGCGAGGCGCTCAGGCGATAACGGCGTCCGAAGTAGGCCCTCATAACTCACCGTAGTAGTCAGCGAAGAGATCAGGTAGCTCGTAGACGCGCACGCGATGCAGCTTCGCGCCGGGAATCTTGCCGTCGAGGCGCTTCCACACGGCGATGGCGATGTTTTCCGTTGTAGGATTGGCGGTCTTGAACTCGGGCACCTCGAGATTGAGGTGGCGGTGGTCGTAGACGCTGACCACTTCGCGTTCGAGAACGGTCTTCAGATCCTTGAGATCGACGACGAAGCCGGAGACGGGATCAATCTCACCCGCGACAGTGACTTCCAGCGTGTAGTTGTGGCCGTGACCGTTGCGATTTGAGCACTTGCCGAATATGCGGCGGTTCTCGTCCTCGGACCAGCCGTCGTTCCAGTAGTAGTGGGAGGCGGAGAATTCGGCTTTGCGGGTAAGCAGGATCATAAGCTCAACTAACTGTCTTAATGATAGATGAGGCAGGCAGCGTAAGAGCTTCAGCGGTTATGGCTGGTGTATTCACGACCCTTCCAGGCAACGCGTTTCGTTACGGTGTGATTGAACCAGCTTCGATAGAGCAAGGCGGCGAAGAGGGGTAGAGCGATGGGCGTGACCAGGCAGTCCACGAAGGGGAAATTGGATTTGCGGACACGGCGGTAATAGCGCCAGAGATTGCGGGCCCAGAGAAGCATCAGCGCGACGACGAGAACGATCTGGGCATTCCGTTCATAGAGTAACCACGCGAGCACCGGCAGACCAACCAGTAGCAGCAAATCGAGGATGCGCCAGGCCGCGAGCGCGATGGAGTTGCCGAAGAGCAGCGCCAGGTTTTTGGTCCAGCCTTCGAACATGGCTCCGAAGCTGCGATACATGCGCGTGGAGACGGCTTCCGGCGCGTAGCGAAAGCGCAGGCCGAGCTTGCGGCGTTTGATGATGTTCGCCAGCTCGACGTCTTCGAGGATGGCGTCGCTGACCGCTTCGTGCCCGCCGATGCGGATGTAAATATCGCGGCGGATGAGCAGGAACTGGCCGTTGGCGGCGGCGAGGTGCGTTTCCGGATCAGACACCTTGGCAGGCGGGTAGGCGAGCGCCAGTTCGCTGAAGACCAGAGGCATGAGCGCGCGCTGCCAGAGTCCGGTGACGATCTGGCGCGGCGAATAGGAGAGCATGGCAACTTTGTGCCGCTCGGCTTCGACGATGGCAAGGCTGAGATGGCCGGGCTCGTGGATGGTGTCGGCATCGGTGAAGAGCAGCCATTCTCCGCGCGCGGCGTTGGCTCCGGCCCAGACGGCGTTGGCCTTCCCTGTCCATCCCCTCTCCACGGCTGGAGCGCGGAGTACAGTCACGCCGGGAAAGCTGGCAGCGATGGCGTGAGTCTTGTCGGTGGAGTTGTCGTCGATGACGAGGATTTCCCAGTCACGCCCAAGCTGCCAGACGCTCTCCGACTGGCTGACGAGCGAGCCGAGGCAGTCGCCGAGGCAGTCCTCTTCGTTGCGAGCGGGAATGATGACGGAGAGCTTGAGTTCGGGAGCCAAAGAGGGCGCGGAGTCCACTGTGGTCTTTTATTATAGAAATGTGAGTTGGTTCAACAACGGGTTCTGCCGGGCTAGCTGGAAGGGCATATTTGCGGTATTGATTTTGCTGGCTGCCGCCGCAGCGGGAACGGGCTGCGACCGCGGCGATCATCCGGCGCAGGTGGGGATGGTTGCTCCCGACTTCACCGTTCATGACCAGGGGCAGACGGTAAGCCTGGATCAATATCGCGGGAAGACCGTGGTCCTGAATTTCTGGGCCTCGTGGTGCCCGCCGTGCCTCGAAGAATTCCCTTCCCTGATGGAGTTGCAGGAACAGGTTCCGAACGTGGTGGTGCTGGCGGTCAGCTTCGACACGGACGCTGACGCCTACCGGCAATACGTCGCCGATAACCACCTGCGCAACATGGTGATTGCCCTCGATCTCTCGCAGAAGTCGAACCTGGCGTTCGGGACGACGCGGCCGCCGGAGACCTACATAATCGACCCGAAGGGGCGGATCCGGCGGAAGTTTATCGGCGCGCAGGACTGGACGAGCCCTGAGATTGAGAATTATCTGCGGAACCTGTAGCTACGCCTCTCCGAATGGGTCTTCGAGAGACGGCGACTGCGGGGTGAAGAGCTCGGCTCCGTTTTCGGTAATGTGCATGTCGTCTTCAAGGCGCACGCCGAACTCGCCGCGAAGATAGATCCCGGGCTCGTCGGAGAAGGTCATGCGAGCAGCGATCTTCTGGCGATTGCCTTTTACCAGGTATGGCCATTCGTGCATGTCCATGCCGATGCCGTGGCCCACGCGATGCGTGAAGTGCGCGTAGCCGGGCCCGAAGCCGGCGTCGTCAATCACCTTGCGCGCGGCCGCGTCGACGCTCTGGCACTCCACGCCCGGCCGGGCGGCAGCCAGAGCGGACGCCTGCGCCTTGTGTACAACTTCAAAAACCGATTTCATCCTGTCGGTGGGCTTGCCCATTACCAGCGTGCGCGTGATGTCCGCCTGATATCCCTCGGCGAGACAGCCGTCATCGATCATCACTATGGCTCCTTCGCGGATGACCTGCGGCTGAATCGAGCCATGAGGCGATGCAGTGAACTCGCCTGTCTGCACGCTGGCGGAGCCTTGCGGAAATCCCTGCCCCGCATAGGCTCGCATGATGAGGTCAGTCAATTCGCGCGTGGTCGCGCCGGGCTGGATACTCTTCCAGGCCGCCTCATACGCCGCCAGCGTGACCTGGTTGGCAAGCGTCATCAGCGCGAGCTCGTGGTCGCTTTTGATGCTTCTGCAGCCCGCGGTTACCGGGGTAGCGCTGGTCAGTGTGAAGCCGGGGCTGACTTTGGCGATGCCGTCCACGTACACAAACATGGTTCGTTCTTCGATGCCGATGGTGCCGGTAGCGAGACCGGCGTCGCGCAGCCCGCGGGCAACCAGCGGATAGGGGTCGTCGTCTTCCTGCCAGGTGAGAATGCGGACCCGGTCGCCATCGGGAAAGAGCTTCATCTGCTCGCGCAGCCGCTCTTCCTCAAAGGCGGGCGCGATGCAAAAGGCATCTCCTTTGCGCGGGAGCACGAAGCCGGAGAAGCGCTCGCTGTTGCCCCATCCGATGCCGGTGAAGTAGCGCAGGGAGGTGCCTCCGGCCATCAGCACGGCGTCCATCTTATAGTCGCCCATCAGCTCGCGGGCCCGCTGCTGGCGCGCTCCACGCTCCGCAGGTGAGATCGGGCGCGCCTCGTCTTTACGGCTCTTGAGAGCGGCGATTGCGGGTGGAAGCGCGGGCTTTTCTGCAGGATTTTCTGTTTGGGCGAAGGCGTCAGACTTGCGAGAGATGCCGGGAAGCGCGGTGAGCAGCGAGCTGACTGTGGCTAATCTAAGGAGCATTCTGCGATCGATCATGTTCTTGCATTTGTATATCAAGAGCGGCCGCAACGGTGACTTTATCCTCCTCGCGATTGCGGTTGCCCGAGGAAACCCGGCCGCTGTTATGATCTCCCTATGACGCAGCTCGAGGTCCGCTACCGCTACGAACAGCATCCCACGGAAGCCGTCATGTTTGCGCTCGGTAAGATGCGCGAGGTGTACGGCGTCCGGCGCATGAAAATGGATCCTGAATGGAAGACGATCGAGGTGGAATACGACGCGACGCGGCTGAACAATGCAATCGTCGCGGAACTGGTGCGGCGCGCGGGACTGGATATCGTCGAGGAGCTTCCCCTGATTCCTCCGCAGCCGGCGGTCGAAGCAGCTGCGGCTCCCACAGCGAAGTAAGCGAGCGCGGCGAAGCCTGCCGCGAACCGGGAAGGCGGAAAATGCCCTTCTCACGCATTGCGCCATCGCGCATAAATTGATATCGTTAGAAGAGTTCGCAGTCACCATTCTCAGAGTGCGCCCATAGCTCAGCTGGATAGAGCGATTGACTACGAATCAATAGGTCGGGAGTTCGAATCTCTCTGGGCGCACCATAAATTCAATAACTTACGGTTAGTCTGAATCTGCTTCAAGTCTAGTGAGCGACAGATGTCACTTGGAGCACAGGTTCCTTTGTGTGCCCACCCTATTCCAGCGATGCTCTCCGAAAAGCTCCCACGCCGCTAGCGCGGCATTTCTCCGATCGTTTGTATCAGCTCACCCTGAGCCAGCGATAACCCAAGACTCGCTTCGAGAGAAGACGCCTTGGCCGAGGCCACCTTCGCGTGTGCCTCATCGCGAGTAGAAGGGAGAGCCTCATTCTGCTCCAATCGGCGATCCGCCAGACGGGCGGCTTCCGTTCGCACCTTCAGCGCTTCATCGGCAACTCCGACCAGATCCTGCAACTGTTCGACCTTGTCGTAAGCTTTCTCCACTTGAACCGTTACTTCTTCCTCTACCTTGGCAAGATTCAGCTCTGCCTGTGAAAGCAATGTCCGCGAATCGTTGATCTCAGAGTTACGCCGTCCTCCGTCGAACAGGTCATACGTGAAGGTGAAACCAAAGGTACCGAAGTTATGCACGAGGAACGGAACTCCGCTCTGATAGCTGTAGCGTGCCAGGCCGGTGACATCGGGGATGTAGGCGTCCTTTGAGGCAGCCAGGCCTGCCTTCGCTTTGAAGACAGCCTGCTCGGCGGCTCGAACCTCAGGATTGTTCTCGCGGGCGATCCGGATACATTCTTCGCGGGAGGGGACCGATATCGACATGGCGGAGGAGTCCGTCTCCAACTGGAGTTCGGTATTCAGCGGCAGGCCCAATAGATCGTCGAGCGTAATCGTCAGATCGTGCACCTGGAGCTTCTCGGTCAGAGCGCTCTGCTTCGCATCGAGCAGTGAGGCACGGCTTTCAAGAGCCACCACCTCCAGGGCGCGTCCATTTTCAACGTCCTGAGCGCTCTCCTGCGCCTTCACCTGGCTGGAGTTGACCTCCTCCTCCGCAGCCTGCTGCTTCAGCTGCGCAATCAGGATGCCGTAGTAGAGCTGGCGGACCTTGAGAGCAATTTCATTCTCCGCCTGGCTCACCTGGATCTTCGCCGTGTTGATGTCCGCCGCCGCAGCGCGGTTTGATTCGCGAATCTTGAACATCTGCGTCAGCGGTTGGGCTAAACCGGTCCCACTCGTGTAGGCAGTGAGGCCGCCCTGGTCGATGACCAGACTATCTCCTGGTATAGGTCCCGTGGCCGCGTGAGAGCCAAAGGCGCCGGCCGGAACCTCTACCCCCTCAAGCTCCGTTATATGCAGAACGGTGCTCTCATTCTTGATGTGAGGAAAGTAGGCCGAACGCGCAATGTCCTTCTTATATTGGCTGTCCGTGACCGCCAGCCTGGCCAGTTTCAGGTCTCGATTCTGTTTCAGCGCGAGATCGATAGCCTGAGGCAGAGTCAGGTGCATTGGAGCACCATTCTGCGCAGGAGCGGTTGAGTCGCCGCCGAACAGAGAACACAGAAGCGCCGGCAACAGGACTTTCAGTGGAGAACATAGCATTGTCTTACGCCGCATATCGGATTCCTTCAAGATGCTTGAGTGTCTCTCATGCAGGTGCGGCTGCGGCCTTTATGACCTGCCGGTACTGGGTGGGAACAGGCGCCATGCATGTAATAACGATCAGGCAGCAGACGACCGCCCACGCCACCAGCATGAAGCTGTCGGTAATCGCAAGTGTGAAGGCTTGTTGCCTGACCTGCAGTCCCAAAATATCTCCCGCTCTCCCGGCTGCCGTCGCCATGCCCGGGGAACGGCTCAGCATGCCGGCAGTCAGCCCCAAAAGCCTCTGATTTGTTGCCGGCTCACCAAGCTGAACGCCCAGCCCGAGGATGTTTGAGTGAAACTGCTCGCGTGCCGAGAGAAAATGCTGCAGGAAAGCCACACCCATCTCTCCGCCCAAAAGCCGGACCGTCTGGAAATAGCCTGCGAAGGTAAGCACATCGATGGGACGGCTGAGCGCACCGGTATTCACGACCTCGAGAACGATTGCCCCAACCAGGCCATTGAATGCGAAGGCCTGCCCTATCGCCATGATCATTTGCGAAGCAGCGAAATTCTCTCCCGACCAGGCGGATGAAAGATGAGCATTGATGACGCACGCAATCGCGACGAGAGTAAAGCCCGTCGTCAGAATCAGGCGCGCGTCGATATATTTCAGCGAATACATTGCGAGAAGCCCGCAGATGATCTGAGGCAAAGCAACCCAAAGCAGGACCGGCCCCGTTTGAAGCGGTAGATAACCTTTTACGCTTCCGAGATAACTCGGAAGTACGACGACCGTCGCCAGCAACACAAAGCGAAAGAAGATTAGCACCACCCCAAGCAGCAGGGTGTTGCGTCGCACAAGAAAGTTGAGGTTGATAAGCGGATTCGGCAGCACCAGATGCCGGACAATGCATGCGCCCAGCAGGAACAATCCGGTCGTGATCAGCGCAACGATCACTCCCGAATTCAGCCAGTCCAGCCTCTGGCCCTGATCGAGCGCGATGTATATCAACGCCAATCCCAGGCTGGCATATAAGAAGCCTCTCCAGTTCGGCTTTGGCTGTCCCGGCTTCGGAGTTGGCAGCGGCTGCCATGGAATACCGAAGTAGACCAGCACCATCATGACCGGAGTCAGCGCCGCGCTGTTCCAGAAGAGCCAGCGCCAGGACAAGTGACCTACAAACCACGCTTCCAGCGCGGTCGCAAAGTTCGTAGTGAAGACAATGTCCATGGCGTACATCGCGATTCCGAGCAGCACATATCGCATGGGCAGGTTGCGCAGGACAAACGACAGTGTCAGCGGATAAAACGTCCCCGCCGTAAGCCCCGCGAGTGCAAGCAGAGCAAGTATCGTCGGAAGGCTTGTGGCAAAGGGCAGCAGCAGACTGATCACGGTAAATGCGCCGGCACACGCCAGAAGAACCCGCCGCGCGCCGAGCAACCCTCCGAGATATACCGAGAATGGACCGATGAACATCAGGCCCGCATTGAAAGCGGTGCCCAGCCACGAGGCCTCATCGATTCCAAGGTGCAGCGCTCCTCGCAGATCCGCCAGCCCAACGCTGAGTAGCCTTCCCGCGCACGTGGCGACCGAGGCGCCGAGTAGGACAGCGAAAACTCCTAGTATCGGCCGGGTTGTGACGACGCCATGAGGCGTGGCCGTGAGAGGAGCTGGCGCACTCGCCGGCGGAGACGTGGCCGGAGACGCGGTCGGAGTTGGACTTGCAGCCGCTGACCCGGAACCCGTTGGGGGCGTGCTCAAGGCTGAGAGCCCTCCTTCGCTGCGTGCTTTCCTGACGCATGAATCGTCACGATGGCCGAGAAGCCGGGGCGCAATCTGTCCTGGAGGGGATGTCCTGGATCGAGCATAATCTTTACCGGAATCCTCTGGACGACCTTGGTGAAATTTCCCGTCGCATTGTCCGGAGGAAGCAGCGCAAACTGGGAGCCGCTGGCGGGCGCTATCTCAGCCACCTTTCCGTGGAGCACAACTCCCGGAAAAGTATCGATCGTAATGTCAGCTACATCGCCTTTCCGGATATTGGTGAGTTGCGTCTCCTTGTAGTTTGCCTGGATCCATACATCGCCATTAACCAGATCGACCAGTTGCATGCCTGGGGCTACCAACTGTCCCTCCTGCACATGGCGCTCTCCGACTGAGCCCGCGGTGGGAGCAGCAATCTGCGTATAGGCGAGATTGACCTGTGCCACCACAATCGCCGCCTGTTTGGCTTGAATGTCCGCCTTGTACAAGGCGTCTCGTGTGTCGAGCGCAGCTCTTTGCCTTTTCGCCGTTTCAAGCAGAGTCCGACTGCTCACCAGAGCAGCTTCTGCACGCGCCAGGTCCGCTTGCCGGCTTGCCAGGATGCCGGAGGAGCGATCGGCGTCCGCAACCGCTACTTCCACCTGTTGCGGAGTGGCCGCCTTCGCCGCCAGCAGCGCCTGCTGCCGCTTGCGCTCGCTCTCTGTCCGATCCACGTCCGCCTGGGTGGCCGCGATAGTGGCCTTTGCAGCACTCACCGCGGCAGAGGCCTGAGCGATGCCTGCCTCAGCATTTTCAATAGCCGCGTCCTGCACCCGTTTGGACGACTGGTTATCCTCCAGCTGCGCCTGTGACGCCGCCAGAGCCGCCTTCGCCTGTTCCACCGCGGCGCGATAATCCTCGTCGTCAAGTTGCACCAGAAGCTGTCCCGGCTTGACCGCTTCATAGTCGTCGACATCCATTTTGCGCACTGTTCCGGAGATGCGCGTGCTCAGCGGAGTCATGTCCGCGCGCACATACGCATCGTCCGTTCGCTGCTCCGCTTTGCCTCCTTCCCACGAGGTCCAGCATCCTTCGATGGTGAAGAAGAGGGCTGCGGCGGCGCCGAGCGTTATGACGGGAACAACAACAGCTAGTTTCGACATGCTTCAGTGCTCCGCGGAATGAGGATTGATGATCAACGGCCGGGATTGGCCGTCAGTGCACGCCCAGAACATTGCAAGGTGCATCCTGGGCCAGCTCATAGATAGTGCTCCACATGCGCGCAATATGGGAGCCCCGTCGATGCAGCCCGATGACCAGTAAATCTGCCTGGTGCCTCCGGAGGAAGTCAAGTATAGATTCGACCGTTCCCCCATCGATCAGGCTGCCGCGGAGCTCAATGCCGCGCTTTGCCGCAAGAGTCCGGGCCTCTGTGTGAAGATATTCGTAAGTTGCCAACTGGTCTTCCTTCAAGGTTTCGAGCGTAGAGGCTTCGAGCGCCGCAGCATAGGCCGTATATGCCGGCAGATCAGCCTTGACCGTAACGGCCTGCAATTCTGCATTAAGACTACCGGCCAGCTCAATTGCCGATTCGAGGGCTCGGCGTGACTCCGGAGATGCGTTATAAGCTACGACGATTCTTCGAAACATGGCCCTCACTCACACGCGAAGCCTCATCGTCTCATAAATGGCCGGGAGCCTCATCAGCCATAAGAGTTATTCCGTGTTTGGGCGCGCCTGTCCGACGTACCACTCCTGGACCTTGCTGAATCTGCCCACCAGGTCGCCCTTGGCATCGAAGACCTTCAGGGTTTCTCCGTCCTCCTGGGCGCTCACCCCATCCGTAACGACGGCAACTTCCTTGCTGTTTTGCATTTTCACGAATATAGGCATGGGTGTGTCTCCTCCTGACGAAGCATGGTACCGCGCGCACGCTGCACCCTGCCAGCTTGAGGTCTGTCGAAGCAAGATGCAAAGGCGACTGCCTCCCATGTGCGGCAGATGCTGAAAAGGCTGACTCTCCAGAGCCAGCCTTTCAAGAGTCAACCTCTTACAGAAGCAGAAGGACCGCTTAGTAAATCCTGAAATTCACTTCGATGTTGACCTCGACAGCCACCGGGTGGCCCTGGTAGTAGGCAGGCTTGAATTTGTACTGCCGGACCGCTTCCATGGCCTTTTCATCAAGCCCCATTCCGAGCGGGCGCACTACGTGAACGCGCTGGGGATTGCCCTGCGCATCGACGATAACGGCGACGACGCAGATGCCCTGGTATTTGGCCCGCCGCGCTTCATCAGAAAACTCAGGATCGACGGAATAGATAACCTGTGGAGCGGAGACGCCCCCGCCGGGGCGCATGAGGCCGCCACCATAGCCGCCGCCCTCGCCCGGTCCAACGCCGCCGCCGTTGCCCGAGCCGATGCCTCCGCCGCGGCCGCTTCCGAAGCCGGAACCTGAGCCTGAGCCCTGGGACGCAAGCGCAACCTGCGACGACTGAGGCACGCCGACATTGGGCATGTTGGGCGCATCAGGCAGCTTGATCTGCTGCGGCATGACAATCGTGGGATCGACGGCCAGCTTGGGGTTGTCGTTGCGGATAATCTGCGGAGGCACGATCTGTGTCTTCGCCATCTTGGGCAGGTGGCCCTTGGAAGGCTCAACGAGCTCGTGCGCGCCGCCGCCGCCGCCGCCGCCCATCGACTGGTTCATCTTCAGGGTCATAGGGATAAACGGCTTGACATCAATCTCGGCGGTATTCATCTTTTTCTGGATGGCCTTGGTACGCCACTGCGCCCAGAAGAAGAACAGGATCAGCCCGATGATCACAACGTGCGCGACGATTGCCAGCGCGCTGGAAGTGGGGCTGCGCTTGACCCGCATTGGGTCGGTTACGGCCACGGGCTTTGATGTGAGCTCGAGCGGCGGCAGTTTCTTCGGGAAGAAAACGTCCTGGACGCTCGCGCCGAGCGTCTTCCAGACCGGCTCCTCTTTGGTCGGATCTTCTACTTGAACCGGTTTTGAGGTGAGTTCAAGCGGTGGGAGCTTTTTCGGAAAGAAGAGGTCGTGGATGCTGGAGAACAGCGACTTCCACACCGACTCTTCCACGTTCAGATCTTCGACTGCGACTGGCTGAGAAGTTAACTGAAGCGGGGGCTGCTTCGAAGACGAAAAGGCATCTCGCAGATTGGAGACGAGCGAGGACCACATGGAACCGTCGGTCTTAAGCAGAAAGTCGGGCTCTATTTCTGCCGGCCGTGTTTTTTCTGGTTCCAGTTCGGGAGGTGTCAAAAGCTGATTTCCCATATTGCTCTGCCGGAGCCTGCGCCCGCGGTTATCTCTCCATTATGGACGACTGCGGGCCTGCTTGTCTTGCCGTATCTCATCAGAAACCGTATTTCTGGTTGGACGCAGGCAAAAACGAAAGAGGCTGCACAAACCGCCACTTGGATATAGACGGGCCGCCCGAGGCGAAGTTACTGAATCGAAGAAGAATTCGATTGAGCAATTACAATGAAGTTTTGCCTCATTCATGATGACTACGAAAGAAACGACGTCCGCAGCGCCCGAATCCGGGTCCGAAACGGCGCGGGATACGGAAGCGCCCGCGAAGAAGCTGGAGCTCAAAGCCACCCTGACCCTTCCGGAGACGAAGTTCCCGATGAAGGCCAACCTGCCCCAGAATGAGCCGCTCCGGCTGAAGCAGTGGAAGGATTCCGGGCTGTATGAGCAGATCCGGGCGGCGCGCAAGGGCGCAGAGAAGTACATCCTGCATTACGGGCCGCCGTATGCGAACGGACCCATCCACCTGGGCCATGCGCTGCAGAAGTGCGTCAAGGACTTCATCCTCAAGTCGAAAACGATGGCCGGTTTCGACGCGCCGCTGGTGCCGGGATGGGACTGCCACGGGCTGCCCATCGAGATCAAGGTAGACGAGAAACTGGGCCGCAAAAAGCTGGAGATGCCGGCCCTTTCCGTGCTCCGCGCCTGTCGCGAATACGCGCAGAAATTTATCGACCTGCAGCGCAGTCAGTTTGTGCGTATGGGAATCTTCGGGTACTGGGACAAGCCCTACCTGACGATGTCGAAGCCTTACGAGGCGAAGACGCTGGAGACCTTCTACGACTTCTTCGATAAAGGCTTCGTCTACAAAGGACTCAAGCCGGTCTACTGGTGCCTGCACGACCGCACGGCGCTGGCCGAAGCCGAGGTGGAGTATGAGATGCACACCAGCCCGAGCGTCTATGTACGCTATGCGCTGACCAGCGATCCTGCGGCCATCGATCCCGCGCTGGCCGGCAAGCAGGTTTGGACGATTATCTGGACGACAACTCCGTGGACGCTGCCCGCATCGCTGGCTGTGGCCTTTCATCCGGAGTTCGATTATGTGGCGCTGGAACAGGACGGGAATGTCTACATCGTGGCCGAGGCGCTGGCTGCGGCGGTGCGCGAGTCGTGCAAGCTCGAAGACGCGAAGGAGATTGCCAAATTCAAGGGCGCGAAGCTGGAGCGGGTGACCTTCAAGCATCCATTCCTGGACCGCAGCGTGCTGGGTGTGAATGCCGAGTATGTGACGGCGGATACGGGGACGGGCGCTGTTCATACGGCTCCGGCCCATGGTGCAGACGACTTTTACACCGGTGCGCGGTACGGACTGGACCAGACGTGCAACGTCGACAACGAAGGCCGGATGCGCAATGGGCGCGCGGAATGGGAGAGCCTGACGGTCTTCGAGGCGAACGAGCCGATCATCAAGCTGCTCGGCCAAGTCGGCGCGCTGATGGGGCGCAGCGATATCTATCACTCCTATCCGCACTGCTGGCGCTGCCACAATCCGGTGATCTTCCGCGCGACCGAGCAGTGGTTCATCGGCATGGAGACGCCGCTGAAAAATCCTGATGGTTCCGACACGACCTTCCGCCAGCGGGCGCTCGACGAGATCAAGCGGGTGAAGTGGGACCCGGCGTGGGGTGAGGATCGGATCTGGAACATGATCGCCACACGGCCCGACTGGTGCATCTCGCGACAGCGGCTCTGGGGCGTGCCGATTGCGGTCTTCCTGTGCAACAAGTGCCATGAGCCGCTGAAGAACGACCTGGTGAACAAACACATCGTGGCACTCTTCGAGAAAGAGGGAGCCGAGGCGTGGCACAAATATTCTGTCGATGATCTGCTGCCCGGCGGAACGAAGTGCGCGAAGTGCGGAAATGTGCACGATGACGGAGGGATCGCTGAGTTCCGCAAAGAGATGGACATCCTCGACGTGTGGTTCGACTCGGGAAGCAGCTGGAATGCGGTGCTCATCGGCAATCCGGAGCTGGCCTTCCCGGCAGATCTCTATATCGAGGGCGGAGACCAGCATCGCGGCTGGTTCCACTCTTCCCTGCTCTGCTCGGTCGCGTTAAAGGACAAGGCTCCCTACAAAACTGTCGCGACTGTCGGTTGGACCCTCGACGAGCAGGGGCGTGCCTTTTCGAAATCCCTGGGGAATGGGGTGGACCCCGTCGATATCGCCGACCGCCTTGGCGCGGAGATCGTTCGCGTCTGGACAGCGAGCGTCGACTTCCGCGAGGACGTGGCTGCCAGCGAGAACCTGATGCAGCGCGCCGCCGACAACTATCGCAAACTGCGCAACACCTTCAAATATTTGCTGGGGAATCTGCACGGATTCGATCCAGCGCGGGATGCAGTGAAGGACGAGGAATTGCTGCCGCTCGACCGCTACATGCTGGCGCGGACGCGCGAGCTTACCGAGAAGGTGCTCGACGTGGTACGAGCAGTTCGAGTTTCACCGCGTGTATCACGCGATCAATGAGTTCACGATTGTCGATCTCTCGGCGCTGTATCTCGACGTGCTGAAGGACCGCATGTACACCTTCGCTCCGGTGAGCGTGGAGCGGCGGTCGGCGCAGACGGTGATGTGGAAGATCACCGAGGCGCTGGTGCGGCTGGTGGCTCCGATTCTGAGCTTCACGGCGGATGAGGTGTGGGGCTATCTGCCGCAGGTGGAGGGACGCGAGGCGAGTGTGCACCTGGCGGAGTTCTGGAGGCCGGAGGAGATTGCGCGTGGCGACAGCGGATTAAAGACTTTCGCTGCCAGACTGGCGAGAGCCTCTCTCCGTTGCGAGACTGAGGTATGACAGGCGCTTGAGACAGTTGCGCAAAGACAGCGAATTGGCAAATCGCTCGTAAGGACAAAGAGTATTGATCTGGCGCCTGAGCGAAAGTCACGAGTATCAGCTGCCTGTGAAAGACGCTCGGCTTTCAATGAACTTCATTCGAATGTATCGCAGGTAGACGTTGGATCGAATTGATCCGGATGCGATAGCTCATCAGTGCAGAATCGTCAGACGTGGATGCGCATTCACACGTCTACGGCAACCCTTTGTCACGCACACATAAAGACTGACTCCCCGCCGACGGCATCAAGTGCGAGCGCTGCTGGAACTACCGCACCGACACCGCTCCCTACGGCGATTGGCCCGTCGTTTGCGGACGCTGCCGCGAGGCGCTCGACCTGATGGGCTCACGGAGAGAAGCGGGCATGAGTCTGGGTGGTCGCTGGAGAGTATGGCTGCTGGGCCTGTCGGCGCTGGTGATTGCGCTTGACCGGTTCACCAAGCAATGGGTGAGCCGGCATATCGCAGAAGGCGATGCGATCACGGTGATTCCCCACGTCTTTCGCATCTCGCACGTGGAGAACCCGGGAGCGGCCTTCAGCATGTTCACTGACTCGCCGCATCCCGAGCGGACGCGCTGGATGCTGATTGCGTTTTCCCTGCTGGCGGCGATTGTGGTGCTCGTGGTGCTGCTGCGGGCGTGCCACAGGCTTTCGCTCACGGCGTTCTCGATGGCGCTGGTGCTGGGCGGCGCGATCGGCAATGTGTGGGACCGCATACGCTACGGTACGGTGGTGGATTTTCTCGAGGTCCACATTGTTCACTACCACTGGCCCGACTTCAATGTCGCCGATTCGGCGATTGTGATCGGCGGGATTCTACTGCTGCTCGATTCCCTGCTTACGCCATCGCATGCGCCGAGCAAGCCGGCGCCGACGACAGCGCCGGAGAACAGTACCAGAGTGTAGGCTCCTCATGACTGTGGCGGATTTTCGGCGGATCGCATTAAGCCTTGAAGGTGCGGAGGAGAGTTCGCACATGGGCTCGCCGGATTTTCGCGTAGGCGGCAGGATCTTCGCGACGCTCGCATCCCAAAGCGAGGGCTACGGCAACCTGATGCTTACGCCGGAACAGCAGGCAGCTTTCGTCGCCGAGATGCCGAACGTTTTTGTGCCCGTGAAAGGCGGATGGGGCAGAATGGGCGCGACTCACATCCGCCTGGCCGCGGCGACTGAAGATGTGGTCGCAGGTGCGCTGCATACAGCATGGGAACTCCGGCGCAAGGCGAACGAGAAGACTAAGGCGAAGAAGACGCCGTCTCGCGGGAAGCGATAACCTGATGGGCAACCGCATGAGACTCTGCATCCTTCCCGCCCTTTTGTTGTTCATGGCGTGCTTGCCGCACGATGCTCCGGCGCAGACAGCGCACCCTTCGCCGTCTGAACCGAAGCAGCTGGTGATCATCGATACGGACATCGGCGACGACATCGACGATGCCTTCGCTCTCGGGCTGGCGCTGCAGAGTCCGGAGTTCAGAATCCTCGGCATCACGACGGCCTTTGGCGATACCGCGATGCGTGAACAGCTAGTCATGAAGTTTCTTGCGGCGACAGGATTCGCGAACGTGCCGGTCGCTGCGGGAGTACCCACGCAGCCAAAGACCACCTTTACGCAAATGCTCTACACCTCGGGCGGCCAACTCATCTCAGCAGAGAAGCTCTCAGGCCCCGACTTCATCCTCGACCAGATTCGCAAGCACCCCGGCGAAATCACGCTGATTGCGATCGGCCCGCAAACCAACCTGGGCGCGGCGATCGACAAAGATCCGGCCACCTTCCGCAAACTGAAACGTATCGTGATGATGGGCGGCTCGGTCTACAAGGGATACAAGGGCGGCGCTCCCGATCCCGAGTGGAATATTCTCTGCGACATTCCGGCGGCACAAAAGGTGTTCACGTCGGGAGTGCCGCTCTACGTGATGCCGCTCGATTCGACGATCCTGAGGCTGGATACCGGCGACCGCAACGCGCTCTTCGAAGATCACACGCCGATCACGGACCAGATCCACATACTTTACGACGAATGGAGCGCAGCCACCAAGCAAAAATGCCGACTCTCTTCGATCCGATGGCGGTGGGATACGCGGCCAATCCGGAGCTCTGTCCCACGACGCCGCTGCATATCACCGTCGACGACAAAGGCTATACGCGGCCTGGGCCGGGCACACCGAATGCGCAGGTGTGTCTCAAGGCGAATGTGGGCGCCTTCTATCCCTTTGTGCTGAAACGGCTGGAGTCGCCGGTGAGGTCAGGCAGCGTCCGCTGACCTGTGGCGCTGTTTTCCTTGCCGCATTAACTCCCTATAATGAGACTGGGGCTCTTTGTTTTCCTGCCGGATTTTCGCCCGGTGGGGTGGGCTGCCTTTTTACCCTGAGACAGACTGTTGACCGACCAGATCATCATCCGCGGAGCGCGGACCCACAACCTTAAGAACATCGATTGCGCCATTCCGCACGGCAAGCTGGCCGTGGTCTCCGGCGTGTCGGGTTCGGGGAAATCCTCACTTGCCTTTGACACGGTGTATGCCGAGGGGCAGCGGCGTTACGTGGAGTCGCTGTCGGCATACGCCCGGCAGTTTCTGGAGCGGATCGAGAAGCCGGATGTGGACCTGATCGACGGGCTGGCTCCAGCGATCGCCATCAAGCAGAAGAACTCAACGCGGAATCCGCGCTCGACGGTGGCGACGGCGACGGAAATCTACGACTACATGCGCCTGCTGTGGGCGCGCTGCGGAGTCGTCCACTGCATCGTCTGCGATGGCGTGGTGAAGCGCGATTCGGTCGATGAGATTGCTGCCGCTGTGCTCGCTTTAGGTGAAGGGACGCGTTTGCATGCGATCTTTCCTGTCACCCCCAGTTCGCGGCCTGAGCCCGCGACTGAGACGGCAGCGGAGCCTGCGGAGAAGCCTCCGGCACGCGCGAAGAGGCCCGCGAAGAAAGCTGCGAAGAAAGCCGATGAGCCGGCCCTGACTGACGAACTGAAGGAGCGCCTGACCGACCTGCGCAAGCGCGGGTTCAACCGGCTGTATCAGGGCGGGCGGATCTTCGAGTTTTCGGCGCCGGAGTCGCTGCTGGAGATCAATTTTGCCCTGCCGGTATTTGTACTGGTGGACCGCGTCGTCGTGTCAGCGGAGAACCGCGCGCGCATCGTGGACGCGGCTGAGATCGGCTATCGCGAGGTGGGCGAGATTTTGTTTGAGATCGTTCCGCGTGAGGGTGAGGAAATCGAGCGCGAGCGGCTGCGTTTTTCGGGGGCCTTCGAGTGCAAGACCTGCCACCGGCTGTATCGCGAGCCGGAGCCGAGGCTGTTCTCATTCAACAATCCGTTTGGCGCGTGTCCACGCTGCCAGGGATTCGGCAACACGATCGATTTTGATCTCGACCTGATCATTCCCGACAAATCGAAGACACTTGACCAGGGAGCGATCGATCCATGGAACCGGCCGAAATACCGATCCTACTTTACTGAGCTGAAGAAAGCGGCGAAGCAGCACGGCATTCCCGTGGACGTGCCTTGGTTCGATCTTTTGCCCGATCAACAGGCCTTTGTGCTCGACGGGCGTGAGGCGTTTCTCGGCGTGCACGGATTCTTCCGGCTTCTGGAGCGCAAGAAATACAAACTGCACGTGCGCGTAATGCTGTCGAAGTATCGCGGGTATGCGCTCTGTCCGGAGTGCAAGGGGCAGCGGCTGCGGGCGGAAGCGCGCGCGGTGCGCGTGGGCGATGGCAAGTGCACCCGCAATATCTGCGAGGCTGCAGCACTGACCATCCGCGCAGCGAATGAGTTCTTTCAGGGCATCGAGCTGACCCCGATGCAGCAGGAGATTGCGGGTAGCATCCTGCATGAGATTCAGCAGCGGCTGCATTTTCTCGATGCCGTCGGTCTCGATTACCTGACCCTCGACCGGCTTGCTTCGACATTGTCGGGCGGTGAATCGCAGCGGATTCAGCTGGCGACGTCGCTCGGGTCGCAGCTGGTGGGAGCGCTCTATGTTCTCGACGAGCCATCAATCGGGCTGCACACGCGCGACACGGCAAAGCTGATCCGGATACTGGAGAACCTGCGCGATCTCGGCAATACGATTCTCGTGGTCGAGCATGATCCGGATGTGATTCGCTCGGCGGATTATCTCCTCGATCTTGGGCCGGGTGCGGGTGAGTTCGGCGGGCGCGTATTAGCGGCAGGATCGGTCGCCGAGGTCGAACGGAATCCAGATTCGATTACGGGCAGGTATCTTTCGGGGCAACTCACGATTCCTGTGCCGACGCGGCGGCGCGAAGCGGGCACGGCAAAGGACTGGATCAGGCTGCGAGGCGCACGGGCTAATAACCTGCGCGGGATTGATGTCGAGATTCCGCTGGGCATGCTGGTGTGCATTACCGGCGTTTCGGGATCGGGCAAGTCGACGCTGGTGCATGAGGTGCTCTACCGCGTGATCGCGCACCAGCTTGGTAAGACCGAGGGCGGCGATCCTGCGAATGTCTACCGAGAGATCAAGGGCGTCGAGCGGCTGAACGATATTGTGCTGGTGGACCAGGCGCCGATTGGGCGAACTCCACGGTCGAATCCAGTGACTTACATCAAAGCTTTCGACGCGATCCGTGAGTTGTTTGCGGCACAGCCCGAAGCGCAACGGCGCGACTACGGCGCGGGACATTTCTCGTTTAACGTCCCGGGCGGACGCTGCGACGTATGCGACGGCGATGGCACGGTAACAGTCGAGATGCAGTTCCTGGCCGATGTCGAGCTGCCCTGCGAGGAGTGCGGCGGTACACGCTACAAGGCGAGCGTGCTCGAGGTTCGCTACAAGGGGAAAAATATCCACGAAGTGCTGCAGATGACCGTCAAAGAGGCATTGCGATTCTTTGCCGGGCAAAACAAGATCGTCGAAAAGCTCGCCGTGGTGGACGAGGTCGGGCTGGGCTATGTGCGCCTGGGGCAGTCGGCGACGACGCTCTCGGGAGGCGAGGCGCAGCGGGTGAAGCTGGCGGCGCATCTGGCGTCGGTCCGGGCGGCGTCGAACACCGACGGCAACAGGCGGCAGAGCCGGGTGATGTATATCCTCGACGAACCGACGACCGGGCTGCACTTTGACGACGTGAGCAAGCTGCTGACGGCATTCCGCAAGCTGATCGATGGCGGCGGATCGCTGGTGGTGATCGAGCACAATCTGGACGTGATCAAGTCGGCGGACTGGGTGATCGACCTGGGACCGGAAGGCGGATCGGCCGGCGGGCAGGTTGTAGCGGCGGGTACTCCGGAGCAGATTGCGGGAAACGAGTTTTCTCACACCGGCTACTGGCTGAACAAGGTTCTTACAGCGCGGCGCGAGGCCGCGAGCGAAGTGGTGGCTTAATGCAGTTTTACCTTCTTAGCCGGGCTTCGGCGGTTGCTGCGATCACTTTCGCGGCGAGCTTTTTTACGGCGAACATGCTCGGTCAGTCGGCGTCGCTTCCTCCCGGCGCACACGTGGACGACCAGCCGGCCCCGACGGCGCAGTCCGCTCCCCTGGCCCAGGCCGAGGCGGCGATCGATGCGAAGAACTACGACAAGGCCCGTGGGCTGCTCGACGCCTGGCTCTCGGCGCACTCCAATGACGCTCGGGCGCTCTTCGACCGGGGATACTGTGACGACGCGCAGGGCCGGACCCAGGCGGCGGAGGGCTACTACCGGAAAGCCATTGCGGCTGATCCGAAGCAGTTTGAGGCGCGGGTGGCGCTTGGACTGCTGCTCGCGCAGGCAGGGGCGGAAAATCCAAAGGCGGAGGCCGACGCGAAGTCAGAGCTGGCCACGGCGGTGACGCTTGAGCCGAATCCGCCGAATCCCGCAGCCAAGGCGCAGGCTTACCGGACGCTGGCGAGGCTGCTGCGCGAGGCTGACCCCGACAGCGCAAAGCAAGCCCTGATCGAAGCCTTGAAGTTATCTCCTGAAACAATTGATGACACGCTACTTACGGCGGAGATTGCTGAAGCCGAAGATGATAAGGCAGTCGCGGAAGAGGCATACCGTAGGGTTCTCAAGGTCGATCCTGAGTCCTCCGCGGCAACAGCCGGTCTGGCGCATCTGCTGCTCCAGGAGAAGAAGTATGCCGAAGCAGAGCCACTGCTCAAAGCAGCCCTGGCGCGCGACCCGGACGATCCGGCTCTGAATTCTCAGCTTGCGGCCGTGCTCGGCGCCGAGGGCAAGAACGACGAGGCGGTCGCGGCGCTCGAAAAGCTGCGTCAGTTGAAGCCGCACGACCGGGAAATCGGCCTGATGCTGGGCGACGCCTATGTGCAGTCCGGCGACTACGAAAAAGCCGACGCTGTCTACACCAATCTGCTGGCGGCGACGCCAAACGATGCCGAATTGGCATCGGCTCTCGGGCAGGTCCTGATCCGGGAACAGAAGTACGACCAGGCGCTGGAAATGTTCCAGCGGGCGGTGAAGATCAGGCAAGATGATTCCGATGCGTGGGGTGGGGTCGCATTCGCAGCGTCGAAGACGCACCAGTTCCAACTGGTGGTCGATGCGCTTACGATGCGATCAAAATTAGCTTCGGAAACACCGGCTACTTACTTTCTATGGGCAACTGCATACGATAATCTTCATCAAAGACAGCAGTCTGTGGAGTATTATCATCTGTTCTTGAAGTCGGCTCTGGGGAAGTTCCCAGACGAGGAGTGGCAGGCAAACCAACGGCTGCTGGTTCTCGAAAAGAAGTAGAGTAGCGTATAACGTTCCCGTTGCACCCCAGGAGGTGCATCATGCGGTTCGTTCTTGCATTAGCATTCGCTACGCTTGCCGTATCTCCCGCGGCACTCGCGGCATCGGACAAAGTGCTCGACGCGCAGCAAGTGGCTGCGCTCGAAACCAAGGCTGCGCAGGCCAGCCCTAAGGAGCAGTGTTTCCTCTACGCAGAGCTTGCGCACTCCATGGCCCAACTGGCCAGCCAGCAGTTGTCCGCCGGCAATACGGCTCAGGCTTCAGCTTCCCTCAAAGCCGTGCAGATGTATGCCGAGAAGATCCACATGAACGTGGCCGACGACGCAAAAAAGCTGAAGAATGCCGAAATTCTGATGCGGCATACCGCCTATCAGCTCAAAGAGCTGATGCTGGGCGCGTCGCTTGACGATCGACCGACTCTCGAATCGACATTAAAGCAGCTCGACCAGGTTCAGTCCGAGATGATGCAGCAGGTCTTCAAGCACTAGGCAGCGCTATCCAGCAGCTCGTCGCTCCCCTTCACCGCTGTTGCTGTGTCTTGCATTGCTCTGGTAAAACGCCCCTCAAATGAAAATCCGGCTTGACCCTGCCACGGCCAATGACGTCGCCGAACTAGTGTCGCTTCAGAATGCGGTGGCGCAGGATCTGACCTCCCGCTACGGCAAGGGACACTGGTCGTCGAATGTGTCCGACAAGGGCGTACTTTTCGCCATGACCAGGGCAACGGTCTATGCTGCGAGGTATCGCAGGCGGCTGGTGGCGATGCTCGCCCTTTCCACGCGAAAACCCTGGGCGATCGATAAGACATATTTCAGCGCAAGCGAGCGGCCGCTGTATCTCACGTCGATGGCTGTGGCGCCGGACAAACAGCGGAAGGGCATTGGCAGGCTCTGCATAGAAAGCGCCCGCGAGATGGCGAGGAAATGGCCGGGCGACGCTATCCGGCTGGATGCCTACGACGCTGCGGCCGGTGGCGGCGAATTCTACCGGAAGTGCGGCTTTCGAGAGGTTGGCCGCGTGAAGTATCGAGGCAATCCGCTCATCTATTTTGAAATGCTGCTTTGATGCCTATCGCACGATCTGGTCATTCTCATTCAAGACGGACGACACCGATCCACGGAAGATCCGGGCGGCCGGTCTCGAACTCCAGTAGCGCGATGAAGGCGGGAAAGTAACGTGTTCGCCAGCCGGGTGGGCTTTAGCAACGGCGGCCACTGAGGGAGCGGCCTTTGTGGCCGTGGGAGGAGTCGCGGACTCCGGCAGAAAGGCGTCTTCATTGGGGAGCGTGGCGGGGAGAGGTGTGTCGGGATGGCCTGCGTAGAAATGGCGGGATTGGCATCCCTGTGTGTGAAGAAGCGCAACCGTGATTGCGGATGCCGTCCAGAGCTTCAACCAGCGAGATGCCATATCGCCCTCTGTCGAGCGCAAGTTGGTAGACCTAGCGACTCGATCTGCCCCAGTAGTGACGGTGGGCGTGGATTCGTTTCAAGGATGATTCGGGCCCGGGCTATTCTGCGCGCAACGCCTCGACAGGATTGACCGATGCGGCGCGGCGCGCCGGGATGAAGCTGGCCACGAGCGCCGAAACACCGAGCAGGATAGCGACCGAGATGAGCGTGGGAAGATCCCACGATCGCACGCCGAAGAGCAGCTTGCCCATGAAGGTCGCCGCACCGATCGAGCATGCGAGTCCGGCGGCAACTCCAAGCACGGTCAGGAAGCCTGCCTCCTTGAGGATGAGCTGGTAGACGGAACTGCGCTGCGCCCCGAGCGCCATGCGTACGCCAATCTCGCGGGTGCGCTGGCTGACGGAGTAGGCGATGACACCGTAGAGTCCGACGACACCCAGCAGCAGGGCGAGAGCGGCGAAGCCTCCGACGAGCCACGCGGACGGAGCGCTGAATATACGCGGTCGGGGAATTATTGATGATCTGGACCATCGTGAGCGGATTGCGCGTGCCTATGTTCGGGTCGATTTTGTGGATGGCAGCTACAAGGCCGGGCAGCACAGCCTGCTCAGCCTGCGAGGTGCGCACAACGATTGTGAGGTAGTTATCGGGGTCCTGGTTGAAGGGGTGATAGACCGCAGGCCAGATCTCCTCATTCAGCCCGCCTTCACGAATGTCGTCGACCACGCCGACGATCTCGCGCATGGAGTCAGGCGAAAGGCTCGTGTCGCCGATCTTCTTTCCGATGGGGTCTTCACCGGGAAAGAATTTTTTCGCCAGCGCCTGGTTGATGATGAGAACTTTCGGCCTGGATGCGTCGTCCGCCTCGGTGAAATAGCGGCCGTTCACGATGCGGCTCCTGATGGTTGCGAAGTATTCGGAACCTACTTCGCGTTCGTTCACCTCATTGTGTTCGCCGTTGTAAGGATGGCCAAGAATTCTGATCCACGTTGTATTTCCGTTGCCGCTGATCGGTAGGCGCGTGCTGATGGCGGCCGACTGCACCCCCGGCAGCGTTTTCACCGTTGCCACAATCTGGCGGGCCAACAGAACCTGCTGCTCAGGCTTGGCATAAGTCTTTTCGGGCGCTTCTACCTCAAGCGTGGCGAGGTGGTCGGGCGCGAATCCCATCTCGACGTGGAGCAGGTGGTAAAAGCTGCGCGTGATCAGGCCGGCTCCGGCGAGCAGCACGACGGCGATTGCCAGCTCGAGCACGACCAGGTTCGAACCGAAGCGACGCCAGACGGTTCCTGCTGAGCCGCGGCCTCCCTCGGCGAGATCGGCACGAAGGTTCGATGTAGACAGCCGGAGGGATGGCGCCAGCGAGAAGATCACAATGGCCAGCAACGCGACGAGCCCGGCGAAGGCGAGCACGCGCGGGTTGAACGAGATGCTCTGCAGGTATGGAACGTAGTCGAGCAAGTCACTGGGGATGAGGCGCAGGAGCAAGTGCATGGTTCCATACGCTGCAGCCAGGCCCAAGGCGCTACCGGCCAGAACCAGCACAAGAGCTTCAGTAAGGAACTGGAGCACGAGCCGGGCCCGGGATGCACCCAGCGCGCCTCGTACTGCCATCTCACGGCGACGGTTTTCCGCGCGCACGAGCAGCAGATTGGAGACATTCACACAGGCAATAAGCAGCAGGAGGGCAGCTCCGCAGAAAAGTACAAGCAAGATCGGGCGAAAATCGCCGACGATGGCTTCGCTGAGTGAAACAACGGCTGCGCCCTGGCCCCGGTTTGAGTCGGGATATTGCTTCTCAAGCTGGGCTGCTATAGATTTCATGTTGGCAAGAGCCGTGGCAACGGAGACGCCATCCCTGAGGCGGGCAACTCCGTAGAGATTGTGGCAGCTGCGGCGCTTCTCGCAGCCGTTCAGTTCCTGGATGGGTAGCCAGAAGTCGGCGCGGCCGCGCGGAGCGAAATGGAACTCGCGGGGCAACACGCCGATAATGGTCGTGGGCGTGCCATCGAGTGCGGCCACCTGACCTACGATGTCCCTGCGGCCACCATAGAGATTCTGCCACGTCGCGTATGTGATCAATGCAGTGCGCGGCGCGGAGGGAGAGTCTTCGCCGGGGCGGAAATCGCGCCCAAGGATCGGCGTGACGCCAAGCGTGGTGAAGAATCCAGCAGAGACGCGCGCTCCCATTGCAGGCTGAATGCCGGAGGGAGTGTTGAGCAGAAAGCCTGCTCCCGTCCAGGCGTCAAAAGAGCTGTAGACCTTCTGCAGCTTCTTCCAGTCGAGATAGTCTTCCCATGAGAGATTCGAGCGCGGGAAGACGTTAACGCTCTCATATACGCCAACCAGCCGGTTGGGATCGGAGTACGGCAGCGGCTTGATCAGCGCAGCGTCGACGAAGGCGAAGAGCGCAAGGCATGCGGCGATGCCCAGCGTGAGCATGAGCACGGCGGTTACCGCAAAGCCGGGATTTTTCCGTAGCTGACGGATGGCGAAGCGGGAGTCCTGCACCACGCTTTCGGCGCGGAAGCCGACAACTTCCCTGCTCTGCTCGCGCAGATGTGTATCGTTGCCGAACTGGCGTCGCGCGGCGTGCTGCGCGGCGTCAGCGGTCATGCCGTCGGACACGAATGCCTTCTGCTGCTGCTCGCGGTGAAAGCGCATCTCCTCCTCCAGGTCGGCGTCAAACTTTTCCCGACGCACCAGAAAGCCCAGTTTGCGGAGAAAGCGGGCGATAGCGTTCATGGCAGCCTCCTATGCATCCTGCAGCACGGTTTTCATGCGTCCTGAAGCACGCGGCCGATGGCTGCGATCATTTGTTCGAACTGAGAAAGCTCGTGGCCGAGCTGCTTGTGTCCGGCAGCGGTGAGCGTGTAGTAGCGGGCGCGGCGGTTGGTCTCGGTGAGCTTCCACTCGGCCTTCACCCATCCCTGAAGCAGCAGGCGCTGCAGGGCGGGATAGAGCGAACCCTCTTCCACCGTCAGCACATCTTCGGAGGCGCTCTTGATGGACAGAGCGATTCCGTAGCCGTGGAGCGGGCCACGAGTAAGGGTTTTAAGGATGAGCATGTCGAGGGTGCCGGGGAGCAGATCGGTCTTTCTGGCCATTGGACCGATATATAGCCTTCCTATGGATAGAAAGTCAATGGAGAAAGCTGCCTCTGTGACGAGCGGCGCGAGGAAGACGATAAACGGAAAGGCCCATCCCCTCGCAGACTGTGCGAAAAGATGGGCGCTGGAATTTGTCGGGACTTACTTGACTACGGACTGAAAGAGCGGCGATTGCAGCAGCGCGGAGAACTGGCTGTCTGAAGAGGCGAAGCGGACCTGCAACTGGCCGGCGCTGGAGTCGATCGTGGTGGCATCCACGGCGGTCTTCTCGGCGGCTGATCCGCTGACCTTCTTGTACATGGCGGCAGCGTTGAGCAGCGAGGAGAGCGTAGCCGCGGTGAAGGTGTCCGGCGTGGCGACGTCGAGCGAGAACTTGACGCCGTTATCGAAGTTCATGGTGTAGCGCGAGCTCAGCAGTCGCTTCTTGATCTGGTCGTAGTCGGTAAGCTGCGAAGCCTCTCCGAGCAGGCCGCGCATCATGAACTGCGTGCCCTTCTGGTCGAGAATGCTCCAGAGAGGCTCTGTATCAACGCCGCTCATCTGCCCGAGCATCTCCTGGTTGGTGAGCATGTTAGGCGCAAGCCCGTCGCGGGCATCGAGTGCCGGCTTCAGCGACTCGGTCGATCCGAACACCATGGTGGTCGGATTCAGGAACACCACCTGCATACCGCTCGACCCCATGGGGTACATCTTGTTGGTGCGATACAGCGTGGCCTTGACCTTGTTCTTTTTGAAGTTGGCGAGGATGTCCGGCAGAGAAAACTGTCCCTGCGCGATGCCGACGATCTTTATGTTGTCGCCCTCGCCTGTGCGATAGGCGGCGAAGGCAAGCTCCTCCACGTCGTGGTTCTCATTGAAGCCGGAGCTCTTGAGCGCCTGTTCAAGCTGCTTGAGCTCGGGCGGCAGGATGCGGGTCTTGAGATTCATCGCCGCCGGCGAGTTTTGCATGGCGCGGTAATCGACGACGATGATCTGCTGCACGTCGTGCGGAATGGCGGTGCGGGCGTCGCTGTCGAGCTGCGCGGCTTTGGCGACAGGAGCCAACGCCGCTGCGGCCGCCATCAAAAGAGTGCTCAGAGCCAGCTGTTGAAATCTGCGATTGAACTTCACGTTTGCTTCTTGTCCTCCGGGAGGCGCGTAGAGCGCCGATCCCTCGTCTGGTCCTACCCGGGTATAACTCTCTCTATTTTAGACTCGAATGGCTCCCGGAAGTGGCGGGCCACGCGAGTGGACGCTCAAGTTTGCGCTCGAGAATCTTCTCCGCGGGGTCGAACTCATGGAAATGACGCAGCCATTCGCTCTCGCGCTCAGCGGCTGCCTCGGGCACCAGTCCGATGAGCTCGCCTCGCGAGACGCCGACTTTGTGGCGGGCCGCCTTTTCCTGAACCGCCTCGTAAACGCGGCTGAGGGGGGTTTGGCGGAAGTCGGTAATGTTCATGGAGATCTGCGCCTCGCCGTGCGCGAGGACACCCATCGCCTTGACACCGGTGAGGCCTCCTCCGGATGCACGAATCTCGCGGGCGATGGCGCGGGCGGTGGCGACGTCGGCGGTGTCGAGGTAGAGATTCCACGCAATGAGGAAGCGGCGCGCGCCTACGGCGCTGGCTCCAGCGGTCGGGTGCAGATCCGGTCCGCCAACGTCTGGACGGCGAGCGACCTCGCTCTTGACGGCCTTGAGCAAGCCTTCGAACTGGCCCTGGCGCACTTGTTCCAGAAGCGCGCGATCGGGGCGGGCCGCGGCAGCTTCGTAGAAATAGACCGGGATGCCGTGACGGTTCCAGAGCGCGGCTCCAGCCTGGCGCGCGAAGAGAACGCACTGCTCGAGGGAGATGTCGCGGACGGGGACGAAGGGGATAACGTCGGCGGCGCCGATGCGCGGGTGGACTCCTCGCTGCGAGGTCAGATTGATGAGCTCGGCGGCGCGGCCCGCTCCCCGGACGGCGGACTCGACGACGGCCGCGGGCGGTCCGATGATGGTCACGACGGAACGGTTATGGTCGGGATCACGGGAAAAATCAAGCAGAGAGACGCCATCGACCGCCATCGCGGCAACGATTGCCTCCACGACGGCCGGATCGCGGCCCTCGGAGAAGTTAGGAACGCATTCGATGAGCGGTGAGGGCATTGCTTCCTCAGGGAACAGCGACAGGGATTATCTCAGAGTCACAAGTTAGCACAGTGCTAAATACCCATTTCGAACGTTTTCTGTCAGTTAGCGAACTGGTCAATATCCATAGCTCGAAAGTTGAACGTGAACCCTGCACTCCTGATGGCTAGTCGCTGATCGCTGTTCCCTGCTCCCTGCTTTTTACTTCCACCAGGTGTAACCGATCTGGAATTGTACGCTTGCGTTGACGCCTGGGTTTCTATCTCCCAGCGATGCGCTGGAAATATGGATCGCGTTGGCGGCGAAGTCGATCGACCGGCGCGGCTTTACGAAGTAGTGAAATCCTATCCCGAACTGCGGCGAGAAGTTCCAGACGCTAGTGCCGCCGGGCTGGCCGTGCGGCACCAGGATATCCGGCGGATATTTGTGTGTCGTGTAGATCAATCCGCCCGCCCCCTGAACCCACGGGGCGAAGTGACGGCCGGGCTTCAAATCCCAGCGGAGAATGATGGGCGTGATGCTGACACCGGTGTAGGTCCCGCCTCCGTAGGGAAGATAGGCAGACTCCGTCATGCCGTCGAAGATATATTCCGTCAGGGCCGTGTGCGGCGCGGGCGTAAACGACTGCCAGTAGGGCATGACCTCGACGGCGTATTCAAACTGGCCGCGCAGGATGCCGGGAAGATGTGGATCGGTGAGAACCTTGCCGGCGCGACCTCCGGCGGAGAGAAAGCTGAAGTCCGAGCGGTCGCTGGTCCCAACGCCGCCCTGCAGGAACGCGCCGAACTCCCATGGGTCCGTCGCCATCGCGGCCTTCGCAGGCGCATCGTCAGGAGAAGACGACGGCTTTGTCTGCGTGTGTGCAGTGAGGGCGAATGCATGAAAAGGTAAGTCCGGCAAGGCAAAGGAGTTTTGGAAGAGAAAGAATTTTCGTCCGCAATCTGATCGTCTCCACAAAAGAAAGGCCGCCCGAAAATGCGGCGGCCACTGGTATTGGCGCTGGCTGAAATCAGCCCGCCACTTCTTCGAGTTGCTTGGCGTCCATGTCGAAGTTCGAGTAGACGTTCTGCACGTCGTCGTGGTCCTCGAGAGCTTCGAGCAGCCGGATGCACTGGGCGGCCGGTGCGCCTTCGAGCCTGGTGTACGTAGTGGCAACCATGGTGACTTCGGAGACGACCGTCTCAATCCCAGCATCCTTCACGGCCTTGGCCACGGCTTCCCAGGCATTCGGCTCGGTGATGATCTCCCAGGTATCGCCTTCGTCGTTCAGGTCGTCCCCGCCGGCGTCGAGCACGATGCCCATGAGCTTGTCCTCATCTGCAGCGTCCTTCGCAACAGCTATCAGACCCTTCTTCGCGAACATGAAGCGGACCGAATTGGGCTCGCCCAGGTTGCCGCCATTCTTCGCGAAGGTGTGGCGGATTTCGCTGACCGCGCGGTTGCGGTTGTCCGTGGTGCAATCGACGATGATGGCGACACCGCCAGGGCCGTAGCCCTCGAAGGAGATTTCCTCGTACTGCAGGCCGGGAATTTCTCCCGTGCCGCGCTGGACGGCGCGCTTGATATTGTCGGCAGGCATGTTTTCGGCCTTGGCGGCGGCGATGGCGCTGCGCAGGCGCGGATTGCCGTCGGGATCACCGCCTCCGGAGCGGGCCGCAATGGTGATTTCCTTGATGAGGCGCGTGAAAGCCTTGCCGCGCTTGGCGTCGAGCGCGCCTTTCTTGTGCTTGATTGTGGCCCATTTGGAATGGCCGGACATAAAGAACCTCGGGAGCCTGGTCGGTGAATTTTGCGGCGAAATGCTGAAAACAATACTGCTTTGGAGCAATTGCCGCAACTACGAAGTATAGCAGGGGCGGGGCCTGGCTACGTCTGCGGAGTCTCTGCCTCAATCCCCTTCGTAATTACATTGGCGAACGCTGAGATAATCTTCTCTTATTGCCGCCTGCTACATCCCACTTATTCTTTGAGAAACGCAGTCACCTCAGTTGATTCACTTCGCAGAAGAGGAGAGTTCTGATGGCATCTTTGCCGGGCCCTACATGGAGTTCGCGTCTTTTTTCTCTGATGTTTATTTTTGCGACCTGCACAGCCGCCCTGGCGCAAAGCACCGTATCCAGCTATGATCCGCGCCTGACCTTCGCTCCGTTAACTCTGCCTGACCCGGTGAATGTTTATCGCTCCAGTAACGGAGCACCGGGACCCAGCTACTGGCAGAATGAAGCCAGCTATGAATTGCACGCCCAGCTCGACACCGCTGCCAAACAACTGAGCACGACCGAGACGATCACCTATACCAACAACAGTCCGGATACGCTGCCGAGTCTTTGGATTCAGCTCGATCAGAACATCTATCGCAAGGACTCAAGGGGACAGATTCTTTTCGGCAGCTTCATGCGTCGCCGCCGGAATCAGCCCGCTTCCAATGCGACGCCCGAGGACACTAACACCGAAGGCTTTGTCCTGGATTCCGTCGAGATAGAGTCAGGTAAGCAGACGACGAAGGCCGACTACATCGTCAACGATACCCGCATGCAAATCAGGCTGGCGCAGCCGCTCAAGCCTCACGGCGGCCAGCTGAAGATCCATATCAAGTATCACTATCAGATTCCCGGAGTGTGGGGCGGACGCACATCATGGGGCATGTCCAAACAGGGCGAGATCTATGACATGGCGCAGTGGTATCCGCGCATGTGTGTCTATGACGATCTGCGCGGATGGGACACGCTGCCTTACATCGGCAGCGAGTTCTACCTGGAGTACGGCAACTTCGATTACTACGTCACCGTGCCCTCGAACATGATCGTTGCCGGCTCGGGCGAGCTGGTCAATCCCAGAGACGTTCTCACTAAAACCGAGATCGATCGCCTCGAACAGGCCCGCAGCAGCGACAAGACCATCTACATCCGCAAGCCCGATGAAGTCACCGATGCGGCCAGCCGTCCCAAACAGGGGGGCACGCTGACATGGCACTTCCACATGGACCACACCAGGGATGTCTCCTGGAGTGCTTCGCCGGTTTTCGTCTGGGATGCAGCCCGCATCAACCTTCCCGACAGCAAGAGCGCGCTGGCCATGAGCTTCTATCCGCCGGAGAGCGTCGGCTCCGACGCGTGGGATAACTCCACCCAATACGTGAAGGACACCGTCGAGCACTTCTCGAAACAGTGGTATCCGTATCCGTGGCCCGCGGCCATCAACGTTGCCGGCTTTTCGACAGGGATGGAATATCCCGGCATCGTCTTCGACGGCATTCCCGATCACGGCCCATTTCTCTTCTGGGTCACGGCACACGAGATCGGCCACAGCTGGTTCCCCATGATCGTAGGCTCGAACGAACGCCGTCATGCCTTTATGGACGAAGGCTTCAACACTTTCATCGACATCGATGAGTCGGCGACGTATGCGGGCGGCAAATACGGCCCCAAGCGCGATTCCGAATACTCCGCCGGTGGTGAGCCGCCCGACATGATCCTGAAAGTCCTCGACAACCCTGACGCTCCGACACTGATGGCGCCGGCTGACTCTTACGGCTTCGCGCTCGGCCATCCCATCAGCTACTTCAAGGGAGCCTATGGCATGGTCCTGTTGCGTGAACAGATCCTCGGACCCGAACGCTTCGACTGGGCTTTCCGCAAATACATCCGCGACTGGGCCTACAAACACCCCTCGCCGTCCGATTTCTTCCGCGAAATGCAGAGCGAGGGAGGTGAAGATCTAAGCTGGTTCTGGCGGGGCTGGTATCTCAACAATTGGAAATATGACGTCGCTGTCGACAAAATTGAGGGCTCCGTTGTGACGCTCAGCAATCGCGGCCAGCTTGTACTGCCGACCACCGTCGAAGTCACTTTTCAGGACGGGACAAAGACGCGAACGAAGCTGCCGGTTGAAACCTGGATGTCGAAGGGGACCTACGACTGGACGCTGGAAAACAAGACGCCCATTGCGTCGGTCGTCGTAGACCCGGATCACCAACTGCCGGATGACGACCGCAGCAACAATGAGAGAAAGGCTCAATAGGTCTTCTGCCGAATCCGGCGAGCGTATAGCCTGCGCCCCTTAATCGTCCTCGCCCGCATTGGGAGTCTCGCGCGACGATCGGGGCGCGGGGATGGAATAGTCCAGCCCTTCGCGGTAGGTCGATCGTGTGCCGCGACCGAGCCCGGGACTAGTACGGTCGTCCTGCGTATAGCGGCGCAGGTCCTTCAGCGTTTCGATTTTGTCGCGCGCGTATTCGGTGGCCAGACGGGTGAGCGCATAAGTCACGATATCGCTGTGGTGCAGCCCTTCCATTTCAGGATCGCGCCGGAAGTTCAACCACAGGCGATGGACTAGCTGCACGTCCTCGCCCTGCAGCGTGGGAGCGTGCGGCCCGATGTGGAAAGACATGTCCTTTCCGTCGGGCATGATGACATAGAACGTGAACTGGCGCTTGGGCTGCGGAAGCGCTTCCCATGCCTGGCCGACGTGATAGGCCTGCTCCTGCGCCGACATCTTCGTGGAAAGCCCGGATACGAGCGCGGCCACCTCGAGCGAATTCGCCGTCTGAACAAGCGCCGCGAAGATGTCGCCCGCGGGAACGACCAGCAGCGAGATATGCTTGCCGAAACTCTCGGCGATCGAGACTGCCTTGGTGAAGAGCATCTGCTCGTATTCGCTGAAGAGCTGCTCATCAAGATATTCGGGGCCGCCCGCGCCCATCATGCGGGCGGTGAGCACGACAATGTCCTGGTCGGCGGTATTGGTGCGCGAAAGCGCCCATTTCAGCGCGAAGGGATTCGCGTAGTCACGCATGGTCACCAGCACGCCGCCAGGCTTGATCTCCAATGCGGCGCGGCTGATGATCTCCGGCTGCTCAAGCTGGAAGTGCTCCTTCATCTGCCTCACGGTGACGAGCTGGCGTTTCATATTCCGGCGCTCTGAAACGCTGAAGATGATGAAGAAGACCCCGGCAAAGGCGATGCCGCTCTCCGTGGCTACGCTCTTGGTGAAGAGGTTGACGATCGCCGTCGCACCCAGAACAAGAAAGACCGAAAACAGGCCGACTGGAAGCTCGACCTTGCCGATCTTGATATTGATGGGAACCTTCCAGCCGCGCTCGCCCTTGTATTTCCAGCGCAGGACGAGCATCGCAAGGCTGTTGAAGGTGAAGCTCCAGATCACGCCGAATGCGTACGCCTCGCCAAGGGTAATGACGTTGCCTCTGCTCACGATAATGGTGAACAACTGCAGGGCGGTGACCAGATTTACGATGCGGTAGCTGGTTCCAAACTTGTGGTGCGGCTTGCGGAACCAGTCCGTCAGCACGCCGTCCTCGGCAACACGCATGAGGACGCCGGTCGAGCCGATGATCGACGTGTTGATGGCGCCGGAAAGAATGAGAAATCCTACGATGACAACAAAAATGCGAAAGATGATCTTGAGCGTCATCGGCCCGACCATGTTCATGGCGAGGCCCGCGATCAGGTTATCGCGATAGACCGGTACGCGGACCGCATCGGGAATGAGCATGACAGCCAGCAGCGAAACGATCCCCGTGAAGATGAAGCTGTAAATGGCAATGACGATCGCAGCGCGCTTGAGGTTCTTGAGTTTGGGATGCTCGATCTCGCGATTTACCTGGGCAAGCGTTTCCTCGCCGCTCATGGCGAGAATGGAGTGGCCAAAAGCCATCAGGATTCCGAAGAGTCCCAGCGACGTCGCGAACTTTGTGCCCGAGAGGAAGCCCAGCGCGTCCTTTGAGAAGTGCAGGTTGGAAGGCACGGGCAGAGGCGGGAGTTTCGCCCCCTTGACGAAGACCGACCAGAAGCCCCACGCCAGAAGAAGGACTACCATGATGGTGGTGATCTTCATGACCTCGAGGGCCTTGTCGCTCGACTCCTCGATGCCCTTGGTGTTTTGCCACCAGTAGTAGATGGTGACAAAGGCGCAGAAGACCGCTGAGGTTGCATTGACCGGGAAATGCCATGGCGCGTGTCCGGCGACCATGGCCGCGGGCAGCCATCCGTGCACCGCCCCTACGTCGATCAGCTCATTCATCAGGCCGGTGATGTACTGCCCGGCCGATACGCCGGAGATCGGCCCCGTGAGGATGTAGTCGAACATGAGCGCCGAAACGCTCAGCTTGGCGAAGTTACCGCCAAGCGCTTCCTTGACCACGCGATAGACGCCGCCGCGGGTAAACATCGAGCAGCTTTCAACGTAGACGGCGCGTACCGCAAAGGAAAAGAGCATGACGCCGAGGATGAACCATGGCGCGGCCTTGCCGACGGCCTCTTCCGCGATACCCCCGGCATAAAACGCCGATGAGCCGAGGTCGTTGAGTACGACTGCCGCCGCGCGCCAGAAGGAGATGAAGGTGAGCATCACCGAGGAAGCGACAACGAGCTTCACTCGGTTGGATTGCGGGGCGGAAAACGTTTGTCCGGCTGGCATGAATCGTGGGCGCTTGCGAGGTCAGAGTCTGACGGATTTCTGGACCATCATCGTCCTGACGCTCACGGCTGAGTGTATGTCCGATAGACTGCCGCGTCAATGCGATGGTTGGCCTGGTGCAAGTTAACAGGATCTAGTCACCGAGCAGTTCGCTCAGGTCTTCGATAAAACTGAGGATGACAACAACCGATGAGCCGGCAAGGCCGATGAAGAAGAGAACGGTGAGAAGATGCATGCCGAATTGAATGAAGGCGCTCACAGAGAGGATTGTATCCCACGACACTTTCCCGTGATCGCAGGTGCGATATGCATTTTCGGAAACGATCTACGCGGTAACACCGACCTTAAGTCGACGCGAGCAACAGCGAGCGGCGACCTCGCACAATTGTCGATCGCACGCATAATTTCCGAAAATGCCTTAGACTCACCTTGGAATGCCCGTGATTTCCACCCGGACGCCCGTCGCCAGCGCGACCGCCGCGCGGCACTCGCCTTTGATTTCGCTGGCGCTGCTTTCCGGATTCCTGCTCGATCTTCCCTTCCCGATTGCCGGACCCCTGCCGCCGTGGCGCGCCGCCTTCGGCTGGATCGCGTTGCTTCCGCTGATGTACGCGCTTCTCGATCCGGTGAATGTTGCGCATCCGCGCTACCTGCGACGCAGCGCGCTCACCGGATACCTGTGCGGGATCTTCTGGTACATCCTCAACTGCTACTGGATCTACCACACGATGCA
Organism: uncultured Acidobacteriota bacterium; assembly: GCA_963755975.1. Taxonomy (GTDB): domain Bacteria; phylum Acidobacteriota; class Terriglobia; order Terriglobales; family Acidobacteriaceae; genus Silvibacterium. The sequence goes on from CAVWLS010000005.1 coordinate 658,671, forward strand.
TCTCTACGCCCGGGTTCCGGCTGCGGGCGCGGCGGGCATCGTTGTTCTCTACAGCATGGTGCTGGGGTTGTACTTCGGGGTCTTCGGAGTGGGAATCGCTTTCCTCCGGCGCGCCTCGCGGAATGCGGCGCTTCCCCTGATTGCCGCTCCATTTCTCTGGGTGGCGATTGAGCTTGCCGCTTCGCGCATCACCAGCGTGCCGTGGGATCAGTTCGGATACTCGCAGGTGGACAATTTTCTGCTGACGCGGCTGGCTCCGTGGACCGGCGTTTACGGGATCTCATTCGTGCTGGTCGCGGTCAATGCCTTGTTTACAGCGGCGCTGCTCTCAAGATCGATCCACCTGCGCCTGCGCCTCGGAGTGGGCGCGGCGCTGGCGGCGGTATTGATGCAGCTCGGATCGTGGATGCAGCCGAAGCCGGCCCCCACGCAGGCGCTGGCGGTGCTGCTGCAAGCGAACTTCGATGTTCGCGAAAACAACGACTGGACGGGCGACGAGTGGGACCGGAACATCGCGCGCTTTCTAAGCCAGAGTGAGAACACGCGCACGCCGTGGTATCAGGGAATGCCCGATCCGTCGAAGCCTTTGCAGTACGAGTTCAGCGGTGGCGTGAATGGGCAGCAGCAGATTTCGCTCATCGCATGGCCCGAGTCGCCCTCGCCGTTCACCGAAGGCGATCCGCGCTTCCAGAAGGCGATGCATCAGCTCGCGACTTCTACCGGAGCGGGAATCGTTGCGGGCAATCCGACCGCTGCGTGGGAGATCGATGAGTCCGGCGACCGCGTGGTGCGCGACTACAACTCCGCGTCCTTCATTTCTCCGCAAGGTGAATTCGTCGGCCGCTACAACAAAATTCATCTCGTGCCATTCGGCGAGTACGTGCCTTACCGCGATCTCTTCTTCTTCGCGCATCACCTCACGAAGCAGGTCAGCGACTTCTCGCGCGGCAAAGAGCGCAATGTCTTCACGGCAAATGGCCATCGATATGGCGTCTTCATCTGCTACGAATCGATCTTTGCTGACGAGATTCGTCAGTTTGTGAAGAACGGTGCGGAAGTCTTCGTCAACATCTCCGACGACGGCTGGTACGGCGACACAAGCGCTCCCTGGCAGCACCTCAATATGGCGCGGATGCGCGCCATCGAGAACCACCGCTGGCTGTTGCGCGACACCAACTCCGGCGTGACGGCAGCCATTGATCCTTACGGGCGCGTGGTGCAGAGCTCGCCACGTCATGTCTTCACTTCCCTGCCCGCGCAATACGGGTTCCGCGACGACCTGACCTTCTACACGCGGCACGGCGACGTATTTGCTTACGCGTGTGGGATAATCGTGATTGGCGCGCTGCTGTTTGCTACCGGAAAATCACGCCGAATTTAAGTCAAGACAGGTCATCCCAAAGTGTTGAACGATCTCGAATTCGCTTACACTCCCGTGCGCGACAAAGTCCGCGACCTGCGGGAGTATCTTTGACGCTCCCCGCCTCAGATCTGATCTAGCCGCTATCGAGCAGAAGCTTTCCGATCCCAATCTGTGGTCGAATCCGCAGCTTTCGCAGCCGCTGATGCGCGATCGCAAGCGCATCGAGGCATTGCTCGCCGACGACGCCGAGCTTGCGCGCAAGACCAGCGATATCGAGGCCTATTTCGACCTCGCGCGCGAGGGCGAACCGGTCGAAGACGACCTGAAGCGCGAGATCGATGCGCTGAACAGCTTTGCCGAAGAGATGGAGACGCGCACACTTCTATCCGGTGAAACCGATCCGCTGAATGCCATCGTCGTCGTGCATCCCGGCGCGGGCGGCACGGAGAGCCAGGACTGGGCGGAGATGCTGATGCGCATGTACCTGCGCTGGGCCGAGCATCAGGGCTTCAAGGCAGAGATCAACGACATTCTGGACGGCGAAGAAGCTGGCATCAAGTCGGCGACCTTCACCATCACCGGCGAATACGCCTTCGGGTTGCTACAGGGCGAGATCGGCGTACACCGGCTGGTGCGTATCTCTCCCTTTGACCAGGCGAAGCGCCGGCACACGTCGTTTGCGTCGGTCTTCGTGTCGCCGGAGATCGACGACTCCATCCAGATCGACATCAAGCCGGAAGATCTACGCACTGACACCTACCGCTCCGGCGGCAAGGGTGGCCAGCACGTCAACACGACCGACTCGGCGGTGCGCATCACGCATCTTCCGACGGGGATCGTCGCCGCTTGCCAAAACGAGCGATCGCAGCACAAGAACCGCGAGCGTGCGATGAAGATGCTGCGATCACGCCTCTACGAATACGAGCTGGAGAAGAAACGCGAGGCGACCAAAAAACTCGAAGACTCGAAGATGGATATCAACTTCGGCTCGCAAATCCGTTCCTATGTGCTGCAGCCGTACCGGATCGTGAAAGACCACCGTACGAAGGTCGACTTCGGCGACGTGGACCGCGTTCTCGACGGCTACCTCGCGCCGTTTATCCGCGGATACCTGCTGATGCGCCGCAACGGCGGCGTGCCGGTTGCGGTCGATGCGGGGGATGATCTGGAGTAGGGACGCTCAAAGACAGCAAAATACCTGCTGATTATTTGCCCCTCTATTGCTGATCAATCTGAGTGCTGTTGCTCGACCTTATACATGTCGGCGCGTTGCCATGTCCGAAGAACTGTGCTCTACTTCATCAACTCCTCAACCTCATTCAGGTTGACGGCGTACTCCCTCTGCTTAACCGTAATACCCGCCGCCTCAACGTGCATTAAGTCCCCGGTCTCATACTGGTACTTCTTGCCGCTCTTTGGATCGATGACGTAAATGCCGCGAACACCCATGTCTTCGTAGTCGCTCAGTTTCTCCAGTATCCGGGGCAGCGTGTCTTCCGGAGAAAGAATCTCGAACACAGCAACCGGAGGCGTGCGCACAACCTGGTCCATCTCCTTCAGCGGACCCGTGTTCTCCAGCACAACTACGTCCGGCACGCGGAACCTTGTCGGTGAGACTTGAACTCGCAGTTCAGCGAACACGCGGATTTCCCACTCTTTTTCCCGCCGCCAGAACCATTGCTGAATGGCTTTCTGCCATGCCGCGTGATCCAACTCGCCCACCGCGCGCTCCTGAATTACACCGTCCACATATTCGGCGTCGGGTTCAAACGAGGAACGAAGATAGGCCTCAACGGGCACATACGCAGTTGTTGTCGCCATCGTCCGATTCCTTTCTCGTGAATCTATCCGCCCGCTTCGATTCTACGCGGCCCCGGTTCGAATTCTTACAGAAACTCTATGCGGTAACCGCGTTACACGATCCTGATAAATCGGCAGATCGACCGGGGATTTCGACACGTGTGACGGCAATCACTTGCAAGACGCATCCAAATTGAATAAAGTTCTCGCCGGAGGCTGGTTTGCCCGGAATTCTTGGAATTGTTCACGAGTCCTTTCCCCAGGAACGCCGCGTCGCTCTGGTCCCCCGCCAATGCGAAGTACTGCGGAAGTCCGGGCTTGACGTCTTCATTGAGCAATCGGCCGGCGTAGAAGCCGGATATCCCGATGAGTTGTATGTCGCGCGGGGCGCGCGCATCGGCAGCCGCGAAGATGTGATCCGCGAGGCCGACATTCTCGCGCAGGTGCGCTGCCTGGGGGCGAATCCCGAGGCAGGCCGCGCCGATCTTCCGCTCCTGCACTCCGGACAGGTGCTGATCGGCTTTGCCGAACCCCTGACCGCTCTCAAGGAATCTTCCGATCTGGCATCGGCGGGCGTGTCCCTGCTGGCGCTGGAGCTCATTCCACGCATTACGCGCGCCCAGAGCATGGACGCGCTCTCCTCGATGGCGACCATCTCCGGCTACCGTGCCGTTCTGATGGGGGCAAGCAATCTGGGCAAGATATTTCCCATGCTGATGACTGCGGCCGGAACGATCACTCCCGCCAAGGTATTCGTGCTCGGCGCCGGCGTGGCCGGTCTGCAGGCAATCGCCACGGCGCGGCGGCTGGGAGCGCTCGTCTATGCCTATGACGTGCGCCCGGCTGTGAAGGAGCAGGTGGAGAGCGTCGGCGCGAAGTTCATCATGCTCGATGTCGATTCCGCGACATCCGAAGACAAGGGCGGTTATGCCAAGGCGATGGACGAAACCTTCTATCGTCGCCAGCGTGAGCTGCTCACAGAGACGCTGCGCGACCAGGACGTAGTCATCACAACGGCTGCGGTCCCGGGGCGCAAGTCGCCGATCCTGATTACCGCGGAGATGGTGGCGGCAATGCAGCCGGGATCGGTGATCGTCGATATCGCCGCCGAGCGCGGCGGCAATTGCGAGCTGACCCGGCCGGGCGAGACCATCGTCCACAACGGAGTGACGATCATCGGCCCGCTGAATCTGCCCTCTCTCGTTCCCCACCACGCAAGCCAGATGCTCTCGGCGAACATCACGGCGCTGGCAAAGCTGCTGGTGCGCGACGGCCAGGTGGGGCTGGATCTCGAAGATCAGATCATCCGCGAGGCTCTCGTGACTCATGAGGGCAAGGTGGTACACCCCAAAGTTGCCGAGCTGCTGGCTGCGGCTCATGCGTAGGTAGCGGCGGAGTCAGCGGTAAGTAGTCAGAACTGCAGGAGGGAAGAATGCCACCGGACTTTATTTCGAATCTTTATGTTTTCATTCTGGCGGGGTTTGTCGGATTCGGGCTTATCAAGCGAGTATCGCCCCTTTTGCATACGCCGTTAATGTCGCTGACCAACGCCCTTGACGCCATCGTGGTGGTAGCGGCGATTATCATCACGGGGAGGCATGAGACGGCGCTGAGCACTACGCTGGGAGCGATCGCGGTCGCTGCTTCCTTCAGCAACATGGTGGGCGGATTTTTCATCACCGACCGCATGATCCGCATGTTCAAATCCGGCACGGCCAAGAAATCATGAACGCGGCGGCCATTCAGCAGTACCTCGATTTCGCTTACATCGCCGCGGTTGTGCTGTTTATCCTGGCGCTCAAGTGGCTGAGCTCGCCGGTAAGTGCGCGAAGAGGCGTGTTGGCCGGCGAGATCGCGGCTGCTCTGGCGGTTATAGCAACCCTCTACAACCCCGAACTGGTCGCTTACAAATGGATTGTCATCGCGCTGATTATTGGCGCGGGAATCGGCATTCCACTTGGCATGGTGAAGATTACGGCGGTTCCGCAGCGGACTGCATTGAGTCACGCGTTTGGCGCTCTGTCGGCGGCAATGATCGGCATTGCGGAATATTATGTGGGACGCTCGCATCTAAGCCGCTTTGAGATGGGCGAGATCGGGTTGGAAGTGATCATCGGTTCGCTGACCTTCACCGGCAGCTTGATCGCCGCGGGCAAGCTGCAGGAGCTTCTGCCACAGCGCCCGATTGTTTATAAGGGGCAAAATATCGTTAGTCTTTCGATACTCAGCGCGGCCATTGTATTGGCGGCCGCGCTGGTGATCCATCCAGAAAATACGGTGTTGTTCCCGATCATGGTGATTGTCGCGCTGGTGTTTGGCGTGATGCTGGTGACGCCGATTGGTGGCGCAGATATGCCGACCGTGATCTCGCTGTTGAACTCTTATGCGGGATTTTCGGCGGCGCTGCTGGGATTTGTGCTGAACAGCAAAGTGCTGATAGTGGCAGGCGCGCTTGACGGCTCTTCCGGATTCATTCTGTCAGTCATCATGTGCAAGGCGATGAACCGGTCATTCACCAATGTGCTGTTCGGCGCCTTCGGCACCGTCCAGGTGAGTGTGGGAAAAATCGAAGCACGGCCTGTCCGCTCCGCCTCTGCCGAAGAGGCCGCCGAGATTCTCGACGCCGCCCGCAAGGTCGTCATTGTGCCCGGATACGGCATGGCCGTTGCCCAGGCCCAGCACAAGCTGCGCGAACTGCACGACATCCTCACCAAGCGCGGCATCGACGTATCCTTCGCGATTCATCCCGTCGCGGGCCGCATGCCCGGACACATGAACGTCCTGCTGGCCGAGGCCGACGTCCCCTACGACCGCCTGATCGAGATGGATGAGATCAATCCCGAGTTTCCCCGGACCGATGTTGTGCTGGTTGTTGGAGCAAATGATGTGGTCAATCCAGCGGCGCGCAACGACAAGAACAGCCCCATCGCCGGCATGCCGATTCTCAATGCTTCTGAAGCCCATACCGTGATGGTCATCAAACGGAGCATGAGCCCGGGCTTCGCGGGCATCGACAACGAGCTCTACTACCTCGACAAGACACTCATGCTGTTCGGGGACGCGAAGAGCTTTCTGACGGGAATCAACAAGGAACTGAACACCGCCGGCGCCGGAGCTTAGCAGCTTCCGGCGGCTTGTCAGGATCTATTGGCTGGCGGGCGGCACAAACGTGCTGCCCGGGGGCAGCATCAGCGGTTCCTCGGGCATGACAATCCAGAAGATGACGTAGCCCACAATGCCTGCGCCTCCTCCGAATACGGCGAGCAGGGCGGTGATGACCCGCACCCACGCCACATCCCAGCTGTAGTTGTTGGCCAGGCCCTGGCAGACGCCCGCCACCATGCGTCCCTGGCGCGGACGGATCAGCCGCGTCTGGACGGTATAGACCGGTGGGTTGCCGAAACTCACCTGCGCTCCGCAGGCCGAACAGAATTTTGCCTCGTTGCTCATGGATGTTCCACAATTTCTACAGAAAACGGCCATCTGGGTCTCTCTTTCCTTCTCCCGCGAAACTTTCCCCGGAGCATTCTCTCCCCGGTGCTTCTCCCTCGACAAAAGCTTACACCGTCAAGCGCCTGTGATGATGCGCACAACGGCGGGGACAACCGTCTGGATCACGGCGGGTACAACGATCCCGGCAACGGCCACTCCCGCCATAACGCCGAAAGCAAGCGCCGCACAGGCGAGGGGAAAGGCGGAACCCACAGGCTGCACAGCGTGGGCAGCCGGTCTCGCATATCTGCTGGTTCGCTGGATCATGGCTGGAACCTCCGTTCCCCGACTAAGCTAATGCGGCTGGCATAATCCGCTGGTGCCAGCGAATACGCAAAACGGAGACGGGAGGTTCCCTCGTTATAACCGGAGTCCCCTGCCTAGCGGCCGGTATAGGCGGCGCGCTGAAACTTGCGCGCCTGGTCGGCCTGCGCTGAGTCGTTGCCGGCGTCGATCACCGCCTGGTACTCCGCCCTGGCCTTATCGTGCTGGTTCATCAGGTCGTAGACCTCGCCTGCGGCAAGCAGGCACCGGCGCTTCAGCTCAGAGCTGGTGGTGGGCAGATAGGCTCCCTCGCGGTAGGCTTCCGCGGCTTCCGCATACTGCTTTTGTCCGCGATAGCTGTCGCCCAGGGCAAAGTATGCCAGCTCAAGATGCACCGAGGGGAAATAGCCCGGCTTCTTCGCATCGTTGATGATTCCGCGCGACACGGCTATGGCCTGTGCGCCATTTCCCTCACTGTTCAACAGGTTCGCAACCTCCAGCGGAAAAAGGAAATCCCTCGGATACTGCTTCGCCAGCCCCTCGGCAATATTCAACGCTTCCTGAGGCCTCCCTTCGCGGCGCAGGAAGAGCATCAGCGCGGTCCGCGACTCGACGCTCGTGATCACGCCGTGAGCGCCCGCATCCTGCAGCATGGCCAGGCCGGTGGCCTTGGACCCGTGAATGCCCGCAAACCCGATCAGCAGCTTGAAGGTAAAGGGCAGAGCGCCAATGACGTACTGGTAGATCCCCACAACCATCTTCGCGTCCACATAGTTGGGATCGAGATCGAGCACCCTCTGATGGTCATTCCGGGCTCCGAGAGCAAGCCTCAGGCTGGCGGTATAGCTGCGCTCGACCATTCCCGTGTAGCAGGCTTCCAGCGAGCGCGCCCATCCCCGCGCAAACAGCGCATTCACGTCGTTGGAGTTTTTCTGCAGCTGATCATTCGCCTGGTCGAAGGCCTTCTCGGAGAGCGCCTTGATCTGGTCTCGCACCTTCGGATCCTCGACCAGCGGGTTATGCCCAACCAGAAAGCCATCGTTGGCGTAGAAGGTCGTGTCGAGCAGGTCGAGGCGGAAGAGTTCCTTGAACAGCGTTACATACAGCACATAGTCGGTCGCGATCGGGTCGGTGGGGTGCTCGGCCTGGATCTTGTTGAAACGGGCAAGCGAGCCGTCATAATCCATGATGTAGAAGTGCTGAAAGGCCTCGACGACCGCCGGATTGCGGTTCAGCGGATTGGTATCGACCGTCTGCCCGGTTGCTGGAAGGCAAAACAGAAGAGTCCCACCAAAAATTAGAAGAGCAAGCACGGGAAATGCAGAGTGAAAGACGGAAGTCGAAAGTCCGGAGAACTTGCGCAAGAGCATGCCGTAATGAATCTTAGACGAACCCGGTTCCATCCTGGACGCGTATCGCAATAAACTTCGCGAGGATACACTTCTGCGAAATCAATTTCGATGCTATCTTCGTCACGTTGACGGAAGTATGTGACGGGTTTCAATTTTTCCCGACTCGGTTTGGATTGCATTCAACCGGGTCGCTGCTCCTTGAGCTTCCCGTTGACATTTCCGATTGACGTTCAGGCTCGGCAATGACAAAGAAAGACCTTCTCCATCTGCTGGTAATGCAGGCGCGCGCGAACGGCTTTGAGCTGCGCAAGTGGTACCAGGCTAAAATCGACCGCCATTGGAGCAGCTCCCAGGCCGCCCTTGCGACCCTTGCCGCCGGGCACCGCTACTATGCCCTGCTCTTTTCCCATGAATTCGCGCAGGCATTCTGGAAGCAGGGATCGCAGATTCAATTCGTCGTACCCACCCAGCAGTTCCTGCGGCTCAACGCCAAGGGCCAGCGAATCACCGTTACCCGCAAAGCATACACGCGCCGGACCCTCAAGCCTGACGCCTGGAAATACCATCTTCGCGAGATGGCCGCCTCAGAAGAGCCGTTGAGCTATGTCCGCCGTTTCCTGGTCACGCACGAGGAGCTGCACGCACAGCGGAACGGCTCCAAACCGGTCCCAGGCGACCCCCTGGACACCCAGCTCGAGTCGAGAGCGAAATAGCGTCCGGCAACCCCTATTCGGCTAACTCGTCCAATCGATAAAGGTGATTCAGCGGCCCGCGCCCCTTCCCGACCGGATATGCGTGCTCCATCGCCAGCCGGACATACTCTTTGGCGCGACCAACAGCCTCGGCAGCCGCCGCTCCATCCACCAGCTGCGAAAGGAGGGCCGAGGAGAATGTGCAACCGGTTCCGTGCGTTGCCGTGGTTTTGATCTTCTGGCCGGGAAACCACTGCTCCATCCCGTCGGCAGTTCTGAGGAAATCGTCGGGAGGGTCGAGGTGTCCACCGGTTACGACAACGTTAAGATTCGGATATCTGGATGCCACCTGGCACGCTGCTTCCGGGACCGCTTCTCGTCCGGAAAGCTCCATCCCGGCGAGCTCGGCCAGCTCATCGAGATTCGGAGTGACCCACCCGACCAGGGGCAGCAGCTCTTCCATGAGCCGGTCAAGCCCTCCCGCATCGAGCAGCGTCCGGCCCGAACTCGACCGGATGATGGGGTCGAGGACGATCCGTTCACGTGGAATCTCGCCCTTGGCGAGGAATCCCACGACCGTGCCGACAATCTCCGCCGTGGCCAGCATTCCAATCTTTACCCCTGAGATTTCTGCATCTTCAGCCAGGCAGTTGAGGGTTTCGGCCAGAAATCCGGGATTCACCGCGTGCGACCGGCGAACCCCCTGGGTCGACTGAACGGTCAGGGCCGTGATTGCCGCCAGCCCATAAAGCCGATGGGCGGCGAAGACCTTCAGATCCGCCGTAATTCCCGCTCCCGACGAGGGATCGAAGCCGGCAACGGTGAGCACGGACGGCCGCGGCAATCTTGATGCGGTCATCTGCGAACGCTCCGCCGGGCATCGGTCCGGCTATGAGACCTGCACAAAAGTTGCGACATGCTTAACATATCCTTGCCAGAAGCACAAGAGACGAGTATAAATAAACGCCGACGCTCGTTTGACTTACGCCTTGGAACCTCCATACAATTTTCATAGGAGGACTATGAACCCTATCGCAATGGATAAGATCAAACGCTCCCGGCGTTGTGCCCTTGTGGCAAGCGCTGCCATTCTCGCATTTCTTGGCATCACCGGTTCTACAGCCGGCAATGCGGAACAATCCGCCGCTAAGAGTCACTCTCCTCAGCATCGCTGGCTTCAGATCGGCCGCGCTTCCTGGTATGGCAGGTTCTTCCAGGGTCACGCCACGTCCAATGGCGAAAATTATGACATGAATGGATTTACCTGCGCTCATCGTAACCTTCCCATGGGTTCGCTCGTGCGCGTAACCAATCTGACGAACCAGAAAACCGTCGTCGTTCGCGTGAACGACCGCGGCCCGATCTCCCGCTCGCGTGTCGTCGATCTTTCTTATGCGGCTGCCAGATTTCTTGGCTTCGGCAGCAATGGCATCGCGCGCGTGAGCCTGGAGCTTCTCAAAGACGACCCTGAACTCGCCCAACTCGCCCAGATTGCCTATCCGGCGACAGGCGCCGTCGTCTTTCCGCTGACGCCTTCATTGGTGAGGTAGGTTCCGGTTCGATAGTTTTTCGATCCAGAGGCCGCTCCAGCCCGAATTCAAATCAAGATTCGGGTTAAGCTGAAAACGATAACCATGCCCCTCGTGAACTTGCCTGCCCTTGAGGCTGACCGCGGTTGTTTGTCTGCGCCGAGTCCGCGGGACCGTCTGATCATTGCGCTGGATTTCCCGACCGGTACGGCTGCCATGGAGCTGGTAAGCCGGCTCGACAGCCTCGTCCAATGGTTCAAGATCGGACTCGAACTCTATCTCTCCGAAGGCAATAGCATCATCGATGCCGTTCGGAACCGGGGATACTCCGTCTTTCTCGACTTGAAATTGCACGACATCCCCAATACCGTCGCGGGAGCGGTTCGCAGCGTTGCTGCGACCGGCGCCGGGTTGCTTACTGTCCACGCTGCCGGCGGTCCGGCGATGCTGACGGCAGCTCAGGAGGCGGCTTCTGCCCTGCCCTCAGCACCGAAGCTGCTCGCGGTGACGGTTCTCACCAGTATGGATGCGGCGCAGTTATCCGCGACTGGAATCAACTCATCCCCACGCGAGCAGGTCTCCCGCCTCGCCGGAATGGCCTACGACGCAGGCCTCCGCGGTTTCGTCGCCAGCTCTGAAGAAATCAAAACTCTCCGCGCTGCGCACCCCGACGTAACGCTGGTGATTCCCGGAATCCGCCCCGCCGGAACGGCTGTCGGAGACCAGAAGCGGATCGCCACCCCGGCAGCAGCCATCGCCGCCGGAGCCGACTATCTCGTCGTGGGCCGACCCATCACGCAGGCAGCAGATCCGGCCGCCGCCGCGCAGGCCATCCTTTACGAGATTGCGTCGGGACGAGATCGCGCCGGCTACAGCACCTGAACCGTCGTATCGAGCTTGATGTTGGCCGAAGGATCGCCGACCGGCCATCCGCGTTTCAAAGTGGATTCTCCAGTTCGTGCTTCGTGCACGCAGACTCCCCCGCACCGTCCGCCGAGATTACACTGTCTGAGTGAATTTCACCTCGAACGACGCGCAGCTCTTCTACTCCACCGTCGGTCAGGGACCGGATCTGGTCCTGCTCCATCCCACGCCCTGTGACCATCGCTTCTGGCTGCGCGCGGTGGAGTCGCTGTCGGGAAAATATCGCGTCATTTTGCCCGACCTGCGCGGCCACGGCCAGTCCGAGGCAGGCAACGGTCCAATCACCATCGCGAAACTCGGCGAGGATATCGAGCGTCTACTCGACGTCCTCGGCATCCATCGCGCGCTCTTTGCCGGATGCTCGATCGGCGGCTACGCGCTCTTCGAGCTGTGGCGCGAGGCGCCCGGACGCATCTCAGCACTTGCCTTCTGCTGCTCGCGTCCGCAGGGCGATGCCGAAGCCAACCGCGCCAAACGCGAAGACTGGATCGCGAAGATTAGGCAGCGCGGCACAGCAGATTTCATCGAGTCCATGCTCGAAAGCCTGATCGGCCCTACCGCGCGGCAGCGCTCTCCGGAGAGGGTCGGCGAGGTGCGCGAGATGATGCAGGCGGTGCGAGCCGAAGCCGTCATCGCTGTGCAGCAGGGGCTGGCCTCACGCCCCGACTCCGTAGAGACAGCCCGCGGCATCCATGTGCCCTGCTTCGTACTCGCTGGCGGCGAGGACGCAAGCTCGACTCCTGCCGATATGAAGCTGCTGGCCGAGTCAATCCGCAGCAGCGGATACGGCGCCGAGTTCCACTTGCTGCGCGACGCCGGACACTACGCTCCCTGGGAGCAGCCGCAGATGGTGGGACGCCTGCTGCGTCGCTTCTTCGATTCCGTCGTCGACTAGTTATGCGTCGAAGCTCAGCTTCTCCAGGTGCTCGGCCTCACACTCCATAGCGGCTCCGGGCACAGGCAGACCCTCCTGAAGTCCGCGTGCTTCGAGGTCGGCGCGTAATTTCTCAATGTTCTCGAAGAGTACCGCGTTCAGGCCGACCTCAGACGCTGCGGCGATATTCTCCGGCTTGTCGTCAAGAAAGAGCGCCCTGGGAGGTTCCACCTTGAGCTTCTGGCATGTGTGCAGATAGATCGCCGGGTCCGGCTTGCAGATGCCCAGTTCGCACGACCAGGTGTGATGCTGAAAGTGCGCCAGCCATCCGAACTCCTGCCGCATGTAGGCCAGGATATCCTCACCCATATTGGAAAGAATCGCCGTCTTGATACCCAGCTCCTGCAGGCAGATCACCCAGCCGAGCATCTCCTCGTTCAGCGACGTCCACATGACCACATCCGTCTCGATCAGGTCGTCGATCTGCTCGGGAGTGAAAGCTAGTCCGGCATCGCTCGCAATCTTCGCCCAATAAGTATGGCCGTTCAGCTCGCCCATATCGTACGCGTGCCGATAGGCCCAATAGTGGCGGTCGAAATCAGGCCGCGCGAGGCCGGTCAGCGCAATGAGCTTCTGCTGCGCTTCCGGATCTTCCGAATTGCTCAGAACCTTTCCGTAATCGAAGATCACGGCTTCGATCGGCATGAGAACTCCCTGTATGGATTTGCTTGCCTTGACTTCATTATGCCGAATAACTCATGCGAAGCAGTTGTGAAAAGATGATTGCGATGCGACGGCCTCCGACCTTTTCGGCTCGCACTGCGTGGGATATTTCCCAAACGGAACTGGCGCGGGCTATCACCGAGCGCCGCGAGCGCGGTCTGCCTCTGCTCGACCTGACAGCTTCGAATCCGACGCGTTGTGGCTTTATCTACGATGAAGCTGCGATCCTTGCCGCCCTTGGCCAACGCGCATCGCTAGTCTACGATCCCGATCCGCGTGGCATATTGCGCGCACGCGCGGCCGTCGCCGGCTACTACGCCGATCACGGAGCCGCAGTCGATCCCGGGCATCTCTTTTTGACCACCAGCACCAGCGAAGCTTACAGCTTTCTCTTCCGACTGCTCGGCGATCCGGGTGATGAGGTTCTCATCGCGCAACCGAGCTATCCGCTCTTCGACTTTCTTGCCCAGCTTGAGAACGTGCGCCTGGTTCCCTATCCACTCTTCTACGACCATGGCTGGCGTCTCGATGCGGAATCGCTCCGGCAGCAGATCGGCCCGCGAACCCGGGCGATTGCGCTCGTCCATCCCAACAACCCAACCGGCCACTTCACCAAAGACGCGGAACGGGCGGAGCTGGAAGCCCTCTGCAATGAGCACGGTCTGGCGCTGATCGTCGACGAGGTCTTTCTCGACTACAGCATTGACGATCGTACAGGGCGCAGTTTTGCCTGCGGGCCGCACCCGGTGCTGACATTTGTGCTCAGCGGGCTGAGCAAGATTGCTGCGCTTCCACAAATGAAGGCAGCCTGGATCGCTGCCTTCGGCCCAAATCCCGATCTGAGACCAGCGCTCGACCGCCTCGAGATCATCGCCGACACATTCCTCTCGATGAACGCCCCTATCCAGTGCGCGTTGCCTGAGTGGTTGGCCGGGCGTGCGGGGCTACAAACGCAGATTTCCGCCCGCGTCGAACAGAACCTGCGCGCTCTCGACGCCGCGCTCGCCGGCCAAACCCTGATTTCCCGCCTCGAAGTCGAAGCCGGCTGGTATGCCACCCTTCGCGTTCCAGCGCTTGAACCCGGGGAACAGCTGGCGGCAGCGCTGGTCGCGGAGCATGGAGTCTCCGTCCATCCCGGCTATTTTTTCGGCTTTGCAAGAGACGGCTGGCTCGTTGCGAGCCTGTTAACGCCTGAAGAAGAGTTCGCCGAAGGAATTCAGATCATCTGCCAGTTTTTCAGCATGATAACGCCAGACCCCTAATCGCAGTTATCAACTTTGGTTCCGGTAAAGTTTAGCTTTAAGAAAGGCTGGTAAAGCCATTTTAGAATGAGGCTAAAGTATCACTCCAGACTGCAGGAACGGATTCGATTCCCGCTCCTCGCCGATCGTCGTCCTCGATCCATGCCCGGGAATGACCACCGTCTCATCGGGCAGCGGCAGCAGACGGCTGCGGATCGACCGGAGAATTTTCCCCGAATCGCCTCCGGGCAGGTCGGTCCGGCCAATCGACCCCGCAAAGAGCGTATCGCCTGCAAGCAACAACTTCTCCGCTTCAAAGTAAAGACAGATACTTCCCGGCGTGTGCCCCGGCGTATGCAGAACCTGCGCCGCGTGGTTCGCGATCCCCACCACCATTCCCTCATCGGCGCTGGCGTCGGGTGGCGCGACAGTCGGCGTCTCCACCCCCAGCCATCCCGCCTGCACGTCCATCATCTTCAGCAGCGGCAGATCGCTCTCATTCAACAGGATCGGCGCGCCGGTCGATTTCTTGAGCTGCAGCGCCCCGCCCACGTGGTCGATATGCGCATGCGTGACCACGATCTGCTTCAGCGTGAGGCCGTGCTTTGCCAGCCGCGCAAGGATATCCGGTATATTGTCTCCCGGATCGATCACCATAGCCTCGCGTGTCTGTTCGTCGCCGAGGATGGTGCAGTTGCATTGCAGCGCTCCGACGGGGAAGCTCTCGAGAATCATGAATTCATTGTCGGCGAAGCCGCCCATGGCGTACAAATGGCGTGGCAGGAATCTGAGCTCAGTTGCCGGGGGAACGCAGCAATGGCCGCAAGAAAAGAATGGACTGAATGGCACCTCACTCCGCGCGGGTGGGAAAAGGGAGCGACGCGCGTACACGGGCAGGGCAACACCTGGGTGGAAGAACCCCTCGACCGCCTGCTGAGCGGCGTGTATCAGGAAGTGGAAACCGATAGCTCTCCCGAAATGAGGAGATGGTCGGAGGAGACTTTCCGCTCAAAGAAAACCGCCGAGGTGGACGAGGCTCTCAAAAAATTCGGCCCCATCCCCGAACGCCTTTGAGCGGGCTCAGGCCTATCTCCGAAATTTCAACAACAAACCGCTGCACTTCTCACCGCGAGCCTGATAGAGTTTCCGTCACCATCCGGGCGGGCCCCCGCTGACTTCTGCACTTCGCGGCCAATGTCCCTCTGCAAAGTCACGACACACTCAGGAGACAGCGCATGTCACTCGATATCACAGTAGGCTCGAGAGAAATACTCAAACTCAGTCCGCTGAAAAACCTCAAGAAAGACCTTCAGGCCGACTTCAAGCTTCCGGGCGAGTTGGAAAGCCAGCTCGCCAAGCCGCTCTCCACAATGCCTGCAGCTCTTAAGAGCGTAGCCATCGGTTACGACGGTGGCCCTTCGTGGGAGCCGGACGATGGTGAATTCACCTTCTCGATTTCGGCCGGCGGATCGGGAAAACTCGCGGTGATGCTCGCCGGCGACACCCTGGTGAGCTACGCCGACGAATTCGAGACCGATATCTCGATCGGGCCGGAGGCGAAGTCCGATCCGCCCACTCCAAAGACCATCCCCGTGCCCAGCGGCGACGCGTATGTCTGCATCGAGTTTGAATTCTCGATCGGCGGCAGCGCCCTGGCGGAGATTCCGGTCGGCAACTTCGGCATTATCGGGAGTGCCAACTCGAAGAACACCTTCGGCATCGCCTTTTACAGAAAATGCAAGCCCACCGATACGCTTCACGACGCGATCGGCGCGGCCTTCTCTAACTTCGTCCTGCCGCTGCACCCGCTCACCTTCAACAGTCTCGATGTCGGCGATTACCTGCATCACGACTTCAACGCTACCCTGCAGCTCGGCCTCGGAGCCACCATTGGCTACACCGACATCTTCTACGCAGGGCAGGCGGCTGCCGACCTCAGCGGCACTGCAACGGTCTTTGACCCGAATCCCTCGATCATTCCCGCATTCCAGGCGGCCGCAACTCTGGCGTTCAACTTCTCCTATACCGGCTCCTTCGAGGCTCTGCTCTGGAAAGACAACACGACGCTCGGGCACATGCACCTCTACCGCGCGAAGGAGCAGGACACCAGCCTTGGCCCACACCTCGGCATCGGCCTGATTTCGAGCCCAGTCGACAGCGCAGCGGTGGTCTCAACGCAGCTGGGCACAACGTTCGGCAATTTGTTGCCAACAAAGCTGAGCACGTTGTTCCTGGATAAGGGTCTGCCGAAACTGGTGGACAAAGCCGAAGACTTCGCCAGCGACATGAGCGACAAGATCTCAGGCTGGCTCGAGCCCATCAACGACGCGCAGGCAACGCTTGACGTCGCCATTGCGACCACGAAGCAAACTTTCATCCTGCTCGACTACACCTTCGACTTGTCCGCTTCGGCCTTTCCGCAGGCTTGGAAGGCCGCTCTTGCCGGAGAATTCGTGACGGCGCTGAGCACGCCGAACGGCGGCGTATCAATCGCAACCGGCGGCGGCATGGAGAAGTTCTATAACAAGAAGACTTCGATCGACCTGAACATTTTCGGCCAGCTGAAAGCCACCTGGAGCGATGCAACGATCGCTAACACGAGCATGGTTTATGCGGGCAACAACACTTTCCACCTGATGGCCAATGAAGGAAAGCAGCAGCTCGCCCTGCTCCAGAACAGCAAGCGGGAAATCGATATCTATTTCGCCGCCCAGGCCGACTTTTCAGCCTCCGGCGTGAAGCTCGGCGACGTCGAACTGCACGTCGTGCTCCAGGCTACGAACAACCCCAAATATGGCAAATATCTTGCCGGCTTTCTCAACTTGATGGCTCCCGCCGCGGGTCAGGCGGCTCTCGCCCAGAGCATCGCTGCTCTTGCGCCGGTTCAGGGAGCGACGGAGACGCTTCATCTGATCTTCGACGCGACGGCTTACGGCCGGTTGCAGGCTTCAACGATCGTCCACGGCAAGCCCGATAATCAGTCACCCGACCAGAAGAATTACGCCGCATTTGCGAAGGCCTGCTCCGACCTCATCGCCGAATCGCCGGCGAACTTTACCTACTCCAACCAGCCTCTCGACTACAACATCTGGAGCAACTGGAATATCGCATGCAACGACCAGTGGCCTGCTTCGCCGGGAGCCGTGCCCGACCGCACCCAGTCCGGCGATACGACCAACGGCACTAACGCATACATTCTGGGTCACCAATTCACGCACGCGAACGACAACGACGCCACACTCATCAGCTATTCGCTGCTGGCCGCCAGCGACTTTATGAATTTCTGCGCCGATCTCAAGACCCTGGCCGCGCACACAGAAGCGGGCTCAGGACTGAACCCCTGGAACGACCTGGTCGGCAGACTGAAGTCCATCATTCAACGCGATGCGAACCAGGACTTTGTGGCTCCGGCGAGCCTCGCGCTCACGCGCCTCTGCACGAATGGTCAGCCGCCAGCCGAGATCGGTCGTCCCGCACCCGGCCTAACCGACAAAAACTCGATCGCGGTTACAGTCACCTACTCATAGCCGCAGCAGCCTGCGCGGGGCCTCGTTCATCTACTCTTAAAAGATGAACGACCCCGCCACCATTCGCGAGATTCTCGATCGCGCGAAGACCATCGCCGTCGTTGGCCTGACCAACCGCGAGGGCCGCGCCTCGCTCGGCGTCTCGCGCTTTATGCAGAGCCGCGGATATCGCATCGTCCCGGTGAATCCGCGCATCGAGAGCGCGCTCGGCGAGAAGGCCTACCCCACACTCGATGCTGCACTCACGGCCGTTCCCGAGATCGCCCTCGTTAACGTATTCCGCGCACCGTCGTTTGTTCCCGACATCGTGAACGACGTGATCCGTCTGAAGATTCCTTATCTCTGGCTGCAGGAAGGCGTGATCCACGACCAGGCCGCCGCGCAGGCCGAAGCCGCCGGCGTCAAGGTCGTGATGGACCGATGCATCCTGAAAGACCGCATGGCCGCCGGCTGGGAACTATGCGTTCAGCGAGAGACGCCTTCAGCGTAGGACTACGCGTCCAGCGGAACGCGCCTTCGGCGCCAAAAACAGCACTCAACTATTGCGCATGTATTCCGCGATTTCCTTCACCGCGCGATGCGCCGAGAGTGCTGCGCCCTCCTGCCACCCAGCCAGATGGCTCACGTAGTCTCCGGCGATAAAGTAGCGCCCGTCGGGCTCGCTGAGCTCCTTGTAAGCCGGCTTCGCTCCGGGAAAGCCGTTCAGCGCGAAGCATCCCAGGCTGTAGGGAATCTTCTGCCATGAAACATAGATCGGCTTTGTCAACGACTGTCCATAGCCGGGATGCAGCGTCTCGACAGCGGCGCGCGAAGCAGCGAGCTTTCCTTCCGTCGACAGCGCGCCGAACGCGGTGGGCGCACCGTCGCCCCAGTCCTGCTGCTCGAAGTCGAAGCCGGAGATGATCACGCCCGTCTTGCTGAAGAGCTTCCAGCTCGGATACCACACCAGTCCCACCGTCTGCTTGGTGAACGATATCCCGCCGTAGATGTTGTACTTCTTCTCCCAGAAGCGCTGCGACTCCCATCCGATCTTGTAGAGCGAGGCCAGCTTCATGCCCTTGAAAGCCTGCTTCTTTGCGAGCGAAAAATCCGTGTCAAGCTTGTCGAGAATGGTGATGGGCAGCGTACAGATGCAGTAATCGGCTTCGATTGTCTGAGGCATCTCTGCCGCGCCGTCGGTGTAGACAATCGTCACGCCCTTGTCCGTCTTGCGCATCTGCTTGACCGGCGATCCGTAGCGGACAATCGGGCCAAGCGCTTTGGCGAAGGCGTACGGAATGCGGTCCATCCCTCCCACCGGCTGAAACATCGTCGCCTGCCAGTCGAGCTGCTCCTCGTAGAGTTCGCCGGTCGAGAAGTCCGCCACCAGCAGCTCGTGCAGCTTCAGCGGCGGACGCAGCTTTTCTTCATCCGGACCTGCGCCCGGGCCGACCACCACGCCGCTGCGCTCCGATCCCGTGTACTTGTAGTCCTTGTCGAGATCGCCGTAGGTCTGCAGGAAAGCCAGCATCCGTTCGGTGTCGTCCTTGCTCAGAACCTGGTCGAGTCCGTGCTGATCGATGCACTTGGCCAGCAGCTCCGATATCCAGCCGCGCGTGTCGTTGACCACCTGCCGCTGCTCGACCGGCTTGCCGTCGTTCAGCTCCTTCGACTGCATCAGCGTGCTGCGCGAGGTGTTGATCTCGACTTCGAGCGGTACACCCAGCTCTTCGCAGTAGCCCAGGATGGTCTTGTGAATCGACGGCAGCCGCGCCGGCCCGGGATTCATGTAACTCTCGCCTTCCCAGTCGCAGCTCTGGACGGTGCCATCGGTAAACTCGACCTTGCTTCCATTGCGCAGGCTCCAGCTGCGGCCGCCCGGCCGCTCCCGGGCTTCGAGCACGATGCATTCGAAGCCCGCCTTGCGCAGCTCATAAGCTGAGACCAGCCCGGCGATGCCCGCGCCCAGAATCACCACCTTCTTGCCCGAGCCATAATTTGCGGGCAGCTGCGGCAGCGGCGACGCCTCGGCTGTCATGGCCAGCAGCCCAAGAGACTGCATCGCAGTAAACATCGCTCGATAGCCGCCCGCTGCAGCTACGCGGGTCAGAAACATCCGCCGAGTCCAGGTCATTAAATTGGTCCTCCCATTGCAAAATCAGAAAAGCTTTGTTTTATCTGGTGAAAATCGGTGACATCAGTTTCGCTCGACAGCGCGTTCGCAGCAATACATTCGTTCAGTGCGCTTCTGCGGCGCATAAAGAAAACTTGTCGCCGATCCACGCTCTACAATCAAATCAGAATGCCCATGCGCGTCCGATTCCCCATCCCGGCACTGGCACTTCCTGTCTTCTGCGTTTTTCTCATGCTCTCGTCCGCGCTGTGGGCAGCCCCAACGGCCACGGCTCCGCACCTGACCGTGCAGATGGTCGTCCCTCCGGACCAGATCTATCCCGGACAGTCCTTCACCGCCGGGCTCTACTTCAAGCTCGATAAGGGATGGCATATCTACTGGATCAACGCCGGAGACTCCGGCGAGCCGCCCGCGATCAAGTGGTCCCTGCCTGCCGGCATCACCGCCGGCCCAATTCAGTTCCCTGCTCCCAAGAGGCTTCCGCTGGGCCCGCTGATGGACTTCGGCTACGACAATGAAGTCCTTTTCCCGATCGCGGTGCAGGTCGCTCCGGATTTCAAGCCCGGCAGTCCGACCATAACTCTGGCCGGCAAGGTAAGCTGGCTGGTCTGCCGCGAGGTCTGTATTCCCGGCAAAGCGCAGCTCTCGGTCGATCGCGACGCCCTCGCGCAGCGCCCTCCCGTCGACAAGCAGGACCCCGTCGACGCGCTTTTGATGGATCGCTTCAAGGGCACGTTGCCCCAGCCGCTCCCCGGCAGTGACTCGGCGAAGTTTCGCGCCGGCCCAAACGGCTTTGACCTGACAGTTGCAACCGGGCGCGAAGAGAAGACCGCCGCTTTCTTCCCGTTCGATCAGAGCGTACTGGCAAACGCGGCCCCGCAGCCCGTGACGCCGCTGAAGAACGGCGTACAACTCGCGCTGACGAAAGACGAGAATCTCCACACATCTCCCAATCAGCTGCACGGCGTGCTCGTGCTCGGTGACGGACGCGCATACGAGATCCGCGCAACCCCCGGCGCACTCGCGTCGGCCAGGCTCGTTCAGTCCGGCAGCATGCTCCGCATCGTATTGCTGGCATTTGTCGGCGGCGTCATTCTCAACCTGATGCCCTGCGTCTTCCCGGTGCTCTTCATCAAAGGACTCTCGCTCGTGCAGTCTTCCGCCGAGGAGCGGCACAAGCTGCGCCTGCACGGCCTCGTTTACACCCTCGGAATCCTCGCGTCATTCTGGCTCGTTGTCGGCGTGCTGCTCGTGCTGCGCGGCGCTGGACACAACTTCGGCTGGGGCTTCCAATTTCAATCGCCAACCT
Source organism: uncultured Acidobacteriota bacterium (assembly GCA_963755975.1). GTDB lineage: Bacteria > Acidobacteriota > Terriglobia > Terriglobales > Acidobacteriaceae > Silvibacterium. Next base: position 679,874 of record CAVWLS010000005.1, read on the forward strand.
TCGATGCCCTGATTGCGATGCTGCTCTTCTTCCTCGGCCTCTCTCTCGCCGGACAATTCGAGATCGGACTCACCCTCACCAGCGCCGGTTCCGGCCTGGCGGCGAAGAGCGGATACACGGGCAGCTTCTTCACAGGAGTCCTTGCCGTCGTCGTGGCCACACCCTGCACCGCTCCCTTTATGGGTGCGGCCATCGGCTACGCGCTCTCGAACTCGGCTCTGGTCAGCTTTGCCGTCTTCACCGCACTGGCGCTCGGTCTCGCCGCGCCGTATCTGCTGCTCGCATTCAATCCGGCGTGGACGCGCCTGCTCCCCCGTCCCGGTGCGTGGATGGAAATTCTCAAGCAGGCCGTCTCGATCCCCATCTTCGCCACGGTGATCTGGCTGATCTGGGTTTTCACGCAGACCGCGGGCACAGGCGCGCTCGTCGAGCTACTGGTCGCGCTTCTGCTGCTGGCCGTTGCCGGATGGATCCTCGGCCGCTGGCCTGCCAGGACTTTCGCGACCATCGCCGCCGTCATCGTTCTGGCCCTGGCTGTCGCGCTTCCGGTTTCCGCCGTCCGCAGGACACCCGCCGCGCAGGCAACCGCCAGTGCCGGAACGTCCGCCACGGAGTGGGCTCCCTTCAGTCCTGAACTGGTCGCAAAGTATCGCGCCGAGGGACGGCCCGTCTTCGTTGATTTCACGGCAAGCTGGTGCCTGAGCTGCCAGGTGAATGAGCGCGTGGTGCTCAATCGCGACGACGTGCGCAACCGTCTGAAGACAAGCGGCGTAGCCCTGGTGCGCGCCGACTGGACCCGCCACGACGAAACCATCGCCCAGACGCTGGCCTCGCTTGGGCGTGACGGTGTCCCGACCTATGCGCTTTATCCCGCCGATCCTCAGGCGCCGCCCGTGCTGCTGCCCGAGGTGCTCACGCCCGACATCGTTTTCAACGCGCTCGACAGCATCAAGGCCGCACCCGGTCACACGGAAACCACCGCGCTGCAAATCCCGGAGACAAATCCGGGCAAGCCGCCGTCTAAATAGCACTGAGCTGGTACGCGATATCCCTTCCTCCAAGGAGGCTCTTCGACCATGCGAGTTTCCCCGCGCAGACTCACTTTGGCTCTCGCCGCCGCTGTCGCCTTCACCCTTACCGCTTTCGCCGCCCGCGTCGGCGACGCGGCTCCCGACTTCACCGGAACCGACACCCACGGACAGACGCACAAGCTCTCCGACTATCGCGGCAAATTCGTCGTGCTCGAGTGGACCAACAACGGCTGCCCCTACACCCAGAAGCATTACAACAGCGGCAACATGCAGGCCCTGCAGAAGCAGTGGACCGCGAAGGGCGTCGTCTGGCTCACGATTCTCTCCTCCGCTCCGGGTGAGCAGGGATACATGACTGCGGCCGACGAGAATGCCTACATCGGTAAAGTACACGCCGATCCGACGGCGGCAATCCTCGACCCGACGGGCGCCATCGGGCGTGAATACTCGGCCAGAACCACGCCGCACATGTTTGTGATCGACCCCTCGGGCAAGCTCATCTATGCAGGCGCGATCGACGATCATCCGACGACGGACGTGGAGGATATCAAGGAGTCCAAGAACTACGTCTCCGAAGCACTCACCGAGGCCATGGCTGGCAGGCCAGTCGCTGTTTCATCCACTCGCCCCTACGGATGCAGCGTGAAGTACGCGGGTGGCGAGTAGGCAGCCGCTAGACCCCGACTTCCCAGTCGTCAGTCGCCGTCGTTCCGCCCGAAATGCTGGTGATTGCGATCTTCTGAAACTCGAACTGAACTCTCTCGAGTTCGCGGTCATCGATGACCGGGCCGCCGACCTCGCCGAGTTGCACCGATCCATCGAATCCGCTGATCGAGGCGTTAGTCAGCGAAATAGTGAACATCGGTGTTTCCACCCCGGATGCAGCCACGCTCGTGAACTCGAAGTTCACCGACTTCAGAACTTCATTCGTGACAGCCGCCTGGAAAATCTGCGGCGAAGCCGCGCCCCATTGCTTCGTGAAGGTCAGCGGCTTGTGCTGGCGTTTCCCTGACACCTGCCCGGTCGCTGGGTCGGTCGGCACCGTGAGGCCATAGTCGAAAGCTACTCCCGGAATCTTGGTCGCCGCCTTTCCCGTTCCTTCCCCTTTGAAGCCACCCTGCTTGGTCCCCACGATCGTTACATAAAAGTTGTGCGCCATATTCCGCTCTCCTCTCCGCTTGAAACACCGTCGCCGGATTCTACAACCTTCCCCCGCAATCCGTTCCCCGGCGTTGCCGGATAAAATGCCTCTTTGGCCGTGAGCCCCACCAAAAGCCCTAGAGGAAGAACCCTTGCGAATGAAATTTTCGACCGCCGCACTGGCCACCGTCGCAATCATCTTTTACGTATTGCAGCCTGCGGAGGCTCAGAAACAGGCGAAGAACACCCTTGACTGGCCCGTCTATGGCGGCCAGGCCGCCGGCGATCACTACTCCACGTTGTCACAAATCAATCGCAGCAACGTGGCGCAGCTGCGCGTGGCCTGGACCTACGACAGCGGCGAACCGGGCGGCATCCAGACCAGCCCCATCATCATCGGCGGAGCCCTCTACGCTTACACCCCGTCGCAAAAAGTGATCGCGCTCGATGCTGCTTCCGGAAGGCTGCTCTGGAAGTTCGACTCCGGCATCAAGGGAACGCAGCCCAATCGTGGGCTCGCGTACTGGTCAGAAGGTAACTACAGACGCCTCCTCGCCGGTGTGATGAACTACCTCTACTGTCTCGATCCGGCGACCGGGCAGCCGATCGAGACATTTGGCGACAACGGGAGAATCGATCTGCGCAAGGACCTCGACCGCGATTACACGCGCCAGGCCGTTGCAATGACATCGCCGGGAATCGTCTACAAAGACCTGATCATCGTAGGCTTCCGCGCGCCCGAAACTCCACCTGCGCCGCCCGGAGACATCCGCGCCTATGACGTTCGCACCGGGAGGCTGCGCTGGAGCTTTCACACCATCCCGCATCCCGGTGAGTTCGGCTATATCACCTGGCCCCCGGCCGTGTGGGAGCACATGGGGGCAGCCAACAACTGGGCTGGCATGTCTGTCGATGAGTCGCGCGGCATCGTCTACGTGCCCACCGGCTCGGCGGTCTTCGACTTCTATGGAGGAGACCGCGTTGGCGACGACCTCTTCGCCGACTCGCTGATTGCGCTCGATGCTGCGACCGGAAAGCGCATCTGGTCCTTCCAGGGAGTGCATCACGATATCTGGGATCGCGATTTCCCTTCGCCTCCGGCGCTGGTCACCGTCACGCGTAACGGCAAACGAATCGACGCCGTTGCACAAACCTCGAAGCAGGGATGGGTCTTTCTCTTCGACCGTACGAATGGCAAGCCGCTTTTTCCGATCGAGGAGGAGAAATACCCGGCCAGCACGGTTCCCGGCGAAGCGGCTTCTCCAACGCAGCCCCTGCCCACAAAGCCCGCACCCTTCGCGCGCCAGCTCCTCACCGAAGACATGCTCACCCAGCGCACCCCCGAAGCCCATGCCTGGGCACTCAAGCAGTTCCACACTTTCCGCAGCGAAGGCCAGTTCGTTCCGCTGAGCGTAGGAAAGCAGACCGTGGTCTTCCCAGGCTTTGATGGAGGAGCCGAGTGGGGCGGACCCGCGGTCGACCCAACTACCGGCGTGATTTACGTTAACGCCAACGACATCGCCTGGACCGGCGGTCTCGTTGAGAACAAGGCCGTCGGCCCCGGTGAGAGCATTTATCAAAACCAGTGCGCCGTCTGCCATGGCGACAATCGCGCCGGAGATCCGCCCTCATTTCCTTCGCTGATCGACGTCGACAAGCGCATGACAACGGCACAGATGATGGACACCATCCATCGCGGCGCTGGCCGCATGCCGGGCTTCCCCAGCCTCCAGAATGCCGAGCTCGATGCGCTGCTTGCGTATCTCCGTACCGGCAAAGAAGCTGAACCGGCGCCTGCCCCGGCGAGCGACAAACAGGAAATGACTCAAGGGAGAATCGCCGTCTCCGAGAGCGATTTCTCCCGCCCCGATTCATCCGAGATGCGTTATCGCTTCACCGGCTACCGCAAGTTCTATGACCCCGACGGATACCCCGCCGTCGCTCCGCCCTGGGGTACGCTCAACGCCATCGACCTGAACACCGGCGAGTATCTCTGGAAGATCCCTCTCGGCTATTACCCCGAACTTGCCGCGCATGGCATGGCCAACACCGGCACGGAGAATTACGGCGGTCCCATCGTCACTGCTGGAGGCGTGCTCTTTATCGGCGCGACCATCTTCGATAAGAAATTCCGCGCATTCGACAGCCGCACCGGGAAGCTGCTATGGGAGACAACACTTCCCTTCGCCGGTCTTGCCACGCCGGCCACGTACATGGTCAACGGCAAGCAGTATGTGGTGATCGCCGCTGCAGGCGGCAGAGATAATAAACCTGCACGCGGAGAGTACGTGGCGTTTGCGCTGCCCTGAGGCCCGATCTTCTAGACCAGATCTCCTAAATCGGATACCGTCCCTTGTCGATCGCCGCACGCGCGATGCTCCGGCTCAGCGAGATCGTGTCCGCAGGCTCATGCTTCACCAGGCGCCGGTAAATCGCCAGCTGCGTCCGCAGCATATCGCCTTCAGCAACGGCGGCAATCACCTGCCTCGCCGCCGACTCAATGATGTGAAATGCTGTCGTCGCATAGAGCCGCGTCATATCCGCAGCCAGCGCTGCGTTCGCGGATTTCGCCGCCGCAAGCTTCTTCGCCCGCGCCAGCGCCGAGTCAAAGGCGTAGACCTCAAGGATGATATCCGCCAGCGCAGCCATCACCTCCTGCTGATCGACCAGCCCGTTCATGTACTTCTGGCTCGCCGAGCCCGAGGCAAAGAGCGCCAGCTTCTTCGCATTCGCCAGCATCTGCGCCTCGCGCGCCAGCGGATCGTCGGCGCCGTCACCATCCCCAAACGATGGCGGAGACATTAGCTCCTCCATAAGCTGCTTGATCGCCGCCAGCAGCGGAAGCTGTCCGCTCATCGCGCGCTTCATCAGGAAGCCCGTGATGATAAGACGGTTGATCTCGTTGGTGCCTTCAAAGATGCGGTTGATGCGCGAGTCGCGATACGCCCGCTCCGCCGGATACTCCTCAACATATCCGTAGCCGGCATAAATCTGCAGCGTGTGATCGACGATAGCGTCCAGCATCTCCGATCCCCACACCTTCAGGATCGAGCACTCGACGGCGTACTCTTCGATGCGCTTCTGAATCTCGCGCGAGTTGTGCGCGTCGCTCTCGGGAATCGCAGCCAGCGCTGCGTCAATCGCGCCGATAGTCCGGTAGGCCATCGATTCCCCGACATAAATCCGCGTGACCGAATCGGAAATCTTCTGCTGGATCAGCCCGAACTCCGAGATCGACTTGCCGAACGCCCTGCGCTCCTTCGCATAGTGAATCGCATTGGCCAGCGATGTGCGCGAACCGCCGACACACGCGGCTCCCAGCTTGAATCGCCCGATGTTAAGAATGTTGAATGCGATGTGATGCCCTTTGCCTGCCTCGCCGAGGAGATTTTCGGCAGGAATGCGGCAGTCGTTCAGGATGAGCGGGCAGGTCGACGATCCTCGAATGCCAAGCTTGTGCTCCTCCGCGCCCACCGTCAGGCCAGGTGTCTCGCGCTCAATGAGAAACGCCGACATTTTCGCTTTCGCCGGATCGGGATCAGCCGGATCTGCGATCTTCGCGAAGACCGTATACAGATCCGCGAACCCCGCGTTGGTGATCCACATCTTCTCGCCGTTGAGCACATAGTGGTCCCTGTCGCGAACCGCACGCGCGCGAATGTTCATCGCGTCAGAGCCCGACGATGCCTCGGACAGCGCATAGGCGGCGATCCATTCGCCACTCGCAAGGCGGGGCAGATATTTCTCCTTCTGCTCAGCCGTCCCGTACCACACGATCGGCAGCGTACCGATGCCGACATGGGCACTGAAAGCCACGCTGAAGCTGGCCAGCACTGACATGCGGTCCGCAATGATCGCCGACGTGACCTTGTCCATCGCCAGGCCGCCGTACTCTTCTGGAATATCGACCGCCATCAGGCCCAGGTCGCCGGCCTTCTTCAGCAGTCCGCGCGTCACATCGAAATGCTTGGCCTCGATATCATCGGCAGCGGGCAGCACTTCGTTCGCAGCGAACTCCGCCGCGGTCGAAGCGATTTGCCGCTGCTCATCAGTAAAGTCTTCGGGTGTAAAAGTGCTGGCAAGATCGGCTTCATTCAACAGAAAACTGCCGCCGGTAACAGTTGGGGATGGCGCAAGGGTGGTGGCCATGTATGTAATTCACTCCTCGTTGCTGCTGCAACGGGATATGGTACGCCGTTTCGGTGACGCCAGGATAATCGGCAGCGATGCCCTCAGGAAACCTTCAAGCCCACGGCCTTCGCCAGCTTCGCCTGACGATCATCGAAGGTCCAGAACCGCATGGCCTTGAGTTCGAGGGCTGACGCGACATGCAGCGTGTCCAGGGTGCGCGTCCCAATCGTTGCGGTGTAGTTCCGTGCAAGATCAACGGAGACCGCGAACGCAAGGTCAGGATGGCTCACTTCACGCCAGAGTCCTGCCCGACGATCCATTTCAAAATCGAGATGAATCTGCCTTGCATTCCGGACCGAGATCCTGCGCCGGAAGACATTCTGCTCTATCGAATGGGCAAATTCCACCAGATGCAAAGGCGTACAAAAAAGTCCTGGGCTAGTCTTAAAGAGGCGATCTGCTTCCAGCGAATGAGTGTCGGTAAAGTAGATCGATACGATGAAGCTTGTGTCGGCGTAGACGCTCAATCGCGGTGGCGGTCCTTAAGGAAGTCTTCCACGGCACTTAAGTCGCGGTCCCCAAAGATCTTCCGCCGGCGCGCCTCGAAGTCCGGCCAATCGCTCTCTTTTATCTTTTCCGGCGGGGGTTCAGGCGTAATACGCGCGATGACATGACTTCGGTAGCGAAGCTCGATAGATTTCCCCGCTCGTAGCAGGGACTGCAACTTGCGTGTGTCGCGGAGCTCGCGCATGCTCATCGTCACTTCCATAAGAAACATTGTGACACATTAGGTGTCACAATGGCGAAGCTGCACTGACAGCTTAGTTCAGTACCGCCTGAACATCGGCCGGGTTCCGCGGATTCCAATAAATAAGAGCCTGCTTGCTCTTCTTCAGCGAAAGCCAGAATGCAAGATAGGCCCTGTCTGCTCCAACGTTGGATGCAGGCACCCATGCATCATGATGAACGCCGCCCAGGTCATATGTTACGTGAGCTTCTACGCGATACTCGATGATGCCGGACCTGTATGTTTGAGGTTGTGTTCCAACCACGGTGATCCGTGTCTCAATAACCGTCCCCGCCACCGACGGGTGAGACAAATCGATGCGGCTCTTCAAGTAACGCTGATAAAACGGGACAGCGATCAGCGCAAGAACAACTGAAGTTATGGCAACAGCAGGAACCAGCATCTCTTTGCGTTTTCCGCGTTGACTCGGTCTTGCATGATGATTGGACATCCCTTAATTCAGGCTCTCAAACACCCCAGCAGCACCCATCCCGCCGCCCACGCACATCGTCACCAGTCCGTAGCGCAGTTTGCGACGCCTGAGTTCGTGCAGGATCGTCGCCGTGAGCTTCGCCCCGGTGCAGCCGAGAGGATGCCCCAGCGCGATGGCTCCGCCATTGACGTTGACCTTCGCCGGATTGAGCCCCGCCTGCTGGATCACGGCCAGCGCTTGCGCTGCAAATGCTTCGTTCAGCTCGATCAGGTCAATCTGCTCGAGTGTCAGTCCGGCAAGCTTCAGCGCCTTGGGGATCGCGTATACCGGGCCGATGCCCATGATCTCCGGCGGACATCCCGCCGTCGCAAAGCTGATAAAGCGTCCCAGCGGCTGAACACCCAACTCCTTCGCGCGCTGTTCGGAAATGACGACCGCAGCCGCAGCCCCATCCGATGTCTGCGATGAATTCCCCGCCGTCACCGTGCCCTTCGCATGAAAGACCGGCTTCAATTTCGCCAGGGCTTCAGGAGAAGTATCCGCCCGCGGACCCTCATCCGTGGCAAACTCCGATCTCTTCACATCGGGTTTCGAAGGTTTGCCGTTCGGCGTGATATTTGTCACCGTTACAGGCACAATCTCCTCGTCGAACCTGCCCGATCCAATTGCCGCCAGCGCCTTCTGATGGCTGGCCAGCGCAAACTCGTCAGCCTGTTCGCGGGTGATTCCATACTTCTTCGCCAGGTTCTCCGCCGTCAGCCCCATCGAAAGATATGAATCCGCATAGTTCTCCATCAGCCATGGATTCGCGCTCAGCTTATTGCCGCCCAATGGAACCATGCTCATCGACTCCGTTCCGCCGGCAAGAACGACGTGCGCGCGGCCTGCTCGGATCGAGTCCGCCGCCAGCGCAATCGCCTGCAGGCCCGACGAGCAGAAGCGGTTGATCGTCATCGCCGACACTTCGACCGGAAGCCCCGCGCGCAGGCTGGCGATTCGGGCAACGTTGGTTCCCTGCTCCGCCTCCGGCATCGCGCAGCCGAGGATCACGTCTTCAATCTCTTTCGTATCGAGCGCAGGCACGCGGTCGAGCGCACCCTGAATGGCGGTTGCAGCAAGGTCGTCTGGCCGGGTGGTGGCCAGCGTGCCCTTGGGAGCCTTGCCCACTGCGGTGCGAACGGCGGCGGCGATGAATACTTCAGTCATAACGAATTCCCCGTAGCTCCTGATGATACGCAGCGGCGCGAGCTTTAACCGATGCGGCTAGTTGGACCCTTCGACGGACGTCCACGAACCGTTCTGAAAATAATGTGTAGTGGAAGATTTCTCGACAAATGCGTCTTCGATGCCGTCGTGATCGATGCCCACATTTCCGGCACCGCCCGCCAGGTGAATCTGCGATGCACTCCGCCGCGAAATGCCCCACGCCGATCCGTACGCTCCCAGCACCTCCGAGCCGAGCCATTCCGTGTCGCGCTGGCGGCGCAGGGCCATCGGATTCGCGAACTCTGACTGAAAGAACACATAAAGCGTCGTCGCTCCGTTCACCGAACACAGAACCGCCCAGTCATCGCTTCCCTTTCGTTCCAGCGACGCGCGCACCACATTCTCAGGCGTACGCGCCTCGTATGTCTGCGGAACCATGCACTTTCGCTCGTCAAGCTGCATCGCAACGATCGCGGGCAATGCCGGAAAGGACGACAGCGGCAGCAATCGAATCCGATAAACCACATCGGCCCCGCTGGGCAGCCGCACGCGCCCGGTTTCAACCTGCTCGTTCGACCGGTCTGACTGCGCCAGCGTGCGCAACGGGCCGCATGCACCGACGATAAGCGCGATGCTTGCGATTACGGTAGCTGCGCGAAAATTCATCGAAGCCAGAGCCTCTCGCCGACGCTAATTCCTCAGCGGCTTTCCCGTCTGCAGGGTGTATGCGATACGCTCCTGTGTCTTCCGCTCTCCGCACAGCGACAGAAACGACTCGCGCTCCAGGTCGAGCAGATACTGCTCCGTCACCAGCGATCCCGGCGTCAGCGAACCGCCGCACAGAATGCGCGCCACATGCGTCGCCACCTTCACATCGTGATCGCTGATGTACTCGGCCTGGCGCATCAGGTGAATTCCCAGCTTGAGAGTGGGCAACACAGCTTCTCCGGGAACAGCGACCGTACGCTGAGCCGGCGCCATATATCCGGTTTCAGCCAGATAAATCGCAGCCTCGCGCGCATCGAGCAGCAGACGCTCCCGGTTCACGGTGATCTGGTCCGCTGGCGCCAGCAGGTCAAGCCCGCGCGCCTCCGCGGCAGAAGTCGACACCTTTGACATGGCAATCGTCTCAAAGCGCTGCCGCAGCGCATCCTGCAGGTCGGCGGACAGGGCGAAACGGGCAGGTGCAGCGCCGTAGTCAATACCCGACGAAGCGCGCGCCGCATCAATGGCATGCAGCGCCATCTCTTTCGTGCCGCCTCCGCCCGGCACCAGTCCCACGCTTGTTTCGACCAAACCCATATAGAGCTCAGCGTGCGGCTGGCGACGTGCGGCATGCAGAGAGATTTCCGTCCCTCCTCCCAGGCAGAGATTGAACGGCGCCGCGACAACCGGCCGCGGACAGAATTTGATCGACGCCGTCATCCGCTGGAAGGCCCGCACGGCCATGTCGACCTCGTCCCATTCGCCTTCCTGAATGCCGAGCAGAAGCTGCATCAGATTCGCGCCGACCGAAAAATCGTTCGCGTCTCCACTGATAACAAAGCCGCGAAAATTACGCACGTGCTCGCTCGCGGGATTCAGCGTCTGCGTAATCATCGACACAATGTCGTCGCCGATAGCGTTCTTCTTCGAGTGCAGTTCGAGCAGCGCGATGCCTTCGCCAATATCGATAAGCGAACATCCCGCATTCCTGCGAACAACCTTATTCGTCCGCCGGAAGCTCGCCGCGGTGGCAATACCTTCCGGCTGTTCAATCTTCTTATAGCCGCCGGATTCCGGCTCATAGACGCTGCGACCATGTGCACCGTCTTCATACCACGATGTCTTCCCCGATTCGACCAGTGCTTTCGCCAACGGACTCACGTGCAAACCGATAGCGCGCATCCGGTCCACTGTATCGGCTACACCGGCTGCATCCCACATCTCGAAGGGCCCCAGCTCCCAGTTGAATCCCGTACGCATGGCGCGATCGACAGAAGCCGGCGAGTCGGCAATCTCCGGCAGCGTATCTGCCGCGTAATTCCAGATCCCCGTCAGCAACGGAAAGAGAAATGCAGCGGCCTTGTCCTTCTTCACATCGCCGCTCAGCACCAGCCGCAGCCGCTCCGGCAGCGACTCCGCGTTCTTGGCCATCTCGATCGATGGAAACTTAGGCCGCCCGGCGGGCCTGTATTCAAGCGTGTGCCAGTCGAGCGCCAGCCGATTATTCTTCGGATCCTTCGCCTCCGGATCTTTCTTATAGAAACCCTGGCCAGTCTTATCTCCCAGCCAACGACGCTCCAGCATCTTTTCAATAAACCCCGGCAGAGTCGTCGCACTCGCATCACTGCCGCGCGATTCGGAGAAGTTCCTCGCCACATGCGCGAGCACATCGATGCCCACCATGTCGGCCAGCCGAAACGTCCCCGTCCGCGGCCAGCCGATCACCGAACCGGTCAGCGCATCCACGTCTTCAATCGTCAGCTTCTGCTCCTGCATCAGCTGTACCGCCGTCAACATGGAGAAGACCCCGATGCGGTTCGCGATGAAGTTCGGCGTATCGCGCGCATACACAATCGCCTTGCCCAGCCTGCGGTCTGCGAATTCGGCAATCGTATTCACCACCGCCGGATCGCTCTCCTTCGTCGGAATAATCTCCAACAAGCGCATGTAGCGCGGCGGATTGAAGAAGTGTGTTCCGAACCAGCGCCGTCGGAACTCCGGCGTCATCGTCGCTGCGATCGACGCGACCGGCAGTCCGCTCGTGTTGGTCGTCACAATCGAACTCGCCCCAACATGCGGCGCAATTTTCGCGAGCAGCGCCTGCTTGATCGCCAGGTCTTCCGTGACTGCCTCGACGATCCAATCGCAGTCTTTCAGCCCGGCAAGATCGTCTTCGAAGTTTCCCGGCGTGATCAGCCGCGCCGAAGCAGTATCGTAGAACGCCGCCGGCTTCGCCTTGAGTAGCGCGCCAATCGCACCCGTGGCGATGCCGCTGCGCGCCTCCGCATCGGAACTCCCCGGCGGAACAATATCGAGCAGCAACACCGGCACGCCCGCATTCGCCAGGTGCGCGGCAATACGCGAGCCCATCGCGCCCGCTCCCAGCACGGCTGCACGGCGCAGCAGCGGCGTAACGGTGTGGACTGGAATTTCTTCGGCAACAGCGGTGCTCATCTTCTTCCCTCGATTTCCTGCTCTCGTTATCAAACGATGCACGCCGTCTCGCGCCGGTAGCACCTGACGAATCCGGAGGCAGAATACTGAGCGTCGCACACAAGGGTCAAGCGATGGCCTTCCGGTCTCGCGATCGATACGCCGATGCTACAATTCGCGCACCGGAGACATCCCATGCAACGTCTATCGACGAGCCTGTTGACGCATCGCATTGCCATCGTGATCCTGTCCGTCCTTCTGCTCGCGGCGTCCGGCGTGATCCATTCCCAGCAGAGCCTGTCCCAGACGCAGCGCTTTCCCCAGTTTGAAAACGATGACGTGAAGGTCTGGAGGTCCGTCGTTCTCCCCAATCAGCCGCTGACGATGCACCGCCACGATCATCCCCGCGTGATCATCGCCCTCAAAGGCGGCACCATGAAGATCGTCGACCAGAGCGGAACCCAGGAATCGCATATCTGGGAAACAGGAAAGGCTTACTGGCTGCCCGCGAACCCACCCGGAACAATGCATGCCGACGTGAACGCCGGCGCCGAGCCCATCGAGGTTATGGTAGTGGAGTTGGAAAAGGAAAAGTAGTTCCCTGGCGCGGACTCAGAATCCAGCGCGCATCTAACTCATCTGTCTGTAGCGACCCGGCGGAGAGCCTTGTCCATGAAATCCATCCTCCTGTTAGTCCTTACGCTCCTTTTGTCCAGCGAAGTGGCAGTCTCCGCGACCGCTCCCGCTAAGCAGCCGGTGCCGGGCGCTGTCCGCATGCAGGTCGAGAACGCCCAGTTCCACGTCCTCGACAAGGTTATGCTGACCGTCACGCGGCTGGACACCTGGATGATTCCCAGGGCCGGGCAGATGATCGTTCTCGACAACAAGAAGTCTTTTACCCTGCAGATTCTCTCCGGCGAAACCCGCCTGAAGGCGACCGACCTCTCGGCGCTGCTCAACGAATACCTTTTCCCTCACGCCAAGGCTCCTCTCAAAAATATGACGGTGAACTTCGACGGCGGCGTGGTCAACGTCAAAGGCCAGTTGCACAAGGGTATCGATCTGCCTTTTGAGGGAAAGGCTGCTATCTCGATCGCCGATGACAGCGACCTGCGCCTTCGCTTCACAGAGCTGAAAGTGGCAGGCATTCTGAAGAAGGGCTTCCTCGATGCCATGGGCATCAAGTTATCCAGCGTCGCTCAGCCCGGAAAGCAATCGCGCTTTCATATCGAAGGCGACGACATTATTCTCCCCATCGCGGCTCTGTTTCCACCACCGCGTGTCGCCGGCAAGCTTACCGCTGTGAGAATCGACGGCGATTCAATGGTGCAGGTCTTCGGACCCCCGGACGCCGCGCTGGCGCAGCCGCCGGAGGCCGCGAAGAACTACATCTACTTCCACGGCGGACGAATGAAGTTCGGCAAGCTAACCATGGACGATGTGGACTTGGAGCTGGTCGACAAGGACCCGTCGAACGACTTCGATTTCTCACTCGATCACTACTACCAGCAGCTCCAGGCAGGATATTCAAAGATGACGCCTCGCCAGGGTCTTGTCGCATACGTCGTGGACTATTCTGCGCTGGAGTCAAAAAAACAGTGAGGTGTGGATTCTTTGGAGCCAAACCGGACTGCTCAGAATTTTCCCGATGCCGAAAAGCCGTCTTGCGGTTAAGCTATGGCGAGGGCGCGCACCCGGGGCAATGGAGATGTCTGCAGAATCGACAAACAAACCGGTAGGAATCAGCCTCGCGGCCATCGTACTGGCGCTGATGACAGCCGTAGGAGCGCTTTTCGCCGCCGGCTCGATCGCAGCCCTCTTCTTCACGCGCCATCCCATCATTCCGCCCATTCCCACCGTCAAGCTCTTCGTTATCTGCTTCGATATCCTCATGCTGCTCCTGCTGCTATGGGGCATCTGGACAGTTGTCGGCCTCTTCAAGCTCAAGCCCTGGGCGCGCTTTTCCATCCTCGCCCTGGGCGCGCTCGATCTCTGCTTCTTCGGCTTGCAGAGCGTAGGCCTGCTGGTCCTGCGCACCCGGGCCGGCTTCTCCATGATGATGCCTTCGGGGCCGGGCGCAATTAATGTCTCCGCCATCCTGCTTGAGATCGCCGTACTCGACGCTCTGCTGGCGCTCATCGGCGTGTGGTGGCTCGTGTATTTCAGTCTGTCGCGCGTGCGCCTGGCCTTCGGCAGCACCCCACGTCAGGTTTGACACTCCGAAAGCCTCCAGTTAGCGTCAAACCTGTGTCCGCGCTTGCACCTGCGTGGCTCACTCTGATTTTTCTCGAGGTTCCATGAAATTGATCTCTGTCGGGCGCTGTGTCGCGCTGGGACTCTGTCTGGCAATCGCCGCCCACCCGTCTGGCAAGGCTTGGGCCCAGGAAACGGCCAGCCCCGCCCATTTCCTCGCAGATTTCGAAAAGCGGGTTACTGTCAAAGTCCTCCCCAATGGCCTCACGCTGATCGTATGCGAACGGCCCGAGGCGCCCGTCTTCTCCTACTTCACCATCGTCGATGCGGGCGACGCCAACGATCCCGGCGGCGAATCCGGACTCGCGCACATGTTCGAGCACCTTGCCTTCAAGGGCACGAAGGATATCGGCACCACCGACTATGCCGCTGAGAAAGTCGCGCTCGACAAGGTCGAGGCCGCCTACGCCGCCTACGACGCCGAGTTCCGCAAGCGCGTCGGGCAGGATCCCGCGAAGCTCAAGCAATTGCACGAAGCCTTCGTCGCGGCGCAGAAGGATGCAGAGCAGTACGTCATCCCGAACCAGTTCACCGAGATCGCCGAGTCCAACGGAGCCTCAGGCCTCAACGCGCAGACCAGCCTCGACGACACGCAATACTTCTGGAGCATGCCCGAGAATCGCTTTGAGCTATGGGCCTACATGGAAAGCGACCGCATTGCCAATCCCGTGCCGCGCGAGTTTTACAAGGAGCGCGACGTGGTCATGGAGGAGCGCCGCATGCGCGTCGATTCCAACCCCATCGGCCGCCTCGAGGAGCAGTTTCTCGCCGCTGCTTATGTCGCCCATCCCTACCACCGGCCCAATGTCGGCTGGGCAAGCGAGCTGAGCCAGATCACCGCGACCGAAGCCGAGGCCTTCCACAAGAAGTACTATGTGCCCGCCAACATCGTCATCGCCGTCGTCGGCGACGTGAAGACCACCGAAGTGATGCCGGTCCTCGAGAAATATTTTGGCGCGATTCCCGCCGGCCCTAAGCCAGAGGAGATGACCACCGTTGAGCCGCCGCAGACAGCGGAGAAATCCGTCATTATCCGCGAGGCCACACAGCCTGTGTATCTCGAGGGGTATCACCGCCCCGACTATCGCGATCCCGATGACGCCGTCTACGACGCCATTCAGGACATCTTCTCGAATGGCCGCACCTCGCGCCTCTACCGCTCGCTGGTGCGCGATCAGCAGATCGCAGCCGCTGCCGAAGGCTTCAGTGGATTCCCCGGCGACAAGTATCCCGGCCTCTTCGCCTTCGCGGCTATTCCCAACCAGGGCCACACGCCGCAGGAGCTTCGCACCGCCATTCATAAAGAGATCGACAAATTGAAGACCACCGACGTGACCGACGAAGAGCTCGCCATGTTCAAGACTCGCGCCCGGGCCGATCTGCTGCGCGGACTCGGCGAAAACCAGGGGATCGCCGAGCAGCTGGCCATCTACCAGCTGCGCTACGGCGACTGGCGCGAGCTCTTCAACCAGTTGCAGAAGATCGACGCCGTCACCAAGGCCGACATCCGGCGTGTCGCGAACAAGGTATTCGTCGAGAACAACCGTACCTACGCGATGATCGAGTTCACTCCGCCTGGATCTGAAGCAGGATCTGAAGCAGGCCCTGAAGCAGGCCCAACCTCTCCACCCGCGCCCGCCGCGCCCAAGGGAGGTGCGCAATGAAGAGGACTCGCTTAGCTCTTCTGCTCACCGTGCGCCGCTCCGGCAGACCCTCTCCCCGACCATTGAAGGCCGCCATCCTGATGCTCGCCACAATGACGGCGCTCGTCTTCGCAAGCGGTGCCTTTCCACAGTCGGCCGCGACTGCACCCCCGTCGCAGGCCCAGCCCTGGACGAAAATTCCCATTCCTCCGCTGCCCGCATTCCACCCTGTGCCGCCGAAGCGCGTAGAGCTGAAGAACGGCCTCGTGATCCTTCTGGAAGAAGACCACGAGCTGCCCTTCATCAACGGTTCCATCAACATGCGCGGCGGAGCGCGTGACGTGCCCGCCGCCAAGACCGGCCTCATCGGCCTCTACGGCGAAGCATGGCGGACCAGCGGCACAACCTCCACCAACGGCGACAAGCTCGACGACATCCTCGAAGCCAAAGCCGCCAACGTCGAAACCGGCGGCGACGTCGATTCCACCGCCGTCAGCTGGTCGTGCCTCACCAAAGACGAAGACCAGGTCTTCTCTATCGCCGTCGATCTGCTCGAGCATCCGGCCTTCAGCGACGAAAAGCTCAAGCTGGCCAAAGAACAAGCTATCGCGGGCATCATCCGCCGCAACGACGACGCTGCGGGAATCGCCGAGCGTGAGGCGGCCATGCTCGCCTATGGCAAGAACAGTCCCTATGCGCGCCAGCCTGAGATCGCGACTGTGATGTCGGTGACCGTCGACGACCTGAAAGCCTGGCACGCGAAGACCGTCGTCCCCAACAACACCATCATCGCCGTCGAAGGCGACTTCGACTCCGCCGCGATGGAGAAGAAACTCCGCGACACCTTCGAGAGTCTGCCACGTGGCGCTGCATGGCCCAAACCCTCCGGAGACTTTCCCGGACCCACTCCCGGCGTTTACTTCATCAATAAAGACGATGTGAACCAGAGCAACGTCTGGATCGTCGGACTCGGCACGGAGCGCAGCAACCCCGATTACTACGCACTGGTGATGATGAACGAAATCTTCTCCGGAGGCTTCGGTTCGCGCCTCTTCCAGGACGTGCGCACGAAGCAAGGCCTCGCCTACTCGGTCGACGGGGCCTACGGCGCATCCTACGATCATCCGGGAATCTTCTACACCGCCGCTTCCACCAAAAGCGAGAGCACCGTAAAAGCGACCAAAGCCATGCTTGATGAGATCGACAAGCTGAAGACCGAGCCTTTTACTGACGTGGAACTCCGGCGCGCCAAGGACCAGGTGCTCAACTCTTTCATCTTTCACTACGACAGCAAGGAGAAGGTGCTCACCGAGGCCGTCACACTCGAGTTCTACGGCTACCCGTCCGACTTTCTCGACAAATACCGGGCGGGCGTCGAAGCCGTGACCCTCCCCGATCTCGAACGCGTCGCGAACAAGTACATCGACCCGTCGAAGCTCGCGGTTCTCGTGGTCGGCAATCAATCGCAATTCGGGACACCGCTGACCGACCTCAAGCTCGGCCCCGTGCATCCTATCGACATCAAGATCCCCATGCCTCCAGGCATGCAGCAGTGAAAGGCGATTAGCGATTAGCCCTTAGCGATTAGCTACGGATCTTCTAATCCTTGATCCCTGACCCCTAATCCCTGGCTTTTAGTACCCTGTCTCTATGAAGCTCGCGATCGTCATCATGGCTGGAGGCAAAGGCACACGCCTCAAGTCCAAGCGCGCCAAAGTGCTCCATGAAATCGGCGGCAAGGCGCTGCTCCGCCACGTCATCGACAGCGCTCGCCAGATCGTCCAGCCCTCTGACATCCACGTTGTCGTCGGGCATCAGGCCGCCGCCGTCGAGGCTGCCGTGAAGGACGCCGGCGTGCGCTTCATCCATCAGGAAGAGCAGCGCGGCACCGGACATGCCATCCAGATCGCCCAGCAGGCCGTCGCCGAATACGATCAGCTGCTCGTGCTCTCCGGAGACGTACCGCTCCTCAAGTCGGAAACCATCGCCCGCCTGCGCGACTTCCACATCGAGCAGCGCGCTGCCATGACCATCCTCACCGCCGCGCCCGCAGACCCCAGCGGCTACGGACGCGTGTTGCGCAAATCGCCGGCCTCGCCCGAAGTCTCCGCGATCGTCGAGCAGAAAGCCCTCACCCCCGAGCAGCGCGGCGTGCGTGAGATCAACTCCGGCATCTACGGATTCAGGACAGAGCCGCTCTTCGCGAATATCTCTTCTCTCAAGACCGACAACGCACACGGCGAGTACTACCTCACCGACATGGCCGGACTCCTCGTCGCCGCTGGCGAGCGTGTCGTCGCGCTGGAGGCTCCGAACCCCGTTGAAGTGCTTGGCGCGAATACCATCGCCGAGATGATGGACCTCGACCGCGAACTTCGCCTCGACACCGCGCGCACGCTGATGGCGCAAGGCGTGACCATCCTCCGCCCGGAAACCACCGTGATCGACTCCTCCGTTGAGGTCGGCCCGGACACCGTCATCGAGCCCTTCGTGCAATTACTCGGCGAAACGAGGATAGGCGAGGATTGCCGCATCCGCTCCTATTCCGTGATCGAGAACTCCGCGCTCGCCGACGGCGTTCTTGTCCGCCAAGGCTGCGTCATCACCGGCTCCCGCATCGCCACCGGCGCGCTGATCGGACCCTTCACCCACATCAGGCCGGAAAGTGAGATCGGCGAAGGTGCGCACGTGGGCAATTTCGTCGAAACCAAAAAGATCAAGCTGGGAAAAGGATCGAAGGCCAACCACCTCACCTACCTCGGAGATGCCGAGATCGGCAGCGGCGTCAACATCGGCGCGGGCACCATCACCTGCAACTACGATGGCGTGAACAAACACCGCACGCTCATCGGCGACGGAGTCTTCGTCGGCAGCGATTCGACGCTGGTGGCCCCCGTCGTGATCGGCAACGGGTCATATATCGCCGCTGGCTCATCCATCACTGAAGATGTGCCGGAAAATGCTCTGGCACTCGGCCGTGCCCGTCAGGTCATCAAGCCCGACTGGGCCAAAAGCCGCAAGGCAAAGCTCTCCAAATCCTGAGCGCGAACCCCGGAACGGATTCCCGCAGAGAAAACAATCGCTTCGGAAAGAAAGCTACGCGGCCTGCTGCCGGTCGGCCTGCGCTGACGCCAGCGCTCCCCGCAGCCGAATCCGCGCTGAGAAGAGTCCGCGCTGCACCTTCGACTCCGGCATATCCAGAAGCTGAGCAATCGCGGCTGGAGAGTATCCTTCGACATCCCGCATCAGGAAAAGCAGCCGCTCGGTCGCCGGCAGAGTCTGGATCGCCTCTTCGAGATCGGTGCGCCGGACATTTCTTCCGGCCAGATCGGCATGCGCGCCGGAGACCGCCTTCACATCTGCGACCGCCTCATTCGCACCCAGCGGAAAGCGCTGCCGAAGCTCGCCAATCAGGGCTGCATCCACATGCTCGGCCTGCGGTACGCTCTGTTCTCGAAAGGCTGTAATGAAAGTTCCCGCAAGAATATTTTCGGCGTCTAACTCATTGCCTGTCATATAGAAGGCAAGAGAAAACACACGATGCCGATGGCTGTCGTAGACGTCACGCTGCACATCGGAGGCTTGATCCTTCGCCTGCCGCGAGGCCACCACCTTGATCGCGTTGTCGTGGACAATACCCTTCAGATCGAACAAGTTTGCCTCTGATAAACGAGTATAGCAATGGTTACTTTAGGAAGTGAAGCAGGTTAAGATTGAATTTCGCGCTTTGCCGATATTGAAGAACGATATACCTTTGAAGCATCAAACAGCGCATGAGTTGTTCAGCCTTCGACTCGAATTACAGGCCCACGAGACTTCCGGGCCCACGAGACGCTGTGGATAAACCATAGCCTTTCGCTTTCTGCCTGTCGCACCAAAAAGCAGTACGGCTGTTTGCCAACCCACGGGCAGGGCGGCAGAATGCCGAATCCCTAATCGGACGAACGATCTAGCCGCGGAGAATCATGGCGTCGGAACGAATCCTGGTTGTTGATGATGAGCCATATGTGCGGACTGTAATGGCCGCCATGCTGGAGAAGTCGAGCTACTCCCCCGTTTTGGCCTCAAACGGACTCGAAGCCATTCAGCGCCTGGTGAACGATCCACCCTATGACCTCATCCTGTCCGACATCATGATGAACGGCCTGGATGGCATCGGACTGCTGGAGCGCGTCCGTGAAGTCCAACCGGACACCCCGATGGTCATGGTTACGGCTATCCACGATATCAGCGTGGCCATCACCGCCATGCGCAACGGCGCATACGACTACCTGCTCAAGCCCTTCGAGCGCGAGCAGCTTCTGGCCACCGTCAAGCGCGCCCTCGAGTACCGCCGTCTCGTTCAGCAGAACTCCATTTATCGCTACAACCTCGAACAGCTGGTCACCGCGCGTACCGAGATGCTGCGCCACGCCATGACCGACCTCGAACGCTCCTACGACATCACCCTTGAGGCCCTGGGCGATGCCCTCGACCTCCGCGATGCCGAGACGGAAGGCCACTCCAAGCGTGTAACCGCATACACCATCGCCCTGTCCCGCGCCATGGAGGTCCCTCCCGAGCAGATTCGCACCATGGCCCGCGGCGCATTCCTCCATGACATTGGCAAAATGGCCATTCCCGACGCCATCCTTCTAAAGGCAGGCAGGCTCGAGGGGCAGGAGCAGGCCATGATGCGGGAGCATTGCGCACGCGGTTATCAAATGCTGCGCAAGATTCCCTTCCTCCACGACGCCGCCGAAATCGTTTACAGCCACCAGGAGCATTACGACGGCAGCGGATACCCCCGCGGACTCGTCGGTGACCAGATTCCCCTCGGCGCGCGCATCTTCGCCGTCGCCGACACTCTCGACGCCATCACCTCCGACCGCCCCTACCGCCAGGCAAGAAGCTTCGACGCCGCTCGCGACGAGATCCAGCGCTGTGCCGGATCCCAGTTTGACCCGCGAGTGGTCAAGGTTTATCTTGAAATGCCCAATCGCCTCTGGGAAGACCTCAGAAAGGAGATCAGCAACCACGGACGTTTCTCGCCGTTATCCTTTGCGGGAACAGTGGAGACCGGAGACGACTTAATCAATTAAGATGGGTCAATCAGCAGTATGCATGGGCTTTTGACTCCGGAGGGGGAGGTGCAATGCCGATCTTGGGTAAAGATGAGCTGCGCGAAAAGCTGAATTTACTGCGTGAATGGAGAGAGGAAGAGGGCGAAATCGTGCGCGACGCCGAGTTCCCTGACTTCGTCGCGGCCATGCATTTTGTCAATGCCGTTGCCGGCAAGGCCGAGGCCGCCGGTCATCACCCGGATATTGACATCCGCTACAACAAGGTCCGCCTGGCTCTGGTTTCTCATGATGCCGGCGGTCTTACCCAGCGGGATTTCGATCTGGCCGAGGCCATCGAGGCTCTTCTGGCCTGATGCGAGGTGCCTGCGCGCCTCGGGGAACCTCTGTGTCCAAATCCCAACCAATCGCTTGACTCACTGCGCCCGAATCGCCCCCTGAAACTTTCCTTCAGTAAATATCGTCTTCTCTTCCATCGGAACGCCTGGGAGGTTCCGGGGTCCGGTTTCGCATATCGGCCAGGGTTTTCCGGTTCCAGAAGGCGACGGTCAGGCCTCCGAACGCCGCAGAGGCAGCCAGCAAAAGCGCGGTCTGCCATAACTTTGGTCCGGAGCCGCGTGCCGGGGCTTCTCCTTGAGAGCTTGACCGGTCTTGGGAGGGGTCGGTAGTCATCGTATTGAGCAGTAACCTATTAGGAGATGTCGGAGCTGGTACTGGCGGTTACGGTTCCAAAAAAGGAAAGTTTTTGCCCAAAAAAATACAACTTTCGAAATTAGTTTGGGTTTGGAATAAATGAGACTTGTGCGCCGCTTCAATTCCGCGTACACTTCTTAAAAGTTGAATCCAGTATTTGGATGCGGTGAACTTCCAGCCGGTGCTTAAATAAGTTTTGTGACCTGACCGGAGAAGTTGCATCAAATGCTGTGTAGGCAGTAAAACCCGGATTTAGTCGAGCGGGGCTCCTGAGTTCGGCGTTGAGTTTTAGTACAAGTTGCGTCACTGGCCTCCCGGCACGGACAATTTACCGTTCGTGCCGCCTTTTTTTGCAGTGAGGAACACAAGCGATCCCACAACCCACCCTCCCATCTCAAAACCGTCCTTCGGTATACGATAATCCTTTGGAAACGCATATACGCCCCTTCAAGGAGAACAGCGAATGAAGCAGGTGCTTCTCAGTGCGGCCTTGGGTCTCATCACCCTCGGCGGGTACGCCCAGTGGACAAACCCAGCCGACGACATCCCCGCCTACCATCCTGAAGCCCCCGCCCGCGGCACAGCGCTGCCTCCCATCCTCTCCGGCGATCAGCTCACCGGTCCATACTTCCACTATCCCTGGCAGGTGAAGGTCTATCAGGAAGCGGCAAAGGTTCCCAACGTTCTCTACCAGCTTCCCTGCTATTGCCGCTGCGACAAGGCTCTGGGACACACCAGCCTCCATAGTTGTTTCGAAGGCACGCACGGCGCAATCTGCTCCACTTGCGCCAAAGAGGGTGCCTACGCCTACAAGATGACCCGGCTCGGCAAGACGCCCAGAGAGATCCGCGAAGGAATCGAGCGCAAGGATTACGAGCAGATCGACCTTGACCAGCTCGGCGACTAGGGCCTGATTCCTACCGATTGCCCTCCGCCGGATCCTCTCCCCCGCTTGGGAGCGCCGACGGACTGTGGAGCACATCCACGACCCGCTTGAACAGGCGGTTTCGCATCTCGAAGCGCTCCGCAGCGCGGGTCACGTAGCGGACCACGAGATCCACTCCGGACGCGGCCGGCCGCAGATTCACCGAGGGGGTCGCGCTGAACTGGCTCAGCCCTTCCTGCCGCGAGACGTGCTTCCACTCCTCTTCCGCGAGCCGTGCGTCATTCTCTGTTTCCTCCATCACCGCCTTGTGGATCAGCTCGACCATGGCATACGTGTCCTTTGACCCGGGCACATTGATCGATAACTCATCCCACATCCACTGGCCGACCGTCGAAAAATTGAAGTACTGCCCGCTGATGGCGAAATTATTGATGAAGGTGACTCGCCGTCCCGTCGGGTGTCCCTTGTCCGTCCAGTTCCCGGTTTCAAGCACCGTGGTGCGAAACAGGCTGATCTCGACCACCTCTCCCGCCACCCCGTTGATCTCCACCCAGTCGCCCACCCGGATACCGTTCTTGCCCATCAGGATGAACCACCCGAAGAACGCCAGGATGAAGGCCTGCAGCGCGACCGTGAGCCCTGCGGTTGTAAGACCAACGACCGTGGACATCTCCTCCGGCACGCCAAAAATAACCAGCAGGATGAGCACAAAGCCGACAATCTGCACGCCCAGTTCCGAAAGCGTCCGCAGGGTGCGCAGCCGCCGTCCGTCCAGACCGGGCCGATCCATCAGCCGGCGCACGAGCCAGTTGCACAGGATTACCGCAATCAGAATGAAGGCGATCAGCGCGAGCGACTGCAGAATCAAATGCAGCACGATCCGGTGCTGCAGCAGCACCTGGTTGGCCCACTTGCCATAGACAGAAGCGAGTTGCTGCTGCGTCTGAATCCGGTCGTCATAGATACTGAGGATCTGCCGCTGTGCGCTTCTCTGCTTCAGATTCGCCAGCCTGGTCGCCATATCGGGGGTCGCGCCGGAATCGGGAGTACCAGCAGCCGGAGATGAAGCTGGGCCTGATTTTCCCGCATTCGCTTGTGCTTCCAGAGAATTGTGCTGTGCGGTCAGGCTGGCCACATCCGACTGTGCCTGCTGGATCGCCTGTTGCAGCAGCTTGTAGCGGCTGAGCTGGGCAAACCACGCGCCGATGCGTCCCGCGAGAGTCCCATATCGCCCCGCCGAAAGAACGGCGACCTGCCCCTGACCGTTCGCCTGCGCGTCGTACTTGCTCATCGCCGCCTGACGCGCCGTGAGCTCCTGCTGAATCTGCACACGCTGATCGCCCGAAGCGCGCGCGAAATCCTGCTGCGCGTCCGTCAGCTCATCCTGATCGAGCGCAAGCTGCGCCTTGGCCAGATCCAGATCATCTGAACCCGATGCTCCAGGGTTCTGATCCCCTCTAGGGGGAGAAGAACCGGCCGCCGTCAGGCTATCCACTTTAGCCTGATCCGCCTTAACGGTCGCCTGCAGCTCCGCGACCCTTTGCGAAATCTCCAGGGCTTCGCTGGTGAGAACAGGCTTCTGCATGCTGGCCTGCCGCAGCGCCGAGGCGAATGCCTGGTCCACCTCGTGATCCGCCAGCCGCTCCGCCTCGCGCGCATATTGGCGCTCTTCCGTGCTCACCGCCAGAGCCGTCAGCGCCTGGGCCGTCTGCCATGGGCTTTGGTCCACGATCGTCTTGTGTCCAGTGCGAATCTGCCTGTTCCGATCCCTCAGGAACGACAGGTTCCCCATCGCATCCCGCGTTGTCCACGAAAATGCGATACACAGCACGAGGATCGCGACAAGAACGGCAAGCGCAATCAGCCGCGCCCGTGTCATCGGGCGAAAGCGCGGAGCGCCCGCTGAACCCCCCGCGGAATTCTTGGATGGAAGGTTGGTGGCCATCAATAGATCGTTAGATCGTTGCCGCTGGTGTTGAGAGTGCGAATGAGAGTTGCTTCAATCGGCCGCGGATTGTATAGACCCGAACCGCACGCCCCGGCAGGAATCCGTCACGCGTGAGATTTAAGATGCAAAGCACCGGGCCGCTGAGAACGATTCTTTCACAAAGCTCATCATTTTAACCTCGCCGTCACCTGGCGCCGGATGAATCGCTCATAAATCGCTGAATCCATGAGAATGATCCGAGCGTCACTTCTAGCAATATGTCTGATGAGAAGACAGCCACGCCTCGCGTCCGGATTTTTCTCTGGCTCGCCGCGTTTGCGATTCTCGTTTTTGTCGTGATTCAGTTCATCCGGCCCACTCTCACCAACCCTCCCGTAACCGCCGACCTGCAGGCGCCGCCCGAAGTAAAACAAATCCTGAGGAACTCCTGCTACAACTGCCATTCGAACGAGACGAAGCTGCCCTGGTACGACCACGTCGTTCCCGCCTATTGGCTCGTAGTCAGCGACGTGACCGAAGCACGCCAGCATCTTAACTTCTCTACTCTCGGCGCAGCGCCCCCGGAAAAACAGCGCGGCGTTCTCTTCGAAGCCGTCAATCAGATCCAGCTTGGCGCGATGCCGCTGCCCGCCTACCGCTTCATGCATCCCGGATCCGCCGTCACGCCCGAGCAACTCGCCGTCCTGCGCGCCTATCTCTCACGGCGCGCAGCCGCCACGCCCTAGCGGTCCACTCAAAGACTCTGCATAACCCGCTCGATCTCCGGCCGGTTCTTTCGCAGAAGGCTCAGGAATCTATCGCGACTCGCATCCGGATCATCCCGCCGCCACGCGAGCACGACATCTACCTGCGCGTTGCGGTCGCGCAAGCTCTTGAACGACATCGCATTCGCGCGAAGATGCTGAACGCTGGCCGGAACAAGCGCCACACCCTCCCCCGCCTCCACCATCGTCAGCACCGATTGCCATTGCCTCGGACTATCCACAATTCGCGGTGAAAACTTTGCTCTCCTGCACAGCGACACGATCGCGTCGAAGAGCTCCGGCGCGCCCTCGCGCGCGCAGAGGATGAATGCCTCACCCGCCAGCTGTGCGAGCTGAATCGTCTCTTCCTTTTCCAGCGCGTATCCACGCGGCAGCACAGCGACAATCGGCTCGCGAAAGAACACCTCGCTGCTGAGTGTCTTCCGAAACTCCGGCGGAACACTGCGCGTAAACCCGATATCGATTTCCCCGCTCGCCAGTGCTGATGGCTGCAGCGCCGGCTCAATGTCCTTCAGTGACAGCGTGACCCCCGGCTGCCGTTTGCGGAACTCGCGAATCAGGCGCGGAAGAAACGGCGCCGTTGCCGGACCGCAAAGCCCGATGCAGATTCTTCCGTATCGCCCCTGCGACGCATGCGTCACCATCTCCACCGCGTGCTCGGCATGAGCCAGAATCTCGCGCGCTTCACGGAGGAAGATCGCTCCCTCGGGGGTCAGCGAAACTTCCCGCTGATTCCGCCGCAATAGTTTTGCGCCAAGCTCTCTTTCAAGATCGCGCACCTGCCCGCTCACTCCGGATTGAGAGACATGCAGTCGTCGCGAAGCCGCCGTGAAGCTTTGCTCTTCCGCTACCGCGCAGAAATATCGCAGATGGCGCAATTCCATGACGAAAGCCTATCACTAATAGTGATAACAGCGAGCAAAACAAACGCTGTTACTACTGGCTGGGGCCGCGATCCAATTTGCTGTGTGAAGCAGATTCCGTCGCGGAGCAGGTTACATCACCCAGCTCCACACCGCTCACCCTTCGCCAAGGAAATCTCATGAAGACGAATTACGCACCCGCCGCCCTGCCTGCGACCGTCACCTACAAAACACTCTCCGTCGATGGACTCAACATCGCCTACCGCGAGGCCGGCAACCCCTCGCATCCGAAGCTCGTCCTCCTGCATGGCTTCCCTTCTTCATCTCACCAATACCGCAACCTCATCCCGGCGCTCGCCGACCGCTTCCACGTCATTTCCCCGGACTATCCCGGCTTCGGCAACAGCGACGCGCCCGATCCCGCAGAGTTCGCATACACCTTCGACCATCTTGCCGAAGTCATCGAGCATTTCCTCGATCAGAAGGGCTTCCGCCGCTTCGGCCTTTACGCCCAGGACTACGGCGGCCCGGTCGGCTTCCGCATCGTTGCCCACCAGCCCGAAGCATTGGAATGGCTCATCATCCAGAACACCAATGCTTACGAAGTCGGCTTCACCGCCGCCTGGGGAGGTTTGCGCAACGCCCTCTGGCACAATCGCACAACAGAGAACGAAGCCGCCGTCGCCGGTCTGCTCGAATACGACACCGTAAAGGCCGTCTACCTCCACGGATCGACCCTGCCCGAGCTCATCAGCCCCGACAACTGGAACTCCGATTACTTCACAACCTTGCAGAAGCCCAACGGCCGCCGGATCCAACTCGACCTCTTCTACGACTACCGCACCAATGTCACGCTCTATCCGCAGTGGCAGGCATTCCTCAAGGCGCGCCAGCCGCAGACCATCATCTTCTGGGGGCAGGACGACATCTTCTTCACGCGCGAGGGCGGAGAAGCCTACCTCGCCGACCTGCCCAAGGCCGAAATGCACCGCCTCGATGCAGGACACTTCGCCGTCGAAGATTGCCTCGACTATATCGCGGACAACATTCACCGCTTTTATAACGACGTCGTCGCACGCAGTCGTTGAACCCAATATCTCTCAACAGAAGCTCCCGCTTCCCCAACCTGAAAGGCAGCAACACCATGAATCATCTACAGAAACTCGCCAGCATCGCCGTTCTGTCGCTCACTGCGACCTTGACCGCCGCGTACGCGCAGAACTCCACCCCCACCCAGACCGGCGTTTTCCACGGTCAGGTTCACTCCACCAGCGGTCGCGCGTCGATCTACGAAGGATCGGACGGCAAAATGATCCTCCGCCTCACCAACTTCAAAACGTCGAATGGCCCCGATGTGCACGTCCTCCTCATCGCCGCCAGTGACGCGCAGGATAACGACAACTTCCTCAAGAACAATATCGAGCGCATCGAGCTCGGCAAGCTCAAAGGCAACGAGGGAGATCAGAATTACGACATCCCCGAGGGTACCGACCTCGCGAAGTATCACACCGTCGCCATCTACTGCGAACGTTTCAACGCAACCTTTGGCGCCGCACCGCTGGAGAAATTCTGACCGAACGCCGGCCGGTCGCCTGATACGGCCGGCCTTAACCTCGGCCTGATGGAAAATCTTATGATCACTTTTATTCGCAACCACAAAGCAATCGTCACAGTTACCGCTCTCATCATCCTCGCAGCACTCTGGTATCTTTTCCGTCCCGAAAAGCTCTTCATCAACCAGCGGGTGAACGAGCCCGCTCCGATTGCTTCCGCTCACGATGCCCAACCCATTTTCACCGGACGCCTGAGTGCGAAGCTCCATGAGACCAGCGGCCGCGCAACCGTGTATCGTCAACCCGACGGAACATTGACGTTGAGGCTCACCGATTTCCACACTTCAAATGGCCCCGACGTCCACGTGGTTCTCGCCGCGCCGGATGATCCCGCTCTGCAGGCGACGGCGCCCGGCAAGGCTCTCGCATCGGTCGAGGTGGCAGTGCTCAAAGGCAACGAAGGCGACCAGGATTACACCCTGCCTGCGAACGCCGACCTGTCGCGGTATAGCACTGTTGCGATCTACTGTGAGCGATTCCACGCTGTCTTCGGAACCGCAAGCCTGCAGGCCTTCTAGACTGTCTCACCGGCTGGCCAGCATGAACGACCTATCGCTGATCGCTGAATCCGAACGGCGCATCCGGTAATCCTTTATTGGTGGTTGAAAGGGAACCGCTATGGGCCGTCGCTTCGCAGAACTCGCCTTCACGCCGCTCGTCAAGGAGCAGCAGACGAAGCATGGCAGCCGCTATCTCTACGACCGAATTGAGCGGGGCGACGAGGCTGGCGATCGTCTCGGCGATTATGAACGCGAGTTCATCAGCGAGCAGGACGGCTTCTACATGGCCTCTACCAGCGAGACCGGCTGGCCCTACATCCAGTATCGCGGCGGCTCAAAGGGCTTTCTTCGCATCCTCGACGACCGCACTCTCGGCTTCGCCGATCTGCGCGGCAACAAGCAGTACATCACCACGGGCAATCTTCAGCACGACAACCGCGTTGCGCTCTTCTTCATGGACTACGCCCACCAGCAGCGTCTCAAAATCCTCGGCCGCGCCGAGGTTCACGAAGGAGACGAGGCCGCGTCAAAGCTCATGCCCGATCTCGTCGTCCCCGAAGAAAAAACGCCCGCCGAGCGAGCCGTGCTCATCCATGTTGAAGCCTTCGACTGGAACTGCCCTCAGCACATCACTCCGCGCTACACAATCGAAGAATTCGAAGGATCGCTCGCGCCTATCCGCAACCATATACAGGCTCTTGAAGCGGAGAATGCCCGCCTCAAGAGTACACTGCAAAGCTGAGAAGAGCAGGCAGGGACTAAAAACAGAAGGGGGACACCGCCTCTTATATCCTGAAAGAGTATGTCTACCCACACCGAGATCGCTCCTCCCGTCGCGCCCGTCCACCACACCGAAACCACCCTCCACGGCCACACCCTGGTCGACGACTACGCCTGGCTGCGCGAGCGCGATAATCCCCAGGTCATCGCCTACCTCGAAGCTGAGAACGCCTGGACCAGCGCAGTCCTTGAGCCGACCGCAGATCTGCAAAAGACTCTGTACGCCGAGATGGTCAGCCATATTAAGGAGACCGACGTCTCCGTTCCCTTCCGCGACGGCGATTACTGGTACTACTCGCGCACCGAGGAGGGCGCGCAGTACCCCATCTTTTGCCGCAAGCCTGGCTCTCCCGAAGCTCCCGACGCCAACGCTCCCGAACAGGTCATCCTCGACGTGAACGAGCTGGCGAAGGGGGAATCCTTCATGGCCATCGGCAGCACCACCGTCTCCGACGACGGCCACCTGCTCGCCTATTCCATCGACAACAAGGGGTTCCGCCAGTACACGCTGCAGGTCAAAGACCTCCGCACCGGCGAGCTCCTCACCGAGCGCGTCGAGCGTGTCGGCTCCATCGTCTGGGCAGCCGACAATGATTCAGGCAGCCGCACCCTCTTCTACACCATCGAGGACGAGGAGCAGAAGCGCCAGTTCCAGTTCTACCGCCACACGCTCGGCACGACGCACTCCAACGACGCCCTCGTTTACGAGGAGACCGACGAGCGCTTCAACATCGGAGCGGGACGCACCCGCGACGGCCAGTACATCATCCTCGAGAGCTCCAGCCACACCACTAGCGAGGAGCAGTTTCTCACCGCTGCCGACCCCGCCGGCAAGTGGCGCCTCATCCAGCCCCGTCAGGACAACATCGAGTACTATGCCGAACATAGGAACGGCCTCTTCTACATCCGCACCAACGACACCGGCCGCAATTTTCGCCTGGTCACCGCGCCAGTTGAGTCGCCGGAGCAGGCAAACTGGACAGAGATCATCCCGCACCGTCCCGATGTAATGCTTGAGGAAGTCGATGTATTCGCCTCATTCTACGTCGCATGTGAGCGCATCGTTGGACTCCAGCACTTGCGCGTTGCCGGCTTCACCGGCCCCGGCCCCGAATCTGCCCGGAGCCGGGAAATCGCCTTCCCCGAGCCGGTCTACAGCGCTCATCCGCACATCAACCGCGTCTTCGACACGACAAAGTATCGCTACAGCTATCAGTCTCTCGTCACACCCAGCTCCGTCTACGAATACGACGTGGCCACTGGCCAGTCGACCCTCCTCAAGCAGCTTGAAGTTCCCGGCGGATTCGACCGCACTCTCTATGCCTCCGAACGCCTCTTCGCCAAAGCTTCCGACGGCGTCGAGATTCCCGTCTCGCTGGTCTACCGCAAGGACCTCCGCAAGCCGGGCAAAAATCCGCTCTATATCTATGGATACGGATCCTACGGCTATCCCCTGCCCGTCGGCTTCAACAGCAGCCGCCTCAGCCTGCTCGATCGTGGCTTCATCATGGCTTACGCCCACATTCGCGGCGGAGGTGATCTGGGCAAGCCCTGGCACGACGCCGGGCGTCTCATGCACAAGCGAAACACCTTCACCGATTTCATCCACGTCACCGAGCACCTGCTGGCCGAGGGCTACGGTGATCCTCGCCGCGTCGCTATTGAAGGCGGCAGCGCCGGCGGCCTGCTCATGGGAGCCGTCGCCAACCTGCGCCCTGAACTATTCCGGGCTGTCCTGTCGCACGTGCCTTTCGTCGACGTGATGAACACCATGCTCGATTCGTCGCTGCCACTGACCGTGCCGGAGTATGAAGAGTGGGGCGATCCCAACCAGCCCGAGGCTTTCGACTACATGCTCACCTATTCGCCGTATGACAACCTCGAGGCCAAAGCCTACCCTGCCATGCTGGTGAAGACTTCGCTCTACGACAGCCAGGTGATGTACTGGGAGCCCGCGAAATATATCGCCCGCCTGCGCACTCTCAAAACCGACGGCAATTCCCTGCTGCTCCACACCAATATGACCGCGGGACACGGAGGAGCCTCCGGCCGCTATGACTACCTCAAGGAAGTGGCGATGGATTACGCCTTTCTCCTGCGCGAGCTGGAGGTCTGAGTTCGCCGCCCATCCCTGCGGTTTTGCCCATCCTCCGGTTTTGCCCATCCCTGATGCGCTTATTTTGGGATGAGGCCCGTTTGCCTTCACAGATCTGATCCGAATCCAGGGCTTCCCATAGCCATCCGAGTGGAGTACTATGCTCCCATAGTCATTCGAGTGGAGGCGATGCTTGTGGCTGTCAAACGACCCCCCGATGCCGGAGATATCCTTCAAGGCACTCTCGACATGCTCATCTTGCGTACCCTCGTGATGGGGCCGGCGCATGGACACACGATCGCCCAGGTCATAGAGCACACCTCGGAGAATGCCCTTGAAGTCGAGCAGGGATCACTCTATCCCGCACTTCATCGTCTTGAAGGCCGTGGTTTGGTTTCCTCGGAGTGGGGCGTAAGCGAAAACAATCGCAAGGCAAAGTTTTACCGGCTAACCGGCAAGGGCCGGCAAGAGCTCGGCGCAGCTACCGGGCGCTGGCGGAGGATGACTCGCGCCATCGGCCTGATTCTCGGTGAATCGTTCGATTAGGCCATAAAACAGGAGGGAAACGCAGATGAGCTTCCGGCGCTTCGCAGATCGCACCAGGAAAGATCAAGACCTCGCTGAGGAGATCGAATCCCACCTTGCCCATGAACAGGATGCCAACGCTGCGCGCGGCCTTTCTCCGGAAGAGGCACGACGCCGGGCCTACGTGCGTTTCGGTAATCCGCGCACAACCCGCGAGCGCGTGTGGCGCGATCGTTCGCTTCCCTGGATCGAGGATCTATGGCGCGATCTACGTTTTGCGTTGCGCGGACTCGGCAAGACGCCGGGATTCACCCTCATTGCCATTCTCGTGATCGCCGTGGGCATAGGGGTAAATACAGCCGTCTTCTCTGTCATCAACGCTGTGTTGCTTAAGCCGCTTACTTATCCCGATCCGCAATCGCTGGTGGAGCTGAGGAACACCAGCGCGCAGGGATCGTTCCCCGGCGCGAACATACCCAAGTTCAACATCTGGCGTCAGCAGACCAGCATCTTTCAGCAGGTTGCGGCCTATGATTTCGGCGGGGCCGGGCTCAATATCACCGGCGGCGACCATCCGGAGCAGGTGCAGGGCATGCACGTCTCCGCGGATTATTTCGCGATGTTCGGCGCTCCCGTTATTGCCGGCCGCACCTTCACCGCCACAGAAGACAGCCCGCACGGCGGCCACGTTACCGTGCTGAGCTACGGCCTCTGGAAGAGCCGCTTCGGTGCTGATCCAGGTATTGTCGGATCGACCATACAGATTGATGGCCAGCCATATCTCATCGTTGGGATAATCGGCCGCAGCTTTGTTACTGATGTGCCTGCCGATCTCTGGGTGCCCTTCCAGTTTGACCTCACCTCGCAGGACATGGCCCATTACTTCACCGTTGCTGCGCGCCTCAGGCCAGGTGTAACGCTGCCCCAGGCCAATGCCCAGCTCCGGCTCGCCGCTGACCAGTACCGCCGCGCCTATGGCGAAAACTCGCTCCCACCCGGTGACGGATTCGGCATCGTCTCTCTTCAGCAAGCGGCCATCGGCGACACGCGTTTCCCGCTGCTCGTTCTGCTGGGAGCGGTCGGCTTCGTTCTCCTCATTGCCTGCGCGAATGTGGCCAACCTGCTGCTGGCAAGAGCTGCAGCGAGGAAACGCGAGTTCGCCACGCGCGCCGCTCTCGGTGCCGGCCGAGGTCAGATCATCCGCCAGCTTCTTACCGAAAGTCTTACGCTCTCCCTCTCAGGCGGTCTCCTCGGGCTTGTTCTCGGATTTGCCGGCGTCCGCTTGTTGCTCGGCATCAGTCCTGGCAACATTCCCCGCATCGGCGAGGATGGCTCGGCCGTCACCCTCGACATCAACGTCCTTCTCTTTACACTCGGCATTTCTCTTCTTACCGGAATCCTCTTCGGTCTGCTCCCGGCCATCAGTGCATCACGGCCCGATCTCGCTGCCACGCTGAACGAAAACGGCAGCCGCTCTGGCGTCGGTTTTCGCAGTGGCAAGCTCCGTTCTGCGCTGGTCATAGGCGAGATGGCGCTCACCCTTGTGCTGGTCATCGGGGCGGCCTTGCTCATCCGGACCTTCCTCAAGCTGCAGGCCGTCGATCCAGGGTTTGCAACTCACAATGTGATCAGCATGGCCATGTCAGTCAGCGGCGACCGCTTCCAGAAGACAGCGCCCGTTGCCCAGGTCATCCGCGACGGTACGGACCGTGTGCTTGCCGTCCCCGGAGTCATCGATGTTGGCGTAACCAATTGTCTGCCCATGGCCGGCGGCTTCGGCATGAGCTTTGCCGTGGTTGGCCGTTCCAACGGAAATTCCCCATTCACCGGCGGCGCAGGATTCTCTTCCATCTCCTGGCGCTATTTCAATGCACTGAAAATTCCGCTGCTGCGCGGCCGCGCTTTCACCGAGCAGGATGATGGCGCCGCGCCCGGCGTCGTCATCATCAACGAGGCAATGGCCCGCCATTACTGGCCCAAAGGCGATCCTCTCAAGGATCGAATCCAGATCGGGCCCGGCGCCGGTCCCGCCTTTGCTGAAGGCCCCCGCCAGGTCATCGGTATCGTGGGCGACACGCATGATCGTGGTCCTGGCGTCGATCCTTTTCCCATCATGTACATCCCGATTGCGCAAATGCCTGATCTCGAAACCGCGCTCAACTCCCGGGTAGCGCCGCTCTGGTGGATCGTCCGCAGCCAGGTTGATCCGCGCACGCTGGTTAAGCCCATCACTGCCGCTCTGCGTGACACCAGCGGTGGCCTGCCCGTCGCGCACATCCGCACCATGGACGAAATCGAAGCTCGCAACACCGCGCGTCAGCGATTCAACATGCTGCTTCTTACCGTCTTCGGTTCCGCGGGTTTGCTCATGGCTGCCATCGGCATTTATGGCGTCATGTCCTACTCGGTGCAGCAGCGTACGCAGGAGCTCGGCATTCGCATGGCGCTGGGGGCGCAGGCTGCGAATCTCCGCAATATGGTGATCAGGCAGGGCATGGCGCTCACACTCATTGGAGTGGTGATCGGTGCCGGCGGAGCCTTCTGGCTCACTCGCTTTCTCGCCAGTTTCCTTTTCGGAGTGAAAACCTTTGACCCGATTGCTTTCATCGCGACGCCTCTGCTGTTGAGTGCCGTCGCCCTTATCTCGATCTGGATTCCGGCAAGACGCGCGACTCGCGTCGATCCAATGGCAGCACTTCGGCTCGAGTAAAGCGGTATACAGGATCTATTGCTAATTTGCGGAGGAAAGCTCGCGTAGAGGAGCGAGTTTGTAGCTCAAAATCAGTTTGCGAAACTGCGATAGGGCTTGCGCCTGATCCTGAACCTTTCCGTCCTCAAGTAATGACTGGAAGGCGATCGAAAGCGGCACCGCATTCGCGATTTGTGGAGCACCAGCCTCACCGGGGGACTGCGACCAGACGAGCTGAATCCGATTTTGGACCTTGAGCGGCAATTCGCTACAACCTTCGGGCTTGCATTCGGTGGAAGCCATCAATAATACGGTGCGACCGGAACCTGTTATCGATTGGTCAACGAGAGATGAAATCTCGAAACTCCCGAGCGAGTCGGCACTCTTCACTTCCTCGATACGCCTCCACTGCACTGCCATGCCGCGCGACAGATAACAGGCCAGGCCGTCGTGCGCCCCGGAGTTTACCCGAACATCGAACTGAGCTGTTTGCTTTCCTGTCCGATCCTGGTAAATAGCGACGTGCTCAGTCTCCTGCCTCGACAGAGTGTTCCGGTTACGACTGACGATGTGAAAGTCGCCGATTACCGCCGGAAGGAATGCTTCCGGCGAATAGTCTTGCGAATGAGATTCGTGGTGCGGAAGAGATCGTCGATCAAGCAGGAAATGAGGAACGCCCGCGCAAAGGACAGCGACTGCGGTGAAAGCTACGAGTTTGCGTGTTGCCTGTTGAGAGCGTGCCATTTTCTCGGAAGTGCAAATAGAAAGATCGCAGCAGAAATAAAGATAAGGCTGCCGAGTGCGTAGTCAGCAGCTTCCATGTGACGCGCGAGCGGTTTGAAGTTAACCGCGACCCGATAGCAAAGAACCAGCCCGCAAAGTCTCACCAGGTTCAGCAGATAAGCCAGCACCACACCCAACAGACAGTAGGCTCCGCGAAGCCATAGCGGAAGACGGTAAAGATATCCTGCGATCAGAGTCAGGAAGCCCATCGCTAAAGCGCCACGGAGACCATTACACCCGGGTGCGATGAACATGCCGAGTGCGGGCGAGAACATGAGGCGCAAATCGTCGACCGCCAGAGGAACGCCGATCCATTGCGCAAACGCGCGTCGCCGTATGAGCGCCCACATACTGCAAGGGCAGATCTACCAGGTTGATTAGAAAAACTGGAGCAGGATTAAGGAACAAGAGTAGGAAGATCGGGAAAAATGCTGCGCGGTATGCTTTGTATCCTGCAAAGAGCAACACCACGCCACTGACATAAAGAAACACTCGCAATCCGTCTGGAAACAAAACCAGATTTACATCGCGGTAAACAAGAACTGGCGCGCCGTTCCGCTTCATCAGCCAGCTCATCAAGAGCACAGCAGTGCAAAGAGCGAGTCCCCACCATGTGCCTCTCTGATCCCACTTCAGGCCTCGCCATGCACGCACTATAAGAACAACGGAAACCACCGGGATCAGGATGCCGATAGATGCCAGCCCATTCGTCGTCCACAAGGTCCATAGGCCATGCGCCTCGGGACCAAGCATCCACCAGAGTCCGGTACCGGCGACCAGCACAATCGCCGACACGAATCGCCAGTCAGGAGAGACGTTATTCCGCGGCGTCTCAATCCATTCTGTTTGCCGACCTCGGAGAGTCGCCGGCGCAGCCATATTTATTTTGAATTTCTGCGCGATCGTATCCGGGACCAAAGAAGATTAGCCCCGGCAGCTCCAAAACCGAGAAGTGCCATCACAACGGTGGGATCTTCAGGAGAATCGACACAGCCGCTAATCTGTGCGAATGCCGATCTGCTTGTGAGCACAAAGAGAACGCCCGCAATCAGAAGGAAAAGCGCTCTGTCGCCTCTGCGCATTGTGTTTTCTGGCTCCAGGAGGATCGACAACAACTTCCAAACCGGGTCGTACCGAGCGGACGAGACGAGCCTTACACAACTGCGCGCCAGTATAGCCCAAAATAAAGTCGAACGCACTTGTTTTAGCGTCCGTGAAGTGAGAGCATTCCTTCGCAGTCCCGAATCAGCAAGTCAGGGCCCGCAAGTCACGAAAAAACGCATTGCAAAGGTTGCATCGTCACTCCAATCATCGGGGAGTACTCCAGACCTTTGATCCTTCATTCCTCCTGGAGGTCGTGAAATGCGAATTCGCGCTTTTAGTGTGGTTTCCCGCCTGGCTCTTTGTGGTTTGACAGGCGCGGTCTTTCTCTCAGCGACGGGCTGCACAACGAACATGAACACGATGGGTACCTCGGCGTCCAGTAGCGCTCGGGCAACGCTGACCGCCCGCGTCATGGGCGGCCGAAAGGCAGTTTCCGACTCGTCTGTGATTCTCTATGAAGCCGGCACATCCGGGATAGGGAGTGGAGCGAGAGTCCTTGCCACCACAACCAGCGATAGCCTTGGTAAATTCACGTTCGACTTTTTCTCCTGCACGTACCCTGGTTCGCAGCTGTATATCACGGCCAGCGATGGCGATGCGGGCAGTGGGTCAAACTCTAATATTCTCCTCATCGCCATGGTGGGCCCGTGTAACAATCTGCCCGGATTTGCCGTTGTCAACGAGCTTTCCACCGTGGCCGCTGCCTATGCATTCGCGCAGTTCATGGATCCACAGAACCCTGCGGATATCGGAACCGTCGGAACTCCCGGCACAACAGAGTACATAGGAATGACCAATGCCGGCGCTATTCTGACTAACAATCTGGTCAACGTGCCGGGGGGAGTGCCTGCGACTGTTATCAATACAAGCCCGAACTCTCCCGCCACTCTCAACTCTCTCGCGGACATTCTTGTTTACTGCGTGAACTCACCCTCCCCGTACAGCAATTGCGACAATCTGTATTCGACGCTTGTGCCACCCTCCGGCGGCAGTGCCCCGATCAATACGCTGCAAGCCATCCTCGACATCGCCTTGAATCCGGGCCAAAACCCCGCGATCTACAGCTTGCTTTCGCAGGTGCCTGTGGCGCTCCCGTACACGCCCACTTTGATGGCCACGCCTAACGACTGGCTGCTGGCGTTGAAATACATCCCCGGCGATATCAGCGTGCCCAGAGGCATGGCGATAGACCAGGCCGGGGACATTTGGGTTGCAAATGCGGGCACCAGCAGCATCACAGAGCTCAGCCCGCTGGGTGTAGAAATTTCCCCGGTCGGAGGGTACAAGCCGGCTGGGTTGGTTGCTCCCGAGGAACTCTCCTTCGACACTTCGAGCAACATCTGGATAACCAACTACTATGGCAACACAATCGAAGCGATCAACAGCTCCGGCGCTCTCGTTGTGCCTGCTTTCGGCAATTCGAGTTACGTCAATCCAACAGGGATCGTCGCTGATTCCTTCAGTCAGATATGGACCACGAACAGCGGAGCGCAGAACCTTATCGTAAGCACTACCAATTCGAACATGGGTATGGTGACATTTTCTGTAAGTGACTTCGGCGTTTACTACCCGAATCGCATCACCGCTGACACAATGACAACTCCGAACATCATGTGGGTTGCCAATACCGGTACGGGCGGCGTTTCACGAATTGTGAACGATGGCAGCTCCTCTTTGAGCGGAGCAAGCGTTAGCGGTGGCGGGCAGCAGGATCAGCAGGGTATCACTCTCGACCACGATGGCAATGTCTGGGTGTCGAATACCACTGGGAGCGTGACAAAAATCCTCAATGCGTCACCTCCCACAATCGCTCTCGGTTCGATCGCCGTTGGCGGAATTACCTCTTCCAGTTCTCCGTGGGGAATCACCGCCGATCCCACCAACAATGTCTGGGTGAACAACTACGACACCAGCACAGTTACTGAGCTCGATGCCAATGGAAACGCGCTCAGTCCCGCAGGTGGCTTCACCGCAGGCGGACTCATCGCCTTCCCACGCAATGGTATTGCCATCGACCGAAGCGGAAACGTATGGGTTCTGGACGACGATTATCCTCCTTTGCAGGCCCTAACCGTGCTGCTCGGAGCTGCAACTCCGGTAGCGACGCCAAGGACAACCGGCAGGCCCATTTCCCCCAGTGCAGCCGTGAGGACCAATACCTTTCGTCTACCGCGGAGGCCACGATTACCAGAGCCGGTTTCACCGTAGCCGATTACGCGAGTGGCCACCCGGCAACGCCTGATGATTGGTATCAGTATCGCCAAGTGCACGCAGAGAGTCTCGTGGATTCAGATCTCCTCATCCGATCTTGCGCACGTTGGCGGATTATTTCCTTTTGCTTTGGTAAAATAGAAATAGAAGCAAATAACCAATGCCCATCCTCCGCGATGGGCATTCGTGTTTTTGGGGACAGATCGAGAGGAGACGCGAATCCTTTTGGAATGAAACGGTTACGGACATGGTCATTTAGAATGAATCGGTTACGGAATTACAACCCATAACATCTGCAGAAAGAATGGGTTACAGCACTAAGATATTTAGAATGAATGGCTTACGGCATTACAATCGTAAGCCGCTTAGAAAGAATGGGTTACAGAAGTATAGAAAAACGGAGGGGAGGGGGGTACCCGACCGAGACAGGAAATCGCTACTCGGCCGAAGGCAGCGCCGCCAGCGCCGAAGATGGTCGCTGACAGGCCACCCGCTCCCGCTTCTGGATGCGCCACAGAACCAACCGGCTGGAAGCCGCGAGCGATCCATCCGTGAGCAGGCTGGCAACCGCCGCACCCTGCCACGACCAGCGCGGGATCAGCAGAAAGTTCAGTAGAAGATTGAGACCCGCCGCGCCGAGCTGAGTCGCCGTCCGGTTCCACTGCGACGCGGAAGCGGTGATCGTCGTTCCCCAGGCGTAATGCAGCACGCGCAGCAGCGGCAGCAGGCAGAGCCAGCGCAGTGCGGCGGCTGATCCCTGAAACGACGGCCCGAAGAGGCGCGGCACCAGTCCCGCTCCAAGATAGAGAGCGGCAGCAACCACCACGCCATACGGGACCGTTCGCAGCAGAAGCCTTCGGGTTTGCGCGCTGGCGTGACCAGCGCTTCTGGCTCCCTCGCGAAACAGCTTGGGAGTAGCAGCTGCATAGATGCCGTAGAGCGGTGCGCTGGCCGCATCGACCACCCGGTACGCCGCCGAGTAGATGCCGGCGGCATAAGTCTGCCCCAGGCTGACCAGAAAAGTCTTGTCGATGTCGTTGTAGGCGGAAATTGAAGACCCCGAGAGCGAAAAGCTGAAACCCTCGTTCAGATCGCTGAGGCGCAGGCGCTCAAAGCGCGGCCAGCCGAGCCTTGCCGTCACCAGCCAACAGGCGACGAGAGCGACGAAGAAAGGAGCGAGCCAGTAGATCCGCGCCCACGCGTAAGCGCCGGGATGAATCCCTGACTGGCGAGCGAACAGATATAACCCGGCAGCAAGCATTGCGCGCAGTGCATAGACGAGCGCCGCCAGGCCCGCGCAATACCGCATCTCGCCCGCACCCTGGAATGCGCGGCTGGCCAGCTGTACGAGCTTGCCGAATAGTGCATCGGCGACTGCGATCCAGGGAATGAGTAGACGAAGCTCGGAACGCAGCGCGACACGCCCGACCAGCCATGCCACCGCCAGGAGGACGGCAAAGCCACAAATCGTGACGCGCAGTGCGACTCCCCACGTCGCCGCAAACGAGCTGCGGTCGCGGCTGATATTGCGCAGCAGGATCATCTCCATGCCGACGCTGCTGAATTGCGCCAGCAACGCGACAAGGGCGACCACCCCGACGAAGGCTCCGTACTCGCGGCTGCCCAGCGCCCGGCCCATGAGAACGAAATAGCCGGCCTGGAGGACCATCGAGACGAACTGGCTCCCCATCATCCAAAGCGAGCCCGCGCGAATCGACTGCCCGCTCATGGACCGGTCAGCACCTCGACATACTTCTCCTCGAGCAGGAAGGTCTGTCTGTGCAGGTCGAAGCAGGCTTCGGCGTGCCTGCGCCCGGCTTCGGCGAGCCGAGAACGTAATGCCGCGTCACTCAGGACCAGAACAATTACCTCAGCCAGAGCTGATTCATCGCCAGGGTTGACGAGCAGCCCCGACTCGCCATATGCGAGGGCTTCCTCGGCTCCGGTCCCGCGAAACGCGATGCCGGGTAATCCGAGAGCCTGCGCCTCGCACATGATCATGCCTAGTCCTTCGGAGTCGCCGCTCCCGGTCTCAACGCTCGGCATGACGAGCACGCTGGCTCTCTGCATCCAACGCCGGACCTCGCCATGCGACTCCGTGCCCGTGAATGTCCACTGGCGCAACCGGCTGCGAGCCTCGGCCTCGAGGGCAGCGCGCAACGGGCCGTCGCCGACAACCACCAGCTTTGCGCCCGGACAACGCTCCTGTACGGCGGCCATGGCGCGAATGAGATGAACACACCCCTTGTTCTCCACCAGGCGGCCGACAAACAGAACAATTGGCTGCAGGCGCGGCTCCGCGAGGCAGAATTGGAACTTCCCCAGGTCGACACCGACGCGATGAACCCAAAGCTTCTCTTTAGGAAAGCCTCTCTCTATCGCCTTGTTGCGAATGAATTCGGAGACGCAGACAAAGAGACTTGCCTGTTGCCACAACTCCCGACGCCGGCGTAGATATATGCGTCCCAGCGCGGATTGCCGGAAATGCTTGTCATGGCGGGTGACATCATAGCCATGAAGCGTCACAATCAGCGGAACTCCGAGATGCTTCCGGATAGGCAGCGCGAGGCAGGCGTCCAGGGCAAAGTGAGCGTGAATAAGCCCAGGAGATTGCCGTGCGAGGTTCTTCAGGAACCGGGTCCCCCAGCACGTTTCGTAGAAAATCCTGCGCCGCAATTTCTCCTTGAATGTGTTTTCGTAACCGGCGAATGAGATCGTTGTCAGGTGGTGCAGAGGAATACCGTTCTGTAACCGCCGGATACCAGCAAGAACCGGGTTGAATACCTGCATCGCACGCGTTTGCTCGACGATAAACGTCTCGGAAGCCGGCAGCAGTTCGCCGCGGAAGACCAACACGGTGTTTAGGGGCGTCATCAGGCTGCGCCAGATATCCACTGGGATGAAGGTGCGCCGGTGACTCGTTGGATCGCTGCACTGAGTCGATACTCGGCCCGAAGGAGCTCGATGTTTGCCACCACAGATACGTAAAGCACCCAGAACAGCCCGTTGAATGTCAGCAAGGTATTTTCGTCGAGGCTGTAGAGGAGAGTCAGAACGAGAAGCGATGCCATCCAGATTCCGCCGCTCAGTTCGCCCGAGCAAAGCACCGGCCACAGCTTTCGCCACGCGCGCAAATAGCTCAATGCGAAAAACACTAATCCCGGAAGGCCCAGTTCGAGCCATACCTCAAGGAACCCGTTGTGCGCGTGGAAGACCACGAATCTGAGAGCAGCCGCAACATTGAACGACTGGCCTTCGAGTCCCCGCCAGAACCCGGCGTAGCCCCATCCCAGAACTGGGCGCAGTTCGATGCACCGCCACACCTGCTTCCAGATCTCTGTTCGGCCGCTCAGCGTAGCGTCACGTCCGATCATTGGCAGAAGCACCGGCAGGAAATACCAGGCAATGCTCATTAGCGCCACAGCCACGCAAACCGTGACCGTTCCCAGCACGATCCGGCCGCGGCTGTCTATCCGCCTTGCCGCTACCAGCCCTACAAAGAGCGCCAGGATCAAGCCTTCTGCAGCCCACGCGCTTCGCGAACCGCTCATGATCAACACAAAGAGAAAGAGCAGAAGACTGGCGAACCTGGATAGGGAAATCCGCCAGTCAGCGAGCAGAGCAGCGGACGCGAGAACCATCACGCGACCGCAGGCATTCTTCTGCGTGAAGACACCTTGCCAGTTCTGATGGTGACCGGCTGAGGCATCCAACCCTAGTTTCGGGGAACAGACCACCAGCACGATGCTGGCGACGGCAAG
This sequence comes from uncultured Acidobacteriota bacterium, assembly GCA_963755975.1. Lineage (GTDB taxonomy): Bacteria > Acidobacteriota > Terriglobia > Terriglobales > Acidobacteriaceae > Silvibacterium. The sequence continues at coordinate 721,911 of CAVWLS010000005.1, forward strand.
AGCCACCATTGCCGCTCCAAGGATGGAAAGCTGACGGCGCAGGGGGAAACGAACAGCAAGATAGAGTCCGAAGAGTCCCGCCAGCGTGAACGGCAGCGAACGGCGGAGAGTAAGCTGCGGAAATTGCGACCAGGCAGCTGATGCAATCGCGAGTACCGCCAGTGCGGCAGTCCACTGCATCGCGGCTATCCAACGAACGGCGCGGCGGGCATTCCGCAGAACGAGAAAGATGATTCCCGCGTCGATGATGAGCTGGGAAAGGATTCCACCGTAAAGAGTTACACCGGGCGCGGCGGAGTGCGTCAACTCAAGCGCCTGATTGGGGGCGATGAACGGAATCGCTCCCTGCATCGCAAAGAATGCGAGAATCGCCGCGCATCCGATGTCTTCGATGTACGCGCTGCCCATTGTTCTGATTGCACTCGTTCTAACGTCCGGCATAGATCAGGGCGGAGCTCGTCGCAGCAATAATGGAGTTCGTTCCCAGCAATACGTTCTTGCCGAAACTGAAAGGGATGAAGATTACGTCGTCCGGGTCGAGCAGCTCGTCCGGCGCTTTGCCCTGCTCAATCTCCTTCAAGGGAAGATCGCGTTCCTGGTACTGTCCGTTCTGATTGTGAATGAGCCGCGCACGCGCCTCGGAGGCCGTCTTATTCACACCGGCTGCCATCGCAAGTGCCTGCAGGACTGTCATCCGTGAATTGTTCTGCATCACGTATCCGCCCGGTCTGCCAACATCTCCCAGCACGTACACAATGCCCGCTTTTGGAACCATAATTTTGTCGCCAGGATAGATTTCGACGTTCGCGTTCAAGGCGTCGTCTGCCCGATTCGACAGGAAAATCTCGGCAACTCCGCGGGAATCGCCTCCGCGTTCGATGGTGATGTGGCGATCCGCCATGTCCGTCAGTCCGCCTGCCATCGCAATCACATCGACAAGGCTGCGCGGGGTGGAAATGGCGACGGGGCCCGGTCTTGCGACTTGTCCTAACACAGAGACTGATTGCGTCGCGTATTCTTCGACAAAGACTGACACTTCCGGATGTTTCAGAAGCTGGTCCTCGACGTATTCTTTGGCAATCGCAGCTCCAGCATCCACAGTGCTGAGGCCGCGCACCTGCACGTTGCCGATCATTGGCAGCGTTATTTCTCCCGAATCGCGCACCCGGACCTTTTGCGAGAGGTCGGGCTCCCCGAGCACGGTCACTCTCAGCAGGTCGCCGGGACCGATCAATAGGCTTTCATGCACATCAGTTGCCGGCGCTTGCGCTGAAGTCGGTATCGTAAGGGATGTGAGGCCACAACTCAGCAATACCATCAAACAGCTATTGAGCATTTGCACGCCATTTCCTCCAGGAGCCAGAAAACGATCGACCCTTCGAACTCCGATAGCCGTAGTACTCGTAATAGTCTTCGGATTCAGCAGAGATTCCATTGAGAATCACTCCCAGTGCCGCCTGCGAGGGAAGCTGCTGCTGGACGAGTTGGAGGCTCCTTTGAATGGCCTGCTTGGAAGTGAAGCCGAAGCGGGCCACCACTAGGGTCGCATCACAGATTCGAGAGAGAATCCTGGCATCCGTCACTGGCAAAATGGGCGGGCTGTCCAGGACGATAAAGTCGTACTCAGTTCGCCAGCTTGCCAGCAGTTCCGTCATCCGCATCGAGCCGAGGAGTTCAGATGGAAGCGCAGGCGTCGAGCCGCCGCAGAGGACAGAAAGCCGAGGAACCAGGGGATGACTATGAGCCAGTGGAGAGAGTTCCTCGGCGAGTACAGAGCCCAGACCTTGCCCTTCATTCATCGCCAATTCTCTGTGCAGCATGGGACACCGCAAATCGGCGTCCACCAGCAGCACCCGCGCATTGAGTTGCGCCAGTACAACGGCCAGGTTTGCCGCCAACTTGCTCTTCCCTTCTCCCGGCACGGAACTCGTCATTAGGACTACTTGCGGTGGCGCTCCGTTCTGCATTGACAGCAAAGATGTTCGCAGCGAACGCACCGCTTCCAGAAAGGGGGCTGCGTCATACGCGAGAGTTGTGCGACGCGGGCTCGAAGCGGCGAGTTCCGCAACCATACCCGCATTCGGCAGCTCTCCGACGCCCCGCCTCCGAGCTGGATCCAATCGCCTTAAGCCGCCGCTAGGAAGACTGGGAATCACGCCAAGCAGACGGGTGCCCAACATCTGATCCACCTCATGCAATGATCGGATACTTCGGTCCTGAAGCTCGCGTATGAGCGCGGAGGAACAGCCAAGGAAGAGTCCCGTGGCCACAGCAGCCCCGTAATAAAGCGGGATATTCGGGCTATGCGGATGGTTTGTGGGTGGAACGCGAGCCGGGTTCACGATAGTCAGGTTGGTCGACCTCAGCCCCTCCAGAACACCAGCCCCCTCCAACTTCGCCAACAATCCCTGATAGATGTTGCGGCTTCCGTCGGCCTCCTGCCTGGCGAAACTGTATGCAATCGCTTTGTCATTCGCCTCATTGGCTAGAGCCTTTTGTTTTTCGAAGGACTGCCGCGCGGACTGTTCTGCTTGCAAAGCGATCTCATAATCTGTGCGAGAGCGCTCACCGATCCTGCGAGCCTCGTCGTGAATCGACTTCTCGATTCCGTTGAGTTGAGCTTGCAGTTCTGCGAGGCGCGGAAATGCTACTCCATACTTCGTATCGTCCACCGCAATCTCGGCCTGAACTGAAGCCTCCTGGGTTCGCAATGTCTGGATCAAGGCAAGCGAATTTGTCATTGCCGGCGTCATGCCAACGGCCGAATTTCCCGCAAGGCCGGATATCAACTCCGGATCGCCACTCTGCGACGCGTGATAAATCGCTTCCTTAAGAATGCGATTCGACTCTGCCGCGGTGAGTGCATCATTCAGGCTTGAAAGACGCGTCAACACCACATTGTGGGTGTCGCCATCACCGAAAATTCCGGTATCGCGCTGCAGGCGGATTGCCCGTTCCTGAAGGGCTTCCGTCTGCTTCTTGAGGTCGATGAGCTGGTTGCTTAGCCAGGCTGACGCCTGCGCGGTTGCGTTGAACCGCGCCTGGAAACCGTAGTCCATGAGCGCCTGGATGAGACGGTTCACGACCGCAGAGGCACGACCGGGGTCAGGATCGGAATAACTGATTTCGATAAGCCGCGAGCCGGGAACCGGCGAGACCTTTAGATGACTGGCAAAGATCTTTAGAACGCTGTAACGCCGGTTCGGCGCGTCGTCGAGCGGCACACTCAAGGGCTCAACTGGTTTCTTCCAGAACAGAAGCCCTTCGGGAAGATTGAGTCCCGCTTTTCGAGGCGGATAGTAGTCAGTCGTTGTTTCGAGATTCAGATCTTTGATCACCTGGAGTGCAAGCGTATGAGATTGAAGAATCCCAGCCTCGGTTTCAAGAGTCATGCTGTAGTCAAGCGAGTCGGTGTCTGTGTTCGGCGAGCTACCCATCACGGTGGCGTCAAGGCCAAAGACACCCGGGGAATCTTTCTGTACCTCTATTTCACCTGTCGCCTGATAACGCGGGATCGCTAACACGCAATAGGCAGTCACGATTAGCAACAAGGTGGCCACAGACCAGAGAAGGTGCTGGCGTCTGCGGCGGAAAATAGCGAAGAGATCAGCCAGCGTCCACCCCTTCTGTTCAGCCGCCATCAGATCTCGAACATCCAGAACCCGCAAGCCTGAAGCCGTATTCAATGCTGACCCTTCCTCATGCGTTCCTTATGAGCACCACGGAGCCGTCAAAATCAAAAGTGAAATCCATCTCGTTCAGTCCGGCGCGCGTCATTACGTCGCGAAGACGCCTGCGGTCTTCTGTCTGAAAGAGGAAAAAACCACCACCGCCGGCGCCAACCAGCTTTCCTCCACGTGCTCCCCCTTTATTTTTGGCCAGTTCGTAAAGGTCGTCGATGCGGCTGTTGCTCATGTCCGCCGATCTGCTTCTCTTCCGCAGCCAGTGTTCGTGCATCAACTCGCCAAGATCCGAAGTGCGTCCCGACTCGAGGATGGCGCGAATCTCCCGCCCAAGTTGTTTAGTGAAATGAAGGCTGTTGAGCATGTCTGCGTCACCCGATGTGGTACGACTCTTCTGGTCACTCAGCAGAGTGGATGCATTGCGCGTTCGGCCGACAAAAAACAACATCAATGAGTCCCGCAGTTCGCGAATCGTCTCCTCGGCGATTCTTAACGGTTGCAAAGTGACGGTGTTGTCTTCGTGATATTCCTGGCACAGCAGCCCCCCGTAAGCAGCGATGTATTGATCCTGCTTGCCCACCGGCTCCTCAAGCCGATTCATTTCGACGTCAATGGCTTCACGCGCCAGCAACTCCGGTGTGACCGACTCGCGCTTGTACGCGTGCAGGGCATGCATCAATCCCACAAGGAAGGTCCCCGAGGAGCCCAAACCCGTTCCCGCGGGAACGTCGGCAAGGCTGACGATCTCCAGGGGCTTCGGTATATCGTGCATCTCGAGTGCCTCCCTCATCAGGGGGTGCCGGATCTCCGAACGCGTCTCGGCGTGCTCGGTTTCCGAGTACTTCAGGAAATATCCGGGCAGGAAGCTCTTGTTGATAGTGAGGTACACGTACTTCGAAATCGCGGCCGAAATCACGAAACCGCCAAACTCGCGGTAATACGAGGGAAGGTCGGTCCCGCCACCGCCCAGCGAGATGCGAAGCGGGGTGCGTGTCATGATCACGCTCGCACCTCGCGTCGTCGGTCGGATACTGCTCTGCGGTCAGTCGCGCTCCGTGCAAACATCCGTGCAGTCAAGAAGGCATCAGTCTCTGCGAGACCTGAAATTGAGCCAATCTCATAAAAGCGCTCAGGAACCTCGTACCCGGCCATCGCACCCTCATCAACAAGTCGGCTTTGCAGCTCCGATAAATCGAACGCAGCATCTTCCAGCCAATCGCGAAATACGTTAGCCGTGTAAAGACCGAGTCCATAGTCGATATACTGCATGCCCGGTCGAGGCGAGCGCTTGTCATAGCGGAGTATTGTCCCTTCAGCAAACTCAATATTGCTCAAGTCCCAGCGATTCCTGTTGGCAACAACCGTCATAAGGGCGTGTCTGCCACTGCTTTCAAACGCCCGCAGCACGGGAGAAAATGGAGCCGTCAAGTAACTGTCGCCATACATAACCCAGAATCTTGGCCCCAAAAGCGGCAGAGCCTGATGGATCGCGCCGCCCGTGCCCAACCGGGTTGGCCCATCACACGAATAGCGAACCCTGCAGTCATAACGGCTACCGTCGCCAACAAAGCGCTCAATCTGTTCAGCGAGGTAACCGGTGCAAATAACGATCTCTCGTACTCCCTGACGGGCAAGGAGCCGTAATTGATGAGCAATAAACGGCTCTCCTGCTATCATCATGAGCGACTTTGGCACTTTTTCCGTCAGCGCGCCGAGGCGAGTCGCGAGTCCGCCGGCCAGCAGCGCCAAAGGCGGAACGCCTTCATTGAACGAATGTGCGTTCATCTGCAATGAGTTCCTTCAAGGACTGATCGACTGCCTGCCGGCTGTTCAGCTTCGGCTGCCAGCCGAGCGAGCGAATTTTCTTTGTGTCTAATCGGACGACCGGGACGTCCCCTTTCCAACCGCGGTCCCCTCCCGTGTATTGAAAACGCGGCGTGTCGGCCAGACCAAGGCAATCTACAGCCATCTCAGCAATTTCCGTCACAGTAACAGCGTCGCCCGTGCCTACGTTAAAGACCGAGAAGCCGCCCTTCGCCAGTTGCAGCGCAGCCAGGACCGCATCGACCACATCTGAAACATGCACGTAAGTCTTGCTTTGGCGGCCATCTCCCAGGATCTGCAGGCGCGTCGGATCTACACACAAGCGCCTGATGAAATCGAATCCCACGCCGTGCGTCTGGCGAGCACCGACCACATTCCCGAAACGAAACGCGCACGCAGTAAAGCCAAACATCGCGCAGTAGCTTGCAATCAGGGCCTCGCCAGCCAGCTTGCTGGCTCCGTAGGTTGAGATGGGCATAAGCGGACCGTGATCCTCGTCGGGTGCTGCAGCACCCTGGTCTCCATAGACACCGCTGCCCGAGGCATAGACCAAGCGCGAAACTCCGGATCGGCGCATGGCTTCGACAACGTTGTTTGTCAGAACAGTCCCCTGACGGAAATCGATCTCTGGTTCGGTTGCCGCCCGCGCAATATCCGGATTTGATGCGAGATGGATCACAACATCGTGATCACGCATCGCCCGGGTCAGAGCTTCCAGATCATTCACGTCACCGCGAACGATATGCAAACGCTTATCGCCGCGAGCACAATGCTGTTCGAAATGCCACTCCCGCCCGGAAGAAAAATTGTCAAAGAGCGTGACTTTCCGCACCACATTCGACGCAAGGAGTCTGTCGGTGAAGTGGCTCCCTACAAACCCCGCGCCGCCAGCCAGGAAATAGCTGGGCTCATAATTCACTTCTAGAGGCCTGTCCGACTCCACTGCTATTCCCCCTTTCGAAGACACGTGCGGAGAGTTCGGGGTCGGCTCATGGCGTGTGCGGCCATGCCCCGATCGCACCCCTCCCCGGAACTTTGCTACCTCTGAGGTTCGAGAGTTCCGAACCTGCTCGACGAATCTTGCTGATTGATTTGGCGCAACGGTACCATCTCGTTCCGAAATAGGACAGATTACCTAAGTTACGAAGCAGCTCAATATTTACGTTGACGCAAGCCCGATCGGCATTGCTATATGGGCACAACACTCTCGTGTGAAAGCTTCTTGCACCTTTTTTTGTTTGAGATTTGCTGTAACGAACGCTTGGAAACAATGCACTTCCGGAAATGACACACAACAAGGTCGGGAATATCGACCGTGAGATTGTGAAGGCTGCCTTGGGATCAGAAACTTTCGTTACTGTCGGTTTACCTGTTTACAACGCGATGCCCTATCTGCCGGAGGCTATGGACAGCCTTCTCAGACAAACGGCATCTTCCTTCGAGATTCTTGCAATCGTCGACGGCGCCACGGATGAAAGTCTCGAATATCTGAGATCGATATCCGATCCCCGCTTACGAATCATCGTCCAGCCCAATTCGGGTGTAACGCCAACGCTGAATCGCATCCTGCGTGAGTGCCGTACGTCCTGGCTTGTTCGTCAGGATGCCGACGACATCTCGCATCCAGAGCGTATCGAACGTCTAATCGCTGCCATCGGTCAACATCCGATTGCCGGGATGTTTTACTCTCTTGCAAATTACCACCCCCGAGAAAAAGCGGTTGGCAAATTTCGCTGTTCGCGAGGTTCTCCGGGCGAACTGCGCAACATCGTTCGCTCAGGCTTCCTGTTGTCGATATGCCATTCCACCGTCGCCCTTAATGTGCCTAAAACGCTGGCGCTGGGCGGTTATCGTCTCGGACTTCACAACGAAGACGTCGACCTGTGGTGGCGCATGGCCTTGGAGCACGATATCTGCTGCATTCCCGAAACGTTGGTCGGCTTCCGCCAGAGTCCTTCGAGTATCAGCGCCCGTAACCTCGCCGCCCAGTTCGTTGCCGGTCTGTACGTTCAATATCAGTTGCTTTCGCACCTTTGGAGGCTCCCACCTCGTAGTCTCGACGAGATCAGGACTCATTTGGAAGCTCTGTCTCCGGCAGCGGATTTTACCGCCAAGGAACGGCTCCGCTCATTCAACATGCACTTGGCTGTGGGAAAGAGGCTATCAGCTATTGCAGCTCTTGCGAGTTCTGTCGTGGCTTCGCCAGGGTATGTTTTTAGTCGCATCTGTGATGAGATCTTTCCTTCAGGAAACATCATGAACGGCATCTCCCCGCAACGATTCCTTGAACGAAAAGAGGTCTTTTGGCTATGAGCTACCCAACCGTGGGTCCTCCGGAATTCGGACCCGAGCAGCCTTGTTCACAGTCAGTCTCGTTTAGCTCCGCGCTCCTTCCAAAACCTCCGCGTTTCATCATGGACTGCGTCCCCGTCGACAGAGTGCCGATGGAATACGCGGCAGCATGGGTCGTGCACGGCATCAAGCAGCGCCCATCTTTGCCGTCACTTCTCATCATGGGTCCGAATGCGCACCTCGTAACACTCGCGGCAAATGACAAGCGTTTCGCGCAAGCGCTGCAAGCAGCGGATCTTTCCGTCGCCGACGGGATATCCGTTGTACTTGCCTCGCGGCTCCTGGACAATCCCATTCCAGAACGTCTAACCGGCGGGGACCTGATGGAACGCCTTTGTGCCGAATCAACGCGCCATGGCTTCTCCGTGTTCTTGTTAGGCGGACTTCCAGAAGCGGCCGCCACTGCCGCGCTGAATCTCAGGAAGCGATACCCTGCACTCAGGATCTGCGGCACCTATTGTCCACCCTTAGGCTTTGAAAACGATCCTATTGAGTCAACTCACATTCGCGAGATCATCGCGGATGCCGCACCCGATCTACTCTGCGTAGCCTTTGGGGCACCGAAGCAGGAGATCTGGATGTATGACAACTGTCCGAGTCTTCCCATTGGGGCTGCAATTGCCGTCGGGGCCGCGTTTGATACACTGGCAGGCCTTCGGAAACGCGCGCCTGTCTGGATTCGCAAGGCAGGACTGGAGTGGTTTTACCGTCTTTGTCACGAACCTCGGCGCTTGTGGCGTCGCTACCTATTTGGCAACACCAGATTCCTGCTACTCGTTCTACGACAGTGGCTCGCGGGCTCACCTCGTTCGCTTGCCGATTCCGATGCCGGTAAGCCATCGCTGACAGAATCGGCGCATCCGGTCGAAACATAACTTGTTCAGGAGGACCGATTGCCAAGTATCGATAACCTTAAGATTAAGCTCTTTTGCGACGGCGCCGACTTCGATAGCATCATGGCGCTCTACGCTGATCCTTGCGTTCAAGGCTTCACCACCAATCCCACGCTTATGCGCAAAGCCGGCGTGGTGAATTACGAGGCCTTTGCGCGCAAGGTACTTAGCGCAATCCGTGATCGCCCTGTTTCGTTCGAGGTTTTCGCGGATGACATTGAAGGCATGGAAGCACAGGCTCTCAGGATCGCTGGCTGGGGAAAGAATGTGAACGTAAAGATTCCAGTCACAAACCAGACAGGAGAATTTATGGGAGGCCTGATCCGCCGGTTGTCCAGATCAGGCCTGGTCGTAAATGTAACTGCGATTTTGACTCTCGATCAGGTGTATCGAGTCGCAGATGCGCTCGATCCCGACACACCGGCAATCGTCTCAATTTTCGCGGGACGTATCGCCGATACCGGCGTCGATCCGGTTCCATTGATGAGAAGCGCAGTTGAGATTCTGGAGTCTCGCCCAAAGGCGGAGCTGCTTTGGGCGAGTCCGCGGGAACTGCTCAACATCTTTCAGGCTGATGATGCAGGCTGCCACATCATCACCGTACCTCCCGACATCCTGAAAAAGCTTAGCCTGGTGGGTAAGGATCTGGCCGACTATTCGCTGGAGACAGTGAGCATGTTCCACCGGGATGCGCGCGCCGCCGCTTACCACATTGAGACAGCCGCGCTTTCGATTCAGTCAAAAGGAGCCGAAAGGGCCACATCATCCGTTGGATAGGATCAACCTCGCAGCTCTGAGGAGATCAGGAGCATCTACGTCCAGATGCATACCATCCTGTGGATCCATTTCACCACCGTGAATGAGGATCGTCTTTGTACCGGCCGCTCTTCCGCAATCTACGTCGGTCCGGCGGTCACCGACCATCCATGAACAGGAAAGATCGTCCAGATTGAATTCAGAACGTGCTCGCAGAATAAAGTAAGGCGACGGCTTTCTGCATTCGCAGGTTCGCGAATAGCCCGCAATGCTGCCGTGAGGGTGGTGGAAGCAATAATAGAATCGAGAAAACCTGATGTCTGCTTGCGCTAATTCGCCAAGAAACCTTTCGTGAATCGAATGCAGAGTGCTGAGACTGCACTTTCCCTTTGCATAGTTGGGTTGATTCGATACCAGAAATAGCAAATAGCCTGCTGCCTGAAGGGCACGCATGGCACCGAGAGTTCCCGGGATGAGCTCAAAATCGTTCTCCGTCAGAGGCGACTCGTATTTTCCGGTGCCCGCATTCAGTACGTTGCGGTTGATTACGCCATCGCGATCGAGAAAGACCGCTCGCCGACTAGAGCCTGCTCCCATTTCATCTCGTTTCTTCTGAGGCGCGGATGTGAAACGACCAGGTGCCAAATCACCGCCTGGAAAGACTCCGCGTGCGCGGTCACGGTATCGGTCGAAATGGTTGGAATGAGAACGCATGCATCGGCAACCCGCGCAGTGTAGCCACCGTCGCGGCCGACCACGCCCATGATTCTGGCGCCGATTCGTCTCGCCAGCTTCAGGCTCTCGACGATATTTGTGCTGATGTTATTTTCCTGACAACCTCCCCCAACGGAGAAGACAAACAAGGCATCCTCCGCCCGCAGCCTGCTCCCCCGCAGCCAGTTGGCGTAACATGATTCCCAACCATCGTCGTTAATACGCGCTGTCAGCTCGGAGACATTGTCTGTGGGCGCATAACATTCGATCCCCGCCACTTTTCGGAAGTCATTCACCGCATGGCCGGCATGACCGGCACCGCCGCCGACGCCAAGAAAGAAAACGCGTCCACCCTTTGAGCGAGTATCACAGAGCAATTCAACGATACGGTCAATTTCACGACCGTCTACGGACACTGCGATCTGTTGAACTTCTTTCAGATATTTTTGCGTGTACTCGGTTGTTTGCATTCTCATTCCTTTTTTTGTGTTAGGTTTCGATACGTTGGCTCGGGAAATGGCCGCCATCGATGCGCAGGCGCATTGAAGGAATGCCGGCTAAGTTCAGACGCAGAAGATTTCGTAGGTAAGTCCGCAAGCGGCCTGGGACGCATGCGAACGCGGCCAGCCACAAGAGGGAACGCGCTGTTGGCGAGCCGCGGGCAGCATACTCCCACGCAAGCTGCGCGTATGTTGTCGCACCTGCCCTGCTTTTCATGGCTCTTGAAAGACACTCTGTGGCCAGAAAGAACGAGTACGCCCGGGGAGTAAAGTACGGCCGCATTTCCCGCGCCCATTGAAGTGAGAATTCCCAATCGAGAGCGCGTCCCACACTTGCGCGGTCATCTTCGACACGGAAGATCGTCAAGGGCTCAAGAATTATCTGAAAGCTCACACCTGGATGGTTCGACGCACGCAACAACCAGTCCCAATCCTGATGCCTCTTCAGGCCGGTGCGGAAAGGAATCTCGAGCATTGTCTCTCTCCGCATGAACAGTGTCGATGTCTGCATGGCGCAGGGACCATCGGCCGGATGTCGCCTGCAAAATAGGTACTCGCTAATCGGCTCGTCTGCATTGAACGCCCGTCGCGGTGCGACAAAATCCTGTCGGGGGGTGCGCAAGATCACACGCGACGAGACGACCGGAAAGGCAGAATCGCTTGCCCTGGCCATTTGCAACTGCGCTGCAATCTTCCCAGGAAGCCACTCGTCATCGTCGTCAAGCAACGCAATCCATATGCCGCGTGCGGCCCGGATTCCAATATTCCTCGCCTCAGAACCACCCACATTTACTGTCAGTGGCATCACCTTAAGGCGCGCGTCCTCGATTTGCGCTAAGGACTCCTCACTTGATCGGTCCTCACCATCGATAACGACGATTACTTCCAGCTGCGTGTGCGTCTGATGAAGAGCACTCAACACCGCTCTCTTGACCAGATCAGGACGATTCCGCGTCGGAATTACGGCGCTCACTAGTTCTGACCTGCGTAAGCTCAAGAGCCTCTCTCCACTTCTGTAGTCGGCAGTTTGTTTTGAAAGTTGCCCACAGCATAGGCCCGGAAAGGACTTAGCGACACGACGAAGATAGCGTCGTACACACTTTGGTAATGTTTCCAGATCCAGAGGTCCCATAACGGAACGGTTCGATCTTTGCGGAGCCCGGTAACTTAGTTACCGAATCCCAGCGAACGCGTTATGCTTGGCCACATCTATGCAGCGGAGCCCGTCCGGCATCGTTCGTTCACTCTTCGACCCGCAATTCGGTCGAGCCGACCGGTTGATCCCGCGCTGGCTCTTCCTGCGCTGCCTTGGCGGCATTTATTTCTCCGCCTTCTATTCATTGTTGTTCCAGATTCGCGGATTGATCGGCCCCGATGGCGTTTTGCCGGCCACCCAATATCTGCGCGCCGTGCAGCATTCCTTTCCCGCCGCACGCTATTGGTTTGCTCCGACCCTCCTATGGTTGTCTTCGAGCAACCGGATGCTCATGGCTCTATGCTGGGTCGGCCTTGTCGTCTCTGTTGCCGCACTGCTTAACTTCTGGCCGCGGCTCAGCTTCTTCATCTGTCTGGTGTGCTATCTGTCCTTCGTTGCGGCAGCCGGGGATTTCTCGGGCTATCAATCCGACGGGATGTTGCTTGAGGCTGGATTTATTGCCCTCTTCTTCAGCCCGTCCGGCCTCATACCGGGCTGGGGTGCCCACAGCCCGCCATCGCGCGCGAGCCTCTTTTTACTGCAGTGGGAGTGGTTCCGCATCTACTTCGAGTCCGGAATGGTGAAGCTGCTCAGCGGCGATCCGGAGTGGCGGCACCTGACGGCAATGGACGAGTATTACCAGAATGGCCCGCTCCCGACCTGGATTGGCTGGTATATCGAGCATCTGCCCCATTGGTTTCACGTTTCAACAGCTGCTGCGACGCTCGTAATGGAACTCGGCATCGTCTTCCTGCTCTTCTTTCCTCGTCGAGTGCGGCTTATATGCTTCTTCATCGTTACTCCGTGGGAAATCGGGGTGATTCTCACCGCAAACTACACGTTCCTGAACTACCTGGTTCTTTCTCTCGGCTTTCTTTTGCTTGACGACCGATTTCTATTGCGGTTTGTGCCCATCCGCTTCCGGCCGGCGACCGGGGTCATCGAGGATGTGCCGTATGCAGAGCCCGAAGCACCGGTCTCGCTCTTCAATAGTCCCGAAATGGACGAGCCACCCCCGCTGGAGCATCGCAAGCCGTCGCACTTTGCTGCCATGCGGCTGGCGGTGGCGGCGGTCATGCTGAGCTGGGTGGGGTACGTCACTACGGTTGAGATGATCCGGATGCCGTTTCCGGAGGCGCCGCTGCCTACCGCCCCCGTCAGGATGCTTGAGCCATTCCGCATCGCCAACCAGTATGGGCTGTTCGCGGTCATGACACGGGGCCGGTATGAGATCGAGTTCCAGGGGTCGAATGATGGGGTGACGTGGACGGCGTACCCCTTCCGGTATAAGCCGCAGGCCCTCAATGAGGCTCCGCGTATCTATGCGCCGTATCAGCCGAGGTTCGACTGGAACCTGTGGTTCGCCTCGCTGGGCGACTGGCAGCAGAACACCCTTGTCCCGCTTACTGAGGAGCGGCTGCTCACCAACAGCCGGGATGTTCTAGCGCTCTTCCGGGGCAACCCGTTCGCCAGCGCTCCGCCCAAGTATGTCCGCGCGATGCTCTGGCAGTACTGGTTCACGTCGATGAGGGAGAAGCGGGAGACCGGCAACTGGTGGAGGCGCCAACTGCTGGGTCTGTATGCGCCGGTCATTACGCTCCAGCCTGACGGGAAGGTCGGAGTCATCGAGTGGCCTACGGAGCTGCCACCGCATAATTAGGTATGGGCCAAGCTTCCGTTATCGGATCAGGACCTAACGGGCTCGCCGCCGCGATCGTACTGGCGCAGGCCGGGCTGAGGGTCGACGTCTTCGAGGCCGAGGCGCAGGCGGGCGGGGCGGCGCGGACGCTTCCGCTCACGCTTCCGGGCTTCCTGCACGACTTTGGCTCGGCAGTTCATCCGATGGCCGCGGGCTCACCGTTCTTCTCCACACTCCCGCTCGAAGCGCAGGGGCTGACGTGGATTCACGGCGCTGCGCCGCTGGCTCATCCGCTCGATGACGGAACGGCGGTGATGCTGGAGCGCGACCTTGACGATGCCCAAGCAGCGTTCGGCGAGGATGGGAAAGCCTGGCGGAGCGCGGTCGGACCATTAGCTGAGAACTGGCTGGACTTCGCCGCGGAGATTCTCGGGCCTGTGGTGCATCTTCCGAAGCGCCCGTTTCTGCTGGCGCGGTTCGGAGTGAATGCGGTGATGCCTGCGAGTCTGTTCTGCAGGCGCTTCAGGAGTGCGCGAACGCGGGCGCTTCTTCGCCGGGCTGGCAGCGCATTCTTTTCTTTCGCTCGATGAGCCGCTGAGCACTGCCGATCGCGCTGGTGTTGGGGGCGGCGGCGCATGCGGTGGGGTGGCCGGTGCCCCGGGGTGGGGCGCAATCCATCACCGATGCTCTGGGCGGGCATCTTCGCGGGCTCGGCGGAGAGGTCCATCTCTCGCGGCGCATCGAGTCACTCGGTGAGCTGCCCAACCAGGGCGTGACAGACGGGCTCACGCTGTGCGACGTCTCGCCGCGGCAACTGGTCGCGATCGCCGGGGAGCGGCTGTCGGCGCGGTACCGGAAGACGCTGGCGCAGTTTCAGCCGGGTCCGGGGGTGTTCAAGGTGGACTACGCGTTGTCGGAGCCGATTCCATGGCAGGCCAAGGAGTGCCTGCGGGCAATCACGGTTCACCTTGGCGGCACGTTCGACGAGATCGCCGAGTCGGAATGGGCGATGGCTCACGGACGGAGCTCCGAGCGGCCCTTCGTGCTGGTCGCGCAGCCGAGCCTCTTCGATCCGACGCGCGCGCCGGAGGGAAAGCATACGGCATGGGCATACTGCCATGTGCCCAACCCGACTATCTTTGGATCGGGCGCGGACATGACCGCGGCCATCGAAAGCCAGATCGAGCGCTTCGCGCCAGGGTTCCGGGAGTGCGTGCTCGCGCGGCATGTGTCGACGCCGGCGACCTTGGAAGCGATGGACGCGAATCTTCTCGGCGGAGACATCAGCGGCGGAGCGATGTCGATCCGGCAGATGCTGCTGCGGCCGAGCATTCGGGGTTACGCGACGTCGGATCGCAACCTATATATATGTTCGTCCTCGACGCCTCCGGGCGGTGGGGTGCATGGCATGTGCGGTTACCATGCGGCGCGGCTGGCGCTTCGTCGGTCGGGGCTGTAACGTCCGAATTTCCCGATTCGGGATCTTACGGAGGCGTACCCCCCTCCCCCTTGTTATCCAGTTGGCAGCTGAACTTTTTCGCGTAAGTAATTCATTTATACGCTCGCATTTTTGGGATGGTTCGAGAACTCTCTCATAAGAAATGACTTGGCGCAAATTATTGGGGACTAAAGACTTGTCGGTGAGTCCGCAGAGTGTATCCAGTAATCTGCATCTAAATTATTGAAAACAAACGACCAGTCTTACATGTCGTTGTTCAGCCAATTGATTCGAAAAGACTTGACGGCTAAATTGCTCCAAGAGGAAATGAAGAAGGCCCGGCTGCAAACAGCAGTCGGGCCTTCTTCTCTCTATTTCTATTGTAGCGGGTTTGAGGAAATTGTCGGCCAGGAAAGGCAGGGTGGTAATGGGTCGGTTTGAACGCCAATGCGAACAAGAAGTTTCCCAAAATACATCGTATTCAGTCTGTCAGGATCGAAAGTGCACTTGTCCGATTAGGCGACTACACGGCCAAGTGGTTAGTCAAACTTCCGTGAGCGGCGATTTACGAGTCTAATCCGACCGTGTCGGCCTTTCGTTATTCCTGGTGGGGGTTCACCCTTTGGCTTCAGGGCCCAAACTTGCCGGAATCGCCGAACCAGCAGCGCCCCCAGGAAGAGCGACAGGGGGAGCGCCAGGATCGGCGTAATCCATTCCCACCACTCGTTGTGTCGATTCTTCCAGATCGTTACTGCCAGCGCGCCGGCCGGTACGGCGGATACGGACAACAGCGTAAAGATGCGAACGGCAGCGATCTCGGTATACAGGCCAATATATCCCGTGAAATCGTAGACCCGCCTCTTTTGGGAAAGGAGCGTCGTAAGCTCCACCAGGTGGCACCACAAGTAGAACTGGGATGCCACCAGGAGCGTCGCGCCAAACACGCTTACCAAGTCGTAGGGGAGCTTTGCACCAAAGATCTCCACCTTTTCCCCTTCCTTATTCGCTTCCGCGCGCAAGTGGTTTTCAAGATCGCCCAAACCAAGCGAGGTTAAATACTTCGTGGCATCCGATAGATCCGGGAATGCTTCCGCGAACGGGGCCGGGGCTACCGTTGCGTCAAGCGCCTTGCCGTTCAGGTCGGGCAACTGACTGAGTGCGCGCCGGAGATCGAGCCGGCCGAGTTCTACAGGGGCGACGATCCCCGTCTTCAACTCACAACTGCCGCCTGGTGGTGGACCTGGGGAGTCGAACTCGGCATCAATCCAGAACTCCCTGGTTGCAGGGTTATAGTTGATTGGATCGCCAAAGACATTCTTGTCTCCTGCTGCGGAGGGCTCCAGCATCGCTGGGCCGCACGAAGTCGCGACGGCTCGCGGCTGATCAAACTCTATGTGCGTCGAGAGCGGGTTTTCCATCGCGAAATAGCGTGCGTTCCAGGCGCCAATAAAGCTGTCAAGCGTGTCCCACTCGAAGCTCGCGCCGGCGGTGGGTAGCGGATAAAAGTTGACCTCACCACGCTCGCCAGGTGCCTCGTACGCGGCGCCCCATAGAAGCCGATCCCTTCTGTCCAAATACTCCACGGTGGCGCCGTTGAATCTCAACCGCAAATAGGGAGGCGTGTCGCTGAACTTGTGAAGGCCCTTACCGTCTGGGGCGTCAGTTGCCGGGAAGAGTTTTTCGGCCTGCGCCAAAAGGAGGTTACGTATCTCGCTGTCGCGGCCGGACCATTTTCGGATCAACACCGAATCCTCGTAAGCACGCTGCAATGGTCCTCGCTGCTCCGCAAGGCTTGCGGCCAGCAGTATCAGTACCAGCAGCAGCAGACCGAGATGAATTGTCCGAAGCTGTTTGATCACGAGTCCCCCTCACCCAACCTCCACAGACCCGTTCGAAAGCATCTGCCTCAGCAACCCTTTCGAAGGCTTCCGCTGATTATCTCCCGCGCCAGCATCCCGTCGCGCGTCATCTTCTCCATCACAAATCAAAGCCTTGTGGCAATTACTCAATATTTTGCATCAGGAGCCGGTCATTATGATTTTGCAACTACAGGGACGGATTGCAAGGAGTCGGATGATCGGAAGTCGCCACAAAGAACTTGCGCGCTCCCCGGTCATCTGCTATCCCCCAACGGTTCCTCGGGCCGGTAAGTGGACGGAAAACCGGCTAATCGGACATGGGCTGTTCTCGATGCTGGATTCAGACTGACACTACCGACAGGGTTCAGCAATCAGCGTTCAGATTCAGGGTGCGGCGTGCAGCCGATAGCGGTGCCCAATTCTTCAGGGACTGTAACTGGCCCACTCAAGTGAAGGAAGCTTGAGTGGGCCGCCAGCCGAACAGGAAGTTCCCAAATACATCGTATTCAATCTGTCAGGATCGAAAGTGCACTTGTCCGACAAGGCGACTGCACAGACACTTGAACCGGCGCCTAATAATATCCCTGAGTGCATTAGCGATTGGGCACCAACTCGATATCCCAGCTCAGCATTTCTCACTGCCAGAACCTGTTGATGCCAGATTCCAAGTCGTGGCCACGCTATGCCTGAGCGGGCAATTCAACCTCCGCACACCCCAGGGTGAAAACAAGCGGGAACGGACCCGGATCGGCCGTCCGATAGATCCCGTCAAAGAAAACGAACGCGCGTCTACCCGTATCATTCGCGAATTGAAGCGATGGCTTCCATGGCCCCGCATGCCAGCCGCGATCTTCACCCGCCATGATCTGAATCGGCTCGCCCCAGTCGGACAAGGCACCGGATGGATTTTTTGCGCGGCACCACCACAGCCCAGTCTCCGGCGGCATTTCACCCCTTCCCATCCAGACACGAGCAAAGACAGCCTCGAATCCGCTGTCTCGCTGCCGAACGCAGAAATCGAACATCTTCGTCTCCGCCGCAGCAAAGACAGCGTGTTGACTCCAGCTTGTGCGCCCATCTGCGCTTTCCGAGTAGCCGTGGACCAAATAGTCTTCGTGGTTAGAACCCGCGACATACCACATCTTCCATTTGCCGTCGTGATACACGAGATTGGGCTCGTAGACGCTGCCGTGCTCCCAGTCCTCGCTGGCCTCGAACGCGGGTTCCGGCTGATCCTGCCATTGCTCTCCGTCCCATTCAAGGAAGCCGATCGAGTAGGGTCCCCAAAGGTTCTCGGCGGCACCTGCGTAGTAAATGCGCTCCACCCAAGCTTTTTTGTGAGGGTCCCAGCCTTGCACATATGAAGGGCAGTGCCGTCCACCGTTACCATCCCATCGAGCGCTTTTGTTGCGCGCCGACAAAGGCGCCAACCGTCCAGCACCGTCCATGAGCGGCGTCCAGCCCAATGCAGATAAGGCCGCACCCTTCGGCAGGTAGGCGCTGTAGAGATCGGTCGCTCCATAGCCTCCGGGCTGGCCCGCCAGAACCATCCACCAGTGTTCGCCACGCCTGGTCACACTGGCATCGACTAAATCGCTGCCGTAAGCAGCCGTCAAAGAGTCACGCGGATCGAAGATTTTCGACTCGTTCAGGAGATAGCAATTGCGCACTTTTCACTCCGTCAACCGCTGAACTTCGGATGCATAGCTAATGGCTAGATACTAGTCGATTCACGGAAGCTCGAAGTTCCGACCTGGAATGATGCCAACAGGCCGAAGCGCTCGTTGAGGTTCTCATTTGTGC
>CAVWLS010000006.1:0-582997 GCA_963755975.1 uncultured Acidobacteriota bacterium
GGTCTAGTGCTCGGGGTAGATTTTCTGGTCCGGCCCCATCCAACCCTTTTCGGTCAGCTGGAACGGATAGTTACTCTGATAGGTCTGGATCGTCCCGGGAGGTCGGTTTCCGAGCTGCACCAGGCTCTTTTCCTTTGCCTCGTAATACAACGTGTACACTTTTACGCCATTAACCTCTTCAATTTGGCCATTAGTTTTCGTGAGGCTAATCAAGTCCTCCATATGAGGCTTCGCATGAGTGTTTGTCCAGACCGCGATGGCATCTTGCTCGGTCGGAGGAGATGGCGTTCGCTTACATGCCGTCATCAGGCATGCGACTGCAAGCCCTAGAGTCATCAAAGAAAAGGAGCGCTTCATAGGGGGAGTTGATCCTTAATGGGGAATTGGCCCTTTCGCTTTCTCCATATTTTCGAGAATTGGCTTCATCTGGTCAAACGTCGCATTGAACGCGTCTCGCGCCTCGACAAGTCCTCTTTCCGGGCCGTATCGAATCACAAGATGCACGATGAGCGCCCGCACTAACGCGATGTCGGCCAGCAAGGGTATGAACGGTTCCGGGCTTGAAGTCTCCATGTCCTGAACGAACGCCAACAGTCTCTCTGTGTACTCGTCACTGCGTTCTTTGCCCAGATCAGTGATCCGATCAAAATCGTTGCTTAGGTTGTCCTTCATCACGCTTTGCCGACCTGCCAAGGGAGGTATCTCGCGATTGTTGTACCACCAAGCTTTCCCATTCCGAAAACCTGGGGTGCATCAACAGCATCATTTTCACCCTTACCTGCAGATAACACTAGCTTCGACTCAGCGCTGAGCGTATCTCTCGCCCAAAGATTCGGGTCATTTGACCGAGTTTCGAACCTGTTTTACACATTCATCACCCATTTTCAACAACCGCGCCAGCGGTCGCTGAAAACAATCCACATTTGCTGTAACGCTGAGGTGCCGCATGCGCATAACCGCCTTGAAAAACGAAGAGGTGGTGCCCGAAGAGGTCGTGCAGGATTTCGCCAATCCTGTGAATTGGGAACCCAACCGCGAATTCCGAGCCGTTTTAAACCAGCGTCACGAGCCGGATCAGAATCAGGATTCTTCCAACAGCGTCCCCGCACAACCCTTGGCTGATCGTCTTCTCAACGCCCGCGAGGTCGCCCATAAACTTGGTGTGTCTGAACGCTGGGTCCGAGATCATACAACCCGGCGCTCACCGAAGATTCGAGCACTGAAACTAGGAACTCTCGTTCGATACAGGTGGGCTGATGTCGAACTCTTCATGGCAAGCCTCGATACACTTCGGCCTTCCCGGCATCCTCGATTTGGTGTATGAACAGATTGTTCTCCACGATCAGGAGCAGTCGCCGGGCTAAATAGGAGAACAGCCATGGCAATGAAGTATCAGAAGGGCACCGTCTACCCGCGAGGGCAGAAGGTGAAGATGTGGTACGGGAAGTACACCGTGTATTCCCGAAATGAAGAAGGAAAGGAGGTTGGTAGGCGGCGCAACATTCCGCTCTGTCCGAAATCCGGTACGCCGAAGTGGAAGGCTGAGCAGATGTTGCATTCCCTCATTCTCAACGAGACGGGTGTCCCGGCCGCGACATCCAAAGCTCTTACTGACGACTCGGTGACGTTCCAGTGGTTTGTGGAGGAACGCTACCTCCCGATGCGACAGGGGGCCTGGAGTCCGGCGTATCGAAAGATCAATAGCTACGAGATAAAGCATTACCTCGTGGAGCACTTTGGTCGAATTCCGTTGGGGCAGCTGGGCACGTTCGAGATTCAGGTCTGGCTCAACAAGCTGGCAACGCGGTATTCCCAGTCAGTAGTTCGTCACTGCCATATCAACATTCGCTCTATCACGCACATGGCCGTAAAGCTGAACTTTTTGTCCAAAGATCCGGCAGAGGATGTCACCATGCCGCAGACCAAACCGGTTGCGAAGCCGCGGATGACGCAGCAGCAGATTCTTGCGCTCATCGGTGGTATTCAAGATCTGCATGATCTGTGTCTGATGTATGTCGGCATATTCTGCGGTCCGCGGGCTAGTGAAGTTTTGGGCTTGCAGTGGAAGTCCTGGACGGGAAACGAACTGATCCCGCACGGGACGGCCTTTGAAGGGCAGTTCTATCCTGGCCGTTTGAAGAACCGTTCAAGCCAGGCGCCCATCAGTGTGCCGGCGCAAGTACGGCCCATCATTCATGCGTGGAAGCGAGTGTGTGCGGACCCGTCCCCGGAGGCCTTAATGTTTCCCACATTTGGACGCGGGGAACGTAAAGGTCAAGCAGTGCCACGATGGGGAAAGAACTTCCTGCGTTGGCGTGTTCGACCGATTGCAAGGAGGCTCGGAATCACGGATCGCCTCGTCACCTTTCAGGTAATGCGGCGGACCCTGGGGACCGATCTGCAGAAACACGGTTCGCTCAAGGATGCTCAAGGGGCACTACGCCACGCAAGCATTAAGACCACGGGCGACGTCTACGTGCAGACGATCGAGGAGAGCGTCTTGAACGCGATGAACTCCCGAACCATGGGAATTCTTGCCGGATGGGAGCACCCAGCTCTGACGGATGGACTTGTAACGGTCGTCGAGGCGAATAGAACGAAGGAAGAGCAGGAATTTGAAGGGCGTCGGATCACAACTGGACCAAGTTGGACCAAGTCTGGAAGTAATGAGCCTGTAAGTTATTGATTATTTGGCTCCTCAGGTAGGACTCGAACCTACAACCCTTCGGTTAACAGCCGAATGCTCTGCCATTGAGCTACTGAGGAGTATGTGGCGGGATATGCGTGTTTCCTCTGTGTTTATACCAAATGGCGCCCCTTGCGTCAAAGAAGTTGCTGCCTCTCCATCCGCGAATTTTCCGCCGCCTTCTCCAATTCGAGAGCGCCGTTTCATCTCAGGAAACACCCCTGGGCTAAACTCTCCCTGAGGACACCATGCTCAAGACTGAACCCCGCCTCTCGCGCGTCCGCCGCAGCGAAGCCACCCCCGAGGTCGCAGCCATCTACGACCGATATTTGAGGACCCGCGGCAATGTCCCGAATATGTTCCGGACCATGGCTCACCGCCCGGAAATCTTCGCCACCATGATCGCCCATTTCGAGGCCATCCTCACCACCGGAACCCTCCCCACAAAGCTCAAGGAGCTGGTCATCGTTCGCACCTCGCAGATCAACCGCTGTGAGTACTGCCTCGGTTCCCACACCCAGATCGCCATGAAGCTCGGCTGGTCGCGGGAACAGCTTGACAACCTTGTCAACTTCGAAAACCGCAATGATTTCACCCCCGCCGAAAAGGCCGCTCTTTCCCTCGCCGAGCGGATGACCCTCGACTCCAACCACATCCCGGACGAATTCTTCGCCCGTCTCTACAACTTCTATGACGAAGGCGAAGTCGTGGAACTCATGGCCGCAATCGGCCTCTTCAACTACTTCAACCGCTTCAACAACGCTCTCCAGATCGAGCCCACCCGGCCGGGCGAGGGCGCCGAATAGACCGCGTTAATACGTCCGCAGGCTGAATCCCATATACTGGCTCCGGCTTTGAGTGCTGCACTTCGATCCGCCGGAAAGCGATCTGTTCTCCACGCGGTCGAACAGATTCCTGACTCTTCTTCAAGAAAAGGTGATTTATGCAACTCGGAATGGTTGGTCTTGGACGCATGGGAGCCAACATGGTCAAGCGGCTCCTCAAGGGAGGCCACGATTGCGTGGTCTATGACAGATCGCCGCAGTCGATCGAGGAACTCGAAAAGGACAAGGCCGTCGGCTCATCCGGCCTCGCAGACATGATCACCAAGCTCGAGAAGCCGCGCGCTATCTGGCTCATGATTCCCGCCGCCGCTGTGGACGACACCATCGCCGAGATCGCCCCGCATCTCGACAAGGACGACATCCTCATCGATGGCGGCAATTCCTACTACATCGATGACATTCGCCGCGCCAAGCAGCTTGCCGAGAAGAGCATCCACTACGTCGACGTGGGAACCAGCGGCGGCGTCTGGGGTCTCGAGCGCGGCTATTGCATGATGATCGGCGGCGAAGACGCCGTTGTTAAGCATCTCGATCCCATCTTCGACACCATCGCCCCCGGCCTTGGTGACGTGCCCCGCACTCCTGGCCGCGAGAAGCTCGGTGGAACCTCTGAGCATGGTTATCTCCACTGCGGACCCAATGGTGCCGGCCATTTCGTGAAGATGGTTCACAACGGCATCGAGTATGGCATCATGGCGGCGTACGCCGAAGGCCTTGGCATTCTGCGTTCTGCCAACGTCGGCAAGCATACGCAGGAGATCGACGCTGAAACCACGCCCCTCCGCGACCCCGAGCACTACCAGTACGAGTTGAACCTAGCCGACGTAACCGAAGTCTGGCGTCGCGGCAGCGTCATCTCGTCCTGGCTGCTTGACCTCACCGCCTCAGCCCTCGCCCAGGACCCCCAGCTCTCGAACTTCGGAGGCCGCGTCTCCGATTCCGGCGAAGGGCGCTGGACCATCAAGGCCGCCATCGACGAGGCTGTCCCCGCGCATGTGCTCACAGCGGCTCTCTACGAACGTTTCAGCTCCCGGGGAGAAGCCGAATTCGCCGACAAGGCCCTCTCCGCCATGCGCTTTGCCTTCGGCGGCCACCTGGAGAAAAAATCCTAGAAGAGAAGAACTCGTAGAGCATATAGATTGCGAGAATCTGGCGGCGAGCCCCTTCGGGCCGCCGCTTTTTCTTGATTCTTCCCGCGCTCAGACATAAAAGTTACAGCCTGATTCACTGCGCAGCCCTACAATGGGTGCGGGCAAAACAGCGGAGAAGATCGGGTGTTAAAGAACCTCAAGATTCGGAAAAAGCTGCTGGTCGCGCTACTGCCGCTGGGCCTCATGGTGCTGGCCGCCACGCTCTATTCCTCTATCGAGATGATCCGAATCGACGGCTGGTACACCGACCTGATCGATCGCGATGTTCGCGCTCTTGAAAGTCTTACAGAAGCTCGTGGCAGAGCCAACCGCTTCGGTGAGTACCTCTACAAGGAGATCGCAGAATCCGACCTGGGCCGATCGCGGACCATCGACGAATCTCTCACCGAGCTAGTCGCTCAATATCATGCCTATTCGCAGCAGGCTGAGAAAGAAAAACCGGCGCTTGCTCCCGATATCGAGGCTGCCGGCGCCATTTTCGATCGCAGCGTCGCCGACGCTCAGCCCATCCGCGAAGCGGCCATGAAGGATAACTCAGAAGTCGCGATGGTAGGCATGCGCAAGGTGGTTGATTCCGATCTGCTGGACTCCCGTCAGGCTCTGATCGACCTCCTTGTGAAGATGCACAATCTCGTCGATCAGGAATCCCGGGCCCTCACGGCGCGCACCCATCGCACCTTCCTCATCACCTGGATCGTTATCCTCGTCGGCCTCACTGGCTCAGTGGTATTTGCCATCTTCGTTGTACAGAAAGAGGTGGCCGACCGTCTGGATGGTTTCCGGGCACACATTCTCGACGTGGCCGAGGACCGCCTCGACACGCCGATCACCAACCTCGACCGCAGCGACGAAATCGGCGAAATGAGCCGTGCCCTTGTTTCGCTTCGCTCCGCTGCGCAGGAGCGCGCCACGCAGTCCTGGATTAAAGAAGAAGTTGCTTCGATCACCGAAGAACTTCAGTCCGTCGAAGATTTCCCCGCCTTCGCGCGCGCATTGCTCTCGCGGATCTCGCAGTCCATTCCACTCCTCTATGGCGTCTGTTACTTGTCAGACTCTAATCGCGAACGCTTTTCGCCCGAGGGTACATTCGCGCTGGATCCTTCTTTCACCCCCCGCCCTTTCGCCCCCGGAGAAAGCCTTGCCGGCCAGGCCGTCCTGGAGCGCCGGACCATCGACGTCGAGGCGACGAACGAGAATCATATCCGGATTTCCGCCGGCGCCGGAACCATCAACGCTGCCAACCTGCTCCTCGCGCCGATGATCAATCACGGGCCAATTGTCGGGCTCATCGAAATGGCTCCTGTCGATCCGCTCTCGGAGAAGCAGCGCGGCCTCTTGACGGCGCTCCTGCCCGTTGCGGCTCTCACCGGTAAAATCCTCGGCGGAAACCTTGAAACCCGGAAGCTTCTTGAACAGAGTCGGGCTCAGGCCGCCACTATAGCCGCCGCCGAAGAGCGCTCCCGCCTCATCCTCGGCTCCGTCAGCGAGGGTATCTTCGGGCTCACGCCTGAGGGCATCGTCACCTTCGTCAACCCGGCGGCCGCCGAAATGATCGGTTATCCGGCTGAGGAGATGGTCGGCCAGTCGATGCACGACCGTGTCCACTACGCGCGCGCCGACGGCACCAAGATTCCGCACGAAGAATGCTCGATGTACATTACCGCTCTCGACGGCAAATCACGGCTTATCTCCGACGAGATCCTCTGGCGCAAGGACGGCACCAGCTTTCCCGTCGAGTACTCAACCACCCCCATCATGCGCGACGGTCAGGTTACAGGCAGTGTCGTCGCCTTCCGCGACATCACGCGCCGCCGCGAGGTGGAGAAGCGCCTGCAGTTCACGCAGTACGCCGTCGATCACGCCGCTGAATGCATCTTCTGGGTGCGGCCATCCGACGGGAAGATCGAGTATGCCAACGAAGCAGCAGCCAACCTGCTCGCACGTCCGCGCACCGAGCTGTTGGCGATGAACATCTCCGACATCAACCCTGACGTCAACTCCGAACGGCTAGCCGAGCTCCTACCGGAACTGCACGAGAAAGGCGCCCTCAGCTGGGAAGCGCAGCGCGTCGCCCCGAACGGGTCTCCAATCTACGTCGAAATAACGGTCTTCCTGGCCGAATATCTCGATCGCCAGATGCTCGTCGTCAACGTCAAGAACATCACCGAGCGCAAGTGGGCCGAGGAGGAAATGCGCCGCGCCAAGGAAATGGCTGAGGCCGCCACGCGCACCAAGTCGGATTTCCTCGCCAACATGAGCCACGAGATCCGCACGCCGATGAACGCCGTCATCGGCCTCACCCACCTGGCCCTGAAAACCGAGCTCACGCCCAAGCAGCACGACTATCTCTCCAAGATCAAATCCGCCGCGCAGACCCTCCTCGGCATACTCAACGACATCCTCGACTTCTCCAAGATCGAAGCCGGCAAACTCGACATGGAGAAGACCAACTTCCACCTCGAAGAGGCGCTCGAGAACCTCTCGTCGATCGTATGCCAGAAAGCGCAGGAGAAGAACCTCGAATTCCTCATCTCCTCGCAACACGACATTCCCGGCACGCTCATCGGCGATCCACTCCGTCTCGGGCAGATCCTCATCAACCTCGTCAACAACGCCGTCAAATTCACTGAGCATGGCCAGATTGTCGTCAGCGTTGCTCTCGAAGAGCGCGCCTCCGACCGCCTCAAGCTCAAGTTCGCCGTCAGTGACAGCGGCATCGGCATGACTCCCGAGCAGAGTGCCCGCATGTTCCAGGCCTTCTCCCAGGCCGACACCTCCACCACCCGCAAGTATGGCGGCACTGGCCTCGGTCTTTCCATCTCCAAGCGCCTCGTCGAGCTGATGGACGGCGCCATCTGGGTGGAGAGCGAATATGGCAAGGGCAGCACCTTCTATTTCACCGCATGGTTCGGAATCGGATCCGACGACGCCGACCGCAAGCGCTTCATCCCCGACATCGCCGGCCTGCACGCTCTCGTCGTCGATGACAATGCGCAGGCCCGCGAAATCCTCACCGATGCTCTGCGCACCTTCGCGCTGCGCGCCGAAGCTGTCTCCTCCGGCGAAGATGCGATCCGGGAGCTGGTCTCCACCGACGCCCAGGATCCCTATCAGCTCGTTCTCATGGACTGGCACATGCCTGGCATGGACGGTCTCCAGACCAGCCGCCTCATCAAGCGCAGCGAGCGTCTGAAACACATCCCGAAGATCGCCATGGTCACCGCCTTCGGCCGCGAAGACATTCGCGCACAGGCTGAAGACATCGGAATCGATAGCTATCTTCTCAAGCCCGTCAACCCTTCCCTTCTGCACGATGCCCTCATGGAGCTCTTCAGCGTACCGCAGGAGAAAGCCGCCGCCGGCCCGCCAAAGGAAGATGCGCATGCTCACGACGCCACCGGCGTCCGCATCCTGCTCGTTGAAGACAACGAGGTAAACCGCATGGTGGCGACTGAGCTGCTGCAGAGCGCGGGCGGTATCGTTACCTCAGCCAATCACGGCGGAGAGGCCGTGAAGATTCTCACCGAAGGCCCGCATCCGCCGCCCTTCGACGTCGTTTTCATGGACCTGCAGATGCCGGAAATGGACGGCATCACCGCTACAAAGCTGCTCCGCGCCGATCCTCGCCTCCAGTCCCTGCCCATCATCGCCATGACCGCGCACGCGCTGGTCGAAGAGCGCCACCGCTGCCTCGAAGCCGGCATGAACGACCACGTGAGCAAGCCCATCGACCCCGATGCCCTCTTCGCCACGCTCGCGCGCTGGACTAAGCACGCCTCTTCGAACGGGGCCGCCCCGGCAGCCCGCCAGCCCGCCCCCGAAGTCGTCGTCCCGCAAATCGACGGCGTCGATACCGCCTCCGGGCTCCGCCGCGTTGCCGACAACAAGCAGCTTTACCGCAGCCTCCTCGGCCAGTTCGTCGAGAAGCAGAGCGAGGCCGGGGCGCGCATGCTGACTGCCTACGAGAAAGGAGACCCCAAGCTCGCCGAACAGATCGCTCACACCGTCAAGGGCGTCTCCGGCAACCTCGGCGTCACCAAAGTCCAGCTTGCTGCGGCCAGAATCGAGCGCGGCTTCCGGGACAACGACGTCACCCTCCCATCGCTGCTCTCCGAGTTCGATTTCCTGCTGCGCCAGCAGGCCAACCTTATCCTTGAAGCCCTTCGCCAGACCGAGCCCGCGCCCTCCGATGCGGTCGCCGCGAAATTCAATCCCGAGGCCGCATCAGCCGCCGCTGTGCGCCTCCGCGATCTGCTTAAGGAAAGTGACGGCGCCGCGGAAGAGACCTTCGTCGAGTTGCGGAACGCGCTCGGCAGCGCAGGCAAGCCGGAGACTCTGAACGCCCTGGCCACTGCCATCCGCGACTTCAATTTCGACTCGGCGCTGGCCGAACTCGAAAAGATCGCCGTTGAAAACCATCTGAATGAGGCACAAAAGACCCAATGAGCGCCGAAAAGAAAGTTGTCCTGCTGGTCGATGACACGCCCGAAAACATTCAGATCGTCAACGCCATCCTTAAGGATCATTACCGCATCCGCATTGCCACCAACGGCGCGAAGGCTCTCGACCTCGTCCACACCGACCCCGTCCCCGACCTCATCCTCCTCGACGTCCTCATGCCCGAAATGGACGGCTTCGAAGTCTGCCTCCGCCTCAAGCTCGATCCCGTAACGCGCGACATCCCCGTCATCTTTCTCACTGGCCGCACCGAAGTCGAGGACGAAACCAGGGGCTTCGAGGTTGGCGGCGTCGATTACATCCACAAGCCCTTCTCGCAGGCCGTCGTCCGCGCGCGCGTCCAGAACCATCTCATGCTGCGCGACACCCGCGAGAAGCTGGCTCACCAGCTCGCCGAGATCCGGACCGAGCTTGAGACCGCGCGCCAGATCCAGCTCTCCATCATTCCCCGCGAGCCTGCGAAGGTAGCCGGCCTCGATATCGCTGCCTGCTACAAGGCCATGGCCTCGGTCGCCGGAGATTTCTACGACTTCATCCGTGTCGACGACCAGCACCTGGGCACCCTCGTCGCCGATGTGTCCGGACACGGCATGCCCGCCGCGCTCATCTCCTCCATGCTCAAGATCGCATTCGCCGAGCAGGCTCAGTTTGCCTCTGATCCGGCGAAGTTGCTGTCTGCGCTCAATCAGACTCTTTGCGGAAAATTCAGAGGCCATTTCGTCACTGCCGCCTACGTCTTCATCGACATCGAGAAGAAATTCCTTCGCTACGCGGGCGCCGGACACCCGCCCATGCTCCTGCGCCACTCTTCAGGCAGCGTAAGCGAGGTGATAGAAAACGGCCTCTTCCTCGGCTCTTTTCCATTCGCGCAATACGCCGACGTCGAAAGGCCCTTCGAGCCGGGCGACTGGTTACTGCTCTATACCGACGGCATCCCCGAGATGAATAACCCGCAGGAAGAGGAGTTCGGCGTCGAGCGTCTTAAGCTTTTCCTGGAGATGGAGGGCGGTGATATCCCTGCTGAAAAATTCGTCGATGCCACCCTCGCCGAGCTCTCCGAGTGGGCATCAGGACGCGAAGCCGAAGACGACCTCACCCTCCTCGCCATTCGCTTCAACCCAGCCGAGCCCGCATCCTGACTTCCGCGCTATCTGCTGGCCACAATCACCACAAAGCTTCCCGGAACAATGCTCGGCCTTGGCCTCGGATTCTCCGGAGTCGCAGCCGGCCTCGGCCCGAAATCCGCCGTCACCAGGTACACCTTGCCTGTATCCGGATCGAGCGTCATAGTCCGCGCGCCCGTCTTCGTCGCCAGAGTCTGCACCACTGAATAGCTATCGGCCGAATCCTGCCGGATCACCGTCAATGTCCCTTCGCCATTCGAACTGAACGCTGTCCCGCTCTTTTCGTCGAATCCCGCGCCGTCCGGTCCGTTGCCGATCGCGACCGTCGTAATCACCTTCCCTGCGTTCGCATCGCTCACCGCCATCACCTTCCCATCGCACGCAGAAAAGAGCCGGCCATGCTTGCGATCAAGGCCCAGCCCCGATGGGCCTTCGCACGGCGCGAGCGCCCATGCGGCCACCACCTTGCGCGACTTCGCATCCAGATGCACCAGCTGGCTTGTGTCTTCGATATTCACAAAGATCGAGCCCTTGCCATCCGCGACCGCAACCTCCGGCTTCCCGGGCAGCGCGACCGTCGCTACCACCTGCTGCGTATTGGCATCGATCACCGTCGCGTTCTTGCTTCCGCCATTGAACGCCCACACCGTCTGCGTCACCGGTTCAAACAACAGCCCGTCCGGATTCGTTCCCGCCGCCACTCTCCCGGTCACGGCATTCGTCTTCCGGTCAAAGACCACAACCTCATTCGCTCCGCCGTCGCTGATGTAGCCCAGCTTGCCCGCCGTGTCGAAGACGACGGCGTGGGTGCGCTTCAATCCCGTAATGTCCGCCGCGACCTTGCCGGAACCGGTATCCACAACCATCACATGCGTGCCGCGCGTCAGATAAAGCTCCTTGCTCGCCGGATCGACCGCAAGATCGTCCCATCCGCCATCTCCGCCAACCTTCCACGTGTCTGCAACGTGATAAGGCCCCTGCGCCCACACGCTGCCACCATGAAAACCCAGCACAGCAGGTACCGCCAATAGCCATCCCAAACCCAACGCGATTCTTCTTCTCACCTTTTCTCCTTTGGCATTCTGCCGAGAATCGCGTCGATTATAGGTGCCTTAGATTACCGATTATTCATCTTCAGGTCGATCCGCTAAAATTGCGCCTGATCGATTCACCTCCACCAGGAGCATCAATGAAACTCCTTCGCTACGGCGATCCAGGCGCAGAGCGTCCCGGGCTCGTCGATTCTGCCGGGCAGATCCGCGATCTCTCCGCCATCATCTCCGACCTCTGGGGCGGATCGCTCTCACCTCAGCGCCTCGACGTCATCCGTCAGCTTGACCACGCCACGCTGCCCATCGTCCCCGGCAATCCGCGCATCGGCCCCTGCGTCTCCGGCGTAGGCAAGTTCATCTGCATCGGACTCAACTACTCTGACCACGCCGCCGAATCCGGAATGGCCGTTCCCGCCGAGCCCGTCGTCTTTATGAAGGCGACCTCCTGCATCATCGGACCTGACGACGACGTCGTCATCCCCCGCGGCTCTATCAAATCCGACTGGGAGGTCGAACTGGGCGTCGTCATCGGCACCGCCGCCAAGTACGTCGCAGAAGAGGACGCACTCTCCCACGTCGCCGGATACTGCGTTGTCAACGACCTCTCCGAGCGCGCCTTCCAGCTCGAAGGAACCGGCCAGTGGGTCAAGGGTAAAAGCGCCGACACCTTCGGGCCCATCGGACCCTGGCTCGTCACCACCGACGAAATCCCCGACCCGCAGTCACTCGACATGTGGCTCGAAGTCGACGGCCACCGCTATCAGAACGGCACCACCCGCACTATGGTCTTCGGAGTCGCCCACCTCGTCAGCTATCTCAGCCGCTTCATGAGCCTCCAGCCTGGCGACATCGTCTCTACCGGCACGCCGCCCGGTGTCGGCCTCGGCCAGAAACCGCCGATCTACCTTCGCCCTGGCAACATCATGACCCTTGGCATCGACGGCCTCGGCCAACAGCGCCAGCAGGTCGTCGCGTGGAATGCGCCGTGAGCGAATCCGCCTTCGCCTCGTACCCCAGCCTGCGCAATCGCGCCGTCGTCGTCACCGGAGGAGCCAGCGGCATCGGCGAGCACATCGTCGAGCATTTCGTCGCCCAGCAGGCACGCGTCGCCTTTCTCGACATTCTCGATGACGCCGCATCACAGCTCGTCGACCGCCTCAAAACTCCCGGCCCATCGCCGATTTACCTGCATTGCGACGTGACCGACACCCCCGCTCTCGCCGCCGCCATCGACGAAATCGCCGCCCGGTTCCAGACCATCGACGTCCTCATCAACAATGCCGGCAACGACACCCGCCACTCCATCGAAGAGGTCACCCCCGAAACCTGGGACCGCCTGACTGCCATCAACCTGAAACAGCAATTTTTCGCCACGCAGGCCGTCATTCCCATCATGAAGCGGGCCGGGCGCGGCTCCATCATCAATCTCAGCTCCATCAGCTGGCTCATTCCCGGCACCGGACTACCCGTTTACATTGCCTCAAAGGCCGGCGTCATAGGACTCACCCGCACCCTCGCCCACGAGCTCGGCCCGCACAACATCCGCGTCAACGCCGTGCTACCCGGAGCGACCCTCACCGAGCGCCAGCGCCGCCTCTGGTTCACCGAGGCTTACAAGGCCAAAGTGCTGGAGAATCAGGCCCTCAAGCGCATGATCACGCCCGAAGAGGTCGCCCGCCTCATCCTCTTTCTCGCCGCCGACGACAGCTCCGCCATCACCAACCAGAGCTACATCGTCGACGGCGGCTGGATCTGAATTTCGCCGCCGGTTTTCCCCGCCAGTTCCTGCATCGCCGGTCCCGCCAAAAACTCTAATGTCCAGGGACATTCAATCGGGAAGATGTGACATCCAAGAAGGTGGGAACTGGTCGCTGCCAGGTGCGGTGGCGTACCGGTAGGGATTTCATAACAAGAGCGTCGTAGCCTGCGGTTGCAGCCTTGCAGAGCGGTCTTGGACGGCGCTAATTAACCGTAAACAGTAAACAGTGGACGAATTTAAAGGAGCGAATCCATGAAGAAGTCGATTTCAGCAATTGAGGAACTTCAGCACAAACAGGCAGCCGCGTTGAACACTCCTACAGATCTGAAGGCAAACGCGACCAAAGATATTTCCGGAGCTATGAACGCCATTCTGGCCGACGTCTTTGCCTTGTATCTCAAGACCAAGAACTTCCACTGGCACATGAGCGGCCCGCATTTCCGCGATTATCACCTCATGCTCGACGAACAGGGCGACCAGATCTTTGCCATGACCGATCCCATCGCCGAGCGCATCCGCAAGATCGGTGGGCCGACCATCAAATCCATCGGGCAGATTGCGCGCCTTCAGCGCGTACTCGACAACGATGCCGAGTACGTCGAACCGGAAGACATGCTCGCTGAACTGCGCGAAGACAACCAGACGCTGGCTTCGCGCCTGCGCGAAGCTCACTCCGTTTGCGACGACCACAACGACGTCGCCACCGCCAGCCTCATCGAAGTCTGGATCGACGAGACTGAGCGGCGCACCTGGTTCCTCTTCGAAGCAAGCCGCCATCCGGACTCCTCGGGCCACTAGATTCTTGCCAAACATCCACATGGTGGGACAGCGCCGGTTGCTGTCCCCCAGTCCCGCCGCTCCCGTTCTGTCTCATAGTTCTTTTGGACATCCCTGGCCGACCTTACAGGCTGCGATACTGTGATGTTGTATGCGCAGACCCGATGAATTTCTGACCAGCCGCCGCCGCTTTCTCAAGCAGGCTAGCGTCGCCGCAGTTTCCGCTTCCCTTCCCGCGAGCAGCCGGCTATCGCTCGCGAGCCCGGCGCTTGACTCACCGCGTCCGGTCGTTACCAACCGCGCGCCGCTTGCGCCGAATGCCTTCTATCTCCTGCCCCTCGGCTCCATCATCCCCACAGGCTGGCTGCGCGACCAGCTGCAAATTCAGGCCAACGGCCTCGGCGGACATCTCGATGAAACTTGGGCCGACGTTGGACCCAACAGCGGCTGGCTGGGCGGCACGGGCGAATCCTGGGAACGCGGGCCCTACTTCGTCGATGGCCTGATCCCCCTCGCCTGGCAACTCGACGATGCGCGCCTCAAGGCGAAAGCGCAGAAGTTCATCGACTGGACCCTCGAGCATCAGGCGCCCAACGGCATGATCGGCCCTTCCAGCAACGGCGACTGGTGGCCGCGCATGGTCATGCTCAAGGCGCTGGCGCAATATGAGGAAGCAACAGGTGACCCGCGCGTCATTCCGGTGCTGTCGCGCTACTTCAGCCATCAGCTCGATACCCTCCCCGCCCGGCCGCTGCGTGACTGGGGAAAATTCCGCTGGCAGGACAATGCTCTCATCGCCATCTGGCTCTACAACCGCACCGGCGACCCGAAGCTGATCGACCTTGTCCGCCTGCTGCACAGCCAGGGACACGACTGGCAGAAGCAGTACGCCGACTTCAAATTCACCACGCCGGTAACCCCCGAAATGATCAAGCTCAACGACGGCGGAGGCCTCGGCGACCTCGCCCTCTCCACACACGGCGTCAACAACGGACAGGCGCTCAAGGCTGCCCCGGTGTGGTCGATCATCACCAATAGCGACGAAGACCGCCGCGGCTTCGCGCAGATGCTCGGCGCGCTCGACAAATATCACGGTCTGCCCAACGGCATGTTCTCCTGCGACGAGCATTTTGCGGGGCGCAATCCCTCGCAGGGCAGCGAGCTCTGCACGGTCGTCGAGACCATGTTCTCCATCGAGCAGTCCCTCGCCATCCTCGGAGATGCAGCCCTGGGAGACCGCCTCGAAAAGCTCGCCTTCAACGCCCTCCCCGGCACCTTCACCGACGACATGTGGGCCCACCAATACAACCAGGAACCCAACCAGGTTGAGGTAAGCCTGCACCGCAAGCCGTGGACCACCGACGGGCCCGAGTCGAATCTCTACGGCCTCGAGCCCAACTTCGGCTGCTGCACCGCCAACTTTCATCAGGGATGGCCAAAGTTCACATCGAGCCTCTGGATGGCCTCCTCCGACAACGGCCTCGTCGCCGCCGCCTATTCGCCATGCACCGTGCGGACGCGAGTAGGCAACACGGTGATTCACCTATCGGAGGAAACGGAATATCCATTTCGCGGAACCGTCCGCATCGCCGTCAATCCCGCCGCAGAAGCCGAGTTTCCGCTTCGTCTCAGGATCCCTGCCTGGGCGAGCGGCGCGGCAGTCAGCGTCAATCGCCAGCCGCAGCAGACTCCCGAAGCGGGCACGTTCGCCAGAATCGAGCGCACATGGAATGCGGGAGATGTTGTCGAACTGAAGTTGCCGCTACAGCCGCGCATCTCATGCGGATACAACGACTCTGTGTCGATCAATAGAGGCCCTCTGGTCTTCTCTTTTCCCATCGGCGAGGATTGGGTGAAGCTGCGTGATCGCGGCATGACAGCGGACTGGCAGGTCTTTCCCTCATCGCAGTGGAACTACGCGCTCGCTGTCGGCGAGGAGTCGATCGGGGCCATCGCCGTGAAAGAATCCCCCGTCGACAAGGTTCCATTTGCGCTCAAAGACTCACCCGTCACGCTGCAGGTCGACGCGCGCAAGCTACTGACATGGCGCGCCATCGATGGCGTAGCCGATCCGGTGCCGCAAAGCCCCGCAACCAGCGATGAACCGAAGGAGCAGATCACCCTCGTTCCTTATGCCGCGGCGAAGCTCAGGATCACTGCATTTCCTCAGCTCCCTTTTCCGCAGCCAAAGACCTGACCGCTCTCGATCGCTTATTGCTCGAGCGAGAACTGCCAGGCGACGATCTTCTTTAGCGTGTCATAAGGAAGCTGCCCGCTCGCCACTTCGCCAATCGGGATCTGGCGGCCATTGATGAAGAGCATCGGAGTCTCGTCAACATCGAGGTCCTGCGCGAGCTTGACCGACGCATCGACAGGAGCCTTTGCCGCGGAAGTGTACGAGCAGGATCCTACCTTGGCCGCGTCCAGACCCGCCTTGGTCACAGCGTCAGCCAAGGTCGAATCCGAAGTCTGCGGCGTGAGCCCATCCTGCGCGGCAAAGACGGCATCGACAAATTTGAAGAAGGCTTCATTGCCGCCCTGCTGCGCAACACACACGCTGTACGTCGCGGCCTTGTAGGCTTCGCTGTGGATCGACGTCAGCGGAAAATTCTCAAAGACAAAGTGCGCCTGGGGAAAGTCGCTGATCAACCGCTCGACGATCGGCTGAGCCGCCTTGCAGTGCGGGCATTGAAAATCGGCAAACTCGATGAACTCGAACTTCTTGTCCGCCGCGCCCCGGCTCGGTCCATCTGCGCGCTCCGTCAGGATGCGGCGCGTATCGGCATAAGGATGTGCACCAAACGGTAGCACATCCGTCGAGATCAGGTGCTTGCCATCCGGCGTGACGTAGAAAACCAGCGTGGCGATCTGCGCCTGCGGATTGCTCTTCTGCGCAACAAACACCGTCACCTTGCTCACATTCGGCGCGGGCGTGGGCTGAATGTACTGCACCTGCCATACGCGATCGTTGTCGTATCCCCATGAGACCCGGAGAAATGCTTCGACTGTCTCCCTCGTCGGCGAGGCGGCGCTGAAGTTCTTGGGATCAACTGGCGGAAACTGAGGCCCCGATGCGGTCGAAGATGCCGGTGCAGGAGCGGCGGGGGCTTCCTGCGAATGAGAAGGCATTACAGTTACCGCGGCAAACATGAAAACGGCGAGCGTCCCCTGAATCACTGAACGAAGTTGCATCAATTCCCTTTCGAGCTTTCTTTTTATACCTGAACCTTCACCGCAATGGGAAAGCGGCGTCCCATGCCAAAGGCCTTGGTGGTCACTTTGAGAACCGGAGCGGCCTGCTGTCGCTTGTATTCGCTGCGCTCTACGAGTTTGACGACGCGCCGCACCAGTTCGATATCCGCACCCAGCGCAGCAGAAATGTGCTCCGGTGTTTCGTAGCGCTCTACATAAGCTTCAATAATCGGATCAAGAACCTCATAAGGCGGCAGCGAGTCCGTATCTTTCTGCCCCGGCCTCAGCTCAGCCGACGGAGCCTTCTCGATAATCGACACCGGAATGACTTCACGCTCGCGGTTCAAATGGCGACAAAGCGCATAGACCTCGGTCTTCACGACATCTCCGATCACCGCCAGAGCCCCCACCATATCTCCGTAAAGCGTGCAGTACCCGGTGGACATCTCGCTCTTGTTGCCGGTCGTGAGCACCAGTGAATTGAATTTGTTCGAGAGCGCCATTACCAGGCTGCCGCGAATCCGCGACTGAATATTCTCTTCCGTGATGTCGGGCTGCAGGCCGGCAAACATCGGCGCGAGGGCCTCGTTATATTGCTCGAAGAGACCGCTGATCGGAATGATCTCGAAGCGGATGCCCAGGTTCTCCGCAAGATGCCGGCTATCATCGATCGAGCCCGTTGACGAATACGGGCTCGGCATGCCAATCCCTAGTACATTCTCCGCGCCCAAAGCTTCCACCGCGATCGCCGCCACCAGCGCCGAGTCAATGCCGCCGCTCAGCGCCACAATCACGCGGGAAAATCCGCACTTGCGAACATAATCGCGCGTGCCCAGCACAAGCGCCCGGAAAATCGCCTCGTCCTCATCTTCCGCGGTGCGATGCAGGTCGCCGGTCAGCGTCTCCGAATCGATAAAGATCAGATCCTCTTCAAACGAAGCCGCCTGCGCGATCACCCCGCCGTCGCGCCCCAGCGCAATGCTCGATCCGTCGAAGATAAGGCTGTCATTTCCGCCCACCTGGTTGACCATGAGCACCGGCTTGCCATGATGACGCGCAATCGCCGCCAGCATCTCCCGCCGCGTCTGCCGCTTGTCGCGCCAGTACGGTGAGGCGGAAATGTTGAGAATGATCGACCCGCCCGCGCGCATCAGCTCTTCCACCGGATCGATGCTGTACAGGCGATTCTCCCAGAAGCTCTTGTCGTTCCACGCGTCTTCGCAGATCGTGAGCGCAACATGCTCGCCGCCCAGGGCAACGAGACGCTGCTTGTGCGCGGGAGCAAAATAGCGCTGCTCGTCAAAGACGTCATAGAACGGCAGCAGCATCTTCGACTGCACAAACTCGATATGGCCGTTGCGAAGCAGCGCAGCCGAGTTCATCACATGCTTGCCGCTGCCGTGGTGGGCTGGCGTCACATATCCGCAAATGATCGCCGTGCGGCTGCTAGCCGTCTTAGTAGCAATCTCCTGAACCACCTGCCCCGCGCGCGCAATGAAGGCCGGCTTTTCGAGAAGGTCCGCAGGAGGATATCCGCAGACCGAGAGCTCCGGAAAAAGCACCAGATCGGCGCTTCCCTGCTCGGCACGCTGGGTGAATTCGAGAATCTTCCGGGCATTTCCGCAAAAGTCGCCGACGGTTGGATTGATCTGGGCGAGCGCGATCTTCACACTTCAAGTGTAACAATCCAGCGTGGCTACAGCCCGGTCATCATCCGGCGCAACCGTTGACCGCACTCTTAAGTTGAGAATCGATCGTATCGCACGACAAAAAGAAAGGCTTATCCGTGCACTGAATGGTGAGGGTCTGGGCAACCGGATCAAAATTCCACGTTACCGTCACTCCATCTTTAGACTGGGTTCCACTGTTGGTGGAGATCGTGATGCCGAACGATGCTTGAGCCTTTTGCGCAAGACAATTGAATTGCGCCTGAGTCACCCCGGAAAACGTCTGAGCGTCGCAGCCTGCCATCGTGTGTCTCCTCTCGAAACCGGCTCGATACTACTGCGAATTCCCCGAGGGTGCCAGTCCGCGATACTTCAGCATCGGCTGCACGCTCGGATCCGCTCCCAGCCATGCCTTGTACATCTCGCCCAAATCTTCTGTATTGCCGCGCGAGAGCACCATCTGCCGGAATCGGTCACCGTTCGCGCGCGTCATGCCCCCGTGATCCACAAACCACTGGTACGCATCATCGTCCAGCATTTCGCTCCACAGATACGCGTAGTATCCGGCGGCGTAGCCGTTCTGCCAGATGTGCGAAAAGTAACTCGAGCGGTATCGTGGCGGCACCGTCTTGAGAGCGATGTGCTTCCTCTCCAGCGCCTGCTTCTCAAAGGTATCCACGTCTTCCATCGGAGTCCCCCACGGAAGCGTGTGCCACTGCATGTCCAGCTCGGCAGCGGCAAGCAATTCGGTCAGCGCGTATCCCTGGTTGAACGTGCGCGCCTTCTCGATCTTTGCCGCCAGCTCCGCGGGCATCGGCTCGCCCGTCTTGTAGTGCTTCGCATAATGATTGAAGACTGCCGGATAGCTCGCCCAGTGTTCGTTAAACTGCGATGGAAACTCGACAAAGTCGCGCGCCACCGATGTCCCGGAAAGGCTCGGATACTCGGTATTCGAGAACATCCCGTGGAGCGCGTGCCCGAACTCGTGGAACATCGTGATGACGTCGGTGAAGGTGATGAGCGCCGGCTGGCCCTCAACAGGCTTGGGCAGATTGGCGACGTTGTATACAACCGGCAGCGTGCCCAGCAGTTTCGACTGCGGCACGAACTCGCTCATCCATGCTCCGCCGTTCTTGTTATCGCGCTTGAAGTAGTCGCAATACCACAGTGCTAGCGGCTTCCCGTCGGCATTGAAGACTTCAAAGACACGCACGTCAGCCTGATAAACCGGAATGTCGTGCCGTTCCTTGAACGTAATGCCGTAGAGCTGGTTCGCCGCGTAGAAAACTCCGTTCTCAAGAACATTATTCAGCTCAAAGTATGGCCGCACCTGCGCCTCATCGAGATCGTACTTCGCTTTGCGCACCTGCTCGGCATAGAAATTCCAGTCCGCCGGCCCAAGCTCAAAGCCCGCTTTCTGCGCATCGATCACCGCCTGAATTTCCTTCGCCTCGCTCTCCGCATTTGCGGTCGCTGGAGGCACAAGATCATCCATGAACTTGAGCGCTGCTTCGGGCGTCTTGGCCATCTGGTTTTCAAGCTTCCACGCAGCGTATGTCTCAAAGCCCAGCAGCTTCGCCTTCTCCGTACGCAGCTGCGCGAGCCGCGCAATCGTCTCGCGGGTATCGTTCGCTCCTCCGCGCTCGGCGCGTGTCCATGAGTCCTCAAAGAGCGCCTGCCGCGTCGCGCGATCGTTCAACGACGTGAGCGATGGCTGCTGCGTGGTGTTCTGTAGCGGAATCACATAGCCCTGTTGGTTTCGCGCTTTCCCCGCCTGCGCCGCTTGCGCAATCTGGGCATCGCTCAGTCCGGCCAGCGCGCCTTTATCCGTCGTGACGAACGCGGCATCGCGCGTCGCCGCCAGCAGCTTGTTCTTGAAAGCATTCGACAGCGTCGATTCCTCTTCGTTGAGCTTCTTCAGCTTCTCCTTATCGGCATCGGAAAGCTTGGCTCCGGCGTGCACGAACCTCTTGTAGACAATCTCCAGCAGCCGCGCCGACTCAGGATCGAGCTTCAGCGACTCGCGCTGGTTGTATACAGCCTCAACGCGCGCAAATAGCCGCGGATTCAGGTAAATCGCGTCGCTGTGCGCGGCCAGCTGCGGAGCAAGGGCTTCTTCAGCTTTCTGCAGCGTGGGATTGGTATTCGCGCCCGTCACCGCGTCAAAGGCCGCCGATGCGCGTCGATAGAGCTCGCCTGTCTTTTCCATCGCGACCAGTGTGTTCTCAAAAGTGGGCGGCGCCGGGTTGTCCGCAATCGCGCGGGTCTCTTTAAGCTGCTCGGCCATCCCCGCCTCGATCGCAGGCTGATAGTCGGTGTCCTTGATCTTGTCGAAGGGCGGCGCGTGAAACGGCAGCGTGCTGGGCTCGTAAAAGGGATTGCTTGGCCCGAAGGCGGGCGCGGCCTGGGCCTGCGCGGGTATAAAACTAAGCATAAAAGCAGCACTCGCAAGGAATGAAAATGGCAGAAGAGTCTTTGTTGGCCGTAGCCGCAGCATGTGAATCACGGTTCTTCATTCTCCCGAAGAGACGATTCCCAAAGAAACGATTGTAGAGGAAGGGCCCCAGGTCAGCCGAGCCGGATCAGCCGAATTCATCGCATCGGGAACGCGATACAGCCCCTCGCCTACTGGACTCTCACTCAACTCCCCGATACTCTCAGAATGAATTCTTCTTCTGCCCGAGGTCTCTTGCCACCCGTCCGCCCCTTCATCTATCCCGGCAAAAATGCTCCGCTCGCCTGCGGAGAAGTCTCCCTCGACGCCCTCGCCAGAAAGTATGGAACTCCGCTTTACGTCTACTCCGCCGACAATCTGCTCTATCGCTTCCAGCTTTTCACTGAAGCCTTTATGAGACAGCCGGTGCCCATCCCGCACCTCGTCTGCTATGCGGTCAAGGCCAATCCTGCTCTCGCCATCCTCAAATTCCTCCACCACGAGGGCGCTGGCTTCGACATCGTCTCCGGAGGCGAGCTCGAGCGCATCCTCGTCATCGACAAATCCGTTACCCATCGCATCGTCTTCTCCGGTGTCGGCAAGACCGCTCCCGAAATCGACCTTGCCCTGCGCTCCGGCATCCTGCTCTTCAACGTCGAGAGCGAGGGCGAACTCGAACTCCTCGCCGAGCGCGCCGCTAAACTCCGCATCAAGGCCCGCATCGCCCTGCGCGTCAATCCCGACGTCTTCGCCGAAACCCATCCCTACATCTCCACGGGCCTCCGCGAGCACAAGTTCGGCATCGACATCCGCCGCGCCCGCGCCGTATATCGTAACGCTTCGAGTTACAAATGGATCGAGCCCGCCGGTGTCAGCGTCCACATCGGCTCGCAGATTCGCAGCACCGAGCCCTTCGGCGCCGCCGTCGCCCGCATCGCCGCCCTCGTCCTTGAGCTCCGTCAGGACGGACTGCCGATCCGCTTCCTCGACGCCGGCGGTGGCCTCGGCATCGAATACCACGCCGACCAGCCCTTCAATCCCGAAGAAAAAGTCCGTCACTACGCCGAGGCTCTAGCCAAAGCCATCGCTGGCCCCCTCCAGAGCGCCGACAGCATGACCCTGCTCCTTGAGCCCGGCCGCTTCCTCATCGCCCAGGCCGGAGCGCTCCTCACCCGCGTGCTCTACGTCAAGAAAAACGGCGACAAGACCTTCATCATCACCGACGCCGCCATGAATGACCTAATCCGCCCCGCGCTCTACCAGGCCCACCACGAGATCGTCCCCGTCACACCCCGCCGCGGCGCGCGCAAAATCACCGCCGACATCGTCGGCCCCGTCTGCGAAACCGGAGACTTCTTCGCCCGCGACCGCCAGCTCCCCGCCGTGCAGCCCGGCGACCTTCTCGCCATCCTCGACGCCGGGGCCTACGGTATGTCCCTCGCCTCGAATTACAACTCGCGCCCTCGGCCGGCTGAAGTCCTCGTCCACGGCAAGCGCGCACGCCTCATCCGCCGCCGCGAAACCACCGCCGACATGCTTTCGCCGGAAATCCCCTGAGTCGCGGAATTCTGCGCCCGGACCCGCCTTCACTGGTGTACATTCGCTGCGACGGGTTTTTGCCTTACTCGGCTGACCCTCCCCCGGCCCTTCTTTTCTGATAGGAGCGACCAACGAGACGGATTCACAACTTCATCCCTGGCCAGAAGGAGAACCTATGCCGCACCTCACCGTTAAGAAAATTCTGTGGTGGTTATGCCTCTTCGTCGCGCCTCTGGTCCTCGTCGTTATCGAGCTCTTTCATCCCGCCGGCTTCACCGCCATACCGCCCGGAATGTATGACTATCTTTCCAAGCCCGAGCCATACGACCCCAAATTCAAAGCCCTCGCCTACTTCGGCCCGCAATGGTGGTTCAAGCTGCACATGATTCAGACCCCCATGGTCGCGCTCGTCTCCATCGGCCTCTGGACCCTCGCCGACCTCGCATCCACCAGCCCCAGCATCGGAATCACAGCGCTCGCGTGGCTCTCGCGCATTTCCACCTTCGTCTTCCTCATCTACTACACGGCGCTCGACGCCATCGGCGGCTTTGGCCTCGGAAGAACCATCCTCAACACGCAATCGCTTGGCGCCCAGGGACAACTCACGCCCGATCAGGTCACCGGCGTCAAAAACGTGCTCAACACCACATGGATCGACCCCTGGGTCGGCGGCGTCGGATCCTTCATCAGCCTGACCGGATCCTGGGCAGTCTTCTTCG
The DNA here is from genome assembly GCA_963755975.1 of uncultured Acidobacteriota bacterium. GTDB lineage: Bacteria > Acidobacteriota > Terriglobia > Terriglobales > Acidobacteriaceae > Silvibacterium. The sequence goes on from CAVWLS010000006.1 coordinate 23,404, forward strand.
CCGCGTTATTCCTCGCGCTCGCGCTTTTCTTTGATAAAAAAATCTCCTGGATTCCCGCCCTCCTGCTCGTCGCCTTCGGCTGGGAGCTCCAGACGAGTCACACCATGCCCTATGGCCCCATTGCATTCGCTCTGCTCATCATTGCCGGCATCTGGATCTGGCGGACAACTCCACACCCTGCGGTTCCCTGACACGGGCGCACTCTCGACCTGACTGATCTTTATGCCGGCAGCGAGATATGAAAAATGGTGCCGCTCTTTTCTGTGCGTACGCTGCTCCGCATGCGTATCATGCTGAACTCTGGAGAGGACGCTGCTTGGCGTCTGGTGCTGGAGGATTCTCCGCGGACCAAAAAACAAATCGTGTGATGCCGGGCGTGCGCACGAGAGAGCACAGCTACCAGCGTGCGCGTGACTCTTCTTTCGAGTTACCCTTATGAAAGGTGAGCTCGATGATCCGTACCGCCAGCAGGCTGCGCCGGCTAGTCTTTCTTCTTGGGACCGCTCTCCTGTTGGCTGCGTTTGCGCCGTTCCGCGCCCAGGCGGCCGACGATCCGGACGAAGCCTCCCATCTAACCGTGGCCGCCGATTTTAATCGCGACGGAATCACCGATACGGCAGAGGTTACACTGCCCGGCGGAGATCACCCGGGTCCCGGCGTTCTGACCGTGTCGCTGGGGCAGCCGGGGGGCAGCTTCAAATTGATTGCCTCCTATCCGGTGCCGGGCCGCGCTCCCCGATCGCTTGTCGTTGCTGACTTCAACAAGGACGGCATTCCCGACTTGATCGTAGGAGACGATGACGGATCGCTGAAGCTGTTTCTTGGCGACGGAACTGGCAGGATGGCTCCCGCCGTCGAGGTCGCGCGCCTCGATTCGGTCGCGTCCATCGCGGTGGCTGACTTCAATCACGATGGGATTCCTGACATGGCCGTCTCGGATTGGCGCGCGGGTTCGGTGACGATCTTTCTTGGCGTCGGCGACGGCTCATTCCGGCACGAATGGTCCTTCCCATTGCGAATGCCCGGAACCATTGCCCAGATCGCCGCAGCGGACTTTAACGGAGACGGAAACACCGATCTGGCCGTGATCTACGGTGACGACGGAGGGTACACATTCGATGTCATGCTGGGCAACGGCACAGGCACCTTCGCTCCCGCGCCCGAGCTGAGCTTCACCCGAGACCCCAACGCCCATTGTCCCGCCTGAACGAAGCCTCGATATCATCGATATCATGCGGATCCATCCGATGGTCGTCATCGGCGGTATCCTTCAACAAAATCCCTTCTTTGTGCCGCCAGACGATTTCCTGTTTGAGCTTCGCGAACGTCGCTCTCATCGGAGCGGCACACCCGCTGTGGCCTGACATGGAAGTGCAGCTCGAAGATGGGACTGTCTTCCTCGCACGGACCATAGTCGTCGCAACTGGCGCGCTATAAAAGCCAACGGCCGTGAACCTTGACCGCTTCGCGGGCCGCGGGGTTCATTACGGCGCCACCCATCTTGAAGCGCAGTTGTGTGGCGGCAAAGAGCTCATCGTCGTGGGCGGCGGCAACTCAGCCGGCCAAGCCGCTGTCTTTCTCGCTGAAGAACTGCGTTTCGTAAGGGCCCGGCCTCATCCGGACCGTAAGCGACACCGCTTCACCTTGACTCGTAATTCGTGAAAACGTAATCCTTTGTCTTTACTGCCGTGTGGCACGCGAATCCGCACTTCGCGTCGTTCCCCTGCGGGGGCTTGTCTTTCGAGGTGCCAGGCGTGAATGTGTTGGACGCCGCGTCATAGTCGAACGTGCCGTAACCCCATCCGCCGCTGTCCGCGAACCTCTTGCCGTCCTTCACCATGAGATCAACGTCATGCTGGGTACCTGGTAGCGTCGGCGCACCGGGTTCACCGGCATCCACTTTCGCGTTCCAATGGACCTTCACCATCTTGGCGCCATCCGGAAAGGGCTTGCCGTTACCGGGAATGCCGGCCTTATAGGCGTTGATCATCACAGGATTTCCGAGGATTGCAGCGAGATGATTTCCGTTATGACTGATGGCGATCACCGGCCAGCCTTCATATCCTCTGAACTCAGAGAACGCGAGGCCATTCGGTATTTTTAGGGTGTACTTGTCCTGCGTGGAAATGGCGCCTTGCACCTGTGACGGGACTGCTGCGGAGGCGGAGGCAGCGTCGAGGCGGGGAAGGTTGTGGATGAAGCGTGCAAGCTTCCAGGTGTCGTTATCCGAAATGCTCGAGTGCCAAGCAGGCATGCCTGTGAGGCGAACTCCGTTCTGAATGATCCAGAACAGTTCCGCGTCGCTCCAGTGCTGCACGTGGGATGAGCTCAGGTCCATGGCGGGCGGAGCCATGTTGCGCCCGATGGTAGTATCTCCACGCCCATCCGCGGCGTGGCATTGGGCGCAAGACCCAAGAAACACCTCCTGGCCCTGGCTGACGACCTCATCCGTCTCCGGCAGCGGGTTCTTCTTCTTTCCCGCTTCCAATGGAATGGCAACGTCTTTAGCCGCATTGGCCAGGCCCGTTTCCTCCTTGGAAGGAGGTTTGCCCGCTGAACAACCTTGAAGCAAGGCGCCCAGTATTGCGCTGATCACGCCAAGCATCAGCTTGTGTTTTAGCGCCACTCGGCGATCATTTCCGCCTTGCCGCCAAATCCGCGGCAGACCCACAGATTCCCCCACAAGTTCAGGCATCGTCTTCTCCTTCACAAAGAAAGCTTTCTGAGCCCGATCGGACATACATCTGGACATCTGGAACGGTGGCAATTGTCCCAGAGATCCGGGAGTAAGACAATTGGACAATTGTATCGACCGATACCTTTGTAGCAGGCGACCTTCTTCTGGTAGTCAGTTTGAATCCAGCATCGAGAACTGCGCCTGTTCGATTTCCGGGGTGCATTAAAACCAGCGTGTAAACCGAAATGCGTGGGAGTTTGCGGAGTAACTGCGCTCGGTGCTACGCTCATACGATGATCGTGCTCCACAGGATGGCTTGTTGTCCGGCGCTTTCCAATGCACCGGCGAACTCCTGTTGTTGACGCCGCGTTCGCTCCTGTCCAGTAAATAGCCCCATCGCAGATCGAGAGCACCTAACTGGTGCTGCATTTGTTAATCTCACGGACTCATTCCGCTGAACGAGGTTCATTATCATGATTCGACGCGCAAGAACGATCTTTCCATTGGTTTTCGGAGCCACCTTGCTGACCATCTTCACGGGACAGGTTCCGGCCCAAAGCACCGCGAGCAAAGGAATGGACCACAGTTCGCCTGCCGGCGTATGGATTGGCACCGCCCAGGTCAATGGGCAGGAGATTCCGTTTCGTCTCGAGATTACTGGAAGAGCCGACGATGTGCGCGGCGCATTGATCAACGGTAAGGAAAGATCTCCCGCTTCGAGTGGCAGTTACTCGGACGAGCATCTGATACTCCAGTTCGACTACTACGCCAATACGCTCGATGCCACCGTTCACGATGGAATCCTCAAAGGAACTTTCAGCGGGCGTGGCCGCAGCATACCCATCACCGCGCAATTGAATGGAAAGCTGCCAGCTGTCGGTCCGAATCCACCGCGAATCGGGGGGATATGGCAGATCGCAGTGGATAACGGAGCTAAAGGCGAGCGCTCCTGGAAGCTGCGGGTTCGGCAGACGGGCGCAACTATCGAGGCGGTGATTGAGCGCATTGATGGTGACACCGGCAACCTCTACGGTGTGTGGCGTGATGGTGCCTTCGCCGTCAGCCACTTTACGGCGGCAGGTCCAAACTGGGCAGTCCTGCGGCCGCAGCCGGATGGGACCTTGCAAGTGGAGACGTCCGCGCATGCCGGCTTAGTGCAGGCCTTTGCAGCTCACCGTATTTCTGCAGTTCGGACGGTTTCCCTCGAAAGTGCCGACGATCCTCTGCACCATACGACTCTGAAGCATCCAGACGAACCTCTCGTCTTTCGCTTCCCCGATCTCAATGGCAACCTGGTATCGAGCGCAGATTCTGAGTTCGCACATAAGGCACTGATCGTCGGAATCGGAGGAAGCTGGTGCCCGAACTGCCAGGACGAAGCGCCATTTCTTGAGCAGCTCTACCGCAAATATCACAGCCGTGGGCTGGAAATCGTGGAGCTTAGCTTTGAGGAAGCGTCACAGCTCCAGAACCCAGTGCGGCTCAGAGCTGTCATTCAACGGTATGGCATCACCTATTCGGTATTAGTCGCCGGAACCCCCGATCAGCTGAACGAAAAGTTTCCGCATGTGGCAAACCTGAACTGCTGGCCGACGACGTTCTTCGTGGCTAAGGATGGGTTGGTGAAATCGATACACACAGGTTACGCAGGGCCTGCCACCGGTACTGATAATCACGAGCTCGAAACCGAGATGACCGCCGAGGTTGAGAGATTGCTCGCGGACAAAACCTCGACGCCGCGACCCAAGCCAGTTCACGTGGCCAAGACGCATTGAGTCGATGGGCGTCCGAGCTTCATCTATCAAAGCATTCAAGTTAACGAATTCAGCTATCACTGTCAGGAAAATTACATGCGCCGTATAACAAGGTCTGCTTGTTGTCGCTCCTCGCACATCTGCTGTTGCGGGTCGAGTGCCGGTGTTCTTTTGTTCAATCGCTGCTAAATTCTCGCAACGTCATCCATTGATCCAAAGCGGCCTCAGGCTCAAATGCCGAGGCTGCATTGATCGTTCCAGCGCTACACGCGTTGTGTTTTGCTCAGGAGGTTCTTCATGTATGTCATTAAGAGTCGAGGTACATTCGCCCGGCGGTCATTTTTCTTTGAAGTGTTCCTTGGTCTTGTTCTCACAATGAGCGCTGGCGCGTTCGCGCAGACTTACAACGGAAGCGTGCGCGGTACCATCACTGACCCTTCGGGTGCCGCGGTACATGGAGCAACGATTGTACTGACCGACAATGCCACCCACCAGATTCGCAATGCCGTGAGTGAGAGCGACGGCGCGTATGCCTTTAACGCGCTGCGGCCGTCGGTCTACACGCTTCATGTGGAGGCCACCGGGTTCAGCCATGCGGATCGGACCGATATCCGAGTGTCCACGCAGGATTCGCTAACGCTGGACGTGCAACTGCTCGTTGGGGCGACGACCGATGTGGTTGAGGTGTCGGCCGAGGCGCCCCTGATCGATCCCTCGACGGCCTCAGTTAGCACCGACCTGGACCAGACGCGACTGGAAGATATTCCGGTGCTCGGGCGGAATCCGTATATTACGGCAAAGCTCTCCGGAGTTTTCGTGAACACTGGAAACCCGCAGTTCATCCGCTTTGCCGACCAGAACGGCACTTCTACGACTTCGGTGGCGGGCGGCCCGGTGGCGGCAAACCTGTCTGTAGTGGACGGCGTACCGATCACTGATACCAACAACAGGCCAATTGTGATCCCGACGATTGAGTCGATCCAGGGCGTGAAGGTACAAGCCAACACCTATGACGCACAGGTCGGGCGCACGGGCGGCGGAGTCTTCAACACACTGCTGCGCTCAGGCAGCAACACCGTGCACGGATCGGTCTTCGGCGAGACGCGGCAGGGCTCCTGGTTGGCCAACGATTTCTTCGCCAATCGGGAGGGCGTTCCACAGCCGGATAGCCCCTACTACAACTGGGGCGCATCGCTAGGCGGTCCGGTGGTTATACCGCATCTCTACGATGGACGAGGCAAGACTTTCTTCTGGATCGGTTCGGAAGGCTACATCCAGACCTCGCCCTATACCGAGAGCTTTGCAGTGCCTACGGCGCTGGAGCGCAACGGCGACTTCTCCCAGAGCTACAACTCCGACGGAACGCTGAATGTAATCTACGACCCGACAAAAACTTATACAGACGGGGCGGGTGTGGTGCATCGAACGCCGTTTCCCAATAACCAGATCCCGGCAGGACAGATAAGTACCGTGGGCAAAAACATCGCCTCTTACTATCCGCTGCCCCAGACGGCCGGGCCGACCGGTAGCTACAACTTCACTGGCATCGACGATGTGCGCGACCATGCGCAGGAGGTCACGGTTAAGCTGGATCAGCAGATCCGGCCATGGTGGACGATCAATGGATCGTACATCTTCTATGAGGCACTGCAGCCGTTGGGCAATCCACTGGGAACGCTGCCGGGCAGCTATTCCTATACCTATCATCGCCAGGTCGACGCCATTCAAGTCAACAGCACCTGGATCCTGAACCCGACGACAGTGATCACCGCCCGCTACGGCAACAACCGCTTTCCCAATCTGATCGCAGAAGTGAGCCAGGGCTTCGACCCGGCATCGCTGGGTTTTCCCGCCGCCTATAGTTCTCAGATTCAGGCCAAATTCTTTCCGACTATCTTTCCGGCGGTCTTTTCGCAGCTGGGTCAGAACACCGATTCACAGGACAACTGGAAGTCGCAGATCGTGAATGGCGCGCTGACCAAGACCATCAACCGCCACAACTTAACGACCGGGGCAGAGTACCGCAGGCTGCGCATGAACTTCCAGGACTTCAGTAACGCTCCGGGAACCTATTCCTTCTCCGGCGCGTTCACAGCGGTCACGCCGAACGCGGCTGGAGGGGGTACAGGCTCAGACATGGCCGATCTGCTGCTCGGCTATCCGGCGACGGGAGAGGTTGATCTAACAACGCAGCTGAATACCTATCTCGATTACTATGCCGTCTTCGTGCAGGATGACTGGCGGGTGAGCAAGCGTCTGACGCTGAATCTTGGCCTTCGCTATGAGAGCGAAACGGGGTTGATGGAGAACAACAACCAACTGGCCGTCGGCTTCGACCGGACTGCAACGGCAGAGCTTTCGACCGGAGCCAATGTCACCGGAGGCATTCTTTTCGCAGGGGTGGACGGAAACCAAAGGGACGTAGGGGATTTGTCACGGCTCAAATTCGCGCCGCGGCTGGGGGCCTCCTATCAGCTCACGCCGAAGACGGTGGTGCGCGGCGGCTATGGCATTCTCTACGCTCCGCTCCGCTACGATCCTCTGGCGACGCTGGCCCCGGGTTACACGTCGACGAATGCTTACGTGGCGAGCCTTGACGATGAGCAGACTCCAGCAGGCTCATTGGACAATCCGTATCCCAACGGATTTCAGAAGCCGACCGGAAACTCTCAAGGGTTGCTTACCGGCATTGGTAATGGTGTGACCAGCTACGACCAGAATTTGCATGCTCCGCGCGTCCAACAGTTCTCGGTAGGAGTGGAGCGGGAAATCCCAGGACGGATCGCGCTGGACGTGTCTTATATAGGTTCGAGATCGACAAATCTCAACCCCTCGCCCACCAGCAGCACGCCCATCAATATTAACCAGCTGAATCCGTCGAACTTCTCTCTTGGCACGTCGCTCAATGACTCGGTGCCGAATCCCTACTACGTGCCTGGTGGCGCCGGCATTATCGGGCAGCCGACCGTCGCTCGCTCACAGGCACTAAGGCCGTTTCCTCAATTCACGTCGGTGAACCTCCTGGTAAGTTCCGCGCACGCGGCCTATGACGCGCTGCTGGTGAAAGCTGAAAAGCGGGCTGGCCACGGCATCAACCTGATCGCATCTATTACGCTTTCGCGCAACATGGATTCCTCGTTCGCGACCGCAAACAGTATCCAGAGTCCGGGCTTTGCCGCCCCACAGAATGTCTATGATCTGGAGGCAGAGTATTAGCGCTCCGTCACTGATGTCCCTTACCGCTTTGTCGCCGGCGTTCAATATGATCTGCCCTTCGGCCGAGGGCAGCGTTTCTCAACCAACACGCGTTGGGGTGACGAGGTGGTGGGAGGCTGGCAGTTGAATGTGCTGCCGACCTTCCAGAGCGGTTTTCCGGTTGCCATTTACCAGAGCAATAACCCAAACGCGAGCATCGCAGGCAATGGCGTGCAGCGGCCAAATCTAGTCCGCGGCGCAACATTGGGGACGAAGGGCAGCCTCTATGATCGGCTGAGCGGATATATCAACCCGGCAGCATTTAGCTCATCTGCCGAATTCACCTTCGGCAATGCACCGCGAACGCTATCGCTACGAGGACCTGGATATGAGAACTGGGACATTTCGCTTTTCAAGAATGTTTTGATCAAGGAGCGGGTAAACACTCAGTTCCGTCTGGAGACCTTCAACACCTTCAACACGCCGCTCTTCGCCGGCCCGAACACCGCCTTTGGAAGCGCGAACTTTGGGACAATCACGTCGCAGGCAAACTTCCCGCGTTATCTGCAGGTGGGGCTGCATATCACTTACTAGAGCAAAGGCCGACAATAGACACCGAATGTTGACTCGACGTACTCTTCTCAAATCCTCCGGCCTCGCCATCGGGGCCGGCCTTCTCCCGCTTGATGCGACCGCGCTGGCAACCGCAGATAGCGGCCACCCAAGGCTTCTTTATCTGAACTTGAACGAAAGTGCCTTTGGTCCATCGCAGCGCACGGTGGAGGCGGTGCGCCAGAATCTCGGCCGGCTGAATCGTTATGCCGATGCCGCTTCTGCCGCCGTGCTAACCGAGCAGATCGCAGCCAAAGAAGGAGTTCCCACGGAGCAAATTGTTCTGGGCGAAGTACTGGATACATTGGGTAGTTACTTCGCGGCCAAGGGCGGCCCGGAAAGCGAGTTTCTTTATTCATCGCCGGGATATCTCGCGTTGATCGATGCCGCCTCTCGCCTTGGGGGGATAGGTGTGCCGGTGCCACTCGATCGCGAGTACCGGAATGATCTGACCGCGCTGACAGCGAGGGTCAATGCCAAGACGCGCGCGATCTACCTGGTCAACCCTCATAATCCAACCGGTACGGTGAATGAAGACACCGCGTTCAAGAGCTTTCTCCGCGAAGTCTCACGGCGGACACCGGTCATCGTGGATGAGGCATATCTGGAATACCTATCGGACTTCGCATCGCGTTCGGCAGTCGGTTTGGTGCGTGAGGGCGCGAATGTGATTGTCTTCCGCACGTTTGATAAGATCCACGGGCTGGCGGGGCTGCCCATGGGCTATGCGCTGGTGCCGCACGGGCTAGGAGACATTTTGCGCGCGCAAGGGGCGGGCAATCTGGAAGCGTTGGGCCGCCTAAATCTTGCCGCAGCTGCAGCGGCCCTCGCCGACACGGACCATGTGCGAGAGGTGAGTTCGACAGTGGCCGCCGAGCGAGCGCGCTGGACCGTTGTACTGAATCAACTGAAGCTTACTCACACCGACGCGCGCGCGAGCTTCGTCTTCTTCGACGCGCAACGACCGCAGGCGGAAGTAGCGGCCGCGTTGCGTCAACGGGGTGTTGTGGTGGGACGGCTGTTTCCCCCTTACGCTAGCTGGGTTCGAATCACAATCGGGCTGCCAGAAGAGAATCGGTTCGCCCAGGCGCAGTTGCGCGCAGTGCTCGCGGCTACTTCAGCAATCCACGAAAATGGACTTTTTTCGAGGAGCTCCGCGCGAACAAGTTCGCAGTCTTCATCGGCTCTCTCACCTTATTAGCATTTCCCGTATGTTAACTATTCCCGGCGGGCAAAGGTCGGGCACTGTTCGGCCAGAAACCGCGTAAGGGAAGAGTGGTAAGCCGTCACCCGCAATCCAATCGGGAAAAACTGACGCTTGCAGCGCTGGCTATCTGATAGATTCGCCGGGGCAGAATCGGTGCGAGGCAGAGAAGACCGTCAGTCCAAATGATGGGGATGGCTGCGCTGGTTGGGCTTCAGCGGCGAATCACTTGGAAGGCGCAGCGGGCGCGGCCTTCTTCTCCATGACAACTGACTTCGGGTCGACAGTGATTTCTTTCAGCCGTGTTGTCACCTCCGGCGTGCCGCCCTCCTGATATCGGCCGCCGAGGTGCTCCCCCAGAAACTTCTCCGACTCCATGAACAGCGCCATGTTGTTCACTGCCTAAGTCTTCAAGTCAGAACTGACTACTAATCTCGTCCCGGCAATCCGCGAAGCCATGCGGGGGCGGACATAAATCTCGCCGTCCATACGGTCGTAGTATAGACATCTGACGGAATATTGAATGACAACGCAGGCTGGCCAAAACCCGGTTCAAATCGAATCACTGAGGGCGGCCTTCGACCGTCAGCAGCGCGCGTTTCATCAATATGCGCCGTTGGGACATGCGAAGCGGATCGAAGCCCTGGATGCACTGCTCCAAAACATCTTCCGATACGAAGACATCCTGGTGGAAGCAGCGAACGCTGACTTCGGCCAGCGCTCTCCCTATGAGACCAGGCTTCTGGACATCTTCCCCGTAGTCGACGAGATTCGGTATGTGAAACGCAATCTGCACCGCTGGATGCAGGCGCGCCCCGTCCCCGTTAACTGGCAGTTCCTGCCCAGCCGCGCAAAGATCATTTATCAGCCGCTAGGTGTGATCGGCATCATCGGGGCATGGAACTATCCAAGCCTGTTGACCCTTTCACCGCTCGTAAGTGCGCTCGCAGCCGGCAATCACGTTATTGTAAAGCCCTCGGAACATGCCCCCGCGACCGCCGCCGCCTTGCAGCAGATGATTCGCGAAGTATTTCCCGAGGAATACGTCACCGTCATTATAGGAGGCAGCGTAGTCGGTGAGCTGTTCTCCGCTCTGCCCTTCGACCATCTCCTCTACACGGGTTCGGCTCGTGTTGGAAAACTCATCATGAAGGCCGCGGCGGAAAATCTCACGCCGGTCACCCTTGAACTGGGTGGCAAGTCGCCCTCGCTTGTCCACGAGTCATACTCGATGGTCGTCGCCGCGGACCGAATTTGCTCGGCCAAATTCTGGAACGCCGGACAAACCTGTGTCGCGCCCGACTACGCCCTTGTGCCCTCGGCTAGATTGAACGAGTTTGTCGCCAGCTGCCTCGATACAATTGCGAAGCGGTTTTCGCGTCCCTTTTGGAACGCCGACTACACCCACATGATCAGCCGGCAGGCCTCACAGCGCATGCAGGAGCTCGTCGAAGACGCGCGAAGCAACGGAGCGCAGGTCCTTCAGCCAGGCTCGGAGAATGAAACCTCAACCGCCGGAAATCGGATCTTCCCGCCTACCCTGGTGATTGAAGCCAACGACTCGATGCGTGTAATGGAGGAGGAGATTTTCGGACCGATTCTGCCGATCGTTAGTTATTCTTCTCTCGACGAGGCCATCGAGTTCATCAATGCCCGGCCGCGCCCACTCGCCCTCTACTACTTCGATCGCAACCGCTCGCGTATCTCCAAAATATTGGAGCAAACCGTGTCTGGCGGCGTGACCATCAACGACTGCATATTTCACCTACCGCAACATGCGCTGCCTTTCGGCGGAGTAGGCCCTAGCGGCATGGGCGCATATCACGGCTTCGATGGATTCACGATCTTCTCCAAAAAGAAGGGAGTGCTGCTTCAGAATGCTTTGGTCGGCTGGGCCCTCGACCGTGCTTTCAAGCCACCTTACAACGCTTTGTCAGGTCGCTTGATGGGATTTCTGCTGGGTCGAAGTAAACCAGGCAATGTTCGAAGAGTGGAGCTGCACGAGGAGGAGTGAACATTTTTCTCGGCATCCATTCCGAGTGCGGACGCTCAGAGCAGACGGTGTGATCCCACCCTAGCTATCAGTGCTCTCGTCGATCTGATTCGGGCCAGGTGGGTCGAACTGGCACTCGGCGCCGCAGCGGCCTCGGAAGTCCACTGTTGCGAACAGGACAAAGCACTCATTCACTTCTCGGGACAACTGTCTGATTATCCCGATGCGCGTGAGAGCGTAAGACCAAGGAGCTGCTTGACCGCTGAGTTCAACATGTCAGAGTATGGGGGGCGCCTCCTGGTGTGAGGACTTTTCAGGTATGACCATTTTTCGATCGGCTGTCTTATGCGGCATGTTGCTCTCGGGTGGAGGGCTTTCTGCGCAAAGCATCTCGCCTGCGCCACCATCGAACCCACAGTTGGTGAGCCCGGAAATCGAGCGGAAGGTCAACGAGCTCCTGGCACGAATGACCCTTGAGGAGAAGATCGGGCAACTGGTCCAGTACAGCGCCACAGAAGCTCACCCGGCTAAAAACGCTGGCCCCACGACGGCCGCGCTGAACGTCAATCCGCCGGGGCCCGGCGGCGTAGATAGCTATGAGCTGGCGCAGAAGGGCGAACTTGGCTCCATGTTGAATACTGTCGGCCAGGCGCTCACCAACCACTTCCAGCACGCAGCGGTCGATAACACACGGCTGCACATTCCCTTGCTCTTTGGAGCAGACGTTATTCACGGGTTTCGCACCATCTTTCCTGTACCGCTCGGAACAGCATCGAGCTGGGATCCGAAGATGATCACCGAACTCGCTCACATGGCTGCTGTCGAAGCGCGTACCGCAGGCGTCGACTGGTTCTACTCGCCAATGGTGGACATCGCTCGTGACGCGCGCTGGGGCCGCTGCACCGAGGGGGCCGGGGAAGATCCATATCTCGGCTCGGCAATTGCCCGCGCCTATATCAAGGGATATCAGGGAACCAGTCTGTCTGATCCTGCATCCGTCGCAGCCTCGGTAAAGCATTTCGCTGCGTACGGAGCCGCCGAAGCCGGACGTGAATACAACACAACCGACATGAGTGACCTGTTGTTACGGCAGGTCTATCTGCCGCCGTACCACGCGGCTGTCGAATCTGGTGCCGCGACCGTCATGTCTGCATTTAACGCACTGAATGGTGTGCCCGCGAGCGCAAATCCGTTCCTCTTGCAGACAATTCTGCGCGAGGAGTGGGGCTTCGACGGTCCGGTCGTCTCGGATTACACCGCCGTGATGGAGCTGACGCGCCATGGGATCGCGCTCGACGCAGCTTCCGCTACAGAAAAAGCCCTGACCGCCGGCGTCGATATCGACATGAACTCACACTACTATGACGCGGAACTGCCGCCACTGGTTCGGTCTGGCAAGGTGCCGATAGCTGTTGTGGACGAAGCGGTGCGGCGGGTGTTGCGTGTGAAGTACGCCATGGGGCTGTTTGATCATCCCTTTACCGAAGGGCCCGAGGTAACAAATGCCGTGCCAGAGCACAGGGCGCTCGCACGCCGGGCAGCGGAAGAATCTTTTGTGTTGCTGCAGAACAACCCCGTGAACGGTCAGCCACTCCTGCCGCTCGCAGGCACGGCACGAAAGATCGCCCTGATCGGGCCTCTCGCGGACGACTCGGCGGACATGGTCGGCGCTTGGTCCGGAGCAAACAATTTCAACGATGTAAGAACACTGCGGGAAACGCTGACCGAGCGAGCGCAGCAGCACGGCGGCTCGCTCCTCTATGCAAAGGGAACCGAAATCTCTGGAACATCCACCTCCGGATTCGCCGAGGCCGTGGACATGGCTCGCAATGCGGACCTCGTCGTTATGGCCCTGGGCGAGTCAAGCGCTATGAGTGGCGAAGCGGCCTCGCGAGCGTACCTCGACCTCCCGGGCAATCAGCAGCAGTTGCTTGAGGCCGTACAGGCGACAGGGAAACCAGTGGTCCTGCTGATCTTTTCCGGGCGGCCGCTCGTGCTCGATTGGGCGGCGGACCATATTCCCGCAATCATGGAGGTCTGGTTTCCCGGCGTCGAAACCGGGCCCGCAATTGCCGATGTACTTTACGGAACCACCGCGCCGAGCGGCAAACTAACCATGAGTTTTCCCCGGGCCGTGGGACAGGAGCCCCTCTACTACAACCAGCTACCGACTGGGCGTCCAATCCAACATTTCGACCCCGCGCATCCTAACGCCTACGTTGAGACCAAATATGTGTCCCGATATCTCGACGTCCCGAACGATGCTCTCTTTCCGTTTGGCCACGGTTTGACTTATACGACGTTTCGCTATGCCAACGTCTCCGTTTCGCAAGCGATGGTGAGCGCCAAGGAATTGATAACAGACCCGAGGGCACAGGCGATTATTGCCAAGGCGCAGATGACGAATACGGGCAGCCGTGAAGGCACCGAAATCGTGCAATGCTACGTCAACGTCCGCGGCGCCAGCACCGAGCAGCCTGTGCGAACTCTGAAGGGATTCGCTCGAATCACCTTGAAGCCCGGTGAGTCACGCACTGTAAGTTTTCCTCTTGGATTTGAGGAGCTTTCTTTCTACAACGTAAAAGCGCAAGCAACCGTCGAAGCTGGAACCGAGTACACCGTATATATTGGCGGAAGCTCAACCGCCGAACTGGTGGCCCACTTTCGTTTAACGGAGTAGAGACGAAGATTCAGTGGTGTCGGCTTCTTTCTTCGGAAACTCGACGAGTGCCTTGGCGATTTCGCCACAAATGAGTATCCCCCGACTGAAGGCTGATTCAAAGAAGGCTCTGAAGGTATTGCGCCCCCTTGGATGCGACGTCTTCTGGCGATACATCCAAATTTGCCCACAGCGCGCCAGGTGCCATTGGTTCTCTGGGAGAATAGCCGAAACCCTCGATCATAAGGCAGCCGGAATATTCGATCTTGCGGAGAGCGTCGATGACTGCCTTAAAGTCAACATGCCCCGAACCCAGGAGTCCCCGATCATTTTCGCTCACATGAAGATGCTTCAGGCGGTGACCTGTGGCGCGGATAGCCTGAGATAAACTCTTTTCTTCGATGTTCGCGTGAAATGTGTCAATCGTTACTCCAATCCGAGGATGATCGATAGCATCACAGAGCGCTGTCGCATCGTGAGCTGTCGTCAGGAAGTACGTTTCGGATCGGTTTACAGGTTCGATGGACAGGTCGAGTTTGTTGGTGTCAAGCGTGGAACTTAGTTGGTGAAATCCGTCAATAGCCCAATTCCATTCTTCCATGCTTCGACGTCGACCGGAGAAATAGCCGATCGGTGCATACACCGGTCCGCAAATAAGGGTGGCACCCATTGCGGCTGCTACATCCAGGCATTTCATCAAGTGAGCGACGGACGTCTTCCTGACTCCGGAATCCGCACTAATGGGATTTACCCCGTGAGGCAGGATGGCGCAGACACTGCACACTAGACCGTTGGCGTCCATCGCGCGCCTTATCTTCGCGGCCGGCAGCTTACCAGGTTCGAACATCGGTATCTCGAAAGCGGTCAGCCCGTGTTCGCGAAGCTGTGGCAGAAGATCGAGATGGGATTCGCCAAAATCAGAGGTCCAGGCGAAGGCACTCACTCCAACTTTCATCATTACTACCTCATGCGTATTCTCAGTCGGCACACCATAGAGACTTTAGAAAGGCCATCACAATCGTAATCTGCTTTGTATCTCAAACGACCCTATCTTTGGCTCCGGACGTTGGCTATCGGCACGGAGCCCTGGGGTAAGTCTCACAGTGTGCCGGTTCCTGGTATCGCTATCTCCCTATTCGATTCCCAGCTTGCCTGGGCTGAGCCCGAAGATGGTCACAAGCGCATGTGTTGTTCCGGCAATACGGCGGTATCAAAACCAAATAGTGAACCTCCCAACGCACCAACGAGAGCACCCTTTATTAAATAGGTATTGAGCTGTCGTTTGCGAGCCTCTCGGGTAGAGCTACTCTATGGCTCTTTTCGAGCAGTAGTTTCAGCCGGACTCATCTTTCAGGTCGCAAGTCCTCTGTGAAACAAACGACATTTGTCGAGAGGGCACAGTTTCACAACTCGTGATTCGCCGCGCCCTGGTTCGGAGGAGGAAACAACAGGTGAAGCGTCTTCCAGAGTATCTAGCCGGTCTGAAACCGGATCGTGCTCGAAAAGCTGAGCATAAGTCGAAATCGGTCAATTCATCGCGAGGCCTGGGCGGCGTGGCGCGGCCTCGCAGTAAGGGTTGGGTGAATGTTGAAACGTAGAGAGCCCGCTTAGAAACTGACTCGCAATGCAAATTGTATTGTGCGAGGTAGATTCGACTGTTGTCCTACTCGGCCAAACCCGGGAGACGACAAATTGCTATTAGGAATAGCGAACTGCGCATGGTTGAATAGATCGAAGATCTGGGTGCTGAACGTGAGCTTAACGCGCTCTTTGAGCGGGAAGATTTTGTTAATTGCGAAATCCCAGTTCTCTTCTGCCTCCGATCTCATGAGTGGGTCAACTCGGTCTTCGTTACCGAAGTCGTACGCACCTGGTTGAGTAAAGCAAGACGTGTTGAACCATTCTGCCGCTCTGCTGCTACTGTGCGGATCTCCGGAGAGTTTCCGTTGGCAACCCAAGGTGTAATTTGGTCGGATAGGACCAGAACCGAACTGGCTGAGCCCGTTGCCGGCCGCTTGAAGGGCAATCGGGATACCACTGCGGTAGATGGTGATGCCATTTACACGCCAGCCGCCGACGAAGGCGTTGGTGACACGACTAACATTTGAGAGGTACGTCTCTCCCCGGCCGAATGGCAGGTCGAGCCCGTAATTAATCACCAGATTGTTGGGAAGATCCTGAAGGCTGAGGGAATACTCCGGCCTCAAATTGTTATTGTCCTGAACAACTCCGTAGCCTCCTTGCCCGTCCTGGAAGGAACTCGTGTTGTCGGTATTGCTCAGCAGCTTACCCCAGGTATATGCGGCCTGCAGAATTCCGTTATGGCTGAAGTGGCGGCTGTACGTGACCTGGAGCGCGTTGTATGAGGAATAGCCATATCGAGGCACGACTTGACTCATACCTTGATATTGCGGATGAGGGGACAGCAGATATCCCTGTGCGATTGTGGGAGCACCAAATGTTGTCCCCGTAGGAAGGACTCCGTAGAAAGGATTCGCAACCTGCGTAAGGAGCGCGGAACCTAGCGAATGATAACTATCTGGCAGCTGATTCAAATTTAATCCCGTGCCGGTAAAACCATTGGAAATTACAAGGTGCGTTCCCTTCGCGCCGGCATAAGCAACCGTGACAGTGCTTTTGCTGTCGAGGGCTTGCTCTACAGCAAGATTCCACTGTTGAGCGTAACCGTAAGCTTGCTCGGGAATGCGACCTGAGGCGCCATTCCCGAGTGCCGTATCCAGGCCCGCCTGCGTTCGGCCAGTCGGTAAATTGATTCCATTCGGCAACGGATCGTCCACTGTCGTCAACAGTGGTTGCCCGACCGTGTTGCTGATGCCGGTGAAAGCAGAATTGATGGGGCTGGCGCTCGGCGAATCGGCAGTCAACTCTGCCGGCAGATAGGATAGCCCATAGCCGCCGCGAAGAACGGTCTTCGGGGTAAGACGGTAGGCGAAGCCCAAACGTGGTGAGAAGAGCAGCCAGTGGAGCTCCTCTTCTCTGCGGGACGAATATTGCGGACTGGCAACGAAGGCCAGTCGTCCGGTTAATGGCACCGACGCGCCGGTGACTGGGTTTGTGATCGAAGTCACGCCACCTATCGAAACAGGGGCATTGGGCTGCAGAATCGAGTCTAGATTCTGCTCTTCAGAATAAGCTCCGGGCTGTTCCCAGCGCAGACCGCCGGTCAGCGTTAGTTTGGGTGTCGCCTGAAAAGTATCGGTGACATAAAAGCCATAGCTGTGCAGAAACGCATGCCAGGTTCCCACTGAACTGATACCGACGCTCGAAGGAATGCCGAGCAGGAATGAAGCTAGACCGTTGCCATCCACAGTATCGGCTGCGTTGGCCGCCGTATAAAAGGTGGTGGCATTCAGGCCAAGGCCCTGGCTGTTGCCGTAGTTTTCCCACAGCACCTGCGACCATTGTGCACCTGTCTTGATCGTATGTTTTCCAAGAATCTTCGTTACGCTACCGGTAATACCCCAAACATTGTTGTTCCAGTAGAGCTGAGAGAGTTCAGCTCCAATGCCATAACCCTGGATGCCGAGCCCGGGAAGGAGCCCTTCTTGATTCACACTTTGTGATTGGATCGTGCCATAGTTCGGACTGATTGACGACATGTCGAAGCCATCGCTTAACGGGTACTGGAAATTGTAATTCTCGAGATAGGAAAGGCGTAGTTCTGCAATGGTAGTTGGGTTGAAGGTGTGATTCTCCCCGAAGGCGCCTTCTTGCGTATAGTTGCCCGTAGGACCTGCGCCCGTCATTGTGCCGAAGGGGTCGCTCGGCCCGTTATGGGGATTCCAGTAGGTGTAGCGGGCGAATATCGAGTCCTTCGAAGTAGGATTGACGTCTACTCGGGCGTTGTACTGATTCTGATAACCCTCAATTGGAGCAGAAGCGAAGAAATTCGTTGTAAATGGGTTCTGCTGCACCCTGGATTGATTCGGAGTCTCGAGTTCGACGATCTTTAGGGCTGTGGCGTCGATTCTTTGCTGTGGGATTTTATTGCCCGGGAACGGAGCGTGAGTGGTGGGGTCATAAATGATTTGGGGATCTCCTGAAAAATCTCCATTCAACTCGGCGGTAACCGGCACGGTCGCATTGATGGGGCTTGCGGAGATGAGCGATTCATGTTCCCAGGAGAAGAAGAAGAAAGCCTTGTTCCTGTATATCGGGCCGCCCAGGTTGACTCCATATTGATTTTGATGGAGCGGCGATTTACCCAAGCCGGTGTGGTTACTGAACCAGTCGTTCGCATCGAGAGCGGTATTGCGAAAGTATTCATAAGCGTTTCCATGAAAGTCGTTGGACCCGCTCTTGGTCGAGATTAGAACGACGCCGCCGGCAAACCCGCCGAATTCAGCGCTCACGTTGTTGGTTAGTACCCGAAACTCCTGCACTGCATCTTGGGTCGGAACCAGGGTGTTGACATTGTTCTCTGCGATGTTCGACTTGACACCATCGACGAAGTAGATGCTTTGCCCGCTGAATCCTCCCCCAATCTGGTAGTTCCCATATGCAATCGCCTGCGTTTGTCCTCCGGCCTGGAAGTTGCCGCTGCCGCCATTGGCCATGGTGCTGCCCTGAGTTCCGCCGCCAGGAACAACCCCCGGAACAAAATCGAGCAAATTATTAACGTTTCGGCCGTTTAGCGGCGATTCCACAACCTGTTGGCCTTCAACCACTCCTCCGAGAGAAGCGCTATCCGTCTGCAACTGTGCCGGGGCAGCGCTTACCGTGATGGTCTCGCCGACATTCCCTACCGGGAGCGTAATATTTATGCGTGTCGATCCGCCCACCTGAACATCGACTTCGTTCTGCGTGAACGATTCGAAACCTGATTTTGAGACAGTCACACTGTAGGAACCCGGATTCAGGTTGACGAAGCTGAATGTGCCGCTGGAACTGCTAGTTGCCGTTTGAGTGGCATTCGTGCCGACGTTCTTCAGGGTGACCTGTGCCTCAGGCACAACTGCTCCGGTCGGATCGCTGACAGTTCCAACAATCGATCCATAGCTTGTTTGTGCATGGGCCGGTGTGGGTAATGCGGAGCTGCCTAGAAATGCCAACAGGATAAACACTGCTGGGTAGAAGCCTTGTAGGGTTAGCCGTCTAAAGGAGCCAGTGATGCCCATCCTGTCGGGGGTTTTCGATGTGCGATCTGTGCGAACCATACAGCCTCCTCCTAATTA
The DNA here is from genome assembly GCA_963755975.1 of uncultured Acidobacteriota bacterium. Lineage (GTDB taxonomy): Bacteria > Acidobacteriota > Terriglobia > Terriglobales > Acidobacteriaceae > Silvibacterium. Next base: position 42,693 of record CAVWLS010000006.1, read on the forward strand.
TGAAAGAGAGTTGTAGACGGCTAGATATACAATTGTCAATTAAATTGACTATCCCAATATATAAAAGTTGAATATACAACATTGAGATGCGCGTAAATGCCTCAATCTGCGCGTTTGGCACCACAGGATTGTCTCACCACGAGGGTCCCGTTCAGCAGGATGGATCTAGCTGGAAGCTGCCGATTCTTGACCCGTTCCACCATTGCTGACATGCTGACAGCCCCGATCTCGGCGCAAGGCTGTTGATAGGTGGTGAGCGGAATTGGTAGCAGTTTGGCATACTTAACGTCATCGACCCCCGCAATACGGACGTCATCCGGAATTCGCACATGGAGGCTCAAAAGAGTCTGCATCAGATTCGCCGCAGTGATGTCGTTAGCGCACATAATTGCATCGATCTTCCGAGTGCGAAGTGCGTGCTCTACGAACGACCTGTCTCTTGCATCGCCACGCAGCAGTAGCTCTCCTGAGATGGGCATGTTGTTGTAATAAAGAGCTTCATGGTAGCCTGCGATCCGTTCTTCCACCGTCTCGGCAGAGCCCTCGCGGGCAAAGAATGCAATACGTTGCCCGCCTTGCCGAATCAGATGGCTGGTCACTACGTATCCCGCTCTCCGGTTATCCAGGCCGATCAAATCGTAGTTACTACGTTCGGGATATTTCAGAACACAACGATCCAGAAGAATCACGGGAATATCGGCTTTATCTAACGCTTTCAAGATGCGTCCGTTTACATCGTGACGTGGCGGAGCGAACTCTTGTGGAGCGAAGAAAACTCCAGACACGCCCTGTTCGATGTAGCGCTGGCACAACTGTTCCGCCTCTTCTGCCGCATGTTCGACCGTAGAAAGTGTTTGAACCCAGGACAATGAATGCTTTGCCGCCAGGGGAGAGCGAACCATTCCCCGGCAAATTGGTTCAAAGATTTCAGTCTGTCCCAAATCCGGTATAAGCAGCCCGAAAACCATGCTCTTGTCGGCAACGGGATTGGCCGCGTAGGTTCCTGAGCCAGCACGACGAATCAGCAGACCTTCCTGCTGAAGTTGTCGGATAGCCTTGACTACCGTCATTCGGCTTACGGCGAACTTGCGAACCAGTTCAGCCTCACTCGGAAGGCGCCCACCCGGTTTATATCGCCCAGACGAAATATCGGAACGAACACTCTCGACAATGTCGAGATATTTGGGACGCCCTTTTAATTCACCAGCTGGAGTCATCTTGGCCCCCGATACCTCTGCGCCGGAAATCTCCAAACTCTATCGGTGGAGCCGGGCGTTCCGATTATACTCGTTCTGGCGTGAATGCTAGACAACTTTATAAACAATATGGATATACAGCATGCTAGTCTTGTTGCGCAAGGCTAGCTAGGCAACAATATGCGGCCTTTGAGCCTTCGGTGAAATCCTTTGGTACGTTTTCCCGAGTCGGGAATTACTGCGCGGAGCTGCACTAAACTTCTCTTCTGGCTTGCCGGTAATATGGCAGCAAAGCACCCCTTAACCCATAACCAGCAGAGCACCGGTTGAACTCATCGCTGCCGACTGATCGGTCTTTGTGCCGCATGCATTCCGTCCCAAAAATTGAAATGACGATTGCTTAGGAACTGCATCGAGTTCTTCGTATCGCTCACGGAGAAAGGCGGTGCGCTCATCTGGGTGAGGAAAACGCCCGTCCGACAGGACGCCACCAACGGCGCCACCAATCCTCGTGTCGAAGAACGCAATCGAATCGGCTTGGCCATGAAAGACGACGTGCTGTGCAGAGGGGCTATATATCATCGAAAATTGGAGGATGGAGTGAGTAACTCAACCAGGGTAATCAAGAGCCGGTTTGAGATTGAGCAGGATGGGCAGATCAGCTATCTGGAGTTTGACACAGACGGTCATGGCTGGATGACGATCTGGCATACACAAGTGGCCGAGGGTCTGCGCGGGAAAGGAATTGGACTCGAACTCGTCACGACTGCGTTTCAATATGCAAAAGATAATTCTTTGCGAGTCGATGTGATCTGTCCACTTGCCGCACACCTCATCGAAAAGCATCCTGAGTTTAAGGCCCTCCTTGGGAGAAAGTAATGGAGTGCGTAACTCGATCGATCACGGCTTTTTCCTGCAGTGATTGGCGGATTGTCGGCCAACCTTCCCCTATCCGAATTGGGGCTACTTCCGAATAGACGGCGACTCGCCCTCAATCCAAATAAAACCCGCCGAACCTCCGCGTGCGGAGTGCTGTCAATGCGGCCGTCAGCATAGTGGACGATGAGCGACTCGACGTCGAGGGATCGGGGCCTGTCAATAACTCCATTACAGAAATCGTACCCTCCCCGCGAAAGCGCTCCGTACGGAACCGCTCGGCGCTCAAGCGATGGGCACCTCGCTGGCGGAGTCGGGATCGAGATACAGGGCACAGCGTGGATGCAGGCGCAACGCGGTGCTCGGGCACATAGGATCGATAGAACCCAGGAGGGTGCGGCGGACGGCCTCTTTCTTGAGCGCGCCCGGCACTGTGCAGAAGATTGCGTGCCCGGCGAGCAGTCCAGGCACAGTAATTGTCAGAGCACGGGTAGGCACATCGGCGAGCGTACCAAAACATCCGTCATCTACCTGTTGCTGGCGGCACTGTGCGTCGAGATCGACAATCCTGACGGTGAGCGGGTCATCAAAGTCGGCGGGTGGATCGTTGAAGGCGAGATGACCGTTGGACCCGATGCCGCAACAGACGATATCGATGCACGAGGCGTTGAGCTTCGCGGCATAATCGGCAGCGGTCTGCGCGGGATTGTCGCCAGGCTCCAGGAGATGCACAACCGAGAAGTGCCTATGATCGAAGATCGCATGGCGCAGCCAGAGGCCGAAGCGTTGCGACGCGTCTGCGGGCAGGCCAAGGTACTCGTCCATATGGAAGGCGGTGACCCGCGACCAGTCGACCTCCTCCTCCTCGCGAAGCGCAGCGAGCATTTCGCTCTGGCTTGGCGCGGCAGCGAAGACCATGCGCACACCGGCTTGCTTTTCGAGACACGCCCGGATTTCGTGTGCGATGTCCGCCGCCGCACGCCTGCCCATCGCGATGCGCGATTCTTCCACGTGAACTGTAAGTGCGTCGATCGAGAATTCTCTCAGAGTCGTCATGCCAATCTTGCGTTTAGTTACTAAGTCATCTGCATAAGTCGGTAAAAGCGATCAGGGTTGCTGGCTAAAGACGAGGAGTAGGCCGTCGCCCGCTTCCATTGGAAGAGCAACTGGTCTTTCGGCTCCAAGCCATAGACAGCTTCCAGCTTTGCTTCGGCATTCGGGAAACGGCCCTGGTCCCAATCCTTCGTCAATGCTTCGGCGAGTTCCCGATCGCGTTCGGCGATACTCTGAATCAGCAAGTCTGCGGCTTCCTTTTTCAGCGGATTCTTGGCAGCTTGCTCGATCACAACTGCCTCACGCCAGAACATTCTCTCCAGATATTGAACACAAAGCCCGAAGCCCTGAAAATCCGCATAGTTCTTCATCGTCAGTGGTTCAAGCTGAACCAGCAGGCTCCTTATTCGTGTAAAAGGATTCGGGCGAGGAAATGCATCTTTCGGCAGGGCCGCAAGCTGCTCATCGTTACTCCAGGGAACCGGCAGGAGGAGCCCCATCCAGGAGGCTGTCTCCCGATCCTTCACATAAGGTGCTGCGTCGTAGATCAGCCGGAATACTTCATCCCAGACCTCGTTCCAGTTTGCTCGATAGTGTTTTTCCACAAAACGGCGGAACCCGGAGGTCTGCGCTGTCGCCGTTCCCTCGTTGAAGGCAATGGCGGCGTACGCGAAACCATCCCAGATAGAATTCTGAACGTAGCGACTCGGTATCCAGTTCGTCAGGATAACGCCCAGAGAGTTGGGGTCGTCCGTTTCGAGGTAGGCATCGGCATAAGCGTCGATGTTCCTCAATTGCTCCGTGCCGACGCGCGCACCCCACTTATAGCTGGAAAGGCCAGGCGCTCCGATTCCGCGCGAGCCGTTGGCGCTGACCTTCTGAAAGGTCTCACGAAAGCGAGCTGAGCTGTTGCCCTCGTAGTTCCAGTCCATGACGATGATGTTCTTGTTTAACTCGCCAAGGATCTCCGGCTCTTTGTGGAGAACGAAGTCGCCCCACACAATGAATTGCTTTCCCAGCCCCGCAGAGATCTGGTTCAGGGCATTCAGGTACTCCGCCCATATTTGCGCGCGGGTCTTCGACTGAAGCGCTTTGCGTGAAAGCGCCGATCCACCCCAGTTCACTTCATCGCAGCCGCCGTGAAGATAAGTCGAAGAAAAGATCGCGGCCACTTCACGATATAACTTCTCGAATAACTGCAGTGACTCGGGATTTACAGGAATGATGCCCGTAAATTCCAAGGACCCGGTAGCTTCCTGGTCCAGCAAGTGAGCATAGGTGGGCGAGCGCGTAATGTATCCCGTGTGTCCGAACGACTCAACCTCGGGGATCAGATCGACGCCATGGCTTTGCGCAAACTCGACGAGGCTCCTCAGCTGTTCAGGGGTAAACGCATTTGCATGATTTACGAGATCGGGGACCGAAGTGAAGCACATCGCACTCCCCTGGTCGTCCGTCAGCCGGAACTGGAGCGTATTCAGCTCCCACTCCGCGCAGAACTCGATCACCCGCTTGTAATAATCCATGGTTTCCGGCACCCGACCGGCGTCCACCATGAGACCTCGCATTTTTCTTCGCACCCCGGCTTGTCGTGAATCCGATTCCCTCATTCCTGCGGGAGGCAATCTCGCTGACGTTGGGTCGCCTGAGGGTGTTACGGAACCAGGATTGATCCTGGAAGCATCGGCTAATACAAATGGGCTCGCAACTACATCAGCTAGAAGGACGCCCGTCCCCATAAGGAATTCTCTTCTGTTTCTTTTCCCAACGCCCAACTTTTGATTCCCTCCAGCCATTGAATGCCACAGTTACGTCAACGCTCTCATGATCTAACAGGTCCTCGCCGAACCCGCTCGGGCCAGCCGCCTCAGCGCTCACGATCCGTGCGGCAACATACCGCTGCTTTGCGGCCAGGTCAACCCCTACGGCAACTTCTACCTCAACCTGCAAGTTCATGCCAGGATCTCATCAGCCAATTCCAGCGGCGAGATCGTACGCTGCTCAAGAAGCGCAAGCTGTGCAATCGCGGGCAAAAATGCAATGTTCGTTTCCATCATCGACAAAGAGGCTTCGCAAACTCTGGCCCAATCTCTCCTGTTACGGATGTTCGGCTCACGCCATCGTGGGGCTTTCAAAGTGCTGTTCGATTTCTTCCAGAGTCTTTCCTTTTGTTTCTGGAAGGAAGAACGTCACAGTCACTAGGTAGATGATGGTGAAGCCGGCGAAGAGGAAGAACATCGCGGAATAACCATATTTGCTGACCACTGGAAGAAAGATTCCAGCGAGCGTCGTCGAAACCAACTGATTGATAACCAGAGCGATGCTCATACCGTTAGAGCGGATGCGTGTCGGCATGAGTTCGGATAGAGCTAGCCATACACACACGCCTGGCCCGATTGCATAGAAGGCCATGAAAAAATAGAGGCCGGCAGCGACCAGCCAGCCATGGCGCGGGTCCGGAACGCGTCCTACCAACGCCCGCTCGATCTTCAGCGGCGCCGTGCGGGCCGCATCAAGGTTGCCAAAGGGGTTTTTGAAAAACGCTTCAACCTTACTATGTGGCACACAGTTGTCACGTGTGATTTGTATCGGCGCGGCACCCCGGTCGTCGGAACGAACGATGCTGGTTGCGGCTGTGAAATCGCCGTAAGAGTAAATGATCGCCAGTGAGGCACGACCGCTGCTGATTTCGCGACCGCTATAATCCTTGACGGCAAGGAGTCGCTTCGCCTCCGCTCCATCGAACGGCAGGGTTAGGGTCTGATCTGGACCTACCATCGATTGCACAACATCTTTGCAATCCAAGTTCGCCCTTTCTGTCGTTAGAAACAACAATCCCACACATATGAGCGATGCGGTGATGCCGGCGGTCCCCAGAATAAAGAGGAACTTGCGACCCTTCCGATCCACCAGTGTCATGCCGCCGATCGTCATCCCAAAATTGACGATTGTGAACGCGACGTATCCCCAGTGTGCCTGCAGATCGGAAAGCCCGCTTTGCAGCAGGATGTTGGTGTTGTAGCCAATGATCGAGTTGATCCCGGTCGCGGTGTTGCAAAAGAGTATGACGCAGGCCAGCAGGAACGGAATAACGTATTTCCGACGCAATAGGGTGTCTTTGAGCTGTTTTCCTGTCGTGGAGGATCTTTTGGCCAGCACCGTTTCCTCCATCTCCTTCAATTCAATGTCTGCCTGGTCGAGTGTGCGCGAGCGAAGCAGCGCCGCATATGCCTGCTCCTTTTTGCCTCGCACAAAGAGCCACCGCGGAGATTCGGCCACAAACAAGCTGCCAAGAACGAACAAAATCCCGGGAGGAAGTGAGACCCAGAAGATGTGCCGCCACGCCTGGTCCTTAAACGCGAAGACCGTGGCAACATTCGCGATTCTGGCGACAGCCTCAACCCGATAGCTGTAATAGATCCCGATCAGCGCTGCCAAAACGATGCCTAGCGTCAACAACCACTGGAAGACTCCCGTACCTTTGCCGCGATGGGACGCTGACAAACATTCAGCCAGATAAAGTGGCACCACGACGCCGATCAGACCGCCGCTGATGCCCTGCAACAGACGACCGAAGAAAAGTGGCTCATAGCCGTGCGAGAGCGCGATGACCGGAATACTGAGTACGAAGGCGAACCCGCTGACCGTCATCAGGGGCTTGCGGCCAATCCAGTCGGCGAGCAGCCCGGCAAACAAGGTCGAAATGACACTGCCCAGCAGGACCGCGGCAACAATGATCGAAAGCTGTCCCGCCGTGAGTCGCGACGTAGCTTCCAGATACGGCAACGCCCCACCAATGATGCCGACGTCCACTCCATACAGCAGGCCACCGAGCCCGGCCACCAACAGGAGAAATCGGTTATAGCTGCGCTTCGAATCCGGAGCGGAGAAATCTGACATGGAACCTTCCACGATCTTGGTCTCAGGCATTCGGGCGTGACGCGCATGCATCCCAGTTGGAAGCCCGCAAGATCCACCCGAGCATCTCGAGCCCCATCATAATTGCCCGCGCCGATTCAGTGTCCGATTTGTCGCCGTGCTTGCGGGACAGAGCCGCTGTTTCGTGAGGCTCTGCAGATCCGACAGAAGGAACTTCGTCCCGGACATCTGGACATCATCACCGCCGAGGTTCGACTGGGCGAGGCGTTCACTGAGGAAGGCAAAAGTCAGGAACTCTCTGCAAAATGGCGTTACCGGGGCTTGCGGAACGACGGATCTGCAGTTTTGGCCGGGAGCTGTGCTGATGATATTGATTGCCACAATGGCAGCAGCGCTGGTAACCATTAGCGGGCGATCTATGTGGTTTGTAGGGTTATTTGTGCTGATGGTTTATCTGGTCTTCGCCATGACACTCTACCTGCTACCCCTCGTGAATATTGAAAATGCTGGGCGGACTGGAAACAGAGTTGAGAACCTGAATTACCAGGTCCAATTGGCGCCTTCAGGGTGAGTCTCATCGAACGCCGGTCGACCGAGTTTCGTTCGGCTCTCACAAACGAATAAAGAGCTGATGATTACTTCCGAGCCGCCTGGAGCTGGTCGAGCGTTCGCTTGAGATCTTCTAGCTTTTGCCCCGCCTCTGCGAGCTTGCCCCCCGCGGTCAGGCGCTGATAGTCGGCCAAGTCCTGTGCGGCCCGCGCGATCAGTCCACTCTGATCAGTTGACTTGCCGCCGACCGCGGCAGGCGTCGCAGTCGGTCCGGGCTCCGACGCGGCAGCGGCCTCAGTGAGCGACGAAGTCCGGCCGCCGAAGAGCGCTGCCATGGCCGACTCGAAGGTAGGTCCATAAGCAAGCCGGTCCTGGAGCGCGAGCACTACGAGACGCAGTTCCGGCATGGGGCTCTGCTGAGCCTGCAGGTAGATGGGTTCGGCATAGAGCAGCGCCCGTCCGCAGGGGATAACGAGCAGCGTGCCTCGGCGCACGTGGGAACCCTGCTGGTTCCAGAGGGTCAGTTGTCCCGAAAGCTGCGCGTTCTGATCGATGCGGGCCTCGATCTGCATGGGGCCGTCTACCAGCTTGGTCTTGGGGAAGTTGTAAACGATGGCGTTGCCGTAATTGGCGCCGTCGCTGCGCGCAGCAATCCAGCCGATTAAGTTGTTCCGGTTGGCGGGCGTAAAGGGAAGGATCTCCACGAACTCGACAGCGGATGCGCCCGGCAGCTTCATCAGCACGTAGTTCGGCTCCATGGTCTGCGTTTGCTGGTCGCCTGAGCCGCTCAGGCCAAGTTCTGAGGCGACGGTCCACAGATCCTCGCGGTTGTAGAAGACCGCGGGATCGCTCATGTGGTAAAGACCGTAGACGGCAGCCTGCTCCTCAAGAAGGAGTTGCGGGTATCGGACGTGCCGGCGCAGATCCGAGGGCATGGCCGCAGCGTCGCGGAAGAGCAAGGGAAAGATCTTGCGCCAGGCGGTGATGATGGGGTCCTTCGAGTCGAAAACGTAAAAGGTGGTGGCGCCGTTGTAGGCGTCGATTACGACTTTGACGCTGTTGCGCATGTAGTTGATGCTGCCGTCGCCAAGAGGATAGTGCGCGGAGTAGGGATAGCCGTCGGAAGTGGTGAAGGCGTCGAGCATCCAGTAGAGGCGGCCATCATCGCCGATCACTATGTAGGGGTCGGCATCCCAGGTAAGGAAGGGCGCGAGAGTGCGGACGCGACTGGGGATGTCGCGGCGCATCAGGAGGCGGCTCTGCGGAGTGATGTCGTCGCTGAAGGGCAGCTTCCACAGGTCGCCGCGGTCGGCGGCAATGAGGGCACGCCGCAGCAGGCCACCGAGCACGATGCCGCCAGTTCCCTGGTAGGAGGTGAGATTGTTGGTCTGGCCCTGCGGGTAATTGAACTCCTGTTGCCGTGTCTTGACGTAGACGTCGGTACTCGTCAACTCGCCGAAGTAGACTTCCGGGCGCGTGACGGCGAGACCGGGCACCGTGCTCTCAACGGGCATGTTGCTCAGGAAGAGCGTAGGCAGACCCTCCGCGGTAAAGCCGTTGACTGGGTTCATGGTGATGCCGTAGCCGTGGGTGTAGATCAGCCTCTCATTGATCCAGTTGCGGCTGCTCTCAGGAAGCTTGTCAACGTTAAGTTCGCGAGCGGCCAGCATGACCTCGCGCAGCTCGCCGTTAATGGTGTAACGATCGATGTCGATGTCGGGGAAGTCGTAGTAGGTGCGAATCTCCTGGATCTGGCGCAGAGTGTCCTGCAGAGCCCGCCAGTCCCAGAGTCGAATGTTTTTGAGCGTCGCCTGATTGTTTGCGGGATCGGCGGCATCCGGAGTTGTCTCCGCAGGGAACTCCTGCTGTGTGACGCGATCGAGGTCCCAGGCGCTGCGAGTCCAGGTGATATTCCACGCAATATATGGACGCTCGCGATCAAGCTGATTCGGCTTGACGATGAAATTGCTAACGTACCAGCCGATCAACTGCACCACCAGGAAGCATCCGAAGGCGGGGATGACGGCGGCCACCAGCCGGCCCCCGCGCCGCGAGGTGACTGCATTGCTGGCGGCAATGACGGCGCCTATGAGCAGCGCTATCGTAACGACCAGCATGCCGGTAATGGTGACGTGAGCGTCGGTGTAGTTGACGCCGCTGAAGATGGTGTGCGCGTCAAGCATCGTGCCGAAGCGGCTGAGATAGACCTCGGCCGCAAGAATGAGCAGGAAGAACGCGAATGCGATCGAGAAGCCGCGCCACGGCAGTGGCAACATGAGGCTGCCGCTCTCCTTGTCAAGCACTCTGCTGCCGCCGGAGATGAGAAGGAAGCCGACGGCCCCGATGCAGGCAATGACGGCGAGCACCATCAGCCAGCCGGCGATGAGCTGCCAGGCGGGAAGTGCGAAAAGGTAGAAGCTAAGCGGTTTGCCGAAAACAGGATCGAGGCCGGCCCCCGCGCCGCGAGGCGCCTTCCAGAACAGCGCAAAGGTCGGCCATTCCGCCATCATCAGCGCGCCGCTAATCCCAGCGACGCTCAGTGAAACCAGGATGCCGAGGGCCTTCAGTGAACGCCGGAGGGGGAGGCTCAGCCTCTGTTGGCCGATAAAAATGGCGCGGTCATGCGGCAGATCCGACTGATGCATCTGCCACAAGACGAGGAACCAGCCGTAAAGAATGAGAAATGTGGTCGCAAAGAATGCCCCAAACACACTCCACTCAAGACCCAGGCTCTTCCAGAAGACTTCACCATATCCCAGAGAGCCGAACCAGAGGCCATCGACGTAATACGACAAGGCCGTGCTCTTACCGAGAAAGGCTACGACGATGGCAAAAATCAGGAAGAGGATCAGGCGGTTTGGGCGAGCCTTTCGCCCGGGAAGCTCAATCATCCGTTGCACGAATTTGTCCCTCTCTCACCTGTAAACCCATCCGGATTGAGGCCACCACCCGTTTTATACGCTGCACAGCCACCGGGTATGCGCTCAGGAGAATCAGTCTCATCTGTGTATTAATGATCTCAGACAACATTTCCGCCAACGCACATTTTAAGCGCGCAAAAACTCTCAGGGGTCTTTCCGAGTAGAGCACCAGTAGAAAATAAGATCCAATGAAGCTCGGCACGGAAGGCGCGAGCGCCTGCCTTTGTGCATATGTGATGGCCACTTCCGTTTTATGCTGGGTACGATTCGAGATGTCTATGTACCGGAAAATTACTCGTCGCGACTTTCTGAATGGAACGCTGCTGGCTTCAGGAGCTGCTTGGTTTCCGCCGCCTGCCCTTTTGAACTTATGGCCGCTGAAGACTGGAACGGCATTTCCGGTATCGGTGATTACGCGGACGCGATGGCACACATCAGGCAATGGCCGACGGTCACACGATTCGCGATCATGTCTTCGAAAGAACACCCGCCGCAATTCAGGACACCGCGCTCGAGTTGTCGAAAACCTACCTCACTCCCTCAACACTTCTGATTCTCCTGAGCGATGGCCGGGCAAACGTTAGCCTGAGAGGTGGTGATCCCTGGCAGAAAGCATTTGGAACTTGCCGGACAGCTGCATTGTCGTGCTCTGGTGGTTGATACGGAAGACGCGGCTGAGCCGAATCGGGCGCGCAGCCGAACTGGCACGCGCATTGGGAGCGTCCTCGGTCACTTTGGCTGGCTTCGAAAGCGCCGGAGATCTGGAGATTGCGTTTCAACCTGTGCATACTGAGCGCAGATGCTGAACGGAAGCTGATCAACCGCATAACCATGTCTTCCAGCGCGTGTAGATGCCGCTATGCTCCCATTACAATCGAGACGGAGAATCGTTATGTCACAGCTCAGTCGAGCCGGGGTTTCACTTGATGAGGACTTGTTGAAAGAGTTTGATCGGCTGATTACCAAGCGCGGTTATCAGAATCGCTCCGAGGCGTTTCGAGATCTCATTCGCGAAGCCCTCTTGACGGAGAGTATTAATTCGAATAAGCCCGCAATCGGCACGCTAACGCTTGTATACGACCATCATGTCCCGAATCTCTCGGAGAAGCTAACTGAGACTCAGCATTCCGCCGGCGCAATGGTTCTCGCGGCCACACATGTTCATCTGGACCACCACTACTGCCTGGAAGTCATCATCATGAAAGGGCGAAGCAAGGAGATTCAGGGAATCGCCGACCGGATGCTGGCTCTTCGCGGAGTGGAACTGGGAAAGCTGGTCCTGACGAACTCCGGAAGAGCCCTGAAGCGCAACAGCCGCAAGCACTCGCACTAGAAAATGAATTTCGCAACGAGCTGCATCAGTCGAGGAGCCGCGGCGCTGACGATATGGCCGAAGTTTGGGTCTTCGACTTGCCCGTCCACCGACGCGGGACCGTAGAACTGCGTATGGTTGAAGGCGTTGAAGGCTTCAGCGCGAAATTCGAGCGACCTCGATTCGGTCAGATGGACATTCTTTTGCAGCGTCATATCGAAATTGTTGATCCCTGGTCCATAGAAGAGGCGACGCTTGGCATTGCCCAATTGACCGAGATTTTCTTCGGGGAACAAAGAGGTATTGAAGGCTGGTTTCCCATTACGGCCATTGGTATTGATCTTGAGCGGGCCGGGAAGGTATTGCGGAGTATCAAGCAGGTAGTTATTCACGCCATTGCCCAGAGTACCCAGCAGCGAGTTATCAGAATTGTCGTACAGCGTCACAGGGAAACCAGTCGCGAAGCGCGTCGTTCCGGAGAGGGTCCACTCAGTGGTCAGATGATTGGTCCTACGGAAGACTCTCTCGACGGGTAGAGCGAGCGTGTAACTGGCGACAAAGGTATGCTTCTGATCCCATGCTGAGATCGTCCGGCTCTGTCTCGGGTTGAGCGGATTGAGTTGCTCGCCAATGTTGGAGCCCTGATCGATTGATTTCGCGTAGGCATAGCTCAGCAGGAACTGTGAGCCATTGTGACGGTATCGGAGGGTGGTTTCGAGGGCGTTGTAGTTGGAATTGGCCATCGACTTATCCTCTGTGTTTTCGCCATAGTTTTCGCCTACCCCGACACGTGGGCCGTAGTTGTTTTGTCCGCTGCGGGTCCCGTTGATGGTTTGCCCGGCGCTGTTGGTATAGGTGTTGTCTTCGCCGAAGGGACCGCAACCCGGCAGGCTGAGGCACAGCGCAGGATTGCCGAGGTTCACCGAAGCAACCGAGAGAATGCGGTGCCCCTGGTTGCCCACGTAGCTCACGGTCAGCACTGTGCTTGAGGTGATTTGCCGTTGAATCGAGAACATGTAGCTATCGATGTAGGGCACACGATTGCGGTAATAGAAGAACGGGTCCGCAGCGAGGGGCGCGAAATTGGCCCAGTCGACGGATGTGTCCGGATTCGACGCGGAGACATTGTGCGGAGGAAAGGCAAACGGGAACCGCTGTCCGTTGTTAACGCCGGTAGCCGCGGTGATGAACGGCGTTGCGAATAGCGGTGGCGCCGGACTCAGGTAGTTGTAGCCGAAGGGCGGCACGCCATACATGATGCCCGCCGCCAGGCCGGGAAATTCTGTGTAGAAGACGCCATAGCTTGCTCGAATACTGCTCTGGCCGCCGCTTCCGAAAATTTTGCTCAGAACTCCTTGATCGAAGCTGGGCGTATAGGCGAATCCGATTCTCGGAGCGAAATTCCCGTAGTTAGTGGGCGAGAGCGTCTTCGGAATTCCGGGATCGCCGGCGACCAGCAGCCCGGGAAGTGCTCCGGGGTAGAGCGTGGACTGCGCCCCCGCGACCCATGTCTGTATCTGGTTGTACTTCTCCCAGAAGGGCATGATCACGTCCCAGCGCAGGCCAGCGCTGATAGTGAGATCGGATCGCGCTCGCCAGCTATCCTGGCCGTAAGCTCCAAAATAGCGGTTCCGCAGGTAGAGAGGCGAACCCGACGATTGCGTATAGTTGCTCGGGACGCCGATCAGGAAATCGGCATACGGATCACCAGTCTCGGTGCCGTCAATATTGAAGGTTCCGTTGAAGGTGCCGTTGGGGTAGTCGTTCACCTGGTCGATATGGAATTGGCCGCCGAACTTCAGAGTGTGCGTGCCGATCACTTTCGACAATCCGTCGCTCCAATAGTATGTATTGTTGATCTGCGTCATATTGGTGATGGGTACACCCATAACGAAGGTTGGAAATGTGATGTTCTCCACTCCTTCAAACTGCGGCGCCTGCACGAAAATGCCCGGTGTTCCGGCGCCTGTAACGAAGCCTTGTGATGCCAGACTCACGCCGAGCCCACCCTTGGGTTGCCCGACGATGTTGGCATTGCGCAGGTATCCGAAATGAAACTCGTTGACGGTGTTGGCTCCGATCAGCTTGTTGTCGCTCAGCGAAATCAGTTGCGCACGCCCGATATACAGCGCGACGAAGCCGGGAATGCTCGCCCCGGCGACCGAGCCCGGATACGGATTGTCGAGATCATAGTCGTCGACGAAATAGTAGCCGGAAACCTGGCCGATCCGCGTGTTGGCATCGATACGCACCGAACCCTTATCGTCGCGTACCGTCTGCGCAAATGCAGATGTCGAGTACTGGCTTGCGCTGACGTTGGGACTTGGAATGTACTGCGACAGATTTTTGCTAGGCGCCGACCACACGCTCTGCGGGATGTTTCCATTGGGAAATACGCTGGAGTAGGGCTCTCCTGATGTGACAGCATAGCCCAGCTCCTGCGTGAGCAGAGACGCAAAATAGGGACCGCCGACTGAACTGGTAAGGTCATTGAAGCTGCCATTCCGCTGAGCGACGGTCGGCACTGAGATGTAACCGGTGGACACGCCCTGGGTTGTTCGTGTTCCCTGATAGTCGGTGAAGAAGAAGACTTTGTCGCGCCGCACCGGACCGCCGATCGTGCCGCCAAACTGGTTCTGTTTGAACTCCGACCGGGTCGGATCGAAGTATCCTCTTGCATCCAGAGCTGTGTTACGGAAGAACTCGAAGGCGTCACCATGAAACGCGTTGCTTCCCGATTTGCTGACGACAGTGACTACACCGCCGTTGTAGTTTCCGTATTCCGGGTCGAAGTTGTTGGTCAGTAGCCAGAACTCTTCGATCGAATCGAGGTTCGGAATGATGGAGGTGCCACCGTTCATGAGCTCCTGTACATCGATCCCGTTCACCATGAAGCCGTTGGACGATTCGCGCTGGCCATTGATCGAGAGGTTGCCCGGATTCAGGTCTCCAGAAGGGTCAAGGCTCCCCGTAACGCCAGCCATGATGACGGAGCTCGGCAACAGCGTCGAAATAGGGGCCACTCCTGGCTGAATTGCCAGGAGATCGGTGTAGCTTCTTCCATTCAACGGGAGCGAGGTCATCTGCGCGCTGGATACGACCTCGCCAAGATGAGTTGCGGCTGTCTCTACCTGTATCCCGCTGCTGCTGGTGACGATTACATTTTCAGACTGAGTGCCGACCACGAGTGTGGCATCCACTCGCAGCGCGGAATCCGTGTCGACTGTCAGGTTTGTCTTTCGTTGGGGTGCGAAGCCAGGAGCCGAAATGATGAGTTCGTAGTGGCCAACCGGAAGATTCGGAAAGGAATAAAAGCCTTGCTTGTCTGCGATAACCTGATAAGTCGTCTGCTGGCTCGTGTTGACCAGCTTGAGAGCAGCTCCAGGGACGAGCGCTCCGGTTGGGTCTGTGACAGTCCCGGATATACTGCCGCCGGTGGCCGCGCGCAACTGCAGTGTCTGAAGGAGAGGACATACCAAAATAAGACTGAACAGGAGGCTTCTAACAGTGGCTGCCGACATTACTCGCTCGGAATCGGTCATAAGCGCCTTGATTCGAGTGAAGCAAAGAGGCGCAAAGCTCAAAAGAAAAGAGCGATCGCCCCGTTTCCACGCGGGGAAGAATCACAAACTATCCTGGGTAGGTCTCCTGACTTACAGGCAGAGATGCTATTGCTCAGCTCTCGACTCTTCACCTTCCCCGATACAAGATCGAGTGGCAAATAAAGAGTCTCTTCCTGATCACAGTGGCGGGACCATGCCGGACTCTCACCGGCTTCCCTGTTATGCCCTCGCGGGCACCCAAGACTTTGAAACGATACTACCACGTGATTAACGCAGGATTCTGATATCGTCAAACTATCAGTGCCAAATATTGAAAATCGTGCTACCCATGCGACTGATGACCTCATAAGGACTTTTTACGGTAACACATTTCCATCTCCCGTGCTACGCTGTTGCAGGAAAATCAATGGCTTTTCTTCTGCGGACCTTATTCGATGACAAGCCGGACAGCACCAGAGCTAAGGTCATCGCGGTATACGCCCTGTTGCTGGTGTTCAATGTGTAGGCATGGCTTTGCGCGCTCAATCATCGCAACAACATGATCCCTAATGCCACATGGGGGTCGGGAGCATATCCGGCCAAGCCGAACACGACCTTCGGCCAGCCCGTAGGAGATCCTCGCAGCATGCAGCTCGCCGCACGCATCATTTTCTAACCCGAGCAGCCGGAGGTGCAGCCATGCCTCCGGCCGCCACAGCGCGCCCTTTCGAGGAGGAATGGCGACGGCAACCGTAGAAGCCGTCAAAGATGGAACACAGAAATCGTGGCTCAACTACAGAACGGTCTGGCGGTGGCATTTTTATGCCGGCCTCTTCTGTATTCCGTTCGTCCTCTGGCTGGCGACTATAGGCTCGATCTACCTGTTCAAAGCCCCAGATTGAGGTGTGGCTGGATCGTCCCTAATGGCGACCTCAACCAGCCGAACGCTTACTCGCGGCTGCACTACAACACGATGTACCTGCCTCAGATTATCGGAGAGGATTGCGAATACGGCGCCGCCGGCCGCAGACATGAGCTGGAAGTATTAGTCTCCCGCATCGCCTCCTACCAAATCTGATGGTGACCTCGCATATCGACCGGTTCAACGCGAACAATGGACTAGCGCCATTTATCGGACACTTTGCCGTCGATGTGTTATCGTTTATCGCGTTCTGCCTGGACTATTCGCCGCTGCGGGCTTCCAATGGCGAAGTGTGAGGTATCTTCACATACAGAAAACGGACGAACCAACTCTCCGCGAAAAGGAACATCACGGCGACCAATGGGAATATGAGATCGCCGCTGAGGAGCATCAGGCCCAAAGGTATCAGCGTCCCGGCAGCGATGAGCACGCCAACGCGCCATTGTTGCTCGCGGGTATAGAGAAGCGCATGGGCCGGCCGAAGGTTCGCAAACAACAACCCTAAGGGAATCACATTGAGCAGGAGCAGCACCATAAAGCCGGTGCGGAGGATGGCGGTTGCCTGCGTTTGCCCCATCATGGCGGACAGGACAAGCAACTCGGCGCAGCCCATCAGAAGTGCCGAGTTGGTGAGATAACCTCCCAACCAGCGCGCGTCTTTCCAACCTGGTTGCGCGTTCGTGCTGAGCAGGACGCCCTTGTAGGCCGCAGAGCCGAAGCCAGGCAGCAGTCCCACGACCACCGCCAGTATGCGAGCCCACTCGAAGTCCCACCCCAGTTCGGCCAGCAGGCTGAGACCCGCCGCCGCGGTCAGCGGGAGCGAAAAGATGGTCAGGCACCACGTCCCCAGAGACATGGGCGAGCTAGGCTTGAAAGTCCTGAGCATGTGATGGAAACGCAACGGATCGCCCAGATCCAACACAAGCAATCCGAGGTCAACGAGCAAAAGCACGAGAGCGACCGGATAAGCCACTTTCGCCACCCGCATGAACAGCGCGGGCGCCGCCAACTCGCTGACCGCGGCGGCCAGGAATAGTCCGGTCGCCATGCCGTTGAGCAAAGCGTCCCAGGCGATGATGCCGTGCCACCCCGGCACCTTGGTCACTGGCATATTCGCATAGCCGCTCTCGCTCCCTTTTTCCGGCAAGGAAGGTTCGGCGAAAGCGTGCTGCGGTTTCGAGTTCCCGTGCATTTAAGGCTTCAAAAGAAACACCACCACGAGCAGTACGGCGATAGCGACCAGGCCGCCTGCGATGGAGCGAACGTAATCTCCCATCATGTGCAGCCACGGATTGAATGGAGCATCTGGCAGCCCGTAAACTGGAAGGGCGGTCGACAAGCAGATAGAACGAATGCATTTCGGAATAGGTCTCGGTAGGGACGTCGCCATAAAGGTACGCCTGCGGGACGCCGCGCTCGTGAAGCTCCTCTACACGTTTGCGGGCCTGTTCACGAAGCTCCTCGATCGGGCCGAAGTGGATGGACTTGGTTGGACATGCCTTGGCGCAGGCCGGCTCTAGACCATCGCGCTGGCGGTCATAGCAGAGTGTGCATTTGTGCGAATGACCGCCCATCTCGCTGCGAGTGATGACGCCGAACGGACAGGCCGCTATGCAGCACGAGCAACCGTTGCAGATGTCAGCCTGAATATAAACGTTCTCGAACTCATTTTGAACAATGGCGCCGGTCGGACAAGCCTGATGGCAAGGGGCCGCCACGCAATGCTTGCAATGGTCGCTCATCATGAGCCAGCGGTTAAGAGCCTGCTCATTGGACAACGTGTCTTGAGAAGCAGGCGTGCTTGGTGCTTCGTCGGAGAATTGCTCGATGAATTTCACATGGCGCCAGGTTGTCGCCGACAGCTCAGTCGTATTG
The DNA here is from genome assembly GCA_963755975.1 of uncultured Acidobacteriota bacterium. Lineage (GTDB taxonomy): Bacteria > Acidobacteriota > Terriglobia > Terriglobales > Acidobacteriaceae > Silvibacterium. Next base: position 60,818 of record CAVWLS010000006.1, read on the forward strand.
TCATAGCTATTGCCAGACCAGTTAAAGCCATCCGAGGGTAGCTGGTTCCACTGCTTGCATGCCACCTCGCAAGCCTTGCAGCCGATGCATACTGTGGTGTCCGTGTAAAAGCCAGTAGCCGCACGGGGTTTGGGCGCTTCACCACGCAGGAACGGATAGATCAGGCGTCCCAGCAGCTCCGACAGCCAGCCGCGCGGTTCACCACGCAGGAATGGATCGATCAGGCGTGTCAGCTGCTCTGACAGCCAGCCGCGCGGGGGATCGCTGGTCTGGGGCAAGCCGGACAGTTCCTTTTCTCTACTTGCCATGTCCGAGCCTCCCTTCTGGTTGGGCGCTGACCGGCGTCTCCGGGATCGGATCGAGGGTCGGCCAGGGCGCTGTGGGCACGGTCGGGCCAGGAGCCTGGCCTTCGAGCCGCCCGGCTTGGACTTGGCAAGCGAACGCCTTGCTCTCGTGCATGCTCACGTTCGGATCGGCCAGGAGCGCAGTCAGGTCGTTGGCGTTACTGCCGACGCTCTCCCCGGCGAAAGCCCAGTGGAACGGGAGGCCGATCTGGTGGACCACGCGCCCCTCGATGACAAAGGGCCGCAGCCGCCGGGTCACCATCGCACGGGCCTCGATTCGACCGCGCGCCGTTTGGATCGTCATCCAGCCACCGTGAACAATACCGCGCTCGGCGGCCAACTCGAAGCTCAACTCGGCGAACATCTCCGGCTGCAATTCGTTAAGCCAGCTATTGAAGCGACTCATGGGCCCACTGAGATAATGCTCGGTGAGACGGAACGTCGTGGCCACTACCGGATACTCGGCTGTCGGCGTGTGGGCGATTTGGTTCAGCGGTCCTTCGAAAAAGCGTACCGTCGGATTGGTATTGTGTTTGGGATAGAGCAGGTTGCCCACCGGCGACTCGACCGGCTCGTAATGCGCCGGCAGAGGCCCATCCTTGGTGCTGGGTGAGTAGAGCCAGCCCAGTCCGTCGGCCTTCGTGATGAAGGGATGATCGCCGGCGATGGCTGCCATACCCGTCGCGCCCGGAGGCGGTTGATAATCGGGCGGCTTGTCCAGCTCGAAATCCGGTTTGTCGTCTCCGACCCAGCGCCGCTTCTCGGAGTCCCACCAGACCAGCTTCTTACGCTCCGACCAGGGCCGTCCCTCGGGATCCGCCGAGGCACGGTTGTACAGGACGCGGACATTGTTCGGCCAGGCGAAGCCCCATTCCGGCTGCGTTGGGCTGTCCGTGAGCTTGCGTTCGTCCGCACGGTTGCGGCCCGGCTCGGGGAAAACGCCGCTGTAGATCCAGCAGCCGCATGCCGTCGTGCCATCGTCCTTCAACTCTGAGTAGCTGCTCAAAAGACGAGGCCGCCCGGTACGCGAGTCGGTTTCATCCAGCCGGTGACCATTTATCTCCATGAGGACCTTCTCCAGGTCCGGTTCACCTTCAATGCGGCTCAGCGTTCCATCAGGCAGACGCGGCTGCTCGTCGAAATCATAGTCCCAGGTGAGGTTCAGCAGCGCCTGATCCTTAGGATCGGTCGAGCCGGCATAGAGCTGCTTGAGGCGCTTACCCAGGTTGTAGAAAAACCAGGCATCGGAAACGCAATCGCCGGCCGGATCGATAGCTTTCCTGTGCCATTGGACCAACCGCTGCGTGTTGGTTAAGCTGCCTTCCTTCTCCTGAGCGGCCGCCGCGGGGATGAAGAAAACCTCGGTCCCAATCTCGGAGGGCGGTGGCGCGTTCGGGTCATTCTTCCAGAAGAGGGCACTTTCCGTCTCGAACCAGTCGAGAACCACCAGCCACTCGAGGTTGCGCAGGCCTGCACGGTGCACATTGGCGTTGGGTCCGCCACCGGCGGGGTTCTGACCGGCCAGGAAGTAGCCCTTCACCCCACCTTTTGACATCCGATCGAAATAGGCCAGTTGCGAGTAATCGCCGTCCACGCGCGGGACCCAGGAGAAACCAAAGTCGTTCTCCGGCGTTGCTGCATCGCCGTACCACGCCTTGAGCAGGCTGGTAATGAATTTGCTGAAGTTCGACCAGTAGCCGGTGGGCATCCCTCCCTTCTCGATATAAGATCTCAAGTTCTCGTGCATCGGATCCTGAGCAGGGGGTTGCGGCAGGTAGCCGGGCAGCGTGTCGTACAGCGTAGATATGTCGGTCGCGCCCTGGATGGTCGAGTGGCCGCGCAATGCCATAATGCCGCCGCCCGGCCGGCCTGCGTTGCCGAGCAGTAGTTGCACAATGCCGGCCGTACGGATGATCTGCACGCCGGTGGTATGCTGCGTCCAGCCCAGCGCATAGGCAATACAAGTAGTCCGCTCGCGTCCGGAGTTGGCGCAGAGCAATTCCGCCACACGCAGAAACTCTTCCTGCTTGCAGCCGCACACCTGGGAGACAACCTCGGGCGTGTAACGTGCAAAGTGACGGCGCAGAATCTGCATCACACAACGCGGATGTTGCAAGGTCGGGTCGCGCTGCGCGTTTGTCGTGCCCTTGGACGGCGAGGGATGCGGTTCGTGGCTACCCTCTAGGCCATGGCCTTGACTGACGTGCTCGCCTTCCCCGGACTTCGCTTGAGTGGTGTCCTTCGAACCGTCCTGCCCTGCCTGACCGCTCCCCGGCTTCTCGAAGCCCCAATTGCCCTGCTTGGGGTCGTAGGAATCATGCTGCTGGTCGAAACCGCTGAACATCCCTGATAGGTCTTCCGTATCCTTGAAACCTTCCTCGATGATCGTCGCAGCATTGGTGTAAGCCAGGACGTATTCGTGGAACCAGCGGTCGTTCTTCAGGATGTAATTCACGAGCCCGCCGAGGAAGGCAATGTCGCTGCCGGAGCGAATGCCGACGTAGACATCACATACGGCCGACATCCGTGTGAAGCGCGGATCGACATGGATCAGGGTTGCCCCCTTTGCTTTCGCCTCCATGGGCCACCGGAAACCGACAGGTTGAGCCTCGGCCATGTTCGACCCCATGAACAGGATGCAATCGCTGTTAGCCATGTCCTGCTGATAATTTGTGGCCGCGCCGCGGCCGAACGAGGCGCCCAGACCGGGCACCGAGGCACTATGTCATATTCGTGCCTGGTTCTCGATCGACACTACTCCCAGCCCCCCGCCGAGCAGCTTCTTGATGAGGTAGTTCTCCTCGTTGTCAATCGTTGCCCCGCCTAACGAGCCGATGCTGCGCACCGAGTTGAGCAAGCGCCCTTGCTCGTCGCGAGTCGTGAAATCGGCGTCGCGGGTCTCCTTGACGCGATCGGCAATCTGCTCCACCGCCCACTCCATCGTCTTCGTCTCCCAGTGATCGGAATAGGGAGCACGGTAGAGAACATGGTGGACGCGATGCGAATTGACGGTGAGTTGGTAGGCGTTGGCCCCTTTCGGGCATAGGTGCCCCCCGCTGATGGGACTCTCAGGATCGCCCTCGATGTCGATGATTTCGCCGCCCTTGCTGAAGATGAGCTGCCCGCAGCCGACGGCGCAATAAGGACAAATGCCCTGGGTGACAGTGGCACCGCGCAGCCGCGAAGCCTTCGCCAGTGTTTCCAAACTAAATGGTTCCCGAGAAGTTTGTGGTCGCCGGGTCAATGAGAAGCGGAACATGGCAACTCCTCCTTTCAGAAATTCCTCGTTTACTAGGATGACTGAGAACGACCTTAGTTGCGCATCCTAGCACAAATGCCTCCAGGTATTTTGCACACAAATGGAACGATCTCCTGCCGGCGAACGTGGGCGCAGCCCGCGCGAGGGATGAATGTGCTGCGCTCATATCTATGACCCCTTTCTGCGACCCATTTCTGCAGGATGGAAAAACGATAAAGAGTGGTCGAGTGAATGGGGTCGATAATCCCGAGCGTGGCGGAAGTGCGTGTGAGTCGAACACACCGTCACCCGTTAAGAGCGACCATCGGTTTTGAAGACCGTGAGGATCACCGGAGCCCAGGCACTTCCTACATAGAGAGACGCGCAGTGAGATTGCATCTCTGCTGAATAGGTATGATCTTACCTGAGCACGAAAACAGGAATACAGGATGACGGATACTGCAACCGTGAGACTGACACAACACGTAAAGGCGGGTGGCTGCGCGAGTAAGCTGGCGCCCGGTTCGCTGGCCGAAGTGTTGTCTCGGCTGCCGCGGCAGAACGATCGAAACCTGCTGGTCGGTTTCGATACTTCGGATGATGCAGGTGTCTATCAGATTGCGCCTGACCTCGCAGTTGTCCAGACCGTCGATTTCTTCACTCCGCTCGTAGATGATCCGTTCACCTTCGGCCAGATTGCGGCGACCAACGCCCTTAGCGATGTCTATGCGATGGGCGGCCGTCCGCTCACCGCTCTCTCGATTGTGTGCTTTCCGCAGGACGGCGACCTTGACATACTCGAACAGATAATGCGCGGTGGTCTGACGAAAATGGAAGAGGCCCGCTGCATCGTTGTTGGTGGACACTCCGTCCGCGATACAGAAATCAAATTCGGGTACGCCGTTACGGGACTGGTTCATCCTGACCACGTCTTTACAAATACAGGCGCGGTCGCAGGCGATATTCTCATCCTCACGAAACCCATCGGCACGGGAGTGATTACAACGGCGTTGAAGCGCGGCGTAGCGAAACAAGCATGGGTGGAAAATGCGGTACGCTCTATGACTACTCTGAACCGTGCGGCCTCCGAAGTGATTACCGCGGCGAACGGCGTCCATGCAATGACTGACGTTACAGGGTTCAGCCTGATGGGCCATGGTCGCGAACTCGCGCTGGGCAGCGGAATGACGATCGAGATCATTGTGGATCAGGTGCCGCGTATCGAAGGTGCGCTCGACGCCATCCACCTCGGTGCGATTCCAGCAGGACTGCTGGCTAATCGTGAGTTTGCAGAATGCCTGAGCGCGGATGCGCCCGGCTCCAAGATTCCCGATGATTTGCGGACCCTGCTTTACGATCCGCAGACTGCAGGCGGACTGTTGATCTCAGTTGCACCGGAGAAGGCAGACGAGGTTCTCGGCTCGCTGCAAAGCGCTGGCCTCGGAGCAGCCAGCATCGGGTCTGTCCCTGGCCCGTATGCAGGCCGAGGTACACCAGCCATTCTCTTGCGCTAACGGCAAACGATCGGAGACATTACACTTCCACTATCGTTCATCGGCCTATGAAAAGCAGCGAGCACATGGCAACTGGTCACAACATGCGCACCTTGTACAGTCTGCTGCCATCGGTCAATGATCTGCTGCTCTCCCCCGAATTCGCCGCGATGCTTCAGACGGAATCCCGCAACACAGTAGTTCGTTCGACGCGTTGCGTTCTTCTTCGCATCCGACAGGAGATTCGCGAAGGACAACACACGCAGGCGAGCCTCAACAGCCGAGTAGCTCACCTTCCCGTTGAAATTGCCCGCGATATCGCCCGGAATCGTCGCTACTCATTGCGCCGCGTTATCAATGCCACAGGTGTCATCCTTCATACAAATTTAGGCCGAGCTCCTCTCAGCGCCTCAGCGCTCAACCACATTGTCGAGACTGCCGCAGGCTACTCCAATCTTGAATTCGATCTTCACACCGGTGAACGGAGCCGTCGGGATGTTCACGCCGAAGAGCTCCTTTTGCGTGCGCTCGGAATGAAAGGCGGCGACGCCGCTGAGGTTCCGAGGGCCGCCGTCATTGTCAATAATTGCGCCGCCGCTACTTTCCTCGCGCTCAACTCTCTGGCCGAAGGCAGAGGAGTCATCGTCTCCCGCGGTGAACTTGTCGAAATTGGTGGTAACTTTCGCATTCCGGAAATCCTCGCCAAGTCAGGCGCTCGTCTTCACGAGGTTGGCACTACCAACCGCACCAGGCTCGCCGACTATGAAAACGCGATCTCCGTCGATACCGGCCTCATCCTGCGGGTTCACCGATCCAACTTTAGCATCGAGGGCTTCACGGAAAGGCCCGCGTTGCAAGATCTCGTCGCCCTGGGAAAGCACAGGAATATTCCGGTATTTAACGACCAGGGTACGGGCCTGCTTTTCTCTTTAGAAGACCTGGGAGTCTCTGCCGAGCCAACCTTATTCGACAGCTCTCGCCTTGGCGTTGACCTGATCGCCGCCAGCGGAGACAAGCTACTGGGCGGTCCGCAATGCGGTCTTCTTGTCGGCAGGATCGACCTGATCGACCTTATCCGCCGGAATCCTTTGCTGAGGACATTCCGCGTCGACAAGCTCACCTACGCCGCGCTCGAGGCAACACTCATGGAGTACGTATCGGAGAACGCAGAGACTCTCCCGATCGTAAAAATGCTTCACGCGCCTGCGTTGGAGATTCTCCGACGGTGCGAATGGGTTGCCGGTCAGGTGTGCTCCCCCGATCTTTTCGCCGAAGCCGTTCCAAGCCTCAGCCTCATCGGAGGAGGCACCGCGCCGGCAGCTCGTTTGCAGAGCTCAGCCGTGTCCCTTCGACATGCAACCTTGCAGTCTCAAGCCTTGCTGGTGGCGCTACGACAGCTCGATCCACCTGTAATCGGTCGCGTAAGCGATGACACTGTGCTACTGGACCTACGGACGGTTGAACCTGAATTCGATATCACACTCGTATCGCGGCTGCGCTCTTTCGACAATGAGTGATGTGCATGCGTCACCGGCAACAAAAGGTCTTCCAATATGACGAACGCGGTCAAGCACGTCGTTATCGGAACAGCGGGTCACATCGATCACGGCAAGACCGCACTCGTGCGTGCGCTGACCGGCATTGACACCGATCGCTTACCCGAAGAGAAGCGACGCGGCATCACCATCGACCTGGGATTTGCGTCAATGAACGCATCGGCACCCGATTCCAGTCTCCTGCAAATCAGCTTCGTTGATGTACCAGGGCACAAGCTTTTTATCCGCAACATGCTCGCAGGCGCAGGCTGTATCGATGCCGTCCTTCTGGTCATCTCCGCCGAAGAAGGCGTCAAGCCGCAGACTGAAGAGCATCTCGCCATCTGCAGTTTGCTCGGAGTCCGCCAAGGTCTTACCGTGATTACCAAGATTGACGCCCTCAGCCCAGGCCGTGTCGAGGAGATCTCCGCTGAGATCAAAACATTCTTGAGCGGCACGTTTCTTGACATCAACCGGAGCCGCATTCTTCCGGTGAGCGCCCACACCGGCCAGGGGCTCGGCGAACTTCGCCGCGAAATCATATCGCTCGGGATGAAGGCCACGGTTAACAACCCCGATCATCTTGCTCGGCTCCCGCTCGATCGCGCCTTCGTCATGAGAGGGTTTGGTACGGTTGTCACGGGAACACTGCTCTCAGGCGAGTTCCGCACGGGAGAAACCATTACGCTGGAACCCGGGAGCCGTAGCGTGCGCATTCGAGGAATGCAAACCCACGGCCGTTCTAAAGAACATGTCTGTTCTGGTTCTCGTGTCGCTCTCAACCTCTCCGGTGTTGAAGTCTCTGAAGCGAAGCGGGGACAGACTCTCGTCCCTTTGGATACGTTGGCCGCTGTAACGACCGTCGATGTCGAAGCGTCCTTGCTATCCAGATCCAGCAGCCTGAAGCATCGTTCGCGAGTTCACTTTCACGCTTTTACCTCCGATACTCTTGCAACAGCTTCGCTATATGGCTGCAACATCGTTGAAGCCGGCACCGATCGTTTCATGCGTCTCAGACTCGACAAGCCGGTGGTACTTCTACCAGGTGACCGCTTTGTGCTGCGACAATGTTCGCCAGCTTCCACTATCGGCGGCGGCCGTGTGCTCGATGCCCATCCATTCGCTAACCTGAGCAAGGCAAAATGCCTTACATGGTTGAAAGCTCTCAAGGAAGCCTCTCTCGAAGAACAGCTTTTCCTGCGGGTGCTACGGCGCGGTGCTGCCGGACTCGCCGTGCGCGAGTTGATGGCCGAGACGGGGATAACGCGTCAGGCCATTGATCGGCTCACCGAACCACTTGTCAGCGGCAACCGCCTGCTGCGCATTACGAGCGACACACTGCTCAGCACTCAAGCTCTTGCAACTGCAATGGGTAATGTGGCGATTCTCGTGAAGCCAGATGGCATCAAGCGGTCCGAACTGAGGGGGCAAAGCGCATTGAATCCGGAGGTCTTCGATTTCGTTATCGAAAACCTGGCGCGCGAGGAGAGACTGAGACTGCAGGATGAGCGAGTGTTGCTCCCCGGTTCGGAATCGCATCTTCCCGACGAGGACCTCCAACTCCATGCCGCGATCGCATCCATCTATGAGGCAGCTGGCCTCGCAGCTCCCGCATTTTCGGAAGTTGCGGCTCGTCTAGGTCTCAAGGAAGCCGATATGCGCCGCCCCATGACGACCTTGTTACACGACAAGATATTGGTGAAAATGAGCACCGGCGATCTCTACATCCACAATCGCGCTCTCGAACAATTACGAGCCACAATACGCGAATTCCGCGGCCATAGAATCGATGTCGCACGCTTCAAGCAGATCACCGGCCTGTCGAGAAAATATGCCATTCCTCTGCTCGAATATCTTGATCGCCAACGAATTACGTATAGGGACAACGATCAACGTCTGGTGCTCTAGAGGCGCTGCCCAAGTGGATCGATCAGGATCAGAGCGCTGAACTCAAGTCTGGTGGCGGAAAGATTGTGTTCCGTTTCCACGATCGTGACCTGCATCTTGTGCTCGGCTCGGCTTCCGATGGGAAGCCTGTTCGCTTTCGTGTGACCATTGACGGCCAGGCTCCCGGAGAGAACCATGGAGTAGACACCGACGCGCAAGGAAACGGCGTCGTGACAGACCACCGCCTGTATCAACTGGTTCGGCAGAAAGGCCCTATTACGGATCACGTCTTTGTGATCGAGTTCCAGGGCTCTGGCGTACAGGCCTTCGCATTTACCTTTGGGTGAGGAAAATATGATTCAGAATCCGGACAAGAATGAGCATCAATTGACCCGTCGAGTTTTTCTTGTTGTCGGGAGCGCCGCAGCCATGGCAGCAGCCTGGAGTCTACGACGCGGAACTGAACCCGTCGCGGGAGAGGGAGGCGCATCGAAAGAGGTCAAGATCGTGCCATTCTCCAACGTGGGGCAGCGGGAAGATGTTGTCACTCTATCTGTGATTGTCAAAACCGACGCGGAGTGGAAACAGCAGCTATCGGCCGAAGCCTTCGAGGTAACACGCCACGCCGGCACGGAACGCGCCTTTTCGGGACAGTATTGGAACCTCCATGACAAAGGGCTCTACCGCTGCATCTGCTGCGATACGGCCCTTTTCAGTTCCGATACAAAATTCGAGTCCGGCACTGGTTGGCCCAGCTTCTGGCAACCTATCGCGAAGGAGAATGTCCGCGAGACCACAGATTTTTCACTCGAAATGACGCGCACCGCGGTCTCCTGCCGGCGGTGTGACGCCCATCTCGGGCACGTCTTCGACGATGGTCCCAGGCCAACGGGCCTTCGCTATTGCATGAACTCGGTGTCCCTTCGTTTCGCGAAGCTCGCTTGATCCGTCGCCGCCGCGAGGGCGCCGCAACGACAGCCTCCTTGTCTTTGCTCGGCACCTTGATCAGCATGGCAAAGCGTGAAAGACGCTCCATGAAAGTCGCGATGTAACTGTTCTTTGCGCCGCTCAGGAGATCACCTTCCGCATGCCCAGGAACGGCTCCGTCTTCGACTTCCGCAGGTCTTTCGCGGATCGACAGGCCATCGACGATTTGCCCCGTGACCGGCCCTGACCGTTGCATGTCGCGAGCGACGCATCCGCCACTTGGACCGCAGGTGCTCCATCAGCTCTTTTTCAGTACGCCCCGCGCATTCTCTCGTCATCGGGGTACTGCATCTTCCAGCCATTCGGAAATCTGCTCCGGCGACCACTTTGTATGCCCTTCAAACCACCCGCCGAGGAAGAAAAGGCCGCTCTATGAACCAATATGTGAAGGTGCAAATCACCGCTACAATGAGACCGATTATCAGGATCAAGCTCCAGTAAGCGAGAGGAGTCATGACGGCAATGGGAAATAATTGGTTCCATGCCCTGGTCAAAGTGAAAAGAACTAGCATATGAAAGATGTAGACGCTGTAACTGACCTGTCCAAGACACCTCATTGGCCTACTTGTAAGTACACCGAAAAAACTGTTTCCTGCGACTATCATCACAAAGGCGGGCGTCAAGAGTAGTGGCTCGTACCACGTATAGCCGGCCTTGATCCAAATGAGCTGAATTGCGATAAAAAGTAATCCGATTGTTGCGCCCCATGGGGACTTGAGCCACAATCCGATTTTTGCGAGTCTGGCGACGCGCGCCCACGGCTTATATGCGGCCAGCATACCGATGGAGAAGCCCGCCAAAATGTAGTGAGCCAGATTTTGCAATAGGCCCAAACCGCCTTCTATGCTACCGTGCTTCGAATGCACGTGATTCGTGACGAAATTCAAGGCTGCTGCGCCTGCGAAGAAGAGTAGTATCCGCCAGCTTTTACGGAACCAAACGAGCGCCGGAAGTAGAAGATAGAACAGCAATTCCATTCGCAGGGTCCAATAGACGCCGCCGGTTACTTCCGTGTGGATAATTCCTAAATCCGGCGACCACGGAAATCCCACAAGCGCTAACTGTACTGCGGTCTCAACTATTTTGATCGCAGAGTTATGGATTTGAAATCCTGTAACCGCGCCAATTATGATGACCGCCGCTCCGATAGACATCCAATAACCTGGGATGATTCTGCGGATGCGATTTGGCCATAGTCGACCGGGGCGCAAACTAGCGGGATCTTTGAGCATTTTTCCCCAGAAGAGATAGCCGCTTATAAAAAAGAACATGCTTACCGCAGTTGGCCCAAGTTGCGCATAGAAGTTGGATGTGGGCTCTCCCCATTGCCCGGTGCGCATGAAAACATAGGTGATGTAAGCGTGATGGAAGAAGACAGAGGAGGCAAGCACTCCTCGCAGTCCGTCGAGAGGGAGTGATGCCGCATGTGCGCGAGATTCAGTCTCAAGCAGCGGGAACCATCTGGAGAATGACCAGCAGATGAGCCCCATGAGGGGGATTCCTATTATCGGCGGGATAGGATTATCAATTGTAAACAGTGGATTCCTCAATTCCCTTATGGGTGTTTGCACTTTACTATCCAAAGCTATTGCTAATCATGGCCCTCCCAGTGTTGATTTGGATCACAATACACTGAGCGGTATAGCAAACTCGTACAGCGGTAGCCTTTCTACTGGCTGTGTGGCGATCAATTCCACGTTTTGATCCCAAAGATCGGAGCGGCCTTTTCGTCGCCGTGTCCAGATGCGGGGGCCGTGGAGATGCCCAGACGGGCCACCGCCTGCTCCGCTGTAATTTGCATGCTCGTGACTCCTTTGGGGTCAACTAGACGACCATAGTATCAAGGGCGGAATAAACGTAGACCATTTGCCATCAATTAACAAAGGACGACACAGACGTACTTACAAGTTCGAGCCGAAGGCCAGCAGGCGGCCATCGCAATCCTTCACCACAAACTCGCGCGAGTGCCATGGCATGTTGGCAAGCTTCCGCGTGAACTCCACCCCTCTGGCCGCGTACTCGGCATAAAGCGCGTCGGCATCTTCGACCAAGAGGTACGCGTCGAGCAGTTCCTCCGCATATTTGTCCGGATTGGCTGTAGGCGGCGTGGCGCAGCGGAAGTGAATCGCGTGCTTGTCGCGCACCACCATGGCGTAAACCGGCGGATCCTGCCACGTCCCCTGGCACTCGAAGCCGAGCTTGTCCTTGTAGTAGGCGAGCGTGCCGGGAATGTCCGTGGTAAAGAACAGAGGCGCGATCTGACGGATCATCGACCAAGTGTACCGCGGCCCTTCCGCGACCATCGCGCGATACTGCCGGCCGACTCTCAGTTCTCGCGCGCTGCGGCCTCCAGCGCGGGTAGGTCCATCTTGATCATCCCCATCATCGCTGCCATGGCTTTGGGGTGACTGATGAGCGCGCCGATATTGCGTGGCACAATCTGCCAGCACAGGCCGAAGCGATCGGTGAGCCATCCGCAGGCCATGGGTTTGCCGCCTTCGATCAACTTGTCCCAGTAGCTGTCGATCTCTTCCTGGGAGTCGCAGCGGACGAAGAACGAGAAGGCGGGGTTGAGCTGGTGCGCGGGGCCGCCATTGAGAAAGACCATTTCTTGGCCTTCGAGCTCGATCGTGATCGTGGCAATCTTGCCCACGGGCCAGGGACCGACTCCTTTGGAACGCAGCTCATCGAGCTTGCGCGCTTGCGGGAAGACGGTCAGGTAGAACTCGGCGGCTTCTTCGGCGTTGTCATTGAACCAGAGGAATGGCGCAACTTTATTCATGCCTGGCATGGTACCAGCCAGGAGGTCACTTCCGGCAACCCGGCCTGCTGGTACCCAAATCAGCGATCGGCTCACTCATCCGGGCTGCTCTCTCGCACAATTGACATCTCGATCTCCAGCACGCTGAAGCAAACTGCCTACTCCCCCGTTCCCTGAGTTTGCCCTTGCCGCCATGACTCGGTATCGTGTTTCACGACATGATTCGCGCGACCCGACTGCTTTCCCGCCTTCTTCTCCCGCTCGTCCTCTCTATCCCGGCATTCGCCCGCTCCTCCAACCCGCTCGTCATCAAAACCGATAAGGGCCAGGTCGAAGGCGCTCTCACCGAGGACGGACAGGTTCGCGCCTTTAAGGGCATTCCTTACGCTGCGCCGCCGATGGGCAAACTTCGCTGGCAGGCCCCGCAGCCTGCGGCCAAATGGAAGGACGTGCGTTCCGCCAGGGATTTCGGCTCGCACTGCTACCAGACCAATGTCTACCCCGACATGACCTTTCACGACCCCGGACCCAGTGAAGACTGCCTCACTCTTAACGTCTGGACCCCCGTCGGGGCTAGTCCCGGCTCCCTGCCCGTCATGGTCTGGATCTACGGCGGTGGCTTCAACAGCGGAGGCACCTCCGAAGCCCGCCAGGACGGCGAGTTCCTCGCCCACCGTAACGTCGTCGTCGTTTCCATGAACTACCGCCTCGGCATCTTCGGCTTCTTCGTCCATCCCGCGCTCACCGCCGAGTCGCCCCACCACGCCTCCGGCAATTACGGACTCCTGGATCAGGCCGCCGCCACCAAGTGGGTCAAAGACAACATCAAGGTCTTCGGAGGCGACCCCGGCAACATCACCATCTTCGGCGAATCCGCCGGATCATTCTCCGTCAGCGCACACATGGCCTCGCCGCTTTCGAAAGACCTCTTCCAGAAAGCCATCGGCGAAAGCGGCGCAGCCTTTTCGAGCTCCGGCCTCAGCTTTGAGCCGCGCGAAATCCGCGAGCAGCGCGACGCAAAATTCGCCGAGACCGCGCTCCACGCCATCACCCTCGATGAACTCCGCAAGCTCTCCCCTGACGACCTCGTCGCGGCCGCCGAAGCCAAAACCACCCCGCCCCCACCACTCTTCGGACCCGACGTCGACGGATATTTCCTCCCCGACAGCGTTCCCAGCATCTATGCCGCCGGAAAGCAGTCGCATGTCCCGCTGCTCGCCGGCTGGAACAAGGATGAAGCGCGCGCCGAAGTCCTCAACGCCAGACCCCCGGTCACCGCCGACTCCTTCAAGGCGCAGGCTGAGAAAGAGTTCGGTGAGAACTCCGGCAAATTCCTCGCCCTCTATCCCGCAACCACTGACGCTGAAGCCCTGACCTCTGCGGGCGACTTCGCCAGCGACCAATTCATCATCTTCTCCACCTGGCGCTGGCTCGAGGCGCAGGTGCAGACCGGCGGCGCACCCGTCTACCGCTATCGCCTCGATCTCGGATCGCCCGGCGACAAGTTCCATCCCGCCGCCATCGGAGCCTTCCACTCCGACGACATCGAATACGTCTTCGGCACCCTCGACTCACGCCAGCAGATCACCGTACGCCCCGAAGACCGCAAGCTTTCCGACCAGATCCAGACTTACTGGACCAACTTCGCCCGCACCGGCGACCCCAACGGCGGAGCCACAGCCGCAAGCCCCGACCTGCCCAAATGGCCCGCTTACAACGCCGCCACAGGATGGATGGTCATGCACCTCGATGCCCCCTCCGAAGCTCGGCCCGACTCCCAGCGCGACCGCTATCTCTTCCTCGACAGCGTCTGGGGCAAGCCAAGAACTCCGGAGACTGCCGGCCAATAGCCGGGCGCAGCAACTCAATCGTCCCGTCGAGCCTCTTCGGACCTATCGCACGCACCAGAGATGCAGATTATGAAGGGGCGGCGCGTGAGCGACTCCGTCATCTGTTCAGTCCTTCACTCATTCTGAGGTGATCCTTAAGGGTTGCGCGCTTACGGTCCGCATCTGAATTGGCTGCGAGAGCTCCAGCCGATCTCTCTCCAGCAGGAATTTTTCACTGGCAGGCAGGATTTTCTCTGGCAGAAAGGAATGGCGCGATCGGCTAGATTGTCATTCTTTGGTCATTTAATGCAACCCCGGCGCGGATCATTAATCGAATAACTGTAGACTTCAACTGTGAGGTGATCCGTGTTCATGGCTCAATTAGCTGGGTCGAAGCGACATGGGAATCACGCTCATCTATCAGGGGTTTAGCCTTGTCGTCAGAGCCAAACCCACAAAGGAAACACCAGCGTACATTCAAGAGGCCGCCCGCTGATTCTCTTGTGTACGCTAGCTGAAGAGAAAACACATTCTTTTGAAGATCGGTTTGCGTCTGCAAACTCGAATCATCCGGTCGCCGCGTTTCTTGTAGCCGAAACGAAGTTACACGTGCGATGCGTTGCGGCTTTGTGTCTATCAACATCTGCCCGTGCTGAGACCGCGACATTTTCCTACCTAAAGGCTCGGATCCAGTACAAGCGGTGAGAAGTGAAGATTTTTTTGAAGCTGAGAAAAGCGTGGGGTGCCATTCGGTGGAAGATGATGATCATCTTCTCATTCTTCAGCATCGTCTCGGTGGCCATGAGCACATGTTTCTCGATTGCGCTGCTGAATGTCGTGATACGACGGGAAAACGCCTACCTGATTGAGGAACGAATCAGGATAATTGTCGAGAGCGCGGGAGTCATGGACCCCGTCCTGAACCAGATTGAAGGATGTGAGAACGCGTCGAATGCGGCCGTCTTTGAGCTCCTCACAGAGCACCTGAATGCAACATGGCCGGGCAGTCAAAGTGCCATGAGCGTTTTGCCATCGGGAGCGACCCCTGACGCTGATCCGGCGTGGCTTGGCCGATCGACATTTGCCGGCATCGTAGAAGATCGCGGCAATCTTGAAATCCGCTTCGTCAGAATGGTGAAACGGAACGGCTGTTTTGTAAGGGTCCTTGTCAGAGTGCCTCTGGACGAGGCTTTTCTAAGCCAACTGTCA
Source organism: uncultured Acidobacteriota bacterium (assembly GCA_963755975.1). GTDB lineage: Bacteria > Acidobacteriota > Terriglobia > Terriglobales > Acidobacteriaceae > Silvibacterium. The sequence continues at coordinate 76,101 of CAVWLS010000006.1, forward strand.
GCCGCGTCAGGTCTGGAAGTTGTCGACAGCAAGCCTGTGATGCTCCGTCGCTACAGGCACGATGAGGGGTTGGCAGGTGAAATTCAGGCTAACTTTGTGCCTGGATCATGGCGCCCCGTTCCAGTTGTCGTCGTCGCGCGGGATTGGCAGTCAGGGTCAATGGAAAGTTGGGTGCTCTGTCAGATTGGTCCTAGTTATTCGCGGACTATCGAAGACCTTTCACGCATGGGATTGCGCCCGGCATCGTGGGTATTTCCATTTATCGGCATTGGATCTGGCCTGTGTCTTGCCTATGCATGCGGTGTGATTCTCTCTCTTCGCCTGAGCAGACATATTGTCACAGTGATCGACACCTTGAGTCATGCGGCGCATCAGATCGGGCTTGGTGACTTTTCCGTCACCATTCCGATTGTCAAGCAGGATCAACTCGGGTTGCTTGTAACCTCGTTCAATACGATGACGACCCATCTCAGGGAACTGCGGGAACAGGAACAGCGTCGGATTATTCTTGAGCGTGACATCACACTCGCTCACGAAGCGCAGCAATACCTATATCCGCGGTTTGCACCTGTTTTGTCCGGTGCAAAGGTCTCTGGCTTGACCACTCCTGCCCGCATCGTGAGCGGCGATCTGTATGACTTCTTTCCATTCGCTGATAACGCCGTTGGCTTGCTCTGTGCTGATGTCAGCGGTAAGGGAATGTCCGCCGCCTTGATGATGGCGCACCTTCAAGCAGTTGCGCACGGCAGGATGCTGGCCCTGGACCAGCCGAAGGCGAGACCTTCACCATCGGCATTCGCTGCGATGCTCAACGTCGACCTCTGTGGCCGCTTCGGAAACAGTCGATACGCGACGATGTTCTACGGAGAATATGATTCAATCACCGGAATGCTGCGGTACGTCAGCGCAGGGCATTGTTCACCCATCCTGATTTCCGCCACCGGTGAAGCGACGGTGCTTGAAGGTGGCGATTTGCCCATTGGATTATTTCCCGAAATTACTTATCAGGAGCTGCGAATCACGCTTTCAAGGGGTTGTGCCATCGTTGTATACAGCGATGGATTGATTGACGCATTGAATTCGCAAGGCGAGGAATTCGGCGAAGAAAGACTCGTGAATTGCTGCAGACTGCTGCCGAAGAGAGCACCGGCTGAGTCGATCTGCGCGTCGTTGTCAGAAAGTGTCGCAGAATGGTCCGCGAGTGCGGATCAGTTCGACGATATTACCATTCTTGTTTTAACCGTGAACTGATTGTCATAGATCCCTTCGCAAAGTTTTCACGCGGTAGGGGCGCGGAGTATGCCAGATCAACAAAACCATTTGCCCTCTCGCCCAAAGAAGATCGTACAAGGAAACTGCCGTAGTTCTGCTTGCTCTCACGTCCCGATTCCTGAGGGAATACGCCCACTCCACCCGAAGTAAAATTCATCGTGCAGTCACATAACTCCGAGTTCTCGCGCCTGCTCCGGGTTGCCCCGCTCATTTCGCGCCTTTATCCTTCACTTTGAAGATGGAGTGATCTGAGATGACCGAGAAGCACATGGACGGAATACCGAAGCACATGATCGAGCAGCAGGCGGCCCATCGCCCGCTCCGCACGCGCCGCGTCGACGAATGCGACACCCTCGACGAAATCTTTCGCGATTGCCTGCCCGCCTTTGGCGGAGCCTTCCTGCGCCGCATCTACACCATCCTCGACCGCGCCATTGGCGAAGGCTATCCGCTCACCATGTCCATTTCCGGCCCGGTCACCGTCTCCGGACAGCACATCACCTGGCTCATCCCTTTTCTCGAAACCGGCTGGATCGCCTACCTCAGCACCACCGACGCCGTCTGCTATCACGACGGACACCGCAGCCTCGACGCCCACGGCCACAACCCATTCCACGAGGTCCCCATCTTCGGCGACGACGCGCAACTGCGCGACGACCAGATCATCCGCGTCACCGACGTAGGATTCCCCGAAGAAGTCCTCCTCGACCAGGACCGATTCCTCTCCGCCTGCCTCCAGCTGCCCGAATTCCAGAAGAAAATGACCGGCACGGAAATGCGCTACCGTCTCGGCGCGCTCTACGCCGCACAAGAACGCAAATCCCACGCCCCTCATGGACTTCTGACCACCTGCCACCGCAACGCCATCCCCATCTTCGTCGGAGCCCCGGCCGACGGCAGCGTCTTCCTGAACTCGATGAAGCTCTGGGCGATGCAAAAAGCGGGCATGATCGACAACTACGCCTTCGAGCTCGACCTCCATGCCGAAGTCTTCGAAGCCTGCGCCTATCACCGCTGGGGGCTCTTCGAGAGCTCCGCCAAAGGCCTCGCCACCTTCATTCTCGGCGGAGGCGTCCCTAAGAACTACAACCTCCAGCCCGAGCCCGCACTTGGACAAGTCCTCGGCCTGCCCGACATTCGCGGCTATCAATTCGATGTCCAGATCACCACCGCGCCAGTCATGGATGGATCGCTCTCGTCGTGTCCGCCTGCCGAAGCAGTCACCTGGGGTAAGGTCGACAAGGACGTCTACCTGCAGACCACCGAAAGCATGTTCGGAGACTACTCGCAGGTCATGCCCTTCCTCATTAAGGCCCTCCTCGACAACCGCAAGCGCTTCGAGAAAAAGCTGGAGGAAGTGGGAGAGGAACAACTTTTCCGTCAAGAGCCGCGCGCCCGTGGCTACCTTCGCCCCCGCGCCGGATACCGCCTCTACGAACGCCGCGACGAGTTAACCGGCAAGTTAATGGAAGACGTGAAGAACAACGCCGGCTGGCTGCGGAGCAGCATCGAATACCAGTCCGCATCTGTTGGATAGATAACGTCACAACCCGGTCCAGCCCCCGTCTGTTAAGACGGAGCACTGGAAAATAGAGCTATCAATCCCTCGGGAATTGTAGGGTGGGCGATGACTGCCTCGCGGAGTGCGGTGTAGGGCGTCCTTCCGAGCATCGCTATTTGCACACACGCCATAATCTCGCCCGCGCCTACGCCGAAAGCTGCAAATCCGAGGATATGATCGCTCTCGCGCTCCACCAGACACTTCAGGAACCCGCGCGTCTCCATCAGGCTGCGCGCCCGCAACACCGCCGCCATGGGAACCTTGAAGAGGCGGTAGGCAATTCCCTTCGCCTTCGCCTCCTTCGCGCTCAGTCCCACGCGCGCGAATTCAGGATCCGTGAAGAGGCAAAAGGGTACCTGCCTGCCAGTGGTCACATGGTTCCCGCCCAGCATGTTGTCGCGGACCACGCGGAAGTCATCTTCACTGATGTGCGTGAATTGCGGACTTCCCGCGACCTCGCCCACCGCCCACACACCCGGCGCAGTCGTCTCCAGGCGTTCATTGACTTTGATATATCCGTTCTCTGTCAGCTCCACTCCGGCGAGCTCCAGCCCAATGTCTTTCGTGTTCGGCACACGCCCGGCTGCAACTAGGACATGCGTGCCTTCGAGCGACTTCTCCACGCCGTTGTGCTCCAGAGTGATATGGACCGAATCACCCGATACTCCCGAGACGCTCGTGATCCTGGCGTTAAGAAGGAACTCTATCCCCTCGTCCTTGAAAAGCCTCTCGATCCCCTCGATGACATCATCGTCTTCCCGATTAATGAAGTGGTCATGCCGGTGGATGATCGTGACCTTGCTGCCGAATCGGCGCATCGCCTGCGCAAACTCCAGCCCCACGTAGCCGGCTCCGATAATGATCAGGTGTTCCGGCACCTGGTCAAGTTCCAAGGCCTCGACGTGAGTCAGCGGCTGGGCTGATGCGAGCCCCGGAATGTTTACGATCGCCGCGTGCGTTCCTGTGCCGATCACGACATTCTCTCCGCGCAGCAGCCGTCGTGTTCCGTCTGGCAGCGTCGCCTCAAGCATTTTGGGACCTATAAATTTCCCCGATGCCATGATCAGCTCAGCTCCGCTCTGCTTGTAGAGAGCGAGATGCGTATCCACCAATCCCTGAACCATCTTGCGCTTTCTTTCTCTCACCGCGGGCATACTCACGCGGAAGCCATCGATGCTGATTCCGAACTCCTCGCTGCGCCGGACATCATGCGCGAACTGCGCCGTGTGAATGACGTTCTTGCTCGGCAAGCATGCAATATTCGGGCATGCTCCGCCGACATACTTCCGTTCCACCACCGCGACACGCTGCCCTCGTCCCGCGAAGGTCCATGCCAGGAGTTTCGAGCCCGCGCCGCTGCCCAGAATGAGGAGATCGTAATCTTCCGGCTGTCGTTGAAAATCCATCTTTCCCTTCTCCGTTGGAGATGCATAAGAGGCTTCGTCTGTCTTGCTCATCAGGCGCCATTCTCTGAAACGATCGCTTTTCTCCCGAAATAGCTGACGAGGTAAAACGATACCCCGAGCGATATCACGTCTTTAAAGAGGAACAACCCCAGAAAACTCATGTATCTCATGCCGTGATAAAGAGTAGTCGCGCCGGGGGTAGTTATGATCATAGTGCTGGTTGTAAAGAACATGACACATGCGATGAGCCCGCCTATGATGCCGGCTTTAGGCCTCAAATAGCCCGCGATAATCAAGATGGCGGCAAGCCACTCGGTAATGCCGATAAGGTCTGATCCGATATAGGGACCGAATAACTTAAATTGCCAGCTGATCAGCGGGCTGTTAGAAACCAGAGGAACTATACCCTCGGCGCCGGGGGCTGTCATTTTAAAAGATCCCGCCCAGAGGAGCATGACGATCAGGCCGATACTGCTGATCAGAAAAGGAATATTACGATCACTTATCCACGCTGCCAGTTTGGTTAAGTTGCTTTTGGCTTTCTGTGAAAGGTCGTCAGAAGAAACTAGTTCTTGCTTTCCCGCGCTGCTAAGTTGTCCTGACAGGGTCGAACTCATAATCGCTACTCCTTCCGATGGCCGATGCGGCTCTGTGGCTTATATGGGATCAATTTTGGCGCCAGCAGCCTTTGCAGCATGATGCGAGCGAGGTGCAAGACGGCTTTCACCTGTGAGGTGTTCATATCCAGAAGCTGCGCTGCCTCGCTTACATTCAGTCCTTCCACATCACGGAGAAAGAACACTCGCCGGCACACGCAGGGAAGCCTCTCCACGGCATGGCGGAGTAAATTCCTGACCTCCTCGCACTCGACTGCGTCAGACGGCAGTTCCGGCCAGTCAAGCAGGACAGCTGGAGACACGGGCACATCTTCATTTTGCGATTCACTCGTAAGTGCGGTTTGTCTGCTCGCCCGTCGCGATAACCTTTTTCCTGCCTCCTCTCGCGCGATGCCGAAAAGCCACGCGCCAAAGCTCGAATCACCGGGCAATGTCCTTAGATTTCTAAATGCCCTGACGAAGGTTTCCTGTGCGGCCTCCTCAGCTTCCTTCTCGCTTCTCAGGCATGAGAGAGTCATGATGTAGACATACCGCTCATAGGGGCGAATCAACTGGTGGTAAAGCTGAAGATCTCCAGTCAGTATCTCGGCGATCAGCTCGGACTCCTTTTGACTCTGGGCGGCAAACTTCATTCCTTTGGCTTGGCCTCCTGGAGTTTCCGAATCGGGATGCCCGCCGCAGGTTGTCAGGCTCTTTGTCTGCCGAGCCTGCGGCTCCAGGTCAGTTCCGTTGTCCGCACCACTCCAGCCAATCCCGCAACCCGCATCCGGCATTTAGACACTCTTCACTTCCCCACCATCCATCCGCACGCAACTTCCCGTCATCCACTTCGCTTCCGGCGAAACCATAAATGCCATCAGGTCCGCAATCTCTTCCGGCTTGCCGAAGCGGGCGATGCCGGCCTCCTCCGGGAACTTCCTGATTGCCTCCTCCACTGTCAGGTTGTGTGCCGGCGCCCAATTCTGGAAAAAGGATTGCCGGCGGCCGGTCATCACAGCGCCGGGAACAACACTGTTGACCTGCACGCCGTCCTTGATGCCTTGCTCGGCGAATGCCTTCGCGAGTGCGATGATTGCGGCGTTTACCGTGGCAACTGCGGCAAAACCGGGTTTTGGATCGAGAGCGGCGCTTCCGGAAATCAGAACGACGGAGCCGCGCGAAGCCTTCAACGCGTCCCACGCTCGAATGGTCAGACGGCGCGCGCCGTGCAGCTTGAGCGCCAGGCCGTCCTCCCACTGTGCGTCGGTCATTTCAAATAAGTCGACCTGCGGAACCGCCCCGGCAATATTCAGCAGAGCGTCGATTCTGCCAAAGTGTTCCAGAGCTCCCTGAACGACTATGTCAGCCGACTCCGGCTCGCGCAGATCGAGCGCATAGGCCAGCGATTCAGCACCGGCAAAGTTTATCTCTGTGGCAGTCCTCTCTAACTCATCGTTATTTCGCGCTGCAATTACAACAGCCGAGAAATCGCGCGCCAGCCGAACTGCCGTCGCCCGCCCGATTCCCTGGCTTGCTCCCGTAACGATAGCGACAGAACCCCTTTTCATATGCTCCTCACTCACAGTCCGGCCGTCATGAGAATGAATCGCACTTCCACTGGCAGAGATAACCGGACGGCTTGTCTTACATCGAACGCGTCTCGCGGACAGCAGCCAGTATCACGTCGACTACGAGATCCGGACCCGTGTACATCGGCGTGTGATCAACGGCGTGCGATCGGATCGTCGCTCCCATACGGGCAGCCATAAACCTCTGGGTCTCAGCCGGAATCATGCGATCCTCTTCGGCGAGGAGATACCAGGATGGTGTCGTTTTCCATGCGGGCGGGGGAGCCTTTTCCTGGATACATTGCACCGCGATTGGCCGTTGCACCGTCGACATGATGGCCAACTGGTCAGCTGAAGCCTTGTGCGCGACGGCGCGGGAAAAACCTTCTTCCGGCATCCAGATAACTCCATGGACATCCGGTTGAAGACGAGGAGCCTCGGGATGCGGCGGCACGCGATAGAAGACATCCGCAACCGTTTCACCTTCATCCGGCGCGAGCGCGGCGACATAGACCAGCGCTTTCAGCCGCTCGTCATGCGCCGCGGCGATCACCGCACCCGCGTACGCGTGCCCTACAAGGGTGACCGGGCCTGCGGTTCTCTCGATCACCCGTCGAAGAGCAGCAACGTCATCCGTGAGCGATGTAAGAGGAACCGGCGCCGCGGTGACGTGCAGTCCGTGGCGCCGCAAGGGCAGAACGATGTTGCTCCAGCAGGATCCGTCGGCCCACGCACCGTGAACCAACACAACGCTGCCGGCCTCAGAGCCAGCGATCATCGCGACAACTCCTTCTAGCGTCCGCCACCGGCGCCGCTTGCCCCAAGAAATTCCTTGATCGCGGCCGCAATCTCTACCGCATGTGTCTCGATGGCAAAGTGCCCCGTATCCAGAAATCGGACTTGCGCATTCGGAATGTCTTTGCGGAATGCTTCGGCTCCGGCGGGAATGAAGAAGGGATCGTTCTTGCCCCAGATCGCCAGCAACGGCGGCTTCGATTTGCGAAAATACTCCTGAAACGCTGGATAAAGCTTCACGTTCGACGCGTAGTCGAGAAACAGATCAAGCTGAATCTCTTTGTTCCCCGGGCGCTCCATCAGGGCGGCATCCAGCGTATACGATTCCGGCGCAACGGCCTCCGGATCCGCCACACCGTGCGTGTACTGCCAGCGGGTTGTGTCGAGAGTCAGGATGTTTTGCCGGATCACATCTCTGTTTTCCGCCGTAGGCTCAGACCAGTATTTGCGGATCGGTCCCCACGCATCGCCAAGCCCCTCCTCATATGCGTTGCCGTTCTGCGAGACGATCGCCGTCACCCGTTCCGGATGGCGCATCGCCAACCGAAAACCGGTCGGGGCTCCATAGTCGAAAACGTAAATTGCATAACGGTTGAGGCCTAGCGCTTCGGTGAAAGACTCGATCGTACCGGCCAGCGCGTCGAACGAATATGTGTAGTTTCGCTGGCCGGGCACTTCCGTAAATCCAAATCCCGGCAGGTCCGGCGCAATCACCCGATATTCATCGGCCAGGCGGGGAATCAGGTCGCGAAACATGAACGACGAGGTTGGAAACCCATGCAGCAGTAACAGCACGGGCGCCGCTGCGTCGCCGGCCTCTCGATAAAAGATTTGGACCCCGTCCGCTTTCACTCTGTGAATGCTGGTCACGGGCACTGTGGACTGGGCTTTCGCTGCGCTGCCTGCTTCTCCTGACAGAACCGGGCTCATAACAACTCCTTCTCACTCTGGCTAAGGTTGACGTGTATGCGCATGTGGCGCATTTTCATAAAGACGCTGACGCTGCCCCACCTCGAAACCTCCTGCAATCGCGATACCAGAGACAGAGCGCATTACCTCGAAGTCGTCTTCAGAGTTAAGTTGTTCTCCGCCTGTGGGATCGCTTTATACCTTGAGCGGATCATCCGCCGCTCAAGTGACGGAGGTGAGACGGGCCTCCGACATTGACGGGAATCGGTCACGGCTTCGTCGCGGGTATCCAGCATGCGGATCCCTGCGATCCAGCACCAGGAGGGAAGAACGCAGATCACCGAAGTCGATGCAAATAGAAAGGCCTAAACTGCGGACGCCCGGCCGTGGACAGTGCCGGCTTCTTGGGAAGAGGCGGGACGGATGATCCGATGCTTCTGCATTTTGTAAACCAGAGAAGTTCGTTTCATCCCCAGCCGCTGGGCCGCGCCCTTCCGCCCTCCCACAACCCAGTTGCTCAATTCAAGAGCCCGGACAATATGATCTCGCTCCAACTCGTCCAGGCCCGTCATGGGCAAAATTGATTTGTCCGGAGTGCCAAGGGGCTCAAGTTCGAAGACAGGCGCGCGCAACACCGAGTGCGGAGAAAGAATCACCGCTCTCTCGATAAAGTTCCGCAACTCGCGAACGTTCCCCGGCCAGCGGTACCGAACCAGCGCTTCCATCGCCTCGGTCGGGATCGAGTCAATCTTCTTGTTCATTCGTTGCGCGTACACCTCGGTGAAGTGATTCACCAGTTTTGGAATGTCTTCCGCGCGCTCCCGCAACGCCGGAATATTGATCGGAAATACCTTCAGCCGATAGTAGAGGTCCTCGCGAAAGGTCCCCTGCTTCACCATCGACGGCAGATCGCGATGGGTAGCTGCGATCAGGCGGACATCCACCTTACGTGTCCGGTTGCTGCCCAGTCTCTCAAATTCCTGTTCCTGCAGGACGCGCAGCAGCTTCGCCTGAAGTTCCAGAGGAATGTCGCCGACCTCGTCCAGAAAAAGTGTGCCCTTGTTGGCGAGCTCAAATCGTCCCGTCTTCTGCGCGATGGCCCCGGTGAACGCTCCCTTCTCATGTCCGAACAGCTCGCTCTCGAGCAGCCCCAGCGGGATGGCTGCGCAGTTCAATTTCACAAAGGCCCGCTCCCTGCGACCGCTCAGATTGTGGATTGCGCGCGCGATCAGCTCCTTACCGGTTCCCGTTTCGCCCATGATCAGCACGCTCGAATCTGTAGGTGCCACTACTGACACCAGATCGAGCGCGGTCTTCAAAACAGGACTTTCGCCGACAATTTCCCCGAATTCGGTGCGAATTTCCTCCTCAAGATAGAGCCTTTGGGTCGTCTCCTTATCTCTGTCTTTTATCGCCTTTTCATAGTCCAACGTATTCTCAACGGCAATCGCTACCTGGCGGGCCACCTGCTCAAGCAGGATCACGTCATCTTTCTCAAAGGCATTGTCCGAACGCCTTGTGAGCATCAGCACGCCAGCCACCCCATCACGGCCTGGGAGGGGAAGATAACACCCCGTCTTGAGGCCTTCCTCGATCACGTGCTGATAAAGAAGCTGGCCATCGGGATTCCCATAAATGTCAGGATCCTCGCGCACCTGTTCGAAACTATCGATCCGGACGCTCTTGCCCTTCCGCATTACGTGACCCGAGATCGAGCTGTTCTTCGGCACCAGCGATCCCTCGCGGAAGGGTCCTCTCGCGTCGGGATTGTACAACGTAGTAACGCGCAGCTCGCCGCTCTCGGGGTCGGGCAGCAGCAGGGCGGACACGTCGCATTGCATCATCCTGAACAGGTTCGTCGAAAGCGCCTCAACCACTTGCCGGAAATCCAGCCTCGATGTCACGCCGTTCGTGATCTCCAGAATCAGGCGCAGCCTGTCGTGCTCAAGCCGCAGCCGTTCTTCCTTCAAGTGCCGCTCTATGGCGATGGCCGCGATATGACTTGCGTTTTCAATCAGCTGCAGATCGATCGGCGAGGGGCTGCGCGCCTCACGATAATGAATCGCGAAAGTCCCCAGAACCTTGCCGTCGCTCGTGAACAAAGGCCGTGACCATACGGCCCGAATTCCGAAAGGCAGCAGCAGATGACGGTAGTGATCCCAGACAGGGTCCTTGAGTATGTCGCTCACATACACAGGCTCCCGTCGATAGACCGCCGTGCCGCAGGATCCGCCTTTCGGACCGATCAGCATCGACCCTACGTGAGTGATGAACCCAGGAAGACTGGGAGCCGCGGCGCAGTAAAGCTGCCGCTCGTAGTCGCTGGGAAGCCAGATGGTGCATAACGTCCCGTCGCCGCGCGATTCCACCAGCTGCGCGATGATCGTGAGCACCTCAACCAGGGGGGCTCCGGCGAGAATCAATCGCAGAATCGTAAGTACAGACTCGGAGGAAAGCAGGCCGGACTGTTTCTGCAAGTCCTTGTCGTCCGACATCAGATGAGCATGGGATTGCGTAGTAGACTCCATCAGCTCTCCTTTCTCTAGCGCCACTCCGTAAAGGAGAACGTGCCACGGCCCGGACTTCCTTATCGTTGACTTCCTAATCGTAGTGTGAGATTTCACGACAAAAGTTGTCAACGCAGCGCAGCGGACTCACAATTGATCGTCGCGTTCTTTGCCACTTCCGCCACGCTGCCCCAGGCGATCCGTGCCGCGTGTTTGCGACTTGCATCAAATTTTTGTGGTGAGGTCTGAATCCGACCGGGGAGTACACATTGTGGAGCTGGCAGGAGCTCAAGCGGAAATCTCGATTCCTGTTCCTGGCGATTCCCATCATGGCGTGGGGACAGCTTCCAACCAGGCAATCTCCCGCTGCGAATCATCCTCCAACCACGTCTCCGATTGCCGATCGCGGCGGCACTCAAGCAGACAGCTGCTATGTCCGCCAAGTGAAAACGCTGCCGGGGAGCCACGACTATGCGGCGGATTTCATCGAGGTGATTGCCACCGATCCCAGTCCCAGGGCGAGCAATCACAACGTTGTCTGGGGTCTCAATGCGGATTTGAGCAAGGAAGTTCCGGCGGAGGAGCGGGCGCTTTATATCTCCAAGTCCAGCGACGGCGGCGAGACATGGACGCAGGTGGCGCGGCTTGGGTCTGAATATTTCGACGCGGGGATCGATGAGGGATTGCGCAACGGGTTGAGTGTGGCTCCTGGCGGCGGGGAGTTCGTGGTGACGACGCAGAAAGGTGCGTTTCAGGTGATTCCGCGCGGCCCCCGATGCGGCGATGAAGCGGTGGTGAGGTATATCAAGGGGCCACGGGTACCGCACGACAGGCCGTGGGTGAGCATCACGAAGAAGGAGGGCGATCCGGTAAGGGCGGCGGCGGCGAAGATGACCGCGGACGGCAAGCGGCTGATCGTGGCATATGGATATTTCGATATGGATCCGAAGCTGTTCAGTTATCACCGGGGACGCGGAGGCGAGTGGCTGGAGGATGGGCGGCTGCCGCAGATTCCTACTGACCTGCAGATTTTTTCGATGGAGTGGGACAAGCCGGAGAGAGTTCGTCCGGGATCGCTGTATGTGGGGACGGGCGACCAGATATATCGGCTGGACCTGCGGACGATGAAGTGGACCGAAGTGAAGGGAGTGGAGCCGGACTCGGCGATTCACGGGATCAACACGGTGGGAGGGCTGCATATTGCGGCGTGCTGGGGAATCTATGAGCCGGTAAGCGCGGATCTGGTGTGGAAGGTAACGGACGACGTCTTCATCTACCACAAAGATCAGGACGAGACTGGATCGAATATCAGAGCCTACGGCATTGAGGTCGATCCCGCAATGCCGAGCCGCCAGGTAGTGACGGCACTTACAGGTGTCTACATCACCAGAGACGGTGGGCAGAACTGGAGGCGCATGAATGGGCTTCCCGACGGGGAGTATCGGACGGCGCATTTCAATGAGGATGGGACGGTGATCATCTCGGGGCTGCCGGGAACGTTTCTTGCGAATCCGTTTTCGAGTGCGTGCGGGCCAAGGTTACAGAGGAGGGAGCAGTAGAGCGCAGAGCACCGGGCACAGAGCTCAGGGCCTTTGTATGACGAGCTTCAAGAAGGCGGGCCAGCGCGGAACATGCCTGCGCCAGCCCTCGGAGGAACAACATGGACAGGTTGTTTTAAAGAGCTGCGATACCGTTGAATCCGACGCTCTTGGGCAAACCTTCAATCTCACCGAGATTGTTGAGAGTGCCGTCGGAATTAATTCCGTAGATTCCGACCGTGCCTATGCCGGAATTCAGGGTGTACAGGTACTTGCCATCGGCGCTGACGCTGATGTCGAGATTGGCCGCACCTTGGGGTCAGTGGCTAGAATGGTTCCGGCGATTGGAGTAAGTGCCCCGTTGGAACCAATGGAGAATCCCGCGACAGTGAAGGTCCCAGCGTTGTCGACGTAGACGAACTTGCCGTTCGGCGTGATGGCATTCCAGCAGTTTCCATCGCCAAAGGTGGGAATGCTCTGGGTGATTGCTGTAATGGTGCCGTTGGCATTGATGGTGTAGGACGAGATGCTGGAGATATCGGTCCCTCCGGGTTGGTTTTCCGAGACGATAAGAGAGCCATTCGGGGTGAAAACAGTGGCGAATGCTCCAGGAGTGATGCTGTGATTTACCACCACTGTCCCAAGAGTTCCGTCCGCGTTAACGGGAAAGGTGTCGATGTTGTTCGGGCCCTTTTCAATCACGACGAGGGTCTTGCCGTCCGGGCTGACTGAAATGGAAGAAGCGCCATCGTTCGTGGCTGTAAGGTGAACGGTGAAGTCAGCAATCTGGTGAAGGCGGCCGAGATTGTCAGCACGGAAGCCGACAATTGCTCCGTTTCCCCCTGCATTGAGGACATAGACTACGCCGTTGTGCTCTGCGACGGCGACCGGAAAGGCTCCGCCGGTAGGCTCCTGGTCAACCAGGATAGGCAGGCTGCCGAGAATATGGAAGCTGGAGATCGTGCCGCTTCCCGCGTTGATGGCGAAGAGAAGATTGTGGTCCTGGCTGAAGGTCAGTGAACCCTGCGACTGAAGAGGATCGGTCGTGCCGCCGCTTCCACGGCCTCCCGTGGGAAAACTTCCTTTTAGTATGAGTCGGCCATCGAAGAAACGCTGGTAAGCAAGAACCTGGTTCCTGACAGCATCGTTCGTCATGACGAAGACAGTTGAGCTTGACCCGGCAACCGTGTCAGCGGCGTGCATGGTGGGGGTGAATGCTACGGTACTGAGTGCGACGGCCCATAGACCGCGAACTGCTTTTCGCATCTGCTACTCCTTGGTAAAGCGTCAATGGCGCAAACGAGAGCTGCGCGCGTGCCGGGGAGGCAGCGTTGGACAGAGATCTTCGTGTGCGCAACCATTTGAGAAGCGGGAGAGGATTGGGTTACACGATCAAGAGAGAAGAATTGGTGTGGCATATTTGTAATGGCTGGAAAGCCGCACATAAAAGGTGACACCCCATTGGCATTGGCAATCGAAAAGCTGGTGGATGATCTGGCGACGGCAAAGGTCTGTCAGTGACAGCTAACCGGCGCGTGAAAAAGAAAGCACTCATTTCTTGGAGCAGCGGCAAGGACAGCGCGTGGACTCTGCACAAGCTTCGGCAGAGCGGCGAGTATGAGATTGCCGGGCTGCTGACGACGATGAATGCGGAGTTCGATCGTGTGGCCATGCACAGCACGCGCAGAGAGCTGGTCGAGGCGCAGGCGGAGGCGGCAGGGCTGCCGCTGATTACGGTTCCGCTACCGTGGCCCTGTTCGAATGAGCAGTATGAAGCCGCCATGCGCGAGGCGTGCGCGCGGGCGGTCGCCGATGGGATCGAGGTGATAGCCTTTGGCGATCTGTTTCTCGAAGATGTCCGCAAATACAGGGAAGACAAGCTGGCGGGGTCGGGGCTGACGCCGGTCTTTCCGCTGTGGGGTCGGCCGACGAGAGAGCTGGTGCGGGAGATGCTCGCAGCGGGAATGAAGGCGCGGATTGTGTGCGTCGATCCGAAGAAGCTGGCGAAGGAGTTTGCGGGGCGGGATCTGGATGAGGCGCTGCTCGATGCCATGCCGGAGGATGTCGATCCTTGCGCCGAGCGGGGAGAGTTTCATACAGTGGCGTACGCCGGGCCAATGTTTCGGTGGGAGATTCCGGTGGAGAGCGGCGAGGTGGTGGAGCGGGATGGGTTTGTGTTTGCAGATATGAAAAGGGCAGAGATTAGGGAATAGGGATTAGGATTAGGGATTTGAATTCCTCAGTTGCCAGTCCCCGGAATGTGAGGAAGTCGGCACACCCGCAGAAGCAGGTCGTTCGACTTCGTTTGGCGCATGTGCGCCAGACTGCGCTCAGGATGACAACGTGGAAAGATCTCAATTTCGCTTGAGATCCGTCAATGCCTGCGCATTGCTTGAGTGAAGCCTACCGGCGATAATTCTGGCATCGTATCGAGGAGCCACTATGCATCGATCGGCAAGGATGATTTCGGTGATGCTGTTGATGGGTTTCGGGATAATGGCCTCGGGGGCTCCCAGACCGGTGCAGGAAGGTGCGCAGCAGGGACCTGCTACGCCTGCAAAGACCGGCGGGCAGGAGGCGGCGGATTCCACGCCAAAGCCGAATCCGGATGCTTCTGGGGTATATCACGCGGGCCCTGGCGTTTCGGTTCCCAGAGTCATCTATTCCGTGGATCCTGAGTTCACCGACCAAGCTCGAAAAAAGAAGCTCAGTGGGACCTGCACTGTAGGAATGGTGGTGGACACAAAGGGAACACCGCAAGATCGTACATGTGGTGAAGTCGATTGCGGAGGGTATGTCGCCAAAACTTCGCTCGGCCGCCGAGGGACTCGATGCGAATGCGGTCAATGCGGCGAAGCAATACAAATTTAAGCCAGCCATGTACCAGGGAAAGGCCGTTCCGTACGAGCTCAAGGTTGAGGTCAGTTACCGGATTTACTGATTCTTTCGGACTGAAGACTGCCGCTGTCATACGAAGCGGCGGCCTGATACACTTTTCCCATCTTGATCGAGCTGCTTCCATCGATTCTGTCGGCGGATTTCGCCCATCTGGCGGATGAGGTTCAGGCTGCCGAGGCGGGTGGCGGAACTGTCATCCACTTCGACGTTATGGATGGGCATTTTGTGCCCAATCTGACGATTGGGACTCCGGTGCTGGAATCGCTGCGCAAGGTGACCAGGCTGCCGATCGACTGCCACATGATGATCGAGAATCCGAACCAGTTTGTTGAGGCGTTCTCGGAGGCTGGCGCGGACTGGATGAGCGTCCACTATGAGGCCTGCCGTAATCTGCACCGGACGCTGCAGTTAATCCGGCATCATGGGATGGAGCCGGCGGTGGTGATCAATCCGGCGACGCCGGTCGACCTGCTGATTCCTGATGCTCGATATGGTTCACCACGTGCTGGTGATGAGCGTGAACCCGGGTTTTGGCGGGCAGACCTTTATTCCCTACTCATTAATCAAGATCCGGCGGCTGAAAGAACTTCGCCAGGAGCTGGGCCTAAGCTATAGGATTGAAGTGGACGGCGGGGTTGCTCACGATACGATCGGGCAGGTCGTCGAAGCTGGAGCGGATCTGCTGGTGGCGGGAAGCGCCGTCTTCGCGGATGGCCGCGCGGAACAAAATGCGCGTGAGCTGCTGCAGGCCGCGCAACTGGCTGCAGCGGAACGAGTTTAGAACGGGCGAGAGCAATAGAGTTGGGCATAGTTGAGGTGTTATGAATCGCGTTGTTACCCAGATTGCGGCTATCGGATTGTGCGTGGCCCTCATGCCATCGGCGCATGCCATCTTCAAGAAGAAGAAAAAGCAGGGCAACCTAAGCCAGAATCCGCTGGCGAATGTGAACTCGAAGCAGCCGGATAAGGAGCTCTTCGACAAGGCCATGCTGGCTATGAAGAAGGGCAAGTACGACGTCGCCCGGCTGGACCTGCAGACGCTGCTGAATACCTATCCCGAGACCGAGTATGCAATGCGGGCCAAGCTGGCGATCGGCGACACCTGGTATAAGGAAGGCGGATCAGCGGCGCTGACGCAGGCCGAAGGCGAGTACAAAGACTTCATCACTTTCTTCCCGAACACTCCGGAAGCGGCAGAAGCGCAGATGAAGGTGGGCGATATCTACTTTCAGCAGATGGAGAAGCCCGACCGCGATCCGCAGAACGCGGTCCATGCCGAGCAGGAATACCGGACGATGATCCAGGACTTCCCGGATTCGCCACTGATTCCGCGCGCCAAGCAGCGGCTGCGCGACGTACAGGAAGTGCTGGCACAGCGGCAGTATGAGATTGGGTCCTTTTATGCCACACGCGAACAATGGGCGGCCAGTATCGCTCGTCTGCAGACTGTGGCCGATACCTATCCGCTCTTCAGCCACAGCGACCTGACGTTGATTACGCTGGGAGACTCTTACGCGCAGCAGGCGGCACTTGCCGGCAGGCTGAATATTCCTCCGGCAGCAAAGACGCAGCTGGTGAGGGTTTTCAATGACCGGGCAGCGGCCGCATGGGAGCGCGTGGTTACGCGCTATCCGGAAGCTCCGCATGTGGAAGACGCGAAGGACAGGCTGATTGCGATGGGACGCCCGGTACCCGAGCCGACGGCACAGGAGCTGGCCGAGAGCGAAGCCGAGGAGGGCAGCCGCGTGAATGTGAAGATCAAGGATCGCGCCATGCTGCTGGTGAAGCACGGCCCATCGACGATCGAAGCGGCGCGCGTGGGCGAGCCATCGCTGACCGATCCGGCTCCGACGCTTGCGCCGCAGGTAAACAAGGATACGCAAGAGATCTTCAAGGCTGCGCTGAAGGGCGGCCCGCTGCCCGGCGCCGCGCCAAATGGCACGGATGCCACGGCGACGGCGATCAGCAATGGTACGGCTCCTCCGCGTACGGATCAGCCGGCGGCACCGTTACAGCTGGAGACCGTGCCTGATTCTTCGGGAGGCAACGGCAGCACGAAGACGATCGGGGTAGAGGTAATCAACAGCGGCAGCTCGGCAAATGCAGACTCCGGCAACACGAATACCGGGACAGGCGCGGGCGACGCGAACGGCGCAGGCAACTCGGCCGCTCCGATGACCGGAACCAGCGCGGACGTCAACCGCGAGGTTCGGGTTCCTGAGACTCCGGTGGTGAAAACCGTGGGGCCGACGAACAATCAGCCGCTGCCGCCAATTGACAAGCCGGCCGAAGCCCCCAATCAGATCAATGACGTGAAGGGCGGCGGAGCCCAGGTGAATACGGGCACAACAGCCAACAGCAAGAAGAGCAAGAAGGCTCCTTACGACTCGAAGGACGAGTCTTCGAGCAAGCACAAGAAGAAGAAGGGGCTGGCGAAGATCAATCCCTTCTAGCCGGGTTCAGCCGAAGTACAACGAGGGCCGTCTGAGGACGGCCCTTGTGCTTTGTACGCGCTGATCGAGTTGGCGGTAGCTTTGGTTCAGTTGCGTCTGGAGAGTACGATGCTGCCGTGGGACGGTCGTCCATCCAGTTTGGGCTGCTCGTGCTGGCATCGGCTATCGCAGCGGGGCAGCAGCAGGGCGACAGCGATATAGTCGCAAGGCTATTGCCGAATGGCGATCCGCATCGCCTCGTCAACCTTGACCCTGCCGAGAAAAGCACGGCCATAAAACAGCTTCGCTCGGCACAAAAGACCGCAGTTGATGAGCAGTCTGTTGAGGTTGCATTCCTGCTTGCCGCTTACGACTCGGATTACCGGAAGAATCGTGACCATCTCATCGACAATTTGCGCGGTTGTACTACTCCGGCAGTCAAATACGGCTGCGACGAGGGCGTTGCCGGCTACCTGATTGCCCTTTACCAGCGTGGTCATAAGGACGTCTTGAAGCCGCTGATGCTGGTCGGGAAGGATAGCTACAGCGAGGTTGTCGCAGAGGGTCTTGGGAGCTTTCTCTCGAACCTCGTTGTCGATAGCCCTGACGCCTTTTTCGACACGATTCGGCAGTTTCCACCGGAGGCGCGGGAGGATTTATGCGGCCTTGTCGGGATGGCGGATGGCGGCGGACTCTCTGCGGACCAGCTGCAGCGGCTTCGGACGGAGCTGAAAACAAGAAACGACGAACTCTCGCTGACCTGCCTGCAGACGATTGAGAACGCAAACGCGCACAAATAGCGCGCCTCAAATGCTGCTAAGGCTTAGCCTCGACTCATCAAGACTCCAGGACTCGCGCGGCGGGCGCCTCTCCTGGTTCCATGCGCTGCCCTGCTTCTCCGGCTTGCCGTGCTATCGTAAAGGGTTGTTTTCTCATCGGAATGGCCATGTCGAATGCCCCACGAACTCCAGAAAGCTTATGACCCCGCCGCGATTGAAGATCGCTGGGCTGCCTATTGGGTAAGCGAGCGCCTGTTCGATGTGCCTTCGCCTGAAGATGTCCCCGAGCACGCCTCCAAGGCTCCCGTCTTCACCATGCTCCTCCCTCCGCCCAACGTGACCGGCAACCTGCACATGGGTCACATGTTCGAGCACACGGAGTCGGACATCCTCGTTCGCTGGCATCGCATGCTCGGGCACCGGACACTGTGGGTTCCCGGTACGGACCACGCGGGAATCGCGACGCAGATGCTCGTCGAGCGCAAGTTGAAGAGCCAGGGCAAGAGCCGGCAGGAGATCGGCCGCGAGGCTTTCGAGAAGCGCGTGTGGGAGTGGAAAGAGCATTTCGGCGGGGCGATCCAGGAGCAGATGAAGCGGCTGGGGGCGAGCGTCGATTGGTCGCGCGAATACTTCACGATGGATGAGAACCTGTCGCGGGCAGTGCGCGAGGCCTTTGTGCGGCTGTATGAGCAGGGGCTGATCTATCGCGGTGTGTACATCGTGAACTGGTGCCCGGATTGCCAGACGGCGATCAGCGACCTTGAAGTAGTACATGAAGAACAGCAGGGCAAACTGTGGGAAATCCGGTATCCGGTGCTGAGCGAGACGTATCCGGACCAGGATGAGCCCGGGCTGTTTGTCACGGTGGCGACGACGCGTCCGGAGACGATGCTGGGCGATACGGCGGTCGCGGTGAATCCCGACGATGAGCGCTACAAGCATCTGCATGGCAGGCGGCTGAGGCTACCGCTGGTGGGGAGTGAGATTCCGGTGGTCACCGATAACTGGGTGAGTACGGAGTTCGGGACGGGCGCGGTGAAGGTGACTCCGGCGCATGATCCTAATGACTTTGCGATCGGGCAACGGCATGGACTGCCAGCGATCTCGGTGATGGACGAGACGGCACACATGAACGCCGAGGCCGGCCCGTATGCAGGGCTGGACCGCTACGTGGCGCGCAAGCGCGTGCTGGCCGATCTGGAAGCGAAGGGTCTGCTGGGCGCGGTGAAGGATCACGTGAACAACGTGGGCAAGTGCGACCGCAGCAAGACAGTGGTTGAGCCGCGCCTGTCGACGCAGTGGTTTGTGAAGATTCAGCCATTGGCCGATAAGGCAATTGCAGCGGTGGAGCAGGGGTATATACGGATTACTCCGGAGCAGTACGCGAAGACTTACTTCACGTGGATGCGCAACATCCACGACTGGTGCGTCTCGCGGCAGCTGTGGTGGGGGCATCGCATTCCAGCGTGGCATTGCGCGACGTGCAGGCAGATCACGGTGGCGCGGGAGACTCCGGCGAAGTGCTCGCACTGTGGGAGCGCGGAGATTACGCAGGAGACGGACGTGCTCGACACGTGGTTTTCGTCGGGGCTGCTTCCCTGCACCGTTTTCGGATGGCCGGAACCCACGCGCGACCTGGATGTTTTTTATCCGACGCAGCAGCTGGTGACCGGCTTCGACATTCTGTTCTTCTGGGTGGCGCGGATGATCATGTTCGGCTGCCACTTCATGCTCGATGTGCCGATGGCGGATGGATTCGGAGCGACCCCTGAGGGAAGCGGTTCCCTTCCGCGATGTGTACATTCATGGGCTGATTCGCGACGCGGGCGGGGAGAAGATGTCGAAGACCAAGGGCAACGTGCTCGATCCGATCGAGGTGGTCGAAAAGTTCGGGACGGATGCGGTGCGGTTCACGATGGCGGCGATGGCTTCGCCGGGTACGGACATTGCGCTGAGCGAAGACCGGATCGACGGATATCGCGCGTTCGCGAACAAGATATGGAACGCGGCGCGCTTCATCTTCATGAACGTGGAACGGGCATCCCGGGCGGGCATCTACGTCGATCCTCATACGCTGGTCAATTCATTCGGCCCCGACGCCAACGCGCCGATCGAGGCACGCTGGATCGTTTCGCGCCTGAACCGCACGGCAGTAGATGTGAACGAGGCGCTGGCTGAATATCGATTCGATGAAGCCGCGAATTTTATTTACCAATTCTTCTGGGGCGATTTCTGCGACTGGTATCTGGAGATCGTGAAGCTGCGTCTCGACTTCAGCGAGACGACCGACAAATTCGTGGTAAGGCTGGCGCTGACGACGCTGCTCTCTACATTCGAGGCGGCGCTGCGGTTGCTCTCGCCCTTCATGCCGTTCATCACCGAGGAGCTGTGGCATGCACTGTACGACGACGAGGCGCCAGCGAAGTCGATTGCGCTGACACGCTATCCCCAGGCTCTCGATGAAGCTCTGGACGATGCTGTGGAAGATGAGATGGCGACGTTGCAGGAACTGATCGTCACGATTCGCGGCCTGCGGAAGGATCTTGAGGTGCCGGAACGCGAAGAGGTTACGGTGAAGATTTTCGCTCCAGAGAGAATTCAGTCTCTTACGATAGCGAACCAGGAAGTCATCGGGAAGCTGGCGCGCGTTTCGTCTCTTGAATCCTGCACAGCGTGGGCGCTGTCTCCAACGCACTCACGAACAAAGGTCAATTTTACCGTGGGGCTCGTTTACGAAAAGAAGGTGGACATCGCCGCCGAGCGCGAACGGTTGCGCAAGAAGCTGGAGCAATATGAGAAGGCGCTGGTAAACGCGGAAAAGCAGCTCGAGAATGAATCCTTCCTTGCCAAAGCTCCGGAGAGAGTAGTGGCCGGGTTGAGAAAACAGGCTTCGGAATCTGCGGCGCTGCGACAGGAAACTCTGGAAGCAATCGAGAAGCTCGAGCAACTGGTGTAAAGCGACGGAGCAGCAATGGAGTGGAAGAGCCGAAAAATCGAAGCGATCTTGGAGCAGGCGCTCCTCGAGGACAAGGCCACAAGCGATGTGACGACAGCGATTACGATCGATCCTGGTTTGCTTGCCTCGGCCACGGTGATCGCCAAGCAGGATTGCATCGTCTCCGGGCTCGGCTCGATTCCGCGCTTCCTCGACATTTTTGCGCGCCTCGATAAACGTAACAGCGGCCGTTACGAAGTAATCAGCCATCCGGAGATGTTTGACGGCGTGCGCGTGAAGAAGGGGCAGGCGATCGCTGTGATCCGCCACAATGCGCGCGTGATCCTGGCGTGCGAGCGCGTCATTCTCAACCTGATGCAGCGCATGAGCGGCATCGCAACGCTGACGCGGCAGTACGTGGACGCGGTTGCGGGCACGAACTGCAAGGTGCTCGACACACGCAAGACGATTCCCGGGTTGCGCGTGCTGGATAAATACGCGGTGCGTTGCGGGGGCGGCGAAAATCATCGGCTCGATCTCTCCGACGGCATTTTGATCAAGAACAATCACATTTCGCTGGGCGGCGGCATCGAGAACGTGCTGAAGAAGGCGCACGAGCTGCGCTCGGCGGGACAGACGATCGATATCGAGGTACGCAGCTTCGACGAGCTGAGGCTGGCGCTCGACAACGGAGCGGAGTCGCTGCTGCTCGATAATATGAGCCCGGGCGATGTGAAGAAGGCCATAGGCCTAGTCCGCGAGCGAGGCGGGAAGATTCCCATCGAGGCCTCGGGCGGGATCGTGCTCGATAATATCCGCAAATACGCACTGACCGGCGTGGACTACATTTCTGTCGGCGCGCTGACGCACTCGGCGCCCGCCGTCGATCTGAGCATGCGGATCACGGCGGAGATTTACTGACCGCATGAGGACGCGCGCGCCTGAAGCCGGAATCGACATCGCAGCTGTTGAGCCTGCTCTTGCGGGCACACGCTTTGCGGGCAAGGTGCGATTCTTCGCGAGCATTCACTCGACAAACACGCTTGCTATGGCTGAGGGCGACGCGGGAGCACCGGACGGGATGGTCTACGTCGCCGATGAGCAGACCGCAGGGCGCGGGCGGGGGGCGCACGGATGGGAATCGCCGCCGGGGTCGGGGCTGTATGTGAGTGTGCTGCTGCGGCCGCAGATGGCTCCGGCCGATGCGCTCTGGCTTTCGCTGGCGGCGGGGCTGGCGGTGCGCGATACGATCGAGAAGGTGACCTCTCTCAAGGCCGATCTGCGCTGGCCGAACGATCTGCTCTTTGGACGGCGCAAATTCTGCGGGATATTGAGCGAGCTGAATGCCGAGGTCACGCGCATTCGGCACATGGTGGTGGGCATCGGCATCAATGTGCATCAGCATCAGTTTCCGGCGGAGCTGCGCGATATGGCGACGTCTCTCCACATCGAAACGGGCCGCGACTGGCCGCGCCAGGAGCTGCTGGCGGCTTTGCTACAATCGCTGGACCGCGAGGTGAATGCGCTGGCCGCAGCGGGTGAGAGGGATCGCGCGACGGCAAAGATTCTCGCGCGGCTCGAGCGGTCTTCGTCGTGGATTCGCGGTAAGCGGGTGCATGTGGAAGGGATCGAGGGCTGCGAAGGCGTGACAGAGGGTTTGGATTCGCGCGGCTTCTTGCTGATTCGCACGGCCGATGGATTGCGGACGGTTTACTCTGGCG
Source organism: uncultured Acidobacteriota bacterium (assembly GCA_963755975.1). Taxonomy (GTDB): domain Bacteria; phylum Acidobacteriota; class Terriglobia; order Terriglobales; family Acidobacteriaceae; genus Silvibacterium. Next base: position 99,018 of record CAVWLS010000006.1, read on the forward strand.
GCGTACGCGAAGAGAAATCCAATTCGAACCGGTGATGGCATGCTGCTGGCGCTGAACGTAAACAACACGAATACGGTGATCGCGCTCTTCCCTCTGGACAAGAGCGCTCCCGGGGGCGTGCCCGGCAAGCTCCGTATCACATGGCGCATCAGCACGCGCCACGCACAGACAGCCGACGAATACGGCATCCTGATTCGCAACCTGCTACAGGGGGAAGGCGTGGCGACCAGTGAGATTACCGGCATCATCATTGCTTCGGTGGTGCCGCCGATAGACTGGATTCTGCGCACATTTTGCGAGCGGTACTTTCATCAGAAGCCGGTATTTGTTGAGCCGGGCGTGAAGACGGGCCTGCCGATTCTCACCGACAATCCCAGCGAAGTGGGCGCGGACCGCGTGGCCAACTGCGTCGGCGCGTTTGAGAAATACGGCGGCCCATGCATCGTGGTGGACTTCGGCACCGCGACCAACTTCGATGTGATCTCGCGCAAAGGAGAATTTCTGGGCGGGGCGATCGCTCCGGGACTGGCTATCTCCGCCGATGCGCTGTTTGCGCGCGCAGCGCGGCTGCCGAGGGTGGAGATTAAGCGGCCGCCCAAGGTGATCGGGACAAACACGGTCGACAATCTGCAGATCGGCCTGTTTTACGGGCATATCGGGCTTGTGGACAGTATTCTTGAGCGCATGATCGCGGAGCTCGGTCCGGAGACGACCTGCGTAGCGACGGGCGGGCTGTCGCACCTGATCGTCGATGAGTCGAAGTACATTAAGCATACGAATGACACGCTGACGCTCGAAGGGCTGCGCATCATCTATGAGCGAATTCGCAGCGCGAAACAGCGCAGCCGCTCGGGCGATGCCGCGCGTGCGAAGGCCTAAACCTGAGCTTGGAAAACTACTTTAACTACTTCACCGAAATCGAAGATCACTTTCAGCGACGGCGAGGATCTCTCTTGCTGCTCTCGACGCTGGACTGGGCGCTGATCGAGACGTGGCGAGACGCGGGGGTTCCTCTGGAGGCGGTGCTGCGCGGTATCGATGCGGCCTTTGACAAATACGACGCGCGGAAGACGCGTGCGCGGGTGCGGCGCATCAATGGATTGGCATATTGCGCGCAGGAAGTGATGGCCGCGGTCGAGGATATGAAAGAAGCTTCGGTCGGGGCGCAGTCAGCGGCGTCGCGTGAGGGTCCGACGGCGGGATTCGAGCCGGAGCGGATCGCGGCGCATCTCGAAAATGGCGCGGAGCAACTGGAAGAGGCGGGGCTTGAGGGAATTGCGGGAGAAACTGCGCGCCAGCTTACGGAGAGACTTCGCGGGATTGCGCTCGAGGTGAGGAATACGGCTCCAAATCTGGAAGAGCTGGACCGGCGGCTGACGGGGATGGATGAGAAGCTGTTTCAGGCGCTGATGATCGCGATGGCAGAAGTGGAGCTGGTGGCGTTGCGCGAAGAGAGCGCACGGCAATTGGCGCCGTATCGCATGCGCATGCAGACGACGCAGATTCGCCAGGTGGAGCAGCAGTTTCTGCACAAGCGGTTGCTGGAAAAGTACGGGCTGCCGCGCTTGAGTTTGTTTTATATGAGCTAAGAGATGAGGCTGCGGATCGAGAAGGCGATCTATGGTGGAGCGGGCCTGGCCCGAGCCGGCGGCAAGGCAGTGTTTGTTCCGTTCACGCTACCGGGCGAACTGGTCGAGGCGCATATCACCGAGGATCGCACCAACTATGCGAATGCCGAGCTGAACGCAGTGCTGGAGGCTTCGCCGAAGCGGGCGTCGCCGACGTGCTCATATTTTGGCGAATGCGGCGGCTGCCATTATCAGCATGCGAATTACAAAGCGCAGCTTGAAATGAAGGTGCAGATACTGCGCGAGACGCTGGAGCGCGCGCATCTGAAAGAGATTCCGCCGATCGCGGTCGCGCAGGGCGACCCGGTCGGCTACCGCAATCGGATCCGGTTGCATGTGGATCGCGCGTCGTCGATGCTTTGCTACAGGAGGCGGGGATCGCACGAGAATCTCGTGGTCAGGGAGTGTCCGATTGCGGCGCCGGTGATCGAAGAAGCGTTGAAAGACGTGCAGGCACACGCGAAAGAATGGCGGCTCGGCGAGAGCTTTGAAGAGATTGAGTTTTTCACGAATGCGGAGCAGAGCGCGATCCTCGTGACGCTGTGGAGCGGGCACGGCCAAGGCGAAGTGCGGAGCGAATTGGAGCGGCTGGGGCCGGAATTCGCGGCGGCGATTCCGAAAATCACCGGCGCGGCGGTTCTGTCTTCGGAACGGGGCAAACAGCAGGGCAGGCTGCTTGCGCAGGCTGACGAGCAGGCGCTCACATACACCGCTGCCGGCATGGATTTCCGCGTGAGCCAGGGGTCTTTCTTTCAGGTGAACCGATTTCTGATCGATTTACTGGTGGAGTTGGTGATCGCGGACAAGGCTGGTGCGCTTGCGTGGGATCTTTATGCCGGTGTGGGCTTGTTTGCGCGGGCGCTGGCGGCGAGATTCGAGAGCGTTGTGGCGGTTGAGTCGGCGCCGAGTTCGGTTCGGGACCTGCGTCACAATCTCAGCGAGGGTTCGCAGCGCGTGGTGGCGGCAAGCACGCTCGACTTTCTGCGTAGTGCGCGATCTGAAAGGAAGGCAAGGCCGGATTTTGTGGTCGTCGATCCTCCACGCGCCGGGCTAGGCAAGGAGGTGACGGCATTGCTGGCGGAGATTCGTCCCGCACACGTTACTTACGTTTCGTGCGATCCGGCGACTTTGTCGCGCGATCTGAAATCGCTGCTAGACTCGGGCTATCACCTCACGAACATGCACATGGTGGACCTGTTTCCGCAGACGTTCCACCTGGAGAGCATCGCGATGCTGTCGTTGACTTAGCCTGGCCTCGCGCGGTTCACGGTGATGGCGCGCGATGGCGACGGCGACCATTCCGGAGAGGTCCGCGGTGCCATCGCAGCCCGCGTCTCGGGCGCCAGGACCGGCGCACTCTTCCCGTTTCATCGCCGCGCCGGCGCTTCTCGGCGCAAGCAGCTTCGCGGCTGGGATTCTTTGCGCGCACTTCTTCTGGTTTGTGCCGGGATGGGTGTTCATCGGAGTGCTGGCCGTGGCAGCAATCAGCACGGCCGGGTGCCGGATCGCCTCGCGTCTCGCATGGCCCTCGACGGGACTGGTCTATGCGCTGCTGGGCATTTTATGTGCGGAGATCGCTCCGGCGGTCAATCAACAGAAGCAACTGGCGCTGCTAGCGGATAACACTTCGCGCACTATGGAGGGCGAAATTACGCGGCTTGGCCCAGTGCGTACGGTGCTCTCGACAACTCCCTTCTCGACGAAGACACACGAAGAGCACAGCCAGCAGATGGATGTGCGTCTGGATTCTATGCCCGGCTCGGCGGTTCGTGTCATGCTGTATGCGCCTGTCGAGGAAGCATTTCCGGAGATGGCATGCGGCGACCGGGTTCGTGCCACACTGGCGATGCATACGGAAGAGCGGTATCTCGATCCGGGTGTGTGGGATGCCGGCGATTACCTGCTGCGTCAGGGCATCGGAGCGTTGGCGAGCGTAAAGCCGGAGAAGTTCGCTGTGATTGGCGGTGGGCAACGGGCCACGCTGGCTTGCCTGCTGCATTCTCTACAGTCGAGCGCAAGCAGCAGGCTCATTGATTACGCCAATCCGGCGAGCGCGGGGCGAATGCCCGATTTTCTGCGGATGAGTCCCGGAGACGCGGCGATGCTGACGGCCATGCTGACCGGCGACCGCAGCTATTTGCAGCGCAGCATGCGCGTCGGCTTTGAACGCACCGGGTCGTTTCATCTGCTGGTGGTGTCGGGACTACACCTGGCGATTTTTTCCAGTCTCATCTTCTGGCTGGCGAGAAGGGTGCGCCTTCCGCGCCTGTGGGCGTCGCTGACTACAATTGCCGGCTCATTCGGATACGCGGTGTTTACAGGCTTCGGGCATCCGGTGCAGCGCGCGTTCTGGATGGTGATTCTCTACCTGCTGGGCCGCTTGGTGTGGCGGGAGCGGGTGCCCCTGAACACGATCGGCGTGGTCGCGCTTGTTATGCTGGCGGCGGAGCCCGCGTCTCTATTTGATTCGGGCTTCCAGATGACGCTACTCTCGGTGCTGGCGATAGCCGGCGTCGCCGCGCCGGTGGCAGAGCGGACGTTTGCGCCATATCTGCGGGCGATGCGCAATCTGCGCGTGCTGCGTGTCGATCCTGCGCTGCCTCCGCGGGTGGCGCAGTTTCGTGTGAGCGTGCGGATGATTGCGCAACATATGCGGCCTCTCACGGGCGGATTTATCGCCTGGAAGGCTTTTCCTTTTGCGATCCGATTGGGCCTGCGCGCAGCTGAGCTGCTGGTGGTTTCTTTTTCCATCGAGCTTTTCATGATGCTGCCGATGGCGGTCTACTTCCATCGCGTGACTCTGTTGGCGTTGCCGGTCAACCTGCTAATCGTGCCGTTTCTGGGCGTTCTGCTGCCTTCTGCATTGCTGACATTCCTGGCGGTGCTGGCTGCGCCCTCGGTTGCGTGGATTCCGGCGGCGGTCACGGCAGCGATTCTCCATACATTGCTGCGCATTGTGACGGCTTTTTCCGGCATGCACGCGGGAGACCTGCGGATTCCTGCGCCGGTGACGGGGATGATCGCGGCGTGGATACTGCTAATGGTCGCTGCCATCGCCGCGCTGCGCCTGCGGCGCTTCGGACTGGGGCTGGCAAGTGCTGCGCTCGTTTTTGCGGCTGCGGCGGTGGTATATCCGCGCGCAGTAACGCGGCACGCAGGACAGCTTGAAGTGACGACGATCGATGTCGGGCAGGGGGATTCCCTGCTGGTGGTGACGCCTGAAGGCAAGACGCTGCTGATTGATGCCGGCGGGCTGGCTGGCGCTTCGCCGGAGTCGAATTTCGATGTGGGCGAGGACGTTGTCTCGCCGGTGCTCTGGTCGCGCGGAATCCAGCGGCTGGATGCGGTCGCGATCACGCATGCCCATGCGGATCACATCGGGGGAATGGCGGCAGTCCTTGCCAATTTTCGGCCGAGCGAATTGTGGGTGGGGAGAAATCCCGACGTTCCGCAATACGACAGGCTGCTGGACGAAGTTTCACGGCTGGGTGGGCGCGTTGTGACGCATACGGCGGGCGATGCCTTCGAGTTCGGAGGCATGGCGATCCGGGTGTTGGCTCCGGAAGCCAATTATCAGCCGGGTATGGCGCCAGCCAACAACGACTCGCTGGTGCTGAGGGTCAGCTATGGAAAGACTTCTGCTCTGCTCGAAGGCGATGCCGAGGCGCCAAGCGAGGCGCGCATGGTCGCGGCTGGAGGACTCAAGTCCGATCTGCTGAAGGTGGGGCATCACGGCAGCAAGACCTCGACCACGCCCACATTTCTGGCTGCGGTTGCGCCGTCGTATTCGGCAATATCAGTGGGGAGGCGCAATTTCTACGGCCATCCCCGCCGCGAGGTGCTCGAAGGATTGCAGGCGGCGCACGTGGCGACCTATCGCACGGACCTGTTCGGGCTTACGAGCTTTTATCTCGACGGCCAGCGCGTGAAGGCGAAGCCCTGGGCGGAACTGCCGCGCTAAGTCTTCCCAATGTCACCGCAGGGTTAATCGGCGATGCGAACTTTTTCCCTCCACACGCGTCCCTTCGTTATACGATGCCCGCAAGGGAGGAATTTGAGTACATGGGCTCACACGAAACGGCAAGTTCCGCAGACCTTCCCCATCCATCCTTCAACCCCGCACCTGAAGCCGCGCAAAGTCCCGAAGAGCTGAAAGAAGAGCAGCGCAAGCTGCGCCGCCTGCAAATGATGATGGACATGGTGATGTCGGTCATCGGGCAGGACAGCACGCTCACCATCGACGAAGCCTCAGAGATGGTAGCCGACAGCCGTCGCGCCGCGCTGGCGATGTTTCCGGACAAGGAACTGGCCTACGACCTGATCTACAGGCCGCGCCTGCAGCGCCTGATGCGCGAGCGATATCGAATCCAATAGCTATCGCCCCACGAACGACAACCCTACGGCTGCGCCCTTGGCAAGGCTGTGTTCGTGGGGGCCTTAATGTTTACTTTTGCTCGATCGATGTAAGCCGGAAGGTGATGGTGCCCCAGAAAAAGCGGGCGCGCATCTGTACAGGCATGTGACGGTCGTCGTCTGTGTACCAAATCCAGATGTAGCCACGGTTCTTGACCACGCCGGCGTCGGCGGTGGGTTCAACGCGAAGCGTCTGGAAGGTGCCGGCGGGCGTGCGCACCTCTTCGTGCCCTTCCACTTTCATGGTCACGGTAATGGTCTTCATCGCGTCGCCGAGAGGCATCTCGAAGCTCTGACCGACGATCATGGGCTGCGATGCGGCATAGAAGATTCCCGAGAGCGAATCGGTCACGCACGGTGGGATTGCCGCCTCCTGATGCTTGCTAATGCCGGAGACGAGATTTTTCTCGGTGTAGATTGCCTTGCCCTGGGCGTAGTCGAATTTCAGGTCGCCGTTCACCTGCCGCCGGCCCTCGACAATCTGCTTGGAGAATCCCGCCGAACAACCCGTCGTGCGGTTGAACGAAGACTGAAAGCGGTCGCTCACGCGAAAGAGCAGATTCACCGCACCGGCCGTGTCTGCCGTGACCGAGATGCGCTGCTGATCGCCGTTGGCTTCGAGGTGAAAGGCCACGACGCCGGCCGGGGTATACACGCCAGTCAACGGCGTAGCTCAGCGTCTGCGCTGCGGGAAATGTGAAGCCAGGGCGCGGCGCGCGCAGAGGCGGAGGCGCCTGTGGGGGCTGCGGAGTGGTCTCCGCGCCAAGGGGCGCCAGCAGCAACAGGCAGCTAAAAATGGGAAGCAATCGAAGACGCCAAATCAATCCAATACTCATGTGCGCGAGGCTGCCGCGCTCAACTCCAGAAATAAATCCGCAGCGCGAGAGCGGCGTAAATCGCCACCGCACCCATCAGTGCATTGTACTCGCGATGGTTTCTATACAACTCTATTGAAAAACGGCCGCGCTCGCCGTCGCCGGCGTTCGCCGGAGTGAGGCGCGGAAGCAGACGCGGGACCTGTGCCGCGTATGCATCGAATGCCGGAAACTTCGAACGCAGAAACGCCTCCTCGGAGCGGATTACAGGAACGTAGATAACGATAAAGAGCAGAACCAGCGCAGCTACGATCCAGATGCTGCGGGAAGCCAGGGCGAAACCGAAAGCGATGAGCATGGAGCCGAGGTACAGCGGATTGCGGGTGAAGGCGTAGGGTCCGGTCACGGTCAGCTCAGTATTCTTTTTGACGTATCCGGAGGCGTAAGCGCGCAGCCAGATGCCGGGAATGACAAGAATGAGACTCAAAGCCATAAAGACGAGCGTCGGCCGCGCCAGCCAGAGATAGAGCGCGGCAAAGGCGAAGCCCAGGGGCACGCGGATGCGACGCGCGATCCGGCTCCAGGTGACGGCCATCAGCGCGTCTCCTTGAGCGGTTCAGGGAGCGATTCAGGGAGCGGTTGCGGCAGCAGTTCCATCGCGGCTGCGAAGACGGCTTCCGGCGTGATGGTCAGCAGGCCGGCCTCGGGAGCCTCGTGGCGCGAGTGATCGCGCCGGCTCTCAGGGTGACGCAGCACGCGGAAACTGCCTCCAAAGGGCCCGTTGCGAGCGGGATCGGTGGGTCCGAAAATGCCGACGACGGGCTTGCCCAGCGCAGAAGCCAGATGCAGAGGACCGGTGTCTCCGGCGATGACAAGAGAGGCGCGGTGGGTGAGAGCGATCAATTCTGTGAGCGTGAGCGGAAGCGCGGAAGCGGCGCCTTCGCTCAGGCGGACCAGCTCCTCGGCAATCGATTCTTCGCCGGGTCCGGTGTTCACAACGACGTTGTATCCCGTCCTGCTAAGCTGACGCGCGACTGCGGCATAGCGTTCGACTGGCCAGCGTTTGGCGCCCCAGCCTGCTCCGGGACTGATGAGAACCAGGGGCTTCACGATCTTGTCGGCCAGGCACTCTGCTCTAGCATCAGTTGGCAGCGCGGGCAGGATCGAGGGCAGCGATTCATGCGCTACAGTGTTCGTGACTTCTATCGCCTGCTCGATGACGTGGACACCCTGCGTCTTCACCCGTTCGCTGAAGAGCCATCGTGCAATGGGCTCGCGGGGTTTGTCTTCACCGATGATGCGAGTGGAGCGCGCCCAGCGGGCGATCACGCCGGAGCGCACCGCTCCCTGCAGGTCTACGCATACATCGTAATGAGTCTCGCGGAGCTCGCGGCGCACGCGACGGAAATCGCGGAGGGTTGTAGCGCTGAGGGGGGCGCGCGCCCATTGCTTGGCGGGGACGATGTGGATGGCGTCGACGATCGGCATTTGTGGACCGCGCACTGAGCAATCGCCGGCGCAGAGGAGTTCGCGCCACTGAGGCTCGACGGACCAGCCTAAGAACCACTCCGGATGGGCCTGGCGCAATGCTGTGACCGCGGGCAAGGCATGGAGGATATCTCCCATCGCGCCGAGCCGCACGATGAGCACACGTAACTGCTTATCTGTTGGAGACAATGCTTTATTTTCTCACAAGCATGTGCTGGAGCTGCGCTGTCACAGCTGTCTCATTTTCAAACATAACTTCAAGTTGCGCCGTGTGCAGTGGGGCCAGACGCGAACGCTGTTCCGGTGTCAGCCGGACCCAGTCTTTCTCTGTCGTGATGAATGCCTCTGCTGCGCGTTGCCTGCGAAGTTGGAGGAGCTGGTCGATGTCGGCATCGGTGTAAGTATGGTGATCGCGGAATTCTGAAGTAGCTGCGATCTCGGTGCCGTCGCTGCGCAGGGCGACGAAAAACTCCTCCGGGCGGGCGATGGCGCAAAAGGCGATGGTTTTTTTTATGGGCGGAATTACAAGATGACGATGTTGGATCCAGACTGGGGCATCGATGCCGCGTCTTCGCAGATCTTCTTCGAGATGCCGGTCTTCGGCGCGAAGCACAAGGATCGCCGCGCGTCTGAGAGCGGTCAGCGGCTCACGCAGGCGTCCGGCGGGCAACAGGCGTTCGTCGAAATCGCTGCGGTGAAGAACGACGATGTCGACGTCACGAGCAAGCTGGCGATGCTGGAAACCGTCATCAAGAAGATGAATAGAGGGAAGATGTATGCCGGGGCCGGGCTGATCGTGCTCCGCGAGCAAGCCGGCTTCGTAGCGGTCCGCGCCCACATAGACGGGCACGACGGCGTTGCCCACAATCAAGATTGGCTCGTCGCCATACTGCGCAGCGGAGCCGTCGGAGTCGACGCGCTCCACAATTTGCGAGCTGCGGCCATAGCCGCGCGAGAGCACATCGACGCTGTGGCCCTGGGCGGTGAGCAGACTGCGCGAGGCGGATTACTATGGGCGTCTTCCCTGCTCCGCCGACGGAGAGATTGCCGACACTGATTACGGGCCATGCGAGATGCTTCGGCCTGATCCAGCCGCGGTCGTAGGCGATGTTCTTCGCGGTCAGAGCAGCGGCGTAAAGGGGCACGAAGGGCGCGAGCAGCGCCTGGGCCCGGCTCACCCGCGCACCGCCTCACGCACTGCGACAATCGCCAGCAGCGCCTCTACGGCGGTTTCTGTGGCACCGGCTTCGCTTTCGAAGAGTTCGCGAGCTCGCTCGCCCATCGCTTGGGCTGTGTTCTCGTCAGCCAGAAGCCTCTGCAAGGTGGGCCGCAGCTCTCTGATCCCGATTACTGCAATTGCCTCCGCCGCTATCAGCTTGTCAACGATACCGCGGAAGTTTTCATAGTGCGGTCCCATGACGACCGGCACGCCGAACTGCGCCGGCTCAAGTGGATTGTGACCGCCGGGTGTGAGGAGGCCTCCGCCGACGAAGGCGACATCAGCAAGCGAGTAGACCGAGGCGAGTTCGCCGATCGAATCGAGCAGCAAAACGGTGCCTGCGGAGATGGGAGTGGGCGATTCCATCCATGCGGATCGCAGGAGATATTGGGCTTTATGCTGCGAGAGAAGCTTCTCGACAGCGCTGAATCGTTCGGGGTGGCGCGGCGCGAAAATGATGATGACGTCGGCAGGCAATGCGTCGATCAGCGCCTCTTCTTCGCCGGCGAGAGTCGAGCCGCAGACGACGACCTTCACGCCTGCGGGCAGATACTTCCGCAATATCTCAGTCACCGGTGCGGGCTTCGCGATATGAATGTCGAACTTGAGGTTTCCGCCGACGCGTACGTTGCTTGCACCAATGGCCTTGAGCCGCTCAGCGTCGAGTTCGCTCTGCGCGAGGACCAGGGCGAAGCTGTTCAGCAGTCGCTTCCAAAGAACGCGCAGGCGGAGATAGCGCGGCCACGAGCGGTCGGAGATGCGGGCATTCACCACGGCTACGGGAATATTTGCGCGACGGCACTCGATGAGCATGCGGGGCCAGAATTCGGTCTCAAGCAGCACAACCATGCGGGGCTGCAAGATGCGCAGCCACGTACGGACAGCGAAGGCGAAGTCGAGCGGGAAATAGAAGACGCGATCGGCCCCGAAGCGCTCGCGGGCGATTTTCTGGCCGGTGCGAGTGGTCGTTGAAACCATCACGCGCCAATCGGGAAGGCGTGCGGCGAGTTCGTCAATCAGACGGCTGGCGGCCAGCACTTCGCCCACTGACACGGCGTGGACCCAGATCACCGGCGCATCGTCTATATGGATGCGCTTCGGCACGCGGCCCAGGCGCTCCGCGAGTCCCTCGCGATATTTGCCGCTGGTTGCCATGCGGAAGAGCCAGTACGGCGCGCCGACGACGAGGGCAAGGAACAACGCGAGGCTGTAGAGGGCGAGCATACGCTTACGAATCTAACTTTACTCAGGTCTTAATCGAAGATGATAATCATGCGGAGGAACATGCGCCCGGCATCACTCGTCTCAATTGCCCTTGCTCTCCTGCTCACGGCAACAGCGCTTCCCGCGTCCGACCACCCTTTGCCGCCGGCAAAGGATGCCTCGACCTACCCGGCCTTCGATGCGCACGCCGAGGAACATGTGGTGATTGCGGCGGAACCTTTCGATACCAAAGAGAAGGAGAGCATCTTTCGCATCGATTACCTGAAGAACGGCTTCATGCCGATCCGGCTGATCGTGACTAACAATGGCGACCGGCCAATCTCGCTGGTTGACGCGCGGATTCACTTCATCAGCGCGGCAGGCGACAGGATTCCAGCCGCCGAGCCGGAGGATGTGGAGCGGCGCATGACGCACGTAGGCAATACAGGCCGAAAGATTCCCATGCCTGCGCCGCTGCCGCCGCTGGGCGGAAAGCCGAAGACGCCGGACTCGAAGATCGAGCAGGATTTTGCGGAATTTGAGTATGCGGCGATTGCCGTCGAGCCGCACACCACGCGCGCGGGATTTCTCTTCTATGACATGGAAGGGCTGGGCGACAATCCCCTGCACGGCGCCAGGCTGAACCTGCGCGAGTTGCGCAATGCGGACGGCAAAGAGCTTTTTTATTTCGAGATTCCCTTCGACAAGTATCTGGACGCGATGCACTGAGGCCGTGCAGCATTTCTGACTACACGCCTTTTTTCTGGGGCTCCCAGATGTACTTGTGGATCTGCAGGCTCAGGCGGGCGTTGAGGCCGTCGGCGAGCATCCATTCGACAAGCTCACGAGGATCGAGCAGGCAGTTGGCGGTGCTGCGCTCGAGTGACGGCGTCTTTGTGAAGGCGGGTGAGAGCAGGAGCTGTGCGCCGCGCGATTCAAGTGCGTTGTTGCGGATGAAATCGCGGGCAAATTCGTAGTCCTCGCGATTGGTGATGACGAACTTCAGCTCATCGCGTTCGGTCAGCGAGGCGAGGTTGCTCATGCGGAATCGGCCTGACTCGCCGGAGCCGGGGCATTTCACGTCGACGATCTTGTGCACGGCTTTGGGGACGCTGTCGACTGGGCGCTCGCCGCTGGTCTCGATCATGAGCTCGTATCCCGCGGCAAGCAGGCGCTCCATCAGTGGGATAAGCTCGCGTTCCTGAAGGAGCGGCTCCCCTCCGGTAAACTCGACGAGTTTGACGGGCGCGAGTTTGGCAATCTCCGCAACCACTTCATCCTCGCTGAGCTTGTAGCCGCCGGTAAAAGTGTATTCGGAGTCGCACCAGGAGCACCGCAGGTTGCAGCCGGCAAGGCGCACGAAGATACAGGGACGACCGGCGAGGCTCGACTCGCCCTGTACGGATTTGTAGATTTCGATGAGATACAAGAGCTACTCGTAATATGTCGCCGTCGTGGTGTCGGTCTCATAGATGGTGCAGTCCTTCACGCTGACGCGGCCGCCGGTCATCTCGCTGAGCTGCTTGTTGGTCTCGTCGAAGAAGAAGCGCGCGAGGTTTTCGGCCGAGGGATTGATTTCGGTGAAGGGCGCGATGTCATTGAGCATCTGGTGATCGATGCGGTCGATGACAGGACGCATGACGTGTTTCAGGTCCTTGAAGTCGAGCAGCAGGCCTGCCTGGTCGAGCTTCTCCCCGCGCAGCGTGATGCGCACTTTGTAGTTGTGGCCGTGCGGGTTCTCGCACTTGCCTTTGTAATTGCGCAGATAATGACCGGAGGAAAATCCGCGCTCCACGGTAACTTCGTACATGTTCTGGGTGAATCTCCCGGGCAAAAAGGCCCTTTATCTATTGTAGCTTCCGAACGAGCTCAGTGGCCGGGGCGGCGCCTCGCGCGCTCACGAAGACGGCGTTCTTCGGCGCGGCGGTCGACCTGTTCGAACATCGCGGTCATGACTCCTAAGAGCGCGATGACCAGGCCTACCAGGGTGAGGAAGAGGGCAATGGTCTTCCACAGCGACGCGTTGGCAGGAAAGCTGGGCTGAAGAGCCGGGCTGAGCAGAGTCATGCCGCAGGAGACAAGCGCGAAGAGCAGCAGGGTTGCGGCCAGGATGTAGAGATTGCGGGCCAAGCATTTATGCTAAGGCATTTTCGGAAACTCAGTGGCGTTTCAGATTCTGCCAGGTCGCCGCTCCTTGTGGTCGCATCGACTCTGAGACAGTGGCTTCGCTTTGCATTACATTTCCGAAAATTCTAACGGATTCCCATCAGCCCCCGCACGGACTCGATGAGTTTCTCAGGCGAATAACCGACGCCATCTTTGAAAACGATTCCTACTTTTTCGACGTCGTGGATGTCTTTCGACGGGTTGCCGTCGACCACGACGATATCCGCAGCCTTGCCTGGGGCAATCGTGCCGAAGTGCTGGTCTTCGCCAAGCCAGATGGCGCCGTTCTCGGTGGCGATGTGGATGGCTTCCTCGGGAGTAAAGCCCGCTTCGACAAGGTAGAGGCGAGGCGCGCTGTCGGCCATTTCTCCATAGAGCGGGAGCAAGCCGGGTCCGCCGTCGGGCAGCGGATAGAAGAGATGCTCGTGCATGCCGACGAGTCCCGGGAACACGGTTTTGCCAGTCATGTCAATAACTTTGGGTGTCCCGAAGGTGAGTTGGTCTTTCGGTTGAAGGCCGGCAGACGATCTTGCCGTTGGCGATCTCAATCCACTGATCGTCCTTTGCGGGCGCGCCAGTGCCGTCGATTACGCGCACATGCTCCATCACGAGCACCGGGGCGTCTTCGATGACAAATGGCTTGAGGGCGGCCGGGGCCTGCCCGCACGCAACGCTTGCAGTCGCGCTCACAAGAGTGCTCGCAAACAACCTCTGGATCGTTTGCATGGGTCATCCTCTGAGAAAAGATGGAAAAACTACTCTCAGGCAAAGACGGAACGAGGTCAAGCTGTATCTACGCGCGCCGAAAGAAAGTCTCGACGGCGGTGATGTCCTGCGTAATCCGATACGGCGGCAGGCTTTCGAGGAAGACGCGGCCGTAGCGTTTCTGCTGAATGCGGGGATCGAGCAACATGAGCACGCCACGGTCTTCGAGCGAGCGGATGAGGCGGCCGAATCCCTGCTTGAGGGTGATGACGGCGGAAGGCACCTGGTATTCAAAGAAGGCATTGCCGCCGTTCTCTTCGACGGCGCGCATGCGCGCCTGGACTACGGGATCGGTCGGGACAGCGAAGGGCAGGCGGTCGACGATGACGCAGCTGAGTGCTTCGCCCTGGACGTCGACGCCCTGCCAGAAGCTCGACGTGCCGAAGAGAACGGCGTTCGGCGTCTCGCGGAATTCTTCGAGCAGCGCCTTGCGCGGAGCTGTTCCTTGTAAGAGCAGCGGGTAGCCGACCTCGACGAGCAGGCGCTCGTAGAGGTCGCGCATCTGCTGATAGCTGGTGAAGAGGCAGAAGGCGCGGCCTTCGGTGATGTCGAGCATCCGGCGGATGCGCTTCGCGGCTTCTTCCTGAAAATTAGGGTCGCGCGGATCGGGCATGTCGGGCGGCAGGTAGAGCATCGCCTGATCGCCATAGCGGAAGTGTGAGGGCACGATCAGCTCGCGCGCGTCCCGCATCCCCAGACGCTTGCGGATGTGCGGGAAGCCTCCCTGAACCGTGAGCGTGGCCGAGGTGAGCACGACGCTGGGGAAGTTTTCGAAGAGCAGCTCGCCGAGCAGCTCGGAGACGTCGATGGGCGTGGCCTGCAGATAGGTGACGGAGCCGGAGCTGTGCCCTCGTCCGCCACGCCGCTCGAGCCAGAAGACGGTGTTCTTGTCGTCGGCTTCGAGCAGGAAACGCAGCTGCTCGCGGATGTCGGCTGTGCGCTTGCGGAGGGGAGCGGCTTCCTCGACTCCGCGCAGGCGTTCGAGTTCCAGCTCGAGGCGATGTAGCGCGTCGGTGAGACCGACGTACAGGTCGCCGCTGGTTTCGAGGAAGTCTTCGCGATCTACGAAGGGCATGCGGCCGTCGCCCGATCGGGCTGCCGATCCCTGCGGCAACGCCGCGAAGAAGAGCCGCGCTCGCTCGCGGGTGGTCTGCGCGGCGCTGGTGATGCTGGAACTTAGCGATTGCTTCGCGCGCAGCATCGTTTCCAGGTCGCGCGCGAGCTCTTCGAAGCGGACATTACTGAGGCTGATGCCGAAGTAGCTGGAGGCGACATCTTCGAGCTCATGCGCCTCGTCGAAGATGACGATGCCGGCTTCGGGGAGTATGCCCGCGTCGGGCGCGGAGCGGGCCTGCAGTTTGACGGCGAGATCGGCGAAGAAGAGGTGGTGGTTGACGATGATGACGTCGCTCTCGGCGGCGCGGCGGCGCATTTCGGTAATGAAGCAGCGCTCGTAGTCGGGGCAGCTCTGGCCGAGGCAGGCCTCGCCGCGCGCGTCAAGCTTGGACCAGAGCTGGCTGGTCTCGGGTAGATCGTCGAGCTCGACGCGGTCGCCGGTCTCGGTGGACTTCTCCCACTCGGCGATCTGATGGTACTGCGAGATCTCTTCGAGCCCGTTGAGGATGGGCTGATTGCGCAAGGCATAGAGCTTGTGGCGGCAGAGATAGTTGGCGCGGCCCTTCATATAGCAGACCCGGAGCGGACCGAGCAGGGATTCGAGGAAGGGGATGTCCTTGAAAAAGAGCTGCTCCTGGAGATTTTTCGTGCCGGTCGAGATGATGACACGGCGTCCCGAGCGCAGCGCAGGCAGCAGATAGGCGAGGGTCTTGCCGGTGCCGGTTCCGGCCTCGACGATCAGGTGACGATTTTCGTCGAGAGCGCGCTCGACGGCCAGCGCCATTTCGAGCTGTCCGCGGCGGAACTCGTAGGGCAGCTGCGAGCGCGAGAGCACGCCGCCGGGAGCGAAGAAGTCATAGAGCGACGGAAGCGCGGGCACGATTTGGCTGGTGGAGGACAAGAGCGGGATTCTCGGAGGATGATCTATTTCAGGATAGCTGGGGCGATGTGGAAATGGCGATGGTCTGCCGGCAGCAGTACACCCTCAGTAAAACGTTAGGTCTTCCATTGGGTAATGCTTCCGATTCCGTGTCCAGAGAGCGGCTCGATTCTGCACCGAGCTTGCGGCAATCAGCGCGTCACCCAGCCCGATGCCATGGCTCTTGCGGTATCGCCGAAGATAGTCGCCCGCCTGCCGGCCTGTCTCGCCGTCGGTATGAACGCAGACGAGCGCCTGGAAGAGCCTTCTCAGTAAGTTGTGCTCTTGTGGCAGTGCACCAGCCCAGAGTTCGGCGGTAGTTACCGGTGAATACAGGACTGCAATCCCGGACCGGCTCAATTCCAACCAGCGGGACGATATGTTCTTATCTCTGCCCCGGCAGACCTCGATGAGAATGTCAGAATCGACAAGGACCGTCACTGCTTCTCAAACCTCTCCAGGCGGTCATCGCGCCGCATTTTGCGCACATATTCTACCGAGTCCGCAAATTCGGGACGATCTTTCCAGATTCCGACGATGGCCCTCATGACTTCTCCGCGCTCTTCCGTTCCACTGAGGTACCGCTCGCGAGCAGCCTGCCGAACAAGCTCCGAGACAGTGGTACCGGCTCGGCGCGCCTGGACATGAAGCGCATTCCATAGATGTTCGTCGAGATATAACTGCGTACGGCGCATGATGTATAGTGTACATCGTAGCAAATTTACCGAAGCATTGACGCACATTTTGAAATCATCAAGAGGCAAAACCGATCGAGTACGGAGCCCGAGGAGGCCGGACAGCGCCGATGCGCCCATCTTTGCCATCGTCGGTCGGCCGAACGTCGGCAAGTCGACGCTATTTAATCGCCTCACGGGTTCGCGGCGGTCGATCGTGGGCGACGAGCCGGGTATCACGCGCGACCGCATTTATGGAGAAGTTGAATGGGCGGGGCACACAGCACGTATCGTCGATACGGGCGGCATCGTTCCCGATGATGAAGCGCTGATTCCGGCTGAAATCTTTCGCCAGGCGAGAACGGCTCTCGACGAGGCTGACGCGATCGTCATGGTGGTCGATGGGCGGACGGAACTGGCGTCGCCGGACCTTGACCTTGCGCGATTGCTGCTGCGCTCCGGTAAGCCGCTCTTTCTCGTGGTGAACAAGATCGACGTTGAGGCGCTGGATGCCTCGGCCGAAAATTTCCGGCAGCTTGGGATTAAAAACCTGGTACCGATCTCCGCCGAGCACGGGCACAACATCGGCGAGTTGCTGGATGAGGTGTTTGCTGTTCTGCCCTTTCAGGATGAACCAGCGTGGGATGAATCATCAGAAGATGAACCGGTTGAGGAGGCGGCGGCGGAATCTGAAGGTGCGGCGGAGACGCTCCATCGCACGCACGGAGAATATCAGCAGCATGAGACGCGCATTGCCATTATCGGGCGGCCCAATGTCGGCAAGTCGACACTGCTGAATGCGCTTACCGGCTCGTCTCGCGCGATCGTTTCGCCGATCGCTGGGACAACGCGCGACGCCGTCGACGAGGTCATCGATTACCAGGGGCGGCAGCTTCGCATCATCGATACGGCAGGCATTCGGCGCAAGGGCAAGACCGAGTTGATGGCGGAGAAGCTGTCAGTAGTGATGGCACGGCGCCATCTTGAGGCGGCCGATGTTTCGCTGCTGATGGTCGATGCGACGGAAGGCGTTACCGCCTCGGACGCGACCATTGGCGGATACGCGCATGAGAGCGGTAGATCAGTTGTGATCGTCGTCAACAAATGGGACCTGGTAACGACGGGGCGCACGGACGGCAAACCTCCCGCGGACCGGACCATCTTCGAACAGCAGGTGCGGCGGGCGCTCAAGTATCTCGACTATGCGCCGGTTGTCTTCATCTCCGCGGCGATCGCGCAGAAAGACAGCCGAAGCCTGAACCGCGTGCTCGATACGGCGATTCGTGTCGCGCAGGAGCGGCGCAAGCGCGTGACGACCGGGCAAATGAACCGCTTCCTCGAACGCGTGGATTTTCAGAGGGCGGGCGTGCCGATGTCGAAGCGGGTGCGGATTCTTTACATGACTCAGGCGGCGGTCGCTCCACCAACCTTTGTGCTCTTCACGGATCGCGATGTGAAGCTTCACTTCTCCTTCGAACGCTTTCTGGAGAACCAGATCCGCGAGGCCTTCGGGTTTGAAGGTTCGCCGATCTGGTTCAAGGTGAGGGCGAGGAAGAAGAAAGACGCCAGCTAGAGCGTGTCGCAGAGCCGCTACTCCGTCCTCAGCGCCTGCATCGGCTCGATGCTGGCAGCACGCTGGGCCGGGATTACCGACGCGATCAGAGCCGCTATTCCCAGAATCACGGTGGCGATGAGCAGGATCACGGGATCGTAGGCCTTTACTCCGAACAACTGGCTGGCCATTATCCGGCCGACGAGCAGCGTAAAGACGACACCGATAGCCAGTCCAACGCCAACCAGCATGAACGCGCCCTTCAATACCAGCCGAAGAACGTTCGCGCGATCGGCCCCTAGCGCCATGCGTAGGCCGATTTCACCAGTTCGCCGCGCTACGGCATACGCTGTTACGCCATAGAGGCCAATCGAGGCGAGCACCAGAGCCAGAAATCCGAAGAGCGAAGTCAGGTCGGCCACCATCGATTGCTGGTTGAAGTTCTGCTGCACCTGTTCGGCGAAGGTCTGAAAGTCGATCACCGTGAGATTCGGATTGACCTGGGCGACCGCTGCGCGCACCTGAGATTCGATTCCGGGAATCATTCTGTTCGTCTCGATCTCGACGGCGTTCAGGTGCATGTGCGAGAAAGTGTCGCCGAGTTTAACGTCCGGGTCGTCTATGTGCAGCCACTGGGTGGCCGGCAGGAAATACATAGGGCGAATCTTGCTGGTCGGCTGCCAATAGTTCGTGTTTTCCGTGACGCCTACGATTTCATATGCGCCTGCGTACTTCTGTTCGTCGGTTCCAAAGTGTTGCCCGATGGGATTTTGATTCTTGTAGAAACGCTTTACAAACTCCTGGTTCACCACTGCCACGTTGCGCGTGGCGGCGGTGTCCTGTTCGGTGATTGGCCGGCCCGCGATTATCCTCGTGCCAATCGTGTCGAAATATCCGGCGGTAGCACGCACCCACGAAGCGCCATTTTCATTGCTGCCGGGCGGCGGAGGCTGTCTGCCTTCAAAGTAGACTCCGGTGCCCCAGTTGTCGCCTTCCATGGGACTGTATGTTGAAATGGCCACCGACTTTATGCCGGGGATGGCAGCCAGGGTATCGTGCACTTGTCGATCCAGAGCCTCGATCTGCTCAACTTTATAGCCCGCCATCTGCGGGTCGAAGTGCAGGATGTATCGATTTTTTGTCTCAAAACCGAAATCCTGATGATGCAGGTTGCGCAGGCTCTGCGTAAGCAAGGCCGCGGCGCACAGCAGCATGAGCGAGAACGCGGCTTGAAGAACAACCAGAGCCTTCTGTGTCCAGAGGCCGCTGTGCTTCGTGGTGCGGTTTGCGTCGCGCAGTGCGTCAATCGGATCGGCATGTGCGGTCACCCACGCAGGCGCGACACCGAACAGGATTCCTGTAACCAAAGAGACGGCAAAGGCGAAGGCAAGAACCGTCAGTGACGGCGTCGGATCGATGGGAACATAGCTCTTGCCTGCCGCAAGGCGCACAATCAGCCGTGCTCCACCGTAGGCGACGAAGA
Source organism: uncultured Acidobacteriota bacterium (assembly GCA_963755975.1). Classification (GTDB taxonomy): domain Bacteria; phylum Acidobacteriota; class Terriglobia; order Terriglobales; family Acidobacteriaceae; genus Silvibacterium. The sequence goes on from CAVWLS010000006.1 coordinate 118,459, forward strand.
GGCTGGCGATGCCGCCGAGCACGGCCAGAACCACGCTCTCTGTCAGCGCCTGCCCAATCAGCCGGGATCGCGGAGCGCCGAGGGCGGCCTGAACGGAGATCTTCTGCCGGTTGTTGGTGGCGCGCACCAACATCAGGTTCGCCAGGTTCGCGCAGGCGATGAGCAGGACAAACGCTGATATCCACATGAGTAGATGCAGCGCGTCCTTGAACTCCTCCTGCATACGCTGGACGCCCGCGCCGCCGGGAGCGAGATGAAGGGTCTGCTTGGGAATCAGGCCGGAATCCCGGGCGTCGAGTTTGCTGAGCGGGCTGGCCAGGAACTGGCGCAGTTCGACCTGCAACTGCGCTTCGACTTGTTTTTCGCTCGCGCCAGGCCTCAGCCGGCCGAAGAGATTCAGCCAGTCGAGATCGGACGAGTCGAGAACGCTGTTCGATCCTAGAATCGAAGGCTCTTTGCTTAACGGGATCCAGAACGATGCCGGATCGCTCTCGAGCCGCTCACCGAAAAATCCGGGCGGCGTGATGCCGACAATCGTGAACGGTTGACCATTGATCTGAAAGCTGGCTCCCACGATCGATAAGTCTTCACCGAACTTCTGCTGCCAGGTGCGATAGCTCATCACGGCGACTGGAGCCGCGCCCTTATCGTCATCCGACTGCTTCAACAGTCGTCCCGCATAGGCGCGCACACCGAGTGTGTCGAAGGCGTTCCCGGAGACAAAGTTGCCGATCATCGATTCCGCCGGGTGATTACTGCCTTCGCGGCGCACGCCGATTTGATTATGACCGGCCTGAAATGCTGCCAGTTCAGCAAGCCCTGGAGTGTGGTCGCGAAACTCCTTGTACTGCTCATAGGAGAAGATCGACCAGTTGTCCTGCAGGCCGCCGTTGATGCAGCAACTCTCGGTGTTTCCCACGCGGATGAGGCTGCCCGGATCGGCCACGGGCAGCGACTTGAGCAAAATTGCATACACCAGCGTAAAGATCGCCGTAGTCGCGCCAATGCCCAGGGCAAGCGTGAAAATAGCGGTTGCCGTGAATCCGGGAGCCTTGGCAAACTGCCGCAGCGCGTAGCGAACATCGTCAAGAATCATTGCGTCTGTTGCTCCAAAAATCCGCCTCTTGAGATCGTACCCTCTGCGAGGCGGGGAAATCCCGACAGGTTGTTATACGCATTCTTTGCGGCTGCCGGTTCCGCGCAAAATGGATGGTTAAGGCGAAGAACGCCCGGAAGCGGAGACCTCTTCCGATTGAGGCTCGTGCATGGATTGCGCCTGGCGGTAGACGCGAGAGATGGCTCTCATGACCTGCTTTCGCGACTGCTCGCGTCCCTCGTCGAAGATGGCCTCACCTGTGCGGCGCGCCTGCGGACGATAATACCAGCGCGTGAAGAGGCTCAGGTGATCAGCGATCTTCTGTGTGCTTTTTGCGGACCGAACTGCGAGAGTATTGAGCGCATCGTCCAGGCGCGATTCGAGTTCGTCGCGCGCGGCCAACTTGACGACAGGAGCGGCTTCTAGGGGAACGGGGGTGACTGCAGCCGGGTGTGCGAAGAGCGACGAGGAACCCGACTGCTCGTTGGGATGCCGCATCCCGGCAACGGAAAAGAGCGCCGGACCGGCGAGCGATCCCCGGTTGAGCAGAAACAGGGCAACGTGACCCGGTTCACTCGCTGGCTGGACGATCACTCCGTTCAGATCGGAGAGAGCGTGTACGGCAGGCGAGACGGCAGCGGCGACCACTTCGACTTTGGAGAGGCGGGCGTGGACTTCGGCGGCCTTCTCGAAGTCGAGGGCTTCGGAGGCGCGATCGCGCTGACGTGTGAGTTCGTCGATAAGGCTCAGGCCGCGCGTGGCGAGAAATGCATGTACCGCTGCGGCTTCCTGCGCATAGCGCTCATCGGTGCAGCCTTTGAAGCAGGGCGCGAGGCACTTCTTCATCTCCGAGTAGACGCAGCCGGGGAAGGCCGGATCGGGATTGAGATCCTCGTAACAGCGGCGCAGGTCGAAGAGGTTGAGCATGCCCTCGAGGAAGGTCTCCGCTGCGACGCGAGATGGAAATGGCCCGAAGAGATCAGCCGCAGCAGATTTCGTAATGCGATTGGTTACATATACGCGCGGATAGGCATTGTCCATCGTCATGCGCAGGAACGACGGCGGCTTGAGGTGAAGGCGCTTGCGAGCGCGGTCTCCGAAGGCAGCCACCGATGCCTGATATAGAAGCAGCCACGACTCGAAGTCCGATCCGGTCAGCGTGTATTCGATGCGGACGACGCTTTGAGTGAGGCGCAGGCGCTTGGACTGACCGGGCTGCTGGCCGGACCGCACATCCAGCAGGCGCCGGAGGCGATTGCGCAGATTGGGTGACCGGCTTATGTAGGGCTCGGCGCGCTCGTCAGCTGCGAAAAGAGCGAAGACGCCCGCGCGAGCCGGAATTTCGGCCCACGCTGGGTTCGCGGAATCAAACGCGACAGAAGTCGAGAGCAGCGGAATCACACTGAGAGATTACTCTCCCGCAATGGTCATGCCATCCACGAGAAGCGTGGGAGAAGCGACGGAACTGCGAAACTCGAGATCGTTGCCGATGGCGGTGATGTTCTGAAACATCTGCTCGAGGTTGCCGGCGATGGTGATCTCCTGGACTGGAAAGGTAAGCTGGCCATTCTCGATCCATAGGCCCGACGCGCCGCGCGAATAGTCGCCGGTGACCATGTTGACGCCCTGGCCCATCAGCTCGGTGACGTAGAGGCCGCACTGCACGCCGCGGAGAATTTCGTCCGCGGAATCGGCGCCCGCGACAAGAAAGAGATTGCCCGCGCCGATGCCGGGATTTCCTGCCAAGACCTCGAGCCGCATTGCCAGTGCTCTTCATGCCCAGCTTGCGGCCGCTGTAGGTGTTGAGCAGATAGTTGGTGAGCACGCCACGCTCGACGATCACCTTGCGCCGCGTAGGCAGCCCTTCGCCGTCGAAGGGCGACGTGCCAAAGCCTCCGACGATGGTTCCATCATCGATGATGGTGACCGATGAGGCGGCGATCTTTTCTCCGATCCTGCCGGCGAGGAAAGATGCGCCACGGTAGACGCTGTCTCCGCTAGCCGCGTCGAAGATGGCGCCGATGAGCGAGCGGGCGATCTCCGGCGCAAAGACGATTGGCGCCCGCTGGGTCTTCACCCGGCGGCCGTCGAGTCTGCGCAGTGTACGACGCGCCGCTTCGATCCCGACAGATTCTGGAGTAGCCAGCTTTTTGAGAGAGCGCTCGTGGGAGTACCAGTAGTCGCGCTGCATTTCACCGTTCTTGCCCAGAGCAATGGGGCTGGCCGAGACAGAGCAGGAGGAGCCGTGATATTCGCCGAGAAAGCCGCGCGAATTGGCGAAGACTTTGCGTCCGGTTGAGGCGTCAAAACTGCCGCCGGCGCTATTGGTGATGCGGGTGTCGGCAGCCAGGGCCGCAGCTTCGGCACGGCGGGCGTACTCGATGCGCTCGGCGGTCGGGAGCGAGTAGACATCTTCGTGACAGAGCTCGAGGTCGCCTTCCAGCTTTCCGAACTCGTTTGTGTCGGCAAGACCGGCGAAGGGGTCTTCGGAGGTGACGCGAGCCAATGCGAGCGCTCCGTTGACGAGATGTTCCACACCTTCGGGGGTGAAATCGCTCGATGATGTGCTGGCCACGCGATGACCGTTTGGCGTGGCGATGAGGACGCGCAGGCCCATGCCTCGCGAACCGGACTCCTTAAGGGTCTCGACCTCGCCCATGCGAACCTCGGTCGAGAACTCGTCTCCTTCGCGGATGGTCACTTCGGCGTCGGATGCTCCGCTCTTGAGGGCTTTGGAGACAATGTCGGCGGCGAGTGATTGGAGGTCGTTTGCCGCTAGCTGGGATACGCTACTCACCGATACTTTCCTCATTCGGTTCGATTGGATTCGACGCCAGCCGCTTTACGCCATCGAAGCAGTCGCCGAGCGAGCAGCCGCGGTTTTTGGCCCGGTGTTCGGCGCGGTTCGGCTGCGTGCCATCTTCTGTTTTTCTACGCAGGGCGATTATTCCCTTGCACTCGGGACATCGGAGACGCGGTTCAGCAAGCTTGAGGGCATCGCCGGCTGGAATGGTCTTCCACGCATAACGGCGCGATCCATCCGTCATACTAACGAATTGCTTTACATCCACTATTTGCAAAGGAAAACCTTCCTTCCTGTCTTCATCGTCCCGTGCCGCCTACCGTCATGCGGTCGAGCTTTACCGTTGGCATGCCGACGCCGACAGGCACACTCTGGCCGTCTTTGCCGCAGGTACCGACGCCTTCGTCGAGCTCGAGGTCGTTGCCGACCATCGAGACATACTTGAGCGCCTCGGGGCCGTTGCCGATCAGGGTTGCGTCGCGGACGGGGGCCGTGATCTTGCCGTCTTCAATCAGGTAGGCTTCGCTGGCCGAGAAGACGAACTTGCCGCTGGTGATGTCTACCGAACCTCCGCCGAAGTTTACGGCGTAGAGGCCGCGCTTGACGCTGCGCAGGATATCTTCGGGAGAATCATCGCCGGCAAGCATGTAGGTGTTGGTCATGCGCGGCATGGGAATCTGCTGGTAGCTCTCGCGGCGTCCGTTGCCGGTGTAGGGCATGTCCATGAGGCGTGCAGAGAGCTTGTCGCTCAGGTAGCTCTTGAGGATGCCGTTCTCGATGAGCACGGTCTCCTGTGTGGCCGAGCCTTCATCGTCGACATTGAGAGAGCCGCGGCGGCCGGGCATGGTGCCGTTATCGACGACGGTGACTTTGGAGCTGGCGACGGGACGGCCGATCAAACCAGCGAAGGCCGAGGTCTTGCGGCGATTGAAGTCGGCTTCGAGGCCGTGCCCGACGGCTTCGTGTAGCAGAACGCCGGGCCAGCCGGGACCGAGCACGACCTCCATCTCGCCTGCCGGAGCGGCGACGGCTCCCAGTTGAAGAATCGCCTGCCGCGCGGCTTCGTTGGCAAAGTGCTCGGGCGTTTTTTCGGTCTGGAAGAAATCGATCTCGACGCGGCCGCCGCCGCCCGATGTGCCGCGAGCGGTGCGGTCGGCGTCCTTGGCCAGAACAAACACATTCAGACGAGCCATAGGCTGCGTGTCGCTGGCGAAGGTTCCGTCGGAGGCGGCGATCAGAATGCGTCGCAGCTCTTCGTGATAGCCAGCCCGCACCTGCGTGATTCGCGGATCGTACGCCCGCGCGGCACGATCGGCGCGCATCACGAGGTCCAGCCGGGCCGAGAGATCGCTGTCGAGATCGACTGCGGGAGCAGGATACAGGCTTGGCGCCTTCGTCTCCGTAAAGCCCTGCACCGGCTGCTTCGCCGGGCCGCTGGCGATGAGGGCCGCGGTGCGGGCGGCACGCAGCAGGCGATCGGCGGAGAGATCGTCGGTGTAGGCGTATCCGGTGCGCTCGCCGCTCACGACGCGAATCCCGCAGCCGGCGCTCACGCCCTGGCTGGCGGATTTGACGAGCGATTCGTCGATGCCGATCGCGGTCGAGGCGACCGACTCAAAATACACATCGGCATAGTCGCCTCCGGCTGAAAGCGCCTCGCCCAGGCAGCGCTCAAGCAGCCGCTCGGTGATGCCGAATTTGTCGAAGAAATACTTCTTGTGCTGCGTCCCGGCTGTGGCCGGAGATGGCGGAAGGGTCATGGGGTCCTGTGAATTGGATGATCTAACCTGATTCTAGGCTCAACCCGCACGCAGGTAAACGCGGGCGGATCGTAACTCGCGATATTCCACTTTGGAATTTCACGATTTCGTGCGGCCGGCCCTTGCTAACATCGGCTCATGAAAAAGCTTCTACTCCTCTCTCTGGTGCTGCTGTTTTCAGCCTCGGCGTTTGCCCAGCCGCACCATCACCACCATCACAGCCATCATTACCACCACCACTCCTAGCTAGCCGGGGAGTGCCGGCGCACGACCGTGCACTCCCGCGCGCGTTTCGCCCCGGCGTGCTATTTCTATGGCATGCCGCTTGAAACCGCCTCAGATCTCCGTTACCCGATCGGTCACTTCGTTCGCCCCCCCGTCATCGATGCCGCACATCGCCACGGCTCGATTACCACGTTAGCCGCTCTGCCTGAGAATCTTCGCGCCGCCGTCTACGGGCTCACAGACGCTCAGATCGACACACCTTACCGCGAAGGCGGCTGGACGGTCCGCCAGCTTGTGCACCATGTCGCGGACAGCCACATGAATGCGTATGTGCGCACGCGGCTGGCGCTCACCGAAGACTGGCCGACGATCAAGCCGTACGAAGAAAAACTGTGGGCGGAGCTCTCCGATGCGAACACGCTGCCCATCGACGTATCGCTTGAACTTCTCGAGTCTCTCCACCGCCGCTGGGTTGCGCTTCTCGAATCGCTCACTCCTGAGCAGTGGGAGCGCGGCTACAACCACCCTGAGAGCGGCCGGCAGAGTCTCGCGGTGGTCGTCGCCCTCTACGACTGGCACTCCCGGCATCATGTGGCCCACATCGTCGCATTACGAAAGAGTAAAAGCTGGTAGAAATTCGCTTGCTGCTCCAGGCCCGGGCCGCGCATCATCGCCATAATGCCCTCCACTACAACTGATATTTCTGCCGCGGAACTCGCCCGTGAGCTCGAGGATTTCTTCACCGAATATCCCCAGGCGGCTGTTCTTGAAGATGGCCGCGTCCTCTTTGACATGCGCTCTGCACGTTATTCCCTGTCCGTCGGGCAAGGGCGTTGCCTGCTGCACCTGTGGTCGGAGGAGCGCAACATTGTCCGGACAGTCAGCGGCCTTCAGGCACGCAAAGACGCGCTGCGAGTCGAGACCCGCCGTTTTGGCCAGGTACGCCAGGAAGTAGTTGAGCTGGTTCCGAGCAGCGACCGGCGCACGCCTTCCACGCGCGAGGCGACCAGGACGAGGTATCTTCGCGTGCTGGAGCGTGTTCTCCCTCGCGCCTTTCACGGCTGGGCGGTCGAGAGCATCCGCACCGCGGCCGATCTCGAGCACAGCTTTGGACCAGCCCACGTGCGCGGTGTTCTGTCTCGGGGGAACTCGGCATGGAGCGTGATTGCCGTCAATGCGGAAGAGCTTCAGCCGACCATCGACGGAATCCTCACGCTGGGGATTCTATGGCTGGCATATTGCCGCGAGCATGGCGGAGGACGGCGGCTTTTCGAGGGTCTGAGGATTATCGTTCCTCCCGGAACAGCGCGAACCACGTGCGCACGGATGCCCTGGCTGAATGCGTCGGCGGCGAAGTGGGAGGTGTATGAGCTGGATGAGCGTGCCGAGGAGCTCGCACAGCTCGATCTTCGCGATTCCGGCAACCTGCACGCGCAGCTCGTCTATGCCTTCAATCCTGACGCAGCGCTCGAGCGCTCCCGAGCGGCGATTGACCGCGTCCTGGATCTGCTGCGGCCGGGACTTCGTGCCGCCGCGGAGATTCGCCCGCGCAGCGCGACCGAGATCGCCTTTGTGCTGCACGGGCTGGAGTTTGCCCGCATTCGGCATAGGTTGATGGCGGGATCGTTTGCGCGGCAGGACGAGATCACCTTTGGAGCCGGAGCAAACGAGACCCCGCTCACGGCGGATACAGGGGAGCTTTTTCGGGAGCTCACACAAAGGCTCTTCGAGAACCGCCACGCGAACGGCTCGATGCGGAATCCTCTGTTTCGCCTGCAGCCGGAGCGCTGGCTGGAGTCCGTGCTGCGGCGCGACATAGAAGAGATCGAGCCTGCCCTGCGGGGCGACATCATCTATTCGCAGGTTCCGGCGTTTGCGGCAGGAGACCGCGGCATGCTCGACCTGCTGACGGTGACCCGGACCGGCCGGCTAGCTGTCTTGGAGCTCAAGGCTGACGACAGCCTTCACCTGCCGCTGCAGGCGCTCGATTACTGGTCACGCGTGCGGCAATTGCAAGGCGAGCATGCCTTTCAGAAGCATGGATATTTTCCCGGCATCGCTCTCTCCGACGAGCCGCCGCTGATGTATCTGGTTGCGCCTGCGCTACGCATTCATCCGTCGAGCGATGTGGTTCTGCGGCACCTCTCATTCGAGGTTCAATGGGAGCTGATCGGTTTGAATGAGGACTGGAGGAAGCGCCGGAAGGTAATTCTGCGCAAGCGGGGCGGAACCTCGCCGCCCGGCTGAGAAATGTGCGGCAAAGCCGCGTCCGCCCGACGGCCAGTCCCGCTGAACGCGAAGTTCATTCCACGTGGTAGTTCGGAGCTTCGCGCGTGATGATCACGTCGTGAACGTGGCTCTCGCGCAATCCGGCGTTCGAGATGCGCACGAAGCGCGACTTGGTCTGTAGATCTTCGATGGTTGCGCAGCCGAGGTAGCCCATGCCCGAACGCAATCCGCCGACAAGTTGATAGACCATCGCTTCGAGCGGTCCGCGATGCGGCACGCGGCCTTCGATGCCCTCGGGAACAAACTTCGCCAGTCGATTCTGCCCACTCTGCTCGCGCTGTACCACGCCCTCCTGGCGCTCCGGCTCATCCCGGAAATCCTGCGAGCCCTGAAAGTAGCGCTCGCCTGAGCCCTGCGACATCGCGCTGAGCGATCCCATGCCGCGATAGGCCTTGAATGACCGTCCCTGGTAGAGGATGGTTTCGCCGGGGCTCTCGTCGACTCCCGCAAAGAGCGAGCCGATCATGATCACGCTCGCGCCGGCAGCGATAGCCTTGGCAACATCGCCCGAATACTTGATTCCGCCGTCCGCAATGATGGGGATATCGAATTCCGTGCCCGCGCGGTAAGCCTCGCTGATCGCCGTAATTTGTGGCATGCCTGCGCCGGTGACCATGCGCGTGGTGCAGATCGATCCCGGCCCGATGCCAACCTTGACGGCGTCGGCTCCAGCCTCGATGAGCGCCTTCGCGCCCTCGTATGTGGCGATATTGCCGGCCAGCAGGTCCACATCGGGAAAGCGCTTCTTCACCTCGCGCACTGCGTCGAGCACGCGCGAGGAGTGACCGTGAGCGGAGTCGATCGCCAGCACATCAGCGCGGTTGCGCACGAGCTCGGCGGCCCGTTCCAGAAAATCTCCGGTTGCGCCGATTGCGCCGCCCACGCGCAGCCGCCCTTTCTCGTCTTTTGAGGCGTTGGGATACTTCAGTTTCTTTTGGATATCCTTGACGGTGATGAGGCCCTTGAGCTCGTAGCCGCCGTTGACCACCAGGAGCTTCTCCACGCGATGCTTGTGCAGGATTAGCTCGGCCTCTTCAAGCGTGGTGCCGACGGGTACGGTGATGAGGTTGTCTTTGGTCATCACCTCTGCGATCGGAATATCGGTCCGCGTCTCGAAGCGCAGATCGCGATTGGTGAGGATGCCGACCAGCTTCTTGTCCTTGGTCACAGGCACGCCGGAGATCTTGTAACGGCGCATCACTTCGAGCGCGTCGGAGATGGGCCGGTCGGGCGAGATGGTCACCGGATCGACAATCATGCCGCTCTCCGAGCGCTTCACCTTATCGATCTCGCTCGCCTGCTGGTCGGGCGTGAGATTGCGGTGGATGATGCCCAGGCCTCCCTGCTGCGCCATGGCGATGGCAAGGCGCGACTCGGTCACCGTGTCCATAGCCGCGCTGAGCAGGGGCGTATTCAAAGTGATGTTTCGGGTGAGCCGGGTCTGGGTGCTCACGTGCGCGGGAACTACTTCGCTGTATGCCGGAACAAGAAGAACGTCGTCAAACGTCAGAGCTTCGGGGAGAGGATGTTCGATCATGATTTAGATAGTCAAGATGCACCAGTGCCGCCAACGACTCAATACGCATGCTTACTCTGGGCACGCCGGCTGGCTTTGGGCTTCCCGGTATTGTAGAGCAATTCGGGTTCATCTCCGGTTACCTCCAGGCGAAAATCTCTTGCGCTCCTGTTGACAAGCGATATCTCCGGCGCGTTTCATCGGCGTCGTTCGAAAACGAAGGAGACCCCCGATGACCCTGCGTGGCCTGAGATTCTTTGGCCTGGTTCTCATCCTCACCGCGCCTCTGCTCCTCCTCCTGTCGAGCACCGCATCGGCACAGCAGACGTACATACCCCAATACGATATCTACAATGGATTCACCTATTTCGAGACCCCTGGGCTGAACCTTGCCGAGCGCGGCTACAACCTGCAGGTGGGCCGCAACATGAAGACCTGGTACGCGCTGGGCTTCGATTATTCGGTCGTCACCGGGCACAACTCGCTGAACACCAGCGTCCTCACGACCTCACTGCAGCAGGAACTGAATCAGGAAATTGAATACCTGATCTCGATCGGCGAGCTTCCTCCCGGCTACCAGCTCATCGTGCCGACCGATGCCTTCTCGCAGACCTTCGCGATGGGGCCACAATTTGAATACCGGCATTTTAAGCAGGTGACGCTCTTTGTCCGGCCATCTCTGGGAGCAATTCGGCAGAGGGTCACGCCTCATCCGAATCCGGGAGACCCGTTTGCGGTGGCGGTTGTCCAGCAGCTCGTTCCATCGGGAACAAAGCTTGACTGGCAGGGCTTTTACGGCTTCGGCGGAGGATTCGACTGGAATGCTACGCGGCATTTCGGCGTCCGTCTGCAAAGCGATCTGGTCTACTGGCACCTCTTCAACGACCTGTTGCAGAACGGCGACTGGACGGTGCGCTTCTCTGTGGGACCGACGTTCAAGTTCGGCAAGAATATCGCAGCGCCGTCGCACTAGGGCTCAATCATTTGCGGATAACGCTGAGTGCTCGGGTGCGAGCTTCTTCACAATTCCCTCAAGCTGGCGCAGATGATTGATGTCGTGACCGCCCATCGTTTCAACGATGGTATGCAAGGTCATCGTGCCGCGCTCCGGGTGAGTGACCGATCTGGCCTGGTCCTCAGGAGAGAGCGAGCGGATGAGCGCCAGGTTCCAGTTGCGTGCAGTGTGAAAGGTGGCGAGAGCGTCACGCGTATCGTAGCAGTCATATTGCGCTGCCCACTTGCTCTGATCGAAGGGCTGCACCGTGTGGTTGTCCTCGCTCAGGGTCTGCCGCAGCCGGAAACCGAAAACCAGCTCGCAATCGGCAAGGTGACAGACGATTTCCCGGGCGCTCCACTTGCCCGGCGCCGGAGACTGGTCGACGCGCTCGGCGCCAAGCTCCTCAAGAATAGTTTCGATCTTTCGTGCGGTCGCGGGGAGGACTTTCAGTGGTTCTTGGCCTCCGAGATACTCAGCATAAGGATTCTCTTCGCTCATACGGGCCTCACTGTTTTGCCAAGTATCCCACAGAAGCGGACGATTTACCGGAGTGAGTGACAAGTGGAGTCCAACGTGACCGGGCGCCGGGGGCGTTAGCCAATCGGATCGCGACAGGTCATTTTGCTTTTATCTTCTGCTCGTAAACGCTGACAGCGCGTGAAGCCCATCGAAGCTGAGCTTCATAACCAAGAACGCCGCTCTCAAGCGCGAGCCGGCCGGATGTGGGCATCTTTGGACCATGGCTCTTCAGAAAAGCCTGCAGGCCAGGGATGTAGATTTGTAGTTCCGCCTCAATCGACCGCAAAAAGTGAAGCGTCGCCGCCTCTCCCATCACGCGATCGAGAAATGCAAAGCGCAGCATCAGCTCATTCGACCTATGGGACAGGTCATCCTGCGTAATGGGCGCACTCAGCCACGTCTTCAGTTCGGCGTGCCCGGCGACGGTGAGCCGCAGGACCCTGCGTCGGCGCAGTCCCGAGCCGGCTTCGATGCTTCCCCGAATCAGCTTTCTCTGTTCGAGCCGTCGCAACGCAGGATAGATCGCTCCCGGACTGTCGCTGAAGGTACCCATTGGTGTTTCGGCGAAGATCTTTCGCAGGTCGTAGCCGGAGGCCGGCTTCTGCTGGATCAATCCCAGCAGCGCATAGCCAAGTAGGGTGATTCCGGATTGCATCGTACGAATCGTACTATGATGCACCGCTCTGTCAAGCTACGTTCTTCAGATCCAGTGGAAGTGAAATACATACGCATAGAGCAAAGACAGTCCGCCGATGACACTCGCCAGCAGAATGCTGTGCCTCAGCGTGAAGCGAAAGAGCCTTGACTGGTCGGCGACCGACAGGCCTGTTGCGGCGGCGGCTACGGCTATGGTCTGCAGGCTGATCATCTTGCCCATTACCCCGCCCGCGGAGTTGGTCGCAGCCATCAGAACCGGGTCGAGGCCCAACCGGTTGGCCGTGACCACCTGCAGGCTGCCGAACAACGCGTTCGCGGAGGTATCCGATCCGGTGAGAAACACTCCCAGCCATCCAAGGAAAGAGCTGAAGAAGGGGAAGAGCACGCCGCCGGCGGAAAACGTCAGTCCCAGCGTTGCGGTCGCTCCGCAGTAGTTCATCAGAAAAGCAATCGCGAGCACCGAGGTGACGGTTGCGGTTGGCAGAAGCAGCGTGCGCACAACGGAGAGCAATACGCGTATAAATCGCCGTAGGCTCATCCTCAAACAAATTGCCGACAGGAGTGTGGCCAGCATGCACGAGGTTCCCGACGCGGCAAACCAATTCAGGTTGAAGATCGCAGGATAAGGAGATGGCCGGGCAACGACGGGAGGCATCCGCAGCACCACGTTATGCAGAAACGGCCAGTGAATAGCGATGCTGCCGGAGTTCAGCAGCGTGTGTACCGGCTTGTAACCCCAGAGCAAAACGCAAACCACGAGCAGTCCATAGGGCAGCCATGCATAGATGGCTTCGCGGGCGCTATATTCGGGAGCAACCCCGGCGTCACTGCTCTTATCCGGCACGTACTGGCTCCCTTCACGCATTGCCGGATGCCAGAGGTGCAGCACAGCGACCAGCGCAAGCAGGGCGGTCAACGAGGCCAGGATGTCCGTAAGCTGCGGGCCGACAAAATGCGAAACCATGAACTGCACCGAGGCGAAGGAAAGCCCCCCGACCGCGACAGGAATCCATATCCCCTCCAACCCCGCCAGCCCCCACATCGCGATGATGAGGTAAGCGGGAAGGATGAGAGAAACTGGTGCGCAAAGGCTGCCGACCGCGGCGCTCAACTTGTCGAGCGGCAGCCCCGTAGTTCCGGCGAGCGTCACCAGCGGAATGGCGATGGATCCAAACGCAACCGGCGAGGTGTTGGCCAGCAGACAAAGCGCGGAAGACCGGAACGGCTTGAATCCCAATCCAGTCAGCATCGTCGCAGCAATCGCGACCGGAGTGCCAAAGCCCGCAGCACCTTCAAGGAATGCTCCAAATGCAAAGGCAATCAAGAGAGCCTGCAGACGAATATCCGGCGTCAATCGACTGACAGAGTGCTTGATGATTTCGAACTTGCCCGTCACCTCGGTCACGCGAAAGAGCGCGATCGCCCAGAAAACGATCCAGGAGATGGGAAAGAGCCCGAAGGCGGCTCCGTGGCAGGCCGCGCTCACGGCGGTTATGGCGGGCATGTGATAGCCCCAGATGGCGAGAACAAAGGTGACGGCAAGTCCGGCCAGCCCGGCAAGCCACGCCGGCTTGCGCAGGATGCCGAGCAGAATCAGCAGGGTGAAGATCGGAGTCGCAGCCAGTAGAGCGGAAAAGCCCAGACCTCTGCCGAACAGCAGATACGTCTGCGGCCAGGTCATGCCTGCGGTTGTCCGGCGTGAAACATAATGCTTGAGTTGGCCAATGCTATGGCGGGTTGATTAAAGGTGTCAATCGGGGGTTTTCCTAACCAACGATTTGCGGACCGGGATAATCTGCTTTGGAGACCGTCTAAAATCCATTCTTGATGTCACGACGGGAGAATCGTGGTTAACGATCGGTTGGTTGGCAGTCCTTCATGGTGCGGCTTTCGCGATGCCATACTTCTCTGTAAGAAACTCCTGTAACTTGCCGGGGACGGTTCCCGCGACCTCCTGCCAGGTAAGAAGCTTTAGCCGGTTGCGAAAGCTGTAACTTCGTACTGCGCTGACTACTTCAAACCACTTCTCGATGAGGTCTGATCGCCGCGCATCGCAGAGAAGCAAAAAGAGCACTCAGTTGCATGGGCCGCGAGTACTCCGCGAACGAGTTGATATCCATAAATTCTGTCCCCTCGAGTACGAAGCTCCTCGACGTTGAAGATATCGTGCAAGTCCCGATATCGCGATAGCAACCGAGTGGGCGCGGGCTGAAGCGCCGATTCTGTGAGTTTTGCTTCGACTAGAAGCTCGCCGATACGCATGTCTACTTCCGTGCAATCTCCTCGCTCGGTCCGATCTCTTCGATCCTTCACAGGCAGAAGCGGAATGCGTGGTTTGAAACCGAACTCAGGGACCATGCCAGACTCGAGGCCAAGCAAAGCGCAGAGTTGCGGGCGTCTGAGTGCTTTCGGATAGCAGAAAATATTCATCAGGAGCGCGTCTGAACTATTCGCGCAGTCGAGTTCGCGCCGTTTCCGCTCCCTTGCTCGCGGCACCCATTTTTCGCCTGTGTAGCGTTTCATCAGGCGCTTACGCCATTCGGGGTTCCGGCAGATAGCCCGGTAGGATTCGGGAATGAAGTTGCCATGCCCTCCTCCGTCCTCCCGATAGATAACGCTCGGTACCGGACCGTACGAGAGTTCGTGTTCATAGGATTGTGCGCGCTCGCCGTTTCTCTCGCTGAGATCCCTGCGCAAGGCGGCGCTGGAGAGAGGAGGCACAGTGATCATTGTATAGCGAAGAAAAGGGGAACGGTGAAACAGCGATTCCGGCCCTGGCGGGCAGAAGCTGGTGGTGCTCGGAGCTGGAGTCCTCCCCGTTTGAACTCCATCCCGAATCGGCGTATTCTGTAAGAGCAGACGAGTTTGTCCACGCCTGGACTGTGAACTTCCGGCAGGCTCGGAGAGATGAGTGGGCTTACGGCCCACTTTTTATTTGCGCTGAAATTCAGGCTCGTCAGCAAACCGGCTATGGCTTTAAGTCTCGACCAAATTCGCACCACCGCGCAACGCGTCGCCTCCTCGCATGGCCTTGATGTGGTCGAGGTTGACTACCAGGGCGCGGGCAAGAGCCGTGTCTTGCGTGTCTTCATCGAGAAGAATGCTGAAGAGCGCGCCCGGCTGGCTCTTCCCGCCGAGGCCGCAGAAACCGCCGAGCAGCACGATCATCCTATTCACCGGGAGCATCTTTCCGGCATCACGCATGACGACTGCCAGGCCTTCAGCCGCGACTTCGGAACGGTGCTCGACGTTGAGGATCTCGTTCCCGGCGACGACTATACGCTCGAAGTCTCGTCGCCGGGGCTCGACCGCACGCTGCACGGCGTCGAAGATTTCCGGCGCTTCACCGGCAGCCTGGCGAAAGTGAGAACCATTGAGCCGGTCGCGGGCAACCGCCACTGGCAGGGCAGGCTCACACAGGTGAGCGACCGCGCAATCATCCTTGACCTGAACGCAGTGAAGCAGAAGGGCAAGAGCAAAAAGGCAAATCAGGAGACGGCCGAGATCGAAATCTCGAATATCGAAAAGGCCAACCTGGTTCCGGAAATCTGAAGACCGTTCACCGTCTGAACCCTCGGCCACGCCTGACCCGCGCCGCCGAAATGCAATTGAGAGAGACCTATGGCAAGTGTGCTTTACCAGAGCATTGAAGCTTTAAGCCGCGACAAGGGCATCGATCCCGGCATCGTCGTTTCTGCCGTCGAGGACGCTATCGCCCTCGCCACGCGCAAGTATTACAAGACGCAGGAGAACATGCGCGCCGAGCTGGATAAGGACAGCGGCGAGATTCGGGCCTACGTCTATAAGACGGTGGTTGAGACCCCGGAGCAGATCGAAGACCCGGTCAACCAGATCGGCCTCGACGAGGCGCGCGAACTCGCGCCTGAGGTCGAAATCGGCGGTGAGATTCGCTATTACAAGCCGACTGATGTTCTCGGGCGCATCGCCGCGCAGATGGCCAAGCAGGTCATCTTCCAGAAGGTGCGCGAGGCCGAGCGTGACACTGTCTTCAACGAATACAACCATCGCGCCAACGAAGTGCTGAACGCCACGGTGAAGCGCATCGAGCCGCAGGATGTGATCTTCGACCTGGGCAAGGCCGAGGCACGCATGCCGCGCCGCGAGCAGTCCCGGCTGGAGCAGTTCGCGGTGGGCGAGCGCGTGCGGGTGGTACTGTTGCGCGTCGACCGCGCTGCCAAGGGGCCGCAGGTGATCGTCTCGCGCGCCGCGCCGGAGCTGGTGCAGAATCTCTTCCAGAGCGAGGTGCCCGAGATCTACGACAGCACCGTGCAGATCCGCGCCATCGCGCGCGAGGCCGGCGAGCGCACCAAAATCGCTGTCATGTCGCGCGATAAAGACGTTGACCCAGTGGGAGCCTGCGTGGGCATGAAGGGCATGCGCGTGCAGTCGATCATCCGCGAGCTGCGCGGCGAGAAGATCGACATTATCGAGTTCAGCGAAGAGATCACGACGTTTGCCGAGAAAGCTCTGCAACCGGCGAAGGTCAGCCGCGTGAGCATCACCGATCTCAGCGAGAAGCAGCTTGAAGTTATCGTTGACGATACGCAGCTTTCGCTGGCCATCGGCAAGAAGGGGCAGAACGTGCGCCTGGCGGCCAAGCTGCTCGGCTGGAAGATCGACATCAAGAGCGAAGAGGAGAAGCGCCAGGAGGTCGAGCAGCAGATGCAGGGCGTGGGCAGCGGTCAAACGACTGCCATCGAACAGGTCAGCGAACTGGACGAGTCGATCATCCAGAAGCTGGTCACTGCCGGCATCACGACCGTGGAAGCGCTGGCCGATATGACGCCGGAGCAGCTCGAGGAGATTCCCGGCATCGGCGAAAAGACGCTCGAGAAAATCTCGGTCGCTGTCCGCCACTACTTCGGGCAGTATGAGCCGGGCGAGGAGCGGCCTGCGGCGATTGAGACTGCATCCGACGCGGACGAGGCTGCGGCAGAGGCTGCGGAAGCCGCCTCCGACGCCAGCTTAGCCGAGGAAGAAGAAGCACTTAGGCTCGATCTAACCCAGGAGGGCGACGAATCGCCGGCGAGGGATGGTTCGGGGCTTATCGACGACGAGCTTGCCGAAGAGCAGCTGGCCGAAATCACCGAGGTTGGCGAGTATGTCGACACGGAAGGCGGGGAATCCGTCGAACCCGGCGATCACGACACCAGCGAGAGGCTTCGCGAGAACGTAGTCGATGAAGATATCGCCGAACCGGGTGAGTTTCACGAGGAAAGCGACAAGAAAAACGAGGGCGGCGCGTAGTTATGCGCCGTCCGCAAATACTTCGACCCCAGATGGATAGCGCAAATCGCGCCATTTCGGGCCATAATAGAATGCAGCTTCTCAATCCACGCCAAGAGGTTGCTATGTATAACTAGGGCCGTGGGAGCAATAAGCAAAAGGGGCGGATGAGTAAAGTTCGAATCAACGATTTAGCGCGCGAGCTCGAAGTCAAGAGCAGGGCTATTCTGGATGTTCTCGATATCGTCGGCGTCACCGAGAAGAAGACGCACTCCAGCTCACTGGAGCTCGACGAAGCCGAGCGTGTGCGCGCTCACTTCCAACGCGGCAGATCTGGCGCAGCCGGCTCACGGGCCGATACCGCAGCTCCAAAGCCAAAGATCGACTGGTCGCGTGTCTCGAAGCCTGGCGACGTTCTCAAGGCTATCCAGCAGAAGAAAGAAGAAGTAGCGGCGCCTCCGCAGCGCCCCATGCCCGCTGCTCCGGTACCTGCTGCTCCAGTGGCCGTTTTGCCGGCATCCGCTTCTGGGGTTGCGGCTGCACCTGCGGCAGCGGTCCCAGTTGCAGCTAAACCTGCTTCTTCAGTTGCCCCTGCACCGTCCGCACCGGCAGTTGAGCGCCCGGCGTCTGTTCCGCCGCCGGCCCCGCGCAGAATTGTTCCCCAACCGCGTCAAGCTGCGCCGATCGTTGCGCCGCCTCCGACGCCAGCCATTGCCGCCAAGCCGCCGGCTGGGCCGGTTGTCGCAAAGCCGCCGGTCGTCGCAGCAGGCAACGCGGCAGGTATTGCCAGCGCGCCCGTAGCTACGCCTCCTGCGCCATCGCGCGAAATTGCCGCTGCCGCGCCAGGTCACGCACAGCCACGGCCTCCGTTGATTGCAGCTGCGCCCCCGCCCGTCGTAGCAGCACCCCCTCCGGTTGCAGTCTCTACGTCGCCCTCGACGCCACCGCCCTCAGTGTCGGCAGCGCCGCAGGCTCCAGCGCCGGTCGCCGCAGCCCCGGCTGAAGCTGCTCCAGCTCCGCGCCGCGTCATCATGCCGCAGACGGGTCCGCGCCCGGTTTACACCGCACCCGTCGTTGTAGCGCCTCCGCCTTCAGCTCCCCCCCCACCGCATGGAAGTGGCGGAGCCGGAGGAATCCAGCGCGGCCGGCCGATCTTTGACCGCCGTCCAGCCAGTGGTCCGGGCCAGCGCCCGGGCATGGGATCACCCGGCGGAGCTCCGGGAGGACCCGGTGCACGGCGTCCGATGCACCCCACGCGCAGCTCGCCTACCGGCGCGCCTTCGGGAGCGCGTCCCGGCTTCGGACAGCGTCCGGGCATGGGTCCGCGACCCGGCTTCGGGCAGCGCCCCGGTCCAGGCGGAGCTCCGGGCCTCGTGCCGCCTCCCGGCGAAGCGCCGCGTCCGCAGCGGGCGGCCGGAGGACACGCGCGCCGTGGCCGCCAGCAGTATCCGAAGTCCAAAGAAGGCCCGATGAAGGGCTTTGCTCCGCCGTCGCGTTTTGGCGGAGCCCAGGTTCCTGCTGAACCGATGCCCATTACCCGCACCATCACGGTGACCGAGGGCATCAGCGTGAAAGATCTGGCCGAAAAGCTCGGCGTGCGTGGCAAGGACCTGATCGCCACGCTGCTGCTGCGCGGCGTTTTCGTTACCGTGAACCAGTCCCTCGACGGCGAGCTCGTCAAGGATGTCGCCCGCCAGTTCGGCGCCGACACTTCGGTGATCACCTTTGAGGACCAGATGGCCAACGAAGCCATCGAGAACATCCTCTCGCAGGAGAATCCCGACGAGCACGAGGTTCCGCGTCCGCCGGTTGTCACCGTTATGGGCCACGTCGATCACGGCAAGACATCGCTGCTCGACGCGATCCGCGAAACCGACGTCGCCGGCGGCGAAGCCGGAGGCATCACCCAGCACATCGGCGCATACAAGGTCCGCATCGCCAAGCCGGATTCGCCCGCCTTTGGCCGCGAGATCGTCTTCCTCGATACGCCAGGCCACGAAGCCTTCACGCGCATGCGCGCCCGCGGAGCCAAAGTCACCGACATTGTCGTGGTGGTTGTTGCCGCCGACGATGGCGTGATGCCGCAGACCCTCGAAGCCATCGACCACGCCAAGGCGGCCAACGTGCCGATCATCGTGGCAGTGAACAAGATCGACAAGCCGGATGCGCAGCCGGATCGCGTGAAGCAGCAACTCGGCGATCGCGGACTGGTTCCTGAAGCGTGGGGCGGATCGACGGTATTCGTCGACGTCTCTGCGAAGAAGAAGCAGAACCTCGACCTGCTGCTCGAAATGATCTGCCTCGTCGCCGATCTCGGCGACCTGAAGGCCACGCCGGGACGCTCAGCCGTCGGCACGGTCATCGAAGCCAAGCTCGATCGCGGACGCGGCGCTGTCGCCTCAGTGCTCGTGCAGAACGGAACACTGCGCAACCAGGACAGCTTCATCGTCGGCAACACCTTCGGCAAGATTCGTGCGATGTTCGACGATCGCGGACGCGCCATCGAAGAAGCTGGGCCATCGACGCCGGTCGAAATTCTCGGCCTCGAAAGCATTCCCGACGCAGGCGATACCTTCCTGGTCGTCGCCGATCGCGACAAGGCGAAGGGCATCGCACAGTACCGCAAGATGAAGGAGCGCGAGGCGCAGCTCGCCAAGAGCTCGCGTGTCTCGCTCGAAGGCCTCGCCGAGCAGATCAAGCAGGCCGGCGTCAAGGACCTGCCAATCATCCTCAAGGGCGACGTGCAGGGCTCCGTACAGGTGCTGGCGGATTCGCTGCAGAAGATGTCCACCGAGAAGGTGCGCATCAAGGTCATCCACTCCGGCGCGGGCGCGATCACCGAAAGCGACGTGCTGCTGGCGTCGGCGTCAAACGCCATCATCATCGGCTTCAATGTCCGGCCCGAGCGGAAGACCGCCGATCTTGCCGAGCAGGAAGGCGTTGAGATTCGCCTTCACTCGATCATCTACGAACTGCAGGACGAGATTCGCAAGGCCATGCTTGGACTCCTCGAGCCGGTCTTCAAGGAGAGCTATCTCGGCCGCGCAGAAGTGCTCAATGTCTTCAGGATTCCGAAGGTGGGCACGATCGCCGGATGCCGCGTAACCGATGGCGTACTGCGGCGCGACTCCGAAGTGCGGCTCTCGCGCAATGGCGAGCAGGTCTACAAAGGCAAGCTCACCTCGCTCAAGCGCTTCAAGGACGACGCTCGCGAAGTCACCAGCGGCATGGAGTGCGGCGTGGGCCTCGCGAACTTCAATGATGTCCAGGTCGGCGACAGCATCGAGGCTTTCGTCACCGAGCGAGTCGCGGCGGAGCTGACGGCAAGCTAGGACGGGTTATTTGTCTAACGCGCGGGATCGCCTCAACGGTCCCGCGTTTTTTTACCGATCCAGCCGTGAGATCTATGTCGAGGTCCGCTGATCATATCGTCGAGTAACGTCAAGTAAGATGGATGGCGCAGGAAGGAGGGTTAAGACATGAGACCTCCGCGAAACCTGACGGACTATCTCACGGAGCAAAAGAAAGCCTTTATCAAGGCCTTTCAGGACCCTGCCGACTACCCCGTTGGCGTGTAAAATGCTCCGCAGTGTGAACGCAGCCTCCCAGCAATCGCGACATGGAAATGGACGTCGCCATCGAGCACCAACTCGTTTATCCGCGCAATTGGCGGCAACAAGAACGAGTACTGGGCTCGCATTCCCTGGCAGGGCTATCGCGAGGGCTTTTTATCTTATCTGGAGAGCGAAGAAGGCATTCGGCGCACGCAAATTCCTCCTGATCTCGAAGCCGATCATCTGCTGAACCAGGCCTTCGCCATGCGCCACGGGCTGCAGTATGTACGGATGGAATTAGTCCCTCGCAAATTCAACGGGGATTACGGGTGGGCGATTGAAAGAAGGCTCACGAAAGCAGAGGCGGGAGACAAGACACAGTACCTCCTTGACTATGTCATTTTGATGAAGGTTCTGAAGATCGCTCCGCCGGAAAGTCCTCAAGACTATCTGTATCGGAGAGAACAAATCATTTCGCGGCTAGTCAGCGAGGGTGTTGAGAGTAAAGCAGTCGTGACCTCAGGGCTGGATGGGATGTTTAAGTTGTGGGATCTCGCTTAACGAGAGTCAGGAAATTGCCATGCCCGAAACCACACCTGACAGTTTCAACCGATCCGAGGACGACGTCCTTACCATCATCGCGATCAGCGTAATTGCGGTGATGCTTTCGACCACGCTGCACGAAGCCCTCGGTCACGGAGCTGTCGCCTTATTAACCGGAGCACCCTCGGGAACGCTCTCTACAGTCGCCTGGTCGAGCACTTATGACTCGCGTCTCGTGGCCGCCGGAGGCACGATTATCAACCTCATCGCCGGATCCATCTTCTGGTTCGCACTGCGCGCCCTGCGCAATGCGTCGGTGCAAACACGCTTCTTTCTGCTGATCAGTTGCGCCTTTAACCTCTTTGCTGGCACGGGATATTTCTTCTTCTCCGGCGTAACCGACTTCGGAGATTGGCAACAGGTCATTGCCGGCCTTCATCCCTACTGGCTATGGCGGGTGCTCCTCATCGTGGTGGGGATGGCCAGCTACTACGTGGCGATGCGGATCGTCGCTGCAAGCCTCGTGCGATATATAGGCGTTCCACCGAGTGATCGCCTGCGTTTTCGCCGACTTACCTGGCTCCCCTATTTCACCGCGGTCGGCACCTCAGTCGTTGCTGCACTCCGGAATCCTCTTGGTTTGCCGCTGGTCTTCGAGTCGGCTCTCCCGGCGACTGCTGGCGCCCAGTGCGCGTTGCTCTTTCTCGTGTACTACGTTCCGAAAGCGACAGTGCCCGGTTCGAATTCGCAAACCGTTGCTCGCAGCTACGCGTGGATCATCGTCTCCGCCGCGCTTGCCCTGGTCTTTATCCTCATTCTCGGGCCCGGAGTTCAATTGCATCGCTAGCGGTTACGATGGGAGGACATGCCCGTCGCCTGCATGACCATCGAGCTGCGCATCGAGCACGCGCAGTCGCTCAAAGACCGCCGCCAGGTCGTCCGCAGCCTGAAGGAAAAGCTCGCTCATGGATTCAATATTTCGGTCGCCGAGATGGATGAGGCCATCACGTGGCAATCGGCCACTATCGGCGTCGCAGCCATCTCCGGCTCGCGCGATTACCTTGCTGGCCTTATGCGCCAGGTCGAAGACGCGACCAACCGCATCGCTAACGATCTGGGCGCGCAAGCCGTCGATATCTGGTGGGAATTTCTGGACGCATAAAGCGGCTCTATTTCGACCTCTTTCTGATATCCTCAAAGGTTTAACCAAAGGAAGAAAGATGCCGGAGCCAAGGGCACGTCAATATCATCGGGACAGGGTGGCCGAGACCCTTCGGGAAGAAATCGGCGCAATGATCGAGGGGGAGCTTTCCGATCCCCGGATCAGCTTTGCATATGTCACACAGGTTGTTCTGAATCCGGGCGGCAAGTCCGGGCTCATTTACGTCGCCGTCGACGGCGGTCCCGAAGAGGAAAAGAACACCATCGAAGGCCTGATGGCCGCGCGCGGCTATATCCGCCACGAGCTGCACGAGCGCATGGGCACGCGCCGCGTCCCTGACCTGACCTTCCACATCGACCGCTCCGACAAGATGAAAGCGCGCATCGACGAACTGCTTGGCCGCAAACGCAACCGGCAGAAGGGGGCTACTGCGAGCCAGGGGAACGAGTAGACCCCGGCCAACAGCTATGCAGCCACGCGACGACATCCACGCAGTTCTCCATGCTATTGAGCGTGGCGAGCGATTTCTGGTTTCCGCCCACGCCCGCCCCGACGGCGACGCCATCGGCTCCATTCTGGCCTGTGGCATGATCCTTGACCAGCTTGGCAAACAGGTGGACATGGTCTCATTCGACCGGGTTCCGCTTATCTACCATGGTCTTCCCTGCGCGCGCGCCATCCGTCAGGTCACCGACGTTGAAGGCAGCTACGACGCAGTCATCCTGCTTGAATGCGATGGGCTGGAACGCTCCCGTCTCTCGGGTCTCGAAGACGGCTTCATCATCAACATCGATCATCACGCCAGCGGGCGCGCCTTCGGCAACGTGAACTGGATCGACACAGAGGCCTGCGCCGTCGCGGAGATGGTCTACAACCTGGCTAAGCTGGCGGATGTGGCGATCACGCCGGAGATGGCCACCTGCCTCTACACCGCCGTGCTCACTGACACCGGCTCCTTCTGCTATGCGGGCACCGATGCCCACACCTTCGAGCTGGCCGGCGATCTCGTGCGCCGCGGCGCCGACCCCACGCTCATTGCACAGCACACGTACTTCTCCAATCCCACGTCGAAGATGCTTCTACTCGGAGCGGCTCTTTCCAACCTGAAGCGCGAAGGCCGGCTCGCCTGGATGTGGGTAACGCACGACGACATGCAGCGCACCTCAGCGGCAGAAGAAGACTGCGAAGGGTTGGTGAACTACGCGATCGGCATTGCGGGCGTCGAGGTCGCGGTCTTCCTGCGCGAGCTTCCCAATCGCCGAGTCAGGCTGTCGCTGCGCAGCAAGGGAGAGCTCAATGTTGCGCGCATTGCCGAGCGCTTCGGCGGCGGCGGACATCCCCACGCCAGCGGATGTACGATCGACGGCCCGCTCTCGGCGGCATCGAGCAATATCCTCGATCACCTGCGCGAATGCCTGCAGGGCCCGGTGCATGAACTGGTGTGAGGTATGCTCGCCGTCGCGCTTCCCGCGCAAAATTGTCCTGAAACGAGACTTGGCGCAGTTGCCAGCCGCTCCTTCCGCCCCGATCTGTTAGCCTTTACGCGTAACTTCCTGATAAACTGTGGTCATTCCTTCCAGATTGAAAGTGCTGTCCCATAGTCCTGCGAGCCTGCTCGCGCGTTTCCCCATCCTGGGAACCGTGCTCGAAGCGGGCACCCTCTTCATACTCACGACATTTTTTCTTTTCTACGGGCTCGTCCCCATCTTCGGAGGACCCGGCATCGGGCTGGTAGGCGCTGACGAGCCGCGCTATGCGCAGATCGCACGCGAAATGCTCGCCCGTCACGACTACATCACGCCCATCTTGTGGGGCAAGCCGTGGCTCGAGAAGCCGGCGCTCTACTACTGGCGCGCGATGTTTTCTTTTCGCGAGTTCGGCGTGCATGACTGGTCGGCCCGCCTGCCTTCGGCCAGCTTCGCCTTCATTCTCGTCACGCTCATCTATCTCCACATCCGCCGCTTCCGCCGTGGAGGCCAGCTGGATGCCGCTCTCATCACCGCAAGTTGCGCCGGCATTATCGCCTTCGCCCGCGGCGCATCGACAGACATGCAGCTTGCCGCTCCGTTCTGCATCGGCATGCTCGGCTGGTATGCGTGGTATGAAACCGACAGCAAATTCTGGCTCTTCGATCTCTACTTCTTCGTCGGGGCCGCCACGCTCGCCAAAGGCCCGGTCGCGCCTTTCCTTGCGATTGTGATCCTCTTTGCCTTTGCCGCCCTGCGCCGGGAGTGGTCCATCCTGCGCCGTACCATCTGGTGGCCGGGAGTCATTCTCTACCTGGCGATGGTGCTGCCCTGGTTCATCGCCGTGCAGAAGCGCAATCCGAACTTCCTCCGGGTCTTCTTCCTCCAGCACAATCTTGAGCGCTTCGCCACCAGCCGCTTCCAGCACGAGCAGGCCTTCTGGTTCTATCTGCCGATCACGCTGCTCGCGCTCACGCCGTGGGCGGTTCTGGCCATCGCCGCCTTCAGCGATGCGATTCGCCAATCGGTCGCTGAATGGAGTGCGCGCCGCGCCAAGAATCACTACATGGGCAACTTCCGTCCCGGCGACGCCTTCCCCGAATTTCTTGTTATCTGGGCACTCGTTCCCATCATCTTTTTCTCGTTCTCGCAGTCCAAGCTTCCCGGCTATATTCTGCCGTCCATCCCCCCGCTCACAATTCTCACCGGCGACTACCTCAACCGCATGCGTGAACGCGGCCTCAAGCCGTGGCTGCTCATCACCCATGCCCTGCTCACCGGAGTGCTCACCGCCTTCGTCGTGCTGCTACCCCTGCACCTCCAGCATCCCGAAGCCCTGCCGCCCCTCAATGCCATTGTCGCCGGCGGCATGACCGGCTTCGCATCCGCCGTCTTTATTCTCATCACCGTCTACCGCTTCGGTCTGAAGCGGTTGCGCATCGCCACCATGACCCCCATGGTGATCATGCTGCTCTTCCTCTTCGGCATCGGCCCCTTCTTCGGCATTCACGCCCTGGCCAACTCAAAACGGAACATTGCCCTCATCGATCTCACCTACTCCGCGCGGCCGCTGGCGCAGATCCTCTCCCAGATCACGCCGCCCGATGGCACGGTCGCCGTCTTTCGGGTTCGCCGCGACCTCGAATACGGATTGTCTTTCTACCGCGACCGGCCTGTGGTCAACTATGACCAGGACGGCGTTCCGTCCGAGCAGCACATCCTCGTAGTTCGAATAGACCCCGAGTCCAAAAACATCGATCGGTTGCGTCCATTCCTTACGGGAAGGACATACGAGCCGCTTTTCACGTATCCTGCTCAGGACCTGGTCGTGTACACAGTTTCCGCAAAGCAGCAGCCCGCGGAGTAAAAGAGCGGAACGAGCGCACGTCCGGCAAGCGGTCTAAAATCCTTCACCCCCTGCGCCGGCTGCGGTTGATCCCTGCGCGTGTATTCTTAGCTGTGCCAGGAACCGTCTTATGACACCGGCGCTCCAAGTCGAAATCCTCGACCTCCGGCACTTCTCCGGAGCGAGCCTGCGGCCCCTGCTCGAGGCCGAGTCGCGCCTGTGGGGCGAGCGCCTCGAATGGGACTATCGCGCCTCCGCCGATCTGCTGCTGCAATATCTCGATTCGCGCGTTCTGCCTGGGTACGTCGCTATTGAGAATGGACGCGTCGCCGGCTATCTCTTCTGCGTCTACGAGGAACACAAGGCTGTTATCGGCGATGTCTTCGCTGTCAAGCCGCAGAGCTCCGATGCCACCGCGACCGACATCGAGCTGCGCCTGATCGAAAGCCTCATCGAGTTGCTCCAGAATTCTCCCGGCGTCGGACGCATCGAGGCCCAGCTTCTTCTGCACCCGCACGGCACGCACGCGAGCGCCTTTCGCGCTGCTGGCTTTGAAATTCACCGGCGGCTCTTCATGCGCCTCAACCTGCTCGCATCGTTGGCAACGTCACTCCCGTTACCTGATGGCATGATCATGCGCCCGTGGCACGAGGAAGACTTCAATGCCGCCGCGCATCTTATCGCCGACGCGTACCAGGGGCATCTCGACAGCCACATCAACGACCAGTACCGCTCCGTCGCCGGCTCGCTGCGCTTCCTGCACAACATCGTCCGCTTCCCCGGCTGCGGATTATTCGACGGCGCGGCATCCCGCGTGCTCCTGCGCTCCGGCAGCAACGAGATGATGGCCATACTGCTCTGCTCGCGTGTTCGTGATGACGTCGCGCACGTGACACAGCTCTGCGTGGCAAAAGAATGCCGTGGTCAGCACCTGGGACGCATTCTGATCGACGATTCCGCCGCACACCTCAGGGCCCGGGGCTTTCGCGCGCTCACGCTCACCGTGACCGAGGCCAACGAGAACGCAGTGGCCCTCTACCGCCATGCTGGATTCGAGATAACGCACACCTTTGATGCCATGCTGTGGGAGAAGCACGGAATCGGCCGGGAATAAAGCTGCCGGCTACCGGCCCGGAATTATCTGCGGATCAGCCACATCACCCAGCTGGCCACAATCACCACGCCGACGAACATCGACCAGCAGTAGAGTCCGTAGCGAACCATGGCTTTGGGAGTGGAGCGCTGCGTAATCCCGAAGACGATAGAGGCAAAGGTGGCGAAAAGCAGGACGGCGGAGAAATGGGAGGGTGCGAGCATTAAACCTTCCTCCCGATGCGCAGGTTATGCGCGTCCACCGCGGCGATGAAATTCAGAAGCCCGGCAACGACGATGAACTTCGTCCCGTAGTCGGCGGTCGCGATCTCCACCGCGCCGTGGCCAAGGTCGAAAATCCGTCCGAGCGCATAGAAGAGCCCGTTGCCCAGGTCGCCGATAAAGCCCAGCATATCGAGCACGTCGCCGGTGTTCGGAGCATACAGCTTGCCCCGCATCGCCAGGCCCAGCCAGAACATCGACGCAATTGAGACAAACAACAGAAGGCCGCGCACCCAGCGCCCGGTCAGTACGTGACCCGCGCCCGGGACCAGCCAGCCCAGAATTAAAGCCGAGTAGAGAAAGCCCCGCGACGTTGTCTGCGTCTTGGCGGGCACTTGAACCTTGGAAGCCATTTCTCTTTTGACTATAACAGCTTGAAGGCAGGGATCAGGGGACAGGATGTAGGCTGTAGAAAGCAGCGGATCAGCCTGCGAGGTTTGGTGATGGAACCTGACTTAGAGAACACAATGGCCCTTCTCGCCCGCACTCCCGCCGCTCTCAATGCGCTTCTGCGCGACCTGCCGGAAGCATGGACTCAGCACAATGAAGGCGAGGGTACGTGGAATGTCTTCGAAGTCATCGGTCATCTGATCGACTGCGAACACACGAACTGGATTCCGCGCGTCGAGTGGATCATGCAGCATGGCGAGAGCCAGCCATTTCGCCGCTTTGATCGCGCTGGTCACATCCACGTGACGGAAGGCAAGTCGCTCGCGCAACTTCTCGATGAATTTGCTCGCTTGCGCCTGGAAAATCTCAGCATACTCAGCTCATTGAACCTTGAGCCGGAGGACTTCGAACGGCGCGGTATGCATCCTTCACTCGGAGCCGTGACCATGTCAAACCTGCTCTCCACCTGGGCCGCCCATGACCTCACCCACCTGCATCAGATCTCGCGGATCATGGCATACCAATACCGTGATGCCGTCGGTCCGTGGAGCAAATTTCTGGGCGTGCTGCATTGCACGGGCCACAGCGCGAAGGCCTGATCGCTAGATCCTCATCAGCTCCTGCTGCACTCGCCCCGTTGCGACGGCGCGCTCCGGCGAGGTGATCATGTTCAGTTCGCTGCGAATTCCGAACTGCTTGAGGTAGACGCCGGGCTCAACCGAGAAGCAGGTGTAAGGCAGAATCAAGCGCTCGTCGTGCGTCTCAAGGTTGTCGAGATGCGCCCCGTTGCCGTGCAGGGTATTGCTGATGTTGTGCCCGGTGCGATGGGTGAAATATTTACCGAAGCCTGCTGCCTCGATCACCGCCCGCGCCGCGTCGTCCGCCTGCCATCCGGCGATCGGCTCCCTGAGGTAGAAGGCGTCCTTCACGGCTTTTACCGCGGCGTCGCGCGCAGTCTTCACCACTTCGAACACCTCGTGCTCTTTCTCTGACGGCTCGCGCCCTACGACACCCGTCCAGGTGATGTCGTAATAGCAGGTGCCGGGACGGTCCTTGCGCCCCCAGATATCGATCAGCACGAAATCTCCGTCATGAATCCGCTTGGCGCTCGCTTCTGTCGGCTCATAGTGCGAATCGGCGCTGTTCGCGTTGACAGATACATTCGGACCGTTCTCCCACACCAGGTCCGCATGCCGCATCGCCTCCTGAAGCCACTGCACGATGTCGTACTCGGTCACCTTGCCCGGCGAGCCACCGGCCGGACGAACCCGCCGCCCGATCTCGCGGAAACCCTCCGCCAGAATTTCGTCGATGGCCTTTTGCGCCTCATAGTGGCTGGCAATCTGATCCGCGGTCAGCACTGCCTCAAAGCGGCTCACGAGATCCGCCGAACTGACTACAGTCTTGCCCAGCTCGCGCAGAACCTCCATCGTGCCCGCATCGAGCATGGAGACATACATGATCGCGTTGCGCGGCGAATACTGCATGGCGATCGTCTCGTAGGGAGCGAGCATAGCGTCGAGTCCCCGCTCCAGTTCCTGCCATGACGAATACACTCCTTTTGAACCCGGAAGTGAATCCAGGCGCCCCGATTCGATACGGTGCACCAGCTTGCGCGGTTCGCCCGCAGCGGGGATCGCATAATACCAGCGCCGCGTGACATGCGCGCTCACTGGCAACCCGAGGATGGAATAAGCGATGGGGTCGCGGTGGTGGTGGTCGTAGAAAAGCCAGGCGTCGAACCCTTGTGCGCGGAGAGCGTCCTGAATCGCCTCGATCTGCATGCGAAGCTCCTCTGTGTCCGAAAACCAAGTCTATCCGATGCGCATGGATGCCGTGCAAAGACGCCGGGACAAACCGCTCTCGCTCGCCAATCGAGTCATGTGACTCAGACCTCTCGCTCTTCCCCGTGGAGAAAACCGGTACCGAAGTGCTTCATGAGGATGACTACCGCGATAGTCGCTTTTCTGGTCGGCATTGCCGGCCTCTCAACCATTGTGGCATCGCACCGCCTCGAGCACATTCGCGCGGTGGACACGGTTCAGCTCATCGCCACAGGAATGTGCTTCAGCATCGCCATCGTGCTTGCGGGGGCTGGGCCATAAAGCAGGCGGCTGAGCCTGCTTGCGGCGCCCTGCGCCCAAAGCCAGGTTCCCTACTTCTTTCCGTGGCCCGTCGCTTCCGTTGCCTGGTCCAGCATCGCGTACAGCTTGTTGTAGTCGGTCACTTCGACATACGGAGGCGCGCCGCCTGTCCGGTCGGTCACGACCCACACAGTCGGCGTCTGGTGCACTCCGAGCCGCTCGCCCAGCGCGTAGTCGGCCTTCACTTCGTCGGCCAGCTTGCCTTGGGGATCCATCACAAAGGGCAACTGCGATGCCGTGCTGCTGTGCAAATTTTTCCGTAAAGGCCCGCAGGTCGTCCTTCGTCTCGATGTTCACCTGGTCGGCGAAGATCGCGTCGCGGTATTCGTTGCCAAGGCCCTTCCGCTGCGTGTCGAACCAGCGGCCGTTCACCGCGGCCTGAAAACTCCAGACGTGCATCTGCAGCGGAAAATCATGCCTGACCCACGGCACATGATACTTGGCCGCTGCATCCTTGATCGTCGGATTCTGGCGCGCGCACATCGGGCACTCCAGGTCGGCAAACTCGATTAGCGCAACGTGCGCGCCCGGAGGCGGCTTGAGGTAGGACATGTCATGCTGGGCCTGGCTTGCCTGCGCACCCAGCGCGAGAAAAATACCAAGAGAGAAAAGAGCTCTACGTAGCATAGTGAATGCTCCAATTTTATCGCTTTGCCGTGTTCGTTCGCGAGTCCGCCCCATACAAATCGGGTCGATCCAATAGAATCGACGTTAGCCGGCCCCTAGGCGTAAGCCACACGATACGGCGCACCTAAAGGAGAAAGACCCGCTTCATGCGATATCTGATTGCCTTCCTCGCCCTCGCGGGCATTGTCGTTTCCACGCTTGCTTTGAAAGTTCATTACTCGCCATCCGGCGATCGAACCCTGCGACATCAACGCACACTGGGATTGTGGCACCGTTAACCACAGCCGCTATGCAGTGATACATCACGTTCCGGTCGCGGCAATCGGAATCGCCGGGTACCTTGTTCTCGGAGTGCTCGCCCTCATTCGCCGCCGCGCGCTTACCTTTATTGCGGCGCTCCTCGGCCTCACGTTTGCTCTCTACTTGACCAATATCGAAGCCCACAAGCTCGAGGTCTACTGTCTTTACTGCGTCATATCGCAGGGAATCATTGCCCTCATTACCATTTTCTCGTTGCTCTGGCTCTTCATCGGCCGGAAAAAGTCGGCAGCCTGACCGGAGCTGAGTCCTGAGAAACTCCGGATCAATCATGCGCAGACCCGTCGCGCCCGGATTCCGCTGGTTTACATTTCTCGCCGCGTTCCTGGTCCTTCCCAATCTGCCTCTGCTGCTGGCCGCCCGCCCCATCAGCCTGCTGGTGCGCGGCTATGTCGATCTCGACTATCTGGCCATCGGCCTGCTGTCGCTTTTCGTCCCCCGCGCTGTCACCTTTGTGCTGCTGGCAGTTGCCATTGTCCTCGACTTCATCCACGCCGCCTGCATCACCTATCTCTTTGCGCCCATTGAGTTCCTTCATGTGATGCGCTACGGCGGTATGCTCTCGACCACCCGCATCAGCCTGATCGTTGGTGCGGTTGTCCTCACCCTGGCCGTGTGTTTCGCGACCTTGGTCTTCACCTCGCGCCGCCCAGCCGGGCGGGAGCGCCGCTTCGCAATGCTCGCCATGACGGCGCTGTTAGTGATGCTCGCGCTCGCCGACGCTTCTGCCCGCATACTTCATCACAGCGGCGAGAGCCCCTCTGCGCGTCTTACGCGCACTCCCACGCTCAGTCTGATTTACAGCCATATCATTTACGAGCGCTACCAGCGCGGCATGCGAGTCGGGAGCATGTATGCCACGCCATCCGCAATGTCTCTCGCGCTCAATCGCCTGTCCGACTATCCTGCGCACGACTCGTCTACAGGCTCATCGATAGAGATGCAGCCGAATGTCGTTCTTGTGCTCGTCGAGTCCTGGGGATCGGCGCACGATCTGGCTCTGCGCCAGGCAATCGTCGAGCCCTTCTCGGATCCGGCATTGCAGGCCAGGTATAAGGTGCTTCACGGCACGATGCCCTTCTTTGGACCGACAACCTCGGGCGAAAAACGCGAGCTATGCCAGAGTCGCATGGGCATGGATTTTGACCAGGGCACGCAGGCACAGCTTGAGCGCTGCGTGCCAACGCGAATGCATCGCGCCGGTTACGGAACCCTCGCCGTCCACGGCTTCAGCGGAGACTTTTACGACCGGAAAGACTGGTATCCCCGGCTGGGCTTCGACGATATGTGGTTTCACGACCGGCTGCATGCCGCCGGCCTGCCCGATTGCATTGGTCCTTTCACGGGGAGCTGCGACGATGCCGTCGCGCAGTGGATCGGTCAGCGCCTGCGCGAGCCGGGCAGCGCGCCCCTCTTCGTCCATTGGGTCACGCTCAACTCGCACCTGCCGATAGCCAATCCGCCGGTTCTCAAATCGCCCGCCTCCTGTGATGTGAGTCCTGCCACCCGCAACGATCCTCAGATCTGCTCCTGGTATCAGCTCGTCGCGGTGGTGAGCCATTCCGTGCACGATCTCGCCCTGATGCCGCTCGGCCGTCCGACAATCTTCGTCGTCATAGGAGACCACGCACCGCCCTTCGACAAGGATTCCGAGCGCGCTCAGTTCTCACAGGATGTTGTCCCCTACGTCATGCTGCTGCCGAACGAGCCGCAAACGCGCTGAGCTGCTACTCCTATTTAGCTTGAACAAATACGCGGTGCCCGTCGAAGATGGGGGAGTGCGGGTCTTCCGGTCCACGGCATTTCTTTTTCTCTTCTGTGCATTGCGCGTCTTGGCCCAGGTGAACACCGGCGAGTTGCGTCTTAGAATCACCGATCCCGCCGACCTCGGAGTGAAGACCTCCGCGCAGCTGGTCAGCGACGGCAGCCACTACAACAACACCTTCACCACCAATGAATCCGGCCTCGCCAGCTTTACTCACCTGCCCTACGGCGTCTACCTCGTGAAAGTCTCGCCCAGGGGCTTCGCTCCCGTCGAGAAAGTCATCGACATCGACTCCGCGATTCCCGTCGAAACCAACATCAAGCTTCAAGTCGCGGGCGTGACCACGGTCGTAAATGTCAGCGACGCCGACACGCTCATCGATCCCGACCAGCCATCCTCCATCATGCAGATCGGTACAAAGCAGGTCGAGGATCGCGTTGGCTCGTTGCCCGGCCGCTCCGTGCAGGACCTCGTCAACACTCAGCCGGGCTGGCTCTACGAGGGCAACGCCGTCCTTCATCCCCGCGGCTCCGAATATCAGACGCAGTTTGTCATCGATGGAATCCCGCTCACCGACAACCGCTCGCCCAGCTTCGGCCCCGAGATCGAAGCCGACGATGTCGACTCGATGAGCATCTATACCGCCGGCTTCCCCGCCGAGTTCGGACGCAAGATGGGCGGCGTCGTCGAGGTCAATACCAATCGCGAGACCGACTCGGGCCTTCACGGCAAGGTGGTGCTCGCCGGCGGAGGCTACGACACCGCCAACGGCTACGGTCAGGTCCAGGAGAAGTGGGGCAGCAACCTGCTCGGCGCCAGCGCCAGCGGCAGCATGACCAGCCACTACCTCAATCCTGTCGTGCCGGAGAACTTCACCAACAACGGCACCATCGGCGATTTTTCCACGCGCTACGAGCGCGACTTTACCCAGAGCGACCGCCTCTGGATGAGCGTCCGCCACGAATTCTCGCGCTTTCAGATCCCCAACGAGCTCGTGCAGCAGGATGCGGGCCAGCGCCAGTACGGCGATAACTTTGAGACCATAGGCATCATCGGCTACCAGCACATCTTCTCGCCGGACATCCTCGGCAACTTCACCGGCATGG
The DNA here is from genome assembly GCA_963755975.1 of uncultured Acidobacteriota bacterium. Taxonomy (GTDB): domain Bacteria; phylum Acidobacteriota; class Terriglobia; order Terriglobales; family Acidobacteriaceae; genus Silvibacterium. The sequence continues at coordinate 151,863 of CAVWLS010000006.1, forward strand.
TGCGCGACAACGCCAACAATCTCTACTCCAACGAAGACTCCACTCCGATCATCGCCTTCCAGCACAATGATTTTCGCGAGGGATACTTCAAGGGCGCCGTCTCCATCCACCACAGGAACCAGGAGTGGAAAGCGGGCGTCGAGTCCGATGCCACCTTTCTCAACGAGAACTTCAGCTACCAGATCACCGATCCCGACTATTTCGACCCCGACACTCCCCCAACCGGCTCGTTCATCGGCAGCCGCCCTGACCTCGAGCAATCGGCCTTCGTCGAAGATCTCATCCGCCTCAACAAGTGGACCGTAAGCGCCGGCCTGCGCTGGGATCACTACCAGCTTCTGCTGAACCAGAACGCCGTCAGCCCGCGCCTTTCCATCAGCCGCTTCTTCCCTTCCGCGAATATGGTCGTGCACGGCTCCTACGACCGCATCTTCCAGACGCCGTCCTTTGAGAACATCCTCATCTCGAGTTCGAACGCCATCACCGCTCTCAGCGACGACTTCCTCAAGCTGCCCGTGCAGCCCTCACGCGGCAACTACTACGAAGGTGGCCTCTCCAAAGCCTTCGCCGGCAACCTGCGCCTCGACATCAATGTCTACCGCCGCGACGTGCGCAACTATGCCGATGACGACCAGCTTCTCAACACCGGCGTCAGCTACCCCATCGCCTTCGACAAGGCCGTGATCTATGGAGCCGAAGGCAAGCTCGACCTCGTGCACTGGGGCAAGCTCTCCGGATACGTCAGCTACTCGTACATGGTCGGCAATGTGTGGTTCCCGGTCACCGGAGGCCTCTTTCTGGGCGACGACGCTAGCGATGCCGTAACCCAGCTTAGCGGTCACTTCCCCGACTCTCAGGATCAGCGCAACACACTGCGCACGCGCTTCTTCTATCAATTCCTGCCCCGCTTTTGGATGGCCGGAGGCCTGCAATACGGCTCCGGCCTGCCCTTCGAATTCGATGGCGACTACGACCAGGCACTCGCAGAATACGGCCCCGAAGTCGTCAGCCACATCAATTTCGACCGAGGCCGCGTCGATCCCAACCTCTCCATCAGCGCCACTGCCGGTTTTGACGTCTACACAGGGGAACGGCTGCACATGCGCTTCCAGGCCGACGGAGACAACCTCAATGACCGCCTCAACATCATCGACTTCGGCGGACTCTTCTCCGGCAACGCGATCGGCCCGGGCCGCACATTCTCTCTGCGACTGACGTCGACCTTCTGACCAGACTCTTACCGCGAATTCTCGAACCTGGACAACACCGCACGACCGCCCCGGCATCCCTTCATGAGTGACAGGGGGTAGCGATGGATCCCAAGGTAATAGCTCTTATTGCGGTAGCAGTTGTCGTGGTTCTAATAATCGTATGGCTGGCGGTGCGCAAGCAGCGAACGGCGAAACTGCGCAGGCATTTCGGCACGGAATATGACCGTGCCGTACGTGAAATCGGCCAAAACAAGGCAGAGTCAGTCCTGCTGGAGCGCGAGAAGCGCGTAGAGAAATTTTCGATTCGGGAACTCTCGACGGAGGAACGCGAACGCTTCATCACCGAGTGGCGCGTCGTGCAGTCGCGCTTCGTCGATGATCCGCAGGGCGCAGTCGCCGACGCCGATGTGCTGGTGAACCGGCTCATGCAGGCTCGGGGATATCCCATGAGCGACTTCGACCAGCGCGCCGCGGATATTTCCGTCACCCATCCGAGCGTTGTCGATAACTATCGGGCCGCCCACCTGATCGCGGTGCGGCACCAGCAAGGCCAGGCAACGACCGAAGATCTGCGCCAGGCAATGATTTACTATCGCTCGCTCTTCGACGAGTTGCTGCAGACAACGCCCGTCGTGGTCCACAAAAAGGAGGTGGCATGATGCCTGACTTCAACAGGATTCCCAGCAGGCCGGCAGACCAGGTCACTGCAGATTTCGCAGTGATGGCTGCAAAACCCGATCTCAACCCCGGCGACAGTGATCTGATCACCAGTGCAGATAGTGATCTGATCACCAGTGCAGATATCGAGGCCGCAGACATGCCCGAGCGCATGGTTGATCAGCGAGTGGGTCAGCCATCACTCGAGGCTGCCAAAAACGTGACTCCAATAACAACTCTCTTCTCCGACAACGAAGTCGGCGAACTGCGCTCTCGCTGGAGCAATGTTCAGGCGGGATTCGTCGATGAACCGCGCCGGTCGGTCGAAGAGGCCGATCAGCTCGTTGCAACCGTGATGCAGCGTTTGGCCGAGGGCTTCGCTAACGAACGCGCGTCGTTGGAGCAGCAGTGGGACAGCGGCGACAACGTTTCCACCGAAGATCTGCGCGTAGCGCTCCAGCGCTATCGTGCATTCTTCGGAAGATTATTGAACGCAGCATAAGTGCGCTGTAAGCTCGTCGCGAATTAGCAGAGATACGAGGGCTGCCTGTGGAGGCGGCCCTCGTTAATGAGAGCAGGACTCCCTCGCTGAATATCGCTGACACGTCAAGTTGAGCGGATGACGATTGCACTGCCCGGCGGAACAGTGACACCCGTCGAAAGCACAGCCTCTGACCTCGCCGCTGCCCAGCCGCCGGAAGAGTTCACTGCACTCCCTCCAAAGGTTATGCCAGCCTTGCTGTCGAGCGAGGGCCCTGCAAGGCGGAGCGCCGACGGATTTTTCAGAGGTACCTGTTTCAGCGACACGCGGGCACTCTGATTCACCGTTTTATTGATAATGACGATATTCCGCACGCGCTCGCCCATCCCCAGACCGTACATCGTCACGCCCGTGTCCTTTCCGTCAGACTCAACAGCCAGAACGCTCGGAGCGTTGGCGGTCGCTGCTGCAAAGGCAAGCATGCCGTAGTAGGGCGCGCCCGCGGTGTTGTGGCCGGCCCCATCGTCCTGAATGGGTGAGTAGGAGCTGATGAAGCCAAGCTGGTTGACGCCGGTCTCCATATTCACCCCGGCGCAACCATACTGCGCGAGCAGCAGCATGTAGTCGAGAGTCCAGAGCGCACCGGCCAAAGTATCGCTCAGGCCGGGGCGTCCACCTCCGAAGAAGGAATTTGTCTCGCACATGCGCCAGGGAAGACCGCTCTGCATGGAGGTGCGGCGCAGCCGCTCCAGCTTGGTCTTCAATTCAGGATCGGCGTGCAGGAGTTGATCTTGCGTCCCGAGCTTCTGGCTTCCGCGATAGTAATGCGTGGTGAGCAGTTGCACCTCGCCGCGAGCGTCAGCCGCCATCCGCTCCACCCACTCAACCGATGCCGCGGTATCAGGGGCGGCAAAACTCAGACCCGGAACCTTTGCCAGGATGGCAGATCGCCAGCGCTCGTACTCGGCGCGATAGTCTTCATAGCTATAGGGAGGGTGGCGCAGCGGCTCACTCCCGCGGCCATAATTTTCCACCTCATTCCCAAGCTCGATTGCAAGAAGGCTTGGCCCGAGTATCTCCGCGACGTCCCTCGCCTCGACAATCGCTTCATCGAGTGTGCCTCGCCCAAAGTTCACGCTCCAGATGGCACTCCAGCCCGTCGCGTCCAGAAAGCCGCGCACCCGTCGCAGAGTGGCGCGCGTGATCACCGTGTTTTTCGGTTGAGCGATCTCATTTCCATCAGCAGAATAGCGGGTGAAATCCGCAACGATGCCGCCAAAGCGCAAGACCCCGTTCGATCCCAGATTGCGCACCAGTTGTACGTAGGGCGCGTTATCCACGCTGAGAAGTCCGGCCCGTGCGGCAGAAGACATCTCATAGCCAAGCCCGACGAAATTACCCGGAATCGTCGCGAGCGGTCTCCCCGGACGCACACGGAACGCATAGGCTGCTTCGTCTGACGCAAACGTGCTCCTCCGCCGCGCAAACGCCGCTGTAGCGGACAGAGCGACGGCTGACTTCAACAGTGCACGGCGAGTGACCATCGCCAGTCTCCTCAAAAAGTTCCGGCTGAGTGTACATGAATCGGCTGGGTGCGAGGACAACTGATCCCCATCCGCAGGACCTGCAACCGCCAACCACAACTACCTTACTCGAATCCCCGGCTGCATAATGGCTGCGAAGCCTCTGCCAGGAGAAAAAGCTGTGGCCAATCCAAACCGCGTCTTCCCGTCCCTCATCTTTCTGCTGATTACCGCGGCAGCGATCCTCACCCTCAACAGTCGGTCGGCTTCCGCTCAGCCCGGCAATCCGCAGGTCTCGGGGTTCGTAGGAGCGTGGTGTGCCCAGGGGGACCCTGCGAAACACGCCTCCATCAGCTACAACGGAGTATTTTTCAACCTGACAAACGAGAATGGGGACACATCGATCGGCAATCTTCAGGGCCGGAACCAGATTAGCGCCCCAGGCTGGCAGTTCGTCACCGGGACCCTGACCCCTGACGGCCGCCGCATCAACTGGACCAACGGATCCTTTTGGGCGCACTGCCCTTCTGGCGGCGGACAAAGCAGCCCCAACCTCAATGGCATCTGGTATCCCCAGGGAAACCGCTCGCTCCAGTGCTCTATTCAGCAGCACCGCAACGTTCTGAATCTGCAAAATGAGCAGGGCGCGCGCGCCACCGGTTCCTTTGACAGCAAGCGCCACGTCTCTACCAACTGGTCGGGCACTCAGATCGGCGGCACGATCAGCTCCGACGGTAGTCGCATTGACTGGGACAATGGCACGTATTGGATTCGCTATCGGGTCTATTGAGCTTCGTTGGCGTAGTATTTCGCTTCATCTGGTTAAAATAGAGGAAGGTATAAGAAAGCTTCGGTCGCTGCCACCACGGGTTTTGCAGTTATTGGATTCCGTCCCGTTATCACAACAGGCAAACAACTCATTTATTAACAGCAATTTGCGCGCAAGATACTGATTCCAGGAAAGATACCTGTAACCTACCCCTTAAACCGTTTAGAATCTGCATCAAAGAAGATGGAGGGGGGAGGGGGGTAACCTCCTCTCAACCGGCTTCTCTCTTCCTGCCTTAGAATGCTCGAGGATGGAAAACAAGGGAGAAAAATGATGGCGTCCGACGCACTGAAATACGAGAGCTTCGCCCAGATTCCGGTCGAGCATCTGAATCCGCTGCTAGAACGGCAATTTGTCCATGGAGAACAGGGCATGCTGGCGCGGCTGATCCTGCGCAAGGGATGCGTTGTACCTGAGCACAGCCACGCAAACGAGCAGATTACGTACGTGCTTGAGGGCGCACTCCAGTTCGCTCTCGGCGACGGACGAGTCATCGTCGTTCGCTCGGGAGAAGTGCTGGTGATTCCGCCCCACCTGTCGCACCGGGTCGATGCCCTGGAAGACACGATCGACCTGGACGTCTTTACGCCGCCCCGCGCCGACTGGATCGCCGGAACGGACGCCTATCTGCGTAAATAGCCCCTGGCGGAAACCGATCTACCGCCCGCTGGACCCGAAGCCCTTGCCTCCCCGGTCCGTCGCCGACAACTCCTCGACGACCACCACCGGCAACCCGGTGCGGGCCTCGAACGGCGACATCTGAGCGATCTTGTCCCCTTTACGGATGTGGAAGTTCGAGTCGGTCGACTCGAGTACCACGTCCGTAATGCCACCGTCGGCGTCCCTGACGGCGTGTACCGAGTACGCCGGCTGGTTGACGTTGATCAGGCATACGAGGATCTCGCCACGGTAACCGGCATCGATGCGGCCACCGGCGTATGTAACGCCGCGGGCAGCCATCGATGACCGATCGCCGAGCACGAATCCCCAGCCGGGCGGACCTTCTACTGCGATCCCCGTCCGAACCTTGACGGGAACGCCGGGGGGAAGAACGACGTCTTCGAGCGAGTATAGGTCGTAACCAAGGTCGCTGCCCGCATGGGCGACTGTAGGGGGGTGGGCCTCCGCATGGAGCAGCTTAACCTTGATCATTCGTTATTTTTTGGCTGCGGCTGCGGCTTTCTGCTTTGCCCAGCGGCGCTTCTGTGCTGCCGCTATGCGCTGGCGTGCTTCGGGGCTCAGTACGCGCTTTCGGGTTGTCTTTGCTGTGGTTCCGGTTGACGCCAGCCGGGACCCGGTTGCGGTTTGCAACAACTTACGAACCTGTTGAAGCCTGAGGATCTCATCATCGATAGCGGCAATAATTTGCTCGCGATTCATTTTTGTCTTTACCCTTCTTACTTTTTTGACTTCATTAACGGAAACAAGATTGGGGAACGTGAATATCTTATCAATATAAGCATTCCATAGGCTTCCCGTAAGGGTGTAGCAACCCTGAACCGAAGGTACCGTCCAATTACTGTTACCTGGCAGTGACCAATCCCGCTAAGGGCCGTTCATCAAGAATTTGCAGGGATTTCGCAAAGCTTTAAGAATTGTTCAAATGCCCCAGCGCATGATGAGATTATGTTCACTCCTTATGGCCGTTTGAAACCGCGCAAGTTAGCGCTTGCGGCAGCCGCGTCATACGAGATTGGAACTGCCGGGCGACCTCACCCCCAAGCAGCGATAGTTCCCTGGATTTCGATCGAGTTGGGAAGATATCAAATTCGCCTGGCGCAGTCGCTGGCTGAACGCGAAGCGGCGTGCAGGTTGAGGTTCAAGGTCTTCAACATAGAGTTAGGCGAGGGTCTCATTTCTTCCTACTCTACGGGGATGGATCAGGACCAGTTCGATCTGTTCTGCGACCACCTGATTGTTGAGGACCGTTCCCGAAGCGAGATAGTCGGCACCTACCGTATGCAGTCTGGGATTACGGCTGCCCGTCACCTCGGCTATTACAGTGCACAGGAGTTTGACTTCCTGCCCTATGAGCCGGTTCGCGACCAAGTGCTTGAGCTGGGCCGCGCATCGATCGACCGCGAGCATCGGACGAGCGAAGTCCTGACCTTGTTATGGCGGGGGATAGCGCAATATTCGAAGTTCTATGATCTGCGCTATCTCATTGGGTGCTCGTCGTTAACTTCGCAGGATCCGCAGGCCGGTTGGGCAATGTACTCGCAGTTTTCGGAGTTTCTTGTCAGTCCCGAATTTCGCACGGCTCCGGTACGCCGTTATGAGCTGCCCCCGGTTATCTCGAGTTCCAGGCCGGATGTGAAGATTCCGAAGTTGATCAAGACTTACATTGCTGTAGGAGCCAAGATTTGCGGGCCGCCCGCCTGGGATCGCGAGTTCGGCACCATCGACTTTCTCACGCTGCTCGATCTCGCGCATCTTACCCCGGCCGCGCGGAATCGTTTTTTGCTCGATCCTGATTCGAAGCAACTGCACTCAGACCTATAGTCTGAATATTGAGCGGCTTAAACAGCCGTATCGATCCAACGACATTGTCAGGTGAGATTGCTTCAAGTTCGACGATCGACGAAGGTGTTGCTGCGCGGAATTGTGCTGGCGTTAAGCCTGCTCGAAGTTTTATTGCGCTTTGTAGTCCTGCGCCTGAAGCTACGCAGAAGACTTAGCCTGCAACATCGAGCAGATTGGCTGCACCGGGCCTCCACCATTATTGTGCAGCGTTTGTCAATGGGCGTGACCGTAACAGGGCCTGTGCCGGCAAGCGGACTTGTCGTCTCCAACCATCTAAGCTACCTAGACATCCTGCTGTACGCTGCAGCAATGCCGTGTACCTTTGTCTCCAAGTCCGAGGTACTCGGCTGGCCGATGTTCGGAATACTCGCACGCTGCGGAGGAACGATATTTGTAAAGCGCACCCGCGTGCATAGTGTGAATGATTCCGCACGCCGCATCGCTGACGCCTTGAACTCAGGCATCCTGGTGATCTTGTTTCCAGAAGGCACTAGCACCGACGGCGCCACAGTACTGTCCTTTCTCAGCGCGCTCTTTCAGCCGGCCATTCAAACGCACAGTCCAATCCACGCCGCGGCTATTGGTTACTCGTTAGCTGATGGCGTTGAGGCAGACCTCTGCTATTACGGAGACATCACCTTTCTACCTCATTTGCTCGGCGCTCTGGCGCACGAGGGTGTCGAGGGCAGAATCGCTTTTGAAGGCGAGGCCCGAACCTATTCAAATCGGAAGAAGGCGGCCAATGCAACGTGGAAGGACGTTGTGTGTCTGCGCGAGCGGATGTCTACGGTCCGTGCCGACGAACCCTCTGAAACCAGAAGGCGATGGACGTTTGACGCACTGAGCTAACTGAGTTGCGACTGCTCGAGCGGACTCCTCCGATTCCGATTTACTTTTTGATGGCAGTCCTGACCGCTGCGGCTGACGAGCCAGGTTCGGCGTACACGCGGACGTAGTCGACCAGCATTTCCTGGGGAAAGACCGTTGTTGCGTCGGGCGATCCGGGCCAAGATCCTCCCACAGCGAGGTTCAGGATGAAGAAAAACTTGCCGGCGTCGAAGGGCCACACCCCACCCTGAGGAAGTCTCGATGGCGTGTAGGTCGCGTACACGTTGGTTGGGCTGTCAACGTAATACTCAGTCTTCTTAGGCGACCAGATGATTCCAAACCTATGGAAGGCGTCACCGAACTTCGCGCTGTTAGGCAGGTTGTACGAGGTGCCGACCTGAGTTCCAGTGAAGCCCGTACCGTGGATCGAGCCAACATTTGTGGACGGGATCGATCCGACGCTTTCCATGATGTCCATTTCGCCACAGGCCGGCCAGTCCACCGTGGTGATGTTATTACCCAGCATCCAGAAGGCAGGCCAGAAGCCCTGCCCTTCAGGCATCTTGATACTGGTTTCGATTCGGCCATACTCGAAGCTCTGCAGGCCTTCGCTCTTCATGCGCGCGGAGGTGTAGACGCCGACAGAGGGCTGGCGGGCTACGATGTGCAGGTAGCCGTCATTGCCGACATAGGCATTCGGGTTGTTGGGATCGCAGGGCGCGGCCGTCGAACCATAGCCGCAGTAGATCTCGAGCTCGCTGTTGCCCCAGCCGCCGCCACCGGTGTCGTAGGTCCAGTTCGCGGGGTTGGGGGCGCTCTGCGCGGCGGTGCCGGTGAATTCGTCGCTCCAGACCAGGGTTTCCTGGGTTACGGTGCCCGAACCGCTGCCGGAGGTGCCGGTCAGGATGGGCGAGCTGCTGCCGCATGCAGCAATCAAGCAACATATCGATACGCAACTCAGGCGGCGCAGTAGCTTTGCCATTGTTCTGGAGACCTCAGTCTTTCAGTGGGATCGAGGTATCGAATACACTGTCGATTCCTTACATGTCAATCGCCGATGGTCCACTTACATGCTGCTTCCAACGATGTGCAAATCTTCTGCACGCGTGTTAGATATGAATTCAATGCGAACCGCGATTGAAAAGCTGCGCTTAAGCGAGATTTCTCCAAACGTTGTCCAGTCTGAGATTCGGTCGATGACCGTCGAGTGCGACCGGATGGGGGGTGTGAACCTGGCGCAGGGGGTATGCGATACGGAGGTGCCGCCCCCGGTTGTGCACCGGGCTATCGAGGCGATCCACGAGGGATACAACATCTACACGCGGATGGATGGCGTAGCCCCGCTGCGCGAGGCGATCGCTCGCAAGCTGGAGCGGGACAATCATCTCACGGTCGATCCCGATTCGGAGGTGTTGGTGACGTCGGGCGCGACGGCCGGATTCTACGCGGCGGCACTCGCGCTGCTCGATCCGGGCGATGAGGTGATCCTCTTCGAACCGTTCTACGGCTACCACGTGAATACGCTGCTGGCGCTCAGGATCAAGCCGGTGGCGGTTCCGCTGCTGCCAGGCGACTGGGCGCTCGACCTTGAGCGGCTACGGACGGCGATCACTCCGAAGACGCGGGCGCTGGTGATTAATACGCCGTCGAATCCTTGCGGGAAGATCTTCTCGCGGGCGGAGCTCGAGGCGGTTGCGGCGGTCGCTGAAGATCACGATCTTTTCGTCTTCACCGATGAGATTTATGAGTACTTCGTTTTTGACGGAAGCGAGCATATCAGTCCGGCGACCCTGCCGGGTATGGGGGAGCGGACGATCTCCATCTCGGGGCTGTCGAAGACGTTCAGCATCACCGGGTGGCGGATTGGATATCTTACTGCCGACAAGAGATGGCTGGGCGCGATCGGATACTTCCATGACCTGACCTATGTCTGTGCGCCGTCGCCGTTCCAATACGGGGCGGCTGCGGGCCTGGTGGAGCTGCCGGTCGGGTTCTATACCGACATGGCGGCGGAGTACCAGGCCAAGCGGGACATGATGTGCTCGGCGCTCGCCGATGCCGGGCTGACGCCGTCGGTTCCGGCGGGTGCTTATTACGTACTGGCCGATGTGTCGTCGCTTCCGGGCGAGACGGCCAGGGAGAAGGCTCGGACGTTGCTGCGGGAGCGCGGTGTTGCGGCGGTTGCAGGGACGGCTTTCTTTACCGGCGGACGGGGCGAGAACCTGCTGCGCTTCTGTTTTGCCAAGCGCGATGAGGATCTGAAACGGGCATGCGATCTGTTGAGAGGAACGGTCAAGTTCTGACCACCCCCTCCCCCCCACCCTTCTTTTTGTGCTTTTGTTACCGATTGATTCCACGGGAGTTAGGGCGTATGTCGGCCCTAAAGTTCTCATTCAAGAATCTTTACAGCCAAAGCAAAGAAAACAAATGGCTTAAATAAAGCACAAATGCGCAAAATCCCATTTTGGAATGGACCCGCCGAATAAAATGAAAGCCCGGCTGCACTGGCAACCGGGCTTCTCTTTATTCTCTAAATCTATTGTAGTGGATTCGAGGATATTGTCGGCCAAACCAACAGGGATCAAGCGAATAGTGTAGCCGGTAGGATAAGGCGCGTTGGATCTTTGGGGCGAGTATATTTAGAGACCGAACGGTTTCTAAGGCTGAGATCAGAGATGAGCAAGGGCGAGCAGACAAGGCGGCGGATTATCGAGGAGGCGGCTCCCCTGTTTAACCAGCGCGGGTATGAGGGCTGCTCGATCCAGGACATCATGGATGCGACCGGGCTGGAGAAGGGCGGGATCTACCGGCACTTTGACAGCAAGGAAGAGCTGGCGGCGGAGGCCTTCGATTTTGCGTGGGCGACGACGATCGAGAGGCGGTGGCAGAAGCTCGATTCGATTCCGGATCAGGTGGACCGGCTGAAGCAGCATATCGCGAACTTTGTGGCGCGGACGGGGCTTCCGGGTGGATGTCCGCTGCTGAATACGGCGGTAGATTCGGCGAATAAGAATCCGGTGCTGCGGGAGCGGGTTCGCGAGGCTCTGCATGGCTGGCAGAGGATGCTCGGAGAGATTGTCGAGGATGGAAAGCAGGCGGGGACGATTCGACCGGAGGTCGATGGCTGCAAGCTCGCGAACATGATTATCTGGAGCGTGGAGGGAGCGATGCTGATTGGGCGGATCGAGCGCAGCGACCAGCCACTGAGGGATGCGCTGGAGCATGTGAATGAGTATCTGGAAGTGAGGGTGAGGAGAGTGAACTGATGTCGCGCGAGTTTCCCACCTTTGCTGGGCCATGCCTCTTCTACCTAATTCCCTGCATTGTTAGCCTCCTTCCCTGCGGAGCCGATAGGTCTGACTGCAACCTCCTCGACTCACTAGACTGCCGATGGAAGACTCTGCTGTGAGATGGTTGCCTAACAAGCAATCAGGTCGTGACGTCAGAATGGAGCGTTCATGGACAAGATGGTGCAGGATCTTCGGTATGCCTTGCGGACCCTTGCCATAAATCCTGCTTTCACCCTGGTTGCGATGGCCACGCTGGCGCTTGGTATCGGCGCGAACACTGCGATGTTCAGCCTGCTGGATCAGGTGGTTCTGCGGCTTTTGCCGGTCAGTCATCCCGAGCATTTGGTGATCGTCAAAGAGACCGGCAACCATTACGGCAACAGTTACGGCCCAAACACCATTTCCTGGCCGATGTTTGAAGATTTGCGCGACAACAATCACGTGTTCTCCGGGATGTTCTGCCGGTTTCCAGCCACCGTAACCATCGGCTACGGCGATCGCGCGGGGCAAATCCAAGCGGAGTTGGTCTCCGGCTCATACTTCCCGATACTGGGCGTGGGGGCGGCATTGGGCCGCACCATCGCTCCGGACGACGACGCGGTTCCCGACAGCAAGCCAGTGGTGGTACTGAGCTACGGCTTCTGGCGGAGCTACTTCGACGGCGACCGCACCATTGTCGGCCGAACGATCGTCCTCAACCGTTATGCGATGACCGTCATCGGAGTCGCGCAGCCCGGTTTTGACGGCGTGGAACTGGGAGTCCCTGCGAAGGTTTTCGTTCCCCTCATGATGAAGACGGAGATGACGCCACGCTCGGACGGCCTCAAGGATCGGCCCCGCCGGTTGAGTTGGGTCACCGCGTACGGACGCCTCAAGCCCGGCGTCAGCGTGCAACAGGCTCAGGCATCGCTCCAACCCCTTCTGCACAGCATTCTCGAAATGGAGGCGCAGCAGCCTGAATTCACGAGAAACGCGACAGCTTCGGATCGGCAACTGTTTCTCCGCAATCGCGTTGAGCTTTTGCCAGGCTCTGATAACGGGCTCCGCGAGTACATGCGAAAGCCGCTATGGCTTTTGGTCGCGCTCACCGGAGCGGTGCTTCTTCTTGCCTGCGCCAACCTGGCCAATCTGCTGCTCGCGCGCGCTACAGCGCGAGAGCGGGAATTCGCTGTTCGCCTGGCCATCGGCGCGGGCCGCGCGAGAATCGTTCGCCAGCTTCTGGTCGAGAGCTTGCTCCTCTCGGCCGCTGGCGCCGCTTTGGGATTAGCCTTGGCGTTTTTGGCGGATCGCATTCTGCTGCGCATCTATCTGCCTGCGGATGCGGCGGCCGAGTTTGTTGTCTCCCCTATTCTGGATGGACGCGTGCTGGCCTTCGTTCTCGGAGTCATGCTCCTGACCTCGCTGGTCTTCGGACTCCTGCCTGCCGTTCGCGGCTCGCGCATTGAAATTACACTCTCGCTCAACGACAGATCCGGCGCCCTCTCAGCCGGCAGCATTTCTCTTCGCCGGATACTGGTCGGCATTCAAGTGGCTCTGTCGCTGCTGCTGCTGGTCGGGGCAGGCCTCTTCGTCCGTACGTTGCGCAACCTCGAAAACCTGGGCCCCGGATTTCCGACGGATCGCCTTCTTACCTTCACAATCGACCCTTCGCTCAGCGGATACTCCGACGAAGAAACCAAATCGTTCTTTGAACGGCTGAACGTCAACCTGCAAACCATGCCCGGTGTCGAGTCGGTTGGATTCTCCACCATGCCGCTTCTGAAGGGCTATGCATGGCAGAATGCGATCCTGGGCAAGGATTTCGAAGGAGCGCCGATTGAACAGCAACCGGTTCTTAGCGAGGTCGGCCCGGACTACTTTGCTACGCTCGGCATTCCTATCGTCGCCGGGCGTGCCATCACCGCCCAGGACGACGGGCCGGTCGAATACAAATCCACTGTCGTCAATGAGACCTTTGCCAGGAAGTACTTTCCGGGCCGAAATCCGATCGGGCAGCGCTTCGGGCTCCTGAACGAAATGAAACCAGCCAGTCCGAACATTGAAGTCGTCGGTGTGATTCCGGACAAGAAATACAGAGATCTGCGGGAGACGCCTCCGGCGCAGGCATTCTTCCCTTATTTCCAGGGCGCGAAATTCCGCTTCATGAACGTCTATCTGCGCACGCAGGCCGATCCGCGCGTGATCGAGGATGAACTTCGCGAACGTATGCGCCAGTTCGACCCGCATGTTCCGGTCGTCGGCCTCGAAACCATGAACGAACAGATTGGCTTCTCGTTGCGGACGGAGCGGCTGGTCGCCAGCCTGTCTGCGGTCTTCGGCGGTCTTGCCACTTTGCTGGCCGTCATCGGGCTCTATGGCGTCATGGCCTACTCTGTGATGCGCCGGACCCGCGAAATAGGCATCCGCCTGGCGCTCGGAGCATTGCGCAGCAATGTCATTGTGATGATTATGCGAGAAGTGTTGCTTCTCATCGGCGCCGGCCTGGCTGCCGGTACCGCGCTTGCGCTGGCGCTCGCCGATCTGATCCAGAGCCAAATCTATGGATTGAGCGCACGCGATCCATTCACGTTCGTTGGCTCGGCAATCGTTCTTGCTGTGGCTGCGGGATTGGCCGGCTTAATTCCCGCCTTGCGCGCAAGCTCTGTGGATCCGACAACCGCATTGCGACAAGAATGAATCGGTTGGCCCAAAATTCCAATTGACCGCATAGATTTGGCGGGAGTGTCACTCCGGGTCTCTACTCCGATATCAGTTCATCCTAAATAGCCAATGGGCTCATCGAGAGACAGAACCACATCCAAAAAGTCGGCCACAAGGCCCTTGTTATTGGCCGGGGCTGGAGTAGTAGCCGGTGCGATGGCGGATGGTGTAGGGGTCTTTACCTTCTAGAGGCTTAGTCAGCGTGACGGAGATGGTCCGGAAGGATGAGTCGCTCAGGCGGTGGGCGGGATAGTAGCCGATGAGGTATTGCGTGCGCAGATCCTCGGAGACTTTTTTGAATGCCTGGTCGAGGTTGCCCTCGTCGGCGTAGTAGTATTTGCCGCCCGTCTCTTGCGAGAGAGTGATGAGCGCGTGCTCGCCGCCGGTTTCGCGTCCGGCGTCGGCGACGATGGGCAGATCGATGATGCTGTAGAGCATGACTTCGCCGCGGCGGGCCTGCTCGAGGGCCTGCGCGTAATCGACGCCCTTCACGGTGTTGCCTCCGTCGGAGATGATGACCAGCACCTTGCGGCCGCGGCGCTGCGCGAGAGACTGCGAGGCGAGGTAAATGGCGTCGTAGAGCGCGGTGGCGGGGCCGGTGGAGAGGTATTCGAGACCGGAGTCAATGCGGTGAACATTGTTGGTGAAGGGGACGACCTCGCGCACGTCGGAGTTGAAGTCGATGAGGTCGAGCTGGTCGACGGGGCGCATGAGGGCGTGAACGAAGTTGTGCGCGGCGGATTTCTCAAGGCTGAGGTCTTTGTGTGTGCTGCCGCTGGTGTCGATGGCGAGGACGATGGAGAGCGGCATGCCGGTGTCGCGCTCGAAGTAGGTGATCTTCTGCGGATGGCCGTCTTCGGAAAGGGCGAAGTCGTCCTGGGTGAGGCCGGGGACGGGCGCTCCGGCGGGGTCGGTAACGTTGACGAAGACGTTGACCAGGCGTACATCGACGTGGATGGGCGGGGCTGACTGGGCGCAGAGCACAGCCGGGACGGCGAGGATGAGAAGCGGCGAGGAGCGGGCGGAGATTCATGGGGCGGTCTCCGGCCTTGTCTCGGGCTTGATTTCGGGCGGGAAGGGCTCGCCGTCGGCCCAGACGGCTCCGTCTTCGAAGTGCTCCTTTTTCCAGATGGGGACGGTCTTCTTGAGGGTGTCGATGAGCCAGCGGCAGGCGTCGAAGGCGGCGGCGCGGTGCGCGGAGGCGACGGCGATGAGGACGCTCGACTCGCCTATTTCTATCCGGCCAAGGCGGTGCACGATGGCGACGTCGCGGATGGGGAAATCGGCGACGGCTTTTGCCGCGAGAGCGCGCATCTGGGCGAGGGCCATCTGCTCGTAGGCTTCGTAGACGAGATAGAGGGTGCGGCGGCCGCGCGTGTTGTTGCGCACCATGCCGTCGAAGATGACGAGGGCTCCGTCTTCGGGACGCTCCAGGCTGGTGACGGTGGTGTGGGCGTCGATGCGGTCGTGAACGAGGGAGACGCGTGGGGTAGAGTCTGCATCAGTGAGCGGATTCATCGCAGCCCCTCAGCGGCTAAAGCCGCGTCCAAGATCAGGCCGGTACCGGACGGGCTAAAGCCCATCCCCTTCAAAGCCAGACTTCCTAGGGCGAAGTCTGGCGCTCCGCCGCTGACCGATCCTCCGCTTACGGGGGGCAGCAGGGCGACCTCGTCGCCGTCGGATAAAGGATGCGCGGCAGTTACGTATTCGCGATTAACGGCGACAGCAAGCGAGGACCAGAGGGTACTGTGGTCCGGGGCGTGCTGGCGAAAGTGATTGAGTAAAGTGCCGACGGTTGCGCCGTCGGGCAGGTCGAGTTCGCCGGATTGTTCAGGAATAAGGTCTTTGAGGACGCCGAAGACGAGGAGACGCACACGCATGCTTTCTAAGAATACCTACAGCTTAGACGGATGAGCAGGCGCGGCGTCTGCGAGGGCGATTCCAGGGTATTTCACTTGATTTTGGAAGCAAATTCCTGAGGCGCGAATAGATCGTCCTCGGCGGGATACCAGAGGCGCTGGTTCTGAACGCGGAGAAATGGCGTGAGGCGGTGTGGCTCGCGGCGGCTGTGTCCTTTGGCGTCGTAGTAGATGTGCTCGACGAGGATGCCGCGCACGGTGAGGTCGTCGGCGACCAGAGAGCGGTGGCAGCGCCAGGGAACAGCTTCGGCGCACATAATCACGGTGCGGTCGTGAGGGACTGAGTCGAGCAGGCCGGTGATGGCGGCGGAGAAGTCCGGCGTCTGCATGTAATCCGCATATCCGCGAAAACTGGTGTTGCGCCAGCCAGTGTTGACGGAATCCTTGTGCGGATGGCGCAGACCTCCGAGAGCGCGGTGCCAGCGGTATTCTATGCCGGCGGCGGCGACGGAGCGGGAGAGATTCTCCTGAGCGAACTGCGGATTGTGGCGGGACTTGGGGATGGTACGGATGTCGGCCAGGGTCTGAACGCCGTTCTCGCGGAGGATCGCGAGGAATGTGTCGATGGGCAGCGTGGAATGGCCGATGGTGAGCATGAAAGTCAGGGCTCAGGGCTCAGGGCTCAGGGCTCAGGGCTCAGGGCTCAGGGCTCAGGGCTCAGGGCTCAGGGCTCAGGGCTCAGGGCTCAGGAAAGGCTAAAACAATTATGGCCGCACGGATGGTTTTCCGCGCGGCCTGTTTATTTTGGGTGATGGCTTAGGCAGTGGCGTGCTCGAGGACTTCTTCCCTAACCTGTTCGTCCTTCTGCTCGTCGGCGGCTGTTTTGGGCAGCGCGACGGCGAGTACATCTTCGATACGGCTGGCATAGTGGATGTTGACGCCGGCGATTTGCTCGGGCATCAGGTCCTCTTCTACGTTCTGCCGGTTTTCAGCGGGCAGGATCACGTCTTTTACCCCGGCGCGCTTGGCGGCAAGGAATTTCTCCTTGATGCCGCCCACGGGCAGCACGTTTCCGCTGAGCGTAATCTCGCCGGTCATGGCCGTGAGCGGGCGAACCGGCTTGTCACTCAGCAGCGAGACAAGCACTGTCGCCATGGTCACGCCAGCCGATGGACCGTCCTTGGGGATGGCTCCGGCAGGGACGTGGATGTGAATGTCCGTGTCATTGACGAAGTCTTCCGTCAGGCCGAGTGCAGCGGCGTTGGAGCGGACCCAGGTGAGCGCGGCCTGCATGGATTCCTGCATGACTTCGCCGATCTGTCCGGTGATCTTGAAGCCGCCCTTGCCCTTCATCTTGTTGGCCTCGATGAAGAGGATGTCGCCGCCGGCGGGCGTCCACGCAAGACCAACGGCCACCCCGGGACGCTTGGTGCGCTCAGCAAGCTCGGTGTCGACGCGAACCTTGATCCCACCCAGGAACTCATGGATGATTTCGCGGGTAACGACTAGCTTTTCGGTCTTGCCCTCGGCAATGCGACGCGCCTGCTTGCGGCAGACGGTGCCGATGAGCTGCTCGAGTTTGCGGACTCCGGCTTCACGCGTGTAGTGGCGCACGATGTAGCCGATCGAATCTTCAGGGAACTCGATGTTGTCGGCCTGAATGCCGTTTTCCTTGGTCTGCCGCGGGATGAGGTAGCGGAAGGCGATATGCGACTTCTCTTCTTCCGTGTAGCCCTGGAGCTCGATGATCTCCATGCGGTCAAGCAGCGGCGCAGGGATGGGGTCGAGCTGGTTCGCGGTGCAAATGAAGAGCACCTTGGACAGATCGAAGGGCTGGTCGAGGTAGTTGTCGCGGAAAGTATTGTTCTGTTCCGGATCAAGTGTCTCGAGCAGCGCAGACGACGGGTCGCCGCGGAAGTCGCGGCCCAGCTTGTCGATCTCGTCGAGCATGAAGACGGGATCGTTGGTGCCGGCGCGGCGCAGGTTCTGGATGATCTGACCGGGCAGGGCTCCGATGTAAGTGCGGCGATGGCCGCGGATCTCGGCCTCGTCGTGCATGCCCCCGAGGGAAATGCGCTGGAACTTGCGATCGAGTGCACGCGCAATGCTACGGCCGAGCGAGGTTTTGCCGACGCCGGGAGGTCCGACGAAGCAGAGGATCGGGCCCTTCATGTCCGGCTTGAGGCGGCGGACGGAGAGATAGTCGAGGATGCGGTCCTTGACCTTCTTGAGGTCGTAATGGTCCTCATCGAGGATCTGCTTAGCCTTGGCGATATCCACTTCGCTGCCTGAGGACTTCGACCATGGCAGCACGGCAAGCCACTCGATGTAGTTCCGGGTGAGCGAGTAGTCGGCAGCCATGGGCGACATTCGCGAGAGGCGATTGAGCTCCTTGAGAGCCTCTTTCTTGGTCTCTTCGGGCATGCCGGCGGCCTCGATCTTCTCGCGAAGGTCTTCGATGTCCTTCTGGCCCTCGTCGGCATCGCCGAGCTCCTTCTGGATGGCCTTCATCTGCTCACGCAGGTAGTAGTCGCGTTGCGACTGCTGGACCTGGTCCTGTACTTCGGACTGGATCTTGTTGCGAAGCTGCTGGACTTCGAGCTCCTTGGCAAGGTGCTTGTTGACGCGCTCGAGGCGCGCGGTGACGTCGGGGGTTTCGAGCAGCTCCTGCTTGTCGGTTGTGGCGAGGAACGGCAGGGAAGAGGCGATGAAGTCGACCAGGCGCCCCGGCTCTTCGATGTTCATGGCGATGGTCTGGAGCTCGTCGGAGAGCGTAGGCGAGGCAGTGACGATCTGCTGGAACTCAGAGAGGACGTTACGCTGCAGAGCCTCGATTTCGGGACCCTTTGGCGGAGCGATCTCCGGGACCGGCTCGACTGCGGCGGTCATAAACGGCTCGATCTGCGAGAAGATGCCGAGCTTGACGCGCTCTGTGCCTTCGGTGAAGACGAAGAGGCTCTGGTTCGGCATTTTGACGACCTTATGGACGGTAGCCAGT
Organism: uncultured Acidobacteriota bacterium; assembly: GCA_963755975.1. GTDB lineage: Bacteria > Acidobacteriota > Terriglobia > Terriglobales > Acidobacteriaceae > Silvibacterium. The sequence goes on from CAVWLS010000006.1 coordinate 170,762, forward strand.
GTGCCATAGGCGTACAGATCGCTGGGCTGCGGGGTGTCCATGCGCGCATCGCGCTGGGCGACGACGACGATGGTCTTCTCGTCTCCGAGGGACTGGATGAGCTGGATAGAGCTTTCACGGCCGACTGTCAGAGGCAGGACGGCGTGAGGAAACAAGACGGTATCGCGAACAGGAAGAACTGGCAGGGACTTCCCGCTGCCATTTTCGTCGCGCTTCTTGGTGGTACCTGGGTGAATCTCACTAAGGAAATCGCTGGCCATTGAGTGCCTTCTTATCAAATTAATAGATATTAGACGCAGCAGATTCAATATGGTCGCAAGAATCCACGAGGATCGGCCTAGTTAATATTTTCAATAACTTAGACCGAGTTTTACTGGGGAATCTGTTCAGCAGGAGGCCCGTTCTAACCCCTTTGATGCCAGTACGGGTGGAGTGGAGAGCGTGTTCCCCAACTCAAAGTTCATCGGCAGCCCAAAGCGCGAGTTGACCGCGGTCAGGTTTCCTTCTGCCCGGAACGGTACCGGCCGAGTTCTTTGACCATGGAGCAGTGACGGGCCAGCAAGGCGAGGGCAGCGTCGGCCGAGTGCTGACTGGAAAGCTGGTAGTCGGCGTAGAAGACATAATGCCATGGCTGGCCGTGCACCGGGCGGGATTCGATCCGGGTAAGGTTGGTGCCCTGGCCGGCGAAGACCTGGAGAGCCTCGACGAGGGTTCCGGGGCGGTTTTCGACGGTGAAGGCCAGGCTGACCTTGTCGGCGGATGGGTCGACAGTGGCTTCGCGGCGGCGGCGAATGAGGAAGAAACGGGTGTAGTTCTCTGGATTGTCTTCGATACCGGTGGCGAGGATCTCTCCGCCATAGTGGAGGGCAGCCTGGGTGCTGGCGATTCCGGCGGAGGAGTGGTCGCGCAGCTCCACGAGCTGCTTTACGCTGCCGGCGGTGTCGTAGTAGGGGATGGCCTCGATTTGCGGGTGCTCTTCGAAGAAGCGGCGGCACTGCGCAAGCGCGACAGGGTGTGAATAGACGCGGTGAATCTGTTCAAGGCGAGTTCCGGGCACGGCGATGAGGTTGTGGCGGATGCGCAGAAGCAGTTCGCGCTCCACAGAGACGTCGTGGGTAAGCAGCAGATCGTAGTGCTCGACGACGGATCCGGCGAGCGAATTCTCGATCGGGATCACAGCGGCGTCGGCGCGACGATCATCGACGGCGAAGAAGACCTCCGGGGATATCGCGCAGGCAAGAATGGTTGCCTGAGGCGCGAATTTTAGAGCGGCTTCATGACTGAAGGAGCCGGGCTCTCCCTGGATAGCGATATTCATAGCACACGTCTTTCCTCGAATTTTCGATTGTACGGCAACCCTATTCGCGCGCGATGCACCCTACTTCTCCGTAGCAGTTAATCGCCAAGAAGAAAAGAAGAGGGGATAAACGTCATGCTGTGGACAATCTTCGTAATTTTGCTTGTTCTGTGGCTCGTTGGATTGGTCAGCTTTCACGCAGTTGGAGCCTATATCCACATCCTGCTGGTGCTGGCGCTGGTCGTTCTGCTGATCCAGCTCATCAGCGGAAGACGCGCTGCCCTCTGACAACAACGCACGACAACGGGCGGATGCGCACGATCATCCGCCGCAACATCATAGGGGTACTTTTATGAACAAGGACCAGGTAAGCGGAAAAGTCGATCAAGCTACGGGTAAGGTGAAGCAGAAGGTGGGAGAAGCCGTCGGTAACCAAAAGATGGCGAACCAGGGCGTTGCAGACCAGGTGAAGGGCGCGGCGAAAGAGACCTGGGGCAATGTGAAGGACGCAGCGCATGAGACAGCGGAGCGCCATCGGAAAGAGAGCGAGCGGCAAGCCAACGACGCCCGCGATAGCTTTACCGACCGTGTCCAGAACATCAAGGATCGCGTGAACGACCGGATTGAGGAACACAAAGAAGAGGAACGGATCACGGAGCGCCGTCCGGCGTAAAGAGATTTCCCTTTCCCAGAGACAAAAGAGCCCGCGCGAAGTCGTCGCGGGCTTTTTGTTTAGCGGCGCAACAGCAGATCGGCGGCGACGAAGATGAAGAAGACTGCGGAGATCACGCCGTTCATGGTGAAGAAGGCGGCGTTGAGACGGCGCAGGTCGCTGGGAGAAACGATCAGGTGCTCATAGAGGAGCAGCGCGGCGACGACTGCGACTCCGATCATGGCGGCGGGGCCCAGAGAGAAGACGCGCATCAGCCACACCAGCAGGAGAAGCATGACGACATGCATGGCGCGGGCGATCCAAAAAGCGGCCGGGATGCCGAAAGTTGACGGCACGCTGTAGAGATCGGCAGTGGAGTCGTGGGTAGCATCCTGGCAGGCGTAGAGGAGATCGAATCCCGCCACCCAGAACATGACGGCACAGGTGAGGATGAGGATGCGAGGATCGAGCGAACCGCGGACGGCGATCCAGGCCGCGGATGGTGCGATTCCAAGCGCGAGACCCAGCGCGAGATGCGACCAGCGCGTGAAGCGCTTGGTGTAAGAGTAGACGAGGATAACGGCCAGAGCCAAAGGGGACAGCAGCAGGCTGAGCCTGTTCAATTGCGCGGCGGCGAGCACAAAGAGAGCGGCCATCACAAAGGTAAAGCCAGCGACGAAGCTCTTTGAGAGGAGTCCGGCAGGAATGGCGCGGGAACGGGTGCGAGGATTGGCGGCATCGAGCGAGGCATCAGCCCAGCGATTGAAGGCCATGGCCGCAGAGCGCGCGGTCACCATGCAAACGATGATCCAGAGTAGCTGAGCAGGGCGCGGCAAGCCTCCGGCTGCGAGCATCGCGCCGGTAAGCGCGAAGGGCAGCGCAAAGATGGAGTGCTCCCACTTGATCATCTCAAGAGTGACGCCCACGCTGCGAAGAAAGGCCATACATTGAGTGTAAAGGCACGGATCAGGGATTAGGGAACAGGGACTAGCCGTCAGCCATTAGAGCGGACCCTGTGGCCGGGTCCGTTTGTCACTGCTCTTCTCACACAAAGAGGAAGAGCCCCCGCACCATGCGGAGGCTCTTCTGAGGTTCCTCAGAACGCGCTATTTCTCCGGCTGGCCTGCAACCTGTAACAGGTTCGTCACCTTGAAGACGCCGGGAACTGAGTTGGCACGAATGCCCGCGGCGTCCTTGTCCGCCTGGCGGTCGACCACGCCGTAGAGAGTTACGTTCCCGTTCTGGACGGAGATGCGGATAGGCTGCGCGGGGTCAATGGCATAACGATTCAACGACGGGAATCCATAGACGGCGCGATAGACGGCGCGGCGAATGCGATCGTCCATCGGGGAGACAGGATCTACAGAGATCTCGTCGATGACGTCCTTGACGCCTTTCATATTGGACGCCACGGCGACGGCAGATTCGGCGTCCACGGGGCCATAGGCAGTGCCGCCGAGGGTAACAACTCCGTTGTTGACGCGCACGCTGATGGCGTTGAAGGCGGTGGTGCCGTAACCTACACGGTCATAGGAGATTGCCCTGACCAGCTTGTTCTGCAGATCGGCGTCAGAGATCTCGGGGCCGGCAACTTGAATCTCGTTATCGACGGCGGTAACGCCCTTGACGCGATGGACTCTTTTGTCCGCCTCTTCTTTCCAATAGAAGGTATCTACCGTGCCGGTGAGCTTTGCGACTCCATTGGTGACCGACACCTGTATATTCTTGAATTGCGATTTATTGAGCGCCTTATTCGTGATCTGGGCGCGAAGATTGTTGTCATCCGACTGGGCCGCAGCGACCGAGTGCCTCGACAGAGTGGCCGACCCTCCTAACAGTAGAAATCCCATCACGACTGAAACCAGACTGCGAATTATGATTCTCACTTCAAATTCCTCCCTTGATGGCCGCATAAGCCCGAAGTCACCGCCGACGAGCGATGTACGGACCGCGAGCTGATTTTTCCTTATCCCACGGGATGCAGGCAGGACTTGCGTGGGATGCCATCTTATCGCAAACGGGCAAAAGCTCACCAGCCACTATTTATAGCGACGGCGAATTTTAAGGATGAGGCTGAAGACGCCGGATTCATCGCGGACGGCGATCACGGAAAGATCACGCGTGAGATTCACCTGGCCCTGGATGAACTGCTGCTGCGTGGAGTTCACGTTTGTCGCATAGGTGAGCGTGGCATTCTTGGCAACCTGTTGCTCGACGGTGATGCGGGCGGAGGCGTTTCCAGTGCCGGTGACATAGTTGGGATCGATCTTGACGCTGCCTCCGCCGAAGAGCTTCTCAATGCGGCTGCTGACGGTCGCGTTCAGGGCGCCGCCGAGCAGGGTATCCGCTGTGGCATTCGCGCCGGCCTGCTGCTGCTGCATGGAATAGATCTGCTGTTCTTGCTGCGTCCGGCCCACGGCGAGGAGGGCAAAGATGTCCTGTTCGGATAACGGAGGCTCGGAGCGGAAGTTCGGCGAGAGCTTCGAGGGCGTGCCATTGAGACCGATAGTGATGTCGTAGTCCTCGACGCGGGCAGTGGCGGTGAGATCAATCAGCGGGTCGATGCGGACGGGGTTGTTGAAATAAATGTCACCGCGCTGCAGCTCGTACTTGGTTCCGGCGAAGGTGGCGCTGCCCTCGGTGATGGCGATGTGGCCAAGGAGAGAGGGTTGGGCAAGAGTGCCGCGAACGCGGAGATCGACGTCTCCGGCCAGCTTGGCATAGGAGTTCTGGAAGTCGAGTTGCGGAGCAGAGACGATGTGAATGTCGAGCCGGAGGTGGTTCGAGGGCGCGTTGGGGTCGGGGGGCAAGGTGACGGTGCTCGAAGAGGTGAAGGATGCCAGATCGAGATCGCTGCCGATGACGAAGCGCGTTATGGTGACGTTGCCGCTGAGGAGCAGGGAGCTCTGCGTTCCCTGAAGGCGCAGCTTGGCGTCAGCCATCGAGCTCACGCCCTGTGGATAACGGATGCGGACGTCCTTGGCGGTAGCAGTCAGGTCCCCGTAGAGTCCCTGCTGGTAGGTTACAAAGCCGCCGAGGACCAGCTTGCCTCCACCGCTGACGGCGGTGAGACTTTGCACGTCGAGGCGGTCCTGGTCGAAGGACAATGTGCCGTTCATCTGGCTGAGACCGTTCGGGAAATCCTGGAGGGCCATGGCAACGTTGGTAAACCTTACCTTGCCGGTGAGGCTGGGGCGCTGGAAGGTGCCGACCGCGTCCACATTGAAGTCGACATGGCCCGAGGCCGTGATATCGGTGTCGAGGGTCTGGGCCAGCTTCATATTGATCGAGCCGCTGCCATGCAGGTCGAGACTACGGGAGCCGTCGAGCACACCGACCGAGCCCTGAGCATGCAGGTCTGTCTCGTCGCCAACGAGGTGGAAGGGATCGAGGTGCAGGCGCCCGCCGACCAGCGTGGCGTGCAACGGGCCCTCGGTTTTGAGCGGAACGCCGGCAAGGGAAAGCGCCAACTGCGAGATGGAGGCATCGCCGCTCAGTTTGCGGGGATACCTGAGAGGTCCCGCGACGTTAACGGTACCGGAGATGGAGGAGTGGGCGCTTATGCCGCGAACATTCAGGGTCCGCAGAATTGGATCGACGTCGAGACTGGTGAGAGTGAGGCTGGCAGTGGTCTGGTAATCGCCTCTCAGCTCCGTTTGGGCGTGCGCATGAAAGGCAGCATTCGTCATAGTCGCGTTCAGATCCATGAGCAACTGAGTGCCCTGCGTGTGCGCAGAGGCGTCCATGTATCCCGATGCTTTATCGGCGATGTTGATGCGGGTGAGGTGAAGATTCGCCTCGATGTCGGGATTTTTCAGCGTGCCGGTACCGTGGGCTTCAAAGGCCAGCAGGCCGCTCACCGGGTATTCGGGATTCTGCAGACGGTGGATATGGGCAAGCTCGAAGCCGGTGCCCTGCGCGGAAAAGCGTATTGCTTGAGAAGAGAGGTTATACGCGCCGTCTCCCTGTAGCTTGCCCCCATCCTCAAGGAAAACGAGATGGGCAGCGTCGATCTCGCGTCCGGCGAAACGCAGATCAGTGTTCAGGCTGTGGTAGGGCTCTCCATAGATATCGCCTCCCTGCACAGCGAGATGGCCGCCTCCGCTGAGGTTGTTGATCTGGCCTGCGGCCTTCATTTGGAGGTTCACCGTGCCGGTGATGGGCAGCGGCTTGCCGACGGTCTGGAGGATGTCGCCGAGCGCAGCGTTGTGGATGTTGGCATCAAGGTGAATCGCAGAGTCCTCGTCAAAGGCCAGGTTGCGCGGGCCGATCTGGTGCGCGTGCAGCTCGCCGGAGAAGTGCACGGCTGTCGCACCGCGCGTCAGAGAAGCCTGATGGACGGAGATGAGTTCCGGCGCATACTCGGCGTCTGCGTCAAGTGAATCCCAATGGATGGTGTGCTCGGCTGGGCCTGTGGATTCGCTGGCTTGCTGCGGAGCGGGTTCGTTGGCGTTGGGTTGCTCCCTGGGGACAGCTTGCTCTGGGGGCGAGCTGTAGACCAAGTCGAAGTCGGTGGCCTTGAGGTGCCCTTTGACGTCGGGGGCGAGAATGCTGCGCGCGACCGTCCCGTGAAACTCAGCGTGGCCGTGCAGTGCAATGGGGATGGCTTGTGAGCCGGTCTTGCCGCGCGCGGTGAGTCCGAGGGTTTTGAGCGTACGGTCAAACTCGGCCAGGTTAGTGGTGATGAGGTCAACCTGCACCTGCGACGCGCGCGTGAGCGGATACACGCCCAGGGCTCCGCTTGCCTCAATCTGCGTGGCTGGGGTTTGCGCCGTGAAACTGCGAATGTTCACCATGCCACTGTCGTTTAGATACTGCGCATCGACACTTCCATTCAGAGGAACCTGTCCAGCCGGAGGCCGCTGAGGCGCCGTCAGGACAACTTTGGCACCAATGACGAAATCGGAGGCACTTCCCCTCCAGTCCAGGGTGACCGGGCCGCTGACGATGGAGGCGAAGCCAAGGTCGGCGTCGCCAGGAGGCACGACGGTCGACATGATCGAGTCCACGGTCATCCCGCTGATGCGGGCGCGGGCGATTCCCTGCTGCTGCTTCACCGAAGGAACGGAGGACGCAGTTTTGCGGCCGGAAACAGGACGCGGCGAAGGCTTCGCCGGCGGGGGCGGAGCCGAGGTGAGCCAATTGACGATGCGAAGGCTGCCGTCCACGACGCCTCCCCCGGGGAGCTTCGCGTGGGCATCGGTGAGAGTCAGCTCGTCCTGGGTAAGGTGGACAGCGGTGGTTGCATTCACGCCGACGAGATGGACGGTGCTGACGCGGTAGGCGCCATCGGTAACGTTGCTATGGCCATCGACGCTGAAGGCGGTCTCCCTTCCCTGCCCCGCGAGCTGGATGTCGACGTTGCCTTTCTCCAGCCCAGGAATGTCGACGAGCGCCTGAACGACGCGAACGTCCAGTTTGCCAGTGACAGAGGCCTTCCATTGCGGGTGGGTGAAGTTCTCAAGCGAAGCATTGCCCTGAAGCAGCGACGGACCGGTCTGCAGGCGGAAGGATTGCAGCGTAACCTCGTTTCGTCCAAGCTGCGCCTGCAGGTCGAGAGTGGAGTGAAGCGGGGAGGCTTTGCCGCGCCGTGCGGTGAGGTCTTCGATGTGAATGGAGCCGACGTAGCGATCCTGCAGTGTTGTGACGGGAGGAGTGGGTAGATATTGAAGTGTCACGCCGAGGTTGTTCGCCGCCAGATTGAACGGAATCGCCTGCTGATCGATGAGGGCAACGCCGTTGTTCAACTCGGTGCGGTTGACCTGCAGGTCGAAGAGCGTGTCGGTGACCGGCTTGTTCCCGGCGCTCGGGGTCCTCGGATGCGGCTGGTTGGTCGAGCCATCCGGATAAACGATGATGTGGATGACCGGATGGTCGGCCCTCAGGTAGTTCAGACCGATCTTGGTCGTGAGGAAGGAGATGATTTTCACGCGGACGAGAATGCGGTCGGCGTGAGCGTAGGGAATGTCGTTTGGCGCTTCGAGACCATGGATGGTGAGGTTGTCGGCCTCGAACTCGAAGCGCCGCATGCGCCACCGGAAGGCCCCGAGCTCAACCCGGCCGCCGGTCGCGCCTTCCAGCACCGAAATCAGCTTCTCGCGCACGCGGTTTTCGAACTGCGGCCTGCCAGCATACCAGGCCAGGCCGCCGATGAGTATCGCCAGCAGCAGGAACAGGACGATACCCACCTTCCACCAGTGCCGCCACAGGGTGTGGTGCGGATCGGGCTTCGGAGAGACCGGCAGGGAGGCAACGGGATCGGGCGGGACGCTCACCTAATCCTCCTCACCGGGTTTACCGGTGCTGCCATATGCGGGATCGAGAATCTGCACGCTGCCCTCGTCGCGGAGGCTATTGAGCCAGTCCTGCAAGAGCTCGTTGACGTGCTGCTGGAGAAGGATTTCCTCGATGCGCGGCGAGAGTTCGCTGAGAGCGGGCGGTTTTTCATTCTGGCGTTCGTAAACCGGCAGGATGGACTTCTGGTAGTAGGCCTCGATCTCCTCGTTGGGAATGCGAATGCCGCTGCGGAAGCGCAAGTCAATAAACTTGAGGATGGCGAGGCGCTGCTTCCAATGGGCGAAGACCTCATCCTCGGTCAGGCCGTTCGCAGCGAGGAAAGTTTTCCAGCCTTCGTCAGTGGAGCAGTGGGCCTGCCGGCATTTCGGCAGATGTGTGCGCAGCTCCATCAAGGCCTGCCGGACCTGGTCATCGGTGATGTTGATGCCGAGCTGCTGCTCTTTCATCTGCTGCAGGATGAGAGTGCGGTTGGCGAGACGGCGAGCGGCGCGCTTGAGGGTATCAGTGCCGGGAGGCACTGAAAACGGCTCGAGAGCGGCGAAGCGCTGTTCTTCCTTTACATCGCTTTCCAGCAGGACGTCTCCGTTGACGACGCCGACGACCCGATCGAGCACGACAGGCTGCTGGGGTGCTGGCGGGTTTGCAGCGGGCGCAGACTGGCCACGCGATCTGGCGGGACTCGCAACGAGCGCCATGATGATTGCCGCGATGATGAGAGTCCGGTTCATCAGAATGCCTGCCCGATGCTGAAGAAGAAGTTGAAGTGTCCGGCCTGGCCGACATAGGGCGGAATCGGCTGGCCGTTGGGGAGGGTTCCATAGGTGATGATGACCGGATAGATTGGCGGGTTGAGGTTATAGCTGAAGTCAAAGCGCAGGGGGCCGATCGGGGTATGGTAGCGCACGCCCAGTCCGACGGCGTGGGAAAAGTCGTTGAAGCTACAGAGGCCGGTAGGGTTGGTGCTGGAAGAGCGCGTGATCTGCGATTGCGCTTCCTCGTCGAGGATTTTGCAGGTCCAGCTATGGGGTTGCTTGATGCGAATCGCGCTGGGCCAGATGTCGGACGAGTTGTTGAAGACGTTGCCGGTGTCGTGGAAGAGCACGAAGCCGAGAGCGTTGCCGAAGTAGGGCAGCATGGGGTTGGGGAGACGGAGCTCGGTACTGTTCACGAAGGCGCCGGCGCCACCGACGGGGAAGCCGGTGAGCGAGTCGCGCGGACCGGCGGAGTTGATGGCGAAGCCGCGCAGCGATTGCGCGCCACCGGCATAAAGGCGCTCAGGCAGCGGAATGTAACGGTACTGATCCTGGCCAAAGGAACGCTCATATCCGAAGCGAGTGGAACGCGCGAGGACAAACTTTTTCCTGCCGAAGGCATAGAAGCTGGCATTGGTGATATCCAGCCGATTGAAGTTCGCCTCCGACTCGAAAATATTGTCGCTGACGAACTCGGAGGTGCTGGTGTAAGTTCCACCATCGGCGTCAAGCGGCGAGGGACGTCGCGTATCACGAACCCATGTGAAGCCGGGTCCGCCGACGCGGACCGGCTCGGAGACAAGGGGAATTTCGTCTGGCGGAAGCTGCACGCTGTCGGGGTCAACCACGACCCGGCGGTAAGTAAAGAAATAGATCAACGTGTTCGGCTTACTGGGCCGTTGAGTCAGCCGAACGGTGGCCTCCAAACGCGATGCCGCGTAGGTCGTCACATCCTGCGAGTTGGTGTAGCCGCCGCTGACGGAAAAATCAAAGTTCGGCTTGTTGAAGATATGCGGGCTGGTGTATGCCAGCGACGCGAGCTGCTCCAGCGTGCCGTAAGCGGTTCGCAGAGTGATGGATTGATTGCGCCCGCCGAGATTGATACGCGACACATCGAATTGCACGAGAGCGCTGCCGCCGGTTCTTCCATTGGTGCCGCAAGGCTCGGTTGAGGCGGTTCCCCCGGGCGGAGTATTGGGGCAGTTGCTGGTGGGATTGCCGGTCTGCACCTGGAAGCCGACGCCGTAGCTCAGGTCCCACCGCTTGGCTTCAGTAAATTGCAGCAGCACGTTCTTCCGCTCCTCGTCGCCGGCCGGATTCTGAACCACTGCATTCACTTCGTTGAAGAGGGCGAGGTCATACATCTGGCGCTGCATGTCGAAGAGAGCCGACTGGTCGAGGGCGTCGCCGGGATGGAGGAGGACGTGGGGCTCGATGGTGTCGGGACGGGTGAAATGCAATCCGGAGATGAGCACGCGGTTGACGAAGGTCTGGTCGCCCTCTGTGATGTTCATGGTCACGTCAACGATGTCGGAGTCAGTTAACTCCGGATGCTGCATGATGGCAATGGACGCCTGGCTGAAGCCGTGCTTGAAGTAGTAGTTAAGGATGGCGTCGCGATCGCCCAGGATGTTGGCCGCCGAATAGGGCTGGCCGGCTTCCAGATTGAGCAGCGGCTTCAACTCGCCGGTGGATATCCGCTTGTTACCCGTGACCTGGTAGAGGCCGATCTTCTGCTGTACGCCCTCGTCGATCTGGTAAGTGACAAAGAGCCCGGGGTCTTTGTTCGCTGTCTTGCTGGCCAGATTGGTTATCACAGGCGTGACCTTCACCTTGCTGAATCCGTTGCTCTGGTAGAGCGCGGTGATGTTGTTCACGTCGGCCTGCATCAGCGCCTGGCTGTAGATTCCGTGGCGCAGGAAGAGGTTGGCTTTGGTTACGCCGAGGCGCGGCTGCAGAATGTCGTTGCCGAAATAATGATTACCGGTGAGGGTCACCGAGTTGACGCTCTGGCGTTCGCCGAGCTTCACGTCGTATGCCACCAGGGTGCTCACAGAATCGTTGGTGGTTTTCTGATGGGTGACCCGGACGTCGAAATATCCCTGGCGCTGGTAGTAATCACGGATTCGCCGGTCTCCCTCATTGAGCAGATCTTCATCGACGGCACCCTCCTGGTATACGGGCACCAGCGTCTTCACCTTGCCCTTGCTCAGCTTCACGCCGTTCACGCGAATAGTGACAACCGGGCCCTGATTCGCCTGAAAGGCGTAGTCGAGCAGATTCGATTCTTTTTGATACTTCTTGGACTCGAGGGCGACATTCGCCTCCAGACGCTGCTGCTTCTGGTAATTCTTTCTCAATCCGGTCAGGGCGCGGCCTACGGTGTCGTGGGTCACCTTCGAACCCGGCTTGAGCTTGCCTTTCTTGCGAAAGGTTTCGAGGGGCATGCCGGAGTCGCCCTCAACTTTGACGTCTCCGATGCGGGCCTGCTTGCCGGAATTCACCTGGAAACGCACATTCACCTGGCCATCCCGAGTATCGACCGCAGTCGTATTGGCGACGGTCCCGGCGTAATAACCATTGTCCTGGAGCATTGCCGTCACGGCAGTGCCGGCCAAAGCAAGTTTAGCGTCGGAAAAGGTCGTGCCGGGATTGAGGCGCGTCGCGTGCACAAGCTGGCTGGAGAGCCGGTCGCTCTTGAGGCCCTCTACCGTGATGCGGCCAAGAAACAGAGTGCCCGTACCCTTGAAGATGATCGTCACCTGGTCGCCGTTGCGAATGCCCGCTACCTCTATGCCTTTGTAGAGGCCTGTGGCGTAGAGGCGGCGGAGACTCTGGCGCACATTTTCGGAGGTTAAGGGACGGCCGGCCTGCAGCGGCAGTTCCGCGGGAAGGGGTTCGAGCCGGAGACGATCCACGCCTTCAAAATTCACGGCCTCGACATTCAGGCCTTCCCAGGCGCGCAGGCTATTGGTTGCGGCTTCAGGTACCGACGATGGGGGCGGTGCTGTGTTGGGCGGCTTAGTGGCGGGAGGCGGAGGAGTTTTCGGTTGCGCGACCTGAGCGTGCACATGGGCCGATGTGCCGAGGGCAAGCGATAGCGCGACGGCGAGAGAGAGCGCCGCGCTGTGCCTGTTGCTCAGTATCAGCAGGCCCAGTATTCGCGGGCCCAGTATTCGCGAAAAAGCCAATCAGCCCCTCGTCTTTGCTCCTGAGATCACACCCTCGGCGCATGTACCAACCTTAATGCCAGCACCCGATTAGATGCGACCTCTTCGGGGGAGCACAAGGCCTTCGTTTCGGGCTCGGGCGGTAATCCGTTGCGACTCCTATACTAGAGCCTGGACGAATGGCGACGCTCTCCAAAACCGAAGCCGCATCTGAGCGGTACTCACGCCAGGTTCTCTTTGCCGGGATTGGCGAGGCGGGACAGGAACGGCTGCGGGCGGCGCACGTTGCCCTTGTCGGCTGCGGAGCTACCGGAGCGGCGGCGGCAAGCCTGCTGGCGCGCGCCGGGGTTGGCACGCTGACCCTTGTAGACCGGGATTTTGTCGAGGAGAGCAACCTGCAGCGGCAGGTGCTGTTCGATGAGGCCGATGCGAGGGAATCTCTGCCTAAGGCGGAGGCGGCGAGGCGGAAGATCGCGCTCTTCAACAGCGAGGTGGCGGTGAACGCGCTTATCGCGGACCTGACGCCGGGGAATATTCACGAGCTGCTGGCGGGCGTGGAGGTTATTCTCGACGCCACTGACAATTTCGAAACGCGCTATCTGCTGAATGACTACGCGGTAGAGCGAAAAATGCCGTGGATTTACTCGGCGGCGGTGGGCGCATACGCCATCACCATGAATATCCTGCCCGGGGAGACTGCCTGTCTCGCCTGCGTCTTTCCGGCACCGCCAACAGGAACGGTGGAAACCTGCGACACGGCGGGCATTCTGAACTCCGCGGTGAACCTGGCAGCGTCGCTGGCCGTGACGGAGGCGATCAAGATGATTACGGGCGCGCATGACCGGCTGCGGCGCAAGCTGCTCTCCTGCGATCTGTGGACGAATGAGTGGTCGGCGGTTTTGGCGGACAAGCCGCGAGCCGACTGCGAAGTCTGCCAGCAGCGCAATTTCCGGCACTTGAGAGGTGAGGGGCGTCCGCACATTACGTTTTGCGGGCGAAATTCCGTGCAGATTCATGAACATAGCCGACCGGTCGACTTCAACGAACTGGAAGAGCGGCTAAGACCACATGGACGCGTGCGGTTCAACGACATGCTGCTGCGCTTTGAGCGCGGCGAACACACCCTTACGTTATTTGCCGACGGGCGCGCGATTATTCAGGGCACGACGGACACGGCCGTGGCCCGGACACTGTATGCGCGGTATATTGGCTCCTGAACTTGTGGAAAGAATTGGGATCATGCCGGTTTGGAGCAACCTTTTGGCTCCCCGAGAGCTCAAATGCTAGATATTGCCTGAACATTCGAGACTTTTCGATCACACATGATGACGACGTCGCAAAGATTGGTCGCTGGAATGCCCGAAGTCGCGATTCATGGAATTCCCACACGAGCAAAGGATGACTTGATGAGCGCTGGACAGACCCAGCAGAAGCCTGCCCACCAGCACCTGAGAAGGAATCCGCCGATTGCCGGCGAAGCCGAAGCGATCGCCGCAGCGCAGGCGGGAGACGAACAAGCGTTTGAAACCCTCTACGCGTTGCACAAACGGCGCGTGTACTCGCTGTGCCTGCGCATGCTGGGCAACGTGGCAGCGGCCGAGGATCTCACGCAGGACGCCTTCCTGCAGCTCTACCGCAAGATCGGCACCTTCCGGGGCGACTCGGCGTTCTCCACCTGGCTGCACCGGCTGGCCGTGAACGTAGTGCTGATGCACCTGCGTAAGAAGGGTCTTCCGCAAATTTCGCTCGAAGAGGCTCTGGAGCCAACGCAGGATGACGGTCCGCGCAAGGACTTTGGCAGTCGCGATTTACAGCTCTCCGGCTCCATCGACCGCGTTACTCTGGAAAGAGCGATCGAGGATCTTCCGCCGGGCTATCGCCTGGTCTTCGTGCTTCACGATGTGGAAGGTTATGAACATAACGAGATTGCCGATATGCTTTCCTGTTCCATCGGAAACAGCAAATCTCAACTTCACAAGGCACGGATGAAATTACGCGACCTGCTCCGCACCGGACAGCGGAAAGAGAGCGCCGTATGACAGACACGCGCCCACGCGGAACCGATATGAATTGTGCCGATTTTCAAGATCGACTGCCTGAACTGTTCGAGACGCATGCAGACCTAAGCGCCGAAGAACATTTAAAGACCTGCGAGAACTGCACCGCTCTCGTGCGCGACCTGGAATATATCGCCCAGCAGGCAAAGCTGCTTCTGCCAATCCACGACCCCAGCCCGGGCGTCTGGGACAACATCCGCGCAGCCATCCGCAGCGAGCCCGGCCAAAACAACAGTGGCCCGTCCCCGGCTCCTTCCGCGGGGAGATAACCGCTCGCGTCCTTATAATGCGTACAACGCATGGGGACGGAGACACATCTGCCAGAAACGGTTCGACGTATTGTTCTTACCGGCTTCATGGGCGCGGGCAAGTCCACGATCGGGCCGCTGCTTGCACAGAGGCTCGGCTGGCGATTTCTGGATACTGACGCCATCATCGAAGCACGCACCGGGACGACCATTGCACAAATATTTACCCGGCAGGGCGAAGAGGCCTTTCGTGCCCTTGAGACGGAAACCATCCGCGAACATGGCCTTGGCGAGCACCTGGTACTGGGCCTGGGTGGCGGCGCTGTTGAGGCTGAGTCCACGCGAGATGCCCTCGCGCGGCTGGATGATGCATGCATTGTCTTCCTCGAAGCTCCTCTTGAAGTGATGGTGGCGCGGTGTATCACGCAGCCGGGGGCTGCGGAGCGCCCCGTGCTGGCCGACCGGAAGCGACTGGCGGCAAGGCTGGCGGCGCGCCTGCCCCATTATCGCGAGGCACACCTCACGGTTGCTACGACAGATCTGACTCCGGAAGCGGTGGCCGATATCCTGCTTGGAACTCTGGGCAATCGCTGCGTCGCACTTCCCCCGACGATTCACGAAAGCAAAGTGTGATCATGCCATGAGCGAAACCGAAACCAAATCTGTCCTCACGAAGGAGTTGCTCGCGCGCGAGAGCAGAGCGTCGAGTGCGCGATCGCGCCGCCAGAAGGCCGTGCGCGGAAACATTCTATTTGCTTTCGCCGTTGCGCTGGCCCTGTTCACGGCGTGGCATGTGATCGACGTGCTGGAAATTGTCTACGTCAGCGCGCTATTCGCTGTCGTGCTCATGCCGGTCATGCGCGGCATCATGAGGCTGCGCATCGGAAAATGGAATCCGGGCCGGGGTTCGGCGATCTTCATTCTGTTGTTTGTCGTGGCTGGGACAGCGACGCTCTTTTTTTTCGTGGCGCTACCGCCGGTGATCCGCGACATGCGCCAGTTCATCGCGGAACTTCCCTACCGGGGTCCGCAGATGCTCGAGCGCGTTCGCAAACTGCCGCTCTCCAGCCACGTGGATGTGAATGCACTGAATGCCAGATTGCAGGACATAGCGTCGAACGCGGCCAGCTATCTCTTCTTTTCCGCGAAGTCATGGGCGGGCAAGCTCTTCAACGTCATCACGGGGATCATCCTGACGATTTACTTCCTGCTTGAGGGAGAGGTCGCCTATCGCTGGGTGCTGTCGTTCCTGCCGGTGGACAAACGGGCCCGCCTGGATACCACGCTGGCGCGTGCTGAGGTGCGCATGGGAAAGTGGCTGCTTGGCCAGGGATCGCTGATGCTGGTGTTGGGCCTCAGCAGCATGATCGTGTTCCTGTTCCTGCATGTTCGCTACGCGTATGCGCTTGGTGTCCTGATGGGGCTGTTTAATCTGATCCCGATTGCCGGCGCGATCATCTCGATGATACTGGTTGTAATGGTTGCAGCCATCGACTCCTGGGGGCGTGTGGCCGGAGTCCTGATCTTCTATGCCATATATGCACAGGTTGAGACCTCATACCTCACGCCGCGCATTATGAAACATAGCGTGGATCTGGTCGGTCTGGCTGTCCTCATCGCACTGATGCTGGGCGCTTCGCTGGCCGGCATTGTGGGTGCTATGGTGGCCGTGCCGACAGCGGTCCTGGTCGCTGTGCTGCTCAACGAATATCTTGTGCAGCCGGAGCCGATCATCTCCGAAGCAAAGCCGCTGAGCAAAATCGAGTAGGCCGCCGCAAACGAATGGCCTCGCATTGTTATGATGAAGTGTGAACCCCTCACCACAGCTAGCCGAAGTACAGGTCTCCCCCCTGCTGACTGCTGAGCCGGAGATTGCTGCGGCTGCGGCGGAACAGCCTGCGGCGCGGAGCAGGTCGAGAACTACTTCGAATGCAGGAGAGACGGCCTCACGGATCGGCGATTATCGCGAGCTTTTCAAGGTACGCGTGACGCTGATGGTGGTGATGACGGCCTGGGCGGGTTTCTACCTGGGATCGATGCAGTCGGGGATCAGCAGTGTTCAGCCGGGACTGATCGAGGCGCTGTTCGGCGTCGCGCTGGTTTCAGCGGGATCGGCGGCGTTGAACGAGTGCCTGGAACGCAAGCACGACGCGAAGATGATCCGCACATCGCGGCGGCCCATGGTCACGGGACGCATCGGCCTAGCGCACGGGATCATCGCGGGCCTGCTGTGCATTGCCTTCGGCTCGATCTGGCTGGTGCGAGAGACGAACCTGGTCACCGGGACGCTGAGCCTCATCACGGCTTTCACCTATGTGGCGATTTATACGCCGCTCAAGCGCTACACCACGCTGGCGACGTTCATCGGGGCTTTCCCCGGGGCGATGCCGCCGCTGCTGGGATGGACGGCCGCGCGTGGACGCATCGAATGGCCGGCGGTGGCGTTGTTTGCGATTCTCTTTATCTGGCAGTTTCCTCACTTCATGGCGATTGCGTGGCTCTATCGTGAAGACTATGGGCGCGCGGGCATCCGCATGCTGCCTGTGGTGCAGCCGGATGGCTGGTCGACGGTGCTCGAGGCGATCACCTATGCAGTACTGATGATTCCAGCGAGCTTGCTGCCTGTGTATCTGCATGTAGCCGGGCTCTGGTACGCTGCCGCAGCTTCGGTGCTGGGACTGGTTTATCTCGGATACACGATCCGCTTCGCGCGCATTACACGGGCACGATCGACGATCGAGTCGAAGATGTACGCCCGCGATCTGCTGAAGGTAAGTGTGATCTACCTGCCGCTGCTGCTCACCGCGCTCATGCTCAACGCCAAAGGAAAGTAAGAATGCAGGCAACAATTGAATCGAAGAGCCCTGGATCGAGAGGGTCGACGGGCACAACGATAGCGGCGATCATCGCCGTGAGCGCCCTGGCCAGCGCATTTATCTGCTGGCTGGTGTATTTCCATGCGCCGACCGATGTCGCGGGAACGCACCTGCTGTTTCTGCCGGCAACGAATGCCCTGCTGAACGCGCTGAGCACCATCGCGCTGCTGACGGGTTTTGTCTATATAAGGAGGCGCGCGATTCCAAAACACCGCGCGGCGATGCTGACGGCATTCTTCTTTTCTTCGATATTTCTGGTTTCGTATCTGGTCAATTTCACGCTGCATGGTGAGACGAAGTTTCCGCGCGGCAATCCGCTATGGCCGTTTTACTGGAAGCTGCTGGCGTCGCATATCGTGCTGTCGGTGATCGCTCTGCCGATCATCCTGATCACCTTTTTCCTGTCGCTGACAGGGCGCTTCCCGGCACACAAACGGATTGCACGATGGACTTTTCCGGTCTGGCTGTACGTGTCGGTTACGGGCGTGATCGTGTATGCAATGCAGGCGGCCTGCCACTGAGGATTTGACGATGCAGGTGGTAATGAAACAGGAGCCGAAGAAGGAACTGGGGAGATCGCCCCGGCGAGAGCTGCATCTGGCGGCGAAAGGCGGACCGCGCCCGGGCGCGACGCCGAAGGATGACGGAACGCGCCAACTCCTATTAAGCGGCGGCTGGACCATCGCCGCAGGCCTGCTGGCTGCGCTACTTACCGCTACCGTTTTCGGCGGAATCACGCGGCAGGGACCGCATACAAGCTCAGGCTGGCTGGCGCTGATTGTCGCGCTGATGTGCCTGCCCTTCGGCTCACTCCTCTTCGCGCTGGGTGCGGCGAAGTGGTTTCGGAACCGGAATCTGAGGCGACGCCAAAGCGGCTGAGCACTTCCTCTGAACCATGGTAACCTGGCTGACTTCCCGTGACCGCACAGTCCCGGCTGTCCCTGTTATTCTTCTCTGAACACCCCACTGGAGTATCGGCAACTATGGCAAGAAGCGTCAACAAGATCATTCTGCTTGGCAACGTAGGCAAAGACCCCGAATTCCGCGCGGCGGCGAGCGGCACGACCGTCGCATCCTTTTCGCTGGCCACCACTGACCGCGCTAAAGACGCAAGCGGCAACTGGAGCGATCGCACGGAGTGGCACAACCTGGTCGCTTTCCAGCGCACGGCGGAGATTGTCCGCGATTATGTGAAGAAGGGCTCGAAGCTCTACATCGAGGGCAAGATCCAGACTCGCTCGTGGGACGACAAAACCTCGGGCGAAAAGAAGTACCGCACTGAGGTTATCGTGAATGAGCTTGTGCTGCTCTCCGGTAAAGGCGAGGGCGGCGGTGAGAGTGGCAGCTACAATCGCGGCGGCTCCAGTTCATATGACCAGCGTAGCTCGGGACCTTCTGACGACCTGGTAAACTCGACCGAAATTACCGACGACGATATTCCGTTCTAAGGCATTTTTCGGAAATACCGTGTCCACTCAGTGATTGGGACCGGGTCGCCGCTCCCTGCTGGCCGCGTCACTTGAAACCATTGCCATTCGGATACTGCGTTTCCGAAAATGCATCAACCGCCGCTGCGAAAGCCCTGCGCTGGCTTCACCGCCGGCCACTTGACCGCGCCGCTCTGTTGCGCGCGCAGAACTTTCAGTCTTTCGACCGCGTCGTTCATCTTTACGAGCCGCCACATAAAGACGAATGAGGCGGCTTTGGATGGCTGGTCGAGGTCTTTGATCTCCGACGGCATGAGCTGTTTGGTTGAAAGCATGTAATTCTTCTGGTACGCTTCAGCCGGCTTTGCTCCGGGAGTCATCTCTTTCTGAACAGAGGCGAGGTGCTCCTCGAGATCGACCTCTTTTTCTGACTTGGGATCATTGATCCAGGCCATCAGGTCGAAGGCACTGTCCATGTGGCAGCCCACGTTCGTCTGGTAGATAGTACCGAGGAGCAGTCCAGGCCCAGCCCGCAGATGACTCAGAAAAATGTAGGAGTGGCCGGCGTTGCCCTCAAGGATATTGATCCGCACGAGGACACATCCCACGGCCTTCTTCATCGCGGTTATCGCTTCGGCAACACGCTTCGGCTCGGACAGCTTTATCGCGTCGGCCGCTGTGATGTAGTTCTCCAGGGGCTCGCCCACGAGAAGTTCGCAAAGCCGGCTGGCACTGCTGCCGCATGCCCAGGTGTTGGTAATCTGCCCTTTGGCGGTAAACTCGTCTCCCCAAGGGATCATTTCCGGCTGGATAGCAACGGCTTTGAACGCCTGCTGCCCACGTAGGGTCTTCCAACAAAGACGGACCGTGTGGCGAAGATCCAAATCCAAGGCGAGGCTGCTCATAATTGACACCTCGGGGCACTGAAATTTCCCGCACCGAAAAATTAGCACCGGAGGCAGCACTCGACAACGTTACCCGAGTCTCACTGAGGCCGAGACCCTTCGATGCATGGGCTGTGAGCTCTATCTTCCGCTCTTTGCCAGGTTTGCCACGAGGCCTGGGATTCGCGGCCTGATCGAGCAGGTTTTTTGCTGCTGAAAGACTGATGTCATGCGGGACGGGATGAAAGTCCGACCGGGACTCACGCTGGTCCTTTGTGACGTTTTTGAAGAGCAGCACCCTGCCCTGAATATGAACTTCGACGAGGTCAGTCTTCCAGTGGGTTTCGGAGACCTGCTGGCGATGAATCTCGAAGCTACCTCCCTCTTCTATGTGGCCGAGGATGCCGTATCCAAAGTTGACACGGTCAAGCAGGCGGCCGTTCATATCGATCATGCGCTTGAGGCGCCGATTCACAATCAGCGTTCCGCCGAGGGCATGCACGATACGCGCCTCGTAGCCGTCCGGGACAAAAGCGGGATTCGGACGAAAGGAGAGGCGCACTTCGGCCCCCTGAGGGGGAACGGCGTATTCAAAAACGAACGCCCTGGGCAACATCTCCATTACGCCTTTCATCCGCTCTTCGTCCTGCTCGTGATCCTGGCGGATGCGTGCCATTGCGTCCGGGGTCTCGATCAGTTCGTCGAGCCGCAAATCCTCACGTCTGCGCTCGGCCGTGTCCAGCGGATTGCCGTGATCTTCGATGACGCGATAGATGGGACCCTCGGCCGTCTCCACTTGCTCGCGCACGATGTTCTGCGAGCCGGAGACGCGATAGCTGCGGTATCGCCAGAAGCTGTCGCATTCCCGGTCGTGCAATTCGTTGTAAATTACTTCCTCGGCGAGCTTCTGGGCGGGCTGAATCGGCGTCTTATCCTGCGCCTGCGCCAGCAGGCCAAGACCAAGCAGAACGGCTACGAACGATGCGCGGTGCATGATGCGTATTGCCTCCTGAATGTGGTCGATCCTGCGCACAGCATCCCACAGTTTTGCTGAAGAGAATGCGAGGGTGTTGTTAAATGCAGCGAAAAATGTGCAGCTGTTTCCCGCTTTGGTTACCGCAGTGGTTCGTTTCAGGACTTCGCGCGACACAATAGATGCTTTTCATGCAATTAGATGCCGCCAGGATGGCCAGTCGCCACACGATTGCTACACTTGAACCATGCTGGATGAACTAGCATTTCGCCGGAACGCAGACAACGCCATTGAGTCTCTCAAGAAAAGTCTGATCGAAGCCGAAGAGGACGGCGGCTTCGAAGTTGAAGAGCAGAATAGCGTCCTGAATATCGTGTTCGAAGATCCGCCGGCAAAGTTCGTCATCACGCCAAACACGCCGGTGCGTCAGATCTGGATCTCCGCGTTGTCGACGAGCTTTAAGCTCGACTGGTCGGAGGCGGAGAACGACTTTATATTTCCGAAGGATTCGCTGACGCTGAAGCCACTGGTAGCAAGGCTGATCAATGAGCAGTTGGGGGAAGGGTCGGTCGTGCTCGAGTAAATCCTTCACCATCGCATTTATCGGCGCCGCTGTCATTTGCAAGGACGATTCATGTCAAAACTCCTTTTGCCCGCCACTCTCGCTTTCGCCGCTCTCGTTTCCATTCCCGCTGCAGCTCTGAATGGACAGGCTGCCCAACCGGCCGCTATCGGCGAGGGCTCCCTCACAAAGAAGCTCGCCGGAATGAGGCGCATGGACGGCCTCTTCCCTCTCGACTGGGACGCGAAATCCGGCAAGCTTTACCTTGAAATTGGAAGCTTCAACAAGGACTTCCTGCTGCTCGATTCTCTCCCCTATGGGCTTGGCTCGAATGATCTGGGCCTCGATCGCGGACAACTCGGACTGGGGCGCGTGGTGCGCTTCTACCGCAGCGGATCGAAGGTGCTGCTGGTGGAGCGGAATCTGATGTACCGCTCCAGCGCGAAAGCTCCGGAAGAACAGCTCGATGTCGAGCAGTCCTTTGCGCGCTCGGTGCTATGGGGATTTACTGTCGAGGCCGAAGAAGGCGATAAGGTCCTGGTCGACGCGACCAATTTCTTTCTCCGCGACGCACACGAAGTCGCAGAGCGGCTGCAGCGTGAGAAGCAGGGCGATTATGTGCTCGATCTGAGCCGCTCTGCCATTGTTCAAGAGGATACAAAGAATTTTCCCCTCAACACAGAAGTGCAGGCCATCCTGACCTTCGCGCCCCATGGACTCGTCACCGGCACGCTGGTTGGCACCGTCACTCCTGATCCACACGCAGTCACAGTTGAAGAGCATACTTCGCTGGTCAGCCTTCCGGATGACAACTACCACCCAAGGGCCTTCGACCCCCGTGCCGGCTACTTCCCGCTTACCTACCGCGACTACTCGGCGCCTCTCGGCGAGCCGATGGACGTCCACCTCATCATCCGCCACAGGCTCGAAAAGAAAGACCCCTCCGCGGCAATTAGCGACCCTGTAAAGCCTATCGTTTATTACGTCGACCGCGGCGCGCCCGAGCCGATCCGCAGCGCGCTGGTGGAAGGGGCGAGCTGGTGGAATCAGGCTTTCGAAGCAGCGGGATACCGTAATGCCTTCCGGGTCGAAGTGCTGCCCGAGGGCGCTGACCCGATGGACCTCCGCTACAACGTGATCCAGTGGGTGCATCGCTCGACGCGCGGCTGGTCTTATGGCGCGAGCGTCGTCGATCCGCGAACCGGCGAGATTATCAAAGGCCAGGTCACGCTGGGCTCGCTGCGCGCGAGACAGGATTATATGATCGCCGAGGCCCTGCTCTCGCCGTATGTGCAAGGCAAATCCATTTCGGACAAGATGCGAGAGATGGTGCTCGCGCGCATCCGCCAGCTCGCCGCGCACGAGGTAGGCCACACCCTCGGACTCGCGCATAATTTCGCCGCCAGCAGCATCGCTCCGGGCACGTCGGTCATGGACTACCCGCATCCGTGGATCACGCTGGATGCGCATGGACGGCCCGATCTTTCCCATGCCTACACCACCGGTATCGGCGAATGGGACAAGGTTGCCATTGAGTATGGATATAGCCAGTTTTCCGCGGGAAGCGACGAACACGGCCAGCTCGACGGCATCCTGCGCAAGGCGACCGGTCGCGGCCTTTACTTCATCAGCGATGCAGACTCGCGCCCGTTGGGCAGCGCCCATCCTCATTCTCACCTATGGGACAACGGGCCCGATCCCGCAGCCGAGCTGAACCGCATCCTCGAAGTGCGCGCGGCTGCCCTTAAGAGCTTCGGTGAAAACGCCATTCAGCCCGGGGAGCCCATGTCGCAGCTTGAGGACACGCTTGTCCCTCTCTACTTGCTGCACCGATACCAGACGCAGGCCGCTGCCAAGGAGATCGGCGGTCTCGATTACCGCTTCGCGTTGCGGGGGGACGGCCAGCTTGTCACCGAAATTGTTCCTGCTGCAGCCCAGCAGCAAGCGCTGGCCGCCGTCCTTAAAACACTCGACCCTGCAACCCTCACCCTGCCTGATTCTTTGCTTAACATTCTTCCCCCACGACCGATCGGCTACGAGCGCACGCAGGAGTCCTTTCCAGGCAGAACCGGCGTTACTTTCGATCCTGAAGGAGCGGTGGAGTCGGCCGCCAATCTGACACTGGAACTTCTCTTTGAGCCAGCACGGGCCACGAGGCTTGTGGAATACAAAGAGCGCGAGCCCGGCCTTCCCGGTCTGGACACCGTGATTGAAGCAACCCTGAAAAGTACCTGGTATGCCCCGCGCCAGACGGGACTGGAAGGACTCACCCAGCTCACCGTGGAAGATGCGACCCTCGACCACCTGCTTATGTTGGCCGCCAGCACCGAAGCGTCCGAACAAGCCAAAGCCCAGGCCCGAGCGGAAGCGGAAGAGCTGAAGGACTGGCTGAAAGGCCAGAGCAACGCCACAAGCCTGTCTGTAGACCTGAAAGCCCACTACTCAGCCGCGGTGGATAAGATCGCCAGCTTTGAAAAAAACCAGGCCAAATTCAAAACCCCTCCAGCAATAGAGGCCCCGCCCGGCCAGCCTATCGGCGATGATGCCGATGGCGATGACTTCGATTGAGATTTTTCTATGGCCAAAACACCGGACAAGCCGCAAACCGAGGAATTCACTCAGGGCCGTTCTCCGTCACCGCAGGAACTGCGCTGGGAGAAACAAACTTTGCGCCCCGCGCTCGAAAAATCTCCCGAGCGACCGATTGGCGCGGCGACGGGTGTCAATCTCGATAAGGATGGCAAAACTCGTTTCACGACGGTTTCCGGAACCGAGGTCAGGCGACTGTATACCGAGGCCGACGTGCCGGAGACGCTGGAAGAGGCGCGGCCCGGCGAGCCGCCCTACACGCGCGGCATTCACGTGAGCGGCTACCGCGGCAAGCTCTGGACGATGCGCCAGTTCTCGGGATTCGCCAGCCCGGAAGAAACCAATCTCCGTTACAAATATCTGCTGGCCAACGGAGGCAGCGGGCTTTCGGTGGCGTTTGATCTGCCGACCCTGATGGGCTGCGATTCCGACGATGCCGAGAGCGAAGGCGAGGTGGGCAAATGCGGCGTGGCGATTGACTCTCTCGAAGACATGGAGACGCTGTTCTCCGGAATCGATCTTGAGCAGACTTCTGTCTCGATGACGATCAACTCGCCGGCGAGCATTTTATGGGCGATGTATCTTGCAGTCGCGGAGAGCCAGGGTGCGGAGTGGAAACGCCTTGCCGGGACGCTGCAGAACGACATTCTCAAAGAGTACATCGCGCAGAAGGAGTACCTTTATCCGCCAGCGCCGTCGATGCGCCTGGTCGTCGACACGCTGGAATTCGGCGCACTCTTCACACCGCGGTTCAATCCGATCTCAATCTCCGGATACCACATCCGCGAGGCGGGATCGACGGCGCTGCAGGAACTGGCATTCACGGTTTATGACGGCGTGGAGTATGTCGAGTGGGCTCTGCGACGGGGCTTAAATGTCGATGACTTCGCGCCGCGGCTGAGCTTCTTCTTCAACTCGCATAATGACTTCTTTGAGGAGATCGCGAAGTTCCGCGCGGCGCGCAAGGTCTGGTACCGGATCATGACGGAGCGCTTCAAGGCGCAGAATCCGCGATCGCACTGGATGCGCTTTCACACGCAGACCGCTGGGGTGTCGTTGACGGCACAGCAGCCAAAGAACAATATCGCCCGGGTGGCTATTCAGGCCCTGGCGGCAGTGCTTGGAGGAACGCAGTCGCTGCACACGGACGGCTTCGACGAGGCGCTTGCCCTGCCCACGGAGGATGCGGCGCGGATCGCGTTGAGGACGCAACAAATTCTTGCCTACGAATCGGGCTTGGCGGAGGTTGCCGATCCGCTGGGCGGATCGTACTTTGTTGAACGCCTGACTTTGGATATGGAACAGAGCGCATTTGAGTACTTCAAAAAGCTCGATGCCCTGGGCGGCATGGTGAAAGCGATCGAGCAGGGGTTTCCGCAGAAAGAAATTGCGGACGCAAGCTATGCGTATCAGCGGGCGGTCGAAGCCCGCGAGAAAATTATTGTCGGCGTCAACGATTATGCCGTAGACGAGCAGCCGCAGGAGATCCTCTATATCGACGAATCCGTCCGAGAGGCGCAAACGAAAAAGTTACACAGGCTGCGTGCCGAGCGCTCAAACGATGCCGTCCGGCGCGCTCTGGACGCTCTTTGCCGCGCTGCCGAGCATGAGCCGCAAGCCACGGATAGCGGCGTCTCAAGCGCGAATACGATGCCTTATCTGCTCGACTGCGTGCACGCCTACGCGACCGTGGGCGAGATCGCGGGCGCGCTCAAGAATGTCTTCGGCGCCTACCAGGAAGTCAGCATCGCCTGAAGAAGCATCTTCTCTCTGCAGTAAGAAACTGCTTCTCCGGACGGCGCGTAGCAACTTCGCCGCCCGCAGATGCAAGAATTGCAATCGTTATTAAGACAGTTACGATTATCCAGTCTATCTGTGCACGGTAATCGTGACCGTCTGATCATGGCTGGGCAGGATTCCGTCGCTGGCCATCAACGTGAGGCTGTACGTGCCGGGATCGAGCCTGCCGCGGTCGGCAACGGTGATTAAGCCGGTCTTCTGGTCTATGTCGAAGATATAGGCTTCCATTGCCACCCTTGATCTGCCAGTTCTGCAGCGGGCCGCCACCGCCGGGTGTTCCCTTTACTTTGCCCACAATGTCCGACCAAGGCGACGACAGCTAAAAACTCTGTCCCGGCGT
This sequence comes from uncultured Acidobacteriota bacterium, assembly GCA_963755975.1. GTDB lineage: Bacteria > Acidobacteriota > Terriglobia > Terriglobales > Acidobacteriaceae > Silvibacterium. The sequence goes on from CAVWLS010000006.1 coordinate 196,686, forward strand.
TATGACTGGCCGCACATCGTTGAGGTACTTCGAGGCAAACGTCACGAAGACGGGCCACTCGGGGGTATCCGTGTGTCCCTGGGTATGGCGCCGGAATCCCACGGTGCCATCGATGAATGCCGTGTCAAAAGGCGGCGTGCCGCTCTTGCGGGCGACGCTCAAGGAGCGAATGTATCGATGAAGCCAGGCCAGAACCTTCCAGTCTGCAAATAAGGCAAACTATTATTCGTGACCCGTACAATACTCGAACGATTTAATTTTCGTCAAGAGGAAAAATAGATTATTTATATCCTTGTCTCGCCCGTATGCCTATGGTTGTCAGGCAAATGCTACACTTTCAATGTGATCGACATTTTATTCGTGTCGTGAACTATTAATTTAATTATTTATCGGCGAATCACCACCGGATCAGACCGCGCCCCACCATAAGATCTTCGGCGGCTGCGAGGAAGTCGGCATCGCCTGACATCCGCCGTAAAAAATCGCTTTAGCTCGAGGCAACTCCGGGAGATTTTTTCTACGTATTTAGCTCACGACGTGCTACAACTTCGCCTATGAGTAAGGCAAAGCCGGATCCGCCCGCAGAAAATGGTCCCATCAATCTGCGGCGGCTGTCGGAAATCCTGCAACTATCGCAGACAACGATTTCGCTGGTACTGAACGATTCACCTGCCGCCAGGTCGATCCCGGCACACACGCGAGAGAGGGTGTTTGAGGCAGCGCGCAAGTTTCAATACCGGCCGAATTACTTTGCCAGATCGTTGCGCCGCAGCCGCAGCATGTCGATCGGCGTGATTGCTCCGGACCTGAGCGAAGGCTATTTCACCCTGGTGATGCAGGGCGTTGAGGAATTCCTCCTGCGTTCGCACTACTTCTACTTCGCTGCGAGTCATTACTGGAAACCTGATCTTATGGAGCAGTATCCGCGCATGCTCACCGAGCGCGCCGTAGACGGTTTTCTCTTGCTGAACACGCCGGCGGAAGAACACAACCCTCTGCCCACGGTGGCTATCTCGGCGCATAACAATGCACCGGGAGTGACGAACGTCGTTCTCGATCACAAGAGAGCGGCTGCCCTTGCGCTCACTCATCTTCACGATCTGGGACATCGCCGCATTGCATTCATGAAAGGACCGGATATCATTCCGGACACAGAATACCGGTGGCGAGGCATTCTGCAGATGGCTCGCAAGCTTGCGATCGAAGTGTGCCCTGAGCTTTGCATCCAGCTTGCCGCCGACAGCTGGTCTCCACAGGTTGGATATGAACCGATGAGTGAGCTTCTGAGCAGGACGCGCGACTTCACCTCGATTTTCTGCTTCAACGATATTTCGGCGATCGGCGTCGTTCGCGCCATTCACGATGCCGGTCTACGCGTTCCTGAAGACATCTCGGTGGTCGGATTCGACGACATCATCAGCGCGGCGTATCAGAAGCCCAGCATCACCACTGTCCGCCAGCCGCTGCGGCAGATGGGAAGCGAGGGCGCAAAGGTGCTGCTGGATCTGATTGCGAATCCGCAGCAGGAATCTCCGGCGGAGATGGTGATGCAGCCAGAACTGATCGTGCGGGAATCCACGGGGCGCGCGGCGAAGAAGCGGAAGACGGCCTAAGGTGCACAGCGCCGATCGAGCGGATGATTACTTTGCATTGACGCCAAAATACTCGTCGGCAACGCTGATGAGGTCGGTGTCGTTCAGCAGCCCATACTCAATGCGCGGCTTTTTACCTGGGGACACCATGTAATATCCAATGCCGATCTTCCTCGTCTGGTATGTCGTGATCGTCGTGCCGATGCGGACCTTGAACGAGCGCGCGTAGATTTCCTGAACGTCAATTCCCGACCTTTGAAGGGGATATTTTGCCTTGTTCAGATAAACCTGGAAGTCGCTCAGCGTGTCGTTCGCACTACTGCCGGTATCATTCATGTGCGAAGCGGGCCTGAAGAAGGCAAGGACGGTAGGCCGCACCACGTCAAAAATGGGCGTTTCCAGGGAGGCTTGAAGGGGCGGAGGGTTCCCAACCGGCAACAGCAGAATGAGGATGATCGCCAAGAGAGTCAATCGTTTCATGCAGGAAACTGTAACTCGACGTTGAGGAAGAGTTCCACTTTAAATTGCGAGAGGAGCGGGCAAAGGCTTCGGGCCGGGACGAGAACCCATTTCATCCCCTTGAAGCCCGCGGCGGCCTAACAGCATCGAAAGTGAGAGTTCCAACGAGGAGCAGCCAATGCAATACGTCAATCTCGGCTCGACCGGCCTGAAGGTCTCGCGCATCTGCCTGGGCACCATGACCTATGGTTCGAAGAAGTGGCGCGAATGGGTACTTGAAGAAGCGGAGAGCCGGCCATTTATCCAGCATGCGCTTGAAACAGGCATTAATTTCTTTGACACGGCGGACATGTACTCGCTGGGTGCGAGCGAAGAGGTGCTGGGCCGGGCGCTGAAGGACTTTGGGCCTTCACGGGATAAGGTCGTCATCGCGACGAAGGTTTTCAATGCTATGGGAGACGATCCGAACCAGCGGGGCCTGTCGCGCAAGCACATCATGCATGCGATTGACGACAGCCTGCGGCGGCTGGGAACGGATTATGTCGATCTTTACCAGATTCACCGCTTTGACCCGGCCACGCCGATCGAAGAGACTCTCGAAGCGCTAAATGATGTTGTCCGTGCCGGCAAAGCGCTATACATCGGAGCCTCGTCGATGTACGCCTGGCAGTTCCAGAAAATGCTGCACGTGTCGGATGAACGGGGGCTGGCGCGATTCGTGACCATGCAGAACCATTACAACCTTGTCTACCGCGAGGAAGAGCGCGAGATGATTCCTCTATGCCGCGCAGAGGGCGTCGGACTCATTCCCTGGAGTCCACTGGCAAGGGGTTTTCTCGCTGGAAACCGGTCGAAGCAGGACTTCGGTGACACAGTCCGCGCCAAGACTGACGATTATGCCAAGGGTCTGTACTACCGGGATTCGGACTTCACGGTGGTGGAGCGCGTAACGGAGATCGCGAAGAAACGCGGCGTGAGCAACGCGCAGGTGGCGCTCGCATGGATGCTGTCAAAGCCCGAGATCACGGCTCCAATTGTTGGGGCGAGCAAGATGCATCATCTCGACGATGCGCTCAATGCGCTTGATCTGCATCTTGATGCAGAAGAGATCAAGGCGCTTGAAGAGCCCTATGAGCCGCATCCAGTGCTGGGACACAACTAAAGAGAGCCCTTAGCCCTTAGCCATTAGCCATTAGCCATTAGCACGGCAACGCCACCGAGCCGGAAAGTTAACATGGATTGCGAACGTTCGCGAAAACGAATCGCTAATTCCTAATGGCTGTCTTCCGGCTCGAGGATCTGCAGGTCGAAGGGCTTCTCGAGCAGGCAGCTCATCTTGCCGATGCGCGCGAGTGCGCGCTGCAGCGCAGAAGCGGCGCACGGTTCAACCGTGACGACAAAGGGCAGATTGCTTCTCTCAAAGCCGGGCTTTTGAAAGATGGCGTGGATGTTGATTTCCTGCTCAGCCAGGGCCAGGGCTATCTCGGCGATGATGCCCGGCTGGTCGCATACGAGGAATCGTATAAAGTGCCGCAGCAGAAACTCTCCGCCGATCGCTGTCCTTCTGCTCGGCAACTCCACTGCGCGCGAGCCGTGCGCGATGCCGATGATGTCGGATACAACTGCCACAGCGGTCGGATGGCCGCCGGCACCGTGTCCGGAAAAGACTACATCGCCGCCGTAGCGGCCGCCAACCAGCACAGTGTTCTCGGTGCCGCGCGACCAGGCCAGAGGCGATGCTTTCGGGACAAGCATGGGACCAACGCTGGCGAGCACGTCTCCATTTCCGGACTCAGCGCGTAGTTCGGCGCGGGCGATCTGGCGGATCGTGCAGCCGAGCTCACGGGCGTACGCGAAGTCAATGGCTCCGACTTCTCGAATCGAGCGGCAGGGGATCTCCTCGGGAGGGACATCGGCGCGCAGAGCCAGCCGGGAGAGAATCACGAGCTTGGCACGGGCGTCGTAGCCGTCCACATCTTCGGTGGGATCGGCCTCGGCGTACCCCAGCGCCTGAGCTTCCTTGAGCACGTCGGGAAACTCCGCGCCTTCCTCCATCTTGCTCAGAATGAAGTTGCAGGTCCCGTTGAGGATGCCTTCGATGCGCGTAACCTGGTCGCCCGCGAGGCCCTGCTGGAGACCGGGAATGACGGGGATGCCGCCGGCGACCGCGGCTCCGTAGCGGAGGTGAATGCCCTTCGATCGAGCAAGCTTTTCGAGCTCGACGCCATGCAAGGAGATCAGTTTTTTGTTCGCCGTCACCACTGACTTGCCCCCTTCGAGTGCGCGGCGTACCCATGTCCCTGCGGGATCGAGGCCGCCGACAAGCTCGATGAGCACATCCGTGTCAGAGGCGAGAATCCTGTCGAAGTCTTCAGTCCAGTGCACGGTTGACTGAACCCAGTCCGCCCTCTTGCGCGCCACGTTGCGGTTGTAGATGTGCGTGAGCTCGATGCCCTGCGGCTTCAGGTCACCGAGGATTCGCGCGACCGAACTGCCCACGGTTCCGAAACCAAGGATGGCTACCTTCAAATTCGACACGAATTCAGACACCTTTCTGTACCCCACCCAAACGGCATCGCCGCTAAGAAATTATGAGTGTCCCTATGGTACCGGAGGGTGCCTCAAGGAGCCGTTAACGCACCGTCATCTGTTCGCTCTCTTCTTCGGTGCGCTGGGCCAGAGGAATGCGTAGCTCCGCCTCGCAGCCGTGAGTGTCGATGCGATTGCGCAACTCGAGAGTGCCGCCGTGCGCCTCGGCGATCTGGCGGGCGAGCACAAGACCAACACCGCTGCCGCTCTTCTTGGTTGTGTAAAATGGCACGAATAAATTCGCGGGATTCGTGAGGCCTGGTCCGTTATCTTCGATCGCGACGGAGAGAAAATCCGCCACGATCCTGCAGCGCATGGTGACCGCGGGCTCTTCGTGCGCCAGTCCGGCGGCCATCGCATCCTCGCGCGCGCTGCAGGCGGCTTCCACTCCGTTGCGCACCAGGTTGATCAGCAACTGCTCCATCTGGTCTGCATCCACAAAAACGTCGACGTCAGGAGCATCGGCGAATGTGATCTCAAGCCGCGTCTCCAGGCTCACTACGCGCTCAAGTAGCGGACGCACCGGGATGCGTCGCATCGTGGGAGCTGGAAGCTGCGCAAGCTGCCGATAGGCCTGCACAAATCTATTCAATGATTCGGCGCGGCTCTCGATGACTCCGAGACCGCGGTCGAAGTCCGGGAGAGATCCATTGACAGCGACTCCGCTCTGCGGCAAGCGCGAGCGCAGGCTGCCGGCGATAGACTTGATGGGCGCGAGCGAGTTGCTGATCTCGTGGCCGAGCACGCGGATCAGCCGACGCCATGCGATGCGCTCCTCCTCGCGCAGAGCCGCGCTCACGTCGGAGAGGAGGAGCAGCGTGTGCGGCACGCCTTGCTGGCGAAACTCGCTGCGCCGAACAATCCAGCGCGTGGGCGAGCGAGATGGCCAGCGCGTGGGCGTTCGAGATGCCTGGTTCTGCGAGTCCAGCAGTATGACGCCTTCGCCCTGCTGGTCCAGGAGCATCTCCAGCTTCAGTTCTCTCGCCGTGCGGCCCAGATCGCGCGCGGCGACCAGGTTGAACACGCGCTCTGCCGCTGGATTGACTAATCGCAGAATCTCGCCCTGATCGAAGGCGAATACCGGCGCGTCAAGCTCGGCAATCACACGGCGGAAGAGGGCCGCAGCCTCGAGAGCGCCAAGCCGTTGCGTCTGATGCATGTCTGCGAGCGCATTGATCTCGATGGCGAGGTCGCCGAAAGGGTCGTCACGCTTGGCTCCACGAGCGCGAAAGGAATAGTCCTCCTCGCGCAATGCGGCTACGACGTTGGCAAGAGTCTGCAAGGGACGAACCACCTGATCCATAAAGGCGGCAATGGCGAGGAGAAGGATAAGGCCGGCAATGGTGAGGAGGCTGAGGATGGCGGCGGTAGAGAAATGCGCCACGAACAGGAGGCCGGCGAGAAGGGCCATGGTGGGGACGAAGAGCAGTCCGCAGAAGAGACGAAGCTTCGCTTCAAAGGTTAAACGCTCGGGCCTGGGATTTTTCCTGTTTCGGCTCGCCGCCCTAGATGCCATATTTTTCCATCCGCCGGTAGAGCGCCCCGCGGCTAAGGCCGAGGGCTTCTGCCGCCTGGCTCACGTTTCCATTGGAACGCGACAAGGCTTTGCGGATGAGAATACTCTCAACGGCTTCCAGGCTCATCTCTTCGAGTCCCTGACCGGTGCCCTGGCCTCCGACGCGCGACGCGCCAAGGCCAAGGTCTGCGGCTTCGATCTGGCTGCCACGGGCCATGAGCACGGCGCGCTCGATGGTGTGGTCAAGTTCACGGACGTTGCCCGGCCATCCGTGCTGCAGCATCGCCTGAATCGCTCCGGAGTCGAGGCCCTGCACCTGTTTGCGGTAGCGCTGCACATAGCGGGCCAGAAAATGCGCTGCCAGCGGTGGAATGTCCTCGCGGCGCTCGCGCAGGGGCGGCAGATGAATTTCGACGGTGTTCAGACGGAAGAGCAGATCGCCGCGGAATCTGCCTGCCTCGACCTCGGCGTGCAGGTCGGCATTCGTAGCAGAGAGGACGCGGGCGTCGACTCTGCGAGTTTTCGACGAGCCAACGCGCTCCATCTCGCCGGTTTCGAGCACGCGCAGCAGTTTGGCCTGCTGGCGCATGGGGACATTAGCGATCTCGTCCAGAAAGAGCGTGCCGCCATCGGCCAGTTCGAAGCGCCCGATGCGCTCGGTGCGCGCGTCAGTAAAGGCGCCCTTTACGTGTCCGAATAGCTCGCTCTCGAAAGTGCCCTCAGGAAGCGCGCCTGTGTTTACAGCGACGAGCGAGCGCGACTTGCGCACGGAGAGCGCGTGCAGCATCTGCGCGACGACTTCTTTGCCGGTGCCATGCTCGCCGGTGATCAGTACGTTCGCGTCGGAGGGGCCGATGCGCGCGATTGTGGCCAGCACCGGCTGCATTGCTGGAGCGGTGGCGATTAACTCGGGAAGGTTCTGTGCGCGGAGGAGGCGATTCTCGGCCTCCAGGCGCTGGGCGCGGCGTACGGCGTGGTGGAGATCAATCTGCGTGCGCAGGATTGAGAGCAGGCGGGCATTGTCCCACGGCTTCTGGATGAAGTCCTGCGCGCCGCGCCGCATCGCCTCGACAGCGACTTCGACATTGGCCCACGCGGTCATCACGATCACCGGCATCTGGCTGTCGTGAGACTTGATCTGCGTGAGGAGGTCCAGACCCTCTTCGCCGGAAGTAGTGTCGCGGGTGTAATTCAGGTCGATGAGCAGCGCGTCATAGGAACCGGACTTCAGCGCTTCGAGGACCATGAACGGCGAGCGCGCCTTCTCCATGCGGAAGCCTTCCGGCTCCAGCAGGAGTTCGAGCGCATCGAGAATGTGCGGCTGGTCGTCGGCGACAAGGATTGATGGCTTGCGGCGCGGCATTGCTGTGCCGGTTTCTATATCTCCGTGATGTGCGGCAGTCGCCATGGTTCGTCCTAGATAGGCGACCGCAAGGTGATTATTGCATGTGACTGACTACGCCTGACTTCGCGTCGTCGAGGGAGACTCCCATGCGGTCAAGCGTAGTGCCGGTGGATTGGTCGACGGAGACTTTAGCCTTTTCATAGACGTTCTGCGCAACAAAGACCGCAGATTCGGCGACTGCAAGCGCCTGTTCCGCAGTCAGCGTGTCGTAGGTGGACATAGCTCCAAGTTTTTGTTCCTGTTTGGCAATATCGAAGGTTTTCTGCGCCAGATCGCGGGCTTTCTGGGCGGCGGTGACGCGGGCCTGGGCCTGTTGGAGTGCATATTGAGAGTTGCGGACATCCAGCAGAATGGTCTTTTTCTGCTGCTCGTAGGCGATCTCTTTCTGGCGGTAGTCGAGTACGGCGCGGAACTGGTCGGCCTTGGCGACACGGTTGCGAAGTGTGACATTGAGCTGGAAGCCAACCTGATATTCAGGCGAGGAGTAATTGAAGGTGTCCTGGAAGGCTCCGGGAAAACCGGTGGGGAGGGTGGTAGAGCATTCTTCCGAGCCAAGCGCACAGGCGGGGTTGGGCTGGCCGCCGTAGCCGCTGCCGGCGAAGATCCCGTAAAGCGAAAGACGTGGCAGCAGCTCATTTTTGATGGTCTTGAGGTTATTCTGGGCGATCTGCATGGCGATCGCATCCTCGGAGACGTCGGGGCGATTCTTTTCGGCTTCGGCGATAAGTTGATCAATTGGCTGTGACTCGTTGGGGTCTGGTGCGCCCTGGAGATCGAGCGGGATGACTGGCATTTCGGCCAACGCGGGATCACTGACGGTCTTGGTGAGCGCGTTCTTGATGAGAAGCTCCTGCAGCCGGAGTGCCGCCTTTGACACCGTGAGATCACCTTCGGCGGAGGCCACGGCAGATTGGTCCTTCATGACCTGCATGGCCGGGACGTTCTGGAGGTCAAGCTGCTTCTGATCGTCGGCGAGGGTTTCGTTGGCGTAGGCAAGCGAACGATCCTTGATCTGAGAGTCCTGATAGGCATTGACGAGATCCCAGTAGATGTTTTCCACCTGGCTGATGGTGGCAATCACCTGAGCTTTGAAGGCGAGGTCGGTGAGCACAAGGTTCTTCTTGGCAATCTGGATGTAACGCTGATTGGTGGCGAGTCCGAAACCCTGAAGCAGCGGCTGGTTCACCTGGAAGTTAAACGCGGTGTTGATTTGCGGGCTGAGGACATTGAAGATGTTGTTTGAGGTCAGCCGGTAGCCAATCGAGTAGACGGTGAAATTTGTACCGGTGGAAAATGCCTGCGAGTAACCTGATTGGAATTCGATGGTGTTGTTTTTGAGTATGGGCACGCCGCTCTGAATGGGGTTGATCTGGGTCTGGACGGTGTGGTCAACGTAGCCCTGTACGAAGAGGGACGGATCGAAGGAGGGGACGGGTGCGCCGCCACCGAGGGTTGATGTGACGAGGCCTCCAGCGCCAGCGGCCGTGACTCCACTACTTGAACCGCCTCCGCCAACGCCAGAAGAACTGAAGCCGCCCTGCGTTCCCTGCACGATAGAGGTGTTGACGCCGCCCACGGAGCCTCCAGCCTTGGTACGCAGAAGGTCAGCCTCGGCAGTCGGGAAATTGTAACGGAAATAGGCAAGGTCGAGATTGTTCTCGAGGGCGAGCGCGATGGCATCGCGGAGCGAGATGTAAAGCTTGCCGTCGCGTTCAAGGTTTTGCAGACGCGGCGAATTGACCAAGTTGATCGGCGGCACCGGGGTGGGTCTATATGCATTCAGCGGATTGAACGAGTGCGGCATCTCAACAAGAAACGGAGCCTGCCCAGCCACCGGCTGGACCTGCTGAGCCTGCTGGGCTTGCTGGGCGATGGTTGCGGGCGGTTGCGTCGGCGGGGGCGCAGGGGCGTCCGGAGCGGTTGTGGTTTGTTGAGGTGGATTAGCCGGGGGGGCGCTCTGGCCCAGCCCATAAGGTGCGAACGCGGCGCAAAGCATTGCCGCGCAAATCCTTTCGTGCATCCGAAAACCGCTCAAGATACTCCCACCCCCGCATTCAATTCCGGATTCGCCGTATCGTGCGTCATCCATCCATCTCGAACTTCGATCACGCGACTGCCGTAGGAAGCGTTCACTTCGGAGTGCGTCACCTGCACGATCGTCGTTCCCTGCTCGTTCAATTGCTTGAAGAGCTCCATGATTTCTTTGGCCTGACTGGAATGGAGGTTCCCGGTCGGCTCATCGGCCAGCAGCAGCGCGGGCTTGTGAATCACCGCGCGCGCGATGCCGACCAGCTGTTGCTGTCCGCCGGAAAGCTGCGAGGGATAGAGGTCCTTCTTGCCGACGATCTGGAAGCGGTCTAGCGTGTCGGCGACCAGGCCCTGTCTCTCGGCGCGCGGCATGTTCTTGTAGGAAAGCGGAAGGTCAATGTTCTCCTGCACGGTGAGATCGTCGAGCAGGTGATAGCTCTGGAAGACCATGCCGATATTCCGCTTGGCCAACTCGGCACGCTGCTTGCGATTCATCGCGTGTACCGGCTCGTCCTTGAACCAGAACTCGCCCAACCATTGATCGTCGAGCAGGGCCAATACGTTTAGCAGCGAGGATTTCCCCGCTCCCGACGGCCCCATGATGGTAAGAAATTCGCCCTCGCGAATATCAAGATGGATGCGCCGGAGCACCCAGGTCTGTCCGGCGCCTGTTTTGTAGCTGCGTTCGACGTTCCTTAGTTGAATCATGACAAACCCCTGAGTAGCTTCTAGCCACTAGCTATTAGCTTTTGACCCACAGCCTTAGCTCTTTGCAGCCGGACAATACCAATCTCCGGGCACAATAAACCGCAATTCCAGCTATCATCAGACAGCTAGAAGCTAGTAGCCAAAAAGCTAGAAGCTGGCTTCTAACGCGCTTCCAGCACTGGCTCGAGAGCGTCTCCTTCGGCGACGACCTTGCCGTCGAAGAGATGGATATTACGCTCGGCATGGCGTGCAAAACGAGGATCGTGCGTCACCATGCAGATGGTCGCGCCGTCACGATGCAGGTTCTGCAGCAGCTCCATCACGGCTTCGCCATTGCGCGAATCGAGGTTTCCGGTAGGCTCGTCAGCCAGGAGGATGGAGGGCGATCCGGCCAGAGCACGGGCCACGGCCACGCGCTGCTGCTGACCGCCTGAGAGCTGCGATGGATAGTGCTTCATGCGGTGCGCCATGCTCACGCGCTCAAGCGACTCCTGCACGCGCCGCTTGCGCTCAGTCGACGACATGCCGGTGCGGTAGGTGAGCGGCAGCTCGACGTTCTCATACACGGTAAGGTCGCCGATCAGGTTGAAACTCTGAAAGATGAAGCCGATTTCCTGGTTGCGAATCCGCGAGCGCTGCGCGAAATTCAGGTTCTCGACGGCGTGGCCGTTGAGCAGATACTTTCCGCCTGTTGGAGTGTCCAGCAATCCGATGATCGAAAGCAGCGTGGACTTGCCGCAGCCCGACGGGCCTGACATGGCGACGTATTCGCCTTTCGAAATCGTCAGGTGAATGCCGGAAAGCGCATGCGTCTCGATTTCGTCCGTGTAAAAGACCTTCGTGAGACCTTCGATCTCAATCAACGACTGTCTTGTTTCCATTTGTGTCGCGCTCCTTATTTTTTAATGCTGTCTTAGTCCAGGCGAACTTTGTCCACGTTGTCGTTTCTCGACATGTCAGAGAGAATGACGCGGTCACCCTCTTTCAAACCGTCGAGTATTTGAATCTGCGTTACTGAAGCCTTGCCCACCTTCACCTGCACACGCTCGGCGGTTTTGCCGTCCGGATCGATCTTAAACAGAGTGATGGTGCTGTCCGGATTTCCGAAGGCCGGACGCCCTACATAAAGGACATTCGACAGCCGCTGCAAGTCGATGGTCCCGTCCACGCTCAACTGCGGAACCGCGCCCGGAGGCAGCGGCCCATCCAGTGCTACGTCAACGGTGCGCGTTCCGTTCACTACGGCGGGATCAATTCTCGTTACATGCCCCGGAACGATGCCGTTATGGGTGTCGATCTCGGCGGGCTGACCGATCAGGATATCGTGCGCCTGGGTTTCGGCGATCTGAAGGGCGGCCTTCAGCTTGTCCATCTGGATGACCTCGGCCACCGAGGTGCCGGCGGTGACGTGCTGACCGACCTGGACCGGAGTTGCAAGCGGAGCGAGCGCGCCGGAGATGCCGGCCCGGACCTGAAGCGCATCCGACTGCTTCTGGTAGAGGGCGAGCTGTGCCTTGGCCTGGTCGATCTTCGCCTGCGCTGACGCGAGCTGAACCTCAATGGCCTTCTGGTTCACGTCGATCTGTTCCTGGCTGATCTGGTGCTGCGCCGTGAGCTGCTCGGCCTTGTTTTTCGAGGCATTCATCGCCACGCCCGAGATCACTCCCAGTTGGTAAAGTTTGCCGTCGGTCTGCGCCTGCAGCTCGTCCTGGGTATAGTCGGAGTTGACCTGAGCGGCAGCCGCCTTTTTGTCCATCAGGGTGCTTTGCAGCGTTGCCTGGAGGCTCTTGTAGTCGGCCTCCGCGCCCTTGAGCGCCAGTTGCGCATTGAGCAGTTCCTGCTCAAGCTGAGGATCGGCCAGGTCCATCAAAATGGTGTCCGGCGTAACCATCGTGCCGGGAAGAACGCGAATGCGAACCACAGTGGCATCGGTCTGGGCCGGTATGAGCTGAATGCTGTCTTCGCGCGGGACCAGCGTACCCAGTCCGCGCACCTGCACGACCATCGGGCCGCGCTTTACCGTGTCGGGCCAGATCGTGCTTGCGTCCACAGTAGGCGCAGCCGGCTTCAGACGATAGACGCCAACCGCTGCCGCAGCAACAGCTACCAGAGCCATGGCAGCCCAAATCAAATTGCGGCGAAGCTTTTTCTTCTTAATGTCGGGGCGGGAAATATCCATTGCGAGGAGTTAAGCTGCACGCAATCCGCCATTTCGAGTCCATTTCGATTCGAGGGGTAACCTTCTGAATTTGAATGAATTATCTGCGGATTAAATGATCGCTGCCAAGACGGCGATGATCATTTCCGGAGCGCGTTGTCCAATTTTGGACACGGCTCGTGGAGGCTCCACAAGGCTCGAGGATCAGTCTGATTTGGATCGCTCAGTGAATACAGTCAGGGGATGAAGCGGGAGGGAGCGGAAGAGGTAGAGCTACCCTGCGAATAGGCCCGTGCCAGACGAAGCCAGAACGAGGTACGCCGGATCCGGACGTTTGCAAATCAAGCGGCGGCGACGGAATTTCGTTCGTGTTCCCAGGACTTGTAGTCGTCGCTGGGCTCCCCGAGCTGGTAGAGCGTGTTCAGTGTCTCGACTACGCCGTTATAGACGTTGACGATACGCGATGTATAGATCAACTTCGTGTTGCGCAGGCTCGCGTGGCCAAGCACATTTCCCATAAGGTGTTTTCCGGGCCGCAGATCCTGAAAACCCGGTGAGATAACGCTATCAACAACCGCCCAGTTTTCAATCGCCACTAATGGCTTTCGCATCTCTGCTCTACTCCCAAAGTTGGCATCCCGAACTCGGGCACCATTGATTCTGGTGACTCATTACCTGAGTCATTCTGTCGTACGGTATTGGGATAAGCAAGCGAAAGGCCAAAGCATTTCTGAAGAAAATACAAGGGTTAGACGGGATCTATTGGCGCGCGTGGGTAGTTTTTACCTGTGCCAACAGGAAAAGTCACCCCTCGGTGCATCAAGGCGTGTAATCCGGAGCCTTTAGTCAGAATTGGTCGAGAGCCGCCAAATTCGTGGCAGGCTATGCGAAGCAGGGTACGCATTGCCTGCAACCCTTCGCCGGAGATGAGGGGCTGCTACAGCGCCTGGAAGAGCGTGCCCTGCTGATCGAGAGCGGCGATGATCTGGGTGAGGGCCGCCTGCTGCGTTTCGGCTGAGCTCAGCTGAGTCGCCACGCTGGCGGTATCGGTCTGGATCAGGTTGTCCTGGGCGGAAAGCAGCTGGGTTGACTCGCTGGAAGCATAGTTACTTGAAGCCGTCAGCCGGTTGATCGAGTTGTCGATGACCGCCCGCTGCTGGTCGACGTATCCGAGCGACTGGCTGAGCGAGGCGAGGTCGGCGACCGAAGTGGCCGAGGGCGCACCGGAAGAGAAATCGGCGATCAAGGCATTGAGTGCGCCCAGCACGTTCCCGCCTCCGGCGGTGAAGATCTGGCTGCCGGGTACGTTCAACTGGATGCTCTGCCCTGCCGGCGTCTGAACGTAGCTCACGTCGCTATCACCGTTGTAGATGACGGTGTTAGGCGAGGTGGCCGTGTTCAGGGTAAATGGCTGGGTGTTTCCCTGGCTCCCTGCAAAGACGTATTGCCCCAGGTATGAGGAATTCGCGAGTGACAAAACTTCGTCGCGGATACCGATCAGTTCGGTTGCAACTGCCTGCTCATTGCTCGCGTTCAACACTCCGTTGTTCGCCTGCGTGGCCAGCGAGATGGCATTTGTCAGCTGCGTGACCACGTTGCCCAGCGCGGCGTCGCTGACCTGCAGCAGGTTCTCGGCGGAGCTTGCCGTGGTCGAGAAGGTATCGTCGGCGCTGAGCTGTGAGGTAAGGAGAACGTTCTGGCCGGCGGCGGCTGGATCGTCACTGAGCGAATTCACCCGCACTCCGCTGGACAGCTCCTCGGTCAGGGTCTGCTCATTGAGGGTTGTCTGGTCAAGCGAGTTGACCAGCCCTGTGACATAGTCCGGATTTACGCGCATGGCTTTTCCTGTGTAGATTGGGGTTTAGCTGGTATAGGAGGTCGGCACGCCAAGGTTCAGCGCCGACGTCATTACGCTCGAGAGTATGGTGAATATCTTTGCAGCGGCCTGGTAGGACTGCTCCAGCGTCTCCATCGTGGAGGCCTCCTCATTGAGGTCGACCGAAGAAAGCGAATTGACCACGTTCTGCAACTGTGTCGCTGAGGCCTGCTGCGCGGTGTTCTGCGTCTGGACCTCGGAGACCAGGCTGCCCAGTGCAGTTACGAAGTCGGAGAAGTAATTCGCCGGAGTCGCTCCGCCGACGATCGCCTGGTTCTGGAGATTCGCCATAGCGAGCAGGTTGGTGTCGTCAGAGGAACCGAGGCCTGAGGCCGCTGCGGCGATCTGCGAGGGATCGGTGATTGCAACCGAGATCGCCGCTGCCGCGCCGGCAGAGGTCGTGGGCAAGTTGAAGATGGCGACCCCAGGATTGCCATTCGCGTCTGAGCCAGCTTCGTTGGCTGAATTCACAGCCGAGCCGAGATCGTAGGCCAGCGTGTCGAGCGAGGATTGCACCTGGGGAATATCCTGGTCGCGAGCGGTAAGCAGGCCGCCGATCTCGCCGCCGCCCGAGGCGAGGGACGCGGTGATGTCGTTACCCTCGGAGTCATAAAAGTGGGTCACGCCGTCCAGGGGTCCTGTGGTCAGCGAGTAAGACTGTCCTTCGGAGACCAGCAATGCGCCGCTTGAAGTCGTGATCGTCAGACCGTTATCCTCGGTCTGGATCTGGTGCACGCCGATCAGTTGCGAGAGCTGCGAGATGTCCTGCTCGCGCTGGTCTTCGAGCGTGCCGGCATCGGAGTTCGGGCTGCTGGACTGAATCTGGACATTCAGCTGCGCGATGGACTGGCTGAGCGCATTGATCTGATTGACCAAGCCGGCGCTTTGCTGGTCGAGCGAGGTCTGCTGTTCGGCGACCTGGGAGGAGGCGGCCTGGAAATCCCCGGCGAGGTTGCCTGCGGCGGTCAACACCTGCTGCCGCAGAGAGTTGTCGGCCGGACTCGATTCGAGTTCGGAGAGTGAATTGAAGAATGCCGAGATGTCCTGGGAGATGCCGTCGGTTGCGTCGGTCGAGCTACTCGAATTGGCGGTCGTCACCTGGCTGAAGACGCTTTGCAGCTGATCGAGCGCAGCGAGACGGGAAGTCGACGCGCTGGCAATTTGGCTCTGCTGCTGGAGGCTCTGCTCGAGCACGCGGTCGCGCTGGGAAACCGGCCCGGTCACCTCGGCGCCCTGCCCATAGGTGATCCCGTTGATGGTGACGGGATCATTTTCCTGCCAGTTGGCGATCTCCCGCGTGTAGCCGGGCGTGCTCGCGTTCGCAACATTGTTCGAAACGATGTTGAGCGCCGACTGGTCCGCTTCCAGTGCATTCGACGCTATGTCAAAAGCCATGCTCAGTGTGGCCATTGGTGCTGCTCCTCTCTCGATTCCCCGGCGATTTCCTGAATATGCGCGTAACCTGCTCGAAGCTCTTGCCCCGGTCGACCGGCCAGGCGCTGGAGGAGACGCAAGTTACACGCCGTCTCATCTCAACAGAGCCCCGAGCAGCTGTCTTCGGGATATTGCCTGCAACATGTCCTGCTCTTGTGCCGGCGCTTCAACGCTCTGCGCCATTCGCAACAGGTCCTTAAGCCGCGGGGCATCGTTCACTGTCAGGGATTGGATAACCCGCTCAAGGAACGAGCTCATCGTCGATTCATTCTCGCTCGCCATATTGAACGCCGTCTCCCAAACACCTCAGCAGCTACTTCTGATTCGATTGCCTGAAATCGATCAGGCTGGCGGCAATATCGGAAGAACTCACTCGATAGCTGCCATTGGCCAGAGCCGCTTGAACGGTTGAAACCTTTTCTGTCCGGACATCGGGCAGAGCAACCGCCTGGGCCACCAGATATGCGGCGGTGCTGAGATGAGCCTCATCGTTCGCAGTAGAAGCTTTGCCGGCATCCTGCACCGCCGGCTGCATTTCCCCGGGGGAGACCCCCGCAGGCCCCAGGATCTGCTGCAAGCCCTGAAGATCGTTCTGAATATTCATTCCCTGCTCTCTCCTCAGTTCTGTTCATCGGCAGCAGGATTGAGCACTTTAGTAATTGGAGAGCCTCCGATTCTGCGAAAATCCTGCACTTTCGGGGCATTGTCAGAAGGAGCAGGATGGGCATCTGTCCGGAAGTGATTCAGAATCATCTTCGCTATGCCGAAGCCGCCGCGCTCGGAGATGGCTGTCGCCATGGCCTGCGATCCGAAGCTCATTAGCGCACCGGCGCTGCCTTCCTGATCGTCGTCCGGATCGCCCGGCTTGTCCTCGGTGAACAGAGAATCGTGCTCTAGCAGTTTGAGAAACTCCTTCATCAGGCTGGCCTCGAATTCGTGCGCGGCGGATGTGAGCTTAGGGTTGTTGACGCCGGTGACGGCCGATTCTGCGGGGGCGGGAATCCCACGAATGTGCATTACATTACCTCCAGTTCGGCTTCGAGAGCTCCTGCCTGCTTCATGGCCTGTAGGATCGAGATGATGTCGCGGGCGGTTGCGCCTATCTCCTGAAGACTCTGAACGAGCTCGTCCACAGTTGCTCCCTCGCGCAGCTCAATCCGGTTCGCGGGCTTGTCCTGCGCCTGGACGGTCGTCTGCTGCACAACCTGCGTCGTACCCGTGCCAAATGCGTTGGGTTGCGACACCTCAAACTCGCTCACGACGTCAACCACGAGCCCGCCTTGCAAAATCGATACCGGCTCGAGGCGCACGTCGCCCCCGATCACGACCGTTCCCGTCCGTTCGTTTACCACAACTTTCGCGCGGGGAAAGACCTCAACCTCGACAGCTTCGACGCGGGCGAGAAGATCGGGGATATCTTCTTCAGGGCCGGCGTCGATCTCGACACGACGGCTGTCGACGGAGTGCGCGATATTGCGCCCCAACTGCTTGTTTACCGAGGCGGCCATCATTTCGGCAGTGCGGAAATCCGGATCGTTCAGCAGCAGGGAAAGCTTGCGCATGTGTGAAAGGTCAAAGGGCACTGCGCGCTCAACAATCGCACCAGAAGGGATGCGTCCTGTCGTGGGATGGTTAAGAGAGCGCGTGTTTCCGTTACTCGATATTGAGTATCCGCCCAGCACGAGGGGCCCCTGCGCCTGGGCGTAAATTTGTCCGTCGGGCCCGTAAAGAGGAGTCATGAGAAGCAGGCCGCCTTCGATACTCCGGGCATCTCCGGCGGAGGAAACGGTCACGTCCAGCTTGTTTCCGGGACGCGCAAATGGGGGAAGCGTCGCGGCGATGAAGACGGCAGCCATGTTCTCCACGCGCAGCGACGAGGTCGCCGCCGACTGGGGAAGATTTACGCCCATACGCTGAAGCGTTGAGATCAGAGTTTGAAGCGGAAACACAGTCTGCGAACTGTCGCCGGTACCCCTCAAGCCAACCACAATGCCGTAGCCAACGAGTTGATTGTCGCGAATGCCTTCCACGGTCGCCACGTCTTTGATCCGCGCATGTTTGAGGATCTGCGTTGCTGCCCCGCAGGCGACGGGCGCTCCAAGGGTGATAGCGAGACAAACCAGATGAAGCATTCGGCGTGTTCGACGGGCGGTGTGCGGACCGGATAGCGACACTGAGCTCTCCTAAAAGACCAGGATCTTCTCGAGGAAACGGACAACAGGATTCTGGCGGTAGGTGTAATCGTTGACGATGCCTTTGCCGACTACCTCAAGCTCCAGGTTAGTGATCGTCGTTGAAAGCACCTGATTCTGGGAATTAATGTCGTCCGGCCTGACCAGTCCACGCAGCTTGATCAATTGCGTTTGTTGATTGAATGCGACCTGACGGACGGCCTGAACAACCATCATTCCATTGGGCAGGACGTCGACAACTTCCCCGCCAAGGGTGGTGCTCAAACTGGAGTTGGTTACGCTCTCCCCCTGCGCATTTAGCCCCGAGCTCGATGTCTGATTGAGAAGATTGTTCAGCGCATTTCCAGCCGAGAGCTTGCCGAAGAACGCCGATACCTGAGAGCTGGCATTGGATGCCCGAGAATTCTTGACGGTCCCATCGGTCGAGGCGGCCAGGCTCTCGGAAACAACGATGGAGATGGAATCATGCAAGCGGAATGCCCGTACATCAGAGGTGAGACGAGTCAGGCGTCCACTATCCGTCCAGATCGAGCCCGGCGTGCGAACCTCGGCCTCGCTTTCGGCACGAACACGGGCGATATAGGCATTGAGAGCGGCATCGGGAGGGGTTGGCTTCGGCGGCTGGACCTGTTTTTTGGCAGACGACTGCCCGAGGGCAAGAAATCCAGAGCAAAGTGCAATAGAGATAAGGCATTTCGACAGCGCTCTCATGGCTCGCTCCTGACGGTCTTGCTGAACTCTAACTCCACGGAGTGAGGTCCGCGGACGACACCGCGCAAGGGCACTGCCCCGAGGCCCGCGCGCACGTGGATCGACTTGCCAAGGGGCGCCGATTCGAGAGCAATGCCGGACAGGCGGATGCGCGGCGCGCCGTCGCTCCATAGTTCAACACGCGATCCTGACTGAACGGCCGGGGCTCCGGTGTCAGATTGCGGTATTTGCTCTGTCTTTCCCTGCTTCCCCAGCATTGCTCCGCTTACGGCGCCAGCGGGTCGGACTTCCAGGCGTCGAACTTCCACAAGGTGCGGCGGCCAGTCCGGATGATCGCAATCGACGATGACCCCCCAACTGCGGTGGAGAGCCGGATCGGATACGTAACGATCGATGAGCATCTTCGGCGAAGGGGCAGTTTCCGACGCGGGACTGCAACCGGGAGCGCAGTGCCCGGAGACCGTGACCGCCAGCGGAATGAGGAAGAGAGGAAAGAGTCGCATTGCAGCCGCCGTTACCGCACCATGTTGTTGACCTGGCTGTACATATCGTCAGCGGCGCGGATCACTTTGGAATTGCTCTCATAGGCACGCTGAGCCAGCACCATCTGAACAAAGGCGCCCACCACATCGACATTTGAGTTTTCGAGATAACCCTGCTGCAGGGTGCCCAATCCTTCTGTTCCACCCGGATTGCCAAGAACAGGATCGCCCGACGAAAGCGTGGCCGTAAGGAGGTTGGAGCCGACACTGTCGAGGCCGCCCGGGTTGGCGAAGGTCGCCAGCTGGATCTGCCCGAGCTGAGTAGGATTCTGCTGGCCGGGCATGGTCGCATTCACCACACCATACTGCGTAATGGTGACGGCGGTTGCAGTCGGGGGAATGGTGATGTTGGGGATGAGAAGATCACCCTGCGCGTCGACGATGGTTCCCTGGTTGTTGAGAAAGAAATTTCCCGCGCGCGTGTAGGCGATGGTTCCGTCGGGGCGCTGCACCTGGAAGAATCCGCCGCCCTGAATGGCCAGATCGAGCGGGTTGTTCGTCTGATTGAGATCGCCTTGCGTCATGATGATTTCCGTAGCTGCGGACTTTGTGCCCAGCCCGATCTGCAGGCCAGCTGATACTGTCTGCTGGCTCTGCGCCGCACCCGGAGTGATCATGTTCTGGTAGATCATGTCCTGAAACTGGAGGGTGCGCTGGCGGAAGCCTACGGTGGACGAGTTGGCAAGGTTGTTGGCGATGGTATCGAGGTTCAACTGCTGTGCGCTCATGCCGCTGGCTGCGGTGTAAAGTGCCCGGATCATTCTGTATCTCCTGAGTACTGCATCTGTCTTGATGGATGTATCTGTGCCGATTGCAAGCTCATACCTTTGGCAGCTCTTCGCTCGCCGTTTTATCGAATTCGTTATTGAAGAGGGTCAGCGCCTTCTGCATCATCTCGGTCTGGCGCTGGACCAGAATGAGCTGCAGCGTTCCCTGAATGACGTCCTGATTGGAGCCTTCAAGCGAACCCTGGTGAATCGAGGCAGCCGCAGCCGTGGGCGCTACCCGGGTGGCGGCGGCATAGCGGTTCGTTCCTTCGGGCACCAGGGAATCGGCCCCGGGAAAGGTAAACAGTCCCAGGTTGCCGGCCACCGCGCCCCCGACGGAAATCACGCCCTCGGAGCTGATCGTGATATCCCCGGTGGGAATGCGGACAGGCTGATTTTTCTGATTGAGCACCGGCTCACCCAGTGCCGTCACGAGGCGCCCGTCGGCGGTTGTTCGGAATTGGCCATCGCGGGTGTAGCGAACCCCGGATTTCGTCTGGACGGCGAAGAATCCTTGCCCTTCGATCGCAACGTCGAGGGGATTGCCGGTAGGCACGAGGGGACCCTGCCCAAGGTCCAGCCGGTTTCCACCCAGAACGCCGAAATCGTTTACGGTCCGGTTCAGCTGCGAGTTCAGGGCATCGGGCCCCATGATGGCGCTGCGAAAGTACTCGCGTTCAGCGCGAAAGCCTTTCGTACTGGCGTTGGAAAGGTTGCCCGCCGCTGAATCGAGCGCTTCGGTGCGCGCCAGCAAGCCTGAAAACGCCGCATAAAATCCGCTGCCCACTGTTCGCCTCCTGTCGTTCTCCTAGAGAGCAAAAAGAAGACCAAACGGCGTGGGCGAGGATTAGCGGAGTCTCATAGCATGGATTCGCAAATCAGGGTGACTGCGAAGGAGTGCTCTTCGAAGCTGTAGAACCTTTCGATGCGGAACTCCGGGCGCTGATTGTGCAGCTGGTAGTTAGTCCCGGTGACCACGGTCGGCGTCGACAACATGCACTCGGAAGCCAGCGATGGCTGCCTGGCTTTCCATGCTCCGGCGACCATATTGCAGATCTCTCCGACAGCGTCTTTGACCGTCTCATTGAGCTTGAATATGGCTGAACCTGTCAACGTCTCTGCCATACGCAGCGCAACCGTTTCGCCGCTCGACAGCACGCAGATTCCGCTCATCGCTCCGGCCAGGCCGATCACCGCGGAGATCATTTCGCGTTCTTCAATCGGGCATTGCGTGACCGGCAGACAACTGGTTCTGGTCATCAGGCGGAAGACCTCCTCTACAGCATCGTCCAGACAGAGCGTATAGACGCCAACCCGATTGGCGATTCCTGGAGCGACTGAAGGGGAGCTAGCTGAAGCAGGGATTCCTGAAGCGCGCAACATGCCGACTTGTTCTGTCCTCCGATATTCCAAACTTGAAGGCTGCGCTCTATGCAGGCGCAAAGAGCGGCAGAATGCGATCCTTTACCTGTTCGGAGGTGAAAGGCTTGCGGATGTATCCCTGGGCGCCGGCCGCGATCGCGTTGCGCACATGGTCTTCGCTGCTCTCGGTCGTGATCATCACGACGGGAACGTCGGGAGCCAGACCCTGCGCCTTCAACTGGCGAAGGAACTCCAACCCATCCATGTTGGGCATGTTGATATCGGACAGAATCAGATCCACGTGTTTCTGCCTGAGCAGATCGAGCGCCTCGACACCGCTGGATGCTTCCAGGACTTCCGCAAGGGAGAGACCTGCGTTGCGCAATGCACGCTCGACAATCTTACGCATTACGGAGGAGTCGTCCACGATCAGAACAGAGATATCAGCCATTGATCCCTCGCGATAACATCCTTATCGGCCGGAATAGAGCGGAGCTGCAGCCGGAGTCCTCTTTACTGGAACCGGGCCAGCGAACAGATCACATCTTCTACGCCATCTGTTGCTGAGGAACGCGTCTCTGAAGTGGACTCGCTGGACTCCTTCCACAACCTGAGCCAGAGGTATCCATGGACCCGCACAACGCGCGCCTGCGCCGGCATCTCCTTCTCGATCACCCGGGTCAGGGCATTCGCCAGAGCCTCCGCGCTCACTGCTTCGACGATGCGCGCGCGCGGAAATCTTGCTGTCGGCATGGAAGCGTGCGCGCGCCGGAAATCGGACCCGCTCAGCAGACCGGCTTCGACCCGCAGTCCGGTCAGGCGTTCAACCGCCAGTGTCAGGCTGTGGTCGATACGGTCTTCAAAAGCAAGATAGAGAATTCCAGCGCTCGACAGGCGCAGGGGGAGACAATCGAAGGTGTCCATGAAGAGGCGGGGCACGAGAGATACAGGCTGTCCCGTGCGTTCCTGATCCAGAGCAAGAATCGGGCAATTCCATTGGATACTCAGGGCCTGCGTCACCCGGCGCTCATCAAGCCCGCGGTTGGCCATCAACCAGGCGCCGAGACGCGCGGCTTCTCCATTTCTCTGCGCATCCAGGGCCTTTCTCAGGTCGTCGTGCGTGATCCAACCCTGGTCGAGCAGCACCAGGCCAATCGGAATTCTGTGGCGGTGCCTGGGCGCAGGCTGGTTCTGCCCTTGGCTTTCACGGCGAACCAGTCCCTTGATCCGGGCTTGTGTGCAACGGGCGCTGCAGGACCATCCTCCCTCAAGGATGGGGGCGGTGCGGCTTCTCCAGACATGCAGCCAGCCACTGGCGCACTCCGGATTTGCGCACACGGGAAATAAGGCGGTGGCGCGCCGTTCCCGGGACGCATCCCGAAGTTCCGGCGTTGCCGGGTGCTTGTCTAAAAGAGGCATCGGATACTCTCCAAGCATTTCCGGGGCTCGGCAACATCGAGCACGCGCAGACCAAAGCTGCCGTTGACCAGAACTACTTCTCCGCGGGCGACGATCTTATCACCTACCAGCAGGTCAACCGGGTCGGCTATGTGACGGTCGAGCTCCACGACATCGCCTGGCCCTAGCTCAAAAACTTCGTTGAGCGACATCTCGCAGGCGCCAAAGCGGAGCGAAGCCTCGAGTTCCACGTCGAGCAGCAGGTCGACTCCGGGCAAGCCGGCCTTCCCCGGAACCTCGGCGTTGGCGGGGCTTCCGGGTGGCGAGGCAGCTCGGGATTCGCCGGCATCCAGGCGTACGTCATCTGTGAAGGCGAGGCGCATCCGGGCATTTCCAAGGCAAAGCTCATAAGCTGCCGCTGGAACGCCAAGGGACCACTGGGCGTCCTCGATTCTCCCCACTTCCGCATCACCGAAAGCACGGGCAGCGGCAGCGGCGGCTTCTTCGACGAGTCCGCGCCATAACTCATAGTCGCGCTGAGTGTCCGGTTCAGACCCAATCAGACCGGCTGCACTGAGGAGGGCATGGAGGGCGGACAAGTCGGCAGTCACCGTGAATCTGCCGCTGGCGGCGCCCCCAAGCGCTATGGACAGGCATGCGGCGGTCGCCGGAGACGGCAGGGACTCTGCGGGAACTAATTCAGCGCTGCTCGACAGCTCCTGCAGGATTGCGGGAACAGTCCGCAGCCATGTTTCAAGGAAGGTCTTCATCTGCGATCTCTCTCCGATCCTCTTTCTGGATCCTTATCTTATGGGCCTTACTTATTGAAGCTGCGTGATCAAGTGCGCTCCACGGTGTTCACCATGGCTCACGGGGGATGCCTGGAAAAGAGAGACACCGGCGACTCTGAGTTCGGCCGGCCGAGTTGCTTTCAAGGACAGACGGAGAACCTTACCTGCTTCCAGTGACTCGATCTCACTCGCGGCTACGCGGGTGGGAGGGAGCTGAAGAGCAGTTCCTATCCTGGCTTTGCCCGCACGCTGGCGAATACGTTCGCGCGTCTCCTGCGCGTGGCGCCTCTGGCGGGTCCAATCCCCCACCAGGCGGCGCAATACAGTATTTGAAACGACCGCCGGAAAGGCGAGATTCATCAGCCCGCTTGCCCCGGGCATGCGGATTTCAAAACTCAGGCAGAGCGTCTTTTCGGAAACCGGCATGAGCCGGGCAATCTGCGTATGCATTTGACGCTTTTCGAAGTGGAAATTGAGGCCGACCGGCTGCCAGGCCGCGCTCAGCTCACGGCAGACGACCTCGACCACGCTGGACAGGATCGACTCTTCGATGTCGGTGAGTTCGCGAAGCTGACCCGCCTGCCCCTCGCCTCCCAGCAGCAGATCGATGATGGATGGCGCGGGCGCAAGTTCGAGCTGCAAAACAGAGACGGCGCGCAAAGGCTCAAGCCGAACCGAGCAGACATAGGAAAGCTCGGGAATGCGCAGCGTGAACTCACTGAACGGCATCTGCTCGGCCGAAACTAGGTTGACATGGAGACTGGTGCGCAGCCATGCACCAAGATTGTGCGTCAGGTTGCGGGCGAAGATATCGTTGAGCAGGCTGATCGCTTTCATCTGCTCATTGCTGATCTGACCGGAGCGGGCAAAGCTGTAGGGCTGTAACTTGACCCGGTTTTCCGGCGTACCGCTGGCTTTTCTCGCCCGCGCCACCTGAAAGAGCTCGTCTATTTCATCCTGCCTGAGTATCTTCTCCATAAGTCTTATCCCCGGGCACGTCTTTCTATTACAGTTGCTCGCCTGCGTCCGTCTCTCACTTCTGAGCCTTGCGGCCGAGATCGGAAAGTCCAGCGCGCAGATGCAGGACAGCCGAAGCATGAATTTGCGAGACGCGAGACTCCACCACGCCGAGGGTCAGGCCAATTTCCTTCATGGTCATCTCTTCGTAGTAGTAGAGCGTCATGACCAGCCGCTCGCGTTCAGGCAGCTTATCGATTGCGTCCGCCAGCCGGGCCTGCATCTCGCCCTTGAGGCAGCGGAAGAGCGGATCATCCTCAGGATCTGTCGGGATGTAGGCCAGTTCCTCCTCACCCGAATCCTCGGAGCGTTCGGCGTGCAGCGTACCGATCTCCAGTCCCTTCAGTTCACCGAGCAGCAATTGATACTCTCCAAGTTCCATTTCGAGTTCGGCTGCAACTTCCGTTTCCGACGGGGCGTGCCCGAATCGTGAAGTGAGAGCACGAATGGCCTCTTCGATGGCACGGCCCTTGCGGCGCAGATCGCGCGGGCTCCAGTCGAGAGTCCTCAGACTGTCGAGAATTGCCCCGCGAATGCGGAATTGCGCGTAACTGCGAAACTGAACCTTTTTCTCGGGATCGAATTTCTGGAAGGCGTCAATCAATCCCATCACTCCAGAGCTGACCAGATCTTCGATATCGACCTGCTGGGGAAGCCTCTCGTGAATCCGGCGCGCCAGATAGCGCACAATGGGTAGGTGTTCGACGATGGTGCGCTCTTGCTCTTCGGTCATCGGCATCCGGAAGGCAGGCTTGGAATAGGCCGGGGTAGGCGGCTGAAGCGCCTTGACAGGGGCTTCTGTGACCTTGCGCATTCTGTCCTGATCGGAAACCGACGAGGCACAAGCCTGCTCCTTCGTGGGCGGCAGGTCCTCGGTTGTCCCCGCCGCAGCCTCCTGCGCGGACCTCGCTGGCCTGACCGCTTTCTGGCTCTGTAGGTAATCTCGTCCGCATCCGACGTCCTGCATGCTCCTGTTTCCTCCCCGCTCCTATCGCGCCTTGTTCAGGAAGTCTGCCGTTCAATCAACGCACGACTCCTACCGACCGCAGACGCACTTCTGGCGGAATCTCCGATGGAGCAATTACGAACACCCGGGGGAGAACCGGCTCCAGCCATCTGCGCAAGTGATATCGCGCCGGACTCTGACAAAGCAGCACGGGAAGGGCCGAAGGAGGGAGAGGACCGATTAAGTGCTTCAAAGAATCGACGATGCGCTTGAGCACGGGAGTGGATGGAGATTTGCCATCGCCGTGCGGCCGGGCGATCACCTCAGGATGGAATGTCGCTACCAGTTCCTCCTCGACAGAGGGATCAAGAAGCAGGACGCGCAGGCCTCCGTCCGGATCGAGCAAGGGTTGCAGCAGACGCCGGCCCAATGACTCGCGCACCGCCTCCACAAGTTGCGGCAGGGCCTTCGTAGTGGAGGCGGCATCGACCAGGGCCTCGAGAATTGTTCCGAGATCGCGGATCGAAACCTGCTCGCGCAGCAATTGCTGAAGAACCTTCTGCGTCTCGCCCAGGGTCAGTAGCTTGGGCAGAAGCTCCTCGACAAGCTTGGGATGAGTTTCATTCAGCGAATCGAGCAGCCTCTTTGTTTCGGCGCGGCTCAAGAGCTCATGCGCATGCTGTCGGATCATTTCCGCCACGTGCGTGCTCACCACGGTCACGGTGTCCACCACCGAATACCCTGCGGCGATGGCCTGATCCTCAAGCGCGGGCTGAATCCAGCGCGCCGGAACTCCGAAGGCCGGCTCGCGCGTTTTTTTTCCCGGCAGCGGACGAGTGTCGGCCTCGGCGGTCACCGCCAGCAGCAGGTTTCCCTCGGTCTGCCATCGTCCGATTTCAATGCCCCGCAAAGAGAAGACATATTCCCGCGGCTTGAGGCGGAGATTGTCGGAGATGTGAATCGGCGGAATGACGAAGCCCAGTTCGCCGGCCAGTTGCCGCCGGAGCGCCCGCACGCGAGCCAGCATCTGGCCTCCGTGCTTCTCGTCGACCAGAGGAATCAGCTGGAAGCCTATCTCCAGGCTGAGCTCATCCAGCTTGAGCAATCCGGCCAGATTGTCGACCTGCGCCTTATCTGCGGCCTTCGGACCTGTTTCTGACGGCGAAACCTCGGCGTCGGGTCTTCTCGACACCAGCCTGCCCACTCCGGCCAACCCGAGCGCGAGGGCAATAAAGGCGAGCCTGGGCATTCCCGGAACAAGGCAAAGGCCTCCCATCACGCCGCTGGCGACATAGAGCGTCAAGCCTGAACGAAAGATCTGCGAGCCTAGCTCAGTCGTCAACACGCCGGCGGACGAGGCGCGCGTCAGCACCATTCCTCCTGCCACGGAGACCAGAAGGGACGGAATCATTGTCACGAGGCCGTCGCCGACGGTGAGAATCGTGTAGGTGCGAACAGCTTCGCTCAGGGCGACTCCCTGCTGGATGGTGCCGATTAAGAGGCCGGCGATAATGTTCACGGCGGTGATGAGAATGGTGGCCAGCGCATCGCGCTGATTAAATCGTGCCGCGCCATCCATGGCGCCATAAAATTCAGCTTCCTGAGCAATGGCCTGGCGGCGCTTGCGGGCTGTCACCTCGTCGATTACGCCTGCATTCACATCAGCATCAATCGCCATCTGCTTGCCGGGGAGAGCATCGAGCGTAAAACGGGCGGTTACCTCTGCGGTGCGAACCGCGCCGTGGCTCACGACCAGGAACTGAATCGCAATGAGGGCGAGGAAGAGAACGAAACCCACCACATAATTGCCGCCGACTACAAACTGCCCAAAGGCTTCAATCACGCTTCCCGCCGCCGCCGTGCCTTCGCTACCGTGGAGCAGAATGCGGCGGCTGGAGGCGATATTGAGCGAGAGTCGGAAGAGCGTCAACAAAAGGAGCAGGGTCGGAAAGACGGAAAACTCGACGGCTCTGCGCACCTGCACCGCCGAGAGAAAGACCAGCACGGAGATCCCGATGGAACAGGCCAGGAGGAAATCCATGACGAAGGCGGGAACGGGAACCAGCATTACGAAGATGACGCTGATGGCTCCGACCGGCAGGGAGAGATTCTTAGCCAGGGCGGCAAGATTCTTCTTTCCCCCCGCCGTGCCTGAGAACAAGGGGTCCTGGGTGGCTGCTCGCGGCACAGCGGGCGGCGCAGTCGTGATCATGAGTTCTCCTTCTTTGGGGAATTCGGATGGAGGAGGGGTGAGGCAGGATACGGGGTACGGGCGGGCGCACTCCGCTGGCGAGCCTGCGCGCGCCTCAGCCGCTCCTCGACCTGTTGCCGGTAGAGGTAAGCAAGAATCGCCGCCACCGCGGAATAAAGATGGAAGGGGATGGCCTGTCCCGCCTCGACATACCGGTAGAGCGAACGCGCGAGCGGAGGGTTTTCCACGATGGGAATACCGGCCCAGCGGGCTTCGCTCTTGATCTGTTCGGCAAGCAGGTCGCGCCCCTTGGCGAGCACCCTGGGGGGATCCATGGTTTCAAAATTGAAGCTCAGCGCTACCGCGTAATGGGTCGGGTTGGTGACAACCACCGAAGCCCGGCTTACGTCGGCCTTTAACCTGCGGCGGCGCATCTGCCGGCGCAGAGAACGAATTCTTCCGCGAATTTGCGGGTTGCCTTCGGTTTGTTTGTACTCGTCCCGCATCTCCTGCCGGGTCATCTTCTGGCGGCTTTCCCAGGTCTGCCATTCCACTAGGTAGTCCACCGCCGACCACGCGAAGAGAATCCAGGCGGCATCCAGCAGGATCCCGTAAACGTCGCCAAACATCCTCGGCAGCCGTTCCACGCTCAAGGGGGCAATGGCCGCCTGCTGCTTAATTTTGCGAACAGCGAATGCCAGAAGCACTGCGGTCGGCAAAAGAGACTTTCCCGTGCGCGTAATTCCGCGCAGAGAGAACAGGTTCTTGAGATTGTTAACGGGATTGATCCGTTCCCACTTGGGTTGAAGCGCCTCGGCAGTAATGCGCAGACCGCCGCCTTGCCCGAGCGACACGAGCAGAGCCGTCCCCCCAACCGCTGCAAAGAGCAGCATCAAGGGAGAGAGCATCACGACCATCACGTGGCGAATTCCCTGCACCGTTTCCGCCACGCGATCGTCCTGCCAGGCCGCGGTCGAGCCAAGAGCGAGAAAAGCCTGGTAAGCCGCCGACCATTGGCTCGCCCACACGTTGAGAATCTTTCCCAGGGAGAGAACGCCGGCAATCATGCCCGTCGCTGCGACGAGTTCCCGGCTGCGTACCCGGTCGCCCTTCTCAGAGGCCTTTTGCCGCTTTCGCGGGGTTGCCCGTTCGGTGCGCTCAGAGCTCATCGCGACACCGCTGCGTGCCGGATCAATTGCTCGGCGCTGTCCAGAAGCTGGGAGAAGCGCGCCTCGATAAATCGGGGCCACAGGGCAAGAGAGCCGATCAGAACTACATATCCCAGCAGCGTTTTCACGGGCACGGAGATCATCATGACTGGCAATTGCGGAGAGAGTTTGCCCAGTACGGCAACGGTGATTTCGACGAGCAGAGTCGCCGCCACAACCGGGGTGGCTAATTGAAGCCCCGCGAAGAAGACCCCGCTCATAGTCTTCACCAGCGCCAGTCCGACGTGGCCATCGACGAAGACGGCGCCGACGGGCGCGTCGCTGAAACTGCGCATCAAGGCGAGCAGAATCGTCCTATGCAGGCCGGCGGCGACGAGCACCAGCGTTCCCATTAACGTAAACAGCTGGCCCATCAGCGGCGTCTGCACCGGCGAATTCGGGTCAAGCAGATTCACCAGTGAGAAACTGAACTGAAAACCAAGTACCTGGCCCGCAAAAAGAAGTATCTCGTTCAGCATTGCCAGTCCGATCCCGAAGACGAGTCCGACGCTCAACTCGCCGA
Organism: uncultured Acidobacteriota bacterium; assembly: GCA_963755975.1. Classification (GTDB taxonomy): domain Bacteria; phylum Acidobacteriota; class Terriglobia; order Terriglobales; family Acidobacteriaceae; genus Silvibacterium. Next base: position 226,099 of record CAVWLS010000006.1, read on the forward strand.
GAACGGAGAGGATTCCTATCTTGGCATGCGCCAGGGGCAAAGCGGTGACGGCCGGCGCCAGGACAATGGCTGTCACCAGGACAAATATGGTCTTGATGCGCGCGGGAATGCCGTCAGAGGAGAAGATGGGCGCAAAGATCATAAGCCCGCTGAGGCGTATCACAACCAGGACCATGGCGGAGAGAAAGTGCGGCCAGTCGAGATTTAGCGGCAGCGGCCTGGCATACATGGTTTAGCCCAGATATCGATGAAGATCGGTGAAGAGCAGGATCGTGTATCCAACCAGCCGCTTGGCAAACCACGGCAATCCAATAAGCATGAGAGAAACAACAATGAGCAGTCGCGGAACCGTTGTCAGGGTCTGCTCCTGCAATGAGGTCAGGGTTTGTATGAGGCTCAGCGCAAAGCTGGTCAGGCTGGCGGCGATGAGCACCGGCGCGCTTATTAGCAGGGCCTCACGCAAGAGATGCCGCATCAATTCGACGACCTGATCGGGTCCCATTTGCGACTTCCTTTCTCAAAAGCTCTTGAGCAGAGAGCCGGCCAGAAGATTCCAGCCGTCTGCCATAACAAAGAGAAGAATCTTCAGGGGCGTGGAGATGACCACCGGAGGCAGTTGGAACATGCCGATCGAGGTCGTGATCGAGGCCACGATCATGTCCACCAACAGAAAGGGCAAAAACAGCACGGCGCCTATTTCGAAGCCGGCCTTGAGCTCGGAGAGTATGTAGGCCGGCACCACCACGCGCAGAGGCAGATCCTCGGGTTTGGCCGGCCTGCTGACCAGGGCAGCTGACGTAAAGAGCGCCAGGTCCTTTTCGCGAGCGTAGTGAAGCATGTACAGCCGGGGAGGATTCGTGCCGCGCTCGATAGCCTCCCATCCCGAGATCTGGCCCTGCTGGAACGGCTGAACTGCCTGCTTCTCGACGTCGAGCAGCACCGGCTGCATCAGGAACCAGGTCATCATGAGTCCCAGCCCCATCAGGACCTGATTGCTCGGGGCAGTCTGCGTGCCCAACGCCTGACGGAGAAAATGAAAGACGACCAGCAGCCTCACCATCGGTGTCATTGACAACACGATGGCCGGCAGTAGAGTCAGCAGGGTGAGCGTGAAGACGATTGTCCAGGGGATCGAATTGTTGCTCGTCGCGTGCGCATCGAAGCCGGGGAGCGGTAACAGCTTAGCGCTGCTCCACAACAAAAGGATGATCACAGAACGCCCTCCTGCTCTTCAACCGCGTCAACCTCGCCGGATGCGCCGCAGAGAGGTCGAACCTCGATGATGGGCGCAATCGCGTCGCCTGCCGCCGCGACAAGAAAGCGCCGGCCCGCGCAATTCACCAGCATCAGCGTCTTTTTAGGGCCAATAGCGAGACGCTCTTCAATCGAAAGAAGGCGGTCGGCCGATTTCACTGGCAGTGAAAGCCTTTCAAGAACAAATCGGCTCAGAGTGGAAATGCGCTGTCCGAACAACCGGCCAGCGAGATAACCGGGAGAGCCCGCCTCCGTAGTCCTTCCCATCATTTCGTCTCCCATCAACTGATTCGCGTCACCCGAACTGCCAGCTTCTGGTCCACAACCTCAAACTCCGACCAGGCAAGCTGCGCCCCGCCGCACCACAGGGGCACATCCTCGTCATGAGCCCACCGGCTCTCGAGCACTACGCCTTTTTCAAGAGCAAGCAGGTCCCCGACGCGAAAAGCAGCGATCGGCACGGTCACGTCCAGTTGCAGGGGAAGCCCGGCCATGAGGGAATCGAGAGAAAGAGCCGGGAAGGCTGACGCCGAGGGCTCGCTTTCTTCTCTCACGAGGAGCGCGGAACCAGCGCTTTCACTATTGGAACCCGGGGAAGCCTCGGAGGCAGGATCGGCGGATGGAGCGACCGAAGAGTTGACAGCGGTTTCCGTGGACATGATGACCAGGGAAATGCACGGCAGTGACCGAAATCAGAACAGTTGAGATTAGAGGCTGCTAAGAATAAGACCCGGGGCGGCAGATGGCTCCAAGACCCGCCACCCCAGTCCTATGCTCTTCAATGGATCATGTTGATCGTATCCTGCGACACGGTATCGAAAGTGGTGACCGCTTTCGAACTCGCCTCATACGCCTGCTGCGCGATGATGAGATCCGAGAACTGGGTCGAGATATTCACGTTTGATTGTTCCAATGCTTCGTCCTGAAGCGTTCCCAGCCCACCGGAACCAGCAACTCCGATGCTGGCTGAACCTGAGGCCAGGGTGGTCTGGTAGTTGTTGCCGCCGAGAATCTGCAGCCCTTCAGCGTTAGTCACATTGGCCAAGGCAAGCTGACCGACAGCTGAGCTTTGGTCGTTGCTGAACTGGGCGGAGACCAGGCCACTCGAATCAATAGTGAAGCCGGTGTACTGGCCACTGGTGTATCCGTCCTGGGAGGTCGCAGACACGTCAGATGTGGCGGAAAACTGCGTCAGCGCCGGCTGGTTGTTGGAACCGTAAAGGTTCCAGTTCAAGGTCATGTTGCTGGCACCGTCGGCGAGACCGGTAAAGCTGATGCCTGAAACGTTGGCGGCCGGTGAGGTCAGGTTGCCGTTCGAGTTAAAGGTCAGAGTGCCGGTAAGGTTGGCGCCTCCGGTCGCATCTCCTGCAGGAAGAGCGATGTTGTAGTCCCAGGTATTCGCTCCGGTCTTGGTGAACGTGACCGTCGCGGCATGGCTTACCCCGAGCGAGTCATAGAGCGTGATCTGCGCAGGCACGGAAGTGCCAACGGCCGCGCTGGCATCGAGGTTCGCGGTCATCGAAAAATTGCCCGTGGCCGCGGGTTGCTCGACCTGGCCGACGGGAATCTGAATCGGCGTGAGCGGCGCGTTGGTATTCACCACTCCGTTGACGGCCGGATAACCCATCACCGAAAGGCCGGCCTGGGAAGTCAGCGCTCCGGTCGAACTTAATGCAAAACTTCCGTCGCGTGTGTAGAGGGTGCTTCCACCGTTCTGCAGCACGAAGAAGCCGTTGCCATCGAGAGCGACATCGTTTGCATTGCCGGTTGAGTTAATGCTCCCCTCGGTGAAATCCGTCGAGGTCGCATCCACCTGAGTACCCGCGCCGAGCTCCAGAGGATTGCCCGAGCCTGAGCTTCCTATCTGCTGGTAGAACAGGTCGCTGAAGCTGACGTCCTGGCTCTTGAAGGCGGTTGTATTCATGTTCGAAAGGTTGTTGGCGATGGTATTGAGCGCCGTAGAGGACGACTCTAGCCCGGTTAGCGGTATTGAAAACGAGGACATGCTCTTCTCTCCCTTAGCTGGTTGCGTCTTAGGTTGCTTGCGTTTGGCGTGCGGTCGCCGCGGAAAATTACCTCTGCTTCTACTGCGCGTTCGCCCGGAGACGTGCGGCGAATTGTTCGAGAGCCTGCATCTGCCCGGTCTCGGCGCCGGTGCCGACTGGCTGTTTTGACCTCGGCGAGAGCGCTGACGCCACCTGTTCGGCAGCAGCGCGCGATTTTGCACTCAAGACCGGACTGAGATTCCCGCCAGCTGTGGCCGTATGCGGCTTGCTCAGCGCCGAAGTATGTCCGGAACTGACTTGCGCGCCGGAGGAGGAAACATCTCCATCGAGCGTCTGGTTCATCTGGTTCAGTTGCTGAAGCACTCCGCTGCTCGCACCGGTCAAAGTGGGGCCGCCGTCCAATGTCTGGTTCATCTGGATGAGCTGCTGAAGGCTGTTTACCTGCACAAGCTGATCCACATACTCGTTTGGATCGGTGTCCGCTGTCGGATCCTGATTTTGCAACTCGGTCACGAGCAGCTGCAGGAAATCGTTCGCCGTGATGGCGGCACTTGAGGTAGATGACGAGGTGGATGACGACGACGAGGACGATGAGCCGGACGTCGAGCTATTCGCGTTCGCCGCCGATGAGCTTGACGGCGTAAACGGGGACGTGACCGGATGATGGGTTGGAATCTGCATGATCTGCTTTGTGCCTCCTCTTGATTTCCTGCCTGTTACGCCAGAACGCTGATATACGACAGCGGCCGGAGCTCGATGCTTGAATCCATCCCGGGTTCGACTGCAGTCACGTGTGGGCCAGCGTTGAAGCCTGCCCGCGGACCATCACCAGGGTGTCCGGAATTTGATCCTTGTTCATGACGGGCACTCGCAGGATCGCCTCCATGTCCGCCCGCGGCCTGCTGCTCGACCGTAAGGCTGCCGACTCTTACCTCATGGTCAGCGAGGAATTGCGCGAGTGACGGAAGCTGCGCCGTCAAGGCCTCGTGTGTCTGGCTCGATGCCGTTACGAACGACGCTGCAACCTGCCCCGCCGCAGATTGTGATTTGATCTCGACCCAGCCAAGCGCCGGGTCATGCAGCCCGACAGCCACACGATTGGCGCCGATATTTATGTTCGGGGCTGGTGCGCCGGAAATCTGATCCAATTTCTGGTAAGGATTGACGGGCACGCTTGAGGAATCAGCAAAGGCATGGCGCCCCCCGGACGCGGACGAACCGGTCTCGGTGTTCGGCGTACTCGATTGATCCAATGCGGTGGTGGCCTGAGCTGGTGTCGAAGAAGGCGCAATGGCGGGGGGAAGAGAAATATGTGTGCTTTGATGAGCGACAGAAGCTGCGGGTTGGGTCCCGATCGGGGGGCGCGCGCCCGGTACCGGCGCAGCCGCCACGGAAGGCGCCGAGTCGACAGCACCGCTTTCCAGGGAGTCGCTTGCTTCCTGGGCTTTACCATTGTCATTGATCGTCGATGCGCCGCGAGCGGTCCGGCCGGCAGGCGGCACTGCAGCTTGCGGTTGCGAAACCAACGATGCCGAGAATCCGATCGCCTCAGAAGCCGCCGTAGAGCCGTCGCCGGTAGGTGCTTGGGCCACGGGACTGGCGGCGGGAGCGTCAGCTTGCTTCTGGGTAACCCCGGCATTGCTATCGGCGATATCGGACTTGCCGGGCGCGTATACGTGCGTGGCCTGTGACGGCACCGGCTCGGTGATTGAATCCTTGGTGGTCGAGACACCCCCCGCAGGCGGCAAGCCTGCTGTGACAGCATGAGCGGAAACAGCTCCTGCCGGGGCCAGAGCCAGGCCCAGCGCGTCGAATTGGACATCGGGCTTTGGAGCAGGAAGAAGCGATGCCTGATTGCCGTCAGTCTCTCCAGGCCTGCCGACACTGGGCTCTGCCGTCATCTTGCTCGTATTCTCGTTCGTGCCGTTGCCCGGCTCGGTTCTGCGGGGAGGCGCGATTTCCTTAGAAACAAGCATGAGTCGAGGCGCTTTTGTAAGAGGCCCTCCCGGTAGACCATGGGTCGGCTTTAGCTCGTTTGAGAACGGCAGGTAACCCTCCGTCTGAGCCGGGTTGCGCACAGGGAAGTCCGGCTGGAGGGTCGTCGCAGCCTTCACAGTGGAAGTCGGCGTCGCGTTGTCCGTTTCGCTGATGTGGTCGGCGAGGACGCGCTCAAAGTTCTCGCCCGGAAGCGCAGAAAGATGGCCCGGAGTAGACGAAGACTCCTGCTGCGAAGGATGATAGGTGGCCGTAACGGCCGCGGGACTAGTTGCCGGTTGCACTCTCTTGAACCTCGCCAGTCCTGATTGCACTTCGCGTGCCACGGGGTTGGCTGCAAACGCGACTCGCCCTAAGAAAGCTCTCAGCTTCGTGGAGTAGTGTTCCCGTTCCGTACACTCCGTCGCCGCCGATCGCGCATGGCGGCAAACCAGTCGTCCAGCTCTCTCTGTTGCCTGCGCTCCAGTTCGACCTTGCGCCGGGCAGTCTCGCTGTGAACCAGGGTCTCCACCTGTTGGCGTTCCCGGCGCAGCTGGAACATCGCTTCGCGCCCTGCCTCCACCTGTCTGGCCGCCATTTGCGCGAGGGCGGCCAGCTTCTGCTCCCGCCGCTGAGCCATGTCGCCATCGGTAACTGCCGTGATCCAGGCCTGCATGGCGCTCCGCCCGGGAGATGTGCCACCGTCTACCGCCGGCTCGCCGACAGATCCCGAAAGCAGGGAAAAGGCTTCGCTTCTACTGGCTGATACCAGAGCTTCTTCTCTTTCGCGCGTGCGCTCGACGAGGGCGGCGCGTTGCACCAGCTTCTCCAGCCTGATTCTGCTTTCCTCTTCGAGCAGTGATCGCAGGCGAAGAAGCCGCGGCAGAGCTTTTTTCAAGCTACAGGCTCCTGGCGAGTGATATGAGCCGGTCGAAACCGGCAGCGAAGGTTACATGCTCCCGAAAATCCTGCTCGAGGTAGGCACGGATCGGGGAACGCGACTGGATCGCCCGGTCGAGATCGACGTCCGTGCCCGGTTTATAGGCTCCGATACGGATCAGATCTTCGGATCTTGCATAGGTGGCCAGCATCCTGCGCAGGAGTGCGGCTGCCTGCCTGTGCTCGGGCGTGACCACTGAAGGCATCAGGCGGCTGATCGAGTCGAGAACGTCAATGGGCGGATACCATCCCTCGGCGGCTAGAGCGCGGGAAAGCAGAATGTGGCCGTCAAGGAACGAACGGACAGCATCGACCAGGGGATCTTGTTGATCGTCACCCTCCATCAGTACCGTATAAAAGGCGGTGATGCTGCCGACGCGAAACTGCCCCGCGCGCTCGATCAGCCGCGCCAGCTTGTTGAAGACCGACGGCGTATAGCCCTTCGCCGTCGGAGGTTCGCCTGCAGCCAGTCCCACTTCGCGCGCGGCCATGGCAAAGCGCGTGATCGAATCAAGAACCAGCAGGACATGACGGCCCCGCCCGGCAAAATACTCAGCCACGCTGGTCGCCGCCAGTGCCGCGCGCATCCTCATCAGTGGCGACTGATCCGAGGTTGAAACCACTACAACGGAGCGCGTCCGGCCCGCCGGCCCCAGGCTCTCTTCCAGAAATTCCCCCACCTCACGACCGCGCTCGCCGACCAGGCCGACCACGATCACGTCGGCTTCGCTGTTACGCGTCATCATGCCGATGAGCGTACTCTTGCCCACTCCCGAGCCTCCGAAAATTCCCACGCGCTGTCCGCGACCGATGGTCAAAAGACCGTCAAGAGCACGGATTCCGGTGCCAAGGGGGACACGGATCGGCGTGCGTTCGAGCGGATGGGGTACGACGCCGTCCAGTGGAACGACTGCGTTCATGCCCGGTCTCCGGCCCCCATCGATAGGCTGGCCAAGCGCGTTCAAGACGCGGCCTATCAGTCCGTCTCCCACTTCTAAGTGAGGGCTCGTGCCCAGACCCGTGACCGGGTCACCGAAGCGAATTCCGTCGGATGACTCGACCGGCATCGACAAGACATTGCTTCCGCGAAAGCCGATCACCTCGGCCAGATGCCGCTCGCCCAGGCTGTCGGTGATTTCGCAGCTCTCTCCCACGGAACAGAGGGGGCCAGCCGACTCGATCGTTGGACCCACTGCCTCGAGAACTCTTCCGCGCCAGCGAAGAGCTGGACGCTGCTGCAAGCGCGAGAAGTAGGTTCCAAGCAGATCCATCCTGGTCTACCGTTCCGTCAGCTGTCCGGCGCTCAAGGAACCTTCTCGACGCCCGAGCAGATCAAAGAACCCGCGTTCAATCTCCGCCAGCTGCGCACGCACGCCGATGTCGACACTGCCCAGATGGGTTTCGATTGTGCATTCGCCGGCGGTCATCCGCTCATCGACGGTCAATTCCGGACGCAGAGGCAGATTCGGCATGAGCCGAAGTACCTCACCCCACATCTCCTGCTCGCTAATCGGGACCTTCAACCGCACCTCGGTGGACTCGGCCAGCTGTCCCAGCGCGACGCGCACGGCGCCGGAGAGCAATAGAGGGTCCATCTGAGCCTGACGATGCAGAATGCGTTCGGCTATAGCCAGAGCCAGTTGCACCACTTCCCTTTCCACTTGAGCAAGGTATCGGTCGCGGCTCTGACGAAATTCTTCGATCGCCTCGGCGAGATGTCCTGAAGCGGCGGTCAACTCAGCCGAGCGGTCGCCCTCAGCGCTCTTTCGGCCAGCTTCGTATGCCTCTTTCCGGGCAGCTTGCAATTGAATCTGGAACTCTCTCTCGGATTGTTCCCGGGCCGCGTCGATCTCTCGCATTCTAGCTTCAAGGTCGGCTTGTCGCCGAAGTGGAAGAGTCGTCGCACGAATCCCCCGGTTCGCCCACCGAAATCGCCTGGCCCAGACCGCCGGTTATGATCGCGCGGTACTCCATTGGTTGAATCTTTGCCGTCATTTCTCCGAGCATTTTTGTCCTTTCTCTGCTGGCCTCGTACGCCGCAAGCTTCACACCATGAGATCGTCGCCCTGTTCGAGCTTCAGAATCACTTTGCCTTCCGATTCAAGCCGCCTGGCGAGACTCAGTATCTCCTGCTGCGCACCTGCCACCTCACGGGTCCGCACCGGGCCCATGACCTCCATATCTTCCCTGAGCATCTCAACAGCGCGCGATGACATAGCGCGAAAGACATGTGCCCGGAGGTCATCCTTCGCGCCGCGCAGGGCCAGCGCAAGCTGGCGCTTGTCGACCAGCGCGACAATCTCGCGCATGCTGGTCGACGGAATCGTGACCAGGTCTTCGAAGGTGAACATCAGGTTGCGGATGTTCAGCGCCATCTCCGGATCCGTGTCCTCTATCTGTTCGAGAATCTTTTTGGCCTGCTCGGCGTCCTGTCTGTTCAGCAGGTCGGCGACCGCCTTGAAGCCCGCATAGGCCTGACGGCTGGTATCGCCGATGTTCTCAAGGCGCTTGTGCAGAATCAGCGCAACCTTTTGCGCCATCTCCGGCGAGAACTGCCGCATCGCGGCAAGCCTGCGAATCGCTTCGACGCGATTCTGCTTTCCCAGACCTTCGAGCACTTGCGAGGCGCGCTTGGGATCCAGGTGAGCCAGCACCAGGGCCATGGTCTGCGGGTGTTCACCGTCCAGAAATTTGCCGAGTTGCAAAGGGTCGACCTTCTGCAGCATGGCGAGGTTGCCGTGGCTGGCCTCCTGCGCTCGCTTCACCAGCGCCAGCAGGTCTTCGGCGCGCTGCTTGCCGAAGGACTCGACCAAGAGCCTGGTGGCATACTCGAGTCCCCCGTGAATCATGTAGCGCTGGGTTTCGAGCATCTCGTGGAACTCTTTCACCACGTCGAGAGATAAATCGGGAGGAATGTTCTTGAGATCGGCAAGCTCCTCGGTAAGGCGCTGCACGTCGTTCTCGGGCAGATTCTGAAATATCTTTTTGCCGATCTCGTCGCCCACGGCGACCATCAATATGGCTGCTTTGCGAATACCGGGAAGCCCGGCGCTCGCGGGGCGGCGCTCGGGAGAAGCGGCGATCAGGCTCGTCGACGAGTTCGGAGGCAAATCTGGAGCTGTGGATGGCGCATTTAAGGCGGTCGTCATTGTGTATGAATCCAGCTCTGCAGCAATCGCGTGCTCTGTGCCGGCTCGCGGCGCAGGTGATCGGTGACGTGTTCGAAAATAGCCTGGGCATGCTGTTTTTGTTTTTCCGCCGCAAGCTGCTCCGGGGAGAGTTGAGGGTCCGCTTCGCCGCTTGAAAGCATTGGCTCAGCTGCGGCCGCTTTGACCTTCATAGCCGCAACCGGCTTCATTTTGCTCATCACCGGGCGGACGACAAAGAGAACCAGCGCGAGCATTGCGAGGAGAATGGCTCCAAATTTGAGCAGCCCTTCCGACTCGGTTGCGGTTCTGATCAGGCGTTCCCCCAAGGGCCGCTCCGGCGCGGTTTGATCCTCAAACGCGATGTCCTCCACGTTGACCAGGTCGCCGCGGGTTGCGTCGAAGCCAACTGTCGCCTCGGCAAGATCAGACAACCGCTTCATCTCTTCCGGCGATCGCGACTGCCAACTGACCTGTTTCCCGTTCACCAGCATTCGGTGATTGACAAGGATGGCGGCGGTGATACGGCGAATCTTTCCCGCGCCCTGCGTTGTGTGCCGAACCTTCTTTGAAGCTCCGTAAGTGCCCGATTCCTCCTTGAGGTTCTGCGCCTCGGAGACCGACTTTGGATACACCGGAGGTTGAACATTCGGAGCATTGCTTGCTGTTCCGGGAACACCGGCCGCGACCGGCTCGCCGCCCGCAGTCTGCTCGGAGCGCTGCATCGAGAGTGTGACTACATCGTTGGGGTCGTACGTCTCATCCACTTCGTCCGCAGTCGAGCTGTCATACTCGACATTGACCGAGGCCCGTACATTTCCCGGGCCAACGACCGGCTCCAGAGTTTCCACCAGCTTGGCCGCGAGTTCCTGCTCGTGGGCTTCGACGTCGGCACTCCCGCTCTTGCGGCCTAATTGACGGCCGGAGGCATCTACCAAGACTACGTTTTCCGGGTGAAGATCGTCGACCGCGCTGGCCACCAGGTTCCGGATGGAGTCTCCTTCTTCGTCTGGCAGCGTGCGCCTGCGAAGCTTCAGCACGACCGAGCCTTTGGCGTCGCGCTGCTGCTCACTGAAAAGCGAGTCATGCGGCATCACCAGATGGACGCGGGCGGTTTCCACGTCGGCGAGCGTGCCGATCGTGTGCTCGAGTTCCCCCTCGAGCGCTCGCTGATAGTTGACTTTCTCATCAAATTCCGAGCCAACCCAGTTGGGCTTGTCGAACAGGTCAAATCCCATTCGTCCGCTGCGCGGTCCCCCTTTCGCCGTGGTGATGAGCCGCGCTTTGTCTAGGTGGTCGGCGGCCACACGAAGAGCCGTTCCATCCGGCGATACGTCGAAAGGTATTCCGGCAGCGGTCAGTTCCGAAGCCATTTCACGGGCATCCTGCGAGTCCAGGCCCGCGTAAAGCGTCCGCCAATCTGTGCGCGATCCGTACCAGATCAAACCGACGATGCAGACGAGGAGGAAAGCTGCGGTTCCTGAGAACCATTTCCTTTGAACCGGATCCAGTTCGCGATAACGCTTTGCCAGGTCGCCGACCAAGGCATTCGCACGACTGGACAGAGTCCTGCCGGCTGGTACGGCCGTTAGCTGTCGATTCTCGTCCATTGACTCTCTTCCCTGCGAAAGAAGGCTGCCCCGAATGGGCAGGCGCTAAAACTGCATCTGCATAACCTGCTGATATGCGGCAACGGCCTTGTTGCGCACAGAGAGCGCCATCTCGAAAGAGAGGTCCGCTTTCTGCGTCGCAATCATGGCCTGGTGAATATCGACGCCGCTGCCGCGCATCAACCCCTCCACTGCCGACGTCGCCTGATCTTCAAGGTTCTGGACGCTGGCCACTGCGTTCTTGATCAGGCTGGAGAACGCTGGGGCGCCGGCCGGGGCGGTGGATGGTGCAACGTCCTGGCCGCCGACTGATGGAGTGTTCAGATTAGACACGAGGCTTGATTGCATTGAAGCTTCTCCTTGCTGAGGTTCTGCACGATCACTTGAGGATGTCGAGCGACGAGTTGATCATGTTCTTCGTCGCCTGTACTGCGGAGCTGTTCAATCCGAAGGCGCGCGTCGCACCCATCAGGTCGACCATCTCGGTCAACGGATTGATATCCGGATAGGAGACGTAGCCATCCTTGTCGGCATCCGGATGCTGCGGATCGTAACGCCGCAAACCGCTGCCCGGATCGGACACCACCGCGGAGATTTCCACGCCGCCGATGTCGCCGTTGCCCTCGGCAAGAAGGTGGCCGGCGAAGCTGCCCGGCTCAGTGGCCCGCGATTGAAAGACCACATGCTGGCGGCGATAAGGACCGCCCTCGGGTGTTCGCGTCGTCTCCGCATTCGCCATGTTCGAGGCGACCACTTCGGCGCGAAGGCGCTCGGCCTCGAGCGCAGACCCACTCACTTCCATGACTCCAAACAGGTTCATCGCTGTCCGCTCCAGATTCTTAACTGCTGGTTGAGGTTTCTGGACCTTACTTTGAGTCGGCATGGATGGCGTCGAGCACGCGGGTAAACTCGCTCTTCAGAAGCTCGACTCCTGCCCGAAATTGCAGCTGGGCCTCAGCCATCTTCATTCCTTCCCGATCCATCGAGACATTGTTGCCATCCGGACGCTCGAGCAACCCGTCGACACGCTGGATGGACACAGCTGAAGTGCGCTTCATCTCCTTCCGGGTGGGATCCATATCCAATTTCCGGTCGAATAACGCGTCACTGATTGAGCGCTGAATCTCCTCCGCAAAATCAAAGCCAACCGTTCGGTATCCAGGCGTGTCCACGTTCGCCATGTTCTGCGCGGTCAGCTTCAGTTCCAGACCGGAAAGGTTCAGGTACTTACCGAGTTCCTCGCTTAAAGGGGTGGTTATATGCATCTCATCCTCGACAGGACTTGCTCAATACTTCCGCTGACACGACTTCGCCAGGTCTTCGCTTGAAGCATTTGCATTAGACAGCCCACTTCATGAACCAACGGATTAGCAAATTCTTAGCTGGGACCGTCGCCATCCCCGAATTCGATTTCGTCCTTGGTGATTTCGGGGCGATCCTCGGCAAGAATCCAGGCTCTCTCAAGCACGTGTTGAAGTTCACGGACATTTCCGGGCCAGTCATGCGCTTCAAGCCGCGCCATTGCGCAGTGGCTCAACGATTTTGCGGGACTGGCCTCACCCAGGCGACTGAGAAAGTGCTGCACGAGCAGAGGCAGGTCCTCGCGATGTGCTGTCAGGGCCGGCGTGCGAATAAGGAAAACCGCGAGCCTGTAATAGAGGTCGGCGCGAAAGCGGCCTTCATTCGTCAAGCGCAACAGAGAGCGATGCGTCGCCGCAACGATTCTGACGTCGACCTTTACAGGCTCGTTCTCTCCTACTCGTTGCAGCTCTCCGCTTTCAACAAAACGAAGCAGTTTGGCTTGAAGGGCGAGAGGCATCTCGCCGATCTCGTCGAGGAACAAGGTGCCTCCGTGTGCCGCTTCTATCCGCCCCACGCGGCCTTGCACGGCGCCGGTGAATGCTCCACGCGTGTGGCCAAATAATTCCGCCTCGAGCAGCGATTCGGGAATCGCAGCACAGTTGAGGGCCACGAATGTGCGTGAAGAACGCGGGCTCAGCCGGTGAACGCCGCGCGCTACAAGCTCTTTGCCCGTTCCTGTCGGGCCCTGGATCAGAACTGCCGTCGAATGCGGGGCGGCCAAACGAATCCTGCGGCTTATTTCGAGAACTGCCGAATGTTCACCGATGAATTCTCCCAGGCGCGGGGCGATGGCGTTCGATGCAGCGGGCCTGGTTACGCCCTTCGCGCCGCTCTCCGCCGGCAGACTCGCGGTTTGCCCATGAGCCGGAGGCCGGGACGTACTGCCTCTTTCGATCTCGGGGGCTGAATTCCAGGCCGCTCCGTCTGTATCCTGACCGCGGCGAAGGGCATAAAGAACTTCATTTCGCCGCGGGCTGTGCGCCGAGCTCCGGCCTGAGGAAGAATCATCCACCGTCACCAAGTCGACCGAGGGATGCAGCTTCTCGAACTCGGCGATGAACTCCTGAATCTCAAGGTCCGGCAGCCACGAATCGAGGATCATAGCTTCCGCCGGAGCTGCTTCGAGTTGGGCCAGGGCTTCAGCTCCCCCGGCCGCCTCACGCACCTGCCAGCGCAGGCCGGCCAGGGTGTCGCGCACGCGCTGGCGAAAGGACAGGTCTGCACTGGCCAGTACGGCCGTTCTTGGCGTTGCAGTCGCGGGTCTTGATGTCGGAGTTGCCATCTTTCTGTCCTCGAGAGAAGTTGGTTTTGCCAGGCTGCACGCCTGGGCCGAGTCACAATGGATTTATCTGGCGAAGACCGATGGCGTATCCTTCCCCGCGCACCGTCTGAATCAGCGGGCGGGGGCCGTAATCGGCCAGCTTTCGGCGCAGATAGTTCACGTAAACATCCACCACGTTTGTGCTGGAGGCGGTGTTCATATTCCAGACCTTCTCCAGCAAGGTTGAACGGGACACGGGACGCCCGCGATTCAGAAGAAGATATTCGAGCAACGCGAACTCCTTGTTGGTCAGCGAGACTGCTACGCCGTTTCGGTTCACCGTCCTCTCAACGCGATTGACCTCGAGATCGTCGTATCGCAATACCAGATTCAAGTCTCGCCGGCGGCGCATCAGGGCTCGACACCGCGCCCTCAGTTCGGAGAGCGAGAACGGTTTCAACATGCAGTCGTCCGCTCCCATGTCGAGGCACTTCACGCGGGTCTCGACTTCGTTCCGGGCGGTGAGAATCAGGATCGGCAGGTCGTCGGTCACGGATCGAAGAAAACGAAGCACGTCGGCTCCGTCTCTGCGGGGGAGATTCAGATCGAGGATGGTGAGGTCTGGTATCTCTGCGAGGAATGTGTCGACGGCGGCCTGCCCGTCTCTGGCCAGACTGATGCTGTGACCTTCGGCCTCGAAGCTGCGAGCCAGGAACATGCCCAGCGCAGGGTCGTCGTCCGCTATGAGAAACCGCATGCCCTTCTCCCAGGCCCCAGGTTGCGGGCTTTCCGAGCGAGTACCGGCAACGCTCACGGAAACCACGATCTCGTGTCTTGGAATCAGACACAAGAAGGAACTGGATTGAGAACGGGTTCGAGTTCCAGAACGAAAGAGAGCGGATGCTCAGTTCCGAAAGCGGAAGGCATGCTGAGGCATTGCGCGCCATCGGTTGACAGCAGGTAGAAGGAAGGCGGCGTCTTCGACCCTTATCCGCAGGCGTCAACCATTTACTTCGACTTCAAGGGTAAAGCTATTGAACCTGGGATGGCGGTATCGGCGTAATTTTTGAAGGCGGGTCAGGCGCTGCAGGCTTGATCTTCGATGGAGGAGATGACGGCTGCACAGTTGTCGGAGGGGGAGCTGGATGAATGATCGATCCTGATGGCGCCGGAGGCTGAACGATGTGCGCGACGTATGTTGCGTAATCCTCGTTCATCGCGCCGGTCACGTGCCCATCTTCGTTCAGGGAAATCGTCCAGATCTTGAAGACACGGGCGGCGTCGCGATCGGAAAACTGCACCTGCCTCTGCTTGGTAACGGTATCGAAGCGATAAATGGACACCGGGGCCTTGATCGTCGCCGTATCCAGACTGGGCTCATCGGGTACGTTCGGCCGGCCGCCTACGACTTCCGCATAACAGACTCCGAGCGACAGCCACTTTCCTTCCGGGCCGGCGTCCTTCTTAGCGATATCTACGGGAACCAGCGAATTGAAAATGGCAAAATTTCGCGGATTCTTTACCGCGGGGATAAAAGGTGCCGCATTGCGGTAAAGGACAGGCACGATGCGGACCCTGCCTGCGCTTCGCGGTATGAGCGCTGTAAAGAGGGATTCCGAGCCATCGGGGAACTTGTTCAGATAGTGCACCAACAGGGTGTTTGGGAGCTGTGGGCAGATTGCCTGATCGTAGATCCAGTTTCCGGAAGTAATGTCGTACCCGTAAAATTCGGCTTCACTGGTGAGTTCTTTTCGACGGGCACGAAGAAGGTCGCGATCTGCATTATCCATCGCGTCAGGAGCGCGGTGTTCCAGCGAAAAATACTTGATCTGCCGGGAACCTTCCGATGACGCAGTGTTCTCCTGGGCGGCGGACCGATTCGGTTGCAAAAGAAGGCCGCCAGTCACCAGGAAAAGGCTAAAGACCGAAGCAATTCGGGGGAAATTTCTCATCCATTTTCAATTTACCATTCGTGGCAACACAAAAGGGACAGCCGTCTGGCTGTCCCTGAGTCCTTCAGACTAGATGCTGTTACCTGCTCGATTTGTGGGCGGGATGGTGCGCCGCCGACTTGGGCTTGGGAGCAGCTTTTAGTTCGCCGTCCTTGAGAACGATCATCGGCGGATTTTGCGTGTAAGAGTCGAACGTGGCAATGTAAGTCACGCTGGTCCCGACAGCTGGAATCTCTTTCAACGGGGCCTTCATGTTGACAGTGAAATCCGCTTTTTGAGATTGCTTGGCGTCGTCGGAGACGGCCAACTGCACGGAATCGGCCGTCGCTTGAATCACAACTCCTGGCACTTCCGTCGTTTGTCCCTGCAGAACCGCCCACACCTTCTGGGCGTCTTCCGGAGCGCCGTTCGAAAGGATATACTCTTTGTCGCTTAAATTCAGCTTCGAAGGATCCGGGGTGGTTACAAGCGCCTGGTGAGCCAGTTCCTGGGGAGATGGCGGCGGTGGAGCTGCGGTGGGGTGATAGGCAGCCGGCGGGAAGACGTTGTCATGGGCAAGTTGCTTGACCTGATCAAAACCGTCCATGCTTCCGTGGTACTTGTTATACCAGTATTCAGCGGCTTTCTCAGCCGTCGTCTTGTAAGGTTCGGGCAGATACTGGGCTGCGCGAGCGAGGAACCAGATGCCATTCACAAGATCCTTGGGATCCTCCTGAACGTAGGCGGTTCCAAGATAGTACGTGTCGGGCAGCATCGGAACCTGAGTCGTCTGTGCGGGATCCTTGGCCGCGTGCAGCTCCGCCGTATAAGAAGCGATGGCGCCCTTATAGTCTTTCTTTGCGACGTCGTCGGCGCCAACGACATCTGCGAAGATCGGGGCGGCGACATCTTTGAGTTTCTGGAAATCGGCTTCGCTCATGTTCGCGGGCTTGGTGGCGTTCTGTCCGCGCTGCGCGAGTGCGGCTGCCTCATCCAGCTTGGCTTGATCTCCGTTGGCCTGCTGTTTGCCGACATAGACGGCAACGATGAGCGCGCGCAGATTGTTGGGATCGGCCTGGAGGAGCCGCTTTGCGGCGTCGTATGTCTTGGCCGTGTCGCCCGTTTGCTGGTAGGCGCCCATCAGCAATTCAAGCAGATCGGCTTTGACCACGCTGTTGGGATATTGCTGGAGGAAACTCTCGATCGCGGCTGCCTTGGCGGCCGGTGTCGACTGACCAATCGCACTCGTGTACGCATTGTATTCGGCTGGATCTTTGATAGTAATCTGACCCGATTGCGAGCCCTGGTCCTGCGCCAGGGCAGCCGGCGGCAGACAAATGGCACTGGACGCAATGGCCAGTAAGGATGCAAAAACGACCTTCTTCATTCAACGCTCCTAGGAAGTTCCTAAATTAAAACATTCATCAAGTGCGAGCCGGCGAAAGATGCACTCGTTGCATTGGACCACACCAACAGTCGACAAGGCCACAACTATGCGCGCATCCATGCAATTTGCTGGATTATAGAAACCAGCGGCTTGCGATGACAAGTATCTCTTCAATTGGGGAACCAGCCCAGCGCTTGTAAAGCGTGAAACAACGAGGCTTCCTGATTCACATAGGGAGGGCACTCAGGATACTCCAAATCACCTGCCGGGCGTACAAGCTGGCGCTTCACAGTACGAATCTGCCATTAAAATGAACACCTATGGGGGAGTTGACCGGACAGACCGCAGTTGTGACTGGCGCGGGACGCGGCATTGGCGCGGCGATAAGTCAGCGCCTGGCGAAGATGGGGGCTGCAGTGGGACTGGCCGGGCGGAGCGCCGGCCCGCTCGCTGCGGTGAAGGCCGAAATAGAGGCGGCGGGAGGGATGGCAGAAGTTTTCCCGGCCGATCTGCTGCAAGAGGAGGCGATTCCCCGGCTGGCAGAATCGATCAAGGCGCACTACGGCCGCTGCGACATCCTTGTGAACAATGCGGGAGTCGGGATGCTGGGGAAACCTCTGCACCAGACAGCGCTTGAAACGTGGGATGTGATCATGGCTACCAATCTGCGCGTGCCGTACCTAATGATCAGGGCTTTCGCGCCGCTCATGATTGCCGCGGAGCGAGGGCATATCATCAACATCTCGTCGCTTGCAGGCCACAATCCGCTAAAGAACGGCGCAGCCTATGCAGCGTCGAAGTGGGGATTGAATGGGCTGACGTACTCGGTCGCTGAGGAGCTGCGGGATTTCGGTATTCGCGTCTCGGCTGTCGCGCCTGGCTCCGTTAATACCCATTTTGGTGGAACTGGTAAGGATGGGAGCTGGAAGATTCAGCCTGACGATATAGCGAATGTCGTCGCCATGCTGGTGACGCAATCTCCGCAGTCGTTTGTCAGCGAAGTCCTGGTGCGGCCGGCGCGAAAGGCGTAAAACCTTCGAGTCAGCGACCGAACTGACGCAGGTGATGGTCGGTATGCAGCCATCCCCAGCGCAGCCATTGGGCGCGTGTAATCGGCCCAAACGAGGGGTGACGCATGCCCTCAAGATTCGCCTGACAAAAGCGCGGCAGGAGGGCGATCGCGCATTGCCGGTCCGATTCGAAATCTCGTAGGGGTGCATTCAGTCGACACTGGTCGATCTCCGGTCGGGTGGGGAAATCTTTCGGCCACCTGCGCGGGAAGTACAAGGCACCCCATTTCATCACGAGCCGGTTCAGGGGTCGCATCTCGGCATCACTCACGCTGAGCTCTCCCATCGGGACGCGCATGGCGTCGCGCACATGGCAGACCATCTGATGGACATTCATCCTGCCCCAAAGTGCCGCATCGTGCGGCGATAGCGCTTCGAGGCGGACCAGAATCGATTGCGCATCTTTGCCTGCCGCAAGGGTCTTCATAATCTCACCAGAATGCTAAATGAGCACCTGATCGGGGGTATCCCCAAAGGTTCCCTTTTGTCGCCTTTCATCTTGTCAACCGTGCAGCAGCCGACTAGGCTCAAGGTTGGCGATTCCCTGCGACAATCCATTGAGTGCGCCGAAAGTCTGCAGCCCAATCACGGGCATAAGCAACTGCAGACTTGTGCCATTTCTGCACTGCGTGCCCAAGGATTGAGTTGCAGACGGCTTATCCACAAGATGTTGGGGTATCCGTGTTGACCCGCCCTCCAGCCAAGTCTAAAGTTTCCTTGACGGATATTTGTTTTCCGAAATGAGTTCTGCCGCCAGTGCCCCTGGGCTAAGGAGTTAACACCGCATGTTGAAGCTCAAAAAAATTCACATTCTTGGCTTCAAGTCCTTTTGCGACCGGACGGAAGTCTCGCTGCCGGGCCAAGGCATCGCGGTGGTCGTTGGACCGAATGGTTGCGGCAAATCCAACATCCTCGACGCGGTGAGCTGGGTACTCGGCGAGCAGAGCGCTAAGAGCCTGCGCGGCGGGAAGATGGAAGATGTCATCTTTGCCGGGACGCGGGACCGTAAGCAACTCGGCATGGCCGAAGTGACTCTCACGCTGATCGATCCGGATGCGTATGCCGGCGGTCCGCTTCTCTCCGAACCGGAAGTGGTGATCGATACAGATGGTGACTGGGATGAGGACAAGATTCGTGCGGAACGCGCGGCCGAGGTTGAGGAGATCATTGCCGAGTCTCAGCCGGGTCAGGTGATCGAAGGACAGGCGGAGGGCGGTGAAGCACCGGTTAACCTTGAAATCCCGGCAATGGAAGGAGATTCAGCTGGGGGCAGTTCCAGCAACGCTGTCGTGCTGAAAATTCGCCGCCGTAAGTTCCAGAAGACTCCTCAACAAGGCGAGATCATGGTCACCCGGCGCCTTTTCCGGACGGGGGACAGCGAGTATTTGCTAAACGGGAAACTGTGCCGCCTGCGCGATATCCAGGACATCTTCATGGGCACGGGCTTAGGTCCCGAGTCGTACGCCATCATCGGCCAGGAGCGTATCGGCCAACTGCTGAGCTCAAAGCCGCACGACCGCCGCGCCATTATCGAAGAAGCCGCTGGTATCACGCGCTTCAAGACCAAGAAGCGACTGGCCGAACTACGGCTGGAGCAGTCGAAGCAGAATCTGGCTCGCGTGAACGATATTTTTGAGGAAGTCACGCGGCAAATGGGCACGCTCAAGCGACAGGCTGCAAAGGCGGAGCGTTACGCCGCGATTCGCGAAGAGATGCGAACGCGGCTACGTCTGGTGCTAGCGAGCAAGATCGCCCAGATGGATTCAGAGCAAAACGCCGTCGCAGCTGAAATAGACACGCTCAGCGCGGAGATCGAGGAGCACAATGCGCGGATCGAGACCCTTGAGGCTGACCATTCCGCAAGCATGACGCGCGGCTACGAGCTTGACTCCAGCGCAAAGCAGGCCCAGACGCGTGCAAACCAGAGCGCCGTGGAACTGGAGCGTGCAGCAGCAAGACAGAGCGCGAACCAGGAGCGCATCATTGAGCTGGAAACTCGCGCAGCTGCCGGGGTTGCCGAACTTGAACTGGCAAAGCAAAACTTGGACAGCCTCACCGTCGAGCGCGACGCACAGCGCAGTTTTCTCGAAACCGCAGAGTCTGAATCCAGAGCTTTCAAACTACAGGCTGAGGCCAGGCAGCAGCAAGCGCGTGAGGCCGTCGCGGCCGTCAGTGCTGTCGAGCAGCGCTCCGAGGCCGCGAGACGCCAGGCGATGCAGTTGATGTCCCAACTTGGGCAAGTGCGCAATCAGGCGACCCAGGCAGAGGAGTCTCTCGCGTCGCTTGAACGCGACGCTGATCGGCTGGCATCGGAAATCGTTGCGGCAAAACATAGCCTTGAAGCATTAGGAGCGCAGCGCGGTCAGCTGACTATGAACTTCGAGTCGGTCACGGAGACCCTGAAGAGACTTGAAGGAGAGATCGCAAGCCTTCGCGACGGCATTAACGCGAAACGCGCGGCGGAAGCCGAGGCCAGGCGGCGGGGTGATCAGCTTCGCGCCGAACATGCCACGCTCACTGGCCGCCATAATTCCCTCAACGCGCTCATCCGCGAGCATAGCTACTCGACGGACACGGTGCGCAAGCTTTTTCGTTCGAACTCGCTGGGCGGCGGCCTTGCGCCCGTCGGCACACTCGCCGATTTCCTCGAAGTTAACGGTCAGTATGAGAGCGTGGTCGACGAATTCCTGCGCGATGAGCTCAACTACATCGTCGTGAAGAGCTGGGATGCGGCGAACGAAGGCATGCGTCTGCTCAAGACCGATGTTGACGGCCGGGCCACGTTCCTTGTCCATCCCGAAGACTCACAAGCGAAGTTCTCCTTCGCGGCCGGCAGCGCGCCGCCCAGCTACCAGCAGCAGCAAGGCGTTGTGAGGCTGAAGGAATGCATCCGTGTGCTGGATGGATTTGGCAGCTCGCTTGAAGTCATCCTGCCGAAATTGCGGGAAGGCTACGTCACTCCCGATTCAGAGACGGCACGCTCCCTCGCGCTCGAGAACCCACATGCATTCTTCCTCGCGCCCTCCGGGGAATGCTTTCACAATGTGACGGTCACCGGCGGTAAGCCACGCGCCGAAGGCCCGCTTGCGCTCAAGCGTGAGTTGCGCGAGGTTCAGCAAAAGCTCGAGGTTGTGGGTCGGGATCTGGGCCAGTCCGAGATCGCCGCGGCTGAGCTTGCCAAGGCCGTGGCCGAACTCACCCGCCAGTTGGACGTGAAGAGCGACGAGCGACGCACTACGGAGCGCGAAAGCGCAAATCAGTCGGCAGCTCTGCGCCAGATGGATTCGGAAGTTCAGAATCTCGAACGCCGCCTGCAGGAGTGGACTCTGCAAAACGAGCGCAACAAGGACGCGCGAGCCGCCAAACAGGCCTTCATCGAGCAGAAGCGGGATGAGGGACGGGATCTGGAAGCTCAGCAGGAAAAGGCTGAGTCTGGCCTGAATGAGTTGCAGCGATCTGTTGAAGAGCTACGGCTGGCTCGTGAGGAAGCCCAACAGCAGGCAGTGCAGGTTTCCGCTCAACTGGCAGGACTCGAAGAGCGGCGGCGGGGCGCGGAATCTGCTTTTGCGCGCATCGACCGCATGTTTAGCGACCTCGTCCAGCGCGTGAAACAGATCGAGCAGCAATTGGCCGCGGCAAACGCGGAACAACAGCAGCGCGCGCAGGAAAATGAGCGAGATCTCCGTGAATCGCGAGCGACTCATTGGGGTTCGCGATCAATATCTGGCCGAAGTCGAGCGTCTGACGAAAGAGGCAGCAGATCTTCGCGTGGAACTTGGAGAAATCGATCAGAAGCTCAAGATTCTGCGGTCTGAAATTGACGGGCTTCGTGACAAGCGCGGCGATCGGAGCGCCCGCTCTGCCACGCTCACTGCAGACCTCGCTCACCTGGAGGAAACTTGCGTAAGCGATCTCGGCATCGAGGCGTCGGCCCTTCGTTCGGACAAGGAGATGATCCTCATCGAGAGCGAGACGCTCACGAGCGAGGATGAAGCCTGCCGCGGGTTCAAGCAGAAGCTCGAGTCGATGGGGCCGGTCAACATGATGGCTCTTGAGGAGTACAAGGAGACAGAGCAGCGCCACACTTTCCTTGAGACGCAGCGCAAGGACCTGCTCGACTCCATCGAAAATACCCAGGCGACTATCAAGGAGATCGATCAGATCTCGCGCGCAAAATTTGACGAAGCCTTTGCGCGCATCAATGAAAATTTCAGCGTGACCTTTTCGAAACTCTTCGGAGGAGGGCAAGCCTTTATGCGCCTTACCGACGAAGAGAATTCCATCGACAGCGGTATAGACATCGTTGCCCAACCGCCCGGCAAAAAGCTGCAAAATGTGCTGCTGCTCTCAGGCGGCGAGAAGGCACTGACCGCTCTCTCTCTGCTTGTCGGCATTTTTCAGTTCCAGCCAAGCCCGTTCTGCGTCCTCGACGAAGTCGATGCGCCGCTTGATGAAACCAATGTCGGCCGTCTTGCAGACATGCTGCGCGGCATGTCTGCCGACACGCAGTTCGTTATTGTGACCCACTCCAAGCGGATGATGACTGCGGGCGATCTCATCTACGGCGTGACGATGCAAGAGCCGGGAGTCTCGAAGATCGTCAGCGTGCGGCTTGGCGGACAAGAGCGAGGAACGGAGTTGCGGCGAGCCACAGCGTGATTACTCGGCCGCGAGGATCGCAGCATCCTGCACAGCGAAAAAGTCAAGGATCACGTTAGTAATCGCATTCTTCGCGAGGAATTCTTGTTCCTTTAACAATTCTTCTTGACAGCGACGATCTCGCGTGACAATGCGTAAAAATTGCGCATCAATCGCGTATTTACGCTACGTTGACAAAGAGTCCGGAGGTCTTCAGAATCGGATTTTGTACCCATCAGGAAGGCCTTCTCTTGCCGGTAATCATTGAAACAGAATTCAACGATCTCACCTTGTATGCGCGGGGCAAGGTACGCGATCTATACTCCGTCGGTGAATTCCTGCTGCTGGTCGCGACAGATCGTATCTCAGCGTTCGATCACGTGCTGGCCACGGGGATTCCGGGCAAGGGCAAAGTGCTCACTCAGCTCTCGCTCTTCTGGTTTGAGTTTCTGAAAGATATTGTTCCGAATCATCTCGTCACCGCCGATGTAAACGATTATCCTCGCGAGCTTCGCCAATATCAGGGAGAACTCGATGGCCGGTCCATGCTGGTCAAGCGTGCGCAGATGTTTCCGATGGAATGCGTCGTGCGCGGATATCTGTCGGGCTCCGGATGGAAAGACTATCTCGCCACTGGCGCGGTCTGCGGGATTGCACTTCCTCCCGGACTGCGGGAAGCAGACAGATTGCCGGAGCCGATCTTTACTCCCGCCACAAAAAGCCAGGACGGCGAGCACGACATCAATATTTCCTTCGATGAGATGTCTACGAGTGTAGGCGTACAGACCGCCGAACGGCTGCGCAGCCTAAGCCTGGCTGTCTACAAGAGGGCGTCGGGTTACGCGGAAAAGTGCGGCTTGATCCTCGCTGACACAAAATTTGAGTTTGGAAATCACGCGGAAGGCATCATACTGGCGGACGAGGTGCTCACGCCCGATTCTTCGCGCTTCTGGCCGATGGATCAGTATCAGCCAGGCCGTCAGCAGCCTTCGTTCGACAAGCAATACGTGCGTGACTATCTGGAAAGCATTCACTGGAATAAGCAAGCACCGGCGCCTGCTTTGCCCGACGATGTGGTCATGCGCACGCAAGAGAAGTATCTCGAGGCCTTCCGCTTGCTCACAGGAAAGTCTCTCTCGCTGTAGGCATCTGGATGGCACTCGTTGATTGGCTCATCTTCGTCGTTTTGCTCGTTTCAGTACTGTCAGCAGCAAAAAACGGTTTCTTTGTGGAGGTGTTTTCGCTTGCCGGAGTTGTTGCGGGTCTGCTAATCGCGAGCTGGAATTATCAGAGGCTGTTGCCGTGGGTAGCTCGATGGATTCACTCATATCCGGCCGCAGAGGCGTTATCGTTCCTGTTGATTGCCCTGGGAGTCATGATTCTGGCTGGAATCCTTGGGCGGGTAATTCGCTGGTCGGTGCATTCAATCGGGCTGGGATGGGCAGACAGGTTTGTCGGCGCCATCTTCGGCTTTATCAAGGGCTGTGTTCTGGTCACGCTGGCGATACTGGTTGTTGCCGCCTTCCTGCCCCAGGCCACATGGTTTCAACAATCGCGTCTGGCGCCGTATTTTCTGAGTGCGGCTCACCAGGCTTCAGTCGTCACGCCTGCCGAGTTGGGCGAGCGCATTCGCCAAGGCGTCGTCACCATACGAAATGCTCAGCCGCAATGGCTGAAGCCATCAGCCATTGCACGTCCAAAAGCTAGTTCCCCGTGGGCTTCTGTTGTTGTGAAACAAAATCGACTCGGGTAAACCGGGCGTAGGAAGAGGACTCTTGTGAAACGCGAACTGGATAACCTTGTGACTCAGATGTACACCGGCGGCA
The DNA here is from genome assembly GCA_963755975.1 of uncultured Acidobacteriota bacterium. Taxonomy (GTDB): domain Bacteria; phylum Acidobacteriota; class Terriglobia; order Terriglobales; family Acidobacteriaceae; genus Silvibacterium. Next base: position 250,503 of record CAVWLS010000006.1, read on the forward strand.
TTACATACAATGAAGCTGTGCGTGAGTTCAAGAGGCGCTTTCTCCTGGAAGTGCTGGCGCATCATAAGGGAAACCAGTGTAAGGCAGCGATCGAGCTCGGCATGCACCGCAACACCCTTAGCCGGACGATGGCGGAGCTCGAACTCGACCCTTCCCAAATTCGCGGCGGTCTCAAGCGTCCGCCGCGCAGCGAACGTCCCGTATTTGAAGCAAATCGGGTGGCGCGCTAAGGAACTAGATCGCCGGCGCCCTTTCGCTGCTTTATTCTTAGTGCAAGGGCAAACTACCGAGTGAATTCCTTATCTTCGCAGCCGACCGCGCTCACGACTCACACATCGGGCCAGGTATTCATCCAGGAAGGCTTTCGCTGGGATGAGCAGAGGGCTTACCTCTTCGATATCGACGGCACATTGTTGCGCAGCCGCGACCGTGTTCACGTTGACTCTTTTTTCTCCAGCGTTCGCACGGTGATGGATCATGAGCTCGTTCTTGATGGGGTTGTGTTGAGCGGGAACACCGACCCCGGTATCCTACGCGACGCCTTTCGCCTCGCTCAGCTCGACGATGAGTTGTGGCAGCCCCATCTCAAGAACGTGCTCGAGACGATGCGCCGCGACGTTCTCGCGCGCCGCGCCGAGATGAGGCTCGTCAAGATGCCCGGTGTGGACGAGATGCTGGAGTACCTCCAGGGCAAGGGCGCTGCTCTTGGAGTTGCAACCGGCAATCTTGAATCGATCGGCTGGCTCAAGATTGAAGTGCTTGGACTCCGTCACTGGTTTTCATTTGGCGGATTCAGCGACAGTTATGACGTCCGCTCGGAGATGATTGCTCATGCCATGCAGAAGGCCCACCGGCATGCCGGGCCGGAGGCGACGGTGTGCGTCGTAGGCGATACGCCGGCGGATATTACCGCCGCCCGAGGCCAACGGCTTGCCCTGTATTGCCGTTGCCACCGGCAACTTCTCCTTCGACCAGCTCATGGAGCATGAACCGGAGGTCTGCGCCACATCCCTCGAAGCTCTGCTCCAGACCGTGGAGTCCCGCAACATCGCATGATCCTCAGAGGCAAATACGCCTGTCTGATCGCCGTTGCGGTTATGGCTGTCTTCCCGGTTTGCGTGCTTGCGCAGCAGCCTGCCGCGGTCGAAGGCCAACCCGCGGCCACGGCCACCCAGCCAATCCCGTCAGGCAAGCCGCCTTCAGCCAAGGAGCGGCGCGAGGCGGAGAAGATCTATCTCGAGGGGGCCAAGGCCCTCGAGCACGAAGATCTCGATACAGCCGAGAAGGACTTCGATACAGCAGTCGCGCTCGTGCCCGATAACCAGCAATACCTGGCGGCGCGCGAGATCGCGCGGCAGCACCACGTCACGGCCCTCGTCCAGGCGGCCGACAAGGCGAAGACTCTTCGCCACACCGACGAAGCGCGGGCCGATCTCCGACAGGCGTTCGAGATCGATCCGAACAGTCCGATGGTCGCGCAGCACCTGGATGAAATCGTTCAGGATGCGGCTCCCGACGAGCCGGTGACGTATGCGCAGGAGATTCCGGCCGGTGCGCCGATCGAGCTTGCTCCCGCGCGGACGCGCAGGAGTTTCCATCTGCACACAAGCGCCAACGATCTGCTGCGCCAGGTGCTGACTGCCTATGGCATAACGCCGACGATCGACAGCTCGGTCAAGAATCCGACGGTTCGCCTTGATGCCGACGATGTCGACTTCCACGACGCGACCAGCATGGCCAAGCTGGTGACCGATACCTTCTTCGTGCCGCTCGATCCGAACCGCGTGCTGGTCGCCGAGGACACGAAAGAGAATCGCACCAAGTTCGAGCGGCTTGCGGTGGAGACGGTCTACTTCCCCGGGCTGACGCAGAATGAGATCACCGAGATGGGCAATATGGCGCGCAATCTCTTCGACGCGCAGCAGGCCACGGTATCGCAGAGCAATTCCACGCTGACGGTGCGCGCTCCGGTGACCAAGCTGGCCGTGCTCAATTCGACGCTGGCCGAGATGCTCGACGGACGGAGCGAAGTCCAGCTCGATGTGCGCCTGTACAGCATCGCGAAAACGAGGAGCCTCAATGTCGGGGTCCAACTACCGCAGCAGGCCACCGTTTTCAACGTGCCAACCGAGTTGAACAGCATCCTCTCGAACAATCAGAGCCTGGTGCAGCAGATCATCTCGAGCGGGCTGGCCAGTTCGGGGGACTATGCCGCCATCGCCGCTATTCTGATTGCTTCGGGAGCGATCAGCGGGTCGATCCTGAACCAGCCGTTCGCGACCTTTGGAGGAGGGCAGACGCTCACGGGCCTGTCGCTCGGCGGGGGGGCCACCGCCAATCTTGCCCTTAATTCCTCCGATTCTCGGGCACTCGATTCGCTCACGCTGCGGCTGCTTGACCAGGAAGAGTCGACCATCCGGAGCGGCACCCGCTACCCGATCGTTACTTCCACCTACTCGAACCTGGCAGGGAGCACGCTGGGGATTCCCGGTCTGTCGTCGGCGGGCGTGTCGAGCGCGCTGGCCGGCCTGGGCGTCGGCTCGTCGGCGCTGACTTCAAGCCAGACCATTCCGCAGGTGCAGTACCAGGACCTAGGGCTCACGCTGAAGGTAACGCCGCGTGTTCAGAAAGACCGGGACGTCTCGCTTAAGCTCGACCTGAAGATCGATGCGCTCGCAGGCACCACCCTCAATGGCAATCCGGTGCTGAGCGACCAGGAGTATACGGCCAACATTACGCTCGTCGACGGCGGCAGCGCTCTGGCGGTGAGCACGCTGTCGAAGCAGCAATCCAAGGCGGTGACGGGGGTTCCCGGGCTCAGCGATCTGCCGGGCTTTCAGTCGACCACCAACAACCAGACCGAGAACGACGTCTCGGAGCTACTGATTCTGATTACGCCGCATATCATCCGCGAGGCGCATCGACAGGAAGCCGGGCGTATGTTCGTGCTTCCGGTCCATCCCTGACGGGAGTCATGGTGGGTACCCCCTCCCCCTATCTTTTCAGGGGGTCTTCGTCTGTTTTGGGCTAAATAATTCATTTACAAGAGCTTATTTCTTGAGTCATCCGGGAACTGTTTCATAGGAGATGACTTAGCGCAAGTAATGGAAGGCGTGGGACTTATAGCCGGATCGCGGAGCGATCAAGCGACTTTTCCTCCAAGCAATTGAAAACAGGTGGCTTATTTTGGGAATCCTCTCCCAGATGATTGATTCGAAAGGGTTTGATTGCTGAATTTACCGAAATAGAAAGGCCCGGCTGCGATTGGCAGCCGGGCCTTTTTCTATCTCTATTTCCATTTTAGCGGATTGCGTGGAAATTGTCAGCCAAAGTGATTGCGGGGTAGTGGGCCAGTTTGAACTCCATGCGAGCGAGAAGTTTCCCAAATACATCGTATTCAGTCTGTCAGGATCGAAAAGGCAATTATCCGATTTGGCTTTTCATCCATGTGAATTACTTCCCGGTTTGGCGACAACTCGCGCCGCGGCTATGAGAATGCTTTATCCGGGCCTTCATTCAGACCATGCCGGAGACGACGCAGAACAAACAGCGCAGACTTGTGCGTGATCTCCATCTCGCGTGATAGTTGTAACGCCGAGATGCCCTTCTTAGAAGAGGCTGCTTTCCAGATCGCATACACCCAAACGCGCAACGGGAGCCGTGTCTCTTCGAGGACGCTGTTTTGCGGACTGTGAACATCTTCTTGCACTCCTTACACCGCCAGCGGTAGTCCTTATTCCGCTGCCCATCGGACATCATCCGGTACACCTGGTATCTCCACAGCGGGAGCAACATGGCTCGTTTCCCCAGCGCTGTTGCTCCAAAAACGCTACAGCCTTATCTTCGTCCACTGCGGCATTCCGAAGCGCTTAAGCACGATAGACTTCGATGTCGTCAGTAGGTACTATAGCTATATTTCAACAAAGATCATGATGATTTGGATGTCCTGCCTCGAGTAGTTAAGAACTTCTATTCCAAGTATTTCCTGTTTCATTAAGAATTAAATAGACTTGCGCAGCTTTAGAATCTTTTGCCTGCAGGATCTAATCTCAAGTTCGGCATCATCAATCAGTTGCTTCCAAGTTATGTCTAGTCAATTGTGAACTAAATTTTCATTTTTTCTTTGCTTTTGTCTACAGGCATGGGTATGCTCCAAGATCATGGCGGTCCTTCGAACTGAATACGATGATGTGTGGATTAATCTCCACAATAAGCGGGCAGCCCTCTTTGACCAACGCGCCAGTCTTGAGGCAGACCTTAGTGAGGTTAATGCTCAGATTGAGCACCTGAACGCGATTCTTAAACACTTGGGTCCATTGGCGCGGTTCCTGGTCGTGGAGACATCGTAGCATGGGAATTACCGATGCAGTTCGGTGGGTTCTGAGCGAGTCGGAAGGACGGATGTCCCCCGCAGAGGTACGCGACCAACTCGCCCAAAAGGGCTTTGACCTGTCGTCGCTTACAGCTCCTTGGCTGCGATTTACAAGATTTTGAGTCGGCTTGCTAATGAGAGGGAGCCGGAAGTGTTCCGTGAAAAAGATGACGACGGAAAGGTGTTTTACGGATGGATACGCCCTATGGTGGACGAAATTACTGACGAGGACATTCCGTTCTGAAAGGAGAGAGTCGAGGGCACTCAAAGGGTACGACCTAAGAATGCCCTCTAGATGGGCGCGTAGCTCAAATCGGTCGAGCGCCGGTCCGCAAAACCACGAGATGCCCGTTCGAATCGGGCCGCGTCCACCATACAATGCCCCAGTGCTGCAACTGGCAGACCGGCGCGATTTGCAGTCGCGTCACAATCGTCGGCTCCTGGTTCGATCCCCGGCTGGGGCAGTATCCCATTCAGGCCCCAGGTGATAATACTCCAGATGACAAGGCGAAGCCGAAGACGCGAAGACGAGTAAACCGGGGCCGTCGAGGACCGGCTGGTAATCGCCGTCCGAAAGGATCCGGATTTGCCGCGCCCTTCAGCGGAAATCTGTTAGAAAGCGACCTCTGGACGGGATTGCACAGAAGAGCGCCCGAACCTCTCACGGGCATTTGGGCGGGTCACCGCCTCTCGGAAGTAAGTCCGACTGGACGATAAACGGGCATCTCGGGCATGCAGTTTTTCCTCAGATGCTGGATTCAACGCTGACCCACTTCCGACTGCGGAGAGTAGCGGGACCAAGAGTCCCGCTGCGGCTAAAGCCGCGTTAAGAAATAAACTTGCTACGGCACGACTGAAGTCGTGCCCTGATACAAGGCTGCATTTTGCTCAGCCATGTTCGATTCTGAACAGGAAGTGCCGATTGCGGACAGAGGGACGGCTGCGCTCCCGCGTAAGTCCTTTGTTTCTAATTGAACGGGAGTTGGGGAACGGCGGACGGCATGCTCTCGTACCGCTAAGGAGTTCGTTGTGTAACTGGCATCCTGAGAAGAAAGGCAGATCCTTCGACTCCGCTCGCCACGGCGAGCTTCGCTCAGGATGACAAAGTATTGGGGCTCAGGATGACAAAGTCTTGGGGCTCAGGGTGACGAAGCATCGATGAAGCGGGCTTTTAGAGACAGGAACATTGGCACTGGGGGAGGATGAATGCTGGCGGATTTGCGTGACGCGGTACGGCAACTGAGGAAGGCTCCGGGATTTTCGGCGACGGCGGTAATCACATTGGCGCTGGGGATCGGAGCGACGACGGCGATCTTTACGCTCGTTCACCAGGTGATGCTGAAGTCACTGCCGGTAGTGAAGCCGGAGGAGTTGTGGCGGATCGGCGATAAAATCCTCTGCTGCAACTGGGGCGGATATACGCAGAACGCCGATGCGAGTGACGAGGGAGATTTTTCGCTGTTCTCGGGGGAGGCATATAGGACCTTTCGCGCGCACACGCCGGAGTTCACGGACCTGGCGGCACTACAGGCCGGGAATGCGCCGCTCGGTGTCCGGAGAGAGGGATCGCAGTCGCCGGTTGACACCCGGAACGGGGAGTATGTATCGGGAAATTTCTTCCGGACCTTTGGCGTGCAGCCCTGGATCGGCCGGCTGATGACCGATGAGGACGATCGGGAGGGCGCGCCTTCCGTAGCTGTGATGAGCTACCACATCTGGCAGACCAAATACGGGTCGGACCCATCGGTGGTGGGCGCCAGCTACCAGATCAACGGGCATCCATTCACGGTGATTGGCGTGGCTCCGCCGGGGTTCTTTGGAGCCAAGATGGCGGGGTGGGGCATGCCGGATATCTGGCTGCCGCTAACGAAGGAGTTGCTGATCGATGGAGCGACGGCCCGGTTAAAGCAGCCCGATGGAAACTTCCTGGATTTGATTGGGAGGGTGCGTCCGGGCGTAAACCCGAAGTCGCTCGAAGCGAAGCTGAAGGTGGAACTGCATGACTGGCTGGCCAGCCATGTGTCGGATATGCAGCCGGGCGAGAAGCAGCTGTGGCAGCAGCAGACACTACACCTGACTCCCGGCGGCTCAGGCGTGGCGGCAATGCGGGATCAGTATCAGGATGGGCTGAAACTGCTGCTGGTGGCGGCGGGATGCGTGCTCCTGGTGGCTTGCGCGAACCTGGCAAACCTGATGCTGGCACGCGGGCTGAAAGATCGTGCGCAGACCTCGGTGCGGGTGGCCCTTGGCGCTTCGCGGAGGCGGCTGGTGCGCAAGGCGCTGGTGGAGTGCGTGGTCCTGTCGGTGATCGGCGGAGCCCTGGGTATCAGCGTGGCGTATGCGGGGACAAGGCTGATTCTGCACCTGGCCTTCGAGATCGGCGGCAACAACAACTTCGTTCCTATTGACGCGAGGCCGTCCTGGACGATGCTGCTCTTCACACTGGGCATGTCGGTGCTGACGGGGATGATCTTCGGTATCGCTCCGGCGTGGATGACTTCGCATGCGAATCCGGTGGAGGCGCTGCGCGGGGCGAACCGCGCGGTGGGCGGCCAGCGCTCGTGGGCGCAGAAGTCGCTGGTGATCGCGCAGGCGGCGATGTCGGTGGTACTGCTGTCGGCGGCGGCGCTGCTGGGCCAGAGTCTGCGGAATCTGGAGCATCAGGATTTCGGATTCGAGACGCAGGGCCGGTATATCGCGTGGATCAATCCGACGCTGGGCAACTACAAGCCGCAACAGATGGAACCGATGTTCCGGGAGATTGACGACCGCCTGAAGCAGATTCCAGGAGTGCGCATGGCGGCTCCAGCACTGTATGCGCCGATGACGGGCGACAGCTGGAATACCGGCGTTCGCATCGAGGGCAGGCCGGAGCCCGGGGCCAAGGAAGACACGAGCGCAGGCTGGGTACGGGTGATGCCGGGATTCTTCGAGATCCTGGGGGCAAAGATGATGCTGGGACGCCCCATTACCGAGGAGGACACCGACGCAACCCGGAAAGTGGCGGTGATCAATGAGGCGTTCGCGAAGAAGTTCTTCAAGGGCCAGAACCCCATCGGGCAGCATTTCGGTCCCGGCAAGCTCAAGTACTCCTCAAAGTACGAGATTGTCGGGGTCGTGAAGGACATGCGTTACATGACCTACGATTACAAGGAACCGATACGCCCAATGTTCTGGCTGCCGGAGACACAAACCGGAGGGTACGACGATCCGGAGTGGCAGACGGGAGATATGTATTCGCACTTTCTGTATAACATCGTGATCTGGGCGCCGGGCAATCCTCCGGGCATGGAAGAAAAGGTGCGCAAGACGCTGGCCAGCGTCGATCCGAACTTTGTGCTGTATGGGGTCGATCGGTACGACGATGTGGTGAATGCGGATTTCCAGCAGGAGAAGATGATCGCGACATTGACAACTCTGTTCGGTGTGCTGGGGCTGGTACTGGCGGCGATCGGACTGTACGGAGTGATGGCCTACACGGTGGAACAGCGAACCGGCGAAATAGGCGTGCGGATGGCGCTGGGAGCGAATCGCGGGCAGGTGGTCAAGATGGTGCTGCGCGGTTCTTTCTCGCAAATCGGGATTGGGCTGGCGCTTGGCATCCCCGCGGCCATTCTGGCCGGCAAGCTGATGAGCGAGCAGCTGTATGGCGTTAAGCCATGGGACCCGGTCATGCTGATGCTGGCTACGCTGCTGCTCAGCCTGGCAGCGCTTGTGGCATCCGTAGTTCCGGCGCGACGCGCGGCGGATGTGGAGCCGATGGTCGCGCTGCGGAACCAGTAAGGATGCGCGAATTCTGAAAATGGCCTAGGTTCCCAGGTACATCACGTGGACGTAGGTTCCGAGGCGGACGTTGTAAGCCAGATACCAGCCGGGATGGTCGGGGTCTTCATAGAGGATGATCTCGTCGGAGTCCCATAGCCAGCCGTCGCAGTAGCCGACGTCATACGGGGCGACGCTGAAGTAGAAGCCGCCAAACCAGAAGCGTCCGGGGCCGCCGCCGGCAAGATGCCACACGTGATGGGGGCCGAAGCCGCCGCTGAAGTGGCCGTGCTCCCAGGGATGGTCGATGTGATAGTGAGGGTCATTGGGGCCGGTGTCGTGGCCCACCCAGTTGTTGTGCGGATCGACGTGGGGAGCGTTGGGGTGTCCGGGAGCGTCGCTGAAGTTTCGGTTGGGTTCGGTGTGCGGCGTGCCGTGGTAGGGGGCGGGGCCATGAGATGGAGGATGCGGTGACGGCGCAGGATGGCCTCCTCCGCCAGACGGCCTCTGGGCCCAGGTTGTAAAGGAAAGAAAGAACAAAGCGGCGAGGAACACGACAGACTTTTTCACACGTACCTCCGTATCAGCACGTTTCTATCTGACGCGCGGTGCGAGAGAGAAGTTGCGGTGAACAGAGAGGATCGGGGAACAGGACTTCCCTTCCCACCCAAAATTGTGCCCTGAGGAAGAGCAGATCCTTCGACTACGGCTGCTTGACGCAGCCTTCGATCAGGATGACATCATTGGCGTCAGCTGCGGCGGCGCGCGACTTCTTCGTAGAGGGCGACGTACTCGGCGGCGGGCTTCTTCCATGAGTAATCCTGGGCCATGCCGTTCTTCATGATCGTGGTCCAGGCCTCTTTGTCATTTTGAAAGAGGGCGCAGGCGCGGCCGATGGCGGCAAGGAGGTCGTCGGGATTGTATCCGGAGAACGTGAAGCCGGTGCCGGTGCGGGTTTCGGGGTTCCACTCTTCGACGGTGTCGTCGAGGCCGCCGGTGGCGCGGACGACGGGCACGGTTCCGTACTTGAGGCTGTACATCTGGTTGAGTCCGCTGGGCTCGTAGCGGGAAGGCATGAGGAAGATATCGGAGCCGGCTTCGATCTTGTGCGCGAGCACCTCATCGAAGGCGATGCGGACGGAGATCCTGGCCGGGAAGCGGTCCTGGAGGGAACGGAAGAGACTTTCGTAGTACGGCTCGCCGGTGCCGAGGGCAACCATGAAGACATCTTCAGAGAGGAGGCGGTCGGCGATCTGCGCGATCAGGTCGAAGCCCTTCATGGTGGCGAAGCGGGATACGATGCCGAGGACCGGGGTGGTGTCCGAAATATGGCTGGCTCCGAAGGCGTGCAGCAGGTCGCGGCGGCACTCGACCTTTCCAGCGAGGTTGTCGGGGGTGTAGTGGGCGGCAATGTTGTGATCGGTGGCGGGGTTCCAGTTAGAGTAGTCGACACCGTTAAGGATGCCGTGCAGGTCGGCGGCGCGCTTGCGCAGGACGCTGTCGAGAGTGTTGCCGAATTCGGGAGTCTTGATCTCCTCGGCGTACTTGCGGCTGACGGTGGTGATGGCATCGGCATAAACGATGCCGCCCTTGAGGAAGTTGAAGGTGTTGTAGTGCTCGACCTTGTCCATGGTGAAGATATCCCAGGGCAGTAGCAGGCGCTCGGTGGTCTGCGGCGGGAACCATCCCTGGTAGCCGGCGTTGTGGATGGTGAGAATGTCTCCGACGTTGCGCAGTACGGGGTCGAAGTAGTAGACGGTGCGCAGGTAGATGGTGAGCATAGCGGCCTGCCAGTCGTGGACATGGAAGACGTCGGGCACGCCAAGCTGCTTGGTGGCCTCCAGGACACAGCGGCAGAAGGTCGCGAAGCGCTCCCAGTTGTCCCAATAGTCGCCGGTCTGGGTACCGTAGATGGATTCGCGGTCGAAGAGCTCGGGGCAGTCGACGAAGCAGAACTGGACGCCGTCACTGACGCCGCCGTCGAGGATGGAGACGAAGCGGTTGTAGTACTGGAAGGGCATGGTGATGCTGCGGATGAGCGGCGTCTTGTCGGGATGCTGCTGGCGGACCTGTGCGTAGTAGGGGATGTAGACGGTGACACTATGGCCGAGGCGCACGATCTCGCGGGGGAGAGCGCCGACGACGTCGGCCAGGCCTCCGGTCTTGACGAAGGGAACGCATTCGGAGGCGGCGAAGACGATGTGCATGGCGATCTGACTCCAGTGGTTATCGTTATGATGCAGAGGCAACGTTTAGGTCGCGTTAGTCGCGCTGGCCACAGGTGAGTCTATCTGTCTCGCCGGTCGGGAGCAATTATTGGAGCAATGCGAGGGAGCGAGGTCTGAAGCATAAGCCGAAACTCGGACAGAATTTTCTGGTGGATCCGGCGGCGTGCGTGGCGATTGCCGATGCGCTGGGAGACGTGTCGGGCGGGACGGTGGTGGAGATCGGGCCCGGGCGGGGCGCGATTACAGAGGTCTTGATGCGGCGGGCGGGGCGGTTGGTGGCGATCGAGCTCGACCGCGAACTGGCTCGGCGGCTGAGGGCGCGGTTTGAGGGGATGGCGTCGGTGGAGGTGATTGAGGCGAATGTACTGGAGGTAGATCTGGCGGCGCTGGCGCGGGATAGCGAAAAGCTGGCAGTGGTGGGGAATCTTCCCTACTACATTACGTCGGATATTCTGCTACGGCTCTTTCATTTCCATGCGGCGATTTCACGGGCGGTGGTGATGGTGCAGCGCGAGGTCGCGGACCGGGTGGCCGCGATGCCGGGGACGCGGGATTATGGGCTGCTGTCGGCGACGGCGCAGTTGTATGCCCGGGTCGCGAAGGTGCTGACGCTGCCGCCGGGGGCGTTTTCGCCTCCTCCGGAGGTGCACTCGACGGTGCTGCGGCTGACGATGAGGCCTCGGTTTGCGGAGCTCGGGGTTGAGGCGGGCTCGGAGCCGGAGTTTATCGGGTTCCTGAAGACGGGTTTTGCGCAGAAACGGAAGACGCTGGCGAAGAATCTGCGCACGGCGGGGTTCGAGGCTGGCCGAGTTGCGGGAGCGCTGGAGGCAGCGGGGATTGCTCCGATGGCGCGCGCGGAGGAGATTGAGCTGGAGCGGATGGCGGGGCTTGTGGAAGAGACTAAGAAGTGAGTGATGGGACTGCCGGCCTCGTTATCAGCCCCCTTCCCTGCGTCAACCGACTTCCATCTGGCGGCTGACAAACGGCAAATCGCAGTCAGGGTTTGCGCTTTTGTAGTAGATCACTCCTCGCGCAGCAGTTTCACAGGATCGACCGCCAGCGCGCGCTGAGCCGGAATCCAGGTGGCCAAAAGGCCGAGGGTCGACATGACCAGGACGACTCCTGCCAGGACGAGCGGATCTTTGGGCGTGGCTTGGGAGACGACGAAAGCCAGCACCCGACTGGCGAGGATTCCGAGGATCAATCCCGCCACTGAGCCAATCGTCAGCAACTTGACGGCGCGGCCGAGCGCAGCCTGCAACACTTCTGTCCGCTGCGCGCCGAGGGCAACGCGAATTCCCAACTCCCGCCGCCGCTTGCTGACCGAATATGCCGCCATTCCAAAGATGCCGGTGATCGACAGCATGGCACCCATAATTCCCAGCACCCCCAGCGCAAGCGTCGCCATGCGCGGACCCAGCAGAAATACACCCAGCGACTCGAAGCGCGTCTGGATGAAGACCGGCACGGCACTATCCAACTGCCTCAGCCTGCTCCTTATGGCGAGCGCTACCTGATTCGGATCGCCGATCGAGCGCACTACCAGATAACCCGAGCTGGAGGGCCATTGCAGAATGGGAAGGAACATCGCCGGCTTCGGGTCTTCGGTGAGGCTCGCGTATTTTCCGTCCTCGGCAACGCCAACGATCTGTATTCGCTTTCCATCCGGCATCTTGAAGTTGCTGCCGATCGCCCTGGGTATAGAGCCAAAGATTTTGCGCGCGAACTCGCCGTTCACCACGGCGACGTAGGGAGTGTCTTTGTTGTCCTGATCGGTGAATGCTCTTCCGGAGAGCAGGGCTGTGCCTGCGGCGTGAAAATAATCGGGAGAGACTTTGAGCATAATGGCGTCAGCGGCGGCGTTCGATGGCCGCAGATCGGAGGTAGTGTTGGTGAAAACATTCGAGTCGGGTTGGGTATCTCCCAGAGGAACCTGATCGGCCATCGCAACGGACTCGACCCCTGGAATCGTCTTTACCGCGTCGATCATCCGCTTCTGCGCCGGGGCCACTCCCTCGCCCTTGTATCCGGCCATGTTCAGATCCGTCTCAACCAGCAGAGTCTGGAGATCGAAACCGAAGTTGTTGCGCAGCGAACGAGCCAATCCGCGCACCGCAACGATCGAAGAAGTGACCAGCACGGCGCAGATAGCAATCTGTACGACAAGCAATACATCGCGAGTAGTCAATCGCAGGCCAAACCTGCCGCGCCCTGTCCCGGTAGCGCCAGCCTTGACGATCTCATAGGGATTCGTCCGGAGGACCTGGGTAACCGGAACCGCGCCAAAGAGCAGGCCGCTGGCCAGCGCAAGGAGCAGAGAGACTACATAGACGGTTGCGTCCGGATTCACCGACATATGAAGGGGCCATCTGGAAACCGGTTGCCACGTGCTCAGCCGATGCAACAGCATCACGCTGCCGAGGAGCCCAACCGCACCTCCGGCGAGGCCAATGAGAATGGCTTCGGCAAAGAGCCCGCGCAAAATGCGTTTGCGGCTTGACCCGAGCGCCAGGCGCAGGGCAATCTCCCGCGAACGGTCGGCTGCGCGCGCGGCGAACAAGCCGCCCAGGTTGGCACAGGCCGCCAGCAGGATCAGGCCGGCGAGGAGCATGAGTCCCGTCATAAAAAGCCGCATCGGACGCCCGATGTAGTCGCCATAGAGGCTGGGACGGGCCAGGGTGAAGGTCATGTCGCTGTCGTCTTTGGGATAGGCCTTCTTCAGAGACGCCCCGACTGAGTTCAGATCGGCGATTGCCTGCGCCGGGGAGACGCCCGCCTTGAGATGCCCAAGCGTCATGAAAACCCATCGATTGCTGCGATCGTTGAAGGCGTCGTCAGCAAAGATCGGGTGATTGACCATGGGAATAAACAGGTCGGGATTGAAAAATGACAAGGTGCCGTGGAACTCGGGCGGGGCTACACCAATGATGGTGAATGGATGCTTGTTCAGCCGGACGACACGGCCGATCACGCTGCGATCGTCTTGAAAATGGCTGTGCCAGAAGGCGTAGGTCAGCACGATATATGGAGCGCTGTTGGGACCGTGCTCGTCGGAGCTGTGAAAGACCCGGCCAAGATACGGCTGCAGGTGGAGTGCGTCGAAGTAGTTCCCGCTGGCTTCCTCGATCCAGGATCGGGAAGGATCCTTGCCGGTATCCAGCCCTGCCACCGCGACGTTGTAAGCCACGAGGCCGTCAAAGCTGCGGTTGCGGTCACGCAGATCGAGATAGTCAGGGTAGGACTGAGCCATGTCTCTCGTGGTTGTGCGCCAGATTCCGTAGAGGCTTTGCGCCTGGGGAACATTCAACGGGCGCAGCAGAAATGCATTCAGGATGCTGAAGACAACGGAGTTCGCACCGATCGCCAAGGCCAGCGTAAGCACCGCGGTGATGGTGAACCCGGGCGAGCGGCGCAACTGACGCGCGGCGTAGCGGAGATCGGACCAGAAGCTTTCGAGACTCAGCGCCAGATCAGCGGAAGCAACCCGTTCCCGGGTCGAGGTGGGGTTCCCGAAGCGCAGCAACGCATCTCTGCGCGCTTCCTCGGGAGACATGCCGGCGGCAACATTGTCCTCGATGCGCAAATCGATGTGAGCCGCGAGTTCGGCCTCGATGTCACGGTCTACGCGCGAACGGGAGAAGAGATTGGCGATGCGGCGAAGAAGCGGCATGGGATTATCCTCACGCGTACTTGAGCATGGCGCGGACGCCCCTTACCAGTTGGTCGAAGCTTTCCTCAGCCTCCTGCAACTGTTTTCGTCCCGCGGCGGTGAGCTTGTAATACTTGGCTTTGCGGTTGGTGTCGGTAAGCGCCCACTCGGAGCTGATCCACTTGCTCTGCTCCATGCGGTGAAGAGCGGGGTAGAGCGAGCCTTCTTCGACCTGAAGCAAGTCTTCGGAGGCGCGCTGGATGTGGAGGACGATGCCGTATCCATGCAGTCTTCCTCTTTGAGCTAGCGTCTTGAGAACCAGCAGATCGAGACTTCCCTGAAAATCGTTCCTGGCCATTCCGCAGACCCCGTTGCTTCTAGGTATTGCAGAGAGTAGGCCTAGAAGTGGAGGGATGTCAAGGAATGTTTTTTCAGGGTAGTGCGTCAGTTTGAAATTAGCTGGTAGAGATACCATCCCCCAAAAAATAGACTCAACGCATAGTGAAGAGCCACACCCTTCCAAAACGTTTTGGAGTCATCTGCGCGGTCTACGGTCTTTCCATATCCCGCCAAGGACTGGCCGGTGAGCGTCTCCATCACGGCGAGGGCCAAAATCGCCATACCAACTAGCAGAACTACGCGAGGGCTCATGCCACCAATTCTATCGCTACTTCTGGCGAGGCTTATAGGTTCCGCTTATGCCGATTTAGCCGCAACCCCTGGCGATTTCAGACTGACCCACTACCTTTTTCAGGATTCAAGCTGAGGATGTACCGGGACCCGGCGGCTCGAATTTCTTCGGCCGCTATCTCGATGCGGACAACGCGGTGCTTAACCGGACTATGCTCCGTATTGGTCGTCGCTCACCTGCTCCAGCCAGTCGACAACTTTTCCGTCGAGCTTTTCCTGGATGGCGATGTGGGTCATGGCGGTGGCTGGCGCTGCCCCGTGCCAGTGTTTCTCGCCGGGTGCGAACCAGACGACATCGCCGGGACGGATCTCCTCGATTGGGCCGCCCCAGCGCTGGGCGCGTCCGCAGCCAGAGGTGACGATGAGCGTCTGACCGAGGGGATGCGTATGCCAGGCGGTGCGGGCTCCAGGCTCGAAGGTGACGCTGGCGCCCTGGACAAAGGCGGGATCGGGCGCCTGAAAGAGCGTGTCGATCCGCACGGTTCCCGTGAACCAGTCAGATGGACCTTTGGCGGAAGGCTGGGTGCCGGCTCTCTTGATTTCCATGTGATTTGTCTCCTCGCGCGGGTCTGTTCTCTCGATTGCTTGTGATTTATGGATTGGTTTCGCGCGGCGTGATCCTGATTGTCGCAGAGCGGGCGCGGGCGCCGATCATTGGCTTGAGGTATGGGCTGCTATGGTACTTGGCCCGATAGGCATCGTCGATTCGGTCATTCATGCCGTCATTGACGGATCCGTCGACCGGCTCGAAGGTCACCTCCTTCGTCAGGCCGGCGGCGATGATCCGCCCCGCTTTCTGCCGGATTGCAGCCTGGTACCAGCGAGATTTCTGTCCATTGTAGCCGCGCACGTAAAGGGCATCGTCGACCGATACGGACCAGATCCACGTTGGGGTGCCGTAGGTCACGCCGTCCTCGCGGAAGGGTGAGATGTGCAGGTCATCGGCCCCGGCGATCTTGTGGAGTTCGTCTTTCGACCACTTGGTCATTGCGGGTTCTCCCTTGAGACCAGGATTTGAATTGACGTTTGTTCGCCATGAATCTGCTCCTGGTACTAACGCATGATGAAGCCCCCGTCGACCGAGAGCGACTGACCAGTGACATAGCTCGCGGCTGAGCTGCAGAGCCACAGGACTGCATCGGCGATCTCCTCCGGACGCCCGAGACGTTTCATCGGCACGTAGGTCTTCAACATCGCATCCAGCTCCTCACCCTGACCTTCAGCAATCATCTGGTCGGACATAGGTGTCTGAATCATGCCCGGGCACACGGCATTGACGCGAATGCCCCGTGTTGCATATTCGAGAGCCGCGCTCTTGGTGAATCCAAGCACTCCATGCTTTGCGGCATGGTATGTTCCGCGCCGGGCACCGCCTATAAGACCCCCAAGCGAGGAGCAATTTACGATCGCTCCGCTACCTTGCTCGCGCATCTGTTGGAGTTCGAATTTCATGCAGCTCCATACACCGCGCAGATTGATCGCCATTACCCGGTCGTAGTCGTCTCGGGGAGAATCAGCAGTCTCTGCAAGGACATTTTGAACGCCGGCATTGTTGTAGGCTGCATCGAGGCGCCCGAAAGTGGCGACCGTTTGCGCAACCATGGCCTCTACCTGGGCGTCATCAGCGACGTCGCAACGAATAGCGAGTGCTTTGTGCCCCCGGGCGGTCAGTTCCGCGGCTGCAGAATGCACCGATTTCTCGTGCCAGTCCGCCAGCACCACCGAAGCACCTGATTCAGCAAAGGCCTTTGCCGTCGCAAGGCCCAGGCCAGACCCAGCGCCTGTGACGAGCGCAACCTTGTTTTCAAAAGAGATGTTCATAGCGAGCTCCTCATTTTTCGAAGGGTTGTATTCCGGCTTCTATCGCGACGCCGCTAGTAGTGTTCCCAGACAACTCTCCAGTGCTCATCAGGGTTCGTCGACTTCACAACGAGCTGTTTGCCGGAAAATTCGTATGCGCGCGGCAGGTCCTTACCAATAAGAGGCCGCGCCAGTGCGCCCTCGACATGAATGGTGAAGGTGTGAGCGCGTTCGTTGATCTGATAGCTGCCAAAGGTGGCCTCGTAGCCGCCACGCGAATACTGGTCAACCGCGGTAGGAGTTTGTTTTGGTGGTTCGGGTTGCATGACCTGGACCGACATGTGACCGTCGCGCGTGAAGACAAACATCCCGCAACATTCAATCCGTTCAGCCTTCCCATCCGGATCTTGATTCTCGAGCGAGACCAGACGCCAGGCACCGATCAGCTTGTCTTTATCAGAACCACGACGGTCAGAGCCCGGACCTGCGTCTTTCTTTGCCGCGGACTGCGCCAGCGAGAGTCCACTCAGCGCTACAATCGCTGCCAGAGTCCAGCATGCTCCTTCTTTCATGCTCACTTCCCTTCCCTCGGCTGGAGCTTAGAGGCCGCTCATCTTCTCAAGGTGTTCGGGATAGCGATCGCCCTCGACCTTGATCTTCGAAGCGGCTTCGTCGATCTGGCGGAGATCGTCGGGGGTGAGGGCGATGGCAACTGCGCCGATGTTCTCGTCAAGGCGATGCAACTTGGTTGTGCCCGGGATCGGAACCATCCAGGGCTTTTGGGCAAGCAGCCAGGCAAGCGCGATCTGGGCGGGCGTTGCGTTCTTCTGTTTGCCGATGTTGGTCAGAAGATCGACGACTGCCTGGTTGGCCTTGCGGGCCTCGGGTGTGAAACGAGGCAAACTAGCGCGGAAATCGCCGCTCTTCAGCTCGGTGCTCTCGTTCATCTTGCCGGTCAGAAATCCCTTGCCCAGGGGGCTGTAGGGAACCATGCCGATTCCCAGCTCTTCGAGCGTGGGTATCACTTCTGCCTCGGGCTTGCGCCACCACAGTGAGTATTCGCTTTGCAGCGCGGCCACGGGCTGGACGGCGTGCGCGCGGCGGATGGTTCCGACGCCAGCTTCAGAAAGGCCGAAGTGCTTCGCCTTGCCTTCGTGGATCAGGTCTTTCACTGCTCCGGCTACGTCTTCGATGGGTACATTCGGGTCGACGCGGTGTTGATAGAAGAGATCGATCACATCGGTCCTGAGGCGCTTGAGCGAGGCCTCGGCGACCTGGCGGATGCGCTCGGGACGGCTGTCGAGTCCGACATTCTTGCCTGTGTTCTCGTCAATCTTCCATCCAAACTTAGTGGCAATGACGACCTGATCACGCAGCGGAGCAAGGGCCTCACCGACGAGCTCCTCGTTGGTGAAGGGGCCATAGACCTCGGCCGTATCGAAGAAGGTGATGCCACGCTCGACGGCTGTGCGAAGCAGAGAGATCATCTCCTGCTTGTCTGGAAACGGAGGAGCATAGGAAAAGCTCATGCCCATACAGCCGAGACCGAGAGCCGACACTTCGAGATTGCTGTTTCCCAGTTTGCGCTTCTGCATTGATTCTCCTGCGTAAGGTTTAGAAGTGTTTTGAGCGAAGCGCTTTCGGTCGAAATCGAAAGCGCTCCGTTCGGCGGCTACTCGGATTTGAGAGATGCCATATCGATGGAGAAGCGGTACTTCACATCGGCTTTGAGTAATCTCTCGTAGGCTTCGTTGACTTTCTGGATGGGGATGACTTCAACGTCGGCGGTGATATTGTTCTGGCCGCAGAAGTCGAGCATCTCCTGGGTTTCGGGGAGGCCGCCAATCGGTGATCCGGAGAGGCTCCTGCGTCCAAACAGCAGCCCGAAAGCAGCGACAGCGAGCGGCTTTTCAGGTGCGCCGACGAGGCAGAGGTCTCCATCGCGGCGAAGGAGCTGGAGATAGGCGTTGATGTCATGGTCGGCGGATACGGCATCGAGGATGAAGTCGAAGCTGCCTGTGTGCTTCGCCATCTCATCGGCGTTGCGCGAGATAACAACTTCGTCGGCGCCCAGCCGGAGGGCGTCGTCCTTCTTGCCGGGCGACGTGGTGAAGACTACAGTCTGGGCTCCGAGAGCGTGGGCGAACTTGACGCCCATGTGGCCGAGTCCACCAAGGCCGACGATGCCGACCTTCTTGCCCTTGGTCACACCCCAGTGGCGCATGGGCGAGTAAGTGGTGATTCCGGCGCAGAGCAAGGGCGCGACTCCGGCAAGATTGAGATTCGAGGGAACTGTAACCACAAAGCGTTCGGTGACGACGATGCTGTCGGAGTAGCCGCCGTAGGTAACGCCGCCAAGATGCTTGTCGGGGAAGTTATAGGTGAGGGTAATGTTGGGACAGAACTGTTCGAGTCCGGCCTTGCACTCGGGGCAGGTGCCGTCGGAGTCGACCAGGCAGCCGACAGCGGCGAGATCGCCGGGCTTGAATTTGGTCACGGCCGAGCCGACTTTGGTGACGCGGCCGACGATTTCATGGCCAGGGACGCAGGGGTAGACGGTTGGCATGACTCCGCTCCATTCGTTGCGCACCTGGTGGAGGTCGGAGTGACAGATGCCGCAGAAGAGGATCTCGATCTGCACGTCGAGGTCGGTGGGATCGCGGCGCGTAATCGAAGTGGAAGCAAGCGGCGATGTCGCACTGGCTGCGGAGTAAGCTTTTGCTTTGTACATGGATTCCCTCAGGCTTCTGGTTAACGTTTTAGATAAGACGCGGCATCAATTATGCGGCGCACGCCATGGTTGCAGGCCTGGATCAATGTACGCCATGCGCGTTTCATCTTCATCTCAAGAGTATGGAAGAGCGTCGCCGGAACGGTATCCTGATCCTGCCGATCTATTGCCTATTCCTGTCAAGGGATAGATTTTTGTGCATAGCGGAGAGAGATCGGAGCTACTTTTGATACTGGAGGAGCGAAGGGGATGAAGGCCGTAAAGCAGAAGGGCGATGAGCGGGTGGCCGGGATGCGGGCCAGGCTGGCCAGCCAGATTGCCAATCGCGCTATTGCGGAGGGAGACATGCTCACAGAAATATCGGGGCTGAGGCTCTATCGCCGTTCCGCCACGAGCGCCTGCGCTTCGGCTGCATACGAGCCCAGCCTGGTTGTCTTTGTTCAGGGGCAGAAGCGAATCAATGTCGGCAAGACAATTTATGTGTGCGATGGCTCGAACTTCCTGCTAACCTCCGTCGATTTGCCTGTCGTCAGCCAGGTGATAGCGGCAACCGAAAAGAAACCGATCCTTGGCTTGATTCTCCGACTCGAAATGCCGGTGGTCCGGGAGCTTCTCTCGCAGCAGGAGTTTCATCTACGCGGGGAATGTGCAGACGCGCGCGGCATGGCGGTCGGTGTGAGCTCAGCCGAGTTGCTGGACGCATGCTCGCGGCTGGTGGACCTTCTGGATACACCGCAGGATATTCCATTTCTCAGCAGCCTGATTCAGCGCGAGATTATCTATCGCTTGTTGGGAAGCCCGCAGGGAAAGCATCTGCGCGCCATCGCCACGTTGGGAGAACAGAGCCACCGGACAGCCAAGGCGGTCGAGTGGCTGAGGCTGAACTACGCGAAGCCGCTGCGAGTGGAAGAACTGGCGACCATGGCGCGAATGGGCGTATCTACGTTGCATCATCAATTCCGTTCGCTGACTGCGATGAGCCCGCTGCAATATCAGAAGCAGCTTCGATTGCATGTGGCACGAGAGCGCATGCTAAATAACGGCCTGGATGCGGCGAGCGCCGCCTTCGAGGTTGGCTATGAAAGCGCAAGCCAGTTCAATCGGGAGTACAGCCGATTTTTCGGGCAGCCTCCGATGAGAGACATCAAAGCGAGGCGGCTCGGCGACAGCGCGGCCAGCGAGTGATGAGAGCCTGGTTTGGCGGACAATTACTCCGAGCGCAGTGCCTCCATTGCGTTGACCCGGGCGGCGCGGGCAGCGGGCACGGCTGATGCAATTACCGCGGCGGCCAGAATTACAAGGGCCGAGGCGATGAACGAGGGCAGGCCGGGCATGGGCAACTCTACGACGTACCTGCCGATGATGCGGGCGAGGGCGAAACCGATCACTACGCCGGCGCCTACGCCGATACCGGCGATGACGAGACCGTCTGCGAGCACGTCGGTGAGGATGTTGCGTGGCTGTGCGCCAAGGGCCATGCGGATTCCGAACTCGCGGGTGCGTCCACTGACGGAGAAGGCGAGAACGCCGGCCACGCCGACGACGGAGATCAGGAGGGCGACGGCTGCGAATCCGCCGAAGACGATGGCGTTGAGGCGGTCCGGACTCAGGACTTCGGTGCGAATGTCCTGAAGGGTGCTGGCGTGCTCGACGGGCTGGTCAGATGCCATGTCGTGGATGGTGCGGGTGATGGCGGGGACGAGGGCGTAGGGATCTCCCTTGGCGCGCACGAAGAGGCGGCTCGACCAGCCTTCCTGGTCGGAGGGTTGATAGATAGTCATGCCGGGCGACGGGATGATGTTTTCGTCGTCGATATCGGGAACGACGCCGACGATGCGGCGCGGCTCATAGCTGATGCCGATGAACTTCATCACGCCGTCGGTCCAGCGCAGTTCGCGGTTGAGCGCGGGCTGGCCAGGGAAGAGCGTGTTGGCGAGGCTCTGGCTGATGATGACGACGCGCTCAGAGCCATCCTTGTCGGTGTCGCGGAAATCGCGGCCTTCGAGGATGGGAAGGCCCATGGTGGCAAAGAATCCGGGCGAGATGGAGCGGAACTTCGCGCGCAGATCGTCCTGGCCATTCTGGCGGGTTGCTCCCTGCGCGGCGAAGGCAAAGCTGATGTTCAGCCCCTGCTCGTCGCGCCAGGGAACGCTGAAACCTGTCGATACCTGTTCGACTCCGGGAAGGGCGGCGACCCGTCGTTGTGCGTCGCGATAGAAGTCGTGCACCTGTTCGGGGGTTCGTCCGTAGGAGATGGGTGGAAGATTCACGGCGAGAACGTGGGAAGTGTCGAATTGCGGGCGTGTGTGCTCGAGCACGTAGAGGGTGCGCATGAGCACGCCGGCTCCGGCAAGGAGCAGGAATGAGGCGGCGATCTGCATGACGGCGAAGACGCGAAGGCGGCGGCCGCTTCTTCCTGTGACGCGCACTTCGCCGGTGAGCGTGAGGCTTCGCGCCCCATCCGTCGAGGGCAGCCGCGGGATATAGGCCAGGAAAACAGCGGCGACCAATGCCAGCAAGATGCCAAACCATACCAGGGTGAAATCGAGGGTGATGCCGTCGGCGCGAACCGAGAAGCGCGCGGCGTAGCGGCCGAGGATAGCCACCATGGGCCAGGCGAGGATAAGAGCGGCGAGGGTTCCACTGCCGCAGAGGATGACGCTCTCGGCGAGCAGCGAACGGCGCAGGGCAGCGGAGTTGGCTCCAAGGGCCGAGCGCACGGCCAGCTCGGGCTCGCGGCGCACGGTTCGTGCCAGCACGAGATTGGCGACATTGGAGCAGGCGATGACGAAGAGGAGTCCGGAGGCGGCGAAGAGTACCCACAGGATGGTGTTGGCACGCGAGTTGATCTGGTCGTGCATGCGGGTCACGCCGATCTGGTAGTGGTCGGCGGCCTTGTAGATGTCGGGATGGGAGCCGATCATGGCGGAGTATGCGGTGCGGAGCTCGGCGCGGGCGGATTCAAGTGTGGCTCCGGGAGCGAGGCGCGCGAAGACCTCGGTCATGCGATGTTCGCGGCCGGTGACCATGGTGGCGGAGAGATGATGAGGGCTGGTGACGACGTTGGCGATGATCTCGGTCTCAACCGGGTAAGGTACGGACGGCTCAAGGACGCCGACGATGACGGCATTGCGCGAGCCTGCGAAGCTTTCGAGGCGGACGGTCTTGCCCAGGACGGAGGGGTCGGAGTGCAGAGAGGTGGTCCAGAACTTATAGGTGAGCACGATGGCGCCGGGGGCGTTGGGGCCGTCGTCGTTTGGACCGAGGAGACGCCCCAAGACGGGACGCAGGCCCATCACGTCGAAGTAGTTGCCGTCGACGACTCCCGCGGGAATTTCGCGCGGCGCGCCCAGGCCTATGATGGTGAAGTCGATGGCTGAGAAGGTGCCCAGCTCCTTGATCGTCTTCAGGCCCTTGCCGATGTCCTGAATTTCAGGGATAGAAAAAGTCGCGTTGGTGAGGCCGATGCCGGGCGCGCTCTGACGGACATAAAGCAACCGGTCTTCGTCGCGATTGGCGAGCGGGCGCAGGAGGACGGCGCGCACCACGCTGAAAATGGCCGCATTGGCGCCGATGCCCAGGGCCAGGGTGAGGGCTACGGTGATCCAGAGAGCGGGAACGCGGGAGAGGGAACGGGCCGCAATTTTCAAATCGCGAAGAAACGACATATCGGTCCTCCATGGCGGGCCGGTTGCCCTGCCTTCACTCTAACGACGAACGGCCGGACCGGAATTCGACAAATCATTTAAGAAATTCTCCGGCCGATCTTTGTTCGGGCAGCTTCGGATCGGCAATTTCTTCTCCGGCCATTGCTTCTGCCTGGAGGTTTTGTCGAACCGCCTTGTTGGGTAAGTTACTGCTTACGTTAGTTTGTACTTACTAATTGAATATTTGTCAAGATGGTGCGATCTAGAGTATGTTGATATCAACATATCAGACCGATGTCAAGAGCCTCGACAGTACCGTTTGAAACGACCCTGCTGGTACGCGACTGCTGCCTGTGCCTTCACGTGCAGCGGGCAGCGCGGGCGCTGGCGCGGAGGTTTGACGAGGCTTTGCGGCCGTTGGATCTGACGAACGGACAATTTTCGCTGATGATGTCGCTGAACCGCCCGGAGCCGCCGGCGATGAAGTCGGTGGCTTCCCTGCTGGCGATGGACCGCACGACGCTGACGGCGGCTCTGAAGCCGCTGGAGCGGCGCGGACTGGTAGAGGTGGCGGCTGATCCGAGCGACAGGCGAAGCAGGCTGCTGAAGCTGACGGCGAAAGGGCAGGCGCTGCTGGCGAGGGCTGTTCCATTGTGGGAGCAGACGCATCGGGAGGTTGAGGGTCTGCTGCACGATAAAGACCCGGATGGTCTGCGAAAGAATTTGCGCGCGTTGGCGTGATGGAGGCGAGTTTTCCTGACGCTCGAACTTATGCTTCCCTCAGGGGCTTCAGGCCCCATATTCAGGCCGTCCTCCCTCCCCTTCAGGCCCATCACCCTCAATACCGACCTGTTATCGAACTGCGGTCTTGTGTGAAGACCCTTCTTTGTCTACCTTTGGAGGGATTGATACAGACAGGGAGAGGAGCATGAGGCATGCCGAAGTTTGTGATTGAGAGGGAGATTCCAGAGGTGGGTAAGCTGTCACCGGAACAACTGAAGGCGGTATCGCAGACGTCGTGCGGCGTGCTGCGGGAGCTGGGGTCGGAGATCCAGTGGGTGCAGAGCTACGTGACTGACGACAAGATCTACTGCATCTATATCGCGCCGGATGAGGAGACGATCCGCAAGCACGCGCAGATGGGTGGCTTTCCGGCTAACCGAGTGTCACTTGTACGGACAATGATCGATCCGACGACGGCGGAGCAGGGATAACGTCGTCCCCTCGGGCGGGTGGCTGGCAAAATTCATCTTGTATTCGCACAGGCAGGTTACAGTCCGAGTTCTGCGGAGGGACGCGATGACAGGCGAAGATTCGGAACTCGATCAAAAGCAGGCGGCGTACAAGGCGGCGGCAGAAGAGTGGATTGCGGCGATCCGAGCAGAGGAATCCCTGGCGTCGGTGGATCACTCGGTAGCGGAGCTCGACAAGTGGGAAGCAGCGCATTTTCACGAAGAAGAATTACGGAACAAGACTATCGCCGCAAAGAAGGAATACGAGAATGTGCTGCGGGAGAGAATCTTCGGGTTCTGAGTGCAGGGGATTCTGGCGCAGGAATCAGCCTCGGTCCTGCGAGAAACCAATTGGCGCGGAGGCGGGTGTGGATCGCATGGATTCTTCACTCCCCTTCACTTCGTTCAGAGTCGTTCAGAATGACGAGCTTTAGTGTAAGGACAGTCACAAGCAGGTTCTTCGACTGCGCTCCCAGCGGTCGCTCCGCTCAGGATAACAACGTAGAGGATATTGCTTTCCCACCCAGCGCTTTGCTCGGGATGGGCACTGGCGGGGATCGACGCATCTTTACAGCCTCTGGATCGTGCGAGAAAGCAATCGCAGTGGAGGTGGGTGGGGATCCGCATGGATTCTTCACTCCCCTTCACTTCGTTCAGAGTCGTTCAGAATGACATCCTAGAGAAATCACAAGTCCAAAAGTCAGGTGCCTTCGCTGACGGCGAGCACGGCGCGGGCCCAACCCTGCAGTCGAAAACGAACTCTTCCAGCTCCAGATACCCACGTTTCGAAGGATTTTTGCGAGAATGGCTGCACTATGGCTGATGACATTCGTGTGGGCGTAATCGGGTTTGGGATGGCGGGAAAGATTTTTCATACCGCCGTGGTAGCTGCTACTCCGGGATTGGAGCTGGCGGCGATTGTGCAACGCAAGGGAGACGAGGCGGCGCAGGCGTATCCGGGAGTAAAGATTGCGCGGTCGATCGCGGAGATGCTGGAGGATGAGTCGATCCGGCTGGTGGTGGTGGCGACTCCCAGCCATGTGCATTTTGAGAATGCGGAGCAGTGTCTGCGCGCGGGACGGAATGTGGTGGTGGACAAGCCGTTCACGTTGACGTCGGACGAGGCTCGCAAGCTGATCGATCTTGCGTATGGAAAAAATGTGCTCGTCACGGCTTATCAGAATCGGCGGTGGGATGGGGATTTTGTCACCCTGAAGCAGATTGTCGAGTCGGGCGAGCTGGGGCGGATTGTCAGCTACGAGTCGCACTTCGATCGCTACAGGACGGAGCCGAAACGCGAAGTGTGGAGGGAGAGCGGCGGTCCGGGCGGGGGGACTCTGTTCGACCTGGGGCCGCATTTGATCGATCAGGCGACGGTGCTTTTTGGCGATCCCGAGAGCGTGTTTGCCGATGTGCGGGTGGAGCGCGCCGGTGCCGTGGTGGACGATGCGTTTGATGTGATGCTGAAGTTTCCAGCGGGAGTGACGGCGATGCTGCGCTCAACGCTGACGGCTTATACGCCGGGTCCGCGATTTGTGGTGCACGGGACGCTGGGCAGCTTTTGGAAGTGGGGGCTCGATCCGCAGGAAGATGCGCTGAAGGCCGGCGGGTCGTTTGACGATCCGGGATTTGGCGAGGAGCCGGCGAGCCAGTGGGGCGAGCTGAGGGTTGCGGGGAAGCCTCCCAGGCGTGTGGAGACGGCGGCGGGGGATTATCGCGGGCTGTATGCGAATGTGCGCGACGCGATTCTGGGGGTGGGGGAGCTAGAGGTCAAGCCGGAACAGGTGTGGCGGACGACGAGGCTGATTGAGCTGTGTCGAGAGGCAAGTGGCGAGGGGAGAAGGGTTGGGTATAGAGGGTAGTTGGGGTCGTTGCTTCTCACTCAATGTTGTGCAATTCCCGAAGAAAAGCAGGTCCTTCGACTTCGCGCTGCGCGCTCCGCTCAGGATGACATCGTCATGGGGTGGTCGGCTTCCCGGGACAGATCAGGGATTGGCTGACGGTGGCTTCTCGGGCGGAGCCTGGGGGATGACCGGGGGCAGGACGGCGGCGATGTGTCCGTGGGCCGGGTAGGTGGGCCAGGTGAGATGCAGGATGTAGGGCGTGGTGTCGAAGGTGACGTCGATGTAGAAGGCTGACGCCTTGCTCCACTGGTCTTCGGTGAGGGCGTAGTTGAAGACGGCCAGGCCCTGGGCTTCGGTTCCGGGCGGGATGTTGACGTGGCGGGAAATCTCGGGCTGGTGGTACTCGGCGAGGTCCGGGTAATACTGGAAGACCTTATCGAAGTCGGACGGCGCGGCGTCGTAGCTCTTGTAGTCGGTGTCTCCGACGCGGGCGACGGCGGAGATGTCCATGATGGCCAACGGCTTGGAAGACAGGTTGCGGACCTTCAGCGGGACGAGCATGATCAGGCCGTTGCTGGGCGGCGGGAGCGCGTTGTTCTTCATTTGCGCGGGCAGCGGCTGGTAGAGCCAGACGGCGGAGACGGCCTCCCTCGGCGGTGGGCGGCGTGCGATTGATATAGACGTAGCCCGCGATCAGGACCAGAACAGCCAGGACTGCGATCCCTGTCAGGGCAAGGGTGCGTCCGGCTCGCATGCGGGGAACTTCTTCGACGACGTTGAACATAAGGTAAGCCTGCCGGGAGCAAGTGAGCGTACGAAGGATGGCTCCTTATCGAGACTACCGCAGAAGTGTTTGGGTGGAGGCAAAGATTTGCGGGTTGCAGGCTGCCTGTGAATCCTCCGTGACATCAAATTTCGAGCGGCTGTGCGTGGAGGTCCGGCAGGTAACTGGCAATATGCGTTCCATTGAGACGAGCCTCGCGATGAACGATAATGATCTATTGTTGATAGAGATACGCAGCTCGCAAATGGTATCTCTCAACGTCTCCTCTGTTTGACTTGTTCTCAGCGGCATTCTGTCTTGAACGAAAACTCAGGACGGGAAACTGCGCATGGAACTATGGACGGAATATGAAGGAAGAACGATCGACGGTTCCTTCCCGCTAACAAAACTTTTGCGACCGGAGGGCCGAAGCGCCTTCTTCTCAACCTCGAATGGCAACGGGGTTCCGAGGGTCATCCGGCTGATCGAGGCTCACTTCGATGAAGACGAGATTCTGGCCCGCTGGCGTGGAGTCACAGCGCTGGATAATCCAAATGTGCTGAAGCTGGAGGAATTTGGCCAGGTAATGCTGGATGGGACTTCGCTGGTGTACGCCGTGATGGAGCCAGTCGAGGCCAATCTTGGCGAGGCGCTGACCGGGCAACGCCTCACGGTGCCGGAGACCAGAGAGCTTGCCGTTAGCCTGATCGCGGTGCTTGAGGCTCTCCACACTCACGGCTTCGTCCATGAACATGTCGAGTCAGCCAACGTGTTTGCCGTGGGCGAAGCAGTGAAGCTGCGGAGCGATTGCATCCGGGAGGCTCCCGAGGGCGATGAAGGCCAAGCGTTAAAGAGACGGGACGTGCACGATCTCGCCGTGGTGCTGCTGCAGGCATTGACGCAAAAGCGGACGCTGGAGGCGGCTGCACAGGATCTTCCGCTACCCGCGCCATTCGATCAGATTGTGCGGAAGGGCATGAACGGGGAGTGGGGACTGGCGGAAATTGCCGATGCACTGGAGGCGGCGGCTCCACAAGACGCGACTCCCACTACTTCGCCGGTTGCTGCAGTGCTGCCGGAATCCGCGACCCTGCCAGAATCGGAAATGGCTGCACCGATACCGTCTCCGGATCGAATACGTGTTCCGGTGGAGGACCGGCCGCGTAATCCTGCTTCGGGAACTCGATGGATGATTATCGCTGGACTGGCGGTGGTGGTGCTGCTGTTGTGGCTTGGAAAGCATTTTCTGGATAGTCGATCCTCGAGCCCGAGCACTGTTCAGCAACAGAGCACAACTCAGCCTGCGGTCGCGGATAGCCACGCGATCAGTTCGACCGCGACCAGTGCTCCTGTGCAGCCAGCTCATGCTCCGCGAAATCAGAAGCCTGACGCGGCGGGAGTCCATAGCCAATGGCGGGTAGTTGCCTATACGTTCAACCATGAAGATCAGGCTCAACATAAGTCTGTGACGATTGCTACGAGATATCCGGAGCTGCACCCCGAGGTGTTCACACCCACTGGACAAGCGCCCTACCTGGTGACGATCGGCGGGGCGATGAGCCGGGATGAGGCTTTTGCACTGGCCGCGAAAGCGCGCAAAGAGGGACTTCCCGGCGATACCTATGCGCAGAACTACGGTGGCAAAGGACGCTGAGAAATCTGAAATGTTCGGTGGCGGGAGAGGCCCTGCCGAGGCTAGCTATTGGCGGCGCTTCCCCTCCTCACGCTTCCCTTCTCTGATTTTGCGGATTTCGTCCATGCGCTGGGCGAGGAGTTTTTCGCGGCCTTCGGCGGTGGGGTGGTACCAGGTGCGTCCAGAGAGGCTTTCGGGGAGGCAGTCCATGTCGGCGACGCGGCCTTCTTCGTCGTGGGCGTACTGGTAGCCCTTGCCGTATCCGATGGATTTCATGAGGCCGGTGGGGGCGTTGCGAAGGTGAAGCGGGACGGGCTCGGCGCGGGTGGTTTCGATGTCGGAGAGGACTTCTCCGTAGGCGGTGTAGAGGGCGTTGGACTTGGGCGCGAGGGCGAGGTAGACGGCGGCCTGGGCGAGGGCGAGATCGCCTTCCGGTGAGCCGAGGAAGTGGATGGCGTCGCGCGCGGAGAGGGTGAGGTTGAGGGCTTCGGGGGATGCGAGTCCGATGTCTTCGACGGCCATGCGGACGAGGCGGCGGGCTACGTACATGGGGTCTTCGCCGGCCTGGAGCATGCGGCCGAGCCAGTAGAGCGAGGCGTCGGCATCAGAGTTGCGGATGGATTTGTGCAGGGCGGAGATGAGGTTGTAGTGCTCCTCGCCTTGTTTGTCATAAAGGAGGACGCGCTGCTGGAGGGCTTCGATGGCGATGTCTTTGGTTATGGCTTTCTCGTCGCGGGCTTCGGCGAGCTTGGCAGAGACTTCAAGGGCGTTGAGGGCGGAGCGGGCGTCTCCACTGGAATAGGAGGCGAGGGTGCGGAGGGCTTCTTCGTCGGCGGCAATGTGCATGGAGCCCAGGCCACGTTCGGTATCTTTCAGGGCGCGTTCGAGAAGGGTGAGGATCTCGTCTTCGGTGAGGGCGTGAAGGGTGTAGACGCGGCAGCGGGAGAGGAGCGCGGAGATGATCTCGAAGGAGGGGTTTTCGGTGGTGGCGCCGATTAGGCGTATCGTCCCATGCTCGACGTAGGGGAGGAAGGCGTCCTGCTGCGCCTTGTTGAAGCGGTGGATCTCATCGATGAAGAGGATGGTGCGCGAGCCGAAGCGGGCGGCTTTTTCGGCGTCGACCATGACCTGCTTGATCTCCTTGATGCCGGAGAGGACGGCGGAAAACTGGATGAAGCTGGCGCGGGTGACGTTGGCGATGATGCGGGCGAGGGTAGTCTTGCCGACTCCGGGGGGCCCCCAGAAGATCATGGAAGCGGGGTCGTCGCGCTCGATCTGAATGCGGAGGGGCTTGCCGGGCGCGAGGAGATGCTGCTGACCGACGTACTCGTCGAGGTTGCGCGGGCGCATGCGGTCGGCGAGGGGCGCGGTTACGGGGGCTCGGGTGGTGAGGTCAGGAGTGGGGTCGAAGAGGCTCATATACAGGGCGCTGGGATCAGGGAGACAGGGCTCAGGGCACAGGCGTCGAGATTCTTCCCGGGGTTCAGTCATTGATGCCCTGTCTGTCTCTGGCGGGAGGCCTCGTAGAGAAGGATGCTGCCGGCGATGGCGGCGTTAAGGGATTCGACGGGGCCCGGGGTGGGGATGGTGACCCGGGCGGTGGCGCGGCGGAGGATTTCGGGCGGAATGCCGGAGCCTTCGTTGCCGAGGATCAGCGCTGTCGGGCGCGTCAGGTCGCGCTGGGTGAGGGGTTGGCCTTCTAAAGGGACACCGGGAGCGACGGCGGCGAGGGTGGCGATGCCGAGGGATTCGAGGGCGGCGAAGACTTCGGCTTCATCGGCCGCGACGACGGGCAGGCGAAAAACCGATCCGGCGGAGGCGCGGAGAGCTTTCTGGTTCCAGGGGCTGACCGTTCCGGAGAGGGTGATGAGACCGGTGGCGGCGAAGGCTTCGGCGGTGCGGATGAGGGTTCCGAGATTGCCGGGGTCCTGCAGGCCAGCGGCGATGAGAATGAGCGGCGTGGCAGGCGCGGCGAGGATTTGAGCGAGTGTGAAGGCAGGCGGCTCGATGAGGGCGGCGATGCCCTGCGGGGATTCAGTGCTGACGGCGCTTGAGAAGACGTCGGGTGGGAGGGTGATGATTTCGGTGGACTCATGGAGGTGAAGGCGATCTAAAAGGGACTCGCCGCGGGCGCTTAACGACTCACTTCCTGCGCGGATGAAGACGGCTGAGATGTGCAGCTGGGTGGCGATAGCTTCGAGGAGAAGGTGTTCGCCTTCGATGGCGATGTGGCCGTGTTCCGTTCCGGAAGAGCGGGCGAATCCGGCGCGCAATTCCTTGACCCGGGCGTTCTGCCGACTCTGTACAATGCGAGGTGAGCGCGCGCGGATAGACGCCGTAGGCATGGGTGCGATTTTACAGGGAACAGGGATTAGGGATCAGGGATTAGAAACGGTCGCTCCGAAGGCTGCCATTCCCCCGAACGCTATTGCTTCCCGTATCTCGGTGTAGTCTGAACGCTGGCTGTTGCGCGCTGTTCCTGAGAGTACGAGTCCTAAGTGGAGATACCTTTGTTCGCAGAGATTCTGCGCATCCATCCGGATGAACCAGAGCCCGACCGGGTGCAATATGTTGCGTCATGCCTGCGCCAGGGCAAAGTAGTGGGCATGCCGACAGACACCTTTTACGGACTGGCGGTGGACCCGGTGAATCTGCGGGCGGTGGAGCATATCTACGAGATCAAAGGGCGGCTGAAGCACAAGCCTCTATCGCTGCTGATCGCGAACGTGGCGCAGGCCTATGAGCTGTCGCGCGAGGTGGGGCCGCATCTTGATATTCTGGCGGAGAAGTTCTGGCCGGGTCCGCTGACACTGATTGTGAAGGCTAGTTCGCGCCTGCCGCTGAGGAGCACAGCGAAGACAGGCAATGTGGCGCTGCGCATTCCGGATGCGGCGATTCCGAAGGCGGTGGTCGAGGCGTTTGGGCTGCCGATCACGGCGACGTCGGCGAATTTGCAGGGGTATCCCGAATGCACGTATGCGGCGTGCGTCAGGGACCAGATCGGCGATCGGATTCCGCTGATTGTGGACGGCGGACCGACAGGACGAAGCCTGCCGACGACGATTGTCGATCTCTCGGGCCCAAAGGGCACGTGGGAGATTCTGCGCGAGGGTGCGATTCCTACGCATGAGATTGCGCTGGCGCTGCATTAAAAACAGTTGTCAGAGCACAGAGCTCAGAGCACAGTTGTCGACTACCCGCAGCAGAGAAGAAACTAGAGATAGAAAGCTGAGCTCTGTGCTCTGAGCCCTGATAACTGCGACAGCCATGATTGTTCCTGACACCAATCTGCGATCGGTCAAGCAGCCAGGTGCGAATCCGCTGAATAGGACAGTGAAGCCGATGCAGGCACTGGTTTGGGCCGTGGCGATCACGGTCTTGTTGGGTGTGATCGCGTGGGTGGGCTGGGTTGACCGCCAGATTCACTACTACGCCGAGCGCAATGAGGCGCGGCCGGCTGACGCGATCGCAGTGTTTGGGGCGGCGGAGTATGACGGGCGGCCTTCGCCAGTGCTGCGCGCGAGGCTGGATCATGCGCTGGCGCTGTACCAGGAAAAGATCGCTCCGCTGGTGATCACGCTGGGCGGAGGCGATCCGGCGGACCGCCACTCAGAGGGCGGTGTAGGCCACGATTACCTGATGGCGCGCGGGGTTCCGGATGCGGCGATTATTGCGGAAACGGAGAGCAGCGATACTGAGGAGTCGGCCAAGCGACTGGCGGTGATTGCACGGGCGAATAACCTGAAGAGCATCGTGGTGGTCAGCGACGGGACGCACCTGTTCCGGGTGCATGCGCTGTGCTCGGCAATGGGGCTGAATGTGTTTACATCGCCGAGGCCGGAGGCGCGGGGGTTGTCGCGCTGGGATGGCTTCGAGCGCATGGCGCACGAGATTCTGAGCTACACGTGGTGGAGGGTGAGGAGAGCGGTAGGGATCAGGGATTAGAGACCATGGCTCAGGGCTCAGGAAAGGCTCGCTTCATGCGCGCTGCGGCGGCTTACACTGCTGCTTATGGCTAAAAATCGCGAGCCGGTGTACGGGAAAGGGCATCTGCACCTCATAACGTGCGGTTGTTTCCTTAAGCAGCCTAAGCTGGGCCTGGAGAAGCATCGCAGCGTTTTCGCTCGATTGCTGGAAGAGCTACGAGTGAAATTCCGGTTCGGCATAGTCGGGTATGTGGTGATGCCGGACCACTTTCGTCTGCTGATGGGCGAACCGGCGGTGGATACGGCGGCGAACTCGATCGAGATGCTGCGACAGCGATATCAGCGAAGGTATAACAACTCGGCGCGCAGTACGGAACAGGTGTGGGAGAGCCGCTACTCGGACACCCATGTATTCGGGCCTGAGATGATCGAGACGCAATTAGACATCATGCATCGGGAGCCGGTGAAGGCGGGCCTTGTAGACAACGCCACGGATTGGGAGTGGAGCAGCGCTCGTTCGTACGCCGGTTTGCCGGAGGGTGTGGTGACGGTAGAGCGCGTGGAGGGAAAATCTACAGGCGTTAAATTGTAGCGGAGGCGGCCCAGGCCGCGAACAAAGCGGCGGCGAGGGTGGAAAGGGCGTTTACGCCGTCGTTGTTGAGCCAGCGGAGGCGTTCGAGGGTGGCTCCGAGAAGGCTGTCGATGAAGAGGCCAGCGATGGCGGCGGCGAAGGCAATGGCGGACTCGACCGCGGTAAACCTGAAGAGCAATCCGGCGACGGCGGTGATGACGGCCGCGCCCGCTGCTCCGGCAAGGGTGCCGTTGAGGCTGATAGCGCCGTCGGTTCCGGCGGGGACGCGGCGGAAGGTGGTGAGCATGTATGGCTCGCCGCCGAGGACTTCGCCGAGCTCAGAGGAGAGCGTGTCGGCGGTGGCTTCGCCGAGAGCGGCGATGGCAGCGATGAGCGCGATGCGTCCGGGGTAGAGTCCGAGCCAGACGTGATGGGCGCTCATGGGAATGCCGGCGATGGCGGCAACTCCCAGATTGGCCACGACCTGGGAAGCGGTGCGGCCGCGCCGGGCTTCCGCGAGGCCAAGGGCTTCCTTACGATGGCGGCCGAAGCGAGTGGCGGCGAAGGTGAGAAGGAAAAGAGCGAGCAGGGGCCAGAGGAGGGTGCGCCAGCCCGGGATCCAGAGATAAAGGCTGACGGTGAAGAGGCCGCCGGTGAGGGCGGCGGCGGGCGTGGCGGCGCGGAGCCTCCACACGAAGAAGGCGAAGGCCGCGCCGATGCCGAGAGCCAGCGTGATGCGCTCGGGAACGAATGGCCAGAGCAGGATGGATTCAACGCTGACAAAACAGCCGGTGACCGGGACGACAAGCAGGAGAAGAAGCTTCGATTGCCAGTGCAAGGCGGGACGGGATGGGTTATGGGCGTTCATGGTGAGGCGTGCAGCTGCTGATCCCACCCTACGCGTCAATTGCAGGCGCAAAGATGGGGCACCCAGAGTGATTCGGCGCGGACGTGGGTGCGATCAGCGGCTGTGATTTACAATCATCTTTCTACAGTATTTGTCTGTTCTTTGTTTGATCCGTTTGTCTATTTCCCAGGTTGATGGTGGAGTGAGGTATTTGCGAGTGCAGAGCATGAAATGGCTGGCAGCCGGCGCGCTGTTGGTTTTGGCTGGGGCCGCCGGATGTGGCAGCCAGTATCGTCCCGTTATCAACCCCGTGGTGCCGACCGGTCCCGCTGCTTCACCTACCTCCTACACCGTTGTCTTTTCGCAGCCGGGCCTGGTGATTCCCTCGGATCCGAGCCTGCCGGTCACCTCTCCGCCCTGCCCGGGGCTCGCGCAAGGCGTATTCCAAAGCTATGCCAATCCGGGAGTAGTGACGCTTCTCGACTTTTCGGGTGACAGCATCATGGCGACGGCCGTGGTGGGAAATGGTCCGCTGGGCTTTGCGGTAGACGGCACGGGGTCCACGGCCTATAGCGAGAATTGCGACGGCACGATCAGCTCGGTGCCGATCGAAACATCTCTGCAGTCAAGGGATGTGGGAACCAGCACGCTGCTGGCGGATGCGGTGCCGATCAATTCGCTGGTGGCAGCGGGAGGCCAGTATGTGGTGGAACAGGGCCGCGACGCCATCGCGGCAATGGTCGGCTCTCCGCCTGCGCTGAAGCAGGAGGTTTTTGTCGCGCCGAGCGTGATCAACGTAACAGGCCCGCAGGCAGGGCAGCGCGTGTACGCGATCAGCCAGGGCAACGTCAATACTCCCGACTTTGCATGGGGAACGTGCGCAAATCCTTCATCGGTGAGCATTACCGGCGAGGCGGATGCGATCGAGGCTGCGACCAACACGATCTCGGCGCGGCTCCCGCTGGGTGTGTGCCCGGTATTTGGCGTCAGTTCGGCGGATGCCAGACGGGCTTTCATCCTGAACCGGGGCAGCGGCACGATCACGGTGATCAATAGCCAGCTGAACACGCTGGATACGGCATTAAATGCGAGCGGAACGATCAACCTGTGTGGCGGAACGGGAGCCTGCAATGCGGGTCCGGTTTATGCCGAGCTTTACACGCCGGGCAGTCTGCTGGTGGTGTCGAACTACGACAACAGCACGATCAGCGTGATTGATGTGAGTCTGGACGTTTACGGCAACGACAGCCCGACCTTCGGCAAGATACTGGCGACCGTACCGGTGGGACAGAATCCCGCATCTCTCACCGTTTTGCAAGACGGAAGCCGTGCGTATACGGCCAACGAGGGCATCGTGTGCAATGGCACCAATGCCCCCACCTGCACGACGAGCGGCACGGTGACGGTGGTGAACCTGACCAGCTTTACGGTCGAGAAGACGATTCAACTGGGTACCGCTACGCCGAATCCGAGGACAGTTGTGTCGACTTATAACTATCCCGCGGGGAAGGTCTACGTGATTTCGCAGAACAGCCCAAATGTGAGCATCATTCGCACTGATACGGATATCGTTGCGGCGACGCTGATCATGCAGGGGAATGTGGTGGACGTGCGCACGACCAGCCAGTACGCCGGCTCGTCGACGCAGAGCGGCAACATCATTACGGGGAGCCGGTCGGTGGGCTCGGGGGCTCCGTAAAAGAGCTGACAGTCCGTAGAACCAGGGGCATCCTTCGCGGATGCCTTTTGTTTTTTGTTCCGACGGGTTAAGTTAGGGCCGTGACGACCGCTCGAGCTTCTATTCGGCTGGTTTCGTGGAACGACGATGCCGCGCGGGTGCGTGCGCGGGAGTTGATGGCGCTTGGATTCAATGTAGAAGCAAGACCGCTGGCAGAGTGCGGAGGCGTTGTGGGGCATTTTCGCAATTTGGCGCCGGACGCGGTGGTGCTGGATCTGGACCGGCTGCCTTCGCATGGACGCGAAGTGGCGACGATGCTGCGCGACAGCAAAAGCACGCGGCATCTGCCGCTGGTGTTTGTGGGCGGAGCTTCGGATAAGGTTGAACGGATTCGCGGGGAGCTTCCGGATGCGGTGTTTACAGCGTGGGACGGCGTCGGCGATGCGGTGAGAGCGGCAATCGCGCATCCGGTAGCGAATCCGGTGAAGGCGCGGTCACATGCGGATAAATCGGCGGCGACGCCGCTGTTGCAGAAGCTGGGGATCAAGGCGGGAATGCATGTGGCGGTGCTGGGCGGGTTTGATGGATTTGAAGAGCTAATCGGGGATCTGCCCGAGGGTGCGGCGCTGGTGAAGAGATTCGGGGCGGAGACTGCGGCTTGGGCTGTATGTCGTGCGATCGGAGCGGGAGCTGGCTGATGCTTACGAGCATGCGGATGGGCGGCTGCCGGAAGGGGCGTCGTTCTGGGTGATTTACCCCAAGCAGAGGAAAGGCGCGAGGACGAGCTTCAATGAAAATGATGTGCGCGAGCTGGGGCTGGCGAGCGGGTTCGTCGATTACAAGGTGTGCTCGGTGAGTGCGGAGTGGTCGGGGCTGAAGTTTGCGCGGAGAAAGTGACGGGCGGTGGGAGTAGTCTCCGAACCGGGAGCCTGTCCTTGCAGGTCGGCAGTGATGCACGGCTGGCCGGCGCAACGCAGCCAAAATCGGTATTGACAGCACGATACCATGTACTGCATAGTATCTTGCTGTGAAAGAACCCATACAACCCCCGCCGGATAGTGCAGAGAAATGGGAGGTCCAGCTGCGTAAGGGTTCGCTTGAATTGGCGATCCTTGCGGCACTCTGGGACGGCCAACTCTACGGCCTAGAAATCCTCCGTTATCTCGAGAGCAATTCGGATCTGATAGTCGTTGAAGGTACCGTCTACCCCCTGCTCAATCGCCTGCGGGCATTAGGGCTCGTCGAGTCTGAATGGGTGGAGTCCGACTCCGGACATCCTCGCAAGTACTACCAGCTCACCGCAGCCGGGCGTCAACGCGCCCTGGAGATGACCCGCATCTGGGCCCGATTCTCTGCAAGCATGACCAACCTTCTAGCGCCGTTGAACAGAGAAATAAGGAAGGAGAAACCATGACCCCGTCTGCCGAATCGAAAAAGACCGTCGACGCTTATCTTAAAGCCCTGCGAAAGCAATTGCATGAACTCATGGACGAGGATGTCAAAGACATCGTCGAGGAAATTCGCGCTCACATCCTCGACAAGACCTCCGGTGACGACGGTGCAGAAACCGTGGCTGCCACGCTGGCAGCGCTGGGCACACCCGAAGCTCTGGCCAGCCGCTACCGAACTGAGGAACTGCTGAAGCGCGCGCAAGCTGCCCGCTCCCCCGGTTTCGTGCTGCGCAGCCTCTTACGGTGGGCGACGCTCAGTCTGCTGGGGGTTATCGTCTTTCTGGTTTCCGTGGTGGGTTACTGCCTCGGCACGGGTCTGTTCATCCTTGGCGCCCTGAAGCTGATCTCGCCTCACAAAACCGGCATTTGGGGAGTCTTCACCACCCATGAGTGGTCTTTGGCCTTTCAATCCGGCGGACAGAACGGCGGCCATGATCTTCTCGGCTGGTGGCTGGTTCCGATCGGCCTGTTGATGGGCGCAGGGCTCCTGGTACTCACCTTCCGCTTCGACCTCTGGAGCCTGCGTAAATTCTGGCGTCCGCGCGACTGGCAGCAGGCAGAAGCGAGGAGCCTCGTCGACCTCACAAGCTGACTCTGATCTGACGAGCAATGTGCTGCTGCGGCACGGGCCAGCCCTACATCAGGCTGACGGCGTCTACGTCGACGATGATGTTGCGGCGGGGGATCTGGACGGCGTCGGCGTGGGCGAGCGCGAGGCGCAGAGCGCGGGCAAGGGCCTGGCGCTTCTCGGCTTTGAGCACGAGATGAAAGCGGTAGATACGCTTTATGCGGGCGATGGGCGCGGTGGCGGGGCCGAGGACGCGGACTCCGTCGAGCTGCGTGGACTGGAACCAGCGGCCGAGTGTGGCGGACCATCCGGCGGCTTCTTCGAGGTGCGGGCTCTGGATGATGAGGTTGGCGAGCGTGGCGTAGGGAGGGTAGTGCATCCAGCGGCGGTACTTGAGCTCGCGCTCGACAAAGGAGTGGAAGTCGTGCCTGGCGGCGCACTGGATGGCGTAGTGGTCGGGGTGGTAGGTCTGCACGATGACTTTGCCGGGGAGGGCGCCGCGGCCGGCGCGTCCTGAGACCTGGGTGAGGAGCTGGAAGACGCGCTCGGCAGCGCGGAAGTCGGGCAGGCCGAGGGCGTAGTCGGCTCCGACGACACCGACGAGAGTGACGCCGTGGATGTCGTGTCCTTTGGCGATCATCTGCGTGCCGACGAGGAGATTGATTTCTCCGGAGTGGAGGCGCATGAGGAGGCGCTCCATGTCGGCGCGGCCACGTACGGTGTCGCGGTCCATGCGGCCTATGCGCGCATCGGGGAAAATTTCCTGCAGGCGTTCCTCGCCTTGCTGGGAGCCGGCTCCGAGGAAGTAGAGGTGCTCGCTGTCGCACGCGGGGCAGCGCTGGGGCACGGCTCTTTTGTAACCGCAATAGTGACATTCAAGGCGCTGGCCTACCGGGGCGATGTCATTTCCTGGGGTGACGGGCTTGTGGTAGGTGAGGGAGATGGAGCAGTTCTCGCACTGGAGCTTTTCGCCGCAGGCACGGCACATGACGACGAAGGAGTATCCGCGGCGGTTGAGGAGGATGATGGCCTGCTCGCCGCGGGCGAGGGCGGCCTGGGTTTCGTCGATGAGGGCGCGGGAGAAGAGGTGTTCCGCACCGGTCTCCTGGAACTCGCGGCGCATGTCGATCAACTCGACAACGGGCAGCGGGCGGTAGTTGACGCGGTCGGGCATTTCGATGAGCGCGTACCTGGCCTGCCGGGCGTTATTCCCTGAGGCGTTGAGCCATGATTCGAGCGACGGCGTGGCCGAGCCGAGGACGATGGTGGCCGAGGCGAGCTTGGCGCGCATGACGGCGGTGTCACGGGCGTGGTAGCGGGGATTCGACTCCTGCTTGTAGCTGGAGTCGTGCTCTTCGTCGACGATGATGAGGCCGAGGTTCTCGACGGGCGCGAAGAGGGCGGAGCGCGTGCCGACAACGATGCGGGCTTCGCCTTTTCGGATGCGGTGCCACTGTTCCGACGCGCTCCTCCGGCGTGAGTGCGGAGTGGAGCAGAGCGACGTCGGAGGCGAAGGCGTGATGGAGCTGGGCGGCCATGGCTGGGGTGAGGCCGATCTCGGGGACGAGGAGGATGGCGGATTTGCCGCTGTCGAGGGCACGGCGCATGGCGGCGAGATAGACGGCGGTCTTTCCGGAGCCGGTGACTCCGTGGAGGAGGTGCGGGCGGAACTCGGCGGATTCGACAGCGGCGGTGATGGTATTGAGCGCGAACTGCTGGGCGGCGTTGAGGTCGTGGATCGGGTGCGGCAGTGAGGCGAGATGCGTAGAGGTGGAAGCCGGCGGGGCGGTCTTCGATGCGGATGAGGTTGCGCTTGACCAGCGTGGCGAGCGTGGACGCGGGGACGGCGAGGCGGCGCAGCTCGGCGACCGGGAGTTCGTTGGCGGCTCCGGCGAGCTCGGCGAGGATGGCCTGCTGGTTGGTGTTCAGCCTGGGCAGGCGGCCGTCTTCTACGAGCACTGCGTAGCGGACGGTGCGGCGGGCGTCGCGCGGAGCGGCAGCGGTTTCGCGGATGATCCACTTCTTGCGCAGCATGCCGGTGAGGAGATGGCGGTCGGCTCCGGTGGCGCGATGGAGGGTGGGCGCGCGGACGGCTTCGCTGGTTTCGAGCCCGTTTTCAAGATAGTTGAGGACTTTGTATTCGGTGTCCTGCTCTTCGGGAGAGAGGCGAGAGCGGCGAGAGCTTCCCTGCTCTGCGCCTTCGAAGAGGGCGGCGCGACCGAGCTCGGTGATGCGGTAGAGCACCTGCTTGCGGACCTCGCTCATGAGCGGGAGCATGGCGCGGAGAACTTCTCCGATGGGAGCGATGTAGTACTGGGCGATCCACTGGGCGAGGTCAAGGAGCTGCGGCGAGAGGATCGATTCTTCGTCAAGGATGTTGAGGATGGGACGCGCTTCGACGGGTGGCGGGTCATCGTGCAGGCGGAGGACGACGCCAGCCATTTTCTCGTTGCGGAAGGGGACGAGGACGCGGGCTCCGATGGATGGGGCGGCGGGACCGAGCGCGTAGGTGAAGGCGCGGTCAAGCGGGACAGGCAAGGCTACGTCGCAGAAGGCGGGCACTGGAGACAGGGTACAGGGTTCAGGGGTCAGGGTTCATCGTTCAGGGTCAGCTTTGCGGCCTTGGAGCCTTCAGGCCGAGCTCTTTCATAGCGATCTGGAGGTCTTTCCAGGCTTCTTTTTTCTGGGTGGGATCGCGGAGGAGATAGGCGGGGTGGTAAGTGACGATGAGCTTTGCGCCGCGGGCTTCGTGCAGGCGTCCGCGAAGGCGGGCGAGCGGGGATTTGCCGCCGAGCAGGTAGGTGGCGGCAGTGGCTCCGAGAGCAACAATGACTTGCGGGCGGATGACGTCGATCTGGCGGAAGAGGAATTGCGTGCAGGTGTTGGCTTCTTCGGGCTCGGGGACGCGGTTCTGCGGCGGGCGGCACTTGACGATGTTGGCGATGTAGACGTCGGCGCGCTTGAGTCCCATGGCGGCGATCATGTTGTTGAGGAGCTGGCCGGCGCGGCCTACGAAGGGCAGGCCCTGTACGTCTTCGTCGGCTCCCGGGCCTTCTCCGATGAACATGAGGCGGGCGTCGGGAGTTCCGTCGCCGAAGACGATGGTGTGACGGCCCTGAAAGGCGAGGGGGCAGCGGGTGCAGTCTCCGATGTCGTCGCGGATGGCCTGGAGTGCCGCGGCGCGATCGGCAGCTGGGATGCTTGCGGTCGGGACAACAGGCAGAGACGGCGGGGGTGCGACTTTGCGGGCGGGGATGACGGGCTCCGGTTCGTGGACTGTAGTAGGCTGGTTGGGGATGATCCCACCTTTCGCGCCATCAGAAGGCGCGAAAGATGGGGCACCCGGTGTAGTGGATATTACAGGCTCTGTTCCTAATTCGCGGCGTATTCCGGAGCAGGCTCGGCACGGCGATAGAAGTCGTGGATGCCGAGGTCGCGATAGTAGCGGATGCGGGCCTGAACGGCCTGCGTCGAGTTCGGGGGTGAGTGAAGACATCAATCCAATCTTCTTAAGGTCTATTCGATGACGATGCTGCTTTCGGTGACGACCTTCTGCGGGCGGCGCAGGCCGAGGATTTCCTGGAGGATGCGGTCGGCGAGGTCGCGCTTGGCCATTTCGGGTAGTTCGAGGGCAGTAGATGGCGTGAGGAAGGTGACGGCGTTACGGTCGGAGTCGAAGCCGATCCCTTCGCGGGAGACGTCGTTGAGGACGATGGCGTCGGCGCCCTTGCGTACGAGCTTGGCTCGGGCCTGGGCGACGGCGTCCTGGGTTTCGGCGGCGAAACCGATGATGAGCTGGCCGGAGTGGCGACGGGCGACGGCTTCGGCGAGGATGTCCTCTGTGGGCTCAAGGTCGATGGTGAGCGGGCCTGAACGCTTCATCTTCTGCTCGGCCTGCCTGAGGGGGCGATAGTCGGCGACGGCGGCGGCCTTGATGACAATGGTGGCCTCGTCCATGCGCCCGAGGACGGCGACGCGCATTTCTTCGGTGGTTGTCACGGGGATGACCTCGACGTTCCCGGGCGGACGAAGCGCGGTGGGAGCGGTGACAAGAATCACGCGGGCACCGCGGCGCTCGGCGGCTTCGGCGAGGGCGTACCCCATCTTGCCGCTGGAACGGTTGCCAAGGAAGCGCACCGGGTCGAGGGCCTCCCGGGTGCCTCCCGCGGTGACGAGCACGGTTTCGCCGGCGAGGTCATTGCGGTGTTGCAGGACGCCGAGGACGG
Source organism: uncultured Acidobacteriota bacterium (assembly GCA_963755975.1). Classification (GTDB taxonomy): domain Bacteria; phylum Acidobacteriota; class Terriglobia; order Terriglobales; family Acidobacteriaceae; genus Silvibacterium. The sequence continues at coordinate 292,121 of CAVWLS010000006.1, forward strand.
CATCGACGATGGCGGGCGTGTCAGCGAGGCGGCCACTGCCGGTCATGCCGCAGGCGAGGTATCCGGCGTCGGGCGGAACGATGTGGACGTTGCGCGCGGCGAGCGTTTCGAGGTTGGCCTGGGTGGCCGGGTGCTGCCACATGTTCACATTCATGGCAGGCGCAACGATGACCGGCGCGCTGGTGGCCAGGTAAAGCGTAGTGAGGAAGTCGTCGGCGATGCCGTGCGCGAATTTTGCAAGGATATTGGCGGTAGCGGGAGCGACGACAAGCAGGTCGGTGGTCTGCGCGACTTCGATGTGCTCGATGGCGGAGTCGAGATTGCTGTCAGGCGAGTCGGGCAGTGTCCAGAGGCTGGTGATGACTTTGTGGCCGGTCAGCGAGGCGAAGGTGAGCGGCTGGATGAACTGCATTGCCGCCTCCGTTATGACTACGTGGACATCGAGCGCGTGCTGCTGGAGCGCGCGGACGAGTTCTGCTGCCTTGTAGGCAGCGATTCCGCCGGAGACACCGACCGTGACTTTCATAATTAGATATTACGGGACGGGATAGCCGGAGAGGAGTGCGAAGATTCGTTAGTCCTGACAGCGCGAGGAAACCCGCCTTAGCTTCGCGAAGGCGGGGCACCCGGTACTGATACAGAGCGTTAGGCCGTCCCACGTCCGAGAATCCAGACGTGGGGCACCCAATCTGGTATGTGATCGACTTACAGGCTGGCGAACTTGGGTATGTCGGGGGCGGCAATTTCTGGCTTGAGGACTGGGGTATCGGCCCGGATATAGCCGACCTTTCCGGCTGCGATTTCATCCTGGGCGACTTTGCAGGCCTTGCGGGAGTGGGAATGCACAAGGGGCTGGGAACCGGACTGGAGCTGGCGTGCGCGGCGTGCGGCCACCATCACATAGCGAAAATTGCTATCGAACTCTTGCTCGACACTCATAGCGTCTCTCCAAAAGTTGCCTCGACGCTCACACCGGAGCAGCCTCGGCGTTGACGACTCCGAAAGCCTGAAGCACCGGTTTGATGCGGGCTTCAGAGTTTCGCTGGCGGCATTTTTCCGCCTTTGCGATCAGCTCTTCGCCGTCCGGGGTCTTCGCGCCGTGGTTGCGACGCATGCGTTCAGCGGCGACGATGGCTGCCATTTCCTCGACCGCGCGGTCGAGAATATCGTTGACGAGAATATAGTCATATTCGCGGTAATTCTCAATCTCCTCGCGGGCCTTGGCGAGCCGGCGGCGGATAATCTCTTCCTGCACAGCGCCTTCGGCACGGCTGCGGTTGCGCAGGCGGTAGGCGAGAATCTCAGGCGACGGAGGCATGAGAAAGATGCTGGCCGCGTCGGGCATCTTGCGGCGAACCTGCGATGCTCCCTGCACATCGATGTCGAGAAGGACGTCTTTGCCCTTGGCGAACGCGTCGGTGAGCGACTTGCGCGCGGTGCCGTAGTAGTTGCCGAAGACGTCGGCGTATTCGAGAAACTCATCCGCGTCGATCATTCGCTGAAATTCTTCGCGGCTGATGAAGTGATACTCGCGGGCCTCCTGCTCAGAGCCGCGCGGCGTGCGCGTGGTGTAGGAGACGGAAAACTCCAGATTTTCAACCAGGGAGCGAAGCTGGTTGACGAGCGTAGATTTGCCCGAGCCGGAGGGAGCCGAGATAAGGAACAAGATGCCTGCCAAAGTGCTGATGTTCTCCTTTAGTATTTAGGGCCTGCTCACAGGCCCTAGTCCCTACTCGAGATTTTGAATCTGTTCGCGCGCTTTTTCGATTTCCGATTTCATTCCAAGACCGAGTTCGGTAATGCGCGGACCGTTTCCGGCAACGCCTCCCGTTTTTGAAAGCAGGGTGTTGGCTTCGCGATTCATTTCCTGCAGCAGGAAATCGAGCTTCTTGCCGATTTCGCCTCCGCCTTCGATCAGCGAGCGGAAGTGAACGATGTGCGTGCGCAGACGCGTGACTTCTTCTTCGACGTCGCTGCGCTCGGCGAGAAGAGCGGCTTCCTGAAGCACGCGATCGCGATCGAAGGAGCCATTGAGCATCTCAGACATGCGCTGGCTAATTCGGTCGAAATAAGCCTGGCGGACGTTTTCACGCAAGTGCGCCGCTTCGTCGACCAGAGCCAGCAGGCGGTCGAGGCCGGCAGTGAGTTCGGAGGCGAGTGCGGAGCCTTCCTGCGCGCGCATGGCGTTGAGCGATTCGATGGCTTCGGGCAGAACGTTGAGCACGGCGGCTTCAAGGGCTCGCGATTCTTCTTCCGAGCGGTCGGCGGAACCGCGGTCTGAGCTGCGGCTGTCGGCATTGAAGACACCGGGGAGGCGCAGTATGGCGTTCAGATCGGGATCGCCCAACAACCCGTGCTGTGCAGAAGCACTACGGAAGGCAGAGAGATAGGCTTCGATGAGCGCGGCGTCGTAGGAGATTTCGGAGCGCTGGCCGCGGTCGATGTTCAGCGTGACTTCGATGTGTCCACGCACCAGCTTCTGCTTGAGCACGCGGCGAAGCTGCATCTCGAGAGATTCGGTTCCTCCGGGCAGGCGCAGGTGCAGGTCGAGGAAACGGTGGTTGACGCTCTTGAGGCTGAGGGTGAAGCCGAGGGATTCGGAAACGAGGCCAGAGACGCGGGCAAATCCGGTCATGGAATAAACCGGGAAGGAAACCGGGGCGGGGATGGTCACGCGTCTCCTTTTACCAGCAGGGCCGGTTCGAGGGAGTCGATGTCGGCGGCGTCGATGAATTGCAGGCGGTAGAGCTTCTGGTAAGTGGGCGAGGTGTGCAGCAGTTCGTCGTGCGTACCGATGGCGGTGATGCGTCCCTGCTCGATCACGGCTATGCGCGTGGCGCGGCGGACGGTGGAGAGACGGTGCGCGATGACAACAACGGTACGGCCAGTCATGAGATTACTAAGCGCGATCTGCACGAGCGATTCGCTCTCGGTATCGAGTGCGGAGGTGGCTTCGTCGAGTATAAGGACGGGCGCGTCTTTGAGGATGGCGCGGGCGATGGCGAGACGCTGGCGTTCGCCTCCGGAGAGGCGAAAACCCTTCTCGCCGATGATGGTGTCGTAGCCGTCAGGCATTTGGAGGATGAAGTCGTGCGCGAGAGCGGCCTTCGCGGCCTCGACGACGCGCGAGAGCGGGACATCGGGTTGTCCGTAGGCGATGTTGTTGCGCACGGTGTCGTTGAAGAGGATGGTCTCCTGCGTGACTTTACCGATCTGCTCGCGGAGGGACTTGAGGCTCACGTCACGCAGGTCGTGTCCATCGATCGCGATGCGGCCCGAGGTCACGTCGAAGAAGCGAGGGATGAGATTGACGAGGGTGGACTTCCCTGCTCCGCTGGGGCCGACGAGAGCGATGACTTCTCCCTGGCGGATGTCGAGGTCGATGTTGTGCAGGACTTCTTTCTCGCCTTCGTCGGTGCTGTAGGCAAAGCCTACGTTTTCGAGGCGGATCGCTTCGCGGAAGCCCTTGAGGTTGAAGGCGTGCTTGCGCTCAACGACCTCGTCCTGATCTTCCATGAAGTCGAAGATGGCCTGCGATGCTCCCAGGGCCTGCTGGAAGCTGTTGTAGTAGACGGCGGAGCGGCGGACGGGATCGTAGAGCTTGAAGAGTGCCACGATGAAGGCGAAGAAGGTGCCCGTGGTCATGGCGCGGCTGTTGATGGCGTTACGCCCGAAGAGCAGAAGCAGAGCGATGGCCACTGCGCCGATGAAGTCCATGAGCGGCGAACTGATAGCCTGGGCGCGTACGGAGCTGAGATTGGCGCGGAAGAGGCGGCGCGCCGCCTGGCGGAAGCGGAGAAGCTCCCAGAACTCCATGTTGAAGGCTTTGACGATGCGGTTGCCGGTGATGGTTTCGTGGAGGATGTTCTGAATTTCGGCGAGCTTGTCCTGGCCTTTCCGCGTGGTCTGGCGGACGCCGCGGCCGATCTTTCGAATCGATCCGATGACGATGGGAATGAAGATCAGCAGCACCCATGCGAGCTTGCCGCCGAGGAAGATAACGACGGCGGTGGTGAAGAGGAGGGTGAAGAGCCTGCTGCAGGAAATCGGAGAGGACGGATGAAATGGCGTACTGTACGCGCTCGATGTCGTTGATGAGGGCAGATAGCAACGTGCCGGTGGCGTGCTTCTGAAAGAAGGAGATGGAGCGGCGCAGGATGGCTTCGTAGAGGTCGTCGCGCAGGTCGGTGATCATGCCGAAGCCGGCGTAGTTGGCGAGATAGGTTCCAGCGTAGTCGCAGACACCCTTGAGTGCCGTGGAGGCGACGAAGAGGAAGGCGACGACGGTCCAGTCATTGTGGAAGTGCGAGGGGACGAAGCTCTCGAGGTCAATATGAAATCGCTCGCTGAAGCTTGAAATCAGAGGAATGCTCTTGTGTGTGCTGCCGCCAGGGTGCAGGACGTTGTCGAAGATGGGGCCGACAAGGAGGACGCGGAATGCGTCGAGGAGGCCGACGGCGGCGGCGAGCACTACGGCGGAGATGACCTGAAGCCAGTAGCGGCTTGCATAGTGCAGCAGGCGCCACCCACGCTTCATTGCTCGTCCCTTAGATGCGGGTAAGGTGGCGGAAATTGACGGAACTGCACGGCCATCTATCCATTTTACCGTTTTGAAAGGAAAGTTCGGGAAAGAATGGTTGTGCCCGCAGACGCCTCAGACAATGGCGCGGATGACACCGCCATCTACGCGGATGGCAGAGCCGGTCGTTGCCGAGGCTGCCTCGCTGCAGAGATAGACAACCATGTTGGCAACCTCGTCCGGTGTCTCAAAGCGCTTGATGAGGCTGCTGGGGCGGGCATGCTCGAAGAAGTCGCGGGCGAATTCTTCTTTCGTTTTGCCCTGCTGCCGGGCGAAGTTTTCGACAAAGGTGCCTACGCCTTCGCTCTCGGTGGGACCGACGAGGACCGAATTCACGGTGACTCCGCTGGCCGGGAAAGACTCGGCGATGCCGCGCGCGACGGCGATCTGCGCGGTCTTGGTCATGCCGTAGTGGACCATCTCAGCGGGAATCTGCTGACCCGACTCGCTGGAGATGAAGAGGACACGGCCCCATTTCTTTTCGAGCATCTGCGGCAGGTAGTGGCGGGTGATGCGCACACCGGAGAGCACATTGGTTTCGAAGAAACGGCGCCAATCGGCGTCGTCGATTTCGAGGAAGGGCCTGGTTTCGAAGATGCCGAGGTTGTTGACGAGCACATCAACGTGCGGCACGCGGGCGAAGAGCGTCTTCGCGCCTTCCTCGGTGCTCAGGTCGGCGGCGACGCCTTCAACGCTGCCCTCGATCCCGGCGACGGCTTTGTCGACGCGGGCCTCGGTGCGTCCATTGACGTAGACAAAAGCGCCTTCGCTGGCGAGGAGTTTTGCGATAGCGAATCCTATGCCCGCGGTTGAGCCGGTGACGAGTGCGCGCTTGCCTTTGAGTCCGAGATCCATGATTGATCCTTTGATGGGCGCTGGATGAGTAGATTCGGAGGGCGGTGGTGAAGATTCAGCGGGATCGCAGGCTAACGGCGGGAGTTGCGCCGCCGGGCGAGTACGAGAACGATGACTCCGGCGAGGATCGCGAGCACAAGGTATCGAAAGGTCACAAGAAAATTCTCGGGTTTGGATCTGCTACTGTCAGCGGCAAGATAGCAACTTTCAGCGGGGCATATCGCGGTGGGCGGTCTTCACCCGATAGCCCTCTTTGGCGAGGCGCTTACGGACTTCCTCGGCGATCATGACGGAGCGATGCTGGCCGCCGGTGCAGCCGAAGGCGACGGTGAGATAGCTCTTGCCCTCGTGGATGTAGTGCGGGAGCAGGAAGAGCAACAGGTCCGTGACACGATTGAGGAATTCCTGCGTCTGATCGAACTTGCGCACGTAGGCGACGACCTTGGGGTGGAGTCCGGTCAGGTGGCGGAACTCGGGAACGAAGTGCGGATTGGGCAGGAAGCGCACGTCGAAGACGAGATCGGCTTCGAGCGGAACACCGTTCTTGTATCCGAAGCTGACCGAGGAGACGAGCAGGCTTTTGCCGTCGGAGCCGCGTTCGAACTGGTTCTGGATGTAGGCGCGGAGCTCGTGCACGTTGAAGTTGGAGGTGTCGACAAGGATGTCGGCGACATTGCGGACAGGGTCGAGGAGGGTGCGCTCGGCCTGGATGGCCTGGGCGACCATTGCTTCGCGGCCGAGCGGATGGGGGCGGCGCGTCTCGGAAAAGCGGCGCAGCAGAGCGGCCTTTGAGGCCTCAAGGTAGATGACGGTGGTGGAGAGACGCTTGCGCAGCTCGCGGAGCATGGCGGGAAATCGCTCGATGCGCTGGCCCTCGCGGACGTCAACGACCAGGGCGGCGCGGGTGTTTTCAACGGACTGGGCAACGAGCTCGGCGAAAGGCGTGAGGAGGTCGATGGGAAGATTGTCGACGGAGTAATAGCCGAGATCTTCAAAGGCTTTGAGCGCGGAGCCTTTGCCGGAGCCGGAGAGTCCGGTGAGAATGACGAGCTCGTGGCGGGGCTCGGCGTGGGGCACAGCGCCGCTGTTCCGCGCGGCCGCCTGTTTTTCGGGCGCGTGTTTGGTGGGGCCGGATTTCTTGCGGGCTGCCTTCGAGCGAGCGTTCTTTTTCGGCGGAGCCATGGGGGAATCGTAAACCAGAGAAGCGGGATCAGGGGTCAGGGAAGAGAAAAAGCTGGGAACATGGCGCAGTGCTCAGGATGAATCGCCTCCCACCTTTGGCTGCTTCCCACCTTTGGCTCTCACCCCATCACGCCAACCGCGTGCGCTCTGGGGACCCCGCTGCGCCAAAGATGGAGCACCCGGCTTCTCCCTACTCCCTGTTCCCCACTCCTTGTTCCCTGCCTTTAAGGCTCTTCGATCAGCTCCATCTTGCCGTCGCGCTTGCGGTGCAGCACCTTGACGTTTCCGAGCTTGTCGCGGAAGACGAAGACTTCGCGGTCGCGGAACTCGCATTCTTTGACAGCCTCTTCGAGGGTCATGGGGCGCAGGGCGACAGAGTCGGTCGATCGGACGACATGCGGTTCAGGTATGGGCGTGCGGGCCGGGAAGCTGTGCACGGTCACGGGGATGACCGGGCGGCTGCGTCCATTGCCGTTGGCTTTGGCGGCAGGGGCGGGCGTGGGCTTCTCGGCCGCGGCCCCCTTTGCAGAGGCGCGACGCGGACGCTCGAGTTGTGGCTCGACGGTGAGCTTCTCTTCCTTGGGCTGGCGTTTCTTCGCCTGCAGCTTTTTGCGGCAGCGGATAGCCTGGGTCTCAGCCTTTTCCAGGGCGCCGCGCAGGGCGGTTTCCATGCTGGTGGACTCGGAGACTCCGAGGATATCGTGGCGGCGGGTCTTGATGCTGACCTCAGCCGTCTTACGATATTTTTCCGCGCTGAGCACTACGTGCGCATGGGTTGTTTTGCCGAGAATCTTTCCGATTCGTTCGATGCCCTCCTCCGCCAATGCGCGGAGTGCCGGGGTAACGGTCACCTGTCTGCCGGTGTACTCAACCTGCATGGTGAAAGCTCCCTTCTGGAAAAGAAATTCCCACCGAGAATGGCGATTCTACAGCATTTTCGAAAACGCTGTAGACCGCAGTCGAGGCGCCTAAGTCAACGCGACCACAAGGGCCGGGGACCCCACGGGCAGGTCTTCGTCCGTGGGGTGGAGCGAGCGGTGACCCTGCACGATATGGAAACGCCTTGGGTTTTTCGAAAATGCCTGTACCTCATGCGCGAACGCGGCGCTGGTGGGTGCTGGGAATTCGCATATCCTCACGATATTTGGCGACAGTCCGGCGGGTGACGTTGATGCCCTGGGACTGCAGCATGCTGGCGATCTGGTCGTCGGTGAGCGGCTTGCCGGGATCTTCGTCTTCAATCAGCTTTTTCACTTTGCGCTTGAGCAGCATGAGCGGCGTGCCTGCGCCTTCGGGTCCGTTGACACCCTCGGAGAAGAAGAAACGCAGCTCGTACACGCCCTGCGCTGTGTGCACATACTTGTTCGAGACAGCGCGACTGACGGTGGAGGGGTGCACGCCGATCTCCTCGGCTACCTCCTTGATCATCATGGGGCGAAGCGCTTCGACGCCCTTTTCGAGGAAGTCGCCCTGCCGGCGAACGATGGCCTCGCAGGTGCGCAGGATGGTGTTTTTGCGCTGTTCGATGTTGCGCATGAGCTGGAGCGCGGAACGGTAGCGCTCCTTGACGTAATCCTTGACCTCTTTTTCCGCGCCCTGCTGGGTGAGCATGCGGCGGTAGCCCTGGTTGAGGCGCAGGGTAGGCAGATCTTCTTCGTTCATGACAACGACGTATTCGTCGCCGCGCTTTACAAAGGCCACATCCGGTTCGATCAATCTGGCGTCGGAACGGTTGTATCGCTGGCCGGGACGCGGGTCGAGGGTACGGATAAATTCGATCGCCTGCTGGGCTATTTCAGCGGATCGGCCAATCGCCTTGGAAAGCTCGCGCGGGTCGCGCTTCTGCAGCAGAGGGAGATGCTTGTCGATAATGCAGGCGGCAATGTCGAAGATCTGCAGCCGACTGTCTACACGAGTCTCCGGCGCTTTTGGAGCCTGAACGCCGATGGCGCCGTTGACAGCCGGATGCAGTATCTCCGGGTCGGGAGGCTGGGTTTCGCTCTCATCGTTCTCGTCGATTCTTATCGGGGATCCCCTGGAGATCGATCGGAGCGTGGCCATTGACTGGAACGACATCGGCCTGAGGCAGGTAGTCGTCCGTCTCGTCGATCAAGTCCTTGGCAGCAGCCGACACAGCCCGACTTTGCCGGCGATAGATCAGCTCGTATTCCTTGCGCTGCGCCTCCACCTGTGCCAGCAGGCATTCGCGAAGATCGCGCGTGGCAATGCCCACCGGGTCGAGCTGGCGAACTACGGCTAGCCCGGCGTCGAGATGAGCTTTGGCGCGGTCAAGCATGGCCTGAGGCAGCTGCGCGAGGGTGGCACGGCCATTGACGCGGGGCGCGCCGTTGTGAGCGGCGGCCTGATGCTGGCGGCTGCCGTCTGAATCCTGAGCGCCTGTATTCTGAGCGTCGGTATCCAGAATATCCTGCACCGGCTCCGGAACAAGCTGTTCGCGCAGGTAGCCGGTCAGTAATTCTTCGTCGCTGGCGGTCAGGTAGCCATCCTCGTTGAGGTTGCCGACGATGTATTCCGCCGCCTCGCGAACGGCCGTTGTGAGCGGCATGGAGCCGAGCTGCCAGAGGATGTGATCGGTCAGCGTGCCGGGCTGGGAGAGGAAGTTTTCGAGGGATGGCGCTTCGCTGATCTCAAAATTGTTGCCGGTGCGGAAACCGGGATCAAGGTAGTCCTGAAAGTAGGATCCGAAGTCGATTTCGTCGAAGGGATCGGTCTTCTTTTCCGGTTCGGCCTCGGCAGCACGCATCTCGACGGAACGGTCGTGCTCTATTTCCTGGCGGGCCACGTCGTCGAGGAGCGGCACGCTCTCCTCGATCTCTTCAAGGATGGGGTTCTCGGTGATCTCGGCGTTGATCATCTCCCTCAGCTCAAGCTTGTTCAACGCCAGGACGCTGACCATCTGCATGAGGCCGGGCGTCAATATCTGACGTTGAGCTACTTTCAAGCTCAATTTGGGTTGAAGAAGTGCCATCGCGTCCTAACTCATCCAGAAAATAAGAGAAGTTGCCTCTCAGTGTACATCCGCGCAGAGACCCCTTTGAAGCCGGCTGTCTATTCTCTGCCCGAAGCTAGCCCAGCGTAAAACCTTCTCCCAGATAGACTCTCCGCACCTCCGGATCGTTGCCCAGCTGCTCCGGAGTACCATCGCGGAAGATCTTGCCCTGGTTGATGATGTACGCCCGGTCTGTCACCGAGAGCGTCTCACGGACATTATGGTCGGTAATGAGCACACCGATGCCACTGGCTTTAAGGTCGAAGATGATTTCCTGGAGGTCGATTACCGCAATGGGATCGATTCCCGAAAAGGGCTCATCAAGAAGAATGAAGGAAGGCTGGATACAGAGGCAGCGGGCGATTTCGACGCGACGCCGTTCGCCGCCCGACAAGGCATAGCCGCGGGTCTTGCGGATGTGCTCGATATTGAGCTGCTTGAGGAGCTTCTCGGTGCGCGTGCGGCGGGTTTCGCGGGTGATGCTCTGCACCTCGAGCACGGCGAGGATGTTCTCTTCGACGGTGAGCTTGCGGAAGACCGAGGGCTCCTGCGGGAGATAGCTGATGCCGTACTGGCGCGCCCGCATGTACATGGGAACGCGGGTGATGTCTTCTCCGTCGGCGAGGATGTGGCCGGAATCGGGCGCGATGAGGCCGACGATCATGTAGAAGCTGGTCGTCTTGCCGGCGCCGTTAGGGCCGAGCAGGCCCACAACTTCTCCCTGGCTGACGTGAATACTGACCCCGCTGACTACCTGGCGTCTCTTGTAGGATTTCCCGATCGAATCGGTCGAAAGCTTCTGCATTCACCGCGGAGCGCGCGTATCAGTTACGGCGCCCGACTGCCCCCCACTCACCACGACGCTATCATCCTGACTATTGAAAATCAATGTAGCCCCGGTGGTAGTTCCCTTGGCCTGATCGGTGATGCGCGGCGGGCTTCCGGGCGTTCCGGTGAGAACATATTTGCCGTCGTCGGCGGTGTAGACGAGCTTTTCGCCGACTCCCTTGCGCCCGGGCTGAAGGAGGACGACGCGGCCGGTGGCAACGATGTGGTCGAGTTGACTCTGCGCGGGCTGAGTTTGCGCGGGCTGGCTTTGCGAAGGTGGCGTGGTCGATTCGGCGGGAGATTTGGGCGCCGGGGTGAGGTAGACCTGCACCTGTTCGGCGTGAATGACGCCGTCCGGGTCCTCGGCGGTGACCGAGCCGCGGAAGTCGCCGCGCCGGTCGGCGTCTGAGTAGACCAGCGTCTGGCTGTGAACGCGCACTACGCTGCGCTGGTGTTTTGCGCCGATGGCGGAGGTGAGGTTGGCGTTGACGACGGGCGCGGAACTTCCGTCGTCTCCATAAGCCTTGAGCGTCTGCGGCGTGCGCGTGAGTTCAAGTACGGGGGCGAGAACGGAATTGTCTCCCTGCCACATGCGCGCGGGTTTTTGCGCGGAGCCATAGAAAAAACTGACATTTGTCGCATGATGCAGTTGCGCGCGGCCAGCGGTGATGTGGACGGGGCCGTCTCCGCCGAGGGCCGGACCTGAATTGGCTGCCGGAGTTCCCTTCTGGTTCTTCTGCTGGGTGTAGGTGGCCTTCACGGCACCTTCGGCAGTGGCGTCACTGGAGTCGCGATGGTAGTCCAAAACGTCGGCAGCGAGTTGCAGCGACTGGCCGTCGTTGAGGCGCGGGTTGCCGGTCAGGTGCAGGATCTGCGTCGAGGCGTGGTATTCGCTGTGCCTGGCCCAGGCGGTGACGGTGGCGGGATCGGCTGTCGCACCGGGCTTCTTCGCGGGAGTTTGCGTGAGGATGACGTTGCCGTCCTGAATGGCGGTTTCGACCTGAATATTTTGCGAGCCGGGCTGGGCAGTGGACGCAGCGGGCTCGACTTTTGCGGCGTTCTTCGGCGCGGTCTTTTGCACAGGCTGGGGCGAAAACGTAACCTGCAGCCTGTCACCCTTGCTGGTGTTCGTCGAACCGTCCGATGCAAGATCGACGATCTTCGTGTTGCCGGTGCCGTCGAGTTGCTTCAGCGTGCGGCCATCGTCAAGAGTGGCCAGCAACTGGTCGCCTGTGATGGTGGTGAGGGTCTGCGCGCCTTTTGAGGGGACGGTGTGAAGGTTGATCCTGGCGCCGCCGACCGCCAGGGCTTTTTGCGCGATGGTCTTTTTCGGATTTGGGCCGGGGGCAAAGTCAACGTCAATCTTCGAGGCCTGGACCTCGCGCGAGGTGGTGCCCCCGGGGTCGTTTTTGAGCTTCAGCAGCTCGTCGACAAAGCTGACCGCGTTGCGAAACTGGGCGTGTTTCAGGGTAGACAAGGGACCGAAGGTCAGCGTGCCCTCGACGGCGTTGCCGTGCATGCTCTGGTTCTCGTCATCCGAGACGAAGTTGATGCCGCCGCCCATTTCGACCTGTACGGGCTGGCTCTTCGCATCGAGCTGAACCTGTGAGTTACTGGCAGTCAATTCAGCCCCACTGTCCGATTTGACATGAACGTGTCCCTGCGCCTCGATGCGCTCGGCCGAGCCATCCTTGCGGAAGTAGACGAGCGCCTGATCGGCGGAACTTTTCTCGGACTGATAGTCGAAAGTGGGACGGATAAGGCTGGCCTGCCTGGAGTCGCGCAGCAGCTCGCCGTGGGCGGCGCGCACGACGGCTTGATTGCCGTCGGTGGTAGTGGCGATCTCCACTTGACTGTTGAGTATCAGAAGACCGGTCTTGGAGTTGTAGCTGGCGCCGGTTGAGCTGCCAGAGGCGCGCGGCGCGGTGAACTCCATGTGATCGGCGGTGATTGCGTCACCGGTCTTCGAGTTGAAGACGAGACCGCTGGTCTTGACGTGGATGGTATTTTGCTGCGCCTGGCACGGAGCGGGAGGCGGCGCTGCCAGCTTTGGATTGCCTGGCTGATTTGGGGATGACTGATCGGAGCTCAGGCCGGCGAGGTCAATCTGCACTTCCCCCTTTGCGGTGGCGATTCCGGACTGGGGGTCGTAGTCGAAATCGGAGCCGGAGATCTTGTCGGTGCGGGTCGATCCCTCGGGTCCGTAGAGAGTGATCTGCACGTCGTGCAGCGTGGCGTGGCCGCCGGTCTTGTACTGGATGAGTTTGGAGGCGTGGATGGTGAAGTAGGTGTGTCCCTTGCTGGATTGCGAGTAGGTGAAGCCGTTGGCGGTCTGCTGGATGTCCATGCCGAGTTTTGCGGGAAGGTCTTTCGCGAAACGGTGGAGGCGGTAGCGCGCATATCCGAAGAATCCGGCGAGCGCGGCCAGGAGCAGGCAAGCCAGAAGGATGATGCCCAGACGAAGGCGGGCGATGGTTACGCGCATGGCAGGGCGGATTCCTCAGATACCTAATTCACGCTCTGGAGGCGAGCGATGAGCTTTTGCGCGAGGCTGTCGCCGGACTCGGACCAGAGGAGCCGGGTTGAGATGCCGCCATGCTGCTGTACGGCGTTGGTGAAATCGACGAGGAGCTGCACATTCTGTTTGACGTGGGCGGCGGCTTCGTTGTCGAGGTCCACGTCTTCCTGCAGGAAAGGCGTATCGGGGCCGAAGTCGATGCGGACGTGACCGTTCTGCTCCCAGGCGGCTTCGTCGAACTGCGGGCCGAAGCCGACGATGCGGACCACGCTCGGCTCACGGACCCAGACGGGATCGAGACCGCCACCGACTTCGGGCGTCCAGAGCTCCCATTCAAGCTCAAATTCGTAGGCGAAGTCGTCGTGGAGCATCTCCATGGCCGCGGGGATCGCAAGGCGGGGTTCGGAGTCCACTGAGTCCTCGGCGTGTTCTTTGTCGTAGACGCGCTGATATGCGGGCACCTCGTTCCAGGAGAGCGGATAGGCAGCGGCGGCTTTGACGCGCGACGATCCGGCGACGACACCGAACTGCTCCATGACTTTTTCCAGGGCGGCGGGAAGTGAGGTCAGGCGGAAATTGGGATACCACAGGCTAAGGTAAAGTTGGTCGGCCATACAGGACTTTCTTTGCATCATTCTAGACGCGCCGGAGAAGTTGCGCGTTGCAGAAAGCGGCGAGGCTTCCGGGCTGGGCGCTACCACACCAGATGGACGAGGTATACACCCTGGCGCGGGAGGGACAGATCCAGAGTGGCTGATCCGGAGGTTACAGCCAGCGTGCGCGGCGGATCGTGCTCGAGACGGCTGCTTTCTTCAAGCTGCTTCCGCTGGGCGGGCGTGGGTTGTTGTGGGCTGCCCATCTTTTTCCAGGCCGTGAATGCATTGCTGTGGTCGGCGTCCATGCGGAATATCTCGGCACGGACGTGCTTTGCAGGCAGGTTGGCGACGGCAAGGTGGATGGGAGCTGGGACGCTGGGGATGTCGTCGTCGTGGTAGTTCCAGAGAAGGACGTTGATCTCATTACGGCTACGGGTTGCGGCAGCATTTACGTCGGGTGAAGCGGTGACGCTGTCGGCGACGACCTGATCGAGCGGCTGTGCGCCGGAGCTGGTGGCGTCGATCCAGTCGCCAGAGAGCATGCCGAGCATGCGAAAGACATTGAGTACGGGCTTGTCGATGCCGTTGGTGGCGAGCTGGCGGAAGCCGGCGAACCAGGGCTGGTCTTCGAACTCGAAGGCCCAGGTGACAGCTCCCTGGACGTGGACGTTCTCTTTGCGGGCGAGCTGGTAGGTGCGGGCGATGGCTTCAGCGACACTGACACCGTACAGGGGTCCGTTGCGATAGCCGTTCTGCTCGCCTTTGCAGGCGGCGCAGCCTTCGGGGTCGCTTTCGCCGAGGATGATGGGGGTATTGCGCCATTCAGGGTAGGAAGCGACGATCTGCATGCCGCGCTGGACGGAGCGGAGCTGCGCGCCGATGTTCATGCGGACGTGGCCGTCTGTGAATTTGGGGCTTCCCTTAGGGTGGAAGCTTATGAAGTCAAGCGGGGCTCCGGTCTTGCCGGTGGCGGCGTTCGTGCCATGGGCGCAGTGGTCGAGGAACTGGCGCAGGAAGCCAGCGGCGCGGTCGTTAGCGGGGCCGGTGGATTCGGGACCACCGATTTTCGCGTAGGGCAGCTCGCTGCGAATGGCGGCGACCGTGATGTCGTAGAGCTTGTCATACTCCTCGGGCGTGCCATGCCAATAGGGGATGTCGGGCTCGTTCCAGACTTCCCATAGCCACCTGCTGGTGTCATAACGCTGGCGCAAATGGTGGACCCAGGCGGTGACGAGGGCGCTCCACTTTGCATAGTCCCTGGGCGGGTACGACCAGCCGGTGAAGACGTCGCCATTCGGAAAAGTGTGGCGATACGGCTGGGGGTGAGTGGAGAGAGCTTCCGGCATGAAGCCGACTTCGACGAGGGGGAGGATGTGCGCGGCCTGGAATGCGTCGAAGATGCGGTCGGTGATGGTCCAGTCGTAGATAGGGGAGCCGTCGGGTGCTTCACGGTAGGTGTTGGTCGATCCCCATTTGAGGGAGGCGGTTCCGTCTCCAGTGGTGAGCAGGTTGTGGGTGCGGAAGTAGACGGGATTCGGGCTGAGGGCGCTGAGTTCGCGCAGCAGCTTTTCCCCGTTGGGGGCGTAGGTGTAGTTAGGCTCGTCGGCTCCGAAGTAGTTCCAGATGGGAGTGTATGCGCCTACGGTCTTAGCGGCATCGACGTGGATGACGATGGGTGCGGTGGTTTGGGCGGGCGTGGAGGGGGCGAGTGCGAGGATGAGTGTCGCCAGGCAGTAAAGATTTGCTTCAGCCCACGAGAGTCTTCTCTTCATTCATCCTCTCTTTTCACTTTGTGAGCGGCTTGAGGATTTCGCTGAGGACGTCGGGCGTGCCGTCGACGCGCTTAAGCATGGGATATTTCTCACCGTCGTGGTAGTCGATGTGGACGGTGCGGAAGTAGCCGGTGTTTTCAACGATGAGATCGATTGGCTGGGTTGTTCCCTTCGCGGCCTTGAGGGCCAACGCAAGAACAGGCCCGGAGAAGGCGCGGTTGTTGACGGCGATGATTTTCTCTTCAGGTCCAAGGCCGGCCTTGAAGGCAGCGGAGTTGAAGAGGACATCGGCGATGGTTCCGTCGGGGTGAGCGGTGAGGCCGATGGAGAAGCTGGCGTCGACGGCATGGCTGCGGCCAAGGATGGCACGCTCATAGCCTGATGGCTTGTCTGCGTAGACAAGCTCATATCCGCCCTGGGTAATGCCTTCGAGCGGCGCGTGTGGGGCTTTGGAGGTGATGCGGTCGCGCAGGAAGGCTGCCCAGTCATTAGGGACGACCTGATTTAGGGTGGCGACGAGTTCGTCGAAGTCGTAAGGCACGACTTCGGGCGGGGTGTTGCCTCCCTTGCCGAGGAAGAGCGCGCAGAAATCGTTGAGACTCTTCTGGCCATTCGTCAGCTTGCGGATGGTGGTGTCGACGTCGAGCCAGATAAGGGCGCCTTCCTGGTAGTAGTCCTGCCCGCGACGCCAATTGCTCCACTCGCGGCTACCGCCGCGCAAGATGGAGGAGGAGACGGCGGTGTCTTCGAGATCGCGCCAGGTGCGGCCGGGCTTGGTGTCGAGGGTGGCGGCGGAGTAGGCGAGGGCTTCGCGGAACTGCTCGGGGGTAGTGAAGCCGCTGCGGACGGCGAGGACTTCGCCGAGGTACTGCGTCATGCCTTCATAGACCCAAAGCAGGTTACCCTTCATGGGCGTGGAGTAGTCGGGCGTGGCGAGGCCGATGGGACGGCGGTATTTGCCGTTCCAGGAGTGGGTGTACTCGTGCGGGAGGAGGTCGCCGACGAGCGGGGCGAGCGAATCGTCAGAGAATGCGTGCTCGGGGGTGCGGTTGTCGCTGGATTGATGATGCTCGAGGCCGTTGCTTTCTTCCACGTCACTGAGGCCGAGGAGGAAATGGTAACTGTTGTAGTGACGAGATGCGTACATCGCTCCAGCTTCGCGGACGAGCTTCGAGAGAGAGTCGAGCATGGCGGGCTTGAGGTCGAGGTCTTCCGGGGCGTCGGCGGCCAAGTCGAGGAAGTGCTTCGGCGTGACGTCGGGCGCGAGCGGGATTTCACGGAAGTATTTGCCGGCGATGACGGGTGAGTCTTCGAGCATCTCGATGGTGGTCTGGGCGAAGTGGGTGGTGTCGCCGTCGGTGGAGATGGGCGTGAGCGCGGTGCCGAGTTTCCAGCCTTCGGGGAGCTTGACGGAGGGGATCACGGGAATCTGGCGCACGGGGATACCGGCGGGATAGAGGAGAAGCTCTTCCCACTCCATGGTGGTCTGGACGCCACTGGTGGAACCGTCGGCGCTGCTTACGGTGTTGCCGGGGACGGCGAGGAAGTCGGCGTGGATGTCGAGCTTCGAGACGCCTTGCGGGACGTCGATGTGGAAGGCGTGGAGGTCGACGTCATCGCGGCGCCAGGGGATCTCCTTACCGTTGGCGTGGACGACCAGGCCGGTGAAGTTGTCGATGGGGCCGCTGGGACGGTGATTGCCGGGAACCCACTTGACGGTTGTGAGAGTGACGGGCCCGGGAGAGACGGGGATTTCGATCTCGGCATGGAGGAGCTTGCGGGGGACGTCGGTGAAGTCGGCGGTAATGAGGATGGGCTGGCTGGGGGTCTGCGCGGCGGCGCGCGGCATTATCGGCGGGCAGGCAAGGATTGTGACGAATGGCAGAATCAGGACGCGTAAGTGCGCTGGCTGGAACACGGCTGTCTCCTGAACAGAAGTCGGTCCAAGATTAGCATTCGCGCGCTCTTCTATAGTGGAACCTGCACTGGTTACAAATTCCCGACGCACGAGGATCGCTCGATGGCAAGATTTTCTCCAATACTAGCCGCGCTGCTGGCCGGCGCGATGTCTGTATCCGCCCTGGCAGCCGATGACGACGTTCCGAAAGGCAACGCAAAGCCAACACCAACGCCTACGCCGGCGGTAGCTCCTGACTCGACGACTGAAGGCACGGTGACGGCGGGCGGGGCGACGATTGCATACAAGGCGGTAGCGGGGACGATCACTGTTGGCGCGACCGATGAGCAGGATGCGCAGCTTGGTCCGGACGGGAAGCCGCTGCCCGACACGGAGGCAGCATTGGCGGCAGCGGCATCGAAGGATCCCAAGGATGCGCCGCCGGTGGCGCGCATGTTCTATGTGGCGTATTTCAAGAAGGACGCGAATTCGGAAGAGCGGCCGATCACCTTTTTGTATAACGGTGGGCCGGGCAGCTCGACGGTGTGGCTGCATATGGGATCGTTCGGGCCGAAGCATGTTGTGACGTCGGACGACAAGCATCTGGCGGGCGCTCCCTACAAGCTGGTGAACAATACATATAGCCTGCTCGACGTGAGCGACCTGGTGTTCATTGATATGCCGGGAACGGGCTTCGGGCGGCTGGTAGGCAAGGACAAGGAGAAAGCCTTCTGGGGCGTGGATGAAGATGCGCATGCCTACGCGCGGTTTATCGCGCGCTTCATCAGCAAGTACAACCGGTGGAATTCGCCCAAGTATCTTTTCGGCGAAAGCTATGGGACGACGCGGTCGGCGGTGGTATCGAACATTCTGGAGAACGAAAAGAGCATCGATCTGAATGGCGTGATTCTGCTGTCGCAGATCTTCAATTTCACGTCGGATATCGATGCGGCGCGGGGCAATCCCGGCATTGATCTTCCCTTCCAGCTGGCGCTACCGACTTATGCAGCAACGGCCTTCTATCATCACAAGCTGCCGAATCAGCCGGCTGCAATGGAGCCACTGCTGAAAGAGGTGGAAGACTTCGCGATGGGCGAGTATGCGCACGCGCTGGCGCAGGGGACGGATCTTTCAGCAAGCGAGAAGCAGACGGTGGCGGAGAAGCTGCACAACTACACGGGGCTGCCGGTGGCCTATCTGCTGAAGGCGGACCTGCGGGTGAGCGGCGGCGGCTTTGAGAAGAATCTGCAGGACGATCAGGATTTGACGACAGGCCGGCTGGATACGCGGTTCTCCGGTCCGACGATCAATCCGCTGAGCGAAGAGGCGGAGTACGATCCGCAGAGCTCTGCGATTTCGTCGGCGTATGTTTCGCTCTTCAATGACTACGTTCGCCGCGACCTGAAGTACGGCGAGGGGCAGACTTATCTGCCGCAGGCGCAGTTCGGAAGCGCTGAGTGGGGCCTTAAGCACAACGGCAATCCGATCAATCTGAATGTGAGCGCCGATATTGCGACGGCGATGAAGACGAATCCCAGGCTGAAGGTGATGGTGAACGGCGGCTACTACGACCTGGCGACTCCGTTCTACTCGGCCTATTACGAAGACAGGCATCTACCGATTCCTGAAAGCCTGGCGAAGAATATCGAGTTCGACTGGTACGAGTCGGGGCACATGGTTTATGTGCGCGATGAGTCGCTCGAGAAGCTGCATGATCGGGTGGCGGCGTTTATCCGGAGTACGGAGGCGGGAAACCGATAGAGGCGTTAAGCCTACGGGAGACCGCGCGCGTTTTGCGTCGAGAGGCAAAAGGTGCTCGATTCCCATGTCCCAGAATCGGGACCCTTCGACTGCGCTCAGGGCAGGCTGTGGGGCACCCGGTAAGCGGCACCTTGAGGTTTCTTCTCTTCGCGAAAAGGTATTCGTCGTCTACACTTCCCTGCATGTCCCGGATGAGGTTCGTAGCCTTCACTTTTGCGTTATGTTCTGCGCTCGCTGCTTCGGCGCAGAGCTTCTCTGTCAGCTTTCCAGCTACGCGCAGCGCGCAGCCGCTCGATGGGCGCGTGCTGCTGTGCCTGTCGACTGATCCGTCGGATGAGCCGCGCAACCAGATCAATGACACGCCGAAGTCGCAGATCGTTTTCGGCGTGACGGTAGATGGGTTGAAGCCGGGCGAGCCTGTGATCGTGGACGACAAGGCGTGGGGATATCCGATCCGGAGTTTGAAGGATGTGCCGGCGGGCGAGTATACGGTGCAGGCGGTGCTGAACAAGTACGAGACCTTTCACCGGGCAGATGGGAAGATTGTGAAGCTGCACATGGACCAGGGCGAGGGGCAGCACTGGAATATCTCGCCGGGAAATTTGTACAGCAAGCCGCAAAAGGTCATGGTCGAGCCGGGTGGAGGAGTGACCCCGATCTCGATGGATCAGGAGATTCCACCGATTCCCGAGCCGAAGGACACGAAGTACATCCGGCACATCAGGATTCAAAGCGCGCTGCTGACAAAGTTCTGGGGAAGGCCGATGTATCTTTCGGCGATTGTGCTCGTTCCTGAAGGCTTCGACGAGCATCCGAATGCGCATTTTCCGCTGATCATCTTTCACGATCACTTTGTGGATGGGTTTGATGATTTCCGGACCGAGCCGCCTGATCCAAACCTGAAGCCAAACTACAGCGATCGGTTTCATATCTCGGGTTACAACCGCATCCAGCAGGAGGAGGCGTACAAGGAATACCAGAAGTGGATCAGTCCGGGATTCCCGCGCGTGCTGATTATCAAGATTCAGCACGCCAATCCTTTCTATGACGACTCGTACGCGGTGAATTCGGCAAATGTGGGTCCGTACGGGGATGCAATCGAGACGGAGCTGATTCCAGCCGTCGAGAAGCAGTTTCGCGGCATCGGGCAGGGGTGGGCTCGGTTTGTGTATGGAGGATCGACGGGCGGGTGGGAGGCGCTGGCGGTACAGGTGTTTTATCCCGATCACTACAACGGGAGCTTCGCGGCGTGTCCGGATCCGATTGATTTTCATGCGTATACAAACATCGATCTTTACGATGACAAGAATGCGTTCTTCCTAGAGGGCGCGCACAAGCGTGTGGCGCAGCCGGCGATGCGGGACTATCTGGGGCACACCTTCATTACGACCGAGCAGATCAATGGGTATGAGCTGGCGCTGGGCGATCATGGGCGGTCGGGCGAGCAGTTCGATATCTGGCAGGCGGTGTATGGGCCGGTGGGCGAGGATGGGTATCCGCAGCCGATCTTCAACAAGGAGACGGGCGAGATCGATCACAAGGTCGCCGATTACTGGCGCGAGCACTATGACCTGGAAGCGATTTTGCAGCGTAACTGGAGCACGCTGGGACCAAAGCTGGAGGGAAAGATTCATATCTATGTCGGCAGCGCGGATACTTACTTTCTGAACAATGCCGTTTACCGTATGGAGGATTTTCTAAAGAGCACGACTAACCCGCCGTATGGCGGCGAGGTGAAGTATGGGGACCGCGCGGAGCATTGCTGGAATGGCGATCCCACGCTGCCCAATGCTCTGTCGCGGCTGCACTACAACACGATGTATCTGCCGAAGATCATGGAGCGCATCGAGAAGACGGCGCCGCCCGGCGCGGATGTGACGAGCTGGAGATACTAAATGAACATTCCAACATTCATTTTGACCGCGGTGTTCCTGGTTTGCCTGGTGATTGCGTTTATCGAGTGTGGCCGGCGCATCCGTCTGCGCAACAAGGACGAGAAGGCCAGCAGCGGACTGGGAGTAATCGACGGCGCGGTCTTCGGCCTCATGGGTTTGCTTCTGGCCTTTTCCTTCTCCGGGGCCGAAGCCCGCTTTGAAGTGCGCCGTCAACTCATCGTGCAGGAGACGAATGCCATCGGCACGGCTTATCTGCGTGTCGACCTGCTGCCCGAAGCGGCGCAGCCGCAGATTCGGGACGAATTCCGCGCTTACGTCGATTCTCGCCTTACGTTCTACAAAGAATTGACCGGTGATCGCGCGCATACCATGAACAACCTCGCGCGTTCGACCGAACTACAGAAAAAGGTCTGGACGGACACCGTCGCAGCAGCGAAACAGACCGGGTCACCAGCAGTATTGTCGCTGATTGTCTCGTCTCTCAACGACATGATCGACATTACGACCGTACGCCTGGTTGCGCTGCTGACTCATCCGCCACTGCTCATCTACGTAACACTGGTGGTGCTCGCACTGGCCAGCGCGCTCATCGCGGGTCACGGCATGGGCGATACCGGCAAGCGCCCGTGGCTGCACACGCTGGTGTACGCAGTGGCGCTGACGGCAACTGTCTACACCATCATGGATCTGGAGTTTCCCCGCGTCGGAGTCATCAGGGTGGACCGCTATGATCAAACGCTGATCGACCAGCGGAATAGCATGAATTAGGGAATAGGGCTCAGGGAATAGGGATCAGCCGCCAGCCAACAGCTCTCAACTCACTTCTTCGCTCGCGTCTTCAACTGCATTTTCGCGAGCATGCCGGTCCAGGTTTCGGCATCTTCGGAGGAGGGATTCATGCGGCGGATCAGGCGGCGGGCTTTCTCTTCGGTTGCGGCATCGGCTCCGGGCTTGATGTAGCCGCTGACACGGAGCGCGTCGAGCAAGGCCTGCTCCATGCGGGTGAGCTCGGCGCCTGTGGCCAGCGCCCTGGTGTCTGCGGCCGCAGTCGTTTCTTCTCCTCGGATCAGTTCATAGAGGCACACAGCGACGGACTGGCCGAGGTTCATCGAGATGTGCTCAGGGCGCGTGGGGATGCGCATGAGCCAGTGGGAGTAGCTGAGGTCGTCGTTGGAGAGGCCGCGCTTTTCCGATCCGAAGAGCAGGGCCGCGCGGCCAGCTGAGGCGATGTGATCGCGGATGAGGCGGCTCCCCGCTTCGAGGCGATGTACCGGGTGCTCTACCTGGCGGGAGCCGACGGCGGTAGTACCGACGACCAGCGAGCAGTCAGCAGTGGCTTCGGGGAGACTCGCGCACTCTACGGCGTCGCGCAGCAGCCTGGCCGCACCGACTGCCGATTGAGCCTCGCGAAAGGCGAGCTGGTAGCGGTTGACGATACGGAGATGCAGGAAGCCGAAGTTGCTCATGGCTCGCGCAGCCGCTCCGATGTTGAGCGGGTTACGCGCCGCCACGAGCACGACGACGATGCGGTCGAGCTCGGCTGCGGTCAGCAAGGGTGGTGACGGCTCTGTGTCTTAAGCCACCGGCTGCGCGCAGTGCGAGCATCGCCGGGCGGCAGCCGGGATGTCGCTCAGGCATTCGGGGCAGGGCTTCATCCGTGGCGGCTCAGCGGCGGCGGGCTTGAACCTCTCCAGCAGCTTGCCCAGCGGCAGCACCACAAGGAAGTACACCGCCGACGCGACGAGCAGGAACTGGATCAAGGCGTTGAGGAAATTGCCATACTTGATCTTGCCGCCGTGAACGGTGAGCACCATGTAAGAGAAGTCGGGCTTCTTAACGATGGCGGCGATCATCGGATTGATCAGATCCGACACCAGCGAGTTGACGATCGCGCCGAAGGCCACGCCGATGACGACGGCGACGGCCAGGTCCACTACGTTGCCACGAAGAATAAAGTCACGGAAACCTTTCAGCATCGGTATGCTCCTTAGCCTGCGGGTGGTTGCGCTGTCGCAGTCATGCTATCGCATCTGCAGCCTATTTGTTCATGTGTGCCCGGCATTGGCGCTGTCAGTGAAGGGTCCAGTATTCTGCTCAGTGATTTGTCTCGATCGAGCAAGGGGGTTAGAAGTTGAATAAGGTGGTTGAGAGCGCCGATGCCGCAGTGGCGGATATTCCCGAGGGAGCGACACTGATGGTGGGAGGCTTTGGGCTGTGCGGCATTCCGGAGAATCTGATTGCCGCGCTGGTGCGGCGCGGTGTGAAGGGCCTGCGCACGATCAGCAACAACATGGGCGTGGACCGGTTCGGCATGGGGCGGATGCTGGAGACGGGCATGATCGTGGCGCAT
This sequence comes from uncultured Acidobacteriota bacterium, assembly GCA_963755975.1. Taxonomy (GTDB): domain Bacteria; phylum Acidobacteriota; class Terriglobia; order Terriglobales; family Acidobacteriaceae; genus Silvibacterium. The sequence goes on from CAVWLS010000006.1 coordinate 315,364, forward strand.
ACGGGCAGCTATGTGGGCGAGAATAAGCTGCTTGAGGATAAGGTGCTGAAGGGAGAGATCGATCTCACGCTGCTTCCGCAGGGGACGCTGGCCGAGCGGATTCGAGCGGGCGGCGCGGGGATTCCGGCGTTTTACACACCGGCGGGAGTGGGCACACTGGTTGCCGAGAACAAGGAGACGCGCGAGTTCGATGGCAAGCTATATCTGCTGGAGCATTGGCTGCGGGCGGACTTCGCGCTGATCAAGGCGTGGAAGGGCGACACAATGGGAAATCTGGTCTACAAAAAGACGGCGCGCAATTTCAATCCCATGATGGCCACGGCGGCGAAGGTCACGATTGCCGAGGTCGAAGAGTTAGTCGAACCCGGCGACATCGACCCGGATCATGTGATCACGCCGGGAATTTATGTGAAACGGATTCTGAAGGGCGAAAGCTACGAGCGGCGGATCGAGCGGCGGACGGTGCGCAGTTCGTGAAGGAGCGCCTGGGCAGGACTACGCTCCGCCCGAGAGCATCCTCATAAGCTGGTAATAGAAGTCGAGGCCGCGGTAGTAGGAGCCGATGGGGAGACGCTCGTCTTTGCCATGGGCGCGGACGTCGTCGGTTTCGATGGCGATGCCGGAGACCGCGTAGCTGGGCATGCCGGCGGCATTGGTGTAGACGCTGTCGGAGGCGCCAGTGGCCATGGTGGGAATGACCGGCGCGCCGGGCCACATCTTCGCAGTAAGCTCATTGACGGCACTCATGACCTGGGGATTGAGAGGCGGCGGCGGAAGCTGCGCGCGGTCGGGGGCCACGTCGAAGACTCCGCCTGCGTCGTTTACGTAGCGGACGGTGACTTTAGGGTCGTCGAAGATTTTGATCAGCTGCTGGCGGATCTCTTCGAGGGAATGACCGGGAAGGATTCGGCAGTTGACGTTGGCCTGGGCCATCTGCGGGAGAGCGTTGTTGGCGTGGCCGGCCTGAAGGCGCGTGGCCACGCAGGTGGTGTGCATCATCGAGTTCCACTCAGGATTTTTGGAGAGGCGGGCGATCGCGTCGGGGTTGGGATCGGGCTGGGTGATGGCCTTGAGATCAGCGGCCTTTTCTCCGGTCTCGATGGTGCTGAGGCGTTCAAAGTAGGCGCGCGTGACGGAGTTCAGCTCGAAGGGGAACTGATATTGCTGCAGGCGGACGAGCGCGCCGGCAAGATGGTAGATGGCGTTGTCAGGAACGGGCAGCGAGCTGTGGCCGCCGGGATTGGTTACGGTGAGCTGGTAGTCGCCATAGAGCTTCTCGGTCGCGTCCACGTCCATCGAGATGGCCTTGCCGTGATCGAGGTCAACGCCTCCGCCGTCGGGGTTGAGGACGTATTCGGCGTCGATGAGATCGCGGTGATTCCTGAGGAGCCAGTCGACGCCGTTTGACTTTCCGCCTTCCTCATCGGCGGTGAAAGCGACGATCAGGTCGCGGTCAGGCTTGTAGCCTTCCTGCTTAAAGCGGATGAGCGTGGTGGCGAGGATGGCGTCGCTCTCCTTCATGTCCTGCGTGCCGCGGCCGTAGTAGAAGCCGTCTTTCTCGATGAACTTGAAGGGATCGGTGGTCCAGTCTTCGCGGCGTGCTTCGACGACATCGAGGTGGCCAATGAAGAGGATGGGCTTCTGCTTGCCGGTGCCGTGGTAACGGATGACGAGATTTTCTTTCCGGTCATTGGGGCCGCCGAGAAACATGTCAGACGGGGAGAAGCCGGCGTCGAGGAAGCGCTGCTGCAGAGCTTTTGCAGCGGCGGTGACGCTGCCGACCGAGTCGGTAGTGTTGATCTCGATGAGCTGCTGAAAGATGTCGTGAGCGAGCTTGCGGGTCTGTTCGCCGGATTGAGCAGAGGCCTGCCGCGGTGCGATCAACACGGTACATAGAAGCGCGATAACTGCAACGAAGGAAAATCGAGACAGCCACGAACAACGGCGAGAAGAAAATGTCAGCATGGGAAGAACTTCCCCTTATCGGTTGGAATCAGTAGAAATCACAGTATCAGAATCAGTTCCGAAGAATCGCGGCAGGTATAGTGTTGTCAGTCTCGTATGAAAGTTTCCTGCACGCATTTTCTATTTGGCGCTGCCGTTCTGTGCGGCTCCGCGCATGCTCAAACAAAGGCTCCGATCACGCTTGACGAGTTTATGAACGCGTCGGAGATTACCGACGTGGGCATCGCGCCGGATGGCTCGGCGGCGGTGGTAGCTGTCTCGTCGCCGGACTGGAAGCAGAACCTCTTCAATGAAAATCTCTGGCTGTGGAGCAGGAAAGACGGCCGGCTCATTCCGCTGACTCATGCCGGGCGGGATTCGTCGCCGGCTTTCTCACCGGATGGGCGGTACATTGCGTTTCTCTCCGAGCGGGGGGTCGCAGGCGAAAGCGACAAGGACGACGATAAAGATGACAAAGAGGGGACGAGCCGCGTGTGGGTGACTCCCGTGAATGGCGGGGAGCCGTTTCCGCTGTATCGGGAGAAGCTCGATGCGCATACATTTGCGTGGTCGGCGGATGGCGCAAGTGTAATTTTCTCGGTCACGCAGCCGTTGTCAAAGGATGAGGAGGATGCGCGCAAGGCCGAGTGGAAGGATGTGATTCGCTGGCGTGAGCAGGAGCGCGGCGATGTTCTGGTGGCGCTGCCGCTGGCGTCGGCGGTGCGGGCGAGCACGGAGATGCCGGGACCGAGTCACGAGGCGAAGACAGCCGACGACAAGCCGGTGCTTCCGGCCGATGCGAAGGTACTCGCGCGCACCGCACTCGAGATTGCGGAGATTGCTCCGTCGCCGCGCGGCGACCGTATTGCTTTCGAGACAGGGCCTGTTTCGCACAGGCTGGAGAATCCGGCGGATTCGGAGATGTTTCTGGTTCCGTCCGGCGGTGGCGAGGCGAAGCAGATCACGCGCAATATGGGGCTGGAGACACATCTGAGGTGGAGTCCCGATGGAAAGCGAATCTACTTTGCGGTGCGGGGCGGATCGGGATCGATCGAGGGCCCGTATCGCGACGTGCAGGGACGGCTCTATGTGATCGATCCAAGTGTGGGAGGGGCGACCGGGCCTTTCACGCGGCTGGGGTCGGATTTCGCGGGATCGTGGGAGGATTTCACGGTCACATCGGATGACAAAGTTCTGGCCTGCGGCCTGACCGGAACCGAGCAGCATTTATACCGGGTGGACAACGCTAAGTATGAGGCTGTCGGGAGTGAGCCGGGGACGTATGCGCGCGTAGAGGCTGCGCGAAATGGACAGGGACTGATCTTTACGCATTCGACGATCAACGATCCGACGCAGGCGTATTTTGCCGATGGCGCGGCGGGAGTTTCGGTGGCGAAAGCGGTGACCGCACTCAATCCGCTCTTTGCGGAGCGGGCGAAGGTTGAGTGGGCGACATATCGATGGAAGTCCACAGACGGAACGCCAGTTGAGGGAGTGCTGATATATCCGCCCGGCAAGAATGGCGCAAAGAATCTGCGAATGCTCACGCTAATCCACGGCGGACCCGAGGACGCGGACGGCAACCGCTTCGGGGCGGACTGGTATGACTGGGCGGTGCTGGCGGCGGCGAAAGGATGGCTGGTCTTCCGGCCCAACTATCGCGGATCAACCGGTTATGGGGATGACTTCATGCTGGCGATCACGCCGCACCTGGTATCGGCGCCGGGGCAGGATATCTTGTCAGGTGTCGACGCGCTGGTGAAAAACGGTATTGCCGATCCGAACAAGCTGGCCATTGGCGGATACAGCTACGGCGGCTACATGACCAATTGGCTGATCACGCAGACGACGCGCTTCAAGGCAGCGGTGACGGGCGCGGGCGCGGTGGAGCATGCGGCAAACTGGGGCAATGACGACCTGACGTGGGACGATGCGTGGTATCTGGGAGGAGCTCCATGGGAGAAGCCCGAGCTATACGAGAGCGAGGCGGCGCTCTTCCAGATCAACAAGGTCACGACGCCGACGCATATCGTGGGCGGGAACGCCGATGTGCGAGTGAGCTATCTGGAGCAGGTGCTTCTGGAGCGTGCGCTCCAGAAACTGAATGTGCCACACACGCTGCTGGTGTTTCCGGGGGAGAATCATCCGCTGGATAAGAATCCGTGGCACGGGTACATCAAGGTTCGCGAAGAGCTGAAGTGGCTGGATAAGTACGTGCCGCAGTGAGGGCAACTGCCATCAGGGCTTGACTGGCTGCATCTGCTGCTGGAGGGAATCGCAGACCCCACGGTAGGTGCGGACGTAGCGGAAGTCGGCGAAAAGAGTTGCCGCGGCAACTACCAGCCACACCACCAGGAACCAGCGATGCGGGCGTTCTGCGTGGCGCGCCATCTGGCGGAAGCACATTGCCATGATGAAAGCTGCGAGCGTGGCCAGGATGGTCAGGGGCGCAAGCCGGTTGCAGTCGATCGCAGGACCAGGGTGCATGTACCACCACGAGGCTCCGGCCGCAGCGAGAGAAATCACCGCGGGGATGATGAGACGATAAGGAAAGCGGGGCGGCGACAGAGAACGCTGCAGGGCGGAGCTCCTAGTAGACCATAGGCTTGAGGCCGGGGCTAACGATGAGGCGGGCTTCGGTGGCGCGCTGCACGTCTTCGGCGGTAAGGCCGGGCGCGACCTCCTCGAGCAGCAGCCCCTCGGGCGTGACTTTGATCCAGGCCATCTCGGTCGCGATGGTGTCGACGACCCGGAGACCGGTGATGGGCAAGGTGCAGTGCTTGAGGATTTTTGGGCGGCCGTCCTTTGTGGTGTGCTCCATGGAGACGATGACTCGGCTGCCGCTGGCGACGAGATCCATGGCTCCGCCCATGCCTTTCAGCATTTTGCCGGGGATCATCCAATTGGCGAGGTTGCCGTCCTCGTCGACCTCCATCGCGCCGAGGACGGTGAGGTCGATGTGGCCTCCGCGGATCATGGCGAAGGATTCGGCGCTGGAGAAGTAGGAGGTGCCGGGCAGCTCGGAGACGGTCTCCTTGCCGGCGTTGATGAGGTTCGGGTCTTCAGTGCCGGCGATGGGATAGGGGCCGACGCCGAGCATGCCGTTCTCGGACTGCAGAACGACTTCGACGCCGGGCGGGACATGATTGGCGACAAGCGTGGGCATACCAATGCCGAGGTTGACGTAGAAGCCGTCTCGCAGCTCACGGGCCACGCGCCGGACGATGCGCTCGCGCTTATCGGCGTCAGTGGGCTTATCGCGCGGCGGCGGGCTGACTGTGCAAAGTGGAACTCATAGCAACCTGAAACGTTAGGACCTAAAATCTTAGCAGCTCTTCTCATGCCCTATGCGGTGTTCAATTTTCGGGCGCGTTCACTGATTCGCGGAACCGTCCTGGTGCTTGCCAGCCTACTCAGCGCATTTCTGCTCTCGGGTTTTCCGGAGGTGCATCCGGCGTGGACGATTGCGTTTCCGGCGTGTGCGGCGCTGTGGGGCACGTTCGAAACTCTGCGCTGCCTGCGTCTCAAATGGAGCTTCTATCACGGAGGCGTGCTGCTGTTGCTTTACATGGATGTGATGGCTCTGGCGATGATTTTTGTTCTGCTGCTGTATCCATATGTGAATGTGAACTGGATACAGTAGAGCGTCAGAGTCCGGCCACTGCTGACTCCAATTCCTGCAAGGAGTCAGCGTAGGGCGCGCGCAGCACTCCGCGCTCTGTGATGATGGCAGTAACGTAGCGGGCCGGGGTGACATCGAAGGCAGGGTTTTCCACGCCAACACCGTTCGGGGTTAGCTGCTTGCCGGCGTGATGCGTGACCTCGACTGCGGGGCGCTCTTCGATAGGGATGTCTTCTCCCGTCGCGGTTTCAAGGTCGATGGTGGACCATGGCGCGGCGACGAAGAATGGGATGCCGTGCTCGCGGGCGAGGATAGCGACTCCGTAGGTGCCGATCTTATTGGCGACGTCTCCATTGGCAGCGATGCGGTCGGCGCCAACGATGACGGCCTGGATCTTGCCGCGGCCCATGAGGCTGGCGGCCATGTTGTCGCAGATCACGGTGGTAGGGATGCCGTCGTGCATCAGCTCCCATGCCGTAAGGCGCGCGCCCTGCAGAAAGGGACGGGTCTCATCGGCGTAGACCTGAATCTGGCGCCCTTGCTCGAAGGCGCTGCGGATCACACCGAGGGCAGTGCCGTAACCGCATGTAGCGAGGGCTCCCGCATTGCAGTGAGTGAGCACGCCGCCGGTGACAGGCAACAGCGCCGCTCCGTGAGCGCCCATGGCGCGGCAGGCGGCGATATCTTCGTCATACATCCGCAGAGCTTCTTCGATGAGGGCGGTGCGGATGGCGGCGAGAGTAATCTCGGGCCGGGCGGCGAGCGAGGAAAAGAGTTCACGCATGCGGCTGATCGCCCAGAAGAGGTTGACGGCCGTGGGTCGCGTGGCGGCGAGGACCTGGCAGATGCGGTCGAACTCGGGCTGAAGCTCTTCAATGGTCACGGCCTTGCTCTGCTTGACTCCGAGGGCGACTCCCATGGCCGCCGCGACACCTATTGCGGGAGCTCCGCGAACAACCATTGTAGTAATGGCTTCGGCTACTTTCTGGTAACTGGTGGCGAGGAGGTAGGTCTCCTCAAGCGGCAGGCGCGTCTGGTCGAGCAGGCGAACGCCGTCTTCAGTCCATTCAAGCGTAGGAATCATTCTGATAATCAGTGTAAATCCTTCAGGCCAAAGGCGGATGGAAGAATCCACCAAATTGCGGAAAGCTGCGGCTTTAACATACTTTGGACGTCTAAAGGGACGGCAGAAAGAAGTCCCAGATTGTAAAATCTTGCCAAAGTTGCAGATTTTTCCTTGGAGATTGTTACCAATGGGTGATATCTCTAGTTACAAATCGCATATCTTCCCGATTGGGAGAGCAGCCTTGGCTCTACGTTCCATTGCATAAGACATAAAGATGTCTGGGACCGGCCCCCACACTCTGAAGGCAACTCCCAATCAGCGCGCCGAACCGTGGAGCCCAAATCTGTCTCTGAAGGAAGTGGATGAGCAAGCGAAAGAAGACCTGTCCCAACTGCGACGAAGTGGAGCTGACCCGGGTTGCCAGACACGGATTCATGCAGGAGCGCGTCTATCCCAAGTTCGGCATGTTTCCGTGGGAATGCGGGCAGTGCCGCCAGATTTTTCTGCTGAAGAGCCGCGGCCAAAGCTACCGCAAAGCAGGACCGCGGACAGGACCGGACAAATAGGACGCAGCCACGAACGATCATAAGAACGGAGCGCCGCGCATGAAAGCACGGCGCTTCTGTTTTTTAGAGATCGATGAGGGCTACCGCCAGTGACCCTCGATCCATACCCATCCTCCGCCGCGCTCGGCCCAGTGCCCTGGAACCCAGACCACGCCAGCGCGAGGCGGAACGACCCAGCGGCCGGAGACCCAGACATACCGATGGCCGTCCCAGCGGTGATAGCCATCGGTCCAGACATAACGCGGGCCGGGTGCGACCGGACGATGCTCGACTATGGGCGGCGGAGGCGCAACCCGCACTACGACCTGGGCAAATGCTGCACTCGCACCCAACAAGGCGGTAGCGGCTGCAGCCAGGAAGAATTTCTTCATGGGTAAAATCCCCTTTCGTTAAGAGACTTCGATTTTGCGATTGCGGGCCGGATTATCCGAAATCCGCATTCGCTTTCATGAACCCCATGTCGGCGTTCAGGTCGCGGTGATTGTGTCACGAGGAAGAACATCGACTGGCTCCGGGTCACAGGAACCGCCTTCGCTGGTAATTTCCAGCCACACGCGACTTTGGATGCGGCCGGTGAAGCTCCGGATGGTCCTGATAGCATCCCTTCGATAATTGGATGGACAAGCTGTCGGGGATGGACAAGCTGCCGGGTGTGGCTAACTGCCGGAGTAAGCTACAATTTCGCTAATCGTGAATCCGCCGAATAATAAGCGATCCGCATGGAACTGGTTGCTGATTGTGCCCGCTCTCGGACTCGCCTTTCCTGCGATGTACTCCCGGCCGACGCCTGAGCTCTTCGGCTTCCCATTTTTCTACTGGTACCAGATAGCGTGGATCCTACTTAGCGCGGTGCTTACGGCGGTGGTCTACTTCGCTACTGAAAGAAAGTAGCTCTATAAACAGCCAAAGCAAAAACCCCGCGACGAAACGCGAGGCTTTTGAAAAGCGAAAGGCAGGCTGCGGCTCAGGCCGTGGTCGGGACGCATAACTCGCTAAAGGCGCGGGCCAGTTCCTGGCCGATGGCTTGTGCCGGATTCGATTCGATGACGAAACGCTGCATGAGGTAGACAAGCTTTCCATCACGAAGGATGGCTACGGCCGGCGATGTCGGCGGCTGACCAGCAAAGTAAGAACGGGCGCGCTCAGTGGCCTCCCTGTCCTGTCCTGCAAAGACGGTAATGGATTGGTCGGGCAAGACTGAGTTCTGGAGGGCGAGGCGCACGCCAGGACGCATCTTGCCGGCAGCGCATCCACAGATTGAATTCACGACAACCATGGTTGTGCCAGGCTGGGCCAGTGCGGCGTCGACTTCTTCTGCGGTGCGGGCTTCCTTGATCCCTGCGCGGGTGAGTTCTTCGCGCATGGGAATGACCATGATCTCGGGATACATTTTCTAGTCTCCTTCAGATGATGTTACATGGCAGAGCAACCGACCACTCCGCTCTCCTAAAAACATTATATTCGGTCGGGATCAAAAGCGATCTTTATTGCGCCATTGGGTTCACAAATGCCTAGCGATTCTTAAGTCGCTCCGTAGACATCGTCAGCTGCCCTTCTTCTGATGGGCCGATTCAAGCGCAAGGTCTTCCACGAGATTCTCGTCATAGTCTTCGAGCTCGGAGAGGAGGCCTTCGTCGCTGAGATCAAGGGGGCGGGAGTTTTCCCAGTCGTGGCGCAGGACATCGTGGATGCGGTGGACGACGTTATCGTCGCGAACCTCAATGGCCAACTCGCGGCGGCTGTCGAAGCTGCCGGGCGCAAGATTGATCGAGCCGATGATGGCGCGCTCTCCATCGGCGAGCAGTACCTTGGCGTGAAGCTTGACGTGCTTCAGCTTGTGGATCTTGATGCCTACATCCTGGAGGATGCGCAGACCGCTGACGCCCTCGGCGAGTTTATCCTTCTTGAGCTTGTGGGGAGGACGCGCCATGACGTGCACGTGCACGCCGCGCTCTTTCGCACGGACGATGTGTTCGATAATCACCGGGTCCTGGTAGCGCTCATTCTGCAGCCAGAGCGAATGCTTCGCGTCGTCGATGAGCTGGCCCAGCCGCTGGCGCCCGTTGCCGACGCACCAGATCAGGTGCGAATGCGCGCCGGGAGCAAATTCGGCGCGGGCCCAGTCGGCCTCGAAGCATTCAATGATTTCGTCGACTTCGTGCTTGTTCGTGGTTACGACGGCGTAGTCGCGGGTCTCGGTCAGATTCTTGGTCTGCCAGTTGAGCGACTTGACATAGGCAGTCACGTCGTCGACGACCATGGACTTTTCGTGCGTGACGTCGAAGGCTGGATTACTGTCGATAACCTCGACGCCAGCGCTGGTCAGCTGTTCTCTGGCCTGATCATTTTCCTTTTCGCCGCTGCGCCGGGCGGGATTGAGCATGATGCGCACATTTACGTCGCGCTTATGGGCAGAGATGACGGCCTGCAAGAGCGTGGGATCGGAGAAGACGAACATCTTGATCCGGAGGGACTTTCTGGCGTTGTTGATGGCCTCGACGATCGGCAGAGCGGAATCGTCAGGCAGGACAATTATGGAGCGCGACATGGGTTCCTCGTGGGCGCCAGTCTTCAGGCCGTGGATATTGTGATTTGTTTTTACAGTTTTCGATCCATGCGTGACAAGCTAGCCTCCGGCTAGACTTCGACCTTTGCCGCTCCTGTCTCGAATTGAGTGCGATGCAGCCCGGCGTAAATGCCGTTCAGGGTTATCAACTCGTCGTGCGATCCGTTCTCGGCAACAACACCATTGCTGATAACAACAATCTGATCCGCGTCGCGAATGGTGCTCAGACGGTGTGCGATGGTGATAACAGTGCGGCCTTTCATCAGCCGCTCGAGCGCATCGATCACCAGCTTCTCCGATTCGCTGTCGAGCGCGGCTGTGGGCTCATCGAGGATCAGGATCGGGCTGTTGCGTACCATCACGCGGGCGATGCCAATGCGCTGTCGCTGGCCTCCGGAAAGGGTTGAGCCGCGCTCGCCTACCATCGTGTCGTATCCGTTCGGCATCCGGGAGATGAACTCGTCGGCATTGGCCAGCTTTGCGGCCTGGACGATCTCTTCCTTCGTCGCAGCGGGCCGGCCGAAGGCAATGTTATCCAGGATCGTGCCTCGGAAGAGGACAGTCTCCTGAAGAACGTAGCCTATCTGGTGGCGCAACGCTGAGAGTTTGTAATCAGCTACGTCTTTCCCGTCAACCTTAACGATGCCGGCCTGCACATCGTAGAACCGGGGGATCAGGCTCACAATGGTTGACTTGCCGGCGCCGGTCGGGCCCACAACTCCAACGAACTGACCGGGCGCAATTTTGAAGCTGACGTCGGTCAGGATGGGAGTTGCCGGGTCGTATCCAAAGGCGACGTGCTCGAACTCGACCTCGCCGACGAGCGTCTCCGGCGCGAAGGCGTCGGCCTTTTCAGGGGTGACGCTGTCAGTGTCAAGAATCGCACGAACGCGTTCGGCGCCCACTGCGGCCTGGGCAATCGCATTCGTCGTAGTCGCAAGGCCTTTGACGGGCTTAAAGAACTTCGTCAGGTATGCGAGATATACGGTGAGCTCGCCAACCGTCATTGAGTCTTTGAGGATCAGAGCTGCTCCGCGCCACAGCACGACTGCGGTGCACGCCGCTACTGTGATCGTAACGACCGGCGAAAGCAGCGCCTTAACGCTGCGCGCCTTCAGAGCCGCGCTTACGGTTGCGCGGCTGACATCCTGGAGCAGTTCCTCTTCGGTCTTCTCCTGGCCGAATGCTTTGACGACCTGCATGGATTCCAGGCCCTGCTGCACCACTGCGACAATCTCACTCTGCTCTTTGCGAACTTCGTGTGTCGCTTTTTTTACTGCCTTCTTGAACCTGGATACGAACAGCAGCAGGAAGGGTGTGACCGCGACGGCGATCAAAGTGAAATCCCAGTTAAGCCAGAACATCAATCCCAGCATGCAGACGATGGTCAGCATGTCTACGAGGATGTCGAGTGTGGAGGAGGATGCAAATCCCTGGATGGTCTGGATATCGGAGGTGATCGTGCTGAGGATCGTGCCGGTTTGATGTGTGTTGTAGTAGCCAAGCGACAGGCGCTGCAGGTGGTGGTACATGCGCATGCGCAAATCATGGGCTACGTACTGTCCAACACTCTCGGTGTAGTAATTATCGATATAGGTGGCAATGGCTCCCACTATGGAGATCGCCACGAACGCGAGCGCCGCAACACTGGCGAAATGCATCTTTGAGGTGTGCTCAATACCCGCTCCCATGAAAAAGCGCAGCCATGGTTCAAGCTTTCGGTGGCCGACTACATTGTCGAGGATAATTTTCAGAGGCCAGGGGGCGGCCAGACTCATCGCCGTTTCAACGAACATGGCGAAGAGAATGATCGCCAATGTGCTGCGATATGGCCGAATTAAACCGCCGATAAATTTCAGCACCGATTGGTTCCTCGTACCAGTAATGGCTGATCGTGATCGCGACGCCGCGCGAGCAATCCTTCGATTGACTGTATAGTCTATTGCGCCGACGACGCCAGCGGAATGGCCGATTTGTGCGGAGATCATGCCGCGCCATCGTGTAAGCTGGGTTTCTCACCGAAAACTCAGGAGATTACCACTTTGGCCGATCGCCGCGTTCCTCGTTCTCGCCGCGCTCTCGCGCTCTGCTGCGCGCTTTCGCTTCTGCCCACACAGATTCTCCCTGCTCAAAGCTCTGCGCCGCAGAATGTCTTCGGGTATAAGGATTTTTCCGCCCAGGCGAAGGTCGATCAGAGCTTCATGGCCGTGCCCGACGCGAAGCTGGCAGGCGAAGAGTTGAAGACTCTGACTGCGGCTCCTCATGTCGCGGGATCGAAGGAGGACTATGCGACGGCGGAGTATGTAGCACAGAAGTTCAAGGCGGCCGGGCTCGAAACCAGCATTGTTCCCTATAAGGTGTGGCTGAATCTGCCCGTGGAGATTCAAGTAACAGCGACCAGCGCCGAAGGCAAGACTCTGATGACAGGGCCGACGCGGGAGCATGTGGACGGCGACCGGTACGATGCCGATCCGCGGGTAGTAATGCCCTTTAATGGGTCGTCGCCATCGGCGGACATTACGGCAGAGGTTGTGTATGCGAACTATGGACGGCCTGAGGATTTTCAGAAGCTGGAGCAGATGGGGATCGATGTGAAGGGCAAGATCGTGCTCACACGCTATGGCGGGAATTTTCGCGGGGTGAAAGTTTATATCGCGCAGGAGAAGGGGGCTACCGGGGTGCTGATCTACTCGGACCCGGCGGATGACGGGTACTACCGGGGGGATGCCTATCCCAACGGGCCGTACCGACCGGCTACCGGGGTGCAGCGGGGGTCGGTGCAGTACATGTTCAAGTATCCAGGCGACGCAACGACGCCGGGGATTGCCTCGACGCCGGATCTACCCCTGTCGAAGCGGGTGTTGCCGGAGAAGGCGGAGAGCCAGCCGGCGATTCCCTCAACTCCACTCTCGTATCACGATGCGGCGCCGATCCTGGAGAACCTGAAGGGACCGACGGCTCCGCACGAGTGGCAGGGGGCGCTGCCGTTTACGTATCACGTGGGCGGCAAGGGCAACGTGAAGGTGCACATGCTGCTCAAGATGGACTATCAGTACCGGCTGATCTGGGATGTGATCGGGCGGGTGCAGGGGACGGAGCATCCGGATGAGTGGGTGGTGGCGGGGAACCACCGCGACGCCTGGGTATATGGGGCGGTCGATCCCAACAGCGGGACGGCGGCGATGCTGGAGGCGGTGCACGGGATCGGAGCGCTGCTCAAGCAGGGGTGGAAACCGAAGCGGACGATCGTCTTCGGGAGCTGGGATGCGGAGGAGGAGGGTCTGATCGGGTCCACGGAGTGGGCCGAAGACCACGCGGCGCAGCTGGGGCACGCGGTGGCCTACTTCAATACGGATGTAGGCGTCGCCGGACCGAACTTCGACGCCTCGGCGGTGCCGTCACTCAAGCAGTTCGTGCGCGAAGTGACGAAGGAAGTGGCGAGTCCGAAGGGCGGAACGGTCTACGAACAGTGGAAGGTCAGCCAGGCGGAGAGCGAGAATCAGCGGCGCATGAACGGGTCGACCGAGCACAACAGCCGCGCCAATGCCCATGTGAGCGACGACGTGACGGTGGGCGACCTGGGCAGCGGGTCGGACTATACGCCGTTCATCCAGCACCTGGGCGTGCCGTCGACGGATATCGGGTCGAGCGGTCCGTATGGCGTGTATCACTCGGTGTTCGATAACTATCAGTGGTTCACCATGAATGCCGATCCGACGTTTGTGTATGAGCAGCAGCAGGCGCGGGTGTTTGGGCTGGAGGTGCTGCACATGGCCGATGCGGATGTGCTTCCTTACGATTATGTGACTTACGGCAAGGAGATCGAGGAGTATCTCGAGGCCGCGCAGAAGAAGGCCTCGGGAGCGAGCGTGAGCCTTGATTTTTCAGCGGCAGATATGGCGGCGAAGCGCTTCACCGCGGCGGCGACGGCGGTGAAGGTGAAGCAGGACAGCCCGGGCGGCAATGAGGCGGCGCTCAACGCGGCGCTGCGGGCAACAGAGGGTGATCTGTTGTCTCCCGAGGGCCTGCCCCGGCGGCCGTGGTTCAAGCACACCATCTACGCTCCGGGGGAATACACCGGCTATGCTGCGGTGGTGATTCCCGGAGTCAATGAGGCAATCGACGCCAAGGATGCGCAGCGCGGGCAGGCACAGCTTACGGTGCTGACAGCAGCGCTGAACCGGGCGGCGGGGACTCTGGAGGGTGAGGCGCGGTAGGGCGGCGAGTCAGCATGTACCCCCTCCCCCCTCCCTGGGGTGCTTCAGGCTTTTTTGCTGTATATGATTCATTCGAAATGGCCTATTTTATTGATCTCTGCGTAAGTAACAGAGGCAATGGGACTTGAGGCATCTCATTTGTTTTGAATGACTTGCTTTATACGCCTGTAAGCCATTCATTCCAGAAAAGATATCCGTTATCCATTGAAAATAGACGGTTTAGCCTCCTGTGAGAGCGCCAAAGAAAAAAGGGACCGCCGGTGAGCGATCCCCTTTTTACTTCTCTATTTCTATTATAGCTGGTTGAGGGAAAAGGCACGCCAAGGGGTTTCTGTCGAGTCTGCGTTCACGGAATTGGTTCTTTGTGAATGAGGTGCCTCGACGAGTCGCGAGGGCTAATCGGCCAAAGGGTGGAGAAAAAAAACGTCAGGGTTTGGAGCTGCGGCTGCTCATGATCGAGGGCTCGAGGCAAGTCCCGCAGGCTTTTTGCGAGAAACTCCACTGGTCTTTGCCAAGGCTGGGTTCCTCTGGATTCTTCGTCGCTCCGCTCCTCAGAATGACACCTACTGGTAATGGGTCAGTTTGAAAAAAATAAATCCCCTCAGGGGCTAAAGCCCCATATCTTAAGCCCCTTTTGCGGCATGGCTGAAGCCATGCCCTGATACAAAGCAAGGCAAACTGGCTCATTACGCTCTGAAAAGGGAAAAGGCACGGCAAGGGTTTCTCCCGGTAAATGGGTCAGTTTGAAAGAAATAAATCCCTCAGGGGCTAAAGCCCCACATCTTAAGCCCCTATTCGGCATGGCTGAAGCCATGCCCTGATACAAAGCAATTCAACTGGCTCACTACGCTCTTGAAAGAGAGTTCACCGAATGCGGCAATGGCTGAAGGCATGCCCTGATGCAAAGCAATTCAAGCTGGCTCCCTACGCTCTTGAACCGGAGTTCACCGAATAATGATGTCATAAGTAAATGAGGTGTCTTCGAGGGGCGGGGCGCGGAGTGGTAATTAGCCAAAGGGTGGAGAAAAAAACCATTCGCAGGACTCAAGACACGAAGCTGGATTCGACCTAATCTGTATTTGTCTCTTGCATATAACACCTCCTGACCCTGGTCTCAACGACCGGGGTTATTTTTTTGGGAGGGGCTCAGAACACAGAGACGACGCGGTTCGCTATGGCCGGGGAGGATCGGCCTGATTCGCCGCTGCCGGCGGTGGTGCGGTCGCGGGTGCGGGCGGCCGGCTTGCGCTCACTGCGGCAGCCTGCGCATCCTGTTGAGCGGTCTTTTTAGCTAGTTTGGCGGCGTGGTTTTTCTGGTAGTGGCGTACGATGTCCGGCCAAAACTCGATGACCTCGGAGCCGACGACGCCTTCGGCAGAGACGGTGAGGCCGCGGGTGATGGTATCGGTGGCGGTTCGCTCTGATTCCGGATAGTAGACGTTGGCGATGGCAGCACCGATCAGGTTGCCGACGACGTTGGCATAGTTCGGCCCCCAGCTTCCGTTGTCACGCTTGCACCAGACGGTAGAAGTGGCAGCCCAGAGAGCGCGCCCGCCGATACTGCCAGTGCCTTTCTGGAAATACCGGGGATCCTCGTGCCAGAGTGTGGGCAGGACAGCATTGCCGAAGAAGTTGCCGATAAAGGCGTCGGTGTAGTCGGCGCCGTAACGCTTGGCGTATCCCTGGAAGCCCTGTCCATAGTCCTCATGGTCATTTTCGGCCTGGCCGATGCCCGCAACGACTGCAGTAAGGGCGAAAGGCCAGGGATCTGTCTGGCTCTTGAAGAAAAGCTGGAATTTCTGGCCCGAAGTGAGGGGTAGGGCATCGTGGTTGGCAGTGGTATTGAAGGCCGCCATGACGCCGAGGACACGCTGGTGCTCCTGCTGCTTGAGCTGATCCTCGGAGGACAGTGGGGAGGACTGCGGGGAGTCCTGCGCAGGCTGGGCCGGGGAACTGCTGCCGCTCTGCGGGCTTTGCTGCAGGGGGGCAGACGGGTCGTCGGGAAGGTTCACAGCGCCGGGATCAACAGCGCCGGGATCGGCTGCGAGCAACACCAGGGGCGGGTTGACATCGGGAAGACCGGGAAGCGCCGGAGCCGGAAGGCCGGACGGGAGCACAGCAGCATCAAGGACCGGGAGGGGCGCCGCTTGCGCAGCAAACAACGAAGGGAAGATCAGCAACACAAACGCCAGACAACGGTTTTGAAACAATACACGTACCTCAATCCTCTAGAAAAATGCCCGTGATGCCGGTCGTGGAGACGGCAATGCCCGATATTTAGACGTAAAAATTCTCGACCAGGCTGATCGGCGATCAAGCTAATCGGAAAATCACTTGCGGGCGGCGACAGGGATCGCGCCGGCGAACGATCTGGGGCCAGGACACTGTTATGATTTTACGCGATTCAGCTCCTTTAAGGCAGGTCTGGCGCGTGAAGTTTGATCAGATAGCAGGCGGCCCGGTGCGCCGCTGCAAGCGGGGAATTGTGTGCTACCATCGTCCAGCATTCCCCGGCAGAGCGACATTTTGATGGCTAGCAACAGTTGGATTGACAGCAACGCACACGTTCCCGCGACCCCGGCTCACTTTGACCTGCGGCCGCTTTCGACGGGCGAGGTTCTGGACCGGACTTTTCAGCTCTACCGGTCGCGTTTCACGCTGTTTGCGGGGCTGGCAATGCTTCCCGCCGCGGTCAGCGTGGTGACACAGGCGCTGAGGCTCTGGTATTCGGCCGAACAGAGTGTTCACACGCATTCCGGGCTGAATCTTTACAAGGTGCAGATCATTACCGGCCTGCTGTCGCTGGTTTCGTCGCTGATCTCGCTGGTGCTTTACGGGATTACGCAAGCGGCGACGACGTGGGCCGTATCGGCGGTGTACCTGGGCGAGCCGGCGACGATCAAGGTGGCATACAGGGCGGCCTTGAAGCACTGGTTCCGGTACACACTGATCGTGCTGCGGCAGATCTGGGCGGGATTCTGGCTGCCGGTGGTGCTTTTTTCGGTTGGCCTCGGGGTGCAGTTTTCGCAGCTGCGATCGAGCGGCGGCACCGCGATTGCGGGCCTGTTGTATGTCGTCGCATTTTTCAGCCTGGCTTATGCGTTCTGGGCCTATATCCGGGTATCGCTGGCAGTACCGGCGGCGGTGGTCGAGTCGCTCAAGGTGGGGGCGTCGATTCAGCGCAGCAAGAAGCTGCTGGTGGATCGCAAGGTACGGGTCTTTCTGCTCTTCGTGTTTTTGTTCGCGCTGTATTCGGTGATCGGTGCGATCCAGATGCCGCTCGCGTACCTGGCGATCCGGGCGCGCGGGACGGAAGCCTTCGTGACGCATGCGATCAGCCTGGGGATCGGTTTCGTCGCGGGAACAATTGTGGGACCGATTGGGGCGATCGCCCTTTGCCTACTCTATATTGACGAGCGGGTGCGGCGGGAGGGCTTCGACATCGAGTGGATGATGAATAAGATTGCGCCTGGGCCACCGCCGCTTCCGGATTTTGTCGCCGATGTGCCTGCGGTTGAGCCGCCGCCGATTCCGGTCGAACCGCCGCCGGTTCCGATGGCGGAGAGTGCTCCGGCAGAAGCGCCGCCAGATGGAGAAGGCCGGGCTGCGAACTGAAGCTTCACTGAAGCCGGGGCCAAACTCCATGGCAACTTTGAGCCCAAAAAAACTATATCCCGTCGTGCTGCTGCTCGCCGCAACGGCTGTCCCGGCGCTCGCTCTGAACCACTTCACGATGGCGCAATATACGGCGCACCTGGAGAGCCTGCGGGCGCTGGTGGCAAAATGCCAGGCTGACGCGGCGGCGTGCGATCCGGCGCAGACGGGAGACGACGACCAGGTGACACTGGCGGGCCTGGGATCGGGCGCCAACGTGAATCAATTTGAGGCGCACTACGACTGGCTGCGGAACACGCTCAAGAGGGCGCGGGATGCTAAGGCCAAGGATCGTGACACGGATCTGGCAGCGGCTGCGGATCGGCTGGAGGACGCACTGCGCGAGGCCGGTACGGAGCCAAGCGCGGCGGGCTTTGGCGAGGCGCGACGCAAGGCCGATGCCATCCTGAGCCATCCTGAATTTGCGACCGTGGAAGAACAGAGTATCTGGGATAAGCTGATCGCGCGCTTCTTCTCGTGGCTGGACAGGATGTTTGGAAATGTGGCCAAGTTCGGCCAGCGCTCGCCGTGGATCGGGCCGCTTCTCGAATGGGGACTGATTACGCTGGCGCTGGCGGGCCTTGTTCTGTGGGCGATGCGGGTGCTGCAGCGGCAGCGGCTGGCGATGCGGGTTGAGTCGAGCCGCCAGCTCGAATCGTGGGAAGAGGCTTCGCGCAACTGGCGAAGCCAGGCGGAGGAACAGGCGTCGCGGCACGAATGGCGCGAGGCGATCCACTGCATGTATTGGGCGAGCATCGTGATGCTGGAAGGGCGGCGCTTCTGGAGCCCTAATCGCTCGCGCACGCCGCGCGAGTATGTTGCGCTGCTTGAGTCGGGCTCGCCGCGCTGGAGCCTGCTTCGCCAGCAAACGCGCGGCTTTGAGCGCATCTGGTATGGGTTGAATCCCGCCGCTGAAGGCGATTACCGCAAGGCTCTCGAACTGCATGAGCAACTGAGGGCCGCATGACAAAGCTCTCGGGCGACAGCCGCATTCTGATTGGAGTTACGGCGGCGGTGGCGGTGGTTGTTGTCATCGGCGCCTTCTTTGCGCCCGCCCACGAGGACAACGACCTTACGCCCGGCACCTACAACAGCGGCTCGCACGGAGCCAAGGCCGCGTTTCTGCTGCTGGGAGAGCTCGGATACAAAACAGATCGCTGGGACCGGCCGTCGAAGGACCTGAGCGAAGTGGATGCGCCGCACACTACGCTGATTCTTGCCGATGCGTATCCCTTCGATGTTCTGAAGGAGAAGCCGGGGATCGCCGATTTTCTGAAGCACGGCGGGCGGGTTCTGGCTACGGGCGCGATGAGCGCGACGATGCTGCCGGTGTCGGGGATCGCGGGACCTAACCGCGTCTACACCGACCTGTGCTACACCACGCCACAGGGGCTGAGTCCGATGGCGAGAGCGGGGCGGATTTCGATGCCAGTGCCACTGCGATGGAATTCGGACAGCGTGAATCTGCATGTGGATCAGAGCTGCGGAGACGATGCGGTGGTAGTTCACTACTCCTCCGGTGAGGGCGAGGTGGTCTGGTGGAGCTCGCCGGAACCGCTCAGCAACCGCGGCCTGAAAGACGACGCCGGCATCAAGCTGCTGCTGGCCAGCATTGGCGGGCGGGGGCGGACGATTCTTTTCGACGAATACATTCACGGAGCGCGCACGGACATATGGGCGACGACGGCGGGCACGCCGGTGAAAGCGCTGGAGTGGCAGCTGGCGGCGGTTGCGGCGCTGGTGATCTTCAGCTTCGGGCGGCGGAGCGGGCCACTGCGCGCACCGATGCAGGCTCCGCGGACCTCGCCGCTTGAATTTGCGGAGTCGATGGGGGATCTTTACCGAAAGGCGGGAGCCGTGAATGTGGCTACGAGCTGCGCCGAGCGCAGGCTGATGCAGTTCCTGGAGCACGAAGGCGGGATCCCCCGCGAGACGCTGCGCTCGACACCGGAGGTAATTGCCGAGGCGGTATCGGAGCGGTTTCGTTACGCTTCGGCGGGTTTTACGGAAGACTTGAAGGCCGCGCAGCAGGCGGAGTTTGCCAAGTACAGCGCGAAGAGCGGACTGGGTCTGGTGAAGCGGATCGACGAACACATCGCAAAGCTGACGGCGATTATGAGACATTCTCAAGCAGCACATAAGAAAGACGGAGAAGCGCGTGAGTGAGGAAGTTCCGGCAGTAGAACCGCAAACCCAGGCAGCCGAGAGCGGCGCCGCTATTGCGCTTTTTGAGAAGGGCCGCACAGAGCTGGGCAAAGTGATCTCCGGACAGGTGGAGATGATCGACCAGGCGCTGCTGACGCTGCTTTGCGGAGGCCACGCGCTGGTGGAGGGCGTGCCGGGCGTGGCGAAGACGCTGACGGTGAAGACGCTGGCGCGATTCCTGTCGCTGGATTTCCGGCGCGTGCAGGGCACTCCCGACATGATGCCGGCGGACATTCTGGGCACGAGCGTGTTTTCGCTCAAGACGAATGACTTCAGTTTTCACAAGGGGCCGGTCTTTACGCAGTTTCTGCTGGCCGATGAGATTAACCGCATGCCTCCGCGGACGCAAGCGGCGCTGCTGGAAAGCATGGAAGAGCGGCAGGTGACGATGGACGGCGAGTGCCACGGGCTCGACGAATACTTCACGGTCTTCGCGACGCAGAATCCGCTGGAGTTTGAGGGGACGTATCCACTGCCGGAGGCGCAGCTGGATCGCTTTCTGGTGAAGATTCAGGTGGGGTATCCGTCGGCTGCCGAAGAGCGGACGGTGCTCGAACGGCATCACGCCACGCTGGAGGCGACGCATCTTGAGAATTCTCCGATTGAGGGCGTTGGGCTTGCGGAACTTGCGGCAGCGCGGCGGGAGGTTCGGCGGGTGAGAGTGGAGCCGGCGATGTTTGATTATCTGCTTGCCATGGTGCGGCGCACGCGGGAGTGGCCGGCGGTATCGCTGGGCGCAAGCCCGCGCGCGGCGGCCGGGCTGCTGATCGTCGCCAAGGGATACGCGGCGAGGGATGGGCGTAATTACCTGATTCCAGACGATGTGAAGGATGCGGCGCTTCCCTGCCTGCGGCACCGGCTGATTCTGAAGCCGGAGGTCGAGCTGGAGGGCTTCGATCCGGACCGCGTGCTCAAGGATATTCTGGCGGCTGTGCCGCTGCCCAAGTAAGCCATGATTCAGACTCTCGTTCCCGAGCCGGTCAAGGCTGCGGCCCGCGCACGGCGCTTTGGCTATGCGCTGACGCCGCGCGCATTGCTGCTGCTGGTGGCCGGATGCCTGCTGGCGACTCCCGGCTTTTTTCATCCGCGGTGGATATGGGCGATTGTGGCGTGGGATGGGCTGGTGCTGCTGCTGGCTATTCTCGACGCGGCGTTTCTTCCTCCACCGGCAAAGATCACGGTCGAGCGGCGCTTCGATAATTCGCCGGTGCTGGGCGAGCGGACGGCGATCACGGTTGAGATCACGCAGGAATCGAATCAGATTCTGGAGATGCGCGTGACCGACGCGCTGCATCCGGCGCTGGATGCGATGCCCGCGACGAAGCGCGTGCCGGCGTATCCGCGCGACGCTGCGCGGGTCACGATCGAGTGCACTCCGAATGCGCGCGGAGACGTGACGCTGGGCGAGGTGTTTCTGCGGTATCGCGGCGCGCTGCGGCTGGCGGAGCGTTGGGCATCGGCGAAGCTGGAACAGAAGATCAGGGTTTATCCGCCGATGGAGCGGTCGCCGGAAGATACGGCACTGTATCTGTTACGTATCCGCCAGATTGCGATCGAAAAACGGCGGCTGCGGCTGCGCGGGCTGGGACGCGAGTTTGAAAGCCTGCGCGAATACCAGAGCGGAGACGAGCTACGCAACATTGCATGGCCGGCGACGGCGCGGCGGGGCAAGCTGATCACGCGGGAGTTTACGACCGAGCGCAGCCAGCAGGTGTGGATCGTGCTGGATGCGGGACGGCTCTCGCGCACGGCATTCGAACTGCGGAGGAAAGCGAGCCGACCTCCCAAAGGCGGGATGTGGGGCACCCGGTCCGACGCGTCGTTTCGCGAAGCGGCGTCGGATGAGAATTTTGTTCTAACGCTCACACAGCTCGACCAGGCGTCGGGCGCGGCTGTCGCGCTGGCACAGGCGGTGATGCAGGCCGGAGACAAGGCGGCGCTGCTGGTTTATGGGCGCAGGATTCAGCAGCAGCTTTTGCCTGCCGCTGGCGCGGGACATCTGCGACAGTTCGTCGACTCGCTATCGCAGGTGCGGGCGGAAGGCGCGGAGGCGAATCATCTGTCTGCAGCGGCGCGGCTAAAGCATCTGCAGCGGCGGCGGGGATTGATTCTGTGGATCACGGAGCTGGCGGACAGCGCACGCCGGCCCGAAGTCGTTGATGCGGCGGTGGACCTGGCGCGGCGTCACCTGGTGCTGCTGGTGGTGCTGGGGCATCCGGAGCTGCGGGAGCTTGCCGAGCGCGAGCCGGACAACGTGGAGCAGATGTTTGTGTCGACGGCGGCGACGGAGATTCTGGAGCGGCGGCGGGCGATTCTGGCGCGGCTGAGGGCACAGGGCGTGCTGGTGGTGGAGACGACGCCGGGCACGGTGAAGGCGGACGCGATCAACCAGTATCTTGAGGTAAAGGCGCGGGGACTATTGTAGGACTGCTATTGGCGACTCGCCCAGGCAAGGCCGTCGGGCTCGCCTCCCACGTCGACGTGAGCAGTGACTTCGAGAGATTTTAGATCAATCACAGTTACATAATTGTCCGGCGAGCAGGCGACGAAGGCGCGCGTGCCGTCGGGCTGCATGAGGATGCCGGCTGCGCCGTGTCCGACCGGAATGCGCTTGATGACTTTGCGCGTAGCTGAGTCGAGGACGAGCAGGTCAGGCGCGCGGAGGCTGGAAATGAGGACCAGCTTGCCATCCAATGTGAACTTCAGACGGTTGGCGCCGACTGCACCTATGGGCAGAGTCTCGATCAGCTGCTTCTTGGCGACATCGATGATCGAGACGTTGCCGTTCTGAGCGTCGGCCGCCCATAGTTCCCTGCCATCGGGCGATACATCAAATCCTTCCGAGCCGACGCCGACGGGGATGACGGTCTCATTCCAGTCGCCGCCGGGCGGGGTGGGCGGCGGTCCCATAGGTGACCCGTTGGGAGCCCCGCCCTGAGGAGATCCGGGTGGGGGTCCCGGCGGGGGACCGGGGCGGCCTTCGATCTTCTGGATAATGCTGACTGTGCCGGAGTTGACATTGGTGGTGGCGATCCACTTGAGGTCGTGAGAAATCCAGATCATGTGGGTGCGGTTCTGGCCAGTGCCGAGGATCCAGTCGATCTTTTGCGTGGCGGGATCATAGCTGCCGATGGCTTTGGCCGCTTCGGCGGTGAACCAGACCTTGCCGCCAGCGAAGTCGAGACCGTGCGGACCGCGGAGGGCTCCCAGGTCGATGGAGGGCAAGGCCTTCTGCCCGACGAGATCGATCACAGCGAGGGTGTGGTACGCGCCGAATCCGTAGTTGGAGACATAGGCGGTTTTGCCGTCGGACGAGGCGATGACTTCGTGAGGATCATTCCCGACCGGAGCCTTGGCGATGATTTTGAGCGTGGCGGGGTCGATGATCGCGAGCGTGTGGTCTCTTTTCGAGAGCGCGAGGAGCGCGTTGGGCGGCGTCTCCTGCGCGGAAAGGAGGCTCGATGTGAACAGGAATCCGAGAGCGATGACCAAGCCGGTCTTTGTCTTCATGGGCGGTCCTTTCTTTTTCACGCCCATGATACTTCCGCCCGGGCGGAGGCAACGGCAAAACTCTGAAAATCACAGAATTACGGCTCCTTGTCACAAGCCTGGATGATTTCCTCCGGCCTGCTCCCATACTGAAACGATTGACAGCGCCACGGGAACTTCACGCGCGTCTAACACGTAGAAGCTGATAAAGCATGCAGAGTCTGGGCGATACCTTCGGGCAGGTCTTCCGCGCCATCTGGGCGAACAAGCTGCGCTCTTTCCTCACCATGTTCGGGATTGCGTGGGGAGTGGGGTCGATGCTGCTGCTGATCTCGGTGGGCGAGGGCTTCCGGTCGGGCAATCACCGGCAGCTGGCCAGCTTCGGCAACGACATCATCATGATGTGGGGTGGGACGATTCCGGCGGTGCCGAATCAGCATACGGGAATGCGGCCGTACAACCTGACGCTAGGGGATGCGAATGCGATCCGCACGCAGGCGCCGGATGTGCGAGCTGCGGTGGCGCTCATCAACCGCGACGACATCAAGCAGCAGAGCCAATACCAGACGGCCGGCGGGAATGTGATCGGGACGGAACCGAACTACGATAAGATCCGTTTCCTGCCAATGGCGGAGGGCCGGTTCCTGAACGAAGACGACATGACGAACCGGAATCACGTGATCGTGCTGGGGCAGAAGAGCGCGCAGCTGCTGTTTCCGGGGCGGCCGGCGATGGGCGAAATCGTGACGCTCAACGGATCGCGGTTCACGGTTGTGGGAGTGGCGGCAAAGTTCGGCCACGGAAACAACGATAGCGAAAACCAGAAGGTTTACATCCCGCTGCCGCTCATGATGGAGATGTTTCCGCTGAAGGGCGAGAACATTCCGCTCGATTCGGTGACGTCAATTCAGTACCAGCCGCGGATCCGGGGGGATAACCTCGTAGCCAAAAAAGAGGTACACGATATTGTGGCGCGCAGGCACGGCTTCGATCCTGAAGCGCCCGAGGCCTTCAACGAGTGGGACACGATTCGCACCGAGCAAATGGTGGGCAAGATCTTCACGGCGATGGATGTCTTTCTGGGCGGTGTGGGCGTTGTGACGCTGGCGCTGGGCGCGGTGGGGATCATCAACATCATGCTGGTGTCAGTGAGTGAGCGCACACGGGAGATCGGGCTGAGGAAGGCGATCGGCGCGACAAACCGCAGCATCCTCTTCCAGTTCTTCCTCGAAGGGCTAATCCTGACGGGTGTGAGCGGCCTGTTCGGTATTGCGGGCGCTGCGCTGTTCATGAACCTGCTTCAGGCCATGATCGGCCAGGGCGTGACGGGCTTCGATCCGCCGCGGCTGGTTCCCTGGTCGGCGGCGCTGGCTCTGGGGGCGCTGAGCGTGAGCGGGATTGTCGCCGGGCTGTATCCGGCAGGCAAGGCCGCGGCGCTTGAGCCGGTGGAAGCGCTGAGGCGCGAATAAGTATCTGTAGCAGTTACGAATCAGGAGTTACACATGCTGGGCGATTTGTGGAGACAGGCCTACGAAGCGATGGTGTACAACCGCCGGCGCACGTCGATCACCATGGTGGGCATGGCCTGGGGCATCGCCACGGTCGTGCTGCTACTGGCTTACGGGGCGGGCTTCGGGCGGGCCATCGAGGCCATCTTCGCGCAGTGGGGCACGCAGCTGATCGGCGTCTTTCCGGGACGCACATCGGAGCAGATCGGCGGGTCGAAGGCGGGCGTGGTAATTCGCTTTACGCAGGATGATATCGACCGGCTGCAACAATCGGTTCCGGGTCTCAAGGACATAACGCCGATGCTGTCGAAGGATGTGACGGTGGCCAACGATCTGCATACCTACACGTGGACGGTGAACGGATATCGCCCGATTGTGCAGAACATCCTGGTGCTGGATATCAATCATGGGCGCTTCTTTTCCGAGGAGGATGACGCGAACCGCGCGCATGTCGCGGTGCTCGGGTCGGAGGCGAAGACGAAGCTGTTTGGCGGGCTTTATCCGATCGGGCAGCGCATCCGGCTGAACGGCATCAGCTTCGAGGTGATCGGCGTGCTCGATCCGAAGATGCAGGAGGAGGGGGACAACGTCAATCGGCAGGTGTACATCCCGTTCAGCACGATGTCGGATATCAAAGACCCGAAATACCTCGACGGCATCTGGCTGAATTACAACGGAGACCACGAGGCGGTGCAGCAGGCGATCCGCAATACGCTGGCGGCGATGCATAACTTCCGGCCGTCGGATCATCAGGCCATTTTTGTGGCCGACCTGGAGCAGCAGCTGACGCAGTTCAAGATTGTGACGATTGCGCTGGAGGTGCTGCTGCTGTTCATCGGCGCGCTGACGCTGGGGATTGCCGGCATCGGGCTGATGAACATCATGCTGGTGGCGGTGCAGCAGCGGACGAAGGAAATCGGTATTGAGAAGGCTCTGGGGGCGCGCAAAAAGCACATCCTGATCCAGTTCCTCGCCGAATCGCTGGTGATCACCGGGATCGGCGGCTTCGCGGGCATCCTGCTGGCCTATGCGGTTTCAATCGGCGTGGGACGCATTACGTTTTACAGCGCCCTGGCCTCGAATGCTCAGGCTGCGGATATCCAGCTGCTGATTTCTCCTTTCATCGTCGTCATTGCGACGGGGATTCTGGTGGTGGTGGGGCTGGTGAGCGGGATGATTCCGGCGATCAAGGCGGCGAATCTGAACCCTATCGAAGCGCTCCGGTACGAGTAAGATCGGGGACCACCCCCCTCCCCCCTCTTTTCTTGTAACTCCGTAATCCATTCATTCCGCGCGACTTTCGCCTGTAGCGCTGTAACCCATTCATTCTACTTAGATAATCCGTAAGCCATTCTTTCTGTTTGGGTTATCGGTGGCGTTTGGATTGTAATCCCGTAACCCATTCATTCTATTGGGAGAAACCGCAACCGATTGTTGCGGTGAGGTTTACCGGCTGCGTCGGTTACGTGACTTCGCGGTGAATGGGGCATTCCTATCGAATAAGGCTCCGGTCAAAATAGAAAGGCCCGCCGGAGCGGGCCTTTGGGGATGCTGCTTCTATTTTATCGGGTCAGGGGAAATTGCCGGCCAGGTTTGCTGAGAAAGAATATGCCTGAAATGAATGGGTTACATGGAAATTCGCGTTCGAGGGCTTGACAGGGGTGACGCTGATCTGGGATCACATGGATTCTTCACTTCGCTGCGCTGCGTTCAGAATGACCCGGAAAAGAGGACTGCCCCTTCTCTGTGCACAGGATGTGCAACCGTTGGTTTCGATTGGTTTAATCGGCAGTGACTTTCCCACTTAAGCCAACAGAAGGCTTGAGTGGGGCACCCGGCGTTCAGCCCGCACTACGTTGACCTATCATCAGAGCTAACACCCTTACCATACGCGCCGCTGGAGCGAGGCATGCTCGGTTCCCGAAATAAGAAGCTCAAAAATAAAACCGCGAACACGCGCGAGTGCAGACCAGGTATTGTTAGGAGGCGAGTGAGATGGGCGATTCGGACTTCGACCCGAATGCGGCAGCCGGAGAGATCGTAAAGGAAGCGCTGAACTCTGATCCAGTGAAGAATTTGCTCGGCCCAATGGCGCAGAACATCGGCTCAATTTTCGGGCAAATCAGTGACATTGCTCGCTTCTACACTGAAGATAACCTAGCCAAAATCTTCAAGAAGTGGGCAAGCCAGAGGCGGGACAAACCCTTGGATGCAGAGGCCTTCACGCGGGTGCTCCCACTACTTAGAGATGCTGCAATGCAAAGCGACGACGAACTGCAAGAACGATGGGCCTCGCTTCTGGAGGGTCTTGCGACCGCAGCGAATGGTGTTCTACCGTCGTTCGGTCAAGCGCTCTCGCAACTAACGCCGGCAGAGGCTCGCTATCTAGATCGAATTTGGGAGCGTGTGTCGGTACCCACAGGCTACAACTCCGGGAAACGCGAGGGTAGAGACGAACTGAGCTTCGTCAGTCTCGTTGCCATCTTTGACCCGAAATTGCGAGCGCCGAGTCCGGCTGAAATGCGCGTGTTCAAAGACCGCATGTCGGCCGAGCAGATTGCGGCGTATGACGAAATGACAAATTTCGAGCTGATGCTGCAAGATTTGGAGCGGTTGGGACTTATTGAAAAGCAAGTTGCGTACATACCTGGGAAGATGGGCTGGGCAGAAGTCGATGGAGCGGAAATACCCACCGGCCATTCTGAAGGCGGTATGAAAACCGCATACGCGCTCACGCAATATGGTGTGAGCTTCATCTCGGCAGTTCGTCGAAAGCAGCCTTAAGACAAGAGCACGGAAAATGAGGTTCGCTTCCTCTTTCGAAAGGACCTTTGAGATATCTCCGCCTGCGGCTGCGCCCCGGCCTACGGTAATCGAGGTACGCGCTATCCTCCACTGTGCTTTCAAAGCCGGTCCGAGGTTTGCCCTGTGAATGCAGCAAGTCGATCATCTGAGACAATGACTCTCGGCGAAGCCGACGGCTGAAATGGTTGAGGCTCCGCGGAGTCGTTTGCCTGCAGGGGCGTTGGGGGTCTCTTGATGAATCTGAAAGACTGGCTGCTCTCGGATCTGCGCCTGCCCAAAGGCATCCAAGGGACCGCCGAGCCGGAGCACGAGTGGTGGCGGGTGATGTGCCTAACCGGGGTGGATTACTTTTCGACCCTCGGCTACCAGCCCGGTATTGCATTTCTGGCAGCGGGCATCCTGTCTCCGGTTGCCACCCTGGTGCTTGTGCTGGTGACGATATTCGGCGCGCTTCCGGTGTATCACCGGGTCGCAGAAGCCAGTCCCAACGGGCAGGGCAGCATCCACATGCTGGAACATCTGTTTTCGCGCTGGAAGGGCAAGAGCGTGGTGCTCATCCTGCTGGGGTTCGCCGCGACCGATTTCATCATTACGATGACGCTGTCAGCGGCCGACGGCGCGACACACTTCGTTCAGAACTCGATGACGCCGGCCGGGCTCCACAGCCAGATGGGAGTGACACTGGTGATCCTGGGGCTGCTGGGCGCAGTGTTTCTGATGGGCTTTACGGAGGCGATCGGGATTGCCGTGGTAATGGTCGCCCTGTACCTGTCTCTGAACATGATTGTGGTTGCGGTCGCGCTATGGCATCTGCTCGAGCACCCTGAACTTCTCTCCGGCTGGAGCCACGCATTGTTCAGCGCGCACGGCAATCCACTGGCGATTGTGGGCATTTCGCTGATTCTGTTTCCAAAGCTCGCCCTGGGACTCTCGGGCTTCGAGACAGGCGTGGCGGTCATGCCGCTGGTGAAGGGGAAGGACCTCAAGGATCGCATCCGCAACACGCGCAAGCTACTGACCACGGCGGCGCTGATCATGAGCCTATTTCTAATGGCCACGAGTGTTACCTCCACGCTGCTGATTCCAGCCAAGGCATTTGCGGAGCACGGGCCGGCGAACGGCCGCGCCATGGCGTATCTGGCTCATGAATACCTCGGGGATGGTTTCGGCTCGCTGTACGACATCAGCACGATTCTGATCCTCGGTTTTGCGGGGGCATCGGCGATGGCGGGGCTACTGAACCTGATTCCGCGATATTTGCCGGGCTTCGGCATGGCGCCCGAGTGGGCGCTGGCTTCACGGCCACTCGTACTTGTGTTTACGGGTGTGGCCTTTACTGTCACGTGGCTTTTCGATGCGAATGTCGATGCGCAGGCTGGGGCTTACGCAACGGGAGTGCTGGTTCTGATCACCTCGGCGTCGTTCGCGGTCATGCTTTCGGTCTGGAAGAGCTGGCTGCGCTGGCCGTTCATGTTCATCTCCCTGCTCTTCGTTTACACGACGATCCTGAATATGGGGGAGCGTCCCGAGGGCATCAAGATTGCCTCGTTCTTTATCGTGGCCATTATCCTGGTGTCTTTGTTCTCGAGGGCCGTCCGCTCGACCGAGTTGCGTATCACGGGGATTCATCTTGACACCGCAGCGAACGACATGATCTGCGAGGATCCGGACGGAGTGATCCGAATTGTGGCCAAGAAACCTGACGACGTTGGCCCGGGGGTACTCGATGAAGTCGACGTGTATGTGCGAAAGCTTCACAACCTCAGTCCGGATGAATGCCTCTTCTTTTTCCTCGTGGAAAAGGGTGACGCATCAACGTTCGAAACAACGCTGACGGTACGGGGAACGAAGGATGGCCGGCACCGGGTTCTTCGCGCCACCAGTCCGGTAGTCGCAAACTCCATTGCGGCCCTCTTGATTGAGCTCGAACGGCGAACGGGAAGGGTGCCTCACGCTTACTTCAGCTGGACGGAGGGCAATCCCGTCACGAATATCTTCCGCTATATCTTTCTGGGCGAAGGAGACACTGCGCCGCTAACCCACGAAGTGCTGCGCCGCGCCATTAAGGAGCGCGAGCGCATGCCGGTCATTCACGTGAGTTAAGGGCGCTTAATCAGGACGCGGGGGTTTGTTTATTTGGCGAGCAAGGCGTCCTGGACGGTTTCAACGGCGGGCTTGGACTGGTGCAGATATTCGCTGACCCGCTGGCGCTCCTCGGGCGTGAGGGTGGGCACAAGGGCGAGGATGCGGCGCAGAGTGACCGCAACATCATCAACATAATTCATCATGCGAATGGCTTCGCCGGAAAGGGGCATACGGGCTCCTGATTTCGTGTCGAGACTCATAATCGATCTCCGTTCTCATTCTCTTCGAGCGGCGGCAAACAAGTAAAGCGGAGGGGCCTTGTCCCCACCTTAGCTGCACGAAGGCGGGAACCCGGCGCCTCAGTTCTGACCGGACCCGGGCTCGGTAGTGATGGTCTGGAAATACTTCGTCGGCGGGACATCGCGGTCGGCAACTTCGGCGATGGCGGCCAACTTGTGGGCGAGCTCCTGTGTGAGGACCCCTTCGGGGCATCGCCAGCTCCAGTTGTCGCCTGAGCTTGCGGGCATATTCATGCGCGCTTCATGGCCGAGGTCGAGGAGATCCTGCACGGGGACGATGCAGATATCGGCCACGGAGGCTTCGACGGCGCGGATCATGGCCCAGACGACGTCCTTCTTTCCGGTGCCGAGGTAGGTCTTCACGGCCTGCTTCTCGAACTTCGTCGCCTCCTGATCCCACCAGCCGCGGGTGGTGTTGTTGTCGTGCGTGCCGGTGTAGACGACGGTGTTCGGGACGTACTGGTGCGGCAGGTAATTATGCGCGTGGCGGTCGGCGAATCCGAACTGGAGAATGCGCATGCCGGGAAAATTGAATTGCTCGCGCAGGGCTTCGACATCGGCGGTGATGACCCCAAGGTCCTCGGCGATGAAGGGCAGGTTGCCAAGCTGGTCGCGCAGGCGCTGGAAGAGCTCGGCGCCGGGAGCCTTGATCCACTCGCCATGCTCGGCAGTCTGATGACTGGCGGGGATGGCCCAGAAGGCGTCGAATCCACGGAAGTGATCGAGGCGGATGATGTCGTAGAGGGACTCGGCGCGACGCAAGCGGTCGATCCACCAGGCGAAGCCCTGCTCCTGAAGGACATCCCAGCGATACAGAGGATTCCCCCAACGCTGACCGGTTCTGGAGAAGTAGTCGGGGGGCACGCCGGCGACGCGGATGGGCAGGAGATGCTCGTCGAGCTCGAAGATGCCGGGATTGGTCCACACATCGGCGCTGTCGTAGTTGACGAAGATGGCGACGTCGCCGATGAGCTTGATCTTGCGCTTGGCACAGTAGTCGCGCAGGCTGCCCCACTGCCTGTCAAAGGCAAACTGGATGATCTGCTGGATGGCCAGCTCTTCAGCCTGCTCGCGGCGGATCTTGTCGAGGACGGCGGGCTCGCGGCGGGCGAGCTCCGCGGGCCAGCTGTGCCAGGATGCGCCCTTAAAGCGCTTGCGGAGCACACTGTAGATGGCAAAGGACTCGAGCCACGTGCCGTTCATGCGGCAGTAGTCTTCGAAACGCTTCCAGTCGTCTTCGCTGTGTTTATGCAGGAAATTGCGAGCGGCCTCTTCGATCAGCGGAATCTTCGCACTGACCACTTCCTGCCAGCAGACGACGCCCGAGCATCCAGCGAGGCCGGCGATGCGCTCGCCGTCGATCCATCCCCAGTCGGCAAGATATTCGAGCGAGATGAGCAGCGGATTTCCGGCGAAGGCGGAGGTGGCGGCGTAGGGCGAATTGCCGTATCCGGTGGGGCTGAGCGGCAGGACCTGCCACAGGCGCTGCTTGGCTTCCGCGAGGAAGTCGGCGAAGGCGAACGCAGCCGGGCCGAAATCGCCGATGCCGCCGTAGGAAGGAAGTGAGGTGACGTGCAGCAGCAGTCCCGAGGCGCGTTCGAAAGGCATAGAGAAGTCCTGAGTGAAGCAGGCAAAAGGCCCGCGCTTCGAACTGATTCGAAAATCACGGGCCCGGTTGCATCTATGTGTTGTAACTCAAGAACGAAGCTTTCGGCTAGGCCTGCCAGGGCCTGTTAACGGGCCCTAACAGACTTAGATCGGGCCGCGCCCACCCAGGAGGGAGGGGCTCTGCGCCTTGACGTTCATGCGGATACGCCCTTCTTTCTGGTACTTGTCCTGAAGGGCTGTGATAAAGACGGCGAAGGCCTCTTCGCGGCGCTGCTCGAGCATGCTCTCCCGCGTCTGATCGAAGTTCTTTGCGATTTCGTCGCTGGTAGGCTCCTGCTTATCGACGATTTTGGCGACGATGCCGCTGCGGCCGGTGTTGATGGGTGCGCTCAACTGGCCGACGCTGAGGTCGAAGAGCTGCGGAGCGGCGCTGGCGAGCGCGCCCACATCGGGCACCTGCGACTGACGGGTGACGAGGTCGCTGGTTTTGAGGGTGGCTCCCACTTCCTTGGCGGCCTTGGCAAGATCATTCTCTGACTTCGCCTTAAGGGCAAGTTCGTTGGTTTTCTGGGCAAGGAGCTGCGGCAAGTTCTGCTCGCGGTAGTCGTCGAGAATATGCGACTTGTAGTCGGCGAAGGTGGGAGCGTGCGCGGGCTGGATGTCCGTAACCTGAAAAACAGCGAAACCTTCGCCGGTGCCCGCGATGCCGGGAGCGGCGCCCTTATTGACGCTGAATGCCTGCGACAGGAGCTTGGAGCCGTCGGGCAATCCAGGAACAACGGCAGCCTGCGAGAGGAAGTCAGTGGTCACGAGCTCGAGGTGATGCGCGGCGGCGGTGGCGGCGAAGCCGGTCTTCTGCGCTTCCGCCGCAAGCTGCTGCGCGAAGGCCTGCTCCTGCTGGGCTTCCGCCTGGCGCGTGAGCTGAGCCTGGATGCTGGCCTTGACTTCGGTCAACGGACGCGTGTGCGCGACCTGCTTCTCTTCAACCTGGATGATGTGGTAGCCGTACTTCGACTTTACGAGTCCGGAGGTCTGTCCAGGCTGCAGAGAGAAGGCGGCCTTATCGAATTCGGGCACGGTCGCGCCGCGCTTGAGGAAGCCGAGCTCGCCACCCTGCTCCTTGCTGCCCGGATCGTCAGAGTTCTTCTTTGCCAGCTCGGCAAAGTCGGCGCCATGGTGGAGCTGGTCGAGGATGCTTTGCGCCTTGGCTTTGGCAGCGGCGTCGGACTTTGGATCGTTGGGATCAACCTTGATGAGGATGTGCCGCACCTTCACCTGGTCGTCGACCTGGTAGTCCTTGAGGTGCTGGTTGTAATACTGCTGAATTTCGGCGTCGGTGACCTGCGGCGCTCCCTGCGGGAGGTTGCTGTCGGTGAAGGCGATGTACTGGATCTTGCGCGCCTCGGGGACGGCATTGGCGTAGCGCGGGGCGTTCTTCTTGAAGAAGGCTTCGAGCTCGGCGTCGGTGGGATTGATCTGCTTCTGCAGGTCGTCGGAGCTGAGCACGGCGTAGTCGAATTTGATCTTGGTTCCCTGCTGGCGGTAGCTGTCGCGGACCTCCTGGTCGGAGACGGTTACACCAGCCGGTGATGAGGGCCTGAAGACGATTCGACTCGATCTCCTTGCGGACCTCATCCTCGAACTTCTCCACGGGCATGTTGAACTGCTGGGAGACGAACTCGGCGTACTGCGCGTCGCCGATGTAGTTGCCGCCGGGGAAGAGCACCTGTCCGAACATGCCGGAGTGCAGGAAGCGGGCAACGTCTCCCTTGGTGGCGCTGAGGCCAAGCCTCTTCGCTTCGATCAGCTCGATGTGCTGCTGGATCAATCCCTGGGCCACGCGGGGCATCATGAGCGGGGCGTAGGACTCGGGCATACCCTGGCGCTGGAGCATGCGCGCCGCCGTCATCTGGACGTCGGAGGTCGAGATGTCGTCAACCGCAGGCAGGAAGCGGCCCAGAGGACCCCCGCGGCCGATGGTCGCGTAGGTGTCGGCGGCGGCCGTCTGGTCGAAGACGCCGGGCACCAGGGTGATGACCATGGTGATGCAGGCGACGGAGATGATCGCGATAAAGATGAACTTGGTGAGGCGGTTGTCTTTTTGCAGGAAGCGAATCATGGATGAGTGACGACCTTTACTGAGCTACGCTCGCGGTGAGTTGCCGGCCCTTGGCCAGGCGGCGCGAGGAGATTTTCCTGATGCTGACAGGAAGCTCTTTTCAGTATAAATGACGAAGCGCGAGCAGAGTGAGTGGGGAAATAGTTGGTAGTGTCTCAGTTTGAGCGGTGGTTTGTAAAAACTTATAGAAGAACAGGATTGCAGCGCCAGTGCATGCCAAGCCCAGTCCTCGATAGAACCACAGAGGCAATTTCGCCCAGATTGTCTTCAGCCGGATAATAACGTCCTTCGCAGCTTGCGGATGGCGAAGAAGTCGAACTGCAAAATACGCTTGAGCAACCGCCATCAGTAGGCACAAAGGCTTGTCGTTCATGCAGTGGGTATTATGCCGCAAGGAGTGCAATCTCTTCCAGTGTCCAGACGTGATCGACAAGTCCGGCTTCCATCACGAGCGTGGATTTCAAACTGAGACACTACCAAATAGTTTCATCTTCGCGATCAGCAACTTACCGAAGCGCTGATCCGTCAACCCTGTTGTACGTAGCCCCTGGTGAGCCGATGCTCTCGCGATTCCGGTTGACGGTTCCAGTCCTCCTGCTTTCGGGTTCTTTTTTCACGGCTGCATCGCAATCTCAGAACCAGCCGCCGGCCAGCCAGCCCTACACGATTCAAGCCAACTCGCGCGTGGTGCTGACCGACGTAACGGTGACCGATCGCAATGGCAATCCTGTTCACAGCCTTCCCGAATCAGCCTTTCAGATCTTCGACAACAACCAACCGCAGGCGATCGGCTCCTTTGAAGAGCATTCCGGCACCCCTGCGACAACGATGGAACCCGCGAAGGGGCCGGCGGGAGTCTATAGCAACGACTACATCCTGCGCTTGCCGCCGGTACTGAATGTCGTCATCATCGACATTGCCAACCTGAGAATCACCGATCAGATGTACCTCTATTACGAGTTGACAAATCTTTTCAAGAAACAGCCGGATGGCCAGCCTCTGGCAATCTATCTGCGCGCCGGCAAACGGGTGTTTTCTGGTGCAGAACTTCACCTCCGATCGTGCGCTGCTGCTGGCCGCCTTGCGCAAGGCGATCCCGCGCATGGAACCCACTGGCCGCGAATACCTGAGCGATATCGATACGCTGCACCAGATCGCGGGATATCTCAGCCAGCTGCCGGGGCGCAAGAATATTCTCTGGTTCTCCGGAGGATCGACGCTTTATTTGAACGAGAACGCCGATGTATATGAGGATCCCGCCGCCTGGCGCGCTCTCTATGATGAACTTGAGCAGGAACGAATTGCAGTTTATCCGATCGACGCACGCGGTCTAACCATTACCAGCGGTCCGGGCATGTGGGCACAGCACACGGTGATGAACGAGACCGCCAAGGCCACAGGAGGGCAAGCCTTTTACAACTACAACGGCCTGAAGGAAATTGCCAATCGCATGCCTCAGTTCCGACGGCAGCTTCTACACGCTGACCTATTCACCGCAAGACTTGCATTTGACAACAAGTGGCACAAGGTTCGCGTGAAACTGAACATAGATGGCTACCAGCTGAGTTACCGCCGCGGATATTTTGCGGACGGGAGCCCGGGAGGCGCCGAGCAGCCGCAGAAGACGCGGGCAAGAACCCGGCTGCTGCCGGACGGCGAGAAGATTGAACTGCCGGCGATGCGCAGCCGCCAATCATTTTTCAGGCGAGGGTGCTGCCGGCTACTGACCCGGCGGTAATACCTCCACCCCCGTCCGTACCGTCATCCAGTCGCCGCCCACCAAAGAGGGGAACGGTTCAGTTCTCTGTTCGATATTCGATCCCGGCTCGACGCGCGTTACGCAGCAGACGATCGGTGGAGGTCCGGAACGTGACCTTCGGGGTCGCGGCGGTGGTTCTGAACAGCGAGGGCCGTGCAGTTGATGCTCACGCGGAGCGCGTGAAGATGCACTGGACGAGGAGGCGGTCCGGCAGCATCCCGGAGTTCAGCTCGCCTTTGACTCAAGCGCCTCAATCTGAAAAAGAACGACGAATATCTGTATCTCGCCGTGTGGGATATGACCAGCGGGCGGCTGGGAACCCTGCAGATTCCACTGCAGGTTCCCAAGCCGGTCAAGACGGACAGTACACCTGATTGTTTTGACTTGGCCGCTCACGCCAGCGTGATCAGAGTGATCTCCGGCGGGCAGTTGAAGCGGAAGGGAAGGTTCACGGTGCCCACGCCGCGGTTGACGTACAGCTGTGTGGGACCGAGACGGTAGAGACCCTCGACGTAATCCTGGCCGAGCTGGGGCAGGAACATGGCAGGCAGGAACGGGATGCGTATCTGGCCTCCGTGGGTGTGGCCGGAAAGCATAAGGTCAACGCCGTGGCGAGCCACTTCGGGGAGAACGTCGGGCTCGTGCATGAGCAGAATCACAGGCTCGTCGGCGCTCCTGGCCGCAGGAAGCGCTTCATCAAGCCTGAAGTCCCGGTTGAGGGCGTCGCCCGTACCGGCAAACCATAGACGGGCTCCGTCGCGCTCCAGCGGAGCCGACAGATTCTTGAGCACCGAAATGCCGTGCGCGTTCAACTCATCGGTAACCGTCTGACAGTAGAGCTTGATAGAGCAATCGTGGTTACCGAGCACCGCATAGCGCAGCGGGCATTCGACGCGAGCCAGAATCTCCGCGCACTCACCGGCGAAACGCACCGTGTTCTCTCTGGACCAGAAACCCGTGGTGATGAAGTCGCCAGTCATGGCCACCACATCGGGCTTCAGCTGGTTAACGCGCTCAACGACCTTGCGGATGAAGAAGGCCTCGGTGTATTCGGCATAATGGAAATCGGAAATCTGCACGATTTTCAGCCCGCGAAAGGCTTCGGGCAGTCGCGGCAGGGCGATCGTCAGGCGCTCGATGCTGATCTCGTGGCGCGAGACCTCCCCCGCATACAGCGGCAGGCCGATCGCCGCAACCCCTCCGAGCTTTAGAAAATCGCGCCGGGAGAAGGTCGCCGACTTTTTCCGTTCGAGGGTAGAAACTGGCACTCTTTCATCATAAACGGTGATCTCGAAAGCCCCCGCTCGCCCCAGGCCAGAATTAACGCGGCCACGATTGCCTTCGACCGGGACGGAGGTTATGCTTCTCTCCTCACGCAGTGTGTGCTGAAACCCTGAGTAAAACGGCCACCAACAGAGCGAGGATTTCCCCCATGGCAAAGTTTCTGATTCTTTCCTGCGACGGCGGCGGGATACGCGGCTATCTTTCTTCGTTGCTGCTGCAGAAGCTCAACGAAGAGCTTGACATCTTCGGAGCGGGCAATCAGAAGATCGATTTGTATGCCGGGACTTCGACCGGAGGCCTTATCGCGCTGGCGCTGGCGCAGGGAAAGAGCATCGAAAGCATTGTGGATCTTTACGCCAACCAGGCTGCGGATATCTTTCACTCCCTTGATCTGCAGATAAAATGCCTCTTCCCTGCGCCGGGTGATTTCGCGATTCGCGACATTGAGAAAGCTATCGAAGCCGATATCTCGGGACTCAAGGAGCTCTGGCAGGTGCTCTATGACGATATCGGCAAGCCGTCGCTGCGCACCGTGATCGAAAGCTTCATTCCGGGCAACCCGCTGCTCAGTTCGTTGAACCCCAACAACGCGATGGTGGCGACCTTCCAGCTCTGCGACCCAGCGGCCGATCCAGTCTCATGGAATTCGCTGGTGATCGATAGCTTCCCAGGCTCGGCCGGAAGCAGCACCTATCTTTATGACGCAGCGCTCAGCACCGCGGCTGCTCCGGTGTACTTTCCGCCTTATTATCATCCCCAGTTCGGATGGTGCAGTGATGGCGGACTCTTTGCCAACAACCCAGCGGCCCTGGCCGTCGGCCGCGCCATCGATGCGGGTCATCCGCTCGACGACATTGTGCTGCTGTCAATCGGCACCGGAGTCTCGGCGGCATCGATGCAGGTTACTGAGGAAACGCGGCTGTGCTATGGCCTGAAGTACTGGGCATGGCTGGAACAATCCGGGCCGACGCCGCCCTTCCCTATTCTCAATGCCCTGTTCGACGGCGGTTCGAGCAGCAATGACTTGCTCACGGGCCAGCTGCTGAAGGAACGCTACAAGCGGGTGAATCCGATTCTGCACAAAGCGGTGGCTCTCAACGACTACTCTCCGGAGACGATGCAGATGTTCCGGGACGTGGCCGGGAAATACTTCGACTCCGACAAATGGACGAAGCTGAAGGAGTGGGTCGGCGAGGTTTTCAAGAAGTAAAGACGAGCATGTTTTGCCGGAGCCGCGCCGCTACTGGCCGAGAAGTCCGCTCTTGAGTTCGGGATTCGGCGGCTTGGGGCCGAGCCATACGGAAAAGAGCAACTGCGCAAAGGCCGGGCCGGGGATAGTTAGTTTCTCTCCGCCATTGAGGACGAAAATCGTGCCGGTGCCGGGGATATAGGTGAAGACCATCTGGTCGCCGCTGTGGACGGCGTCAAGCTGGCCGAGGAAGCGGTCGACGTCGGCTTTCAGCGCGGCCCTGGCGTCGGGCGCGTTGTCGTTGAAGGAGTCGTTGAAGGCATCGGTCATTTGACTCTTGCTCGCGCCATGGGTGAACTGCATGACAATACGCTTGGGCGCGTCGGCGTTAATGATAGCGGCCGGATCCGAGGACTTCTGCTGGAGATAGAGTCCCGCGACGTAGATCTTCAAGCCGAACTTGGTGCGCAGTCCCATGCCGTTAAGCACCAGCGGATTGCCTCGGGCCTGGATGGTATCGGGGAGGGTCACGCCCGCGAGCGTGCCGGCGTGCAGGTCGAGGAGCGATGCCAGCAGAAAGGCGGCGATGGTAAGCGCGATGGTGGTCTTCCGCATAGTGACTCCTTAAGTGCCGGAGGTTGAGAGCCGACGCGAGCGAGATGGTAGCACAGCGATTGCACGGCTCGCGCAGAAAGAAAATGGCCGGGCGGCTTGCTGCCACCCGGCCTTTGCACTGCGATGGAGATCCGGCTCCAGTAGACGCGCTCGTCCTAGTACGGGTAAGGGCCGTATGGATAGGGATA
Source organism: uncultured Acidobacteriota bacterium (assembly GCA_963755975.1). Lineage (GTDB taxonomy): Bacteria > Acidobacteriota > Terriglobia > Terriglobales > Acidobacteriaceae > Silvibacterium. Next base: position 354,152 of record CAVWLS010000006.1, read on the forward strand.
TGGCGCCAGGTAGACAGGCGCAGGGTATGGCCGCTGCACCAGCCGGGGCTGCTGCGGCACGCTCGATGCCAGGCGCTGCGCCTCCTGCCAAGAGACGGGCTGCACCGTGACCGGGGCGGTCAGGTGGAAATCCACCTGCGATTCGACCGGCAGGATCAGGCGCGGGCCGTTTGTAGCCGAGGAAGCAGCCAGTCCGCCAACGCCGCCGATGCCGGCGCCGATAGCCGCACCCGCTCCGCGGCCGATAATGCCGCCGATGATGGCGCCGATAGCCGCGCCGCCAGCGGTGTTCGCTGCCGTGTATCCGGCCTTGTTCGGGCCCTTGTTCGACCAGACATCAGTGCTCAGCGGAAAGACTGTGCCGCCGAGATTCACGCTGTCGATCTGAAGCTGGAGTTGAGCCGAGCCGCCTAGCTCGCCGGCGTTTTTCGACTGAATGACCTGTCCCTGGAGGACCGCGCCGCGCGGGATAGCGAGCACGCCGTTCTGATAGACGTCGTTGGCGGCGGTCGCCTGGAAATAGGTCCCCGACTTGAGGTGGGCTGTGTCCAGCGTCTCACTCAGACGAACACGCAGGAGAGTTCCGGTGGGGATGGTCACAGGGCCGCTGGGGGGTGGGGCGTTATAGCCCTGCTGCGGCGGAGGATAGTAACCCTGCTGGGGCGGAGGATAGTTTCCACCCTGCTGCGGCTGATACGGAGGCCTTGCTCCAAAATACGGCTGAGGCGGGGCCTGGTTAGGCGGGGCCTGGTCAGGGGCGGCCTGCGCGTTCGGAGCTATGTCGGGAGGAGGAGGAGGAACGTTCGATTGTGCCGAGTCAGCGCCGGGTGCCAGAGTGTCGGCCGTGTCCGGCGGAGGCGGCGGGATGGGCGAGTTGGGATCGGCCACCTTGATATGGTTGAGAACGCCGGTCACACCGCGAACGTTACCCGCGACGGTTTCCGCCTGCTGATATTGGGCGTTGGTCTGGACGGTGCCGGAGAGCGTGACGATGCCGTTCGCAGTGGTGCAAGTGATCTGCTGGCCCTTCAAAGTGGCCTCGTGCGTGAGCCCGTAGCCTACGTCGGACTGAATATCGGCATCGGCGCGCGCCATTTGCTGCGCCGAAGGAGGAGCGGTATTGTCCTGGGCAAGTGCGCCAGAACCGGCAGAAAACCATAGGCAACCAGCCAGCAACCCGACGGATGCTGTCCGGAAGAGCTTGCTGTTGTCGCTACGATGGGAACTCATGTCGTGCAACCCCTGTGCTTCGTGAACTTTGCCCTGCGCCCAGGCACTACTGAAATGGACGCAGAAACGGGATGAAGCGTTACCTATTAGAACCCTGGAAAGGCAAAAAAGTTTCGAGGACGAGCCATGGCCCGTCCCCGAGTAAACGATGCTTAGAGCGCGCTTTAGCCGCGCTGCTTCTTGTACCGCGCGATCAGCGTGTTGGTCGAACTGTCGTGCTTGCCGCCGGGGTCGGTCCTTTCGAGCTCATTGACGATTTTCTTCGCTAAAACCTTGCCCAGCTCGACGCCCCACTGGTCGAAGGAGTCGATCTGCCAGATGGCCCCCTGGGTGAAGACGCTGTGTTCATAGAGGGCGACAAGCTTGCCGAGCGCTTCCGGCGTGAGCTCGTCGAGGAGGATGGTGTTGGTGGGCCGGTTGCCTTCGAAGACACGGTGCGGGACAAGCCAGTCGGGCGTGCCCTCGGCCTTGACCTCTTCGGGAGTCTTGCCGAAGGCCAGGGCCTCTGCCTGCGCGAAGACATTGGCCATCAGCAGGTCGTGGTGGTTGCCGAGCGGGTTGAGGGTTTTCGCGAAGCCGATGAAGTCGCAGGGAATGAGCTTCGTGCCCTGGTGGATCAGTTGGTAGAAGGAGTGCTGGCCGTTGGTTCCCGGCTCGCCCCAGAAGATGGGTCCGGTCTCGTAATCGACATGATCGCCCGCCAGCGTAACGTGCTTGCCGTTGCTCTCCATGGTCAGCTGCTGCAAATAGGCCGGAAAGCGCTTGAGGTATTGGTCATACGGCAGGACGGCAACGGTCTGCGCGCCGAAGAAATCGTTGTACCAGACGGAGAGCAGGCCCATCAGCACAGGCAGATTCTTTTCGAAGGGCGCAGTGCGAAAGTGCTCATCGATGGCGTGGAAGCCGGCGAGGAGCTTGCGGAAATTGTCCGGGCCGACGGCCAGCATGGTAGAGAGGCCGATGGCGGAATCCATTGAATAGCGGCCGCCGACCCAGTCCCAAAAGCCGAACATGTTGGCGGTGTCGATGCCGAATTTCGTGACTTCCTCGGCATTTGTCGAGACGGCGACGAAGTGCTTGGCAACGGCCTTCGCGTCGCCGAGCTTATTGAGCGCCCAGTCGCGCGCGGTGTGAGCGTTGGTCATCGTTTCGAGGGTGGTGAAGGTCTTCGAGGAGATGATGAAGAGCGTCTCTTCGGCGTCGAGATCGTGCGTGGCCTCGGCGAAGTCGGTGCCATCCACATTGGAGACGAAGCGGAAGGTCATGTCGCGGCGGCTGTAGTGGCGGAGCGCCTCGTAGGCCATGACCGGGCCGAGGTCTGAGCCTCCAATGCCGATGTTGATGACGTTCTTGATGGTCTTGCCGGTGTGGCCCTTCCACTCGCCGCTGCGGATGCGCTCGGAGAAAGCCGACATGCGGTCGAGGACTTCGTGCACAGCGGGGACGACGTCCTCGCCGTCGACGACGATCTTTTCGCCCTTTGGCGCGCGCAATGCGACGTGAAGGACGGCGCGCTTCTCGGTGATATTGATCTTTTCGCCGCTGAACATCGCGTCCAGACGAGCCTTTACGCCGCTCTCTTCGGCGAGTTGAAGGAGCAGCTTAATGGTTTCGTCGGTAATGCGGTGCTTTGAGTAGTCGAGGTAGATGCCCTCGGCTTCGGCGGTGAGACGGGTGCCGCGGTCAGGGTCGCTGGCAAAGAGTTCGCGCAGGTGCTGGCTGCGGATCTTTTCATAGTGAGCGGTGAGGGCTTTCCAAGCGGAGAGCTTCGTGAGGGGCGTGGCGGGGGCTGCGGTAGCTGTGCTCATAAATCGTGCCTCAAATCTCTCGGAGTGTACTCATTGAGCCTTATACACCTTGGATTCGCCCGGCGTCCGCTCGGTCACGCAAAAATACGGTGACAGGATGGCTTAGAGTACCAGCAAGCCCCGCACCGGCCAGCTCTGGTACGATCTTTGCGGAGGAACGTCCCGTGCTCCGTCATTCTGCGTTACGTTATCCGGCCACAGCAGCCTTCGTCATCCTAAGCGTCGCCCTCGCCGCGGCACAGGCCCCCGCTCCGGCGACCCCGCCGCCGCCGATCAAGCTTGGCCCGGCGGCCGATGTGCAGCGTAGTTACAACGGTCTGAAGGCCAATATTCTGAAGGCCGCGGACAAGATGCCGGCGGAGAGCTACTCCTTCCGGCCCACCCCGGACATCAGGACATTTGCGCGCGTGGTGAACCACATCAGCGAAGCGCAGTTGCGATACTGCGGTACGATCAACGGAACTGCTTCGGACGCGCTGCCCAAAGTGCCGCCAGAGACTGCCGACAAGAATGCGATCGTGGCCGCGCTGCAGGCTTCCTACGCCGAATGCGACAAGGCCTATGCGTCGCTCACAGACGAAAATGTCCTGCAGATGCTGACCCTCGGGACGGTCACCCGCACGCGCATCGGATTCGCGTGGGCCAACGTATCGCACGACAACGAGCAATATGCCACGCTCGCGTTGTACATGAGGCTGAAGGGTCTGATGCCACCGAGCAGCGAGAAGTAAGGAGCGGCTCAGAGCACAAGGATATCCACGCCTTTGGCTTTCAAGGCTCGGTCAAAAGTTACAAGTTTCAGACCCGCTGTCGCTGCAAAGGCCAGAAGATACGCATCTGCCCAAACTTTGGGAGAGCGGGAAGGAAGCCTTGACCTTACCCGAAATTCGTCATCCAGCCCATCGGGCTCGGAGAGAAACTCAATCCGATCGTCGGCTTGAATTTGGTCTAAGAGCTTCCAAGCGCCCGCCATCGTTTCCGTGTCGGGCCCCATCACACCTTCGGTGGTTAGAAGCCTTAAAACAGCGACTTGCGTAAATCGGCATAAGAAGAATTTTTCGCTTCCGGCATTCTCGAACCACAACCTAGCGCGTTCGGCGTGACTGTGGCGGTTCACACAAAGTGCCAACCATACATTGGAGTCAAGGAAATTCAATGAGCTCATAGATCTGTTCGTTCGTGAGATCGATCTTTGGGCCATCCGATACGATAAGCGGAAACTTTACACGTCGCGATTTGGGCTTTTTCCGTTCGAGAACTGCAGCCTGCACGCCAATTAATACCAATTCGCGGACGGACTTCCCGCTGGCTGCAGCCTGCTCTTTTAATTGCCGATAGAGCGGCGCGGGAATGTCGATGGTGGTACGGACTGATTCCTGCTTCATTTGGTTTCATTATGCCATAAATATGGCATAGAGCGAATCGATCCTAGTTCCCTGTCGGGATGATGCCCGCGTTCTCGACCATCAGGATGACGGTGCGCTGCCGGGCTCGGGTGCGATGGACGACGCCGCGCGGAACGACGTAGCCTTGTCGCGGTGAGAGCTCAACTGTCCGGTCTTCGAAATCGATGAGCAGTAGCCCTTCGACGACATAAAAGAATTCGTCGTCTTCGTCGTGCTTGTGCCAGTGGTACTCGCCTTCGATCACACCTATGCGAACGACGGAGCTGTTCACCTGGCAGAGGGTCTGATTGAACCACTTGTATTCGCAGGCGTCGGCGATGGCTTTAATGTCGATGACTTCCATCGCCGGATAGAGGATGTTCAGGCGGGTTTCGTAGGGATAGGCGGGCACGGTCTCGGCCATGGGTTGGACCTCGAGGTGATCTGGCTTCCATGGTAGCGCTGACCGACAATATTGCGCTGATAACCGTCGATCCTCAGCTCAGGCTTGACATCGCGAATGCGCGCGCGGCTTCGAGCAACTTTGTAACGGATTCTTTCGAGCATGACTCCGAGTAAATGCGCAGCAGAGGCTCTGTGCCCGAAGCGCGAAGGAGCAGCCATGTCTTCGCGGCATTCGGCTTCGATTTCGCTTCGGGATTGTCGAGGTAGAACTTGATGCCGTCGAGGGTTTCCATACTCTCGACCGGCATCCCGGCGAACTCCTTCACTCCGGCGCGGGCACGGGCGATGGTTGCATTCTTCAGGTCGTCGGCGATGTGCAGGTCGATGCGGCCGTAATGGTGTTCGCCGTATTTTTCCTGCAGCGCGGCCACGAGTTGGCCCAGAGTTTTACCTTCTTCGGCCATGACATTGGCGATAAGCAGGGCATTGAGAAGGCCGTCGCGCTCGGGAAGATGGCGCGAGAAGCCGATGCCGCCCGATTCCTCGCCGCCCATGACGATGTCCTTCTCAAGCATGAGGTCCACGACAAATTTGAAGCCGATGCCATGCTCGTGCAGCTTGCGTCCGTAGCGCGCGCAGATGCGGTCGATCATGCAGGTGGTGTTGAAGGCGCGGGTTACGTCGCCGGGCCAGCCTTTGCGCGAGAGCACCCATTCGAGAAGGATAGAGAAGATTTTGTGGGGATCGACGAAGTTGCCATGCTCGTCAGCGGCGCCGATGCGGTCGGCATCGCCGTCAGTCACCAGGCCGGCGTCGCACTTGTGCTCGATGACAGCATCCTGGAGGGCGCGAACATGCGGCTCGATGGGCTCGGGGTTGATTCCGGGAAAGAGCGGGTTGTGCTCGGCGCGAATCTCTACGTAGTCGACACCGATGCTTTTGAAGATGCCCGCGAGGATGCCGCTGCCGGCTCCGTACATAGAGTCGATGGCGAACTTGAACCCGGATTTGGCGATCAGGTCGAGGTCGGCGAAGCGGCGAAGCGCGTCGAGATAGTCGGGCACAAAGTCCGTCTCGACGATAGGAGCAGGAGCGGGCGCGTTAGGGAGCGGCTTGTCCAGCCAGGACTCGATCGCCGTCATGATCGAAGGCTTGCCCGAACCGCCGTACCACGCTTTGTACTTCACGCCATTCCATTGAAAAGGGTTGTGGCTCGACGTGATCATGACGCCGCCGGCGGCACCCAGTTCGCGAACGGCATAAGACAGCGCCGGGGTGGGCGTGATGCGACTGGCCAGCTTCACCGGGATTCCCGATGCGGCAAGCACGTCGGCGACGGCGCGGGCAAATTGCGGCGATTCGAAGCGCGTGTCGTAGCCGATGCAGACGCCTTTCGCCGCGGCCTCTTTCGGATCCGAGCTCGCGTGAAGGTAGTTCGCGATTGCCGCTGCCGCGATGCGCACATTTGCAAAGGTAAAGTCGTCGGCGATTATGCCGCGCCATCCGTCGGTGCCAAACTTAACTACAGAAGATTTGCCCATGGCTCTCCTCAGGGAGTTTCGAGATCAGGTGCATTCCATCGGGTGGAAGAGCTACATATCTCGGAAAGAATCGATCAGCGAGCATTCGCTTCATCTCGGTCGAACCCGAACTCAGGCGGAAAAGGACGGCGGAGCTTTCGTAGCTTTTCCAGCACACTCTCGCGAGTTTGCTCACTCCTTATTTCGCGCTGCTGCTCTTCGATCGTTTTTATTTCGAACTGCTTGCCCCGCTCTTTTGCCACCCGCATCGCGGTTTCCCCTACCTATGATGGATTAAGTGAGTCTCAGTATATTAGGGGCTTCTCTCGTTCAAACCAGGTCGGCACGTCCACGGCTGATCAGTTCCTTCACCACTTTACCCACATCCTGCGAGTGTTCGCGCGTGGTGACAAGCAGCGCGTCGTCTGTCTCGACGACCACGAGGTCGTGCACGCCCACCATGGCAACGAACTTCTTCGGACTGTACACATAGTTGCCACGGGCATCGAGAGCCGCGCTGCCTGCGCTTTCGCTAACGTTGGCGTGAGCATCGGTGTTTGTATGCTGCTCAGTCTGATGCTCGTAGAGCGCTGCCCATGAGCCGAGGTCGTTCCAGCCGAACTGTGATGGAATGCAGTACAGATTCGACCGGTGCTCGCCTTTGGCCGAGCGCGGCTCGAGGATCGCGTAATCGACGCTGATGTTTTCGCACTGTGGATAGAGCTCGCCAAAGACGCGGTCGAAGTCCGGCGTGCCGTACGCGGCAGCTATCTCTTCGAGCAGGGGCGCCATTTCGGGCAGGTGCTCGCGGACGGCATTGGCCAGGGTGCGGGCTCTCCAGACAAAGATGCCGCTGTTCCAGTGATAGTTCCCGGCGGCGACGAACTCCTCGGCACGCTCTCGGTTAGGCTTCTCGGTGAAGCGGCGCACGCGAAGAATGCCATCGGTAAAGGCCTCTCCGGTTTCGATGTAGCCATAGCCGGTCTCGGGGCGGGTGGGCTGGATTCCAAGTACGACCATGTTCTCGCCGGCTGCGGCGAGTTCTGCGGCTTGTTGAATCACGGCAAGAAACGCCGGCTCGTCGGCGATCACGTGGTCGGAGGGGAACATACCCAGCACAGCGTCCGGAGCAGAGCGCTCGACGAGGAAAGCGGCCAGACCCGCCGCCGGGGCAGTGTTGCGCGCGGCAGGCTCGCAGACCACCTGTGATTCAGGAACCGTATCGAGCTGCCCGCAGATCGTCTCCGAGAGCAGGCTGTTGGTGATTACCCAGAAGTCCTCATGCTGCGCCAGCGGACGCAGCCGATCGACCGTGCGCTGGATCATGGTGCGTTCGCCATCGAGCGCCAGCACCTGCTTGGCGCGCGCTTTGCGGCTGCGCGGCCAGAAGCGAGTGCCACTACCTCCCGCAAGAATGATGGGACGAAAATCGATCTTCAAAAGAGTCTCCAGTTGTTAGTCCCCGGCCGGCAGTTCCCGGTGATCCATACGCAGCTCGGTTCCGGGGACCGGGAACTCGCGATCGGCAACTATTTGCTCTAAACAGCTTTAGGCAGAATGCGAACGACTTCGGCCTGTGACTCGGCATTGATCTTGACGCCGTGTGCCGCAGCAGGAACGACAAACAATTCGAAGCGGCGCACCGGAAGTGCCTCGCCGGAGCCAGTGACACACACCGAGCCATCGGCGATAAAGAATATCTGCACCGCACCGGTTTCAGCGGTCAGCGCATCGGGAGCGTCGCCGGCAGTGAGACTCCAGCGCTCGATCTCGAAATACTTCTCGTCAATGAGCACGGAATGGCCATTCACCAAGCGTGGCGGAATTTTCCCGGCACGCGTCTTGACGCACATGGCTTCGAGTGACTTCTCCAGATGGAGCTCGCGCGGACGGCCGTAGTCGTACATGCGGTAAGTGAGGTCGCTGGTCTGTTGAGTTTCAAGGATCACGACGCCCGGACCCATGGCGTGCACGGTGCGGGCGTCGACGAAGAGCATGTCGTTCTTCTGGACGGGAACCATCTCCAGCAGATCTTCGAGGGTGTTGGCCTTGATGGCGGCGCGAACCTGATCGGCGGTAACTCCCGCGCGAATTCCCAGCGCCACAGTAGCTCCGGGTTCGGCGTCGAGAGCGTACCAGCATTCCGTCTTGCCGCGCGGCTCGCCATACTTGCGCGCCATCGCGTCGTCGGGATGCACCTGCACGCTCAGCTTTTCCTTGGGAAAGAGCATCTTGATGAGAAGTGGGAATTCGCCGTCGCCAAGGGCGGAGCCGAGCAGCTCAGGCCCGTGGGCATCGGTAATTGCGCGAAGCGTTTCCCCCTCGAAGGGTCCGGTCGCCGCCTTGCACATCTCGCCGGTGAGCCACACCTCGCCGATCGGCTCGCCGTCAGTCTTGTAGTCGAACCAGGGCGCCAGATCGTGGAATCCCCAGATGCGAGTGCGGAAGTAAGGCGCGAGCCGGAAGGGAGAGATTTCGCTCATGTCCTTTTCAGTATGCCTTAGAAGCTAATCTCCCGGCAGATTTGCCGCTATCGCCCATTGCGGTAAAGCCAATTACCATGAAAGTAATGTCTCGTTACCTGGTTACCGGCTGCGCCGGCTTCATTGGATCCTCGCTTACGGAAAAGCTCGTTGAAAGCCTCGCCCCGGGAGATACAGTCCGCGGCCTCGATAACTTCGAAACCGGCAAACGTGAGAACATCTCCGGTTTCCGCAGCGGGATTGAGTTCCTGGAGTGCGACCTGCGCGATGCCGCCGCTGTCACCGAGGCGTGCCAGGGGGTCGACTATATTTTTCACGTTGCTGCGCTGCCGTCGGTACCACGCTCGGTAAAGGATCCCAGGACCAGCCACACCGCCAACATTGACGGCACCTTCAATCTGCTGGAGGGGGCGCGCGCAGCCGGGGTCAAACGCATCATCTATTCAGCTTCGTCCTCGGCGTACGGCAATCAGCCGGGCTTTCCCCGCGTGGAGACGATGGTTCCCATGCCGATCGCGCCGTATCCCGTGCAGAAGCTCGCCGGTGAGTTCTACATGAAGAGCTACTGGCAGGTCTACGGGATTGAGACTGCCTGCCTGCGATACTTCAATATTTTCGGGCCGCGCCAGGTTCCCGACTCGCCATACAGTGGTGTAATGGCCAAATTTACGCTGCAGATGATGCGCGGCGAGAGGCCCACGATCTTTGGAGACGGCGAGCAGGGCCGCGACTTCACCTTTATCGACAATGCGGTATCGGCGAACCTGCTGGCCATGACGGCTCCCGCGGAGAAGATCGCGGGGCGCGTCTTTAACGTTGCGTGCGGCGAGCGCCACACCGTCAACAAGACCTTCGGCATCCTGGCCGAGATTCTCGATTTCGAGCAGCAGCCAATCTATGGGCCGCCGCGCACCGGTGATATTCGTGACTCCCTGGCGGATATTAGTGCCGCGAGAGAGGCGTTCGGCTACCGGGTTGCGGTGAGCTTTGAGGAAGGTCTGCGCCGAACTGTGGAGTGGTACCGGCAACACTATGCCGAGGTCGCCGCAGGGTAAGACCCGCGCTCTTTCCCCCTTTTTTGATGTTCCGACGCTAATTACGAGCGTATAGTCTCCTTGCCGTAAAACTTCCCCTCACGAAAGGCAGGAGCATATGAAGAAGTATTTTGCGGAACTGGTCGGGACGTTTGTGCTGGTATTCGGAGGCGTCGGCAGTGCCGTGCTCGCGGGCGGTCATATTCATGAGGTGGGAGTCGCCTTCGCATTCGGCCTGTCACTGCTGGCGATGGCCTATACGGTAGGGCCGATCTCAGGCTGTCACATCAACCCCGCTGTCACGCTCGGCATTCTCATCGCCAAAAAGATTGACGCGAAAGACGCAGTGCTTTACATGATCGCGCAGGTCGTCGGCGCGATTATCGCTGCGGGAACGATTCTGTTCGTAGCCAAAGGATTGCCCTTCGGCTACGCAGCACATGTGAGCGGGCTGGGGGCCAACGGCTATGGAATGCACTCGCCCGGCCAGTTCTCCCTGGGCGCCTGCCTGGTGGCCGAAGTCGTCCTGACCGCCTTCCTGGTGCTCACGGTCCTCGGCTCGACTGACATCGCGGCACCGGTTGGATTTGCCGGAATCCCTATCGGCCTGGTACTTGTGCTGATTCACCTGGTCAGCATCCCTATCACGAACACTTCGGTGAATCCTGCGCGGAGCATCGGTCCGGCTATTTTCGTCGGGGGATGGGCACTCCAGCAATTGTGGCTATTTATTGTCGCGCCGTTCATAGGCGCGGTGCTGGCCGCTGTGGTGTATGCCATTATCCGGCCGCTGGCTCCGCCCATCACCACCGGGCAGGCCGAGCGCGCCCTGGGCACCGAACAGATCGAGCGCGCCATCGAGTCCGGCAGGGGCTGATGTTGATTTAGATTTGATAACGGCCCCATCCTTCACGATGAAGTCTGTGAAGGGTGGGGCTGTTGCGTTTTGTAAGTACTACTCGCCTCTTGAGGCATACACATAAATGTGAGATTCTTACACATATAATTTATGCGTACAAATATCGAGATTGATGACGATTTGATCAAGGAAGCAATGCGGCACAGCGGCGCTCGCACGAAGAAGGCCGCTGTTGAGGCTGGTTTGCAGCTTCTGGTGAAGACCTACGCTCAGACAGGCATCCGCGAACTCCGCGGGAAGGTGCAATGGGAGGGCGACCTCGACCAATCCAGGCTCGGGCGGGTTAAGCCGTAGAGCCGGATGGTCATTATAGATACCACGGTCTGGATCGACTATTTAGGCGGAATCACGAATCCGGAAACGTTGTGGCTCGATAGCCAGGTAAGCCGGCAGCGCCTCGGATTAACCGACATCATCCTCTGCGAGGTACTGCAGGGCATCCGGGATGATGCGGCATTCCGGCGGGTACAAAGACGACTCCTGAGCTTCGAAGTCTTTGAGACCGGAGGGGTAGAGCTGGCTGTGGCCTCAGCTCAAAACTACCGAATACTGCGGACTCGCGGTCACACTGTCCGCAAGACCATCGATTGTCTCATTGCGACGTTTTGCATTGAGACCGGACACAGTCTCCTTCATCGTGACCGCGACTTCGATGCCTTCGAAAAGCATCTCCGCCTTCGAGTTGTCCATCCGTAAACTACTGCCCTCCCGCCGCCTTGACCAGATCGCCGAGTGGCTCCAGCACGGTGAAACGCACCAGTCCCACCGGCTTGCGCGCCTCGTCGATGACTTCTTGTTTGGCCTGTGGCCATTTCCCAGGAGGAGCCTCATGGTTCTCGAGATATTGGAGCGCCTCGACGCCCACAGTCCCTAAATCCGTAAGCTGCTGCGCTCGCGGCGCGGGATCGCGAAGGAGCGGGGCTGCCGTCATGAGCGCCTGCGCCTTCGGACCGGCCGCGATCCAGCTCTCGAAGATAGACGCCAGCTCCGCGCGCGCGGCGGGATCATGATTCGCCAGGTACGTCTTCACAAGGAGCTGCATTTCGTGACGCGACGGGGGATCGGGGCGCACGGCGTCGATCAGGTGGTCCATCGGCGTCAGCTGCGACGTATGCTGCATCTCATAGCGCTGGTCGAAGCCCACCGGCTGGAGAACGCTCGCGAGCACGCGGAGAGGCTCGATCCGGGCCGTCCCAGCCAACTGCCGCAGGCCGACGTCTTCGGCGGAGAGATGCGTGAGGCCGACCGCCTCAAGGCGCAGCGATTCAACCCAAAGACGGCGGTACATATCGTCGACATTGTTGACGCTCTGCGCCGACCACAGCCGCTCGGCGATGGCTGCGGTGCGCGGCCAGATTCGCGAGTCGATGCTGCGCGGGGATACGTGCTCGCTCCACATGCAGGCTTCGCCGCCGAGAATTCGCGCCTGCTCGTCGGGCGTGAGCGTTGTGCCAACCGGCACCGGGTCGGCCAGGTAATGCCGCTCCGCGGAGTCAATGTGGTCGAGATAGTAGGGCTGCGCGAGAATGCCGTCGTATCCCGCCTTGGCGCTGGCGGCCAGCGAGTCGAAGCCGCGCCACGATTCGATCACGGCATCTTTCGAGAGGCCGGGCGCGAAGACCTCGTCCCAGCCGACCATGCGCTTGCCGTGCTTCTTCAAAATCGGCAGCAACTGCTGATTGAAGTACGTCTGCAGCGCAGCCGTGTCCTTCAGATCATGCTTCTTCGCGAATTCCTGGATGCGCGGATTGTTCTTCCACTGCACGCCGTTGTTTTCGTCTCCGCCGACGTGCATGTAGGGGTCGGGGAAGATTTCCGCCATCTCGCCGATGAAGCGATCGAGAAACTTGTAGGTGCTGTCGCGGGTCGGGTCCATTACCGGATCGAAGATGCCGTACTGGCGTTCGATCTGGTACGGGCCGCCGTAATCCGCCCCGGTGCCGCTGGCGAGATCCGGGTAGCCGACCATCCACGACTGCGCATGACCGGGGATGTCGAACTCGGGCACGACGCGAATGCCGCGATCGCGGGCGTAGGCGACGATCTCGCGGGCCTGATCCTGCGTGTAATAGAGGCCATCGGAGCCCATGCCGGTGAGCCTGGGATAGATCTTGCTCTCAATGCGGAAGCCTTGATCGTCGCTGAGGTGCCAATGGAAAACATTCATCTTCACGGCGGCCATGCCGTCCAGCGTGCGCTTGATCACATCGAGGGGCTGGTAGTGCCGGCTGACGTCAATCATCAGCCCGCGCCAGCGGAAGCGGGGCGAGTCGTCGATGGAAACGGCAGGCAGGAAGTAGCTTGTCCCATCGTTCTGCACCAACTGCAGAAACGTCTCGAGGCCGTGGATGGCCCCTACTACGGTCGCCGCTTTGAGATGGGCTCCATTGGGGGTTATCTCCAGCGAATAGGCTTCGTTTTCGTCCGGACCCTGAATCGCCTCCCCGGGGCCGTCGACGGAAACGGTCAGAGTGGCAGGTGCTGCGCCGGGAACAATGGCAATCTGCACGCCTGCCTGGGCTCTCAGGCGGACCAACATGCGGCCGATTGCATCATCGAGCCGCGCGTCATGAAACTTATCGGCGGCAACCGTAAATTGCGGGGTTAGTGCGAGCGTGCCAGCGTTAGCCGTAAGGTGTGCCGGTTGCGGCATCAGGGTATTGTCAAACGCAGCATTTGTAGTCTGCGCATTGGCGGAAAAAGTCATCAAAACGGCACTCAGAACTCCCCCTGCTGCGATCAAGCGATGGATCACGCGCCCACATCCTCCGAAGTCAATTGTTGGTCTTCAAGCAGTCTCTGTATACCTGTCTATACTTGTCAAGTTTGAGGTAATTCGGTAGCGGGTCAATTTGAAAGGAAAATCCCTCAGCGGCTAAAGCCGGATTGATTTCAAGCTTTTGGCATGGCTGAAGCCATGCCCTGATACAAAGCTATTGATTTTGGCCACGCTGAGGTTGCCGATGGGCCGCGAGACTCGATCATCTTGCTTTTCAACTCGTCGTGTATAACAGAGCGCAAGCGGAGCCCGGTGTCTGAAGTCTTGGATTCACAATGAGCAGCGCTGCCGAATCAGATACAACGCGCGTGGCGAAACCCGAGACGAAACCGCCGAAGGGGCGGCTGGAGCCGCGCTGGCCGGCAATGCTCGCCCTGTTCGCCGCCGGCGGGTTAAGACTCGCGCTTCCCTCCGAGCTCTCACTCGGTCCTGACTGGCTGCTTTTGGTGATCGTGGGTGCGCTCATCATTCCCATCGTCTGGGCGCGATATCGCGAACTGTACACGCTAAACAAAGTGCTTGGCTATGTCGTGACCGGCATCGTCACTGCGGACATGGTCTTATCGTTGGGCCTGCTGGTTGCGGCGTTGCCGGCTCACAAGCAGCAACCATTGGACATGCTGCGCTCGGCCGCCGCCCTGTGGTTCACCAACATCATCGTTTTCGCATCATGGTACTGGCGGCTGGACGCGGGCGGTCCGCGGGCCCGCGAGCTGCGCGGCGTTCACACCGACGGCGCCTTTCTGTTTCCTCAGATGATGCTCGACCAGCAGGCCAAGCGCGAGATGGGCGAGGAATGCTGGAGCCCAGGCTTTGTGGACTACCTGTTTCTCGCTTTCAACACCAGCACGGCATTCTCACCCACAGATACTCCCGTTCTCTCGCCGGTGGGCCAAGGTCATGACAATGATCCAAGCATTCATCTCGCTCGCGGCGGTCGCGCTGCTGGCGGCACGGGCGGTGAACATTCTCTGACGGCCTGGCATGATGCTGACCGCCAGAATGCATTTGCCGAGCGTGTTGACGATTTTCCTCTGGCGGAAGGGACCGCTTCGCCGCTATCGTTAACGCCATGCCTGCAAGATCGCTGCGTTTTCTGCTTCCTCTTTTCTGCTGTCTTTTGCTTTCGCCGGCGCTTACCGCGCAAAAATTCACCGTATCGAAGATCACCTTCAGCGGCTATCCGGCTGCCAGCGACGCGGAGTTGCTGGCCGCGTCCGGATTAAAGGCAGGCGTGCCGGTGGACCAGCCGGAAATTCAGGCTGCGGCACAGAAGCTCTCGGACACCGGCCTTTTCGCCGACGTGAATTTCGCTTTCGACGGCTCCGAGCTGAAGTTCACCCTCAATCCAGCGGAAGGGGCAGAGCCGGTTCTCTTTGCGAATTTTCCCTGGTGGGACACAAAGACGCTGACGGCGGCGGTTGCGGCGAGAGTTCCGCTGTTTCACGGCAAGGTGATTCCGGAGAGCGGGCAACAGCAACAGATCGCGGCGGCGCTCACGGCTCTCGTGGCTGAGAAGGGCGTGCAGGCGAAAATCTCCGCGCAGCCGCGCAACGACGCGTCCGGAAAGAAGCTGGGGGTGGAGTTCCAGATCGAGTCTCCGCCGGTTCAGATCGCGGAGGTGAAGTTTGCCGGCGCGGGAGGCGCGTTCACCGAACCGGTGGATGCGATTGCGAAGGCAGCTGTCGGGCAGGAGTTTAACGAAGCGACAGAGGCCATGCTGCAGACGGCTCTGCGGGCGGTTTATCACCGGGATGGATACCTGGATTTTGCGATGAAGAGCTTTGCGCATGGTGAGCCGCAGGTTGCCGGCGGGAAGGTCGAGGTGCCATTGAGCGCGACGATCATGCAGGGCGCACAATACCGAGTGGGCAGCCTCACCCTCTCCGGCGACGTGCTGATGACGCCCGAAGAGTTCGCGAAACGGGCGAAGCTCCATGCCGGCGATGTGGCCAACGAGGAGCTGCTGCGGGCGACGATGGCGGAGATCGCGGCGCCCTACAAAGCGCGGGGATATTTAAGGGCGAGTATCGAGGCGACTCCAACATTCGACCGCACAGCGCATTTTGACCGCGCGGCCGATACGGTGAGTTACGTGATTACTGTCGTTCCGGGACCGGTGTACCACATGGGCAAGCTGACGCTGGCGGGTCTCGACGATGAGAGAAAAGCGCTCGTGCTCAAGTACTGGCCGATGAAGGAAGGCGACGCGTACGACGCGACCATCGCGCCGGGCTTTCTGAATAGAAACAGGAGCAACCTGCGCGCTCTGGATGGGTGGTCGGCCTCGTACAAGCAATACGAGAACGAAGACACGCACATCGTCGATCTGACGATTACCTTTCGGGAGGGCGGCCCGCTGAATTAAGGGCCTGCTAACGGCCCACGCTGCCGATGCGTTTTCCAATGCGTCTTTTCCGGCGGGACGTCCGTCTTTAGGGATATAGAGTTCCGGATGGCTGGTTCTCCCTGGAAGGAACTTCATTTCGGAGAGGGTGCGCTTGAATGCTCTCACGCTGTGGGCGCGCCCGTCTCTGCCGACCTGACCGATCCACTCTCTCCTCTTTTCCAAATCTTGTCCAGCACGATCGAAAGCCGATTTCGATGGTGTGGCATTCAGTGTCCCGATGACGCTTTTTCGCCATGCAGTGACGGCCAATCGGGCTGGCGCTTTTCGAGGAAAGCCCTGATGCCCTCCTTGAAGTCCTCGGTCGTACGGGCTTCGGCGTTCGCGGCAATGGCAGACTCCATTTCCTGATCAAGGTGATGGTGGGAATGCTCGCTGAGGAGCCGCTTGGTGGCCTGCATGGCGGCGGGGCTGTTGCGGAGGAGCGAGCAAGCAAGCCGCCTGGTCTCGACCATGAGGTCTTGCTCGGAGACGACGCGGGTGATGAGGCCGAGATCGTATGCCTCCTGAGCCTTGATAAGGCGGCCGGTGAGCAGCAGGTCGCGGGAGCGCTTATCGCCGATCTGGCCACGGAGGAAGGCCGAGACAATGGCGGGAACGAAGCCGATTTGCACCTCGGTATAGCCGAATTTGGCCTCGGGGATGGCGAGGGTGAAGTCGCAGATAGTGGCGAGACCCATGCCGCCGGCGATGGCGGCTCCGTTGACGGCGGCGATAGTGGGCTTGGGGGTGTCGTAGAGGGTGCGCAGCAGGCGTGCGATGCGCTGTGTATCGATGCAGTGCTCTTCGTAAGTTTTGGCGCGCAGTGTTTCGAGATGATCGAGGTCGAGGCCGGCGCAGAAGGCCGATCCGGCGCCGGTAAGAATGACGACGCGGCAAGCGGGGTTATCTCCGGCGGCGAGGAAAGCGTGCGTAAGGTCCTCCATCAGCTCGGGATTGAGCGCGTTGCGCTTATCCGGCCGGTTCATGGTGATGGTGAGGATGCCGCTTTCCGAGTGGGTGTGCAGGGTACCGTAGCGCCGCATGATCATGCCCTCCGAGGCAGGAACAGACGATGTTACTCCAAAAGCTTACACGCCCGACATGGGACTATTGTGCCATTGAATCGAATTTTCCCTGAATGGAACGGCTGGCCGTGAGCAGGTCGTCGAGCCGACGGAGCGGCGGCACGGCAGCGCCCAGACGGGCGAGCTCGGCGAGTGCGACTTCGGTGGGAAGGTTGCCGACGAGGGTGTCCTGCGCGAAAGGACAGCCGCCGAGACCGGCGAGAGCGGTGTCGAAGCGGCGGCAGCCGGCGGTATAGGCGGCGGCCACTTTCGCGGCGGCGTTGTCGGGTCGGGCGTGAAGATGGGCTCCAAGTTCGACGTTGCCGCCCAGCGTGGGAAGGACGGCAGATACCAGTGCGTCAATGGCTTCGGGCGTGGCAAGACCGACGGTGTCGGCGAGAGAGATCCGCTCGATGCCGTTGTCGGTAAGGAGGTCGCAGGCGGCGATAACTTCATCGGCGCTCCACGGATCGTTATAAGGATTGCCGAAGGCCATCGAGATATAAACGACGACGCTCAAGCCCGCCTTGTAGGCAGCTTCACCGATGGCGTCGAGAGCTTCGAGGGATTCTTCGGGGGTCTGGCGCTGATTGCGCTGGAGGAATGTGGGCGAGACAGAGTACGGGAAGCCGAGAGTCGAGACGGCTCCCGTGGCGATGGCGCGCTCGGCTCCTTTTTTGTTGACGACGATGCCGATGATCTCAACGTCGTCTGGCGCGTCATTGCCGGAGGCGGCAAGGAAATTGAGTACCTGCTCGGAGTCGGCCATCTGCGGGACAGCCGCAGAAGACACAAAGGAGACGGCATCGATGTGCCGGAAGCCGGCATCGATGAGCGAGCGCAGATATTCGGCTTTGACCTCTACCGGGATGGGCTTCGGCAATCCCTGCCAGGCATCGCGGGGACATTCGATGAGCTTGACAGCTTCGGGCATGGCAGGAGGCTACACGTGTGAGCGGGAGGTCAGCAAGACGGCAAGCACCGCCGCGAAGTGAACGCCTGCCGCCGAGATCAGCGCGATCCAGAAAGATTTAGCGCGCAGGATCAGGGCCATCAGCAGTCCATAAAGCGGAAATTGAACATACATCAGCAACTGCGACAAATTCTCGCCGAAGCCATTGTTCAGGCCCAGAGCGGGGCTCTTCAGCAAAACCACCCAGGGATAAAGGGTCGTGAGCGCGCTCGGTCCGGCAAGCGCCATGATGCTGGCGGCGTGGATAGCAAAAGGCGTGACGGCGATTCCCAACAAGAGCGGCCACCAGGCGGCGAGCAAGCCCGGGCTCTTCTTCTTTTTGCGCCTGCGGGGCGCGGTGCGGGAGGCGGTCGGGCGCTTTTCGCGAACCGTGGTTGTGGCGACAGGCATGGGTTGAGGATACCTCGCGGAAAGATTGTGCATGGCGATGAAAAGCCGGATTGGCGACCCAGGGGAATCGAGGAGGTATCGGGGCCGACTTTCAAATCTGACGGAAAACTTTGGTGAGAACCGCGAAATCCTTACCCAAACGCACTGACGGTCGGCTACATTAGTCGCCACGTGCGCTCGTCCGAAATCTGGACGTTTGCCGTTTTGATGCAGGACATTTCCCGGATCTGGTTGATATGCGAAAAGGAGATCGAATCATGCCAATCCTCACGAATCTGCGCGCCTCGGCAGTTGCTGTAGCGCTCTTTGGCTTCTCACTGGCATCCCATGCCACCCCGACTACATTCGATGCCATCTACATTTTTGGCGACAGCTACTGCGATGTGGGCAACATCTATATCGCAACCGGAGGCGCCAAGCCGGCTGCTCCGTATTATCAGGGGCGCTTCTCGAATGGGCCCATCTGGCTGGATCATCTCGCAGGCACTTACGGATTAACGCTCAAACCGTATCTGGGGGGCGGGACGGATTATGCCTTCGGCGGCGCGATGGTCCTGGCTGCCGTTCCGGAAGGGGCGTTTTCGATTCCCAGCGTTCCCCAGCAGGTCGAGCTTTATCTCAGCCAGCACGGCGGCAAGGCCGATCCGAATGCCTTGTACGTGGTCGAAGGGGGCGGCAACGACATTCTTGATGCAACGGGTGGATCTCCTGAGACGCTCGGCAACGAAATCGCATTCGGCCTGGCGTCGAGCATAGAACTGCTGGAGCGAGCGGGGGCGAGGAATATTCTTACATCCAACCTGCTCGATGTTGGCCAACTGCCGGCCGCGAAGGCTGAGGGGATTGGCAGTTTCGCCACTGCTGCGTCGCTGGCAACCAACAAGGCGCTCAATCTGCTGCTGTTGCTGGAATCGTTCTCGCCACAGACTCGTATCTACCGAATCGATGCGTACTCCCTGTTCCAATCGGTGTTTACGGACCCCGCCCATTACGGTTTCACCGACGTTACCGATCCGTGCCTCACGACGGTGGTGTGCAGCAATCCCTATGTGAACCTCTTCTGGGATCAAGAACATCCCACCATCTTTGGCCACTCTTTCTTTGCCGTGGTGGCGCAGGAGCTGCTGAAGCAATGAGAGGGTAAGACTCATTCACCCGGCTGATTGCTGTCCCGATCAGCTGATTGCTGCCCGATCAGATGGAGCGGCGCTCGCGGGAGCGAATCCAGAGCTCGAAGACCAGCACGTTGATGGAGAAGCCGATCCAGAAGGCCACACCGAAGAATTGGCTCGGCGTGAGATGCGTGAGCCGGCTGGTCGCGAAGAAGACTCCCATGACGGGGCGGGTTGTCGCTATGCCAAGTAGGATGGCGATGGCCCGCAGCAGCCAGCGGCGCTCGCGGGGCGGATGGTTCTGCTGCTGGTATCGGAAGGCGCGGAGGAGCGAGAAGAGAAACAGGGTGTTGAAGAAGAGGACAGCGGAGCGCTCGATCCAGCCACCGACGGCATCGATGCTCATGGCGTAGGCGGTGAGGCCGACGACGAGCTCCCAGCGGGTAAATGAGCTGCCTGCGCCCAGCTGCGTGGATGGCGGAGCGGAAGACTACAAAGGGCGCGGTAAGAACGAATGCGAGCGCCGGGATGATGTGCGCCAGCGTGAGCGCTGCATGGGATGCGAAGAAATTGTCGAGAGCAGCAAGCTGCGCCGGGGCCGAGGGCGGAGGGAAGGCGAGTGCGAATATCCGTCGGACGACTACGGCGACGGCGATCGCGGTGCAGATCCAGAATCCGATGCGGAGCGGGAGCGGGGCGCTGCGGCCTGGTGATTCGACGAGCGGAATAGAAGCCCGGGTGTGCATCGTCGCTCTCTTGTTATACGAGCGAGGCGGGCCGGCGGTTCCCGCAATCTAGTTCTGCGCGATGTGGAGGTCAGGCGGGCTGGTCGCCTGAGCCCAGGCGGCGATGGAAGAAGTCGAAGACGACGCTGTAGAGCTGGAGGGCAAGTTCAGGATCGTAGCGAGGCCCTTCGTCGCGCATAAAGGCGTGCGCTCCGTTGACCTCGTGCCAGCTGAATTTTGCGCCCACCTCGTTCAGCCGGGCCTGCACGATCAGGCGCCCTTCGAGCAGAGTGTGCGGGTCCTGGCGGCCCCAGATCATCAATAGCTCTCCCGAAATGTCTTTGGCACGGGCAAGTGAATCGTCCTTCATGCCCTTGCCCAGGCTGCCCGTGTGAATGTCGGTCGCGTAGAAACAGGCCGCCGCGCGCACGTCGGGGTTCATGGCGGCGCGGAAGGCGAGGTGTCCGCCGAGGCAGATGCCCATCGCTCCGAGCTGGCCGGTGCAGTCGGGGCGAGATTTGAGATGGTCGAGAGCGGCGCGGGCGTCAGCGTCGTAGCTGGCAAGTTCCTTGGTGGTCTTCCATTTGTTACCGCGGTCGGAGCCGGCCTGATCGTAGGCAAGGACGGTCCCTGCAGGCTCGAACTCGTGGTAGACCTCGGGGACGGCGACGATATATCCATGGCCGGCAAGCATGGCAGCGGTGCGATGGATGGGCCCGGTGACCTGGAAGATTTCGCTATAGAAGACGATGCCGGGATACTTGCCGGGCGCGACCGGCCGGAAGATGTGGGTCCGCATGGGTCCGTAGGGAGTGGGGAGATCGACGTGCTCGTTGTCGAGGATGATCATAGGCGGTTCTCAGAAACTCCTATCTTCAAGACCGGGAAATGTTGTGATTATTGAAGAACTCGAACAGAATTCCTATTGAAGCCAATAAGGTGAGATTTCCCCAATATCTAATTCTTCTGTCTCGATGTCTAGCAGGTTTAAAACAGTATTTTCGGGACTTAGCAATTTTTCTCGTAGCCTTGCGAGATCTTTCTCGATTAGCCCAACTACCGGAGGCACATCGCCCACTTGTGCAGCAGGCTTTGCTCCCGTGGTCTTATCGCTCATCCATTCCCTGATCATCCACTCGGGAGCGCCGCCAGGGTGGACGATCATGGAATACGCGGGAAGCGAGTTCCGGTAAAATGCCACCTTCTTTGCCAGAAGGTCCGAAAACAAATGATTAGCCGAAACCATGGGAGCACAGGCCGGGAGAAAGCCTTGTCTCACCCCTTCATAAATCAAGAGCCAGTGTTCCCGATCCAAATCTGATTTCGCGACAGTCCTAGTGATCTGCTTGTTGGTAAATCCTTTTGGGAGCCAATGACCTGCCCCCGAAAAACTCAGCCAGGGGAAACTGGAGTTCTCTCTTAATGTGAAGGAGAGGACTGGGGATGAAAAAGAGCCGGTACACGGAAGAGCAGATCATTGCGATCCTGAAGCAGCATGAGGCCGGGGTCAAGACAGCGGATCTTTGCCGGGAGCATGGGATCAGCGACGCTACGTTCTACAACTGGAAGGCGAAGTATGGCGGCCTGGATGTGAGCGAAGCGCAACGTCTTCGGCAGATGGAGGATGAGAACCGGCGACTAAAGGCGCTGGTTGCCGATCTGAGTCTGGACAAGGAAGCGCTGAAAGCGGTCATCCGAAAAAACGGCTGGAGCTTGCCGGTCTGAGAGAGGACATTGCGTTCGTCTCAGCCGAATTTCAGCTGAGCGAGCGCAGGGCCTGCAAGCTGCTGGGCGTGGATCGAGCCAGCTATCGGTATGAGCCCAGGCCGGATCGGAACGCGGAACTGCGCGACGAGTTGGTAAAACTGGCCAGACAGAAGCCGCGCTATGGATATCGAAGACTGCATGCGGTGCTGGAGCGTCGCGGACAAGCGGTGAACGTGAAGCGAGTGTATCGGCTGTATGTTGAGCAGGGCTTGGCAGTGCGGCGGCGCCGGCGCAAACGGCTGGTCCGCGAACACCAGATCGAGCCGCGCCTGATACGTGCGAACCAGGAGTGGGCGATGGACTTCATCGTGGATGGACTGGCGAACGGCCGCATGATCCGCATCCTCAGTGTGGTTGATGCGTTCACTCGCGAGTGCCTGGTGCTGGAGGCTGACACCGGCCTGGGCAGCGGTCGAGTGACACGAGAACTGGATCGGCTGATCGAACACCGAGGACAGCCGGAAAGCGTGCGTTCCGATAACGGACCGGAGTTTACGTCGCGGCGCATGCTGGGCTGGGCAGAAGAGCGCAAGATCAATCTGATCCACATCCAGCCGGGAAGACCGATGCAGAACGGACACGTTGAAAGCTTCCACGGACGGCTGCGCGACGAGTGTCTCAACACAAACTGGTTCCGCACGCTTAACGATGTGCGGAGAACCTTGGACAACTGGCGTCAGGAATACAACTGCGAGCGACCCCACAGTTCGCTCGCCTACAGAACACCTGCTGAGTTCAGCAGAGCCCTGGGCTATGGAGATGTGGAAAGCAAACAGCGTTTCCCCCTACTGGAATGGTCCGCCGTTTGTTTCAGGAACGGATGGGCTATTTTGCTGTGCAGGAGGCTCACCATGGAGATCGCAACCCTCGGCATTGATCTGAGTAAGACCACCTTTCACATCGTAGGATTGGACCGGCGCGGCGAGATTGTGCTGCGTAGAAAACTCTCCCGTAGGCAACTACTGCTCTTCACGGCCAACCGATCGTCGATGCTGATCGGCATGGAAGCCTGCGGAGGAGCACATTTTCTTGGTCGTGCGTTGCGCGAGCAGGGGCATGAAGTGCGACTGATGCCGGCTCAGTATGTGAAGCCGTATGTCAAGACGAATAAGAATGACTACCTCGACGCCGAAGCCATTGCAGAAGCCGGGCAGCGGCCGACGATGCGTTTTGTGCCGATCAAGACCGACGAACAGCTGGATCTGCAGGCACTGCATCGGGTGCGCGATCGTTGGGTGGCGCGGAGAACTGCGATCATGAACCAGATGCGCGGCTTCCTGCTCGAGCGTGGTATGACGGTTCGGAAAGGCCCTTCGCATCTCATGGTGCAACTACAGGAAGTTCTCCGCGAGGGAGGCGCCTTCGTTTCTGCAAGACTCCATGGACTACTGCGGGAACTGAAGCAGGAATGGGATGAACTGGACAGGCGCATCGAGCAGGCGAACGACGAGCTTCAACGCATCGCAAGAGAAGACGATGCGTGCCATCGACTCATGGAGGTTCCTGGTTTCGGTCCTCTCGTTTCAACCGCGTTGGTGGCTGCGATTGGCAACGGCATCACCTTCCAGAAGGGGCGAGAACTATCCGCATGGATCGGGCTGGTTCCGCGTCAGTGCTCGACCGGCGGCAAGACGAAACTGCTGGGTATCAGCAAACGAGGAAATCCCTATCTCCGGCGTATGTTCCTGCATGGCGCCCGATCCGTGGTGGCGCAAGCGGAACGAAACCCGTCGGCCTTGTCTACGTGGCTCGCTGACCTGGCTGGACGCACGCACCGTAATGTTGTCGTGGTTGCGTTGGCCAATAAGATGGCGCGGATCGCATGGGCCATTCTGAGCAAGGGCATTCGCTATCGCACCTCCGAACTGGTAGTTGCGTGAAACCCGGGCTTGGAAAAGTCACTTCCTGGAAAAGTCAAACAACGACTTTCCCACGAAGTTTGGAAATCCCGCAAACAACGCGCGATTCCCACTTTTCCAACCCTGCGACGGCGGCGATGTTTTCACCCCCTCAGGTTTGCAAGACAGATCAATGAGTGAGAGGAACGGTCTCAACCGGCGTAGCTCCAGTCTGTGTGGGAATGAGAACCCATCCAAGTTCGACCCACTTTGTAGACCAGCGACGCGCGGACTCCATCATGGCCAGGAGCTCAGCTCCACAAACAGGTCGGATACATTTGCGCAGACCAATCCACCGACGCCAAAGATTCTGCTTGCAATCGGACGGCGGACCATACATTTCCCACAGCTCCGGCGGCGGCGAGATATACTCGCCCACAAACTTGAATCGAGATACTCCAGCTACAGCTGGCTGAGAAAAACGGGGCAGGTCACAACCCCTTAGCATTCATATGAAGAGCTTGAATTGCTATACAACCGTCCTCCAAGATTGATAGATGCTTGGCGGTTCTCGAACCCAGTGCAATACCTTGGTTGATACAAAATGCAAGAGCCCAAGCAACATCGCTACTAAGGCCACTTGACTCGTGGCGCAATATTAGCTGCTCGATCGTGTGACGAATGAGCCCTGCATTTAAGGAGAACCCATTGATTCCCCAGAATGAGAGCAGCGCAAAGGCCTTCTGCGCAACGCCTGGTTCGCTCAAGAGGGCCTGCGTAATGCAGCTCTGTGCAATACGCCCAACGTCGCTCGACGGGGCTGAGATTTTGAATAATGTCCCCAGAGCATACTGCAACACAGCGGCATCAGGATGGGTTTCTCTGATGCGGAACGCGATGTCGAAATATCTCACTAAAGCGCGGGGATTAGTTAACTTGCCCGAGCCAGACTTGCTGAGTTCCGCCTGCCACTCGTCTTGAGTTGGCCGTGGTAGAGCTACAATTCTCGTCTTCTTTGGGTTTAGTCGGAGGCGGTAACGGGCCAGTTCTTTTATTAGCCTTTTCAGAGTGATCTCTGCCTCGTGCCTAGAGTCGAATGCGATCTGATAATCATCGAACCAGCGGACGGATTGACCAGCCGGTAGTTTAAGAGCTTTGTCAACCTGGCCAAGAACGACCTCTGCCAACAGAAACGATATGTCGGGACCGATTGGTATACCTTGACTCATTTTTCCGTCAAGATCCATCAGCGCTTGATCGAGTTTTTTACCGAGCAGATTTGTACTTTTCCAAAATTTCTTGTCTCGGAGCTTGGGGTCGACAGCCCAACCCACCGCATGGGTATAGAGCGATGGATAAAACTGACTAATATCGCACGCTAAGAAAAAAGAGGCCCCGGCGCGAGCCGCTGCCCTCTCCCGTGCCAAGTTGGACGGACCTAGCATCGGTTTGATTGCACGCGTGCTCGCCTGGGAATAGATTGGCCGACTCATCGAGCATTTAGAGCCCGCTGCCTTCTTTAATAGACGACTAAGGTTCTTTGAAGACAATGTGGCAATCTGAGAATAGGAAAATGGATGCGGAATTTTGAGTTCGCGACGCTCCAGTCCAGGAAGCGCTAGTGAGTACTTGGCGCACTCTGTGAAGTTACCGTTCGGCTTATAACTTGCAATATTAGCTCGTCCGGCCTTCGTGACCGCATACTGGGCGAACTGCTCAGTGAAGAATGCAGGCGGTAGTTCCTTGGGAAAATATCCCCGGGAAAGGAGCGAATGGTATATCGTCATTTACCAGCCTTACAAGGCACGGCAATTTTATAGCCCATTCAACCTGGTTCGAACAAGATAGTTACGTCTGCAATATCCCGACATTAAATTTCGGCACGTCGGGATTGAGGGCGGCGGCTTCGAGGGCGTTGAGGATGGCGTCGCGGGTCTTTGCGGGGTCGATGATGGCGTCGACCCAAAGGCGGGCTGCGGCGTAGCGGCAGTCGGTCTGCTGGTCATAGGTGGCTTTGATGGAGGCGAGGAGCTCCTGCTTTTCTTCGTCACTGAGCTTCTTGCCTCCGCGCTCAAGCTGGCGGATCCTGATTTCCACGAGAGTGTTCGCGGCTGAGGCTCCGCTCATGACGGCGTAGCGCGCGGTGGGCCAGGCGAAGATGAAGCGTGGGTCGTAGGCCTTGCCGCACATGGCGTAGTTCCCTGCTCCGTAAGAGCCGCCGACGATGACGGTGATCTTGGGCACGGTGGAGTTGGAGACGGCGGTGACCATCTTCGCGCCGGCGCGGATGATACCGCTCCACTCGGCGTCGCGGCCCACCATGAAACCGTTGACGTCGTGCAGGAAGATGAGCGGCACGAGGTTCTGGTTGCAGTCCATGATGAAGCGCGCGGCCTTTTCGGCACTCTCGGCGTAGATGACGCCCCCGAACTCGGTGCGCTTCTCGCCGGTGTGGCTGATCTGGGGCTGATGCTGCTTCTGGTTCGCAACGATGCCGACGGAGTGGCCTCCGATGCGGGCATAACCACAAAGAACAGTCCGGCCGTATTCGGACTTGTATTCATCGAACTCGCTGCAGTCAACGATGCGGGCGATGACCTCGTGCATGTCGTAGGTGTTCGCCGCGGCCTTTGCCGGGTCGGGGTCGAGGAGTAAGTAGAGGTCTTCGGCGGAGTATTTCGGCGCGTCTTTGCCGGGATCGTAGGGAATGCGGTCGAAGGGGGCACCGGAGCGATGGCCGATTTTCGCAACGAGCGAACGCAGGCGGGCGATGCAGAGGTGGTCGTTGGGCTCCTTGAAGTCAACGGTGCCGGAGATTTCGGAATGCATCGTCGCGCCGCCGAGCTCTTCGGCGGAGTATTTCTGGCCGATGGCGGCCTGGACAAGCGCGGGACCGGCGAGGAAGAGTCCACTGCCTTCGGTCATGAGGACGTGGTCGGTCATGACAGGCAGGTAGGCCCCACCGGCGACGCACATGCCCATGATGGCGGTGATCTGCGGGATGCCCATCGCGGACATGACAGCGTTGTTGCGGAAGATGCGGCCGAAGTCGTCCTGATCGGGGAAGACGTCCTCCTGCAGCGGCAGGAAGACGCCCGCCGAGTCGACGAGGTACAGCGTGGGGATGCGGTTCTCCATGGCGATGTGCTGGACGCGGAGGACCTTCTTCGCGGTCATCGGAAAAAACGAGCCCGCCTTCACCGTCGCGTCATTGGCGATGATCATGCACAGGCGTCCCGAGACTCGTCCGAGGCCGGTGACAGTGCCGGCGGAGGGCGCTCCGCCCCACTCTTCGTACATTTCGAAGGCGGCGAAGAGGGCGAGTTCGAAGAGCTCGGTATCGGGATCGAGAAGCAGCGCGATGCGCTCGCGCGCGGTGAGGCGCTTTTTGGCGTGCTGGGCTTCGATAGCCTTCGCGCCTCCGCCCTCACGGATGACGGCTTCCTGCCGGCGAATCTGCTCGACCAGCGCGAGCATCCCGGCGGCGTTGTTCCGGGCGCGTGGGGATCTGGAGTCGAGCTTTGAGGCGAGGGTAGTGTTCAGTGTAGGTAAGATTGATTCAGCCATATGGGACTGGCCAGATTAACGCATTTTTGAAATCGGTGTGTGTTAACGATCGATCGAGGCCGCGTCATGAAGGAACTCGGCACCTAGACCACTGCCTGAATGCTGCTAGTGGACAGTGCTAATCGAAAATGGACAGTGCGGCATAGAGGCCAGAACCCTCGCCATCTTGTTATCTCCTGACTACAAAGAGGTAGCACTCAGCGCTCCAACTGGAACCTGACGTGCAAACCTTGCCAGACAGGAGGCCGTCGAATGCAATACTTCCCCAAAAATCTCTGCTGCACGCGCACAAGAGTTGGGACTTGGCGCATTTTCCTCGCGTTGATATTCCGATCCATTGCTCGCGTCGTGGTTCCGGTCGGCATGGTATCTGTTTCCGTCCTGGCGTCCTTGGCCAGCGCCCAAATCTCGCCGAACCTGCCCAATCCGATTGCGGCGCCGAATCCGCTGACGACGACGTTATCCATCTTTCGTAGCAATATGCAGGACAAGATCATGAAGTCGGCGGACGCGATGCCAGAGTCCAAGTACAGCTACCGGCCGACCAAGGACGTTCGCTCGTTTGCCGAAATCCTGAATCATGTGGCGGACATATCGTACACATTGTGTTCAAACGCCAAGGGTGCAGCGAACCCCGCCACGCCAACCGCGAAGGTTTCAAAGGCCGAGATCATAGCCTACCTCAAAGGCTCATTCGATTACTGCGATGGCGTGTACTCCGGCTTCACCGATGCGCACCTCAATGACCCGGCGGACTTCTTTGGCGTCAAGACGAATAAGATGTTCATCCTGACGCAAGTCGGAAATCATGACGCCTTGCATTACGGCAATCTCGTCACGTATTTGCGCCTCAATGGCCTCGTGCCTTCCGGGGGCTGGTTTTGATGGCGCAGCGGCGAGTCTTGTTTCAAGATCTGTGGCTTATTCCGGCTTCACCTTTACCATCGACACCGCCGGCATCGGCAGGTCAAAGTCGAGGGTGACTTCGCCGTCTGAGTTGGCGATGACGGTCGACGGCGGCGCCAGGGTCTGGAGCGCGTCCTTTTGATGCAGTAAGGCCATTTGTGAGGGATCAGGCCATTTGGGACTACCCATTGCCTGCCAGGCTCCATAAACATTGGAGTGGTCGTTGTCGATGCGGTCGTGTTCGAGGCTGTATGACGCCCCAGGCATGAGGCCAGAGATGGTAAGCGTTACGTGGCGATCGAGCGGTGCGCTTCCCGCGGCTTTGCTGTGCTGCGGTGTGGAATTGCTGAGAAGGATTCCGATGCTGCCGTCGGATTTCTTCGCGGCGAGGGTTTTGACGAGGCCGCCAAATCCGTCTCCCGAACCGGTCACGGGCAGGCTGATCCGTGCCGAGTTGGTGCAGAAGGTAATAAGCCCAGTAGCGCGGCTTGCGCAGGCCTTCGAGGCCAATCAGTC
Organism: uncultured Acidobacteriota bacterium; assembly: GCA_963755975.1. GTDB lineage: Bacteria > Acidobacteriota > Terriglobia > Terriglobales > Acidobacteriaceae > Silvibacterium. The sequence goes on from CAVWLS010000006.1 coordinate 382,962, forward strand.
CGAAGCCTCCGTGGAAGAGCGCCTTGGGATCGCCGCTCTCTTCGAAATAGTCGCTGGCGGTCCAGTAGCTGATGGAAGTGACCTGGTCGAGGCTGTCGTCAATGCCGGAGACGGTTGCGGCGGCGCTGTAGGCCGTGTCGCTGACCTTGTCTCCGTATTCGGGAGAGATGCCCCACTCGCTGAAATAGATGGGGAGATTGCCGAGGCCGTAACGGCGCAGGAGAGGCCGGTAATCGGAGGCGGGCAGGTAATACGTGTGCATGTCGAGGAAGTCGAGCGGAACGCTGTGGCCGCCGGTGGCGAAGTTTTGCGTGGTGACGTGGCGCAGGAATGGTTCCTGAAAGGTGGTGAAGGCGGCGACAGGCCCTCCGACCTTGAGATTCGGATCGACGGACTTGAGGCCCTCGGCGGCGTAGTCGTAGAGGCGGAAGTAGTCGTCGCGAGAGCCGCTCCAGAAGACGGGGGTGCCGCGGAGATCGGGCTCGTTCCAGACCTCGAAGGGCCAGCTTTCGACTTCTTCCCTGCCGTAGCGGTCGATAAGGTGCTGCGCCAGAGCGGCGACCAGCGCCTGCCACTTCCTGTAGTCCTTGGGAGGCGAACTACTGGCCTGGTATTTGAAAATCTTTCGCGCGCTGGGATTCGCGGCGAGGGCCGCCGGCATGAAGCTGAGCTCGACGAACGGCCTCATGCCGTCGGAGCGGAGCATGTCGTAGAGCTTGTCGACCTTGGTGAAGTCATAGTGGGGATTGCCGGCGGCGTCCTCGGTGTAGACGCTGGGGTCGTCCATGAGAATGCCGTGGGCGCGGATGTACTGGATGCCGAGGGTGTCGTGGGCGAGCTTATTTCCGGCGCGGAGACCGGCTCCGGCGGCTTTGACATGCTCGTTCAGGTCGCCCTTAAAGATGTAGCTCAGGTGCTCGGAGCCGAGAGCGATTTCCCACTTGTGTTCGAGCGGGCCGATGCTGTGCGAAGCGTCGACGCGAATCTGAAGCTCGGGCTCCTGCGACGTGAGCGATGCGGCTGCAACGGCGACCGTGGCTCCGACCGGGCTCCACGCGCTGCCGTCGTTGGCGCGCACGCGGTAGTAGTAGGTGTGGCCGGGCTGGATATCGGAATCGACCCACGGCCCGCGCGGCACGCGGCCAAAGGGCTCGCCGGGAAAAATCCTTTCGACGGCGTGCTCGACGAAGATCGGGGCGGCTCCGAAGACGGAACTTGCGAAGACAAAGGGGCCGTCAGGGTGGTTGCTGCGCAGCACCTGATAGCAGACGGCGTTGGGGATGGGCGTCCAGGCGATGGAGATGATGCCCCGCCCGGCCGTGGCGTGCACCTCATTGACCGGCGCAAGCAAGCTGGATTGAGGGAGGGAGGGCGGAGGGACGTACCGCAGCCAGAGGAAGGTGACGAAACCAAGGATGACGGCGATTCCAATAACGACGAGCAGGGCCCAGAGTCCCCGGCGTAACCATCTTCCCACGCGTACGTTCCTCCACCACACCGTACGCGCGATACGCCGTTCGGAAATGATGTTCAAAAAGAAGTAGTTTAACTGTAAGAGGGCGCCGACGGAATCCTTTTTACTGGGGAAGCGCGTAGAGGGATATCTGCTCGCCGCATAGAACTGCCAGCTCACCTCCGCCGGGAGCGAGGGCATAGGCCTGCTCGGCCGGCGTGGGCGAGTCAACGCGGGTGGCAAAGATGCGTTTGCCGTTCGAGGCGCGATAGACGGCGAGTTGCTCGTCGATGAGATCGAATGGGTGGAAGAATTCTCCGGGAGCCAGCGCGCGGTCGGCCTGGGTCACGCTCACCACAAATGTATCCCCGGGATCGCTGCCGCGTGCGCTCTGCTCGACTTCCGCGGAAGGAGAAAATCCCTTGAGCAGAGGCTTGCCATCGGGACGCAGCACCTTGTAGCTCATGCCTGAGGCGCGGTCGCAGGTCAGAACAAAGAGCAGGTCGGGTTCCATGCTGGAGACGCGCGGCATGCAGTACGAGATTAGATGAGCGATCGATCGCGACTCCCGGTTCCAGGTGTGCTCGACCAGGTGCCATCGGTTGTTGCCCTGCGAGTAGATTCCAACTTCGCCTTCGTCGGTCAGCTCCGGCGGCAAATATCGCGATGACCTGACGGCCGCGGCTATGGTGTTGAAGTTGACGTCGAGGATGCGAGTTTCGACATCTTCCTCGGGCTCTACATTGGATTCGGCGACCAACTGGGCGTGTAGATCGCGCGAGTGACGCTCGATGACAACTCCGACGACAAAGTTCCTCTTTGAGGGAGCGACGCGAACCCAGGCCAGTGGCCCGTCCAGCGGGATGCGCTGTTCGATCCTGAGGCCGGGGCCATACACGCGCAGTTCGTTGCCGACATGGGCCAGCACGCGATCCTCACCGGCCGGCCAGAGATACTGCTTTCGATCAAGCAGGTGCCAGTCGACGCTACGGATCACGTGCATCGAGGGCAATTCGAGCAGGACGGCCCGGACAATTCGGGAGGAAGATCCTTCATTGGAAGCGCGATGGATGAGCGTATGAGGATTGAAGGTAACGAGAAGCTGATTCTTGCCGAGGTAAGCCAGCGCCGCGTCGTGACCAAATCGATCCATCTCGATGCCGGAACGAGGCGCGTAGCCAAGCTCGTGCAGCGAGAAGCTTGCCGCAGAGTGAGCTTCGGTCGCCGTGTCGACAGAAAGAACGGTGTTGCAGCTGGGTGGAGCGCAAACTTCGACGTCAGGCTCGGGCGGTAGCGCGGGCATCGCCCTGGCCGATGCGCCGTTCGCATTTGAAGCCGAGCCGTTGACATTCGAGGCCACGCTGCCAGGCGCCCGCGATGCAAGCCCGGTCTCCGTCTTGTGCACAAGCAGCGAGGCCGGCACCATGACAAATTGGGTATGAGGTCCCAGGGTGACGTTGTGTCCTTTGTCCAGAAGCACGGAACTCTCTTGCGGGCCGGTGCCGATGCTCAGCTTGATGCCGGAAAGCCCATACACGCCCCCCGGCGCGATTCGCTTGGGAGCATCCGCCGGCATGGAGGAATTCTCTGCGACCGATGCCGCTGCTGTAACCGAGCGCAGCACCGAGGTTGAAGAGGCGGAGCTCCCGCCCGCTGCCACGGGGCTGGCGTCGAGCGGCGCATATGCCTGAAGATTGGTAGCCTCCGCTGGATCCGGCGCGAGCATGGCAACGACCGACAGGGACATCGGGACCAGATCAGGACCGTTGCACTCCGCCTGATCGATCGAAAGCGCAATCTGAGAAATTCGATTCTCCCTGGTGGAAGGATTCACCTGGAGAACATGGCCGCGAAGGATCGCGCCTTCACGAAGCCGGCAATCGTCATTCTTCCAGGCGACCCTGACCTTAAGTAAAAGCTGGCTGCCTGGCTTTAGTGACCTGGCATCCAGCGAACCCATCAGCTCCGCGAAGACAGGCGTAAAAGGAGTCGTGCCGTTCTCAGTCGTTTTGGTAGCCGGCGCTGCACCGGCCAGAGCCGGGATCAAAAAGGCCAGCAAGAACGGCTGATACAGGAGCGGCTGATAACGGATGCAGCGCAGCATGAGCGATCCAAACGAGCGTTCTCAGACCTGATTTCGCCGGCGTGGGCCGGCGCGGGAATTATTTCACTCGTACGGCAGCCAAGGCGAGGGCCAACTGAACCATACCGCGGGACTCCCGGGCTGCGGGTTTCGCCTGGTCTACGAGACACCCTCGGCAGGGGTTGTCACCGCTCCCCGCAGGCCGAGCGCATCGGCGTTGTTCTGCATCGCAAGGATGCAGAAGGCGATGTGGTCGTCGAGCGGGACGCCGAGTTCGGCGGCGCCGGTGGTAATGTCGTCGCGTTTGACAGCACGGGCGAAGGCCTTGTCCTTCATCTTCTTTTTCACGCCGGCGACATCCACATCAAAAATGGATTTTGTGGGTTTGACCAGGGAGCAGGCGGTAAGAAAGCCGGCGAGCTCGTCGCAGGCAAAGAGCGCTTTGGCGAGATGAGTTTCGCGGGGCACGCCTGAATATTCGGCGTGTCCGAGGATGGCGGTGCGAATTTCCTCCGGCCAGCCCTGCTCGGTGAGGAGGCGGTTGCCGACGAAGGGATGCTCTTCGAGCGAGGGGTGACGCTCGTAGTCGAAGTCGTGAAGTAATCCGGTGATGGAGTAGATTTCGACGAGCGCATCGCGGCCTTCGCCAATGAGGCCGCGTGTATCGGCCTCGCGCTTGCCGTACGCACAGACGCAGCTTTCAACGGCGAGAGCGTGCTTGAGAAGGCTGGGCGATTGCGTCCATTCCTGGAGGAGTATCCAGGCGCGCGTGCGGGTATAGTTTGCGTCCACGTAGTTGGCATCGACGTAGTTTGCATCCACGTCTTTTGCATCCAGGGTCATCGGTTTCCCCTCCTAGCAGATTCCATTTTGGGTTTTTTCGGGTTTTCTACCGTTTTCTTCGGCTGACTCACAGTTTTCACTTGACAACAAAGATACCTCGGATGCAAGCTGAAGCACAGTTGGAAAGGATAGCGGCTATAATCCGCTGTTCCGACCAGCTGGAGAGCCTTGCTCTGGCACTCCGTATCAGAATATGGCAACCATCTTAGCCACCGTTGAAGCACGCGAGGTGCTTCGCTGCGAACACTGCAGCCTGGTGCAATTCCGGACAGCGAATTCACGATGCCGGCGCTGCCACAAACCACTTGAGATCGAAGAACCCGAGCCGCAACTGCCGCAGCTGGTAGTAGCGACGGCCAATGCTGCCTCAAGCGAAGGCGAAATCAATGTCGCGCGCGCGGTTCGCGACATTCGCCGGGCACGCGGGCTGAGCCAGCGTCAGCTTGCGGGCCGCATGCAGGTACCGCGCACCTACATCTCGAAGATCGAGAACGCCAAGGCGATGCCGACGCTATCTTCGCTCGAGCGGCTGGCGACTGCACTCGAGGTGGACATCTGCGCGCTGCTGCGCGATGCGCGAAGCCGCGCACAGGCGGAGACCATGGCGATCATGGCTGACCCGTTCCTGGCCGAGATCGCGTCAATCGTGTCGCAGCTCGATGGCTTCCAGCGGTCCATGGTTCTGAATCACGTTCGCGAGATGGCCTCCGGACGCAGGCGCCTGGCGTAAGTGCGAAGGTAGCTAAGCTAGTTGTCTCGCTGGCTCGATACAATCGAGCTGGTATGGCAATGCTTCGCTTCGATCCCGCCAACAGCTCAGCGTCGGATATTTACAAGCTCATGATCGGGATGGTAGTTCCCCGCCCGATCGCGTTTGTTTCCAGCCTCGACGAGCAGGGTGTCCGCAACCTTGCTCCCTTCAGCTATTTCATGGCCTGCACGGCCGAGCCGCCTGTTGTGTGCTTTGTGAGCTCCTACCGCAAGGGCGAGACCCCCATGAAAGACACTCTGCGCAACATCGTCGCGACGAAGGAGTTCGTCGTGAACATCGTGTCAGAAGAGTTCGCCAACAAGATGAACCTTACTTCCGCGGAGGTTGCGCCTGAGGTGGACGAGTTCGAGCTGTCGGGACTGACGCCAGTCGCCAGCGACCTGATCCGGCCGCCGCGCGTGGGCGAGAGTCATGCGCAAATGGAGTGCCGGCTGCGGCAGCTGCTGCCGATCGGCGACCCGCCCGGCGGCGGCACGCTGATCTTCGGCGATGTGCTCCGATTTCACGTGGATGAAGAGGTTGTTGACGGCTACAAGATCGATCCGGATAGATTGAGGGCCATCGGCAGAATGGGCGGTCCTACGTATGTCCGGACGCACGATCGTTTTGACATGACGCGGCCCAAAGTGACGCCATCGTGACAGCTTTGTCAGGGAGTCTGAATGCTGACGGAAAGCTGATATGAATCTCTCCTGTCGTGTGATTGCGCTGCCCCGGTGACCGTGCTACGGTCGAGACAGGGTAACTCGTTGTCACTCAATTTCAGCCGTGTCCATGAACTGCCGCCCGACGAGCTGGCGATCTATCGCCGCCTTGACGCAGCACGCCTGCCTCAGCATGTCGCCATCATCATGGATGGCAACGGGCGGTGGGCCGGCAAGCGGCGGCTGAAGCGCTTCCTCGGCCACCAGCAGGGCGCCGAATCGGTTCAATACGTCGTAGAGACGGCCTCACGGATCGGCCTGCCGTGGCTCACGCTCTATGCCTTCTCGCTCGAGAACAACCTGAAGCGGCCGAAGACGGAAGTCAGCTTTCTGATGCGCCTGCTGCGTACCTACCTCTCGAACAATGTGCAGCGGATGAACGATAACAATGTCCGCATCCAATACATCGGCCGCACGGACGAGCTCGAAAGCGATGTTCGCGAGCGGATGGATTGGGCGGCCGACGCCACCAAGCACAACACGGGCACGGTGCTCACGCTGGCTCTCAACTACGGCTCACGCTCGGAGCTGGTAGATGCGTTTCGCGCGCTGTCGGCTGAGGTGGAGCGAAAAGAATTGCGCGCGGAGGATATCACCGAGCAGGACATCCAGCGCCATCTCTACACGGCGCACATGCCCGACCCGGATCTGCTGATTCGCACGTCGGGAGAGATGCGCATCTCCAACTTCCTGCTGTGGCAGATCGCGTACGCGGAGATCTTCGTCACCGACCGGCTCTGGCCCGACTTTCGCGGCATCCATATGCTGGAGGCCATCGAAGACTTCCAGAAGCGCGAACGCCGTTACGGCGGTCTGGCGGATGGGTCGGAGTCCGATGACGTGGCTTCCCTGCCGGCGAACACGCTGGTTCCACGATAGCGACGATAAAACAGAGCAACGACCTGTGAGCTACAGCGATATACCTCAGCGCGTGTAGTCAGACTGGCTTCCCTTTCTCCAGACTGCAGTAAATTCCTCAACGACGCGGAAACCGCTACCATAAAGCGATCATTCCAATGCTTTCGTCGTGCAATTTGAAAGGGGACGAGATTATGAGATCAGTGTTTTGCGCCATCTGCCTGCTGGTGCTGTCCACTGCCGCACTATCTTCGATTGCGCAGGACGCGTCGACGACCCAGACTCCTGAGCAGACTGCCTGGACGGTCCTGAATACCGGTCTTGAGGACAACAGCACGGACGTGCGCGTGAGAGCGACCCGGGTACTCGGAGAACTCAACGGCAATGCAAAGGCTGAGGATGCCGCCATTTCGGCATTGGAGAACGACAAGCAGCCCGAGGTACGCGCCGCCGGGGCTCAGGCTCTGGGAGACATGGACGCAAAAGATACGAGGACGCAGCTGCACGCGGCATTTCAGGACGCAGACCCCTCGGTGATCATCGCCGCCGCGCACGCCCTCATTCAGCTGGGCGACGACCGGGGATATAACGTCTACTACGCGGTGCTGACAGGAGAGCAGAAAACCGGCACGAGCCTGACCGATCAGCAGAAAAAAATGTTAAAGGATCCGAAAAAGATGGCGGCACTGGGCGGTCAGGCGGCTGTTGGATTTATCCCCTTCGGTGGCCTGGCCTATCAGCGGATACAAGATGGTTACCCGCGACGATACCTCGCCGGTGCTGGCCGCCGCTGCGCTGATGCTGGCCAAGGATCCAGACCCCAAGAGCGGCGACGCACTGGCGGATGCCTCAGCCAATAAGGATAAGTGGCTGGTCCGGGCGGCTGCATTCGACGCAATCGCCAAGCGCGGAGATCCGGTGCTGCTAAAGGCGGCGGAAGCCGGTTTGCAGGACGATAAGGACCAGGTGCGGATTTCAGCCGCAGCGGCTGTGATTCGTCTGACCGATATTCAGTCGCATCCCAAGCCCGAAGCGAAGAAGCCCGCGGCCAGGAAGCCAAGGAAATAGCCGGCCGTGGCCGGGGACCGTCACGGCTTCCCTGCGCCGTTCGACTGCGAGGTTAATTCCCGGATGAGGTCGATTTCGTGCTGGCGGTAAGGTGTGCCGTCCGTATGAAAGACTTCGTGAAACCAGACAGTCGGCTGCTCAAGAGTGTACGGGCGGTACCAGGAGTCCCACGGCAGCCATGTCTGGGTCTTGCCTGCAACGAGACCCCAGTTGATCGCCGCAACACGATGCTTCTGCGCTATGGGTAAGGTGTTGTCGAAGGTGCTGCCGGCGCCACGCGCCATGTACTCGGTGCAGATGAGCGGACGCTTGTATTGCTCCAGCCACTCGACGCGCTGCTCGAAATCCTCGGGCCAGCCGTAGTTGTGAAAGGAAATGACATCGGAGTTCTCGATCTGAAGGCGCGCCATCGGGCTGAGCTTCTCCGGAGAAGACCAGTCTCCCTGCCAGATGCCGCTGGTCAGCGGCTGCGTGGGATTGGCTTCGCGGGCCCATGCAAAGACCTGGGGCAGAAGCGCAAGCACCAGTTCGGTCTTGTTCTTTGGGTCCAGCCTTCCATACGAGCTGTTATTGCCGTTGTCCGGCTCATTCCACACGTCCCAGGCGAGAATGCGGCCGTCGTTCGCAAAGGCGCCGACGACTCCCTCGACATAAGCCTTCAGGCGCGGATACTGGCCTGGGTCTTCGAGTGCCTTTGCGCCGGGGCTCTGCACCCATCCGGAGTTATGTACGCCGGGAATGGGCGGATGCTGCGGACCAAGCTTTGGCGCCGGGTCCCAGCAGGAGTCGAAGAGAACGAACACAGGACGGATGTGATGACGGGCCGCGATGGCGAGGAAGGCGTCGATGCGCTGCGTGAATCCCCTGGGGTCCTGCTGCCAGAGGAGATCGTGAAGGAAGACCCGCATGGTGTTCATGCCGATCGCCTGGGCCCAGCCCAGTTCCTTGTCGATCTCCTGCGGATCGAATGTGTCGGCCTGCCACATCTCGAGCTGGTTGATGGCGTCTGCGGGAATGAAATTGCTGCCCACGAGCCAGGGCTGCTTCGCGTACCAGTCGTTGGCCTTCTCCTGAGACCAGCGTGAGTTTTGCGCGCTTGCGGCCAGCGTGGGGATCAGCAGAACAGAAACCAGCAAACTGAAGACGACGAAGAATCGCTTTACCAATGAATCCTCCAGGGCAGGAGGTCATCATAGGTGAAATCGCTTACCCGTCACAGTTACACATGAACCCCTGACGCCGGCCGAGCGAGCCGGCCTTACTGACGGGCAACGCCGCCCGGTGCGACGAGGACTTTCTGCGCAGCGTCGATCTTCGTGTCCGGCATGGTGAGTTTTACCTTGAGGGTGGTGATCTCCGGTTTCGACTTCGCGGGGACCTCAAAGCCGAGCTCGTACTGGTTCTGCAGGCGGCGGCTCAAGTCAGTGAAAAACGGCGAGAGAGAGACCGGGTTGCCAAGACCCTGCCAGTACGCCCTGCCTCCCGTTGCCTGGGAAACAATATTGAGCAGGCTCTGACCGGAATTGTTCTGGTAAAGTCCGCGGTCATATCGTCCCTGATTATGCCAGTAGATGGAGTCGACGATGAGGCCGGCGCGGATCGAGTCGTTGATGGCGGAGACGAGATAGGGATTCTCGGGATCGAATCGAAGGTTGTATGGGTCGACGCCATCGGTGATCATGACTACCTCGCGGCGATTGTCGCGATCCGTCGAGGGCCACTTCTTCGCGAGGTCGGAGAGGCAGAAGTACGGGCTGGCGCTGCTGCCGGGTGAACCGGCGGGCAGGTGAAGGGCTTCGAGGGCCTTAGCCTTGTCGGCGGTAAACGGCTGGGCGAAGACAGCTGCGCCATTCTGCATGTAAGCGATAGCGACCGAGGTGGTGGGAGGGAGGGACTTAACGAAGCGGTCGATGTCTCCCATCTGCGTGCCGAGGCTGGTGCGGGCCGACCCGTCGATCAGGACGACAAGCTCAAGGCCGGCGCGGTCGCCGCGCAGCGGAACCAGGCCGGTAATGTTCGCGGATTTTCCGCCTACCTGCACCTTCAGGTCCTGCTCCCGCAACGGTGCTGGAGCTTCGTTGTTTTTACCCATCACGGTGATGACAGTCTGAGCATCGACAGGGTCGGAGCCTTGAGCGAAGGCAGGTGCAACAACCGCCAGCATGCCAGCGACGGCAGCGGCCACAAAAATTCGATTCGATTTCATTTGCTTTCCTCGGAGATTCTGTAACTGACCGGTGTGCCGACTGCTGTGGTGCGGCTTCCTCGGCGTTCCTTCTGATCTGCCTCGCTACCTAATAAGATGTTGAACACTACTCTTCCGATCTTGTTGTTTTGACGGCATGTGAACAAGCAAAGACTCATATAAGCAGCGTGTATTCTCTTAGAGATGAAACGCGTCGTCACCGCTATCGTGCTTATTCCCCTGGTTTTGCTGCTGATTTTCCTGGGGCCGCTCTGGCTGATCACGCTGTTCGCGGCCCTGGTGGCCGAACTGGCATTGTGGGAGTATCTCGGGCTTGCGGACGCGTTCGGAGCAAAGACCCCGCGCATTGCGGTGATGATCGCAGTGGCGCTGGTGTTTCTGTTCATCTTCCGCCGGCCGGACTTTCTGGGGCCGCTCCTCGGTGCGCTCTCTCTGGCCCTGTTCATCATCTGCGCATTTCTTTCACCGCTCAAGCGGGTGCTGCCGGATACGGCGTACTCGGTCTTCGGCGTGCTCTACATTGGCGTCCCTCTGACGACGCTGCCCCTGCTGAGCGAGCAGGAAAACGGGCCTTCGCTGCTGCTGTTTCTCTTCTTCGTAGTGTGGGCGGGGGATATCGCGGCGCTTTACGTGGGCCGCGCCTTCGGACGCAGGAAGCTGGCTCCGTCGATCAGCCCGGGCAAGACCTGGGAGGGCGCCGTGGCCTCGGTCGCGGGCAGCGTTCTCACAGCCTTGCTGCTCGTGCTGCTGGCGGGATGGCTGGCGAGAGGCAATTTCGGCAGGCTGTCCTCGCTGCTGTCGTTTCCCGGCTCAACGACCGGATGGCTGGTGCTGGCGGTGGTTCTGAACGTCGCGGCGCAACTGGGCGACCTGGTTGAATCGGCGATCAAGCGCGGCGCAGGCGTAAAGGACTCGGGCACATTGCTGCCGGGGCACGGTGGGGTATTGGACCGCATCGACGCGCTGCTCATGGCGGCTCCTGTGCTGTGGTACGCTCTACTTTTGCAGCAGTCCTTTTGACCTGACCTTTTGATTGAGTGGTCTAAGTTGAAGCAGATCGCCATTCTCGGCTCGACCGGATCCATCGGTCAGAGCACCCTCAGCATCGTTGAGAAATATCCCGACCGCTTCGCCGTCGCGTCGCTGGCTGCGGGGAGGAACGTCGAAGCAGCCTTCGAGCAGTGCCTGCGCTGGCAGCCGTCTGTAGCGTCGATGGCGACCGATGAGCTGGCCGGGGAGCTTGAGCTTCGCCTCAAGCAGGCCGGAATTACCGGGATCGAAGTGGTGCATGGCACAGCGGGAACGGTGCGAGTAGCGACGATCCCGCAGGCGGATTTTGTTGTGTCGGCGATTGTCGGCGTCGCCGGACTGGAGGCGACCTATGCCGCCGTCGAGGCAGGAAAGCCGGTCGGCCTCGCGAACAAGGAAGCCATGGTGGCCGCGGGCGAAATTCTGGTTGCGGCGGCACGGGCCAGGGGCGTTGCGCTGCTGCCGATCGACTCCGAGCACAACGCCATCCACCAGTGCATGCGCGGCGGCGAGAAGCAGGAGATCCGGCGCATCTGGCTGACGGCCTCGGGCGGGCCATTCCGCAACCTGCCGCTGCACCAGTTTGAACACATCACCGTGGAACAGGCGCTGAAGCATCCGACCTGGGTGATGGGAAGGCGCATCACTATCGACTCGGCAACCATGCTCAACAAGGGCCTGGAAATCATAGAAGCATGCCGGCTCTTCGACCTTCCGCCATCGGCGGTGAAAGTGACGGTGCATCCGCAATCGACGGTGCATTCGCTGGTGGAATACATCGACGGCAGCATCCTGGCGCAGATTTCGGTGACCGACATGCGCCTGCCGATCCTTTATGCGATGAGTTACCCGGAGCGGGTGGAGTCGGATCTGACCTTCGATATGGCGGCACTCGGGCATTTGGACTTCGCTCCTCCCGATTTCGAGCGATTTCCCTGCCTCCGGCTGGCGTATGAGGCGGCCGAGCGGGGCGGGGCGCACTCAATTGCCCTCAATGCCGCCGACGAGGTCGCGGTGGAGGCATTCCTCCAACGAGCCATTCCTTTTCCGGCGATACCGCGTACAATTGAAGAGGTACTTGAGGCAATGCCCGAGTCCCATCCCGCGACCATTCGAGAGGTGCTGGCGCTTGACCAGCGGGCGCGAGAGATGGCGAGGTGTGCCGTTAAGTCGATTGCGTCTTGGGCAGGCAAGTCAACGCCGTGAGCGCAGAAGAAGGAGACTGACGCGGCGCTCCGCTCACTGACGGGTCCGCTGCAGCAGGTATTCACCAGAAATCTATGGTTTCCGCTCTTGTGGACGTCGTTTCTATGCTGGTTGTGCTGGGCATCATGGTGCTCGTGCACGAATTCGGCCATTTTGCCGTCGCCAAATTCTTTGGCGTGCGGGTTGAGGTTTTTTCGGTCGGCTTCGGCAAGCGCCTCTTCGGTTTCAGGCGTGGAGACACCGATTACCGCGTAAGTCTGTTGCCGCTGGGCGGATATGTGAAGATGTCGGGCGAGACCCCGGGCGAGGCGCGTACCGGCGACCCCGCCGAGTTCACCTCCAAGCCACGCTGGCAGCGGATTCTCATCGGGCTGGCCGGCCCATTCTCAAATTTCCTTCTGGCGTTCGTGCTCATGGCCGGACTCTTCATGATGCACAACGAGGTGCCGAATTATCTGTCTGGCCCCGCGATCACCGATGTAGTGCCGCCTGACTCCCCGGCTGGACATGCCGGAGTGAAATCGGGCGACCGTATCGTGCGCTTCGACAAAGACACGAATCCCACCTGGGAACAGGTTCTGATGCGCGCCGGGCTCGACGCGAATTCCTACGTCCCCCTTACCGTCGAACGTAATACCGGCGGCCAAACCCAGCAGGTGGATCTGGATCTCTATGTTGCCGATCCGAGTAAGGGCCAGAATTTCGACCTCGACTCGGTCGGGCTGCTGCCCCGGGTGCAGGAAGGCCCGCTTGGCGTACGCGACGTGATGCCGGGCAATCCCGCCGATCACGCCGGGATGAAAGCCGGAGACGCCATTATCTCGGTGAACGGCCAGGCCGTGCATTCCGTCGCAGCCGTCATGGCGCTGCTGCAGGAAACCCAGGGCAAGCCGGCGAACCTAGTCCTCCAGCGCGGGAGCCAGACGCTGAACATAACGGCGACGCCTATCTGGGGCGATGACGGTACCGGACGGATGGGTTATCGGCTGGGCTTCCATCCGGCATTGGCACCCTACCACGTTGAACAGCTGCCGCTGGGCCAGGCGATCGGGAAGTCGGTCAGCTTCAACCTGCAGAATTCCAGCTATATTGTCGACGTGCTGAAGCGGCTGGTGACACGCCGCTCGAATGTGCAGCAGCTGAGCGGGCCGATCGGCATCGCACGCGAAACCGGCGAGGCCGTGAAGATGCCCGGGTGGCAGCCTATTATCGCGCTGATGTCGCTGATCAGCCTGAATCTCGGCATTTTCAACCTGCTGCCGATTCCAATTCTCGACGGAGGCATGATTCTCCTGCTGCTGATAGAGGGCGCGCTGCGGCGCGACCTCAACCAGGAGTTCAAAGAGCGGGTGTATCAGGTCGCCTTCGTGGTGCTGGTGCTCTTCGCTGCATTCGTCATGTTTAACGACGTGACCAAGTTGAACATTCTGCCGAAGCTCAAGCCGTAAGACAGGGCTCAGGGTTCAGGGCGTAGGGGAGTAGTTCAACGGGCTGCCCTTTGCCTGGAAACTGCCCCGATCCATAAATTCTTCTCATGCCCACCCGCACAACGCTTCGCGTCCGCTATGCCGAAACCGACCAGATGGGCGTCGTCTATTACGCCAACTATTTTGTCTGGTGCGAGATCGGGCGCGTGGAGTTCTTTCGCCAGCTCGGCTACGACTATAAACAGATGGAGCTTGAGGACGACTGCCACCTGCCTGTCGTCGAAGCATCCTGCCGCTACCGTGCGCCGGCGCGCTATGACGACGAGGTGGTCGTCGAAACCAGCGTGACGGCCCTGCGCAGCTATGTGACGAAGTTTGCTTACCGGATTCTGCGCGTCCAGCCCGACGGCGAGCAGCTGCTCGCCGAGGCGGAAACCGTTCACGTCAGCGTGGACAAGACGATGCAGAAGCGAAAGCTGCCGGAGAAACATTTCCACGCGATCCAGGCGATGCTCGAAAAGAGTTGACGGGCCTGAAGCGCCCGGAGTGCCTACGCGTCGTCGAAGCTCGTCATACAGGGCACGAGGTGGGGAGTGAACGGCGCCAGTTGCGGCTTGGTCGGGTTGTTGACAGGCGTCATGGTATGGAGGCCAGTCACGTAGACCTTCCACTTACCGCCGGTATGCACACTCAGAATGCAGTGCTGAAAATAGGTCTTCACCTTTGCCGTGGTAAGGTCGGCCGCTTTCTTCTCGCCAATCAGAAGAGGGCCGGCGTAGGACTTGTATTCGACGCGGCAAACCTGAGTGCCCGGCACATTTCCCCTTTTCGCGAGCGATTCGCCGTTGGAGTCGTGATAGAAGACGAAATTTGAGCCGTTTCGATTCACCTGAAGGGCGCAGCCGTTCATGCTGCCGGTGAGCGCAAGGGTTCCGTCGCGCTGGCCGATCGGCACGATACATTCGCCGACTCCTCCAGTGCCGGCATTCATGTATGGAAAGAAGAAATCGCTTCCTCCCGGCTTGACGAGGAGCTTGTAGACCTGGTCGTTGATCTTCTCGCAGGTCACCGTACACGCGCCCCCGGTGGCATTCGAGTTCATCGAGCCGCCGTCCACGGTGAAGGCAAAGCTCCTGCAAGCGCTTTCAGGGTCGTTGCGGAGCAAGTCGAGTGCGCCCATATTTTCTCCTGATTAATATTTTTGTCTCTTAGCGGACGAAGAACGGAGCGTCTCAAATTTAATCAGATTGGGCGCGGGCAGTATAGAACATCCAGGGCCGGCGGTAACCTCTCTGTGTCGAAATGGGAAGCTTGTAGAGAACTGCCGGCAATTGCTGGTTGTAAACTTTTGAAAACAAGATGTTCGAGTTCCTGCTCTTTCGCGGCGTAGCGATTATGGTGCTCATCCTGGCGAACGGCTTCTTCGTGGCCGCCGAGCTGTCGCTTGTCAGTGTCCGCGAGACCCGTATTGAACAGCTCATTGCTCAGCGCCGTCCGGGCGCGCGGCTGGTGCGGCGCCTGCAGCAGCATCTGGATGACTTTCTGCCCGCAGTGCAGCTTGGAGTAACGCTCTGCAGCCTGGCTCTCGGCTGGATCGGTGAGCCGGTTGTGGCGGCGATCTTCGAGAAATGGCTCGTCTGGGTGCCGCATTCGCATATCTATGCTCATCTGATTGCGGTGCCGATCGCCTTTGCGTTCATCACCTACTTCCACGTACTTCTCGGCGAGCTGGTGCCGAAGGCGCTGGCCCTGCGCAAGGCCGAACAAGTTGCTGTGGCCGTCTCCGGTCCGATGGAAGTCTTTATCCGCCTGACCCGGCCGGCCGTGCGCCTAATGAATCGCTCGGCGCGCGCCGTGCTCCGCCTCTTCCGGACGCCGATGATGCATGAGGGGTCGGTTCATTCGCCTGAAGAGCTGAAACTGATTGCGACGGCGGCGCGGCGCTCGGGAATGCTGCCGGAATATCAGGAATCTCTGATTCACAGGGCAGTTGAGATCAACGAGGTGCCCACCCGGGAGATCATGACGCCGCGGCAGCGCATCTTTTCCCTGCCCTTCGATCTGCTGATTGAAGAGGCCAGCGCGCGGATTGTGGATGAGCTGCACTCGCGCGTGCCGGTCTACGATCCGGCGCGGGGGCCGGAGTACATTGTCGGCGTTGTTTATTCGAAGGATATTTCGCGGCTGATGCACTTCCGCGCTTCGGCAAAGACGCGCTTTGCCGAGGCTCCATTCGTCGAGCTGCGGCTAAAGCAGGTGATGCGCGAAGTGCTGGTCGTCCCGGAAACGAAGGCGGTGCTCGATCTGCTGCATGAGTTCCAGGCGCGGCGCAGGCATCTGGCCATCGTGGTAGACGAGTTCGGCTCGACGGTCGGCCTGGTGACGGTGGAAGACGCGATCGAGCAACTCATCGGTGAGGTGGAAGACGAGTTCGACGTCGCCGCCAAGACTGTGCTGACGACAGCCAGCGGCGAGCTGATGCTGGACGGCAGCGTGAACCTGCGCGATCTGGAAACGCAAATGCGCTGGAGCCTGCCGCGCGACGCGGGTGCAGAGACGCTTGCTGGATTCCTGCTGGCTCGGCTGGGGAAGATTCCGCGTGGCGGCGAGACTATCGAGTATGAGGGGCGGCGCTTCACCGTTGTCGAGATGAATGGAAACCGCATCAGCAGGGTGAGGATCGAGAAGCTGGATCAGGAAACGAGCGAGGGAGCTCATGAGCATCCTGCTATGGAGAATGCCAGCTGATGCGCATTCCGCGCGCCCTGCGCTCGATGCTCTTCCGCCTGGTGTACACCGTACCCGTGGTGTGGGTGGTAGTGTCGATCGTCTTTCTGCTGATCCACCTGGTTCCGGGCGATCCGATCGAGCAGATGCTCGGCGAAGGAGCGCGGCCGGCGGACATCGCCGCGCTGCGCCACACTTATGGGCTGGACGCGCCGCTCAGGCAGCAATATCTCCACTACTGGCGGGGCGTGCTGCATGGCGACCTGGGGCACTCGCTGCGGCTGAACGATTCGGTGACGCATCTGGTGCTGACGCGCTACCCCTATACCCTTGAGCTGGCAGCCGCCGCGGTGATACTGGCCCTTGCACTGGCGATTCCCGCGGGCATCGCCGCAGCGCTGCATCGCGGACGATGGGAGGACCAGGCACTGGGCGTAGTCAGCCTGCTGGGGCTGTCGTTTCCAGGTTTTGCGTTGGGCCCAATCCTTATCCTGCTGGTTTCGATCAAGCTGGGATGGCTGCCGGTCAGCGGGACGGGAGACATCTCTCATCTCATCCTGCCGGCGGTCACCATGGGCAGCGCGCTGGCTGCGATTCTGACGCGGATGGTGCGCACGGCGATGCTCGAAGAGCTGGGACAGGACTACATTCGCACGGCGCGCGCCAAGGGGCTGTCCGAACGGAGCGTGGTTTACCGGCACGCGCTGCGCAATGCGATGATTCCGGTAATTACGCTGGTTGGCCTGCAGTTTGGCGCGCTGCTGGCCGGAGCGATTGTTACAGAAAAGATCTTCAGCTGGCCGGGCATCGGGCAGCTGACGGTCTCGGCGATCTCCAATCGCGATTATCCTCTGCTTCAGGGATGCATTCTGGCCGTTGGACTTACCTACGTGCTGGTTAACCTGGCGACAGATGTTCTTTACCTTGTGGTGAATCCGAGAATCAGGGATTAGGCTTTGGCGATTAGCACTTAAACGGCCAGCCCAGGCCAGCCTCAATGTCAACCTTGATCGAACCTGCTATCACCGACAACCAATCCCTAATCGTTGATGGCTAATCCCTGCCATTCGGGAACTAATGACAAATGTCATGCGTATCCGTCTGTGCGGGAGAGGAGTGCTTAATCGGCCCCGCATATTTTTTGGAGGAAGCTGCTTGGCGAATCAGCGTAGTCGCAGGAAGAAATGGTGGTGGATCGGAGGGATTGCGCTGCTGATCATTCTGGCTGCGGGGATCGCCGTGGCCGCGCATAGCGGTGGAACAAAGATCGAAGCCGGACGGCTGGCCAAGGTGACGCGCGGCGATATCGCCAAGAGCGTGGTAGCGACCGGCAAGATTCAGCCGATTACCAAGGTCGAGCTGAAGTCGAAGGCCAGCGGCCTGGTGGAAAAGCTCTACGTCGACATCAATCAGCATGTCCAGAAGGGCCAAGTGCTGGCGCAGCTCGACCAGCAGGAAATTCTGGCTCAGGTGGCCGCGCAAAAGGCACAGCTGGCCTCAACCGAAGCCAACGTGATCACCTACCAGGAGAACATCGCACAGGACAAGGTGAACGCAGAGGCTCCGGACCTGCCGATGTACAAGGAAACCTACGAGCGCAATCTGGCCATGCTGAAGCAGGGGATCGTTTCCCAGCAGACGCTGGACAACGCGGAGCGCGACTACCTCGCCAACAAGAACAAGCAGCAGGGCGCGCAGGCCCAGATTGGCGTGGACCAGGCCAAGCTGCGGCAGGCGCAGGCCCAGGTAAAGCAGGCGCAGGCGAGTCTGGATCAGCTGAATGAGCAGCTCAGCTACACGACGCTGGTTTCTCCCATGGATGGCGTCGTGCTTTCGCGCGATGTCGAGGTCGGCGACGCAGTCAGCTCCATCCTGGTACTGGGCTCGACGGCGACGCTAGTAATGACTCTGGGGGACACGACGCAGGTATATGTGCAAGGCAAGGTGGATGAGGCGGATATCGGCAGCGTGTATCTCGGGCAGCCGGCGCGGATTCGTGTTGAGTCATTTCCGAACAGAATTTTTAACGGCAAAGTGACCAAGATTGCGCCTCTCGGTGTGGAGAAGGATAATGTGACGACCTTCGAAGTGCGCGTCTCCATCGACAACCCCAGCGGCGAGCTGAAGGCGAATATGACAGCGAATGCCGAGATCCTGATCAAGGAAGATAAGGGCGTGCTGTCGGTACCGGCCGCCGCGGTGGTTTACGACGCCGACAAGAACGCTTCGGTTTTCGTTCCGGACCCCAAGCAGAAGGACGGACAACGCAAAGTCGCTGTGAAGGCGGGAATTTCCAATGGCAGCAGGATCGAAATTCTGGACGGACTGAAAGAAGGCGACACGGTTGTCCTGCAGCAATAAGGACAGGCGTCCAGGCGTAGCGTGCTCCGCGAGTCAGAGGCTGCGGATCGCAAGAGGGAATGCAGTTTAAGGAGGCATTATGAAGATGCAATGGGTAGCAGTAGCGGCGCTGGCGGTCTCTCCCGCGTGGATGCTGGCGGCGGACGGCACATTCGATAAGACACTACACGTGAGCGGAACACCGACGCTCAGCGTGAGTACAGGCTCCGGTTACGTGCACGTGACGCCGGGCTCGGACAATGAGGTTCACATCATCGGGCATGTGCATGCCAACCGCTGGAGCGGCGATTGGGGATCTCCCGAGGATCGCGTGAAAGAGGTCGTGTCGAACCCGCCGATCGAGCAGAACGGGAACATGATTGTCGTCGGCAAGCACACGAGCTATCACAATGTCTCAATCGATTACGATGTGACGACGCCGAAGGGCACGAACCTTGAGGCGAACTCGGGCTCGGGCGATCTGCGTATCTCCGATCTTGGCGGCTCGTTGAAGGCCGGCACGGGCTCAGGATCGATCGATGCCAATGGGCTGAGCGGGCAGGTTACGCTAGAGACCGGCTCGGGCGACATTCGTGCCGAGATGCGCTCGGCTCCCAATGTAAAGGCGCAGACCGGCAGCGGCAGCATCCGGCTGCAGGGCGTAACCGGCGGCTTGTTCGCGGAGACCGGTTCCGGCGATATTGAGATCGGCGGCCAGCCCGGCTCGAACTGGAAGATCGAGACAGGTTCAGGCTCGGTTACGCTGAATACTGGCGGCGGGGCGAAGTTTTCCCTCGATGCGACCACCGGGTCTGGATCGATTCATAGCGATCCTCCGATCACGGTACACGGGAGCCTTGAGAAACACCACATCATGGGCGACGTCAATGGCGGCGGCGTAACGGTGCGCGTGGAAACCGGCTCGGGCGATGTTCGCATTCACTGATCGCTGGCAATAGTAAATTCAAAGGCTCCGCCGCGGCGGGGCCTTTTGCTTTGCAGTCATGAATTTACGCAGGTCGGGCTTCAGTCCGCCCGGTAGGTTGCAAAAATCGTTTCATCTTGCAATTTCTGCGCGATGTAATCAGGAACGGGGCCGTCGAATTCCACTTCTGTCAGCTTTTTTGACGACCGGAAAAAGTGATAGAGGCGGGCCAGCCACTGGCGTTCGGGCCACGGATCGCGCAGCAACTGCCGGAGAAGCTCGGGCTCTTCCCAGGGAACATCGTGATAGCCATGACTGAGATACGGACTCCGAGGATTCCAAGTAAAGGCCTGCGGGAAGAACGCAATCGTGTCGCCCACGATGGGACTCTCTTCCAAGGGAGCTTCGACACCTTTCACCCTGGCGATGAAAGCGCCAGCCAGGTCGCCCTGATCGGGCAGGCGAAAATGTCCAAGCTGGGTGCAGCGGGGGTTCAGTTCGATCAGATACGCAGCACCGGTCGCCTCTTCGAGAACGAAATCGAGGCCATGAAACCCATTCAGCATGAATCGCCGCGCCAGCTTACGGGCAGCGCGCTCGATCTCGGGATTCTCGATGAGCCGGACGACGTTTGCGGCTCCCGTGGCTCCCTGCGCGGAGATCACTTCCACGGTTACGATTGATACGACTTCTCCCTGCCAGCAGGCGAACATGGTGTTGGCCGGACGCCCCGGGATGAATTGCTGAATCGTCACCTGCGGCGTTCCACTGTTCCGCCATGACCACAGGGCAAAGGGATCGCGATTGATGAGGAATCGCTTCAGAGACAGGCCAGTTCCAGACGGCCGGGCCAGCCTGCGAAAAGCTGCGAGGGCCTCATCGGGCGAATGTGCGATTTCCACGCCTGCTCCGCCCCAGGTTCCATCCGCTTTGAGGACTGTCGAGCCTGCCTCGCGCCATTTCCTGAGATCGTCTTCCGTGGCCAGCGTCTCGGTCACCGGAATCCGGATGCCAAGCTCCGACGCGGCCTGTAGCAGCCCGGCGCGGCTGCGAATCGTCGCATACATCTCCGACGGCCCGAGAGAATACTCAATGAGCGGCCTCAGGTCAGGATATCGCGCATGAAGAGCGTGCAATTGCCAGACTACGGCGTCATCGCAGGGCACGATGATGTCGGGCTTCGCAGCCTCGATTGCCGACTTGAGCGCTCCGAACGAGTCGAGCGCTCGATACGGGTACAGGTGCTCGACGCCGGCGACAAATCTTAGA
This sequence comes from uncultured Acidobacteriota bacterium, assembly GCA_963755975.1. Classification (GTDB taxonomy): domain Bacteria; phylum Acidobacteriota; class Terriglobia; order Terriglobales; family Acidobacteriaceae; genus Silvibacterium. The sequence goes on from CAVWLS010000006.1 coordinate 403,872, forward strand.
GGGTGTCCTGGAGGGCATATGCACGAAACCCTGCATCCATGGCGGATCAGAGCCGTTGCCAGACGCGCCGAGAGTGGCCACCACATGGTGGCGCCAAGCAGGACCGCAGGGCGATCATGGCTCTCTAGCCGCATCAACAATTCTTAGCAATTTCCTTGCCGTTCGGTAAATATAACTAAAGAAGTATCGTACAGTCACCGTTCGGGTGATACCAAATTGAGTGCGCTTTAGAGCACTCTATAAGCACCGGTACCCCCAAAGGTACCCTTTGAACAGATTGGACTGATCTGGAGCGCGCCTTGAATCATCCCTCGACCGATATTGCAATCATTGGGGCCGGTCCGTATGGCCTCTCTATCGCCGCACACCTGCGGAAAACTCCGTTGAGCTTTCGCATCTTCGGAACACCCATGCACAGCTGGCGCCAGCAGATGCCCGAAGGCATGCTGCTCAAGTCCGACGGCTTTGCGTCGAGCCTGTACGACCCGGATTCCGCCTTTACCCTGGGCCATTATTGTGCCGAGAAGCACCTGCCCTATTCCGATGTAGGCATTCCCGTTCCGCGCGAAACCTTCGTCGAATACGGGCTGGAGTTCCAGAGGCGCCTGGTACCGACGCTGGAAGAAACCAACATCACCTCGGTCAAGCGCACTTCCACGGGATTTGAGCTGCAGACCGCCGATGGACAGACCGTCCATGCGCGCAAGGTGATTGTGGCTGCCGGTATTACCCATTTCGGATATCTGCCTCCATTTCTCGCGGATCTGCCGCGGGAGCAGGTCACCCACAGCTCGGCGCACCGCGATCTGAGCACGTTCCGTGGACAGAAGGTCGCCGTTATCGGCGCCGGCGCGTCTGCCGTCGACATCGCCGCCCTTCTGCATGAGCAGGGAGCCGATGTGCACCTCGTGGCCCGGCGTAGCCAGATTTCATTTCACAATCCGCCGAAGGATCGGCGTTCCCTGCTGGAGCGAATCACGTCCCCTCGCTCCGGACTTGGCCTCGGCTGGAAGTCCAGGCTGGCCAGCGATGCACCACTGTTCTTTCACAAGCTGCCCGCGAAACTTCGTTTCCGTGCAGTGAAACGGCATCTCGGGCCTGCGCCGGGATGGTTCGTTCGGGAGAAGGTGGAGGGCCGCGTACCGATGCACCTAGGCACGACCATCCAGGGAGCTTCGGTGGAGAATGGCAAGGTCCACCTCAGATTTACGGAGAGCAATGGCGCCAGCACTGAGCTGGTGGTCGATCACGTGATCGGCGCTACCGGGTTCCGGGTGGCGATGTCACGGCTGATGTTCATCGATGAGAGCCTCCGTAAGGAAATTCGCTCGATCGAAGACACGCCTGTTCTGTCAACGAGCTTTGAGTCTTCTGTGAAGGGCCTGTACATGGTGGGCGTGGCCTCCGCGAATTCATTCGGCCCGCTGACGCGCTTTGCTTATGGCGCAATGTTTACGGCGAAGCATCTGACTGGTCACCTGGTGAGAGCAACGAAGCCGGCTTCTCATGCATTCAGAGAAATGTCGTCAGCCTCGGAATCCGTAGCTGGATAGCAATCGTAGCGGAGAAACGCAAAGCCCCGCTTTGGCGGGGCTTTGTTTTGATTGCTGCTTGCCTGAAGTAATGACTTCAGCTGCAGGCACTAACTGAACAGAAACTCCTTAGTGCGCAGTTCCTTGATCTTGTCGCGCAGGCGCGCGGCCTTTTCAAATTCAAACTTCCTCGCGGCCTCGCGCATGTCGGACTCGAGATTGACGATGTAGGCATCAAGCTCGTTCTGCGACTTGAAGTCGGGCATGGAATCGGCATCGTCGGTGAGATCGGCGTAGTCGGCCTTGAGTATTCGGGCAAGTGACATATCAGTTGGCCGAATGATGGACGTAGGTGTGATCCCGTTTTCTTCGTTGTATGCGCTCTGTACTTCGCGGCGGCGGCTGGTTTCGCCGATGGCCTGCTTCATTGAATCGGTCATGCGATCGGCATAGAGAATCGCGCGGCCGTTGATATGGCGCGCCGCCCGGCCAATCGTTTGAATCAGCGAGCCGCTGGAGCGCAGAAAGCCCTCTTTGTCCGCATCGAGAATCGCGACGAGCGAGACTTCGGGCAGATCGAGCCCTTCCCGCAGCAGATTGATGCCGATGAGCACGTCGTATTCGCCTTTGCGAAGATCGCGCAGCAGGCGCACGCGCTCGAGTGTTTCGATCTCCGAGTGCATATACCGGCAGCGGACGCCGACCTCGGAATAATAGCCGGCGAGGTCCTCGGCCATGCGCTTGGTGAGCGTAGTGACCAGCACACGCTCGTTACGCGCGGCGCGATCGCGAATCTCGGCGAGCAGGTCGTCGATCTGGCCTCGAATGGGACGAATCTCAACCTGGGGATCGACGAGCCCGGTGGGCCGGATGATCTGCTCGACGACGACTCCGGATGATTTTGTGAGTTCATACGGGCCTGGCGTGGCAGAAACATAGATCACCTGGTTCACGCGCCCCTCGAATTCATCGAACTTGAGCGGGCGATTGTCGACCGCCGAAGGCAGCCGGAAGCCGTAGTCGACAAGGTTTTGCTTGCGCGAGCGGTCGCCATGCCACATGCCGTGCACCTGTGGAACAGTCGCGTGCGACTCGTCGATGAAGAGCAGATAGTCGCGCGGGAAATAATCGAGCAGCGTCGGCGGGGGCTCGCCGGGCAGGCGTCCGGAGAAATGCCGCGAGTAATTCTCGATGCCGTGACAGTAGCCGACGGACTTGATCATTTCCAGATCGAAGCGGGTACGCTGGTGAATGCGCTGCGACTCTACGAGTCGTCCCTGCGATTCCAGCTCTTTCTCCCACCAGGCGAGCTCTTCGAGGATGGACTCAATCGCAGTCTTCTTGCGCTCGGGCTGCACAACATAGTGGCTCTTGGGATAGATGGGCAGTCGGGAATATTTCTCGCGGACAGAGCCGAAGAGCGGATCGATCTGCGCGAGCGACTCGATCTCGTCTCCGAACAGCTCGATGCGATAGGCGTTTTCGTCATAAGTGGGATAAATCTCGATGACATCTCCGCGCACGCGAAAGGTCCCACGGCGGAAATCGCCATCATTGCGTTCGTAGAGAATCTCGACGAGGCGCTTGATGATATCTTCGCGGCGAATTCTCTGCCCTTTTTCGAGCAGCAGCAGCATGCCGTAGTAAGCTTCCGGCGAGCCAAGTCCATAGATGCAGGAAACGGAAGACACGATAATCGCATCGCGGCGTTCAAACAGTGAACGTGTCGCCGAGAGCCGGAGCTTGTCCAGCTCCTCGTTGATCGTCGCTTCCTTCTCGATGTACAGATCGCCCGAAGGAATATAAGCCTCGGGCTGGTAGTAGTCGTAGTAGGAGACGAAGTATTCGACGGCGTTGCCGGGAAAGAACTGCTTGAATTCGTGATAGAGCTGGGCGGCCAGAGTCTTGTTGTGCGCGAGGATCAGAGCCGGCCGGTTGAGCTGCTCGATGATCTTCGCTACGGTGTATGTCTTGCCGGAGCCGGTGACGCCGAGCAGCACCTGGTGCTTCTCTCCGGCGCCGAGGCCCTCGGTGAGTTCCTGAATAGCACGGCCCTGATCGCCGCGAGGCTTATAGTCGCTGACTAGCTGAAAGTCCACACTTCCATGTTAATGGACGATTGAGGACAGATCCTGTCCGCCCGGCGTGGGCGGCAAAAAAGAAAGACCCGCAGCGAAAACACTGCGGGCCTTGAGTTGCGGAGATTTATTTTGCCGCGACGAGTTCCTCCACATTGCTGCCGGGTCCCTTCGGCGATGCGAGGTCATAGCGATCATTGTTCATCACTTTGGCCCAGGCCGCGATGAAGTCATGGACAAACTTCTCCTGCGCGTCCGAGCTTCCGTAGACTTCGGACACGGCCCGCAGCTGAGAGTTTGACCCGAAGACGAGATCGACACGCGTTGCGGTCCATCTCGCTTCACCCGTCCAGCGATCGCGCCCTTCAAAGACCTCGTGCGCGTCCGAGACCGGCTTCCACTCCGTACCCATGTCGAGCAGGTTGACGAAGAAGTCGTTGGTCAGCGTCTCCGGCCGATGAGTGAAGACGCCATGTTTGGTCTGTCCGGGGTTAGTGTTCAGAACGCGCAGGCCGCCAACGAGAACCGTCATCTCGGGCGCGGTCAGCGTCAGCAGGTGCGCCTTATCGACCAGCAATGCCTCGGCCGATACGGTGGATTTGCCTTTGAGGTAATTGCGGAAGCCGTCCGCGAACGGCTCGAGTACAGCGAAGGAGTCCGCATCGGTCTGCTCCTGTGAGGCGTCGGTGCGTCCCGGTGCAAAGGGAACCGTCACGCTGTGGCCGGCATTCTTCGCCGCCTGCTCGACGCCCACGCCGCCGGCAAGGACGATCAAATCGGCCAGCGAAACCTTCTTGCCGCCCTTCTGCTTGTTGAATTCGCTCTGGATACCTTCGAGCGTCTTCAGCACCTTCGCCAGTTGCTCCGGCTGGTTCACTTTCCAGTCCTTCTGCGGCTCCAGGCGGATGCGCGCGCCATTCGCGCCGCCGCGCTTGTCGGAGCCACGGAAGGTGGACGCAGACGCCCAGGCGGTCGAAACCAGCTCAGAGACGGACAAGCCCGAAGCCAGGATCTTACCCTTGAGAGCGGCAATATCCTGCTCATCAATCAGCTTGTGATCGACCGCGGGGACAGGGTCCTGCCAGATGAGTTCTTCGGCAGGAACGTCCGGGCCGAGATAACGCGCACGCGGACCCATGTCGCGGTGCGTCAGCTTGAACCACGCACGGGCGAAGGCATCTGCGAACTGGTCAGGATTCTCGTAGAAGCGCCGCGAGATCTTTTCGTAGGCGGGGTCGATGCGCAGCGCCAGGTCTGTGGTGAGCATGGAAGGGGTGCGGCGCTTCGACGGGTCGTACGGATCGGGAACGGTGTCTTTGCCTGCGTCACCCTTGGGCTTCCACTGATTCGCGCCGGCCGGGCTCTTGGTCAGCTCCCATTCGTACTCAAACAGATTTTTGAAGAACCCGTTGCTCCATTTTGTCGGTGTGGAAGTCCAGATGACTTCCAGGCCGCTTGTGATCGCGTCGCCGCCAACGCCGGAACCAAAGCTGTTCTTCCAGCCGAGGCCCTGGTCCTCGAGCCCGGCGCCTTCCGGCTCAGGTCCTACATGCGACGCAGGGGCAGCGCCGTGAGTCTTGCCGAAGGTGTGGCCGCCGGCAATCAGCGCGACGGTTTCTTCGTCGTTCATGGCCATGCGGGCGAATGTCTCGCGGATATCGTGGGCCGAGGCAACAGGGTCCGGATGGCCATCCGGGCCTTCCGGGTTCACGTAGATCAGGCCCATCTGCACTGCGCCGAGCGGATTCTCCAGTCTGCGCTCATTCGTGCCGCCGCTGGTACGATCTTTCTCGCTGCCATGCAGCTCCGCGTCGGCTACGAGCACGCCCTCGTCAGCGGGCTTTCCCTTGCCATAGCGTATGTCGCCGCCCAGCCATACCGTCTCGGTGCCCCAGTAGACATCCTCGTCCGGCTCCCAGACGTCCTCGCGCCCGCCGGCGAATCCGAAAGTCTTGAAGCCCATCGACTCCAGGGCGACGTTGCCGGTGAGGATGATAAGGTCGGCCCAGGAAATTTTGTTGCCATACTTTTGCTTGATCGGCCAGATCAGCCGGCGCGCCTTATCGAGGCTGACGTTGTCGGGCCAGCTGTTAAGGGGGGCGAAACGCTGCTGGCCGGAACCGGCGCCGCCTCGGCCGTCGCCGATGCGGTAAGTGCCGGCGCTGTGCCACGCCATGCGGATGAAAAGGCCGCCATAGTGACCGAAATCCGCCGGCCACCAGTCCTGCGAATCCGTCATCACCTTACGCAGATCTTCCTTTACGGCCGCCAGATCGAGGCTGTTGAACGCTTCGGCGTAGTTGAAGTCCTTGCCCATGGGATCGGATTTGGGCGAGTGCTGGTGCAGAATTTTCAAGCTCAGCTGGTTCGGCCACCAGTCCTTGTTTGATGTGCCTTCTCCGGCGGTGTGATGGAACGGGCACTTTGCCCCGTTTGACGTTACATTGTCGTCTGCCATGATTCTCCTTCAGTTTCTGTGACGCTCATTAGACGCATCACGGGTTACGAGCCTGTTAACAGGCCCTGAATCTCACAGCGCGGTCATCCGCGTTTGTCTCCACACTCGCAATGTAGCATCATGAAGGTAGATTGCTCCAATATATAGTTCCCATTCGGAGCATAGGCATTTCCTATGGAATTTCATCAACTTCGTTATGTGTGCGCCATTGCCGATACCGGCAGCTTCAGCCGCGCCGCCGAGCGCTGTCATGTCGCGCAGCCCTCGCTCTCGCAACAGGTGCTCAAGCTCGAAGAGGATCTCGGCTCGCGCCTCTTTGACCGGCTCGGGCGCAGCGTGCGTCTGACCGAGGCGGGACGTGCCTTTCTTCCACATGCGCGAACGATCCTGCAACAAATGGAGGCCGCGCGCACCGGCGTCGAGGATAAGCGCACCGATGTTCGTGGCAGCGTAGCCGTCGGAGTGATTCCGACGATTGCCCCCTACCTGATGCCGCAATGCGTGGCTGCTTTTTCAAGAAAATATTCGGACGCAAAGCTCCGCATTGTGGAGGAAACCACGCCGGTGCTGGTAGAGAGCCTGCGGAATCTCTCTATCGATGTGGCGATTCTGTCGCTGCCTCTGCGCCACAAGGAGTTCGAGATTTTTCCGCTGAGAACGGAGCCGCTGTTTGCGGCGCTTCCGAAGGATCATTCGAGAGCGAGCACAAAGAGCGTGTCGCTGAAAGAGCTGCGCGGTGAGCAATTTGTGATGTTGCGCGACGGGCACTGTTTTCGCGATGTGAGCGTGGCAGCTTGCACGCGCGCCAAGGTGAATCCGCGGATCGTGTTCGAAAGCGGGCAATTCAGCAGCCTGCTGGGGATGGTCGCGGCCGGTGTCGGTGTGTCCCTGGTTCCGGAGATGGCCGTCGACAAGAGCGCACGCTGCAGCTACGTGCGCATCTCCGACGCGCAGGCTTCACGAACGATTGTGGCGGCGATAATGCGTGGCCGTTCGTTCAACCGCGTTCAGCAGGCCTTTCTGGAGCATGTGCGCGCATCGCACAGTTGATCCCTAGAAGTTAAATCGCATCGCCAACTGCATCCGCCGTGGCGGGTAGGCGCTGGTAACCTCGCCGAAGTCAGCACTGCCCTCAGTGGTGTCAACATAGGAACCGTTCACGTGATTGAGCACGTTGAACGATGAGACAGAGACGCCGATTGTCGGGCTCTTGTCGAGCTCTTTCGGCTGAATCTTGAAGTCGTAACCCCAGCGCAGATCGAGATCGGCATAATCCGGGCCGATTTCCGAATTGCGCGCCACGCCCTCGGGCCGCGCGTTGAAGAGGTTGTCGCCGTAGGCATCGGTGCCGGTGAGGATATTCCAGGGTTTGCCGCTGTTGGCGAAGACTCCCACGCCGAGATTGAGCAGGTGCCGGGGATTGATCATGCCGTACAGGCCAAAGTGATTTCGCTGCTCCCAGTCCGCCGGGCCCCAGTCGGCGTTCGGATCCTGCTGGTTCTGCGGGAACCACCAGATGCCGCTCGTGTTGTTCGCGTAATGGCTCCACGTATACCAGGCAAAGCCCGTGAAGCGTTTGTTGAAGCGTCCGCGGTAATTGATGTCCAGAGCCGATCCGACCTGCGTGCCTTCCGATTGCATCTGGCGAAGCTGCGAAACGTCGGGATTGGGCCGCACAGAGTAGTCCGGCGGGAGCGGCGCGTTGATATCGATGGACCGATACACGTCAACGCCGCGATTCATGCGTCCGCCGATGGAGACAGTTCCCTTCTCGCCGACTCTGCGGTCGAGCGAGAGGCCGTACTGAATCTGGTAGGGCGTGCGAATGTTGGGCGCAAGCTCTACGAGCGACGCCGGCAGCTCATTGGTATCGACGCAATCGTCGATGGGATAGCAGAGCGGCTGCTGGTTTGCCGAGATTTGCAGCAGGCGCAGCTTGGCGTATTGATAGCGGGCGAGATCGGCCAGGGGCCCTGAGCCGGTGCGATCGTAGTAGACGCCGCCTCCGCCGCGCAGCACAAGCTCGTGAGCTTGATTGAGTACGAGAGCGAACGAGAGCCGCGGAGAGAAGTCGTTGCGATCGTTCGGAAGAAAGTTCTGCCAGTCATAGCGAAGACCGGGAGTGATCGAAAACCACGGCTTGATCTTGATCTGGTCCTGGATGAAGCCGCCGACCTCTCGCTGCTGATAAACGAAACGGGTCTGCCCCTGTTTCACGGAGAAGCCCGAGGGTATGCCCGCCACCTGATTCTCGATTGCAGTAGCGATAAGCGAGCCATCGGCCGCATAGGTAGGGCTGTACGTATAGGTCCCGGCCCGGTTGGTTTCATCATCAAGCACACGGCGGCTGAAGTGCGGCAGGTTGATCCCGAACTTCAGCGTGTGCGGACCCTGCGTCCAGGTGACCATCTCGCTGCCGCGCAGGTTGTACTCGGTGCGGACCTGGTCGTTCTGCGCGCTGCCCCCCACGTAGTTCCCGTTGACAACAACCTGCGGGCCTTCCTGCACATCGGAGATCGGGTCGTAGCTCCGCTCCAATACAAGCGAGGCCTGATTGAGTGTCGACGGCGAAGCGATGTAGTCATCGTGGAAGATGAGATCATCTTCGCGCGTCTCGGTGTCGTAGCCGGCTTCGGGCAGCGTCTGGTTGCCGACGCCCGCGTTGGTGTTCGATGCATCCTGAAAGGCGTACATCACCGACGCGCTGTTCTTGTCGCCGAACTGGTGGCCGATGCGCAGCGAAAACTCGGTATCGCGCGTGGGCGTGGGGACATTGACGTTATAGACGCCACTCGGATTGTCGGGCGTGGGTGCGACGGTTGCATTGACGACCGCGTTCAGGTCCTCTTCGGCGCGGTTGAAGGAAAAGAGGAACATTGTGTTCTTCGAATGCAGAACCGGCCCCGTCAGGTTTCCCTCATAAATGCGGCGCTGCTCAAAGGGCTTGCTGGGCGAGAAGTCCTGCTGCGCATTGAGAGCCGAGTCGCGAAAGATGAAGTTGAACTGGCCGTGATAGCTGTCCGCCGACTGCTTGGTAATGATCTCCATCTGTCCGCGGCCCGGATAGTAGTAGCGCGCGGAATAGGCGTCCTGATTGATATGGACTTCCTGCACGGCAGAGGGCGAGACCAGCGAGCGGTTGGCTTCAACGCCATCGACCATAAGGCCGGAGCCCGCCGTGGCCGCCTCCCCCGAGTCGAGAAATCCGCTCATCGCGCCGACCAGATCGTCATCGAAAACCGGCAGGTCTTTGAGATCGTTGGCCGTCATCACCGCGGTGTCGCCGTTATTTTCTGAAGATGTGAGATCGACCTGAGCTCCGGCGCTCACCGTGACCTGCTGAACGGCAGTGGCGACCGACAGCGTGATGTTGAGCGGCGCAAGAGCCATCTCCCCCACCGTCACCTTCTGCGTCGAGGGCTGAAAGCCCGCCAGCGTCACGATCAGCGAATATGTTCCTCCATGAGGCGGCACAATCTGGAATGCACCCGAGGCGTCGGTCGTCGCGGACGCATAGGTCGCGCCGGAAATATCGGTGAGCACCACCTGCGCACCGGGAATGATCGCGCCGGTCGAGTCGGCCACTGTTCCCGTGATGGCTTTTGCGGTCGTTGCCGCTGAAATCGCAGGTGATGTCGATGCCGCAGGCACGGCGACCTGCGCGACAGCAAACGGGCAGAGGAAAAGCGCGTAAACCAGGGCAGAACGAAGCAAGGCATATCCCTCAAGGCTGCAGGTTGTGAGAAACAAGCGCCATTGCGGCGCGGGGATTAGTGAGAAAGCGGTTACAACTGAAAGGAATCCGGGCAGGCGATCGCACCACGTCTCGCGTGCAGGAATTGCAGATGGCCTCTCCGGAAGTTGTGCCTCAAGAACGCGCTTCGGCTCGTCTCTTTATTTTCGTATGTTTGCGAAGTGAAGCGCTGTTGCCCATTCCGACGCCGTATCGACCAGGCAATCAGCGGGTATATTTTCCAATGTATGCGAAGATAGTCCGAATCTGCAACCAATGATCCACGTGCCGGCGCGGCGCGCCGTAAGGATATCGACATCCGAATCGCCGATCATCAGCGTCTCATTCGGAGCGACCCCCGCCTCGTCGATCAGCGTGTTGAGTCCTTCCGGATCGGGCTTCTTCGTGGCGAAGCTGTTGCCGCCGTAAATCTGAAAAAAGTGAGGGCTGAGGCCAAGCGCTTCGCAAATCGCACGCGATGGAGCAATGGGCTTGTTCGTGAGCACAGCCATGCTGCGAAGCGACCCGTCGGGCATTGACCTGAGTGAGTCGAGCGATGCAAAAACTCCCGGATAGACATAGGTGTGGTCGAGCTTGTGCTCGCGATAGTAAGCGAGAAAGCGGTTCAGCCCGTCTTCGACCAGATGCTCGTCTTCGGGATCGCCGAGAGCGCGCCGAACCAGCATGCCCGCTCCGTCTCCTATATATGTGCCGATGATTTCTTCAGGCAGAGGCTGCCTGTGAAGCTGCGTGAGCATTGCGTTGATGGAGTTGGCGAGGTCCTTCTGCGAATCGATCAGCGTCCCATCGAGATCGAAAACGATCAGGCGGATAGACTCAGCCGGAATCGGATTGAGAATGTGCAGCATGTTTTCAGTGTAGCTAGAGCATACACAGCAGGGCCGCAGCAATGAAGATAATCTGAATTCCACCCCGCACCAGTGCACCAAGGACAGGCTGCCCGCCAATCGTCAGATGTTCCCTGGCCGCACGCACATTCGCGGGAAACATCGCAATGAAAAGAAATGCAAGCAGGAGACCGGCCGCGCGATGCGTAGCTCGCACGATCAGACCAATCGCGCCAACGATTTCAAGAATGCCCGTGATCGTTACGATCAGCTCAGGGTTCGGAAATAGCCGAGGCACCATGGCAACCAGATCCCGCCGGCGCTTTCCCCAGTGCGCCGATGCAGTCAGCAACAGCATGCAGGCCAGTGCAGCGCGCAGCGCGTGTGTCCAGAGATGAAACCAGGCGAGCCCAAGCTGGCCGGCGAGCAACAACAGCACGAAAACAAGGAACAGAACAATAAGCGACGTCAAATTCCCTCCCCTTCAGATCCGCTGCGTCTTCCACCGGCCGCGGCGGAAAAGAATAATGCTGGCTGCGGCGATGCTGCACTCGGCAATCACAATCGCCATCAGCGCGCCCTTCGAATGCAGGCCCTCGCGCACGGCAAGCCACCAGGCAAGCGGCAGTTCCAGCACCCAGAAGCCGAAAAAGTTAACGATGGTAGGCGTTATCGTGTCGCCTGCTCCATTGAAGGCCTGCAGCATCACCATGGCGTAAGCGTAACCCACATTGCCGCAACTCAGAATTCGCAGCGCGGTGGCCGCGATGGGTATGACGGTTGGATCATTAATGAAGAGGCGCACTGCCGGAGTTGCGAAGACAAAGAAGAAAATGCCGATCGCTCCCAAAAAAATCATGTTGTAAAAGCCGGTGCGCCACACTGCCTTCTCCGCGCGATCAGGATGGCCCGCGCCCAGATTCTGTCCCACCAGTGTGGCTGCGGCGTTGCTGAGCCCCCACGAAGGCAGGATGAAGAAGATCACGATGCGGATGGCAACGGTGTAACCAGCGACAGCGGCGGATCCGAAGAGCGAAATGATGCGCACCAGGCCGATCCAGCTTGCATTCGCGATCGTGAACTGCAGAATGCCGGTCAGCGAGACGCGCAGCAGGCGCCACAGAACTTCCAGGTTCAGCCGCAGATGCCGCGCCAGAATATGGATGCGCTCCGTGCCTTTGAGCAGCCGGTAGAACTGGTAGAGCACGCCGATACTTCGCCCCGAAAACGTCGCCAGCGCCGCGCCGGTCACGCCAAGATGAGGAAACGGCCCGAGACCGAAGATGAGGCACGGATCCAGGATGAGATTCAGGATGTTCGACACCCACAGCAGGCGCATCGCGATCGCCGCATCGCCTGCTCCGCGAAAGATCGCATTGTTCAGGAAGAGCATGACGATCGCTCCGCAGCCGCCCAGAGCAACGCGGGCGTAGCCGGAGCCTGTTGCAACAACGGACGAGGACGCTCCCATTGCGCGGAGAAGATGCGGGGCGAAAATGCCCAGCGGAATACCCATGACGAGCGAGATCATCAGGCCGAGCGCAATCGCCTGCACTGCGGAAATCGCCGCGTCCTCCGGATCCTTCTCGCCGATACGCCGCGCCACCATCGCCGTGGTTGAAAGCGACAGGCCCATACCCACGGCAAAAACCAGCATGAGCATCGATTCAGTGAGGCCAACCGTGGCAACGGCATCCGCTCCCAGGCGTCCCACCCAGAAGACATCCACCACGGCGAAGAGCGACTCGAGCACCATCTCGAGCACCATTGGAATCGCCAGAAGAAAGATAGAGCGGTTCAGGCTTCCTGCCGTGTAGTCCTGGTGCGAGCCGCGCAGCGCTTCCCACACCGACGCCCAGAAGGTCGGAGCCGTGGCGCGCGGGGTTGCTTCTGCCGGAGGATTCATGCGAGGCCTAGTGTGCAGCGAGTCTACAGGATATGCTTTCTTGCATGCTTAAAAGTTTCGCTGCGGCCACGCTATCGGTGTCGTGTTTCCTCTCAGCCCCTGCAACGCGCGCCGCCGATAACGCGCACTTCCCTTCGAACGAAGATTTGCGTCATGTGCGCGCGATGGCGCAGCCGCGCCTCTCGCCCGATGGCCGCAGCGTTCTCGTCCAGATCACCGACTCAACCGCCGACGGCGCAAAGAGCCACCTGTGGCTCGTGGATATCAAACAGAACATTGCGCGCCAGTTGACGTGGTCCATTCCGCAGGAGAAGCGCGGTGAGTACGCCGGGCGCTGGATGCCGGACGGAAACAGCATCCTGTTTCTCGCGCACCGCGGCGATCACACGCAGTTGTACCGGCTGCCGATGGATGGCGGCGAGTCGCGCCCCTACGATCTGAAGGTTGCGCCGCCGGTGGATGAGTCGAATATGCCCGACACGATTCCACCGCGCAAAGACGCTTCGCCGGCGAAGACTGATCCCGTTGCGATTGACGTCGAAAATTATGACCCATCTCCCGACGGAAAGCTGATTGCCGTATTGGCTCGCGATCCTGAAACACCGGGCGAGAAAAAGCAGCACGATGACAAGGCGGACGCGGTGTGGGTGAATCATGAAAAACACGGTTCGCGTTTGTATCTTCTAAACACCGACGACGAAAAGCTGACGGCGGTGGCCGTTCCGCCGGACGTGCACGGCATCGCGTGGGACAAACAGGGCGACCGGCTTATCGCGATATCCGAAGCGATGAACGAGGCCGGCGATCTCGCGCCGGCGAACAGCGCGTGGATGGTCAGCGTAAGCGATCTGGCGCATCCGAGTCAGATCAAGGAAGTGCCGGCGACCATTCAGGGCGGAACATGGTCAGAGGATGGAAAGCGCTACTACTTTCTCGCCCAGGCCGCGCAGGATGCTCCGCCGGGATACCACGATCTGTTCGTCTTGACCTTTGGCGACAACAGCATAAAAAACCTGAGCACAAGCTTCGATGGCACCATGGCGCACGAACTGCCGATCGCGGAAGGCAACGACAAAGTTCTCGCCGGCGCTCAGATCGGCGTCAACGTGACAGTTCTTCGGATCGACTCCGGCAAGAACGGTGCAGACAGTCGCCAGCCGCTCAAATTCAGCACTGCTACAGTTACACAACTGAATACAAACGCGAGACAGAACGGCTGGGTGTGGTTGGGTGCAAGCAGCACGCAACCACCGACCCTGTTCTACGCAGAAAAACTCGGACACGATCCCAAAACTCTGAATACGCCATCTCTCATGCCTGCGGAGTGGCCCAAAGTTCCGTCGCAGCTGGTTCAGTGGAAGAACCAGGATCACACGATCGATGGGCTGCTCTACCTGCCGCCGCAGGCTGCCGCGCAGAAGGTTCCACTCATCGTGGATGTGCACGGCGGTCCGACCGGCGCCTTCGAGGACGGCTACTATCCGCTCATTGAGTGGCTGGTAGGTCAGGGCTGGGCTGTTCTGCGGACGAATCCACGCGGAAGCACCGGGTACGGGGCGGCTTTTGCCGCGGCTAACAAGAATGACCTGGGCGGCGGAGATTATCGCGACATCATGGCCGGCGTAGACGTGGTGATCGCGAAATATTCCATCGATCCGAACAAGCTCGGCCTGATGGGTTACAGCTATGGCGGCGAGATGGCGGGCTTCGTCGAAGGCAAGACCGACCGCTTCAAGGCGATCATCAGCGGCGCTCCGGTGATCGACCAGCACAGCGAATACGGGACGGAGTCAGAGTCGTACTACGACCGCTGGTTTTACGGCAAGCCGTGGGAACATGCTTCCGATGCGTGGAGGCAGAGTCCACTGGCCGAGGTTGGGCACGCAAAGACACCCTTTCTTCTGCTGCAGGGCGAAGCCGACAAGACCGACCCGCTCGGACAGAGCCAGGAGATGTATCGCGCACTGCGGCAGATGGGGGTTCCGGTCGAGATGGTCGAGTATCCGCGTGAAGACCACGGCCCCCTGGCAGGGGGAATCTTTGGCAGCCCGAGTCAGGAGCCGTGGCATGGCTATGACGGACGCCAACGGATTCTGAAGTTCTTCAAGACGGCGTTTGGAGAATAGCGCAGAAGAGATCATTGTTCAGCTCAGGCCCGATGTCAATTCGCAATCAAATGCTGGTATCGATAGAAAGCGCGTTGTACCGATGCAGGAAGAGCAATGCCGCATACGCAAGGGCGTAGATCAGTTGCGTTCCGGCGGTCTGCCAGTCCTGAATGAGTGATGAGCCGAAGGTCAGAATCATAAGCCAGGCGAGACCGGCAACGAGAGCGGCGCGGGTCTTCAAGCCAATCAGCAGAGCCAGGCCGAGCAGCGCTTCAATGGGGGGCAGCACGAGTCCAAATGCGTGAACGCTCCAGGCCGGCAACGGACTGCGAGCGAATTGGATGGCCTGCTTCTCCGCGAACTGCATGGGACCAGCGATGAGCCTGCTCACGCCATGCATCGTCATGTTGAAGCCGACGAAGATTCGCAACAGCGCGTAAGCAAGTTTTTGATCTGTAATTCGCGATTCGTTTCTCTCCCGCTCGCTTGCCATGCCAAATAGATAGATGCGCGAAGAGAACGTCCCGCATCCGATCACACGGATTGGCGGGCCAGAGCACGACGCAGCACGATTTCAAGAGCCGACTTGATTTCGCTGTACTCGGTATCGGACAGCTTGCCTTCGAGGCGTTCTGTTTCGAGCGCGAATAGCTCGTCCTTGAGAGCAGCGAGCAGCGGAGCAGAACCTGCCGGGCTTAAACCGGATACACGAGGCGTAGGCACGAGCGGCGACGGGGGAGGAAGAGGCGCAGTTGCGACGGCTGGTACCGGCTTTGCGCGCAGGAAAAACGCGGCCGCGATAACCAGAAGCAGCGCGAGTCCGCTGAGAATCCACCACTTGTATTTCTGCAGCGGGTCGGGCGTGTCGATGGGATTGCCGAGTCCTCCGCCGGGGCGATTATCGCTGGCCGCGCCCGACTGATCCGGAGCGGCACCCGGCATGCCGGCGGAAGCCTCACCACTCGGGGCGCCCGCGCCTGTTTGTTCAGAGTCGCGCGGCATTGAGCCGGTTCCGGAGACGGTGAAGGCGAGCGCCTGCGACGGCTGGACATTGCGCGCAAGAAAGGTTTGCGCGTTCGCATCCACGTCAGCCTGCTGAAAGGGTGCGCCACCGGAGAACTGCATGCTCTTCGGCAGCATGACCGCGACATTATCAGTCGGCATAGAAATGCGAGGCGTGAATTTGTAACTGCCGCTGTACGGAAGCGTGTAGCTTAGCTGGAAGCGCGTCTCGCCGGGGCGCACCGGAAAGACGAAGGCATAGTGCCCTTTATCTTCGAGCGGGATGGGCGACGAGGATACGGGCATGCCGGCTGGGCCCATCGCAGCCGACGCTTCGATTTTGGCATCAGGCGGCAGATAAATTTCATATGCCTGCTTGCCGAACTGCGTGCGCGGGGGATTCGACTCGTTCTTGACGAAGTAATTCTGCACGACATGCAGGCCCTGAGGCGTCGTTTCGATGCGCATCACATCGGCTTCCGTCGAAACACCCTCAACTTTGGGCTCGACGTCGTACACTGCCACGTTGACCGTCGTTCTTCCCGGAGGAGCCGGCTCGAAGTAAGCAGCCTTCTCGTGGTCCACGCGGATCAGGTGCATTCCGTTGTCGGGAATGTCGATGGTGAAATGGCCCTGCGCGTCCGTCTTTGTGCGCGCCGCTTCCTGCATTCCCTGTCCGAAGGCGATGAGTACGACGTCATCATCGGCCGCGGGTTTGTTCGTTGTCTTGTTGGTGACAGTGCCGGTGATCGAAGCAGCCTGGGCAATGGCGGAAGCTGCAACGACCAGCGCAGCGAGAAGGGTGGCTCGGCAATGGCGCGAGCGGACAGGGATCTTCATGATGTTTCCTTAGATTATAGGGGCCGGGTCACCGGGAGGGGGCTTCCAACACGTCGATCTCGGCGAGCACTTCGGCGGTTTCATTCTCGAGATCGGCCTGCTGCGAAGCGTAGTCTTCCTGCACGTATTTGCCGGCGCGGTATTCGAAGTTGAGGTCGCGCAGGTTGTCGTAGAGCACTTCTTTCCGCTCGCGGAGATATTCGAGGCGCGTCTTCTGGTGCTGCTCTTCGACGTGGCGCTCGGGATAGAAGACGTAGAAGAGGATTCCGAAGAGAAGGACGCCGCAGGCGAAGATGATCATAGTTCCGTCTCTCTCCGGATTCGGTCGCGCATTGCGGGAAAATTCGTCGATAGCGGCGCGGGCGGCATCGCCGCTGCTCGCTGACGCCACTTGCGCACCAGAATTACCGTGCCCGCGATTCCAAGGATTAGCACTGCGGGAGGCACGATCCAGGCGATGATGTTGAATTTTGTGAGCATAGGCGCGGCGAGCACCGTCGGGCCATACTTATCCTGAAAGGCGGTGAGAATAGCATCGTCGCCGGAGCCGCTCGCTATGCTGGCGCGAAGTTCCCCCAGCATGCGGTCGGAGTCGGGGCAGCCGAGATGATTGCATTCGATGAGTATCTGATTGCATCCGCAGACGCACATCATCTTGTGGCCAAGATCGTTGTAGCGAACGGCGGTGCTGGCCGATCCCATGGTGAGAGCGGCCACGAGAACCAGAGCGCCGATTCGAGCAAGCACCGACAGCTTAGGCATCAGTCACCGCCTCGAACGACAACCGTCTCAGCCGAAGCCGCAGGTGCGGAAGCACGGACACGGCTGGCGGCAAGTGCGGCGGTCATGTTTGGTATCAGTGCGACTCCAGTGCCAAAGACCACAACGCCGACGCCGATCCATATCCACGCCACCAGCGGATTCAGGAAGACCTTAATGATGGGCTGCCCGGTGTCGGGATTCTTGCCTGCATAAATGACATAGAGATCCCAGGCCAGCGTGGAGTGGTTCGCCACAATGGTCGATGGCTGCTGGCTCGCCGTGTAGAAGCGCTTCTCGGGCGCGAGCTGCGTGATCTTCTTATTGCCGCGATAGACATCGAGCAAGGCGTATTCGGTGTCGTAGTTGGCGTTCGAGTCCTGCGAATAGCTCTGGCATTCGACGCGGTAAGGGCCGATGTTAACGCTCTGCCTGAAGCCAAGCTCTTCTTCCTTACTCTGGTTGAATGCGGACCCCGCGATTCCGATAAAGATCACGACGACGCCAAAATGAACGATGTATCCGCCATAACGGCGAGTGTTACGACGGGTGAGCTGGATCATCGAGGCAAAGAGGTTCTGACCGGTGCGGCTGGAGATGACTCCGGCGCCGCGCAAAAACTCCGATCCGATCGCTGTAACTACGACTGCGGCCAAGGTAAAGGCGATGAAGGAGTAAAAGGAGCCTTGACTGTCAGTCGTGAATATCTCCCACGGATGTACGCCGCAGACGATGACGACGATCGCTGTGACGAGGCCTGCGCAGCACGGCAGAACAAAGTTTTTGCGGATGCTCTTGAAGGATGAGCTGCGCCAGGCGAGCAGCGGGCCGATTCCCGTAAGGAAAAGCAGGAACAGCCCAATGGGAACGGCGACGCGGTTGTAGAACGGCGCACTCACTGTGACCTTGTTTCCCTGGATGTATTCGGAAAGGACGGGAAAGAGTGTTCCCCAGAGCACCGTGAAGCATGCCGCCAGCAGGACGAGATTGTTGAAGAGGAAGCTGGACTCGCGCGAAACGAGAGACTCGATCTTGTTCTCAGCCTTGAGGTGATCGCGTTGCAGAATAAACGTGAAGAGGCACACGGAAAGAACGATGACGAGGAACGTCCAGAACCATGTGCCGATCGACGATTGCGCAAAGGCATGAACGGAGCTCACAAGACCCGACCGTGTGAGCAGCGTACCGAAGATAGCCAACAGAAACGTCGAGAAGATGAGCCAGACGTTCCAGCTCTTCATCATGCCGCGCTTCTCCTGCATCATCACTGAATGCAGAAAGGCCGTTCCGGTAAGCCAGGGCATGAGCGAGGCATTTTCGACGGGGTCCCATCCCCAGTAGCCGCCCCAGCCGAGCACGGAGTAGGCCCAGTGCGCGCCGAGGAAGATGCCGCAGGTGAGGAAGAGCCAGGTCACCATGGTCCAGCGGCGAGTGATGTGGATCCACTTCTCGCCCGGATAACGCATCATGAGCGCGCCGAGCGCGAAGGCGAAAGGAACAGCGAAGCCGACGTATCCGAGGTAGAGCATGGGGGGATGGATCACCATCTCGGGATACTGGAGCAGCGGGTTAAGGCCGAAGCCATCCTGCGGGACTGCTCCGCTGACCAACGAAAAAGGCATAGCCGCGAAGTTGAGCAGGAGCAGGAAAAAGACCTGGATGCCGGCAAGGATGGTCGATGCATAGGCCGTGAGTTTTACGTCGACCTTGTGGCGGATGCGCAGGACGAAGCCGTAGGCGGCGAGAAGCCACGCCCAGAGCAGGAGCGAGCCTTCCTGCCCGGACCAGAGAGCCGCGAATTTGTAAGGGCCGGGCAAAGCGCGATTGCTGTGGTGAAGGATGTAGGCGACCGAAAAGTCGTTATTAAAGGCTGCCCAGACGAGAGCGAAGGCGGCTGCGGTGGTGGCGATGAAGCTGCCGATGCCAGCGCGGCGCGCGGTTTCGGCCAGCCGCTCCGGCGACACGCGCGCCTGCGATCCGGTGGCAAGCTGGCGGAGAGCGATGGCTCCTGCAAGCAGCGTGTATGCACTGAGGGCAAGCGCGAACAGGAGAGCGAAACTGCCAAAGGTAGGCATGGAGAGGACTCTCTATTGTCGCAGACGCGCTGACGAGCGGCAATTGTCGGGTTACGAGCAGAATGCGGCCCAGGCGACCGGAATCTTCTTAGAGGGGAATCAGGCGGTGCGGCTCATAGGCTCGTCAAGGAGAGAATGCACGAGCGCGAGCAGCTGATCGGGAGGGATCGGCTTTATCCGGAAGACTACATCAAGGCCGGAATACTCCAATTCCGCATCGGGCAGGCCGCTGACGACCAGCACGGGGATCGCGGGCAGTCGCCGCCGCAGAAGATCCACAAATTGAGGCCCGTTCAGATCGGGCATCCAGTGGTCGGTGATGACCAGCCCAACCGAATTGTAGAGTTCGGCGTCCTCAAGCATTTCGAGTGCGCGGTGCGCGCCGTCCGCGACGGCAACGGTTCTTCCGTTGAGAGAAAGGATGGCTTGACGCGTCGCAGCCTGAACGGGGTTGTCGTCGACTAAGAGAATTTCCGCGGTCATTATTTTGTTAGTTAATTCATTCGCCGTATTAATGAGAAACAATGCCTCACGGTTTACAGATGCGGGATTAAGAAAAAACAGTTGCCTGAGGGGGTTACATATTTCCTCGCTGACAACAATACAGAGAATACGGTTTCTCGGCAAGGACTTGTCGCGAACGAGTATTGAACCCGGCAACCGTCGTTAAACCATTGACTTACGCTGGCGGTGCGGCCGAGTCTGGCCGCCTCCGCTCGATTCTGATTGGCTTTTTATCGCCAACTCGATTTCCC
The DNA here is from genome assembly GCA_963755975.1 of uncultured Acidobacteriota bacterium. Taxonomy (GTDB): domain Bacteria; phylum Acidobacteriota; class Terriglobia; order Terriglobales; family Acidobacteriaceae; genus Silvibacterium. The sequence goes on from CAVWLS010000006.1 coordinate 423,966, forward strand.
AAAAAACGGGCGGCCCAACCGGGCCGCCTCGAGGTTGATGCCAGGTTCACTGATCAGAAGCTGAACTTGGCGTTGAGCTGGAGCAGACGGGGTGAAGCATCGCCGCCCAGGAATGAGCCCAGGATTGAGGTGGGGGTGTTGACGGTGGCGTCGATCAGCCCCGTTGTTCCACCCTCGAGGTTGCCGCTTGCCTGGTTGAAATTCGGATGATTGAAGAGGTTGAAGGCCTGGATTCCGACCTGCAAGTGCCCGGATTCCCAATGAGGAATGCCGAAGCTCTTCGCCAGTGCGAAGTCGGTATTCGTATAGCTCGAACCATAGATCTGGTTGCGGCGGCCCTGGCCAAGTGCTGTCGGCGTGGTGAACGAGGAGACGAAGGAGCAGGGTACCTGCGTCGGTGCAAAAAGACTATGCGCCGCTCCACCGCAGTGGTTGTTCTTGATAGGCGCGATCTGCTGCGCATACAGAGAATTGTCATTCCCCGAACCGTTACCGCCGTAAAACGGAATGGTGCTTGAAGTGGAGTCCGCGGTAACCGAGAACGGATAGCCGTCATTGTGGAATACCGTGCCGGAGATCTGCCATCCGTCGGTAACTACCTTGGGACCTCCCCAATAGGGAACGGTAATCAGATAGCTGGCGCTGATGTAGTGGCGGGTATCGTAATCGGCGTTGCCATAGTTCTGGCTGAAGTTGTAAGGATTGTGCGGCTGCTCCGAGTTGGAGCCGAAGCCGTCGAATCCTCCGTTGGAGACCTCATCCAATGCATGGCTGTAGACATAGTTGAACTGCATGGTGAGCCAGTGCGCGCGTTGGACAAACGAAGTGACCAGGCCGTTGTAGTTAGAACTCCCCGCGCCGTAAACCTGCGTCGCGGCACTGAAGTTCGGATTCGGCTGTGACGACGGGAGCCCGCCAAAGCCAAAAGCGTTCACTGAACCGTCCGTGATCGGCTGGTGATAGGTGTGATTACCAACATAACCGATCGACAGGGCGGAAGTGTGAGTCAGTTGGCGCTCGACGGTCAGACTCCACTCTTCATACGTCGGATAGGAGATATGGTGAGTTGCATTGACGATGTTCGGAGCACTGAAGCCGGGAACTGCGGACAGGCTGTTGAACGTGGCACCGTGCAGGAAGCCAGAGGAAAATGCCGCGTTAGAAGCTGCTGCAGTTGTAGCGGCGCTTCCGGCTGAAGAGGGGATCAACGAGTAGGTATTGCTCCCGCCGAAATTAGGACTGAGAAGCGTAAACGGTACGTTGGTGGGAGCATTGTTCAGGAACGAATCGGCGATCTGACCTGGGAAAGCATCGGCAAACATGCCGAAGCCGCCGCGGATCGTGGTCTTCGAATCGGCCCCCATCGGCGTGAAAGCAAAGCCGATGCGCGGTTCATAACCAATCTTTTGGAGATCCTGGAAGGCCTGGTGCTGACCGTACTTGATCAGGTCCTGATACGGCGTGTCAGGAGACGTGCTCACAGTCGAGAAGTCGCCATTCAACCGTGCAAAACAGTTGGTCTGGCAGACAGGATTGGAGTTGTGCTCGAAGCGAATGCCATAAGTGACAGTCAGGTTAGGCTTGACCTTCCATTGGTCCTGTACATACCAGCCCATGGCATACAGCGCCACCGGCTGAGTAAGACGCTGCGGAAATTGCTGATACCACTCATCAACCTGACCGTTCTGGAAGGACAAGGCATTGGCAGCAGTATTCAGCGAAACCGCCTCGGGCGATGCAGTATATTCCTGAGGGCTGTAATCAGTGACATCATTGCGGCGAATTGTCCAGCCAAACTGGAAGTTGTGATTGCCACGATTCCAGTTCAAATCGTCCGTAAACTGGTAGCCGGTAACGTTACGCCCCTGCGGCCAGATCATGTTCAACCCGCCCGGCCATGCGGTGTCAGGGTTATTGCCCAGATCGCCATCCGCGAAGATCAACGTAAACGGAACCTGTGCGACAGACGCCGCAAGATTGGTATTCGTAAAGATCGCGCGATAGTAGATGGTAGCGAAGAGGAACTGATTGGTCAGCGAAGGGCTGAAGATGTGGGTTTCGTTCAACTGCCCCTGATATTGCGGCTGAGGACTGTCGGCGTTGAAGATCGGGTTCAGGACGTTCGTATAGGTTGCCTGGAGCCCTTTATCGACCTCAAAGTGACCGAAGAGATGGTCCTTGTCGCTGAACGACTGATCGATACGACCGGTCATCAGCCATTCATGGGTGAAGTTGCCGGCAGTACCGTTAAAAAGGACGGTCGTATATGGAGCGGGAGCGCTTGTAGGAGAGAGTGCCGCGTTCGCATAGCCAGGCGCATTGTTGTAAAGATCGAAGATCTTCTGATAACCAGCTATCTCGTCTGAATGTCCCGTCGCAGCCAGGTTTGCAAGCGTCTGGGCTTCATAGCTTGCGCTTGGCGCGTAGACAGTGGAGCGGGTGGGAAGAACGACGCGCAGGCCTTCATAGTTGAAGAAGAAGAAGGTCTTGTCGCGGTATATCGGTCCACCGATCGCAGCCGCCCACTGATTCACATTGTCAAAGGGCTTCTTGGTGCCGGTCTGGTTGTTGAAGAAGTTGTTGGCATTCATCACGCTGCCATTCCACCAGTAGGCAGCATTTCCGTGGAATTTGTTCGATCCCGAGCGGGTGATCTCGTTGATCTGCGCACCACCCAGACCACCGAACGAAGCCGTGTAGGCATTCGAAATGACCGAGACATCGGAAACGTCGTTGTTGCCCAGCAGCAGGTTGCTGGCCCCGGAGTTGTTAACGTTCAGGAACGGGTCATTTTCATAACCACCGTTCACAGTGAAGGTGTTCGAAGTGGCGGGAAGACCGAATGCCGAGAAGTTGCCATATCCGCTTTGCGTGTTCATCACAGTGCCGGGAGCGGTCTGGGCGACAAAGGTGAGGTCGTTGCCAGGATTCGGCAGATTCTGCACCTGCTGCATAGTGAAGCTGGTGCTGAGGTCGGCAGCCTCGGTGTGCAGGATGGGCGCCGTCGCCGTAACCTCAACGGTTTGCGATGTGGAGCCGACTGTGAGGTGGACATCCGCTGTGGCGACCGTGCCTGCGGCAATTGAAACCGGCACCGAAGCCTGTTCGAATCCTGCGGCAGAAACAAGGATCGTGTAATCGCCCGGTTTCAATAAGGGCATCCGGTAAGCGCCGGTAGCATTCGAGACAGTCGTCTGGGCGGAGCCCGTTGCCTTGCTGGTGATCGTCACTTTGGCACCGGGAATAGCAGCGCCGGATGCATCTGTTACGAGTCCGGCTACGTCGCCGGAAATGATGGACTGCGCATTCAAGCTACCGGGGAACCAAATGGCCCCCAGGAGAGCCAGACTTACGACAACGAAGAGCTTTTTTAATGGCGCGATCGCGGAGCGATGCGAGCGAAGAATTCTCATAGCCCGTTTTCATGCAATTCCATTACCTTTTCGGGTTCCATATGATGATGTAAACGTAAATGGCTGTATTGAGAGATGTTACTTTCGGATGAATCGGATGCTCAGCCGATGAATCCAACTTCGCCAAGATGATTGATCCAGCAAACGGGAATGCGAATACCAAAAAGCATATTTATCTGGGACGGACGGCTTTCTTCCGCCTGCAGAGTGGGGATTTTCAGGGACAAATGGCTTCATGCCGGGTTCCGCGATCCGTTCTGCAGACAGGCAGTTCCGTGAAACAATAAATAGAGCCTCACTGAAGGATGGGAGGCTTCATCATGAACACACTGAAGACTGCTTTCCTGCTGACCGGATTGACTTTACTGCTGGTACTGGCGGGCGATTATTTTGGCGGACGGAATGGCATGATCCTTGCGTTCCTGTTTGCCGCCGCAATGAATTTTTTCAGCTATTTCTATTCCGACAAGATCGCGTTGAAGATGTACAACGCGCAGCCTGTGACGCGCGAGGAATTGCCGCGCGTGTATCAGGTTGTGGAGAGAATGACGCAGCGCATCGGCATCCCAATGCCGAAGATTTATGTGATTCCCACCGATTCCCCCAACGCATTTGCGACCGGGCGAAATCCGCAACATGCATCTGTAGCGGTTACACATGGGATTCTGAACCTGCTCAATGACGATGAACTGGAAGGTGTACTCGCGCATGAACTGGGCCACGTAAAGAATCGCGACATCCTCACCAGTTCGATTGCGGCGACGCTGGCGGGCGCAATCACGATACTGGCGCGCATGGGCTACTGGGCTGCGCTGTTCGGCGGCTACGGCGGCGATGGCCGCGACCGCGATCGCGGCGGTGGAGGAATCGGTGCGCTCATCATGCTGATCCTGGCCCCGATTGCCGCAGCGCTGATCCAGCTTGCTGTATCTCGATCGCGCGAGTACGAGGCGGACGCGACGGGCGCGCATATTACCGGGAATCCCTATGCGCTGGCGAGCGCGCTCGAGAAGCTCGACGCCTACTCGAAGCGGCTCCCACTGCAGGCTTCCTCAACAAATGCGCACTTGTTCATCGTTGCTCCGATGATCAGCGCGCGCGATCTGGCTGGACTCTTTTCGACGCACCCGCCGATTACGAAACGGATCGAGCGGCTGATCGGGCGGTCAAGCGTGTACGGAGTTCAGAGTCAATAGATCAGAAAGCCCTTTGAGAAGACTTCGATGAGAACGCTCCTGAGATCGCTGATCTGGCTGCTGCTCGTGCTTTGGCTGGGCGGCGTAATGTTCTTCCCTATCGTTGCGGCAGCAGCCTTCACATCGACGACGGACACGCATGTGGCGGGCACCATCGTCCGCAAATGCCTGCTGACGTTGCACTATGAAGGATTGGTTGCGGGAGCACTGATCATCGTGCTGCTGCTCATTGCACAGGCGACAGGCGCATTGCGCCGCCGTGTGCTGGCGCCGGTGATTGTGACGCTCATCATGCTCGGGCTCACCGCGTTCTCGCAGTTCTGGATCATTCCGAAAATGGAGGGTTACAGAATTGCCGCCGGCGGCGTAATCGATGCTGTTGATCGTGCTGATCCGAACCGTAGTAGGTTTCGACAAGCTGCATGGCTGGTCAACCAAAGTAGAAGAGGGCGTATTGCTGGGTGGGGTAGTGCTCGTGATCCTGCTGGCTGCCAACTACGTCGACCGCGCACCGCGCGAAAATAGCTGACCCGGATCGGACTCGCGGCGGCAGCACGGTGGCCCATCGCTGTTATCATCAACGATTGGCGTGAAGGTTCATTTCGAACCACTCGCGTCTGACATTTCCATCAGGACACTGAATGAAGACCGGAATTATCGGCCTGCCGCAGGTGGGCAAGACTTCCCTGTTCAAGATTCTCACCGGGGCGAAACTCGAAGACCGCGGCTACTCGAATCCGCGCGAAGCGCATCTCGGAGTCACCAAGGTGCCGGACGATCGTCTCGACAAGCTTGCGACGCTCTATGAGCCGAAGAAAACGGTGTATGCAACGGTCGAATACGCCGATGTTGCTGCAATCGGCCAGGAGGCTTTGAAAGAAACGGCCTTCCTCGCTGCACTGCGCAATGTCGACGCGCTGATTCACGTCCTGCGTGCCTTCGAGGACGATGCAATCCCCCACGTCGGGCCGATCGACCCCCTGCGCGATATCAAAAATGTCGAATTCGATCTCATGGTTTCCGACCTTACGCAGATCGAAAAGCGCCTCGAACGCCTTGAAAAGGATCTGAAGAAAATGCGGTCGGCGGATCTCGAAAAAGAAGATGCTCTTCTGCGGCGATCGCAGGAGGCTCTCGAAGCGGAGAAGCCTTTGCGCGAGCTGGAAATGTCTGCTGAGGAGAAAAAGCTGATTCGCGGCTTCCAGTTCCTGTCGCAGAAGCCGATTCTGTACGCACTGAATCTGCCTGAGAGCGCGACGCTGGGCGCGGATCTCGAAGCAGCCGCGAGCAAGTACAAGCTGGAAGAGGTGGCGTCGCGGCCGAATGCAGGCGTGACAGCCTTTTGCGGCAAGGTAGAGGCCGAGCTTGCCGAGATGGAAGACGAAGAGGCGGCAGAGTTTCTCTCGTCCTACGGTCTCACCGAGAGCGGCCTGCGGCGGCTCATCCGCAAGAGCTATGAACTGCTCGGTCTGATCAGCTTCTTTACGGTTGGCGAAGACGAGTGCCGCGCCTGGACCGTGCCGGTGAATTCGCGGGCACAGGAAGCGGCGGGCGCGATCCATTCCGACCTCGAGAAGCACTTCATTCGCGCGGAGACAATCCACTGGGACACGCTGCTGGCGGCCGGCTCGGAAGCCGCCGCCAAGGCGCAGGGAACGCTGCGCCTTGAAGGCAAAGACTACCTGGTGCAGGATGGCGATGTCATGCACATCCGGCACAGCGGCTAACCTTGTCTTTTCTTAACTACTCCTTCGCTGCCTGACGATGCTCCTCTCACTCACTCTCGGATTCATCGCCGCAATCGCGGACATCGTCGGCGGGCTGGTGCTGGTGCGCCGCAACTGGGAGAAGCGCTACCTGCGCTATTTTGTGGCTCTCGGCGCGGGATTCATGCTGGCCGTCGCGTTTCTGGAGATGATTCCGGAGAGCCTGCACTATTCGCCGCGCCTGTCGCCGATTCTGGTACTCGCGGGTTATTGCGCGATCCATCTACTTGAACACACGATTACTCCGCACTTTCACTTCGGCGAAGAAACCCACCACGACGAATTTATTTCCTCGCGGACCGGCTATTCCGTGCTCGTTGGATTGGCTGTGCACGCGCTGTTCGACGGAGTCGCCATCGGCTCAGGCTTTGCGCTGTCGAGCTGGCTCGGCTGGGCTATTTTTCTGGCTATTTTTCTTCATAAAATACCGGAGGGCTTCACGGTCGCATCGGTCATGCTGGCCTCAGGACAAAGCCGCCGCGCGGCGCTTGTCTCGGCGGTTGTTCTGGCGGGGGCAACGGTTCTCGGCGTGTTAGTCATCAACCTGCTGCCGCGATGGGTACAGGTCGGGCTGCCGCTTTCGGCCGGCGTCGCGATATATGTAGCGGCAACAGACCTGGTGCCCGAAGTAAATCGCGAACCGGGGATCCGGATGGCGCTTGTGTTCTTTGCCGGTGTGCTGATGTTTCTGCTGCTGTGGCTATTGGCACCATCGGTCTAGCACTTCTCAGCTTCCCTTCTTTCCTTCCACACCTTATATAAGCCCCATGCGGCGAGAGTGCATACGTCCTGAATCGTGCCGTCGAGCAGCATGTCTTCAAATCTGGAGATGGCCGTTGGATGTAGTGTCAGGTCGTGCTCTTCCGGATCGGGGTTCGTCTCGGCATGGGTTAGTCCGTTCGCCAGGAAGACATGCTGCTTTTGCTTCGTGAAGCCGTAAGCGATCCACATGGTGCCCAGATAGGTCATCGACGAGGCCACGAGGCCTGTTTCTTCCTGCAACTCGCCGCGCGCAAGCGCTTCAGGATCGACATCGGGCGCCTCCCAGCCGCCCTGCGGCAATTCAAGTGCGCGCTGCTGAATGGTGTAGCGAAACTGCTCGACGAGATAGATCGTTTCGCCATCAATGGGGAGGATCACAGCGCAATCGTCCTTATCGACTACACCGTAGATTCCCTTAGTTCCGTTGTCACGCTCGATCTGGTCCTCGCGAAGACGAAGCCAGGGATTACGGTAAATCTCGCGGCTGCTCAAAGTGCGGATGCTCATGACTGGTAAGGTCATTTTCCCACGCATCGCCGAGCCTCGCCGGTGAGGTCCCGATCAAATCCTTAGACTCGGCTGACTGCCAGCAATTTCTGCCATCCAGCTTTGCTCATCTTCAGACGCTGGCCGTTTGTCAAAACCACCGATCCCTCGGTTTGCCCTTCGCGAATAATCTCCTGAATATGTTCCACGTTGACGATAACGGAACGATGAATGCGGATGAATTTATGCGGATCGAGAGAGCTCGCCAGCTGCTTGATCGTCTCCCGCAGCATGAGATTCTTTGTGCCGACATGCAGGCATGAATAGTAATCCGCCGCCTCAATCCATTCAATATCGTCTACGTTTACGAAGATATCTTTTGTGCCGTTATGGACGAGAAACCGCCTCGGATGCTCTTTTGTGAGCCCGCCGCCATTTTCCAGGCTGGCTAACACAGATTTAAATTGCTCCTGGGTGAGAAGCGCCGCCTGTGAAGCGATTCTTTCTTTTACGTGCGCGAGTGTCGCTCGCAGCCGCTCCGGCTCAACCGGCTTGGTGAGATAGTCGAGCGCCTTGACCTCGAATGCCTGCACCGCATATTGATTATGCGCAGTCACGAACACGGTGACCGGCATGCGCGCCGGGCCTAATTGCTCGATTACCTGGAAACCTCCTCCCGCGGGCATCTGAATGTCAAGAAAGAGCACATCGATTCGGTTTTCTTTGAGTGCAGCAATAACTTCACGCCCGTTGCGGCATTCTCCGGCAATTTCAATTTCTTCGTCCGTCGACAAAAGAAATCGAAGCCGCTCACGTGCGAGCGGCTCATCATCGGCAATCAGCGTCTTCAATTTCACGGGACGCTGTGCTCATAGGGGATGGCGATCTGGACTTCAAATCCGCCGGCTTTGAGCGGCTGTGCTTTCATCAGGTACTTGTCTTCATAGAAATGGGCCAGCCGCTCCCGGATATTTTTTAGCCCGATGCCATGCCCGTTCTTCGAATGCGCGCTGAGGCCCGGCCCGGTGTCGCGCACACGCAGGTGTAAAGTCGTTCCTTCGCGCCGTGCCGATGCCTCTACCAATCCTTCGTTTTCGCAATTTGCGATGCCGTGCCGAATTGCATTTTCCACAATGGGCTGCAGGAGGAAGCAGGGGACCAGTCCGTCAAGAGCGCCCGGATCCACCTTGATCTCAATACGCAGCCGGTCGGCAAAGCGGACCTGTTCAATCGCGAGGTAGTTCTCAATCATCTCCAGTTCCTGAGACAGAGGAACCTTCTCCGGAGTTGTTCTCGCCAACGTGCTCCTTAGAATTGTGTTGAGGTGAAAGAGCATTTCCGCAGCCTCTTTGGTCCTCCCCAACTCAACCAGCGTCGTGATTGCGTTCAACGTATTGAAGAGAAAATGCGGTTCCAGCTGCATCTGAAGCGCCCGCAGGTGCGCAGTAGAGAGCTGCTTTTGCAACTCCACAGACTTCAGGGCATCCCGCTGCACGCGGATCTGAAACTGGACAATTCCCGTGATGCCAAAGAGGAAGCCATAAAGAAGAATTTCGATGCCAAACCGATTGATGTTGAGGTGGCTCGTCCAGACAGCAAGGGCCGTCGCATGCAGCCGCCAGGTTGCATCGATGAAACCCAGGCTTCCCAGCAACAGAAGATGAATCACGCCGAGAGCGGATCCAATCGATAGATGCACAAGAATAGCCTTGGTGGAGAAGCTCGAGGCAAAAGGCACACGCTGACCGATCTTCCACATAGCGCTGGCGATGCAGCCCCACCATAGCCAAAGCACCGCGCCATACAGGAGCGATGGAGGATAGGTTATCGAATGGCATTCGTTCGCCGTCGCCAGCGCGAGAACCACGGCCATGGAAAAGATCCCGGCATAGCCGTTGATGCGAGGGCCGGCCTTCGGTGCGGCGGGCGCGGATTCCTCCTGCCCCGCTGGGCACATCCTGCGGATAATCCGGAGCCGACACAAACGCGTTCATAGGCGTTCTCTCCTGCGGCCAATCACGTTGGCCCTGATGGAGCAAGATTCAATCTCTGCGGATTTCAACCGAATGCTTCTCACTTGAGTCCCATACATTAACGATAACTCCCCGCCCCACACTCGTGCGAACGATCATTTTTTTCAGAATCTGGCCGGGCAGAGATGCATTTCTATCTCTTTGCAGCAAACGCCGCTATTTATGCAGGGAATGAGCCCTCGTCTATCCTTCATTCACCCGTTTAAGGGTCTACGCGGCCCGACAGCAGAAACCGTCCTGCATTACTCCCCGCGAAAACCGGATCGCTCCCTGCAATTCCAGCCGCTCTGACTGCTTTGCGATGGCTCCCTGCTGTAAGCGCGCAGATGCTGGACACGAGGTAAGCGACCTTGAAGTGGAATTACAAGCTGGCCCTGCTTGGAACCTTGACGTGCCTCCCCCTGCTCTCTTGTACCCGTGTCTCCGCCAAAGTTGACACCGCTGCAACGGATCTCATCCCGGTCCGGGTAGACCATGCGATTTCACAGGACGTTCCCCTGGAGATCTCTGCCGTTGGAAATGTCCAGGCAGTCAACAGCGTCGAGGTGAAATCGCGCATTGCCGGGGAGATCGAGCGCGTCAGCTTCATAGAGGGGCAGAGCGTCGCTAAAGGGCAGTTGCTCTTCACCATCGACAGGCAGCTCCTCGAACGTCAGGAAGTGGAGCAGCAGGCTGAACTGGAGCGCGACATAGCCATCGAGCAACAGGCCCGCGCGGTTGTTGCGCGTGATGCCGCCTCGCAAAAGCAGAGCCAGTCGGAGGCAGACATCGCTCGGAAACTTGGCGCGCTGGGCGTCATCTCCGGCCAGCGCGTGAATCAGCTTGTCACCACCGGTGACACGGCCAGCGCCGCTCTCCATTCAGATGAGGCAGCGGTTGCGGCAGCAGTTGGGGCAACGAAGGCAGACCGAGCGCGTATCGCCCAGACCCAGTTGCAGTTGAGCTTCACGAATATCACTGCTCCCATCTCCGGGCGTGCCGGCGCCGTCATGGTGAACGCCGGCAACATGATCAGGGATAACGACACAACACTTGTCACGCTGCTGCAATTGGCTCCTATCCAGGTTACGTTCGGCATTCCCGAGCAGAGTCTGCCAGAAGTGCGGCGGCTCAACGATGGCGGGAGCCTTACCGTTGAAGTCAGCAACGGAAACGGACCAACGTTGTCGGGCCATCTCGTTTTCATCGACAACACCGTCGACGCAACCACCGGTACGATCCGCCTCAAGGCAGTCTTTCCGAATGCGGACAACGCGCTCTGGCCAGGCGAGTTCGTCAACATCCGCCTACGCCTGCAAGTGGAGAAGGCAAGAACACTCGTTCCGGAGTCGGCAATTCAGAATGGTCTCAACGGAAAATATGTCTGGCTTGTCAGGTCAGGCACGGTAAGCGTTGCTCCGGTGGACGTAGTGCGATCCTACAAACCATCTAGCGGTTCCACACAGGCGGTCATCGGAAGCGGCATTAATCCTGGAGACACTGTCGTCACCGAGGGACAGCTCAGGCTCACTGCTGGCGCGCGAATTTCCCTGCTCGATACGCCACGCTCTGCTCAATGACACGCTGGCCCCACCCCGCACAAGGTTGACCATGCGATTTACTGACTTCTTCATTCGCCGCGCCACCACGACCATCGCTGCTCATCGCGGCCATCGCGGGCTTCGGTCTTCTGAGCTACCTTTCTCTGCCCGTCAGCAACCTTCCGGAGGTCGAGTATCCGACCATCCAGGTTTCCGCCGCGCTGCCCGGAGCCAACCCCGACTCCATGGCGTCGACGGTCGCTACGCCGCTTGAAAGCGAGTTCTCGACAATTCCCGGCATCGAGAACATGACGTCCTCCAGTTCAGTCGGAGAGACAAACATCACACTTCAGTTCAACTTGAGCCGCAGCGTCGACACAGCAGCGCAGGATGTTCAGGCCGCGATCTCGCGCGCTGCGGGCGCGCTGCCTGCGAACATGCCGTCGCCGCCCTCCTACTCCAAGGTGAATCCAGCCCAAGACCCGATCATCTGGATCGAAATGTCCTCAACGACGATCGCATATGAAGACTTTGCGAAATATGCCAATCAGGTTTTCGCGAAGCGCATTGCCATGGTGAACGGCGTCTCGCAGGTGCAGGTCTACGGCCCGGAAGATCCCGCCATCCGCGTGCAGGCCGATCCTGCAAGACTTGCCGCTTACGGCCTCGATCTCGAGCAGGTTCGCACAGCGCTCAGCAGCAACAGCGCCAACCTCCCCACGGGCACAATGTACGGCGATGCGCGGGACTATTCGCTTCAGGCCAACAGCCAGCTCATATCTGCCGATCAGTTTTCGCAGCTGATCGTCGCTTATCGAGACGGCGTCCCCCTGCGCCTGAATCAGGTTGCGGTTGTTTTCAACAGCTCAAGCAACAACAAGCGCACCTTCTGGATCAATGGACGGCGCAGCATTATTCTCGCCGTCAGAAAACAGCCCGGCGCGAATACCGTAGAGGTTGCTGATCAGGTCAAGGCAGTCATCCAATCCCTGCGCGAGACCATGCCTCCCGGCGTCTCATTCGGCAAAGTCGCGGACAATGCCGATACGGTTCGTGATTCCATCGCAGAGGTCAATCGAACACTTCTTCTGACCATCGGCCTGGTCGTGCTGGTTATCTTCTTCTTTCTTGGCACGGCATCATCGACCATCGTCGCGAGCGCAACTATTCCCGTCTCGATCCTGGGGTCGTTCATCGTCATGCGGCTGCTCAATTATTCAGTGGACATGTTTTCGATGATGGCCATAACACTCTCGGTCGGCTTTATCGTTGACGACGCCATCGTCATGATTGAGAACATCGTTCGCCACCGCGAGATGGGTAAGACTCGGTTGCAGGCCGCCCTCGACGGCGCGCGCGAAGTGGGCTTCACGATCATCTCGATGACCGTCTCGCTGGTGGCCGTCTTTGTCCCGATTGTCTTTCTCAATGGAATACTCGGACGCCTGCTTCGTGAATTCGCCATCACCATCTCAGTGTCGATACTCCTCTCAGGCCTGACCGCGTTGACACTGACTCCAATGCTTTGCAGCCGTTTTCTAAGTTCGCGGGAACAGGCGGACAACTGGTTCCACAGGCGCACGGAAAAACTCTATGCCGCGATGGAGAACGCCTATCGACGTTCGCTGGATGCAGTGCTGCGGCACCGGCGCGCAACTATCGCTACCAGCATTGGAATGACCGTGCTGACGGTGTATCTCTTCGTCGTCATGCCGAAAAGCTTCATGCCTGCGGTGGACGTGCCCTACTTTTCCGGACATCTGGAAGCCTCGCAGGACAACTCCTTCGATCGCATGGTTGCTTACGGCGAGGAGGTGAATAAGGTCCTTGCGACCATTCCATGGATGGAGAGCAATCTCTCTGGTGTCGAGTCTCAGAATTCAGGCTGGTTCTGGATCAATCTCGCCCAGGACAGACGCCGCCCGAATGTAAAAATCATCATCGCCGATTTGCAGAAGAAGCTGAATCGCATCCCCGGCCTCAATGTATATCTCCGCCAGGGAGACTTTGTGAGCCTTGGTCAGACCGAAGGCCGTTCGCAATATTCTGCCGCGTTGGAAGGCCCCGACGCGGAAGAACTGTATCGATGGGCGCCAAAGCTGAAGGAAAAGCTGCAGTCGCTGCCTGAGCTGGCGAACGTCTCCACTGACTTGCAGATGAGCGCCCCGCGCGTCAACGTCGACATACGACGCGATCTGGCCATGTCGCTGAACGTCGACCCGGAGAAGATTGCCAACACTCTTTATGACGCATATGGAAACCGGCGCGCAAACACGATCATGGTGGCATCTCAGCGATACGACGTAGTCCTCGAAGTTTCGCCACAGTACCAGCGCGATCCAGCTGCACTGGGAGACTTATACATCCGCTCGAATACAGGGCGGCTCGTTCCACTCTCGGCGGTTACGACGCTTACCCAGACCGTAGCTCCGCTGACCGCAAACCACGTAGGCCAGTTCCCCGCCGTGACATTTCAGTTCGATCTGAAGCCGGGTGTCTCTCTCGATGCGGCGACGAGAATTGTCCGCCAGGCAGCAGAAGAGATTGGAATGCCCGCGACTCTGACCTTCGCCTTCCAGGGAACTGCCGCTCAGTTTCAGAGCTCACTGAGAGGTCTTGGACTGCTGCTGATCATTGCTGTGATGGTGATCTATATCGTTCTGGGAGTTCTCTACGAGAGCTTCATTCACCCCATCACCATCCTCTCGGGCCTGCCGCCGGCCGCCGTGGGAGCGCTGCTCACCCTGCTACTCTTCGGTGAAGATCTCAACCTTTATTCTTTCCTCGGCGTCATCCTGCTGATCGGTATCGTCAAGAAAAACGCCATCATGATTGTCGACTTCGCCCTCGAAGCCGAGCGCAGGACGAACCTAAGCCCCGAGGACGCCATCCATCGCGGCTGTCTCCAGCGCTTTCGCCCGATCATGATGACGACGATGGCAGCACTCCTCGGGGCTATTCCGGTCGCGTTCGGTGGAGGCGTCGGTGGTGAAGCGCGCCGTCCGCTGGGAATCGCAGTCGTGGGAGGGCTGATTCTTTCGCAATCGTTGACCCTTTATGTCACGCCGGTCATTTACCTTTACCTGCATCGCTTTCAGCGGAAGCGCGCGCACAAGGCGCAAGAGAGCGCAGTATCTCTGGAGAAACAGGCATGGACGGTTTGATCCAAGGTTCAGAACCAGCGCTTACTCCACATCTCTCACGCAGCGAAATCCCAGCGTTCCCGAGCGGTCATAGCTCGGAGCCATCAACAGAAGCTTGCCGTGCTGATCGTTGCGATAAGCCTGAGGAAAATACCAGATGGAGCCTTGCGGCTGATAGTGGCTTCCGCCGCGAAGGATGCCGCCGCGCGTGTGGTCGTCCGTGTACTCATCTGTCCACTGCCAGACATTCCCGACCAGATCGACAACGCCGAATGGACTCACTCCCGACGGATGCGCATCTACGTCATCGGGTGCCGTGAGTAACCGCCCTTTATCCGGAACAGGCACATTAGCGGCTTCCCAGGCATCGCCCCACGGATAGACGCGCTTTTCATCGCCTCCCTGCGCTGCATACTGCCACTCCCATTCGCGCGGCAACCGCTTGCCGGCCCATGCGGCGTAAGCGCGCGCGTCTTCCAGAGAGACCCACGTCACTGGCTTGGTCGCCCAGCCATCGGGATAGCTCCCATCCTTCCAGTCGCGCAGGAAATTCAGATCGTCAGCCGGGTGATAGTGCGTAGCATCGAGGAATTTCTTGAACTCGGCATTCGTGACCGGATATTTATCCATGTAGAAGGCGTCGATGTGCATGCGATGCTCATGAAAACGCCGCGGAGTATCTTCCCACGGATACTGCACGTCCACCCCGACATCGTTGAATCCCTCGATCTCGATTCCCTGCACTCGGAAGATGTAATCGCCCGCGGGAATTTTCACCATGCCTTCCGGTGTAGTTGCAGCCGGTTTGGTTCGCGCTATTTCTACCAGCTGCTGTGGCACTGTCTTCCATTGATCGGAATAAGAAGAAAGCGGCGTCTCCGTCATCCTCTTCATGCGAGCCATCAGCTCCTGCATCTTCGCATCTGGCGACGCTTTCGTCGCCAGGACAGCGCCGAATCCATGCGCCTCGATCGGGAACGAAAGCACCGCCTCACTCCCCTGCTTTTCTGGAGTCAATTCCTCACCGTGATACAGGTCGAAGTAGCGCACGCCATCTTCGGCAGGAACAGAAATCTGGCGGCCGGCAACGTCGTATTCATTGCGATTGACGATGGTCCAAAGCGTCTGGTCGCCGGCAGGCCACCGGCTGGCAAAGACACCGTAAAAATGCATCGGATAGAACGGCTCCCATCCAGCACTGGTGAGGAATGGCGCGACTCCGCGCTCGATCGTAGCCATGCGGCGTGTTGCTTCACCGTCGCGCGGCGTAATGCCGTTCCAGATGCCCCAGATGTTCTCCCAACTTTCCCAGCCCACGCCATTGAAGAACGCGAATTGCAGGTCGTCCGTCTTGTTCCGCGCCCAGCGATGCGAGATGTTGACCATGTGCCGCGACTCAAGCCACTTGTACTTGTCCACCTGTGGCACGAACGGAAACGAGTATTGCCCCCACGTCATCACGTTCCAGGCCAGCGCCTCGTCCGACGGACTTCCTTCCGGCTCAAAGGCCAATGTGTGTCCTACCCGGTCAGAGGCTTGAGAAAATGCCAGCGGCACTCCATCCTGCGTGTCGCCGTTAATCCCGTCAGCGTCGATCTCCTTCATTGTTTCCGCAATCGCGTCGGGCCACGATTTGCCGGGATCACGCGTCCCCTGGTCCCACATCATCATGGGAAACAACACGCGCACTCCCCGGCGGTGGAAATCCTCGACCATCTGATGCACGCCACTGAGGCCGCCAGGCATTGAGCGAATCATGTCGTGCTGGTTGCGGTCGTCAATGCCCATGTTGGGATATGTTGGCCAGATCAACACTGCGTCGATGCCGCCATACCGCTTCTCCAGGTCGTCAAGGTAGCGATCGACGGTGTACTTATGCGCGACCGGATCATAAAAATAGCGATCCTGAACCATCATCTGCGGCTGAATAAAACTGGACTGCGTCCATTGCAAAGCCGGCATGCGATAACGCGCGTCATCGTAGCCGACGCGAATGCGCCGCTCCATCCGCCAGTGAGTAATGTCGTTCAGCCATTGCTGATGCGTCACATCAGTGCACGGAGTGTATCCGCCCTCCCACGCGCCGCGAAGAGTCAGGCATTCCGGAGAAGGAATCTGCTGGCCTGTGGGTCGATACTTTGTGTCCTGCGCTCCGGAAGCGGCGGCTATCGCCGCCATTCCGAGCAGGACGATCGCCGCCGATCTGCGCCTGGTGTTTATCCCAATCATCTTCACTGGCTCCTTCTCAAGCTCCGGTTCCCACAACTGCATCAGGAATCTTTCCCATTCAGCATTTGCTGCACCTCCGCCATGCTCGGCATGGAGGGCTGAGCCCCCGGGCGGGTAACAGAGATCGCCGCCGCTGCCGCCCCGAATCTCGCGCTCTCTGCCGGCGTTTTGCCCAGCATCAAAGCAGTGGCGAAAGCCCCGTTGAATGCATCTCCGGCTGCTGTCGTATCCACCGCCCGCACCGTGAACGCGTCGACCTGCTGATTCAACCCATCGCGGTCCGCAAGGTAGACTCCGCGCGCCCCCAGCTTCAGCACAACTGCCTGTGGTCCTTTGGCGAGCAACATCTGTGCAATCTTTTCGGGAGGATCATCTCGATCATCGGCGGCAAAGAACGACGCTTCCGTTTCGTTCGGAGTAAACCATTGAGTCTGCCCGATAACCGCCGGAGGCAATTCACGCGCCGGCGCTGGATCGAGCATCAGAGGCACGGCTTCGCGGGCGCACACATTCGCCAGGTGCTCCACCGTCTCAAGCGGAATCTCCAACTGGGTCAGCACAAGACCGGCCTCTCGAATCAATTCGAGATTGGCGTCGACGTCTGCCGGCGACACCTCGGCGTTCGCGCCTGGAGTTGCCACGATGATGTTGTCTCCAGAGGGAGACACGATGATGACTGCTACGCCCGAACCGCATTCAGACGCCCTCACCGCCGATACATCGATGCCGGTCTTTTTGAGATACTCCCGCAGCTCACTTCCAAAGGCATCATTTCCCAGCCTTCCAATCATGCTTACCGGATATCCCAGACGGGCCACGGCAACCGCCTGGTTTGCCCCTTTGCCTCCAGGGTGTGTCTGGAACTCCGTCCCCGAAACCGTCTCGCCGGTAATTGGAATGCGATCCGCCCTGGCGACGAGATCCATATTGATGCTGCCCACGACGACAATAGGTTTGCGATTCATCATAAGTTCCCTGCGCAAATCATCTTCGTTAGAAAATCGGGGCCAATGCAACCAATGTCAGCCCGGCAAGAAAAAGCACAAACATCCAGAAGAGATAAGTCTTTGCTCGCGCTGGCGCGGATGAGAATTCGTGCCAGATAAATACCCCCCAGCATGCGGAGATCATGGTGGCGCCCTGACCGATGGAGTAAGAAACTGCCGGCCCCACGATGTGCGCCTGTGATGCGACAAAGTTGAAGACTCCGCCCGTGCACCAGATCGCTCCACCAGCGATTCCCCACAGATGCCACCTTGCAGGCGCCGCAGAAAATCCGCTCATCGCAACCGGCCGCTGCGCATCCAGCGGCTTTCGCATCAGCAGATAATTGAATGGAATAGCGCAAAGCGCTACTCCCACTACAAAGACAAATGACACAGCGTATGGGCCTGGCGCGCGCGGCCCGCTCATCGAACGGGCAACAAAGGGATAGAAGCTCCCCATCAACAAGCCCGAAACCAGGCTGATCACCACCCCGCGACGGCTCATCACCGGCCGCTCGCGTTCTCTCAGCCTGTAGGCAGCAGCGTCACACACGATCGCGGCAACCACCAGCACAATGCCGCCGAACAACATCAACGGATTTCCGTTCGGCGAGAGGATGTAATTGCTCACAGCGCCAACAACCAATGCCAGCCCGATTCCAACCGGAAATGCCACCGCCAGTCCCGCAATTTCAATAGCCGCGACCAGCAGCAGGTTGGCAACGTTAAAGATGATTCCGCCGGTCAGAGCGAACAGCAGGTTCGAGCGCGGCATTGCCATCAAGTCTTGAAAAAAGGGGTGGCCGGTTAATCCGGCCGACCCCAAGGTAAGACCCCATGCAAGTGCCCCGACCAGTAATCCGATCACATAGTCCCAGTAGAAGAGCTGGAAGCGGTATCCGGGACAAAGCTTGACGGTGTTGGCCCACGATCCCCAGCACAGCATGCTGACGATCATGAACATAAGCGCAATGGCATAAGTCTCGGGCTGATACAAGGCTGGCTCCTCGGCTGTTAATTGTTCCCAACAATTTCTATCAAGTTAGAAAGCTAGTTTCAGCCCAACCTGCAGAATCCGAGCCTCGCGTGCTCCCGTAGCCTGCCCGAATGGAACATTTCCGTAGTTGCCCACTCCCGCGTAAGGATAAGTCGTTTGCGCTCCATTCCACTGAGTGTGATTAAAGAAGTTAAATGCATCGGCGCGAAATTGCGCATTGACGCTCTCGTGAATTTGAAAGGTCTTTGCGAGCGAAAGGTCAACATTATTCTGCCCCGGGCCGCGCACCGTCCCCAGTCCGGAGTTTCCGCGCACTCCGTTAGGTGGCACCGTGAATTGCCGGCGAAGCAGCTCGTCCTCGAGACGCAACTCAAAATCCGCGAATCCGTTGCTCCGCCGGAAGTCAACAGAAAGAAGACGCGCTAATCCCGCCTTTCATCGTCTCAGAGACCGCGATAGCGACACCCCGCGGAACCGCGGATTGATCGACCCCAGCAACTTTGCGCCGATACGGGCATCTTAAGGGGGTAAACGACGATTGATAGCCGAGGAATTCACTGAGACCAAAGTTTCAAAAGCACGCGTATTGCTCTTATGCTTAAGTCAGAACACTGGTCGCGTGAAGCACCTGGAGTAAAGGAGCGCTCTATGGCTGAACAGAAGACGCTTTCCGCCGCAGCCGCCGGGACGTTCGCCATCGGCAGCGATCTCACTGTCAACCGGATGGGTTACGGCGCGATGCGCATCACCGGGCCGGGTATCTGGGGTCCACCCGCGGACAAGGCGGCGGCACTGGCCACCCTGCGTCGCGCAGTCGACCTCGATGTGAACCTGATCGATACGGCAGACTCCTACGGCCCCTACGTCTCCGAGGAGCTGATCGCCGAATCCCTCTACCCTTACCCGGCCGGTTTAGTCATTGCGACTAAAGGTGGATGGGAGCGACCGGGACCCGGCTGGTGGACGCACAACGCCAGCCCCAAGCATCTCGCGGAAGCTGTTGAAGGAAGCCTGAAGCGCCTGCGCCTGGAGCGCATCGACGTATACCAGCTTCACGTTCCCGATAACGCTGTTTCGTTCGAGGCCTCGATAGGAGCCCTGGCCAGGCTGCGCGAGGAGGGCAAGATTCGGCACGTTGCGCTCTCGAACGTGACCCGCGAACATATCGAACGCGCACGCCGGATTGTGCCGATTGTTTCTGTGCAGAACCGCTACAGCTTCGCGGACCGTGAATCCGACTTCATTGTCGACTATTGCGAGGAGCATGAGATTGCATTTCTCCCCTGGGCGCCGCTCGGCCAGGCAAAGGAGGCGCACGAGGCGCTCAAGAAAGCCTCGGAAGATCTGCATGCAACGCCTCTGCAGGTGGCGTTAGCCTGGTTGCTCAAGCGCTCTCGGGTCATCCTGCCGATTCCCGGCACGTCTTCGGTGAAGCATCTTGAGGAAAACATCGCCGCTGCGGCTCTTGAGCTCCCTCAAACGTCATACGATCAGCTGTCCTCCGTCAACGTTCCGCCGGCAAGCCTGCGCGGTTGATTTTTTCGCGCGGCACGGGCTTGAATATCAGATGGATCTAGCCCGCTCGACAAATCTCAGCCCGCTGGAGGTGTTCTCTTGGCCAATGATCAAAAGCCCACACCCTCAACTGATCCTCCCGAACAGCAGCAGCAGAATGATGAGAAGAGCCAACCGCTCACTCCCCGAGTAAGCCGGCGCTTCTTTCTGTCCAGCCTGGGAGCTGCCGGGCTTGCAGCCACTGCTCCACCGCTGCTGGCCGCGACAGCCACACGGGTTTCGGAGCAGACGGAATCGGCAGCGCCGGCCGGAGCGATTCCCGTAACCCTGAAGGTAAACGGCAAGAGCTATACGCTGCGCATCGATCCGCGGACGACGCTGCTGGACTGTCTGCGCGAAAACCTGAACCTGCCCGGCACCAAGAAAGGCTGCGATCACGGGCAGTGCGGAGCCTGCACGGTGCATGTGAACGGACAGCGCGTGAATTCCTGCCTGTCGTTCGCGGTGATGCATTCGGCGGATGAGATCACAACCATCGAGGGCATCGGCCAGCCGGGTAATCTCCATCCCATGCAGGCCGCCTTCATCGAGCACGACGCTTATCAGTGTGGCTATTGCACCTCGGGGCAAATCATGTCGGCGGTGGCGGTGATGTCCGAACCGGTCGGGCCAACGGACGACGACGTAAAGCAGGCCATGTATGGAAACATATGCCGCTGCGGCGCATATCCGAACATCATCGCCGCTGTGCAAGCAGGCCGCGGCCACACCGACCGCAAACCAGCCTGATCGCAGGAGGAGAGAATGCAGACCTTCCAATACAAACAACCGGCGAGCGTAGACCAGGCGGTGCAGGCAGGAGCAAGGTCAAAGACAGCGCAGCAGTATGCGGACGTCCGCTTCATCGCCGGTGGCACAACGCTTGTCGATCTGATGAAGCTTGATGTGGAGCGGCCGAATCAGCTGGTGGACATCAACGCTCTTGCTCTTGCACAGATCAAATCTGCTTCCGACGGCGGACTGGTGATTGGCGCGCTGGCGCGTAACTCGGCAGTGGCGCACCATGCGGTTGTCCAGCGCGACTACACCGTGCTCTCTCTGGCATTGCTTTCGGGCGCGTCACCGCAATTGCGCAATATGGCGACGACCGCGGGCAATCTGTTGCAGCGCACGCGCTGCCCCTACTTCCGCGATACGGCGCACGCCTGCAACAAGCGCGAGCCGGGCACAGGCTGCTCGGCGATCGGCGGGCACAATCGCATGATGGCCATCCTAGGCACGAGCAAGGACTGCATCGCGTCTAATCCATCGGACCAGAACGTTGCGCTCACCGCGCTTGAAGCGACGATCCAGGTAGAAGGAGTGAAGGGCAAGCGCAGCATCCCTATTGGGGAGTTTTATTTCAAGCCGGGTTTGACACCCAATCGCGAGAATGTTCTTGAGCCGGGCGACCTGATTGTCAGCGTCACGCTACCGGCTCCCGCTCCGGGCACGCGTTCGTATTATCTGAAGCTGCGCGATCGCGCCGCCTACGAATTCGCTCTGGCTTCGGCGGCGATCGTGATCAAGGTAAACGGTGGCAGAATTGAGCGTGCCCGGGTCGCGCTGGGCGGAGTAGGCACAGTTCCGTGGCGTTCGCCCGAGGCAGAGCACGTGCTGGAAGGGCGCGCAGCAGACGCCGCGACCTTTCGCCGAGCGGCAGAGGCGGCATTGAAAGATGCGCAGCCGGCCAGCGAAAACGGCTTCAAGGTGGAGCTCGCCAGGCGGTGTATCGTCCGTGCGCTCACCGTGTCTACCCAGTCGGCATAACGGTTAACAGCAAGCCACGCGCAGGAGACGATTCCCATGATGTTCGAAGAGTTTGTTGAGTTTATCGGCAGCCAGGACGGCGCCCCGCCAAAGCCTCTTGATCCAAATGCGCCTCCGCCGTCGCAGATCATAGGCGCTGGAGTGCCACGTATCGACGGCCCGCTGAAGACGACGGGCTCGGCGCGCTACGCCTCCGATTACAACTTTCCGGGCCTGGCGTATGCTGTGCCTGTGCGCGCGACGATTGCCAGTGGGAAGATCAGCCGCATCGACAGCCGCGCCGCCGAATCGATGCCCGGGGTGCTGCTTGTCATGCATCACGGCAACATCATGCCGCTCTACCGCAATGCCTCCGGCGGCCGCAACAGCGAGAGCCGTCCTGCATTTGAAGATGAGACGGTCTACTACTGGGGACAATATGTAGCAGCCGTGGTTGCAGAAACATTTGAGCAGGCGCAGGCTGCTGCGGCCGCGGTGAAAGTGCAGTACGATCCGGCAAAATTCAGCGTGGACTCATCATTGTCCGACAGCCTTCCTGCGGAAGGCGAACCCGGCGGCCCCCGCGTTATGAGCCATCGCGGCGATACCGACTCAGCTTTCACATCAGCACCGGTGAAGGTCGACGAAACCTACATCACGCCGGTCGAAACACACAATCCGATGGAAATGCATGCCACGGTCGCGGTGTGGGATGGGAAGAAATACACGCTGTACGAGAGCTCGCAAGGCGTGATGAATCATCAGAACGTGCTGTCTCAGGTGCTGGGCGAGCCGAAGGAGAATGTCGAAGTGATCTCGCGTTTCATCGGCTCGGGATTTGGCGGCAAGCTTTTTCCGTGGACGCAATCGGCGATCGCGGCGGCTGCCTCGCGCAAGCTGAACCGCCCGGTAAAGCTCACGCTCAGCCGCCAAATGATGTTCACGAACTCGGGCCATCGTCCGAACACGCAACAGCGGATGCGCCTTGGAGCAACGCCCGACGGCAAGCTGATGTCGCTGCAGCAGGATTACCGGAACCACACGAGCTACGGTGACGACATCCGCGAGAACTGCGGTGAGGCGACTCCCTTCCTCTACAGCACGGCGAATCTTAAAGTGACGTCGGCGCTGGTGCGCCGCAATGTCGGCACGCCCACACCCATGCGGGGCCCGGGCGCCGTTCCCGGCTTATTCGCGCTTGAATCCGCGATGGACGAGCTGGCCATCAAGCTGAAGAAGGACCCGGTCGAGCTGCGCCTCTCGCTCGACACGCTCATAGACGAAGAGAGCAACAGGCCGTTCTCGTCGCGGCACCTCAAAGAATGTCTCCAGCTGGGTGCGGAGAAATTTGGATGGTCGCACCGTACCCCCGGGGTTGGCTCGATGCGCAAAGGCGACCTCATCCTGGGATGGGGTATGGCCGCGGCGTCGTGGGGCGCTAATCGCGGCACCTGCGAGACGACGGTGAGTCTGCGTGCCGACGGCACCGCCTGGGTGGGCTGCGGAACCCAGGACATCGGCACCGGCAGCTATACCGTGATTGCCCAGGTGGTCAGCGACAAGACCGGCATTCCAGTCGATAAGATCGATGTTGTCCTTGGCGACAGCTCGCTTCCGCCCGGCCCGACTTCCGGCGGATCAACCGCCACAGCTACGTTTTTACCGGCGGTGATTGACGGCGCGAATGCGGCGGTAAAAGTAGTTCTCACCGTGGCATCCAATCTTAAAGACTCGCCCTTTAAAAAAGGGGACGACCCTCCCGCGCTGATGATGACCGCTGGACTCGTGCATCTGAAGGAAGAATCCCCGGCGAGCGGTGTGGCCTACACCGAGATACTGCGTATGGCGAACCTGGCCAGCGCACGAGGAGATGGAAAGAGCGGGGGCCTGAGAGCGGATCCGAAGGCGCACAATTTCTCGACTCACTCTTTTGGCGCGCAGTTTGCGGAGATTGAGTGGGACCCCGGCATTGCCCGTCTGCGCGTAAGCCGCGTGGTGAGCGTGATCGACGGCGGACGCATCATCAACAAGCGCACGGCGACGAACCAGGTGGCAGGCGCGATCGTTATGGGTGTAGGCATGGCGCTCTTCGAGGAGACGATCTATGACCCGCGCAACGGCCACCCCATCAACGACAATTTTGCCGACTACATCGTCCCCACCATCGCCGATTCGCCGCAGATCGACGTTCACTTTCTCGACATTCCCGATCCGCTGTTAAATGAGTACGGAGCCCGGGGCATCGGCGAGATCGGGCTGGCGGGCGTGGCGCCGGCGATCACAGCCGCTGTTTATCACGCTACGGGAGTGCGCGTCCGCGAGCTGCCCATACGCATTGAAGACCTGCTGAAGACGAATTCGGTCGCATAGGCGACGCTTCCGAATTTTTATTCCCTGTGGAGGAACATATGCCCATCGACCCTAAGACCGCTGCCCTGCTGCTGATCGAGTATCAGAACGATTTCACCACCGAAGGCGGAGCGCTGCACAAGGGCGTGAAATCAGTCATGGAGAGCACCAACATGCTCGCCAACACAGTGCAGGTGGCAGACCAGGCCCGCGCAGCTGGCGTGACTGTGATGTTTGCCCCGATCTCATTTGCGAAGGGCTACCGCGAGATCACTTCGGAGCCGTACGGCATTCTCAAAGGCGTTGTGGATTCAAATGCATTTGTGCGCGGAAGCTGGGGAGCTGAAATTGTCGATGCGCTCCCGCCGCGCCCGGACGACATCGTCGTTGAGGGCAAGCGCGGCCTCGACACATTCGCCAGCACCAATCTCGACTTCATTCTTCGCTCGCGCGGGATAAAGACACTTGCCGTGGCCGGGTTCCTCACAAATTGCTGTGTCGAGTCCACCGCGCGTACGGCCTACGAAAAAGGATTCAGCGTCGTCGCGCTCTCAGATTGTGCGGCAACGCTTTCCGAAGAGGAACAGCGTTTCACCTTTGAGAAGAATCTTCCGATGTTCGCTCGAATCCTCACGCACGCGGAATTTCTGTCTGACCTTGTTCGCTGAAAACCATGAACAATTAACGAAACCTGCAGCTCTCGGCTCGTTTTCTCGCACTCTCCCACCGCGACAACCCATTTAGCGACCGGCGCCGAGCGATTCTTCTCGTTTCGTCTTCTCTGCCCAGCTCTCATACGTCAGCACCGGCAACTCCCTTTGCCAGTCGGCATCGGGCAGCACCATCAGGTCGTCGCGCGGAATCGCGGGAAAGCCTTTTCCCACCGCGTCCAGGCCGCCTTCCCGATCCTCCCGGATATAGTTTGGGGAGATATCAACATGATTCGCTCTGATCCAGGTCGATATATGTGTAGTTCCCGCCTTCCGGATCGCTTTGTCATCCCACAGCGCGAAATGAATCTGATCATTCAGCCAGAGCATGCCGTCAATCGTGACCCAGCTCGTGCGGTGACTGATCCCCGGATAGAGCTTCGTCGTGAAAAGCCCTTCTTCACTGCCGTGCAAGGCTGCCGCGCGAGACCGCAACGCTGCAAACCATGCAGGCGGATGGTCGCTCATGCGCATCACTGTATCCTGGTCTCCGTTCATGACGAGCATCGAACCGCGAGCGGCGTTGAGCGCATATAGAATCGCGCCGCGATCGCCCAATACGCCCAGAGCACGATATGGCGGACCCTGACACGGGAGCTTGCTCGAATCGAAGTATTGATGTGGACCGTCGTAGGTTCCTCCCCCACTCAGGACGATCGCGTGAATGCGAGGATCAATCGCTCCCGTGATGCCGGAGATGAACGCTCCCATCGAATATCCGACCATCGCAATTCGGGAGGGATCGACCTCCGGACGCGAACGCAGATAACTCACTGCTTGCATCGCGTCCACCTGCATCAGGCCCGCAAGGCGTTGACCCCAGTGCGGCAGATCGACCTCCTGATCGTGGGGCGACGGACTTTGCCGGCTCAGACGATGCAGATTGCGTTCACCTTCTCCGATCGGATCATAGGTCGCGACGACCGCGCCGGCCCTGGCGAAAAGCAGCCCGCTGTAGAAGGCGTACCAGCTGAACTTGTCTCCGCCGTGCCCGTTCACCACTACTACGCCGGGCAATTTTCCCTTCCACGAATACACCTTTGGATCGGGCCGATACACTACGGCGGGTACGCGCATGCCATCGGCAGTTTTATAGGTGATGCGATCGGCCAACACCCCCGGCATCGGCGAGAAAGTCGACCAGACCTTCGCGTGAAGCGGCGGTAGACGATCGGGAACAAAGAGTTGCTTGCGGATCTCCTCACGCCACGCGCTCTCGCGCTTCTTTCGTTGTTCAGCGGTGAGTGCTGCACCATTCTCGGTAAACAGGGGCGCCGCGAATTTAGGGGAAACGGAGAAATATTGGTCAGGCTGGGCCTCGCCGCCGCCGCCGGCACTGACCTGAGCGAGCACCGCTGCCATCAGCAACGCAAAACCCAGGGTGGTGCTTAATCTGAACATCTCCCTCCCACACATGCTTCAGTAAGCTCGCTCCACGCGATCGCTCCATAGCGTCAATCACGAGCCTACTGTAATTTTCCTTGCACGCCTGGCCCGATCGAAACCGCATCGCCCTGCTCGGCGTGAATGGTTACCCCCGTCGAGTGGAGGTCCGCATACTTTACGACCGCGCCTTTCTCGGCGCTGATCGTGACGTTCGACAAGCTGAGATTGTGGATGGGAGACTCCGGCAGCCCCACAATAATCGCCGCAGTTTCAGCACCGGTGGCTGTTACATTTTCGATGGAAATGTCGTGGAAGTGCGGGGTGAGACGCGTCAGCGGCGCGCTTTCGATCGTCTCGGGAATCTTCGGGTAGAACTCGCTGATCAGAATCGGCGTTTTCACATCTTCCATCGTGATGTCTTTGTAGGAGAGATTGCCGATATCGTTGCCCCGGTCGCGGTTCGACTTGATCCGAATGCCCGTTCCCGTGCCTTTGAAGTGGATCCGCTCTGCATGAACATCGTGGACCCCGCCGGCAACCTCGCTCCCGATCGAGAGTCCGTGGCCGCGCAGGAAAGTGCAATCCTTAATCTCGATATCGTGGCTGGGCGCATCCGGCCCTGGCGAATTGGGCTGTCCGCTCTTGATGGCGATGTTGTCGTCGCCCGTGTCGATATAAACATGGTCGATCAAAACATGGCTTGACGAGAACGGATCGATGCCGTCGGTGTTGTGAGATGTCTCCGGCGCCAGCACCTTCATATTGCGAAAGATCAGATCGTCAGAGTAGTAGGGGACGATCTGCCACATCGGCGAGTTCTGCACGGTGATGTTCTCCATGCGCACGTGCTTGCAGCGGTAGAAGACGATCAGCCGGGGCCGGGTATAGCTCTCTTCGCGGTGCGGCCACCAGCTCTCTCCATGCCCATCGATCGTGCCGCCGCCCGTGATCGTGATATTCACGGCGTCCGCAGCCGACAAAAATGGCTGCCTGCCTTTTCCGCGAAACTCCTCCCTCTCCGGGAAATCCTCATGGTCCGAACTGGCGGCCAGCGTAGTGCCTGTCGCAATTTCGAGAACAATATTGCTCTTCAGTTCCAGAGGCGCACTCAGAAAAACCGGCGATCCTCCAATCTTCACCGTGCCGCCTCCCTTCGAGGCACAATCGTCTATGGCTCGCTGGATCGAAAGCGTATCTTTGGTTTTTCCATCGCCCCTGGCTCCGTACTGATGGACATCGCACACCCGCTGCGCGGACGCTGCCCCACATGCTAATAAGGCGGCCATAGTGAATACTCCAGCAGCAACGCTACGCATCATCGGTTACCTCAGTCTCGTCGATTTACACGGCTTGTTCGCACCTGCCGGAGTGCCTGGGATCTCTCCAAAGGAGTTCCCGAAACCTTCGTTGATTTTTTCATGAACAGACCACGCCGCGGCGTCGCTGCGCGACGGGCCGCCACCTGGAATGCGCGCTTTTCACAAGATATCTGGCGCTAAATGTTAAAAGGACCCGCCGGAGCGGGTCCCTTTGATTTACAGCTTGTGATGCGATTACGGGAGGTAGTAGCGGAAGGAGGTCCACCACATGCTGTCGGCGCCGTAGGCGCTGCCGCCCGGGTTCGTGGTACCGCCGGCACCCGACCAGAGAGCGCGCTGGAAGTAGCTGTACTGGATACCCTGGCGGAGACGTCCCTTCTCTCCGCGGTAGATATCGTACCAATAGCCAACGGTAAACTCCTGGATGTCCTTGTTCTGGTTCCCGCAGTTGGCCGGAGTAGATGGCGAAAAGCCGCTCCCGCCATTCGCGTTCGCTGCGCCACCCGGCAGCGGTTCGGTACGGCAGCCGCTCATATTGGTAAGCGGCGATCCGTATCCGACCTTGCCGGAGTAGTTACGGAAGACGTAATCGCCGCCGTAGTTGGTGTAGATCGTGAGGCGTCGAGTCGGGTTGACCTCGATGGTGCCGAGAGCGTCGAAGTTGTGCAGGGGGGCGATCTGACCGGATGGGCGTAGAGTGACGTCAGCAATTGTTGAGGAGCCGTAGCGTCCGGTGCCGTCTCCGTATAATCCCTTCAAGCCGAGAGTGAGCTTTTTATCAAGGATGGCGATACGGCCACTGGCGCCAATACCGCCGCCAACGGTGCTGTCGTTGTAAGCGCCGGCCGAAGTTCCGGTGAGAGAGGTCGAGCCGGCCGGCGGAGCGGAGGATGCGTTCGGGTAAACCCGATCACGGAAGAAGCGGGCAATGCCAAAGACTTCATAGTGGCCATACTTTCCCTGGCCGGGTTCGAATGCCGCCTTGGCGATAATGTCTGGAGCGAGGTTGAATGAGTAATTGTTGTTGGGGTCGTAGAGACCGCCGGCGTTTCCAGCTGCACCGATCACTTCATTCAGCGGCAGGCTGCTGCCGGCCGGATTCAGAGTTTCGGGATCTTCAGCCGAAGCGCCAAGGAAGACCTGATTATTGAAGAAGTTCTTGGTTACGCGGAAGGCATATTGCCGCGTCCACACGAAGCCGGCCTCGTACTGCGGGTCGATGGTGGAAGGTAGAATTTCAGTGCCGTTATCAAGACCATGCGTAGTCTCGGTCGCGAGGGACCACATCTGGCCGCCGGTGAACTTCCAGCCGCTGTTCAGAGCCGCCTGAGCCCAGATCTGACGCTGCCGCAGCACGTAACTGTTGGACTGATTGTTGTTCGAGGTAATGCCGGTGCCCAGCCAGTCCGCTTCGTAGTAGCCGGTCAGCGTCATGTTATCGAGCTTGCCGGTAGCTTTGAGGGCGATTCTTGACTGACGGCCCGAGCCGTAGAACTCGGATAGCTGGCCTGCATCGGAGTGATTAAGGGGAATGCCGGTGAATTGCGTATTGATTCCCCCAGCTGTTGCGCCGCTGCGCCACACTGTTTCAGCCGCCACGAAGCTGCCTGTCGGAGAGAGTGTGATGCCCTTGAAGTGAATCGCGTCAGGATTGTCAATCGCTTTCTTGACCTGCGCCTGATTGTCCTGAATGGTGGTCACGATCGACTGGGTGTTGGACTTAAGATCGGTGACTGCGCCCTGTAGATTGCTGACCGTCTGGCTGTTCTCAGTGATTGCCGCCTGCTGTGCCTGGGCTGCCTGCTGAGCCTGCTGCGCAGCCGCCTGGGCCGCCGCAGCGGCCTGCTGAGCCTGCTGGAGCTGAGCGTCCCGATCGGAAAGCTGCTGCTTGAGCGTATCGATCTGGTTTCGCTGCGAATTCAGATCGTTCCTAAGCTCTTCGATTTGCGATTCCACCGACGGCTTCTCCGTCCTGTGGGTCGCGGTTCTTTTCTTCGCCGCGCCACCGCCATCCGTCTGCGCATAGGCAGTTACCACGGCAGAAATGAGTACGAGACTCGCCAGCGCCTTCAACTTGGTACTCTTCATTAGCCTCTCCATCCAAAGTTAAAAAAGCTGTTAAACGGGAATTCTTCCCGCAAACAACGACTATTTAGGGGAACCGAGTAAGCCCGCTATAAAAAAACAGCACAGTCTTTCACACCTCGGGCCGCAATTGTGCAGAGTCGATATTCGCAGCGCGTTGTGAATATTTGGAGAATTTCCGGTAAATGTTCGGGGAAATCACTCGATTTGGGGCGACAACTACTGGAAAGTCAATAGTTTGCAAAGGCTCGGTCCGTCGACGCGGAAATCCGGGGCCGATTTGATGAAGTCGATTTTGAGCCTGGAGATTTCCGGTCCCTCCCGTCCAGTCGTGTGTGGTAACCATGCCCTGAGCTATCGAACTACCGTTGTTAAGGTCTTGTCGTTTTTGTGACTAACTCCGATTTCCGCCCCTCGCCAACCCGCGAGCCGCAACCGGATGAGCTCTAATTTCACACGGAGTCGGTTTGACCGCGATGTAGCTGAGACGGTCGCCCGCATAGACCAACGGGCCTTGCTACCGAGCGTCCAGGCTTGCCCCCTGACAGAATTGACAGTTGTAGCCGGAGACGCGCCGATCTATTCTTAGGGCACTGTGACAGCCGTCACAGTGCATTAGCCAGGTAGGACCTATTCTTTGAACTGATCGCGGCCGTGCTTTGGTGCAGAGCGAAAGCCTGTCGAAGAGACGGCGGATGGCGCGTCACACCCTGCATTTCGGGAGAGGCAGATGAGCCGTAAGCAGTTCGTTGCTACGTGTCTCGTGCTGTTATGGATGGCCTGGACGACGCGATTGGTCAGCGCGGAGCCGCAAGAGGCTGCGGTTTCCCATCCGAACACGGCCAACTCCGACCAGTTTGTGGGTGCCGAAACCTGCGAAACATGCCATGCGGATGTGGCGAAGAAATTCGCAGACAATCCCCACTCCCGCCTGGCGCTGGAGCACGGCGGCAAAGGCGTGACCTGCGAAAGCTGCCATGGGCCGGGCAAAGCGCATGTGGACGCAGGCGGGGATGCGACGAAGATTTTCCAGTTCAGCAAGGCCTCGCCAAAGGTGATAACGGAGAAGTGCCTCACCTGCCACGCCGGCACGCATCAGAACTTCGAGCACACGGCGCACGGCGAAGGCAACATCGACTGCCTAAGCTGCCACAGCGTCCATAAGTCGGTTACCGAAGAAAATCTCTTAGTCCAGGCTCAGCCAAAGCTCTGCTACACCTGCCACACAGACATCAAGGGGGCCTTCTCACAACCCTTCCACCACAAGGTGGATGAAGGGCTGATGACGTGCAGCGATTGCCACGATCCTCACGGCACATTCGTCGGCACTTTGCAGAAGTCCGGCACTTCGCTGCATTCCGGCCCCGGTGGCAACGCAATATGCACGAAGTGCCATACCGAGACTGCCGGCCCATTCGTCTATCCGCATCCCGTGATTGCAACTGAGGGCTGCACGAGCTGCCATTATCCGCACGGATCGCCAAATCCCCGGCTGCTGACCCGCAACAACGTGAATTCTCTGTGCCTCCAGTGCCATACGGCATCCATGAACTTCACGGCTCCGGGTGTCCCGTCGTTCCACAATCAGGCAAACCAATACCAGGCCTGCACGGTCTGCCACTCGCAAATACACGGCTCGAACAGCGACCCCGTGTTCTTCAAGTAGGGATGGCCACGTATGACGAGGAAATACTCATTCGGATCGCAAGCAATGAGCTATCGGCGTGGCGTTCGGCGGCTTGGTCTTTGCGCTTTTGCGCTGGCGGCGTTTGCTGTAACTCAAGCGCAGGACAACGTGCAGCAAACGGGAACCTCACCGGACAAAACTTCGCCCGACAAGATTGCCGGCGGGTATGTTATCCATCAGTCGATCGATGTGGGCGGCCATATTGCGGAAAACTCCGGCAGCTCCGCAATGTACGCCACATTGGTCAACATTTACTCCGGAGCTCGCGTGCTCGATCAGTCATTCACGATGCGGGCCGTCGATCCTGGGCACGCAATCGTCTTCGACCGGCTCTCTTCGACCAGCTACGGCTACGGCGGCGATCCCATCAATGTCACGTATCTCAACATGTCGAAGGGACGCCTCTACGATTTTCGGGCGAGTTATCGCAGGTATCGTCAGTACTTCGATTACGACCTGCTGGCAAATCCCCTGATCCCGCCGGCGTCGAGCCCGTACGTTCCCTGGCTCAATAGTCCGCACCTCTATAACACCCTGCGCCAGATGACTGATTATCAGCTGACGCTGTTTCCGCTGTCGAAGGTGAGCGTGCGGTTCGGATACAACCACAACATCAACCAGGGACCGTCCTACAGTTCGACACATCTCGGCAATGATCCATGGCTGTACCAGAACTGGAGAAACTCCACCGATACCTGGAATGGAACCGCTGACTGGAAGCCGGACTCGAAGACAACCATAAGCTACGACCAGTTTGTGACTCATTACAAGGGCAACACGATCTGGACTCTTGCGGGTTTGAATAATGTCCTGTCCAACGGCCAGCCGGTGGCGCTGGGAGTCGATCTCTCATCCGTGTGGTCAGCCCCGTGCGCCGCTCCGTTCCAGTCGAATGGAACAGTCAACCCGACGTGCAGCGCCGCCCTGGACTACTCACGGGTTCAGCCTACGCGCACACTATTTCCGACTGAGCAGGTGCGGCTCCAGAGCTCCGATATTCCCCATCTCAGACTGAATGGCCGTCTGGCTTACACCGGCGCGAACAGCACGCTGAACGGGTACAACGAATTCTTCAACGGGCTTATCTCCAGGGGGACGGAGCGCGGATACGTCGAGACGGGTTCAGCGAAGGTGCAACACATCAATGTCAACGGCGACTTCGCGCTGGAGTGGGAGATTACGCCGAAAATCAGGGCCTCGGATGTTTATGACTTCTGGTATTTCCGCGACCCTGGCATCAATTCCTTCACCACGACGACCTATACCGGTACCTCGATGCTGCTTCCTCCCACTGGCTCGACCACATCGACAGCACTCGACCAGCAATATCTCAATCAGAAGACCAGCACCAACACGACTGTCCTTGCCTGGGATGTAGCGCCGACAGCAACATTGTCATTCGGCTATCGCTATCGTGCCCGTGAGATCACGGACTCCGGCGGCGACGTTATCCCGATCCACGAAAACTGGGGGCTGTTCGGAGCGGCGCTTCGACCGCTGCCTGAGCTGCGCATCAACTTCAACTTTGAAGGAATGTCCGCGGACAACGCCTTCACCCGCATCGACCCTCGCCAGTTATACCGTTATATCGTGCGCGCTTCCTACAGACCTCGTACATGGCTGTCGGTGTCCGGAGCGGTGAATATCTTTAACTCCCGCGACAATGTTGAAACAGTGAATCACATAGAGCATAACCGCGATTATTCCTTCGGCATGTCGATCATCCCGAGCGAGAAGTGGTCGATCGACATGAACTACTCTTATAACGACGTGTATTCGACAACTCTGGAGTGCTATCCCTCCACACCGCCGCCACCCGACGCCGGAACTGCGCCCCCCGTCTGCGCGGAGGCTGGCACCCCATACTCCAGCAACGGATATTACAATGCGCCCACGAACTTCGGCTTCATTGGATTTACCTTCAGCCCTATCAGCCGACTCCATGCCAAAGCCGGGTACAGGATGAGCTCTGTTAATGGCAGCTCCGATGCGATCAATATCCGCCAGGTGCCGGGATCGCTTCAATCGCAGTGGCAATCTCCTTATGGGGGACTCTATTTCCAGATCGCTCCGAAGTGGACATGGAAGGGTGATTACAACTACTACAGCTACGGCGAAGGAACGCCGATTGGACCGACGCTGCCGCGAAGCTTCCGTGGAAATGTTTACACTCTTGCTGTGAATTATTCCTTTTAGGTCCGTCTATTCTGGGCTATGATTGGCCCGCTCATCAGGAGGAGCTATCTATGATGCTGAAACAAATCACTCGCGCTTGTTTCATAACCCTGCTCGCGGCCGGAACCGTGAGCTTTGCCCAGTCCGGAGCGGATCTCTACAAATCGAAGTGCCAGATGTGCCATGGCGCCGATGGTATGGCGGGTACTCCGGCAGGCAAGTCCACCAAAGCCCGGCCTTTTAATGATCCTGATGTGAAGAAGATGTCCGATGACGACCTGATCGCCGTAACAACCAACGGCAGGAACAAAATGCCGGCCTATAAAGGCAAGCTGACAGACGCTCAGATAAAAGAGGTCATCGCCTACATCCACACGCTGCAGAAATAATCGCCGAAGGAAGAAGGGTTAATGACTCCTCAGGGGGGATTCCGGGAAAACTGGGCTCGACCGTTTCTCTTTCTGGGAAATAACCCGATAAGCCTGATCGGCGGCGCGCTCACCACGGCGTCAGCCATGATCCTGATTGGCTTCTGGGTTGTGGATGTTGTTGCCCGCAGCGGTCCGGCGAGCCCCTACGTTGGCATAGTCGTCGACTTATGCCTGCCGGGGCTGTTTGTCCTGGGACTGATTCTCATTCCGATTGGCATCTGGCTGCGGCGCAGACGTCTTAAGGCTGCCGGTCAACTACCCTCCGAATATCCGAAGGTCGACTTCAGCAATCCGGTCTTTCGCCGCGGCCTCGATTTTGTCGTCATCGCCACTTTCATCAATTTTGTCATTGTAGGCACGGCAAGCTATCGTGGCGTTGCTTACATGGATACTCCAAACTTCTGCGGGCAGTCCTGTCACGTCATGCATCCTGAGTGGACCGCCTATAACGTTTCCCAGCACCACACCCACGTGGCCTGCACGGAGTGTCACATAGCTGCCGGAGTTCAGGGTTTCGTAAATGCGAAGGTAAACGGAACAAAGCAGCTCATACAGGTGGTTTTTAATAGCTATCCGCGCCCTATCATGCCGGATAACAGGGTTCCTGCCGCGGCCGAAACATGCCTGCACTGTCATAATCCGCAGCGGAACATAGGCGACAAACTTATCGTGAGCACGTCTTACGGCGACGATGAGAAGAACTCCATAACTCATTCCCTTGTGCTCGTTCATGTTGGAGGCCGGGACATGCAAGGCCGTCTGAGCGGAATCCACGGTGCGCACCTCGGCCGCGTCGTATACATCGCCACCGATACAACCAACCAGACCATACCCTGGGTGGCAAAGGAGAATGCCGACGGCTCGATTACGGAGTATCAGTCCTCCGACGCAAAGGCACCAGTCCAGGGCCAAAAACGCCTGATGGATTGCATCGATTGCCACAATCGCGCCGCCCATTCCTTCGACACGCCGGAAGCCGCGCTCAACCGGGCGATGGCCGCCGAGAGCCCGGACCCCGCCTTGCCGTTCGTTCATAAAGAAGGACTCACGCTCATCAAAGAGACGTACTCATCGCAATCCGATGCGGAGTCGAAGATCACTGCCGGCCTCGAAGATTACTATCGCACCCAACACCCCGATGCCTGGAGTCAGCAGCGCGCCCAAATCGACCAGGCGGCGAAAGCGCTCGTGGCAATCTACGACGTGAATGTTTTCCCCTCTATGAAGGTTACCTGGGGCACGCATCCGAATAACATCGGGCATAACGATTATCCCGGATGCTTCCGCTGTCACGACGGAAGCCACAACACAAAAGACGGCAAGAGCATCAACAACGATTGCTCCGTCTGCCACAACCTGCTGGCCACCGATGAGGCCAATCCCAAACAACTCACCGACCTCGGGCTCCAGTAAGCATTTGAGCGTTATTAGAAAAAAGACCCACTTGAATCGGGAAGTAAAGCCGGTTTGACGATCCGTTACCTGCGATCGGGAGCCGCTGTGACAAGACGGCAGACTATCCTGTTCGACAGCGCCCGGGCGCAACTATACGGCAAAGCGATCAGCACGGGGCCGAGAACGAGCGCAGCACCGGGCCGCACAAGATGAAAGATCAGGTACTGCGAAATGAGATCGAGCAGTATCGCGATTGCCACAATATTGCGGACAGACGTAAGCATTTGCTTCAGTAACTGCGGCCTCAGTTCTTTGTGAAAGATCAGTCCCCATAGAAACGGAGTCGCCCCCGCGAGCGCATCTCTCCTGCCGTCGCGAATCCCCAGCAAAATCGCCACAGTCGGCTGCAGGATAAACCGCAAGCGACCGGGTCCGTGCAGGCGGGCAAGCATATCTCCGAAGAACTGGTTGGTGAACAGGTATGGATCGCCTGTTTTGAATACCCGGTAAAGCGCCTGCGGTATAAAGGCCAGCAGAATGGCCAGGACAATGATCGGCAGGATCCAGTCGCGGTATTTGGCGAGCCTGGGTCCCCGCGCTTTCTCAGACCCGCGAGCCACCTCAATATACCTCAGGAATAAAGTGCCTGCCCTTCAGCGGAGCCTCATCGTTGTATCTCTTGCGCATATCGCGCGAGGGCAGCTTGACCTTCTCTCCTGGAACCTTTTTATACGGAATCGTACTCAGCAAGTGTGCAATGCAATTCAGTCGCGCCCTCTTCTTGTCGTCGGAACGGATAATGCGCCACGGTGAAGTCTTGGTGTCTGTTTTTTCCAGCATCACGTCCCGCGCCCGCGAATATTCGTACCAGCGGCGAAATGACTCTGTATCCATCGGGCTTAGCTTCCATTGCCGCAGCGGATCGTTGATCCGCGCCTCGAATCTCCGTTCCTGTTCCCCCTGGCCTACTTCCAACCAGTACTTGATAAGTATGATCCCGTTGTTGATGAGGTATTGTTCGGCCTGCGGGCACCGATCGAGAAATACGTCATGTTGCTCTTTGCTGCAAAAGCCCATTACATATTCCACGCCCGCGCGGTTATACCAGCTGCGGTCGAAAATCACGATCTCCCCTGCAGCCGGAAAATGCTGGATATAGCGCTGCATGTACAGCTGGCCCTTTTCCCGGTCCGATGGAGCGGGCAGCGCCACGACCCGGAACACTCGTGGGCTTACCCGCTCGGTGATGGCCCTGATTGTCCCTCCTTTTCCTGCGGCATCCCGTCCTTCGAAGATGACGATGACCCTCAGGCCCTTGTACTTGACCCAATATTGCAGCTTGCACAGCTCGGCCTGCAGGCTTCGCAGTTGCTTAGTGTATTCCTTGTTGGTTAGCCGGTCCCCGTTCTTGCCTTTCTCTTTGTCGCCCATACATCCCCACCTTTTAGCTCTAAACCCTTCTAGCCTATTGAAGGAAAAAGGGGGATGGATACTGTCAGAAAGAACAGTGCATCGCATCAAGATTTCTGTTCGATTCGTGGGACGTGTACTTATGAGCACACCCGCTCGCAGTTCAGGGCAATGATGTAGCGTTGGCGGCGCTCCGGACCAAGAGAATCATGACTGCTGCTGACGATCACGAGTCCGGCAGACCTTGCGAGAAATCAGAACAGTGAATGAATCAGCGCGGGAGAACTGGCAGAACTACCAGTTTGCAAAGAAGTTCATCTCTGCCAAGATGATCGGCAAATCTACCCACGAATGTAATGAACCAAGACAGATTTGCCTGCAGGAGATGGATCGTATATGTCGCGACAGGGTTAACACTACTGTGCGCACAGCGAATGTTTGCGCAAGAAACGGCTCGCCAGAATCCTGAGCTGCAAGCCTTGAAGGACAAGCTCGAACACTTAGAGCAGGAGATGCAGGAGTTGAAGGGAGAAATCAATGCGGTAGAACAGCGGCAGCCGAATCCGCTGGCGGCTGCGGCTGCGGAACTTGTCTCCCCGCCGCCCCCTCCCACTGAAAACGAGAAGGCTTCAACGGAGCAAGAGAGGCTCGAAGGCAAGATCGATCTTTATGGATTCATCATGCTTGATTCCGGATACGATTTCAAAACCAATAATCCGGACTGGTTCGATGTGGTCCGTCCTACTCAACTGCCGGCATTCGCCGGCGAGTTCGCGCCCGACGGGAAGGTCTATTACGGCGTCCGGCAAACGCGGTTCGGCGTAAAGACGCTAACACCCACTAAGTTCGGAGATCTGAAGACACAATTCGAGTTCGAGTTATTTGGAACAGGCGTTGATGCGGGTCAGACAACATTCCGATTGCGGCACGCTTACGGTGAACTTGGGCAGTTCGGCGCCGGGCAAACCTGGAGCGCATTCATGGACATCGATGTCTTCCCCAACACGATTGAATATTGGGGCCCGAACGGGATGGTCTTCTTCCGTAACGTCCAGTTTCGCTGGATGCCGATTCGCAGCGGCGGGCTGCAGCTTACATTGGCCGCCGAACGTCCTGGGGCGACTGCAGATCAGGGCCAATATTCCGATCGCATTGAGTTACAGAACGTCGCTCCGAAATTCGACCTGCCGGATTTCTCGGGACACCTGCGCATGACCAGAGAGTGGGGTTATCTCCAAACCGCAGCCATCTTCAGAAAAATCTCATGGGTTGATACCGGAAGTGGGCCGTACAACCTGAGCGGCACCGCCTATGGATGGGGTGTGAACGTTACGTCAAATCTTAAGTTTGGCAGTAAGGACGTCGCGCGACTTGCAGTCGTCTACGGTGACGGTATCGAGAACTACATGAACGACGCGCCCGTCGATATCGGTATCAAGAACAATTTCGGGAATCCGGTCACGCCGATCAAAGGCGTGGCTCTGCCCGTCCTGGGCGTCGTTTCATTTCTTGATCACACCTGGAATCAACGTTTCACCAGTTCCGGGGGATTTTCCATGGTCAACATCACTAACTCAGAGGCTCAGCTGCCCTCGGATTTCCATCGGGGCTATTATTCGGTGGCGAACCTGCTGTATCACCCGCTTCCCAGAGTGATGATGGGAGGGGAGTTTCAATTTGGTAGACGGGTAAACCTCGGTGACGGATTCAGCTCGAATGACTATCGCCTTCAGTTCTCGTTCAAATACGACTGGAGTAAGGCATTCGCGTATTGATAATCAGCAAAGTATCTCGCCTGGGAGGACGTGGAGTTATGAAGCGAACTCAGATAAGGGCCTCTTTCGCGATCATATTGATTGCCGCGAGCCTAATTCCTCTGCGGCTGGCGGCGCAGGAGCCACGCAGTCCGGTTGCTCCGAGGCGAGAAGTCGTCGAGGCGGTGGTTCGGGAGGCTTACGACAAATACAAGAACGATACGAGCGGAAAAAATGCCGACTACATTCCGTATCTCGCGCAGGTAGATTCGAAATTATTTGGGATAGCTGTCGTTACAACCGATGACCAGGTATTGACGCTAGGGGATGTGAACTACTCGTTCTCTATCCAATCGATCTCGAAGGTATTTACCCTTGCGCTGGCAATGGAAGAGCTGGGGCCCGACAAGGTGTTCGACAAGATTGGATCGGAGCCGACGGGTCGCCCCTTCAATTCGGTGCTTGCCGTGGTGGATATGCCGACTCATACGGGGAATCCGTACGTGAACGCCGGCGCTATCGCGACGACGAGTCTTATCTCCGGAAAAGATGAAGACGAGAAGTGGAGCAAGATACTTACGTTCTACGGGCGAGCGGCTGGCGATAAGTTGTCGCTGATTGAGGATGTATATAAATCAGAAGCAGCGACCAACGCGGGTAACAAGGCGCTGTCCATGCTGCTCGCCAAGTATGAGCGGATCTATGCTGATCCGTTCGAATCACTGGATATCTACACAAAGCAATGCTCGGTGGGCGTGAATGCGCTCGAGCTTGCGCGGATGGGTGCGACGCTGGCGAATAACGGCGTGAACCCCGCGACGGGCGAGCAGGTGATCAAGCGCGAGGATGTACCGTACATTCTCTCGACGATGGCGATGGCGGGACTCTATGACGGGTCGGGCGGATGGGCCTGGCATGTCGGCCTTCCTGCGAAGAGCGGTGTGGGGGGTGGGATCGTCGCCATTGCGCCCGGCAAGGGTGCTATTGCGGTCTTTGCGCCGCCGCTCGATGAAGCCGGCAACAGCGTGAAAGCGCAGGAAGTGATCGAGTACATTGCCCGGAAGCTCAATTACAACCTCTTTTCGCCGAGTTCCGTCGGACTGAAGTAGGCTATTCGACAGGAAAGAATCCCGTGATGACGCAATCCGGGAGCAAGCAAATCTACGTCAAGACTCGCATAAAGGGACCATGATGAACCTCCATCGTCTGATTCCCCTCCTGGCTCTTCTCTGTCTCACCACCCAGCTATTTGCGCGCGACAAGACGGACGTCCTGGTAATGAGGAATGGCGACCGCATCACCTGCGAGGTGAAGGGCCTCGATGCGGGCGTGCTCTACGTAAGCATCGATTATGTGGATGGAACGACGTCAGTCGACTGGCGGAAGGTGGCTCGCCTCGAAAGCAAGCAGCTTTTTGTTGTGAAGACAGAAGACGGATCGGTCTACACCGGCGAGCTAAGGACCGAGGAGACAGGTGCAAATCGTCCGTTGCAGATCAAGGTTCTGCTGGCGGAGCAGGAAGAAGTCGTAAATCGTTCGCAGGTGGTTCG
This sequence comes from uncultured Acidobacteriota bacterium, assembly GCA_963755975.1. Taxonomy (GTDB): domain Bacteria; phylum Acidobacteriota; class Terriglobia; order Terriglobales; family Acidobacteriaceae; genus Silvibacterium. The sequence continues at coordinate 464,051 of CAVWLS010000006.1, forward strand.
GATGGTCGCCACATCGGACAATTTCTGGGAGCGGTTCAACGGCGATGTCAACTTCGGAGTGATTTATTCGAAGGGCAATGAATCGACGCAATTCACACTTGGCTCGAGCACAGTGTATGTGCGGGAGCGTTGGAATGCCGGCTACAACTTCGATTCGAACCTTTCCTCAACCAGCGGGGTGAACACTTCTACACGCAACTCGCTGGCTCTTACAACGTTTCATCTGCTGCCTCCGAAAAATTGGCTTTACGGCGGAGTCGGAGGATTTCTGCAGAGCTCGGAACAAGGAATCTCGCTGCAGACAATCGTGGGCGGAGGCGTAGGACGCTATCTGAAGAACACAAACCGGGCGAATCTGATGGTGCTCGGCGGGCTCGCGTGGCAGGACACGAAGTATGAACCGACGAAGGTGCCGATTGCCCGAGAACAGACGGCGGCTGCGTTGATTTATGCAAAGGCCAGCTTTTTCAAATTCAGCAGGACGAATTTCGACGGCACGGCGGTGGTGCTGCCTGCCCTCTCCGATCCTGGGCGGGTACGAGCGAATATGAATCTGACTTACTACGTCAAGATTTTCGGCGATCTGGATTGGAACATGTCGTTTTACGGCAACTGGGATAACAAGCCCCCGCCGGGGCTGAGCAGCAGCGACTACGGGACGAGCTCCGGGCTGAGCTGGAGCTTTGGCCTGAAGTAGCTCCGCGTCGGTTCAGTCGCCTTTGCTGCGGAGTTCTGGGGAGAGTCTCTCTTTTCTGGCGAAGTGACGGTAGGCGAAGACGGTGAAGAAGTTGATGCACACGCCTATCAGGTTCCATACCACGACTGGCCGCGAAATGATCAATATGCCGTAGTAGATCCATAGGATTTGGAAGCAGCCGATAATGGCCGCCATTCGCGGATTCATGCCCTCGGTCGACCGGCGTCTCAGCATTGCAATGAGATCCGGCAAAACGGCGAAGGTCGTTCCCAGGCCCGCCACGAAGCCGAAAATGTCAGAGCGTTTGAAATTGGGGAGGAGGATACTTTCCGTGTTCCTGGTGAGCTCTTCGCATCCGGAGAGCATCAACGATTCACCCAGCAGGACAGCTGTGAGGATCAGTCTGGAGTAACGGGGTGAGTTCATCTCGACGGTCTCCTCTTTGGTCGAACGAGCGCTGAATCTACAGGATCATTTGGCGAGCGCCGGCTGGCTACTGTCAGATGAAACAGGTCCCCCAAAGATCTGTAAGTTTCGACAGGTGTATGGGAGGGCAAAGCGGCCTAAGATCACCCGCAGAAGTGAACCTATGCCTGCGGCGGCGCGGCAGCGTCACCGCGGAGGCGGAGAAAAGTAAAGCCATGGATCCGAAGCTCCGAAAAATAGGCGCGGCAGTTCGAGCTCTTCTAGTGGCGGTCTGTACGATTGTTCTGGTCCCGGGAGATACGCTGGCGGATGGGCTGACGCTGCAGGCAGCGCAGGCTCCTGCCGAGCAAGGGCAGGCTGCGAAGATTCCGCCCGATCAGCTGGATTCGCTCGTGGCGCCGATCGCACTGTATCCCGATCCGATGCTGGCGCAGGTGCTGGCGGCGTCGACATATCCGCTGGAGATCATTCAGCTTCAGCAGTGGCTCGAGAAGAACAAGGGATTGAAAGACAAGGCGCTTGCCGATGCGGTGGCCAAGCAGCCGTGGGACCCGAGCATTCAGGCAATGGCGGGATTGCCTGATGTGGTGAAGCGGCTGGCGGACGATATCCAGTGGACGACGGACCTGGGGAATGCATTTCTGGCGCAGGAAAAAGATGTGATGGACGCGGTGCAGCGAATGCGTCAGAAGGCGCAGGGCACCGGCAATCTTAAGTCGAACGAGCAGCAGAAGGTCGAGACGCAGGTGGTCGAGAGCAAGAGCGTCATCGTAATCGAGCAGGCGAATCCTCAGGTGGTGTACGTGCCTTCGTACAATCCCACCGTGGTTTACGGGCCGCCGGTGTATCCGTATCCGCCGATTTACTATCCACCGCCAGGTTATTACGCGGCCGGCATGGCAATCTCGTTCGGCGTGGGCGTGGCGATGGGCGCGATGTGGGGCGGCGGCTGGGGCTGGGGCTGCGGCTGGGGCGGTAACAACGTCAATGTGAACATCAATAACAACTTCAACCGCAACACGAATATCAACGGCGGGAACAGGAACAACATCAACGGCGGGAATCGGCCGTCGCAGTTGCCGTCCCGTGGCGGTGCGGGAGGAGTTGGCGGAGCTGGTGGTGTTGGGGGAGTCGGGGGTGCTGGAGGAGCCGGCGGAGCTGGCCGCCCTGGAGGTGTCGGAGGCGCTGGGGGTGTTGGCGGGGTTGGCGGAGCGGGAGGCAACTGGCAGCACAATCCTTCCCATCGCGGCGGCGCGCCGTATAGTGACCGTGCCACGGCTGACCGTTTTGGCGGCTCGGCTCGCGGCGACTCGCTGGCAAATCGGCAGGCCGGTGCGCGGAATCAGATCGGGCAGCAGGGCGGAAACCTGGCCAGCAATAACCGCGGAGGAGCCGGAAACCGCGGCGGCGGGGGCGGGATTGGTGCCGCGGGCGGAGCCGGCGGCGCAGGTAACCGCGGAGGCGCGGGTGTGAGCAATCGCGGCGGAGCGGGCGTCAGCAACCGGTCGGCAGGCGGGGCCAACAGCATCGGCGGGCGGGATCTCGGGAACAGCGGAGCCGGTAACCGCGGCGCATTCGGTGGCGGAAGCGGGGGATTCAACGGAGCCAGCACCCGACAGAACAGCAGCCGGGGCGCTTCGAGCATGGGATCGCGTGGGGGCGGAGGATGCCCGTGCGCGGCGGCGGCGGACGGCGCAGGTGACGGCGATGAAAGACGACTACAGGAGCACGAAGATGATGCCAACAGCTCAAAAGATGAATCTGACGGGATTGGCGCTGCTCGCGGGAGTTGTCGCCTGGACGTGTATGTCTGCGCCAGTCACTCGCGCGCAGCAGGCTCCGGCGCAAGCGGCGACGACAACGGACAAGGCAGCTCCGGCCAAGGCTCCCTCGCCTTCCGGGGGTGCCGAGTTGTTCGACAGCCCGCAAGCGGCGGTGGATGCCGTTCTAAAGGCGGCAAGCGATTACGATGCGGATGCGCTGGCGAAGATCTTCGGGCCTGACGGGAAAGAGGTCTACGCTACCGGCGATGCCGTCCAGGATAAGAACCGAGCCGAGGAGTTTGTCGCCAAGGCGAAGGAAAAGATGGAGATCTCCGTCGATCCGAAGACGGGAAGGCGCGCCGTCATCATCGTGGGCAACGAGGATTGGCCAATGCCGGTTCCGCTGGCAAAGACTGGAAACAAATGGTACTTCGACACGAAGGCCGGCAAGCAGGAGCTGCTGTATCGGCGCATTGGATCAAATGAGCTGGACGCGATTCAGATCTGCCGCGGCTATGTTGATGCGCAGGACGAGTACGCGATGAAGCCACGCGTGGGCTACAACGTGCACCAGTACGCACAGCGGATCGTCAGCACTCCGGGGACGCAGGATGGACTGGCGTGGAAGAATGCGGACGGAACATGGGAGGGCCCGATCGGCGAGAACATTGCCGAAGCAATCGTCGAGGGCTATTCGAGCCGGGAGCAGCCGTATCATGGATACTTCTTCAAGATTCTCAAGGGGCAGGGTCCGGATGCGCCGCTGGGACAACTCGATTACGTGATCAAAGGCGTGATGATCGGAGGCTTTGGACTGGTCGCGGTGCCGGCGCAGTATCGCGTGACCGGAGTGAAGACCTTCATCGTTAGCAATGATGGAGTGGTGTACCAGAAGGACCTCGGGCCGACGACTCTGGAGCAGTTCAAGAAGATGGAGCTGTTCAATCCGGACAAGACGTGGACTCCGGTTGAGGAAGAAGACAGCGATCAGGGAGAGAACCAGGCTCAGTGAAAGAAACCGGCGATGAGGGCCAGCGATGGTTTGAAGCTTCAGTTCCGCGCTTTCGGAGGGAGAGCAATGATGCAAAAAGACAGCTTGAAATCGGCAACACGAACATGGCGCTATCGCGGTCTTCTACTCGCCGCACTGCTGCTTATCGCGATTACGCCAGCCCCTTCCCAGGGAAACGGGAAATCGGCCACCATTGACGCTACCGCAATGGGCACCAGCACACAACTCGGTGCGAACGTCAGCGTCAAGATAATAATCAACCGCTTCTCTACCGACGAAGAAAGACAACAACTCATCGCTGCTTTCAAGCAAGGACAAAGCCCGGGGTTAGTGAAGGCCTTGAGCAAAATGGAGCCCGCGGGCCGAATCGCCATCACCGGCACGCTTGGTTATGACCTCGCTTATATCCGCTTGATCAAGACGCCCACCGGCCGACAGATCCGATTTGCCACGAACCGCCTCATTAGATTTGGTGAAGCCTATGCCAACACTCAAAGCATGGCCTTTGACCTTACTGCGGGCGAAATCGATCTGAACGATGCGGACAAAGACAAAAGCAGCGGCGTTCTATACCCCGCTTCTCAGCTGATCATCAATAAGAAAGGTGAGCTTCAGTTTGAGCTACGCAAGAACCCGTGGAAGCTGGTGAATATCATTGACTGGAACAAGGTGGGCATGGATGCGCAGTGAGTTGGATGACGGCCCCAAAAAGATGGGCTCGGAGCACTGTCTGCTCCGAGCCTTTCGTTTGCAGCGGACTCACTTCACGATGACAAGCTCTGCCGTGCCGTTGCCGCACATCCCATAAATGGCCCCGGAACGGCATGCTCCGGCCGAAAAGCGATAGCAGCCCGGGGTTTTTGCTCTGACGGTGACGGTCTTATCCGAGCCGCCGATAATGTCGCTGGACGGATCGAAGGGCTCGTTGGGCCCGAAATCGACAACAAAGCCCTGATGCTTCGTATCGCTATGCCAGATGATGCTGGTATCGACTTTTACGCAAAAGGTTTGGTTGCCTTTTGCTTTCGGCACATCCGGAGTAGCCGACGCGGCGTTGGAGGTCCGCTTGACATCGACGGAGCACGGCTGCGAAGGCGATCCGCAGGTATTGGCCGCGGTGCACAGCGAAGCGGGATCCGGTTCCTTGCAGGCGTACAGGTCTTTCTTCTGCGCCACCGCCGCGTCACCAGAGCCCATTACAACGAGTGACAAAGCGAACAACATGAACCTAAGTGCAACGACTGAATGTCTCGTCATAATCTAGCCTGCCTGCTCTCGTAGAGTCGCCTCCTCCGGCTTTAACTGGAGGAAGCGTTTTGCAAAGCGACTACTGTCCTTGCGTAGCGGGTATTCCTGCAATGGCCTTGTTCTGAAGAACGCGGACCACGACGCGGCGATTCTCGGCCTGACCTTCGATAGTCTTATCTGTAGCCACCTGGTCGCTTTCGCCCATTGCTCCGGGGGCGAGCATTCTGGTGAGCGGGACTTTGCCCTGTTGAAGCAGGATATTGGTGACGTTCTCAGCACGCTGTTGGCTGAGCTTCTGGTTCATCGCAGCGCTGCCGACGGCGGAAGCATAGCCCTTTACTTCGATCATGTAGCCATCGACCTTCGAGGCGTTCTGCGCCAGGGTCGTAAGCTGTGAAGCGAACTTAGGATCAACCTTGGTTTTGCCGTTCCCGAACAACACTGTGACTTCGTCCATGATGTAGTAGTCGTCAAGCTGGCCGAAGCGAGCGATGGCGGCGTCGACGGCGGCCTTGTTGGCGGCGATCTTGGCTTCGTTGGCTTCGATGGCAGCCTGATGCTTCGCCAAGGCCTCGTTCTGGGCCTTCAGTTCGGCGTTCGCCTTCTCCAGATCCTCTGCATTCTTCTGGGCCTGCAATTTGGTATCGTGCATGCCGGCGTCGATGGCCTCGGCCTGTTTGAAGTCATTGCCCTTGAATCTGACCTTGCTGGCCACCAGCACGTTCTGGCTGTCGTAGGCGCCTTCAACCGAAACAGCGAGGCCGGGAATGAGGGCGGCCATCGACATCTGCTTGCTGCGTGCTTTGAAGACTCCCTGTACCTGCCCCACATCGGTGCTGTCGGTCAGCATGACCACCATGTTCGGGTCATCGCTTGTCTTCAGGATCATGTCCGGGCCGCTGCGGCTCTTGATGATCCCCTGTACCTTGGTCGACTGTGCCGCGGCTGTTCCAGGTGTAAAACCCAGGAACGATAGCAGCAGGAAACTCGCCAACCCAAATAGACGAATGTGCTTCATGGTCTTTCCTTTCCAACGCCCGTATTGCGGAGTTCCCGTTCGCCAATCTGTTGCTGAACTAGAGCTTCGTTAGGCTCGCGTTTGATGTTAGGCGGCGGAGATTTTGGTGGGAACTGTCATTATTAACAGAGCAGCAGAGCCGTTGGGCAGGATTTCTCCTCAGCAACACGCTGGGCAGGAGTTCGGCCGTGACCTGAATCCTATAAAGTGTTAAAACCCTCAGCACGGAACTGCTCGCACGCCCCATCAATCGCTTCTATTCTGTTCAACCTCTCGGATTGCTTCGGCGAGCATGCGCGGCCAGCATAGCAACGGCACAGCTGGCAATTCGCGACCGCACACTGTCGGCCCGGCTGGTCAGGATGATTGGCACTCTGGCGCCAAGCACCAGTCCCGCACTGTCGGCATGCGTCAGAAAGCTGAGTTGCTTGGCAAGAATATTTCCCGCTTCAAGATCCGGAGCGAGGAGAATGTCGGGATCACCAGCCACCTGGGAGTGGATGCCCTTGGTCTCGGCCGCTTCTTTGCTGATGGCATTGTCGAAGGCCAATGGACCATCCAGAATGCCGCCCGTTATCTGTCCCCGCTCAGCCATCTTGCAAAGAGCTGCCGCATCGATGGTGGCCGGCATTTTCGATGTCACCATTTCCACTGCGGCGAGGATTGCGACCTTAGGTTGTTTAATACCGAGAGAAATCGCAAGATCGATGGCATTCTGGCAGATGTCTACCTTGTCTTCTAAGGTAGGAGCGATATTGATCGCGCCGTCTGTGACGATCAGGACTTTGTGGTATGTGGGAATATCCATCACAAATACATGACTGATTCGGCGACCTGTGCGCAGGCCTCCTTCGCGGGAAACAACGGCAGCCATCAATTCATCTGTATGCAGACTTCCCTTCATCAGGAGTTCTGCCTGCCCCTGACGCACCAGCTCGACAGCCTTCGCGGCTGACGCGTTGCTGTGCGGAGTGTCCACGATTTGAATGCCGGTGAGATCGATCCCCCCAGAACTGGCTGTTGCTTCTATCTTTTCGCGTGGCCCGACCAGGATGGGAACGATGATCCCCAGTTGCGCTGCCTCGATTGCACCGGATAGCGCCGACTCCTCGCAGGGATGAGCCACGGCCGTAGGAATCGGCTTCATGTTCCTGCATGTCGCCAGCATCTGTTCGTACTTGCCCGTTCCGGTCTGGTGATTCACGCTTGCATCTCCTTTAATGCGGTGAGGACAATGTCAGGGTAAGCAGCTTAGAGATACTTCAGGGCCGAGCGCGGGTGTGCGGCCTTGACCGTGCGATACCACCGGCAGGCTGGATAGAGCACCACAAGCATCACCGCCGACACACCATAAGTGGCTGCCAGTCCATCGACGTCGCGCAGCCCGAAATATGTCGCCGGCACTTCGAACACGAGGCGGTGAACGACATAGAAGAACATCGCGGTTTGCCCAAACACATACAGCGGGCCGTTCTCGCGCACGCCGATGCGCAGCTCAAGGTTGCGCAGGAAGGCGAGGCTCAGGAACAGGATGCCAAGTTCCAGAGCGTAAAAGGTGAGGGACGGAGGATATTTGCTGACGTGCAGCCACTGCTGCCAGGAATAGCCAACGCGCGGAAGGAACATATTGCCGTATCCGTTGAGGCCGCGGACGATGGCGAAGAGGACCAGGCTTAGCCCACCGCATATCCACAGCACGTTTCGTCCGGACACGGTACTCAGACCGGCGGCGTAGCGGATGAGGTGCCGGCCGAAGACCCATCCCAGGATAGAGATGGCCAGCCAGGGGATGACCGGATATTTGATGACCAGGAGATGGCTCCCGTAGCTTGCAACCGTTAACGCGGCAGGCACAGAAGAATTTCCCGGCGGCGTCCAGAACCAGCCGGTAACCAGCTCTCCCAGTGCCATCCATCCAATCCCCAGGGTCAGCAGGCCCCAGGTGGGCAGGCGCCTGAGCGGCGCCATCAAAATCATCGAAAGGCCGATCGCGTATAGCACGCCGAAGTTCCAATGCTCTGAGCCCAGGGAGACAACCGTCAGATCAAGAAGGGCGATGATCAACCCGCGGATCAGCATGCTTTTGTCGATCTCCCACGCATCGACACCCTTCACCACACGGCGCTCCACGCTCAGTGCCAGAGAGGTTCCCATGAGGAACACAAAGGTGGGCGCGCACAGATGGGTCATCCAGCGGGTGAAGAATTCCCCCGCAGGTAGAGCCGTGGTCAGAGCATTTGCATACATGGCGGAGTCGTTGTCAATGTGGTGTGCGTCAAATGCCATCGATGCGTGATCGATGGTCATGAGTATCATGACGAAGCCGCGCATCCAGTCGATCGATGCAATCCGTCGCGAGACCCCACTGTTAGCGACGTTGCCGCCGGGCTTGCCGGTCAAAGCTTGAGCTGCATCTGTGGACTTCATTTTTTGCCTGGTCTGCGTTAGAAATCCGATAGGATGCCTGCAGCCTCAGTTTCTGTCGATTCATCATCTGCGCTTGCGGACCGCCCAGAAACTGTCAGTTCTGACAGAGATGGCTATGCTCCCGAGGCCTGGTTGCTGCGAGTAACATCAACAGTAGGCGTATAAGTGAATCGCAGGAATGTGGTGGCAGGGAGAGTGCTTTGCCTGATTCGAGTCATTCCGGGATGCGCCCGCGTCTTCTGATCGCAGATGACCATAGCATCGTCGCGGAAGGTCTGCGCTCTCTGCTGGAAAAGAGCTACGACGTGGTTGGAGTGGTTCACGACGGTCGGCAGTTGCTGGCTGAGGCATCCCGCCTCAAACCCGATGTCATTGTTCTGGATATCGGTATGCCCCAGCTGAACGGTCTGGATGCGGGGGAGCGGTTGAAGTCATCTCTTCCCGCTGCAAAACTCGTTTTTCTGACTATGAAAGACGATCCCAATCTCGCCGCCGCGGCCCTCAGACTTGGCGCCGTGGGATATGTGCTTAAGCATGCTGCGGCGTCGGAACTACTGGAGGCAGTTTCCGCGGTGCTTCAGGGTAGATCCTATGTAACAGCTAAGCTCCGGCCCGAAAACTGGGCTGTCCGTGATGCCCGCGCCCGGCAATTCTCAAAGGACCTGACTCGCAGGCAGCAGGAGGTACTTCAGTTGCTTGCCGAGGGCCGGCCGATGAAGGAAATTGCCGACATTCTCGAGGTAAGCGAGAAGACGGTCATGTTCCACAAGTACCACATCATGAAGATATTCAATTTGAAAAACAACGCTGAGCTGGTTCTGTTTGCCCTCAACCGGCACCTGATCTCCGCCTGATCCACCCCCTTTAAAAGACTGTCAATACTGCTAGCTGCCATACCGGGCAACTCAATTTAGGATTACTGCTTCCAGGGTTCTCGTTGGGGAACGCGATCGTACCGCTGTCCATCAGCCACTGCCGTTCGAGCGCTCGATCTCGGGGAAGGAAGGCCCAGATTTGGATAGGCCAAGAGTTCTTCTGGCCGACGACCATCACCCGATGCTCAATCGAGTTGTGTCTCTCTTGAAGGAGCATTTTGAAATTGTGGGAAGCGTCAGCGATGGTAGAGCCCTGGTGAGGGAGGCAGAACGGCTTCAACCCGATGTAATTGTGTTGGATATCACCATGCCCATCCTCACTGGAATTGAAGCTGCTCGCGAACTCCATGGGGCAGGATCGAAAGCCAGGCTGGTTTTCCTGACCGTGCACCAAAGCAACGCGTTCGTCCGGGAGTGTTTCGCTAAGGGAGGACTCGGCTACGTCACAAAATCACGAATGATGACCGATCTGATCCCAGCCATAAATGAAGCACTTTCCAACCGCCGCTTCGTCTCCCCATCTGTGACCCACTAACTCTTGCGACCTAGGAGTTTTCCTAGTTTCACCAGTTAGGGTCCATGAGCTAAAAGCTTTCTAACAGGAGAATGACTATGCCCACTAGTCGTGCTCGTATTTTGATCGCCGATGACCATACGCTTGTCGCGGACCTGTGCAGAAAGCTGCTTGAAACAGAGTTCGAAGTAGTAGCCACTGTCAGCAACGGTCGCGCCGTAGTGCGAGCTGCTGGCGAGTTGAAGCCAGACGTTATTGTTCTTGATATCGCTATGCCGACTCTCAATGGACTGGACGCCGCCAGGCAGGTAAAGGAAATATTGCCCGCGGTCAAGCTTATATTTCTGACCATGAACAGCGACATCAGGTTAGCAGCAGAGGCATTTCGTTGTGGAGCCTCTGGCTATCTGCTGAAAACCTGTGCCGCCTCGGAACTGGTGACGGCCGTTCGTGAAACATTGCGCGGCATGTCATACATGACCAGGGCTTTCCGAAAAAGCGAGGTTAATTACCTGCGTCGCACGGAAACCGAGTTGGTGCAAGAAGAGAAACGCCTCACCGAAAGGCAACGCGAAGTCTTGCAGTTACTGGCCGAGGGCAGGCAGATGAAGGAGATTAGCTTCACGCTAAACATGTCAACGAGAACAGTGGCGTTTCATAAATACCGAATTATGGAAGCCCTGGGCGCGACGACCAATGCGGAACTCGTACGACATGCGATAAGAAATCACCTTATACCCGCTTAAATCATGATGCTTTCGCTCCCGGCGGCCTTCCTTACCCGCCGTGGCCGATTTCGCCGGGTGGATTTGAGCCGCCGGCTCTTGACTTCTGAGCGACACAAGGAGCTTGTTTTCAGAGAGTTGGGCGCTCGGTTGGAAGTTCAGAGAATCCTGACAGCCCTGCTGCCGTGAAACCTCATCGCAGGAGAGTCACTTCCCCTTGCTCGCTTCAGTGTTCTTGCTGACTTCCGCCGCAAATACATACGTCGGCCCAAACATATTCGATCGGAAGATGACCCACTTCTGATCGGGGGTAAAGCTGACATTCGGCTCGAGCCGGTAATTGTGCTTCGACATATTAACGAGGCGCTCCGCATGGAAGATGCCGGGCTGCGTAAAATCCGGCGAGTTGAGGCCGTCTCCGGAGAGGATTTCCGGATGGAAGAGGTAGATCCATTCGCCGTCCGGCGCATGGGCTACCTGTCCGGGATCGCCTCCATCGCCAGTGAACAACGTGCCATCCCTCGAGACATTGAAGTGGATGGACCATTCGTTGCGCTGCATGTGATACGCGGTCACCTTTCCGGTGGCAACCTCGTACCCCGCCAGCCAGAAGTCCTGGCCCTTCGGTGTCTGCCAGTCGTACCAGATCGTCTTGCCGTTGGGACTCCAGAATTCATGGCCGGCAATCTCCATGAACATCGTGCGCTTGTGGATCAGCTCGTTGTGCGTCCCGTCTGTATGAATGGTCCAGATGCGATCGACCTTCTGCCACGGTCCTTCATGGCAGTACATCAGCAATGCCGGATCGGTTGGCGAGAAGAGAAGATGGTTGACCCAATCTGTGCTGTGCAGCAACGTCTTGACTGCGCCCGTTTGCAGATCGAGGGTAAATAACACGAGCGGCAGACGCGCCGCCAGGCGCTGTTGCATCATCTCTCCCTTGTTGCGCGGCTGCACAAGCGATTGCGCCTGCTGGCCCGGGCTCCGTCCGCCATAGTCCTGTCCCGAATTCCCTTCAATGTAGGTCCCGGCTGCCAGCGTCTCGTCGGCGTTGATGGTTGCGACGAAGCCGCGCTCGGGAAGGTTGGCGAGCTTGCGCGTTTCTCCAGTGTCAACATTCGTTACATAAAGAGCGCGCTCCTCCGGCTTGATATAAAAGACGCTCGGTGTCTTATGGCCGACCTCGATAGTATGGACTCTTCCATGCACCACTGGCCGCGTCTTCCAGGTGGCCAGGTCAATGACGGAGATTCCGTCCGGCGTGGTGTACACCATCTCCTTGCCGTCCGGGGTATAGCTATTCACATTGAAATAGAAGCTGGCTGAGCCGGGCTCATCGGTAATACGAATAACCCGATGACCGGTCGAGGGATCAATCCATGACTTCGGGGGCTCCTTTCCGGTCGCGCCTGCATTTGGCACGGATTGGGAGTATGCCGCCAATGGCAGCAAGCATGCCATCGCCAGAACGAGCCTGCGTAACATTCCCGAAATGAAGAATCGACGTGTGATCGCGGATGTTCTCTCCATGGCGATTCCTTACCTCCTGCTGATACAGATTTACTCCGCTAACGTTCGTAGGGCTTGCTTGCCGACAAAAACGGATCGCGCGGTAATGACCATGCTGCCGGAGAATCGGGATGAGCTGGATCAAAGCGAGCCACATCGCGTCGAATATCCTGGGCGATCGGTAAATTAAGGCTCCGGATCGACTCCACAACGCATTTCGCAAGCTCCAGTGCTCCATAAGAATTGAAATGTGTATCGTCCTTCAGCTCCTCCGGCTGATCGGGAAAGGTGTTGGCCGGGTAATGCACAAAAGCCTTCAGCGTGCCGTCCGCACCCATCGCCTCGAAGAGCGTCTTGCTCATAGCGTTCAGATCGATCAAGGGAACCCGCTCCTCGCGCGCCACCTCACGCATCGCATCGGGATAGCCGCCCAGCGTCTGCTGGATCGTGCCGTCAGCGGCAAAGTTCCGCCGGTTCATCGAGGTCACCAGCACTGGATAGGCACCCTTGCCGCGAGTGAGGCTGATGTAGCGGCGCAGCAGACTCTGATACTCCAGAATCGACACAAATCCGGTTCCCGGCTTCTGATCGTTGTGCGCAAACTGCATGAACAGGTAATCGCCGGGGCGAATAGTTTTCATGATCTTGTCGAAACGGTGCTCGCTCTCAAAGCTGCGGATGGTCTCGCCCGACTCCGCATGATTCGCTATGGCGATCCTGTCGTCAAAAAACGCCGGCAGCATCTGCCCCCACGCAGCCCAAGGCTCTTTATCCTGATCGACGACGGTTGAATCTCCCGCAAGATAAATCGTCGGAACGTCGACCGGCTCGATCTCGATTGACCGCAGACTTGGATGATTCCCTGAAAACTCAAGGGTGAGCTTGTCATCCCAGTCGAGGCTGCCGATCTCTCGTGGTTTCAGCCTCACACTCTCGTTCGCGTCGACGTAGGGTGTACGCAGATTGACGACGAAGCTCCGCTTCACCTTCTGCCCGGGCCGCGTCGAGACCGGCTCGATCATCCAGCGCCGCGCTTCGGCCTTTATCGCCGTTAGAGCCGCGGCATCTCCATTTCCCAGCTCGACGGTGACGCGGTAATTACCCTCCGGCTCGGCTACGGAAACAAAGAAAGGCGCATCGCTCGTGCAGCCCGCGTCGGTAACCTGCGGCGAGGCCGTCAGGTCAAATCCGAAATCCTGCCCCCCGGCTCCCGAGCCATAGCGTGATCCCGCAAGACTGCGGGATCCACCCGCGAGTGTGATCCGGCTTGTGCATTCCAGCTTCCACCGCTTTGCCATTGCGGCCGGCGCAAGCCGCGCGACCTCTGAGCCGGCGAGCAGAAATGCACCGACTCCATAGTTGTAGCTCGACGAGGGCAGATAATGCGCCGGCGCGGCGCCTGTCTGCTGAATCCCGCCAATGCGCCCGTCCGCATAGATCTGGCCTATCAGCCCGCGCCATGCCTTTGCAATCACCGGTTCGTAGACTGCCCGTTCCAGCACGCCGTGATTTACTCCCCACGCAAGAGCGAAAGTCATCAGCGCGGAACCCGATGTCTCTGGCAGAGGGAAGTCTGCGCTGTTCAGCATGCTGGCGTGCCACAGACCACTTTGCGGGTCCTGCAGAGCGGCAACGGCCGCTGCCATCTCCCGCAGCTGCGTCTCATATCGTTCCCGGCCTGGATAATCGGCAGGAAGGTAATCGAGGGTGCGCGCAATTCCCGCCATCACCCAGCCATTCCCGCGAGACCAGAAGACGGGATTGCCGCGAGCATCCGTCGCGTGCAGAAATGTCACATCACGAAAATACAAATGGCGTTCGGGATCGTAGAGCACCTTCGACGATTCCCACCAGTGCATGTCCAGATAGGCCAGGTACTTCGCATCGTTCGTCGCCGCGTACATACGCGACCAGACCGGGGGAGCCATGAAGAGCGCATCGCACCACCACCACGGGATCTGCGCCTGGTTCTTCGGAATGGGTGCGGCCTCGCCCTCAATCAGCGCATCGAGCGCAGCTTGCGTCGGAGCCTTCATCTCCGGCTTGCGCTTCTTCAGATACAGCTCGAGATAGGTCTGTCCAACGCTCTGATCATCGGCGTTCGGGTGCTCCGACCGCAGTTGCCAGTTGAACTTCTCGCCCATAGCCTGCATGGCGTCGCTGTAACGGGCATCGTTCAGCGTTGCCGATGCCGCCATGAATCCGCTGTACAGAACACTCCAGGTCCAGATGCGATCAAAGTACGGTTGCGACTTCGCCAGCTCCCAATCCGCGACCTTGCGCATCGCCGCCTTGACCGAGGCTGGATCCATCGCAGTGGATAAGTCGGTAGCACGTGGCCCAGGATCCTCCGGAGCATCTCCAAAATGGCGGCTGGTGTCTTTTTGTATGCCTGCCATCTCTTCCGGCGTGAAGGTCTGTTGCGCAGCGAGGCGGGCGGAGAAAATCAGAGCCCCGGCGAGGAAGGCGATGCAGATGCTGAAGCGGCCGCGCCGCGGAACCGTAACTCTCATACCGCCTTCTCAAGCAAATTCAAATGGGTGCATTGATTAACTTTCGATTTGCCTGCAAACGTTAAGCGATGGAGATGATATATGTCAATAGACATTTTATTTCAAATGGCGTATAGCTATGCAGAACGGCATGAGACTTACGATGAAGCGCCGAAAAGTTCGCACCTTATTGCTCGCCCTCTCTGGAGTGCTGATCGCGGCGCCCCACGTCTCACCTGCCGCCTCCCTTTCGGAAATTAAGCAGAGTCAAGCACACACCTTCACTGTCAATGGAGACCGGTTTCTTCTCGATGGAAAGCCATTCCAGATCATCTCCGGCGAAATGCACTACGCAAGGATTCCCCGCGAGTACTGGCGTGCCCGGCTCAAAATGGCCCGAGCCATGGGCCTGAACACCGTGGCCACTTACGTCTTCTGGAACGTCCACGAGCCTGAGGCCGGCCGCTTCAACTTCAGCGGCAATGCTGACCTGGCCGAGTTCATCCGCGAAGCTCAGCAGGAAGGCCTGAAGGTCATGCTGCGCGCCGGCCCATACTCCTGTGCGGAGTGGGAATTCGGCGGCTTTCCGGCCTGGCTCATGGCCGATGAGCGAATGCGCACCGCACTTCGCTCCAACGACCCCGCCTTCATGGTCCCTGTCGAGAAGTGGCTAATGCGACTGGGCAAGGAAGTCGCGCCGCTGCAGATTGGGCGCGGCGGACCCATCATCGGCGTGCAGATTGAGAACGAGTACGGAAACTTCGGTTCCGATGCCGCTTACATGGAGCACCTGCATCAGATCTTCCTTAGGGCAGGTTTCACCAGCACTCTTCTGTACACGGCCAATCCCGCGCGCACGCTGGCAAATGGATCCATCCCGGGCGTCCTCGCTGCCGTCAATTTCGGAATCGGCCACGCCGAAGCGGGCCTCGACGCGCTCGAGAAGCTCCGTCCTGGAGCGCCGCTCTTTGCCTCCGAGTACTGGCCCGGATGGTTCGACCACTGGGGCCAGCCGCACCAGACGCGGCCCGTTGAGCCCCAGATTAAGGACCTCGACTACATCCTCCGCCGCAATGCCGGGATCAACATCTACATGTTTCACGGAGGCACCAGCTTCGGCATGATGAGTGGCTCAAGCTGGACAAACAACCAGTTTCTGCCTGACGTCACCAGCTACGACTATGACGCTCCCCTCGACGAGGCCGGTTATCCCACGGCAAAGTTCTACGCCTACCGCGACGAGATCATGCGCTATCTTGGCGATCCCCTCCCGCCGGTGCCGTCACCGCCGCCAGTCGCGGCGATTGCGCCGTTCACGCTGACCTTCGCCTCCCCGTTATGGGCTGCTCTGCCCACCCCGATCCTCTCTGAGCACCTGCGCCCCATGGAGGATTTCCATCAATCCTATGGCTTCATCCTCTACCGCACCGAACTGCATCATCCGATCCATGGAGAACTCAAGATCGATGGCCTCAACGACTATGCACTCGTCTTCCTGAATGGCGAACTCGCAGGCACTCTAGACCGCACAAAGAACCAAACCAGCCTGCCGCTTGATAGCAGCTTCGCCGCAAACCGGCTCGACATTCTGGTAGAAAACTCGGGCCGCATCAATTCCACGCGCATGATGCGAGGCGAAAACAAGGGCATCAGCGGCCAAGCCACGCTCTCAGGAGAAACGCTCCTCGGCTGGAATATTTATCCCTTGCCCATGAATCCCGCTTCAATCGCCGATCCTTCCGGAACGCCTGCCGAAGTGCGCTCCGGCAACAAGAACGGCATTGCCGAAGCACTGTCCGGCCCCGCCTTCTATCGCGGAACATTCGAGGTGCGAAGCAGTGGGAAAGCAATCCCCGACACCTTTCTCGATCTCCGCGACCTCGGTAAAGGCGCTGTCTGGATCAATGGTCACCCACTCGGACGCTACTGGAACATTGGGCCGCAGGCCACGCTCTATCTGCCCGGCCCCTGGCTGCGCCGGGGAACGAATCAGATCGTAGTGCTGGATATCTTCGCACGACAGCACATGCCGCGACTCGCCGGACTCACCGAGCCGATGCTCGATGCGCCCACGCCGCAAAGTTCTGCCGCACCGGATGAGAACGTCGCGCCAGTCAAACCGCCCGCTTCTCCACGAGTTCAATAGGGGAGAAATTTTACCAAGTCTTCATGGTAGCGATATGATGAGCGCGCCTGTTGCGATCACTTTTAGAGGAGGTCGTTGCTGCTTGATCGGAAATTTGCTTCTGAGCAAAAAGCTTCTCCGGCGCAGATGGCTGGCTGCGCTGATGTTCGGCTTCGCAGCTGGCGCGTGGGCGCAATCCAGTGTGTCTCTGCTTGAAAAGACCTTCCAGTCCCCACCTGACGATGCACGCGTCATGATGCGCTGGTGGTGGTTCGGTCCCGCAGTCACCCGGCCCGAACTCGCACGCGAATTGGAGCAGATGAAGGCGGGCGGATTTGGCGGCTTCGAGATCCAGCCTGTATACCCGCTCGAACTCGATGACCCGAAGACCGGCTTCCGCAATCTGCCTTATCTCTCCGATGAATTCCTCGACGACGTCCGCTTCGTCAACGCTGAGGCTCAGCGCCTGGGATTGCGCGCGAGCATCACCCTGGCCAGCGGCTGGCCCTACGGCGGTCCCCACACACCCATCACTGAAGCCGCCGGAGCACTCCATATGATCCGCACGCCGGTCGCCGCCGGCGTTGGCTCGGTTCCACTGCCTGCCCTCGCCAATGGAGAGGCTCTCATCGCTGTCTTTCTCGCCAATGCCGACTGGGACGGGAAGGACGCCGCGTCTGCACCTGTCCTGCTGCCATTGCCCGCTCAAGGGAGCCTGCGCATGCCAGTTACTACCTCGGCGTCCGATGGCAAACATACGATTCTGTGGTTTATCTCCAGCCGCACTGGTCAGCAGGTCAAACGTCCTGCCGTCGACGCCGATGGCTTCGTCCTCGACCACTTCTCACGCGAAGCCGTCGACAACCATTTGCACGACGTGGCGGACAAGCTCATCGCCGCCTTCGGCGATCATCCCCCATACTCCGTTTTCAGCGATTCGCTCGAGGTCTACGGTAGCGACTGGACTCCCGGCTTTTTAGAGCAATTTCGCCAACGCCGTGGATATGATTTGCTGCCGCACCTTCCTGAACTCTTCTCCGCCAACCCCGGCGAAGAGGCCCTCGCCGTGCGCCATGACTGGGGTCAGACTCTCACCGAATTGATCGACGAAAACTACCTGAAGCCGATCAGCGACTGGGCCGCCTCTCATCACACTCTCTTCCGCTCTCAAAGCTACGGAGATCCCGCTGTTTCGCTCTCCAGCAATGCGCTCGTCGATCTCCCCGAGGGCGAGGGTCCGCAGTGGCGGCAGTTCTCCTACACCCGCTGGGCCACCTCCGCCAGCCATGTCTACGGGCGTCCCATCACATCATCGGAAACATGGACGTGGCTGCATTCCCCCGTCTTCCGCGCTACGCCGCTTGACATGAAAGCCGAAGCCGATCGCTTCTTCCTGCAGGGCATCAACCAGCTTATGGGCCACGGCTGGCCTTACTCGCCGCCCTCAGCAGGTGAACCCGGCTGGCGATTCTACGCCGCCGCCGTCTTCAACACACACAATCCCTGGTGGATCGTCATGCCCGACATCGCGCGCTATCTCCAGCGCATGAGTTGGATCCTGCGCCAGGGCGCGCCTGCGAACGATGTCGCGATATACCTGCCCGAGGACGATGCGTACGCCGCCTTCGTTCCCGGAAAAGTCAGTCTCAGCGATCTGATGCCCCGTTGGATCACTCCCGAGCTAACCCACGCCATTGAAGACGCCGGATATAACTTCGACTACATCGACAGCACCGCTATTGCCGCCCGCGGCATTCATTATCCCGTCCTGATTCTGCCCAACGTGGACCGCATCTCTCCTGCCACGCTTTCGCTCATTGAGGACTATCGCAAACAGGGCGGCAAAATCATCGCAGTGGGACGCATCCCCGAGCATGCCCCAGGGCTTGAGAACGCTACGCAGGTCGCCGTCGAAGTCGCCGCCACTAGTCACACTCTTTTCAGCCAGGTGACCCCGAAGAAAGGCGCGCAGTTTGTCCCGGATGTAGCTCAGCTCAAAGACGCCCTCCACCAGGCCGTACCCGCAGACATACGCCTTGCCTCGCCCGCGCCCGAAGTCGGCTTCATCCATCGCAAGCTTGCTGGCTCGGACATCTACTTCATCGCCAACACCGGCAACCAGCCGGTAAACACGAGGGCTTGGTTCCGTGCCACACACGCTACCGCCGAGTGGCTGGATGCCGATACCGGCGAAGCTCAAGCCGCGAAGATCGAGGACGGCAGCGTGGAACTGAAACTCGCCCCTTACCAGTCGCGTGTCCTGCTGTTCCATGTTGGTCAGCCGATTAGCGGCGCAACGCCAGACACAGCCGCCGGTTCCATCGTCGTAGCCAACCTCAGCACCGGATGGCACGTTCGCTTCGACAGCACCGGGAAGGAGGTAACGATGCCTGAGCTCGTCTCCTGGACCGCCACGCCGGAGACCCTCTATTACTCAGGCATCGCCACCTATCGCCGGACCATCCAAATCTCCCCTGCTGACCTGCATGGCAAGCGACTACTCCTTGATTTTGGAACAGGCACACCGGTCACCGAGCCAGCCGAAAGCCGCGACCATCCCGGTATGCGGGCGCTCTTCGATCCGCCCATCCGCGAGGCCGCCGTCATCTACATCAACGGAGTGCGGGCCGGATCGCTATGGCACCCGCCTTATGAACTGGATATCACTTCCCTGCTCAAGCCCGGTGAAAACAGCGTCGAAGTGCGCGTTGCCAACACTGCCATCAATCTTCTCGCAAGCGAATCTCTCCCCGACTATCGCCTGCTCTGGGAGCGCTACGGCCGCCGATTCGCACCGCAGGATATGAGCAATCTGCAGCCACTGCCTTCCGGTCTTCTGGGCCAGGTCAAACTGATCGGCAGGCCAGCCCGGTGAGCCGCAACTCACTCACCCCAAGCCGGCACTGGAGCGCCATCCTGTGCCTTCTACTCGCCGTCTCGGCTTGCAAAGGCGAATCTCATCTCTTCAACGCCAACAAATACGGGGCCAAAGGCGATGGAAGCACAATAGACACACAGGCAATTCAGGCCGCTCTCGACGCCGCGGGCCGTGCCGGGCACGGCGTCGTTGCCTTTGCTCCGGGGATATACCTCACTGGCGCCATCTTCGTGAAGTCCGGTACGGAGTTACATCTCAACCAGGGCGTAACCCTGCGCGGAGTACAAACTCTTGACGGCTATCCGATGATGCCCACGCGCGTTGCCGGCATCGAAATGTTGTGGCCCGCGGCTTTGGTCAACATCTATAGACAGCGTGATGCAAGCATCACCGGTAGCGGCACCATCGACGGAGACGGCAAGCCCTGGTGGGATGGCTACTGGGCGCTCCGCCGCCAATACGACGCAAAAGGACTGCGCTGGGCCGCCGACTACGACGCCCGTCGCCCGCGTCTGATCCAGATCTACAACTCAACCGGCGTGAAATTGTCCGGCCCGCTGCTCACCCGTTCCGGCTTCTGGACCGTGCACATCTGCTACTCCAGTGATGTTCACGTCGACGGCGTCACTATTCGCAACAATGTGGGCGGACGTGGGCCCAGTACAGACGGCATCGACATCGATTCTTCGAAGCATGTTCTTGTCGAGCACGCCGACATCTCCGTTAACGATGACGCTCTTTGCCTCAAAGCAGGCCGCGATTCTGATGGGCTCCGCGTGAACCGGCCCGATGAAGACATCGTGATTCGCGACTCCACCGTGCGCGATGGCGCGGCGGCAATCACGATCGGCAGCGAAACCTCAGGAGGCTTTCACAACATCGAGGTCTATAACATCCACGCGCTCGACCACGTGCCCTCGGGAGTGCTCTTCAAGTCCGCGCACACCCGCGGCGGTTGGGCGAGCGACATCCGCATCCATGACCTGACACTCGACAACGTCGCCATCCCCATCCACATCACGATGAACTGGAACCCCAGCTACAGCTATGCGACTATTCCGCCCGGCCTCACTAATGTTCCCGCGTATTACAAAATTCTGGCTACGCCCGTACCTCCCACGCAGGGCCTGGCGCATTTTCGTAATGTGCATATCTGGAACCTTCGCGCCACCGGAGCAAAACATGCCTTCGACGTAAGCGCTACGCGTGAAGCTCCACTCGAGGACTTCACCCTCGACCACATTGAAATCGCCGCTCAATCCGCTGGCGCAGTCGCCGACACGCGCAACTGGACGCTGTCGCATGTAGACATCGCCGCGACCGACGGCAGCCAGCTAACTTTTCAGGATTCAGAAGGACTCAACCTGGAAAGCAATCACGGCGTCGCCAGCGGCGCGCCATGAAATTCACCAATAGGAAAGGATCATCCCAGATGCGATTCCGCCAGCGTCCATCGTCGACGAAGAAGCTTCTTTCCATCGTCGCAGTCTTCGCCCTCGGTGCTGCGATCGCATCGCATGCACAGAAACCGTCCGCTCCCTCGCAGCCTCAGGCCGACACGCCCGAGCTGAACCAGACACTCTCCAAGGCTGAGCGCGCCTTCAAGAGTCCCGCCAACACAGCGCTGCCAACTCTTTGGATCATCGGCGACTCCACCGTGCGCAACGGCGAAGGTGACGGGGCCAATGGCCAGTGGGGATGGGGAGACGAGATCGCTCCCTACTTCGACACCGGCAAAATCAACGTCGTCAATCGCGCTCTGGGAGGCCGCTCCAGCCGCACCTATTACACCCAGAACTGGCCCGCCACGTTGTCACTCATTCGCGCCGGAGACATTCTCATCATGCAGTTCGGCCATAACGACGGCGGCCCGCTCGACGACGCCGCGCGCGCACGCGGCACGCTGCCCGGCACCGGGGACGAGACCCGCGAGATCGACAATCCCGTGACCCACCAACACGAGACCGTTCACACCTTTGGCTGGTATGAGAAGCAAATGATTGAACAGGCCCGCCAGCGCGGAGCCACGGTCATTGTCTGCTCTCTCATCCCCCGCAAGATCTGGACAGAGAACAAAATCAAGCGCGACAACTATGCGGACTGGGCCGCGGACGTCGCGCGGCAGGAGCACGTATCCTTCGTCGACCTGAACCTCATCGTTGCTAATCAATACGAGAAGATGGGTCCCGATAAGATCGAACCGCTCTTCGGCGATCCGCACACCCACACCACACTTGCCGGAGCCGAGCTCAATGCGCGCTCAGTAGTCCAGGGACTCAAGGCCCTGCCCGATGATCCACTCGCGAAATATATGTCGCCCGCTGCCGCATCACTTTCGCCATTGCCATGAGGAGCGGCTCAGCGATGCGACACCGTCTCAAGGCCGGATATCTGTTCATACCGCTGCTTTCTGCGATTGCGCTCGCGCAAACCTCCGCGCCCGAGTGGCAAACGGTGCGGTCTCCCACATCCGCACAGGTCGAATCCGCATGGAAGTCGCCGCCTCCCGAGTATGGGCCCGAACCCTACTACGGCCTCAACGGAAACGTAAGCCTGGAGCAGGTTCGGCGCGATCTGGACACGCTGAAGCAGCTGGGCTTTACCGCCGTCACCGTTCAGGCTGGATACGGCATGCCCTTCGCGTATCTCTCTCCCGAATACTTCACCTTCTTCCGTAAATTCGTCGCCGAGGCGAAGATGCGCAACATGCGTGTATGGATCGTCGACGACGCAGGATATCCCAGCGGCTTCGCCGGCGGAAAATTCTCTTCCGAAAAACCTGCGTTGCGCATGCAGGCGCTTGAAGTCGCGCAGACCATTCCCGTCGCCGGAGGCGCCACGCTCCATCAGTCCCTCCCGCCCGACACGGTGAGCGCCGCGGCCGTGAACCAGGATGGCGTCGCTGTGCCGGTGCCGCTCAACGGCGACGCGCTCGACTGGACTGCCCCGAGCGGCAACTGGACAGTGCTGGTCGTCGATCACGAGTTCCGCACCTCGCCCACTCGCTCCGACACCAATCCGCATCGGGTGAAAGATACGACGCAATCTCTCGAAGACTATCTTGACCCCGCCGCTACCGCGCAGTTTCTGGAGTTTACCCACGAGCAGTACAAGAAGTACGTCGGAGACGAATTTGGCCGTACCATCATGGGCTTCCGCGGCGACGAGCCCGACTACTCAATCAGCGGCTTACCGTGGACCCCGAAATTCTTCGCCCGTTTTCGCGAAATCAAGGGATACGACGTCCAGCCCTATGTCGCACTCTTCGCTCAAACACCCTCCAAACGCAATCCCGGCATTCCCATTCATCTCACACCTGACCAGCTTCGCATCAAGGCCGATTACTACGACGTCTTCTCGCAAATGTTTGCCGCTGGATTCTTCAAGCCGCAGGCAGACTGGTGCGCAGCCAACCATCTCGAATACCAGGTTCACCTGAATCACGAAGAGATGCAGATGGAGCTCGTGCACAGCGAAGGTTCCTTCTTCCGCGACATGCGCTACGTCCAGGTTCCCGGCATCGACGCCATCTGGCATCAGATATGGAAAGATACGGTCTCCGATTATCCGCGTCTCGCCAGCTCCGTCTCACACGTCTACGGCAAGCCGCGCGCCTTCACCGAAAGCTTTGCCGCCTACCGCCCCGCGCCCGACGTCGATATGGCTCGCTATATCCTGAATGAGCAGTTTGTGCGCGGCGTCAACCTCGTCGAGATGATGTACTTCCCGGCGACCTCGTCTGGTCCTCGCCCGCCGCCATCCTACATGGGAGAGCCCGGCTTCCCTGATCTGCTCACCTATGTGCGCCGCATGAGCTACCTCATGGCGATGGGCCGCCCAGACGCGACCGTCGCACTCTTCCTACCGTCAAGCTCCCTGTGGCTGGGAAACGATGCATCAGATACAACATTCGTATCAACCGAACGGTTGTTGAGCGAGCACCAGATCGATTTCGACATCGTCAGTGAAGATGCGCTCACCCGCGATCTCAGGGCAGGCAAAGGCAGCCTTAAGACGCTGAGCGGAAACACCTATCGCACCGTCATCCTGCCTGCGCCGCTTGTGATCTCACGCGAAGCCCTGGCAAGGCTCAAGACTTTCGCGGAAGGTGGCGGGAGAGTACTCTTCCTCGGCGGCACGCCGCAGTTAATCGCAGACCGCACCATCCGCGACGCGCATGCGGCTTCGCCGAGCGACTTCTCCTGGGCAACAATCGAGAACCTGCAGCTGCCGCCAACTCCAACTCCACCGGCATATCCACCGACCGAGCCATTGCTGCCCCAGGTTGTCTCTCCGGAAATCCTCGCAGCCGTCAACTCCGCCGTTGTCGAACCCACAGTCCGGCCATCGGCTCCCGATATGACACTCCGCGTGATGAAACGCCGCTGGAAAGACGCCGACGTATTCCTGTTTTTCAACGAGGGTCCAGGGACGATCAATCAGCCCGTGACTCTCTTCAGCAAAGGACGCACCCCACAAGCATGGGATCCGCAAACAGCTTCGGTCGCACCTCTGAAGTCCGCGAGCACGGGCAAAAATCCAACCATTCAGCTAAGCATGGGACCCTACGCAACAAAAGTGATCGTGATTCGCTGAGCTACGCTCGTCTTGAGGTCTCTCAGAGCATCTTCTCGCCAATGCTGGCAAGAGTAGTATCGGCGGCTGCGCGGCTCCAACCGATGCGCAAATCCTTCACTCCGTGCAGAGCGAACGCGCCCTGTGTCCCACGCGGCGCTGTAATCGCGAAGAAGTCAGCTCGCTCCACTTCCACGAGAGAAAAAGCGGGACGCGCGTCTACAGCGGTGTTCGCCACTTCCACATGGCTCATCTCCAGATTACGGACATGCCGCAGAAAGAAACCCGACGCCGGCATCGCACCAAACATACCTGGCTCAGGATATTTGTTCTCGAATTCAGGCGGTTGAATGGCAGCCAGGTCAGCCGTTCCGGCGCCCGCAGTTTCAACATATATATTTGACAGCTTCACGTCTTCGATCGCATATCCGGGGATACCGCTGAGAATCGAGCTCACCTTCATCGGAGCGTTGTAGCATTCCAGGTTGCTGATCAGCACTCGCCTGAGCGCGCCTGCCTTGGTGCTTTCCTTCGGCCCGCGCAGCCGGGCACCGAGCCGCATAAAGATTGGCCCGGACGTAAGATCGCGCATTGTTGTGTTCGTGATAGTGATGTCTTCGAGTAAGGCTCCATCCACCGTCTCGAGTGCGTATCCCTGGCAGCCCTCAAAAACACAGTTGGAAATCGTGATATTGATAAAGCCGCCGTTCGACTCCGTCCCGCACTTGATGCGGCCGGTATGCGGCACGCGAACCTCGGGCGCGAATTTCCTGAACGTGCCATCCAGCACCGTTCCCAACTCATAACATCCTGTGACCCAGCAGTTGGTGATCGTAAGGTTTTTCGTCGGCCGTGCGTATCCCAGCGCATAACTCGACTTCGGACAAATCCCGTCATCCCAGGGCGAATTCACTGTGCAGTTTGAGACCCGCACATTCTGGCAGCAATCGATGTCCATCCCATCGCGATCCGTATCGATCTTCAGGTTTTCGATGGTCAGATTGTCCACGCCAGTCAGCAGCAGCCCGAAATGCCCCGCCTTGAGAATCGAAAAATCGCGCAGCAAAACATTGCGGCAATTTTTGAGAGCGATCGCCTTATTGCCAACTCCCGGCTGCTCGGCAACAAACGGCGCGCCATCCCCTCTGCGGCCGCGTCCGTTTGAAAGACCTTTGCCCCAGATAAGGCCCGGCCCCGTGATGCTGAAGTCGTGGATATCTTCGCCCCACAGCAGCGAATTATGCCAGTGGTTATGCCCGTAATCCTGGTACGCGTCCCACGCTGTCTTCGGCTCGGCGGCATCATACGAGCCGCCCTGATATCCAGTCTGCTCGCCCGGCAACGGCGAGTCAGCCGCCACAATCGTGCTGCCCTGCATCAGGTACAGGTGAACTTGGCTCTTCAGATGAATCGAATAGGTGAGATAGCTTCCGGCAGGAAAGACAACCATTCCGCCGCCCGCCGCCGAAGCTGCTTCAATGGTGCGGTTCACAGCATCCGTGTCGAGCGTCTTGCCGTCGCCCTTTGCGCCGTATTTCCGCACGTCGAAAATACCCTGATATGGCGTCGCTCCATCCTGACCCAGAGCGAGAGCAGGCATACCCGATATCGCGGCCCCTGCCGTGCCCAGGCTGGCGAAGCGTAGAAAATCTCGGCGCATCGAGCTGAAATTCGTCATCAACAAAGTCACCCTGAAAGGAAATCGTGCGGGTCTCGCTTCCCTCTTTTATATCTCCTACGGCCGAACTCACATCAATCGAGATGAAAGACCTCCTCCAGCGGAATCATGTTGTCGTCCGTGGCCCCTTCCGTTATTGCCTCGAAGAAGGGCGCCATCTCTGCCTGCCATCGTGCGTTTACCGCATGATTCTTCATCGCTGCACAAGCCTTCGCGAAATCAGATGTCTCCAGATATCCGATCAGCACTCCATCCGGCCGCAGAAACAGCGAATAATTGCTCCAGCCAGTCTCCCGAAGCGCATCCAGCATCTCCGGCCACACCTGGGCATGCCTCTCTTTGTACTCTTCCACTTTCTCTGGCCGCACCTTGAGCAGAAAGCAGACACGCATGGATGAATTACCCGGCTCGACCGAAATAGCCTGCGACTTCTATTCAAAAAAAAAGGGCGTGGTCGGACTTGTTGCCGATGCACACTCCACGCCCAGGGGACGTCTAGAAATTGATCCTTCCTGAAAACTGGAAGTCGCGGCTGCCCGTATTGCTGGTGGCTGTGCTCACCGTGCCGAAGCTGGCGCTGTCCACGTTGGCCCCGATCCCTCCAAATGTCACTTTATTCGTTACATTTTGGCAGTCCACAGCAAAGACGAACTTTACCCGTTCCGGCGTAATGTTAAAGGTTCGCCGCACGCTGGCGTTCAGGTTGTAGACGCTCGGGTTGCGCAGCCCGAAGTCCGCCGTTCGCGGAGCATCCCCGAACATAAATTCTCCCGAATTGCAAAACGCGCTTGTGCTGCTCCCACAAGGAGCAGCAACGCCATCATTGCTTCCATCTCCCTGGTTTGCATTGCCGATATACCCGTTCGCATAGGTAATGCCGCCCGCCGAGGGTTGCGCCCCCAGTGTCTTTGCGTTAATCCCGTGGCCCCAGCTGCCATTCTGCCGAATAGTCTTTCCCTTAAAATTCGGATTGAGATCCGGCATGCACGTTCCCGCCGTCGGCTCATACGTACTGTTGCATGACGAAGCCGTGACCGCCAGCGGAGTTCCCGAGATATACGTGAAGATGCCGGAAAGAGCCCATCCACTGGCAAGCGCTCTCACCCAGGCATTATCGTTGCCAATCCCGCCCCGCCCGAATGGCAGCTGGTAGACGCCGAATATAGCAAGGTTTTGCGGAACACTGTTAGTGCTCCACGAGCGATCGATGCGATTCGCAGCCCATGCCTTGCCGCTCAGAATTCGGTTCGCGGGAATCGGCCAGCCGCTGCGCTGCGTGCCGGCGTCGTCAAGATTTTTCGCATAGGTGTAGTTCAGATTCAAGGTCAGTCCCTGCGACAATCTCCTGGTCACCGACACCTGCAGCGCGTGATAGCTGGCATTCGCCGACTGGCTTCCCCAGGTATCCGTCGTCGCCGAGAACTGCGGCATCCATGTCAACGCCTGACCAACGGTAGCCTTGCCCGCACCCGACGTTGTACCGGCGGCCTGAACAAACGAGGCGTACGGCGCCGGCACATTCGCCAGCGCCAGGTTGGCTGCGGTCGCCGGTTTTGTCAGCAGCGTGCCCAGCCCCCAGTAAATAGGATTGATCTGTCCTGAATACAGCCCGCGCATATTGCTGGCGCCGGCCAGAAAGTGACTCTCGGAGCCCGCATAGTTCACCATCAACGTCAAATTGTTCATAATTTCGCGCTGGATGCCGAAGTTCCAGAAGTTGAATTCCGGCGCGCGTCCGGAGAGATACGGATCGGCATACCCTGGAGCCCCGCCCGCCTGGATGAATGCGCCCGAACTGCTGAGCGTATTGCCCACGTTGAGCGTCTGGCTGAAGGGGCCCGGAGCCGTGATAGGTGGAACCGTATACCCCGGTCCACCGAAGTTGTTATTTGCAAGCCCGAGCCCTGCGAATGCCGCGCTGGTATTGAGATAGAAAGCAGGACCGGCTCCCGGACCGGCCGCTCCATCGTTATATGCGGGCGAAC
The DNA here is from genome assembly GCA_963755975.1 of uncultured Acidobacteriota bacterium. GTDB lineage: Bacteria > Acidobacteriota > Terriglobia > Terriglobales > Acidobacteriaceae > Silvibacterium. The sequence goes on from CAVWLS010000006.1 coordinate 491,998, forward strand.
TGGTAAAGCCAAGCTGCGAAGGCCCGGCATATGCTCCGCCCGCTCCGCCTGTTCCACCGCCATGCGAGAAAACAGTGGCAAACCCTCCGCGAATCACAGTCTTGTCATTTAGCGAATAAGCAAAGCCGACGCGCGGCCCCCAGTTCTTCATGAAGGTGTGTGCCGGCGAGGAGCAGCCGCAACTGACCGCGGAGCCGCCATGGTTCCCCGCGAACTCCAGCGCTCCCTTATTCCCCGTCACCGGGTTTGTGATGTTGGGATCCAGGAAAGAGAAGCGGCTCAGGACTTCGGTGTAAGTCGGAATATAATCCCACCGCAGTCCCAGATTCAGCGTCAGCTTGGAATTGACCTTATAGTCATCCTCGAAATAGGGGGCAATAGGGTGATACCGTCCGCCAAGTACCGAGAACGGCTGCAGGGTAATGCCCGTGCTGCCCACCGCCCCCATCAGGAAGCTCGCGTAGGAATAGCCTGTGCTGCCGACATAAGCCGATCCGTTTTCCTGCGCGGTTTCGTTCACGCTCCAGTTCAGCGTTAGCGAGGACGTGGGCCCGTCATACGATGAGGCATTCTCTTCCAGCCACTGGAACTGGATCCCAAAGGTCATGGCGTGCTTGCCTTTGATCCACGAAAGGTTATCCACTGCCGTGTACGACTCCGTTACTGTGGTGGCCGTCACGCCCGACCCGCCCTCGCCCCATTCCGTTTGCGCATTACTGCCGCCAAATATGTTGGTAGGAAATTCCGTTACTGCCTGCCCATCGGAGGGAACGCCGCTGAAGTTGATGCCCATCGCCGTTGCTTCGTATTGGGCAACTCCTTCGGTGATGTTCTTGAGCGGAGGTCCGCCGAAGTTGCTGAATCCGAATTTGAACTGGTTCACCAGATTCGGCGTGATCGTGTACGTATGTGACATATCCGCCCAGTGCCCGGCCACTGTTGAAAACGTCGTCCCAGTGTAGGGTAACGGGAGGATCGATCCAGTCGACGATACGGCGGTATATGGCACAGCATGGCGGTTGCCGCCCGTTACCGTGAAGGCCAATGTCTGTTTGGGGGAAACCGTCCAGTCAATGCGCCCTGAGTAGAGCCAATTGTCATAGCCGCTCGGAATCCCACCGAGGTAATTGTTTTGAATGCCGGAAACGCTCGGGTCCGGCAGGAACGATTCCATCTTTTGCGCAATCGGCGAAATCTCGTTCGGCGGAATCACATTCTCCGTTGGTACGCCGTTCTTGATCCCCATGAACGGTTGCCGCGTGCAGGTATTGCCCGTGCACTGTTGCGTCGTCGGATCATATATCTCGTATCCCGGACCGCCATTCGCCGTCAGCAACTCCGTGAAGTCTCCCGCCCGCATCAACGTGGTCGGCACCGTCTGTGTTTCGTATGCCGGAGCAGCCCTGCTGTGGAGCTTGTCATAAGCGGCATAGAAAAACAGCTTGTCGTGTCCGTTGAACAGATGGGGAATGCTGATCGGCCCACCTATAGCGGCGGTGAACTCATTTTGATGGTCCACCGGTTTTCCCACCGGAACCGTTGTGACGATCCCGTTGACAATCTCCTTCTGAGTTGCCGCAATAGCCGTAAATCCCCAGGTGTCGAAAATGGTATTGCGCACAAAATCGGCAACAGTTCCGTGATAGTCGTTCCCACCCGACTTCATGTTGTAGTTCACCGAGCCCGCGCCCTGGTACTCGACCGATTGACTACTCGTAAGAGCGCCCACCTGGCCGATTCCCTCGAAGGGCACCAGGTTGAAGATAGGCCGGTTGTCTCCAATCTGGCTGATCGTCGTCAGCGGAATGCCATCGAGATACACCTCCTCCACGCGGCTTGCCGTGCCGGAAAACAGAGATGACCGCGCACCCGGCTGAGCCCCCGGCAGCAGGTTTGAGAACGAGGTAATATCGCGCTGCTGTTGATTGGCCACCAGCAGCGGAAGATCCGCGAACTCCTGGCTCGATATCGTGCCGCCCAGAGTCGCACTCGCCGTATCCAGTTGAGGAGGCGCCGTCGTCACCGTCACGGTCGTACTCTGGCTTCCGACTGCGAGAACAGGATTCAAACCGAAAATCTGGTTCTGATTGATCACGATATTCTGCTGGGTAAAAGTCTTAAATCCGGCTGCGGTCACCGTGACCGAGTACGTGCCGACGATGAGGGGGCCGATCTGGTAAACACCGGCTGAGGAGGTGGGCCGCGATGTCTCGACGCCGGTATCGTCGTTGCGCGCAGTCACTGTGGCATTCGGCACCGCGGCGCCCGTCGCGTCTTTCACAGTTCCCGTGATGGCCCCGTCGCCTGCGGTCTGTGCGGTTCCCCGGGGTACCAGCAAGGCGACAGCGAGAGCCAGCCACGCTCCCACTCTGATTAAGAGTTGCATCTTCCGACGAACACATGGATAACCGATTGCCAGCCAGGCGTTTTGCATCGCAGGTCTCCTGAGGTGTTGGTGCATCGACCATTCTTTTTGACGGTGGTCTGACCACATTGAATTGAAATTCTCCGTCGTGTGGGAACACTATCGGATTAAAAAAAGAGATGTCAATAGGAAAATTATTCCCGCTGTGGTCAGGGACTCGAAGCCGCGCCCGATGGTCTGGAATGTGACGGCGGTCTCCCGCTGCCTCTAACTTCCTCGACAGTTACAGAGAACCTGCGACTGCTCAATCGAGTCGGCGGCGCCGGATTGAGCTTCGGCCACGCTGCTGTCGATCCGTTCGTTTCGTCAAACGGATGTGCTTTGACTCATCATCCATGGCTATGAATGACGTATTCTGATTTGTGAAGTATTTAGAATAGCTGGGGTATCGTTGAGGTCGCGACAAGCTGAGAATGAGGGGTCGGGATTTGTAGCCGGTCAGACTCCCAGGACCCGGGTTGTTGTTGCGGCGTCGGCCTTTTTCTTTGCTCTCCTACAGAGTGTGTGCACTTTCTTTGCGGCCCTCAGCGGCCTCCGCCTTCTTATCGGAGTCGGCTCTCTTGCCGCTATGGTTCGTGCCGGGCAGACGTGGGATAAGGTTCACACTGATTCCATCCGGATTCCCATGATGGTCTTCGCGCTCGGCGGCTCTCTCTTGAATCTTGCTGCCCTAAGGCGGCTACGGCGTCTTCGCGCCCGTCCGGCGGCTCAATGGCGATTGAAACCCTTGACGGCACGGACAATCCGAATGGAGCGCGCCCAACTCGTCTTGTCGATTGCCACGTTGATCCTGTTTGCGGTTGAAGAGGCGAACCACTGGAAAACATTCCACCGGTTTTAGTTTCCCGCGTTCGCGCAATTGGGAGGACCAATCTTGAAGAAGCGATCGCGTAACCGCGCATTCTGATTTGAGCCAGGTCCGGGATGCTAGGTGGTACGGGGCTCGACTGGACTATGCCGAAGTTTGACGACCGTGATGTCGTCTTCCTGCCCGAATTGTTGAGCCGCGGCGGCGATGTAGTGAGCAGAACGATGGATGATGGCTTCTGTGCGCTCAGATCCAAAGAGTTCGTATTTCGCACCCGTGGCCTCGACGACTCCATCCGATAACAGAGTAAGAGTGTCGCCGCAATTGATCTCAAAACGCGATTCTAAATAAACCAAATCCGGAAACAAGCCCAGTGGAGGTCCTCCTTCGCATATGAGTTCTTCGCTATTCCTGTAGGGTGACAGGTGACCCGCATTTGAAATCGTCATCTGCCCGTTCGGTGTGAGCCTGACGCAAAGACAGGTGATGAATCCGCTGTCCTTTCCGCGAAGGATCTCACGGTTCAATCGGCTAAGAAGTTGCGGGGGATCCGAGATCTCGGCTGCAATCGCGTGGAGCGCCCCGATCGCGAAGGCGCCGGTCATTGCAGCTCCCAGCCCCTTGCCGCTGACGTCTCCGATCACAACCACGATGGATCCGTCGGTTTGAGGAAGCACCTGATAAAAATCCCCGCCCACTTCCCGGGCTGGAAGATAGGCCGCCTCCATCGTGTAATTGGGCAGAGACGGAAGCACTGCCGGAACGAGGTGCAGCTGGATTTCCCGCGCAGCAGCCAATTCTGCCGCGGCACGCGCCTGCTCGCGGCTTACGCGGCTGAAGCGGCAAAACATCACGACGGCTATCGAGAACAAAAACACCAGGGTCCCGATGTCAACCAGTTGAAGAGCGATCGGACCCACCTGGAGCGGTTCGACGAGAAAATTAAATGGTCCCCAGCCCAGGGTGATTGACGCCGTTCCAAGGTCGAAAAGAGCCGTCGAAAGAGCGGGAGCGAGGCTCGGAAGAATGAGCCATCCAGCCTCACGATTGCCCTGGCGATACCACACGAACAGCAGGGCTGATAAGAGGAGTCCCACCGGGGCTGTCGCAGCCGCCTCGATCAGCACATACGTATCGCTCGCAAATAAACCGGCCCAGGTGAGAGCTGAAAGCGTGAGCGGCACGAGAAGCGATGCCTCATAGATTCGCCAGATTCGGTCCACGCGCCTGCCGGCAAAGCTGTATGTGAACTCGATTTGGACGACAACCCAGGCATAAATCAGCGGATCGGCAATCAGGAAATTTGCAGACAGCGGCACGAGTCCGGCCGATTGGAGCATCGAAAGGCCATTCGAGATCCCCACCAGCAACAGGTATAACCCGAGAAGGATGTATTCCCGCTGGCTCTGTTCAAGAACGTAAAGAGCAACAGCGCTTACGCCCGCGAGGCAAAGCAACAGGTTGATGCAAATCGAAGGCGCAAGGCCGTAAAGGCGTTGACTCTCGAGCGCCTGCCTCTCATATTCGATGGCGGTAGGAAGACCCATCGTCACAGTCGTGAATTGGGGGAGATGCCATGCAGCATAGCTCGGCGGAACTCGCGTCCTGAGGGCGATTTCAAAACTGCCGTTGGCATCGATCACCGGAAAAACGGCCTCGATGGGCCGGCTGACCCGGAGGGATGAGCGGAGAGTCGGTCCCGGCACCCGGGTTCCGTTGACGAACAACTCGTAGGTTCCCTTGCCCCCGGCAATTAGCAAGCGCAGTTCACGTTGATCCGGTCCAAAGTTGACTCGGCGCCGATACCAGTGCCAACCCTGCCCAGCCGGGCCAAAATCGTCCAGGTCCACCGTATTCCACGCGCCGTCATCGAACTCCGGTCGGGACCATTCCGTCTGGTCGCCATCATGTGCGCGCCAGCCCTGATTCAGTTCAATCAGGCCGGAGCTCCACTGCGTTATCACGACAGGAAAGACGGCCACTGGAGCGGCGGCCAAAGCCGGTGCTGACAATCCCAGAAACACAAGCGCGGACACCAGCACGCGTCGTTTGCGCCAGCTCACCCGGAATATGGCTTGGAGCAATTCACTTGCCTCCGATTGACGAGCGTTACCCTGACCTTGTCTATAGAGAGAGATCTTTCCCATCACAGCGCCGCATAAAACCCCCCAGAAACCTCCGCCTGCAAGCGTCTCGTGCGCTCCATTCCTCCCCGAACGACTACCATCCCACGAGCCCCTGTGAGTTCATTCGAGATCTCTGCAAGATCGGCGCTTGAGAGTTAGAGTCATAAATCGGCCACTACGTTACATGCGACTCCCTCCACCAGACAGGACTCGGGCAGACGCTCATTTATTAGTATCGAGGAGTATTTTCATTTCTGCCATTTCCTCTCTCTCTCTCTCTTGTAACCAATCCTTGGTTTTAAGACTCCTATGGTGGGCGCCAGGAAGAGCGCTCAAAAGGGACTTTGTTCATGGACCTCATTGATGAACCGCTCTTTACCCCACTGTTGCCGAGGGATACGTCACGGGAGTCGCGAGTGCTGCTGGAGCAGGTGAAGCGGGAGCTGGGGTTCGTTCCTAATCTGCTCGCGTGCCTTGCGCACTCGCCCACCGCACTCAATGCGTATGTTGCCGCCGATGCGGCGTTTCAACGTGGCACTTTGACCGCCGCCGAACAGCAGATTGTTCTTTTGGCTGCGAGTTCCGAGAACGATTGCCCTTACTGCACGTCCGCCCATAGTGCTCTCGCGAAGTTTTTTCTGAACGTGCCCGGCGACGTGATCGTTGCCGTTCAGGCCAACCGTCCGCTGCCCGATCCAAAGCTCGATGCACTGGTGAATTTGACTCGCCAGGTCGTTTCCCGGCGTGGCCATGTGCGCAGCCAGACGATCGCAACATTCCTCAATGCCGGATATTCCAAAGGCCAACTTCTTGAAGTTCTGGTTGGCGTCGGCCTCAAGACGATCAGCAATTACTTCGACCACATTTCCGCGATCGAAATCGATGCTGAGTTCTCAGACGATGACTCTGGGAAGGCAGCCAGCGGCCTGTAACCTTATCGTGCGAATTGGCCTCTCATCATTGGGTCTGAACGAGAACATGGCTGAAGAGGATGGCCACGATGAGTCCAGTCATGCGGCGCGCATCCATTGGCCTGGTGGCTGCCGGCATTGCCGGCATAGTATTGCTGAAAGCCGGCCCTCATACGATTGCAGGGTACGTCTTTGGGATCGCAGCAGGAATTGGCTATGCGGTTCTTATGCCTCCGCGAAAGAACGCATACCTTGACTCCATAATGGCCGCGGGCTCTTTCGGGTTTCCGCTATGGGGAATCGCAAACGTTGTTCTCTTCCCCGCTCTGGCCGGCCGGTTCATGGATGCCGGTCTTGCGTCGATGCAACAACAGCTTCCCGGCTTAATTTTGTGGATTCTCTTCGGCGTCTTCTTCGGTCTGCTGGCGCAACTCGGCAGCGACGCTGTTGATTGGATATGGGGCGAGGAGACTCTGCAGAATGCAGCACCGCCAGTGGCTTCCAGGCACATCCTGATTCTGGGCGGCGGTTTCGCCGGGATGAAAACAGCGGAAGAGCTCGAAGAGAGGCTGGCTGGCGATTCTTCCATATCGATCACCCTGGTGAGCGAAACAAATGCGCTGCTGTTTACGCCTATGCTTGCCGAGGTGGCAGGCAGCAGTCTGGAGCCAAGCCACATATGCCCTCCGCTGCGCACAAGTCTGTCTTACACGCAGGTTGTTCGCGGATCGGTCACTTCAATTGATCTGGAGAACCGCTTGGTCGTTGTCGATGGCACTGGCCAGAACGGCTCTGGGCGTGAGCTGAAATACGATCAGCTGGTGCTTGCGCTTGGATCGGTATCGAACTATCTCGGCATGGCTAATGTCGAAAAGACCGCATTCAACTTCAAGACGTTGCTCGATGCCATCCGTATACGCAACCATGTCATCGAAATGTTTGAGCGCGCGGACAAGGAGTCCGACCCGGATATCCGCGGCCGGTTGCTCACCTTTGTCGTTGCCGGCGGAGGGTTCGCCGGAGTAGAGCTGGCTGGCGCGCTCAATGATTTCGCCCACAGTATCCTCGCCGATTACCGCAATCTGACCAGGGAAGATCTGCAGATCATCCTCGTGCATTCCCGCGACCGTATTCTGCCGGAGCTTAGCGATGGGCTGGCGCACTACGCTCTGAAGAAGATGGCGGAGCGCGGCGTGGTCTTTCGCTTGAATACCCATCTGGCCGACGCCGGCCCCGGCAAAGTTTTCCTGAGCGACGGCAGCATTTCAGCAGACACGTTGATCTGGACGGCAGGCACCACACCAAATCCTTTGCTGAAAACGCTGCCGCTTGAAACCGATAAGCGTGGCGCGGTCATCGTTGATACAACCCTTGCGGTCTGCAGGCGTCCCGGCGTCTGGGCCATTGGGGACTGTGCCGTCGTGACCGATGGACGAACAGGAAAGCCCTGCCCTCCGACTGCGCAGTTCGCCATAAGAGAGGCCGCCGTGCTCGCTCGAAACATACATGCTTCCCTTGAAGGACGGCCCGTGGAGCCATTTCACTTCGACTCCCTTGGAGCCTTGTGCGTGATCGGCCATCAAACGGCCTGCGCGGAGATCACCGTCCCCTTCGCACGCTCTAAATCGCTCCGCTTTTCGGGCCTGTTGGCGTGGGGCCTGTGGCGTGGAATTTATTTGATGAAGCTTCCCGGCCTGGAACGCAAACTACGCGTGCTGACGGCGTGGACTCTGGAGCTGTTCTTTCCGCGCGACAGCGTTCAAACCATCGATCTCAGCGAAAGGTAACCCAGGCAGTGCCGAAGGAAGCAGAGAAAGCGCGCTCGCAGCGAATGAATATGGTCCTTGGGTTTTGTACGGCCCTTGCCGGAGGGGCCGTCCGGAGCCTTTGCCTTCATGCTTCTCTGTCCCACAGCCTTCTTATAGGTGCGGGCTTCGGCATCTTCTTTGCCCTCTTTCTTATCCCGCGGGCCACAAGCCCCGGCGCCGGTCTTATCTGGGGAGTTAGCACCGCGTTCCTGCTCTGGATGCTGCAGCAGGCCGGCGAATCATTCTTGAAAATCGGTGCCCAATCCTCATCGCCGATGCTTCAGGACCTTCGCCAAAGATTTCCTGAACTGGTTGCCAATCTCGTCTGTTTAGGGATGCCCGTCGGTGTGTTGCTCGGGCTCCGCGAGGCCAGGCAGAACGAAGCCGCCAGAGCGGCATTTCGTTGGGGGCGGGCGATCGTCGCCGGCGGGTTTGCCGGAGTTGTGAGCGGTCTGATCTTTGGATACTGGATGCTGGCTGGAGATTTTTTTCCGCTTCTCGCGGGAATGGGTGAATTCCGCTCGCAAACCATGGCGGTCGCTGCTCAATTTGTTGTGGCGCTCACGATTGGCGCCACCTTCGGGCTGCTGTTTCAGCGCGATGTTCATGGGTACGGCTCCTGCATGGGTTGGGGTGTCGGATACACGATGCTCTGGTGGTTCGCCGGACCGCTCTTCTTGTTTCCGCTTCTGACGCATACCCCGCTGAACTGGTCGGCGGAGCACGCGAGCGATCTGTTCGGCGCTTTGGTCGGCCACATCCTTTACGGACTCATTCTTGGCATAAGTTACGCTACGTTCGATCGCATCTGGGTTCGCCTTTTCATTCAGTCGGACCCCCTCAACCGCAAGCCCGAAGGCCCAGGCCTTCGTATGCTCCGCTCCCTGCAATGGGGGCTTACGGCGGGTTTCGCGGGCGGAGTGGTGTCCAGTCCCGTGATGATCGCAACGGGCATGCTCCCTCGCGCGCATCACATTCTTGTCGAAGGCTTACTCCTGCACTTATTGGTCAGCGCTCTGATCGGCATGAACTTCGGCCTTCTGTTTCGCGACGAAGCATCGAACATCGGCGTGGGAATCGGCTGGGGATGGCTCTTTGGCTTGATGTGGTGGTACGCCGGCCCCATGACACTGCTGCCGCTTCTATCCACGGGAGAGATCGATTGGCGACCGAGCGCCGCCGCGACCCTCCTGTCCTCTGCAGTCGGACACTTGATCTATGGTGCAGTAACGGCGTTCGTTTTTCTTGCGATAGAACGTCAATTCAGCCGGCGAAGCAGAGGCATTCCAAGGACATGGAAGCCGCAGACAATCGCCTCTGGCCCCTTTTCTCCTGCTCCCGCGCTCTGGATGTTTGTGCTCGGCCTCGGCATCCTTCTCCCGGTGCTACTGAGCTGACCTTCCGTCGCCGCGACCATGACACAGCACTTAGAGCATTCTGAAGAGGTTTGAGTTCCGGGGGGAATTCGCTTTGCACGAGCAATGTGGGAAGAGACTGGGGTGCTCCATTCCCCGCCAGTCTGGCTGAGCGGCAAAGAAAGAGCCCCGGAAATGTGCAGAGAGAAACGGAATTCCCTGCACATCCCGCAATGTTGGTAGCCGGTTTCAGCACTGTCAACGAACTTCACACAAGGATGTACCGGGATGCGGGACCTGCGACTTATTTCAGATAGTAGTTTGACAATTTTCAGCATCTGACAAGACAGCGCGGCTTTCGCCGATTGTCCAGAGGAACTAATGACGACCGGTGGACGAATGGATGAACACAATGGCCACACTATCTATAAATGCGATCTGTGCCAGGTGTGGAGATCGAGTTATGCGAGCTTCACTCGGATGGGGAACACTTATACGTGCATATCCATTTCTGGCCTGGCGAATACGTTGCGACCAGGGGTCTGTCTGGGGCAATATCGTTGAAGGGCGGGCATATCCCGATCAAAGAATCGCCTGCCGGCATAACACTTTGATGTCATTTCACATACGGAGAATTTCTCTCCTGCCATGGTAAACTTTAGCTTCGCCCCCAAGAAAATAAGCAAAAAAACATTAGCACGCGAAATCCAGACTACGCGGACAACTGGTTTCATGCAGAAGCCTCCGAAGAAAGGCTTCCGTGTTGATGGGTGACAATCCCACGGTTTCAAAGGTCGCCAATATTTGCTCAGGAATCTGAATTCGGGCCCAAGCGGGACGGAGTCTACGCACACCATCCCTGCGTTGCTTAGCGCATCTTTTTCCGCGATGCCCTCGCGGCCTGCCGCCGAGTTTCACGGGGTCGCGCTGTCGCGCTCGGAGCTCGCGGAGCAGAGCGACCGGCTGGCGCGGTGGCTGATTGCCAATCAGGTCGCAGGCTCGCTCGTGGGCATTTATATGGAGCGATCCATCGAAATGCTCATCGCCATCCTCGGAGTATTCAAGGCTGGAGCCGCATATGTACCTCTCGATCCCGCGTTTCCACGCTCCCGGAACGAGCGGATTTTAGGCGAGACCAAACTTCCGGTCTTGCTGACTCTCACACGCCATCTGCCGGACCTGCCAGTTTCTGACGTCCGCGTTCTTTGCCTGGATGGCGAAGTCGACACATGGCAAGCTGTCCCGCCACTATCATTGCCGGATCTTCATGCCGACTCGCGGGCCTACGTCATCTTTACCTCTGGATCGACGGGTATTCCCAAGGGTGTGGAAGTGACACACGGCTCCGTCGTCAATCTGCTCGGCTCAGCGAAGGACCTGCTCGAATTTGGAGAGGCAGATCGGCTCTTCGCCATCACCACCCTGGCCTTTGACATATCCGTGCTGGAGCTGTTGTTACCGCTGGTGTGCGGCGGAACAGTCATCATTGGCGATAAGGATGCAGCAGCGGACGGATTGCGCTTAATGGACCAGCTTGCCACCACGCGAGCCACCGTATTGCAAGGCACGCCTATCACTTTTCGAAGACTGATGGAAGCCGGGTTCAAACCTTCTCCCGGATTCAAGATGCTCTGCGGAGGCGAGGCTTGGACCATGGCATTGGCAGATAAGCTGCTCGCGCCGGGAGCGCGTTTGTGGAATATGTACGGGCCGACGGAGACTACCGTGTGGTCATCGATTACCGAGGTCAAGCGCGGCGATATGCGGCTAACCATCGGTCCTCCGATCGCGAATACACGTTTTTATGTGATGGATGAGCATCTGCGTCCGATACCCGCCAGCGGCCTGGGCGAGCTTCTGATCGCAGGTTCTGGCCTGGCTGCGGGATACTTCCAGCGTGGGGACCTGACCACCGAGAAATTTCTCCCCGACCCCAACGTGCCGGGGGAGCGGATGTACCGGACTGGCGATTTGGTGCGGCAGCTCACCGATGGACGCATCGAGTTCATCGGACGGCTCGATCAGCAGATCAAACTCCGCGGTCATCGTATCGAGTTGGGCGAGATCGAGTCGGCCATGATGGCATGCGCGGGCGTGCGCGAAGCTGCCGCCGTCTTGCGAAAGGACGAGTCCGACGAGCCTTTCCTGATCGGTTTCTATACGGCTGCAGACAGCGTTGCGCCTTCTCTTTTGAGAGAGACGCTCTCCAGGCAACTCCCGGCGTACATGATTCCCCGCTACTTCACGCGACTGGAGACGTTCCCGCTCACCTCCAATGGAAAAACCGATCGCCGCAGCCTTGCCACGTATCAGGGAATAGCGAACTCCCCGGAACTGCCGGCTGCAGTGGAAACACAGTCTCCGACTGAATTAGAAATGCTGCAGATGTGGCGGAAGCTATTTCCGGGCGAGATACTCGTCGGCGACTCAGACTTCTTCGAACTTGGCGGGGATTCTCTTCTGCTGCTTCGGCTGCAATCCATGATCAGCCATAAGTTCAGCCTTCGCCTTGAGGCCATCGATATCAGCAATCACTTTACGGTGAAGAAACTTGCCCAATGGGTGGACGAAAAGCAGGCGGGCGGCGCGCGCGGGCAGAAGCCTGCCGAGGACCCGCGCCTCCTTCCATTGCAGAAACAAGGCACCGGCCGCCCCATTTTCATCCTCCCGCAGATGATGTATTTTCGCGTGTTGGCAGAGAAACTGGGTTCGGAGCAGCCGGTCTATGCGATCCAGATGATGGACTACGATCTGCCTGAGGAGATGAATTCAGCGAGCATGGAAGATCTCGCACGTTTGTACATCCGGTGCATTCGCAAGGTGCAGCCTTCCGGTCCTTACCGTCTTGGAGGTTGGTGCATATGGGGTTGGATGGCCTATGAAATCGCGCGTTTGCTCGAGGAACAGGGGGAAACGGTCGAGTTGCTTGCAATCTTCGACTCTCTCGCCCCGGGATTCTGGGAGCAGTACTCCGAACGACGTAAGCTCGCCATGAAGATGAGTATGCTCATACATCGCTTGGGCTGGTTCGTCGTCCGGTTGGGGCGCATCCGCTTTGCGGACAAGGGCAAGGACCGTCTGCGGCTTCTGCGCTCCCTCGGCGCCTCCGTCGCTTTCGCGCTGCCGCGGAGATTCCGGCCGGAGAGTTATGTGATCGAGGCGACGCGTATCGAGCAACTTACAGCTCAGGCGGCACGTTCCTACAAGCCTTCATCAATCAAGGCCAACGTGTTGCTCTTCACGAGCGAAACGCGGCCGACCGGCTCTTTGATGGGAAGTAACATGGGGTGGGAGTCCGTGTTAAGACGCCCGGTGCAGCTCAATTCCCTGCCTGGAAATCACAATGAGATATTTAATTCACCCGCGGCACGCGTCACAGCCGCGCATATCCGCGAGGCTTTGGGATTGAAGTCCGGAATGGTCGCCCACACCTGATTGGACGAGACTGACTTAGCATGCAGGTTTGAGGCACGCCCAGCCAATAAGGAGCCCAGATTGGAATCCAGCCTCAATGATGAGAAGCGCACGTCTGCCGGCGCGCTTTCCCAGGACGATTTCATAGGGCTAAGTTCCGTTGAGTTCCTCGCACTCCTCAAGACGAAGGGGATCGATCTTCAGGCGCGCGACGGACGCCTTGCGGTTAGCGCGCCTCCCGGCGTGGTCGACGACCTTCTCCGCGCCGAACTCAGGCTCCGCAAGGCCGATCTGCTGACGATCCTCACCAGTCCGAAAGATGTCTCACCCAAATCGCCCCTGCTTCCGGCGAAGCGCGAAGGCCGCATCCCCTTGACTCCAAGCCAGCAGGGCATATGGCTTATCGATCATTTCGATCCCGGCAATGTCGCCTACAATATCCCGGAAGCCTTTGAACTCAGCCTTCCAGTAGACCTTGAAGTCCTTCAAAAAACCACGGATTTGCTCATCGCGCGGCATGAGATTCTCCGCACCGGTTTTCATGAACAAGATGGCGAACTCTACCAATCCATCGAACCGGATGCTCATACGCTCGTCGGCTCAACGGATTTGACATCTCTTTCTGAATCGGAAGCCACCATCCGGTGCCGCGCTCTGATCAGCGAATACGCACGGCGGCCGTTCAATCTGCGTCGTCCGCCCCTGTTGCGGCTTCATCTCTTTCGCATCGCTCCGGCTCACAACATCCTGTTACTGAACACCCATCACATCATCGCTGATCTTCAGGCGCTTCTTGTGCTCCGTGAAGAACTCGTCGGGGCCTATCAGGCTCTCGCGGCAAACACAACGCCCACGTTACCAGCCCTGTTTCTCCAATATGCCGATTACGCCATCTGGGCGTCGGAACAGTTACGCAGTAATCGGATCGAACGTCAGATTGAGTACTGGAGGCAGAAACTTGACGGGCTTCCGCCATACCTTGAGCTTCCGCTCAACCGTCCGTATCCCGATCAACGGAGTATGGAGGGAGATACGGTAGCTTTTGAGCTTACTTCTTCCGTCCGCGCGTCCCTCGCTCAAATCGGCCGCGACTCTGGCTGCACTCCCTTCATGACCTTCCTCGCGGCCTATGGCCTGTTGATGGCTCGCTTTTGCGGCCAGCGTGATTTCTGCATCGGATCGCCCGTCACCCTGCGCAACCAGATTGAAACGCAACGCATGATTGGGCTCTTCATGAACATGGTTGCCTTTCGCGTTCAGATCTCTCCGCAACAATCGTTTCGCGACATACTCCGGCAACTCCGCGCGACGGCCCTTGAGGCTTATGAACACAGCGATGTCCCCTTTCAGACTCTCGTGAAGGCATTGCGCTTCAATCGAAGATCTCCGCGATCTCCGATCTTTCAGGTCATGTTCGGATTCGAACCCGCCACCTCATCAACCGTTGCCGGCAGCCAGATCGATACGAAGCCCGGCACCGCACGATACGACCTGTCGCTCATTTTGACCGAGTCCCCGACGGGCATCCTTTCCGGCTACCTGGAGTATCGCAGCGACCTCTTCGAACCAGCCGAGATCGTAAGTCTGGCCCGGCAATTCGTCGACCTTGTTGGCGAGATAGCCGACGCCCCGGATCGCGCCTGCTTCCCCTCGCCGCCCGTCGGCTTGGCGGAAGCGGATGTGCTGCCATCGAACCCGTCGTCCGCGACGCCCGGCGATTCGCGCCGCACCTTCTTCGGCAGGCTCTTCGGATCTTCTCCGCGCGCAAAATCCTGACGGCACCTACAGAGGCGAACCTGCCGACACCTCGGCACAGAGTAGAGCATTGTCGGAAACACTGCAGGCCGCGAACCGCCCCATTTGAGTGGACCTCTATCAAAAAAAAATCTATTTATTGAACGCGTCGGAGAGTTCACGGATTATCCGGAAATGCCTTAAGCTGCCAGCAAGGTCTATCTCGAATCCAGGTCCTCCTTGCCATGCCTGCATCCTCAAAGGTCGATGTCCACATCTGGTTTCAGGACACCGAATCGCTCGATCACGAAGCGCTCGCTGAGGCCGGCCAGCTGCTGAGTCAGGAAGAGCGTATCCAGAGAGACCGCTTCCGGTTCCACGAGGACCAGCGCGATTACGCCGTGGCGCACAGTCTTTTACGCCAGTCCTTGTCTACGTACGGCTCCGGCCTGCACCCCTCCGGCTGGCATTTTGAGAAGGACACTTTTGGCAAGCCGCACATTGTTGGAAGCGACAGCGAACCGTCCGCGATGGAGTTTAGCCTTTCCCATACCAGAGGACTCGTGGCCTGCGCGATCTCGTCGGCTCGCGTGGGCATCGATGTCGAAAGAGTCAGGCAGAACTTCGATTACGAAGACATCGCGCAGAGCAACTTTTCGCACCAGGAAATCAAGGCTCTCGAGCAACTACCGCCCCATGCCCGCAACGCGCGCGTGCTCGAGTTGTGGACATTGAAAGAGGCATTCCTCAAGGCGATCGGCCGCGGACTCTCCGTCAGGCTGGATTCCATGTGGTTCGAACTCTTACCGTCTGGCGCGATTCGCTTTCACTCAACCAGCGACGTGGACACTACTTCCTGGAAGTTCGCACTATTCACGGCACATCATGAGGTGTGGATGGCGGTAGCGGTTGAGTCCCGCACCTTGCCTCGTGTGCTCCTGCAAGGCAGCGAAATGCCGAGCCTGCAGAACGCCGGCAAAAGCGCTTTGATGCTGCATCGGAGAAGTCTTGCGGAAGCCTGATCAAACTATCTGTCAAGCTTCTACTTGTACATCTGACTGTCGTGTCAGGTGGCCGTTGCTGATTGAGTACACAGCATCGAAGTTTTCGACTACATGGCTGTCGTGAGAAACCACAATGATGGTGGGCGCGTCGGGAAGTTCATGAAGATTCGCCGTGACCCTGGCCACTGAAGCCCTATCGAGGTGGTTCGTTGGTTCGTCGAGAAGCAGAATGCGCGGCCGCCGCAGGATAGCGCGTGCAATAGCGAGCCGTTGGCGTTGGCCCCCGGAAAGCAGTACGCCTCCTTCGCCGATGAGCGTCTCGTAACCCTGAGCCAGAGTCACGATAAATTCATGGGCGGTCGCCAGCCGTGCAGCCCATTCCACATCTTCTGTGGTTGCTGTGGGAGATCCGTAAACGAGATTCTCGTGAATCGTGCCGGAGAAGAGTATCGGGTCCTGCATGACTACTCCGATCGACTCACGCAGTTCAGCCATATCGATATCGTCGTAGGGATGTCCGTCGGCCAGCAGGCAGCCGGTGCGCGGCCGATAAAAACCACAGAGCAGATGCAGTAGCGTGGTCTTGCCGGATCCGTTGGGACCGATCAGTGCGATCTTCGATCCGGCTGGGAGTTCCAGATCGATACCTTGCAGAAAATCATCGCTGCGATAGCCAAATCGCACCCCCTGGAAGGAGATATTGCCCTGAAACGCGATGCGCTGCGTTCCGCGGTAAGGCTCAAGGTCATCGAGCGCCAGCAATCCATACAGTTCAAGAAGGGATTCGTTGCCGGCGATGATTTGCGGTGCCGAAGAGAGCAAGTCGCGAAGATAAGAACTGAGCAGCGCCAGGCAGAAATAGAAGGACATCAGGCTGCCCAGGGTCATGGTATGACTGGCGACAGCCCAGCCGCCCACGACCAGCATAACGGCAAGCAGCGCGGCGGTCATATTTTGTTGCGATACGCCATACGCGGACTGAAGCCACGCGAGTTCGCCGCTGACTCGGCGCAACTCCTCCACGCGTTCCATCTGACGCTCGATCTCGAGTTCTTTCGTATTTTGAGCGCGAACCAGATCGATGGTTCGGAGCAGGAACAGAATGCCCTGGCTGAAGTTATGGAACGACTCGTAAAATCGCTTCACGTTCAACCTTACTTTGCGTGCGAATCGCCGATTGACGAACAGCAGGATTGGGGCGATACAGCAAAGAGCAAGGTAGAGCTTCCAATTGAGCTTGAGCAGAATGAGAGAGACGGCAATCGCGTTGACTGCAGCCGGTAAAAGATCCGACAGGATTGAATTGGTCATCACATCGACACGCTCGGAATCGTGAACAATGCGCGAATGCAGGAGGCTGGACTCAGTCTCGGAAAAATAGCGCCGCGAGATCGAATACATCTTGATCAAGAGATCGGCGCGAATATGAGAAATCACGCGCTTGGTAGTCTTCAACGCAATCCTGCGGACCAGCAGGCTGAGGCCGCCAGTAACAAGATTCAGACCAACCATGCCCGCGCCCGCCAGCATGAGAAGACGAAAATCAGAATGCGGAAGAGCGCGATCGAAGATCAGCCGAACGAGCACGACCGAGGGAACGACGAATAGAAATCCCACCACAGCAAGAGCCGCGCTCGCAAAGATCTGCCAGAATTGCCCGCGGTACTTTTCCGCGTAATAACGCCACGGCGTTGGGATCATGGATTCATCCAACTGGAGTGTTTTCGCTTTCTATGCCGTCATAAGAACTGCACGCATCGAAAATGGTCAGCTCCGGAGACGGTCGAGGCAGATACAACGAAACTCCCGGGTTCCGCTACTCCCGAGCGAGTGAGATACCGGACGGTGCGCCTGCCCATACAGCCCGTTAAAGACAAAGTAATAGCAGAAAATGTATTCCCCTCAAATCCCACTTTATAGGGGGTGCGTCCCGGACAGCTTCCATTTACAAAATAATTCAACAGTGTAAAAGACAAAATCGGCGACCGGTCTGCAGATAATCGGGGCGAAAGAGAAAAAAAGGTTGCTCGAAATGGTAGACACTGTCCTGGATTTTGGTTTCCTATTTAGTTACTGATCGGTAACCTTGGGCCTATGTTTCTAAACACCTCCTCTTCTGATCGAAGCGCAATTCGACTCTTCTGTCTTCCGCACGCCGGCGGCGGTCCGTCCGCCTTTCGCGGATGGAAGGAGCAGCTCGCTCCGGACATTGAGACGTCGCTCATCCACCTGCCCGGCAGAGAAGGACGATTTCGCGAGAGACCATATGTGAGCCTGGAGCTTCTGGTGGACGATCTCACAGACGTCGTTCTATCCGACCTGGCGGAGGGCCAGAGATTTGCCTTCTTTGGTAACAGCCTGGGTGGCTTGATCGCCTTTGAAACCCTGCATGAGATCCGGCGTCGCGTGGGATATGAAGCCTCCCATCTCTTTGTTTCGGCGACCGGCGCTCCTCACCTGCCGCCTCATCTGCCGCCGATGGGCCACCTGGGTGACCGGGAATTGATTGGGGAAGTCTCTGACCGGTATGGTGCGATTCCCGCTCCCATCCTCGAAGATGAGGAGTTTCTCGCTGCCATGCTCCCTGTCCTGCGTGCGGACATTCGTATGCTGGAGGCATACGAGAGAAGAACTCCACGGCCACTCTCCTGTCCCATTACCGCCTTTGGCGGAGCGCGCGACCAGGCCGTACCGGCGCAGCATATTGAGGCCTGGCGTGAACAGACGACATCCTCCTTCGCGCGAATCTCCCTCGATGAGGATCATCTTTACCTGCAAAGTTCGCGAGACCGACTGACGGCGACCATTCGCGAGACACTGCTCGCATCTGTCTGCCCACGTTGAAAGGGATCGAATGAAGACCGTTCCGAACGACGACCGGGAGCCTATTGCGATTATCGGTATGAGCTGCCGTCTCCCCGGCGCGAATGATCCCGACGCATTGTGGAGGATGGTGGTCGAGCAGCGGGAAGGGATCACGGATTATCCTGGCGGACGCTCTCCGGATCTCGATGCATTTTATCGGCGAGCAGGGATGCCGGATGGCCCGGCGTCGCGCCGCGGCGGTTTCCTGTCCGATATCGACAAGTTCGATGCGGCCTTCTTTGGGATTTCCCCGCGTGAAGCCGAATGGCTGGATCCCCAGCAGAGACTGCTGCTCGAAGCTGGATGGGAGGTTCTGGAAGATGCCGGCATCCCGCTCCATGCTTTGCCAAAAGACAAGACCGGAGTATTCATCGGCGTCTGGAACAATGAATATGAACGGCACGCGACGGCAAATTCGCCTGTAGCGGAATTCTTTCTCATGACCGGCGGCCCCTTGTATGCCGCATCCAGCAGGCTGGCGTTCCACTTTGACTTGAGTGGACCGGATGTATCGATCAATGCTGCCTGCAGTTCGTCTCTTCTCGCCGTTCATCTTGCCACGCAATCGCTTCGCTCCGGGGAGACTTCTCTTGCATTTGCAGGTGGCGTAAATGTCATAGTCCGGCACGAGTCCACCCAGGCGCTCAGCAGAGCGAAGGTGCTGTCTCCAGACGGCCGCTGCAAGTTTGGATCCAGAGATGCCGACGGATACGTCCGCAGCGAAGGCGTGGGAATGCTTCTGCTGAAAAGGCTCTCGGACGCTTTGCGGGATGGTGACCAGGTGCTCGCCGTGGTCCGCGGGACGGGAGTGGCCAGCGACGGACGGGCCAGCGGATTGCTGACCAGGCCAAGCACGGATGGGCAGAAAAAGGCCATGCTCGCTGCCCTTGCCGATGGAGGCGTCGCCCCCGCAACCGTCAACTACGTTGAGGCCCATGGTACTGGAACCCGGGCGGGCGACCGGGTTGAAATTTCCGCCATAGCTTCAGTTTTCGGACGCGCAGGGGAACGGCTCGAGCCATGCAGAATTGCATCGGTGAAGTCGAATATCGGCCATCCCGAGTCGGCAGCAGGTGCGGCAAGCATCATTCGGGCAATTCAGGCGCTGAGGCATCAACGATACCCCGCAACCCTGCATGTAAGTGAACCGACGGCAGAGATTGACTGGGACGCCGCCGGAGTGATGCTGGAACGGGAGGGTGGTGCGTGGGAGCGACCGGACGGCGCTCCGCGGCGCGCATCCGTCAATGGCCTGGGGCTTACCGGCACGAATACACATGTGGTTCTCGAGGAAGCGCCGCAGACAGAAGAGGCGATCACCTTGTCGCCGAACACATACTTACTGCCGATTTCGGCATCTTCCCGAACGGCGCTGAGACAGCGCGCAGAGGATATAGCTGCGACTGTGGGCGCACTCTCCGAGTGCGAAGGCAAAGCTGAGGCCCTGACCGATCTATGCTACACGGCATCGCTTCGGAGGACTCACCTGGAGCATCGACTTGCAGTAGCCGGGGCAAATGCAACGGAGCTGCGTCAGAGTCTCGAGGCCTTTGCCAAAGGGCAGCAGCCCGCATCAGTGGTTGTGGGCGCAGTCGATCAACGAAAGCCGAGGATCGCTTTTGTCTTTCCAGGGCAAGGCGGCCAATGGGTCGGCATGGGGCGGGGACTGCTTCGCACAAGTGCTGTCTTTCGCCGTTCGATGGAGGAGATCGACGAGGCAAT
The DNA here is from genome assembly GCA_963755975.1 of uncultured Acidobacteriota bacterium. GTDB lineage: Bacteria > Acidobacteriota > Terriglobia > Terriglobales > Acidobacteriaceae > Silvibacterium. The sequence continues at coordinate 512,170 of CAVWLS010000006.1, forward strand.
TCAGCATGAGACTGGGTGGTCTGTCCTCGCACAGCTTGAAGACCCCTCGTTCGAGGAGCGGCTGACGCGCATCGACGTCGTGCAACCTACGCTTTTTGCCGTGGAAGTGGCGCTGTCGGAATTGTGGGCGTCATGGGGAATCGTTCCCGAAGCAGTTGTGGGCCATAGCATGGGGGAAGTGGCGGCGGCTTGCTTTGCAGGCATCCTCTCGCGCCATGACGCGGCAAAGATCATCTGCCGCAGAAGCGCGTTGCTTACCCGGGTTTCCGGCGCAGGCGCGATGGTCGTGGTCGATCTGCCGGCCGCCGATGCGCAGCGATTGATTACTCCCGAAATGGCCGGGAAAATTTCCGTGGCTGTTTCCAACAGCCCGCGGTCGACGGTACTTGCAGGCGACCCGGCGACTCTTGATGGCATCGTCGAAGTCCTTGAGAAACGGGATGTTTTTTGCCGATGGGTGCGGGTGGATGTGGCCTCGCATAGCCCGCAGATGGATCCGCTCATGGCAGATTTGTCCATCGCGTTGGCGGAGGTACAACCGCAGGCCGGCTCGATTCCGATGTTCTCGACAGTAAAGGTTGAAATGATGGCCCCAGCCCGCATGGAGGGTGCCTACTGGGTCGCGAATCTGCGCAAGCCAGTGCTTTTTGCGAATGCGATCGAGGATCTGCTGGCGCAAGGGCTGGATACCTTTATCGAGATGAGCCCGCATCCCACACTCGTCCCCTTCATCGAGCAGACTGCGGCGCATTCGGGACATCGGGCGATGGCTGTGGGGTCATTGAAGCGCGAGGAGCCGGAGGCGGTAACGATCCTTGAAGCCCTGGGCAGGCTTTATTGCGCGGGCGCAGACGTTGACTGGAAGGCGATTTATCCGGCTGGCAAATTGATGAAGTTGCCGCCGTATCCATGGCAGCGTGAGCGCTTCTGGATGCAATCTTCCGGAGCGCCGGCAACCGGTTTCCGCGCCCAGTCAGGACATCCGCTGGCAGGCTTGCCGCTGAAAGCGGGCACTGGAGAATGGATCTGGACTGCGAAGCTGACCGCCGAAGCGCATCCCTGGTTGAAGGATCATGCAGTGGGTGGCACGGCGCTTTTGCCAGCCAGTGCCTATGCCGAATTGGCCGGAGCAGCGGCACGATGCATTTTTGAGGGCGACTCGGCAGCGATCGAAAATCTGAATCTGACCGGGGCTGCGCCGCTTTCGCTAGAGGGCTCTCTCGACCTGCAGATGGTTGCGGCTCCGGAGTCCCAGGATACCTTCGCGGTCAAGTTCTTTCGCTTGGAAGCCGGCCAATGGATTCAGACGGCGGAATGTGTTCTGCGTCGCGCCTCCAGATTAGGACCAGATACAGCCGATCTGCGTGAGTGGGAAGATGCGGAGTTTTCTCCCGAAACGACGACTGGCTCGAAGCATGCGGAAAGAATGGCGGCGCTAGGGTATGACTTTGGACCGGCCTTCCGCTGCCTGGATTGGCTGACGCTCAACGAGAACACGGGGCTGGCACGGATCTCGCTGCCCGACGGACCGCGCGATGAGGGTTACCTGCTGCATCCTGCGCTCCTCGATGCTGGCCTGCAATTGCTGGGGCGGCTTTTGATTGAAAAAAACGCAAAGGCCGGAAAACCCGCAACGCTGTTGCCTGTGGCATTCGAAAGAACGGAGTGGCAGGCTTTGCCGACGATGGCAGAGGCTTTGTATGCGCGCGCAACCGCGAATCCCGATTCTCTCACTGGAGATGTTGACGTCTTTGGGGCAGACGGCAAGCTGGTGGTAGCGATTCAAGGCCTTGCGTTCCGGGAACTCGGAGGGCAAGCGCCGGAAACAATCGATGACGCGCTTTATGAAATCAGATGGGAAAAGCTGAGTGCAGATGCCGGCGAACGGAAGGCAGCTCCTGCCGGACACTGGCTGCTGATTGCGGATAGCCGCGGGGCAACAACAGAGCTTGCCCGGGCCATGCACATCCGAGGCGCCTCGACTGAAATCGCAGAGCCGTCAGAGATTCTCGCGAGAACTGTGCGCGGAAAGAATGCGATCCGCGGAGTCGTCTGGCTGACACCGCTGGACCTTGTTTCTGGCTCTGCACTCGGAGATGCGCAGCAGGTGCTTGCCGATGGAGCGGGCATCATCTCGCGTCTGCAGGACCTCGCCGGCAGCGCCGATCACACCCGGATGTGGGCGGTGACGCGAGGAACTCAGGCGGTGAATGGCGAGCCGGTAACGAGCGTCGCGGGCGCCGCAGCATGGGGATTTTTCGCGTCTGTGGCCAATGAATACCCGCAGCTACAGGCCAGTTGCGTGGATCTTCCCGCCTCTCCACTCGAGGCCGAGTCAGATCTTCTCGCAGCGACGTTGCTTGACGACGGAGATGAAGACCGAATTGCGCTGCGGCAGGAAGGCAGATTGGGAGCGCGGCTGGGCCGTTTCGAAGCCACATCCAGTCGACAGATGGTCCGTTTCGACGAACTGCACGTTGCCGCTCAACCTGAGTCCGAGGGTTTCGAACTTGTTCAGCAGACCCGGGGCTCGCTGGACAGCTTCGAGCTGCGGTCAGTTTGGAGCAAAGCGCCTGGCATAGGAGAGGTAGAGATTTCGGTCGAGGCAGCCGGGCTGAACTTCAGGGATATCCTGTGCGCCATGGGGATCCATGAAGCGCTGGCGGGATCGCGCTTCGGCGGTGAATGCGCCGGCACGGTATTGCGGGTGGGAAATGGAGTAAACGGCATCCGCCCTGGCGATTCGGTCCTCGCGATCTCGGCTTGCTTCGATAACGGAATGATTGGTGCTCGCGTGCGGGTGCCTGAAACGCTCGTGGTGAAGAAGCCGGAGAACATGAGCTTCGCGCAGGCTGCCGGTATCCCGTGTACCTTTCTTACCGCCTGGTATGGGCTGGTGAAGCTGGCGCAATTACAGAAGGGAGAACGGGTTCTCATCCATGCCGCGGCAGGAGGTGTGGGCCTGGCTGCGATTCAGATCGCGAAATGGATCGGAGCGGAGATCTACGCGACTGTAGGCTCGGAAGAAAAACGGGAATACCTGCAGAGCCTGGGTGTCCGCCACATCATGCATTCCCGCAAGCTGGATTTTGCCCGCGAGGTGCTGGAGGCGACGGACGGAAAGGGTGTCGACGTTGTCCTGAATTCACTCGCCGGCCCGGCTATTGCTGCCGGTCTGGAGTCGCTCGGTCATTACGGCAGGTTCGTCGAGATCGGGAAGCGCGATATATGGGAGAACAACAGGATTGCGTTGCGTCCTTTCGCTAAGAACCTGTCGATGTTCGCCGTCGATCTGGCTAAATCGGTGGAAGACCGGCAGGCTATGGTCGGTTCAATGTTGACGGAGGTGATTGAATTATTCCGTACCGGCGTCTTTGAGGCTACGCCCACCGCCGTCTTCCCCGTTTCTGCGGCGAACGAAGCGTTTCGACGGATGGCGAACGGTGGACATGTCGGCAAGATTGTCCTGAATCTGCAGGATCGGAATGCGCTGATTCAGCGCGATGAAATCCGGCTCTCCGGCGACGCAACCTATCTGATCACAGGTGGCCTCGGCGCCCTGGGCCTGGCGACAGCGCAGGCCTTCGTCGAACATGGAGCACGAAACCTGGTGCTTAGCTCGCGGAACGCAGCGTCCGAGGCGGTCCGGCAAGCGGTGGTGAAACTGGAAGAGGGCGGCGCAACCATCTCACTCTGGCAGGCGGATTTGAGTGTGGATACACAGGTGGAAGCCCTCCTCCACGAGATCCGCGAAACTATGCCGCCGCTCCGCGGAATTGTGCATGCGGCGGGAATTCTGGACGATGCCCTCGTTTCTCGTCTGTCGCTCGAAAAATTCAATAACGTGATGGCAGGGAAAGTAGGCGGTGCGTTGGCACTGGATACAAGAGTGCATCAGGGAGACCTCGATTTTCTGGTGTACTACTCCTCCGCAGCCGGTGTCCTTGGCACCCCGGGTCAGGCAAATTACGCGGCTGCGAACGCCATGCTGGATGCACTCGCCCACAGGCAGCGAGCGCGCGGAATTCCGGCGATAAGTATCGACTGGGGCACCTGGGGCGAAGCAGGTCTGGCCGCAGCGACCGAGAACCGCGGAAGCCGGCTGGCACTCCAGGGGCTAAGGCCGCTTACCCGGAAAGAGGGTACAGCGCTGGTGATGAAAATCCTGAGCGAAAGCCCGGTGCAGATAACGGCCATGCACCTGGATGCCGACCAGTGGTGTGCTTCGCATCACGCAGCCGCAAAGTCTCCGCTGTTCACGAATCTGACACGCCGGTCTGCAACTCCGGCGGGCGATGCGGAAGATCTTGTCGCCAGTTTCGGACTCCTGACGAGAGAGGCGTTGCGTGCTGCAATAATCGCGTGGCTGCGCCAGCAGGTGGCCACAGTACTGCGCCTGGGTGTGGAATCCGTGCCCGACGACAAACCCCTTCGTTCGCTGGGCCTCGATTCGCTGATGGCGCTGGAACTCCGAAACCGGCTGGAGCGGGCTCTGCACGTTAAGCTTTCGGCCACTTTAGTGTGGAATTATCCGACAATATCGGCATTGGCAGCACATCTTGAAGGCCGACTAGCCGCCAAACATCCGGAAGGGCAACCGGGAAAGCCAGCGTTGAAAGAAGAAGCTTCTGCAGGAATATCAACCGAGCCATCGCCAGTGCCGGTTCAATTGCCCAAGACGGACAGCCTGTCGGTTGCCGAAATGCTGGAAGCCGAATTGCTGGGGGCGGAAAGCCTCCTGAAGAGTTAGACCATTTCACCGATCGCGTAGGCGGGAACGGCTCGTTCATCTGGTTTCTTCAAAGAGCGGGTGAGCCACCAACTCACCGTCACGGGTAATTGTTAAAACACGGAAATTTGTGAAAATGCATCAAGGGTCAGGATGACACTGAATCCACAAGAAGAGTTGCTCGATCGCGCCCGCAAAGTAATTCGCGAGCTTAGGGAGAAGCTCGCAACGGCCGAAGCGCGCAGCCAATCGGAACCGGTCGCCATCATCGGTATGGGGTTGCGATTTCCCGGATGCGGCAGCGATCCCGAGCAGTTCTGGCGGATGATTGTGGAAGGCCGGGACGCCGTGAAACCTGTCCCGCAAGACCGCTGGGATCGAGATGCGTTTTATTCACCGGACGCTGCCACGCCGGGAAAGATCAATACCCGGTACGGCGCCTTTCTGGACGATGTAAAGCGCTTCGATGCGGCTTTCTTCGACATCACACCGCGCGAAGCGATTCGCATGGATCCCCAGCAGCGAATTTTCCTTGAGACGGCCTGGCACGCCCTGGAAAACGCGGGGTTGCAGAAGACTCGAATCGCCGGCACCGATGCCGGCATCTTTTTGGGCGTCCATAGTCACAGTGCCGATTATCACGCCATGCAGTTCGGCGATACGGCGACGCTCGACGCTTATTCCGCGCCGGGCACGGCCCACGACATGATCGCAGGACGGCTGGCGTACTGGCTCGATCTGCACGGTCCAGCCATGGTCGTGAACACGGCGTGTTCTTCGTCTCTTGCCGCCGTGCACCTTGCCTGTCGCAGCCTTCGTGCCGGCGACTGCAGCGTGGCCTTTGCGGGCGGCGTAAACCTGTTGTTGGAGCCGGGCGTCACCGTGGCCGCTGCTCAATTGCAGCTACTTTCCTGCGATGGCCGCTGCAAGTCCTTTGACGCTGCTGCGGACGGGATGGGGCGCGGCGAGGGCTGCGGCGTTGTCATTCTGAAGACGCTGAGCGCTGCACTGCAAGACGGCGACCGGGTGCTGGCGATCATCCGCGGCTCAGCTGTGAATCAGGATGGGAAGACAAACGGGCTGACCGCTCCCAATGGCCTGGCGCAGCAACGCGTGTTACGGCGTGCCCTGGAAGATGCCAGAGTGCAACCCTGGGAAATTGGTTACGTCGAAGCGCACGGCACCGGCACCGATCTGGGAGATCCGATTGAGGTGGAAGCGCTGGGCGAAGTGTTGGGAGGAGAGCGGCGGACAACGCCCTGCACTTTAGGAGCGGTCAAGGCAAATATCGGACACCTGGAAGGAGCGGCTGGGATCGCAGGTCTGATCAAGGCCGCACTGGTGTTGCAACATCACTGGCTCCCGCCTGTGGCGAATCTTGAAACGCTGAACCCTCATCTTGCACTGCAAGAAACTGGGCTGACCATCCCGCAGCATGGTCAGGAATGGACTACAACGGGGCGCAGGCTCGCGGGAGTCAGCTCCTTTGGGTGGAGTGGAACCAATGTCCACGTGATTCTCGAAGAGGCGCCGGAATCTCGGCGTGCGGTCGCGGAACCGGGGATACGACCGGTGTTGGTTTCGGCGCAATCACCAGAAGCGCTGCCTATACTGCTGCTCGCATTCGCCGATCGGCTGGAGAGCGCCACCGAATCGGAACTGGCCAATATCAGCTATACCAGCACCGTGCGAAGAACTCATCATGCCTACCGCGTTGGAGTGCTGGGAAGAGATGCGAAAGAAATGGCTGCGCAGTTGCGTCGACGATTCGAGGTTTCGAGAAGCGTAAGCCAGCCCCAGGGGATGACAGGAAACGGACCATCGCGTTTGAAGGAGTTAATCCTTGCCTGGGAGGCAGGGGGGGAAGTTGATTGGGAGACCACCCTTGGCGCTCACGGCTCAATCGCCGATCTGCCACTGTACCCATTCCAGGGAAAGCCATACTGGCTCGACAAGGCACCCACTCCTGCTACTGCGACTCCAGACAATTCCCTGCCCTCTGACCGCATTTCCGACTGGTTCTATTCGACAGAATGGATCGAAATGCCGTTGGGTGCGCCTCCGACGGACTCCCGTCAGCCAGCGACATGGCTTCTCCTGCATTCCGGAGAAGCGTTCACCCAAAGGCTCACGGAGGTCATTCAACAACGCGGAGACCGGGTAATCGAAGTGCGCCGCGGAAAAAACCTGAGCGAGGAACTGAGGCAGCTTTTCGCCAAATTGGAAGAGGCTGAGGAAAGGCCACAATACGCGTTGTGTCTTACTGCCGAAGAAGATGCAATCACCCTCACATCTGAGGCTCTCGAGATCGCGCACTGCATCATCCGTAGCGGCATTTCTCTGAAATTGTGGTTTGTAACGCAAGGCGCCGAAGCCGAACTTCACCTTCCGCAGGCCGCAGTGCGGGGATTCAGTCGCGTCTTCGGTCTGGAACATCCGACTCTCGCGGGCGGCTCCATTGACACGAATACACCCAGTTCCCGGAACGCCGAGGCGGTTTGTGAAGAGGTTGTCCGCGGAACCGGAGAGGATCGCCTGGCCATGCGCGAAGGCCGCCGATGGGTCGCAAGGCTACGGCGAAACCCTCCTGCGGAGGAGGGTGAGCCGCTGGAATTGAGATCCGATCGATGCTATCTGGTGACTGGCGCTTTCGGCCGGCTCGGCATGGAGATTGCTTCATGGCTTATCGATCGCGGAGCAAGGCATCTGGCGCTGGCCGGACGGAGAGACCCATCGGAAATGGGCAACCCGCATCTGTTCGCGAAGCTGAAAGATTGGCGCGCGCGAGGCATTACGGTGCTTGCCGAAGCCTGCGATGTATCGGATGAATCCCAGGTGCGGAGCCTGCTGGCGCGGATAGAGGCGAGCGGGGCGCGTCTTGCCGGCATAATTCACGCGGCTGCGGGAGTGCGCTTCAGCCCAATCTCGGAAGCACAGTCGCACGATGTGGAGATCGTATTTCGCGCCAAGGTTGAAGGCGCCCGCGTCCTCGACCGGTGTACACGAGAAGCGCGCCTGGATTTTTTTGTTCTTTTCAGCTCGGCCGCCTCCACTATTGGACTACGGAATGGCGCGTTGTACGCCGCAGCCAATGCGTGTCTCGGGGCGATTGCATCCGAACGCCGGGCACTGGGCCTTCCCGCCCTTTGCGTGGAATGGGGATTCTGGGAGCACCAGGGCGAAGACCGGCAACTGGAACTGGTTGGACGTTCCGGATTCATCGCCATGCGTCCCGATCAAGCCTTGCAGGCATTGAGCGCGGCGATGGTTTCAAACCGCACAGCGCAGGTCGTGGCCGACATCGACTGGAACATCCTCGGCCCGGCGCTTGAGATGCGCGGCAGAGCGGCGCTGACTGTGGACTTGATCGAACAGCGTACAGCAATCGTGAAAGCGGCAGGCATTCACGAAAACACGCGGCTTAAGGAGCTGACTGATCTTTCGCAGGAGGATCGAAGGATCTGTCTTTTGGATTTTGTGGGAGGAGAGGCGCGCAAGGTTTTCGGAATGATGCCGGAAGATCCTCTCGATGAAACGCGCGGGCTCTTTCAGCTGGGCATGGATTCGCTCATGAGCGTGAAGCTGAAACGCCGTCTTGAAGAAGGTACGGGTTTAAGACTGCCCGGAACCCTGACCCTCATGTATCCCACGATTACAGCGCTCGCCGAGTTCATCGAAGAGAAGCTGTTTGCATCCACGGTTTTGCTGCCGGCGAGCGTGCCTCCGTCGTCGACACGAGAGCGGGACGAGAGCTTCTCGACTTCCGTAGCCGAAATGAACGAATCGGAAACCAACGCGGCCATCGCCGCCGAGCTTGCGGCGATTCAGCAGAAACTGGGAGTGCTGTAAGCGATGGCTGCCCATTCGGAAAATTTGTCGGCGGAAAAGCAGATGCTGCTGGCTCTGCGGAGTCTTCGCCAACGGGTGGAAGACCTGGAAGGTCGCAACCGCGAACCCATTGCGATCATCGGCATGGGTTGCCGTTTTCCCGGCAGAGCGGATACTCCGGAGGGGTATTGGAATTTGCTTGCCCACGGACGCGATGCCGTCAGAGAAATCCCCCCCGAGCGAATGGATCTGGATCCGATATTTCATTCGGGTCCGCAAATGCCGGGTAAAACCTATAGCCGCTGGGCGGGGCTGCTTGATGCACCGGGAGATTTTGATGCGGAATTCTTCGGCATCTCCCCGCGCGAGGCTGTAACCATGGATCCGCAGCAGCGGCTGCTGTTGGAAGTAAGCTGGGAAGCCCTTGAAGATGCCGGCATTAATCCAAAAACGCTTGCAGGCCTGAACGCAGGAGTCTTCATCGGCATAAGCACTTCTGAGTATGCGCAGCTTCTTCAGAGAATGATTCCGCCTGATCAGCTATCCGCTTATGTGCTGCAGGGATCAGCGCTCAATGCCACAGCCGGACGGCTTTCGTACTTCTACGGAATCAATGGTCCCAGCATGGCAATCGACACCGCCTGCTCCTCGTCGCTCGTGGCAGTCGATCGCGCCTGCCGAAGCTTACGCGAGGATGAAACTCCACTCGCCATCGCCGCAGGCGTAAATCTTCTCGCGATTCCGGAATCGCTGATCATCGCCTCGCAATGGGGCATGCTATCTCCGCACGGGCGAGTGCGGGCGTTTGATTCGGGAGCGGATGGATTTGTGCGGGGTGAGGGCTGCGGGGTGTTGGTACTGAAGCGGCTGCGGGATGCGGAGTCGTGCGGGGATCGGATTCTGGGCGTGATTCTGGGCTCGGCGGTGAACCAGGATGGAGCCTCGAGCGGCCTGACCGTGCCCAACGGGCTGGCGCAGCAGGAGCTGTTGCGGACGGCGCATCGCCGTGCCGGCATCGAGCCCTGGCAGGTGGGCTATGTGGAGGCGCATGGGACCGGAACCACGCTGGGGGATCCGATCGAAGCCGAGGCGCTGGGCGCGGTCTTTGGCACCGCGCCGCGCGAGAAGAAGCTTCTGATAGGCTCGGTGAAGACGAATATCGGCCATCTGGAGTCGGCCGCGGGCGTGGCTGGCCTGATCAAGGTGGTGCTGGGGCTCGAGCATGGCATCGTGCCCGGACAGCTTCACTGGGAGCATCCGAGCGAGCATGTGCGTTGGGCTGAATTGCCGCTGGAAGTAGTGACCGAGGCGCGAGCGTGGGAGCCGATCGACGGCCGGCGGATCGCAGGCGTGAGTTCGTTTGGTTTCAGCGGAACCAACGCGCACGTGGTGGTGGAAGGCTGGCAGCAGCCCGCTGGCCGATCCGCCGCAGACGGAGCCGCGCGAAGAAGTTCTGGCGATCACGGCGCGGACCGAAGCGGCGCTGCGCGCGCTGGTGGAGCGGTATGCGGAGTTTCTTCTGCAGACCGAAGCGGGATGGAGTGAGATCTGCTATACGGCGGCGGTGGGCCGCGCAGTCTTCGGCGAACGCCTTGCAGTGGTTGCGGCGGGCAACGCTGAGTGTGCGGAGAAGCTGCGGCAGTGGCTGCGCGGAGAGAGTGTTCCGAGTGTGCATCGCGGCGAAGTGAAAGCCGGGCAGCGCGCCGGGAGCGCAGCTGCTGCCTGCTGAAACACCGGCAACGGCGGTCGCTGAGCAGTTTGTGCGCGGCGCGACGGTGGATTGGGCAGGGCGAACAGCAGGTCGCAAGCTGCGTCGCGTGGCGCTGCCCGGGATATGTGTTTCAGCGCGAGCGTTACTGGATCGAGGCCGGCCCGAAGAGCGCGATCGGAGAACCGACCGGCCGTGCTCTGCTGGGCCATCGGCTGAGGGCGGCCGGCGTGGCCGGTCAGTACGAGTCGCAACTGCTGGCGGCAAGCTGGATCGGCGAGCACGTGGTCGAGGGCCGAGCGGTGCTGCCGGCGACCGGCCATCTTGAACTGATGCTGGAGGCGGGAGCCGAGACTCTGGGTCGGGGCTGTGTGCTGGAAGATGTGGTGCTGCAGGCGCCGCTGATGGTCGAGGGCGAGCGGCGTGCACAGACTGTGGTGGAAGAAGCCGCGGGCGCACGGAGCCGTGTGCGCATCTATGCAGAACGCGGGGCGGAACACGGGGCCGAGCAAGCCTCCGGCGGGTGGGAACGTGTCTCGGAAGGCTGGCTGCACAGCGGCAGCAGCAGAGGAACAAAATCCAGATCGGTTGGATATAGAGGGTACGCGCAGCCGTCTGCGTGCGGCCGGGGCGAGTGAGCAGTTCTATGCGGAGATGGCCTCACGCGGTCTTGAGTTCGGGCCGCGCTTCCGCGGCGTGGAACAGGCGTGGGTGGGAGCAGGCGAGGCGCTGGGCGAGATCGTTGCGCGGGGAGAAGAAGAACCGAGAGAAGGAGAATCAGACTGGGAGCTCTCTCCGTGGTGGCTGGATGCCTGTCTGCAGGTGGCGGCGCTGGCCGCGCGCAGCGAAGACAGCGATCAGAACGGCCCTCAAGACAGCCATCAGAACAACGACCTCTATCTTCCTCTCAGCGTAGAGCGGCTCGAGGTCTACAAACCGGCAGGCCCTCCAGCCACCCGCAGCTGGAGTCATGTAACCATGCGCCGCATCGACGACAACACCCTCGCCGCCGATATCAACATCACCACCCACGACGGCTTTCCCCTCCTCCGCTTCCTCAACCTCAGATTCAGAAAAATAAAGAAATCTACTCCGAATATCTCCTCTTATAGCGTCGAGTGGATCGAAGCGCCACTCCAGGCCGCGCCGATCGATATCACGGGACACTGGTTGGTCCTCTCCGAAGCCAATGATCTTGGCTCCGACTTAAGTGCGGAGGTCTGTGGCGAACTGCAGAAGAGAGGAGCAACGTGGTCATTGATCTCGAGCGAGAAACTCACGCGTGAGATCGAAGGCGATGCACATCTTCCACTGAACAGGGATCCGAACGGATACCGCAAAGCTCTGCGCAACATCGTGACGGCGCAAGGCTCTCTGGAGGGAGTGCTGGATCTCCGCCCTGCCGAAACAGGAACCCTTGAGCAGCTCCAAGTATCGGATGACGAGCCGCAGAATCTGTTGCCTCTCAATGCCAGTCTTGCACTACTGCAGGCGCTTTTGCTGGAGCAGATACATCCCGCTCGCGGTCTGTGGCTGGTGACTGGAAGCAGGCACAGTGGAGTGGGTGTTTCGATATCGGCAAAAGGACGCGCTATCCAGGCTTTGCGGCGCACCGCCGTACTGGAGTTTCCGGAACTCAGCATCCATTCCCTGGATCTTGACACAAAGGCCAACGCGAATAGCCTTCTGCATGCCATCACCACGGTAAAAGCTGAAGAAATGCTGCTGCGCGGCGAACGTATCCTTGTTCCGCGCCTAAAGGCTTCACGCCTCAAGGAGCATATTGCAACCGCCGAGGTAGCAAATACGGAGATCATCCCCGCCGAGAGCGGTCTTATCGAGGACCTCAAGTCGATTTTTGTGCCGCGTAGTGTGCCCCTGGACGATGAGGTGGAGATTGAAGTCTGCGCGCATGGAGTTAACTTTCGCGATGTCATGAATGCGCTGGGCATGTTGCCCGGTAGTGTTCGGCTGTTGGGAGGAGAGTGCGCGAGGCACAGTCTTGAAGGCAGGCAGCCGCAGCGGATTTGTGGTCGGCGACAAGGTATTTGCCTTCGCACCAGGATCGTATCGCAAATTTGTAACTGTAAATGTCAGCAATGTCTTCCACGTGCCCGACGATCTTAGCCTGACTCATGCCGCAGCACTGCCAGTGGTGTATATGACTGCGCTCTACGGACTCGATAGGCTCGCGGCTCTGCAACCTGGAGAGAGTGTGCTGATTCACTCCGCCGCCGGTGGCCTTGGGCTTGCTGCCGTACATCTGGCGCGGGCGCGGGGCGCGGAGATCTATGCGACGGCGGGCAGCGAAGAAAAACGCGCGTACCTTCGATCGCAGGGAATTCAATATGTGCTGCCATCGCGCACGGTCGAATTTGCGGATGAAGTGATGCGTCTCACGGGCGGCCGCGGCGTTGATGTCGTTTTGAATTCGCTGACCGGTGTGCTTGCGGAGAAGACGCTCTCGATCATGGCTAAAGGTGGCCGTTTTCTCGAAGTTGGGAAGCGTGACACCCTCAGCCGCGAGGTGGTCGCGCAACTCCGTCCCGACGTGCGTCACTTTGTCTACGATCTGGGCCAGGAAGCGGCGGCCGACCCCTCTTTGATTCCGTCCCTGTCGCGAGAGATGTTGGGATTGCTGGCGACCAAAGCAATTGCTCCATTGCCGGTGACTGAGTTTACTGATCCGAAAGAGGCTTTTCGCTTTATGGCGCAGGCGCGTCACATAGGAAAGATTGTCGTTACGCGGACGATATCTTTCTTCTCTGCCGCGAGCACTGAAGCCTGATTTCCAAGGCACATATTTGATTACCGGCGGATGCGGCGGATTGGGCTTGCTCTTTGCCGAGAAGATGGTGGAGCGAGGTGCGCATCGGCTCATACTGTCAGGACGACGTCCACCCAGCGCATCCGCGACGGAAACTATTCAGCGGATGCGGTCACGCGGCGCTGAAATAACGGTGGTGAGCGCAGATGTTGCGGACCGAGCTTCGGTGGAGTCGATTCTTGCGAATGTCCTGCCTTCCTACCCTTTGAAAGGGATTCTGCACGCCGCGGGTGTACTTGACGATCACAGTCTGCTTGAGCAAACTCCCGAATCAATGCTTTCGGTCATGCGCCCCAAATGGCTGGGAGCGTGGAATCTTCACACTCTGACGCGCAAGGAGAAGCTCGATTTCTTTGTGCTGTTCTCCTCCGCCGCAGTCTTGCTGGGTTCTCCTGGTCAGGCCAACTATGCTGTCGCGAACGCTATGCTCGACGCGCTCGCGGATCATCGGCGTCAATTTGGATTGCCCGCGTTAAGTGTTCAGTGGGGCCCCTGGAATTCTGGAGGGATGACTGAGAATCTGAAGGTCGATCCGCAGAGCATGGGATTAGGAAGAATCGATCCCGCCGATGGCGTCGAAGCTCTGGATAAATTGCTGAGCAACGATGAAGGCGTTGCAGCCGTACTGCGGGTGCTTTCATGGGAGAAGTTTGTCAGCCGGCGGCCCGAGGGCACGGCAGCATTGTTTAGCCGATTGATTGAAACAAAACTTCATGACGGGAAATTCCAGGAGAGCAGGAACGATCTTCAGCAGAAACAACAGAGCGAGCACTTTTCCGCGGTGTTGAATCGCGCGGCCGTTGGTGACCGCAGAGCAATGTTAGGTCAGCATCTTCGCCAACAGGCTCTGAAAATCCTCTCTCTTCCCTCGCAAACTCGCGTCGATGAGGACGAAGCCCTGCATGATCTGGGCTTGGACTCTCTGATGGCGGTCGAGTTGCGCAATTCGCTCGTCGCAACTCTGGAGAGGCCGCTGTCTCCAACGCTGGTGCTGGACTATCCAACATTGCGCACTCTGACCGACTTCCTGCTCGGCGAAATGTTTCCAGAGCCGGTGCCGTCAGGCGCAGAAGGAAAACTGCCGGATGACATTTATGCAATAAGCGACGAGGAGGCAGAAACATTGTTGCTCGAAGAGCTGGAAGGGCGGGAGCATGGCGCAAAGCGATAATTCACCGCAACGACCGGATCCGCGAGCAGAGGAGCTTTCACCGGTCAAGCGAGCGCTGGTTGAGATCCGCCGGCTCCGCGCCGAGCTGGAGGAATGCCGGCACGGCACGAACGAACCGGTTGCCATCCTCGGTACTGCTGTGCGCTTGCCTGGAGGAGTGACAAGCCCGGAACTGTTCTGGAAAGCGCTGGCGAACGGTGAGGATCTCATTACCACCGTGCCTCCGGAACGATGGGACGCCCATTCGTATTCGAGCTGGGAACCGGACCAGCCAGGCACGATGTATGACCTACACGGCGGCTTCCTCTCCGACATAGATGCCTTCGATGCGGACTTCTTTGGCATCCATCCGCGCGAGGCCGCCAGCATGGATCCCCAGCAGCGCATTTTGCTGGAGCTCACCTGGGAAGCACTGGAGCGCGCAACCATCGACGCCCGCAGTCTGATGAAGACGAAGACCGGAATCTATCTTGGCATGACCAACAGCGATTACGGCCGGTTGCTGATGGAGGATCCTCGCACTATCGATGGGTACACCGGCGTAGGCGCCGCGGGAAGCATTGCGGCTGGCCGTCTCGCTTATTTCCTCGGTACGCAGGGCCCGGCTATGGTCGTTGACACGGCCTGCTCATCGTCGCTGGTTGCGGTTCATCAGGCGGTCCAGAGTTTGCGGCGAGGGGAGACAGAGCTTGCCATCGTGGGCGCGACGAATCTGATTCTTTCTCCGGAGATGAATATCGGATTTTCCCGGACGCGCATGTTGTCGACAGACGGTCGCTGCAAGACGTTCGATGCGTCGGCCGACGGCTATGTGCGCGCTGAGGGCTGCTGCGTCATCATTTTGAAGCGGCTGGCGGATGCGGTGCGCGACCGCGATCGGGTTCTGGCGAATATTCACGGTTCAGCTGTGAACCAGGACGGACGCAGCGCCGGAATCACGGCTCCCAACGGCCCGGCGCAGGAAGCAGTGATGCGGGAGGCACTTGCCAACGCGGCTCTGGAGCCGCACGCGGTCAGCTATGTAGAAGCCCATGGCACGGGAACTCCACTGGGCGACCCTATCGAGGTTCAGGCGATTGGGGCTGTTTATGGGATAGAACGAAGCGAAGCGTCGCCCCTGCGAATCGGATCGGTAAAACCCAATCTTGGCCACACCGAGGCAGCAGCCGGCTTGACCGGTCTGATCAAAGTCGTGCTCATGATGCAGCCAGGGCATGGCATTGCGCCTCATCTTCATTTCACCCAGCCCAGTCCACAAATCGACTGGCGGCAATGGCCGATTGAGATCCCCAAACACCTCATCCCGTGGCCCCATGAAAGCAGCACGCAATATGCCGGAGTGAGTTCGTTCGGATTCAGCGGAACGAATGCTCACATCATCGTTGGCTCGGCTGAAAGCTTAGGGGAACCTCTCAGCCTTGCGCAGGACGCGCAGGCGCCACAGGAACAATACCTGTTATGCCTGTCGGCAGTGCAGGAGGCCCCTTTGCGCGCAGTCGTGGAGCGATACGTCGACTATCTGCAGCACAGCGGCGAGAGTTTCGGCGATATCTGCTACACGGCAGCGACGGGCCGTGCAAAGCTGCCCCGTCGCCTCGCCCTCATTGCGCGCGACTCGGCACAGGCCGTTGAGATGCTGCAGGCGTGGCTGGCTGGGCGTATGGTGGCGGGGTTGATGGCGAGCGCGACGGATGAGTCTATCATCGTCAGCTCAAATGTCAGGCGATGTGGGCGCGCTGCAGCGAATCCAGAAGGAATATGTTCACGGTGGAAGCCTGCGATACGCTGACCTGGCTTCGCCTTTCACTGCACGGCCGGTTGACCTTCCTGTCTACCCGTTTCAGCGCAAACGATTCTGGTTTGGGGCTCCTCCCCAGATGAAGCTGCAGCAGCAGCGCGAAGCAACGTGGCAAAGCATGCGGGCGGCGGCAGAGAGGCAGAGCCTCCAGGCTCCGTTGGGCTGGAGCCCGGAAAGCTATCCCGAAAGATTTGCAGCGCTCGAAAGACTCACCCGGGCGCACGCGCGCAACGTACTGGCCGCTGCAGAAGCCTTCCCCAATGGCAACCCCGCTTCGGTCGACGAGGTTCTTCGCCGGTGCGCATTCCAGCCGATCTATCGCAATCTGCTCAGGCGCTGGTTATTGGGTCTGGCGGAAGACGGTGTGCTCATTCGGGCAGACGAAAACTTCTACGCTATGAGCGGTCTTCAGTCTGTGGAGCTTGAGCCCTATTGGGAGGATGCAACGCAGCTGATGAAGGATGATGCCGGCGCGATCGCTTATCTGAAGCAATGCGGCGCTCTGCTCGGCGATGTTTTGACGGGAAGAAAGAGCGCCCTCGAAACCTTATTCCCGGAGGGTTCGTTCGCGTTGGCTGAAGGGCTTTATGAAACCAGCGCGCAGGCACGCTATTTCAACCCGATCGTCGCCACAGCTCTGCGCAACGTAGGAGAGGAACTCGGAGGCAAACGAAATGTCCGTATCCTCGAAATTGGCGGAGGTACAGGCGGGACAACTGCGGCCATCCTTCCATCTTTACCCGCTGATAAGGTCGAGTATTGGTTTTCGGATATTTCTGAGTTATTCCTCAACCGGGCGCGGCGCAAGTTCAAAGAATATCCCTTTGTCCGATACGCGCTCTGCGATCTGGATCGCGATTTTGAAGAGCAAGGGCTTCGGCAGGGAATGTTTGACCTTGTCGTAGCAGCGAATGTCATACACGCAGCGCGCGATCTTGAGTCTGCATTGAGACGAGTTCAAAGCGTGTTATCCCCCGGCGGCGCGCTGGTATTGCTCGAGACCACTCGTCATCACTCTTGGTTCGACATGTCCACAGGCCTCATCGAGGGATGGCAACATTTCACCGATGCAGATCGGCAGGAGCATCCGCTTCTCAACGTCGATCAGTGGCATAGCATCCTTGATCGGACCGGATTCGTGGATAGCGTGGCGTTTCCGTCGATCGATTCGCAGGCCTCTCATCTAGGGCAGCACGTGTTGCTCGCGCGGAGCCGAGACATTGCTGAATCGCAATCTCGTGGCGTGAGCAGGACGGTGACGCCCAGAGTGGAAAAACATCTAGGGAGAGCGATGCCGCCGCCTCTGGCGCAGGGACACACGAATGCCGCCTTCGCGGAAGGCTTGCGCGATCTCCCGATCGAAACGCGCCAGGACACGGTTTCGGCTGTTGTGAAACAGACCATATGCCAGGTATTCCAGCTGGATCTTTCTCCGGATGAACTTGGAGATCGGGACCGCCTCAGCGATCTTGGAATGGATTCGTTGATTGCTCTCGAACTGCGCAGCGAATTGTCAAAGCGCCTGGGACTGGAAGGAATGATCTCTTCCACCATTGCATTTGATACAGGAACCGTAGGAGAGTTGGTGCATTTCCTGTCAGATATGCTGACGCCGGTCGCGGAGAAACGCCCGCGGATGGTCGATTCAGAACCGATACAGGCACGGCGAAAAGAGCAGCCACATCTCACTGTGGAACAGCTGCAGGAAATGTCAGAAGAAGAAGTAGAGCAGCTTTTGAAAGAGCGTCTGAGCAGGCAATGACGGAAATACACAAATCGAGTGAGAAAATCACGCCATTGCTATCGCCTCTGAAGCAGGCGTTGCTTGCCCTCGATCGCGCGCAGGTACGTATACAGGAGTTGGAAAATTCTTGGAGGGAGCCGATTGCCATTGTCGGGGTAGGCTGCCGCATCCCCGGCGGAGAGAATGGCATTCAAGGCTATTGGAGGCTTCTCGAGAAGCAAAGGTCCGCGGTGACGGATGGAGTCGAACGGCGGCTCCTCGAATCTCTGCAAGGCAAAGCCTTGCCGGCAGCGGCCCTCTGGGCGGCCCTGCTGGAGCGCGTGGATCTCTTCGACCCGCGGCATTTCGGAATCTCTCCCCGCGAAGCGGCGGGAATGGATCCACAACAGCGCATGCTGCTGGAAGTGAGCTGGGAAGCTCTGGAGAATGCGGGGATCGATCCGTTTTCGCTCTATCAGTCAGTCACTGGCGTCTACATGGGAGTTTCGTCCCATGACTACGCGCAATTGCTTCTGCGCAGTGGAGACGCAGATGCGATTGACCCGCACTTTGCTTCAGGTGTTGCCTCCAGCGTGGTTGCAGGGCGCATTTCCTACGTTCTGGGTCTGAACGGTCCCAGCCTCTCGATCGATACGGCATGTTCCTCATCGCTCGTGGCGGTGCATCTGGCGTGTGATGCGCTGCGCCTTCGTGAATGCACGACTGCGCTCGCCGGAGGCGTCAACCTCATCCTGTCTCCTGAGCCATCTATCGCCTTCGCGCAGGCCGGCATGCTATCGCCCCACGGCCGGGTGCGTGCGTTTGATTCGGGAGCGGATGGATTTGTGCGGGGCGAGGGATGTGGAGTCGTGGTATTGAAGCGCCTGCGGGATGCGGAGTCGTGCGGGGATCGGATTCTGGGCGTGATTCTGGGCTCGGCGGTGAACCAGGATGGAGCCTCGAGCGGCCTGACCGTGCCCAACGGGCTGGCGCAGCAGGAGCTGTTGCGGGTGGCGCATCGCCGTGCCGGCATCGAGCCGTGGCAGGTGGGCTATGTGGAGGCGCATGGGACCGGGACCACGCTGGGGGATCCGATCGAAGCCGAGGCGCTGGGCGCGGTCTTCGGCGCCGCGCCGCGGGAGAGCAAGCTTCTGATCGGCTCGGTGAAGACCAATATCGGCCATCTGGAGTCGGCCGCGGGCGTGGCTGGCCTGATCAAGGTGGTGCTGGGTCTGGAGCACGGGATGGTCCCCGCACAGCTTCACTGGGAGCATCCGAGCGAGCATGTGCGTTGGGCTGAATTGCCGCTGGAAGTAGTGACCGAGGCGCGAGCGTGGGAGCCGATTGCAGGGCGTCGGATCGCAGGCGTGAGTTCGTTTGGTTTCAGCGGAACCAACGCGCACGTGGTGGTGGAAGGCTGGCAGCAGCCCGCTCCGATTCCGGATACGGAGCCGCGGGAAGACGTTCTGGCGATCACGGCGCGGACCGAAGCGGCGCTGCGCGCGCTGGTGGAGCGGTATGCGGAGTTTCTTCTGCAGACCGAAGCGGGATGGAGTGAGATCTGCTATACGGCGGCGGTGGGCCGCGCGGTCTTCGGCGAACGCCTTGCAGTGGTGGCGGCGAGCAAGGCGGAGTGTGCGGAGAAGCTGCGGAGCTGGCTGCGCGGAGAGAGTCTTCCGAGTGTGCATCGCGGCGCAGTGAAGGCCGGGCAACGCGCAGGAAGCGCATCGCTGCCTGCGGAAATGCCGGCAGCAGCTGGTGGCCGAGCAGTTTGTGCACGGCGCGACCATAGATTGGGCGGCGCGAGCGGCGGGACGCAAGCTGCGTCGCGTAGCGCTGCCGGGATATGCATTCCAACGCGAGCGTTACTGGATCGAGGCCGACTCCAAAAGCAGCGGTGCGGAGAGCCGACTGGCCGTGCTCTGCTGGGTCATCGCCTGCGCGCAGCCGGCGTGGCCGGTCAGTACGAGACGCAACTGCGGGCGGCAAGCTGGATCGGAGAGCATGTGGTCGAGGGCCGGGCGGTGCTGCCGGCGACTGGCCATCTGGAACTGATGCTGGAGGTGGGAGCCGAGACTCTGGGTCGGGGCTGTGTGCTGGAAGATGTGGTGCTGCAGGCGCCGCTGATGGTCGAGGGCGAGCGACGGGCACAGACGGTGGTGGAAGAAGCCGCGGGCGGACGGAGCCGTGTGCGCGTCTATGCCGAGCAGGCATCTGGCGAGTTGGGAACGTGTCTCGGAAGGCTGGCTGCTGAGCGGCGCGGCAGAGCAACAAAATCCTGACCGGTTGGATGTAGAGGGAACGCGTAGCCGTCTGCGCGCAGCCAGGACAAGTGAGCAGTTCTATGCGGAGATGGCCTCTCGCGGTCTCGAGTTCGGGCCGCGCTTCCGCGGCGTGGAACAGGCGTGGGTGGGAGCAGGCGAGGCGCTGGGCGAGATCGTGGCGCGAGGAGAAGAAGAGCCAGGGTGGGAGCTGAGCCCGTGGTGGCTGGATGCCTGTCTGCAGGTCGCAGCGCTGGCCGCAGGTAGCGAAGACAAGGATCAGGACAGCCATCAGGACAGTGAGCTCTATCTTCCCCTCAGTGTAGAGCGGCTGCAGATCTACAGCCTTCCAGCAGCCCATCCGGTCGGGCGCAACTGGAGTCATGTAACCATGCGCCGCATCGACGACAACACCCTCGCCGCCGATATCAACATCACCACCCACGACGGCTTGCCTCTCCTCCGCTTCCTCAACCTCAGATTCAGAAAAATAAAGAAATTTACTCCCGATATCTCCTCGTGGCTGTATCGCCTTGACTGGCGGTTGGAAGAGCCGTCGACCAGGCTCGCGCAATTGAATCGGGTCTTGGTTGTGGGTGAAGGAGAGCTTGCCGCGAAGCTCGCTCTGCATCTGCGCAAACGAGGCGCGGCCGTCGAATCAGCGAACGTCGGTAATCTGACTCAAAAGCTGGCAGATGTAGACGCCGTACTTTGGCTTGATGGGCAACCCGAGCCTTTCGACAAGGTGTCTCCGGGCAATGCGTCCAACGCGATCGCAGACTCCGTGCAATCTCTGCTCACAACTGCTCAGCAGATGCTCAGGCAGCACGGGCAAGCCAGGCCGAGGCTTTATGTTGTGACTGAGCTGGCGCATGCCATCGGAGCGCCAGAGTCGGCAATCCGGCTGGCCGGCACTCCCCTGGTTGGTCTGGCAACCGGCCTTGCTATGGAGGCTCAGGAACTGCGTTGCACTCGGCTCGATTGCGATCTTGAAGATTGCGACGCCAGTGCCGCGCGGATCGCGGCTGAGGTGCAATCGAATGCCGACAGTCAGTGGGTGGCATGGCGGCACGGGCTCCGCTACGTTGCAAAGCTGGAAAGATTACGGGCCCCGCACATCGAGCAATTGCCCGCGCGAGTGCAATTGCACGCAGGCGCCGGTATCGACGCTCTTGAATGGGAGCCCGCCGTCCCGCGCGAATTACAACCAGATGAGGTCGAGATCGGTGTCGAAGCAACCTCGCTGAATTTCCGGGACGTAATGTTGGCTATGGGGGCCATCGCCTCTGATACGCCGATAGGCACGGACTGCGCCGGTACGGTACTTCGCACAGGCGAAGCTGTCACAGATCTTGCGCCGGGTGACGCCGTCGTTGCGATTGCTCCGGGAAGCTTCGCGAGTCATGTCGTGGCTTCAAGGGCACTGATCGTTCGCAAGCCGGAGAGTTTGTCTTTCGCCGAAGCAGCTGCACAAAGCATTGCCTATTTGACAGCCGACTATTGCCTGAACAAGGTTGCGCGTGTCCGTCAGGGCGAGCGCGTGCTGATTCACGCAGGCGCCGGAGGCGTGGGTCTTGCGGCCATACATCTCTGCCGCAAGGCGGGAGCCGAGCCGATCGTTACAGCCGGAAGCGAGGAGAAGCGAGCGTTTCTACGAGACTTGGGGGTCGCGCACGTCTATGATTCCCGCTCGCTCTCCTTTGCAACGAAGATATCCGCTGGAGTCGACATCATTCTCAACTCCCTGGCAGGAGAGGCTATCGATGCCGGCCTCCGATTGCTCAACCCGGGAGGACGATTTGTCGAACTGGGAAAGACCGATTTACGCGACCCTGAACTCATCGAGCGGAAGTGGCCCGGAGTGCGCTATCTGCCGGTCGACTTGACTCCTGACATTGCGGCAGGATCATCGTGGGTGGGCCACCGGCTCGCAGCAATGCTCCAGGAGATTGCGGAGGGCTCGCTTCCGATCTTGCCGGTCACCGCATTTGACTCTTCTACCGTGAAAGAAGCCTTCCGGTTCATGGCGCGAGCTGAGCACAAAGGCCGGGTTGTGGTGACGCGGAAGCAGTCCGAGCGCTTCGCGGGCACGCATTTGATCACAGGCGGCATGCGTGGAATCGGACTAAGGCTGGCGGAGTGGCTGGCCGCAAACGGAGCGCGCGGACTCGTACTTGTGGGCAGGCGGGCCCCCAACGAAGCGGCATACCGGGTAATCGAGCGCCTCAAGGCCAATGGCGTCGCAGTGCAAACCGTGCAGGGAGATATCGCCGATCCGGAGACAGCAAAGAAAGCAGTTCAGATGAGCGGGGCTGATCTGCGCGGAGTTTGGCACGGCGCAGGGCTGCTCGACAATGCGGCTATTGAGGATCAGTCCTGGGATCGTATGCAACGCGTATTCGGGCCAAAGATAGACGGTGCGTGGAATCTGCATGTGATGACGAGGGACTTGCCCATCGAATGGTTTGTGCTGTTTTCCTCATGGGCGTCGATCGGCGGTTCTTATGGGCAAGCAAATCATTGCGCGGCAGCGTCCTTTCTGGACGGATTAGCACATTTCCGCCGGGCAAATCGTCTCCCTGCTTTGAGTGTGAACTGGGGTGCCTGGGGCGAAACCGGCGCGGCCTCGGACGACGAGGTTCGGCGCAATCTCGAACGATCCGGCATGGACGCGATGCCGCCTGAGGAAGCATTGGAAGCGTTGCGGCTGGCGTTACGATCCGGAGAATCCCAGGTGGCGATTGCCTCGATCCACTGGGCCCGCTACCTGGCGCAGCGTCGGACTGAAGCTGACCGTTCCTTTTACGCAGAACTGCTCTCCGAAACCGATGCGCAGGGTACGCAGCGACCTCCCGTCTCGCAGTCACAGATCAAGTCTCGTTCCGCTCTGGCAGCCCCTGCGTTGGAGGCCATTGAGTCTATGCCCGCTGCAATGCGCGAGACGGCTCTGATGCGCACCATCGCCGAGATTGTCCGCCGGACGCTGGATCTGCATAGCGGCGAGGAGATCGATCCCGATGTGCCGTTGAGTGATCTTGGAATGGACTCGCTGTTAGCCATTGAACTGCGCAATGACCTCTCCGGGGTATTGCACAAGCAGTTACCGCCTACGATACTCTTTGATTATCCAACGCTGCGTGCCTTGGCGAGGTATCTGGACAAGGAAGTCCTGTCTACACATGAGGAACGGCCGGCTGCGGTGCCGGTAACGCAAACCAAAGCCACAAGCAATACAAACGAGCATCCCTTGGACATTCTGGAATCAATTGAGCAGATGTCCGATGAAGAAGTCGAATCCTGGTTCAAGTAAGACTCTCATTCCAGATCTGCTAACTGGAGCAATTATCAACTAATGTCTGACGGCCCTATCTCCGCGGAGTTTCTCGACCGCATACAAAAGCTCTCTCCAAAGCGGCTGGCCCTGCTGGCGGCGGAACTGGAGCGGCGGCTGGCTGCGCGCGACGCGGCTGCCTGTGAGCCTGTCGCTGTAATCGGTGTCGGATGCCGGATGCCGGGAGGCGTCGACAGCCCCGCGGCTTTCTGGAAACTGCTGGCCGAGGGAGTCGACGCAATCGAAGTTGTCCCTCCGAGCCGCTGGGATGCGGATGCCTTCTACGACCCGCGCCCGGAAACGCCCGGCAAGGCGAATACCAAGTGGGGCGGATTCGTCAGCGGAATCGATCAATTTGATCCGACTTTCTTCGGTATCTCGCCGCGAGAGGCGATCGGCATGGATCCTCAGCAAAGGATGTTGCTGGAGGTGAGCTGGGAAGCGCTCGAAAACGCCTCCGTCCGCGCCGACTCTTTGAACGGCAGCGCCACCGGCGTATTCGCGGGCGTGAGCACGAATGACTATGCGATGTTAGGTACTCGTTATGACGAGAACCTATTCGATGCTTATTCCGGTACCGGCGTCGCGCGTTCGGTCACAACAGGACGCCTCTCATACCTTTTGGGACTAAAGGGTCCGAATCTGTCGATTGACACAGCCTGCTCATCTTCTGCCGTGGCGATCCATTTAGCCTGCCAGAGCCTGCGCCAGGGCGAATGCCGGATGGCCATTGCGGGGGGAGTCAACGCGATTCTTGTGCCGCAGCTTACCGTCACGCTGTCACAGGCGCGCATGCTCGCCGGTGACGGCCGCTGTAAGACTTTTTCAGAATCCGCGGATGGTTTCGTACGTTCCGAAGGCTGCGGGATGCTGGTATTAAAACGGCTCACCGACGCCCGCGCAGATGGAGACCGCATCCTCGGCCTGATCCGCGGAAGCGCCATCAATCACGACGGACGCAGCAGTGGGCTGACCGCGCCGAGTGGACCCTCTCAGGAAGCGGTCATCAAGGCGGCGTTAAGTCAGGCCGGCTTGCTGCCTGGCGATGTGACTTACCTCGAGACGCATGGCACCGGCACGGTGTTGGGAGATGCGATCGAACTTGGCGCTCTTGGAGCCGTGTTCAGCGCTAATCGCAGCACCAATGCAGATCATGGTGCTGACCTGACCATCGGCTCGGTGAAGACCAACATCGGCCATCTTGAGGCCGCCTCCGGTGTTGCCGGAGTCATCAAGGTTCTTCTTGCGCTGCAGCATGAAACTATCCCTCCCCATCTGCACCTGTCGGATGGAAAGAAGAACAGTGCCCTGCAGGTTCTGCCATTGAAGGTTGCGACGCGTCCAACGCCTTGGACCGCAAGCACGAGGCCGCGCATCGCCGGCGTCAGCTCATTCGGATTCAGTGGAACCAACGCGCACATCGTCATTGAAGAGCCTCCGGCAGCTCAGGCCGAGAGCAGTTTCCCGGTCGCTGCCGAGATCATCACCGTCTCGGCAAAAAGTGTAGAAGCTCTCAAGGCGCTCTGCGAGAGGCACGCTGAATATCTCCGCGATCACGCCCACACCTCTCTTGCCGATTTCGCCTTCTCGCTGAACCCGGGACGATCCCACTTTCAGCATCGCGTTGCCCTCCTTGCCGGCTCTACCCAGGAGGCTGCTACTGCGCTGCAACAGATTGCCGATAGCGACGTGAAGGAGCATCCCGATTATCGCTTTGTTGCCGGTTATGAAGAGCCTTCCATCGGCTTTCTTTTTACCGGCCAGGGATCGCAATACGCGCGCATGGGAAGCGTGCTCTACACGCAGAGCAGCGTCTTTCGCTCCGCGATCGACAGGTGCGATGCAATCCTGAGTGGCAAGCTGCCTCATCGCCTTGCAGACGTGCTTTGCGGAAATGAACCGATTTCCGAAGACCTGATTCACGATACGGCGTGGACGCAGCCTGCGCTCTTCGCCTTCGAATACGCGCTCGCCATGCTTTGGCACTCCTGGGGAGTGCGCCCCTCAGTTGTACTGGGCCACAGCCTTGGCGAGTATGTCGCAGCCAGCGTCGCCGGCGTTTTTTCGTTGGAGGCGGGGCTGACGCTCGCCACTGAGCGCGGAAGGCTGATGGGCAGCCTGCCCCGAAGCGGCGGCATGCTCGCTGTTCGTGCCGGCGAAGATGAAGTTGCCGAGATGATCCGTCCCTTCGCTGCGCTCTCTATAGCCGCGGTAAACGCTGAGCGAAGCGTTGTTGTCTCGGGCCGATCAGAGCAGATCGAGGAGCTGCGCGGCAGGCTCTCCGAACGTGGCTTGGCATCGCAGCCCCTCCAGGTGTCTCATGCCTTTCACTCAGCCTTGATGGATCCAATTCTGGATGAGTTTGAACGGCGAGCAGCGGAGTTTCCCTGCGCCACGCCGGAGGTTCCTCTGGTTTCCAACGTGAGCGGCAAGCTTTTCTCGCCGTCAGATCGCATCGAGGCATCCTATTGGCGCCGGCACATCCGCGGAGCTGTCCGTTTCGCAGACGGGCTCTCCTCATTGATGGCGCAGCACCCGGCAGCTCTGCTTGAAATCGGCCCCGATCCGGTTCTGCTAGGCATGGCGAAACCCGCCCTGTCGCGATCGTCTACTCCTTGTCTTGCCTCTCTGCGGCGCGGGAAAGATGCATGGCAAACCTTGTATGAAGCGGTACGCCAGCTTTACCTGCTGGGCTCGCCAATTAATTGGGACAATGTCTATCGCGATCGTCCCGGTCGAAAGCTCGAGCTGCCGACTTACCCCTTCCAACGGCAGCGCTATTGGATAACGCTTCCGGAGAGCGCTACCCCGTCGCCTTCGCCGAAGATATCCTTCGATCCGCTGCTCTACACGACGGAATGGCGTAAGCAACCGGATTCTGCGAATACATTCGAGCCCCCGATGCCCGAGTATCTACTCGACGCCGCGACCAGTACGATCGATGCGCTGCAGAGCGAAAGGGAAACCCTTCACACCCTTACGGCTTATGGCGAGTTTCTGCCTGAGCTCGATCTTCTTTGCGCCACGTACATTCTTGAGGCGCTCAAAGAGCTCGGCGTCAATCTGCAGGAAGGCGTGCGCGTTTCTTCTGTTGACCTGCACGGAAACTTCGGCGTCAAACCGGAGCATCGTCGCCTGATGCAAAGGCTCTTCGCCATTCTGGAAGAAGACGGAATCGTTCGCCGGGACGGAGACACGTGGGTCTTCGCCAAAACTCCCAACAGTAACTCGGCCGCCGATCACGCCCGGCTGTTGGCAAAATTCCCATCGTTTGCAGCAGAGCTGAATTTCCTTGCCTTGGCCTCGAATCTGGCCAGGGTTCTGCGCGGCCAAATGTCGGCAGTGGAGGCATTGTTTCCCAACGGCTCATTAAAACTGGCTGAGCAGCTTTACCAGAATGCGCCTGCCGCGCGAATGTTCAATCGCGCTTTAGCAGAAACCGTGCGGCGAGCCGTCAGAGCTTATCCGGCGGGCCAGGTAGTGCGGGTGCTGGAGGTCGGCGGGGGCACTGGCAGCGCTACTGCCCAGATATTGCCGCTGCTCAATGAAGAGCGTGTCGAGTACATCTTTACAGACGTATCCCCTGCGTTTTTCGGTCTGGCTCGAAACAAGTTCGCCAGCTTCCCATTCGTACGATACGCAACGCTGGACCTCGAGAAGGAAACCGCCGATTCAGGAATCGCTGAAGGCGTCGACATCATTGTCGCCGTCAATGTGCTGCATGCCACAGCCGATCTTGCTCAGACGTTAAACCGGCTTCGATCGATATTGCGTCCGGGCGGCACGATCTTGATTTCCGAATGCACAGCTCTGCAGAGGTTCGGCGACCTGACCGTGGGGATGACCGATGGTTGGTGGCGCTACACGGACGCACCTCGACGGCAAAGCTACCCACTAATCTCCCGTCAACAATGGTTGGATCTCTTTTCAGAACTGGGTCTTTCCGGCGCGGCACTAGAAGAGGATGGGCCGTTCAAGGTTCTCAGGGAACGACAGAGCCTTCTGATAGCCCAGCCCCGCGAGATTGCGCGTGAGAACGCACCGTCCGCAGTGGTGCTGAGAGCAGGCACTGAGCCGGATCTACTTTCGCCTGCGCTCCGGAACGCGGGCATGGTCGTTCACAAGCCTGAAGACGACGTGCTAAGGCGACAGCTGGGCGAAATAAATCCGTCCTCTATTCTGCTCGAACTCGGCGACGCAACAATCAGCTCGGAGATCCCCGACCTCTCCCTCGACAACGCCGCTGCCGTGCTCGAATTGCTGCAGGCAGTATCGGTGGCCCGATGCGATCGAAGTACGATCTGGCTTGTCACAAAGGGCGCCGCTGCCGTTGAAAACGAAGGCCCCATGAATCTCCCGGCGGCCATTGCCGATGCGATGGCTCGGACAGCTCGCCTCGAACATTCGGAGTTGTCGATCCGTTGGATCGACCTTCCCTCCAAGCCGGAAGAGAAGGATTGGCTCCGATTGGGTCAACTGATCCGGGAAGGAACCCGTGAGCCCTCAATCGCGATCCGTCAGGCCAGGCTCATCGTTCCTCGACTGGTTCCTCTTCGTACGGTTGCGTCTCGAAATGCGGAGGCATACAAGTTGAGTCCCGATGCAGCCTATCTCGTGACAGGAGCATACGGCGGACTTGGTTTTCGCACTGTCCAATGGATGGCGGAACGTGGGGCTAAGTGCATCTTCATGGTTGGCCGCCGCGAGCCTTTGAATGAGCTCCGCGAACAGATCTCGAAGCTGAAAGATGGCGGGGTTCGCATTCATACTTTGGTCGCCGATGTCTCGGAGAGACGCGACGTCGAAACCGTCTTCGAGCAGATCGCCGCAAGCGGGGCTGAGCTGCGCGGAATCGTGCATGCCGCGGGCACAGTGGATGACGGCACACTGCTCCAGCAGACGCGCGAGAAATTTGCGAAAGTATTCGCGTCAAAGGTCAAGGGGAGCTGGCTCCTCGATGAATTTTCGCGGAAGTATCCCCTGGATTTCTTTGTACTCTTCGGATCGGCCGCGTCGGTTCTGGGCTCCGCTGGGCAAAGCAATCATGCCGCTGCGAATGGCTTTCTCGACGCGCTCTCCCTTCAACGTGAGCGAGAGGGGCTGCCCTCCACTACGATCGCGTGGGGCCCTTGGTCCGAGATCGGTGCCGCTGCTCACCTCAAGGACGTAGGTCGTGCTGCGAGGTTGGGGCTAAGCACATTTTCTCCCGAGAAGGGCATCGAGCTCCTGGAACAGGCGATCTCCAGCGGCCGGCCTGAAGTAGCTGCGCTCCCTGTCGACTGGCGAGCGTTTCTGGATCAGTTGCAGGCGGGCGGCTCGGCATTTTTTGAAGAAGTGTCTCCACGGGCGAGCGAGGATACACCTTCCAGCGCTCCATCGGATCAGTTGAAGTCTCTGCTGGAGACCACGTCCGCGGAGAATCGCCTGAGCGTGATCAAGCAACATATGCACGCGCGCATCGCGGATGTGCTTCGCCTCGATTCCGGGTCCATGCTTCGAGATGATCAGCCGCTCCCCGAACTTGGACTCGACTCTTTGATGGCTCTTGAGCTCAAGAACGGCCTGCAGAAAGAACTGGGCGTGACACTGACCCCTAACTTCTTCTTTGAGTATCCAACTCTGGATCTGGCCGCAATGTATCTGAATGCGCGGCTTGTCGTTGCGAGCGATGGTGCTCGAATGCAAACAGATTCCTCGGAGTATGAGGAGCTGGCCTTATGAAGCCGCTGTTTCAGTTTTTGTCCGATCTGCGCTCCCTGGGCGTGATTCTCTCGCTCGATGGCGAGCGGTTAATCTGCAACGCCCCTAAAGGAGCGATAACGGCGCAGATCAGACAGCAACTCGCCGACCGCAAACAGGAGATTCTTGCCTTCCTGCGCGAGCCGGCTCCTCTGGCCGCTTCGGTAAACGGACATGATGTCCTGTCCGCGCTGCCTCTTTCACGCTCCCAGCGCAGACTCTGGTTTCTCGCGCAAATGGATCCGGAAAGTCCTGTTTACAACATTGTCGTTGCCCTGCGGCTCACCGGAGAGTTGAATCGCGACGCGCTGGAACGTTCCCTGCATGCGTTGGTCACGCGGCACGAGCCGCTGCGTACCTCGTTTTATGAGCGAAATGGAATTCCGTTCGCTCGCGTTCTCGACGGCGCGGCATGGAAGAGCGCTTTCGTCGATCTGTCATCCACTCCTGAAGCGGTAGCTGAGAATGAAGCGCGTAGGATGGCTGGCGTCAAGGCGCGAAAGCCCTTTGATCTGGGAGGCGAATCGCTCTTTGAAGCCACGCTCTTCCGCATTTCGGAGCGGCGCCACCTGCTGCTGCTCGTCGTTCATCACATCGTTGCCGACGGCTGGTCGCTCGGCATCATCTCGAAAGAGCTGGGCGCGTTCTACGCCGCGCTGGCCGCCGGAGAGCAGCCTGAGCTTCCCGCTATCGATTTTCAGTACAGAGATTATGTCCGCTGGGAGCAAAGCGAGGAACAGAGAGCAGTCGAGAGAGAGATGCCCTTCTGGCTTGAGCGTCTCGCTGGCTCGCTGCCAATTCTGGAATTAGGGAATGGGCGCAGGCCGCCCAATCAGACCTTTGATGGAAACCGCCTTGCCATGAGGATCGAGGCGCCGTTAGCCGCTGAGATTGGCGAGCTATGCCGCACCGCAGGTGTTACGTCCCTATATGCTGCTGCTCGCGGCATTCAAAGTTCTCCTGGTCCGGTACACCAATATAGAGGATGTGCTGGTGGGAAGCGGTACTTCCAACCGGCAGACTCACGAAGTCGCTCCGCTCGTCGGATTTTTCGTCAACACCCTCGTGATGCGTACGGACCTAAGCGGCAATCCTGCTTTTGGTGACTTGCTGTCGAAGGTAAAGGAGACCGCCGCGTCGGCATATGCGCATCAACAGGTGCCATTTGATTTGCTGGTGGAGAAGTTGCAGCCCGAACGGGGACTTAGCCACACCCCGCTGGTGCAGGTCATGTTCACCTTCCAGAATTTGCCGATGCGACCAATCGTGCTTCCGGATCTGACCGTCGAGCCTGAAGAATTAGATCCGGGAATCGCCCGAGCGGACCTCTCGATCGAGGTATGGCCCGATGATGAGGGCTTCCGCTGCGACTTCGAATACAACACGGATATCTTCGACGAAGAGACCGTCCGCTTGATGCAGTCTCACTTCCGCAACATCCTTCAGATCGTTACAGGCGACCCTTCGATCCGAATCAAAAACATTCCGCTACTCTCAAATGATGAACGGCGCCGGATCCTTGTCGACTGGAACGAAACGAGCCGGGAATATCCCCAGACGCCGGTACATCAAATATACGAAGAATATGTCCAGTCAGCCCCGGATAAAGTAGCCATCAAGTGCGCATCCGGAGAACTGACTTATCGCGAACTCAACCGGATAGCGAATGCGATCGCTCACCACCTGCTCGCTTTGAGTCTGCCGGCCCGTTCATTTATCGCTGTCTGCGCTCCGGGTAGCCCGTTGGGCATCGCGGCATTCTTGGGCATACTGAAAGCGGGTTACGCATACCTCCCGATCGATGCCGGCGAGCCTGTAGCACGGTTGAAGAACACGCTGCGCCATGCGGCTTCAACGGTGCTCCTTACAACCCATGATCTTCGCGCGCAGGTCGCTGGTATCGATATCCCCCGCCTCACGGAGCTGGAGCAGTTCGTATCCTCCGCAACGGATCAGTCTCCCAAAGTTGTCGTTGAGGCAGATGATCCTGCCTATCTAATGTTCACATCAGGATCTACGGGTGAGCCGAAAGCTGTCATCATCCCGCATCGCGGCATCGTCCGACTGGTCAAGAACAGTGATTACATCCGATGGGGGCAGGACGAAGTATTTCTGCAGGCATCCCCGCTTTCGTTCGATGGATCAACGTTCGACATATGGGGCGCGCTTCTCAATGGTGCGAGCCTGGCGCTTCTGCCGCCAGGGCGGCGTGATCCGGAAGATATCTGCTCTGCGATTCGCAGCTACGGCATAACAACAGCAATGCTGACTGCCGCCCTCTTTCACTTCATGATTGACGAACATCTCGACGCGCTCCGTCCGCTTCGTCAGTTATTAGGTGCGGGCGATGTGCTTTCGCCTTCGCATGTGGAACGGCTCCTGAGAAGCCTGCCTCATCTTCACCTCGTAAATGCCTACGGACCGACTGAGAACTCTGTCCTGACCTGTTGTCATACGATCAGAGCGAGTTCCTTGGATGGGAGCGCTGTCCCAATCGGCAGACCCATCGCGAATACTCGCGTATTCATTCTCGACGAGTTTCAGCAGCCGGTCCCCTCCGGTGTCGTTGGCGAATTGTTTGCGGCAGGCGATGGTTTGGCCCTTGGCTATCTGAACGCGCCTGCGCTAACGGAAGATAAATTTGTTCGTCTTGAGTTGGGCGAGCTGGGAATGGTGCGCGCTTATCGCACTGGAGACCTGGCGAGATACCGCTCCGACGGCATCATTGAGTTCCTTGGCCGCCGAGACAAGCAGATCAAACTACGCGGCTATCGCATCGAATTGGGCGAGATAGAACAAGCCTTGCTGGCATTGCCGTTCGTTCGCGCTGCTGTCCTTTCGACGCGTACCTGGCCGGATGGTGACAAGACGCTGGTTGCCTACGTGGCGTCGGCGGACGGAACAAGACTCGAGACGCAAACACTGCGCGCGGCTCTGCAAAAGGTACTTCCTCCGTATCAGATTCCCGGCCACTTCGTGACGATTTCTGAAGTACCGCGGACCACGAATGGAAAGGTCGACTATGCTGCACTCGACTCGCTTCCTCTTGACCTTTGCAATGATCGCCAGAATTTACGCCCACCCTCGACTGAGACCGAAAAGATGCTGGCCTCAATCTTCGCGGAACTTCTGAAGATCGAATCAATTTCGGCGCAGGATGATTTTTTTGCGCTCGGCGGCCACTCGCTGCTGGTCATGCAGCTGATATCCAGAATCTCCGCTTCTCTGGGGGTGAAACTCCCCGTTGGAATCGTGTTTCAGAACGCCCGGGTGGAAACATTGTCGCGAGAGGTGGAGGCGCTCATGGCGCCCTCTAATCCGGCCGCAGTAGCATTGCGCGCTTCCCATAAGAGCCTGGCAAACGGGCACCCGCTTTCAAGGTCACAGCAGCGGCTCTGGTTTCTGAATCAGCTGGATCCCGGGAACGCTGTGTACAACATCGCGGTTGCGCTTAGCCTCGATGGACCTCTTAATCGCGAGGTCTTGGAGTCGTCGCTCAGGGCTCTTGTCGAAAGACATGAATCGCTTCGCACCCACTTTCTGCAAAGAGAAGGGGTGCCGTACGCCGTTGTCGAAGATGCGCACGATTGGCAAATGCAGTTTGCCGATTTTTCGTTTCTCTCACCGGGCATGCAGCAGGATGAAGTGCTGCGTTTTGCCCGGGAAGCAGCCCGGAGTCCGTTTTCACTCGATCGAGGATCGCTTTTTAGGGCAACACTGTTGAGGAAGAGCCCAGGCCAGCACGTGCTCATGCTGGTCATGCACCATATCATCTCCGACGGCTGGTCGCTTGGAGTGCTGGCCCATGAGCTTGGCTCCATCTATCAGTCTCTGGCAAAAGGCCGCGATTTTCCGCTCCAACCGCTGCAATTTCAATTCCGTGATTTCGTTGACTGGGAACAGCGGGAATCAGAGTTGTCCTACGCAGCGGACATGCAATATTGGCGGCAACAACTGGCCGGTGAACTCCCCTTGCTGGCGCTTCCCGCCGATCATGCGAGGCCTTCACTTCAGACATTTAATGGCCGACGAGTATCAACGTACATTCCTCCGGAACTGGCCAATCAACTTCAGAGGGTCGGCCAAGAGCAGAACGCAACATTCTTCATGGTTCTGCTCGCCGCCTTCAACGTTTTGTTGCTCCAATATTCCGGACAGGAAGACATTCTGGTAGGCACGCCAACTGCCGGACGTTTGAAGCGTGAATTTGAGGGTCTCGTAGGTTTCTTTGTTAACAACCTGGTGCTGCGCACCGATCTGAGCGGAAATCCCTCGTTCGCTGAATTGGTTCTGCGCGTCCGGAAGACGTCGCTCGAAGCATTTGAGCACCAGAGCGTGCCCTTCGACCAGCTTGTCGAAGTGCTGCAACCCGACCGAAGCCTCGACCGAAGCCCAATCTTCCAGGTGATGTTCACGCTGCAGAATGCCCCACTGCCTCTGTTGCGTCTTGACGACGTGGAGATGAAGCAGCTCGAATTTCAAAGCCTTCATGCGCGTTATGACATCGCCGTTGATGTCTACCTGTTCGAAGGCAAGTACCGCTGCGATTTCGAATTCAACACGGACATCTATAAGGAAGAGACCGTTTTGCAGATGCAGCGGCATTACCTTCGTCTGCTTGAAACGGTTGCCACCGCCCCGGCGACCCCTGTTCGCGCGTTGTCCTTGCTGAGCGAAGCCGAACGCAATCAGATCGTCGAAGAGTGGAACCGGACAGAGATGCCGGCCAGCCCTTACGCAACGGTGGCCGAATGGTTTCAGGCGCAGGCCACGAAATCGCCTGCCGCCCGAGCGCTCGTATTCGGTGAAAGAAGCCTCACCTACGCCGAGCTCGATGCCCAGTCAAACAAGTTGGCGGCCCTCCTGTGCTCTCATGGCGTCGCGCGGGGGACGGTCGTGGGAGTCTTCCTGCACCGCTCTCCGGAGATGGTCGTGGCGCTGCTCGGCATCCTCAAGGCAGGCGGCGCGTATCTTCCTCTCGATCCTCAACTGCCCGCCCAGCGATTGGAATTCCTGATCGCGGACGCGGCGGTGCCGCTGATTATTACCCAAACCGAATTGCGCGATACCCTGTCCGATTCCGGCTCCTCTTTGCTGATGATCGACCAGATCGGTGAAAGCGTTGAACAGCCGCTCACCGATAAGCCTCGTTCTGAGGATCTGGCCTATCTCATCTATACCTCGGGATCGACTGGCAATCCGAAGGGCACTGAAATCTCTCACGGAGCGCTCGTCAATCTCCTCGCTTCCATGTTGCGCGAGCCCGGACTCACTAGCGAAGACACGCTCATCGCGATCACCACTCTTTCATTCGATATTGCCGGACTTGAGATCTTCGGACCGCTGGTCTGCGGAGCGACATTAGTCGTGGCCTCGCGAGAACAGGTTCTCGATCCGGAACTTCTCGCCGGCCTTCTGGAAGAATCCGCGGGGACCGTTATGCAGGCCACGCCGTCCACCTGGAGAATGCTCGTTGAGGCTGGGTGGATGGGTCGCGCAAACCTGAGAATGTGGTGCGGAGGAGAGGCTTTGCGCCTCGATCTGGCTGAGAGCCTTCTGGCGCGCGGCCGGGAACTGTGGAATCTCTACGGTCCGACCGAGACAACGATCTGGTCTGCCGCTCATCGGGTAAAGAGCGGCGAAAATCTCATCTCCATTGGCCGGCCGATCGGGAATACTCGAATGTACATCCTCAATCCCGAAGGTCAACCTGTGCCCATTGGCGT
The DNA here is from genome assembly GCA_963755975.1 of uncultured Acidobacteriota bacterium. Lineage (GTDB taxonomy): Bacteria > Acidobacteriota > Terriglobia > Terriglobales > Acidobacteriaceae > Silvibacterium. The sequence continues at coordinate 547,011 of CAVWLS010000006.1, forward strand.
TCCGGGAGAACTGTATATCGCCGGTGCTGGAGTTGCCCGCGGTTATTGGAAACGGCCTGAATTGACTGAGGCCCGATTCGTTCTCGATCCATTCGATTCCCTTCCCGGCCGCCGGATGTACCGGACGGGGGACCTTGCTCGGTACCGGCGCGATGGCCAGATTCAACTCATCGGACGAACCGATCATCAAATCAAGCTGCGCGGCCATCGCATCGAACTGGGTGAAATAGAACTCGCGATCGAACGTCATCCAGAAGTGCTCCAGGCTGTGGTCGCCCCGCACGGAGAGGGCAGCGGTCAACAGCTCATTGCTTATTTCAAACAGTCAGACAGTACGGTCGACACCGGAAGTCTTCGTTCGTGGCTGCAGAATCAGTTGCCGGAATATATGGTGCCGTCGGTGTTCATCCCGATCCCGGAAATTCCGCTGACCCCCAATGGAAAGATCGATCGAAAGAGGCTGCCGATGCCAAAAGCGGCTCCTCGTGAACGTTCAGCGTCCACCGTCACCCCTCGCAACCAGATGGAAGAGCGCGTGGCGCAAATCTGGTCAGAAATACTCGGCGTCGACCGCCCTGGCGTCCGGGACAATTTCTTCGACCTCGGCGGACACTCGCTTCTCCTCATTCGCGTCCATGCAAGGTTGCGACAGGAACTCGACGCCGACATCGCCGTGATCGACCTCTTCCGCTATCCGACGATTGAGTCGATCGCAGGCTGGCTCGATCGGCATCGTCAAGCAGTTACCCTCGCCGAAGGAGTGAGTTCCTGATGCACCGTCCGCCCGACCAGGGAAAACAAATCGCGCAACAGGAGAAATCCACGCAACCCGCTGGCCGCTGGAGTGATGGCATCGCCATCGTTGGCATGAGCGCGCGCTTTCCGCGCTCGCGAAATGTTCAGGAATTCTGGGAGCGTTTGCTTGCCGGGGAAATTCTGATCTCGGAGTACAGCAAGGAAGAACTGCGCAACGCGGGAGTCGATGACACTTCGCTCTCCAGCGGGGACTACGTCCGCCGGGGAAATTCGATCGACGGCGCGGACTGCATCGATGCGGAGTTTTTCGGCCTCAGCAGGCGCGAAGCAGAGATCACTGATCCCCAGCAACGGGTCTTCCTGGAATGCGCGTGGGAGGCGCTGGAGCACGCCGGCTACACCGGCAACGGCGAACGTGTTGGCGTCTTCGCCGGCGTCGGAATGAACACCTACGTCCTACAGCTGCTGAGCAATCCGTCCGTAATCACGAATTCCGGTGGCTACCAGCTGATGCTGGCCAACGATAAGGATTTTCTGGCCACGCGAGTAGCCTACAAGTTGAATCTCCACGGGCCCGCAGTGGTGGTGCAGACGGCGTGCTCCACTTCGCTGGCGGCGGTTCACCTTGCCTGCCAAAGCATGCTTGCAGGCGAATGCGAAATGGCGCTGGCAGGAGGCGTTTCGATCCCGTTTCCGCAGGGAGTGGGATATCCCTACATTCCAGGAATGATCCTGTCGCCCGACGGATACTGCCGTCCATTCGATGCTGCGGCGCAGGGAACAGTACCTGGGCGCGGCGCGGGTCTCGTAGTCCTCAAGCGGCTGTCGCAGGCGCTTGCCGATGAAGATCAAATCTATGCAGTGATTCGCGGCTCGGCATGGAACAACGATGGCGGCGGAAAGGTTGGTTATACCGCACCGAGTATCGCTGGTCAGGCTGCTGTCATTCGCCAGGCTCTCGCCGCCGCAGGAATCGCTGCGGACCGCATCGGCTATGTGGAAGCCCATGGTACAGCGACCGAATTGGGAGACCCCATCGAGGTCGCTGCACTCAATAGCGTCTTTGCGGAGAGCAATCCTCAGCCCCGCTCATGCGTGCTCGGCGCCGTAAAGGCGAATATGGGGCACGCCGATACTGCGGCCGGCATTGCCGGTCTGATCAAAGCAGCTCTCGCCGTGCGGGCCGGGCGTGATTCCGCCAACGCCCAACTTTCACCGCGCCAACCCTTCCCTGGAACTTGAAAACGGACCCTTTGTCGTCAGTCCCTCGCCAACGCCCTGGCCCCGGGAAGGCGACCGATGGGCGGGCGTCAGTTCTTTTGGGATCGGTGGGACGAATGTGCATGTCGTGCTCAGCAACTCGCCTGAGCGCAGAGTACATCCCTCCGCAATAGATCCGGTGGTGTCGCCTCCGCGCATCTTTCCTATATCCGCACGCACCCCGACCGCGCTCGAGACAGCTTGCAATCAGCTGGCGCATCGGCTGGAATCTGATCCTTCCCTCGCGGCAGAGGATGTCGCCTCAACCTTGCAACTGGGGCGTCGTGAATTTCCTTTCAGGCGAGCTGTTGTGGCGAGTGATTGCGGCGAGCTTGCAACCCTCCTCAGGAAGCCGCCGAAGAGCCCCGGGATCCCAAGGTCGGAGCTTAGTCGTGATGTCGTCTTTCTCTTTCCCGGCCAGGGCCAGCAATTTGTCGGCATGGCCGAGGCTCTATACCGCACGGATTCTGCATTCCGAAGCACGATCGATCTTGGAACGGACCTTCTTCGCAGCGAATACGACCTGAATGCCGCTGCATGGATTGCTGGTGGAGAGAAAACTCCTGAGTTGAAAGCACAGCTTGCGGACACCGCCGTGGCGCAGCCAGTGCTCTTGCTGCTTGAGTATGCGCTCGCCGCGCGATGGCGCTCTCTTGGAGTGGAACCGTCGGCACTCCTGGGACACAGCCTCGGCGAGCTGACGGCCGCTTCGGTCGCAGGTGTATTTTCCTTCGAGGACAGTCTGCGCTTAGCCGCGGAGCGTGGCCGCCTCATGTCGCTTACTCCCGCCGGCATCATGCTGGCCGTTATGCTGCCTCCGGAAAAGCTCGCCGCCTACATCGATTACGACGTGTGGCTCGCCGCGGAGAATGGCCCGAAGATGTCGGTCGTTTCCGGTCTTGTCGAGCCAATGGAACAGCTTGAACGCAGATTGGCAGCTGATCGTGTCGCCTGTGTTCGGCTTTCCTCCAGGAATGCATTTCATACGCCGCTGATGGCGGACGCTGCCAAGGCCTTCCGCGAGAAAGTGGATACCGTCCCGCGCCACGCGCCCACTCTTCCGTGGCTTTCGAATGTCACCGGAACATGGATCGACGCCGGCGAGGCGCAGAGCTCGCAATATTGGGGAAATCAAATCCTCGCGCGGGTTCGCTTTACGCAGAATCTCTCCGCTCTCGCAGATCGAAAGAGGCTCCTGCTGGAAGTCGGGCCGGGAGATGCGCTCATAGGAATTGCCCGTCAGCAGATGACGACGAGCACCATGGCGCCGTCGCTCGGCGCAGAGAACCGTCGCGATTCCGACCAGACGATCTTTCTCCGGGCCGCCGCCAAGGCCTGGGAGTGCGATCTCTCACTCTCATGGCAGGCATTGCAGCCCGGTGATAGAAAGCGCCGGATCGCGCTGCCGACTTATCCGTTTGAACGCCAGCGCTACTGGATCGATCCCGCAGCCTCAACGCCGCAGTTTCAACGCCCGCAGTTTCAATAAACGAGAAGTCGAGTGCGCCAGACACCGGAGCGACTTCTTCCCCCGGCCCCCTCGGATACTTCATCCAGCCCAAAGCGCGCGGATATCTCTTCGTGGTTCTACGCGCCTACCTGGCAAAGTACACCGCCTGCTTCAATAGCGTTGCCGCAGGAGCGGAGATGCCGTTGATTGCTGGCTTGTTCTGCTCGACCGCTCCGGACTTGGCGAAGCACTTGCTGATCGACTGAGTCAGACAGGGAGCGCCATCATTGCTGTGACGGCTGCGGACCAATTTACTCACAGCGGAAATGGCTTCACAGTAAATCCTGGCCGTGTCGGTGATTACGAGAAGTTATGGCAGGGCATTGCCAACCTCGGTCTGCGGCCAGCCGGGCTTCTCAATCTTTGGACGATGCGCGATATGAAAGTGCAGGCCTACGACAGCCTGGCGTATCTGCTGCAGGCCGCCCGGACGCACCGTCAACGTTTTCGCCAAATCGAGATAGTGACGGATCGCCTCGAAAACGTCTCCGGTGAGGCCATCGAAGAGATAGAGCGGGCGGAAGTATTGGGACTGCTCCGTGTCATACCCATGGAATATGCGGGCACCCAATGCCGATCCATCGATGTGCAGTTGTCCGCGGGCAACATCACTCAAATTGCCCGGCAGCTTCTGGAGGAAGTTCAGGTACAAGCACCGGGCCTGACAATTGCCTATCGGGGAGAAGGCCGCTGGCAGAAAGGCTGGACCCCGGCTCCGTTGCGGCGGTCTCAATCTGATCCCTTCCGCGAGCAGGGCGTGTACATCATCACTGGAGGAATCGGTGGAATTGGATACAGCATCGCCCGCTATCTCCTTCAGCAATATCAGGCGCGCATCGTTCTTACTGGACGAACAGCTCTGCCTCCACGCGGTGATTGGCCTGCCTGGATAGCCGAACATGAGAACGACGAGCCCGTTACCCGTCGCATCCTTCGCATGCAGGAGTTAGAGCGCTCGGGCGGCGAGGTTCGCTTTGTTTCAGCGGATGTGACCAGCATCGATGCCATGTCTCGCGTGGTCGCTCAGGTCCGGAAAGATTTCGGAAGAATCAATGGAGTGCTGCATGCCGCTGGGATACCCGGAGGCGGCATGATCGCCTCACAGGACCCGCTGGAAGCGGCAATCGTCCGGCAGCCTAAGGTACAGGGGAGCATCGTTCTCGCTGAACTGTTGCGGGGAGAAGATCTTGATTTCTTCGCTCTGTGTTCTTCTATCAGCGCAGTCGTTCCCGCGCCGTCTCAGAGTGCGTACGCAGCCGCCAACGTCTTCCAGAATTATTTCGCGGACTATTGTCGGCATGTTTTAAAACTTCCCGCACTCGCAATCGGATTCGATGCGTGGCAGGAGGTTGGCATGGCCGCCGAGATGGTTCTGCCGGATGGATTCCAGTCAGTAAAGCAACAGCGCCTGGAAACAGCAATGAGCACCGAAGAAGGAATCGAGGTGCTCCGGCGCGTTCTATCCGGTTGGCGCGGAGCACAGATTCTGACCACGACCGTCGGCCTCGATGCTCTTCTTGCGCGAGCAACACCCCAGCCTTCTACTGGAGAACGCGAGGCGGTGCCTGTCCGAGAGCATGATGACGAGCTTGCCGCCGTCCTGGCCATCTGGAAGGATCTGCTGGCTGCCGAAGCGATAGCACCCACAGACAATTTTTTCGAACTGGGAGGCCATTCACTGATGGGAACCATGGTTGCCACCCGCATTCGAGATCGCTTCGGCGTCGAGCTTACACTTCGAACGTTATTCGAATCTCCAACTCCACAGGCGCTTGCCGAAATCATTCGGGCATCGAGAGAGGTGCCCGCGGCTATCCCGGCACTCGCCGGAGAGAGAGAGGAATTCGAGTTCTGAAACTCCACGTTTTCTGTCGAGAACAGCGATTTACGAAGATCAAACGGTTATAACCTTCTCGTCTTCCGTTCGCGGGGTGGACTCCACTGAGAAGAACACCGGTCCGGCCGCAACTATGATTCCGGCAAGTGCGATGACTGCCATCGCTGGGCGTAATCCAACCACAACGGCAAGCGAACCAATGACCGGAGGACCGGTCAGGAAACCGCAGTAGCCGACGGTTGTTACCGTCGAAATCGCCGGACCGGCTCCCAGGCGTGTATTGCGGCCCGCCGCTCCCCAGATGACAGGAACTATATTCGCAGTCCCGATTCCAGTAAGCATCAGACCGCCGACAGCCGGCCACCAGGAGGGGATCAGAAGAGCGCATCCCATACCGGCGGCGATGAGAAGACCGCTTGCATGCAGAAGGTTCTTGCCGCTGAAACGCAGGGCCAGCCAGTCGCCGGAAAACCTTGCTGCAGCCATGGCAATGGCATATGCGGCATAACCAGCAGCGGCGAGCGAAAGGGTCACGCCGACATTCGAATGCAGATACACCGAAGCCCAGTCTCCAATCGCCCCCTCTGCCATCAATCCAAAGAAGGCGAGAGCTGCGAGACGCAATAGAGCTGCATCCGGCCAGAGGGACTTCGTGCTGCGGCGCGGCTTTGCTGTTTCTCTTCCCAGCTCAGAGACAAGCAAGGGCATCGCCCAGAGGCTGCACAGGGTGAGCATGCCTGCGGTGAGCGAGAGGTCGCTTCGAGCCGTACCGCCGTGTTGGAGCATGAGGCTTGCGGCGCCCGCGCCGAGCAGCCCTCCGGCGCTCCAACAGCCTTGAAAAAAGCTCATGATGGGCGCGCCATACTGCTTTTCTACTGTGACGGCTTGAGCATTGATTGCGACATCGAATGCACCCTTTGCAGCTCCATACAAGCCCGCAAATAGGATCAGAAATAGGAGATTGGAGGCCTGCGCTAGAAGCGCGACCATCAGGACATAGATGACAGCCGCCATCCGGACAACGCGACGGCTGCCGTAATGCTCAATGAGTTGTCCGGTTACCGGCATGGTGATGATCGCGCCCACGATGAGGCTGACCAGCACAAAGGTGAGAGAGCCATTTTCAAGATGAAGGAACTGCTTGAATACCGGGACATGGGCCGCCCAGGTCCCGAAACCAACTCCATCCACCAGAAAGAGCATGGCGAGCGCCCACTTCGACCGTTTTATCGCAGTGCCACCGAGTCCTCCCGGATACTCCATGCAGATTGCTCCTGTTATTAGGCTGCAAGAGGATTGCGATTCTGTCCAATAGATTGGATCTGCCGTTCTGATAACTTGTAAGAATGGCACTTGAGATCTCCGAACTGCGCTCCTTCCTGGTGCTTGCGCATTCTCTCCACTTCGGCGAGGCGGCAGAAGTACTGCATCTCAGCCAGCCGGCACTTACCAAGCAGATGCAAAAGCTGGAATCTAAAATAGACGGCCCGCTTTTCGTGCGCGGATATCGCCGGGTTTCGCTTACACCGGCTGGCGAGATTTTGCGAGTCCGGGCGCAGAGTTTATTGCGCGAAGCTGAGATGGCAGAAGAAATTGCTCGCCTCGCGGTGCATGGAAAGGCGGGACTGCTGCGGATCGGTTTCGGTATCGCTTCCCTGGCTGCTGGGTTGCCGGATATTCTGATCCGATTCCGTCAACGCTTTCCAGCCGTGCAGGTGTCCATGCGCGATATGCCTACGCCCGGCCAGATCGAGGCGCTGGAGCAAGGCGACATCGATGTCGGCTTCGTGCGACTGCCTGTCGAACACCCTGACCTGGTCACCGTGCCGGTCCTCGAAGAGAGACTTGTAGCAGCCATTCCGCAAGGCATGCCTTATCGCAAAGGACTCGCCGGCCTTCGCAACGAGCCCTTTGTCGTTATTGCCCGCAGCGTCTCTGCCAGTTTCGTCGATCACCTTGTGCGAACCTGCCGGGCTGCCGGATTCAATCCTCGCATCGTTCAGGAAGTTAACGAATTATTCACTGTGCTCAATCTCGTGCGAGGCGGTGTGGGGGTAAGTTTAGTACCGCGCTCGGCGAATCTAATGCATGTACCGAATGTTCGTTTGCTGGATACAGGACTGGATGAAGCGAAATGGAAGATCGGCCTGGCTTGGCGCAAAGCCGATCCATTAGACCCGCTCGTTCAGAACTTTATTCGCCTGGTACGCCAGCCTCGGTTTCCAGCTCCGAAGCTTCGGAATTTTCTCCTTTAGATTTAATCGACACCGGATCGTTTCCGCACATTTCCAAGAATTACCTCGACGGTAGTAAAGGCCAAACTCTCCAGCTCAGTTTCCTTTGGATGCCTGCCCACTCCTGCCAGCAGGCGATACAGAACATCTCCAGTTAGCGAATCGTGAAGGAGTACTGCCAGTCTGTCGATTGGAACAGTAGTGTTTCGAATCTCATCCCGATGGTCCTCCAGCACAGACCGGATGAAAGAGGTTGTTTTCGCAGGCCCTTGGGTGTACCACGCCTCGCCGACTTCGGGACAGTTTAGGGCCTCGCCAACGGCGAGCCGGTGAAGTTCCACCGAGCGCTTGTTTGTGATGAGCTTCAGGATATGGACGGAGAGTTTTCTTAAGCTCTGTTCCAGATCCAGGCCGCTATAGTCGATCTTCGCAAGCGGCTCATTCGCCTCGCGGCACAGGTTCTCGATGCTGCTGATGAAGAGGCCGCATTTGCCGCCGAACTCACTGTAGACCGTGCTCTTCGAACCGCCAGCCAACTCAACAATTTTGTCGATCGTCACACCTTCGTAGCCGTGCTTCACAAACAAGTCTGCGGCGACCTTTTGGAGCTTGCTGTTTCGAACTTCTCCACGCGATCTTTTTTCTGCCATTCCTCTTCCTTATAGGACAAATGCATCGACTATCCATAGCGACATGAGGCGTAGTTATTTTTCAACAGTATCTTAGAGAAGCCTTCGGAACTTCTGAATCGAATGTTGCCGCCTCGCATCTTCATAGTGTACTGTACATTACAGTACATGTTTAGATAAAGAGTCGCTGATGCAAAAGAAGAGAAGGGACGTTCATGACACAGGAACTTGGACATCCGCCTCAATACGGACTGGCCACCTCTGTACGAGTCGTTCATCCTGCTGAACAGAGCGCTGAAACCCTACAGACTCCAGGATCGCTGAGAATGTCAGCCATCTCAGCGATGCAAGGCATCGTCTCTTTTATGTGGGCTGGCATATTTGTGGTCGAGCCTTCGGCAAAGACCGGCATTCACCATCATGGCGAGCAGGAGACGATTGTCTACGTAGTGGAGGGCGAGGCCCTGGTTCGGTGGGGTCGTCGTGGGGAGCACTCGGCCACCGTTAGCGCAGGAGATTTCCTGCATGTGCCGAGTTGGCTGCCACATCAGGAGCTCAATCCCTCGAACGAACAGTCGTTTCGGTGGGTAGTCGTGCGAAGCACTCCAGAACCAATCGTCGTCAATCTACCTGATGACTACTGGACAACAGGTGATGGATCTCACGCCTGAGAGAAGCCGCGGATGAATAAACAGAGAATCGATCCAACAATTTCAAAGAGAAGAAAAGATGTTACATGAGCCAGGTGCAAGCCATTTTCCCGGGAACCGCTTCGATCAGGCATCTCGAGGAAAATATCTTCTCGGCATCGCTAGAATTGCCGCAGATAGCATTTGAGAAGTTATCTGCAGTACACCATCCACCTGTAAGCCTACGCAATTGAGACGAATTGAAACTGGGAGGAAATATGAGAAGCTCATCCACGTTCATGCTGCAAGCCTTACTGGCCCTCGCCCCCACGTTTCTGGCTTCGGCGCAGACACAGCAGGTCGTTACTGGGCCTGCTGCGTATGCGGATTGGAGCCAGCAGAAGCCAGGTGTGATGCGTAAGATCACCTCCGCCGATTTGCCGGCGCCCTTCGCCACCGAATCGGTCGATAACGGCCCAAAGGTGATTAGTCGTCCCAGCAATGCATGGCCAATTGCGCCGGCCGGGTTCAAGGTGCAGCTCTACGCCGGTGGCGACGCGGCGACGCCTATGCAGCGCTCTGACGACATTAGGAAAACCTACGGCCCGACCTCTGGCACCTTTGTCATGCCGCGCGTCATCCACACGGCGCCCAACGGCGACTTGTTCCTGGCTGACTCGCAGGCCGGATCGATCTTCGTGCTGCGCGGAGTGACTTCAGACGGCAAAGCAGAGACTGTGAGCGAGTTTGCCTCCGGGCTCGACCATCCTTTCGGCATCGCCTTTTATCCTGCGGGGCCGGATCCGAAATACATTTACGTGGGCACGGCGACCGAGATTGTGCGCTTCCCGTATAAATCCGGTGAGTTGAAGGCTAAGACCAATAAGCCGGAAATCATCGTCCCAAATATTCCCGGATATGCGCAGTTGCGCGGCGGCGGCCACTGGACGCGCGACGTTGTCTTCTCGGCCGACGGCAAGTACATGCTCGTCTCCGTGGGTAGCAGATCGAATATCGATAATCCCGATACGAGTCCGGGTGAGTTTCATCGCGCCGATGTGCTCGAATACACGCCGGACGGAAAATTCATCGAGGTCTATGCGTACGGCATTCGCAACTGCGTGGGCGAAGCGATCAATCCCACCACAGGGCAGCTTTGGTGCTCCACCAACGAGCGCGACGCTCTGGGCAATAATGTCCCTCCTGATTATGTGACCCACATCCAGGAAGGCGGCTTTTACGGTTGGCCCTGGTATTACATCGGCGGCCACAAGGATCCGCGGCTTCCTGAGCCTTGCGCAGATGGTACCGGCGCGAATCCGCAGTTGACCGCGCCGCTCTCAGAACAACAGGCCAAGGGCTGCAAGTCGGTGGATCTTTCATCGAAGGTGATTACGCCCGACGTCCTTGTGCAGCCACACATGGCCTCGCTGGAGATGACCTTTTATCCCATGCACGCATCGGGTTTCCCGGCGGAGTATGCCGGAGATGCATTCGCGGCCGAACATGGATCGTGGAATCGCGCGAAACGTGGCGGTTATGAAGTGGTCATGATCCCGATGGAAAATGGCAAAGCGACTGGAGCCTACGAGGACTTCCTTACCGGCTTCGTGACGCCGGATGGCCAGGTCTGGGGCCGGCCTGTGGGCGTTACCGTGGGCCACGACGGCGCGCTCTATGTGACGGATGACGGTTCGCGTAGCGTATGGCGCGTTTCGTACAAGGGCGAGTGACTAAAGGGCCCGCTCCAGAAATTACGGTCCCGCTAGGATCATTCATCGTTCATCTTTTTTGCCCCCCCGTTCATGGCCCCATCATCTCAAGTGGCATGGGCAAGCAAGTCTGCGGCGGCCCACGGAACTTGCAGTCGCAACTCTTCGTCACCGAAGATGGAAACGAAACGATTTGGCGCATGATTTACAAGAGCTCAGTTATCGACTGATTTCACATTTCACGCGCTGAGGGTAGCCAGAGGGCGTAGAGATGAATACGACTCGACGGGACTTTCTTAAAGTCGGTGCGGGCGCCGTGGTCGCAACATCCGGCCTCCCGGCAAGCTCGCAGAAGGTCTCCTTTTCCGCAGCATCAGCGCCGACGGGGGAGGCGGCCGACATGATCTATCGGAAATTTGGAAGCACGGATGTGCGGATTTCCGCTATCGGGGTGGGTGGTCATCATCTCGGCGATGTGCCGACCTTGGACGAGGCGGTCCAACTCATCCACGAAGCGATAGACGCCGGCGTTACGTTCTTCGACAACGCCTGGGAATATTACAACGGGAAGACTGAGACCATCCTGGGCAGGGCGCTCCGGGACGGCCGCCGCGACAAGGTCTTCCTTATGACAAAGGTCTGCACCCATGGGCGAAGCGGCAAATTAGCGATGCAGATGCTCGAAGACTCGCTGAGGCGATATCAAACCGATCATCTGGACCTCTGGCAGATCCATGGCATCGTCTACGACAATGACCCGGAGTTGGCCTACGCTAAAGGCGGCGTCCTGGAAGCATTTGATCGAGCCAAAAAAGAAGGAAAGGTCAGATTCGTCGGCTTCACCGGTCACAAGGATCCTGCATTTCACCTGAAGATGCTTGAGCTCGGTTATCCATTCGACTCAGTGCAGATGCCGCTTAATCCCTTCGACGCCAACTTCCACAGCTTTGAAAGGCAAGTCTTGCCCGAGGTCAATCGGCGAGGCATGGCAGCGCTCGGCATGAAGAGCATGGGCGGTACCGCGTGGGGAATAAAAGCCGGCGTTGTCCAGGCTGAGGAAATGTTGCGTTACGCCATGAGCTTGCCCGTCACGACCACAATCTGCGGCATGGACTCGCTGAAGGTGCTGCACCAGAACCTCGGCGTCGTGCGCGGCTTTCAGCCGATGACTCCGAGCGAGATGGAGGCATTGCGCGCTCGCTGCGCGCCGACAGCAGCCGACGGCCGCTTCGAGCCATACAAAGTATCTCTCCGGTACGACAACCCGATGACCCGTATGCCCCATGGATTTCCCTTCGATCACACTCAAAGAGAAGTCACCGAGATGTTGGACAAGGCGGATGGCCCCTGGTTAGTGGCAGAGACAACGCCGGAGACGTTGAGGAGATGACCTATGCTCAATCAACGTCGACAGAACGAACAATCCCAGGCAACTCCCGAAATCGAGCGGCGATCCTTAATACAAGGAGGCCTGGCCTTCGCAGGCGGAGCGTTAGCGAATTCAGTTTTGCGAAGCCGAATTGCATCGGCTGCTGTTCCGCCGCAAATGACAAACAACGATGCTGACCAGATTCCTTTGAGGCCGCTTGGAAAAACGGGCGCTCAAGTCTCGATCATCGGTCTTGGCGGATATCATCTCGGGACGGTGCAATCGCGCGACCTGGCTGTGCGCCTGGTTCAGGAGGCGGTGGACGCGGGGGTCACTTTCATGGACAACGCGTGGGAGTACAACGACCACCGCAGCGAAGAATGGATGGGGCTTGGTCTACAGGGAAGGCGCGATAAAGTTTTCCTGATGAGCAAGGTTTGCACCCACGGCCGGGATAAAAACGTCGCCATGCAACAGTTAGAGGAGTCCCTGCAGCGGTTGGGAACCGACCATTTGGACTTGTGGCAGATTCACGAGGTCATCTACGAAAATGACCCGGACCTGCATTTCGCAAAGGGCGGTGTAGTCGAAGCGCTGGACGAAGCGAAAAAGCAGGGCAAGGTTCGTTTTGTGGGCTTCACAGGACATAAAAGCCCGGCGATTCATCTCAAAATGCTCGCACACGATTACCCCTTCGACACTGTGCAAATGCCGCTCAATTGTTTCGACGCGACCTACCGTAGCTTCGAGCAGCGGGTGCTTCCTGAACTTCAGCGGCAGGGGATTGCAGCGCTCGGTATGAAGAGCTTGGGGGGAGACGGCCAGCCGATCGTATATGGCGCCGTGAGGGCGGAAGAGGCACTGCGTTATGCGATGAGTCTGCCGGTCGCGACCACAATTTGTGGTATCGACTCTCTGGACGTGCTGCACCAGAACGTGGGGATTGCGCGCGGCTTCAAACCGATGTCGCCTCAGGAGATGCAGGCGCTCCGTGAGCGATGCAGACCTTCATCGGGTGATGGCCATCTCGAGCTGTTCAAAACAACAAAAAAATACGACGGCAGAGCTGGGCGAGAGCAGCATGGTTATCCACCGCCGGAACAACTCCCGCTATGAGCCCATTCCGATCAACAACTCCTCTGGTTCAACCTCTCGCCGGACTCTATTGCGGTCGCCAATGCGAAAGGGGCCACGATACTCGTTTCCCTGCTTTGATTGAGCGAACCGAAGCCTTTCGCTGGCGAATTGTTAGATAATCCAGCCAGCCAGACTATTGGGAGCAGAAATTCAGACGGAACTGGATTCACTGTCTTCTAATAATTCGGTTTGCTTAACCAATATCAGTAAAAAAGACGCCATCTCCCAAGCCTTTGAATATCAATAGAATCTTTTGGTTGCGGGGGCTGGATTTGAACCAGCGACCTTTGGGTTATGAGCGGCCGAGCGCTCACGTATGTAACTGTATTCTTTCGCACAGATAGCGACTCGGATGTACGAAAAAGTACCCTCTGGACACCCTATTGGGAGTCTATTGGGAGTCTGTTTTACAGGGTAAGATTTTGCTCTTCAAGGACGTGCCTTCTTCTTCAAAGAAGAGCGATCTTCTCGTTTTCGTTTGCTTCGAATAGTTGCGTTTGCTTCGATTGAGCGGGATAATGGCTTTGAGGTGATCTTATGTCTCAAGCGCTCTTAGACCCTACCCTGCCTAGCGAAGCGGATGCCACTCTGGCCAGAGAAACCAGTCGCCTTCTCGCCCCTCGCATGCGGTCCAAGAACCCCCTTCGTCTTCGCGTCGGTGCGGCTCCCAAAGAGGAGACGATCGAACTTCCCGCCTCCGCAGTGAAGATGCTGGTTCGCATTCTTGAGGAGATGGCACGCGGAAACGCCGTCACTCTAATCCCGGTTCACGCCGAGCTAACGACGCAGGAGGCCGCGGACATGTTGAATATCTCTCGACCCTCGTTGATTCAGTTGCTGGACGAGGGAAAGATCGACTATCGCAAAGTGGGAACGCATCGCCGGGTTCGGTTTGAGGCGCTGATGCGATTCAAGCGCGGCGCCGATGCGGAGCGTCGGGCAGCTCTCGACGAACTGGCTGCGTATGACCAGGAACTTGGAATCTGAGTGTGGCCGGGTTCACTGTTTTCTACGACGCGAACGTGCTCTATCCGGCAGAGCTGCGGAACCTCCTGATGCATCTGTCCCTGACCGGGCTGTTTCGGGCGAAGTGGTCTGCCGATGTGCATGAAGAATGGATGCGCAGCCTGCTGAAGAACCGCCCGGATCTGACTCGGGAGAAGCTAGAGCGCACCCGTCAACTGATGGACAGAGCCACTATCGATGCTCTGGTCACGGGCTATGAACACCTTATTCCGGGACTGGTTCTTCCCGATGAAGATGACCGACACGTCCTGGCGGCCGCGATCCGCTGCGGGGCGAGTTTGATCATCACCTGCAATCTGTCCGACTTCCCTGCGGAAGCTCTCAGCCCCTTCGATATCGAGGCACAACATCCGGATGAATTCATCCTCCATCTCCTGGACCTCGCCCCGGGCCGAGTGATCGAAGCAGCGCAAAACCATCGCACCAGCCTGAGGAATCCTCCCAAGACGGTCGAAGAATATGTCGATTCCCTAGCGGGCCAAGGTCTTCAGCAGACAGCGTCCGCACTTCGCGAACATCTGACCTGAACCCTTCATTCGTTCATATTTCAGAGGATGTTAGGGATCTGGATCAAGAAAATATTGAGGCGGTTTGCCGTAGAGCTGTGCCAACTGGATCAACTCCATTACATCGATGCGCCGATCCCCAGTTTCACATTTGGAGAGGAAAGAGTGCGACATGCCCAGCCGCTGGGACACGTCCCGTTGCGTCAGGCCGACTTCCTCCCTTGCAGAGGCCAGCTTCCGCAGAAAGCTGTCATACAGGGCCTGATGAGGAGTGGTCCGCGCCTTGCGGGACCGTCGCGTCTCACTCTTGGCAGCCTTCCTCACCCATCAAGTGTCGTGAACGCTTGAACAATCCCCTAATAAGGGGCACACTAGTTGATTCGAATTTGGAGGGCACTTGAGAGACGTCTTTGAATGCGAGGAGATCGCCGGCAAGACTGTTAAGAGCTTAAAGGTCTATGAAGACCCAAGCGAAGATCCGGAGGTCGTCATCGAGTTTACGGACGGAACGACTTTCTCTTGCGCTATCGAGCAGCGCTCATCGGCAAAGGCCGTTCTCTTCCGCGGCGGTGTCGGCACACCAGAGATTCTTCGGAATTACAGTCCATAGGTCAATGCTCGGGTATTTCGGCCGTTAGCGAGCGACATCAGCCTTGATCACCCTGAAACACGATGCTAAAACCCTGCTCTTGTGCAAAGTGGAGATAAGACTGAATCTTGTGGCACGGTAGCAGATCGGCCCGAGCGCGCCGGTTAGCGAATTACTTCAGGTGCTCACCTGGTTCCGAGGTCTGATGGGCCTGCGCAACAACTCTGCCAACGGCCTTCAGGGCAATGACACACAGTCCACAGGCCAGGGCTACAAGACTGTAGCCTTCTCCCGAACCTCTGGACAATTCTTCGTCGTCGTGACGCTCGGCACCAACAATCAACAGCAGAATCTCGCTTGGTTGGGTCTGCCGGGTGGCGCGTCTTATAAGGAAATATTCAATTCCTCATGGCCGCAATATCAGGTTCACGCTGAGCCGCTAGTCGAGAACGGTGGATATGGCGCTCCGCTGCATTCGGGAGACCTAATCAATTTACCGAGCATTGGGGCAATCGTTCTGCAACGGAACTGACAAGCACTCGTAGTTCGGTACCTGGAACTGCGCCCGTAATTCAAATTCCGAATAACGACTTTCCAAAACCCTATTGGACGCCCGGAAATGATTCGCTTAGGTTTGCGCCATAGCTGACAACTTGTCAGTGGAGGTGCAAAAGTGACTCGATCCCGCCATCTCCTCCGATTGGAAAAGACTTCCATTCGGTTGCCTCTTTCGCCCGAAGACGACCTGGCAAAACACTCCCTGAAACAATCCCTGTGCCACGCTCTCCGCGTCGTGACTCCTACCCTCTTCGCACTCGCATTCGCGAGCGCCGCTCATGCCCAAGGAACGATGGACTTCTCAGGAGCACAAACGCTCATGGGGACGTTCAAGACATTCGCCATTTACGCGGGCGCTGTTATTTGTTTCGGCGGTCTGATCTTTGCCGGAATTCGTATGTTGAGCGGACGTTTTCAGGACGCGATACCTGGCCTCTTCGGTGCGCTGTTCGGCGCTGGAGTCCTGGGATGGGGCGCGGGTTGGATCGGCAGTTTGACCGGCCAATCCATGTGAGGTGCGCCCATGACCAAGCGGGGAGAACCGTTACCGATCAATCAGGCGCTTAACAGGCCACGAGCCAAACTCGGACTCGACCTCAGCGCATGGATGGCGATTGTCTTCGTCTGCGTAACGGTTTTCCTCGCAGGGTTTCGCCTGCTGGCGATGATGGCCTTTCCCACGCTAGCCGTGGGCGCATGGCTCATCGTTCGCAAACACCCAAAGATGTTCCAACTCTGGGGCTTGAGCCTCAGCCAGAAGCCCTACTATGACCCGCGCAAATACTGAGCAGGCCAAATTCGTTCCGTGGTTCGCCAAGGCCGGAGCCGCGTGCAGCATCGTTCCGATTGCACGGTTCATCGGACCAAGTAGCTTCGCGTTGAAAGGCGGCGGCTACCCCTCCCCATTGCGCCTTGCTACCCCCGCCTTCGCCAGGAGGCGTTCGGCATGTAGGTACATGCCGCGACGGCATGAAAAGCAAAAGCAACCGCAAAGGAGAGACACACCGTGAGCAGCGCAGCCAGGACGAACATCGCGACCATTGACAGCAAGAAGCCCACCACCAAACAGGAACTCATCACCGCCAATATCAAGTTGCTGATTGAGCAGCTGGAGGCGGGACACTCCGAAGCCCTCACCAACTACCTCACGGCCATGAGCCGCTTTCACAACTACAGCTTCGGCAATGTGCTGGAGATCGCCCGACAGATGCCCACCGCCACTCGCGTGGCTGGGTTCTGGACGTGGAAGAACCTTGGCCGCAGCGTCAAAGCTGGTTCCAAAGGCATTCGCATTCTTGCCCCCATCGTCGGAGTCCGCCGCAAGAAGCAGGAGGAGGCCGAACGAGACATTACCAAGCAGAATGAGCGCGTCTTGCTTGGATTCCGTAATGCCTATGTCTTCGATATCTCCCAGACCGAAGGCGCGGACTTACCCAACCTTCACGAAGTCAATGGCGACCCCGGCGAGAACATCGACCGATTGGCCGTCTTCCTGAAGAGCAAAGGCATCCAGCTTGCCCACAACCAGGACATCGCCCCCGCACTCGGTATGAGCTACGGCGGACGCATCGCAATCCTTCCCGGCTTGTCGAAGGCCGAGGAGTTTTCAACGCTCGTGCATGAGACAGCGCATGAACTCCTCCACAAAGCCGAACGCCGCACAGCCACCACGAAGACAGTACGCGAGACGGAGGCCGAGGCCGTTGCCTTTGTCGTAGGCAAGGCCGTCGGACTCGTTACGGGAAGCGCATCGGCAGACTACATCAACCTCTACCACGGGAATGCTTCGCTACTGGCCGAGAGCTTGGAAGTCATCCAGCAGACCTCCGCCGTCATTCTCGGCGCGTTGGAGCCGCCCCTACAAGACCTAACCGCTACCGACGAACTCGCGGAAGTTGCGGCATAGAGATACACGCCTAACCCAGTTCTCCGCCTATGGAGCGGATACAGGGAAACGTGTTCGCTCCCCCACCGCAACCGCCAACCAGAGCCCAAGGAGGGCATCATGCAGGACAGCAGCGCCTTTCAGTTTCTCGCCATTGATACGATTCACGAGTCCACCACCAACCCCCGCCGTACCTTCGATGAGGCCAAGTTGTACGAGCTTGCCGAGTCCATCAAACACAACGGCCTAATTCAGCCCATCACCGTCAGGCCGAACAACCAAGGCTTCGAGATCGACGCAGGGGACGAGGCGTTTCCGCGCCGCGCAACTGGCGGAGCAATTCACCGTCCCGGCTCGTATCGTCGAACTCACTGACGCGCAAGCCCAAGAGTGGCAGTTGGTCGAAAATTCTCAGAGGGTCGATGTTCACCCTTACGAGGAGGCGCAGGGCTTCCAGCGCTTGCTCGACATGCCCGGTTACGATGTGGCGACTCTAGTCGAGAAGTCCGGCAAGAGCGCAAGCCATATCTACGCCCGTCTGTCTCTCTTGCAACTCATCCCCGAAGTCGCGGAGGCGTTCACCCAGGAGCGCATCACCGCCAGCCATGCCAACCTGATTGCCCGCCTGCCGCAGGACGTTCAAGCCAAAGCCTTCGAGCAATGCTGGCGCAAGGACTGGAATGACTCGGAAGCCCACCTTTTACCTTCCAAGTTCCTCTCCGCTTGGATAATCAATCTCTTTGTTTAGGTCGTGATTGCTCAGCTTCTCGTCATGGCTTGCGGCCCACTTCGCTGTGCGGATTGCCAATATCAGGCATGAGGAGATAAGCGGGGACGGTCCGAGCTTCGGCCAGTCAGGACGATCGTGATAACCGCCATCCTCATGCCCCACGGCGGACCTTCAGAGCTGCATACTTGTGCGACAGCCGGCCACGGAAAATCTCCTGCGGCAGATATCGCCGCCTTTCCATGCAAAAGGGGCATGTTTCGATAATCCAGTCGTCCGGCATTGTCCTGATTGCCGCCGCGATGTTCTCTCGGCAGCGTTTACAGGTCACCACGAAGTCGGAGAACGCCGAATTTGGCCCTTGGAACATGAAATCAGTCTAGCGCGATCTTCGCTTTTTATTCTCCACACGCTAATGAATTCGCTCAGATTAATACAGCAGATTGCGGCATTCATCTATCCGAATCAGCAGAACAGCGCCTCTGCCCTCATTCAAGATCCTGGGTAATCAAGGGTGCTTTTACTTGCAGCTTGGATTCTTTGCCTTCGGAAACACAATGAAGGTAATTGTTTGCGGAGCAAACTCCACCGCTCCTGGCGCAATTCGCGCCACTACGATCTGTGGTGCAGTACCGTCTTTATCGGTTTTCAGTTCCACACCGTTTAGGTCAACGGTCTTGCTAAGCAGGCTGGCCGCGGAGAGCGTGTAGCGGCGTCCTTCGAACGGAACTTGTAATACCTGTTGATGAGTCGAATCTAAATTTAGAACTACGAGCGCCACTTCGCCCTTGCCTTCTTTTGCGCACTGCGCGTACATGCGGATGCTTGCGGTAGTGGAAACACCGGGATTGAGAACGCCAGTCCCCATGACACGTTTCCAGAGCCATGCAGCCCAATAATCCGGTCGCGGATCGAGGGAATTAGTGTCGAGTAAGCCGTAATCGCTTGACGCCAGAGTGTTGACGATGACCGTCTGGACGTTTCTTTGAGCCAATGCTCCCAATTGGTCGACGAATCGGAACGTATCGACAAACTCCGATGCCCATCGATTACCGCCGCAGCCGGCTTCCCCCGTCTCGGTGTTCCAGATTGGCTTGCCAGGCAGGTAGGCATCGCGCAGATTGGCATAAAACTCTTCGGCCTGTGGGTTACGGTCGAGATACGTGGGCGTGAGCACCTTTTCCCAAGAGAGCCCTGCTTTTCCGACGCAGCGCTGGGAAAGGGTCGTATAAAAGTGGTATGAAAAAGCATCGAAAATCGGGCCCGTTGCTTTCAACATGTTTTCGCTAGCGATCATCTTCGGCATCGGCATCCCTTGGACCATCGGTATGCCTTCGCCGATGCTTCCTGGCCCCAGGAACACTGTGTCTGGCGATTCAGCGCGTAGAAAACTATGAAAGAGCTTCACGTCTCTCCCAAAAGCAACGGCGTCATAGCCTTTAGGGGCGGCCCCCACGATCGCAAACGTGGGTTCATTCATGAATTCGACGGCGGCAATATGGCCGCCGATACTCCTGGTGTAATCAAAGAGGGCCTTCGCTTGATGAGGCGTCCAAACCTCACTCTCATCTCTAGTACCATCGCTGATCGCGACTGAGGTGACGAGCTCCGCCCCAACCGCACGGGAAAAGTCTACGACGCCCTTCCATTCCGCGCGCGTGAGTACACCCTTATAGCCTTTTGGAGCCGTCGCCAGTATGGCAGCGTCGTCGTCCTGAAAGAACGTACTGTTCATCCAGGTGCCACTTACGCGGAGATACGATGGCTCTAGTGCCGCTGCCAGCTTCCGCAGCTTTGGATTGTCAAGGTTGATCGGCGGCCGATATTCGTACGGATCCGTACTCGCGACCGTTGGTGGACTGGCGGTGTTTCCTGAATCAGGGGATGAGTTAGTCGGTGCGTCGTCGTCTTTGAATGGCTTCCAAAATCGGCCTCCAGTGACTTCAATTGCTTCAATATTGTATGAAACGAACCGAGGGTCGACTTGACCGATCTTCGGCATGAGCCGTGGTTGCACTAGCGTCTGGGCGAGCGCGGCCTTCGAAAGAAGCCCGATCACTCCCATTGACAACGTTAATGCTTGCACCGCTGTTGCGCCCAGCCCTTTCATGCTCTCCCTCCTCGCCTACGCCCTACTTCCGCGTCGCCCTAATCTCGGCAACGCTTCGCGTACTTAGCCGGTGTCGTGCCGCTCGGGACCTCTAATGAAGTTCAGGCTGGGAGTTTGCGGGCCTCGACTCGATCTCCATCAACGAAGTGCCCAAGCCTTCTGCATTCGCGGTTAATTTGATCTCGCCTTTGCTGCGAGCACTTCGAACCACGACGAGCGCCCGTCCGTAAAACAAGTTGAAGGTATCTCCGGAGTAGGAATCCTGAGTTTGTCCATCGCCGTTGCCAACCGCGGCAATCGTCCCAGCCCCGGTAACTGCGAAGTGGACCTTTTGGTCAGTGTTCATTTGCAATTGACCTTTATCATCCACGGCCTCGACAGTGATAAACGAGAGGTCCTCTCCATCAGCGTTGAGGACGGTTCTATCTGCGGTAAGCTTGAGCCGAACCGGTGCCCCAGTGGTGTGGAGGATGTTTTCAGCGACGACTCGATCTCCGCGAACTCCTTCAGCTCTTATAGTTCCCGGTGCATAAGGAACCTCGAAGTCGGCTTTAAATGCTTGCTCGCGGCCAGTCGGTTTTTCGCCGATCAGTTTGTCGTTTAGATAGAGGCGAACGCTTGGAGCACCAGAATAGACCTCTAACGTAAGCGGCTTTCCATCCATTCCGGGCCAGGTCCAACTTGGCAACGTAGGATACACACTCCAGCCGGGAGCGAGGATCCGCTTGCCTTCGGGTTCCGGCAAGCGGACTGTCGCGAAGACTCGATCCCCGCCATTCCAGAGTATGTCGCGATAGTAAGACGACGGCTTTCTAAATCCTGTCAGGTCAAGGTCACCACAGTAAACTGCATGCCACGGAAAGCCGGGAAAGAGTGGGCTTGGCGGTTGCCCATTTTGGAACGGCGCCATCGGATTCTTTCCATTGGCGCCCATCTTAGCCAAAAGGACTCTCATGAAGTTCTTCATCTGATTCATCTGAGCTGCATCCTTCTCGGACCCATAGCTCCAGGCACCGCCGCCCGACTCGCCGAGATAATCCATAGCAGCCCACACGAATTCGCCCACGATGTATGGGTGGTCCTGGACGAGTTGCCACTGCTCGAACGCATCCGCAGGCAATGACTCCGTCGTCACCATGATTCTGTCTGGAACGCGGCGATGATCCTCGGGTCCGTTCTGAGCCAGGTTGTAGTTGTAGCCAGCGATATCAACCTGTGCGATCGCCGCGTCTGGATTGGGCCCATAGGTTGCGCCGGGAAATGCTTGTGTGAGCGGCCTTGTCTGGTCCAGTGAGCGCACACAATCGGCGAGTTGTTTCGCAATAGGCGCGCCGTCGGGGCCCCAAACCTCAGGAATTTCGTTGCCGATGCCCCACATAATGATCGACGGATGATTCCGATCTCGCTTCACCATTGCATCGATGTCTTGTTGCCACCAATCGCGGAAGAACCGCGCGTAATCGTACTTGCGCTTGCTCACCGTCCAGACATCGAATGGTTCGTCGATAACGAGCAGCCCCAGGCGATCGCAGGCGTCGAGAAAGGCTGTTGAAGGCGGATTGTGCGCAGTGCGAACGGCGTTGAAGCCAGCCGCCTTTAGCAGCTCCACCTTTCTTTCCTCGGCGCGATCAAAAGCCGCTGCACCGAGGGGTCCGTTGTCATGATGAACGCTGCCGCCGGCGAGCTTGATCGGGGAACCGTTTAAGAGAAGCCCCTTATCGACCGACCACGCGAGTGACCGAACTCCGAACGAGGTCTCAACCTCATCGAGGAGTTTTCCGTTCCTCATAATCTGGGTGACTGCACGGTAAAGAGCGGGGCTTTGAGGCGACCATAGTTTCGGTTGGTTAATAGTCGTCTCTTGCTCTGTCTCGGCTGATTCACCAGGTTGAAGCGCGACTGTCTTGTCGGGCTCGCTGAGTTTCGCCCCCGACGGACCCAACAACGTCGTTTTGACAGAAACTGAATTGGCTTCCACCGTTTCGTTTTTGATTTGCGTCTTTACGATGATCTTGGCGGATGCCGAAGAAGCTCCGGGGGTGCTCACGAAGACTCCCCAGGGGGCGATGTGAACTGGGTCAGAAATGACGACGCGAACGTGCCGGTAGATGCCCGCTCCACTGTACCAGCGGCTCGCTGGTTGCAAGGAGTTATCTGCGCAGACAGCCAACACATTTGTAGCTTTAAGAATCAATTGGTCGGTGATATCGAAATGGAAGCTGGTGTATGCGTAGGGATGAGTCCCTAGCTTCTTGCCGTTGAGATAGAAGGTCGAATCCCCAGAAACTCCGTCGAACTCAAGGGTGACGTGTTTCCCCTTCCAACTTGCCGGAGCAGTAAACGATTTTCTATACCACCCAATTCCAGCTGGATAGTATCCCCCTCCCGCTCCGGTCGGATTCTTCTCTGCAGGGGGCGACTCGATGCTCCAGTCGTGCGGAAGCGAAAGGGTGCGCCAAGATTGTGCATTAAAGGTTGGTGACTCTGCACCGACAGGATCGCCAAGAACGAATCTCCAGTCGGCATCTGCCGAAATAATCGTTCGGGGCGACGAAGCCGATCTCGCTTCAAGCGGGTGTGTCGCTAGAAGCAGCGAGATTATTCCTAAGCCGTGTAGCAGAATCCGAGTTCTTGGAAGCTTTTTCATCATTTGGCTTTCTGCCAGAGCGATTAAATAAATTGGCCTCTTGGCTCTAATGGTAGGTCTTCGGATATGGCGCGTTTTACTTCCCTGACTCATGTACCACTGTGACTGGACCGAGCAGACCCGAGGCCTGTAGCGCGGAAGTCGCGTTATAAGGTTTTATCGTTGCGAAAGTGTATTTCACTTTTGTCTCCGGTTGCTGATCGCCAATCAGCCGGTTAACCCACGCGTTGATAACCTTGACCGTCAAATCGTTCGCTCCCGGCTTTAGAGCCTTCGTCACATCAACCCGGTAGGGCGAATGCCACACGATTCCAAGCGACTTGCCATTCACTATCACCTCGGCCAGATTCTTTACATCCCCGAGATCGATCCAAAGTTTCCCGCCGGCGGCAAACCAATTCGCTGGCGCCTGAATGGTCTTGCTGTAAGTGCCGGTTCCGGAGAAATACTTCACGCCCGAGTCAGCGCTGTCGCTCCATGAGATGAGCTTGTCCAACTTGATGGCGGGAGGCGCTCCACGGTCCCGCTGAAAACTTAGGTTCCACGGTCCGTCTACGGTTGTGAGCGTTGCTTCCAATGGCTTAGGGAGCACTTTCGACTTTACCTGTGTCGGCTCGCGAAACATCACAAATACCGTGCCCCAGGGTTCAAAATGCAGTGGCACTCCCGTACGGCCGCCCTCGATCGCATAGGAAACTGGCGCAATCTTGCCGGTCTCCGAATACCACAACTCAGGAGCCTTGCCGGTTATGCGGAAACTTGCCTGTACGTCTGCGTCATGGTCGCTGCGGTTGTCCAGGAAGTAGATATCGCCATTCGCAAGCTTTCTATGAACAAACAAAACTTCAGAGTCGGTAGTTGTCTTGGTGTAGGTAAAGTCAGGAGTGACCTCGATTGCCTTCAAGGCGCTTTCGGCAGTCTGGCCTGCAAAGACTTTGCCTTTGCCAACCACCTGAGTACCGCTGCCGGCGCCAAACAATTCGTCACTCAGCTTGTGAAAGTCAGCCATATTGTCGGCCAGGCTCGGATCTTCAATTGGTTTGGGCCCCGCCACAACGCCTCCCTGCCGAACCAAGGCATACAGAGCCCGCAAAACCGGAAGCGACATGTGCTGGCTGTTTGGATCAAGCACGAGCACCCGATACTTCATGCCGCTCTTCGTGGTGATCCGCCCATCAGACACGTTGAGCTCGTGGATTAATCCATCAGAGTTTATGTAGTCGAAGTTGTAGCCGGCGGGCAGGTCGGGTGCCTTCTTATCGAAGAGAATAGTGACGTTAGAGTCTTCTCCGTAAAAATAGAGAATGTCCGCAGCAAAGTGCCCCTGTTGAAGCAAGAATGAATTGCGTGCCAAATACCTCGTCCACGCACTCGCCTGCTCGGCCCAGGTTTCGTTTCGGTTGAACCACTGTCCGCAAGGCCCAAGAGTAATCCCGGGAACCTTTCCGACGAGAGCCTGGTGCGCTGACTCATGGATGACAATTCGGTTGATGCCGTTCAAAAATTCCTGGTCGGCAGTGGGCTTCAATGTCGCCGGAGACCAAGCCCACGCCGTCGAAGTGTTGCAAGACGTCAGGGATTCCGCTGCAGCGATGTTCTGGCCATAGATATGAGCTAGGGAAGCGGACTCCCGATCGTCCGCGTTGTACCCATACATAGGCTTGTTCACGCCCGGTTTTTGCACCCACATTGCGCTCATCGGGATGTCGTCGAGCTTCTTCACTTCCATGCCGTCGGCGACCATCACCCGTCCGGTTTCGTGCGACTCGCCATAGTGCCCCATACCGCGTTCTTTGAGCGAAGCCTCGATCTGGCCGTAGTGTTCGTCGGCAATTAGATCGGCGATCGTCTTGCGAAGGTCCCAAAGAAATTGATCGCTGGCTTGTGAACTCTCGACCACCCGCCCTGCCAGGACCGGCAGCCACGGATGCGGATCGTAGCCGCGGCGCTTCTCGAACTGCGCGAGCATGTCGTCCGTCCAGTTCTGCGAGCCGGCTTCCCAGCTATCGGTGATCACAAACCGGATGCCCCGCTTGCCCATCATGCCGGCGCCTACTGTTTCCCTATAGCTGTCCAGATAGGCGTCCATATAGTTCTTCACGTATCGGGAATTGAACTTGTCCACCTCAAGCCCAGTGGCTTCCTTGGTCGCCGGATGATTCGTGACGCCGAGGAGCGAATAGCCGATACGGAGTACAACCCAGCGGCCTGGCGGTGGGGTCCAGTCGAGCGTGCCGTCGGGGTGCATTTTCGCGGTAAGGTCAACCACATCGGACTTGGCAATGACATCGGTTGCCTCAAAATCCGGAGTGGCGAACTGGTAGAGGTCCGGTACGGCGTCGAACGCAGCCTTTTCTTCGAAGTGGTTGACGCGTGTGCCCGGTATCAGTACCAGCTCCGCGATGGAAACCTCTGGCTTCGCCTTAAAGCTCACTCGGAAATATCTCGCCGTTATAGGTGAAAACGCATACGTGTGTTCCGTCGTGCCACCCTTGGGCATCGAGAACACGGCATGGTAACTCTGCCCATCGTCGCTCGCTTCCAGTGCATTGCCGCTATCGCCCGACAGGGGCGTCCACATCTCAAACGCCCCCCTAGGCGCGGCAACAATTGTCATGGCGCGAATGCTTTGCGGCTGCGGGTACTCAAACTGGATCCAAGGCTTGTCATCGTCTTTTCCTGGCGAAATCACAACCCTCTTAACCAGATCGCCATCGCTTAAGAGCGAAGGATCGATCGTGCCACCGCTGACCGTGATTTTTGGCTGCAAGAGGTCGGCTTTCGCCTCGCCTTCGGGAATCTTGAACGCGACTACGGCGCTGTCCGCGTAAAATTGCGGCGTGCCAGAGGGCCACTTGAAGAGTCCACCAGCATCTGAAATTGGGAGGTTCTGAAACTCGCCCGTGTTCGACGGCGGATGAATCAGAATCCCGGTGAACAGCTTGCCACCCTCCACCGGCGTCTCGCTCCACACATACTTCTTCATGGCCTGCGATGCAGGCACCCAAGGGCCCCCCGTCTCACTCCATCCAGGGGAACCGGCAATTGCCTCCTCCAACCCCAATTGATCTGCCAAGCTGGTGGCATATTTGAAAGCGTCTTTCCACTCAGGCGTCATATAGGCGAGGCGCTTCTCGACTACTTGCGGCGTGGACAACGCCGCGTCAAAGTTCTGAAAGCCGCCAAGGCCTGCGCGATGCATCCACTCAAGGTCCAATTTGATGCCGTCCTTCGTGATGTTGCCGTTCATCCAATGCCACCACACGCGTGGACGCGAGGCCTCGGGCGGGTTTTCAAATCCGTTACGTAATGGATCGTTGGAACGCTGGGCCCACGAGAGTGAAGCGAGGAAAACAAGTAAAAGCGGCATGTTTCTTTTCATTGAGTCACCGAGAAGCTTTAGTGAAGTGTCGTTGTAGAGACAAACCTAAATCCAGATATCAAAACTGGCACACATCTTCGGCCTTTGACTTGGTGGTGCGATGTTTTCTCGACTCCAGAATCTGTCATCACAACCATTCATCTCCAATATGACTAGCCCGTTAAGATCATGCGATCTCTAAGAGCACGACTGAATTCGCGTCCATGCTGAACGAGACACAGTGTTGAGCATCCACCAAAAGGTTCTCTGCGGGCCTCAGCTGTGCAGCCTTTATAAGGTCGTCGATTTGAGACGCAGAGGGATATGCGGGGTTTCCCATCTGCTTATAGGCTCCCGCCGCAGATCCATGCGTACTGTCAACCCTGGTCAACGCGACAATCGATTTCTTACGACCCGGAGGTATTGCAATCCTCATTTTGAGCGGCGGGCCCAGGGATGTGAAAACGTCTTCTGTTTGCAGTAAAGGATCTCCCATGGAGCCGTGTTTCCCTTTTGGGACGGGAATTAAATTCCATGCCAGAACCGCGAGTGATCCATCTTTTCGCCTCGTTGCTAGGACCGGTCCTTCCGTGCTGTCAAGCCTCACATCACCAAGCCGGTGGAGCAATTTGAAAGTATTGAAAGACGGGCGAGGCACTCCCCGAACGCCCAGGAGACCGTATGTGCCACTCGAAAAGTTACGTTGAATTCCCAACTCCTCGTAGACGCTGTCGAAACACCAGTAGGACATCATCGAAGTCAAACCGATACAACTCTTGATCGTGTGAGCGATAAAGGCGGGATTTTGCGAACTCCACTCCGTCAAGAGGAGGGGAAGTGCTGGAATTTTGGAAGCCTTGATTTGGTCCTGCACCTTCGTGAGGGACCGGGGGATGACCTCCTCATATGGATACTTATTGTTCTCACCGAAGAGAATCCTTTGCGGATCGTCAGGATAGACATGCGTCGATACAAAATCAATCGGCAGGTTATTTGCCGAGCAGAATTCGAGAAACTCGGGTACCCACGACGCTTCGGCTGTAGATGGACCCCCGACCTTCAGTTCAGAGCTGACCGATTTGAGCGCCAGTGAGGAAGTCCGATAGAGTTCGAAATACTGTTCTTTCGTACCGGACCAGAAAATGATATTAGGCTCGTTCCAGACTTCGAATTTCCACTGCCGGACCTCGTCAATTCCATATCGCTCAATCAAGTGTTGAGCGAATGTTTGCACAAGCTTTCCCCAACTCGCGAAATCTGTGGGTGGCGATGTATTCGCTTTGTACCAAAGCACGGTAGTCTTGCCGCTAGCCAAGCAGCCCGGCATGAAGCTTAATTCCACAAAGGGTTTCATGCCGAGAGCCAGGATGCTGTCGTAAACCATGTCGATGTAAAGAAAATTTGTTCGGTCTGTAGGGCCAGGGCAGACGCCCATCTCATCGTTGAAAACGCCATGGAAACGCACCGCCTTGATTCCCGTTTCCGCGTGAACAAGCCGTAAATCCGATTGCCACTGAGAACGAAGTCCCTCCACCGCGCGGTCGGACCCGATGCCCTCCTCCCAGACGTGGGGAAACGGGCCAATAACACGATTGGCATTAAGAGTGATCGGTTGAGGCTCGGTTTCGACAACCTGGTTTGCAAGACCCAGGCGGGCGGCAGAGGCAGTGATTGGATACACCGACGCCATTGCTCCGAACTGCAGAAAATCACGCCTTCTCATAAAATCTCCTCGGAAAGTCTACGGTCGTCATGGTCTATATCTTTGAGCACCAGAGCGACCTGAAGCCTCAGACATCGGCACCCACTTCAATGCGCCTCAGCCGCCGCAGCTGTTTCCTGCTGGCTGGGGCGTCGCATAATAAAGGGCAGTGGGACTAAGACCAAAACCAAAAGACCCAGCACCCAAAAAGCATTCTTGAAAGCAAGCACACTCGCTTGCAGATCTACTTGTGCCGAAAGCTGCGCGAGGGCTTTATGGGTCGCCTGCGTTGCTCCTATGCCCATCGACTCGAAGGAGTGCGTCAGCCCGTTGAGTTGACGGACGAAGAATGGGTTCCCGTTGTTCATATGCGCAGTGAGAGTATTGCGCTGGATCTGTTCATGCCGGGTGATGAAGTTGCTGAGAAGCGAGACGCCGATCGCACCGCCAATGTTGCGGGTGAAATTGCTGATTCCCGAAACCTGATTAAACTTCTCGCGCGGCACTCCAACGTAGTTGAGTGTGCTAATCGGGATGAAGATCAGCGGAATGCCAATCACCTGGAGAATCCGGTAGGAGACTAAAGTTCCGAAGTCGATCCCGTAGTAGATACCGGTGACGTGGAACAATCCGGCAGCCGTAGCCGCGAAACCGATGGCGATAATGACACGAGGATCGAACTTGCTTGCTAGGATTCCGGCAACCGGCATCATCACCGCCAATGCGATCCCGCCCGGCGAAAGCGCCAGACCCGCAAGAGATGCCGTATATCCGAGACTGTTTTGAAGGAACTGCGGCAGCAGAATCGTACTTCCGTTTAGCACCATCCCGAGCACAAAACTGAAAGTCACCGCGGTTGCAAAGTTTCGGTTCTTCAGAAGCCGAAGATCCATGATCGGGTCTTCGTGCAAGAACTCGTTGATGACAAGTGCAACGAGAGCGACGATCGCTATGGTTAGACTTACCACGATCATTTGAGAAGAGAGCCAGTCTTTTTCCTGTCCCTTGTCGAGGACGAATTGCAGAAACCCAACGCCAACGACGATCAGGCCCATGCCAATGTAATCCACCCGCTTTGTCGAACGTTTCAGATTCTTGAGATAGACCGGGTCGTGAACCACGCGTCTGGTCAAGAGCAAAGAAAGGACGCCAATCGGGACATTGATAAAGAAGATCCAGTGCCAGTTGTAGTTGTCGGTAATCCATCCGCCGAGAGTCGGCCCTATGGCGGGGGCGACGACGACCGCCATGCCATACATGGCAAAGGCCATGCCTCTCTGTTTGGCTGAAAAGGTATCCGCAAGAATGGCCTGCTCTGTGGGGCCGAGTCCGCCTCCGCCCGCCCCTTGAATAATGCGGAAGACGATCATCATCGGCAGGGTCGTCGCAAAACCGCACAAAAGCGAGCTAGCGGTGAAAATGGCGACGCAAATCATATAGAAGCGCTTGCGCCCAATCACATTCGATAACCATCCGCTCATCGGCAGCACGATCGCGCTCGAGACTAGGTAACTCGTGATCACCCAGGTGCTCTCCTCGGGACTAGCCCCCATCGTGCCCGCCATGTGCGGCAGAGCGACATTGGCTATGGATGAGTCGAGCACTTCCATAAACGTGGCAAGCGTGGCCGTCATCGCAATCACCCATGGGTTGATCGCAGGGCGAGCGTCTGAGGCCGGCATTGCGAGCGCCATTGCTTCAGCCATGACTACTCCACATAAACCTTTGGCTCTACCGACATCCCCGGACGCAGCTTATCGAGATCCTTCTGGCCGCTATCGAAGCGAATCCGCACAGGCATTCGCTGAATGACTTTCACGTAATTTCCGGTCGCGTTTTCGGGGGGAAGAACACTCGTGCGCGAACCCGTGACACCTGGCATGCTCTCCACTTTCGCCGAAAAGTCCTCACGTAACGCATCCACGTAGACTTTCACGCGCTGTCCCGGACGCATGCGCGCGAGCTGTGTCTCTTTGAAGTTTGCGGTGACCCAGAGATCGTCGGTCTCGACGATCATCAACAGCTGCTGGCCTGAGGACACTCGGCCACCCGGCTCCGCGCTCCGTTCTGTGACAACGCCGGCAACTGGAGCGAGAATCTTACCGTACTGCACGTTGAGATCGGCTCTCTCGTATGCAGCTTGCGCGGCTTCCGCATTCGCCCGCTGGCTCTTGATATCGGCTTCGCGGATGGCCACTCGCAAGGGAGCGCTGTTGCGTGTCTGCTGTAACTTGCTTCGTTGCTGGTCAAGTTGAGCCAGTCTTTGGTCGACTGTTTTTTCAGCTCCATCAACGGCTGCCTGATTGGCGGCGATGGTTTGCATCTGGGCAGCGGCCGTGGCCTTGTATTGGTCGTATTCCGCGCGCGATACTTCCTTCTTGTCGAGCAAAGTCTGATAGCGCTGAAAGTCTGCTTGCATGCGGTCATTTACCGCCTCAGATTCCTTTAACTTCGCAGTCGCAGCGATGAGATCCTGGCGAGCAGCAGCTAAAGCAGCTTGAGCGGCGACAACCTCTGAACCGCCGGTGTCCAGATCGGATTGATTTGTAATCTGTGTAATCGGGACATTCGGCCCGGCCGCAGTAAGTTGAGCAACGGCCTGGTCGTATTGCGCCTTTGCCTGGTGCAGCGCGACTTCGTTGTCCTTAGGGTCGAGTTCAACCAACAGTTGTCCTACACTGACGGTCTGGTTATCGTCGACATGGACGGCCTGAATCGTCCCGTCGATACGTGATGCGACGGGAACCAAATGACCATCGACCTGCGCATCGTCAGTGTCTTCAGAGCCACGTCCGTAGAAGTACCAGACAGCGGCAATCGCGACAACGATGATCAAGATGATGAACAGCACACGGCGGCCCGGCCGCTGCCGTGTTCCGGCTTGCGGCGTTGCTGCTTCGGTATCGTCAATACCTGACTGATCGATCTTTTCGGTTTCGGTGATCATGGCGCTTTCCTCTCAAATAGCTCGGGCAGATCCTTCTCCGCTTCCCCCATAGCGTGAGCTAGCGTAACTTTCGCGACATGCTGAGCAAACAGGCTATTAACATAGTCATAGTCCGCTGAGGCAAGCGATTGCTGCGATGAGACCACTTCTACTGAGTCGGCGACTCCGACAGCGAACCTGTCCTGCGACTGCTGAAGCGTCTGGGTGGCGAGTTTGCGGTTGCTGTCGGCGAGTTTCACCTGGTCGTTTGCCACCTGTAGATCGATATAAGCGTTACGTACGTCGGACTCGACGGAACTTCGTTGATCGGCAAGTTCTGCTCGTCTTTGCTTCACGACTGCGTCCGCTTGCGCGGTGTCCGCTTCGATTCGGCCACCCAGGTATATCGGCAGATTGACTGAGACCGCTGCCTGAAACACTGGGACACCCTGATTCGGATTGACACCCTGTATGCCGTACGTGCCGTTCAATGAAGCGGACGGCAGCCGTTCCGCCGATGCCGCCTTCCGAGCTTCCTCAGCGGACTGAAGTTGGGCCGCTGCCGCCTTCAAATCGAGTCGTTGGGACCAGGCACGTTGCACGACATCCTGCAGTGGTGGAATTCGGGCGACGAGCACGTCCAGCCGCTCCTTCGGCTGAATCTGTGTTCCGAGCGGTAGACCAATCAACCGCGCTAGCTGAATGCGCCGCTTTTCTACCTCTCCCAATTGGGAGCGCAGACGCTGCTCTTCGGTCTGAAATTCGACCAGGCTGCGTGTCGCTTCGATCGGGGCTTTATTTCCTGCATCCGCCTGGGCGTTGGCCTGTTTATAGCTTTCCTCCGCATAGGCAACTTCGGCCCGCTGACGCTCCGCGAGAGCCAGATCCGCCATCAGTTGCAGATACACACCAGTTACCGCAAGTACAACTTCCTCGCGTCCTTGATGCGCTTGCAACACGGCCGCTTCAGACGCTCTCCCTTGTGCCCGGAGATTGCGGACCGCGGTTACATCCAAAAGACTCTGCTGCAACGAACCCTGAAGATCGTAATAATGGTAGGGGCCGACCGATGTAGGAAAGTTGAGCGATGGGTCTCCGAAAGCGCTCGCGCTGAAGCCCTCCGCAGCCAAGTTTAGCTTGGCGGCATTCTCCGAGGCATTCACGCTGATGCTGGGCAACAAGGCACTTCGCGCCTCCTCGCGCCGCGCCTGCGCCCCTTGCACCGAAATATCCGCACTGATCATGCCTAAGTTTGCCCGCAGTCCGCGCTGAATTGCGTCCGCCAGCGTTAGATCAAACGACTCCGGTATTGCGTCGGTACCAGGGACACTGCCGGAAAAGCCCCCTTGAATCTGGACTTGTACATTAGCACTTGCCCCAGAGGGAACGGGAGCACTCTGTTGGACAGTCACGCTTCCCGGTTGCCGCCCGGACAGCGGCAGCTGAACCGCACGGCTTCCCGATGCTGCGTTGCTTGCCTGTCCAACTGCCGGGAGAGCAGTCGCAGCAAAGAGTGCTACTACTGTTAGGCACGAAGCCCTGGCAAGTGGTGTCCGTGTTTTTGTTCCACGTCTCATAATGAGATACATTTCGACGCCAATGCGTGACGCATCTCGGGCCTGCACAGACGGATTCCATTGCTCACTGACTGTGCCGATCGCACCGACGCGTTCCCGGACCCATCAAGTTGAATGGCCTGACTTCCTTACTTGTCAACGTCGTAAGAATGATTGAGATTCTGTCTCGCCAATTAGGTCGATTTTCATTTCCCCCGCGCTGCCGTGAAATCGCCGTCGACCGAGAATTGCTCTACAGTCACGGTTCCACTGATCTTGTTCGTAGCTGAGTCAAACGTTCCCGTGTACTTCGAAGTCACGGGCGAGCCCTGGTATTCAGACTCGATGGTGAAAGTGACTTTTTTCCCGTCGACCTTCCCAGTAGCTTTTGCATCGCCGTTTTCGGATTTGCAAGTGGCGGTCAAATCAACGCCCTCTTGGGTAAATGCGCAATCGATGTCGCTCTCGTTGCCGGCGATGTTGTTGTGAATTGTCCACTTGCCGGTGATGGAGGCGTTGTCTGCCGCGAGCGCTACAACTGAGGTTGACGCCAATACTGCTGCTAGAAGTAGGGATCTCATTCGTTTTCGGCCTCTTGCGATGAATTTGGCACAATGTGCCATATGGGAAATATAATCGGCACTGAATGCCATTGTCAACATAGAATGCTACCAGTTGAGATGTTTTTGGACTTTTCTCAGGCCATTGACTTGGGATGCCTGTCCTTCCCCTCCAAGCCTATGGCTGTAAACGTACGGAAACGCTGCTGTATCGGTCATTAGCAAGAGATTGCAAATGAAGTCTGGGCCCCAAAAGACTCACAGAAGGACTCTGCGCTTCCGGCGGCAGGAAGCGATAGAAACCCCTTGCCGAATGTCACGTAGTGCTACTAGTAGCACAGAGTGGCTATAATGATGAGGGAGGTACTGTGAGCAAGGCTACCCTTCAGGTTCGCAAACAGCAACTCGTACGCGGCGCGATATATGAGGCCGCAATAGACTTGTTTGGAAAGAAGGGTTTCGATCAGACCACCGTCGAAGAGGTAGCCCAGGCCGCCGGTGTGTCCAGGCGGTCTTTCTTCCGATATTACGCAACCAAGGATGATTTGTTGGCGCAAGGCGTAGTGCTCTATGGCGCCGCGCTTACTTCAGCAATCTCAGCATGCCCGGCAACACTCGAACCTCTCGAAGTTGTGAGGGAAATGGTTCTCTCGGGTGTTAAGCATATTTCTGCCCAGCCTCTCACCCGCCGAATAATCGAGATCGCCCAGCGAAGTGCCTTGGCCAGACAAGCTTACGCGTCTCGATTGAGGGAGGTCGAGGATAGCGTTTCAGACGCGTTTGCTCGTCGTCTCGAGAGCGCCACAAATTATGACCTGGAGCCACGATTGCTGGCGAACCTCACGATAGTGATCATGAACGTCGCTATAACCTCATGGTTCAACGGCGAATATCCTGACCTCTCGACGGCCGCGATGGGGGCATTTTCCATGCTGACTCGTATCGTGTGTCATCTGGCGCGCCTGACTCAACCTGCAGACTCTGTTGCAACCGTCAGAAAGGTGGCCGAACGGCCTCGCGCGCCACGTCCTGCCAGTGCAAAGAGATAAACAATGGATGTTTTAAGAGAAAAAGGCTGTCATCGGCTTCCTTAAGTCTCTCTTCAGAACATAGACGACCACGATTAGGTCTTAGTCCGCCATAACCGAGTGGGGCCGCTTCCTCATTACGATGTCTACCTTTCGTTTGAGCTTGCCTAAATGCTAAAACTTTGAATTCTGAGGCATCAACTCGTGGAATCGGATCAAAGAAGCTACTTTTGGCATTCACCTACAAAAGTTCCGCCTCTTCCGTTACAAGCCCCAGGGGCGGGAAGGATTTTGCCGTTGCGCGGCAAACCGTTTGAGTGGTGCCTGACGGCTTAGACTAGTGGTCTGCGTCGATTCTTTGGCAGGGCACCGTCGCCTTTGTTAGACAGGAGCGTCTCCGCGGTCGAGCGGTCAGTCAGAAGCACATTGATCCAACCGCCACGAAGAGCAGCAAGAATTGCAGGTATTTTGCGGACTCCTCCCGCGATGCCGACGACTCTTTTGCCTTCTTAAGATCGTCAAGCTCAATCCCGATGACCCGGTTCATAAGCGGCGATTTGACCAGATTACCTTCCTGGTCAAAGAAGCGTAGGCAGATATCTCCCACGGCTCCCTGATTGCTGAGTTCCTCACGCTCAGCTGGCGAAAAAACATTGCCGCTATTGCTCAGCAGCTTCGAAGGCTCCATGCAGCCGATACCCACAAGAGCGAGGTCTATCGATTCGAACAAACCCGAAGCCGCGAGGACCGACGTATCGCGCGAGAGCACTCTTCGTGCTTCCGCCATCCCTACGACACCGGGGGCCTGGGGCAGAATGGCCGTCGCGCTAATACGTTTTGCCAATTCCTGGGCGAGTTGGGTCGCGTGGTACTGAGTGTCGGCTTTGCCTACGCCTCCCAGAATTTGAACGACCTTGCCGCCACGCCCATTGTCATTCTGGTGCAAGGCGTCGACCATCGCAAGCAGCGCGCGGCTCCATGACGAGATGCCAATCACTGTGCCCGGTTTCACGCTGGTTTCCACAAGAAATGCGGCGGCTGCCCCGAGGTCGCGAACGAGGCGTTCTTCGTCCTGCGAAGAATCGACGACAATCGCTTCTCTTAAGCTGAATCGGGAGGCGAGAGCCTCTTCCATTTCAGAGAAGGTTCCCAGCGGAATTGCCACGCTAATACGTACGATATTCGACTCACGGGCGCGTTTCAGCAGGCGCGAAATAGTCGACTGATGAATGTTTAGTCGTTCGGTGATCTCCTGTTGGCGTATGCCCTGGTCGTAATACATACGGGCAACTTTGGTCATCAATCGGATTTCGTCGGCTCGGGACATTAGAGTCTATTCTGCATCAAAACGAGGTCTTAGAATGGCCACACTCTTGCACTGAATGCTGGAGAAGCAGAATGGTGGTAGACATCCCAACCAAGATAGTTGCCGAGGGCCTCGCGCACGGCGGAGGCGCAATGGCTGCCGTTCATGGCGGCGTGATGCTCGAAGCCATTTCGGCAAATGATTTGTAAGAGTTCCTGGAGTCGCTCGACCTTGACGACGGCTTTGGTTCCAAATGTATCGAGAGGGTCGTCGGTAAATTGCCCGTTGCCGACATACGCACAAATCTTTCCAGCTACGTCGTCGGTGCTGATCCGCCCAAATGTAACAGGGCCGGCCGGCGTCCGGCCTTGCAGAGCGCCTACGGTGTTTTGCTCTCCCAGCATGGTGCCGAGAATCGGCGCTGTTC
>CAVWLS010000007.1:0-210962 GCA_963755975.1 uncultured Acidobacteriota bacterium
AAATGACCTGCACCCCTGGATCCGCACAGAACTGATTAGGATTTCTGGAAGCGGAGGGGGAAGAAGATGGGCAAGAGCAGGCACACGGAGGCGCAGATCATTGCTGCGCTGAAGCAGGTCGAAGCCGGGCGCACAGTAGATGATGTGGCCCGCGAGTGCGGCGTCAGCCAGGCAACGATCTACACATGGAAGGCAAAGTTCGGCGGCATGGATGTCAGCGAGGCGCAGCGTCTGCGAGCGCTGGAGGATGAGAACTCGCGCCTGAAGCGGCTGGTGGCCGATCTGAGCCTGGACAAGGAGATGCTGAAGGCAGTGATCACAAAAAACGGCCTGAGCTCGTAGACCGAAGGACGGATGCCAGCTGGCTGCGTGGGCAGTACGCTGCCAGCGAGCGCCGGGTGTGCGGGCTGATGTCGATTGCGGTGTCGAGCTATAGGTATTGCTCTCGGCAATCGGATGAATCACTGCGAGAGAAACTGGTGCGGCTGGCGCGGGAGAAGCCGCGCTACGGTTATCGGAGATTGCAGGTGCTGGTGGAACGGGAAGGCGAGCGAGTGAATCACAAGCGAGTGTGGCGGGTCTATCGCGAGGCGGGGCTGTGCCTGAAGCGGAAGAAGCGCAGGCACTGCGTGCGTGTGGGCTCGCCGCGGCCCGCGCTGACCGACGCCAACCAGGAGTGGGCGCTGGATTTCGCGCATGATGTGATTGCAGCCGGACGCACCATCCGCGTGCTGAGTGTAGTGGATGCCTTTACACGGGAGTGTCTGGCGCTGGAAGTAGACACCGGGTTTGCCAGCCGGCGAGTGACGCGGGTGCTGGATGAGATCATCGCCATGCGCGGACGCCCGGTGGCAATTCGCTGTGACAACGGCCCGGAGCTGACCAGCCGTCATTTCCTGGCCTGGGCCCTGGAGTGGAAGATCGATCTGCGCCACATCCAGCCTGGCAAGCCAACACAGAACGCGCATGTGGAGAGCTTTCACGGCAGACTGCGCGAAGAGTGCCTGCGGGTCAGCTGGTTCGCGAACCTGTTCGACGCACGCGGGAAGGTAACTAACTGGAAGAGGGAGTACAACGAGGAACGACCACACAGCAGTCTCGGCTACAGAACCCCGGACGAGTTTGCGCGCGTGGCCAAAGCCCAGAGCTATGGAAAAGACGTGGGCCCCGCCCACTTGGAAAACGCCTGCGGCGTTTCCCCCTACTGGAATGGTCCGCCGTTTGTTTCAGGAACGGATGGGCTATTTTGCTGTGCAGGAGGCTCACCATGGAGATCGCAACCCTCGGCATTGATCTGAGTAAGACCACCTTTCACATCGTAGGATTGGACCGGCGCGGCGAGATTGTGCTGCGTAGAAAACTCTCCCGTAGGCAACTACTGCTCTTCACGGCCAACCGATCGTCGATGCTGATCGGCATGGAAGCCTGCGGAGGAGCACATTTTCTTGGTCGTGCGTTGCGCGAGCAGGGGCATGAAGTGCGACTGATGCCGGCTCAGTATGTGAAGCCGTATGTCAAGACGAATAAGAATGACTACCTCGACGCCGAAGCCATTGCAGAAGCCGTGCAGCGGCCGACGATGCGTTTTGTGCCGATCAAGACCGACGAACAGCTGGATCTGCAGGCACTGCATCGGGTGCGCGATCGTTGGGTGGCGCGGAGAACTGCGATCATGAACCAGATGCGCGGCTTCCTGCTCGAGCGTGGTATGACGGTTCGGAAAGGCCCTTCGCATCTCATGGTGCAACTACAGGAAGTTCTCCGCGAGGGAGGCGCCTTCGTTTCTGCAAGACTCCATGGACTACTGCGGGAACTGAAGCAGGAATGGGATGAACTGGACAGGCGCATCGAGCAGGCGAACGACGAGCTTCAACGCATCGCAAGAGAAGACGATGCGTGCCATCGACTCATGGAGGTTCCTGGTTTCGGTCCTCTCGTTTCAACCGCGTTGGTGG
Source organism: uncultured Acidobacteriota bacterium (assembly GCA_963755975.1). Taxonomy (GTDB): domain Bacteria; phylum Acidobacteriota; class Terriglobia; order Terriglobales; family Acidobacteriaceae; genus Silvibacterium. Next base: position 1,956 of record CAVWLS010000007.1, read on the forward strand.
CTGCGATTGGCAACGGCATCACCTTCCACAAGGGGCGAGACCTATCCGCATGGATCGGGCTGGTTCCGCGTCAGTGCTCGACCGGCGGCAAGACGAAACTGCTGGGTATCAGCAAACGAGGAAATCCCTATCTCCGGCGTATGTTCCTGCATGGCGCCCGATCCGTGGTGGCGCAAGCGGAACGAAACCCGTCGGCCTTGTCTACGTGGCTCGCTGACCTGGCTGGACGCACGCACCGTAATGTTGTCGTGGTTGCGTTGGCCAATAAGATGGCGCGGATCGCATGGGCCATTCTGAGCAAGGGCATTCGCTATCGCACCTCCGAACTGGTAGTTGCGTGAAACCCGGGCTTGGAAAAGTCACTTCCTGGAAAAGTCAAACAACGACTTTCCCACGAAGTTTGGAAATCCCGCAAACAACGCGCGATTCCCACTTTTCCAACCCTGCGACGGCGGCGATGTTTTCACCCCCTCAGGTTTGCAAGACAGATCAATGAGTGAGAGGAACGGTCTCAACCGGCGTAGCTCCAGTCTGTGTGGGAATGAGAACCCATCCAAGTTCGACCCACTTTGTAGACCAGCGACGCGCGGACTCCATCATGGCCAGGAGCTCAGCTCCACAAACAGGTCGGATACATTTGCGCAGACCAATCCACCCACGCCAAAGATTCTGCTTGCAATCGGACGGCGGACCATACATTTTCCACAGCCCCGGCGGCGGGCTAAATTTACAGAATCACCTGTACGGATTTTGGGGGCAGGTCACAAAGAAGGGGACTGGTCCTTTTTGCCCGGACCAGCCTCCAGCCTCTGAAGCGTACGTCTCACCACAAACCACAAAGAAGTTTAGCGAGGAACATGCGCTTCCCGTCCCAGCATTTCGGTGGTTCTGCATCAGGTGAAGCGATAGGACGATCCACCTCTTGCCCAAAAAACAAGGTCAAGTCTCAGCTGGTGATAACAGAGAGCGAGGCACTCACTGAGTGCCTCGGCGATTTATCACTCGCCGAGCCGGATCGCTAGACGGTCGTGAAACAGGACAAATAACGAGGTGTTTTGGCTGCCTGCTAGCCGCAAAGGCACTCGGAACCCACCCACAGTTGAGCCAGATCCCTAAGGCTGTCTTTGTATGTACGCGTTACCAGGTATTCCTTCCCGCCTCTTAAACGCAGTCTGTACTCTCCTGTCGGTAAGGGTTGGATCTCCTCCACCGCTGAAATATTCACGACCACCGAGCGGTGGATGCGAATAAAACCGTAGGGCTTGAGCTTCTCAGCCATGGTTGAGAGAGACTCGCGCAGCAAGTAGAGATTGGGCCGGTGTTCCAACCGAACGTAATTCCCTTCGGCTTGCACTGCCACAATCTGAGCCAATTCCAGGAATAAGATTCTGCTCTTTACCTTGAACGCGATTCGTGGCGGCTGTCGTTTTGCTATAAGGGCCAACTGCTGCCAGGCCCGGATGAGGCTTGCAGCATCAACTCGGGTTACCGGAAGCAATGATGTATCGACAGGTTCGTAGGACCCATCTTCACTCGCAATGCCCTTTGGATCGTGAATCCCGCGAGCGCTCATGATGAAATTCCTTGCGTTGCTCTCCTGCTTCGACTTCCTGCCAGCCGAAGCGAGACTGAGTCGCTGCTTCTACATGAAATGGTCCTACATAACCGGAGCAATGGATCCGTCTGACCATCTGCCCACGGGAACGATAAAGACGTCGATCGGTTGAGCGTCTTTGAATTGTGGAATCAGCATTACCGGTGATTTCGGCAGATCGGCCCCCCACGCTTTGCCGTCCAGCGGAGGCGCATAAAACATCAAGTGGGCGATGTTGTGACCGCCGTTATCGGTCAGATAAGCATCCTTCGACATCATGTAACTCATCGCGCCGGGTTCTAGTGGTGGCAGTTCACCTTTTTCGAACGCTGCCTTGTTGCCCTCGATGATTTCAGCCTTTGTTCTTCCGGCCAATACCATCTCAGTTCTCATAAGAGTAGTCGGCAACACCGATCGCGCGGCCGGCGGATTGAAACAGATCGGACCACGAAGTTTGGGATTCCAAAATTGCGGAGCGTCGGAAGGCGACATCCACCCTCTCTCGACAACACATACAAAACCGTTCTTGCCTTCGCTTGCAGTTTCGTAGCCATGGCGTCCGAGGACCAGAATCCTGGCCTCGCGGGATATGGCTTCCGGCGCCGCGCTTCGAGCCAACGCAATTTCGGCATTTCGGTCTGCCATGAGGTACTGATCGAGTGGCGCCATGCTCGGATAGGCCGTTTGGGGCGCTTGTGCCTGCCCTTGCTCCGCCGGAATGAGCCCCAGGATCAGAGCGAAACTTAGAGAAGCTGCCATTGCCAATCTTCTTCGGTTCATCGCTTTCCTCCCTTGAGCTGGATTCGCTGCCGTTTTACAACATGCTCCTTCGACATCCGCCGTACGCCTCTCCCCGATTCACGAGGCACACGAAGAGATCTCAGCCACCGCACGATATTTCTGATTCCAACTTCCCACACCTTCACATCTTGAGCAACCTTTGCCAAAGTGGCGGTGCCCTCGACCATCGCCACCAGAAAGCTGGCAGTCTCGTCTGGATTCAGGTCGCGGCGAACTGTTCCCTCGGACTGCCCTTTCCGCAAAAGCGTAGCAACTCCTTCCTGCCAGGCAAGGAAGATCCGCTCCAGTCGCTTGCGGAATTGCTCATCCAGCGAAGACATTTCCTGTGCCAAATTAAGCAAAGGACAACTGACTCGGACGTCTTCGGGCCGAGATGGTATCCGCCGGACAATGCCGATCAAAATGTCGATGGCTTGCCCCTCGCTAAGTAGAGGACGCAACCAGTTGTCCCGAGTAAGTTTTGCGACGATCTCATCGACGATGGCATATCCCAGGGCTTCCTTGCTCTCGAAATGGTAGTAGAGCGCGCCCTTGGTGACGTTGGTGGCGGCGAGAATTGTATCGATCCCGGCACTCTGGAAGCCTGATCTGTGGACCTCTCGAAAGGCCGCTTGCAGCAAGCGTTCCCGCGTACGCTCAGGATCACGAACCCTTCGTTTTCTTTCGTGACCACTTAACATACCAACAAGTATGTATGTCAACGATTCTCTAGTCAATCGAAATAATCTGCCTGGTTCTTCGCCGCTTGGAGTTCTTGAATTTTGTAACCTGCCGCCCCGATGTCTATGAAGAGTTGGACAAACGACCGTTGCAGGCGCTCTGCGACTGTCCCAGAAAGCTGTTAATCCGCCACTCGTCTTCGATATCTGAAATGTCGAGCCTGTTGCGTCACGTAATCGTCGCGAACATGGAACACGGCATGCTTCAGTGTCACTAGCAGGAATTTGTGGAGTTGTGTGCCAATTCTGCTCTGCACTGCTAGAGCGCTGAGTGATAGTGATGCAAATCGCCAGTCATCTCGCCGCGCGACTTTCATCTTGATGAAATGAGGAGAAATGAACACGCTAAAACAGTTGGGCAATTTTTGGATACCGTGTGTTACGACGATTGTTCTCGCTTGCGCCAGCAATGTGTTCGCTCAACGGAGCTACAAGATTACCGATTTGGGCGTTAACAAAAGCACGGACAACTTCAACATGGTCATGGGGCTCAATAATCAAGGCTGGGCAGAGAACATGGATGGGGTTTTAACCCCGCCCATCACTTCGACCTCCACGACCATCGTAAGCGGCCGCGCGGTAATAAGCATCTACGGACTCAACATCGACCTCGGCACGCTAGGAGGAGACAACAGTTGGACCAACTATGGCGGGATCAATGATAGCGGGGAAGCTGTCGGTATGGCCGAAACATCTGTTTTGGATCCGAACGGTGAAGACATGTGCGCCTTTGGCACGAAAAAAACCTGTCGTGGGTTTCTTTGGCGGCACGGTCACATAATGGCTCTCCCGACGCTGGGCGGAAATAACGGGCAGGCCGCCGCCATCAATAACCGCGGACAAATAGTAGGCATTTCGGAGACGACGGTCCCGGACTCCGGATGCCCGCCGAGCAAGCAGCCTGGAACGACGATATTGCCGGTAATGTGGGAAAAAGGTGAAGTCCGAGCTCTTCCTACGCTGTCTGGCGAGCCGGACGGATTCGTGCAAGGCCTCAACGATCAGGGCCAGGCCGTGGGCGCCACGGGAACCTGCACCAGCTTTGCGATTCACGCCGTATTGTGGGAAAACGACACTGCCTTCCAGCTTGCGGACCTCGGACACACTGGATCTGACGCCTACGCCATTAATGACCACGGCCAGGCGGTTGGGTATGTCTCGACCACTGACGGCTCAACCATCGTTGCCTCTCTTTGGGAGAACGGCGGAGTCAAAAACCTCGGTATTCTGCCGGGAGATGGTGCCGCCTTTGCCACAGGCATCAACAACCGGGGCCAAGTGGTGGGAAGCACCTTCAACTCCGTCGGCTGGTCCCATGGCTTCATCTGGCAGGACAATGTGATGACCGACCTGAACACGCTCATTTCCAGGGATTCCAACCTCTTCATCATCGCGGCCAGCAATATCAACGAGCGCGGACAAATCTCGGGTATGGCAACGGTGCTCACCGGGCCGGATACGGGCAAGATCCACGCCATTCTATTAACCCCTGCAAGCGAGGAGATCGGCGAGTCGGTTGCAGATTTCGCACGTACACACCCGCATTCCACTGTGCCCGCGAATGCCTGCCACTCTTCGCAGGGATTTAGCCCCGGTCGACTCCAGCGATAAAGGCACTCGCTCCATGGGTATGTGCTTGGCCTCTGCTCGGTTTAAATTCCCCAGACGCGACCGCACCCACGGTTGCGAACACGAACCCGTGAGGCGTGATAAAACGGCACGCCTCACGGGTTTTTGATGATCGGTCCTGCCGATAACACTGTGGTCGCGCACGTCGGAGATTGCAGGACCGCCTCAACTCGCGCGTAGACATCCGAGGTTTAGGCTCATCGCGCGAGGTTTCTGATAGCGCTTGCATCATTGGAAATGCGAGCCACAAGCGTCTGCTAGACTGTTGGGCAAATTTGCTAGTGAGGTTATCCATGCGTCTTCGGTATGTTTGTACCGCTTTGATTCTAGGCGGCTGTACGCTGGCGTGCTCTGCGCAAACGGATTCAACAAGTGCGAAGGTGGCCGCCGGCACCCAGATGTCACCGGTGCAGGCGCAGGATGAGTTGCTGAACCTCTTCGAGCATGAGTTTATGGAAGTCGCGCAGGCAATGCCTGCGGACAAGTACGGCTTTGCGCCTACTGCGGCAACCTTTACGGCCTCGCAGAGCGCGAAGTATCACGGGGTTCGCACGTTCGCCCAGGAAATGTCGCATGTCACGACGGCGAACTACTACTTTGCTTCGAAGATTCTCGGAGAGAAGTTGCCCGTTGACCCAAAAAGCATCCAGAGTCTGACGACGAAGGAGGAACTCCTGAAGGCTGCTGCGGATTCTTTCGCCTATGCACACAAGGCGCTCGCGACGATTACTCCCGAGAATGCCTACGCTGCTATTGACGGTGTCGACGGTCTACACACGCGGTCGGTCATCGCATCTTTTATCTCTGCGCACGGATTCGACCACTATGGGCAGATGGTCGAGTATCTGCGCATGAACGGCATTGTGCCACCGGGCTCGAAGTAAGACCATACTGGATCACGCAATCCGCCAACTGTCCATTCTTGGACCCCCATCGAGTCGAAGATGATAGATTCCAGGCACCAAGATGGATGCCGGCAGGACAATTGTGCTTTGTTTCGCCGTCGAGAGGGCCACACCGGCGAACTCGTGCGCCCAAAGTTGCCTACTTTCCGAGCGCGAAGCGATGGAAAGGATACTTCGTTGACTTCATCTCACTTGCGTTACGGCTTACGGTATGAATGTCTTCAGGTGTTGCGTACAGACCAAATCGCTCATCGAAGACGGTTGGGCAACAGGGGGACATCTGCACGCCGACATAGGACATCCGATGCACGCAACGTCTGCCGTCCAATAGCCGTCCAATAACGTGAGCCGAGGGAGATTTTAAGGGACTGAGGGAGCCACCCGTTCCCTTAAGTTTCAAAGAGTTACCTCAGTCTGGCGGGCTTTCACGGCGATAACACGGGTTCAAATCCCGTCGGGGACGCCAGTAAAATCAATCACATAGGGTTGCCCTCAATTTTTTCGGCGCCGATTTGGTAGGCGAGACAGGGATCGAACCTGTAACCCCGAGCTTAGAAGGCTCGTGCTCTATCCAATTGAGCTACTCGCCCATGCCGTGAGAAGCACTCACACTGATTGTAGTCGCAATCGCGACGCGGAGGACAGCCTGCCAGGCGGCTTCCGCCGATTGCGCATCTGCCCCGCAACCGGCTGCGTGGAGGGTGACGCCGTAGCCGCTGGATGAATCAACGTTCGCCGCCCTGAGAGTCAAGTCAACTCGGCCATTCAATACGATATGCCTTCGCATCTGCAGAGCGAGATCCCGCACCTGGCGTTCCTGAAAATCGAACGAACTCAGCCTTTCCCGATCACGCAGCACCATGTCAATATACGAAGCGCAGCCGGTGATGGCATCGGCGGCCTGCGCGCCGAATTCATCCGGGTCAATCTCCGAGGCGGCCAAGGTCCAGACATCGCATTTTGATGTAAAAACCGGTGAGTCGCTCGAATTCAGCGCAATGAGAGCTTGCCGGAGTGCAGAATAGCCTATAGCCTCTTCGATATCCACCACAGCACCCGGGTTGCGGCGGAGATCGACGAAGCCTTCCCAGGGAACATCGATCGACGGCAGATCGGCTCCCACCTCAACGGCCCAGTCAGCTTCCATTCGCCTGCTCAAGCAGAAATCCGCCAAGGGCGGTCTCTGCCCAGCGTCCGTCGCCATTCTTCGCGCTCGTGAGAAAAGCGCAATGGCCTCCGTGCTGCGTTTCAACATATGTCACATCAGGATTCTCGATCAGCGCCGAGCGAGTTGTCGCCAGCATGCGAATGAATGGATCGTCGACAGAATGCAGAATCAGAGTGGGAATGCGAAGACTCGCGGCATATTTTGAACTTGCAACGCTGTAGTAGTAATCGTCGGCGCCGGCAAAGCCTCCGTAGCGTGCCACTACGTGTTCGTCGAACAGCCGCATGCTGCGAATCTCCTCAAGATCATCCGTAGAGTAAATTCCCGGATAGAGAACAGCCTTGCGGCGTACTCGCGCCAGCATGGAGCGAAGAAAGTGCCATTCGTAAAGCCGATTCTGTGCTTCGTGCAGAGCGGCGGAGGAGACAGCGAGATCCATCAGTGGCGAAATGCCGACCACCGCCCGCAGTTGGCGCGGTGGTGAGGTCGAGACTTCGCCGGCATACTTGAGCACAAGGTTCCCGCCCATAGAATAGCCAACCAGAGCGATCGATTCGAGATCGTGCAATTCGATGATGGCGCTTACTACTGCGGCCACGTCTTCCGAACGACCGGAGTGGTAGATGGTCGGCGATAGCTCGTCAGTGCCGCCGCAACTGCGCATGTTCATCCGAACGACGTTGAAGCCCGCGGCGAGTGAGCGGGAAGTATTGCCGAGCACGTATTGGGAATGCGCCGATCCTTCCAGGCCATGCACGATAACAACAGTAAGCCGCTGTCGCCTGACCTCCGGCGGCTGCCAGTGACAAAGGCAGAGCACAGACGTCGGGCCGTATCCGCCGCCTGGTCCCTCTACTTCAACGACAAGAGGTGCAGGGTCGGGGATGGACAGTTTCCGAGGAAGAAAATTACCGGCAAGGGTTTGCAGATGACCATTGCGCAAAAACCGCCGCGGAGTGAATCCGCTAAGCCGGGAAGTAGCATTCTCTTCAGGCGCCGATGTGGCCATGGTCCTCATACGTTACGCAATCCATCGAGAACCGCCGCCGCATGAAGAGCGCCGCTCGGCTCTTCTTCGTGTTTGAAATACGCATACACGTCGCCTTGCTTCGCCTTTGTCTTCAGATTTTCCTGAACGGCCGCCAGGTCGGCTTCCGAGTAGTCTGATTTGCGCAGCCGATAGCAGATGAAAGGAGCAGTGATTTCACCGGGCGTAGTCAGTTCGTCACTTTCGGCGAGGCAAAGTGCCGCTGAGTGCTCGCGCAGCAGAGAGTAGATCGACTCACCAAACCACGATTCGTGACGGAATTCGAAGCAGATGCGGTAGCCAATTCGCCTGGCATCGCTAAGAAAGCTCGACAGTCTCTCAGCGTCGGCCTTCATGTTCGGCGGGAGTTGAAAGAGGACTAAACCGAGGCGGCCGGCCTCCTGAACAGGTGCAATCGACCGTGCAAACCGGTCCAGAGCTTCGCTGCAGTTTTTCAAGCGAAGAATGTGCGTGATGCGCTGTGGAGCTTTGAAGGAAAATCGAAACGTGCTGCCGGTCGCCGCCAGCCACGAGTCCACGGTCGTTGTGGACGGCAAACTGCGAAAGGTATAGTTAACCTCAACGGAGTTCAGCCTGGTGGCGTAGTACTCGAGCAGCTTTTTGGCGGGAACGGAAGGCGGGTAAAACTCCGGTTTCCAGGTTGGGTAAGCCCAGCCCGAACAGCCCACAAAGATGTCGCTTGTCATTGTGCTCAATCCATCGGCAGACGACATATCGATGCGTCTTTGGGGCGGCTAGTGGGGATCGAACCCACGACATCCTGAGCCACAGTCAGGCGTTCTGCCGCTGAACTATAGCCGCCGCACAATGTGTGATTGTAGCATTTTCGAATGGCGCGGTGCATCCTCGTTGGCCCCGCCGCTCGTCTGCATCTAAAGGATATCGCGCACAAATGACGCCATCCTCCAAACCCGAAGTTTTGCCGCCGGAGCAGGCGTCAATCCATCCCCGGTCCAGGGTAGCAACCGCCTGGTTTGCCGATGAAAATCTCGATCTGCTCGCGCACATTCTCGACGACTGGTTTCGCGTGCCGGGCACCTCGATCCGCTTTGGCCTCGACGGGATCATTGGCCTCATCCCCGGTCTGGGAGACGTTCTGGCTGGGCTCGCGTCCTGCATCATCATCATCGCGGCCTGGTTTCGCGGTGTACCTTACATCGCCCTCGTCCGCATGGTGGTGAATCTCGCCATCGATGTGCTGGTTGGGACAATTCCATTCATAGGCGACGCATTCGACATTGCCTGGAAGGCAAATCGCCGTAACTACGCGCTGATGACACGGCATTTGCGGCAGCCGCATAAGCATACGTGGAAGGACTATGTGTTTCTTTTAAGCATGGCGGCCGTTCTGATCGTGATTTTTGCCATTCCCGTCGTGGCGATTGCCTGGCTGCTTGGCTGGCTCGTTCGGCAGGTCTGAAGCGCGCCGCGCAGGCTTGAACAGGCCATCGCTGCGATACAATCAACAAGAGTCGGGGCGTAGCGCAGTCTGGTAGCGCATCTGCTTTGGGAGCAGAGGGTCGGGGGTTCGAATCCCTCCGCCCCGACCATTAGAATCAATTGCTTAACCCTATCGGCCTCTGACCCGCAACCCCAATCAACCCCACTCTAGCGTATTCGAGCAGTTTTGTGTGGGCTTCCAACTTGCTGTCCATCATCGCTTTTCCGTACACATTCATGGTCGTCGTGACATCGGCGTGCCGCATCATTTTCTGCTGAACTCCGACCGCGGTTCCCACTGAATCCAGCCAACTGCGAAACGTGTGGCGAAAAGTGTGCCAGCCAAGACGCGAAACGCCGAGCTTTGAAGCCAGCGGCTTCAGATGTCGGCGCATCAAAATTCCCGCGTGATACGGTCGGCCTGTCACGACGCTTGGAAACATCCATCCCTCCTCGGAATATGGCGCGACTTGCTGCCATCGCAAAAGAAAGGCAGTGAAATCCTTGCTCAGTGGGATGACATCGCGCGATGCTTCGCTTTTAACGTCAGCGACTACACCGTCGACGGCCGACCGTCTGATCGAAAGAATTCTTGTTGTCAGTTCGAAGTCCTCCCACATCAACCCGAGCACCTCACAGATGCGAAGGCCCAGATAGCACGCGAGTTCTGTCATCAAGAGAAATGGATCTTCGAGATTCTGACGCACGACCAACATCTGCTCGGGTGTTAGCACGACTTTCTCAACGATCCTGCCTCTCCCTTTCACTCGGACGAGACTCATAGGATTTCACTGAGCCTCCAACCAGTCTCGCTTCATTGCCGCCTCGAACAGCCTATAAAGCATGCTCTTGATATGCCTTTTGGTCTCCGGTGAATAATGCAGTTCCTTGAGTCAGAGTTCAACCGCATGAGGCCGAATTTCGGAGATGACCATTGATCCTCATTTGGGCTGGATATGTCGATCCATCAATAGACGATAGTTTTGCCGGCTCTTCGGCCGATCTGGCATCTCATCGCGTGCATAGACTTCCATTACCGCTGCCAGGGTGGGCTCCTGAATCGCGGAAGCAGAACTGCCAGAATTCAGCTTAAGAACCAAAGACTCAACCTTCTTACATACCGCTGCCTCAGACGGAAACCTCTTCGTACTGAGGGTTAGTTGGCGCTGCTTACGCATGCCATTCTCATGACTGCTAAATCTGAACTCCCAAACATCAGGTCCGTTTGCTCTGCGGACCCGGCGCAGGGAGCCGTGCTGATAGCGATCTCTCGTGAATTTCAATGGTTCCTCCATTCACGGGAGCGGTTGGCTATCTTCAAGGATAACCAGTACGCGAGGATATTGACAGTGGGTCAAGACAGAGCGAACGGGTATTTATGTGATCAGCTAACTTGCCCGTTGTCTGTGAAGCCAATCGTTCAAGTCGGATGCTCTAAACCGCCACAGCTTTCCCACGTGGCATCCGTGAATCTCGCCACGCCGCGCTAACCTCTGCAATGTTTTGTGATGGATCTGCAGTAACTGCGCGGCCTGTTCGCTGTTGAGAAGAGGCTCGAACTCCGGAACACCGAACCTGCCGTTGGCTTCAATTTGGGAGGAAACAGGGGGTAATGGGCGTGCCATAGCGGCCTCCTTTTCCTCACAATGGCCCCATTTTAAACAAATGTCCAAGACTTATTTCGAAAGACTTGATAACTGCAAGGCATCAACCAAGCATCTGCGGGAGCAACTCGGAATTCATGGGAATGAATGAGGAAAGGAAGCCACTCCGGAACCGCATTTTTTGTCTGGGCAAAGGTGTGAACAGAAGTCGGTCTGGATTCAAGTGTCCGATAAGCCGGTTTTTCGGCCACTTGCCCGCACGCAGATCAATCTCAATAGGTCGATGAGCAGTTTGCCCTAAAGTCGTCAGATAGCCCTGAAGATTCTGGGACTGACAGGTTTGCGCCGGGAACCCGAAGACCGGACTCTGTTCGCGCGTCTCAATCGTTCCCACGCGACATAGCTCAGAAAGCATGCGCGCCTGAGACTAAATATTTCCTAATCCCAATTGTTTCCACGTCGAGTTGAAAAGTAACGGATCTCGGCGACTATTGGTGGTGGCCCTCTCCGTTTCGAGAGATGCTGTAGGGAGACTCTCGTGACCCAGACACAATTACCAGCAGACTTAACGGGCAGTCATCCCAGCCGAATCGCATTTCGATGGATTAGGTTTGCGCTTTAACGGCGGTAACACGGGTTCGAATCCCGTCGGGGACGTCAATATAGAACCAACAACTTGCGTAGGGTTTCGCCTTGTATTCTTGGGTGCAAAAAGGACACGATTTGGTGCCCTTTTTGCACCCTCAAATCGCTTGATTTGAGGCACCCATGCGACACTCCTGACTCACTCTCGTCTTGCTCCGCTGATTGATCTTTGAAATCCGCTTAGGCGGGAAAAATGAGAGTCAAGACCGCGGCTGTGCCGCGTGCTTAGCCAGCGTGACCGCCTGGGTGTAAATGTCGATCGTGGACCGTAGCGAGGAATGCCGCTAGAGTTCCTGCATGACTTTGAATTCCGTTCCCACGCTCCTGAGCAGCGTCGGGTAGGTGTGGCGAAACGTGTGCCCTCCAATTCGTTTCCGAATTCTAATTCTCTCTGCGATAGGCCGGACAATTCTTCGAAGGATTGCTTGACCCCAATATGGATGGCGACCGTGATGATGTTCATTGGCAAAGACCCAGTCCTCCTGTTCGCGGTATTTGCAATGATCTCTCCAAAGGATGAGCGCCGCAGCCAGAATCGAATGGACTGGAACCGGCTTCTGAGAAGCCTCGTTTTTGCATTGACCCACGATGCCATAGGCAATCGAACGCTTCATGTTCATTGTGTCCTGAGGTGCCCGCGTGATCGTGTCTGCCGGGTTTCCAGGCAATTGCTCCCTCATCTCCATTGTTCGACGATCACTGTGATTTCGGCGACGACTTGTGAACGTTAACGTCCTTTATCATTCCACTATTGGCTCGCCATCCCGCCAACAGATTTCTAGGTCCCTGGTCCGAGCTGCCGGTCATTTGGCCAAATCCGGAGGCGAACGCTTGCTACACGAAGTTCCTTTCCTGCATCTCACTATTGCTGATGCAGTTGTTCTCCGGCATCGGCTTTCACGACACTACGCATGGTTAATGATCTCTGGTACAAGGACGCCGTCATCTACTGCCTTTCCGTCGCAACATTTATGGACGCGAACGGCGATGGCGTAGGTGATTTCACAGGGTTGATGCGTCGCCTGGATTACCTGCAGGGGATGGGTGCTACGGCGATTTGGCTGATGCCGTTTCAGCCGTCACCATTCAAAGATGATGGCTACGATATCGCGGACTACTACGGCGTTGATAAGCGATATGGAACACTGGGCGAATTCGTCGAGTTTATGCAGGCGTGTAAACAGCGCGGGCTGCGCGTGCTGATCGATCTTGTGGTCAACCACACCTCCAACGAGCATCCGTGGTTTCAGGAGGCGCGACGCGATCCCAAATCCAAATATCGCGACTGGTATGTGTGGTCAAAGAGAAAGCCGCGCGATGCTGCTTCAGGAATTAGCTTTCCTGGTGTCCAGAAATCCACCTGGACGTATGACCCGGTGGCCAAAGAGTATTACTTCCATCGCTTCTACAGCTTTCAACCCGATCTGAACACCGCGAACCCCGAGGTCCAGGCCGAGATCCTGAGGATCATGGGCTTCTGGTTACAGCTCGGCGTGTCCGGATTTCGAATGGATGCGGTTCCATTTGTGATTGCAAAGAAAGGTGCAAACGTTGCGAAGAAACCCCAAGAGCAGTACGACATGCTCAGAACCTTCAGCCAGTTTCTGAACTGGAGGGAGGGTGAGGGCATCATCCTGGCCGAAGCAAATGTTTTGCCGGACACCGACATGGAGTATTTCGGCAAGGCCGGCGAGCGCCTTCAGATGATGTTCAACTTCGAGGTAAACCAGCATCTCTTTCTGGCAATGGCGAGCAGCGATTCTCAGCCCCTGGTTGGGGCCATGAACGCAACCAGGCAGAGGCCGGCCAACGCCCAGTGGGGACAGTTTCTGCGCAATCATGATGAATTGGACCTCGGACGCCTCAGCAAAACGGAACGCCAAACGGTCTTCGACGCTTTTGGGCCAGATCCGGATATGCAACTGTATCAGCGTGGAATCCGCCGCCGGCTCGCGCCGATGCTGCATGGAGACCGGCGCCGCTTGGAACTTGCTTACAGCCTCATGTTGACCTTGCCGGGCACGCCCGTTCTTCGTTACGGCGACGAGATTGGAATGGGAGACAACCTCGACCTGCCGGAGCGAAACTGTGCCCGCACTCCAATGCAGTGGTCAACCGAACCGAACGCGGGGTTCACGCAGAGCGATCGCCCCATCAAGCCTGTTATCGATGACGGCGCGTACGCCTATCAACATGTGAATGTGGCGACACAGCGCCGTGATCCGAACTCGCTTCTCAACTGGATGGAACGCATGATCCGAATGCGCAAAGAAGTTCCGGAGATTAGCTGGGGAGACTTCTCATTTATCCGCACGCGAAATCCGGAGATCCTGGTCATGCGGTATGACTGGAAAAATAATGCCGTGCTTTTCATACACAACCTTCATCCCGAACCGAAAGAGGTACGATTTTCCGTCGATTACGAAGGAGCGAAAGAACGCATTCTGGTCAACCTCCTTTCGGAAGATCACAGCCATCCGGACAAGGGCAACCGGCATTGTGTACTGATGGAGCCGTACGGCTATCGCTGGTTTCGAATAGGCGGCCTCGATTATCTTTTCAAGCGAACTACCACCTGAGTCAGGCGAAGCGCGCCAACATGTGGCATTCGTTTGCGCATCCTACCCACTGAGCGCAAAGAAATCATCCTTACAGATTTGAACCTGCGCAACAGGTGGAAATGAAAAATCACACAACGGAGAAACAGGTGGTTGTCGTCACCGGAGCTTCTGCAGGCCTGGGCCGTGCAATTGCGCACGCCTTTGCCGCACGCGGCGCGAAGATTGCATTATTGGCCCGCAATCCTGAAGCCCTGGATGCAGCGGCAGAAGAATGCCGGATGCGAGGCGGTGAGGGCCTCGCCATTCCGACCGATGTATCGGATGCGGCTACTGTAGAAGCGGCTGCAGAGCGCGTCGAACAAGAGCTTGGTCCCATAGATGTTTGGGTGAACAACGCCATGGTGAGCGTTTTCTCGCCGGTCGTAGAGATGGAAGCGGCAGACTACAAACGTGTAACTGACGTTCTGTATCTCGGTTTTGTCCATGGAACGATGGCGGCGCTGCGTCGGATGCGCAGGAGGGACAGGGGAACGATCGTTCAGATCGGATCGGCGCTTGCGTACCGGTCGATACCGCTGCAATCGGCCTACTGCGCCTGCAAACATGCCATCAGCGGCTTCACGGATTCTTTGCGATGCGAGCTGCTGCACGACAAGAGCAGGATTCAGTTGACGCAGGTGCATATGCCGGCGATGAATACCTGGCAGTTCTACTGGGTGAAGAGCCGCCTGCCAAATAATGCGCAGCCGGTTCCGCCGATCTTCGAGCCGGAGATCGCTGCGCGCGTTGTCGTGGCCGCGGCGGAAGCCCACCGGCCGCGCCGCGAGTACTGGGTAGGCACGTCGACCGTTGCGGCGATCGTGGGACAGAAATTTGTTCCCGGAATGCTGGACCGCTATCTCGGCAGGACCGGTTACAAGTCACAGCAGATTGAGGATGAGCCACGGGATCCGAATGCTCCTGACAACCTGTACGAATATGTCCCGGGTGTCGATGGGACGCGGGGCAGGTTTGATAGCAGATCGAAACGCACGAGCATAGAAGTTTCTCTCTCTTTGAATCGGATTTGGTTTGTCCTTGGGGCAGCTGCGCTTGCGGCAGCCGGAGTGACGGCGATGGCCACCCAAAAAGTGAAGTCTCGGTAGAGATGAGTTCCGGGGAGATGAATTCGCGTGACCGGGCTGCCTCGAATGCAGCCGTCGTGGCAACAGCTGGAGCAATCCTCTCCCTGTTGCCGGTAGCTGCACGTCAAATCGGGTTGATTAAGCACCTGCCCGATCCGCCTGGAGGAGTCTTTGATTCAGATCGGATTACAACTTCCCGCATGGCACATCCTTTTGGCGTACCGGATGCGCTGCTCGGGCTGAGTAGTTATGGGATCACACTCGGATTGCTGTTAGCGGCACGGCACAAGTCATACGCGAAGCCCCTGCTTCGCGCCAAGCTCAAGGCGGACGCGGCCGCAGCGGCAACAAATGTCACACGGCAGCTTATTACCTTTCGGCAAATATGCTCCTGGTGCACGGCTACCGCGCTTTGTACCGCAGTCATGGTTTGCTACGGGCGGCGAAGCGCTCGTGCGAAGTAGTGCCCTTCTCGCCAACTGCACGTACACCTTTTCCCGCTGCGATGGCGTCCTAGTAAACAGGCACACCAGTTGCTGCACTGACTGGCTGGATCACATTCTTCAAGGGAGAGTGCATGAATGCCTCGGACATTCTCGTGGCGCGACTTATCGACTGGGGAGTAGATACTATCTTCGGTTTGCCGGGTGACGGTATCAACGGAGTTATCGAGGCCCTGCGTAAAGCGCAGGACAAGATTCGCTTCATTCACGTTCGTCATGAAGAATCTGCCGCCTTCATGGCGTGCGCCTACGCAAAGTTCACCGGGAGGCTTGGCGTCTGCCTGGCAACATCTGGCCCGGGCGGCATTCATCTTCTTAACGGCCTTTACGATGCGAAGCTCGACCAGCAGCCGGTGCTCGCGATCACCGGCATGCAGTACAACGATGTGACCAATACGTTTTCGCAGCAGGACGTGGAGCTGGACAAGCTTTTCATCGATGTCGCCTGCTACAACAACCGCGTGATGAGCGGAGCACACATGGAGCCGGTGGTGGATCTTGCGATCCGATCGGCGATTGACAAACGGGGTGTCGCTCACATCACGATACCAATCGATGTGCAGCAGCAGCCGATCAAGCAAAGCCGGTCAGAGCGCAACAAGCCCAACCACACTTCGACGCGTCGAGCGATTTCGGGCAATGTGCCTTCCAATGCGGAGTTGCAGGCGGCTGCCGAGCTGATCAATCGCGGCAAGCGGATTGCGATTCTTGCCGGACAGGGTGCCCTGCAGGCCAGCGATGAGCTGCTGCAACTGGCGGAGACGCTGGGCGCGCCGATTGTAAAACCCCTGCTGGGCAAAGGGTGCGTCCCGGACGATTCTCCATACACAACGGGCGGAATCGGCCTGCTTGGAACTGCGCCCTCTGAGGAAGTGCTGGAAGAGTGCGACACGCTGGTGATGATCGGCACCTCGTATCCGTATATCGAATATCTCCCCGAACCCGGCAGCTGTGCTTGCGTGCAGATCGACTCCAATGCGCAACGCATCGGACTGCGTACCCCGGTGGAAGTAGGGCTGGTGGGTGATTCAAAGAAGACGCTGCGCCTGCTCCTGCCGTTGCTCAAGCGAAACAGCCACCGCAAGTTCCTAGAAAAGGCGCAGGACGGGATGAAGGACTGGGATGCCATCCTTCAAAAGGAAGGAACCAGCGAGGCAATGCCGATGAAACCGCAGGTCGTCGGTTATCAGCTGAGCAAGCACACGAAAGAGAACGCGATCATCGTGTCCGACTCCGGGACTAACACCACCGTCTGGGCGCGTTATATGAAGGCCAAGAAAGGCCAGATGCACTCCTGCTCAGGCAACCTGGCTACCATGGCCTGCGGCATGCCATACGCTATCGCCGCACAGGTCGCGTTCCCTGATCGGCAGGTTATCGGCGTCGTCGGCGACGGCGGGTTCACGATGCTCATGGGTGAAATCATCACGGCGGTCGCATATAAACTCCCGATCAAACTGGTCATCATCAAGAACAACACCCTCGGGCAGATCAAGTGGGAGCAGATGGTGTTCCAGGGAAATCCCGAAT
This sequence comes from uncultured Acidobacteriota bacterium, assembly GCA_963755975.1. Lineage (GTDB taxonomy): Bacteria > Acidobacteriota > Terriglobia > Terriglobales > Acidobacteriaceae > Silvibacterium. The sequence continues at coordinate 19,227 of CAVWLS010000007.1, forward strand.
ATCAGTGCGAGCTTTATCCCATTGACTTCGTTGCTCTGGCGCAGGCTGTGGGCGCACAAGGCGTGCGCATCGACGACCCGAAAACTGCCGACGAACAGTTCGAGAAGGCGCTGGCGATGCCAGGACCAGTGTTGATTGAAGCCGTAGTCGACCAATATACGGCGATGCTGCCGGCGAAGGTGAAGCCGGAGCAGGCGAAGAAATTCAGTGAGGCGTTGATCCGTGGCGAACCCAATCGTCTCCGCATTGCCCTGACAGCGGCAGCGGATACCGTCCGGCAGGTGGTTTAGCGGGATCGAGATGTCTCCACCGTCCGCAATTCGTGCCGGCCGCAGCCGATCGTACACCATCCCGACTGACGCTCCGGAAGCGGATGGCACAATTGCGTGGGAGTCGACGACCATGGTTCTGGTGGAGCTTGAGGCGGGGGATCAGACGGGCCTTGGTTATACCTACGCTCACAAGAGCGCGGTACTGGTCGCACGTGAACTGGTGGAGAAACATTGTCTCGGGTATGACGCGATGGACACCCGTGGACTTTTCGACATCATGCGGCGCTCGCAACGCAATTACGGCAGCGAAGGTATTGCAGCAACGGCGCTTTCAGCGGTCGATATCGCATTGTGGGATTTGAAGGCGAAATTGCTGGGGCAGCCGCTGGCGAAATTGCTCGGCATCTGCCGCGATTCCGCGCCGGTATATGGATCTGGCGGATTCACTTCCTATGACGACAGCCAGTTGCGCGCGCAGCTCGGCGGTTGGGTGGAAGAGGGCATTTCACGCGTGAAGATGAAGATCGGAGCAAATCCTCAGGAGGACCCTCATCGTGTGGCGAGCGCACGTGAAGCGATCGGCGATACGACAGAACTTTTCGTCGACGCCAATGGAGCCTACACTCGCAAACAGGCGCTGTATTTCGCGCAGCTATTCGCTGACAACCAACGGGTCAAGTGGTTTGAAGAGCCAGTGAGTTCGGATGATCTCGAAGGTCTGCGGCTGTTGCGTGACCGCGTTCCCGCGGGCATGGACATTGCCGCGGGAGAGTACGGCTGGAACGCTCTATATCTCCACAGAATGATGGATTCGGGCGCAGTCGATGTAATCCAGGCTGATGCGACTCGCTGCGGTGGCGTTACCGGCTTCATGCAGGCTGTAGAGCTGGCCGATGCACATCCGCTGCCCCTCTCGGCGCATTGCGGACCAACAATCCACATGCACCTGGCGTGTGCGGCTCCGCCGTTGCGCCATGTCGAGTACTTCCACGATCACGTGCGCATCGAGCGCATGTTCTTCGATGGATTCCGCGAAGCCGCGAGTGACGGCGCGATGCATCCGGATTTCACCCGGCCCGGTCTGGGCATCGAACTGAAGACGAGCGATGCGGAGCGCTTTGCCGATGATCTATGACCTCGCTCAGCCGCATTACAACCTCGCGCCGCAGTTTCCAGGTCAGCCTCCAAACTCGGTCGGCTATGAGCAGCTTGCCGTGGTTAAGGGGGCTACGGTGGAGCGGTGCCAGTTTATGACACATTCCGGTTCGCACGTCGACGCTCCCTTCCACTACATACCTCACCTCGCATGCATTCACGAATTGCCGCTTTCCCACTTCTACGGGCCCTGCATCGCACTCGATCTGCGGCCCCTGGAGCCATCGCACCCAATCTCAGCGAGTGATCTGCGCAAGCACGAAGATCAAATTATCGAAGGAACTTTCGTTCTGCTGAAGACAGGGTGGGGAGATAAGCGCGGCAATACCAAAGAATTCCTGACGGCATGGCCATACATGTCAGGCGAAGGAGCAGAGTATCTGCTGGAGCGCGGCGTCAAGGGCATGGCCATCGATGCGCTCTCCACCGGCGGCTATCCCGGCGAGCATGCTGAATCCGATGCACACAAGGTATTGCTTGGCGCTTCCAAGCTGCTGCTCGAAGACGTCCGGATACCTGACGAACTGCTCGACGGCCACCGCCGACACTTCGCTGCGTTGCCTATCCTGATTGCGAACGCCGGCGGCGCGTGGGTTCGACCCATCGTCTGGGACAGCGGAGATCTGGATGGCGACCAGCCCGCGCCGGAAATTCCCGCCGTCATCCCGAAAAGCATTGCCGGCATCATCGAACTTCAGCGGAGTGGACTTTGATGCCCTGCGGATCGGACTTCTCATGTTAGATACGTCACCTCGCGCACTTGCCGGTTCTCTGCCCTGGCCGCTTCGCGAACCTGCCGAGACGGCGATTGAGCACATTCAGCAAGGCACATTCCAGCGTTCGATGTCGCTGCTGGTTGCCGGCACGAGCGTCATCAGTGGATTGGAGGTGGCGTATGAGCACTACAAAGGCGGCTATTCCAATCCTGTCATGTATTCTCCGGTCATCCTTTCCGGTGTCCTGGCCACAGCGGCTGTTGCGGGATTTTTCAGCCGCCTCGCGGCGCGAACATTTCTCCGCTACGCAAGCTACATCACACTTGCCGATGCCGTCATCGGCTTCGGCTTTCATATTCGCGGCATCGCACGCAAACCGGGCGGATGGCGATTGCCGATAACCAATATCGTTATGGGGCCGCCTATTTTTGCCCCTTTGCTCTTTGGCACGAGCGCCTATCTTGGAGCGATCGCCAGCTATCTGCAGCGGGAAGAGGACTTCGGGCTAGGTGGACGCGCGGCGGGATTCGTGCCCTGGCGCCGAAACGACTTTCGCAACGATATCCGCACGGGACGCTTTCAGCGGCATCTTTGCGCAGTGGCGGCTCTTGGGACGCTGGCATCGGGTGCGGAGAGCTGGTACTCGCACTACAAGGACAACTTTAAGTACCGCGTACAGTGGTCGCCAATCCTGCTTACCCCGCTCATGCTCTTCGCTACGCTCGGTTCACGCAGGAGCAAGCTTATCGCGAATACTCTGCTGCCGGTTGCTTCCGCGCTCCTTATACTGAACGGCACCATCGGCGTTGGATATCATTTGCGTGGAATTCTGCAGCGACCCGGCGGAAAGAAGAAGCCGCTCTATAACATCCTGTACGGGCCGCCGATCTTTGCGCCGATGTTGTTCGCGGCCTGCGGGCTCCTGGGGATGCTTGCGTATCTGATGCGCCGGGAGCCGCGCGCATGAACCTCCTGCGAAAGCTGGCGAACCGCGCGACCGAGAACCGTACAACCGGATCAGCCGGTGCGGATAACGAAGCCGCATCGATCTCTCCGTTGAAGGATCCTGCGACTGGAGAGAATCTTCCGGCACGGAGACAGCCGGGCTACTATCCGGGCTTCAGCACGCTGGCTCAGCAAAAATACTGGGACGCTGCGACGCGCATGCTGATACACCGGCGAGTCAACCGGTCGATACCGATCCGATTTTTTACTCCTGACGAAGAGCCGATCATGCGCGCGGTCGTCGATCGCATTCTGCCCCAGGAGGATCGCTCGCATAGCCACCGAATCGATGTTCTCGCAGGCATCGATGAGCGGCTGTTCGAGAATCGCCTGGAGGGCTACCGCTACGCTGATATGCCGCCGGACCAGGACGCCTACCGTCTCGCTGCACGCGCATTCGAAGCGATGGCTCACGAGCAGTACGGCCAGTCTTTCCACGCGCTGGACATCACGCGACAGGAAACATTGTTGCGCAGCGTACATCACGCTGAGCCGCTCGCCGCAAAGGAGCTCTGGTCGCAGATGAACATAAAGCGCTTCTGGACAATGCTGGTCGCGGATTGCTGCTCCGTCTACTACGCACACCCGTATGCGTGGGACGAGATCGGATTCGGCGGGCCGGCCTATCCACGAGGTTATATGCGGCTCGAAGAGGGTGAGCCGGAGCCATGGGAAGTGGCCGAGCAGCGATATGAATGGGCTGCGCCGGATGACAGCCTTTCCGACGCGGAAGAGAAGCAGGGTGGCGACGCCGAACACCAGACGCACCACGGACAGGCAGGGACGCATTGAGTTTCGACGAAGATCTGCCATTTGGGGGTGCTTTCGAAGAGCCTGAGGATAGCGCGGGGATCAAGCGCCTTGGCCCAATGCAGAGCGTACGGCTTCCGCGGCGGCGTTTTCACGATGCAGATGTGGTCGACTTTGTGATCGTCGGGGTTGGCTCGGCCGGCGGTGTATTACTGCAGCGGCTTGCACGGGCCGGATTCAGCGTCATCGGTTTTGAGGCTGGCCCTTTCTGGGATACCGAGCGTGACTGGGTTTCCGACGAAGCAGGCTCTCACAAGCTCTATTGGAATGAGCTGCGCATCACCGGCGGTGAGCATCCGCTGGCGCTCGGCGCAAATAACAGTGGACGCGGCGTTGGCGGTGGCTCGGTACACTGGGCCGCGTTCGCTCCACGCTTTCATCCTTCAGACTTTGAGGTCTACACGCGTGACGGAGTCGGCGCGGATTGGCCGATCACGTACTCCGACATCGAGCCTTACTACGAGTTGCTGGAGCAGGAGATCCCGGTCGCCGGTCCGGCGTGGTTTCCCTGGGGCAAGCCGCACGGTCATCCTTACGGACCGCATCCCATGGGCGGTGTCGGCGATACGCTGATCAAAGGCTGCACGGCGCTGGGCATTCCTGTCGCGGCGGGCGGCCCCGTGGCGATCCTTTCCGCTTCGCACGGCGATCGCCCGCACTGCATCTATCGCGGCTTCTGTATCCAGGGCTGCAAGGTGGGCGCGAAAGCATCCACGCTGGTGACGCATGTTCCCGATGCGCTGGCGAACGGAGCAGAGATCCGCGACAACAGTATGGTCGCTCGTATCTCCCTGCGCAAAGATGGGCTGACCGACGGAGTGGTGTATTTTGACGAGCGCGGCGCTGAACACTTCCAGCGTGCTCGCACCGTTATCGTCTGTGGATACGCCATCGAGACACCGCGCCTGCTCCTGAATTCCGCATGTCCCGGACACGAGAATGGACTGGCCAATTCATCCGGCACCCTTGGACGCTATCTAATGGCGCAGGCGGGCAATGTCATCCTTGGCCGCTTCGATGACCTGGTGAGGATGTACAAGGCGCCGCCGGCACATGCGCTTACCGAGCACTTCTACGAGACCGACCCCAAACGCGACTTCGCCCGAGGCTTTGCCGTGCAAACCGTAGGCCCTCTGCCGATCGCGTTTGCCAAGCAAATGATGGCCGCCAAAGGCGTATGGGGATGGGGACTGCGACGAGTGATGATGGACTATAACCATTGGTCAGCACTGGGGTTGCTCGGCGAAATACTTCCCTGGGAAGACAATCGCGTCGAGCTCGCAGATGGACGCGATGGACGCCATGACGCTCGTGACCGCTTCGGACTTCCCGTAGCTCAGGTCACCTTTGACCTTCATGAAAACGATAAGAAGCTGATCGAGTTCGGCAAAAATAAGGTGATGGAGATCATGCGCGCTGCAGGAGCCACGGAGGTCGAGCAGGAGTCACGCTATGCACATCTCGTCGGAGCCTCCCGCATGAGCGCTAAACCGGATAGCGGAGTCTGTGACAAGTTTGGCCGCACCTGGGATGTGCCGAACCTGTACGTGATGGATGGCTCGGTCATGCCTACGCAGGGATCCGCCAATCCGGGACTGACGATTCAAGCGCTTGCCGCGCGCACCGCTGACTATCTCATCGATCAGCGATACAACTTCCCATTCGGTCTCGAACGCGATCTCGCTGAGCCTCGTTGCCGCAAATCGTTATCGCCCCCGGGCACATTTGGTAAAGGCGTGCCCCATATCCGATGATTCCCGGTTGCTCTATGCGCATTCAAGTGTCTAGGGTTCCATGAAGCCCGCAGTTCTCGGTCAGCATGGAGGAGCTCAAAGATAAGCAAGACCATGCAGACAGTTGGCTAACCGGGGCTGCTCGATTTACATGGAGCGATCCATTCGATCAAGGGCACATAACTATAGACCGGTAACGACAATTGCCGTTTCTGATTTGGATCTGACACGCGAACTCCGGGCCCTTGGTGCAGCGACGCTCTGTCCAGATTGTCCAAGCCAGTTCAGCAAGTTTCCTGGCGATCGCCGTACGTGCGTCTTTCGCTCCACGGCGAATTTTCATTCGTTGATATTGCGCACGCTGCTTCGCGGAACTGCGCACTGCCGGGGTAACCGCCTCGATAAACGCCCACCGAAGCCACTTGTTGCCCCGCTTGGTGAGACGCCCATGCGCGGCTCTATTCGACGAGGCATACGTGGACCATCGCGGATTGAAGATCGAGGCGGATTTCGAATACTTCCTCTGAATCACGCGCTCTGCCGATACGGAGCCCCCCCCAAAATGAACGAGTCACCATCACGTGGCTGTAGATTTCGAGCGCTCTCCAGCACCTCTATCTCATCACTGATCCGCAGGAACAAAAAAAACGCTATGAAAGGAACTGCAAAACATACATCATCCCCCGCCCTCCGAGGGTGGCACGAAGATCCTCGCTTTTCCCTTGACTTTACTTATCATGGATGTCCGAGATGCCGACTTTTTTGCCCAAGTGGAATTTGCATACTCGAGGTCAATAAACACGCGCGCGCTTCCCAAGTACAGGTGCTCTCACTACCTGTCATGTCTGAGGAGGAGAATCTTGACCTCGAGCGCTGGCGCCCGAAGGAATAACTGGTAGCGTCATTTCAGACGGATGCGTGCTGTCATGGATGATCGACTGATTCGCAGCATGCCATTTTGTGCTTGCGCCAAATGCTTCGCCTGTATTCGGATTGGGGGCGAACTGAGGGAAATCGCTCGAGGAAACTTCCAGACGAATTCTGTGACCAGGCTGGAAGAGATTGCTGGTCGGCCAAATATGAATTTGGTATTGGTATATGCGGCCTGGTTCGATAAGCGACGGATCTGAAAGTGATTCCCGAAAACGGGTAGCCTGTATGCCATTGTTCAGATTTACGGCGGTGCCGTCGGGAAAGACATCGACCAGCTTGGCTGTGAAATCGGTATCTGGCGCCGAAGAACTGGCATAGAGCGTGACGGTTATCGGTCCCGTTACTTCCAGCGGAACTTTTAGCGGTTGGCTGGAATAGACAAGGATATCGCTTCGCTGCTCTATCGTGGATTGGTCAAACTGCCCTTGCGGACCACTTGTCCACGAGCAGCAGGAATGGCCACCAACGCTAGGTGCCGGATTCGACGGGTCGTAGATGAACTCATCGGATTCTGCGTTCGTTGTCGTTGGTCCACTCGCATCACCAGGGGCCACATGGTCGCTTGCGCCAGGAGGCGTCGTAGTCAGGACCCCATCGCCCATCACGGATGCGGCATGTCCTCTGCTCGCCAGATACCATTTCTGATACTGCGTATCTCGCAATGGCCACTCTGTAGAGCTATGCCATTTGTTCTCTCCCATCTCAAAGTAGTCGACGCGGGGTCCGGTGATAACGCCGTTATCTTTGCCCTTAAGGAAGTGATCGAACCACGCGAGCATCAGTTCATTGACCGGGCTGTTGGCAACCGGGCCAATAGCTTTGAGCCGTGGACTCACTGGACTGTCTGGACGTCCCCATCCCAGATGCTCCCACGGCCCAATCACGATGCGTTGGTTATTCCGCGCGAGTTCATTGGCACCCTCCATGCGCATTCCGTTAAAGTTTCGCAGGGCGCCATTCAGGAAGGCATCGTACCAGCCGTCGAATGCCAGTACTGGCACATCGACCTTGCTGTACCTCGACTCAATACTGAAGGCCTTCCAATACCCGTCATCTGACGAGTGTCTGATGGCGTCGAAGTAGTAAGGTGCGACGGCTGGATCTCCCGGATGAAACGGAGGGAATTGATCGTACGGCAGGAAGCGCATCCATTTTGCTATATCTTTACCTTCTTCATGGAGCGATGCACTTAGCTTCGCGTCTCCACGGTTCGCGGCTGCGGAGCTGACAATTTGTTCCATCATCCAGTTCTGGATGAAGGCGAGGCGAAAGGCTCCATCTTCATAGGTCCAACCGTCGTAATAATCAGACGCTGTGTTGGAGGGGACGATCGTCTTGAGGGAAGGCGGCGTGGCGGTGGCAGCCAGCCACTGGGTCGCTCCCACATAAGAAGAGCCGTACATTCCTACCTTGCCGTTAGAGCCGGGAAGATGCGCTGCCCACTCCACCGAATCGTAGCCATCATCGCGGTCGTTCGCATACTCATAGAAAGTCCCCTGAGACGCATATTGTCCGCGAATGTCTTGGATCACGACGAGGTAGCAGTGAGACGCGAACCAGGCCGGCGTCTGAAAGCGCGATGGCTGCACCTGCGCGGCGGCTTTTCCGTACTGCGTCCGCATTAGGATCACCGGAACCAGTTCCTTGGTTGCGGGGCGGTAGACGTCCGCTTTTAGAATTACTCCATCTCGCATGCGCGCGGGGACATCCGCCTCTTTGGTGACACTGCATGGTCCTTCACCACCAGGAGGTGGCCATGATGCGAATGCGACGGTCGAACTCACCAACACCAGCGGCACAAACATCAACCTGAAGCATGATGTGATCGGCATTGTGATTGGCTACCTGGTCTGTGGCAACGTGTAAATCTGTTTCTTGTCTAGTGTTCGGACAGCTTGTCTCTGCATAGCAGGATTCGAAGGCAAGCTTATGAGGTTCGAAAACAGTCGATATGCACCGGGCACCCCGAGCGGCAGCTCGCGGTAAAACGCATAGGCTGTGTACACATATGCTCCTGCTCCATAACGAGCAAAGAGCATGCCACCCTTTTGCGGATCCTGACCGGGATCGTGTGTTTCGAGAAGCGGCTGGTATTGCGGATCCCACGACTGCATGAACTTTGATCCGCGCTCCTCTATCCAACCGTCAAAATCCGCCTGAGTGATCCTATTCGGCCAGGAAAATACGGGACTGGATGGATCCAGAAGAGTGACAACCGATTTCTCGTCGGTGACCTCTTCCGGGTCGGATGTCATTGTGTATGGGTAAGGCCCGAAATTATGGTCGAACTCTGGTGTCTGATATTGCACGATCACAACGCCGCCGTTCTTGACGTAGTCCAGCAGGCGTCCATTATATGTTCGCAGATCCGCACGAACGGCGTAGGCTCGAATGCCGACCACGATGACGCTGTACTTTCTCAGGTCGCCGCCAGCGAGGTCTTCCCGATTCAGAAAGTGGACATTTACGCCTAAGTTCTCAAGCGACTGGGGCACATCATCTCCGCTGCCCGTGATGTACGCCAGTTGGAGATTGGGAGCTACTTTTATGTTTGTTCCTGTTGTCTTATAGTCGGCGGCTCGATAAAGAAAATACGGCCTCAGGCCGGGATATCCGGTTTCTACATAGCCCTCTTTGTAATCGTGATTGCCATAGGTTGCGACTGCTGTTAGTTGATAGGGCTGCTCTGACAGATGGCTCGGAAAAACGCGGAAGCTGACGACCTGTTCTTCCCCATCCTGAGCAAGCGCGAAGTTAGACGTTGCAGGCTCTGACCGCCAGCCATCAGGGATTTCAAGATGAAGAGTTCCCTGCGCTGCTCCTTTGACATTGCTGTGAACTTTTACACTCACTGGAAACGATGTCTGGTCCAGCGGCACGATTCCTGCGCTCTGCAACATGGTCACGGAAATTGCCGGGCCCACCGGCATCGGATGAAAGACGATGCCGGGTCCAACCTCGCGCTGAATGGTTTGCACTACTTCACTGAGGTGAATCTGGACGCCGTGATAGGAAGCAGTCACCCACGCTTCGAGGGGATACGGTGCAAGTGGCATCTCTCGATATTGCGGGTCGCGCAGGTCGTAATATGGTTGCTCGATGCTGGGAAGTTCAAAGTACGGCCTGGTGTAGCCTGCGTTATCCGGAATGTGGACGTCAAAGACCGCATCAAAGGTCTTGCCGCCATCGAGTTGGCCGGATGAGTTGCCTCTGGCTTGCAACCCCCAGCCAGTCGTCCCAGATGTTTTCAACTCGATGCTATCGATCTTGATCGGAAGCGGGCCTGATTCCGCCACATGCACCTTGACGGGGAAGCTTTGGCCGGGAATCGCCATCGGAAACGTCGGAGGGTCGCCAAAAAAACGTGCGAACATCCCCGTCGGAGGATTTGCTGGAGTGATATTGGATGCCACAGAAAGCCCCAGAGCCAGCACGAGCGCATCGTTGAACTGATCCTGCTTTACTTTCAACTCATGCAGCACATCGTATTTTGCTCTCGCAGACAGTCCGCTGCTCTTGACTGCGTCTACAAGCTCGTTTGTGGCTTCGAAACCCTTGGCGAGTGTGTCTGCGATCCTGTCTGGATCGCTGACGAGTAGGTATGAATTGCCTCTTCGACCAACCCATTGATCGTGGCTAGCCCTTTAGTCAGAAAGGCGTGATCTTCACCCTGGGCCAGATCTCCGATCCCGGCTAAAGATATATCGATGCCATCGAAGAATGAATTCTCCTCGTCCTTCGCAGGGATGCGCGATCCAAAGCGGTGATAGGGAGAACTTTCCGGCCCCGCTGCCGGAATGGCAGCGCCTTCATTCTGAGATTTTTGAAAGCCAAGACCCTCGCGGGAGATTTGCAGATAATTCAAGCCGCTCGCGCTGCTGTAGGTGCCAGTCGGAACCTCCACAGTCGCGCTCACTGCTCCCGGCTCGAACTTGCCGGAAATATAGTTCTGCACGCCGGCCGGCTGCCAATGATGCGTCGCATAATCATAGAGACCTTTGGGCGAAATAGTCTCCTTCTCTAACGAGAAAGGAACGCGCGCGTATTCCTTCAGGGGGTTCCATGGTTGCAACCCCTCCTTGATCTGATCGGGGAAGACGGTCGGATCGCCCGCGGCGTTAAAAACCTCTTGCGCGAAGCGTCCTGCGGCGGCATGGTTTCCGTGACCATCAGAGGGACCCCCTACGAAGACCGAGGTGATGACCAACGGGCGCGTGAGGCGGACAACGCGTACGACATCATAGAAGATACGATCGTGGCCCCATTTCTGCAGGGCCTCATCGAGGGTCTTAGAGAAGCCATAATCAGTCGCGATGGTGAAATATTGGCTGGCGCAATAATAGCGGTCGGCCTGAAGCAGTTCCTCAGTGCGAACGAGGCCAAGGGCATCCCATAGGTCTGAGGACATGACGTTGGCTCCGCCCTCGCCACGATTGAGAGTCAGCAGGGTAACGCGTGCGCCCAGAAAACGCGAGGTGTAGGCCAGGGTGCCGCCATCTTCGTCATCCGGATGGGCAGTCACCATTAACATGCTCGCCCGAGTATGCAGCTTCTGCAACTCTTCGAAGAGTGCGGTAGCACCACGATTTTCAGGAATCGGCCGATGATCCTGTCGAGCTCCGCCTTGCACGGGACATGACGATTGCGCAAATGACCCCGGTAATAGCACGCTGCATGGCATCCCCGTTAGCAAGAAGATGAGAGCGAGCCTAAGTCTTTGAATCATAGCCACTCGTTCCTTTTGTGAGCCTGCCCTGGTCAGAAAGGGTGCGAAACAGAGGGCGCACCCGTTACGGCTTTCAGGTGATCCTTGTTTAAGTTGGCTCAGAGCAGAAATTTGAAAAATCGAACGACTCATGCAGCTAAAAATAGAACTTTGCAGCTAATTGAATTTCACGCGGATCTATCACCGTATTCGTACTCTTTCCAAACGAGCCCGGCGACGAGGTGTCCGCAGCAGGATTAGCAAAGTTGGGGTGATTGAACGCGTTAAAGAATTCTCCGCGAATTTCGACACGCATGCTCTCTTTAATTGGGAAGCTCTTAAACAAGCTCATATCTACTTGTTGGATTCCGGGCCCGTGGAACATCCGCGGACGGCAGGTGCCAAAATTGCCCGGAGCAGGCTGAGTAAAGGCTGCAGGGTTTATGTAGAATCCCGTGGCAAAACTGCCCGCGTAGTCGTGAGGATTCTTTGAAGCTCCGGCCAATGGATTTCCAGTGCAGTCCGGATAAGATTGATGGTCGGGCCCGGTAAAACTCGCGTCCGGAGCCGTAACATCGAACGGAATGCCACCCTGGAAGCTCAGAATCGTGTTGAACTGCCAGTTTCCGAGCAAGCGTGAGCCAACGCTGTCGTTATTCAGCAGCCAGCCTCCTTTGCCGATGGGCAGTTCCCACATAGCACTTGCTACAAACCGGTTACGGACATCCTGCTGTGAATTACTGAATTCATGGTAGTAATCGTATGCATTCTGAGGGAATGCATCTCCGGTCAGGTTGTCCACGTAGTCCGCCAGATTATGGGACCATGTATAGCTGATCAGGTACATTAGCCGATGCGATAACTGGCGCTTAAGGCTAGCCTCCAACGCTTCATAGTCGGTGATTCCATCATTTGTTCCAAGCTCCAGAAATCCGTGTTGGCCGGCGCCCTGTACTGATTCGCTTATAGTGTTTAGGTTTGGATAAGGGAACGTAACGACCGGCTGACCCCCACTATAGCTGGTCACGACTCCTTGATTTGCATTCCGAAGACGATTCATCTTGCGTCCCCAGTTACCAACCCACGTAAGGTTAAATACGGTGTCGTTACTCACCTGCAGCTGCGAACCGAAGCTTGCTTGCTCGACGTAGCCAGTGCGTTCATTTGGATCCTGCGCCCTGATCTGCAACGCGGGCAGGTAGACGCCAAGCTCCTCAAGCTGCTCGGACGGGAATCCATTCTTGAGCTGAAAGACAGGAGTTGTGCTGCCAAGTTGCTGAGAAACCGAATCGTTGATCAGGAATGGAGGATTCAGCTGCAGCATCGCTTCCGATCCAATTCGATTGATGAACTGATGAAAGATGCCGAACCCGCCTCGAAATACCAAAGGCGGCGCAACGTGGTAAGCGAAGCCAAAGCGCGGCGAAAAGTCCGTCTTGTCCGGATGAATGAGGGTACGGCCATACCATCCGTTGCTTCCGGTCGCCGTGATGATTTCCCCGCCGTTGGCCGGGCTGAAGTTCGAGGTTTCATTCGTGCGGTTCAGCCAGAAGGGCGGATATAGCTCGTACCGGAGACCATAGTTAATGGTGAAGTTCGGCGAAACGCGCCAGGTGTCCTGGCCATAAAAAGAATTGCCCCGGATGTAGTTATTCACCTCCAGAGCATTTTCATAGATAGCCTCAGTGACATCGCCGAGAAGAAAGTCGGCAGGCGCAAACCCTGGGGTATTTGTATAGATACCCTCAGTCAAGATCGCGCCCTGCGGCGCTTCAAGATCGAAGAAGTTGAGCGAGTTCTCATGAAATTCGTAACCGAACTGGAGGCTGTGATTTCCTTTGAGAAGATAAACATCGTCGACAAACTGCCATACCTGGGCTACTTGAAACTGGGGCCGGTAGATCGATGATCCAAGCGTGGTCAAACCGAAAACATACATTGGAGGAAGGCCTGCTGTCTCGGGAGTCACAGGAATACCAGTGAGCCCGAATTGCGGTGCTGCAGATTCGCCAAGCGTCAGCCCGATAGGATCGCTGTGTGAGTAATCACGCAGAAATCCAAAATGAGCTGCATTCACGAGTGCCGACGATGGGGTGTACGTCCATCCCAGTGCTGTGGATTGATCGTGAAGTATGTACTGGGTGGAAAACTCTCCGTTTCCTGCCAATGGATTCGCCGTCCAGAGCGGCGATTGGTAATTAGACCAGTCATAGCTGTAGCGTCCGAAAATCGCGTTGTGCTTGTTCAGTGTGTAATCAACACGTCCAGTCGCAATTTGTGTGTTTGTGGGTACAGAGGTGACGAACTGATAATTTGGCGCGCCGGTATATGCTGTTCCGATATTCGGATCTGGATAAAGAGCCATGAGCTTGGCTCCCACAGGATCGATGCAACTTGGCTGGATGACATTGTCCACGATGCAACCCGTCTGTCCGTTGGCCACAGCCTGCAGCTTATACGTTCCCGACAGAGCGCTGAAGTCGCCCGCTTTCATTGCCGGGGTGGGTACCGTCGAATAGACACTTTGCGCCTGGCTGCTCAACAAGCCTTGATAGGCGGCGAAGAAAAATAGGCGGTCGTGAACGATAGGTCCGCCAATTGTCCCGCCAAACTGATTCTGATCGAAATGGCCTTTCGGCGTCCCCGTGTAGTTGTTGAAGTAAGTGTTTGCATCCAGAGCGCTGTTTCGGAGATAGTCCCAGACGTCTCCATGGAAATGATTGCTGCCCGATTTCGTGGAGGCATTGATGACCGCTCCAGCTGATGTCCCGAATTCCGTTGAGTAGGTTCTCGTTTGTATGCGGAATTCCTCCAGCGCGTCCGGAGGCGGAATAACGGCCTGTACCGATTGCTCTTGGAGGTTTTCCGACCCGGTGTTGTTGTCGATGCCGTCGAGCGAGAAGTAATTTTGCAGCTCCAGGTTGCCGTTGGCGCTGAAGCGTCCCTCAGCTGGGTTTGCCACTTCTACATCGGGATTGTGGTAAACGCCCGGCTCCAGGAGCGCGAGCTGATCGTAATTACGCCCGTTCAGGGGAAGATCGTTGATCTGACGGCTGTCGATCAAACCTCCAACATCCGCCGATTGGGTTTGCAGTCCTTGTGTAGTTGCAGTTACCGTCACTTGCTGTTGCAGATTCCCGACTCGAAGCACGAAATCAGCTTGCGCCCTGGTCTGTACATTGATATGCACGGCGGGCTGGACCTCGGTTGCATAGCCGGTAAACGACACCTTCACGCTGTAGACGCCTGGAATCAGGGCTAGTCTCTGATAGGTGCCATCGGAATTCGTGAGAACGGTATCAACGACATTGGTATCGGTATTGGTGATTTCAACCTTCGCACCGACAATGACTGCACCACTCGGGTCGCGCACCGTTCCCATAATTGAGCCGGTATTGATCTGGGCGAATGCATGAGCCAACAAGACGAGCGCGGCTGTTGTCGCAAGGATTGCGCGCGTACCAATATCTATCAAAAATGCTTTTTTGGATGCACCTCTGGGTTGCACGGACTGCCTCCTGGATACCCCGAGCCTGATTGGATGACTGTTGAATTAACTCGTTCGTGACGACCGAAGGTACATCGGGAAACAGTCGTCTCAGAGACACAACCATTCCGAATTGTCGACTGTGCACGCATCGGTCCAAGTCCAGATGAAGCCGACGAAAATAGATTGACCAGAAAGTTACGTTAGCATTAACGAAAACGCAAGAACTTTTATTGGAAAAGTTCCAGCTCTTTTGGAAACGCGGCCCTCGGCATGCTAGATTGCATCAGTACAGGAGCGGCTCTCACAGATAGTAGTCTTCTTGAACCAGGATTGTGACGCTCCAGGATATTTGACTGGAAATAGAACGTTAGCGTTAAACCAAAATGCCTCTTTCGAGTGCAAATGGCTCTCATTCGACCTGCGACACCGCGATGAACGGTTCCGAACCACAACCAGACACGGTGGCATCTATGCACAAACAGCAGCCGCCGGAGCTGGAGCGAGGTGTAGGGCTCTGGGGCGCAATATCGACCAACGTCTTGAATATGGTCGGTATCGGACCTTTTCTTACGATTCCCTTGATTCTCGCTACCATGGGTGGGCCGCAGGCCATGCTGGGCTGGATTCTCGGCGCTCTGATCGCACTATGCGATGGGTTGGTCTGGGCCGAACTAGGCTCAGCAATGCCACAGTCCGGAGGACCGTACCACTATCTCCTCGAAGCCTTCGGTCCGCGAAGCTTAGGACGCCTTCTCAGTTTCCTTTTTCTATGGCAGACACTACTCGTGGGACCGCTTTCGATTGCTTCGGGAGCTGTGGGCTTTGTGCAGTATGCAAAGTATCTCGTTCCATCGATTCATGGCTGGCAATTCCCGGTGCTTGCCGCCACCGTTTGCCTGCTCAATACGGCACTTCTTCTGCGCAAAATTCGAACGATCAGCGGACTCTCGGTAGTGATCGCGACTATTGTTCTCGGAACGGGTGGCTGGATTCTCATTACCGGTATGCTGCATTTTCGTACTGCCCTGGCTTTCGATTTTCCCCACATGGGCTCGGGCCTATCCCCCGGCTTTTGGACCGGTCTCGGAGCCGCGACGCTGATCGCACTCTACGATTACGGCGGCTACTTCAACGTCTGCCTGATCGGGGGAGAGGTGCAGTCCCCACGTAAGACGATCCCGAGATCCATCCTGATCAGCATCGGCGTCGTGGGACTGTTGTATCTCGCCATGAATATTTCTATCCTGGGCGTCGTTCCCTGGCGCGAGGCGATGCGTTCGGAGGCGATCGTTGCAGACTTCATGAGGCGAATTTACGGCATGGCGGGTGCACGGATTGTTTCCGTTCTGATCTTGATTGCGACCTTTGGTTCGGTTTTTGCCGTACTTCTCGGATATTCCCGCGTTCCGTTTGCGGCCGCTGCCGATGGTCGCTTCTTTTCGGTTTTCGCCCGGCTGCATCCAAAAGGACAGTATCCCATCGTTGCCGTTTTAACCATGGGATTGCTCTCGGCGCTGGCCTGTGTATTCAGCCTCGCCGAACTGATCAATACGCTCATCGTCGTTCAGACGATGCTGCAGTTTATCGCGCAATGCGTTGCCGTGTTCCTGCTACGACGTGGTTCCCATAACAATCCTTTGTCCTATCGCATGCCGCTATTCCCATTGCCGGCCTTCGTGGCGCTGGGCGGGTGGATCTACATCGTTGTAACTAGTGGTGCGCGATACATTGGAATTGGCGCGCTGCTGATTGTGATCGGCATAGCTGCATTCCTGCTGCGGTCTGTTCGCGCGCACGAATGGCCTTTTGAGGTGGTATGAACAAAGCGTGGGATGTCGCAGTGGCGGGTGAGATATTCGCCGATCATGTGTTTTCAGGCTTTGCGCGATGGCCTCAGCCGGGTGAGGAACTCTTTACCGATAGTTATGTACGCGAGGTAGGCGGAGGCGCGGCAATTACCGCATGCGCTCTGGCGCGATTGGGCCGGAGAGCTGCTCTCCATGCAGTTGCTGGTCGAGAAGACGCATGGATCGGGGCACGCCTGCACAGCTGCGATGTCATCGTAGACGGCCTCAAACTGATAGAAGAAGGCACGGCAGTAACCGTGAGCCTGTCAACTGGTGACGACCGTTCTTTCTTTACGTGGCCGGGCGCGAATAAGCAACTCGCTGAGCATCTCCGCGATCCTGGGACACAAGCCCAACTGGCTCAGGCGAGACATGTACATTTTGCCGTCGCACTGGATCGGGCGTTAGTCATAGAACTCTTTCCACGGCTCAAGGATAACGGCTGTACGCTCTCTATCGATCCCGGCTATCACCCGGATTGGCTCACGGAGGCAGAAAATTGGGGCACCTGCCGGGAAGTCGATTTTTTTCTTCCGAATGAAAAGGAGGGACAGATCATGACGGGTCGCGAAAGACCTGAGCAGATACTCGGCGAGCTCACGTCCGCGGGAATTCATGGTGCCGTCCTGAAGTTAGGCCGCAACGGCGCAGCTGCCCTGGTAAATAGCCAGTTGGTTCGGGTACGCCCCCCAGTGGTGGAAGCCATAGACACCACAGGCGCCGGAGACGCCTTCGATGCCGGACTCATTGACGCGATTCTCGACTCACAGCCGGTCCCCGCAGCGTTAGAGAGGGGCTGTCTGTGTGGATCTCTTTCCACGCGCCGGGCGGGTGCAATTAGCGCTCTTCCAGGACGGAAGGAACTGGACCTCTACTATGAGCAGATCAGGCAATCTTAAGCTCGCTTTGATTGGCGGTGGCGGTGTGCGCACCCCGCTGGTGATCTTTGGCATCAACGAATCTGCAGGCCTGCTTGGGGCCGAGGAACTCGCTTTGTATGATCCCGACTCCGAGCGCGTTCGCATCATGGCTGAATTAGGTCGTGCAATCGTGGCCCACGAAGGCGGAAGTTTGCGCATTCGCGTGGCAGCATCCGCCGAGGATGCAGTTGCGGATGCCAGTTTCGTACTGAGCAGCATACGCGTTGGAGGAATCAGCTCGCGGGCGCAGGATGAGCGAACGGCACTGGACCACGGATATCCGGGACAGGAAACAACTGGGCCCGGCGGAGTGGCTATGGCCCTGCGCACCGTAGGCCCTTCAATCGAATATGCGCGCCTGGTGGAGAAGCAGAGTCCGAACGCATGGTTCATCAACTTCACCAATCCAGCAGGCCTGATCACTCAAGCTATCTCTCAGCACACCGGCGTTCGTGTCGTTGGCATCTGCGACACTCCGGACGAGCTTTTTCATCGCATCGCCGCAGTGCTCCAGGTTTCTTCGCAGCGCCTGCACTGCGATTACCTTGGTCTTAATCATCTGGGCTGGGTCCGGCGCGTGCTTGTAGATGGAAAGGATGTACTAGCTCGTCTGCTCAGGGACGACACCGCGCTCAATCAGCTCTATCACGCTCGTCTGTTTGACCCTGATCTTCTCCGGAGCCTCGAATTGCTTCCAACCGAGTACCTTTACTTCTATTACTGTCGCCGCCGCGCGCTGGCTAACCAGCAGGCCGCAGGTACGACGCGAGGTGAGGAAGTAAGCCGCTTGAATGACCGGCTGATGACAGACCTTACTGATCATCTGCCGAGCGGCAGCCCCGACGAAGCGATCACCCTTTACACCAACTATCTCAACCAGCGATCGGGCTCATATATGAAACTGGAGGCGAGCGCCGGTTCGGCATTTGACGAGAGCAATTTGTCGCAGGAAGACCCGTTTCGTACCGCCACTGGCTATCATCGTATCGCCCTCGATGTTATGAAGGCTCTTTGTGGACTGGAGCCTCGCCGGTTGATTGTCAATGTTCCGAATCGTGGCGCCATCACCGAAATTGGCGAAGCGGATATCGTAGAAGTTCCGTGTACGATTTTCAACGATTCGATACAACCTGAGGCATGCGGGGCGCTCCCCGAAGCGGTGAAAGGGCTGGTGCTCGCAGTCAAGGCTTATGAGCGCGCCGCGATCGGAGCCGTCGTCTCCCGATCGCCCATGCTCGCTCGCAAGGCCATGCTGCTCTATCCTCCCATCGGAGAATGGGAGCCTACACATGGGCTGCTGAACGACATGATCCAACACAATCCCAGTCTGCAGTACTTCCGTGCCTGCTCGCATGATGAAACAGACTGAAATCTTCGGAGGTGCGCGTCTGTGCCTGTTCGTCTGAAAGATATTGCGCGCGATCTCGGTGTTTCCGTGGTCACTGTTTCCAAGGTACTGCGGGGCAACAGTGATGTTGGCAAGGAAACACGTAACCGCGTATTAAGGCGAATGCAGGAGCTGAACTACTGTCCGAATATGATGGCGCGCGGTTTGGCGAGCGGACGCACATATACGGTCGGCCTTGTCGTGCCAGATCTGGTGCAGCCCTACTTTGCTGAACTCGCCAAGTCGATCAGCGGCAGTTTGCGCAAGGCTAATCGGGCTCTCATCCTCGCTTCCTCTGAAGACGATCCTGAGATAGAACACAGTGAGATTCGTACGCTCCTATCACGTGGCATCGACGTTCTTCTCATCGCATCATGTCAGCAGAACTTAAGAAACTTTTATGAGCTGGGAGATCAACGCACCCCCTACATTCTGGTAGACCGTGATGTTCCTCATCTGGCCGCCAATTTCGTGGGTATCGACGATTTCCGCGCAGGTGAGATGGCCACCGAACATTTGATTGAATCGGGGAAAAAGCGCGTCGCCCATATCGCAGGCAAGGAAATTCAACCTTCCAAGGAACGTCTTCGTGGTTATAAGAGCGCTCTGAGCAATCACCGCATCAAGATTCCCGAAGACTACGTTGTGCTGCAGGACAGCTTGGAGCAGAAAGGAGACATAGTCGGCTACCGCAGTATGCAGCGACTGCTAAAGTTGCAAAACCCACCCAACGCCGTCTTTTGCTATAACGATCAGGCTGCCATCGGAGCCATGCACGCAGCCTTCGAGGCTGGACTCAGAATCCCCGAAGATATCGCATTTGTCGGATGTGGGAACATTGGCTATACCGAGTATCTGCGATGCCCTCTTACGACAATTGACCAGTCAGTGTCCGAACTTGGACGAATTGCCGGCGAGCTAGCTTTGAGCCTTGATCAAGACATTACCCAGCCACCCAGGACGATTCTGCTCCAGCCGAAACTGATCGCGCGCAACTCAACCATCCGATTTCCGCAAGTTGCCACATCCGGCCGCCCGGTGAAAGCCGGCAAGCGGTTGGTCGCGGGAAAGGTACCTGGGATTCAACATAAGTTAGTGTTGTAAGTCCGCTGGGAACACAAATTCTCCGTCTTAAAGAGACTAGTCGAGGTTAAGTTCGGAAAACAAAGCGACCGCCAAACCAAACTCTTTCGCGGGCAACTGTTCAGGGTTCGCTGCGTTTCATCAAGGGGGTGCTTTTCGAAGGTCGGGGGTCATGCGGTTGTTCCAGCGGCTCCATCATTTGTCTGGAAAGCTGCTGTGAAAGCGGCATTCCTGACTCGTGCCGCAAGGAAACAAACTTCTTCGCGATTAGCGTTAGCGTCCGCGAAATACCTCCTCTCCTCTCCGCAGCTAACTGTTGACGCACTGATGACCGCCAGCCACTCCGCCACGAAACGAAGGAGCAACGGGAGCAGTGGAACCATCGCAAGTAAGCTCATTCACCAGCCAGGTTTGCGAACGGACAGCTTCAACACCCAGAACAGAGTGAAGACTTCGCATATAGAGGACCACTGGACCAGATGGGAACTCGACCAGATGGAGCTCGACCTTGCGGTTCTGTTCCATGATCACGATCTGCCCCGAAGCCGGCTAAGTTCACGCCGATCGCGCTTTGACGGTTGCCCTCCCGCGACGCTTCGAAATGCGGCAAGGTCTTGCGCTCTAACGCCAACTTTAGACGCAAATCCCGACTTTCCTCGGTTTCACAGTACAGCGTCTGGGCAACCGCCGCAGGGCCGCGCACCTCACTCAGAAGCAGGACCTTCACCTGAACGTCACCGCCGTCAATTTGACCTGCAACTAGTCACCGACTCGGACCTCGCGTGAAGCCTCAGTCGGTTGGCCGTTGGACTGAATCCTGCCGAGTTCGCACGCTCTTGCAGCGAGTGAACGCGTCTTGAAGAATCTGGCAGCCCAGAGCCACTTGTCCATTCATACGCAGCTCATGATCCATTCTCATATAAGGAGGTCAGACCCGGCTCGTCAGCGAGACAGACTGTCAGTCGGCATAACCCGATAAGATACATTATCGCGTAGGACATCGCTGCAGGACTCCGCCACCATGTGCCAGAGCGGTCCATCCTGATCGAGGGAGCGGGCGACAGCAGCCCCGACAAGCAGCAGGAGCAGGCCTGCAGCCCTACTGTTGGGTCGAGGAATATCCGCGCCGCGGCAGTTTCTCGCCCAGTGGAGTATCTTCTCCCAATGAGCCTCGATCAACCCACAATCAACCAATGACCACCGCCATCGGTTACGGCACAGAAGTTCTTCCCGATTGCGTGAACTTCACTCAAAAGCTTTGTGCTGAACCGGGAGCTGATCGAGAATGTTCTGTTGTTGGGCCTATTCATGGCCGCCCCGCTTACGAATCAAGTCTGCTATGTCAGGATGTCCGGTGTGTATCGCCCATACAAGTGGGGTACCCTTGTTGTCTGCAGATTGACATCCGCTCCATAAGCCAGCAACAGTTCCACCACTTTATTGTAGCCGCTCGCTGCTGCCAAGATCAACGGGGTGTCACCGACTACATCGTCTCTGGCGTTGACCCTTGCTCCGTGATCCAGTAGGGTTTTGACCGTATCCGGGTTATTTCTCAGTGTCGCGTAGTGCAAAGGCGTCAACTCGTGGTTGTCTGCGGCATTCACGTCAGCTCCATGCACCAATAGCAGTTCGACGATATCGTTATGCTGATCCTTTGCCGCCGCCACCTGATGTAAAGGCGTGCTTCCAGCGTTATCCCTAGAATTGACCTTTGCTTTGGTGGTCAACAGGAACTCCGTGATCTGCTTACGCCCATTCGCTGCTGCCAAGTGTAGAGGCGTATATCCATTCTCGTCTTTACTGAAAGCCAGATCAGGATTCTTCTCAATCAGCCCTCTAACCTTTGCGCTGTCGTTGTTGGTGATTGCCCAGTGAATTTCTCCGCACATCGCATAGCTACTCCACATCAGCATGAACGCAAGAATAAGGGGAGCATGGAAACGAAAGATTCGATCAAAAACTATGGTCATCGCTTTTTGCAGCCTCAGTCGTCAGCAGATCAACAGCACAGCATCGTTAGTGCTGCCGCTTGAGATATTCGTTCATATGCACTTCTGCTCTACAACATTCCCGGGCGCGATTGCGGCAGCTACTCGGCGGGCGGCGCAGAGAACACCTTGGATTATGAGACCAGGATTGCTGCCATTGCCGCGGCCATCGGCAATCAGAAAGTTGTCATCATCCTGGAGCCGGACGCGCTGGCGGACCTGCCCAGCGACTGCGGATACGACCTGCCGGCGGCGACTGTTGCGCAGTTAACGGCTGACCGCTTTACGCAGGTCAACTATGCAGTCACTACGCTGGAAGCCGGATCGCAGACCCTGGTCTATCTGGATGCGGGCAATAGTCACTGGCAGGCGGTGCCGATTATGGCGCAGCGGCTCGTCCAGGCCGGCATTCAGCAGGCGCAGGGATTTTTCACGAATGTATCGAACTTCAATCTGAACAACTACGAAACGACCTATGACACCTGGGTCTCCGACTGCATCGCGTTCGGGATGGACCCGGAGCAGGGCGGCTGGCGGCTGGGGAACTATTCGTATTGTGCCAGCCAGTACTACTCGCCTCTGGGAACGGTCAATCCCGACGACATTGCCACCTGGATCTACACCGACGAGTGGTATCAGCAGAACATGGGAACGGCCGTGCCCACAACGCATTTCGTGGTTGACACCAGCCGAAACGGTCAGGGACCGCTCGATGCCAGCATCTACGCGAATGCACCTTATAACCAGTCGGCCTCGGTTGTCCAGACCCTCACCAATGGCAACTGTGCAACCCTCCGGCACGCGGGTTGGGAACTCATCCCACGGTAAACACGAGCGTTCCACTGCTCGACGCTTATCTTTGGGTGAAGACACCGGGCGAATCGGATGGCACGTGTGACGCCGCCGGAGGAGCGCGGGCGTGGGACTATGCAGACTACACGCAGCCGGGATGGCCAACGGACGCAGCAGGTCAGGCGGTCTTCGATCCGCTGTGGGGCCTCGACGATCCGATCGCGGGAGCCTGGTTTCCGCAGCAGGCTCTGGATCTGGGGAAGAGGGCCAACCCCGCGTTGCTGCCCTGAGGGGTAAACCGACTGCATGCAGGAGTGGCGGCGCTGTCGCTCCCAGCGGCCACAAGCCGCCACATCGCAGATCGTCGTCAAGTCAACTCCGCAGATCGTTGGGTCTTGTAGTTGTCGTCGCCTTTCCGCGAGAACTGAGCGAGCAGCAGCCTAGGCAGTGATAAGCGACGATTGATCAGTCTTGGAATCCTCGTGCGCGTCGCGAGCATCATCGGCTCGGTCACCGAAGCCGATTTGCCGGGAGTAGTTGAGAATGCCGCAAAAGCGAGTAGCATGCAGGCCAATCCGATTCCGCTGACGGGCCAAGAGTAATTCAGATCCAGATGGCTGAGTTGGAGGACGCAGAGATCGCATCGGCCAAGATCCCGAAGCGAACCAAACGCCTCCCGTACCAACGGCAGGGACACGATCTGTTGATCCGTTTCAAGGACCAACTGCTGATAGTAGCGATATGCTGCCAGTGACTGTCGCAACGCGAAGATGTGCTCTGGCCGATAGTCTCCTTCAAGCGACTTCGCTACGGTGCTCTCGTTGCTCTTCACGCGCTTATGGCAGAGCCGGGCAAGTGTGAGCGGGTCGCGCTCCCCTGCAAGAATCGCATCGAGAATACGCAACCCGCTCAAACCGGTTATCTCGGTGAGCACGCGGTGAACCTGCAGGTTCATTTGGTCCAGCGCCTTCTGGATATGCATAATGTGCTCTGCCGCCATCTGGACCAGCTGCCGCGATGCCGCCAGAGAGCGCGTACAGCGCAGATCATAC
This sequence comes from uncultured Acidobacteriota bacterium, assembly GCA_963755975.1. Taxonomy (GTDB): domain Bacteria; phylum Acidobacteriota; class Terriglobia; order Terriglobales; family Acidobacteriaceae; genus Silvibacterium. Next base: position 43,115 of record CAVWLS010000007.1, read on the forward strand.
CCAGCGGGCGGAAGCTGGCTCGCAACAATCCCACGGAGTGCAGGTACTGAAGCCACTGGCAGTCGGAGACGTCCGTCTTGCGCCCCGGCACGTTCTTCACGTGCTGTGCGTTGACCAGGCAGACCTCGAGACCGCGAGCCTCCAGAATCTGATAGATCGGAATCCAGTAAACGCTGGTTGACTCCATCGCGACAGATCGTACTCCGCACTGCTGCAGCCAATCGGCAAGCACATGTAGATCTTGCGTAAACGTGGGGAACCTGCGCACGGGCGGCGGGTTTCGGTCGGCGCCAACTGCGACGAGCAGCTCACTCGCTCCTACATCGATCCCAGCAGCATCGGGATGCAGGACCGGTAGCTGATCACATCTTCTATGACTCTGCTTAGCCATGAGGACCTCCGCGCCGGCCGAGTGCCCAGGGCACGAATGCAGAGCAAACTCCCAATCGAGATCGCCGCTCGATGAGCGGTCGTCATCACACATCTGTACGCAACCCCGGACCCACGCTTTTCGACGGGCTCTGGAAGCACCAATGTCGGCGCGGGCTGTAGCTGTCACTCCACCGGCATCTACAATGATCGCGCGACTCGCGTTCCTTCGCATCCTGTCTGGCCAAAGGCCAGTTGCACGCTTATCGGTAGTTTCCGTGTCGCGGTGTGTGCATTAGCCAAGTTGGGCTCGCCGAGACCCGCCAAGGCATAGGGTCAGTGTCTGGGGCTTGCGTCTGTCTCGGAGGACCGTGCCAGTGCTTGCGTGTCGATATACTCCCGGATCTTCGTCACTTTGCCATCTCGAACGGTAATGTCGAAGACCCAATCGTCCTTGAACGGTTTATTCGTAGCTTTGATCTTCCCCGTAGCGACGCCGACGACAAAAACCCGGTCATCTTCCGCCACGAATTCGGGCGGCTTTGGATATGCGGTCTCGACCTCTTCTGACGCCTTCTGAAGTAGATCTCTCACTCCCGCGTGCGCACGGTGCTTGCCGGCCAGCGGCCAGTCCTCACCCGGGATAATCCACTCAATGTCTTCGGCAACGAGTGCCAGCACACGTTGCTTATCGCCACTGCCTATTGCTGCAAAGAAACCTTTGACAATTTCGATGTTCTCTTCGATGCTCATCGAATCTCTCTTTCCTTCATCAAGCGCTTCCGATGGAATGGAACCTTTCGGAATCATCCTTCTCGGCCTAATCACACGGTCACAAACCAATTACTGCAGCTTCTTGAACAGATCCTGAAAAATCAGCTGCCCCCAGGTGCGGCCGCGTGCGTGCACGAGCCATCCGCCCTCGTTCAGCTTTCCCAGCTTGACGGGTGCGAACCCCAGTTCTTTAACCAGGTCTGCCACGGGAGCAACCGCATCGTCATCGTCGCTAGACAGAAAGACAACCCGATGCCCTCCCTCGACCTCCGGATCGGTCGCTAGCTTGGCCGCGCCCAGGTGATTAAAGCCCTTCACCAACTTGGCACCGGTGAACGACTTTGCCACGAAGGCGGAGGAAGGGAGGCCGTCCAGTTCCTCAGGTGGGGCCGGAAACGAGTTCATCGCGTCGATGATCGTCTTGCCTTCCCAGCTCGGCAGCTCCATCGCAACATCCCGATGTTCCCCAAACGGGATCGCCAGGAAGATGGTGTCCGCCTTGAGCGCTTCTTGCAGGGACTTGGCGACAACCTTAGGTCCAATCGCACGAGCCTGCGGTTCCAGCTCCTCGGGCATGCGGCGGCTCGCGACCGTCACGTCCATGTTTTTCCGCGCGAAGGCGTGGGCCAGGGCCTGGCCTATCTTGCCGAATCCAACAATTGCGTAGCTCATAATTTTCTCCAATACCTGTTGGTGTTGCTTTCCCGCCGATCGAATCCGGTGAGCGCCTTCGAGACCACGCACTCACCGGGACCCGCCGATCTCAAACGGCCGCCATGCCGCCATCCACGAACAACTCCACACCGTTCACGTAACTGGAGTCGTCTGAAGCAAGGAACAGCGCAACCGTCGCAATCTCCTCAGGCTGCCCCATCTTGCCCCGCGGAATCAGCGACTCGAAGAACTCCCGCGCCTCCTTGGTCAGAACTTCCTCCTGCATCGGTGAGGTGACAGCCCCCGGAACAAGCAGGTTCACTCGGATATGTCTGTCCTTCAGTTCGTTGACCCACGTGCGCGCGAAGGAGCGCAACGCCAGCTTGCTCGCGGCATACACGCCGAAACCAGGGAAACCCTTCGCCGAAGCATTGGACCCGGTCATGATGATCGACGCGCCATTGCTGAGCAGCGGCAACGCCTTTTGAACCGTAAACAACGTGCCGCGCACATTCAGATCGAAGGCTGCATCGAAGTGCTCCTCCGTAATCTGACCCAGTGGCAGTGCCTCGCCCTTGCCGGCACTCGCGAACAGGATGTCGATCTTCCCCTTCTCGCGCTTGACCGTATCGAACAGGCGGTCCAGATCGTCCAGATTGGCTGCGTCACCCTTGACGCCGGTTACATTCCGGCCAATCGCCTTCGCGGCCTCATCGAGCTGCTCTTGCCTGCGGCCAGTGATGAACACGTAGGCACCTTCTTCAACAAACAGCTTGGCGCTCGCCAGTGCCATGCCGCTCGATCCACCTGTAATGACTGCAACTTTTCCTTCAAGCTTTCCCATGATTTTTCCCTTGATCGATGTGTGATATCCAATGCTGTAAGGTTCTTTGGCGGTTCAGCGCGATCTCAGACGGCCGAGAAGCCGCCATCGACCGCGAAATCCATTCCATTCACGTAGCTCGAATCGTCGGAAGCAAGGAACAGCGCCGCCGCCGCAATCTCCTCAGGGCGACCCATTTTTCCGCGGGGGATCAGGGACTCAAACATCTCCCTCGTTGCCTTGTCGAGCCGCTGCGAGTCCGGTGTGTCGACCTGCCCTGGGCTAAGCACGTTCACCCGGATCTTTCTGCCCTTCAGTTCGTTGAGCCACGTGCGTGCAAAGGAGCGCAAGGCCGCCTTGCTCGCCGCGTACACTCCGAAGCCAGGGAAGCCTTTCACCGATGCGACCGATCCGGTCAATATGATCGATCCGCCGTCGTTGATCAGAGGCAGGGCTTTCTGCGCCGTAAACAACGTTCCGCGCACAATTAGGCCGAACTCTCTGTCGAAATGCTGCTCGGTGATCTCGCCCAGTACGGCGGGCTCGCCCTTGCCGGCACTCGCGAACAAGATGTCGATTTTGCCCTTTTCGCGCTTGACCGTATCGAACAGGTGGTCGAGGTCGTCGAGACTCGCTGCGTCGCCGCGCACGCCGGTCACGTTCCGGCCAATCAGCTTGATGGCCTCATCGAGCGCCTCCTGCCTGCGGCCCGTGATGAAAACGTAGGCGCCTTCTTCCACGAAGCGCTTGGCGCTCGCGAGCGCCAAACCACTCGATCCACCCGTGATGACTGCAACCTTACCTTCAAGCTTTCCCATAACTTGCTCCTTTGCGTGCCGTGTAACATCCGATACACAGGAGTAGATTCCTCTTGCGGTGGACGAGAACTGCTCAGGAGTCCTAATGTTTTGTCCATTCATCCAGAAGAGGAGACTGAGTTGGACCCTATAACAGACATCTTCAAGACGATGCACGTAAGCGCTTTCGGTCTGCACAGGCTAGAAGCCACAGCCCCATGGGGCGTAAAGCAGGAAAATCAGACCGAGGAAGAAGTCACGCTCTCCGGCAAGAAAGCTTCCCCCACAGATTTGGCCCATTTCGCGATGCTTTCGCGCGGCAACTGCTGGCTGAGCGTGGACGGGACTCCGGAGCCGATTCCGCTGACCGGTGGTGATTGCTTTCTGTTGGCTAAGGGAACTTCGATTGTTTTGCGCGACAGCCCACGGACCCGTCCGAAGTGGACATTCAATGAGATCGGGGCCAGGGCCAACGGCAATGTCGCTCTGTGTGGTGGTGGCGGCGCGCCGACAACAATCGTCTGTGGTTCTCTGAGCTTTGATCGCGCCAGCCTGAAGCCGATCACTCAGTTGTTGCCGAGCTTTATTCTGATGAAGGCCGATCAGGCACGCACGCTCGCGCTTCACAACACGGTGCAGGCTCTGGCGTCAGAGATGGGGGAAAAGGCGCCCGGATCGGAAGTCGTAGCGACTCGGCTGGCCGAGGTTCTGGTGATCCAGTTGCTCCGGGCGCATATCGCATCGGAACCGGGACGAAACAGGGGATGGCTTCGTGCGGTTTTCGATCCTCAAATAGGAACTGCTCTGAATGCCGTTCACGACAGAGTGAATACACCTTGGACGGTCGAATCCCTGGCCGAGGCGGCGGGCATGTCTCGCTCCGCATTTGCAGCGCGTTTTAAGGAGCTACTCGGACAAGCACCATTGGAATATGTAACCGAATGGCGAATGCAGAAGGCGATGCCGTTACTCGAACAGCGTGACAAAAAGCTCATAGACGTTGCCCGTTTGGTCGGTTACAAGTCCGACGCTGCGTTCAGTAAAGCGTTCAAACGAGTCGTCGGGGCCAACCCTGGGGAATACCTCAAACGTAGTTTTTAAAGGCCGCAGTCAAGCCGGAATGGCGGACAACGATCAGTCCCGATCAAAGCCGTTGTGGAAAGTTACGAGTTGGGGACAAGAAGCCACTTCCCGCTACTAATCCTTTGATGAGCGCGTTGGCGATTTGGCACTCGTCGAGACGCATCCCCCGAGAAGTACGTTAGATTTGCTCGCCAAGAATCAGGGGCACATAGCTTCGGGCGTCTTTCAGCAATTCCTCGCGAGTAATACCAACCTTGGCGCGAAGCTGCAAACCCTGCAGCAAGTCAACGAGCAAACGGGCTCGCACCTTGGCAGGGGGTGTGCGAGTCAGACGCCCCGCCTTCATCTCCTGCTCGAAACGTTTCGCGAAAATATCAGCGGATGCGGTAAGGCCTTTCGCGAGCCAGGAACGGATCTCCGTTACACGCTCCGACTGTCCCAGCGCAGCGGCGGCCATCATGCAGCCGCCGCGAGCGTCGCCAGTAGCGGTGTTGACGGTAGCCTCGCAAAAGGCGGTCACGGCCTTGTGGATGTCCGGCTCCGCTTGAAATGCTGACATTTTGGGAGCTCCATACATCAGCGCATAGCGCTCGACCGCCCTGAGCAGCAGCGTGGACTTGTCTCCGAAGGCTCGGTATAGCGCGGGTTTGGTGACGTTCACGGCGCGCGCGATCCGATCCACGTCGACTCCTTCATACCCATGCTCCCAAAACATCTCAACCGCACGGTCGAGTGCTTCTTCGGGGATAAAGCCTTTTGGACGTCCTGGGGGTCGCTTCGCAATATTAGTTACCATAGCGTACGAAACTCCTTGCATTGCATCTGTTGGTATCGTACTCTCGCGTATGTAACGCCGCAAGACAGATAAATACAGGAGACACCCATTGGAACATTCGATCGCGCTCGTCACCGGCGCCACTTCCGGGCTCGGTAATGCGGCGGCCCGCTTGCTCGCCAAAGAGGGCTAGCGCGAGATCATCGTCACCGGGCGCAGCCTGGCCGGGATCCAGGAAACAGTCGCTCAGCTCGCGGCGGAGACCAAAACGAAGATCTTCACGCCGCTGGAGTTGGATCTGAACGCGCCAGCCAGCGTTCAGGCCGCCCTCGCCTCGCTGGTCAAGCGAGAGCGGCCGATCGATTTCCTACTGCTCAATGCCGGATTGGTCCCAACCAAGAAGCGCGTGATCACTGCGGCGGGCGTTGAGGCTTCTCAGGCCCCGCTGATCGGCCATCATCAACTGACTGTCGGGTTGCTTCGCGCCAACCTTCTTAGCCCCAACGCGCGGATTGTTATCGCCGGCGCGGAGCCTGCCCGCGGGGGCGTACCCATGTTCAAGTACACCGACATGCCAGCCTTCGCGGCCAAATACTACCAGGGTGACCAAACCGCCGCTGTGGAAGCCCTGCTGCGCAACGGGCCGAACGTGAGGTACGTGCCCAACAATGCGTATGCTGACGCGAAGCTCATCATCGCTTGGTGGACCGCGGCGCTGGCCCGCCGGCTGCCCTCCGGCATGGCCGTGTACGCCGTATCGCCCGGTGGGGCGACCGACACCAAGGTGGTGCGAAACGCTGGCCCGCTGTTGAAGTATCTGTTTATCCCAATCGTGAACCTCATTCCCGGCATGAATCAGACGCCGGAGACCGCGGCCCGTCGGTACCTCCAGGCGTCGGAGTTCGGAACCGACGTCTCAGGGCAATTCTTCGCCTCGGCTCAAGGGAAGTTCTCAGGCCCAATTGAGGCGCAGCGCCACCCACACCTCCACGATCGCGCCAGCCAGGAAGCCGCGTGGCAGGCCGTCGTCAAGGTCTCCGGCGTGGACTTGTCTTAACCCAGCATCCTTGAACGCGAGGTCCTGAAGGAGCGCTGATCGGCGCGTCACTGGATGCAAAACAACATTGCCACTTCCCTAATTTGGAATCACGGCGACAGAACGAACAACAACCATTCGCAAGGAGAATTCACATGAAACGGTACGAAGGTAAAAAAGTGGTAATCATCGGCGGCACGAGCGGCATGGGGCTCGCTACGGCGAAGATGCTCCTTGATGGAGGCGCGCGCGTTCTGGTGACGGGTCGCTCGAAGGAAGGCCTGGAATCTGCGCAGAAAGAGCTTGGGAATGAGGCCATCGTGGTTTCGAGCGACGCGCGGTCGTTGACGGACCTCGACGCACTCGCCGCTCGAGCGAAGGCCGAGTTCGACACCCTCGACCTGCTGTTCGTCAATGCCGGGTTCAGCACCCGAGCGCCTCTGGAGAGCATCACCGAAGCCATCTACGACGAGATGTTCAACCTGAACGCCAAGGGACCGCTTTTCGCGGTGCAGAAGTTCGCGCCGCTCATAAGCCGGGGAGGCTCTGTCGTCCTCACGACCTCGATCGCCAACGTCAAGGGAATGGCCGGCAACGCCACATACGGAGCCGCCAAGGCCGCGCTGCGATCATTCGCTCGGACGCTCGCTGCTGAGTTGGTTCCTAACGAGATTCGCGTCAACGCGGTGACTCCCGGTCCCATCGACACGCCGATCATCGAAAAAGCGTTTCCGGGTGACGCAGCCTCTCAGATCAGGGAAAAGATGATTGGTATGGTCCCGATGAAGCGTTGGGGGACGTCGGAGGAAATCGCGAAGGCGGTCCTCTTCCTTGCGTTCGATGCGACCTTCACGACCGGCGCTGAACTTCCGGTCGATGGGGGATGGTCTCAACTCTAAGGCCTGGACCGTCCAGGAAGGTGCTGGCAATCGAGGACGGTCTTCAATGACTCGCATGCCAGTGCGCACTTGATGCGATACAGAAGGCAGTGGCGGCGGCTTGGTCGAGTACCTACGCATGAACGATATAACTCCTCCGTCCAGCAGCACTCCTGCTCCGCCGAAGAAGTAGGTAACTCTCGAAAGCCCGTCGAGTGCTTCGTCGGGGATAAAGCCCTTTAGAAAGAGGAGTAACAAGATGCACAACTTGGTAGTAGGCTGCTTGGTCGTTGCCTATCTCTCGGCGAACATATACGCCATCGTGAAGGTGCGGGTGCTTGAGTCAGCCCGTTCCCGCAAGCATCTCCTTCTCTATGGCGTCCCCTTCCTACTGTGGGGCTCTCTTATTCTGTTGGGATGCAAACTTATGGAGATCATGCGCCGATTTGATGAGTGGGCCGCCTGACCAGGCGTTCCCAATTGAAGAAAACAAGCCCATGCACTCATCGAGTCTCGATTAGTCCCCATAAACGCCCTTGTGTTGAGTAATGTCTGGTTCGTCCGCCACACGAACGTTTGGCTGCTGATCTGCGTAGAGAACCGATGGGTACTAGCTTCGTCTTCGCCCGACACTGCATTGCACTATGTGCCTAACGCAAAAAATGGGGATACCACGGATACCGATTTTTGTGAAAATTGATTCTCCAGGGAAGAATCTATGGACAGCAGGGGACGCCGGAGACTTTAGGGAAATCGCTTGGTTTCAGAGATGAAACGTGTCCCGACCGCCACAACGCAGCAGACTCAGTTGCGTCGAACCGTCCGCGTTAGCAAGGGCGTCATCGCCCAGCTGTCGTTCGGTTTGGTGCCACTGGTGAAGAGATCGCAGTAATTTGTGGAGGTAAGGACAGTGTGTCCGAGCAGGTGAAATCGGACACACTCGAAAAGCTTGCTGTCAGCGTGTAATTGTTAGGTATGGTGGACATGAAGGAAAATTGGTCGATCCCTATGATTAGATGCGGCGACGGAAGAGATGAGGTATTGCCGCTGTAGGTCACTTGAACCGGAAATGCCATGGGCAGTCCGTTCTGATCGAGAACCCTGCGTACAGAACTGGACTGGTTGACCGAGAACAGGTATCTGCACCCTGGAAGCCTCCAGCACGCTGGAGGCTTCTGTCGTTTTGCGGTAAGTCATTTTTTGTCAGCAAGATGCTAGATCTGGACAGTGCTGGCCGAAAAGGCCGGCGTCGCTCATTGCTTGATCTTATCGATCACATTCAAATTGACTTAGGTGCCTCTCAAAAATTGGACTTCGAGTGCGCGGCCAATACGCGACCCATTCCTTGCCCGACTGGTAGTCAGAATTATTCGTTCAATCGTCCGTTCACGGACTTCGGCTTGCGACTGCGCACTGTGTACAAAATTGATCAGACGACTGGCTGGCGGAGGAGGAGACTTCAATACGTATAGGTGTCTCCGGAAATTAACGGTAAAGCGTAAGCTTGGCCGACAACAGCGTTAACCATCTCGAGGCGAAGTTTTGGAGACTCCACATCGAAGTCATTGGGGGTTGCGTCGAAGAGTAATCGAGAGACAGGGGAATTCCCATCAGGCCCTATGTCGTACGCGTGATAAGGAGTTGGAAATGGCTTCACATTCCACGATGAACGCGAACTCAGGAAACGGCTCAGCCCGTGGCGCATTTGAGAGGCCCGGGTCGGTAGAACGTCTTGCGACTGGCGTAGCCGGCCTCGACGATATTTTAGGTGGAGGTCTGGCCCGCAATCACCTCTATCTTATCGAGGGCAATCCAGGAACGGGGAAGACCACAATCGCACTGCAATTTCTGTTGGAGGGCGCCCGCTGCGGACAAAAAGGCCTTTATATAACCCTTTCCGAGTCAAAAACGGAACTTCTGGAAATTGCGGATTCGCACGGCTGGTCGCTAGGCTCCATCAACATCTTTGAGATCACTCCCGACGAGAATCACCTTAAGCCGGAGGCCCAGTACACCGTATTCAACCCCAGTGAAATTGAGCTGGCGGACACGACGACCGCTGTGTTGTCAGAGGTGGAGAGGCTACAGCCGGCGCGTGTGGTATTTGATTCACTCTCTGAGTTACGTTTGCTGGCGCGCGATTCTCTGCGTTACCGCAGACAAATTTTGGGCCTGAAGCGATATTTTGCAGGACGTAACTGCACTGTAGTTTTACTGGACGATCGCACCGCCGATGGCAACGATCTGCAACTGGAGAGCATTGCTCACGGCGTGATCATGATGGAGAGTGTGGAGCGGGAGTATGGCATCAAGAAACGCCGGCTCGAAGTAAAGAAGCTGCGAGGCGCGCAGTTTCGCGAAGGCTTCCATGACTACATCATTCAGCGGGGTGGTGTGCAGGTCTACCCGCGGCTGGTTGCCTCGGAGCACCTCCTTAGCTTCTCCCCGACGCAACTGAAAAGCGGCCTTCAGGGACTGGATACCTTGCTGGGCGGCGGACTTGATAGCGGCACCAGCACCCTTCTTCTGGGGCCCGCTGGTTGCGGAAAATCTACTATCGCACTCCGCTACGCAGTGTCGGCCGTCGAGCTGGGTGGCTGCGCGGCGCTTTTCACCTTCGACGAGACTCTGGCGACACTGGTGAGCCGGGGTACTGGACTGGGACTGGACATCAAAAAGCACGTTGAGTCCGGAAAACTCTCCCTTCGCCAAGTGGATGCAGCCGAGCTTTCGCCTGGTCAATTTGTTCATGAGATCAGGGAGTTGGTAGAGAAGAAGGATCTGAAGCTGCTGGTTATCGACAGCTTGAACGGCTTTCTGAACGCGATGCCTGGCGAAAAGTTTCTGGCGATGCAGCTGCATGAACTACTAGGCTACCTAAGCCAGAAGGGCGTTACGACGGTGATGACCATTGCCCAGCACGGTTTTGTGGGCAGCAACATCGATACTCCGGTGGACGTAAGCTACCTGGCGGATACTGTCCTTTTGTTTCGATACTTTGAAGCAGGAGGCGAGGTCAAGCAGGCGCTTTCTGTAATTAAGAAGCGCAGTGGAGAGCACGAACGCACCATTCGTGAGCTGGTGATGAAGGGCGGAGTCATCCGGGTTGGAGACGTACTGACGGAATTCGATGGCGTGTTGACGGGTTCTCCCCAATATCACGGCAAACTGGGCCGTCTCCAACGGCTCAGAACCAACGCCAGATCTGTTACGAAAGCCTGATGAATCCAGAATATGACCTGCGTGTGGTAGTGGCCGCGCCCTCGGGACGAGACGGCGTGCTCATATGCAATCTTCTCGCCAGCAGAGGCATCGCCTGCGTTAATTGCTCAACGGCGGAACTGGCTCGAATCGAAGTGACGGCAGGAGCGGGCGCCGTGATATTGGCGGAGGAAGCCCTTGCCTTGCCCGACATCACTCGGTGGACAGCACAGGTAGCTGACCAAGCTTCCTGGGGTGATTTTCCCATAATCATCCTTACCTCTCGCGGGGAAGTCAACCCTGAGAGCCAAAGGAGAATGTTTGTTCGTCAGCCGCTCGGTAACTTGATCTTGTTGGAGCGCCCCGCCCGGCCCGAAACCTTAATGAGCACCGTTCAAGCTGCCCTTCGTAGTCGTTCACGGCAATACCAGATGAGAGACTATCTGGCTGAACGCGTGAAGGTGGAAGAAGCATTGCGGACAACGGAAAAACTGGCTGTAGCCGGGCGTCTGGCCGCCAGCGTCGCACATGAAATCAACAATCCCCTTGAGTCGGTCGTCAATTTGCTCTACCTCATCAGCCTGTCTTCGTCGTTACAAGAGTCAAAGGAGTACGCGCAAACTGGGATGAATGAGCTGGCGCGAGCGTCTGAAATAGTCACCCAGACCTTGAGATTTTACCGGCAGAATAGCAAGCCGGTGATCGTCCAGGTCAATGAGATCGTGGATTCCGCGCTGCTCCTGTACCAGGCAAGATTGAGTTCCGCACAAATTCTGCTCGAAAGGGATTTTCGGCGATGCCCGCCAATCTTTGCGAGGGCGGGAGAGCTGCGCCAGCTGATTGTAAACCTACTGGGAAGCGCCGTAGATGCCATGACCATGGGCGGTACGCTGAAAATCCGCATCACCCATGCTCGTGAACATAGAAATGGAGAGCGTCCCGGCATACGGTTTACCATCGCCGATACGGGGTCTGGGATTTCCCCTGAAATCAAGAAAAGGCTCTTCGAACCATTTGTCAGCACAAAAGGCGATTTGGGCACGGGACTGGGGCTCTGGGTAAGTTCTGGTATCGTCCAAAAACACGGCGGAACGATTCGGGTAAGAAGCAACTCTCTACCCCCAGCTACTGGAACGGTCTTCTCAGTCTTTCTGCCGCGCAGGCCCAACTCGTGTCCAATGCGCTTCCGCTGCAACCGCATGATGAGGGACACGAAGCTGGAACAGAAGTTCGACTGGCTCAAAAACCTAGTAGAGTCCTGCCACCTCAACCCGACGACGCTGGCTCCCCGGTAGATTTTCACGTATCGGATGACACTCGCGGGATTATGGGCGAAACGCTCAATGTATCGGGCGGAGAATGAGTTATTAGCTGGGAACGATATGCTCTTCATTCTCCGCCAGGGTAATGGCTAAATCGGCAGCTGAATCTCACTGGCTCTCCGACCTCTCATTTGGAGACGACGCACGCCGGATTTCGCACGATACAGGAATATCTGATCGTCGCTATTCTCGTTCTTTGAGAGTGCTCCCGTTCGAGAGCAGTGTACGGTCGGCCGAAGATGGTTTCTCCGCACCTATTGAGATACGTAATGAGATTCCCGACATCCTTCTCTCCGACCTCAACATGCCGGGTATGTCAGGGTTCGAACTGCTCTCGGTGGTCCGCTGGTGGTTTCCCGCAATCCGGGTAATCGCCATGAGCGGCGCTTTCTCAGGCGACGGTGTGCCAATTGGAGTGTCCGCCGACGCTTTCTATAAAAAGGCAGCAATCCGGGCTCTCTGTTCGAGAGCGTATGAACCATGGCCCATATGGAGAGGTCGTCTGTACAACATCGAACACCTTGGCACCCATCTGGATTCCAATGAACGGGCATGATCTTCGGGAGTGGCGTACGTGATGATTACCTGCGCGGAGTGCATGAGAACGTTCTCTCTGGTTCTGAGCGAAGCCGGCCGGGCTATCCGCCAAACAGGTTGCGTCCATTGTTCCAGCCTGATTCACTACGCAATTGTTCAGCCTGGAGATCTAGTCTCCACGCAGGCTTCTCCAGCGGAAGCAGGTGCGAGAGTACCAACGTCTCTAAACGTGTCCGATTTCCAGTCGCGAAGGTCTGAGAACTCTGAAAATTCCGACAATCCGCTGAGATACTGCAAGAATGTGGATCTCGAATTGCGTTCTCTGCGCCTTACCCCTTGTTCGGCGTTGCGGTCTTGATGGCGAGATCTTCTGAGTGCTTATGCGCTATCACGGAGTACTCGTGTGCTTGTTTGGAGAGCTCGTGAGCGGTGAGACGATCTCCTTTGCAGTGGGCTGTAGCGGCAGCGGCATGGGCGTGGGCCGCCAGGTTATGGAGTTCAGCAGGTTCGGTAGTGCGTGCTCTGTGGCATTGGGTTCTCCTGCTCGCCTTGGATGCTGGTATCGAAAGCATTGTCTGTGGTTGATTCCTTTCTCTCGATAACCAAAACACTTCGTAAATCATGAAAACTGTCCTTCTTTGATGCTCTGATTCCGGGCTCACGCACTCGGGCGAGATACCCATGCAGTATCGATACTTGGCAATCAAATCAGGCGCCTTCCAGGTGGAAGTTTGCCAATCTGCACGAGTTGAGTAAAGGCAACGGAAATAGACTGAGAGTTCTACGGGCTTACAAGGAGCATGTGGGCCGGACTGCGTGGAGACGTCTGTCCATCAATTCGAGAAGGGCGTGTAATCGCACCACACCTCTGGCAACATATGCATACCAATCCAAGCACAATTTACACAGATCACAAAAAGGTTGCCTGACTTCAGAACTTTGCTTCCTTTTTTCTGAAATGGGGCTTTACTGTCCCAGAGAATAGTGTATTATCAGTCCTAGAAATTACTTTAAATGTTTCCTGCCTTAAGGTCTTGAGTTCGAGATCCTGGTGGAAATGTTGAGCGGAAGCTCTGCTGGTTGTTGTTGGCCAAACCGCAAGACCATTTCCATATTGTTCTCGTTCTCGAGCCGGGCTTCGGTTGGGATCTAGCTGAGGTGTATGCCTTTGCAGCCGCCGAGGCGTGCCAAAGAGGTTGTCGAGTTCATGTCAGGCGCGTGGCGTCATGTAGCTCAAACCAGCGCGTTGACATAAAGCCAATTTACTCGACTTCCCGCTGACAGTAGGTAGCGGACGGAGCCTTACGTAAACCTCAACATGCACCGCTCGAAAAGGTGCTTAAGGCAGACCTATGAGGACTCTCCCCACTCCATCTTGGTGCTTTTCATACTCGCGGCGCCAGCATTCGCGAATGTCGTTGTCCGCAGTCCAGGCAATGGTGAGACAGTTACTTCGCCAGCGCATTATGAGGCGACGGCCGCCACGAGCACTTGTTCGAGAGGTGTAGCGTCCATAGGGGTTTACGTGGACAATCAACTGATTTACGTCGTGGATGGAACCAGCCTAGACACCGATGTTTCCATCAGTTCGGGTAAGCACGATACCGTTGTCCAGGCGTGGGACTACTGTGGCGGAGTTACCCTCACCCACGTGCCAGTCACGGTCTCCAGCCAGACCGGGGTTTGGGTGACCTCGCCGGCAAACAACAGCATCGTGAGATAGACCGCGAACTACGTAGCGACAGCCACCACGACAAGTTGTTCAAAAGGCGTAGCTTCCATGGGGATTTACGTGAACAACCGACTGGTTTACGTTGAGCGGGGAGCAAAGTTGAACACTCAGCTGGCCATGGGCGGAGGAAGCCAGAAGACTGTTGTGGTGGAATGGGACAACTGTGGCGGTGCTTCCACCACACGCGTTAACGTCACCATCGGTGTTACGACTTCGCCAATCTGCAGGTCGCCGACGGGTGGAACCAGTGGGGTGAGCTGTCTTTGGTCTACGCAATTTGCTCTTCTTGCTCGGGAGTTAACTGGTAGATGAATAAGCATATCAGCGTTGTCTCTCTGATAGGAAACGTTACGTAGTTCAATATCGGCGGAACAACACTGGCCTGCCCGGTATTTTGTACCAGCGAGATTGTTAGTGTAGCGCGGAAGGTGAGTTAGTTAACTCGCCGCCGCAGTCGGGGGCGTGGAAAAGTGGGAAGCGTTGTTTGCTTTCCACTTTTCCATGCCCCAAGGGAACTTCGATTTGCCAGGCCGCTGGAGCCGGCGGCCGATATCCCAGCGAGGAGTGGGGCCGTTCGGTGTTGTAGTAGATTCTCCACCGTTCCGCCAACACCTGCGCTTCCTTCAGCGAGTAGAAGATTTCGCCATTCAGGAACTCGTCGCGCAGCTTGGAGTTGAAGCTCTCACAGTAGCCGTTCTCCCATGGAGAGCCGGGTTCGATGTACAGCGTGGCTGCACCGGTGCGGGCCAGCCATTTGCGCAGTTCCTTGGCCACGAACTCAGGGCCGTTGTCAGAGCGGATGTATTCCGGGATGCCGTGTTCGATCATGGCGTCGGCCAGAACATCGATCAGGTTGGCGCTGTTGATCCTGCGCCGCACATGAATGGCCAGGCACTCGCGTGTGTGTTCATCAATGAGGTTGAGCATGCGCACTGTCCTTCCATCGTGTGTGAACGTGCTGACGAAGTCGTACGACCAGACGTGATTCCGATGCTCCGGGCGTAGCCGCACGCACGAGCCATCATTGAGCCACAGCCGCCCGCGCGGCTTTTGCTTCTGGGGAACCTTCAGCCCCTCGCGGCGCCAGATTCTCTCCACTCGATCCTTGCCCACGTTCCAGCCGGCTTCGCGCAGCTTGATCGTGATGCGTCGATAACCGTACCGGCCATACCGGTCGGCTAGCGTGATGATGGCCCGGGTCAGTGCGTCTTCGTCGTTCCGCTGTGTGGGCTGGTAGCGTTGCGTGCCACGCGGCTGATGAACCAGGTGGCACGCATGTCGCTCACTCGCTCCGCCCTGCCGTGCATGCTCCACAGCGGTACGCCGACGCTCCGGGCTTAGAAGTTTCCCCGGGCAATGTCCTGAAGGATCTGTTTGTCCAGGCTCAGTTCAGCCACCAGCCGCTTCAGCTTCGAGTTCTCCTGCTCCAGCTCTTTCAGCCGCTTCGCCTGGTCCACCTTCAGACCGCCATATTCCTTGCGCCAGCGGTAGTAGGTCTGTTCGGTAAATCCGGCTTCCTTGCACGCTGCCGGAGTTGTCTTGCCGTTGGCCATCGCCACTTCGATCTGCCGAAGCACGTTCACGATCTGCTCAGGATGTATGCCGCTTTCCTCGTGCCATCCAAGGCTCCTTCCATACCAGTTTGTCTCATTCCCACTGGTACAGAATTTGCCGGGCACTCCAAGACGGATCGAAAGTGTGCATACTCAGGACGGAGGCGGCCTCCAGATGGGAAGTATCACGCACTACGAAGCGATAGGTTCCATAGCCCAGACTGCGCGTCAGGATGAGATGTGCGCAGGTCCATTTGCCGGATTTCTTAATTATTCTCAGATGCAAAGCACCATCCGGATCAGTCCAAACGTTCTCAGCTTCGTATAGATTGTTCAATCCACCTCTCACTGCCTGAGCCGTTTGAATATTCCAGTCATATCCGCTGAAATGGAGCGGTACGGTAGGCAATGGAGGCAGGGCGCCAACTCCCTTGACGATCTTCACCAGAGCCACGGAACCACCCGCGGTGGGTTGCAGATCCATTGTTGGCGGTGGGTGATAGCCGGGATCGACTAACAGCACAGCATACTCATTTCCGAGGTGAGTCTCAGACTTCCATGTTGAATCCGCCTGTATTGGGATGAGTGGCTTATCAGGCCAGGGTTGAACCCACCATGGCCCACTATGCGCATATATAACGACCTGCTGCCCCGGACGCGCACCCCTGACGCTGCCCGAAATAGTATCGACTCTCTCCCTGCCGCCTTGAGCCGCAGGCGGAATCCTGGAGAACTCAATCGAAGGCTTTGTCTCGGCTTGACGCCACCTGCAGCCGGTCGACACGACACAGATCGCCAGCAACGCTGCTTTTGACAACATCCCCACTGTTAATCGCATGCTGTTCCTTCAAGGCATGATGCAAGTGGAATCCCGACATTTGCCTAACGGCTCGACAAATCCGTGGGAATGATTATCTCCCGGCGTCCGAACAACCTTGCATCGAGGGACAGAGCGCCCGGGCCCAGGCAAGCGACAGCAATGGCGATCAGGGCGGACAACGCCGCCGTCGTTGGGGTGACCAGCGGCCCAACTTTGGATCCGAGCAGTGGGGAAAAGATGCAGCCTAGAGTCGCCAACACAGCTGCCAGAGCGACGAACCGGGTCAGAAATCCAATCAGAAGCAGGAGACCTAATACGATCATTAGAGAGCTAACGGTCAATATCGAGAACCTGGGATCGTGCCTATCGCCAACGTACGCGATAGCTTGAGTAATAAGGATAGCGCCACTCGCAGATCGCAGGAGTAGAAGACCTGCACCAGCCCACCGATCAGGAAACATAAGAGCCGGGTTCCCCCTTCTTAACCCAACAGAAGACCGTACAGGCTTTGAGCACAAGCTGAATCCCTATAAATCAGTATCCCGGCATACCACTGCTTAGGTACGGGAAAGACCAGTAGCATCAAAGCTGAATAATCCCGCGCCGCACAGAAATGGCAACGGCCTGGGTTCGGTCCGCAGCACCCAATTTCTCCATAATGTGCTTGACGTGGACCTTCACAGTCTCCTCACTGATGAGAAGCTTCTCGGCGATCTTGCGATTCTGCTTTCCGTCGGCAATCTGCTTGAGAACTTCTATTTCGCGCCCGGTGAGAGCCTCATCGCTGAAATGCTCCGCCAGGTGTGCCGCGATCTCGGGAGGGATGCGCTTCTTGCCCGCGTGGACCTGACGAATGATCCCCATCAGCTCATTGGGCGGCATGCTTTTGAGCACATAAGCGCGGGCTCCCGCGGCCAGTGCGCGCTGAATTTCTGCGTCTCCAGTAAAGGTTGTCAACATGACGATGCGCGCCTCGGGAAACTCCGACCGTATAGCGATCATCGCGTCAATGCCGCTCATGTCAGGCAATCTCAGGTCGAGAAGCGTCACGTCCGGAATCGCCTCTCGATACTTTCGAATCGCTTCCTGCCCGGTAAAAGCTTGTGCGACAAGCAGCATATCCGCCTCGTCCTTTATGGCAGCGGCGAGCCCTTGCTGCAGGAGAGGGTGGTCATCAACGCAGAGAATACTGATATGGCCTGTCTTGCTCATTTGTCGTCAACCGGATTTTGGGCTTAATTCTCTCATCATATCGACGCGGTCCAGTAGCGTCAGACTTAGGACATTAGGCCAGGTGAATCTCCTGACGGGACGGCCGCAGCTGTGCCGCCATTCTTACCAAATCGGCGAGCGAGTTGGCTTTCATCTTCTGCATCACCTGCCCACGGTGTGCCTTTACCGTGATTTCACTGATGCCCAGTTGTGTGCCAACTTGTTTGTTCAACAGGCCCGAGACCACGAGCCCCATCACTTGCCGTTCTCGCGGACTCAGCGATCCATAGCGGTCGCGAAGATCGCGCATCTCCATTTCCCGATCGAGAGCGACCCGGCTGCGTTCAAGGCTCTGGCGGATTGCGCTCAGCAAAGCATCATTGCCGAATGGCTTCAGAAGAAAATCAACGGCTCCGGCCTTCATGGCTTGCACAGTTGTTGGAACATCTCCAGTGCCTGAAATAACAATTATCGGCATCTCTGCGCGCTCTCGAGCGATCTGCTTTTGCACGTCGAGTCCGTTCAGACCCGGAAGAGAGAGTGAAAGGATCAGGCAGCTCGGAACAATGGATCGCGAACGGGAAAGAAGTTCTAGAGGCGATTCAAATGTCTCAACTTGCCAGCCTTCAGAGCGAATCAACAGGTCCAGCGATTTCCGAACACGGACGTCGTCGTCGACAACGAAGACAATTGGCGCCGGAATCAACGGTAGACCTAGCTGGTGATCAATTGCTTGCACTGAAATCATTTTTCAACTCCTTCTTTATCAAAGCCCAACTTGCCGGAACCGGCCAGCGCCCACCAAAGAGCAGAAAGAGGATCGCGGGAACGGGAAGGCAGAACTCTCCCGCCAGAACCGCAACATTCAGGATCAGATACGCTATGTTTGCCAGATAGTACATACAGATTTCATTTGCCCGTCGGTCCTGCCGCCAGCGCTGTCTGTTCAGTTAATCCAACGAAGGCGGAGCTGCCTGATACCTGATGGAGGTTACTGTCGCAGATCAACCGCGGCGGCACATCACGCGATACGCCGGTTTTTTGCTGCCTCTGATGGTGCGTGAATGCATACCACATTCGGGCTATCGGAGGGGCACACTTTCGAGAGTTCGTGACCCGTCGACCGAGTGGTGATGTGGCTCACCGTTAGTGCAAGACTTAAAACCGATGCAATTCAGTGAGAAGGTGCGACGTCAGCGCCTGAAGAGCGCTATAACCGCCTGGGAAATGACGTGGCTCGCGATTCTCCCGAGTGGGAGTGCGTCTCACACCTGGTCATTGCGAACAAAAGTTATCGCATATACCTTGCGACGGGTGATAACTAGCCGTGAGCAGAGGTCAGTGCCACAAGGTACAGCGCGCTCCAGACCATCAGCATAATGCAGACCAGCCGAATTTGACGCTCTCTCATGGTAGTTGAACAGCCTTTCGAACCGGATACACGTCGCTGCGTGGTGATTCGCCTGCGATAAAGAGATGACACCAAGTGGTGGGAAGAAACAATTAGACCATGGTATTGGCGATACTTTGGCGTAAGTCGCCGCGACAAGCAGGGCATAGCATGGAGCTAATCCCCATCCAAGGGGTGCTCAATGCCTCGTCGATCTGAACTGAGCGCACCAGAACCCCATACCTAGGTATCGGCAATACCTTTGTCTAATAGCGGCGGGGCCCGAGCTTGTGGCTTAATTGCACCTGAATCGGAAACCGGAGGGGCGATGGTTGACTGGTTACATTTCTTATTTCAGACCGCGGCGTTGCTTTCAGGTTTGGCTTCGCTGTTTGTTGTGAGGCTGGGCGGCAAGCAAAAAGAGGCATTGCGGTCCATTCAGCACTCACCCTCCAATCGTCCGCATACATCCGTTCCGGAGTTCCCGATTTTCGAGGAGACCCTCGGAGACCGGTGAAGTGAACTGAGAAAACCAGCACAGAGACATAGAGGAGCAATCAGATATGGAATTCAATTCGGTGAATTCATCGATATCAGAGCAAAATGCGTGCCTGATCGGCCAGTGTCTGAGCGGAATGAATGAGGATCTGTTGGTTTCAGCTGCAAGATCAGGAGACAGGAGCGCCTTTGACGAACTCTACGTGCGCAATTCCAGGAAGGTCTTGCCGAGAATTTATCGGATCACCAAGAGTCGGGAAGACGCCGAAGATGTCCTTCAGGAAGCAGCTCTGAGGGCGTTCCTCCACTTGGACACTTATGAGGGAAGGTCGAGTTTCCCGACCTGGCTAACCAGCATCGCGACCAACTCTGCGCTTATGGCTTTACGCAAGAGGCGCAAAAATGAAGTCTCCATCGAACAGATGTCGGATAACGAGGATGGTCCGCGGCTCTGGGAGCCCCGCGATACTGGTGAGACGCCCGAGGCCCGTTACGCTCGCCGGGAGAGGGAAGCGCTGCTGACAGGAGCAATTCAGCGCTTGCCGCCGATCTTTCGCGAAATCCTCGAGATGCGGCACGCACATGAGTATTCAACAACGCAGATCGCCGAGGAACTTGGAATCTCGCTGTCGGCGGCGAAGTCCAGGCTGATGCGCGCGCGAAAGACACTACACCGGTTCTCAAAGGTGCGGATTCACTGCGGACTCAAATCAAATTCTACCAGCGAATCTCCAAAGCCACGGGTTCGTTCACTGGGTCGTTCAAGAGCTGCCACGGTGCGCCAGGTACACCTCAACCGGGCATAAGACGACGAGGCAATTGGGCTGATTACGCGAGATGTTTGGATCGATAAGTCTACTCTAGCAATCTTCTGGAAACGCCTAAACGACGTGTTCGGCGATCATATTTTTGAGGGATTAGAGCTCGATGATTCCGCGCTTGAGCCCGATGGTGACGGCGTGAGATCGGTCACTGGCACTGAGCTTGGACAAAATATTCGCGACGTGGCTCTTGACAGTCGCTTCCGCGACAAAGAGTCGGTCTGCGATCTGTCTATTGGAATTGCCGCCTGCGATGAGCCTTAGAACATCAATTTCCCGAACGCTCAACTCCTCATCTGTAGCATGCTCTGCGAGCTCCTCTGCAATGTCCGGCGGTATTCTCTTTCGTCCCTGCATTACAGAATGGATCGTCTCAAGAAGTTCTCGATGCACGTGTCCCTTCAACATATAGCCGCGCGCTCCTGCTCGAAGGGCGCGCAACACTTGAGCATCGCCGTGATAGGTCGTAAGGACAATGATGCGCGCGTCAGGGAATTCAGCCAGGATGCGGTCGATCGCCTCGATTCCGTTCACGCCCGGCATTTGCAGATCCATCAAGGTCACGTCAGGGCGATGTACCCGGAACTTTTCAATGGCCTCCTCTCCGTTGCAGGCCTCCGCGACGAGTTTCATATCGGGCTCCACATTGACCAACGCCGCAATGCCCTTGCGGAGAAGAGGGTGGTCGTCCACCGAGAGAATTCGAATCACGCTAGGAGTGCTGCTCATC
Source organism: uncultured Acidobacteriota bacterium (assembly GCA_963755975.1). GTDB lineage: Bacteria > Acidobacteriota > Terriglobia > Terriglobales > Acidobacteriaceae > Silvibacterium. The sequence continues at coordinate 64,120 of CAVWLS010000007.1, forward strand.
GCTACCTTCCCGGTGGAAGAAGCGGAATCGACGACCATCACGACGCTTCGCGTACGCCATGGCAGCGGGAACCGTTAGCTCCACCTCTGTGCCCGCACCTGCCTCGCTCCAGAACTCTGGTCGAGACCCCATTCGCTGTGCGCGCTCGCGAGCCGGTTACTGTGTCTGCACTAGGCGCTGAGGGTGAATCCCTCGTCCCTCGCCGTCGCCAGATACACCCCGAACCACTCGCGCCCGTCCGTCCAGCTTTGTGTCAGGCCGAACCCCGCGCGTTCCAGCATCGACTCAACGCCCTGTCCCGTGAATTTGTAACTGTTCTCGGTGTGAATTGTCTCACCGCGCGCGAATTTCACGTCAAGGTCCAGCGCCTCGATCCTCACCTGCTGGGCAATCAGGCTCTCAAGATGCATCTCAATCCGCGACTGCTCCTGATTCCATCGCGCCCTGTGCCGAAAGAGCTTTGTGTTGAAGTTCCCGCCCAGTTCGTGATTGATCCGATCCAGCACATTCTTGTTGAACGCTGCCGTCACACCGGCTTCATCGTCGTACGCCCGGATCAGCACCGGGCGCTCCTTCACTCGGTCAACGCCAAGCAGTAGCCGGTCTCCAGGCGAGAGGTGCGCTCGCACATCGCGCAACAACTTCACCGCGTGGGCAGGCTCAAAGTTCCCGATACTCGATCCGATATAAAGCACCATCCTCCGCTTACCGTCTGCCGGAAAATCCGCGACGCCGGTCGTGTAATCGGCGACTCTGGGAGTAATTGTCACACCGGGAATTTCTCTCTCAATGCGCTGCTTCGCTACAGTCAGAGGACTTTCCGAGACGTCGATCGCCAGATAATCGACCGCTTCCTGCCGGCGGACCGCGGCCTTGAGCAGCAATTCCGTCTTCGTCGCCGTGCCCGCGCCCAGCTCAATCATGGCCAGCGTCTCACCTTCCGCCGCGGCTCTTAGAATCTCGTCTGCATGCAGCGTAAAAATCCCCCGCTCGGTGCGGGTCAGATAATACTCCGGCAGTTCTGTGATCTCTTCAAAGAGCCTCGACCCTTCCTCGTCATAAAAGAGCCAGGGTGAAAGTGTCTTCGGCCGCGCCGTCAGGCCCGCATAAACTTCTGCGCCCACTGCAGTTTGCGCCGCTTCCGGCAGGGAGAGAATGGAGGAGAGACTATGCATAAGGGAATCCGAGCGCTCCTGTCGCCTTTGGATAGAGTGATTAACCGTTGGACAGAGTTAGCGATTCGCCAGCCGAATGCCGCAAAACTGCCACCGCGTGGCCGGCGAGAAGAAATTTCGGTACGTGCTCCGAATATGAGATGCAGGCGTTACTACCGAACCACCCCTCAGCACCATCTGATTGCACATGAATTTGCCGTTGTACTCGCCCAGCGCGCCCGGCAGCGCGGCAAAACCCGGATAGCCCAGATAGGCGCTCGCCGTCCACTCCCACACATCCCCGAACATCTGCTGGAGCCCACTCCGCGCCCCGCCCGCCACCGGATGAAGCGCGCCCGACTCGAGCAGGTTGCCCCCAGTCTCGCTCCCGACCGGCAGCGTACCTGCCGCAGTCTCCCATTCCGCTTCCGTCGGCAGCCGCTTCCCCGCCCATCGTGCGAAGGCATCGGCTTCAAAGTAGCTCACATGGCACACCGGCGTATCCAGCAGTGCCTTTAAATCCATCGCTCCGCGCAGCGTGAACACCCGCCACTCGCCCTCTGTCTCAAACCAGTACAGCGGAGCCTTCCAACCCTGCGCCTTCACTGTCTCCCACCCCTCTGACAGCCATAGCTCTGGACGCTCATACCCGCCGCCGCGCATGAAGTCGAGATACTCCCCGCACGTCACCAGTCTCGACGCCAGCTCGAAAGGCTCCAGGTAGACTTTATGCCGCGGCTGCTCATTGTCGAAGCAGAACCCATCGCCGCCATACCCGATCTCTACCAGCCCGCGTTCGTGCCCGACCCAGTCCTGCGCGCCTGCTTCCGTTTGCCGCAGCGCTCCCGCCTTGTACGCCGGATGCAGCGGATTCGACCAGAACGCATTCTTGATGTCGTAGGCCAGCAGCTCCTGGTGCTGCTGCTCGTGATTCAGGCCAAGAACCACCCGCCGCTGAATCTCTTTGGCCCGTTCGCTCCCCGTCGTTCCATCTTCGATCAGCCGCTGCATCGCCTTTTCCACATGGCGGCGATAATCAAGAATCTCCTCCAGCGACGGCCGGGAAAAGGACGCGCGCAGCATTTTGACCGGCTGATCGGAAACTGCGTTGTAGTAGCTGTTGAAAAGCCAGACGAAGTCGGGATGAAACGGGCGGTAGCCAGGTAGGAACTCGGCCAGCAGAAACGTCTCGAAGAACCACGTCGTGTGAGCGAGATGCCATTTTGCCGGGCTGGCCTCTGGACAAGACTGCACCATCATGTCCTCGGGAGTAAGCGGCTCGCAGAGCGTTTCCGTCTGCTGCCGCACCCTACAGAACTCCTGACCGATCGATTCCGCTGCTTCCGTCCCTGCTTCCGCAGGTTGGTCCTGTTCTGTCACAGTGCTCGACGTCAAGGTCGCCGTTGAGTTTATAGACACACGATCCTCCCCTGGTTTGTTAGAGAGCGGTCAGCTTACCGTGTTGCCCGTGAGACTACAAGTAGATGAACCGGACCGGGAAGAAGTTCCAGTCATTTTCCGCTCTCCCCCCGCTCTCCGCCTGCGTCCTCGCCCGCCCATCGGTCGTCTATCCTGCAAATCCATGCCTAGCACGGCCTAACCGGCAAGGTTCGCGCCAGTCTAATTGAGAGATACTTATCTGGTCATGAAATCGCCATTCCGATCGCTGTTGCGCCTGTCGGTCCTCGTTCTTGCCGCTTGTACCTTTTTACCTTCCACTCGCGGACAGGATGCGTCCCCAACGGCGCCGCCTCCCGGTTCGCCGCAAGGCCCGATGCAGGGTATGGGCGGGGCGTTCTCCGAACACAGCGTCCGCGGTACCGTCACCGCCGTCTCCGGTGACAATATCACCGTAAAGACTGAGACCGGTGACGTCTACAAGGTTGAAACCGGACCCAACACGCGCTTCCGCAAGCAGCGCGAGCAGATCAAGATCTCCGACATCCACGTCGGCGACATGGTCGGCGCCGCCGGCGACAAGGACGAAAAGGCCAAAACCCTCGGCGCCATAATGGTCATGGTCATCGACAAGGAGCAGTACGAGAAGGCCCGCGCTGATTTCGGCAAGACTTGGACTGCCGGCGCGATTCAATCCATTGACGAAACTAAAATCACCATCAAGCGCCCCGACAACGTCATCCAGACCATCGTCGTCGACGAAAATACCTCCTTCCGCAAGCGTCGCGACAGCATCACCCTGGCTGATATCAAAGTCGGCGACAACGTCTCTGCCCAGGGCTCTCTCCAGAACGGAAACTTCCTCGCCACCGTATTAGCTGTTGGTGGCCCCGGCGGTCCCGGAGGCGGACGTGGCGGCTTTGGCGGCGGTGGAAACCGCGGAGCCGGAAATGCCCAGCCAACTCCCGCAAGTGCAAGCCCGGCGCCCCCGAACCAGTAACCGGCTCAATCTATGACGCGTCGACGCATCCAAATTTCGCTTCTGCTGGCAGTGTCGCAACTCGTCTCATCTGCCGTTGCCCACGCCCAGCAGCCCGCTGCACCTGCTCAGTCTCCGCAGCCCGCGGCGGCCGGTTCTCCTCAAGCCGGACCCGCCCCGCAAGCGGGGGGTACCATCCACGGCGCCGTCAAGTCCGGAACCATCCCGCTTCCCGGCGTCAGCATCACCGCCACCAACACCCTCACCGGCAAGAAATATTCGACCGCCACTGACGCTCTCGGGAATTACAGCATGGTCATCCCCCGGAATGGCCGCTACGTCCTGCGCACCGAACTCGCTGCCTTCGCTCCAACCACACAGGAAGCGCTGCTGAACGCCACATCGCACGACGCGAAGGTTGACTTCACCCTCACCCTGGCATCCCGCGCAACGCAGGAGGAGCAGCAGCAGGCAGCCGCCACGCGCCAGTATTCCGGACGCGGCGCTCAGAGCCTCTCTCTCGCCGACGCTGCCACAGGTCTCATCGAAGCCTCGGGCGGAGGAGGAGAGTCCTCCGCCTCAGGTGCTGCGCTCCCCTCGCTGGCCTCAAACCCCGACGTCTCTACTGAATCCGTCGCCGTCGCAGGGCAGAATGGCTCGACCAACCCCTTTGCCGGAATCAACTTCGGTGATGGTCCCCCACCGCCCGGCGAAGGCGACGGCGGAGGTCAATTTGGACCCGGAGGCGGAGGCGGACCTGGCGGAGGTGGAGGAGGAGGCTTCGGCGGAGGTGGTGGTTTCGGTGGACGCGGCGGTGGCGGCGGAGGAGGAGGCCGTGGCTTTGGAGGCCGCGGAAACTTCCGCAACTTCAACCCCAATCAGCCCCACGGCGCATTTTTCTGGACCGGCGGCAACTCCGCCCTCAACGCCGAGCCCTATGCCCTGCGCGGCCAGACCGTCAGCCAGCCCAGCTATCAGTCCAACCGCTTCGGACTTACTTTCATCGGCGCGCCCTACATCCCGCACCTGATCACGCACGATACGAAAGATTTTCTCTTCTTTACTCTCTCCGGGCAGCGCTCCTCAACACCCTTCGATGAGTATGGAACCGTTCCTCTCGCTGCAGAACGTGGAGGAAATTTCCAGGGCCTGACCACACCCGGGGGCTTACCCATCACCATCTACGATCCTGGCTGCTATTCCGGTGATCCCAATGCCGGCAAGCCCTTCCCCAACAACACCATTCCCTCGCAGTGCATCTCCCCACAAGCGACGTCGCTGCTCAAATACGTCCCCCAGCCCAACCTGCCCGGCGCGACGCAGAACTACCACCTCCTGAGCTCCGCGCAGACCAACACCACCACCATCGGCGCACGCCTTATCCATAACTTCGGAGCAGGCGGAAACAACGCTGCCCTCAGCAATTTCATCCGCCGAGCCATGGGCCAGGCTGGCTCGCCCGGATTGCACCAGAGCCTTAATTTCAATTTCAATTACACCCACTCCGCCTCGGACAACCTGAATCTTTTCCCCGAGCTCGGCGGGAAACACCAGAGCAATCAGTACTCCCTGCAGGCCGGATACGCCATCAGCAAAGGCCACCTGGCCAACATCCTCAACCTCAACTGGAACCGCACCAACGCCGAAACCACCAATTACTTCACCAACACCACGGACGTCGCCAGCCAGATCGGGCTCAACGGCCTTCCCACCGACCCGCAACTTTATGGCCTGCCCAACGTCACCCTCAACCAGTTCACCAGCATCAACGAGCAGCAGCCCAACTTCCAGATCAACCAGACCATCTCGCTGTCAGAGTCGCTGTCCTGGATCCACAAGAAGCATAACTTCCGTTTCGGCGGCGATATTCGCCGCGTGCACCTCGACCTTGTCGGTCTGACCAACTCCACCGGCACCTACACCTTCACCGGCCTCTACACCGAGGAGCCTGGGACAAGCTCAAGCACCCCCGGTGGAACTGCGACCTCCGGCTCATCTCTCGCCGACCTCCTGCTCGGCTTCCCCCAGCAGACCAGCCTCCAGGCTCCATACCAGAAGTCCTACCTGCGCCAGAACGCAATCGACGCTTATGCTCAGGACGACTGGCGCGCGCGATCGAATCTCAGCATCCTCGCCGGACTGCGCTATGAGTATTTCTCGCCTTATTCCGAGAAGTACGACCACCTCGCGACGCTCGACGCCGGCGACAACTTCCTCAATGTAGCCACCGTTCTCCCCAACACCTACGGACCCTACTCCGGATTCTTCCCGCGCACCCTGGTCTACCCCGAAAGAAACAACTTCTCTCCACGCATCGGTATTGCCTGGCGGCCTATCAGAGACACTGTGGTCCGCGCCGGCTACGGCATCAACTACGCCGTTGGCCAGTACCTGAAATTCGTCCAGAACTTCGCCTTCCAGCCCCCCTGGGCCAATGTCCAGACCAACACCAATCCGCTCACTGGCCTGCCGAGCTACACCCTGACCGACGGCTTCACTCCTTCACCACAGGCTGAAGGCAACTACTCCGTCAACAACCACTACCGGCTGCCTTACGTGCAGGTCTGGAACCTCGACATCCAGCGCACTCTCCCCCTCGGCATCGTTCTCAACGTCGGTTACAACGGCTCGAAGGGCACAAGGCTCGACGTCCTCGACGCGCCCGGCCGCACCGCGACCGAGTCTCCCAGCGTCCTTTACAGTTACGAAGACTCTGTCGCCTTCTCCAACTTCAATGCCCTCGCCGTGCGCCTGCGCAAGCGCATGCAGAACGGCATCGCCCTCGGCGCGACCTACACATACTCGCACTCCATCGACAACGCCAGCTCCATTGGCGCCACCGGAGGCGGGACCTGCATCACCAACGGCAGCATCTGCGCTCAGAACTGGCAGGATTTGCTCGCCGAAGAATCCAACTCCAGCTTCGATATTCGCAACAAGGTAAACGGCGACTTCGTCTACGAACTCCCCTTCGGTCCCGACGCTCATTACCTCAACAGCGGCAACTTCCTCTCGCACGCCGTCGCCGATCTCTCGGTCTCAGGAACCTTCACATTTGCCTCCGGCTCTCCGCTCACCCCGCACTACGAGGCTGCCGTTGCCGACGTCGCCCGCGGCAGCACCGGCTCCCTGCGTCCCGACCGCGTCCCCGGTGTCTCCCTCACGGCTGGCGGGGGCACAGTCGACAACTGGTTCAACAAGTCGGCCTTCGTCAATCCGCCCGACGGCGAGTTCGGATCCGCCTCGCGCTACTCCATCCCCGGCCCGGGAACTGTTTCGGCCAACATGTCTTTCTCCCGAACACAGCGCTTCGCCGAGATGAAGACTCTCGAAGTCCGTGCCACCGTCAATAACGTCTTCAATACCGTCCAATACTCCGGAGTGGACACCACACTCGGCTCCGCGACCTACGGAGAAGTCATCTCCACCGCCGCCATGCGCCAGTTCACCTTCCTCGCGCGCTATCGTTTCTAAAGGAGACCACCATGACCAACCGTCTCCCAACCCTCAGCCTTGCCGCCGCTCTCGGCCTTGTGGCGATCCTCGGCGCCAGCGCCCAGCAATCGCCCCAGCAGGGGGACCAGAATCCCAGCCAGTCCTCCTTTACTCTGAAGGTCAATAGCGACATCGTCCTTACTAACGTCGTTGTCCGTGACAAAAAGACTGGCGAAGTCGTCCGCGGACTCACGCAAAAAGACTTCACCATCCTCGAAAACGGCAAACCGCAGCAGATTTCCAGTTTCGACTTCGAGAGCGTAGACCAGGCCGCGCCGCTCAACGAGGCCACCATCAACGGACAAGCCGGCCAGAGCATCTTCAACGCGAAAAACGGCGTCGCCCGCGCCGATGAGCTCCGCAACCACCGCCTCATCGTGATGTTCTTCGATCTCACCTCGATGCAGCCCGAGGACATCGAGCGCTCGCAGGACGCCGCCCGCAATTACATCAACCGGCAGATGCAGCCCGCCGACATTGTCGCCGTCGTCTCGCTCGACACATCTCTTTCACTCGACCAGGATTTCACCCAGAACAAGCAGCTTCTGCTCAACGCCGTCAATTCCTATTCCGGCGATCAGGGGCAGGGCTTCCAGGCCGGAGCCACCAGCACCACCAACCAGGTCGAGGACACGACTTCCTTCACCGCCGACGAGAGCGAGTACAACGACCTCAACACCGATCGCGAGCTCTTCGCCATCGCGTCCATCTCCAAGTCGCTCGCCTACATCACCGAGAAGAAATCCATGCTCTACTTCTCCGGCGGCATCCAGCGCGACGGCATCGAGAACCAGGCTTCTCTCCGCTCCGCTATCAACTCCGCCGTGCGCGCCAATCTCTCGATCTACAGCGTCGACAGCCGCGGCCTCCAGGCAATTTCCCCGCTCGGCGACGCCTCCACCGGCAGCCTGCGCGGCACCGGCGCCTATAACGGCGCAGCCCTGCAGAACAATCTCGACGCCAACTTCAACACCCAGGAAGTCATGGCCACGCTTTCCTCCGACACCGGCGGCAAGGCCTTCTTCGACAACAATGACTTCTCACCCGCCTTCGAGCGAATCCAGCACGACACCTCCGCCTATTACGTCCTCGGCTTCCGCTCCACCGACATCCGGCGCGACGGCCGCTATCGCAAGCTGACCGTTAAGATCAATCGCGCCGACCTCAAGCTTGAATACCGCCCCGGCTACTACGCCCCCGCCGACTACCAGCACTCCACTCGCGAGGACCGTGAGCGCCAACTTGAGGACCAGCTCGCCAGCGAGCTACCCGCAACCGACGTTGCCGTCTACATGGAGACCCTCTACTTCCGCACCGACGACACGCATTACTTCGTGCCCGTCTCCATCGTCGTGCCCGGCTCCCAGATCCCCTTCGTCAAGGGCGGCGACAAGGACAAAGCCACCCTCGACATCATAGGAGAAGTCAAAGACCCCGCCGGCCACTCCATCGGCCAGGCCCGCGAGACCGTCAAGCTCGCCATCGACCAGGCCAAGCAGGTCCGCCAGAAGAACGTGCAGTACTCCACCGGCTTCACCCTCCCCATCGGCAAGTTCCATCTCAAATTCGTCGTCCGCGAGAACGAGACTGGCCGCATGGGCTCCTTTGAAACCGACATCAACGTCCCCGACCAGCGCAAAATCCCGCTCAAGATGAGCTCCGTCGTCCTCGCCAGCCAGCGCATTCCCGCTGCAAAGCACGCCGACAACCCGCTCGTCTACGACGGCCAGCAGCTCGTCCCCAACCTGCCCCATGTTTTCCGCCAGGACCAGCACCTTTACTTCCTCTACGAGGTCTACGCCCCCTCGCACGCTGTCGCCCAGGGCGCCGACACTCCCAAAGACGCAAAGCCCGCCAAAGGCCCCAACGCCCCTGTCCGCGTCCTCACCAGCATTGAATTCCTCAGCGGAGGCGCCAAAGCCTTTGAAACGCCCCTCGTCGAAGCCAAGGCCCTGAATATCCCCGCCCGCGATGCTGTCGCCTTCCAGTTTGACGTACCCCTCACCGGCCTCAAGCCCGGCCTTTACACCTGTCAGATCAACGTGATCGACGACGCCGGTGGCAGCTTCAGCTTTCCGCGCACCGCCGTGCTTATCCGCGAGCCTGCTCAGGCAGCAACTCCACCTGCTCCCACGCCGGCCCAGTCGCAGGCGCCGTCGTCGCCCGGTTCCGGCCGCTAGGGCGAGAAAGCACTTTACGATTGAATAAAGAAGACCTTTGCCAAGGCTTCTCGCTCGCCGCAGTACGGTCTTGAATCCCCTCAGGCCTCAGGCGAATCCTGTAACTTGAGATCTACCGAGGAGATTTAGTAATGGTTCTCATTCTTGCCGTTACGATCGCCGCTTTATCGTTGATCGGTTTCTGGATCAAGAGCAGAAGAGACCGGCGTGAACTGGAGGAGCACAGCGTCACGCCAGAGGCTCTTCACGCTCTGCTCGCTTCAAATCAGGATGTGCTTATCTTTGATGTCCGTCAGCCTCTCGATTTGCTGGCCGACTCCGAGATCATCCCCGGCGCGCAGCGCCTTTCGCCGAAAGAAATCATCGACAACCCCTCCCTTATCCCGAAAGAGAAGGATTTAGTCGTCTACTGCACCTGTCCCAGCGATGAGACCAGCCGGTCCATCTTGAATCGGGCTCTTGCTCTGAAATTTTTCCGAGTCAAATTTCTCAGGGGCGGGCTGGCCGCCTGGAAAGCCAAGGGCTATCCCGTCGAGCCATATAACAAGCCCTTCCAGCTCGACCATGGCAACTAGGCCCTAAGCTCTGCTCTTGCGGAAGTACGCCACCGGCACGCGTTACAGGGGATCGTGCCGCGCCTTCCACAGCCGCTCTGCGTAAATACCAAGATTGAATACGCAAACCGCAACGCCGAAAGCCGTAATCAGCCATCCCGGCAAATCCGGATAGATCACCGCCTCCAGGTAATGCACCAGGAACCCCCCGTCCACGTGTGGCCGCCGGTTCTCGTTTCAAGCCACTGCTCGGCCAGCGTCAGTGGACACGGCCACGGACCCACTTCGACGATGATCCCCCAGGTCAGCGACAGTACATGGAACGCCGTCCACCATGGACGCCCCCGTGTCCACAGCGCTCCCGCAATCGCCCACAGAATCCAGGCAAGATGAAGGCATAGCACCGCCAACGCGAGCGCTTCCATAGTTCGATCCTATTTCTCAAAATGCCGACCCGTTCCACTGAAACCAAAAAGCTTGTAAAGTGCTGCCGAGGATTCCACTTTGAAGCCGCGCAAGCCCGCCCGCTCACAAACTCGTCTCCTGCTCCTGCTTCTCGCCTTCGCATTCCTGCCGCTATTGACCCGTGCCGCCACAACCGGCTTCGTCCACGCCGACGGCCCGCGCCTCGTGGACGGCGACGGCCACACCCTCAACCTGCGTGGCACCAGCCTCGGTAATTGGATGGTCCCCGAAGGCTACATGTTCCGACTCGAAAAAGGCCCGCAATCCGGCCGTGAGATTGAAGCCCTGGTCAATGAGTTGATCGGCCCCGCAGACGCCGCGCGCTTCTGGCATGAATACCGCGACCATTACGTCACACGCGCCGATATCCAGTTCCTCGCCCACACGGGATACAACTCCATCCGCATCCCGATCGACTACCGCCTTTTCACGCCCGACAATAACGAAGGCTTCACTCTTCTCGATCGCGTCATCGGCTGGGCGCAGGAGGCAGGCCTCTACACCATCATCGACTTGCATGCCGCTCCCTGCGGCCAGACCGGCACGAACATCGACAACAGTTGGGGATACCCCTGGCTCTTCGAAAGCTCCGAATGCCAGCAGGAAACCATCGATCTCTGGCAGAGGATCGCTGCGCACTATCGCAATTCGTCCACCGTCCTCGGCTACGACCTGCTCAACGAACCCATCCCGCACTTCCCGCAGCTCCAGATCTACAACGCGCGCCTTGAGCCGCTCTATCGCCGCATCGTCGCCGCTGTCCGCAAGGTCGACACCCACCACGTCGTCATCCTCGGCGGCGCACAATGGGACACCAACTTCAGCGTCTTCGGCCCGCCCTTCGACTCCAACGCCATGTACACCTTCCACAAGTACTGGATGCCGCCCGAGCAGGCCGCCATCCAGCCCTACCTCGACTTCCGCGACAAATACCATGTGCCCATCTGGCTCGGCGAATCCGGCGAAAACACCGACGCCTGGGTGAGCCAGTTCCGCCAGCTTCTCGAAAGCCACAACATCGGCTGGTGTTTCTGGCCCTACAAGAAGATGGACGCCACATCATCTCCCGTCACCTTCAAACGCCCGCGTTTTTGGAATGAGATCGTCGCCTTTGCCCAGACCCGCGGCAGCACCGGCGACGCCGAAAAGCAGATCGCCCGCCGTCCACCCATGGACCACATCCACGCCGCCTTCAACGATCTGCTGGAGAACATCCGCTTCGAAAATTGCACTCGCAACGACGGGTATCTCAAGGCTCTTGGTCTCACACCGGCCAGCTGAGCCAGCCTACTTGTCCGTGTCTTCGAGCGCGAATGTGCCCAACACGATTGGCCTCGATGTCGGCGGCTTGGTGCTAGCCACATCCACCGGGTATGGCTGCTGCCCGTAGGTAGGAAATCCGAATATCTTTCCCGTCCTCAGATCGACAACCACCTTCCCATAGATCTGGCTTGTGCCATCCGGTGCGCGCAAGAGGTACACCCCCGGCTCAAAATACAGCGGATATGTCCCCTGCACCTGCGCCTGCGTTGGGCGCGGGGTAATCAGGGGCTCAATCGCAATCGCCACGAGCGCAACCGCAATCACCAGCAGCAGGATATTCGTTATATTCTTCATTTCGCTCCTCACGGGATAAGACGGAACAAGCTGGCCTCTCCGCCTACAATCTATCCCACCTGGATTCGTAGCCGTATGTTCTCTGTGTGCTCCGTGGTAAATTCCTCTCAGTTTGCCTGCGCACGCTCCCGGCATACGCTATCGGCCAGCCCGAACTGTGCGCCTTTACTGATTGCAAAAGAAACATGCCCGACGACCCTAAGCCCGAGACCCCGCGCGAACGCGTCCCGCTTCCCGCCGGATATCGTCCGGGCATCATCACCGCTATCACCGTTCTTCTCGGCTTCTCGCTCCTCTTCTTTCGCTACTTCGACTTTGAATTGCCGGGCGAATGGACCCGCACCTCGATCATCGCCGCCATCCTCATGGGTCTGTCGATCCTCATGCAATTCGTCTCCCTGTGGAGATCGCTCCAGGTCAAAGACGACGACGAGGCCGAGTACGCAATCACTCTTCGCTGGTTTCTCTCATCAGCCATCGTCCTCCTCGCCAGCCTGGCGCTGGCGGGGCTCTCCATCTCTCACGTCCTCAAATTCTGATCATCGATCGATCGCCTTTAAGTGACAGGGTCGCCACCCATCCGGCAAAATGTTCATGCTCTCTGAAATCCAGCCCGCAGCAAGCTATCAAGGAACCGATCGTGAAACGTTTTCTCAGTAACCTCTTCGTTGCATCCACCTCCTGCGCACTCGCCCTCTGCGCCCCGGCACAAACCCCGCCTCCGCCCACAACGCAGCCGCCGCAGTTCTCTACCATCCTCTACGGAGCCGCCTACTACAACGAGTACAACCCCGTCGAGCGCCTCGATAAAGACGTCGCCCTCATGCAGCAGGCCGGCATCACCGTCGTCCGCATGGGCGAATCCACATGGAGCCTCTGGGAGCCCGAGGACGGCCACTTCGAGTACGCCTGGATGGACCGCGTCGTCGACGCCATGAGCAAGGCCGGGATCAAGGTCATCATGGGCACGCCCACCTACTCCATCCCCACCTGGCTCTACCATGAGCACCCCGAGGTCCTCGCCCGCCCGCTCGGCGGCGCGGAAACCTTCTACGGCATGCGCCAGAACATGGACATCGACAGCCCCGTCTATCGCTATTACGCGCAGCGCCTCATCCGCAACATGGTCGAGCATTACAAAAACAACCCCACCGTTATCGGATGGCAGATCGACAACGAGACCCACTCCTACGACGCCTCCAACCTCGACGTCTTCACCGGTTTCGTCAATCATCTCAAGCAAAAGTTCGGCACCACCGACGCCGTCAACAAAGCCTGGGGGCTCAACTACTGGGGACAGGACGTCAACGGCTGGGAGAACATGCCCACCCGCGACAGCACCATCAGCACCGGATACAAGCTCGAGTGGTCGCGCTGGCAGCAGATGCGTGTCACCGACTTCCTCGCCTGGCAGGCCGCGCTCGTCCGGGAATACCGCCGCACCGACCAGTTCGTCATGCAGGACTTCGCCGGAGCCATGCACACCGACGTTAACGAATTTGAGATCGCGAAGTACCTAGACGTCTCCGGCGCCAACCCCTACCACGGCACGCAGGACCACATGGACGGAGCCGCCCAGGCCCTCGTCGGCGACTACATCCGCTCACTCCGCCACCAGAACTATCTGGTGACCGAAACCAACGCCCAGACCATCGGCTGGGATTCCAGCTTCCAGTACCCGCCCTACGACGGCCAGATCCGCCTCGACGTCTACACCCACATTTCCAGCGGTGCCAACATGGTCGAATACTGGCACTGGTCGTCCATCCCTTCAGGCCAGGAGGTCTACTGGAAGGGCGTTCTCGGTCATGACTTCGAGCCAAACCGCGTCTACGCCGAAGTCTCCCGCACTGCGCACGAGCTGCAAAAAGTCGGCCCCGAGCTCGTCAACATGAAGATCAATAACCAGGTCGCAATCCTCTACAGCATCGATTCCTGGAACGGCCTCAATGCTATGCCCTTTGCACATCAGGCTCCGGTGGCCTGGCACTCTGATATCGCCACGGCCGACTACGTCGGCCTCGTCCGCCAGTTCCACCACGTGCTCTACAACGCCAACATTGGCTGCGACTTCGTCTTTCCCGAAGACCCCGACTTCTCCCGCTACAAGGTTCTCATCGTCCCCGCGCTCTACGTTGCCGACGATGCGCTGCTTCAGAAGATCTCCGACTACGTCAAGCAGGGGGGGCACGTCATCATGACCTTCAAGAGCGGATTCACCAACGAGAACAACGCTGTCCGCTGGGTACGCGCCCCGGGCCCCCTCCGTGAAGCCGCTGGCTTCAGCTACCAGGAATTTTCCAATCTCGAAAAGCCGCTGGCCCTCAAAGGCGACCCCTTCCACGTCGGAGACGACAACCAGGTCATGTACTGGGCTGAATTCCTTATGCCCGACCATGCCCAGACCCTCGCCACATACGACCATCCCTTCTATGGCAAATGGCCCGCCATCACGCGAGAACCAGTACGGCTCCGGCACTCTCACCTACGAAGGCACATTTCTGTCGAACGCACTGCAGAAAGCCGTCGTCCTCGACGTGCTTAAGCAGGCCGGCCTCACCGGACCCGCTCAGCAACTCCCCGCACCCGTGCGCGAAAAAGACGGCATCAGCGCCTCCGGAAGGAATATTCATTATTTCCTAAACTATTCCGGCACTCCGCAGACCTTTGCATACGCGCACGCCGCCGGCTCCGATTTGCTCACCGGAAAATCCATCGCTTCATCCGACCAGATCACTCTCCAGCCGTGGGACCTCGCCATCATCGAGGAGCGCTAGCAGCCACAACGTGCGACGCCCGACCAGACTGGAGCCGACGTCAATACTCCACACTCACCGGATCCAGCGCCGGCAGATAGCACGGGTGTACCTCGGCCACAAAGTGCCCTGACTTCACGCCGGGATTTTCTCCCACAACTGCCATCGCATCCTCCGGGGTCGCTGCTTCCAATACGGCTGTCGCCGTGATTTCTCCATCATCGGTCAGCGGACCGGCGAAGATGATCCGGCGCGCTTCCGTCTCCCGTCGCAGGTAGGCCAGATACTGCGGCATCAGATCTTCATGCCCGGCAGTCACATTCCAGCGCGGCCCCTTTCTGAGCAGGCAGAGAAAATATGGCTTCAGATTGCGTGGAACATCAGGATTACGGGGCGAGCTGGGCTTGTTCGAGGGCATTTTCCGATTATCGCGCAGCCCGCCTTTTCATCCCCGTGCAAACATTTTTCACTTTTCATGCGAATTGTGCGTCCGTTGTTGCAATCTATTCTTGTCATGCAATGCAGCCGATCCGCCGCTCTTCCCGCTGCGCTCTGGTGGACCCTCTTACTCTCATTGGCCATCCCGTGCCTCGAACACCCCGCCGTCGCGCAGAATCTTGGCACCGTCCACACCATCTTCATCGCGCCCGTGGACGATGGCATCAATGCCGCCGCGATCGGCAAGCGCCTAACGGTTCAGCTTGAACACTCCGGCAGTCTGCGCGTCGTCTCCGACGCCGCCCACGCTGACGCTATCCTCCACTCCACCGCCAGCATCTGGGCCACCGGCGCCGTATCGCCCAGCCTGCACTCCGGCACGACGCGTGAAATCAACTATCAGGGCCATCTCTCCGCCGAACTGATCAGCCGCGACCGCCAGACGCTCTGGTCCTTCATGGTCACGCCTCGCACTTTCCGTGGTTCGACCATCACTGACGACCTCGCCGATCAGCTTGCCGCCCATCTACTCAACGCCATTCGCAGCGGCATCCCGTATCCCACTGCGGCCAACGCCGCAGCTTCGGTCGCGCCCGTCACGCTCCAGGCCGCCGGATCCACCCTGCCCGCGCCGCTCTATCTCAAATGGTTCCAATCCTATGCCCAGACCGAGCCCGGCGCCGTCATCCTCTACGACCCCATTGGTTCCGAGGCAGGCATAGAAAAGCTCAAGGCAGGCGTAATCGACTTTGCCGGATCGGACATCCCGCCCCCCGCCTCCCAGATATCCTCCGTCCTGCATTTCCCCACCGTCCTCGGCGGAGTCGTGCCCATCTATAACCTGCCCTCAATCGGCGGCCGCACACTGAATCTCACTCCGCAGGCGCTTGCCGGCATCTACTCCGGCTCCATCCGCAAGTGGAACGACCCCCTGATCCGCGAATCGAACCGTAGCCTCCATCTGCCCGACGCCATCATCGCCGTCGTCCACCGCTCTAACGGCAGCGGCACTACCTATATCTGGACCAGCTTTCTCTCCGAAAGCAGTCCCGACTGGAAATCCCGCTATGGATCGGGCCCGAGCGTCGCGTGGCCTATCGGCAGTGAGGCCGCAGGCAATGAGGGAGTGGCTCAGCTTGTCGGCCAGACTCCTAACTCCATCGGCTATGTCGAGCTCATCTACGCCATTCAGAACCAGCTCAACTACGCCGCTGTCCGCAATCCTGCCGGGCAATTCATCAGGGCTGATCTCGACAGCATCAATGCGGCTGTGCCGGAGACCTTCAGCCAGACCGGTGACTCCAGCTTATCCATCCTGAATGCTCCGGGCCGCAATGCTTATCCCATCAGCGCCTTTACCTGGCTGCTGGTCCCGGCGCACTCCTCCGATCCCCGCAAGCAGGCCGCAATCCTTCAATTTCTAAAGTGGATGCTCACCTCAGGTCAGAAGCAATGCGAGGCGCTCGGATACGTGCCCCTGCCGCGCCGCATCGCCACTCATGAGCTTGACGCCGTGAACGCGCTTTCAAATCACTAGCGATAAATGACGAGGGATCTCCGTCTATGCGTCAGTTGTTCTGTTCCACCAGGCTGTCGCCCGCGAATCTCGGAATCCCGAACTTTCCCCGCAAGTGCAGCAAATCCAGCGGACTGAGCGTTCCGTTAATTGCCACCAGATTCAGGTTGGTTTGATTGGCGACCAGGAGCACCATGCCTTCTACTTGAGCGTGCTCAAAACGGACCCACACATCGGTGCGCGCCTGGCTCGGCGTGGCCACATACGACTGCGAGGTGACGAGGTGCTTCCATCCGCGGTCATGATACTGCGCCCGCACGGCATCCAGTGCCGCCGGGTCATACATTCCCGGCGCTGAGAACTTGTAGCTGTGCACCGAGATGCCCCGCAGCTTGGCGATCACCCGCCGCGTGTCGTCATCGCCCACAAAGTTGTTCGCCATATCCAGCATCGACTTGTCGAAGGTGAAGTCGGTATGGAAACTCGCGTGCCGACCCAGCGCTTCCATCCCCTGCGGAATCCAGGTATCGTCCGGATAGCTCTGCTCCGCCGCCGCATAGTTGGCATCGGTGCCGGGATGTGGCTTCTGCGCCGCTGCGATTTGCACCCCCATCACGAGACAGGCTGCAAAAACAGGAGCGGACACTCGGATCAGGCGCGGCATCGACATAAGCATACTCGTATAGACGAAATTCGGGCACTGAAGTCCCTGGCTTCCTAAACGCCTTCGCGGAGAAAAAGTTAGTACCCTCGGCACATTTTTATTTAGGCTTCTCGCGTTTTCCCGATTCAGTCTTTTCCGGGCCTCCGCCCGCGCAGGCTCCCCCATCTCCGTTAAGATATCTCCGGACAGCAGGCATGACCGACCGCCTCTATTACGACGATTCCTTTCTCCGAACCTTCTCCGCCCAGGTCGTCGACATCCGCGAGGCCTCCCGCGCCAACGGCGTCTCCCTCTGGCAGATTGCCCTCGACCGCACCGCCTTCTACCCCACCAGCGGAGGCCAGCCCTCCGACACCGGCATCCTCACCGCCACCTCCCGCAACGGAGCCGTTCTCGAAGTCCCCATTGAGTCCGTCGAAGAAGACGACGCTGGCCAGGTCTGGCACTTTACCCGCAAGCCGCTCGCCGCCGGAACCCCCGTCCACGGCGCCATCGACTGGCCCCGCCGTCTCGACCACATCCAACAACACTCCGGCCAGCACCTGCTCTCCGCCATCTTTGCCCGCGAGCTCGATGCCCCGACCGTCTCCTTCCATCTCGGCGAGACCATCTCCACCATCGATCTCAACACCGCTCCCATCGCGCATCACAGTCTCGAGCGCGTCGAGCGCATCGCCAACGAGATCATCGCCGAGGACCGCACCGTCACCATCCGCACCGTCGAACGCGCCGAGGCCGAGGCGCTCCTCTCCGCCGGCGCTCTCCGCAAACTGCCCGAGCGCGAAGGCAGCATCCGCCTCATCGATATCGCTGACTACGACCTCAACGCCTGTGGAGGAACGCACGTCCGCTCCACCGGCCAGATCGGCTCGCTTCTTGTGCGATCCACCGAGCGCGTCAGCCGTGGCCTGCGCGTCGAATTCCTCTGCGGACTTCGCGCCGTCGCCGCCGCCGGCCACGACTTCGCCCTGCTTGGCCGCGCCGCCGCTGCTTTGTCGATCGGCCCCAACGACATCCCCGCCGTCATCGAGCGCTTTCAGTCCGAGGCCAAATCCTCAGCCAAAGAACGGCAGAAGCTGCGCGAGGAACTCGCTGGATACCACGCCACCCGCCTGGCCATCGAAGTGATGATCCAGGACAACCTCCGCCTTGTCCGCCGCACCTTCCCCGACCGCGACCGTGACTACGTCCGCCTGCTCGCCTCGCGCGTCTGCGCCACCGTGCCCCGCACCGTCGCCCTCTTCATCTCCACCGAAGGCGATCCCGCCAGAATTTTTCTCGCCTGCAGCCATGACATCGACCTGAACTGCGGTGCATTCCTTCGCGAAGCCCTCGCCGCCCACGGCCTCCGAGGAGGCGGCTCGCGCGACCTCGCCCAGGGCGACCTTTCCCGCGCCCAGGCCGAAGACGTGGCCGCAAAGCTCGCAGCCAATCTGCGCTCACTCCTTGCCAGTCCCCATCTCGACGACTAGCGGTCGTCACTCATTGGCCAGTTTCAGCGAGCGAGCGAGTTTATCGATACTCGCGGGATCCGCATCGCCGATCACAAAGAATCTCAGCCCCTGCGATTGCCAGGTTTCGACGCTGAAGGAATTGCGATGCATCATTCCTGTAGCCAGAGGGAATGCCCGGCCCATCTCCGGCGCGTCCTGAAAGATCAGGACCGAGATCTTGTGCTGGCGCAACGCCACGATCAGTTGCGCGCCCGGCCTCTGATGAAAATAGACCAGCCGTCCACCCACAAGTTCAAACTCCGTGCCCGCCAGTTCCGGCAGATTGAAAGAAAAGGGAATCTTCCCCTGGAACCACGGCTTCACCGTATGCCTGTCAGTCGATACAACATCGACAGGATTGGCGCTTGCCATCGCATTCACATGCAGGTCGGCTATCTCCGCAAAATCATCCGATCGATGGGAAAAGAGCACCCAGCTGATCGAAACGAGTAGAAGCGCAGCCGCCAGGGCCGTCACAGGAATCAGCCTCAAGCCCCATGGATTTTGCCTGCGCGGCGCGATCTGCCGTTCTATCTCTCGCCGCAGCTCGGCACTTGGCGTAAAGAGTCCGCGTGCGGGACGCAGTGCCCGCTGCACCAGAACAAGGTCGGCGATCTCCGTCGCGCACTTTGTGCAGCTCGCGATATGTTCCCGCGTGGCCGTCGCCTCATCGGCGGGCAATTCGCCATCGAGATACGCGCCTAGCGTGACGGGGTTTTGATTACAGTCCATCTTTGAGCCTTCTCTGGCAGCTTTCCCGTCAACACCTGGCGGAGCATCTTTCTCGCCCGCGCCAGCCGTGACATCACGGTCCCAATCGGCACCGCCAACACCTGCGAGATTTCCTTGTACGACATCTCTTCGATTTCACACAGCAGTATCACTTCGCGATAAGCGACCGGCAGCGCCGCCAGCCCGCTCATCACCCTCTCGGCTCCCTCCTGCCGCAATAGCAGAAACTCAGGCGTAACACTGTGCGAAGTAAGTGCGTTTAACTCTGTGTCCTCTTCGTCCAGCACCGCCATATTCTGCGGCTTGAGACCGCTTCGCGAGGTAAGAAACGAATTGCGCAATATTCGATACATCCATGCCCTCAGATTCGTCCCCTCCTCAAACGACCGGAATCCCTTCAACGCCTTCGCATAGGTCTCCTGCACCAGGTCTTCGGCGTCGCTTTGATCGCCGGTCAACCAGTGAGCGAAGTTATAAAGCTGGTCGAAGAGCGGCATCGCCGCCGATTCGAAGAACTCGGGATTCATTTTGCCCCGCCTGATCGCGCCTTACCTGTTTCCCCCGCGCCTATTTCCCCGAGGATAGTCGAAGGAAGCGGATGATGGCTGCCCGTTCATCGGCCTTCGGCACGTGAAAATCCATCTCATTGTCCGCAACCAGAGAGTCCGGGTTACTCAGCCACTGATCGAGCAACGCGTCGTCCCACGTCAACTTCGCGGACTTGAGCGCCGCCGAATACCTGAATGTCGAAACGCTACCCGCCTTGCGCCCATAGACATTGCGTAGCCGCGGACCCGTCTGATCCTGATCGAGCGCATGGCATCCTCCGCAGCGTTTTTCAAACAATTGCATACCGCGCTGCCTGTCCACAATGCCTCGCCGGCTCTGTGCGTGGCCGTTCACGGCCGGAAAGACGACCAACATAGAGCCGATCAACATGAAGCCAAATGAAACAGCCGGAATTGTAACCGTCACAGATTTTTTTGTCTTTTCCATCATCGTGGCTCAGGACCTCTCGCTGCCATTCGACTCAACTGCGGCGCCCGACAAAGTGGCATCGACCACCGCCAGCGAATGCTTCTGCGCCACAAAGTTGACATGAGTCACTCCCAACACATCGCGCAGCCTGTCAGCCGGAACCTTCATCGGTCCTGGCGACGGTGCCGAACCCGGCGCTGGCTGCGGAAACGCCGTCGACATCGCCGTATGAAAGGCGACATTGCCCTCTACCTTCTGCATCACCTGGTGGATATGCCCGTTCAGAACCGTGACCGACCCGAACCGCCGCAACATCGCGAAGGCCTGTTCGCTGTCCGCCGTTCCCCAGCCCCACGTGGGATACACCGCCCAGAGCGGAATGTGCGCAAACACCACAATCGGAGTGCTGCCCTTCAGCCGGCTCAGGTCCTGTTTCAGCCAGTCGATCTGCTCCTGTCCCAGCCTGCCCATGCCTTCCAGCTGAACCACATTGACCAGCCCGATGAAATGAACGCCCTTGTGGTCAAAGCTGTACCAGCCATTTCCCCTGGAGCCCTTGCCGTATCTCTCCAGATACAACTTGCCGTCGTCGACCGAGGTATCATGCTCGCCAGGCACGTAGAAGACCTGCCGTTTCGCGCCGCTCAACACCTGGTCAAGAGTGTCGAACTCAGCAGGTTTCGAGGAATGGCTGAGGTCTCCCGTGTGAATCAGGAAATCGGTAACGTCGGAATAGCCATTGATCTTGTTCAGCGCTTCCTCGAGCGTCGCCGTAACGTCGGCATTGGCAGCCTTGTTAAAGCCGATATGGCTGTCGCTGATCTGCACAAAGCTGAAATCCGCCTGCTTCGCGCTATGAATAGATGTCTGATCCGACAGATGGCGAGACTCGCCGAAGAGCCGCGACACTGGAACCCCGCCAGCGAAACTCCAGACCAGCCCCGTGCCGGCCCACGCCATGCACTTCAGAAACCCGCGCCGGTCAATGCCGTCTGAATCAATACCGCCCGAGCCGATCCCGTCCGGCCCGGCCTCGTCCGAACTTGTGCAGTCCTGCCGGATATCCCTCGCCGAATCGCTCGAAGATATCCGATGTCTTGAACTCTCGCCCACAATTGCTCCTCCGCAAAGGCGTAAACCCGCCGCCCTTACACCGAGGAGAACTGCACACGAGGATTTTTATTCCCGCTTGCGTCGAAAAATTTAAAAAATTGGCGTTGTCCTCTTCATTCATTTGTTGAATGAGGGAATTGCTTTGTTGGCGCCAATTGAGATCAAGATTGGTAAAGAGAAGCCGACATATCGTGACCGATCCGGTGTCGATGAATGAAATTGGCGATTCATCGTCAGCTAAGAAGAAGAATCAACCAACTTCCGCTCGGCAAAACGATCTTGCACGGAATCGCTTGCAGATTTGCCGGTAGCTGCAAAGTCCTCCCAAGTCTATACTCGGGCACGTTGGACCCAGTCCCCACGTGAGGTCAATTTCATCTATGCAGAACATTCGACTCGTGCGGCCTTCATTCGGCTGCATCATTGCCTTCGCCCTCATAACAGCCGTTGCCACCACCACTCAGGCTCAAGGCCCGCCGAAGATGAAGATGACGACGCCCATCCCGCCGTCCATCACCACACCTGATTCCGTGGACACGCCTATCGGTACTCTGAAGTTCTTCGATGGTTTCCCTGACGATAAGACTACCCAGTTGCTTTACGACAACCTCGATTTCATGCGCGGCGTGCAGGCGTTCCTGCGCGGCGTACCGGGTGCCTCAATCCAGGCGTTCCTGCCGGCGGCCAAGGAGTTCGGCGGCGTAGACGGTAATGTGATGATCTTCGAGGAACTGATGG
Organism: uncultured Acidobacteriota bacterium; assembly: GCA_963755975.1. Taxonomy (GTDB): domain Bacteria; phylum Acidobacteriota; class Terriglobia; order Terriglobales; family Acidobacteriaceae; genus Silvibacterium. The sequence continues at coordinate 86,390 of CAVWLS010000007.1, forward strand.
ACTCGAAGGCACTTTGGCTGACGCCGAACAATTCGAGTGTTTACTTCTTCACCTGGATTGACACCACCAACGGGCCGATCGTCATGGAGACTCCGCCTAATGTGCTGGGCGTGCTCGACGATCACTGGTTCCGCTGGATAGGAGACTATGGCAATGCTGGTCCGGACAAAGGTAAGGGCGGCAAGTTCTTATTCCTTCCTCCCGGCTACAAAGGTGAAGTGCCCAAGGGCTACTTCGTCATGCGCCCGGCAACTTACGGCGTCTGGGCGCCGGGGCGTGGAATGTTAGTGAATGGCGACCCCAAGCCGGCCGTTGAGAGCATCAAAAAACTCCTGAAAATCTACCCGCTGGCGCAGGCAGCGAATCCTCCGGTCACGAAGTTCACCAACATGAGCGGCATTCCGCACAGTACGATCCATGCGAATGATTTCCACTTCTACGAGGAGATTCACGAAGTCCTGGAGATGGAGCCGAACGAGGCGCTGGACCCTGAGACGCTGGGGCTGTTCGCCTCCATCGGCCTTGAGAAGGGCAAGCCCTTTGCACCCGACGCACGCATGAAAAAGATCCTTACCGAATCCGCTGCCGTCGGGAACGCGACGGCGCGCGCGCTTACGTTCCGGAGCCGCGAGGAGACGAGTTACATCTACCCGGGCAGTTCCTGGTGGATTCCGTCTAGTTCCGGCTACCAGTTTCTGCTCGCACCGGGCGTGTTTGATTTGGACAGCCGCACTGGCTTTTACTACTGGGCCACGGGCGTTACGCCCGCGATGTTCGCCAAGATGGTCGGCAAAGGCTCACAATACGCTGCCACGTTTACGGACAGTTCACACCACGCGCTCGACGGCAGCAAGACCTACAAAGTGCATCTACCGCCCAACATCCCGGCAAAGGACAACTGGTCCTTCACTCTGTATGACAACCAGACTCGCTCGTGTCTGCAGACCGACCAACGCTTTCCAAGCGTCAATAGTTTCGACAAGGGTCTCGTGACCAACCCGGACGGTTCCACCGATGTCTGGTTCGCCCCGAAGCTGCCACCGGGAGTGCCCGAGGCGAACTGGGCACAGACCATCCCCGGCAAAGGATGGAACATGCTCTTCCGCCTCTACGGCCCACTCGAACCGTGGTTCGACAAGACCTGGCGCGTGGGTGAGGTTGAATTGCAAAACTGACCAGTCTGCCGGATGCCCCACATCTCGGAAATTCACATTTCGCATTCACCATGGTGAGCCTTTGCGCTCTGGCGTCTTGACGGTGAATCGTCACTCCGACTTGGCGGAGAATTACGCGAAACTCGCTACACTTGAAATAGGGGAGACTTTCTGAGCTCTGGCATATCGCCCAATGAGTGCCGCTAAGTGATTTGTTATTTGGGATCTCCAGCATCTCATAGATACAAAATGAGATGCAGCCGACCCCATCTCTAAGGATGATTATGCACTTGACACAGATGAACTGACTTTGGTGCAATTATAGTGCCGTGACAGGGAATCCGCTTGACAGTCTAAATCCTTAAGCCGAAACTCTTTTGGTACGGAGGGCGGGAGACTTGAACTCCAATCGCGCCAACGATCTCCGGTTTATAAGACCGGTCCTAGTCTCCTGAGTCACAAGTAGGTTGCATATAGATGGGAGGCGTTCTATGGTGAGGCATGGAGTCTCGTCGTGGACGGCCGAAGAAGCATGAGCTGGTGGTAAGCTCAGGGCAAAGAGCCGAGTTGGAGCGCATAGCGCGGCAGTCTCGCAGCGCTCGTTCGGTGGCCTTCCGCGCCGTATCGTTTTAGAGTGTGCGGGTGGAGCAAGCAACGCGGCGGTAGCAGCGAAGTTGCGCACGACAGGATTTACAGTTGGTCTCTGGCGCAACCGCTTTATAGCTGAGGGAGTGGCGGGGCTGGGCGATGAGCCGCGTCCGGGAGCGCCGCGTGAGATCGGTGACGAGAAGATCGAGCAGGTGGTGCGGCTGACGCTGGAGAAGACTCCGAAGGGAGCGACGCACTGGTCCAGCCGCATGCTAGCAGTCAGAACCGGTCTAAGCCAGTCCACCATCAGCCGCATCTGGCGTGCCTTTGGACTGAAGCCGCATCGCACAGAGAGCTTTCAGCTATCGACTGATCCATTGCTGATCGACAAAGTGCGGGATATTGTTGGGCTCTATCTCGATCCACCCCATCATGCGCTGGTGTTGTGCGTGGATCGAGAAGTCGCAGATCCAGGCACTCAGCCGTACCCAGCCTGTGCTGCCCATGCGGGCCGGACAACGGGAGCGGCGCACGCACGACTACAAGAGACATGGCGTCACCAGCCTGTTTGCCGCTCTGGATATCGCGACCGGCAACGTTCTTGGCAAGTGCTATCGACGCCATCGTTCGGTGGAGTTCCTCGACTTCCTGAAGAAAATCGACACCGCAGTTCCTGCCGATCTGGACATCCATCTGGTGCTGGACAACTACGGCACACACAAGACAGCGCTGGTCCGCCAGTGGCTACAAAAAAGATCACGGTATCACCTGCACTTCACTCCCACGCATGCCTCCTGGCTCAACCAAGTGGAACGCTGGTTCGCACTGCTTACACAACGGCAGATCAAGCGCGGTTCACACACCAGCGTGCAGGAACTCGAAACGGCGATCCGCGAATTCATCGCTGCCCACAACCAACAGCCCAAACCCTTTCGATGGACCAAGTCCGCAGACCAGATCCTGGCCTCCATCGCTCGATTCGCTACTTCTACTCTCGCCGCGCACTCACCCACAACTTATACGAGAAATCAATGACTCAGGAGACTAGAACCTGCTAGACGCCCTCCCGATTCCTAATCTCAAAATTGAGATAATGAAAGATTACCATGTCGCATATCTTTTTTGAGATAATATGAGTGCGCCGCCTTGGAATTTTGAAGGGTACGTCACAGCGGCAGGGAACCGCATAGTCCAGGATTGGTTTTGGAATGAGGCGAATGACGAAGAGCGCGGCGCTCTCCGCGACAGGGCCAACTATCTGGCGAATCTAAAGAAGACCCTATGGATGGAGCCTTATTTTAAGTGGTTCGGTAAGCAAGGGTACAGGGGAAATTCGAAAACGTGTTCCAAGAGGCGCGTTAAGGGTATACGGAACCTTCGCCGATGACAGAGGTGCATTTGTATTCCTCTTCGGTCATACAAAGAAGGCCACTAAAGAACCCGAGGGGATGGACGCAGCCGAGAAGCGGTTGAAACGGTATTTGAAGGGTGAGAGCACCACTCATGGGTTTGATTTCGAAGACAAGTCTCCTGAGAAGAATTCGCAAGGGTAAAAGGGAGAGGGCGCAGTTAGTCGAATCTAATCTGGCTCAGGGAATTGCTTTTCAAATCAGGGCCGCTAGGGATGCGCAAGGCCTCAGCCAAGATGCGCTAGCGCAAATGATTGGCATGAGTCAAAACAACCTTTCACGCCTAGAGAATCCCGAGTATGGGAAACACACAATCTCTTCACTAAAGCGCATCTCCGAAGCGTTAGACCTCGCAGTTGTCGTGAGGTTCGTTCCATTTAGCCAGTACATTGCTTGGCTTAGCCGAACTCCATATCTTGACCCCGGTATTAGCCCAGAGGCTTTAGCACCGCCGAGCTTCAGCAAAGAAGAAGAATCTGGAACATTTGATATATCCACTACCTACTGGGGAATGACCAGGGGAATGAGAACCTCGGAGCCGAGCGAAAACTTGTTGAGAGCTTTAAATCCGACGCTTCCCCCTCTCTCAAAGAACAAGGACGGAAAGAAAGATGCGATTGATATCAGTGCCGCTCGCAAGAGCCTTCGCGTACTTAACCCTAGAGGAAATGACGCTGGGAACGGGAATTTATCTACCGAGCTTAGCGGCATCTCTGGTGGAGAAATGCGGATTTCTGAAGAGCCCGAGTACACCCCAAGAGCTCAATCTTACTGACGGTGTAACCTTCGAGTCGGGTGTTTTCGACGGCATCGTGATTCGAAAACTGACAGTGTTTCCGCTTGTAATGCATCTTGACGCTGCTGATTCCACAGATCACGCACAGCGTGCACTTCTCGGAATTCTCGAATGGGCTAGAGACAAGTTTGGGTTGCGATACGAGTCGGAGATGATTAAGCGGTGGGCATTCGTAAGTGACGTCACATTTCAATCGGAATTCGCTCTTCTTGAAAGGATTAATGCTCCCCTAAACTCAATTTCAGCCAGCATTAGTAAAGCGATTCTGCAGAACCTGAAAGAAAAGTTGCATTACCGTCCGGCAAAGTTCTGGCTTGGTCACGATCCAGGAAAGCGGCAGCATTCAATTGCCCCTTTTACAATTGAGCATCTTGCCCTCAGTCAAGATGAGGAAAATAAGTTCTACTCTGAGGCGCCCGTTCCCACCAGCACACATTTGTCTTTGATTGAGAAATTAGAGAGGGCATTGGCGTGAAGGTAGACAAGAAGCAATTTGACGATCTTCTTCAGCGCATGCTCAAGCAGAAGCCTGAGAAGACTTCCGCGATAAAGGGCAAGTCTGGGAAGCCCGCCCCGATAATCCCTAAGCCTCAGTCTTCGGGACAGCAATAAGCTCGACGTAGGGCATGGGCGGGATGCCAAGCCATCCGGCGCAGCGTGTTGCTGAAACGGTCTGCCTCTTTCCGCACGTTGAAGCGGAACTCAAATTCACTTAGATAGCGGTGTAGGTGCTTTATCGAGACGCGATGAAAGCTCCCTATCAGACCGCGCTTTAACAGCGAAAATGACGATTCAACTGTGTTGGTGTGAATGTCGGTTCCCGGCACTATCCACTGCATCGTGTGATTGACAGTGCGGTGACGCTGCTTGAGGCCCTGATGGAAGGCGAAGTCATAGACTGCCGCTGAATCGGTGTAGACGTTCGCTGTGAGAGGGTGAACGTGCTTTGTAACAGCCTTGCGGATCGTGTCGGCCTTGCCGTCTGGGATGTGGACGAACTTCACGCGGCCCTTGCGCTCACGAAGGCCCATGACCATATCAAACTTTTCAGAGCGCGGTTTTTGGTTACGAGCACGACCACCACGGCGCTTCGATTTGCCGCCGATATACGTTTCGTCGATTTCAACTGTGCCGTGGAGAAGATCGCCCTCGTTGTCTACCATCGCCTTGCGGATGCGATGCGCCATATACCACGCTGTGCGGTAAGAACCGATGCCGAGATGTTCTTTCAACTGATTCGCAGAGATGCCCTTCTTCGCGTCTACGACGATGGCAAGGGCCATGAACCACTTGTTCAAGGGAAGATGCGAGTCATTGAAGATCGTGCCGCTGGTAGCTGAGAACTGTTGCTTGCAGGTGGGCTCTAAGCACTGATAGAGGCTCTTGCGGACGTTCTTTGTCGTGCTCTTGCGAGTGATCTTGGAAATCTTGTCATTGCCGCAGGTAGGGCAGCGGACGCCATCCGGCCAGCGCATCGCCTCAAGGTAGGCTAGGCATTGCTCATCGGTGGCGAATTGCTGAGTCACGTCTATCAGGTTCATGATCTTGCCTCGACAAAGAAATCATCTCAGAAATGGCTTTCTGTGTCAAGTGTATAATACATCTCTCTAAGTTGTTTTGAATCTATGAGTAGCATTTCGAAGGGGGAGGGGGGTACCCTGCGACCTCCCAAAATGGAACTCCAAAATAGAATCCTCCCAAGATGGAGACAGATGTAGCCAGCCAGTGTGGAGTTTGGAGAAACCCGAGGAAGCGAGTGATAGGGAGCTCACCCACCCCTGATCCCCTCTATTCCTGATAAACTCGATGAAGTGTCTCCCGCCTCCGTGGGGCTATAGCTCAGCTGGGAGAGCGCGTCGTTCGCAACGACGAGGTCGTCGGTTCGAGCCCGACTAGCTCCACCAAAATCAGTTCCTTCGTAAAGCCAAAAAACCTCGCAACCCGAGGAAAATCGTATGCCTTAACATCACACGATTGCCTCTTCGAGTATTCTTGTGTGCGTGCGAGGAGAACCCATGAAGACCTACTCGAAGTTGCTTCTGACCGCAGCAGCTATGACAGCCCTGTCGCTGGCAGCCTTCGCCAGTCCAAAGCCCGTCAAGGTCGCGATCAAGACCGCTGACGGCAAAGACGCCGGTGACGTTGTCCTCAAGCAGACCAAAGCCGGAGTCGAAGTGAAGGTCGACCTGAAGAACCTGCCTCCCGGCGAGCATGCCATCCACATCCACCAGAACGCCAAGTGTGATCCGCCCGACTTCAAGTCCGCCGGCGGACACTTCAATCCTGCAGGCAAGAAGCACGGCTACGAGAACCCAGACGGCCACCACAACGGCGACATGCCCCAGAACCTGACCGTGGCCTCCGACGGCAAGGTCTCCACCACCCTCTGGAACAAGGACGTGACCCTCGACCCGTCCGCCCCCAACTCCGTCTTCGCCAACGGGGGTACGGCCATCATCATCCACGCCCAGGCCGACGACATGAAGACCGACCCCACGGGCAATGCCGGGGGGCGTATCGCCTGCGGCGTCATCGTCCAACCGTAAAAGACTTTCGCTCGGTTCAATTTCGGACAGAAAAATGGGCAGACTTCAACAGTCCGCCCATTTTCTTGTCGCCTTCGTTCCTTACGCTTCTTCCGTTACTTCCGCTTCTTCGCCTCGTTCTCGATCGCGTTCCACTCGTCCGCGCTCAGCTTCACCGCTCCCGCTGCCACGTTCTCCTGAAGGTGCTCGATGGACGTAGTTCCCGGAATGGGCAGCATCACCGGCGAATGATGCAGCAGCCATGCGAGCGATATCTGCGCGACTGTCGCCTGATGCCGCTTTGCCGCTGAATCCAGCGGACCGCCTGGACGAGCCAGTGCGCCGGCAGCGACCGGAAACCAGGGAATGAATCCCAGCTTGTGCTGCTCGCAATACTGCAGCGTTGACTCGTACCTGCGGTCGCCGATGTTGTACTGGTTCTGCACGCTCACGATCGGCACCGTCTTCTTGGCCCGCTCTATGTCATCAGGCTTGACCTCGGACAGACCCATGTGCCGAATCTTGCCCTGCTTCTGCATCTCCTTGATTGCGCCGAGCGACTCCTCAAGCGGAACCTTGGGATCGATCCGGTGAAACTGCCATAGATCGATGCGCTCCAGCTTAAGCCGTCGCAGGCTCATCTCCACGCACTGGCGCAGATATTCCGGCCGCCCTACTGGCGCCCATCGATTCGGCCCCGAGCGTGTAAACCCGCCCTTGGTGGCGATCACCAGGCCTTTGGGGTATGGGTAGAGCGCTTCGGCGATGAGTCGCTCGCTGACCTCCGGGCCATAGGAGTCCGCCGTATCGATGAAATCCACGCCCAGCTCAACGGCGCGCCGCAATACCTGTTTCGCCTGCTCTGGATCTCTGGGCTCGCCCCAAATGCCTTCGCCCGTGATGCGCATCGCTCCATAGCCGAGGCGGTGGATAAGCATATCTCCGCCAAGCGCAAACGTGCCGCTGGCCGCTGCATTCACATGAGTCGTAACCATATCGCATCAGATGCTATCGTCGCTCAGCGGGCTCGGCAACTCATCTCTGTTTGATCAGGTCAAGCGCGGAGCCGGAGATTTTACAGCCGCACTGATTTTCGCGCCGCCTCCCGCCCCTGTCGCACGAGGTCCGGCAGCCCAACTCCGTAATAGGCGTTCCCGACGAGATACAGCCCCGGAAAGCCGTCCACGATCGCAGCCAGTTTCGCCATGCGATCCAGGTGCCCCACAGCGTACTGCGGCAGCGACAATGGCCAATGTCTCACCAGCGAGACGTCGGGCTCAGGCAGCGGACCGAGCGCCTGCGAGAGGCGCCGGTGCGCGAGCGTTGCGAGCACGCCATCGCTCTCCTGTAGCAGTGCGGGTGCTGTATCGCCGCCGAAGAATCCCCGCAACAGTACGGCGCTCTCCGGTGCGCGATGGGAGAACTTCTGATCAGCGAAGGTGCACGCAAGCAGCTGCGGATCAGTGTCGGCTGCGGGCCGGGAACCCTGTCTCTGCGGCACGAGGTAGCCAAAGCCGCGCGGAATCCTCAGGTGCTTTGCCCGCTCGGGGGAAAACGCGAGTGCGACGACATTTGCCGAGGTCGCATCCATTTTCAGCAACGACTCAAACTCCGCATGGACTGGCGTAAGCAGTCGTCGCGTGACGTGCGCCGGCGTTGCGATGATCAGGGCATCGAAGAGGTCTGAAAGATTAGTTGTCTGGATTCGCCATCGGCCGCCCTCCTGAGTGATCGAGTGGACCTCGTCTTCGAGCCGAACTGCGCCATGGGGAAGCGTCTCTGCAGCCCGTTCGATCAACGTTTCTAGTCCAGATTTGAGCGTGGTGAATACTGGCTCGGAGCTTGCTTCCCGCTTCTGCATGGCGGCAATAAGGCTGCCATGCTCGCGCTCGAGCTTTACAAACGCAGGCATGACAGCACGAACGCTGAGGTTATCGATGCTGCCTCCGAAAATACCTGCCAGCAATGGTTCGGCAACCGTCTGGGCGACTTCATCGCCAAAATGCCTGCACACGAAGCTGGCAACCGATTCATCTTCATCGTCCGGCAACGCTGTCTGCTTCAACACCTCCGCGCGGCCAATCTCACGTAGATATGCCAGTCGAGCCTGCCAGGAGAAGAGTGGCGAATTCAGCAGCGGAGCCCATTGCGTGGGCACCATCATCCGCATGCCGTCCGGCATGGGGATTAACTGCTTGCCTTCGAGCAGATAGGTTCGTCGCCGATGGTCATTCGAAGCGATGATCTCCGTTTCAAGACCAAGCTCTATGGCCAGTTCGCGCGCCCAGGGCTTTTCTGTCACCCAGGAATCCGGACCGCACTCGATGATAAATCCGTCGCGGCGAACGGTCTCAACTATGCCGCCCAGTCGCGTCGAGGCTTCAAAGAGTGTGAACTCGGCGTTGCCTTCCTGCGCGAGCTGGTATGCGGCCGCGACGCCGCTGAGCCCACCGCCGATGATGGCGATCCGTCTCATTGCGAGCTGAGGCGCGCCATCCCCCCCCGCGCGAGGTCCGCGAGGGCATCAATCAGGAAGTGCGAGTTGTTCAGCGATTCAGGGCGGCGCAGTTCCATGTCGAGATTGGCTGCGAACTGCCGGAAACCAATGTCAATGTCGTAGAGGATCTCAACGTGATCGCAGAGAAATCCTACCGGATGCACGACGATCTTCTGCACGCCTTGCTGGCGCAGCGCAGTCAGGGTGTCTTCGACTGTGGGACCAATCCATGGGCCACCCGACATGCCTTGGCTCTGGAAAGCGAAGAACCAGTTACTCGGGGCAAGGCCGGCCACGCGTTCGGCAACCAGCGCCGCGGTCAGCTTTGCCTCAACCGGATAAGGGTCCGGGCCGAGTCCATTCGCTGGTCCTCCTTCTCCCGGGGCTGGCGTCTGGATCGTTCTGCACGGCACGCTGTGCGCGGTGAACAGCACGGGAATGGGCGCGGCGGCCTCCGCGCTGAAGGGAGTCCAGACCGCGCGAAGGCGCTCGGCAAAGGCGTCGGCGAGAAGCGGGTGATCTGCCCATCCCTCAACGAAGTCGATCGCGACTCCGTCGGATGCGGCGAAGACTGCTTTCCGATAGAGACCGACGCTGGTGCGGGAATTCTGCGGGGCGAGGCAGACCGCTACCGCCCGGTCGATGCCGTCCTCGCGCATCTTCGCGAGCACGTCGGCGATATAGGGCTTCCAGTTGCGCATGCCGACGTAGACTGGCATGCAGAGCTCCTGTGAGAGCAAGCGTCCCTGCTCGAGCGTGATGCTGGTGAGCGGGCTTGCGCCGATGAGCGCGTAGCGATGACGAATCTCCTCGACAACACTCTCGGGGAGAGCGCGTCCGCCGGTGATGTTGCGTAGGTATTCGGGGATCTCGTCGAGCGCGTCGGGCGTTCCGTGCGCGAGGAGCAGAACTGCAGTCCGCTCACTCATGGCGATGTTCCGCGCTGTATTCGCGAACGAACTTCACAACCTGCTGGACGTTCTCGACCGGCGTATTCGGGACGATGCCGTGGCCGAGATTGAAAATATGACCGGGCCGTCCCCCTGCCAGGTCGAGGATCTGACGCACCCGCTTGCGTATCAGCTCCGGCTCGGCGAAGAGGGTGATGGGGTCGAGGTTGCCCTGGACAGCGCAGGCATGGTGGAGCGTATGCCACGCCCTGTCGAGCGGCGTCCGCCAGTCGAGGCCGAGGACGTCGGCTCCGGTCTCCTGCATCGATGGGAGCAGACTGGCGGTGTCCACACCGAAGTAGATCACTGGGACTCCCATCGCCTGCAGCTCGCGGATGAGGGTCTTCGTTGCCGGCAGGACGTAGTCGCGGTAGTCCTCTACGCTCAGCGCTCCGGCCCAGCTGTCGAAGACCTGGATCACGTCGGCTCCGGCCTCGACCTGCTGGCGGGCGAAGTCGCGGAGGACGGCGACAAGCTTGTCGAGGAGCCTGCGCCACACATCCGGCTGGCGATACATCAGCGTCTTGGTGTGGACGTAGTTGCGCGATCCTCCGCCCTCGATCATGTAGCTGGCTAGCGTAAATGGCGCGCCGCAGAAGCCGATGATTCCGAGCCGATCATTGAAATGCGAGACGACACGCGCGATGGCTTCGGCAACGTAGCCCAGCTCCGACGCGCGGTCGGTGCGGAGAGCGGCAACGTCTTCCGCGGTGCGGACGGGCCTGTGGATCACCGGACCTTCGCCGGCCTGGAACTCGAAGTCGAGGCCCATGCACTCGAAGGGCAGAAGCAGGTCAGCAAAGATGATGGCTGCGTCCACGTCGAGCTTTTCGGCGGCGGTGATGGTGACCTCAGCGGCCAGCTTTGGCTGCTTGCAGATTTCAAGCAGCGAGTGGTGGCGGCGGACTACCTGGTACTCGGGCATGTAGCGGCCTGCCTGGCGCAGGAACCAGACGGGCGTGCGGTCGACGGGCTTGCGAAGGCAGGCGCGGACGAAGCGCGAGCCTCCGGTCATGCCGGCGGGCTCCGTGCCGGTTTTCAGGTCGGCAATTGGGGGGATTTCGAGTCGTTCGGACATCTCGGAAAGTCTACAGATGAGGTTAAGACATTTCCGGGTTTTGTGCCGTTCTGGAACGGTAGCAAGGCTCAGTCAGGGAGGTACCCCCCCTCCCCCCGGATTGCCATATTCCTGATATCGCAGGGTTTAGGGTACAGGTGGCTCCATGTTCTCCGGAATCAGTGGGTTACAGCTATATTGCTCAAAACAAAGGACCTAGCTCGATGCTTCTCGGAGTGGTTTCGATTTGGGAGAAAATACGAAAGCCCGGCTGCGATACTGGCCCGGGCTTCTTTTGATCTCTATTCCCATTTTATCAAGTTGAGCGAAATTGCCAGCCAGAAACGTGCAGTTACTCCCTGACGTAATCTCCGCTTTTGCCGCCGGTCTTGCGTTCGAGGCGGATTTCCCGTATGACGATGCCTTTGTCGAGCGCCTTGCACATGTCGTAGATGGTGAGTGCGGCGATGGAGGCCGCTGTGAGGGCTTCCATCTCGACACCGGTGCCGGCGGTGGTGGCGGCGACCGCTTGAATTTCGATGCCCTCGGCGGCGATTGCGGCCTGAACATCGACAAAGCTTAACGGCAGTGGGTGGCACATGGGGATCAGGTCCGAGGTGCGCTTGGCGGCCTGGATTCCCGCGATGCGGGCGACTTCAAGCGGATTTCCCTTAGGGTTTTGCGGGAGCGCGCGGAGAACCTCGGGAGAAAGCGCGACAAAGGCAGAGGCGTGCGCCTCGCGGCGAGTGGCGGGCTTATCGCTCACGTCGACCATGTGGGCCCGTCCTTCGTCGTCGTAGTGGGAAAGCCTGGACATAGAGACAGTATAGGGATTAGGGAACAGGGTCAGGTGACGACCGGAACTTTTCGAGTACACCTCAGGCCAAATGACGTGAAGGGCGTTTACCAGGACTTATGTCTTGGCTTTAACACAGTGAGTTCCGATCACATCACCCTTGTGGGCCGGTGTGTTTCGCGCCAATCGCTTGGCGGCACGCCTTCCCAGTTCCTAAAGGCACGTCCGAATGAGTTGGGATCCTCAAAACCTAAAAGATAGGCAGCCTCGTTCAGTTCCAAGGCTGAGTTGCTGAGATAGTAACGCGCCATTTGATGACGCGCTTCATCCAGTCACGCGCTGAAAACTTGATCCAGACTCTTGGAGTCTCCGTTGCAAAGTTCGAGGGCCCATGTGTAGAGCTTTTGAAATTGCATCGATTGAAGGACGATGGCCTGTAAGTTTGTCCTGGATCGTGCGGCGTACAAGCTCCAGGAAACTATCTTCCTCTTTGTACTGCCGCAGCTGTTCTTCGAACTGTGGCGCGAGTAGATCGAGGAGCTCTGCATTTCGCGTGACGAAGGGCTTTGTCGCTTCTGAGGCACGAAAGACGATTACGTTTCGTGGAGCGCCAGTGACGACATCGCAGCCAAGGCTGCGCTCTATCTGACGCAGGTTCGAGCGCTGCTGGACATACTCGGCTCTGAGCGGGTTTACCGCCGTGCCGCTTCCATGCCGAGCAAGAGAGCGCATCCAGGAGAAGCAGTAGTCGGTGAGGCTCGATGGCTCATCATCAATGGCGAGCAGCCAACGGAAGCCGACGGTGAATTCTTCTTCGTCGAGTAGAACATGAAACTCTTCGGCGCATCAGCGTCCGTATCGAGCCATGTTTTCTGAACCTTGCTACGAGCTTTTCCGTCGAGAGTGCGGCAATCGCCATCGGGTGAAAGCGTTCGGTCTTTCTTTCTACCCAAGCTTTACGCCGATGAGCGGGTCAGAGCTCACCTGATCGATTGCGCGCCAAAGTGCAAAAAGCTCTCCTGTGGAGACAAGCACTCGGGTTTGCTGGAACAGGTCGCGCGGAAGACCCGCTTTGCGGAGCACTGCGGGAACAGATACCCCCAACTCCTCCAGCTTGACGGCGAGACGTCCCGGAACCCGGAAATGCTTAAGCATCCTCACTCTCCTCTTCCAACAATATCCGAAGTGTCTCGAGGCCATGCCATGCAAAAGGCGTCAAGGTAGCTGCGAAAGGCGTCAATCACCACGACTTCAGTTTGTCGTGATTTGCAGGAATGTTGTCGTGTCCCGCAGGGCCGACGTGTGGCATTGTGCCTTAGTTTTAAGCAGCAGTAGAGGTAGAGGACGTGCAAGCCAACCAGACATATCGAGGGAGAGCCATGAAAATATTAATGTTAGGTCTACTTCTATCAACACTGATTGCGCAGTCGTCTTACGCACAGCAATTGCCGACGCCCCAACGGAAACAATCAAAACTGCTGCGAAGACATACACCCGAACAACAAGAAGTCATCAACCTCTCGAACATGAAGTGGGATTGGATGGCTGACAAGAAGGTCGATTCCTTAGAGTCACTATTTGATGACAAAGCCATGTTCACTCACATGGGAGGAACTTGGGGAAAGGCACAAGAACTAGCCACCATCAAGAGCGGTGGCATCTGGTACAAGAAGGCTTTCGTTTACGAAGTGGACGTTCGCATCTTTGAGTAACGACGGTGAGTCGTGCTAGAGGACATGGATTTGCAGGCAGTAGTCGGTGCGCGTGAAGTCACGAATCCTTTCATGGTGACTGAGGTTTATAGCAACGAAAGCGGCAAGTGGAAGCTGGATCGACTCACGTTCTCGCACCTGCTTAGGCCGGTCAAAGTGGACAGCAGTAAGAATTAGCCGCGAGCATCTGAAAAGAACGGAAGAGTTTGAGGATGACGCGACGAAAAGGTGTCTTACCGCCGATTGAGAAAATTGGCTAAGAGCGGTCGGGATGTCCAAGTGAAGCGCTGTATAGGTGCAGTAGGAAGGTAAAACGATCATGAAGAAAAGAACATTAGGAAACAGCGGTCTCGAAGTCTCGGCCTTGGCACTCGGCTGCATGAGTATGACCTCGGCTTACGGCCCTGCTGCCGATAAGGGCGAGATGATCCAGCTGATGCGGTCAGCGCACGATAAAGGCGTTACCTTCTTCGACACGGCCGAAGCCTACGGGCCTTTCGCAAATGAGGAACTGGTGGGTGAGGCGTTACAGCCGATCCGCGAACAGGTTGTGATCGCAACGAAGTTCGGTTTCGACATCGATCCGGAAACCGGGCAAGCGCGGTCCTGGCACAAACAGCCGTCCCGAGCACATCAAGGCCGTGGCTGAGGCCTGCCTGAAGCGCCTCCGGACCGACCACATCGATCTCTTCTATCAGCATCGCGTCGATCCAGACGTGCCGATCGAGGAAGTCGCCGGCGCTGTGAAGAAACTGATCGCCGAAGGTAAGGTGAAGCACTTTGGCTTGTCGGAGGCGGGTGTAGATACGATCCGCAAAGCTCACGCCGTGCAGCCAGTCACCGCCCTGCAAAGCGAGTACTCGCTCTTCTGGCGCGGTCCGGAAGACGATGTACTGCCCGCGATCGAAGAGCTTGGAATCGGCTTCGTTCCATTCAGCCCTCTCGGTGCTGGCTTCCTGACGGGGCAGATCGACGAAAATACCAAGTTCGACCCGAGCGACTTCCGCAATCATGTGCCCCGCTTCTCTCCCGAGGCCCGCAAGGCCAACATGGTGCTTGTTCATGCGGTGCAAGCAGCGGCGGAGCGTAAGGGCGTCACATCAGCGCAAATTGCCCTCGCCTGGCTGTTAGCGCAGAGGCCGTGGATAGTCCCGATCCCTGGCACTACCAAAATGATCTCGGATGGAAGAGAACATCGGGGCTGCAGATGTAGAACTCACGGCAGAGGACCTCAAGCAGATCGAAGACGCAACCTCGAAACTTTCGCTTGAGGGCGCACGTTTGCCAGAGGCCATGCTGAAGATGACTGGGCGGTAAGGACGAGTCGGAGTCTCCAAGATGGGCACTGTCCGCAAAAAGTGCCTATCAGTACCCATAAGTCGGCTTCTCGGAAGTAATCCGTTCGAAAGCGGGAGGCGGAAGTCTGTGAGTTTCGTAACAGCGCCGGATTAGGGATTAGCGATTAGCAACCAGAATCTGGATCTTGCCAAGCGTTCAGATGAGAAGGATGCGTACGGAACTTTCGCTCGGCAGATCTGCAGCCTCTTCGGGCGCGACGAGGAAGCAGTTGGTTCTTGCTGCCGCGGCCTGATCGCCAGAGCCTTGCCACGGGATCGGATGGACATATGCGTGGTGTGCATCTGCCTCGAGATATGCGGGAAGAAAGCGCGTGAGGCCGGGTTTTCCTTTGAGGTCGGTCGCCAGGCGAGCCTCAGCGAAGCGGGGGCCGATCTGGGAGACGGGTTGGCCAGCCAGCGCGGCGAGCAGCGGCGCGGCGAAGAGCGCAAACGTAACGAGAGTCGAGACCGGATTGCCGGGGAGTCCGAAGAAGTAGCGTTGTCCGGCGGGCAGGCGTCCGAAGACGACCGGGCGGCCGGGCTGGATGCGGACTCCGGTGAAGAAGAACTCGGCGCGCAGGTTGAGCAGCGCCTGCTCGACGAAGTCGTATTTGCCCATGGAGACGCCTCCGGAAAGGATAAGAAGGTCACAACCGGAGGGTCCGGGATCGAGGGCCTGTTCGATGGCGTCTTCTATTGCCGCAAGATCGTCGCGGACGATGGGGAAGAGCACGGGCTGGCCGCCGTGAGAGAAGATCTGGGCAGCGATGGAGTAAGTGTTGGAGTTACGAATCTGGTGAGGAAGCGGCTCACTCTCGACCGGAACCAGCTCGTCGCCGGTGGCCAGAATGGCGACGCGGGGCCGTGTGTAGACGGGCAAGGCAGCGTATCCGCAGGCGGCGGCCGCGGCGATGTGCTGGGGCCGGATGCGCGTGCCAATGGGAATGAGCGTGGCTCCAGCGTGGGCTTCGGCGCCGGCAGGGACGATGTTTTCGCCCACGGTGAGCTGGCGGTTCGCTCTGATCCGGGAGCCGTCCAGGATCGCGTGTTCGACCATGAGGACGCAGTCGGCTCCCGCCGGAACGGGAGCGCCGGTCATGATTTCGACGGCCTGGCCGGGTTCGAGAACGGAGCCCCTCCAGACTTCTCCCGCACGAAGCTGGCCGACGATGTGGAGCGCATCTCCGGCAGTGAGATCGGCGGCGCGGCAGGCGAAGCCGTCGCGGGTAGAGCGGGGGAAGGGCGGCTGGTCGCGGTCGGCGAGGACCGGTGCGGCGAGGACGCGGCCGAGGCTGCCAAGGAGATCGACGGACTGGGTGGGACGGGTCTCCGCGCTGAGCGACGAGGCATGCTCACGCACGGTGCGGGCAGCGTCGGCATAGCCGAGAACGATGGAAGGCGAGGAGGGTTCCACAGCGTGGATTGTAAGGCATATTCGAAAATACTCTGACCGCTCGAAGATTGTTCAAGGTCGCCGCTCCCTGTTGGTCGCGTCGACTTGAGGCCCTTGCCATCGGATACATCATTTCGAAAATGCTATAGCGAAAATGCGAAGGGCGCCATCTGAGGGATGGCGCCCTTCGCCCCAAAGGCGGGCTATTTCTTCTTTGAAGCTTTGTAGTTGGATGTTACAGTCGTACCCATTTCAGCGAGAACGGACTTCGCGTCGGCGGCGAATGGCCCGTCCGGCGCAAGCTCAAGGTACGTCTGGTAGGCCTCTGCACAGCCGGGGGGCGCAACGATCTTCTGCGTCTTGGGATCGACGGTGGCCTTGTTCACGAGCGCCTGTCCCTTCAGATAATAAGGAATCGGACGTTTCGGATCGGCTGCGATCGCCTTATCCGCGGCGGCGACGGTCTCGTCAATCTTTCCGAGCTGCGACATCACGATGGTTTCGTTCTGGTAGTACTGACCGGCAGCCGAGGGGTTCGCTTTGGCGGCGGCATCGTACGCTGCCTGCGCATCTGCTATCTTGCCGGCGCGGGCGAGCGATTCACCAAGGCTATCGCCGGCGGCGCCCTGAATGTCAGGATTGGGTTTCTTGCTGGCCGCGTCGAGGTCAATCGCTTTCTTGAGCGAGACGGCCGCGTCATCGTACTTTTTCAATCCTTTTTGCGCGTCTCCAAGCTCAACCCAAAGCACGGCCGCGTCGGGTTTGCCCTGCGTGTCTCTGGACATCAGAGATTCTGCCTCGGCGTAGTTCTTGTCCTTGTTGTCCTGACGAGCCTTGAGCAGGTCGGCGTTAAGATTCTTGATCTGGGAGTTCTCCTTCAGTACCGCTGCGTTCTTAGCCTTCACCTCCTCCATGAGCTTTCGCTGTTCAGGTGTCATCTTGGCGATGTATTCGGCGCGCGACATATCGTCGTCCTGCAAGACATCCTGGCCGGCAACAATCTTGACCTCGTTGATCTCGTCCACCACCTTGTCAGGGGGTGTATCGGGATTGCGGTAGATGAAGGTGTAGGTGCCGGGCGCGATGCCGTCGCCCTTGTAGTCGCCGTTATCGTCGGTTGTAAAGGTGTACTTCGCCGTTTTGCCGTTGTCAGTCGAGAGGATGACAGTGCCGCCTTTCAGCGGGGTGCCGGCGGGGTCCTGGACGTGACCGTGAATCTTACCGGGCTCAGTCTGGGCGTGAACGCGGGCGGTTGCGGACACGAGCAGTGCCGCACTCAGGAGTGTGATCCAAATCTTTGTCTTACCCATGATGTTCTCTCTCTTCGTGTTGTCTCTCATGATATTTTCCTTGCCGCGTAGGGAATGGGGTCTATCGTTCCCGCCTGGTCGAAAGCACGCAGACGCAGGACGCAACTGTCGCATTCGCCACAGGCCTGATCTTCGCCCGAATAGCACGACCACGTTAAATTGAATGGCGCACCCAGTTCAAGACCCAGGGCCACGATCTGGCTCTTCTTCAGGTGGATGAGCGGGGTCAGGATTTCGATGTCTCCCTCGCGCGTGCCCGTGCGGATAAGCTGCTGGAAGGCTTGATAGTAGGCGGGACGGCAGTCAGGATAGCCGGAGCTGTCCTGCTCGACAGCACCGATGAAGATGCTTCGTGCTCCCAGAACCTCGGCCCAGCTGACGGCCGCAGCGAGGAAATGCGCGTTACGGAAGGGCACGTAGGTAACGGGGACGGATTCGCCGATGGGTTCGTGTTCGGGGGCCTTGGGGACAGCGATGGATGAGTCGGTGAGGGCGGAGCCGCCGATGCGGCGGAAGACGTCGATATCGAGATGGAGAAAGCCGCAGAAGCTGAGGGCTTCAGCCACCCGGCGGGCGCTGTCGAACTCGCGGCCCTGAGTGCGCTGTCCATAGCTGAAGTGAAGCGCATAGGCGTCGTAATCGCGTGAGGCGAGCGCGGCACAGACGGCGGAGTCCATGCCTCCCGAAAGGCATACAACAGAGCGTGGCCGCCCGCCGCGCAAATCACCCGAGCCGTTTGAAGCTGACATCCTGCTCTTTATCGTAATGCCTGGCGGAGTCTGCTGCTTCCTCCTGACAATCTCAGCCATTCAGGCAATGATTCTTATTTCTGTTGAACTTGAGCTGCCGATTGCAAATAAATATCCACGTTGTTCTTGTCGACTTCCGCTGTGCCCGTGTCGACGAAGACGGGGTAGGGAGAGAAGGTGTCCTGGGAGTAATCGGGGCTAAATGTCTTAACACCGCTGAGGTGTATATCGCCGAGCGCATTAAGACCGTAATAGCCCATGGTGTAGGGCTTCTGTGCGATGGTGGCGTTGATGAACCCGGACTTAATCCCGTCCAGAGTCTTTGGAGTGACGTCCATGGCGATAAGAAGGCGGTCCGTCACATGCTCCGTCTTGAACAAGTCGGCCAGGCCGTCACTCGATGTGGCTTCCAGGCAGATGAGAGCGTCGACATGGTCGGCGCCGGTCTGGGCGAGTAATTGCTTCGCATGGTCATAGGCAGCATTGGAATCACCCTTGACATTGAACATCTCGAGGACCTTGATGCCCGGGTGCAGTTCGAAGACTTCCTCGTAGCCCTTCTGGCGTTCGTCGAGGTTGGGTTGACCGGGGTTGGAGAAGAAGACGACGTTACCCTTTCCGTTCAGTTTGCTGACTACACGCTGGCCGCCGAGGTGGCCGGCCTCAAGATTGTTGGTGCCGATGAAGAAAAGCCGGTGGCTGTGCGGCGCGTCGGAGTCGATGGTGATGACGGGAATGTTCTGGTCGATGGCGGAGTCGATTTCCGGCTGGAGGAGAGCGGCATCAGAAACAGAGACAAGAATGCCGCTGGGGTGAGTGGCAATGGCGTCGTGCAGATCCTTCAATTCGGCCTGCGGATCGAAGTTGTCGGGGCCGTCGACTTTTGCGGTCACATCCATTTGCGCCGCCGCTTTCTGGAAGCCGGCGACTGCGGTTTTCCAGTACGCAACGCCCAGATTGTTGGAGATGAGGTAATACGTCTCTTTGTTGGAGTGTGGGCGACAACCTGCCAGGAGACCGAGCGCCGCCAGTGAAATCAGCCCTGCATATCTTTGAGTTCGCATTTACACCTCCGGTGAGATCAGTTGCCAAGCCGTGCGGAAAGCTTCTCGCTGAGGTTAGCCGCAAATTGTTCAGCCGACAAGAGCGCGTCGGGGATTGTACTCCAGTGGAACAGCTTTTGAGAAAGCGGAGATATCATTGCACAAGTGCAGGGTATCGAACTGCCCGCTCTTTCCACCAGTCATCGAAGGCGGCGAGGGCGCGCTCGCATTGGAGACGGTGGCGCTCTTTCTTATCGCGGATGCGACGGCGGGTTTCCTCGTCAAGAGCGACGAGCAGATCGAAGGTAATGTTAGCGGGGTCGAAACGCTTGCCTTCGGCATGGGTGATGTAGTGGACGAGCGAGCCGAGGGCAGTTTGGCGCGGGACAGGCGTGGGAGCGGCTCGGAGTGTGTGAGCAGCGGCGTAGAGACCGGCGAGCATGCCGGTGGCGATGGATTCGGTGTATCCCTCGACGCCGGAAAGCTGGCCGGCGAAGAAGATGCTGGGGTAGGCACGGAGATTGAGGGTTTCGGTCAGGACGCGAGGCGCGTTGATGTAGGTGTTGCGGTGAATCTGGCCGTAGCGGAGGAACTTTGCGTTCTCGAGGCCGGGGATGAGTCGGAGGATGCGAGCCTGCTCTCCATACCTGAGGTGATTCTGGAAGCCGACCAGGTTCCAGGAGTCGGCGCGTAGGTTTTCGGAGCGGAGCTGCACGACAGCCCAGGGCGTCTTGCCGGTGCGCGGATCGCGCAGGCCGACGGGCTTCATGGGGCCGAAGCGCAGGGTGTCGCGCCCGCGGCGGGCCAATTCTTCGATGGGAAGACAGCCTTCGAAATAGTCGAGTTTCTCCCACTCTTTCTCTTTCACCTGCTCGGCGGAGATGAGGGCGTCGTAGAAGCGGTCGTACTCCTCCTTCGACATGGGGCAGTTGATGTAGTCAGCTGTGCCCTTGTCCCAGCGGGCGGCGAAGTAGACGCGGCTCATGTCGATGGAGTCGGTCTCGACGATGGGGCTGATGGAGTCGTAGAAGGCGAGATGCTCGCTGCCGGTGAGGCGGGCGATCTCCGCTGACAGCGCCGATGAAGTAAGCGGGCCGCTGGCAAGGACGGTGATGCCGTCGTCGGGATCGAGGGATGTGACTTCATCGCGATGGACGCGGATGCACGGCTCGGCCTCAATGGCTGCGTTGATGAGCCGCGAGAATTCGACGCGGTCAACGGCCAGGGCGTGGCCTGCGGGTACGGCGCTGGCGTCGGCGCATTGCAGCAGGGGCGATCCGGCGCGGCGCATCTCCTGCTTGAGGAGCCAGGGGGCGGTGTTTTCGCTCTCGGACTTGAGGGAGTTAGAGCAGACGAGCTCGCCGAAGTCGGCGGTCTGGTGTGCGGGTGTGCTACGCATCGGGCGCATCTCGTAGAGATCGACTTCGAGGCCAAGGCGCGCAATGGTGAGGGCGGCTTCAGGGCCGGCAAGGCCACCGCCGATGACTCGAATCTTCATGCCGTGGCCCCGGATTTGGCTTCCGCGAGGGCGGCGAGGGCGGCGTCTGTGACGCGCATGCGGCGCCAGTCGTCGAGCATAGCGGCGTCGAGGCTGAGGTAGAAGTCGATGGCGGGCTGGTTCCAGGCGAGGACATCCCATTGCAGGCGGGCACAACCGCGCTCGATGGCGATGGCCGCGACGCGATTGAGCAGGGTCTTGCCAATGCCGAGTCCACGGAACTGGGGACGAACGAAAACGTCTTCGAGGTGCAGGCTGCGGCCGCGCCAGGTGGAATAGATGGGAAAGAAGAGGGCGAATCCGGCAGGCGCGTTCCCGGTGCCGGTTTCGACCTCGGCGATGAGGCACTCGTAGTAGCGTTCTGGGCCGAAACCGTCTTCGAGCAGCTGGGCTTCGGTGATCAGGACGGAGTGCGGTTCGCGCTCGTAGGTCGCGAGCTCATGAATGAGGGCGCGGATGAGCGGGACATCGGCAGGCGTGGCGGGACGAATGCGGATCATGAAGGCTGATTCGATTATAGGGAGACGGGGACGGCCGATGCGGCAGCCGCCGGGATGGATGGCCGGTTTGTGAGGGCTTCGCGGATTACCTTGAGCTCGATGTCCAGCTCATCTCCCGCCAGCTCAAGTCGTGGTGGCCGGACGCGCGCATTTCCTTGACCAGCTTCCTGCTGTACGAGCTTGATGAGCTGGACAAATTTGGGGACGGTGTCCATGCGAAGCAGCGGCAGGAACCAGCGATACAACTCGAAGGCGTCACTGGAACGGCCCTGCATCGCATAGTCAAAAAGCGCAACCGATTCGGCAGGAAAGGCATTTACGAGGCCGGCGATCCAGCCGGTGGCTCCGGCTGCGATGCCCTCGACAATGGCGTCGTCGACGCCGACGAAGATGCGGAGGCGGTGGTTTCCGAGCGCGCGGATGGCGGTGACGCGGCGGACGTCGGTACTGGATTCCTTGACGGCGTGGAAGTTGGGATGTTCCGACGCAAGTTCGACGATCTGCTCGGGAAGGAAGTCGGTGCCGTAGGCGACGGGGTTGTTGTAGAGCATGCAGCTGAGGGGGGTGGCGCCGAAGATGGCGGCCATGTGAGCTTTCGTCTCGCGCCAGTCGCCGCGGTAGACGTAGGGCGGCAGGACCATGAGGCCGGAGCATCCGGCGTCGTGAGCGACTTCGGCGAGGGCGACAGCTTCGTTCGTTGAAAGGGCGGAGATGGCGCCGACGACCGGGGCGCGGCCATTGACGGC
Source organism: uncultured Acidobacteriota bacterium (assembly GCA_963755975.1). Lineage (GTDB taxonomy): Bacteria > Acidobacteriota > Terriglobia > Terriglobales > Acidobacteriaceae > Silvibacterium. The sequence goes on from CAVWLS010000007.1 coordinate 108,450, forward strand.
AGCAACGATGGTCTTGAGAATTGCGATCTTTTCATCGAAGGCGAGGGTTGCGGCTTCGCCGAGAGAGCCGAGGGAGACGATGCCTGTGCAGCCGTTCTCGAGGAGCCACTGAGCATGCCTGGCCATGAATGCGTGGTCGACCTTGAGGTCTGCGTCGAAGCAGGTGGTCATCGCGGGCATGACGCCGTACCAGTTCATCGTATCTCCTGAAGAGTTGGGGATTTCATGGATGTGAGTCGAGAGGGCAGGTAGGGATCGATGGGAATTGCCGAGGGGCGCCCGAGCAGATGTTCAACGAGAAGCCGGGCCGTGCCGAGTGAAGTGGTTATACCGAGGCCTTCATGGCCGGTGGCAAGGAAGACGGTGGGATCTTCGGTGGGTCCGATGAGGGGCAGCTTGTCGGGCGTTGCGGCGCGAAAGCCCGTCCAGGAGCGGATCGTCGTTAGAGACGGCAGGCCGGGCATGTAGAGGGCTGCGCGTTCCATCATGGCGTCGAGGATGTGCTGGTCGATGCCAGGGTCTTCGTTGCCGAATTGACGCGAGGAGCCGATGAGTAGGTGTCCGGAAAGGCGCGGCTGGATGTTGAAGGCGACGGAGTCGGTTGTGGAGGCGTGGGCGCTCTTGAGGTATCCCAGCTCGACGAGTTGGTGATGGATGTAGCCGGGATAGCGGTCGGTGAGGATGAGATGTCCCTTGCGCTTCTTCACCGGGATGCCGGGAGTCAGGCTCGGTGAGAAAGCGCCTGCGGCGTTGATGATAGTGCCGGCGTGAAGCACGTCTTGATTGTCGAGAGTGATGTGGCCGATAGAGGCGCTTACGACGGCATGGCCAGTGATGAGGTGCGCGCCGTGCTTCTGGGCTTCGCCGATCAAGTATTGCGCTGCATTTTGAGGATGGATAACGGCATCGAACGTCACAAGAAGGCCGCTGGTAAGGGGGCGGCGGAGGTTTGGCTCGGCCTCGGCAAGAGCCTGGCTATCGAGAAGCTCACAAGAAATGCCTTTGCCGCTGTAGGAATCGAATTTGCGTCGAACTTCAGCCATTTCGTCTTCGTCGGCGGCGATCCAGATGGTGCCGGGGCGGTGGAATTCGACGGAGGCGGGCAGCTGCGGGGCCAGATTACTCCACAGCGATTGCGACCAGGTGGTGAGGGCGAACTGGGCGGGTGAGTCGTCCATGATGACGATATGACCCATGGCAGCGCCGGTGGCTCCGCTGGCGACTGCGTCGCGCTCGATCACGGCGACGTGCATACCGGAGCGTGCGCATTCGAGGGCGCAGGCCGCGCCGACGATGCCTGCGCCGACCACTGCGACGTCGTAGCTGGCGCTCATGTGGGTATGCCCATGCGAAATGGATCGTTCGGATCGAGCAGGAAAGTGGATTCGGCAGTCACGTAGGCGCTTCCGGTGATACTGGGGATTATTTTTTCATCTTCGACGCGGATGCTGCCTTCGAAGACGGTGCCGAGGATGCCGGCTTGTCGCCAGACTTGGCCGGGGACGAGCTTCCCGTCAGCATAGAGGCAGGCCATTTTGGCGCTGGTTCCGGTGCCACAGGGCGAGCGGTCGTAGGCTTTTCCGGGGCAGAGGACGAAATTTTGGCTGTGGGCACCGCTTGTGCTGTGGGCAGCGGAATCGGATGGCGGGCCAAAGAGTTCTATGTGGTCGATTTCTTCGCCGTTTGCACCGCTGATGCCTTGTGCAGTCAGAGCCTGGCGGATGGCCCAAGTGTATTCGGTGAGTGAATCGACGTTGCTCAGTAAGAGCAGCTTGCCGTGGTTTTCGACAAGGTAGAACCAGTTGCCTCCCCACGCAATGTCTCCGCGGACGGTGCCGTGGCCGGGAACTTCGACGGGGACGGATTTGGCGGAGCGGAAGCTGGGGACGTTTTCGACGGTGACGGCTCCAGAGGGGTGGAGGGTGGTACTAACGATCCCAACTGGGGTTTCGACGCGGTGTTGGCCCGGATTGACCCTGCCAGCATGGGCAAGCGAGGCGATTACACCTATGGTCCCGTGGCCGCACATCCCCAGGTATCCGACGTTATTGAAGAAGATGACGCCGGCGGCACAGCTTCTGTCGGCGGGCTCGCAGAGCAGCGCGCCGACGATTACGTCCGAGCCTCGCGGCTCATTGACGATGGCGGTGCGGAAGTCGTCGTGCAGGCGACGGAAGCGATCGCGTCGGTCGGCTAGTGGGCCGTCTGCCGAGATCGGGACCTCCACCGATGACGAGGCGCGTCGGCTCTCCAGCAGTGTGGGAGTCAAGGATGGAGACGCGGTGCACGGCTGCGTTCGATGGCATCGGGTAATGACTACACTATCGCCTGGCGTTTCGATTTGAAAGCTCCGCACTGCGTCGTCGCTTTTCTCGACGAGCGAATTCGGGCGCGGGAATGTTACATTGGCATTTCGAAGTCATTTTTGGTTGGTGAGGAGCAGGGAGTGCGAGCGTCTTCGAGATTGGCAAAGGTTTTTGGATTGGCGCTGGCTGTGGCCGCGGCGGGAGTGTTCGCGACGGGCTGTGAGACAGGCCGCACGAATAAACTGCATTCTGAGGCGTTGAGGATCAACGATGTGACGACGACCGGCAAGCAGGATCCAAACTACGCTGCCAATGGCAACGGCATACCGCCTGTGCCGGGCTCGCCGACAGCTGCAGGCGCGGACGGCAAACAGCCGTATAACTCGGCGGATGCGCGGCCCAGCCCTGGGTCGGAACTGGGCGATGCGGCGCCTCCAGGCGAGCAGAAGAAAGATCCGTTTATCCGGCAGTAAATTCTGCCAGGGTTTAGAGCGAGTGTCTGATTGGACTTCAAACTGCGAGGCCGCGAGGCTTGACGTTCTCGCGTATGAACCTGACGGTCTCTTCAAGTGAAGTTCCCGGGCCGAAGATCGCGGCCACTCCCTGAGATTTGAGAAATTCGCTGTCCTGCTGGGGGATGGTGCCGCCGAGGACGATGAGGATGTCGTCGGCGCGGCGCTCCTTGAGCAGCGCCGTTACGCGCGGCACGATGGCGTTGTGCGCGCCGGAGAGAATGCTGAGGCCGATGCAGTCGACGTCTTCCTGCAGAGCGGCGTTGACGATCATCTCCGGCGTCTGGCGCAGGCCAGTGTAGATGACCTCCATGCCGGCATCGCGCAGGGCGCGGGCAATGACCTTGGCGCCTCGGTCGTGGCCGTCGAGGCCAGGTTTGGCGACGAGGACACGGATCGGAGTGGTTCGTTCGGTCATAGGCAACTGGCGAGCATATCACAGCGGATCAGGCTCCGCGGCTCGAGTCTTCGCTCCCGCCCAAGCTAAATAAGTAGGCCTTTCATGAAGAATTCACTTGGTCCCCGTATAGATTGAGCGGATACTGCTATCCTCTGGCGGTGCGCCTTGGGGCGATATTGCTAGACAGAAGCCATCGAGAACCCCAAGGTGATCTCGCAAAAACTGGCTGGAGATTTCCGATCCTCGAGGTGAATCATGGCTGCAGTCCCGACGACACAGCAGGGTATGGGGCCTATCCCGTACAACGGCGGGGTAGCGTTCCGCGTGTGGGCGCCGTTTGCCACTTCCATCTTCGTTGCGGGTGATTTCAACGGCTGGTCCAGGACCGCGAATCCGCTCGCATCGGAAGGCAATGGCTACTGGTCTGCGGATGTCCCGGGCGCAAAAACATTGGATCAATACAAGTTATATATACCGGCAATGGGCGAAAATGGTTTGCGGACCGATCCCTACGTGAGGTCCATCAGCCTGACGAACCTGAACTCGGTCGTTCCCACGACCGATACGAACTATGATGCTCCGGGCTATTCCACTCCACCCTGGAACGAGATGGTAATTTACGAACTTCACGTCCAGAGCTTTTCGAATGACCCGGACAATCACGACAAGCGCGGCACATTCAAATCGGCGGCCGCGAAGCTACAGTACCTTGCTGATCTCGGCGTGAACGCTATCGAACTCCTGCCCCTGGGGCAGTTTCACGGAGACACTTCTACGGGATACAACCCGGCTTATATCTTCGCGATAGAAAACGAATGGGGTGGTCCGGATGCTTTCCGGGATTTCGTCAACCAGGCTCACAAGTTGGGTATCGCGGTGATTGTTGACGTGGTCTACAACCACCTGGGCGCTGACGCAGGAGATATGTGGCAGTTCGACGGCTGGAGCGTGGACGTTTCGTGTCCGGCTGACGGTCAAGGCTCCAACGGCGGTATCTATTTTTACAACGACTGGCGGGGGCATACTGCGTTTGCGCATACGCGTTTCGATTATGGGCGCCCGGAGGTTCGCCAGTATTTGCGCGACAATGCGCTTTGGTGGCTGCAACAACGTTTTGCCGATGGCCTGCGATTCGATTCCGTGGGAACGATGCGAAATGTCTTCGACCAGAACAATGAACCGCAAAATGACATAGAGGACGCCTGGACCCTCTTGCAGTGGATCAACAATGAGATCGCTGGATCCCAGCCGTGGAAAATCACGATCGCTGAGGATATGAAGGAAAATGAATGGATCACTAAATCGACGGGGGCCGGCGGCGCTGGTTTCGGGGCGCAGTGGGGCAGCGGCTTCCTGTATACAGTGCGCGATGCGCTGATTGTTGGAGACGACTCCGCTCGAAACCTGGCTGGGGTGGCCGCCACGGTGGGCCAGCGTTACAACGGCGATGCCTTTCAGCGGGTGATCTGCACCGAAACGCACGATGCCGCCGACACAAAGCCGGGTGATGGCCGCCTTCCCGAGCAAATCTGGCCGGGCAAGGCCGATAGCTGGGCTTCGAAGAAGCGCTCCACACTGGGGGCGGCCCTGGTCTTTACCAGCCCTGGAATACCGATGATCTTCATGGGCCAGGAGTTTCTGGAATGGACAGGTTTCGACGGCAACTCCCAATTGGACTGGTCGAAGCTTACGACGTTTGGCGGTATTCACGATCTATATCGCGACCTGATCCGGCTACGGCGCAATTGGTTCAACAACACCCGAGGGTTGCGGGGGCAGGGGGTTAATGTCTATCCCCTCAATGGGGTGGACAAAGTGCTTGCCTTCCACCGCTGGGACCAGAGTGGTCCCGGAGACGACGTGGTGATAGCCTGCAATTTTGGCAACACCGGTTACTCCAGTTACGCGATTGGATTCCCTCGGCCGGGACGTTGGCGGGTTCGGTTCAACAGCGATTGGAATGGCTACAGCAGTGACTTTGCCAACTGGCTGTCTTATGACACGGATGCGGGTGGCCCGCCGCTGAATGGCATGCCGTTTAGCGGCAATATAGGAATCGGCCAATACACCTGCGTCATTTTGTCTCAGGATCAGTCCTAGAGGCGATCCCTCCAGTGGCCACAGCCAACGACCCGCTTACTTGTCTCTTGCGACGACGAAATCAGGCACCCAGAGCAGGGCGCGCTTAAAGTCGGAGTCGGGCAGGTCGGCGAGCGCCAGGCGCGCGGCTTCGGCGTGCTGGAAGGCAACATTCATCGCGTAATCGAGCGATCCGTGGCGGGTGAGGGTGGCGAGAATTTCAGCGTGGGTGACGGATTCGAAGTTCTGGTCGGTAAGGACGGTCCGGATCGCCGCGCGTTCGTCGGCAGTGCCGTTTTCAAGCGAGTGAATAACGGCAAGTGTGGCCTTGCCTTCGCGCAGGTCGCTGGCAACGGGCTTGCCGAGGACTTCTTCCGTGGCTGTGAGGTCGAGGACATCATCGACGATCTGGAAGGCGAGGCCGAGCGAGCGGCCGTAGTCGCCCATCTGCTGCTCGACGGCACCGTCGGTTGAAGCGAGGACGGAACCGAGACGCATGGAGACCTCAAAGAGGCAGGCGGTTTTGCGGTAGATGAGGGAGTTGTACTCGTCTTCGGAGATCGCCTGGCCGAGCTTCTCCATCTGGATCAGTTCGCCTTCGACCATCTGCTGGGTGAGACCGATGAGCAGGTCAAGGACGCGGAAGTTGCGCTCTTCGAGGGCGACCCGGAAGGCCTGCATGTAGAGCCAGTCGCCGGCGAGGACGCATTTGGCGTTGCCCCAGGTCGTGTTGGCCGAGGGGCGGCCGCGGCGCGTGTCGGCGGCGTCGATGATGTCATCGTGGACGAGGGTGGCGCTGTGGACCATCTCGACGACGGCTCCGAGGCGGATCATGCTCCGGCCGCTGTAACCCAGCGATTTGGCCGATAACAGCAGCAGTGACGGGCGGATGCGCTTGCCGCCGCCCTCGCGCAGGTATCCGGAGATGTCCGTGATGGCGGCGACGGAGGAAACCGCGTCGGCGCTGAATTCGCGCTCGATGGCGCGCAGATCGTCACTCAGAAGATCGAAGACTTCTTTCGCCGTCGCTATAGCCAGTGTGCTCACTCGGGGTGGTTGGGTTCCGGTGCCTTTCCTAGTTTGAACGATAATTCGTGAACTGCATGTCGATGCCGAAGTCGTGACCCTTGAGCAGAGCAATGACCTCTTGTAGAGTATCGCGATCTTTGCCGCTGATGCGCACGGTGTCGCCCTGAATCGACGCCTGGGCCTTTTTCTTCGAGTCTTTGACTATCCTGACGATCTCCTTGGCTTTCTCGGAGGCAATGCCCTGCTGGAGGGTGATTTTCTGGCGAACGCTGGAGCCGGAGGCCTGTTCCACCTTACCGAAGGTCAAGGCTTTGAGAGACACGCCGCGCTTGACCAGCTTGTGCTCGAGGATTTCGGTGACGGCCTTGAGCTTGTACTCGTCAGCGGAGGCGAGCTGGATGGCGTCAGCGCCTTCAAGGCGGATCTCGGAGTGCGAGTTCTTCAGGTCGAAGCGATTGTGGACCTCTTTCGAGGCCTGGTCGATCGCGTTGCGTACTTCCTGCAGATCGACCTTGGAGACGATGTCGAAGGAATTGTCAGATGCCATAGTTGTTCCTCCTGCTTAGATTATCTGCTCCTCGCTCGGTGTCGGTGTCAGTGGCGATTTTCCACTATCACTGTTGTACCGAAAAAGCGGTGAAAGTTTTCAGTGGTGTGCAAAGCGGCCTCGTCTGGGGCGAGCGATTTTACCTCGGCGACCTTTGCGGCGACTGCGGCAACCCATGCCGGCTCGTTGCGTTTGCCACGGTTGGGGACAGGGGCGAGGAAGGGTGCGTCGGTCTCGACAAGGATGCGGTCGAGCGGAAGCTGCGCCAGCACGTCGCGGATGGGTTGCGCCTTGGGAAAGGTGATGTTGCCGGCGAAGGAGATGAGGAAGCCGAGATCCATGGCGCGGCGGGCGTGCGTCCACTCGCCGGTGAAGCAGTGCAGGATGCCGCCGAGCGCAGTGGGCGACCATTGAGATTCGAGCATGTCGAGGGTGTCGTCCCAGGCGTTGGTGGAATTGTCGGATGGGCGGCAGTGGATGATGATCGGCTTGCGGTGCGCTGCGGCGATCTCCATCTGGCGGGCGAAGACGGCTTGTTGCACATCGCGGGGGGAGTGGTCGTAGTAGTAATCGAGGCCGATTTCGCCGCAGGCGAGGACTTCAGGCTGGCTGAGAAGCTCGTCGAGTTTGGCGTAGGCGGTTTCATCAGCCAGGCGGGCTTCGTGGGGATGGACTCCGGCGGTGGCATAGATTTTTGGAACGCCAGCGCGGCCGGAGTAGGCGCGGGCAAGATCGAGGGCCTGGTGCATGGTGTCCGGGCCTTCGCCGATGCCGATGGAGAGGATGTTGTCGACACCAGCATCCCAGGCGCGGGCGAGAAGCGCGTCACGGTCGTCGGCGTAGCGCGGGCTGTCGAGGTGGGCGTGAGAGTCGATCATGCTCTAAATCTAAAAAAGCGCTTATGGCTATTTGAGTCGGGCGCCGATTTCGATGTCTTCGAGGAAGCCGGCGAGCACCGGCTTGCCGCCTTCGAGCGATGCCGCGACGATCATGCCGTTCGATTCGAGGCCGCGCAGCTTGCGCGGAGCGAGGTTGGCGACGATGACCACCTTGCGTCCGACGAGCGATTCGGGTGTGTAGGCTTCGGCGATGCCGGCGAGGATCTGACGCTGCTCGTAGCCGAGATCGACTTCGAGGCGGAGAAGCTTGTCAGCCTTGGGGACACGCTCGGCGACCTTGATCTGCGCCACACGAAGCTCGACCTTAGCGAAGTCGTCGATAGTGATCTTGTCGGAGGCGGCTTTGTCGGAGGTTGGAGCCGACACGGGAGTGGGTGCGGGTGGAGTTGCGGCGATGGAGGGAGGTGCGGCCTCTTCTGCAGCAGCGACTGCAAGGCCGTCGGTCTCGACAGGCGTTGGGGCGGTTACGGTCTGAGGTGGCTCGGTGGGCGTGGTTGCAGTCGTAGGAGTTTGGGCTGCAATGCGGTTGGCTTGTTCGATTTCTTGCATACGGGTGATAGCGTCCTTTTCTGCGCGTGGGAAGACGGGCGAGAGTTCGCCGAGCTTTGTGCCGGGCTTCAGGCCTCCCCAGGTTAGATTCTTCAGGTCTGCGGTGTGGATGTCGCCGAGTCCGAGCTGAGCCCAGGCTTTCGCAGCTGCGTCAGGAATCACGGGATAGACGAGGGCGGTGATGATGCGGATACCTTCGGCCGCGGTATAGAGAACCGTGGCACGCAGGGCGCGTTGTTGCTCGTCGGAAATACTCTCGGCTTGTTTCCACGGCGTGCTGGCGGTGAGATAGCCGTCGACGGCCGCAACGATCGCCCATGCAGTTTCGAGCGCACGCGAAAAGTCGAGGGCGTCGAACGAGCGGCCAAAAGCTGCAATAGCGTTTGGAGCTTCCGTCGAGATGGAGCCAGCCTGTTCTGCGACCGCTTCGGGAACAAAGCCGTCGAAATATTTTCCGATCATGGCCAGCGTGCGGCTGAGCAGATTTCCATAGCCGTTGGCGAGGTCGGCGTTATAGCGCTCGACCAGAGCATCGAAGGAGAAGCTGCCGTCCTGACCGAAAGGAATCTCGCGCAGCAGAAAGTAGCGCAGGGCATCGGCGCCCAGCACGTCGAGAATGGTCTCGGCGCGAACTACGTTGCCGAGCGACTTCGACATTTTGCTTTCTTTGAATAACAGCCAGCCGTTGGCGAAGACGCTCTTCGGCAACGGCAGCCCGGCGGCCATCAGGAAGGCGGGCCAGTAGACGCAGTGGAAGCGTGTGATCTCCTTGCCGACGAGATGGAGGTCTGCGGGCCAGTATTTTTCGAACTTTGCCTTGTCTTCCAGGTCGTCACTGCCGTAGCCGAGGGCGGTCATGTAGTTGGTCAGCGCGTCCATCCAGACGTAGATGACGTGCTTTTCATCGCCGGGAACAGGGATGCCCCACTTGAAGCTGGTGCGGCTGACGGAGAGGTCTTTGAGGCCCGCGCGGACAAAGGAAATGACTTCGTTGCGGCGCGTCTCGGGGCGGATGAATTCGGGATGAGCTTCGTAGTGTTCGAGCAGTGTGCGCTCGAAGGCGGAGAGCTTGAAGAAGTAGTTTTCCTCGTTGACGGTCTCGGTGATGCGTCCGCACTCTGGGCAGGGCGCGCCGGGCGGGACGTCAACGTATGCCTCGTCGGAGACGCAGTACTGGCCGGTGTATGAGCCCTTGTAGATGTATCCGCGATCCTGCAGCACTTTGAAGAGCTTCTGCACGCCGCGTTTGTGGCGCGGGTCAGTGGTGCGGATGAAGTCGTTGTAGGTGAGACCCATCCGGTCCCACAAGCCGCGGAACTGAGCCGAGACCTGATCGGTGAACTCCTGCGGGCTGCAGTTCGCTTTCTCCGCCGAGCGCTGAATCTTCTGGCCATGCTCGTCAGTGCCGGTGAGAAAGAACGCATCGGCGCCGAGGGCGCGCTTGCGGCGTGCGATGACGTCCGCAACGACCGTGGTGTAGGTGGTTCCAATGTGCGGGCGCGCGTTAACGTAATAGATCGGGGTGGTGAGATAGAACTTGTTGGACATGCGAGGCTAGTAGATGCGGGCTCTTACAATTGGATTCTTCTTTCATGATCTTAGCAGGATGTGCGGCATGCGCGATGACGGCGCGGGTCGTTCAAACGTGTAGAATGAGCCAAGAAAATCAAGGATTTCGAGAGAGTTTCAGGTATTGCCAACGTGTACTTACGAGAACAGAAAAGGCTTGAAGAGCGGCTACGCGCGGTCCTGCGCGAGCTGTATCAGATCGAAGTTGAAAATGTCGTGATCGAGCAGCCGCCGGAGATCAGGTTCGGTGAGTATGCGCTGCCGCTTGCGTTCGAGCTGGCTCGCAAGCTGAGGAAGGCTCCGCGGAGGATCGCCGAGGAGATCGTTGGCGCTTTGGGCTCGGTTGAGGGCTTTGCGGGATTTGAAGTTGCCGGGGCAGGGTACATCAATGCGCGGCTGGATCGCGGCGCCGCGGTGCAGGCGATTGCGGCGGGCCGTGAGGTTGAGAGGTGGGCGGCGCATCAGCATTCGCTGGTCGAGCACACGAGCATCAATCCCAACAAGGCTGCGCACGTGGGGCATCTGCGCAACGCTATTCTGGGCGACACATTTGTGCGGCTGTTGCGGGCGGCGGGGCAACAGGTCGACGTACAAAACTACATCGACAACACCGGTGTGCAGGTGGCGGATATTGTCGTAGGTCTGATGCATCTGGAGGGTTTGTCGCTGAGCGATGTGCAGGCATTGATGGCGCGGCTCGCAGAGAATGGCGAGCGCATCGATTACTACTGCTGGGATCTATATGCGCGGGTTTCGCAGTGGTATGAGGCGGATGACGCGGAGAAGCCGGCGAGAAAAAAAGTTCGCCTGGACACACTGCACCAGATTGAACGCGGCGGGAACGATGCCGCGCAGATCGGCGAGCTGATTTCGACGGCGGTGCTGCGCCGGCATCTGGAAACGATGCTTCGGATGGGAATCGAGTACGACTTTCTACCGCGCGAGAGCGAGATTCTGCACCTCAAATTCTGGGATCTGGCTTTTGAACAGCTGAAAGCCAAGGGCGTGCTCTATTTCGAGACAGAAGGAAAGAACAAGGGCTGCTGGGTGATGACCAGAGGCACCGGCCGTATGGGCGGTCTGTCTCGCGAGGACAGCGATGAGCTGGACGAGTCCGGGTCGCCCAATGGTCCGGACGAGGATGCGAAGGTCATCGTCCGTTCCAACGGTACCGTCACGTACGTCGGCAAGGACATTGCGTATCACCTGTGGAAGTTTGGTGTGCTGGGGCGGGATTTTGAATACAGGCGCTTCTTTGAATATCCAGACCGCGATTGCTGGATTTCGGCGGAAAGCGGCGAGAAGGAGCATCCTCACTTTGGCGGGGCGCAGGCAATCTATAACGTGATCGACTCGCGGCAGGCCGATCCGCAGGCAAATGTGATCGAGGCGCTGCGCGGGCTGGGGTATACGGAGCAGGCGGCGCATTACACGCATTTTTCTTACGAGATGGTGGCGCTGACTCCGCGATGCGCGCTGGAGCTGGGGTATGACGTTGCGGCGGAAGACCGGGCGCGGCCGTATATCGAGGTGTCGGGGCGCAAGGGCTTCGGCGTAAAGGCCGATGATCTGATCGACAAGCTGATCGCGGCGACACAGAAGGAAGTGGATGAGCGGCATTCGGAGCTTGATTCGACAGAACGCGCGAGCATTGCGAAAGAGATTGCCGTCGGGGCGCTGCGCTACTTCATGCTGAAGTACACGCGGAATTCGGTGATCGCGTTTGACTTCAAGGATGCGTTGAGTTTCGAGGGCGAGACCGGCCCATACATTCAATACGCGGTGGTGCGCACGCGCAGCATCTTTCGCAAGGGAGAGACGACTGTGGAGCAAGCGCTGGCCGAGATGGCAGAGGTCGATGCTGCTCCGTATCTGGCCAGCGAAGAAAAGGATGGCATCTGGCAGGTGTGGCTCCGCGCGGCTAAGACCTCATTGCTGCTTGACCAGTGCATCGCGACAGCTGAGCCCGCGTATCTCGCGCGGCATGCCTTTCAGCTGGCGCAGGATTTCAGCAACTTCTATCGCAAGCATCACATACTGACCGAGGCTGATCCTGCACGGAAGAAGTTCCTGCTGGCGACGGCGGCTGTAGCGCAAAGGGAGCTGATCCGGTCGCTGGGATGGCTGGGGATCAGCGCACCTGAAGTGATGTAGAGGCAGGGTGCAGGGGCCGGGGTGTAAAAAAGGCGCTCCCGGGAGTAGATCCGGCGAGGAGCGCCTATTTGTATCGCATCCAGTTACTTATTGGATGGGCTGGCCGGCTGCTGTCATCTGGCCCAGTTGCTGCTGGTCGAACTGTTTCACACCGTCAGGCAGCGGCGCATAGTTGAGCGATCCTGCCGCGGGCTGGCCATCGCTGATGATGTACTGAATGAAGCTTTTGAGCGCAGCCCGCTTACCTTTGTCCGGCCCGTCCTTGGGAATGATGAGGAAAGTAAGGGTCGAGATGGGATATGCGTCGGCGGCAGTGGCAGGCGGGTTTACGATCGGCTGCCTGGGATCCTGAGATAGTTGCGCGGTGAACGCGTTAATCGCGGAGGTCGTGCTCTGCGCGGTGGGGGCAATGTAGTTTCCCGCCTGATTCTTGATCTTGGCTACGGGCAGATTATTTTGCTGGGCGTAGGTCAGCTCCACGTAGCCGATGGCACCGGGCGATTGACGCAGTTGGCCGGTGACGCCCTCGCTGCCTTTTCCGCCGAGTCCGATGGGCCACTGCACGCTGTTGCCTTTGCCTACTTTGGACTGCCACTCAGGGTTCACCGCAGAGAGATAAGTTGTAAAGGCATTGGTTGTCCCGCTTCCGTCCGCGCGATGGACGACCACGATGGGCAAATTTGGAAGATTTACCCCGGGGTTGTCCTTCACGACGCGAGGGTCGTGCCAGGTCTTGACGGTTCCAAGAAAGATTCCGGCCAGCGACTCGGGGGAGAGCTGGAGCGGCTGTGAAAGCGCGGGCAGGTTGTAGGTGATGCAGACCGGACCGGCAGTCTCGGGGATTTGAATGACAGGTGGCATGGAGGATAGCTGGTCGTCAGCGAGAGGCGCGTCAGAGGCTCCAAAATCCACTGTGCCGGCTTTTACCTGCTGTATGCCGCCACCGGAACCGATGGATTGATAGTTGATCTGGATACTAGGATTGGATTTCGAGAAGTCCTGGATCCAGCGGGTCATGACGGGGTAGACGAAGGTGCTGCCTGCTCCAGAGATCTGAACGTTGCTGGAGGATTTGCAGGCGGTGAGGGTGAGGGCGCCAAGGCTGAACAAAGCAGCTATGCGGAGTCTACGATTCATATTTCCTCCGGAGTCAAATTTTTCCTATCACAATGCGACGAGCGACGACGCAGTGGTTTGGTTCGCCGAGCTTAGCTCGGTAGCATTCTGTGAGAATTTTGATTCTAAAGGCAAACGCGGGTATGCCGCATTCATCAACTTTTCACGAATATGTGAGGCCTTAGCCTGCCGCGAGTTCTTTAGCGCGCTGCGAGGCGCGCATGACAGCCTTGATGAGCGTGACACGCAGGCCGCCTTCTTCGAGTTCGAGAATACCGTCGATGGTACAGCCGGCGGGCGTGGTGACGGCGTCTTTGAGGAGCGCGGGGTGGTATCCGGTTTCGAGCACCATGCGCGCGGCTCCGTATGTGGTCTGTGCGGCGAGGAGCGTGGCGATATCGCGGGGCAGGCCGACTTTGACTCCGGCCTCGGCGAGCGACTCCAGGATGATGTAGATGAAGGCTGGGCCGCTGGCGGAAAGGCCGGTGACCGCGTCCATGTGCTTCTCATCGACGATGACGGTGCGCCCTACGGTCTCGAAGATGCGGGTCGCGAAGGCCATCTGCGGCTCGGTGACGTAATGGCCTCGGCAAAGGGCAGAGATGCCGGCGCCAAGCATAGACGGCGTGTTGGGCATGGCGCGGATGACGGGGATGTCGATCCCTGCCGCCTGTTCGATGGCCGATGTCCTGACCGAAGCGGCGAAGGAGATGAGGAGCTTATCCGTCGTCAGGACGGGGCTGATCGAGGCAATGAGATCGGGGACCTGAAAGGGTTTGACGCCGAGCAGAATCACGTCGGCCTGCTCGACGACGGCCCGGTTGTCGGTTGAAACCTCAACGCCCCACTGGGCGGAGAGTGCTGCGGCGCGGTCGGCGTGGGCGACGGTAGCGAGAAGCTGGTCAGGGCGGAGAATCTGCTGTTTGAGGAAGGCCTGGAGGAGGATTCCCCCCATCTTGCCGGCTCCAAGCACGGCGACACGTAACTGTGACAAATCTCGATCAATGGCTGCAGTGTTCATGTTGTTCCAGAGTACAGGAACAGGAATCAGAAGGTTTCGGATTTTGCCTGCTGGGCGGCGATCCAGGCGTCGATGCGCTGTTCCAGGACGTCCATTGGTAATGCTCCGGAGTCGAGCACCTGATCGTGGAATGCCTTGAGATCGAACCGGGCGCCGAGGGCGGTTTGTGCCTTTGAACGCAGCTCGAGGATCTTCAGCTGGCCGATCTTGTATCCGAGCGCCTGGCCGGGCCACGCGACGTAGCGGTCGACCTCGGCCTGGATGTTGGTGTCGTCCATCGAGGAATGTTCCCGGAAGTAGTCGAGCATCTGCTGGCGGCTCCAGTGCATGGAGTGGCAGCCGGTATCGACGACGAGGCGGATGGCGCGCCAGGTGTCTGCCTCAAGGCGTCCGTAATCGGACCAGGGATCCTGGTAGAAGCCGATCTCTTTGCCAAGGCGCTCGGAATAAAGCGCCCATCCCTCGGTGTACGCGGTGTATTCGAGGTAATTGCGAAAGGTGGGAAGGCCGGTCAGCTCTTGTGCGATGGAGATCTGGAGATGGTGGCCGGGAATGCCTTCGTGATAGCTGATGGATTCAACGTTGGTCAGCGCGCGCTCGTTGAACTTGTAGAAATTGACGTAGACGGTGCCGGGACGCTTGCCGTCGGGCGTGCCCTGCACATAATAAGCCTGGGTCTGATCCTGCTGCATGTATTCGGGCACGGGGAGAACGACGAGAGGAGCCTTGGGCAGAGTGCCGAAGAGCTCAGGCAGCCGCGGACGCATCTGGTCGATGTAGTGGCTGTAAAGCCCGATCAGCTGGTCGGTTGATTGCGCGTGAAGCTTGGGGTTGGCGGCGATCGAGGCGCGCAGCGAGGCGAGATCCTTGAATCCGAGCTTCTGGGCGATGACGAGCATTTCCGCCTCATCGCGCTTGACCTCGTCGAGCCCGAGCTGATGGATGGCGGCGGGCGTCAGGTCGGTGGTGGTGCTCCGGCGAACAAGGAAGGCGTAGTACCTGTCGCCGCCGGGAATGGACCAGAGGCCAGCTTCGGAGCGTCCGGCGGGAATGTAGGTCGAGGTGAGGAAGCGAGCGAACCTGGCGTATGCGGGCAGCACCTGTTTCTTAATGGCGTCGAGGACAGCAGCCTTGATGCGGGCCTGGTCGTCGATAGAGACGCTCGCGGGGAATTTCTGCAGCGGGCGCGCGAAGGGGCTGTCCTCGGGCTTCTGGTTCGCGATGGCGTTGACCTGAACCAGGACCTTTTCGAGGATGTACTTCGGCGGGACGCGCTGGTCGTCGACGCCCGTAGCCATGTTTGTGCTGATCTGATCGAAGACAGCGGGGATTTTGGCCAGGCGCGCCGTGTAGTCGTCGTAGTCCTTTACGGTTTCAAAGCTGAGCTGGGGAACGAGCGCGGGCAGCTCGATGTGCGGACCCCACATCTGCGTGACGGGCATTTCCCAAGGCTTGTATTCGGCCTCTTCCTGTTCTTCGACGAGGAGGCGCGCCATCAGGTCTTTGCTGAGGACTTCCTGATCGGTGAGTCCGGTGGTGTCGATTGCAGCGAGGCGAAAGATGTAGTCGCGGCCGCGGTTAAGCCGGTCGTTGTAGCCGGCTACGGAGTAGTCGGAGAGCTGATCGTTGTAGCGCTTGTCTCCGACGGAGGAGGCAAATTCAGGCTCGTGGCGGAGTTCGTCTTCCCAGATTTCGGCAAAGAGAGCCTTCAGGGCAGCCCGGCGGTCTTCGAGGGAGACGGGGACGGGGGGCGCGGTGACGCCAGGAAGCCTTTGTGTCCCGGCGGACTTGCTTACGGATTTAGGGAAGGTTTGAGCGAAGAGAGGCAGGCATACGAGTGCGGTGAATGCAAGGACGAAAAGTTTTTTCATCAAGCTCCGCGGCGGGAGCCGCTGAGCGCAGTGTAGATGATAGCGAACGAAGAGACTAGCCCTGGGAGTGGGTCGGGATCGACTCGGTATTGGCGATGGGCGGAGCCGGAGCTGCCGGGGAGCTGATGCTGGCTGAGTCGAGGAGCCGATAGAGCGTGGAGCGGCTGATGCCGAGCATTTTGGCGGCGCGAAGCTTGTTGCCGTCCACGCGAGCGAGTACCAGGTTGATGTGGCGGAGGATGGCGTGGTCGAGGTTGGGGTCGTCCTCCGGGGGAATAGAGTTCAATGAACGCGATACCGGCGACGGCGAGAGCGCGGGGAGATCAATGGGGCGAATCCACTGGCCTTCGCAATCGAGCGCGGCGCTGTGGATGACGCTTTCCAGCTCACGAATGTTTCCCGGCCATGAGTGCGCGCTGAGGCGGGGCAGTGTGTGAGGAGCGAGGCCGCGGACGGGCTTGCCGTGCGTCGAGGAAAAGCGCCGGGCGAATAATTCGGCGAGAAGCGCCAGGTCATCGCGGCGTTCGCGCAGGGGAGGAACGATGAAGCGAATGGCGGTGAGGCGATGGCAGAGGTCGGCCCGGAAGCTTGAGGAAGCCGCCAGCCTGCGCAGCGGCTGGATAGAGCTGAAGAAGACCTGGCGGGGAATGGATTCCGGGGCGCGGCGCGCCTGCTGCTGATCGAGCCATTGGAGGAATGCGACGAGCCGGTTCTGCTGCTCCGGCGAAAGCTCTTCGACATGGCTGAGAAAAAGTGTTCCGTCGCGGGCGTCTCTCAATAGAGGAAAAGGCGGAGCGAGCGATGGACCGGGCTGGAAAAACTGTGCTGCCGGACAGGGGATGAACGATGCAGCCGATGCCGGGCCGAGATCGTGGAGGGTCCGGGCAGCAAGCGCCTTTCCTGTACCGCTTTCACCTTCGATAGTGGCCATGCGCAAATGGCGCGCCGTGCAGCGCATCTGCGAGAAAAGCCGCTGCATGACCGGGCTGCGTCCAACCATGGCGCCGAGGGTCCACTCGGGATGGTCAGTGAGCACGTGCGGTGCTATTGCCGCCGGGGCGGGCTGGCTTTCATTGATGTACTGAGGTGAATACAAGACCCTGTCCTTTACAGATACAGGGGTTATCGGCAAGGGCGCGCGAACGTTTAGGAAGTGAAAACCTGCGTGTCCCGCCCATGCCCGCTCTTGGTGTGCACGGCTTCTCCCGGGTGGCGGACGCGGGAGGAAGGCTCGTCGGAGAAGATCTTGCCGTCGCGGATATGGACGACGCGATGAGCGTATTCGGCGATGTCGGGCTCGTGGGTGACGAGCACGATGGTGTTTCCGCGGGAATGAAGATCGTCGAAGAGGGCCATGATTTCGTCGCCGGTCTTTGAATCGAGGTTACCGGTGGGCTCGTCGGCGAGGATGATCGAGGGGCGGTTGATGAGGGCGCGGGCAATAGCTACGCGCTGGCGCTGGCCGCCGGAGAGCTCATTCGGCTTGTGGTGCATACGCCCGTCGAGATTGACGGCGCGCAAAGCGGCCTGGGCTCGCTCCAGCCGCTCGTGGGCGGGCGTGCCATTGTAGATGAGCGGCAGCTCGACGTTATGCAGGGCGGTGGCGCGTGCCAGCAGGTTGAAGGTCTGAAAGACGAAGCCGATTTCCTTGTTGCGGATGCGGGCGAGCTCGTCGTCGTTGAGTTCGCTGACCAGGTGTCCGTTAAGCCAGTACTTGCCCTGGCTAGGGGTATCGAGGCAGCCGATGAGGTTCATGAGGGTCGACTTGCCGGAGCCGGAGGGACCCATGATGGCGACATATTCGTTGTGCCGGATGGTGAGGGATATCCCCTGGAGCGCGTGCACCTGCTGCTCGGAGCCCATGTCGTAGGTCTTCCAGATATCATCGACGACGATGACGCCGCCCTGCGGGGCAGAGGGGTCGATTCCGTCTGCCGGGGCAGCCGCTGTGGGATCCGCATTGGTGGTCATGTCGGTCAATCAGAGCTCCTGTTCATCCGGTGGCCGGAACGCCAAAATTTCGCGCAAGCGTCACGACGGTGTACGTGTTGGACGCGCGCGCGGTTCCAACGCTGCCGTTCTGGTTCCGTCCGCGCGATTATGATCCGGAGGAATCCGTGTCCTTAGGCGGCGCGATCGGGGTCGTGTCTCGCTTCACAAGAGCATTATCCTTGAGATCACGCAGCACATGGAAGGTTCCGGTGACGATTTCGTCTCCGGGTTTCAGGCCGTTGGTCACTTCGATGTTGGTCGTTCCGGTAATCCCTGTTGTGACCGGGACAAAACGCGCGCGCAGTTTCCCCTTCTCATCGCTGACGACAAAGACTCCCTGCACAGCGTTTCTTCGATGGATCGGGGAGCGCGCCGGGCTTGGCTCCGGGGGGATCGGGAACACGCATGGCGAGAGCCTGAATCGGAATCGCGACAACGTCGTTTTTCCTGGCGGTCTCAATCTTCGCGGTGGTGGAGAGGCCGGGGCGAAGCTCGTCGGAGGGGTTGTCGAGGGTGATCACGACCTTGAAATCCTTGGCTTCTTCCTGGCCGCTGGTGGTCTGGCTGGTGGCGACGCCGGTGGACCTCAGGAGCGCCTGATCGCCGACTTCGGTGACGTGGCCTTTAAAGATTTTTCCCGGGAGCGCGTCCACCGTCACGTCGGCCGTCTGGCCGAGGGCCACGCTGACAATGTCAGTCTCGTCGACCTTGACCTCGGCGGTGATGACCGACATGTCGGCCAGCGTCATCAGGGTTGAGCCCTGGGCGTTCTGAATGCCCTCAACGACGGTCTCGCCTTCGCGCACTGGCAAATTGGTTACGATGCCATCAAAGGGCGCGACTGCCACGGTCTTGCCGAGCAGGTCAATGTTGGCGCGCAGGGTAGCTTCCTGGGTGTTCAGATGGCCGCGTGCGGATTCCGTCTGAGCCTTGGCCTGAGCGAGCGCCGCATTACTTTGCGCGAGGGTCGCGATCGCCAGATCGTAAGCCGCCTTCTTGGCATCGTAATCCTGCTTGGCCATGATCTGGTCCTTGTAGAGGGCCTTTGCGCGGTTATAATCCAGGACTTTCTGCTCGAGATCGGCTTTGGCGTGCTCGACGTTAGCCTCCTGTGTTTTCTCAGCGGCAATATCGGCGGCTATGTCGGTCTGGGCGGCGGAGATGGAGGCCTTCTGGCCCTCGACGTTGGCCCCCTGCTGGACATTCTCAATGCTGGCGACTTCCTCGCCCCTATGTACCT
The DNA here is from genome assembly GCA_963755975.1 of uncultured Acidobacteriota bacterium. Taxonomy (GTDB): domain Bacteria; phylum Acidobacteriota; class Terriglobia; order Terriglobales; family Acidobacteriaceae; genus Silvibacterium. The sequence goes on from CAVWLS010000007.1 coordinate 127,734, forward strand.
TGTCCCCTTCTTTTACATAGAGATGTGTAATGCGTCCGAAAGCAGTTGCGCCGAGGTTGACGTAGGTTTTTGGCTTAATCTGACCGGTTCCGCTGACAGTCGAAACCAGGTCCTGGCGGACAGCTTTGCCGGTGATGACTTTGGTGTATCCGGACTGGGCGCGGATGACGGTGAAGCCAACAATAGCTGCCACGGCGAGAACGATGACAACGACGACAAGAATCTTCTTCAAGCTTTTTTCCTAAAGGGCGGATTTGCCAGCCATCACCTTTGGGGGGAACTACGCAAAACCGGGATGAATGGTTCCCGATCCGGCAGCGGGCAACAGTGATGCGAGTGCAATCTATGGAGCAAAATTCAACTCCGATGATAACAGGCCGGGAGCGAGACACATGCGCGCGGAATGCTTCCTCTGAAAGGGTTTCGGGCCGGCGGGTGCCCTCGGCGAATTAAGAATGCCATAGAAATGCTTGTATCTGTCGTTACGACTCCGTAAAATCAGAACGCTGGGTAGGAGCAGTCAGCGTCGTATGTCAAAGGGATGTTTTTCCTTCACTCTTGCGGTTGCTTTGGGCACGCTTGCAACAAATCCTTGTCTCTACGGGCAGCAAGCCGCCGCCCCGTCCGGATCGCAGGCCGCGCCGGATGCCCAGAATCAGAATCAGGATCCATTGAAGCGGCAGCTCTCGGACAAAGAGCGCTTCAAACAGCAGAAAGAACTCAAGCAGGAGTTGCACGGAAGCTATAAGAAGTGGGTGGATGAAGACGTCCACTGGATCATTACGGACCAGGAACTGAAGGCATTCAAGAGCCTGAGCAATGATGAGGAGCGGGACTCCTTTATCGAGGCCTTCTGGCAGCGCCGTAACCCTAATCCTGACTCTCCCGAAAACGAATTCCGCGAGGAGCACTACAGGAGAATTGCTTACGCGAACGAGCACTTCGCGGCCGGCAAGCCGGGCTGGAAGACAGATCGCGGCCATATCTACATTGCCTTCGGGAAGCCGGACGATATAGAGTCCCACCCGAGCGGCGGCATGTATGACCGCCCGATCGCCGAGGGCGGCGGCCAGACCTCGACCTTTCCTTTCGAGATATGGCACTACCGGTACCTGGAAGGTGTCGGCGACAACATCGACATTGAGTTCGTCGATACCTGCATGTGCGGCGACTATCACATGACGATCGACCGCTCGGAGAAGGATGCGCTGCAACATGTTCCGGGCGCCGGCGCGACGCTCTATGAGCAGATGGGCATGGCCAAGCAGTCGGACCGCTTCCGCGGCGGGCTTGAGAATCTTGGCGACGGGCCCAATTCGAGCATGAACCAGAGCAAGCAGTTCGATCGACTGGAGCAGTATGCCAAGCTGCAGGCGCCGCCCCCGGTAAAGTTCAAGGACCTGGAGTCGTTCCTGAGCAACCACAAGCTGCTGACCGGTCCGATCTTTCCCTTCGATGTGCGGACCGACTTTGTGAAGGTGACAGACGACACTGTGCTGGTGCCGATCACTCTCCAGATCAAGAACCGCGACATCACCTTCAACACCAAAGATGGCGTATCTAAGGGCGAGGTGAACATCCTGGGCCGGGTTTCGACAATCACCGATCACGTGGTGCAGACTTTCGAAGAGACCGTTCAGGTGGAAGAGCCCGCAGAACTGCTTCCGCAGACCCTGGATCATTCGCAGCTTTACTGGAAGGCGCTGCCGCTCCGGCCCGGAAGGTATCGCGTCGATGTGGCGATCAAAGACGTGAACAATGTCGACCATGTCGGCGTGTGGGCGCAGGGCATCACAGTGCCGAAGTATGACGATGACCGGCTTTCGGCTTCGTCCTTGATTCTGTCGGACAAGATGTACCGCGTGCCCTCGAAGGAAATCGGCACGGGCAGCTTTATTATCGGCAACACCTTTATCCGGCCGCGGGTGACAGTCAATGCGGCGACGCCGGTGAGTTTTCATCGCGACCAGAAGCTGAATTTCTGGATGCAGGTCTACAACCTGGGAATCGACGAGAAGAGCAAGCAGAACGCGGCCAAGATAACCTATCAGATTATCGATACGGCAACCAATAAGGCGCTGCTGGACACGTCGGAAGACTCACAGGCTTTGAGCGCAAACTCCGATCAGGTGACCGTGGAAAAGAGTTTGCCACTTGCCAGCCTTCAGCCGGGCAAGTACCTTGTGAAAATACAGGTGAACGACAGCGTCTCGAAGCAGGAGATCGCTCAGTCGGCCCCCTTCACCGTGGAATAGGCGAAACCCTGGATCATCTGCCGCAGAGCAGTGAATTCCAAACTTTGATCGTCATTGGAGCAAAGGGCCAGGAAGCAACAAACGACTGAATCAGTGAAGCGAAGGTTTTCCAGCGTCGTCCCCGTTGTTGCGCTGCTTCTCGCGGCCCTGTCACTGCCCGCCCATGCTCTTACAGATGGGGCAGTGAGCGGTGTGGTGCGCGATGGCAAGGGGACGCCTCAGATCGGCGCCCTGGTTCAACTGCTGCGGCCGGATCTATCCGTTATCTCCGAAACCTTCACCGATGACCATGGCCGCTATGAACTGGCGAGAGTGCTGCCGGGCATCTACGGAGTCAAAGCCACCGGGTCGCTCTTTCTGCCGACACTGCGTGAGAACCTGCACATCACAGCTAGCTCAAGACTCGTTGTCAATTTGACGCTGAACACGCTGTACGAAGCCTTTCGGTGGCTGCCGGCGCAGCCGCGTACAGCAGATGAGCCGCAGGACGACTGGACCTGGACGCTTCGGCTTTCGGCCAACCGGCCACTCCTGCGGATGCTGGAGGATGGGCCTCTGGTGGTTGTCACCGAGGCTGACGGGCAGAATCCGGCGCTCAAGGCGAGGGTGACGATTCGCGGCGGCGAAAGCGGTTTTGGCGATGGCGGTATACATCACGGTTTTGAGATGCGCAGGTCGAACGACGACACTCGCCAGCTGATTCTTCGGGCAGATCTGAGCCAGTCGGAGGACACTGCGCTCAACACGGTGGTGGGTTACGAGCAGCAATTGGCACACGGGCGGACTCTGCGGACGGTCGGCGCCTTTGTTGACCGGCCGGAGATTGCCGGCGGTCCGGATTCCCAAGGCATGCAGGCAATGGTGCTGCGTACGGCCGAGACTATGACCCTGACGGAAGCCGTCGACGCCGAGGTTGGCAACGAAGTCGAAGCGGTCCACCTGGGAACGACGGAGATTGCGAACCATCCCTTTGCCGGGCTTAGATTGCGCGCCGGCGATGCGATGATTTCTTACAGGATCGCGACCGCTCCGGGTGCGCAGCAGGCGGATGCGCTCGATCGCGCCAACACGCTGCCACCGTCGATTGGCGAGCGGAACGGACAACTGGTAATCGAGCACGGCCTCCACCAGGAGCTCGCATACGAGAGAACAAGCGGAAATCTCCGAGTAAGGGTAACGGCGTTCCGCAGTCACATTGAGCACCCTCTGATCAGTGGCGGAGGAGAAATATCCTCGGCGGATTGGAAGAGAGGCGATCTGCTCTACGATTCGTCCACCGGCTCGCTCGAGATTGCCGGCGAAGGCTTCGACAATGGTGGAGTGATTGCCGAACTCAAGGAGCTTCTGCCGGACGATATGTGGTTCTCCGTCGGGATGGGTACGGGCGATGCGCTGATCATGAACGCGCAGCCGATTCCGGTAACGCTGGATGACGGATTGCTGAGCCTGCGTCCGAAGCGCACGGAGATGGCCTCAGTGTCATACGGTGGCAAGCTGCAGCATGCGGGCACGCAGTGGCAGGCATCCTATCGATGGCAGCAAACGGGAACGCTGACAGCCATCGATCCATTCGACGCGAATCTGCGCAATCCATACCTCAGCTTTTATCTCCGCCAGCCGATTCATTGCCGCGGAATCCTGCCCAATGGTATGGAGGCGCTGATTGATGTGCGGAACCTGCTCGCGCAGGGCTATCGGCCCTTTGTGACCAGCGATGGCAGCGTACTTTACTTTGCCCAGGCGCCGCGCGCCGTCGAAGGCGGACTCTCCTTCTCCTTCTGAAGAACTACAAGCCGAAAAATCGGCAGGAATGTGCTATATTCATTGAGGTGCATGGGTATTTTGCCTGCGCTTCCTTCCAGTTCATTGTTGGATCGCCCACTCCGGCGCATTCTCGGACGCGTAGCTCAACTGGCAGAGCATTCGACTCTTAATCGACAGGTTGAAGGTTCGATTCCTTCCGCGTCCACCATCCCAATAATCAGGTTCAGAAACCAATTGAGGTGTAGCTCGAAAGAGTCACTGCGTTCATCTCCTCCTCCAAAAACGGGTATGTTTTAGTGCATGAAAGAAGGCGGCCCAGGGAGAGGTTCGACGAGCGGGGCCGACGCGGATGTGATTGCCCTTTGGCGGGAGAGTTCGGCACAGCGTTTTGGCTTCAGCGATGAGGATTTCGAGGCGCTCATGCTTGAGGTCGCGGCATCAAATGGCTGGGACGCCGAGGATACAGAACGGATCGCTTCCATCCGGGTGAAGGAGCTTGTGCTGGCGCGGGCCTGCGCACGAGGAAATGAGGCGGCCTGGGAGGTTTTCCTAGCACAGTACCGGGAAGTCCTCTACAGCGCGGCGTACGGCATAACCAGGCAGGATGCGGCGGGACGGGAACTGGCGGATTCGCTCTATGCCGAGTTGTTCGGCGTGTCGACGCGCGAGGGGCAGCGGCAGTCGAAGCTGGCATCTTACACAGGTAGAGGTTCGCTGGCTGGCTGGCTGCGGAGCGTTCTGGCGCAGCGCTATGTGGACGAGTACCGCAAAGCGCGTCGACTGGTGTGCATCGAAGATCAGGATGCGGAACTGCTGACCGCGATACCGGCGACGGCGCCGATCGAGGGCGACCTGCATCGCAAGGCGCTGGCGGAATCGATCGGCGCGGTTTTCTCGCACCTGGCTGCCGAAGACCGCTTTCTGCTGCATGCGTACCATCTTGACGGCAGGAATCTCGCGGATATCGCCAGGCTTCTCGGCGTGCACGAATCGACGATCAGCCGCAGACTGAAGCGGCTGGGAAAGAGCCTGAGGAAGCGGATCCTGAAGCATCTTGAGGCTTCGGGATTGAGCCGCAGGGCCGCAGAAGAGGCTTTGAGCGGCGATGTTCGCGATCTCGACGTAAATGTGCGAAGGTTGCTGCAAGTTGCGGGGCAGGAACCGTTCCTAGAAGTAGAGGCGGTGGGCGAAGTACAAGCTGTGGGCGAAGCACAGGCTATGGACGCGCAGGCTGCAAGCAGGCTTTCGACGGGAGAGGAGGGCTGATGGCTGACGGAAGGCATCTCGCTACGCATCCCGATGAAAATCTTCTGTCGGCTTTCACCGAGCACTCGCTGACTCCGAAGGAACGGCAGAGCGTGCTTGAACATCTCTCGGCGTGCGCGCGCTGCCGGGACGTGGTTTTTCTTGCGCAACAGGCTTTTTCAGAAACAGGCGATGAGCCGGAGCGCGTACCCCTGCCGGCTGCCGGGGGTCGCAGGTGGTTGTGGTGGGGACCGCTGGGAGTGGCGGGGGTACTTGCCGTGCTGCTCATCGCGGTGCCTGTTGCCGTCCACAGGTACCGGGGCCACCCGGTCGCGAGCAGGGCGCAGGAGATCGGGGCCGAGGCGAGGCTGGCGGCGGCTCCTGCCGCCGAGCCTGGCCCATCGGCAGGGTCCATGGCTTCGGCTCGGGTTGCGCCGCCGGAGGCTGCCGGGAGGCGGGAGGCAAAGAGGGCATCGTCTGCGCCCGCCGTTGCGCCCACCGCGAAGGTGCATGCGGGGGGCACGGCGGAGATTGCCGGCTCCGTGGCAGACCGGTCAGGAGCGGCGATACCGGGAGCGCATGTGACGGTGCGCGCGGCCGCTGGCGGGAACGAGAAGTCCGCAGTGACCAATGCGCAAGGCCAGTTCCACGTGGCGGCGCTTCCGTCGGGCGATTACAAGGTGGAGGTGCAGGCTCCCGGGTTCGAGAAGTTCAGCCAGCCGCTGACCGTTCAGCCGAGTGAGCGAGCGAGCCTGGACGCGAAGCTCGATGTGGGCGCGGCGAGCCAGACAGTGACGGTTTCGGCAGCAGACGGAACGGCGGAGGGCGGCGTTATCGGTGGCTTGGTCGCGGGCAGCGGAACTGCGCAGGGCCTGATTACAAACGGAAAGACTTCCAACATGCCGTTGGAAGGGAGGAATCCCGCTCCCGCGGCTGAGGCTGTGCTGCCCCCTCCGGCGAAGCCGGCGACCGCATCGGCGGCTCCGGCTCCGGCTCCGTCCGTGACGGGCGGGCCGGCCGCGGCCGGGAGCAGGGTTGGTCCTGTAGCGACGTTTGCCTTGAAGGACGGCCTGGTGCAGCGCTGCCTGGGAGGCGCGTGCTCGGCGCGGCCTCTGCCGTCGGGGGCGCGGGCGGTTTCGGTTGCGGCTGGCGGGCAGATGGTGATGGCTCTCGATGGCGACGGCAATGTGTTCCTGGGCAGCCTCCAGTCTCTGAGCAGCGATCGGTATCTGAACAGCAATGAGTATCTGAACAACAATCAGGGCGCGTCCTGGACCCAGGCCACGGTGCAGTGGGTGGGCAAGGCGGTCGGCCTGAGGGTCGAGCCTCCCGCGCAATCCCGGTTGCTTGCGCCGCAATCGAGAGGCGCTTTTTCGTCCGGGACTTTCCACGGAGCGGCTGTCGCCAGGAGCGCACCCGCGGCTGTCCCTCCCCGGGCGACGTTCGAGCTGACGAACGACAAGGGCCAGGTCTGGGTGAGTTCGGATGAGGGCAAGACCTGGGTGACGAAGCAGTGAGAAAGGCGACCCCCTCCCCCTCCCCCTCACCCCATTACCGCATGTTTTGCGCTAATTGATTCATTTCACAGGGATTAATTAAGGGGTACGCGTCAAGTTGACTGATTCCAGAATCTTTATGCTCATATGATAGAAAATAAATGGCTTACGGATGCGTCATGCCGGCTTGGCGCTAACTATTTCATTTCACAGGGGTTAATTAAGTCGTTCGCGTCAAGTTAACTGATTCCAGAATGTTTATGGTCATATAACAGAAAACAAGTGGCTTACAGGGGGCTCATTGCCGTGTAGGACCCAGACTTTCCCATTTTGGGAATGATCTCTCCGAAACAGAATGGCCCGGCTGCGATGGCGGCCGGGCCTTTTGTCTCTCTAATTTCAGTATAGCTGGTTTAGGGAAATTCTCGGCCAGGAAGCGCCCCGCGTGGTTGCCGATCGAATGTGGGGTTCCCACCCTTGCTACGCAAGGGTGGGGCACCCACGTCGTTGCTGGTCGAGCTGCGCGCTTAGTGCGAACGGCTACTTGATTCCTCTCTTGGCCTTTTCCGCCTGGACTTTGGCCATGACCTCGCGGATGTATACGCGGGCGTCGGCTCTTGTGCGGATGCTGCGGAACCTGGCGCGGGCGGCTTCACGTTCGGCGGAGGTTGTGGCGAGCTGGGTGTCGGCCTTGAGTAGTACGCCCAGAGTGCCCATGAGGGTGCTGCGATCCGGCACCGGTTCCAGTTCCCGGGCGGCCAGCACTTCGGGCGCTATGCGGCTGGTTACCGGTTGAGGCGCAGGACGATTCAGCGTGGTGGGAGTGTCGGTCCGGGCCGGAGCCGTGGGAATCATGCCCTGGATGACGTTGGCAGTCCCATCCCTGCTGGTGAGATGCGGCAAGCCAAAGAGCCATTCGAGGGTGGCCAGGACAGAGGCGTGGTCGTAGACGGTGTGATCGACGGTTGCAGGCAGTTGCGGGGAGACGACCACCCCGGGGACGCGGACTCCGTACTGGTTGAAGACGAAGCCGAACTCGTTGTACTTGCTTGAACTGCCGTCGTTTGGAGGCTGCGCGGGTCCGGGGGCGAAGTGATCGTAGAATCCTCCGTGCTCGTCGTAGGTGATGATCAACAGGCTGTTCATCCAGATAGGCGAGTTGCGGATGCTTTCATAGACCTGCGCGATGAGGCCTTCACCATTGGTGACCCCATCGACAGGGTGCTGCGACGACCCGCCGGAGTAGCTTCCGTTGACGATGTCTCCGTAGTTGGGCTCGATGAAGGTGTACTGGTAGGGATAGGAGGCGGATTGCACGTCGGACTCGAAGGTCGAGAGCTCGTGGACATCCCACAACTGGATGTTGTGGAGGGCGGAGACCTGCGAGACGCTGCCTTCGATAGGACCGCTGGTGTCGTGGTAGAGACGCCAGGTGATTTCCTTTGCATTCATGGCGTCGAAGATGGAGCCGTTCGGATAACGGAAGCCGTCGACCGTCTCCCACTCAGCGATCTCCTCGCTGGAGGGGCTGTGATCGAGGCCGTTCGACGAGGCTCCATGGAGGAAGAAACGATTGGGCCAGGTGGGACCGGGGAGCGAGGAGAACCACTGATCGCAGACCGTGAAGTTCGTGGCCAGCTGATAGATCACCGGCAGTTGGGACTGCGAGTCGAAACACTTCATGATGTCGCCGATGTCTGCAGCGGGCGGGGTGGGGCCTTCGGTGGTCGTGGTGGCGTAGTTGGCGGCGAATCCTGAGTTGTTGATGGGCGGGTACGGACCGCCGGGGGGATATTTGGCCCCTTGTCCGGCGAGCTGCTCGACGACGTCGGTGAATTCGTGTCCGGGATCGGTGGGCATGTTGCCCGGCGCATTGCCCTGAACACAATAGCTGTTGCCGTTATAGGAATTACAGTCAGCGGTGGTAGCAGCTTTAATGCCCGGAATCCCGGACAGGGCCAGCATGTTGTCGAAGGAATGGTTTTCCATCATCAGCACGAAGACGTTCAGGATCGGAGAGACGGGCCGGGTGTCGGTCAATTTGAGATTGAATGTTTCGTGGTCTCCTGACATGGCGAGCGTGTAGACGGTGTTGCCCGAGGTGAATTCGAAACGCGGCTTGTCGGCACTGAAGATGGGAGCGCCGCCGATCCACCAGTTATTGGTTGTGGCGTACGATCCCTGAGCGAGATAGACCGTAGCGGATCCGCCAGATTGAAAAGAGATTGTCACGCCAAACTGAAAATTCAGTTCATCGGGGGTGCCGCCGCCGCCGGAGGGAGCGTATTCCTTCGATGCGCCACCGCAATTGGAATTAAATGTGTCGGCAACCGGCTTGGTTTTCTTGCGTCCGGCCTCGAGCGTGATCTTCCATTTGCCGTTGGACCCGGAAAAGGACGGGGGAAGGTCATAAGGCTGGCCATCAGTGATCTTTAACGATCCGGTCACATAACTCATACCGCTTATGACCCTGGAATTGTCGTTGATGGTTACGACATTGCTGTGCTTGCTCACGAGAGCGGATTCTGGATCGATGTTGGGGGTAGACATGGCGTTGATCCTTTCAGCAGTTGAGACGATGAGAGTTCTCGACGGCGGACGAGCCACCGTCAGGCAGAAGACGAGCTAAGGCGCACCACGCGAAGCAACCTGAGCGTGGCTAAGCGATCGCGATTCGTTCTATATGTGTCTGGGAAAAAGAAGCAGAAAAGGAAACCTCAGCCGAGCAGGGTTTTCATCTTGGGCGCGGTAACCCTTCATTCGGCATTGCAAATATCAGCTCGAATCGCTCTCGCTGTCAAGACGTGGAGGGACGCGAACGCCTTCAGCATACCCTCCGCTCCTCTTCCCGTGGTTAAAGGATGACGAAACGAAGACGGAGGGTATGGCGACGAGGCGTTCCACTCGCAAAGAAAAAATCTAGCGGGCTCGCACCTCCAGCTGGATGGGTTTGGCGGTCGCGCTGACGGCGGGATCGTAGTATTCGTAGACGCGCGACTGGAAGGTGTGGGCGCGGATGGGATATTTCGCGCGGAGACGGAACTTCAGGGTCACGGTCGAGCCGGGTGCGAAGGCGTTGAAGTAGAGGATGGCCTGGGTCGCAGTGAGGCTGAATTTTTCGAGGCGGCCAGTTGCGGAGCCGGCGGTCTTTTCCTGGTAGGTCTGGAGATCTTCGCTGAGCAGGTCGAAGCCGGGAGGGATGCCGAGGTCGACCATAACCATCTTCGCGGATTTGTCGAGGTTGTTGCGGATGGTGGCGGTGGCCGTGGCGATGTCGTTCTGCGCGAGTGTTGTGCGGTCGTAGGTGACATCGATGGAGAGGGGTTCTTTGGCGGGCGATTTCTCGGTCCCATTTTCGGGCCAGGGGATGAAATAATCGCCGACGAGCTGATAGGCGAGGCCGCCGGTTCCGTCGAAGTGAAGCTGGATGGAGTTGGTGCGGGGGTCGATGTCTTTGAGGACGAACTGGTGGAAGAGGTCGTTGTTTTCGGGGGTTAAAACAAGCTTCTCAGCGGATTTGCCGTTCAAGATCACCTCGACTGTCCCATGCACATCGGCTGAACCGATTTCAGAGGCGAGGAGAAGCGCACGCAGGGCCATGATGGTGGCCTGCGTGGTTCCCCAGGCGCCGGTGGCGTCTTTCTTCGAGGTGATGTAGGTGAGGGCTTTGCGGGCGGTGCCTGAGGCCTGTCCCCACTTGAGCAGGGCCTGGGCGGCGAGGGCGGTGGTTTCGACGGCGGCGCTGAGGCCGGTCGAGTAGACGCTGGTTTCCTCAGCTGACCACCAGACCTGCTCGTCCTTTTCGGTGCGGGCGTCGAGCAGAAGCTGCATGGCCTGGCGGGTGAAGGCGCTGTTCTTGTCGTGGTCAACAGAGAAGTTGGCGACTACGGCGAGCGTGTAAGCGTCAGCCTTTGCGTTGAGATGTTCCTCGATGTAGCGGCTGGCCTTTTCGACGGCTGGGCCACGGTAGCCTGTGTTTTCGAGCGACCATGCGATGTAGGCGGTGATGCGCAGCAGGTCAGTGTTGTAGCGGTTGGTTGCGCCTTCGTTGATGAAGTAGGTGTCGGGTTTCCAGCTGCCGTCGGGCTGCTGCTGTGAGGCGAGCCACTCCTGCGTGCGCTCGATGAGGCGCGGATCGACTTCATATACCCGGGACATGTCGCTGAACTCCATGAGTCCGTAGGCGGTGAGGATTTTGTTGGCGGGCGCCTGGCCGAACCATGAGAAGCCTCCGCCGGGAACTTCGAAGGTGAGGAGGCGCTGGTATCCGTTTGCGATGAAGCCTTCGGCCCTGGCATGAACTTCGGGAGTGAGTTTTTTCGTGCGCTTCATGTAGTCGAGCGCGAGGACGTTGGGGTAGGTGGCGGAGGAGGTCTGCTCGAAGCATCCGTAAGGCATGCGCAGGATGCTGTCCATGCCTTCGATGACCTGACTGAGGGGGCCGGGATAGAGGCGAACGTAGATCTTGCTGGCGTCGGGGATAGAGTTTTCGGGGAAATTTATGTCGTGCTGGAGGTCGTGAGCAGCTTCGAGGCGTCCGTTGAAGACGGCGTTCTGCTCGCGGCCATTGGGGACGACCTCGATTTCGCGGACGACTACATCTGCTCGGCTGAGGGCTCCATCCGCCCGATTTGCCGCGCCTTTCATGCGGGCGGTGAGGGTGAGCTTGAATTTGCCGATGCGCTTTGCTTCCAGGGTGAACTGCGAGCTGCCGACACGGTTGGAGTCGACGGAGACGGATCTTGTCGGCGGTGTCGTCGAGGAGGGAGAACCAGTCGTCTGGCTGGAGCTTGAGGCTGACTTCTCCGCGCTCGCCGGCGTAGTTGTAGACGGCGACGGGGAGGGACACGCGGTCGCCCTGGGTGAGAGTGACGGGCAGGTCGAGGTCGACGAAGAAGTCCTGGAAGACTTTAAGGCTGGATGTGCCGGTGCCGAGGGCGCCGTGCTCGGTGGAGGCGAGCATGGCCATGCGCCAGGTGGTGATGGAGTCGGCGAGGGGGATGGTGATGCTGGCTACGCCGTTGCCGTCGGTGATGATTTCGGGGTTGATGTAGAGGGCCTCGGGGAAGTACGAGCGGACGTGAGGCTCGGGGCTGGTGTCAGGGGCAGGAGCTTGATCAAGCGCACCATTGATGGCCATGCCTCTGGCCTGCGGCCATGGGAGCCGGGACGGCCATCATTCTCATCTCCATGCCGCGGCCGTTTGCGTGGTTTGCGAAGCCGATGCCGCCGATCACGCCCCCCATCGCGCCGTGGAAGCGGCCTTCCATGAGGACGGGGCCTCCTCCCGCCATGACGGTGACGGTCTGAGTGGCTTGGCCGACAGCGAGCGTCGCGGAGAGAATTGCACGGTCACGAGCGCGGATAGTGAATTCGCGTTTCGCGGAGTTGAATCCCTGAGCGGTTATTTCGATTTCATAGGTTCCGGGGGGAAGGGCTGCGAGGTCGAAACGGCCGGCGGCATCGGTGACAGAGTTGCGGGTTTGCCCGGTCGAGGTTTCGCGCAGCACGACGGTCGCGTTGGGGATGACGGCTCCGGCTTGGATCGAGTACGGAGCCGGTGACTTCCGCGTGGTTGTTGAATGGGCCGCGGTCGTGCTCGGTCTGGAGGTCGATCGTGCTGGCATTCGTTCCGGGAGGATTGGCGATTCGGCCGGAGGAAACCTCAAGGTAGAGGGTAAGGTCGTCTCCGGTGCCGAATTGCTGGTCGGGGCCGGCGCTCTGGATGTAGTAATAGCGGGTTCTTCCCTGGAACCAACTGGCGGACTCGGCGCGCAGCGGGGTGCCCCACGCATCGCGCTCGTTCATATGCTTGAACAGACTGGGCAAGTCGAAATGCTGCGGGTTCTGGTTGTAGTCGCGGCTGAGCTGGGCTGCAACGCGGCGGATCTGAGCGGTGTAAGCGGACTGATAGCGTCCGGCGTATTCGGCTTGCTTTGCCTGCGGCACGGTGCGGCCGAATTCGGTATCGAATCGGTTGGGATTGACCATTTCTGTCGCGGAGAAGAGGGCGCGCGCGGCACGGTCACGCTGCCCGTTGTCACCCTGGGCGTTCTGAGCGGGCTCGACGATGTCGGACATGCCGATGGAGTGGATCTCGTAGCGCGGCTTCATGGCTTCCTGCTCGAGATAGAAGAAGACCTTGGCGAAGCCGGGCTGTTTTTCGGCGAGGGCGAAGACAGCCTCGTCGACGACCTGCACGCCGAGTGCGGCGCGAACGCCTTCGCCGTGGGAGTTAGTGACGCGGAAGCGGATGCGGGCGTCGTCTCCGGGTTTATAAACGGGGGCGTCGGCGACGGTTTCAATGTGGAGCTCGTCGGCGGGCTGGACGAAGATGAGGCGGTGGTCGGCGATGGGCTGAGCATCGCGTCCGAATAGGTAGGCGTTGAGGTCGAGGGTGCCGGCCATTTCGGGAGTGGCGGTGAGGGTAAGGTCGGCCTCGCCGTTGGTGAGATCGAGATCGCGGGTGAGGATGGTCTGGCTGTCTTTGACGATGTCGACGTAGACGGAGCCGTGCTGGCGCGTGGAGAAGACGTGAAGCTGGATGCGGTCTCCAGCGCGGTAGACGGCGCGCTCGGTGCGAAGGAGGATCTGGTCGGAGCCGTCGCGGGTAGCGAGATCGATGCTTGTAGAGGCGCGGTTGCCTTGCTTGTCGGCGGCGTCGATCTTCAGCGTTTCAGATTCGGCCCCTGCTTTGATACTGATGACGGCGACGCCTCCGGCGTCAGTGGAGACGCGCTGGTCGTGATTTCCGGCAGCGCGGACGCTGAGGTCGGCGGTGGCCGGGGTGCCGTCGGCGTAAGAGGTGAGGATGAAGACCTGGTTTTCGAGGTTGGGGATGAGGGTTCCGCCCTCGGGGATGGCGGTGACGAGCAGCGGCGATTCGCTCACGGTGATAGGCTCGCCGCGGGTTTCAGAATGGGCGGCGGAGTCCTTGACGGTGGCCTCAATGAGCACGCGGGCGATGCCCTGGGTGAGGGGGCGTCCGGCAAAGTAGGCGGGCAGTTTGAGATCGAAGTGGTAGACGCCGTCGTTGTCAGTCTTGCCGCTGGCGGAGGCGGCTTCGAAGACAGAGACATCCATGGAAGAGGCTTTGACAGAGATTTCGGCGTTATCAACAGGCTTGCCGAAGAAGTAGTTGGAGCGGACGGTTCCAGTGACGTGGTCGCCGGGGCGGTAGCCGCGCTTTGCTGACTGGCCCGCGCCGGAGAATTCGATGGCAACTTTGAATTTGGGCAAGACATAGCGGTCGACGTTGAGGGCGATCTCAGTGGTGCTGGTGGCGGAGCCGGGATCTCCGATTAAAGCGCGGAGGTGATAAGTGCCGAGGTTGACTTCGTCGGCAAGGGCGAACTCGGCGGAGGCGATGCCGAACTTGTCAGTCTGGGTGGCGCGCTTGAAGACCTTGTTGCCGCGCGAGTCTTCGACTTCGAAAGTGAGGCGGCGGCTGGCAGCGGCGTTGTGATCGGCGCGGTCGAGAGCGAGGGCGCGCACATGGATGGTCTGGCCGGGCTGGTAGATGGGCTTCTCGGTGGTGAGCAGGATGGAGAGCTTGTCCTGAAGCTGGACGTTCTCAGTGGATTCGCTGGAGCCGATGGGGGTTTCGACGAGGTAGCGAAGCTGGTACTCGCCGATGAGGCCGGCGGGGAAGCGGAATTGTGCTTCAGTGGTGCCGCGATGGTTGAGATGTCCGCTGAAGAGCGGGCGGGCGGGGTGGTCGGGAATGAGGAGCTCGATGTGCACGGAGCCGCTGTTGAGGATGGCGTCGTCCTTTGAGTCGGTGGCGATGACGCGGATGGCGGCGGGTCCGCCGGCGATGTAGGACTTCTGCGCGAGGACGTGGACAACGGGGCGGCGGAGGATCTGGGAGATGGATTTGGTTCCTTCGAAGGCGGCGGCGGTTTCGCCGGAATACTCGAAGCGGTAGCGCACGCGATCCCAGACGAGATCGTCGATGGGCAAGGGCTTTTGCAGGGGAAGATCAAGACGCCAGGTGCCGTCACCCTTCGCGAGTTGCGGAGCCTGATCGGCGCTGCCGAGGACGTGGTCCTCGGGGTCGAGGATTTCGACCGTAAGGCGTCCGGAGCCGGCGCGGGTGGCGTGGTACGGGATGGCGACGGAGAGCGTGCCGCGCGCGTAAGTGGCGGTCGGCGATTCGGCGTTCGGCTCGCTGAAGGAGCGCATGACAACCAGCAGAGTGAAGAGCGCGGAGGCAACGAGGACGGGAATTGTGAGCCCAAAGGGGATATTGCGGAAGGCGTGCATCGCGAGGCTTCTCCTTGAGCGCGTGCAGGGGCGCACGGCAGCTTTCTGACCGGAGAACGGGGAGCCGATCAGAACTTGCAGGGAGAATTAAGAAATTTTTCAGCAGGCGTTGATCGACGCCCTTGGGAGCTGTTGCGACTGTGGAGTGTCAATCGTTGTAGGAGAATTGATCATGACCTGGGTGCGAATGGACAAGTGGCTGTGGGCAGCCAGATTTTACAAGACGCGCTCGCTGGCTGTGCGGGCGTGCGAACTTGGCCGGGTGCAGTCCAATGGACAGCCGGCGAAGGCTTCGCGTGAAGTTCGTGCCGGCGACCTGGTGCAGGTGAAGAACGACAGCGGCGATTTTCAGGTCGAGGTGTTGCTGCTCAGTGAAGTGCGAGGTCCAGCTGCCGTTGCACAGACGCTGTATCGCGAAACGGAGGCGAGCAGGGAGTTGCGGCTGAAGTTAATCGAAGAGCGTAAAGCGATGTCGCAGTTTGAAGCCTTGCCGAAGGGTAAACCATCGAAGCAGGATCGCCGCGAACTCAACCGGCTTCGGGGGAGATCGCAGAACTGGATGGCGTGAGCAGGGTGATTTTTCCTGCATCGCGCACTGTGTGAACTATGGCAGGTTGGCGCAAGTCTTATGGTAAGGGCCATCCATCTTCAGAGTCTTCCATTCGTCCGGCGTCAGGTTACGCGGCAGCAGCCTGCAGGCCTGAGCGGCAAGGTCGTCCACCTGCAGCGGCCACAATCGAATGGATCCATCCTGGCTTGAAGTAGCGAGCCAGCGGCCGCGTCGGCTGAAGGCGGCATCGATTAGCCTGGCGTCGTGCTCCAAACTGGCGATGGGGCGTTTGCTATCCGTTTCTTCGAGCACCACAGTTGGCGACCATCGATCGTACTCAATCCGCCAGATTCTATCGGGGCTGATGTTTCGCATATCCCGCGAAGAGGGCCACGCAAGGGAAGCTTTGATCAAAGACTGCGGACCTCCCTGAGGTGGACGTTCCGCCGGGCCGTCCACTGGCTCCCGTCCAGTTTCCTCCCAGGCCACTTCTGCGCCATTCGAAAATTTCCAGACTCGCTGGGTCTGAATGTAGTGGTGCAGCCCATGTGGGTTGAATTGCCATCTTGCAGCCAAATATTCCCCATCTGGACTCAGCCTGAATTCGTCAAATCTTCCTCCGATGACGGTCTTCTGCCGTTTGCTTCCCGTGTCGAAGAGCCGAATTCCATTTTTGTCGAGCACGACGAGCAGACGGCCGTCGTCAGTGATTGCCAGAACAGGCTCTCCGGATGCGCCGTAGTCGGCGACTGTTTTCAGAGTGCGAGTCTCGACCAGCAAGATATGGTTTTCGGCAGTCAAGGCCAGAAGGCGTCCATCGGGGCTAAAGGAGACGCCTAACAGATTGGGGCCGATTTTGGTTGTCTTGAGCCGCAGGATTCGATCGGGCGCCGAGATATCGAAGAGTGTGAGGACTCCATTTTCGCCAACGCTCGCCAGCAAGGTTTCGTCGGGACTGATGCTCAGTCCACTTATTTTCCCTGCCGAGCCAGAGACCAGCACGGACTGGCTACCTTGAACGGTTGGCCAGAGCGCGATCGAGCCGTCCGTAAGACCTGCGGCAATGGTTTTACCGTCGGGGCGGAATGCGATGGGACCGCAACAGGAATCGCCGACGGCCAGCAGCAGGTTCTTCGTACCGGAGCGAGCAGCATAGATGATGTCGTCGACGGCGATGAAATCGCCGGACGGGCTTGCCGATATCCCGAACCCGTCGACGGATCTGTTGTGGTTTTCTATGGGAAACGGCGTGTTGGATAACTGATAACCGTTGTCGCCGAGCGGCGCTGTAGCGATTCCTTTCTGGCACAGGGCAGCCAATGTCGAGCCGTCCGCGCTGAGGCTTAGAGCGTAGCAGGATCCGGCGTCAGTGAACCTGTAGTCATTGCTGCCGGGGGAGCCGGGCATGGTTATCCAGACTCCGGAGTTGTCGGCCACTGCAAGGGCGCCATTCTTCAGAAACTGGACACCAACAGACGGGCCCTGGCCCGATGGGAATGGAGTCACTTCTTCCCATTGCTTCGAAGTTTTGTGAAACAAGCGGGCGCCGCGCCCGTCCCCTTCGCCATAGGTTGTGGTCGCGAGATACCGGCTATCAGGGCTGAACGAAACTGACCTAACCACATAACCATGGGGTATGGGGTCCTGGGCGGCTTTCCCTGCCTCCAGGTCCCAAACACATACGCCATGATACGAACCGATTGCCAGAAAGTGTCCATCGTCGGAGAAAGCCAGCGCCCTGGTTGTTGGCTGCCAGGGTTGGGGAGGTTGTAACACTTGCGGCTTCATCTGATGCAGAGAGGTCCCACAAGATGACCTGATCCTCGCTGCCGGAGGCCATCCAGCGCCCATCGCGACTGAAGACCAAGGATTCGACAGCCCCGTGATGCGCATTGGGGATGATCTTTGGCGAGTCAGGAATGAGGCGTAACACCTGTGAGAGAGCCTTCATGCCATCCTCAGTGGAGTAGGCCTCGAGCGATTCGAGAGCGAGCGCACCGCTTACGGCTAGAGCATCGGCACTGTAACCAAATTGATAGAGTGATTCGGTCGCCATCCGGCGGGCGTTTGTAATCTTTGCCTGAAGTATGGCTTTTGCCGTTTCGTCCTGGGCGATTCCTTTCTGGTGCTCGGCCTCAGCTTCGTTCTTTATGGCAGTGTTCTTCTGTCGTGTTGCTTCTTCGGCGTTGTCATCGGCGGCCTTCTTTTGCTTTTTCGCTTCCGCCTCGTTCGTTAGCGCCAACTGGGTTTGTGTTTGGGCCACCTGGGTTTCGCGCTGGGCGACGTTTTTCTGCAGGAAGGCGTAGATTGCCAGGCCGACGGCAACAAGAAATGCTACGGCGACGGCTCCGATAATGATTCGCTGGGTCCTAGTCGCAGACTGGCGGCTGGCGAGGATATATTGCGACTGCAATGTGGTTGGCTTGGGTTCCCGGTCTGAACTCCTGGCGATCCACTGCTCAGCCTCGCGCAGGTCTTTGCCACGGAGAAGGAAGCTGCTGTCGCTATTCATGCGGTCCCACTCTTTGGCGCGTGTCAGCAGGCGAGTGTGTGCCTGGGTCCAGGGCAGGTCGGTATCGAGGGCGGCGATGAGAGCTTCGAATTTTGCGTCAAACTGCTGCGGATCGTCGAAGTCGAGCCTCTGAAATCGACTCAAGGTTTCAGGGATGGAATCGTCCGGCACCGGACGGTGGAAGAGCGGCAGCATTTTCTTATTGTTAGCTGCCGCATGGTCGATCTCTTTTCGGCAGTTGCCGGAAGCGACCGAATCAGGACTGATGATGAATATGAAGTTGTCGGCTGCTTCGATGTTGCGCAGGATTTCCTGCTGCCATTCGGAGGTAAGCGGGATGTCTTTCCAATCGACCCACGCCTCACGGTTGTGCGCGACGAGTCCATCGCCGAGGCGGCGGACGAAGTCCTTGTCCTTGCGGGAATAGGAAATGAAGACTTCTGCCATGAAAAGCCGTGGGTGCCTTTCCGGCGGTGCACTCGATTGGCATAGAGATGTTACGTTGGCAAGGCGAAAGAGACAACCTATACTTCGCGAGACTTTATATCGCGGACATAAGCCTATCGCGCGACGAGGTAGTTGCCGTAGCCGACGACGACGGTGGAGGCGATGAGCAGGAAGAGTCCGCAGGAGACGAGGAGTTTGGTGCGGCGGCTGGTGTCCTGCCACTCTTTGAGCGCGATGCCCCAGAGGGTCGCGAAGATGATGATGCTGGCCATGTGCAGGGTCCAGCTGGAGAAGTCGTATTTGCCCATGAGCGTCTGGCCCATCGAATAGAAGAAGAACTGGAAGTACCAGATGACTCCGGCCAAGGAGGCGAGGAGGTAGTTGGCGAGGAGAACGCGGGGCCGGATTCGGGAGTCGACGACGAGGTGGCGCGGGTCAAGATCCATCAGGGTTTCGCCGGTGGTGGGTGAGGTGCCCATGGGGTTTGTGCCGGGGGCTCCGAGGAACTGAGCGGCGGAACGGTTGCGGATGATGAGGATTGCCGACCAGATGAAGTTGGTGAAGAATCCGCCCCAGAGGACGACGACAAGGACGGGAAGGTTCTGCCAGAGATCGGCGCGGCCGTGAGTACGGAGCTGGTCGCGGGCGATGAGAGCGATGGGCTTACCTGAGGCGAGTCCGTAGGCGAAGCAGGAGCTCATGATGCCGGCGAAGATGGCGACGGCGAGTCCCTTGCCGAAGGAGTAGTCGCGCTCGCCGAGGGCGGCTTTCTCTTCGGCGGGGACTTCTTTTTCTTTGGAGTAGCCGGCGAGGCCGTTGACGGCGATGGCGGCCATGCAGACGGCGACGCCGAGGAGAATGACCTGGCCTCCGGTCTGGTGGGAGATGGCGATGATCTGTCCGCTGAAGATGGGGGGCATGAGGGTGCCGAAGGCGGTGCAGAATCCGAGCGCGATGGCGTAGCCGAGGGCGATGCCAAGATAGCGGATGGAGAGGCCGAAGGTAAGACCGCCGATGCCCCAGAGCGCTCCCCAGATGGCGGCGTGCCAGAGGGTTGTGCCGGATGCGGCATGAAGAACAGCGGAGAGACTGGGAATGAGCAGCGAAGCAAGGATGATGGGCGCGACGATCCAGGCGGCAAAGCCCTGGATGATCCAGTAGATTTCCCAAGACCAGCGCTTGATGGGGCGGAAGGGAATGAAGTTGCTGGCGGAGGCGAGTCCTCCGATCCAGTGATAAATGACGCCGATGAGCGGATTCGGTCCCAAGCAAACCTCGCAACTCTTGTTGTAGCGCATCGGCGCGGGGCAGACGCGGGCTTCAGGCATGCTAAACCCGCCAATCACAAATGTGAAACAAAATTTCTATTGAAAAACCGCAAAATTAGCGGTTACACTCGGTTGACACAGCATTTGGTGGAGGGCCGTTATGGATGTTGACAGTCCGGGCGTTGGGAGTGTGCTGGATGGCCTGAAGATCGAGATTCCCTCGTGGGGTTTTGCAAACACGGGGACGCGCTTCGGCAAGTATCTGCAGGCGGGAGCGGCCACCACGCTGGAGGAGAAGTTTGCCGACGCGGCGCAGGTGAATGCGCTGACCGGCATCACTCCGACGTTGGCGCTGCACGTCAACTGGGACCTGCCCGGGGGGGTGCGCGATGCGACGGCTACGAAGCGGCTGGCCTTGAAGTATGGCGTGGAGCCGGGATCGATCAATCCAAATCTCTTTCAGGACCAGGAGTATAAGTTCGGCTCGATCTGCAATCCCGATGCGGCGGTCCGGCGGAAGGCGATCGATCACCTGCTGGAGTCGGTCGAGATCGCGAAGGAGCTTGGTTCACGTGACGTCTCGTTGTGGATCTCGGATGGGTCGAATTATCCCGGTGCGCAGAGCATCCGCAAGCGGATTGGATGGCTGGAGGAGGCGCTGTCGGCGACGCATGAAAAGCTCGATGCCGGGCAGCGCCTGCTGGTGGAGTACAAGCCCTTCGAGCCGGCTTTTTATCACACCGACGTCGCCGACTGGGGCATGGCCACGCATTTTGCGCAGGCGGCGGGGCCGCAGTCACGGGTGCTGGTCGACACAGGGCATCATTACCAGGCGCAGAACATCGAGCAGATTGTGGCCTGGCTGCTGCATCTCGGGCTTCTGGGGGGATTCCACTTCAACGACCGGCGCTACGCGGATGACGATTTGACGATCGGATCGATCGATCCTTACCAGGTGTTTCGGATTTTCCATGAAATATTCAGCGAGCCGGATGCCGCTGTTTCCGGTGAAGTGGCTTACATGATCGATCAGAGCCACAACATCAAGGGCAAGATGGAAGCGATGGTGCAGACGGTGGTGACGGCGCAGGAGCTGTATCTGAAGGCTGCGCTGGTGGACCGCGAGCGGCTGGCCGAGCTGCAGTCGGAGGCGAAGACGGTTGAGGCGGAGGAATGCCTGCGGTCCGCTTTCTGGACGGATGTGCGTCCGGCGCTGCGGGCGTGGCGGCGGGCGCGGGGCCTGCCCGAGGATCCGCTGGAGGCTTTGCGGGAGAGCGGATATGTGACGCGGATTGAGGATGAGCGCCGGGAGAGGAATGCGCTGTTGTCCGCGACATATGCGTGAGGCATTGCAATAGATAGATAACTGCCCTATAGGTGCATCAACTTAACCTCCGGCCGTGCAAAGCAGGCTAGTGGAAGTGAGAAAATCTACCAGACGAATCTGCGTGACCGCGCGTGAGTGGGCCGCGAGAAAAGGAAATGAGGAAGCATGAGCGTCATTACTGAGGCGAAGAGCCGTTTGAATCTTCAACATCTGGAAGACCTGTGGGACGAGGGCGTGGCAGCAGGGATGGACGAGCCGGAGCAGCTGCGCTACCGCTCGAATCTGCTGGGTTCGGACCTGCGCATCACTAACTTTGCCGGAGGGAACACCAGCGCAAAGGTGCGGATGGCCGATCCGCTCAGCGGCGCGGATACCGACGTGCTGTGGGTGAAGGGGAGCGGCGGCGATCTGGGCAGCATCAAACGCGCGGGCTTTGCGACGCTATATATGGAGAAGCTGCTGGCGCTCCAGAAGCTCTATCGCGGAGTGGATCGTGAAGACGAGATGGTCGAGTACTATCCGATCTGCACCTTCGGGCTGAACCCGGTAGCGGCGTCCATTGACACGCCGCTGCATGGCTTTCTGCCGTTCCGCCATGTGGATCATCTGCATCCCGACTGCGCGATTGCGGTGGCCGCAGCGGCGAATGGCCTCGAAAAAATGGAGGAGTTCAACCGCGAATTCGGTCACAAGCTCATCTGGTTGCCGTGGCAGCGGCCTGGGTTTGAGCTGGGCCTGATGCTCAAGAAGGCGGTCGCCGGGGAGCCGGATTGCGACGGGGTGGTTCTGGGCGGGCATGGGCTGTTCACGTGGGGCGAGACATCGCGCGATTCCTACGTCAACACAATTACGATCATCGATCAGCTGACGGCTTTCGTTGAGAAGCACCAGGCGAAGAAGGGCAGCCGCATCTTCGGCGGGCAGCGCAACGCGGCACTGGAGAACCGGAAGGACGTGGCGGTTGAGATACTGCCGTACCTGCGCGGGCGGGTGTCGGCGCAGAAGCGCATGATTGCAAGCTATTCGGAGCTGCCCGAGGTGCTGGAGTTTGTGAACTCGGCGGAGGCGGAGAAGCTGGCGTATCAGGGCACGAGTTGTCCGGATCACTTTATCCGGACGAAGATTCGCCCGATGTTTGTGGCATGGGACCCGGCGAGCGGGATCGATGAGCTGAAGAAGGCGATCGACGCGCGCCTGGCTGTTTATCGCGTGGAGTACGCGGAGTATTACAGCAGGCACGCAGAGCCGACGTCGCCTGCGATGCGTGATCCGAATCCTACGGTGGTGTTGATTCCGGGGATCGGCATGTTCAGTTTCGGCAAGACGAAGCCGGAGTCGCGCATCACGGGCGAACTGTATGTGAATGCGATCCATGTGATGAAGGGCGCGGCGGCGCTGGAGGAGGGTCCGCGGCCAGCGAAGGTGCCGCAGTGCGGAACGGAAGCGCTGGTCGAAGCCTTTGAGGTGTACAGCAATTACGTGGCTTTGCCGGCGGCGGAGGCGTATCGCATCGAATACTGGCTGATGGAAGAAGCCAAGATACGGCGGCAGCCGGCAGAGAAGGAGCTGAGCCGGCAGGTCGCGCTGATTGTCGGTGGGGGAAGCGGGATTGGGCGTGAGGTGGCGCTGCTGGCGGCGGAGCGGGGCGCGCATGTGGTGGTTGCGGATCGGGATCATGAGAGTGCCGAGCTTGTGGCCGCAGAGCTGAAGACGCACGCCGGGAAGGAAAGCGCTGTGGCTTCTCCGGTGGATATTCGCAGCCGCGAGTCGATTCGCGAGGCAATGCGGCAGACGGTGGCGACGTTTGGCGGCGTGGATATTCTGGTGAACACGGCAGCGCTGTTTCCGTCGTCGCCGAGCGGAGCGATCTCCGATGCGCAGTGGGCACTCACTCTTGAGGTCAACGTAACGGCGAATTATCTGCTGGTGGAGGAGATCGGCAAGCTGCTGCGCGACCAGGGATTGACGGCCAGCGTGGTGCTGACGAGCTCGGCGAATGCGGTGGTGCCGAAGCGGGGCAGCGAGGCCTACGATGTGAGCAAAGCGGCGCTGAGTCACCTGATCCGGGAGCTGGCGGTTTCGCAGGCGCCGAATGTGCGCGTGAACGGGATCAGTCCGGCAACGGTGGTGAAGGGCTCGACAATGTTTCCGCGCGACCGGGTTGCGGCATCACTGAAGAAGTACAACATTCCCTTCGATGCGGGCATGAGCGACGACGAGCTGCGCGACCTGCTTGCCGCGTTTTATGCGGAGCGCACGCTCACGCATCAGCCGATCGATCCACGGATATGCGCGGAGGCGATTCTGTTTCTGGCCGGCCCGAAGGCGCCATGCACGACAGGGCATCTGATTCCGGTGGACGGCGGGCTGACGGAAGCATTTCTGCGGTGAGGAACCGGACATTCTGAATGACAAGCAGCGATGCTCCCAATCTTGTTGCGATCGATCTAGGCGCGGAAAGCTGCCGCGTTTCGCTGCTTGAATGGCGCGATGGGGCGCCGCATATCGAGCTGGTGCATCGATTCAGCAATGCGCCGGTGGCCTTTGGCGAGGAGCTGCACTGGGACTTCAGCAGAATTCTTTCCGAGGTTGAGCAGGGGCTGGTTCGCTGCGCACAGAGAACGGCGGCCCCGATTGAGGCGATCGGCGTGGATGGTTGGGCTGTCGATTATATCCGTGTCATCGAGGATGGCCTTCCCATGGCGCAGCCCTTTTGCTATCGCGATAGGCGGACTGAGGCTGCTGAAGCGGAACTCGAGCGAAGGTGCTCTCGCGAGGAGCTGTTTGCGCTGACCGGCGTCCAGCCGCTGCGCATCAATACGCTGTATCAGCTGATGGCCGATCAAATGGCGGGCGGGCCGGCGACAGCGCGCTGGGTGAATCTGCCGGAGTATTTGCTGGCACGGCTCGGCGGACGCATCGCCGCGGAGTTCACGAACGCAACTCACACAGGGCTGGTGGATATCGCGACGCGGAGGTGGTGTCCGGAGGTATTCGAGGCTTGCGGATTGAGCCTGGAGGCTGCGCCGGAATTGGTCGCAACAGGCTCACAGCTGGGAAATGTAGAAGGAGCGCTGCGCGGGTTGCCGGCCTTCCATAAAACGTTGCTGATCGCGCCCGCATGTCATGACACGGCTTCGGCTGTCGCGGGGATTCCTATGGACGGCGAGGATTGGGCCTATATCAGCTCGGGCACGTGGTCGCTGGTGGGCACCGTGATTGGGGAGCCGATCAAGACTCGAGCGGCCTGTGCGGACGGCTTTACGAATCTTGGCGCAGCCGGCAATCGCATCTGTTTTCATAAGAACGTGAATGGCATGTGGCTGCTCAGGCAAACGCTCAACCAGCTTTGTCGCGATGCGAATGTTTGGCCGATGCCCGAGCTGGTTGCCGCGGCCGAACGGGTTGACTCGATGGAGGGTCTGCTGGATGTCGACGATCCGACGCTGTGGGTTCAGGGCGAGATGGCGTCGCGCATCAATGCGCAGCGAGGGCGGCAGGGGCTGAAGCCGATCGAGGAGCATCCGTCGGCGATGCCGGAGTTTGCCAGCCTGATCTTTCATAGCCTGGCGCGGCGGTATGCTATGGTGCTTGCGAATGTGGAAGAGCACACTGGCAAGCGCCTGAAGCGGCTGGCCATTGTGGGGGGCGGGAGCCTGAACGAGTTTCTGAACAGGCTGACGGCTGCGGCAACGGGGCTTGAGGTGTGCCGGGGCGTTGCGGAAAGCTCGACGGCGGGCAATTTTGCCGTGCAGCTGGCCACACTCGAAGGTGCGCCCAACTCGCCGTCACGCATCTCGCACTGGGCGCACACGGTTACTTCAAACGGCTATTGCTGATATGCGCATCTCGTTATTTATCACGTGCTACAACGACACGCTCTTTCCGGCGACGGGGAAAGCTGTCGTAGCGCTGCTTGAGCGGCTCGGGCATCGAGTGGATTTTCCGCTGGAGCAGACCTGCTGCGGGCAGATGCACTTCAACACGGGATACCGCCGGGAGGCTCTTCCGCTGGCAAAGCGCTTCGTCTCGATCTTTCAGGATGCGGAGGTGGTGTGCATTCCATCGTCGTCCTGCGTGGCGATGATTCGCGACTATTATCCGGAGCTTGCGCGGGAGAGCGGCGATGAGAAATTCGCAGCGGATGTGGACAGCCTTCTGCCGCGTGTCTTCGAGTTCACCGAGTTGCTTACCGATCGGCTGCAACTGGAAGATGTGGGCGCTTATTTTCCGCATCGCGTGACTTATCACGCAAGCTGTCATGGCCTGCGCAGCCTTCACCTGGGAGATAAGCCACTAAGACTGTTACGTAATGTTCAGGGCATCGACCTGATCGAGTTGCAGGATGTGGAGCGGTGTTGCGGATTCGGCGGCACATTTGCGGTGAAAAATGCGGAAGTGTCGACGGCGATGCTGGGCGAGAAGGTGGGCGCGGTCCTCGGCACGCGCGCCGAGGTTTGTACGGCCTGCGATAACTCGTGCCTGATGCATATCCAGGGCATGCTGCACCGACAATATGCGGGTGTAAGCACGATGCATATCGCGGAGATTCTTGCGTGCGAGGCGGGGCGATGAGCCTGGTGACGCTCGATCCGCGCAAGGCGCCGCCGTTTCCGCAGGCAGCGGCGGAGATTCTGCGTGACACGCAGGTTCGCAAGAACGTTGCGCATGCGACCGATGTGATCCAGCGCAAGCGGGCGGCGCTGGTGGCAGAAAAAGAAGATTGGCAGCCGCTGCGCGATGCGGGCGCGGCGATCCGGCGCGAGGCGCTGGAGCATCTGGATACCTATCTCGAAGAGTTCGAGCGGCAGTTTACAAAAGCCGGCGGCCATGTTCACTGGGCAGCGGACGCCGAGGAAGCACGGGGCATTGTGCTCGGCATTCTGCGCGAGGCGCAGGCGACAGAGGTCATCAAGATCAAGTCGATGACGACGGCGGAGATCGATCTGAATCGCGAGCCTGGAGGCGAGCGGGATCCATGCCATCGAGACTGATCTTGCGGAGCTAATACTGCAGCTCGGGAACGATGAGCCTTCGCACATCATCGCGCCTGCTCTGCACAAGAATCGCCAGCAGGTGAGGGAGCTCTTTGCGCGCGAGATGCAGCTGCCGAATCTGACCGATGATCCGCCGGTGCTGACCGACGCGGCGCGGCATTATCTCCGGCAGAAATTTCTCAAGGTTCCTGCGGCTATTTCAGGGGCGAATTTTCTGATTGCCGAGACTGGTTCGGTCTGCATCGTCGAATCGGAGGGCAATGGGCGGATGTGTCTCACGCTGCCGAAGACACTCATTTCCATTGCCGGAATCGAGAAGGTGATTCCGCGATTCGGCGATCTCGAGGTACTGCTGCAGACGCTGCCGCGCGCGGCGACGGGCGAGCGCATGAATCCCTACAATTCGGTCTGGACCGGCGCTACGCCAGGCGATGGTCCGCAAAATCTTCACGTGGTGCTGCTCGATAATGGGCGCAGTGGATTGCTGGCTGAAGAGATTACTCGCCAGACGCTGCAATGCATTCGCTGCGGGGCCTGCCTGAATACGTGCCCGGTGTACCGGCAGACGGGCGGGCACGCTTACGGCTCGGTTTACAGCGGTCCGATCGGCGCGATCCTCACGCCGCAGTTGCAGCACATGGAGCACGCGCAGTCACTGCCGTATGCGTCGTCGCTGTGCGGAGCTTGCTATGAAGTGTGTCCGGTGAAGATCAATATCCCGGAAGTGCTTGTCTATCTGAGGTCGCGGATCGTTGAGCAGAATCGTGACCCGTTGACCTCGGTCCTAAGCCAGGAACGGGTGGGCATGAAGTTGATGGCGCGCATTTTTCTGAGCCGGGAGCGCTTTGAAACGGCCCAGCGCATGGCCCGCACTCTGCAAAAGCCGGTTGTTGCAAAAGATGGCTGGATCCACTGGCTGCCGGGACTGGCCGGCCATTGGACGGCGGCGCGCGATCTCAAGGCGCTGCCGGAGCAGAGCTTTCGCGAGTGGTGGCAGAGCCGGGACAAGACTGGAGGCGGCGAGTGAGCCGGGAAGCTGTTCTGAGCCACATACGCACGGCGCTGAGCGGCGGCAAGGCCAGCGTGCCGCGGACGCTGCGGCCGTATCAGGTGGCGGGCACGAAGAGTGCAGAAGAACGGTTGCAGCTTCTTGAGAGCCGTCTCGACGAATACGATGCGCGCGTATTTCACTGCTCGGAAGATGATTTGCGGGCGCGCATCGCGACGGTGCTGCTCGACGGGGGCAAGTTGAAGATGGTTCACCCATCTGGCCTGCCTGCAGACTGGCTCGATGCTCGTGTCGCGTGGACGCCGGACCTTGACGATGCCTTGTCCTATACGGAGATCGAGTCGTTCGATGGGGTTTTGACGGGGGCAACGGCGGCGGTCGCGGAGTCGGGCAGCATTGTGCTCCAGCATGGCCCGAGAGAAGGACGTCGCGCGCTGACGCTGCTGCCTGACTACCATCTGTGCCTGATTTTCGCGCACCAGGTTGTTGAGACGCTGCCGGAGTGCTTCGAGCGGCTGAAGGAAAGCGCCACGCGGCCGACGACGTTTATCTCGGGCCCGTCGGCGACGGCGGATATTGAGATGACACGCATCAAGGGCGTGCACGGTCCACGGTTTCTCGACGTGATCCTTGTTTCATGAGATTTGGGATGTCGTGAGATTGCGTCGCGAGGTTTCGTTCAAAGCGCCTCTTTCAATAGAGAAATTGATATAATCCGCGAAACGACGGAGGCAGGCGTTGCCACAGCCTAGAATAAAGCGGCTCTACCTAATCCCTATCCTTTCGAAAGCCCTCGATATTCTCGAGCTGCTGGAGGCCGAGAAAAAACCGCTCACGCTGGAAATGATTTATCAGCGCTCGGCGATCTCGAAGACCAGCGTTTATCGCATCCTCAAGACATTTGCGCACCGCGGCTATGTTGCGCAGACACAGGATGGCGGATACCGGCTGGTGTCGCGCCCCAAAAAGATGCGCTTTGGTTTCGCCGGACAGTCTGCGGAGATGCCGTTCTCCGAAGCTGTGAGCAGCAGCCTGAAGGCGGCGGCTTCGTCGTCGGGGATTGAGCTGGTTGTCCGCGATAACCGCTACGACGCTGCGACAGCTCTCAAGAACGCCAAGGAATTCGTTACCGAGGGAGTGGACCTGATCGTCGAGTTCCAGATTGAGGAGCATGTTGCGCCGGAGATCGCGCACGTGATCACGCGGGCGGGGATCCCGCTGATTGCGATCGATATTCCTCATCCGCACGCAACGTATTTCGGCGTCGATAATTTTCAGGTTGGATTTGAAGCGGGCGAGCTGCTGGCGCAGCATGCGATTTCGAAGTGGAAGTCGAAGGTGGACTGGGTGATCGGGCTGGATGTGGCCGAAGCCGGATCGTTTGTGCAGAGCCGCATTAATGGCGCATTCCTGGGAGTGCGCTCGCTCCTGGCGGAGATCCCCGCCGAGTCGTATATCCGGCTCGACGGGCGCGGGCTGCGAGAGACGAGCGCTCGCGTGCTCGGCGACTTCTTCAAGCGGCATGCGCGCACCGACCGCATCCTGATTGCCGCCGCGACGGACACAAGCGCCCTGGGCGCGCTGCAGGTCACCATGCAAAGCCAGCGGGAGAAGAACGTCGCCATTGTTGGCCAGGACTGCATCCCCGAAGTTATCGAGGAGATGAAGAGTCCGGCGAGCCCGATCATCGGCTCCATTTCGCACGAAGTGCAGACCTATGGCCCGCGGCTCATCCAGCTGGGAGTTGCGATTCTGAGAGGCCATGCTGTGCCGCCCTATAACTATGTCCACCATCGCACGGTGACCGCCGGCATGGTGCGTGAGGGCGAGGCTGGGTGAGTTCGGATCACACACAGCTCTCCTATTGACATTCCAGGAGAGGCTAACGATATTTCTCGCATGCCAACCTGCCGGGTTCCACGACCACAGCGCAATCTCCATCTCTTAGTTGCAGCCGCTCTCCTTCCAGGATTGCTCACGCCTTTAGCCCAGGCGTACGTTCTGCAGAAGCCGGCGCATCTGCGGTGCGACGATCTGACAACGCCGATCGGTCTGGACACAGCTCAGCCGCAGCTTTCGTGGCAATTGCAGGACGATCGCTTTGCCGCGAAGCAGTCGGCGTATGAGGTGCAGGTGGCAACGCGATCTGAGCTACTGCAAGCGGGCAAGGCGGATGTGTGGGACAGCGGGCGGGTGGAATCGGAGAAGTCGGTGGGCGTGGCGTATGCGGGGCCGGCGCTCAAGGCTGAGTCGCGCTACTACTGGCGCGTGAAGGTCTGGGACAGGGATGGGAAGGGGTATCCCGCAAGCGACGTGAGCTGGTGGGAGACGGGCCTGATGGATTCCTCGGGCTGGCGTGGCAAGTGGATCGGCTATGAACTCACGGAGGAGCGCAGCATCCGGGAATCGGGAGCGCTCTGGATTGCGAATGCGGGGGGAAGCGGGGTTGAGCGCGGGCAGACGGAGCACGATTTTCTCCGCAGCTTTACGGTTTCGGGAGCCGTTCGACGCGCTCATCTATACGTAACCGGGAAAGATACAGTTTCAGCGTGGGTGAATGGGAAGCAGGTGCTGACCGCCGAACCGCTGCCTCCGTGGAAGCAGACAGCATGGAAGAAATATCAGGAAGTCGACGTTACAGCAGATGTGAAGCAAGGAGCGAATCTGCTGGCTGTGGAAGCGGTGCTTTATTCTCTGGGAAGCAATGGCGATCCCAACACGGTGCGCACTGCGCCGATGAGCGCGTGCCTGTATCTCGAAATGAGCGACGGCTCGGTGACGCTGATCAAGAGCGACGAGAGCTGGAAGGCAATGCTCAATGCTCCCGGCGGGTGGGAAGCACCGGGCTACTCCGATGATGGGTGGAAGAACGCGGTGCAGTATCTTGACGAGTCAGGAAAGCCCGATACTGACAGACCGTGGCCGACGGGGCCCGTGAAGATGCTGCGCCGGGAATTCGAAGCGGCAAAGCCGGTGCGCTCGGCGCGGCTTTACGCAACGGCGCTGGGAGCCTACAAATTCTGGATCAATGGGCGTGTAGTTGGGGACCAGATACTGGCTCCCGGCTGGACGGATTTTCGCAGCCATGTGGTGTACCAGGTCTACGATGTGACCGCCGATGTGAAGGCGGGCGGGAACGCGATTGGGGCGTATCTCGCGCCGGGATGGTATGCAACGCCGCTGCAGTGGGACCAGGCGCCGAACAATTACGGCAACACGCCTCCGGCGCTGAAGGCGCAGCTGCGGGTGGAATATGCCGACGGGTCGGTAGATTGGGTTGCGACGGACGAGACATGGAAGGCGGACGTATCGCCGATTCTGAAGGCGGAGATCTACGACGGGGAAACCTACGATGCGCGTCGCGAGCAGGCTGGCTGGAGCACGGCTGGATTCAGGGATGCGCATTGGAAGCCGGTGGAGGTGGTGCAGCCGCTGGAGCCGGCGATCGTGGCGCAGGATTTTCAGCCGATCCGGGTAGAGAAGACGTTGCCGGCGAAGGCGGTGACGGCTCCGCGGCCCGGGATGTACGTCTTTGATTTCGGGCAGAATATGGCGGGGGTTGCGAGGCTGCACGTTTCCGGTACGGCCGGGACTGAAGTGCAGCTGCGCTTTGCCGAGGTGCTGAATCCGGACGGGACGATCTATACGGAAAATCTGCGGACGGCGAAGGCTACGGATCGCTATGTGCTGGCGGGCAAGGGGGCGGAAGATTTTCAGCCGATGTTCACGTTTCACGGCTTTCGTTATGTGGAAGTGACGGGACTGAAGGCGAAGCCGGAGATCGGATTGCTCACGGCGGTTGTGTTTCATACCGATGCGCCGTTTGCCGCGCAACTGCATACAGGCAGCGCGATGATCAACCAGTTGTGGAGCAATATCCTGTGGGGTCAGCGGTCGAATTTTGTCGGCGTGCCGACGGACTGTCCGCAACGCGACGAGCGGCTGGGCTGGACGGCGGATGCGCAGGTATTCTGGCGGACCGCGTCGTACGACATGGACCTTGCGCAATTCTCGAAGAAGTATGCAGGCGATCTTCGCGGCACGCAGGTGGGGACGGCCATGTATGGGATCTTCGCGCCGGGGACTGAGACTCCTAATCCGGGTTTTGGCGCGGGCTGGAGCGATGCCGGGCGTGATCATTCCGTGGACGACATGGCTGCAATCGGGAGATACGCGCGTCATTGAGCAGAACTGGGAGGCGATGCAGAAGTATCTTGCAGCGATCGAGGCGGAGAGCCCGGACTACATCTGGGAGAAGTCGGGGATTCCGTTCGGGGACTGGCTGTCTCCGGAGGGAAAGACGAAGCAAACGCTGATTGCGACGGCTTACTGGGCGTACGACGTGACGCTGATGCAGCAGATGGCGCATGCGATTGGCCGGACTGATGATGAGAGGAAGTACGGCGAGCTGTTCGAGAAGATCAAGACAGCTTTTCAGTCGGCGTTTATACATCCGGATGGCTTTATCGACGGAGCCGATAATAGTTCGTCGCCGTTTGGGCAGATCAATAATCCGAATGCGAAGAGCAAGGGCGGAGATACGCAGACTGGCTACGTGCTGGCTCTGCACATGCGGCTGGTTCCGGACGCGCTGCGTAAGGCGGCGGGCGACAAGCTGGTGGCGAAGATCGAAAGCAACGGATGGCGGCTGGGCACGGGATTCCTGGGAACTCCGTACCTGCTTTCTGTGCTTGTGGATACGGGTCACGCGGATGTGGCGTACCGGCTGCTGCTGAATACGGCATATCCGTCGTGGGGCTACCTTGTGGATCATGGAGCGACGACGATGTGGGAGCGCTGGAACGGCGACCAGATGCGCGGCGATCCAAGCATGAACTCCTACAACCACTACGCATACGGCGCAGTTGCGGACTGGATCTACAGCTACGCGGCGGGATTGGATGCAACAGCGACAGATGCCGGTTTTCATACGATCTATCTGCATCCGAACTTCGACCCGAGGCTAGGCTCGCTCGAGTTCACGTATGCATCGCGTTATGGCGAGGTGCGGTCGGCGTGGTCGGTGAAGGGATCGACGGTAGCGTGGCAGGTGACGATTCCGCCGAATACAACGGCGCAACTGCCGCTCACGAGCAGTCAACAAGGAGCATATTCGCTTGATGGTGTTGAGATCGCGAAGAGTAAAAAGGCGCGCGCGATGGGTGAGACGCAAGGCGAGGTGACATACGTGCTGCCGGCGGGATCGTATTCGTTCACGATTCACACTGGTCCGTGACCGCGGCTCGATCATTCCTCTCCGCTGGTCTAAGATGCTTGCTATGGAAAACGCCGATAAAGCTAAGGAACTTGCTGCGCAACGGAGCCTCGAATTCGTCGAGGACGGTATGGTGGTCGGGCTGGGGTCGGGCACCACGGCGACTCACTTCATCAAGCTGCTGGGCGAGCGGGTGAAGCAGGGGTTGAAGGTCCGCGGCATTGCGTCTTCGAAGGCGAGCGAGGATCTGGCGGTGTCCCTGTCGATTCCCGTGACTGATTTTCACGAGTGCCCGGAGATCGACGTGGCTATCGATGGCGCGGACGAACTCACGCATCAGTTGGAGCTCATCAAGGGCGGCGGCGGCGCGCTTCTGCGCGAAAAGATCGTCGCCAGCGCAGCCAGGCGCTTCGTCATCGTTGCCGATTCGAGAAAGCTCGTGAAGAAGCTCGGGAAATTCCCGCTGCCTGTGGAGGTGATCCAGATGGCTTCGCCACTGGTGGCGGCGAAGCTGCAGAAGCTCGGGTTGCGCACGACGGTGAGGAGAGCGGCGTCAGGCGCGGAGTACATCACGGACGAAGGGAATCTGATCCTGGACTGCGAAGGCGGGGAGATCGAAGATCCGTACAAGCTTGCGGATTCGATTCGGCAAATTGTGGGAGTGGTCGAGCATGGATTGTTTCTCGGCATGGCGAATGTTGCCCTGATCGCCGGGGATGCGGAGATTACCGAACTAACCCGCTGATGCACGCTGCGGCGGTGACCCTTGTTGACGGCGAAGCATACAGCCGCCAATGATATTCAGCATGGGCCGATGGGTTGCGAATGTACTGGCCGGGATGGCCCTAAGATTCAAGAGCTTTAGAAATTCGGGCAGGAATGGAATTGCGATTGCGTTGAGCATAGTCCTGCTTGCGGCGACGAACTGCCGCTCTTCACGCCATCCCACGATTGCCGTGATTCCGCGTACAACTGCACTTGTCCTGTGGGAGGCTGAGCATGCGGGCGCGGAATCGTCCGCGAAGAAGGCAGGCTTTACGATCTACTGGAACGCCCCCACCAGCGAGGACGACGTCGACAGGCAGATTGCCATTATCAAGCAGGCGATCGATCGAGGAGCGCAGGGACTGGTGCTGGCTCCCGACCAGGCTCTGGCGCTTATGGTTCCAGTGCGCGATGTGGTGGCGCGCGGCATCCCGACGGTGGTGATCAGTTCTCCGCTGGCGATTCCGCCGGGCGGTAAGCTTTCGTACATCCTGAATGATGAAGACGAGACGGGGCGCCTGGCGGCGGAAAGAATCGGCTCCATCCTGCACGGCGAAGGGTCGGTTGCCATCCTGGGAATCGATCCTGACGTGACAGGCATTGTGTTGCGCACGCATGCGTTTGAAGCGAACCTGGCGGCGAAGTATCCGAAGATCAAGATTGTCGATGAGCGTGCGGGCGGCTTTAACATCAGCGAGGCCCAGGAGGTGACGGAAGATGTGCTGACGCGGAATCCGCAGGTTGACGCGATTCTGGCGCTGAATTCGTCGGCGACGCGCGGCGCGTTCATTGCGCTTGAGAACCGCCATCAGCTCGGCAAGATCAAACTGGTAGCGTGCGAGCAGGAACTGATACCGCCGCTGCTGACGGGAGAGATCGATTCGATCATTGTGGAGAATACGTATGAGATGGGATATCGCGCCATCCAACTCATTGCGGCGGAGAGACGCGGTGAGCCTGTGCCGGCGGAGATCAAGCTGAGCCCGAAGCTGGTGACGAGGGAGAATCTGAATACGCCCGAGGTGCAGCGCATGTTGACGATGAACTGGAGAGGCGCGAATTGAGGGCCCCGGGCTGGGTTCGGAGACATCCGCGGCTGGCCATTCTCTGCGTGGCCGCGGTGGCCGCAACAGCCGCGGTTTTGATCTATCTGCACAGCAGCCGGCCGTGGAAACTGCCTTATCGGGATTCTTTCGCCTCCGGCCAGGCCGATGAGTGGACGGCGTTCGGCGGAACATGGCAGATTGCCGATGGGGCGATGCGGAACGATTCCGACGAGCGGGGCGCCAAGCTCATGACGGGATCTCCCGACTGGAAGGACTACTCGTTCAGCGCGGACGTGGAGCTGCTCGGCGTTCCCGGCGATGCCGGTCTTATCCTGCGCTCGAGCGATGAGGAACAGGGGGTGGATTCGTATCGCGGCTACTATGTGGGGCTGCGCAACAACGACGGTAATCTGATTATCGGATTCGCCGATCATGGCTGGGTCGAACTGGCGGTGAAACCCATGCCGGGCGGCATTCATGCGCTTCGCTGGTATCACCTGAAGGGCGCGGTGCACGGTTGCCAGATCACCGCATATGCGAACGAAATTCCCAACGGCGCGATACAGACGGTGTCTTATACCGACCAGCACTGCCTGACCAGTGGCCGCGTCGGACTGCGGTCGCACTCGTCAGGCGGAGCGTGGAAGAACCTGGTGGTGATGCCGCTTACCGCGCCAGCAAACCTGTCGGCGCAGGCTGGACCCTACGCCGCGCCGCCGGATCTGCCTTATGCCGTGGATGAGCCGGTGATTCAGCGCCGCGCGGATCCGGGTCTTGCGGGTTTCGGCGCGGGCGGCGAGGCGGCACAAGGACGGGGCGGCTCTGAGGCGGGCGCAGGATCGGGCGCTGTGGAGAGCATCGGCAGCCTCCGGATGATCCGCACCGCGGCGAGGCGCGCCACGGTGCGCGGTACGGTCATCCTGACGCGCCCGCGACTGTACGTGCAGGATGCTACAGGCGGAGTGGAAGTCGTTAGTGCGATTGAGCCGAGCCTGAAGATTGGAGACGAAGTCGAGGTATCGGGCGAGGTGGAGGTCCATGATTTCAGCTGCGTGCTGCGGAATGCGAATGTCCGGCTGTTATGGGCGCACGCGCCCGCGCCGCCGGTTGCGGTGACGGCAAGCCAGGCGGCTACGGGGGCGTTCGACGCCAGGTACATCGAAGTGGAAGGACTGCTCTCGGGCAAGGAAAAGGGTCCGGATAACACGGTGCTGCTTGCCATGAAGGCGAATGGCCAGTCATTCCGGGCAATCGTGAGCCCCAGCCGCGGCGACGCCATTCTCGGGCACCTGAATACGCAGAGCATTCTGAAGCTGCGCGGCGTCTGCGTGGTGGATTCGGAATTCACACACAACCTGACGCCGTTCGTTCTGCTGATTGCTTCGAGCGACGACGTTGATGAGCTGGCGGGTCCTCCCTGGTGGAGCGGGCGAAACCTGGTGATTATTGTGCTGGTGACCATGACGCTGGCGCTGCTCGCCTACCTGCTTTACCTGCATGCCAAACACTGGCGTCTGCAGGCTATCGTGGAAGAGCGCGAGCGGATCGCACACGATATGCACGACACGCTGGCACAGAGCTTTGTAGGCATAGGATTTCAAATTCAGGCCATCAGTAACAGCGTTCCCGAGAACCTGCCCGCCATCAATGAACAGCTCGATCTTGCCAGCGAGCTGGTCCGGCACAGCCACGAGGAGGCGCGCCGGAGCCTGATCACGCTGCGGCGCGAATTTCTGGAATCGGAGAGCCTGCATTCCGCGCTCAATGCGTTTGCATGCAGGATGGTTGAGCACGGGTCGGTCACCGTGCGTCTTGCGGTTTCAGGAGAGGACACATCCACGCCGTATGCGGTGAAAGATGCGCTCTTCCGCATCGGCCAGGAAGCGATCGCCAACGCGCTGCGCCACGGGAAGCCATCTGTGCTGCATATTCGCGTGGACTATACGAGCGAGACGGTGACCATGCGCATCGATGACGACGGCGTCGGCTTCAATCCGGATGAGGATTTACGCGGCTTCGGCCTGACGGGGATTCGCAAGCGCGCCGATGGTATCTCAGCGATGCTGTGCATATCGAGTACTCTGGGACAGGGGACGCAGGTGACCGTCGTCGCTCCGCTGCCGTCCAGGCTTGCATGGCTGAAGCCGGACAATCATCTTTGGCAGTTCGCCAGGGAAGCCGTTACCGATGCAAAAAGAAAAGACCGCAAAGATCCGTATTCTTATCGTCGATGACCATCCTGTCGTGCGGACGGGGCTAACCTCGATGCTGGGCACTCAGGCCGGTTTCGAAGTTGTCGGTGCGGCGTCAAGCGGCGAAGAAGCTCTCGCGCTGATCAGCCGGAACACGGCGGATGTGATGTTGATGGATCTGCGCATGCCGGGGATGAACGGCGTTGACCTGCTGCGCGCGCTGCAGTCGCATCCGGCGGCGCCGCGAACGATCGTGCTGACCAGCTTCGAGACGGACGAGGATGTGTATCGCGCCGTTCAGGCGGGCGCGCACGGCTATCTGCTCAAGAGCACGATGCAGCAGGAGATGATTGCGGCGATCCGGGCAGTCTATCAGGGGAAGCGCCATATCCCGCCAAGGATTGCGGCCCGTCTGGCGCAGCGCATGTCGCGGCCCGCGCTGACGGCGCGAGAGCTCGAGATTCTGGAGATGCTGGCCAAGGGCCTGACCAATAAGCAGATCGGCGCGGTCTTCCAGATCAGCGGAAACACGGCACGGAATCACGTTAACAGCATCCTCGAAAAGCTCGAGGCCGCCGATCGAACGGAAGCAGTTTCGACGGCAATTCAGCAGGGCATCATCGACATATCGAACTAGAGTTCACCTATTTGATCGGATGTAGATCAAGGTCCGGGCGGGGTGTAACTCTGCTCCGCGGACACTTCGGGAACGATATCTGGTCCAAGTGAACCAGTACCTCTTGGTGCATCTTACTCATGCGCAGGATTAGCGGGCACTTATAGCCTCAGTGTCGGCATGGACCGGATTTACCCGCACGCCCTGAAATCGATTACATAGTCGGCGCAAGCTGGGGAAAGACCAAAGCCCAGCAGATCGATAAGTACATGCCAGTTGCAGGCATTTGGATTTGAGCGGAGGAGAGTATGGACTTGCTCTACATACCAGGAGACGCTGCAAGAAGCATCACCACTAGAGGCGCAACGCGAGGGCAGCATCGAGTCGAAATTCAATCCATCTTCAGTGCGGCATGGTTCTGGGCCGTACTAGCGTCCATTCTGCTTCTGCTGTATCCATTGGGCCGTATCGATGCACAGAGCGTGCGCGGCGCCATCACGGGGAGCGTGTCCGATCCCACGGGTGCGGTGATACCCGGGGCGACGGTAGAGGCGAAGAACGAGGCCACCGGCGACGTTTCGAACACAGTGACGACTTCGGCAGGGACGTTTCGTTTTCCCGAACTTCCGCTGGGCCGCTATGACGTCACGATCAAGGCCCCCGGCTTTGGAGTTGGCACGTTCACCGGGATTCCAGTGCAGATTCAGCAGGTGACTCCTCTTGAGGCCGTGCTCAAGCCGGGTGCGACTGCGGAGACGGTAACGGTGAGCGCCAATGCGGCGGCGCTGCAGACGGAAAGCTCGGATGTGGGCGGCGTCGTCTCCGCCAGGCAGATTGTGGAATTGCCGCTGGCTCTGGGCGGCGTGGGCGCGCTGCGATCGCCTGAGGCCTTCGCGTTCTTGCTGCCGGGGACGACAGGACCGGGAACGGCCAACAGCAACAACGGGATCTTTCTCTCTAAGATTGCTGGCGGCCAGAATTACGGCAACGAGGTGCTGATTGACGGCGCCAGCCAGCAGCGCAGTGAAAACGGCTCGTCTTTCGACGAAGAAGCGCCCTCGGTTGAGGCGCTGCAGGAATTCAAGATCACGACAGCCCTCCCCCAGGCGGAATACGGCCGGACGACAGGCGGCATTGAGAATTTTGTAACCAAGAGCGGCACAAATAACTATCACGGAACGGTGTATGAGCTTTTCCGCAATACGGACCTTGATGCGAACACCTGGTTCAACAATGGCAACAAGGCGTACTACTGCAGCGGAGCAAACGATACACCCGCGTGCAGGTCGTCATACGCGGTTCCGATCGATAACAAGAACGATTACGGCGTGACCATGGGCGGGCCGGTGTGGATTCCGAAGTTCTACAACGGCAGAGACAAGATGTTCTGGTTCTTCTCCTGGGAACAGCTGGGATATAACGTCGGCGCGACGAACATTTCGACGGTTCCCACTGTTGCCATGCGCAATGGCGATTTCTCGGGGCCGCTCATCTATCGCACGGACCTGCCGCCGGTGGGAACGAATCCCTGCCAGGCAAATGCGCCAGTTTATCAGGGCGAAATCTTTGACCCAATGACCGAGCGGATTGTCACCACGCCGAACGGTCCGGTCACATGCAGGGATCAATTTGCGGGCAATAAGATTGATCCAAGCAGATTCAGCACGGTAGCCACAAACCTGCTCGCCTACTACCCGGCACCAACGAACGATCAGCAGTTCAACAATTTCGTTTATCCCAGCTCGATTCCGATCAACAACACGACCATGACGATCCGGATCGACTACAGCATCTCGCAAAAGAGCAAGATCTATGGGTCATACAACTCCCGCGAGAATAACCGTATCTCAGGCGGAAACCCGCTCCTCCCGAATCCGGTCGATCCGAATACGTGGAAGCAGGACTTCACGACCCATTTCGGGAGGTTTGGCTGGGATTATTCGTTCAGCCCCACGCTGCTGAATCACCTCAACTTCGGAACGAACCGCAGCAACAGCGTGAATTATGCGCAGGCTATCTTCGCCGGAGTGAACTGGTCGCAGAAGGTGGGTATTGGTAATGCGGACTCGCTGAACTTTCCGCAGATTACGAACGGCAACACTGTTAACCTCGGAAATCCTCCACAGAATGACGATAACGTGGATAACGGCCTCCGCCTGAATGAAAGCGTTGCGTGGCAGAAGGGCCGGCACAGCCTTGCGTTCGGAGTGGATGTGCGCTGGCAGCAGTACTCGCCGATCGACGGGAACAGCCCTACCGTCAATTTCTGCGGAAATCAGACTGCCTCCCAGGCTGGACTCAACAACGGCTATGGCTTCGCCAGCCAGATGCTTGGCCTGACCTGCGGCGGCAGCCAGAGCATCATTCCCAATCAAACACGCTGGACTTCCTGGTACGACGGATTTTTTGCCCAGGATGACTTCAAGGTTACGAGAAATCTCACTTTGAACCTCGGTGTGCGATGGGACATTGACCTGCCCCGTCACGCGGCCGGTAACTTCACGTCGAATTTCAGCCCGACGGCAAATGATCCGGAATATAACGTTCCGGGGGCGCTGATCTTTGGAACGACTTGCCACTGCAATACGGCGTGGGCGAATACCTGGTACAAGGACATCGCTCCGCGAATCGGATTTGCATACACGCCTCCGTGGCTAAATGGCACGACGGTCATCCGCGGCGGCGGGGGCATCATGTATGGCCCGCTGCAGTACTCCGATTTCGGCGGCAGCATGAACACGGGATACAGGGCGAATCCCACCTTCAACAACAATGGCTTCGATCCGTCGTTTGAACTGGACAGCGGCTTCCCGGCGTTTGCTCAGCCGCCGAACCTGGATCCCGGAATCTTCAATGGAGCTCCGGTGAGCGGGTCTTACATCACTCCGAGCGATGGGCGCCCGGCGATGGTCAGCGTCTGGACGCTGCAGGTTCAGCAGCAGGTGGCGCAGGATCTGATTCTGAGCGTGGGGTATATCGGCAACAAAGCGCAGAACCTGCACTCGAATATTCAGAACATCAATAACATGCCGCAGCAGTATTTCGATCTCGGCAACCACCTCACTGATCCGGTTGTTGGAAATACGGTGGGCGTTACTCAGCCGTTCCCAGGCTTCAATGAGCTGTGGCATGGAGCCCAGGTGCAACAGGCTCTCCGGCCTTTCCCGCAGTACGACTACATCGATACCGGCTGCTGCCTTGAGAATGTCGGCATGTCGAGCTACGAGGCGCTGCTCGTTTCGCTGGAGCGGCGATTCCACAACGGCTTCAACCTGCTGGCCTCGTATACATGGGCCAAGCAGATCACCAACTCCGACAGCTTGCTGCCCAACAACGGCGTAGGCGTAGCCCAGGTGCAGAATGTGAACAATCTGCATGAGGAGAAGGCCATCAGCGCGCAGGATGTCC
The DNA here is from genome assembly GCA_963755975.1 of uncultured Acidobacteriota bacterium. Classification (GTDB taxonomy): domain Bacteria; phylum Acidobacteriota; class Terriglobia; order Terriglobales; family Acidobacteriaceae; genus Silvibacterium. Next base: position 168,111 of record CAVWLS010000007.1, read on the forward strand.
CGAACACGTTCGTGATCAGTTACCTTTATCAACTGCCGTTTGGCCACGGTCAAAGATGGCTGAATCAGGGGATCGCGAGTTACGTTGTGGGCGGATGGCAAATCGGGGGGGTGCAGCGCTACATGTCCGGCCAACCGGAATCCTTCTGCTGCGCCAACGGGATACCGGGTTTCGAGAATTCGATTCGATTTGACCGTCAGCCAGGCTCGTCGCTGAAGAGCCCGGCATACCGCAGTGGGCACGTGAATCCGATCGGAGCCACGGCTGCCGATCCGAACACTAATTCGTTCTACAACCTCGATACTCTTCGCCAGCCAAACGGGGGCGCTTTCTATGACCAGAACGCGGTGGCAAATCGCGGTGAGTACGGATCCTTCGCTTTAGGAAACATGCCTCGCGTGACAGGCGAGGTGCGGACACCGGCCTACTATAACGAAGACTTCAGTATTCTGAAGAACACGCCGATCCATGAAAGCATCGTCTTCCAGCTCAAGTTCGAGTTACTGAATGCCTTCAACCGGCATACGTTCAGCATCCCGGACACCGGGCCAAACGACAACCTGTTCGGTGTGCCCAACGGCCTGGTCAACACGCCGCGCAATGTTCAGATTACGGGGAGGATCAACTTCTAACGCTGGCGGCGGATGATCTCACGCTGGCGTCCAACGTGGGCTCAGCCGCAGTCTCTGTACCCTCCGCAGAGGAGTCCCGTCCTGACTCCTCTGCATTTTTATCTGGCATCGCCCATGAAGCCTAGATGCTCGAGTCGCCGCTCAGGGGTTGGGTTCTTTCGTGGTTTCAGGAACGGAGCTTGCTTCGGTCAACTTCGTCCAGTCCTCTATCTGCATCGCGTTTTGCTTGTCCATTTGCGCCTTCAGCTTTAAGTATTGCGACAAGGCCTGTTGCGAATCCGTGAGTCTTCCGCTTTTCCGATAGACGCGGGATAACTCGTAATAGGATCGTTTTGCGATTTCTCCCGAAGGCTCAGCTTTTACAGCTTCTTCCAGATAACGAATTGCTTCCTGATTTCTGCCAAGGGCCGCGAGGCCGCGGCCTAAGTAGTATTTGGCAACCGGCGCATTGTCATAAAATCTGACTACATCCTGAAGAAGAGGAACGCCATCTTTTGCGTCATCTCTTTCAATATCGATGCTGCCGAGGTTGTACATAGCCACGGCGTTGCGGGGACTCAGTTTCAACTCGGTTTCATAGGCTTGATGGGCCATGTCCAGCTGGTCGATTTTTCGGTATTCCCTGCCCAGAGCCTCATAGAGATCGGCATTTTGCGGCTGTTCGCGGATGGCTTCAAGATACTCTGAGATCGCTTCTCTATGCCGTTCCTGTTCGCCATAGAGCTCAGCGCGCAGGCGGTGAACATGCCATGAGCCAGGTGCGAGCCTGTACATCTGCGCGTAGCTGTCCTTGGCCACCAGGCTATGCGCCTGCCCTCGATAATCCAGTATGTTCAGGTCCTTCGGAGAGAGCTCGGCGGCTCGATCGAGCGGGCCCACCGCTTTTTCCGGATTGCCCGCGGCTAACTCGACAACGCCGAGCCACATCAACGCTTCGGCGTTCTGGTTGTTCAGGGCAACCTCCTGTTGCAGTGCCTCGACTGCATCATCGAGACGGTGCATCTGATAATAGGAAATGCCAAGGAACATATGCACGCCTTGAAGCTGAGGCCCCAGGCGCGCAGCGGTTTCCAGTTCCTTTGTGGCCTCTTCGACTTTTCCTTCCCGCACCAGTACGAGCCCAAGATCGAGATGAACTTCGGCGAGATCCGGAGACGCCACTGCCGCCTTTCGGAAATATTCTTCGGCTTCGGCATAGTGGCCGTCGTGCAGCTGCTGCGCGCCCAGGCGGACGAGATCGGAGGTAGATGCGTTCGTGGGTGCGCCCTGGGCGATACAGAGAGCGGGAACAGCGAGGAGCAGGAGGGAGGAAAGCATAAGGCTGCGGGAACGGCGCCGCGTTCTATCGCAAGCTCGGGAGCCATCGCAAGTATTTGAGTTAGTCAGGTAAGTTCTCATAGGTAGTGGAGCGAAAGAATCTGTTTCATACATGGCTGGTTAGAAATGCGTCCGCTTGTTATGTTTTCACGCAGAAAGAGAAGCCGAATAGTACAGCTGGACCATGTTTGCAAGGGCATTCTTCGATAGGCTTGCCAGCAAGGTGAATTCAGGCATCTTTCCTGCCTCCCCGCAGCACTCGAGACCGCAGCACTCGAGAAAGATCTCCAAATCAAGATTGGCATGCATGACAACTTCCTGGCGAATCCGAGCGGCCGTTGTCCTTGCCGCAGTGCTCGTCGTATTGTTCATCGGGCCGTCGCAGGGGCGATGCCAGCCGGCTGCGCAGACGTTCACCAATCCGCTGTTGCCGAGTGGTCCGGATCCGTGGGTTATCTCGTGGAATGGCTACTACTATTACATGAATACCACCGGCCGGAACCTGACGATCTGGAAGACGAAGGACATCACCGATCTGAAGGACGCGGAAAAGAAGGTGGTTTGGACGCCGCCGGCGTCGGGCCCGTATTCGCGGGAGATATGGGCTCCAGAGCTGCACAGGCTGCAGAACAAGTGGTACATCTACTTTGCGGCGGACGCCGGATCGAACGAGTCACACCGGGTATGGGTGATCGAAAATGCGGCGGACGATCCGCTGGATGGAACGTGGGAGATGAAAGGGAAGCTGAGCGGGCCGGATGACCGATGGGCTATCGATCCATCTGTCTTCGAGAACAAGGGCAAGGCGTATGTGGTGTGGTCGGGATGGGATGGCCCCACGAATGGAGTGCAGAAAATCTTCATAGCGCTGCTGAAGAATCCATGGACGCTGGGCAGCAGGCCGGTGGTGATCTCGACGCCGGAGTATCCATGGGAGAAGGTTGGCGATCTCACGGTGAAGAACCGGATCGAGGCGATTCCTCATGTCGATGTGAATGAGGGCCCGGAGATCCTGCAGCATGAGGGGAAGATCATGCTGATCTATTCCGCCAGCGGCTGCTGGACGGACTATTACGAGCTGGGAATGTCGACGGCTTCGGCGGAGAGCAATCTGCTCAATCCCGCATCGTGGAAGAAAAGTGAGAAGCCGGTCTTCTGGCAATCGCCGGAAGCTTCGGTGTATGGTCCGGGGCACAATACTTTCTTCAAGTCTCCGGACGGGAAAGAGGACTGGATTCTTTATCACGCAAATTCGGCGCCCGGTCAGGGCTGCGGGAGCGCCAGGTCGCCGCGTGCGCAGCCGTTTACGTGGAATCCCGATGGGACCCCCGACTTTGGCAGGCCGTTGCCGACCAGCGAGCCCATTCGCAAGCCTTCGATGTAGTGCGAGAGCTGGTCACTGCGGCTCTTTTGCGGATTTTGCCCCGTAGAGCTTTTCGCTGGCGGCGAACTCGGCTTTGGCGCGATCAATCATTCCGGCGGTGCGGTAAGCGAGTCCGAGCTCGTAGTGCAGCCGGGCTTCGTTCGGGCTGAGGGCCGTGGCTTTCTCCAGTTCGTCGATGCCCGGCTGTGTGGCGCCGGTGGAAGCGAGCGCGCGGCCCAGCTTCTCATGGCAGGCGACGCATCCGGGCGCGATAGCGACGGCCTGCCGCAATAGCGGGACGGCTTCAGAGGCGCGGTCGTGATCGAGCAGGAAGCTGCCGTAGTTCAGGTAGGGCCACTCGTCGGTATGAGGATTGTCGTGCGCGAGAGTGACGGCGAGGCGAAAGGCCTGGTCGGCGTCCGCGGGGCGATTCAGGGCGTCGTAAACCAGGCCGAGGTTTTCTGCGGCTTTCATGTCCTTTGGGTTGAGGGATAGCGCCTTCCGGTAGGCCCGTTCGGCGTCGCGAAAACTGCTCTGCGTGTAATAACAGCGGCCCAGGCTGTACCATGCTTCCGCGTCCTGTGGGGCGAAATCGACGGCCTTTTCGAGCCAGTGAATGGCGTCAGCGTAGTCATCAAGGAGAACGTAATCGAGGCCCACGATTCTGAGGTCGTCGCCCTGCGGTGTGGCGAGACGGGCGGCCGCGGTGTAGGTGGTGAGCGATTCTCGCGGCTTGTTCTCACGATGCTGAACGAAGCCGAGCATGTAGAGTGCCTCGGCGGAGCCGGGATGAAGCTTCAGGTAGCGGGTGAGAGCGGCGTCGGCCTCGGGAAAGCGTTCGAGGTTGGCGAGAGCCTTGCCTTCAAAAAGAAGGGCATCGCCAGCGCCGGAATCCTCTTCCGCAGCGCGCGCCATGAGCGCGGCGGCATCTTGCCAACGATGAGCGGCAAATGCGGCCTTACCTTGTTCGTAGCTCGACGTGTTCTGCGCAAGGGCCGGGAGCTGGCAGCAAAAGAAGAGCAGGCTTCCGCCAATCAGAGAGAAGAGCCGAGGCAGCCTGAGCGTAAAACCATGGGTTTGCCGCAACATCGTAAATCAGTATAGGTCCGGCATTCCTGCGACTCAGGGACGACACAAGCTGAATCGGCGGTGGCAGTCGGCGGATTCCGCCACTGCCGCAATGGGGAATTTCATCTGCGGTCTATTCATGTTATAGTTCTGCCGTTAATCAAGTTGTAATTCGCCTGTCCTGCGAAGCAATCTCAGGATTGACTCCCCCCGCTGCGCCAGAGCACACACCGCCCGCCGATGGACAGCCGCGACGCAATTCAGTCCCGGGAGATCACACGCGTTTTGCAAGAACTGCGTGATCAACCCAAATTGCTCCGAGAGCGTTTGTTTCCTCTTCTTTATGAATCGATGAAGAGGATTGCCCGGAGACAGATGCAGGCGGAGAGATCGGCCCGCACTCTGCAGCCCACGGCTCTGGTGCACGAGGCCTATATCCGGCTGGCAAGCTCGGATGCGAACTGGGAGAACCGCGCTCATTTCCTTGCGTGCGCGTCCAATGTGATGCGGCAGATCCTGGTGGATTGCGCGCGCAGGCGCCTCTCGAGGAAACGCGGCGCCGGCGCCGAGCCTGTAACATTGGACGACCTGGTGGCGGCAAGGGCCGTATCTCTCGAGGATATTCTCAGCGTGGATATTGCCCTGGCGCGGCTAAAGCAGATCGACCCTGTCAAGGCAGAGCTGTTGGAGCTCAAGTTTTTCGGAGGGATGACGGTGGAGGAATCGGCCAGCGTCCTGGGACTGGATGTGACCTCGGCGAAGGGGCAGTTCCGGCTGGCCAAGGCATGGCTGAGCCGCGAACTTGCGAAAAAATACAGTTCCTGAATTTTTCTGCAGCGATTTTGGCGTGTCTTTTACGCATTAGGAAATGAAGCCCTGTCTCGTAGAGGCGGCAGATCATAAGAGGCAGGCATTCCAGGATCGAGGGCGCAATGGATTCTGAGCGTTGGCGAAAAATCGAGGCGATCTTCCGGGGAGCGGCCTCGCTGAGCGCGCATGACCGGCCGCGCTACTTAGACGAAGTGTGCGCGGGCGATCCCGGACTCAAGGCCGAGGTCGAATCGCTGCTGCAGGCGGACGCCCGTTCCGGCAGTCCGCTGGATGGCTCGGCGATGGACGCGCTTGGTACGAACGATTTGATTTCACAAATCAAAAATCATGCAGTTTCACCACCAATCAACAAGGGAGAAAGTATGTCTCAGCGCTGCGAAAAAGGCCATTTCTACGATCCGACACGGCATGTTAGCTGCCCTCATTGCGGCGTTCCGGGATTGACCGTCGAGCCGGAGCAGACCCGCCCGGCGGCGTATCCGCCGCCGATTGAAAACACCCGTCCGGCTACAGCACTCACAGACGACAAGACGCAGGCGCGAAAGGTGGTGGAAGAGGGCGCGACGGTTGGCGTCTTCAAGGCCAAGATCGGGATTGAACCTGTGGTTGGATGGCTGGTCTGCGTCCAGGGGCCGGATCGCGGCAGAGATTATCGCATTCGCAGCCAAAGGAACTTTATCGGGCGGGATGCGCGCATGGATATCAGCATTTCCAGCGACGATCAGATTTCCCGCGAGAACCACGCCGCTATCACTTACGACCCCCGAAGCAACCACTTTCGACTGGCGCCGGGCGATGCCCATGGCATTACTTATCTGAACAACGCCGCCGTGGATGTCCCCGTCGTGCTCCGGGCTTATGACGTCATCGAGTTAGGAGTAACAAAACTGATTTTTGTTCCCTTCTGCGGCGAGGCATTCGAATGGCAGTGAAAGCACTGGCAGCCTTCATGATGTGCTGTTCGCTGACGGCGCTGCAGGCACAGAACCTGGAGCGCGTGGCGATCAGTCAGGTCGTGGTCAAACCCCCGACGCTGGAGGCCTACATCGATGTGCGCGGCAAGGCCGATACCCCTGTCACCGGACTGCAGGCTTCGGCGATTCAGGCCACTCTGGACGGCCAGCCGGTTCCGGTGAGTTCCATGAAGCCGTTTTCTGCCACGGGCGAGGGAGTCGCGTATGTGTTTCTGGTCGATGTCTCGGAGTCCGAGTCGCCGGCGGAGTTCGGCAAAGTAAAGAGCGCGCTGCAGGCCTTCATCAAGCACATGGATGCCAAGGACCAGGCCGCAATTATCACCTTTGGCACGGGGACCGATGTCGCCGCCGGGTACACCGGCGACAAAGCCGCTCTGGACAAGGTGGTTTCCGGACTCACCAATAAAGCGGCGATGACGCACCTGAATGAGGGGCTGGAGAAGGGTCTCACGCTGGCACGCCTCAAGGGTGCGGGCCTGCCATCGCGGCGCGCCATCGTCATTCTCAGCGACGGAAAAGACGAAGGCAGCGGATTGACGACGGACGACGTCCTGCGCAATCTGCAGGAAAACCGCATACCGATTTATGCGATCGGAGCCAGCAATCTGCCGAAGAGCGAGAGGGCACAGTACCTCGAGGTCCTGCACCGCTATGCCGTGCTCTCCGGCGGAGCTTATTACGAGGCCGTGCCCGATACAGTCGATACGGCCTACACGCAGATCCATGACCGCATCGCGCGGGTGTGGGTGGCTCAGCTTAACTGCGCCTCCTGCCCGGCAAGCGGCCGCATCGTGGCGCTGCAGATTCAGGTTACGGTGCAGGGGCAGTCGCTGGCCGATCAGGCCAACGTTGTGGTCAACGCCGTGGCTCCGCCGCCGGCTCACGCTCAACCAAAGAAGCCATGGTGGAAGCGGTTATCGTGGCCCGTTTACGCGGGCGGAGGAGCTGCGGTCCTGCTTCTGGTTATCCTGGGCATTATTTTCCTGCGGCCAAAGGCGAAGGAGGAAGCGGAACCGCCGCCTCCGACGACCGAACCGGAGATCGCCTTCGAGCCGACGGCGCCGCCGACCACGACGGTACCGCTGATTTCGCCTTTCTCGACCATGCCGATGATCTCGGCCGATCCCACGGTATCGCTGGGCGGGGCCGGCGCGACGGTTTCACTGAGCGGCGATTCTGTGATTCTCGACAATCGTCCGGGCACCAGGATCGAGCTCATGCGGCGCGACCAGAAGAGCGGTGTTGAAAACAGCTATTCGGGAAAACTGGTCGACCGGTTGATTATCGGAAGATCGGCGGCCGCCGGATTGAGAATCCCCGACCAGGAGGTATCCGGTCAGCATTGTGAGCTGGAAATGCTCGACGGGCGCGTGCTTTTGACCGATTTGAGCTCGACCTACGGGACTTCCATCAACGGAGTGCCGGTGAAAGTGCGGCAACGGCTGGAGTCCGGCGATTTGATTTCACTGGGCCGGGTTGAGTTTCGCGTGAAGATTTACGGCTGACCGCGACGGGCTCAGCTTTCAGGCAGACGTGACGAGAGTGGCAAGGTTCGAGGCGAGGGCAAGATGAGCACGACAGCACAGGCGAGCCGGTTCTGCGCGGGGTGCATGACCGCCCCCGATGTTTCCGGCACATGCGCGAACTGCCGGTGGAACGACGACAACCATCCAGAGACGCAGACACATCTGCCCCGGCATTATCTGCTGGCGGGCCGTTATTATATCGGCCGGGTCCTGGGTCAGGGTGGGTTCGGAGTGACCTACCTGGCCCGCGATTTGAAGCTAGAGAGAACAGTGGCGGTGAAAGAGTATCTGCCGGCTACTCAGTGCACACGCCTGCTCGATCGCGTAACTGTTCTCCCGCACAGCGAGAACGCGGAGTTATTCCGATATGGGTTGCAAAGCTTCCTGAATGAGGCAAGAGCTCTGGCGATGCTGGGAGACTATCCCAACATTGTTTCCGTCACAGATTTCGCAGAAACCAATGGGACCGTCTATCTGGTGATGTCGTATGTAGACGGAATTTCCCTCAAGCAGTATCTCGACGATCACAATAACCGCATTGACTATAGAACCGCGATCGATATCCTGCTGCCTGTTCTCGACGCGTTACGGGAGATGCACAGCCACGGATTGCTACATCGGGACATCAGCCCGGGCAACATCATGATCACGCGCAAGGGTCAGGTAAAGGTGGTGGATTTTGGAGCTGCCAGATATGCGATCGGAGAACAAAGCAAAAGCCTGTCGATGATCGTGAAACAGGGCTATGCTCCGGAGGAACAGTATCGGACCCGGGGCAAGCAGGGCTCGTGGACAGATGTATACGCGGTGGCGGCGACGCTCTATCGATGCATTACTGGCGAGCTTCCGCCGACCGCGCCGGATCGACTGGCAGAGGATGAGCTGATCCGGCCGTCAGTCCTGTGCAATGACTTACCTCCAGCGGTGGAAGCGGCCATTCTGAAGGGTCTCGCAGTTCGCGCTTCTGATCGCTTCCAGACAGTTGAAGAGTTCCAGCAAGCGCTGTTGCAGGAGAGGTCGGCGAGCAAGAACAACCCGATAAAAAGCAGGAGACCGAAGGGCTTCCGGTAAAGGAAGGCCAAAACTCGAAGCCTTCGGACAGCAAGGGCGAAATTAAGGATGGCAAGATTGTAAGCCGCCCACGCAGATGGGGACGGATTGCTGCGTCTGTTGTTGTGTTTCTGGTAGGGCTTCCGGTTGTGCTGCTGGCTGCTCTGCCCGCATCATGGATTACTCACTTCGGTTACGAACTCGATCGGTCTGCGCCTGCGACCCATGTGTTCTTGTTCTACACAGCATGCGCTCGTGGTGACTCAGGCGGATGCAGAGCGGTTGGTGAGTTCTATCGAGGAAGAGCTCTCAATCCTTTGTCCTGGGATCCCAGCAGTGATCCTCTACACGAGGATAACGCGCGCGATTTTCAGCGTGCGCGATCGCTTCTTTCCAAGGCCTGCAGCGGCGGTAATTCACTTGCTTGTTGGGATCTGGGAAATATGTATGCCCTTGGTCAGGGAATGGCCACAGATCTGGAGACCGCAGCGATGCTATATAGAAAAACCTGCTCTATGGGTGAGAAATATGGATGCGAGAGTCTGCAGGATGTACAGGCGCAAATGCAAAGCGTGGCCAACCAGAAACCAGGTAAGAGATGAGCACGACAGCACAGGCGAGCCGGTTCTGCGCGGGGTGCATGACGATGCCCAATGTTTCCGGCACGTGCGCGAGCTGCCGCTGGAATGACGGCGATCATCCGGAGACGCAGAATCACCTGGCGCGGCATTATCTGTTGCTGGACCGCTACTATATTGGCCGGGTGCTGGGACAGGGTGGTTTCGGAGTGACCTATCTCGCTCGCGACCTGCGCCTCGACCGCCTGATGGCAATCAAGGAGTTTCTGCCGTCGGAGCAGTGCACTCGCCTGCTCGATCGCGTCACGGTCCGTTCGCACAGCGGCGACAAAGAGGCTCAATTTCGATGGGGGCTTACGCGCTTCCTTGAAGAGGCGCGGACGCTGGCGAAATTTGAGAACCACCCCTGCATCGTCCCCATCACCGACGTGGCCGAGGCCAACGGCACCGCGTACATGGTCATGAGCTATCAGGATGGCGTGACCCTGAAAGATTACCTGGCGAGCCATGGCGGGCGTCTTCCTTATAAAACGGCGATTGAAGCCCTGATGCCGGTGATGGATGCGCTGCGTGAAGTGCACCGGCACGGGCTTCTGCACCGCGATGTCAGTCCCGACAACATCATGCTTACGCGCCAGGGTCAGGTGAAGCTCCTGGATTTTGGAGCGGCGCGATACGCGATCGGCGAGCAGAGCCAAAGCCTGTCGGTCGTCCTGAAACACGGCTACGCGCCCCATGAACAGTACCAGACCCGGGGGAAACAGGGCCCGTGGACGGATGTGTATGCGGTCGCCGCCACGCTCTACCAATGCATCACCGGAATCCGGCCGATCTCCTCGGCGGACAGGCTTGCAGAAGACGACCTGCAACGGCCATCGGCCGCCTGCCCCGAACTGCCGCTCTACATCGAATCGGCCGTTCTGAAGGGAATGGCGGTTCGCGCGGCAGAGCGTTTCCAGAGCGTCGAAGCTTTTCAGCTGGCTTTGCTGAACAAGGCTGCCATACCTCCACCGCTGCCCCCGCGGAGTTCGGGAATCGCGCCTCCTCCTCCCGCCACCAATCGCGCCTCCGCCACCACCACCGAGATTTTCCGGCTACGCTCCGCCACTCGCTCCGGCTGATTCAGCGCCGCCACCACCGCCTCCGCCGATGTTTGCGGCCTTTGGCACAGATCCGTCGCTGCAGCCGGCGGGACGCGCCTCCCAGCCGCTCTATACCGCGGGCGCCGTGGCACTCGCTAGCTGGCTGGGCGGCGTGTTAGGCGGGTGCGTCATCATGTCGATCAACGATCGCCGCCTCGGGAATGAAAGCGCCGCGCGCAAGACCATCGCGTGGGGAATCGGCTTGCCCGCCCTGGAGGTGTTCATCCTGCTGATCATCTTTAACGGCACTCCTCCACTGCCGATATCGGGAGCAATCAATATTGTCCTGATCGTCCTTATGGGCCTGATCGCAAAACATATACAGGGAGATGCGGTCGAAGAACACCTTCAACGGGGAGGTGAGCGCGCCTCATTCGGGACGGCCTTCGGGATCAGCCTCCTCTGTTTTCTCGGGTTCATAGCGATCGGCTTCGTTGTGGGCTTTCTGTGGGGCGTGCTGAAGGGCGCGACCGGTCACGCCCTCGTGCATACGCAGGATCTCTTTCAACTGGCACTGGGCATCATGGGAAGGCTTTAGCACTAAGAACGCGGTTCAGGAGACCGGCAAGCAATGCTGAAATACATTCCAGCCAATGCGCAACATATCGGCGCGCGCCGCGAGCAGCAGGATTCCTTTGCCTTCTCCGACCCGGCGGACAAGACATTTGTCGCTCACGGCGGGCTGCTGGGGATAATCGCCGACGGCATGGGCGGCCTGGAGGGAGGCCGGCAGGCAAGCGGCGCCGCAGTGGCCGCGTTTCTCGCTGCCTACTCCAGGAAAACGATCGCCGAACAGATTCCCGCAGCATTAACGCGCAGCCTCTCCGAGGCGAATGCCGCCGTCAAAGCGGTTGCACAGCAGATGGGAACGGAAGAGAGCACCGGGACGACTCTTGTCGCCGGTGTCATTCACAATACCTCTCTTTACTGGATATCGGCAGGCGACAGCCGTATGTATGTCCTCCGGCAGGGGCATCTGGCGCGCGTGAATGCCGATCATACATATGGAGCGGACCTGTGGCCTGAGGTCGCCGCCGGGCGGATGGATCGCCAGCAGGCCCAGGCCGATCCGCAGGCGCCGCACCTCACCAGCTACCTCGGGCTTCCCGAGGTCCCATCCTACGATGTGTCGCTGCGCCCCTTTCCGCTGGAGCCGGACGACATTTTCCTGGCCTGCACCGACGGGGTCTACCGCATGATTGGCGAAGAGGAAATGGCAGGCGCCTTCCAAAGCGCGCCGCCCGGCGCGGCATGCGATGCGATCAAGGCGGCAACGCTGGCGAAGAACAATCCCGGGCAGGACAACCTGACGGTGATCGCCATTCAGCTTCGCGATACAGGCAACTCGGTGCGGTTGGCTGCCCCAGGGGCAGAGGCCACCGCCGCACCTCCGCCGAAGGGGCGTGGCGCCGCTATGGTCACGGTGTTCGGCCTGGAAGTGCTGCTGGCCGCCGGCATAGGGTTGTATCTCATCCATCCCTGGACTAAGAAAATCGACGTCAAAGCGCACACCAAGCCGGATCCCGCAAAAAGTTCAACGGTAACGTCTGATCACGGTAAGGACGGAAAGCCTATCCCTCCGCCGGGAACGGGAACAAGGTCCGGGGGTGTTGTTGCACATCCAGCCGGAACAAACCCGAGCCCCAGTACCGGTGTTCGTGGGCCGACGGGAGACCTTCGCGGTCACGGGCCGCAATCGGGCGCAGGGGCGGGCAACACGCAGGGTACGACCGCTGGCAGGATTCCCCCTGTAATGCCGCTGGATGGTCATGCCGCATCCGCGGAGGGTAGCAACCCGAACGTTACGCCACCGCCAACTCAGACAACGCCAACGCAACCGGGTCAGCCGCAACCGCAGCCTCAGGGCTCGGCAGCGCCTCAGGCGGAAGGCTCAGGCACGGAAACGCCGTCGCCAAAGACGAGCCCGACTATCGCGCCGCAGGGTTCCACGGCGGGCGGCAATTCAGCGGCCCCGGCCCCGGCAACGACTTCGAAGCCGCCGCAAACTCATAACACGCAACGCAACGCCACGAGCGCAAAGAGCAGCCAAAAGAAGGAAACGAAGCCCGCCAAACACAAGCAGCCGACCCCGCCGGATCAGCCGGCCCACCCCGACCAGGACGACGATTAATGAAAGGAACAAACACAATGAATCGGCGATTCATGATGACTCTGATCTTCAGCCTGACAATAGGGGCCGGTGTGGCCAGCCCTCAGGCGGACCTGAGCGATCGCATGGAGCACTCGACCGTGAGAATCATTGCAAAGCACGGCGAGAGCCTGGGGGAAGGAAGCGGCTTTGTGATTGGCGATAAGTACATCGTGACCAACTATCACGTTGTCGCGGACGCGGAGGAGGTCAAGGTCCTCAGCCGGTATGGGCGGTTCATGGAGAATGACGTGACCGGCTTTGTCGTGAAGTCGCCGGAAAAGGACATCGCCGTGCTGAAGCTCGCGGAGTCGAGCGGGCTGACCCCGGTGGTTTTTGCCACCCGGGCGAATGTCCACAAACTTGAGCCCGTGCTGGCCGCCGGCTTTCCTGGCGCCGCCAACCTCGGTGGGTCCATTGACAACCTGATGGAGGTGAGCTTCACGCAGGGCATCATCAGCGGATTCATTCAGGAGAACGGCGAGGGCATGTACCAGATCAGCGCGGCCGTCAATCCCGGCAACTCCGGGGGGCCGCTCTTCGACCAATGCGGGCGGGTCATTGGAATCACTTCGCTGAAGTCTCTGGTCAACGCGGTCGTGGTTGGGCCTGACGGCCAGCCGACCACCCAGCGCGTGCCTCTTGGAGAGAACATCGCCTGGGCGATCCAGGCCGATGAGCTGATTGATCTGCTGCAGCAGAATAATATTCCCGTGCAGGTGGAATCGACCCCCTGTGGAGGCGCCGGAGCCGGGGCTGGCGGCGCGCAGGTGAATCCTCCTCCACAGCAGTCGCTGGGGACCGGTCTTGGCGCCAATGCCAGTAACAACCGGACACCGCCGGTTGTAACTCCCAATAATGGTTCTTCCACACGGTTGATGTTGATTGCGGGCGGGGCGGCGGCCTTCGTGATTGTGGTAGCCATTCTCATCTTCAGCCTTGCCCGCCGCAAGCCTGAGCCACCTCCTCTGCCGCCGCCGGTTGTTTACAATCCGCCGCCTCCGACTCCGCCGGTTCTGCCGCCTCAGACTCGCCAGGTTTTCGAGACGCGGCCGGTCTTCGAGACGCGCCCGAATTACGAGAGCCGCTCGACGTTCAGCGATTCGTCAGGGCCACGGCTGCGCGGCATCTCCGGGACGCACGCGGGCATGGAGTTTCCGCTCTCCCGGGAAGCGATCACGCTGGGACGCGATCCGAAGAGCAGCCAGATCGTTTTCAAGGCCAGCGACAACCTGGTTTCAAAGCGCCACTGCACGATTCGCTTCGACCGCCAGGCCGGCGGCGTGATCCTGGAAGACTGCGGTTCGATGAATGGCACATTTCTTGAAAACGGCGAACGGTTGAGAAGCGGTGAATCGCGCGTGCTCTCGACGAACGGCCGTTTTTACCTCGGCAGCCGCAACAACATGTTCCAGGTGACTTAGGAGATTTGGCAATGCGCTCTTGCTTTACAGCAGCACACATCAGCAATCGCGGCGGCCGTGGCTACAACGAGGACCACACGCTCTCGGCGGTGGCCAACGACACCGCGTGCTGGGTAGTGGCGGACGGCCTGGGAGGCCATGGGGGCGGCGCGGATGCCTCGCGGATCGCCTGCGAGGCAGCGGTGAGAAGCTTTCTCGCCGACCCGTCGCTGAGTCCCGATGCGGTGCGCGCGCATATTGAAGCGGCCCACCAGGCGGTGCTTCAGCAGCAGGTGGCGCAGCCCGCGCTGGCGCGCATGCGCACGACGATCGTCATGCTGATTGCGAATGCGACGCACGCCGTCTGGGGACATGTGGGAGATTCACGCCTCTACCATCTGCGCGGGGGCAAGATCATCAGCCAGACAAAAGACCACAGCGTGCCGCAGAACCTCGTCGATGCGGGCGAAATCACGATTTTCGATATCCGCCATCACGAAGACCGGGCGCGGCTGCTGCGCTCTCTCGGCGAGGAGCAGACGGCTCGTTCCACGGTCGTCGCACAGCCGATCCCCCTGGCCCAGGGAGATGCATTTCTGCTCTGCACCGACGGGCTCTGGGACTATGTCTATGAGCTCGAAATGGAACTGGACTTCGCCAAGGCCAAGCATCCGGAAGAGTGGCTGGCGCATATGGAAACGCGCCTACAGGAGCGCGTGGACGGGACCCACGACAACTACACGGCAGTGGCCGTCATCGGCGACGGCTTGCCTGTTCTGGCAGCGCCCGCTCCTGCTACTGCTACTGCGCCCGCCCGAAATGGCGCGGTGGCTGTTCCCGTGCGACGCGGCCGCCTCCAGTACCGGTTGCTACAGCTGACGGTCTTCGTCCTTTTTCCCCTCATCCTGCTGGCATGGGCAGCCTTTATTGCCGCTGGACGAAAGCCTGGCATCATGAATTTCTTTAACCGAAGAACAGGAGCCGCAACCGAGCCGGCAGGCGACGGCGACTCTCTGGTTTCTTTTCCTGACCGGGTCCTTCAAGCCAATAGGGCGAGCGCGCAACCACATGGCGGAGAGCGGCTGTGAACGGTAGCCCAGCGGAATTCAACGTGGAGAAGCAATGAGCAGCTTAGCGCAAGGCGATCGTTACTGTGCGGGATGCATCACCCGCGTGACCGTAGTCGGGCCCTGCAACACGTGCAGATGGGACGATGCCGCGCATCCGGAGATGCAAACCCACCTGCCTCGACACCACCGTTTGCTGGGCCGCTACTACATTGGCCGGGTGCTCGGTCAGGGCGGCTTCGGTGTCACATACCTGGCGCGGGACCTGAAGCTGGGGCGTCCGGTCGCCATCAAGGAGTACCTGCCCATGGAGCAGTGCTCTCGCCTCACCGACCGGATGACGATTCATTCGCATGGCGGGGAGAAAACCGAGCAGTTCCAGCACGGGCTGCAGGGCTTTCTCAAGGAAGCGCAGGCGCTCGCAACGCTCGACGGCCACGCCAACATTGTTGCAGTGACCGACTTCATGGAGGCCAATGGAACCGCGTACCTGGTGATGACCTATGTCGAGGGGATATCCCTGAAGGATTATCTCGCGAAGCAGGGCGGGCGCATTGCCTACAAGACCGCGATTGAGCTCATGATGGCGGTGATGGATGCCTTGCGCGAGATTCACCGGCACGGCATGCTGCATCGCGACATCAGCCCGAGCAACATCATGATTACGCGGCAGGGGCAGGTGAAGTTGGTGGACTTTGGCGCGGCGCGGTATGCCATCGGCGAACATAGCAAGAGCCTGTCGATGGTCCTTAAGCCGGGCTACGCGCCGGAAGAGCAATATCGCACGCGCGGCAAGCAGGGCCCGTGGACGGACGTCTATGCCACGGCGGCGACGCTCTATCAGTGCATCACCGGCCAGACGCCGCCGGCCGCGCCGGATCGCATGGTGGACGACGAGATGCTGCCGCCCTCGACATACTGCCCGGAGCTTCCGACGGCGATCGAAGCTGCTGTGGTGAAGGGCATGGCTGTCCGCGCCGTAGATCGATTTCAGTCGATCGAGGAGTTTCAGCAGGCGCTGCTTGGCCGGCAGCCAGCGCCTCCGTTTCCTGCCGTCGGCGCAAGGGCTGACGGTGTCTCGCAGTCTCCAGCCATCGGCGCTGCTCTTGGCGCTGGTCTTGGCGCAACAGCCGCTGGCGTCTCGCGAATCTCGGATATCAAAGTAGGGCCGCCTGCCGCTGGGCCGGCTTCATCGCCCTTCGTGCCGGTAAAGCCGGCGGCTGCCCCGGTTCCACAGCCTCCGGTTCCGCCGCCCCCGTCGCCTCGCGAGCCGCGTGTCAAGGGCAAAAGCCGGGCAGCAATCTGGATCGCTCTTGTTGTTCTGCTTCTTGGAGGCGCGGCGGCGTCTTACTATTTATTCTTCCTCCCGCCGGAAACGGTCCTCCGCCTGGAAGGCTCGACAACGGTGGGGGACGAGCTGGCGCCCCGCCTGCTGGAGGCATTCCTGAAGAGCCAGGGTGCGGAAGACATCAAAGAAGTGCCGGGCACAGGGGACAACAAGGCGCACCGTGATGTTCAGGCAAGGATGCCGGGGCATTGGCGTCCGGTGAATTTCTCGGTTGTGGCCAACGGCTCCGGAAACTCCTTCAAAGCGCTGGCTGCCTCTCGGGCCGACATCGGCATGGCCTCGCGCCCCATCACCGACCAGGAGGTAAAGCTTCTGCAGGATAAGGGCGACATGCGAGCCCCCGGCCAGGAAAATGTAGTGGCGCTGGACGGACTGGCGGTGATCGTCAACAAGAGCAATCCAGTTTCGAATCTCACCCGCCAGCAGATCGGGCAGATCTTTCGCGGCAATATCGCCAACTGGGACCAGGTCGGCGGTCCATCCGTGCCGATTCATCTCTATGGACGTAACTCCGAATCCGGCACCTTCGACACGTTCGTGACCCTGGTTCTCGGCGGAGACAAAAAAGGCTTCGCGTCGGGTTTGACAACCGAGAACAACGGCGACGACATTGCGACGGCGATCTCCTCCGATCCGGGCGGGATTGGCTACGTGGGGCTGGCCCAGATCGCCTCGGACAAGGCGCTCCAGATCTCGGACGGTCCCGGAACCACCCCTTTGATCCCATCTCAATTTACCGTCGCTACGGAGGATTACATCCTCTCCCGCCGTCTGTTCCTTTACGTGCCTGCAAACCCGACGGACATGGCGCGGAAGTTCGTCGACTTTGCCCTGGGGCCGGAGGGCCAGAAGATTGTTGCGGATGTGGGCTACGTCACCCAGACGCCGCATTTCGAGGAATTTCCTATCCCCGCCGACGCGCCCCCCGACTATAAGGCGCGGGTCACGGGACTGCGCCGCATGAGCCTCGATTTCCGCTTTCTCCCCAACGTGACCACGCTCGATAACAAGGCGCTCGCCGATATTCCGCGCGTCATCGCGGCGCTCAATCAGAGCGGCATTCACAACGTACAGGTGCTGGGATTCGCCGACAGCAAAGGGCTGCCGCAAAAGAATCAGGAGCTCTCCGAAGAGCGGGCCAAGGTGGTCGCCGACGCGCTGAAGCCGTATGGAATAACAGTCGAATCGGCAGGATTCTCCTCCGCTATTCCGGTCGCGGACAACACGACCGACGAAGGGCGCAACAAGAACCGAAGGGTAGAGGTATGGGCGCGATAGCCACGTTGTCGAATCAGTGCGGACCAGAGGGGCTTCGATGAGCACCATGGCCCAGTCGAAGCAGTATTGCGCGGGATGCGTTACCACGGCGAAGCCGGCGGGCCGTTGCGCTCAATGCCAGTGGGACGACGCGGAGCTGCCGGAGATGCATGCGCACCTCCCCCGGCACTATCTGCTGATGGACCGCTACTACATCGGCCGTGTGCTTGGGCAGGGAGGATTCGGGGTCACCTACCTCGCGCGCGATATGCGGCTCGAACGCCCGGTTGCGGTGAAGGAATATCTGCCGGCGGAGCAGTGTTCGCGGCTGACCGACCGGGTGACCATCCGCTCGCACACCGGCGAAAAGGCGGAGCAGTTTCAGCATGGCCTGGAGGGGTTTCTCAAGGAAGCTCATGCGCTGGCCCAGTTCGAAGGCCATGCGAATATCGTCTCCGTCACGGATTCCGCCGAGGCGAACGGCACGGCTTACCTGGTGATGTCCTACATCGAGGGAGTGTCGCTGAAGCAGTATCTCGCCGAGCAGGGAGGCCGGCTGGCCTGGAGGACGGCGGTTGAAACCATGATGCCGGTCATGGATGCTTTGCGCGAGACGCACAGCCAGGGTCTTCTGCATCGCGATATCAGCCCCGGCAACATCATGATCACGCGCCGGGGCCAGGTGAAGGTGATCGATTTCGGAGCGGCCCGCTATGCCATCGGCGAGCACAGCAAAAGCCTGTCGATGGTTCTGAAGCCCGGCTATGCGCCGGAGGAGCAGTATCGCACGCGCGGCAAGCAGGGTCCCTGGACGGATGTTTATGCGGCTGCCACGACGCTTTACCAGTGCATCACCGGTCAGGTGCCGCCGTCTGCTCCCGACCGACTGGCCGAGGATGAACTGGCGTGGCCCTCAAGCTTCTGTGGGGACCTGCCGCACGCTGTTGAGGCGGTGGTCCTGAAGGGGATGGCTGTTCGGGCCGCCGACCGCTATCAGTCGATCGAGGAGTTCCAGCAGGCGCTCTTGCAGGCAGTGGGGACCGAACCGGTCAAACGCGTTGTGCCTGAGGTGAAGCCAGAAGTTGTCGGACCCGCAGCTCAGAGCAGCCGCAAGACCGCGATCGGTCCTTATTTTCTATTTCTAGGCATAGTGGCTTATGCCGTGAGTTTCTTTCTGATCGTCATACCTGGCCAGCCGGTTTTTCGCGGATGGCAGTGTGCCATATTAGCCTTTTATTATCCCTGGGACTGGATAAAACACGGCGCCGCCGACCCTGCCAAGAATGCTGTCTTCGAGTTGGGCATGCTGTTTTCCGCGCTGATCAATCCTGTCTTCATCCTCCACCTGCTGCTGAGAACAAAGGCAAGTCTGCGCGAGGCGGCCACCGTATTTTCCTGGATTCTGCTGGTCCTGAACATCGCCCCGTGGCTCGTTTTCAAGACGTCTCCGCCGCGTGAGGGCTATTTTGTCTGGGTCGCCGGAATGCTCGTGGCGATGTTTTCCGCAAGAATTGCCAGGTGGGTCGGAGGAAATCATTCTTAGAGAGACACCCATACGAACGATGAAATACGCATTAGTAAACAGAACCGCTAGACGGAGTAGCATTCAAACGCGAGGGGAGTAAACGTGTC
Source organism: uncultured Acidobacteriota bacterium (assembly GCA_963755975.1). Lineage (GTDB taxonomy): Bacteria > Acidobacteriota > Terriglobia > Terriglobales > Acidobacteriaceae > Silvibacterium. Next base: position 187,448 of record CAVWLS010000007.1, read on the forward strand.
TGGGGAGACGCAACGTTATTGTGCCGGATGCATGGCGCGCGTGACCGCTGTCGGGCGTTGCCCGACCTGCCATTGGAACGATGCCGATCAGCCGGAGATGCAGGCCCATCTGCCGCGGCACTACGTCCTGCTCACCCGGTACTACATGGGCCGTGTGCTCGGCCAGGGCGGCTTCGGCGTGACCTATCTGGCCCGCGACCTCCGGCTCGACCGGCCGGTTGCGATCAAAGAGTACATGCCGATGGAGCAGTGTACCCGCCAGATTGACCGCATCACCGTCCGCTCGCACGGCGGCGACCGCCAGCTGCAGTATGTTGCCGGATTGAAGCGCTTTCTCGAAGAAGCCAAATCGCTCGCCCAGTTTGAGAGCCACCCGTGCATCGTCTCGATCTCAGACTATGCCGAGGCGAATGGCACGGCCTATCTGGTCATGGCGTACCTGGAAGGCATGACGCTGAAGCAGTACCTGGCCAACCAGGGCGGACGCATTCCCTACAACACCGCCATTCAGATCATGCTGCCGGTCATGGACGCCCTGCGCGAGGTGCACAAGCACGGCCTGCTGCACCGCGATGTGAGCCCGGACAACATCTTTCTTACCCGCCAGGGGCACGTGAAGCTCCTCGACTTCGGCGCAGCGCGCTACGCCATCGGCGAGCAGAGCCAGAGCCTCTCGATGATCCTCAAGCCGGGCTTCGCTCCGGAAGAGCAGTACCGGACGCGCGGCAAGCAGGGTCCCTGGACGGATGTCTACGCGGTCGGGGCGACGCTCTATCGCTGCATCACCGGGCAGGTGCCGCCTTCGGCTCCGGACCGCATGGCGGAAGATGATCTGACGCCTCCGTCGCGGATTGCAAGGGATGTACCGCCGCTCATTGAATCGGCACTGCTGAAAGCCATGGCTGTGAGCGCCGCGAACCGCTTTCAGACGGTGGATCTATTCCAGCAGGCGCTCATGGGGACGCAGGTTTCCCCACCGCCGCAGCCGCCCGCCTATCCGCCGGCTGGCAAGGATGCTCCACCGCCACCACCCCCGCCGCCGCCAACTCCCCCGCCACCACCTCCGCCCACACCGCCGACTCCTCCACGGCCCGGTCCATCCGGCGGGCCGATCTATCCACCGCCACCGCCTCTGCCACCGCCTCCGGTGAAACCGGGAGGCCTGAGCGGCGCTCAGATCGGGGCCCTCGTAGTCATTGCCGCGGTCATCGGGATCGCCGTGATCTGGCTGATCGTGAAAACCTCTTCCTCGCACCCAACCGAACCGGGCTCCAGCGGGCCCACGGCGCAGACCTCTGATAACCCCTCTAGCTCTGGCGGAAGTTCGCCGTCCGGTAGCAATACTCCCGGTCCCGCGGAACAGCCACTGCCTGCGCCGAACGGAGGGGGATCGGCTCAGACGGAGCCGCCGCAGACCAGTCCCCAGCTGCAGGGTCTTGTTTCGCCAAAGACTGATGACGCGCCGGATGTCTATGATCATCCGGAAAAATCGCCGAAATACTCGACGTTTCTGGCCGAAGAGCGCTCCAACACCTATCAATCGTCAGAGGTCGCGGCAGAATGGGCGGCGCTCGATGTGATGATGGATGACATCTCGACCAAGCTCACGCCCGGTATCGTCACGCTTTACCTCAAAAACGAATGCCCGCGAACGATCAAGGTCGCAGTCACTTTTCAGATTAAGGTACCGAATGACGCGAAATGGGGAACGGTAGGATGGCGCATCGTCGGCCCCGGACAAACGATCGATTCGCACCTGGTGACGAATAATCGTGTGCTCTATGCTTACGCCGAATCGCTGGATGGCCAATCGGTGTGGAACGGCAACGACGAGTCGAATGCGGACTCTGAGACGTTGCCCAGCGATCCCCTGTTCTTTCAGGTTGAAGGCAAAGCGGTCACGGGAGCGAATCAGAGGACGGTGAAGATGTTCACCAAAAATCCGAGCGCGTTCGGCGACTACTCAATCAATTTCACCTGTCCGGCGCAATAGCTGCGGGGCAGCCGGTTCGATGTCAGGCGGACAGGACGCCGGTCTGCTTCCATTTTGCGATCCGCGACATGTGATATTGGAGATACAGAATCGAAAAGAAGAAGGTCATCACGCCGCTCAGCCGAAGTTGAATGGGCTCGACCGTGTTGTAGTAATTCACCATCGACTTCCTGATGCTGAACACGGCGAGGAGAAAAAGCACCCACGTGGGAAGGGCCACCAGCCATAGCGCCACACTCATGCTCTGAACAGACTGAAGATCGTTGTTTGCAATGGCGACGAATATCGCCGCATCCAAGATAAGCAGGATGACCTCACCCACCGCCCAGAATGCGTAAAGGATGGTTGCCTTACTCCCAGGATCGATCTTCCGCGCCCAGTTTGCCTGCACGAAAGCCCAGATGAGCGGAAATATCACGGTGCAGGACAGAAGCAGCACGATGGCCCAGTGCAGATCGGGAGGGACGATCTGGGTACCAGCACCTGGTTGAATGGATGGAGGGGGGACTGCCGGCGGTCGTGCGGACAAGGGCGTGTACTGGACAATCTGTCCAAGAGGCTGCCAGGACTGAGCCCCTTCGCTGCGCGCGCTATCCGATGCCAACAGCGATCCTTCAGCCAGATAACGACGGATGGTTTCTTCCGAGTATGGGCCGTATTGCTGTCCATTGCGATTTACGTAATACATTGTCCCTCACGCCTGATTTCATTCAACACATTACGCGACAAGTCAAGGATCGACCTTCGATCTCGCCTGATGAGGTCCGACATCTTTCTCTTCCTCAGACCTGGAGCAGTCAATAGATCAGGAGCAGCCAACGGGGGGATGGCGCGCGGTTCAAAACCACTACAGCAGATATCGGAGCGAGCCCCGAAAATGTGATGTTTGTAAGCGATTGCCGGGGGCTTGTCAAGCATTTACCGGCTACCGATGGCGACAGATAAGCTTGCAGCGGTTGCGTCCTTCGTCGCCGCCCGTAAAGGCAGAACACCTTATAGTTGATTGAGTCTCGGAGTTATGCCTTGAAGGTCCATCTGCTCGACGGCACATACGAGCTGTTCCGGCACTATTATGCGCTGCCGTCGATGCGAGACGCGGAGGGGCGCGAAGTTGCAGCCGTCCGAGGCGTCGTTGGCTCGGTGCTGGGCATGCTTAAGGAAGGAGCCACGCACATTGCCGTTGCGACCGATAAGGTCATTGAGTCCTTTCGCAATGCATTGTGGCCGGGGTACAAGACGGGCGAAGGCGTCGAGCCCGATCTCCTGGAGCAGTTCCCGCTGCTGGAAGAAGTTCTGTCGGCGGCGGGTATTGTTGTCTGGCCGATGGTTGAGTTCGAGGCGGACGACGCGCTGGCGGCGGGAGCGGCGATTGCCGCCCGGGATGCGCGGGTCGAACAGGTGGTCATCTGCACTCCGGACAAGGATCTTGCCCAATGTGTCCGCGGCTCACGCATTGTCCAGCTGAATCGCCGGACGCGCGTGATTTACGACGAAGCCGGCGTCATCGGGAAATTCGGCGTTCCGCCTGTGTCCATCCCCGATTACCTTGCGCTGGTGGGGGATTCTGCCGACGGCTATCCGGGCCTGCCGGGCTGGGGCGCAAAATCTGCTGCTGCTGTTCTTGCCAAATTTGCTCATCTCGAATCTATTCCCGCCGACAGCGGCGAGTGGCGCGTGAATGCCGCAAGCGCAGGCACCCTGGCGGCCACGCTCTCTCGCGAACGGGAGCGCGCTCTCTTATTTCGAACGCTCGCCACTCTGCGGATCGACATTCCTCTTTTCGACAACGTGGATGAGTTGCGGTGGGCGGGACCAACCCCCGCTTTCACAGCGATAGGCGAGAGACTGGATGCGGCCGTGATGGAGAGCAGCCGCAAGATCAGGCCGCCCGGGCCACGGTCGAAGAAGAAATAGGCTGCCGGCGCCTCGCAACGAAGGCATGGCGGCCTTCTGACGGATAGTACTATTACGGCAGACAAAACCGGCCCCGGAAAAATCCAAAAATTAAGTTGCAGTGATCGAGGAGGAACGTTGCGCTACGCCGTGATCTTTTTGTCCGCTCTGTGCCTGCTGCCCGCAGGTTCAGCCCAGCAGCCGATCGCTTCGACGTTGCTGGGGTTCTCGCAAACAACCGCGAAAACCGAGCTCGACCTGGAGAAGCGCTTTCAGGCTATTCCCGATCCCGACCGGATGCGCGCCAATATGAAGCTGCTCAGCGCCCGGCCGCATCATGTCGGCTCGCCGTACGACAAGCAGAATGCCGAATGGATATTGGCCCAGTACAAGCAGTGGGGATGGGACGCTCATATTGAGACATTCCAGGTGCTTTTTCCTACGCCGAAGACGCGGTTGCTGGAGATGGACAGCTTCCATGCAAAGCTGGAGGAACCGGCCGTCGCAGTTGATCCCACCAGCAATCAAAAAGACGAGCAGCTGCCGACGTATAACGCTTACTCTCCCGACGGTGATGTGACTGCGCCGCTGATCTACGTGAATTACGGACTGGTCGACGACTATGAGGAGTTAGCCCGCCACGGAATTTCAGTGAAGGGCGCGATCGTAATCGCGCGCTACGGGAATTCCTGGCGCGGCATCAAGCCGAAGCTGGCTGCCGAGCACGGCGCCGTCGGCTGCATTATCTACTCTGACCCTGCCGACGACGGCTATGCGCCGGACGCGGTCTTTCCCGACGGCCCGATGCGGCCCGAACAGGGCGTGCAGAGAGGAAGCGTGCTCGACGCGCCGCTGTATCCGGGCGATCCTTTGACGCCGGGGATTGGCGCCACCGCGGATGCGAAGCGGCTGAAACGCGAAGACGCACCTTCACTGCCGAAGATCCCGGTGCTGCCGATTTCCTACGGAGACGCTCAGCCGCTGCTGGCCGCGCTCAATGGTCCGCCGGTTCCGGAGGGCTGGCGTGGCGGACTTCCGCTGACCTATCGCTTTGGACCCAGCAAATCGCCGGTGCATCTGCAGCTTGCCTTCAACTGGGACCTGAAACCAGTCTATGACGTCGTCGCAACCATGCGCGGCGCAGAGGAGCCGGACGTCTGGGTGTTGCGCGCCAATCATCACGACGCATGGGTCAACGGCGCTGAGGATCCGATCTCGGGACAGGTCGCGCTGCTCGAGGAAGCACGAGCCCTCGGCCAACTGGCCGCTGCCGGATGGAAGCCAAAGCGGACGATCATTTATCTCTCATGGGATGGCGAGGAGCCGATGCTGCTCGGCTCAACGGAGTGGGCGGAAGAGCATGCCGACGCGCTGCGCAAGCATGCGGCGGTCTATATCAACAGCGACGGCAACGGGCGCGGCTATCTTTTTGCCGAAGGCTCGCATTCGCTGGAGCCGTTGGTGAACGAAGTCGCGCGGTCGATCGACGATCCGGAGACAGGGGTCTCGGCATGGCAGCGTCTGCAGGCTTTCGAGCTGCTTCATGGATCACCCGAGCAGCGAAAGGAAGCGAGCAGCCGCGCTGATTTGCGCATCGGGGCTCTTGGTTCCGGCTCCGATTTTGCTGCGTTTCTTGACCATCTCGGCATCGCCTCGCTGAACCTCGGCTATGGGGGCGAAGACGACGGAGGAATTTACCACTCCATCTATGACGACTTCTATTGGTACACACATTTCTCGGATACAAATTTTGTCTACGGCCGCGCTCTGGCGCAGACAGCAGGGACGCTGGTTCTCCGCGCCGCTCAGGCCGATGTGCTGCCCTATGACTTCTCCGCGCTGGCCGACACGCTGCATGTGTATGACAACGAGGTGAAGGCTCTACTGGAGACACGGCGCACGGAAGCCAAAGAGCGGAAGGCTGCACTGGATTTGCACGCCTACGCGCTGACGAGCGATCCGAAGCGCCCAACGGTCGCGCCGGAAGCATGGCAGGCTCCGCCGTTTCTCAACTTCGCGCCCCTGGACAATGCACTCGCATCGCTTGACAAGGCCGCCGCCGAATACAAGAAGGCAAGCCAGGGAGCGCGCGACAAGACGCTTTCGGAAGCCGGCCTCAAGACACTGAACGAAGAGCTTGCGCTGGCCGAGAGAAAGTTGACCAGCGAACAGGGTCTGCCGCGCCGCCCATGGATGCAGCATCTGATCTACGCTCCCGGTTGGTACACAGGCTACGGGGCGAAGACGCTTCCGGGAATTCGGGAGGCGATCGAGGAGCGCCGCTATTCCGATGCCGATGCTCAGATTGTCCTTGTGGCCCACGCCATCGAGAGCGAAGCCGAGTACGTTGAGCATCTTGCGGGTGAGCTTGAAAGCATATCCAGCGGTTCTGCTTCTCAAGCCGCGAAATAAGGCTGGGCAGTCTTGACAGTGCGTGTTGCGGCCAGTAGACTCCCGGTGCTCGCTGAAGCAGCTTCTCGCTGGCTGTCTCTTCGCTCTTTCTCTTTGTCTGCCGCTGGCTTACTTTAAGAATCCTTTTTCGCAGACCCCAGTGCGGCAAAAGCCGGCGTTCAGCATCAGGTCCACTTACCTGTGGACTCACGGGTGAGTGTGACTGAATCCCCTGGCAGGTGATCATGACGAATGATTCCGATCTGATAGTTGACTCGCTGAAGAGTCGAATCGAGAACGACCCGAACGCACTTCAACGCGTGATGATAGAGCTGGATGACCGTCCGCCATCGATGTCCTACATCGCGGCATCCAGGCTCGTGAGGAAAAAGATCAAGGAACTCATCAGCTCTTCCAACCGGACGGAGCAAGCGATCCTGTCCGAGGGTGATGCCGATCATCCTTACGTAAGCGCCCGGCTGCAGGGCGCGACGATTACGCAGTTAGTTGATGCATTCGCGGATGAGCAGCTGATTTCAAGGGTGCGGCCGGATGTGGATGACGGGGGATATTTTAATCCCGACAATCTCATTCGAACCGTCATCTCCGTTCCCATGCTGGCCAAGATCGAAGCCGACCCGAGCGTGGCTCACGATGTTCAGATCGAGATCAATTTGAACTGTGAAGATGGCCGGACGGAAGCCAATAAGCGCTTGAAATCGCTGATCGAAGAGGCGATCTCAAGTGCTGCTACGGCATCGGCTCACGAGTCCGAAGGCGATTTTGAGGGCATCTACGAGTGGAAGTCTGACTTAAGCGATCAATATATGTACGCCCGTCTGTCGGGCTACGCCGTTCGGGCTCTGGTCAAACTAGACGATGAAGCGCACCAATTTCTGGAGTCAAGGAGGAAGCAGGAGGAGAACGCCGATCAGCCTGCCAGGAAAAACAGGGACTGGCACACGATTTATCACATCTGGCCCGACTTCAGGCTCCGGGCGCAGATCTGGCGCTCCACCGCCACGGTGAAGGCCGATGCCGCCCGCCGCTCGTTCTCGACCACAGGGCGAGGCATCGTGTGGGCTATCTTCGACTCCGGCATCGATGGAACTCATGCTCACTTTCAGAAGCATGCGAATCTGGTGCTGCCGAGCGGCCTTACGCACATGGACTTCACGACGCTCAAGCAGGCCACACCTCTCACTCAGGCGCAATTGACCGACGATTACGGGCATGGAACCCATGTAGCGGGAATCATCGGCGGAGAGCTGGATGACACGGCTTACCGCGCCGTATCGCTCTCTCGGCAAAGGAATCAGGATGGCAGGATCACATTTACGGAAGAGGTGGTCTCCTCGCCGGTGATGGGCGTTTCTCCGCAGTGCAAGCTGCTGAGCTACAAGGTGCTCGATCAGATGGGCGAAGGCAGCGTCAGCACGGTCATCGCGGCGATCCAATGGGTGCAGCAGTTGAACGGATACGGCCGGAACATCGTGATACACGGAGTGAACATGAGCCTGGGCTACAACTTCGATCCGGAGTGGTTCGCCTGCGGACAAAGCCCGATCTGCGTTGAGGTCGATCGCCTGGTGCGTTCGGGCGTTGCCGTGGTGATCGCCGCGGGGAACACCGGAAAGGGATTTGCCCTGACCATCAACGATCCGGGCAATGCCGAGCTTCCCTTGACCGTGGGAGCCACGCATCGTGACATGCCGCATCGTTACGGTGTCTCCTACTTTTCGTCGAAGGGGCCTACCGCCGATGGGCGTGCCAAGCCCGATCTGCTGGCGCCGGGAGAGCGCATCATCTCGTGCGGCGCGGGTCCGGACGTGGCCAAGTATCAGAGCCTCGCCACCCGCATCCAGCCTGACCCGAACAGGAAAGACGCATATTATCTCGAGCGCAGCGGAACCAGCATGGCAGCGCCGCACGTCTCGGGAATCATTGCGGGCATTCTCTCCACGCGCGGCGAATTCATCGGTCTTCCCGAAGACATCAAAGATTATCTCGTTAAAAATGCCATCGACCTTGGCCGCGAAAGAAGCTTCCAGGGCGGCGGCCTTGTCGACATGATGAAAACAATACAGGCGATGTAAAACAAATTCCCACGAAAGGAAGCGAGACATGACCTTCGCATATCCCTATTTCCAGGTGCAGTTCAATAAGGAAGGGACGGTCTTCAAGCAATCGGAAGTCGATGCCGTCGTCAATGCGATCTCGGCAGCCGAAGGCGCGCCGACCGATCTTTTCATCATGTGCCACGGCTGGAACAACAACATCGATGACGCCACCAACCTGTATGAGGCGCTCACCGGCGTGATCAAAACGCAGGCGGACGCCAGTCCGCAGCTTGCCGGCCGTCGCTACGCGGTCTGCGGACTGCTCTGGCCCGCGAAGAAGTTTGAGGACGCGGACCTTATTCCGAGCGGGGCAGCGGCACTCAACGACGCCGTGACGACCGATCAGTTGAAGCAGCGCGTGGACGATCTGTGCTCGCTGTATGCGGCATCGGAGTGGCCGGAAGTAGCAATCCCGGCGCCGGCCGCGTTCGACCAGATCAAGAGCATGATGGATCAGATCGAGGATCTTCCTGAGAATCAGACGAGCGTTGTCGATCTGCTGCGCTCGCTGTTGCCACAGGATGCCGCAACTGGAGACGATGCTTCGCGGCGGTTCTTTCAACTGTCGCCGGAATCGCTCATCGACAAATTGAGCACGAGCCTGACGCCTCCGCCGATCCAAGCCGGTGCGGGAGCGGCCTCCATAGCCGAGCTCGACCCATTCCAGTCCGGAACGACGAGCGGCCTGGGTGGCGCCGCGGGTTTTCGCGACGTGCTGGGCGGCATCAAGTCCGGAATTCTCCACCTGCTGAATTACACCACCTATTACCTGATGAAGGCGCGCGCCGGCGACGTGGGTGCGAAAGGCGAGGCTCCTCTGATCGTGAAGCTGCGTGACACCCGGCCGGAGTTGCGCGTTCACATGATCGGACACAGCTTCGGCTGCCGCGCCACCGCGGCCTCAATCAATGCATTGCCCTCCGATGAAAAGTATCGGCCCGATACCGTGTTTTTGCTGCAGGGCGCCTTCTCTCACAACGGATTCGCCGAACCCTCCGTAGTCCCGATGGTCGAACGCGGCGCCTTCCGCGATGTTATTGCAAATAAGAAGGTGCGCGGGCCGATTCTTATCAGCCATACCCGTAACGACAAGGCGGTAGGTATCGCTTACCCGATCGCATCCCGGCTCAGCGGCGTGACCGCGGCAGCCCTTGGCGACGCCAACGACATTTATGGAGGACTGGGCAGCAACGGCACCCAGACACCAACAACAACGAAAGAGGGCGTCGCCGGAGAGCTGCTGCCCGTCGGTGGATCCTATCCGTTCGCAGCCGGGGTAAAGGCAACTACCCCCTACAACCTGAAGGCAGACAAGTTCATCGGTGGCCATTCCGACATACGCAAGCCGGAAGTTGGATACGCGCTGTGTGTGGGGATGGCCGCTCCCCGGGTTTCCTGATTTAGGCGGACTCGCGAGGGCTTTACGGGATCGCGCGTGAAAACACCGTCCACGACACGCCAGATGCCAGGCGTGTTTTCATCGCGCAATGCTTCGGGCAATGCTGACTGCGGGAAATTCTGATAGCAGCGCGGGCGTGCGAAGCGCAGGATCGCCTGCGTGCCGACGCTGGTGAAGCGGCTGTCAGAGGTGGCGGGATAGGGTCCTCCGTGGACCATAGCGTGTGAAACTTCGACACCTGTGGGAACGCCATTGAAGATCAAACGTCCAACCTTGCGCTCCAGAATGGCGACCAGGTCCTGATTATCGGCCAGGTCGGCTTCGGTGCCGAAGATCGATGCGGTGAGGTGCCCTTCGAGTGACTCCGCAGCCGCAAGCAGATCTTCGTGATTATCCCAATTCACAAGCAACGTGGAAGGGCCGAAGATTTCTTCCTGCAGCAGCGGATTCTCGAGCAACGTTGCGATGCCGGTTTCGAAGAGCACTGCGTGAGTTTGCGGCGAAGTCGCAGAGGCGGCGGCGGTGCTCTCAACACCGAGCGCGTGCCGCTCGGCAAGGCCGTGATGGTAGGCGTCGGCGATTCCGGTAGTAAGCATGGTGAAGTTTCCGCTGGTGCTGGTCAACGACCGCAGTTCTTCGCGGAAGGCAGTAGCCGCGTAGATTTCAGGAAGAAAGACGAGGCCGGGCTTGGTGCATTGTTGCCCAGCTGCAAGGGTGTACGAGCCGTAAAGGCCTTTGGCCCGGGCTTGCGGATCGCCGGCCAGCGCGCCGGCAAGCACGAAGACCGGATTGACGCTACCCATTTCTGTGAAGCAGGGAATCGGACTTTCGCGAGCCGCCGCAAGGTCCATGAGGGCACGGCCGCCGCGCTGCGATCCTGTGAAGGCCACCGCGCAGATCGCAGGATGCTTTACGAGCGCTTCGCCGATGGCAAAGCCCTTGTCGTAAAGCATCGAAAAAACGCCCGGATGCATGCCGCTTTCCGCGATGGCTTTGGTGATGACGGCAGCGGTAATCTCACTGGTGCCTGGGTGCGCGGAATGCGCTTTCACGATCACGGGATTGCCCGCCGCGAGCGCGGAGGCCGTGTCGCCTCCAGCGACGGAAAATGCAAGCGGGAAATTGCTGGCGCCGAAGACGGCGATCGGACCTAAGGGAAAGAGCATGGAGCGGAGGTCGGGCCGAGGCAGAGGCTTGCGGTCAGGCAACGCAGTGTCGATGCGCGCATTCTGCCAGGAGCCTTCCTCGATCACGGAAGCGAAGAGACGGAATTGTCCGCAGGTGCGGCCAAGCTCGCCTTGCAGTCGCGGGTCGGGGAGTCCGCTTTCCAACATGGCGCGCGATACAACTTTCGCGGAGACTGCTTCGAGACCCATAGCGATGGCACGCAGCAGGGTTGCGCGGTCCGCCACAGAGGATTTTCCAAATGTTGCAAAGGCTTGTTCTGCGGCGGTCGCGGCAGCGTTGAGCTCTTCGACCGTGGCCGAAGCGAAGACGGGTTCAATCTCCGCACCGCTGTGGGCGTCGCGAGCCGAGAAGCATGCACCGCGATCCGAACCGCGCGTTCCTGCGATGAATGACAAGCCTGATAATTCCATGATTTCCTCCAGAACGCATCGCAGCTGTTGGTGGCGCGCTCTTCTTCAAAGTGTTCCACAAAAGCTTACATAGTGCTTTATCTCGGAGGGATGCTGATGCTGTCTCTGGCGGGAGCTGGGGAAGCAGCATCGACAACCTGCTTGACTCGAAAGCGCAGATTCTCGAAACGGTAAGGTGGGGGTCGTAGGGAGCCTGAGGAGCATGGGCTAATAAGTTACAATAACAAGTTTGCCGATGCTCCCCAGGACTGACCATGAGCTATAAGCCGTCCTTTCAGGACATCACTCACCTCGATCACGCCAGAATCCTGATCTACTCCCCTGAAACAAGCGCCTCCTTCAAGGAAGTCATTCGGCTGCATGAGGGTGGATCCACGCTCTTCACGCGAAAGGCGACATGACCGACTGTGGTCGCCTTCTCTGATTAAATTAAGGATGATTATGTCAGCAACAACCAATGTAGGCGTTTCGACGCGAGTGCTCACGAAGAATAAGCACCTGATCCGCTGGGTGGAGAAGATGGCCGAACTCACCCAGCCCTCCGCCATCCACTGGGTCGACGGCTCGGAAGAAGAGAATGCTTTTCTGTGCCGGCAGCTTGTTACAGCAGGCACCTTTACCAAACTGAATGAACGGCTCTGGCCTGGCTGCTATTACGCGCGCAGCTCGCCGAATGACGTAGCGCGCGTAGAGGACCGCACCTTCATTTGCTCGCTCTCGAAAGACAATGCCGGCCCTACGAACAATTGGGAAGATCCTTTCGCGATGCGCAAGCGCCTGAAGAGCCTTTTCCGCGGGGCGATGCACGGCAGGACGATGTACGTTTTGCCATTCTCAATGGGCCCAGTCGGATCACCGATGTCTCAGATCGGCGTGCAACTGACTGACTCCGCGTATGTCGTGGTGAACATGCGCATCATGGCGCGCATCGGTGTGCGCGTTTTCGCGGAAATCGACAAAGGCACGAAACGGGTTGTCCCGTGCATGCACACGGTCGGCGCTCCGCTGGCGCCCGGAGATACCGATGTGCCCTGGCCGCAGAACGACACCAAATATATCGTCCACTTCCCGGAAACCCGCGAAATCTGGAGCTACGGTTCCGGCTACGGCGGAAATGCCTTGCTCGCAAAGAAGTGTTTTGCGCTCCGTATCGCTTCAAACATCGCGCGCGATGAAGGGTGGATGGCGGAACACATGCTGATCCTCGGGGTCGAATCACCCGAGGGGGAGAAGACCTATGTCACAGCGGCATTTCCTTCAGCATGCGGCAAGACCAATTTCGCCATGATGATCCCGCCCCAGAGCCTGGCCGGCTGGAAGGTGTGGACCGTAGGCGATGACATCGCCTGGATCAAACCGGACCGGGACGGAAGGCTGCGCGCGATCAATCCTGAGGCCGGCTTCTTCGGAGTTGCGCCCGGTACAAGCGCAACGACTAACCCCAACGCGATGGCGACGCTTTCCCGCAACACTATCTTCACCAACGTAGCTTTAACGCTGCGCGACGGAAAGCCTGAAGGCGTCTGGTGGGAGGGCATGACTGAAGAGCCACCCTGCGTGGACGATCCTGGGTTAAAGATCGAGGACTGGCGGGGCCAACCGTGGACTCCCAAAATTGGCGAAGAGACCGGGCAAACTGCTGCCCATCCCAATGGACGCTTTACGGCGCCGGCACAGCAGTGCCCGAGCTTCGATCTCGAAGCCTGGGAAAGTCCCGAGGGAGTTCCAGTTTCCGCAATCATCTTCGGCGGCAGGCGAAAGTCTACGATCCCACTGGTCTTCCAGGCCTTCAACTGGTCTTCTGGTGTATATGCGGGTGCGACGATGGGATCAGAGACTACGGCTGCGGCAGGAGGAGCGCGCGGCCAGGTACGCCGCGACCCGATGGCCATGTTGCCCTTCTGCGGCTATCACATGGGCGACTACTTCCGGCATTGGCTGCGCATGCAGCGTGAGCTCTCCTCCACCCCGCGCATCTTCCATGTCAACTGGTTCCGGAAAGACCGGGATGGCCGATACTTGTGGCCGGGGTTCAGCGAGAACATGCGCATTCTGAAGTGGATTGTGGATCGGGTGCGGGGCCGGGCTCAGGGAGTGGAAACTCCTATTGGCTGGACACCCAGATTCGAGGATATCGAGTGGGACGGTCTGTCCATGGAACGGGCAGGATTCGACGAACTCGAGCGCGTGGATCGTAAAGCCTGGCATCAGGAGGTGATGGGCCACGAGGAGCTATTCCTGGCGCTGCACAATCATCTTCCGCCGGAAATGATCTACGAGCGGGAGCTCCTTATCTGCAGGCTTTGAGATCCGTATTGTTCTGCTGCTTTCCAGTGCGGGATCGCTTTGATTTCGCTAAGTACTCTGTTTCTTTGAGAGCCAGCGCGAAAGTAATGATTCAGGAGGACTATGGAGCAGGAAATGTACTTCGAGGATTTTTATCCGGGCCAGAAATTCAATTCCCTACGATCCTATCGAGTCACTGCAAAAGAGATCATAAGTTTCGGTGAGGCATACGATCCCCAGCCATTTCACATCGATGAGGGCGCCGGCAGAAACTCCTTCTTCAGCGGCCTTTGCGCATCCGGCTGGCTGACAGCCGCTATCGTGATGCGCCTTCGCGTGGAATCGATCAAGGTTAAGGGCGGGATGATCGGAGCCGGCGTGGAGGAGTTACGCTGGACTCATCCGGTTCATCCGGAAGACAAACTTCGCACCGAGTCCGAGATACTGAATGTTCGCAGTTCCGTCAGCCGGCCAGGTTACGGTATCGTGCGCTCCCGCACGACAGTATTCAATCAGCGCGACGAGATAGTCATGAAATCCATCGTGAACTGGCTAGCTCCTCTGAAAAACGTATGATCGCGCATCGAGATGGTTCCGGTGCGTTCTCCTTTGGTTTTTCGATGGGAGGAATCAGGGCGCAGGAGAGGAAGCGTGCGTTCGCTTTTGGTTTCTCGATGGGAAGAATCAGGCCGCAAGAGAGAAAGACTCGCTGGCGGTGAAAGCAGTCTGACCGAACCGTTCTCCGGCTCTAAATTCCCTGCTAACAGGGAAAAATACAGGGAATTTTTCTATTTTGTCTCCGAAGTTCCAGCAGAGAATTCCTATAACACCTTGAATCTACCGGAGTTCTCATGCCCCTCGTCCGAATCGGGCGCTCCACGGAACAGGGAATTATTATGCACGAACAGGGAATTATCAGACAGGTAACTGGGAAGGGAAGCGACATTTCCCTGATATCAGAATGCCCGTCTGGTTTCTCATTTTCTTCACAAAGCGTCCGGCTCCTGCGCCGCGCTTATAGATAATGTGGTGAGGTTCGGGGTCAACTTTACGAGAATCACGTCGTCAATGAGTGCAATGGCGATGATGCGCTCGTTGACGCGGTTGGAGTGCCCGGCTCAATTTGTGCCAGTGGAGGTGAGACAAACTGGAACAAGAGGAGCGGGAGATGGCGCGAGGCAAGAAGCATAGCGCAGAACAGGTTGTGAACCTGCTGCGGCAGATCGAAGTAGGCGTGGCGAACGGAAAGACGACGCCACAAGCATGCAAGGAAGCTGGAATCGTGGAGCAGACCTACTTCCGCTGGCGTAAAGAGTATGGTGGTTTGCGGGTGGACCAGGCACGGCGGCTGAAGGAACTGGAGCAGGAGAACGCGAAGCTGAAGCGGCTGGTGGCAGAGTTGAGCCTGGATAAGCTGGTGTTGAAGGACATCGCCTCGGGAAACTTCTAAGCCCGGAACGGCGGCGTTGTGCGGTGATCCATGCGAGTCGAGAGCGTGGTATGAGCGAGCGTCGTGCGTGCCAACTGGTGAATCAACCACGCGGCACGCAACGTTACCAGCCGACACAGCGTGAGGACGAAGATGCATTGACCCGGGCTATTGTTGGGCTGGCCAGCCAGTATGGCCGCTACGGTTATCGCCGCATCACGGTGTTTTTGCAGCGTGCGGGCTGGCGAGTGGGCAAGGACCGGGTAGAACGCATATGGCGTCGCGAAGGGCTGAAGGTTCCCCAGAAGCAGAAACCACGAGGACGGTTGTGGCTCAATGACGGATCGTGTGTGCGGCTGCGTCCGGAGTGGCCGAATCACGTCTGGGCCTACGACTTCGTCAGTACGTTTACGCAGGATGGAAGGACAGTGCGGATGTTAAACCTGATCGATGAGTTCACTCGGGAATGCCTGGCGATCCGTCCCCGGCGCAGGCTGAACAGCCAGAACGTGATCGAGGTATTAGCCGACGCCATGATCGAGCACGGAATCCCGGAGCATATCCGTTCGGACAACGGCCCGGAGTTCATGGCGAAGGATTTGCGGAAGTGGCTTCGTAGCTCGGGAGCGAAGACACTCTACATCGAACCCGGCTCTCCCTGGGAGAACGGCTACTGCGAATCGTTCAACAGCAAGTTACGGGACGAGTTCCTGAATGGAGAGATCTTCTACTCACTGAAGGAACTCCAGGTGCTGGCCGAGCGGTGGCGCGCGCATTACAACACCGTGAGACCACACTCCTCGTTAGGTTACAGGGCGCCGGCACCAGCTGCCTGGCAGATGGAAAACAACAAGGGGCATGGAAAAGTGGAAAGCCAACAACGCTTCCCACTTTTCCACACCCCCGACTGCGACGGGATAACTACAAAACCTGCCGCGCTACACTAACAATCTCACTGGTACAAAAGATCGGGTAGGCCACGGGTGCGAGATGGAAGCGGCGTTTCTCGTTCTTAATTGTGGATGTTCCCGCCAGTTACCAACGCAATCTTCTTCGCGATTGTCATTTGACGGGAACTTCTCCTGCCTTCATCCTTTCATCTGCTTCGCTAATGGAAGGTATAGATCCCATCCTTATTCCTGATCCGGAGTTCCAGGGGCCAGTTGCTCAATCCACGCCGCCATCGATTTCTTCGGCTCGCCCATCGCCGCATTCGACACATCCTCCCACGCTTCCCACGTCTCCAGCCGCTCCGCATATGCGGCGCGGGCCCTGGGCAGAATAGAAGTGCCCAGGCCAAGTCGCAGCGGCGGATTCTCCGCGTCCACAAGCTTCAGGATGGCTTCTGCCGTCGCCTCCGGATCGCCGCGTTCAACATTCGCCAGATGCGTCAGGAACTGCTTCCGGAATTCCGCGTATGGTTCCAGCGCATCCGCGATCTGTGAGGATTTTCCGAAGTCGGTTGCGTAGGCTCCGGGTTCAACAAGTGTCACCTTCAACCCGAACGCCCTCACCTCCTGCGCGAGGGATTCGTGGAGCGCTTCGACAGCCCATTTCGTAGCGCAATAGAAGCCGATGAGCGGCAATGCCGTTATCCCCAGCCCGCTCGAGACACCGAGAATGTGACCGCTGCCTTGTTTCCGCAACAAAGGCAGAGCCGCTCGGAGCACTCGGACCATGCCGAGGTAGTTCGCATCGAAGAGGCCGCGGATTTGCTCATCGCTCGCTTCCTCTGTAGCCGCGAACAGGCTCGCGCCGGCATTGTTGACAAGGACGTCCAGCCGGCCGAAGTGCGCGTATGCCTGATGAACTGCCTGCTGCACCTGCGCGGAGTCGGTGACGTCGAGGGCAAGGGGCAGCACCGTGTCGCCAAAACGTTCCGCGAGATCGGTTACGTCTGCCAGTTTGCGGGCGGTCGCTGTAACCCGATCACCGCGTTTAAGAGCAGCCTCAGCCCAGATGCGGCCGAACCCGCGCGAGGCGCCGGTGATGAACCATGTCTTTTGCATTTCGATTCCTCCGTGATTGTGGGGTTAAGTTCAGACCTCGGAATAGCGCATGTTCCCGAGATCGGTGAGAAGGGAGGGGCCTGTGGGGTTCCATCCGAGCTTTGCACGGGTCTGCGCACTGGAGGTCAGAGGGTCCCTCCCCGCGAAGAACCCGAGGAAGCCGAAATGTTCCTGGGCCTGTTCCTGCGAAATGGAAATGACGGGCACGTTCAGGCCACGGCCGATAGCGGTGGCGATGTCTTTGAGCGGCACACCCTCTTCGGCGACGGCGTGGTAACGGGCCCCCGCTGTGCCCTTCTCCAGAGCAAGCAGGTAGAGCCGGGCGACATCCGATACATGCGCGGCAGGCCAGCGGTTTTGACCATCGCCGACGTACGCCGAGACTCCCTTTGCGCGGGCAATCGCAATCAGGGGGGTGACGAGGCCCTGCTTTACGGTGTCGTGGACCTGCGGCAAGCGCATCACAATTGCGTGGATTCCGCGCTCCATCAGTGCGACAGCCGTCGCCTCTGATACACGAGGAAGGGATGGGGAAGAAAGCGGTGGATCGTCCTCGGTGGCGGCGCGGCCCTGAGCCACTCCCACTCCGGAACTGACGATGAACGGACGGCTTGAGCCCTGGAGCACGGCGCCGATGGTCTCGATGGCGCGCTTGTCCAGTTCGCAGCTCTCCGCAAACCTCGACCAGTCATGCCGGAAGGCGGTGTGGATGACGGCATCCGTCGCGGCTGCTCCGCTGCGCAGACTTTCCAGGTCCTCCAGATCGCCTCGATGCGCCTGGGCGCCCGCGGCTTCAAGCGACTTTGCGCCGGCGTCTGATCGCGTCATTCCAAGTACGTGATGGCCTGCGCCGACGAGTTCTTTCACGATGGCGGAACCGATGAATCCGGTAGCGCCGGTAACGAATACACGCATATGTGCCTCCCTGATCTCATTCGAGCCAAGATTGACGAAAGGATGCCGCCTCGACTAAAACGGAGACAGCCTCCGAATAAATAGATAATCGGAGGCAGCCTCCGGTTGCAAGAATTTTGGAGATGACGAAGAAGCGTTCGACGACCGCCCGGAAACCGCGCTCAGACGCGCTGCGCAACCGCGAGCGCATTCTTGAAGTCGCAAAGGGAGCCTTTACCCGACAAGGCGCCAATGCCAGCCTGGAGGAGATCGCGAAGCAGGCGGGTGTTGGAGCAGGTACCCTCTATCGCCATTTTCCTACGCGCGATGAGCTGATCGAAGGTGTTTACCGGAACGAAGTGGAGAAACTCGCGGCGGCCGCGGCCCGTTTCGCCGAGACCATGTCCCCTCTCGAAGCGCTTCGAGCCTGGATGCTGCTGCTGGTCGATTACATTGCGGCAAAGCACATCATTGCGCCCGCTCTCAATACCATTGCCGGAGGCCCGTCCAGGCTCCATGAAGGTTCACGCACCATGATCCATGGCGCGATCGATGAGCTGGTGAAGCGCGCTAAGAGGAGTGGCGATCTGCGAAGAGATCTGGATGCATACGACCTGCTTCGAGCGCTGATCGGCGTCTCGCATGTGGGCTCCGGCGCTGACTGGCAGCAAAGCGCCAGGAGACTGGTAGACATACTCATCGCAGGCTCACGCCCGCTCAAATAAACCGCGTCTCGCAGCACACGATCTCTGGCAGTGGACATCCGTGCCTTCCTCATACCACCGCAACAGCAAAAGCCAACCGGCCTCACGCTTTCGATTCGTGCTAACAGGCCAATGCGCTCGTGGAGAACGTGACGTGAGCGGATTCATGCCTCAGATCGGATAAACAAACACCCCATTCGTGTACACTCCGTCCACAAAAAGCGGATCCATTGCCGTTAATTGGTGTACATTACACTGCAACCCAGTGCCTTTATGTTGTTGAAAATGCGAGTTTAATTAACGCTTTCGCTGATGTGATAAGATGGTCATTAACTCGTTTATATTCAACGAGATAATGTAACCATCGCAAGGTCGGTGTGTACATTCGGTGTACAAAGGCGAGCGCAACTTTCCCCAAAAGAAGGACGGTCGAAGGCTGCGCGGAAGTCTTGACTTCTCCTCTTATTCATTTGCGATGATTCTGAACCGCACACCCGCTCGATCAAATGTCGACCGTACGCTTGCGAGAAAATAGACGAACTGCAGCTCATGTGGATCTGGGCTTTTGAATGCGCCCTTCGCTTTTGATGCACTCAACAGACCGCTTGTTATTGTTAACATCACGATTTCTTTGGAGTATGCGGGGTTGAGTTACCTTGGCTTATTGGGCATTCTTGAGCCAGGGCAACACGAGGCGATCATCGATCAGGATTTATGGGAGCAAAGGCAGCCACAATCCAAGGCTAATCTGCAAGCTGAGCGGAAGAGGCCGCGAACGACAGTGCAAAGCATCCTGACCGGACTACTTTATGACTCCGACGGGAACCGTTTCACAGCGTCTCATGCGAACAAGAAGGGACGGCGCTATCGCTACGATGTATCCCAGGGAGTGATCCACGGTCGCGGGAAGGGAAGCCGGGGCCCTGGTGCGATTGCCGGCCAATGAGATCGAGGCCCTCGTCATTTCGCAACTCAAAGAACTGTTGGCATCACCGCAGCGACTGCTCGATCTGTTAAGTGCGGTTTCCCCCAACCCAGACGACGTACAACAGCGATTGGAAGCGATACAGCGGTCTGGCGACTTTCAGATAAAGCCCAAAATCTACGAAGTCTGCCGTAGCCCGCATCGTGGTTTATGACGAGCAAGTCGAAGTACAGATCAACAAGCAAGCGCTTCTTCGAGAACTTCTCGGGCACGACCTGATTTCTCCGATGCAGTCGTCCACGAAATGTCGCCAATTTGCTCATTTTGAGAGCAGATGCCCGGCTCAAGCGTTGTCGTGGGGAAGTACGATTCAACCTGCCGCCAGGGTCTGGCCACGCCAAGTCACATCCTGTTCCCTCGCTGATTCGCGCCCTCGCTCGGGCGCACGATTGAGTTGATCGCTTTCTCCGCGGCGAATTGACGAATCAACGCGAGCTTGCGAAAGCAACAGGCCTCGACGAACGCTATGTCGGCCGAATCCTCCCCGTTGCCTTCTCGCGCCCGATCTTACCGAGGCGATTCTTGAAGGAAAGTATGCGGCGCACTTAACACTTGAGAACTTCCGCGGCGACATACCGCTCGACTGGAATGAGAACGAACTGAATTCGGTGGCCCACCAGAACGGAAAGGTCGAGTTAAATTCGGGGAACGTCAATTTTGATCGTCAACGTGTTCGTGTCGATGTTCACCTGCATTAAAGTGCCGAGACATTGACTGATGGCGGGCTTTCCGGCTGGCGAAGTCTTCATCCCATTCATCTTCATTAGTTCACCGCATCGCCTGCACGTTTTTTGGATGACATTAACAGGCTTGGGTAGCGTGCATGGTTGGGACAAGAGCTCCAGTGCTTTCTCAGTTGTATCCAGCTTGCTCGCCCCCTAAATTTACCTGCCGATCCCGTCGTATCCTCAGTCAAAGAGAAGGGGAGATCCGCCTTGTGTTGTGGCATAGGCTCAGAATCCATGACCGACATTAAATGGAGTGAAGGCTGGACATTCAGGCCGCTCCTTTCTTAGGCCGCCCTTTGTTCGATGGTGAGTCACTGCTGATGGAGTCGGACGGTTTCAGCTAAGCGTTCTGCATAGGCATCCTCGGAGATGCGAACCCAAACGGAAGTGAACCGAAATGCCCAAAGTAGAAGAATCACAAATACGCATATCAAGGCACCGACGGATTCTGTAGTGATCGTTGCCGTAGTTGAACGCAAGTGACAAGCCATACGGCACCTGCGGCGAGTGAAAGAGAGCTCACGATGACACCCAATGGCCGGAGGCTGCAAACATTGCGGCGATAACCGTAACGGATGTTTTCTTGGAAGAGCAGCGATACTCCTTCGTATTGCGAGTATGAACTCGGAGATAAGACGACGATGCGTTATACACCTGATCAGCCATAGCGGGCTCAGCAACAACGCTGGATAATTCAAGACTTACAGCCGAATCACTCTTTATAGCATAGCTTTCAAAAGGCTTAGGGTGGAATAACGAAGTAGGTAATAGAAATAAGCGCGGCTGTTGTGATTCAGCTAACCATCCCACGGGGCTTCGATGTCAGGGGGCTGTGCGGATTTCGGTTCGACGCCGCAGAGCGCTGCGATGGGCCGATAAACCAGTGCCAGACTCGCAATTTGGGGATCACTGCGGCAAACGAAAGGAATTTGGAACAATGGGTGGGTGGGCCGTATGGCCCCCATGCATGCGCTCGTGAATCTGAGCGAAAAGCGCCGCATACCCTGGATCGGTCGACAGCCTCTTCGCCCAGTCGCAATCCGGCATGGTCATCAGCAAGATGAAATGTTTATCAAGGGACGCCTTAAAGTACGGCAATGCTTCTTTCGGGCGTCCCAGCAGCAGGTAGGTTTGGCCGAGCCAGAAGCCAGGTTCAGTTCCGTGCTCGAAAGCCGTCCTCTGAATCCTGATCCATCCCTTCCAGCATGCCGGCTTTTCCGGTCCGAGCCCACCCACGCCCGGCGCCGTCAGCCATGGCGATATCGTCCGGGTTGCGCGTGATCGAAGCAATGCGGCGGAGTTCGGCAAGGTACGCCGGATAGTCTCCCTGTGCGAAATCGATCGCTTTTAGAAAATAGCTTGGAGTCAGCAGAGTCGGTTGCGTCTGCTCAAGTTCCAGTAATCTCCTCTTGCCGGCATTGAATTCCCCGAATTCCTCATGAATGAGCGCGGCATCGGTTGCGATAGCAGCCGAAGTTGGGTTCAACCGGAGGGCCTCGTCGATCTGCCTCATTGACTCGGCGCTTTCAAGCCTGTTGAGGAGTGTACTGGCATACCACTGGTGAGTTTCCGCTGAGTTCGGATCCAAAGTGAGAGCGCGCTGGAACTCGGAGTCAGAGCCAGGGATGTCCCAATCCCAAAAGAACAGAGCGAAAGCTTTTGCCCGATGCGCGGCTGCGAGATTCGGGTCCAATTCGATCGCTTTGTCCGCGGCATTTTTTGCTCGCCCGAAAGCTTCGCCCAATTCGGCACGTGAAAACTGGGGCAGCAGATCGTAACTCTCGGCAAGTCCGGCATAGGCTTGGGCATAGGAAGGGTCCTTCACGATCGCCTGCATGTAGGCGTCAATCGCCTTGGAGAGACTGTCGGCAGTGCGCAGGTTCCAGAAGTAGCGGCCTCGAAGGTAAAGCTCCTCGGCGCCAAGCGCCGGGACATGCCGCAAAGTGCTCGACGAGGTGGGGACTCTGGAAGATTCCAACAAGTCGGTGCGTGAATGCCTGTGGATCAGAAGCGCTGCCCGGCTAGGAGGAGGATGGCCACACTCGCGGCAGTCCACATAGGCCACCGGCGGCCTGCCAAACGCTTGCCAGACGGCGTCTGCGCAGGATTCAGCGCAGACTCTCCCGCGATTGCCAATCGAGATTCAAGTGCCACGGATAAGGCATTACCCTCTTCCGCTTCCGGCTTTTCCTCCAATCCCCTGGAACGCAGGTTTTGCTCCTGGTCCCCAGTTCGCAGCCAGGAATCAAGCTCCGAAGGATAGGCAAAGACCCCGCTGCGTTTTCCGCCCGGCGCACGATGCACTGGCAGCCCGCGCTCGTGCTCCCAGCGTTTCGCTGTGCGCTGATCGCAGTCAAAGTAAGCCGCGATTGATTTCCACGATACGAGCTTCCGGGGGTTTTCCAAGACGCGGGGTTGACCTGTGCGAGAGGTAGCCATACAAATCCGATCCCTCTATTGCAACAGCGGTAAGAAGGGAAACTGCCGACGGGGAGTTATCAGTATACCGCTGCCGGTGTCATATAGCGATGGAAAAGGGGGCTGCCAATGCCCCGAAATGCCCGTTCGTTTCCCGTCACTTCTCTTGCAGCGCGACAGGAATAAGAGGAAAGTATGGAGGCGGAGCTCCAAACTGCGCGGGCGGTATCATCATTCGCGTTGAGTTCTCAAGGCTTTACAAGACCATAACTCCTCGCGCGAATGGGCGCCGCGGATAGGGAGCGCATGAGCACAACCGAATGAAGCGTCGGGCGTCTGTCCATACTCGGTTCCCCGAAAAGCCAAAGTGCAAACCCTGTGGAACACCGGGACGCTACGCAATCGCAGCGAACCATAGGGGTCCGGGGCCCAGCTGCACTCCTTCCAATTTGTCTTCTGTGTTGTGAAGGGACGGGATCCGGATGAAGAGTTTGAAAGCGCGTTTGCTTGTTATCAGTTGCCTTCTTGTGGGTCTTGTGCGCTCCCCTGCATGGGCTTCGACTCTTAACTATGATCAGCCGACGACCGGTAACATCGGTTCGGTGGCACAGTCCAACAGCTACAACCTCATGGCAAACGCCGGTGACGTCCTCAACTTCACCGTGGTC
>CAVWLS010000008.1:0-861848 GCA_963755975.1 uncultured Acidobacteriota bacterium
ACGTTTCGGCCGGACTGGGAAAAGGTGGTGACTCCGGTGGTGGATTTTGCCCTGAAGCTGGAGGGCGTCGATCCGGCGAGGATTGCGCTGATGGGCATCAGCCTGGGCGGTTATCTTGCGCCGCGCGCTGCCGCCTATGAGAAACGGATTGCGGCGCTGATCGCCAATGACGGCGTATACGACTACGGTGCGGCCAACTTCTCGCAGGTGCCGCCCGAGCAGCGGGAGATCGTCAGACAGATGGTGATCGCGAAGGACGCGCCCGAGCTGGATGAGGCGATTCAAGCCGGGATGAAGGCCTCACCGACCGCTGACTGGGCCATCACGCATGGCATGTATTGCTTTGGGGCCGCGACTCCGCGAGCCTATCTCGCGGCGACGCTCGATTATCATCTGCGCGGTGGCGTGGCTGAAGCGATTTCGTGTCCGACCCTGGTCTGCGACGCCGAAGGCGATATCTTCTTCAAAGGCCAGCCAGAGGAGCTCTTCGACCACTTGACCTGTGAGAAGACTTTTTTGCACTTTACCGAGAGCGAAGGAGCAGGCGCACACTGCCAGGTCGGAGCAGGACGTCTTGCGTTTGGGCGCATGTATGACTGGCTCGATGAGAGGTTCGGGAAAACAGGGTAGAGGGCACAGGGGTCAGGGGAACAGTTGGCACTTCTTTAGTCCCTAGTTGTTAGTGATGATTC
The DNA here is from genome assembly GCA_963755975.1 of uncultured Acidobacteriota bacterium. Taxonomy (GTDB): domain Bacteria; phylum Acidobacteriota; class Terriglobia; order Terriglobales; family Acidobacteriaceae; genus Silvibacterium. Next base: position 693 of record CAVWLS010000008.1, read on the forward strand.
GGGACACACAGTCATATTGTGTTAGGACATCTTTCGGTATGGCAATAAGGAAGTCAGTATTTCGCTAAAGAGGTCGTTCATTCTCTGTGTACGCTCAAGATTCATTCCAAATAACGCATACGCAACACAACTATGAAGATAGGAAATCAGAATGAACAGTGTCTTCTGACTGGGCTTTTCGTATTGGGCGGAAGACTCTTTGACTTCAAACGCCACGCCTTCCGAGGGAAGAAAATTATTCACCACCGGTGAGTAGCAATGTAGGAAGCTGGATGTCGCGTGATATTGGACTGCATACGTGGCTTTCTTAGCCAATTCTGTACTTGTCGCATTGTCAAGAGGATGGTCGTCAAGATTTACTTTCCACGCAAAACCGTCTTTTCCCGACCAATGTTTTCGCGAGCCGGTCGGATCGTCCTTCAGATCAAATTGCTTTGCGTGATCAAGAATTTTTTGTTCCATTGGCTGGCCGGCTGCATGCTGAAGTGCATAGTGCATCCAGTATTGTTTATCAGTCACCTCGAAACGTGCATAATCCCAGGTTCGTTGATTGAGCATGCTCCGATCTTTCGTCAGAAAGCGCAAGGTTAGAGCGCACTCCACTAATGAGCGGCTCAGGCCAAATGCCTCTTCAGCAAATCCGGCGTCTAGGAGAGTCAACAAGGCATTCGAGATTGAAAATGCCTTCGAAACCAGCGCCAGTCCGATGTGATCGAAGGGATGCCTCCTGAAGCTGCGCGGGTATAACTGCAGTGCGGAAATCTCCGTATCGAGCGACTTTATATAGCTGCGAACTCGGTTGACCTCGTCTGGATTGTCAATAGGTGGCATGGGGAAAAGGATACGAAAATCCCACTAAAAATATGCAAACAAGCGAGTGCACAACATCGAAGTCACGTGAGCTAATTCAGACTAACTACCGACAACTATCCTCTGCGGCGGTAACGGATTTCGAATTCGTAGCCGGGGTTGGCGGGGAAAAGGCCGGCGACGTGGCGGAGGCGCTCGGCCAATGCGGGCGCGGCGAGGAGTGGGTATTCGCGCTCGCGCAGCTCGGTGTAGTCGAAGTCGATGGTGAGCGCGAGCATGTAGATGGCGAGGGCGTCGGAGAAGGCGGCTTCGAAATAGGCTGACTTGGCTTTTTCGTCGACGTGCTCGGCACCTTGATCGTGGACCAGTTCAGGGCCGGGGGTATCGGAGGCACGGACAGCAGCGCGGTCGCGGGCGCGGCGGCGATTCTCCCAGGCGTCCTGGCTGGTTTCTCCGCGGACGTCGGCTTTGACCTGCGACCAGGCGAGATCGGAGAAGCTGGCGGGCACACCGACGGAGTCGACGAAGTGATGGCCGACATTGATGAAGAATTCAAAGGCCAGGGCGAAGCGGTCCTGCATGAGGCGGGTGGAGATGAAGATGCAGTCGGAGGAGCCGAAGCTGACGTTGCGGTGGCAGATGGCGCGGTCGCCGAGGTCGATGTTGTAGGCGGAGGCGATGGTGGTCTCATCGTTTTCGCCGATGGCCAGCGGCACGAAGTACCAGGCGCGGCGGGTGAGGGCGTTGGCTATGGCGGCGGGCACGGCCTGCACGATGCGCTCGAGGTCTTCGGGGGCGATCTGGGTTTCTCCGAAGCTGGCATAGAAAATGCCGTTGGAGGACTGCTGAACGTGCGCCTCCTGCGCCACCTGGGCGGCGGTGAGCAGGGGTATCTGGGCGGCTTCAACCATAAGCTTGTATTCTAGAGCCTGTGACGAACTTTAGCGCACACAGTGCGGCAAGTGGAAGCCGGGACAGGGATCGGGGCGGGAATGCGGGCAGGATTTTCGGCATCCCCCTGGGCGAGATGGGGTTGTTTTCAAGCCTGGTGATGGCGATTGCCTTCGGGTTCCTGGTGTTTTTCCTGACGTGCTTTGTGGCGATCGTGAGTCTGCTGTTTTATAACTCGGCAGGACACCATGCGGTCGATATGGCGGACAGCTACAGGTACGTGGCCTTTCCTTCAGGACTGGTAGCGTTAGGCCTGGCGCTGGTGGTGCTGCTGGGTCTGTGGGTGAGAAGGAAAATTGCCGGGAGATGATTCCTCAGGGGCTAAAGCCCCATGAATTTTTTGGCCAGTAACGGCACGGCTGAAGCCGTGCCCTGATACAAAACTGGATTTTCGGCTGTTTGCGGCATGGCTGAAGCCGTGCCCTTTCAAAACGGATGTTTGCCGAGTCAAGCGGAATAATGGCAGGCACTGGAGCCGTGCCCTGATACAAAACTGGATTTTCGGTTAAAGTCATGGCGCCGAACTCAGCCGGGATGAGGCTGGATTTCAGTTGGAGTAAGCATTGGGACTGGTGACGATTTCCCGCGAAGAATTGAGCGGGCCGGTTGCCGAGGCGCAGGCGTGGGAGTGGTGCGCGCGGCTCGAGGCCGGAGACATTTTGTATTTTCCTGAGACGCCGGTGCCGATTGCAGCGGACGATCTGGCGTTTCTGTTGGGGCAGCAACAGACGGACAGCTCACTGCACAAGAACATCGCGTATAAGCCGGCGCGCGGCGCGAATCCGGACAAGCTGAGCGGTGTGGATACGAAGACGGCCGATGCGGTGGCGGTGGCGCGTCTGCAGGGGATCATGCGGGCGTATTCACAGCATGTGGTCGAATTTCTGACGGGATTTTTGTCGCCCTATCACGCGAAGTGGCGCCTCGATTATGCGAGCTTTCGTCCGCAGGAGGAAGAGGGGCGCGATCTGGCGCTGCGCAAGCGGAACGACCTGCTGCACACGGATGCGTTTCCGACACGGCCGACGCACGGGGCGCGGATTCTGCGCTTCTTTAACAATATTCATCCGACCCGGACGCGGGACTGGGTCGTGGGCGATCCCTTTGCGACGGTGGTAAAGGAGTTTGCGCCGGAGCAGATTCGTCCTACGCCGGACAATGCGTTGAGCCGGGCGGCGAAGGGATTGGGGCGCGCGGTGGGACTGGGTGCGGCGATTCCGTCGATCAAGCGGTCGCCCTATGACGACTTCATGATGCGCTTCCATAACTTTCTGAAAGAGAATGCGCGCTTTCAGGCCGAGTGCGCGAAGTATCCGTGGCAGTTTCCGGCGGGGTCGAGCTGGATGGTGTATACGGATACGGTTCCGCACGCTGTGCTGGCAGGACAGTACGCGCTGGAGCAGACATTATTGGTGGAGCCGGATGCGCTGGTGACGCCGGAGACTTCTCCGCTGAAGGTGCTGGAGGGGATTGCGGGTACGGCACTGGTGTAGTTCGGTTGTCGCTTCGAGGAAAAGCAGGTCCTTCGACTGCGTTTGGCGCATGAAGCGCCAAACTTCGCTCAGGATGACAACTCTTTTCTTTGGCTCGACGAATTCCTTCTCTAAATTAATGATTCATCCCTCGCTTTAAGGCCGCTTGGCAAATCCCGGGCGCCCGGCGCGGATGCGGGCGGAGAAGTCAGGGTCGTCGTCTGCGGCCTTGGCCGTGGGATTGATGTAGGCGCGGAGCTTTAGCTCATCGAAGGGCAGGCCGCCGGTCGCCAGATTTCCCTTCCTGTATTCCATCTCATCGCCTTTACCGTTCAGCAGAATCGCGAGTTTCCAGGGCTGAGTGCGCATCGACTCGAGCGCGAAGATCTGCGTGGTGCAGTTGTCGGTGAGGGCGTTGTACCAGCGTGGATGGTCGTGCAGATCGTTGGCCAGCCCGATGTAGTCGAGGAAGAGAGAGCGCGCGAAGGGGATGGTCGCGGTGGTGTGGTAGAGATAAAGGTCCTCGTCCTTACGGTAGTTGGTGCGCAGGCGGACAACGTCGCGCTCGGTGCTGATGATGGTGATGAGGGTGAACCGGCGGAAGAATCCGCGGATGGCGGAGTAGCTCTGGCCGACCTGCTTACGGGCTTCGATGGAGAAGGGCACGTGGACGCCGTTACCGAAGTCGAAGCTGAGGATGGTGTGGGCGATCCAGGGTGAGCCCCAGTAGTCGAGGAAGAGGTCGAGGCCGCGGATGTCGTCGAGATCGACCTGCTTTGTTTCCCACACGCAGGTGTAGTCGAACTCAGCGCGATAGTCGCAGTTGCGCAGATTGTGGATGGTGACGATGTTTCCGTTGACCTCGGCGTATGCGGTGCGGGAGACGTCGGCCTGCCAGTTTTCTTCGTTAGAGGGCTTGAGGGAGAACCACCAGAGCATGACGATGATGGAGCATGCGAGGCAGACGAGGACGCGTCGCCAGAATCTTTTGAAAAGGACGAATGCGGCTGCGATGGCGAGCAAATAGAGGATCACGCAGGGGATGCGCAGCCAGGCGATGCGGACGTCGAAGTAAAGGGCGGCGGTGGTCCAGAGGATGAGAATGAGCAGGATCAGGTAGATGAAGAGGTGTCCGCAGGCGCGAAAGAATTTATGTAACCGTGATGGTTTCTTTTCTATGGCGTTCATGGGTGTTTGAGATTGCGCGATGTTTGATGCTACAGCGGCAGAGCGGGAATGCAAAACGTATCGGCCTGCTTAGATAAAAGCAGGTCAGATAAAAGCAGATCCTTCGACTTCGCCTGCGGCGATGAGGCTGCCGCCAGGCTCCGCTCAGGATGACAACTTCAGGTGTTGAGGCAGGACCTACGTGCATTGGCGTGCGAGCTAATGCGATAGGGCGCTCGCGGGGATGTCGGAGAGCGGGAGGCCGGGGCCTTGCCATTTGACGGCGAAGTCGCTGGGGCCAGTGGTGTGGGTCATCCGAATGCGGATGGCATGGCGGCCGGCGCGGAGGCCGATGCTTCCCGTGGCGGCCTGCATTGCGTTTCCAACGGAACCGCAGACCTGCGCGAAAGGCTTTTGGCTGATGGCGACGGGGACGGAATCGATCTCGAGCCGGGCTTCGTCGCGGGCGAAAAGGGTGAAGGTGTAGCCTCCGTCGGCGGGGATATTGAGGAAGCCGTCGTAGGTGAAGGCGTAGTTATCGTCGCGCTTGCGTGCTGTGGTGTCGATGCGCGGGATGACGCCGGTTGCGGCGGGGTTTTGCCCAGCGAGTGTGGCGAGGGAGATGGCGGGTAGTTCGTAATACGCATAGTTGAGGCCGGGATCGGTCGCGGCGGTGGGGTCGGGATCGTGGAAGGTGTTGGCGATGACGACGGGTTGGTAGAGCCAGTCGCTTGCACCGTCGGTGGTCCCGTCGTCGGCTGTAGTTTTGAGGGTGACGCGGAAGCGTCCGGAGTTGTCCCAGAGGGTTCCGGCGGCGTCGGGGAATCTGTGATGGACTTTGCGGCCTTTCGCAGTCGACCCGTCTCCGAAGGTCCACTCGTAGGTGCGGATGTGGGGGACGGAGGGTGATGCGTCGAAGTTGATTTTCTGGTGGGGGCGGAGTGGTCCGGTGGTGTAGGTGAAGGCGGCGCGCGGTGTGGTGTTCACGTAGGTGGGTTGCTTTGCGCCGGATTCGAGGTTGAGCGGGATATCGGCGTTGGCGGCGGCGACTTTGCCGGCGAGACGGACGTGGTCGAAGGTGATGCCGTCGACGTCGCCGAGCAATGTGGATGGCACCAGCGATGGCGTTTCGATGGCCCAGATGTTTTTGAAGTTGATGTCGCGGACGGAGGGGTTGGGCTGAGCTTTGATCTGAACTCCGGCCTGGGCTTCGATCTGGACGAGCGAGTACCAGTCTTCGAGGCGAAGGTTTTCGAAGCGGTAGCCGGAGGTGTGTCCGGAGGCGCCGTTGGTGGCCCAAAAATCGAGGAGTGCGAAGGGGATTCCGCAGGAGCCGATGCCCATGTGAATTATGTCGGAGTCGCGGAGGGTGAAGTTTGCGCCGTTGAAGACCTTTTCGGGCCAGGCGGCGCGCACGATGTTTGAGATGCTCGTCGAGAGCACACTGTTTTCGACGGTGATGTTGGTGACGTCGTGGCCGGGCGCGATCATGGCCTCGTGGGTGTAGCCGTCCCAGTTGCCCTGCATGGCAAATACGTCGTCAGCAGCGCGGATGAAGACGTTGCGCACGACGGTGTCGCCGCCGCCGAGCCAGTCCATGCCGTCCTGGTTGGCGTTGGCGTCGCTGCCTCCGATTACCTTGACGTTGTCGAAGGTGATGAAGCGCGAGTCCTTCATCTGGATCATCCAGGTGCGGCTGCGGACAACGCAGGTGATGCCGCTGATTTCGATGTTGCGGGCGTTGTCCATGACGATGCAGTGCCAGTTGGGCTGGTGCTTCCAGCCGGTATCGTCATTGGGATCCTGCGGGCCGTCGTAGATGATCACGCCGCGGCCGAAGACCTTCACGTTCTGGACCTGCCAGATGTTGAGGCTGCCAAAAATCACAGAACCGGGCGCGAGGTAGATGGTGTCTCCGGTGTGGGCGTCGATGCTTTCGCGGTGAACGCCGGGGGCGTAGTAGCGGATGTTCGTGGCATCAGGTTTCGGGGCATGGTCTTCGGGAGCGTTGGCGAAGAGGAAGAGCATTTCCGCTCCAGCGAGGTGGTCGCCCGGGCGCGTGATGGAAAGCTTGGCGGGATGCTTCAGCGTAAAGGTGATGGTGCGGCCGTTGAGAGCAGGACGAATGTTGAGGCTCCAGGGCTGGACTTCGACGCCCCAGGCCCAGTAGTCGTCGGAGGGCGCGGTGATGGCGATTTTTGCTTTGCCCTTGAGGTCGAAGTTGAGGAAGTAGTAGTTGGCGGCGGCGTGGGAGAAGGCGGCAGGATGTTCATCAATGGTGACGGTGAAGCGGTCGGTGCGGATCTCGTCGGGGACGGGTGCGATAGAAACTTTTGCGTTGGCAACAGCTGTGAGAAACAGAATGCAGGCGAGCAGGGCCGGCTTGCGCATAAGGGTTTATAGCAGGGTTGCTGGGGCTCTCTGAACTAAAGGAAATTGGCCTCGCGCATGAGGCGAGGAAGCGTATACTTTTTTCGCTCAAGATAATCAGAGAAACTCGCTGGGTTAAAAACCGGCAGGAGATATGCTTCGGCCGGATTTCTGGAGGTGGAATGAAACCGTTTTCACGCAGAGACGTTTTGAAGAGCGGGCTGCTGGCTCCGGTGGCGGTGGCGGCGGTCAACGGAGTGGGTCCGTTTGGCGCGGCGATGGCGGCTGCGGCAGAGAACGCCGAAGCCTTGCCGGAAGGCATTACGCGCGAAGCACAATCGCCAGGCCCGGGCGCGGGGCGCGAACGGCTGCTGCTCGACTTTGGCTGGCGCTTTCATCTCGGAAATGCCGATGACCCGGCAAAGGACTTTGGATTCGGGAGTGGGCGGACGGGAAATTTTCAGAAGACGGGGAATTTTCTTCCCGCCGGGGCAATGGCGTTTGACGACAGCGACTGGAGGAGCCTGGATCTGCCGCACGACTGGGCGATCGAGCTGCCGTTCACGAACGATCCGACGCTGGCGAGCAAGGGCTTCTATCCGCTGGGAAGGAACTATCCGGCGACGAGCGTGGGCTGGTACCGGCGGGTCTTCGAGCTTCCGGCGTCGGACGCGGGCAAGCGGATCACGATTGAGTTCGACGGGGCGTATCGCGAATCGATGGTGGTCTTCAACAACTTCTATATCGGGCAGCACAGCGGCGGGTACGATCCGTTCAGTTTCGATGTGACGGACTTTGCGAATCCGGGCGGGAGGAATGTGCTGCTGGTGCGCGTGGATGCTACGTCGAGCGACGGGTGGTTCTACGAGGGAGCGGGGATCTATCGGCACGTGTGGCTGGTGACGACGCATCCGGTTCATGTGAAGAAGTGGGGCACGTTTGTGCGATCGGATGTGGGGACGGGCGGGGCGAGGCTGGCGATCCGGACGGAGGTACAGAACGACGGCAAGACGGCGCAGAGTGCGCGCGTGGTGTCGACGGTGCTGGATCCGACGGGCAAGGCGGTTGGCAAAGTGGCGAGCCCTGCGGCGTCTGTCGTGAGTGGAGAAGAGCAGAACTACGAGCAGACGCTGCCGGTGACGCAGCCGCTGTTGTGGTCGCTCGAAGAGAGGAACCTCTACAAGCTGGTAACGGAGATTGAAGTGGGCGGCGAAGTGGTGGATCGCTACGAGACGCGCTTCGGGATTCGCACCACGAAGTTTGACGCGGATAAAGGATTCTTCCTGAATGGCAAGCCGGTGAAGCTGAAGGGGACGTGCAATCACCAGGATCATGCGGGGATTGGCGCAGCAGTGCCGGATGCGGTGCAGTACTACCGGATTCGCAAGCTGCAGGAGATGGGATGCAATTCGATTCGGACGTCGCATAATCCTCCGACTCCGGAATTGCTGGATGCCTGCGATGAGCTGGGGATGCTGGTCTTCGATGAAACGCGCATGATGTCGTCGAATCCCGAGGGCCTAAGCCAGTTTGCAGACCTGGTGCGGAGGGACCGGAACCGGCCGTCTGTCTTTATGTGGTCGATGGGAAATGAGGAAGGGCAGGCGAACACGGAGCGGGGCGTGCTGATTCTGACGGCGATGAAGGACGTCGCGAGGGAGCAGGATGGCTCACGGCCGGTGTCGATTGCGCCTACGGGAGCGATCGGGACGGGCGGCCTGGCGGTATGCGACGTGATCGGCTACAACTACCAGGATCCGCAGGCGGAGGCGTATCACAAGACGCATCCGGACAAGCCGGTGATGGGAACGGAGACGGTGAGCGCGGTGGGCACGCGCGGGATTTACATCACCGATCCCAAGAAGGGCTATGTGGGCTCGTACGATCCGTACACGACGACGGGAAGGGCGTCGGCGGAAGGGTGGTGGAGCTTCTGCGATGCACAGCCGTGGCTGTCGGGCGGGTTTGTGTGGACGGGCTTCGACTATCGCGGCGAGCCCTCGCCGAATGGATGGCCGAATATCAGCTCGCAGTACGGGATTATCGATACGTGCGGCTTTCCGAAGGACTCTTTCTTCTATTACCAGTCGTGGTGGACCGACAAGCCGGTGCTGCACCTCTTTCCGCACTGGAACTGGGAGGGGATGGAGGGCAAGGAGATTGCGGTCTGGGTGTATTCGAATCTGGACAAAGTGGAACTACTGGTGAACGGGCAGAGCCTGGGCACGAAGGATGTGAAGAAGGATTCGCATGTGGCGTGGGTGGTGAAGTATGCGCCGGGGGCGATTGAGGCGCGTGGATTCAAAGACGGCAAGCAGGTGATGGTGACGAAGCGCGAGACTACCGGAGCTCCGGCGAAGCTGGTGATGACGGCGGATCGGGGCGACGTTTCGGCGGACGGCGCAGATGTGGCGATGTTTGCGGTCGCGGTGCAGGATGCGCAGGGGCGCGTGTCGCCGATTACGGACAACGAGGTGACGTTTAAAGTGACGGGCGCGGGGAAACTGATTGGCACCGGCAATGGCGATCCGACAGATCAGGAATCGGACAAGGGAACGTCGCGGAAAGCATTCTCGGGCTACTGCATGGCGGTGGTGCAGTCGGCGAAGACGGCGGGGAGCATTACAGTTGAGGCGACGTCTCCGGGAATTGAACCTGCGACGGTTACGATCGCGGCGAAGAGTGTGGAGCTGCGTCCGCAGGTGGGGGTGTGGGAGCGCGTGGCTCCGACGGGCGCGGGTATTACCGGGTTGTGGAGGCCGACGATTGAGGCCGGCGACAACGCCAGCCTGATGGCGATGCTGGTGGGCGGCGGGACGATGGTCTTCACACTGCGGCAGGACGGGAGCAATCTGACGGGGACGGTGGAGGGTACAGGAGGCGGATTCTTTGGCGGGAACGATGTGCCGATTCCGATCACGGACGGCAAAGTGGATGGCAACAGCGTCTCGTTCAAGGCGGGAAGCAGCACTTACACGGGAACGCTGAAGGGCGATCAGATTGAGCTCGAGCGGACGATCACCTTGCCGTGGCGGATTCCACCTCCAGCGGCCGAGGCCGCGAACAGGCCGGCGGTGGGGCCGCCTCCGGATGGGAGCGATCCTTCTATCGGCGCTTTCCGGTTTCCGCGGAGCGTCGCGGTGGTGCTTCACCGGGCGCAACGGTAGGGGCCCGGCGCAGATTTCAGTTGGATGCTGGGCTGGCGTATCAGGCGTGCAGATAGGCCAACACTGCGCGCACGGCCTCTTCCTTTGCCGCTCTCAGCGACAATCCGCGAGGGCGGCGAAGGACAGCTCCGTGAGCGAGCGAATTGACCATGTGGGTAACGATGAAGGCGGCGGTATCAAGATCGCGGCTCCTGCTGTACTCATGGGCTCGTGATGCGAGGGCCAGCCGGAAAACACCGTGCAGGCGTACGGAGAAGTCCTGAGCGCCGCCTGCCCGGTGCGGAACCTCATGCAGGAGCAATTCATATAACTCGGGGTCGCGAGTGTGCGCGGCGATCATCGCTTCGATGACAGCGCGGACGAATGTATCGAGCGGCGAGGCGGCGTGCTCGATCAATGTCGCCGCGATCAGCCGGTCGATCTCCTCGACGTGCCGCTGATGCAACGCGATAAAGATCGAGCCTTTATCGGGAAAATACTGATAGACCGAACCGATGCTCACTCCGGCGACTTCGGCGATGCGATTCGTGGTGAGTGATGCGCGGCTCTTGCGTTTCATGAGCCGAACGGCGGCATCGAGGATGGCAACGACGGTCTGACGCGCGCGCCGCTGCCGGGGCCGACGCCGGATTGAACTTCTCTTTGCCACTGCGACCATGGCAGCAATGATAAGTGAAATGTGAGCACTTCTATAGATATTTTATCGATGCTTTGGAATTGTTATGCAGCTGTCATGCTTGAAATGCGAGTTTACAGGCTCAGAATGAGAGTTAGCCTCTTATACAGATGTGAGCAGTTAAATATTTATGGGAGAACTGACAATGCGATTTCTGATTACAGGTGCGACGGGAGATGTGGGGTCCAGAGTTGTAAAACGCCTTCTGGAGCGCGGCGAGCGCCCGCAAGTCTTTGTGCGGGATGCACAGAAGGCGCGCGAATTCTTTGGAGATGGAGTGGATGCGTTCGTTGGGGATTTATCGAACCGGGCATCTCTGAAACCGGCGCTGGAGGGTGTGGATGCGTTCTTTCTCGTCAACAGCGGGCCGGAGATTCCGGCGCGCGATGAGGCGGCGGCGAAAGCTGCCAAGGAAGCGGGCGTAAAGCACCTGGTCAAGCTGTCATCGATGGATGTTGAGCAGGGTCTCGCCATTGGAGGATGGCATGAGCGGGGAGAAGCGGCGATTCGCGCTGTCGGAATACCGTTTACTTTCGTCCGGCCGACGGGGTTTATGTCGAACCTGCTGGCATGGGCGCGGCCGATCAGAAGTGAGGGGGTGGTACGTTCGTCCACCGGGGAGGGTGGAAGAGCTTTCATCCATTCGGACGACATTGCCGCAGTCGCCGTGGAGGCGATGGCGACTGCGGAGTATCAAGGACAATCTTTGGCGATCACGGGACCTGAGGCTCTGACTTTTGCCGACGTGACGGCAAGAATAGGCGCAGCGATCGGGAGGGAGCTTCGTTTCGAGGTCATCTCGGATGAAGAAGCCGGTCGTCGCTATTCGGCCGCTACGTGCGCGCCGGATGTGGAGACTGAGGCACATGTCGCATTGTGGCGTGCCATTCGCGAAGGCAGACTGGAAAGGGTTACGGACACCGTCGAAGGTGTTCTCGGCAGGAAAGCGACCGGGCTGGATCAGTGGCTGGCTGAGAATCGCTCCGCGTTTTGCTGAGGCGGGACGTGGAGAATGAACCCGGATTCCGTGCTTATCGTGAAAGGCATGGCGTGATATTCTTCCGGTTTCCCGGTTCATCTTTTCTGGAGGCACCCCAAACAAATGCAATTACGACATTTCCGTCCGCTGACCTGCTTGCTGCTGGCGGTCGCGATTCCCGCATTCGCGGCTGACAAATCCGACAAGAAAACAAAAGCGCCGGAGGCCGATGTTCCGGCATGGGAGCAGCCCCAGCCGGCGGTCGAGAACATCGACTACGGGATGTACGCGCGCATCCGCGAAGAAGGGCTGCAGCATTCGCACATCATGGAGTATGGATCGGCGCTGGCGGATGCGATCGGGCCGCGGCTGACGGGCTCTCCGAACCTGGCGAAGGCCAATGCGTGGACGCGCGATCAGCTTACGGCGATGGGATGCGTGAATGCGCACCTCGACGACTGGGGCGAGTTCGGGATGGGCTGGCAGCAGCTCAATACCTGGGTGCGGATGACGGCTCCGGATACGGCGGTGTTTATTGCTCAGGCTACGCCGTGGTCTCCGGGAACCAATGGGCCGGTAAGCGGCGATGCGGTGTGGGTAAATATTCAGGACGAGAAGGACTTCGATCAGTACCGGGGCAAGCTGGCCGGGAAGATTGTGTTGCTGGGCGAGATGCGCGAGGTTCCCCCGGTGGATAAGGCGCTGTTTGAGCGCTACACGGATAAGGAGCTGGAGGAGCTGGCGGAGTATCCGGTGAGCGACCGCGCCGGGGCGGATCTGCAGGCGCGGCTGCGGGCGTATATGCAGCGCTATCGCATGGTGGACAAGATTGCGCAGTTCCTGGCCGATGAGAAGGCGGCCGGCGTAATCCGGCCAAGCCGGGACGCCAAGAACGGCGGCGGGTCAGGCGGGACCATATTCGATGACAATGGCGCGGCGCTGGGGCGGACTCCGTACAAGCGCGAGACGGCGGTGAAGGTGCCGGTGGTGGTGATGGCGATCGAGAGCTACGGGCGCGTCTACCGGCTGCTGCAAGCGCATGTCCCGGTGACGATCGAGATGGATGTGGAGACGAAGTTCACCGGCGACCATGAGCATGGGTATGACACGGTGGCGGAGATTCCGGGGACAGATCCGAATCTGAAAGACCAGGTGGTGATGGTGGGCGGCCATCTCGACAGCTGGATTGCGGGCACGGGCGCCACGGACAATGGCGCGGGTACAATCGTGGCGATGGAGGTGATGCGCATTCTGAAGGCGCTGAATGTGCAGCCGCGGCGGACGATCCGGATTGCGCTGTGGACGGGCGAAGAGCAGGGGCTCTTCGGGTCGCGGGGGTATGTGAAGGAGCATTTTGGGTACGCGGCTCCGCTGACGACGCCAGACCAGCAGGCGCTGCCGGAGTTTATGCGGGCGACGGGTCCGCTTGACCTGAAGCCGGAACAGAAGCTGATCTCGGGGTACTTTAACCTGGATAACGGGTCGGGGAAGGTTCGCGGGATCTACACGCAGGAAAACGCGGCGGTTGTGCCGATTTTTACGCAGTGGATGGCTCCGCTGAAGGACCTGGGCGTAACGACGATCACGATGCGCAACACAGGCGGGACGGATCACCTATCGTTTGACGCGGTGGGGATTCCGGGATTCCAGTTTATCCAGGACCCGCTGGATTATGAGAGCCGGACGCACCACTCGAATCAGGATGTCTACGAGCGGCTGCAGCCGGGCGATCTGAAGCAGGCGGCGGTGGTCGAGGCGATCTTCGTCTACAACGCCGCGATGAGGGACCAGATGCTGCCGCGCAAGCCGTTGCCGCATCCGGAGCTGCGCCAGCAGCAGATGAAGCCGTTGCCGGGGGTGTTTCCGGGGGCAGTGGAGCCGGTGAAATAGACGCGGTACAAGACTGACAGGGGCGGGCGGAGGAGACTCCGGCCCGCTTTTTCTTTGGCGACCGAGGGCGGAAGTTGTCCGCGAGGAACAGCATTTTGACGAAAATTCGACGCGGACGAAAGCGGATGCATCATAGACTGTAATCAAAATTTCTTATTCGCCGAATAAGAATTTATTGGACAGCCGTGATGTTTCAGGCCAGACTCTCTTGCGTGAAGTGTGGTTGCCGTTGGGTCGGATTCTCGTCTTATATTGCTTCCTTTCTGTTGGTGGTTCCCGTTCTTGTTTCTCCCCCGATAGCGGCAGGGCAGGGCTCAAACCAGGGTGAGACGGCGATGGTGTTTTTTGCCGATCCCGGGGTCGAGGCATCGGTGTGGCCGTCGCTCGTCGAGACATTTCATAGCGAGGTTGTCCGGGCGGAGAGCGAGTATCCACTGCCCGAGGACGTGGAGCCGATTCGCGGCAGCGGCGTACATGAGGGGCAGGAGTTCGGAAGAGTGATTGAGGTGCATCTGATCGGGCGGTGCGACGTGGTGGAGCAGGCTTATCACCCGATGCCACGCGGGCCTCTGGGGTGGGTGCTGCGCGTCTCCGGGGAGATTCAGCCTTTTGTTTTTGTGGATTGCGGGCGGCTGGCGCAGTTCCTGAATCCGTCGACGCTGGGGATGAGCGACGAGCAGAGGACCGAGGCGATGGCGCGGGCGATCTCGCGGATCGCGATTCATGAGTGGATACATATTGATGCACAGACGGCGAAGCATGAGAGCCACGGGATTCGCCAGGCGGAACTGTCAGGCGAAGAGCTCATCTCGGGCGCGCGGGTTACCGGCGGCCGGTGAGTGCGCCGTCGAAGAGATGACATCTATCACCTCTGATTTGTGACATCCTCCACTGCCGGGTTGCGGCGGGCGGGATCGATACTGCCTTTATTGGCTGCGAGAGCCTGAGTCTAATGGCTTGCAGCGAGGGGCGGTCATGGATCAGAATCCTTCGAAAAAACACGTGGGCGCGGCAGTTGGACTGTTTTTTCTGGCGCCGCTGGTGGCGGAGTTTCTGCTGGGAAATCTGCCGATCAAGCTGCTGCCGGCGTTGGTAGTGCTGGCGCCGATGTATGGTGGCGGGGCGCTGCTGATCCGCGAGACGGTGCGCCGGATGGGGCGCGGGTGGCCGAGCATTTTGCTGCTGGCACTGGCATTCGGGATTCTCGAAGAGGCGTTCGCCACGCAGTCGTTGTTCAATCCGGACTACCTGGGGATGCACATGGGTCTGCTAAAGGCGGCGTATATTCCGGCGCTGAAGATGGGCGGGTGGTGGACGATTTTCGTGCTGAATCTGCACATGGTGTGGAGCATCACGACGCCGATTGCGCTGGTGGAGGGGATGGTTCCGGAGGGGTCGAAGACGCCATGGCTGGGGCGCGTGGGGCTGACAGTGACCTGCGTGGTCTTGGCGGTGGGCGTCGTCGCAATGACGCGGATGAGTTACAGGCACGATCACTATGTGTCGTCGACGGCGCAGTTTGTGGGCGCGGGGCTGGCGGTCGTGACTCTTGTGATCGCGGCGGTGAGGCTTCCACGATGGGAGGCGGCGCGGGAGACGGGAGCGGTTCCGAATGCGTGGGTGGCGGGGCTGTTTTCGCTGGCGGCGGGATCGGCCTTCCTGCTGGTTCAGAATCGATGGGGGTGGGTCGCGGCGGCCGCGATTGCCGGGATTGATCTGATCGTGGGCGGCGCGGTGTGGTTCTGGTCGCGGAGGGCTGCGTGGGATCAACGTCATGTGGTGGCGATGGCCAGCGGGGCGGCCCTGGCCTATGCGTGGCACGCATTCATCGAGACTCCGGTGATGGGCGGCGGCCTGGCGGCACGCATCGGGAACGCGATCTTTTCGCTGGGCGCGGTGGTGGTGATAGTGGTGGCGGGGAGAAGGACGGGGAGAGCGATGCATGCAGCGCGGGAGGATGTGCTGCAGAAGGTTTGAATTTGGTGCGAGGGCATGAAGGAAACCGCGCTATAATCCTCGGCACACGAGGGTTGTAGCCATGGAAAGGCCGGTCTCGACCCATCCAGATCATTCGATTAGTCAGCTGCTCATTGAGGTGAGCCATGGGAATCGTGAGGCCGAAGCGGCCCTGATGACCCAGGTTTATGGCGAATTGCGGCGGCTCGCCCGCAAATACATGCGTGCTGAGCGGGGGAACCATACCCTGCAACCGACTGCTCTCGTAAACGAAGCCTATATGCGGCTGATGACCGAACCCTGTGCTTCATGGCAGAACCGGGCTCATTTCTTCGCCACTGCTGCGCAGCTCATGCATCACATATTGGTTGATCACGCGCGGGCGCGTAAAGCGGGCAAACGCGGAGGGATCCAGCACCAGGTGACGCTCGATGAAGGGCTTGCCTCCACGGAGGACAAATCAGTCGACGTGCTGGCGTTGCACGAAGCTCTTGAGAAGCTGGCGAAGCTCGATGAGCGGCAGGCGCGAGTAGTGGAGCTTCACTTTTTCGGCGGGCTGACGTTCGCGGAGAGCGCATACATTCTGGACGCTTCAGAGCGGACGGTCAAACGCGATTGGGAAACGGCGCGGACATGGCTCAAGCTTCAGATGTCGAAAACGCCGTGAGTCCGGAACTTTGGGAAACACCCGAAGGATGGGAGCGGCTTAAGCCTCTCCTGTACCAGGCCATGGAAAAGCCGCCGGAGGAGCGGGCGCGCTTTTGTCGATGAAGTCTGCGGCGACGATGTAAAGCTGCGCGAGGCGCTGCTTCGGCTGTTACGCGCCAACGACGATTCGATCGGTCGCGGCGATGGTCCCATTGTTGATTTTCACAATCTTTTTCTCCTGCAAAAATCCGCTTTTGCACCAGGCGAGCTGGTGGAGCGCCGCTTCAGGATTGTCGGGCTGATCGGCAGCGGCGGCATGGGCGAGGTCTACGAGGCGATCGATCTTCAACTGGGGCGAATTGCGCTCAAGACCGTCCGGGCCGATATTGCTTCGAATCCGCAGCTACTGGCGCACTTCAAGAAGGAAGTGCAGCTTGCGCGCAGGTTGAGCGGTCCGCACGTCTGCCGGATTCATGATCTGCATCCATCGACGGATGCTGACGGCCTGCCGCGCGCATTTCTAACAATGGAGTTTCTTGAGGGCATCACGCTTGCGGACAAGATTCGCGAATCGGCGCCGCTGCCCTGGCGCGAGGTCAAGACGATTGCGCTCGAAATCTGCGAAGGGCTGCGCGTAATGCACGAGGCGGGGATCATCCACCGCGACCTGAAGAGCCGGAATGTGATGCTCGCCAAGCGGAACGGGTTGGTGCGGGCAGTCGTTATGGATTTCGGGCTGGCGCGGGAGGTGAGGACCGCAACAGTCGGAGACAGCGACTGACGTTTCGGCGGAGAACGCTGTGGCTGGCACAGTCGAATACATGGCTCCGGAGCAGTTCGCCGGCGATCCGCTGACTCCGGCGGCGGATATTTTTGCGCTCGGGGTGGTGATGTATGAGTTGGCCACCGGCCGGCATCCGTTTCCGTCGGGCACAATTCTTGAGGCTGCTATCCGGAGGGGCCAGCGCCCGGCAGTACCATCGTCGATCCAGAAGGGACTGCCGCACCGCTGCGACGAGATTGTGTGCCGGTGTCTGGAGTTTGATCCGAAGGAGAGATATGGGTCGGTGAAGATCGTTGCAGAGGAGATAGAAGACCGTCTACTTTCCCGGGCAAGGCTTCGCAGGACCTGGATACGAGCGGTTGCTGGAGTGGCTGCGCTGCTACTCGTGATTTTTGGCCTGATGCTGGTTCCGGCCGTTCGCGAACGAGTCGAGGGGATATTGTTCTCAAGCAAGGAAAAGCACATAGCCGTGCTTCCGTTTGACGTTGCCGGGAATGATCCGCAGACGCAGGCACTCGGCGATGGGCTAATGGACTCACTGACAGGTAAGCTATCAAACCTAGATGCCGTTAATCAGACTCTATGGGTGGTGCCCGCGAGCGAAGTCCGAGCGCGAAAGGTGAAGGATGCTTCGTCGGCACTAAGGGAGTTTGGCGCGACGATTGTCGTGCAGGGGAGTTTTGAGCGCAGCGGGCCGGACGCGTATCTGAAGCTGACGCTTATCGATCCCGAGAAGATGAGGGAGATCGGATATGCAGATGTCGAGAATCCGACGGGTGACCTGGCTGTACTGGAGGACGACGCCGTGAAAAGTATCGGAAGGCTGATGAATGTCTCGGTCAAGGAAGAATCGATCCCGGATGGTCAGCAGGGTGCACGTCGTGCTGCTTATGAGGATTACTTAGCAGGTATCGGCTTCTATCATAGAAATGACAAACCTGGCAATATCGAATTAGCAATCAAGGCTCTTCAAAATGCTACTAGAACTGATCCTAATTTCGCTCTAGCCTATGCTCGACTAGCGCAAGCGTACATAATGAAGTATCGATTGGACTCGAATACAAAATGGCTTCAACTGGCAGAAAAGTATGGTAAGCAGGCAGCTGATCTGGACGATAAGATGCCATCTACTTACGTCGCCCTCGGCCAGATCCACGATATAACCGGAAGTCATGACCTTGCTGTAAATGAGTTTAAACGTGCAATAAACCTTGATCCCAGGGACGCAGAAGCGATTGTCGGAATGGCTACTGCTTACGAGGAAGCGGGTAATAATAAGGAGGCTGAGCGCTATTACTTGAGATCGATAGCGCTTCGTCCAAATGACTGGAAAGGCTACAACGACATAGGCAATTTTTATGAAGAGATCGGCCGCCCAAAGGATGCTATCGCCCAGTATCAGCGAGCTCTCGGATTGGCTCCTGATAATTCATGGATTTATACAAATCTTGGGATGACATATATGGACTTCGACGACCCCTCGATGCTTGATAACGCAGAAAAAGCCCTCAAGAAATCAATCGAGTTAGATCCGACGTTCGTCGCCTTCTATGATTTAGGTTTTCTTTACGCAGAAAGACATGAATTTGCGAAATCTATCTCAGCAAGTCAAGCGGCAATACGCTTGAACGAAAAGAGCTATGATGCCTGGTGCAATCTGGCCGCAGCCTACGAATGGTTAAATGAAGAGCAACAGGCCAATTTTGCCCGAAGGAAAGCCATTAGTATTCTTGAGGATCTAATAGGGCGCAACCAACAGGATGTCCGAGCCCAAGCCACTCTGGCTTCGCTTTATGCCAAGGTTGGAGAAGGACAAAAAGCCAAAGATAAAATCGACATTTCGCTTGCATTGGCTCCTCAGAATCAGTATGTTTGCTCGCAGATTGCGGATGCTTATGAATTACTAGGTGAACGGGATAAGGCAATAATCTATCTACGGCAGGCGATCGCGCTCGGGTTAAACCGGGGACAACTCGAAGAAGATCCAGAGCTGCAGCAACTTCTAGCTTCCACGAAGGGACGAATATGAATTGACATTCCGCTGCGAAGGAACGAGCTGACACGAAGGAGGGTTTTATGGGAAAAGGTCACATGCCGCCTACCGGTACTACCACAATGGGACTTCATGGCCCCATTTATGACAAATGTTTGAATATCAATGAGACTTACTGCCTTCAGTTTGACGATCCGGGATTCTTCACATACTTCCCGCCTGGCTACTTTAACCCCGATCTTCCGATGGGCTATTTCACTAAGGACGACCCTAGGGGAAACGGACCTTTCACACCTTTGATGCCGGGCCAGGTTACAATGCTTTTCCTTGATACGAACAAGGATAAGCCCTACGTTGAGATCTTGACGATCTCAGATGACTGCCCACCGAGCGATGAGCCCTGTACTTGATCGATAAGCGGCTGTGTGTGCCAGTTTGTTGCTAAGTGACATGACTGGACTCTGCTTGCTTCTATGAGTGATCCAACGAACTCGGAGACTTTCGTCTCCGGGTTCGTTATTAGCTAGTAAGTTAGTCCCAGTTACTTCGTAGCTACGAATACCTGGCTCGAGTTGTGGAGCGAGGCTTCCTGGCGCTGGGCGCGCTTCTCCAGCTTCGAGGCGGGAAGGCTCGCGTTGATGGCGGCCTGTCCGCAGAGGACCTCGCTGAGGAAGTACTGGTTACCGATCTTATCGAAAACCAGCTTGTCCCCGTTGCGGGACTCGTGGCTGTCGTAAGTGGTCGCGGCCAGCATGGCGACATGCGCGTCGCGGTTCTGAACTTCGATGATGCCCGTCGAGGGGGACGTGAGCTCGTAGGCTCCGGCTGGAAGCAGCTTGTCGCCAACGGTGAAGTCGAAGGGCACGATCGCGCGAACTGCACGATCCTGCGCCATCGCTCCGCCCGTTGTAGCCAGGGCTGCAAGGGTAAAGAGCGCGATTACTGTGATTCGCTTCATGACGAAATCTCCTTAGAGGAAGGATCGGAATTTTGATTGCCTTCACTCTCATAAGCGGAGAAGGGCGGAGATTCGTGCCAAAGATTCTTTAGGAGACAACGAGCGGCTTAGTTCAGGCGCCAGATGGCGAAGTTGAGATAGCCGGCGAAGGTAACCCAGGCGAGATAGGGAACGAGGAGCCAGGCGGCGGTGGTGCTCATCTTTTTGAAGGTGAGAATGGTGAGCAGGATGGCGGCCCAGAGCGCGACGAGGTCGATGAAGGCGGTCAGGACCTGGTGGCTGCTGAAGAAAATCCAGGTCCAGAGAAAATTGAGACCAAGTTGCACGAGGAAGAGGCGCAGGCCGCGGCGGCGGCAGGGGCTGGGGCGCGTCTTCCAGACGATCCAGGCGGAGATGGCCATGAGCACGTAGAGCAGGGTCCAAACGAGCGGGAAGACCTGGTTCGGACGGGTTGAGCGGCGGCTTGATGAGCGCGGCATACCAGGTGGGGATAGCGCGCATCGGGAAGATGGACGCGATACCGCCGACAGCCAGGCAGAGGGCCAGCCAGCCAATAAGAGCCAGGGTGGGGCGGGGTCGAGCTTCCGGCTGGGCTGACATTTTGCTCCTCTAAGAAAATAAGAACATACACGACAGAGTGCGCGCCGAGAGCACGGAGGCTCCTGGACCACCGGGCCGGTCGGCGATAGACCTCGGCGATAGACGGCGGCGATGCAGGCCGGCGCTCACTTCCGTAACGTTAGATGTGACGTGAGACGCCGGGGGTGCGCTCGACGCAAGCCTCTTAAAGACCATATCCTGAATGGAAGCAAAATATTCTTAACAAGATGGCGGAAATTGATTCGACTTTATGAGTAATTCCGGGGATTTGATCGAGGTAAAGCTGCCCGATGGCTCGGTGAAGGAATTTGCCGCGGGCGTGACTCCATTCGAGGTGGCGGAGAGCATTTCTCCGCGGCTGGCGGCGGCGGCGGTTGTGGCGCGGGTGAAGCCGACGGCAGGCGAGGCAAAGGCGGCGGCGACCAGCGACGAGGCCGCGATGTATGCGGCCGAGAATCCGGACGCCGAGCGGCTGGTGGACCTGAGCACTCCACTCAAGGAGGATGTCTCGCTGCAGCTGCTGACGGAGAAGGATGCGGACGCGCTGCGTGTGGTGCGCCACTCGGCGGCGCATGTGCTGGCGACGGCGGTGCTGGAGCTGTTTCCGGAGACGAAGCTGGGGCATGGTCCGGCGACGGAGACGGGATTCTTTTACGACTTTTACCGGCCGACTCCGTTTACACCCGACGACCTGAAGGCGATTGAGGCGAAGATGGCCGAGGTGGTGGCGCGCGATGAGAAGTTCGTGCGCGAGTGGGAGCCGCGCGAGCAAGGGCTGGCTCACTTCAAGGCTGAGAATGACTTCATGAAGGTCCACTTTATTGAGCGCTTTACGCATGATGGCGAGGCGATCTCGCTTTATCGCAATGGGGCGTTTGTGGACTTCTGCCGCGGGCCGCATGTGCCGACGACGGGGCGCGTGAAGGCCTTCAAGGTGATGAGTATGTCGGGTGCGTACTGGCTGGGCGATGAGAAGAATCCGCAGCTGCAGCGCATTTACGGGACGGCGTTCTTCTCGAAGAAGGACCTCGACGATTATCTGGAGCGGCTGGAGGAGGCGAAGAGGCGGGATCATCGCGTGCTGGGCAAGCAGCTCGAGCTGTTTACGGTGAGCGAGGACGTGGGGTCGGGTCTGCCGTTGTGGCTGCCGAAGGGCGCGACCATCCGAAGGCTTCTGGAAGAGTACATTCTGGAGCGCGAGCGCGAGCTGGGGTATCAGCATGTCTACACACCGAGCCTGGCGAAGGTGGACCTTTATATCCGGTCGGGGCACTGGGCGCACTACCACGAGGATATGTTTCCGCTGATGGATCTCGAGACCGAGCAGATGGTGCTGCGTCCGATGAATTGTCCGCACCATATTCTGGTTTACGAGTCGAAGCCGCGCAGTTACCGGGAGCTGCCGGTGAAGCTGGCTGAGCTGGGTACGATGTATCGCTATGAGCGATCGGGAGTGTTGAGCGGACTGAGCCGCGTGCGTTGCATGACGTTGAATGACGCGCACATATTTTGCACGGCGGAGCAGATCAAGGAAGAGTTCTCGAAGGTGATGCAGCTGGTCGAGCGGGCGTATCGCGATCTGGGCATCACCAAATACAGCTACCGGCTGTCATTGCGCGATCCGGCGAACAAGGAAAAGTACGTCGACAACGACGAGATGTGGGCGCTTGGCGAGCGGGTGCTGCGCGAGGCGCTGGATGGGCTGGGGCTGCCTTACAAGGAGGGCAAAGGCGAGGCGGCGTTTTACGGGCCGAAGCTCGATATCCAGCTGGCCGATGTGATGGGGCACGAAGAGACCTACTCGACGATTCAGGTGGACTTTCACCTGCCTAACCAGTTCGACCTGCATTACACCGGCGCTGACGGGAAGCTGCACAGACCGGTGATGATTCATCGCGCGATCGTCAGCACGATGGAGCGGATGGTTGCTTATCTGATCGAGCATTATGGCGGGGCGTTTCCGCTGTGGCTTGCTCCGGTGCAGGTGGGGCTGGTGCCGATCAGCGAGCGGCATCAGGAGTATGCGGAAAAAGTTCAATCAGAGTTACAAAAGGCGGGGTTGCGGGTGGAGCTCGACAGCCGCAACGAGAAGATGAACGCGAAGATCCGCGATTTTACGATGCAGAAGGTTCCTTATGTGCTGGTGATGGGAGACAAGGAAGCGGCGGCGGATGCGGTGAGCGTGCGGGCACGTGGGAAGGGCGATCAGGGGTCGATGGCGCTCGGGGAATTTCTGACGAAGGCTGGGAATCTGGTGGCGGAGAAGTCGATGGAGCTTTAGGGCAGGACCGTTTCAAAACG
Source organism: uncultured Acidobacteriota bacterium (assembly GCA_963755975.1). Taxonomy (GTDB): domain Bacteria; phylum Acidobacteriota; class Terriglobia; order Terriglobales; family Acidobacteriaceae; genus Silvibacterium. Next base: position 23,415 of record CAVWLS010000008.1, read on the forward strand.
GTACAGCGCAGTACTTAAGGTTTTCAGATGGGTACCGTAGTGGTATCGCGCGGAGACGCACTTATCGTTATGATCGGCGCAGTGACGGAAAACTTCAGGCCGAAGACTTGAATCTAAGTTCAGGGCCGTGGATGGGAGCGGGATTTTATGACTCCAGACTTGGTACGAGAACCGATTCAGGTAAGCCCGCGCTTCCGCTCGGCCATTGAGGCAAGGATCCTGGAACTGGAACGCAACGCGGCGCAGGATGAGCGGGCGCTGGCGGCGCTGACCCATCCGGATCACTGCAGGCGGCACCGCCTGTTGGTGGATAAGCAGCTTGAAAAGGCCTTCCGGCTACGGGAGATGCTGGCGCAGGTCTGCGCCCGGGCGGCAGCAGGCAGGCGCGAAAGAGCAGCCTGAGGGAACCTTTACGGCGTGCGGCGCGTATCAGGCTGGCATGAAGACAAAGATTGCCCTCGCGGCGGCAGCTCTGGCTGCGCTTTGCGCGATGCCTGCGCTGGCCCAGGACGCCGATCATCTCTGGTCAAAAACCTACTCCGTTAGCGGAAAACCGACGCTGAATCTCGAAACCGGCGATGCGGGTGTCGCGATTTCTTCCTGCGGAAGCTGCCGCGAGATCCGCATTCGCGTGGAGACCGAGGGCGTAAAGCTCGATGAATACCGGCTGGAAGAGAGCCAGACCGGCGACCAGGTTCATTTCCTCTTCAAGGAGAAAACGCATATCGGCCTTCACGTCACCTGGCATAGCACGCGGGCAAAGGTGACGGTTGAGACGCCGGCGGAGCTGACCCTGGAGGCGAGGACGGGGGATGGAAATGTAACCCTTTCCGGCCTGAGCGGCGAGCTAGGGCTGACAACGGGCGATGGAGATGTTACGGCCGATCATTTGTCGGGCAAGCTGAGGGTAAAGTCGAGCGATGGGCATGTGAAGATCACCAACTCGACGGGCGGGATCGAGGCAAGGACGAGCGACGGCAACCTGACGGTGGATGGGGTCTTTAACGCGCTGACGCTGCATACCAGCGACGGCAAGCTGGACCTGAGCCTGCGGGAAGGCACGAAGCTGTCAGAGGCCTCGACGATCCAGGCTTCGGACGGCTCGGTAACTCTGAGGGTGCCGCAGGGCTTTGCCGCAGATCTTGATGTCCACACCAGCGACGGGCATGTGGATTGCTCTCTTCCCGTGACGATGGATCACTACCAGAGCAAGGGCGGCGATGGCCACGACCTGCATGGGCGGCTCAACGGTGGGGGCACTTCGCTGAGCATTCACACCAGCGACGGAAGCGTAAAGATCGAGCAGTTGTAAAGGTAAGTTCGGCGAAAGGGTTAAGGCGCTTTCGAGGATCTTACCTCCCACCCTTCGCGCCAACAGCAGGCGCTCAGGTTGGGGCACCCTCGACGATGATTCGGCTAGCTGGATAGAATGACGAGGCTGTCGGGGGGAAGATTGATCTTGTCTCCGGCGGCCTTGATTTCTTCGTGCGATGCAAGCGCGATGGTGAGTTGACCGGGGTTGGGGAGATCGACGGCGTGGTCGCCGAGGTTCCAGAGGACTCTAACCCGGCCGCGGTCGATGGCGAGCCAGCGCTGATCTTCGTCGAAGGCGACTTTGATGTTTCGTAGATCGCCATCGTTGAGCGCGGGCGTGGTACGGCGCAGGTGAATGAGTTTACGGTACCAGTCGAGCATGTCGGCGTGACGGGCTTCGCCGATCTCGTTCCAGTTGAGCTTTGAGCGCAGGAAGGTCTCCGGGTTTTCGGGGTCGGGAATTTTCGCTGGGTCCCAGCCGAAGGCAGCGAATTCGCCGCGGCGGCCCTCGGAGACAGCTTTGGCCATAGCAGGGTCGTCGTGGTCGGCGAAGTACACGAATGGCGTGGATGCGGCGAATTCTTCGCCCTGAAAGAGCATGGGGATGAAGGGCGCAGTGAGGACTATGGCGGCGGCGATTTTTGCGCGGTCCATGCCAACTGCGTGCTCAAGGCGATCGCCTATAGCGCGGTTGCCGACCTGATCGTGATTCTGGATGAAACCGAGGAAGCGGTGCGCCGAGAGGTCTTCGACGGGACGGCCGTGATGGCGACGGCGGTAGAGAGAATAGGCTCCGTCATAGACGTAGGCGCGGGTGAGCGATTTTGCCAGCTGCGCGATCGAGCCGAAGTCCACGTAGTAGCCCAGGTCTTCGCCGGTGAGAACGGTGAAGAGCGCATGATGGAAGTCGTCGCTCCATTGGGCGTCGACGCCGTAGCCGTGGGCCTGGCGCGGGGTGACGATGCGGGGATCGTTGAGGTCGCTCTCGGCGATGAGAACGAGCGGGCGGCCGAGTTGGGCGGAGAGCGCTTCGGTTTCGATGGAGAGCTGCTCGAGGAAGTGGACAGCTGAGCGGTCGAAGAACTCGGTTACGGCGTCGAGACGCAGGCCGTCGATGTGGTAGTCACGCATCCACATCAGGGCGTTGTCGCAGAAGAAACGGCGCACCTGGTCGCTGCCGGCTTCATCGAAGTTGACGGCGTCTCCCCAGGGCGTGTGGTGCTTGCCGGTGACGTAGGGACCGAACTTGCCGGTGTAGTTGCCGACGGGGCCGAAGTGGTTGTAGACAACGTCGAGCAGCACGGCCAGGCCGCGGACGTGCGCGGCATCGACGAAGCGCTGGAGCGCGGCGGGGCCTCCGTAGGCGTGACTTACGGCAAAGAGGGCGACGCCGTCGTATCCCCAGCCGTGATTGCCGGGGAACTCAGCGACGGGCATGAGCTCGACGTGAGTGATGCCGAGGTTGACGAGGTAGTCGAGGCGGGAGATGGCAGCGTCGAGCGTGCCTTCGCGCGTGAAGGTGCCGATGTGCAGCTCGTAAATGATGGCAGAGGAAAAGGGCGGGGGCTGCCATCCGGCGTCGGTCCAGGCGAATGCTGCCGGATCATAGAGGCGCGAAGGGCCATGCACGCCGTGAGGCTGCCACAGGCTGCGGGGATCGGGGTAAGGCGTGGGGTCGCCGTCGAGGAGGAAGGCGTAGTCGGTGCCGGGGTGCGCCTCATCGATCGAGGCGCGCCACCAGTCTCTCTGATCGGGACCGGACATTGAGTGTATTGCAAGGGGATGGACGGCATCGCCGACTTTTACTGATACTTTTTGGGCCCTGGGGGCCCAGACTGATAACTCATGCATGGCTCTGTTCATCTCGCGCGAGGAGCGCCACGGGAAAATCGCGCAGAAGCTTTTCGACTTCGACGCTGCCTCCTTCGATGACGGCGCGGGTAAGAAGATTCTTCCAGCGGCCTTCGGGAAGGGCGAGGCGCGTTCTTCGCCATGCGCCGTCGAGGCGGAAGATGAGGCGAGGCACGACCGCGATGACGGAATCACCGCGCATGCAGGCTATGACGTGTTCGGCCTTTGATCCTTCGGCGAGGAGGGGCATGTAGGCGGCGCCGGCTCCGAACCATTCGGGGTGTTCGCGGCGGAGCATGAGGGATTGGTGGATGGTCCAGAGCTTGGGCAGGCCTTCGTCAGCGCGGCTCATGATCCTGACGGCGATGTCGTCGCCGGAGATCTGCTGCAATTCATCAAGTAGCCGGCGGCGCTCGGCGTAGTCGACGGGGCGGCGGTTGTCGGGGTCGACGAGGCTGAGATCCCAGAGCTCGCCTCCCTGGTAGAGGTCGGGAACGCCAGGCGCGATGCACTTGAGCAGAGTCTGCGCGAGCGAGTTGATTCGGCCGGCGGGAATGATGCGGGCGAGGAATTCTTCGAGCTTCTGCAGAAAGGGTGGATGCGCAAGAGTCTTCTCAATGAAGCCGTTGAGGGCGTCTTCGAACTCTTTATTGTTCGCAACCCAGGATGTCTGCTGTTTGGCCTCGCGCACGGCCTTGAGCATGTAGGCCTGGGCGCGGTCGAGAGGCAGAGGCCATGCGCCGATGAGAGTCTGGTAGTAGAAGTATTCGGTGTTGCGGTCGGGGAAGTCTGCGCCTGAAGCGGACTTCGTGCGGAACTCGGCATTGATGCGCGACCAGCGCTGGATGGCGCTGCGGAAGCGGCCGGGCAGCTCAGAGAGAACGGCGAGACGCGCGCGGACATCGTCGCTGCGCTTGGTGTCGTGCGTGGAGAGCGTGGTCATCGTCAGCGGCCGAGTGGCCTGCATTTTTTCGCTGTAGATATGGAAGTCGCTGACCGAGATGCCGTCGAATCCCGGGTCACTGCCGACTTCGTTCAATCCAACGAGGCGGTTGAAGCAGTAGAAGGCGGTGTCTTCGACTCCCTTGGCCATGACGGGCCCGGTGAATTGCTGGAAGAGAAGCAGGAACTCGGTTTCTTTCCTTCCGGTCACGGCCATGGCAAGCACGTCGCGCAGGAAGTCGAAGAGGCCGGCGTCGATGTCCTGACGCTTCTCTTTCGCGCACTCGGCGGCGTGGGCGATGGCGGCTCGGTCTTCTTCGGTGATTTCTTCGCGAGCGGGAATAACATAGGTGCGGTAGATCCTGAAGCAGGCGGCCACCTCGCGGATGGCGCGGCGAATCTCGGCGCGGGTGTAGTCACGCTGATTACGGTTGGCTTCGCAAATTTCAACGAATAGCGCGGTGAGGCGGTTGACGTCGCTGCCGAGGGCTTCCTGGGCGACAGCGATCTTCCTGCCATGAGCGATGGCGCCGAAGTCGCCGGGCTGGGCGGTGAATTCGGTGTAGACGCGGAGAAGCTCGGCGACACCTGCGCGGTCGACCAGGACGCCGTTGACGACGTTAAGGAAGTCGTAGCCGGTGGTGCCCTCGATGGGCCACTCTTCGCGAAGGAACTCGCCGCGCTCGAGAATTTTTTCGCCGACAATCCATGCGTCGGGAGCGTGTTCGCGCAGACGGCGGAAGTATTCAAGGGGATCGCGCAGGCCGTCGGGGTGATCGACGCGGACGCCGTCGAGCACGCCGCGATCCAGCCAGTCGAGGACGAGAGCGTGTGTTTCTTCGAAGACGTGCTCGCGCTCGACGCGCAGACCGATGAGAGTGTTGACGTCGAAGAAGCGCCGATAGCCAAGCTGCTGGTCGGCGGTTTTCCAATAAGCCAGGCGGTAGCTCTGCTGGTTGAGAAAATCGTCGAGAGCGTCGAGGTTCGAGTTCAGCTCGGCGATGGAGCGGTCGATCATCTCGCAGACTTTTGGTTCTTCAGCGCAGAGACGTTCGAGCAATCCGAGGAGAACGACTTTGTCGCGATCACGCGCGAGGATGGTTCGGCGATCGACGTATTCGGGCGAGGGGAGGCGGCCGAAGGAATCGGCGAGAAAGCTGAGCGTGTCTGACTTCGCGTAATCCGCGGCGCGGGCGAGGATGCCGGGCAGCGAGGCGGGAGCGACGGGGAGGGCCTGTCCAGGAGCCTCGACCTGGAAGCGAATGCCGTTGCGCGTGACTTTGATCGCGCCGGACTCGAGTGCGCGTCCGTATTGATCGCCGAGGATGGGCACAAGAACTTTGTCGCGCAGGCGCTCTTCCTGCGATTGCCAGTCAATGTCGAAGTAAGAGGCGTAGCGGCTGAGCGGGCCGTTTTCGAGGACATCCCACCAGTAGCGGTTCTCCTTGCCGAGCGACATGTGATTGGGCACGATGTCGAGCACCTGTCCGAGGCCGGCCTCGCCGAGCCGCGCGCAGAAGCGCTCGGTGCCCGGCAGCGCCGCCGAGCTCTTCGTTGACGCGCTGCGGATCGACGACGTCGTAGCCGTGCATGCTGCCGGGCGCGGCCTGCAGATAGGGCGACGAGTAGACATGCGAGATGCCGAGGGCGTGCAGATAGCCGGCGATTTCAGCGGCGTCGTCGAAGGTGAATCCTTTGTGGAGCTGCAGCCTGTAGGTCGCAGTGGGAATGCGTCGAGCCATCGTTCCAACCCAGTGTGAAGCAGGTTCCGCAAACGGCGGAGAGTGATGTGACAGCAGGCTATTAGAGGGCGATGGGGCGTTTGATGGTTGTACGGCAGAGGATCTTCAACTCGCCCAGGAGTTTCTTGAGGGGCGTCACGCCGTTGTCTATTTACGAACGATCAAGCGTTATCCTGACAGGCATGCTGCGTTCCTGTGCACTTGTAATCGTGTTGGCGCTGTTCTCTTGCAGTCGCGCCTCTTTTCGCGGATGTCGTGCACCCGTCGATCAAGCCGCCGCTGCACACAGAAGGCCACGACATCGTTGACGCTGTGGGAAAGCCGGTTCGCCTGACCTCGGTGAACTGGTACGGCTTCGACCAAAAGGAGTTCGTGGCCGGCGGGCTGGATCACGCACCGCTGCAGACGATCGTGAACGAAATCCGGGAGCTGGGTGTGAACTCGGTGAGGTTGCCCTGGGCGAATGAGACGCTGGAACGGGATCCTGTGGTCGCGGACTATGCTGTGAAGGCCAACCCGCAATTCAAGGGCAAACACGCGATGGAGATCATGGATGCGGTGATCGATGCGCTGGCGAGCGCGCACATCATGGTGATTCTCGACAATCATGTGAGCCGTGCCGATTGGTGTTGCAGTGAAACCGACGGCAACGGGCTCTGGTACAACGCGGAGTATCCGGAGACGAAGTGGCTGGCGGATTGGGAGACGATCGTGCGGCGATATCAACACCAGCCGTGGGTGATTGGCGCCGACCTTCGTAATGAACTGCGGAGCGGAGCGGCGTGGGGCGGGACAGATCCGAAACTCGACTGGCATGCCGCGGCCGAGCGGGGAGGCAATGCAGTGCTTGCTGCGAATCCGAGGTTGCTGATTATGGTTGAGAGCCCGGATTACTCGACGAACTTTGTGGGCTTTGACAAACTGCCCGTAAGGCTGAAAGTACAGCAGCGCCTGGTGTATTCGCCGCACGCCTATAACATCGACGGCCACCCATTCTCCAGCTACGACGAGCTGAAGCAGGTTTACGACGCACGCGCGGGATTTCTGCTTCACGACGAGCCGGGAGTGCCCATCTGGGTGGGCGAATTCGGCACATGCCAGACACTGGACTGTGGCGCCAACTCGGATTGGTTCGTGCTGTATATCCGCTACATGAAAGAAAACCGGCTTGCGTGGAGTTACTGGGCCTTGAACGGTACACAGTCGACCGGCGAAGGCCGCAAGTACGACTCGATCGAGACGTATGGTCTGCTTTCCTCCGACTACCAGCATTTCGCGGCGCCGAAAATCATCGAGCTACTTCGCACCATCGAGGATCAGCCGGCAGCTGCCGTCGCACGTCACTGACCACTTTGGATATTCGCAGACGCGAGGCTATTTTCCGATGCAGAAGGTGGAGAAGATGCGGTTGAGAATGTCGTCCGCAGTCGTTTCTCCGGTGAGGCTGTCTAATTGTCGCAGTGACGAGTACAAATCAAGGAGCAGCATCTCGTGCGGCGTTTTATCGGCGACGGCGTTGCGAGCGGCGGCAAGCGAGGCGAGAGCGGACGTGACGGCTTCGTGATGGCGAAGGTTGGTGAGCATGCCGCTTTCGCTTTCCGAAGACGGACTGCGGACCATTTCGAGAAGTTTGCTGCGCAGCTCGGCGATGCCATCGCCTGTGAGAGCGGATGTGAGGACGGCGGGAAGCGTGCCTGAGGTTGCATCGGGAGCGGGGTCAGGATCGGGGTCGAGGCCATGGTTGAGGTCGCTCTTGTTGCAGGCGATCAGGGCGTGGCGTCCGGCGAGGGATCGGATCAGCTCTGCTTCGTCTTCGCGCAGGGGGATTCCGGCTTCGAGAACGACGAGGACCAGATCGGCAGCGGCGAGGGCTTCGCGGGATTTCTGGATACCAATGAACTCGGCTTCGTCGGTGGCTTCTCGGAGGCCTGCCGTGTCAACGAGCTCGACCGGAATGCCTCCAAGGGAGACGCGCTCAGTGACGAGATCACGGGTGGTGCCAGGGGTGGCGGTTACGATGGCACGCTCGCGCTCGACGAGGCGATTGAAGAGCGATGACTTGCCGACGTTGGGGCGTCCGACGATGGCGAGGGTTAAACCGGAGTGGACGAGGCGGCCATGTTCGAAGGAATGGGCAAGCTTTTCAAGGTCGGCGGTAATTGTATCGATGCGAGTTACGATTTCGGAATCGGGCGTGACGTCGATGTCGTCCTCGGCGAAGTCGATGCCGGCTTCGAGGAGCGCGATGAGTTCAACGAGCGTCTGCTTGGGAACATGGATGCGGCGTGAGAGCGCTCCACCCATCTGCTCGGCGGCGATGCGTGCCTGGTACAGGGTCTGGGATTCGATGAGATCGCGGACGGCTTCGGCCTGGGTGAGGTCGATGCGTCCGGAGAGAAAGGCGCGCTCGGTGAATTCACCGGGACGGGCGAGGCGCGCGCCGCGCTGCAGAGCGAGACGCATGAGCAATTCAAGGACGACGGGCGATCCGTGGGCGGCGATCTCGACGAGGTCTTCTCCGGTGTAGGAGTTGGGGCGCACGAAATAGGTGACGATGGCCTCGTCGAGTTTGTGCTGCGTTTCGGGGTCGTGGATTTCGGCGAAGAGTGCGCGGGCGTGGGTGAGGGGATTGCGTAGGGTGAGGAGGGCGTTGGCGATTTCGAGCGCGTGCGGCCCGGAGAGGCGCACGATGCCGATGCCTCCCCGGCCGGGCGGGGTGGAGATGGCGGCGATGGTCTCGTTGGCAACCGATTCCTGCTCGGCGAGTTGTGGATGGGGCTGCATTTCAGGGCTCAGGGCTCAGGGCTCAGGGCTCAGGGCTCAGGGCTCAGGGCTCAGGGCTCAGGGCTCAGGGCTCAGGGCTCAGGGCTCAGAATGAAGCTAACGGGCTCGAGTGCGTTCTATGCAACCTAAGATGCGATCATCGTTCGCAATACTCTACGGACTCAGCGGCGTCCGCGACCGCCGGAGAAGGGACGTCTTTCTGGAGCGGCGAACTTGCTGGTGTCGTATCCCTTGGGATGGGCCACGACGAAACGGTGCAGGCCCTCGCCGGTGGAGGAGGTGGCAAGGTCGTCGTAGTTGCGAAAAGCGAGGTGAAGCATGCGGCGTTCGCGGGAGCTCATGGGCGCGAAGCTGAAGGGTTGACCGGTGCGGCGGACTTTTTCGGCGGCGGTCTCGGCGGCGAGCTTGAGCTCGCGGGCGCGCATGGCCTTAAAGTTATTCGTGTCGAAGGAGACTTTGTCGTGCTCCTCGTTTTCGAGGCGAATTATCTTGGCGGCGATGTGTTCGAGGGCGCGCAGCAATTCGCCTCCGCGCTGAGTGAGCAGTCCGGCGTCGGGTCCCGCGAGTTCGACGTAGATTTCGCGGGCTTCGAGTCCGTCGGGATCGGCTGCGCCCTGTCCGGCGGTGATCCGGTACTTGAGGCGAAGCCTGCCGGGGGTGGTGAGTGTCTTGAGAAAGGCAGCGATGCGTTGCGCGGCGGCTGAGTAATCCTCGATGGGCATCGTTTTTCAGTATCTCATTGTCCGACTTATTCGTCAGCGGCAGCGGTGCAGTGCGAAGGGCGCCCGGAAGAATATTTCCCGGACGCCCTGGTTGCTCTACGGTGAGCCGTCATCGTCGCGCGTTGATGACTTTGCCACCCGCTCGTTTTGCGGCACGCTTGGCGGCAATCGCCCGCATCTCCCGGCCCATGCTGCTGCGGTTGATGACCAGCTGTGTGGCCACGCCGATGAAGTTTCCGCAGGCCCAGTAGAGCGATAACCCGGAGCCGTAGTTCCACATCATGAAGCCGAAGACGGCGGGCATGGTGAAGGCCATCATCTTCTGCTGGGCGGGGTCCATGCCGGGCGATGGAGTGAGGTATTGCGTGAGGAACATGGAGATGACGACGGAGATGGGGAGAATGTGCCACGGGTCGGGCGCGGAAAGGTCGGGCAGCCAGAGCCAGTGCGCCTGGCGCAGCTCGATCACGTTGCCGAGCATGCGATAGAAGCCGAAGAGCAGCGGCCACTGGATGAGCATGGGCAGGCAGCCGCCAAACATGTTGACGCCTTCACGCTTCTGCAGGTCCATGATCTCGCGCTGCATCTCCTGCTTGCGCGGATCGGTTACTTTGTACTTCGCATACTTGGCCTTGATGGAGTCCATCTCCGGCTGGATGCGCTGCATTTTGAGCGACGACTTCATCATCTGGAAACGCGTGGGCAGCATCGCCAGGTTGAGGAGGATGGTGAGCAGCAGGATGGACCAGCCCCAGTTGGGGACGATGTGCTCATAGATGAAGCGGAGGATGAGGAAGAGCGGCTTGGCGATGACGCCCCACCATCCGAAGCTGACGACTTTCTCGAGGCTGGGCCCGGTGACCGCGTGAATTGAGCCGAGGACGTCGAGCGACTTCGGCCCGGCGAAGATGCGCAGCTTCACGGGCCCGTCGGCATCGCCCATGGCCGCGCCGAGAACGGCGGCCTGATCGGTCTGGCTGGGGTCGGGCTTCTTGAGATTGCGCGGCACACTGATGGTGTTGTGCAGGCTGACCAGGGTAGAGCTGGAAGGATCGTCGGGAAGGAAGATGGCGGCGAAGTAGAGATCGCTCACACCTGCCCAGTCAAAGGGTCCGTGCAGGATGTCGCCGTTGTTCACTTTCTTATATGCGACCTGGTCGTCTTTTCCATCCTGCGAAGTGTCGATTGTGCCTCCCGCGTATTGCGGCAGGGTGTCCTGGTCGCCGAAGCCTGAAGGCCAAGCGAGCATGGCGGTGACCGGCGCTCCATTCTGAGTGACGGAGACTTCAGCGCGGACGACGTAGGTCGAGTCGAAGCTAAAGGTTTTGTGGACGGTGAGGCCACCGGATGAGTAGTCAAAGCTCAACGATCCGGGCGCGGCGATAGTTCCGGTAGCAGAGGGAACGTAGAGAGCGCTGGCCAGGCGGCCGCGCAGGCTTGCATCCTGCGTGTAGAGGGAAAGCGGGTAGCCGAATTTCGCGGCGGCAGCCTGGTTCACGAGATCGAGCGGCTGGCCGTCGTCATCCTTATACTTCTTGAGGATCCACGACTTTACCTGGGCTCCATGATTGGTGAAGGTGATGCGATAGAGCTCGTTCTCGATGACGGTGGTGCTCGGGGCGGCGGCGGCGATGGTGTTCTCGGGGACCGCGGTAGCAGGAGGCGCCTGAGTTGCGCCTGAAGACGCGGCGGCGGCCGGGGCGGCCTCGGGTGCCGTGGAGGTCTTCGCGGGCGCGCTGCTCGCCTGCTGATGAGCAGCAGGAGGAGGAGGCGCGTTCTTCGTCTTGTAGTATTGCAGACCGAGGAAGAGGACAAGGAAGACGGCGCTGAAGATCAGGATCATTTTTGAGTCCTGACCACCGCCGCCGCCTTGTTGATTCGGATTCTTTATCTCTGGCAAAACTGCATTCCTATCGTTGGCTTGTGAGTGCCGCTATGTTCATGGTAACTGGCGCTGCACGTGCGAATGGCGGCTGCATGGATGAACTGCGCTCGCATGCCGCAAAGGGTTGGCGAGCACGGGATCGAAGCCTCCGCGATGAAAAGGGTGGCAGCGCAGCAGCCGGCGGAGAGCCATCCATCCGCCACGGACGATGCCGTATTCGCTCACGGCAATGGCCGCATATTCGGAGCAGGTGGGCTGAAAGCGACATGCGCCGGTGAGTCCTGCGACGGAGTGCAAGAGCGGCGACAGCGCGTATTTGTAGACACGGTGCAGAGCCGGGATGATGCGGTCGCGCAGGCTCACAGCCGCTCTCCTTCCTTCTTCTCGATTTGAGAAGCCACAGTGGAGAAGATACGCGCCACCTCGCTCTGAAGTTTTCCGAAATCCATATCGATGACGGATTTTCGCGGATGCAGGACAACGTCAGCGTTGATGGGCAGGCGGCCGAGGTTGGCGCGTACGGCCTCGCGCATGCGGCGCTTGATGCGATTGCGATCGACGGCTTTGCCGAGCACCCGACCGGCGGTGAGTCCGACGCGCGGACCGGCGGCGATATCGTAGTCAAAGACACGTGACCGAAAGAAGTAGGTCATGGAAGGCGAGAAATGCTTGCGGCTCTCCCGGTAAACGCGCTGATAGTCGGCGTGTTTGCGCAGACGGACGCTGCGAAGATCGGGAGTGTCTTCTTCCATATAGCTATTGTGCTGCATGCAGACAGCGGCTGTCGCGCCGCGATGGCTTCGGGGCGCGAGATGCGATGACACTGCGATCGCTGACCATGAAGGCAATGGGCCGGCAGCGCAGAATGCCTGACTGCCATTGCTCATAGGAAACAGACTCTTTCGGCTGATGTCTGATCGTGGGGGATGATTAGTCGCGATGGCCGGCGCTGACGGAAACGCGCACGCGGCCCTTGGCGCGGCGGCGCGACAGCACGGCGGCTCCGCTCTTGGTCTTCATACGGGTGCGAAAGCCGTGGACCTTGGAGCGGTGACGGCGGTTCGGTTGAAATGTGCGCTTCGGCATGGAAGTGCGCTCCTGAACTTTTTTATGGAAAATGCTGTCCGGCAGACACAGAGGAAAATGCCACTTCCGTACAAAGAACAAGTATATCCGATTCGCGCGGAAGCCGCAAAAAAGGTGCATGAGAAGCACTTTTTCACAATCCGTGGTGCAACCACATTACCTTAGAAAAAAATGAAGAGAAACCACATCGTCGCGGCCAGCTGATTGTGCTAGTATCGGCATCGATTAGAAGAGAATTTCCTGACGCCTCGCGGGTGTCAGTCGATCGACCGAAGCACCGGAGCCACATCATTCCGATGCACCTCCCGGCCAGCGAGAAATGCCCCAGCGCTTCCCATTATGGGCCAAGCGTAATTTAGGCATTTCACTTTTGTCCGGATTTCGACGGCCCGCGAACGATCAAGCAAGGAACCGGAATGTCTTTCGTCACCACCCCCACCACCGTGCTCAATCCGTGGGTGCGGATTCTCGGCGCTCTCGAAAAGAAAATCAACCGCCAATCGTTCGATACCTGGTTCAAGCCCACGCGCTTCAGCCATGTGAAGGAGCGCATGCTGTTCGTGCGCATTCCGACGGCAGAGTTTCGCTACATCGCCGAAAAATACATGGACCTGATCATGGAGGCGATCGATGGGCTCCAGCTGGAGCTCGACGATGTGACTTTCATGACTCCGGAGGAAGACCCGACGCTTCCGCGTGTGCGCGAAGACGGCGGTTTTGCTCCCGCGTCGACGCATGCGCCCAATGCGCCGCCGAACACTCCGCGCAATTCCGGTTCGCGTCCGGCACCGCCGATGCCGCAGCAGGCGCGCTTCGACTGGTCGGTCGCGTCGCAGCTGAATCCACGCTACACCTTCGATGCGTTCGTGATCGGATCGGGCAACCAGTTTGCGCGCGCCGCGGCTGAGGCCGTTGCCGAGCGTCCCTCGAAGGCTTACAACCCTCTCTTCCTGTACGGCGGCGTGGGCATGGGCAAGACGCACCTGATGCACGCCATCGGACACGAAGTGAAGCTGCGTCAGCCCAGCGCGTCGATCAGCTACATCTCGGCGGAGAAGTTCACCAATGAGATGATCAATTCGGTCCGCTATGACAAGATGACGGGTTTCCGCGACAAGTTTCGCACCATGGACCTGCTGCTCATCGACGACATCCAGTTCCTCTCGCAGAAGGAGCGGACGCAGGAGGAATTCTTCCACACCTTCAATGCGCTGCACGAGAACATGAAGCAAATTGTTATTGCTTCGGATCGGCCGCCGAAGGAGCTGCCCGAGATTGAAGACCGCCTGCGCTCGCGCTTTGAGTGGGGCCTGATCGCCGACATTCAGCCGCCCGATCTGGAGACGAAGGTTGCGATTCTGCAGAAGAAGGCGGAGAGCGAACATGTTGTCATTCCGACAGACGTGGCCCTCTTTATTGCATCGAATGTGCGGACCAATGTGCGCGAGCTTGAGGGCGCGTTGACGAGGCTCTTCGCGTGGTCGAGTCTCAACGGCGTGGAGATAACGCTGCCCACCGCGCAGCAGTGCCTGAAGCAGTTCATCGACACGCAGGTGCGTAAGATCACGATCGAGGCGATTCAGCGCGCTGTTGCCGAGCAATTCGGCATGCGCGTGGCTGAGCTCAAGCAAAAGAACAACTCGCGCGCCGTGGTGGTGCCGCGGCAGATCGCGATGTTTCTGGCCAAGCAGATGACCGAGGCCTCACTGCCGGAGATCGGGCGGCAATTCGGGGGCAAGCATCACACAACGGTGATGCACTCGATCGGCAAGATCGACGAGCAGCGGCGGACGGACAAGAGCCTGAACAGCACTCTCAACAAGCTGCAGGAGACGCTGAACGGGTAGGGGTGGCGTAAACTACGTTTATGGCCCGCGACGCTGCACAACTTCTGCATGAAGCAATGGAGCTGCCCGAGGAAGCTCGCGCGGCGCTTGCGGATTCACTTCTGGACAGCCTTGATACAGAGGTTGATGCCGATGCGGAGCAGGTGTGGCGCGAAGAGATTGAGAGGCGATTGGAGTCGCTTAATAACGGCTCTGTCCAATTGCAGCCCTGGAACGAAGTTCAGGCTCGCCTTCGCAATCGCATTCAGTCTTGATTCTTCCTGTCTATCTCCATCCTCAAGCAGTGGATGAGGCCGATGGCGCGCTTATCTGGTATGCAGAGAGAAGCCCGCGTGCTGCTGGACGTTTTTTGAAAGCACTGGCCGATGCAATCGAGGATGTCAGCCGTTCGCCACAGCAGTTTCCTCTCTTTCACGCCGGAACTCGCCGGGCTTTGTTACGTCCGCTTTCCGTTTCTGGTCGTTTTTCGAGAAACACATGGATCGAATCGAGATCATCGCTATTGCTCACGCGAAAAGGCGTCCCGGGTACTGGCGCGAGCGGCTCAACGAATGATTCGGCCGGGACCATCTTCACAATCCCGGCAAACCCGCTGCCTGGTAGATCTGCGACATTAACTCCGTGTCGCGCAGACCTTCTTCGCCGGGGGTCTTTGGCGTTTTGTCATTCCAGATGCAGTCGGCGAAGTGGTCGGTCTGCCAGGTGAACTCGATCGGGTCGCGATTCGGGGAGAGCTCGTCGATCTTTTCGGTGCGGCCAATCTCTGCAGTCAGGTGCATGCCGTCGTAGTTGAAGGCCGGCAACATCTGTAACGCGCCCTTGGCGCCATGTACGCGGAAGTAGCCGGTCATGGTTCCTCCGTACGTCGTATTGCAGGCGGCCACGATTCCGGAGGGGAATTTCATGGTCCAGGAGACGTTCTCCTCGACGGTATTGAAGCGCCCATCGTGGTCAATCACGGATGAGTTCGCCTTGATCTCATGCGGCTCCTCGCCGGTGAGATAGCGGGAGGCATTGAGGCAGTAGATGCCGACGTCCATCAGCGGGCCGCCGCCGGCCATCTTGCGGTCGAGGCGCCACTCGCCGGCAGCGCAGTTGAAGCCGAAGGCGCTTTCGATGGCTTGTATCTGGCCGAGTTGTCCGCTGCGGATCATCTCGATCGCCTTCAGGTGCCACGGGTCGTACTGGCAGCGATAGGCGATCATCAGCTTCTTGTTGGCTGCCTTGCAGGCGTCGATCATGGCCTTGCAGTCGGCGACGCTGGTGGCCATGGGCTTCTCGCAGAGCACATGCTTGCCGGCCTTCGCGGAGCGAATGGTGTACTCGGCGTGCATGCTGTTGGGCAGGGCGATGTAGACGGCGTCGATCTCCTTGTTGTCGCGGATCGCATCCATGTTTTCGTAGTTGTAAATGGCGTTCGTCGGAACGCCATAGATCGCGGCCTGCTTCTCGGCTTTGTCGCGGTGGCCGCTGACGATGGCCACGATCTTTCCGGTTTGCGACATCTTCATGGCGGGCATGAAGTGGCCCATTGAGATGCGTCCGAGGGCAACGACACACCAGCCGATGGGAGGTCGCGAGGCCTGGCCGCGAGCGACGGGAATAAGGGGCGAAAGGGCGGCCATTCCGGCAAGGCGGCTAAAGTCGCGGCGGGATAAAGTCATTTCGGTCCTTCACGAAAGGATTTGTTGCAGACGAAAACAGTATGCGCCGACGGGCCTGCCTGGACAAGCGCACCGGCAGGCCGTTGCACAGGAACGAATATGTTCCCCTAGCAGTACCTGGCCTGGCCGCATTTCCATGAGCTTTAGCGCCAATTCACGATATTCTGAGCGGAAGTGATCGCGAACCCACGCGCCAACTGGCTAATTATCGTCGTCCTCTCTGTCGCCGCGGTTCTTCCTGCATGCGCTTTCCCGCATCACACGGACACGGGTTTTCTGAATCGGCATGTGACGGTAAACGGCGTCACCTACAAGTACCAGGTCTATCTGCCTGAGAACTGGAATGAGCACACGGCGTGGCCGGTGATTCTGTTTCTGCATGGGTCGGGCGAACGCGGCTCGGAAGGGATGGACGAGACGCAGATCGGTCTGCCGCAGGCGATCCGGTTGCATCCGGACCGCTGGCCGTTTGTCGTGGTGATGCCGCAGGTGCCCTTCAGCCATCATCGCTGGACCGATTCCGACATGATGCAGATGGCGATGGCGGCGCTTGATCAGGACACGAAGGAGTTTCACGGCGACCGCGACCGGACCTACCTTACGGGACTCTCGCTGGGCGGCTATGGCGTTTACGAGCTGGCGCGCAACTATCCTCGCCGCTTCGCCGCCCTTGTACCGGTCAGCGGAGGCATCTTCTGGTCCTACAGGCCGGAGCGCTGGCGCGAGAGCGCGACGTTGCCCGAGGAATACGCGCGGGCGATCGGACGCACGCCGGTCTGGATCTTTCATGGCGAGGATGACAATGTTGTGGTGGTGAAGCAGGCGGTGCTGATGTATGACGCCCTGAAAGCGGATGGCGGCAATGTGCGCTTCTGGGAGTACATCGGCTGGCGCCACAATGTCTGGGACAAGACCTACGCGAATCCTGATCTGCCGAAGTGGCTGCTGGCGCACCGGCTGAGCACAATTCCGAAGCTGGTGCCGGGATCGGAGGAGGTGCTGGTGCCGCTGCATCCGGTGCCGGCGAAGGTCAATCCGGAGATCTACGACGATTACGTGGGCGACTACGAGGATGGCGGCAGCGTTGTGGCCACGATCTTCCGGCAGGGCGACCGGCTGTTCACGAAGAACCGGGTGGGTGACACGATCGAACTGCTGCCGGAGAGCGCGACGACGTTTTTCTATCCCACCGGCAGCCCTACGCGTCTGACTTTTGAGAAGGACGCGGAGGGGGAGATCAAGGGCATTCGCTTCCATGACGACCGGCATGAGGAGTTCTGGGAGAAGAAGCGGTAGGCTGCTGTCCGATTCTGAACATGACGGCGCCTGAATGGACAATTCTTTCCGGCGGATTTCATCGATGTGCTGATTCTATGGGCGATTTCAGTCCTGGACTTTGGTCCTTTACTTGCGTTTGTCTATGAGTGAAGTTTTAAGGAACTGCCATGACACAGCCTCCGTATCGTCCAGTAGAGGGTCATCCCATGCGTCGCTTCGCACTCTTCTCAGCAGCGCTGTTCGTCCTGATAGTGATCGGCTCCCAGCCCTGGAGCGCCAAGGGGTCGAAGAGTTCATCGCACTCCATGTGCGTCTGCCTCCCGTCGCGGGCAGCATTAATCTTCAAGTCCATTACCGGGCCGCGTGCGCCAGCGACCAACGTGGCTGCGATCACGGCGGGACCAGCCAAGCGATAACCTGCCGACAAGGGCGATGAGGCTTTGACCGCGGGAGATTCGACGCGACGCGTCAGCGTGCGTTGTCCGATGGTGAACAGCCGGTTCAGCATCCGGACATTCTGCGTGATGTGACAATCTGATAAATCGCTGATTCAGAGGGAGATGGCGTCTTCTCGATTTGGCCCGCCGCGTGCCTCTATTCTTAATTGAAGTTTCGAGGAACTCCCATGACACAGCCGTCGTACAACTCCTCCGAGGGTCATCCCATGCGCAGATTCGCAATCTTCGCGGCGGTCCTGCTCATCGTTGTCGGCATCGGCTCCCAGCCGTGGGGCGCGGGTAGTGGCGGCGGATGGCGCGGTTTCCTGAACAGCTTCCGGGCCCATGCCACGCACGTCGATCAACGGGACGGCAGAACGCTGGCAACCGCCGATGGGTGGACGATTCGCGACTGCACCGGCGAAGACAAGGACCATACCAACTGGGGCTGGGGCGACCACCAGGAGCACGCCTGCGAAGTGCGCTCGATCACGATTGCCAGGCCGGGAAAGCTGGACGTATCCAGCATGAATGGCGGGATTCATATCCTGGGTGAAGACCGGCAGGACGTTCACATTGACGCGCGCATCGAGGGATGGGCCAACAGCACCTCGGAGGCAGCCGACATACTGCGCGAGGTTGAGATTGAGACGGCGGGCGGCACGATTCACGACAAGGGCCCAAATTTTCACTGGGGACACCAGGGCTACGCGGTGAACTACGTGATCCATGCTCCGCGGCAGCTCACGGCGGAACTGAAGACGATGAACGGCGGCATCAGTCTCGAGCATCTTAACGGCGACCTGAAGTTTGACACGACCAATGGCGGAGTAAGCCTCAGCGACCTGGCCGGCAATGTTCACGGCAGTACGGTGAATGGCGGGCTGGATATCTCGCTGTCGGGCGATCGCTGGGATGGCAAGGGCCTGGACGCGGAAACGACGAACGGCGGCATCACTCTCAATATTCCCGAGCATTACTCAGCGCATCTTGAGACGGGCACGGTTAACGGCGGCATCGAGGTCAATTTTCCGATCACTGTTGAGGGCGAAATCAAGCACCACCTGGCGACCGATATCGGTGGCGGCGGCCCGACGATCCACGCCGAGACGACCAACGGCGGCGTGACGCTGAGCCATGGATCCGGAGTCGCCGGCAACGGAAGCGATAGCGACGACGATAGCAGCAACGGCGAAGCGTAGAGCTCGTTAAACGTCGAGCCGGTTCGATGCCGCAACGCGGCCGTACCACTGGCCGGAATCCTTGATGGTGCGCTTCTGATCGCGGTAATCGACGTAGATCAGGCCATAACGTTCGGTGTGGCCGTTGGCCCATTCAAAATTGTCCAGCAGGCTCCAGGCATGAAATGAGCGGACTCTCGCTCCGTCGGCGATGGCGCGCGCGAGTTCGGCAAGCTCTTCGCGGAAGAATTCGATTCGCCGTGCATCGGGGACACGGCCATTTTCTTTGTCGTACGGCGCATCGAGATAGCCGCAACCGCTCTCGGTGAGCTCAATAATCGGATGGTCGTATTCGCGAGAGATCTGGGTCACGAGGTCGTAGATGCCGCGCGGCCAGACTTCCAGGCCGGACTCGGTAAGCGGGCCCTCGGTGGGCATGGCGGCACGGAAGCGGGTATAGGGGTCGCGCCCGGTCGACGGGTCAGCTTCGATTTCGGTGCCGCTGAAACCTCCGCCTCCAAAGGCCTGGATGTGGCTGGCGTCGGAAACGATGCGACGTGTGTAGTAGTGGAAACCGACCCAGTCGAGCGGCGCGTGCATCAGCTTTTCATCGCCCGGCCTGAAGCCCATCAGGTCGTATGGCGGCTCTTCCACGAAGGCTTTCGGATAACGGCCCTTCATGGCTGCTTCCAGGAAGAAGACGTTATTCATGGCGTGATACCGGGCGGCAGCTGCGCGATCGGCTTCGGAATCGGTCGCCGGATAGGACGGGCACATGCCGTAGGCACTCCCTACGGTAGCCTTCGATGATGCGGCTTTGATCGAACGAAGCGCCTCGGCCTGGGCGAGTGTGACGGTGTGGGCGGCTTTGAGAAAGTCGCCGAAATTTGTGCGGCAGGGCGGGAAAGCTCCCACGCCATAGCCCATGTAAGTGAACGACCAGGGCATGTTGAAGGGAGCCCAGACGGTGATGCGGTCTCCGAGATGTTTGGCGAGAATTCCGGCGTAGTCGGCGTAATAGCCGGCCAGGTCGCGGTTGGGCCAGCCTCCCCGATCTTCCAACGCCTGCGGCAGATCCCAGTGATAGATGGTGCAAAACGGGCGCAGGTTGTTCTCAAGCATGGCGTCGACAACCCGGCTGTAATGGTCGATGCCCTTCATGTTCGGCGCGCCGGTCCCCGAGGGCTGAATGCGCGGCCACGAGATGGAGAATCGATAGCTCTTCTGGTTGAGGCGTTTGGCCAATGCCAGGTCCTGCGGGTAGAGATGGTATTGGTCGCACGCGATATCGGCGGTCGTCGCACCCTTTACCTTGCCGGGCGTGTGCGTGAACTTATCCCAGATGGATTCACCCTTGCCGTCTTCCTGCCATGCTCCCTCGACCTGGAAGGCAGCAGTGGCTGTGCCCCAGAGGAATCCTTCGGGAAAGCGGGCGGCGCGGATTTGAGAATCGGGTATTGCGCCGGGGACTTGCTGCTGTGAGGAGGCAGTTGCCGCGGCGGATCCGGAAACGGATTCGGGCCTGACAAGAAGAGAACTGCCGGCGGCAGCGAGCGAAGTTCGTATGAAGTTGCGGCGATCCATAAGTGCCTCGGCGTGCTCTGGTTGGCGAACATATCATTCTTATTTTGGCTTAGTCAAACGTTTGAGCTAGCGTTCAGAGCCTAGCTGTGGAAGGCAAAGCCGCCTGAGGAGCGCACTCAGCTTATGCGGGACCGTGCTTTCCACTTGAGGGCTGGCGTTTCCACATGGCTAAAGGATATCGCTGTGAGAAATGAGGAGAACAGGTGCGAGAAATGACGGCTATGAGCGAGTCTTCCTGCTTTTGCGATTTTCCGGGACGGGTTTTCTAAAACGAGGACAATCCCTGGCTCCGCGCCAGACGCGGTTTTCTCCCGTCTTTCCACTTTTCCAGCGCAAACGACTATTGCTACTAAGAATTTATTTAATTCATCTTCAGTCTTTAGCCTTAGCATTCCGTCCGAGCGACTGGCTGGAGGTTCAGGTGACGTTCGGATGGTTTCCCTGATAAAAGTCGAGTTTTCCAGAGGACACAACCAACCGTTTTGTCAATAGAATGAAGCCAACTGTATTTTCTCGGCTTCAGAGTTCGGCTGCACGTGGTGTACAGTGGGCGAAATCGCAATTGGGGGTCAGCATGGCAGGCGTAAGCGTAGAGGAAAAATCCGGAGCGGGCGCGTCGATCCCCTCAGCCAGTCAAGGATCCGTCATGGAAATCAGCATCAGCCGTCAGGACCTGCTGCGTGAGCTAACCGCGACTCAGGGCGTCGTCGAGCGCAAGACCACCATCCCCATCCTCTCGAATTTCCTGATTGAAGCCGAGGGCGAGAAGGTGGTGATTACGGCCACCGATCTCGATCAGAGCATCAAGACGTCGTGCGCTGCCAAGGTAAAGAAGGCGGGATCGTGCACGATTCCGGCGCGCAAGCTGTACGACTACATCAAACTGCTGCCGGACGGGGATATCTCCGTCAAGCTGATGGATAATCACTGGATTCAGATCCGCTGCGGCCGGTCCAACACGAAGATGGTAGGCATGGCGCGCGCGAACTTTCCGCAGGTGCCGGAGTTTCCGCAGACGAGCGTTACGAGTATCGCTGCGTCGTCGCTGCAGAACTGCATTGCGAAGACGATCTTCGCAATCTCGAATGAGGAGTCCCGCTACACGCTGAATGGAGCATTGCTGATTCTGAAGGCCGAGTCACTGGCCATGGTGGCAACGGATGGGCACCGGCTGGCGCATATCGAGAAGAGCGGTGAGACGCTGTCGAATGTGAGCGGGGAGCGCAAGACGCTGATTCCGCGCAAGGCTCTGGCGGAGCTGCAGTCGCTGTTAGCGAACACAGATGCGGAGACGATCGAGTTTGCCGATGACGACAACACGCTGTTCTTTCGCATCGGCCATCGCGTGCTTACCAGCCGCAAGCTGACGGGGCAATTTCCGAACTACGAGGCTGTCATGCCGCGCGATAACAACAAGTTTGTGGTGGTGCGCAGCGAGGACCTGATGGGTTCGATCCAGCGCGTGGCACAGTTTGCGGATGAGCGCTCGGGCGCGGTGAAAGTACGGCTGGAGCAAAATGAGCTGAAGATTTCGTCGTCGTCGACGGATTCGGGCGAGTCAGAGGACACGATCGAAACGCCGTATAGCTTTGATCCGCTCGTGGTCGGCTTTAACTCGGCTTACCTGATCGACTTCCTCAAGGCGGTTGGAAATACCGGTGAGGTACGGCTGGAGTTCAAGGACGCGCAGTCGGCCGGTCAGGTTCGTCCCGAAGATGCCGAGGACGAATACAAGTATCGCTACATCATCATGCCTATGCGCATCTGAGTGCTGCGCGCACGCGATACGCGCCTTCGGCGCACAACACCTGCTCAGTGCGGAGTTCCCGTAATCCCGCATTTGCTCTAGTCTTAAAGAAGACTTCTTTCAAATCTGACGCCTGAGCGAAGAGCGAGACGACTGTCCCCCCAGTGAAAATACTGCATGTGATCTCAACTTTGTCGCCCTCTTCCGGAGGACCTCCTGAGGCCCTGCGCAACCTGACGCGGGCGTACGGGGAGGCCGGCGTGGGGGTGGAGATCGCCTGCCAGGATGATCCGGGAGCGCCATATCTGGCCAACTTCTCCGTGCCGGTGCATGCGACGGGCGCGCAGGACAGCACCTTCGGCTTCTCAAGAGAGTTGCTGGACTGGCTGCGGAAGAATGTGTCGCGCTTCGACGGCGTGGTGATTAACGGGATCTGGACCTTCCACGGCGTGGCGGCGGCGATTGCCGCGAGGGGAAAGGCGCCGTATGTGGTCTTCACTCACGGAATGCTCGATCCGTGGTTCAAGCGACAGTATCCGGGCAAGCACCTCAAGAAGTATGTCTATTGGCCGGTGCAGTACTGGGTGCTGCGCAACGCGGAGAGGGTTCTGTTCACGAGCACGCTGGAGCGGGATCTTGCGCCTCAGAGCTTCTGGCCGAACCACTGGAAGAGCTTTGTGGTGCCTTATGGAACGGGCGAACCGCCGGTAGATGAGGGAGCGCAGGCAGAGGAATGGTTTGGCAGAATTCCTGAGTTGCGCGGACGGCGTTATGTGCTCTTTCTCTCGCGAATACACGAGAAGAAGGGCTGCGATCTGCTGATTGAGGCTTTTGCTAAAGTTGCGCCACAGTATCCGGGTGTGGACCTGGTGATCGCAGGTCCTGACCAGGTCGGTCTGCAGGCGAAGTTGCAGAAACAGGCCGAGGCGCTGGGGATCGGGAGCCGGGTGCACTGGCCGGGCCTGCTTACGGGTGACGCGAAGTGGGGGGCGATGCGCAACTGTGATGCCTTCGTTCTGCCGTCGCACCAGGAGAACTTCGGCGTGGTGGTGGCTGAGGCGCTGGCGTGCGGGCGTCCGGTGCTGATCTCGAACCAGGTGAATATCTGGCCGGAGATTGAGCAGGAGGGCGTGGGGCTGGTGGCTCCGGACACGCTCGCGGGAACCGAGGAGCTGCTGTCACGTTGGCTCGCGCTCGGCGAGGCGGAGCGGGCTGCAATGGCGGCGCGCGCCAGTGAGGTGTTTCGGCGGCGTTATTCTATGCGGAGCTGCGCGGTGGCCATTCGGGATCTCTTCGAGTCTCTTGAGAGCAAATAGAGCAGCCCGAAGCTGGTTTGCTCCGGGCCTGGTGAAGGCTGGGTGTTACTTCTGGCCGGGATGGGGCTTCTCTCCGTTGCTGGGGTGAGGCGCGCTTTCATGCTGCGGCGCAGGATGGGATGCGGTGTTGGGCCGCGGCTCGGATTTTGGTGCGGACTCAGGCCGCTGGGCTTGAGCGGGACGACTTTCGGGCTGGGGCCTGGTTTCCGGTCGAGGTTGTGGGGCCGGTCTTGAAGCATGTTCCTCAGGAGCAGGTCTGCTTTCCGACCGGGCGGTTGGCGCCGGTTTCGGAGGCGTTGCAGGGCGGCTGGCGTGAGTCTCCGCCGGCGCGGGCTTTGGAGCGGGACGAGACTCGGTCGGATGGGTTGCGGTTGTCGGTCTAGATTCAAGCCGCGTAGCCGGCCGGGTTTCATTCGCAGGTCGGGTGGTCGGGGCTGGATGCATCGTAGCTGGCCGGGTTTCGTGCGCTGGTCTTGATTCCGGAGCCGGTTTGGTTGCGGGCTTCGCGGCCGGGCGAGTCTCAGCTGTCTTGTGTTCCGGCTGGGGCTTTACGGTAGGATGTGTCTCGGCTGCGGGCCGCGTTGTCGGCCTGGACTCAGGCCGGGTTGTTGGATGGGTTTCGTTCGCGGGCCGCGTCTCAGGACGGTTTGTCGGGCGTGATGCGTTGACGTTTACAGGTCTTGCCGCGCCAGTCGCGGGGACTGCGTGCCTGAAGTCTGCTACCGATGTTACAGGGCGCGCGGTTGCCGCATAGGCCGGATGGCCGTGGTTCTCGGAGGCGAAATTGGCCCGGTCCTGGCGGGCGAAGTTCCTCTGCTGCTCCTGCGCGTGCACCGCGCCGTAGCGACGCTCGCGGGCTGCGGCTTCCTGGGCGGCGGTTGGACGGGCCTCGATGCCGCCGCGTCCGCCGTTGTAGCTCACGCGTCCACCGTTTTCGTTGCGGATGACGGTGCGGTCGACGTAGGTGTTGTGGATCACGGTGGTGTTCACGCGCATGACCGCGGTGTTATAGCTGAAATATCCGCCGCTCCAGCGTCCGCCGTAGAAGCCGACCCCGACATAGCCGAAGCCGTAATTCACGCCGCCGTAGAAGCCCACCTGCGGGCCCCAGTATCCGGCGTTCCAGCGGTAGCCGCTGCTAGCCCAGCCCCAGTAGCCGGGGGTCCAGAGCAGGCCGACGGCGGGGGCCATGACCCAGGTTCCGGGAACCCAGTAGTAGCCCCCGGAGGCGGGATCCCAGGCCCAGTAGCCGGGGGTCCACATGTAGTTGGCTCCCGGGCAGACTGGCTGCTCGTAGACGGGCAGTTCCGGCGGGGCCACGGTGATTGAAACTCCGACTGCGACCTGCGCAAAGGACGCGCAGGGCAGCATACATAACAACGCGATCAGGGGAAAATTGCGCGTCAAGCGCAAAATCTGCCGCAGCATCTGCATATATCCACCTTTGGCCGTCGGCTTCCTGCCTGCGAGCGGATTGGCGAGGCGATCAGGGCGACTGGCTCTATCTTTATCGATCGAAGCCCTCTGCTATACGCTTTGCGGTTTCGTATCGCGGTCCGGGTCCGTTTGGGGGAACGCTCGAACCTGAATAGATCGGAGGAAGAGTGCAGAGTTCTGGTTGCCTTGGTGGGACGATTTGGGTCAGTTGGGAGTTGCCGACGGTGGATACCCCCTCCCCCTCCCCTTTTTCTATAGTTCTGTAATCCATTCATTCTGGACTACTTACCATTTGTAATTCTGCAACCCATTCATTTTATTTTGATAAGCCGTAAGCGATTCTTTCTGCTGGAGTTATTGACGGCGATGAATTGTAATTCCGTAACCCATTCATTCCATTATGAAATGCCGTAAGCTATTGTTGGGATGAGGTTTAGCGAAGGAATGGACCATTCATTCCGGCTCCTACTTCTATTTTACTGGTTCAGGGGAAATGGTCTGCCAAGTTTTCGCGGGCAGAATGTAACTGAAATGAATGGGTTACGGGGAAATCGGAGCGGAAGGGCTTGACATCGGGTAGAGGCGCATCTGCGCAGGGACCCCTGAGATATTCAGAATGGCTTGGTGCGCAAAAGGGATCTTGCCCCACAATGATCAATCTAAAGGCCCGGACTGGCATCCGGGTTTTCTACGTCTGGACTCAGATGTTGAGCCTCAGGAGTCTCGCATTCATCTTAGCGTCCGCGATGCGGCGTGCTCGCGCCTTCTCCTCCGCTTCTCTCCATTGCTTTCCCGACACAACGAACGCGAGGCAAATGGCTATAAAAACGCCTATCGAAATGGATATGAAAATAGCGGTCGCTTCCATGTCATTCTCCTGCGAACAGTTTATACCCGCCCCCATTTTGCATGTGCAACTGATTGTTTCTATTGGATTAATCGGCAGTGACTGTCCCATTCAAGCCAAGATTTGAGTGGGGCACCTGGCTGCGCTGCGTTCAGAATGACGCTCTGGAAGAATTCTCTTGGGGCTAAAGCCCCCAAGTGTCCTGAGTCTTTGCGGCACGGCTGAAGCCGTGTCCTGATACAGGGCGTGCTTAGGATTCCAACACCGGCTTGAGTGGGTATCTGCGGTGCGTCACTTCCGAGTTGGCAGTAATACGACCGAAACACACCAAGATCAAATCGGGATCTTACGATCTCGCTTCAATGAACAACATGGAAAGTGCGTTTCCAGCGCGTGTCTGGGAAGAAATGCACCAGAACGTGGCCGATCCACGCGAGCTTGTTACCGATTCCTGTTTGTTCAAGTTGTCCATCAGTGGCCTTGAACGACCAATAGTTGAACAGCGGACGGCCAATTATGTTGGCGCGCGGCACGAAGCCCCAGTAGCGCGAGTCCAGGCTATTGTGCCGGTTGTCGCCCATCATGAAATACATGTCGGGTGGAACCACTAAGTCGCCGTCCTGGATATAACTCGGGAAGTTCACGGCCCATGACTCTGATGCCCCGGGCACCCCAGCTGGAGGTACTGCGGGGAAATCGTCGAGGAACTCGTTGAAGTTATCCGTCGTCGTCGGCTGCGCAAATCCCACAGGCTGTGCGACACCATTAACAATCACAATGCCGTTGCGGAGATGAATATGATCGCCCGGTACGCCAATCAATCTCTTCACTAGGGGAATGTGCTGCGGTGTGCCATCGGCGTCTGTCGGATCAATACCAGGCTGATAAACGGGCTTGATGAACACCACTATATCGCCGCGCCGCGGCTTGCGATACCTTATTAGCGGCATCCACGAAGCAGGCGGCATTAGCGTGATCCGGTCGACCACCAGGTGATCACCTATAAGCAGAGTGTTCTTCATCGAGCCTGACGGAATGACGTAGTTCTGAGCTAAGAAGGTCAGAATGAACAGACCCATTACTAGAACTGAGCAGATGCTGGCCAGCGCTTCGAAAGGAGTCTCTTCCCGATTGATGTTGGCGGAAGCTGCGGGCTTCGTTGAAACAGGAGATCTCTTCCTCGCTGAACTCATCCAAAGGCTCCTCAGGAAGGCTGGGCGAGCCCCAGGGCGTTCGCAGCGGTCACTTCAAAAGCGATGATTTCATGTATGTTCGACTGTCGTCGGTTTGCGTCTTGACCAGAGTCTATCAAATCCCTGTGCAACGCAGAGTTTTCACGGATGATTCCGCCCCACGGGGCTGCCTCAGCTGAAACTGCTGTGGCAAGGGAGGGGAGGGGTAATTCAGCGGGTAGGGGTTGACGAGCACCGTCGGGTTCAAGAAGCTGCCCCAGCCAGTGGCGGCGTCTTTGGTGCGGTAGGTCACGGCGAGCGGATCTGTAGTGTCGGTGGTTACAAATCCGGGTCCTGCGCCGTCGCCGGCATAGCTATCCTGTACCCCCACGACGGTGAAGTAAGTGCTTGTTGCCCAGCCGGTACCTCCTTTACTGCAGCCGGGGTTCGTCGCCGAGCCTTGATAGGTATTCGGGCTGGGCTGAGAATTTAAGGAAAACCAGGAGTTGCTGGCTGCGAAGGAATAGCTCTGGTCCACAGGCCAGAGCTTACACTTAGGTTTCGCAAAAAGGAGCTCGAATGAACATTGCGATTGTGTTTGCCATGGTGGCGCTGACGCTGGCTGGGAATGCGAGCGCGCAGGATATGAACAAGCCTGAGGGGGACGCGGTAAAGACAATCAACGGCTACACGCCGACCTGGTGGAAGGAGGCGGTGGTCTACCAGGTGTATCCGAGGTCATTCAAGGATTCGAATGGGGATGGGATCGGCGACCTGCCGGGGATCACGTCGAAGCTGGATTATCTCAAGGAGCTGGGCGTGAACGTGATCTGGCTGAGTCCGCACTATGACTCGCCGAATGCGGACAACGGGTATGACATTCGCGATTACCGGAAGGTGATGAAGGAGTTCGGCACGATGGCGGACTTCGATGCGCTGCTGGCGGGGATCAAGAAGCGGCAGATGCGGCTGATCATCGACCTGGTGGTGAATCACACGTCGGACGAGAACCGGTGGTTCGTAGAGTCGAGGAAATCGAAGGACACTCCGTACCGCAATTACTACATCTGGCGGGATGGCAAGGGATCGGGCGGAAGCGAGCCGCCGAATAATTATCCGTCGTTCTTTTCGGGGTCGGCGTGGCAGTATGACGCGGTGACGGAGCAGTACTACCTGCATTACTTCGCGGTGAAGCAGCCGGATCTGAACTGGGACAATCCCAAGGTGCGAGCCGAGGTTTACGACCTGATGAAGTTCTGGCTGGATAAGGGCGTGGATGGCTTCAGGATGGACGTGATTCCGCTGATCTCGAAGCCGGCGGGGCTGCCGGATCTGACGCCGGAGCAGTTGAAGCATGTCGACAGGGCGTATGCGAATGGGCCGCACATGCACGAGTATCTGCAGGAGATGAATCGGGAGGTGCTGTCGAAGTACGACGTGATGACGGTGGGCGAGGCGCTGGGGATATCGCTCGAGGAGACTCCGCTGATGGTGGGCGACGACCGGCACGAGCTGAACATGATTTTTAACTTCGACGCGGTGCGCATCAATCGTGATGGGCGGCTGTGGAAGAGTTGGACGCTGCCGCAATTGAAGGCGATCTATGCCAAGCATGCGGTAGAGCTCGATGCGCACAGCTGGGACACGGTGTTTTTGTCGAACCACGATAATCCGCGGCTGGTGTCGAGCTTTGGAAATGATTCGCCGGAGTATCGGGTGGCGTCGGCGAAGCTGCTGGAGACGATGCTGCTGACGCTGCGCGGGACGCCATTCATCTACCAGGGCGATGAGCTGGGGATGACGAATTATCCCTTCACGGGGATTGAGGACTACAACGATATTGAAGCCAAGAACGGCTACAAGGCGGATGTGGCGACCGGCAAGGTGAGCGAGGCAGCGTATCTCGATAATCTGCGCCACATGAGCCGGGATAATGCGCGGACTCCGATGCAGTGGAATGGGTCGGCGAATGGCGGGTTTACGACAGGGAAACCGTGGCTGGCGGCGAATCCGAACTACAAGGAGATCAATGCGGCGGAGGAGGTCGCGGATCCGCAATCGGTGTATCTCTACACGCGGGGGATGATTGCGCTGCGGCACAAGACTCCGGCGCTGGTGTATGGGACGTATGAGGACCTGGACCCGGCGAATCCGGCGGTTTTTGCTTATACACGGACGCTGGGGGCGGAGCGGTACCTGGTGGTGCTGAATTTTTCGGACAAGCCGATGGAGTATGCGATCCCGGGCGGGTTAAAGCCGTTGGAACTGTTGATGACAAACCTGGGGAGCGCGGAAGCGAATACGTCGACGCTGCACCTGAAGGGGTGGGAGGCGCGGGTGTACCGGTATTAAAACGGGGCCGGATCGGCTATCGAGTGGGCATGGCGAGCGGAACGCGCGGTGCTCGAAAATGGACAGTGAAGTCTCTGGAATGGGCAGCTGCGATGATCGACTGCGCCTGTTTTGGCGGCTATACGATTGATTTGCCGGGGTTGCCTGACTGGGCTGAGCTGGAAGGCCGCGTGCAGGGGTGATCCCCACGGAGGAGTACGCCCATGCACTCGTTCCTGCTGGATCTTCGCTACGCAATGCGGCAAATGCGCCAGGCACCAGGCTTTGGCGCGACGGTTATTGCGACGCTGGCGCTGAGCATCGGCATTACGGCGGCGATCTTCAGCGTGCTGTATGCGATGCTGATCCGGCCGCTGCCGTATCACGATGCCGACCGGATCGTCGCCCTGGAGCCGCGCTCGCCACAGGGATATACGCAGCCGGCGTCGTACCCGGAATATCTCGACTGGCGGAGGATGAATCACACGCTGGCGGCGCTGGCCGGCTACAGCGCATTCAGCACGGTGAATTTTGAAGGGCCGCAGGGTGCGGTGGCGCTGCATGAAACGCAGGGGACGGATAACTTCTTCGATATTTTCGGGGTGAGCCCGATCCTGGGACGGACGTTTGCGCCGGGCGAGGACCAGGAGGGGAAGAACGACGTCCTGGTGCTGAGCTACGAGGTGTGGCAGCAGTACTTCGGCGGGCGGGCGGATGTGATCGGGCAGAAGGTGAATCTGGAGGGGCGTCCGCACACGATTATCGGGGTGATGCCGGCGGGCTTCCGGTTTCCGATCGGGCGGGTGGATGCGGTGTACCGTCCGTTGCACGGCGCCAAGCCGCTGCGCGAGTCGCGCGGCACTCACTGGCTGCCGACGGTTGCCCGGCTGAAGCCGGGCACGACGATCATGCAGGCGCAGGCGGATGTGAACGAAGTGGTGACCGACCTGGGCAGGGATTATCCCTTTACGAAGGGGCGGACGCTGAAGCTGGTGGATATCGAAACGTACGTGCTGGGCAAGACGACCAGCTCGCTGCGGCTGCTGGTGGGCGCGGTGCTGGCGTTGCTGGCGATTGGCTGCGTGAATGTAGCGGGACTGCTGCTGGCGCGCGGGGTGAAGCGCGACCGGGAGATGGCGCTGAGGGCGGCGGTGGGCGCGAATCGCTCAAGAATAGTCCGGCAGATTCTGACCGAGGGGTTGGTCTTCGCCGTCTTCGGGGCGGTGGGCGGCGTGGTGCTGGCCTTTGTGCTGCTGCGCATGATACGGCTGCTGCTGATCTCGGCGCTGTCGCGGGGCGCGGAGGTGGAGTTGAATGCGCCGGTGCTGCTGGCCGCGCTATTTGTCACCGTGGTGGTGACGATTCTGGCGGCGCTGGCTCCGGCGCTGCGATTGTCGGGGGCCGATCCTAACAAGGCGCTGCGATCGGGAGGAAATACGGGCACGTCGCGGGCGCAGCACCGGCTGAGGGCGGCGTTTGTGGTGACGCAGGTGGCGCTGGCGCTGTCGCTGCTGGTGGTGTCGGGGCTGCTGCTGCATATGCTTGCGGGGCTGCGCAACACGGAGCTGGGGTTTTCTCCGGACCGGATATTGACGGCGGAGGTGGACCTGTCGCCGGGCCGGTATGCGGGGCACGATGTGGTGGTGAATTTCTATCAGCCGCTGATCGAGAAGATCCGCGCGATTCCGGGGGTGCAGGCGGCGGGGATGATTCAGCTGCTGCCGATCCAGAGCTATGGGTGGAACTCGGATATTCATGTGATGGGCACGCCGACTCCGCCGCCGAACGTGGAGCAACTGGCGGAGTACCGGCTGGTGTCGCCGGGGTACTACCAGGTATTTCAGGACAGGCTGGTGCGGGGGCGGCTGCTCGATCCGGGCCTCGATACGCCGACGTCGCAGCCGGTGATCGTGGTGAATGAGGCGTTCGTGAAGAAGTTCATTCCGGCGGGGCGCGACCCGATCGGGATGCAGCTGGAGGGGCACGATCACGAGACGATTGTGGGCGTGGTGAAGAATATCCGGCAGAACATTTACGACGCGCCGCTGGCGGAGACGGAGTATCCGGCGTCACAAGTGAAGCTGGCCGACAGCATGAACTTTCTGGGCAGCATGGAGATGGTGATTCGCACCAGCGGCGATCCGATGAATATTGTGCCCAGCCTGCGAAGGGCCTTTCACGATGTGGATCCGACGCTGCCCTTCCGCGCGCCGGAGACGATGAATGCGGTGATTGCCGAAACGCTGATCTTCGAGCGGCTGGAGAACTGGCTCTTTGGGACATTTGCGGTGCTGGCGGTGCTGCTGGCGATCGTGGGGCTGTATGGGCTGATCAGCCATGAGGTCGAGCTTTCGACACGCGAGATTGGCGTGCGCATGGCGCTGGGCGCGCCGCGGGGGCGGATTCTGACGGACATTTACCGGCGCGTGGGGTGGATGCTGGGCGGCGGAGTGGCGATCGGGCTGCTGCTGACGGCGGCGGCGAGGAAGTATATCGGCTCGGTGGTCGCGATGGATTTCGATAAAGACGCAGGGCGGATCCTGCTGCTGACGGCGGCTCTGGTGGGTGCGGGACTGTTGCGGCGCTGCTGCCGGCGAAGAGAGCGTCGTCGGTCGAGCCGATGGAGGCGCTGCGAGAGGAGTAGGAAGGGGAAGCGATGAATTCTCTGAAGCAGGATGTGCGGCTGGCTCTGAGGCAACTGCGCAAGAACTACGCATTTGCTGCGGCAGTGATTTTCACGCTGGCGCTCGGCATCGGCGCGAATACCGCGTTGTTCAGCGTAACTAACACGCTGCTACTGAAGCCACTGCCGTATGCGCATCCTGAGCGGCTGGCGATTCTGTGGCTGCGCTCGCCGGGAATCGGGATTCCGCAGGACTGGCCTTCGCCAGGGCAGTACCACGACATCAAGACGCAGAATCATGTCTTCGATGAGACCGCGATCGCGATTGGCGGCAACTACACACTCAGCGGGCTCGCGAAGGCTGTGAAGGTAGACGGGATTGAAGCATCGTCGAGCCTGCTGCCGATGCTGGGTGTGAAGCCGCTGCTGGGGCGCGTCTTCATAGCGGATGAGGACCGGCCGGGCAAGATCGATACCGCGGTTCTGACTTACGGACTGTGGAAGGATGCCTTCGGCGGTGATCCGGCGATCATTGGGCGGACGATTACCCTCGAAGGGAAGCCGCGCACGGTAGTCGGCATTCTGCCGCGAGAGTTTCAGCTGAGCCATGAGGTGATCCCAGTGATCGGGGGAATCGACAAGGCACAAATTTTTCTGCCGTTGCCGATGGATGCGAAGGATGAGCTGGATTACGGGCCCGAGGATTACAACATTCTGGCGCGGCTGAAGCCGGGCGTGACGATGGAGCAGGCGCAGGCCGATGTCAGCATTATCGCGGCGCGGCTGCGCGAGGAGAAGCATCGCGACCGGACCTTTACCATCAGCGTGGTTCCACTGACGGAGCAAGTGGTGGGCAATGTGCGGAGCTCGGTGCTGATCCTGCTGGGCGCAGTAGTGATGGTGCTGCTGATTGCGTGCACGAATGTAGCCAATCTGCTGCTGGCACGAGCGACGGGACGGCAGAAAGAGATTGCCATGCGCACGGCGCTGGGCGCATCGCGCATGCGGCTGGTGATGCAACTGCTGACGGAAAGCGTTCTGCTGAGCCTGCTGGGCGGAGCAGGCGGCCTTGCGGTTGCTTCGATGAGTCTGTACGTGGTCGAGAAGATTCATCCGGGAAATATTCCGAGGCTCGACGAGCTGGGAATGGATTACCGGGTGCTTTGCTTCACATTTGTTCTTTCTGTTCTTACTGGAATTGTCTTTGGCCTGGCGCCGGCGGTGCGGGCTTCGCGTGTTGATCTGAACACTGCATTGAAGGCCGGTGGCAGAAGCACGACGAGCGGCGGCCTGAGGGTGAGGCGTGACAAGCTGCGCGGTGCGCTAGTCATTGCTGAGCTGGGGATTTCACTCACGCTGCTGGCAGGCGCAGGTTTGCTGATCCGCAGCTTTATACGGCTTGTGAATGTTCCGCCGGGATTCAATCCGGACAATGTGATCTCCATGCACGTTTCGGCAACAGGGCCGAAGTGGCTGGACGGCAAAGACCATACGCGGAGGCTTCAGTTCTACAACGAGCTTGAGAACCGGGTGCGCAGCCTGCCGGGAGTGACCGGATTCGGCGCCGTGTCTGTGCTTCCGATGACGCCTTCGATTGGGTGGGGCGGCATGCAGATCGAGGGATATGTGCCGCCGAAGGACGCGCCCGAGCTACAAGTCGACAAGCGATCGGCGACGCCAGACTACTTCAGAACCATGGAGGTTCCGCTGATGGCGGGGCGGTACTTCACAACAGCGGACACGGACAAATCACAGCCGGTGGTGCTAATCGATCAGAAGATGGCGGATCGCTTCTGGCCGAAGGGAGATGCGATCGGCAAGCGCATCCGGCAGGGCGACAAGCAGCCGTGGCAGACAATTGTTGGCGTGGTGGGAGTTGTGAAGCAGTATGGACTGGATATTGATACCAAGATGGTTACATATTTTCCATATGCAGTCTGGCTGAACGGCGAGATGTTTGTGACCGCGCGCACGACGGGGGATCCGGCTGCGCTGGCAAATTCAATCGTCGACCAGGTCCATGCCATCGATGTAGACGCGCCGGTGTTTAACATTGCCACGATGCAGCAGCGCGTACACGACTCGGTGGCGAGGCAGCGTTTTGCTGTCACTATGCTGGGTGCATTCGCGGGCTTTGCGATGATTCTGGCTGCGGTGGGCGTGTATGGCGTGATGTCGTTCCTGGTAACGCAGGGAACGTCGGACATTGCAATCAGGATGGCGTTAGGCGCGCGGCGGGAAGCCATTCTCTCGCTGGTTATGCAGCAGGGAATGGGGTTAGCGCTGATCGGCATTGCCGCGGGAATCGTGGGTGGCCTTAGCCTGACGCGCCTGATGAGTGGGCTGCTCTTCAATGTAAGTCCCACAGATCCGCTCACCTTTACAGGAGTGGCGGTTTTGCTGACTGGGATTGCGCTGGCGGCGTGCTACTTCCCCGCTCGGCGAGCGGCTTCGATTGAGCCGATGGTGGCGCTGCGGACCGAGTAGGCTTTGCGCTACTCGTTGGCGGCGAGAATGGCAGAGTGTACGTTCAGGCCGAGTTCAGCAGGTTCGAGCCAGAGGACCTGGTGCTCGAAGACACGTCCGAAGTGGCGGGCGACAGCGTTGATGGCGTTCTCCATGGTGGGCGGCGGCACTGAATCGGGCGCTTCGAGCTCGAGGCTGGTGACGGTGCGGTCGGAGATGCCGCAGGGCACGATGAGGTCGAAGTCGCGCAGGTCGGTGGTGACGTTGAGCGCGAAGCCGTGCGATGTGATTCCGCGCGAGATGTGCACACCGATGGCGGCGATTTTCTTTTCAGGGACAGTCCCGCCGGGGATGGTCCAGACGCCGGTGCGTCCGGCGATGCGTTGCGCGGGGACGGCGAAGTCTCCCAGGGCGCGGATTAGGGATTCTTCGAGCAGGCGGACGTAGTCGACGGCGCCCAAGCGTTTGCCGGTGTCGCTCAGGGTGAAGCTACGCAGGTCGAGGATGGGGTAGCCGACGAGTTGGCCGGGTCCGTGGTAGGTGACGTCTCCGCCGCGATTGATCTCGTGGATTTCGACTCCGCGGTAGGCGAGGAATTCATCGCTGGCGAGAATGTTGGCGCGCGAGGAGTTGCGTCCCAGGGTGAGCACGGGCGGGTGTTCGAGCAGCACGAGCGTGTTGCCGATGCGGTTCTCGTGGCGCGCCTCAACGAGCTGCTTCTGGATGTCGAGTGCCGTGGCGTAGTCGACGCGGCCGAGATGGATGAGGTTGAGGATCATTGGCGATGAACCCACGTCCGAGAATCCGGACGTGGGGCACCCGAATCAATGCTGGCTCACACGTTGATGGCCATGCCTTCCACAGCGCTGAAGCCGTCAAGCATGGCTTCGGCGAGAGTGGGGTGGGCGTGGATGGTCCACATGAGATCTTCGACGGTGCCTTCGAGCTCCATGGCGGTGACGGCTTCGGCGATGAGCTCGGTCGCCTGCGGGCCGATGATATGGACGCCGAGGATCTCTCCGTATTTGGCGTCGGCGACGACCTTTACGAAGCCGTCGTGCGAGTCGACAATGGTGGCTTTCGAGTTGCCGACGAAGGGGAACTTGCCGACCTTGACGGTGTGGCCCAGTTCCTTGGCTTTGGCTTCTGTCAGGCCGACGCTGCCGATCTGCGGCTCTGTGTAGGTGCAGCCGGGGATGCGGTCGCGGCGGATGGGACGGGCGTATTTGCCGGCGATCCTGGCGACGGCGACCAGGCCGGCCATCGATCCGGAGTGGGCAAGCTGGGGCATGCCGGCGACGATGTCTCCGATGGCGTAGATGCCGGGCTCGTCGGTGTGCATGTATTCGTTGACCTTGATGAAGCCGCGGTCGGGTGTGATCTTTGTCTTTTCGAGGCCGATGCCTTCGGTGCGCGGGCCGCGGCCGACGGCGACGAGGACCTTCTCGGCTTCCTTCGACGTCTGCTTGCCGTCGGAGCCGGTGTAGGTGACCTTTACGCCGTCCTTGGTTTCTTCGACCTTCTCGACCTTGGCGCCGGTGGCGCTCTCGATGCCGCGCTTGCGGAAGGAGCGGGCGAGCTCCTTGCTGATGTCTTCGTCTTCGACGGGGACGAGGCGCGGCAGGTATTCGAGGATGGAGATCTCCGAGCCGAAGCTGCGGAAGATGGAGCCGAACTCGACGCCGACGGCGCCGGCTCCGATGATGAGGAGGGACTTGGGGATCTGGTCGAGGGAAAGGATTTCGATGTTGGTGAGAACCTTGTCGCTGGTCTTTACGCCGGGCAGCAGGCGGGCATCGGAGCCGGTGGCAAGGATGATGTTCTTCGCCTTGACGATGCTGGGCTTGGCCTTGGCGTCGCCGGAGGGCGCGACTTCGATGGAGTGGACGCCGTCTTTGGCGGGGCCGGTGAGCTTTCCGAAGCCCGGAACGACGGTGACCTTGTTCTTACGCATGAGGAAGTCAAGGCCCTTCACGTGCCGCGTGACGATCGAGTTCTTGCGGTCGAGGATGGCCTTCCAGTTGATGCTGGCTTCGCCGAGTCCGTCGAGGCCATATTCTTTGGCGTGCTTGAAGTGATCGTAGATCTCGGCGTTGAAAAGTAGCGCCTTGGTGGGGATGCAGCCCACGAGCAGGCAGGTGCCTCCCAGGCGGCTGTCCTTCTCGATGAGGGCGGTCTTGAGGCCGTACTGGCCGGCACGGATGGCTGCGGTGTATCCGGCGGGTCCTCCGCCGATGACGGCTACGTCGTAGATGGTCTCTGCCAAGGGAAAGCTCCGTTCAGGGTGGCGATGGCGTGAGGGATCGTGCCCGGATGATCCGGGCTCAACCCAAACACTCTATTGTACGCAAGGGTTCTAGAAGGGAAGATGCGGGAGGGGCGGGAAAGATTCGAGGGGCGGCACGGCGTCAGTGC
This sequence comes from uncultured Acidobacteriota bacterium, assembly GCA_963755975.1. GTDB lineage: Bacteria > Acidobacteriota > Terriglobia > Terriglobales > Acidobacteriaceae > Silvibacterium. Next base: position 60,086 of record CAVWLS010000008.1, read on the forward strand.
TCAATCGCGTCGACCAGACCCTCTTCCGGATGAATCCTGAATTCAGTGAGCGGATAGCCGAGGTGAAGGTAGCAGAGCCGTCGCGCATCGTTCCAGTGCCAGTCCGATCCGCCTGAGGCCACTTCGAACTTATCTCTCAGGTGATGCTTCGCGATGAGCAATGCACACTGGACGGCGAGGTCGTAAGGGCGGAATCCGGTCTTGCAGTAGTCGAACGCTTTTCGGTGGGCGTCGTGCAACTCCCGAACGCGGTTGAAGATGAAGGGTTCGTAGCTGCAGTTGCCGTTGCAGGTCCTGCGACGAAGCTTGAGGCCGATGAACCATGAATCGACGACTGCATCGCTGGAACTGCCGACGCCGGATGCATCTTCCGAAGGGAATGGGATCGAAATTGCTTCATTTTTCGGATGGCCGCAGTTTTGGACGCCGTTAAAGGCGATGCAGTCCCGATCGATTCGGGGGAGACCGTCGCCCATAGGTCCGGCGAGCGGTACACAAGCGTCGTCGAGCGCGAGCACGCATTTTTGGAGGTCAGCAACGATGAAAGAGAAAGCCTCTGGTTCGATTTCTTCAGCGCATCGCCAGTAGTGGTTGTAACCCATTGCTGTTCAGCCCAACAACTTTGCCGCTTCCTTTGCAAAATACGTCACGATGAAGCCGGCGCCGGCGCGGCGGATTGAGAGCAGCGACTCCATCATGGCGCGATCGCGGTCGAGCCAGCCGTTCGCGAAGGCCGCCTGCAGCATGGAGTATTCGCCGGAAACCTGGTAGGCGCCGATCGGCACGTCAAATCGCTCACGGGCGGCGCGGATGACGTCGAGATAAGGCAGGGCGGGCTTCATCAGGATCATGTCGGCGCCTTCGCCGAGGTCGAGGTCGATTTCGCGCATGGCCTCGCGCAGGTTGGCTCCATCCATCTGGTAGCTGCGGCGGTCGCCGAATTGCGGGGTGGAGTCGGCGGCTTCGCGGAAGGGTCCGTAGAAGGCGGAGGCGAACTTGGCGGCGTAGGAGAGGATAGGAGTCTGGTCGAGGCCCTCGTCGTCGAGGTGGTCGCGGATGGCGGCGACGCGGCCGTCCATCATGTCGCTGGGAGCGACGATGTCGGCTCCGGCCTGGGCGAGAGAGACGGCGGTTTTGGAGAGCAGAGCGAGGCTGGAGTCATTGTCTACGTCTAAAACGCCCTCCTGTTTTTTGACGATGCCGCAGTGGCCGTGCGAGGTGTATTCGCAGAGGCAGACGTCAGCGATGAGGACGAGCTTCTTTGCGGGTGAGGACTGCTTGAGTGCGCGAAGGCCGCGCTGGACGATGCCGTCGTCGTCCCAGGCTCCGGTGGCCTGCTCGTCTTTTGATTCGGGAAGGCCGAAGAGGAGCAGGCCTCCGATGCCGAGGGCTGCGGCTGCTTCCGCCTCTTTCAGAGCTTCATCTACGGAGAGATTGAAGACGCCGGGCATGGAGGAGATTTCCTTGCGGATGCCTTCGCCGGGGCAGAGAAAGAGTGGGTAGATGAGCGCGCCGGGCTCGAGGCGGGTCTCGCGGACGAGGTTGCGCAGGGACTCGGTGCGGCGCAGACGGCGCAACCGGGTGATGGGGAATTCCATGAAGGTATTGTAGCCATCTGAGAGGGAGCGAGTTGTCGGTTGTTAGTCCCCAGCCTTGAGGTACTGGGGACTGATAACCGGGAACTGTTAACAGGCCCTAAACCTCGACCATCTGGTCATACTCCTGCGCGGAGGGTGAGGGCAGGAGCACCCAGAGGGTGTAGATAGCGAGCGCGGTTCCAGTGATGGGCTTGATGAGGGTAAGAAAGGCCGCAACGATGGCCAGCATGCGCGCCCAGGGCGCACGGCGGTTGAGCGCTATGCCGGTGGCAAAGCAGAGAATGGCGCGTCCGATGACGATGACGGTGATGAACGGGGCCAACCATTGCATATTGCTAAAGGGAAATTCGCCGAAGGGGCCGTGGTGCATGTGTCCGAAATAGCCGCTGAACATGCCGGCGAAAAAGGACATGGCCAGCACCCATTGCAGAATTGTCCAGACGCCGTAGGCGATCCAAAGGATGGACAGCGACTGGATGTGCCGGTGAACGCGCGTATAGAACCAGGGTGCGGGCACCATTACGGGAGCAACTTGTGGAACGGCTCTGCCGCACTTAAGACAGAACTTCTGACTGGGATCGACGGGTTGTCCACATCCGCTACAGAACATTTTCTGGTCCCTCCTTTGCTGCGAAAGACCTGCATGGAATTACGCAACTGTGCCTGGACTTGTTCCCGGGGGGGGCCGCAACGGCATTTTCAAATCCCGTAGGATGAAACTTGTGCACCTGACGCGACCCATCCCGCATATCGTGAGCGATTGTAGCCCGAGTGCGCTCGAATGGGGTCGTTTTCTTGAGATGCTGGCGGGGTATGCGGTGTCGGCGACAGGAAAGCGATGGCTGCTGGGGCTTGCACCTTCGACCGATCTTGAATGGATTCGCCGGGAGCATGCGCTGGCGGGCGAGATGCGGCGGCTGATTGCGGCGGGGGCGCGACCGGGGCTGGGATCGCTCTTTGATCCTTCGGAGGCGCTGGCGAAGTCGCGGATCGAGGGGGCGGCGCTGGAGGCAGATGAGATTCGGCGGGTGGTGGCGCTGGCGGAAGATGTGTCGGCGTGGGCGGGGCTGATGAGTGCGCCTCCAAGTCAGGCGGGGGAGCTGGCGGATGGATTGATGAGGCTGCGGGAGCTTTCCGGAGAGCTGCTGACGCTGCCGCTGAAGCCGCTGATCGAGTCGCTGCGCTCGCGGATTCTGCCGGATGGGTCGCTGGCCGATGATGCGTCGCCGGAACTGCGGCGGATTCGGCGGGAAATGGAGCGCCAACAAAGGGCAATAGAAGAGAGTCTGCGCTCGGCGCTGCGGAGGTTCGCCGAGGGCGGCAGTACGCAGGATGACGTGATCACGATTCGCGGCGAGCGCTTCGTGATTCCGGTGAAGGCGGAGTGGAAGCGCAAGGTGCAGGGCGTAGTGCATGGGGCGAGCTCGAGCGGCCAGACGGTATATGTGGAGCCGCTGGAGACGATTGAGCTGAACAACGATCTGGTTCGACTGCTGGAGGACGAGCAGGCGGAGATTCATCGCATCTTTGCGGCGATGACGCGGCAGATCGCGCAGTATGCTCCGGTGATTCTGAAGGGTGCGGAAGTGCTGGCCGAAGTGGACACGCTGCAGGCGCGGGCGCGGTTCGCGATCGAGTTCGATTGCGTGGAGCCGCGGTTTACCGGTGTGGACGAGGCCGAGCTGCTGCTGAAGGGGGCGCGGCATCCTCTGCTGGAGAAGAGACTCAGAGCACAGGGCTCAGAGCACAGAGCTCAGGTAGTGCCGATAAGCATTTCACTGACTTCGGAGGCGCGGCAGCTGATTATCAGTGGGCCAAATACGGGCGGCAAGACGGTTGCGCTGAAGACGGCAGGGCTGCTGGCGATCATGGCGCAGAGTGGCGTGCCGGTTCCGGCCGAAGAGGCGGTGCTGCCTGTATTCGACGCGATGCTGGCGGATATCGGCGATGCGCAGTCGATCGAGCAGAACCTGTCGACGTTTTCGGCCCACATTGTGAATCTGAATCGGATTGCGGTGCTGGCGGATGCTTCGTCACTGGTGCTGCTCGATGAGGTAGGGTCGTCAACGGATCCAGAAGAGGGCGCGGCGCTGGCGGTGGCGATTGCCGAGCACTTTCTGCGGGCGCTGGCGTGGACGATCATCTCAACGCATCACACGTCGCTCAAGGTTTACGCGGCGAATACGCCGGGCGTGATCAATGCTGCGGTGGGCTTCGACGAGCGCACGCTAGCTCCCACATATGAGCTGCGGCAGGGCGTTCCGGGGGCGTCAGCGGGGATCAATATTGCGGCGCGGCTGGGACTCGATCCCGGCATGGTCGAGTCGGCGCGGGCGCGGTTGAGCACGCAGACGCAGGATATTGGGCGATTCATTGACAGCCTGCACGAGCAGTTGCGCGCGGCCACGGCGGAGCGGGAGCGGGTCGAACGGCTTGAAGCTGAGGTGAAGCGCGAACGGGCGCGGCTGGAAGCCGAGGGCATGAAGGAGCAGCGGGCAAAGGTCCGGGAGATGGAGCAGAAGCTGGAATCGCTGCTGAAGGATTTTGAATACCAGGCGCGGGAGACGGTGCGCGCGATCGACGACAGGGCCGCGCAGCAGAAGTTGTCGAAGGAGGCAGAGCGGCGGATTTCGCGGCTGCGGCGGGAGTTTGCCGAGGGCTTCAACGCGGCAGTGGTGGCGCATCACACCGGCGCGGACAAGGGCGATGCGCATGCGCAGCCGCACGTGGTTCGGCATGTGGCGGCGGGCGATATGGTCAAGCTGAAGACGCTTGGCAAGACGGCTCGGGTGGAGCGGCAGATCGACGATAAGACTTTCGAGGTCGCGATCGGACCAATGAAGATGCGCGTGGCGCGCGATGAGATTGCGGAGGTGGTGCGGGCGGCTTCGGCAGAGACTCCGCTGCAGGCGGCGCGGAGCCGGCGCGGGGTGTCGGTGTCGATGGCGGAGCCGGACGACAGCGTGGGATGGGAGATCAACGTGATCGGGCGCACGGCGGATGAGGCTCAGGATGAGGTGGAGAAATTTCTCGACCGGGCGTTTCTGGCCGGGCTGCCGCGAGTGCGCATCATTCATGGCACGGGGATGGGCGTGCTGAGGCGGACGCTACGCGAGTATCTGCGGCGGCATCCTCAGGTCGCGACGGTGACGGAGCCGGGGCAGAACGAAGGCGGGGCTGGCGCGACAGTGGTGGAGTTCAAGCAGTAACAGGAGCGCAGGGTTCAGGGCACAGGGGTCAGGGGCACAGGGGTCAGAATCCAGCGAAGAGATTTTCCTCAGGGGAAATTTGTGCGCCAGCGATTCTAGAATGGGTGGCATGCCCACGCGACCCGCGAGAAAATCTGCTCCTCCCAAAAAAGCACAGCCGGTGGTTCCTTATTTCAGCAAGCCGGCGCTGGATTTCCTGCGCCAGCTGAAGCGCAACAACCGGCGGGAGTGGTTTGAGGCGCGGCGTGATTTTTATGAGCAGGAGCTGAAGGCTCCGATGCTGGCGCTGATCGAGAAGATTACGGACGGCATGGCGGGGTATGCTCCGGCGCATGTGCGGCCGGCGCAGAAGTCGATGCTGCGCATCTATCGCGACACGCGCTTTTCGGCGGACAAGACACCGTACAAGACGCATCTGGCCGCGTGGTGGTCGCGGAGCGGGATGGAGAAGACGTCGGGCAGCGGGTATTACTTTCACCTTGGCCCGAAGGAGATGGTGGTTGCGGCGGGAGTGTATATGCCGCCGAAGGAGCAGCTGCTGGCGATCCGGCAGCATCTGCTCGCGCATCACGAGGAGTTCGGCCGGATTATCGAAGCCAAGAAGCTGCGGGCAAAGATGACGCTGCACGATCCTTCGGCGTTGAGCCGACCGCCGAAGGGTTTCCCGGCGGAGCATCCCGCGCTGGAGTGGATCAAGTGGCGGCAGTGGGGCGTGACCGCGACGCTGCCGCCGGATCCCGCGCTTGAACCGAAGCTCGCGGAGACGGTCGGCGCGTATTTTCGGCTGGCGCAGCCGCTGGTGGATTTTCTCAATGAGCCGTTGCTGCGCGGGATCGAGAAGCGAAAAAAGCCTCTTTTCGGTCTTTACTAGAGTGCAGCTGCGCGCCTATAGTCTCGCCATACCGGTGCCGTTTTCAGCCGCTCTGGATAAGGGTTTTTGAGCAAGTCAGGCACGGGCGCGGGTTCAAAACCGCCAAAATTGGCCCAAAAGCAGGAAAAACCCTAACAAAACCGCAAAAAACTTGTGGAAAGCCGGCTTTTGCTGTTGACAAAGGCTTCTAAAAGCCGCAAGGTAAACGGCGGTGGGCTCTTCCGGACCCGCATGAATACAGGCTTTCCTGCTGCGGCTGAGAATCTGTGAGGCGAGACGGGAGAACCGGCAGACGAGCGGAGAAGCGCGCCAGGCGCAACCGTTCGAGTGAAACCGAAATCAGGAGGAAGTACACATGGCAACAGCATTGACCAAGACAGCTCTCGTGCGGCAACTGGCCGAGAAGCTAGAGTTGACCAACAAGCAGTCCGCGGCATTTCTGGACCTGCTTGCGGAAACCGCCATCAAGGAAACGAAGAAGAATGGCGTATTCATCATCCCCGGCCTCGGCCGCCTGGTGAAGGCGGAGCGGAAGGCGCGCATGGGCCGGAATCCCCAGACTGGCGAGCAGATCAAGATCAAGGCAAAGACAGTGGTGAAGTTCCGCGTCGCCAAGGCTGCGAAGGACTCGATCGCACCACCGAAGAAGTAAGCGAAGAAGGAAACAGAAGACGTAAGCAGAAATCAGGGCAGCCGCCCCCTCATTGCAAAACACAGCGGCGAACCTCTCATAGGGAGAAGGAGACGGGTTGAGGTCCGTCTCCTCTTTTTTTTGCGCGAGATTCAGGCGCTTCCTGGGCGCTTGACAATAAGGGCGCGTACGACGAGCGAGAGTCCGAAGCAGATGATAACGGCCTGCGTGAGCAGGAAGGCGTTGTAGCGCCAGGCAAGCACGGCGAAGCAGAGGGTCATGGCGACGTAATAGGTTTCGGAGAGGATGGCCTGCGGCCAGCGGGGCTTTGCCGGCGATGCGGGCAAGCGCGGGAGCGGGCTGGGAAAGAGCCGCGGGACGCGGGCCTTGTAGGCGAGGTAAGGCTCTCCCTGCTGCGCGGTGAGCCAGGCCTCTTCGGCGAGGATGAGGCGGAGCATCTGCAGGAAAATTGCGACGATGAAGAAGATGGCCCCGGAAGGCGGCATGAGGATCGACACCGCGAGCGAAGAGACGAAGCTGCCGAAGTAAAGCGGATTGCGCAGGTGACGGTAGGGTCCGGCGGCAACAACGCTCTGTGCGTGCATGGCGCCGGAGGTTACGATGCCCGCTCCAAGATAGGCCGTTCCCCATACGCGAAAGGCTGCGCCGATGGCGGCGAAGAGGATGGCGGTTAATGTAACGAATACAGTTGCATATTGCAGCGTGAGGGCGTGCGTGCTTGCCAGCGCGCCGACGAGCTCGAGCCAGGTGGAGGTGGAGCGGCCGGCGAATGGGCCATAGCGAATCCAAGGGGTCAAGAAGCGCCAGGGGGCCCAGAAGCCGAGCAGGTAAATGACGAAGCCGATCGCGAGGCGAAAGCGGAACTCGAAGCGGGTAGCCTTCACTGCGCAATGGCCTCGTTCTTGTAGACGACGCCGGACTTCATGACGAAAGAGACATGCTGGAGCATGCGCACGTCTTTGAGCGGGTCGCCGGAGACGGCGATGATGTCGGCCCATTTGCCGGGCTCGAGCGAGCCTGTTTTGTCGGTCCAGCCCATGAGGTCAGCGGCGTTGACGGTGCCCGTCTGAAGAGCTGCGAGCGGGCTCATGCCGAACTGGTTGACGTAGACGTCGAGCTCGTGGGCGTTGAGTCCATGCGGATAGACAGCGGCGTCGGTGCCGAGCGCAACTTTGAGACCAGCGGCGATAGCCTTCTTCGCGTTGGCTTTCTCAACGACGCTCACATCTTTCATCTTCTGCGCGTAAAAGGGCGGCAGGTGACCATTCTGCTGCATCCAGTCGACGAGGTAAGCGGTGGGGACGAAGTAGGTTCCGTGCTGCTTCATGGCGGCAATGTCCTCGTCATTCATATAAGAGCCGTGCTCGATTGAATCGACGCCGGCTTCGGTCGCCCAGAGAATGCCCTGCGAGCCGTGGGCGTGCGCGGCGACCTTGCGGCCGAGACGGTGCGCGTCGGCGACGATGGCCTGCATCTCTTCGAGGGTGAACTGCGAGGCCTGCGGATCGTCTCCTTTGGAGAGCACGCCGCCGGTCGCGCATATCTTGATCAGGTCCGCTCCGTACTTGATGACCTCGCGCACCTTGTGCTGGACGGCCTCGACGCCATCGGCGACGCCGTCGGCGGTCTGGTGATAGGAGTAGGGCAGCAGATTGTCGTCGCAGTGTCCGCCGGTGATGCCAATGAGAGGCCCGCTGACCTGCATGTGCGGTCCTTCGATGAGCCCTGAATTGATGGCGTCGCGCAGATCAACATCGGCGTACCCGGCTGCGCCGACGTTGCGCACGGTGGTGAATCCGGCTTCGAGCGTGACTTTGGCGTTGCGCGCGCCGATGAGGGCGCTCATCGCTATGCTGGTCGAGAGCTCATGGTAGGGATCGAAGTTGGTGTCCATCGTGAGGTGAGTGTGCACGTCGATGAGCCCGGGGAGGACGGTCATGGAGCCCAGGTTGATCTCGGTGTCTCCCGCTTGCTTAGGCGTGGATGCTGTCGGCGTAATCGACGTGATGCGATCGCCCGTGACGACGATGGTCTGGTCTGCAGCTTCGTTGCCGGTGTGGACGTCGACGACGTGGCCGGCGCGGATGAGGGTGCGCGATGGGCCGGCGGGCTGCGCAACGGCGGGCAGGATTGCAATAAGTAACAGTGACAGTGACGTAATAAGTGTGCGGTAAGAGACGTGCATGGTGGCCTCGGATTGTCAGGTTCCAGATATCGGGGAGAGATTTTATTGCCGCAAGTGTAGCAGTTCGGGGTCAGCGGGATGGAGGGGTGTCGAGAGCAGGGCGGAGACGTCCGCGGGCGGATTTGAGGTGCTGCTCGGCCTCTTCCCTGCTGAGGTTGAGCTTCTGCATGACCACGGCGGTCTTGACCGATCCGGCGTGGTCGAGCAGTGCGGCGGCCTGGTCATGGCCGAGCCCGGTGAGGGTTGAGACGATGCGCGCGGCGCGGTCGCGCAGCTTGGTGTTTGTGGGCTGCACGTTGACCATGAGGTTGCCGTAGACATAGCCGAGGCGGACCATGGTACCGGTCGAAAGCATGTTCAGGACGAGCTTAGTGGCGGTGCCGGCTTTCATGCGAGTCGATCCGGTGACGACTTCGGGGCCGGTGGCGGGGGTGATGGCGAGGTCGGCGTCTGTGGCGACGGCTGATCCGGGGACACAGCTGAGGCCGATGGTGAGAGCTCCGAGCCGGCGAGCATAGCGGATGCCACCGAGGACGTAAGGGGTGCGGCCACTGGCGGCGATGCCGACGAGGACATCGTTCTTCGAGAAGGCGTGCTCTTCGAGGTCGTGGCGGCCCTGCGATTCGTCGTCCTCGGCGCGCTCGACGGATTTGCGGAGAGCGGTGTCGCCGCCGGCGATAAGGCCCTGGACGAGATCCGCCGGTGTGTTGTAAGTGGGCGGGCATTCGGAGGCGTCGAGGACGCCGAGGCGGCCCGAGGTTCCAGCGCCGAGATAAAAGAGGCGTCCGCCGGCTTCGAGACGAGCAGAGATGGCTTCGATGGCCTGCGCGATCGCCGGCAACTCATGTTCTACGGCGGAGACCGCTTCGGCGTCGGCGGCGTGCATTGTCCGGACCAGCTCGATCGGTGTCAGGCTGTCGAGGTTCTCAGTCGCCGGATTGCGGGCTTCGGTCGGGAGTTGGGAGAGATTGTCCATAAGCCGCTGCAACTCACCGCTGGCCCAGTTGGAAGATAACAGGCAGCTGGGTTTCAACGTCGACAGGTTCCCCGTTCAGGAGATAGGGCTTATAGCGCCATGTCTTGACTGAGTCGAGGGCAGCCTGCTGAAGCATAGAAGGTCCACTTAAGGCTCGAAGGTTGCCGATGGTTCCGGTTTTGGTGATGGTTGCTTCGATAACGACTACTCCTTCGACCCTGGCAGCCCTTGCATTGTATGGATACTCAGGAGGTTTACCGGAAATTTTGTATCCAGCCATCACACCCACTGAAAGCGCAATCTTACGTGGCGGGGCGGGAACAGCTTCCGCGGGAGGCACGAAGTCCGCATCCTCCACAGTCGCGAGCGAACCAAGCTCAGTAACATCGATGTCCAATAAGGGATGCCCTGACTTCTTCACCAGGATCTTCTTCGCCGCGTATTGGTCACCAAGGCGAACGATCGCGTCAAAGAACACCAGGGTATCGCTGTATGGTGCTTCAATTCGGATTGCCGGGAGATCCTTCCCGAAGCAGAACGCCGGGTACGCCATGGGAAGGGACGAAAAAGCGGATCCGGGCGATGAAAGAGGGCGAACGCGAATGCGAAGGCGAAGACACCGGAAATGCGCACCGCCAAGTTCCGTATCGTTGTCGCTGAATCCGTCCGCAGTAGGAGCGCTCGGGATAGAGACAGGATGGACCAAATATTGCTCCACCATTGCCTCTGTTGCCGGAGCCCACCTTGCATCTCCGGTCATGTGCGTATCAGAGCCGTTTCGATATCTAACCTGGTTGAAGCTGGCGCTCGTATAACCGACCTTGTATCTTTCCGGTCCGGCCCACCATTCCTCGAAGGTGCCCTGATCCTTGGGCTTACCCTGATCATCGAACGTCTGATATGTGGCTTTCAGATGCCAAGGTTTCATGTCGGGTGAATCAAGCCCGTTCACTTGCGCAGCAAGGCGCATTAACTCGGTGGAATCGGTTGGGATGACCGTCGGAGGGGTGGGTAGAGCCTGGGCGGGAGCGGAGTTTTGTGCTCTAACCTGCGTCACAAATATAACCGTCGCAAGTACAACAAAGGAAAAGGATAACAGTCGTCGTTCCATTGCTTCGGAGTGTAACTCACGAGCGTGTGAGTGCGATAGAACTTTCGAGCTTCGGTTTATCCGCCAAGCCGTTCCATCAGGGCGTCGAAGTCGTCGAGCTTTGAGTACTCGATGATGACGCGGCCACGGCCGTTTTTGTCTTCAATGGTGACTTTGAGGCCGAGGGCGCGCTGGAGGAGGTCGCGAGCCTCGCGGACGTTGGGGTCGAGCGGCTCTTTCACCTTTTGTTCGCCATGGAGTTTCTCGGGATGGAGGATTCCCTGGACATGGCTCTCGGTCTGGCGGACCGACATGGAGAGTGCTGCCACTTTCTGGGCGGCTTTGAGCAGCGTTTCGGGGTTTTCCAGTGCGAGGAGAGCGCGGGCGTGGCCGAAGGCGAGCTCTCCGGCTTCGACCTTGCCCTGGACTTCGGGCGGAAGGCGTAAGAGGCGGAGGAAATTTGCGACGGAGGCGCGATCCTTGCCGGTGCGCTGCGCCATCTGCTCCTGGGTGAGCTTGAATTCGCGGCTGAGGCGGTCGTAGGCGCGGGCCTGCTCCATGGCGTTGAGGTCGGTGCGCTGGAGATTCTCAACGATGGTCATCTCCATCGCCTGCTCGTCGGAAACCTGGCGAAGGATTGCGGGGATGGTCGATTTGCGGGCGATTTTCGACGCCAGCCAGCGACGCTCGCCGGCAATGAGCTGGAAGCGTCCATTGGGGAGGGATCGCACCAGGACCGGCTGCACGACTCCAGAAGCGGCGATTGAAGCGGCGAGCTCGGCAAGCTGGGTTTCGTCGAAGCGGGTACGCGTCTGGTAGGGATTGCGGTCGATGTCGTCGAGCAAGATCTCCCTGGGCGTGCCGTCGGCGGGCCTTTGTGGGGTGGTATCGGCGCCGGCTTTCACGCTTGGGAGCAAGGATTCGAGCCCCTTGCCTAATGCTTTGCGTCTTGGAATCTCCAGGGTATTCATACCTTGAACCTCGAGGGGGAGTCAGGAAGCGATATTGGCGCTGCTATGCATAGGGCCAGAAGCGCACAGTCGGCGCGCCGCGGGCGGAGGCAGCCTGTTTGCGCTCCCGGGCACGGGGGCTCTCGATTTCGTTGCGGGCAAGCAATTCGTCGGCGAGGTCCCGGTAGCTCTCTGCGCCGCGTGAGCGCGGGTCGTAGAGCTGGACGGGCTTGCCGTAACTGGGAGCTTCGGCGAGGCGGATGTTTCTGGGGATGGCGGTCTTGAGGAGCTTGTCCTTGAAGAAATCGCGGAGGTTCTCCCGGACCTGCTGGGCGAGATTTGTCCGGTCATCGTACATGGTGAGGAGGACACCTTCGATTTCGAGGCCGGGATTGAAGGCTCCACGGATGCGCTCGAGGGTGTGGATGAGCTCGCTGACGCCTTCGAGGGCAAAGTATTCGGCCTGCATGGGGACGAGCAGGCGATCGGCGGCGACAAGGGCGTTAAGGGTGAGAAGATCGAGCGCCGGGGGGCAGTCGAGGATGATGTAGTCGTATTTGCCGCGTTCGGGCTCGAGGGCATCGCGGAGCTTATAAGCGCGCCGCTCGTGCTGGATGAGTTCAACATTGGCGCCGATCAGGTTCTTGCTGGAAGGAATGATCCAGAGGGTTTCGATCTCGGTGGAGAGGGTGGCTTCGGCGAAGGAGGTCTCTCCGAGGAGGATGTTGTAGGTGGATGGGCGGTTCTCGTCGCGAGAAAGGCCGTAGCCTCCGGTGGAGTTAGCCTGGGGATCGCAGTCGATCAGGAGGGTCTTGAGGCCTTCGAGCGCAAGGGCAGCGGAGAGGTTGATGGCGGTGGTCGTTTTCCCGACGCCGCCTTTCTGGTTGACGACCGCTAACACCCTGCCCATGAAGAGAAAGAGTATCGGTCGGCGGGCTTTCGGTGCAATGGAGGGCAGCTGTGCAGAACCGGGAATAAATTGTGGAAGACTTTGGCGAGAGGGAGTTGGTGGCCGCGATAAGTGCAATGGTGCGCAGAGGATGTGAGCGGGAAGCGATTGCTAAAGGAGTGTTGCAGGTTTTGAGACCCACGTGGAAATCTTTGTGTTCCACGTGGAACCGGACGGCCGTGAGGTCGGGTTTTGGGAAGAACTCATGTCAGATTGTTCCACGTGAAACATTTGCCTTTTGTCCCATGAGCAGGAGACCATCATCGAGTCCAGCGATCGGAAGGCGATGCTTCCAGCTAATGTCAGGCAAAACGGCCTTGAGGGATTGTTCGGTACGGACGGTTGCGAACAACACGAGCCATCCGGCTGGAGCTAATCTTTCCATTGCAGCCTGACAGGCTTCCGCCATGTTGTCGACGGCCCGGAGGGTGATGGCCTCGAAGAGGCGATCTTCCGGCATCTTTTCGATCCGGCCGTCGTATACCTCGGCATTCAGGGCTAAGGTTCGCACGGACTCGCGAAGGAATGCGGCCTTCTTTCTCTGTGATTCGCCAAGGGTTATACGAATTTCATGGCGGACAATGGCGATCGGGATGCCTGGCAGGCCTGCGCCCGAGCCGAAATCGAGCAGGGTCAGCGCTTTCGGAAGAGCCTGTGCACACTGGATGGATTCGATCAGATGCCTACTAATGATCTGGGAGGGCTCGCGGACGGCGGTAAGGTTGAGCCTGGCGTTCCAGCGGAGGAGCAGTTGGAGATAATCGGCAAGCAGGTCGCCGGCACCGGGCGATAATGGAGTGAGACCCGCTGCCGCAACTCCAGCCTCGATCTCCCGAGCAGTCATTCGACGACCGATTCCCGGATCTCCCGTGGTTGCCACGCAGCTGCTGCCTCAACAAATGCTGTGAACAGAGCGCGCGACGCCGGGCTGGAGTCGAAGGTCCTTTCAGGGTGCCACTGGACGGCGATGACGAACTGCTCGCCAGTTCCTTCAATGGCTTCGACTATTCCGTCCTGGACGCTTTTCGCAACGACAGTCAATCCGTCGCCGGGATGGTCGAGCGCCTGGTGATGGCTGCTGTTGACGACCAATTCTGTCTGTCCGGTAATCTTCGCGATGCGTGAGCCGGGAGCCACGGCAACCTGGTGTGCCTCGCGCACTTCGCGGCCTGGTTTGTGATCTACTCCGGTCTTCAGGTCCTGAATGAGCGTTCCACCACGCCAGACATTCCACGACTGGAATCCATAGCAAATGCCGAAGAGCGGTTTGTGGAGATTCGCGGCGTCCTGCATCAGAAGTTCATCAACGGCTTCCCGGGCCGGGTCGCCAGGAGCGCATTCGGGAATTGGCTCTTGTCCATACTTTTCGGGATTTACGTCCGCGCCGCTGCCGGGGAGCAGCACTCCTTCGCAGGAGTTGGCGATCTGGGCAACCTGGGCCGGAGATGCGTCCAGCGAGATTTTCACTGCCTGGCCGCCGGCAGCTTCCACTGCCGCGGCGTATTGGGGCCAGGAGCGCTGGTTATAAGCAGGATCACTGGACGTCGGCTCGGGAATCGCAATGCGCGGGGTTCTCATGGTTGCTCCTCCACCATGGCGACGCTGATGGCCTCTAGAGCAGGCTTCTCGGGTTGCTCAAGGTAAGAATGACGGTAGTAGAGGCGGCAGATCTCGTCGCTGATTCGAGCCGTGAGCTCATCGATCCGTTTCATATTAAACTCTTTTATATCAATAGGTTCACCGACGGCAAGCGTGAGCGGCACGGGATGGAATTCGAGGGAATGTATAGGCAGCAGCTCGTAGGTGCCGATCAGAGCCATGGGAATGATCGGCAGTCCGGACCGGATTGCCATGAACGCGGGGCCATTCATAAGGCTCTCCAGATGGCCGGTGGCCGAGCGGCCTCCTTCAGGAAAGATAAATAAGGGCATGCCCGCCCGCAGAGTTTTTACCGCTCCGCCCAGGCTGGAAATGGAAGCACGAGGATTCGTCACATTGACTGAAACCTGACCGGAGCGGCGTAGATGCCACCCTATAAAAGGCAACTTGAAGAGGTCGTGACGGGCTACGATGCGGAATTGAAAGGGCAGGTTCGCGAAGATGACCGGAGTATCCATGTAGGAAAGATGGTTGGCGACATATACGGCGACGCGCCCATCCAAACGATGCGTGTCAACCGTGGTCAGCTTCGCGCCGCTGATCCGAACGACCGTTCTTCCCCAGCGGCGAGCGATCGAGTGCTGAGCGCTGCCGTCTTTATCCCACAGCGAGGCCAGCAGCGATAAGCTACCGAAGAGGGCCGTGGAAAGAAAAAAAAGCGGTGCACGGAAGCAAAGGCTCACCAGCCGCTCTGTCCAGGGGAGCGGCTCAGGTCGCGGCCCGAGAGCACGCTGCTTCACTGGCTGGCCTCCGTCAAAATTGACCGCACTGCACCGACCAGGTAGACCGATCCGGTGATCACGATCAGCCCGCCGGCCGGAGTAGCAGCCCAGGCCTGCTCAAGGGCCTCACGCGCGTTTTCTGCGGGATTGATCTTGACTCCCGTTGCCTTAGCAGCGGCGGCCATCTCGGCCAGGGAAGCCCGGCGCGGAGAATCGACTTCGGTCAGCACGACAGAGTCAAAGAGGGGAAACAAGATTTGTGCGATCTCCGGGACAGGCTTGTCTACGAGGCAGCCGAAAACAGCGGTCATGCTGCGCGGTTGGGGATCGAGGTGGGACAAAGCCGACCGGAGAGCCCAGGCTCCGGCGGGATTGTGAGCTACATCGAGCAGCACATCGGCGTGACCCGGGATGGAAAATCGCTCCAGCCTTCCCGGCCATCGCGTGCGGCGAATTCCCTGCTCAATATGCGCTGGAGAAATAGTGTAACCATGACAGTTACGTAATTCAACGACAGCCGCAATCGCCAACGCGACATTGCGCTGTTGATGCACGCCGGCCAGCGGCGAGTTTACTTTGACCGGCTCGCCCAGCACGACGAGAGAGTATTCGCCTCCCCGTTCAGACTCATCACGGGTGGGGATGTAAGGCGCCGCGCTCACGCCGCGGGCGTTCAGCTCAGTTGCAATTTCGCCGATGACCTGGTTCGCTTCCGGATGCTGCGGTAGCGTCACCAGTACCCCATTTTGCCGCAGAATCCCCGTCTTTTCGCGCGCGATGGCGGTGATTGTCGGGCCCAGCCACTCGGTGTGGTCGAGCGAAATATCAGTGATGACAGAGATAAGAGGGTCAACGATGTTCGTCGCATCGAGCCGGCCGCCCATGCCGACTTCAAGCACCGCGATATCTACTTCCCTCTCCGCAAAGGCGAGGAAGGCCAGGGCCGTCATGGTTTCGAAGAAGCTGGGATGATCGCGCAGCGCGCCTTCGCACACCAGGCGACGGGCGCAATCGTCGACGCGAAAATAGCAGGCCGCGAAAACGTCGTCGGAGATTTCATCTCCGCCGATGCGAATCCTCTCATTCACCCGGGAAAGGTGTGGCGAGGTGTAGAGCCCGGTGCGGTAGCCTGCGGCGGTGAGAATCGAAGCCAGAGTCGCGGAGGTCGATCCCTTGCCATTGGTGCCTGCTACGAGAACCGAAGGAAAGCGCCGCTCGGGATGGCCGAGGGCTTCGGCCAGCACGCGCATCTCGCTCAACTCAAATTTGCGCCTGGGCTGTCCTGGTGCGGCGTGCAACTCGCCTGCGAGCGAGAACAGACCGTCAATGGCCGAGGTGTACGACATACGTTTGATTTTAGAGGATGTGGCCTGAGCGGACGGGGGCGCAGCGGTTACCGCACCTGCATGAAATCCAGAGCGCGGGCAAGATACGTCTTCAGCTCCTTGCGTCCGACGACGGCATCGAGGAAGCCGTGTTCGAGCAGGAATTCCGATCGCTGAAAGCCCTCGGGCAATTTCTGGCGGATCGTTTGCTCAATCACGCGGGGCCCGGCGAAGCCAATCAGAGCGCCCGGCTCGGCGATATTCAGATCGCCCAGCATGGCGAAGCTGGCGGTGACGCCGCCGGTGGTGGGATCGGTGAGAACGGAGATGAAAGGGACCTTTGCCTCATCGAGGCGAGCCAGAGCTGTGGAGATCTTTGCCAGCTGCATGAGGCTCACGATGCCTTCCATCATGCGAGCTCCGCCCGATGCGGCAACAATGACCAGAGGTTGGCGAGTGTCGTGTGCGCGGTCCACGGCGCGGGCGATCGTTTCGCCGACTACTGCGCCCATGCTGCCGCCAATGAAGCTGTATTCCATGACGCTGAGTACGATGCGGTGAGGACCGAGCAGGCCGAGGGCATTGATGATAGCGTCGTTGAGGCCGGTGTCCTGCTGAGCTTTGGCCAGCCGGTCCTTATAGCGCTTGAGATCGGTAAACTCCAGCGGATCGGTCGACTTGAGATTCATGTCGACCAGCTCGTAGCCCGGCTCGAGGAGCATCTCCACGCGGGCACGCGCGCCAAGCCGAAAATGATAGCCGCACTTGGGGCAGACCATGAGATTGGCTTCGAGGTCGGGGCGAAAGATCACGGCCTCGCAGGACTCGCACTTGATCCAGAGCCCCTCGGTGCGAACCGTCTTCGCGCCGGTGTCTTCAATTTTGTTGTCTTCACGCCGAAACCACGACATCTGTTACGCCTTCCGTTCTGCCTAATACTCGATTCCCCGCCGGGCGAGGATTCCCTTCCGGTATGCGTGCCTGACTTCACGCATCCGGTCACTGTGCCGGCAATCTCGACCAGCGACGGATGCGCCTTGCGGGCCGGTCCTCAGTGGCCGGTGTGATACGGATGCCCAGCAAGGATTGTAAATGCACGGTACAGCTGTTCGCTGAGGACGACCCGGGCGAGCTCATGGGGCAGGGTCATGGGACCGAGCGAGAGAAGCAAACTTGCCTGAGCGCGCTCCTCGTCGGACCAGCCGTCGGCGGGCCCGATCGCGAAGACGATCCGCTGGCGGCCCTCGTCGCGCTGGCGGCGCAGCCACCGCGCCAGCTCGTCGGAGGAGAACTGCCTGCCGCGCGCATCGAGGAGGACGAGCGTTGCCGTGGTGCGCGAGCGCTGCCTGCTGAGCGAATCGAAGAAGGCCTCGGTCGTTCGGAAGACGGTGGTTTCGACGGGCGCGAAGGCAGCGGTACGGCTCACGTATTCGGCGACCAGGGCGTCGAAGTGCTCGCTGCGCGCACGTCCTGCAATCGAGGCCAAGGAGATTTTCACATCAGTCAGCCTAAACGAAGCAAAGGTGTTTGAAGCGAGACTGAGTCATCCGCTTTTCATAGCCGCAGCGGAAATCTTTACAGAAAATTGTAGAAATCGAGGTTGCGCGAGGCATTGGAAGCCGCTCGAGATGGGGCGCGATTTTCGCACGGCACTCAAATTTTATGGTGAAGAAGGCAAAGCTTTCCGACAAGCCGTTAATTTTTAATAGTTTACTGATGCGATTCACAGAGATGCCGGAGCGTATGGTCCTGCCTTTAACAGTCCATCCCGCCAACAGTCAGATTGGTCACAGGATTGCATGGCTTCGTCACATATTTCTACCAATATTCCCGGAGCCAGGAGCCTTCAGCTCTTTGTTCCGGAAGCACCATAGAGCGCACCAACTCGATTCAGGCAGTCATTTCTTACTCAGACATTGAGGACTGAACCATTCGGATCGCCGGATGGGATTCCACAGAGTAATTGGCCGCTGACGCCAACGGCCCTACCGCTGTTTTTAACTATTTTCGGTGGAGGGAATCATGAAGTTGTGCAAATTGAGCCTTGCAGCGCTGTTGCTGCTAATCCCCATTTCTCTTGTGTGCTCGCGTATCGCGGATGCTCAGAACGTTTATGCAACAGTGCATGGCGTTGTGAGCGACGCATCCGGCGCAGTCATTCCCGGGGCCACGGTTACCGCGTTGAATACCAGCACAGGAATCACTTCGCAAGCGAGCACCGATTCCAAGGGTTATTACGTCTTTGCACAATTGCAGACCGGCGGCCCTTATACAATTTCTATCGAGAAGTCCGGATTCCAGACGTTCAAGTCTACCGGTCTGACGCTGGTATCCAACGACAATCGCGAAGTCAGCGCCAAACTGGCGGTGGGCACCAGCTCACAGACGGTACAGGTAGAAGCATCCAGCGTGCAGGTGGAAACCTCTGATACTCAGCTGAAGACAGATATTAGTTCCGATGAGATAAACTCGCTCCCGTTGTTGGCCCGAAATGTTGTCTCCCTGCAAAAGACCGCTCCGGGCGTGGTCGAATCCTCTGACCGTTTTGGCACCTTTTCGACGAATGGTAGCCAGACCCCGCAGAATGGCTTCCTGGTGGATGGCGTCGACATCAATGACGGGCCGCTGCAGACGGCAGGTGTGACCCCCAATCCGGATGCCATTGGCGAGCTCAACATTATTACCAGCACGCTGAATCCGGAATACAACCGCAACTCCGGCGCTATCGTTTCCGAAGAGCTCAAGACCGGCACAAACCACCTTCACGGCAGCGGCTTTTGGTTTTACCGCGATACTTTCCTTGATAACCCTTATTACTTCTCCGGAGGAGAACGCCCGCCCTATCATCAGAATCTGTATGGTGCCACCCTCGGTGGCCCGGTATTCAAGGACAAGTTATTTTTCTTCCTTGCTTATCAGGGATACAGGAACGCCGTGTCCAACGTTGACAACACTAAGGTGCCCGACGCGGACCAGTTGGCGGGCAATTTCTCCGCTGACATCGCTAACGGCGTAGTTTCCGGCAAGACCTTACCATTTGCCGTCGGATCCTGCACGGCAGGAGAAACCTGGGCAAACTGCTTTACCTCCAACGGCGGCATGTTCTCGCCCGCCAACTACAATCCTATTGCGGCCAAGCTGCTTCAACAGTTTGTTCCCGCGTCCAATACGACGATTGGCGGCGCTCCCTACTATAGATTTTTTGCTGCCACTACCAACGGGGACGATCAGGGCATTATCCGCGCCGACTGGCATCCAACGGCGAATGACGCTATCTGGGGCTCCTCAATCTTTGAGTCGCACCCTGATAACGAGACGATCCCCTTCACCGGCGCCAGCCTTCCCGGTTTCCCGCAGAACGACGCGCGGCATATCAAAATATTCAACGGTTCTTTCACTCACACCTTCAGCCCGACCCTTGTCAACGAACTTCGCGCCGGCTACTACCGCTTCTATTACGCTGCGGTCGAGCCTGCAGATGTGGTGACGCCGGCTTCCTACGGCTTCAATATCACCCCGCAGAGCCCTGAATCCGGGCTTCCCTACATTGGAATCAACGGTTATTTCAATCTTGGTTTCAGCACCAATGGGCCTCAGCCCCGCAACGATCAGAACTACGACTATCAGGACAACTTCACCTGGATCAAGGGTGCCCACAACATGAAGTTTGGCGCCCACATCGAGAGATTTGTCGTGAGCAACCCATTCTACGGGAACAACAACGGCAGCTTTGGATACGGCGGTAGCGGCGCTTATACTTCCGGCGATCAGCTGCTGGACTTCTTCCTTGGAATCCCGGACACCTATGCGCAGGGTTCGGGAGGATGGATCAATGCCGCCGCCTGGGAGTATTACTTTTACGCCCAGGACAACTGGAAGCTGAGTCCATCTCTCACCCTCAACTACGGCCTGTCGTGGGATACAGAAACGCCGAACGTGATGATCCAATACGGCAAGCTGGGTGTGACCTGCTTTAATGTGGGCGGCAACAATACGTCGCAGGTCTTCAAAAACGGGCCTCCGGGAATGACATGGCCGGGAGATGCGGGTTGCAACGATTCCGGCGGGCCAACTACCAAATGGGGTCACCTGGGCCCGCGCGTTGGCTTGGCATGGTCGCCGAGCTCCGGACCGAGCATGCTCGTAGGCTCCAACGGTACACATGATTTTGCGGTGCGCGCCGGATTTGGCATCTACTATAACCGCGACCAGGAAGAAGGCCAGCTCCAGAACCTGAGCGCTCCTCCCTTCGGTCTCACCTCCGGTGGCGCGTCGGATGCCGGTTATGTAGCAGGCTTCGCCAATCCGTACGAAGACGTCGCCAGCAGGGGAAGCGCCAGGAATCCCTTCCCCTTCACCAATCCGGGAGCCGGGGCAACTATCAACTGGGGCAATTACGGCCCCCTCGAGCTCAACGAGTTTGATCGTGGCTACACGCCGCCGCTGATCTATAACTTCAACCTCAACGTGCAGCGTCAGCTTCCCGGAGCGATGGTGCTGACGGTGGGTTATGTCGGATCCATGGGACGCCACCTCATTTTTGTCTATGACGGCGATCCCATCACCCCCGCTGGCCATACCGCCTGCGAGGCGAATCCGGCCTGCGTTGCCAACTCCTACGGGATTCACATCTTTTTCCCGCAATATACCATCCAGCCCGCGCTTAACCCAGGTACAGGTTCTCCGTGGTACGGCGGTGTGGGTGTCCAATCGACATTCGGCACGTCGAACTACAATGCTTTGCAGATCTCGTTGGCCAAAGCATCGACGCACGGACTAATGTTCAATCTCGCGTATACCTATAGCCACGGACTGGACAATGCCTCGGGCCTGGAAAGCTCAGGCTTCAACGGCCGCGGGTACAACTGGGTACCGGGCTATCAGTATCTGAGCTACGGCGATTCGGACTACGACGCGCGGAGTCGCTTTGTAGCGCTTTACGTCTACCAGATCCCCATCGGAAGCCTGCGGAGCAACGCCATCGCGCGTGAAACGCTGGGTGGATGGCGTATTTCCGGGATTACCGCCCTCCAGACCGGTTTTCCGGTAACTCTCATGCAAACCAGCGGCTGGAATTCGCTGTGGTGCGACGCCTACTACTACTACTACTGCGCCGACAGTCCCCAGACATCGACGTTCAAAACGAAGACAATGAATCCACGGAGCGCGACAAACGAGTGGTTCGACCCGAGCAACTTCTCGTCGGAGCCAATCGGGACCTTCGGCAATACCAAGCGCAACTATTTCCATGGGCCGGGCTACAACTACACCAATTTCGAGCTAGCCAAAGACATCCCGATCCGCGAGAAGATGTTTATTGAATTGCAGCTTGAGGCCTTCAATTTGTTTAACCATGCCAACTTTGCTCAGCCGGATGGGAACTTCAGCGACGGCCCTGGTGCGTTCTCAGTCATCAGCAACGTAATACAACCCGGTACTGGCGATCCGCAACCCGGTCGCGCAATCCAACTAGCGGCAAAGTTTAGCTTCTAGTCTCCAACTACTGTTCACCCGCCACTCCATCCTTTGCGCAGCTAGAGCGCAAAGGATGGAATCGGGTGGAAGTCTGCAGTGACTACACACTGCGCACCCAGGTAAAATATGCTTGCGTCTCCGTGCGGCGCTTCTTAGTCGCGCGAAAGTGGAACCGCGCAAGCAATCGCAATAATCACACCTGCAATTCGCATTGATTTATCCCCTCTCGTGAGCATGGGAGCAGCACAACCGATGAGACGCGATATGCGGGGGAGTATACGGGCGCACGCCTGAAGAGCAATGACTCGGCCAAGTCTGATTCAACATGCGCCGGAATCTCGTCTCTTCCTGGCCGACTTTCTCTACGCGAATAGTGAAATCCGCAACTCGACCGTTGCGCGCCGCCGGCAAAGGAGCGAGAAGCCTTCTCCGATATCCAAAGGGGAGCTCCGAGGTTCAGCCAGGGATAGGGCTGCTGCGCATATGCGATAGGTCGTGGCCGCCCGGACCGAGCATCCGGGCGGCCGCGATCTGTTGCTGCTTAGGTCATCACTTCGTGATCTTAGTGATGGCGGTGGAGTGGTTATCGCCGGGATGCGTATCGGGGTCGGCGCTGGAGATGGTGGCGGTGTTGGTGATGGTTGTGCCGGCAGCGGCAGTGGCACGAACCGTGATCTCAATGTTGAACTCGGCAATGTTGAACAGGCTGGTGATGCCCAGGCCGCTCAGCGTGCAGGTGACCGTGTTGCCGGCGTACGAGCAGTTCGATCCCTGTACGGAGTACCCGCAGCCCTTCGAATTGCAGGAGAAGAGCTGAGCGCTGGCGCCGACAAAGGTGACTCCGGCAGGAAGCGGATCGGTGACCACCACCGCGCTGGCGGCATTTGCGCCAAAGTTGGCTGCGGAAATGTCATAAACGAAGAGGTTGTTGTGGCTCACCGTAAGCGGCGCCAGCTTCACCATCGCCAGATCCACCGGAGGGGGCGGCGGAGGCGGCGGAGCCACGACCGTGTAGGAGACGGAAAGGGGAGATGCAGCATTTCCGGCGGCGTCCGTTGCGTTGACGGTGAAGGTATAGGTTCCGGCCGTTGAGGTGCTGATGGGAGTGGTGATCGTGCCGGTATTCAGCGTTCCCGCAGGGAAGGTTGAAGTGCCGCAGCTCACGACTCCGGAAAGGCTGTCGGTGCAGCTGTAGCTCACCTTGACGTTCGGCTGGTTGAGGACGTAGGAGTTCGGAACTCCGTAGTTGGTTGTGGGCGCAGGCGACAACGTTGGGCCGGTGGCCACGACTGGAGCCTGGGTGTCGACGTTGATGGGAACGGTATAGAAGGATGTAGACCAGCTTCCAGTCCCGTCCTGCGTGAATTGGAGCTCCTCGGTACTGGCGCAGTCACGAGCAAAGTAATGGAGCAGGTACATGCCGTCGCCGTTGAGAATGGGAATCATCTGCTGGGCGGGCGTGAAGACGGTTGCGGCGGGCTGGGTGGGATTGCTGGAGGTTGGGCAGGCGATGGAGTTGGTGAGGGTGGTATCGCCGGGCACGGGATTTCCAGGGCTAGGCTCGTTCGAAGCCAGGGCAATCCCATAGGTGATGCTAGAGATGGGCGCGGGGAGGAAATTCGCCGCTCCGGGCGGAGGAGATTGAACGCCCGCGAAGGTAGGCGGCTGGCTGGAGAAGTTGACGGTGGCCGTGTCGGAGTTGATCCATCCACCGGGTCGCTGACCGGCAACTGTGACGGTAGTCAGATCCTCGGGAACGGGCGCGACCGTAATGAAGCTCGAATTTGGGTGCGTGCCGTGGCTGGTGCTGACGTAGTCGCCCGGGCCGGTGAAGCTGGTGAGCAGGTTCTGCGGGCAGAGAGTGCTGGCGAAGTCGGTGGATTGATCGAACATGCACTGTCCGCCGGTCCAGCCTTCGCTGGCCATGAGGAAGCCGATGCCCTGATGGAATGTCGGGCCATTCACGTTGACGATGTTGGGAAGCGTGAAAGCAGGACCGTCGAAGACTTCCTGGAAGATCTCATTAGCCTGCTGCGATACGGGACACTGCGCGCCGCTTTCGCTGGTGCCGGTGCCGATGTTGCACTGCAGGGTATAGAGCTTGCAGGCCGGGGCTCCACTGGGAAGCAGCTCGCCAGTGTGGGCGAGGCAGCTTGAGGTTGCAAAGGAGGTTCCGGGAACCCAGACGGGAATGAAGGTGGAGGGATCTATGGGCTGATCGGCCAGGTTCGGAGTAGAGCCGTTGGTTATATTCAACCCTCCGGCGGTTTCCGACTGGGAGAGATCATAGACAAACTCGATCTGCTGGCCAGTGGTGGAGTCGAAGGGGAAGGTCTGCGTCAGCTCCTGCGGCGTGGGATTCGTCGACGAGATGGGCTGGCCGGTGATGGAGGCAGGGCCAGTGACTCCGGCCTGCGTGCAGCTGGTGTTGAGGTAAAGAGAAGAGCTGGCCAGATATCCGCCGGTATCGACGAGATCGAACTTGACCTGCTGGGAGCCGGGCAGAAGGCTGGTGCTGAGATCGATGGGAGCGACGCCTCCGGTCGAGGTGAAGTTGTCCGGGTCCTGGCCGGTGAGCTGTCCGGCGGCCGCGGGAGTCTGATAGCCGCTGGTGAAGCAATCGTTGTATCCCGATTCGGCGATGCCGCCCTGGCACACGTTCACGGGTCCGGTGCTGGAGTCGCCAGCAGTGACGGTAAGGTTTACATAGTTATCGACAAGGACATTGCCGGTACCGTCGGCGGTCGATGAGAGGGTGGCTTGAATGGGCGCTCCGGCAGCGCAATTCAACTGTACGGTGGTGCTGCTGAAGATGACCTGGTTCGGCGGATTGCCAGTGCCATTTGCGGAGAGGCGAACGTTCACCGGGCCGAACAACTGAATAGAGTTTGAATTGGTCTGGGCAACAAGGGCTGGAAGTGCAGCGAACAGGCATATGGCTATCGCAACGCTGCGCGGAAAGCATGTTGGTCTCATTGACGCAATCTCCTATAGCGGTTTCCCGGCATGAATGACAATGATCGATGACGCCTCGAAGGACGCTCACGGCCATTGCAAAAAAGACCGGGGGGAACCAGCAGACTCCCAAAGAGGTCGCGCCTAATACATTTCCAGGGATGGGCGATCCGAGCAGGCTGGAAACTATAGGATTCTCCGCTCAGGACGTGGTCATGTCAATGCGAAAAAAAGGGACTCCTGTTTCGTCGGCGCGGCAGGGCAAAAGAAAACCGCACGCCGAGGCATGCGGTTCGAGGAATCCTGAGGTACGCCGCGATAGCCCTATTTGCGGAGGCTGCGGACGGCGTCCGCCACGATGGGAGGAGTGACGGCGTGAACGAATTTCCTGAGAGCCGAGGGCTGCTTCACCGCGTCGACATCCCCGGGACGCTGCCGGAAGAGCGTGGAATGCGCCTCGTTGAGCTCTTCCTCGGGGCGTCCGTTTGAATAGTAGTAAGTCGCCAGCGACTTACGCGTGCGGTCGGGCGGGCAGGTGAGCGGATTGGGATGGCCGTGATAGGAGGTCGAGGTAGTGCTGAAGATCGCGCAGCGATTGAAGAGGGGCAGAATCTTTTGCTCGGCCGCAGTCATGTCCTTGTTCCAGAGCTCGAAGTGGCCGCCGTACTCCTCTTTCCAGTCCTTATTGAGGTAGATGAGAACGTTGATGCGGCGTTCGAGATTGAGCTTCTCGTGATGATTGAAGTCGGCATGAACGTCGAGTTTGCCGCCGGGCTTGATCTGGTGGAGTCCACCGCCGACATAGTAGGGATCGGGAATCACACCCTTGATACCGGTGAGGACTTCGAGGAACTGAACCATCGGGCGGCTGTTCAGAAAGAAGAGAACGTCACGCGGGCCAGCCGGCAGGCGCTCAACGTTGTCGAAGGCCAGCTTCTTTTCGTTTGGAGTATCGAACTGCTGCCACTTCAACTCCTTCGGCTGAGGGAACTCGCTTAACGCGGCTTCGGCGGCCTCAACGGGCAGGAAATCATCGAAATACATGTAGGGAAAAGGCTTGTTGTTCTTGTAGTCTTCAGCCTTCTCTTTTGCCAGGCGTTGTAGTTTGGAGGCAAATTCGTCGCTGAACAGTTCCTTCATGGGGTTTTCCTTTAGCTTTAGCGGCCCGAAACGGGCGGAGGTTTTAGAGGTTTACGCGATCACTTCAAGTGTAAGTTCGGACAAGTGAGCCAGCAATAACACTTAAGTTGCCGTGAGTGACTACACCAGAGCAGTCTGCTCAGCCTACCAATGTATATTCGCAAACGGCGACCCGAAGCCCAGGAACGAGCGAAGAGCCAGGGCGGCGCCCAGGCTGACGAAGAAGGCAACGGTCATCCACGCGTCCTGGAAATACAGGCGAATGCCCTCGCGATTGGCGCTGTAGACAGTCACGAAGTAGACCGGCAAATCGGCCACTGCTACCGCGAGTACGGCGCCGGGCATCCCCATCCAGTGATAACCGAGGGGCAGCACCGAGTATAGAGAGATGCAATAGACGAGATAGCCAATGGCGTTGTAATGAGACTTCTGCAGCGACAGGATGGCCGGACTGGTGGTGCTGTAAAGCAGGGTATGCCAGAGACCGACCGCGAGGATACCGATCATCCAGGCGGCGTCCTGATAACGCTTGTCATAGACGCCCTTGATGAAGACGTCACCGGTACAAGTGACGACGATGAGCAGAAGGCCGCCGACGGCGAGGACGGGCATGCGGTACTTGATCAGGATGTCCTGATATTCCTTGCGAGGGCGGCTGGAGAAGCGGGCGATGAAGGGGAAGCCGACGCGGCTGCAGAACTGAAGGATGATCTGGCGAGGAATGTCGGAGACAGCAAAGGCGATCCCATAGATTCCCAGCACGCGAAAAGAGATGAGCTTGGCGAGGATGAGCCGGTCCGATTGCGAGGCGAGAAATGTGAGTCCGGTTCCGACCAGAATCCATTTGCCGAACTTGAGAAGTCTATGGACGGCGTCGTGCTCCCATGTGAACCACGGCCTGATTCCGGGCATGAGCCAGTAGCTGGCCACTGTCCGGGCGAGTTCCGATACAAGGCGACCGACAACGAGCGCCATGAGCGAGGGTTGAAAATAAGCCCAGACGAGCGTGACAGCGAACTGGAGAAGCTGCGTCGCCAGTTCCAGCGCGGAGATTTTGCCGACACCCATGTGGCGGGCGAGAGTGAGCAGGCCGATCGAGCTGCATCCAGCGATAGCGGAACTGAGGCCGAGCGCAGGAAGTATCCAGATAAGCCGCGAGTCGTGATAGAAATGCGCGATTGGCCAAGCCACGGGAATGGTGAGGAGAAAGAGCCCAACCCCACGGAGGACCTGCAGGGTCCAGGCGGTATTGAGAAAAACGGGGTCATCGCCGCGTGGATCCTGAATGATACTGTCTCCCAGACCGATGTGGGAGAAGAGGTACATGCCGGTGAGGATGGTCGTGACCAGGGCCAGAACACCGAAGAGTTCCGGGGCAAACAGGCGGCTTAGAACCACACTGCTGACAAGCCTGAAAGCGAGCGCCAGCCCATAGGAGATGGAGACGAACCAGGCTCCGCGGACAGCTTTGGATTCGAGGGCCTGTACTTGCGGCGCGTCCATTTGCTCCGGCGCCGAAGTCGCTTCAGCATTGAGTGTCATAGCTGGCACAGGCAAGCCTTATGGATGTATCGCGAAGAGGGGTTCATTCGTTTTCCTGTACTTTGGGTTTCAAGAAAGCCGCAGTTAAGCGACGGGGTCTGCTCAAGTCACTGATAAGGGACACTAGTTGCTGCGAGAGCACAACGGCTGATTTGATCTTATTGTCTAACGGAAAAAATGTAAACGCTACGTTCGTGGCATATGGAGCGCGGGAGAGTGTCAGATGCTTTTGGGGGCGATCGGCGCTACTCCCTGTTAGTAACTGAAAAGAGTAATCACTTTGTGTGATTCCTACTAAACTGCAATAACCATTACCATTTGGGGATGATGACTTGGCCTGCCACCTGCTACTTTTAGCGAGTCGGTGGAGAAAGCTTTCTGGCGGGAATAAGCAGAAAGATCTTTCCGGCATGTAGTGATTGCTAGATCGGTTCTCGGGTTCAGCCTCGGTTTTCATTCGTATCAGCTGCATTTTCAATCATCAGTTCTTCGCAGGGTCAGCCTTCCGGGACTGACATGGGCGAAGCCCGGCCAGATCAAAGCCTTCATTGCAACTGAATATTTGCCGCCAGTGAACAGGACTGACGGTCCGCCTTCAGGAAACGCCGTACATCTCTCCTGCCTCCCTCCAGGCAACGCGAGCCCCCATGCGATGGCACGTAGAACAATCTGCTGGATTGCTTTTTTAAGTCTGTTCTATCGGGCACATAACGAGAAAACAAAAAACAGGTGGGGACACCAATCAAAATGGGCGCGAATTTAGGAATTACATCTGTCTTTGGTCAAGAGGTTGCCAGGCCCAGTGGAAGGGCGGCGATCTTAAGCGGTCTTGGGTCGGCGAAACGACGTTCCGCGAGCCAGTCATCGGTGAATACCGGCCTGATGATGGCGGCGGACGTGATTGCCGTGGTGACCGCACTCTACCTGGCGCTGCACCTTCACCTGGAAAATGGGGATGGAGTGTGGAGCGGCGTGCACGGGGTTCTCGCCGAGGGCCCGGCGATGCTTGTGCAGCTGGGCTATCTCGCCTGGTTTGTCGCGGTGCTGCTGGTGCTGAGCTGGCATGACGGACTGTATGGGCGCCTGCGTACAACATCCAAGCTTCACGAACTGCGCATGACTGTGCAGGCGTGCCTGAATGCGGGCCTGCTGCTCTGCGGCGCGATGTACATGACGCATGCGACATCGATTCCCCGCACCGTAGTTATTTCCCTGGTGTGCTTCACGACAATCCTGCTTTCCCTGTTGCGCGGGTTGTGGCGTTATTCCACGCACCGCGACTACGAAAAGGGCATCGGCACGAAGAATACTCTGATCCTTGGCGCGGGCCATGTCGGCGATGCGGTACGAAGCCAGCTTTGCAAGCACCGCAGCCTGGGACGCGTGTTCAAGGGATTCGTAGATTTTCCCGGAGACGCCTCGACAGCGAGCGACTCGAGCAAGGTGATCGGCGGCTTTTACGATCTGCGCCACCTCGTGCGCCAGCATTTCATCGACGAGATAATTATTTCCAGCAGCTGCACCACTTCGCAGGTGCTCGAGCTGGTCGAGATGGCGGCGGATATGGATGTGGAGGTACTGGCCATCCCCGGACTCCTTGAGGATGCGGCGCCAGAGGCTCCGATCTTTTACCTGGGAGATTTTCCGGTGACGGCGATTCACCGGCGGGATGACAAGGCCCTTGCCTGCCTGGTGAAAAGAGCCGTCGATATCGTGTTCTCATTCATCCTGCTGGCGCTGCTGGCACCGCTCTTTCTGGTGGTGGGCATCGCCATCAAGTTGACGTCACCCGGGCCGGCGTTTTATGTGTCGGACCGGATTGGCAAAAAGGGCAGGGTCTTCCGGCTCTGGAAGTTCAGAACGATGAAGGCAGGCGCTGACCGGATGAAAGCCGCGCTTGCGTCGTCGAATGAGCGGGACGGCATTCTTTTCAAGATTAAGAACGATCCGCGCGTGACGCCGCTCGGTCGGATTCTGCGCAAGTTCAGCCTGGACGAGCTGCCGCAGCTGTTCAACGTTCTCTGGGGCGACATGAGCCTGGTAGGGCCGCGTCCACCGCTGGCAAACGAGGTAGCGCGCTACGAGGTAAAGCATTATCGCAGGCTCGATGTTCTTCCCGGCCTCACGGGTCTCTGGCAGGTGCGTGCACGGCACGATCCTTCCTTCGATCAGTATGTGGCCTTGGATATCGCTTACGTAGAGAACTGGAGCTTCTGGATGGATATGAAGATTCTGGTTCGGACCGCGGGTGTCGTTGTCCGCGGTACAGGTTCATAGCTCTTCCTAACAGGTAACAGGCGGGCTCGTCTCAGAAGTCTCCAAATCCGCTGGCAGGCATTACGGGAACCCCCAGTTGAAGCTCCTCTTTCGAATTACACATCATCGGGCTCGATCGGTTGGCGAGTCACTGGGGATAAAGGTTCATGCGTGTTTTGTTGACTGGCTCCAACGGACAGTTGGGCACAGAGTTTCGTACGCTCGGCCGGAGCGCGGCCGAGATCATTTCCACGGGAAGCCACGAGCTTGACCTAACAAATGAACAGGACATACGACGATTCGTCCGGGAGGTAAAGCCGGAAGTAATCGTGAACTCGGCCGCTTTCAGCGACATCGATGCCGCTGAGCGGAACTGGGACGCATGTTTTGCGCTCAATGCGATCGCGCCAGTGGTGCTGGCCGAGGAGGCGCACCGCCTGGATGCGCTACTCATTCACTATTCGACCGATCAGGTATTTGACGGCGGCAAGGACGGGCCATATACGGAGACGGATCCAGCGTCGCCGCTGAACGTTTATGGTGCTTCCAAGCTGGCCGGCGAGCAAGGCATCGCCTCGAGTTTCGCCCGGGCCCTGATCCTGCGGCTGGGCTGGATATACAGCGCGCGAGGGGAGAACTTCGTGCGCTCAATTCTGCGTCTGGCTGAGCATAGCCAGGAACTGCAGGTGGCCAACGACCAGGTGGGCGCGCCCACTTCAGCAAAAGCTGTGGCCGGTGCGACCGAGCGGTTGATCCGCATGTACGCCCGCTCCCGAAAGACACAGTTTCCCGCCGGGATTTATCATCTGGCCGCGGCCGGGGAAACGTCGTGGCATGGATTTGCTTCAGCGATCCTGTCCGAAGCGTTGCAGAGGCGAATGCTGGGTGTGAGGAAGGCGCCGATGATCACGCCGATCCAGACAACGGAGCACGCCTCGTTTGCCAAGAGGCCAAAGAATTCGCTGCTCCTCTGTCAGAAGTTCCTGACCACATTCGGGTTTCAACTGACGACGTGGCAACAGCAAATGAATGAAGTTCTGGGGGAAATAGAGTTGGCGGGGGCGCGCGAGGGAATGTCGTGTGACCTTATCGGCGTCGATGAAGCGGGTTGATGCGTGTTCGCCGCCGCTCGAAGTCGAATTCTGCAAGAGAATGCCGGGACTGGTTCCCTGTGATCGCCTGCTGGGCAAACGGGTCTATTTAACGGCCAGGTGATCTGTCGGCATCGACGATTTGCGGAGACTTCTCGATAACGGCGGCATCAAGGTTGCCTTCGACAAAGCCATCTCTGTCGCCGGGTCCAAGTCTGGCCTGATCTTGGTCGCGGGGAGTATCTATCTCCACATGAACGGCGCTGGCGGCGGCCTGCCACGTGCTCATGCCTCCCATCACGATGAGGAGGGGCAGGATCATGGCATTGTTGAGGAGGCTGTCGATGGCCGTCATGAGAGTGACGCCCACAAATGCATGGCGCAGATTGAAATCTTCGATGTCGGAGCGCGCCAGGGGAAACCAGACGACGCGTACGCTGGGAATGATCTGAAGGGCTTCCAGCGCAAGCAGCCCAAAGATACCGTACATGCCGAAGGCCAGCAGCCACAATCCCGATGGCCGGAGGCCTGAGTTTCGCCACCAGTCCCACTGGCCCGAGCCAAGGAGCGGCTGCTCGAGGGCGAGATCGACGGTCCTCTCATCGCGTGCGAGGCGCATGGCCAGGGAGCGACGCCCTATCTTTTTCAAAAAGGCCGCGACCGAATGAACCACCGCATTGCGCTTGACGAGCGCCCGGAAGGAAACTACTTTCGTCAGCCGGAGCCCGGCGAAAGCCAGGATTCCCATTACCAGCAGAATGGCGAATATACGAGGAAGATAACGGCGGCTCACGAAGACAAACGGGAGCAGGGCGAGAAGAAGCAGGATGGCGCCTGTGGATTGGCAAAGCAGCGTCGTCAGGCCGAGGATGACTGCAGTCCAGGCGGTGGGTAGGCCAAGGATGCGGTCCACTGTGTGGCGAAGCCACAGCCAGACGGCGATCAGGGTAGAGGTTGCCATCCAGATGCCGAGCTGCGTTCCGGTCTCGAGCAGGCCGATGGGGCGGTATCCCACATAGCGATGGGCCCGGAACCAACGGTAGGGCTGATCACCGTAGAGGAATGCGTAGAGCTGCGGGCCCGTCCAGATTTCGATGAGACAAATCGGGACATAGAGCAGTCCTGCGATGACGAAGGCCTTGGCCGCCAGGCGGAGTGAGGCGGTGTCGGAAAAATAAAGACGGCCGACGACCCACGGCACTCCCCAGGCGAGAAGCTGGTAGATCTCGCCCACCGTGCCCTGGGCGAAGTATTCAGGATTGGCGATGGCGGCGAGCATGGGGACAATGCACCACATGAGCATGGGGAGGTCCCAGAAGGTAAGCCGGAAGCGGCGGAATGTTTCACGGTCAAAGAGGAGAACCCAGAGCAGTCCGCATAGGCCGACGACGGATGCCTTGGTGAGAAAGTAACCCGAGTACAGGCTGTTGCCGAGGATCCAGTACTGGGAGGGATGACCCGAGAATCTTGCCGCCGGCAACACGGCCCAGCCGCCGAGGAAATTCAGAAGGATGGCGACACGAATGGGATATCGCCGGAAGAAAATGAACGATACGGGAATCCACGCGATAAAAGCCAGCAATGGAGGGAGAATCAAGTTGGGGCCCTTGGTTCAATATAAGGGATGAATCAGGGGAGATGCTAACGATCGCGGAATGGTTGAATCCGGTGAAGGCCAGCGGGATGGCGTCATACTTCGTCGCCGCTGTCTCATGTGGAAGAGCGTCCATGGCGGCGGTCAATCAGCGGACAGCGCGCCTGGCGGGCTTTCTCGCGATTTTTCATGCTGCCCTGTTTCTGGACATTACTTTCGACTGGAGATGGTTGCTGTATCGCCACCTGGAGGCCACAGCGATTGTCCAACGCTGGTATCAGGAGCGCCATTGGCCGCAGGTGGGCATGCTGGTTGTGCTGGCAGCGCTTTTATTTGCAGGAATCATGATGGCGCGGCAGCGATTCCCTTCACCGCCAGGCGCTGCGATGGCGCTGGACGGCTCGCTGCTTTCGATCGGATGCTGGGCGACGGAGGTCATCTCGCTGCACGCGACTGATGCGATTCTGTACCACCGTATTGGTTCCCTGATGACCGTGAGTTTTGTGTGGATGCTTGCCTGCCTGATCACCACGGCAGGCATGTTGAGGATCGTGAACAGCAGCGGGCACAAGAAGGGGTCGAGACAATAATTGTATCGATAATAGTTACAGGAAATTATTTGTAACTATCAACGGCTCTTTCTGTAAAGGGCGATCAACCGGGCGATTGGCTCAGCCCGCCGGCAAGGGCTGGAGTCTCCATATATGGACTTCACGTCTTAGGGCGCTGGGGCAGTGAAAGCCAGGGCAGGGAGAGCCGGCTGGGGCAGGTGAGCTTCGATGGCAATATGCTCGCCGCAAGGATCGCCTTCATCAGACGATCCGGACCTGGCCCAGGACCGGGGCCCAGGAGCGTGCCTAGGAGGCGTCTCTCGCGGCAGCGACGACTTCTTCGGCGTCGACGACATCGTCGGTGGCGAAGGGACTGAAGGGAGAAGCTTCAGGGCGATGATACTTGGGCTGCCAGCGCAGGTTCACCTTGTTGACACGTGTCTCGAACGCATCGATATCGTGTTTCAGCGTTTTCTCGGCGCGCAACAGGCCGACCTTGTTGATGACGACCGCGACTCCACCCACGTTCAGACGCTCCAGCAGGCGCGCCGAACGCTTCAGATCGGACTTTTTGGTCCGGGCCGATTCACCAACCAGGATGGTGACGTCGGCAAAGCGCGCAAGATATTCCGTTTCAGCGGAGGCGAGGAGCGGAGCAGCATCGATCAGCACGATGTCATAATCGTTCGTCAATTCCTGGAAGGCTTTGGCCATGAAGCTAGTAGCCAGTGGCGTAACCTTCGAGTTCAGGGGCTGAGTGACTACGGTGGACTGGATCTCGGTTTCCGATCCGTTGTGCGAGACGTCGCCGCTGCGAAATTCGGGCTTCCGCGAAGCGTCCGTGAGATTGATGGAGGCATAGGCCACCGGGTTCGTATTGCCCGAGGCATCGATGGTCAGGGTCTTGCGGCCAAGCTTGGCAAGCGTGCTGCCCAGGTGTCCAACGATGGTGGTGGCGCCAGCGCCCGCGGTCACTCCGGTGACGACAAATGTGCGCACTCCGGCGGAATGAGCGGCGTGGTCGATGCCCGCGGCTAGACGCAGCGCACATTCGTCATAGACGAGCTGCGTAACCTCGCGATCGTCAAGCAGAACACCAATCGGCGAGAAGCCCATGACCGATTCGACATCGCCGCCCGTATAGAGGTGCGGATCGAGCATATCGAAGAGCACAGCCGCGAGGATGCCCAACAGGATCGAGGCAGGAAACAGGAGTGGCAGAAGCTTCTGCGTTTTGCTTGGCGTGGGGCCGAGTGGCGGCATTGCAGGCTCGAATAAGTGGATCGAGCCAGGAGAGCTGCTTTCAAGCTCGAGGTTGCCGATGCGATCGTCAACGGCGTTATAGCGCAGCTGCAGGCGCTCGACATCGGCCTTGAGCTCATCGGAGCGCTGGAACTGCGGTGCAGCCTTGGTGGCAGCGTTTGTCTGCTGCTGCAGGTCGTGGAGCAGCCTTGATTCAATTGTTGCCGTGCGGTTCACTTCGGCATGGAGCTTTTCTTCGAGGCGGGCGGCGGCCCGCGCTTGGAGGCTGGTCTGCATCTTCTGCAACTCGGCCTCAGTTTCAGCCAGCTGCTCTTCAGTCTGTTTTCTGAGGGGATTATTGGGAGTCAAGCCGGCAAGGGTACCGAGCAGTTCACTCCGCTTCTGGCCGAGCGATGTCTTGAGGGCGGTCAGCTGCGGATCGTTGGAAATGATTTCATCGGCGGCCGCGTTCAGGGCAGAGTTGGGCGCCGAGCGATCGCCGTTCTCGATGGCAGAGAGCTGAGCCTCAGCTTGAATGCGCTGCTCATGGGCCTTACTGAGTTCGTCACGCATCGCGCCGAGCTGGGTGTCGTAAGGATTGGCGCCATCGTCGCTTACAATTGCCACGCCCAGGGATTTGGCGATATCGGCCTGTTCCTGGAGCCTGGCATCAAGCTCTGACTGAATGCGCTTCCGCTCGTCCCGCAGAGTCGCCAGGCGCTCATCGCGCCCGTAGAACTCCTCGTCCTTGGCTTTATCAATGAAAGTGTTGGTGACGGCATTCACGATGTCGGCGAGGCGCTCGGGGCGCGGGCCGTTCAGGCTAATCTCCACCTGATAGGTGGATCCGACGCGCGTGATGTCCAAGACGTTCTGCAGCCGTTCGACGGCGGACTGTTCGCTTTCGCCGGGGTACTTCCAGGTGCCTGCCGGCAGCTTGTCAATTGCTTCGGCAATGACATCGTATCGGGTTACGGAGTGAATCTCTTCCTGGATATAGGTCTCGTACTGGTACTGCTGCTCACGGTCGTCAGTTAACGTCTTGGGGAAGTTCGGAGAGACGTAGATTGTGCTGGTAGCCGAGTAGTTCGGCTTATGGCGCAACATGACCGCCAGGCCGACTCCGCAGGTCACGATGGCGATCAGGCTCGCCGTGACGGCGTGGATCTTGATGCTCCTGAGCACATTGATCTTCATTCCACCGCCGCCGGTCGATGGCCGGGGCGATGGCTGGGGCGGCTGAGGCGCCTGCTGGGGTTCGAAATGACGAGGAGTTATGTACATGCCATTAGGGTCCTTAAAATCCCGTGCTACGGAGAACAAAAGCCGATCTGCCAATTGCCGCATTCAGCGGCGAAACAAAAGAATACCGAACTAGCTCATCGTCAAAATGCGCCTGCTGCAAGGCCCAGGCTCAATAAACTGGTCATGGGGCTGATTCTCTGCATGAAGTAGGTCACCTTGTACATGCCGCTCTTTGGAATGACGATGACGTCGCCCGGTTGAAGTCTGACTTCGGCGATACCGGTCGGGGTCATCAATTGCTTCCAGGGAATGACTCTGGTAGTTGCGGCGGACTTCTCGATGATCGTCACATTTGGTGAGCCGCCGGCGCCCTCGCCGAGTCCTCCGGCCTGAGCCAGGACCGAAGGCAGCGTGGATTCCGGCGTAAGCGGAATGGCGCCCGGGTTTCTTACCTCGCCGAGAACGGTGACGAACTGATCGGCCTGTGAAGGTATAAAGACGATGTCGTTGCGGCGCAGGCGTATGTCAGCCATGGCGCTGCCGCTCCTCAGGAGCGCCCTCAGATCCACCTCAAGGACCTGATCATTGCCGCGGTAGATCATGCAGCGATCGGGCAGGCCATCCTTGTTGAAGGGAGTGGACTGTAGTCCTCCGCGGGAGACGGCGTCGAGGAGAGTCGGCGTGCTATCGAAATAGAAGACCCCGGGATGCGTCACATTGCCGAGCACTGTGACGCGGTTCGAGCCGTACTTGTCGATATTGACAGTGACGGTGAGATTTGTGTAATCGTTCGAGAGCGCCTGGACGATGGCCTTGGCGGCGGCTTCGCGCGTCAGGTTGGCAATCATGATCGGTCCGGCGATGGGCAGGGTGATGCGCCCGTCAGGTCCGACAATGTATTTCCTTGACAGCTCGGGGCGGCCGGGAAAATCGAGCGAGATCTCGTCACCGGCGCCGAGCGCGTACTCTTCGTCTACGGCGGGCTCAAAATTCTGGAGCTGCTTTTCGGGGCTCTGCTTCAACTGGGGTGTGTTCGGAGCCTGATCCGGCGCGGGCACGGTGGCGGATCCCTGCTGGGCCAGCAGCGGGATCGCCAGACTCATGGCTAATCCAATGCAGGCCGTCCGAGTTGACCAAATCAAGAATCTCATAATTGGCAGACCTCTCTGCGACTTCAGCGTCCTGGGGCGAACGGAGTCCCTCAGACTCGTGCCAGTGTTTCTAATCATGCAATGCGTCCGAAAATTAGGAAATACTCCTAAAGTTGGAGTCACGATTGGTGCGAACCCAGTCGGCTTTTCCGCGCGATCCGCGCAGGATTGAGGGGAGGAGACGAAGCTTCCAAAGGATGTAAATCGGCGCCATGGCGAGAAGGCCAAGCGTCTTCAGAAAATCCGGTCCGCTGGCAGCCGCGACAAGGACGTGAAAGGCGATTACCAGGAGCGAGATAAGAGCATAAATCCGAATGTCGGCGACCGGCACACAGAGGGCCAGCAAGAGAGCGAAGACGCCGTAAGCCAGGGGCAGGCCGGCGACGTCGCAAAGAGGCTCGGCCAGGCGAATGCGTCCGCGCAGAATCTGCTTGAGCAGCCGGCCGGACCAGATCCGCGCCACATGGAACCTGCCGCCCTCCCAGCGTGAGCGCTGCACGGTCTCGCCCTGCCGTGAGGCGGGGAGTGCGGCCGAAACCAGGACAGTATCGAGAAAATGCACGCGCTTGCCGGCCAGCACCAGGGCGAGGTGGTACTCGAGATCTTCGACGACGGAGAATGCGCCGTATGGAACTTCGTCCAGAAGCCTGCGGGTGAGTGCGAAGCCGTTGCCGAAGATGCCCGATGAGAGGCCCAGCCGGTCGCGTCCGCGCGGGCGAATGACATTGAATCCACGGAAAGCAAGGGCGGCAAGGCGACCGCTGATCTTCTCTGTAGCGCTCTCCATCTCGTAGCGGGACTGAACGGCCTCTGCACCATTGGCCAGCAAACGCTGAACAGCGGGGACCAGGTTCTTCGAGACGACAGAGTCGGCGTCGATGACCAGGATGGCCTGTGCCGGAGTGGCCAGAGCATGGGCGAATCCGTGGCTGAGCGCGAAGCCTTTGCCCCGAGCTGCCGGGTCGTTATAGACGAGGACCTCAGCGCCGGCATTGCGTGCCTGCTCCGCGGTGGTATCGGCGCAGTTATGGGCGACTACGAAGATTCTGGTATCGCTGCCCGGCCCGGCGGACTCGCACACGCTGGTGACGCAACGGGCGATCAGGCCCTCTTCGTTATGCGCGGGAATGACAACGGCGAGCGGGTATTGGCTCGCAGGCGAATTCTCTTCTTCCCGGTTCCGGGAAGGCAGAAGCGCGGCTGCAGTCACTGTCGCCAACTCGAGAACGAGAGGCAAGGTGACGGCAACGAGCAGAAGGCCGAAACAGAGATAGAGGAGGTGTGCCATATGTGGAACCGTGCCCTTTCTATCGGCAACGGAATGCGTCCAACGGGGACTCGCAAAGCCGGCGTGAAATTCGGACGGGGACAGCTCTTCCGTCCCATCCTTTCAGGTCGGTTGAGAGCTAGAACCCGTAGCGAGAAGCCGGGCCGAAGCCAGCGCCAAAATCGATGGGCAAGGCCTGACCGCTCGCAGCCATTCTCTGACAGATATTCTGCATCACTTCGATGCGAACCTGCACCGGCGAAGCCGCTTTCCGCCGTAGGTTTTGTACCGGGGAGGCATGCGAGAGGGTGCGATCGGCCTTTGAGATACGGTAAAGGGCATCGTTCACGCTCGAAGTCGTCTTGAAGTAGCCTGCCAGTCTCGAACTCTGGAGGAGACGAACGAGGTGCGGGCGCATCGCTGCCAGCCACAACTGAAGCTTCCGGTGTTGCATCGTGGTCATCAACTGGACGAGCGAACCGAGGGTGTTCGGGCCGAAATAGCCGCTCTCCGTCATGTCCAGCACAATGTGCATGCCGGCATCGGTGGCCTCACGTGCGTGTGTCTCAAACTCGGTCAACAGACGACCGGTGAGATTGCCATGGATCGAGATCACTACGGTATTGCCCACCGGTGCGGTGAGAATGCGCGCAGGACTGGACACTCTCGGCTGAGAGGCAGTCGCAGCCATCTGCTGGGGAAGGTAACGGCCCAGAGTGAGAGCGTCGCTGAGGTAGCGGCGCACCAGCCGGCGCGGCTCCTGGGCGGCGCGGAAGAACCACTCCATCCCGGTCTTCTGCATCCAGCGGGGCGCGCGCGTCAGTTTGCCCGCGATCATGTCGAGCGAGCCGCCGATGCCGATCGAGACGGGAACCTTGAGGCGGTCGCGGTGCATGGACAGCCACTTCTCCTGCTTCGGATTGCCGAAGGCGACGAGCAGGATGTCCGGGCGGGCCTGCTCGATGCGCTGCAGGATCTCTTCGTGGTTCATCTCTTCCAGTGGGCGAACGGGCGGGGAGTAGCGTCCGGCGATACGGAGTCCGGGATAGCGCTCTTGGAGGATCTCGGCGGCGCGCTGTGAGCTCTTATCGCTGGCGCCGAGCAGGTAGATGCTGTAGCCGCGCCGGGCCGCGAGCTCTGCCAGCCGGGGCACCAGGTCGATGCCGCATACGCGCTCCTTCAGGCGGGAGCCCATGAGCCGTGCCGACCATAGAATGGGCATGCCGTCAGGGACTACCAATGAGCACGAGCAGAGGATCTTCTGCAGCTCTTGGTCATGAATGGCATGCATCAGAAAGTCGACGTTGGCGGTGGCCACCTGATGGAAGCCGCCGTCTTCGATTTTCTCCTCAATGATCTTGACTGCCTCATCCATGGAGACATTGTTGAAAGGCACGCCGAGAACGGCAACGGAAGCTGGAGTAAAACCTGGCATAAAGTGTAAAACCTCAGTTACGGCAAATCAGTCAAACCGGTGAAACATTTGGGGGAGCCTGCGGGTCTCTAACGACCAAGAGCCTGTGGTGCTCAATTACAAAAGCCTTGCAAGGGAAACGATTCAGGCGAGGCAATTCGAATCCTCGACTCGGCCTGGTGAGCGGCATGCGAGGGAATTTCCAACAGCTCGCATGCGGCGGATTCCTTTTGCAGGAAGCGAGTGCTCTGAGCAGCTTCCTGCGCTTCAATCGGAGCGACATCCTCGCGGGCGACTTCGACCGCGATGGCCTGGCCAACGGAGGCGACGCATACCACTAGCCGGAGCGCATTGGCCGTGCGCACCAGCCGTCCTTCCAGCCCCGACAGCGGTCCGCGCTCGATGCGCAGCAGCGTTCCGTCCGCGAGGTAGGGGTGACGTGTACAGGGCGCTCCGCTCTCGAGCGACCGGCGCAGCGATTCGATCTCTCCATCCGGAACGGCTTCGAGTTCTCCCTGATGTCCCAACAGCCGGACTACCCCGGTGGTTTCAAGCACGCGCACGCGATTGCGCTGCGTGGCTTCAAAGCGCGTGAACAAGTAGCCGCCGAATGCGGGAAGTTCGAGCTGCTTTTTGCGGTCCTTCCATTCGCGGACTTCGCGCAGGACGGGCAGATAGTTTTCGATTCCCTTGGCGGCCAGGTCATTGGCGACGCGCTGCTCGTAGCGATAGCGAGTCTGTACTGCGAACCACTGATGCCGGGTTGTAATCGAAGCTTGCATCGTCTTCCGTTCAGTTGCCAGCTTCGCTGCCGTCAGCCTTAGTGGCTGGGGTTGAAGCTCAGCTTTCGGGGGAGTTGGTGTGTCGCGTGACAGGCAGCAACAAAATCAGCGATTGGAAAGTGACTCAAGTTTTGCCGTGGAATTCGCGCCATTCGACAGGCTCGCGTCGTCGATCTGCATTCGGTAGAAGAGCCACTCCGGGTCACTCTGCAGAATGGTGGCGATCTGCTCGCGGATGTCGCCGGTCGGCTGGCGGAATCCGTTGATGATTCTGCTCAGATGGGCTTCGTCAATCCCCAGCATTCTTGCCAGGCGATTCTGGCGGATCCCGCTGGTGTAAATTCTCAATTTGAGGTTCGGATAGATCTCTCGACTAAGACTCACTGTCTATTTACCCTTCATACGTCTGAAGTTCTGTGGTTACTCATGGGCCATGCCACAGCAACGACTTAACTTCGAAGGGTGCAATTGGGGTGCCAAAGCGCAAGAGACTGGTTGGGCAATATATTGTTGCCCTGAAAGAGCTTTTCCGCCGGGAGGTTGTCCCAAACACTTTCCAGAAATCCCAAAAACTTTGAACATTGGAGAAACGCAGGTCAGACAAGGCGCCGTTTCGAGGAGAAAGAGTGGTTCCGGTAGTAATCAAAAGAGTGGGTACTTCCGCTAGCTAAAGCAGGTGCCCATCGGTAATTCACACAAAAGTGGTTTTGTCTCCGGACTTTTCACTCGATATGATTCGATCACCTAAGTTAGGTTGTCGTGCCACGTGAGCCGATGACTGTTTCCATCGACTGAAAGTTCTTCTCCTCGACCGTTTCGAACTCTGCGTGGGGTACTATGTCTGGCCTTGTTCTACTGATTGGCGAAAATCCGAATTCCTACGAAACGCTGATCCAGAACCTCAAGTCTGATGGACTGAGAGTGCTGCCCGCGCGCACCTTGCCCGAAGCGCTCCTGCATCTTCGCAATCCCGCTCTATCTGTAGCAGCCGTGGTGTCGAATGTCGGCATGCGGCGCCAGCATGATCTGGACGCCATGCTGGAGATCTGCGCCTCACGGCCTCATCTCCCGCTGATTCTCGCCGTGAATGAACTCTACGATCTGCACAGCGAATTCCGGACATCGATCCGCGGCCTGCACATTCTGAAGACTCCTCTGGAGCATGCCGATTCCTATATCGCCATTCGGGATGTGATCGAGTCGGCGGGGACGGCGCTTTCGCTGGACAAGAGTACGGAAGACGACGTGGCGCGGGTCGGGGCCTCCGATCTGGCGGGCCCGGGGATCCAGCAATATTCCGAGTTGTTTCTCTCCCGTGTGGGGATGGCAGATGTGCCGGTGCTGCTGCATGGTGAGACTGGCGTAGGGAAAGAAGTAATGGCGCGCCGCCTGTGTGCCTACTCGGCACGCGCCAACAAACCATTTCTAAAGTTGAACTGTGCGGCGTTTCCCTCGGAGCTGATCGAGAGCGAGCTATTCGGATACGAAAAGGGCGCGTTTACCGGCGCGATCGTCGATAAGCCGGGCAAATTTGAGTTGGCCCAGGGCGGCACGATTCTGCTGGATGAGATCGGCGACATGGATATCCGGCTCCAGGCAAAGCTTCTGCAGGTGCTGCAGGATGGCGAAGTGCAGCCGCTGGGCAGCCGCCGTATCGTTAAAGTAGATGTTCGCGTGATGGCGGCAACGCACCGCGATCTGCGGCGCGGCATTGAAGACGGCGCGTTTCGCGAAGACCTTTATTACCGGCTCAATGTCATTAATATTGTGATCCCGCCGCTGCGCGAACGCCCGCAGGAGATTATTCCGCTGGCGGAGACGCTGCTACGCAGGCACCTTCCGCCCGGAACGACAGCTCCGGTGATCACGAAGGAGTTGCAGGAGGCCATGCTGAGTTACAACTGGCCCGGCAACGTCCGCGAGGTGGAAAATGTGATGCGCCGCTACCTTGTTTATCAGGATGCGGATGTGCTCGCGAAAGAACTACTGAAGCTGAGCGCGAGCTCGGTTCCGCCGGCTGAGAGGGCAGTGGAATCGAGCCATGTGAACGGCAATGGAAACGGGCATGGGAATGTCGTGACGATGGACCACCTGGAGCAGAGCTCGCGCCAGGCGGAAACCAAGCTGCTTCTGGATGCCCTCGGCGCAACGCGCTGGAACCGGCGCCAAGCGGCGGCCCAGCTGAAGATTGACTATAAGGCCTTCCTCTATAAGCTGCAGAAATACGGCATTGTTGAGAAAGGAAAGCGCGGGGAAGTGGGCGCTTAAGTCTTTCCGGCGAGGGCCACAGGGCATAAGATCGAGGAAGAGCCGCCCGGCAAATGCGCGCGGCGGATGCGTTCGCTCCGGGGCCTGAAGCGATCACCTTCCGCGAGGAGCTTACTTGTTCGAGAATCTTCGAGAAGATTGGCGCACCTATGACCGCCAGTGGTCCCGGCAGGGACTGTGGGCCATGGTCGTCTACCGCTTCGGACGCTGGCGCTACACGATTCGCCTGCGCTGGGTGCGGCTGCCATTCTCCTTTACATATAAGCTGCTGAAGGTAGTCTCGGAGATTTTGACGGGAATTGAATTGCCCTGCGAGGCGACGTTGGGCAGGCGCTTCCGCATCGATCATTTTGGCGGCATCGTGATCAGCGGAGACGCGGTCTTCGGGGATGACTGCGTGATTCGCAACGGAGTCACGGTTGGGTTGCGCCACGCGGGGAAGCGCGGGTCGCCGGTTATCGGCAACCGCGTCGATATCGGCGCAGGTGCGAAGGTTCTGGGCCCCATCCACATCGGCGACGATGTCGCGATCGGAGCCAATGCCGTTGTGCTCACCGACGTTCCGTCGAACTCCATTGCTGTTGGGATCCCTGCACGGATTCTGCCGCGCAAGGAGAAGCAGCCCGTCGAGGAAAATGCAGATCACAACGAACTGCTCGAGGTGGGCCAGTGAACGCGCCGGCGATCTCGGTGGTCGTGATCGGGCGCAACGAGGGTCAGCGCCTGGCGCGATGCCTGGAGTCGGTTCGCCGGGTGACTGCGTTCGAGGAGAACGCGCCCAGCCCGATGACGGAGTTGATCTACGTCGACTCAGCTTCGAAAGACGGCAGTCCCGAACTGGCAGCGAGCTACGGCGCGCAAGTCATTGTTCTCAAGGCGCAGCGCACGACGGCAGCACTGGGACGCAACGCCGGCTGGCGGGCAGCCAAGGGCGAGTTCGTCCTCTTTCTCGATGGCGATACGATCCTGCATCCCGACTTCGTGAAGGCAGCGCTTGAGCCGATGCTGCAGGACGCTTCCATTGTCGCTGTGTGGGGCCATCGCCGCGAAATCCATCCTGAGGCCTCGGTCTACAACCGGGTTCGCGATCTTGACTGGGTGTATGCCCCGGGTTTCACGGAGTTCTGCGGCGGAGATGTGCTCATGCGCCGCAGCGCGCTCGAACAAGCGGGTGGATACGACAGCGAACTGATTGCCGGCGAGGAGCCTGAGCTATGCCGGCGCATGCGGGCTCACGGCCATCGCGTTCTGCACATCGACCACCCGATGACCGGGCACGATCTGCAGATGACGCGCTTGAGTCAATATTGGAAGCACGCCTTGCGGGCCGGCTACGCTTTCGCAGAAATCTCCCACCGCTTCCGTAACAGCGACGACCCAAGCTGGGAAAGTGACCGGAAGCGCAACCTGGTGCGCGGAATCTTCTGGGTGGCCAGCCTCGGGGTTGCGATAGCCGCCAGCGCCATCTGGCTCAAGGTGCTTCCGCTTGCTCTGTGGATTGCGATGTTGCTCGCACTGTCCTTGCGCTCGGCATGGAAGGCCCGCTGGAAGTCGAAGAATGTCGTGACCCTTCTGCTGTTCGGGATGCATTCCCATGTGCAGCAGGTTCCTGTCTGCGTGGGGCAACTCAAGTTTGCGCTCGACCACAGACGGGGCAGCCGGCGCGGACTGATCGAATACAAGGAAGCGGATCAGGCGCAGGTGAAGTAAGCCGCCTCATCCTGAGCCCGTGGAGTGCGAAGTTGGCTATACTTTTCGCACACAAGAGGCTCTTCTATTCCGGATATTCCGCTCACTTCTGTGCTTGAAACGCCTGGCTTCGAGGTCGGGGCGGTACCCACGCATGCGCCCGGGCCATCGGGGTTTCTTCCGCTCACGGCGGAGATGCTGCTCACGCAGCCGTCGGGCAATCTCTTTGGTTTGAGCCAGAACGCGGGCATGGGCTGGGACCCGGCGCGGCTTGCAGGCCCTGAAGTTCTCATTCTCAGCACTCATGGTGGACTGCGAGCAGAAGATGGTAGTCCGATCGCGCTGGGTTTTCATACCGGACACTGGGAGGTCGGTCTGCTCGTCGCCGAAGCCGCGCGCGAGCTCAAAGCTCTTGAGGCGATACCTTTCGCCGGGGCCTGTACTGATCCTTGCGATGGGCGCACGCAGGGGACGCTGGGCATGCTTGATTCCCTTCCGTTCAGGAACGACGCCGCTATCGTGCTGCGCCGCCTCATGCGGTCGCTGCCCACGCGCTCGGGGGTGCTGGGCGTCGCTACCTGCGACAAAGGGCTGCCCGCCATGATGATGGCGCTCGCGTCATCGGGCAGACTGCCTGCTGTTCTCATACCCGGCGGGGTCACCCTGCTGCCCCAGGCTGGAGAGGATGCGGCCAAGGTGCAGACGATCGGCGCGCGCTTCGCGCAGAAGCAGATCACGCTTGAATACGCGGCGGAAGTGGGTTGCCGGGCATGCGCCACGCCGGGTGGAGGCTGCCAGTTCATGGGCACAGCGGCGACTTCTCAGGTGATTGCCGAGGCTCTTGGGCTGGCTTTGCCGCACTCGGCGCTCGCGCCTTCGGGGCAGGCGATCTGGCTCGATACGGCGCGGCGATCCGCGAAGGCCATTCTGCGGCTGCGCGAGGTGGGAATTGGCACGTCGGATATTCTGACCTCGGCGTCGGTCGAAAATGCAATGGTCGTCCACGCGGCCATCGGC
Source organism: uncultured Acidobacteriota bacterium (assembly GCA_963755975.1). GTDB lineage: Bacteria > Acidobacteriota > Terriglobia > Terriglobales > Acidobacteriaceae > Silvibacterium. Next base: position 104,951 of record CAVWLS010000008.1, read on the forward strand.
GGATCGACAAATCTTCTGCTGCATCTGCCCGCCATTGCTCACGCCGCGGGATTGCCGAGGCCAACGGCGTCCGACTGGGCAACTGTAAACCGGCAGACGCCGCGGCTGGTCGATGCATTGCCCAACGGGCCGAGGAATTTCGCGACCGTGCAAGTATTTCTAGCGGGCGGAGCGGCGGAGGTCATGCTCCATCTGCGCCGAGCAGGCCTGCTCGATACCGGCGTGATGACTGTTGCCGGTGAGACGCTGGAGGCCTGTCTCGACTGGTGGGAGCAGAGCCCGCGCCGCCATAAGCTTAGAAAAGCTCTGCGCGAACAGGACGGGATCGACCCAGACGATGTCATCATGTCGCCCGACGGTGCACGGCGTTCTGGATTGACCTCCACAGTATGCTTTCCGGTTGGCAATCTCGCGCCGGAGGGATCGGTGATCAAAAGCACGTCCATCGATCCGGCGCTCGTCGATGAAGACGGAATCTACCGGCATGTTGGACCGGCGAGAGTCTTCATTACCGAGGAGGGCGCGATTCGTGCCATCAAAGAGGGCCGGATCGGCGCGGGGGACGTGATCGTCCTGATCTGCTGCGGGCCTGCGGGAGCGGGGATGGAGGAGATCTATCAGATCACTTCCGCGCTCAAGATGCTGCCTTTCGGCCGCCACGTAGCGGTACTCACCGACGCGCGCTTCAGCGGCGTATCTACTGGCGCGTGCATCGGTCATATCTCTCCCGAGGCGCTCGCGGGCGGGGCCATCGGCAGGATCGAAGATAATGACCGGATCGAGATCGTCATTGACCGGGTCAACCTCACAGGCTCCGTCAACTTAGTTGGCGCCGAAGGCGAGGTATTCAGTTCCGAAGAAGGCGCGCGGCGGCTGGCAGAGCGGCCTCCGAGGCCGGATTTACAACCGCACCCGGCTCTGCCCGACGACACGCGGCTCTGGGCGGCGCTTGTGCAGGCCAGCGGAGGGGTGTGGGGCGGCTGTGTCTACGATGTGAATGCGATCACGTCTCTGCTCGAGAAGGGTCAGTGGTCCGCTGAACCGAAGCCTGCGTCAAACTCTGCACGCGCACAATTGAAGGAAACGCGATGATTCTTTATCGAACGAAAAACGGATGGATCGTAGAAGAGAACGGCAAGCATTACCCTCTCGAAGAGGCATCGCTCGATGCCCTCATTGCGCTCGACGATCTCTATCTGCACCTTTCCTCTATTGTCGCCAGCCAAGCGCCGGTTGAGCTTGACCGTCCGCTGTCTTTGGAAGCGCCGATCGAGCATCAGGAGGTCTGGGCTGCGGGGGTGACCTACTATCGCAGCCGGGCTGCGCGGATTGAAGAGTCGAAGGACGCCGGCGGCGGAGACTTCTACGACCGCGTTTATTCCGCTGACCGGCCTGAGCTTTTCTTCAAGGCTGTGGCTCAAAAAGTTGCTGGTCCGGACAGCGAGGTGAGGATTCGCCGCGATGCATCATGGTCTGTGCCGGAGCCCGAGCTGGCGCTGCTCATCAATCCGCGCGGCAAGATTGTCGGCTACACCATTGGCAACGATATGAGCTCACGCGATATTGAGGGTGTTAATCCGCTCTATCTGCCACAGGCCAAGGTCTACGACCGCAGTTGCGCGCTCGGTCCGGGCATTCTCATCCAGCCGTATCCCATGCCCGCCACCACCCAGATCCGCATGGAGATCCTGCGCGCGGGGATCGTGGAGTTTTCCGGCTCGACTGCGCTTACCGAGATGAAGCGCGACCCAGCGGTGCTGGTCGAATATCTTTTCCGCGACCAGAGCTTTCCGTATGGATGCTTTCTGCTGACCGGGACGGGCATCGTTCCGCCGGATCTATTCGCGCTGCGCAGCGGCGACGAGGTTCACATCAGCATCGACGGCATCGGCACGCTGATGAACGAAGTGGCCTGATTTTGATCTAAGCGATTCATCTATTCGGTGCGTAATGCTTCCATAGGATCGAGGCGGGAGGCGCGCCAGGCAGGCACAAGGCAGGCGATGGCGGCTACGGCCAGCAGGACTGCGGTGACCAGCACGTAGACGATGGGGTCGAGGGGCTGAGTTCCATAGAGCAGCGAGCTGATGAGGCGAGTGGCGGCGGCGCTGGCTGCGAGGCCCAATACCAATCCGAAGAGGGCGGGACGAAGGCCGTCGGCGAGCATGAGCCGCAGGACGTCGTCACGCTGCGCGCCGAGGGCAATGCGGATGCCGATTTCGCCCTGGCGCTGAGCGGCGATATAGGACAGCACGCCGAAGAGGCCGACGGCGGCAAGGATGAGCGAGAGTGCCGCAAAAACGAGAAGCAGGGTGGCGTCGAAGCTGGCATCGAGGGTGGACCTCCCGATGATTTCGTCCATGGTGAGAACGTCTGCCACAGGGAGGTTAGGGTCCATCCGCGTGATGATCTTCTGCACGGGCAGGGCGAAGCCGGCCGGATTGGAGCGGGTGCGGATGACGAGCGAGACATCATTCCGGTCGCCGCGATAAAGCGGGAAATACATGGTGGGCTGGATATCCTGGGCCACGCCCTGTCGTGTGTCTCCGACGACACCCACGATTTCAAAGCTGTGCGGGCCTTCGAAGTTGTCGTCGTCGATGTGTTTGCCGATGGGGTCGGAGTTGGGGAAGAATTCGCGCACAAAGGAGGGCGTAACCAGGGCAACGCTGGAATTATCGAGGCGATCGGAGGGCTGAAATACGCGGCCGCGCACGAGCGGGATTTCGAGGGTGGCAAAGAAGCCGGGATCAACCTGGTATACCGTGGCGTCGAGATACTTCCCCTGGGGCAGGGGAGGATTTTCGTGGATGGCAAAGGCGTGGTCGGTGGCGTTTCCTTTGCCGATTACCTCGCTGGAGAGCGCGACGCCGCGAACCCCGGGCAGCGCGCGGGCCTTCTCCAGCAGCTGCTCATAAAAGGAGAGCACCTGCGGCGGCTTCTTGTAAGTGGCTTCGGGCAGGCTGAGGCCCATGGTCAGCACATTGCGGGTGGTGATTCCGAGGTCGACAGAGTGGAGATGCTCATAGCTCTTAATGAGCAGGCCGGCAGAGATGAGCAGCACGATGGTCAGGGCGACTTCCAGCGTGAGCAGAGCGCGGCGAAGGCGGGCACGCGCCAGGCCGCCGCTGTGCGAGCGGGCAGATTCCTGCAGGGTGCGGAGGAGCTGTTTCTCGTCCAGCGAGAGCGCGGGGATAAGACCGGCCAGCAGTCCGCAGAAAAGCATGATGGCGAAGCCGAAGAGGAGGGAAACGCCGTCGATGTGAATCTCTTCGGCGCGGGGGATGTCGCTGCGCACGTGCACGAGCCACTGAAGGGAGAGCGATGCCAGCATCAACCCCAGGGCTCCCCCGGCCACGCACAGCAGGATGCTCTCAATGACCTGCTCGCGGACGAGGCGGCCACGGGTGCCGCCGAGAGCTGTCCGGATCGCAGCTTCCTTGCGGCGCGCGGCGGCGCGGGCCACAAGCAGATTGGCGATGTTGAGGCATGCGATGAGGAGCAGGCATCCGGTGGCGGCAAGCAGGGCGTAGAGCGCGGTCCTGATCCTGAAGGTTCGGGACTCAAGCAGCGGCATGACGTGGGCGGCGTCAAAGATCGGCCCTTCGGGAAACTGCTTGCGGATGCCGGCCTGGATGGCGCTGATGTCCGCCTGAGCCTGCGCGGGGGAGACTCCGGGCTTGAGGCGCGCAATCACCATGAAGTTGTGCGCGCCATGCGAGGTCGTGAATCCGGGCCATGTGAACTCGTGGCGAAGGGGGGTCCAGAGCTGCATAGTGGGGTTGGGATAGCTGAACCAGGCGGGCAGAACGCCGATGACGGTATACGGTTTGGCATCGAGCTGGATGGTCTGGCCAAGGATGCCGGTATCGCCCCCGAAGCGCCGTTTCCAGAGGCTCCAGCTCAGTACGACGGTTGCGGGTGATCAGCACGGTCGTCATTTCGGTGAAGAGCCGTCCGACGGCGGGGTGGACGCCGAGGATGGAGAAGACATTCGCGGTGGCGGTCTGCGCCATGACGTGCTCGGGAAGCTGGCCGCCGCCGCCGGAAAGGCCGTAGCTGTTCCAATTGACGAGCAGGCCGATCTGAGAGAAGCTGCGCTGCTGTTTCTGCCAGTCGAGGAAGTCGGCTCCCGAGACAGGGATGTAGCGATGTTCGGCCAGGTCATGGCTGTCGGCTTCATAGATGCGGACGAGGCGGTCTGAGTCAGGGTAAGGCAGCGGCTTGAGAAGTACGGAGTGGACGACAGTGAAGAGCGCGACGTTGGCGCCAATGCCGAGCGCCATGACAAGGATAGCGACAACCGAAAAGCCGGGGGTGCGCGCCAGCGTGCGGATGCCGTAGCGGAAGTCGCGGATGAGCGAATCGAGCACATTAGAGGCAGAATCGGCCATGCAGGGATTATCCATGCGGGAAGCGGGAGGTCAAGGGCGGGGCAGGACGGCTGACAGGCAGGTCAAAACGAAGGTGAAAATGCGCTATTGGATCGGACCGAAGTCGCCGGTGGTTCGGGGCGCTAAAGATTTTCTAAAAAATCGGGCAGAGGCCTGTCCAATTCAGGTCTGCTGGAACGACTATCTGATGAATGAGGCCAACGCGCCTCTATCCGGAAAAAAGGAGAGCGCCAATGAAATATCTCTGTCTGGTCTTTTTTGACGAGAAGAAGCACGAAGGACTGTCGGAGCAGGAGCTGCAGCAGCTGACAGACGAGGCCCTGGAGTATGACGAGGTTCTGCGCAGGGGTGGTCACTTCATCACCGCCAATGCTCTGCAGCCCGTTCACGCGGCCAGCACTGTGCGGGTGCGGAACGGAAAAGTGTCGGTCACGGACGGGCCCTTCGCCGAAACGCATGAGCAGATCGGCGGATTCATCGTGATCGAGGCGAAAGACCTGAACGAGGCGATTCAACTGGCGTCGGGGATTCCGCCGATACGGCTCGGCGGGATCGAGGTTCGGCCGATCATGGAGATTACCCACAGCAGCGCGAAGTCCTGAGCAGCTCACGAAGCAAATCTCAGGTGAGAAGCAGCCGCGATGAACCGGCTGCATAAAGGAGGAGCACAATGTGCCCGGTATGCATATTGTCGTCGTGGGCGGTGATTGTTTCCTGTTTGACCTCGGCGGGCGGGATCGGCGCTTTCGCAATCAATAGGGGGCGGGTTCGAGCCCTGGTGACGGGGTCAGCAAAGCGAATCCAGGCATCAGGGTCTGGCCCAAGCAGTGAACGACGCAACACCCAAAACTTGAAGACACAGGAGAAGGCATCATGACTTCCGAGACGCTTGAAAGCAGCAAAGTTGTGTCGCGCGAAGAGTGGCTGGCGGCACGCAAGGAACTGCTTACCCAGGAGAAACAACTCACACGCCAGCGGGACGCGATGAGCGCGGCACGCCGCGCGCTGCCGTGGGTCAAGGTCGAAAAGGAATATGTCTTCGACACTCCGCAGGGGAAGAAGACGCTGGCGGAGCTTTTCGGCGGCAATAGCCAGCTGATCATTTACCACTTCATGTGGAGGCACGACCTGGGCAATGGCTGCACCGGCTGCTCGTTCCTCGCCGATCATATCGACGGCGCCAACCTGCACCTCGCCCATCACGACGTGAGCCTGGTGGCGGTTTCGCGGGCGCCGCTGGCTTCGCTCGAAGGCTACAAAGAGCGTATGGGATGGCGTTTTGCGTGGGTGTCGTCGCTGGGGAGCGACTTCAACTTCGATTATCACGTTTCGTTTATCCCGGAAGAGCTGGCCAGCGGCGAGGTCTTCTACAACTACGGCATGACGAAGGCGTCGATAGATGAGCTTGCGGGCATCAGTGTCTTCTATCGCTCGCCGGAGGGCGAGATTTTTCATACTTATTCGGTTTATGGGCGCGGCGGCGAAGAGGTGCTGGGCGCGTATATGTACCTCGACCTGACACCGAAGGGGCGGAACGAGAACGATCGCGGCAACATGGGCGACTGGGTCCGGCCGCACGACCAATACGACGCTGGCGGCTCGGTCGATCCTATGGGCGGTTACAGGGCGGAGACGCCTGCGCAGGCCGAGCGCAAATGCCACTAGCCCGAAACGTCGACATATACTGAGGATTGTCGAACGGCTCAGAGCCCATGAATCAGATTTCTTCTGAACATGTCCGTGACACGCTGGAGGCGATCTACCGCAGCGAGTCACGGCGTGTGCTGGCTACGCTGATTCGACTTGTCGGGGATTTCGACCTTGCGGAGGAGGCGATGCACGACGCCGTGACAGCGGCGATGGAGCAGTGGCCGCGCGAGGGAGTTCCGGATAATCCGCGGGCGTGGCTGGTGTCGACAGGGCGCTTCAAGGCTATCGACCGGATACGCCGACGGGCGCGCTTCGATGCGTCGCTGGAGGACGCTGCAGAGAGGCTGCAAACGGAGCCGCTTGATCCGGCACAGTGGGATGACGAGCATATTGAGGATGACCGGCTGCGGCTGATTTTCACCTGCTGCCATCCGGCGCTGCCGCAGGAGGCCCAGATTGCGCTTACACTGCGCGAAGTATGCGGCCTGACGACAGAGGAAATTGCGCGAGCGTTCCTGACCAGCGCGCCGACGATCGCCAAGCGGATTGTCCGCGCCAAGGCGAAGATTCGCGATGCGGGCATTCCTTACGAGGTGCCGTCACGTCGCGATCTGCCTGACCGGCTGGACTCCGTACTGCAGGTTATTTATCTGATCTTCACCGAGGGATACTCGGCATCGTCGGGCTCGTCGCTGACGCGGGCGGATGTGTCGGGCGAGGCGATCCGGCTGGGGCGGTTGCTGCTCGAACTTCTCTCGAAAGACCCGGAGCCGGAAGTGCAGGGCCTGTTGGCGTTGATGCTTCTGCAGGAGTCGCGCCGGGCAGCGCGAACATCGGCAAAAGGCGAAGTCATCCTGCTCGAAGAGCAGGAGCGCTCACTGTGGGATCATGAGCTGATTGACGAGGGCAAGGCGCTGGTAGAACGGGCGCTGGCTTCGCGCAGGTTGGGGCCGTACACGATCCAGGCGGCGATTGCAGCTGTGCACGCCGGAGCGCAGCATGCGGCGTCGACGGACTGGGCGGAGATCGCCGGACTCTACGACGTACTGTTGCGGGTGAATCCGTCACCGGTAGTCGAGCTGAACCGCGCGGTCGCGATTGCGATGCGCGATGGGCCACAGGAGGGTCTTGCGCTGATTGGCGCGATCCTGGAGCGGGGCGATCTCGAGGATTACTATCTTGCGCATTCGGCGCGGGCGGAGCTGTGCAAGAGGCTGGGAAGGACGACGGAGGCGGTCGCATTCTATCGGCGGGCCCTGAGCCTGACACGTCAGGAGCCGGCGCGGCGATTTCTGGAGCGCCGGCTGGAGGAGCTGACGCGTGCAGGAAGCGAGGGTGGTGCTGAGGCTCGCGGTTCGATCTACTCATTCAGATGAAATTCTGATAGGCTTCTGCGCGACATTCGCCAGCGATCGGTAGACGCGCGAAGAATGTCCAGCTGAGGGGGCGATGCCGCGTTACGTACTTGTGAATCGCCGGGCGGGTAAGTACAGCGCCGAAGACAAGCACGCTTCGCGGGCCCAGGTTGGGGCCGTGTTGGCCCGGCTGGAGGGCGCGAAAGTCGTTGCCGACTCGAATCCCAAAGATGAACTGGCGCGCCGCGTGGTGGTGCTCGATGCCGATGCCGCGGCGATTGCGAAGGTCCAGGGGTCGCTGCATTCTCTCCATCCCGATGCGATCCTTGAGCCACTGATCCGCAGGCCGCTGCACCGTCGCGTCCCGATAGGCTTTGGCCATGCTCTACCGCACACGGTATCGGCGCCGGTGAAGCCGCCCACGCCTTACCAAGTGACGATCACGGCGGGCGGGCATCCGCTGGCTGAGATTCAGGTGACCTTTTATTACCGTGGCGCCAGCGGGCACTCTCACCATCGGACTGTCGTGACGGACAAAGAGGGAGTGGCGAGGATGGATGTTCCGCATGGCTCGCATGTATCCGTGGTGCAGCCTTTCCCGAACTTCGGATTCTGGATCATGCTGGCGGATGCGCCGCGCTCGGGCAGCTCGATCGACTGCCTGCCGCTGGCGGAGGCCGAACCGGGCGGCGAAGGCTGGTGGCACAAGGAGATGGGCATCGATGTCCATGAGGAGAAACGCGGCGCAGGGATCAAGGTTGGCGTGATTGACACGGGCTGCGGGCCGCACCCGAATCTCGAGCACGTGAAGCTGGCAGGGGTTTTCGTGGATGGAGGATCTCTTCCCGCCGATGAGGCAATCGACGTATGCCAGCACGGCACGCACACCACAGGCATCATTGGCGCGCGGCCCAAAAAGGGAGGCGATTATGCAGGCATGGCGGCGGACTGCGAGCTCTTCCATGCGCGCGTTTACAAGAGCGAAGACGAGCAGCCGAGCACGGCTGACCTGATCAACGCGATCGATTGCCTCTCTCGCGATCATGGCTGCGATCTGATCAACATGAGCCTGGGCGGCGGACCCGCGTCTGAGGGCGAAGAGGATTGCATTCGCGATGCAGTCGAGCGCGGAACGCTGTGCATCTGCTCGGCGGGAAATGAGACGGGCCCTATCGATTTTCCGGCGGCTTATTCCGAGTGCGTTGCCGTCTCTGCAATAGGACTGATGGGCTGGGCGCCCAGCGGGGACGTTTTCGGCAAGCAACCGGCCCCAGGATTCGACGAAGATGGGAAAGAAGAACCTTTTCCTGGCTGCGTTCAGCAACTTCGGCCACACGCTGGTGGCCGCCGGGCCGGGGGTGGGTATTATTTCCACGGTGCCCAGCAAAGGCGACGCGGGTTTATATATGGAAATGGACGGCACGTCGATGTCAAGCCCGGCGGTGTGTGGGGTGCTGGCCGTCCTGCTGGCGAAAGATGAGGAGTACAAGGCACTTCCCCGGGATGCGGCGCGGACGACGGCGGCTCGGAATCTGCTGGCGCAGCATTCTGTGACTTTCGGGCTGCCAGTGAAATTTGAGGGCAGAGGACTGCCCACAGTGTGAGGCCTGGATGCCGCGCTTTCTAGTCACAACCCGCCGCGAGTTGATCCGCCAGGGCGATGAGCCAGCCACGGCGTTGTCTGCTGTGAGCTCGTTCCCCGGTGTCAAGGTGGTCGCTTACGCCGACCCCAACACGGTGACGATCGAGACGGACGAACAGACCGCCGAAAAGCTGCGCGATGCGCTCTCTGGAAGCTACTACGTTGAGCCGGAGATTCATCGCGGCCTGCAATGATCAAAAATAAGGGATCAGGGCTCAGGGGTTAGGGCTCAGGAAACCAGGGCTATTCGGGGTGAGGGTGAGAGCCCCGGAGTTCGGCAAGGAAGCCTGTGAGTTCCTCGGGCAGCGGCGCTTTCAGTTGGAGCGGCTTACCAGTGCTGGGGTGCGCGAAGGCGAGCTCGGCGGCGTGGAGGAAGTTGCGGTCGAGAGAAGTGATCTCAGGCTCGGGATCGGATTTTTTGCGGCGCGCGGTGGTGGGGATGGTGATGCGCGCGGGTGCTCCGTAGAGGGTGTCGCCGACGACGGGGTGGCCGATGGACGACAGGTGCACGCGGATCTGATGGGTGCGGCCGGTTTCGATGCGGACAGAGACGAGCGTGAATGCTCCGAAGCGCGAGGTGATTCGCTCGAGGACGGTGTAGTGCGAGATGGCGGAGCGGGCGCCTGAATCTGGCGAACTGGCGTCGCGGCGGGTGGTCATGCGGGTGCGGCGGATGACGTCGCGGGCGATGGCGGAGTTGATAGTACCGCGGTCCGCTTTGACATGGCCGTGGACGAGTGCGAGGTAAGTCTTTTGGACCTGGCGGCGGGAGAACATCTCGCCAAGCTTGAGGTGGGCGGAGTCATTGCGGGCGACGATGATGAGTCCGCTCGTCAGCTTGTCAAGGCGATGAACGATGCCGGGGCGCAGCGGGCCTCCCGTGGTGGAAAGCTGGCGGTAATGATTCAGGAGCGCGTTGACTAATGTCCCGCGATTGCGGGCGTCGTCGGTGGCGCCTGAGCCGGCGTGGACCATCATGCCGGCAGCCTTATTAATGACGGAGAGATCGGCGTCTTCATAGACGATGTCGAGGGGGATGTCTTCGGGCATGGCGCGCAAGGGTGGTGGTGCGGCTTCGCCGATGATTTCAATCGACTCGCCGCCGCGCAGCTTGAGCGACGCTTTGGCGGGCGCGCCGTTGACGAGGACCTTCGATTCAGAAAGCAATAGCTGGACGCGGGCGCGGCTTACGTTTTCGAGGCGGGAGGCGAGCGCGGATACCAGCCAGGCGTCAAGGCGCTGGCCTGCGTCCTGGGGAGGGACGGAGAGAGTTTTTGTTCCAAACGAGGATTTTCCCTCAGCGGGTAAAGCGGCGTTGTTATTCATCGCTTCTTGGACGGGCTGAAGCCCGTCCCCTTCAAAACATATCTCTTTTCGAGGCATGTCTGGCGCACATCCGGCAGAAGAAGGAGGTCACGGCTGGAATTGGCCGGGACCGGTGAGCCCCTGTGGCCACTTGCTGGAGTTGGGCTCAGGCGGGGGCATCGGAGGGGCGTTGGGCGGCAGGTAGCTGTGCAGCAGCATCCAGTTGCGCAGCAGCGCCGGCCAGGTGGAGAGCGGGATGATGGAGCCGCAGAGTCCGCAGCCGTGATTGGCGTAATCGTAGATATGCAGCTCGGCGGAGACGTGGGCGTGAACCAGGGCGCGGTAGAAGTCGAGGGAGTTTTCGACCGGGACGGTGGGGTCTTTGATGGTGGCCCATATGAAAGTGGGCGGCGTCTGCGATGTGACGGCGAGCTGGTTCGAGTATTCGCGGACCAGAGCGGGGTCGGGGTGGGGTCCGAGGAGGTTGAGCGCTGAGCCGTGGTGCGCCAGGGGGGCTTCCATGGTGATGACGGGGTAGGCGAGGATCATGAAGGCCGGCTTGCAGGACTCGGAATCGACCGGATCAGCGGGCGCCGTGGAATTCCCAGCCTTTGCGGGTGAAGCTTCGCAGTGGGTGCCGAGCGAGGAGGCGAGGTGGCCGCCGGCGGAGAATCCCCAGACGCCGATGCGGTTGGGGTCGATGCCGTATTCGGCGGCGTGGGCGCGGATGATGCGCATGGCGCGGCGGCCGTCGTCTATCTCGACTGGATAGTGGTAAGGCTTCACGCGGTAGTCGAGGACGAAGGCGGGCATGCCCTGCTGGTTGAGCCAGGTGGCGATCTGGAAGCCTTCGTGGCCCATGGCGACATGCTCATAGCCTCCACCGGGAATGACGAGAACGGCGGCACTGGTGGAGCGGGTTTTTGGCAGGAAGGCATACATGCGGGGCTTGTCGGCTTCAGCGGAGCCGAGGGCGCCAGGGACTCCGTTGGGGTAGCGCGCGCCCTCATAGAGATAGATGGGGGGCGGGATGGCGGCTCCGGCCTGAGCGTGGAGAATCTGGGCAATAGAGAGGGCGAGCAGGGAGCAAAGCTTAGGGAGCAGACGAGTCATCGGTAGAAGTATAGCCGCGGGCCTTATTTCTGCGGTCGAGCCAGAGCGCGGCTCCGGCGAGGACAGCGATGACGGAGAGCGAGACCGAGAAGGCAGGGTGGGGCTGGTCGGCACGAAAAAGGGCAAGGAGAGCGCTGGCCAATCCGAAGATGATGAGCGCTGAACCGGCGACCACGCCGTCCTTGACGACTGGCGTGGCGCGTATCCAGGCCAAGTAATAGGCCAAAGGCAACGAGCGAAGCTGCTGCGTCATAGAGCTGGACGGGGTGGAGCGGGATGCCGAGCGGCGTGTGGTACCAGAGCGCGGCGAGACGGCTGGTGTAAGTGACTGACCATGGCAAGGCTGTGGGCAAGCCGAAGTCAACTCCGGAAATCCAGGCTCCGATGCGGTTGATGGCGATGGCGATGGCGGCGGCCGGGGCGAGCGCGTCGGCGACGCGGAGCAGCGGCAGGCCTTCGGCCAAGCGCATAGAGGATGGCGGCGGCGATGCCGAGGAGGACGCTGACGGGGCCTATCCAGAAATCGTGCAGGCCGGTGAGGCCAAGGATCCAGAAGGGGTGCTGGCGAAAGGCGTTGAAGTGCGCCAGGACAAGGAGCAGGCGCGCGCCGATGAGCGTGGTGAGGATGGCGTAGAGGCAGAGACTCCAGACTTTGTTGGGGTCCAGCGCGAGACGCCGGGCGAAGTAGACACAGGCGGCGAGCGCGGCGACGAGGGCGAGCGCGGTGAGGGCTCCGTAGGTGGGGATGGCGACGTGTCCGAACTGGAGGAGACGGGGATGCACTGCTGAGGATCAGGCGCGGCCGGAGTGGGAGCCGGCGTTGGTTCCGCAACCGCGCCGGGCGTCGCGGCGCACTTTGATCATGCCCCCGAGGAGCAGAGCAATGGCGAGGCCGAGGCAGAGGCCTTCAGTGAAGTGCATGGCATCGTTCTGAAACGGGACGAAGAGGCGGAGGGAAAGGCCCACAGCGAGCGCGGCCAGGCCGGCCGAGAGAAACCACCATTCTTTGGCAGGCTTTTTCATAGAGCAGATAAAGTAAAGACCGACCCACTGGGCCGTGCAGCGACGCGCCGGTGAACCCGTCCTAAGACGGTGGGAACTCTCCGCGGCTCTTTAGGCATTCCGGACTGGCGGACACTGCACACCGAGCCGATTGTCGAGTCGAGCTCCCTGTTCGATGAATGTAGGTTCAACCAGCGTTAGTCGCCACACCTGCTTTGCAGGCCGGTCTCTGAAATGGATGCTAACGGGGGTGGGGCGGGAATGCAAGTTACCTATTTCCACGGAAGCCAGAAGCCGGAATCTAAAGCCTTTGCACGAACCGCAATGAATGGGCAAAGAGCTGTTGATATGTAGCTATCAGCTGATCTTGCGCTCGTCGCCGAGGACAGAATCGAGCAGGCCGGTGAGCGAGTGGGCGCGGTTGCGGAGTGCGTTCCGCGTCTCATCGCTTGCGCCGGTGATGGCGTTGTAACGCTGGTCAAGGGTGAGGAGCTCATCGGCAATGTTGACGGCGGCGAGGACGGCGACCCGCAGCGAGTCGACGGTCTTGCCGTGTGAGGCAACGGCGCGCATCTTGGCGTCGACGATATCGGCAAGACGGCGGATGTACTCGGGGTTTTCGCCGCGGAGATGATAGGTCTGGTCGTAGATGTCGACGGAGATGTAGTCGGCAGTGCTGTCAGCGGCGTCCGAGCTTGCCTGCGCAGGTTGGGTCCCGGTGGGTTCAGTCATCCGCGATCGGTCTCCATGGTTGAAATTCATCCGGTGATTTCATCGAGGTGCTTGAGAAGGCGCTCGACGCGGGTGCGCACGGTTTCACGCTCCTGCTCCAGGGTTTCAAGCTGGGAGGCGGCAGTTGCGTGGTCTTCGGCGAGCTGCCGGATCCTGCCTTCGAGCGTTGCCACCCGCTGCTCGGCAGCGGTACGGGCATCGCGCTCCGACTTGACCAGCTCGACCAGCCGCAGCACCCGCTGCTCGAGCGCGCTGAAGTCATCGGCGGCGAGGGGAAGTTCGGGTTCCTGAACGGGGGCAGCGGTCGACATGCGAGTTTCTCCTGAAGCTGGTTTCTGCTCGGAGTATATCGCTGGGGGCGCAGAGGAAATCGCGGAAAGTGGCTGAGTGATTGAGAGGTGGTGCCGCTTTGGGTACGGTTCAGGGCTCAGGGCTTCAGGGCTCAGGGGCTCAGGGCACAGCGTTCAGTGCACACTCGAGCCCAACACCGGCGCTTGAATGGGGCACCGTCGTGGGATGACAACGAATTACGTGCGCAGCCTGCCGCCGATGGATTCCATCGCGGCGATGATCTGCTGTGAGAACTGCTGCAGCTCTTCTTCGCGGAGGGTTCGCTCCTGCGACTGGAAGACGGTGCCGAGCAGGAGGGAGAAGTGTCCGGCGGGGATGGATTTTGATTCGCGCAGGATTTCTTTCGGCGCAAAGCTGCGCAATTCAAGGATGTCGAGGCTGCGGAGTTTCTCTTCGATGGCGGTCCACGTCGTCGAGTCGGGGAAAAGCAGCGAGAAGTCGCGGCGGACCGACTGGAAGCGCGAGAGCTCGCGGACGAGGGGCTGGCGCAGCTTCTGCCGGTAGAGGCGGTCGAGGTAGATTTCGCCAATGAGGACGGTCTGCTTCAGCTTGCGGCGATCGGCTTCGACGGGATGAAGCTGGCCGAACCAGGCGACGGTGGCTCCGTCGAGCGCGGCGCGCGCGGAGCGGCCGGGATGCAGCCATGAAGGGAGCTGCAGGTTGTCGAAGTAGACGGAGCGCGAGGAGAATTTGCCGAGCAGCTCTTCGACGGTGCCCTTGAGGTCGTAGAAGGAAACCTCAGATTCGGTCAGGGCGCGGCCAGTCGCGCCGATGGCGAGGGATGTTTTTTCGTCGACACGGTCGGGACTGCCGCTGAAGACGGTCCCAATTTCAAAGAGAGCCGCGTCTTCAACGTCGCGGTTGAGATTGAGGGCGAGCATGGAGAGCATGCCGGGCATGAGCGAGGGTCGAAGCATGCCGGCCTCTTCGCTGAGCGGGTTGCCCATGGCGACGGCGGAGTGGGGCTGTGGCGCGAAGAGAGCGGCGTCATCGGCGGCGCAGAAGGTGGAAGAGATGGCCTCAGTCCAGCCGAGGGCGAGAAGCGTACGGCGCACGGTGGCTTCCTGTTCGGCATGGGGCAGCTCGACGACCGATCCGGCGAAGGCGGGCAGCGTGTTGCGGAAGCGGTTGTATCCGTAGACGCGGCAGATCTCTTCGATGAGGTCGATCTCGCGTTCGAGGTCGAGGCGCCAGCTGGGGAGGGTGACGTTGTAAGACGGCCTGTCGGAGATGGAGGCCGCGGACTCGATCGAAACGGCTCGTGATGGGTCGAGAGATGGCGAGGGGCTCGGCTTGTGCGGAGACGAGTGGCCGTCTATCGCGAGCGTGCAGCCGAGACCGCTGAGGATGGTTTCGGCGGCGGAGGCGGTGATGCCTTCGGGGTCTTCTGTTGGGCCGAGGATGCGGCGGACTTCGCCGAGGCTGAAGGTGATCGCGGAGCGCTTTGCAGTGCGGGCTTCGGCTTCGGGGATGATGACGTCGGTGAACGGGCCAACCTGATGGCCTCCAGCTTCGAGCAGGATGCGGCTGACGAGGGCCGAAGCGATGGGCGGGGCGCTGAAGTCGGCTCCGCGCTCGAAGCGATGCGACGCGTCGGTGTGGAGCAGATGGCGCTTCGAGGAGCGGCGCACGGTAACGGGGTCGAACCAGGCGGCTTCGACGAGAACGTTCTTTGTGTCGACGGTGATCATCGAGTCCCAGCCGCCCATGACGCCGGCGATGCCGTGAGGCTTCTTCTCGTCAGCGACGACGAGGTCTTCGGGGTCGAGGGTGCGTTCCACTCCATCTAAGGTCCGGAGCTTTTCGCCCTTGCGGGCGCGGCGCACGACGATGCCGCCTTCGAGCTTATCGAGGTCGAAGACGTGAGTGGGCTGTCCGATGGCAAGCGTGCAGTAGTTGGTGGCGTCGACGGCGTTCGATATCAGTTTTTGCTCAAGCAGGCGGAAGCGCTCGGCGACGATGCCAGCCGAAGGCCGGATGGTGACATTGCGGAGGACGCGCGCCGTGAAGCGTCCGCAGAGGGATGGTTCTTCGATGGCGACGGGGAATGCAGGTCCGGACTCCGCTTCGGGCAGTGCTGTTTCGATCGGCTTCAGCTGTGACGCATAGATGATGGCCGCTTCGCGGGCGATGCCGTAGTGATTCATGGCGTCGACGCGGTTGGTGGTGATGTCCATCTCGAAGAGGGAGCCATTTGCGCCCGGGTCAGCGCCTGCGGCGTCGTTCAAATCAAAGACGCCTTCGACGGCGATGCCGCGGAGGGTGAGGTCGTCGGCGAGCTGACGGTCAATCGCAGTGAGGCCGGGGAGATATTCGCGGAGCCAGGAGGAGAGAATCTTCATGAATTTTGACTTACTGGTGTGGGTCCTGAGTAATGAAACTGCCGGAAGCCGTGAAGCGATCGGGTCTTTAGATTTTATTCTCGTTCACGGCTTCGTCGGGAATCTTGTCAGCTTCGGCCGGTTGTTCCCTTCTGGCGATCCTTGTCCAGAACTCTCGCGGGATGAGGCCGGCAAGCGAATAACCGACGGCCGCAAGCCACGGCATCGTATAGATGATCTGGTCGGAACAGGTTGTCGAAAGCAGCTCATTCAGGTTGGCTGCAGTGAGCGCGGGCCACGCCGGGCAGCCGTTCCCGAAGAATGCAAAGACGGCGTTGGCCAGATTCAACGATGAATGAGCGGCAAGGACGCTGTGACTGCGATGCTGCAAGATCCAGCCGAGGAAGACTCGTCCGAAATAAATCGTAAACAGAAGGAAGACCCAGACCTGGGGACGCTTCCAGGTGGCGATGCCGGAGGGGTGAATCTCCTTCGAATCGGCAAGAAGCAGTAGCGCCCTCAGCAGCCGGCCTCCGACTAATCCGGTGACGAGTCCCGAGAACAAGCTGACAACGAGAAAGTGCTGGCCGAGGAGATTCTCGGAAAACTGGGCGCCGGCTTTCACGCTCAGGAAGTAGGTTGCGCTGACGCAGCGGTGCACGAGCAGCCAGGTCATGAGGAAGATGACGGTGTGCAGCAGCAGCGATCCAATCCAGCGTTTCATACGATCGAGCTCACGCTGTCAGCCGAACTGCTCAAGGAAGCGCAGGTCTCCCGAGTACAAGAGGCCGACTTCGGAAATGCCGTACTTCATCATGGCGATGCGGTCGATACCCATGCCGAAGGCGAAACCGCTGATCTTTTTCGGGTCGTAGGCGGGCTGCTTGAGGCGGGCGAATTCGAAGACAGACGGGTCGACCATGCCGCAGCCGAGGAGCTCGATCCAGCCGGAGTATTTGCACTTGCGGCAGCCGGAGCCGCCGCAGAAGGGACAACTGATCTGCACGTCGGCGGAGGGTTCGGTGAAGGGAAAGAAGGACGGGAAGAAGCGCGTGCGCACCGATGAGCCGTAGAGCTCCTTCATGGCGTGGTCGAGCGTGCCCTTGAGATCGGCAAATGTGATGTTGGTGTCGACGCAGAGGCCTTCGAGTTGATGAAAGATGGGCGAGTGGGTGGCGTCGGCGGCGTCATTGCGGTGCACCTTGCCGGGGATGACGATGCGCAACGGCGGTGGCTGCTCCTCCATGGTGCGGATCTGCACGGGCGAAGTGTGGGTGCGCATGAGCAGGCGGTCGCGCAGCGGCTTGCGCTCCTGGTTGGCGATGACGAGCGTGTCCTGGGTGTCGCGCGCGGGGTGGCCGGGCGGAAAGTTGAGCGACTCGAAGTTGTAGTAGTCGGTTTCGACCTCGGGACCGATGCCGACCGAGTATCCCATGCGCGCGAAGATGGCGAGGAGCTCGTTCTGGGTGCTGATGAGTGGGTGCTCGGCGCCGAGCTTGCGGCGCGTGCCGGGGAGGGTGATGTCGATTGCTTCGGTATCAAGGGCGGAGGTGCCGGTGGATGCTCCAGCGTGCTCGAGGCGCTGCTCGATTTCAGCCTTCAGGGTATTGAAGCGCTGGCCGATCAGTTTTTTGGCTTCGGCGGGAGCGGACTTGAGCCAGGCATCGCTGATGGCCTTGAGGCGACCCTGCTTGCGGCCCAGCCATTGCAGGCGGAAGGCCTCGACGGACTCGGGCGTGGCGAGCGCAGCGGAAGAGGCTTCGACTTCGCGGGAGATGGCGGCAAAGGCCTGATCGAGTTCGGCTTCGCCGAAGGCGGTCAGGTGGGGGATAGAATCCCCGGGTACGTGCTCGGACATGATCTTTTTGAGGATAAATGATGGGCGCGCTAGCAGCCCTGGTCTGGAGCTACACTGTACAGCATGATTCGCTCGTATCAAGGCCACACGCCGGTCATTCCCGAGAGCTGCTACGTCGATGTGTCGGCGCAGGTGATTGGCGATGTGGTGCTCGGCGAGCATGCCAGCGTGTGGATGAATGCCGTAGTGCGCGGCGATGTGCACTCGATCCGTGTGGGTGCGCACTCGAATGTGCAGGATTGCGCGGTCCTGCATGGGATGCGGAATCTGTATCCAGTGATTGTGGGCGAGTATGTGACGATCGGGCACAATGCGACAGTGCATGGATGTGTTGTTGAGGATGCGTGCCTGATCGGGATCGGCGCGGCGATCCTGAACAACGCGAAGATCGGCGAAGGGTCGATTATTGCGTCGGGGGCGGTGGTGCCGGAAGGGATGATTGTCCCGCCGCGGTCGCTGGTGGCGGGTGTTCCGGCGAAGGTACGGCGCGATCTTACCTCGGACGACCGGGAGCTGATTCTGAAGTACGCACGGAATTACCTGGACTATACGAAGATCTACCTCGAAGAGCAGAAGAAGTGGTGAGCTGAAAAGCGGCCAGGCGCGGGACGGACGGCAACTCAGCATTCTGCCAGGTGATTCTGGTTCAGCGATGGATCATTCTGTGCCGGCAGAGGCGATGTATTGGAGACCGGTGACGCTGGGGAAAAAGCAGTAGGCGCTCCCACGAGTGATGACGAATCGCGAGAAGCCGTTGATCTTGACGGAACTGGTCGGCGACGTTGGGAGGGTGAAGACGCTGGATGATGGAGTGTTGGCTCCGATCAGTGGGTCGACGCCGGAGATCATGCCGCCGACAAAATTATTCGTGTTCATCCACTGCGACATAAGGAGCTGAAACTGATTGAAGAAGTCGGCGTTAATGAAGTAGCCGATGAGTCCGCGTTCGATTCCGTCGTTGGGTTGCTGAGGATTAAATGGAGGACCATAGGGAAGGTTGCGGCGGATGATCCTTGCCTGCTGGGTAAAACGGCCCGCGACGAGCTCGTCCCGGGGATTGCCGCGGCGGATGTGAGCGCCGATGGGACAAGCAACACCCTTTGGGTCTGGTTCAGACTGACCCGGCGCGGTGCCGGCGTACAGGAACATGTTCAGGCGATCGGACGGAATGGGGCACGTGCCCGTAGAGGAAAGAGCAAGCGGCACACCACTCCGCCAGCGACCCAGGAGTTTGGCCGCTAATTGGTCGGGGGAGAGGCCGATAGTGGGCGCGGCCGTCTGGAGGAATTGCTCAAACTGTGCAACCTCCTGCTTGAGGATGCGAAAGGCTGCGAAGCTGCCGTTGCGCCCGAGCCTGGTGTCGGCTACACCCGGGGAGTACTTGTTGTTAAAGGTGTTCTCAAAGCCTAAGAGAAAGTCGCCCGGGGGTGAGCTGCCGTCCTTGTTGAGGCCCAGGTCAGGGTAGGGTCGCGCGGGTTTGGGTCCACCGGCGAGGAAGGGTTGGGAAAGACCGTCTCGATAGCCAAAATGAACGTAGCCGTCGGGAAGAGCATGGCCATCGTGGCGATGGGTGAGATGGAACGAATCTGAAATTGCGGCAAGCAATTCGGAAGTTCGCGATTCCAGCTCATGCGAGGTGCGCGCGAAGAGTGAAAAGATGGCGTGAACTTCGGAAGCGATGCCCATGTGGCCTTCCCAGTTGGCAGGGGCGCTGGCGTCCACATCGAAGATTGCGTTGGCATTTCCGATGGCTCCACTGGCAAATTCGGGCGCGAATCCGGCGAGAAGAGTGGATGGCACGCCCAGGGAAGAGAGCCCTTCATAGGTAAATGCCAGGTTCAGCGTGTAGTCCGGCTTGACGTGCCAGGGAGCAGCCGTGGTGATAGCCAGTTTCTCAGGATTGGTTGCGGCGGGAATCGGTCTGCTCAAGTTGCCAATGAGAGCCCTTGCGCGGCCTACGTCCGCAACGGCGACAATGAAGTGGCGAACATGAACGAACGAACCATAGCCGCGCAGAATGATTCCCTGAATATCGTCGAACTGGAGAGCACTCACGATCACCTCCCGAGCAATTGGGCAGGTGCTATTGGGGCGGCGCGCATCCGTTGCCCCAGATCTGCACGACGGTGCAATTGGGATATGCCGAATAAAGACCCGTTGGCAGGTTGTACTGGCTGACGAAGGCCTCGAAGGCGGCGACATTTTGCTGCACGGGGAGTGGAGGAGCCGGGTCGACACAGGAGAGGAGGGCGTTGAATACGTCTCCCAGTATGTTCGTGAACGCCTGGATGTAGGCGTTAAAGTCGCCGTCGAAAGTGGTTATCACAAATAGATACTGGGTGCCGGGAATCATCAGAAACCGGGCAAAGTGAACGGTACCCACCTGTGTCAGCGCGGCATTAATGGCGGCCTGATTCGTGGCGAGGTACTCGAGTATGGTTTGATTCTTGCCGGGCTGGATCGTCAGCATCAGGTTGAGCGGGCTCTGTACGGCCGTGGCTGCAGGAGCGGGGGCGGATGACATGATGATTCTCCTCGGGGCCTCTGAATTTTAAGAGCCCAGATGTACGGTCCAGCATGTTGGTAAAATCTGTGACTTCGTGCAGGCGAAATACTAAGCTTGCGATCCATCAGAAGCAAGACGACGCCAAAAATAGCGACTTCTATACTCGAATTATGAAAATGACCGGTTCGCGGGCCCTTCAAGAGCGCGCTGAAAGACTGTTGCCCGGTGGGGTGAATTCGCCGGTGCGCGCGTTTCGTGCGGTTGGCGGCGAGCCTCCGTTTGTGGAGCGCGGTGAGGGTGCGTACCTGTGGGACGCGGACGGCAAGCGTTACGTCGACTACTTCGGCTCGTGGGGACCAATGATCCTCGGGCATGCGTTTCCGGCGGCGGTGGAAGCGGTGCAGCGGGCGGCGGCACGGAGCGCGAGCTTCGGAGCGTCAACGGCGGCAGAGAGCGATCTGGCGCAGCTGGTGGTGAAGGCGTTTCCGTCGGTGGAGAAGCTGCGGTTTGTGAGTTCGGGAACGGAGGCGACGATGTCGGCGATCCGGCTGGCGCGGGCGTTCACGGGCCGGAAGTATGTGATCAAGTTCGAGGGCTGCTATCACGGACACTCGGACGGGCTGCTGGTGAAGGCGGGATCAGGGGTTGCGACGTTTGGGATTCCGGGGTCGGCGGGAGTACCGGAGGAGATAGCAGGCCTGACGCTGGCCCTGCCGTTCAACGCTGTTATGGCTGTCGAGGCGGCCTTCGCAGCGCATAAAGGTGAGATCGCCTGCGTGATTGTCGAGCCGGTGGTCGGCAATGCCGGGTGCATTCCTCCGGCGGCGGGGTATCTCGAGGCGTTGAGCGAGATCACGGCGCGCGAGGGCGCGGTGTTGATCTTCGACGAGGTGATGACGGGTTTCCGGCTGGCGCTGGGCGGGGCGCAGGAGCTGTACGGGATTACTCCCGACATGACAACGCTGGGCAAGATTGTCGGCGGAGGGCTGCCGTGCGCGGCCTTTGGCGGGCGAGCGGAGATTATGAACATGCTGGCTCCGTTGGGGCTGGTGTACCAGGCAGGGACGCTGAGCGGGAATCCGCTGGCGATGGCGGCGGGGATTGCAACGGTGGGACACCTGCTCGAGCATCGGGACGAGGTGTATCCGGTGCTGGAGCGGTTAAGCGCGGCGGTGGCGAATGGCGTTGCCGCAGAGGCGGCGAAGGCGGGCGTGCCGATGACGACGAATCGCGTGGGCGCGATGTGGACGTGGTTCTTCACCGCGGGTCCGGTGACGGATTTTGCGACAGCTGCGACTTCGGATACAGCAGCGTTTGCGCGCTTTCATCGCGCCATGCTGGAGCAGGGTGTGTGGCTGCCGCCTTCGCAGTATGAGGCGGTGTTTCTGGGGACGGCGCACACGATGGGGGATGTGGAGCAGACGGTGAGTGCGGCGCGAGAGGCGTTTGCGTCCCACCCTTCACGACTAAGAGCGTCGTGAAGGATGGGGCACTCAGAGCTGGGTTTCTCAATTATGGTGCGCCGTAGAGCTCGACTTCCGGCCGGTTGGGGTCTTCGGGGCGGGCGCGCGAGTACCACAGTTCGAGGCTGTGGATGACGCGCTCACCTCCGGGGAGGACGATCCACTGGCTGTCTCCACCGGGAGGGATGAAGCGGTTGACGGGAAGGGACTGGGCGGCGCCGTCTCCGTAGTGAATGACTACGTGGTCGAAGAGGATGGGCGCGTTGTGTACCTGCAGAAGCACGGAGTGGAAGCGGCCCTCATAGTGGCCCACCTTGATGTCGTCGTGGTCATTGCGTCCGTCGACATGAGCTTTACCGAGATAGAAGGCCGAAGGGCGCGTGCGCGGCGGCGGATAATACTGCGCCTGCGCGGCAAGCGCGGGCAGCGCGAGCGAGAGAGCGGTGGTGGCGAGAAATAATTTTGAACGTTGCATGGTCTGCATTCTCCTTGCGTGGTACTCATGCAGGTGAACGCGAGGTCACGAATGAAGTTGCGAGATTCAAGGGGAGAATAAAGTTGCGGAGGCTGGCGTTTATCTTTTGGGTGCGCCGTGATCGATGGGGTTCCAGGCATCGACTGTGACGAAGAGAATCTGTTCGTGCTGAGCGCGGGCAAGCAAGGTGGCAGTGGCGGCGACGGTGGCGGAGCGGTCCTGCCCGATAGAGGCCTGGCCTCCGTCGTGGAGAAGGAGGTTGGATCCATGGCCGCGGCGGCGGTTGCGGCGGATTCCCTTATCGAGATTGGCGAGGATGGTCTCGGGATTGAGGCCGGGCTTCCAGTCATAGCCCATCGCGTTCCAGAGAACGGGTGTGAGGCCGAGATCGCGGGCGGTTCTTAGAACATCCGGGCGGCGCGCGCCGTGTGGCGGGCGGAAGTAGCTGATCTTTTCGCCGAGGGCGTCCTCAATGGCGGCATTCGTCGAGGCGAGCTCTTCGCGCACGCGGAATGGGGATTGATAGAGAAGCCAGGGATGAGTAAAGGTGTGGTTGCCGATGAGGTGACCGGCCGTGTGGATGCGGCGGGTGAGGTCGCGGCGTTGGCGGACGAAGCGTCCGATGAGAAAGAAGGTTGCGCGAACGTTGTGACGGGCGAGGATTTCAAGAAGCTGTTCGGTGCAGGCGTCGTTGGGTCCGTCGTCGTAGGTGAGGGCGTATTCGTCGGGGTCGCGTCCGGCGAGGATGGTTCGGCCGAAGAGCTGGGATGTGGGCCATATGGCGGCGTAGTGGTATCCGCCGATGGTAAGGCCGGTGGCGGCAGCCGCGGCGCTGAGGGTGGCGAGCATTGGGATTAGTTTACGGGGGGAGCCGCAAGTGAATGCGAGCTGCTATCCGCTCCAGGCCTCGGAACGCCAGAACGGGTAGCCCGACAGCCGGGCGGCGGCGATCAGGAAGACGACGGCGAAGACGAGGACGCCGGGAACGAGTGTCCATCGGGCTTCGAAGCTGTCCATGACGGCGTCAAGAATCTGAATCAGGGCCACCAGCACCATCAGATTGCCGAGGGCGCGGCGCGCGCCGATAGCAAGCAGCACGATAAGCATGACGGCGAGGGCTCCGTTACGCGCGGTGAGATATCCGGCATAGACGCGCACTGCACTGTTGATCTGGTCGTGCGGCGAGACCAGCGTGGCGGGATGAACGAGAGCGAGGACGGCTCCGGTTGCCATAAGAACAGCTCCCAGCAGAATGGCAACGGCGACCCACCAGGAGATTTTCGGAAGATTGCGGCGAACAGTTTGCGTGGACATAGTCATGCTTCCTCGACGGAAGATTTGTTCGCGCTGGTGACGGATACGGGAGGCGCTGAGCAGAAGTTCCGCCGACAGTTTCGTATTTTCTTCGCTGTTAAGATAAGATTGGTGCGTGATGGCGAACCTCTTTGGACCGCCGCGTTTCATCGCTGTTGAGGGGCCGCTGCGGGTGGGCAAATCAACGCTGGCGCAGATTCTCGCCGAGTCGCTGCACGCCCGGAGGGTCGCCGAGCCTGAGGAAAATCCTTTTCTTGACCGCTTCTACCAGGAGCAGCCGGGAATGGGGTTTGCCACGCAGCTCTGGTTCCTGATGGAGCGCTATGAACAGATGCGGGAGCTCAAGGATTTTGACGTGCCGGTGGTGGCGGATTACCTCTTCGAAAAGGACAAGCTCTTTGCCTACGTTAATCTGAGCGACGCCGAACTGAGCCTTTACAACCGCTATTACCAGATGTTTCGTGAGCAGGTGGCGACGCCCGACCTGGTGGTTTATCTGCAGGCTTCTCCCGAGGTGCTGAAGCAGCGGTTGAAACGCAAGGGAGTGCCGGGTGAGCGGGCGATCAGCGATGTGTACATCGAGCAGGTTGTGGAGGCCTACGAGCACTTCTTCTTTCACTACACGGGGAGCGACCTGCTGGTGGTGAATACTTCGGAGATCGACTTTGTGCACAACAACCGCGATCTGCAGATGCTGATGAAACGGCTGTCGGAGCCGATCAAGGGCACGCAGTACTTCCTGCCACTGGAGGACTAGGAGGGCTCAGGGCTCAGGGCTCAGGGCTCAGGGCTCAGGGCTCAGGGCTCAGGGCTCAGGGCTCAGGGCTCAGGGCTCAGTTTTGCATTTGATGCCTGTACGCCAAGGATTTTGTTAGGCTCAGACCCCTGTCACTTTTATTGCTTGACAACTTAAGGCCGGGAAATCGAGAGTTACGACGCACCAAAATCAAATAACTCTGGCGAGCCGTGTCCCCCGCGACTGACAGAACGGGAGACGAAAGAATGCTCGGCGATCAAATCGGCGAAAGCAATGGCAAGCGAATTGTGCGGCGGATCCTGTCGATCGAACCACCAACGGCCGAAGTGTCGTTTGAAGATACCGGCAAAATGCTGGACGTCGCTACTACGGGCAGCGGCACCTACACCTCAACGGTTCGTCCCGACGGGTCGATCTATGGAACCGGCCAGGGGCTGATCATCACGGCGGATGGCGACCAGATCATCTGGACGGGAACGGGCCTGGGCAAGTTTGGGGCCGGCGGCTCGGTCAGCTATCGCGGCGCGCTCTTCTACCGGACCAACTCGCAGAAGCTTGCCCGCCTCAACAACTGCTGTGGGGCGTTCGAGTTCGAAACGGATGCGGGCGGCAATACCACAGCCAAAGTCTGGGAGTGGAAGTAGGGACTTGCCATCCAGGCCCACGCGCCTTGCGACGCAAGCCAGCGCTCCGATGTCACTCCTGGTTTTAACTTGACAGCCCCGATACTGAACTTTGAGGGTCACGGACCAAAGGGAAACAGGGCAGGTGGAAAATCCCACGTCCGAAAATCCGGACGTGGGGCACCCGCATTCATGAGGACTTCGAGCCTACTTCGCCGCAAGCTGCTCTGACTCTACAAAGCTTTTTGCGTGGGCCATCTCCGGCCGCGACGAGTTTGCGCCGTTGTCTGTGGATTTCAGCAGCGCGGCGTAGTATTCGGCGGCAGCGCGCTTGTCGCCGGCCGCCTCGGCCGCTTCTCCGGCGTGGTAGAGGCCGTTGAAGCGATTGGGACTGAGCTTCAACGCGACGCGGTATTCCGCCAGAGCTTGTTGTGGCTGATGAAGTTCGAGCAGCATGTCGGCGAGCATCTCGCGAGCCGGGATGTCGACCTCGCCCTGGCCGACTTTGTCCTGCAGATCGGCGGCAGCGCGCATCTCTTTCAGTGCTTCATCCTGTTTGCCGGCGGCAAAAGCGGCCCAGCCGGCAATTTCATAACGAACGATCTTGGCTCCGGTGGAATCGGCGAGAAAGGCGTGGTCGCCCTTTTTTACCTCGACCATGAGAGCGTCATACCTGGCCAAGTCGGCCTGTGCCTGCCCGGCATGGCGAAGATGGCCGTCGGCGATAGCCCGCGCCCACCACGTCTGGGTCTCGAAGGATGGCTCGGCGCCGGGCACAGGTTTCAGGGCCGAGGCGGTTTGCCAATCACGCATTTCGAGCGTGTACATGACGGGGAATTCGCTCCCATAGTAGGGAACCATGAAGGCCATATCATGCGCCCCCGGCATGGTCTTGATCCGTTCCAATACAGCCGGCATCTTCTCGACGACTTCTTTGGCGCTGGCATCCTGGCCGCTCTGCAGGTAGGCGTACATCAGGAAGTCATAGGAGTGGGGCTCATCCATGATGCCGCTCTCACCCCTTGCCTCGGCCGCTTCGGAGGCCTTGATCGATGCCAGCTGCGATTTGATGTCCTGCGGCCACATGCCCAGGCGGGCATAGATGTGTCCTGACATGTGCACGGCGTGAGGCCCGGATTGTGCGATCTCGCCATAGTGATTGGCTGCGGCGAGCCCGTCGGGCGCCATCGTCGGGTTATCGCAGGAATGGATGATGTAGTGGACCACGCCCGGATTGTCGGGGTAGCTGGCAAAAAGTGGCGTGAGCACTGCCATTGCCTTGTGCTGCTGCGTGAGGCTGGTGTCGCCGGGAGATTCGGCGGCGAGCAAGGAGAGCGCATAGAAGGCGCCCGCGTCTACGTCGTCAGGATGATCTTTGTAGAGCTTGCCCATCGCGCCGGAATAGGCGGTCACGCGGGCCATGAAGTCTTCCTTACCCGGCTTGTAAAACGCGGTGAGAGCCGCGATGTATTCGCGCTCGCGCTCGGTTTTCGCGGCCGGCGACTGCGCCTTCTGCATTTCTTCCCAGCCGAGCTTCATGGTGGCTTCATCGGGTCGGTCCCATATCTGGTGGAACTGGCTCATCGCGATCCCCCAGTGGGCCATCGCGCAGGTTGGATCGGCCTTGGCGATGCGCTCGAATTGCGGTCCCGCCTCGGCGTACCAGAAGTCGTGGAGGAGGGCGACTCCGCGATTGAAGGAGGCCTGCACCTCCGGCGTGCAGGATACGGCGAACGAGACTGTGCCCAGGCGTTCGTCGGGAGCCGGTGAGGAGTTCATAGCCATGGGATGTGAGGATTGGGCAAGCGCAAGGGGGGAAAGGACAAGCAGGCAGAAGGCGATGGCTTTCATGACTTTCGCATTATAGGACTGCGGCAACGAAGGAAGATACGCAGGTCAAGGGCTAAGGCAAGTAGGAGTCCACGCCCTTGACATATTCCTATATCGGAATATATTGTTCTGGTCATGGCTCGCGCAGCTACCACTTCGGATGCTTTCAATGCCATCGCCGAGCCTCGCCGGCGCGAGATTCTCACCTACCTGGTGCCCAGGGAGCGGCAGGTCGGCGAAGTCGTAACGGCGCTCAGCCTCGATCCGTCGTCTGTATCGAAGCATCTTGGCGTTCTGCGCAAAGTGGGTCTGGTTCGTGTGAGGCGTAATGGACGCCACCGGCTCTACCGGACGAATGTGGAGGCCATCCGGCCAGTGCATGAGTGGACCGGAAGCTTTGAGCGTTACTGGCAACAGACACTCTTCCGCGTGAAACAACTGGCCGAGGCGAAGATGCACGGCAAATCCGAGTTCGATGGCATCTCGCACAAGGAGAAACAATGACGATGGCTTTGACTGCATCAGAAATTGATAGGAGAAGGAGCAAAACGCGATGAAGACGCCCCCGATCGTGTCGGAACAGGAATGGGAGAGTGCCCGGCAGCAGCTGCTGGTGCAGGAGAAGGCCTTTACGCGCTCCCGGGACGCGCTGGCCGCCGAGCGTAGACGAATGCCGTGGATGGTGGTCGAGAAGAGGTACGAATTCGACGGGCCCGCGGGTAAGGTTAGCCTGCTCGACCTCTTCGAGGGCCGGAAGCAGCTGGTTCTCTATCGTGCCTTCTTCGAGCCCGGTGTCTTCGGCTGGCCCGAGCATGCCTGCCGCGGCTGCTCGCTGGGCGCCGATCAGGTCGGCCACCTGGCACATCTGAACGCCCGCGATACCACGCTCGTATATGCGTCACGCGCGCCGCAGGCGGATATTGCGCGCCTCAAGGCACGCATGGGTTGGCAGATGCCCTGGTACACGATCACGGACAGCTTTGACGTCGACTTCGGCGTCGATCAGTGGCACGGGCACAATGTGTTCTTCCACGACGGCGAACGGGTATTCCGCACCTACTTCATCAACAACCGCGGCGATGAAGCGATGGGGAGCCTCTGGAGCTACCTGGACATCACGCCGCTCGGCCGCCAGGAGAGCTGGGAGGACTCGCCGGAGGGTTATCCCCAGAGCCAGCCGTACAAATGGTGGAACTGGCATGACAACTATGACGCCGAAAACTCACCCAACGCGAAGTGGGTCGACATCATAACCGACCCCGAGGGAGCAGCCGCTCGCAGACGGGGCGCAGAGGCGAGCTGAAGACGGATAGTGTCGTTCGAAGGCGGAGCTGGCGATTGCGCCATGCTTCCTCAGTAGATCCTGAAGTTGACGACGACGTCGATCTCGACTGCGACCGGGTGGCCCTGATAGTAAGCGGGCTTGAATTTGTACTGTTTGACGGCTTCGAGCGCCTTCTCATCAAGGCCCATGCCCAGCGATCGCGCGACGTGGACGTGCTGCGGATTGCCCTGAGCGTCGACGATGACGGAGACGACACAGACTCCCTGGTACTTGGCGCGGCGCGCTTCGTCGGAGAACTCGGGATCGACGGAGTAGATGAGCTGTGGCTCGGAGACGCCTTTGCCGACGCGCATGACCCCGCCGCCATAGCCGCCAACTTCGCCGGGGCCGTAGCCACTGCCATTGCCGGGACCGATTCCGCCGTGATTCCCGCTGCCGAAGCCTGAGCCAGAACCGGGTCCCTGCGAGGCCAGTGCAACCTGCGGAGATTGCGGTACGCCGACGTTGGGCATGTTCGCGTCGGGCAGCTTGAGCTGGGGAGCGACGATAGTGGCTTCGACGGGGAGCTTTGGAGCCTCGTTGCGGATGATCTGCGGCGGCGTTATCTGGGTTTGAGAGAGTTTCGGCAGGTGGCCGCGGGATGCTTCGACTGCTTCGTTGGCGCCTCCACCACCGCCTCCGCCTGCGGCATCTTTGCCGGGATTCACGGGGATGTAGGGCTGGACATCGACGGCGGTCAGGAGCGCTTTGGGAGGCGCGACGACCGCCTTGCCTCCGGCGAAGACAACGAAGGCGATCAGGGCAAAGGCGGCAGCGTGGGCTCCGATGGACCAGAAGCTGCTCCAGGGGCTGCGTGCCGGGAAAGTGAGCACGCGAAAGGCGGGGGCGGAGGGCGGAGCTTCGAGCAGCTGGGCTTCGATACGGGCCAGGACGTTGGCGAGCAGGTCGGGCGGCGCGGCTTCGCGGGCGAGTGCGGAGTAAAGCGCCTGTTCGAGTTCGGAGTCGGGTTCGTAGATTTCGGTCTCGTACATTTCGGCCTCAGTTTCTTACCGCAGCACCCGTGCGGCTTTCTCGCGCAGCAGGCGCAGGGTGCGTTGCAGGTGGCTCTTGACGGTGGCGAGGGGCATGTCGAGCACGCCACCGATTTCTTCCGGGCTCATATCCTCCTGGTAGCGGAGGATGAGCACGGTTCTGGGCACCTCGGGCAGCGACGCGACGAGCTGGCGCAGCCGGCGGCTGAGCAGCGGGTCGGTGTCGGGCGGTTCGGATGGCTCCGGCAGATCCTGCCAGTCCATGGCGACTTCGCGGCAACGTTCGCGGCGGCGCAGCCGATCGATGGCTCGGTGCACGGTGACCCGGCGCAGCCAGTGGAGGACATGGTCCTCGGAGGCCAGGTCGCCGAGTCTTGCGTGCAGCTCGAGAAAGACATCCTGAGCAGCCTCTTCGGCTGCGGAGCGGTCGCCGAGGATGCGCAGCGCGATGCTGAAGACCATGGATTGGTGCTCGAGCATCAGGCTGCGGAAGTACTCCGGGTCGTCAACTGCGGAACGAGGTATCAAGTGGCCACTTGAGGGTCTGTTTTTTTTGCCCTTCAATGAGAGATACGCCGGGTGAGACGCGCGAGAATGCAGAAAGTTGGGTGGCCTAGGGCTGAAGCAGCTCTCGTTAATTTTCTAGTAAATACGATTTTCGGGCTGCAGCCGATTACACCTGTATGCTAATCTGCTGCGCATTCGGCCCCATCTGATGGGCGAGCGAACGAATCAGCCCTCAGAAGGCATCCATTTCTTCTCGCGTTGAGGGAACTCATATGCTGATCGCTCGCTGGCCGTTTCCGGCATTTCCTTTTCGTGTCTTCGCGTTTTTAACCTCCTTTCTGCTGGGTGCGAGCATGTGCATGGCGCAGATTGACGCTCCGACTGACAATTCCGATGCCCACACCTTTTCGTCAACTGCGAGTGCAGAAGCAACCGATACAGCGCTTCAGTTGATTACCATCAATCCCTGTCGTGTTGCCGACACACGCTACGGCGGCGGGCAGTTTGGGGCTCCGGAGATGAGTGCGATAAGCATCCGTAATTTCAATATTCCGCAGAGCGCCTGTAATATTCCCGCGACCGCCGCAGCCTACTCGCTCAACATAACTGTTCTTCCGAATACATCTCTCAATTACCTCACTCTCTGGCCTGCCGGAGAACCTCAACCCGGCGTCTCGACCCTGAACTCGGACGGACGCGTCAAAGCCAACGCCGCGATCGTGGCTGCCGGAACCAACGGAGGGGTCAGCATCTTCGTCTCCGACGCGACGCAGGTGATCATCGACATCAACGGCTATTTCGTGGCTGCGGGAACGGCCTCGGCGTTGGCCTTCACCACTGTCACGCGATGCCGAGTGGCCGACACCCGCGGCCCCGCCACTGGGCCGCTGGCCGCTCCATATATCACCGGAGGCACCACCCGAGCCTTCCCCATCCTCTCCAGCAGTTGCATCCCTTCAGGGGTCACGCCCGTGGCCTATTCGCTTAACGTGACCGCCCTTCCCCACAAGACGCTTAATTACCTGACCACATGGCCAACAGGAAAGACTCAGCCCAACGCCTCCACCCTCAACTCTTCCACTGGAACCACCACGGCCAACGCCGCCATCGTTCAGGCAGGCACAAACGGGGAAGTCTCCATCTTCGTTTCCGACGACTCGGACGTGATCATTGACGTGAACGGCTACTTCGCATCTCCTGGATTCCCCGGCGCCCTCTCGTACTACCCGGTCACGCCCTGCCGCGTGATCGACACCCGCCCACCGCTCTCGCCCCCTGATCCCTTCCCCGGCCGCTTCCTGGTCGTCGTCGAGGAAAGCCCCTGCGCGACGCCCTCTACGGCTGCAGCCTACGTCCTTAACACCACCGTAGTGCCGACTGGACCTTTCCCCTTTCTCGAGGTCTGGCCTGTAACCTTATTAGGCCAACCAGACACTTCAACCCTCAATGCCTATGACGGAGCGATTACCTCCAACATGGCCATTGTCGAAACCGACAACGGAGACATCTATAGCTATGGTGACGGCACGGGCAACCTTATCGTCGACCTCTCCGGCTATTTCGCGCCGTGAGGGGACGGGTCGAGCGGATTCACCGCAGATTTCGCGGTTGGCCAGTTGCCTGACTCTCAGTCCGGCGCGACGGAGCAGGCGCTGGTTGTAGCGCTGCGCCGCGCTTTTCCATGGGACCGATGCCTAGAAGCCTGATTGCCGCCGCTCTAGCCGCTGCTCTGATTCTGTTGCCAGCCGCTTTGGCCCAGCAGGAGCAAAGCCCGACGCCCAAAAGCACGGCTCCAGAAGGCGCGGCCTCAGGCGAAGGCTCTACCCCTGGACCGGTCATCGTCGCTCCCCAGAGTTCCAGGGCAGGCCGTGAACTCTTCGATCGGAAGCGATACGCAGAAGCCAAGCCTGTGCTCGAAAAGGCGTGCAACCTCGGCAACGCAGACTCGTGCGGGCTGCTCGGCGATTTCTACTTTTACGGCTACGGCGGAGTGGACCAGGACTATAAGCAGGCCCGCCTGCTGGATAAACAGGCGTGCGAATGGGGATCGATCGAAAGCTGCGGGAATCTCGGGCTGCTCTATGAAAAAGGGATGGGCGGAGCGAAGGATTACGCGGAAGCGCGGGCCCTTTACAAGAAAGCCTGCAACGGCGGATCGATGGCGCGGTGCTCGGCGCTGGGCATGCTCTACATGAACGGCCAGGGCGGAGCACAGGACTATGAACAGGCGCGCGTCCACTTCAGAAAGGCCTGCGACGGCGGGTTCATGCTCGGGTGCACGGCGCTCGGATCGCTCTATCAAAACGGGCAGGGCGCACTTCCGGATCCTGCGCAGGCGCGCATCCTCTACGAGCAGGCCTGCAATGGCGGAGAAATGGTCGGCTGCAGCTGGCTCGGCAGGCTCTACGAAATCGGCATGGGAGGAGCGCAGGACTTCGGGCAGGCGCGCGCGCTTTTCAGGAAGTCCTGCGACGGCGGATTCAAGCCGGCCTGCGACGAGCTGGCCAAACTGCCGTGAGTGGGGGCACTCACAGGCCAGCGCGACGGAGAAGGCGCTGGTTGTAGCGGTGCGCGGCCCACGCTCCCCAGATCATGGAGACCGGCCAGATGAGAAAGGCGGCGTGTCCCAGGGTGATGATGAAAGCCGGCACCGAAAGGATGATCATCACGATCGCACCCCAGATGGTGCTGTAGAGCATGCCGAGCGGCCCGAAGAAGAAGGTGAGCACCAGTGAGAGCGCGACGCTCTTGGTAGAGGCGATGATGACGGTGGGCGGCGGGTATTGGCTCATTCCCTTCTCTCCTAAATATCCCTGACGATGGCGATCATGAAGCCGTCGTAGCCTTTGCTGCCGACGGTCTGGATTGCCGTGGCGCTGAGGCGCGGTTCAGCGGCGATGATCTCGTTCATCCGGCGCACGCCCTGGACGGACGGGTCGGGATCGGCCGCGTCAAGGACCTTTCCGTCGCGCACGACGTTGTCGCCGATGATGAGGGTGCCGGGACGGGACAGCTTGAGCGCCCATTCGATGTAGCCGGGATAATTGCCCTTATCTGCATCGATGAAAATCAGATCGAAGGGGCCGAGGCCTTCGAGGGCGAGCTCGGGCAGAGTGTCGAGAGCCTTTCCGAGGCGGAGTTCGACTTTGTCGGCAAGGCCGGCGCGGGCGATGTTGGCTCGGGCGACCTCAGCGTGTTTGGGATCGAACTCGAGGGTGATGAGCCTGCCGTCTGAAGGCAGGGCGCGGGCGAGCCAGATGGTCGAGTATCCGCCGAGCGAGCCCATTTCGAGAATGAATCGAGCGCCAATGGCCTGAGCCAGGATCATCAGCCATTTGCCCTGGTTGGGAGCGACGGCGATGGGTGGCAGACCGCCTTCTGTGCTGGCCGTGAGCGCTGCTTCGAGCGCGGGATCGGCGGGGATCAGCATGTCGGTGATGTAGCGGTCGACGGAAGTCCAGAGGTCCTGTGACATGGATCAAGGATAACCGGGTTTGTGTTGGCACCGATTAACCGAGCGCGAAGTCGCGAAGGACCTTGTACTGCGCGCCGCCGGGCAGAGTGAGGCTCTGATAGAGGCGGAATTCAGTGGCGATGAAGGTCTGGTCGAAGGCGGGATCGTCGGCTTTGGAGTGAAGGCGAAGGCGGTCGCGGGTGCGGGCGAGGGTAATGTGCGGCGAGTAAGGACGTTCTTCCCGGGGGAGGCCGATGGATTCCATTGTGGCGATGACCTGTTCGGCGAGGGCGAGGAGCGGAGGCGAGGGTACGATGTTTGCGTAGAGCACGCCGGCGCGGTCGAAGGTGCCAATGCCGTCGAGGGCGACTTGCATGCGAGGAGAGTGGATTGTCGCAAGCGCCTGCTCGATCACATCGAGACGGGCATCGTGGACCTGGCCGAGGAAGCTGAGGGTGATGTGCATGTTGGCCGGGGGTGTCCAGCGAAGCTTCGCAGCGGCGGTGCGAGCGACGAGGCTGGGCGCGGACTTTGCCAGCTCATCCGCAACGGGAGCGGGCAGGCCGATGCCGATGAAGAGGCGCATGGTTTCAGGGTAGTTGAGTTGCGGGGTCGTGGGGCGCAGTTTGGGGGCGCGTCCTGATAGTCTGAAATTTAGGCCTATTGACAGCGATGAGCACATTGAAAGCCGTTCGCGGCACACGCGATCTTCTGCCGCCCGAAACAGAACTCTGGAACCACGTGGAAGCGACCGCCCGGCGCGTTTTTGCGCGCTATAACTTCGGCGAGATTCGCACGCCCGTCTTCGAAGACACGTCGCTTTTTGCGCGCGGCGTGGGCGAGGAGACGGATATCGTCTCGAAGGAGATGTACACGTGGGAGGATCGGGCGCGGGCGCAATCGGAGAAGGCGCAGTCTCTCACGCTGCGGCCGGAGAATACGGCCGGTGTGGTGCGCGCCTACATCGAGCACAAGCTGGGTGAGTCGGGTCTACTGCAGAAGCTCTACTACATTGGTCCGCAGTTTCGCAGGGAGCGTCCGCAGAAGGGTCGTTACCGGCAGTTCTGGCAGATCGGTGCCGAGGTGATCGGGCCGCCGAGCGCGGGGTCGGAGTCTCCGCTGCGGGATGCCGAGGTGCTGGAGATGCTGGCAGCGTTTCTCGATGAGCTGGGCATCGAGGGCTGGCGGCTGGAGATCAATTCGGTCGGCTCGGCAACGGATCGGGTGCGGTATGTGGCGGCGCTGCGGGAAGCGCTGGCTCCCGTGAAGGACCGGATGTGCGAGGACAACCAGCGGCGTGCGGAGACGAATCCGCTGCGCGTGCTCGATTCGAAGGACGAAGGTGATCAGGAGATCATCAACGGGCTACCGAAGATCGCCGATTATCTCGATGAGGACTCGAAGGAACACTTTGCGGCTGTGCTCGCGGCGTTGGATAAGTGTGGCGTGAAGTACGAGGTGAATCCGCGGCTGGTGCGGGGGCTCGACTACTACACGCGGACGACGTTCGAGTTTACCCACGGCAGATTAGGCGCGCAGAACGCGCTGCTCGGCGGCGGACGCTATGACGGATTGAGTGAGGCGCTGGGCGGGCCGAAGGCTCCGGGGATCGGATTCGCGATCGGCGAGGATCGGCTGATTCTGACGCTGCAGGCTCAGAGAGAACAGGACGCAATGCTGGCCGATGCATTCATCGCACCGCTTTCGGCAGAGCTGAATCCGGCGGCGCTGGAATTGGCACGCGAGCTGCGGTGTGCGGGACTGCGCGTGGAGCTGGGGGATGGCGGATTCCGACTGAAGAAGTCGTTTGAGATTGGCAATAAGCTGGCCCGGAAGATCGTGCTGCTCGGTGAGGACGAGATGCAGTCCGGTATTCTGACAGTGAAGGATTTTGCGAGCGGCGAGCAGGTAAAGGTGGCGCGGGGAGAATTAGCTAAGTCGCTCTCTTGAAGCATTCAAAGGCGAAACCTCCGCGGTCATCGTCGATGAAAATCATGTCGTCGATGATCTTGGTTATAACCCCCTCGTCACCAGGATGAATGCGGAGGCGATCGAAGCTCGACCATGTCCAGCCTATCGTTCGTTCGTCAGGATCAAAAACAACGTTGTCTCCAACTTTGAAAGGGTTGTGCCGATTCGCCATATCTGACTCCTGTAAGGCGTATACGCAACATCTTGTAGCCCACCCTCGGAATCTTACAAAATCCGTACAATGGAAAGACTGTGACACTTGACTTTTTAGGTACATTGACGCGCACACATACGTGTGGAGAGCTTCGCGCATCTGACGCGGGTAAACAAGTTGTATTGCTGGGCTGGGTGAACCGGCGGCGCGACCACGGCAATCTCATCTTTCTCGATCTGCGGGATCGGTACGGCATCTCGCAGGTGGTGCTCGACAACGAGCTGGGCGCGGCGGCGCACGCCAAGGCGGAGCAGGCGCGTCCGGAGTACGTTATCGCGGCGATCGGCAAGGTGCGGCTGCGCGGCAAGGACGTCATCAATCCCAAGATGGCGACGGGCGAGATTGAGGTTGTCGCCGAAGAGCTGCGCATTCTGAATGATGCGAAGGTGCCGCCGTTTTCGCCGGCGGAGGAGGCGATCGCGAATGAAGAGGTGCGGCTGAAATATCGCTACCTTGACCTGCGGCGGCCGGAGATGCAACGGAACTTCGAAATCCGGCACAAAGTGGCGCTAGCGGTGCGTGAGTACCTCTCAGGCCAGGGATTTCTGGAGATTGAAACGCCGTTCATGACGCGGTCGACGCCGGAGGGCGCACGCGACTATCTCGTGCCGAGCCGCGTGCATCCCGGCGAGTTTTATGCGTTGCCGCAGTCTCCGCAGATCTTCAAGCAGATTCTGATGATCTCCGGGATGGATCGGTATTTCCAGATTGCGCGTTGCTTTCGGGATGAAGACCTGCGCGCCGACCGCCAGCCGGAGTTCACGCAAATCGATCTGGAAATGACATTTCCGCAGCAGGAGACGGTCTTCGCCGTGGTCGAGGGATTTCTCAAAGCGGCCTTCGAGGTCACGGGCGAGCAGATCAGGGCGCCGTTTCCGCGAATGACGTACGACGAAGCTATTCGCCGTTATGGCATCGACAAACCGGACCTGCGCCTGCCTGCAATGGCCGATTTGACCGCCGAGCTAACGCCTGAGCTGCGCACTGCGCTCAAGATTGAGCAAGGGCTGCCGGTGCTCGGCTTCACGATTCCGCGAGTCGGCGAGCTTTCCGGCACAGCCCGCAAGACGCTTATGGCGATATTCGAGCGAGTCTCGGCGATTCGGGACTGGACGTTCTTGATATCGGGCGGCTGCGCACCAGCGATGCGTTTGCCGCTCTGTCCGATAAGATCATCGAGAAACTTTCCGATGAGCTGAAGGGATTCGATCGGAGTGGGCTTGGTCCGCGGAAGACCTGAACATCGTGATCACGCCGAAGCCCGGGATTGTGGCGCCGGCGAAGGATCGCCTGTGGATCTACAAGAAGGTCGGCCAGTTGAGGCTTGATATGGCCAAGCGCTTCCAGGATAAGCACGGCGCCTTCGAAAAGAAAGGTAACGCAGACGATTACAGATTCCTCTGGGTGACAGATTTTCCGTTTTTTGAGTGGGATGAGCAGAGTCATACTTGGACATTTGCCCATCATCCCTTCACGTCGCCGCATGAAGACGACCTGGTTGCGGGGCGCATGGAATCGGATCCGGAAGGGGTGCGCGCGCTGGCCTACGATATCGTGCTCAATGGCATGGAGCTTGGATCGGGCTCGATTCGTATCCATCGGCAGGATATTCAAGGGCAGATCTTCCGCGCCCTGGGCATGTCCGACGAGGAGGCGAAACTGCGCTTTGGATTCTTCCTGGATGCGCTGCAGTACGGGACGCCTCCGCACGGCGGGATTGCGCTGGGACTGGACCGCATCATTATGATCCTGACCGGCGCGGCGAGTCTGCGCGAGGTGATCGCGTTTCCGAAGACAGCGAAGGCAATTGACCTGATGGCCGATGCGCCGGGCCCGGTCAGCGAGCAGCAGCTTCGCGAGCTGCATATCCGGCCAACGAAAGCATAACAATGCCGCAGACTTATCGCGCTGATCTGATTTTTGTCGACAGCGAGTTTCGCGCAGATTGCGGGCTGGTCGTCGGGGACGATGGGCGGATTGCGAAGGTGCTCGCGCCGGGTGAGGAGACGGAGCATCCGGTTACACATATGCGCGGCAAGGCGATTCTGCCGGGCTTTGCGAATGCACACTCGCACACATTTCAGCGGCTGATTCGCGGGCGAACGGAGACACGCGGGGTGGGCGGCGACGATTTCTGGACATGGCGCGAGGCGATGTATCGCGCAGCGCTCAGTGTCGATGCAGACGATGTGTATGACGTGGCGCGGATGGCGTTTCTCGAGATGGTGATGGCCGGTACGACGACAGTCGGCGAGTTCCACTATCTGCATCACGCGCAGGATGGGCGGGCATACGACGATCCGAATCTGCTGGCGAAGAAGGTTATCGCAGCGGCGGATTCAGTAGGTCTGCGTATTGCCCTGCTGCGTGTCGCGTATGCGCGGGCGGGGTATGAGCTGGTCCCGCATGCGGGGCAGGCACGATTCTACGAGACGCCGGAGGAGTATCTGGCGAACACGGCAGAGTTAGCAAAGGAATTGCGCGGGTCGGAGACCGCATGGCTGGGCGTTGCGCCGCATAGCATTCGTGCGGTGCCGCTTGAAGCAGCTTGAGGAGATCGTTGCCTGGGCGCGAGAGCGCGATCTGCCGGTGCACATGCACGCAGCGGAGCAGGTAGGAGAGCTGAAGGCATGCCAACGCGAGTATGGAGCAACTCCGGTGGAGTTGCTGGCGAAACGTGGGCTATTGTCGGCGAAGACGACGCTGGTGCACGCGATTCACATCACAGACTGGGAGATGGATGCGCTGGCGGAGACAGACACGGTGATCTGCTCGTGTCCAACGACG
This sequence comes from uncultured Acidobacteriota bacterium, assembly GCA_963755975.1. Lineage (GTDB taxonomy): Bacteria > Acidobacteriota > Terriglobia > Terriglobales > Acidobacteriaceae > Silvibacterium. The sequence goes on from CAVWLS010000008.1 coordinate 142,891, forward strand.
GAGAGAAATCTGGGAGACGGGATTATTGATGCCGCAAAGGCCGCGGCGGGGGGCATTCGCTTTGCATTCGGGTCGGACAGCCAGGCGCAGATCGATCCATTAGAAGATGCGCGTGAACTTGAGTATCATTTACGGTTACAAATTCAACAGCGGGTCGTACTCGACGAGATCGACAATCGTAATCTGTCACAGCGATTGTTCCAATATGCGACTCGCGGCGGGGCTGAGGCGCTGGGGTTTGACAGCGGAGTGTTGAAGACAGGGCGGCCAGCGGATTTTTTTGTGATTGATCTTGACGACGTATCGATTGCCGGCAATTCCGCGGCTGATTTGCTGCCGATGGTGGTCTTCGGGATGGATCGTCCGGCGATCAAAGATGTTGTTGTGGGCGGCAGACACATTTTTAAAGACGGCACCCATCCACTGGCGGACGAAATTGTGGCCGGATACAGAGAGCTGTATCGAAAGGCGTGGCGTTCGTGAGCTCGGTTGTGGAGATTCTGCGCGAACTGGTGGCGATTCCCTCGATCTCGGCGATTTCAAACAGGCCGGTGATCGATGCTGCAGTGCGGATTCTCGAAGAGAGCAGCTGGGCGGTACATGAGTTTCCGTATCGCGATGCGAATGGCGAGGAGAAGGTTAATGTGATTGCTTGTCCGACTCAGCAGGCTGGTGTGGCCGAAGTAGACCTGGCATTTGTGTGTCACACGGACACGGTTCCGTATGTGCCGGAGGCGTGGCCGGATGCGACGGTGCTGACCGAGCGCGATGGATTTCTGCATGGATGCGGCGCGTGCGATGTGAAGGGATCGCTGGGGGGGATTCTTGCGGCGATTGTCGAGACGCCTGTAGAGAAGATTGCGCAGCGGGTTGCCGTTGTTCTCACGGCGGATGAAGAAGTGGGATGTGTTGGCGCGACACATCTGCTGGCGGCTCCGGTGCTGCGGGCGAAAAGTGTGATTGTGTGTGAGCCGACGTCACTGCGTTCGGCGATTGCGGGCAAAGGATACGGACTGGCGGAGGTGGTTGTGCGTGGCAAGCAGGCGCATAGCGCCCTGCCTAAGGAAGGTGCGTCCGCCATTTATGCGGCGGCGAGGATGATGCTCGCGGTTGAGAAGCGTGGCAAGCATGGGGCAACGCAGAACGACTTGTTCGAGCCGGCGTGGACCACCTTTAATGTGGGCGTGGTTCAGGGCGGGACGGCAAAGAATATTGTTCCTGACGAATGCCGTTTCCTGGTGGAGTGGAGGCCGGTGCCGGCCGAGGATCCGGCGGCGTCGCTCGAGTGGCTAAGGAGTCTCGCGGAGACGACTCAGCGCGAGTATCCGGGTTGCTTCGTGGCGGTGGATGGACGGCGGGCAGAAGCTGGATTCGAGTATCTGGCTAATTCGCATCTCGTCCAGAGCCTTACAAAGCAACTCGGCACGCAGCCCACGGGCATTTCCTTCGGGTCTGAGGCGACACGGTTTGCCAGGGTGGCAAATGAGGTGGTGGTGATCGGTCCGGGGGACATGCACACGGCGCACAGCGACCGCGAGTGCATCGCGATTGCTGAGCTTGAGGCTTGGGTGGAGTGTGTACAAGAGCTGCTGACTGTCTAGTCCACACACTGTATGGTGTTTAACCCGCCCCGCCTGCGCATAATAGAATTTCAGCATGAAGCAAGCGAAGAGCGGCACGCACCCCGCTAACGAGCCGCCGACACCGCATTCTGCTGCCGCCGCGAAAGTGGCTTCGCCCGTGCCAGCACTGGTGGGCGTGGTGATGGGCAGCAAGAGCGACTATGAAGTGCTCGCGCCAGCCGTAGAAATCCTTAAATTTTTCGCGATTCCGTATGAGGCGCGTGTCGTCTCGGCGCATAGGACGCCGGACTGGCTGTTCAAATATGCAGAGCAGGCGGAGGAACGCGGACTGCGGGTGATTATCGCCGGCGCGGGCGGGGCGGCGCATCTGCCGGGGATGCTGGCCGCAAAGACGCTGGTTCCGGTGCTGGGGGTGCCCGTGCCCGCGACGATGCTGAACGGGATCGATTCCCTTCTGTCGATTGTGCAGATGCCGAAGGGGGTTCCGGTGGGGACGCTGGCGATCGGTAAGCCGGGCGCAGCGAATGCCGCCCTCTTAGCAGCGGAGATTCTCGCGCTGACAGACAACGATCTGCGGGCGCGGCTGCGCGCATGGCGCGAGGAGCGGCGCGAGGAAGTGCTGGGGCAGGTGCTTGGCCTGGAATTGGATTCGGAGCCGACGCCGTGACGGCGATTCTTCCCGGGGCGACGATCGGTATTCTGGGCGGCGGGCAGCTTGGCCGCATGACGGCCATGGCGGCGCGGTCGCTGGGGTACCGGATTCAGGTGATGGATCCCGATCCGTCGTGCCCGGCGCGATTTGTCGTCGATGCCTGCTTCGAGGGCGGATGGGATGACGCCCGGGTGGCGGCGGACCTCGCGCGTGGCTGTGACGTGGTGACGCTGGAGATCGAACAGGTGTCGATCGCGTGCCTGGAGGCGGCGGCGAAGTATGCGCCGGTGCGTCCGGGGGCGGGGCCGATGCGGATCATCCAGGATCGCATCCTGCAGAAGGAATGGCTTCAAGATCACGGGGCTCCGCTGGGCGATTGGCGGGCGGCGGAGTCGGAGTCGGAACTGGTGGAGGCCGTTGCGGCGCTGGGTGGCAGAGTCTTCGTCAAGAGTGCGCGCGGTGGGTACGACGGGCGCAGCCAGGTCAAGATCGGCTTTGGAGGCGAGACTACCGCGGCCGAGGCATGGCGGCTGCTGGGCGCGAAGCCTTGCGTGGCGGAGAAGGCTCTCGATCTCGACAGGGAGATATCGGTGATGGTGGCGCGGGCTCCGAACGGCCAGACGAAGAGTTTTCCCTCGGCGCTGAATCATCATGAGAACCAGATTCTTGAATGGAGCGTGATCCCGTCATCGGTTCCGGTTGAGCTGGAGGCGCGGGCGCAGAAGATCGCCGCCGAGATTGCGGCGGAGCTGGGCATCGAGGGGCTGCTGGCGGTGGAGATGTTCGTGACGAAAACGGGCGAGCTTCTGGTGAACGAGCTGGCTCCGCGTCCGCACAACAGCTATCACGCAAGCGAGCTGGCCTGCGTGACCAGCCAGTTCGAGCAGGCGGTGCGGGCAGTGTGCGATCTGCCGCTGGGCGATGTATCGGTCGTTCAGCCGGCGGCGATTGCCAATCTGCTCGGTGATTTATGGCTTGGCCCGGGCGGCGAAGCCCGGGAGCCGCGCTTCGACCGGGCGCTGGCGATTCCGGGGGTGAGCCTGCATCTCTACGAAAAGCACAAGCCGCGCAAGGGGCGGAAGATGGGGCACCTTGCTGCGGTGGGGAAGACTCCGGATGAAGCGGTCAAGAGCGTGATGACGGCGAAGGAGCTGCTCTAGGCCTTCGTCTTTAAGCTTGCTGCTTCGCAGAGCGAAATGGCTGGGTACCCCCCTCCCCCCTCTGGAGCTATTTCACACATCCGCAACGACTTAACGGGTACCTCGGCTGTAACTCATACTGAGAATGTGACTTGCTGTATTTCGCAGATAATAAACGGCTTACCATTGCTATTTGTTCCCGTTTTGGAACAGATTCTGCCCAAATGGGAAAGGCCCGGCACGACTGGCCGGGCCTTTCTTGTCCCCCTATTTCTATTTTAGCTGGGTTGGTGAAAAGGTACGCCAACTTTGTGGCTGCCACAGGACCAAACGATGAGCACCGACAACTCGATCTGGTAATTTTCCCACTCAAGCCCTCGATTGGCTTGAGTGGAAAAGTGTTCCGGTTCCTAGTTCCCTCGTGCCGGCCCACGGAACCACCGCCCATCCGTCTGCGTATTCTTCCTCACGGGTTGCAGGGGCGGAGCCGTGCGCGACGGCTTCCGCCGGTCACAAATCGGCATCCGCTCGCTTGGGCCGCTGCTAAACTTGTGTTACTGCCCCCTGTTCCGGAAAACGATCGCCAATGGAACTCGCCAATGGAACTCAAAGAAGCGTTCAAAATCGCGCTCCAGTCCCTCTGGGCCAATAAGCTCCGTTCCGTGCTCACGCTCATCGGCGTGGTCATCGGAGTCGCCTCGGTCATCGCCGTCATCACCCTCACCAACGGCGTCAACCGCTACGTTGCCACCAAAGTCTACGGATACGGTGCCGACGTCTTCACCCTCTCCAAGCAGTCGCCCGTCATCTTCAGCTACGAGCAGTGGCAGAAGTTCCAGAAACGCAAGAACATCAAGATCGAGGACTTCTACGCCATCCAGGATCTCTGCAAAAGCTGCGGGTCCGTCGGCGCCCTGCTCAATACCACCGGCAAAGTCACCGCGTCGAATCACTCCAGCGACAATACCGATATCCGTGGCTGGAGCACGAACATGCCCGCGATGTCCAATCTCAACATCGTCCTCGGGCGCAGCTTCATCCCCGCCGACGACCAGTACGCCTCCCGCGTGGCCATTGTCGGCTACGACATCGTCGACAAGCTGCTGCCCAACGTGGATCCCATTGGCCAGGAGATACGCGTTGACGGCGAGCCTTACACCGTTATCGGTGTCGGCGAGCGCCAGGGCGAAACCCTCGGCGTAAGCCAGGATAACTATGTCGCCGTTCCCATCACTGCCTACGAACACACCTACGGCACCAACGACACCGTCACTATCTATGTGAAGGCCGGCTCCGTCGGACCCGCGCTCGACCGCGCCACCGATGATGCCCGTTCGCTGCTCCGCTCCCGCCGCCACGACCCGCCCGGAGCCGAAGACAGCTTCGAGGTCTCGACCAATGAAACCTTCGTCGGTCTGTGGAAGAGCATCAGCCAGACCTTCCTCTTCGTCGTCATCGGCATCGCCTCCATTTCGCTCGTGGTGGGCGGCATCGTCATCATGAACATCATGCTCGTCTCTGTCACCGAGCGCACCCGCGAGATCGGAGTCCGCAAGGCGCTCGGTGCCCGCTATCAGGACATCCTGCTGCAGTTCCTCATCGAGGCCGGTTCCATGTCCCTGTTGGGCGGCATCGTCGGCATCGCCGCCGGCGCGGGGGTCGCCAAGCTGGTTACGCTGATCATTGGCTTCCCCTCCGATATCGCGCTGTGGTCGGTGCTCGTCGCTATTTTTGTCTCCGCGGGCATCGGCATCTTTTTCGGCGTTTACCCGGCCAGGCAGGCGGCCATGCTCGACCCCATCGTCGCTCTGCGGTCGGAACTATAGACATTAGGAAAGGAGATCCACGATGAAACTCGGCAGCTCCGGCGAATCCATCCGAATGGCACTCGAGACCGTACGCGCAAACAAGCTGCGCTCCGGCCTTACCATCCTCGGCATCGTCATCGGCGTCAGCACCGTCATCACCATCTCCTCAATCATCGGAGGCCTCAACGCCAACATCCAGGACTGGGTCAACTCCATCGGCTCAAACGTCCTCTGGATCTTTCACATGCCTGTCATCGGCGTCAGGCCGACCACCGAAATGCTCGCCCGCAGGCGGATGACCCTCGACGATGCCATTGCGATGCGAACCCTGCCCCATGTCGTTGCGGCTGACGCCTCCCTCCGTCACGTCAACAAGATCTTCCAGGTCGGCATTATCGGCGTGAAGTACGGCAGCAAGAAGGCGCAGGGAACCCTCGAAGAGGGCAATACCACCGCTGTCCAAAACATCTATGACCTCAACCTGACTCAGGGCCGCCTGTTTACCGAAGACGAAGACCAGCGCCGCGCCAACGTCGTCATCCTCGGCTACGACACCGCCGAAAAGCTCTTCGGCAACGAAAGCGCTATCGGCAAGGAGGTCAATATCGAAGGCGATCTCTTCACCGTGATCGGCGTCTTCGACAAGCGCAAGCAGATCTTCGGCGGTGGAACCAATCCCGAAGACAACAAGGCCACCTTCCCGCTGCACACTTTCCTCAAGCTTCACCCCGAGGAAAAGGACTACTGGCTCAGCGTCAAGTACGACGATCCGCGCAACCGCAGCCTGGTGGAGGATGAAATCCGCGAGTTGCTGCGCCGCCGCCGCAAGGTCGCGGCCTGGAAGTCGGACGACTTCGAGATCTTCGCCCCCGACACCCTCACCCGCCTCTGGAACCAGCTCACCGGCGGGCTCGCCATCTTCATGGTCGCCGTCTCCAGCGTCGGCCTGATGGTCGGCGGCGTCGGCGTCATGAACATCATGCTCGTCTCCGTCACCGAGCGAACACGCGAGATCGGCGTGCGCAAGGCCATCGGCGCAACCAGGCAAAATATCCTCATCCAGTTCACCATGGAGGCGACCACCCTCTGCGCCATCGGGGGCCTCATTGGCATTGTTGCCGGCGGAATCCTTACCCTGCTCATCCGCCTCCTGGTCGAAGCGCTCCCCGCGACCATGTCGCCCACCTGGGCCATCATAGGCTTCACGGTTTCCTGTGCCATCGGCCTGGTCTTCGGCATCTATCCCGCGTGGAAGGCCGCCAACCTCGACCCCATCGAGGCCCTGCGCTATGAATAGGGCACAGGGCTCAGGGAACAGGGCTCAGGGCTCAGGGCGAACCAGAGCTTACGCGTTCTTGCCAATAGCGATCTTGCCGATAATGGCTCCGAGCATCCTGCCCACTTCATGAGAAAGTTCTTCCGTCGCACGAAGTTTGGGTAGGACTCCAAAGCCGAGCTGTTCTGCAATTGTCAGCTGCGTCTGGAGCTCGAAATTTGATCCCCGCGCCATACAAAGAAACTGCTTGTATTCGCGACTCGACGCCCGTCCATATCCTTCAGCGATGTTGCTTGCAACTGAGACGCCAGCTCGACGCAGTTGGATCGTCAGACCGTACTTCTCTTCCCTTGGAAAATCTGCCGTAAGCTTGTAAATGGCCGTGCTGAGCTGAATGGCCCGCTGCCACACAATTAGATCGCGAAACGAATCACCCAATCTCTTTCCTTCTGATTGAATTGTCTGAAGTGTTTCGTCTCCAACCCTATCTGATCTGTTCCCGAGCCCTGCAGTTAATATCACTTCGAACCGATGCGGTTATTACCGTCGTACTGTTCCCTGTGCCCTGAACCCTCTCCCCTTGCATCGAACACATTAGCCCGATTAGCTTCATTCTGAGCCCTGAGCCCTGAGCCCTGAGCCCTGAGCCCTGAGCCCTGAGCCCTGAGCCCTGAGCCCTGAGCCCTGAGCCCTGAGCCCTGAGCCCTGAGCCCTGAAGAGGAACTTATGCCCACGTCCCCCGAACGATACGTCTGCATTCACGGCCACTTCTACCAGCCGCCCCGCGAAAACCCCTGGCTTGAGGCTGTAGAGACGCAAAGCTCCGCCGCGCCTTACCATGACTGGAACGAGCGGGTCACCGCCGAGTGCTACGCCCCCAACGGCGCCGCCCGCGTCGTCAACAAGCAAAACCAGATCATCCGCATCCTCAACAATTACGGGCGCATCAGCTTCAACTTCGGCCCTACGCTGCTCTCCTGGCTCCAGGACAACGCCCGCCGCGTCTACCAGATGATCCTCGACGCCGACGCCCGCAGCCAGCAGCGCTTCGGCGGCCACGGCTCGGCCATGGCCCAGGTCTACAACCACATCATCATGCCGCTGGCTTCCACCCGCGACAAGCTCACGCAGATCCTCTGGGGTATCGCCGACTTCGAGTCGCGCTATGGACGAAAGCCCGAGGGGATGTGGCTGTCGGAGACCGCCGTCGATTCCGAGTCGCTCGACCTGATGGCCGCCAACGGCATCCGCTTCGTCGTGCTCGCTCCGTACCAGTGCGCGCGCGTCCGGCCGCTGGCCGCGCCGGCCAAAGTAGCCAAGGCGAGCGGCAGAAGCCGCCAGAGCGCGAAGCAGCGTGCCGCAGGCGTTGCGGCAGCCGGGGCAGAGACATCGTCTAACGGCATCTCCGCCGCTCGGGTCGATTCCGCCTCCGAATCCGTGCCCGAGACTCCCTGGAAGGAAACGCCCAACGCCGCCGTCGATACCACCCGCGTCTACCTGGTCCGGCTCCGCGAGAATCGTTCCATCGCCGTCTTCTTCTACGACGGACCGCGCTCCCGCGCCATCGCCTTCGAAGGCTTGCTCAACGATGGCGAGACCTTTGCCCGGCGTCTGCTCAGCGGCTTCTCCGAAAAGAGCGACCACGCCCAGCTGGTGCACGTGGCCACCGACGGCGAGAGTTACGGCCATCATCATCGCTACGGAGAGATGGCCCTCGCCTGGGCTCTCAAATGGATCGTGGAACAGGGCCGCGCGAAGCTGACCAACTACGGCGAGTTCCTCGAGAAGTTCCCTCCGGAGTACGAGGCGCAGGTCTTCGAGGACACTTCCTGGAGCTGCGTGCACGGCGTCGAGCGCTGGCGCTCCGACTGCGGCTGCAACAGCGGCCATCCGGGATGGAACCAGCAGTGGAGAAGGCCACTGCGCGAATCCCTCGACTGGCTGCGCGACCAGGTGGCTCCGTTTGTACAGAAACGCGGCAACGAGTTCTTCAAAGATGTGGACGCCGCCCGCAACGGCTATATCTCTGTCGTGCTCGATCGCAGCCACGAGAGCGTCGATGCCTTTTTCGCCATCCACGCCTCGCGCGATCTGAGCCCGGAGGAGAGAATCGTCGCCCTCAAACTGATGGAGCTGGAGCGCCACGCCCAGCTGATGTACACCAGTTGCGGCTGGTTTTTCGATGAGATCTCGGGCATCGAGACCGTTCAGGTAATCGCCTATGCCTCGCGCGTCATGCAGCTGGCCAGACAGCTATTCGGCGATCCCGCTGCCGCCCTTGAAGATGAATTCATGCGGCGGCTCGAGGCCGCGCCCAGCAACATTCCCGAACTGAAGAACGGAGCCGTGGTCTATCAGAACTCCGTGAAGGGCATGAAGGTCGGCCTCGAGGAAGTGGGGGCGCATTACGCCATCAGCTCGGTCTTCACCAGCTATCCCGACCAGACCGATCTCTTCTGCTACACCGTGCGGCGTCTGGAATACGGCGTGGAAACCTCGGGGCGAGGCCGTCTTGCCATCGGCAAGGCCCACATCTGCTCGAATATCACCGAGGAGCAGGAGACGGTCGTCTTTGCGGTGCTCCACTTCGGCGATCAGAACATCTCGGCAGCGGTAAAAAGGCACAAGCCGGAAGACGAGGGCCTGTACGAAGAATTCGCGCGGGCGGCGCGTGCCTCCGTCATCCAGGCCGATTTCCCCGAGGTCATCCGCGGCTTCGACCGCTACTTCGGCGAGACAAATTACTCCATCCAGTCGCTCTTCCGCGACGAGCAGCAGCGCATCTTGGAGCTGATCCTCAAGCCCCGGCTGCAGCGCGTCGAGGCCAGCCTTGCGTCCATCTACGAGGATCAGGCCTCGCTGCTGCACTTCCTGGGAAAGACCGGCCTGCAGCGCCCCTCGGCGCTGACCCTGGCGGCGACCTTTGCCATCAATGCCGGGCTCAGGCGCGCATTGCACGGCGCCACATCGACGCAATCCAGATGCGGGTCTACCTCGGCCTGGCAGAAACCGACCACGTGGAAGTTAGACAAGCCGCTGCTCAGATACATCGCCGATCGGCAGATGAAGCGCGCAATGGTGCGAACTTCCGCAAAGAAGTGATGGAAGGCGGAGAGCAGCAGGCATCGACGACCTTGAAAATGCGCTGTTCGTTTCGCGAACCCTCTCCGAACTGCCCTTCGAGCTGAACCTGTGGCAGGCGCAGAATCTCTGGTACGACGTCTACCGCCGGCGTCAGAGGCGACAAATGCGCAGGCGGTGCGGCGGCCAAGCCCGATGAATCGGCGGAGGCGACGAGCTCGATACCGAACCGGCGCAACGGCGACGGATGGCTCGCGAAGTTCCGGGAGATCGGCCGGCTGATGGGAATTTCTGTCGATGAGCTTGTGATCGAGGAAGAAACGCCTATACTCGAAACGGCATCGCAGTCCTGAAAGGGCGCGAGGAACCAGGGCCCGTTAACAGGCCCTGGTGAAGAGAATACGGCTGCATGAAACTGATTGAAATTACTCCGGAAATTTTCCAGCTTACTCGCTTTGGTCTGGTGAATTGCTTTCTGGTCCGCGAAGACGATGGTTTCACCCTGGTGGACACCATGCTCCCCGGCTCCGCGAACGGCATCATTGACGCGGTCCACTCAATGAATCGAGCGCCCCGGCGCATTCTCCTCACCCACGCGCATATGGACCATGTAGGCTCCCTCGACGCCCTGGCCCCTAAGCTCATCGGAATTGAAGTTGCCATCGGACGCCGGGAATCGCGCCTGCTCACCGGCGACTTCCGTCCCGAGCCCGGCGAGCCGGCGAGCAAGGTCAAGGGCACTTTCAAGAAAGTAGAAACCGTACCTTCCGTCCTTCTCACCGACGGCGAACTCTACGGATCGCTGCGCGTCATCGCCACCCCCGGCCATACCCCCGGCCATCTCGCTTTCCTCGACGAGCGCTCCGGCACGGTGATCGCCGGCGACGCGCTTACGTCCGTCGGAGGCCTGCGAGTCACCGGCGATGGTCCCGCTGTTTTCCCCTTCACGAACCTTGCCACATGGCACAAGCCCACGGCCATCGAGAGCGTCCGCACGCTGCTAGCGCTCGAGCCCAAGAAGCTGGTCGTCGGCCACGGCAGGCCCGTCATGGAAAACGCAACGCAGGCCTTGAAGGAAGCCCTCCGCCACGCGGAGTAGCAACGTCCAACCCCTGAGCCTTGCGCCTTGCGCCCTGAGCCCTGAGCCCTGAGCCCTGACCCCTGACCCCTGAGCCCTAGCTTCTCCAGTGCAGCGTCACCGGGCCACTCATCGGATGCCGCGCCGGTTCGCCGGTCTTCATTGCATCGAGCCGCGCCTGCTTGAGCGCGAAATACCACTTCGCCGGACGGTCGGCATCGTCGATCAGCATCAGCGAGGGATCATACTTCAACCCCTCGGCCTGCTGGATCATCGTGACTTGATCCTGCTCGCACGAAGCGCCTTCCAAAAAACATCGCAATAGCAGTTACAAATGGGACGCGATAAAACACATTCCACGCCGCGCACACATCGATTCTGCATGCATTCGCAACCGTAGGAGTTACAGTTGTCAGGCTGGCGAACCACTTGTCGCCGCAGCGAATGGTTTCATAGCGCCGGTTGGGCAGAACGAAGTCGATCGTCGTCGTGATCGGCTCGCCATACACGCCCAGCAGCTTGTACGGCGCGCTGTTGCCCGAGGGCGCATGCGCCGACATGCGGAAGCCCTCCGGAATCGGCTCGAAGTGCTTTTCCTTTTCATGGATGCTGGCCTTCTTGCGCCACCACCACGCCTGGTGCACAAACGGACCGTGCGCCGGGTCCATCAGCCCGATGATCCCGTGATCCACATTGCAGGGCAGATCGGCGGTCAAGATGCGCCGATGCGAAATCGCGGCCCGAACTTCGGAACCTCCGGCACCGGTGGCTGCTCGCCCGCCCGCGCCCGCCCCGTTCCCGGCTGCGGGACATACACCCACGCATACCCATCGCGCTCTTCGCACGGAAACGCTCCCGCATAAATCCTTTTTGGATCGAGCGTGTCGCTCGGTGTCAGCGACGGAATCTGCATGCACTGTCCGCTCGCCGGCTCAAAAGCCCAGCCGTGATACTTGCAGGTCAGCTCGCGCCCGTCGAACCATCCGCAGGAAAGCGGAATCCCTCGGTGCGGGCAGCTGTCGCGCATGGCAAAGATCTTGCCGTCCTCCTTGCGCCCCAGCACCAGCGGAATCCCCATCAGCATCGCCGTGTGCAGCTTTTTGCCGCGTAACTGCCCGCTGCGCATGGCCGGATACCAGTCGTTATAAAGCAGCGTGGTCGAGGGAGCCTGAAGCGTCGTCGCCATTGTCTGCGACTACTATATCGCCGTGACAAACCTGTTTCCTGCGCGCCTGCATCGACGGCATTAGCCGTTAGCTTCATTCTGAGCCCTGAGCCCTGAGCCCTGAGCCCTGAGCCCTGAGCCCTGATCTCTGTGCCCTGACCTCTTGTTTCTCTATAATCTCCCAATGCCCTATCCGAGCCGGGAAACGGAGTCGAGATCCTGAACAGCCTGCTCACAGCCAAGCGCTTTGTCTTCCCGCTGCTCGGCCTGTGGGTACTGCTCTATGCCTCATTTTCGCTCGTCAAGCCTCCGCTGCTCGACGGCCTTGACGCCGTCAACGGCGAATCCGCGCGCGAGATGGCCGTAAGCGGCAACTGGATCATCCCGCACATCAACGGTGTCCGTTCGCCGCAGACCCCGCCGTTACTCATCTGGATGACGGCGGCAAGCTTTCGGCTCTTTGGCGTCTCGGACCGCGCCGCCCGCCTGCCGCTCGCCCTCAGCGCCCTGGCGCTCTTTGCTCTTACATTGACGCTCGGCTCGCGCCTCTTCCTTACTCCAGTCGCTGGCTTCTACGCTGCGCTCATCCTGCTCACATCCTGCGGAATCTTCCTCTTCGCGCACCTGCTCTTCCCCAGCCTGCTGCTCACCTTATGGCTCACGTTGGCCATGTATTTCTTCTGGCGCTCGCTGCGCTCGCCCTCATGGCAGTCTGCGGCCGGCTTTGGAGCCGCCTGCGCCCTCGGTTTTCTCTCGCAGGGCCTTGCCGGGGCCGTCTTTCCCATCGCCATCGTGCTGCTCTTTCTCTTCTATACAAGGAACTTGCGGCACCTCGCGCGCTGGTATCCCGCGGCGGGCATTGCGGTTTTTCTCGTGATCCTGGTCCCATGGATCGTCGCCGCATACCGGGCCACACCCATTCGTCAGGCTTTTCGGGCTCCGGCTCACAGCATTGCAAAACCGCCGGTCCTCGTCTTCTGGGCCTTTGTCTTTATCTGGATCGTGCCCTGGTTCTTCTATGCGCTGGCTGCGCTCGGCCGCATCTCCCGGCGTCTCTTCAGCGGCGCAGCGGAACTCGACCACAAGGAACAGACTCTGCTCCTGCTGGTACTCTGGGCCGCCCTGGTCCTGGTCCTTTACACCTTTTCCGCCCGCCAGGAATACTTCGCCCTCCCCGCTTTGCCCGCGCTCAGCCTGCTGGCCGCCGGCTGGCTCGCCGCCGATGAGCATGCGCCTTCGCGCTTCGCGCGCGTGATCGCCTGGATTCTCTTCGTCGCCGGCCTCCTCAAAGCTGCCCTATTCGTGTTTCTGGCCTTCCACGCGCCGGTCCCCGCTCCAGGCGCCGACATCGCCACGCTTCTCCATCCCGGTCAGCGCCGGCTCTTCTTCGGCCCCGTCCTCGACCTCACCCTTGTCTCAATGGGAGCCTTCCGCATCCCGCTGCTGATCGCCGCCGGCGCACTGGCCGTGGGGGTCACTGCAAATCTCTTCTTCCGCCTCAGAGGCAAGGCGCGCATGGCGAACTGCTTCATCGCCGGCATGATGGCCTTCTTCCTCATCGCCGCGCATATCGCGCTGAACACCTTTTCCCCCGTGGTGTCGTCCGCAGTGCTGGCCGAGGCCATCAAGCCCGAGGTCGACCCCGCCGACGTCGTCGTTGTCAACGGCGCTTACGAAGATGCCTCCGCGCTGCCCTTCTACCTCGAGCGCCAGGTCAAGCTGCTGAACGCCCGCGCCGACATTCTGGCTCCCTGGTCGTTTGCCCCCGACGCGCCATCCATCTTTCTCGATAACAACTCGTTTGCCACCCTCTGGACCAGCCAGACGCGGGTCTTTCTCTGGACTCCGGTTGACAGCCTGCCGACTTTGCCAGGCCTGGGCTACGTAATTGCGCGCGACGGCGGCCGCGAGATTGTCAGCAACCAGCCCAACAACGGCGGAGCCGCCTTCTAACGCCGGGCTGGGAACGTCCAATTCTGAGCCCTGAGCCCTGAGCCCTGAGCCCTGAGCCCTGAGCCCTGAGCCCTGAGCCCTGAGCCCTGAGCCCTGAGCCCTGAGCCCTGAGCCCTAGAGCCCTGAGCCCTGAGCCTGAGCCCTGAGCCCTGAGCCCTGAGCCCCGAGCTCACTTCGCTCCCGGAGTTCTCGCCACAATCACGCAGCTTCCCGCGCCGTTGGCGGCATGTTTGCATCGGTCGATTGCCTCACCGTCGGCAATGCTCTGATCGAACCCGGCCAGCGCAATGCCCCACTCCCCCTGTCCATTGGTTGCGAAGGCCTTGCAGGGCGCGCCCAGCAGATACCTTGTCCACGCCTCTGCTCCCTTGTCGTGCAATCCCGCCGGAGGCGGAATCTTCGCCGGCTCCGGCCCCGGCAGCACCACATCGCCAAGCGGCAGCAGGTCGTGAGCCTTCAGGAACGCCGTTACCGTCTCCGACCACACACTCACGTGCCCGTAGAGATGATGCCCGTCCTCCCCATCCGGCGGAGCCAGCACGAACTGCTCCACCCCGCCGCCCTTCGTGTACGCCGCCTCGAACTTCCGCGCCATCTCCGGCGGAAACCAGTGGTCGTTCTCCGAGTAGATCCACAACATCGGCACCGTGCCATGCTTGCGTGCTCCCTTGCCGAAGGCCCCGAAAGCGCCGACCAACCCGTCGAGATTGCAATTGTGCTCGTGCCCGTCGCCGCCCCGCCCTCCGGCAAAGCTGATCGCCGCCTTCAGCTCCTTCGGCGGATCGGCCACCAGCGCCGCCTGCGCGAAACCGCCCGTCGAAACGCCCGCGCTCACCACCATGCTCCCATCCACCTCCGGCAGCTTCTCGGCGAACTTCATCACCGCCTTCAGATCCTCCGCGCTGGCCTCGCCCGCCTCCTCAAAGCTGCCGCCTCTGGAGTTGCATCCGCCGTGAGTACCGTCCCGCAAACCGCCCGATCTGCCGTAGCCCTTCCTCACCACTACGAAGACCACATATCCGCGCTGCGCGAACCACCGAGCCTGATTGAGCTGCGACCATGGAGTCACGTGTTCGCGCTCCTCTTCCCTATCCGAGGTGCCATGCGTCAGCACCACCAGGGGATGCCGCCCCGGCCGGTTAGCGTAAACCTCAAGCACATCGAGGCCGTTCGGGAAGGACTGCGGCACGGGCGCCCACATCTCCTTCTCTACATAGCTGACAGTAAGTTGCCCGGGCGCGGCCTGTTCCTGCGGAGCCGCATCCGGCGCGGTGGGCTCCTGCGCTCCCGCGGTCAGCGCCACCAGCCACATGAGAACCCAAAGTAAGCGCATAGCCGGAAGTACAGCCGACCTCCCGCCGCCAGTCAAGGAGATTTCTCCCGATCTCCGGCCAGTTGTCATCCTGCGCGGTAGTTGCCAGCCGTCATCTCAAGTAGCTGTCATCCCAAGCGAAGCGTGCCGCGACGCCGGAAGTCGAGTGACCTGCAGTTCTGACCCCTGACCCCTGTTCCCTGACCCCTACTTCCCGTTCCCTGCGTCCTGCTGTTTCAGCACTCCCTTTTCGAGCGTGAATCTCTCGCCGCGCCACGTCACCGTGTTGCCGGCAAAGCTCCACACCCACACCCAGAGCGCCGCCAGATCCCGCACCGGCAGCAGCCAGATATCGCCCAGAACCTGTCGGTCGCCGAGTATGCCTACCCCCACCGCCAGCGCCACCGTCACCCGCGCGAGGCACGTCAGGCTCAGCAGCGCCAGGCTCTCGATAGCGAATCCCGACGCGATGGCGTTCAGCATCGCCCACGGCAGTCCAAACGTAAAGATCAGACCAAGGTAGCCGAGCTTGCGCGAGTCGCGGATCCCGCGCGCCCAGCGCAGCTGATGCGCGAAGTATCCACTCAGCGTGTACGCCGGGACGGAAGTCTCGACGATCTCACGGCTGAGCGCGACCGCATATCCCGCCTGCGCAATGCGATGGCCCAGCTCGTAGTCGTCGGCCAGCGAGTCGACCAGCGGCGCGAATCCCCCGATCGCATCGAGCGCCGGGCGCGAGACGGCCAGCGTCGACCCGAGCCCGAAGCGTATCTCCCCGTCGAGTTTCAGAGACACGAGAACTCCGGGGAAAAAATCCGTCGCGATGCCGAGCGCCTCAAGCTTCGAGCCAAGCGTCCCATGTGCTTGTCCTCGATAGGGCGCAGTCACCAGTCCTACACGTTTAGACCTGTGCTCCGTGCTCTGAGCCCTGTGCCCTGAGCCCTGAGCCCTTTGCTCTGAGCCCTGAGCCCTTTGCTCTGATCCCTGATCCCTGTGCCCTGAGCCCTGTTCTTCAAACTCCCCCATGATCCTTTCCAGATACCTCGGACCCACGCGGATATCGCTGTCGTTCACCAGCAGATGCTCGTAGCGGGCCTCGCGCGCCAGCTGGACCACGTTGCCCATCTTTCCGTTCGGCCCCAGCTTCTCGGGCGTATGGACAAGGCGGATGCTGCGCTCAGGAAATTCGGCCTGCAGGCGTCGAATCGCTTCAATCACGGCGGCCTCGTGCGGATCGTCCAGCGACGAAACCCCGAAGAGGATCTCATATTCGCCCGCGTACTCCTGGCGGCAGTGGCTGGCAAAGGCCTCGTACATGCCCGGATCGAGCCCCCTGACCGGCTTCAGCACGCTCACCGCCGGGGCTGCGGGCTTTTCGGGATTGTTTTCTGAGCCCTGAGCCCTGACCCCTGGGCCCTGTTTTCTCACAAACGAGCGCGCGCTCCACATCGCGGCGATGTAGTAGAAGATTCCCGCAAAGGTAAGAATGGTGGTTACAGATCCGACGATGGTCGCGAGCATGCAGACTTCAGTTTAGCGACTGGGCGGCTCAGCTCGACTCTCAATGCGATCACCCTGTAACGTTGGACACTTCGCGATCCCTATAATGACTACGCTAATAAGTCAGTCCAGCAAGCACGGAGGGTCCAATGAAACTGCGGTCATGCATCGCAGTAGTAGCGGCGCTGGCGGTTTCTACGTCTACGGCGACCGCGTGGTGGGATGGCGGCCACGAAACAGTCGCCTACATCGCCTACAAAAAACTGACACCGGCCACGCGGCAGCGCGTCGATTCACTTCTTAAGCTGAATCCCATGTACGACACCTGGACGATGGGGGTCGCGCCCGATCAACAGGGTCTGGTAGCTTTCGTCGAGGCGGCGACCTGGCCTGACTGTATCAAGTCGTCCTCCTGCATCGGGGGCTACACCAGCGACGGAGGCAACGTGCCTCCGGGAAAGCCTACCGATGCGCAGAATATCGGCTACGCCGACCACCTGATGCACGCATACTGGCACTTTGTTGATGAGCCTTACAGCGCTGGAGCTCCGGGGCAGCCGCCCAAACAGCCCAACGCGCTGACCGAGATCCAGCTGCTGGCCGACGCCATCGGCACCGGCGAATCGGACGATATCAAATCGTACGACGTGGTGTGGCTCGAGCACTTGGTAGGGGATATCCACCAGCCGTTGCATGCCACCTCCCGCTTCACCAGGAACCATCCAGACGGCGACGCGGGCGGCAACCTCATCTACTTCTGCGTCAAGCCGTGCCGCGATGAGCTGCATGCCTACTGGGACGGCCTGCTGGGAGGCGGCCCCACAATTGCCCAAGTCACGGCCACGGGAGACCAGTTGCTCAGGAGAAAGAAGCCCGCCCAGGCCGCGGAGACCGATCCCGCAAAATGGGTGGATGAGAGTTTTGCACTGGCCAAGTCACAGGTTTACGTGGCGCCGGTCAGCGACGACAACGACCCGGCACAGACGATATCCCCTCGTCTGGATCCACACTACGCTGAGGCCGCAAACCGCGTTGCTAAAAGTCAGGTACTGCTGGCAGGGTATCGCCTCGCTGAGTTGCTGAACACGCGTCTGAAGTGACAGTGATTCACCTGGACGTAAAGTAGCCATCTCGGATTCGTGAGCCGGGAAATTTTAGGATGTCATCCTGAGCGGAGGTCGCCGCAGCGACCGAAGTCGAAGGACCTGCTTTTAATTTAACCGGCCACATCCGCCACACTGGCAGGCTTGGACGGGTGGCCCATTCAAAGCCCGGTGTCGGCTTTGAGTGGGTTACTACCTCCACGCTTGCGGACAAACGACCGCGCGCTCCACAGCGATGTAGTAGAAGATTCCTGCGAATGTAAGGATCGTAGTTACAGATTCAACGATGGTCGCGAGCATGCAGACTTCAGTTTAGCGAGTCGATCACATGCCCAACCGAGAGGTCAACCGCTAGAAGCGCCGTTGGTATTCGTTACTGATACGGATGAGCGCCGCCCGATACTCTAAGCTTGTCTCTTTCTCGTTTACCCAATGAAAGGGATATGGTGGCTCGTTTGAAGCTCGATATTTCAGAATCAGGAGCTCGTCATATTCAGGCGCCACCGCAGTCATTAATCGACTACGTGCCTGTTCTGCTTCTTGAATGGGGTGCTTGTTCTTGACGCCATCTGTACGGTAGATGCGATCTCCCTCATAGCCTGTAGTGACTTCGGCATGATTTATCCCGACGACACCGACGCAAATAGGATTACTCGATCCTGCTTTACGCTTGAATTGCTTCACCTGATGGATCAAATCACTGTTGACTCGATCTATCTGTTTGATCATTGCCTTGGCTAGGATTTTTACCTCCACACCGATTTCCACGGTTGCTACCGGTCCCCGAGCCACCTTGTAGCCTGGATCAACTTGAGGCTTCTCGCCTACTATGAGCTCGCCAAAGGTTCCGTCGCCTCTCCTTGCCTCAATACCCTTTCGTTTGTTCTGGGCATTCAACACTCGCGACATCTCAGTAACATAGATGACATATCGTTCAGACTTCTTCATCTCCATCAGGTCTTCATAAAAATGCATGGCAACGAAATCGCCTAAATTTGAACGCCGATGCTCGTACTTAACGCCTTCAAACAGTCCGCGGAACTCTTTAAGCAATCTGTATTCAGCCAACGAAAACCTCAGCGCACGTTGCTCCAGCCATAGGCGTGACCCGGGACAGAGCGTCCACCTTGTGTCGGGCTGCCTCCAAGTATGTCGGTTCGATCTCTACACCGATGGAATTTCGACCAGTTCTTATCGCCGCGATTGACGTTGATGCCGTGCCAGCAAACGGGTCTAGAACCGTATCTCCGGCAAATGAGAACAGCTTGATCAGTCGCTCCACGAGTTCGACCGGGTAAGGTGCTGGGTGTTTGCTCTTCGTAGTTGAAGCTCCTGGTAGATCAGTCCAAAGAGAGCGGAGCCAACTCTGCATCTCTTCCTTCGTGAGCATCGAAAGAGCCTTTTGAACCGGCTGCACGGAGCGGTACTGACCACCCTTACGGAGCAACAAAATATACTCGGTGTCGTTCTTGACAATGGCACCTGGCTGATACGGCTTTCCGTAAAATCCGGCCCCGTTGCCTTCCGACTCTGTTACGCCATTGGCGATCTTGTGCCATAAGATCGGTGTCAGGCAGTCGAGTCCAAGACCTCGGGCGCGGACCTGAATATCGGCGTGAAGGGGCATCACAAGATGCCGCCCAGCGCGCTTGCGTGGAAGACAAACATCCCCGACGACGCAGCAAATTCTGCCGCCCGGCACAAGGACTCGAACGCACTCAGCCCAGACCTTATCCAACTCGAATAGAAATTGTTGGTAATCCGTGATGTCACCCAACTGCGAGCCATTTCCGGCCGCATATTCCTTCAAGTTCCAGTAGGGCGGTGAGGTTATCACCAGGTGCACGGACTCATCGGGAATCCACGAAAGGTCTCTCGCATCACCCAGATGCAAGCGATGAGTTGTCTTATCGAAAGGAGATGGCCATGGCACAGTCCGAAAATGGTCATTAGCCTCACGGTACGCACGCAAAGCTTCCGGAGTGTTGTCTTTTAATGGCAGCTTGAAAGACAGCTGAGCATAGCTTTGTACTTCGAGATAAGGTGGAGTCTGCCCTTCTTGGCGCTCAACCGTAACGTTTGTCAGAGCAGCATTCCTTTTCGTCGCCTGCCTCATTCCAGTACCTTAATGCGCTCTTTCTGTTCGGACGATTGTACTCGATGATGCTCCGTGCATTTCGAGCCCCCAACATAAGTCAACGTCTCCGGCACCAACCTAAACACCAGCAAAAGGTCTGATGAACTCGAGCGATGTCACCTCGTCAACCCTTCCCAAAGTAACTCACCTCCAATCAACACAAACCACACCACTTAGCTTAAGCGACTCCTGGCCGAACATTACCCCTCGACCTGATAAACTTGTATTAGTACTGATTCACCTGAAAGGCGCGGCTAACCAGCCGCGCCTTTTGCTTTTGTGCTTCCTATAAGTCCTTTGTTATCAAAACTATTAAAATAACGCACTCGTTTTCAGTACTTTACTGGCTCAACGCCTCTAAAGATCGCAGAATCAGAACTTTGCAAAACCACCCCGGGGAGGGGGTACACCATGGTGACCCAGTGCCGCCACATCCGCACCAGCGGAACCCAGTGCGGAATGATCGCGATGCGCAGTCAGAACTTCTGCTATTACCACCAGAACAGCCAGCCGCGACCCGTCCGCTCCACCATCCGCACTCGTCCACACACTGAAAGCCTCACCCAGACCTACGACTACGGAGCCATCCCCGTCGCCGCCAGCCGCAATGCGGGTGCCCCAGGTCTCGCTTCTGAGACCTGGGTTCAACGACCTGAAGAGGTGCAGCCGCCGGTCCAGCTCATCTTTCCTGAAGACCGCGCCTCCATCCAGATCAACCTCTACCGCATCTCCGTTGCCCAGGCCGAGAACCGCATCGACACCCGCACCGCCAACTCCATGACCTGGAACCAGCAGGTCTGCATGGCCAATCTCGGCCGCCAGCCCCTCATCGAGGCCGTTCCGTCCCAGTCCCCGTCCCGCTCTCGCTCCCGCAACACCGACTCCGACGACGACTCCGACTCCGGATACTCCGACCCCGGCTCCAACCCGCCCACTCCCGTCTCACGACCCATCTCTCGCGTCATCCTCACCCCCGACGGAGACGAGATCGCCCCGCCCGTCGAGATCCTCGAAGACAACGAAGCCGAGCCCATCCACCACCGCCTCTGCCCCTGCCTCCTCTGCGCCGAGAAGTACCGCAACCATCCCCCCGAACTCCACCACCCCGCTTGCCAGTGCGGCCTCTGCGAAGAAGACGAGGGCTCAGGGCTCAGGGAACAGGGCGCAGAGCACAGCGCTCAGAGCACAGAACCGCCCAACCAAAGCGCACACCTGATGGTTTGTCATCCTGAGCGAACCCTGAGCGAAGCGAAGGGGGAGTCGAAGGACCTGCTTCTTCCCGAAGATGGCACGGAAATGGGTGCCCCATCTTTGGCGCAGCCAAAGGTGGGAAGCGACCATCCTGATCCCTGTTCCCTGATCCCAGAGCCCTGCCGTCCACGCATCGCCCGCGCCGCATCCCTGCTCTCCGGATCCCCCACACGCGACCCCCTCAACCGCCCCTGGTCGGTAGCCGAATACACCTTCGGAGACGCCATCCGCCGTCACGAAGCCCAATACGCCGCCCGCGCCGCCGCGGCCCTCGCCGTGGGCATCGAGCCCCCGCCTTACCAGCCCTTCACCACCGGACTCCTCCGCCCCGGCACCCCCGAGCACGAGGAAGACAAGCAGATGCAACAGCAAACCAGCGAATACTGGGCCGAACACTTCCGCAAACAGATCGCCGAACGCCCCGACATCCAATCCGGGGTCCCCACGGACAGGTCTTCGTCCGTGGGGTGGGAGCAATACCTCGACGAAGAAGCCGCCAACCAATCCCTGAGCCCTGAGCCCTGATCCCTGTGCCCTGAGCCCTGATGCCTGTGCCCTGACCCCTGTGCCCTGAGCCCTGACCCCTGAGCCCTGACCCCTCAATCCGGAGGCGGCGAGGCCTTGCCCGCCAAATCGCAGGCGCGCCACAGATACCACGAAGCAATCGACCGCCAGGGACGCCAGCGTTGACCACGGCGCAGCATCTCGTCCGGCTTGGCGAGCATGGTGGCGTCGAAGGGTTTCGACTTGGGCAGGCGCTTGAAGGTGAGGGCGAAGCCTTTGCGGACTCCGTAGTCGGTAACGGGTAGGACATCGGGCCGGCCGAGGCGGAAGATCAACAGCATCTCAACCGTCCAGGGGCCGATACCACGAACTTTGGTGAGGCGCTCGATGATTTCGTCGTCGGAGAGGCGGCGGATCTGGGCGAGCGTGGGGACGGTTCCGTCGAGGGTTTTGGCGGCGAGGTCGCGCAGGGCAAGGAGCTTGTTGGCCGAAAGTCCGCAGCCGCGGAGGCGGTCGTCGGGCGCGGCGATGATGTGCTCGGGCGCGGGGTGGAACTCTCCGAAGAAGGTGATGACGCGCTTGAGGATGGCGGCGGCGGCCTTGCCGTTGAGCTGCTGGTAGACGATGGCCTCGAGCAGGGCCTCGAAGGGCGAGTGCTGGCTCTTGAGGCGGAGGGTGTAGGGGCCGGCGCGCTCGATGAGGCGTCCCAGGAGAGGGTCGGCGGCGGTGAGCTCGCGAATGGCGAGGGCGGAGTCGTAGCGGGGTGCGAGGCGGCCGTTCATGAAAGACAGCGTACAGCGTTCAGCGATCGGCGTTCAGGAGATCGGGATGAGCGTTGCAGGATCGAGGCCAGGGAGAGTCCTGAAGGGCAGGGACCAGGGATAAGCGATCAGTAGTTTTCTCCTTCGTCGCTGGTGCCGTAAAGGTTTTTACCTCCGCCACCATGACGAATATCAAGTCGCCCTGAACAAACAACTCCGACATCGGATACGGGGAAGCGGCCAGCAGGAAAGATTTTTCCGGGCTTTGGAGAGCGAAGCTGCGAGCGAATCGCAGCCATGTT
This sequence comes from uncultured Acidobacteriota bacterium, assembly GCA_963755975.1. Classification (GTDB taxonomy): domain Bacteria; phylum Acidobacteriota; class Terriglobia; order Terriglobales; family Acidobacteriaceae; genus Silvibacterium. The sequence goes on from CAVWLS010000008.1 coordinate 165,496, forward strand.
CTTTTGGACCCGCATGGTTGCTGCGTTCCCAAAAATGCGACCGATTTAGTCCTTTTCCCAATGCGCAAAAATCGGGTCCGAATTTTTCGGAAAGCGCTTGCCGTCTTGATTTGACGGGGGTTTCGCCTGCTATATTGAATCTTCGACTCAAAGTGGAATTCGGGCAGGTACAAGTCCGGAAAATGCTGCGCGAGCGTGCGCGGCAACCCTCCAACCGTTACGCATCAATGAGGACGCAAGGACGTATTCATGGCGCAGATTTTTGACCGCAGCTCGAACGCGCTGGCACGGGCTAGCCTGGTCTTGACGGGGTTGATTGTCATTGCCCTGGGAGTGACGCTCGATCAATTGCAGCGATCTCCGTGGGTGACGCGGCAGGGGCAGAGGGCGGACCAACCGGTTCCCTTCAGCCATAAGCATCACGTGGAGGGGCTGGGGCTGCAATGTCAGTACTGCCACACCACGGTTGAGAAGTCGAGCTATGCGGGGATTCCTCCCACGCGGACCTGCATGAACTGCCACTCGCAGATCTGGACCAATGCCAGCTTGCTGGAGCCGGTGCGGCAGAGCTGGGCGACGGGGCAATCGATTGTGTGGACCAAGGTGCATGACCTGCCGGATTTCGTCTACTTCAGCCATGAGATTCACGTGAACAAGGGCATAGGCTGCTCGAGCTGTCACGGGCGGGTGGACGAGATGCCCATCATGTATCAGCAGAACACGCTGCAGATGGAGTGGTGCCTGAACTGCCACCGGAATCCGGAGAAGAATCTGCGGCCGACCAGCGAGATATACAACATGGCGTGGAAGGGTGCGTCGGAGATGACTCCGGTCTGGTGCGCGGCCACGGACGTAAAGGCGGGAACGCCGACGGCGGAGTCGGTGAGCTGCACGACAACCGATCCGAATCCGGGAGCGAGCTCGGAGCAGGGGTCGCTGCATCAGATTCCGGCGGCGAATGCCCAGGTGATGAGCGCTGCTTCTGATGCTCCGGCGGGAGTTCTGGCGCCGGCTCAGCTGAGCTACACGAAGTTCACGGACCAGGATGTGCTGGGGTCGTTCCTGGCGGAGCACTACAAGATCCGCCCGAAGCGGGAGCTTACCAGCTGCGAGGTATGCCACCGGTGAAAAAGCAGAGCACAGAGCGCAGAGCACAGAGCACAGAGCAGGTCCCGCAGCATGCTGAGACGGGCATCGTGAGCATTGAAGAAGACATGCAAAAGGGCAAACAGGGCGCGAAGCTGACTCTGGCCGAGGTGCGGGCGAAGCTGGCTGGGCAGAAGGGTCCGAGGTACTGGCGGTCGATCGACGAGCTGGCGGGAACGCCGGAGTTTGCGGCGGCAGTGCGGGAGGAGTTTCCCGAGCAGGCGTCAGAGTGGATTGATCCGGTATCGAGGCGTTCTTTTCTTAAGGTAATGGGAGCGTCGATGGCGCTGGCCGGTCTCGCCGGGTGCACGAAGCAGCCCGATGAGCCTATCTATCCCTATGTGAAGGCTCCCGAGGACTTGATTCTCGGGAAGCCAGTGTACTTTGCGACGGCCTTTCCGTTCCCGACGGGCGCGGTGCCGCTGCTGGTCAAAAGCGACGCGTACCGGCCGATCAAGGTCGACGGGAATCCGGACCATCCCTACAATCAGGGCGGATCAGATCCGCTGACGCAGGCGACGCTGCTCGATCTCTACGATCCGGACCGGTCGCAGCGCGTGACCTATCGAGGCGAGATAAGTAACTGGCCGGTGTTTCTGCGGGCTTTTAGCGGGATGCTGGCGGACAAGAAGCCTTCGGGCGGCGACGGGCTGTATGTGCTGAGCGCGACGGTGACCTCGCCGACACTGGCAGGGCAGTGGAAGGCCGCGCAGGCGGCGTATCCCAAGGCGAAGTTTCTGCAGTACGACCCGGTGAATCGCGACTCGGCGTACGCAGCGTCGAAGGCGGCCTTTGGCGATTACGCCGATGCGCGGTACAAGCTGGATGTGGCAGATGTGATTGTGTCGCTCGATGCGGACTTCCTGTCGGGCGCGGCGTATCCGGGCTTCCATCGGCTGGCCAAGGATTACGCGAAGAAGCGCAAACTTGAAGGGGCGAAGTCGGGCGATTTCAGCATGAACCGTTTGTACTCGGTCGAGTGCATGACGACGACGACCGGATTGAAGGCCGACCACCGGCTGGCTCTGAGAGCGAGCGACATTCCGGCATTTGCGGCGGCGCTGTCGGCCACGGTGGGAGTGGGCGGATCGGAGCCCGCAGGGTACAACTGGTCAGACGAAGCGCAGGCTTTTCTGAAGTACGCGGCCGAAGACCTGAAGGCCAGCGGCGGCAAGTGCGTAGTGATTCCCGGTGAGCAGCAGCCGGCGTCGGTGCACCTGGCCGCGATTGCGATCAACACTGCGTTGGGCAATGTCGGCAAGACGGTGGTGTACACGGAGACGGTGAACCCGCTGCCTTCGATCCAGACGGACGACCTGAAGGCCCTGGTCGCGGACATGAATGCCGGCAAGGTGGACTGGCTGGTGATCCTGAACGCTAACCCGGTGTACACGGCTCCGGCAGACCTGCAGTTTGAGGATGCGCTGAACAAGGTGACGAAGGCGGTTGTGCATCTCGGGGCGAACTACGACGAGACGGGACGCAACGCGAACTGGCACATCAACTCGGCGCAATATCTCGAATCATGGTCGGATGCGCGGGCGTATGACGGCACGGTGTCGGTGATCCAGCCGATGATCGATCCGCTGTACGGCGGGCACTCGGCGCACGAGATTCTCCAATCGTTTCTGGCTAACCCGGATCTCTCGGCGTACGAAGCGGTGCGGGCAACGTGGAAGGACAAGACACCCGGTAAACCTGACGATCCTGACTTCGGCTGGCGCAAGGTTCTGCACGACGGCTGGATTGCCGATACGGCGTTTACGGCGAAGGGTGGCGGAGGCAAGGCGGAAGTTCCTGCGCCCGCCGCGCAGGTTTCTGCTGACACGCTGGAGATCGTCTTCCGGCCTGAGCCAAATCTCTATGACGGGCGCTTTGCGAACCTGGGCTGGATGCAGGAGATTCCGCGGCCGGTGACGAACCTGTCATGGGACAACGCGGCGCTGATGAGTTTTTCGACGCTGGAGAAGCTGGGCGTGAACGAGCGCGACGTGATCGAGATCACGCTCGACGGCCGCAAGGTGCTCGCTCCGGTGCTGGCGATTCCCGGCCACGCGGATGGCAGCATCACGCTGCACCTGGGGCAGGGACGCGCGTTCGGCCGGGTGAGCGGCGGCGTGGGCTTCGATGCGTACAAGATCCGCTCTTCGAGCGCACCGCTCTACGCGACGGGCGCGACGGTGCGGAAGACGGGCGACACCTATGACTTCGCAGTAACCAAAAGCCACTACAAGGATCAGCGGTCGGTGGCGGTGGGCGGCGATGGCAGCGGAATGCATTCGCTCGAAGGCAATGAGGCGATGGACCGCGGGATTATCCGCTGGACGACTCTGGAGGAGTTCAAGAAGGAACCGGAGTTCGCGCATATCGGCGAAGGCCGGGATGTGCCCGAGCCGACGACGAGCATGTTTCCGTCGTACCGCTACGACCACAACGCGTGGGGCATGTCGATCGATATGAACTCATGCGTAGGCTGCAATGCCTGCGTGGTGAGCTGCTATGCGGAGAACAATATTCCGGTGGTGGGCAAGCACCAGGTACAGGTGGGACGCCTGATGCAATGGCTGCGCATCGACACCTACTACGAGGGCGACCTCGCGGCTCCGCGGGCGCACTTCCAGCCGATGGCCTGCCAGCACTGCGAGAACGCTCCGTGCGAGCAGGTTTGCCCGGTGGGGGCGACGGTGCATACGCCGGAAGGCCTGAACATGATGGTCTACAACCGCTGCGTGGGCACGCGCTATTGTTCGAACAACTGCCCTTACAAGGTGCGGCGGTTCAACTTCCTTCTTTACTCTGATTACGAGACCGAGAGCCTGAAGCTGATGCGCAACCCGGATGTTACGGTACGCAGCCGCGGCGTGATGGAAAAGTGCAGCTACTGCGTGCAGAGGATCAGCGCGGCGAAGATACAGGCGGACAAGGAGAATCGCCTGATCCGCGATGGGGACATCGTTACCGCGTGCCAGCAGGCGTGCCCGGCGGATGCGATTGTCTTCGGCAATATCAACGATGCCAACAGCCGCGTAGCGAAGCTGAAGAAGCAGGAGCGCAGCTACGGCGTGCTTGCGGATATCGATACGCGTCCGCGCACGACTTACGTGGCCGAGGTGCTGAACATCAACGAGGAGCTGTCGAAGGCGCTCGGAGGGTTCGCGGGATGACAAGAGTGAGGTCGAGGCTGAGAGGTTAGAGGGATGGCGACGAAAGAACCACAGGTGAACGATCCGATGCTCGACCCCGTCACCGGGGAATACCGGGTGATTGCGCCGGGGCATACCTTCAAGTCCGTCACCGAAGAGATATCGCAGATCGTGCTCACGCCGCACACGCCGCTGGGCTGGTTTGCCGGGTTCACGCTGGCCGGGGGCTTCGTCCTCATGCTGCTGACGGCGGTGACGTGGCTGTTCCTGCGCGGCGTCGGCATCTGGGGCATCACCATACCGGTGGCGTGGGGCTTCGCGATTATCAACTTTGTGTGGTGGATCGGTATCGGCCACGCGGGCACGCTGATCTCGGCGATTCTGCTGTTGTTCAAGCAGGGCTGGCGCAACTCGATCAACCGCTTCGCCGAGGCGATGACGATCTTTGCCGTGGTGTGCGCGGGAATGTTCCCGGTGATCCACGTCGGGCGGCCATGGCTGGGGTACTGGCTGCTGCCCTATCCGAACACGATGAACGTCTGGCCGCAGTTCCGCTCGCCGCTGCTGTGGGACGTCTTTGCGGTGTCGACGTATGCGACGATCTCGGTGGTCTTCTGGTACATGGGAATGATCCCCGACATGGGGACGCTGCGCGATCGGGCGAAGTCGAAGCCTGCGCAGTTCCTCTATGGAATCCTGGCGATGGGGTGGCGCGGGTCAGTGCGGCACTGGGTGCGGTATGAGACGGCCTCTCTGCTGCTGGCCGGCCTGGCAACACCGCTGGTGCTCTCGGTACACACGGTCATCAGCTTCGATTTCGCTGTAGCACTCTTACCGGGCTGGCATACGACGATTTTCCCGCCGTATTTCGTCGCCGGGGCTATTTATTCGGGATTCGCGATGGTCATCACGCTGGCCATCCCGATCCGCAAGTTCTATCACCTGGAAGACCTGATCACGATCCGGCACATCGACAACATGGGCAAGGTGATGCTGGCGACGGGGCTGATTGTGGCATACGGCTACTCGACCGAGGTCTTCATGTCGTACTGCTACTCGGCGAGCCACTGGGAATACTTCATGATGTGGAACCGCATGTTCGGGCCGATGGGGTGGTCGTACTGGGTGCTGGTTACCTGCAACATCGCGCTGCCGCAGCTGCTCTGGATCAGGAAGTTCCGTTCGAATCCATTGTTGATCTTCATCATGTCGCTGATCATCAACTCCGGCATGTGGTTTGAGCGCTTCGTGATTGTCGTGACCAGCCTCTACCGCGACTACCTGCCCTCTTCGTGGGGATCGTATGTGGCGACGCGGTGGGATTATGCGACCTTCGCGGGCACGCTGGGGCTGTTTACCTTCCTGTTCTTCCTGTTTATCCGCTTCCTGCCCATGATTCCCATGTCGGAGATTCGCATGATGCTGCCGCAGGCGAAGGTGCGGCCGGAAGCTGAACCGCAAATGGAGGCAGGTGACTGATGCCTGTACGCGAAGGAACCTACGGCCTGCTGGCCGAATTCGAAACGCCGTCGCAGCTGGTGCGGGCGGCGGAGAACGCCTATGCGGCCGGATACCGCCGGATGGATTGCTATACGCCGTATCCGGTGGAAGAGGCGGCGGAGGCGATCGGCTTTCACAAGAACGAAGTCTCGCTGGTCTGCCTGGTGGGCGGGCTGCTGGGGCTGGGTGCGATGTTCCTGCTGGAGACCTGGATTTCGCTTTGGGCGTATCCGCTGAATATTGCCGGGCGGCCATATTTTTCCTGGCCGGCGTTCGTTGTGCCCGCGTACGAGTGGACGATTCTCTTCGCCGGGCTTTCGGCGTGCTTCGGGATGCTGGCGTTGAACGGGCTGCCGCAGGTGTATCACCCGCTGTTCAATGCGCCGAACTTCCGCAGCGGCGCGACCAGCGACAAGTTTTTCCTGTGTCTTGAAGCGACGGATCCAAAGTTCGAGGCGGCAGAGACGCGGACGTTTCTCGAGGGCTTTGCGCCGGTTTCGGTGGTGGAGGTGGAGTATTAAGACAGAGCTCAGAGCACAGAGCGCAGGGCTCAGCGTTCCCGCGCCACTGGATTCACCACAGAGAGGGCAGAGGGTTCGCGCGCTGACGGTGATGGCCAGTGCGATCGCAATGATGTTCGTGGCTGGATGCCGCCAGGACATGCAGGACCAGCCGAAGATGATTCCCCAGCGCGGATCGGAGATGTTTGCCGACGGGCGGTCGGCACGTCCGCAGGTGGTGGGCACGGTGGCGCGCGGGCAGCTGCACGAGGACGAGTATTTCTACACCGGGCTGGTGGACGGCAAGGAGCAGAATGAGATGCCATTTCCGGTGACGCTCGAAGTGCTGGAGCGCGGGCAGGAGCGGTTCAATGTCTACTGCACGCCGTGCCACTCGCGGGTCGGCAACGGACTGGGCATGATCGTCGAGCGCGGGTACAAGCCGGCAGGGAATTTCCACGACGCCAAGCGCCTGGCCGAGCCGCTGAGCCACTACTTCTTTGTGATGTCGAATGGCTACGGTGCCATGCCGGATTATTCTTCGCAGCTCGCGCCCGTGGACCGCTGGGCTGTGGCAGCGTATATCCGCGCGCTGCAGCTGAGCCAGAGCGGGACGCAGGCGGATGTGCCGGCGGGAACGCAGGTCGAGGACCTGAAGGACATTGCGCAGAAGGAAGGGCTTCCGGCAAGTTATGCAAAGGCATGGCCGCTGCCGACGGACACCTATGTGCAAGCGTCGCCGGAGACGGGCATAGCGGCGGAGGCTCCGGCCAAAGCGGCCAATGCCCCGAACGCGACGATTCAGACTCCGAAGAATTCAGGAACGGCAAAGACGGGCGCAAGCAAAGACGCTGCGCCTAATCAATAGACGGCTTCGAAATAAGGAAACGCATGGGACACGGAAATCACGCGAAGACAATGCCCACGGAGCTGAATGCACCGGCGTTTGTCGATGTCTGGCGCACCCGCGCGCTGATCACGGGGGTGGTCTTCCTGGTCATCGGCGTCATCCTCGGCTTTTTGAGCGGCGACAACTGGAACCACTTTCTGCGCGCCTGGCTGCACGGCTACATGATGTGCTTCAACTTCTGCTTCGGCGGTCTGGTGCTGCTGATGGTGCAGTATCTGTCGGGCGGCAAGTGGGGTCTGATCATCCGGCGTCCATTGGAAGCGATGACACGGACCTGGCCGCTGGTCCTGCTGATGTTCCTGCCGGTGGGCATCTTCGGGGCGTCGTTCGGAAAGCTGTATCTCTGGGCGAAGTACTCGGACTGGGCGACGGCACTGAAGAACGGGCTGATCACGCACGACCAGGCGCACGCGATCCACTACAAGCATGCCATCCTGAATGTGACCTCGTTCTGGGTCTATTCGCTGGCGGTGTATGCGATTCTCGCGCTGTATATCACGCTGCTGAACCGGTGGTCGCTCAAGCGCGACGCCGACAGTGCGCCGAACGTGGCCTACTGGCGGACGAAATTTGAGAACCTGAGCGGCTTCGGGACTCTGTTCTACTCCCTCCTGCTCTTCGGCGTGGTGATTTACTGGGTGATGTCGCTCGACCCGACGTGGTACTCGACGGTGTATGGCTTCCAGTTCCTGGTGGCGCAGGGATACGCGGTGCTGCCCCTGTCGATCCTGACGCTGATCGGTCTGTCGAAGGCCGAGCCGATCAAGACGCTCTTCCGCAATACCGAACAGCACGATATGGGCAAGCTGTGCTTCGCCTTCACGATGCTGAATATGTACCTGGCCTTCGGGGCGTTCCTGATTATCTGGTCGGGTAACTCGCCGGAAGAGATTCCGTGGTATCTGGACCGCATCCGCGGCAACTGGGGCGTGATCGCGACGCTGGATGTGATCTTCCACTGGCTGCTCCCCTTCACGCTGCTGCTGTCGAGCAGCCTGAAGCGGATTAAGAAGCGGCTGGCGCTGGTTTGCTGCATCATGATCTTCGCGCGCGCCTGGGACCTGTGGTGGCTGATCGAGCCCAACTTCAAGGATGCGGCGCGGAACCTGCACTTCAGCGTGGGGATGCTGGAGTATATCGCTCTGCCGGTGGCGCTGGTGGCTTTCTGGCTGGCGTACTTCTTCACGCAGCTCAAGCAGCGGCCGCTGATCGCGACCAACGACCCGCACCTCGAGGAGATTCTGGAGGTTGAACATGCACACGCCTAACGAACACGAGTCGCACGACAAAAAAGCCTCCATGAAGGAGGGTTATGAAGTCACCGACGTAAGCGTGCAGGGGATCATGGTTTTCCTCACGGGGCTGTTCATCTCGGTCGGCGTCTTCTTTGTCCTGTGCTACGGGCTGGGCATCGTATTTAACAACATCTTGAAGAAGGCCGACGGGCCGCCGAATAAGTGGAACGCCTCGACGGCAGCCCCGTCGGGCAAGTTGAAGCATATGGAGTCGAATCCGGCGGAGGTGCAACAGCGGCTGCAGCAACTGACGCAGACGTTCCCAACGCCCCGGCTGCAACAGGATGACGGCAACCAGGACCTGGTGATTCTGCATGCGCGGGAGGACCTGCTGCTCGACCACTACAGCTGGGTAGACGATTCGCATACCAAGGTGAGGATTCCCATCGAGCGAGCGATGGAGTTGATTGCGCAGCGCGGGCTGCCAGTAGCGCAACAGCCAGCGGAGACCGAAAAGCTGATGGCGGGGGACAGCAAGCCGGTAGTGTCAATGCCGCTGACCGACGGCTTTGCGAGGACAGGGTATGAGCAACAGGAGATGGGACCGGCGGGCGCGGCAGGCGAGCAGGCCTCCAGCAAGGCGAATAATCAGTAACAGGGATTAGGGAACAGGATTACCAAGATGCGGAGCGCAGATAAAAGACGGCGGACGGTGAAAGCAGCGATGGGGCTGCTGGCGCTGGGCTTCGTCTGCCTGACGGCCCCGTTGTCTCGCAGCCAGGTTTCGAGCTATGGCGACAAGCAGATGGGCGATGTCAGCGACCATCCGCCGGTGATCCTGGACAAGGTCAAGATTACGCAGAAGCTGAACACGCAGATTCCGCTCGACGGGGAGTTTCGCGACGAAACGGGCAAGACAGTCAGGCTGGGGGATTACTTCGGCAAGCGGCCAGTGGTGATGTCGCTGGTGTACTACCAGTGCAAGATTCTCTGCCCGGAAGAGATCGACGGGCTGGTCAGTGCGTTGATGATGGTGAAGTTCAAGCCGGGCAAGGATTTCGATGTGGTGTTTGTCAGCATCGATCCGACGGAGACGCCGGAGATGGCCGCGAAAGAAAAGGCTCTGTATCTGAAGCGGTACGGGCATCCGGAGACGGCGGCGGGCTGGCATTTTCTGACCGGGCAACAGGCTGCGATCAGCCAGCTCGCGAATGCGGTCGGCTTCGGCTATGTGAAGATGGCGGGGCCGGACGGCCGGATGAACCAGTTTGCGCACGCGAGCGCGATCGAGCTTCTGACCGCCGATGGGAAGCTTGCGCAGTATTACCTGGGGGTCGAGTATCCGCCGAATGATCTACGCATGGGGCTGGTGGAGGCTTCGGCGGGCAAGATCGGCTCGCCGGTGGATACGATCCTTACCTATTGCTACCGCTACGATCCGAAGCTGAACCGGCACAGCCTGGTGATTGCGCGGGTGGTGCAGCTTGGTTGTCTGATCACGGTGTTCGGCCTGGGTGGTTACATGACGGTCATGTTCCGGCATGATCTGGAGCGAGACAGGAAATACCCAAACGGATAAAAGGGAACGATGCATTTTATAAGTCCAGTACTTTGGCAATTTCTCGTTAATTGGCTCACGCACTTCGCGCTGTTTCCGCCCGAAGCGTCGGGGATCGCTCCCGAGACGGACGCTCTGTATTTCTTTCTGGTCCTGATTTCGCTGGTGGGCATGGCGCTGGTGCTGGGGTTGGTGGTGGGCTTCTCAGTGCTTTACCGGAAGGAGCGCAATCCCGAGGCCACGCAGATCGAGGGCTCGACGCTGCTTGAAGCCACGTGGACGCTCATTCCGCTTGCGCTGTTCATGATCTGCTTCGTGTGGGGCGCGCTGCTCTATTTCCGGATCTACAATCCGCCGACTAACGCGATGAACATCTACGTGGTGGGCAAGCAGTGGATGTGGAAGGCGGAGCATCCGGGCGGCCAGCACGAAATCGACGCACTGCATGTGCCGCTGGGCCGGCCGGTGCAACTGACGCTGATTTCGCAGGATGTGTTTCACAGCTTCTCGATTCCGGCGTTTCGCGTAAAGCGCGAAGCGATTCCCGGGCGGTACACGACTGTGTGGTTCACGCCGACGCAGGTGGGCACGTATCACCTTTTCTGCACGCAGTATTGCGGGACGCTGCATTCGCAGATGATCGGCTGGGTGACGGTGATGAAGCCGGAGGACTACAAGGCGTGGACCGAGAGCTCGACGAGCGGGATGTCGCTGGCACAGAACGGCGAGCGGCTCTTTGCCAGCCTGGGCTGCAATGCCTGCCACTCGGGCGAGGCGAATGCGCGCGGGCCGAATCTTGCGTCCTCATATATGACGAAGGTGCAGCTCACGAACGGCGGGTACGCGACTGTGGATGAAGCCTTTTTGCGCGACTCGATTCTGAATCCGACGATGCACACGACTGCAGGTTATGCGCCGATCATGCCGACATACCAGGGGCAGATCAGCGAAGAAGGAATGATCGACCTGGTGGAATATATTAAACAACTCAACTCCAACTATCGTATTCAGCAGACGCTGAATACGAGCCAGGTGCAAAGCCAGGTGCAGAACCCGGCTCCGCACACGGCGCCGGTTGCGCCGGGAATGGTGAAGCCATGAGCACAATTGTTATGCTGCCGGACCAGGCGACGGCCACGCTGCCGAAGCGGTCCTATCTGAACGAGGAATACGGGCTGAAGAGCTGGCTGCTGACGGGAGATCACAAGCGGATCGCGATCCTGTACCTGATCTCGATCACGATCTTCTTCTTTATCGGCGGCTTCTTCGCGGGAATGATCCGGCTGGAGCTGCTGACTCCGCCGAGCGACCTGATGGCGGCGGACACGTATAACAAGATGTTCACCATGCACGGCATCATCATGGTGTTCCTGTTCCTTGTGCCGTCGGTGCCGGCGACGATCGGCAACTTTCTGATTCCGATCATGGTGGGCGCCAAGGACCTGGCATTTCCGAAGATCAACCTGCTGAGCTGGTATCTGTATGTTGTTGCGGGCATCTTCCTGCTGACCGCGCTGACGCTGGGTGGCGTGGACACGGGATGGACCTTCACCACTCCGCTGAGCACGCATTACGTGAATACGCACGTGATCACCGCCGGGCTGGCGGTCTTTATCGCGGGCTTCAGCTCGATCTTTACCGGACTGAATTTCATTGTCACGATTCACCGCATGCGCGCGCCGGGCATGACCTGGTTTCGCCTGCCGCTGTTCGTGTGGTCGCACTATGCGGCGTCGGTCCTGATGGTGCTGGGCACCCCGGTACTGGCGATCACGCTGGTGCTGGTGATCCTGGAGCGCGTGATCGGCATCGGGGTCTTCGACCCGACAAAGGGCGGCGATCCGCTGTTATTCCAACATTTATTCTGGTTCTACTCGCATCCGGCCGTGTACATCATGATTCTGCCTGGATTCGGCGTCATCTCCGAGGTGATCAGCACATTCTCGCGCAAGCGGGTCTTCGGATACACAGCGGTCGCGTTCTCATCGGTGGCGATTGCGGTCTTCGGATTCTTCGTCTGGGCGCATCACATGTTCATCATGGGTGTGTCGAACTACTCGGCGCTGGTTTTCTCGCTGCTGACGATGCTGGTGGCTGTGCCTTCGGCGATCAAGATCTTCAACTGGTCGTTCACGCTGTACAAAGGCTCGATCACCTTTGAGACACCGATGCTCTACGCCTTCGGCTTCATGGGACTGTTCACCATCGGCGGGCTGACGGGCGTCTTCCTGGGCACGATGGGCATGGATATTCACCTGACGGAGACGTACTTCATCGTGGCGCACTTCCACTTTGTGATGGTGGGCGGCATGCTGATGGCGTTCCTTTCCGGGATTCATTTCTGGTGGCCGAAGATGACGGGGCGCATGTATCCCGAGGGGCTGTCAAAGCTGGCGGCGCTGACCACGTTCATCGGATTCAACCTGACATTCTTCCCGCAGTTCATCCTGGGCTACCTGGGCATGCCGCGCCGGTATGCGGCGTATCCGCCGGAGTTCCAGGTGCTGAACGTGCTGTCGACGGCGGGCGCGACGGTGCTCGGAGTGGGTTACGTGCTGCCGCTGCTCTACCTGGGATGGTCGCTCAAGTACGGCAAGATCGCGGGGTCGAATCCCTGGCAGGCTACGGGGCTGGAGTGGCAGATACAGTCGCCACCGCTGACGGAAAATTTTGTCGAGACGCCGGTGATCGACTACGAAGCCTACGACTACGAGTGGCTGGCAAACAAGACCAAACATGAGGTGCAGACCGTTGGATAGCCAGGCGATCGCAACCCATCCGGAAGCGCACGCGGAGCACGAGCATTCGCCGTATCTGCGGCACCACTTTGCGAATCTGGAGCAGCAGAAGGAGACCTCGACCTTCGGCATGTGGCTTTTCCTGCTGACGGAGATCATGTTCTTCGGCGGCATGTTCACCGCCTATCTGATTTACCGCAACTGGTACTACCCGGCGTTCGTGGCTGGGAGTCACCAGTTGTCGATCGTGCTGGGCGCGACGAACACCGCGGTGCTAATTTGCTCGAGCTTCACCATGGCCATGGGGGTCTACGCGTCCCAGATGCGCTGGCGCAAGGCACTGGTGGGTTGGCTGCTGGCAACGATTGTGCTGGGCTGCGTCTTCCTTGGCATCAAGGCGGTGGAGTACCACGAGAAGTGGGAGAAGCATCACGTTCCAGGGCTGAACTTCAGCGCGGCAGGATTCACCCGCGTAGATCCGAATTATCCGGATGACAAGCCGCTGCCACCGGATATGGCGGAGAAGACGCAGGTCTACTTCTCGCTGTACTTCGCGATGACGGGCATGCATGCGCTGCACATGATCGTCGGCGTGTCGATCCTCCTCATCCTTGTGGTGCGGGCATGGGCGGGGGCGTACACGCAGGGGCACATGACGACGATCGAAAACTTCGGCCTGTACTGGCACTTCGTCGATATTGTGTGGATCTTCCTGTTCCCGCTTCTGTATTTGATCAGCCGGCATCAGTGACAGGAAATAGGGATCAGGGAACAGGGATTAAAGCGCGGGGAATAGGAAGCTGAGGCAACGATGGCTGAACTGACGCAGAAGGAAATACTCGACACCGAGCCAACCCATCACGCGGAGCACGTTGTCGGCCCGATGGTATACCTCGTAATTTTCGGGGCGCTGCTGTTTTTTACGGCGCTCACGGTGGGCGCGTCCTTCATCGACATGTATGCCTTCAACGCGGTGGTTGCCCTGGCCATCGCCTGCATCAAGGCGGTGCTGGTGATCCTGTTCTTCATGCACGTGAAGTACAGCTCGCGGCTGACCAAGCTAACGGTCGCGGCCGGAATCTTCACATTTGCGGTACTGATCACGATGACCCTGACGGACTACATCAGCCGGGCGTGGGGGCTGTGGTAGGGCTTCCAGGCATAAGCGCCCTCGGCGCGATTAGTTTTGCCGTAGCGCCTTCAGAACCGCTTCCCGCATCTTTGGCAATTCATCCTTCACTGTGTTCCAGATGATTTCATCATCAATCTTGTGATAGCCGTGGCGGAGAATGTCGCCCATACGGCAGAAGCCCTTCCAATCCTCGTCCGGACATAGGGCATAGGCGTCCTCACCAAGTCTCTTCGCGGCTTCGGTGATGATCTGAAGTTGACGCTCAACGGCGGACTTTCGCAATTCATCGATTCTGTAGGCATCGAGATCCATGCCGGCGACGAATGCCTCTATGCGCTCGATGCCTCCCAGAATGTCTCGAAGGTGGGTCTGGTTGTCCCTAAAAGGCAAGGACGGCCTCGCGAAGCGCCTTCGAACGTACAGGCTCCCGCATCCAGTCGGCTGACGAGAGCTCGACCTCTGCGCCGAGCAGCTCGCTGAGGCGGTGCTGCAGGCTTCCTATCTTGACTAGCGTGAGGCGCCGGGACTTATCGAAATCCGCAATGAGATCGACATCGGATTGTTCAGAGGCATCTCCGCGCGCAACCGAGCCAAAGATAGACAAGTGCACGACGCCGGCGGCGCGAAGCTCGTCGCGGTGAGCGCGCAACGTCTGGATAACCTGACCCTTGTCCATGAGCTCAATTGTCGACCAAATCCCACGATGAGGCAAAGTCAAACTTAATGAAGGGGCTCGCCCGCTTGAGGACCTGTGAGGTGCTGCGCGATAGCCGCCGCGGTATACTCAGTTCGGCGTATCGGACGCCTCCGTGTCCGCGGGCAGGGCTGAGCCCATCGACGATCTGGATGCTGACAACCTGACGGCAATCTTCTTTTGAGCCCGAAACGCGGACAGCGGGCAGTGATCGAAAGGAGATGCTCATGGCTGATCGCCGTAGTACACCTGTTTCCTCGGGCTCTGTTTCTTCGGAGCCTCTATCTCCGCGCCGCCTGCCGGAGCAGCCGAATCTCGAACAATTACGCAAGCAAGCCAAGGAACTTCTCCAAGGCTATCGTTCGGGCGATGCCGCCGCGGTTGCGGAGGTTCACCGGTTCGAGCTGAAGCCGGACAGGGAGAGCTTTGCGCTCAGCGATGCTCAGCGGGTGCTCGCGCGCGCATACGGTTTTGCGAGTTGGCTGAAGCTGAAGGCATTTGTCGATGGAGCCAACGTCGCCCGGTTCATGGGGGCAGCGAGAAGCGGCGATCTTGCGCGGGTGCGGTCGATGCTGGGGAGCCGTCCGGAACTGGCGGGCATGGATACGGCTGGGAACGACGAGCACCGGGCGATTCACCACGCGGTTCTGCGGCGCGATGTGGCGATGGTGCGGCTGTTGATGGAAGCGGGCGCCGATGCGCGCAAGGGAATCTTTCCACACCGGGATGCAACGACCGCAATGGCACTGGCACAGGAGCGCGAATACGCCGATGTGGTCGCGGTCATCGAAGAAGAGGAGCGGCATCGGCGCGAGGAGATGAGCTGTCTGAACGCCACCGTTTCTCCGGCGCAGGACCAGATCAGCGCGGCGATCGCTCGTGGCGACAGGGCGATGGCGATTCGGCTAATCGAGGCTGATCTTTCTTTGATTCAGGCGTGCGATCGCGATGGGAGGACACCGCTGCACCTGGCTGCGCGGAAAAATGACACTGAGTTGGTGGCGTGGCTTCTGGAACGACGGGCGAATGCTCACAAGAAAGACCCTGCCGGCCTGACGCCGCTCGATCATGCAGCTCTTGGCGTTGATCCGCTTCCTTACCCGGGCAATGATGCGGCGCGGCGGTTTCCTGACACGGGGAGGCTGCTACTGGAGCACGGCGCGGAGCTAACGGTGCGCGGTGCGGTCGCGCTGGCGGATGAAGTTCGTGTTCGGGAGTTGATTGAGGCGGAGCCGGGATTGTTGCGCGAGATAAACAGCGATGGCGGCCTGGTGACGGTGGCAGTGAAGCATCGCCAGGCGGAGATTGTTCGCCTACTGCTTGATCTCGGCGCGGACGTGAATGAGCGGATCTTTCTTGAAGAGCTGGAAGAGCCGACGGAAAGCCGGGGAATGCCTCTGTGGCATGCGGCGCTGGCGGGCGACTTCGCCATCGCAAAGCTGCTGCTCGACCGGGGCGCTGATCCGAATGCCAATGTTTATGCATCAGGATGGCCGCTGCGCAATGCGTGGAATCACAAGGATGATTCGGTGAAGAAGCTGCTGCTCGAGCGCGGCGCGAGGATGCATCCATACATGGTTGCGGAGATGCACGACATCGCAGAGGCGCAAAAGATGCTGGCGGCGAATCAGGACGAGGAGACGGTTCGCGAACTGCTGTGGTCGGCAGCGGATCACGGGTGTCCGGAGATCGTTAGGCTGGCGTTGCCGCAACTTGGCTGGTCGCTAAACGATCCTCGCTGGAACTGGGTTCTCATTCAGCCGATTCGCGGCGCGGGTGGAGATTCGGTGGCGAATGAAGGCCATTTCAAGAGCATGGAGGCGCTGCTTGAACACGGCGTCGATCCGAACATCGCACGCTACGGGCAGACACCGCTTCACTTTGCGGCGGCGCGGCGTAGTTCTCTGTCAGGGCATGACCGAGCACGATTCGCTTCGATGCTGATCGACCACGGAGCAAGGCTCGATCTGCGGGACGATCTGCTGAAATCGACTCCGCTGGGGTGGGCGTGCCGATGGGGCCGGAAAGAGTTGGTTGAGGAGTTGCGGCGGCGCGGCGCACCCGTTCACGAAGCAGACGCGGAGCCGTGGGCGACTCCGATGGCATGGGCGAGAAAGATGGGTCATGAGGAGGTTGTGGCGCTGTTGGAAGAGAGTTGAAGGATTTGTTTCGACGCAGAGAACGGCAGCGCTACTTATTTTGGGTGAACCAAAAGCAGGATGAATTCAGGCCGGGGCAGAGCTGCGGGCTGTCTAGTATGAGAACTGGAACTAGATGCTGATGGCGCACGCGAAAGAACAAGAATCCGCTCCCAAGTTTCTCCGAAAGCTGGCTGACAATCCGCGCGTGACGATACGGCGGCCCGGTGCTCAGCTCAAGGACGCCCAGTGCGTCGTCTACTGGATGCAGCGGGCGCAGCGCGGCGTCGATAATCCGGCGGTAGATTTGGCAATTGAGATCGGCAACGAGCTCGATCTGCCGGTGGTGGTCTTCTTCTCGGCGATTTCAAATTTTCCTCATGCGAATCTGCGCCACTATGCGTTCCTGAACCAGGGTCTCCGGGATATCGAGGAGGATCTGGCCGAGCGCAATGTGTCGTTTGTAGTCAGGCGGACTCCGCACAACTCTTTGGAAAAGCTGCTGGCCGAAGTGGGCGCAACGATGGTCGTGGGGGATGAGAATCCCTGCCGCGAACCGGAGCGGTGGCGGAGGGTGTTGGCCAAGCGGCTGGAGTTGCCCTTCTGGACAGTGGATGCGGACGTTGTCGTGCCCTCGGCAGTGTTTCCCAAGCACCAATACATGTTGCACATCATGCGGCCGAAATTATTGGCGGAGATGCCGAAGTACCTCGCGCCGATGCCGAAAACGAAAGCAAAGAAGGCATGGGAGCGGCCGCGCGGCTTTGAGAGCTGTTATGTAACCGATAATGTTACAGAAGGGTGGAGGAATCTAGACCGGTCGGTGAAGCCGGTGGACAACTTCACGGGCGGGACGCATGCGGCGCTGAAGCGGCTGAAGCACTTTGTCGCGCACGGACTGGCCGATTATGCTAAACAGCGGAACCATCCGGAGGCGGACGGGACGAGCAGGATGTCTCCCTGGCTGCACTTCGGACATGTCAGCCCGGTGACGATTGCGCTGGCGTGTGAGGAAGCGGTGCGCGAGGGCAACGCGACGGCGGCGGCGCGAGATGTGTACTTCAACGAGCTGATCGGATGGCGGGAGATTTCAGTGAACTTCGTAAAGCATGTCTCGAACTATGACTCGATCGAGGGCGCTCCAGAGTGGGCGCAGAAGACGCTGCGGGAGCATGTGGGGGACAGGCGCGATCCGGTGTACACGCTCGAGCAGATGGAGCGGGGCGAGACATACGATGAGCTGTGGAACGCGGCTCAGATGCAGATGGTGAAGACGGGATGGATGCACAACTATCTGCGTATGTACTGGGCGAAGAAGATTCTGGAATGGGCTCCCAACCCGGCGCTGGCGTGGGAGTGGGCGGTGGTTCTGAATGATAAATATGAGCTCGACGGACGCGATCCAAATGGCTACAGCGGGATTGCATGGGCGATGGGCGGGGTGCATGACCGTCCCTGGTTCGACCGGCCGATCTTCGGGACGGTGCGATATATGTCGGGCGCGTCGACGGGGAAGAAGTTCGATGCGAAGAGATATATCGAGCAGGTGAGGGGCAGTTAAGAAACCGCATTGATGTATGCGCCGGGACTGGACATCCCGGCGCGTGTGGATGAAGAATTTTTGTTCGGTGAGCCAAGGTCAGGATGTCCAGGGCGCTCAGACAGTTTGGAAAGGCTGTGTCTCGGAATGGATTGTCTTGAAATTAACGGGCGACAACGACGGTTGAGATGACGCCATCAGAAGACGCGAGGACAAAATTGCCGTCGATCTGCCGCCATTCGTAACCGTTGGGTGGTTGCTTCAGGTGGTGCGCATGCCAGTCGACGCGTTCACCACGGTCCCAGTTGTTATGTTCCATGTGGTAGCCCTTCTTCCATTCCGGATGGTGAACATACTTCTGGTTTTCAGGATGATCCTGGGCAAATGCGAGTCCGGTGGTGAGAGTGAGGGCGAGGGTGGAAAGTGCGAAGATTCTGGGGAAAGATCTCATGTTGGCTCCTCCGTACCTATGATTCGGGGGAGTGCGAGGGCGTTGTTCCGGAACGTGTTCTGAGTGAGTCTTTTTGGGGGGCCTTTTGGGCCGAGTTCAGCAGAACCGTCTGGTGCTGAAGTGGTTATCCAGGGTTCGAACGCCTTAACCGGAGTTGCGCTCGTGGCCTGTGCTTCCGGCGCCCGCCATGAGCTGCTCGAAGCGGCAGATGAAGGGGCAGGGCGATTCGAGATCATGGAATATCTTGGCGCAGTAGACGCAGCCCGGACCCATGATGCGCACGTAGATGGCAGCGGCGACCAGCATGCCGAAACAGGGCGCGGCAAAGTAGATCCAGATACCGTGCCATATCCAGGCAAAGAATGCGGAAGAAAACGTTCGCGCCGGGTTGACGCTGAAGCCGGAAATCGACGAGCAGAGAACATAGTAAAAGACAGTGACGATGGCCACCAGAAGCGGACTGAAGCGCGCGAGGCTGCGGCGATTGGTTGCGAAGAGGACGACGCTCATGAGCAGCGCGGCCAAGAGAAATTCGGCGAGAAAGGCGAGATCGACGCCGTACTTTCCGGGAAGGGTAACGACGTAGTGCACCGGCTCGGCAGAGAGGAGACGGCCGAGCAACCGGTCGGCGATGAAGACGCCTGCGATGCCGCCGGCGAACTGAGCGGCGATGTAAGAGAGGCCATCCCAGGGGCGGATGCGGCCGAGCCAGAGAAAGGCGACGGTGATGGCGGGGTTGAGGTGAGCTCCGGAGCGGCGGCCGAAGGGCGAGCGAATGATGAGATAGGTCGCGGAGGCGACGGCCAGGCCCATGAGAAGAGCTTTCGCCGCAGGCGGAATCGAGAGGTGTCGCAAGGGCGAGTCGCGGCTGTAGAGCAGTGCGCCGGAGAGGCAGATGGAGAACATCAGCATGGCGAGCTCTGCGGCCTCCATAAGATACTCCCTCCAATGCGCCCGGACGGATTCTGCAAATGAGGCGGATGGAGCGAGAACCATGACTGAATAGGAGCGCGAAGGCATCGCCGGTGCTTGAGGGCGAGCGGCGTTGTCTTGCTGAGCCTGAAATCGGCTGGTATTCGGATGCTCTGATGCGCGGGCCGCAAAAATCATTGCCGAGTCAACTACCTATTTGCGTAGACGCCGGCGAAGCCTTCTGGTTACGCTCGCATCGAACAAGCCGCTTGCGGATGGAGTCGCGCCCGACCCGGAGCGCATCCGCAGAGAGTTCCCGTAATATGGCGAGCGTAGACGAGTTGGGTCGCGGGGTATGGATTCATTCCGGATGAAACGGATCGGGCTCCATTAAGATTTGCTGTCGCTCGCCCATAGTTTGCAGGCTGTTGTCCTTCCAGGCTGAGCCAAACTGACCCACTCCCGGAGAACGACTTTCCTACTAGAATGCATGGTCGTCGTGATAGGGTGGGAGCATCAATTATGTCCGAGATGACAGGGAGGTTGAGGCTCGATTCTTCGGGCCCCGCCCGCAAGACGCTTACTTTCCGGGTTCCGGCTCTGGTGTTTTTTAACTGCGTAATCGCCGCTGCGCTTTGCAGCTTGCCGGCTGCTGCCGCGCTGGCTCAACAGGCGACTGCGGGTTCGGGTTCGTCGGCGTCGGCTCCGATTGTCGAGCCGGGGCCGCCGGGAGCTCCCAGCAAGGTGCTTCCGCCCTCCACATCGGCCGTAGCTCCGCGCGCCTCACAGGCTGACATCGACTTCATGCAGGGCATGATCATGCATCATCAGCAGGCGGTGGAGATGACGGCGCTGATTCCGTCGCACACCGAGAACAAAGACGTGCGCGCCATCGGGGCGCGCATCAGCCGCTCGCAGTCCGACGAGATCATTTTCATGAAGCGCTGGCTGGTGGCGCGCGGCGAGTCTACCTCGATGGCGATGCCGGGGATGCCGGATATGGATAAGAACGGCCACGCGATGCTCATGCCCGGGATGCTGACGCCGCAGCAGATGGAGGCGTTGCGGCAGGCCCGGGGCGCGGAATTCGACCGCCTCTTCCTGACGGGGATGATTCAACATCACGGCGGCGCGCTGGTGATGGTGAAGGATCTGTTTGCGTCTCCGGGCGCCGGCCAGGATGCCGACCTTTTCGACTTTGCGACCGATGTGGACAGCGGGCAGAGGGCGGAGATCAGGATTATGCAAAACATGTTGAAGGAGAACCAATGAACCCTTTGCGGGCTCTCGCTTTTCGTTCGGCTGGCGCGATTTTCGCCGTGGCCGTGATCTGTTCCTGTACGGTAATTCTGAAGGCTCAGGACTCCGCTGCTCCAGCGGCGAAGCCGGCCCCAGCCGCTCACGCTGAAGAAGACCCGTTTGCGCCGCAGCCTCCGGCGCCGCTGCCGCCGGGCATGACCGGTTCGGATACCAGCGATCCGCGCGCCAGCCTGAAGCCGGGCTTCTACGACGCCGGCGAGACGGCGATGGGCATCGAACACGTCACCTTCCTCAAGAAGCCTGAGGCTTTTCAGTTGTCGACCACCAATCCGGACGATCCGATCGTTCAGAAGACGCTCGGCACGCTCGGTATCGGCGCCATGGTAAGCAGGATTCCCAAGCCGATGCAGCTGGTGATTGCCGGACTGGCCTTCGCGAACTCCGATTTTGCATTTCAGGGCAATCACCTCTTCCAGGGCAACTTCTACGGCGTGAATTTCTACGATATTTCCGACCCGGCCAAGGTTTCGCTGGTGACCTCACTGGTGTGCCCTGGCGGGCAGGGCGATGTTTCGGTGTACGGGAATCTGCTCTTTATGTCGGTGGAGATGCCGAACGGGCGGCTGGATTGCGGAACGCAGGGCTTTCCGCCGCCGCCTCCGCCGGAGCCGGGGCATGAGCACGAGCGTAGGCTGCCGGCTGCCAGCCCGGAGCGCTTTCGCGGGGTGAGAATCTTCGATATTTCGGACATCAGGAATCCGAAGCAGGTGGCCGCGGTGCAGACCTGCCGCGGATCGCACACGCATACGCTGGTCGTCGATCCCAACGACAAGGACAATGTCTACATCTATGTCTCGGGGACGTCGTTTGTGCGGCAGTCGGAAGAGCTGGCGGGATGTTCGGGTGAGGCTCCCGACAAAGACCCGAATACATCCTTGTTCCGCATCGACGTGATCAAGGTGCCGATCGCCGCGCCGCAGGAAGCCAAGATTGTGTCGAGCCCGCGCGTCTTTATCGATCCTCGCAGTGGCGCGATCAACGGACTGAACAACGGTGGCAGCCACGACAAGGGAGCGGAGAAGCCGGCCGACACCAACCAGTGCCACGACATCACGGTGTACTCGGCGATTGGCCTGGCGGCGGGTGCGTGCTCGGGCAACGGCATTCTGCTCGACATCAAGGACCCGGTGCATCCCAAGCGCGTGGATGCGGTGAATGATCCGAACTACTCCTACTGGCACTCGGCGTCGTTCTCAAATGATGGCACGAAGGTGGTCTTCACCGATGAGTGGGGCGGAGGGCTGCAGCCGCGCTGCCGTCCGACAGATCCCAACAAGTGGGGCGCTGATGCCATCTTCAACCTGAAGGACGATAAGCTCTCCTTCGCCAGCTACTACAAGATGCCCGCCGCGCAGGGGCCGACGGAAAACTGCGTGGCGCATAACGGATCGCTCGTTCCGGTTCCCGGCCGCGACATTGAAGTGCAGGCGTGGTATCAGGGTGGCATCTCGGTGATGGATTTCACCGACGCGGCGCATCCCTATGAGATTGCGTACTTCGATCGCGGACCGATCGATCCGAAGACGCTCATCCTGGGCGGAGACTGGTCGGCGTACTGGTACAACGGCTACATCTATGGGTCGGAGATCGCGCGCGGCCTGGATGTATTCAAACTGACGCCGACGAAAAACCTGACCCAGAATGAAATCGACGCGGCCAACCTGATCAAGTTCACCGAGCTCAACGTGCAGAATCAGCCGAAGATCACTTGGCCGTCACATCTGATCGTCGCCAAGGCGTACCTCGACCAGCTTAGCCGCTCGCAAGGGCTGCCGACCAAGCAGATCGCGGCTCTGAACAAGGCCGTCGCGCGCGCGCAGAAGTCGAACCTCGGGAAGAAGGATGTGGCGAAGCTCTCTTCGATGGCACCATCTGTGGAGGCGGCCTCGTCGTCAGCCAAGAATCCGGCTGATGCCAATCCGCCTACACGCGCTGGCGCAGATCCTGCAGGCTCCCACGGCCTGAGTGCCCTTTGCAAACGAGCCGGCATTCGTTCTTTGCCGGCTCGGCTGCATTTCGTTCGGTATATCTGAATCAGATCGCGATCACATTGAGGGCAACGGGCTCTTGCTCGGCGCCAGGATCTCGTCGAGACGGTTCGGCGTGCCTTCAACGCGTTCGAGCGATGGATAGCGCATGCCATCGTAGTATGGAAAAGAGATCGTCAGGTAGCGGTCATCTCTGCGAAATTGCAACTGTATTGGTTTCTTATTCTTTTCGGCGGCCAGAATGGCGTCGGTGAGCACCTTCCCCGTGTATGCCGTGCCGTTGACGGAGACGATTTCCATATCCGGCGTAACGCCGGCCTTGAAGGCCGGACTGCCCCAGTAAACATTCCCGATCGCCCCTGACTCGCCTCCGCCCCGCCTGCCGAAGGCGCCCACGGAGAAGCCGAGCGAGGTCGCGAAGTCCGCGATGCCGAACTTCGCCAGTTCTTTGTCCAGCCATTCCGCAGGCTTGTCGGTGTACACGAGCTTATAGCCGCCCTGCGTGAAGCCGTTCATCGGCACTTCTGAATGGAGATCGTAGACCCGCTGCTCGAGGAAGCTGCGCCAGTCGTAAGGGGCGACCTCGTTCAAGGCTTGTGACGATATCGTCCAGCGTGTACGGATAGGTGATGAAGCTGCCGTTGTAGACGCCGAGGAATTTCTTGCAGAAGTCGTCCAGCGATTTCTGATCGTTAGTCAGCTCGCGAATCTTAGTATCCGCGTCCAGCCAGATCAGCATGCCCTCGGTGTAGTAATCTTCCGCGCGCTGGTAGCTGACCCAGCTCACTGGACGCCGTGACGAGAGGATCTCCTGGTTGGTGGTGTCGACCAGAGGTCGCCAGTCGCGTCCCGGGCTGATGGCAAATCCTGCGGCAACGCCAGCGAGGATATCGCGCGTCTGCTCGGCGGTGCGCATGCCGGCGCGCGCGGTGAGCACGTTGCCCCAGTACTGGGTCATGCCCTCGTAGACCCACAGCAGGTCATTGCGCATGGGGACGTTGAAATTCGGCGTCCACAGATCGCCGGGGCGGCGGAACTTGCCGTTCCATGAGTGCGTGTACTCGTGCCCGAGGAGATCGCGCCTGAGCACGCCGCCGGCCCAGTCGGTCAGATAATCCGGACCCAGGCCGTCTTCGCTCGATTGATGATGTTCGAGGCCGATGCCGCCCACCTTGTCGCTGAGCAGCAGGAGAAAGTCGTAGTGGTTGTAGTGGTGCGAGCCGTAGAGCTTGTCAGCCTCCGCAGCCAGGTTTTTATGGACCTGGAGCTCTTCCGGAGTCATCTTCAGGTCTTCCGGCTTGTCGGCGAAGATGTTCAGATGCACGGGATCGGTCGGCGTTGGAGAGAGATCGACGCGGCTCGAATAGAGGCCGGCATACAGCGGCGAATCCACCAGCGTATTCAGCGTGGTGCGTGCGAAATGAATGGCGTCGCCGGTGACCGACGAGGTTTCGAGCGCGGTTGCATATTTCCATCCGGCGGGAAGCTTCAGCGTGGTGTCCACGGAAATATCGCGCGAGAAATATCCTGCCGGATACATGACGACCTCGTTCCATTCGAGGTCTGCAATTGCGTCAGAGATTTCGATGCGCCCTGCGGCTGGTTTAATGGGCGAGAGATACTCGAAGTCGAGGCCCACCGTCTTTGCGCCTTCGGTCAGCGGCACGTGGAAGGCAAACATGTTCACGCGGTCGCGCACCCATTGCACGCGCTTGCCGTCGACGGTGGTGACGATGCCGGCAAGAGCTGAAATCGGCCCTTCGGGCGCATGATCGCCCGGAAGCCACTCGGGATAGAGCAGAACCATTTCGTTAGCGCGCGGCTCCTTAGTTTGCGGACCCTTGGTCCCGGGTTCTACGGGGATGTCCTCGTGGACTTTCTCCACGCGGTCGGTGATGTCGGTGATGTCGACCGAGAGCTGGATCGGCCCGGGGTAAGGCTTGTCCACCGGCGCCACAATAGGAGGCGGCATGGGAGTGGGCTGCGGCTGCGGCTGAGAAGTTTTCTGGGCGGTGGCGACGAGGGTGAAGGCAGAGACGGCAAGCAAGAGGGGAGCTAGACGCGGCATGACAAGAAGTGTAAACCCGCATGGAACTTGTGTCCCTGAGCCCTCGAGTTCGCAAAAAAATCCGGAGCCAGCGGCTAACCGGCTCCGGAAAGTTAGTCCAGACACTTAGGGCGGCCTGTTAACAGGCCACTTAGTTCAATTCGTCGACGTAGCGCGCCAGCAGGACGGCATCTCCTGATGTCGGGTCCTTGATGAGCAGGCCAACGACGCGGAGATTCGTTGTGCCGCTTACGTCGCTGAGGCCACCAAGCCCGTCGCGGAAGAGCGTTCCATCGTCGGTGTAGACGGTCACCGTCTCGGGAATGAGTTGTCCGGCGAAGCCGGTGACATTTAACTGGAATGTGCCCGCCCCGGTATTTACCGAGCCGGGGACGAGGGTGCCGTCGAATCCCCAGCCGCGCAACACGACGCGCTTGCAGGTGACCGCGTCAGCATCGGTTGCGCCCGATGCGGGTCCGCCGATGGCTACATGCTGGCCGGGTAGCAGAGTCGAGGAGTTGAAGAGGAATTCGGTAAAGCGGTTGTGCATCCAGTAGATGAAGAACTTCTCGTTTCCGCCGAGGTCAACTTGCGCGATCTGGCCGAGCGAGAGGCCGGTGGTGGTGGGCAGCAGCCCGCGAACGTAGAGGTCGAAGCTGCTTGCCGTGCCCGAAGCAGGCTGCACGTAAGTGACTTGGCCGGCGGCATAGAAGCCGTCCTGCGAAAGGATGGCGACCTCATCGGCGTCAATGGTCGAGTCGGCGCGGTCGAGCGTGCCGGAGATCTGAACGATGCTGCTCGTGGTCAGATCACTGAGGCCTTCGTTGTTCTGCCAGTCGGTCTGGCCGTTGACGTTGATAGTCCATTGGCGGCCATGGGGACCCTGCACGATGAACGACTGTCCGGTCGCGTTCACGCTGACGACGGCGGTATTGAACTCGTCGATGTAGGCTCCCGGATCGCTCGGTCCGACGGCCTTGATGTTGAGCGTGGGCGTGACCATTCCGGTGATCTCGCCGTTGCTGTCCACCTGGATCGATTTCCACAGGTCGAAGTCGAGCCGGATGCCTACCGGGCCGGTCTGCGTGACGACCAGCGGCGTCGCGAGCGTCTGCTGCACGGTGGAAGTGGTGAGGACGGCGGGCATGGTTTGGATGGTGGGTGCCGAGGCGGACTGGGTTTGCAGATAGCCGATGGTGCCCGTGCCGAAGGTGACGGAGATGCTGTTGTAGGTTCCGGGGGGCACGTTGTTCATGTCGAGCAGCGTCTGCAGGCCGTTGTAGCGGGCGAAATCCACGGTGGGCGAACCGCTGAGCAGCGAGACTGAGTTACCGTTCGAGTCGATAGCGTCAACGGTCATCACCTGAACAGAAAAGGAGACCACGCCGGCGCGCGGCGCGTCTGTGCCGATCACAAATGTTGGGCCGGTACTCGTGTTGGAGGTACTGCCGCCTGAACTGCCGGTGCTGCCGGCAGTTGTGCCGCATCCGTTGAGCAGAGCGAGGGAGGGAATCAATGTGACGACGAGCGATAGCGAGAGCATGCGCGTTCTGGCCGGTGTGAACATAGCTGCTTCCTTCCGCAGTCCCGGGGGATAGGCGCCGCGAGGGATTGTGAAACGCCGCCTGTGATGGCGTCAGCTGTTTTGGGACACACGAAGAGCGTGATGCTGGCACCACCCGTGCGGTCCGCGATCGAGCTTTGCCCTCGAATGAGATCAGGCAGCAACAATCCCTGGAGAACACGACATACCACGCGTGTCCGGAGACCTGCTGGCTTTGATTTTGTTCCAGCGATACTGGCCGACCCCGTTATGGGCTGACCAGGCGCCGTCTGCGTGAACACAGGCTTCGCAGGGAAGTTTCGCCGATTTCGCAACAAAAACTGTTACGAGCGGAAACCCGGCTTGGAAATGTGGATCACGAGGGGAGCAGGGTGGCATCCGAAATGCGGGAATTTCAGGCGCTCCCTAATTGTGCCGGTAATGATTACATATAAATCGCGTGTTACAACGCCGCCACGAGCGCGTCGGCAATTGCCTGTGCGCCCTTTACGTCGGGATGCCCGGCGGAGGCCCGTGCGCATTGTATCCACTGCGGGATGTGGACGACGTCTCCGTAGAGCGCCTCGCATGCCTTCTCGC
The DNA here is from genome assembly GCA_963755975.1 of uncultured Acidobacteriota bacterium. Classification (GTDB taxonomy): domain Bacteria; phylum Acidobacteriota; class Terriglobia; order Terriglobales; family Acidobacteriaceae; genus Silvibacterium. The sequence continues at coordinate 192,591 of CAVWLS010000008.1, forward strand.
GCGGACCCGACACTTCATCTTCGGGTAGAAGGAGCGCATTGAGCTCCCACAGAAGCGATTGCGGCGCCCACATGGCATTGGCCTCAGTGAATGGGAGCGGCACAAAGACGCAGACGTTCTCTTTCACTGCGGCGTTCGCGGTGTTGACGGCTGTCTGAAGCGCGGCGTTGGAGCCGTTCCAGAAGGTGATGCAGTTGTTCACGATGGTGGGTATGAGCGCGGAGAAAGAAAACTGATTCTGCGCGATCACCGAGCTGGTCGCCACGCCATAGACTTCGAGCAGTGAGCGCATCTGCGTCTCACTGCCGCCCGACTGGCTGCTGAGGATGGGGAAATAGCCGAGTACGGCGATGCGCGCGCCGGGTGCCGTGAGCTGTCCTGCCGCGGTCGTGAGGAGAGTGGCCATGGCCTGGTTACAGAACTGGTCGATCCAGTGCTTGAGCTGATTGATGCTTGTCCACGGACTCAGGATTCGCGTGACACTCACGTCATTGATGCCGCCGTTTAAGAGCACCAAATCGATCTGCGACCAGTCTCTCGGCGCCAACACCTGCTGCCACACGGTCGGCGGACCAACCGGGACTTCACTGTCCTCGACTTCAGGAGAAGAGTCGGTCTTAGCTCCGATGATTGCGCCCGAATGGGCGATGCGTGTGAATGGCGAACCCTTCGCAGTCGCGTAAAGGCAGTCGAACTTATGCGCTTCGGCCAGCCCCTGCCCCCAGCAGACGCTGTCTCCTATGGTGAGGATCATCTCTTTCGCCCTCCGTTCGCATGTTTTCAAGTCAATTGGCAGCCGAGGTTGAGGGTGGCTACGTCGTGCCGGCCGTCGTCACTCCCGAGGGGACTTCAAGTATGCACCAGGGAAACGTTGCTGGCAAAAAAATACAGGAAGCTCTGGAGACTAATCAGAGCTTCCTGGGAGGTGGTCGATGAGGCAACTCTCCGGCGCCTTACAGCACGCCGGAGAGATCTTTAGAAGTTGAAGCGGCCGGCGAACTGCAGTACGCGGGGCGCCCCCGGAGATGTCGTGCCGAAGCTGGTGATGTAGCCGAAGGTGCTGCCGCCCACCGTGTTGTTCGGGTTGCTCAGAATCGGGTGATTGAATACGTTGAAGGCCTCGAAGCGAATCTGGAAGGCCGCTTCCTTATATACGTGGAACGAGCGGAAGATGCTGGCATTGATGTAGGTTTGGCCGGGCCCGCGGAATGAGTCGCGGGTGGTGTTGCCGAAGACCGGAGAAGCAATCTCCGAGGGCGTCTGGAATTTGTTATAGGCGGGCTGCGTGGGGTTGGCGAAGGAAGTCGGATCGAACCACGCCTTTCCGCCGGAAACAGCGCTGTTGTTTGGGGTCCGGTTGTGTCCGCCGAGCTGGTGGTACGGCTTAACCAACTGGGCGTACAAAGTGTTGCCGGGAGAGTTGATGGTCTGCGACGACGGATTCACCGAGAAGGGCGAGCCGCTGATGTGGCTAAGCTGGCCGTTCAGCTGGAAGCCGCCAAGGATTGTCCCTGGAATGCCGCTGGTAACCCACTTCTGCCCCGGTCCAAAAGGCAGCGTGTAGATGCCCCAGAATTGGAGGTTGTTCTTGCGATCGTAGCTTGCCAGTGAACGGTTCAGACGGAAATATGCCGGGTACGAGAATGCCGTCCCGGCTGAGCCTGACCCGGCGCCGTTATCCTCGTCGTCCATCGCCTTCGACCATGTATAGACGAGGCCGAACTGCGAAGAGCGCCCGGCGTTGCGCGTCAGTTGCGCCTGCATGCCGTTGTAGTTCGCGCTGAAGGCGGGCGCGTTCATAGTAATGCCGCCCGTGTTGTAGCAGACGGGGTTGGCAGCGCCGGCGCAGTGCGCCGTGTTGATGAGCGTGTTGGCATTGAAACTGCACGGGTTCGATCCCAGCGGGTGGGTGAAATAGGGCGACGACGGATTGTATTGTCCGTTGGCCATGCAGAGCGTTGAGCCGCTGGGCAACGGCGCGGCATCGAGGGTGTAGCCGGTAAGCTGGCGCACCGCTCGCGTTCCCACGTAGCCGATATTGAGCACTGTCTTCCAGCCGATATCGCCCTGGACGAAGAGGTTCCAGCTCTCGATGTAGCCGCGGCGGTAATCCGCTGGAGCGGTGTTGGTGGATCCGCTGACGGGGAGCGACGCATAGCCGGTGGAGAAATCGGGAAAGACCGGTGGCGGGATGCCGTTCACTAAGGTTAGCGGCGTGCCGGTCGTTGGATCGATCGCGACCGTACCGGTTGCGGTTCCGCCGTAGGTCGGCGCCAGGTCTTCCGGGAACGCATCGCGCAGGAAGCGCAGGCTGTCCGGATCGGAGGTGATGCCGAATCCGGTGCGAGCCACCCAGCGGTCGCTCAGGCGATAAGCAATGCCGAGGCGAGGAAAGATGGTGCCCCATCCCATGTCGTAGCCGGCGTTATAGGGCGCGCTGCCCACGCCGCCCACGATGACGTTGGCCGTCTGCGGCAGAGTGGGATCGAGCCGGTAGACGCCGGTATGATCGCGATAGGGCGGAGGATAGTATTCGTAGCGGATTCCGTAGGTGACGGTCAGCTTGTTGCTGACCTGCCACTGATCCTGCGCGTAGAAGGCAATCTCGGTCCAGCGCAGGGCATTGGGATTGGTGAGCTGCGTTTCCTTGGCCACGGCGATGCCGGTGCCGTTGTTAGGCAGGCCGAGCAGCATGTCGGCAAGCGTGTTGTATACGGTAATCGAGTTGGCTGAATTGGTCGTCATCCCGCCCTGGAACTGGAAGCCGCCGCGCGGGCTGCTGACACCGCCGCCGCTGGTCGGCTGGAAGTGGTTCAGGTCGAAGTGATAGTAGGTGAAGCCATACTTCATCGAGTGGACGCCCTTGGTCCAGCTGAGGTTCACGTCGCCGGTGAACTGGTTATCGCGGAAGAGGAAAGGGTTGGCGCCATTGCTGTTCCCGAGCGAAGAGAATGCGGTGCTGGCTCCGTTATTGGACACGTTTCCAAACGCGAAGGTCGGCTGGCCGATGTAGTTCGTACCGACACCGTTTGTGCCCGGGATATTCAGCACATCCAGGCCGTAGTAGCCGGCAGCCAGATCGACTGTCGACTGTGCGCCGGTGACCTGGCGCGTATAGCCGAAGTCGGCATCTAGGACCAGATTCGGAGAGAAGACATGGCTTGAGCCGAGCCCGACATTCTGAATGCGACCGCTTGCGGCTCCCGGCTGGCCGCCGTCAAAGGTGCCGCCGCCGGCGGCGCCCAGTTCCTGCGGGTCGGTAACTGAAAACGGCTCGATGCTGTATCTGCCGAACACGGTCGTACTCTCATTCGGAACGTAGTCGATCCTCGAATCCGACGTGTTGCGGTTGTACGCCAGCGTGCCGCTGCCCAGGAAGTCGTTGGCAAGCTGATTCGAATAGTTGGGATTGGTTATGGTCGAGGAAATGGGATCAAGCAGCGCCAGCATCGTAAGCGCGGCCGACGATGCCCGAGATGCCGGAATGCAGTTGCAACCGTATTCGGACAAAAACGTAGGACGGGAGCCGAGCGGCAGATAGGGTCCGGTGCCGCCGGGCTGCGGATCATAGAGGATGGTGCTGGCAGCTCCGATGTTTGTTACCGCCGAAAAATCGCCGGTAAGCAGCGGTGTCGTCGGGACGGTCTGGGTTCCGGTAATCAGCTGGCGCCGCGTGGTCCTTTCGAAATCCTGAAAGAAGAAAAGCTTGTCTTTGCCGGTGAGGATTTTCGGTATGTAAACCGGGCCGCCGATCGAGAAGCCGAATTCATTGAAAATATTCTTCGGCACTGTGGGCTGCGCCTGCGGGGTCGCCGTATAGGGACGCGCGCTGATCCCCGCGTCCTGGTAGTACTCCCACAGGCTGCCGTGGAAGTTGCGGGTGCCGCTCTTGGTGATCACATTGATGGAAGCGCCGCCGGCCACGCCCTGCTCCGCGTTGAATGAGTTGGTCACGATGTTGACCGTCCGGATCGAGTCCGCCGGAGGAACATATGCGACCAGATAGGGCAGCCAGCCGTAGGTATTGACCGCGCCGTCGATGCGCGTGGTGTTGCTCATGTCTTCGACGCCGTTCACGTTGAGCGACATGGCGCGTGACGGGTTGGAGGCCGTCGAGTTCTGCTCTTGGACGGCCGCGGCACCGGGAATGAGCGTATAGAGGGACTGATAATTGCGGCCCTGGCTGGATGTGATGGGGAGCTGCGCGATCTGCTCGTCGGTGATTTGATGATTCACTTCCGCCGTTTCCGTCTGCAGGATCGGCTGAGCGCCGGTCACGGTCACCGTCTGCGTCACGCCCGCCGGTTGCAGTGGTACGTCGACGCGTGCCTCACGGTTAGCGTCAATCACGATGTCTTTTTGCGTGAAACCGGCGAAGCCGGTCTCCTGCAGGGACATCGTGTAGGTGCCCGGCGGGAGGTTGGTAAGCCGGTAGTCACCCTGCGCGCTGGTGGTCGTGGTGCGGACGGCTCCCGTGCCCTGGTTGGTCACGGTCACAGTCACACCGGGCACGACCGCACCGGTCTTGTCGGTGACGGTTCCGGTCATGGTTCCGTAGAGTACCTGGGCGAGGCCCGTAGCGGGCAGGCAAAGAAGAGCGGCAAGCCAGAGGACGGTCACGAGGATCTTCGTCCCCGCCTGTCTGCTGGCGCGAAGTGGTTTACGGACGGTGGAAACGATCAGTTTCATGAAGCCTCCAAAGTTGTGGAGCGGACAAACGGCGCGGCATGAGAGCAGAGACGAACGCGCCGCAGGCCCGCATTTCCACGAGTTGGCGCAGAGAAGCGGGTCATTTGTTCGTGTTCTGTACTATTTATGCCTGCCTTCACCGGGTATAGAACCTTCTCAGCTAGAGCGATTTCGAGCGAGCTCCCGGCCTAATTTAGACAAAGACCGGGCAGAGCAATTTTCAATAACGCGAACGATATTGCTCTGATTTCACGGTTGTCAAGGGGTGGGGCTGACTTTTTTGATGACCGTTTGATCGCGCTGAATGGTGGTGACGGGAGCGCATGCCGCCAACTCTCGGGCTGCCGTGCTAGAATTTGATCCTTTCAAGGAGGGATTAAGTTTGTATCGTGGAGTAATCAGGGAGGTATCGATCTGAGGGTTGACAGCAAAACAGAGGAGCATGCCGAAGGATGCGCCGGAGCATGTTGCGGAGAGAAACGTTGACGAGTGGTTCTTTTGATCTGACCGGCAAATGCGCAGTTGTGGTCGGTGGCACTTCGGGCATCGGGCGATCGATCTCACTGGGCCTGGCTTCAGCGGGCGCCGACGTCATCGCCGCATCGCGCCGCGCCGAAGAAGTGGATCGCGTCGGCTCCGAGATCGAGGCTCTCGGACGCCGCACGATGCGCCTCACCGCGGATGTTCGCGACCGCGCATCGCTCGAAACTCTGCACAAAAGTGTCCTCGAAAATTTTGAACGCGTCCACATCCTGGTCAACTGCGCGGGCATGACGTTGCGCGTCCCCACGCTCGAATGCACGGAAGAAGACTGGGCGACAATTCTCGACACCAACCTGACGGGAACGCTGCGCACCTGCCAGATCTTCGGCCGCACGATGATCGGGCAGCGCTATGGACGGATCGTGAACATCGCGTCACTGGCGACGCTGGTGGCGTTTCGCGATGTCGCCGCATACGGAGCCAGCAAGGCCGCGGTCGGCGCACTGACGAAATCGCTGGCCGTCGAATTTGCTCCACACGGCGTGACCGTGAACGCTATCGCGCCGGGCATCTTTCCGACAGCGCTGAACGATGAGCTGGTGTCAAACACCGAGCGCGGGCGCGAGCTGCTGATGCGCACGCCAATGAACCGCTTCGGCAAACTCGACGAGGTTGCCGGCGGCGCAGTCTACCTTGCGTCGGACGCGGCTTCATTCGTTACGGGAGAGATTCTTGTGATCGACGGAGGCTATCTGGCGAGCGGAGTGAATCGGTGATTCGGGAAACAGCTATCAGGGATTAGCGATTAGAAATTAGATAATGAATGAGCCCTGAGCCCTGAGCCCTGAGCCCTGAACCCTGAGCCCTGAGCCCTTTCTCAGCGCAGCAGCGCTCCCCAGAGGGTGTCGACCGTCGCATGCGTGATTGCGGAGGCTGCGATGCGCCGCTCGGCGCGCCATGCGCGTCCGTAGAAGACGCCGGCGATGGCGGCCAGCAGCACGTAGCGCCAGTTGAAGAAGGCTGTGCGCTTGTTGAAGTGCGAGAGGCCGAAGATCACGGCTGTCACCAGCAAGGAAGTTGTACGGCCTAGACGTCTTTCGAGTAAATTCTGCATCCAGCCGCGAAAGTAGATCTCCTCGGGCAGGGCGATGAAGAAGAAGGTGAAGAGCCAGGCCAGCGGCAGCATCCACGGATGATCGACGCGCCCGTGCCAGTGCAGAAAGCCAAGCGCCAGGCCGAGCACGACGGCAATCGGCGTGTACAAGATCCACTCGCGCAGGCCGATCCTCACATCATTCCACTTGAGCCTGAGATCGAAGCCCACGCCGCTCAGCCTCCGCACGCAGTGAAATCCGTAGAGGCCGGCATCGAGCAGCAGCAGCTTGTTCATGAAGACGATGCGGCGCGGCCACGCACCTTCAAACCAGCGCAGATCGACTGCGAGTCCCAGCGCCAGCAGCACGAGGAACTCGATCCAGTGCCCACGCTGATCGGGATCGAGCTTCGCGGTCAGCGATAACAGAGCCGCAACGGCGATCGGCAGAAGCAGGTAGAGAGCGAACCACTTCCAGCGGAACCAATGTTGCGGGTACGCGGTCAGAAGATAAGGAATCACCAGCGCTGCCGGCAGCGCGATCTGAAGGAGGCACGGCAACGCCCGCAGGCGAGCGATCAGTGCTGCGCCGCAGAACCCGAACGCCACCACCGGCGCGAAGGTGAGGATCGCCGCCGCGAGGACCGTCCAGTGCGAGAGTTCGGTAGGGAACTGCATTACGCAGCTATGGTAGCTCGCGCGGAATAGTGAGCCTTACCGCACCCGCTCGGCCAGCAGCGCTGCTGAAGAGTGCCGTACGGGAGTCTTCGAGGGCTCGGGCGGCGCGTAGGACTTGTATACCGTGATGTGGAAGCACGACTGGTAGAACTCCTCCTCAACATCGAGGTTGCCCGCCATCTGCAGGGGATAGAGATAGCCGCGCATCCAGGCGATCTCGTCCGCCGAAAGGCCCTTCTTCGCGATGTCGATCGTCGCGCCGGTCAGGTGCGGAGAGGCGATGTCGCCGTCGGCGGGCGCGGCGTTGCCGTTCACTTCCATCAGATGCCGCTGATACTCGACCGTTCGCACCGCCGAATTCACCTGCAGCGGGCGATGGAAGCGCACAAAGTGCGTTCGCGAGAGATCGGCGAGAAACTTTGCTGTCCAGGGACGGCAGTAGCGCCGGTTCGGCGGCAGCCCTTCGTTGATGCGCAGCGACGCGTTTACCGGCACGGCCACCAGCGCTTTCTCACGGCGCAGCTCGTTCAACTGGGCATCGTCTTCAATGCGCGTGAGGCCGTCGGCCTCGGTCCGCTCGTTCTGCCTCACCAGAGATTCGTGCGTTCCGGCAAGCGGCGCCAGATGCATGTTGATCAAGGGCTCGGGCGGAATAGTCAGGCTCACGGTCCGTGTCTCTGGGGCCAGGGCGGAGCGATGACGGCTTCGGCGGTGATGCGCCGATGCTCCTGCTGCCACGGTCGACGTACGGACGGGTGCAGCTTTCGTCCCACGACTTGCGCGGCTGTGCGCGGCGTGGTGTCCGGACGCATGGCCTGCCTGACGGCCGTGATAGGTGGCCGGCTGATAGTTGTAGGTGTGCGGATGAGTCGCTCTCTGGTTGTGTGAGACCGTGGCAGACGAAACGGCAGCGGCAGGCAAGGCGAGGCTCGAGGCCAGCGCGAAGACAAAAACAGATGGGAACCTATACATCGTGGTGGACCGCGGAGAACCGAGCGAGCTGACTGTCGGCTCGCCGTAGTAGAAGCTGTCCAGAGCTTCTTGAGATTACTGAACCCCAGCCGGAAAGAAAAGTAGCATTGGGGATTCCTTCGCCGAAAAGCTGACCTGGGCTGCACGCTTCGGGAGGGGCGAAGGGCTGAAGCGCGAAAGTATTCCTTGAAAGATTTTCAACATTCTTGTTGACAACTTTACCTGCATCGCATACGGTGTATCTCACATACTGTATTACACACAGTGTGTGACGAACATGGACAACGAAATCTTTGAAAATCTTCGCCTTGAGCTTCGTCGCGGCAGCCTGATCCTTGCCGTGCTCGCCCAGCTCCGGACGGAACATTACGGATACGTCCTGCGGAAGGCGCTGGAAGGGCACGGGCTGGCCATCGACGAAAACACGCTCTACCCCCTGCTGCGCCGCCTCGAAACCCAGGGGCTGCTGGTCAGCCACTGGCGCGAGGAGGACAAGCGCAACAAGCGCTTCTACCGGCTCTCTCCGCAGGGCGAGATCGTCCTGTATCAGCTTTTGAATGAACACGAAGCCATGCATGCCGCGATTGACCGGATCATGGCGCCAAGTCCCTCAACGCAGGCAGTACCGCAAACCGAGCTCGACCTGACAGCGATCGAGCCGAAGGAACAACTGCAATGACCAAACCATCCACAGACTTAATCGATCGTTACCTGCAGGCCGTGGGTTTCTGGCTACCGCGCGACCAGAAGCAGGACATCCTCGCCGAGCTCTCTGAAGATCTGCACTCGCAGATCGAAGACCGCGAGGAGGAACTCGGGCGCACAATGACCGAATCGGAGGTCGCCGATCTGCTCAGGAAGCGGGGGCGCCCGATGCTGGTCGCCGGGCAATTTCTGCCCCAGCGCGGCCTGATCGGGCCGGCCTTGTTTCCGGTCTACGTCTTCGTGCTCAAGATCGTCGCGCTTTGCTACGTGATTCCCTGGCTGCTGGTGTGGTTCGGTATCCTGCTCTTCCATCGCACAGGGGCGGCCACCCACCTCGCGAGCGAAATGAGCTCGCTGGGAAGCCTCTGGACGATCGTCTTCACCCAGTTCGGCATCATCACCCTGGTCTTTGCGGCCATCGATCGCGTGTCGGTGAAGTCGACGGTATGCAGCGAGTGGGATCCGCGCAAACTGCCCAAGGTCAAGGTTGAGACGACGACCAAGCGCCGCATCAACGCAGTTTGCGGGATCGTCTTCGGAATCTTTGGACTGCTGTGGCTCCTGGCAATTCCGGATTACCCCTTCCTGATCATCGGTCCGGCGGCGTACCTGGTAAAGGGAGCGCCCATCTGGCAGAGCGTCTACTGGCCGCTGGTGGCGCTGGCCATTGCCGGAATCTTCGAACACGTTGTCAGGTTGCTGCGGCCGGAGCTTACCTGGTTTCCACCCACATTCCAGTTTGCAACGACGCTTCTGAGCGCCTGGATCGTCAATGCTCTTCTGCATACGCACACCTACGTGCTGCCAGTTACTTCGCAGGGGGCAGGCGTGGCCGCAGCCGTCAACCTCTCCATTCTGATCACCAGCGCCGTCCTGGCGGTGCTTGTCGTCGTTGGGCTCGTCGTCTACGCGTGGCAGGCCATCCGGGAGATCCGGCGGTCCATGCAGTCCACCACTCCTCATCTGGCGTGATGCCGGAAGCAATGATTTTCATTCCGCTCAACGAAGCGGCAGGGTACAATCCCGCCAAACAAGATCGCAGCCGTTCAACCGATTTTTCCTGGAGGTTTCATGTCTTATCCCGCAGCCGTGCCCCCCGATCTGACCCTCCCCCCGCTCACCGAAGTGCAGCGTGTCGTCGACACCTTTGTCGCGCCGTCGAAAACCTTCACCGATATTCTCCGCAAGGCCACTTTCTGGGGTCCGCTCGTTGTCATGATTCTGGTCAGTATCGGTTTCTCTTACGCTGTGCAACAAAAGGTGGGATGGGAAAAGGTCTTCGAGAGCAATCTTCATCAGCAGCCGTCGCGCGAGGAGCAATTCGAAAAGCTGCCTGCCGATCAGCAGGCGACCCAGAAAGCCATCAGCGTAAAGATCACTGCGATTGTTACATATTGTTACCCGGTACTTATCCTCCTTTTCACTGCCATTTTCGATCTGCTGGTATGGGTAACCGTTAATTTCGGCCTCGGAGGAATCTCAAAGTTCAGCCAGATTTTTTCTGTGAATATGTATGCCAACCTGGTGCTGAACGTCAAATACCTTCTCGCCATTATTGCGCTGTTCGCTGGCGTGGCGCCGGAGTCTTTCCTGATCTCGAACCCTGTAGGAACCAATATTGGCTATTTCCTGAGCACTGACGCGCCTAAGTGGCTCACCGCACTCTGCACGCACATCGACCTCTTTGAGATCTGGTCGCTCATCCTATCCGTTATTGGCGTTTCGATCGTAGCAAAGGTGTCGCGAGGGAAGGCCACCGGAGTAGTCATCGGCTGGTGGTTCCTCTTTGTTCTGGTCGGCGTCGGCGTTGCGGCGGCCTTCTCCTGATCCTTGGTTATCGAATACTCGGATCCCGCACAAAACCAAAGAGGCACAGCCGCGCAGCCGTGCCTCTTTTGTTTTCTAATCCCTAATCGCTGTATTTGCTGAATACGAGCGATGCATTGATGCCGCCGAAGCCGAAGGAGTTCGACAGCGCGGCATCGAACTTCGCATCCTGCGCGACATTCGGTATGTAGTCGAGCCGGCACTCCGGATCGATGTTCTCGAGATTGATCGTCGGCGGAATCTTCTGGTGCAGCAGAGCAAGCACCGTGATGCCGGCTTCCAGGCCGCCCGCGCCGCCGAGGAGATGGCCGGTCATCGACTTGGTCGAGCTCACCTTGAGCCTGCGGCTCAGCGCGTGCTCGCCGAAGACCAGCTCGATCGCCCGCGATTCGTTCCCGTCGCCCAGCGGAGTCGAAGTGGCGTGCGCGTTCACGTAGCCGATCTCTTCGGGCTGCATCCCGGCGTCTTTGAGCGCCGCCCGCATGCTGCGTTGCGCGCCCTCGCCCTCGGGAGCGATGCCCGTCATGTGAAATGCATCCGCGCTCATGCCGTAGCCCTTCAGCTCGGCGAGGATCTTCGCGCCGCGCGCCTTCGCATGCTCCAGCTCTTCGAGAATGAGGATGCCCGCGCCTTCGCCGACGACAAAGCCGTCGCGGTCCTTGTCGAAGGGACGGCTGGCTCGCTCCGGGTCGTCGTTGCGCGTGGAGAGCGCGCGCATGGCTGCGAATCCGCCGACAGACATCGGCGTGACCGCCGCCTCCGAGCCGCCGGCGATCATCACGTCGGCATCGCCGTGCTGGATGATCCGCGCTGCGTCGCCGATGGAGTTGGCGCTGGTGGTGCAGGCCGTAGCGGTGGCCGAGATCGGTCCTTTGGCTCCGTACCTGATGCTCACGTGCCCGGCTGCCATGTTCACGATGGCCGCCGGAATGAAGAAGGGAGATATCTTGCGCGGTCCGCCGTTGAGCAGGTTCGAGTGCTCCCGCTCAATCACCTCGAACCCTCCGATGCCCGAGCCGATGAAGACGCCCGAGCGGTCGGCGTTGGACTCATCGATCTTGAATCCCGACGATTTCAGCGCCTCATCGGTCGCAGCCAGAGCGAGATGAATGAAGCGCGCCATCTTGCGCGATTCCTTCTTATCGATGAACTTCAGAGGATCGAAGTTCTTCACCTCGGCCGCAAAGGTGACGGAGAAACCCGTCGTGTCGAACTGCGTGATTGGCGCGACACCGCTCTTGCCCGCCACCAGGTTCTCCCAGGTTTCGGGCGCGGTATTGCCTACAGCGCAAACCAGCCCGATTCCCGTTACTACCACACGCCGCTGCAAAGTTACTTGCCTGCCTTCGCGTTCTTGTCGATGTAATCGATCGCATCCTTGACGGTCTTGATCTTTTCCGCGTCTTCGTCGGGAATCTCGATGTCGAAGGCCTCTTCAAACTGCATCACCAGCTCGACTACATCGAGCGAATCGGCGCCCAGGTCTTCCTGGAACGAAGCGCCCGGCGTCACCTCGGCCTCATCCACCTGCAACTGCTCGACGATAATCTGCTTTACTTTCTCTTCCACTGCCATGCGGTATCTCCTCTCACTGGATGCTGCTCTAATATCTGTTGATGCGGAAACTCTTCGGGGCAGAATTCTGCCTCGACCCGGCTGCGGCGCTGCGATTTTCGATGCCCGGCCTTTCTTTGCCCCGAAATTCCAAGTCTACTGACCCCCTCATACCGTGTAAAGCGCGGGAAAATGGGATGCGAGCGTCGCCGGGCAGATTTGCGGCTCCCTAATCCAGGGTGCTGCATCCAATTCCCGTGACCGCGCCTGCGAACCATCTCTTTGCCCCGCTGATACTCCGTAGTCTCACGCTGCCCCACCGCGCCATTGTTTCGCCGATGTGTGAATACTCGAGCACGGACGGCTTCCTCAATGACTGGCATTTTGTGCATTTGGGTAGCCGGGCGATCGGCGGAGCCGCTCTCGTGATCACGGAAGCCAGCGCGGTTAATCCCGAAGGACGCATCACACCTCAGGATCTCGGCCTGTATAGAGACGAGCATATCCCTGCACTGAAACACCTGACCGGATTTTTGCACCAGAACGGAGCCTATGCGGGGATGCAGCTCGCGCATGCCGGCCGAAAAGCCAGCATGGCCGTGCCGTGGGAGAAGCTCCGCCTCATCCCGCGTGAGGAAGGCGGGTGGCAACCAGTCGCGCCATCGCCAATCCGGTTCGATGAGCCTTACGGTCTTCCCACGGAACTGGATCGCGGAGGGATGGAGAAGATCGTGTCGGACTTTGTTACTGCGGCGCAGCGCGCGATCGATGCCGGATTCGACATGGTTGAGATCCACGCGGCTCATGGGTATCTTCTGCACGAGTTTCTTTCGCCGCTTTCGAATCATCGCAGCGACGAGTACGGCGGAAGCTTTGAGAACCGGATTCGCTTTCCCCTTGAGGTGGTTCACGCGGTGCGCGGAGCGTGGCCGCCGCATCTTCCGGTGTTTGTCAGGGTTTCGGCGACTGACTGGGCGCCGGAATCGCTTGGCCTCGCCTGGGACCTTGATCAATCGGTGGAGTTCGCTCGGAGGCTCAGGCAGGCCGGTGTAGACCTGGTCGATGTCTCAAGCGGGGGCAACCATCCGGCACAGCAGATTCCCGTGGGTCCGGGATACCAGGCTCACCATGCCGAGACGATCCGGCGCGAAGCGGGTATTGCTACCGGAGCGGTGGGCATGATCACGGCGCCTGCGCAGGCGGATCACATCATCCGCTCGGGGCAGGCCGACGTGGTTCTGCTCGCGCGGGAATTTCTTCGCGATCCGTATTGGCCGTTGCACGCCGCCGATGCACTTCACCAGAAGATCACCTGGCCGGTGCAGTATGCGCGCGCTGCGAATGGACGCCCGGAAGCTCGTCAGCCGGTGACCACTCCAAGGGATTGAATAGGGCGCAGGTCAGTCCACCAGCAGAACGCGGGAAGCCTCGCCCTCGTCCAGGCCACCCGTGTGCGATTATGGGTTGCGGTTTGGATCTTCCATTCTTCTTCATGCTGCAGCCGAAGAATCTCTAGCCGGTTGGGCCATGCTGGCGGGCAGGGAAGCCTCGCTTACTCTGCCGCTCGTTCTCTCGAAGGTGAATGTTCGGTGGAGAGCTCTTCGAGGCTCTTGCCCTTCGTTTCAGGCAGCGTAAAGATCGTCAGCACCAGGCCGAGCACGCTGGCGATGGCAGCAGCCGATTCAGCTGCCAGCAGTCCAACCACCCGCATTCAACCAGTTACGCCCTCCGCAGGGCATTCCCCGCGCCCCGGCGGTATAGTTCAAACATGATCCCCGTGATCGCCGTAGTTCTGGCCGCTGCTCTGGCGGTGGTCATAGTCCTTTGGTTCAAAAGCCGCAGCCGCGAGACGGAATTCCGCTTGCGGGCCGAACAGCTTATAAGTGAAATAGCCGGGCGGAATAACGACATGGTTTCCGCTGAGGCGAAGCTTGACTCGCAAGGCCAACAGATCACAGACCTAAAGACCGAAAATGCTCGCCTCGAAGAGCGCCTTAGAGCAGAAAAATTGGCTTTGGAACAAGCGAGAGCTTCACTGAGCGATACATTCAGCGCGTTAGCGGCTAAAGCTCTGTCGGATAACAACGAGTCCTTTCTAACATTTGCCAAGCAGGAACTCGCAGGACAACAGCGGGAAGCGGCCACTACTCTCGAGATCAAAGAAACTGCGATTGCAACCTTGTTGAAGCCAGTGACCGAGGCCCTAGACAAGCTCCAGAAGGAAACACATAAGCTGGAAGTGAACCGTGAAGGGGCCTATCAGACTGTTCTCACTGAAATAAGAAATGTTCAGGAGACTCATCAAGGCCTGCGCCGGGAGACAACGCAGCTCGTACAAGCCTTGAGAGCGCCAAAGGCGCGGGGCAATTGGGGAGAACTCCAATTGAAACGCTGCATCGAGTTTGCGGGCATGGTGCAACACGCCTCCTTTGAGGTGGAGGTTTTCGTGCGTGGCGATGAGGCATCGATCAAGCCCGATTGTGTAATCCATCTGCCGAATGAACGCACAATCGTGATTGATGTAAAGACACCTTTCGATGCTTTTCTCGAAGCAATGAGCACCACCGACGAATCGATGCGGTCGCTCAAACTCAATGCCCATGCCACACGCGTGCGCGAACACCTCCGCCAACTATCCGCGAAGGCATATTCGAAGCAGTTCAAAGACAGCCCCGATTTCATTGTCTGTTTTCTTTCAAGTGAGGTGCTTTTCAGCGCGGCTCTCGAACAGGACCCAAGCCTGATTGAATTTGGGAGCCGATCGAATGTCATGCTCGCTACGCCCACCACGCTGATCGCTCTACTGAAAGCTGTCGCCTACGGATGGCAACAAATGGCGGTCACACGAAACGCGATGGAGATAAGGGAAGCAGGCGAGAAACTATACGAGAAGCTGGCGACAGCGCAGGAATATTTCAGCAAGATGGGAAAAGCGTTGGCCAGTGCAGTCGGACAATACAACAACCTCTTAGGTTGCATAGAAGGCAGCAGAGGCGTCTTTTCTCAGGCCCGCAAATTGCAGAAGCATGGCATCAGTCGGGATGAAATTCCCGAGGTCCAGCCGCTCGAGTCTGTCCCGCGAATTCTGAAAGACGATGACTGGTCGCATCCGCAAGCGAGTCTTGGGCTTTATTCAGATCCTGAACAGTCCAGCGAGGAAGAACAAAGCACAATAGAACCCTAGCAGGGGCTTCGATTCGCCCTTTCACCCGGCTATGGCGGTTCGTTCTGAACCCTGAGCATCGAACCCCACTCTATTTCTTCGGGGCCTCGTCCGACTTCACTTCGACGAACGAGCCCGTGGCGTGCTGGCCGGCGGGAGTCGCGGGATGCTTCTTTGCCGCCCCGCCCTCGATATTTAGCCCCAGCAGACGCCGCTGCAGGGAGCGGCTCACGCCGGTAAGCTTCGCGTCCTCGGGCTCCACCTGCTGTACGCTCAAGGGGGCGATCTTCCCGTCTGCCGTTGTTGTCCGCGATCGGTCATCGGCGTCCGGTATGGACGCCGCGCGCGACCGCGCTTTCCCTCTCAGATGTAATGCCATATTCGTCCCTCCGAATCCGTCAAGCTGAAATGAAGGCTCGGAAGAGGCCGCGCCTCGATCGCGGGTGGGGGCACGCCTCGGGGATCGTTTCGGGCGACCGCGCTGGGGTCGCGCCTCGTCGAAAGTGCTGCCTTCAGGTCGTTCTCTTAACTTCGATGCAGACTGGGAAAAATGGCTACGCCGGATCCGTTACCGAAATCGTCTCAGGCAATCGGTAACCTGTCATTATGCGCTCAAAGATGCCAAAAAAACGGGAGCGGCCCAAAAAAACGCGCAAAAGCCGTGATAACGCTTACTTTGCCGCTTGCAGCGCCTGGCGCAGCCTCTGCCACGTGGTTGCCAGATCTTCGGGAAGGACGCGCGTCTCGCTGATCACGGTCATGGAGTTCGTGTCTCCGAACCAGCGGGGCAGCGCATGCAGGTGCAGATGGTGGGCAACGCCCGCTCCCGCCGCTCTGCCCAGATTCAGTCCCATGTTGATGCCGTCGGGACCATATACCTGCTGGAGGGCCCGCTCCGTGGCCTGCGTGAGCTCCATCAATTCGCGCGCTGTCGCTGGCTCAAGCGCGGCCAGCGAGCCCTGGTGCTCATAGGGCACGACCATGACGTGTCCGGCGTTGTACGGATAGCGGTTGAGGCAGATAAATGCCTGCCGGCCGCGCAGCACGATTCCCGCCGTACGCTCGGCGTCATCGATGCTCATGCCGTGCTCGATGGCGTAATCGGACGCCGCGATCATGTTGCAGAAGACGCATCCCAGGTCGCCCGTCCACGCGGCCAGCTCCCTGGGAACGCCCTTGCGCATGGTCGGATCAGTGTCAGTGATATATGCGTAGCGCCACGGCGTCCAGAGATGGTCCATGGCGGGAGTTTATCGCAGAGAAGCAAGTGAACGGTCAGCAGGTCGGCAGGGAGGTGGCGGAAACACACAAAGCAAAAAGGCAGACCCTCAGGCCTGCCCATGACTTCCAACTTGAATCTTTTTACTTCGCTGCCTTGCTGACTCCCGCCTGCTCCTTGAGAGCCGCGGCCTTGTCGGTCGCTTCCCAGGGGAAGTTGTTGTCGGTGCGGCCGAAGTGTCCGTAGGCTGCCGTCTTGCGATAGATGGGACGCCGCAGGTCGAGGCTCTCGATGATGCCCTTGGGCGTGAGGTGGAAGTTAGCCCGAACCAGCTCCTGCAGTTTCTGCGAGTCCACTTTACCGGTGCCAAAGGTGTCGACCAGCACGCTGACCGGCTCGGCCACGCCGATGGCGTAGGCCAGCTGCACTTCGCAACGGTCGGCCAGGCCGGAGGCTACGATATTCTTCGCGATGTAGCGCGCCATGTACGCCGCGGAGCGGTCCACCTTTGTCGGATCCTTGCCGCTGAAGGCGCCGCCACCGTGCCGCCCCATGCCGCCGTAAGTATCGACGATGATCTTGCGCCCGGTCAGTCCGGTATCGCCCATCGGTCCGCCGATGACGAAGCGGCCAGTGGGATTGATGTGGTACTTCGTGTTCTCGTCGAGCAGCTTCTCGGGCAGAACGGCCTGGATCACGTGCTTCAGAATGTCCGCGCGCAGATCTTCGGTGCCGATCGTCTCGGCGTGCTGCGTCGAAATCACCACCGCGTCGATGCGGACCGGCTTGCCGTGCTCGTCGTATTCCACCGTCACCTGGCTCTTGCCGTCAGGCCGCAGGTAGGACAGCTTACCGTTCTTGCGAACCTCTGTCAGACGCCGCGCCAGCTTGTGCGCAAACGAGATCGGGGCCGGCATCAGCTCTTCGGTCTCGTTGGTGGCGTAGCCGAACATCATGCCCTGGTCGCCCGCGCCGCCGGTGTCGACGCCCATGGCGATGTCGCCCGACTGCTTGTTGATCGAGGAGATCACGGCGCAGGTGTTCGAGTCGAAGCCGTAGAGAGCATTGTCGTAGCCGATCGAGGCAACCACGCCGCGCACCAGCGTCTGGAAGTCAACGTAAGCGCGGGTCGTGATCTCTCCCGCGATGACCACCAGTCCGGTTGCCGTCAGGGTCTCGCAGGCCACGCGGCTGTAGGAATCCTGCTCGAGGCAGGCATCGAGAATGGCGTCGGAGATCTGGTCGGCGATCTTGTCGGGATGTCCTTCGGTAACGGACTCAGACGTGAACAAAAATTTGTCGCGTGCGGACAAAGTGGAATCCTCCGTGGTGGATGAGATGGCTCGCCGCAAAGGATTTCGCTCAGTCGCGAAATCATCGGGTCTGAACGGGAGCGGCGGCAAAAAACCAGGGTCTGAAACCGCTAATGAAATGGTACTAAACGCGGGGCATTCGGGGCAAAGACAACGCTCCAAAAGGGAAAACAGGCGGCCGGGCGGGGATTTGGAGCAGTAAAGGGTGCGGCAAAGTTTTGAAGTTTATTGCGATGCAGGAAATCTGCGCGAGCGCGCAGTGGAGGGTTACTTGCCGGAGACGGCGGCCACAGGTTGAATCTCAGCCGCATGGCTTGCCGCTGGAACGGCTTGCCGGCTCTCGCCCGCCGTCGCCATGCGATCGCTCACGTAGCGCCATACAAACCATCCCAGGCCCACGAGCAGGAGGAGCAGCATGGCCACGCCTGCCCAGCGCAGCCGCAAATCTGGGCGCTGTCCTTCATGGTCCCGGCTCTTGCCTACATTCTCGGCGAAGGCGATCCAGTCGGCGTCGTCGGTCTTGAGCTGGCCGCTCTGCTGGTAGGCTTCCATGTAGCGGCCCACCCAGAGCTCTTCATCCAGGCCCACCACGCGCGCGTAGCTGCGCACGATTCCCTTGTTGAAGACACCGCCCGGCAGCTGTTCGAAATGCTCTTGCTCGAGCGCGGCCAGGTAGCGGCTGCTGATCTTGGTCGAGTCGCTGATCGTTTCAAGCCCGATGCCACGGCTCTCGCGTTCTGTTCGCAACTCTCGTCCAAATTCGCACATACTGCCTAAAACCTCAGATTATTTCAGCTAACTCGCGGGACTCTCAGGGTTTAACCTAACCATAAAACCGTTCCCGCCCGCTGGTCAAAAGAAAAATCGCAGATTTTTACCACTTTTAAAGAGTGAGGGCCGCTACGAGAGCGGCGCCTTCCACAAGTATCGACCGATATTTCTTAGACTTGAGTCTTCCGACCACTCACCTCAACTGGGCTGGCCATGATTTCTACTCCTATTGACATTCTATAGGAGTAAGCGCACCCTCATATAGTCATTCGATAGGGAGAGGATGAATCCTAAACCGACCAATCTTCTGCAGGGCACCCTCGACCTGCTCATTCTCAAGGCGCTGGGACCGGGAGAGCTCCATGGCCTGGGCATCTCCCGCCGCATTGAGCAGATCACGCAGGGAACATTTGTGGTCAGGCCGGGCTCGCTCTTTCCCGCGTTGCACCGTATGGAGGAGGCGGGCTGGCTCAGCTCCTTCTGGGGCGAATCGGAAAACAAGCGGCGCGCGAAGTATTACCGGCTGACCAGGGCGGGAAGCGCCCAGCTCCAGGTAGAAACTGCCCAGTGGACGAAGGTCGCGCTGGCGATGACCAACGCGCTCGAGGCAGGTTAGCTGCAGGCAGCTTAAGGGAGAAGAGATGAAACTCTGGTCGCGTATCCGCAGCACGCTGCGCAATCTCTTCCGCAAAGGCGAGGTCGAGAGGCAGCTGGACGCTGAGGTCCTCGCCTATGCGGAGATGCTGGCGGAGGAGAAGATCGCGGCCGGCGTACCGGCTGAGGAGGCCCGCCGCGCCGCTCTGCTCGAAACCGGCGGCGTGGAGCAGGTGAAGCAGAGGGTGCGCGATCAGCGCGCGGGAGCGGCGCTCGAACGGCTCTGGCAGGATGTCCGCTATGGATGGCGGCAGCTGCGGCGCAATCCGGGCTTCACGGCGACTGTGCTTCTGACACTGGCGCTTTCGATCGGCGCCAACACGGCAATCTTTTCGATCGTGAACGCGCTCATGATCGAGAGGCTGCCCTACGCGCATCCGGAGCGCATGGGCGTGATCTACACGCGGATCCGGGGCCCCGTCGTCTCCGACGAGCGGCATCACGTGAACGGCGAGCAATGGATTTTGTTGCGGGACGATGTTCCGGCGCTGATCTCCGGCATTTCGAACATTCGCGCGTCGGGCGCAAATCTTCAGGCCGGGAACCGGGTGCAGTATGTTCATGCGGGAAGGGTATCCGCGCATTACTTCGATGTGCTGGGCCTCCAGCCCGCGCTGGGACGGAATTTTTCCGAGGCGGAAGACCTGCCGCATGGAGCGAAGAGCGTCATTCTGAGCTACGGGCTGTGGCGAAGCGATTTCGGTGCGAATCCCGACATTCTCGGACAGGCGATTCTGCTCAAGGGCGAGCCCTACACGGTGATCGGAGTGCTCTCCGAGGGGGCGATGACTCCGCTGAATGCCGACGTGTATACCGCGATCCAGGCGACCAAAGATGGCGAGGGCGGCGGCACGAACTTTGAGGCAATCGTGCGCCTGCGCGATGGAGCCAATTGGCAGCAGGCCGACGCCGAGATCAACCGCGTATGGTTAGGGCGCGCTGGAAAATATGAGCTGGCGCAGAATCCCGGCGCGCAGATCAGCTATTACACGGTGCCCTTGCAGCGCGGACAGACGGCTACTCTGCGCCCGCAGCTTCTGGCGCTGATGCTGGCTGCGGGATTTATCCTGCTGATCGCCTGCGCCAACCTTGCCGGCCTGACGCTGGTCCGCATGGCGCGGAGAACGCCGGAGATGGCGACGCGGCTGGCCCTCGGCGCTTCGCACTGGCAGGTGCAGCGGCAGCTGTGGGTCGAGAATCTTCTCCAGGCGCTGCTGGGAGGAGCAGCCGGAGTCGCGGTGGGGTTCGTCGCTTTGCGCGGACTGCTCCTGCTGCTGCCCGAGCATTTTCTGCCCGTGGCAAGCGTGCCGCTCGATGGCCGTGTGCTGGCCTTTGCTTTTGCGGTCACGCTGCTCACCAGCGTCTTCTTCGGCATGCTTCCCGCCTTCACGGTGCGGAGATTCGATCTGCGCACGGCGATCGGGTCGCGGACCGCGACGGGAGGAGACCGTTTGCGCCTGCGGCAGGCGCTGATTGTCACCGAGGTTGCGCTGACCGTCGTGTTGCTTGCGGCTTCAGGGCTGTTGATTCGCACCCTGATCCATCTTGAGACCCTGCCCCCGGGGTTCAATCCGAATGGCGTGATGACCGCGCGGGCATCGCTCGACGATGTTCGCTACCACGACACGGCAGCTTTTAGAAAGCTGCTCAACGAGAGCATCGCGGCGATGCGGCGCATCCCCGGCGTCGAGGACGCGGCTGTGGGACTGAGCCTGCCCTACGAGCGCTCACTCATTACGATGGGCCCGGCCATCCGCGACGGAAAGGAAGCAGGGGAGACGATAACAGCGGATCAGGTCTACGTGACTCCGGATTACTTCGCCACGCTGCAGATACCTGTTCTGGCCGGGCGCGCCTTCAACGACGGAGATGGCCCTGACACACAGCGGGTGGCCATCGTCAACCGGACCCTGGCGCGGAAATTCTTCCACGATTCGAATCCCGTAGGCCGCCACTTCTTTGAGAACACCCTGATCGTCGGCGTCGTCGAAGACGTGGCCATGGCGCCCGGCATCGATCTCGTAGCGCCCGTCACCAACGAAGCGACCATGTACATTCCTGCAGCGCAGACCGAGTCCAGGCAGATCTCGGTGGTTCACGTCTGGTTCCAGCCGAGCTGGATTGTGCGCACCTCCGGCCCGGTCGAGGGGTTGACGGCGCAGATGCAGCGCGCGCTGGCCAGCGTGGATCCCGACCTGCCGTTTTCAGGTTTTTACGGCATGCGCGATCTGCTGGAGAAGACGCTCGCGACGCAGCGGGTGGAGGTGGCACTGCTGAGCACCATGGCGGCGCTGGCGCTGCTGTTGAGCGCGGTGGGAATCTTTGCGCTGATCGCGAACATGGTGGCGCAGAGGACGCGGGAGATCGGGATTCGCATCGCTCTGGGGTCGAGCGTTCGCCAGGCGATGGTCCACATCGGCGCGGCCGGAGCGCGAGCCTCGGCGCTGGGGCTGCTGCTGGGCCTGGTCTTATCGGCAGGGGCGCTGCGGCTGATGCACAGCGTCCTCTATGGAGTAGGCATCTATGACCTGCCCACGATCCTTATGGTCATTTTGACTCTTGTACTTGCTACGGCCATTGCTGCGATTCTGCCGACACTGCGGATTGCCGGGATCGATCCGGCGAGGACGCTGCGAGAGGAGTAGGCGCGCCTGATCCCGATTCACGATGCCTGCTTCGTGGCGTCCCGGTCTTTCCATTTTGTTACACTGGCTATTCGGGCTGCCCGTCCGTCCTTGGACCGGAATCCGACCTGATTTCTTACCTATTTCATGAACAAACTAGTTCTCGGCAATATCCTCCACCGCCCTGTGCGCACGCTCATCAGCGTCTTGGCGGTAGCGATCGAAGTCGTCATGATCCTCTCCGTCGTGGCCATTATGGTGGGCATGATCAATGACCAGAAGACCCGCATCGGCGGCATCGGTGCCGACATCATCGTGCAGCCGCCCAACGCCAGCTTCCTCTCGGGCATCAGCGGCGCGCCGGTTCCGGCGAAAATTGCCGACGTGCTGCGCAAGCTGCCGCATGTGGCAGTGGCCGCGCCGGTGATTACCGACCTCAGCACCGCCGGCTCGGTTGAAACCATCTGGGGCATCGACTACCAAAGCTATAACGCCCTACGCCCCTTCACCTTCATCTCCGGAGGACCCTTCACCGGCCCCAACGACGTCATTGTCGACGACTTTTTCGCGCGCGCCGATCACGGCCATCACGTCGGTGAGATCATCGCCGTCAAAGGCCACCCCTTCCGCATTTGCGGCATCGTCGAGCACGGCAAGGGTGGGCGTAAATTCGTGCCCATCCGCACGCTTGGTGGCCTGATGGGCAATCCCGACAATGCTTCGCTCTTCTACATTCGCAGTGACGATCTCAAGAATCAGCAGGCCATCGTCGACGAGATTCACTCCACGCCCGGCCTGCAGCAATACCAGGTGCAGACGCTGGAAGCCTGGATGTCAATGATGACGCCCGCGCATCTGCCCGGCTTCAACATCGCGCTCAACGTGGTGATCAGCATCGCCGTAATAGTCGGCTTCATGGTGATCTTCCAGTCGCTCTATACGGCGGTGATGGAGCGCACCCGCGAGATCGGCATACTCAAGTCGCTGGGCGCGTCGAAGCTCTACATCATCAATGTGGTTCTGCGCGAGGCGCTCCTGATCGCCATCGCCGGCATTGTCATTGGAATCCTCTTCACCCAGGCTCTCAAGCTCGGCATGAGCTTCCGTTTCCCCACCCTGGCCTTCGAGGTGACCAACGAATGGCGACTGCGCAGCACGGTCATCGCGCTGGTGGGGGCTATCCTCGGCGCGCTCTACCCGGCATGGAAAGCCTCGCGCAAGGACCCTATCGACGCGCTCGCCTACGAATAAAATCGGCGTCCCGGCTTCGAGAATCGCCAAAATTTTTCGCTTAGTTCCGGGGCCGGGAATGTATATACTCTCCGCAATCCCTTAGGAAGTAATGGGTTTGTGCCGGGGCGACTTTGGCGTCCGCACAACTTCTGCATTATTTTCCGGTTCTGAATAAGTGGCACCGGATCCTGCCTTGAGCACACATTGAATACGCATTGAGCATGCCGCGCCCAATCCGGCTCTGTCTTTACGGCCTATGGCTCGCCGCCATTGCAGTGCTCTTCGCGCTGCACGCCGTTCACCTGCGCGCCGACTTCCCGAATCAGTCGCCGTGGATGGACTACTCCAAGTACACCGATGAGGGCTGGTACGGGAAGGCCGCTATCGAACACTATGTGGCCGGCTCCTGGTATGTGCGCGGAGACTTCAACCCTTCGGTTGCGCTGCCTGTTCTGCCGGCTCTCGAATTAGCGCTCTTCCGTTTCACGGGCGTCAGCCTGGTCGCGGCGCGCCTGCTCGTGCTCGGCATCTTCGCAGTGAACCTGCTACTCGCCTATTTTGTCCTGCGGACGCCAGCCTCTCAGATCCGGGTCTCGCGACCGGCGGCGCTCTTTGCCATCACGCTGCTCGTGTCGAACGCCTTCCTCTATGCCTTCAGCCGCCTCGCGATTCTCGAGCAGCCGCTCGCGCTCTTTCTGCTCGCGTCGTGGCTGCTCGCGCTTCGTCTGCCGGGCATGGCCACCGCTGCGCGCCGCGCCGCTGCTCTTGTCGCCATCGGATTCGCGCTCTGCCTCGCCGTTCTTACCAAGACGACGGGGATTTTTCTGGTTCCGTCGGCGGTCTTTTTAATTTGGCACGCATACGGTTACAAATGGAAAGCAAGCGTCAGGCCATTTGGAATTGTAACTTTATCTGCCACAATTCCCTTTGCCGCTTACTACCTGCTCTTTGTTCGTCCGCGCTATGCCTACGACTACCACTACCTTTTCGCCGCGAATGACTGGAACCGGCCGATTGGATTTCAGGGCTATCTCGCGGCTTTCTGGTATGCGCTGCACGGTACGCTCTGGATCGACGTATGGCTGAGTCTTCTGGCGGTCGCTCTGCTGGCGCTCGCGGCGATTTTTGCACGCAGCCCGTGGGCGCGCGGCCTGTGGCGCAACCCGCTCCTTATCGCCTCGCTATCGGCTGTCGCCGGATACGTCTTCTTTATTGGCTGGCACAACAACATGCAGCCGCGCTACTACCAGGTGCTGGCCTATTCGCTGGTCTTTATCATCGTGCTGGCGACGCAGGCTCTTTTCGATGCGGCTCGGCGGCGTGAAGCTTCCTCAAGCCTGGTTCCAAGGATCGCCCGCCCGCTCGCCTGGGCGGCCATCGCCGCCGCGCTTATCGCCAGCACAGCCAGTGTCCGCGAGATCCTGCACTGGACCCGCCATCCCGAATATGGGTGGATCACCGCCGCGCACCAGCTCACCGACTATATCGACAAACATCCTAACGGCAACCGGCTGCTGCTCTCCGTCAGCGGAGACAACATCACCCTCATCACCCATCTGCCCGCCATCTGCGACGACTTCGGCACGTGGGATCTGCCGCAGCGCATTCATGACTACCGGCCCGGCTGGTATGCCGGCTGGAACGATATCGACCCGGGCACCCTGGACGACCTGCATACGCAATACACGCTTGAGCCGGTCGCCGCCTTCCGCGCCTTCGACGACCCGGATCGCAACCAGCTCATTCTCTACAAGCTGCACCCGCTGCCCGTCGCCCGCCAGCACTACAACGAGGCCATCGAGGCACGGGCCAACGCAGGCAAGTAGCAACTCCTGAGCTCTGGGCTCTGGACTGTCTCATTACCTCCGTGACCTGTCCTGAATCCCTTAGCGCCTCTATGCTGGATCACCACATGCTCCGGCTGGCCATTACCCTCACTCTTGCGCTCACGGCGACGCTGGCCCTCGCCGCTGGGGCCAAGCCGCATGCCGTTGCCTTCGGAGCGGTCCGCAAGGTCGCCTACTCGATCACGGGCGACCCCGCCGGAGCCCGCGCCGATGAGACCGAGCTGCGCGTGCGGCCGCTCGTCGTCGACGGCAAGGTGAAAGAGTGGACCACCGGCGATGCCCATGACATTACCGATCGAAGCTTCGTTGTCCGCCGCGCCATCCGGTTAAATGACGCCCTCCCCACGGATGCAGGTGGCCACGCGGGGGCCGCGCGCTGGGTCTGGCAGCGCGGTCCCTGGCTGCTCATCGACCGCGTCAGCGGCAAGGTCACCGCTCTGCGCCTGCCCGACTACGATCCGGCGGTGTCAGACGTCGTCTGGTTCCGCGACTACGCCGCCTATTGCGGGCTCAACTCCACTGGCCGCCAGTTATACGCCGTGGTCGCGCAGATCGCCGCCCGGCGGCCCCTCCTCAGCAAAAAGCTGCATGAGTGGAATCCCATTGACCACCCGATGCCCGCGTGCACGCCCGCCATCTGGCAGCGGGACCCTCTGCGCATTGCCTTCCAGCCCACTGGAGGCCAGCCGGTCAGCTTCGACCTCGTCGGCCTGTCGGCTGTGCTGGTCGAGGACGGGGATGCAGCGGACGCGGCGGATGGGAGCAATTAACGAGTGATAACGTTTGACGTTAATAACAAATCGCGTTACTATCCATCATGATTGTCAGCTTCAGGGATAGCGATAAAGAACAGCCGGTCAGCTTCGACCTCGTCGGCCTGTCGGCTGTGCTGGTCGAGGACGGGGATGCAGCGGACGCGGCGGATGGGAGCAATTAACGAGTGATAACGTTTGACGTTAATAACAAATCGCGTTACTATCCATCATGATTGTCAGCTTCAGGGATAGCGATACCGAACTACTCTGGAGAACGGGCAAAAGCCGTCGCATTTCGGCCAGTCTTCGGAGAGCTGCTGTTCGAAAGCTTATGATCCTGAATGCTGCGCTCGCAATTGAGAACCTGCGCGTTCCGCCCGGTAATCATCTGGAAGCATTGAAGAGCGACCGCATGGGACAGCACTCCATTCGTATCAACGACCAGTATCGCATCTGTTTTGTGTGGCGCGACGGCAACGCTCACGATGTCGAGATCGTGGACTATCACTGAAAGGCAGGGTATGGCATGGCTAAGAAGGTATTCGCAATTCATCCCGGCGAGATTCTGCGCGAAGAGTTCATGAAGCCTCTCGGTCTGACGGCCTATCGTCTTGGCAAGGACCTGGATGTCCCCGTTCCCCGCGTGAACGACATCGTTCGCGGCAAGCGCTCCGTTTCCGCCGATAGCGCCGTGCGTCTCGGCGCCTATTTCGGTCTACCGGCGCAGTTCTGGATGAACCTGCAGGCCGACTATGATCTTCGTCTGGCCGGAGCCCAGATCGATCTCAGGAAGATCAAGGTGCGCAAGGCCGCATAATCCCCGCCGCTGCGTAAATGGTTCTACACTTTCCTCATGGAATCTTTCGACGAACTGCTCAAGCTGGCCGAAGTTGCTCACGGACACCTCTGCGCAGGGCAGATTCTCGGCGTGCGCATGGCCATGCTCGGCTGCCGACGCCTCGACGTCGACGAGCCGCGCGGCAAGGACCGCAAACGGCTCGTGACGTATGTCGAGATCGACCGCTGCGCAACCGATGCCATTGGCGTCGTCACCGGATGCCGCCTTGGCAAGCGCGCTCTCAAGTTTCGCGACTGGGGAAAGATGGCCGCGACCTTCGTTGACCTTAACTCCGGACGCGCTTTGCGCATCGCGGCTCTCGAATCGTCGAAAGCGCGTGCGAAGGAGCTCTATCCCGAGATAGAAAACAAGAACAAGCAGCAGATGAAGGCCTACCGGGAATTGCCGGACAGCGAGCTCTTCTCGGAAGAGTGGGTTCAGGTTCGCATCGAGCCGAAGGAGTTCCCCGGCTATAAGGGCGACCGCATTACCTGCGCCGAATGCGGGGAGGGTATCAGCTACGAACGTTTCGCCGAGCGCGACGGCCAGGTCCGCTGCCTTGCCTGCGCCGATCCAGGGGCGCGCTATTACCAGCCGCTGGAGGCCTTGGATAAATATGAAACTGTAACAGTGGCAATATCCGGGCCGAGATGCGAATGTCCATGAAATAAAAATGATGTCATCCTGAGCGGAGCGCCGCAGGCGCGCAGTCGAAGGACCTGCTTTCCTCCTCGCTAGACTTACAGCCGCTCCACTGCTTGCCCAACTCTAAACACCGTCGACTCAGTGAAGTGCTTGCCGAGAATCTGTACGCCGATCGGTAGACCCGAGCGCGATTCGCCGCACGGCACCGATGCACCGCAGATGCCGGCCAGATTCGCTGTGACGGTGTAGATATCCGCGAGATACATGGCCATGGGATCGTCGGTTTTCTCGCCCAGCTTGAATGCCGGAGTCGGAGCGGTCGGCGTGAGGATCGCGTCGACCTCGTCGAAGGCTTTGAGAAAGTCTTCGGTCAAAAGACGCCGCACCTGCTGTGCCTTCCTGTAATAGGCATCGTAGTAACCCGCGCTCAGCACGTACGTGCCGAGCAGGATGCGCCGCTTTACCTCCGCGCCGAAGCCGCCTTCGCGCGAGCAATGATACATCCCAGTCAGCGTGGGCGTATTCGACGCGCGATATCCATAGCGCACGCCATCAAAGCGCGCCAGGTTCGCGCTCGCCTCGGCGGTCGCAATCACGTAGTACGTCGGCACGGCGTAGCGCGTGTGCGGCAGACTGACTGGAACAATCTCCGCGCCTGCTGCTTTCAGCCGGGCAATTGTTGTTTCAATTGCCGCGCGCACCTCGGGATCGAGTCCCTCGCCGAAGTACTCCGGCGGCACGCCCAGCCGCAGCCCGCGAACACCCTTGTCGATTTCCGCGAGGTAGTCCGGAACAGGCTCGGTCGAAGACGTCGCGTCCATCGGATCGTGTCCCGCAATCACGCCTAGCACCTTCGCCGCATCGCGCACTGTTGCGGTAAAGGGACCAACGCGGTCGAGCGATGACGCAAAGGCGATCAGTCCGTAGCGCGAAACGCGCCCGTAGGTCGGCAGCACGCCCACCACGCCGCAGAACGATGCCGGCTGCCGGATCGATCCGCCCGTGTCCGAGCCGAGCGTGGCCACCGCCATGCCTGCCGCCACGGCCGCCGCAGATCCGCCGCTCGATCCGCCCGGCACCCGCTCGGTGTCATGCGGATTGCGCACTGGCCCATACGCCGAATTTTCGTTTGACGAACCCATCGCGAACTCATCGCAGTTCAGCTTGCCCAGCACGACCGCGCCCGCATCAATCAGCCGCTGCACCGCCGTTGCCGTGTAGGGAGGCCGGTATCCCTCGAGAATTTTCGAGCCCGCCGTCGCCAGCTGCCCGTCGATCACCAGCACGTCCTTGATGCCCATCGGCACGCCTGCGAGTGTTGGCAGAGCCTCGCCCGCCGCCGCCTTCGCGTCGATCTCTGCTGCCCGTTTGAGGGCGCCCTCGTGGTCAAGGGAGAGATAAGCGTGAATTGTCGCGTCCGCTTCATCGATGCGACTGAAGCAGAGCTGCGCCGCTTCGACAGCCGTCGTGGTGCCCTTCGCGATGCCATCGACGAGCTCGTCAATTGTAGGGAGTTTCACTTCTGAAATTTTCGCCGTCATGGAATCACTCTAAGCCTTGTCATCATGAGCGCAGTGTGCCTTGGCGCACGCAGTCGAAGGATCTGCTTTTCTATCTCAATCTGAGATTCGAGCTTTGTATCAGGGCACGGCTTCAGCCGTGCCTTAAGCGTGCAAAAAAGAGAATGGGGCTTCAGCCCCTGAGTCACTAACGCTCAATGACCTTGGGAACTTTGAAGAAGACCCCGTCCGTCTCCGGAGCAGCGGCCATCACCCGTTGTCGATCGAGGCAGGGCACAACGCGGTCCTCGCGCAGAGCGGTCGTCGTGTTTTCGGAGCCCTTACGCAGCACATCGGAAACCTGCGCCATCGGCGCGACGGTTGAGGTATCGAGTTCATTCAGTTGAGCGACGTAGCCGAGAATGGCGTTGAGGTCGCGCTGCATGCGGACCGTTTCGACCTCGGTCAGCTCGACATTCGCCAGTTCGGCGACCCGCCGCACATCTTCAGCGGCAACTCTTTCGTTTTCGGCCATAAATCAACATTATATGTCGCGCGGGGGAGCATGCTGCTGTTGAGCTACGGCCACGCTCTGTCTTCCCACGACGTACCATGCCAGCCCAGCCAACAAATACACAAGATAGATATACGGCAGCCACGCATAGGCGCCCGCCGGCACCGGATAGACGCTGCCCGCTAGCGCCAGCACCATCGCGATGGCTCCGGCCGCGGCCAGCGCGAGCACTCCGGCCGAAAGCCGCTCCGTTCGCTTCAGATGGAGGGGCAGCGCCACGCACACCAGCGCATATACGGTAATGAATCCGTACGTCGCCAGCGCCCCCATCCAGCCGTAAATATCCATGCTGCTCACGCCCTTCGCCGCCAGCGCCACGGCGGGCACCAGGCAGGCAACCGCCGTCACCATCACTGCCCAGTGCGGAGTCTCGTTCTTCTTATGGGTGGCGGACAGCGTGCGCGGAGCCAGCCCACGATGCGCCATCAGCATCAGCACCCGCGCTCCCGCGGTGATACAGGCCAGCGTGCACGCGAACATGCTGATCATCGCGCCAATATCGATCACTGTGCCCAGCAGGTTCGCGCCCGCCCGCGTCGCCATCGCATGCAGCGGAGCCGCGGCCTGGTCCAGACTTTCCGCCGCCCCGCGAAAACTCAGCACCTCGGTGTACGCGCACACCGTGAAGAAGACTCCGCAGCCGACCGCGCACTGCAGCACCGCCCGGGGAATCGTCTTCAAAGGCTCGCGCGCCTCCTCGCCCAGGGTCGTCGCCGACTCAAACCCCACAAAGCTGAAGAGCGCCAACACCAGCCCCAGCCGCACTCCCGACCTGGATACGCCTTTCAGCCGAAGCTGCTCCCAATCCAGATGCAGCCCGTGCTTCCACAGCGTCAGCGCCAGCACCACGACGATGCATGTCACCGACGCGGCCTCCATCCACAGCATCGCCTCGGCCGAGACTTTAATGTCCCGATACGCCATCGCCCCCGAAGCCACGACTGCCAGCGCGATCAGCAGCGAGGGAGACGCGCTCAACCCGAAGAACGCGTGCATCAGCACGTTCGCGTAGTTGAAAAACCCTGCCGCCACCGACGCCGCCGTCGCCACATACGCCAGCAGCAGAGCCCATCCCGCCAGGCTTGCCGCCCACCCGGGGAGCGAATGCGTCGTGTACGTGAAGAGCGAGCCCGGCGAAGCCGACCTGCGCCCGAAGCACCCGATCACCAGCCCCACCAGCGTCACCGCCAGCGTGGCGAAGATGTACACCAGCCATGTGCCGTTGCCCGCCAGCGCAAAGACCAGCGGAATCGTCATCGCCGGCGTGGCCGTCGGTGCGATCGCCGACACCGACTGCGCCAGCGTCTCCCACGGCCCCAGCACCTGCTTGCGCAGCCCATAACCCTGCGGCCGCAAATCCGCTTCTGCGGCTTGATCTACGAATAGGGGTACGGTCTCCGGCGGCAAATCCAGGGCTCCCGTGAGTGGATTCGTGAATTATCGTGGAAAACTTCAGTCTGCTTGCCGTCCGCCCGCAAGTCAATCGCAAACCACCTCTTCAATACAAGCCGTCGCAATAAAAACTGAACACCCCGCCCAGGCGCGCCGTCTTTGCGTGTGAATGTCGCCGCAATCGGACAGCAGGGGGAGCCCGCAAGGTTGGCCAGCAACCGGGATAAGGAAAACCGGAATAAGGAAAACGGGGACGAGGAATTCGAAGCGCTCGTCAGGCGACAGTCGCGTTTCGTCTTCCGCGTTGTCTACGCCATCCTGCGTAACAGCCATGACGCCGAAGACGCCGTACAGGAGACCTTCTTGAAGCTTTACCGCAACCACTCATGGAAGGGAATCGACAACGAGCGGGCCTTCCTCGCGCGTGCCGCCTGGCGCATGGCTATAGACCGCCTGCCAAAATCGCAGGCCGCCCATGCCGAACCGGAGACTGAACCGGCCTCGACCGCGCCTGGCCCCGAGCAGCGAGCCATTGCAGCCAGCCAGCACGCCTCCATTCATCGCATGATCGACGCCCTGCCCGAAGAGCTCCGCCGGCCCTTGGCGCTCTCCGCGATCGACGAGCTGAACTCCCGCGAGATTGCGGTAATTCTCGACATGCCCGAAGGCACCGTCCGTACCCGTCTCATGCGCGCCCGCCGGCTGCTGAAACAGAAACTAACCGGAATCACGGAGAGCCGCTATGCACGATGACGCCCTGCACTCCGAGGCCAGACAAGACCGCGACGAACTCGAACGCGTACTCGACTCCGCGCTCGCCAGCTACGTTGAACCCGGGCCGTCGTCTGGACTGGAAGCGCGCATTCTGGCCTCGACTACGCGCGCCGACAGCCGCCCGAACTGGTTGCGTTGGCTGCCTTGGGCCATCCCCGCCCTCGCCGCTCTGCTGCTGATTGCGATCTTCCTCTCGCATCACGCCGCCCCGCCTCACCAGAAATCGCCCGTCGCCAACAGCCCTGCTCTCCCGCGCCCGACAATGTCCAGC
Organism: uncultured Acidobacteriota bacterium; assembly: GCA_963755975.1. Classification (GTDB taxonomy): domain Bacteria; phylum Acidobacteriota; class Terriglobia; order Terriglobales; family Acidobacteriaceae; genus Silvibacterium. Next base: position 224,164 of record CAVWLS010000008.1, read on the forward strand.
CCACCCGTGTCCGTTGCATCCGTCGCATCGACACCGCCGCAAGCAGTCCTGCCGCGGCCGGCCGCGCCGGCTCACGTCACCGCGCTCGAGGGGCAGGTCCTCCCCCGCCTGGAAGTCTTTCCCACGCCTGCGCCTCTCAGTCCCCAGGAGCAGGCGCTGCTTGCCCTGGTAAACCGCAACTCACAAGACCTCGCACAACAGATCACGCAGCCTGCAGCCCAGCCGCAACCTGTCGAGCCGCTGCGTATCGCCGCCATCCACATCTCTCCCCTCAACCCGCCCGACAACAACAGCAACTAAAAGGAGCACACATGCGTAAACCCGTCCCAATCTCCATCTTTCTGATCGCATTCGGCCTCGTGCTCTCCGCTGCACCAGCCATGCCCCAGGGAGCCAAAAGCCAGGTCCCCTCGGCAACGGAAACCGGAGCCGACGTCCGCTACTACCATCTCGACTTTGTTCTCAAGGAACTCGATGAAAGTGGCCACGTCGTCAATAGCCGCAGTTACCACACCGGCATCTCCACCGACGGCAAGTTCTCTTCCGTGCGCACCGGAACCAAGATCCCCGTACGCACCAACGACAAGGACGTGCAGTACCTCGACGTCGGCGTCAACATCGATTGCGGCTTTGCGCGGGAGACACCGCAGGGACTAGCCCTGCAGATCACCGCCGAAATCAGCAGTCTGCCTAATCCCGTAGGTGGCGGCGAAACAGCCACACCCCTCGTTCGCCAGAATAAGTGGCAATCGATGACCCTGCTCCCCATCGGCAAGCCCACCGTCGTCTTTTCATCCGACAACCTCGAGAACAAGGGCCGGATGCAGGTCGAGGTCACCGCTACGCGGCTTCCATGAGCTGGCAACTGGGGATTGACAACTGGCAACTGGGCACTCTTCCCGCTACCCTGTTTCTATGATTGATCCCCACGCCATGCTCGCCGTCGCCATCGCCGAAGCCCGCACTGGCCTTGCCGAAGGAGGCATCCCTATCGGAGCCGCCATCTTCCGCGACGACGGAACGCCGGGCGGCACCCTCCTCGGCTCGGGACACAATCGCCGCGTGCAGCATAACGACCCCTCGGCCCACGGCGAGACCGACGCCTTCCGCAACACCGGCCGCCAGCGCTCCTACCGCGACCTCATCATGGTCACCACCCTCGCTCCCTGCTGGTATTGCACCGGGCTTATCCGCCAATTTGGTTTTAAGACCGTCATCATCGGCGAAAGCCAGACCTTCGAGGGAGGCATCCACTGGCTCCGCGACAACGGCTTCGAGGTCCACGACCTCGCCTCTCGCGAGTGCATCGATCTCCTCGCCGGCTTTATCCGCGCCCATCCCGAAATCTGGAATGAAGATATCGGCGAGGAATAGGCTAATCCCCGGAGTCAGTCGAAAATCATTGATCAGTGGTAGTTACATTTCCTGCCAGACGCGCTCCAGCGAATCGTTACAAGGCATTCAAGCCGCTGAGTGCGTTGGCGATTCTGTGTTCGTCGAGATGCTGCATCTTTTCCCAAAGGATTACTGAACACAAGGGCGTTTGCACTAAGCCGCTGTCGCGGCGGACGCTGCTGCGTGGGCCTCTGAGTAGTTCTGTGGCTGATTTAGGGTGTGGGTCACAAGGAGGTCACCGTGACCCATCTCCGCCAGCTGATGCTGGAAGAACTCCAGCGCCGGAACTATGCTCCGAACACTGTCCGTAGTTACATCCATGCGATCGAAGACTTTTCCAAGTACTTCGGCCGTTCGCCGTATCGGCTCGGGCCGGATCAGATCCGGCAGTACCAGGCTCACCTGTTTCGGGATCGCAAGCTAGCGCCCAGAACGACAGAAGGTCGCACAGCAGCTCTCCGGTTCCTGTTCGTGAAGACGCTGCGGCGGCCGTATATCCCCGACCACATCCCATTTCCCAAGGCTCCGAGACCTCTGCCGACTGTGCTGAGTCAGGAAGAGGTGATGCGGCTCATCGGTTCGGCGCAGAACTTGATGCACCGTGCCATGCTGATGACCTTGTATGCAACCGGTATGCGCCGCAGCGAGCTGTGCCAGCTCAGAGTTGCCGATGTCGACAGCCAGCGGATGGTCATTCGCGTCCGTCAGGGCAAGGGCGGAAGAGATCGCGACGTTCTCCTGACACCGAAGCTGTTGGACACCCTGCGAGAGTACTGGCGCTGGTTGAAGCCGCGAACATACCTGTTTCCAGGCATGGTCAACAACTGGCGCGCCGACGTCCCTATTACGTCGAAGGTCGTCTGGACTGCCGTCAACGAAGCACGAAAACGCGCCAACATCTCCAAGCGCGTTTCGCCGCATACGCTGCGCCACAGCTTCGCCACCCACATGCTCGAAGCCGGCGCCGATCTGCGCACCATCCAGGTGCTGCTCGGACACGCCAAGCTCGCCGATACGACGGTGTATCTGCATCTGTCACGCCGGCACCTTCAGGCGGTGGCCAGTCCACTCGAAGCGATCGAAGTATCCTGCCCTGACACTGCGAAGCGTTCCAGGAAGCGGATCAAGCGATGAGCCGGCCCACCCTCGAGGTGGCCGATATCATCCGCGCGTCAGGCGACAGCTTCCAGGAGAAGTACGGATCGCATCTTGCATGGCCTCATTGCAAGGTGCTCGATGCCATCGTCCGCTGCCGCACTTCGACTCTGGGTGGACATCGCGATCGGTGCGTACGCTGCGGTCATCAGGCCATCTCTTACAACTCATGTCGCAACCGGCACTGCCCCAAGTGCCAGGGGAACGCACGCGCCAAGTGGCTCCAGGCGCGCTCGGCAGAACTGCTGCCGGTACCATACTTCCACATCGTATTCACTCTGCCACACGAGCTCTCCGCCTTGGCACTCGGCAACAAGAGACTCATCTATGACCTGCTCTATCGTGCCAGCGCCGCAGCCCTGCTCGAACTGGCTCGCGACCCCAAGCACCTTGGAGCCGACATCGGCTTCCTTGGTGTGCTGCACACCTGGGGGCAGAACCTGGAACATCATCCCCACGTGCATTACATCGTTCCCGGCGGTGGTCTCACTGCCGATCACTGCAAGTGGGTCTCCTCGTCCGGCCGCTTCTTCCTGCCGGTGGTGGCACTCAGTAGAGTCTTCCGCGGCAAGTTCTCCGCCGGCCTCCGCGATCTCTTCCGCTGCAACAAGCTCCAGTTCCACGGCTCGCTTCAGAAGCTAGCCGACGCAGACTGCTTTCGTCAGTTTCTTCGGCGGCTGTTCACGAACGACTGGGTGGTCTACGCCAAGCCGCCGTTCGGGGGACCAGAACATGTGCTGCGCTATCTGGCCCGCTACACTCATCGCGTGGCCATCTCTAACCATCGCCTCATCGCCTTCAAGGATGATCGAGTCTCCTTCCTCTGGCGAGACTACGCACACGGCGGCAAGCAGAAGGTCATGACCGTAGCGGCCCATGAGTTCCTGCGCCGCTTCCTGCTCCATGTTCTTCCCGGCGGACTGGTGCGCATCCGCCACTTCGGCTTATTCGCCAACCGAAGCCGAAGTGCCACACTCGTACGTTGCCGGGCTCTCCTCGGTACAACCATCCGGACAGATCCACAAGAGAGGCTCACCCACAGATGTCCGGCATGCTCCGGTGTCATGCTGGTCGTCGAACGCCTGTCCTGCGCTCAACTTCACTTCCGTGCAAACACGAATCCCAGAAGAACAAGGATGTCCCGTGCTGATACTTCCTAGCAGATCGATGGAAGCGCCGCGGATGATCTTGTTGCCTACACTCCAGCTCCGGCACCGGACCGCCGACGTGTGCTCAATCAGCCTATTCAACGACTACACCGGTGAGCCTCATCCGCCCTTAGTTATCCGTTGTGCGCCAGTTCCAGAGCCTGTTGCCGCGATAAGCGGGCGCCAGACAGCGGTTCTTCCCCATGCCGGCTCCCGCGGCCCATTGAAATCCCATACGTAGATCACCGCGTCCGCCGCAAACGACACCGGCTCAGTGCAAACGATCCTATCGAGACTGCCCGCCAGTAACATACGGAGAAGCCGCCTTCGCCCGGGCCAGTCCCGATAGGGTCCTAACGTTTATCGTTACCTATGTTGTGTGGATCCAGTCTGAACACCACTTTTTATTGGTCTATTGATTGACGAAGGGATTGGACGCACGTCGTTGCAGTCGCCACTGCTCGAAACAACGAAGAAAAGCTGAGGCCGCGAGCGGATTTAGGACCATGAGACGAGCGCACTGATTTGCGAACGATACCAGCTGTGCGTTAGTGGTTTCTTCGTTCGGAAACGTATTGAGCAAAGCTTTCGTTACTTCGCACTTTGTCTCTGGCAGCATCGGCTCAACAGAAAGCCTCAAAATGAACTCGGCGAGTAGGCGGAGCGCAGCGGTCCGAGTCATTATAGTGACTGTCCTGAAGGCGGCAATCATCTGGCGCGTCGGGAAGACATCCACTGCCCCATTTGAGACTCGCAATGCCGCCAACATCACCGCTCCTGTGAAATGAGTTGACTGAAAGTCGAATCCTACAAGTTGCGCGTATATTTCGTCAGCCAACGAACGGTCGATGAGTCCACGGTTCGCCAGATACTCAGCGAGAGCCTGTGTCCAAACCCGCTCCACTCCCAGCTCGGATTTTGCAACTTCAGCCGAGACGAGATCGTCGGTCCACAATATGCTGCCTGGCTTCAGTGCAAGGGTCGCTCCTTCCAAGCCCTCCCTGCCGAATATCTGCTCAAGCCCATCGCGACGTTCGGGAGTGAGTCGAGCAACTTCTGGCACGGAAACAACTGTCGTGTTAGCTTCAACGCACTCCATCCATTCTTGGAAGGCGGTCCTATATTTTTCAGAGTCCTCCTCCGTCGTTTGAGTCATGTAGTGCTGGCCATCCTGGTAATACATCGTGCCGTGAGCGGTCGAGAATCGAGCCTTCGCTCGAAGCTGCTGTAACGTCGCATAGGTCGCAGCAGATATGACGAATCGGAAGGCTCCATTCGTCAGAAGTTGACGGGTCACTCCTAAAAGTTGGAGTGTAGCGAGCGTCACAAGATCAATGACAACGGTGTTCTTCGTTGCGAGGCTGGACATCGCCTTCGCTAGAAGATCGATTTCCGGCGGGGAGCATCGTACAAACTGATCCTTTGTCTGTGCGAGGTCAAAAAGGGCACCATAAGCGGAATTGCCGAATTGATCTCCGTACATATGGAGTGTGACGGGCAGCGACTTGTAGAGTTCGCGGAGCTTCAAGACCGCTTCTGAATGCGCTTGGACCTCGTCTAGCACTGGCTGCAAGTCGGCAGCGGTGAGCTTCTCCGGCGGCGGCACCTGCATGGTTCTGATGACTGTTTGATCGCCGAACTTCAACTCCATCTGATACCCGATATCCTGGAACCGGCGTGTGTATTTCGTTAGGATTTGCGTGATCTTGCCGATGCGGTCTCGTATGGGACTTTTCGCCAGAGTGAACGAGTCACCGACGTGCTTACCAAGCAGTTCCTTAGCGATCTCGCTCGATATCGGCAGCTCTTCAAACTCGTGAAACGGAGTGTCTGTGTCTTCCAGTACGAACCAGCCGACTTGTTTCTCTCCCTCGGAGTATTCCACCGCGCTACCTATCTCGACGGTGTCCATCGTTGCTTGTAGGTCTGGCCTGCTTCCTGGCGCGAGGCTTGCGAGGTATGCCTTATGTGCTTCCAACTCCGAGATGTTGGCTCGAAGCATGCGGTAGGCGTAACCGACGGCGAACGTTGCCTGCCCGCTCCACTGTAGAGCATGAATCGTAGCAACCGCATACCGCATGGGGAGGTCTTCGGGCTTCGGTAGTGAATCCTCCGAGATCTTGATGAGATCATTTTGTCCATATCGCATGGCAACAATAGCCAAGCGAAGTTGCGCAACTCGATGTGTGGGGTTCGCCTTTATGAACTCCTGCAGGCGAAGGAGGGCCTTCGGATAGTCGTATTCTTCAAGATATTGAGATTCGAACTCTAACGACTCCCACCCCCGCACACCGCGCATGTACAGTGTTTCGCAGGTTTCGAGGATAAGGTCGTCTCTCTTCAGACGTCCCGCGCAATTTAGGAGAAGACCAGCGTCGAAGTTCAAAGTCTGCGCTTCGAACAGCTCCTGTAACAGTGGCAATGCATCCGACCAACGTCCCGCTTCCATGAGCGTTCGCGCAAGCAAGTCAGTTGTCGATAGAGTGTCGCTCTCCCTCCGTGATGCAATCGATGCATCAAGAAACTGGTTTGCCTCGGCATTCGCTCCTTGCTTCAGCGCTGGAAGTGCCCTGATAGCGGATGCAAGCGCGGGAGAAACCACAACCTCTGGTCTTGATGCGTAGGCTTCAACCTCTTCGTAGCGTTCAGCGAGCGTGAGAGCTCTGACTGCGCCAATCGTGAGCGGATCTACCAAATCCTGTTTCAGATTCGCCAGATTAGCGGAACTGAAGACGTCAAATGCTCGCGGCAAGTCCGCGTCGGCACCGCGGTTCAATAGAGCTTGCCCGAGCATGAAGCTCACGTTAGGTGCATACTTCGACTGAACATAGGCTTCCTGAAGTATTCGAATTCCTTCGTCGCGATTGCCGAGGGCAAAGGCTGCCTGAGCCATAGCCATTCGTCCATGCAGTTCCGAAGGGTCTGCACCAAAAGAATCACGCGCATATCGCGCACCATCTTCCCTGCGTCCTTCTAGCAGAGCAATATCGGACTTCAAAGCGAGGGCCTGTGATTTCACATAAGGAGCGCCTTCGGCTTCAGCAACCGTCACGGCAGCGCCCGCTATCGAGTCGGCCTTCGCGAGAGTTGCCGCTCGGTCGTCGGCATCCAGAGGCTTAACACTGCGATCTGCCATTGCCACCCGAGCGAAATGGGCTTGGGCAAGCAGGAGATGTGCCTGCGACCATTTGGGCTTATCTTCAACTGCGTCCGCAGCGTGCTGTATGCCCACCTCAATTTGAGCGGCGGCCATTGCCCGTCGGGCAAGGGCGGATGCAACCTCCGCATCTTTCCGCATGTGGGCTGGCGTGGCATTGAGAAGGTCTTCATACGTCGCGTCCACTGGTGCGGATTGAACCCAGAGAGAGCGTATGCGGGTGGAATTCGGGAAAAGTTCGACTGCTGTATTGGCCTTTTCGCGGGTCTCCTTGTCCATGAGCAGGAGATGATACGCAAGCACCTCGTTCGCCACGGCCAATTCGTCAGTAGGCCTCAGCGGTGCCGCGTCAAGAAAGTGGCGTGCTGCTTCTTCGCCTTTGCCGAGTATCAGGCTGGCAGCTCCGAGATTGGTGAAGATGCGAAACCGGTGCCAATCGGAAAGATTTCCGCCTTTGGTTCGCTGGATACGATTCAGGAGCGACACAGCAATTTGCGCGTCGCTGGGATTGATTCGGCTACGTGCTTCGTCGATGAGACCGTCGATCTCCGTCGTAGCCACAGTTGAGGCTACCGATTCAGTCAAGCTACTGATGTAGTCCAATTTGGTGTTGACTACTGCAACTTCTTCCGCACGGAGCCCGCCGTAAAACTGCTGTTCGATCTCCGGGTACTGCCTAATAAGTTCGGTAATCTTATCCCAGGTAAAAAGTTCGACAGTAAAGAGTCCTTCCGCTCTGTTCTCCTTGTTGATTGCCTGGATTGCGAACTGCGCCGCGCCGGAGACCTTACCCGTTGTCAAAATCGCGTACTGGTCAAGCTTGGAGGGGAACGTCTTGGCTTTCGCAACCTCGGCCCGGATCTCGGCCGGATCAAGGGACTTCGTTTGTTCCTTGAGCTTGCACTGGGCGGCGTAGAACGGGTCTTCGCCTAACGTGTCGAAGATATCAACACCGAACTGTTCCTCGCCCTTCTTGGCGAAGCGCTCTAGCCCTCGCCTATTCCAATGGCGCTTCAAGAGAGCTAGGCACAGTTTTTCAAATTCAACTTCTGACTCGGGCGGGTTGATCATGTACGGATTCACGTTGATAAGCCTTTCTCGGGCCGCCCAAAGGGAAGATCACGTGTGCAACTTGTGAATGCTTCTCCTTTTCTTTCCCGAGGCCAGTGTAGTTGTCAGGCCAAAGCCTGTAGCCAAAGAAATCCAAGATTACAGTCACGGCTGACCCTAGGCCATCGTTGAATCGAGAAAGGCTCCGCGTGCATGGAAGGAGATCAGATAAGTCGGCTTGTATCCACTGATTCCCCGACAAGGAAGAATCTCAATTGGGCACTTCAGGGCTCACCGCTCATCGCCCCCACGGGACCGCCTGCACGCTTCCCGTGTCAATCCCCCATCCCAAACTTTCTCTGCAACTCCCTCATTCCAAACCCAGGATGCACCCGCTAAGCTGGCCGGCAATTTCTCCATATCCGGTAAAATAGAAGTAGAGATTTCTTCAGGCTCGCTCCGGCGGGCCTTTTCTATTTGAGAGGAACCCCGATGGCCGTTCGATGCCGCGCGGCCGCAAGGCTGGAACAGTTACTTGAGGAGCAGGTGCTCGCCCACCTTCGTCCCCGACGGCGAATCATCCTCCGCCACGTCCGATAACCCTCACCGTAACAATGGGTTACAAATTGCCTCAATGAAATGAATGGGTTACAGCCTTACAATGCATTCGCTGCCGGTAACTCAAGCAGAGAGAATGGGTTACAGTTTGTCTCCTTAGAATGAATGGGTTACAGAGCTATAGGGCAAGTAGCGCGGAATGAATGGATTACAGCCTTATAGAAAAACCGGGGGGAGGGGGTCCCCCTTGGGAAGCTTCAGTGGCTCTGCCTCGCGCCAGGCGAGGTAACGTCCAACGGTTCTTCCTCGACTGCCTTGCCAATCCCTTCCTGCCGATCCCACCCCGGCAGCTTGTCGCTGCCTGTGATCAGCCGCGCCCCGTGTGTAAACGTGAAATAGTTCCACACCCAGTCCATGAGTACGGCCAGCCGGTTCCTGAATCCGATCAGGAAAAAGATATGGACGGTCAGCCAGGTTACCCAGGCCGGAAAGCCGCTCCAATGCGCCTTGAAGGGCCATTCGATCTTGGCCACGGCCGCCGCCCGCCCGATCGTCGCCATATCGCCCTTGTCGAAGTAGCGGAAATGGCTCCGCGCCTTGCCGTCAAGGTCCTCGCCGATCATCTTCGCCACGTGGTCACCCATCTGCATCGCCGGCTGCGCCACGCCCGGAACCTGCCTCCCATCCTGCTCGAAGTGAGCCAGATCGCCGCAGACGAATATCTCCGGATGTCCCTCAGGATTCAACGTCTCGTTCACCATGCGCGCATCCGCGCTTGTCGCAGGTAATGCCCAGCAGGTTCCCGAGCGGCGAAGCCTGCACACCCGCCGCCCACAGCGTGACGACCGACTCCACCCGCCGGCCCCCCGCAATCACGCATCCCGGCTGGACATCCGTCACCTGCACGCCTTCGTGAACCTCGACCCCAAGCGCCGTCAGCTGCTCCACCGCTTTCTTTGACAAATCCTCCGGATACGCTCCCAGGATGCGCGGGCCGCCCTCAATCAGGAGCACGCGTGCCATGCTCGGATCGATATGCCGGAAATCCCGGCGCATATAGAGCTTTGCTATGTCGGAAATGGCGCCCGCCAACTCCACGCCCGTCGGTCCTCCGCCGATGACCACGAAGTTCAATGGCGGGTGCGTTCCTTTTTCCAGCATTTCCCGCTCCGCGAGTTCAAAAGCAAGCAGCACCCGGCGGCGAATCTCGATGGCGTCTTCCAGAGTCTTCAGGCCGGGAGCCAGATCCGCCCATTTCTCATTGCCGAAATACGAATGCGTCGCGCCGGTCGCGACCACCAGGTAGTCATAATCCATCTCTGCGCCGCTCTTCAGCTGTACCCGGCGAGCGGCCAGATCGAAGCCCAGCGCTTCATCCATCAATACTTCGACATTATCTTTGCCGCGCACGATTGCCCGGATCGGCGACGCGATATTCGCGGGCGATAAAACGGCGAGGGCCACCTGGTAGAGCAGCGGCTGAAAGGTGAAATGATTCCGCCGGTCAATGATCGTGACGTCGACAGGAAGGCGCGACAGGCCAACTGCGGCATGCGTGCCGGCAAAGCCGCCCCCGAGAATAACCACGTGCGGGCGGCGCTTTTCAGCAATCGCCGGAATTTCAACTTTGTTTGAAGTTGCGGTCATCGCTCTCTCCCTGGCTACCAGAAAAGATGCGTCAAGACGGGCAAACGACACACTTGCATCCAGCAACCCTCCCCGCGCACCTTTACAGGCCAGAGAAATCAGGTGCAAAAACAAAGGGATGGAGCTTTTTGCTCCATCCCTTTACCGGCTGAGAAAGCCAGGTTCCTACTTGCCCTTGGGGTGTTCGTTAGGATGTCCGCCGTTGTTCGGGTGAGACTGCTGTGGATGGCTCTGCGGAGCGGGATGGCTCTGTGGCGCAGGGCGGCTTTGCGGAGCCGGATGACTGTTGTTCTGGGGTGGATGATAGCTGCTGTTTGTCCCAGGCCGGGCGTTGTTAGTCGGTGCAGGGTGATAGCTATTATTGGTCGCAGGTTTGTTGTAGTTGTTATTGGCCGGGGGATGGTAGTTATTGTTGTTCGCGGTGGGCGGCCGGTTAGTATTACTGGTGTTTGTCCCGGGCCGGTTGTAGTTATTGTTGGCTCCCGGGCTTGTTCCTGGGCGGTTGTAGCTATTGCTCGTTCCGGGGCGATTATAGTTATTGTTCGTGGTCGGACTTGTGCCCGGGCGATTGTAGTTATTATTCGTCGCGCCGCGATTGTAATTGTTGTTAGTGTTGTTCCGGTTGATGTTATTGTTGGTGACATTTCGGTTGATGTTGTTATTGGTGACGTTCCGGTTGATGTTATTGGTAACCGTTCTGTTGTAACTGTTATTGTAGACTCCAGAATGGGCGTAGGTGCCGTTATACCCAGGGCGGTAGTTAGGGGCGTGCACGGCAACATTGCGGTTATAGTTTCGCGCAGCCACATTGCGGTCGTAACCGCCATAGTAGCCGTGATTGACAACCGTTACGCTGCGCGACACATACACGTTGCGGTTGTAGATGACCGTGCTGTGCCCACCCCATCCGCATCCCCAGTTATGCCATCCCCAGCCCCAGTGGTTCCACGAGGCAATGGCGATGCCGACGCCGAAGCCAATGGCCAAGCCCACGCCAAAAGCATATCCCGGCGGCGGCGGCGGCGCGTAATATCCACCCCAGGCCACAACGGGAGCGCCATACACACCCCATGGGTTGTAGTACGGCACGTAGACTACCTGCGGGTTAGCGGGCACAATTACGATATTGTTCGGCTGGTAAGTGACAGCCAACTGCTGATTCGTCTTAAGATTACCGGCGTCATAGGCCCGCTGGCGCATTACCTGCACGGCCGACATCACATCCTGCGGCTGGTTGTAGTACGCATTGCCAAGCTGGCCGGTCCAGTCCATGTTCTTATCGAGGTTGGCGAGCACCGTAGGGAACGCGATCAGCGCCTTGACACTCGGGTCCCAGTTCAGGCCATCCACCATCTGTCCCATCTGATCTGGAGGAACACCCGGATGCGACTGCACAAACTGGTCCGCGTCGGCGATCTCGTTCGGGAAGGTCGATGCAGCCAGAATCTGCGCTACCAGCGAATCCGGATAGAGGGCGATGGGCGCGACCAGCTGGTCAAGCTGGTCCGGGCTGAGCGGGTTGTATGCCTGCTGCGGCGCTCCCTGAGATGTATCCGGAGGCGGAGGAGGCGGAGGGGCATCCTGCGCGAACATATCTCCTACTCCCAGCGGAACCATAAGGTAGATCAGGCCCCAGGCCAGCGTGCGGCGGCCCATCTGCAAAGCGGTTGCGACGATGCTCCGCGCATCGCCGTGGGTTTCCGCTGCACGAGCACGTGGGGTAAAACCGGTTAAATCAGCAATCTTGTTCATTTGAGCCTAGCCTTTCCGACGAGTCACACAGAGGATACGCCGTGGCCCTGATTTCCTGCCAGCATTTCCCAGGGGTATTTCCCTGCATGTGCTGGCGGCCTGGCGACGCATCGTCTCCTACTCAGAAACCCAAATCCAGCCCGGAGTTGCTGTGCCGAGGTCTTTCCCGTCGAATCTTCATCGCCTCCCGCGCTCAAGGATGTTTATCGAGCTCGAAGTTCAGTGTGGCCGACTCTCCGGCGGCCACCGTAACGAAGAGCCGCGAGGCTTCTCCAGCGATGGAAAGCGGGGCGAGTGTGACGGTGCCGTCGGCGGCCGACACCGCCTGCACACTCTGTTGGTCCAGCATCGGCGGGGGTGGGCAGGCCCCGTGTGCGGGACAGTTCGTGGTCCACGCGTCCAGTGTTTCGTAAAACATGACCGCGGCGCCCGCCATGGGATGTCCGATAGCATCGGTGACCTCGATCACAACGGGAGCGAAGGTCTGCGCGGCGGCTACCGACTGGCTGGTCCCGCTCTCGGCCACCAGCTGCGCCGTCTGCGTATGCACGGCCACCACGTTGAATTGCGCGCAGGCAGATCCGGTTGCCAGGCACGCATTCACCGGGATCACATCTCCTGAATTCAGCGGCCCGGCCATGACCTGCTGCGAGACCACTCCGTTTGCTCCGCTCACGCTGGCCGCCGAAGGCACGCTTACGCCGCTCGCCATCGGTACCCAGTTCACGGCCTCGCCTGCCACTGGCAATCCATTGTTCAACACCAGTCCCTGGGGATTCCACGGCACAGTCCCGCCGATCGCCAGATAGAGGTTCGGCGTGATCGCGCTGATCGAGGGCGCGGTGCTGCCGGTAAACTCCGCGGCGATGCTCGCACCATTGGTGAGCGAAGCTGTCACCTGGGCCAACGCCGGCGTTGTCGCGCTCACCATCACCGTGGCCGTGCCGTCTCCAGCCGTGGTAACACTGCATACAGGCTGGCCGCAAGCAAGAGCCGCGCTGCCCTCTGTCACCGCATAGCTCACTGTTACTCCACCCGCAGGCGACTGGTTGTCCCAGTTCATGGCTCTCACCGTGAACGGCAGCGGTACGCCCAGCCCCGCCCCATTCGCCGGTGCGGTCACAATCTCCAGCTCGTCGCCATTCTGGGCGTCATAACTCAGGCCGTCGGCGATGATCGCCACGCCCAGAGTCTGCGGATCCTGGACCTCGACCAGGACGTTGCCTGTCACTCCTCCCGACGGCGGAGCCACCGCCGTAATCTGCGTCGGCGAAACGCTGGTGACCGTCGCCGGTAGGTTGTTCACCATGATGACCGAGTTCGGACGAAAGCCGATGCCGTTGATCACGATCGGCCCCCCGGCCGGCGGCAGCCGCGAGGGCTGCATGGTGTCGGCGTAGATCACTCGCCCTCGATACAGGTAGTCCGGACGCCCGTCGCCGCGCAGGTCGGCTACACCCAGGCGCACTTCGCTGTCGGCGGTGGTGATGACGGGCAGTTCGGTAAGGCCGGTGACAACTCCATTGAAAGGCTGGGGCGTCCCGGTGACGGGAGGCGCCGTCGCGGCGTCGGTTCCATTCCACATGCCGAGCACCAGCTGCGCCTTGTTCAGGGTGGGCTGGCCGTTCTCATCGAGGGCTGTCGTCTCGACGGTGAACTCGCGGTTGGCGCGCGCCCGCCATTCGAACCATCCCGTGTGCCCGTAGCCGCTGATCCGCGCCGTCCACTCGCCCGCGGCGGGAAGCTGGGCTGGAGCGGACTCCGTGCCGTCGTCGCCGCTCAGCAGTTCGTCGGCGGAGTCTCCAATGTCGACGACCTGGTAGACGCTCGCACCCGCGGCCAGGCCTCGCAGATACACGGTCGGCATCGTTCCCGAAGGCGTCACCTGGCCAGTGGTATAAGGGCCCACGGACGCCCCGGCAATCTCGAGCGGATTCACCGGCTCGAAGGTCAACACGTAATCCGCCGACGTTCGCCCCGCGGGCAGCGGTACGCCGCTGAGGTCAAAGAAACCCTCCAGCGACTGGTCATCCGATCCGAAGCGGTTCAGGGGATTCCCGCTCGCATCTGTCGTCCCCGTGATCAGGTTTCCTGCGTTTCCCTGGAAGTAGACGCCGCTGACCGCCGTCGCCGTGTACCGCACGTCGGGCAAGTCCGTTCCCGCAATCAGCGGCCGCAGCACGGCATTGACGCCCTGCATGCCCTGGCCGAGCCGGAATTGAATTCGCCCTTGCACCGAGATCGTGTTCGCCGCCGTCAGCTTCTTGTTTGTGAAAGACGAAATATTCGCCGACGTGATCGGATACACCCGGTTCACTGCGGCAATGTCATCCGGTCGAAGTGTCGTCGCGTTCGGCATGCAAGCCTGGCCGGACGCATTACACAGGTGCTCGATGGGATGCATGATCGGCCAGCCGGCCAGCCCTTGCGGAGTGATCTGGCTCGCGGCAAACATCTCCTCGTTGGTCTGCGACCAGTCGAGCCCCAGCACCTGGCCGAAGCCGCGCACCATCTGGTATTGCAGCACAGCGAGCTGCGCGGCGGTCGTCGCGCACAGCCCGTTGACCAGCATCAGCGCATGCACAATATTGCCGGCGGTAGAGAAGTTGTTCACCATGACGATCACGCCGTTCTGGTGGCAGCTCGCCGCCGAGCTGGCTCCGGGGCCAAAGAAGGCGTTGATCACCGAGCCGTCGGCGTCGAACACGACGGCCAGCGGCTTGTTGGTGGCCGTGGGCTGGATATCAGCCGGCATGCTGATGACGCCGTTAGCACCAACCGTCACGTTTGTCCCGTTCACGTCTTCGGCCAGCGTTCCGTAAAAGGGGATTGTCACGCCGGCGGTAGACACCGCGTTCCAGACAGCAGCGGCGGTCCCGATCATCGCCCTCGCCTGGGTCTGAGTGACCGTCGGACTCAGGTTGCCCTGGTCGAGGTAGTATGGCACCAGGCCCTTCGCCCAAACCACGGGCTTGCCCATGGATGAAGGCGTAAAGTAGCTTGAACCTGCGACCCAGCGCGGTCCTCCGGCATAGGCCGGGCTTCCGGCGATCAGGCAGAGGATCGCCAGTACCAGGACAAACAGGACGGTCTTCCAGGTGAGACGGGCGTGCTTCATGGCTGCTCCGTGCCCCGCCACGGATTCCGCAGCGGCGGGTGTGGATTCCATTCCGCCACGTGCGGAGCGGGAACAACAGTGCCATGAAGGAGAAATCGGAGGACGCTCGACCGGAATGGGAGCGCGGTGGAGGAGCGTGCCAAAACGGGAGCGTGGCCGTACGCAGCGAGACTATTGGCTTGCGCCTAGAGCGTAGCTGTACGTCGAGCGTCTCGACGGGGTATCCCGGAGAGTGTCTTAGATCTCCGGGAAGAAATCGAAGAATGCGTCGATGCTCTGCCTGAGCTGCGCCTCGATCTGCTCGCGCGAGCCCTCGAGCAGATGCAGCGTCACCCGCGCGGTGTTGCCGTTCTTCAGTTCGACAGTGCCTTCCCCCACCCCGGCCACTTCTTCGGCCGGCAGCAGGCGCAGTCCATAGACAAGAGCCAGATTCGCCATATGGAACATCTTATTCCTGCGGCCCGCCGCTGGATGGAAACGGGCTGCGGGTACAATCGAAGGGGCATTCGATCCATATGACCGACAACGTTCGCGATACCGTCATCATCGGCACCGGCTGCGCCGGGCTCACCGCCGCCATCTACGCGGCGCGCGCCAACCTCAAGCCGCTGGTCATCGAAGGGCACGAGCCGGGCGGGCAGCTCTCGATCACTACGCTGGTCGAGAACTTCCCCGGCTGGCCCGAGGGCATCCAGGGGCCGCAGCTGATCGAGAACATGAAGCTGCAGGCGGCGCGCTTCGGAGCCGAGTTCCGCATGGGGCACCTCTCTGCGGCCGACCTCTCGAAGCATCCCATTGAGCTTAAAGTGGGCAGCGACATCATCCACACCCGCACCCTCATCATCGCCAGCGGAGCCTCGGCGCGCTGGCTCGGCCTGCCGTCGGAGCAGGCGCTCATCGGACACGGCGTGAGCTCGTGCGCCACGTGCGACGGCTTCTTCTTCTCCGGCCGCGAGATCGCCGTGGTCGGCGGCGGCGACTCGGCCATGGAAGAGGCGCTCTTCCTCACGCGCTTCGCCACCAAGGTCACGCTCCTGCACCGCCGCGAGCAGTTCCGCGCGTCGCGGATCATGCTGGATCGGGCGATGGCGCATCCGCAGATCCAGTTCCGCACCAACACGGCAGTCGAGGAAGTGCTGGGCGTCGAGCAGAAGGAGGTCAGCGGCCTGCGGCTGCGCGACACTATCACCGGAACCGAGTCAACCCTGCCGATCAGCGGGTTGTTTCTGGGCATCGGACACATCCCGAACGCCAGTATGTTCAAGGGCCAGATCGACCTCGACGACGACGGCTACATCAAGACCCACGATTATGTATTTACCCGCGTCCCCGGCGTCTTCGCCTGCGGGGATGTCCAGGACCGCCGCTACCGCCAGGCGATCACCGCAGCCGGATCGGGCTGCATGGCCGCTCTCGAGGTGGAGAAGTACCTCGAAGAGCATGGCCACTGATCCCGATCTTCCCGATTTGGTGCTGGTCTATAGGGTACCCCCCTCCCCCTATGGAATCCGCAATCCATTCATTCCAGGAACTTTAGGGTATATTATGCCGTAACCCATTCTTTCCATAGGGCTTATATGGAAAGCTCAGAAAATAAATGGCTTAGGGCGGCGTTTCTGCTCGTTCAATTCCCGAAATAGGAAATCTGCCTGTAACACAAAAACCCGAGCCGTCATCGCGGATCGGGTCTTCTCCTATTTCTATTTTAGCGGATTGGGGATAATTCTCGGCCAGCGAAGCCTCGATCCGCCCGGTGACTTGAACGATGAGATTCAACAGGATCATTCCAAGGCAGACGGAGACGTTCCAGTGTCTTTGTCCAATTCCCGGGGGACTTTAAGATGCTTATACGATGACCTTACTGCTTCGCGTGGCCGCGGCTCTCTCTTTCTTCTTGCTGTTCCATGGCTCCATGGCGCAGAAGTCCGGAACCGAATCCCTGCCGGATGCGCCCTCGCCAACCAAGCAATCCTCTCAAACCCAACAGCCGACAACGCAACCTTCGGCCAATCCGATTCAAGGCAGCGTCCAGATTTTTAAACTGCTGCAACAGAGATCTCTGGTGTTTCCCGACCTCGCTACCACCCAGGGGCCGTTGACCAGCTGGGACAAATTCAAGCTGTCCGTTAATAACAGCGTTGCCTTTTCCACAGTCGGTGGCGTCCTGATCGGAGCGGCATTCAGCCAGGCGATCGATAGACCCTCGGGGTATCATCAGGGCGCGGAAGGATATGGGAAGCGCGTTGGAGCCGACATGGCCCGTGCCACGTCGGGCAACATCTTCGGGACCTTTGTATTGGCGTCCGCCTTCCACCAGGATCCGCGCTTCTATGTGAAGAAGAATTTGTCATTCAAGCAATCTGTCGAGTATTCCGCCGTCAGGGTGTTCATCACTCGCAGCGACTCCGGAGAGAGGGTAGTCAACTATTCCGGGCTGGTAGGCCCGTTGATGGGCGAAGGGCTTGCCAATGCCTACTACCCCGACGAAAATCGCACGGTCGGCGGCACCTTTACTCGCTACGCCTCCGACCTGGGATGGAAATTTGGCGGGAATCTGCTACGCCAGTACTGGCCGAGCATTAACAAAAAGCTGAGCCTCGCACCGGAACCATAATGTCAACCGGCTTCTTTGGAACGGGTGAGGGAGGCTGGAAATACAACGCGCTGCTGATTACTTGTCTGCTGGTCACGGCGTGGGAAAACAGAAAGAGGACGTTTGTGTAATGGCTTCGGCTAGTCTCGAACTGTTCCCACTCAACCTCATTGGCTCAGGAATAAAAGATGATCCGCACTGCGCAGCCGATGAAGAGGATGACCAGCGTTGCTCTGAACCAAGGCACAACCCGTTCTGGCAGCGCCTCGAAAGGGTTATGAGACCAATAGCCTCTCAGCCCAAACTTCCTCACGGCTGAATAGACAAGGAAACCAAAGAGAAGCAACATCGCAGTGCCCATAAGGATCAGAGCGATCGACGCTGGCCTCATCTAACACCCCCTCGAAGTTCGAGAGAAGTATACTCGCCCGTGCTCTGAGGCTAATCATAGAACTGCTCGGTAGTGGCTCGGATTGGAATGGGCACGCTGGTCGATGCGGGATGGTGTAATCAGGGCAAGTCCAGAGGTGCTGAGCTAACCATGTGCGTAGGGCAAGTTGATGGTGTTTGTGCGCATTGATTTAACATCTGTGCTCGCTGAGTGCCGGTTGGGTAATTAGGTCCGGTGGGCGTGTTGCCAGCCTGGGCCCAAAATGCGATCGCGGTTTGAAGAGCCGCTGTGTCGCCGACGCTTCTCAGATATTTGGCTGCATTGCAATCTGCTCGCAGTTCGATCTCTGGGTTTACCATCAGCATCCCCATGGGGTTCAATCTCTGGGCGACGATATCGCCGGCCGTATGATGGCTGCAAATTCATAGCGCCAGCATGTAGCGAAACATCGCGGGGCCATTTGATCCGAGGCTGGCGAAGAAGGCCGGATTGAATAATATCTGCGGCTGCCCGGTCATTGGGTTCAGTATCGATTGGCCTGTCGGCACGTTTAGGGGACGGGAATGCCGGGACGCCGCAGGGCGAAGGAGTCGGCATCTGGCCAAACGCGCTGTGATATCCAACGAAGAGCGCCAAGGCCGCGAAAGCAATCATCGAGCAACGAGAGAGTTTCTTGTGTCTTATGTCTGCCATGTCCAGTCTCCTCACAAAGAGTTGTCGGCGTTTGTGCCTGCATACTGATATGCGAGAGTTCGTGTAAGAAAGGGACACGACGCAGCAAGATTTCAGGTGAGGGATGTACAAGTCGACTTGGTCCAGCTGGGGAACTTCCCCACTCAAGCCAACGAAAAGCTTGATGAGGCACTGTCTCCTTGTGTTGGCCATGCGGCCTTCAGTGGGGTTTGAAGGTCTTTCCAGTTTCGATCAGAGTCTTAAGCCGCGAAAGGATGCGCGGCCAGCCGTCGGCGCATGCAGTATAGGTTTGCTGATCGTCCTGGGCCCAATGATCGTGAGTGACGACGACTTTCGTGGCCTCCGATTCAGGAGTGAGCTCTATCGTGACGTGTGAGATCTTTTCCGATTGACCCATGGCGAAGGTGTACCGGAGGAGCTTCGGCGGGTCCGCTTCCAGGATTTCGCCGCGAACATAGGTCGTGAGCTTGCCGTCGCTGCCCGGGCCGACGTAGTTCATGGGACCGCCGGTCCTGAGCTCAATCTGAAGTTCGGCGCCCATGAAGATGATGCGGTTCAACTCCGGAGAGACAAACCCTTCCCAGACCTTTTCGGGTGTCGCTGCAAAGTAGAAGACCAGGCGTAACGGAGTGAGTTCGTCCATTTTATCCAACCCCCATTCAATTGATTCGATTCATCCAATTCATTCATGAGCTTCAAATTGACCCATTACCCTTCCGGAAGCCTATTTTTTCGAGCGGGGACGCTAAGGGCTTCAAAAGATAATCTCCATGCGCGCGCCGAGGAGAGTGGTAGTGTACGCCTTGGCGGCATAGGTGGGATGAATCGAGACTTCGAGGTCGGGGCCGATCCTCACGCTCTGCGTAAGACGAAGGCGGTAAAACGTCTCGAACACGCTTTCGTGACGCTTGCCGGGGAGGTTCGGCTGGCTGTAGTTGAATGCGGCTCCGAACATGTCTCCCCGTCGCCCGAAGGGATGGACGCGGGCCAAGCCGAGTCCATAGATGTCTTTAATAGCCGTTCCCTTCGTGGTGCCGAAGGCGAATCTTCCGAATGGCGTCCAGCCGTTGGATAATTCATGATCGAACTCAAAGCCGCCACCATATCCACTGCCGTTGTTCTTCGTATCGTCCCGCCAGAAGCCGCCACGGTAAAGCCGGTATTCTTCACCAAGCGTGCCGGAGGACCAGCCCAGCTCAACGCCTTCCGCATATTTTCGATCGACGAGCGTTTCGATATTTCTCTGCTGTGCGCCCTCCGTGTCGATGGCGACAGCGTGTACAAAAAAATGCCGAGTAGCCTGGAATTCGACCGCCGCGCCCCCGGCGTATGTTCCATCCGAGGCGACGGCATCGTTGCCATCGTTTGCGCCATTCAAAAATTGCGTGCGCTCGTCGTTATTGAACATGCTGAGAGTTACATATTCGTTGGGGTGGATTTTGCCGACATAAAAAGAAAGCCGGTGGTAGAGAAAATCCTGGCGCCAGTAGAGGATGTTCAAGGTGATGGGCTCCTGCGGGCCGCCGCCCTGCAGGCAGTTGAGATAGAGGCCTGAGCCGAGGCTGTCGCTGAGGTTGAACTTCTGGCTTACGCCGATGTTGGTTCCGGAGCGAACCAGCAGACTGATGGATCCGGCAGTGCTGCCGTGTTCGTAGGCGTTCCAGGCGCCGGTGAAGTCGAGGCGTCCGCTGAACTGGTTGTGCCGGACGACGCTGTCCGGCGCAATGGTCGCGTACTGATTGAGAAAGGTGTAGGTGGCTCCGAACTTCAGGCGGAGGGATTGGGCGCCCTTATCGGAGAGCCGATCGAGGGGACGCATGATGGGGGCCAGTGGGTCGGAGTGGATAAGCGGGTCGGAGGGTATCTTCGACAATGCGACGGCGTCGACGTCGAGCTCCTGGCCGAGCTCGTCAGGGTCCTTTTTCGGATGAGTGGGTGGCGGGGTTTGATCCGACTGGCTGGGCGGAGCGGAGGGCGGAGGATTCGTGTCGCTGCTCTGCGCGAGGGTGGAGAGGCCTGACGCCAGCAATATCAAGAGCAAGACAGTCTTCAACTTTGCGCCCCCTTATGCTCCGGTGCAGCGAAGTAGACCTTCGAAGCAACACCTGACCGCGCCAGACGTTGCCTCGGCCATTATCGCTCAGGGAACGCCTTAGGGAACGCGCGGCACGGCTTGACCCATGTTGTGGTCGAGAGCGGGTAGTATGCGGCAGCGCCGATCGCAAAGAATATCTTGACGTCTCCATCGAATATTGCGTGCAGCGTCTCGGGAGATAAATTTACCGCGAGGTTTGTTGCAGCTATTTCGTCCCGATAAAGCCATCGGTGCGGAGCCATCCGTAAAAGAGGTCGGGCCAGGTGCTGACGTTTCCGGTATTGGTTTTGCGAATGCCGAAGCCGTGTCCCACGCCGGCAAAGACGTGCAGTTCGACGGGTACGCCTGCGTGTTTCATCTCAAGGTAGAGCTCTGGCAGGCCTTCGGAGATGTCCTGGCGATCGTTGGCGCCGCAGGCGAGAAATGCAGGGGGCGTTTCCTTCGAGAGATGCAGCTCGTGCGGAATGGCAGGATAGAGCAGGGCCTGAAAGTCGGGTCGGGAGCCTTGACGGTCGATAGGGTCGGAAGCGGTAGCGTTGCCTGAGTCGTATCGAGCGCCGGCAAGAGCGGCCAGTTCGCCACCGGCGGAAAAGCCGATGACGCCGATGTGATCGGGGTGGATGCTCCACTCGGATGCACGGCTACGTATGAGACGGAGAGCGCGCTGGACATCCTGCAGCTCGCTGCCTTCGACGGTGTAGGTAGAGCCGGGTTCGCGCGCGAGCCGGTACTTGAGCACAAAGGCCGCGACCCCATGCGCGCTTAGCCAGTCGGCGACGGCGTAGCCTTCATGGTCGATCCAGATCTCGCGGTGACCGCCGCCGGGGATGACGAGGACGGCGGTTCCAGTGGCCGTGGATGGCGGCGGGAGGTAGACGGTGATGGAGGGCCGATGCACTCCGGAGATAACGTGATCGCCCTCGGGAGTGATCCGGACCGCTTCGGGCGGAGCGTTAGCAGGAGAACCAGAAGCGTCATTGGGAGCGCCATTCGGCCACAGAACGATGACCGGATGTTGCGCCGCGGCTAAAACGCAGGAAGCAAACAGAGCGATTGCCATGCATATGATCCAACGCAAAGATACTTTGCTACGCATTTCTACCCTCGACGATCCTCGTGCGTTCATCAGAACACAGTCGTGAGCGCTCTGAATTCGCATCGCCCAGCGACGGGGCATGGAGAGTCCGCATGCTTTGTCGCGGATCGAGAATCAGCGGCGTTTAACCTAGCGCCCGGAATGGTCGTGCGACTCCGCGCCGACGGAGGCGAGGGACGGCTCGGGCGGATACTGGGCGAGGTGGTCGAGGACGCTTTGCATTTCGGCGAGGAGCTCGTCGGCCATGGCGCGCGTGAAGCCGTGGCGGATAAGGATGCGCTGGATGACGAGATCTTCGCGATTGGGCGGCATGGAATAGGCGGGCACCAGCCAGCCACGCTCGCGCAGGCGGTCGGCGTAGTCGTAGAGAGTGAAGGTTGACGATGCAGGGTCTTTGAGTTCCCAGCAGAGGCCGGGGATTCCGCCTTCTCCGTCGTAGATGATCTTGAAGGGCCCGAACCCGGCGATCTTTTCGGCGAGATAACGGCCTTGGGCGGAGCACCCATTCTGGATTTCGCGGTAGCCCTCTTTGCCGAGGCGCAGGAAGTTGTAGTACTGACAGATGATTTCGCCGCCGGGCCGCGAGAAGTTGAGCGCGAAGGTGGGCATGTTGCCGCCGAGGTAGTTCACGTCGAAGATCAGTTCTTCGGGAAGGTCATGCTTCTCGCGCCAGAGAGCCCAGCCGACACCCAATGGCGCGAGTCCGAATTTATGGCCGGAGGCGTTGATGGATTTAACGCGGGGGAGGCGAAAGTCCCAAAGAAGGTCGGGCTGAGTGAAGGGCGCGAGGAAGGCGCCGCTGGCTCCATCGACGTGAATGGGGATGTTGAGGCCGGATTCGGCCTGCAGTTTGTCGAGGGCGAGGCTGATCTCGTGGACGGGCTCGAATTGCAGGGTAAATGTAACTCCGAGAGTGACGATTACGCCGATGGTGTTTTCATCGCAGCGCTTGAGGACCTCTTCCGGAGTGAGCAGCAGGCGGTTGCCTTCCATGGGAACTTCGCGGATTTCGACGTCGAAGTAGCGGCAGAACTTGTGCCAGCAGACCTGCACCGGACCCATGATGAGGTTCGGAGTATCGATGGATTTGCCCTGAGCGCGCCGGCGTTTGCGCCAGTTCCACTTGAGGGCCAGGCCGCCGAGCATGGCCGCTTCGCTCGAGCCGGTAGTGGAACAGCCGATGGTGCTGGCAGCTTCGGGCGAGTTCCAGAGATTGGCGAGCATGTGGACGCAGCGCTCTTCGATGGCCGCGGTCTGCGGATATTCATCCTTGTCGATCATGTTCTTGTCGGCGGACTCGTCCATGATCTGCTTGACTTCGGGCTCGATCCAGGTGGTGCAGAAGGTGGCGAGATTATGCTGGGAGTTGCCGTCGAGGATGAGCTGGTCGTGGATGGTCTGATAGACAGCCTGCGGGTCCTGAGCTGATTCGGGGAAGGTATAGGTCTCAGCCAGGGGGTCGTGGATCTCATGCTCGATGGGGCTGGTGGGGGCAGCTTTGAGCTCTTCGGTGTTATGCAGGGGCATGGGTTCCTCCGGTGCATCCGCGTTCGCAGTCTATTTGTTTGGCGGCGGAAGTGGGGAAGAAAAGATGGTGAATCGGGTTGAAGACCCTATCGGAGATGGGGGACCGACGAGCCTATAAGCTTTGAAAGAACCCAAGCCTATAATCGGTTGGCAGCGAAGCAGGCAGCTTGCGAGAGCCTCGTATCACGCAATAGCCCAGCGGTGCGCAGCGACTGCCCCCGGTGATTTAAGACACACAAGGAGGTAGCCCTCAATGTTTCATTTAGGCTTGACGGTTCGGTTTCTCAAGGACTTCCTGCTCAGCCTCTGGCTGATGTTCCCCTTGTTATTCACCCTGTCGGCGGCAATCGTCCTGCTGGGCTTTATCGTCGGGCGCAGGGAGGGCTGGTCGCGCCTGGATACGGTTTACTGGTCATTGATGACCGTTACGACCGTCGGTTACGGCGATCTCCGGCCGATCGACAGAAGATCGAAGGTTGTTGCTATCCTCATCGCCTTCCTTGGCCTCATATTCACCGGTATCATCATTGCGGTTGCCGTGCAGGCGACGAGCCTGGCATTGACGGAAGTGCGCCACCGCTGATTGGGGCAACTGGGAGGCGGCGCCGCGTTCTCTGGAAATTCTCGGTAAATTCATCTTTCTGTGCAGCCAGCTTCGCTGACGGGGGAAGAACCTGATTCAGGGAATTTATCCCGGAAATAGAGGATTTTTATGGCACACGAAGCACACCGCAAGGCAGCCGAGCATCACGAGCACGCCGCCAAGGCCCACCACGAGGCAGCGCATCACCATGAACAGGGCAACCACGAGGAAGCCCACAAGCACTCCAAGGTCGCCCATGAGCACTCGGAGAAGGCGCATGAGCACTCGAAGGCGGCTCACGAGGAATCGAGCCACGCCGTAGCGTAGGGCCAGACATGAGAGCGCGGGCTGCGCTAGCGGCTCGCGCTCTTACTTCGCGCGAATCACCTGCAGCCGGAAGGAATAGCCCAGGCCGATCGAGTAATCCGGCGTGGCTGCCGAAAGGCCGAAGCTCACGTGGAAATCGATCTGCTGGTGCGGCGAAGGCTTGTAAGACGTGCCGAAATTGATGATGTGCTGCGGGCCGCCGCGTTGCGGGAAAGCTCCGGAGTATTCGGCCCACGCATCCCAGGGTGTCTTAAGCTGGCGGTCGAAATACATGCTCGCCTGGCCGGTCGCATTGTGCCGCCCATCTACAGTCGGCCACATCACGGAGAACATGCCGGCAACGGTCCAGTTCTTGCTGAGCCCGCGTGACCACGGCAGTTGCACTGCCGGATCATAGCCGTGGCTCGATACCAGGTTTGCTCCCGTGGGAAAGCTCAACGATGGAATAAGGGATATGTCGAACTTGCCGGGCGTCGGGCCTAGCTGTTGCTTGAATCCCAGGCTCAGGTCGCCGAATCCGTTGGTGAATCCCGAGCCGGTGTCGAAGTTGTAGAAGTAGTTGGGAACGCCGAAGCGTAGCTCGGTCCTGCGGGCGATGCCGAAGCGGACTGCGGTCTCGGGGAAGTCAGTCGTCTGCTGGCCGCCGTTGCCGGTGACTGCAAAGCCATTCTCAAACTGCAGGCTTCCGCAGGGAACGACGATGCTCGAGGCCGTGATCTGCGGCCGGTCGGTAGAGATGGTGCTCTGCGCGTCGGAGCCGCACTTCTGAGCGTGGGCGTGGATCGCGAATTCTCCCGCCAGAACGAAAAGAAGCAGTGCAGATGCGGAGCGCAGCATGCCCAGGATGATAACCGGAGACTTTACAACTCGATCAGCGTGAGACCAGCGTTAATTTCCGTATGCGGCTTTCAGACGTCCTGGACGCTGAGCGTGCGCGGGTCGGTAACCCGCTGCATGAGCGCGGCCGCAATCAGCATGAAGACGCCGCCGGCGATGATCGCGTAGATGCGGTTGTTGTGCAGCAGATGGATCATGACCCATCCGAAGAAGAGCGAGGCGATGATCTCCGGCATGACGACGAAGAAATTGAAGATGCCCATGTAGACGCCGGTCCGCTCCGGTGGCAGCGACGCCGCAAGCACGGCGTAGGGCATCGACAGCGTGCTCGCCCAGGCGATGCCGACTCCCAGCATGGTGAGCAGCAGCATATATTTGTTGTGCATCACGACGACCGAGATGAGGCCGACCGCGCCGCAGAGCAGGCATACCGTGTGCGTGTACTTGCGGCCGAGCTTTCTGGCCAGGCCGGGCAGCGCGAAAGAAAATGCGAAGCAGACCGCGGAGTAGAGGGCGAAGCAGATGCCGCCCCATTCGATGCCCGCCTTGTAGAGCGTCGATTTCGGGTCGTCCGCGCCAAAGACATTGTGTGCGACGGCGACCGGGAAGTAGAGCCACATGCAGAAGAGTCCCAACCAGGTAAAGAGCTGCACCGGGCCGAGCTTGCGCATGGTGTCGGGCATCTCCCGGATCGCGGTGAGAATTTCTCGCGCATTTGCGGCGAGGCCGGTCTTCTGCGCCTTGTGTGCCTTGAAGGCTTCCATGTCTTCGGGTGGATACTCGGGCGTGGTCACGATCGTCCACAAAACCGCGCCGATAAAAGCGGCCGCTCCTATATAGAAGGAGAGCCGCACCGTCGTCGGAACGGCGCGCATATCTCCGGCGGCTTGCTGCATGTGAAAGACGTTGGTCAGCAGCCAGGGTAGCGCCGAGGCGACGACCGCGCCGAGGCCGATGAAGAGGCTCTGCATGGCGAAGCCCGCGGTGCGCTGGCCCTCGGGCAGAATGTCGGCGACGAAGGCGCGGAAGGGCTCCATGCTGACGTTGATTGAGGCGTCGAGAATCCAGAGCATGCCAGCGGCCATCCACAGCGCCGAGCAATTGGGCATGAAGATCAGCATGGCGGAAGCGAGGATTGCGCCAGCAAGAAAATACGGGCGGCGGCGGCCGAGCGGTCCCCAGGTGCGGTCGCTGGAGTGGCCGATGATCGGCTGGATGAGAAGCCCGGTGAGCGGAGCGGCGAGCCAGAGGATGGGAATCTGGTCGGCGCGCGCTCCGAGGTATTCATAGATGGCGCTCATGTTGGCCATCTGCAGCCCCCAGCCGAACTGGATGCCGAAGAAGCCGAAGCTCATGTTCCATATCTGCCAGAAGCTGCGGTTGGGCTTGCGAAAATGCTGGATGCGCCTGGCTGCCGGAGCGGCGACAGCGCCGGGCGGCATGGCTTCCGCAGTTCCGATGGCGGGTACGGTCCCGGGGACGGTTTCGGACGGGTTCATGGCTGTGCTCCTGCTGAGCCTTCTCGCTGAGCCTTCTCGAAGATGCGGGCCCCGAATGCGTCGAGCGAAACGAACGGGACTGCTGTGGGTTCAGGCTTTGAGCCAGGAAGCTCGATCTCCTTCCAGGTTCCGGTGTCGGCTTCGACACTGCCGCGGAAAGGCGTGTTCGAAAGATTCACAGCGACAAGGAACTCCTCGGTGGCCGAGCGGCGCAGGTAAGTCACAACATGCTGCTCGTCGGAGTTGTGTATCCAGACGAGCTCCCCCTGCTCGAGCGCGGGATGCGTTCGGCGCAGAGCGGCAATGGCCGAGTAGAACTTCGGATAATCCGGATGCCAGGTTGCCGACTGCCAGAATATCTTCTGCGGCTCGAAGAGCGCGGGGGCGGCAGACTGGGTCGAGTCGCCGACCTCCATGCCGTTGTAGATGAGCGGCGCTCCGTCGAGGGTGAACATGAGCGCAGAGGCGGAAATGGCTCCGGGATAGCTGTAGCGCGTGGTCGCACGCAGCTCGTCGTGATCGTCGCTGATGCGCATGTGCAGCGCGCCTTTGGGAAAGAGCGCCTGCTGCTGCTCGATACTCGCGCGAATCGCGGTCGCGGGTTCGCCGCTCATGATGACATCGTTCAGCGTGTGCATGAGCGGCCACGAATAATCGATATCGAAGGCGCTCTTGAGCAGCTCCGGCTTATTCGCTTCGGCCAGCAGCATGATGTCCGGCTTGACCTTGTCGAGCGCCACGCGTGCCTGCTCCCAGAAGCTGGTCGGGACCTCGCCGGCGGCGTCGCAGCGGTATCCGTCGAGATCGAAGTCTTTGATCCAGTAGACAAGCATGGCGAGCATGTACTGGCGCAGTTTGGGATTCGAGTAGTCGAGCCACGCGACGTCGGTCCAGTCGTAGGGAGAGATGATGTGGCCCTGCGCGTCTTTCTTGTAGAAGTCGGGATGGGCCATCATCACGCTGTCCCATGCCGTGTGGTTGGCGACGATGTCGATGATCACCTTCATCTGGCGTTTGTGGGCTTCTTCGACGAGCCGGCGCAGATCGTCCTTCGTGCCTAGCGCGGGATCGATCGCGTAGTAATCGCGCACCGCGTAGGGGCTGCCCAGGGAACCCTTTTTCTTCACCTGGCCGTCAGGATGAATCGGCATGAGCCAGAGTATGTTCACGTTCAGGGCATGCAGCTCGTCGAGGCGCGCTGTGACTCCGTTCAGGTCGCCCGCCGCAGAGAACGACCGCACGAAGATCTGGTAGATCACGCCCGACTTGAGCCACTCCGGAGACGGGCGCGCAGGGAGCTTGGCAATTGCGGGATCGGGCTCCTGGGCGTAGGGCCGCGGGCCCGCCGCGAGCGCGACGGCCAACAAACCGCAAGCGAAATATAGCCTCGGCCTCATAAGGCGAGAAGGATAGCAGGCGCGAGAGCCACCGCGCTATCCGCAATGCTGCAGAACGAAATCCGTCGCTGATAAGAGCGATAGATAACTAAAATGAGACAAAAATTCGACGAAAAAAAGACGCCTCTCTGGAATCAAAGACTTAGCGATGAAAATTCTAGTAAGCCACATGGATTCAGCAGTTTCCATTGGATCACACGCCCGTAACTTCCAAAACTCTTCCGCATCTTTCTAACAGGAACATCAAGGTTTGAGTCCACGAACTTCAGTGAGGACGGATGCGCATGCCACAACCACAGTGACGGACAACGCCACAGCGGTTGATTTCTTACAAGGAGAAGTTTGTACATGAAGAAGATCACTGTTACCGCCCTCCTCACTCTGGCTGGCTTTCTTACTGCTGGCAGCGCCCTGGCCCAGACCGGGCATGAAACCAGGGTAAATGTCCCCTTCGCCTTCGTTGTTGGAAACAAGGTACTCCCGGCCGGCAACTACCACATTGAATCAGTAACATCCCCCACCTCTGCCAATGAGGTCCTGATTCAGGACGTCGATCATCCCCGGTTTGCCGTGATTGTACGCGGCACCGACGGGTCATGGCAGGTCCTGCCGGCATCGATAGCAAGTCATGGCCGCCTCGTCTTTGATCAATATGGAGACGACCGCTTTCTCCGTGAGATTCGCGGACCTCTCGGTGCAGTGAACGTGGACATTCCGATCTCACCAGCTGAGAAGCATGTCCAGAACCGTGAAACAATCTCTCTCGCCAGCCCAAGTCAAACCACGATCGCTTTGAATTAACTCGAACGGACGCGAGAGTGGAAGCGCGGACTTCGGTCCGCGCTTTCCTTTGTGCCGGACCAGGCCGAGGGAACGAAACGTGGATCGGTGACCGTGTCCCAGATATCATCTCTTCCATGCCCTCGCTGGACGCGGACAAACATCCCGCTCCCCGCCTGCAGAGCGCCCCTCGCCTTCAGAGTATCGATGTGCTGCGCGGGTCGGTCATGGTGCTGATGGCCCTCGACCATGTGCGGGATTTCTTTCACCGCAGCGCGGCGTCGTTCTCACCGACTGACCTATCCAAAACTACTCCCATCCTTTTCTTCACTCGCTGGGTGACGCACTTCTGCCTTCCCGTCTTCATGTTTGCCGCCGGAATGGGAGCGTTTCTCTGGTGGCGACGGAGCCATCGCACCCGCGGCCAGCTTTCCCGTTTTCTCGTCACTCGCGGACTATGGTTCATCCTGCTCGAGCTGACCGTGATGCAGCTGGCGTATAACTTCAACTTCTCGTCGCGCTATCTTGTCCTGCTCCTGATTCTCTGGATCTTCGGAGCCTGCATGATCGTCATGGCTGCGCTCGTCTACCTGCCCCTACGCTGGCTGGCGGTCGTGAGCGTGGCCATCATCGCGCTGCACAACTGTCTCGATGGCATCGCTGCATCGCAATTCGGTTCCGCGGGCTGGATCTGGAATTTCATTCACCAGCCAGGCGCGGTCGCCTTAGCGGGCAGACAGGTGCTCGTCCCCTATACGCTGCTGCCGTGGATCGCCGTGATGGCTGCCGGCTTCTCGTTCGCCCGCCTGTTCGAACTTGAGAGCATAGCTCGCCGCCGGATCATGCTGAGAATCGGGCTCGGCGCCACGCTGGCATTTTTTGTCATTCGCGCGATCAACCGCTACGGAGATCCCGCGCCGTGGTCCATCCAGAAATCAGCCCTGTTCACGGTGCTCTCATTCCTGAACTGTACGAAATATCCGGCATCGCTCGACTTTCTGCTCATGACATTGGGGCCGGCGATACTGGTTCTCGCGTGGCTCGATGGATGCTCGCTAAAGGCTGTCCATCCGCTTGTGGTCTTCGGGCGCGTGCCGATGTTCTACTTCATCCTGCATTTCTATGCGATCCATGCTCTGGCCGTTTTCATGGCGTGGGCTCGCTATGGCTGGGCTGCCTTCTCATTCATGTTTAACCCGCTCCCGTCCATAGGCGGACCCGCGCAGCTTTTCCCGTCGCACTTCGGATACAGCCTGTGGATGGTTTACGTCGTGTGGATGGTCCTGGTTGCGTCGCTCTATCCAGTCTGCCGATGGTTCGCCCGGGTCAAGGCGACGCGGCACGACTGGTGGTTGAGTTATCTCTAGCGGCAGTGATGCGTGTGGGTGTTGGCGCGAATCCTGCTCTTCACGAAAAATGCGTCCGGCATCATGAGAGAGCCACCGGGGTAAGCATCTTCGCGGGGCGTCACAGTTAACGTTTGGGATATGGTGATGGACGTATGGCGAATCCCGAACATGTCGCGAAGCTGAAGGAAGGAGTCGAGGCGTGGAATCAGTGGAGGGGAGAGAATCGTGCCGTCGCCACTGATTTTCGAGAGGCGGACCTTAGTGGCGCAAGTCTTGAAGCTGTGAACCTCAGGTTGGCGGACCTCTGGGGAGCGGACCTCAGGGAGGCGAAGCTGAACAACGCGAATCTCACCGATGCGCGCCTCGTGGGGGTGAAGTTGGACGGAGCGGACCTCAGTGGGGCGAAACTCGGCGGGGCAGAGCTCGCCGGCGCACAGCTTACCGGAGCAAACGTCAGGGCGGGGAGTCTCACGACGGCGATCCTCGAAGGGGCAAACCTATGCCGGGCAGATCTGAGCGGCGCGGACCTGAGCGGCGCGGACCTATACAGGACGGACCTCAGCGGTGCCAACCTGAGTGGGGCAAACCTCAGTTACGCGAGTCTGGTCGGGACGAACTTTGAAGGAGCCAACCTGACTGGTTGTTCGGTTTATGGAATCTCGGCCTGGGACCTTCGGCTGGAAGGAGCAAAACAATCAAACCTGGTGATCACGCCCTGGAATGAGGAATCCGTGATCCAGGTGGACAATCTTGAGGTTGCTCAATTCATCTACCTGCTTTTGAACAACAAGAGAATCCGCCACGTCATCGAGACGATCACGTCCAAGGTGGTGTTGATCCTTGGCCGCTTTACGCCCGAGCGGAAGGCAGTATTGGACGCTATTCGGGATGAGCTTCGCAAGCGGGATTACCTGCCCGTCCTCTTTGATTTCCAAAAGCCGGACAGTAAGGATTTAACCGGGACGGTCTCCACATTGGCCAATATGGCTCGATTCATCATTGCCGATCTGACCGATCCTGCTTCCGTCCCGCATGAACTCGCGATGATAGTTCCCAGCACGGTCGTGCCGGTCCAGACGATCGTTTTGGAAGGTCAGCGCGAATACGCGATGTTTCGCGATCTCAAGACGAGATACCACTGGGTGCTGGAGCCTTACCGATACGAATCCCCGGAGTTGCTGCTGGCGCAGTTGAATGAGAAAGTCATTGCGGCTGCTGAAGCCAAGGCGAAAGATCTGGTTCGGAAATAAAGACCGACTTCAGGTGTAATGTTCCGGCGGGCCATGCGTGTTTAGGTCGGATGCCATTACGGCGTCTCAAGGAGACGAACCATGAAATGCCAGAACTGCACTTGCGGCGAGAGCTGCACCTGCCCGGTTTGCGTTTGTCCAAGCGGGAGGTAACAACAAGCGGGGGGATGTCAGCATCCCCCTTTTGACCAGATGCCGGCTACTTCTTTCAACACGCTTCTCGAGCACCGGAGCCAGTTCCTTGGTTTTGTGCAACGCCGCGTTGCGGATGCTGCGACTGCGGAGGATATTCTCCAGGCCGCTTACGTGCGGGCGCTTCAGCACGAAGGCGAACTGCAAGCTCACGAATCTGTGGTGGGCTGGTTTTATCGCGTGCTGCGCAACGCGGTCATTGACCTGTATCGGCGTCGCAGCTCAGAAGCTAAAGCTCTCGAAGCATGGGGCCGAGAGATGGAGGGCCAGATTGTTCCCGGCCCCGAGATTCAGAACGAGATTTGCGCGTGCCTGTCGGGGGTGATGGACACGATCCATCCGGCTTACGCAGAAGTGCTGCGCTCGGTGGACCTGGGCGACCAGCAGTTGCAGGAGTTTGCCGAGGAGCACAACATTTCGGCTTCGAATGCCGCCGTGCGCGTTCACCGGGCTCGAGCTTCGTTTCGCAAGCACCTGGTTCGGACTTGCGGAGCCTGCGCGGAGCACGGCTGCATCGACTGCACATGCCGCAAGCGATCGAAAATTTTTCAAACCGAAGTAATCTAGGTGGCTTTGGGCGCGCGTCCCATAATGGGCCAACTCTTCCATTCTGGAACTGACGCAGGATTTTGTTCCGGCCCGCCCTCATGCGCTGGCGCTCGCCGTGTGCAATGGACCTGAGCCCGTTCTGCGGACGGGGAAGGCTGGCGCGCGGTGAAGCGGAATCGACTGAAGCTCGGGCTTTGCGCATGGATGGCGCTCTGGACGGCAGCATCCGGAATGCTTGCGCAGAACCTGGGGGCGACTCGGGCGGCTCCGGGCACGCACGCGCCGGCCGGCAAGCAGACGCCGGCTCAGCGGCAGGGGGCGGCGCAGAAAGCGCGCAGCGCGAGGTTCCTGAGGGGACGCGGAATCGATGTAGACCGGCGCGGGATCGAAGCAGGCTCGCGCGGAATGGGCGCGGCGCGGCGGGCGTATCCGGAGAGCCCAGCCGAGATGCTGGTCGAGGCGCGGGCGCAGCATCGGGCACTGGTAGTTCGGGCGCTGACGCCGCATTCCGGCGCGCAGGCGAACCCTGCGAGCACGTCGTTTAGCGCGCCGTGGCAGCCGGTGGGTCCGGCGCAGGTGACAACGACCACTTATGGCGCGCTGACGGGGCGGGTAAGCAGCATTGCCGTCGACCCCTCGGACCCGAGCGGCAACACCGTCTATGTGGGCACGACGGGCGGAGGCGTGTGGAGGTCGGCGAATGCGGCGGGCGATCCTGCTGCTGCGGCGTTCGCACCGCTGACCGATACGCTGAGCGCGTATGCGGGGGCGAGCGTGGCCTCGCTGAGCATTGGGGCGATGAGCGTGCAGCCGGGGGGCACGGGGGTGGTGCTGGCGGGCACGGGCGATCCCAACGACGCGACGGACTCGTATTATGGCGCGGGGATTCTGCGCTCGACCGATGGCGGCGTGACGTGGAACCTGATCTACTCGTCGTCCGACCCGGCCATCGGGGGGCTGACGAGCTATACCTTCTCGGGCAACGGCTTTGCGGGCTTTGCCTGGAGCACGTCGAATCCCAACCTGGTAGTGGCCGCGGTTTCGCAGGCGGCCGAGGGCGTGGAGGTGAATGCCGGGCCGGCGGCGACCAGCATCATGGGCATCTATTACTCGCAGGATGGCGGCCAGACCTGGTACATGGGGACGATCACCGACGGGGTGGGCAGCGTGATCCAGTCGAACCAGACGCACTTTGCCTCGCGCGGCAACGCGGTGACGTCGGTGGTGTGGAATCCGGTGCGGCAGATGTTTTTCGCGGCGGTGCGCTTCCACGGGTATTACCAGTCGCCGGACGGGATCAACTGGACGCGCATGCAGAACCAGCCGGGCACGGGGCTGACCCCCGCATACTGCCCTCCGAATACGGGATCGACGGGATCGCCGGCCTGCCCGATCTTTCGCGGAGCGCTGGCGGCGCAGCCGGTGACGGGCGATCTGTTCGCGCTCACGGTGGACGTGAACAATCTGGACCAGGGGTTGTGGCAGGATGTTTGCGCGCTGACGGGGAGCGCGTGCGCGTCGAATACGGTGACCTTCGCGAACCAGATTGCCGATGCGGCGCTCGAGGCCGGCGGGGGCGACACGACGATTCCGCAGGCCGACTACGATCTGTATCTGGCGGCCGTGCCTTCGCAGCAGGACACGCTGCTCTTCGCCGGCACGGAGGACATCTACAAGTGCAGCCTGGCGAATGCCTGCGCATGGCGCAACACCACCCACGCGACCACCTGCGCCGCGGCCGGAGTGGCGTGGGCGCAGCATGCGATCGATACCTCGGCGGGCACGCCGGGGCTGATGTATTTCGGCAACGACGGCGGACTGTGGCGCACGACGGACGGGGTGAATCAGCAGCAGAATGAGTGCTCGGCTGACGACGCGACCCACTACCAGAACCTGAACGGCGGGCTGGGATCGTTAGCCGAGGTGGAAGATATCGGCGAGGACGCGACCAACCCGGCGAACATGATGGTGGCGCTGGGCGGGCTGGGAACGGCGGGGACGGCTGCAGCGGGGACAGAAGCGGCATGGCCGCAGGTGCTCGACGGCGAGGGCAATTACGCGGCGATCGATCCGGCGGCGGCGGCGAACTGGTATGCGACCTCGGAGTTCGGGGTGGGAATCAACCGCTGCACGGAGGGCTCGGGCTGCGATATTGCGGGCTTCGGCCAGCCGGTGATCGCGAGCACGCAGGTGGGCGGCGACGGAGACGAACAGACGATTCCCGCGCCGTGGATGCTAGATCCGCAGGATTCGGCGAATGTGATTGTGGGTACCTGCCGGGTGTGGCGCGGGCCGGCAACAGGTGGCTCAGGATGGAGCAGCAACAGCCAGCTGAGCGGCATGCTGGATGGTGATCCAGGGCCCTATTGCGACGGCAATGCGGAGATTCGCTCGCTGGGCGCCTCGGGCAGCGCGGCGGATGCGCCGGGGACGCCGGAGATGATCTACGCGGGCATGGCGGGGCTGCTCGATGGCGGCGCGACGGTTCCGGGACACATCTTTGCCGCGTCGGTGACGAGCGGGTCGGCCGCGACGGCGACGTGGACAGACCTGTTTCACAGCCCGGTGGCGAACGGCGGGGCTCCCAACGGGCAGTTCAACCCGGGCGGCTTCGATATTTCGAGCATCTATGTCGATCCGCATGACTCGACAGGGCAGACGCTTTACGCCACGGTTCAGGGCTTCAGCGGAAACGGAATCAACGCGGCCCAGGTGTACGGATCGACCGACGGCGGAGCGGTGTGGTCGAATTTCACCAGTAATCTGCCCTATGCGCCGGCCAACAGCATCGTCGTTGATCCCAACGACGCCAACACCGTTTATGTTGCGACGGACACGGGCGTCTATGTGACGCGGAATCCGTCTTTGTGCGCGAACCCGGTTCAATCCTGTTGGAACGTTTACGGAACCGGGCTACCCAACGCGCCGGTGACGCAGCTGGTGGCCTTCAACGAAGGGTCGACCTCGGTGCTGCGGGCGGCCACTTACGGGCGCGGCGTGTGGCAGATCGGCCTGGTGACGGCGGGAACCGCCATGACCGCCGCTAGCGCAAATCCCGCAACGGTAGTTTTCCCCGGCCAGCAGATCGAGACGCCGAGCACCACCCAGATAGTGGCGGTGATCAACACCGGGACGATCACGCTCAACGTGACCCAGATGAATATCACCGGCGACTTTGCCGAAACCGACGATTGCGGCAATCCCATAGCCCCGGGTGACGCCTGCACGGTAAACCTGACCTTCACGCCTACGCAGACCGGGCCGCGGACCGGGTTGCTGACGGTGTACGGGAACATCTCCGGCGGCGCAGCTTCCGGCCAGCTCACGGTGCCGCTGAGCGGAACGGGGATTCCCGGGCCGGCGATTGTGCTCTCGCCGCTCTCGCTCAGCTTTCCTCAGACACTGCTCGGCAAGACCGCCGCTTCGCAGGACATCACCGTCTCGAACACTGGAGGCGTCGCGGCAGGGCTAACCAGCGAATCGGTGACGGGAGACTTCGCGATCAGCGCAAATACTTGCGGGGCGTCGCTGGCGCCGAATACCGGCTGCACGCTGAGCATTTCATATTCACCGACCGTGTCGGGCGCGGAGGCAGGTGTGCTGACCGTGGCAGACAGCACGGGGACACAGACGGCGCAGCTTTCCGGGGTGGGCGAGTCGCTGGCAACTGACGGGCTCGCGCCGCTGAATCTGGCATTTCCCACCCAGGCAATCGGAACCACAGGCCAGGCACAGCAGGTGACGCTGACTAACAACGGCGACCAGGCGCTCACCCTGATCGCGATACAGGTGAGCGGGGATTTCAGCGCCGTGAACCAGTGCGGGGCTTCGCTGGCCGGGCATTCGAGCTGCGCAGTCGTCGTAAGCTTTGTGCCGACGCAGGTGGGCATGGAGAACGGGACGTTGATCGTGAGCGACATGCTGCGCAGCCAGACGGTGACGCTGAGCGGAACGGGGGTGGCTCCGCCAAGCATCTCGGCTTCGCCGACGTCGCTGGTTTTCGGAACTTTTTCCGTAGGCCAGACGAGCCCTGTTCAGGTGGTGACCCTGACTAATACCGGCGGCGTCACGTTGAGCAATCTGGACTTCGCCGTGACCGGCGATTTCGCGATCGCTGCCGGAGCCGGTACCTGCGGACTGACGCTGGCGGTGGGGGCACAGTGCCTGGTGGGGGTGACGTTTACGCCCAGCCAGCCCGGGCAGCTTGTTGGCAGGCTCACCGTGGGCGCCACGGAACTGGGCAAGCCGGTGCTGGTAGCGCTGGGAGGCACGGGCGTGCCCGCGTCGGGGATCTCGGCGACACCGGTTTCCATCAATTTCGGAAACTATGCCGTGGGCCAGTCAAGCCCCGTGCAGCCGGTGACCTTGACCAACAATGGGGGTGTACCTCTGACGCATCTGGCTTGGGTTGCGACCGGGGATTTCGCTCTCCCCTCCGGCGCGAGCACCTGCGGGACGTCGCTCGCGGTCGGCGCCCAGTGCCAGATCGGGGTGGTCTTCGCCCCCAGCCAGGCGGGGAGCCGAACAGGTCTGTTGACAGTGACAGCTAAGGAACTGAGCGCGCCGCTCACGGTGACACTCTCAGGCACGGGACTGACGACCCCCGCACTTTCCGCGAGCGCGGGATCGATCAGCTTCGGGAACGATCCGGTCGGCCAGACGAGCTCCGCGCAAACGGTCATCCTGACCAATGGCGGCGGGGCCACGCTGACCAATCTGGTAGCCGCTGTGACCGGAGATTTTGCGATCCCGACTGGGGGGAGCGGGGCGAGTGGGGCCAGCGCGTGCGGCCAGACGCTCGCGGTGGGAACGAATTGCGCCATCAGCCTGACCTTTACTCCCAGTCAGGGGGGTGCGCGCAGCGGCACACTGACGTTGTCCGCCACGGAGTTAAGCGCTCCGCTGACGGTGGCGCTCTCCGGCTATGGCCAGGACTTTACCCTGCAGGTGAGCGGATCTTCCTCGGCGATCGTGACGAGCGGACAGACGGCAGGCTTCCCGCTGACGATCACACCTCTTGCCGGTTCGGCAATGCCGTTGACGCTGAGCTGTACGGGCGCGCCGCAGAACTCGACGTGCACGGTGAACCCCGCGTCGCTGACGCTGACCGGGCAGAATTCGGCCTCAGCGATGGTCACGATCATGACTGGTGTGGCTCCCGCCAGTGCAGCGTTGAGGGAAGGGCGGGGCCGGCCTGATTTGAAAAAGCTGGGCTTCGCCCTTGCCGTCGTACTGCCGGTCGGATTTCTGTCGGGACGGCGACGGAAGTGGAGGGGTCTGGCGCTGCTCGGGCTTCTGGCGCTCTTTCTGCCGGCGGCCTGCAACCTGAGCGTCACGCCAGGCAAGACGACGAATCCGACTAACCCTACAACACCTACAACTCCCTCAGGCGCTTACACGCTGACTGTGACCGGAACTGCGCCGGGCTTGAGCCACTCGGTCACGCTGTCGCTGACCGTGGAGTGATCCTCTATGAGGCAGATCACGTGTGAGGCAGATCACGGGTGACCACAATGGGGTATCTCAGCCGCGCGAGCCTTCCGATAGGATAAGTTTGAGCCTAATAGAAGATACGGAGCGGCATGAACGACACAGTATTAGTGACGGGCGGCGCCGGATTCATCGGGTCGAACTTCGTCCTCAACTGGATTGCGAAGACACAGTCGGCGGTGGTGAACCTGGACCTGCTGACCTATGCGGGGAATCGTGGGAACCTGCGGTCGATCGAGGAGAATCCGCGGCACATTTTCGTGCGTGGCGATATCGGAGACGGAGCGCTAGTGGCCTCGGTGCTGCGCGAGCACAAGCCGCGGGCGATTCTGCACTTTGCCGCCGAGAGCCATGTAGACCGCTCGATCGAGGGACCGGGCGCCTTTATCCAGACCAATGTGGTGGGAACATTTTCTCTGCTCGAGCAGGCGCGGGCTTACTGGAGCGAACTCGATAAGGACGACAAGCCGGATTTTCGGTTTCTGCACGTCTCGACGGACGAGGTTTATGGGACGCTGGGGCCGGATGATGCGGCGTTTACGGAGGAGACTCCGTATGCT
Organism: uncultured Acidobacteriota bacterium; assembly: GCA_963755975.1. GTDB lineage: Bacteria > Acidobacteriota > Terriglobia > Terriglobales > Acidobacteriaceae > Silvibacterium. Next base: position 262,352 of record CAVWLS010000008.1, read on the forward strand.
CCGAACAGCCCTTATGCGGCGTCGAAGGCTTCGTCTGACCACCTGGTGCGGGCGTATTTTCACACGTATGGGCTGCCGGTCCTGACGACGAATTGTTCGAACAACTATGGGCCGTATCAGTTTCCCGAGAAGCTGATTCCGCTGATGATTCTGAATGCGCTCGAAGGCAAACCTCTGCCGGTGTACGGCGACGGGCTCAACGTGCGCGACTGGCTGTTTGTGGGCGACCACTGCGGGGCGATTCGCGAGGTGCTGGAGCGCGGGCGGCTGGGCGAGACGTACAACGTCGGCGGCAACAGTGAGCGAAAGAATATCGATGTGGTGATGACGATCTGCGACATTCTCGACGATCTGCGGCCCGATGCGAAGATCGGCAGCCGGCGCGGGCTCATCACTTACGTGAAGGATCGGCCCGGCCACGACCGGCGCTACGCGATCAACGCCGAGAAGATTACGCGCGAGCTGGGCTGGCGGCCAGAGAAGCAGTTCGAGAGCGGCATTCGTGAGACGGTAGAGTGGTTCCTTGCCAATATGGATTGGGTGGATGACGTACGCTCGGGCCACTACAAGGAGTGGATCAATCTGAATTATTCTGATCGGCTCGCGACCGAAGCGGTTTCGGGACGACCCGTTGTGGAGAGAGCGGCCCGATGAAGGGAATCATTCTCGCCGGCGGCTCCGGCACGCGGCTCTATCCGGTGACACATGTTGTCTCGAAGCAGCTACTGCCGGTCTACGACAAGCCGATGATCTACTACCCGCTGAGCACGCTGATGCTGGCGGGGATTCGCGACATCCTGATCATCTCGACGCCGCAGGATACGCAGCGCTTTGCCGAACTGCTGGGCGACGGGCGGCGCTGGGGCATTTCGCTGAGCTATGCGGTGCAGCCGAGTCCGGATGGGCTGGCACAGGCATTCATCATCGGCAAAGACTTTGTCGGCAGCGACACGAGCGCGCTGGTGCTGGGCGACAACATCTTCTATGGACACTCGCTTACCGGGCAACTGCAGCGGGCGGCGAAGAAGACCACTGGCGCAACGGTGTTTGCGTATCAGGTGCAGGATCCGGAGCGGTACGGCGTGGTCGAGTTCGATACGAACGGTCGTGCGATCAGCCTAGAAGAAAAACCGAAAGCGCCGAAGTCGCGCTACGCGGTGACCGGGCTTTACTTCTACGACAACGATGTGGTCGAGATCGCATCGTCGCTCAAGCCTTCGCCGCGCGGCGAGCTGGAGATCACCGACGTGAACCGGGCATACCTCGAGCGCAGCCAGCTCGACGTGGAGATCATGAGCCGGGGCATGGCGTGGCTGGATACGGGCACGCATGAATCACTCTTTGAGGCGGGCATGTTCATTCACACAATTGAGCGGAGGCAGGGGCTGAAGATTGCGTGCCCGGAAGAAATAGCGTACAGATACGGTTACATTTCCGACAAGGAGCTGGAGGCGCTGGCGGCTCCGGTGCGCAAAAGCGGGTACGGGCAATATCTCATCTCGCTGCTGACCGAGCCGCAAATAGGAAGCGGCGCAATTTGAGAACTGTCCAGGATTATTTGAGAACCTGTCCAGGATTATAGGTCGGCAATTTTTCGCAGCTCATAAGCCGGGCCTTAGTACAAGAAACTAATACAGTTACTTATTTGAGATTGGGTTCTTTTGAATGCAGATTACAGAGACATCTCTACCCGGGGTACTCCTGTTTACTCCGAAGGTCTTTTCCGACGCGCGCGGCGCTTTCTTCGAGACTTACAACGAGCGCGAGATGCGCGAGGCCGGCCTGCCGACGGAGTGGCGGCAGGATAATTTTTCTATCTCGGCGAAGAACGTCATTCGCGGCATTCATTACCAGATCATGCAGCCGCAGGGAAAACTGGTGCGCGCGGTCTACGGAACGGTGATCGACGTGGCCGTCGATCTGCGGCGCAGCTCACCGGATTTCGGCAAGCACATCGCGGTTGAGCTTTCCGGCGAGAACGGACTGGCGCTGTGGATTCCCCCAGGCTTCGGGCATGCTTTCGCGGTGCTGAGCGAGAAGGCCGGATTCTCCTACAAGGTGACGGACTATTACGCGCCTGCCGGAGAGCGAACCGTGTTGTGGAATGACCCCGCGCTGGGAATCGCGTGGCCGATCGGGGCGGAAGAAGCGGTTGTGTCGGCCAAAGACCAGCAGGGCAAATTGCTTAAAGACGCCGAGGTCTTTTTGTGACGGCGAGCAGGGCCGTGACGGCGGAGCGCGTGCTTATTCTGGGCGCGCAGGGGCAACTGGGAATCGAGCTGCGAAAGGCTTTCGCGGGACGCCTACCAAGTGGTGGTGCTGGGGCGCGAGGGTTGCGATCTGGCAAATCCGGATACCATCCACAAGGCGATGGCCGAAATAAATCCCGCGCTGGTGCTGAATGCGGCTGCGTACACGGCGGTCGATCGCGCGGAGTCCGAGCCTGAGCTGGCCATGCGCGTGAACGGCGAGGCTCCCGGTGTGCTGGCTGAAGAGGCCCGCAAGATCGATGCCCTGCTGGTGCACTATTCGACGGATTATGTTTTTGACGGATCGAAGCGTGGGCCCTGGGTCGAGGATGACCCCGTGAATCCGCTGAATGAGTATGGGGCGAGCAAACTGGCCGGCGAGCGCAAGATCGCCGAGGTTGGCGGGCGCTATCTGATCTTTCGGACGAGCTGGGTGTACAGCCCGCACGGAAACAATTTTCTGAAGACAATGCTGCGACTGGGGCGCGAGCGCGACCAGCTTCGCGTGGTCAATGACCAGATCGGGGCTCCGACGACGGCGGCGGCTCTGGCGCGGGCGACGCGGGCGGTGATAGATCAGATAGATCAGTCGGGCTCGGGCTTTCAGCACGGAGATTCGGGCGTCTATCACATGACCTGCGCGAACGAGACCAGCTGGTTCGGTTTTGCGCAGGAGATCTTTCGCATGGCGCGCACTCCGGAGGGCAGGAAATGGCCCCAGGTGGCCGGGATTCCGGACACGGAGTATCCCACGCCGGCAAAGCGGCCGAAGAATTCGGTGCTGTCGAATGCCAAACTACAGGATCGGTTCAGAGTAGCGCTGCCCGAGTGGGAAGACGCGCTGAGCGAGACGCTGCGGGAGATGGGCGCGGACTGAACGGCTTATAATCCGCCTGCCCGTCCCGATTTCACCTCGAACTCATCTCCAGAGAAACACGGATGACATCGTTGTGCCGATGCGGATCGCTCACTGGGTCTGCTGCGCCAGATCGCGCCTCTGGAAGGCGTAGTCGACGAGCAGGCCGATGCCGACAGCCAGCGGAATGATGCCCGAAGCCGAGACTGCGAGGACGTCGTGGTCGCCGACGATCCATGTAAGCGCGAAACCGAAGAGCGCGAGGCCGAGGCCGACGGAGGTGCAGACGATGCCTCCGGTGCGCAGTCCGCGGGCGCGCCGGTGCTGGTCGACGACCGGGATGGGCTCGGGCGACGGTTCGGGGATGGGCAGGCCCTTGGCGATGGCGGCCATGCGCTCCTCGCTCTGCAGCCGGCGGGTGTGGTAGCCGGAAATGGTGTTGACGATGATGATGCCGAGAACCATCGCAAATGCCGCGACGGGAACGACGAAGGGGCTGACTGCCCAGTGGTCCATGTGAGTCCTCCTGATTTACGGGAAGCTTAGACCGGGGGCGCCGAAGAAAGTTTCAGGCGACAGAGTGAAACTTTCGGAGGAAACTACGGTCTGACAGCAAAACCAGAGAAGGCGTGCCCTTTTCAGTTTTGTACAAGGTCGCCGCTCCCTGATGGTCGCGTCGACTCGGAAGCTGTGGCTTCGACATACAGCATCTCTGGTTTTGCGTGAGTCAGCTTGCACGAGCAATTGCAATTCGAGGATGTGATTCGCGAGCACCAGGGCTTTGTCTTTCGCACGCTGTTGCGGTTGACGGGCAGCCGCGAGCATGTGGAGGACCTGGCCCAGGAGGTCTTTCTGCGCCTCTACCGCGGCCTGGATAACTTTCGCGGCGATGCGAAGATGACGACGTATCTCTACCGCATCACACTGAATGTGGCGCAGGACGAGTGGAAGCGGCGGAAGAAAGAGCACAGCCACACATCGTTCGACGATCCAGATGAGGGCTGGGAGGAGCGGCTGCCGGGCGCGGGCGGCGATGCGGAAGAGATCCTGAGCGGCAAGCAGCGGATGGCAGGACTGGAGCGCGCGCTGGGGGAGCTGAGCGAGGTGGAGCGGCAGGTGATCGTGATGTTTCACCAGGAAGAATTGACGTACGAGAAGATTGCGGAGGTACTGAGCCTGCCGCTGAATACGGTGAGGACGCATCTACACAGAGGACGGAAGAAGCTCAAGGAGCGGCTTCGGGAAGGACGGACATGCGCGATCATGGTGTGAATTGCGAAGAATTGCAGCGGACGCTGCGTGAAGGGCGTGAGCTGACGAAAGAGCAGGCCGGACACATCGACGAATGCGACGTGTGTATGGACGCATGGCTGACGGCCGCTCTTGATGCAAAGCCAGAAGTGGTGATTCCGGCGGATTTTGCGGCGCGGGTTCGGGCAGAATTGCCTGCACGTCAGGAAAGGCGGATCGCAGTGCGCACGCAGCGGCATTGGGGCGTTATTTCCGCCATGGTGGTTGCACTTGTAGTGCTGGTGCTGTGCTTCCTGGGTCCCAAGCCGGCGAATTCGTGGGTCGGCGGTGTGTTTGTGATGCTGGTGGCGTCAGAGATCGCAGGCCTGGCTCTGTGGCTGGGGCCGAGATGGCTGGGGCGGTGAAGAGGGCTTGCACAGGAAGTCGCAGAGCAATGTTGACAATTTATAGATTAACTTATTTGCTAAACTGACAATCTAAATATTGTCAGTTTAGCTGCATTTGTGTATCTTTGAGTTGTCACTAAAGAGACTAAATGCGCAGCGAGTTCCTCAATCTACGGATAAAACAGTTGGATCGCAATCTAGAGCCGTTTCGCGCGGCTAAGACAATCCCGCGCCCTCAGAGGGGCTGGCTTCGCGCCATACGGGAGGCTTTGGGCATTTCTGCCAGCGAACTCGGGCGGATGCTGGGCACGAGCCGCCAGCTTCCTCTGCAACTGGAGAAGGCTGAGGCGGAAGATCGCATTACGCTAAAAAGCCTGAGGGCGGCGGCGAATGCCCTGGATTGCGATCTGGTGTATGCCCTGGTACCGAAGAGCGGTTCGATGCAGAATCTCGCGGAGACTCGCGCCCGCGTTCAGGCCCGGAAGCATGTTCTGGGAGTGGAGCATTCGATGGCTCTGGAAGATCAGGCGGTGGGGCGCGTGGACGAGGCGGTTGAGGCGGAGACGCTTCGCCTGGTGAGGAAGCGCGCGCGATGACAGTGGTTCCAGCCGGAGATGGAAACACACCGCTGTCTCCCGACGAAGAGGCCGATCTTATTCCGAACCTCGCCACGAGGGCGGAACTTAACGAATGGGAGCGGCAGAACATTCTGGAAGCCTGGGCATGGGCTCTGGATGCGAGGACGATTCGCAGGCTCGATCCTCTCGGCGAGTCCTATATAAGAGAACTGCATCTGCGGATGTTCGACCAGACGTGGAAGTGGGCGGGGAAATACAGGATGACCGAAAAGAATATCGGCGTCCCTCACCATCAAATACGCGATTCGCTGGGAATGCTTCTCGGCGATGTTCAATACTGGCTCGATCACCGGAGCTTTGCGGCGGATGAGATTGCGATTCGCTTCCACCATCGACTGGTCTCAATACACCCTTTCGCCAACGGCAATGGGCGCCATGCACGCTTAATGGCCGATGTGCTGGCCCGGAGACAAGACAGATCCACCTTCACCTGGGGTGGCGCGACATGGGGTGGCGCAGATATCGCGCAAGCCGGCGACTTTCGCCGTCGTTACGTTGAGGCTCTGCGCGCTGCTGACAAGAACGATATAGAACCGCTGCTGGTCTTCGCACGGTCATAGCGATGGCAATGAATGAGCGAGTTTATGTGTGGGAACTTTCTCACGAGGTTATCTCCGAAAATGCTTTAATGGGCCATGCACGTTCAGGCACGTCGAATCGGCATCTGCGCGTATGCGCTTCTCTCACTCTCAATTCTTGGGCCGCTGGGGTCGGGCTGCAAATCGCAGACGACCTCGGGTTCGGGACAGAATAGACCCAAGACTGCTGCGGAGATCAACGCCCAGGCTCCTGCGCCTTCGCCGGCCCCGGTTTCGCCGGGAGTGTCGGCGCGGTTGCGCGAGATTGCGTCGGCGGGAACTCTGGCGTCGCTCAGCCGGCCGGATTTCACCGATTACCGGCTGCACTTTCAGCATGCCTATGACACGTCGAGTTACGCGCCGCTGTGGCTGAACGGAAATCAGCCGACTCCGCAGGCGACGGCGGTGATTGCGCTCCTACGGAACAGCGTGCACAAGGGGCTGAATCCGGACGATTACGATGCGAGCCACTGGCAGGCGCGTCTGGATGGGCTGAAGACGGCGAATGATGTTGCGCTGGCGGAGTTCGACGCGGCGGTGACGGTCGGATTAATGCGGTACATCTCCGATCTGCATATCGGGAGGGTGAACCCGACGCACTTCAACTTCGGGATCGACATCGAGACGAAGAAATACGATATGCCGCAGTTCGTAACACAGGACGTGCAGCATGCGGTGGATGTGCGGGGCAGTCCTGGACCAGATAGAGCCGCCCTATGACGGGTACAAACGCACCGAGGTGGCGCTGCAACACTATCTTGATCTGGTCGCGAAGGGAGATGGGCCGCCGGTGCCGGATGTGGCGAAGTCGGTGGCGGTGGGGGATGCGTATCCGGGAACGGCGCAGCTGGCGGCGCGGCTGCAGCTGCTTGGGGATCTGCCGGCGAATGCGACGGTGAATACCGATGCTCATATCTACGACGCGACGCTGTCGGCGGGGGTGAAGAGCTTTCAGGATCGGCATGGGCTGACTCCCGATGGCAAGCTGGGCAAGGATACCGTGGCTCAGCTCAACGTGCCGCTGGCCTCGCGCGTGGTGCAGCTTGACGATGCGCTGGAGCGCTGGCGCTGGCTGCCCCCGCAGTTCCCGCAGCCTCCGGTGGTCGCGAATATTCCGGAGTTCGTGGTGCGCGCCTTTGACGCCGATCATAAGGTCGCATTCACCTCGAATGTGGTTGTCGGCAAGGCCATGCGCACCCAGACTCCGGTGTTTGCCAAGGACATGCGGTACATCGTCTTTCGGCCGTACTGGAACATTACGCCCAGCATTACGCGGGGCGAGATTGTTCCCCACATTACGAAGAACAGAAACTATCTGGCCAGCAAGAACATGGAGATCTATGACTCAAGCGGGAGGGTGATTACCGATGGCGCAGTAAGCGATGCGGTGCTGGCGCAGTTGCGTGCCGGAAAGCTGATGGTGCGGCAGAAGCCGGGGAAGGACAATTCGCTCGGGCTGATAAAGTTCATCTTTCCGAACGAGAACAATGTGTACCTGCACAGCACGCCGGCGCAGGAACTGTTTTCGCGGTCGAGGCGGGATTTCAGCCATGGATGCGTGCGCGTGGAGAAGCCGGCTGAATTAGCCGCATGGATATTGCGCGATCAGCCACCGTGGACGCTGGAAAAGGTTCAGCAGGCGATGCAGTCGGGTCCGGATAACCAGCAGGTGAATTTGAAAACGCCGGTTCCGGTGGTGATCTTCTACCTCACGGCTGTCGTCGAGGAGGATGGGTCAGTGCACTTCTTCGACGACATCTATGGGCATGACAAGAGCCTGAATGCGGTGCTGGCCAAGGGTCCGCCGTATCCAGGGTGACTAGCCGTCACGGGCGGCCGCGCCTGCGGCGCCATCTCGAATAGGCAGTTGTGGCCACTCCCGTTGGTCGTGGGAGTGGAGGTCGTCCATCCAAGTGTGGAGTGGAGAACTTGGCCACTATCTCAAACCTGATTTTGGGCCATTTTCTACCTGAGACCGTCTACGGTCCGTACCCCGACCCAACGAGGTCCGTCGCATCCCTGGGATAAACTTTCCGACAGGCGCCACTCAAGATCCTGCGGCCTGTTCTTTAAATAGATCACATCATCCACGACAGAGTGGCCGTCTTCTGGCACCACAATGGCCGCAACTCGCCACGAGCCTGGGCCATCTTCTGGTCTATAGGTGAGCCTCACATTTACTCGAATGGGCTCCGTCCTTTCTGCTTGTGTTCTCTCGATTTGAAAGTCGCCGGGCGATGTTTTTTCGTCGCCTCCTGAGAAGAGTCCGGCCTCCGACCAGGAGAATGGTGCCTTCAAGATACGTCCCTGATTTTGTCGAACCCAGTCCCGCGAACAGGCGCGGGCTAATTCAATTCTGTGAAGGAGCGACTTGCTGAGATAGGGTGCGAAGATTTTCATGTCCGCGCTGGACGGGAGACCGGACGGGTGACGAACCACCACCTCATGATAAAGGCTCCTGACCAGAGTTTCCGGCTGGTTGGTGAGGGTAGATGGTTGATTCTGGCGAACTGGCTGGCCAAGAGCCCATGCCGTCGCGAGCGTGAGAAAAACGACGTTGCGTAAACGACTCATCTTCAACTAGGAAGGCGCGTCTGCCGTAGCGGCCAGCTACCAGTGGCGGACGCGGCCTACGTCGACGTGAACGAAGTCGGACTGAGCGTAGTAGCCGACGCCTCCGCGCTGCATGGCGAGGGCGGCGTCGCGCACCTCAGCAGTGGGGACGCCGGGGATGCGGATGTCGATGGCCTTGGCTTCCATGTGCTGGCTGTGCAGGGCGACTCCGTGGCCGTGCTCGCGCAGGTAGTTGTTGCTCCACGGGGTGCGGTAGCCGCAGACGATGTCGATGACGCCGTTGGGATGGCCGAGACGCGTCATGAGGTCGTGGAGCAGGTCGAATTCCTTGACGTCGTAATCCTTGACGTCGCCAGTCCGATGGTCGCGCAAGAAGTGATCAAGCTGAGCGACGGCATCGGGGATGTAATGGTCGCCGACGCGGTAGACGATATCGATGCTCTCGCCGGTGTGCAGGTGGTAGAGATGCAGGCGATAGACGGGAGCAGTCGAGGGAGTGTCCGAGGCGGCAGCGCTGAGGCCGGTAAAGGCGAAGAGCGCGAGCGCGGCGGCGAAAATGGGCTTCTGAAACGGCATGGTGCAGGCACAACCTTAAGGCGAACTCACCGGGGAAACGGGCTGTTCTTAGTATATCGGTTCGCCCCGCCTGCTCTACTGATATTTCCAGCAAAGAGAAGACCCAGCATCTGCTGGGTCTCTAAAGCAGGTCCTTCGACTTCGTGCGCGGCGGCGCACTTCGCTTAGGATGACAAACCTAAAAGCCTAGACCGAGACCGGCTGCTCTACGTTGACGTTGACCGGGGTGAGCCAGCCGTAGCGGTCGGGTCGGAGTCCGTTGGCGATGCCGAAGAATTCATCGGCGAGCTGTTGGGTGATCGGACCGGGGTTGCCGTCGGCGACGGTGATGCGGTCAACCGAGCGGATGGGCGTGACTTCGGCGGCGGTTCCGGTGAAGAAGACCTCGTCGGCGATGTAAAGCATCTCGCGCGGGAGCGCCTGTTCGACGACGGGAATGCCGAAGTGGCGGGCGAGCGTGAGCACCGAGTCGCGGGTGATGCCGGAGAGCACGGAGTTGGCCAGGGGCGTGGTGTAGAGCACTCCGTTGCGGACGACGAAGAGGTTTTCGCCGGAGCCTTCGGAGAGGTATCCATTGACATCAAGGGCGATGCCTTCGGCGTAGCCGTTGATATCGGCTTCCATGCGGATCAGCTGCGAGTTGAGGTAGTTTCCGCCGGCCTTGGCGAGCGCTGGGGTGGTGTTCGGCGCGGAGCGCTGCCACGAGGAGATGCAGACGTCGGCGGCGTCTCCGGCGACATATTTGCCCCAGGCATAGTTGGCAATGTAGACCTCGACGGGGGCGTGCTTGGGGTTGACGCCGATCTCGCCGTATCCACGAAACGCGATGGGCCGAATGTAGCAGGGGGCGACGCCGTTGGCCTCAATGAGCTCGACGACGGCGCTGGAAAGCTGGTCGAGCGAGTAGGGCATGGGCATACGGTAGATCTTGGCCGAGTCGAGCAAGCGCTGCATGTGCTCGGGCAGGCGGAAGACGGCGGCGCCCTGCGGCTGTCCGTAGCAGCGGATGCCCTCGAAGACCGACGAGCCGTAGTGGATGACGTGGCTCATGACGTGGATCTGGGCTTTATCCCAGGGAATGAGATTGCCGTTGTGCCAGATGCGTGCGGTGGGCTGAATGGGCATGCCTTTGCTTGCTCCTTCTTCAGGATGAACACTTGATTATAGAACGGAGAATCGCTCCGATTCAGCGCCGGATGCGGGCAATACGCTTTGGCGAATCGGATTTCGAAACTTCTGTAATGCTTCGGCGGTGAGTGGGGCCGGTGACCCCGGAGACGCGCGCTTATGGTTCGCGGTTGAAGTAAGCGCGCAGGGCGCTGGGAAGCTGGTGCACACCGCGCGGGAAGATGGCATCGCCAGCAAGGCCGCTGGTGTGCAGGATGGGGTCGGCGAGGTAGCCGACAAACTGGCTGGAATTATGGCGCTTGAGACGAAGGGCGAGCTCGACCGCTCCTTCTACGGATTGGTGGTGCGAAACCTCGATCAAGACCATTCCGTTTTCGTGCGCATGGGTGAGCGCCTCGAGTTCGGAATAACCCGAGGCGAAGATCACTGACATGCCCTCTTTTTGAAGGATACGCAGCAGGTGCGTGGCCAGGCGTGGATTATCGCTGGCGAATAGGATCAGGGGGAGTGGCGACGAAATACTGTCAGTGATCTGTCGACTATCGCTTTCGGTATCCATTGGTTTGCTTTCTTCCTTTCCTCATGGCATGGCGCCAACGAAGCTCGCTGGGGCCATTGATCCTAAGAAAAGCATGCACTGAGCCAAAGGCATTCATTGATGTAAGTGGCTCATTCGTATTGTTTTATTCGCACAAATCAGTGGGCAACCTTTCTCGCGCCCGCCGTCTATACTCGGCAGACGGAACTTTTGACACAGCGGAGTCGCAAAAGAGGGAATAACAAGAGGTAACCCCATGTTTTTGTTAGGCTTTCCCTGCTATAAGAGCAAGGCGTCATGCCCCGGCGGTTTTCGGACGGCTTAGCGCGATAAGGTAAGGTCAGAGTGATGCATGCGGTTTTCAATTCGGCGGCCTGGGTGGAGATCTTTGGGCCGGCGACGGCGGTCGCACATGGACTGCACTCGACTTACGTGCGATTTTCGGTACTGGCGCTGAGCTCGATCTTTTTCCTGGTCGATCCGTTTGCTGCGATTCCTTCGTTCATCGCGATCACGTCGGGTGCGGATGCGAAGCGGCGCCGGCGGATGGCGGCGAAGGCGTCGCTGACGTGCTTTATCGTGCTGACGGCATTTGCCATTGCCGGACGGCTGATCTTCCGGATGTTCGGGATCACGCTGCCGGCCTTCGAGATTGCGGGCGGCCTGATTCTGCTGCTGATCGGCATCGACATGCTGGAGGCGAAGCGCTCGCCGACGCAGGAGGCCTCAGAGGAGACGCAAGAGGGCGCGTCAAAAGAAGACGCGGGCATCGTGCCGCTGGGGATTCCGATGCTGGCCGGGCCGGGCGCGATTTCGAGTGTAATGGTGCTGGTGGGGTCTTCGCCGACTGCGTGGCAGATGTTTGCCATCATCATGGCCATTTTGGTCACGGCCATCGCCAGCTACGGCGTGCTTAACGGCGCGGACCGGTTGCGCCGGGTGCTGGGCGAGACGGGCATCCGCATCCTGGTGCGGATTATGGGCCTGTTGCTGATGGCGCTGGCGGTGCAGTTCTTCGTGAACGGGCTTACGGATCTGGGTGTGATTGCGAAGCAGGAATAAAGCAGGGCTCAGGCTCAGGGATCAGGGCTCAGACTGAGGGGCTTTATCTGCCCTGGAAATGGACGACGGAGTTGATGGTGTATTCCTGTGCGACACCGTTGCAGGTGCCGGGATCGTAAAGCCATCCGCTAACGAGCTTTAGGGCCTCGGCATCGAGGTCGGGGCGGATTGGCTTGACGACAGAGGCATTGGTGACGGTTCCCTGAGCCGTTACATGCAGATGCACGACAACATCAATGACCGGGGCATCCGGCGCGCCTTCTCCACGCGGCTGGGGAGCTGACTTCGCGATAGGCAGCCGCCATTGCTGGCAGAGAGTGCCCTGGTTCCAGTCAGCGGGAATGGCGAAAGCATCGTCCGGCTTCGAGTCGAGCTTCTCTATCTTAAGATCAGCGGTAAGGCTGAAGTTGGCTTCACGGTAGACGATGTGTGCGGGGAGCAATCCGCCTTCGATGGTGAAGAAGTCTGAATACTCCCACAGCTTGTCGCCGGTGCGCAGCTCGAGCATGGTCCCATTGCTCTTGTCGATACAGACCTCACCGGGAAGACGACTCTCGCCTTCGATGGTTTCGAACTCGATGCAGGCGGCCTGGTGCCCGCCGTAAGAGCTGGAGCGGATTTCGCGGATGACATCGGTGGAGTCGAAGGCTCCGGGTGAGTAGGGCACGAGCTGGCGGATCCGCAGGGCAGCAAGGGGTGGATCATCCCAGCCGCTCGTCCTACCGCGCTGCACGCCGACGGAGATGTTGGAAGCCGAGTAGTCTCCGAAGGTCAGGTCTTCGTGAAGACTGCCGTCATTGCCGCGAATGCGCGTGTAGGTTCCGGCCTTGAGGCTGCCGTCACTCGCGGTGGCGGTGAAGGTGACTTCGGTGCGCAGGTTCCACGGACCGCCTTGAATCTGGCTCACCGTGTGGCTGCGGTTCACAAGAGCGACGGCCTGGGCGCGGAGTTGAACATCTTCAGCGCTGGCGGCGGCGGCAAGAACGGCCGCGGCAGCGGATAAGAGAAGGGTGCGAGCAATCAGAGCTTGCATGGCGGCCTCGCTGGGACAACAGGATAGTGCAGTTACTGCGAAACCGGGCATTAAAATTTGTTCCGATCGCAAGCCGTCAGTCAGGTCAACTTGAGACGGCCTGTTTCGCCAGCGCCAGGGCGCGGCTTCCGGCTGCGCGAAGGCCGCAACGGTCGCAGGGTCGGTTTCAGCTTTGGCGTCCCAGTTAATGGTGAGGCAGAAGTAGAGCCAGCGGTTGTCGAAGAATATTCCGCCGGGCGCACATACGGCATGGAAGCCGGGAACATCGATGCTTCCGCCTTTGCAAAAGGAGCTGACCCCGAGCGGCAGCGGCAAGAGCCAGATGGCGTCGCCGAGCGAGAGGATGCGGCGAAACTCGTTCAGCGTCTCCTTGTGCTGGAAGAATTCTCCGTGAAGCGCGCGCGAGTAATAGGAAACAAAGTCGTCGGCGGATGAGGCGAGGGTTTCGACCTTGTTCAGCGGCGAATTGACGATAGGCAGATTCGCCGCCGCGCCAATCTCTTCCCATGTGAAGGTCTTGTAGTCTTTGGCTCCGAGAAGATAACCGAAGAAGACACGCGTGCTGTCCGGGACCATGGTGTTCTTAAGACCAGCGGAGGAGATGAAGGCGCGAACTTTGTCCGGCCCGGCGTGCTTGATGCACATGTCTGTGCCGGTGTTGTCGCTATGCATGATCATGGCTTCAAGCGCGGTGCGTTGCGAGACTTTGCCGATGAGGTTGGGAGGGTTAAAGGTGGCGCTATCGAGGTTCCACACGCTGGCGTCGAGTGATAGCTGCTCGGCGGTGATTGATTTCACGACGCCGGGTGAGTCGACCTGGCGCAGCGACTCGCAGAGGATGAAGGTCTTGATGGCGCTGCCGACGAACATCTGCTTCGAGGAGTTCGACTCGACGAGGAACTCCGGCTTGCCGTCCGCGGCGGGTGCATAGATTTTGACGGCGGTTTCTCCGGGGAGAGATTTGAAGAGGGCGAGAATTGCGTCAGGCGACGTGTCTTCTTTGCCGGCCGATTCGGAAGCGAAGGCAGAGAGCGGAGCGGTGCCCAGGGCGGCTGCGCCTGTGGCGAGAAAGCTGCGGCGGGAGTGGAACATTGGAATTCTCCTCTCGTGCTTCAAGCTGCTTTGGGTAAGAACGGCAGAGTGATTGTCACCGATTCAGTTGCAGATAGTTAATTCTGATCCACCAGATATTTTTGGATGAACATGACTTCGGCGTCGAAGAGGAAGTCCTGGTTCTTCTTCTTGGCGTAGCCGTGGCCTTCGTCGTTGGCCATCAGGAACCACGTCGGCGTGCCCTGGGCGTTGAGCTTGTCGAGGATCTGGCGCGATTCGGTCCAGGGGACGCGCGGATCGTTCTTGCCGACGACGGCGAAGATGGGCTTGTGCATCGAGTCGAGATGGTTCATGGGCGCGATCTTTTCGAGATAGGCGCGCATGGCCGGGTCGCGCTCGTCTCCGTACTCAACGCGGCGCAGATCGCGGCGGTAGGCCTCGGTGTGCTCGAGGAAGGTGACGAGGTTGGACATGCCGACGATGGGCATGGCGCAGCGGATCTTGTCGTTGTAGAAGGCGGCGATGGCCCAGGTCATGTGTCCGCCGTAGCTGCCGCCGAAAGCCATGATGCGGCTGGCGTCGAGGTCGGGTTGCGTGCCGATCCAGTCGAGAAGCGCACCGATGTCCTTATAGGTGTCGTCGCGGTGGAAGCCGTTGTCGAGCAGGGTAAAGGCCTTGCCGTAGCCTGTCGATCCGCGGACATTGGGGAAGATCATGGCGACGCCGAGCTCATTGAGGATGTAGTTGTTCCGGCCCATGAAAACCGGTCGTGACTGGCCTTCGGGGCCTCCATGGATGTCGACGATGACGGGGCGCTTGCCGGGGAATTTTGCCGGGTCGGGCTGGTAGAGGAAGCCGGTGATGGTGCGGCCGTCGAAGGACTTCCAGCTGATGAGCTTTGGCTCGACGAAGCTGGAGGTGTTAAGGCCGCCGGTTTCGCTCTCGGTCCAGCGATCGATTTTGCCGGTCCTGATGTTGAGGGAGTAGACATCGAGCGGGGAGCGCGCGGAGGTGAGCGAGAAGCCCACGTCTTCGCTGTTGGGATGGAAGCTGAGGCCGCCGATGACGCCGGCGGGGATGTTGCCGACGGGACGGTACTGGTCGGGGTGGGCAGTTGGCAGGATGTAGAGCTTGCTCAGGCCGTTTTCATTGGTGACGAATGCGATGTTTTTGCCGTCTTCGCCGAGCGCGAATTCATCGACGTCCCACTTGATACCGGTCGTCAGATAATGCGGCGTCATTGTCGCGAGGTCGAAGTAAGCGAGGCGCTGGAAGTCGGAGTCGCGGTCGGTGGTGAGGTAGATGCCTTTGCCGTCCTTGCTGAATACGGCGGGACCATAGAAGACCTGCGACCCGGGCTGCTGTGCGGGCGTGATTTGTTTCCTGTCTCCAGTGGCGGTGTCGACGAGATAGAGGTTGCTCTCGTTGATGGATTTCTCTTCGAGCAGCAGCAGATGGTTGCCATCGGGCGACCAGTCAGTCGGTTCCCAGCCGCCGCCTTTGAGCTCGACGAGCATGCGGTCGGTCTTGGGATCATGGATGTTCATGGTGTAGAGGTCGGTGTCCTGTCCGGTGCGGCGGGTGGAGGTGTAGGCGATGCGCGAGCCCTTATGTTCAAAAAGATGGCCGCTGTTACGCGACTTGCCGTCGGTCAAGAGGGTGATATCGCCCGAGGCCATGTCATAGCGGTAGAGCTGGTACCATTCGCCGCCGCCGATGTCCTTGGAAAAGACGAACGATGCGCCGGTGACGGGCTCGTACTCGGCAGAGAGGACGCGGTCGGGGAAGAAGGTAAGCTGTTCGCGCGCCCCGCCGGGCATTTTTACGAGATGGACCTGGTTGGTATCGGCGAAGCGGGTGCCGATGAGGATCTCACGCCTGGTTGGGTTCCAGCTGTAGAGCGAAGCGGCTCGGGAATCTCCGTAGCGCGCGGTCTGCTCGGCGATGGAGACGGGGATCGGCGGGATGTTCTCGATGACGAGGTTGTCGCCCGGCTTGACGAAGGATGCCGGCACAGTGGAGGTCTGGGCAACGGCCGGGAGGCTGAGGAGGCCGAGGAGAAGGGTCGGGACGAGGCGGTTGTGCACAAATAGCTCCTGGTGCCGGTGAAATGGGCGAAGCGACGGTGGAGGAATGATAGGGGAGAAATAGCTTGTGCTCAAGAAGATACGTGATCTACTTGAGGCTCAAGAAGGCCTTTGGACGGAAAATCGAAGGCAGTTAGCCTGTTGAAGCGAAGGGATTTATTGGTTTTTCAACAAATTCCCAGGGTTTTCAACACTTGCGTAACCAGTCGGCAGCAGGTAGGATTCAATCTGTTGCCGCGATGGCTGGATTCGGCTGGGGCGGTGAGAGGTAGAGTAGTGCTGTCCAGTTGCAAGAGCGATGCTGGCGTGCTACAGTAGTAAGACTGAGTAGTTAGTTGCAAGCGGGTTCGTGGGCGGGCTCTTGAGTCTGCGGTGAATTAGACGAACCGGGTGTTCGACAAGCGCCAGGCGCTTTATTTGAGCGAACAATCCAATTGCAAAAAGAGGGGCTGAGCTCCTCATGTTTTTATGCGGGTATAAGGCCCGCCTTCGCGAGCAGATGGCTGCGAAGAGTGATCTTTCAAAGTTTGGCGTTGCAAGGAAAGGCAAGAAAAATCATTGAGATTTTTGCTTGACCCGCCCCGCGATTTTCGATAGTCTTAAAAAGTTCGCGCAAAAATGCAGCGCAACAAGTTCGAGGGCCGCAGCTAGGCTGCGATTCCCCGATCCAAGCGGTCCGCTCAGGCGGGTTCCGGCGTGGATCTTTGACAATCAGGTTGAACATGCCAGTCGTGAGAACGAAGAAGATCTCGGTCTGAATCGTTTCTCACAATGTTAGTCCTTCGCAGCCTTTCGAGCGCTGCGGAGGCGGTTACTCCAGCGACCTCCGTCGTCTGGTTGTAACCATCAGGTTTCAAACGAGAGTTTGATCCTGGCTCAGAATCAACGCTGGCGGCGTGCCTAACACATGCAAGTCGAACGAGAAAGTGGAGCAATCCATGAGTAAAGTGGCGCACGGGTGAGTAACACGTGACTAACCTACCCTTGAGTGGGGAATAACCTAGGGAAACCTGGGCTAATACCGCATAACACCTACGGGTCAAAGGAGCAATTCGCTTAAGGAGGGGGTCGCGGCAGATTAGCTAGTTGGCGGGGTAATGGCCCACCAAGGCGGTGATCTGTATCCGGCCTGAGAGGGCGCACGGACACACTGGAACTGAAACACGGTCCAGACTCCTACGGGAGGCAGCAGTGGGGAATTTTGCGCAATGGGGGAAACCCTGACGCAGCAACGCCGCGTGGAGGATGAAGTCCCTTGGGACGTAAACTCCTTTCGATCGGGACGATTATGACGGTACCGGAAGAAGAAGCCCCGGCTAACTTCGTGCCAGCAGCCGCGGTAATACGAGGGGGGCAAGCGTTGTTCGGAATTATTGGGCGTAAAGGGTGCGTAGGCGGTTCGGTAAGTCTTATGTGAAATCTTCAGGCTCAACTTGAAGTCTGCATGAGAAACTGCCGGGCTTGAGTGTGGGAGAGGTGAGTGGAATTTCCGGTGTAGCGGTGAAATGCGTAGATATCGGAAGGAACACCTGTGGCGAAAGCGGCTCACTGGACCATAACTGACGCTGATGCACGAAAGCTAGGGGAGCAAACAGGATTAGATACCCTGGTAGTCCTAGCCCTAAACGATGATCGCTTGGTGTGACGGGTACCCAATCCCGCCGTGCCGAAGCTAACGCGTTAAGCGATCCGCCTGGGGAGTACGGTCGCAAGGCTGAAACTCAAAGGAATTGACGGGGGCCCGCACAAGCGGTGGAGCATGTGGTTTAATTCGACGCAACGCGAAGAACCTTACCTGGGCTCGAAATGTACAGGAATCCGGTGGAAACATCGGCGCCCCGCAAGGGGCCTGTATATAGGTGCTGCATGGCTGTCGTCAGCTCGTGTCGTGAGATGTTGGGTTAAGTCCCGCAACGAGCGCAACCCTTATTACCAGTTGCTACCATTTAGTTGAGCACTCTGGTGAGACTGCCTCGGATAACGGGGAGGAAGGCGGGGATGACGTCAAGTCCTCATGGCCTTTATGTCCAGGGCTACACACGTGCTACAATGGCCGGTACAAACCGTCGCAAACCCGTGAGGGGGAGCTAATCGGAAAAAGCCGGCCTCAGTTCGGATTGGAGTCTGCAACTCGACTCCATGAAGCTGGAATCGCTAGTAATCGCAGATCAGAACGCTGCGGTGAATACGTTCCCGGGCCTTGTACACACCGCCCGTCACATCACGAAAGTGGGTTGTACTAGAAGCAGGTGCGCCAACCGCAAGGGGGCAGCCTTCCAAGGTGTAATTCATGATTGGGGTGAAGTCGTAACAAGGTAGCCGTAGGAGAACCTGCGGCTGGATCACCTCCTTTCTAAGAGAGAACGTCATGGCACTCTCATGCTTCCGCGTATCGCGGACTGCTTATAGCAGCGCATGAGGGATGTTGCCATGTACCTCCTTGCTGCGAGTCCCTGACTCGTGGCGGGAGAATTCTGATACAGACCTTCTCTGGGTCTTCAAGTTCCACGATGGTCCGAAGCGGCGTAGCTGCTTTGCATGTTCAACCTGGTCCTCGAAACTTCTCGAACGAGTAAGAACACGAGCAGTCGGGCTCAGCGCGCGTCCTGAATTGGGCGCAGGAGATCTGGGCAGCAGTTTTGGGCGATGCCGGGCCTGTAGCTCAGTTGGTTAGAGCGCACCCCTGATAAGGGTGAGGTCGGTAGTTCGAATCTACCCAGGCCCACCATTCCGCTTCAAGACATAAAACAGGATGGGGCTGTAGCTCAGCTGGGAGAGCACCTGCTTTGCAAGCAGGGGGTCAGGAGTTCGATCCTCCTCAGCTCCACCATTGTTCTGATTCGTAAGAGCTGCCTGAAGTTGGGTGTCTAGATTAATTTGGATCTCGAACTTTGGGCAGGGTTTGAATCGCAAGTTGATTTGAACCCTGTTTCATTCGCCCCAGGGCGAGCATCGGTCTAGGCCGGTGTCTGAGATGTTTGACAACGAAATCGATTGGGTAAATATATTACAAGGCTGAGCAACACCTCGGTCCTGCAGTCGTAACGCAGAGGCCGGGAGGTTGGTTAGTTGAGTGTCTTTAGAATAATCTTTGCGATCTTTCTTGTAAGTTAAGAAGGTCGCTACAGGCGAATTACATATAGTTAACTCCTGCGTGGGGTTAATTCTATGGTCAAGCTACTAAGGGCGCACGGTGGATGCCTTGGCAGAAACAGGCGATGAAGGACGTGGCAAGCTGCGATAAGCTTCGGGGAGCCGCACACAGGCGTTATATCCGGAGATTTCCGAATGGGGAAACCCACTTGAGCAAACCTCAAGTATGACCCGCTGAATACATAGGCGGGATCAAGCGAACTCAGGGAAGTGAACCATCTCAGTACCTGAAGGAAAAGAAAGAAACCTCGATTCCGAGAGTAGTGGCGAGCGAAATCGGAACAGCCCAAACCCGTGGCATTTCGGTGTCTCGGGGGTTGTAGGACCTGCAACAGTAGAGTTACCAATCCGGTAGTTAGTCGAATCCTCTGGAAAGGGGATCCATAGAGCGTGACAGGCGCGTAGACGAAAGCTATCCGGACTCGAAGCAGGCACCTGAGTAAGGCGGGGCACGTGAAACCCTGCTTGAATCCGCGGAGACCATTCCGCAAGGCTAAATACTCGTTTCTGACCGATAGTGAACCAGTACCGTGAGGGAAAGGCGAAAAGAACCCCTGTTAGGGGAGTGCAAAGTACCTGAAACCGTGTGCCTACAAGCAGTGGGAGGACTATGCCCGCAAGGGAATGTCTGACCGCGTGCCTATTGCATAATGAGCCGGCTAGTTATTCTTGTCAGCAAGGTTAAGCGTAAGCGAGCCGAAGCGAAAGCGAGTCTTAATAGGGCGTTAAGTTGGCAGGAATAGACGCGAAGCGGGATGATCTACCCTTGGCCAGGTTGAAGGTGGGGTAACACCCACTGGAGGACCGAACCGGTGTTTGTTGAAAAAAGCTCGGATGAGCTGAGGGTAGGGGTGAAAGGCTAATCAAATTCCGTGATAGCTCGTTCTCTCCGAAATAGCTTTAGGGCTAGCCTCGGGTGATTTGCATTGGTGGTAGAGATCTGGATGGACTAGGGGGCTTTCCGGCTTACTGAATCCAACCAAACTACGAATGCCAATGACAACCAGCCCGGGAGTCAGACTGTGGGGGCTAAGCTTCACAGTCGAGAGGGAAACAGCCCAGACCGCCTGCTAAGGTCCCCAAGTTACAGTTAAGTGGGAAAGGAAGTCGGAACGCCCAGACAGCCAGGAGGTTGGCTTAGAAGCAGCCATCCTTTAAAGAAAGCGTAATAGCTCACTGGTCAAGCGGTCCGGTGCCGACAATACAACGGGGCTAAAACTGTACACCGAAGCAGCGGATGCGCACCTTATGGGTGCGCGTGGTAGGAGAGCATTCTCAACAGCAGTGAAGCCAGACTGAGAAGACTGGTGGAGCGTTGCGAAGAGACCCTGCCGGCATAAGTAGCGATAATGAATGTGAGAACCATTCACGCCGAAAGTCTAAGGTTTCCTGAGGAAGGTTAATCCGCTCAGGGTTAGGCGGTCCCTAAGGTGAGGCCGAAAGGCGTAGCTGATGGACATCCGGTTAATATTCCGGACCTCCCAACCTTCGTTTGACGATGGGGAGACGCAGTAGGATAAGCAGGGCCTCCTATGGCTATGGGGCTTGATGCGCGTAAGCTGGTTCGTTCAGGCAAATCCGGACGGGCATAACAGTGAGGCGCAAAACAGTAAGTCGTATGACTGAAAGCTGCCGATTCCACACTGCCGAGAAAATCCTCTAAGGAGAGGCGTTGGGAACCGTACCACAAACCGACACAGGTAGACGAGGAGAATATCCAAAGGCGCTCGAGTGAAAGCTTGTTAAGGAACTCGGCAAATTAGACCCGTAACTTCGGGAGAAGGGTCGCCCACCTCTGGTGGGCCGCAGTGAAGCGCGTACGGCGACTGTTTAACAAAAACACAGGTCTCTGCTAAGTCGAAAACGACGTATAGGGGCTGACTCCTGCCCGGTGCTGGAAGGTTAAAGGGAGAGGTTAGGGCGTAAGCTCGAAGCTTTGAACTGAAGCCCCAGTGAACGGCGGCCGTAACTATAACGGTCCTAAGGTAGCGAAATTCCTTGTCGGGTAAGTTCCGACCTGCACGAATGGAGTAACGATCGTACGACTGTCTTAACGAGTTGCTCGGCGAACTTGTAGTACCGGTGAAGATGCCGGTTACCCGCAGCTAGACGGAAAGACCCCGTGCACCTTTACTACACCTTTACTATGATTTATGGCTCTTGCTGCGCAGGATAGGTGGGAGGCTTTGATGCCAGATTCTCGGATTTGGCGGAGCCACCGGTGAGATACCACCCTGCGAGTGCTGTGAATCTAACCTCCTCCCGTGATCCGGGAGAGGGACATAGTAAGGCGGGTAGTTTGACTGGGGCGGTCGCCTCCTAAATTGTAACGGAGGCGCGCGAAGCTACTCTCAGACTGTTTGGAAATCAGTCGTCGAGTGCAAAGGCATAAGAGTGGTTAACTGTGAGACCTACAAGTCGAGCAGATGCGAAAGCAGGCCTTAGTGATCCGGTGGTTCTGTATGGAAGGGCCATCGCTCAACGGATAAAAGGTACGCCGGGGATAACAGGCTGATCATTGCCAAGAGTTCATATCGACGCAATGGTTTGGCACCTCGATGTCGGCTCATCGCATCCTGGAGCTGTAGAAGGTTCCAAGGGTTAGGCTGTTCGCCTATTAAAGCGGTACGTGAGCTGGGTTCAGAACGTCGCGAGACAGTTCGGTCCCTATCTGCTGTGGGCGTAGGAGATTTGCGGGGGGCTGTCCTTAGTACGAGAGGACCGGGATGGACGAACCTCTTGTGTTCCAGTTGTCATGCCAATGGCACGGCTGGGTAGCGAAGTTCGGTTGTGATAACCGCTGAATGCATATAAGCGGGAAGCACGCCCCAAGATGAGATCTCCCTGAAGGGCCCAGGAAGACCACCTGGTTGATAGGCTGGAGGTGGAAGCGCAGTAATGCGTTGAGCTTACCAGTACTAATCGCCCGTTCGGCTTGTCCATAGAATTAATTCTGCGCAGTATTCTGCAGACACATTCAACAAGCCCTGTAATATACCAATCGATTTCGTTGTGAGATATTTAGATTGAATGGCGCCAGTTTGCCTGATGTTGATCCGGGAGAAAAAACCCGTGGATTGAATCTGGCTGTGGGAGAAACAGCCCGCCAAGCGCCCCCAAGGTTTAAAGGCGTAGTCGAATTTGTAAACGCCTCAAGTTTGCCGGTGACCATACCGCGAGGGTCCCACCCGTTCCCATCCCGAACACGGAAGTTAAGCCTCGCTGGGCCGATGGTACTGCACGCGTAAGTGTGTGGGAGATTAGGTGATCGCCGGCAATATGTCTCTAGAAAAGCCCACTCGAAAGAGTGGGCTTTTTGTGTTTAGGCTACTATCAGATGGGGCGGTGGGGCCGTGCCCTCCTGTACACAGACCGGATAGTGTCATACGAGGACTGGTGGCGTTCGATTCTGGGGTAGCCTACTTTCCAACAGGTATCGGCCCCTTTACCGAGGTCAGCGCGACGACTGGAAGAGCGCGAACGCCGCGCCCTGCGGGTCGGACAGAACCGAAAAGCGGCCCGCTCCTTCGATGTCGCTTGGCGGAACCCAGACACTAGCCCCCAGCGATTTCGCCTTCTCCGTCGAGGCGTCGCAGTTTGAGGTGAGGAAATACGCCAGCCAGTGAGGCGGCGCTCCCGGTGGCAGGAACTTTGAAGGCGTGGCGCCGCCGATGAACGCCCCGGCGTTCTTGATGTGCAGATATCCGGAGGCGTCCCCGTCCTTGCCCGGCTCGAATTGCCAGCCGAAGAGGGCAGAATAGAAGGGGACAGCCTTGTCGCGGTCGGGCGAGTTAAGGTCGGCCCAGCAGAGGGTTCCGTCGACGCCGGCGATCTGGGTGCCGGTGTGCGTCCTGGGCTGCCAGATGGAAAATGTAGCGCCGGTAGGATCCTGGATGATGGCCATTCGTCCGTGCTCCATGACGTCGAAAGGCGGGGCGATGACTTTACCGCCGAGGCTTGCCACGCGGCCTGCGGTTTCGTCGGCGTCAGCGACCGCAATATAGATGTTCCAATGCGGAGGTACGCCACCAGCTTGCTGTTCGGCGTTGAGCCGGTAGCCGGCGGCTGCGTCGCGGCCTTCCAGTTGAAACATGGTGTACGCCTGGTCGGGACCCATCGGCACGTCGAAGATTTCCCATCCAAACAGGGACGTGTAAAAGGATTTCGCGGCTGCCTGATCGGTGGTGGCGAGCTCGATCCAACTGAAGCTGCCGGGTAGATGATGATCAATGTTGGCCATGGCCGGAAGTATACGGCTGGCCTCCTGCCCCCGGTATCAAAATGTCTTGAAATGGCGGAATTCGGGACCAAGAGCCGGAACGTTTGCTATCATCGGCGACTATGCCGGAGAAGAAACAGCCGCCAAAACGGCGCACCACAGAGAAGTCCCAGAAGCCGGGGAAAGCTCAGTCCGCGGAGACGCAGCTCGATGGATTTCTGGCAAAGTTCACCCCGGAAGTCGAGGACACAGCGCGGCAAGCGCTCCAAAAAATGAGGCAGCGGCTGGCGGGAGCGATCGAGCTTGTCTACGACAATTACAACGCGCTGGCGATCGGCTTTAGTCCTACCGAGCGGGCGTCGGATGCAATCTTTTCGATTGCTCTCTTTCCGCGATGGGTGAGCCTGTTCTTCCTGATCAGTGGAACGAAGCTGCACGATCCGGAGTGCTATCTGCGGGGCAGCGGGAGCAAAGTGCGCCACACGGTACTGGAGAATGCCGCCACGCTCGATGATCCCGCGGTGCTGGACCTGATGGGGCAGGCGCTGGAGAGGTCACCGAAGCAGTTTGACGCGAAGCAGCCGCGCCGGATGATTATCAAATCGATTTCCCCAAAGCAAAGGCCGCGGCGTCCAAGCAAATGAGTCCGCGAGTTGCGCTAGTCTGAAGACAGACCCACGCATGCGTCCTCATCCGACCCGATTTGCTATGGCCCGAGTTCTGCAATTTGTCCTCTGCATCCTGCTTCCCTTCTCTGTGTCAACGTCGAGTCTGACGGCGCCGACTCGTCAGCCGGGGCCGACGGTACCGCTCTGCTCGCGGGAGATCGCCTTCAAGGCCAGCTATCTGGTCGAGACGGCGCGCGGTGCGGGGCCGGGCTTCCTCTTCACGATTGATAACGGCACGGCAAAGGCGATCACCCTCGCTGAACCCGTTCCGTCGAGCGCGCACTGGTATGCGCGGGTGGGCACGCGGTGGCTGTGGCGCGCGTCGAGCGGGGCGGGAGGCAGCTACGTGGATGCGATCAACGAGAAGGGGGCGGTCTTTGCCTATCGGCCGAGCAAGGCTCCTGCGGACCCGAAGTACATTACGGTTCCGGCGCATGGGCATTACGAGTGGACGGCGGGCGAGCGGGAGAATCCGGCGCTTTCTTACAAGCCGGGGTGCGCGTTGTGCAACTACCCCGGCGAGCATGAGTACAAGGCGATCTTTGCGTATGCCTATTTGCCACCGGCACAGGAACATAAGGACGGCCTGCTGGCGTGCGGCCTGCGCTCGAACCTGGTGGATATGCCTCCCAAGGACATTCCGAAATAGACGTTGGGCAAGAAAAAACGCGCGATGCATGCCGTCCCGGCGACGACTTTTCACGTCTAGATGCATGAAACAACCCACAACCGGCGTAACCCGGCGGGGTTTCTATCAGTGTTGGAGGAACAACACATCATGCGTAACAAACTCTGTATTCTTGCGCTGACCGGACTGCTCTCGCTGGCCGGCGGCGTCGCATTTGCTCAAGACAACGCTTCACCCCAGGAACCCCAGGCACAAGGCCAAGGGCAGTGGGGACACGGCGGACGCCGGATGAATCCCGAGGCGCAACTTGAACACCTGACGAAGCAGCTAGATCTGTCTGCAGATCAGCAGGCACAGATCAAGCCGATTCTCGAAAGCCGGGATCAGCAGGCCAAGCAGCTCTGGCAGGATCAGTCCCTCGCACCCCAGGACCGCCATGCCAAGATGAAGGCAATCCAAGAGGATTCGAAGACCAAGATCGAAGCTGTCCTGAACGATACGCAGAAGCAGAAGTACGAAGCGATGCAGGCGAGGATGCAGGAACGGATGCAGGAGAACAGGCAGGGGGGACAGACTCCTCAAGCGCAACCGCAGTAGCTACGGTTGGTTGGATCGTGTCTCCACAAGGCCGCTTACGTTGGTTCACGAGCGGCCTCTTGCCCTAGAGAAACATCTCCATGAAGACGTTGGCGCGCGCGTATTTCGATGCGTGATCGGGCGCGGGCATGTGGCGGAAGCCGAGCCTTTCGTAGAGATGGATCGCGCTGGCGGCTTTGGTGTTTGATTCGAGATAGAGACGGCATGTGCACAAGGCACGCGCCAGCTCAATGGCAAAGGTGAGAAGTCTGCGGCCAACACCGCGGCCTCGTGCTGCCTCTGAAACGGTCATCTTGGCCAGCTCGTATTCGCCCGGTCCGATTGGGATCAGCGCGCAACAACCCACTACGACTCCGTCGGTTTCCGCGATGCAGATTTGCCCGCCTGTTGCGAGTATTTTGCCGCGTGGGTCATTGAGAACCTCAAGATCACCGGGCTCGAGCTCAAAATCCCTGCTGATCCAGGCTTCGTTCAATTCTTTGAATGGCTTCTCGTCGCCAGGCTGAAACCTGCGTAACACCATTCTGCCGGTCAAGCGAATTTCATCTGCATCGACTGTCATAGAAAAAATGTAAGGCAATGCATGGCGATACGTCCAATATCTTGTTCATGACGATTGATATGATCTCGATATGGACGATATTGAGATTCGTCATCTGCGTTATTTCATCGCCGTTGCCGAAGAGCTGCATTTTGGACGTGCGGCGATGCGGCTGCATATTGCTCAGCCTCCACTGTCACAGCAGATTCGAAGGCTCGAAGAGATGCTGGGGCACGCGCTGTTTCTGCGCACGTCTCGCGAGGTGCGACTGACGGCGGCGGGAGAAGAATTGCTGGAGCGTGCGCGGTATACGCTCAAGAAAATCGAGGCAGATGTTGCCGCAGCTCAGCGAATCGGCCGAGGCGAAGCGGGTGCGCTGACGGTGGGCTTTATTGGCTCGGGAATGCTCACCGCGTTGCCGAAAATGCTGGGACGCTATCGCAGGCAATATCCGCAGGTGGATTTGCAATTGCGCGAGTTTTATACTACGCGCCTGGTTGATGCGTTGTTGGAGGGAACAGTGGATGTGGGCTTCCTGCGCGATGCCGGAGAGACTGACGGGCTGAAGGTCGAGGTACTGTTGGCCGAGCCTTTTGTGGTGGTGCTGCCGAGGAAGCATCCACTCGCCGACCAGAAGACAGTTGCGGTCAAGAGCCTGCAGCATGAGCCCTTCGTTCTGTTTGCGCGCTCGTATGGGAGCGTTGCGTGGAAAAAAACCGTGGATGTATGCGAGGCGCATGGGTTTACACCGCGGGTGGTGCAGGAGGCTCCGCAGTGGCTGACGATTATGACCCTGGTGGGCGCCGGGCTGGGAGTGACGATCGCGCCGGCGTGCGTGAAGAAGCTGGCCGTGCCGGATACGGTGTGCCGCAAGCTGCGTCCGCAGACGCAGGTTACTCATCTGGAGCTTGCATACAGAGTGAATGAAACGCGGCCAATCGCGAAAGCATTCAGCGAGATGGCGCGGCGGGCGTTTGGCGCATGACGATCCACTCCCACATTCTTCTGTAGCTACTGCTGCGTCGCGGGTGTTGCGACTTT
Source organism: uncultured Acidobacteriota bacterium (assembly GCA_963755975.1). Classification (GTDB taxonomy): domain Bacteria; phylum Acidobacteriota; class Terriglobia; order Terriglobales; family Acidobacteriaceae; genus Silvibacterium. Next base: position 289,208 of record CAVWLS010000008.1, read on the forward strand.
CGCTCCGGGCTGCTGCTGAGCTTCGGCCTGGAAGACTTCGTATTGATCGTCGGTTACATTGACGTCGGCGCGGAAGGCGATGAATCCGATGGCATGGGCGATGATGTGAGCCTGTGCATTGGTCGGCAGCCAGAGTTCGCTGTTCACGAGCTTTTGATCGAAGGTGAAGTTGCTGCCTTTGCCGACGGAGAAGAGTCCAAAGCCGAGATGGAAGTTGTCGTCGAAGTGCGCGATCATGCGGCGGACCTCGCGATCCTGCTCGTCGACCCAGAGGGTTCCTGAGAGCTTTTTGGAGGCGTCCTCGGCCATGCCGTGAGTCTGCGCGTGGGGATCGCCGGCGAAGTCGAAGGCAAGAGTGCTGCGGCCGTCCAGCATTTCGCGGCGTGGATTCGAGACTTTCATAATGGCGAGGAGCCGGCTGATGCTCACATCGTTTTTGTCGAGCGACTGGCCGGGCGGCGTTTTCTGGGCCTTGTCGACTTCCTTCATGACGCGCTCCTGCTCCTTCTTCTGATCGCCGGGACTGAGTTCCTTGCCGTCTTTTTTGACCTTGCGGTCGATCTCGTGCGAGTTAACGAAGAAGATTTCGTTCTCTTCACTTTCCGTCTTCTTCACATTGCCATTCTTGTCGAGCTCGTGCGTGACGACGACCTCGCGATAGGTGTAGTTCTCGCGGGTCTTGTCGAGCTTGTGCTGGTGCTCCTGCACCTGGTTCATCAGCGTGGGCACATCGGGAATCGGAGCCTGCTTCGGCGGTGCCTGCTGCGCGGGCAAGGCGAGGGCTGCGACGCAAATAAGGAGAGACGCGAGGAGAGGACGCATGCGCAGAAGATTCCCTGAGGAGTGGTACGCTGGTACGATTGTGGCGGTTCCCGGAGGCCGGGAAGCCGCCGCCCAGGTCTGAACGAAACGAGGTCCGTGTAGATGTTTCGACTATTGTTGCGATGGCTGCTGTCGGCGGGCGCGCTGATATTGGTGGGCCATTTTGTTCCCGGCTTTACGATTCATAATTTTCCCGCCGCGCTGATTGCGGCGCTGATCATCGGCTTGCTGAACGCGACGCTGGGGCTGCTCCTCAAGCTGATCACGCTGCCGCTCGGGATTCTCACGCTGGGACTGTTCTTCCTTGTGATCAACGCGATCATGCTGGAGGTGGCGAGCAAGATTACTCCGGGTCTTTCAATCGCGAGCTTCGGAGCGGCGTTTATCGGTGCGGTCTGCCTGGCCGTGCTGCACATGATCATCGAGGGGATCACGGACTAGATCACTGCGCAGGCGAGGGAGTCTTCGGCACGGCGACACCGGCGGGCCTCTGCGATTGCGGGGAGATCACGGCACGGCCCTCGGGCAGACGGCGGACAGAGCGGGCGCGTCCGGTCGGAGGCGGCTCGATGGGGCGGTTCGCGGGACGTTCTCCGGCAGCGGCTCCAACGCCGGATGATGGCTGGGCGACGATGCCGGGGAGCACGGGCTGAATCCTGCGCGAATGGTTGACGCTGCCGGCGACGATAGCTGCGCAGGCGAGCGCGCCGGCCGCGGCTCCGATGGCCAAGCGGGGAATTCCGAAGAAACGGGCACGATGGATCGTTGCGGCCTGCAACCTTGACTGCTCGTGAGCGAGACGGGTCGAGATCCGGTCCTCGATACCGGGACGCGGGGTTGCGGAGCCGAGGCGGCGGAGGGTCTGGTCGATCATTTGATCGGAGCGGCGATCGTAATTTGTGTTGCTGTGTTGCGTGCGTGGGTTCATCGCGATACTCCTTCCTTCTCCAGCAGCGCCGCAAGCTCGCGGCGCGCGCGGAAGATTCGCGAACGGATAGAAGATTCAGTTGTGCCGAGCACGGATGCAATCTGTACCGTGGAAAGCTCTTCGACGGCGGAGAGCAGCAGGGCCTGGCGTTCTTTGCCGGGGAGGCGATCGATCAGGGTCAGTATGCGGCTGTGCTGTTGAGACGAGATGAGCGAGTCGTCGGCGCGGCGGTCGCTCGAGGGCAGCACGCGGGCGAAGTCGGCAATGTCGTCGTTCTCGGGGCGCGTCTTGCTGCGGCGCTTCTTGTCGAGCACGACGTTCCAGGTGATGCGGATGAGCCACACGCGCAGGTCGCGGATATCGTCGAGCTTGTCGCGATGCCTGAGGACGCGCAGGAATGCCTCCTGCACGGCGTCTTCCGCCTCGGCGGCATTGCGCATCACAGAATAGGCGACACGGTAGAGGGTCGCCGAGTATTCCGTGACAAGGGCGGTGATCGTTTCGCTCGAATCCAAAGTTTTCGCCGGCGCTTCCGACGCCAGAGCCTGTTCAGATATCAGAGCGGGGTCCATCCAGCCGGTGAGCTGCCCGGGAAATGTGCTCATCCTAACTCCCTGCTCTAAGGACGGAGGATACCGCGTTTGCGCTCATGAAAAACAGGCCGGAGGCCGGAAGGGCCACTCGGATAGAATGCCCGTCAGCTATGCAGTGATGAGCCTATGCAAAGAAGAGCATGGTTTGAGATTCACGATCATCGGCTGTTTCCGGGCTTTCTGCGCGATCTGGTGACGGATGCGCTGGAGGCGATGTGGAACGCGAGGGACATCTACGGCCCGATTGCGCCGCGGCTCGAGCGGGCGCTGGCCGAGTCGGGAACGAGACGTGTGGTCGATCTGTGCTCGGGAGGCGGCGGGCCGTGGATCGGGCTTTCGCGATGCCTGTCTGAATGCGGAGATGAGACGCCTGAGATTCTGCTGACCGACAAGTATCCGAACGAGGAAGCGTTCCGCCAGATACAGGACGCGACTGGAAGCGCGATCTGCTTTCACTCCGGGCCGGTGGATGCGATGCGTATTCCGGCTGAGCTGGCCGGTTTTCGCACGATGTTTTCGACCTTTCATCACTTCGGACCCGCGGAGGCGAGAGCCATCCTGAGCGACGCATTTGGGCAGCGGCAAGGCATCGCGGTCTTCGAAGCGGCGAAATGCGATCTGCGCACGCTGGCCACGATTTGCCTGGTGCCTCTGCTCGCCCTGCAGCTTGGAGCCGGTATTCGGCCGTTCCGGTGGGCACGAATTTTCTGGACTTATCTCGTGCCGGTGATTCCGTTCACTTTGTGGCTGGACGGGGTGCTCTCATGTCTGCGGACATACTCACAGGCCGATCTGAAGGAGCTGATTTCGGGGATAGAGTCGGCGGATTATCGCTGGGAGATCGGCGAAGAGCGCCGAGGCTGGGTGACGATCACGTATCTGATGGGTTGGCCTGTCCAGCGATACGAAGCGGGCGAGGAAGATCTCGATATGGCAGAAATAGAAACGCCCGCCTGTTAGACAGGCGGGCTGATGATGTAAGAGATTACTGCGGCTGCGTTCCACCGTTCAGTTTCTGCGCGGCGATCTGGCCGGCGGCGGTCTTGTCCTGATCCTTGATCTCGGCGTAGAGCTTCTTTGCCTGGGCAGGATTTGTCGTCTCGTACACCGCGGCTAACTGAAGCTTGGCGGCAGAGGCGGGAACGGTGTTCGTGGGCTTCTTGATCAGCTCCTGGTAGATGTCGACAGCCTGGCCGGTACGGCCGGTCTGGCGGTAGAGGCCGGCGAGAGCCATTTTGGCGAGAGCCGCGAGAGCGCTGTCATGCGAGCCTGCTGCCTTTTGCAGGGCGGCTTCGGCGGGCGCGGTCTGACCCATGTCAAGGTAGGTGATCCCGGCGAAGTATTCGGCATTGGCGCCAGTCTTCAACCAGCCGTAGCGGTTGGCGACATCGACAAAGAGAGGATTGGCGGCCTTGGCGCGTTCGGCGGCGGTCTTGTAGGAGGGCTCTCCGGGTATGGGCGGCTGTCCGGGCTGAAGGAGCGGTGTGTTGTAAATATCCATCGCCTGGCCAAAGGCCTGTTCGGCGTGGCTGGAGCGCGAGTTGTAAACGAGAACGCCCCCGACGATGAGCGCCGCGACGACGATGGTTGTTATGGCAACTTTGATGGCGTTGGCGCGGTGCAATTGCACCCAGCCGATGCCGGAGGCCGTCGCTTCAACGAAGCGATCCTGCTTTAATGCGCGACGTGTCTGTGTATCCAATTCGGAGGTCCTTCAGAATCCTTCTGGGCGGGACTGGCCTGACAAAACAGGCCCCAGGCAGACTGGCAAACCCAAATGGGCCGTCTGCTTTGAGATCACTTAAGTTTAACAGCGGGCGAAGGGCGGGGTCAAAGCGGAGATGAGACGATGGACGCACGCCGGGCTGATGCGCGGACATTGACCCGGCGGGCAAGCTTGGCGAATCAGGCGGCGCGGACGGGATCTTCGATTTCGCCGTTCTCGATCTTTTCCTGGCAATTGATGCAGTACGGAGTCCAGGGGAGGGCTTCGAGACGCTTGGGACCGATCTCCGTACCGCAGTGAACGCATTCGCCGAAGGAGCCGTCCTGCATGCGGCTCAGGGCCTGCCGCACGAGGCGGAGCTGCTGGTGGCCGCTGGTGCCCTGGCTGAAGAGAAACTCCTTCTGGTAGGAAAGGACCGCCTGATCGGCGATATCCTGCGTGTCGTCGGCCACGGTTTCGCGGCCTTGCTCCACGGCGGTCGACATGGATTGCTCGAGCAATTGCTTCTGCGCAAGAAGCTTCTCCTGATAGCGCTGCGCAGACTGAGGGTTGAGGGCCACGGTTTCTACTCCTTTTGGATAAAGTTCAAACTGCTTGGACGACAGATGCGCGGTGAAGGTTTCGTGGGAAAGTGCAATTTCTCGAGGATGGCCGAAAGACAGCTTCCTACTTGCTGGCAGAGCGGGGGGGAGATTAGGCTGGAAATGCCATGTACGAAGACTTTCAGGTGAAGGACCGCTGGACCGGCGCGGATTTGCGCTGCCGCTGGGTTGCGAACATCGTTGCGATCGCGACGCGCCATGCCGACGCTGTTGATATCCGCTTCGACGTGAGCGGGCGACCGGTGTGGATCGCCATGCCCTGTCACGCATGGGTGGAGCAGAAGAAGCGCACCGGCTATGTAATCACCGACTCGCTCGCCGCGCAGATTGCCGGGCGCTACCTGAAGGAGTGCATCGAGACCGGTTATGACAATGGCCGCGAGATGTACACGATGAGCGTCGAGGAAGTGCTCGATCAGCTGGACCATGTGCTGCACGAGGCCGGCCACACCAGCAAGCTGCCGGCGCTGGTTCCCTCGGACGACGCTCAGCCTCTGCCTTGAGGCCAGCGCTGCGCGGGACAAAGTGAGATGTGTGCCCCGCTTGTTTGAATCCGCAAATAGGTCTTGAAAAATGTTCCGGCGTAAACCGTGGACATTGAGGGCGAGGCGCATCTCAGCCCGGTGGCATTCTCCCTTTCGACGCGGCCGAAGGCAACCGCGGGACGAAATTTTCTATCCAAGCAGCGCTTGTGGTCAACTCGTTCCATCGCATGGCTGACGCTCCTTTCCGCGCAGTCGGGATCGCGCATCTCACCTACTGATCGATCATTCCTCACAAACCCAAGGGAGTAACTTATGAAGCTGGAAACGCTGCGCGAACTGTTGATCGAAGAACTGAAAGACCTGTACTCGGCGGAGACACAGATTACGAAGGCCCTGCCCAAACTCGTCAAGGCCTCGTCGGCTCCGGCGCTGCAGCAAGCATTTGAACACCACCTGGAAGAAACGAAGAATCACGTCACACGGCTGGAGCAGATCTTTGACCGGCTGAACGAAAGCCCGAAAGGCAAGACTTGCGAAGGGATGAAGGGCCTGCTGAAAGAAGGCGAAGAGCGGATGGGTGAGAAAGGCGAGCCGGAGGTGCTGGATGCCGGACTCATCGCCGATGCGCAACGCGTCGAGCACTACGAAATCGCAGCCTATGGCTCTGCGCGGACGTATGCAGAACTGTTGGGCGAAAGAGAGATTGTGGGTCTTCTGAGCGAGACCCTGGAAGAAGAGAAGGCCGCCGATACCAAGCTCACGCAGGTAGCCAAAAAGGTCAATCTGGAAGCGAAGGCTGCCTGACTGGCCAGAGTTTGTGCGGGTGCGAGTATCTTTTTCGCGCTCGCACAAATTTTTTGTTTGTGAGCAAGCAAACTCTTCTTCGGCTTCGCCATCCCAGTTTCAGCCGGATCATGAAGATCCGGCTCGAAAAAGAGGATTTTTCCCATGTTTCTGATTATTGCGCTGGTACTGATTCTCGCGTGGATTGGCGGCTTCTTTGTCTTTCACACCGCGGGCTTCCTCATTCACCTGCTGCTGATCTTTGCCGTGATCTCGATCATTTTTCACTTCCTGCGTGGAAGGTCGTCAACGGTTTAAAAGTCGTCGACGGGCTTAAGCAGGCGCTGTCTTCTTTTTGGAGGAAGCTACTCGTGATAATGCAGAAGGCTGAAGACGTCGTAGTCGGTAAACTTTTCGCGGCCCTTGAGAAAGTCAAGCTCAACCGCAAAGGCAAGTCCGGCAATGTGTCCCCCGAGCTGCTGCACCAGCTTCACGGTCGCCTCCATCGTGCCCCCCGTTGCCAGCAGGTCGTCTACCAGGACAACGTTCTGACCCGGCTCGATGGCGTCGAGGTGAATCTCGAGCGAGTCCGACCCATACTCCAGGTCATAGGTGACGCGGGCCGTCGGAGCCGGCAATTTCCGAGGCTTTCGCACGGGAACGAAGCCGGCATTTAAGCGGTAAGCCAGCGCCGGGCCGAAGATGAATCCGCGCGCCTCAATTCCCAGTACAAGGTCGACATCCCTGCCGATGTAATGCGCCGCCAGCGCGTCGATGAGCTCCGCGAAACCCTTCTTGTCCTTGAGCAGCGTGGTGATGTCGTAGAAGAGAATGCCGGGCTTGGGAAAGTCAGGGACGGTGCGGACCAGCTCTTTAAGCGGATCGCAGTTGATGGGAGCGTGCTGGATTAATTTTGTGGACAATTCATGAACTCCTTTAGGCTCTGAGAGGCTTTGCTAGCGGCTGAAGTCTCTTACCAGGCTCCTTCAATCTGAAATGATCCGAGCGATGCGGCTTCGCCCTCGGCGAGGTCGTGCTCGATGACGGCGTCCACCCGGCTGCCGCGCGATCCTTTGTGCAGCGCGGCGTGTAGCTCGGCGAGCACTTCCGGTTCGCCGGCGACGACGACCTCAACATGGCCATCGTCAGTGTTGCGCACCCAGCCCTTCAATTCGAGCGCGGCGGCTTCGCGATGGACGAACCAGCGAAATCCGACCCCCTGTACGCGTCCTTTGATGAGGTAATGGCGAACCATGACAGGCAGACTACGACGCGGGGTTAGTGTTGCAGAAGTGCGGGGACGGCGCAAGCGTTCGGCGCTACGCGATCTTATAGGCGTAGGCGTCTTCTACAAAACGGTCACCCCAGGTCTGCCCGCCCAGATGCATGCCAATGATATTTCCCACATTCCCAAACACCTTACGCAAGGCGCGAACGAATGGATCGGTAGTTTTCATGATAAAGATCGTCGGAATTTCCCAAACAGTCATCCCGGCTACGGCGAGAATTCTGTTTACCCTCAAATAAGCGTCGCCTAAGCCTGACCTATCCAGATTCTTTGAAGCCAAAACAAAACGCCAGTCCTCATACTCAGGGAAACGGACCCACATAGCTACAGCCACGTGAACGCCAGCTTTCTCGAGAGCGGAAACGATTCTTGCACTCTTTTCGAGATCCACTTCTACCAGTGCTGTTTTACCCATGGCATAACTCCGTGATGTCTCTCCATTATGGCATCCATAATCTCTTTACACGTCCGCTGATCGAAAACCTTGTACCGGTCTTCCGCGGACCATCTGATTGTGAGGTCCCAATTCTTGCCAAAGACTGGATCCGTTTGCACTAGCAGAAGACGTGATCCTTCAAGATTTGCAAGGAAAGCTAGCGTTTTCAGATTGTGTGTATGGGCGTCGTTCACACCCTTCTTGTCTGGAAAGTCATGCTTCTTGAAAGTTTTCGCGATGCAGGCCTTCAATCCGCATTCCACCGCATATCCAATTAAGTAGTAGGCGCCGCTAAATTCTCCGGTTTTATACAGCGCTTTCGCCTCCCGGATGCGAACGTTTGCCAGTGCTTGTAGATCTTTACGATTCATCAGCGTCATTATAAGCAAGAGGAAAATAACAACGGCACAGCCGAAGCTGCGCCGTCCGGTAAAAGTTTCGAGTTCTATGCGCGGCTGAGGTAGGCGCCTTCGGCTGTATCCACGCGGATCTTTTCACCTTCGTTGATGAAGGGCGGCACCTGAACGACGAGGCCGGTTTCGACCTTGGCCGGCTTTGTAACCGAGGAGGCCGTCGCTGATTTCAAGCCGGGCTCAGTTTCGACCACGGTAAGCTCGACGGTCTGCGGCAGCTCGATGCCGACGGCCACGCCATCGAAGAACGAGACTGTGATCTGAAGGTTGGGCGTGAGGTACTCGACGGCGTCGCCGAGGGTGTCGTGCTTGAGATGGGTCTGCTCGTAGTTCTCGGTGTTCATGAAGTAATAGTCGTCGCCATCGTTGTAGAGGAACTCCATCGCGATTTCATCGACGACCACGCGCTCGATGGGATCGGGCGAGCGGAAGCGGTGCTCGAACATAGCTCCGGTACGCAGGTTGCGCAGCTTGGCCTGGATGAAGGCGCGCAGGTTGCCGGGGGTGCGGTGCTCGACCGAGAAAACGGCGTGCAGCTCGTTGTTGTGCTTGATGATCATGCCCGGACGCATTTGTGTGGCGGGAATCGCCATAAAAGAAAGCTCCTTACTTCAAGTTCAGTGGGATTTGCAACAGATTCTGTCGCTCGATGCCGCGCGGCGCAGGACCAGCGCGAAAACCTCAACCCTCTGAATTTTAACAGGGAGAGCGGGTCATCGGTTCTGGCGGGGACGCTTACCTGTTCCCGAAGAGACGGGAGAAGAAGCGACCCAGGGAGTGAAAGAAGCCGCCGCCCTGGTTGGGCTTTTGTGTAGTGGCCGCGGCTGGAGCAGGCGAGGCGGGGGCTGAAGCAACATCGTTCGCTTCAGGAGGCGGAGGTCCGGCGGCCCCGGGCTGCGCAGGGTTCGGCGTGGCTTTCGCATCGTAAGTGATGGGCACCTCGACCTGGGCGTGCACAGTGCCGGGGGGCACGACGGGTTGCGTGGGCGGCGGTGGCGGTGGCTTGAGGCCTTCGCTCTCGGCGAGCGGGAAGGTGGTGTCAGCCGGCGTGGATGAAGGGCCGCCGAGGGGTATGGTCGCTGTCGACTCCGCCGGTTTCGTCTCGATTTGAGCCGGCTTCGCGACGGACGCCGCTGGTTTCGGTTCGGGCGTGCGGCTGGGGGCGGGAACGATCTCCGGAGCGGCGCTTGTGACGGAAATAGGCGGCGGGGCGGCTGGGCATCCGCACGGCTCAGACTCGTTGTCGACGACCTGGTCGAGGCTGCCGTGCTCGAAGAGGACGCGCTGGTTGGGCTGCACGCGATAGAGGCCGCCCTCAAATTGGCTGGTGACGGTCACATATGGGGCGTTGGCTCCGTGATTGTCGATGCAGGTGTCGCCCTTCTGGTTGGTGCGGATCTTCAGGTCGGCCTGTCCGGGGGCCGAGATGAGGATGCGCAGGTCGGGCGTGAGCAGGACGTCGGAGTATTTGCCGGGCGTGTAGCTGGCCTCGATGGCTCCACGGTCGAGCGCGATCATGAGGGCGGAGTCGGCGGCCGGGTCGCCGGAGATCGCGGATGAATCTTTCGACAGGTGCACTTTGGTCGATGCACAGAGGCGTAGTTCGCCGCCGCGTGCGAGTTGGACATGTGCGGTCGAGTCGCCGGCGGTGATGGTCCCGTTGTTGCCAATGCTGGCCTTGCCGTTGGCAACGGCAAGCGAGCCTGAGAGCGTGACGCCCGCAGTCGGGACATAGGCGATGGGCTGCTCCTGAGCGGATGCAGTTGCAGCACCGATGATCAGAGAGCAGACGAGGCAACAGCTGGAACGCACCTGGCTACAACTCCAGGAAATTGCGGATGAGGCGCTTGCCATCGCTGGTGAGCACGCTCTCAGGATGAAACTGCACGCCTTCGACGGGGTATTTGCGATGGCGCAGGCCCATGATGGTTCCGTCGGCGGTGCGCGCGGAGACTTCGAGATCCTCAGGGAGATTTTTCTCAGAGACAATCAGCGAATGGTAGCGCGTGCAGGTCATGGGACTGGAGATGCCGGTAAAGACGGTCTTGCCGTCGTGATTTACTTCGCTGGTTTTGCCGTGCATGAGCTTCGGGGCGCGAACGACGTCTCCGCCGAAGGCAGCGCCGATGGCCTGATGGCCCAAACATACCCCTAAGATCGGCACTGTGCCTGCGAATCGCTGTATCAGCTCGACGCTAATGCCGGCTTCCTGCGGCGTGCAGGGGCCGGGTGAAAGCAGGATACGCTCCGGAGCGAGCGCTTCGACTTCATCGACGGTGAGCTCGTCATTGCGGCGAATGATCATCTCCGCGCCCATCTCTCCCATGTACTGGACGAGGTTGTAGGTGAAGGAGTCGTAGTTGTCGAGTACGAAGACCATCGCTGAGTTCAGTGTAACGCTCGGAAAGCCGGTTGGCTTGAGGAGACGATTCTAGTTTTCAGGCGAGACAAGATCCTAAGGAATGAGGTAAGCTCCCGGGATTCTTTTGTCCAGGGTCGCAAGGGTTGCCCCATTCGCGCTTGCAAGTTGCGCCAGGTGGCCATCGGTTGTCTGCCTTGCAGCCTTGACCCAGGAAGGCAGATGGGAGATGTCGTGAGTGTCTGAGATAAACGTGAACGGCATGGCGGGAGCCGTTTTCAGTCGAAGCAGCAACGTCCGTGCCTGAGCGATCGTGAACCCATAAGCGGGAGCCTGCGCCAGAACCCTGACGAACCCGAACTCTGTGATGGAGCAGGTTGCCAGGGCTGGGAACCGTTCCGCCTGAACCCACGAGGCCATGCGGTCGTGAAATTCGTGATGAGCCAGACCGAGCGCAACGAGCGCATTTACATCGAGCAGATATTTCATGGAAAGCTCGCCAGAATCTCCTCGACGTCTCTGCTGCGCAATGTCGGAGCCTCGCCACCGGCGCTGAGAACAGGAAGGCCAGTGACGGGATCATGCACAATCCTGGCCTGGCGCGTTCTCTTTTGGCGGGGAGTCAAAACAATGCGATCCGCCTCAACAATGATGTCGAGCTGATCGCCTGCACGGATGCCGAGCCTGCGACGCAGCGGTCCCGGAAGCACTACTTGGCCTTTAGTGGAAACCTTGGTCTGCATGGTAAGATCATCTTACCTCAAATCTCCTCACCTTTCGTGTCGTTGTGCCCGCAATGCCACATGGTATGCTCGGGAATCCCTCGCCAGTTCCTTCTCCTCAAAAAGGAGCCTATGTCGGCTATCGAGCCTGCGATTCCTGGGGAGTCTCCTACGTCGCACACGCAAACTATCGGCCGCGCGGCGATGCGCAAGGCCAGTTGGCGACTGATTCCACTGATTGCGCTGGGTTACGGCACAGCATACATGGATCGCGTGAACATCAGCTTTGCCTCGCTGCAGATGAACCGCGACCTGCACTTCACGGCTTCGATTTATGGCCTGGGCGCGGGGCTGTTTTTTCTGAGTTATGCGGCATGCGAGGTGCCTTCGAACCTGCTGTTGTGCCGCTTCGGAGCGCGGCGCTGGCTCTCGCGCATCATGATCACGTGGGGCGTGCTGGCGATCGCCATGATGTTTGTGAAAACTCCGATGCAGTTCTACGTGTTGCGCTTTCTGCTGGGCATGGCGGAAGCGGGATTCTTTCCCGGGGTTGTCTTTTACCTTATGCAGTGGTTCCCGCCGGAGATGCGGGCGCGGGCGATCAGCCGCTTTTATGTGTCGCTGCCGCTGAGTTCGGCAGTGATGGGCGCGCTGGCCGGAGCGCTGCTGAATTTGCAGGGAAAGCTTGGCCTGGCGGGATGGCAGTGGCTTTTTCTCGTTGAGGGTCTTCCGGCGATCTTGTTGAGCGTGGCGTTTCTGTTATGGCTGCCGGATGGTCCGGGGGATGCGAAGTGGCTCACGGGCGACGAGCGCGCGTGGGTGCTGGAACAGATCCGTGTCGACGCGTGCTCGGGTGGGCACACGCACGACGTGGGGCGTGCTCTGCTCGATCCGCGCGTGCTGCAGATCGGACTTATCTTCCTCTGCATGCTGGGAGCGAACTATGCCTACACCTTTTCAGCGCCCGCGATCCTCATCAAGCTGACCGGATGGAACGCGACGAATGCAGGATTCCTGATCTCGGGGATAGGCCTGCTCGGGGCGGCAGGAATGATCCTGAACGCCCGGCACTCGGATCGCAGGGGAGAACGCTACTGGCACGTTGCGATGCCGTTCTTCATTATGGCGGGAGGGTTTCTCGTTGGGGGGCTCTCGATGAACGTCCGGCTGACGGTTCCGGCACTGTGCTTAACAACGGTCGCTTACATGGCGCTGCTTGGGCCGGTGGTGGCGATCCCTCCGCTCTTTCTGAAAGGCAAGTCGATGGCAGCGGGCATTGCCGCGATGAACACTGTCGGCATGCTCGGCGGGTTCATTGGCCCCTACTGGATGGGCATCGCAAAGGATTTGACGGGCGATTATCAGCACGGCATGTTGACGCTGACCGATTCCGAGCCTCACAGCGGCGGCGATTATCTTGTGGATGCGGAGAGCGGCGCAGCAGCCAGCTGCTTGCGGCGAAGTAGTAAGTCTGCCTCCCGGCATGCGAGCCCAGAGGCTGGCGACAACGAATCCGAAGACCAGGCTGGAGCTGCCGACTTCGACCAGGTGCGCCCAGCGTATCGAGGCAGGCAGAAAGGGATTCGGCAGCAGGAGGGCCGCGCTCGAGAGCGTCGCGAAGGCGAGACCCACCCAGAGCGACGAGAGCCTACTGCTCGCGGTGGAGCATGATGGTGAGCACGAGGCAGATCGACACCTGGACAGGTCCGCGCACGAAGAACTGCAAGCAGGACAAGCTGAGACATCGGCGGCAGGTGTTGCGTGGCGTAGAAGGCGCGAATCCAGGGAAAAACGATGGCTCCAGCGGTGAGGTAGAGGAAGACGTAGACGCGTCAGCGATGAGGAAGCGGACTACGGACTGGGAGCGCGTTCGCGGGCGGAGGGCCGATTGCGCGCTGGCCGGCGCAGCGGTTCGATTGCGGAAGATGAGCATCCAGAGCAGGCATGCAACTCCGTTGGTGATGATCGCCAGGGAAAACAAGGCTTTCCAGAACTCGCGGGCTGGAGGCAGAAATACTACGGCTTCCAGGAAATTTAATGCTGCGATTCCGAAGTTTACAAAGAAGAGTGCACCGAGCGAGCTATCCAGCCGCTCCAGCCGGAGCGCATTGCCGCTGCGCCGATGGCGGCTGAGATCAGCAGGTTGCTGAGTACAAGCCATCCAAGGCTGGGCTGCGCGGTCCCAAAATTGATGTGAACCAGCGCGCCGGCGACCACCTGTGCCGACAAAGAGCGCGATGACGCCGAGAAGGATGCGGAGAAGGATTCCTGGAAGCTTCATTGACTCCTCCTTGCAGGCTCGGAATATAGTACGCTTCGTACTATTATGCTGCGTACTACTCGGCTGTCAAGAAAGAAGCATCGATTTTGTGACGAACGGGAATTCAGTTCCCGCGTGCTCGCTCGATGGCGCGGACCACGGCGCGGGCCTTGTTGACGCTCTCCTGGTATTCGCTCTCGGGGACGGAATCGGCGACGATGCCGGCTCCGGCCTGGATGTGTCCCTGCTTGCCTTGCATCAGCAAGAGTGCGGATGGCAATGCAGGAGGTGAGATTGCCGGAGAAGTCGGCGTAGAGCACGCTGCCTCCGTAGATGCCGCGGCGGGTGGGCTCCATCTCTTCGATGATCTCCATGGCGCGGATCTTTGGAGCGCCGCTGAGAGTGCCCGCGGGAAAGCAAGCGCGGAAGGCATCGACGGCGGTGAGATCGGGGCGCAGGCGGCCTTCAATAGAACTGACCAGATGCATGACATGGGAGTAGCGCTCGACGAACATCAGTTCCTTGACCTTGACTGAGCCGTACTCGCTCACGCGGCCCACGTCGTTGCGTCCCAGATCGACGAGCATGACGTGTTCGGCGCGCTCTTTTTCGTCATGCAGCAATTCGGCTTCGATGCGGAGGTCTTCTTCTTCGCTTGCCGCACGCGGGCGGGTTCCGGCGATGGGCCGGTATTCGACGCGGCGGCCCTGGACGCGGACGAGTAATTCAGGCGATGAGCCGACGATGTGAGTGGAGGGCGCTTTGTTGAGTCCGAAGCGCAGGAAGTACATGTACGGCGAGGGGTTAACGATGCGCAGCGCGCGATAGACGGAGAAGGGATCGACGCCGGGTTCGACATCGAAGCGCTGCGAGAGCACGACCTGAAAGACGTCTCCAGCGGCGATGTATTCTTTGGCACGCTCGACGGCCTTGAGGAAGTCCTTCTTCTTGGTTTTCGATTCGATTTTGAGCTTGCGGGAAGCCCGCTTCAGCTTTGTTGGAGGCAGCGGCCGCGCGAGCCGCTTCGCGAGGCGATTGAGGCGGCGGAGGGCGTCTTCGTAGGCGGCCTGCGGCTTCTGGCGGCGCACATCGGCGGTAACGATGAGCAGGATTTCTTTCTTGACGTGGTCGAAGGCGAGCACTTCGTCGAAGAACATGAGGCAGGCGTCGGGCATGCCGAGGTCGTCGCTGGTCTGTTCGGGCAGGCGCTCGATCTGGCGGACGACGTCGTAGGTGAAGAAGCCGACGGCTCCGGCAGTAAAGGGAGGCAGCCCGGCAATGCGGGCAGGCGTGTGGCCTTCGAGGGCTTCGTTCCAGAGAGCAAAGATGTCCCCTTCGATCTGGCGCGTCTTGCTCTTCTGGGTAATCTCGATCGCGCGGCCCCTCGAGATCAGCTTGCGATAGGGCTGGATGCCGATGAAGGTATAGCGTCCGACATTTTCGCCGCCTTCGACTGACTCGAGCATGAAGCACTCCGGCTCGTCGGCGGCCAGGCGAAGGAACGCGGTCACGGGCGTCTCGACGTCGGCGGTCAGCGTGCGGTAAAGCGGCACCAGCGTGTGCGTGCGCGCGAGACGCAGGAATTCAGAGCGCGCGGGAAGAGCCTGTGCTTCTGATCGAGTCATGCAGAATTCATGGTAAATGGGGACTAGCCGTCCAGGCGCACGCGCTACCGCCAACCAGCCGTTCGTGAGTTCCTTACCCGTGCGCAGCACCTGCATGCGATGCCAATGACTCAAAGACTAGTTAATCGATTCATCAAGAAAGTTCAGAATTTGGGAGTTGACGATGTCGGGTTTTTCAATTGCCGCCGAATGGGTTGCGCCAGCGATGATGGATTCTTGACTGCCTGGAATGGCTTTTGCCAGCTGGTCCGTGTGCTCGCGCTTAATTAAGTCGTTCTCGCCGGCCATGATGAGAGTTGGAGCTTTGATGTGGCCGAGCTCGTCCAGCGTGTATTGAGGCTGCGTCCGCCACATCGTAATGACGTTGCGGCAAAGATCGGGCCATTGAGCAGGGTTTGGTGAAAGAAGCCAGTAGCGAAGGGCGACGCGGGGTACTGGCTCGACTGAAGGGGTATATCGCAAACCGTCAGGGTTGTAGTTGGCGCTGATTGCCACCAGCCTTCTGATGCGCTCAGGGTGACGCATGGCCAGATCAAGCCCGATAATGCCGCCATCGCTCCAACCGACTACGTCCGCCCGGTCGATTTTTAAGGCGTCAAGAACCTTCACCATGTCATCGGACATTAACGAGTAATTCAGCGGAGCGTTTGCGCCAGTTGATCGGCCGTGGCCGCGACTATCCACCGCAATGACGAAATGAGACTTGGCTAACGCCCTGATCTGGAAGCTCATGTCCTCGATGTAGCCGAGTCCGCCGTGCAGTACCAACACCGGCGGTCCAGCGCCAAACGTCTCACAATAAATGGTTGCGTCACCGACACGGATGTGTTGACCGCCGTGGGACTTGCCCGAAAAAACCTTCCAGAGATAGAACTGACTCCAACTGCGCACTGGCGCATCCACCGCATAGATCGTTGCGCACCCTATTGCTGCAAGCCCGATGAGTGTGACAAGAGTCGTGGCCAGATTTTTTTTGGGCATTGGCAACTCTTATCATCAGTCTCCCGTCAATTGCTATGTCTCCTCGCCAAATAATTGATTCGGGAGCGCCTTGATTGAGGTTTCCTGCACTCCTAGCGGGATCGGCGCGCATTATATCAAAATATATTGGCCACGCCTATCCGTGTGGTATGGTAAAACCTGAGTTTGGTACATATCTTTTGGGCAAAACCACATATCTTTTGGACAAAGACTTAGATTTTTACTCCGGACGCACCGAGAATCTGCGCAATCCCCCCTTTGCGCGTATGGGTTGCCCAGGAAAAGGGGCGACTGCGAGGGTGCGGGTATCGTTGTTTCACGAGCCCTGGTGGCTGTCGGCTGCGACGGGCGGCCATTTCGAAGAGGCTATTGTTAAACAGGGAGATGATGTCGTTGGCCGACTTCCCTATGTGATGCAGCGACGGGGGCCCTTTTCTTGTGTGCGGATGCCGCCGTTTACACATATGCTTGGGCCGGCGATCGATGCGGGCGATGGAAAACCACAAACTCGATTGCAGCGGCGAATTTCGATCACCCGCTCGCTAATTGATCAGTTGCCACGCCATTCCTATTTTCATCAGCATCTGGATCCGTCACTAGATGACGGGCTTGCGATTGCAGATGGTCTCGCATTCCAAGAGTGCAAATTTGATGTGACGCATCAATATAATTTTGAGGTTGATTGCCGTAGAAGTCTTACCGAGCTTTCCGCAGGCTTGCATCTGAAGACGAGGCAGCACATACGCCGGGCAGAAAAAGAATACTCGGTTCGCAGTGTCGATGATCCTAAATCCTTTATCGATTTCTATCTAAAAAATGTCCACGCACGGGGTCGCAAGAATCG
Source organism: uncultured Acidobacteriota bacterium (assembly GCA_963755975.1). GTDB lineage: Bacteria > Acidobacteriota > Terriglobia > Terriglobales > Acidobacteriaceae > Silvibacterium. The sequence continues at coordinate 306,075 of CAVWLS010000008.1, forward strand.
AATAGAGTTTGAGCACTTTTCCGCATTATTTGCAGAAAGCCGCGCCCGCGAATGTGGCGTAATTCTTGGAGCGTTCGATCATACCGGCACGCCCGTCGCCATGACGTATCTCGTATGGGGTCACGGGAAGATGTATTACTTGTTATCGACCCGCTCCCTCGATACGGCTGATTCCGGCGCCGTGAGTCTTCTGATCTGGTGCGCCGTGAAACAAGCTCATGAGATGGCCCTTGTTCTTGATCTCGATGGCGTTTACTCAGGCGGATCGGCCCGATTCTTAGGCAACTTCGGCGGTTACATGAAGACGCGTTTCCTCATACGACGCTCACGGATTCTTTATGGCGCCCTGCAATATATCAAGCGGCAGGTCGCACCGGACGAGAGCCAGTTTTTCACGTAAACATGTCAACGAGAATGAATCCGAGACGCCGAGGATCGTGACTCGGGAAAGGCTCGATGGCTGCCAAAAATGACCCAAAACATTTTCGATTCCGTCGCGGCCGACGGTCGCTCACATATCAAGCCCTTAAAAACCAGCTGCACTAGGTCTCCTCTCTTTTGTTTCCCGGGCGCTGGTGATAGCCCCGCCAGGTTTCAAGAGCTGACGGCTTTTCTGCCCGACAGCCAACCTGTCTATGCCATTGATCTGGACTCACTATGGGGCATTGAACAGGAGTTCACCATTGAAGAGCTCGCAGGCTTTTATCTTGACCTGCTTCGAAAGATTCAAAGTAGCGGGCCTTATTTCTTATGCGGATATTCTTTCGGAGGCCTGGTGGCGTACGAGACGGCGATTCGATTGATCGAAGAAGGGGATAGCGTCAATCTGATCGCCCTGCTGGATACTCCTAATCCTGTGTTGAAATCGAACCTCTCGGTAACCGACGCGGTGCAGTTTCATAAGTCATACCTGATCGATAGGCTCAAGAAATACTGCCGTATGCTGGTACATTGCGATTTCAAGAAGATGACGCGCAGTGCGCTCGCTTTCATGTCCACCAATTTTGGATCGTTCTTCCTGCCTGCAATGAGGATGGGATTTCGGATGGTGAATAGACCCCTGCCGACCATTTTTGAGGCTCACGATCCCACCACCGTCTTCGCAAAGGCGTGGCGATCCTATGTTCCGAAGCGTTACGCGAAGAGCGTGGTGTTTTTTAGGGTGCAGGACCGCGGACCGGAGTATGATCACGACCTGTCGATGGGATGGGAACCATATGTGATGGGCGGAGTTCAAGTCCATATCGTGCCGGGAGGTCATCTCGATATGATGAGCATGCCGGCCGTGCGTGTGGTCGCCGAAAAACTTGCGGCTCACTTAGACAACGGCTCTCATCTCAAAGAGTCCGTGGGCACGCTCTGATACCGGGCCATTTCCCATACACGATCGATTCAAAACACCTTCAGAACGGTTCGTGTGAATAGCGCCAGAGCATAAAATTCCAGAGATCCACGCTCCCTGCGATATTTTGCCTGCAATTGCCGGTGCCCCAGGCGCTCACCCTGCTTCTGCGCTTCGGTAGGATGGGGTGAATGCATGAGTGAGGGGCCACCGACGCGGTAGTGGACCGCAGTTCGGTCCAGGAAAAGTGCGCCGCATTCCCGCATAGCACGAACATGGAAATCGGCATCTTCCATCAGACGGATCGATGGGTCAAAGCCGCCAAGCCGCATTACGCATTCACGCCTGATCACTGACGAACTGCAAACGAGAAGCGCGTTGCCAAAGAGCATGCGTCCGGTAAACGCAAAGCGGGGCCCGAATCGATCGCTCGCGGCAGCATTGCGCGCCGCGTCGGCGAAGTACCGGCGTTCATGATCTAATTGCTCGGCGGGGCCACTCCCGAAGGGTTCGATTCGCCCGAAGACGAGTCCGATGGAAGGGTTAGCTGCAAATGCAGCTTTGACTGCTGCGTAATACCCCTCCGCAACTATGTCGTCGTCGTCCAGGAAGTGTATGAACGTCCCTTCCGCCAAAGGCCATCCGATATTTCGGACTACGCTTGGGACGCCGCCAGTCGGCTTTGGATTCTTAACATAAACGACGCGTGAGTCCCGTAAACCTTTAACCCCCTCCTCGGCAGATCCCTCGGGGCTGTCGTCAATGACAAAGACTTCAACAGTCGAATCATGCTGCCGAAGCACGCTGGATATCGCCTCGATCAGTTCGCGCGGACGGCGAAAAGTTGGAATGATGACAGAAAAATCGATAGACACGTTTGTTAGATCAATACTTCTATGTCGCCCTATCGATTTCCACTAGAGCGTTGGATCGAAAGCAAGTGCCTTGTTGACAAGCATCCTGTTGCGGGAGCTCAAAAATCTTGAACATCAATACTTCCAGCGAAGTGTAACAGGTAATTGTCGAGGAGATACAAAAGGGACGTTGGATGGCGTCAGGTCTGGCCGGCTCTGCGGAGGAGTTGGGGCGTCCGAAAGCGGACGAGGTTGGTGATGAGTGAACAGGGGCGTGATGCGAGCCGAAACGCGACCCGGCTCGTGAGTTTCTCACTCCGTGCGCAGCACCTGCATGGGATCGGTGGATGCAGCGCGACGCGCGGGCACGATGCAGGCGGCGAGCGCGGCAGCGAGCAGCAGGCAGGCCACCGCGGAGAAGGCGGTGAAGTCGAGCGCGGCGACTCCGTAGAGCATGCTCTGCATGGCGTGGCCAATGAAGTATGCACCGAGCAGGCCCAAGGCGAGCCCGGCGGCGGCGAGCGCGATGCCTTCGCGGACGATCAGCCCGACCACTCCGCTGCGGGTTGATCCGAGGGCCATGCGCAGGGCGATCTCATGCGAGCGCTGGGCGACGGAGAAGGTCATGACGCCATAAATGCCGGTCGCCGCGAGCAGTAGCGCGATCACGGCAAAGGTGAGAAAGAGGATCAGCGTAAAGCGGTCGCTGGCGAGAACGTCGTCGCGAACCTGCTCCATGGTGCGCGGCTCGGCAAGTGCAACTTCAGGGTCGACACGGTGAACGGCTGCAGCGATGGCGCTGAGCATCGAGGCAGGATCTTCGCTGGTGCGGACGCCAATCGCCGCGGAAGGCCAGGGCGTTTGCGAAAAAGGAATCAGCATCTGCGGGTCATAGTCGCGCAGATCATCGCGAATATTATGAAAGACACCGACGATCTGCCACTCGACCGGCGGCCCGAGATTCTGCACGCCGGGAATCAACTGGTCTACGACTACCCGTTGGCGGAGCGGATCTTTGCCGCCGAGAAATTTGCGGACAAATTCCTGATTCACCACGGCGACCTTCATGCTGGAAGGACCGTCCTGGTCAGAAAGGAAACGGCCCTGCTCCAGCCGGACGCCGAAGGTCTGGAAGTATCCGGGCGTAACCATGCCGAAGCTGGTGCCGGGACGCTGCGAGGGGTCGGAGTAGGTCTGCCCTCCGGCGATGGTGAAGGACATGCCGAAGCCCATCCCCTCAAGCGGCATTCCGGTGGCTGCCGAGGCGGAGGTCACGCCTGGTACCGATTCAATGCTGGCAAGCAGGCGCTGGTAATAGGCCACGACCTGCGCGGGTTCCTTGGAGCGCGAATCGGGCACGGGCAGATAGAAGGTGAGGACGTGGTCGGTGCGCACGCCCAGGTCGATGCGAGTGAGGTTCCAGAAGCTGTGGATGGTGAGGCCCGCGCCTGCGAGAAGCGCCAACGCGAGAGCGAATTCTCCGATGACCAGAATGCGGCGCAGCTTGTGGCGGCCGGCGCCGGTTCCGGAGCGCGTTCCTTCGCGCAGAGCGTCGGCGGGATCGGTGCGCGCCGCATACCAGGCAGGGATGCAACCCGAGACCAGTCCGGCAAGTATGGTCGCGGCGAGCGTGAAGAGCAGGATGGGGATGTTGAGGCTCAGGTTGGCTTCGCTGGGTAGCGTGTTCGGCGGCATAACGGCGATAAAGCCGCGCAGCATGGCCTGACCCACGCCTACTCCGAGCGCGCCTCCGGCGAGGGCGAGCAGAAGGCTCTCGGTGAGAAGCTGTCCGAAGAGCGTGGATGCAGCGGCGCCGAGCGAGGCGCGGACGGCCATCTCCTTTTGGCGGGCGACGCCTCGGGCGAGCAGCAGATTTGCGACGTTGACGCAGGCGATGAGCAACACAAAACCGACAGCGCCGAGGAGCAGCCAGAGCGAGCGTATGCGCTCCGGCGGAATGAAGTCGTTCTTGAGCGTCTCGACCAGAGCGCCCCATCCGCGGTTGCTTTTTGGATACTGCTGGGCGATGCGCGCGGTGACGCCGTTCATATCGGCCTGCGCCTGGGCCATGGTGACGCCGGGCTTGAGGCGCCCCATCGCAACCAGCCAGTGAAAGTCGTGGTTGATCTGCCCGGGCGTGAAGGCCAGTGGTACGGCGATGTCTCCCATGCCGCGATCGAAGAAGCCCTCGGGCAGCACGCCGACGACGGTATACGGCTCGCTATTGAGACGAAGCGGCTTTCCGAGGATCTGCGGGTCGCTGCCCAGACGCTTCCACATCTTGTGAGTGAGAATGACCTCTTGCTCGCGTCCCGGCTGGCCTTCTTCAGGAAGGAAGCCGCGGCCGAGGAAAAAAGGAAGCCCGAGCATCTTGAAATAACCAGGCGTGACCGTGCGCGCTTCGACACGATCGGGCTGCTCGGCGGTGGCCATGTTGAAGGTGGCTTCAGTCCAGGCAGCCATGTCAGTGAAAGACGAACTCTGGCGCTTCCAGTCGAGAAAGTCGCCGGCAGAGATGACATTGCGGTGGCTGCCTATTTTTGACCACACCATGACCAACTGGTTCGCCTGCGGGTAAGGCAGCGGTTCGAGGAGCGTTGCGTAGTCGACCGTAAAGATGGCCGTATTTGCTCCGACGCCCAGTGCTAACGTCACGAGGATCGTCACCGTGAGGCCAAGATGTTTGCGCATGCTGCGCAGGCTGTAGCGAATGTTCTGAAGCATGGCACTCCTCACCGGGACGCTCTACACCGTTGGATTGTGAGCGCAATCGGTATGCCAGAGAGGCGCGCAAGGCAAAGCTTAGATTCCAGGCGGCATAGCATTTCTGGAGGGCGTTGCGGAAGGTTCCAGGCCGTCCGGAAGCGGACGAGGCTGGTCGTGAACGAACAGGCCGTCTGTGGGCAGCCCCGTAACGCAAACCCATGACGCCGGGCGATGATCGGCCTAAAGCGGGAATCAGCTTCGACCTCACCAATTTGGACCATACGAGGTAACCCCTTCGTGCGTTGTCAAGCCTTGCGGGGCATCATTTTGGAAGCCTATACTCGGTGAGTTTGGGCAGAAGTGCCTTTTGTACAAGGGGTGAGCTGGCGCAGATTCGCGCAAAGCAGGCCCCGAAGGCGATGAGAAACACAGGCACATCCGATAATTAAAGGGGACCGTCGGATGCGTACCTGGTCGGTTATCAACCGCCAGCCGGATTGAATCCTGGATTGAAGAAGGATTCATCACGGTGGCGGAAGATCGGTCCCGAGGAGTAAAGGAACTTTATGGCAACCATCTCTCTCGAGCAGGAAATCAATCCCTGGGAAGCCCAGGCTGCTCGGTTCGAATTTGCAGCAAGCAAACTCAATCTCGACAAGGGCCTTTGGAAGGTACTGCGTTATCCTGCGCGCGAAATTATTGTGCATTTTCCGGTGTCGATGGACGATGGCCGGATCGAGATGTTTACCGGCTTCCGCGTCCAGCATTCGGTGGCGCGCGGTCCGGGCAAGGGCGGGATACGCTACTCGCCGGACGTATCGCTGGACGAGGTGCGCGCTCTGGCCAGCTGGATGACCTGGAAGTGCGCCGTGGTCAACATCCCCTTTGGCGGAGCCAAAGGCGGAGTGATCTGCGATCCCAAGAAGATGTCGATGGGCGAGCTGGAGCGCATGACGCGCCGCTATACCGCCGAGATTATTGAATTCATCGGCCCGGAGAAGGACGTTCCCGCGCCCGACGTGAACACCAACGAGCAGGTGATGGCATGGATCATGGATACCTACTCCATGCACATGCGCCAGACGGTAACCAGCGTCGTGACCGGCAAGCCGATCAACATTGGCGGATCGCGCGGACGGCGCGAGGCGACGGGGCGCGGTATCAGCGTGGTGTGCGATGAGGCTCTGAAGCATCTGAATATGCGGCGCGATGGCTGCCGCGTGATCGTGCAGGGCTTCGGCAATGTCGGCTCCAACGCCGCCAAGCTGATGCAGGACAAAGGCTACAAGATTGTCGGCGTAGCCGAGTATGAGGGCGGACTCTTCAATCCCAACGGTATCGATGTCTGTTCGCTGATCGAGTACCGCCAGCGCAATGGCTCGATTCTCGGCTTCAAGAGCGCCGAGCTTGTCGACCCCATCGAGCTGCTCACCGCCGAGTGCGAGATTCTCATTCCCGCTGCGACGGAAAATGTGATCACCAGCCGCAATGCCGACCGCATCCAGGCGCGCATTGTGTGTGAAGGTGCGAATGGTCCGACGACCGCCGTCGCCGACGAGATCCTCGCCGACAAGCGCGTCTTCATCATCCCGGACATCCTGGCGAACGCCGGCGGCGTGACCGCGTCCTACTTTGAATGGGTGCAGGATCGCCAGGGGTACTTCTGGAAGGAATCGATCATCAACGAGCAGCTCGATAGCATTCTTTCCGAGAGCTTCGACGACGTGGTGCGGTACTCGGATGCGCACAACGTAAACAACCGCATCGCCGCGTACATGCTGGCGATCGACCGGGTGGCGTTTACGATCAAGCAGCGCGGAATCTACGCCTAGGACTGGGCCATCCAGGTCCACGCGCTTCGCGCCATCTGGTTTCGGCAGTTTCGGCTACTCCTGTTGGCCGTAACGGAGGATGGGGCACCGTAATGGGCGCCCCATTCGCGCCTCGTGCTACTGACGAAAAGATTCCCCCATGCTGGAAGTCACGCTCCTTTAACGTCCGCGCGCCCATCCAGACCAAGGCCGTCTTCGCTGATGCATAATGAGCGTATGGACCGAGCTTCGCCCGAACGCCCGGAGCCCGTTGATCCCGCCGAGCAAAAGTCGTGAACCTGCCCAACTCCATCACGATGTCGCGCATCTTTGCCGTCCCTATACTCATCTGGATGCTCTCGCCGCATTTTCCGCATGGCGGCTGGCACGGCGAGCAGGAGATCGTTGCGTCGCTCTTCTTCATCCTGGTCTCGATCTCGGACGGCGTGGACGGCTACCTGGCGCGGAAGCGCGGACAGATCACGACGATGGGTATGCTGCTCGATCCGCTGGCCGACAAGCTGCTGATCACCGCCGCCTACATCACGCTCGTGCAGTACAACCCGCATGTCGTGAAGCCGTGGATCGCGGTGCTGGTCATCGGCCGCGAGTTTCTCGTCAGCGGCCTGCGGTCGATCGCGTCGGCTGAGGGTTTCACGATCGAGGCGAGCGATCTCGGCAAGCTCAAGACGGTTATCCAGATTGTTTCCGTTGTGGCTGCGATTCTGGCCCACGGATGGAACGAGTGGCACTTCGGCTGGTTCATCATGCCGGTCGATCTGATCGCGGTGGTGGGTGTTTACTGGATGGCAACGGTGTCAACGATCTCGGCGGTCGATTACTTCGTAGGCTTCTGGCGCAAGATCGAGCATGCCTCGAGTGGGCGGCGCAAACGCGAGAACACCTTTGTACTCAGCCGTCGCAAGAAGGACCTGCCCGCGGCGAACAAGATCTGAAGCTCGTTTCCGCGCTACGGTTTTCCCGACAACTGAATCGTTCCGGCCTCGAGTGTCTTTCCAACTGCAATCAGGTGAAAATCCATCTCTGCGGGAATCTCCGAGACTAGCGGCTTTTCAAGCAAAATGAGACGCGGCGTCGTTCCGACGAAGTTTCTCAGCGGCATCGGATCCGCATAGCGGCGCGCTTCACTGAGCGTGTCGGGATAATGCACGAGATAGACCTGCTGCAGGGGGCGCCGGACAGCGAACAACAGCGATGGAAGCTGTGCGACGGTATCTTCCTGCCACAGAAGGATGGGGCCGGAAGCGCCAGCGGCCTCGGGCGAACGCAGCGCGGCGAGCAACAGCGTCTCGGCCTCGGGGTCGGCGTGCAGCACGGTTCCGGCGGCATTTCGCGTGGTGGTAAGGCTCTGACCCAGAGGAGACCTTTTGGCCACTATCGTTGCGACGAATGCCGCGAAAGCGACGATGGCCACCGTCCAGAGAAATCTTCGGCTGCGTCGTTCGAGATGCGCGGCGAGCCAATCTCCGGTGAGTAGTGCCAAGGCCGGATAAGCCGGAAAGATATATTTCGGACTGCGCGTCGCTACGGCCGTAAAGAAGACCAGCACGACGACGGCGAAGACGAACCACTCGCGTAATTCACGCCGTCGCGCCTGCCACCAGAGCGAAAATGGAAAAAGTAACAGCCACGGTGACGTATAAATGAGCAACACTTTTCCGTAAAACCACCAAGGGGTCTGGTGACCCTCCATCTGCGTTGTGGCGCGGGTGATTACATGCAGGCCGAGGTACTCATCCAGAAAGGTGCGGCCGAAGGCATGCAACATGTAGAGGTGCCACGGGAGGATGAGGATCGCAAAGAGGCAGAGCCCGGCAAGAAACTGCCTGCCGAGGTGCTTCCGGCCCGAGCGATTCCAGAAGACAACAACAAGCAGGGTCAACAGCAGTGTGACGCTGGCCGCGCCTTTGGTCATCGTGGCGACAGCAAAGCCCGTCCAGAACCAGTACCACCCGGCTGGTGCGCCTTCGCGGACCCTGGCGAGGCCCCAAAGCGCGGCAACGCAGCCCAGGGTCAGCAGGGCGTCGAGCTCGCCCATGCGGGCGACGCGGAGAAAGCCGAAGCAGGTGAGAAGAATGACCGTGGAGATCCAGGCTGCCAGCCTGCCGCGGACGCGCAGGGCGATGGCGTGTATTGCGGCGACAATGCCGATGCTTGCGATGGCCGAGCCGGCACGTGCCCAGAATTCGGACACTCCGAAAATCCGGAAAAAGATAGCCGTCAGCCACAGGCCGAGCGGAGGCTTCTCAAACCACGGCTGAAAGTGCCAGTGAGGCACAAGCCAGTTCCCGCCCAGGAACTCGCGCGAAACCTCGGCGTAGATGCCCTCGTCCCAGTCGGCCAGGGCTTTATGGCCGAGCAGCGGCAGAAGAACAGCCGCAGCGATCAATGCTGCCAGCAGGCACGAGATTCTTGCCTCAAATCCCGAGGCAGGTTTAAGGCTGCCGGCGGGGAAGGCGTCAGCAGACGACGCCTCACCGGCCGGACGAAAGGGAAGGTTCACGCTCAGCTCTAAGTCGCAGAAAACAGGCTCCCAATCGGGCCATTATGGCACTGGCCAAAAGATAGCCTGTTCATTTGCCCCATACTGCACTTTACTTAGGTCAGACGGTGCGTCTTTTAGCACCAAGGTTAGCGTCTCTTGTTTGAGAGGTTCGTCGGGTCGCTCTTCGATGAGATTTCCCCTTTCGATCCTCCAAATAGGAAGCCCCGGTGGTTCGTGGGTCCGCCGGGGCTCTCCTGTTTTTATATGCTCCGCATCAAGCGGAAGCAATGTGGGTGTGCGGATGCGCCGCACGCGTCAGCTGATGCACAAAGTGGTAGGGCGGCCAGGGGCCGGAGAGCTGCATGTGGCAGTCCTTCATCAGCTGGCTCGCGCTCGAGTATTTGTTCTGGTACCGCTCCACGCCCTTATGGTCGATTAGGTGCGCGATATCGAGCAGCATCTTGCCTGCATCTGTGCGCTTACAGGAAATCTCCTCGGCCAGCGGAGAGAACATCCGGTGCATCTGCACCGAAACCGCGCGCGCCTTGGTCTGGCGCTCGCGCTGCAGAGTTGCGCTTTCACGCAGATTGGTCAGATATTCCCGTCCGACCGTGCTGACCTCAGATGGAATAACCCGGCGAATCTGGTCGCGGCAGCAGTCGTCGAGCGTCACCTTGAGGTGCATCTCGGCCTTGCCGCGCAGGCGTTCGATGTTGGTGATGAACTGCCGCTGGTTGGACCGGACCGAGCGGCGGAGGGCATCGTCATCGGAGAAAACCGTGCCGAATCGGAAGGGAAGGACGGTTGAGGTCTTAAAGCAGTCTGCAATCACGCGCGCGTGATCCATGGCTGCCCGCTGGTTAAAATTGTCTCCTGGAGAATGTTCGCTGACGATAACGGCTAGTTCACTGGCTGGGTAAAGGAAAACCTGGTTGCCCTGAATGCCGGAAACGGTTTCCATCGGAATCGGTTTACGGTGACGAATCAGTTCAGGGAAGGCTTGCTTTTCGGTGATGCAGTAGGCATACCATGCCATAGAGAGTCGCTCCACGCGGGCTTTATAAGAGATTGATACATCTACATTTCGAGGATTGACTGAATGTTTTTTCGATATTCGCCGCGTCCGCTCCGCGACGAATGCACAACGAAGTTGTAACCAAACTGCCACGTATGCTATTCCCGCGACTTAAGAACTGGCAATATGTGTTGGCTTTTCCACAGCGAAGTTAGCAGCGGAATCGCATTTTAATTTTGTATTACCAGAAAACCTTTTCACTAAATCCACAACACCCTCTGCCAGCCCTTTATCGAGGAGAATCTGGACCAAGGTACCCCATCCCGCACCGCCCTTCGAGTTGCCCTACGCCGGGCCGCTCATCAGATTTACGACTCGCCGGTCGTCTTCGCCGATCCGATTGCGGTCCCGCTCCTCGGAGAGACCTACGCCGAGGAGTTGCGTCAGACCGCTCTTCAGCCCGAGAAGGGTTTTGCCGTGGCCATGCGGGCCTTTCTCGTCGCTCGTAGCCGCTATGCCGAGGACAACCTCCGCCGCGCAGTCGATAATGGCATGCGCCAGTATGTTCTGCTCGGTGCCGGACTCGACACTTTCGCCTATCGCAATCCCTTTCCCGGGCTGCGCGTCTTCGAGGTCGACCATCCGGCGACTCAGGCGTGGAAGCGGGAGTTGCTGCGTAAGGGCGGCATCGCGATTCCGGAGGGCCTCACATTTGCGCCGGTTGACTTCGAGAGCCAGTCGCTTTCGGCACAACTTCAAGCCGCCGGCTTCGACTTCGATGCGCCCGCCTTCTTCGCATGGCTGGGAGTCGTCCCCTATCTGACCATCGATGCCTTCCGCGCTACGCTCGGCTTCGTCGCGGGGCGTCCGGCGGGGAGCGGCGTGACTCTGGATTATGGACAGCCGCGCGATGCGCTTCCCTTTCTCGAGCGACTGGCTCACGATGCACTGGCTGCGCGGGTGGAGCGAGCCGGAGAGCCGTTCCGGCTCTTCTTTACACCGGAAAGCGTCGCCCGGGAGCTATCCGCCTTTCGCGAGATCGAAGATATAGGATCGACCGAGATCAATGCGCGCTACTTCAGCGGACGCCGCGACAAGCTGGGCATGAAGGGAACGGCCGGACGGCTGCTATGCGCCTGGCGTTAATGCGGCAGGTGGGCCAGCACCACTGCTGTCATCACTACAAGAGCGATGAGCAGGATGCCGAGGCCGGCGGCGGACAGGGCGACCAGCTTGCGGACCGAAGTGAGATCATGAGCAAGGCTGGTCTGCGCCGCAGCCTGCGCTTCGGATGCATCGCGCAAGCGGATCAGCGCTTCTTCAAGCTGCTTCAACTGCAGAACCTGTTCCTGAACGGCGGCGCTCACGTCGCTCTGGATCGCCTGAATCTTTGTTGCCGTCTCCGTGACGGCGGCACGTACCTCGTTCGAGAGGGCCGCGTTCTGCACCGGACCGAGAGCGACGTCGAGCAGGGGTACAAGGCGGGCGAGGTAAGGCAGGAACGGCTTGAGCTGGAGCAGGATCTTCCACATAGGCGTGTCTTTCGAATGCTTCGGGTCGGATTTGCCGGAATTGTCTTTCGCCGGGTCGCCTTTCGCCGTAAGAGCGGACGGCTTCTTGTCGGAGGCGAGTTCGATCAGCCGGTCTACATTCGAAAAAGCCGAATTCGCGGAGGCCGGCCTCGCCGAGCCCGGAGTCAAAGGGCGAGCGGGTTCCATTTCGAGTGTCGACCCAGATCCTGGCTGGTCCGGCTTATCGTTGTTCATAAATTGAGAGCTCAATATCAGAGATGCACAGCAGGAGTGAGACGCTCGGGCTGCCGGCCCGCGTTTACTTTGGGGGGGCCGGTTTTGCCGTTGCTGTCTGTCTGGCGGCCTCGGCCTGCTGCCGGAGGGCGTGTACGACGACCCGCAGCATGTCGTCTTCGGGAGCGGGTTTGCCGGTCCAGATCTCGAACTGGCGCGCGCCCTGGTGCACGAACATCTCGACTCCGGTAACGACGGGAATGCCCTTGTCGCGCGCCATGCGGAGCAGAGGTGTGTCGATGGGGTTGTAGACGAGATCGAAGACCAGGCGCGCGTTGATCTCCTTCGGCTCGAGCAGGCTGGCCGGCTTGACGCCGTGCATGCCGGCGGGTGTGGCGTTGATGATGATGTCGAAATTGGTCTTCGCCAGCTGGTCGCGGCGGAAAGTCTTGGCCTTCGCCTGGCGGGCAAGCTTCTGCGCGGTCTCGGCCGTGCGGTTGAGGATAAAAACTTCCGCGCCCTTATCCTTGAGACCGAAGACGGCGGCGCGGGCCGCTCCTCCCGCTCCCATGACGAGGACCTTCGCTCCCTTCAACTGCAGACGGCGTTCGAGCGGGCGGACGATAGCGGCGACGTCCGTGTTGAAGCCGTAAAGCTTTCCTTCCTGTGAGCGAACGACCGTGTTGCAGGCTCCCACTTTCTCGGAAAGCGGGTCGGTGCGTTCAAGATGCTTGAGAATCTCCTCTTTCAGGGGCATGGTTACGGCCAGGCCGCTGATGGGGACTTCGCGCACCAGCGTGAGAAGGTCGCTGAGCTTTGCCGCCTGAAGCGCCAGGAAAACGCCGTTTACCGTCTCGCGGCGGAAGGCAGTGTTCATCATCAGCGGCGAGAGCGAATGTTTGATGGGGTTGCCGGCGACGCCGTAGACCTTGGTGGCGGCGTCAAGCTGGTCGATGCGGTAGGTTTCATTGAGGGTGCGGACGGAAATCTGCCCCGGGCCGGTTTCTTCGCCGACATGCGCAGCGGCGAAGGTGAAGACGCTGCCTGCGCGGAGGCCGAGAATGCGGCTGATGATGCCCTGGTCGCCCATGCAAATGCCGATGACGTTGGCCAGGTCGCGGGTGCGCTCGAGGAAGCGCATCATGGTGACGTTGTCGGCCAGCGTTTTGGCGGTGGAGACGATCTTGATGAATTCGGGCTCGTAAGGGCGGATACGCTCGAAGATGCCGTCGAGATCCTTGGTGGTGGTGAAGTCGTGGTAGCTGATGATGAGCGCGGCGCCATGCGCGCGCAGCTTGTCCAGCTGGCCATGCTTAAGGGCCTCGGCGGACTGCAGCTCCAGGTCGACGAGGTGGAATCCCGAAGAGGCAGCCTTTTCAAGGACTTCGAGCTCAGCGGCGATCGTTCCCTTGAATTTGCCGCCGGTGGCCACGCGGCGGCAGGTGGCAATGGCGGTCACCTCGCTGCGTTCGCCCAGGAAGTGCTTGATTTTGGGCAGAGCGGTCAGGGGGGTGGGCAGGTAGTCGAGGCGGAACTCGATAAAGGTATTCTCGCGCACCGCTTCGAGAGCCTTCTCGATCATTTCGGCCGGCGTGGATCCGATGATGGCGACGCAGACTTTTCCGATCCGCGAGCGGATGAAGTGCGGGGAGAACGCGGTCACGATGCGCTCCGGGCTGGGGGAAGCCTCGTGTACATCTTTCTGTGATGCTTTCATAGCTACAATTGCGGCATCTTACCGGGTGCGCGGTAAGGATGCAACATCTCTTCCATGAATCTTCCGGTGCGACAGATTCCCGGTTGCAATTGCTGTCCTGAGTTACCCTCTATATGCACATGAGGTGGCGCGTATGAGCGACCTGGCGGCCCAATCATCCCCGACAACCGGACCGAATTCAACTTCGGAGAAGATCTTTCCTCATCCCTGGAATCCTGATGGGTCGGGCACGGTCTCGACGGCGAGCCTGGAGGGCTGGGTGACGGGCAAGCTGGCACGCCACCAGGAGGCGATCGAAGGCCTGCTTGCCGTCAACGGGCCACGCACCTTCGAAAATACCCTTCGCCGCTATGATGATGCCGTGTCGGAGCTGTCCTCGGCCGGATCGCAGACGGCGCTGCTCGACAGCGTCTATCCTGACAAGGCCATTCGCGATGCGGCCCAGGCTCTGACCCAGACCGTGGCGCAAGCGGGCGTGGCACTGGGGCTGAATCAAAAGGTCTACCAGGCGCTGACCGAGATTGATCCGGAGAGCGCGGACGAGGCCAGCCGGCACTATCTCGAACGGACGCTGCTGCAGTATCGGCTGGCCGGCGTGGATAAGGATGAGGCGACGCGCACGCGGATCAAGGAGCTGCAGGACAAGGCCACGCTGCTTTCGTTGACTTTCGGCCGCAACGTGCAGGAGAACGTCAACACAGTCACAGTGGACGACGTGTCGGAGCTGGAAGGGCTGCCCGAGGATTATCTGCAGGCGCACCAGCCGGACGAGCACGGGAAGATTACGCTGACGACGGAGTTCCCGGATTATCTGCCGGTCATGACGTTTGCGCAGTCGGGAGCACTGCGCCGGCGCATGTTTCTGGCATATAACACGCGTGCGTATCCGGTGAACCAGCCGATCCTGTTGGAGCTGCTGGCGATCCGCAGGGAGCTGGCGACGATTCTCGGATTCGCGACCTGGGCCGACCTGGCGACCGCCGACCAGATGATGGAGTCGGCGGCCAACATGCAGGCCTTCCTCGATGAGCTCGACGTGGCCTCGCGGGCCGGCGCCGAGAAGGAATACTCAATGGTGCTCGAATTCGCGCAGAGCATGCAGCCGGGGCTGGAAAGCATAGATGCCTCCAGTCGCGGCTACTGGCTGGAGCAGTATCGGCGCTCAGCCTTTGAGTTCAATTCGCAGTCAGTGCGTCCCTATTTTCCCTACGAGCGCGTGGAGCAGGGGGTGTTAGCGACGGCTGCGCGGCTCTTTCAGGTTGAGTTCCAGCACATCGAACACGCAGATGCCTGGCACCAAGACGTGGTCGCGTACGACGTATATGAAGAGGGCGGCTGCAAGCGCGAGGACCGGGCGAGCCTGATCGGGCGCTTCTATCTCGATATGCATCCGCGAGAAGGCAAGGATAAGTGGTTCTCTGCGCATCCCCTGATTCCGGGGGTCTTTGAGCGCGGTGAGACCGACCAGATTCCGCAGGCGGCGCTGATCTGCAATTTTCCAGGCGGCAGGGAGGGCGATCCAGGCCTGCTGCAGCATTCTGATGTGATCACGTATTTCCACGAATTCGGCCACCTGATGCACGCCCTGCTGGGAGGGCGCCAGCGGTGGGCGGGAATCAGCGGAATCGCCACGGAAGGAGATTTCGTGGAGGTTCCTTCGCAAATGCTGGAGGAGTTCTTCCGCGATCCACACCTGTTGGCACTGTTTGCCCATCACTATGAAACCGGGGAGGTTATCCCGGCTGAGCTCGTCCAGCGGATGAACCGGGCCGGGGCCTTCGGCCGAGCTGACTGGGTGCGGACGCAGCTTTTCTATACAACGTATTCGCTGATGACACACACAGCCGATCCGGCGCAGCTCGATCTTGATGCGCTCTTTCAGCAACTTTATGCGCGCTTCCTGCCGTATGCCTGGATCGACGGTAATCGCATGTACGCGAGCTTTACCCACCTCGTCGGCTACTCATCCAACTACTACACCTACCTTTACGACAAGGTCATTGCGCTGGACTTCTACAGCCAGTTCTCGCAGCATCCGCTCGACGACCCGACATCGATGAAGTACCGGCGAACCGTGCTTGAGCCGGGCGGGTCGATGCCGGGCAAGGAGATCGTGCTGCGTTTTCTGGGCCGGAATCAGTCGACGGACGCCTTCACGGACTGGGTGGGTGAGGAGTTTCAGTTGGCGGCATCAGTGTACGACTAGAGCCCAAGTTGGTTAATTATGGCCAAGTCCGGCTAAACTAACCAAAATGGTAGAATCTAGCCATGAAGACAGTTCAAATAGGCGATCTGAAGAATCATCTGAGCGCTCACCTCCGTGAGGTACGTCAGGGCGAGGAGATCATCGTCCGCGACCGTAATGAGCCCGTCGCGCGGATTATTCCCTATGTGCCCGAGAGCATTGAGGAACAGGAGAAGCTCCTGGTCGCACGCGGGATTTTGCGGCTTCCGAAGAATCCGCCGAAGGATCGGGAGAAATGGCTGAAGGAGTTCTCGGCACTTCCGCGGCCCAGCGTATCGGGACAGTCTGCAATCCAGGCAGTCCTTGATGAGCGCGAGGAAGGCTGGTGACAGAACCTGCATTTTGGGATGCAAGCGCATTAATGCCCCTGTGCGTTGACCTGCAGTCAACTCCAGTTGTCGACAGGCTCTTTCAGGAGACCCGAATTATTGCCTGGTGGGGAACGAGCGTGGAAATTCGAAGTGCCTTGGCTCGCCTGGTACGCATGCAACAAGCCTCAATCGATGAACACTCGGAAGGGTGTCGACTGCTTCAGGAACTGAGGCAGAACTGGCAGGAAATCCAACCGTCGGATGAGCTCCGTAATTTCGCGGAAGAGCTGCCCGAGCGCTTCGCACTCCGTTCCGGCGACGCTCTTCAACTGGCCGCAGCATTTGAGTGGACGATGCAGAAACCTGCTGGACGACTATTCATCTCAGGTGACAAGCGGTTACTCGACGCGGCCCGGCAGCTGGGCTTTCGCGCCATCGCGGTCTAGCGGCTGCCTCTGGCCATATCGCAACAGCGGTGGTAACAACAGAGTTTCTACAAGGAGAAGCATGCCATGGCAGCTTCCGCAGTGCTGAAGAAAGCCTTTGAGGGGAAATGGGCGCTGGTGACGGGCGCGAGCGCGGGCATCGGCGAGGCGCTGGCCATCGAACTGGCGGCTGCAGGCGCAAACCTGATCCTGACCGCACGCCGGGCCGAGCGGCTGGAGACACTGGCGAAGCGTCTCGGCAGCGAACACAAGATTCAGACTCAGGTGATCCCCGCCGACCTTGCCGATCCTGGCGCTCCGCGGCAGCTCTTCGATGCGACGGAAGGCCGCGGAACGGCGGTCGATATTCTGATCAACAATGCAGGCTTTGGTTATTACGGAGAGTTCGTGGCGGGTGATCCAGCCTGGCAGCGAACGATGGTCGACGTAAACTGCGCGGCGGTTGTCGAGCTTACACGGTTCTTTTTGCCCAAAATGATCGAGCGCAAGCGAGGCGACATCATGATCGTCGCTTCGACGGCAGCCTACCAGCCCGTAGCTTACATGGCGACCTATGCCGCGACCAAGGCCTTCGATCGCATGCTCGCCGAAGCGTTGGCCGAGGAGACGGCGCGCTTTGGCATCCGGGTCAGCGCGTTGTGCCCGGGGCCGACCGAGTCGGAGTTCGGCGAGGTTGCCGGTGCGCGCACGGGCGAGAGCCGCAAGTATCAGTCCGCTGCGGAAGTCGCGCGACTCGGACTCGAAGGTATGGTCAAGGGCAAGCCGTGGGTGATTCCTTATGCCGGAGGCCGGGCCTCGGTCTTTATGCAGCGCTTCGCGCCCCGCAGGATGGTAACCGGTGCGGCGGAGAAAATGTTCCGGCCGGACAGCGTGAAGCAGGCCCTGAAGAAGTAGCAGGCCGCGCATCCGGCCCGACGCCCCGTGCTATACATAACTCTGACAAAAACCGTCTATATAGAAATGCTCAAGAGAATGCGAGTCCATGCATTGCTCATGCGTATTGCTCCGTGCTCGTATTGCTTTTTGGAGGATGCATGATTTTCCGCTTGTCTATTCGGCTTTTGGCCCGGCCTTTGGCGCTCGGCCTTGCCGGCCTGTCGCTTACCCTCATCTTCGCGCAGGCTTCCGCGGCGCAGGTGCTGACCGTTCCCACGCAGCAGCCGCAGGCCAGCCAGGCTCCCGCTCCGGCGACATCGCCCATCGATCCTGAGGTCCGCGCAAAAATCGGCGCCGAACTGAACGATAAGAAGTTTGACGAGGCGATTGCCGATGCAAAATCGCTTCTGGCCAAAAATCCCGACAGCCCGCAGTTGAATAAGCTGGTTGGCGTCGTGCTTCTGGATGCACAGAAACCTGCGGACGCCATGACGTATTTTCAGAAGGCGCAGACACTCGATCCCAACGACGCAACCGTGCACGCACTGCTTCTGCAGGCTTACGCCGGAATGGGCGACAAGACCCACCGCGATGAGCAGCGAGCCATTTTGCGCGGATATCACAGCGATGGCAAACATCCGGAATTCACCGGCACGCAGGGTTTCGTGATCGAGACGTTCCCGGTCGGGGACAAGATGGTTCAGGCCTATGAGTTCTTCGAGCCAGTGGGGAGATTCCACTTCTATTACCGGTTCAATGTCTTCGATGCCAGCGGCAAGATGGAGCGCTTCTACGCACTTGAGTCCGATGATGCGGACCAGGCGATGTATGCGCAGCAGCACCCGAAGGAAGCAGCTGCGGGCGAGCGGCGATTTTCGATTGATTTCTACGAGCAGAAGAATCCAAACTCGGTAACGCAAGGCTTGGTGGGGTTTATCGACGGCCAGCCGACGTATGACGACCTGCGGGCGCGGATCGTGAAGGTGATCTCGACCAATCAGGCACCTGCGGCTACGCTCACGCCTGGCTCACCCGCTCCCGCCGCTCCGAAATAATTCTTCAAGCTACCTATTTCTTCACCTCGTAGACTGTCGATCGCGTCCAGTACGTCTGATTGTCCCAGTTGATGTGATTGCCGTCGGGGGTGACCATTCCCTCGATGCGGTTGCCATTCCAGTCGGTCGTCAGGTTACCCGAGGCGTCGACCTGACCAGCGGCATGACCCCATTGTCCGCAGTGGATCTGTAGGCTGTCGCCATGCTCAAGGATGGAGCAGGGCTGAGAACGATCTGCATGCGTGTACCATGTCCCAGTCAGGCTTGTCCGAGAAAGCGCGTGGCCTGCGCTGCCAGGGCAGCGCGTCCAGTATGTGCCGTTGGTCCAGTCGATCTGACTGCCGTCCGGCGTGAGCGTTCCGATTGCAGATTGCCATCCCGGCGCAATGATGCCCCTTGGTCCCAGCACCCGCCCGATGGAGCGGTCGCCAAGTCCGTTGTCCAGTGTGAGAAAGCTTCCGCTGTCGGTGATGTTTGGGTGATTTGTCGGGTCTCCCTCCCCGCACCACCCGCCCAGGAAAGCCCGGGCCTGCGAAATGTCCGAAGGAAACTGCTCGCTGAGAGCCTCCTTCACACTTCGCTCGATCTCTGTCGAAGCGCGGGGCATGGGAATGACCGCATTCGGTGGCGCTCCGCCCCATTGCCAGAAATTCATCCATCCAGCCTTGGCGAGATACGCGGAAAGCTCAGGGCTGGGAAATCGCTGAGCATAGGGGACAGCCCAACCGATCTCCAGGCCACCAATCTGCGCGGGCAGGTTCTGGGGAACGCCGGTGCGCTTTTCGATGATGGAAGGATCTTCGCGTCCGGCTATAGAGAACTTCACCAGCCGGTGGATGGCGCCATCATCCATCGCATACAGATCGAGTCCGTTGGCCGCGCCCAGCTCGGCCAGCGTGATGAGCGGACCAAGAGCATAGAGCTGATAATGCTCCGCCATTCCGGCGCGATTCATCTCTGCCGTGAGCGATCCGTCGGGCTGGATGGCGTCCACGCCCATGCGGTACGTGGCAATGCCCCAGAAGAAGGCATCCCGGTCATCATCGGCGATGCCCTGCGCGGCAACGGCGAGTCCCGCCCAGTACATGTGGTTGTTGTAGGCATCGCTGCCCGGATGCAAACGGTGCATGTCGAAGTATTCGCGCACTCGGGCCGCGACCAGCCGAAACCACTTCTGGATGTCGGCGTCCTGGTCGGGCGTTCCCATATGGCTGTCGCGCACCTTGAGATAGGCAATGGCGGTGCCGCTGAGCATCCAGTTCTGTAAGTAGACGCCGTTAATCTGCGGCATCTTGCCGTCCCAGGCGTCGGCCTGCGCAGCTGCATCGAGCAGCGAGTAGACGCAGGCCGCAGCGGCGCGGCTGCCCTTGCTCAGCCATGAGTCGGCGGCAGATGTAGTGAATTGGCCAAGATGTGTAGGACCTTCGGTAGCGGCATTGAAAGCGGCCAGCTTCTTCGGATCGATGATCGAGTACTGCTTGTCGGTGTAATAACCCTCGATGTCGAGCGTTTTGGTGAAGACAGGCGGCGCGGGGCAGGTATAAGGCGCGTCGGTGGGCGTAATGGCGGTCGCGTCCCAGGGAGAGCGGAGGCGCTCGGCGAGAGCGGCAGAACAGAACAGCCCTCCAGCAACAAACAACCAGCAGAAGTATGCGCCGCGCATGATGCCGCCCATCATATCGTGTTCACGCGTTCGAACGAAGATGGCTTGACAGGTCTTTTCCAACCTTTACTAAAACGTTTGAGCTTGACGATGCTCTTTCTGCGCGTTTAGGATAGCCGCGCATTCTGTAGAGTGGATTGTGCACGGAATCCGCTTTGTTTCCTGATTACAGATACAAGGAGAACCATGAAGTTCAGTAGAGTTTCACTGTGCGCGGTCGCTTTTGCCGCGCTCCTGCCACTGTCGGTTTCGACCCTCTTTCCACAAGCACCGCATCAGCCCCCCAAGCCGCACCATCCATGGGATGACAAGTCGCTGTCGCCCGACCAGCGTGCGGACATGGTGATCAAAGAGATGACGCTCGATGAAAAGATCCAGCTGGTGCACGGCACCGGCTGGGGAGCGCTGCGCGATGGCGATCCTATACCGCCTCGGTCAAACCTGGGCGCGAGCTATGTGCTGGGCATCGACCGACTGGGCATTCCCGATATCAATATGGCGGACTCCGCGGTGGGAGTGCGGCTGGCGGCAAGGGAAAGCCGCTACGCAACGCTGCTGCCCTCGACATTGGGCGCGGCATCGAGTTGGGATCCCAAGGGCGCGCAACTTTACGGCTCAGTGATCGGCCGCGAGCTGCGTGCGCAGGGCTACAACATGTCGATCGGCGGAGGCGTGGATATTACGCGCGAGCCGCGCAACGGGCGCAACTTCGAGTATGCGGGTGAGGATCCTGTGTTGGCCGGAACGATGACCGGCAACTTGATGAAGGGTCTGCAGTCGCAGCAGGTGATGGGCGACATCAAGCACTACGCCTTCAATGATCAGGAGACAGGGCGGGACATCATTAACGCGAAGATTAATCACAAGGCGGCGCGCGAGAGCGATCTGCTGGCGTTTGAGATTGCGATCGGGATTGCCGAGCCTTCGGGTGTGATGTGCGCGTACAACCGTGTGAACGGCGACTACTCGTGCGAGAACGACTGGCTGCTGAACCAGGTTCTGAAGAAGGACTTCGGCTTCAAGGGATGGGTGCTTTCCGACTGGGGCGGGACGCACAGCACCGTCAAGGCGGTGCTCGCCGGGCTTGACCAGGAGATGCCCGAAGACAATTATTTCGGACCCGCGCTCAAAGAGGCGGTTCAAAAGGGCCAGGTGCCGCTGTCGCGTATCGAAGACATGGATCACCGCATCTTGCGCAGCATGTTTGCCGCGGGCGTAGTCGACAATCCTCCGATGCCGCGGTCGGTGGTTGACCCATTCAAGGGACGCGATGATGCGCAGCACATCGCGGAAGAGAGCATCGTGCTGCTGAAGAACTCGGGCAACGTACTGCCGCTAAAGTCGCCTTCGTCGATTGCGATCATCGGGTCGCATGCCGATGTCGGCGTGCTCTCGGGCGGAGGCTCGGCGCAGGTCGATCCGCCGGGAGGTAACGCGGTCAATCCTCATCCGGGAGGGGCGTACTGGGGCGAGACGGTCTACTTCCCGTCGTCGCCGATGAAGTACATCCAGAAGCATGCGCCGAATGCGAAGGTGGAGTTCGATCCGGGAACTGACAACGCCTCGGCGGCTGCGCTGGCAAAGTCTTCTGACGTGGCGATTGTCTTCGTCAATCAGCCAATGTATGAGAGCCATGATGCGCGCACGCTCTCGCTGCCCGACAACCAGGATGCGCTGGTGAGCGCGGTGGCGGCGGCGAATCCGCACACGATTGTCGTGCTCGAGACGGGCGGCCCGGTGACGATGCCGTGGGCCGGTCAGGTAGAGGGCATTCTGGCGGCGTGGTATCCGGGGATCGGCGGAGGGCAGGCGATTGCGAATCTGCTCTTCGGCGAGGTGAACCCCTCGGCCAAGCTGCCGGTGACCTTTGCCATGAGCGGCTCACAGCTGGCATTTCCGGAGGTTCCCGGCATTGACCTGAAACCGGTGCAGGTCCAGGTGCCGACAGTGATGCGCGGGCAACGGATCATGCACAACGAGAAGCGCCTGCCTCCCTTCGATGTGGATTACAACGTTCAGGGCGCGCGCGTCGGCTACAAATGGTTCGAGTCAAAGAATCTCCAGCCGCTTTTCCCGTTCGGGTTCGGGCTATCGTACACGAGCTATGAATATTCGGGGCTGACGGTCGATCCCCAGGGTCACGAAGTCAGCTTCAACGTGAAGAACACGGGCAGCCTCGCGGGAACGGAGATCGCCGAGGTCTATGCGGCACTGCCGGCGTCGGCGGGCGAGAGCTACAAGCGGCTCGTAGCCTTCGATCGCGTGGAACTGGCTCCGGGCGAATCGAAGACGGTAACGCTGAAGATCGATCCGAAATATGTCTCGGTCTTCAATGAGCAGAAGGATGGATGGCAGCTGCTCTCAGGAGACTACAAAGTGCTCGTCGGGCCGTCGTCGGCGGAGACGCCGCTGACGGGCGGCTTTCACATTCAGTAACCGAACTGTTACGATTCAACGGCATCCTCGATGAGGGTGCCGTCTTTGTTTTGCAATTGTTACGCAGCCACAGCCTTTGCTCTGGGCGCAAACTTGCGCTTGTAGTACGCCGTGGTCGCGATGATCGCGGGCACGCCGATTGTCACCGGAGTCACCCATATCCACCAGGCTCCATGCAGCAGAGGCCCGAGAGTGACGACGCTGAAAGCCGTCCACGCGGCGATGTAGCTACCGATCATGCCTTGCAGGTGTGCATACCACCAGAACATCTTCTCCCTGGGGGGATGCGTGAACTTCCACATGGCGCCCGCAGAGATGCGCATACCGATGAAGCCGAAGACGATCGCCGGAATGCGCAGGTGCGAGACAAGCTCCGGCCGAAATGCCCCCAACAAGGCCAGTGCCGCGCTGGCGGCGAAGCAGAAGACGGCGGCGATCCAGTCCAATCCGTGGACCACCCGCTCACCCTTCCACGCGGCCTTTTGTCCGAGCACCCTGTAGGCCACGAAGGCAGAATAAAAGCTGAATATGGCCACCAGCGCGAGAAAGAGGATCGGCCGGTAGATGGACATGACAAGCGCAGTCGACGCGACAACCGCCATGCACCAGAAATAGATCTTGCCCCACAGGCGATGTGCCTTGCCGCCCTTAGCCGTCATCAGCGCGAGCGGAGCCAGCACAAAGGCTCCGCTGCCGGCGGCGATGTGGACACCCAGAAAAACCCGCATCCATAAGGGATCGTGCATCTGTCACCTCGCAGCGTTGACAGTTCTATCGGTCGCGATGGCTCTTGATACGCAGTCTACCGCACGATGGTTCCCCGGCTACGTTGCTTTGCTTGCCTGTCTGACTTCGCCGCGAGTAGACTCCCGACCGGGCCAGTTTGAACGCAATTTCAGGAGGCAGATAAGCAATGAGTAAAGGCACAATTTCGCGGCGGGATATTTTTGGCATGGGCGTTGGAGCGGTAGCGACGGCGGGGCTGGCTCCTCTGGCATTAACGAAGTCCGCTTATGCAAGCGGCACAGGCGGCAACTCGGTTCTCCATGAGGCCGAAGTCAGCCTCAGCTCGATCAGCAAGGCCTTCGCCTTCCAGCAAATGATGATGGACGCTTACGCCACCGGCAACACAGTACGCCTGACGCAGAGTTATTCCGACGGCAGCGGTCTTGAATCCACGGCCTTCACCTATGACAATGCGGTTTCGATTCATGCTTACCTGCTGCGCGGAAACGCGGACGGCCTGAGCCGCGCCGAGGTTCTCGGCAACGGGCTGATCTATGCGCAGGCGAACAATTTTCCCTTTAACGATGGACGTTTTGCGCAGGCCTACTTCGTCAATACGCCGACATCCGACGGCGCTTACATCACTCCAGCGTCCGCCCCCTTCTACTTCTACACCAGCGCGGTGGGCGACCAGGCGTGGGCGGGCATGGCGCTGGCGCAGCTCTACCTGCGCACGGGGCAGGCGAAGTATCTGACCGCCGCGCTCAACGTAGCGAACTGGATCGTCACCAACACCTACAACACGCTGGGTGCGGGCGGATACTCCTTCGGCACCAACATCAACCAATACAACCAGTCCGTGCCGTCGACCAACGGCAAGTCAACCGAACACAACATCGATACCTATGCCTTCTTCACCATTCTGGCCGAGCTCACCCACGGCGGCAGCGCGAGCAACGGCATGTCGTGGACGAGCCTGGCACAGCATGCGTTGACCTTTGTGCTGGCAATGTACAACCCCTCTGGCGGCTATTTCTACACCGGCACTTTGGGCGATCAGATCACGATTAATACCTATCCGATCCCGGAGGATTGCCAGACGTGGTCGTACCTGGCGCTGCTCAATAACCAGTACAAGCAGACCATCGACTGGGCTCTCGCCAACCTGCAGACAACCGACACGGCGTCGGCCGTGAACAGCAGCCTCACAGGCAGCCAGAAAATCACCGGCCTCAACTTTGACACTGCCAGCTTCGCGCCCATTCTTCCCGGTTGCGATCCAAACGCGGTGTGGCTGGAGGGAACATCGCACACGGTTGCGGCGCTGGTGGCGCGGGCCATCGCCGGGCGCGACAATCTGCCCACGCTGTTCAAGGACCTCACGACGGCGATCGGCTTCCTGAGCCAGATCCAGATAGCACAGAGCGAACTTGGCGCGGGGCAAACCGTCAATGGGGTGACGATTCCGCTGGGCGAGGGGCTGGTAGCCTCCACAAGCCTGATGGACACCGGCTTCTACTACACTTATGGTCCGTCGAAACATATCGGGGCAACAGGCTGGTATCTGATTGCGGCGCTGGGCGGGAATCCCTTCCAACTTGGCTACGCCAGCATTCCACGATAGCCGCAGCGCCGTGCGATTGCGGGGTGAGGAGGATTTACTTCTCACCCCGTAGTTGTCGCTCGCTCGAAATTCGAAGCCCGCTGCTCACCGATCCTGCAAGTGGCTCGTCTACCGAACCATACGCAACGCCAGTGCGTATCCTGTCTGTCTGTAAAGCTCAATCTGTAGCTCGAACATCCAAATCACTGCGGAGCGGACCCTGTGGGCAATCTTTTAAGCGAACTCAAGCAAGCCCTGCGCATGTTTGCCAAGAATCCCAGCTTCACTCTCACGGCCATCGCGGCTCTGGCGCTGGGCATCGGAGCGAACACCGCCATCTTCACCGTGGTAAACGCGGTGTTGCTCAAGCCTCTCACCTATCCCGATGCCGGCAGTATCGTCATGCTCATGCATACGTCGCCCGAAGGCAACGACTCTGTCGCCTCTGCCACTGACTTCCACGCGTGGGAACAGCAAACCAGCGTTATGCAGGACGTCGCCGCCTACGACTTCGGCGGTCCCGGCTACAACCTCACCGGCGACCACCCCGAGCTCGTCCAGGGACTCCATGTCACGCAGCGCTACTTCGAGCTCTTTGGCGCGCCCGTTATCCTCGGTCGCACCTTCACGCAGCAGGAGGACACCCCCAATGGAGGCCACGTCGTCGTCATCAGCTACGGCCTCTGGCAGCGCCGCTTTGGCGGCGACCCCAACGTCGTCGGCAAAGCCCTTTCTCTCGGCAACGAGCCTTACACCATCCTCGGCGTCGTCGGAAAATCCTTCTACACCGACCCTCCCTCCGATCTCTGGCTGCCCTTCCAGTTCGATCCCAACAGCAATGATCAGGGGCACTACTTCCTCGTCTCCGGGCGCCTCAAGCCTGGAGTCACCCTCGCTCAGGCAAACGCTCAGATGAAAGTCACCGCCGATCAGTTCCGCCGCCGCTATCCCAACGTCCTCGATCCGAAGGAAAGCTACGGCGTTCAGCCTCTCCGTGATGCCATCGTCAGTGACGTCCGCTCCTCGCTCTTCATCCTCATCGGAGCGGTCAGCTTCGTTCTCCTCATCGCCTGTGCCAACGTTGCCAATCTTCTGCTTGTCCGCGCCACCGGACGCAAGCGCGAGTTCGCCATCCGCGCGGCTATGGGAGCGGGCCGCACTCGCATCATCCGCCAGCTGCTGACCGAAAGCATCCTTCTCTCTCTCATCGGCGGCGTGCTCGGGCTGATTCTCGGCTTCGTCGGGGTGCGTGCCCTTCTGGCCGCCAGCCCGGGAGACATACCCCGCATCGGCGAGAACGGAGCCGCAGTCGGCATCGACTGGCGCGTGCTGGCCTTCACGCTCGGCGTGTCGCTCCTCACCGGAATTCTCTTCGGCCTCTTTCCCGCCATCGGAGCGGCGCGGCCCGACCTCAACACCACGCTCAAGGAAAGCAGCAACCGCTCCGGCACCGGACTCCGTCAGAGCAAAGGCCGCTCGGTACTCGTCATCAGCGAGGTCGCCCTCGCGCTCATTCTGCTTATTGGAGCCGCGCTCCTCATCCGCACCTACATCGCTCTCCGCGGCGTCAATCCGGGCTTCGACTCCCACCACGTCCTCACCATGGAAATGTCGCTCACCGGAGACAAGTATCAAAAGACGGCCGGAGTCGCCCAGCTTGTCCGCGATGCGCGCGAGCGCCTCAATGCCATTCCCGGCGTTGAAGCCTCCGCCTCAAGCTGCTGCATCCCGCTCGAAGGCGGCTTCGGCCTGCCATTCAACATCATCGGACGCCCCACCGGCAAAACCCCCTACACCGGCGGCGCCGGATGGATGAGTGCCTCGCCCGGCTATTTCTCTGTCTTCAAAATTCCCATCCTGCAGGGCCGTGACTTCTCCGTGCAGGACACCACCGGAGCCGGCGGCGTCGTCATCATCAATGAAACGATGGCCAAAAAGTTCTGGCCCAAGGAAGACCCCGTCGGCCAGCAGATCGTCATCGGCAAAGGCGTCGGCCCCGAATTTGAAGAGCCCGCACGCCAGATCATCGGCGTCGTAGGAGACATCCGCGACGGCGGCCTCAACCGCGACCCGCGTCCGCTCATGATCGTTCCGCAATCTCAGGTTCCCGACGGCATGACCGCGCTGAACGCCCGCATCGGCCCCATCGCATGGCTCGTGCGCACACACGGCGACCCGCACCAGTTCATCTCCCCCATCACTGAACAGCTTCGCCAGGCCAGTGGTGGCTTCCCCGTCTCTCACATCCGCACCATGGATGAAGTCGTCGTCCGCTCCACCGCGCGTCAGGACTTCAACATGCTCCTGCTCACCATCTTCGGAGCCTCCGCCGTGCTCCTTGCCGCCATCGGCATCTACGGCCTCATGGCTTATTCGGTGCAGCAGCGCACCCAGGAGATGGGCATCCGCATGGCTCTGGGCGCGGACCGCGCGAAGATCCGCAACCTCGTCGTACGCCACGGCATGACCCTCGCGCTGATCGGAGTCGTCCTCGGCGTCGGCGCGGCGTTCGGATTGACGCGGCTGCTGGCGTCGTTCCTGTTTGGAGTTAAGGTGTACGACCCGATGGTATTTGTAACCGTGCCAGTGATATTAAGCTCAGTGGCTTTTGCGGCCGTGTGGTTTCCGGCGACGCGAGCGTCGAAACTGGATCCGATGCAGGCGTTGCGGGTGGAGTAATCGCGTCTGTGCGACGATAAACGCATGACCGAAGAAAAACGCGTAGCCATCATCACCGGAGGCGCGCAGGGCATCGGCCGCCGGACAGCCGAGGTGCTGGCGGAGCGCGGGTACGCGCTGGCGATCATTGATCTGCGCATGTCGGAAGAGACGACTCACGCTGTTGAGAAACTCGGCAGCGTGGCGATGGGCTTTGTCGGTGATATTGCAGATGAAGAAGTGGTCGAGCGATTTGTCGAGGTGGTCTTCGATCGATTCGGGCGTGTGGACGTGCTGGTGAACAATGCCGGCATCAGCCTGATCTCACCCGCAGAGAAAACATCGGCGCAGGACTATCGACGCGTACTTGAAATAAACCTGGTAGCTCCGTTTCTGCTGGCGAAAGCATTCGGCGCGAAGATGCTCGAAGCGAGTCGCGGATCAATCGTGAACGTGGCATCGGTGGCGGGGCTTTTGGGCATCGGAGACCGTGCTGCGTACAACGCGTCAAAGCACGGCTTGATTGGGCTGACACGAACGCTTGCCGCCGAGTGGGGCGGGCGTGGCGTGCGCGTGAATGCTGTGTGTCCGGGGTGGGTGAAGACGGAGATGGATGCGGCCGACCAGGCGCGCGGAACCTACGTCGATGCCGACATCACCGGCCGCGTGCCCATGGGACGCTTCGCTTCGCCCGACGATGTCGCCCGCGCGATCGCGTTCCTTGCCGACGATCGCGAGAGCGGATTTGTCAACGGACACGCACTCTCCGTCGACGGCGGCTGGGCCTCAGATGGAAGCTGGGAATCGCTACGGCTCAGCCACCGTTAAAGGCCTGAGAGCGCCCAAGAACACTCTCAGATTTCTGCGCCGCAGGCGTGTGCCGCCGGACGCGAAGTCCCGCCGAAGGCGTGTATCGCTGGACGTGCAGTCCTACCACACGCGGCAGGCGTTCACCGGCATCATCGGCTGGCCGGTCTTGCAGCCGAAGGCCTCGCCCATCTCTGGCATGTTCTGCACCACGCCGTTGACGCGGAACTGGCGCGGAGAGTGCGGATCGGTCTGTACCTGCAGGCGAACCTGTGCGGGACGGATGCTGCCGCACCAGTTCTGTCCGAAGGCGATGAAGAATTCCTGAATTGGCGTATAGCCGTTCGCGTCCTTCGCGTCGAGGTCGATGTTCTTGCGCTTCGCGTCTGCCAGGAAGGCCATGTAGGCGAGGCGCAGGCCGCCGTTGTCGGCCGTGTTCTCGCCCAGCGTGAGCTTGCCGTTCACCTTAACGTCGTCCACGGCGGTGAAGTTGCCGTACTCCTTCACCTCGCAATCGGCCTTCTCGTCGAACTTCTTTCCGTCATCGGCAGTCCACCAGTCGGCCAGGTTTCCATTGCCGTCAAACTGGCGTCCCTCATCGTCGAAGCCGTGCGTGAGCTCGTGGCCGATTATAGCTCCGGCGTGACCATAATTCTCAGCGTCCGTTGCGTTCGGATCGAAGAATGGCGACTGCAGAATGCCAGCTGGAAAATTGATGTCGTTCATGCTGGGGTTGTAGTAGGCGTCGACCGTCGGCGGAGTCATGCCCCACTCGCCGCGATCGACTGGCTTGCCGATCTTGGCGAGCTCGCGGCGGCTCTCAAATTCGGTCGCGCGCACGGCATTGCCGTAAGCATCGCCGCGCACGATCTTCAACGCGGAATAATCGCGGAAGTGATCGGGATAGCCGATCTTGTCGGCGACCATATGCAGTTTTGCCTTGGCTTTGATTTTGGTCTCCGGACTCATCCACGCGAGCGTGTCGATGTCCTTTTCCATGGCGTCCTCAATGTCGTGCACCATCTGCACGGTTGCGGCCTTGCTCTCCGGAGAAAAATTGTCCTTCACATAGACTTCGCCGAGAGCCTCGCCCAATGCGCCGTCGGTCGCCTGCACGCAGCGCTTCCAGCGCGCGCGCTGCTCGGGCTGGCCGCGCAGCTTGCGGCCGTTGAAGTCGAACTGCTCCTTGTCGATAGCCTCTGGCAGCGCATAGCTGGGCGTTCCATTCACCAGCTGCCAGCGCAGATAAGTCTTGATGGTGTCGAGATCGGTCGAACTCAGGATTAAGTTGAGGCCCTTGTAGAACTCCGGGTTGGCGACGTTGAGCTCCGTAACCGACGGCACGCCGGAGTGCTCTAGAAACGCTGCCCAGTCGATCTCCGGCGTGAGGCCGGCAAGCTGCGTGACCGGCATCAGGTGATAGACGTTCTTCGGATCGCGCTGCGAGGTCACATCCATCGAAACCTTGGCCAGCGCGGTTTCAAGCGCCATGATCTTCTGCGCGTCGCTCGCGGCCTTGGCATCGGGCTCACCCATAAGCTTCAGGATGTTGGTCACGTGCTGCACATATTCCTGGCGGGTCTTTTCGGCAGCCTCGCCGGTGCGCAGGTAGTAGTCGCGCTCGGGCAATCCGAGTCCACCCTGGTCGACGACGGCAATCTGCTGGCGGGCATCTTTGAAGTCCTGCTGCTCGCCGAAACTCATGAAGGCGTTCACGCCGATCAGCTGGTAGTGGGCCAGCAGGTCGGTGAGCTGTTTCTTGTCGGTGAGCGCCGCGATACGATCCAGCTCCGGCTGAAGGGGCTTTAAACCGAGTGCGTAGATTGCCGGAGTATCCATACAGGAGGCGTAGTAGTCGCCGATCTTCTGCTCATTCGCCGTGCGTGACGGATTGTCGGCGGCGACTTTCTCGAGCAAAGAATGCAGCGTGTACTCGGTGTAGTTGAAGACCATCGTGCCGGTGCCGTATCCCGACTGGTCGGCGGGGATCGGATAGAGCTTCGAGAAATTTCCGCAGGAGTACTGGAAGAAGTTCGTGCATGGATCGGCGCTGGGGTCGATCAGCTGCTTGTCGAGACCGGGGAGCAGCGCCGGCTTTGTATCCGGAGCGGAGTTGTTTTGCGCCGTCGCGGTAAATGAAACTGCGATCGAAATAATAATTGCGGCAATCCATGCGCGTTTTGTCATTGGTCTGTTTGACCCCCGAGGTCAATATATTTCAGCTGTCTTTATGCTTCCAAACAGATAGGAAAGCACAACCCGCTCTGCGCTTCCAAGTTACTTGTGACGAATTATCGGCGGACAGGGCCGGAGTTAATGGCGTAGCAACCGAAGTGAACATCGCATAAAGACGATCCCTTCGAAGGCGCTGTCGTTATAGGGATCGCACGGTTCGAATCCCAGCCGGAGGTACATCTCAAAAGCCGATCGCATCGTTGCCGGGAACGTGTCCAGGTACATCGCGCTAAATCCAGCCTCCGTCGCGCGTTCGATCGCGCTCAAAACCAGTTGCTCACCGAGTCCTGATCCGCGAAATGCGGGACGCACCCAAAGCCGCTTCATCTCGCAGCCGCCCGCTACAGCCGTAATGCCCCGATAGGTCACGCACCCGGCCGCGTTGCCATCAACGTTCGCCACCAGCATGTCGCCACCATGACTGCGGTAGCTGTCCGGCAGGCCGTCGACTTCTTCCTGCAGTTTTCCGAAGCAGAAATGCGCAGCGCCCTCCGCTTCCGTTACGAAGCGGCCGTACTCGAGAAGCAAAGCGCGTGCCGTCTCGATGTTTTGCGAGGTCGCATCCCCGCCGAGCACTTCGATCGTAATCGCCAACTCTTAGCTAC
The DNA here is from genome assembly GCA_963755975.1 of uncultured Acidobacteriota bacterium. Classification (GTDB taxonomy): domain Bacteria; phylum Acidobacteriota; class Terriglobia; order Terriglobales; family Acidobacteriaceae; genus Silvibacterium. The sequence goes on from CAVWLS010000008.1 coordinate 337,437, forward strand.
TCCTCGACAGCTTCAACATGAAACATCTCATTCGTTGGCCGAAAGCCGATGTTCTCGTAGAGTCGGCGGCCCTCTTCCGTCGCGTGCAAGGCCACTACGCGGATCTCGCGGCGCCGCGCTTCCGAAAGGGCTATCTCCATCAGGTGGCTGCCGAGCTTGCGACGGCGGTATTCGGGCTCAACATACATGTTGAGCAGATACGCGCGATGACATGACCGCGGATCAAGCATATGCGGCGGCCAATCGAGCAGTAACAGACCGAGACCGGCGACAACTCTGTCTCCTTCGTAAGTGAGCCAGCCAAGATATTTTTCCTGGTCGATCATCTTCGCAACCCAGGGTTCAAAGTGTTGCGACATCGCGTCAAGAACCTTGTCGTCCGCGCGTCCTGCATCGACAAACATGCGCCGGCGGTGATGCGAAATCAGGGGCGCATCTGCGCCGGTAGCTGTCCTCGTTTCCAGCATGAGGGAAAGTATAGCTACGATAGAAGTTGATGTCAGATGCGCCTCCCATCCACCGTCAGCTTCTGCGACCGGGCATGCGGCTCACCGTTGCTGTGTCGGGTGGAGCCGACTCCGTAGCTCTGCTGCGCAGGCTGATCGAGTTGGCTCCGGAGATCGGACTGGTGCTCTCTGTCGCCCATGTGCATCACGGAATTCGCGGCGCAGAAGCGGATGACGACGCGGAGTTTGTCAGCGCGCTGGCGGCGAAATACGATCTCGTCTTTCATCGTCATCAGGTCGACACGCCCTCGGCAGCGCGCGAGAATCGCGAGACGATCGAAGAGGCGGCGCGCAACCTGCGCTACGCATGGTTTCGCGAGCTGCTGGCCCAGGGCGAAGCCGATGCCGTGGCTACAGCGCACACGCTCGACGATCAGGCGGAGACGGTTCTGCACAAGCTGCTGCGCGGCGCGTGGACCGAGGGGCTGGCCGGGATTCATCCGGTGATCTCGTATGCACGGGGAGCGGTCCTGCGGCCTTTTCTCGGCACGCGGCGGTCGGAGATCGAAGCGTGGCTGCGGACGATTGGCCAGCCATGGCACGAAGACGCCACGAACGCCGATACAGCTTTTACTCGTAACCGTCTGCGGCACGAATTGCTGCCGACGCTGGCGACCTACAATCCACAGATTCACTCACAACTCGCCAACCTTGCCACCCTCGCGCGCGATGAAGATGCCTACTGGCAAGCGGAGCTAGGCCGCATCCTGCCCTCGCTGGTGCTGCCGGGCAAGCCGGTGCGCGGAGGCGGGCGTGCGACCTCGACGCATCCCGACGAGGCAAGTGTCGCAGTTGAGATCGAGCGACTGCCACAGTCTCCGGCGATGCGTCGGCGGATTCTGCGCGCCGCGGCAAAGCAATTGGGTACGGTGCTGAACTTCGATCAGACAGAGCGGCTGATAGCGATGTTGCAGACAGGCGGTGCGCGCAGGCAGCAGCTGACGGCTGAACTGCGCGCCGAGCGCAGCCCGCGCGAGTTGAGGCTGGTGAAGAAGAAGGCGTAATTACCAGTGCAGGGAGAAATGATGGCGGACGAAGTTTCCAGGCGAAAGTTTATCGGTGTCGGATCGGCGGCGCTTGCAGCCGTCGCGGGCTTGCAGGTTGCTCAGGGACAGGAAAAGCAGGTGCCGCGCTCGCCCGATCATACGCTGCTTAATGAATCGGAGCCGGGCCCGAACAATACGGTCCTCGATAAGCAAAATCCCAGCTCGGTCTGGCCTCCTCCGACGGATTCGGGAGGCCAGCCTCCATTCAAGTATTCATTCTCGCTCGCCCACAAGCGCATCGAGGACGGCGGCTGGACGCGGCAGGTGACCGTCCGCGATTTGCCCATCTCGAAGAAAATGGCGGGCGTGGAGATGCGCCTGATCTCGGGCGGCATCCGCGAACTGCACTGGCATGTGGGGGCGGAGTGGGCGCTCATGCTCTACGGCAACGCGCGCATCACGGCTGTCGATCAGCAGGGGCGCAGCTTTGTGAGCGATGTGAGCGCAGGCGATCTCTGGATCTTCCCCGGCGGCATTCCCCACTCGATTCAGGGCCTCGGTCCAGACGGCGCACGCTTCCTGCTGGTCTTCGACGACGGCAACTTCAACGAGTTCGAGACGTTTCTGCTGACCGACTGGATCGCGCATACTCCGCCCGAGGTTCTGGCGAAGAACTTCGATACCGCCGGAAATCCCTTTGCGAATTCACCGAAGAAGGAGCTCTTCATCTTCGAACGTCCGTTGCCGCGTCCACTCGAAGAAGAACAGAAGGCGGCCGAAGCAGGCACAGGAAGCGTGCCGCACAGCTTTGACTTCCGCCCCGGGCAGATGCAGGCCAACCGGAAAGCCAAAGGCGGCGAGGTCAAGATCATCGACCAGAAGATTTGGCCGGCGACCAATATCGCCGCGGCCATCGTGACCTTGAAACCGGGCGGGCTGCGCGAGATGCACTGGCATCCTAACGAGGACGAGTGGCAGTACTACGTGAGCGGCAAAGCGCGCATGACCGTCTTTGCTGCCGGAGCACGCGCTCGGACGATGGACTTCGAAGAAGGCGATGTTGGCTACGTCGCAAAGTCCTCACCGCACTACATCGAGAACACCGGAGATACCGATCTGATGTTCCTCGAAGTTTTCCCGACACCGTTCTACGAGGACATCTCGCTGGCGGAATGGCTCGCGCACACGCCATCGCGGCTTGTCGACGAGCATCTCGCAACCGGCGAGGCAATGCTCAACGCGATTCCAAAGACCGAAGCGGTGATCAAGCCCTAGCCCTTCAGGCACCCACGTTCATCATCGAGCGCGGGTGTCTGAAGCAGCGCTAGTTGCCGCGCAGGGCGACCATCGGGTTGATGCGCGCAGCCCGGCGTGCAGGAATGTATCCCGCAATCAATGCCACCAGAGTCATGACGAGAATCATGCCCGCGAAGGTTGCCGGGTCCGTGGGCGCGGTTCCGAAGAGCAAGGATGCGATCCACCTCCCCACCACAACCGACGCGACTGTTCCCAGGACAATTCCGGTGATCGCAAGGACCATGGTCTTGCGGATGACGCCTCGCAGCACCCGCGCCTGGGTAGCACCCAGCGCCATGCGGATACCGATCTCCTGCGTCTGCTGCGCCACCGAATAGGAGATGACTCCGTAAATGCCCAGTGTGGCGAGCAGCAGCCCGAACTCAGCGAAGACCGTCACCAGCAGCACGAAGAACCGCCGTGGTGAGACGGCACGATCCACGATGGTTCGGATGGGCCGGAACTCGGCGGCCGGCTGTTTGGGATTCAGTTCGCGTAGCGCGTGCAGCACACTCCCGGCAAGGGCAGCGGGCGGGAGGCTGGTGCGCACCACCAGTTGTGCGCCTTCCGGCCCTTCCTGCAATGCCGAATAATAGAATTGCCAGCCCGGCTGGCCCTCCACGCTGTCAGCATGGATATCGTCAACGACTCCTATGATGTGAAGCTCATTTTTGCCGCTGACAAGCACTTTGCCTACTGCATCCTCACCCGGCCAGAAGACCCGTGCAGCCGATGAGTTGATCATGACCACGTGCTCGCTCTTCAGGTTGTCGCTCCAGGCAAAGTCGCGCCCGTGCAGGCGCATGCCCATCGCCTCCACGAATCCCGGGGTCACAACATAGACCAGCGGACCAGGCAGAGAGCCGGGAGGGTAGGCCTTCCCTTTGGGTGTAGGTGTTCCCCAGGCGCGGTTCTGTCCCAGCGGAAGGAAATCGGCCATGCCTGCGGCCTCTACACCGGGAAGTGCGCGGACGCGTTCGAGAATCTGCTGAAAGATCACCGCGCGCTTCGCCACGCTCGCCTCTTCGGTCGGCGCGGTATCGTCGTAGTCCACTTTGATGGAGGCAGCCTGGTTGGGCTGGAAGCCGAGATCGATGTCGAGCACCTTGAGGAAACTGCGCATCAGCAATCCCGCGCCGATCAGCAACACGCAGGCCAGGGCGACCTCGGAGATTACCAGCGCGCCGCGCATGCGCTCATGCTTTTTGCCTTCGCTCGTGCCCGGTCCGCTGTCCTTCAGCGATTCCTGTAGATTTCCGGCCGACATCTTGAATCCCGGCGCCAGTCCGAAAAGAACCGCGGCCGCAATCGCAATAAGGATGGTCCACGCCAGAGCCGCCCCATCCACCTTGATGCTGCTCAGCAGGGGCAGGGCAATCGATCCCTGGTGCGCGACCCAGGCAATCATGGCAAAGGCCAGTCCAAGGCCGAAAATCGCTCCGGCGCTCGATAGCACCAGGCTCTCGGTAAGCAGCTGGCGGACAAGCCTGCCGCGGCTCGCGCCAAGCGCCGTGCGCATAGCGAATTCCTTCGTCCGCGAGGCCGCGCGGGCGAGCAGCAGATTCGAGAGATTGACGCAGACAATGAGCAGGATGAGTCCCACCGCGCACCAGAGCACAATCAGTGAGCGCCGCAGCCTGCCGCTTACGTAATCCTTCAGCGTCCGCAATTGCATCGAGTAGCCCTTGCCGACGTACTGGCCGCAAGATTCCGGGTATTTCACACTCCAGCAAAGATGAGGCTCGACCATCAGGCCTTCAGCTTGCGCCTGTCCGAGGCCTACGCCCGGTTTCAGGCGGCCGATCATGGTCACGATGTTGCCCCAGGTTCGCTCGTCATCCAGGATCTCCGGCGTAAAGAGATCCACCTTAGCGCCCGGCGAAAAGACCGCTCCAAAATCAAAACTGTCGGGCAGCACGCCCACCACCGTGACCGGCTTTCCGTTCAGGTCGATTTCCTTGCCAACAATCTCCGGATCGGAGGCAAACTGGCGCCGCCAGTATGGATTGGCCAGCAAGGCTACTGGATGCGACCCGTGAAGGGTTTCCTGAGCTGTGAACAGCCGCCCCATCGCCGGCTGCACGCCGAGAACCTGGAAGAAGTTGCCCATCACTTCAATGCCCGTCGCCGGCACCGGCTCGCCCCTGCCAGTGAGCCGCAGATTGTCTGCAGTGCTGAAAGCCATATATCCGGTTACGTCCTGATAGGAGCGGCTCTGCGCGCGGAATTCGTCATAGGCGTCGGCCGAATACGTAGCGCAGGACAAACCGCACTTTTGCGGCGGCGGCGCAATCCATACCAGCTCGTGCGAATTGGGAAATGGCAGCGGGCGCAGCAGGATCGTGCTCACTACGCTGAACACGACAATATTCGCGCCGATGCCCAGCGCGAGAATTAACACCGCGACAATCGTGAAGGCGCGGTCCCGGCGCAGGGTACGCAACGTATAACGGAGATCCTGCAAGAAAATATCGAGCGTAGGTAATCCTCGAGTCTCACGATGCTGTTCTTTGGCTTGCATGACTCCTCCAAAACGGATCAGCGCCTGTCGGCGGGCCTCCTCGGGAGGCATGCCCCGGCGGAGGTTTTCTTCAACGGCAAATTCGAGATGCGAAGCCATCTCGGCGTTCAGGTCACGATCGAGCGGCTCCTTGCGAAAAAAAGACCGAAGGCGGTTGAAACCGCGTCGAAGACGGTCGATCACGAGTTACCGCCCTCCCCTGGCATTGCAAGGACTCTACCCATCACATCGGAGAGCCGCTGCCAGTAGGCCGCGTCTTCGGCAAGCTGCTTCCTGCCCTGGGCCGTGATCGCGTAGAACTTCGCCTTGCGGTTGTTGTCCGAGGTGCCCCATTCGGCCGAGATCCATCCTCGTTGCTGCAGGCGCACCAGCGAGGCGTAGATCGTGCCCTGGTTCAGCAGGACCTCATCGCCGCTCACTTGCTCAATTCGCCGGGCAATGCCGTATCCATGCTGCGAACCCATCGCCGCCAGTGTTTGAAGGACCATCAGGTCCAGCGTGCCCTGAAGTAAATCGAGCTTCGATTCTCCCAACGCCGCACTCCTGTGTTATCGCCACATCAGAATGCCATATCATCTGTGGGACTGCCACAGGAAAGTGACGAGCGGAGTTGTGCCGCATCGGACAACCGCTCCCGTGACTGTCCCCCCGTAACCACCCCCGGGAAAGTTCCCGTCTCTGGAGCCGTAACCTCCCCAGGCGTAGCTTCCCCGGAATAGCCAGTCAAATCCGAGGGTCGCCCGCATTTCCGCGGTGCTGAGGGAGTAAACTAATTACAAGTTGCCGATGTCCAAAGGCTCGGGCTTTTTTGGCAGGTTTTAAAGATACTTCCTCCCTGGCCGCGGCGTCTAATGCAGGAAAGATGAAGGGGAGCGCATGTCTTCCGTCGGCGCAGGCCGATCTTCTTTTCTGGGGCGCTTGAGAGAAAAGAGGTTTTTTTCGTGAATTCAACGGTCAAGACGATCATTTTCTGGGTCTTTATCTTCGCCTGCCTTATCGTCCTCTGGCGGCTCTTCCAGTCGAGCACCGGTTCGGGCAAGGAACAGGAGATGGCGTGGTCGGAGTTCCTCCAGGACGCGCAGCAGGGCCAGGTCAGCGACGTAACTGTCGCCGGCAGCGACGTCCACGGACATCTGAAAGGCGACAAGGGCGGCTTTCACGTCACGGTCCCCGCAAATTATCCGCATCTTTACGATGTGCTCAACGACAAGAGCGTCCGGGTGACGGTCAAAAACTCCGAGAACAACAGCTGGTGGAATATCCTCATCCAGTTCTCGCCCGTCATCGTCATCGGCGCGCTGTGGTTCTTCATGATCCGCCAGATGCAGAGCGGCGGAAACAAGGCGATGTCCTTTGGGAAGAGCCGCGCCCGCCTGCTTTCGATGCAGCAGAAGAAAATCACCTTCAAAGACGTGGCCGGAGTCGACGAGGCCAAGGAAGAACTGAAGGAGATTATCGAATTCCTGCGCGAGGCGCAGAAGTTCCAGAAACTCGGCGGACGCATTCCCAAGGGCGTGCTCCTGGTCGGGCCTCCGGGCACCGGCAAGACGCTGCTCGCCCGCGCGGTTGCCGGCGAGGCCAACGTCCCGTTCTTCTCGATCTCCGGTTCAGATTTCGTCGAGATGTTCGTCGGCGTGGGCGCCAGCCGCGTACGCGACCTCTTTGAACAGGGCAAGAAGAACGCCCCCTGCATCATCTTTATCGATGAAATCGACGCCGTGGGACGCCATCGCGGCGCGGGCCTGGGCGGCGGACACGACGAGCGCGAGCAGACCCTGAACCAGCTTCTCGTCGAGATGGACGGCTTCGAGTCGAACGACGGGGTGATTCTCGTCGCCGCGACCAACCGGCCCGATGTGCTCGATCCGGCGCTGCTGCGGCCGGGCCGCTTCGACCGCCGCGTGGTGGTGGGACGCCCCGACGTTCGCGGACGCGAAGAAGTGCTTCGCGTGCATGCCAAGAAGGTTCCCCTCTCAGACGATGTCGACCTTCGCGTGATGGCTCGGGGCACGCCGGGCTTCTCCGGTGCGGACCTCGCCAATATGGTGAACGAGGCCGCTCTCAACGCCGCGCGCTTCAACCGTAAGGCCGTCGCCATGATGGACTTCGAAACCGCAAAGGACAAGGTCCTGATGGGCGCCGAGCGTAAGTCGATGCTGCTGACGGATGAAGAGAAGCGGGTAACGGCATATCACGAGGCCGGACACGCACTCGTCGCCGCCACGCGCGACCACGCTGATCCGCTGCACAAGGTCACCATCATTCCCCGCGGTATGGCTCTGGGCGTTACCATGCAATTGCCGGAAGACGACAAGCACACCGTCACCAAAGATTATCTTGAGACGCAGCTTGCCATCCTCATGGGCGGCCGCATCGCCGAGGAGATTTTCCTCAAGCAGATGACGACTGGCGCCGGCAACGACATCGAGCGGGCATCCGATCTGGCCCGCAAGATGGTCTGCGAATACGGCATGAGTGGCATGGGTCCGCTGACCTTCGGCAAGAAAGAAGAGCAGATCTTCCTGGGGCGCGAAATCTCTCAGCACCGCGACTTCTCCGAGGAGACGGCGCGGCAGATCGACGCTGAGGTTCGCCGTCTGGTCGACTCCGCCTACCGCGCAGCGTACGAGATCCTGGACACCCACCAGCCGATGATGCATGCCATGGCGAATGCCCTGCTCGAGCGCGAGACGCTCGATGCCGGCGAGATTCGCATGCTGCTCGAAGGCAAGGATCTGCCGCCGCTGAAGCCGTCGGGCGGCAACGGAACGCCGACCGGCGACGTGCAGCAGGTGCTCAAGCCGGAACCCGGCCGCGGCGCGAGCTTCCCGGAAGGCAGCCCATCGCCGGCATAGTTTCCAAATCTGAATCCAGAACAGCAGCCTGACCCGAGCGGTCAGGCTGTTTTATTTTGTGCGGGAGTGTTTGTGTCATCGTCAGTTTAAGACCACGCCCGTTTAAGACCCACAAGAGTGGCTGAGTTCTTGAACAGAGACGGCGTGGGTGATACGTTTCGAGTCAGCCATTTGATTGCCGCTCGGCTGCGAGCGTTGAGGACGAAATGATGCAAATTACGTTGGCTGCCGATCCGTTTTCGATGCTCACCATCGTGGTAGCCCCGGCGGTGCTCACCAATGCATCGTCCGTTCTGGCTCTGGGCACGAACAACCGCCTCGCGCGCGTGGCGGATCGCACTCACGCCGTGACCGCGCAATTAGCAAAGCTTGAGCCGGGCGACAAAGGCTATGAGGTCTGGGGGGCGCAGCTCCCGGCACTGCAAACGCGGGCTCAACTGCTGCTGCGGGCGCTTCGCTGCTTTTACCTGGGTCTCGGACTCTTTGCCAGTTCGGCTCTCATCTCTATCGCCGGCTCGATTGCAGTGTATTTCGGCGGAAGACCGGTCTTCCAGATAGCAGCCGCAATTGGCGTTGTATGCGGAGCCTCAGCCGTCGCCGCGCTGGTCTGCGGCTGTGTCCTGATGATTCGAGAAACACAGCTCGCCGTCGTAGGCTTAGCCTACGAAGCGAAATCTCACATCGGCTGAGAGCTTTCGCGATCGGACAAGAAGTTGCCCTCCTGCGCGGTCCATCTGCGACAATAATTCAGCATGCGCCGAGCTTTCCTGGATAGACCTTCTCTCGCCGGACCCCTCGTCTGTCTCCTCCTGCTCATCACCGGCTGCGGATATCACACCGCGGGCTCGGCGGCGCATCTCCCCAACACGGTCCATACGCTGGCCGTGCCTACCTTCCAGAATGCGACGCAGTCGTATCACACCGAAGTCGCCTTCACGCAGGCGGTGATCAAGGAGTTCTCCAGCCGCACGCCTTACCACACCGTTCCCGGCAGCGATCCCGATGCCGACGCGACGCTGAATGGAACGATCACCGGCTACCAGGTCGTGCCTCTCACCTACAACTCCCAGACCGGGCAGTCGTCGAGCTTTCTGGTGACGATTCGCGCAAAGGTCGTCCTGACCGATCGCAATCACAAGATTCTCTTCCAGAATTCTTCCTATCTTTTCCGCCAGCAGTATGAGACAACCGAAGACCTGGTGACCTTTATTCAGGAGGATCCCGCTTCCATCGACCGGCTTTCCAGGGACTTTGCCCAGGCCGTGGTGTCGGATATTCTGGAGTCCTTCTGATGCGTTTGCCGATTGACCAGCGTTTCATGTCGAGGTCCCGCTAGGTGGGCGCGGGCTTCGCGGCTACAGACCGCTTTATCGCCGAGGTGCGGGAAAATCGTCTCCGCTCCGGTTACGTTTTGCTCGGCGATGAAATATTTCTCTATGAGCGCTGCCGCCGCGCGGTGATCGACACGCTGGTCCCGGCCGACCTGAGAGATTTCTGCCTGTCCGATCTCGATCTTGCCGAGGCGAATATCTTCGAAGTGCTGGACCGGGCGCGCACGCCATCGCTGATGGCGCCCTTCCAGGTATTTTTCGTGCGCGGCCTGAAGGCTCTTTACACGCGCGGCGCGAAGAAAGAAGAGTTTGCGGCGATCGAAGAGTATTTTCGCTCGCCCAATCCGCAGTGTCTGATTCTATTCATCGCCGACCACATCCGCATCCCCTCCGACCCGCGCCGCATGGACATGGAAGACAAGAATCGCTACGAGCGCATCCGTGAGACGCTCGGCGACTGGTGCGGCATGGTCGAGCTGGCCCGCGCCGATGAAGCCGATGCGCTGCGTTGGATCACGGCCGAAAGCGAGCGCAATGGGGTCCGCTTCGATAGTGACGCGGCGCGCGAGCTGGCCGACGCCCTGGGTTCGGATATGATGCTCATCGCCAGCGAGTGGAACAAGCTCGTTCTTTATGCAGGAGAAAAGCGGCAGGTAACCCTCGGCGACGTGGAGACGATGGTGCTCGCTGCCAAGCAGCGTTCGCTGTACGAGCTGACTGATGCGATTTCGGCAAAAGATACGCCGCGCGCTCTTGAACTCCTGCAGGGACTGCTCAATGCGTCGGACGGCGGTGAGGATTCGGCCATCGGCCATCTTTATATGCTGGCGCGCACCTTCCGCCAGATGCTGGTCATTCTGGAGAAGAATGTGCGCGATTCGCGGGCCATCTGGCAGGCGCTCTGGCAGGGCTTCCGCATGCCGCCCTTTGCCGCCGACGATCTCATCCGCCAGGCGCGGCGCTACAAGTCAAGCCGTGAGATCACTCGCGCCTTGCGGCTGATAGCGCGAGCCGATCTGGAGTTGCGATCGCAGCCTCCGGATAAGCGTCTGGTTTTAGAACGGCTGGTATTTGATCTGACGAGAGAACCTAAGGCAGGCTCGCGAGAGTTCCCCGCACAGTACGCGATGGAGCTGTGACGCGAGTCCGCGCTAAACGGCTGCCGCTGTCAAAAGCAGCAGGAGAGCGGCGACAATGGTAGCCACCTGGTAGATGTAGTCCGACGATTGCTTCTCGTTCTCTCCGCCTCTGCCGGGACGGTTGGTGGCGCGATTCGAGGTGTAGTGCATGGCCGACCCCTTCCTTCGTAAAATGCCGTCACTACTAAATGCGTATTCGGCAGCAAAAAAGTGCATAAACAAATTGGCCTTCCTGCTGTTTATAGAGAGATTTTCGGCTTAGAAGTTTCTAACTTTAGCAAAAAATTTTCTAAAGTTAATCTTCGAGTTAACAGAGCGCCACTTCGGAAACATGCGCGAACCAATGTAGAATCGCGCTGATGGCAAGCAGCGGACAGCCCCCCGATTTCCTGAGCTCCGACAAGAAATCCGCAGAGCCGCGCTCCCTGGCGCCGTGGATTATCGCCGGCATTGTGGTGCTGCTGATCCTGGGAATCTTTCTGGCGCGGAGCCATCATGCTTCCCAGGCGAACTCCGCCCCCGAAGGGCCCATCCAGCCCGATCCCTATGCGGCGAATCTCCCGATCTCGAATCTGCAGATGAGCGAGGCATCGAGCGTTGTCGGCGGCAAGTCGATCTATGTCGATGGAATGATCGCCAACCACGGCAACAGGACCGTGAGCGGAATCACCGTCCAGGTGGCCTTCCACGATTTCACCGGCCAGTTCGCGCGCAATGAGACGATGCCGGTGAACCTGATCCGTACCCACCAGCCCTATATCGATACCGAGCCGGTGTCGGCTGCCCCGATCGCGCCGGGCGAGACGCGGGAGTTTCGATTGATCTTCGACAATGTGCCGGATAGCTGGAACCAGAACTACCCGGATATTCGCGTCATCGGAGTGAAGTTCAAGTAGAGCCCAATCGTTCGCGGTGGACAGCGCATTCCGGTCGCGTCGTTGCCCAGTTTGCGGAGAATTCCTCTGGTCAAGAGACTATTCTCGGGCGATTGCCGTCCTTTTAGGAGGAAATCGGAGCTGCCAGGATGGTCGCAGGGCATCATCGCAGAGTTTCTTCGCTAGCCATGTGTGCCTCTTTGGTCTTTGCTGTGTCGGGTGAGGCGTGCCTCAGTCAGCTGCCCTCTGTTCCCGCCACCGAAGAGGTCCGCATCGGGGTTCGATTGAGGTGGCTCAGCGGTGATCCGATTGATCGTCTTTCAGTGGGCGATTTCCGTGTTTCCGCAGGCGCGCAGAAATTCCCGCTGACCCTTGCCAGACCGGCGTTGAAAAAGAAAACTCCTGATTCAGTCCCCACCAGGCTGTTGGTGATTTTCTCTCCTTCAACTATGCAGGGGGGACATGATCCGATACAGCAGGCCATCGGAAAATTGAAGCCGGTCTGGCGGCGAGGCTGGCAGGTATGTCTGCTTATGCCGGAGGGTCAATTGACTCCGTATGCTTCCAGCGAAGCGGAGCTCAAGCATCTGGCTCATCAAAATGTGACCCAAAAACAAACTTACGAAGAAGCCCTGAGAACCCTCGGAACTTTTCCGGGGCGACGCTTAGTGGTGTACGTGTCAGACGGCCAGTCCAAGACACCGGAAGGACTTGCTAAGGCCGCCAAAGACGCCGCAGCTATGTTCTACGATGTCGGCGGCGATAATTCCCGGAACTATGTCTACGGTGAGGCGGAAAAAGGTTCAACAGTCTCGCTGCCATCCTACGGCGCAGGGCTTAATGGTGCGAATCCAGGGCCGCCCGGCGGGCTTACAGTAGTGAATAACGTCGAGACATGGTCAGCTCCTGTTCAGCTGTCGATCGGCGACGTGCACAACGAACGACGCCTTGGCGGCGCAATATCGGACGCAATTCGCGACGCCGGCGATTACTATGAACTGCGTTTGCAGGTGCCGCTCCAAACGGCCTGGCTGGTGCTTGGTGTTTCAGTGAAGGGCACTTACCGCTTGGATGCTCAGGCCTACACGCCAGGCGGGAACACAGCTCCGGGCCTGGTCTTGTTGAGAAACAAGCCATAGCCGCCCCGCATCTCACATCGTAGGGAGTAGCGCCTGGATGAAACTACGGGCTCTTACCGCTGGAACTTCCGCTTTTGGAATCCCTCCAAAGTTCACACTTACCGTACCTAGGCAGTAAAAGAGAAGAGGAGCGATCTTCCGCTCCTCTTTGTTGGTTGCTGCGAGGCTGCTACTCGAAGCTCGGGCCGTTGCCTCCAGGAGGCGTCGGCGGTGCTCCACCATCAGGACCACCCTGGCCGCCGGGGCCGCTCCGGCCCTCGCCGCGCGGACCTCCCCATTTGCGCATGCCGTCGCCGCGATCCATACGGCTCTTGGCCATCGTCCGCACCTTCTTCCACTGGTCTGGCGTGAGCACGGTACGGATACCGAAGAGCATGCGCGCATTTGCCTTTTCCAGCTCGGCACGTGCCTGCGCGATGGCGTCGATCTGGCTGAGGATCTTCGCTTCGTCGGGCTGGTCGGCCTGAATCAGCGGCTCCATGATGGCTTCCTGCTTCTCCACGGCAGCCTTGAGGTCGATGAGCTGAAGCTTGTGCTGCTGGAAGATGTCATCCATCTTCTTCTTCTGGTCGTCGGTGATGCCCACCTGCTGGGCGACGTTGGGATTATCCCACCAGCGGCCCGGGCCTCCGGCACGGAAGGAGCGCTCCATCGGCGGCGGTCCGGGGTTGGCCCCATGCCAGTCCTGCGCAAGGGCAGGCACAGCGGGAGCGAGAGAGAGGAGCGAGGCCAAAGACAACAGCAGTGCAGGGCGCTTGAGGTTATTGTGCGACATTCTTCTTCTCCGGTTTGTTCAGCGAGGGTTTTGTGGTGATTTCATTGGAGTCCGTCGAACTCCAGGTATCGAGCGTATCCAGAGGCGCGAGCGACGAGGGAACGGATTCCGATACGGCAGTATCCACCTGCTCGAGCAGCGCCGTGTCGTCGACCTCCATCTGAACCTTGGCCACCGGAGTCGTGACTACGGGCTTGGTGTGATGTAGAAACGGCAGCGCGCTGATGCAGAGCAGCGCGGCACAGCTCCAGGCCAGCACCAGCCGGCGCTGCACGGCGCGGCGGCGGAGCTTCGCAGGAGCCAGCCAGTTTATGGGAGCCGGCTGCACAGTCTCCCGTTCAGCGGCGCGTTGAACGGCAGCGCGGAAGTTCCGCAGGTCGGCGGCAAACTCGCCCGCAGGCTCAAACGCAGTTTCGTCAGGCGGCAGAGTGTCACGGAATTGGTTCGGTCGTGTGTTCATTGTTCACCTTCTGGCTTTCCCAGGGCGTGTCCGCGCACGATGTTCAGGGCGCGATACAGATGCGACTTCACGGTGCTGATATTCATGCCGGTGGTCTCGGCAATCTCCGACAGCTCCAGCTCTTCGACAAAGCGGAGGAGAAAGACCGAGCGTTGCTGGCGCGAGAGCTTTTCCACCGACTTCCAGATCTCCCGTACTCGTTCCTGCTGCAGGCAGACCTGCTCGGGCGAGCTCGCTCCGTCCGGAATCCACTCGCCGACATCGACAATGTCCAGAGCCGTATCGCGGGTCCGCTGCCAGAAGCGCATCCGGCGGCTGCGCAGATGATCCCGTACCAGGTTCAGCGCGATTCTCGTCAGCCACGTGCTCAGGCTCGACTCCCCGCGGAACTGGTGCCGGGCGTTATAAGCCTTCAGGAAGCAGTCCTGGGTGAGCGATTCCGCGGCGTCGCGATCGGCGAGCGAGGCCATGAGAAAGCGGAAGATGCGCGGCCGATATACCCGCACGACTTCATCGAAATCGGCCAGCTCCAGCACCGATTCCGCGCGGGCCAGCGGCGGAAGCTCCGTGGATACCATGTGTCCCATGCCTAGGAATAGACGGGATTCACCACGATGAGTCTACAGGAGAGCGCGTCATTTCTTCACTTTGGCCATTGTCGCGTCGATATTGAAGGCGTCCGGCGGCAGCGGCACGTTGTAGGCCGCCTTGTAGAGAAAGCGCTGGCTGGTCATGTCGCCGTTCTTGAAGCGGGTGATCGAAAAGGCCGTCGGAATCCCGTCAAAGACGTGGTAATCGTCGTACTCCTCGCGCTCCGTGTTCTTGTCGTGGTAAACCGGGTCGCGCCACTGGAAACTGCGGCTGCGGGGCAGGTGCGTCTCGGAGTCCATCTGGATCGTGATCGACTCGTTCGACGGGGCGATCAGCGTGACCTGGTCGGTAAGGTGCCGCTCGGAGAGCGTCTGGCCTTCATCGATCAGGATCGTGTTGGGGTCCTTCAGCCAGATGCGCACGGCGACGTCGATTGAGTGGTCGCGCCGGCGCAGGTAGTCGTCGCAGATGTCTTTTGGCAGGTGTTTCTTCCCCTGGTAGGTCGCTTCCCAGCAGTCGTCTCCGGTGTAGATATCGACCGCGTCCCGCTTCTTCGTGTACTCGACCCGCTCCTGCCCTGCCCCGGGGCCGGTGATTGTCCGGTACTGGAAGTAGTCGGTGATGGCTCCCGTCGGCTTGCCCTGGTAGAAGCCCGAGGCGCGGCCCTGTATGTAGGAATTCTGCAGCGTGAGCCAGCGCTCGCCGCCCATCGCCTCGACCATCGCATTCAGCTCCGCGCGGGCCCTCTGCTGGTTGGCGTCCACGGTTGCGCTTCCGCCCGCCTGGGCCCTCGCCAGCGGCCCACCCAAAAACAGGACAGCCCAAAAACAGGACATAGCGAGACAGAGAGACTTTTTCATCCGACGAGCACCGCGCCCCCATTCACGTTGACGATCTCGCCGCTCATGAATCCGGCGTAAGGAGTGCAGAGAAACAGAATTGGCGCGGCCACTTCTGTTGGACGCGCGACGCGGCCCAGAGGAATCGTAGCGAAGATTTTCGCGCTCGTAACCGGATCAGCCAGCGCCGGAGCGGACATGTCGGTCTCGACCCATCCCGGCGCGACGCAGTTGACGTAAATGCCTTGCGGAGCAAGCTCGCTCGACAGGCTCTTCGTCAGGCTGATCAGCGCGCCTTTGCTGGCGGCGTAATCGGCATGGTTTGCCTCGCCGCGCTGCCCTGCCGTGGAGCTGACAAAGACGATGTGCCCCGCGGCAGGCTCCGGCCCACCAGCCCCTTCGGACAACTTAGCCCGGCCCTGGCGCTGCATATGCGTAACCGCAGCCTGCGTAAGCCCGAAGACGCTGTCGAGGTTCACCGCGAGCGTCTGCCGCCACTGCTCGGTGGACATCTTCGCGATGGGCGCGTCCTCCGGAGGCCAGATGCCGTGATTCACGACCAGAATGTCGATCCGCCCGAAGGCGCGGACGGTTTCCTCGACTAGCGCGCGGCCCTGATCCGGCGTTGACAGCTCCTGAGGAATCGCCACGCAATGCTTCGCGCCGCCGGCCTCCGAGACCAGTGCGTCTGCCGGTGCCTTAGCCGTGCGGTAGTTGAACAGCACGCTGGCTCCCGCCCTGCGAAAGAGGCGGACCGTCTCCGCTCCAATGCCGCGCGAGCCTCCGGTAATGAGGGCAACTTTTCCGGCAAGCGAGAGGGCGACTCCAGACATGATTCGACGGTACGTGAGGAGCGGGGGCAGAGGCAATGGGCTCTCCATGGCGAGCCTGGCTTCTATGGTCTGAGATTCGCTCACCGGCAATTAGCCTGGAGGCACATGAGTTTTTGGGAGACTATTGTTTCAGGCGCTCCGGTACCTTCAACCGGAGACGTTTTGCGCCAGCTCCGACATCATCTGGTAGAGCGCAGTATCCATTTCCTGGTGAGGCTGAGTCCGCGTATTGCAAACGGCTGCCGAGCAGGAGCCATCGGGGTTGCGGACCATAAGCGAGGTTGAGCCCGGAAGGCTTCCGTTGTGCCACCAGCTTCCCGCG
This sequence comes from uncultured Acidobacteriota bacterium, assembly GCA_963755975.1. Classification (GTDB taxonomy): domain Bacteria; phylum Acidobacteriota; class Terriglobia; order Terriglobales; family Acidobacteriaceae; genus Silvibacterium. The sequence goes on from CAVWLS010000008.1 coordinate 353,905, forward strand.
CCGTTGCCGCTTACCATCCAGCCGCGCGCGTAACGGGCATCACCCGCGGGATAGGCTGGGGCCGGAGTGGTCATGGCCTGAATGGTTCCGGGCTTGAGGAGCGCAGGAATATTGGGCGCTCCGGCCACGTGATCGAGAAATTGTACAAGCTGCGTAGAGGACGCTATCCATCCGTCGGTAGAGTCCATGCGGGTGATGTTGATCTTGTAGGGATCTTCGGAGTACTGGCCTATGTAGATGACCTCGTTCGAAGCGCGATCCCTTTCACTATTGCGGGCAATCTGCATATCGGTGATGCCGCAGGGAGCAAGAATATTGGCCTGAACATAAGCCGCGTAAGGCTGACTGGTCACCTGTTCAATAACACGTCCGAGAATGCAATATCCGAAGTTCGAGTAAATCCATTGGGTGCCGGGCTGAGCGGTGAGCGGCACGTTCTGGATAGCCGACGAGATGAGTTTTGCCTGGTCCCATCCGTTGTTATGAAACATCGGGTCATTGTCGTCCGCGGCCCATCCGCCGGCGGTGTGAGTGAGCAGATGGTCGACGGTGATGTCAGCGACATAATTCTGATAGGGAGGTTTGCCGTAGTTCGTGCCTAGGATCGCGCCGGGACCGAAGACCTTGTCGGTGAGATTGAGTTTGTCGTTCTCAATCAGGGAAAAGATCGTAACCGCGGTGATCGGCTTGGAGAGATCGGCAATGCGAAACAGGCTGTTCTGCTGGGCCTGTATCGAGTGCTGCGGGTCTGCCATACCGCCGGCGTGATCATAGATAAAACGCCCGCTGCGCGAGAGAGCAACCGACATGGCAGGCACTCGGAATTGCCGCTGAAAGGATTGCGTGTAGAACATCGGTCCGCGCCGTGGGCCCTGAGGAGCGAAGGCCGACTGGGCAAGAGCGTTCAATGCCGGGGCGCCGATGGCCGCGGAAGCAGTTGCACGCAGCAGGTTCGCGATGACGGCTCTGCGAGTAAAAGTTTTAGTTTGCATAGGAGTTTCCGTCAGCTGTATCGATTGGCGATGATTGGGGATGATTACTGCGTGAGCTGTCCCTGGCAGGTTCCTGTGCCTCCACGGTCATGGAAGGTTGCGGTGAAGGTATTGCCCTGAACGATTCCGCCGACTCTTGGGCCGTCGATTCTTCCGCGAAAGACGAGCACTTCACGGGTTTTGGTTCGAACCACGAGATGCTGCTGGTTAATCGTGCCTTCGACTCCGCCGGACTGGTTCGGACCCTTGAAGTGACCCTTGATGTTGGTGCCTTCCTGTTGGAGCTCGAGATATTTCGCCGACGTGCGCCCGTTCGGGTCGTTGCAGTAGAGGGTCCACTTTCCGTTCACGTTCGCAGGCGGCTCCTGCGACGGGGCCTGCTGTGACCATGCGGCAGCCTGACAGAAAATGATCAGGAGCCACAAACCAAGAAAACCATAGATATGCTTTTTCATCCCCGAGTCCTTTTTCCCCTTGTGACGTTGCTTGAATCACCAATGGACTTGAGATTATCGAAGTGTAGATCGCAGAGCTATAGAGGGCACTACACGTCAAGCATGTGGTTCCACATAGTTGGTCTTGCAGGCGGAGAGCCGCACAGCGTAGTGTGCCTTCGGTATTGCCGAACGCAACCGCACAGGTATCCCTCCGTCTTTGACGCCTTGATATTTACGCAGTACGAATCGGCGCGGGGGGTACCACGACATCAACAAGCCCGGTCGCCACATCATATACGAGGCCGGAGATAAGCCACCCGCCCGGCAATGCGGGAATCGCCCGGAGCGCAGCAACGTCGACGGCAACCGCCGCGCGCGGATCGGTGACCGCTTTCGTCTTTACTTCCCCTTCCTGTATCTGAAAATAATGCGCGACCATGGCGGGATCGCCTGCAAGGCGAGTGATGCCGCAATCGGTGTGCTGAAGCACGATAATGTGAAACTCCCCGCCTCCTCCAGGAACCTTTCCCGCAACCTCGCCAATTCGTCCGAGCAGAGCCAACTCCTCCAACACCCCCGGCGTGATTCGGCCGCCGATGTTCCGGATCACGACCGCCTCGCCTGGTTTAAGTTCGAGTAGATCACCCGGATCCACGCGCATGTCCGCGCAACCGATGATCATCGCCTTTACATTCGGCATCGCCCCTGGAAGCGAGGGCATGAGCGTGCCCGCAGCAGACTGCCGGGCAGCAAAGTCCTTGTTACGTTCCAACATTGAGTCGAGATGGGTCACGTTGATTCTCCTGGAATTCTCCTGGGCAGATGTTGCGCGATACGTTGATGAGACACCTTTATCAAGCTGGAGCACCGCCACGGATAATATTAGATGCTGGCCACGAAGCCGAAAGATCGCTCGCCAGGTCATCTGCTGCATCGGCAACATGGCGCTGCAATCCTCCAACGAGTGCGTCGGGAGGCGCCTTTGCGCTGCGCTATTCGAACCGCATACTGGCTCCGGCCAGGCGAAAGAGGCACACGGTCTCGGCTCCGATGCCGCGTGAGCTTGCGGTGATGAGAGAGACTATTTCCAGCAGGCGAGAGGGTAACTCCGGACATGTTTCGACGCTATGTGAGAATAGGGGCAAACTTCGCTGGAATGTCACGTCGCGGAGTGAGTAATTCGTATTCTTATCCGAATAGCCCGTTTGGCGGACAATTCAAACCCAACCACGACCGCGCGATGAGATGCTTGCCTGCATAGCTAACGGGTGGTAATAATGGCCCACCCACGTCATTATGGTGGCCCGCGCCGCGATTCTTATAACCTTGCCGGCATTTCCTCCCAGGCGACCGCAGGACTTCATTTCCCAAGGAGAAGATTCATGACTACCCCAGCTGCAAACCGTCCGCTCGATATGGACAAGCTTCACGCCCTGCTCGGCCAAGCCGTTGGCGACATGGGCGCTGCCCTGCACGCCGCCCTGATCGTCATTGGAGACAAGCTCAATCTCTATCGCACCATGGGCGCGGGAGAGAAATTTACTCCCGCCGAACTCGCCAGCCGCACCGGCACCGCCGAGCGTTACGTGCGCGAGTGGCTCAATGCCAACGCCGCTTCGAAGTATGTCGAATACGACGCGGCGACCGGCACCTATTACATGACGCCCGAGCAGTCATTTGCACTGGCCCAGGACGACAGCGCGGTGCATCTGCCCGGCTTCTATCACATGGTCGCCTCGTGCATGAAAGACGAGGAGAAACTGACAGAGGTTTTCCGCACTGGCAAAGGCTTTGGCTGGCACGAGCATGAGCCGGGCCTCTTTCACGGATGCGAGCGCTTTTTCCGGCCCGGCTATCTGGCAAATCTGACGACGAGCTGGATTCCGGCGCTCGACGGCGTCGAGGCAAAGCTCAAATCCGGGGCGCGGGTCGCCGATGTCGGCTGCGGCCATGGCGCGTCGACGCTGCTGATGGCGCAGACCTATCCTGAGTCGGAATTTTTCGGCTTCGATTATCACGACGCCTCGATCGACACGGCGCGCGAAAAGGCGAAGAAGGCGGGAATCGCGGATCGCGTGCACTTCGACGTGGCTCCGGCGAAGGCCTTTCCGGGTAAGGATTACGACTTCGTCGCCTGCTTCGACTGCCTGCACGATATGGGCGATCCGGCAGGAGCGGCCGGGCATGTGCACGAGGCGCTTTCCGCCGATGGCACATGGATGATCGTCGAACCAATCGCCGGCGACGACGTCGCCGCCAATCTGAACCCGGTCGGCCGGATTTACTATTCCGCCTCAACCGTGATCTGCGTGCCGGCATCGCTCTCGCAAGAGGTCGGCGCCGGACTGGGCGCGCAGGCCGGCCAGAAGAAGATCGCCGAGGCCGTCACCGCCGGAGGCTTCAAGCACTTCCGCCGCGCAACCGAGACTCCCTTCAACATGGTCTTCGAAGCGAGGCCGTAAAGCTGTGAAAAGTGACCTCAGGCGCGGAGACCGAGCGGGGCGGATTTGCCGAAGAAGCGCTGGCGCAGGCGCGTGAGGAATCCGGGAGGGGACATCTGGATCGGCGGCGACCCGGCTGCGAGGCTGCGAATTGCATTCTGGTCCAGGGTCTGGCCTGGGCCTCGTTCGAGGGCGGCCAGCGTGTGGTGCACCTGGGCGCGCAATTTCTCCACCTCCAGGGCGCACTGGCGCAGATAGGCCGAGGCGGAAAGTCCGGCTTCGGCGGCGCGCGCCTTGATCAGCGCCTGCTCGGAAGCGGCAACACGCAGCGACATCGAAACCTGGCGCTCCGACCTGGCTGGGACCGGCCAGACAAGCGCGAGCGGGCCGGGATCGGGACTGGGATTGGGGTTGGGTCTGGGACTGATATCCGGACTGGGGCTGGTATCGGGTGAGATGGCTTCAGCGAGCACGGTTCCGAAGACTGGCGGCGATGCGGGAGACTTGGTGCCGGCGGGCGATTCGGCATCTGGGCCTGATTCGGATGCACTGCTGCGGGTCACGGTATCGGGCGCGAGGGCTTCGTCGTCAAATGCCGCATATTTGGCGAAGGCCGCGTCTATGCGGAAGGTCTCCTGGATCGGCAAGGGCGGCTGTTCCAGTTGCGGCTCAGGCTCAGGGCTCGCGACGAAGGACTGGTTAGGATTGTTGCGAGGCGATTCGGTGCGCGCCTGCCAGCGGCTGCGGCTCGATTGCAGGGCTTCCTCGTAGGAAAGCTCGCGCACGCCGTCGATCATGTCTTCGGCTGGGGTTTTGGGTCTGCGAAAGTCGGACCAGGCCTGGAAGCGGCCGAGCACGGCCTCGATATCGTCTGCCGGCTTTAGGGCGGGCGCAGTCAGCGGCTGCATGGGCACCTCTTCATGCAGAGAGCATAGAGCTGAAACGGGTGCGCATGAGCAGCGAAAGGCGAGTTTTCCAACGCTGCTCCCGTTTTGGGCGGGAGCGGGGCTGCCGATTTCCATTCAGGGAAGAGCTTGGCGCGGGCGCGTCATCCAGTGTTGCGCAGTCCGGCGGAGATGCCGTTGATGGTGCTGGAGATCGCGCGATTGACCTCATCAGTATCCTCGCCCGCGCGCTTGCGGCGTAGCAGGTCGACCTGGATGAGGCTCATGGGATCGACGTAAGGATTGCGCAGACGGATTGAGCGGGCGAGAACCTGGTTTTTCTCAAGAAGCTCGCGCTGGCCAGTGACGGCGAGGACCGCGTTGAGGGTCCGCTCGAATTCAGCCTTCAGTTTCGAGAAAACGCGATCGCGGAGGTCGGCTTCGGGAACGAGGGATGCGTAGAGCGAGGCGATGCCCTGGTCGGCCTTGGCAAGCGCCATCTCGACGTTGCGGATGAGGTCGATAAAGAGCGGGAATTCGGCCATCATGGTCCGTAGCAGGGGTGTGCCGCTGGGCTGCCTGGAATATTCTTCGATCGCGTGGCCCACGCCGAACCAAGCGGGAACGAGCTGGCGGCTCTGCGTCCATCCGAAGACCCATGGAATGGCGCGCAGGCTGGCGAAGCTGGCCTTTCCGCCACGGCGGGCGGGGCGGGAGCCGATCTTGGCGTGCTCGAGCTCGGCTACAGGCGTCGCCACCTCGAAATAGTGAAGGACTTCGGGATCGTCGATGATGTTGGCGCGGTAGAAATCGAAGGCGGTGGCTGAAAGAGCGTCGAAGGCCGCTTCCCAATCGGGGAGAAGCACGCCGGATTGATGTCCCTTGGGATCGCGGGCATTGGGGCGGGCGAGTGCGTCGAGAGATGCCGCGATCATGAGCTCGAGATTGCGCTCGGCGAGCACCACGTCGGAATACTTCCAGTTGAGCACTTCGCCCTGCTCGGTGATGCGAATCTGGCCGTCGAAGGCGCCGACAGGCTGCGCATAGATGGAGCGGTGCGTGGGGCCGCCGCCGCGCCCGACAGTGCCTCCGCGGCCGTGAAAAAGACGGAGCTTGATGCCGCACTCGTGCGCGACCTCGTGAAGGGCGCGGTGGGCGCGGAAGATCTCCCAGGTACTGGTGAGCATGCCCCCGTCTTTGTTGGAGTCGGAGTAGCCGAGCATGACTTCCTGAGTGTTGTCCCAGGTCGCGAGCAGCTTGCGATAATCCGGCGCGCTCCACAGCTTGCGGCAGACGGCGGGTGCGTTCTGAAGGTCTTCGATGGATTCGAAGAGCGGCACGGGCATGAGGCCGGGATCGCTGCCGCTGGCGGCAACCTCAACGCCTCCGAGGCGCGCAAGCCAGACGACAGCGAGCACATCTTCGGCGTTTGAGGCTCCGCTGATGACGTACTGGCGAATGGTTTCGGGGCTGCATCCAGTTTTTACTTCGGCGATGGCCCGAAAGGTCTCGATAACGTCGCGACTCTCGGCGCTGAGTGTACCCGGAACGGTGCCGGCGTTCTGCCCACACCAGGCCGAGGCCTCTTCGAGAGCCCTTTGGTGGATACGCGCGTGTTGGCGAACGTCGAGCGTATGCAGGTGCAGGCCGAAGGTACGGACGAGCAGAATGAGCGGGTCGATGAGGGTCTGCGCGAGACGCAGGCCGTTGTTTTCGGCAAGACTGCGTCGGAGAATCTCGAGATCGTGCTGGAATTCGGCGGCGGAGCAGTAGGACGGGAGGGAGGTGAGCGAGGCCTCGAGGCTCTCCGCGTCCGGGGTGTGCTGGCCGGCGGTGCGCAGTATGCGCGAGTGGACGCAGACGAGAAAGCGCCGGTAGAGCTCAAACTGGAAATGGCTGCCGAAGACCTGCGCTGGGCTTATTTGTAACGTGTTCAGATACGAATCGAGCTGCGCCTGCAGCTCTGCGCTCACCGGCAACTGCTGGGACGAAGTAGTGAGCAGATCGATGGCCAGCTGCATCCGGCGATCGTAGTAAGCGAGCAGGCGGGCGCGCGCATCGCGGATCGCCTCTCTTGTAACATCTGGAGTTACAAATGGATTGCCGTCGCGGTCGCCGCCTATCCATGAGCCGAAGGCGAGAAGCAGGGGCAGCTGCGAAATGTCGATGTCGAGCGAGTATTCGCTCTTGAGCGCGGCTGCGACTTCCTGATAAAGGCCGGGCAGCGTTTCAAAAATGGAGACGTCGTAGTAATCGAGGCCCATCTTGATTTCGTCGGCGACCTTGGGGCGGCTGCTGCGCACCTCGTCGGTCTGCCACAGCGCCGTGATTTCGGCGGCCAGGGCTTCTTCAAGCATGCCAAGTTGCTCGTCAGGAATGGGGATTCGGTCGAGCTGTTCGAGAAACTCGCCTATGCGGCGGCGCTTGGTTAGGACGGAGCGGCGAGCGATCTCTGTGGGGTGCGCGGTAAAGACGGGAACGATGAAGACCTGCCGCAGCCAGTGGAGGGCTTCGTCGGCAGAAATGCCGACGCGGCGCATAGCTCTTAGGGTTCCTCTTAAGGACCCACGCTGGGCTACGGTTTCTCCGCTGAGCTGGAGCGAAAGACGGCGGCGCTTGCGGTGGTTGGTCTCGGCAAGATTGATGAGCTCGAAGTAGAAGGCGAAGGCGCGGCTCAACTGGTAGGCCTGATCAGCGGGCATCGTGTTGATACCGGTGACGGCATGCTGCAGCAGCTCTTCGGCGTCCTCAAGCGAGCTCTCTGCGAGAGCTTCGCGGCGGCGTATGGCGGAGAGGCGCAGCTCTTCGACTTTTTCGAATAGCGGAACACCAGCCTGCTCGCGGAGCACCTCGCCAAGGAGCATGCCGAGCGAGCGAACGTCGTGACGCAGGGGGGCTTCCTTGAGGTCTCCGGTTCTCGCTTCGAGTTCGGCAAGACGCTCAGACCAGCTGTCGGGCTTCCAGAGAGGTGGCATCACCTTCGATTATGCCTGAGTTCCGTCTAAGAACAAGAGACTTCGCGCAAAAGAGCTGAGTTGTCTCCATAGCTGGCTGTCATCCGACCTGTTCCACTGCAGCGTCTTCCCATTCACCAGTTAGCGCAGCGTGCCGCTCGCGCAAGTCGTCGAGCTCACGCGACACGCGGGCGGTTTCTTCGGCGCTGATGAAGATGCCCAGGGACTGCTCGGCATTGCCGATGGAGGCTTCGAGGCGGGGGATCTCTTCTTCGACAAATTTGAGGCGGTCCTGCATCTGCTTCAACTTGATTGGGTTCACGCGCCGGACAGGCTCTTTTGCGGCGGGTTCGGTGGTGTGGCCGTTCGGCGTTGAGAGGACGGGAGCAGCGGGAGTCTCGGCAGCGGTAGTTGCGGCGGCGAGCGCTTCGGCTCCGCCCTCCTTGCGCCAGAGGTAATCTTCGTAATTGCCGGGGTAGACGTTAACCTTGCCGTCTGCGACTTCGAAGACGCGGGTGGCGAGGCGGTCGATGAAGTAGCGGTCGTGGGAGACGAAGATGACGGTTCCGGTGAAGGATTTGATGGCTTCCAACAAAACATCTTTGGCGCGAAGGTCGAGGTGGTTCGTGGGCTCGTCGAGGAGGAGGAAGTTCGCCGGGCTGACGAGAATCTTCGCCAAGGCGTAGCGGTTGCGTTCGCCGCCCGAGAGCACACCGAGGGTCTTGAAGACATCATCGCCGGAGAAGAGGAAGCATCCGAGCAGGCCGCGGAGTTCCGCTTCCGGGACTTTGCGTGCTATAGCTCCGATATCGTCGAGCATGCGGACGGAGGGATCGAGCACTTTGTACTGGTCCTGCGCGAAGTATTCGGCGAGGACGTTGTGGCCGAGCTTGAGGGTGCCGCTGCTGGGGATGTCCTGGCCGGAAAGCAGGCGGATCAGTGTGGACTTGCCGGCTCCGTTGACGCCGACGAGAGCGATGCGGTCGCCGCGGTCGATGGTGAAGCTGACGTCGTTGAGGACTTCTTTCGGGCCATAGCTCTTGGAGAGGCCGGAGACCTCGACGACGGTGCGGCCGGAAGGCGGCGGCTGCGGAAAGGTGAAGTGGATGATGGGCTCTTCGAGCGGAATCTCGATGCGCTCGATCTTTTCGAGCTCCTTGATGCGGCTCTGGACCTGCTTGGCCTTGGTGGCCTGGTAGCGGAAGCGGCTGATGAAGGCCTCGAGCTGCTCGATGCGCTCGCGCTGGTTGCGGTAGGCGGCTTCGATCTGCGCGCGACGCTCGGCTTTTTGCTGGAGATGCTTCTCATAGTTGCCGTGGTAGACGTGCAGGCCCTTGTTCCAGATCTCGATGATTTTATCGACGGTGACGTCGAGGAAGTAGCGGTCGTGGGAGATGAGGATGTATCCGTTGGGATAGGTGCGCAGATAGTCTTCGAGCCAGTTGCGGGTCTCAAGGTCAAGATGGTTGGTCGGCTCGTCGAGCAGCAGCAGGCTGGGCTTTTGCAGCAGCAGCTTGGCGAGGGCGATGCGCATCTGCCAGCCGCCCGAAAATTCTTCGGTACGACGACGCCAGTCTTCCTTCGAGAAGCCGAGTCCGGTGAGGACAGTGCCAACCTGGGCGTCTAATGCGTAACCATCATGGGCGCGAAATTTCGAATCGATCTCGGAGAAGCGGTCGGCGGCGGCAGCATAGGCCGCGCTTTCAGGGTCGAGCTCGGCGAGCGAGGTGGCGACTGCTTCCATCTCTTTCTCAAGGCCGAGCAATTCGTCAAAGACCGAGAGGCATTCGTCGAAGACGGTGCGGCCGGAGAGCGCGAGGCCATCCTGCGGCAGGTATCCGATGCTCATGCCTTTAGTGCGCTGGACCTGACCGTAGTCGAGGCCGTCGAGCCCGGCAAGGACCTTCATGAGCGTGGATTTGCCGGTGCCGTTCGCGCCGACGAGAGCGGTTTTCTCGTTGGGAGTGATCAGCCAGTTGGCATCCTGAAAGAGAAGCTTGGGGCCGAATCGCTTGCCGGCCCCGGCGAGTTGCAGCATGGTTCTATTTTACCGGGGGACTACGCGTCCAGCGATCCGCGCCTTCGGCACCGTATAAGAGAGTGCCCGATGGCCGCGCTCTCCCGACGATTCAGAAACGCCAGCCCAATATGAGTGGCGGGAAGCCGTGAGTGCCAGCGGTCCGCTAAGTCGCTGACTTGCTGGTCTGCGGTTTCGCTTGCTTCTTCGCCAGCCTGCTCACCTTTACGGGTGTGCTCTTCCGGGCCTGCGGTTTTCTGGCGATTTTCAGCTCTTCCCAATCTTTTTCGGTCTGGTCGGCGTAGGCGTCGGCGAAGTGCACGATAGCATCGCAAAGTTTTTCCCCGGCGCCGAGATAGCCGGCGAGAACGCAAGCGTCACCCGAGCGGGCGTGTCCGCGGGCGAGCAGTTCGCCGCACATCTCGGCGTATTCGACCAGTCCGTCTCCGGCCAGGTCCTCGATCGCGATGCTGCCCTTGTGATCGTTGAGCTGGCGAACCTCATATTGGCGATTGGCGATCGTCGTCCAGCCGAGAAAGGGGTCAGATTGGAACTGCATCGCGCGCTGTCCGTTGACGACGCGCTGTCCCTGGTGAGAGGTCAACGGATCGGGATTCACATAAGGGGCATAGGCCGATCCGGGTTGTTCCTTGATCTGCAGGAAGAGCGGATCGCCGGGACCATTGCCTTCGAAATAGATCACGTAGTCACGCAGGCCGACGGACCCGGTTCCCACGACCTTAAAAGCCACATCGAGCGGGTAGTACTGGGCGAGGAAGTGACGGCGTTCCGGCTGGAGGGTCTGGTTGTATTCGACGAGCGATGCAAGCACGGCGCGCCGCTGGCTGGCGTTGACCCTCGTCAGCAGCGGCGGCTGGTCTTTGAATTTGCGCTTTTCAACGGGTGCATTTGCGGGTGTCGTCAGCTGATCCAGATTGTGTAGGGGAGTGCTGCGCTCCGCCTTCAGGAGCGCCTTCGACACCGGATTGATTCTTTGCAACCGGTGGACCTGATAACGGGCCAACTCGGTGAGCGGCATGCGTGCGAAATTATCGATGAACTTGCGGTAGCGTTCGGCAAAGGCGTGGACGGCAGAATCGCAGGGGGATTTCTTCGCGCCCATCGCGCGGCCTGCCAACACGAGGCTGGTGGAAAGCCGCTTCAGATCCCACTCGAAGGGGGCGCGCACGGTCTCGTCGAAGTCATTGATGTCGAAGACCAGCCGGCCGTCGGGGGCGGCGAAGGCGCCGAGGTTCCGTATGTGGGCGTCTCCGCAGATCTGGTTGACTATGCCGGTATTGGGCAGGGTGGCCAGATCGGCGGCCATGACGGGGACGGCTCCGCGAAAGTAGCCGAAGGGAGACTCAAGCATGCGCTCGTACTTGAGGGTGACCAGCTGGGGAACGCGGCCCCGCATGGATTCCTGGAGAAGATCCAGCGGCGTGTGCCGCCGGTCCTCGGGTTTCCACTGTGAATGTTCCTGGCGGGCGAGCTGTTTGCGGCGCGCGCGCCCCAGTGCCCGGCGTTCCTGAGGGGTCGGAAAATGTGTCATTTATTCACGCGACGATACATCTTTTCGAGGCTTCATGACAACTTCTCGTCGTCGAGCGCGGCGCGAATCTGGTCAGTGATCGCGGCGAGGGTGACGCTGTCGAGAGGCGGCATGGCGCCAGGCTGCGACGCTACCCATCCGCCCCAGCGATTTCCGGCCTCGTTCATCGCGGCGAGAGAAGCGCCTGCCAGGCGCGCGTGGACAAGAGCCGCAGTGAAGGCGTCGCCTGCACCCACTGTGTCGGCTATTTTGATGGGAACTCCATGATGGCGATGGAAGTTTTCGCGGGTGACCAGCAGGCTGCCCTCGCCTCCCATGGTGATGGCGACGAGTTGGAGCGGGTACTTCTGGAGCAGGGCCCGAGCGGCTGAGAGGAGCGCGGCCTCCTCGTCAGAGTCGGCAGGTTGAGGCATATCCAGCATGGCAAGAACCTGCGGAACTTCGAGCTCGTTCAGCTTGAAGATGGTAGCCGAGGCAAGCGAGGCTGCGATGACATCGGCATTGAAGAAGGGGGCGCGCAGATTGACGTCGAAGACGCGTACGCACTCGGGGCGCGTGGCGGCTAAGAACTCGCGGATGGTCGCGCGGGAGTCGGAGTCGCGCTGGGCCAGAGAGCCGAAGCAGACGGCGTCGGCGGATTCGGCCAGAGCCTGCCACTCCGGCGTCCATTCCATGAAGTCCCAGGCGGCGGGCTCGTGGATGATGTAGTGCGGCTCGCCGTCGTGAATCTCGACTCCGACGGTGCCGGTGGGATGAGCGGCATCTATCTGAAGGAGCCCGACATCGGCGGGTAAGGCCTGGAGCATGTCGCGCGCTTCGGCCCCGAGTGCGTCGTTTCCGAGACGGCTGGCGATCACGCCGCGATTGCCCAGGCGCGACGACATCACGGTAAAGTTCGCGGGTGCGCCGCCAAGCCGCTTTCCGGCGGGCAGCATATCCCAGAGCAATTCACCGAGGCCAACGACGACATTCTGCATCCGCTGCCTTCCGAAACCTGCGTAGGGAGCATGGTAAACCAACGCATGCGGATAAAATTGCCTCTAACCCCTTAATGCCTGGCCAAAAACCTGGGGGAGGGAGAGAAAGTGGCCGATATGTCTGAGCGGCCATCTCGGCCGCGACGGTCGCGGATGGTTCGTGTCTTTATGTGGATTGCTGTAGTCCTGTTTTTGCTCGCTGCCGCCGCTTTTACCGTCGTAGCCATCTATTTCCGCCGCGCTGAGCCGATCCTGCGCGCGCGGGTGATCAATACGCTTTCGACGCGTTTCGACAGCCGCGTGGAGCTAGCTACCTTTGATGTCTCGGTGCTTCAGGGATTCGAAGTGAACGGCGGCGGCCTCAAGCTGTATCCCAACCATCTGGACATGCAGCAGCCACTTTTTTCGGTCGACAAATTCTCATTCAGGACAGGCTGGCAGGATCTTTTCCGCACTCCGATGCACGTGGGACTGGTCCGGCTCTCGGGGCTGGCCATCAATCTGCCGCCGAAAGAGCAGCGGCACGATATTCCGAAGCTGAACCAAGGTGGCTCGGGTTCGGGGAAGATAGAGATCCTGGTTGACGAGCTGGATATCGACAATGCCAGGCTCGTTCTGGGCACAAGCAAGCCGGGAAAGGTCCCGCTGGACTTTGAGATCAGCAAACTGCGCATGAATTCAGTGGGCGCGAATCAGCCGATGCAGTTTCATGCCATTCTTACGAATCCGAAGCCGGTCGGGGATATCGATTCGACCGGCTACTTCGGTCCCTACAACACGCATAGCCCGGGAGACTCGCCGGTGCGCGGCAAATACAGCTTCAGCCATGCCGACCTGAGCACCCTCAAGGGCATTGGCGGCATCCTCTCCTCGACGGGGGTATACACCGGCACGCTCAACAACATTGTGGTGGATGGCGAGACGGACACGCCGGATTTCCGGCTGACCACCGCCAACCATCCTATGCCGCTGCACACGAAGTTTCACGCAATCGTAGATGGCACGAACGGCGATACACATCTGCTGCCGGTCGATGCGATGCTCGCGCATTCGCATATTCTTGCGTCAGGCGACGTGGTGCGGGCGCAGGGGGTTCCGGGTCATGACATCACGCTGGATGTGACGATCTCGCCGGCACGGATTGACGACATGCTGAGGTTGGGAGTGAAGACTGAGCCTCCGGTGATGACGGGTGATCTGGTGATGCATACCAAAATGCATTTGCCGCCGGGTGAGGGAACGGTGTTGGACCGGCTCCATCTGAAAGGGAATTTTCAGATCGCCGATGTGCACTTCACGAGCGAGAAGATTCAGTCGAAGGTAGACGAGTTAAGCCTGCGCGGTCAGGGCAAGCCCAAGGAAGCTAAGGAGATCAAGGAAGGAGAACTCCCAGACATTGCTTCTTCAATGAAGGGAGATTTCGAACTCGGGGAGCAGAAGATCACCATAAACAACCTCGATTACCAGGTGCCGGGCGCAGAGGTAGCGATGAATGGTGTTTATACGCTTGACGGGGAGACCTTCAATTTTGAAGGAACTGCGCGCCTGCAGGCGAAGGTTTCCGAGATGGTGACGGGCTGGAAGTCATGGGCCCTGAAAGTCGCCGATCCGCTGTTCATGAAGAACGGAGCGGGCACTGAGGTTCCCATCACCATCACCGGCACGCGCTCTGAGCCGCACTTCGGGGTGGAAATGGGCAAGGTCTTCGGGCACAAGGACAAAGACAAGCAGAAGAACGGGGAGCCTCCTGCGCCGCCGCCGCCGCCGGCCAATCCGCAGTAAGATTTCGCCGACGGGAAGAGCAGATCAGCGCCGAGCTTAACCACAGCGCAAATCTTTTCGGTTGACGTCCGGGCAGTTCGGTGTATCCTATGCATAGGATACAGAGGTATCAATGAACTTTAAAGGCACACTGCCCACGCTGATACTCGAAGCTCTCGCGGCTGAGCCCAGCCATGGCTACCGGATCGCGCAGGGCATCAAGGAGCGCTCCCGGGGCGTATTGGATTTCAAAGAGGGCACACTCTACCCGGCTCTTCACAAGCTGGAAAACGAGGGGCTTGTAGAGTCGTATGAAACGGTCGAGAATGGCAGGCTCGCGGCGCTGTTATCGCATCACCAAAGCCGGCCGCGGGGTACTTGCCAGGGATAGGGCGAAGTGGCGCGAGTTGTCGCAGGCGGTAACGATGATTCTGGGGGAGGCATAACCATGACCGAGTTAGAACAGTGGCTGATGCGGGCAAGCAAATGTCTCTCAGCGGAGTCGCACACAAGGGTGAGGGCCGAAATTCTGGATCACTATGAAGCGAGCCGGGATGAGGCGATCGGCAACGGCGCGACGTTGCAGGAGGCAGAGGCGATGGCGCTCCGCGCTCTCGGTGATCCGGGAAAGGCGAACAGACTCTACCGGCAATCTCTTCTGACATCAGGGGAGGCGCGGTTTCTGCGCAGAGGAAATTCGGAAGTCCGGGCAATCTGTTCGCGCCCTTTCCTCAAGTGGCTTGTGCTTGGCTCGCCGGTGGCTGCATTTGTTTCAGGCATCATTGCATGGCTGTGGGGAGCGAACAGGCTCGCGGCCGAGCTGTTGCCGATCGGCATCTGTCTCTCAATACTCCTTCACGGTCCGTTTCTCCCGATTTACACGCCTTTGCGATCGCGCATCTATCGCGGATTTAAATGGGCGGCTTTATCGGTGCTGTTCCTGGTGGCGATGTGGCCGCTGGGCTGGAGCGAATCCTGGCTTTTCTTCGGCTGCCTTTGGGTCAGTCGGCTGGATTGAGTGGACCCGCTTCTCGATCCGCCGCAAGCTGCCCGTCGGTCAGTGGCCCAGGCAGCTGCACCTTTGAATCGCAGTTGCATCTTTGAGTTTCTGATCAGCACAAGAGTCGGGAAGTCGGGACGCCCCGGAAGCAGGATGCTTCCGGATCGGGACTTTGCGTGACGCGCGCCCGGTTCCCGTGCCCAAGGCCGGTTTGCCAAGGCCCCGGAGTGTACTGCGTTATACTCAATAAAAGAATGTCGAATCAGGAAACTACCCCCGCCGCCGAGTCTGGCGGCAATTTCGTCTCCGCTCAAGCTGATCAGGCCCGCCCACTGCGCATCCGGTCCACAACCGTAGTGTGTGTGCGCCGCAACGGCAGCGTGGTGATGGCTGCCGATGGACAGGTCACGCTGGGCGAATCGGTCATCAAGCACTCGGCGCGCAAGATACGCCGCCTCTACCAGGACAAGATACTCGCAGGATTCGCCGGGTCCACGGCCGATGCGTTCTCGCTTTTCAGCCGCTTTGAAGGCAAGCTGGAGCAGTACGCCGGCAACTTGGGGCGATCCGCGGTCGAGCTGGCCAAGGACTGGCGCACGGACAAGATGCTGCGCAATCTGGAGGCGCTGTTGATTGTCTCTGACCCGACGCAGACCTTCCTCATCAGCGGCTCGGGCGATGTGATTGAGCCCGACGAGGGCATTGCCGCGATTGGCAGCGGCGGGTCTTACGCGCTGGCCTCGGCGCGCGCGCTGATGGAGAACACCGACCTGACGGCGCGCGATATTGCCGAGAAGTCGCTGCGCATCGCCGGGCAAATCTGTATTTACACCAACGACCAGATCACGATTGAAGAGCTGCACGCCTGAAGGCGGCAGCGAAGAAGCCCGCCCGGAAGGAGCAGGCAGCATGGCTATTTATTTACCCGGAACCGCCGAAGACCAGGAGCTGGCGCTTGAAGATCTGACTCCGCGTGAGATCGTCGCCGAGCTCGACAAGTACGTTGTTGGACAGAATGCCGCCAAGCGCGCCGTTGCTATCGCGTTGCGCAATCGCATGCGCCGCCAGAAGCTTCCGCCCGATCTCGCCGACGAGATCATGCCCAAGAACATCATTATGATCGGGCCTACGGGCGTGGGCAAAACGGAGATCGCGCGGCGGCTGGCGAAGCTGACCAATTCGCCGTTTCTTAAAGTCGAAGCCTCGAAGTTTACTGAGGTCGGCTATGTGGGCCGCGACGTCGAGTCAATGGTGCGCGACTTGGTCGAGATCGCGATCGACATGGTGCGCGAAGAGAAGCTCGAAGAGGTGGAAGACAAAGCCGAACTCAATGCCGAAGAGCGGCTGCTCGACCTGCTGCTGCCTCCTCCTACGCCCACGCCCGCGCCAGCGGCGCCTGCGCAGCCGGCCGGCTCCGGACCCAAGGTGATTGAGGGCAACACGCTCAGCTTCCCGGCGGCGAGCAATGAGTCGCATCAGCGAACGAGAGAGAAGCTGCGCCAGCAGTTTCGCGAGGGCAAGCTTGACGACCGCACGGTAGAGATCGACGTGCGCGAGCGCAACACGCCGTCATTCGAGATCATCTCGAACCAGGGCGTTGAGGAGATGGACATCAATCTGAAGGATGTCCTGCCGAACATTTTTGGGCAGCGCACGAAGAAGCGCAAGATGAAGGTCGCCGAGGCCTTCGAATACCTGGTGCAGGAGGAAGAGGGTCGCCTGATCGACATGGATCAGGTGACGCGCGTGGCCGTGGATCGGGTTGAGAATTCTGGCATCGTCTTTCTCGACGAGATCGACAAGATCGCGGGCCGCGAAGGCGGGCATGGACCGGACGTGTCGCGCGAGGGCGTGCAGCGGGATATTCTGCCCATCGTCGAAGGCACGACGGTAAATACACGTTACGGCATGGTCCGCACCGACTTCATCCTCTTCATCGCCGCCGGAGCCTTCCACGTTTCGAAGCCCAGCGACCTGATCCCCGAACTGCAGGGGCGCTTTCCCATCCGCGTCGAGTTGCACTCGCTCACCGTCGAGGACTTTATCCGCATCCTCACCGAGCCCAAGTCATCGCTGACCAAGCAATCGACCGCGCTGCTCGAGACCGAGGGGCTGAAACTTGAGTTCACGCGAGAGGCGCTGGAAGAGATGGCGCAGTTCGCTTTTCGGGTGAACGAAACCACGGAGAACATCGGAGCGCGTCGTCTGCACACAATCATGGAGCGAGTGCTCGACGAAATCAGCTTCCTCGCGCCCGACCTGACCAAGGCACAGCCGCAGAGCGAAGGCAACGTGCTGCAACTGGCCGCGGCAACGGATTTTGGAGCCACGGTGCCTCTGCCGATCAGCGAACGGCAGACGGTGGACGGTGGCACGGAAAAAGTGGTGGTGATCGATCCGGAGTATGTCCGCGCGATGGTCGCGAATATTGTGAAGGATCAGGACCTGTCGAAATACATCCTATAGGTAACCTGAAAGGCGAAGCGAGGTGCAGCCATGAAGAGGTCTTTCATTCCGGCGGCATTTCTGGCGGTCGGCGTCCTGATTGGATCCTCAATGCCAGCGCCTCGTGTAGGAGCCGGCAATACACGCCCGGCGCAGCCCAATACACCTGTCTTGATCAATACCTGCCTGATTACCAGCGACGTGAATCGGCTTGCTGCCTTCTATTCGCAGGTCCTGGGGATTGAGGCGCACAAGGATGGTGACAGCTATGTTGAATTTCGCACGCCGAGGGGAGTGCTGGCGCTGTTTTCGAGTGATGCGCAGGAGAAGTACATCCCCGGCTCAGCGAGGCCAGACGAAAACCATAGTGCCATCATCGAGTTCGAAGTCGGCGATGTCGATCAGGAGTTTTCCCGGCTGCACAATGTAGTGAAGACATGGGTCAAGGAACCCACAACCCAGCCCTGGGGTACGCGTTCGATTTACTTTAGAGACCCAGACGGGAACCTGGTCAATTTCTTTACTGTCGTTCCCAACCCGCAGCCGTCACCACGGAACGGATAATCGCAAATTGATTCTCCGCAGCATCTGCCTACATCACGTGCAGCGGCGCGCCCATGCGGTCCAGTTCACCTCTAACTTTTGTAAGGCCATACATGTAGCTCTCGAAATCTTCGGCGAGGCGTGCGAAGAAGGGGGCTTCGTTCTGGTACTCGAAGAGGTTGAACTGGGAGACGATGTAGTAGCTTTCCTTGCCGGTACGAACCATCTCAAGGAAGCTCGTATCGCCGGAGAATTTTGAGCGCTGCACGGCCTCAGGATACATGCCGGTCGAGAAGAGAGCGTAGTCGCCGATGTGCTTGCGCACCTTACGTTCGGCGTCGAAGGAGGGGGCCGTTCCATTGATCGGGTCGGCAGCGTTCAGCATCTGGGCGACGTCCTTGACCGGCTTACCTTCAGCGTCGCGGATGCAGTAGAGGTTTTCAACCACGCAAAACTCGGTGAGCAGGTCGGCGACGTAGGAGGTCACTTCCCGGTCGCGAATGCCGAGATGTTCGGCGTAGCAGTCTGAAACCGTGTGATGGAAGAGCTGACGAAGTGCGTGTTCTTCGGGAATCATGTCGACCTCCACTGGTGCGCTGTCGTTCTGTTCGTGCCCCCTGCCGTTGCACTTAGTCGTCGGCAAGGGGAGCCGGTTTCTTTAACCTCTTAGTGACAAATGTACGGAATTTGTTACCGATGACAAGTCACCAATTGTGTTACATGCCAGATTTCCTGGCACTCTTATTTGATGAGTGCGAAACGGCGAGCGAGAAAGTGTCAAAATCGCCCAAGATGAACAGGAATTCATTTCACATGGCTAGTTGCGGTTCTATGCTCAATCTGAAGCTTGTGAGACCATCCTTGCCGTCCGGTGAGCCGCAGAGAGAATTCGATGCCCAAATATCCTTCTTCCCCTCGTCATCCTAAGAAGCAGCACCCCAAAAGTGGCAAAGGCAATAAGACGGTCGATCCACCTGCGCCTCAGCCGGTATTCGCGCAGCCGGCGCCTTCGCCGGACCCGAGCGGCTTCAAGAATCCGGTAACCGACCAAAGCTTTGCCGAACTCGCCAGTCTCGAGCCGGTTCCGGAGCCGGCGGGCGGCGCGGTCGAGCCGGTGCTTGACGCTGGCGCAGGTTTACGGCAGCGCGGGAGCGGCAATGTCGGCCGCGATCACCGCGAGCGGTCAGATCGTGTTTCATTGCGTAGGCGATACGGGCAGCGTAGACGGCCCTTCGACGCAATCGCTGGTCGCCGACAAGATGGTCTCGGACTTCACTGAGGAGGATCCGGCCGACGTGCCTTCGTTCTTCTATCACCTGGGAGACGTCGTTTATTACTTCGGCGAGGCGACCTACTACTACGACCAGTTTTACGAGCCATACCGCTCGTATCCCGCGCCGATCCTCGGCATACCGGGTAATCACGACGGCGTGGTCTACGCCTCCGATCCGGCGCCGACCCTCGATGCCTATCTGCACAACTTCTGCGCTGCCCAGCCGGTGGTAACGCCCGACGCAGGCGGCCTGGTGCGGACTGCAATGATCCAGCCCGGCGTCTACTACACCTTTGACGCGCCATTTGTGCGCATCCTCGGCGTGTACAGCAACGTGCTCGAAGATCCGGGCGTGATTTCGGACGAAAACGGGACGCAATACCGCTCTCGACAGTCGCCAGGTTGACTTTCTCACTGCCGCCCTCGAGCGCGTCAAGAGCGAGGATTACGCGGGAGCGGTGATCATCGCCGTGCATCATCCACCCTTCACCGGCGGATCGATCCACGGAGGCAGCCCGCAGATGCTCGCTGACATCGACAGCGCGTGTACAGCTGCCGGGGTGTGGCCGCATGCGGTTTTCTCGGGGCATTCGCACAACTACCAGCGCTTTACGCGGACAGTGGACAGCCAGCAGATTCCATTCATCGTGGCCGGCTGTGGCGGACACACGCCGCTCTCCACCATGCGGAGCAACTATCGCACGCCCTACAAAGTCGACGACACGCTCACGCTGGAGAGCTATGACGATACCGATTTCGGCTATCTGCGTGTGGTTGTCACATCCACAACTCTGACCATCGAATTCCACCCGGAAGCGGACGGAGGGGCAACGAAAACTCCGGACGACACCGTGACTGTGGATCTGGCGACACGCGTCTTGAGTTAGCCCGTTCGTCACACTTCTATTGCATTCCCATAGGACCCTGTGAGATAGTCCTATGGCATAGCAATAGGAGGACTCGTGGGTAACAAGGCGGACGTCTGGCAGGGCACGCTGGCGCTGATGGTTCTGAAGACCCTGGAGGCGATGGGGTCGCTGCACGGCTATGGCATTGCGCGGCGCATCGAGCAGACCAGCGGAGACCTGCTCTCTCTCAACTACGGAACCCTCTACCCAGCGCTGCTCAAGCTTGAACAGGAAGGGTACATCCGGTCAAGCTGGGGCGCATCGGAGAATAATCGCCGCGCGAAGTATTACGAGCTGACCGCCGCTGGCCGCAAGCAGGTCAAGAAAGAAGCCGCTGATTGGGAGCAGACGACCGCTATCCTGGCCCGGTTTCTCTCGCCGGCCGAGGAAGCCTAGGTGAGGGGGCTGCGGGCGTTGTGGCTGCGTCTGCGCGGGATGCTTCGCTCCGAGCGCGCGAATGGAGAATTTGCGGCCGAGCTCGAGAGCCATCTGGCCATGGACATCGACGATGGCGTGCGGGCGGGGCTGAGCCGCGAAGAGGCGCGGCGGCGGGCGCTGATCAAACTTGGAGGTTTGGAGCAGACGAAGCAGGCGTATCGTGAGCGGCGGGGCCTGCCGTGGATGGAAGACCTGCTGCGGGATGTGCACTATGCGATGCGGCAGTTGCGCAGGTCGCCGGGATTTACGGCTGTGGCTCTGGTGACTCTGGCACTGGGGATAGGAGCTAACACCGGCATTTTTACATTGCTTGATGCTGTTCTGCTGAAGTCGCTGCCGGTCCCTCATCCCGAGCAACTTTTCCTCGTCAAGCAGAACGGCCGCGTTGCCGAGAACAGCCGTTATCCCTGGCCGTTTTTTGATCGCCTTCGTCGTCAACTGCCGGCGTCAGCTCCCATCGCGGCCATGAGCTGGCCGGATGATTTTTACACCAGCATTGGCGGCGGGGAGCAAGAACATGCGATGGGCCAGCTCGTCTCCGGCAACTACTTTCAGGTATTCGAGACCTGGCCGGTGCTTGGCCGCCTGCTCACGCTGCAGGACGATTCCAAGCTGAGCGGGAGCGCCGTGGCGGTCATCAGCTATGGGTATTGGCGGAAGCGTTTCGCCGGAGATCCGGCGGTGATCGGCCGCAAGATGGTGATTAACCATGTGCCGTTCACGATTGTCGGCGTGGCTGCGCGCGGATTCTTCGGAGCTCGCCCCGGCAAAGAGCCGGATTTCTGGATCCCGTTGACGATGCAGCACGATGTGCGGTACCACGACCACTACAGCGCCTGGTCAGCGCAGCCGCTTCAGCCCTGGGTGCCGCAGGAGCGTCTCAGCTGGCTCCAGCTCGTTGTGCGAGTCAAGGACCCGGCTGTCCTTCCCGAACTGACCGCGGTCCTGAACCGGCAAATCCGCGACTTTCTGGATGGCGTGGCACAGAGCCTCCAGGGCGTGGCCGATGTTCAGTGGATGAAGAACGTTCGACTCACGCTTGAGCCGGGACAGCGGGGATTCGCAAACCTGCGGCGCGACTTCGAACAACCGCTGCTGTTGCTGATGGGCATGGCGGGCATGGTGCTTCTAATCGCCTGCGCCAATGTCGCCAACCTTCTGCTGGCCCGGGCCGCCGCGCACCAGCGAGCTTTTGCGGTGCGGCTCTCGATGGGCGCCGGCACTTCACGCCTTATCCGGCAGACGCTGACCGAGTCTCTCCTGCTATCGATACTGGGCGGGTTGCTGGGGATTGCCGTGGCCTTCTGGTGCACCAGCGTGCTGCCGAAGTGGGCGTCGACCGGGACGACGCCGATTCCACTCAACCTTGCGCCGGATGCGCGCATTCTGGCTTTCAGTCTTGTTGTGGCCGTTGCTACAGGCACTATGTTCGGGCTTGCTCCGGCGCTCGAAAGTGCGCGCGTCGATCCGGTGACGGTGATGAAGGCCGGCGCGCAATCCATCTCAGGGCAAGGCGGCAAATCGCGCTGGCCACTCCGCAAAGCGCTCGTCGCGGCTCAGGTAGCGCTCTCCCTTGTGCTGCTTGCGGGCGCGGGCATGTTTCTGCGGACGCTTGAAAACTATGGCCGGCTCAACCCCGGCTTCGATCGCGAGCATCTGCTCAGCGCGCATCTCGACACGCACATGGTGGACTACCAGGCCGGCGACTTCCTGCCGCTGTACCAGCGGCTGACGGATCAGATCGAGGCGATCCCGGGCGTCCGCTCCGCCAGTGTGACCACCTGCTCGCTCGATGCCGGCTGCCACGACTCGAGCGATATGCTCATCCCCGGCGAGAACGGCCGGGGGGTGACGAAGGCCACGGCGCAGGTGAACGGCATTGCTCCTGGTTATTTTGCGACCGTGGGCATGGGACTGGAGCAGGGCAGAGAGTTTGCCGGCGCAGACAACGCGGATTCTCCGAGAGTCGCTATCGTCAACCAGACTTTTGCGCGGAGTTTTCTGGGCAGCGGCAATCCCATCGGGCGGCGGTTCTTTTATTCCGATAACACCAACACGCGCGCGAGCTTTGAGATCGTCGGCGTGGTTGGCGATGCGCGTGTGAACAGCATTCGCGAAGCTGCCCCGCCGGTAGTTTATTTTCCCATCGCCCAGGACCCTGGGAACATCGATGGGCTTGAAATCCGCACACACGGCGATCCGCGCTGGGTCGCAGCGCAGGTCCGCCAGGCGGTTGCGGAGGTCGATTCCAGAATTCCGATCGTAGACATCACAACACTGGCCGCGGAAGTCAACGACGATCTTGCGCAGGAGCGGCTGATTGCGCGGCTCACATCGATCTTCGGACTGCTGGCGCTTGGCCTGGCCTGCCTCGGACTTTATGGCGTCATGTCCTACATTGTCGAGCGGCGGACGAGCGAGATCGGCGTGCGCCTGGCGCTTGGCTCGTCACGATCAGCAGTGCTGTGGCTGGTGCTGAAGGAGACGCTGTTACTCATCGGCGCGGGCGGCTTGATCGGGGCTGTGCTGTCGGTGTTCGCGATGCGCCTGGCGCGCAGCTTCCTGTTCGGGCTTTCTCCGCAAGACCCGGCGACGATCGGAGGCGCATTGGTGTTGCTGCTGCTGATATCGATCGCTGCGGGATTTCTGCCCGCGTGGCGAGCAGCGCGGGTCGATCCCATGCGGGCACTGCGGACGGAATAGGAATGATGATGCGTAAATTGAGAGCGTTGTGGATGCGGGTGCGCGGGATCTTCGGGAACGGCCGAGCCGAATCTGAATTTTCCGCCGAGATTCAGAGTCATCTGGCGATGGACATCGACGATGGCGTGCGGGCGGGGCTCAGCCGCGAAGAAGCACGGCGGAAGGCGCTGATCAAACTTGGTGGTTTGGAGCAGACGAAGCAGGCGTATCGCGAGCGAAGCACGCTGCCATTTTTTGAGAATCTCCTGCACGACACACGGTACGGATTGCGCATGATGGCTCGCAATCCGGGCTTTGCTGCGGTAACGATTTTGACGCTGGCCGTGGGCATTGGCACTACCGCGACGGCCTTCAACTGGATGGACAGCGTGCTGCTCAGGCCGCTGAGCGGTGTGGCCCATCCGGAGCAATTGGTCGCGCTGGCCTCGGTGACGCCAAACGGCGAGATGGTGCCGACTTCCTATCCCGACTACATGGACTTTCGCGACCATCTGAAGCTCTTTTCCGGCTTTGCGATGTTTCGCCCCGCAGCCTTCAGCGTTGGCCTGGGAGATCATGCGGAGCGCGTGTGGGGCGAGTTCGTCTCCGGAGATTTCTTTACGGCTTTAGGAGTGAAGCCGGAGGTCGGGCGCGTCTTCGGGCCCGAGGAGTATGGCGACAAGCCGGGAGCCTTCCCGGTGGTCGTCATCAGCGATCGATACTGGCGTTCGCATCTCGGCGCCGACCCGCAAATCGCGGGCAAGGCGATCCGCGTGAACGAGCATGAGCTGACGGTAGTGGGCGTTGCCGCGCCGGATTTCCACGGATCGACGGCCGCCGAGCCTTCGATCTTTGGGTGCCGTACATGCAGCGATCGGTGCTGAGCAGCGTTGAGCCATGGATGCTGCGCAACCGCCAGGACCGCGCCCTGCTGGGGATTGCACGGCTGAAGCGGGGCGTGACGCCGGAGCAGGCGCGCGCGGAGCTGGCGGCGCTCGCGCAGCGCATGGCCGTCGCCGACGCCGACACCAACGAGGGCATGAGTGCCACGGTGGTGCCGCTGTGGAAGTCGCCGTTCGGGCCGCAGGGGCTGCTGGCAGGTCCGCTGACCATCCTGATGGGTGTGTGTGTCCTGCTGTTGGGGATTGTGTGCGTGAATGTGGCGAACCTGCTGCTGGCTCGGGCAACCGTGCGGGAAAAGGAGTTCAGCACGCGGCTGGCGCTGGGCGCGGGGCGCTGGAGGCTCGTCCAGCAGGTGCTGACCGAAAGCCTGCTGCTGACGGCGACGGGCGCGGTACTCGGTATTCTGGCAATGCCCGGGATGAGCCGGGCGCTCAAGCTTCTCCTGCCACCTGGGCAGCTGTCGCTGACGCTCGACAGCGGGCTGAATCTGCGCGCGGCGGCATTCACAGCGGGGCTATGCCTTGTGGTAACGCTGGCCGCAGGACTGGTTCCGGCGCTGCAATCGGGCCGCGTCGAGCTGAACGCGAAACTGAACGAAGGCGGACGCAGCGGATCGGCAGGGCGGGGACGGCACCGGCTGCGTTCCGTACTGGTCGCGTCAGAAGTGGCCCTGGCGTTGGTGGCGCTGGTCTGTGCGGGACTCTTTCTCCGCGGCTTTGAGCAGACGCGGCAGATCGATCCTGGCTTCGATCCGAATCACGTGCTGTTGTCGCAGTTGTATCTGGCGACCAACGGCCTCGATCTCGAGCAGCGGAAAGAATTCTGCCGGCGGCTGCGGGAAAAGATGGAGGCTGTGCCGGGCACGGTGGATGTGGCGTATTCCGACGGCGTGCCGCTGGGATTTGAGCCGAGCTGGTGGGAAGACCTGAAGGTGGCCGGCTTTGTGCCCAGGCCCGGCGAGAACATGAAGGTTTTTCGCAATGTGGTTTCGCCCGGCTACCTGGGGCTGATGAAGATCCCGCTCGTCGAGGGCAGGGATTTCACCGAGCATGATGACGAGAGCTCAGAGCCGGTGATGATCGTGAATCAGACATTCGCGCGCCGCTACTTTGCGGGGGCGAACCCCGTGGGCCGCCGCGTTCATGGATGGGGCAAGTGGTTCATGGTGGTGGGCGAGGCCAGGGATAGCAAATATCACTACCTGGGCGAGACGGCGGTGCCGTATTTCTACGTGCCTTTCCGCCAGATCTTTCGAGCTGACATGAACCTTGCATTCTATGTGAGAACGCACGGCAACCCGATCGCTGCGCTTGCCAGAGTTGAGGTCGAAGGTGCGGGAAATCAACCCGAACGTGACGGTCTTCGACGCGGTGCCGCTGGCTGAATACATCGAGGCATCGCTTTATCCGCAGAAGGTTGCGGCGAGCCTGTTGATGGTGCTGGGAGGGCTGTCAATGTTGTTGGCCGCGATCGGGCTCTACAGCGTGATGGCGTACTCGGTGGCGCAGCGGACCCAGGAGATCGGCATTCGCATGGCGCTGGGCGCGCGGCCTGCGGATGTGCTGAGCATGGTGGTGCGGCAAGGGATGATGCTGGCTGTGTTTGGCCTGGCGGCGGGAGCGCTGATTGCACTGGGAGTCACGCGGAGTCTTGCCGCTCTTTCCTTTACCAATTCCGCCATGGGTTCGGGCGCGAAGCTGCTCACGGGGAGCACGGCCGATCCGCTGATTTACGCCGGGGCGGCAGCTTTTCTGTGCGCGGTGGCGGCGCTGGCGGCCTACGTGCCGGCGTGGCGCGCGGCTTCTATCGATCCTATGCAGGCGCTGCGCACGGAATGAGAGGGCAGATGAGAGCACTCAGAGCGCTGTGGATGCGGGCGCGCGGGATGTTTCGCTCCGGGCGCGCGAATGGAGATTTTGCGGCGGAACTGGAGACCCATTTGGCGATGGACATCGAAGACCGCGTGCGTGCGGGGCTGAGCCGCGAAGAGGCGCGGCGGCAGGCGCTGATCCGGCTCGGCGGACTGGAGCAGGCGAAGATCGCGCATCGCGAGCGTAGAGGACTGCCGCTGCTTGAGGCGCTGGGGCGCGACGTGGCTTACGGCGTGCGCCTGCTTAGAAAGAATCCCGGATTTGCGATTGTGTCGATCCTCATCATAGCGATTGGTATCGGAGCGAACGCTGCGCTCTTCACCGTGGTGCGCTCGGTGCTGCTGCGCCCGCTGCCCTTTGCCGATCCAGAGCGGCTGGCGGCGCTTTACGGGCAAAATCCGAATGATCCGGATCCGTTTGGTGCGGTTGCTGCGGGTGATTTCTACGACTGGCAGAAGGCGTCGCATGGCTTCGAGCAGATGGCCATGTGGCGCTGGTCGGGCTATAACCTCTCCGGCGACAAGGACGAGCTCCCCGAAATGGTGAGCGCCGCGTACGTTTCGTGGAATATGTTTTCGACGCTCGGCGTAGAGCCTGCTTTCGGCCGGCCGTTCTCGTCGGACGACGACCGGCAGGGAGCGAATAGAACCGTCATCATCAGCTGGAGCCTGTTCCAACGACGTTTTAATGGCGATCCGTTGATTGTAGGCAAAGCAATCAGGCTCAACGGGCTGCTTTACACGGTGGTGGGCGTGCTGCCGCGGTGGTTCACTTATCCCAATGCGGTGATAGAGCTGTTGGTTCCTTACCGGCTGGAAGAAAGTGCGCAAAATGTGGAAAGCCACTTCACGCATAGAGGCCACGTGATTGCGCGGCTGAAGCCGGGCGTGACGATAGAGCAGGCGACGCAGCAGTTGAACGGCGTGCAGCACGAGCTCTTTCTTCGCTACAACAATTCTGGCCCGGTCGCGACAGCCGTGACCTCTCAACCGCTTGTGAATGATGTGGTGCACGATGTCAAAACGCCGCTTTATCTATTGATGGGAGCGGTAGGATGCCTCCTGCTGATCGCGTGCCTGAATCTGTCGAACCTGCTGGTAGCGCGCGCGGCTGCGCGGCGCAGAGAGATCGCCATCCGCACCGCGCTGGGCAGCAGCCGCATGCGCCTCTGCCGCGAACAGCTCACCGAAAGCCTGCTGATCTGCGCGGCGGGCGGCGCGCTGGGGGTGGTGCTGGCGGTCTGGGCTACCCGCTGGCTCACGACGCGCTGGGATATGCCCGCGATTCAGGCAGTGCATCCGGACGGCGTGGTTGTGGCCTTCGCGATTGGCATCACACTGCTGACCGGCATCCTGTCCGGGCTGCTGCCGGCGATTTCGGCCACCGGGCGCGGCGTGCTTTCCGCGTTGCAGGCCGCTTCACGCACCATTGGCGGGGGCGCATCCCGCGCGTCGCTGCGCAAAACATTGCTGACGGCGGAAATCGCACTGACGGTGATTCTGCTGGTCTGCGCAGGGCTGCTCTTCAAGAGCTTTCTGCGGCTGCGCTCGGTCGATCTGGGCTGCCGGACCGACAACGTGCTGACCATGAGGTATTTCCTCCGCCGGCCGAAGTATGTCGAGCCGGCGAAGATCGTCGCCTTTCACACTGAACTGCTGGAGCGCGTGCGCAACTTGCCCGGTGTGGAGAGCGCCGGGCTGACATCGATCGTGCCGGGCGACGGCGGCCTGGGCGATGCAGGCGTGTCGATTGCCGAGCATGCGCCGCTGCCCCCCGGAGTGCACCAGTTCGCGGTGTACAGGACAGCCGATCCGGAGTACTTCTCGACGATCGGCATTCCGCTGATTAGGGGCCGCGTCTTCACCGAGGACGAGCGGCTGGCGAACGACAGGTATGTCGTGATCAATGAGCAATTCGTCCGCACCTATTTCCCGAATGAGGACCCCATCGGCAAGCACATCGTGATTCAGGGCGCCGAGCACCTGGCTGGACGAACGCCGGAGTGGAACGATCCCGGCCCCTATGAAGTGGTAGGCGTTGTGGGCGACACGCTCATCGCATTGGATCAGCCGGTCATGCCGATGATGTATTTCCCGATTTTGTCCGGGGATCCGATTCAGGCGACCAACACCATGCTGGTAGTCCATTCGCACAGCGATGTGGCTGCGCTGGCTGTCCCGATTCAAAAGCTGATCGGGCAGATGGATCCCGACCTTCCGCTGTCGAGCATTCTGACCATGCAGGAGATTGTGGGTGAGTCGACGGCAAATTCGAGCTTTATTGCCACGCTGGTGCTGGCCTTTGCCGGCCTTTCGCTAGTGCTGGCGGCAGTCGGGCTCTACGGTGTGCTCTCGTACCTGGTGACGCAGCGCACGACGGAGATCGGCATCCGCATCGCTCTGGGTGCGCGTCAGAGCCAATTGCTGCGGCTTGTCCTGCTGGATGGCCTGAAGCCGGCGTTTCTGGGCCTCGTACTGGGAATTGCCGGCAGCGTTGCCGCGACGGAGCTGATCCGGTCGGTGCTTTATGCCACGCGTCCGCTCGATGGAATTGTATTTGTATCCGTAATTGTGACATTACTGCTGGCTGCGACAGCAGCTTGTCTGCTTCCGGCGTGGCGGGCATCGCGCGTGGATCCCATGCAGGCGCTGCGCGCGGAGTAGGGGGAGCGATGAGAACGCTGCGGGCATTATTGCTTCGTCTGCGGGGCATCTTCGGCGCAGGGCACGCGGCTGAGGAATTCACTGCCGAGCTCGAGGGCCACCTCGCGATGCACATCGACGACGGCATGCGGTCAGGCCTGAGCGAAGAAGAGGCGCGTCGGCGAGCGCTCATCAAGCTCGGCGGCCTGGAGCAGGCGAAGATCGCGCATCGCGAGCGGCGCGGGCTGCCGATTCTTGAAACGCTCGTGCAGGATGTGATCTACGGTTTGCGAGTGTTGCGGAAGAATCCCGGCTTTGCTCTGGTCATTGTTATTACGCTCGCGCTTGGAATCGGGGCGAACACGGCGCTCTTTTCCATTGTGAATGGCGTGCTGCTGAATCCGCTGCCGTATCCGCATCCCGAGGAGCTGGTCACGGTCCATGCGAGCAAACCGAATTTCGACACCGGCTCGATTTCCTATCCCAACTTTCGCGATTGGCAGCGGGACAATCAGACTCTTGCTGAGCTTGCCGTGTCGAGGATCTACAGCTTCATTCTTACCGGAACGGGCGATGCGGAAAACATTCCCGCACAGTTTGTCTCTTCGGATTTCTTTTCCATACTCGGCGTAAAACCGGTACTGGGACGGCTCTTTGCTCCGGGTGAGGATGAGATTGGCCGCAGTCCGGTGGTCCTGATCAGCGCCGGTTTCTGGGCGCGCAAGTTTGGATCGAGACCCGATGTTCTCGGAAAGATGCTCACGCTCGATGGCCGAAATTTCACGATCGTCGGCGTCCTTCCGGCTGATTTCGACCTGTCGATAGGCAGCTTTCGGCCCAGCGAGATCTACGCGCCCATCGGGCAGTGGACGAACACGGCACTCAAGGATCGAGCGGCCGGTCTGGGCATTCATGGAATCGCCCGCCTCAAGCCGGGCGTGACTCTGGAACAGGCTCAGGCGGATATGAACAACGTTTCCGATCGCCTGGCCGCGACCTTTCCAGAGGAAGATCACGGCATCCGAGCCAAGCTGATACCGTTTCGTCAATCGGTGGTTGGCCAGGTCCAGCCGATCCTCCTCGTCCTGCTTGCTGCTGTCGGATTTGTGCTGCTCATTGCCTGCGTTAACGTGGCAAATCTGCTCCTTGCCCGCTCCAATGCGCGCGCGCAGGAGTTCGCCGTCCGCATGGCGCTGGGTGCAAGACGCGGACGCATTATCAGACAGCTGCTCACGGAAAGTACGATGCTCGCTCTTGTTGGGGGCGGCCTTGGTCTGCTGCTGGCAAGCTGGGGCACGCGTGCCGCTCTCAAACTGGCGCCCAGCAGACTGCCGCGCGTCGCGGAAATTCATCTCAGCGTGCCTGTGCTGATCTTTACTCTTGTTCTGTCGCTTGCCGCTGGCATCCTCTTTGGCCTGCTGCCTGCGCTCAGAGTCTCCCGCAACACACTGCAGGAGACGCTCAAGGACGGTGGACGCGGGGCGACCGGCGCGCGTCACCGGACGCAGAGCGCATTGGTGATTTTCGAAATGGCGATCGCTCTCGTTCTGCTCTCGGGTGCGGGTCTGATGATCCGCAGCATGATAGTTCTGTCGAAGCTCGATCCGGGATTTCAGCCGCACGGCGTGCTCACCTTCAGCCTTGCCGCTCCGCCATCACTGAATGGAGCGAATGTGGATGCTGTGCGCGCCTATATCAAGGAAGTGAGCCGCCGAATCACGGAGACGCCGGGCGTGCAGGCGTTGTCGCTGATGTGGGGTGCGTTTCCCATGTACTACGACGATGAGGGACTCTTCTGGCTCGAAGGGGAGCCGAAGCCTGCGCGCGAAAACGACATGCACATGGCGATCCTGTATATCGTGCAGCCGGGATATCTCAAGACGATGGGCATTCCTTTGCTTCGCGGGCGCTTCCTTACCGAACTGGACGATGAGCACGCGCCCCGCGCCGTAGTTATCGACGATATCTTTGCCCGGAAGTTTTTCGGCACCGGCGATCCGGTGGGGCGGCAGATCCATCTCGATAACTTCGAGGACCCGGCCACGGTCGTGGGCGTGGTCGGCCACGTGAACCAGTGGGGACTGGACAGCGACGCCAGCTATCCGCTGCGTGCCGAGCTCTACGAGGCTTTTGCGCAACTGCCGCCGGTGCAGCTTGCGCTTATCCCCAAGGGCGTCGATGCGCTCGCGCGCTTCAGCGGTGAGACCACGCCGCCGTTCAAGAGCATCCAGAGCGCGATGACGCAGATGAGCCGCGAAGAAGTGGTGTATGCCCCGCAGTCGATGGAAGAGATCATCGCGAGCACGCTGGCTGCACGCCGCTTCTCGATGATTCTGCTCGCAGTCTTTGCTGCGCTAGCCTTGATTCTCGCCATGGTCGGCATGTACGGCGTCATTTCCTATCTCGTGGGGCAGCGTACGCAGGAGATCGGCATCCGTATTGCGCTGGGCGCGAACCGCGCGGACATTCTGCGCTGGGTTCTCGAACAGGGCGGCAGGCTGGCGATCTTCGGAGCGGGTGCAGGGCTCATCGCGGCCCTTGCGCTCACGCAGGTCATGGCGCACTGGTCGCTGATCTACGGAGTAAGCGCCTACGATCCGTGGACCATGGCGGGTGTGACCCTTGTGCTGATGTTTGTCGCGCTCGCGGCCTCGTATATCCCGGCCAGGCGCGCTACCCGCATCGACCCCATGCGCGCGCTGCGCAACGAATAAAAGGACGGGTGCCCCCACCCTCGCCAACATCGGGGAGCACCCGTTCAAGCAAAGCGAAAATCTTTCCATCAACTCGATAAGAGCCGGTTTCGCCTCACTGATGATCCTCGGCCTTTAGCTCGGCTGCGACCGGTGTCAGCGTGCCGAACAAGCCGTCCGCATAGCCGTTGATGCCGGCGGCAAAAAACAGCGCCGGGCCGGTAGACGGGCTTGCCTGGTTGCTGCTTCGATTGTCGAACTCGATGCCCCACAGGCCCGGAATGGCGATCGGGCTGTCATCGGCATCGAGCAGATTTCCGAGGAAGCGTCCATCTGTCATGTTGAATGCTGCGATCGTTCCGCCGAACCGGTTGCCGATCAGCAGAGCGTGGCTGAAGAACCCGAAGTCCTGGGGAGCAAGCGCAACGCCCCAGGGCGCTTTCAGGGTTCCGGGAACATTTTGAAGCCGTTGTAAGAGCCAACCATGACTGCTGAAGATGTCGACGAAGCCGCACTCCTCGCCGCAGTCGTCATCGGCGGAATTCTTTTGCGGGCTCTGCTTGGCGTAGGTGACGACCACATTGTCTCCTACCGCTTGAACGTTGTAGGGCGCAAATCCTTGCGGCAGCCTGTCGTCGCTGAAAAGTCCTTCGGGAAAATGAACGCGTTTGAAGTTGGTGTCGAATGCCTCAATCCGGTTCTGAGAAAAATTGGCGGCCGCCAGGAAGTGTTTTCCATCGATCTCGACCCAGGTGAGTCCCATGAAGATCGCTCCTTTCTCCACAACCTCGTTAACCGCCAGCTCGAGCGGAGTCACAGCAGGGTTCCATGCAGAGATGGTGCCGTTCTCGGTTGCGAAAATGAAGGAGGCGGGCGCCGGAGTTTTTCCGGGCACATTGCTGATCATGAAATCGGTAGAGCCGTTGAAGATGATTCCGGTGGGAGAGGAAGGACCCTTCTCTCCGGGAGCATTCGGAACCACGACAGGCGAGGGCGGCGCGACGATTGTTCCCGTGCCGGTGTACAGCGCAGAGGTGCCGGTTCCCGCGTTATTTACCCACCAGGGGCTGGACGCACTGCGCGCCAGGCCCCACGGATTCTTGAGGTTTGGATCCTGAACCGGCACGGCCTGTCCATTGACGTTCGCAAGATCGGAAACCAGGTTGGTCTGGGTGTAGTGTTGAGCGAATGTGGCCGTCGGAGCCAGCGCCAGAACGCATCCGGCGGCTGTTATCAGTGCTTTCAAACAGTTTTTCACCGCGATTACCTCCTTGAATCTGTCCGGTTTCATCCGGAAGCCTGAGCGAGGCAGGAATGGTGGGGCAACGTAGAAGATCGCCACGCTCCGGCCACTGCCGCGCGATAACGAACATAACGGGGCGAAGCGACGGCTGTTGTCAGGGGAATGTAAGGATTTTGTCGCCGGTGCGGGCCGAGTTTTAGCATCAGCAGGAATGCTTATAATTAGGGCCTGTTAACGGGCCCTATCTTCCTCGTCGCAGGGGTGTTTCATGGCAGCAAACGTCTCTCTCGATCATGCGTGGCCAAATCTTCCATGGCAGGAGTGGGAAGCGACGGCATCGACGCTGCACATGTGGACGCAGATCGTGGGCAAGACGCGGCTGGCGCTCAGTCCGCTGCAGGCACACTGGTGGAATGTGCCCCTCTATGTGACGGCTCGAGGGCTGAGCACCGCGGCGATGCCAGTCGCAGAGGGTGTGCTGGAGATAGAGTTTGATTTTGACGGACATCAACTGCTGTTCCGCATGAGCTCTGGTGAAAAGCTCGCAGTGCCGCTGCGGGCGCAGTCGGTGGCCGATTTCTACGGGGAATATCTCGCGTGCCTCTCGCAGCTTGGCGTATCGGTAAAAATCAACCCGGTCCCTGTCGAGATCAAAGACCCGATCCCCTTTGCTGAAGACACGCAGCACGCCGCCTATGATCCGGAATACGTACAGCGCTTCTGGCACATTCTGCTACATGTGACGCCGATCTTTCAGCGCTTTTCGTCGGGATTTATCGGCAAGGTCAGCCCGGTACATTTTTTCTGGGGCAGTTTCGATCTGGCTGTAACGCGATTCTCGGGCCGCCGCGCGCCGGAGCGGCCGGGATTCGACAGGATCATGCGTGAAGCCTATTCACATGAAGTGATCAGCGCCGGATTCTGGCCGGGGAACGGCGGGTATGGCGAGGCGGCGTTCTATTGCTATGCGGCGCCGGTTCCCGACGGGCTGGCCGACCGGAAAGCGAGGCCCGACGCGGCGCTGTGGGATGCTGCGCTCGGGGAATTCGTCCTGAAATATAAGGATTTGCGGCGCGAGCCGTCGCCTGATGATGCATTGATGGAGTTTCTCTCGAGCACGTATGACGCGGCGGCCGACGTTGCGCAGTGGGACCGGGCTGCGCTGGAGCGCTGACGGGCGTTCCATTTCGCAACTATCCTGATTCGTCCGAATGTAAATCTATCGCGCGCGGGATGCAGGGTTGTCGGGGGTGGGATATCCTTCAAGTATCACTCTCCGACGGAGGACCCGATGAGCGATTTCTCACTGCGCGACCCCGCAACACTGGGGGCCATCGCAGCGATCGCTCTGTGTGCCGGGGGCATCATCACGTATCGGGCGCTTCGGAAGAAGCCCTCGGAAGAAGAGCTGGAGCTGCTTCGGCGGCAGGAGCTTGTGCAGTCGGGCCGTATCCTGGACGGAACCGTCATCGACATTTCCGATGTCGATCCACATGAGAGCGGGCGTCCCAACGGCATGCAACTGATTCTTTATAAATACGATGTCGCGGGCGTGAGCTATGAGTGCTCGCAGGATGTGACAAACTTGCGCGATTACGTGAACATCTACGATTGCCGGCTGGGCTTTCCATGCTCGGTTCGATACGATCCGCATCGGCCGATCAACAGCATCGTCGTGGCTGAGAACTGGAGCGGGTTGCGCGACACGGCGAACTCCGTTCCGGTGCGCGCCCCTCAGCGCAACTCTCGTGCCACGGTCCCCTACGTTGGCAATTGAAGCCGCCCGGCTAACACCGATACACTGGATCTATGCACGTACATGCAGCTTCGACTGAAAAAATGCAGCGCGTGCTGCGCTTTTCTCTGATCGCAACGCTGGCATATGTGGTGCTGACGCTGGTCGCGGGTCTGCGCGCGCACTCTCTTGCGCTGGTGTCGGAAGCCGGGCACAATGCGTCGGATGCTCTGGCGCTGGTGCTCTCGTTTGTGGCGGTTCATTTTCAGGCGCGGCCGGCAACCGACCAGAAGACCTTCGGCTATCACCGGGCAGGCGTGCTGGCCGCGTTTCTAAATGCGATGACGCTCATCGTCATCAGCGTCTGGATCGGCTTTGAGGCTGTCCGGCGATTCAGCGAGCCGGTGCACGTTCAGCCCCGGCTGATGATGCTGGTCGCGGCTGCGGGCGTTGTGATGAATGGCGTGATCGCCGCCGTGCTATGGCGATGCAGCCAGGATGTAAACCTGCGTAGCGTCTTCATTCACATGCTGGGAGACACGCTCTCAACGGCCGCGGTCATCGTCGGCGGTGTGGCGATTCTATTTACCGGCCATACGTGGATCGACCCCGCGCTTTCGCTGGGCATCGCCGCGCTGATCCTATGGTCGTCGATTGCAATTGTGCGGGAGACGCTCAATATCCTGCTCGAAGGCACGCCGCGCGGGCTGTCGTTGCACCAGATCCGCTCGACTCTTGAAGGGATCGAAGGCGTCGAAGACATACACGATCTCCACGTCTGGAGCCTGGGCTCGCAGACGCACGCGCTGGCCAGCCATGTGACGATCGCCGACATTCCGCCGTCGGAGAGTGCGCGCATCCTGGAACAGATCAACGGCATGCTGCGCGAGAGTTTCCACATCCATCACACGACCATTCAGTTCGAACATGGCGAATGTGAAGTGGCTCACGGCTGTGTGATGGCCGTGGAGGCGGTCAGTTCACACGCGCATCACGGCCACGACCACACTCATAGCCATTGAGATCACCCGACGGGCTTGTCGGGCTGGGCGTTGTATATCTCTTCGACGCGCGCCAGGGTGTCGATTTCGTCGACCGGCTTGTCGTCGCGAATCCGCAAAATGCGCGGGAAGCGTAGCGCGAAGCCGCTCGAATGACGGCTCGACCGCATCACGTTATTGAAGGCGACTTCAAGAACCTTGAGTGGCTCGACGGTTCGAAATCCGCCGAAGTCTTCGATGGTGTGCTCCTGGAAAAAGTGCGTGAGCTCGTCGATTTCGGCGTCCGTGAGGCCGGAGTATGCCTTGCCGACATTCTTGAGAAATTCTCCATCGCGCACCGCGAAGGTGTAATCGCTGAGAACTCCAACGCGCCTGCCATGTCCGAACTCAGCGCCCGTGACGACAACGTCGAGCGTGGCGAGTTCGCGCTTCAGCTTCAGCCAGGCAAGGCCGCGCTTGCCGGGCTGGTAGATGCTGTCGAGAGCCTTGAGCATCACGCCCTCGTTGCCGCGCGCCCGCGCGTCGTTGTATGCCCGGTCGAGTTGCGCTGCGGTGCGCAGATATGTTGTTCCTGCAAGCATGAGTCTCGGGAATGCCGATTGCGCATCGTCTCGCGTCGCAAAGAGAAGCGACTGGCCGCGCTGCTCGAAGTTGCGGGTTTCTCCGGAGTAGCGGACGACGAGAGATTCAAGCTGCCGGCGGCGCTCGGAGAGGGGAAGGTCGAGCAGCAGGTTTCCGTTGAGCGAGAGCAGGTCGAAGGCCATGAAGATGACGGGAACGTCTTCCTGCATTTCGCGCGTCACGCGCTTTCGCCCCAGGCGCTGCTGCAGGGCGGTGAAAGGCAATGCCCGACCGGCGCCCGGGTTCCAGGCGAGGATCTCTCCGTCGAAAATTACCGGCTCACGAAGTGCGGCGAATGCCTCAATCAATTCGGGAAAAGATTCGCTCAAGTCCTCGCGGCTGCGCGAGAAAAGCTCCACGCGGCCCGGCTGGGCGGGATCGCCGCAGTGAAGCTGGGCACGGATGCCGTCGTACTTGTCCTCGATCGACACGCGCCCGGGAATTAAGGTTCTCGCGGTCTGCTGGTCAGTATCGTTTTCGACGGCGATCTCTTCTGCAAAGCGCTTCATCGTTTCCTCCACGGTGCTAACGGGACTGGCCAGCATCACGCCGAGAGGATGGAAGAGCTTCATGCGGGCTTCACCGAGCGTCTTTGCAGCGGCCATCGTGACAACCTCGGGCAGGCTGCCGGTGAGCATGGCGGCGTGGCGCACAGCGGCGGGCTCGGCGTCGTAGGCGGCGGCAATGGCTTCTTCGACGAGGCTTTGTTTGACTCCGGTGCGCATGTCGCCGGAGATGAGCTTGAGGATGTACTTGGCTTCGATGGGCCGGACGCGGCGCAGGAGTTCGAGGACGAGAGGCATTTTCGCCGCCGGGCCGCGCGCTGCCGCGATCTGCGCGAACGTTTCTTCGAGCTGCGAGAGAGTCAGCGCTTCAGAGGGCGCAGGTTGGTTTTGCACCAGCTCTTCGGCTGCTGCGCCCAGGTCTCCGTGGCGCCGATAGGCAGCGTGCATGGCTGCATGGTCGGCCTCGCTGATCTCGGCTACGGCGCGGCTGAGCAGCGAGCCTCCGACGTTCAGGGCGCGCCGGTCGGTCTCGGGAAAAGGCGTACCGGCAAGATAGAGCGCGGCGCGGGCCGCGTTATCGACGCCAAGGCCGCGCAGGTAGTTCGCGATGAGGGCTCGCTTCTCGAGTTTTTTGGTCGTCGCGGCGAGCGCGTCGCAGACCTCGGCGAATTGGAGAAGGGAGCCTTGCATTCAGAACAGGGTCCAGATTGACACTATAGACGCCCGCTTGCGCCTTTTCTCCGCCTGCGGCATCCAAATAGCGGTAAACTAATCGAGATGCGGCTCACGCTCACCACCGGCGCACTTCTCTAGCGGCTCCCGCCGCCAACAGCCGTTTTCTGCCTCAATTTTCCCTTTTGAATCCATAAAAAAGCGCAACTGCGCTGTGAGAAGAGACCATGTTTGAGCGTCTGGAACAAATCGAAGCCCGCTATGAATCGCTGGGCGAACAGCTGGCTGATCCGGAGATCATCTCCGACCAGCAGAAGTATCAGAAGATCGCGAAGCAGCATCGCGACCTTGAGCCGGTCGTCGAGAAATATCGCGAGTACAAGCAGGTGACGCACGGCATTGCCGACGCGAAGGCCATGATGCAGGAGAGCGATCCCGATCTGCGCGCGATGGCCGAAGAAGAGCTTGTGCAACTCGAAGGGCGCGCGCCCGCCATCGAGGAGGCTCTCAAGCTGCTGCTGCTGCCGAAGGATCCTAACGACGAGAAGAACATCATCATCGAGATTCGCGCCGGCACCGGCGGCGACGAGGCATCGCTCTTCGTGGCCGAGGTCTTCCGCATGTACTCGCGCTTTGCCGAACAGCACCGCTGGAAGGTGGAAGTGCTGTCGAGTTCGGAGTCGTCGGTCGGCGGCATGAAGGAAATCATAGCCATCATCGAAGGAAACAAGGTTTACTCGCAGATGAAATACGAGAGCGGTGTCCATCGCGTGCAGCGCGTGCCGGCCACGGAGACGCAGGGCCGCGTGCATACTTCGGCGATCACCGTCGCCGTGCTGCCGGAGGCTGAAGACGTCGATGTGAAGATCGAAGCCAAGGATCTGCGCATCGATACGTTCTGTTCGTCGGGACCGGGCGGGCAGTCCGTCAACACGACATACTCGGCGATCCGCATCACGCACTTGCCGACGAATACCGTGGTGAGCTGCCAGGACGAGAAGTCGCAGATCAAGAATCGCGAGAAGGCCATGCGTGTGCTGCGTGCGCGCCTCTACGAAGTGGAGATGGAGAAGCAGCACGAAGCGCAGGCGAAAGAGCGCAAGCAGCAGGTTGGATCGGGTGACCGCAGCGAGAAGATCCGGACGTACAACTTCCCGCAGAACCGCCTGACCGATCACCGCATCGGGCTGACGATTCACCAGCTCGCCGATGTGATGGAAGGGCGCCTGCAGCCGGTCATCGACGCGCTGACCGCGCACTACAACGCGGAGCGCCTGAAGGCGGAAGCGGAGACAGCGGCAGCGTGAACGGCCCCGATGGCCAAGTTCGACACAATCGAGACCGCGCTCGCTGAGGGAACCGCGCAGCTCGGTGCTTTGGTATCTGCACGGCGCGACGCCGAGCTGCTGCTCATGCGCGTGCTTGGTTGCGACCGCGCCTATCTGCTCACGCATCCTGAGACGGCTCTGACTGCGGAGCAGGCGGCGCTATACGATGGATGGCTCTCACGCCGCGCACGCCACGAGCCTGTCCAGTACATCATCGGTGAGCAGGAGTTCTTCGGGATGAACTTTCGCGTGACCCCCGATGTTCTGATCCCGCGCCCGGAAACGGAGCATCTGGTTGAGGCGGCTCTGGCGCGCGCGGATCGCGATGTCCCACTGCGTATTGCCGACATTGGCACAGGATCGGGAGCGATTGCTGTCGCTCTCGCGCATGCTCTGCCGAATGCCGCGATTACCGCGCTTGATATCTCGCCGGCTGCGCTGGCTGTTGCGCAAGAG
Organism: uncultured Acidobacteriota bacterium; assembly: GCA_963755975.1. GTDB lineage: Bacteria > Acidobacteriota > Terriglobia > Terriglobales > Acidobacteriaceae > Silvibacterium. The sequence continues at coordinate 392,880 of CAVWLS010000008.1, forward strand.
AACGCGGAAGTACATGCGGTCGGGAGCCGAATTCGATTTTTGCAGTCGAATCTGCTCGATGCCGTTGCTGGAGAGCAGTTCGACATGATCGTATCGAATCCTCCTTATGTGGCAGAGGACGAAGAGCTCGAAGCGCAGGTGTGCGACTACGAGCCGGCCTCAGCTCTTTTTGCCGGACCGGAAGGTCTTGATGTCTATCGGCGATTAATCCCGCAAGCGAAGGCCGCGATCACCCCCGGCGGGTGGCTGCTGCTCGAAATCGGCCATGGCCAGCGGGAATCCCTGGCTGAGCTGCTTTCCGGTTGGAACAAGATCAGCTTTATAGCTGATCTGCAAGGCATTCCGCGCGTTGCGTGCGCGCAGAGAGCTGGCTAGCAAGGGCTTTCAGTGGCGAGTTCGCTCTCGCTGCAGCTCGCGATAGACCTCGCTCTTCGACACGCCGCGCTCGCGGGCGATCCGCTTGAGCGCATCCATCTCGTCGAGATCCTCGGTCTTTTGAAGCTCTGTCATGCGCTCCTGCACGGTCACTGTCCCGGCCGCGCCCTCCGCTGCCGCAGGTTGCGCGTCGATCAGCAGAACAATCTCGCCGCGTACGCGATCCCGTCCAGCCAGCTGGTCGCGAACTTCAGCAACAAGGCCGCGCAGAAACTCCTCATGCAGTTTGGTAAGCTCGCGCGCGACGACGACGCGGCAGTTTGCGCCCCAGACGCGTTCCACATCGGCCAGCGTTTCGAGGATGCGATGCGGAGCCTCGTAGAAGATGAGGGTGGCGGGCTCATTGAGGCCAGTCTTCAGCTTCTCGAGATCGCTTCGTCGCGCGCTGGTCTTCGGCGGCAGGAATCCGGCAAAGAGAAAGCGCTCCGCGTCCAGCCCCGAGGCCACAAGCGCGCTGAGCGCCGCGTTAGCTCCCGGGACGGGAAAGACCGGAATCTCCGCCTGGATCGCAGCTCTCGTAAGAAACATGCCGGGGTCGGAGATGCCCGGTGTGCCAGCATCGGAAACAACAGCGATGCGGTCGCCGCCGAGGAGATCGGCGATCAGCTCCGAGGTGCGCCCGGCTTCATTGTGTTCATGCAAGCTGACGGTGGGAGTCGTGATGCCATAGTAATTCAGCAGCTTCTGGGTCTGGCGCGTGTCTTCGCAGGCAATGCGGTTGACGGATTTGAGCACGCGCAGGGCGCGCAGGGTAATGTCTTCGAGGTTGCCGATGGGTGTTGCGACAAGGTAGAGACCGGGCGCGAGCAGTTGCTGCGTGGCGGAGGTGTCATCCTGCGGCATGAGGCTTAGTTTTCGCGGTGGAAACGGCGGTGCTCGGCGAGCAAACCCATGCTATTGCTCAGGTTCTGCCAGGTAACGATGCCCACGATGCGTCCCTCGACCGCCACGGGTACGAGGGCCATGCGTCCGCCGGCGATGCGGCGAATCATGAGGCCGAGCGAGTCTTCGGGCTTCGCTACCTGAAAGCTCCGCGCCATCACCGATTGCACATAGCCGTTGCCGTCGCTGCGCAGTGCGGCAAGAATGCTCTGCTTTGAAACCACGCCGACCAAGTTGGCTCCACGCACGACGGGGAACTCATCCTGCAGGCTGTGGATGGCCTTGTAGAGTGCGTCGGAGAGTGTGTCGGAGGGTGACAGCGTCGAGAACTCGGTCAGCATCACGTCGCGCATGAGCACGGTTTCGACGACCGACTGGAACATCACGCCCTGGTCCTCAAGCTGCGCGCCGACAAAAATGAAGAAGCCCCCCATGATGAGCCACGGGCTGATCGCAGAGTATGGCGAGTTGGGCAATGCCAGCAACGCGAGACCGGCAACGATGGCGAGTAATCCGAAGCCCTGGCTGAGGCCAGAGACGGCCTTGGTAGCCTGCGCCGCCCCGCGGGTGCGCGACATCGCCCCGCGCAGGATGCGTCCTGCGTCGAGCGGGTAGACGGGCAGAAGATTGAGCAGGCCCAGCATCGCACTCAGCCAGACAGTCGAGCGAATCAGATGCGTCGGAGCAATCCACGGCCGCGCGGCAATGGGCACGCCCGTGGTTGCGCCGAGGACGAGCCCGGCAACGACCGCGGCGAAAAATAGACTCGCGATGGGCCCGGTCAATGCGAGAGAGGTCTGCACGCGGACTTCCGAGGCGTGCTCGGCGCTCTCCGGCGTGGCGTAGGAAAAGAGGCCGCCGATGGGCAGCAGGAGAATGCTGCGTATCTGGAGGCCATGATATGCGGCCGTGATCAGGCGGGCGGCTTCGCGCACGAAGACCGTCATCAGCAACAACAGCCAGAGCATGATGCCGCGCCAGGCCGGCACGCCGGCGACTCCGGTGGGCAGCAGGCAGAAGCCCAGCACGAGCAGAAAGAACGTGTGGATGCGCAGGTCTATGCCAAACCAGCGTCCCAGCGGAAATGACCAGCCTCGCATCGTACTTCTTTGCCATCCTCTCTTGTGCTTTCTATTGTAGAGGTTTACGCCTGACTGAGCTTGTTAGGATGAGGGGCGATGCGGGTGATTGCCGGCCAATATCGTTCGCGCGTGCTTACCGCACCCCGGGGCCGGGACACGCGCCCTACCAGCGACCGTCTTCGCGAGACGCTCCTCAATGTGCTCGCACCGCGCATCGAAGGCGCAGTCTTTGTGGATCTCTATGCCGGCTCCGGAGCTGTTGGAATTGAGGCCCTCAGTCGGGATGCGCGGGAGGCGATCTTTGTGGAGCAGGCCGAACCGGCGCTCAAGGCGATCCGCGCAAATCTGGCCGCGCTGGGCATCCGCGGAGGGTATTCGCTGGAGGCCCGCGGCGTGACGGCTGCTCTCAGGAGGCTGCTTTCGGCTGGACGCACGGCGGATATTGTTTTTCTCGACCCTCCTTATGAGAACGAGCACGAATACGAGGCTGCTTTGGGCCTGCTGGGCGGGGAGTGTGCGGGATTGCTGGCTCCGGGCGCGATCGTCGTGGCAGAGCACGCGAAGAAGAGCGATCTGGCGGAGCGATACGGTGAGCTGGCGCGCTATCGGGTGCTGAAGCAGGGCGATGCGGCGCTGAGTTTTTATTCAAAAAGATAGGAATGCCTACCGCTTCTCGAGCTCCAGAAGCTTCCGCTTCCGCTCCACGCCCCAGCGGTACCCCGTGAGGTCGCCATTCGACCCGATCACCCGGTGGCACGGTATGACCACCGCCACCGGATTGCTCGCGCACGCCCGCGCCACCGCCCGCACCGCTGTCGGCTGTCCGATCGCGCAGGCGATCTCGGTGTAAGTCCGTGTCTCGCCGCGTGGAATGCACTTGAGCGCCTCCCAGACTCGCATCTGGAAAGCCGTGGCGCGCAGGTCAAGCGGCAGATCGAGCGCCGCCGGATGCTCCGTCAGGCTCGACAGCACCTGATCGAGCATCTCCGACATCTCGGCGCCGCGAAGTCAGCCTGGCGGCAGGGAACTGCTGGCCCAGCTTGAGCGAGAAGAGCCTCGTCGGTCGAGTCAAGAATGACCGAGCACAGCCCGCGTTCCGTCGCTGCAGCCAGAATGCGGCCCAGTGGGGAAGAGCCGGTCGTGTACTCGATCTGCTGGTCGCGTCCGCGGCTGCGGTAGTCCTGCATGCGCATGCCCAGGCGAGCCTTGCCATAGGCACGCGACGGACCCGAATATCCCGCGTCATAGATGGCGTCGGTGATGCGAACATCCGGGTCGGCCAGCCGGGCCCGCAGCGCCGCCGCCCGCCGGTGCGCACGGTACTGATTGGGACTCACGCCCAGCACGCGCTGGAAGGTCCGCTGCACCGTAAAGCTGCTCAGCCCCGTAATGCGCGCCAGGTCGGCCAGCTTCACACAGTGGTCGAGATTGCGGTTGAGGTGAGCGCTCAGAGTCTCAACCAGTTGCGCCTCCGGGCGCAATCCGGCCGGGTTGCACCGCTGGCAGGGGCGATAGCCCGCGCCGAACGCGGAGATAAGGTCAGTAAAGAACTCGACATTCTTCCGGCACGGGCGCCGGCTCGGGCACGAAGGGCGGCAGAAGACACCGGTCGTCCTGACCGCGTAAAAAATCCGCCCGTCGGCGCTCGAATCGCGGTTTGCTACCAGCTGCCAGGCATAGTCGGGATTCTCGTAGATCGAATCGAAATTTTGCTGAGGCATGGAAGGCGTCTGTGTCGTTGATCGGAATGCTAACGCTGCTGTCGTCATGCTACTCATTCTCCTGGGCGCCCGGCGGAGATTCCGGATGTCGGGTACCTGAAAGGATGATCGCGGAAGCGGAAAAGAATCACACTCCGAATCTTGCCGTTGAATTCGGGGTTCGTACTTCGCGACACAAGTGGGAATACCCCAGCCATCGGATTCGCATCCAAGCTTCGGGGAGAAAGAGATCGAAAATGATGAGAAAGACGACCTATACCTCTGCTATATCGCTGATGGGACTCACCTTAATGTGCGGCCTCGCCGGATGCCACAAGAACGCCGCCCAGAATCAGCCCCAGAATGCCGCCCAGGTTACCGACGACAGCCAGGACCCGGCCATGCAGGCCAATTTGGCGCCGGCGGTCGATACCACAACGCAGCCCCCGCAAAATTCAGCTCAGCCCGCTCCCGCGCCGGCACAGCAAAGCGCTCCGGCCCAGGAGACCGCACCGCCTCCGCCGCCCGACGAAAACGCGGCGCCCAGCGACCAGGGCTACGACTACAACGCACCGCCCACCGACTATCAGGACCAGGCGCAGCCCGTCCAATACGCCACCGCGCCCCCGCCAGCGCTGCCTGAGTACGATCAGCCGCCCTGCCCCGGCGATAACTACCTATGGACGCCCGGGTACTGGGGATACTCCACGGTTGGCTACTACTGGGTACCCGGCGTCTGGGTCATCGCTCCTTACTACGGAGCCCTCTGGACCCCCGGCTACTGGGGCTTCTATAGCGAACGGTATGGATGGCACCCTGGCTACTGGGGGCCCCACATCGGCTTTTACGGCGGCGTGAACTATGGCTACGGCTATGTGGGAACCGGCTACGTCGGCGGCTACTGGCGGAGCAACAACTTCTACTACAACACCTCGGTCACGCGCGTAAACACGACCATCATCCACAACACATATGTGCACAACGTGACCATCGTCAATAACACGCGAGTCAGCTACAACGGGGGCCGCGGCGGACTGAATGTACGCCCGATTCCCGCCGAGAACGTCGCCTTCCGCGAGCGCCACATGGCGGCGTTGCCGGAACAGGTCGCCCACGCCCGTGAAGCCAGCACGAACCGCGAGCAGTGGGCCTCCGTCAATCACGGCCGCCCTGCCACATTGACGGCGCCCCGTCCGCTCGCCACCGATCGCCGCTCTCCAGCCGCCATGCCCCCGGCAGTCGAGAGCCAGGTCCGCCAGGAACAGGTTCGCCAGCAACAACTTCGGCAGGAGCAGGCGCGCAACAACCGTCCGGAAACTCGCCCCGAGCCCGCAAATCGCCCGGCGTCCGAGACGCGACCGGGAGAGCCTGTGAACCGCCCCGAAGCCCGGCCTGCTCCGCAACCGGCAAACCGACCGGAAGCCCGGCCTGAAACTCGACCACAGCCCGAGCGCCAGCCTGTGAACCGTCCGGAACCCAGGCCGGAAGAGCGTCCCGCGCCCCAGGCGCGCCCTGAATATCACCCGCAGCCACAGCCCGAGCGTCAGCCGGTCAACCGGCCGGAAGCCAGGCCGGAAGAGCATCCGGCCCCGCAGGCACGCCCCGAAAGCCGTCCCGCACCAGAACACCGGCCTGCTCCGCAGCCAAAGGAGGAGGAACGCCGGCCCCAGAAATAAATCAGCAATGAAACTCAACCAGGAGGCTGGATCCGAGTCTAGCCTCCTGATCTTTACTCGGCCTCGCTGCTCAGCGAGCGAATCAGCCCGGACAGGTCCGTTAGGTTCTGCTTAAGCGCATATCCGCAGGCGCCTGCTTCCGAGGCTGCCTTGCGCAGATCCTCATCGTCGTAATCGGTCACCATCACCACGCGAGCCTCAGGGTCGAAGTTGCGGATCTGCCGGGTCGCGGCCAGTCCATCCATCCCCGGCATGCGGATATCCATCAGGACAACATCGGGCCGCCGGTCGGTGTAAGCCGCCAGGGCCTCGGAGCCGTCCAGGCACTCCCACACGGCGCTGGCCGTGTCGAGGACCGCACGCCGAAGCATGCGGCGCACCCCGGGGTTATCGTCAACAATTAATATCGTCATTCTCTTTCCTGTCGTTGCCGCTAGATACCGAAACGAGTCGGCCGGCGAATTTCAAAATAGCTACGGCGAAACCTTGTGCCAGAAATCCTTCTGATAGCCCTGGGCATCCACTTCCGCGGAGTGGATCACCATCGGGCGGGGGCCATGGCATGCCCACGACACGCTGGTTTCATGCCCGGTCACGACCATCGGCACAAATTGCGAATCCGGGTTCTGCCGGCAATAGTCGATCACCGGCTGCGTCGGCTTCTGGCTGGTAACCGCCTTTGAGTCGCAGGGAATGTTCGCTCCGTACTGGCAGGCGAGCACCGCGCCATTCGCGCAGCGCCACTGCATCAGTTTGCCCTGATCGGGCTTCATGTTCAGTTTCTCGGCCATCCACACCGGCAGCTTCGGACCCGTGTACCGCGCGTCGGGCTTGTCGATCGTTCCAACCGCCTTGCAATATGGCACCGGATCGGAGAATGTCTGGGCCAGAGCCGGCGAGACCGCCAGCAGGATCACCGCCGCCAATAATGTCTTTACCATCTTCATAGGACACACTCCTTCTACCCGCCGCGGTATCGTTCGCGGACAGGATCATATTGAGCCTACGAGAGCGGACCGCTGAAAACTATAAGGGCTGCTACACAAAAACCGTGTGGTACCACACGGGTGCGCGACTCCGGCAACAGCTTTCTGTTCCGGCGCCTGGGCTCTGATTTGTCCGGTTTCTACTCCGAGTGTATTCTTCGCAGAGTGCGCTCTGCCCATGCATTGCACGATGGTGAGAGTCGAAATCGTATTGACGGGAGGCGTACGTGGATGAAGAAATTCGCATCCTGATCGCGGACGATCATCCGATCGTGCGCAAGGGGCTGCGCATGAGTATCGAAGAGGACGACGGTCTCAAAGTTGTCGCCGAGGCCTCCGACGGAGAGATGGCTCTGGCGATGATCAGAAAGCATCACCCTCACATTGCCGTGCTCGACATCGACATGCCAAAGCTGGACGGGCTGGGCGTGGCCCGCGAGATCGCCCGGCAAAAACTCGACGCGAAGATCATCTTTCTCACCTTCCACGCGGATGAGGATCTCTTCCGAAACGCGATGAGTCTCGGAAGCAAAGGCTACATCCTGAAGGACAGCGCCTCCCAGGAGATCGTGGCCGGCGTCCACGCTGTTGCCTCAGGACGTCCGTACATCAGCTCGGCCATCACCGAAAAGCTGCTCCACCCGCCGGCAGCGCCCCCGCCGCAGAACACCCTCACCGCCAACCTCACTCCCACGGAGCGCCGCATCATGCTCCTGATTGCCGACGGGAAATCGAGTAAGGAAATCGGTGCGGAGCTCTCCACCCACTACCGCACGGTCGAGAACCATCGCACCAACATCTGCCGCAAACTTAACCTCGAAGGCGAAGGCGCGAATGCGCTGCTTCGCTTTGCCCTGCAGAACAAGAGCCTTCTGTAGCAGTTATCTCGGAGCTGTGCTGCGAGCGGCCGCCTAGGTGGCGTGGCGTGGCCGGTATGACGAGACGATGCGCGCGACAATCACAGCGAGGTAGAAAATGCCGGTCATGCTTTCCAGTGCGGCTATGAATCGTACGTAGGGATTGACCGGAACGATTCCGCCGTAGCCCACGCTGCTCAGCGTGATCATGCTGAAGTAAAGCAGCGTGCTGGTCTGATTCCGCGGTATGGCCTGGTTGAATGGGTGATCGAGGAAGTGATTGAGAATCCAGTAAAGCTGCGAGAACGCGATCGCGATCACCAGGTAGTTGATAAAGGCTTCCGCTATCAGGTTGCGTGTAACTATGTGTGACGAGCGGAAGTGACGGAGCAAAGCCCAAAGCACGGCGCACGATAAAGCCAGGCCGGCGACTGGCGCCAGGTGCGTATAAAAACGGTTTTCGTTTCCAAAGGCTTCAAGAATCCGCGCGACAATCCAGATGCCTGCCAGCGGAAGGCCCACCCACTGGATAACTTTGCTGTGCGTCAGGTAACTGGCGCCGAGCAGCAGCATCAGGAGGATAAATGCAGCCAGGGCAGCTCCGAAAACGGGATGAGCGTCAGCCAGAGGAGAGACCACGATCTCAGCGATCAGCGCGAAGAGCAACAACTCCGAGCGGTACTGGCGCATGAGGCGGATCATGGAATTCTCTCCTTGATGATTCACTGACTGTAAGGCCAAAATGTTTTGGGCAGCTGTGCCTGTTTGAGCCAGCTGCCCTTCTTTGATTAACGACCTTCAGAGTTCGAAACGTTTGCCGCCATGCCTGAGTTCCTCGTTCGCCTGCACGAGGAGATCCTTGGCGCGCGCCGCATGGCCGCCGAGCTGGCCGTCGTTATCGTGCTGTGCCTGTCCGATCCGCTCCCACGCTGAAACGATGTACTGCTGAGCGGCGCGCAGATTGCCGTGCCTGTTGCCGATGTCTACAACCGGAGCCTGTGCGAAGATCGCTCCACTGCAGCCCAGAACCAATCCCAGGGCCGTTCCGATAAGCATGTCCTTCTTGATGATCATGATGTTTCTCCTTTTGTGGTTAGTAAGTCGTGATAAAAGCGAATCTTAGTTAGTCGGGATTACTCAGCCGGCGTCCAACCGCCAATAGGGTCGCTTGTGATCGCCGTAGAGTTCGGTCCAAGATCCTTCTGATAGACCTGGCCGTCCTTACTCAGAACAAACGTCATAACTCCCGAGTCTCCATAAGTGACCGGTGAAGCCACGATGGTGAAGCTCTTCCCCTGCCCGGTGATGATGCGGAAGGAGTAGCCATCGAAGATCGGCGCCGCTCCAGGCTGCGTCGACGTTACGACATCGTTTGCAAACTCGCTCAGCCGACCGAGCGGGCTTGGCGGCTGATCCGCCGGAGCCTCCCAGTACAGTCCGTCCTGTTTCCCGGGCGTGCTGAGGATCTTGTCGGTGTAACGTCCGATCTTGAAATAGATCTCCTCGGCATTTGCCATTGCGGAGACTGCATCGATCGCCAGCAGCTCGTTCTTGCCGATGCGCCGCGCGAGAATCTCATCCCTGCCGGCAGCGGTATTGAAGTACCACTGTCCGGATGAATTCTGTTCCAGCGGAATCGGATACGCATAGTTGTCGGCTCCGATATAAAGAAACCGGCTGCCGTCGGTCATCGTCACCCAGCGGTTCATGCGGTCGTATTTGGCGACAAAGCTGGCCAGAGCCACTTTGTCTGCGACTGCATCGCCGGAAGAGAGTATGGCCTTTGAATCCGCTCCCAGGATTTGCGCCAGCGTGCTCTGATCGCCGGCGCCCGCTGCCGCCCGGAGCGCCTGACCGGCTTGCTCCGGGGTTGAGAAGGTTTGCTGGGTTGCATCTGTCGTCGTGACGGCTGCCTCAGCGTTGACTGTTGTTATGCCTGAACCGGCGATGTTGATCAATCCGAGAACAAGCATCCCGGCAAACAGCACGCTTCCTGTTACATTCCTGCCTTGCAGTTTCATCGAAGTATCACCATTCCTTTGCGTTTTAGGTCTGCTGTGTTTTCGGAGGATGCTTAGCGCCGGTGTTCGCCGCCGCTACTGTGCTGCGGATGTGGCTGCGGGTGCGATTGACGTTGGGGATGTGGCTGATGCTGCGCTGCCTGGTGCATGCTGGCGCGGCCACGGTCAGCCGACTGGCGGTCACGGTCGCCGTTTCCGCTCATGTATGAGCGGGGCTGGTTGGCTCGTGAGTTATCGCGATTCTGGTCAGACCGTCCGGCATTACGATCACCGTCGAATCCACCGTTGCGCTGGTCTCCCCGATCGAAAGTGTTGTTCCGTTGGTCGGGCTCGTGCTCTACACCGCCGTTGCCGCCGATCATGCCATGGTCGCCGTTATTTCCACCGTTGGGACCGTGCTCTACTCCGCCATTTCCGCCAATCAGACCATGGTCGCCATTGCGTCCGCCGTTGGGTTGGTCGGGATCGTGCTCGTACACCGCCATTTCCGCCGATCAGGCCATGGTTGCCGTTGTCGCCGCCATTCGGCTGGTCATGCGGATTGGTTCCCGGCTTGTCTTCGTGCCAGCCGCCATCGGGACCGTAATAGCCGTTGGGGTGATAGGCGCCGTTGGGACCGTAGTGCGTGTCGGTTCCCGGCTTGTAGTTGCCGGATGGGTGATAGACGCCGTTGTTGCCATACCATGCATGATTCTCGGGTCCGACCATGTGGGGGCCATTCGGATTATTCGGCCCAAAGTGATTGTTGTTGTAGTTGTTTGTGGTCCGGTTGATGATCGTCTTGTTGATATAGGTGTTGTGGTTGTAGATGACGTTGCCGCCGCCACCGCCGCCGCCCCAGTTCAGGCCCCAGGAACCCCAGCCCCAGCCGAAGCCGCCGCCAACGAATCCTCCGCCGACAAAGCCGCCACCAACATAGCCTCCGCCGCCCAGGACTGCTCCTACAGCGACGCCGGCTGCAAACGACACCCCAGCAGTCGCCACAACGACCGGAGGATTGTAGGCGGGCACAACATAGGGCGCTCCGTAAACCACAGTCGGGTTGTACTGCGGTACATAGACAACATTAGGATTCGCTGGCTGGATCACGATAGTCGAAGGGCTCTGCTGCGTTACCGTGATCTGCGAGGATGACTGCAGAGTTCCGGCAGCCTGCGCCTTGGCGCGCATCACCTGCACCGCCGTCATTACATCGGAGGGCTGATTGGCATAGGCCTGGCCGAGGTTTGACGTCCAGGAAAGATTCTTCGCCAGGTCACCGAGCACAGAGGGGAACTGCGTCAGCGCCTTCACGCTGGGATCCCACGACTGCTGATTCACGGCCTGCTCTAGTGCAGTGCCAGTCAGGCTGCTGTTTTGCTGGAGCCAGTCCTCAGCGTAGGCAACCTGATCGGGGAGGGTTGCCGCGGCAAGCACCTGCGCCACCAGCGCGTCAGGATAGAGTGCGATCGGCGCGACCAACGCATCGAGTTGATCCGCCGTTTGCAGCGCGACCGCCGGTGCGGCGGGGGACCCATTCGACGAGTCCTGTGCCGTCGGGGCGGGCTGTGAGGCATCCTGCGAGGGAGCCTGCTGCTGAAGAGCCTCGGCTGGCGCACCCGCCACAAGCAGGGTGGAGCAGACCGCTATCGATAGAACCTGTTTCGTCAATTTCACAAACATGGATAACTCCGGTTGAAGCGATGATTCGCGGGATCACTCCAGCGTTGGCTTGCGCTGCCTTGAATTTGGGATCGCGGGAGCTATTGCAGGGAGCGCAATCGTCAAGAACGAGAGTAGGAGAGATGCTGTCCGAAACGAATAGAGGACACTACACGAACACCTGTGTGGTTCCACACGGATGCGTAAATGCCCGCACGAGCCTAAAGATAAGACCCTGCCTTAATCTCTTAAGGGCTTGGAGAATGCTCGGGGCAATCGTGCGGGAATGCCGGTAGATTGTCTTACGCAGATCGAAAACTAATCGGCACGACCCGTTCTTTGCGGCCCTTGCCGTCCATTTGACCAGCAAGTTGTCGAAGTCTAGTCTGAGAGGCGCAATGAAAGCGCTTCGGTGATGCAGGTTTGACCAGCAAGTTGTCGAAGTCTACGTCTGAGAGGCGCAATGAAAGCGCTTCGGTGATGCGACAACCCGTGTCCAACAGGAAGAGTACGAGAGCGTTCCGGGACCGGACGAGTCGTTGGACTTGTTGCTCGGTGAACGTGGGCAAGACGGAGAAAAGCAATGTGCTGAACTTGTATGACTAGGTGAACGTGGGCAAAAGCTGCGGCTCTTTGAGCTGTGCAATCTTCGGGTGTCTGCACGCTGGAGCACGGCATCGCGAGACAGTAGCTATCAACGAGTCTATTGGGAATGAAAAATGGCAGTTCTTTAAGCTATGTAACCTGTGGCTGTCAGCACGCTGTAGATGAAGTAAACGGACATGGGGATTTCCATTGTTATCCTTATTGCTGCTTTGGTTGGTTCTCTATGGGCAAACGTCAGCACGTTCTCCACTCATTCTCGCGTTAGTCCTGACAGCTCTATTGTTTTGTTCGCGAGTGGGAAGCGCTCTGACATTTGCTGTACCAGCTGATAACAGTCCATGGGCTCGCATAGAAGGAATGAGTGCCGCTGCTCACAAACTCGTTAGCGATTCTTCCGAAAGCATTAAGACTGGACAAATTCTAGATAATTGGTACTTGAATCTAAAGATCTGGACTGGCCTCTTTATGTTGCGAAACTTCAGGCTATGGTCGAGATGGCTTCACGGAAAAGCGGCGAGGCGGAGAACAGCACTGGTAGTGCTCCTCAGATTCATGCTTAATCTCGCTGCCTTGGGAGCGATTTCAATCCTTTTCTGGGCGATTGCAATCAGGTTCGTGTTGGCTCCTGCCCACGTGTCCCTTTCCGAAGCTCTCTTAGCTAGCGTTAGCATTTCGCGTCAGGAGCGGCGAGCCAATGGCAGTATGCGTTAATGGCACGGATGGCCGAATTACAGCCCGTGGCCTTCACGCATGCGAAGGACTGCCGCCTTCAAATCTTCCTGGGAAGGTGAATCCGTGCGGAGCCACTTGAAACTGTGCTTGTACCACTCGATTGTGGAAGGGCTGACGTTAGTCAGAAATTGGCGTTCACGGATGAAATCAGCAAAGCCGGGCACGGCGGTTCAGCAAATGAAAAGGTGTAAATTCGGAGAGACACTCGCAATGAAGGGCGATGAAAAGCGTTCAGTCGCGGAGAACCAATGACTAAATAGGGGAGAATATGTCTTAAAGGTTCTGACTGTTCCGAGGATTCCAGTTGGGGAGCAGCCAGCTGCCTGCAGGGGGCGAAAATCGCAGCAAAATTTTACCCCTCGCCTTGGGATTCCCGTTGGAAGGATTTCGCGTAAGCAACTTTTGTTTTCTAAATGGTCGGGACGGGCAGATTTGAACTGCCGACCCCTCGCACCCCAAGCGAGTGCTCTACCAGGCTGAGCCACGTCCCGACGGCAGGTTGTTACTGAGATAGTTTACAGGACTCTGCGCTCCCCGGCACGTGCCGCCGCGCAAAACTCCCGAATTCAATCGCCGGAATCAGTGGCTCGGAGGAACGTACTCCTTCGGCAGCGTCGCGCCCTCGCCGAAAAAGTACTGTGTCATTTGCTCGACCAGAAACTCCTGCGCCTGTGGCGTCCAAGGTTGGAGGCGATACTCATTGAGCAGCATCTTCTGGTGCTCGAGCCATTCGCCCCACGCCTTCTTCGAGACATTGTGATAAATCTTGTGGCCGAAATCGCTATCGAAAGGGGGCTCATCAAGCCCTTCCATTTCCTGTTTGTATCGCGTGCAAAAAACAGTATGCGCCATGCGTTCTTCTCTCATTTCCATTGTAAGCAAGAATCAGCGGAAGTGCCGTAACGCGGCTGACCGCAATATCGTCGCTTTGATCAACCCCGCGGCGCGCTCGCAGCCTGCGGTAACTCCGGCCTTACCTGCGGTCCGGAATCATCTTTCACAGTCTGGTATGCCGGCGCTTGGCTTTCCCGGATCGGCTCCATGTCCCGGGTCATCAGGTAGGTATAGCGGATGCGGTGAATCACTGTGATGGTCGAGAGCACAGCCAGCACCCACAGCACCGGAGCCATTACCCCCCAGCGGTTGAAGAGGGCGCCCAGAATGATCAACACGATGCGCTCGGGACGCTCCATGAATCCCACTTTGCATTTCCCGATCAGCGCCTCGGCGCGCGCCCGAGTATAGCTCACCATCAGCGACGTAACCATGACGAACGCCGCCAGAAAGACATAGAAGAGCCGGTTGCCACGCGCGTAAAAGACCAGCAGTCCGAAAAAGAGCACCACATCCGAATAGCGGTCGATCACTGAATCGAAAAACGCCCCGAAGACCGTCACCTGGTCAGTCTGCCGGGCTACCCGGCCATCGACCATGTCGAAGATGCCGGCTCCGATAATCACCAGCGCGGCATAAAGAAACATGCGCACGTAGTTGTGCTCATTCGCGAAGCCGAACAGCACCGCCGCGCCAGTATTGATGATCAGACCGATAAAGGTGAGCGCATTCGGTGAGATGCGGGTAAGCGCAAGGCCATTGACAATGGCCTGGAGAAGAACGCCGCACGCACGGCCGAAGGCGCTGGTCCACGATTTCGTCATGAAACTACTATTCCGCTGCGTCGTGAATGGTGGTTAGCTTAAGTACTTCGAGTTCGCGCTTTCCGTTGGGTGTCACAACCACGGCCATATCCCCGACCTGCTTGCCGATCAGGCCGCGCCCGATAGGCGATGTGGTTGAGATGAGGCCGAGGTTCACATCGGATTCCTCGCTGGTCACCAGCTTGTACTCGATCTTCTCGTCCTTGCTCGTGTCGTATACCACCACGGTCGAGCCAAAGGCTACGCGATCTTTCGGAATATTGGAAAGGTTCACGAGGGCGAGTTCCGCCATCCGTTTCTTGAGCTGTCCCAGGCGCGCGTTGACGAACACCTGGCGTTGCTTGGCCATGTGATACTCGGCGTTCTCGCTCAGATCGCCAAGGGAGGCGGCTTTCTTGATCTCGGCTGGCAGCTCATGGGCGAGTTCGTGCTCGAGCCGGCGAATTTCTTCCTGTAGCTTTTGCTTGATATGTTCAGGCATTCAACAATCCATGGCGGCTCATGGGCATGAGCCGTATCTGACAACGACCGAGCCGGGATAACCGCAAAAACTCATTATACCGGGAAGTGACGTGGTCAGCGCGACTACCCTTCCATCTGTCCACCCCGCTTCGCGTCCAGAAAGCTCTGCAGAATGAGTACCGCCGCCACCTGGTCCACAACCGCGCGATGCTCGGTGCCCGGACGTCCCGCGGCATGCAGGTGCCGATGAGCCTCTGTGGTAGTCAGCCTCTCGTCCCACAAATGCACCGGCAGCCGGCTTTCTTCCCGCAAAATCTCTGCAAATGCCTGCGCTTTCGCGGCTTGCGGACTCAAATCTCCTGACATGTAAAGCGGATTGCCCACCACAATCGCCTCGCACTTGTACTTGCGGATGAGCCGCCCAAGTGACTTGAGGTCCTGACGACGATTGGTCCGGACCAGCGTCAGAACCGGCTGCGCCGTCAAGCCCAGGGGATCGGAGACTGCCACTCCAATACGACGGTCTCCCACGTCCAACCCCATCAGGCGGGGAAGCGCAACCGCAGCGATCTCGTCCATAGTTCATGATGGTACAGCCGCGCTCTGCTCGCTCTCCGGAGCCTTACACGCAACGGGTCTGGAAACCCAGGGGCCCGAAAAAAGACAGCATCATAAAATATGGAGAGTAATCCAAGATTAAGGTTCGATTATTGGTGCGACGTCTTATTTTTCTGCTGGTTCTGGCCGCTATCGTGTGGGCTGGCTTTACGGTGCTGGCTCCTGTGGGCCCCGCCACCGAGACTTTCGTGGACATTCTTCCCGGAACCCCGACGATGCAGATCGCCTCGCAGTTGGAGAAGCAGGGAATCATCCGCAGCAAGTTTGTCTTTGAAGCCGAGCGCCTTGCGAGAGGTGGAACCCTGAAAGCCGGTGAATACCGCTTCGATCATCCGGCGAAAATGTCCGAAGTCTACGCTCGGCTTGAGCGCGGCGACGTGTACACCATTCCCGTCACCATTCCTGAGGGTTCCAACCTCTTCGATATCGCGCAGCGCATCGAATCCGCAAACCTTGGCACAAAGGAAAAGTTCCTGGCTGCGGCCCACTCGAACGTCAACCTGATCGCCGATCTCGACCCCTCCGCCACCAGCCTTGAGGGCTATCTCTTCCCCGACACCTACTACTTCAGTCGCCATGCCACTCCGCAGCAGATTCAGGCCGCGATGATCAAGCGCTTCCGGCAGGCCGCGGCCACATTGAATCTGCATTCGAACTACCACCGCGTGGTCACACTGGCCTCGCTCGTCGAGCGGGAAACCCCGGTCAGCTCCGAGCGGCCGCTGGTCGCGAGCGTCTTCGAGAACAGGCTGGCAAAAGACATGCCCCTGATGACCGATCCCTCCGTCATCTACGCAGCTCTGCTCGACGGACGTTACCGGGGAACGATTTATGCCTCCGATCTCCAGGCCGATTCGCCATACAACACCTACCGTTATCCCGGCCTGCCTCCTGGACCCATCTGCAACCCGGGCATGGACTCTCTGAAAGCCGCCATCAACCCGGCGCGATCCGATTACCTGTACTTTGTCGCGGCGAGCGCCGACCCCTCCGGAAAATCCCGCTTTTCCGCAACCCTCGAAGAGCATGCCCACGACGTGCAGCAATACCGCAAATCGCTGCGCGAAGCGGGGTCCCGTTGATGAAAACGATATACTCGCAGTTTCGTGGCTGGGTGTGCCGATTCAGTTGATGCGGAGACGCGAGTACAAGACGGCGCTGCTGCTGTTGTTGCCGACACTGTCAGGCTGCTTTGTGCACACTCGCACCGTAAAGCAGGCGAAGATGCCTGCCGTAATCAAGTCCGCGACCGCCGAAGAACTGGTGCAGGCTGTGAACAGGCAGTGCCAGGAAATCCACTCGCTCAGCGCCACCGTGGAGTTCCAGGCGACCGAGGGCGGTCCACGCAAGGGCAAGGAAAAAACCTACACCTCGCTCAGCGGGTATATTTTGCTGCGCAAGCCAGAGGCTGTCCGGGTCATCGGCCTTGTCCCCGTCCTGCACACACGCGCCTTTGACATGGCGAGCGACGGAAATACCTTCAAATTGCTCATCTATTACCCGCATGATCACGTAATCGAGGGATCGAACACCGTAACGAAGGAATCCCCGAATGCTCTGGAAAATCTGCGCCCCAAGATCTTCTTCGACTCGCTGCTGATCAACTGCATCCAGCCTGACGACCTCGTGACTCTGACCACGGACACCGAAAATAAAATCGATCCAAAGACAAAGCAGCTCATGGTCGATCCCCAATACGACCTGACCGTGGTGCGCAGGAAGCCCGAAAGCCAGGAACTGATCCCGGAGCGCGTCATCCATTTCAGCCGCATCGATCTGCACACCATCCAGGAAGACATCTATGATTCTGAAGGCACAATCCAGACGCAGGCGATTTACGGACCTGCACAACAATTCGGGACGCAGACCTTTCCCGGAACCGTCACCATCAAGCGGCCGCTTGAGGAGTACCAGATCGTCATCACCATTCAGAAAATCAATGTCAATCTGGAGCTAAAGGACGATCAGTTCGAAATAAAAATTCCCGAGGGAACGCCTGTTCAGAAACTGGAGTAGCAGGCTTTACCCGTCTGCATCCGCTTTGATTTCGCTCCCTCCGACTTTCCAGACGCTCATCCCGCCGATCAGTAGTACCAGGGGCAGGATCATGCCGCTGTTCAGCAGGTTATCCATCGCCGCCAACAGGATGACTGCGCCGAGGGCCGGACGCAGTCCGGAGTCCACCACCGCCCCGCTATTCAGTCGATCGCTGTCCGGCGGCGCTTTGCGAGATGGGGGAAGCCAGACCGTACCGCAGACAGCACCCACGACCGGCGCGATCTGCAGTGTCTCCAGGGCCAGCAGGCCAACCCCTCCGTACATGCCAAATGCAAGCAGCCATAGCCCCCAGGGACGCGCCGGGCCATCATGCCACCAGTTCCATTGTCCCAATCCGAGAAACGGTCTGGTCAACGCGGTCCTTACATGATCCTCGTCCTCTTTCAGCCGCCAGCCGAGGGAATGGCGGCCGATCCTTGTCAAAAAGCTCGCTACGTCGTGCGCTATCCGGTTGTGATCGACCATCCACCTCAGCGAAACCACGTTCGCCAGGCGAAGTCCGGCAAAACAGAGGATCATCACCGCCAGCACGACCACGAACCTGCGCCGGAAAGCCGTGCCGCCGGCCAGCACAAATGGCAGCAGGCAAAAAAGAAGAACGATACTGCCGCTCGATTGGCAGAGGAGCGTCACGACCAAAAGCGTAACCGCCGCCCAGCCGATCGGCAGCCCCAACACCCGGCGTACCTGGCCTTGCTTCCACAGGCCCGTCGCCAGCAGCGCAGCGGCTGCCATCCAGATGCCGAGCTCGTTGCCATCTTCCAGAAATCCGATTGGCCGGAAGCCGATGTAGCGCTGCGCTCCGAGCCAGCGAAACGGCTGGTAGCCATAGACATGGGCATAAAGTTGAGGCCCGGTGAAGAACTCCACAAGGCAGATCGGCACGTAGCAGAGCCCGGCAATCACGAAGGCCTTCGCCGCCAGCCTCAACGACTCATTGTCCTCGAAATATAACCGGCCCATCAGGTAGGGGACACCCCAGGCGAGGGACTGGTACAGAGCGCCGCGCAGCCCGTCGCGCAGAGCGCCACGGTATACAGCGTGGTTCGCAAGACCCGATAGAAGCGGCGCCGAGCACCACAGAATCATCGGCGAATCCCAGAGGCTAAGCCGGAGGCGCCGCAAAGCTCTCGTGTCGAAGATCAGGACGCCAGTCAGTGCCGTCAGACCGGTAATCGTCGCCTTGGTAATGAAATATCCGGCCGGCAGGCATGCGCTCAGAATCCAGTAAGGAAAAACATCTTCAGAGGGGGTAAACTGCGCCGTCGGCAACACCGCCCAGCCGCCAATCAAGGTGGCCAGAATCGCTATCCGCACCGGGTAGCGGTAGAAGAGAAACAGGCCGATCGGAACCCAGGCGAGCAAGGCAACCAGTGGAGCAAAATGAGGAGCAGCGGGCATAGAGTCGTCCTCGCGCAGCCGGCCAGGCTATCTTCTGTTGAGTTGCGGGGGATGTATCTTATGAAACGGGAACGGGGTCGGCCAAAAGGAGAGCTTTACCGATTCTCTCTCCATACTAGATTGCGGCGCCTGCGCGGCTCCACAAAAATCTCAGCCGTCAGTTCTTACTCCCGCGTCCTTTTCCGTGCGCCGTTGGATCTGATGTTGTTGTACTCTCCGTAATACTGAACTTTTCGCGAGGTGCTGGTGGGAGAGAACGAAGCGGCGCTCGCGCCGTCAACTCCGGAGCAGCGATGCACCATCGTCGTTCCCTGCTACAACGAAGCCCAACGCCTGCCTTCTGAGAAATTCGTTGAATTTGTACACGCCAATCACAGCGTCGACTTCCTCTTTGTCAACGATGGCAGCCGTGACACGACTCTTGAGGTCCTCGAACGGCTGCAACGGGTCTGCGGTCCATCGGTAAGCGTGCTCAACAAGACTGTGAATGGAGGAAAGGCCGAAGCCGTTCGTGATGGAATGTTGCAGGCCATTGAGCGGGGCAACAGCGCCTTCGTAGGATTCTGGGATGCCGACCTGGCGACTCCCCTCGAAGCCATCTCCGACCTGCAACAGAAACTCATCGATCAGCCTCAATTGCAGATGGTCTTCGGTTCGCGCGTGCGGCTGCTTGGACGCCATGTGAACCGCCGGGCCGTCCGGCACTACCTCGGCCGCGTCTTCGCTACCGTAGTCTCCGTCATGCTGCGCCTGCCCATCTATGACACGCAATGCGGCGCCAAGATCTTTCGCGTCACGCCCGCGCTCGCCCAGGTCCTCAGTCAGCCCTTCATTTCGCGATGGGTCTTCGATGTCGAGATCCTGGCCCGCTTCATCGCCCTCAACAATGGCGACCTGCGCCCGCTCCACGATGCCGTCTACGAATTCCCTCTGGAGCGCTGGGAAGACGTTGCCGGATCGCGGGTGAAGCCGGGTGACTTCCTCATCGCCTTCCTCGACACCTTCAGAATTCGCCAGAAATACCTGCGCTGACCGCAAAAGCGCGCCTCAACCATACGCCCCGCCGCGGGCTCAACCCGCAACCGCATAGCTGAGCGCGCCGTTGATCGTGTATCGTGAAGCTTTGCGGCTCGAAGTAAATTCCTGGGCCGTCTGAATGCTCAACTCAGTGAGGTTTGGGATTCGCGTGAAATTCGTTGTCCGTTTTTTGTTTGCCGCGCTTTTTACCTTGCAACTTTTCTCGTTCACGCATCACGCGAACGCCCAGGTCACCGCAACGGCGCCGATCGCCGAGCTGCCTCAGTACGACAACCGCTGGGACCTCTATGGCGGCTTCCAGTATTCGCATTTCAACCCCAGCCCGGCGAGAAATTTTCCCGCCAACAACCTGCTCGGCTGGAATGGAACCGCCACCGCCTACTTCCGTCCGATCTGGGGAATCTCTGGAAGCTTGCGCGGCCTGTACGGCAACATTGACGTCCCCACAAATCAATACGGCATTACCAGTCCGAGGATGGCCGAGACCCTCTTCTTGTTCGGTCCGACATTCCGTTTCCGCCGGCGCGAGAATTCCGCCGTTGGTGCGCACATCTTGATTGGTGGCACCTATGGAAATTTCGACAAGGACTTTCCGTCGGGCATTCAGCCCCAGCAGGTTGGGGTCTACAACGACAAACTCGCCTTCGCGGCAGCCGTCGGCGCCTCTTACGATTACAATCTGTCGCCGCGTCTTTCCGTTCGCGCCATTGGCGATTGGCAGCCGACCCACTACGGCTATACGTGGCAAAATGAATTCGCCGGATCAGTCGGGATTGTCTACAAGATGGGCTCGCTGCACAAGTAGCGCGCTGACTTTCACCCCTTCTAATTGCCAATCCGATTGATGCCCGGGTGCAGCGGCTCTTCTTTCCCTTGCCACACGAATGTGCCGGTCAGCTTTTCCGGCAGCGTCACCGTTCCCTCTAGCGCTGCTCCGCGCCTCTCAAACTGCACGCGGATCATCCCGCTCGGGTGAGGGAACTCCGCCGACACCTCCTGCAGTTCTCCCGGATGCGGCGCGATGCGCACCGACGCAAAGCCGGGAGCCGCCGGCTCGATTCCTGCCACGATGGTCAGCAGATCATAGGCGGGGTGCGCGCTCCATGCATGCGAATCCGAGCGCGTGTTGCCCGGCGTCTCCGGCCAAGTGCTGAAGTGCAGCGGAAGCAGCTCGCGCCACGGCCTCAGGCTGGAAAGATACTCGTCGCCCATCCCGGCGTGATCCAGCGCCCGAGCCAGGTAGAAACGAAAATAATAGGAGCAGCTCAATATTCCATCCGGAGTCGTGCCCGGCTCGATTCCCTCGATCCGCTTTAGCACCCCTTGCTGCTCGTCGCGCGGAATCACATCGTAAAGCACCCCGAGAACATTCGACTGCTGGCTGAATGCAGTGAGAGACGGGTTGTCGGCCAGCAGCTTGCGACGGGTATCCCAGCACTTCGTGCGCAGCCCGCTACGCACGTGTTCGGCGCGCCTGCTTTCGCGGTTCGCCCGATCGGCATCGCCGAGCGCCCGCTCCAGATCTGCTGCGTCCTCTAGAGCACCAAGGTATTCGAGCGTCGTCGTGCACGATTCGCCATTTGCGTCATAAGTTGGAATCTCCCCCTTGGACACCCAGTCCACAAAGCTCCACCATGGAAGCCTCCTCAGCAATCCATCCGGCTGCTCGTATTGCGCAAACCAGTCCAGAACCGTGTGCGTACCCGGCAGGGAGGCCTTCACCGGCGCCGTATCGGGCCGGTACATCCAGTAATCATGCAGCATCCCGATCCACAGGAGCGAAAACGTCGGAATCATTTGCGGCTGCGATGTCGGATACCGGCTCTGCGTCAACCCCGCCGGTATGCGCGACGAATCAAATGCCGCCAGTGCCTGCCTCGCAAGTCGGTCATCGCCCGTCACCGCGTAGGAGATCAGCGCCTGAATCCGCGTATCGCCGATGTACTGCAGCTGCTCGTAGTACGGCGTATCCATGTAGGTCTCATGTGCATCCAGGCGCGCCGTGCGCCAGCTGATATCCCATATCTGCGCCAGCTCCCCATCCTTCCCGTCGAATGAAGCCAGTTCCTCGAAGGGATAGGCGGTAAATTCCGCCTTCAGCGATTCCAGATCGAGCGGCTCATCAGCGGTCTGGATATCCAGATCGAGATAACGCCAGGTCCTCCACCACAGCGGCTCAAAAGTCCTGTGCGCGCCACCATCGGGAAGAAAGTCATCGTGGTAGCCCAGCGCCTGCCGGTTGCCGACCTCATCCCGGTCGCCCTTCTGCTGCTTTTCGTCATAGAGCGCTTCCGCGTAGGTCAGGCGGATGCTCGAACCTTTGCCTTCTGAAACCGTAAGCTGCGGATACGCTGTAGTCAGCGTCTTCCTGTCCAGCAGCAAGTGCACATGGCGATTAGCGCCAATCGTTACCGGCCGGGCCGGAAAATCGGTCGCTCCAGCTTCGTCAGAGCGCGCCACTTTTCCCGCATCGGCCGGCGTGTACTCCATGTGCGGCAGCTCGTCGGGAACCAGCTGCCAGTAGTTGTCCACCTGTTGCCCATACAGGCCGGCGCGCGCCGCACTGGGATAGATGTTCTCCCGCATCGGCGAAGCGGCAGGCACCCATGTGCCGCCGGAGACAGTCGCATCGTCCCAGTGCCAGTCGTACTTCCCCGCATTGAATTCGTCTCCCGCGCCATTCGCCATGTACCCCGAGAACCCCTCCGGTCGCCGCGGCAGCGGAGTCTGTCCTGCCTCGACTTCGACCATCCAGCCATCGGGCGTGTTCACTTCCGCCTCGGCGGCGCCGTCCCCCTGCACGAGAAACGCGGTCCGGTCGGTGATCTGCGCCACGGGAGCGTAAATCCCGTAATTCCATACCGTCGCCGCCACGACATTGGCTCCGGCCTTCAGATACTCCGCCAGGTCGAATGTCTCGTAGCGCCAGTGCGCCAGGTCGCCACGCGCCGGACCATCCCCGACGCGATGTCCGTTCACGAAAAGAACAAAGCGATTGTCGGCGCTGACGTGTACGACATACTTCGCAGGCCTGGCCGCCAGCTCCAGCGATTTCCGAAAATGAAGAACCAGAGGCTCGCGCAGCGGTGCGGTGGGATGAGTAATCCAGCGCGCCGTCCAGTCCGCTGCCGCCCCGCCCGATCGAGGAAACGCGGCCAAGCCCGCTAATAAAGAAAGAACCACAATCCAGCGCCTTCGGTGCATTTTCCCGTCTCCCCCTGGATTCGATCAGATCTGAACTGCATTCAATTTCGCACGTCGCAGACGACGCAGGGTTCGCCCCTCAAAAAAGAGATCCCAAAAAGTGTAAGATCGACTTCTTCTCGCCCCATGTCCTCATCGTCCATCCCCTCATCGTCTAGCCATGGTCTGGCGCTCAGGCGGTGGCTGTCGCTGGCCGCTGGCCACAAGTTCTTTGTACTGTTTCTGTTTCTCCTGGCCGACCTGATTTTCTACCCTTATGTGAGCGACACCCATGGCACACGTTACTACCTCTTCCGCATCCTTGGGGTAGTCGTCATCCTGCTGAGCGTTTACGCCGTAGGCATCCGGAAGGGGCTGATCTTCATCGCGCTGGCGCTGGCCATCCCGGCAATGGTGGAACACACCGTCTTCTTCCGCGCCGATATCGGGGAGCGATCCATCGTCAACATCGTTCTCAGCTTCGTATTTGACGTCTTTGTGATCGTCGTTATCTTTCGCCGCGTTTATGCCAGGGAAAGGCCCACCGCGGAGACGATCTTTGGCGCGGTCTGCATTTATCTTTTGATAGGGTTCACCTTTGCCCGGCTTTATGCGATTATTGCCACCGTTCGACCGCACGCCTTTTATCTCGATTCGGCGACCAATCCGCATTCTGTCCCAGTCGGCTTTGATTTCATTTTTTTTAGCTTTGGAAGCATGACCACCCTCGGGGCCGGAGGAATTACGGCCGTTTTGCCGCAGGTGCGTTCTTTATCCATGATTGAATCCATCGTCGGGGTGTTGTATCTGGCAGTGATGATCTCAAGACTGATAAGCGCCTACCGTCCGGACTATTCGGCCCCGCGGAACTCCGGCAATGGCGAATAATTTTGCAGATGCTGGAGCAAAAGGGCGAAACGATCCCGGCGACTTCGCGTCAAAGAGTCGCCGGGCTGGTCGGACTGACAGGGTTAACTGGCTCTAGCTATCAAGGTAGGCTTGCTGTAATCTATAAAAGCCCAGTCGGGTAAGTTTGGGGGTGTAGTACTTTGGCAGAGGTTCGCGTGCAGGAAGGCGAACCGCTTGAAAATGCGTTGCGCCGGTTTAAGCGTAAGGTACAGCAGGAAGACATCATCAAGGAAGTGAAGCGTCATTCCTTCTACCTGAAGCCCGGTGAAAAGCGCCGCGTGAAGGAAGCGCTGGCGCGCAAGCGGAATCGTAAGAAGGCTCGGAAAGAGCAGGATTAACCAGTACCGAGAAGTTAGCAAGAGTACGATCATGCAGTCGCAGTAACTCACACGCCGGCGTTTCCCGGACATCCCACGCATCCGGTGCCGGCGTGCTTTGCGCAACGAGGGCCCGTTCAGATCTCCCCCTCCTCTCGCTGGCGCATCGCAGAACAAGCTTTGGCTTCGTTATCTGAAGCCAGAGGTTCGCCGCATCTCATTGCGGCCGGGGGCCCCATTCCAGTTTCAAGTAACCATTGGTCTTGCCATCAATACCGGCTTTTTTTTGCCGTTAAGCCGGAGCCATTCACCACGCTAGTTGCGGTGGGGCAAAGGGACGCGGTATGGACTACGTAGATAGGATTCTGAAGTGCGTGGATTGCGGTAGCGACTTTGTTTTCACTGCAGGGGAACAGTTGTTTTTTCACGACAAACAGTTCAAGAATGACCCCAAGCGTTGTAAGAACTGCAAGTCAAAACGGGCTTCGGGAGGAGGCGGCTCCCGGCCGGAAACGCGAACTACCTGTTCGCAGTGCGGCGCTGAAACCACCGTTCCTTTCAAGCCGACACAGGGACGCCCTGTATTGTGCCGGCAGTGCTTCCAGCAAAAAGGGGTGGCCCCCGCCGCCGCCCAGGTAAGCCGGGGAGCTTAGCACGATACGAATCGGGTCTGCCCGAGGCGGCTCTTAGTCTTCCGCGCGCCTAGCGGGCGCTCGCCAGTTTGCCTGCGGAGGCTTTCTTTCGGGCTGCCGGTTTCTTTCGAGCGGCTCCCTTCGCTCCAGCCGCCACCAGCTGAGGAAGTCCCTCCGCTCGCCGCTTGCTGTCCTCGTGCGTCACCAGCAGAGCTTCAATCTGAACCAGCAGATCGTTCGTGTTCATTGGCTTTACGAGGACCTCATCTGCGTCGTGCTCGTCGCCGTCAGATCCGGAGAGAGGGAAAGCTGTGAGCATGGCTACGGCCGGCCGACAGGGCGACTTCCTCGCCGCCGTCACTACTTCGCTCCCGGCGCTGTCGCTTTCCATCCGCATGTCGGTAATCACCATGTGGTACTTGTTATTGCGGATCTTCAGCTTGGCCTCACGCGCCGAAGCGGCCGTCTCCACCTCGAATCCGTTAATCTCGAGCACGGCCTGCAGCGTGAGCAGAATGGCCACTTCGTCATCGACCAGCAATATGCGCCGTTTCATAAGCAAACTATAGTCTTTCGGTGCGATCTCTTGAAGCTGAAATGAGGTCCCTGGAGGCTTTCCAGCATTCCCTGAGCAACGAGGCAGAATACCACGCCGGTATCCTCGCTGCGGAGGGTGCCCTCATATCAGCGCCCGGCGTCGCGTCCTTGCATCCAATATTGACTGAACCACGATATACTGAGTAGCTACGTGGCAGCCCCACGAATTCCGGAGGAAACCCATCGATAAGCGTTCGGCCAAGCAATTTATCCGCATCAACGAAAGAATTCGCGCCCGCGAGGTGCGCGTCATTGACGAGAAGGGCGAGCAGCTGGGCATTCTTCCCCCTTTTGAAGCTTTGAAAATCGCCCGCGAACGCGGCCTGGACCTGGTGGAAGTCTCACCGACTGCGGTCCCGCCCGTTTGCCGCATCCAGGATTACGGCAAGTTCCTCTACGAAAAGGACAAGAGCGACCGCGCCGCCCGGAAGAAGCAAAAGGTCATCACCATCAAGGAAGTCAAGTTCTCCGTCACCGTCGACGAGCACGACTACCAGACCAAGAAGAACCAGGCCGTCCGCTTTCTCATCGAAGGCGACAAGGTGAAGGCATCGTTGCGCTTCAAAGGGCGCCAGATGGCCCACCGCGAGCTCGGCTACGCCATCATCAACCGCCTTATCCAGGACATCGGCGACGCGGGCTCGGTCGAGTTCATGCCGCGCATGGAGGGCACCACGCTCCACGCCATCCTGGCTCCGGGGAAGAAGGAAGTGCCAAAGAAACCCGCCCCTCCCAAGTTGCCCGCCGCTGAGCCCGCCGCACAGGGTGCTCGCTCCTGACCCCGCTGCCGGTCTTCTGATTCCGTTATGATCGAACGTCCCGCGGCAAATCCTCCCGCACGCTGAGAGGCAATGAGTCTATCTCCCATCAGTACGAGCGAAGCCCTTCCCGCATTGAGCGAAGACAGCCTCCGCATCCTCGTCGACGCGTCGGCTGCCTTGCTCGCCGTCTCCGATGTCCAATCGATGCTTGGCAGTCTTCTCCAATGCGCCCGGCAGCTGATCGGCGCCGATGCCTGCGGCGTCTGGCGCAGCACCGACGGTGGTTATCACTGGCGCATGCTCGCGTCGGCAGGGCTTTACGATTATCGGGGCGGCAACACGCTGGATGTCCCCCATCCCGATTTAATACCGGATGTCGCCCCTCTGGAAGACGTGCGCGCAGTGGGAGTTCTTGCCGACCGGGTGGCATGGTATGACTCCGAAGGGATCCGCAGCCTGATCTGTGTAACCCTCAGGATCGGAGACGCCCTCGCCGCCTCTGTCACCTTCTACTACCGGAAGCAGCATGCCTTCACACCGGAAGAGATTCAGTATGCAAAGCTGCTGTCGAATCTCTCCGCGTCGACCCTCTACATGTCCGATCTCAAGGAGGCACAGCAGCGCGAGCGCACCTCTCTGAAGTTCCTAGCAGAAGCCAGCGCCATTCTTTCCTCATCGCTCGACTACCAGAAGACACTCAACACGCTGGCGCGACTCGCTGTTCCATTCCTGGCCGACTGGTGCACCGTGAGCATGTACCAGGACTCCAACCTCATGGCTATCGCTGTCGCGCATGTCGATCCCGAACGCGAACGTATGCTCGCCCAGGTCCCCCTGGATTACAGCGAGCGTTTATATGAGGCGGGAGGGACAGGGTCCGTACTCTCCACCGGCAAATCCCTGCTCTACGAGGTGATCCGCGAGGAGCATTTTGTCGCTGCCTCAAAAAATCCGGAGCACCTCGCCTGGATAAAGTCGCTCGGCATGGTTTCCGTCATTGTCGTCCCGCTGAAGATCCGCGACCGGGTGATCGGAGTCATGCACTTCATCAGCGACCGCAGCGGGCGGCATTTCCGCGAAGACGATCTACGCCTCGCCGAAGACCTGGCGGCAAGGGCCTCCACCGCCATCGAAAACGCGCAGCTCTTTCGCGAACTCGGTATGAGCGAATCGCGATATCGCTCGCTCATTGAGGCGACCTCGTCGCTCGCGTGGTCTTCCGATCCGACTGGCAAGTTCGTGGAGCCCCAGCCCGCTTGGTCCGCGTACTGCGGGCAGACCTGGGAAGAGTCGCAGGGATACGGCTGGGCGAATGCGCTGCATCCTGAGGACCGGGAAAGGCTCGTCGGCGAAATTCTCCAGGGCGCGGAGGACATGCAGCCCCACGTATTCCGCGGCCGCATGTGGCACGCCGCCTCGAATTCCTACCGCCACTGTATGGTCCGCGCGGTCCCCATGAAGAATCAGGCAGGGGTAGTAGAGGAGTGGGTGGGGGTGCTCGCCGACGTCCACGATCAGTTTCTCGCCGAAAAAAAGCTTCGCCGCACCGAGCAGCTCGCGACCGCGGGACGCCTCGCCGCCACCGTCGCCCACGAGATCAACAACCCGCTCGAGTCGGTCACCAACCTCGTCTACCTCGCGCAGCGCTCGCAGAGTCTGGACCACTCGGCGCGCGCCTATCTAGACACGGCTTCGGATGAGCTTCAGCGGGTCGCTCAAATTGTTCGCCAGACCCTCGGCTTCTATCGTGAGAGCTCAGCCCCGAAGGACGCCGACATCGGCGAGATCGCCGCCGAGGTCCTGGCCCTCTACCGCCGCAATTTCATGGCGAAGGAAATCCGTATCGTTTCAGAGATCGAAGCGCGCGTCATAGCCTGCGTGGTTCCCGGTGAAATTCGCCAGGTCATCGCCAACCTTATCACCAATGCCGTCGACGCCAGCAGCCCCCGCGGAGAAATTCACGTCGAGGTGAAAAGACATGAGGGCGATGTAATGATCCGCGTCTCCGACCAGGGTACCGGCATCTCCCAGGAAAATCTCAGCCACCTTTTCGAAGCCTTTTTCACCACCAAGAAGGATCTCGGCACTGGCCTCGGCCTGTGGGTCAGCCGCGGGCTGATCGAAAAACACAACGGCACCCTGAGGTTCGAAACCCGTACTGGAGAGCACGACCACGGGACGGCCTTCACCATCCTGCTCCCGCTGGACTGCCATGCAAATGAGCTCGGTATTTCACGCGGCTGAATTACGCGAATCTAGCCCCTCACCGCTCCGCCATTGCCCGCCACTTCGCCGCCAGCTCTTTGTCTGCGAGCGCCTTTACAAACACGCCTCCGACCACGCTCCGCGCCTGAAAGCCCACCTGCTTTCCCGTCTTCGTGTCATACCAGTCCGTTAGAGGCACCCGCGAAGGAGTCTCATTCATCCACTTCACAATTGGGTCGAGCAGTGCGGCAAATTCCGACGGATTCTTCGTCATCGTCGCTGTCCATAACTCCCAGTCGAGCTTGGTGTAATCCGCGCGGTTATCGAGCGGCAATCCATAGACATTCAGGTGCTTCAGATAAAACGCAATCTCCGTCTCCCGCACCTTCGGTGCAAACAAATCCA
Organism: uncultured Acidobacteriota bacterium; assembly: GCA_963755975.1. Lineage (GTDB taxonomy): Bacteria > Acidobacteriota > Terriglobia > Terriglobales > Acidobacteriaceae > Silvibacterium. The sequence continues at coordinate 421,742 of CAVWLS010000008.1, forward strand.
GCCCCAGAAGCTGATCCCACACTAGGTTGTACTTCTGGCTCCACGTGCCCGGCTTGTCGAAGGCCAGCTTGTAGTGGTCGCCATCGCGAGCCATCTCCTCCCACTGTGTCGCCATCTGTTTTGCCGCTGCCGTGTAATCGTCGGCAACCGCGTTCTCGCCCAGCCCCCGCGCCATCTGCGCATATGCGCCCAGCCCCTCGATGGCTTTGATCGAAAGATTTGCATTGTGTGCCAGGTGTCCGGCGAAATCGTCCGTGCATAGCTGATTCTCCGGGTCCAGACCTTTCTCGCGAACATACTTCGCCCACTTCGTGAATTCCGGCCAGTATTCCTTCGCCACATGCCAGTCGCCCTGCGCCTGCCCGAGCGCTGCGCCCAGAATCAGCATGTTGCCGCTCTCTTCGATCGGCATCTGGTCATCTTCCGTCACGCTCGCCGCCGCCGTACTCCTGTCCATTGGCCAATGGATACCGCCCCAGATCATGCGGGGCGAAGGGAAACTTCCACCGCGGCAGGCTGGCGTATTCGAGCACTGGCCGCACCTGCGCTTCGAGCAGTGCGGGGTTGAAGAACAGAAAGAACGGAGCAGAGGGATACAGCACATCCACCGTTGCGATATCGCCGTTCGAAAAATTCTCTTTCGCAAACAGCATCGGCTTGCCGTCGAGATCCGCCACCAGGCCATGCGCCGCCAACGCCTGTCGATACGCCAGCAGCGCCAGCTGCGCATACCCCGGCCCGCCGGCCTGTTCCAGATCGCGCTTCAACTCGCCATCATATTTTCCGCCCCGCGCCTCCAGCGCGGCATATTCCTGCTCCGCCTCGGCCAACATCGCCTCGACCGTCTCGTTGTTGCGTTGCCAGTAAGGCCTCAGCCTGCGTTGAAAGTACTCAATCGCATATTCCTCGGTGTACGAGAGCAGCACGTGCCGGCTCACCGTCTCTCCCGGCGTTACGTCAACCGGCAGCACCACCGCCAGTTGCGCCGCATGATCGCGCGGAGTCTGCGGCATATCCATGTCGTCGGACGCAGGCAACTCGCCGCTCTTCAGGAATTCGCGAACCGCATGCGATGAGAGAGCTGTGCTGGCCTTGACGCCCGCCGGCACCGCCAGGTGAAAGTAGCCCCAGTCGATGCGCAGATCGTCTCCCGACCGGTTGAGCACCCGCTGATCCCGCGAGCCAATATTGAGCACAGTTAGCCCGCCCGCCTGCGAGCGTCCCCACGTCACCGCCTCATTGTCCCTATCGACGGCGATGCGCCCATCAACGTCCAGCAACAGCTCGAGCTTGTGATTCCGTCCATCGGTACTCGACGCCTTCCACGTCAGATACGTCACTGGCCTCGACAGCAGGTCCAGGTCCTGCGGAAAGGCCGGCGTAAAAAACTCGACCTCAAGCCTGACGCCCGCAGCTTCGAAAACATAGGTCGTGTGCGTCGCTTCCACGTCCACCGAATCCTGCTTCATCGCCGGCGCCGTCCGCGGATACGCGCCCATGTACCGGTAAGCCGCTCCGTCAATGCGCACCAGCCCGGTAAGCGGCTGCTCTGCGCCAGTCCAGTGCCGCGTGGGCTGATCAGTCAGGTGGTCCGCCATCGACCAGATGCTGAAATACGGATTGTGCGCGATCAGCGGCACAGCCGGCGGCCGCGCCTCCTGAGCACACACTCCCATCGGAATTCCGAAGACAACAAGCGCGGCTGCGAGCAGGGAGGTTCTTGATGTAACCGCTTTCACAATTCCTCACAAATTACGACTATTCCGACCCCCAGCCTTTGTAGCAGAAGAGGAGACGCGATTCACTGGTTCGATCTAACTATGCCCTTACCGTTCGTTTGATCGAGCAATCTCGCTGCCTAGCTGGTGTGATCGAGAATGATCTGCCACCCACTGGCCTCTTTTTCAAAGATCAATGAGAACAGCCCGCTCGCATCGCCGCCGCCCTCCGCCGTTCGAGCCAGATGGTACTTGCCCGTAACCACCGCATAATCGCTGCCCAGCATGCGGACCTCAAGGTCTGAGAAATCCAGCGTCCCCATCGCCTCGCGCGTGGCATAGCCCTTCTTGTATCGCTCCAGAATCGGCCGATAGCCATGGCTCAGTGTCTTACCGATAAACGTCGTCTCCGGCGAATCCTTGTATCCGTGCATGAAGGAGTCAATGTCGCCCCGGTTCCACGCCGCCTCCTGGTCATGGAGCACCTGCTCAATGGCTGCCCTGTCGCTGGTGGTCTGAACAGGCGCCGTCTGCGCCGGCGTCGGCGGACAGAAGAGCACCGCCGAATAAAAAAGCACCGCGCTCGCCACCCATCCCCCAAATCGCATCCCCAATCGCATATCTCCTCCGCACCGAAGTATTGCACAGCGAGCCAGCACAGACAGATCATGCTTTTATCGCTTTCGTGCTGGACATACAATCTATCCATGCCCACCCGCAGCGTCCATGCCGTCTGCTCGCTCGACTGCCCGGACTCCTGCGGCCTGCTGGTTACGATCGACGGAACCGGGCGCGCGACCCGGCTCCAGGGCGACCCCACCCATCCCGTCACCCGCGGATTCCTCTGCGGCAAGGTCGCCAAATATCTCGACCGCGTCTATTCGCCCGACCGCCTGCTTTATCCCATGCGCCGTCGCCCCGGAGTCGCCAAAGGTCTGCTGGTTCAGCACCGAGAGCACGAAGCCTTCGAGCGGATCTCATGGGACGAAGCCCTCGACACCATCGCCGCGCGCCTTCAGCAAATCAGTGACGAGCACGGACCCGAGTCGATCCTGCCCTACTCCTACGCCGGTACCATAGGTGTCCTCGGATACGGCTCGATGGACCGCCGCTTCTTCCATCGCCTCGGAGCCTCGCAGCTCAATCGCACCATCTGCTCCAAAGCAGGCGGAGACGCGCTGCTCTCCGTTTATGGCCGCAAGCTCGGCACCGACACCGAGGACTTCCGCCACGCCCGTTACATCATCGCCTGGGGAGCCAATGTCCACGGCAACAATATTCACCTCTGGCCGATGATCGAAGAAGCCCGCCGCCAGGGCGCGAAACTCGTTGTCATCGATCCGTATAAGACAAGAACTGCCCGCCTTGCCGACTGGCACATCCCCATCCATCCCGGCACCGACGTCGCACTTGCTCTCGGCATGATGCACATCCTCATCCGCGACTCGCTCTACGACCGTGAATACGTCGCCGCGCACACGCACGGCTTCGAGCCGCTGAAGCGCCGCGTTGCCGAATATACCCCAGAGTGCGTCTCCCGCTACACCGGCATTACCGCTGAGGATATCGAGCGCCTCGCCCGTGAATACGCCGCCACTACCCCTGCTGTCATCCGGATGAATTACGGCATTCAGCGCTCAGAGAATGGTGGCGCCGCAGCCCGCGCCGTAGCCATGCTCCCCGCCCTCACCGGCGCATGGAAACATCACGGCGGTGGCCTGCAGCTTTCAACCAGCGGCGCATTCTCCTGGGATGAGCACACCCTGCAGCGTCCCGACCTGATGCTCGCCAGCCCTCTCGGCCGCCCCGCGCGGGTCGTGAACATGGTGCAGCTCGGCCACGCCCTCACCGAGTTGGATAAGCCTCGCATCCATGCCATGCTCGTCTACAACTCGAACCCGGCCGCCGTCGCTCCCGACCAGGCGCAGGTGCTGCGCGGCATGGCGCGCCAGGATCTCTTCACCGTCGTCCACGAGCAGTTCTTTACTGACACCGCCGACTATGCCGACATTGTCCTGCCCGCGACCACCCTTCTCGAGCATAAAGACGTCCAGGGCGCTTACGGACACTACTACATCCAGCTCTCCAATCAGGCCATCGAACCGCTCGGTGAGGCGCGCTCAAATGTGCATCTCTTCTCCGAGCTCGCCCAGCGCATGGGCTTCTCGGAAGAGTGCTTTCGCGACACCGCCGACGACCTGATCGCGCAGGCGCTTCGCGTCAACGGAAACGGCGAGCAGCATCCGCAGCATCCATGGATGGCGGGAGTGACCCCGCAGGCCCTGGACGCCGCCGGCGGTCACATCCGCCTCCGGTTTGAAGGAGAAGCCGCAGGCGAAAAATTCCTGCCCTTCGCGAACGGCGGCTTCGCCACGCCCAGCGGCAAGGTCGAGTTCTATTCCGAGGCCCTCGCCGCTGAGGGCCTCGATCCGCTGCCCGGCTTCGTGCCGCCCGTCGAATCCCGCCACGCGACCCCCGGGAACGAAGAGTTCCGCAATCTCTACCCGCTCGAATTCCTCCCCCGCAAGGCCGACAACTACATGAACACGACTTTTGCCAATCTGCCCGTGCATCGGAAGATGGAGAACGGCCATCACGCCATCCTCGAGATGCACAGAGACGACGCCGCTCTTCGCGGCATTGCTGACGGCGATCCCGTCGAGGTCTTCAATGCGCGCGGCGCCATCGCTCTCACCGCAAGAGTATCGGCCAATGGAAACGCCAGTGTTCCGCCCGGCGTCGTCGCCTCGCGCCTCTCCTGGAACAAGCTCTCCCCCGGCGGAAACAACGTGAACCTGCTCACATCGCAGCGCCTCACCGACATTGGAGGCGGCGCAACCTTCTATTCCACCCTGGTCGAGGTGCGCAGGGCGGCTCCCGCTCGCGCTCCCGAAGACAGGGTGTGATTCGTCTACCCTCTGTATCCGAGAGGCGAACTCTCGCCGCTTCCGATAGACTAAGAGCGGATTTGCCGCCGCGAACTCAGCCTTTACCGGGATACGCGGATTCTGACTGCATATGCCTTTGCTGGCGAGCTTCCAGTGTGCTGGTTGTGGAGAATGGAATGAAACTGTCGTGGATGAATCCGGTGGCTCCCGGCAATGTTACGTGGAAGATTGCCAGGTCTGTTGCAAGCCAAACGTCCTGGATATTCGTTGGGACGGCCAGGGATTTCTCATTCACGCCGAGCTCGAAAGCTGACTGCCGCTCGACCCAACCTGTCGCCTGCGGATGAACAACCGGGCGCCGAATCGTATTGCGGAGTTGGGGTCTGCGGCTTCGCTCCCATATAATCGCCTTTTACTTAAGCTTGGCCTGATTTTTTGCAGTGAGGGTGTGCATATTTTTCCCGTCGAACGCGGGGGCGCAAGCTCCCCAATCCAACTGAGCCAGAGTTTGCGCCGTTCCATCCGCCGCACACTGCAGTGTTTCTCCTTCCTTTGCTGCCTCTTCGCGCTCTCCGCGTGGGCACAGCAGGAGATCGTCACCCAGATCCGCGTCATCGGCAACCGCCAGATTCCCAAGGAAACCATCCTGGCGCGCATGTTCAGCCGCATCAATGATCCCTATGACCCGCTCACCGTCGAGCGCGACTTCAACTCCCTCTGGAACACCGGCTACTTCGAGAACGTCCGCATCGAGAAAGAGGAATCTCCTAAAGGGATCATCCTCGACGTCTACGTCACCGAAAAGCCCACCATCCGCGAGATCAATTACAAGGGGCTGAACTCGGTCACGCAATCCGACGTCCTCGACCGTTTTAAGAAGGAAAAAGTCGGCATCTCGGTTGAGAGCAAATACGACCCAACCAAGATCGCGCACGCTATTGCCGTTCTTAAGGAGCTGCTCGGCGAGCACGGCCACCAGTTTGCCACCATCAAGGCCGACATCAAGAAGATTCCGCCCGCATCCGTGCAGGTGAACTTCATCATCAAGGAAGGCCCCAAGGTCCAGGTGGGCAAGATCCAGTTCACCGGAAACGAGCATGTCAGCTCGCGTGTGCTGCGCGAGTCGATGAAGAACCTCCGCCCCATCGGCATTCCCAAGTCCATCTTCCTTGAGAACCTCTTTTCCCGCACCTACGACGCCAGCAAGCTCGAGGAAGACTCCGAGCGCGTCCGCCAGGCATACCGCGACCGCGGATACTTCCGCGCCAGCGTCGGTGATCCGCAAACCCATCTGCGCAATGAAAGCGGACTATCGCTGCTCACCTTCCGTCCCAGGAAGGGCAAGCGCATCGACATCCTGATGCCAATTGATGAAGGCGGCCGCTACCGTCTCGGAGCCATCACCTTTACCGGCAACAAGGCGGTAACCAATGTCAAAGCTCTGCGGGGACAGTTTGCCATCAAGGACGGCGATTGGTTCAACGCCACCGTCTTCGGAAAAGGTCTCCAGAACCTGCAGAAGGCCTACGGCCAGCTCGGGTACATCAATTTCGTCGGCATCCCCACGCCCAGCATCGACGAGACTAAGAAGACCGTCTCCTTCAATATCGACATCGATGAAGGCAAGCCCTTCTATGTCTCCCGCATCGAGTTCCAGGGCAACACCGTCACCCGCGACTTCGTCATCCGCCGCGAGCTGCTCCTCGAAGAGGGTGCCGTCTACAACAGCCATCTCTGGGAGCTGAGCCTGCTGCGCCTTAACCAGCTCGACTACTTCGATCCTCTCAAGGTCGATCAGGACTCCGAGACGCACCAGAACGCCGAGAACGGCACCGTCGATCTGCTCCTTAAGGTCAAGGAGAAGGGCAAGAACTCCATCGGCCTCAACGGCGGCGTCAGCGGCCTGGGCGGATCCTTCATCGGACTCAACTACCAGACCAACAACTTCCTCGGCCTCGGCGAGACGCTCAGCGTCCAGGCCAACGCCGGCGATATCTCGCGCACCCTGCTCTTCGGCTTCAACGAGCCTTATTTCCGCAACCGCCCGCTCAACTTCGGATTCCAGGTCTTCGACAACAAATACGACTACAACGCCTCGAAGAACTACAAGCTCGCCGGCGGCAATCCCGAGAATCTCACGAACTCCCAGCAGTCTCTGCTGCAGAAGTACAACCAGGCCTCGAAGGGCTTCAACGTCTCGGCCCGCTATCCCATCCACCGCAGCTTCAAGAGCGTTGGTTTCACCTACAGCCTCAACCGGCAGTCGGTTACCACCTACAGCGCCGCCTCCGCCAACTTCTTTCAGACGCTGGCCTTCCGCAGCGGCATTCAGGGCCAGAACGCGCTCAGCGGCATTGTGAACAGCCAGGCTTCGTTCAGCTTTACCATGAACAAGCTCGACGCCGCCTATCAGCCCCATCACGGATCGGAGCTCTCCGCCATCCTCCAGGTGGCTGGCCTCTGGGGCAACGTTCGCTACGTCAGCCCTATCATCGAATACCGCAGCTTCCGCCCCATCAAAGGACTCAGGTTCAACCCCGAAGGCCGCAATGTCTTCGGATACCGCCTGCAGGCCGCTTACATTCGCGGCATCAGCGGCGACGTCGCTCCGCCCTTCAACCGCTTCTACGCCGGTGGCGAGGCCGATCTGCGCGGCTTTGACGTCCGCTCCGTCACGCCTTACGGTTTCGTACCTACCCGTGTGCTCTTCAACCTCACCAATCCTGACGGCAGCACCGTCCCCCGCGACCCCACTAATCCGACGCTGGGGCCCATCCAGGTGCCCATCCCCGTCTACGGCATCGCATCCATCGGCGGCGACACCAACTTTACCGCCAACGTCGAATACCGCATCCCCATCTACGCCCGCACTGTCAGCTTCGCCATCTTCAACGACTTCGGCATGGACATGGTGCTCGACGGCGGCCAATTGCGCCAGAGCCCGGAAGGAGCGGCCATCCTCAACTCACCGCTCTACGGATGCCCCAACTACGTCAACGGCTCCTGCCAGGGCGGCGTCCAGATTAACTTCGGCAATCTCATCCACACCATTCCCGGCACCAACTATGTCCCCCGCGATTCCACCGGCGCTGAGATAGACGTGATGATGCCCATCATCAATGCGCCCTTCCGCCTCTTCTACGCCTTCAACCCGCTGCGTCTCGAGAAGAACTTCTACACCCAGGACCTGATCACGCGCAGCATGTTCCCCGCCGGCGGAGCCGGCGATTACACCTACGCGCAGGCCCAGCAGGCCTATGGATCGCAGCTTCAGCTTCGCGAGCCGCGCAAGACCTTCCGCCTCACCGTCAGCACTACCTTCTGACGGCAGCCTGCGTCTAATCAGCCAGCGGCGGGAATCCAGCGGTTCCCGCAAACCGGCTGACTTGAGGCGGATTTTTTGGCATACTGATTGACGGACGTCGATTGACGGTCCACGGCCCCCAACCTATATAATTTGGCTCAGTTCCTGAATATGTCTTCTGATCGTGTCTCGTCTCCGCATTCCCTGCCGCTCGGGCTTGGAATCTGCCTCAACGAACAGCGCAGCAGGTAGATCAGGAAGCGAAGTTCGCTTCCGCGCGTGCGGGCGATCTCACTCAATACCGGAGGAGTTTTGATTTCCATGAAGCGTTTCACGTTAAGTTCGTTGCCACTCGTTTGCCTGCTTGCGTCCGGGCTTGGCGCGAGCGCCCTTGCCCAGAGTGCTGCCGCAGGCGCAGCCAGCCCGGCCTCGCCGGGCATCACCAAGATCGCCGTCATCAATTTCCAGGGCGCGGTCGCGCAGACCAACGAAGGCCAGCGCAACTTCACCGAGTTGCAGAAGAAGTTTGACCCCAAGCGCACTCAGCTCAAGAACCTGCAGGACAAGATCGACAATGACAAGAAGCAGCTCCAGGCTTCCGGAGCCAATCTGAGCGACGCCGAGCGCCAGAACCGCCTCAAGGCCATCGACGACGAGGAAAAGGAATATCAGCGGACTGGCGAAGACGCCTCCAACGACTTCCAGCAGGAGATGCAGCAGACCTACCAGCAGCTTGCCGAGAAGGTCTACGGAACCCTCCAGTCCTATGCCGAGCAGAACGGCTACACCGTCGTGCTCGACGCTGCCGCCAGCCAGCAGCAGGCGCCGATCGTCCTCTGGGCGAACAAGAGCACCGATATCACTGCTGCCGTGATTCAGGCCTACAACGCGAAGTCCGGCATCCCTGCCCCGGCTGCGGTCCCGTCCGCGCCTGCGCCGGCTCCGGGCCGCACTACGACTCCGCACCCGGCAGCCCCCAAGCAGTAACTTCGGACACCTGACACTGGCTCTCTTCCCGAGGGCCCCGGCGGCAGCCGGGGCCCTTCACTTTGCCCGGAAGAGTTTTTCCCCACTACCCCCCGCCCTTCCCTGTGGAAAAAATTGTGGAAGACTCAATGGCCAGTGCAGCAACTCTGCTGCGCTGATGCTGCAACTTTACCCCTGCTCAAATTGACCTCTTCAATAACTTGTTGATTCTAAATAAGCACCATCCGAGGGGCGCGCCTGCGACCAGCATCCTCACCAACGTAACTTTCAAAAAGGGGAGAAAAGTGCTTTCCACAAAATGCATTAAAAACCCATGACGGCCATAAGCAGCTTCGCGTGAGAAATTGCATAGGGAACCATGGCTCTCTCGCGTCCCCGGCCATTGCGTAGGTCGGCTGGATAGGTCGGCTGCATAGGTCAGCCGCAACCTGTCGATCGCTCCGAACCCGGATTACCGCTTGCCGTACGCATAACATCGCCCTGTATCGCTCTGTATCGCCCCGTATATTCATCGACACTTTCGCCGCCGCACCAGCGATGCTAAGTTGTGCTCACTATGAAACGATTTTCTGCGTCACTCGCTCTGCTCGCCGGGTTGGTACTGGTAATTCCGGCTTCTGCCCAGAATCAGGTCACGACTTATAAGAAGGTAAAGATGTGTGTCTCTGCGGATAAGTCGAAATCAGGAAAGGCCGCGAAAGTTGAGGGAACACTCAACCTCGATCCTGATTCGAAAAACGTTCTCTTCGTTGTGAACGACAGCGTGAAGAAGACCATCCCTTACGGGAGCATCTCCTCGCTTGAGTTCTACATGGCCAACCACATGTTGCGGATTCTCTACAGTAATGGCAGCGGTAAGGATCAGTACGTCGACATGGATCTCCCCGGCGCAGAGCAACCCGGCCTGCTCAAGCAGATTCAGGCACAGACAGGCGTCGCAATCCGGCTGAGCTGAAGCTTCAGGCCGATTGCGAGCTTAGTTGAGGTGCTCTTCAGCCAGCAGCAGGGTAAACTCCGGCCGGCCGCGGAGGGTGGCAAAATCTTTGTCCGCCATCAGCTTCTTACGATCGTCGAATCCATCGATGAATGCATTCCGCAGGTACTGAATCGCGGCTTCGAAGTTCCCCGCATGCGCGTACAACCGGGCCAGCTCGTAGTTCAGCCGGGCCTGCTCTTCGATTGGCCCCATTTCCGCGATGCGCTCCAGCGATTCGCGGATGAAGACTTCCGGATCGAGCGCGAATGCCCGCTGATACGACGCCAGGCCCTGCTTGTATTTATGATCCGCGAAGTAGGCCGTGCCCAGATTGCTGTAGAACGAAGCGCAGTTGGGCTTATACCGCAGCGCTTTCCGGTAGTAGTTCTCTGCCTTGTGATAATCCTTCTCGCCGTAATAGACAGTTCCGAGATTGTTCAGCGCCTCGGGATACTTCGGATTCAGCGAGAGGGCTTTCTCATATTGCAGCTTGGCAAAGTCCAGCGCGTACATGTGCTGATAAGCGATTCCCAGCTTGTTCCACACGACAGGAGAGTCATGCGGGCCGCGCTGGTAGGCCGAGATCGCAGCCAGGTATCGCTGGTGGATCATCATCAGATCGCCCTGCGTCTCCGGCGGCAGGCTTGTCAGGCCGAAATCCGCCGGCACGGCCATCGATCCTGCCACCTGAGTCGGTGAGTTTCCTCCCGGCTTCGAAGGCTCTTCCTGAGCGAGATCAAACTCGCTGTAGACCATCCTCGAACCCTGACCATAGTAAGAATTGTCGGCCGCGTTGCTGCGGTCGTTCGGACCCTGCCCACTCAGTCCTGGGGCAAAGGTGCACGCTGCCACGAGAGCAGCGAGCCAGATGCGCGGCGTGGCCGCCGGCTTTCGATCGTTCGTTCGCATATGCGCCTCCTTTTAGAAAGGGGCGAACGGCATTTGCCAAACATCATCCCACTCCCGAACGGGAAACGCCATAGCCACCTGGCATTTTTTAGCGGTGTCAAAACCAACCGCTTCAGCCGTCCGTGACCATCCGGTCTTGCTTGGGTACTTTTCTAGATCCGTGTCACTGGGCCGATGATGTTCCAGTGAATCGCAAACCAGCTCAGAATGAGGCATGCCAGCGCTACCAGCGAGAACTTCAGTTTGGTGATCTTTCGCAGGTCGGGCTTGCGCCACACAAGAATGCCGGAAATCACGGCAAACAGGCTCAGGAGCAGCCCAAGCGCGGTGAAAAAGTTTATAAGATAGAACCACTTATCCCATGCCGGAGTCGGCGGATTCAGGTCGTCGCCGGCAGCCGCGAAAAAGATAAAGATGCCGCCCATCATCCCCACCCAGACCCAGGCAGCCAGTTTGGAAACGAAAGGCAGCCAGCGCGTTCCCGGCTGCGGCGCCGGACGCGCCCGTTTGCGCAGGAAAATCCTTCTGCCCATGCGGAGGATGGTGGCGATCACCACCAGGGCCAGTATTCCGAGGCTGCATGCGACGGCCGTGAGCACGAACTTCGCATTCTCGTACCAGGACACGCGCTGCGCCTGAACGCCGGGAAAATCGAAGGCGAGCCGCACGACCTTTCCGTGATCGTCGCGAATCGTGAATAACGGCCGCTGCTCGTCGATACCTTCCCAAAGATCCTTGCTGACCGGCTTCCACTTGATAGGATGTCCGCGCAGATCCTTAACATCTTCAAAGTGCAGAATGCCGTCCTTATCCACCGTCGCAGAGCGCTGCTCAAATAAATTGCCGGCAGCCAGCTTGGTGCTGTCCGAGCGTCGCGTGGTCTGATAGGTGCCTTCAATGGCGGTCAGCTCGTTGCGCGGAAGGCTGATAAAAGCCTGCTTTTTGTCGCTCGGATAATAGCGGTCGGAGAACATATTGATAATCTCGGGCCGCGGCTTGTTGCCCCCTCCGGCAGAGTTGTAAGAGACAAAGAGCAGCAGCTTCTCTTTCGGTTCCACGAAGAAGAGGCTGTGGAAGGCGATCAGGTCGCCTTCATGCCCAATCCAGCGGAGATCATTGCGCCATGTCTGGTAAAAGCCCATGCACATGGGCGGCAGCTGAGGGTTGGCCTGAAACTGCGGAGTCCACATCTCCGCCAGCGTCTCCGGCTTGAGGATGCGCTTGCCGTCGAGCTCGCCGCCATTGAGCAGCATCTGCCCGAAGCGGCCCATATCCGCAGCAGTAGACGACAGGCCCCCCGCGCCGACGGGATTAAATATTTCAAAGCCCACTGGAGGCTTCTCGGTGTCGCCGCGATAGCCCTCCGAAGGTGTCGCCGGAAACCCTTTCGGAGGCGGCTGATAGAAGGTTGAGTGCGTCATGCCTAGCGGCGCGAAGATATGCTCTTCCACATACTGCTCGAAGGGCTCACCGCTCACGCGCTGCACGATATAGCTGGCCAGGCCGACGCCGTAATTCGAATAAGCCGGAATCTTGCCGGGAGGATAGATGCGCATGGGCTGATTCTGGATGAGGAAGTCGCGTAGAGAGATCTTGTATTTCTCATTGATGATGATGATGTCGCGGCTCTCCTCCTCGAATCCGCCGGTGTGGGTCATCAGGTTGCGCAGGGTGATGGGTTGGCCGAAGGCCGGGCGAATCTTGAAGTCGAGATAGTTGTTCACGTCCGCGTCGATGTTGAGCTTTCCCTGCTCCTCGAGCTGCATGACCGATGTCCACGTGAAGAGCTTCGAGATCGAAGCCAGCCGGAAAATCGTTGTCACCGGATCTACCGGCGTCTTTTTCTTCCAGTCCGCATAACCGTAGCCCTTCTCAAGCAGCACATTGCCGTCCTTCATCACCAGCACCGAGGCCCCGGCGATGTCGGACCGCTCCAGCTGCATCGGAATGATTCCGTCAAAGAAGGCCTCGAGGTCGGCCGTTTCGAGCGCATGCGTAGCGGGTGGAACCGCCGGAGGCGTCTTCTGCCCGGCAGGTGCGGGCGGCACAGCTGGAGAGGGAGCAGTCTGTGGCGCCTGCGGCCAGCAGGAGAGAGCCAGCAAAAGAGCGGCCGAGATTGCCGCTGGACGAAATGAGTGCATGTCATGCTCCGATAGAGAAACACTGGGGAATAGGTGTCCCGGTTTGAAAATAAGTCGGATCATTCTAGCAAGGAGGACAGTTCACTCCGTTTCGTTACCTTCGAATGGCTCTGGGTGCCCCGCCTTCGCGAAGCTAAGGCGGGGTTGACCTCAATTCCACTTACACTCGCCGCATGCCCTCCAGACTCAAACGCTATCAGCAAACGGGCGACCTCCACTTTCTTACGTTCAGTTGTTGTCAGCGAAGGCCTCTTCTACGAACTTCCGATCATCGTGATCTGTTCGAAAGAGTCCTCGAAAATGCAAGGATTCGCTACGGGTTTTTTGTCTGTGGTTATGTCATCATGCCCGAACATGTCCATTTACTTGTCTCCGAACCTAAAGACCGACCCCTCTCGTCAGCATTGAATGGCTTAAAGCTGTCAGTATCCAAACAAATCGGGGTTGGACAATTCTGGGAGCAGCGTTATTACGACTTCAATGTATGGACTGAGAAAAAGCGCATCGAAAAACTTCGCTACATGCATCGAAATCCAGTTAAGCGAGGCCTGGTGCAAAGTCCGGAGCAGTGGCGGTGGTCAAGCTTCCGGCATTATGCGACTGGTGAGGTGGGCGTTGTTGAAATCGAGTCGCACTGGACAGCTTCCCGGCGCACGAGAACCCCGCCTTAGCTTCCCGCCCCAGCGCGCCCATAGCAGCGCGCCGGGGACTAGGTTCGCGAAGGCGGGGCACCCGGCAGGGAATCATCATCCCGATATTTCACTCGGGATATTTCACTTCGATCTCCGTCATGCGCGCCTTGATGATTTTCTTCATCAGCGTCGCCGACGGCGGCTTGTCCACCGGAAAATGCAAAGTCCCCTTCGAGGTATGAAAGCCTTCGAGCTCGTCCTTGAATTTCTCGATCACCGCCCCGCTCATGGGGAAGAGGCTGCAGTGGTTCTTGAATGCGGCGATGGCTACGAGCGAGCGCCCCCGGTACTTGAAGGTTGGAATCTGATAGGTAATTGCCTCGGTCGCTTCCGGCACAGCACGCTGGATCGCCTCCCGCATCCGTATCAGTGTGCTCCGGGCGGGTTCCGGCACGCGCGAAATGTACTCGTCTACGGCCTTCGCGGCGCTCTTGTCCATGCAGGCCTATCCTTTGATGGCGACCCGGCTCCTAGTAGTCGCTCCCGCCATCTCCGCCGAACGCCAGGTTCTCGAATCGCGTGCATTTCGACATGTACGCGAGATGCACCGATCCTGTCGGGCCGTTGCGCTGCTTGGCGATAATGATCTCCGCCTTGTTCTCCGTGTCCGGATCGGGCTCGTCGCGGTTGTAATAGCTCTCCCGATGAATAAACGCCACCACGTCCGCATCCTGCTCAATGGAGCCCGATTCACGCAGGTCTGAGAGCATCGGCTTCTTGTCGCCGCCGCGCTGCTCCGAGGCGCGCGAAAGCTGCGACAGCGCAATCACGGGAATACTCATTTCCTTGGCCAGCGCCTTCAGCCCGCGCGAGATCGCCGAGACCTCCTGCGTCCGGTTCTCATACCGCCGCTGCCCCGGGCCGGGAATGCTGGCCGACATCAGCTGCAGATAATCGATCACGATCAGGTCGAGGCCGCCCATCGTTTGCCGCAGCCGCCGCCCCTTGGCCCGCATCTCCGAGAGCGAAATGCCCGGCGTGTCGTCGATGAAGATATGCGCCTCCAGCAGCCGCTCCAATGCGCTCGACAGCTTGGCGTGATCGTCGCGGCCCAGAAATCCCTTCTGAATCTTTTGCGAATCGACCAGCGCCTCGGACGCCAGCATGCGTCGCAGCAGCGACTCCTTGCTCATTTCGAGCGAGAAGACCGCAACCGTTTTGCCGCCGCGCACGGCCGCATTCTGCGCGATGTTGATGGCCAGCGCCGTCTTGCCCATCGATGGGCGCGCCGCAATAATCGTCAGCTCCGACTTCTGCAGTCCGCTCGTCATGCGGTCGAATTCGTCAAAGTGCGTTGCCAGCCCGGTAACCTCGCGCCCCTGCTTATACAGGTTGTCAATGGTGCCGAAGGAGTCGCGCACGATCTCCTGGATACCGGTAAACCCGCGCGTGATGCCTTTTTCCGTAACCTCCAGCAGGTCACTCTCGGCGGCATTCAGAATCTCCAGCGCCTCTTCGCTCTGATCCGCCGCGCGCGTAATCGACATGGAACAAATGTTGATCAGCTGCCGCAGCAGCGACTTGTCCTTGACGATGCGGACATATTCTTCGATCGACAGCCGCCGCGGCAGACCCTCCGTCAGCGACGCGAGATATGCGACGCCCCCGATCGACTCAACCTCTTTGCGCTTGGCCAGTTCCTCGGCCAGCGTCACGATATCGACCGCCCGGCTCGCATCCATCAACTCGCCGATGCGCGCAAAGATGCGCTGATGTGAATCGAGCGCGAAGTCGCTGGCGATCAGCTTCTCGGCTGCCTCGTTGTAAGCGTGGTTATCGAGCAGGATAGCGCCAAGAATCGATCGCTCGGCGTCGATCGAGGCGGGCAGTCCGCGCTCGAATGCAATGTCAGCAGTAGTGGCCATGAGTATGCGATTCTAAAGTCTAGGTTGACGCCGACCTGTGGATGTTCGCAGACCGAGTTGTGCAAAACAGGCAAGGGGCCTATTCCAGCCTCTCTCAACCCTTTATCATGGAAGGGAACGCCGTTTTGCTTATGAAACCTGTATTTGTCTCTCTTGCCGCTTCGGCGGCGATCTTTGCCGGCCTTGCCGTTGCACAGCAATCCGGTTCGCCTCAGCCCACGCAGCCGCCTGATATCGTCCAGTTCCAGAAGCTTGAGGATGAATGGAGCGATGCGGTCGCCAAGCGCGACCAGTACAGCCTCGAACTCCTGATGTCTCCCATTCTCGTCGACATCTCCTCCGCCGGAGAGGTGACTACGCGCAACCAGCAGATCGCCCAGCTTTACGAAAAGGGTGGCCCGCAGCCGGTCAGCATGGAACAGCGCGTCGTCAACGTGCGCACGATCGAGGACCTGGCCCTGGTCGACGGCACCTACATCATCAAGTGGAAAATCAACGGCCAGATTCAGGAGGAGCGCGGTATCTTCACCCACGTCTACCAGCACGCGCGGGGCAACTGGATCTGCGTACACGCGCAGCGCACCGCCGTCGTTGAGAAGGTTGACGAGAAGCAGAAGTCGGCCCACAAGAAGAGCAATGCCGATCTGCCCTTTCACATTCCGCTGATTTACAAGGGTGATCAGTCCTCGCAAACCCCGCCCCCGGCCGGCAGCAATCCACCTCCGCAGTAGGCACGATGACCACTCGACCAGTGTGGGCCGAGATATCCCGCGCGCGGCTCCTCGAAAATTACCGCCTGCTCCGCCGCCTTGGCGGTGACGCCGATCTGCTTGCCATCATCAAGGCCAATGCCTATGGACACGGCGTCGTCGCCTGCGCCGAAGTTATCGCTCATGAGAATCCGCGCGCATGGCTGGGCGTCACCTGCGTCGAAGAGGGCGCAGCCGTGCGTGCTGCCGCCCCCGAGGCTCGCATCGTCGTCATGGGCAGCGTGTGGAAGTGCGAAGCCGAAGCAGCCCTTGCGCACCGCCTCATACCCGTCATATGGGAGCCGTCACAGATCGATGCGCTCCAGTCTGCGGCCTCGGCGCGCGGCCTCGCCGCCCCGCTGATTCCGGTTCATCTCGAAATCGACACCGGAATGTCCCGGCAGGGAATTCGCCTCGAAGCATTGCCCGCTCTGCTTGAAAAGATATCGGCGTCATCCGCGCTGCGCGTTGAGGGTGTGATGACCCATCTGCATTCTCCCGAAGCGCTCGATGGCCGGGCCAACGCCGCGCAGCTCCAGCAATTCGTAACTGCAATCAGTACAATTACCGCGCACGGCCTCCGTCTCGACTGCGTCCACGCCGGAAATTCCGCAACCGTGCTCAGCGAAGGCAGCGCAGCCGGGCTTGTTCAGTTGGCCGCAAAATACAACGCCAGGGCCATGCTCCGTCCCGGACTCTCGCTCTATGGCTACGCGCCGCGTTTTTCGAGCGCCGGCCTTTCGCTGGCAGGTTTTTCAAGCGCGGGTTTCAGCGGCACCGAACCGCTCTCAACCGCGCACCTGCTCCAGCCGATTCTCTCTTTAAAGACCCGCATTGTCTCGCTGCGAACCATCCAGCCCGGCGAAACTGCAGGATACTCTGCGACTTTCAGGGCCGGCCGCGTCACGCGCATCGCCTTGCTTCCCGCTGGATACGCCGACGGCCTCAACCGCCTGCTCTCGAATCGCGGCAGCGTGCTCGTGCGTGGCCATCGCGCGCCCATTGCCGGCCGCATCTCGATGGACCTCACCACGATCGACGTCACCGGCATCCCCGGCGTCGAGATCGGCGACGAGGCCGTCCTCATCGGCCAGCAGGAACGCGAGAGGATCACCGCATGGGATCATGCCGATCATGCCGGCACCATCCCTTATGAAATTCTGTGCAACATCGCGGCGCGCGTGCCCCGCGTGATGAAAGACTAGAAGAGAGCATGTTCGCAGACCTTTACGCCCGCTGGATGTACCGCTGGGAAACCGCCCTCACCACCCGTGACGAGAATCGCATCGTCCGCCCGGTCGAGTGGGGCTTCGACTGGCTCGATGACTTCGTCGAATCCGCCGGACTTCGCCGCCAGATCTTCGGCAACAGCGACCCTGCGTCGATGGACCCGCACGCGGCCGAATCTGCTCTAGTCGCGCTCAACGAGGCCATCGTCGAGCGTAGCGAAGCCTTCTACAGCTACGCGCCCCCCACCGATTACCAGCTTGAGACGCGCCATCCGCAGCTCTTTCCTACCAACGTACGCCCTGAAACTCTGAAGCAGGATGCCGACCTGAAGCGCCGCGCCGCCGAGGGCAGGCTCAAGCCCGCGCAGTTTCTCCGCTTCACCTCTCCCATCCGCACTCCCTATCCTGAGAACGACTTCGTCAACGCCCGCTGGTATCCTGCACCCGCCGAAAAGATGCATGGCAAGCCGAAAAGGGCCATGATCGTCATGCCGCAGTGGAACGCCGACGCCTTCAGCCACAACGCGCTCTGTTCTCTCTTCAACCGCTTCGGAATTTCCGCTCTCCGTCTCAGCAAGCCGTATCACGATATCCGCCGCCCCGCCGAGCTCGAGCGCTCCGACTACGCCGTCAGCTCCAATATCGGACGCAACATCGCCGCCTGCCGCCAGGCCGTCATCGACATCCGCTGCTGCCTCGACTGGCTCGAAGCACAGGGCTACGAGCACTTCGGAATCCTCGGAACCAGCCTTGGCTCCTGCTATGCTTTCATCGCCGCCGCCCACGACCCGCGCCTGCGCGTGAACGCCTTCAACCACGCATCGACTTCCTTCGGCGACGTCGTCTGGACCGGCCAGAGCACCCGTCACATCCGCCAGGCCTTTGAAGACGCTGGCCTCTCGCAGGAGCGCCTGCGCGAGCTCTTCGGAGCCACCAGCCCGGTCAACTTCATGCAGCGCTTCGCCGCTCAGCCCAAGAAGGTCTTGGTCGTCCATGCGAAATACGACCTCACATTTCTGCCCGAGTACTCCGTCGAAGTTCTGCGCCGCTTCTCTGAGCTGAGAATCGACTATGTCTCGAAAGTCCTCCCCTGCGGCCACTACACGACCGGAGAAACGCCATACAAATTCATCGACGGTTGGTACCTGGGATCATTTGTCTATTCGGCATTCAAGCAGCTTGCGGCCGGCCCTTCCACCTCTGCTCGCATCCCCGATCGCGAACTGGTAGCGCGCTGAACTCCTGCCAGCCTACAATCGACTCATGACCGACCGCATGTCTCTGCCACTCGCGCAGGCCGATCCTGAGATCGCTGCCGCCATCGAACAGGAAGTCCTTCGCCAGCACGAGGGCCTTGAGATGATCGCTTCGGAAAACTTCGTGAGCCGCGCTGTCCTCGAAGCCGCAGGATCGGTCTTTACCAACAAGTACGCCGAGGGCTACCCCGGTCGCCGTTACTACGGCGGATGCGAATTTGCCGACGTGGTCGAGAACCTCGCCCGCGACCGCGCCAAACAGATCTTCGGCGCCGAACATGCCAATGTGCAGCCCCACTCCGGCTCGCAGGCCAACGCTGCTGCCTACATGGCCGTCCTCCAGCCCGGAGACACCATCCTCGGCCTCGACCTCGCACACGGCGGCCATCTCACCCACGGACACAAGCTCAACTTCTCCGGCAAGCTTTACAAGGTCGTCTCCTACACCGTCCGCAAGGACACCGAGACCATCGACTACGATGAGCTCGAAGCCATCGCCCTGCGCGAAAAGCCCAAGGTCATCATCGGCGGAGGCAGCGCCTATCCGCGCATCTTCGACTTCCCGCGCATGCGCGAGATCGCCGACAGGGCCGGCGCGCTGCTCATCGTCGACATGGCCCACTTCGCCGGACTCGTCGCCGGAGGCGTGCATCCCTCTCCGGTACCTCATGCGCAGATCGTCACCACCACCACCCACAAAACCCTGCGCGGACCCCGCGCCGGCCTCATCCTCTGCCAGCAGCCGTACGCCGCCGCCGTCGACAAGAGCGTCTTCCCCGGTCAGCAGGGAGGCCCGCTCATGCACATCATCGCCGCCAAAGCCGCGGCCTTTAAGGAAGTCCTCGATCCCGGCTTCATGCTCTACGCGCAGCAGATCGTCGCCAACGCGAAGGTCCTCGCCGACGCCCTCCAGTCCGAAGGCTTCCGCATCATCTCCGGCGGCACCGACACCCATCTCATGCTCGTCGACGTCTTCGCGAAGGGCATTCTCGGCAGCGAAGCCGAAGCCGCTCTGGGAGAAGCCGCCATTACCGTCAACAAGAACGCCATTCCCTACGACACGAATCCGCCGCTCAAGCCCAGCGGCATCCGTATTGGCACGCCCGCGCTCACCACGCGCGGCATGAAGGAACCCGAGATGCGCACCATCGCCAAATGGATCGCCCAGGCACTCGCCGAGCGCAACAATCCCAAGGCCCTCAAGAAGATCCGCGCCCAGGTCCTCGAGCTCGCTGAGCAGTTCCCGCTCTATGGATGGCTCCGCCAGCCCGCCGAAGTCGCTGCAAAGTAGTTTCGCAGCTACACGTAGTCGAATAAGCTCATGAAGCCGAAGTCCATGTGCAGCTGCTGGTGGCAGTGGAAGAGCGTCATTCCTGGGTTATCGGCGACGAAGTCCACTTCCGCCTCCTGATACCCACCCAGCATCATCACGTCCTTCATCACTCCCGATGTCGGCTGCCCGGCGATCCGCGTCAGCTCGAAGCTGTGACGATGCAGGTGGACGGGGTGAATATCGTCACTGGCATTCTTCATGCGCAGGCGGTAGCGCCTGCCCTTATGCAGATGAAACGACGGCGCGGCCATCATCTGCGAAGCCGGATAGGCGACACCATTAATTGTCCAGAGATTAAAGCCGTCCGCGGCGGCGTTCTTCTTCTCGAAGAACATCTCGAATGTCTCGTCCGGCTGCGGTGCAGGGCCAGCGCTCACCCCGAGGTATGCCCCGAGATGTGCATAGTTCCACTTGAACGAAGGCGGCTGGATCCACTGCGCCTTCCCTTTGTACCCCGCATACTCGACCACGATGCCCATGCCGTTGTGCCGGTCGTCGTCGGCAAGGTCCCCCAGCACCCACACACCGGGATGATTCATCTCCACTACGGCGGAGATGCGCTCCGCCGTTCCCAGCCATAATCCGGGCACACGAACCGGCTTGGGCAGCGGATTGCCGTCCATCGCGAGGATGGTAAAGCTGTGCCCTGGCAGGTAGAGGCTGCGAATCTCCGTCGCGCTTCCGTTCAACACGTGAAACAACACCCGTTCGCCCTGCTTCACGCGCACCGGTTCGCCGTGGTGCAGCATCTTGCCATTGATCGTAAACGAGCGATAGCCAACTTCATACCCGTGCGGATTTCCCTTGGCCAGCGACGCCGTCATCGCCGTCTCGCCCTTTTCTTTCAGCGCGGCAACCTCTGCGGCGGGAGACAGAAAATCCATCGCCATGTCGCCACCCCGGCTGAGCGTCGGTTCGAACTCCTTCATCGTGAGAAAGACTTCGCGATCGTAATCTCCCGGGCTATTTTTCGGTTCGATATACACCGGACCCACCAGCCCGCTGTATTGTCCCGCCGCCAGATCCGCTCCGGCACGAACATGCGTGTGGTAGAAGCGGAATCCCGATGGTTTCGGAGTGAAGGTGATGCGGCGCGACCCATGCGGCGGAATAAATGGCGTGCCCTCTTCAGCCGCCCCGTCCACATCTGCGGGGATCGCCTGCCCATGCCAGTGCAATTGCTCGGGGGTGTCGGTCTCGTTGTGAATGTCGATGGTTACAGGTTGCCCCTCTTTGAAATGGAGCAGCGGGCCGGGAAATTGCCCGTTGTACGTCGTCACAGAAACGATGCGATCCGGTGCAAGCTCAATCGGCTTTACCGCGATGGTGAGCGTGTAGTCTGCGCCTTGGTCAGCGTTTTGGCCAGTGAACCGCGGATTCGCAATCGCCGCCGATGCCCGTACGTATCTAAGGGAAGGGATGACTAATGCACTTCCCACCGCTACGCCTGCTGTGCGGAGAAAGTCTCGTCGAGTCGGTTTCATCAGCTTCATGCTGCCTCCGGGTCGCGGAACAGCCAACTTCCGTCTCTGGATGAATGATATCGAGATTTACAAATTCGATCTCTCTGGCACAATCGAACGATGAACGTCTCGATAATTCGCACGGTGCTCATCCCCACAGCGCTCCTCTTCGCGGCATCCGCTTTCGCCCAAACACCGGCCGCCCTCACCACCGATCCCGCCTCTGATACCGCGAATCCCCCTTCGATGGTCTCGCTGGCCGGAGTTCCAAGCCACGGCGAGAATCTTCTCGGCGTCTTCTATCTCGCCGCCGGAGCGGGTCCGCATCCCACACTGGTGCTCATGCACGGCTTTCCCGGATACGAGCAGAATCTCGATCTTGCCCAGGCGATTCGCCGCGCCGGATGGAACGTCCTCGCCGTTCACTACCGCGGATCATGGGGTGTGAAGGGAGTCTTCTCCTACGCCCACGCAATCGAAGACGCCGACGCGGAAGTTGCTTTCGTTCGCGACCCGGCCAACGTCGCGAAGTATCACATCGACCCCAACAAGATTGTGCTTCTCGGCCACAGCATGGGCGGCTTCATGGTTGCCTCCGCTGCTGCGCACGAACCGAAGGTCGTCGGTGTGGTCATGATCTCGGCGTGGAACATCGGCGCCAGCTTTCCGCCGCTCGAAGCCGGTCAGGCAGTGATCGATAAAGCAAAGAAGTCGATGGCCGAAAGCTTCATAGCCGATAACAACATTGTCCCGCTTGTTGGATGCACCGCCGAATCACTCGTCGACGAGGCTTACGCTCATCGCACGGAGTGGAACTTCAACAGCTTCGCCCCGGCGCTGGCGTCAAGGCCGTTTCTCGTCGTCACCTCGAACGACGGGCTTGGAGCTAACGACCATGCCTTCGTTGTGGCTCTGCAGAAGGCCGGAAACAAGCATGTAACCGAGACGCACTTCGACACCGACCATGCTTATTCCGGACAGCGCATCGCCTTGGCAACTGCAGTACTGAATTGGCTCTCTAACTTCTAGCGGCCTGCTCCCTGCGATCCTTCGTTTTCGCCATTCTTCGTCGGGCGGCCATTCGAACACGAGCTCAGAGGTAACGGATGAAGATGCGATTGGTCGTATTGATGGTCGAAGTGGAGCAGCCGGAGGGAATCTCTGCCCGCAAGCTCATTCTCGAAACCGCCCGCCACAATGTCATCACCGCGTACAGTGGAAACAGCGCCATCGACCTGCTGCGCCGCTTTCCCAACGTCGATGTCGCCGTGCTCCACACCC
This sequence comes from uncultured Acidobacteriota bacterium, assembly GCA_963755975.1. GTDB lineage: Bacteria > Acidobacteriota > Terriglobia > Terriglobales > Acidobacteriaceae > Silvibacterium. The sequence goes on from CAVWLS010000008.1 coordinate 444,533, forward strand.
AACTCGAAGACTCTCAATTCACGCAGGTTGTGCGCGAAATCAAGAAGATCCGCCCGGATCTTCCCATCGTTGCACTATCCCCGGTTTCGGACCGGCACGTGGAAGGCGTAGAGCACACTCTGTCGAGCTATGATCCTCAGTTGCTGTTGCATTTGCTGGCTGAACGCTTCGAAGCGGCAACTTCGGACGAGGAAGAGTAGGGCTGGTAACACCAGGCGTCTTAGAGCGCCGCAAATTCCTTCTTCGCCGCGATCAGTTGCGGCAAATCTGGATCGGCGCTCTTCCACATGTCGAAGAACTTCTGGTACGCCTCGCGGGCGTGTACCTTGTCCCCCTGCATGGCATAAGCGCGCGCCAGTCCCAGGACCGACTGTGGATAGACCTGAAAACCCTGCGACACTATGGCTCCTCGATACTGTGTGGCCCGCTGAAAGGCGACGACCGCATTTGGCGCGTCGTGCAGATCGAGATACGCCAGTCCGCGCAGGTAGGCTCCGGGGATGGCAAGGTCGTAAGCTTTGGCCTTTTCGAGCATCGTCAGGGCGTCAGCAGGCTTGTGTTCGGCGAGGTCGAGCAGGGCGCGCGTCGAGGGAATGGTGATGCCCTGCACGGTTGTATCTTCGGGGTATTTCCTGTCCAGGTCCTTGAGGATCGGTTCCGCGGTCTTCCTGTCGCCGCAGATCGCGGCGGTGAAGGCGGCCTGGCGCAGCGTGGGCTTGGTTTTATCCAGCTCAAGGGCGCGCTTCACCCGGCTTTCTGAGTCCTGGCACATACCGGCAAACGCTCTGCCGGAAACCAGCGAAAGCAGGCCCCCTGCTTCTGCATCATTTGCCTTCTGCGAGGCAGTCTGCTCGATAACGGTTTCCCAGGTTGCCTGCGCCTGCCTGTACTGGCCGAAATACTCCTCGCCGTAGGCCTTTGCGGTCAGCATGAGATATGCATCCGGCCGACCGGCCGTCTGGGAGACGAGGCCATCCATGCCGGAGACATTTCCATCAAACGCATCCAGGTAATAGACCAAGGTGAGGAATGAGGTGGCATCGCCGAGTCCCATCGTGTTCACCTTGGCTATCTGCTCACGCGCTTCCTTGAAGCGGTCGAGAACCACCAGGTCCTGGATCAGGTTCTCCTGCGCGATGACGTCGTCCGGCCGTGTGGCGACTCCCTTCTGGCTGTACATCAGCGCGTTCTCATAGTCGCCGATGATGGTGTATGCGACCGAGAGATTCACCAGGCTGTTGAAGTCGTTCGGATAGGTTCGGATCGAGAGCTCGAGCGTATCAATAACCTTGGGGATCTCTCCCGTCACGTTCTGGTAGTAGTGCCCGGTAATGTAAAGCCGCTCGCGTTCGCTGACATTTTTTGAGAGGTTATAAGCCCTGGTGAAATACTCGAGCCCCTTCCCCAGCTGCCCTGCGTTACTGTAAACCACCCCCAGCCTGGCCCATGCCATGGCGAAGTTCGGATCGAGTTCGACCGCCTGTTCGTAGTGGCCCGCGGCCTGCGGCAGGTCTAAGCCCTTGTCATGCTCCACATCTCCCAGCGCGTAGGCGCGGAAGGCGTCCAGCGACGGCGTCGTCGCCTGGCCAAGCGGAGTGTCGAGCTTCTGGATCGAGCTGAGCGACTCACCCAGTTTGGCGCGCATGCCCGTGGCCGCCTGGTCCAAGGCAGAAAGCACGTGTTCTGCGTTCGGCGCCTGTGTCTGTACGCTGGCAATATCATCGCCCGTCGCGGTGGCCTGTGCCGTCAGCGTGATCACGTATTCCGTGCCCAGCGAGGCAATCGTCCCCGTCAGAATAGCCTTCACGCCCTCGCGCAGGCCGATCTCACGCGCAATCGCCGGCGTCAGCAGATCGTCCGATGATTTGCCCAGATACTTCATGCTCTGCCGCAGATGCTGCTGGCTCACAATGTTCAGCGTCGGCGACTGCTCCAGCTGAATCGCCAGGGCCTGTTTCAGCGTCGTGTCGAATACCGGGTTGCCGGTGTTATTGACAAAATCAGCCAGGATGATCGAGTCCTTCTCGCCCATCGTCACCGGAGCATGCGCCGCGCCGCCCTGCGAAGTGCTGCTTCCATGATTTCGGGACACAAGAAATCCCACTGCTGCGACCACAATCACCGCAGCCACGATCGCAATCGGGCGCAACGGGCTCTTCTTCTTAGCCGGTTCCGGAGGCGCCGTCGCTACCGTGCGAACCGCCCCGGAGTCTCCAGCAGCCGCCTTCACCTCGGTCAAAGCATCCAGATCGGTCAGAAGCGCCGAAGCCGACTGATAGCGGGCGTCCCTCTCCTTGGCCAGCAGTTTCGCCAGAATCGGATCAAAACCTTGGGGCAGTGCCGGATTCACACTGCTCGCCAGTGCTGGATCCTTCATCAGCAGTGCGGCAAAGGTTTCGGCGGGCGAGCCGCCGGCGAAGGGTGAAGCGCCCGTAGCCGCTTCATACAGCACGCAACCCAGCGAAAACAGGTCCGACCGGGCATCCAGCGCCTGCCCCTTGGCCTGTTCCGGAGACATATAGGCAATCGTCCCGAGCGTCGAGCCGGCATTGGTGAGGGTCAGATCATTGGATCCGGCACTGGTGGCCGACAAATCGCCGTTCGCAGATCCCGAAGCGCCTGCCTGTATCCCCGCCACCATCGGATCAGCCTGCCGCTTGGCCAACCCAAAGTCCAGAATCTTGATGTGCGGCTGCCCGCCGGGAGGCTGGACGACGAAAATATTCGCCGGCTTGATGTCGCGGTGGATAATCCCCCGTGAATGTGCCGCCGCAAGGGCGCTCGCCGCCTGCCGCGCAAAGCTCAACAGCTCTGGCGAAGGCAGCGGCCGGTGGCTGGCAAGATACTGCTTCAGCGTCTGGCCTTGGAGCAGCTCCATCACCAGATACGGCCGTCCATCCTGCTCGCCGATGTCGTAAATCGTGCAGATATTCGGATGATTCAGCGCCGAGGCCGCGCGCGCTTCCCGCTGAAAGCGGGCATTCGAAGCCAGCGTCGGAGTTCCGCTGGGAGGTGTCGGAGTGTGCGGCGTCTCGCCACTCAGATAGCCCTCTGATACCAGCTTCAGCGCAACTTCGCGATCAAGCCTGGTATCTACGGCACGATAAACCTCTCCCATGCCGCCTGAGCCAATTTTCTCAACAATCTCGTAGGGACCAAAGCGCACACCGGCGGCAGGATTCATCACAGTCAAAAATTTTCCGACTCAAAGTGAAGCGAATGTAGGGGTGACACGAGTGTAATCGTCCGCGCGCTGTTACGAAAGCCCATATTTGCGGGATGAGCTGTCGCAGGCAACATTCTGGGCAAGTTATTTCCGAATTAAAATGGTCGCCCGCGAAACAGGTACACCAGCTCGATCACCAGGATGATCACCACCGTCAACTCCAGAAAAAACGCCCGGCTCTGGTTGAACTGGTCCACCATGAATCGATACAGCTCCTCGGCGTTGCGGACCTTCTGCGTGACTAGGTCCTTGTAATCCGGCACGCCGACCTTCTGCGCCGCCAGCTTGTAAAGCCGCGCCGAAAACATGTCACTGAGAAACTTGATGGCATTGTCGGCGTGCTCGGTCAGCTCGGCCACATCCAGCAGCACCGTATGCAGTCGCGTCGCCGACCGTGCCAGCCTCCACCGCGCGAAGATCCCCGTACCCTCATCGAGCAGCGTGTAGACCCGCTCCAGCTCCTCTGTCAGCAGATCATCATAGTGGCGAAATTCGAGCAGCTGCGAGTTGGCATATTCCAGCAGCTGCACTGCTGTCTCCGCGCCCACCGTCGAGTCGTACACAAACGCCGCGTTCCATCCAATCACCGCCAGGTCATTCGCATAGTAGGAAATCCTCGACTGCAGCACCTCATTGCATTCGCTCTCAGCCAGGTGCCCGGTATCGCCGCGCACCACCTGCGCGATTTGCGCGCCCTGTGAATGGATCAGCTCCGGCACCGAGGGCGAGCCGTCGATCTCCCGGATGTGAAAGATCAGGTAGTCCTCGCTCAGCCAGTCTTTGCTGACCATGTCCTTCTTGTACGGTTTCACCAGTGCCGGCGCGGCGACCTCCAGCTTCTGGCGAACCATCTCCGCCGCCTGCGCAGCGAAGTCCACGTCCCACACCCAGCGGCTGGCCAGTCCGGTCAGCTTGCTCCAGCCGCCTTCAAAGGCCAGCTCGAAGACCACGCTGAGCACGCCGTAGTCGTAGTACTTGATCTCGCCCAGCAGCTGCTCTCCGCTTTCCAGCGTCAGCGTGCCGATCGACTCCACCACCGGAGGCCGCTGGTAGCGCACCGCTCCCGGATGCTTCAGCGCCGGCTGCTCCGTCTTGCTCGCGCGCAGCAGCTCGCGCAGCCGGTCGAGACGAATCGCCTCGCACACATCGAACTGCAGCAGCACGAGAACCGAGCCGTGCAGCGTGACTTCGACCGGCTGTGCAACAGGATCAGGCATGCTGGGAGAATATTACTGGAGCGCGAGGTCCATCCAATGCCAAAACAGAGCGCAGGATTGCTGATGTACAGGTTACGCGACGGTCAGATCGAGCTCTTCCTCGTCCATCCCGGCGGCCCTTTCTGGGCAAAAAAGAACCTGGGTGCGTGGTCGATCCCCAAAGGTGAATATGCCGCGGACGAAGACCCTCTCGCCGCCGCTCGCCGCGAATTCACCGAGGAGACGGGTTTCGATGCGGTCGGCATCTTCATCGATTTAGGCACAATTAGACAGGCCGGAGGAAAGCTCGTCTCCGTCTGGGCCGTTGAGGGCGACTGCGACCCCACAAAACTCCGAAGCAATACGTGCCGGATCGAATGGCCTCCACGCTCCAGCCGCCAGATCGAAATCCCCGAAGTCGACCGCGGCGCCTGGTTCGGGGCCAACGAAGCACGCGAGCGCATCCTGAAAAGCCAGGCCCCGGCGATCGACTTGCTGCTGGCAGCTCTCAGGACATCGGTGTGAAGAGCGGGAATCCGATTCTCCGACGAGGCTAGTAAAGAGTAAGCAGAATCAGATGGCAGTTTTTGATTTTCGCAACGACAGATAGATCGCCAACTGAACAGCCAATACCGGACAAAAATAAAATAGTCCGAATGTGTCAACTGGGTTGACCTTGAGCATGAAGGCTCGAATAACTGACAGGGTGATAAAGTCGATCCATAACAGCAGGGCAGACCAGCGCAGTGAGCGGATGCTCACGAGAAAAAGTGGAAATGGAAGAATCAGGCTTAAGCCGAGCGAAAGATCCCTCGGGTCACGGTAATCGAACATCATTGCGACGAGACAGCCATAAGCGGTCAGCAGAAATGCACCTATTCCGCCAATAATCAGCAACGAGTAATACAACGCCTCTTTCCGGTCTTCCTTCACGTCATTCAGCTGCGGCAACATACACCTGTACTGCCAAGAAGTATAGAAGCACCGCCGCACTCGGTCTGAGCTATCATAAGAAGAGTGCAGGCAGGCCGGACGGCCGCTGCCGGGCGAGCGTAAGCGAGCCTGGGAGAGGAAAGTCCGAACTCCGCAGGGCAGTGTGCCGGATAACGTCCGGGATCGCGGCTTCAAGGCCGCGAGACGGCTAGTGCCACAGAGAAGATACCGCCCGCGTCTCGTGAGAGGCGAAGGTAAGGGTGAAAAGGTGCGGTAAGAGCGCACCGCTCCGGCGGTAACGACGGAGGCAGGGTAAACCCCACACGGAGCAAGACCAAATAGGGAGGAAATTCGCAGTCCGGCCCAATCGACTGCGGATGCGTGCCGGCCCGGCGCGCCAACGCGGGCTACGTGCTGGGCGTGAAACCCATCGCGGCGGAAACCTCCGGGTAGGTCGCTGGAGCGCGCGCAGCAATGCGCCGCCTAGAGGAATGGCCGTCCTCGACAGAATTCGGCTTACAGGCTGTCTGCCACGTGGCCCCGGTTTTCCGCAAGGAAGCCGGGGCCATCAACTATTTCAAAACCCCACCGCCCGCACTATCCACCCCCGCTTGCCCGGAAAGGTGAGTAGAGACCGATCGGGCTATACTCACTTCGCAGAACTATGTCTTCGCGGGCAGCGCGGCATTAGCCGCTGCGGAAAGAAGTCGTAATGGCAAGACTCTGCGGATGGTTGGTTCTCCCTCTCTTAATCTCCTCGCTGGCAGCCCAGACAAGTGCCGGCGCTCCGCAGAACATTGTTGCCATTCGTCATGTGACCGTGATTGATGCGACTGGCGCGCCGGCACGGCCGGATATGACGGTCACCATCATCGGTGATCACATAGCTTCGATAGCTAAAAGCAGCAAGGCAGCCTTACCTGAAGGCGCACAGGTGATCGATGCCGCCGGAAAGTTTCTGATCCCCGGCCTGTGGGACATGCACGTACATCCCACCGGCAAAGACTACCTTCCGCTATTCATCGCCAACGGCGTAACCGGGATACGCATCATGTGGGGCTTCCCGAATTACTTCGAATGGAGGAAGCAAATCGAATCCGGACAATTGCTCGGCCCACGCATGTGGATAGCCAGTCCGATCATCGACGGACCAAAACCTTATTGGAACGGATCGGTTTCCGTGAGCAATGAACAGCAGGCTCGCCAGGCTGTCGACACCTCGCAGCGATATGGCGCAGATTTCGTCAAGGTGTATCAGTTTCTGCCCCGCGAGGAGTACTTTGCCATTGCCGATGAAGCAAAGAAGCAGGAGATTTCATTCGCGGGACACGTGCCTCTATCCGTCTCTGCCCAGGAAGCGTCGAGCGCCGGGCAAAAAAGCTTCGAACATCTAGTTGGAATTCTTCCCGCCTGCTCCACACGCGACGCAGATCTTCTTCAGGCTCAACACGCCGACCTTACGGAGGATCTGGCATCCGACAAGCCGAAATTCTGGGGGCAGTATGTAAAGATAACCCGGGAGATGATGCTGGATACCTACAGCCCCGAAAAGGCCGCCGCTTTGTTTGCAGTTCTGAAGAGCAATGGCACTTGGCAGTGCCCTACACTCACGCTGCTGCACATGTTCGCCTACGGCGATGATCCAGCGGTTCGCAATGATGTTCGGCTGAAATATCTGCCTACCCGGGTCACCGGCGACTGGGATCCGGCAGCCGTGGATGGAAAGCAGACACCGGAAGATTTCGCCTTCCGGAAAAAGGAATTCCAAAAGGATCTCGAGGTTGTCGGTGCGATGCAGAAGGCAGGGGTGGGAATTCTGGCCGGGACCGACACACCAAACCCCTATTGCTTCCCTGGCTTTGGTCTGCATGACGAGCTGGGCTACCTCGTGCAGGCCGGGCTCACGCCAATGCAGGCGCTTCAGGCTGCCACTCTTAACCCGGCGCGGTTCTTAGGCCGGGAAAAAGATCTTGGCACCGTCGAGGCTGGAAAAATCGCCGACCTGGTGCTGCTCGACGCAAATCCGCTCGACAATATCGGCAACACTCGAAAAATCGCCCTTGTGATTTACGGAGGCAAGGTCTTCGATCGGTCTGCGCTGGATGGCATGCTTGCAAAAGTAGAGGACCTCGCCCGTAGAAAGCCCATCGGCGAGATCATGTTCAAGACGATTCAGGAAAAGGGCGCCGATGCCGCGGTAGCGCAGTATCGCGAACTTAAGACTACGCAGCCCGGTGTCTACGATTTCAGCGAAAACGAATTGATCGATCTGGGCTACCAACTCATCCACCTGAAGAGGTTCGCCGATGCGATTGCGATTTTTAAGTTGAGCGTTGAGGCCTACCCGCAGTCCTACAACACCTATGACAGCCTCGCCGAAGCCTATATGGATAACGGCGACAAGCAACTTGCCATCGAGTATTACCAGAAATCCCTGCAGATTAATCCGGGCAATACAAACGGCGTCAGGATGCTGAAGAAACTGAACAATCAATGACGAATCGTAAAGGGAAATGCCCCTAGAACCCCGGCGGCCGCTCTCCCGCCACGTCAAATGCCTTCTCCATCGCCAGACCCGCCTGCGCCACGGTCCCTTCATCGAAGAGCCGCCCGATCAGCGTCACCCCATGTGGAACCCTCCGCGGCGGAGAGAACTTTGGCAGCGGATGCTTCGGGTCGGGAGCCCAGTCGCTGCGCGCCTCCGACACCTCTACAAATCCAGCCCGCAGCGTCAGCGATGGATGCCCGGTATTGTTGCTGATCACCAGCATTTCATCCCTCAGAGACGGCACCAGCAGCAGGTCCACTTCCTCGAAGATTCGCGCCATCTCCTGCGCGACCATACGCCGCATGCGGTCTGCCTGCACAAAATCGACCGCCGAAAGAAAGCGCGACTGGCGAAAAACATTCGGCCACGCGTCCGGAACTTGCGCCTTCAGCTCGTCCACTTTATGACTGAGCGTCAGTTCCTCAAACGCAGCAGCGCCCTCCGCAAACAGGATGAGATTCAGCGAGTCGTAAGGCCAGTCGGGCAGAGAGACAGCAACCGGCGTCATGCCGATCTTCTTCACCGTCTCAAGCGCCGCGCGATCCACCTCCGTCGCCGGAGCCTCCTTCATCCACGCGGGAAAATAACCCACGCGCAGCCCCGCAATGCTCGCCCCGGCATCAAATGCCAGTTTCGAGGGAACGCTTCCCAGATCTCCCGGATCGGGCCCGGTGATCGCATTGAGCACCAGCATCGTGTCCTCGACGCCGCGCGCCATTGGACCGAGCTTGTCGAGCGACCAGCAAAGCGTCATCGCCCCGGTGCGCGGCACGCGTCCAAACGTAGGACGCAGCCCCGTCACCCCGCACCTCATCGACGGGCTCACGATGCTCCCGCCCGTCTCGCTCCCGATCGCGAAGCCCACCAGCCCCGCCGCCGTCGCCGCGCCCGGCCCTGCGCTCGACCCCGAAGAGCCCTCTTCAAGCAGCCAGGGATTCATCGTCTGGCCGCCGAACCAGATATCGTTCAGCGCCAGCGCCCCCAGGCTCAGCTTCGCGACGAGCACCGCGCCCGCCGCATTCAAGCGCGCGACAACTGCGGCATCTTTCGTCGGCACGCGGTCCCTGTACGGCTCTGCGCCCCAGGTGGTTGCAATGCCCGCCGTATCCAGCAGATCCTTCCCGCCCCACGGAATCCCATGCAGCGGCCCGCGATATTTCCCCGCCGCGATCTCCTTATCCGCCTGCCGCGCCTGCTCGAGTGCATGATCCTTCGTAAGAGTGATCACGCAGCGCAGCTTTGGATTAAAGCGCTGCATGCGGCTGATATAAATCTCCGTCAGCCGCTCCGACGTGATCTGCCTGCCTTCGATCCAACGCGAAAGCTGCGTGACTCTCGCAAATGCGATGTCCTCTTCGTTTGTCGGCAACGCAGCCGCACTGCCCACGCTGCGAACAAACACATTTGCCGCTGGATAGCTCTTTAACCCCGGCAGAATCGGATTCCACAGCGTCGCCGGCGCCACGCTCTCTTCGATGGCCAGCTTCTTCGGTCCCGTCCGCCGCTCGTACAGCGGAGCCATCTGCATCCGCCAGTTCTCCGCCGCCTCCGCGCGATCCGCCGGAGTCATCTCCACCTGCACCAACTTTTCTGCCTCGGCAAAGGTCGCGGCCGACACCTCCGGCCCCACCGGCGGAGCCGTGCCAAATGCAGGCGGAGCCCCCGGCGTCGGCTCCTGAGATGTTGGTTCCTGTGCGTGAGCGGCAACGGCGACACTGAGCAATCCCAGCGTGCTTTGAACTAGAAATTCCCTGCGGGCAAGAAAATCTCTGCGCGATCCTGACATGTCGATCCTTTAGAACGGAGATGAGTGAAAAGATATACGATCCCGCAAACTCGCCCGCTAGCCGCGCCTTTGACGTGATGAACAGGCCCTCAAGACTTCAGTCCGTGCCCGTGCCCGTGCCAGTCGCAAGCTTCCACTTCGTTCGCGTGTAGGCAATGCGGAATCCCGTGCGCTCGGCATTGCGCTGCGACTGGCTGCCCGCCTCCGTCACCATCATGGCCAGGTCGCAGCCTTGCTCGAAGGCATAGCGCATCCGCGTCTGCAACAGCGCCGATTGCAGCCCGCGCCGGCGCATCTCCGGAACAGTCGATGCCCCGCCGAACAATGCCACGCCTTCATTGAGAAACAACACGCCCGCCGCTCCCGGCTGGCCATCCAACTCCGCGAGAAAGCATATGCTCTGCTCTCGCGCGGCGATCAGGGCCCCAAAGCTCTCGAGAAATTCCTGAAACTCGGGATGATCGTGTGCCCATCCTTGCGCGCTGACCCTCGACCACAGCGCTGCTTCTTCCGGACCAATCGCGCGCACCGTGATCGCGCCCTCGTCCCGGGGAGATTGTGGCGCGATCGGCTGATACAGCACGCTGCTGATCTCCAGCGGCCTGTAGCCTCGGGCGCATAAGAGATCGATGGTCGCGATGCCGGCCAGCGGACATACTTCATGCATCACCGGCGCACCGCGATCGAGAAAGAAGTGTTCGATCTGATCCATCGATTCTGGCGTCGGCTCCTCGAAAATCCCGAGGCCGAAGCTCTGCGTAACCGGAGAATCGACTCCATCAAACACAGCCCACGCGCCTGCGCACTCGATCCAGGTAGACTCGCTCTCCGGATCGAAATGCTTGCGCGCTTCGGCGAATCCGCGGCACGCATGCCCTTCGGCAGGTTCCAGCCGCCGCGCGAGATTCAGATCGGCAAATATCATTGCACTCACTGCGACGTAAACGTCGAGGCCGGCAGCTTCTCCTTATTGAAGAGATTCGCATCCGACCAGCTTGCCCACCCATACCGGACAAACCTGGGGTTGCTTACGCCCGCCGCCCCAACCACTACCGTCGAGCCTTCTATTTTCACCGTCGCCGGAACAAACTTTCCGTCTGCGCCCGCGATCTCAAACCCCGCCGGAGCGCCCTCGCTCGTCAGCCCGCTCTCCGCGTGATCGAACCACACCCGCATCGACGAGCCCTCCACCGTCGCCTCGCGAAAGAGCGGTCCCGAATACTCGATCCCGCGCTCGCCGTACACCATCGCACGCGCCGCCAGCGCCAGCCGGGCCCCTACCGTCTGCTTGTCCGGCGGATGCACATTGTCCCTCGTCCCGATATCGAGCGTCACTGCCATCCCCGTATTCTCGACCGACAGCGTCCGCCGCTGCGCATCACGGACCATCCCCCAATCCTCATTGGGCGAATAAAAGTTCGAAATCTGCACATACAGGAATGGAAAATCCCCCTGCGCCCAATCCCTCCGCCAGTCGCTGATCAGCGCCGGAAACTCCTTCACATACAGCGGCGCGCGTTCAGGATCGCTGTTTGCCTCGCCCTGATACCAGATCACGCCCTTGATCGTGTAGCGCGTCTCCGGAGCAATCATGCCGTTGTAGAGCGCCGCCGGCTCCCACGACGCGGCATTCGGATGCCAGTGCTCCTCCGGAGGAGGCTGGTGCGCGCTCACCGCTGCATCGTGCTCCCGCTTCTCCTTCGCGCGCATCAAAGGCACATCTGCCAGATCCTCGGCAAAGAGCGCCCGCGACCGGAAGAGCGGCATCAGCCCTGCATCCGACGAGATGCCCATCAGGCTGATCCATGACTCGACTGGCGTCCCGCCCCACGTCGTATCGATCAGCCCCACCGGCACCTTCTCCTTCTCGCTGATCTCCCGCCCGAAAAAGTAAGCCACCGCTGAAAACTCCGCCGCCGTCTGCGGATTGCACTCCGTCCACGTCGCCGACACATCGTTCAGCGGAAACTCCGATGTCGTCTTCTCCAGCCGCAGCAACCGCACATTGGGCAGCGTTGCATGAGCAATCTCCTCGGCGCCGTTCTTCAGCACCGCGCTGTTGGGAAAGCCCGACAATGGCATCTCCATATTCGACTGCCCCGACGCCAGCCACACATCGCCCACCAGAACATCGGACACAGTAACGCCCGCGCCGCCCCCACTTCCCGTTGCCGTCAGCGTATACGGCCCGCCCGCCTTCTCTGGCATCAGCCACAGGCCCCACCGGCCCAGGTCGTCCGCCGTCGCCGTGCGCGCCTGGTCATGAAAGTGCACCGTCACCGTTTCGCCCGGATCGGCGTTTCCCCAGATGTGAATCGGGTTGTCACGCTGCAGCACGGCATGGTCGCTCAGCAGATGCGGCAGCGTCACCTCGCCGCGAGCCGTTCCTGCAATAATCAGCAGCGCAGCCGCGCAACAGCCCAGCCTTGGTGAAATTCTCATCACAATTCGAATCCTCTTCTCTATAACTGTTTCTGAAACGTTTCCACCATACCAGCGATTCCCATTCGAGGTCACCGCACCAACCAGTTTGCGGACCCTCCCCGGCCTCGTTCGTGTTAACTTCGCCCTATGCCCGTCAGTCATAGAGCCGTTCTTGCCGCTGCCCTTTGTGTCTGCGCTTCATGCTGTCTCGGCCAGGCACCGCAGGCTCCCGCGCCTTCGGGCCCGACCGTGCAGGAGCGCATCGCTCGCATGATGTCCGCCGGCACCGGCGCCTGGTCCACCGACCAGCTCGCCAACATGGAGCGGCTCCGCGACGCTGCTCTGACCGATCCATATGCTCTGAACGTACTTCGCCACCTCACCGACAACATCGGCCCGCGCCTTTCGGGATCGCCGCAGGCCCAGGCCGCCGTCGATTACGTCGCCGCTGAGATGCACGCCCTTGGCGCGGATGTGACGCTTGAGAAGACCACTGTCCCGCACTGGGTGCGCGGCGCGGAGACCGGCGCCCTCACCGCATGGCCCGGCGCGACCCCCGGCACCACGCAGAAGATCGTGCTCACCGCCCTCGGCGGCAGCGTTGCCACGGCGCCCGACGGCCTCACCGCCGAAGTCGTTGTCGTAAATAACTTCGACGAAGCCCGCAGCCTTCCTCCTGGAGCCGTCAAAGGCAAGATCCTGCTCTTTAACGAACTCTTCGACAAGCGCCTCGCCGCCCAGGGCAACGGTCTCGCCGCCTACGCGCACGCCGTCCTCTACCGCGGTGCCGGCCCCAGTGTGGCTGCGTCGCTTGGCGCATCAGCCGTCCTCGTCCGCTCCGTCGGCGGAGCCGACTTCCGCCTGCCCCACACCGGAGCCACCTTTTACGCACCCGGCGTCGCAAAAATCCCCGCCGCCGCCGTTACCGCCGAAGATGCCGACCTGCTCGCCAACCTGACGAAGCAGGGCCCAGTCACCATGCACCTCATCCTCACCCCGCAGACCCTCCCCCCCACTCAGAGCTACAACGTCATCGCCGACTGGAAAGGAACCGAGCACCCCGAGCAGGTCGTCGTCGTTTCAGGGCACCTCGATTCCTGGGATCTCGGAACCGGAGCCATTGATGATGGCGCCGGCATCGTCGTCTCCATGCAGGCGATTCATCTGCTCAAGCAGCTCGGCATCCATCCCAGGCGCACCGTGCGCTTCATCGCCTGGATGGACGAGGAGCAGGGCGGCTCGGGCGCGCAGACCTACGCCAAAGAGCACGCCGGCGACATGGCCAATCACATCGGCGCGCTTGAGTCCGACCTGGGATCCGACCATCCCGACGGCGTCACCTACGCTGGCCCCGCCGCCCTCGGCGACTACCTCCGCCCCGTCGCGCAGGTGCTCGACGCCATCGGCGCCTCGACACTCACCCAGGGTGAAGAGGCCGGAGAAGACGTCGGCTTCCTCAAGGGCGTTCCCGGATTCACGCCCACGCAGGACAGCCGCTCTTATTTCAACTATCACCACACCGCGGCCGACACCTTCGATAAGGTCAATCCGCAGTCGCTCGGAGAAAATGCCGCTGTCATGGTTGTCGTCGCCTACGCTCTGGCTGACGCATCAACGCCCGCGCCGCGCTAGATTTCAGCATTACTCGAGAAAACGCCGCTGAACCAGGGGGGAAATCACGCTAGACTACCTCCTACCATGTTGCGAATCACGACGCGAATGACGACGCGCACTCTGCCTGCTCTTACTCTCGCGGCCTGCCTCTGTGCGCTTCCAGTGCTCCGCGCGCAGGACGCCGCGCCCGACGACGCCGGGAAAAACGTCATCGCTCAGGCTCACGAGCAGCCGGTCCGCACAAAACACGCCATGGTCGTCAGCGTCCATCATCTGGCGGCCGATGCCGGAGTCGAAATCCTCAAGCAAGGCGGCAACGCGGTGGACGCTGCCGTCGCCACCGGCTTCGCCCTGGCCGTTGTGTATCCATACGCGGGAAACCTCGGCGGCGGCGGCTTCATGCTCGTCCATTTTGCTGGCGGCAAATCCACCTTCATCGACTATCGCGAGCGCGCTCCGCTGGCGGCAACCCCTGACATGTATCTCGATGCAAAGGGCAATGTCATTCCCGGCGCCAGCATCACCGGATACAAAGCCATCGGCGTACCCGGTTCCGTCGCCGGTATGGTCTATGCCGAGAAAAAGTACGGCAAGCTGACTCTCGCCAAAGTCATGGCTCCCGCGATCCGGCTCGCCAGCCAGGGCTACGTGCTCACCGAAGAAGAGGCGGCCTCGCTGCACGACGAAAGCATGACCATGTTTCCCGAGTCGAAGCGCATCTTCCAGCGCGACGGCAATTTCTACAAAGCCGGGGAGCTCTTCAAGCAGCCCGAGCTCGCCGCCACCCTCAAGACCATCGCCGCCGATCCCGACGACTTTTACCACGGACGCATCGCAAAACAGCTCGCCGCCGACATACAAAAGGGCGGTGGCATCATCACCACCGAAGACCTCGCCCGCTACTCCGTCAAAGAGCGTGAGCCCGTCACCGGCACCTACAAGGACTACACCATCGTCAGCGCGCCTCCGCCGTCATCGGGAGGCATCGCTCTCATCGAGGCCCTCAACATCCTTGAGGGCTACAACCTCAGCCGCTGGAGCGACCGCACCCCCGACGAGATGCACCTCATCGTCGAGGCCTACCGTCGTGCCTACATGGACCGCACCGATTACCTCGGCGATCCAGACTACGTGAAGATCCCCGTCGACCAGCTCATCGACAAGAAGTACGCTGCCGCGTGGCGCACCAGCATCGTCGCCGAGCAGGCCACGCCGTCAAAAGACCTCAAGCGCCCCGCGGGATTTCTGCCTCCACCCCCGACCATGAACGACGTGCGCCACGAATCGACCCAGACGACGCACTACTCCGTCGTCGATGCCGAAGGCAACGCCGTCTCCGTCACCACCACCCTTAACAACGGATTCGGCTCGGCAGTCACCGCCGAAGGACTGGGCTTTCTGCTCAACGACGAGATGGACGACTTCGCGTCGAAACTTGGCGTTCCCAACATGTACGGACTCATCCAGGGTCCCGCCAACACCATCGCTCCCGGCAAGCGCCCGCTCTCCGCCATGACTCCGACCATCGTGCTCAAGGATGACAAGGTCCGCTTCGTGCTCGGCTCACCCGGCGGAGGCCGCATCATCACCACCGTCGCAAACATCTTCCTTAGCGCCGCCGACGAAGGCCTGAACATCCAGGAAGCCGTCGACGCTCCCCGCTTCCACCACCAGTACCTTCCCGACATCCTCTTCATGGAGCCCGGCTTCTCCGACTCGACCGTCGAAGGGCTGCGCGCCCTCGGCTACCAGCTAAAGATCGGCGGCCACTGGAGCGACGGAGAATGCATCGCCGTCGATCCCGCCACGGGCGACCTCGAAGGCGGCCAGGACCACCGGCATCACTTCGGGAAAGCAGCGGGGTATTGAGAGAGGTGGCTGCTTAAGGGAGCGATCCCGCTAATCTTCAATCACATGCTTAGTCGGCAGCATGCTCTTATGGAGAATTCTTCCTACCACGATGCCGGATCCTTCCTGACGGTAAAAGATCACGTGACTTCCTTGCTCCATGCGGCGATAACCAGGTCGAAGGAAATCGCAGGAACGGCCCAACATCGGCGATTCTGACAGCCGCTTCACGCAATCCCGCAATTCTTTTACGTAGCGGTTAGCCTGATCTTCTCCCCAGGTGCGGAATGTATATTGAGCGATCGATTTCAGGTCAGCTCGGGCCAGTTGCGAAAATTCCCGTTTACGCAACGTTCACCTTTTTCGCTGCCAATTCCCGGATGAACTCAAGCGTCTCCTCGAAGACGTCCCCTTCAGCGATGCCGCTCTCCTCACCAGCCTGAAGCGCAGCACGCAGGGCTTCAAGCTTAGCCTCCTCTTCGCGCTCATCTTCTTCGAGGGCGCGCAGACCGGCGCGAAGCACCTCACTCGCGTTCGCATATTGGCCGCTGCGAATCTTGGCATCGACAAACTTATCCAGTTCCGGCGTCAGATTGATGTTGCGCGTAGGCATGGGAGGGACTCCTCGATAAAATGCATACTATAGCCATTGGCAATAGTTGGCAAAGCAGCCGCTCCCCGGTTAGAGAAGACGAAACTCCTTGATGAAGCACCCTCTAATTGGTCGGCGCGGAGTGCCCATTCTTCGCCGACGGCAAGTCCAATGAGAAGATAGTCACAGAGAGGTATTTCCCAGGTTTCACTTTCATGCTGAAGGTCATCTCGTCGCACGTTCTTCTTCGCAACCGGCTCCATCCCGGTTTGCTGGAAACATTTCAAAAATCGGGTGCGCAGGGAGTCGAGCTTTTCGCCGCCCGCCAGCACTTCGACTACACCGACCGCAGCGCCATCCGCGATCTCGCCGAGTGGTTTCGCTCGAACCCGACCGAGGCCTTCTCGATGCACGCGCCGCTCTATGCCGATCACGAGATGGGTCGCGGTGGGTCGCCCGGCGTCAATGTAATCCACCCCGAGAAGGGCCGTCGCATCGATGCTATGGACGAGATCAAGCGCGCCCTCGAAGTCGCCGAGCAGATCCCCTTCCGCTTCCTCATCGTGCATCTCGGCGAGCGCGACGATACGTGGAGCCCGCGCGCCCTTGAATTCTCAATGACGGCTCTCGAGCATCTCCGCGCCTTCGCCAGCCCGCTCGGAGTTAAGCTGCTGGTCGAAAATCTCCAGAACGACGTCACGCGCCCGGCAAACATTCTCGAAATTCTCAACACCGGCCACTTCAGCGACATTGGCGTCTGCCTCGACGTGGGCCATGCCCATCTCACCGACGGCGTTGCCCCTGTATTGGCCGAACTGAAAAGCCGCATTCGCTCGTCGCACCTGCACGACAACAAGGGTGACCGCGATTCACATCTCTGGCCCGGAGATGGCACGATTGCGTGGGACGAAGTCTTCGACGGCTTGAAGACTGCGCCGCAAACGCCCGCGGGTGTGCTCGAAATTCACTACACCCTTGAAGAAACTCCCGAAACAATCATGCAGAAGGCCGCAAAGGCCTTCGAGAAATTCTAGAAGAGGTTGCACCAATGGGCTTTGGGTCGGCACAGCTTCACAGGTCGCTAAAAAGCTTGCCTGTATCAGGCCACGGCTTCAGCCGTGCCGCATAAGGCACAGAAATACTGTGGGGCTTTAGCCCCTGAGGGATTATTTACAGGCGATTAGAAGTTATGACAGAAGAAGCAAAAGCAGAATTCGTAACTGCAGAAGTAACAGAAAAGCATCCACTTACCACAATCGCCAAAATCGGCGAGTACGAAGGCCGCAGCGTCACTCTGCGTGGATGGCTCTACAACCTGCGCGAGAGCGGTAAGCTTCTCTTCCCCATCTTCCGCGACGGCAGCGGAACCATCCAGGGCATCGTCCCGAAGGCCGCCGTGCCTGCCAACGTCTTCGACACAATCAAAGGTCTCACCCAGGAATCAAGCGTCATCGTCACCGGCAAGGTGCGCGCCGACAAACGTGCCCCCGGCGGTTACGAATTAGATGTAGAAGGCATCGAGGTCGTCCAGCGAGTTCCCGAAGACACTCCCTTCCCCATCTCGCTCAAGGAACACGGCACCGACTTCCTGATGGAGCACCGCCATCTCTGGATTCGCACACCGCGCCAGGCTGCCATCCTGCGCATCCGCGCCGAGATCATCAAGGCCGCCCGCGATTTCTTCGACGAACGCGGATTCGTCCTCACCGATCCGCCCATCCTCACACCGGCGGCATGTGAGGGCACCAGCACGCTCTTCCCCGTTGAATATTTCGGCGACGAAGCCTATCTCACTCAGTCCGGCCAACTCTATATCGAGAGCACCGCCCTGGCTCTGGGCAAGGTCTACTCCTTCGGACCCACCTTTCGTGCCGAAAAGTCCAAGACCCGCCGTCACCTTACCGAGTTCTGGATGGTCGAGCCCGAAGTCGCCTACTGCGATCTCGACGGTCTGATGGAACTCGCCGAGCAGTTCCTCAGCTTCATCGTCGATCGCGTCCTGACGCGGCGCGCCCCCGATCTCAAGGTCATCGGGCGCGACATCTCGAAGCTCGAAACCATCCAGGCGCCATTCCCGCGCCTGCGCTATGACGACGCAGTCGCCATGCTCAACGATGCCCACGCCAAAGGCCTGCTCGAAAGCTCCTTCGAATACGGCAACGACTTCGGCTCGCCTGACGAGACCTACATCTCCTCGCAGTTCGACCGCCCCGTGATGGTGCACCGCTACCCCGCCGCCGTAAAAGCCTTCTACATGGAGCCCGACCCACAGGACCCGAAGTACGCGCTCTGCGTCGACGTGCTCGCGCCCGAAGGATACGGCGAGATCATCGGCGGATCGCAGCGTATTGCCTCATTCGATCTCCTGAAGAAGCGCATCGAGGAGCACAACTTGCCTCTTGATGCCTTCCAGTGGTATCTCGATCTGCGGAGGTATGGTTCAGTTCCACACTCCGGCTTCGGCATGGGCATCGAGCGTGCTGTGGCGTGGATCTGCGCTCTCGATCACGTGCGCGAAACCATCCCCTTCGCCCGCACCCTGAACCGGATCTACCCGTAAGCCTAACGATTGGAAGTTGTATGTCACGAATCACTGAAATTCCGTTAGTAGAAAAAACCACAACGACAACCGGGCGCCCCGCCTTTACTGGCGTGCAGTCGCTGCCTCCGCGCCGCATCAAAATCATCGGCGTCCCCCTCGATCTCGGAGCCGCGCGCCGCGGTGTGGATATGGGTCCCTCAGCCGTTCGCGTCGCCGGCCTCGAAGCGCGACTTGAATCGCTCGGCCACGAGGTAAACGACGGCGGCAACATCGCCGTCGCCGTCGCCGAAACCCGCCATGCCGGCGAGCAGCACGCGCGCTACCTCAACGAAATCACCGAGACCTGCACCAGGGCCGCAGAAATGGTCCTTCGCTCCCTCGAAGAAGGCATGACGCCTGTCGTCCTGGGTGGCGATCACTCCGTCGCCGCGGGAACCGTCTCCGGTGTCGCCGAGTTCTATCGCCGCGAGAACAAAAAGATCGGCCTCATCTGGATCGACGCCCACTCCGACATCAATACGCCGGAAACCTCGCCCAGCGGCAACGTGCACGGCATGCCTCTGGCCGCGCTGCTTGGCCTCGGCCCCGAGCCGCTCGCCAACATCTTTGGATTCTCGCCGAAAATCTCGCCCGAAAATACCGTCCTCATCGGCGTGCGCGACATCGACGCAACCGAAAAAGAAAACATCCGTCGCGCCGGAATCACCGAGGTCTACACCATGCGCGACATCGACGAGCGCGGCATGCGCACGGTGATGGAAGAGGCTCTGCGCGCGGCCGGACGCGGCACCACGGGCTATCACGTCTCGCTCGACATGGACTGGATCGATCCCGAGGACGCACCCGGCGTCGGTACTCCCGTGCGCGGCGGCGCAACCTACCGCGAGGCCCACCTCGCCATGGAGATCATCGCCGACCACGGCCGCATGCTCAGCTTCGAAATCGTCGAGGTCAACCCGGTGATCGACGAGCGCAACCGCACCGCGGATCTGGCGGTTGAACTTATTTCTTCTGCGTTTGGGAAGAAGATATTGTAGCCCAACGCATGAAAACCGCACTCCTAGGTGTCGCTGCCGTGATTCTCGTAACAGTGTCGAGCGCACAATTGCGCGCTGAGGGAAATCTCGTCACTACAAAGATTTCCGTTGCCGGGTGTTCTCAGCCGGTGGTTCTGACGCTTCGTGCGAGATCAAGCAACGAAAGCATTGATCCCGATGAATTCAACGAGATTGCCTTCAAAGTTGGTTCTCAGGCTTTTCGCTTCAAAACGACGACTCCGCAGTTTCGGTTGAAGCCCTCTCCTGTAAATCCTCCCGATGATTTCAGCAAGGTCCAAGGAGTCTCTGTTGATCCGACGGGCTATTTTCTCTGGGGACAATATCCGTCGAAAGAAGGCGAGCGATCATTGCTGCTCTTCGTAGGCCAGACATCTGGTGGCGGAAGCGATCCCGAATCGCTGCTCGTTTTTGGGTTCCATTCGGACTGCACTCCATATCAAGTCTTTCAATCCGGCACCTTCGAACTCAATTCATTCGAGGCGAATTCCCTGGGAGGTTCACTTCTTATCGGCAAGAGCTCCCTCAGCCAGATTCTGGCGGGATCTGATTGGCAGAACGGCAAGCCTTACGCGACAACGTATGACCCATACTCTGTCTATCACATCAACTCATTAGACGAAGGCAAGGCGACGTATTCCCTAGAAGAATCGGAGAGCTACAACCGGATCCATTATTGCTGGGCAGGTCCGCACATGAGTGAAGCCAAAGCAGTCGTCTACAATCGGCTGAGAAAGAACAGCATGGAATGCATGAGCGCAAGCCGGGCACGCAATCTAATCCATTAACCTTCCCGGTGCCTTACCTTTCGATCCAATTTCAATCCAGTTATCCTGTCTTTTCGCTGTGATCACTAAATGAAAAAACTCCGCGTAGGCGTCCTCTTTGGCGGCCGCAGCGGCGAGCATGAGGTCTCGCTGCTCTCCGCCGCATCCGTCCTCAAAGCCATTGACCCGAAGAAATACGAAATCACCCCCATCGGCATCACCAAGCAAGGCCGCTGGGTCACTTCCACCGACGCTGCCCGTCTGCTCGCCGGCGAGTCCGCCTCCGAGCCCCGAGCCCTGCGTGCCGGCGACCCCGAGACCACCACTTCCGCCGCAGTGCTCGCGCGCGGAGAATCTGTCATCGTCCCGCCCGTTCCCTCGGAAAGCAGGACCGGAGCTCTTGTCCCCTTTGAGACCGACGCACGATCGCTCGATCTCCACGCCAGCGCATCCCCCGCCGCGACCCTGAGCCTTGACGTCATCTTCCCCATCCTCCACGGCACCTTCGGCGAAGACGGCACCATCCAGGGCCTCTTCGAGCTCGCCGGAATCGCCTACGTCGGCTCGGGCGTCCTCGGCTCTGCGACCGGCATGGATAAGGACGTCATGAAAAAGCTTTTCACCGCCGCGAAGCTGCCGATCACAAAGCACGTCACCTTCCTGCGCCACGAATGGGAAGCCAGCCCGAAGAAAACCATCGCCAGGCTCGAAGCCAGCCTGAAATATCCGCTCTTCGTGAAGCCCGCCAACCTCGGCTCGTCCGTAGGAATTACCAAGGCGCACGACCGCAAAGAACTCGGCCCCGCCATCGACATCGCCGCCGGCTACGACCGAAAAATCGTCGTCGAGCAGGGCATCGGAGGCCCCAGATCCGGAAAAAAGACCAGCAAAGCCCGCGAACTCGAAGTCGCCGTTCTCGGCAACGACAACCCTCAGGCGTCCGTCGTCGGCGAGATCGTCCCCGGCAAAGAGTTCTACGACTACGAGGCCAAATACCTCAGCGAAGGCTCCGACCTCATCATCCCGGCGAAGCTGACGAAAAAGCAGACGAAAGAAGTCCAGCAGATGGCTATCGCTGCCTTCCGCACCTGCGATTGCTCTGGTCTCGCGCGTGTCGACTTCCTGATGGAGCCTACCTCGTCCGCCGGCAAGCCCGGCCGCATCTATCTGAATGAGATCAACACCATGCCGGGATTTACGTCTATCAGTATGTACCCCAAGCTGTGGGCAGCCTCCGGCATCGCGTATCCTGAGCTTATTGACCGGCTCATCGCGCTCGCTCTCGAGCGCCGGGCCGAAAAGGACCACACCAGCTACAGCCGCTGAAGGAACCCTGCGCGGCGGCACGGTGTCAGAAGTAAATGGAGGGGTTTGCTCCTCAGCAGCTCGAAAGGAACCTTATCCGCCGATGACATTAATCGATGCTCCTCAGTTTGATGTACGCCGCGAGCGGCGCAACCGGAACATTCGGATTACGGCGGCAGTTGTCGTGATTCTCGCCCTCATCATAGCTGGCTCATGGTTCGTCGAAATCCCTTGGCAAGTGTGGCACTGGCCCTCCGATCATCGGGTCAATAACTTTTTCGCCGCCGTCCAGTCCGGCGACCTGCAAAAGGCCTACGGCCTCTGGAACAACGACCCCGATTGGCAGCAGCATCTCGATCAGTACAAGGCCTATAGCTTCACAGACTTCCAGAAGGACTGGGGCCCAGCCAGCGACTACGGCGTCATCAAGTCGCACAAGATCATCGTCGCCCACAAAGTCGGCAATGGAGTCGTAATGGGAGTGAATATCAACGGCGGCCAGACGCCTATCTTCCTGCGCGTCGACAACAAGTCCAGGACCATCGGATTCTCCCCCGTTGAGCTCTACCTGGGGCCATGAAGCTGCCGAAGAAAGGCCTCACAAGGGACGGGGAAGCAATATTTCCGCGATGTCATTCTGAGCGAGCGTAGCGAGTGAAGAATCCATGCGATCTACACCCGCCGCTACTGAGATTTCCTTTCCCGCACGATCCAGAAGTCATCTTAAGGAAATCACCTCCTTGTCATTCCGTCCGGAGCGCGCCGGTTTTCGGCGCACGGAGCGGAGGGACCTGCAGGTCTTCTTTACCCTCCAACAGCTAACCCGGCTACCTCGCCGTCTCGCTGACCCCATCCAGCGCTGCCATCATCTTCTCCAGGCTCGCCACATCGCCAACATTCAGGCAGCTCTGGCTGCGATCGATCTGCCGCATCAGTCCGCAGAGCACCTTGCCCGGACCCGCCTCGATGAAGTGCGTCGGCTGCTCAGCGATGAGCGTCCGCATCGACTCTACCCAGCGTACCGGGCCCGTCACCTGCCGGATCAGCGCATCGCGCAGCCGTTCCGCGTCGGACACCAGAGCGGCGTCCACGTTCACGACGACCGGCACAGCAGCCTTCGAGACAGCGAGATCCTTCAACAGCGAAGCCAGCCGATCCTGCGCCGGCTGCATCAGCGCGCAGTGGAAGGGCGCGCTCACCGCCAGCATCACCACCTTCTTCGCGCCGCGCTCCTTGCATAGCGCCGCCGCGCGTTCGACGGCTCCGGCCGCGCCCGAGATCACAGTCTGCTCCGGAGAGTTGAAGTTCGCCGGCGACACGACCCCTCCCGTCTCCGCCGCCGCATCCACGCACGCCTTCGCTGCGTCTTCCGAGCTCATCCCCAGCACCGCTGCCATCGCGCCTTCACCCGCCGGGACCGCCTCCTGCATGAACCTGCCGCGGCAGCGGACAGTCCTCACTGCATCGGCGAACGGCAGGACTCCTGCGGCGACGTTGGCCGAATACTCGCCCAGCGAATGCCCCCCGACATAACTCGGCGCCACGCCCCTCTCAGTCAGCACGCGCTGTGCCGCGATCGAGACGGTAAAGATGGCCGGCTGGGTGAACTCGGTGAGCTTCAACTGCTCCTCGGGACCGTTGAAGCAGAGGTCGGAGAGTGAAAAGCCGAGCGCGTCGTCGGCTTCTTCGAAGGTCTGTCGCGCGACGGGAAAGTTATCGAACAGCTCTCGGCCCATGCCGACCGATTGAGAGCCTTGTCCGGGAAAGAGGAAGACGAGCTTGCGGATAGTCATGCCAGTGGGTATTTCAAATGATTTGCACGGCAGGTGCAAGACCAACTCGTTCCCTTGCTAGACTCGATCTCGAGGCGAAGACCATGAGCCTTTTGCAAGGCGATGACGTACGCGTATTTGAATGTCCTGGTTGCAGGCAAACTATCAACACCTCCGTATCACAATGTCCGTATTGTTCAGCGCCAATCGATCGGCAGGTCGCAGATGCCGCTGCGGCGCTTACTACCAGAGTCAGTCAGGCCTGCAACGACGCCAGCTATGTACGCATCTTAGCTGGATCGCTCATCGTATTCTTTCTGCTTACGATCGTGCCTTTCATGGGCCTCGTTGGCTTGGTTGGTTACTACGTCCTGCTCGTGTTGGTCCCGGTTCTGGCCATTCGCTGGTGGATACGATTTGCCTCACTTCGTTTTGATGATCCGGACTATCGCGGTGCGAAGCGGAATGTTGCAATTGCCCTGGGGATATGGGCGGCCTTCCTGTTGTTTTCCTCCATCAGGATCGTCCTGAACGCATCCATGCAGAGAGCAACTCATAGCTCTTGACGGGTGAACATTCAGAAGTTAGTTGACACGAAGTCCCGATACATCGAGACTCTCCGCATGCGACTGCCCACCCTATGTCTTGCAGCAATTGCCCTGCTGGCCCTGCCTTGCCGGGCCCAGACCCAGTCCCAGGTCCCGGTCTTCCAGGTGACCCCGGTGCAAAGCTCCATCAGGTTCAATGTGGAGTCCTCGAAGCCCATGACGGGGAATTTTGGCAAATGGGATGCAACCCTGACCTTCACCTCTCGTGACCCCACCTCGGCCATGCTTGACGTCGAAATTCAGGCAGCAAGCGTATACAGTGGAAGCAGTACGAAGGACGAAAGCTTCAAGGGCAAGGACCTTCTCAACGTCGAGCAGGACCCGGTGATATCCTTCAAATCCGACAAGGTTGTCCAGACAGGTAAGACGACCTACGATCTCGTCGGCACCTTCACCATGCGCGGGGTTTCAAAGCCCGCGACTCTAAACCTGATGATCGCCGACCAGAGCAAGACCTCGGGATACATCCAGGGGATCGTGTCCTTCAGTCGCAAGGACTACGGAATGATGAGCACTAAGGGCGATAACTCCGTCGAGGTCGATCTGAATCTCAAGGTGGATCAGGTGGGTGGGCCCGAATTGGTCCGCAAGCGCTTTCCGTAGGCCCGGGCCGAATCTGAGAATGGCCGGGAATTTCTCTCCAGTCGATATAATGGAATTAGAGGCAAAAGGGTCCGGCTCTCAACCAGCCGGGCCTTCCTGTTTCTGGCTTGGAGATCGGAGTGCGCTCCATGGGAGAATCCGAGGAAAAGCCATTTATTATCAGCAATATACCCGCAACCTATTGATTCCGGGAAAGATAGACTCAACCTGTACCTTAAACCAAACGTTGTGAGCAATATAGCGATGCGGGGGGAGGGGGGTAGCACCCCCGGTTAGCTCACAGACAGATAAGTCTTATAGCGCTCGTCGGTGATGGAGGTAAACGGGAGCAGCCGCAGCGGGCTCGACGCTGTCTGCACCTGCCATGCTGGCTTCGTCGGATCAGCGCCCGGAACCAAGTCGCGGCGAGTAGTCGCTCACGGGTGACGCGCGGAGCACTGTCGGTAATGGCAAAGAGCACGAGCGGTCCTCGCATCAGCGCGACCGTCTCTGGATGCTCTGGATCGATCGGCTCGAGACGCAGCGGCAAGGGCAGCTCCAGCTCGATCCGGTCGCCGTCCTTCCAGCGGCGGCGGAGGGTCGCGAAGCCTGTTTTAACCGGTGCGGAGACAGCGGCCCCGTTCACGCGGATCACCGGAGCCGACCCTTCCCCGGCTGCCCATGCCGGAATCCGCAACCGCAGAGCGAAATCACTGGGGCGCGAGGCCCGGAGGGTCATCCCGATCCTTCCGCCAACGGGATAGTCACCCGACTGCGCCAACGACATCTGCGCGCCGTCGGCAGTCGTCCACTTGAGCGTGGAGGGCAGGTAGAGGTTGACGAATATGCCCGCCGGGTCGCGGAAGTAAATGAGGATGTGGTAGTCGGCGGCGACCTGGGGCAGCGTTCCCGAGCAGCAGGGCCACCGGTCAGGATGGTAGAACTTGCTGCCGGAGAAGTTGTAATCCGAGTAATAAAAGGCGTGGCCGTCGGGCTCGAGCGTCTTCGCGCCGAGCACCGTGTTGTAGAGCACGCGCTCCATACTGTCTCCGTAGCGGCCGTCGCCGGTGACGCGCAGCAGGTAGCGCGTGAGCTTGAAGTGGGCGTAGCTGCCGCAGGGTGTCTCGAAGCTGCTGTGGGTTTGCGTGAGGCTTTCGTACATCTTGCCGCTTCCGGGAGCCGAGAAGCTCTCGTTCGGTCCCCAGCCGCCGGTGGCAAAGCTCTGCGTTGCGGTGATCATGTCGAAGGCATTGCTGGCGGCGCGGAGATGCTTCTGGCTGCCGGTGGCGATGTAAGCCTGCATCGCCGAGCTGAGCGAATTGCAGAAGCTGTAGGCATGGTGACCGGCCAGAACGTTCTGGTTCTCTGACAGGGGATCGAACCAGGTCTTATCGAGCAGATAGTGTCCGGCCAGGTCGCGATAGCGCTCGCCCGCGCCACGCTCCCATGCGAGGTAGAGGTTCTCCGGCATGGTGTAGTACTCATCCCAGCAGTAGTCGTCGCTGGTGTTGTCGCCAACCGATGCCCGCCAGCGCCGCTGCACCTCGTCGCGATCGAGGGCGGTCGGAGGCAGGTGCGGCATCGCGGCGTCGGTGGTGCGGTCGAGCAGCGACCACGCCTGGGAGATGTTCCCGAACTGGTGCGCATCGATCATGGCGCAGACCATCTTGTCGTAGTCGTATCCGGGAAAGCGGAAATTGGTATAGAACTTGCCCGAGATCGCAGGCGAGTAAAGGTCGAGCAGGGTCTGCACCTTGGCGCGCGCGTGTGTGTTGCCGGTTGCGGCATATCCACGCGAGAGGGCGGAGATCCACTGGCCGAAGGAGTGCGCTGGGGCGAATCCATTGCCGCCGCCTTGGGTCTTGATGAGCGGGACCTCATCGTACCATCCGCCGAGATTCGGGCCGGGCGCGGGCAGGCCCGCTCGCAGCCGCCACGGCTTGAGCAGGCTGTCGTCGTTTAGGCCGAGCAGCACCGATTGCGTGTGCTCGAACTGTGTCTGGGCAAGGCCGGGAGCGAGGGAGACATCTCCGTAGCCGAACTCGCTTAGAGGGGGTGGGGCTGCGGGAGTGTCGGCGAAGAGCGACGAGCGCGTGCAAACAGCGGCGGTGGCCACGCTTGCAGTCTTAACAAATGACCGGCGGGACAGCATCAAATTCTCCTACAGACGATGGTATGCCCGTGCGAGAGGAGACGCCAAAAGCCGCCTCGTGTCTCAGCTACTCATGTCTCAGCGCCTGCATGGGCTGGACGCGCGAGGCACGGCGGGCGGGGATGAATCCGGCGAGCAGGGCCACAGCGAAGAGCAGGGCAGCGGAGGCGATCAAGGTCGCCGGGTCGTTGGGCTTCAACCCGAAGAACATCGACGCGAGGAAGCGCGTGAGCAGCAAAGCTGCACCGAGACCGAGGGCAACTCCGATGACGGCAAGCGACGACGTTTCACGCAGGACCATGGCGAGAATCTGGCGTGCCTGCGCGCCCAGGGCGAGACGGATGCCAATCTCATTGGTGCGGCGCCAGTGACCCCACAGCGATAGCCGTGAAGCCCGGTGACTTCGCCAGCATGCGGAAGGCATAACGCAGATCGGCCCGGAGGTCGTCCCACAAACGCAGTCCCAGTGATGCTCGCATTTCTTCCTTCTGCACAGCGACGCCGCCGAGCTCGATGCGTGCGCGGCGGGCGGCTTCGTCGGGTTTCATGCCCTGATGGATCAGATCTTCGGTGTATTTCTCAAGGTGGAAGGCCAGCTCGGCGTCCATCTCGTGATCGAGGCGCGAGCGCGACGTGGCGGCGCGCAGCCATGATTTGACGCGGGCAGGAAGGCTGGAGAAGAAGTTCATACTTCACCCGGAGAGGTCTTGAGAATGCCCGCGATCACATCCGACATGCGCTTCCACTTCTCGGTTTCGGCGCGCAGCTGCGCACGGCCGGCGGCGGTGAGACGGTAAAACTTAGCTCGGCGATTGTTCTCCGATTCTCCCCACTCGCTGGTGATGGCTCCCTGATGCTCAAGGCGGTAGAGCGCCGGATAAAGCGACCCCTGCTGAATCTCTAACCGGTCGCCGGAGATCTGCTGAATGCGCAACAACACTCCGTAGCCGTGAAGAGGGCCAAGTGAGACAGCCTTCAGGATCAGCATGTCCAGCGTGCCCTGCAGAATATCGAGTTGTTTCGTCATGCAGCCTTCCTCAGACGCCTTTCCTCGAACGTCTAGGAGAGACCTTAGCGAGCCTCTCCTAGATTGTCAAGGAGAAGATCGTCAGGAAGGAGGCTAGTATTCGGTCTTTTCGGTCGTGTCGATCCAGGTCTGAAAACTTTCCCAGGCTTCTTCAGAGAGAATCTGTCGCAGCGGAAGAGAACGCGCGTCGCGGTGCAGCTTGATCTCCTCGTAGAAAAAAGAGTCGTCAAAGCCGGCGCGGGCGGCGGCGTCGCAGTCGCTGCCGAAGTAGATGGCATCGATGCGAGCCCAGTAGGTGGCGGCCAGGCACATAGGGCACGGCTCGCAGCTGGTGTACATCTCGCAGCCCTTGAGGGTGAAGGTGTTGAGTGCCTTGCAGGCATTGCGGATGGCGTTGACTTCGCCGTGGGCCGTGGGATCGTTGGTTGCGGTTACGCTGTTGGCGCCTTCGCCGACGATCTGGCCGTCTTTAACGATCACGGCGGCGAATGGGCCTCCTGCGCCTGAGCGAACGTTCTCAACAGCCAGCTGAATGGCCCGCTGCATGAAGACAGGATTGGGATCGGTTGGCATTTGCATTTTCCCGCTTGCTCTTTCGGGTTTGTGGGCGGAATTATGGACAGTATGGCACAGGCCTTTGTCTCGACGCGCGTGGTTACTCCGGAGGGCGTTCGCGCGGCGGCGGTTCTCGAAGACGCGGGTAGGATCGTTGGGCTCTGCGGGCGCGAAGAGATTCCCGCGAGCTTTGCTGTTCGAAATTTTGGCGACCTGGCCATTCTGCCGGGGCTGGTGGACAGCCATGTCCACATCAACGAGCCGGGCCGGACGGAATGGGAGGGTTTCCGGACCGCAACCAGGGCCGCTGCTGCCGGCGGATACACAACGCTGGTCGACATGCCGCTCAACTGCCTGCCGGAAACGACGACGGTCGCTGCCCTTGAAGCAAAGCGCGAGGCCGCGCTGAGCAAGTGCTTTGTCGACTGGGCGGCGTGGGGCGGAGTTGCCGGCGATAACGCGGATGACGTGGAACCGCTCGCGCAGGCCGGGGTGAAGGGCTTCAAGTGTTTTCTGATTTATCCGGGATGCGAGGGCTTCCAAATGGTGACACAGGCACAGCTGGAGCGCGCGCTGCCGGACGTAGCGCGAACCGGCCTGCCGCTGCTGGTACATGCGGAGCTACCGGGACCGATCGAGGCTGCGGCTGCGGCGCTGCACACTGAGGACTGGCGGCGGTACGAGACGTATCTGCGATCGCGGCCGGATGAGGCCGAGCTATCGGCGATCCGCATGCTGCTGCAGTTGTGCCGGAGATACGGCTTTCGCCTGCACATTGTGCACCTGGCGACGGCCTTGGCATTGAATGATCTGCGGGAGGCGCGGCGGGAAGGCCTGCCGGTGACAGTAGAGACGTGTCCGCACTACCTGCACTTTGCGGCGGAAGAGATTCCTGACGGCAGCACGCTGCACAAGTGCGCGCCGCCGATTCGTAGCCGGGACAATCGCGAAGGTTTATGGGATGCGTTGCGGGATGGCGATATCGACCTTGTGGCGACGGATCATTCGCCGTGTCCGCCGGAAATGAAGCGGCAGGCCGAAGGCCGGTTCGATCGCGCATGGGGCGGTATCGCGAGCCTTTCCGTTGCTCTGAGTGTGATGTGGACAGGGATGCGCGCGCGGGGATTCAGCCTGAGTGATCTGGCGCGGCTGATGGCTGAGAAGCCTGCTGTGCTCGCGGGGCTCGACCAGCGCAAAGGCAAGATCGCAACTGACTTGGATGCGGATATCGTCGTCTTCGATCCTGAAGCAGAGGTAGAGATCACCGCCGATGCGCTCCACACGCGACACCGGATATCGCCGTATGTGGGCGAACGGCTGCGCGGCCGGGTCATCGCGACGTATCTGCGCGGCAGGATGGTCTTCGCCGGGGGCACATTTGCGGATGAGCCTTTTGGTATAGAGGTCTGAGAACTCCGTAGTATGATGAATCAATTTCCTTGAAGCTATTCGTGCTCGTCTCGGATCGCATCCGAGCTCAAGCAGAAACTTCACCGCGGCGGAAATGACTCTCGATATGTGACGCAGAGGAGAGAATTTGCAGAGGGAGCGCGTTGTCGGCAAGCCGGTCTTTCGCAAAGAAGGGATTGCGAAAGTGTGTGGCGCGGCACGCTACATCGACGATCTCTCGCTACCGGGGATGATCTTTGGCGCAACGGTGCGCAGCACGATTCCGCGCGGGCGCGTGCTCAGGATCGAATTTGGCCCAGGGATTCCGTGGGATGAGTTCACGATCGTCACGGCGAAAGACATTCCCGGCAAGAACTACATCGCGTTAATCCACAACGACTGGCCATGCCTCGCCGATGGCTTCGTCAATCATCCGCAAGAAGCGATTCTTCTGCTGGCGCATCCCGACCGCCATCTGCTGCCTCTGGCTGTGGCTGCTGTGCAGATTGAATACGAAGCGCTGCCTTCAGTTCACTCGATCGAGGAAAGCGAGTTACAGCAGACGATCGTCTGGGGCGAGGACAATCTCCTCAAGTCATTTCTGCTGGAAAAAGGCGATGTGGATGCCGCCTTCGCGCAGTCGGACATCATCATTGTCGAAGGCGAGTATACAACCGGGGCGCAGGAACATCTCTACATCGAAAACAACGGCGCGATTGCCACATACAGTGAGTGCGAGGGCGTGACCTATTGGGGATCGCTGCAGTGTCCGTTCTATGCACACAAGGCGCTGGTTGGCGTGACCGGCCTGCCGGAAGACAAGGTGCGCGTGATCCAGGTGGAGACGGGCGGCGCGTTTGGCGGCAAGGAAGACTACCCCTCGATGATCGGCGCGCACGCCGCGCTGCTGGCGATCAAGTCGGGACGGCCGGTAAAGATCATCTACGACCGCATGGAGGATATGGCGGCGACGACAAAACGTCATCCTTCACGCTCGCGCCACCGAACAGCGGTGACGAACGACGGCAAGCTGGTGGTGGCGGATATCGAGATTTGTCTCGACGGGGGCGCATATTCAACGCTGTCGTCCACGGTGTTGTCGCGTGCCACAATTCATTCCGGGGGACCATATTACTGGCCGAACATTCGCGTGCGATCGAAGGCGTGGGCGACCAACACGCCGCCGCACGGAGCCTTTCGCGGATTCGGCGCGCCGCAGAGTCTGTTCGCCACCGAGCGACACATGGATCGCGTGGCCAGGACAGTTGGGCTGACGCCCGAAGAATTTCGGCGGCGGAATCTTCTGCGTACCGGCGAGACGACAAGCACCGGGCAGGTGGTTCGACAGCAGATCGATCTTGAAGGCTGGATGGAACGGGCGCTCGATCATGCGGGCTATTACGAAAAGAGGGCGCGTTTCGATCGCGAGAACCCAGACAGCCTGCGCCGGAAGGGGATCGGATTTGCAACCTTCCTTCACGGCGCGGGATTTACAGGATCAGGCGAGCGCTATCTGAATTCACTTGTCGGAGTCAATGCAACGGCCGAGGGGCGCATCAGGGTTCTGGTTTCGAGCACGGAGTTTGGGCAGGGAACGAACACGATCCTCTGCCAGATCGCGGCTGAGGCCCTTGGAATTGACTACGAAGTAGTCGAGATGGCTCCAGCGGACACGAGCATTGTGCCTAACAGCGGTCCTACCGTTGCCTCGCGCACCGCGATGGTGGTGGGCAGGCTGGTGCACTCCGCGGCAGTGGGTTTGAAGCAGACACTGATCGCGAGCGGTTTTCTCACAGACCCATATACAACAGAAGATTTACAAAGTGCGGCGAAGGTCTACATTGCGAAGCATGGCGGCCTTTGCTCGATGAGCCGCTACGAGGCTCCGCCCAATGTTTACTGGGACGACCAGAAATATCGCGGCGAAGCTTATGCGGCGTTTGCCTGGGCGGTGTATGTCGCAGAGGTGACGGTGGACCTGACCACCTATTCTGTAACTGTAGATGACTTTGTTGCGCTGCAGGAGGTTGGGCGGGTGCTGAATCCCGTGCTGGCGATCGGGCAGATCGAAGGCGGCGTGGCGCAGGGCATCGGCTACGCGCTCTACGAAAAGGTGGTGTGGGATCGCGGGCTGATGAAAAACAATCAGATGACGAATTACATCATGCCAACGTCGCAGGATCTGCCCCGGTTTCGCGTCTACTTCGAAGAGGTTCCATTTGAGTACGGCGCCTATGGCGCGAAGGGAATCGGCGAACTGCCCATGGATGGCCCCGCGCCCGCGATATTGAATGCGATTGCGCACGCGACGGGCGAGGACTTCAATGCGATTCCGCTGATGCCGGAGGACATTGCCGTACGGCTGACGATGCGAATGCCTGTCGCGGGGGAGATGGCGGCAGTATGAGCGAGCGAGCATTCTCTCTGCTGGTGAATGGTGTGGAGCGCACTGTACGAGTGCCGCCGATGGCCCGGCTGCTCGATGTACTGCGCCACGAGCTTGAGCTGACGGGCACGAAAGAAGGCTGCGGCGAAGGCGAGTGCGGATCCTGCTCCGTGCTGATGAACGGCGAGTTGGTGAATAGCTGCCTGGTGCCGGTCGCGCAGGCGGCGGGCTGCTCAATACTTACGATTGAGGGTGTGGGTGCGCAGGCGCGGCTGCATCCAGTGCAGAAGGCATTCCTGCAATGCGGAGGCGCGCAGTGCGGCATCTGTACGCCGGGGATGATTCTGGCTGCGGTGCATCTGCTCGACATACATCCGCATCCCACGCAGGCCGAAATTGAGGAAGGATTGAATGGCAATCTCTGTCGTTGCACCGGCTACATGCGCATCTTCGAAGCGGTGGAAAAAGCTGCCCTCGCCATGGAACCCTTCGCTATCGAAACCGGTGCGATGGAATGAGGTCGTACCCCGACGACTACGAACTGATCACCCCGGGAAGCCTCGATACAGTGCTGCGGTTGTTGCGCGACGAGCCCGGACAGTGGACGCCGATTGCCGGCGGAACAGAGATCATGGTGCTCTACGGCGCGGGTAAACTCGCGATGCGCAAAATGGTGAGCATCTCACCGTTGGTGGAGCTGCGCCAGATTACGGACGATGGCGATGTCATTTCGATTGGCGGGGGGTGCAGCTTCACTCAAATCCGCCGGCACTCCGGAATTCAGAGGCATTTTCCGTTGCTGGCGCAGTGCGCATCATGGATCGGCGGCATTGCGAATCAGAATCGCGCAACGATCGGAGGAAACCTGGCGAATGCGTCACCGGCCGCCGATTCTCCGCCGGCATTGTTTGCTTACGGCGCCGAAATCGAGATGATTTCCGCGCGAGGTTCAAGGCGTATTCCTTACGAAGATTTTCATCTTGGGTACAAGAAGACCACGCTGGCTCCGGACGAGCTGATCCGCGCGGTGCGTCTTCCCAAATGCTTCGACGGAGCGCTGCGCTATGTGCGCAAGGTGGGGACGCGCAACGCGCAAGCCATCTCAAAGATTTGCATTGCAGCTACGGGGAGAGTACGGCAAGGACGAGTGGAGGACATTCGCATCGGGCTGGGAAGCATGGCTCCCGTCCCAATGCGTCTGAAGAAGACGGAAGAGGTGCTCAGTCACGCGTCGCTGAATGACGCGACGATTGCCGAGGCTCGCAAGGCAATGGTGAGTGAGACGGCCCCGATCGACGACATTCGATCGACGGCGAGCTATCGGACGCTCGTCGCCGGCAATCTGCTGGAAGAGATGCTGCGGTCGTTTGGTGCATCTGGAGCGGCCAGTTGAACGCCATGCTTGCGCATTGGAATGTGCTTCCGGCAGCGGAGGCAGCGCAGGAGATTCTGCCCTGCTGCGGATCGCAACGATGGGCCCACGCCCTTGCGCGGCTGCGGCCCTTTGAGAATGCGGAGGTGCTATTCGCGCATTCAGACGAGATCTGGCGGCAGCTTGATCCGGCGGATTGGATTGAGGCGTTTTCCAGCCATCCGCGGATCGGAGAGAAGAAGGCTCCGGAATCGGCCACTGCGAAATCGGCGTACTGGTCGGGGCAGGAGCAGAGCGGCGTCGCGCAGTCGAGCGACGACATCCAGGAGCAGCAGCTAAAAATCCGGGAGCGGCTAAAACGCGCGAACGAGGAGTACGAAAAGCGCTTCGGGCGAATCTACATTGTGTGTGCGACGGGCAAATCCGCCGGGGAAATGCTGGCGATTCTCTATCGAAGACTGGAGAATGATGAGACAAGCGAGCTGTATGAAGCCGCCGAGCAGCAGCGGCAGATCACGCAGCTTCGGCTGAGAAAGTGGCTGCAACTGTGAGTGGAATCTCAACGCATATTCTCGACACTTCGCTGGGGCGGCCGGCTGTCGGTGTGGAAGTAATGCTGGAGCACAGTGATGGAGGAATGTGGCGTGAGTTGTCCACGCAGGCCACCGACGCGGATGGGCGGGTGAAGCAGTTGCTTCCGGCGACCGCCGTTCTTCACGCAGGGCAGTATAGGCTCACCGTTTACACAAAGGCTTATTACGACACAATGGGCGTGCGAGGACTTTATCCGGTTGTACAGATAACAGTCACAGTTACAGATGTGGCTGGGCACTATCACATTCCGCTGTTGCTCACGGCGAATGGATATTCCACCTATAGAGGAAGCTGACAGAATGGCGATTATTCTCGGCGAGAATCGATACGGAAAATCCCGCGTGCGCGTGATGAAGGTCCAGCGCAACGGCTCTCAGCACGATGTTTTCGAGTGGAATGTCGAGGTATGGCTGAAAGGCGATTTCGAGAGCTGTTTCGAAGACGGCGACAACAGTCATATCCTGCCGACAGACACAATGAAGAACACCGTGTATTCGCTTGCGCGGAAATCTTCGGCTACATCGATGGAGAAATTTTCCATCGAACTCGTTTCGCACTTCATTGAGAACAATCCTTACGCGAAATCGGCGGGAGCGCACATCATTGCGACGCCGTGGAAGCATATCCAGGATGGCGATGCGGAGTTTCCAACGGCGTTCACGCACGCGAGCGACAAATATGATACTGCTACGGTGACACTATCGCGGACAGAAGGCGTCACGATTGCCTCGGGGTTCGAAAAGCTGTGGCTGTTAAAGACGGCGAAGTCGGGATTCGCGGGATATATAAAGGATCGGCTGACGACGCTCAAGGAGACGGATGACCGGCTTTTCGGCACGCTGGCCGCGGCGGAATGGAGCTACGTACACGCAGATGTCGATTTCAACGCACTACGGCAACGCGTGGAGACGGCCCTGGTAAAGACCTTTGCCGGCCATGACAGCCTCTCCGTGCAGCAGACTCTCTGCGCGATGGCAAAAGCTGCGCTCGAGGAAGTGAGCGAGATCTCTGACGTGCATCTCGAAATGCCGAACAAGCACTGCAACCTCGTCGATCTGTCTCGTTTCGGACAAGACAATCCGAACGAGATTTTCGTGCCTACGGACGAACCTCACGGGTCGATCGAAGCGCGTGTTTATCGAGACGATGTGCGGGTGTAGATAAAGGAGTCACGGGCATATTAATGAGCGGTCCGGAAATGACAGGCATTGACCTCGAGGCGCTGGCGGCGACGACGCTCGCAAGGTGCGATGCTTTGGCCCATTGCACCGAACAGGCAGGCCAGATCACGCGTACCTTTCTTTCGCCCGCAATGGAGGCGTGTCACGAGCGAGTTCGCGCGTGGATGGCAGCAGCGAGGATGAAGATTAGCGTTGACCGCGCCGGAAACATTCGCGGCTACTATGCAGCGTCTGACGAATTTGAGAGCGGCGGAAGGGCGCCGCGATTAGTTATCGGGTCGCATCTCGATTCGGTTCCGAACGCCGGGCGCTATGACGGCGTACTCGGCGTCTTGCTTGGGGTTGCGCTCGTCGAGGCACTCGAAGGGCGGCGTCTCGGCTTCGGGATAGAGGTGATTGGTTTCTCCGATGAAGAAGGAGTTCGTTACGGACTACCGTTTATCGGCAGCCGGGCACTCATCGGCAAACTGCTGCCGCCGCATCTGGCGCGACTCGATGCAAGCGGCATCGCTATGTACGCGGCGCTGGATGGCTATGCTTCGGCACATCCCGATGTGGTGGATGCGCCAGCTCATCCGCGAACGCGAGGATACCTGGAGTTTCACATCGAGCAGGGGCCGGTGCTCGAACACACAGGGCTCGCGCTGGGGGTAGTAGAGACGATCGCGGGGCAAAGCCGTGCGACGGTGATATTCCGGGGGCGGGCGGGGCACGCAGGAACGACACCGATGTTTCTGCGCCGCGATGCGCTGGCCGCGGCTGCGGAGTGGCTCATCGCGGTGGAGTCAGCAGCCGGGGCAATGCCCGGGCTGGTGGCGACGACAGGTCGAATCCTGTGTGAACCGGGAGCGGCGAACGTCATTCCCGGCGCAGTGCAGTGCAGTCTCGATGTGCGGCACGCGGACGACGGGATTCGTCATGCCGCCGTCCGGAATTTTCTCGACACCGCCGATGTGATTGGAGACCGTCGCGAGATCGAGGTGGAGCACCAGGTCGAGTACGAGCAGGCCGCTGTCGATCTCGATGCCGGATTGATCGCGCTTGCCGACCAGGCCGTCTCCGATGCGGGCGTTTCGCCGCGCCACATGACCAGCGGCGCGGGCCACGATGCGATGATTGTCGCTGCGGCCATTCCCGCTGCCATGATCTTCCTGCGCAATCCGGGCGGCATCAGTCATCATCCTGATGAGAGCGTGCTTGCGGAAGATGTTGCGGCGGCGCTGCAGGCGGGGTTACATTTTCTCGATCACTTTCAGCATCATCTTCAACAGCCGACGGAAAGCGAGCCAAAGTCTTGCACCACTTAGGTCTCACGCGCAGCGTGCGCAAGCCGAATCATGCGCTGCACACGCCCGATGCCTTCATTCGCACGCAGATTCCCGGGATGACGAAGGCTGCGGCCATCGTGCATGCATCGCCCGCGCTGGGCGCGGCGTTCACGCAATACACGGCCGAGATGGAAGCGGGCGGGACGCTCGGAGCCTGCGCGCATCAGCGCTTCGTCTATGTCCTCGAAGGTCAACTCGAACTTGAGTACGGCTCGACGGTGCGCGTGATTACAAAAGACGACTTCGCCTATCTGCCGGAGGGCATATCGCGTCGAGCTGTTGCCACGAAATCAGCGCGCGTGGCCGTGATCGAGAAGCCCTATTTCGCCCTGGAGGGTGTGGCGGCCTCCGAGCCGATCTTCGGCAGCGAGCCAGCGATCACCGGGCAGCCGTTGATGGGCGATCCCGGCCTGATGGTGCGCACTCTGCTGCCGGACACAATGGCCTTCGACTTCGCGGTCAACACCATGAGCTATCAGCCGGGCGCGGCGCTCAGCATGGTTGAGGTCCACGTGATGGAACACGGACTCTTGATGCTCGAAGGTGGAGGTATCTATCGCCTCGACGACGATTGGTATCCGGTGACGGCGGGCGACTTCATCTGGATGGGGCCGTATTGCCCGCAGTGGTTTGGAGCGATCGGCAAGACCCCGGCAAAATATCTGATCTACAAAGACTGGAACCGGCATCCTCTGAGTTGAGCAGGCGGCGATATGAAGATTGACCAGGAGAGGCTGAATCGTGAGATCGACACGCTCGCCGGGTTTTCTGACACGGAGGCGCCGGCAGTCACGCGTGTGGTCTTCAGCGAACAGGACGGCCGGGCGCGCGCCTGGCTGAAAGAGCGCTTTGCGGAGGCTGGGCTTGTCGTTCGCGAAGATGCTGTGGGCAACACCTTCGCCCGCTGGGCGGGCGCGAAGCCGGATCTGGCCGCCGTCGCGACAGGGTCGCATGTGGACGCCATTCCTCATGCGGGGAAGTACGACGGTGTGGTGGGAGTGCTCGGCGGTCTGGAGGCGATGCGCGCCCTGCAGCGCAGTGGCTTCCGCCCGGAGCGGTCCATCGAATTAATTCTGTTCACCTCGGAGGAGCCGACGCGCTTCGGGATCGGCTGCCTGGGGAGCCGGCTGATGTCGGGGACGCTTGCGCCCACTGCGGCGGCTATACTGCGCGATGGCGAAGGTGAGACGCTGGAAGCGATTCGAGGCCGGGCGGGCTTCGCGGGACAGCTTGAGAGTGTGCGCCTGGGAGAAGGCGCTTATTCGGCTTTCGTCGAGCTGCATATCGAGCAGGGTCCGATCCTTGAGCAGGAGGGAATTCCGCTGGGCCTGGTCACGCACATCGCCGCCCCGGCCAGCTTTCGCGTCACGATCGAGGGCGAGGGTGGGCACGCCGGTGGACGGCTCATGCCGGGACGTAAAGATGCCCTTTGTGCGGCGGCGGAGATCATTCTCGCCGTGGAGCGCTCGACGCTGGCTTTCGGGGCGATCGACACGGTGGGAACGGTGGGCATCTGCCAGGTGCACCCGGGCGCGGTGAATTCCATCCCCAGCCGGGTTCAACTCACCATTGACCTGCGGGACACTGAGGCGGACCGGCGCGATCATGTGCAGCGCGAAATTCAGGCCGCCTGCGGCGAAGTCGGCGAGCGGCGCGGGGTCAGGATTACGTGGGAGACAATCAACGCGGACGCTCCGGCGCAGTCGTCTCCAGAGATTCTGGCCGCTCTGACGGCGGCCTGCGAAGCAGAAGGCATAGGCTTCCGGAAGATGGTGAGCCGGGCCTATCACGACTCATCCTTCATGGCCCGCATAGCGCCGATTGCTATGCTGTTTATTCCCTGCCGGGGCGGAGTGAGCCATCGGCCGGACGAGTATTCGTCGCCGGAAGAGATTTCCCGCGGAGTGCGGGTGCTGGCGCGGACACTCGCCGGCCTGGCTGGCGGCGGCCAGAGTTGACCTGCCCGGCATGAAGTCCTTAACCTTACGGAAGTATCCACGCAAAGAGGCAGACCATGTTGATCACCGTTCTCGATCTCGAGAGAGAGCCAGTCCGGTTCGGCGTTATCTTTGATTCGGGCGTTATCGATTACGGAGCCGAGGCTACCCAGAAAGGTCCTCTGACCGTCGACGGCCAGGCCGATCTGATTGAAGAGAGGCGCATTGGCGAGTCACGCGGGGCGCAGCGGGTGATTCACGATATCCGCCTGCGGGGAAGCTACAAGGGTGAGTTTGAGACACCGTGCGCGCGCTGCTTGGAACCGGTCGATCTGTGGCTGAAGGGTGAGTTTGACCTGATATTCCGGCCTTTAGGTGTCGATGCGGATGCTTCCGAGCGCGCAATCGGCCCCTCGGAGACGGAAATCGGTTATTATCAAGATGGCGGTCTTTTGCTCGAAGACGTACTGCGGGAGCAGGTGCTTTTGTCCCTGCCCGCCCGTACGCTTTGCGGCGAAGACTGCAAGGGACTCTGCCCGCGCTGCGGCCAAAATCTGAACTCCGAATCCTGCACCTGCGTTACGGCTCCGGCCGATCCGCGGTGGGCGGCGCTCTCAGACTTGGCGAGCCGGATGAAAACGTAAATTTGACGGCCCACCCGGCTGGCGTTAATAAGACGCGCGAGTAAGGCGGGTGCGGACCGAAGCAAGGAAAGGAATTGAAATGCCTAATCCAAAGCGGCGCCATTCCAAGGCCCGCACCTCCAAGCGCCGTGCACACGATGCGCTGACTTCTGTCGGTCTCTCGGAATGTCCGAACTGCCATGAGCGCAAGCTTCCGCATCGCGCCTGCCCCAAGTGCGGCAACTACAAAGGCCGCGACGTTCTCGAAGTCAAGGAAGCAAGCTAGCCGCAGTCAATGCTGACCGACATCGCTCTCGATGCCATGGGCTCGGACAAGTCTCCGGAGCCGGAACTGCGAGGAGCGATTCTCGCCTGCCGCCAGTTGCCCGTGAGGGTTCACCTGGTCGGCCCCGAGGATATTCTGCGCCGGGCGCTCTCCTTCGCGCTCGACGGCGAGCGTCTGCCTATCCAGATCGTTCACGCCAGCGAGCACATCGGCATGGACGAGAAGGCGGCGAATGCGGTGCGCTCGAAGCGTGACAGCTCGATGCGCGTGGGGCTGAAGCTCGTCCGCGAGAAAAAGGTCGCCGGATTTGTGACCGCCGGCAACACCGGCGCCGCCATGGCTACTGCCAAGATGGTGCTGGGCGCGCTGCCCGGAGTCGACCGTCCGGCGCTGGCAATCGTCGTGCCGACCCTGTCGGGCACGCCGTCGATCCTGCTCGACGTGGGCGCGAACGTTGACTGCAAGCCGCACAACCTGGAGCAGTTCGCCGTAATGGGCGAGCTCTACGCGCGGAGCGTCTTGAAGATTCCGCGGCCCCGGGTGGGCGTGCTCTCGGTCGGCGAGGAGGAGGGCAAGGGCAACGACCTGACCCGCGAATCCTATGCTCTTCTTAAGCAGCTTCCCATCAACTTCATCGGCAACGTCGAGGGCCGCGACATATACAACGGCAACTGCGACGTG
This sequence comes from uncultured Acidobacteriota bacterium, assembly GCA_963755975.1. Classification (GTDB taxonomy): domain Bacteria; phylum Acidobacteriota; class Terriglobia; order Terriglobales; family Acidobacteriaceae; genus Silvibacterium. The sequence goes on from CAVWLS010000008.1 coordinate 484,842, forward strand.
ATTGTGTGCGACGGCTTTGTCGGCAACGTAGCGCTCAAGACCTCGGAGGGCCTGACGCGGCTGGTGCGCGAGATGTTGAAGGTGTCCCTGACCACGACGGTTACGGCCCAAGTCGGCGCTCTGCTTTCCCGAAAAGCTTTCAATGCCTTTAAAAAGCGGCTCGATCCATCAGAATACGGTGGGGCTCCACTGCTGGGAGTGCGCGGCGTGTGCATTATCGGGCACGGCTCCTCAAACGACCGGGCAATCATGAACGGGATCCGCGTGACGGCGGAATTCGCGCAGGCGGGCATCAACGACCGCATCGAGCGCGAGTTTGCCGCGAGGCCGCAACCGCTCGGCACGAACGGGGTCGGCCTGACGCTGCAGTAGAGACTTCACCGCTCATTCCTCAATAAATCTCGTATGCAAATTAAAAAGGGCAGGCGCTGAAGCGTCTGCCCTTTCTATTCTGAAAGCGGTTAGCGGACACGTCAGAAGGTGAAGCGGCCGCCGAACTCGCCCCAGAGGGAGCGGGGAATGATCGTGCTGCTGGGGTTGATGAAGCCCGCCGGATGTCCAAAGGTATCGGGCGCAGCAATGTTGTTGTTGTAGTCGTTGCCGTAGTTGGCGCGGTTGGTTAGGTTGAAGGCCTGTCCGATGAGTTCAATGTTCATGCGCTCACCGATTTTAATGTTCTTCGACAGGCGCAGGTCGAGTTCGAAGAACGGGTCGCCGCGAAGAGGATCAAAGGTCGAGATGGTGCAGGTGGATGGTTGTCCGAGGCCATAGAAGCAGGCCTGGGCGTCGGCATTATCGCCCGAGTATGCGAGCCAGTCGTGGATGTTGCTCTTGGGGACGACTACGGCATTAGCCGTTCCGCCGCCGGTGTTCAGCGTGTTGCTGGAGTTGGTTAGAGGGTAAGGACGCGATGAACCGAATTGCAGAATCGGCGCAACCTGCATTCCCCAAGGCAGATATCCGACACCGCTGATGGTGACGTGGCTGCGCTCGTCGTTCGGATTCGGGCCATACTCATAGTTCGCAAACGGATTGGTCGACAGGCGCGGATAGTTGCGGAATGAAGTTCCGCCGGCGCCATAAGAATATGCCCAGGCCAGAGTGTAATTGGCGTCGAGCTGAAATTTCTCATTCATGCGCTGGCGGTAAACGAAGTTTATGCCGTTATAGTGAGAACGACCGATCGCCTCTTCATTACGGACGCTGGCCAGGGGCGTCAGACCGGCCTCGGCAATGGGGGCAGCCAACGGAGCCGTGCAGCATACGCCATTTACCGGAACACGCTGGTCGATGTTCATGGTCTTGTTTTCGTGGATACCGAGCACATGGGTGTACTCGGCTTCAAATGCAATGTTGTTCGTGATAGCCCATGTGTATCCGAGGTTGAATTCCTCAGTGATCGGGTTGCGATAATGCGGATCCATCAGCCGGCCGACGCTGTTCGGGGCCAGATCGCCAGACGGCGGCGGAATGGTGGGATAAGGGCTGACGCCATACTGCCACGCGCCGAGAGGGACGCCGGGCCCAGGGACAATGTCAGTCGGGCTTGTGAGGCTGAGAGCGGTCTGGAAGATGGTCGGGTTGGCCATCTGCTCCATGAAAAGCGGAATGTTCTGGAAGATGTTGCCGTAATACATGCCGAAGCCGCCGCGGACAACCTGCTTGCCACTTCCGGTCAGGTCATAGGCGAAGCCGACGCGCGGACTGAAGTCCAGGTTGTCGTCGTGAGCGATGCTCGAAACATAGGGATTGGAGATCGGGCTGTTGAGTGCAACCAGCTCCTGGTAGGTGCGGCTGTTGGCTATGTCCGAGCCGCCAATCATGTTGAAGTCCTTGTCCCAGCGCAGGCCGAGGTTCAGCTTCAGGCGGGGGGTGACGCTGTAGTCATCCTGGAGATAAAGGCCAAGCTGCTTGGTGGCAACGAGGAAATAAGGATCGCCATTGGCCTGGGCCATGCCGCTGACCGCGCCCGGAGTCGAGAAGCCCTGGGGATATTTCGAGGGCGTGTTCAGGATGGTGCTGGGATTGTCGAAGAAATCTACTTCGAGTGTTGAGCTGAACTCGAAGAATCCGCCTTCGACCGGGTTCCAGATATAGTCGATGCCCCCCTTCAGAGTGTGCTTGCCGATGGTTTTCGAGAGGTCGTCCTTGAACTGCCACTTGCGCTGATAGGACTGCTGCGGGACGTTGGTGTTGGTTCCGAACGTGGCGTTGGGGAAGACGACCAGTGGAGCGCTGATATCGCTGGCGATCAGGTTGTTCCAGTACTGGAAGCCGGTGGTGAATGTGTTGACGGTGGTATTCGAGAAAATGGAGTTCACCGTGAGGCCGACCAGCTGGAGATGGTTAACAGTAAAGTTTCCATTCGTCAGGTCGCCGGTTCCGTTGGACTGGTCGTTAAGGCTGTTGTTGGCCTGCGAGGTGTAGCTGACATATGCGCTATTACGGTCATTGACGTCCAGTCCATGCGGCCGTTGTAGCGGGTCTCATAGAACGGCCGGGGAATGACGGCTGCAGGCTCAGCGGCAAGGCCGGCATTCTTGGCCAGCACAAGCTCGGCGTACGATGTCGGGTCTTCGATCAGTCCCTGACTTTCCCGCTCGCGCTCCCAGGCAAAGAAGGCGAAGAGCTTGTCCTTCATGAAGGGGCCGCCGACCGAGCCGCCGAACTGCTGGCGACTGTAATCGGGGTGCGTTGAAACCGTGCCGCCAGTGCCGTCGGGGTTCTGTTGGTCGGTGTTGAGATCAGTGGAGCGGAAATATCCAAAAAGCGAGCCATGGTAGTCATTGGTGCCGCTCTTGGTGATGAGGTTGATGGCGGCGCCTTCGGAACGGCCGTTCTCGGCCGAAAAGCGCTGAGTGCTGATCTTGAATTCCTGCACAGCCTCAAGAGGAAGCTGCATGACCGGCCCGCCGACGGTGTTGTCCTTGTTGTCGATGCCATTCACCGTGACGTTGACATTGCGGCCGCCCGCGCCGTTGACCGAGAGAATCGCATAGCGGTTCTTGGTTGGATCGTACGAGTCAGCTGCTTTCACGCCCGGAGCGAGGTAAGCCAGGTTGGCCACGTCGCGGCCGACCATGGGAAGGTTCTGAACCTCGGATGGGGTGATGTCCGTGCTGACACTGGTCTTATTCAAGTCAACAAGAGGATTTTCCGCGGTCACCTGCACGGTCTGACTGGTGGCGCCGGGTTTGAGAACAGCGTTGCCCGTGGCGGTTTGTCCGACCAGCAATTGAAGCCTCACCTCGACCGTCGAAAAACCGGCAGCTGTGATCTTGATCGTGTAGTTGCCGGCAGGTAGAAGGTCAAAGCGATAATTGCCGGCGTCATTGGTTTTGACCGCGCGGGTTGCGCCCGTTTCGAGGTTAGTGGCCAGCACATCGGCGTTAGCGACGACTGCCTGCGAGGGGTCAGTGACCGTGCCCTGGATATTTCCGCTGGCCGTGGCCTGTGCGAACAGGCTGCGGCTGAACAGAAGCATCGCGAAGAGCATACAGACAGATATGGCGCGACATAGATATCGTGGGTTCATGTTGGCCTCAATAGATACGTGGGTTGTAGTTGAAGCGCAGCCGGAATCAGAGCGGGAGCGTGGGTTTAGTCCCGGCGTTTCGTGACGAAAAACACGAATCCGTCCATCAGCGGTACGATTCTCAGCGTGAACGGTGTGTTAATTGCTGGCAGAATCTCACGTCGACTAAGGCAGGTCAAGGAAAGAATTCGGCGGAGAAGTGATACGTACCACTGGCGGCTGGGGAGGCGAACCTCATCCAGACGTCCGAATCTTCAGCTGCGGAAGAACAGCCTCAGGCGTTCGAAACATAAACGAAGCGGATGAGGAAGAGAATGGCGAGCAGATAAAGGAGCCAGTCCTGGCGCCGGAATTTTCCGCCGAGGATGTGAATGCCGGCGTAGGCGATGACTCCGAAGCCAAGCCCATTGGCGATCGATGCGCTGAGCGGAATCATGACCAGAGTAAGAAATGCGGGGATAGCCGAGAGCGGCTCCGTCCAGGGAATCTCGCTGACGGTGGTGAGCATGAGGCTGCCCACGATAATCAGCGCGGGAGCCGTCGCCGCAGTGGGCACGATGCCGACGAGGGGCGCGGCGAAGAGAGCAACCAGAAAGCCGAGACCCGTGACGATAGCGGTCACGCCGGAGCGGCCTCCTACGGCGACTCCGGCGGTTGACTCGACATAGCTCGTGACCGTAGAAGTGCCGGCGAGCGAGCCGACAACGGTAGCGGCAGCGTCGGCAAAGAGAATGCTGTTGAGCCGGGGAATGTTGTTGTCGGGCTCGATGAGGCCGGCTTTTTTAGCGACGGCGACAAGGGTTCCGAGGTTGTCGAAGAGGTCGACGAAAAAGAAGACGAAGATGATTTCGAGCAGGCCGATGTGGATCGCGGAGTGGATATCGAGACGGAACATCGTCTGACTAATCGCCTGGATGCTGTACGACGAGACGTGCCAGTTGACGAGATGGAAGGGGATGGCGGCAAGGGTGATCGCGATAACCCCGATCAGGATTGCGCCGCGTACGCGCCAGACCTGCAGAGTTCCAATGATTAACACGCCGAGGAGCGCGAGCGCAGTTTGCGGAGAGCGAATGTTGCCGAGGGTGATCAGGGTCTCCGGGTGAGCGACGATGATGCCCGCATTGTGCAGGCCGATGAAGGCGATGAAGAGACCGATGCCTCCCGCCACAGCCGCGTAAAGCTCGTGGGGAATGCTGCGCAGGATAAGTTGCCGAATGCCAAGAGTGGTGAGCAGGAGGAAGGCGACGCCGGAGATGAAAACAGCTCCCAGCGCGGTCTGCCACGGCACGTGCATCTGGAGCACGACAGTGTAGGTGAAGTAGGCATTCAGTCCCATGCCCGGCGCAAGCGCAATGGGGTAGCGCGCGATGATGCCCATGAGCATGCAGCCGAAGGCCGCCGACAGGCAGGTAGCGGCGGTCACCGCGGGCAGCGGGATTCCGGCCTTGGCGAGTATGGCGGGGTTCACCAGGACGATGTAGGCCATGGTGATGAAGGTAGTGACCCCGGCGAAAAACTCCGTACGCCAGTTGGTATTCAGCCGGGAGAATTCAAAATAGCGTTCGAGAGCGGCGCGCATGGTCCATCAAACCACAGGATGGGAAATTTCCAAACGAAGTTCTTCGCGCGGGCAGCCGGCCGTCCGGATTCTGTCGAATTCCTGTTGATGCCTTGACTATCTACAATTGCGCGTGTAGATAATCTAGGCATGGGCAAACCGAGCGATCTGGTGCAGGGCACGCTTGATCTTCTGATTCTCAAAACGCTTTCCACCGAAGCGCGGCATGGGTGGGCGATTGCGAAGCGCATCCAGCAGCTGTCGGGTGAGGTGCTGCAGGTGCAGCAGGGATCGCTGTATCCGGCACTGCATCGGCTGGAGCAGCAGGGCTGGATCAAGGCGAAGTGGATGGAGAGCGAGACCGGACGGCAGGCGAAGTTCTACTCACTGACTGCGGCAGGGCGGGCGCAGCTCGAAAAAGAAACCGCGAGCTGGGAGCGGCTTTCGGGCGCGATCAATCTTATCGTCCAGGAGGGATAAGCGATGCGCTGGCTGGACAAACTTCAGATGCGTATAGCGATGCTCTTTCGCCGTGACCAGGCGGGCTCGCGATTGGACGACGAACTTCGCTTTCATATCGAGCAGCAAATCGCTGAGAACACTGCCGCAGGTATGAGCCCTGATGAGGCGCGCCATGCTGCACTGCGTGCCTTTGGAAATCCGGCAGCACTACGCGATCAGGCGCGAGAAACATGGAGCTGGAGCGGCGTGGAAACGCTGCTCCGGGATCTGAAGATCGGTGTGCGGTCACTGCTGCGCGCACCCGCGTTTGCGCTGATTGCGATTGGGGTTATGGCGCTGTGCATCGGCGCAGCGACGTCACTCTTCACGGTGGTGCGCTCGGTTCTGCTCAGGCCGCTGCCCTTTAAAGATCCGGACAAGCTCGTGATGATCTATGAGCATTTCCGCGATCCCAGCATGAATTCGCAGGAGTTCAACTACAACAGTGTTGCTCCGGGCGACTATTACGACTGGCGCGCAAAGACTCATGGTTTTGGCGACATGGCTGCGTGGCGCTGGGCCCAATTCAACCTGACCGGCGAGCGTGGAGATCTGCCAGAACAGATCAGCGCCCGCGGCGGAAGCTGGAACCTCTTTCCGCTGCTGGGCGTGCAAGCAGTCTACGGACGCACCTTTACCGAAAGTGAAGATCAGCCGGACGGAAACGCCGTGATGCTTACCTGGAGCATCTTCGAACGGAGGTTTGGAGGCGATCCGTCAATTGTCGGCAGGCAAATCCATCTCGACGGAAAGCCTTACACGGTGGTCGGCGTACTGCCGGCGTGGTTCACCTATCCCGATGCGAAGGTGCAGCTCTGGGTTCCGTTTGCCTCGGGGATGCCACCGGCGATTCTCGAGCATCATGACTTTCATTTCGGCCGCGTCGTGGCCCGCCTGAGGCCGGATGTCACTTTGGCCAGCGCTCTCAGCCAGGTGGGCGCGGTGCAGTATCAGGAGCATTTGCAGAACCTGCACGCGCCCGTGGCAGAGGATGTAGTGCCAAGAACGCTCATTCAGGACCTCGCGCGGGACGTGAAGAAGCCATTGATCATCCTGCTCTGCGCAGTGGGTTGCCTGCTGTTGATCGGCTGCCTGAATGTGGCCAACCTCCTGGTGGCAAGGTCGGCGGCGCGGCAGAAGGAGATCGCTATCCGCAGCGCGCTTGGTGCGCGGAGAATGACGCTGATTCGTGAACAACTGGTGGAAAGCCTGCTGGTCTCCGTCGCCGGAGGCGTGATCGGTGTGCTGCTATCGCTGGCGGCAACGAAGTGGCTTGTCGCAAGCTGGACGGATCTTCCCAGCGCTCAGGGTATCCATGCTGACGCTGCAGTGCTGGCCTTTGCCTGTGCACTCGTTTTCGCGGCGGCTTTTCTGGCTGGCCTGTTGCCTGCGATTTCCTCGACCGGCAAAGGGGCAATTGCGGCGTTGCAGGCCTCGTCGCGAAGCACCACGGGAAGCCACTCACGAACTGCCCTGCGCAAAACGCTGCTTACTGTGGAGATTGCGACGACGGTGGTCCTGCTGATCGCCGCCGGTCTCCTGCTCAAGAGCTTCTGGCGGCTGCGGGCAACCGATGTGGGCTGCGCGACCGACAACGTGTTGACGCTCAGCTACAGCCTTCCCGATAAGCAATACGACACACCCCAGAAGGTGAATGCATTCAACGAAGCACTGCTGGAGCGGGTGCGCGCCATCCCGGGCGTCCAGGCCTCTGCGCTGGGGTCGGGAGTGCCCGGAGCAGGATCCGGCGAGGATGATGTCTTCTCGATTCCCGAGCATCCGCCCCTCTCGCCCGGCGCGGATCTGCCCGACGCCCAGTACCGGACGGCCGACCCCGGATACTTCAGCGCATTGCAGATACCGCTGCTGAGCGGGCGTTTCTTTACCAACGAAGACCGCGCCGGACGGCCGAAGGCGGTCATTATCAGCCACCAGTTGGCGAAGCAGTATTTTCCGGGCGAGAATCCGCTGGGTAAGCATCTCGTCGTTCCGGCGCGCGATGATACCGGTAACGAAATCGTCGGGGTTGTTGCCGACACGCTCTATCAGGTGGGTCGGCCGAGCATGGCGACCATGTACTTCCCTGTTCTTAATGGCGAGAACCATAGGGCCTTCATTCTGGCTGTCCGGACGGCATCCGATCCGCTGGCATTTTCCGTCCCGATCCAAAAGCAGATTGCAGCGCTCGATCCGGAGCTGCCGGTTTCCGATGTGACGACCATGCAGGAGATCATCGCGAGGTCTATAGGAAATGCCAGCCTGAGCGCCAGTCTGGTGCTGGCCTTCGCAGTGCTGTCGCTTCTGCTGGCTTCCGTGGGCCTGTACGGAGTCCTCTCTTATCTGACGACACAGCGCACCAGTGAGATCGGCGTTCGCATGGCGCTGGGCGCGCAGCGCGAGCAGGTTGTGCGCCTGATGCTGGGCGATGGTCTGCGGCCGGCTGTCTATGGGCTGCTGCTTGGACTTGCCGCCAGTGTCGGAGCGGTACGCCTGATCGAGTCGATGCTTTATGGAACCCGGCCGCTCGATCCGGCGATCTTTGCGGCGGTGGCTGGAACACTGCTCGTGGTGGCAGCACTGGCCTGCCTGGTTCCGGCGTGGAAGGCATCGCGGATCGATCCGATGCAGGCACTCCGGACGGAATAGCACAGGGGCTCTGGGTACAGGAGGACGAAATGCGCTGGCTGGCCAGGCTTCGGATGCGTGTCGCGATGCTTCTTCACCGTAACCAGGCTGGCTCGCGGCTGGACGACGAGCTTCGTTTTCACCTCGAGCAGCAGGTTGCCGAGAACATCGCCGCTGGGATGAAGCGCTGAAGAGGCGCGCCATGCTGCGCTGCGGGCCTTCGGCAATCCGGCGGCACTCCGCGACCAGGCGCGGGAAACATGGAGCTGGAGCGGCGTGGAGTCGGTATTGCGTGACCTGCGGATCGGGGTACGAAAGCTGCTGCGCACGCCGGGCTTTGCCGCGATCGCAATTCTGGTGATGGCGCTGGGAATCGGGGCGAATATCGCGCTCTTTACCATCGTGCATTCGGTTCTGCTCAAACCGCTGCCCTTTCGTGATCCGGAACGGCTGGTGAGGCTGTACGAACACAGCAACGACGACAAGTTTCCTTATAACGCGAGTGCTGGCGGCGTTTTTGCCGAATGGAAGAAACAGAGCCGGAGCTTTTCCGATCTGGCGCTCTGGGGCTATGCGGGCTACAACCTGTCGGCGAGCGGCGGCCAGCTGCCGGAGAATATCCGCGCCGCGACCTTTTCCTCGAATATGCTGCTTACGCTGGGCGTGGAGCCCGCGATGGGCCGGAATTTCACGGCAGATGAAGACAAGCCGTCGGCGAACGGAACGGTCATTCTGAGTTGGGGATTGTGGAAGCGCCGCTTCGGCGGCGATCCAGCGATTGTGAACCAGACTATCCTGCTGGACGCCAACCCATATACGGTCATCGGGATCATGCCGGCGTGGTTTGCCTTTCCCGACCAGACACGGCAGTTGTGGACTCCCCTTTATTACAGAGAGCCGGTCGACGAGATGGAGGCGCTCGACGAGCACAACTTCATCGCCATCGGCCGATTGAAGCCGGGAGTGACGCTGAAGGAGGCGGGAGCGGAGCTGTCAGTGATCACGCGGCGCATTCACGACCAGCACCTGGATAATCCCTTCGTCAGCAAGGCGGCGAATATACGGCCGCTTCTGGACTCAATGGTCGGTGAGGTGAAGGCGCCGCTCTATGTGCTGCTGGCCGCGACGGGCTGCGTGCTTCTGATCGCCTGCCTCAATGTGGCCAATCTTCTGGTGGCACGCACGGCGGCGCGCCGCAAGGAGATGGCGATCCGCGCTGCGCTGGGCGGAAGCCGCATGCGCCTGCTGCGTGAGCAACTGATGGAGAGCCTGATACTGTCGGCCGCGGGCGGCGCGCTGGGATTTGTGCTGGCCACGGTGACAATTCAATGGCTTCTTAACGCGCAGCCGGAGATGGCCCGCGCCGAAGCGATTCATACGGATGTAATGGTGGGGGTCTTTGCGCTGGCCCTGATTGTTCTCAGCGCGGTGTTCACCGGACTGATCTCATCACTGTCGGCGGGGAGTCAGTGGGCTCTGGCCGCGCTTCAGGAGTCGTCGCGTTCTCATAGTGCCGGGCAAACCCGCACGCGGCTGCGCAGGGTGCTGCTTACGCTGGAGGTTGGGCTGACGGTGGTGCTCTTGACGGGCGCCGGGCTGCTGCTCAGGAGCTATGCGCGGCTGCGCTCCGCGAACCTGGGCTGCATTACGCAGAATGTGCTCACTATGAGCCTCGACCTGCCCGAGGCCCGCTATACGAAGGACGCGCAGCGCGCGAGCTTCTTCGATGATCTGCTGGCCCGTGTGCGCAGTCTCCCCGGCGTGCAGGCAGCCGGCTATATTTTCCCGGTGGTTCCCGGCGCCGGATATGGCGGAGATAGCGGCTTTCGGATTACCGAACATCCACCGTTGCCTCAGGGCCAGTCGCAATATGCGCGAACCTTGTTCACCGATCCAGGCTATTTTTCGGCAATCGGCATCCCCATCCTGCGCGGACGAACCTTTGGCGAGAACCAGCGGCCCGGCCATCCCACCGAGATCATCGTCAGCCAGACATTTGTGCGGCTGTATTTTCCCGGTGAAGATCCGATCGGGAAGCATATTCACAAAGGCCCGCATACGTACGAAATCGTGGGGATCAGCGGCGACACGCTCTTCGAGGTGAGTGAGCCGGCCGCTCCGATCATGTACTTTGCCCTCGACGCGGGCGAGGATATGAACGGCGCGACGCTGGTGATCCGGTCGGGCGGGGATGTAACTCAATATGCGTTGCCCGTCCAGCGCATCATTCAGCAGCTTGACCGCGATCTGCCGGTGTCGGACATCCTCACCATGGACGATGTGATCGGCAGAAACACTGCCGATGCGAGCTTCGACGCGACGCTGCTGATGGTCTTCGCCGCAGTGTCACTGTTGCTGGCGGCAGTGGGCCTCTTCGGCGTTCTCTCTTACATCGTGGCGCAGCGAACGACAGAGATCGGGATTCGGATTGCCTTGGGCGCTCAACGCGAGCAGGTGATAAGCCTGGTGCTGACCGACGGCCTGCGGCCGGCGCTGTATGGGCTGATTCTGGGTCTGGCAGCGAGTGCGCTGGTGACGCGGCTGCTGCAATCGATGTTGTACCAGACACGGGCGCTCGATCCGGGGGTCTTTCTTCTGGTGAGCCTTGTGCTGCTGGGAGTGTCCGCGGCGGCCTGCATTCTGCCGGCGTGGAGGGCGTCGCGGCTGGATCCCATGCAGGCGTTGAGGACGGAGTGAGATTTGTCCGTCACTGATTTACCTTGTCCTTTCCGCTTCCTTGTCCCGCCAAGGAATCTCCATTTCGCTTGCCGGGATCCTTCTTTCTCTGCGACGCTACCACCATGCGTCATTGCGTCGTCCTGCCAGTTGTTCTAGCCGCTGCTGCTTTGCTTGTCCATCGCGCCACCGCCCAGCCCCAGCCTGTACCAGATCCGAAGACCTGTACGAACCTGGCTCAGACGGCCTTGCCTGCGGGCCACATCACTGCGGCTCAGGTAGTCGCCGCCGGAGCCTTCATCCAGCCCGGCCTCAAGCCCGACGAGAAGCCGCCCGCCGTCTACGCAACCACCCCTGCCTTTTGCCGTGTCACCGCAACGCTCACACCTTCGCCCGACTCGGACATCAAAGTTGAAGTCTGGATGCCTCTCGCCGGCTGGAACGGCAAGTTTCGGGGGCAGGGCAACGGCGGCTTTGCCGGATACATCGACTACAAGGCTCTTGCCTCTGCCGTCAGTAACGGCTATGCCAGCGCGTCCACCGACACCGGCCACGCCACGCCCGGCGCCAGCTGGGCCCTGGGCCATCCCGAGAAGATCGTCGACTACGGCTACCGCGGCATCCACGAAATGACCGTTCAGTCCCGCAGCATCATTCAGGCATTTTACGGATCCGCCCCGAGCCGCTCCTATTTCGCCTCCTGCTCCAACGGCGGCCGTCAGGCCTTGATGGAAGCGCAGCGCTTCCCCGCCGACTATGACGGTATCCTCGCCGGCGCCCCGGCCAACAACTGGAGTCCGATGCTCTCCGCCGGCCTTCACGCAATTCAGGTCCTCGACGGCCCCGGCTACATTCCCGGCTCGAAAGTTCCTGCCATCGCGAAGGCGGTTGTTGCCGCCTGCGATGCGAAAGATGGCGTCAGCGACGGCGTCCTCAACGATCCGCCGCAATGCCATTTCGATCCCGCCGTTCTGCTCTGCAAGGGGCCCGATTCCGACTCCTGCCTAACCGCACCCCAGGTCGCCTCTCTCAACGCTATCTATGCGGGAGCACACGACGCCTCCGGGCATCTGATTTTCCCCGGATTTCTGCCCGGCGCCGAAGATGGCCGCGGCGGCTGGGCCACCTGGGTCTTCGGAGCCGAGCAGGGCAAGAGTGCGGTTGCGTTTTACGTTACGGGATACTTCTCCAACATGGTCTACGATTCGCCGAGCTGGGACTTCAAAACCGCAAACGTCGATGCCGCGCTCAAGCTCGCCAATCAGAAAACCGGCTCCGCCCTGAACGCCACCGACCCGAATCTCAAGCCATTCTTTGACCGCGGCGGCAAGCTCATCATCTATCACGGATGGAATGACCCCGCGATCTCCGCCCTCAATTCCATCAACTATTACCGGAGCGTCACTGAAGCCCTCGGCGTAGAGCAGACCCGCCGCTCCCTGCGCCTCTACCTCGTGCCCGGCATGCAGCATTGCGCCGGCGGCCCCGGCGCCACTTCTTTTGGACAGGACGACGCCGAAGTCCCGCGCGACGCTCAGCACGACATCTATGCGGCGCTGGTCGATTGGGTAGAGAAGGGCAGCGCTCCATCAACCATGATCGCCACCCGCTATGCTCCGGCCAATTCCGCCAAAGCGCCCGACGCCGCCGATCCGCTCGCCGTCGAAATGACCCGCCCGCTCTGCATATATCCGCAGATCGCCAGGTATTCCGGCTCCGGCGACAAGAACTCCGCCGCGTCATTCGCCTGCGTCGCCGGGCCGAAGTGACCGGCCCCAGAGCTCGCCTGGCAAGCCCCCATAGCCGGCCCAAAATGTTAAGAACCCGTTATCTTTGCGTCTCTTCCACCCTCGTTGAATTGACAGTCCCGACAAAGGGACTCTATAGTTTAAGGGTAGGTTCGCGCGCGGGATAGAAGCGTGAGCCTGTGATCGTTCCTTCTCAACTCCTGCCTGCCGGATGCTCCAAAATGGAGGCTGAGTGTGTTCTGGGCCGATTTTCTGGTCGGACGCGCCCACTCCTTCTCAGAACTTCGTGCGGGAACTGAGGCGGGAGGCAGCGATCCCCGAATCCTCGCGGATCAGCCTTGAATCTAAGCTATCGGCGAAGAAATCTGCAGCGTTGAAGCTGGTTGAATGATTTTACCGGCCATTTCCTTCAGTCTGCAGGGCGGCAATTCGGGACGCCAAGCAAAATCCCGGAGCTGGCAGTTATGGCAGACGTCCTTAATCCTGAACAAGTCGAGAACACTCCACTGAACACCGAACTGGAAACCCCAACGCTCGAAGCCGCGACGGATCACGCAGATTCGTCGAACGAAATCACCCACAACCCGGAAACCTCTTCCGCTGAAAGCCCCGAAGCTGCAACCGCAGCCACCGCAGAGACCCACGCGACCGAAACTCACTCGCATGACGAGATCGATTTCGGCAGTATGGAAGATTTTGCCGCGGCGCTGGAATCCTTTGACCGCGAGCAGGCGGCTGAAGCGGCAGCGCAGGCCTTCGACGACACGACTGTCGTCGCCGGCACTGTAATCAAGCTTACGGACAAGCATGTCGTCGTCGACGTCGGCATGAAGTCTGAGGGATTGATTCCGATCGAGCAGGTTCTGGACCACACCGGCGAGCCGAAGCTGAAGGCGGGCGATGCGGTTGAGGTCGTGATCGAGCGCGAAGAGGCCGAAGGCGGATACCTGTTGAGCTACGAGAAGGCTCAGCGGCACCGCGTGTGGGACACAATCGAGAAGGCGGCCGCGGACAAGACTCCTGTGACGGGAACAGTTCTGGGCCGGGTGAAGGGCGGTCTTACGGTCGATATCGGCATCAAGGCGTTTCTGCCGGGCTCGCAGCTTGAGATTCGCCCGGTGCGTAATCTTGACGCCTATATTGGCCAGCCGATTGAAGTCCGCGTCATCAAGCTCAACAAGAAGCGCGGCAATGTGGTCGTCTCGCGCAAGGAAATCCTCGAGGAAGAGCAGAACGCCAAGCGCTCAATGACGCTGGAGCACCTCGAAGAGGGCAGCATCCTGACCGGCACGGTGAAGAACCTGACTGATTACGGCGCTTTCGTGGACCTTGGCGGTATCGATGGTCTGCTCCACATCACCGACATGTCCTGGGGGCGGCTGACGCACCCGCGCGACTTGGTAAACGTAGGCGACGAAATTCAGGTAAAGGTGCTGAAGTTCGACAAGGACAAGCAGCGGGTTTCGCTGGGCTTCAAGCAGCTTACGCCTGATCCGTGGCTGGACGCCGTGGAGCGCTACCCGATTGGGGCTCATGTGCGCGGTCGCGTACTCAGCGTGACCGACTACGGCGCATTTGTCGAACTGGAACAGGGCATTGAAGGCCTGGTACATGTGTCGGAGATGACCTGGTCGAAGCGCATGAAGCATCCTTCGAAGCTGGTGAAGCCCGGTGATGAGGTGGAGACGGTGGTTCTTAGCGTGAATCCCGCCGACCGCCGTATCTCCCTGGGCATGAAGCAGCTCCAGGAGAATCCATGGGAGCACCTGGTGGCTCGTTACCCGGCCGGAACACAGGTCGAGGGCCGCGTGCGCAACCTGACGGATTTCGGTGCGTTCATCGAGATCGAGGACGGCATCGACGGCTTGGTTCACGTAAGCAATCTGAGCTGGACCAAGCGCGTGAAGCATCCCTCGGAAGTGCTCAAGAAGGGCGAAAAGGTCAAGGCCGTGGTTCTGGGCGTTGAGCCCGAGAACCGCCGTCTGTCGCTGGGCATCAAGCAGCTCCAGCCGGATGTCTGGGATACCTTCTTCGCGCAGCATCGCGTCGGCGATGTGGTCCATGGCAAGGTTCTGCGGACGGCGCAGTTCGGCGCGTTCGTGGAGATTGCCGAAGGCGTCGAGGGCCTGTGCCACGTATCGGAGGCTGCGGATTCGCACGGCACTCCGCTCAAGCTGGAACAGGGCCAGGAGCACGACTTCAAGATCATCAAGATGAACCAGGACGAGAAGAAGGTCGGCCTCAGCCTGCGCGCAGTGGGCGAAGAAGCCAGCCGGGCGGACGTGGAGGCCTACAAGGCTCCCGTGTCCAGCTCGACGACGACTCTTGGCGAAATCATGAACTGGAAGCGGCAGTAAAGACAGCGATCAGAAACCGGGCTTAGGGATTGGAGAATCCTGAGACCGGACGCCAAACATTATCGGAGCAACGAAAAACGCCATCCTTCTGGGTGGCGTTTTTCTTTCGAAAGCGAGAATTGGAACCTGGCTTTTCTAATCCCTGTTCCCTGATCCCTGCTTTTCTGCTAATTGCCGGTCTTTAGGTGGAAGTCGATGACGACCACCTTCCTGGAGTCGAAGGAGCTGATGGTCTTGGTCGGGCTCTTCGCATTCTTGTATTTCGCCCAGACCTGGTAGTCGATATCCGGGGAAACCTGGCCGAAACGGTAGCTGCCGTCCTGCGTGGAGATAAAGCTCCGGATATCGTTGGTTTTGGAATCCTCAAGGTAGACGATTGCATTGGGCAGTGGCGTTTCGCCGCTCCCAAAAACCTTGCCTTCGAGCGTTTTATATTTGGCGTTCTGGGCCACGGCCGCACCGGTGGCCAGTAGGCACAGCGCAGCCGCCACCGCTGAGCGGCGTTTGAATTTACTCATTCTTCTTCCTCGTCATGGGGCTCTTCGTCTTCATCTTCGTAGCCTTCGTCGACTTTCACGAGCTCCAGCGGTTCGGTGGTGACAACCTCGTATTCTGAGCCGCATTCGTCGCAGACGATTACATCGCCTTCGTCGACTTCATCGGCTTCGATATCGAGCGCGCTCTCACATTCAGGGCAAAGTGGCATGGCAACCTCCAGGGCATCGGAGTATTTGAGATTTATACAATGACGTTTCTACTGCAACTCCGTTAGTGTTGAGGAGAATCCTGTGGGCGTCAAGCTCTTCGGCGCCCAATTTATCGTTTCGCAATCTATTCATTTCATCCCTGGAGCTGTGGAATGAAAACGGGCGTTTGTACCAGAGTGAGCCGTCGGCTCCTGCACCCCGCTCTCGCCATTTTACCCGTGAGTATCGCGGGACTTCTACTTGTCGCAACCTCCACGACCTCTGCACTCTCTGACGCAGCCCGGCGCGATCTGGATGCAACCGGTGCCGCGATCCAGCCGGCGCCCGTCGATCCGGCTATATCTGCTGCGCTTAGCCAGATTTCGGCAAAGCAGATCCGCCACACCATCGAGGCGTTGGTGGGATTCAAGAACCGCAGCACGCTTTCCAGTATGGATAAAGACCTTCCGCCGGGCCAGGGTGTGAGCGCCGCCGCCGACTGGATCACCGAGCGGTTGCAGAGCTACTCCGGCGATTGCGGCGGCTGTCTGGAGGTGAAACGCGACACATTCACCGAACCTCCCCAGACAGGGCCGAATCCGCGCATCACGCAACCCACGACCATCACAAACGTGTACGCGGTCTTGCGTGGAAAAGATCCCGAGCAGGCGAAGCGGGTGATCCTGGTGACCGGCCATTACGACTCGCGTAACAGTGACGTCATGAATACCCACGACCCGGCTCCGGGCGCCAATGACGACGCCAGCGGTGTGGCCGTGAGCCTGGAGTGCGCACGGGTGCTCTCGCGGCTCAAACTACCTGCCACGCTGGTCTTCGCGGCAGTGGCAGGCGAGGAGCAGGGACTGAACGGCAGCGCCCACCTCGCGAAGCTGGCCAAAAGCGAGGGATGGGAGATCGAGGCGGTGCTGAACAACGACATCGTTGGCGGAAACACGACGCCCGGCGATACGCTGCAGGATAAGTTCGCCGTGCGGGTCTTTTCCGAGAGCCTGCCGGCCAGTGCGACGCCGGAAGAGCTTCGCCGCCTGATCGCGCTGGGATACGAGAGCGATTCGCCTTCGCGCGAACTGGCGCGTGCAGTCGCGGATGTTGGCAGCACCTATGATCCGATGCCGGCGACCCGGAAAGTGGCGAAAGCGACAGAGGGCTTTCATCCGGTCCTGGAGTTCCGGCGGGACAGATTTCTACGCGGCGGTGATCATAGCTCCTTCAACCAGCAGGGTTTCGCCGCCGTCCGCTTCACCGAGTGGCGCGAGGATTTCAACCACCAGCACCAGAATGTGCGCACCGAGAATGGCACTGAATACGGGGACCTGCTGAAGTTTGTGGACTTTGACTATGTGGCGCGGGTGGCGCGGCTGAACGCGGCCACGATGGCCGTGCTCGGCTCCGCGCCGCCTCCGCCTGTCGATGTCCGCGTTGTCACCAGGAATCTCGACAACAACACCACGCTGAAGTGGTCGCATGGGGCAGGAGCCTCGGACGCGACACAATACGAGATTGTCTGGCGCGAGACCTCTGCGCCCGACTGGCAGCGTTCTCTGCCTGTGAAGGCCGGGGAGATGTCCGTCACCGTGCCGGTTTCGAAAGACAACGTCATCTTCGGCGTGCGTGCGGTCGATGCCGCCGGGCATCGGAGCCTGGCCGTGGTTCCCATGCCGGAGCGCTGAACTGAGTTGTCGGTTATCAGTCCCCGGTCTCCAGTTGCCACTATGGGAAATCGGGACCAACAACCGGGACCGGACAACTGGGGACTCGATCGGACTGGTGAGAGAATAACCATATGCCACGCATGGGCGGCATCCTCTCGTTTCCCGATTTCCGCGGACTGACGCGCAAACTCATTCTCTGGAACCTTGGCATCTACTTTGTCCTTCTCCTGCTGGGTGTTGCCGCGAAGCCGACGGCTGCAGCGATCACGTCATGGATCGTGCTTTATCCGCCTGCTGTCCTGCACGGGGCCGTCTGGCAACTGCTGACGTACAGCTTCGTGCATGGGAACATCCTCAGCACCGCCTTCGAGCTGCTGTCGCTGTGGTTTCTGGGCAGCTTTCTCGAGTCGAATCACGGCTCACGCTGGCTGGGCGAGATCTTTTTCTTTTCCGTTCTGGGAGCCGGGCTGGCGGCGATGGGGCTTTACTTCGCTTTGCCGGCAGGCGGCGACGGAACGCTTTTGGCTGCTACGGCGGGCTTTTCGGGCTGCTGATCGCCTTTGGCGTCCTCTACGGCGATCTTGAGTTCATGATGTTCCCGCTGCCCATGATGATCAAGGCCAAGTACCTGGTAGCGGTCTATTTGCTCATCTCGCTGGCCATGCTCTTCTCAAACGAAAGATTCTTCGCCTTTGCGCAGCTTGGCGGAGCGCTCTTCGGCTACATCTACATCAAGATGGCTCCGCGCCGGGGCTTCGCCTTTGCCGGCAGCGAGCGCCTCTTCGGCCTGCGCAACAGCTACTACCGCTGGAAGCGGCGGAGGGCGGCGCGCAAGTTCGAGGTGTACATGCGCAAGCAGAACCGCGATGTGCACTTCGACAAGGAAGGCCGATACATCGATCCCGACAAGGATCCGAACGATCGTCGCTGGATGAACTGAATCGCGCGCAGCCTAGGCCCCGTTTCCTGTGCCGCGCCTCACCAGCTCCAATCCCTCTTCCTTCGTCCTGATCCGCCCTTCGAGCTGTGCGTCTTCGGCCAGTGCCAGCAGCTCCTTGAAGCGCGGACCCGGCTTGTAACCTGCCTCAATCAGGTCGCGGCCCGTGACCAGCAACGCCGGACGAACCTCCTCCTCCGGCATCGCCTCATACCGTTCTTTGGCGAATTCATACAGGCTCAGGTCGCGATGACTCGCCATGCAGTCCATGCGGTGCAGCGCTAGATGCTCGGGAAAATCCGGAAGCCGGAAGAATCGCTTCAGCGTCGAAGCCTTCATCTTCTCCACGTCGCCAAAGCGCATGTGATTCTCGACCAGGGCGACGATCTGCTCCCGCTCCTCGTTTGAGAAACGCAGCCTGCGGGCGATGTCTTCGGCAATCCGCACCCCGACCTCCACATGCCCGTTGAACCGGATCCGCCCCGGTCCGCGCTGGAAGGTTGCGGGCTTGCCGACATCGTGCAGCAGCGCACCCCAGGCCAGCGTTGGCGATACACCCGCCGGCAACTGCTCGAGCAGCATCATGGTGTGAATCCACACATCGCCCTCGGGATGGTACTCCGGAGGCTGCTCCACCCCGTGCAAGCGGTCGATCTCTGGCAGCACCTGCTTGAGCAGCCCCGTCCGATCCAGCAGCTCGAATGCCCGGCGGGCCTTCCCTTCAGTCAGCATTCGGGTCAGCTCGTCCCGAACCCGCTCGAGGCTCACCCGCCCGATCTGTGTGGCAAAGCGGCGGATCGCGGCTTCCGTTCCCGCTTCAATTTCAAAATCGAGACGCGCCGCAAAGCGAACCGCCCGCAGCATCCGCAGCTTGTCTTCTTCAAAGCGCTTCTCAGGGTCGCCAATCGCCCGCACCAGCCGCGCAGCCAGATCGGCACGCCCGCCGACGTAATCGAGCACCGCAGCCCCTGGATCACCCGTCTCCCGCAACAGCTGCGAATCGAGCAGCATGCCATTGATGGTGAAATCACGCCGCGCCACGTCTTCCTCGGCCCGATCCGAAAATCGCACCGAATCCGGCCTGCGTCCATCAGAATAAGCGCCGTCGCTGCGAAATGTAGCAACCTCGGTTACAATTTCCTGGCTATCAATCGAATCGGCGACCAGCACCACTCCAAAGTGCGCGCCCACGGCGAAAGTGCGAGGAAACATCTCGAGAATGGTCTCCGGACGCGCATCCGTTGCCACGTCGAAGTCCGCGGGCGCATGCCCCAGCAGCAGGTCGCGGACACATCCGCCGGCAAAGTATGCCTCATAGCCCGCCGCGCGCAGCCTGTCCACAATGCTCTCTGCTGCGATCTGTGCTGTCGACTCTCCCATTCCGTTCCTAAGCACTTTTCGGGTGCCCCAGGTCCCGATTCTGGGACCTGGGTTCCTGAGTTCTGCTATAGAAGTTATGGCTAACGGTCTGATTCTGGGCATCGAAAGCTCCTGCGATGAAACCGCCGCCGCCGTGGTGCGCAGGGGAACCGAAACCCTCTCCAACGTCGTTGCCTCGCAAATCGCCACCCACTCGCCTTACGGAGGAGTCGTCCCCGAACTTGCCTCCCGCGAGCATCTGCGCAATATCGTGCCGGTAGTCCGGGCAGCGCTCCGCGAGGCCAATATCAGCTTTGCGGACCTCGATGCCATCGCCGTTACCAGCGGCCCGGGCCTTGCCGGAGCCCTGCTGGTCGGCATCAGCTACGCCAAGGCTCTCGCCTATGCCCTTGGCAAGCCTCTGATCGCCGTCAACCACCTCGAAGGCCACATCCACGCCGTTCTGCTGGAACAGGCCGAGCTCTGGCACGCAGTCGTCGGACATCGAGCCCGCTCGCTCTCGCCCGCTCTGGCCCTGGTCGTCTCCGGAGGCCACACCCATCTCTACCTCGCCCGCCGCCATGGTGAGAGCTGGAGCTACCGCAACGTCGGCCACACCGTCGACGACGCCGCCGGTGAAGCCTTTGACAAGGTCGCCAAGCTCCTCGGCCTCGGCTACCCAGGCGGCCCCTGGATCGACGCCCTCGCCCCCCACGGCAATCCCTCCGCCGTGCCTTTCTCGTTCTCGCAGATCAAGGCCAAGGCCCACAGGCGCGGTGATCCGGCGGCGATCGATCCCTCCCGCAGCACGCTCTTTTCCTTCAGCGGGATCAAGACTGCCGTCCTCCGTTACACCCAGGTCCACGAAATGGCAGCGAGCATCGAGGCCCGCCGCAAGGCTCTGGGGCTGAATCCGAAAGTCGCCGACGCGCTTGCCCTCTGCGATCAGCAGACCCTCGACCTCATTGCCTCCTTCCAGCGTGCCGTCGTCGACGATCTTCGCCGCAAGACCTTCCGGGCCGCCGAGTCGCTCAGCGCAGCCGGCCTGCTCGTCTCCGGTGGAGTCGCAGCCAACCGCGAACTGCGCGTCCGCTTCACCGCCGAGGCCGTCGAGCGCGGCTTGCCCATCGCCTTTCCGTCGCTGGTCCTCTCGACCGACAACGCCGCCATGATCGCCGCGGCGGCCTGGCCAAAGTTCCTCGCGGGGGAGATTGCACCGGCGACTCTCACGGCGGATCCCTCTCTCGCCCTGGGGAATGCGCCCGGATGATCGACCCGTTATAATCCTCAATGCAGCTATGGAGAACCCTAAGCACATCCTGGAAGAGAAAACGGTGCTTGAGATTCAGGACATCATGTCCATTCTTCCGCATCGTTACCCGTTTCTCCTCATCGACCGGTTGATCGAGATTGAGCGCAAGAAGCGTATTGTCGCCATCAAGAACGTGACCATCAATGAGCCGTTCTTTGCGGGCCACTTTCCCGATTTCCCCATCATGCCCGGCGTCCTGATCGTGGAGTCGATTGCCCAGGCCGGCGGTGCCCTGCTCTTAACCGAGATCCCCGACCGTGAATCCAAGCTCATGGTCTTCACCGGAATCGAGCGCGCCAAGTTCCGCCGCCCGGTTGTGCCCGGAGACCAGCTTCGCATCGAGATCGAGGTGCTCAACTGGAAACCCCGCGCCGTGCGCATGCAGGGCCGTTGCACGGTCGATGGCAAGCTCGCCTGCGAGGCCATCGTGATGTGCCAGCTCGTGCCCCGGCAGAGGGAAGCATCCGCGGAGCCGGCCGCGACGGGCGACGAGCCGGTGCTAGAGGCAGTGAGCCAGGAGTGAGGATCCACCCGACCGCCATCGTCGCGTCGACCGCTGTAATCCCTGAGTCCTGTGCCGTAGGTCCCTACTCAACCATCGGGCCCAACGTCGTTCTGGGAGAGGACTGCGAGCTGGTCTCGCACGTGGTTCTCGACGGACACCTCACAGTCGGAGCCCGCAATCGCTTCTTTTCCTTTGCCTGCGTCGGCGTTGCACCCCAGGACCTGAAGTACAAAGGAGAGCCGACAGGCGCAATTCTGGGCGATGACAACGTCATCCGCGAATGCGTGACGATCTCTCGCGGAACCGCCGGCGGCGGAGGCACAACGCGGGTTGGCAGCGATTGCCTCATCATGGCTTACTCTCACATAGGACATGACAGCGTGATCGGGGATGGCTGCATCCTGGCCAATTCCGCCACGCTCGCCGGTCACGTCATAGTCGAGGACTACGCCACCGTCGGCGCGCTGAACCAGGTGCATCAATACTGCCGCATCGGCAAATACGCTTACACCGGCGGCGGAACCACCGTCACCCAGGACGTGCTTCCGTTCTCCCTGACTTCGGCGAAGCGGGAGACCCACGCATACGGGCTGAATAAAGTTGGTCTCGAACGCCGGGGCTTCGATCAGGTCCGCCTGCGCGCCATCCAGCGCGCATATCGACTGCTGCTGGCCGCGAAGATGAACACCACGCAGGCCCTCGAGAAGCTCAAGGAAGAGGGCATCGAGTCTGAGGACGTGGCCTACCTCGTGCAGTTCATCGAAAGCTCCGAGCGCGGAGTACTGAAGTAGTAGGATGCGGATGTGTCAATCGAACAAATACCGCGTCTCATTTCAGCGCTTTACAAAGTCACGGATGAACTGAATTCTCTTTTTCCTCATCGACCATTTACTCCCGACGGCCTTCTAGTAGGCAGCATTCGGCGAGGTAGTGGCTGCCTATGTTTATGACATACAGCTTGAAGCCTGCTCAACTCCTAGCTTCGATGGCAAACTAACCGATGGAAGAAAGGTCGAGATAAAGCTAACTGGTGGGAGTTCAATCAACATATCTCATGCCGACAAATATGCTGATTTTTTGATTGTCCTGAAAGTTGTCCCGGGAATTGGTTTTCATGAGATATATGCAGGACCATTCCCTGAGAGAGAACTCCAATCAAAAACGATAAACAAGCGCGGTTTCACTTCAATCACGGTGAATACATTGCACAAGATCAATCCTTCGGTGTTTGAAACCCATGGACGTTTGGCAAAACTTAATGCCTATTTCAAGAGTTGAATCCGGCAAGCTTGGACTCATCGCCGGTAATGGACGCTTCCCCTTTCTCCTGCTTGACGCCGCGCGTGCCCACGGCGCTGAAGTCATCGTCGCTGCCATCAAGGAAGAGACCGATCCCGAGATGGATACACGCGCTGCCGCCGACTCCGGCGTCCGCGTTCACTGGCTCTCTCTGGGCGAGCTCTCGCGCCTGATCGAGACCTTCCAGCGGGAAGGCGTGACGCGCGCCGTGATGGCCGGGCAGGTGAAGCACAAGCAGATCTTCTCCAGCATTCGGCCCGACTGGCGTCTCGCCAAGCTGCTCCTCTCTCTGCGTACCCGCAATACCGACATGCTGCTCGGAGCGGTGGCGAAGGTTCTCGGCGACGAAGGCATCGAGCTCATCTCATCGACCTCTTACCTGGAACCGCTGCTTGCCAAAGCCGGCGTACTTACCGCGCGCGCGCCGAATCCGCAGGAGGATCTGGATATCGCTTACGGGCGCGAGTTAGGCCGGGCGATTGCCGGCTACGATATCGGCCAGACCGTAGTCGTGGCCAGCCAGGCCTGTGTGGCCATTGAAGCGATGGAGGGCACCGACGCCGCTATTGAGCGTGCCGGAGCCCTCATGCAGACCCTCGACGACGCAGCCTCCACGCTCGAACGCAGCCTGACCGTCGTTAAGGTCGCCAAGCCCAAACAGGATATGCGTTTCGACGTCCCCGTGATCGGTGTCAAGACTATCGAGGTGATGCGTCATGCGCATGCCACCTGCCTGGCGATCGAGGCCCACAAGACGCTGATTTTTGATCTCGACAAAGTCCTTGCGTTGGCCAACGAGGCCGGAATTGCGATTGTGGCTCTTGAGAATTGATAATGGGAGCGGACCCGGAATACACACCAGGAGATCGCTTATGTCGAAGTATGTCCTTGCCTTTGCCGCCGTCGTGGTCGTCGTCCTCGGCGGTCTCGCCATACGCAGCTTCGCCGCGGATAATGTCGTCCCGCAGGCCGGCCAGGTCGCGCCCACCTTCACCCTGCCTAATCAGGAAGGCACGCCGGTGAGCCTCGACACCTACAAAGGCAAATGGGTCGTCCTCTATTTCTACCCCAAGGACATGACCAGCGGATGCACCCGGGAAGCGCACGAGTTCCAGAACGATCTGGAGAAATTTAAGGCGGCAAACGCTGTCATCCTCGGCGTGAGCGTCGATTCAGTCGACAGCCACAAGCAGTTCTGCACGAAAGACAGCCTCACCTTCTCGCTGCTCAGCGATGCGGATAAGAAGGTTGTCGTCGACTACGGATCGCTCGGCGATTACATGGGCATCAAAATCGCCAAGCGCAACACCTTCCTGATCGACCCCAGCGGAAAGATTGCCAAAGTCTGGACCGGCGTCGATCCCGCACACGCAAGCGATGAAGTTCTCACCGCACTGGCCGAACTCGACAAGCACTGATCGAAGCAAGTCCTCCCAGGCAGGTGCTGCCCAAACAGGCTCACTGACACAACAAGAAGCCCGGTCATCTCGCCGGGCTTCTCTGTTCACGCCGCTTTTGCTGGTTACTTCTTCTTTTTTCCCGCCTTCTTGGCAGACTTCTTAGCCGGGGCTTTCTTTGCCGCTTTTTTAGCAGGAGCCTTCTTCGCAGCCTTCTTCGCCGGCGCCTTCTTGACAGCCTTCTTAGCAGGAGCCTTTTTTGCCGCTTTTTTAGCAGGAGCCTTCTTCGCCGGAGCTTTCTTGACTGCCTTCTTTACAGGAGCCTTCTTCACAGCTTTCTTCGCCGGGGCAGCCTTTTTCGCCGGAGCTTTCTTTGCGGCCTTCTTGGCAGTGGACTTCACAGCCGCCTTCTTTGCAGGAGCCTTCTTCGCCATCTTTACTGGAGCGGTCTTTACTGGAGGCATTTTTACCGGAGCCGACTTGACTGCCGCTTTCTTTGCCGGAGCTTTCTTTGCTGCCTTCTTCGCCGGAGGCGTTGGCGGGGGTGGAGGTGCGGCTACCGCTGCTTCCTCGCCCTTATGCTCGTCCTCCTCGTCGGCGATGTCGTCATCATCGGAGGACAGGGAAATCGAAACCTCTTCTTCATCTTCTTCTTCGCCGAATCCGTCTTCCAGATCCTCCGGGTATTCTTCCGTCTCGGGTTCAAAATCCCCATCGCTTAATGCGTATAGTTTGCGATCTTCCTGCATCGAAGTAGTCCTCCGGCCTGGGTCAAGCTTTCTGAGTGTAATTCATACTGCGCCAATTCGCGTGGCCCACGCCGCGAATTATAGAACAGCATGCAACGCATTGCGAAGGAAGGCAAGCGCTTCCTGCATCTTTGATGTCTTTTCCCGTTGCTGCGTTCGTGCGCATCGCGCAATTGCTAATTATGTGGCTTCGATGCAGGCTTCGGCGCCTTGGGCTTTTTCGAACTTTCACCCTTTGATGAGGCTCCCGTCGGCGCAGGATGCTTCGACGAGCTATGGGATGCCCCCTTGCTGCGGCCCTTGTGCGATCCAGCCGGAATCCGCGCCGGCTCGGCCACATACAAGCTGTGGCCCGGGGAAATAGCCGTGCTCTTGAGATGGTTCCACCGCTTCAATTGGTCGACCGTCACATTAAACCGGTCGGAAACCGTCACCAGCGTATCTCCCTTGCGCGTCCGATATATCGCCGTCCGGGCCAGTGAGGGAGAAGACGCCGGGGCGACCGGAATCACCAGCGCATCGACTCCGCTCAGGTCCGAAGTTGAGCTCAGCTGATTGACGAACGCGATCTCCGACGCCGAAACATGGTAGCTGCGCGCCACCTCCTCGATCGATTCGCCCGGAGCCAGCGGATGGAATCGCCAGTACCGCCGCTTGTCCTCGGGAATCTCCGCAATCCGTTTCTCATACAGGTCCTTTGTCCCCACCGGCAGATGCAGGTCGAAAGTCTCATCGGGAGGCGTCGCCCCGCGCAGCAGGCTGGGATTGATCGCCGCGATCTCCTGGACCGGCGCGCCCGTCACGTCGGCCACCAGCCGCAGATCGACGCTGTAGTTCGTCTCTACCGTGTCAACCATCAGAGGCGGATCGGGGGTCAGATCGTCCAGTCCGTACTGCTTGGGATTCTTCGCCATGATCGTGACCGCGAGGATAACCGGCACGTAGTTCTTGGTCTCCGTCGGCAAGTTGTTGCGCTTATATAGCTCCCAGAAATCCGCATAGCCGGTGCGTTGCACCGCGCGCTGCACATTGCCCGCGCCCCAGTCGTAAGCCGCCATGGCCAGGTACCAGTCGCCCAGCTGGTCATAGGCCTTCTTCATCTCGCGCGCGTAGGCGCGGGTCGCTTTCTCGGGATCAAACCGCTCGTCATACCAGCCGGTGCGCGCCAGTCCATAGACGGGAGACGGCATGAACTGCCACATTCCGCCCGCGCCCGACTTCGGATTGATCGCCTGGGGACGAAATCCCGATTCCGCCACCGCCTGGTAGAGCAAATCCTGCGGAACCCCTTCTTCCTTCAACACCCGCTGGATCATATCCTTGTACCGGCCGGCTCGATTGAGTGACGCAACAATCGTGCCGTGGCCGGCTTTGCTGTTCGAGAAAAAGTTTATGAAGCTCGCCACGTAGTCGTTCATCACCAACGGCAGATCCGATTGTGTCGTCTTGAGCGAGGCTTCCGCTTCCGCCCGGATCGTTGGATCCACGGTAAAAGTCGCGCTGTTGGCCACGTCCACCGGCGTCGGCTCGGCGGGAGCCGCCAGCCCCGTCCCCTGCTTCAGGGCATCCATCTCCAGCGTATTCACCGCGTCGACAATCCGGTCGAACTCAGCGCTCAGGTCGGGGTCGCTCTTGATGTCGATGCCGCTGGTCAGCATGAGATCGACCGCATAGTCGAAATTCGACTTGGCGGCGGCCAGGTTGCCGTCGCGATAATTCACCAGGCCGTTCTGGTAGGCATTCTCCACGTTATGGATCAGCTGCTCAATCCGCTGATGCTGCGCGGCCGAAATCTGCGCCGGAGAAGTCTGCGCTGGCTGTTGCTGAGCCAGTACCGAGCCCGAGAGTTCAGGGCCGATGCCGCCGGCTGCAATCAGCAGAGCTGCCGCGGCGGCGAGAGCGGAACGAAGTCGTTTCGGGGCCATCAATAAATCAGGAAATCAAAGTCAGAGGGTGGACTGAGACGATGGAAAACCGCAACTCCTCTTCGCCCTGTTATCCGCGAATGAAGAATTGCGGCAGCCTCGAGCGCATCTCGAGCAGCCTCGTACTGCACTATTGTATGGTCCCGGCCGCCTGAAATCGCGATGGTAAACTCAGATGTTGGGAAGTTTCTTCCACTCGCATCACCGTAAGTAAC
This sequence comes from uncultured Acidobacteriota bacterium, assembly GCA_963755975.1. Taxonomy (GTDB): domain Bacteria; phylum Acidobacteriota; class Terriglobia; order Terriglobales; family Acidobacteriaceae; genus Silvibacterium. The sequence continues at coordinate 511,902 of CAVWLS010000008.1, forward strand.
CCCCACCGCCTTTCTTCATGGACATCAAGCACATCCGCAATTTCGCGATCATCGCGCATATCGACCACGGCAAATCCACCCTCTCCGACCGGCTGCTGGAACTCACCGGCTCCCTGACCGCCCGCGAGATGCAGGCCCAGGTGCTGGACGCAATGGATCTCGAGCGCGAACGCGGCATCACCATCAAGGCGCACTCGGTGCGCATGGTCTACCCGGCAAAGAACGGCGAAACCTACCAGCTGAACCTGATCGACACCCCCGGACACGTCGACTTCTCCTATGAGGTCTCGCGCTCGCTGGCATCCTGTGAGGGTGCCCTGCTTGTTGTCGACGCCTCGCAGGGTGTCGAGGCCCAGACGCTCGCCAATGCCTACCTCGCCATCAACGGCGGCCTTGAAGTCATTCCCGTTATCAATAAAATTGACCTGCCCAGCGCCGACGTTGCCCGCACCCAGGAGATGATCGAGCAGACCGTAGGCATCGACGCCACCGACGCCATCCCCGTCAGCGCCAAAACCGGCCAGGGCGTGCCCGATATCCTTGAGGCCATCGTCGACCGGCTGCCGCCGCCCGCCGGCCATCCCGACGACCCGCTGCAGGCGCTCATCTTCGACTCCTGGTTCGACTCCTACCGGGGCGTCATCGTGCTCGCCCGCATCATCCATGGCAGTCTGCGCAAGGGCATGAAGATCCGGCTCATGTCGAACGGCAAGACCTTCGACGTTGAGTCCATGGGCGTGCTCACCCCCAAGCCCGTCGAGATCGAAGAACTGACGGCCGGCGAGGTGGGCTTCTTCGTCGCCAACATCAAGAACGTCGCCGACACCAAGATCGGTGACACGGTGACCGATGAAGGGCGTCCTGCCGCGACGGCCCTCCCCGGCTTTCAGGACATCAAGTCGATGGTCTTCGCCGGCCTCTACACCGTCGACTCGCACGAGCACACGCTGCTGCGCGACGCCCTCGAGAAGCTGCGCCTCAACGATTCCTCCTTCTTCTTCGAGCCCGAGAGCTCGGTCGCCCTCGGCTTCGGCTTCCGCTGCGGCTTCCTCGGCCTCCTGCACATGGAGATCATCCAGGAGCGGCTGGAGCGCGAATTCGACCTCGACCTGATCACCACGGCGCCCGGGGTGCGGTACAAGATCACCCTGAGCGACGGCAGCATGATCGAAGTCGACAATCCCTCGCGCTGGCCCGACCCCACATTGATCGAGAAGGTCGCGGAGCCGATCATCACCGCCACCATCCTCACCAACGAGGAGTACGTCGGCGGCATTCTTAAGCTGGTCGAGGAGAAGCGCGGCCGGCAGAAGAACTTCGAGTACGTCTCGCCCACCCGGGTGATGCTCACCTACGAGCTGCCCCTCAACGAGATCGTCCTCGACTTCTACGACCGGCTCAAGTCGGTCTCGCGAGGGTATGCGTCGCTCGATTACCACCTCTCTGGCACCTGGGATTCACCGATGGTCAAGCTCGACATCCTCGTATCTGGCGAGCCCGTAGACGCGCTCTCGATCATCGTCCACCGCGACTTCGCCTACGATCGCGGCCGCGCGCTGGTCTCGAAGATGCGGGAGCTGATCCCTCGGCAGATGTTCGAGGTGGCCATCCAGGCCGCCATCGGCTCAAAGATCGTCGCCCGCGAAACCGTCACCGCCATTCGCAAGAACGTCATCGCCAAGTGCTACGGCGGAGACATCTCCCGCAAGCGCAAGCTCCTCGAGAAGCAGAAGGAAGGGAAGAAGCGGATGAAGCGCATCGGGAAAGTGGATATCCCGCAGGAGGCCTTTCTCGCCGTTCTCAGGATCGGCGAGGACAGCTCGCGCTAGCGACTTTCCCGTTTTGCGGCGCGCAGATAGTGTTCAACCTCACCTCCGTGCGACGTCGGCTTAAGCTATTCTGAAGAACTTGGGAAGGAGATTTGCAGCATGGCGAAACTTGTCTTCGCATTGAACCAGTCTCTGGATGGCTACGTCGACCACATGAATCTTGGGCCGCCTGCGCCCGCGGCCTTCCGTCACTTCATCGAGCTGGTAGGTGGCGTGACGGGATTACTATATGGTCGCCGCATGTACGAAGTAATGCGTTATTGGGACGAAGACCTTCCTGACTGGGACGCGGAGGACCGCGAGTTCGCGGCGGTGTGGCGGAGCCAGCGGAAGTGGGTCGTGTCGCGCTCGCTCAAGTCAGTTGGCCCCAACGCCACGCTTGTCGCGGATGACGTCGAGGCGGTGATACGCAAACTGAAGGCTGAGCTGGCTGGCGAGATTGACGTTGGCGGACCAGACCTGGCGCGGAGCCTGACCGAGGCCGGTCTTATTGATGAGTATCGACTCTACCTCAGGCCCGTCGTGCTTGGTAGCGGCAAGCCATTCTTCGCCGGCCCCCGGCCGCCGCTCCACCTGGTGGCCAGCGATCTAATCGCCGAGGACTTGATTCGGTTGACATACGTTCCTGCTTGATCACGCCACTCGCCCGACGGGTCTGCGCCGACGCGTCAGGTCCACTTTGGGGTGTGAGCGGCGATGCGGTATGAACCGGGAGGGAAAAAACCTAGCCGTTCTCAACCCGCCCCTTGATATCCCAGAACGCCGTATCGATCAATTTGCTTAGGGCTGCGGCATTTGTGAACGTTCCCGGTCTCAGCTTCACGTGGCGCATGAACTTGCCGCTGCCTTGCAGCAGGCGGGCCGGATCCGGCAGCGCTGCCCCCTGAAAGAACCCCACGTTCACGTGCGCCGTGAATACGTTGACGTAGCCGAAGGGCGCATCTCCCAGGCATGCCACCGGACAGCCGTCATGCATCAGCTCTCGAACTTCGTCCCCGCAATTTCGCATTACCTCAAACCACTCGCGCGCGATGACTCCCAGTTCGCCTTCATGCTTTTTCATCCACGCGTCGATGGCGGCGTCCCGCTCCACAGCGCCGTTAAATCGCAGCAACTCCGTTTTCTCCATCGCTCTGCCTTCACGATCTACGGTAGCGGAAATTTTCAGCCAGGTGATCTGAAGATTTTTTGCACCAACTGCCGCCACTTTACGCATATTCAAGTGTAGGCAAGACGGCCTTGCCGCTTGTGCCGTCCGATTTCAAGCTGTAACAAACCAGAATTCTTATTCACCATTCTGGAGAAAGAAGTCGCCATGCAAAGGGCAATGCAAAAGGCAATGCAAAAAGTAGACGAAGCCGCACGTACGCCTGATCCTTCGAACCCCGGCACTGGAGTGCCGAGCGTGGGCAAACGCCGCTCGCAGATGAGAACCGCCTTCTATCTCGTACTGGCGCTTGTCCTGAGCTGCGCCTGCTTCGCAGCCTTTCAGGTCTTCAATGCCACCGTCTTCTTCGTGAATCTGCTCTTGGTTTGCGCCGTGATCTCTGATCCATCGAGAGTTTAGCCCAGGGTTTAGGCCTCTCTCCTCCCGGCGGCGAATCCAGCCGGATCCGGGGCATCCCGACGGAGGCAACTTCGCATCTTTTAAGGCTAGTAACTCCAAAGATATAACCGGTTCGGGGCGCCGCAAAGCAGCGCCCCTTTTCTTTGCGCACATGCCGGCGTATTGCCTTGAGTGGGGCCGTTTTACGATCGGAGGAGAGTTCCCCGCCGCGCCGCCGCCAATCACATCGGCCGCGTGGGTACCGACACATCCTGCTCCAGTGTGAAGTCGATCACGCTCTCGCTTGGCACCCTCACCTGGTCTCCATTTGTGACAATTTCAGACCCTGCGCCTGCGGCCGCGCCCACCCCCGCGCCGATCGCCGCTCCTTTGCCGCCGTCCGCAGCAGCGCCGATAACCGATCCCACCGCCGCCCCGGCGATCGTTCTCTTCGCCGTGCTGGCCCCGCGCGATTTTCCGGTAACCTGATATTCGCCCGTCACCAACCGCACCGTCTTCCCATTCACTACAATCGCCGTCAGCTCCAGCCGTAGCTGCGATCTACCGGTGAACGTCCCCGGCTGCTTCGCCTCCACCAGCCGGCCATAGACGTCCGCATCTTTGGCGACGACAACGTTACCCTCGACGACAACCGGCTCCGCCAGCGAAGCCTGAAACGACGCTCCTCCCTGGCTCTGCGCAGAATCGATCTCGTCGATGGTGCGCACTGAAATAGTCGTCCCGGCCGGAATAGTGACCTCCCCTGATGTTTTGCTTGCGTCAGGCTTTGCCGCCTCCGGTGCTTCTGGAAGGGAACTCTCCGGCGAAGCCGGCTTGTCGCTGGCCGTCGTTTCGGAATCAAACTTCACCGAAGCAACGTCAGCGATGTTGTACTTTTGCACCGACGAAGCGACCTGGAAGCTGATCTCACTCTCCGTGCCGCCCAGAAACTTGCCGTGAATCACGCTGCCGTTCTTCAGTTCCAGAGTATCGGCCCACGCCATCGACGCCGCCAGACACAGTGCCAGACCTGCTGCACTGGCCAATCCGCAATTCAGCTTGAATCTCATCACGACTTTCCTCCGCAGCGTTGCATCACCTCGTTGCTGTCCCGTTCGCATAGGCGGCGCGATGCCAGACTCGCCATTGCCAATTTGATGTAATCCAGGCTGCCCCAGGCGCAACTGTCTTCTGTGCGCAAACGAGGATTCCTAAAAAGAGTCGCCTCACGAGAGATCGACATAATGATGTGGACTTTGATCGGGCGAGTAGGCGTATTTCCTTATATGCCTTCACGACGACGTACAGCAACTCACGCCGGATTATGAACACACCCGCGCGGGCGAGTAACCTACTTTGCTGATGCCATGGAGGCTTTAGAATAGCGTCCGGGTGGCTGGCCTACATAGCGGCTGAATGCCGTACTAAACGTGCTCGCCGACCCGTACCCAACGCGCTCGGCTACATCGGCAATGTCGATCTCGCGGTGCCGAAGCAGATCTTTTGCGAGCGCCATGCGCCACCCCAGAAGGTATTCCATAGGCGGCATGCCAACGTTGCGGGTGAAACGATCAAAGAACGCTGAGCGCGACAGCGCAGCCTCTTTCGCGAGTTGAGCCATAGTCCAGGAACGAGCGGGGTCGGCGTGTATCTTCCGGATTGCTTCCGCCAACCGCACATCGCCCAAACCGCGCAACAGTCCTGCGGGCGCGTCGGGAGTGGGTGTCAGCCGCAACGACTCCACCAGCAAAACCTCAACGAGGCGGCTCAACACCAATTCGCGTCCCGATCGTTGTTCCGCTGCCTCGTCGATCAGAAGCTTCACCAGAGTGGAAAGCCGGTCGACACCGCGAATATGAACTTGCCCTGGCAACAGAGAAACCAGCAGGCCGGAGTCTTCGCTGTCGAAGATAAAGTAGCCGCCCAGCATGCGGACGCTCGGCGGGCCGTCCTGCGTCCCGTGACGAACTTCTCCCACTGCCTGCGCGGCCACATGCGGATCGATGAAATCCGGTATGACGGGCTCGAAGCCCGACATGGTGAAGCCCGGCGTGGTCGGCAGCAATACGAAGTCGCCCGCCTCCAGCGTCAATTCTTCTTGTCCGTCCACAGCGAGACGGCACGACCCTTCAATCACGATACAGAAGCTTGGGTGGCCGAAATCCGCGTAGCGGACGCCCCAGCATCCTGCCCCGCTGATGCCCTTGGTGAACACTGCCCGGGGCCGGAGCAGACCTATGACTTCGGAGAGTGGATCAGCCATGTTTTTGGACTATTGCAAATCAAATACGGACTGTCAATTGTAGATAGTCCTGAAGCGTTCGCCTAGATTGGATTCAGCAAAGGAGATGTACCCATGAAAACCATCATGATTACCGGATCCTCTTCCGGCTACGGCCTTGAAACGGCCCGCTATTTCCTCTCGAAAGACTGGAATGTCATCGCAACCATGCGTACCCCCCGTGAGGACATCCTGCCACCATCGCCGGCGCTGCGCATCCTGCCGTTGGACGTGACGGATGAAAAGAGCATCGCGGCGGCCATCAAAGCGGCTGGTCCGATCGATGTCCTCGTCAACAATGCGGGCATCGGCGTCGTCGGTGCTTTTGAAGCGACGCCCCTGTCGCACATTCGCAAGGTCTTCGAGACCAATACCTTCGGCGTCATGGCGATGACGCAAGCCGTGATCCCGCAGATGCGCGAGCGGCGCTGCGGTGTGATTGTCAACGTCACGTCGAGCACAACCTTGGCGCCCTTCCCGTTGGCGGCAGCCTATACCGCGAGCAAGCAGGCCATCGAGGGCTTCACCGGTTCGCTGGCTCACGAGCTTGGGCATTTCAACATTCATGCGAAGCTGGTCGAACCCGGATACGCTCCGACAACGAGGTTCACGCAGAATACCGAGGTTCGCGTCGAAGACCTCATTCCGAAGGCCTACGCCGACTTCGCCGCTCCGATCTTCGCGGAGTTCGCAAGACCGGCACTGACCACGAAGGAAAGCGATGTGGCCGAGGCCGTATGGCTGGCCGTGAACGACGCCAGCGGCAAGCTTCGTTTCCCGGCGGGAGCGGATGCGGTAGCGCTTTCAGGTGCCGTGCGATAAATGCGGTCTATGCTGTCGCGCCAGATGGTCTGCCGTTTACGCGGCGGGCCGTCGGGTGTGCCAGTGGGGTTCGGCATGTCGGCGTACTTCCGCTCGATTGCCGAATCGCAACCGGGACCGTTAATCCTAAGCGGCCCGGACTGCCCAAGCCGACAAGTCCAAGCCCTCTAGATCCGTTTGATCGTCGCGAACCAGGCCGGTGCGCCGTTATCGCCGTGGAATCTCGTATGGATCCGCTCCGCTTCGATGGCGGCGACATTCCATCCAGTACTGGCGTTAAACGCCGCCCTCAGCTCTTCCTTACTGACTGGGTGAGGGCCGGTATCCGGACCCTCGTCGCTGAAGCACAACACGTATAGCATTCCACCCTGCTCGGTCACCGACGCGAGACTCGCCACGTATTCTGGCCGCTCCTCGCCGTCGAAGGCGTGGAAGAGCCCGCAGTCCAGCACCGTCTGAAACCTGCGCCCCAGACGCTCCAGATGGAGGGCGTCAGCGGCGGCAAATTCCACCTCGATCGCGGGTCCGTTGGTCATCTTTAGGGAGGCCTTTTCCCGGGCCATCGCGAGTGCTGTCTCCGCCACGTCCACACCCAGAACCGGCAACCCCAGAGAGGCGACCAGAAGAGCGTGCTCGCCGGTCCCGCAGCCTGCATCGAGCACCGCTCCCGAGAATCCGCCTTCCGATGCCAGACGCGCGATCGCCTGTTGGGGCCGCCCAATATCCCAGGGTGCAGGACCATCGGTGTACGACGCATCCCAGGGCCGTCCCGCCATCCGTTCGTGACTCGTTGGCCGCCGGCTCCTTAACGGGTCGACAGCCAGATTCCCTGATCGCTCCACCATCTTTGTTTCCTCCGCAACTGTTTTGTAGTGGGGTAATTTGAATTGGTCTGTATAGGGCCCGGCTTTCCAGCTGGCGGAAGAATCCGTTTTGTATCAAGGCACGGCTTCAGCCGCTGAGGGATGCTTTTTCAAACTGGCCCTGGCAATCGCTGCTGTTCTTGGCCGACTATTTCCCGATACTCGATATACTAGAGCTAGAGGAATAAAAAGGCCCGGCTGCCATCCTCAGCCGGGCCTTTTCCATTTCGGGAAGACGACTCAAATCCGTCTTGTATCAGGGCACGGCTTTAGCCGTGCCGTAAAGAGCTAAAAACAATCCGGCTTTAGCCGCTGAGGGAAAACGACTCAAATCCATAACTTAACCTGTTTAGAATCTGCGACACATTTGACAACTGTAATCCCATGAATGACTTACAAAATAACCTTGCTAACTGCCCCTGAACCGTGCTCTAAACCATTTAAAATCAGAGCTATGGAAATAAAGTCCATCGTTTCAGAACTTTACCGCAGGGCTATGGCCTAAAGGTCCCCGAATCAATGGGTTACAAAATTACAAGAAAAGACGGGGGGAGGGGGTAGCCCTAGTAAATCCAGTAAAACGCCACTAGCGCGACGCCGACGATCGTCCAGTTCACCTGGCCCGGAATCGCCCACCCAAACGCCGTGAGAACAATGCCGATCGCGTAGACCAGCCGCATGTAAGGGTCACGCCGCTCGTCCTGCTCATCCTGTAACTGCTGCTGCTGAACCGTTGTGATGTTCATGACTGCCTCCTGACATGAACAGAATCGCTCCATTCACCTCCGGACGGCAGTATGGTTTGTCAGCAATCGCACATGACGCTTGTCACCCGCCGAGAGGCGGCTCTAGTAGTAGAGATACTTCCGCCACTTCTGGTCCGAGTGGCCGATCATCCGCATAATGTGCCGGCTCGTATGCAGCGAGAACGGCCTTGGCTCGCGGATCAGCTTCATCTCCTGCAGCTCGTGTAGCAGCTGATTGCCCTTGCGCCGGTTGCAGTTATGGCAGCAGGCGACGAGGTTCTCCCAGGTCGAAAGCCCTCCGCGCGACCGCGGATGCACGTGATCCAGCGTCAGCTCGGACGAATGCAGGACAACACCGCAGTATTGGCAGGTGTTCCGGTCGCGCAGCAGGATATTCTTCCGCGAGAGCGCCCGTGTCTGGTGCGGAATGCGCCGGTACTCGAGCAGCCGGATCACCGACGGCATGGGCATGCGCACCCGCGCCGCATGCAGGATGGCGCCTTGCTCCTCTTCGGTCTTGGCGACGCCCTTCAGCACCAGCACCAGGGCGCGCCGCGCCCCGCAGATGTTGATCGGCTCGTACGACGCATTCAGTACCAGCACGGGGGTCTGCATGGCGGACGCGAAGCGCACGCGCGGCTCGGCTGTCTCAGCGTGCGGCAGCGTGTGACATTTGGCGAGTGACTTCTGCTTGCGCGCGTGAACCGTTGCTTTACCCAGCGACATCCTTATCCCCCTCTTCGATCTGTTCTGTGCCGAAGGCTCACGCCCGCGGCATTACTGTACTGTCGTGCCTCCATCCCAAATGGCAACATCCTCGTGCATCGGGAGCTCCGCCACCGGCTCCGGCCGGAAAGCCTCCACCTGCCTTCTCTGCGCCCGCGCCGCCGTCGCCACCCACACCCTGGCAGCTCCGGCCCGCCTCAGGGCCTGCGAGCACGCCCGGGCGGTGGCCCCGGTGGTGTAGATATCGTCAACCACCAGCACATCCCGGTCCCGTACCCGGCTGGGGTCACTGACAAAAAAAGCGCCCCGCAAATTGCGCCGGCGCTCGTGCGGACTCAACCCCGCTTGACTCTGAGTCGCGCGTTGCCGCGCAAGCACCCCCGGAGCGAACTCGCCCTCCCAGTCCGGCCGAATCCGGCGCATAGCTCGGAGGGCCGCCCGCGCCAGCAGCTCCGCCTGGTTAAACCCGCGCTCCCGCCGCCTCCCCTTGAACAAAGGCACGGGAACCACCAGCACTCTGGCGGGCAGACCCGGAATCGCCCCAATCCGATCCGCGATAAGTCCCCCCAGCTTCGCGGCGATTGGCTCAAGCCCCTCATACTTCAGCAGATGCAGGAGGGACCGCATCGCGCCCTGGTAGACTCCGTGGGCCACGGCCAGCTCGAAAGGTGGAGACGAAAGCCGGCATTGGCGGCACAGGATCCCCCCGCCTGGCGTCTGCCCATAGTCAGAAACACCAAGGTCCTCTCCGCACCGGGAGCAAAGAGATGTCAATTGTGAAGGAAGATTGTTCCAGCAGGAAGGGCACACGGGAACGCGCGTGAAGGTGGAAAGCGGGGCATCGCAGACACGACAGTCGCTGGGAATTACAACGGAAGTTATGCCCTCCAAAGTACTTCGGAGCACGCGAACCACAGCGCGCCAAGCCATCGCCTGACTTGACGGTAGGTCCTGCGTCAGGAGGACACTCTGACTGCTGAAGACTCACCTCACTCGCCGGCGAGCCGGATTCGGCTATCCAGCTCCCGATAGCTGAGAGTATACCTCGAATCTTATTGCCAGATAAACACCCTGCCGGTGCGGTTATCGTTCGCGATTCCCCGGATTGCTTTTCCGCGGCCTGTTATTCTGACTTCCGGTGGTCGATCCCCAATCATCCCAACGGGTAGTTAATGCCAGATATCGTGAACTATCCCATTATCTTCTTCGCTGTCTCGCTTGTTGTGCTTTGGGTAGCCGCCTGGATTGGCGCCCGTGTTCGTGCCCGAAAGCAAAAAGACCTGCCTGAAGACCTGCGCGAGGACTTCAGCATCCTTCTGGCTGCCACCCTTACGCTTCTCGGCCTGATTATCGGATTCAGCTTCTCGATGGCGACGACCCGCTACGATCAGCGCAAGAATCTTGAGGAGGAAGAGGCCAACGCCATCGGTACGGAATATCTTCGCGCCGATCTGCTGCCGGCTTCCGATGCGGCGCAGGTGCGCGTCCTCCTGAGGCAATACACCGATCTTCGGATTCGGTTTTACGGCACGAGGGATCAGAATGAGCTTAAACAGGTCAACGATCAGACGGGTCAGTTACAGAATCGGCTATGGGCGGTAGCCTCCGGACCGGCAAACGCGCAGCCCACGCCGGTACGTGCGCTCGCTGTTTCCGGCATGAACGATGTGATCAACTCGCAGGGCTATACGCAGGCCGCGTGGTGGAACCGCATTCCCGGCTCCGCCTGGGGATTGATGGCGGCCATCGCTATTTTTTGCAACGTGCTTTTCGGCTACGGCGCGCATCGCAGCGATCCCCGGATCTTCATCGTGCTGCCTCTGATCGTCGCCATCTCATTTTTTCTTATCGCCGACATCGACAGTCCGCGCCGCGGCATCATTCGCGTTCACCCGCAAAATCTCGAGAGCCTTCGCTCCAGCCTGAATGGTCAGTAGCGCATCGCGCTGCGGCCCTGCGAATTGGGCTTCTGCATCGACAAGTCGCGCTGATACACTCAGCCGTCCCGTGTCCCGGTGAAGCGCTTAGTGCCTGGCTCGGATTATTGATTTAGAAACGCGGAGGATTGCTTGCCCAGTCTGCCCGAATTTCAACCCTTTGTCCCCGCGAATGAGACGCGACCAGAATTCACGATCCGCGCCGTTCTGCTGGGCTGCATCTTCGGAGTGCTTTTCGGAGCGGTTACCGTATATGTTGGTCTCCGTGCCGGGTTGACCGTGGCGGCGTCCATTCCGATCGCAGTTCTCTCCATCAGCGTGTTGCGTGCCCTTGGCCGAGCATCGATCCTCGAAAACAATATCGTTCAAACGACGGGCAACGCGGGCCAATCGATCGCTGCCGGCGTCATCTTCACTCTGCCCGCGCTCATCTTCCTGGGCTTCGATCTCGAATACGTCCGCATTTTTATCCTCGCACTGTTGGGCGGCTGGCTCGGCGTGCTCTTCATGATTCCTCTGCGCCGCCAGTTGATCGTCGAGGAGCACGGGAATCTCACCTACCCCGAAGGTACGGCCTGCGCCGATGTTCTCATCGCCGGCGAGCGCGGAGGCTCCTTCGCCAGCCGTGTCTTCTTCGGACTCGGCATTGGTGCGCTCTACACGCTCTTCCAGAACGAAAACCTGCTGGGTGCGTGGCCCGGCACTCCGAATTACGAACCGAAGTGGCTCCCCGGCTCAGCCTTGCGCGCGGAGGCTACACCGGAGTACCTCGGCGTTGGTTACATTATTGGCCCGCGCGTTGCCGGAGTCCTCTTTGCCGGCGGCGTCTTCAGCTGGTTCGTGCTCATGCCGGCCATCCATTTCTTCGGCGCGCATTTGCCGACGGCTATCTACCCCGGCACCGTGCCCATCTCGCAAATGTCCCCCAGCGACCTCTGGCGCACCTACGTGCGTCCCATGGGCGCGGGCGCAGTCGCAGCCTCAGGGCTCATCACCCTGCTAAAGACATTGCCCACCATCATCGGAGCGCTGAGTGCGGGCGTGAAGACACTTGGCAAGAATGCGGCCATGTCCTCCTCCAGCCGCACCGAGCGTGACCTGCCCATGAGCGTGGTCGTCGGAGGCAGCGTGCTTCTCGTCCTGTTGATGTTCCTCTTCCTCACATTCAAGCCTGTTCCCGGCGCGCAGGTGGGATGGCTCGCCAATCTTGCCGCCTCGCTGCTGGTGGTTGTCTTCGGATTCCTCTTCGTCACCGTCTCATCGCGCATCGTGGGGTTGATCGGCAGCTCGGCCAACCCCATCTCCGGCATGACGATCGCCACGCTCATGGCAACGGCAGCCATCTTTCTCGTGAAGGGCTGGACTGCACCCGCCTTCGGAGCCCTTGCCATCACCATCGGCGGCGTGGTCTGCATTGCCGCTGCCAACGCTGGCGATACCTCGCAGGACCTCAAGACCGGTTTCATCATCGGTGCGACTCCGTGGAAGCAGCAGATCGCCGTCATGGTCGGCGTCATGGTCTCCGTCTTCTCAATCGGCATCACGCTCAATGCCATGAACAAGGGCCTTGAGGAGTTCATGCCGATGAAGGCGCCCATCCCATATAACCTTGCCGCGCCCATCGACGGCGTGCAGGTTCAGCAGCAGCACTTCAGCCGCGCGCGCTTCCTGCTCACAAAAACGGATAACTCCACCGCCTTTGTCGACGGAAGCAAGTACGTGCTTCTGAACGCTCTCGGCTCGAAGACGCTCGCGGACGGCAAATATCTCTTCAACCCAGGTACGGGAAAGATCGAAGTCCAGTGGGTACAGGGCATCGGCAGCGAAAAGGCCGCTGCCCCGCAGGGTCGCTTGATGGCCACGGTGATCAACGGCATTCTCTCGCGCAAGCTGCCCTGGGGATTAGTCCTGCTCGGGGTCTTCCTCGTGATTGCCGTCGAACTGCTTGGCGTGCGCTCGCTGTCGTTCGCAGTGGGATCGTATCTATCCATCGGGACCACGCTGGCCATCTTCTGCGGAGGCATCGTCCGCTGGATCGTTGACCGCGCAGTGGCAAAGGCCGGAGGTAGCGCTGCCGAGACCGAGAGCGAAGTCTCTCCAGGCTCACTCTTTGCCAGCGGCCTGATCGCCGCAGGTGGCATCATGGGTCTGCTGGGAGTCGCCCGCAAACTTTACGAAGCCGCCACCGGCAATGAACTGCACATCTGGTTCGCCGCCGGCAGCTCTCCGTACCAGCTTCTCTTCCACCAGCCCATCTCGGTGCTAATGTTCATTGTCCTCGCCTTCTCGCTCTACTACTTCGCGCGCAAGCCGCTAAGCGGGAAGTAATGCACCTTCATTGAGGCTGATGAAACTGAGCAATCTTCTCCGCGTCCGGTGGCCTGGTGAGCGCGCTCACGACAACCAGGCAAAGCAATGCCGCCAGCAGCGCTGGAAAGATTGCATCGCGCTGCGCGATCACCATGGGCAGATGCTGATGGATGAAGGCGGAATCCCAGAAGACCGTGACAAAGGTTCCCGCTGCGATAGCGCTCACTGCTCCGGCCGCATTTGCCCGTCGTGAGTAAAACGCCGCCAGAATCACCGGCGTCAGCGCCGCCGAGTAAATTGTGTAGGCGTAGAGGGTCTTCTTCAGAACCGATTCGGTCCCCAGCGCTTGATACAACGCCCAGATTCCCAGCAGCGCCACCATGAGCCGCGAAACGATGAGCACACGCTTGTTCGAGGCCTCGGGCGCAATGTAGCGAACAAACACATCGTTGACGAGATTGGTCGCCGGAGAGAAAAGGTAGTTATTCGCCGTGGAAATAATCTTCGCGAAGACCGCCCCCATCAGCAGCGCTCCCAGCCATGCCGGCAATCCATGTAATGCCGAGTAGGCCAGAATCTCACGCGGATGCTGCGATACTTCGCCCGTGGGAAAACGCGCCGATCCCACTACCGCCAGCGCGACGATCACCGTCTCCAGAATCACCGTGCCGACGATCCATCCCATCACGGCCACCCGCGCATCCTTTTCTGACTTCGCCGAGAAGAACTTCTGATACATCGATTGATTGCCGAGCATCAGCAGGCACGTGGGCACGCTCAACTCCAGCGCCTGCACCAGCGAGAGATCGCCTAGTACCTCAAAATGTGTTGCCGGCAGCGCATGATGCACCGCGCTCCATCCGCCCACCGAGCGCGTCAGCACAGGAAGAGCAATCAGCATCGTGAAGGTCGCCAGCAGGCCGATAAACACGTCCATGTACGCCACCGACGACATGCCCGCAATCGCCGTGAAAACGATCACAAAGACCGCGATGATGTACTTGCCGAGCGTAGCCGTAATCAGCGTAGGAAAAATCAGGTGCAGAATATCTCCGCCGCCGATCAGTTGGTAGCTGGTGATCGCCGTATATGCGAAGAGGATTGCGATCACGCCCAGCACACGCGCCGTCTGGTTGTAGCGCGCTTCAAGCAGATCGGGAATGGTGAATTGCGCAAATCTGCGGGCGCGAGGCGCGATGAAGTAGATCAGCAGCAGTCCCGCCCATCCGCCTCCGCCCTGCCACAGTGCGACGAAGCCGTGCTTGTACGCATTCTCCGCGCCGCCCAGCAGTGATCCCGAGCCGATCCACGACGAAAGCAGCGTGAAGACCAGGACAAATGCCGACAGCGAACGCCCCGCAACCAGATAATCGGCCTTGGTCTTCACCTTGCGAAGCCGCGCCAGCGAGACGCTCATCAGCGTAACGACAATGGCGCCGAGAACTACAGCGTAGAGTGGTGACATTCTTCTCCCGGAAAATGAAAGATGAGTTAAGCGGTAAGTCCACGGTAACGCAAAACCAGAGACACTATATTTCGAAGCTACAGTATTCAAGTCGACGCGACCATCAGGAAGCGGTGACCGTGAACAAACCCGAACAGGGCCTATCTTTTCTGGTTTTGCCTTAGTTGAGCCTTCATGTCAGGCTCGAATGCTTTGGCGACCTGCACCGCGCTGCATCTCTTCACTCGTACGACCTTATTTCGCGAATGCTCGCCGGAGACAATTTCCACGGACGAACGGGGCACATCGAGCACATCGGAAAGATACGAAATCAGCGCCTCATTCGCGCGCCCTTCCACTGGAGGCGCAGCCACAGCAATCCTGAAGACCGCATCCGGGCCTTTTCCTATAATGCTTATGAACTGCGTCTTGCCCGAGCGCGGACTCAACCGAACAGCAAACGACACGCTGTCGCTTGTCTCCAGGATCGCGTCCCGGATCGCGGGACTCTCTTTCAAGCCTGCACCCCGCGCTTCCCGAACAATCCCGTGCCAATGCGCACCAGCGTCGACCCTTCCTCGATAGCGATCTCAAAATCGCCCGACATTCCCATCGACAGCTCCGCCAGATCGAGCTTCGGATGGCGCCTCGCAAATTCCTCACGCAGTTCACGCAGGCGCCGGAAGCATCTCCGCGCTGTCTCCGGATTGTCGTCGAAAGGAGGCACGGTCATCAGTCCGTGTATATCGAGGTGCTTCAGGTCCGGCAGGCGCTCAAGCAATTCCTCGAGCTCACGCCCTGCGGGATCAAGTCCGGTCTTTGCCGATTCGTCACTCAGCTTGATCTCAATCAACACCGGCAGTCTGCGCCCGATCTCTCCCGCAGCCCCCAGCTTCCCGACACTCCCCGGCTTCTCGACGCTACTGTTCAGCCGCTCGGCGAGGGAGAGAGAATCGAGCGTGTCGACAGCTGAAAATATCTCCGCTGCTTTCGCCGCCTTATTCGATTGCAGATGCCCAATCAAATGAACTTCGATACCACCCTGATCCACTAATTCCGACCGCTTGCGGTCGAACTCCTGCACGCGGTTTTCGCCAAAGAGGGTCAGGCCTGCCTCAATCGCCTCAACCATCGCCGACGCCGGATGCGCCTTCGAGACGGCCATCAACCGCACCTCGTCGCGCGCGCGGTCGCTGAGCCTGCAGGCCTCACCTATCCGCTCTTCAATACCAGCCAGCCTGTCCTTGAAAGACACCACAGTGCTCATCTTAACGAGCGAATTCCTCCCCGAGAGAAATAAGACCAAAAGAAAACGGGCGGGATTTGCGCCCCGCCCCGTTGTCCGCCTGTGACGCTACTTTACGGCGTTGCGACCTGGTTCGTGCTCTGGTTCGCGATCCAGGCCTTCAGATTCGCCTCCTGCAACGAACGCAGCTCGATGCAGTCGTTGATCTGATCCCGGGCACGGGTCAGTGCCCGCTCCGAAGCTGGAACCTGATGGGTCGTAAAGAAGTCCACGACCTCGTCCCGCTTCTCCGCACTGCAGAAGGCTCCCGCGCCACTCACCAGGTATCCGCCCATTGAGGTTGTGATCTGCGCTTTCACCTTGTCCCAGTTCTGCGTTATGAACTTCCAGGCAAGATCGCGCGTATCCGTGCCCTGAAGCATGATGAGCAACTCGATCACCGAGTCCTGGTTTCTCACCTTGCCGGACACGGCATAGTCAAGCGAGCGCTTTTCGAGCGAAGCATCCTTGAACTCGGCCAGCAGGCGAAGCGACCCTTCCTGAACCTCCGGATTCGTAGAGGTCTCCGCCGTCTTCTGCAGCTGATCAAAGAAGGCCGCATCTCCATTGATGGCAGCGATCGTCGCTGCCGTCTGAGCGAGCGTCGCATCGACAGAGCTCTGATCGGCAATATACCTGGCCGCCAGCTCCTTTGCCTGCGCGATCACTTCGGGGTCTTTGCCGATATTTCCCACGGCTTCGAACAGTGTTGCGCGCAGCTCCTTCTTTTCCGGCGTGTCCCCCGGCGCAGGCGCACCTAACTGTTCCAGAGCCGGCTTGTAGGTCTTCAGCACCCAGGCGGATATCGCTTCGCGCTCTTCCGGCGTCGCCGCAATGCGCGAGTAGATCGCAGCCACGCTGCCCAGAGCAGTCTCCAACACCGTGCCGCTCTGGTCATCCTTCACCGCCGCGGCAAGGTTCAGATAGTCGCCGACCGAAGCCTTGTTGGCGCGCACCTGCGCCCACTCGTCACCGAGCAGCAGGATGCGTTCCTCCGGAGTCAGGCCCGTCTCGACGCTGGCGACAATCTTTGCGTACACGTCAGCGGGATACTTGGTCCGGTAGTAGCCCTTGCCCTCCGCATTGGCAAAGAAGAACGGCGCCGCAGGAGTCTTCAGCGATTGTTGCGGCTGTGAAAAGACTTCGCAACTCTCTCCCTCTCCGCCCGACTTGAAGCACAACGGTATCGACCATACCTGCGGCTTATCCGCCTTTGCGCTGGGGCTGAGGAAGAAGCGCTGCTGGCTTGCTGGAACGCTGCCGCTCGCAGGATTTTCGAAGGTTAGAAGCGGCACTCCGGGCTGGGCTACAAAGCTTTCCATGATCTTATCGATCGGCTTGTGACTGATCGCGGTCTGCGCATTCCAGAAGTCCTCCGCCGTCGCATTCCCATACATGTGGGCGGCCAGATAGTTGTGCACGCCCTGGCGAAAACTCTCTTCGCCCTCGTAGTTCTCAACCATCAGCAGCATCGCACCGGCCTTGCCGTAAGTGATGCCGTCGAACATCTCGTTGATCTCGTCTGGCGTATCGGCCTTGGCGCGAATCGCGCGAGTCGTGTGCTGTGCATCGAGATTCAGCGCTCCATTCAGCCCCGCCGCCACGTCCTGCGTCATATTCCAGTCGGGATGCCATGCCGCAACCGGCTTGTTCTCCATCCAGGTGGCAAATCCTTCATTCAGCCACAGATTGTTCCACCATTGCATTGTCACCATATCGCCGAACCATTGATGCGCCATCTCATGCGCCACCACAATCCCGACCATCTTCTTCGCATCGACTGAAGCTGTCTTCTCGTCGATCAACAGATCCGTTTCGCGATAGGTGATTGCGCCGAAATTCTCCATCGCGCCCGCTTCAAAATCCGGCAGCGCGATCATGTCCAGTTTCGGCATCGGATACTTGATCCCAAAGTAATTGTCGTAATAGTGCAGAACAAACTCCGCCGCCGACAGAGCAAACTTCGTGTACTGCACCTTGTCCGGAGTTGCGCATGCGCGAATGGGCGTGCCGTCGCTCTCGCCCGAGGTGCACTGGAAATCTCCTACCAGAAACGCAACCAGATACGTCGACATCTTCGGAGTGGTCGCAAAGTGGATGGTGTGCTTGTCCGCCTCAGGGCCTGGCGTGTCGGAAACAATATTCGTGTTTGAGATAGCCGTGTCGCCCTTGTCGACCACCATGCTCACATCGAAGGTGGCCTTGAGCGCCGGCTCATCAAATGAGGGAAAGGCGCGCCGCGCATCCGTTGGCTCGAACTGCGTGACGGCATAATTGCGTTTCGCCGTCTTCGACAGATAGAAACCGCGCAGCTCGTTGTTCAGGATGCCCGTGTACCTGATCTCAAGGCTATGACGGCCCGCGGGCAGTGTCTGATCGAACTTGAAAGTGACCTGTTCCTTCTTCGCGTCTTCAGTGACAGTCGCCGTGAGCTCTTTCCCGTCGGCCTTCGTCGTTACGCTTTGAAACTTGATCTCGGCGGCATTCAACGTGATTGCATCGAGAGGCTGATCGAGCAGAACCTCGATCTTTTCACTGCCTGCAAAGCTTGCGTCTTTAAGGTTCGGAATGAGCGTCAGTTGATAATGCTCGGGATGCACATTCTGCGGCAGGCGCTGTGCGCGTGCGTGAACGGCGAGACAGGTGAGAATAGCAAGGACTATCCCCTTGCTGAAACGTAGGTGAAACGATGGCATGAATGCCTCACAGATAGAGTCGGCGGGTAGCGCCTCAAAAGAGCGCCGGGACACCAGCTTTTACCATACCGCAAAGCAGTACACGCTGGCGTCCCCGCCCCGGTTCAGGACTCTGACCGGCCTCGGTCAGGACTCGCGATAATTCAGCAGGATCAGACCCACCATAATGAGACAAACAGGCCAGACCCAGCTCGCGATGCGCACGAGGCCCGATCTTTTCTCCGCCGTCGCCTCTTCCTGAGGCCAGCGCAACTCAAGCCAGCGGCCCCAGCCGGCCGTGGCTCCCAGCAGCGCAATCGGCGTGTGGCTCAGTTCGGCAAACAGCTCGTCTCGCAGATTGGCGGTGCCGTGCGAATGCGTCAACAGCAGCGCCCCACCGACGGCGCAGAGTGCCGGAAAGACCAGGGCCGCCTTTGGCGCCTTCAGCCGTCCTGTCTCCACTGCCCACTCGAAGATGGCAAAACAGCTGATCAACACCGCAAATAGACGGTGTTCCAGCTCTTCCGACTGGGCGAAACTGGCCCAGAACGGACGAGGGCCCAGTGGCCAGGCATCCGGATCGGCCCGGAGAATAATGAAAACCGCCAACCCCAAAAACAGCAGCGGCCAGTTCCGCGCCCATCCTTGGCCCTTGAATCTGGAGACCAGGGCAAGTAAACCAGCCGCGAGAACAATCAGGCCCGACCACTGATGGTTGTACTCCGACCACTTCTGGCTCATCAGGTCGTCCTGGCCGGACCCGGAAAAGGATACGTCTTCGAGATGCTCCTTCAAAGGCGACGCGTGCGGAAGATCTGCAAGCTTCGGGCTGCTCAGCCGGGGCATTATCCAGCTCATGCGCTGCTCAATCTGGTGGCCGGTGACCATGTCGCTCTGCGCTAAATCGATCGCCGGGGGCTGCGACGTCAGCGAGGCAGCCGCCAGCAGCGCTGTGAATCCCAGTCCGATCTCAGCCTCACTGAAACGCCGCAGCCGCGCCAGCACCGGAGCAGCGTCGGATCGAGTTTCCCGCACCAGCCAAAAATTGCTGGCTCCGAGCGCGAGCGTTATCAACAGCAGATAGCTCTTGGCCAGCACCATCAAGCCGTAGGAGGTGCCATACATCCCGCTCCACGAACCCACATACAGCTTGGTCATGGCAATGCCGACGACCACCAGCACTGTCACGCTCACGATTGCCGTCATGGAGAAGCGCTGCGCCATGGTGTGAATGTTTCGCGGATCCCGGCTGCCTCGTATGGCAATCAGCAGGCTGGCCATGCCGCCGATCCAGGCCGCCGCGGCGAGGTGGTGCGACCCGGTTAGCAGCAGCAGCAGGGGCCGGTCGTCGATTCTCGATGCCGCATGGCTCAGCGCAGTTGACGATGCGAGGATCGCCAGCGCAGCCACGCACGTGGCCCACATCTGCTGCGGCTTGTACCGCAGCAACAGGAAGACGGCCAGCGCCGCGAGGGCCAGGATGCAATCGGAGCGGAAGAAAGCGGCCGCCGCCACCTCGCGGAATGACAGCCCCGGCGTGCCCGGGCTGGCGCCTCCTATGAGCATCACGGCGCTCTCAGCCGCGGCTAGCAGCTGTGTGATCGCCAAAGCGAGAGCGAACCGCGAAATAAATCTGCGGACAGCGTGCAGTGCTTCCGGCTCCGATGAGCAGACGCGGGCCACGAGCAGCAGCACGACCACGCCGCCAACCGTCAGGGCTTCGAGGGAGAGCGCCAGAGCGCGCAGAAGCACCGACAATAAATCAAAATCCTGAATCAGCCAGATCACTTCTGCTCGGTCCTGCCCCTACTCCACCGTAAATGGAACCTCGCCGCGCGTGATGTGACCGTCAGTGGCAAGTGCTGTCCAGCGCAGCGTGTACTTGCCGGGAGAAAGCTGGGCGTGCGCATGTAATTCATTCGGCTCATTCTGTTTGAGGAGCGTCAGCGACTGTACCGCTCCACCCGGTGCTACCAGGCTCAGGCTCGACCGCGTGCCGTCGACGCGCGAATTGTATTTGAGATCGAGATCGACCGAAGGTCCGTGTATGCTTCCGTTAACCTTCGGCGTGGAAGACACCAGCACAGCGTGCGCAAAAGCCAGCTGAGAGACGGCGAATAACAAGACCGCAAGGACAGGGGCGAACCAGTACGTTTTTTTCATAGCTTGAAACATCAGTATATTCGTTGAGCCCGGTTACAGCGACGCGGCCCGCTCCGAAGAGCCGCTCAGTTCAGCTGCGCGCGCTTCGGCATAAGCTGCGGCTCCCATCAGGGCGCAGCGCGGTTCAAGGATGATGCGGACCGGCGTGTGAATCAGCAGATCGCTGAGTCGTCCCTTATCCGTAAACGCCTTCATGAAAGTGCCATCCGTCATCTTCCTCAACAGCTTGGGAGCGATTCCTCCGCCCAGATACATCCCGCCGACCGCCAACACCTTCAGTGCCAGATTTCCCGCTTCCGCGCCGTAAGCCGAGGCGAACATATCAAGGGTCCGCACGCATATCTCCACGGTACCGGATTCACCTAGCTCGGATATGGCGATATTGGGGTCCTCGTGCAGCATCCGCTCTTTCAGCCACACCGGTTCTTCCATGCCCTTCTCATCGCGGAGAAAAGTATAGATATTTTTGAGTCCTATGCCGGAGACCACCCGCTCCATGCTCACTCTACCCTTAAGCGCGCGTTGTAGATACCGCAGCAGGTCGATCTCCAGTTCGTTGCGCGCCGGAAAATCAACGTGACCGCCTTCGGAAGCGATGGGGATGTGCATCTTGCCGTTCCATACCAGGACGGCTTCACCAAGCCCGGTGCCCGCCGAGACCAGCCCGCGGTTGCCGACCGCGCCGGCGTCGCCCGCGCTCAATTCATAAAGCTGGCTGGCGGAGAGTTCGGGAATCCCGTAGCCGTTTGCCTCAAGGTCGTTGATGAGGAAAAGGTGCTCAATCTTCAAATGTTTCGCAAGTTCCCGGGAATCGAGCAGCCAGGGAAGATTCGTGAGCTTCAGCCGCCCGCCGCGCACCGGTCCGGGCACGCCAAAGCAGGCTGCAGTCACTTCCGGGCTTCCGCTCTCCGTAAGAAATTTCCGCGCAACCTCTTCGAGTCCCCCATATTCGCTTGCCGGGAATATCTGCTCGCGGACATGGTTCAACTGCCCGTGGTCGAAAACGTACAGCGCTAGAACGACTTTCGTACCGCCTACATCTCCGGCCAGAATCATCGCTCTAACTCCAGTCGACCCACTCCCTGCGCATAGGGCGGGGGCAGCAGTGCGGCCGCATCCTTGTCGAGCAGATAAAGAAGCCTGCCGCTCTTCGGCTGAATCAGCTGCGAGGGTAGCGTCTCGGGATCGTAGGGTCCCTGAAGCACGCGATGCAAGGGGTCTGCCTTGTCTTTGCCGCCGATCAGGAAGAAGACCTCGGCGGCTTCGACGATCACCGGCCGGGTCAGCGTCACCCGCCAGCTTTCCTTCTGTTGCGGCACATGATTCGCAACCGCGATCCGGCCCAGTTCATGAAGCGCCGCTGTGTGCGGAAAGAGCGACGCCGTATGCCCATCGTCGCCCATGCCCAGCGCCAGCACGTCGAACCGCGGAACCTCCGCGCCTTCCAGGCGGAATTGCGCCCGGATCGTGCTCTCGTAGCGGGCTGCCGCCGCATCGGGCTCGAGCTCGCCTTCAATGCGAAAAACCTGCTCCGGCTTGAGCGGAACCTTATCCAGCATCGCCTCGCGCGTCATACGGTAGTTGCTGTCGGGATGATCGGGTGGAACGCAGCGTTCATCCACCCAGTCAAGCTCGATCTGCCCCCACGGCATGGCCTTCAGAAAGGGTTCTGCGGGATTTGCCAACAGCGCGAAGGTCCGCTTCGGAGTGCTGCCCCCGGAGATCGCGATGCGTGCCTTGCCGCGCGCCTTCACCGCCGCCTGCGCCGTTTCCAGAAAATGCTCGGCCGCCGCCCTGCTCAATGCGTCCGCGCCCTCGTACACCCGGTATTCAACTTCGATCTTTCTTGCCATGGGCTCCGATTCTCTCGACCTCAAATGTTATGCCAGTGTCGTCCATCGCGCCCAATCAGCCCATCGGCGGCCTTCGGACCCCACGTGCCGCTCCGGTAATTGGGAAAATCCCTCGGCTTTAATCTCGACCACTCCTCCAGCACGGGCGTGTAGAGAGCCCAGGTTGCCTCCACGCCGTCGCGGTGCGCGAACAGCGTCTGATCGCCGAGCATCGCGTCGAGCAGCAGCCGTTCGTAGCCGTTCGCGGAATTCACGCCGAACGCCGACGCGTACTGGAAGTCCATCACCACCGGACAAACATTTGTATCCGGCCCCGGCACCTTTGCGCCAAAGCGCAGCGAGATGCCCTCGTCCGGCTGAATGCGGATGGTCAGGATGTTCGGCTGAATCTCGCTGCACGTCCCATTGGAGGAACGGTCAAAAAGTAACAATGGCGGTTGCTTAAACTGAATCATGACCTCTGTGACCCGCTTCGCCAGCCGTTTGCCGGCACGCAGGTAGAAGGGCACTCCCGCCCAGCGCCAGTTTTCCATCTCCAGCTTTAGAGCCGCATAGGTTTCCGTAGCCGAGTTCGGATCCACGCGATCCTCTTCGCGATAGCCCTGCACCTGCTCCCCGTCCACCATTCCCAGCGCATATTGCCCGCGCACTGTATTTTCAAGAGGAATGGGCTTGATCGCGCGCCACACCTTCACCTTCTCGCCGCGCACCGCGGCAGCTTCAAAGGACACCGGCGGCTCCATTGCGACGAAAGACAGCAGCTCCATCACGTGGTTCTGCACCACATCCCGCAGCGCTCCGGCCTTCTCATAGAACGGCCCACGGCCCTCGATTCCGATGTTTTCCGCCGCGGTGATCTGCACGTGATCGATATAATTGCGGTTCCAGATCGGCTCAAAGATGCCGTTGGCAAAGCGAAAGACCAGTACGTTCTGCACCGTCTCTTTGCCGAGGTAATGGTCGATGCGGAAGATCTGTTCTTCATCGAAGACCTTGTTGACTTCGTCGTTCAGTTCTCTTGCCGACGCAAGATCGTGCCCGAACGGCTTCTCGATAATCACCCGCGCGTGGCCCTTCTCCGGATGCGCCATGCCGTGCGCGCCCAGGTGATCGATGATGTCGGAGAAGTATTCCGGAGCAACTGCGAGATAGAAAAGCCGATTGCCCTTCGTTCCGCGTTCCTTGTCGATCTGCTCGAGCAGGGCTTTAAGATCGGTGTAGCCCTTATCATCGTCAAAGTTCATCGCGTGGTAGTCCACTTTTTCAATGAACTCGTCGATCGTGGGATCGCCTTCTTTACCGCCGCCGTATTTGATGATGCCGTCCTTCATATCGGCAGCAAATGTGGATTTCAGATCACGGCGGGCCACGCCGACGATGGCAAATTCCTCAGGCAGCAGGCTCTGCTGCTCCAGGTGAAAGAGAGCCGGCAGCAGCTTGCGCTTTGTCAGGTCGCCGGATGCCCCAAAAATCACCACAATTCCCGGTTCGGGTACGCGCTCGCTCGGTCGCGAAGCGGCCCGAATACTCTCAGGAGCAATCTTTACCTCGGTCGTTGCCATTGAATCTCTCCTTGCACCTGTTGATTTCTCGAAACCGCCCGTCTCCCGGCTCTAAGCTACTTCCTCTTCGATGCCCAGCGCCGCCAGCTCGCGGGCAAACTGATTGGCGCCCTGATAGTGGATCGCATGCATCCCCAGCGCGGCCGCCGCCTCCGCATTCGCGGCGCGATCGTCGACGAACAGCGTCTCTTCCGGCTCGCACTGCAGCACATCGAGCGCCAACCGATAGATCTGTGCGCCCGGCTTTCGCAGGCCAACGTAGCAGGAGCTGAAGAAAAAATCGAAGTATCCGCGAAAACCGAACTTCTCGATTCGATAATCGTTCAGCTCGCGCGCTTCATTATTTAGCAGCCCCAGATCCACATCCTGGGTCGTCGCGATGCTCTCCAGAATCCCCAGTGCGCTGTCCTCCAGCACGCGCGATTGCTCCTTCATCGCCTCCACAAACTCCTCGACCGAAAATGGGCGCGGCTCCCAGAACACCGTGCGATGCAGATATTCCTCAACCGTGATCAGTCCCTTTTCCCAGGCGTCATTCGCCTCCGGGTGCCGCTCCTCGAACTCGGCTCGGTCCACCTTGAAGCGCGAAAGTACGGCGGCACGCTCTTCGTGGTCCCATCCATTGCTCAGGAGTACCCCGCCTACATCCCACAGAATCGTGCTGATCTCCGTCATCGCTCTTCCTGTCAGTAACGTGCTCTCACTGATTCGAGGCCATCTACTTCGAGGCCATCTACTTCGAGGCCATCTAACCGCGTCTCAGACATGCTGCTTCGCCGCTTCCGGCATATAGCGCGCTTCAATTGCCTTCACCTTCGTCAACCGCCGCACGAACCGCTCTTCCTGCTTCTGGAAGTGAGCATGCAGAAAGCTCGCCACCAGTTCGAAAGCCAGTGCCGGGCCGATGATCCGCGAGCCCATCACCAGGACATTCATGTCGTCGTGCTCCACGCCCTGGTGCGCCGAGTATGTGTCGTGGCACATGCAGGCGCGGACTCCCGGCAGCTTGTTGGCCGCCACGTTCACACCCACGCCGCTGCCGCAGATCAGAATGCCACGCTCGGCCCGCCCGGCAATCAGCACGCGTCCCACCGCCTCGGCAAAGTCCGGATAGTCGGAGGGCTCGGTGTTGTATGCTCCCACGTCGATCACCTCGTGCCCCAGCCGCTCCAGGTAGCCGCGGACTTCCTCCTTCAGAGGAAAGCCCGCGTGATCGGCTCCGACTACCAGCTTCATGCTATTTCTCCGCCAGGGCGCCTTCTGCCTTCCGCGCCCGCTCCACGACTGCCTTCCCGCGCTCGGCAATGTTCGCCACTCCGAAGCCCAGCTTTTCAAGCGCGATCTTGCCCGGCGACGAAGCTCCAAACCGCTCCAGACCGATCACGTCTCCGTGCCGGCCCACGTATTTCCACCAGCCCAGAGGCGCACCCGCTTCAACCGCCAGTTTGGGCAAATGATCGGGGAAGATCGATGCCTTGTACTCCTTGCTCTGCTCCTCAAAAATTCTCCAGCTCGGCATTGAGACGACCCGCGTCGCGATCCCCTCCTTGCCAAGTTCCTCCGCCGCACCCAGCGCCGCCCACACCTCGGCCCCGGTCGCCACGATCAGCAGGTCCGGCGCGTTGCCGCCCTCTTCGACAATGTATGCGCCATGCTTTACGCCGTCATAAATTTCATGCTTTTCAGGATCGAGCACCGGCAGATCCTGCCGCGAGAACGCCATGAAGCACGGACTCTTGCGCTCCAGAGCCAGCCGCCAAACCGCGACCGTCTCGTTCGCGTCCGCCGGACGAAAATCCGTCAGGAATGGCACCGCCCGCAGCATCATCAGGTGCTCGATCGGCTGGTGCGTCGGGCCGTCTTCTCCGAGCGCGATCGAATCGTGCGTGAAGACAAAAATTGACTGCGTGTGCATGAGCGCGGCCATTCTCAGCGCGGATTTGCAATAGTCCGAGAACGTAAAGAAGGTGGATCCATAGGGAATCAGGCCGCCATGCGCCGCCATCCCGTTCACCGCCGCGCACATGCCAAACTCGCGCACGCCAAACCAGATGTTCCGGCCCTTGGGATCGAGGTGGAAATTCCCGCCCTCCTTCAAAATCGTCTTCGTCGAAGCCGTCAGGTCAGCCGCTCCGCCGATCAGCTCCGGAACCTCCTTCGCGAAGGCATTCATGACCGCGTTACCCGCGTTGCGCGTGGCCATGCCCTTGCCGCCGGCCGGGAAGGAAGGCAGCGACTTCTCCCAGCCCTCCTTCAGCTTGCCCGCCTGCGTGCGTTCGAACTCGGCGGCCAGCTCCGGATACTTGCTCTTGTACTCGGCAAACAGCGCCTTCCATTCTTCCTCATACTTCGCGCCCCGCTCGATGATCGTCGACCAGTTCTTCTGCGCCTCCTCGGGCACATAGAAGAACTTGTCCTCCGGCCAGCCCAGGGCCTTCTTCGTCGCTATCGCCTCATCCGGCTTCAGCGCCTCGCCGTGCACCTTGTTTGTGCCTGCGATGGGGCTGCCGTAGCCGATCACAGTACGCACCGCAATGATCGAAGGCTTGTCGGTCACCGCCTTGGCTGCTTCGATAGCCTTCGAGATCGCGTCGAGATCGTTGCCGTCGGCCACCCGCTGCACATGCCAGTGGTAGGCCTCAAAACGTGCTTCTACGTTCTCAGTAAAGGAAAGCGCTGTCGGCCCGTCGAGCGAGATCTGGTTGTCGTCGTAGAGAAAGATTAGTTTCCCCAGGCCCAGCGTACCGGCCAGGGAGGCCGCCTCGTGCGAGATGCCTTCCATCAGGTCGCCGTCACCGCAGATTCCATACGTGTAGTGATCGACAATGTCGAAGCCGGGCTGGTTATACACCGCCGCCAGGTGCTTTTCCGCGATCGCCAGGCCCACGGACATCGCGAGTCCCTGCCCAAGCGGGCCGGTCGTTACCTCCACACCGTCCGTGTCGCCGCGCTCGGGATGCCCCGGCGTGATCGAACCGAATTGGCGGAACTGTTCGAGATCTGAGATTGCCACCTTATAGCCGGAAAGGTGCAGAACGCCGTAAAGTAGCGCCGAAGCGTGTCCGTTCGAAAGCACAAACCGGTCGCGGTTGGGCCAGTGCGAGTTCTTCGGATTGTGGCGCATGTATTTGTGGAACAGCAGGTAGGCGATCGGAGAATCGCCCAGGGGCGCACCCGGATGGCCGCTGTTGGCCTTGTCCACCATGTCAACGGCAAGAAATCGCAATGTATTGATTGAAAGCTGGTCTATGTCGCTCATAAATCCTCTCTTCAATGGTGGCAGGCGCGGTGGCCCGCATCTCTACAGCAATGGAATCTCAGGCAAATGAATCTGAACCAACACTTGCCGGTAGTAATCCTGCATTCCTCAAAATTTGCTCAGCCCTGGTTCTCCCTGCGGTCCTTATCCTTGCAAATCTCCTGAGGCCGGGTCCTCCACTCACTCCGCTGCCTCAATCGTCACATCGAAATTATGGCCCTCCCAGCGGTTTTCCATCGGCCAGAAAAGAGTAAATGAAAGCTTGCCCGTCTGCTCGGGAGCAGTCTGTACATCGGCAAACGATCCCGCATGGCCCACCGTTGTACTCTCCAGCGTTTGCACCGTCTGCCAGTTGTCAAACGTCCACAGAATCCGGAAATGGTTCTGAGCAATCACCCGCAATCGATACCCGGCCCGGATGCTCTTCACCTGCCTGCGGAGCTTGAAGACCTCCAGCTTACAGCGTTCCCTCCCGTTCGCATAACGCTTCTCGACCGGCTCGATCCGGTCGAACACTTTGCCGTCGTATAGTGAGCGCAGCAGCTTCAGATATTCCGCGTGCGCCCACACCAGGGGCATCGCCGACCCCGCCGGGCCGCCGAAAATTAGCCCGTTTCTGTCTGGCTCATCCCAGATCTGCTCCGGCATCATGCCGCCCTCAGAGGCAAATTTCTCGTAGGTTTCAATCAGCGCGCTGATATCCCGCCCTGCGGCCAACTCGTAATGCGCTCGCTCCCCCGTCAGCAGCGGCCATGCGCGCCCCTGGCCAAATCCCTGGAAGGGGCCGCCGTCATGCCTCTGCCCATAGCCATCGTGGTTGTAGCGTCTCCAGCATGGCCCCTGCGGGGCATCGATCTTCAGCACATGATCGATCACCTTGAGAGTATCCATGATCACGGGATCGTTCGCCCGGCGCACGCCATAACGCACCAGCTCCAGAAATCCCCCGTCGACAACCTCCCGCGCTTCGAACTCGGTCTTCTCTCCGGGGCCCCGGTTCGCGATGTGGATCATCTCTTTCCCGCATCCCTCGCGCGCATACGGCTCACCGCATTCCGGCGGCCGGATCCGCATGTAGTGGCGTTTCACATCCGGCAGCAGGACGCCATCGTTTGTTACCGTCCAGTCCTCCAGGTGGCCTTCGATCCAGTCCGCCTGCTCGCGCAGGAACGTTCCCAGCTCCGGAGACCCGTGCGCATCGGCTAGCTCGGCCGCGCAGATCAGCCCCGAGATCACGGCCGCCAGGGTCGAAGGCGAGTAGCCGGCGCACTCTTCCCAGCGCTCCTGCTGCGTGACCGGCGCATAGCGCACAAGGAACCCCGCCGCGCGCTCGACGAAGGCAAACACGTCCCAGTCCCCTAGCCCGCCCAGCTTCCACAGCCTCCACGCGAGAATGATCGGAAACGCCACCTCATCGAGCTGAATGCCTGTCCAGTAGGGCGTTCCGTCGATCCAGAAATTCTGCGCAAATCCCCCATCGGGCCGCTGCGTGCATGCCAGATACGTCAGCGCGCGCCGCGCCGTGTCTACCCGCCCGCACGCCAGCAGCGCAGTTGCGCTCTGCACCATGTCGCGCGTCCACACCAGGTGGTATCCGCCCAAATCGTCGTCGCTCTTGGCATAGCCCCAGGGAATAGACGCCGACGCAATAAATGCTCCCGCGTAAGTCTTGTCCTCGTGGGCCAGCACCACGTTGTGGCTGATCTGCAGCAGCCTGCCCCCGTCCCTCGAGTTCACCGCCCACTCGCGCGGACTCGCCGCCCGATGCCACTGCTCGATGAACCGCTTCAAATGCCGGTCAAATGGAGTCGCCAGGGCCCCCATCGTCGTGGCCAGCGCCGCGTGATGACCTTCGCCGAAGCCGATCGCCACCGTGAAATCGCGGGTCTTTTGGGGATTGATCTGGCCCATCACCGCCACGTTGCCGTTCAGCGCCGATCCGAACTGCCAGTCCATGATCAGGTTGTGTTTCAGATCCTGCCATCCATCGCTTTGGCCGACATACCCGCAGCTCGCCCGGATAAAGCCCCCATCGGTCGCCAGGGCCAGCGACGTCTGGTTTCTCCAGGCCAGTACCGCCAGTTCGCCGGCAACGATCAGCGTGCGCGCCGAGTTGCCTGCCCCGCCCCCATCCACGTGCGGGGAGAGCAGCGCATACACCTGCAGGCGGGACAGAAAATCCTTGTCGTCGCTCTCCAGGCGCGCCCGCATCAACACCACCGGATAGTGCGGATCGTTGATGATCTCTTTCGTCAGGGTGTAACGCCCGTCGCAATCGCGGGCCGTGATCCGCACCCCCAGTGCATCGGAGTCGATATACGCAAATTCATGCTTGAGATCGCGCTTGGATTCGTGAAAGAACGTCTCCCCATCCGTGATCAGAAACTCCATGTCGCGAATCTGCGGCCGGTCGATCGTCGGGTAGTAAATCTCGTTGAGAATGCCGTGGGAGATCGTGTACCACGCACGGCTCGACGCGGCATAGGCTGTGCCCACCGCATCCTTTGCCGCCGAAGTCCACCGCGGCTCCATTCCCGGCGCGCCAAACGCTTGCCCCTGACCCTCAACCCATGTGTACTGTGGTACCAATTCCGCCATTCATTAGCTCCGTACAGTCACCGCCGGCCGGGAAACATCTCCAGGGTGAGAACTCTACCGCACATAGATGAATCTTCCAAGAACCAGTTACATTTATCCCCTTCCGGATCAAAGCACCTGCGAGTTCGCATCCGGATCGGGATGAAACTGCACCTCGTTCATGGCATGCACAATTTCGCGATTCTTCATGAAGTACTGCCACGCAAAGCCGCTCCGTAGATTCTCCGCCATCAGCACGCTGATCCCCTGGTCGATCCCCAGAATATCCGTGGCAAACCAGTTCAGTTTGGGATTGAACGCGTCCACGAAACCATATTTAGTCCAGACCTTGTCGCCCATCTTCTCGCGCATGCTCAACAAGACATGCGAGCACTCCGCGGGCAGAAACGGCAGCGATCCCGCTACCGCGCACGGTACCAGCGTGCCGTCCACCGGCCCCATCGGAGGAGGCCCGCCCCAAACCCGGTATCCATTTCGCGAATCCGACGCCGTTATCCCCCACATATCCTGATCGATCCACGGATAACTCCGTCCCAGCGTCAGGCACCACAACTGGTGCACCCGCGTCGCCGCAATCGAATTCGTGAAGTAGTTCGCGTGCAGGTCCCGGATATCGCGAAAATCGCACCATGCGTGCGCGTACTGGTGAATAAACAGGGGAGCCACGCCGCTGATGTAGTCGATGCCCCCAAACGCGACCACCGGCCTCTGCAGCGCATTCCACGTATCGGCGGAGACCGGATGCGTCGGCGACCCGATCGCCATCAGGTACATCGTCATCAGCTCGGAATAAATGTCCCATCTGTACTTCAGAAATCCCTGGTCCGGCAGCCAGCCCATCGACAGTGTGGTGCCGCCATTTAGCATCCACTGCCAGTCGATCCGCCGGTAAAATGTCGTCGCCAGCGCCGCGATTCGCGTATTTCCCGCGAAGTACTCCCGGCACAGCAGCACACCGCACAGCAGCAGGGACGTGTCGATCGATGAGAGCTCGCTCCCGAACATCCGCTGTCCGCTCTCCAGGTCGATGAAGTGATAGAGGAATCCATGCTCGTGCGGGCATTCCTCCAGAAGGAACGCCAGCGTCTTCTCCACCCTCGCCTCGCAATCGCTGGGACGCAGATAATTCCGCTTTGCCGCGATGCACAACGCGCTCAGGCCGAATCCCGTCGCCGCAATGCTGGCTACTCGGCTCAGTGAGCGACCCGCCGCGGGGGCGCGATCCCGCACCAGCCCGCTCTTCGGACTCGCCTCGTTGTAAAAGAAATCGCAGGCACGCCCCTCCAGGTCATCCAGCAGAGCATCTGCTGCCTTCGACACCTGCGTCAACGGTCGATTGACAAACGTCCCAAGCTGCTGAGGATACTTCTGCGACGCCTGCGATTCCGGCTGCGGCTCCTGTCCCGGCTTCACCTTGGGAGGCTGCGCCTGATTCTGCAAACCCTCGGCAACCGAAAGCGCGGGCGCGCCCAGTGCGAGCATGCCCGATGCACCCGCTGTGCGCAGCAGTTGCCGTCGAGTTAATTTTGAACGGTCCAAGGCGCTATCAATTCTGAACGGATGCGAATACAGCTCTCAGTGGATGCAGATACAATCAGAAGGGCAGGTTTCACCCTTCGCAGTGTAACGAAACCGCGCCGTTCTTTTCATCTCGCGCCCCGTCTTCCGGTGCGTCTCCGAAATGGTCCCGGTCTTTGAGCGCCAAGCCTGTGAGTGAGCCCGCAAGTTCCGGCGGATTCCTGATCCGCCCCGCAACCGCTGTCGACCGGACCGCGATCTGGAGGGTCATCGAGCCCGCCATCCGCGCCGGCGAGACCTACACTCTGCCCCGCGATCTCTCTGAAGACGACGCGCTCAGCTACTGGTTCTCACCCGCTCATGAGGTCTTTGTTGCCGTGATCGACGACGCAATTGTCGGGTCCTACTACCTTCGCCCCAACCAGGGCGGCAACGGATCGCACGTCGCCAACTGCGGATATATCACCGCCGCCTGGGCCGCCGGTCGCGGAGTCGCCCACGTCATGTGCCGCCACTCTCTCGGTCGCGCCCGCCAGCGCGGCTTTCTCGCCATGCAGTTCAACATTGTGGTCAGCACAAACGAGCGAGCCGTCCGCCTCTGGCAACGCATGGGTTTTGAAATCGTCGGCCGCATCCCCAACGCCTTTCGGCATCCGACCGCGGGCCTCGTCGACGCCTTCGTCATGTACCGGGCGCTCTAGTGCCTCCGAACTCAAAAGCGGCGACCGCTTGTCAAGATCTAAGCCCCGCACTGTCATCGTAAACGATTCATTCAAAGCAGTTAATGCCGAGCCGTAGTTGGCGGCCCATTTCGATTCCGCCGCTATAATAAACATAGGGACACTAAGGCCCGGTTGCCAGCGCAGCCGGGCCTTTTCTCTTGGCGGCCGTCTTCTTTGCCGCGCTTCCAAACACCTTCCGATGAGGCATCGATGAACTTTGTAGGAAAGACTCTGGCGCTGGATCGCTCCGGCCTGAACAGCGCTGTGGCTCAACTCGATCTCCCGGCCGCGAACATCTGGGCTGTCCTCCACGTCGAGACCGCCCAGTGCGGCTTTCTGCCTGACCGCCGTCCCCGCATCCTCTTCGAGCGACACATCTTCCACAAACTCACCGGCGGAAAATTCGACTCGACGCATCCCGGCATCAGCAATCCCATCCCTGGCGGCTACGGAGCACCCGGAGCCAATCAGTTTGCGCGCCTCAATCAGGCAATGGCGTTCGACCCGGACGCCGCTCTGCGAAGCGCTTCCTGGGGAATCGGCCAGATCATGGGCGAATACTTCCATCTCGCCGGTTACTCCAGCGTCGAGGCGATGGTCTTCGCCATGGTCGACTCAGAGACCGCCCAGTTAGAGGCCTTCAGCGCCTACCTCAAGTCCACGCGGCTCGACGCGCCTCTGCGGGTACGCGACTGGGCGTCGTTTGCCCGGGGATACAACGGACCTGATTATGCTCGAAATTGCTACGATATGCGCTTGAGCGCCGCGTTTCAAAAATTGGCCTCCGGCAAATTGCCTGACCTCAACGTCCGCGCAGGGCAGCTGTACCTGACCTTGCGAGGCTTCTACACCAACTGCATCGACGGCATGACTGGGCCTGACACGCGTGAAGCCATCCTTGCCTTCCAGCAGAGCGCCGCTTTGCCGCCGACCGGCCAATTCGATGATCCAACCATGACGGCTCTCGTCCCTGCGCCCCTGGCCACCGCTGCCTGAACCCTGAGCCCTGAGTCCTGTCCTTGAACCTCTCCACCGCTCTTCTGCATCCAGTATGATCGGGGACGCATCCCGTGAGTCCCACAGGGACTCACCCAAAGATTCAAGACAAGCATCCAACAGTGAAGGAGAAACGTTTTGGCTTACGAAGTTCCACCACTGCCCTATGACTACGCCGCGCTCGAGCCTTACATCGACGAGCAGACCATGCATCTCCACCACGACAAGCATCACCAGGCCTACGTCAATAACCTCAATGGCGCCATCGAGAAGCACCCCGAACTCGGCAAACACACCGCTGAGGACCTGCTGCGCAACATCAACAATATTCCCGAGGATATCCGCACCGTCGTCCGCAACAACGGCGGCGGCCACGTCAACCACTCCATGTTCTGGAACATCATGAAGCACGGCGGCGGCGGCGAGCCCACCGGCAAGATTGCCGCGCAGATCCGCAAGGACTTCGGCGACTTCGAAGCCTTCAAGAAGCAGTTCAACGACGCCGCGGCGAAGCAGTTCGGTTCCGGCTGGGGCTGGGTCCTTTGGGATGGCGGCAAGCTGGCTATCGCCACCACTCCCAATCAGGACAGCCCGCT
This sequence comes from uncultured Acidobacteriota bacterium, assembly GCA_963755975.1. Lineage (GTDB taxonomy): Bacteria > Acidobacteriota > Terriglobia > Terriglobales > Acidobacteriaceae > Silvibacterium. The sequence continues at coordinate 545,633 of CAVWLS010000008.1, forward strand.
GATGCAGGGCAAATACCCTATCCTCGGCAACGACGTGTGGGAGCACGCCTATTACCTGAAGTATCAGAACCGCCGGCCCGACTACCTCGCCGCCTGGTGGAACACCGTCAATTGGGACGAAATCGACACCCGCTTCGAACAGGCCCAGAAGTAGAACAACCATTAGCCACTAGGGGTTAGCAAATCGGCGGTGGCCCATTCAAAGCCTGGTGTTGGCTTTGAGTGGGCTCGCCGAACTTTGCTGCTTATCGCGCGTCTTCGTCGATAAATTGGTGTCTGAAGAAGTAGAGGTAATTGAAGGAATGCGCTTTTCTGCTCGTCGCTGGTTTTTTGCTTCGCTTGTGGCTCTGGTTCTACCTTTTGCAGCCGCCCACGCTCAGAACCTGGCCGCCGGTTCCGCTCACTACCAGGTCTACCAGGGAGATAAAGTAGTCGGCGATGCCGACTACACGATCGAGGCGACGCCGAACGGCTATACGGTCACCTCCCATGGCAAGCTCAACCTGACCAAGTTCAGCTACAGCTTCACCAATACGCAGCATCTGGACGGCAACCGCAACCTCGTTAGCGATCAGCTGACCGGCAAGGTGAACGGCAAAGATGTAACCTTCAACGTGAATTCCGATCCGACTGGCCGCCAGTTTCAGATCAGCATCTCCGCTAATGGCAGCCAGACGCAGAATACCGTCGATCGTCATCAGCATCTGGTGCTGTTGGCCGACCTCGACCCCGCCGCCTACATGCTCCTGACCCGGGTGGTTATGGAGAATCCGCCCACCTCCTGGATTTTGATCCCGAAAGAAAACGGCATCCTGGTTCCCTCCACCATTGCTCGCGGCTCCAGCGTGCGCGGACGCCTCAACAACTCGCAGATGGACGTGCAGCATGCCACCGTCTCAGTAAACTCGGAAAACTCGGTCAACATCGATCTCTTCTATACGCATGACGGCAGCGTGCTCGAAGCTGATCTGCCCCAGCAGAACTTCTTCGTCGTCCGCGACGGATTCAAGCTGGTCGACCGGCCGAAGTCCGCGGCTCCTGCTGCGCCGCCTCAGTCAGGCCCTGCAGGACCGAGTAGCGGCGCGCCGCAATACCCAAGTCCTCAGGGCGGCAACCCGCCGATGCCGCAGCAGTAGCAGAATCGGGCAGATCTGACCGTAAACCCCTTGGAATCAAGGATGCGCCCGTAAGTCATTGCGATTGAGCGAATCGACCTTAAGTCCCTACGTATCTATGATGTACCTATAGTCGTAATGGAATGAATGAACTGACAATAAGCCGTCCAAGAAAGTCCAATAGAATCAATGAACTAGCGGAGAACCGCCCAAAGCAGGGGAGGGGGTAGGCAAGCGCAACGCTCACCTCTGGTTCAGGATTCCCAGCTTCCGGGCTGTCGTCTCGATGGTATCAAGCGCCTGGTCGATCTGAGCGCGTGTGTGCTCGCTGGTCATGATTGTGCGGATGCGCGCCTTGCCCTCAGGTACGGTCGGGAAGGCGATTCCGGTGGCCATTACACCAGCATCGAAAAGGGCGCGCGAGAAGTCCATCGTGCGTCGTCCGTCGCCGACAATGATCGGCGTGATCGGCGTTTCGCTGGCCGGAGTGGTCACACCGCCGATGTCGAAGCCGAGGCGGCCGAGTTCCGCCTTGAAGTAGCGGGTGTTCTCCCAGAGGCGGTCGATGCGCTCCGGCTCCTGTTCCAGAAGATCGAAGGCAGCAATGCAGGTCGCGGTGACCGATGGCGGATGCGAGGTCGAGAAAAGGAACGGACGCGCGCGGTGATAGAGGAAGTCAATCAGATCCTTTGACCCGCAGACGTATCCGCCGAGCGCTCCGATGGCCTTCGAGAGCGTGCCCACCTGCACGTCGACGCGGCCGTGGCAATGAAAATGATCCACTGACCCGCGGCCGTTGCGCCCGAGGACGCCTGACGCATGGGCGTCGTCGACCATCATGATGGCTCCATACTTTTCGGCGAGGTCACAGAGTTTGTCGACAGGCCCGATGTCGCCGTCCATGGAAAAGACGCCGTCGGTGATGAGGAGTTTGCGGCCGGGCTCATTCGTGACTTCCTTGAGGAGTTCTTCGGCGTGGGCGGTATCCTTGTGGCGGAAAACCTTGATCTTGGCCCGGGAAAGACGCGCCCCATCGATGATGCTGGCGTGATTGAGCTCGTCGGAGAGGATGAAATCCTCCTTCCCTAATATCGACGAGACGGTGCCGGCGTTGGCCGTGAATCCACTCTGAAAGACAACGCAGGCTTCAACGTTCTTGAACGCCGCGATCTTTTCTTCGAGCTCCATATGAATCTTCATGGTTCCGGCGATGGTTCTCACGGCTCCTGACCCGACGCCGTAGTCTTTGGTCGCCTTGATGGCGGCTTCCCGCAGCCTGGGGTGAGCCGTCAAACCGAGGTAGTTATTCGAAGCGAGATTAATCACTTCTTTGCCGTCGTAATGGCAGACGGGCGCCTGCATGTCGTCGAGCACGCGCAGCTTGAAGTAGGTTCCCTTGGCTTTAAGCTCGTTAAGCTGGGCGGTGAGGTGCTGAAGCTGCGGGCGCTGAGAGAGCGTGGTGGTCATAGCGGCGTGCCTCGTAATGCGGAAGTCGTAACCAGTCATCGTATCAGCGTGATGGGAACCAGCGGATTGCAATCCTGTGAGAAGACAGCACGGAAATGCGGATATGCATCTAATTTTCGGTCAGACAAGGAGATCGGTTAGATGATGGAATTTGCTCGGACCAGGGTGTTGCATGGGTTGCTGGTGGGATGCCTTTTGGTTGCGGTAGCAGGGTGTCGCAAGAACGAGAATGCGCAGAGCACCGCGCCACAGAGCCCAAATGCGCAGACTCCATCGAGTCCAAACGCTGCGCAGCCCCCAGCGAATGCCGACAACAGCTCTGCGACGCCCCCTGTCACATCGCCCACTCCTAACAACCCCGTTCCTGATGCAGCCCCGGCGTCGTCGTCGGCTCCTTCTTCTGCGAGAACTGCTCCCCCGCGCCAGCTGGCACTGCCCCTTCGCCCGCATCAGCGTCAGCGTCGCCTACCCCTGACGCGCAGGCGAGTAACACGCCGCAGCCTGCGCCGCTGGTGGTTCCGGATGGAACGGTGCTACGCATCCGGGTCAATCAGCGTATCAGCGTAAAGACATCACATGCAGGGGATGCATTCGACGGAACAATCGTGGAACCGGTGGCGGTGAATGGGACAGAGGTGATCCCGGCAGGCTCGATCGCGCGGGGCCGTGTGGTAGCGGCGCACAAGCGAGGTCATTTCAAGGGGCGCTCGGTGCTGGAACTGACCTTGACCGGTCTGGATGTGAACGGACGGCATTATCACCTCGATACCGGCACCGTGGTTCGGACGAAGAAGGGCAAAGGGAAGCGGACGGCGGCATTCATCGGTGGCGGTACCGGTGTGGGCATGCTGATTGGCGGTGTAGCCTCAGGCGGAGTGGGGCTGCTGATCGGCGGATTGAGCGGTGCCGGCGCGGGAACGCTGGGCTCAGCGTTCACAGGGAATAGGGACATCGATATTCCTGCCGAGACAGTAATGACCTTCAAACTGGATCAGCCAATTCAATTGCAGTAAAACCAAAGCGTCCAGCAGGCGGCCGAGCGGGGGAGTCTCGCTCCCTCCTTGCGGCTGCATTGTCCGCGGCTCGGATACAATGAATGCTTGGCGCAACTTCCTGTGCGCCTGGACGTTTCTTGAGAGAGCAGAGAATCCGAAGAATGAGTTTGCAGTTCTTGAAGTATGGCATCGGCACCCGGGCAGCGAAGGCCGCGGGCTGGGTACTCGCGGTACTGACAGTGGCGGCGGTGGCCAGTGCGCAGGTTGCGACGCGGACTCATATTGCGGTTTCGGTCGAGGGCCGGCAAGCCACGCTGACCGCGAAGGTAGTCGATGTCGCCGGAAATCCGGCGAGCGATGGAACGGTGAGTTTCGAAACCGCGAAGGGCTCGCTGGGCTCGGCATTTGTCGAGAACGGGAGCGCCACGATCATGCTCGACAAGCTGCCGAAGGGCGCTCGGACCGTGACCGCAGTCTATTCAGGCAGCGACGGCTATGCGGCGTCGGCGGCGTCGGCAAGTGCCGAGCCTGACGCCAGCACGCTCCCGGATTTTGATCTTACCGCTAGCCCGACAACGGTAAGCCTCTCGCCCGGCCAGTCTGGGACGATCCAGGTCACGGTCACTCCTGAGAACGGCTTCAACGACATGGTGACATTGTCGTGTTCCGGCGTTCCCACTACGGCGAAGTGTGTTTTCAGCCCGACGACGATTACGCCTCTCACCAACTCGGCTGTCTCGAGCACGCTGCAGATTCAGACGCAGGGTGCGTCGGGAACCAGTACCATGCTGGGGAAGTCGCCGTCGACTGTGGCGTTTGCTGTAGCCCTGCCGGGCATTCTGGCGCTGGTTGGGCTGGGGACGCTGCGCAAGCGCTCGGGAATCGCGGCATTGCGCGCGCTCGGGCTGCTGGCGCTGCTGACCGCGAGCGGTCTTGGACTGGGAGCCTGCTCGGCGCGCTATGGATATCTGAACCACCCGCCGTCGGGGAATCCGGGTATTGCCGCAGGGACGTACACGATCACGATCTCGGGCTATGCGAGCATTAGTGGAACCAGCGTCACGGGGCACTCGCTCAACGTAACGATGACGGTGAAGTAGCTTTTTCCCGAACAAAATAGAAAGCCGCCTGCCGAACAAATAGGCGGCCTCCGCATCCATACGCATATGGGTTCCGTCACTCCAGTCTGACGGCTCATCCCCGGACTATCTGGATCGGTCACAGCTCGCTCCATGCGAGCTGCGGGCTGGTCTGCCGTCTGCTTTTTCGTCTCACCAAATTTTGTCCCCTCCACGGTGATTGCTTGGCTTTAATACGGGGTTAAAATTTATCCCATCGGTATTCAAACATAAGCCTGATCAGGAGGTTGTAAGCCAGCCGCTTTCAGCCCGGCACCTCTTTATACACAAGCGAATCGAACGAATCGGGGCGAATGCCCTGACCACCTAACCAGTTGTTCTTTGGAGGCCCCACTTGAGAAACCTAGTTAGAGTCATCGTCCTTTCTGCCCTCGTGCTCACCACTGCCCTTGGTTTTAGTCAGTCGACCGCAACACTCTCCGGCAGTGTCACCGATCCATCGGGCGCCGTCGTGCCGCAAGCGCAAGTTACCGTACATGGAATCGCCACCGGCCTCGACCGTGTGGTGATTTCGGATTCGGCGGGAAACTACACGGTTCCGTCGCTGCTGCCCGGGAATTACAGCGTCACGGTGAAGGCGTCTGGTTTCGCCGTTTACAAGCTGGCAAGCGTTTCGCTCCAGGTAGATCAAACTGTAACGGCGAATGTACACCTTTCGGTTGCTTCGACCGGCGAAGTGGTCCATGTGCAGGGTGCGGCTCCGATTATCGATTCGGCGACGATGACCGTGGGCCAGGTGATCGATCAAAAGACGGTGCAGGAGATGCCGCTCAACGGGCGGCACTTTCTGGATCTTACGAACCTGACGCCGGGCACTGTGGTGCCGCCGGTCACGGGCAGCCTTACCAGCGCCAGCCGCGGACTGGGCGCTAATTCATACGATACGGCCGGTCAACGCGAAGACTCGGTGAACTTCATGATCAACGGCATTAACCTGAACGATGCCTCGCAGAACCAGATCACCTTTCAGCCGTCGATCAACACTACTTCAGAGATCAAGATCTCGAACTCGACTTATTCGGCCGAGTACGGTCGCTCCTCGGGCTCGATCGTAAACGTGTCGACGCGCTCGGGAACAAATGCCTTTCATGGCGAGGCATTTGATTATCTGCGCAACAACTACTTTGACGCACGCAACTATTTCAACCGTAAACCCAACCCGCAGAACTCTTTCATCCGGAACAACTTCGGCGGCGCGTTCTCCGGGCCGGTCTGGAAAGACAAGACGTTCTTCTTTCTAAGCTATGAAGGGCTGCGGCAGCATCAGGCGCTGCTTTTCAACGGTAATGTCCTCAGCCCGGCACAGCGCGCGGCCTTCGCGAGCAGCCCGGCTGGCTCGCAGTATGCACAGCTGATCAATTTCATTCCTGCCGGAAATAATGCCACCGGGACGGTATTTCAAGGATCGGAGCCGGGACCGGTGAACATTGATCAGTTCTCGGGCGATCTGTTCTTCAATTTTTCGTCAAAGGACAGCCTCCATGCGTACTATGCCTGGCAGCAGGACAAGCGCATAGAGCCGAACCTGCAGGGCAATACCATTCCCGGCTTTGGCGATCACCGCGGAGCGCACCGGCAAATCGGGACGCTGAACGAGGTCCATATCTTTTCGCCCAGTATAGTCAATGAAGCGCGCATCGGCTTTAATCGCATCGCCATTTCTTTTGTGCCGGCTACACCGGCGAATCCGCTCGATTACGGGATCCAGAATGGCGTGAGCTACAACGCGGCGCTGCCGCAGATTACGGTGCAGGACATTGGACTGAACTTCGGCGGACCGTCGGGTTTTCCGCAGGGCCGCTTTGACACGACAGGCGTTTTTTCAGACACGCTTTCGTGGAATGTGGGGAAACACACCATCAAAACAGGAGGCGAGTACCGGCGGTTCATCAGCGATTCCTTCGCGCAAAATCCGGGTACGATTACGTTCAGCACTACCGGCAAGCCCGGAGACCCGCCAACGGCGCCAACGTTTATCAACGGGCTGGCAACCTCTTTCGCAGTAACGCCGACGCAGGTGAACAGCCGAGTCTTCATGAACGCAGTCGGCGCATTTGTTTCTGACAACTACAAGTTCACGCCCAGGTTCCAGGCGGAACTGGGCTTTCGGTTTGAATGGAATGGCACGCCAACTGAGGGCGGCGGACGCTTCGTGAACTTCGACCCCAGTAATCTCTCGCTGGTTTCCGTAAGCGAGCCCTACAATCAAAACTACAACTGGGAGCCGCGCGTCGGCTTTATTTATGACGTTCGCGGGAACGGCCAAACGATCTTGCGCGGAGGCTATGGCCTCATGGCGGACGAGCCAGTGAGCGATCTAGTGACCGGGCTCGCGGGCAATCCGCCGAATGCGAACCCGGTGAGTATCACTGGCACACTGCCTGTGGGCACGCTCTACTCAAGCGCGGCACTTGCATCGCTGGCTCCCACCGCCGTCAATCCGAAGCTGAGCAATGCCTACACCGAGAGCTACAGCCTGAACCTGCAGCAGCAGATTGGCTGGGGTGCGGTGATGCAGGTCGGCTACATAGGTTCGGAAGGCAAACACCTTCGCATCGAGCGCAACATTAACCAGTTCATCTATCCGCCGAGCGGGAAGGCGAGGCCGTTTCCTTCGCTGTCGACTACCAGCCCAATCCGTCCAGGTTCAGGTCTGGGCAACATCGGCTACGAGGATTCGGATTCGCTCTCAAACTACAACGCGTTGTGGTTTACGGTCCGCAAATCTCTCTCGCATGGAATTGAGTTCAATTCAACTTATGCGTGGTCGAAGTCGATGGATCTGAACTCGCTTGGTTCGCAAGGAGGGATAAACACGCTGCAGAACAATTTCAACCCAAAGGGCGACTACGGCCTGTCGGACTTCGACGCGCGCAACCACTTCGTCTTCTCTGGGACGTGGAACCTTCCGTTCCACGGTAATTCGTCACTCAGCAGCCGGCTGGTCGAGGGGTGGATGCTCGCGAACATTACCCAACTGCAGAGCGGCAATCCGCTGAATGTGGTTACCACGTCCACATACAACGGCGGGTCCGGCACGATTCGACCGACACTTTTGTCCAACCAGTACAGTACGGGGCGAGGCGCTACACTGGGCAACGGTAATGTCTCGTTTATTCATGCCACTGTGTGCACCTCCCCGACGACACCCGGCTGCACGTTTTATGCTCAGCCCTCGGGCTTTGGCACTCTGCACCGCAATGCACTGACCGGACCGGGCTTTGCGGACACAGATTTGTCACTTGAGAAGACGACGAAAATAACAGAATCGACAGCACTGGTGCTGCGCGTGGACGCCTTCGATCTGCTGAATCACGTGAACTTCGGCAACCCGGTGCTGTCGGCGACCGGTTCTGCAACGAGCACCTTCGGACAGATCTCGTCGACACGGACTGCTACGGGCGATGCCGGTTCGTCCCGCCAATTGCAGTTCGCGGCGAGGTTCCAGTTCTAGATTTGTCGTTATCTGAAACAAGTGAGGCAGCGCTCGGGCGCTGCCCTTGTTTTTACCGTCTGGGATAAGCAGAATCTTGCTGGCTTCATCGCGTTTGAGCAGATCCATACCTCGGCAAAGTTGCGCATTGGAGGCCGATGGGTGATGACCGGGGAGAGATCGAGGCTTTCACCAGCGCTTCCATCTGAATGGAAGCACCGAGCCCAGCAGCCAGCCCGCTGAGACTTTCTACCAGGATGGCCCGTCACCAACCAGTTCTGGCCGGTGGCGAAGGCCGAGACGGCGAGAATGTGGGCCCAGCGGAGGCTTCGATGAGCATCACTCGCTGTTGGCATTTAATTCTTCTGATCCTGTTCGGTTCTCTTTTCACTATTCCTCTGGCGCATGCGTCGTCTGCAATCTATCCGCAGATAGTTCGAATCAGTTATGTGCAGGGCGATGCGCGCGTGTCGCGCGGCAAGGAAAATGAAAAAGCCACGGGTGCGGCGTGGGAAACAGCGGTGACTGACCTTCCGGTTGAAAGCGGCTTCAACCTGGTGACAGGAGCGGGGCGCGCGGAGATCGAGTTTGAGGATGCGTCGACCGTCTATCTCGGTGAGAATTCTGTCCTGGTGTTTAACCACCTCCAGACGAAGGGGAGCGTTCCGTATACCGAGATCGCGCTTCTTAGCGGTACTGCGACTGTGCACGCCCACCTGACTGCCGCGGGGGAACAGTTTGTGCTGATGACCCCAACAAATTCTCTGAGCCTGGAATATCCAGATAACAGCTATGTACGGGTGAACAGCTACCTCGATGGTATGGCGGTAACCCCGCAGGAGAATATGATCACCCATTTGCCGGGAGACAGGACGGTGGAGTTAGTCAAGGGCCGCACAACGAGTTATGGGGTGAACGGCCAGATTCCATTGGAAGCATCGGCCGATCATAGTGCGTCCCCGGATTGGGACAGCTGGGTGGCGAACCGAGTGGCGGTGCGGACGGCCGAGACGACCGCGATGATGAAGGCATCGGGGCTGACGTCTCCGATTCCTGGATTCAGCGGTAGTGGCGGTGGATTCAGTGGCGGATCCGTTGGCGGCGGAGCGAGTCATGGAGGCGGAAAACCTTAATCTCGCTTGCGGCGCAGATTCACTTCGCAGCGGCTCCGAGTTGGCAGACCTGCGCGACAGCATTGCGCCACGGACACGGGAATGAGGTCACGGCCCGGCTCGAAAGCAGCAGCCATGTAACTCCGAGCGGCTGGAGGCGAGTGAGGCGCTGGTTGTCAGTGAGCCGGTCGAGTCCGTCCTGGGCGTTGTATTCGAGCGCCCACTGCGCGGCAAGCCGGGGAAAGACGACGGCGCCCCCTTCATCTTTGTAGTCTCCCAGCAGACTTCGTTCGGTCATTACGCGAAACCCCTGTCCGTCTTCGCCATCAAGAGTCACAAGATCGGGATTGGCCGCGAAAACGGCGTCGGAGGGCGTGTTGGCGCGAATCCAGAGAAAGGCTTGCTGCCAGGGATTGCGTGGAGCGACTCCGGGGAGTTCGATGTGCGCGGAGAGCGGGTAGGTGAAGCGCTGCGTGAGAAACATTGACAGGGCAGTCGCGGCCAGCAGTGCAAGGGCAGCCCAGCGAGCACGCGGTGTTCGGGGAGGGTTGCCCGAGGCTGCAAAGATGCGTTTCCCGATGTACCCGCCGAGGAGAATGATCCCGACCAGATAAATCATGTGGAAGCTGCGGAGCAGTTGCAGGCGTGCGAGGAGATAGGGTCCTGAAGGATCGACAAAGAGAAAGGCCGACACAGCGCCGGAGGTCCCAAGCATAATCGCCGCGAGGCAGAGCCTGCCGGAGAGAGTTCTGGTGCCGAGAGATCGAAGCGTGACAGCGTACATCACCAGAGGCAGAGTAAGGCCGAGATATTCAAACCAGGCCCACCGCGCGGGGAACAAATATGTGCGGCTGAGGATCGCCTGCCGGTAGGCCAGCCGATACGGGCATTTTCATCGTTACGAGATCAGTTACCGCGGATGCCATCACCCCGAGCAGGCTTAGAGTCCACGCCACGCGCGCACGGCCCAGATCAACAAGGACAAACAGAAGCGCAAAGGCTGAAACATAGATGGCCATGAGTGGATGCATCAACGCGGTCAGGAGAAAAAGCAGACTAGTGAGCGTCCACTTACGGTCGATGGCTGCCGAAAGAGCGAAGAGGCCAAAAGGTGTGGAGAAGGATCGCGCGGTGACATACGGGTCCATCAGAAACAGAGACGTTCCCGCTATAGGCATCGTGAAGCAGGCACCCGCGAACGCGACTGCGAACCATTGCGCGGCAGGTGAGGCGAAGACGCGGCGGGCCAGGCTCCGGCAGGCAAACAGAAAAGCAAAGATGGATGCCAGGTGGGCGATGAGCAAAACGTAACTTAACGGGATCTGTGTGATGCGAACGATCGCGGCCAGTAAATGTGCGAAGAGTGAGAATCGCGTATTGGCGAGCACAAACGCAGCGTCAGATAGGAAGAGGGAAGGGTCTACCAGCTTGCGAACGCCGGCGACATAGATCCCGGCATCTTCAGAAAAGGGATGATACCCGTGGATAAGCAACATTGCGGGAGTGAGCAGGGTGATCCAAAAGAGCGAGCAGTCTCTCGCGCCGATCACGGATCTGGTCCCGGCAAGGGCGAGAGCCGAAGATTCCGTTGCCGGCTGACCGGTTGCGGCAGGGGAGAGGACGGGGGAGATGGCCAACTCGGGAGCTCCAGCGTGGGTCCGTAGAGATAGACGTGAAACAAGACGCCCAGGTTTTGGCGCGTGGTGATTCTCGTGGTGACTCTAACGATAAGTTCACGGCGCGGACATTAAGGGGCGAAGCTTGATTGCATGTCCGCAGGATCGAGTCACCTACATCGTCGGCAGCTGCGACGTATCCCATCCTCCGCCCAGAGCTTTGATCAGCTGCACACTGGCCGCGAACTGGCGCGTGGTGATGTCGGCTTGTGTGCGCTGGTTGGCAAGCTGCGTGGTTTGCGCGGTGAGGACTTCAAGGTAAGTGGTGACTCCGCCCTTGTAGCGGCGGGTACTGATATTGAGTGAGCGGATTGATGCGTCGACGGCGGCGGTCTGTGTCGCCGCTTCGTCATTCAGGATGCGCAGAGCGGCTAGGTTGTCTTCGACTTCCTGGAAGGCATTGAGGACGCTTTCGCGATAATTCGCGGTCTGCGCTTCATAGGCGTCGCGCGCCTGAGCGGTGACAGCGTGTCGGCGGCCGGCGTCGAAGAGCGTCTCGACGGCAGAGCCGCCAAGAGCCCACAGCGCGCTCGGGCCCTGAATCCAGGTTCCGGCGTTGGCGCTTTGAAAGCCGCCGTTCCCATTGAGCGTGACGTTGGGATAGTAAGCGGCGATGGCGATGCCGATCTGGGCATTGGCGGCATCGGTGCGGCGCTCTGCGGCGGAGATGTCGGGACGGCGCTCGAGTAACTGCGACGGCACGCCTGCCGGGATGTTCGGAAGCGCAAGCGTGAGCGGAGCGGGCGGCAAAGAGAACGAGGATGCCGACACCCCGATGAGGGTGGCGATGGCATGCTCATACTGCGCGCGGGCGACGCCTACGTCGATGTCCTGGGCCTTGACGGTTTCCAGCTGGGTTTCAGCCTGAGCGACGTCGACGTCGGTGGCGACTCCGCCCTTAAAGCGGACCTGCGTCAGCTGGAGGTAGTCGGCATCGGAGGCGACAGTGGTGTCGAGGAGCTGCTTCTGGGTGTCGAGGCCGCGGAGTTCGAAGTAGTCCATAGCCAGCTCGGAGCGGAGGCTGAGCTCGACGTTGGCGAGATCGGCAGCGCTGGCCTGCGCGTTGGCTCGGGCCTCTTCAACAGTGCGGCGCACCTGGCCCCAGAGATCGGGCTCCCAGAGAACCTGGCCGGTCAGAGCGAATGTGTTGTACGTCAGACCCTTCGTGGCGCTGGGCGAATTATCGGTGGTGCGCTGGCGCGAGATGCCGGGCCCGGCGGTGAGCGTGGGGTAGTAGCTTGAGCGGGCTACACGGACCTGTTCGCGCGCCTGAAAATACTGCTCTGTAGCGGCCTTCAGCGTCTGATTCGAGACGGCAACTTTTTCTTCGAGTGCATTGAGCTGGGGATCGTTGTAGATCTCCCACCACGTGCCTTTAAGGGCAGCGTCGCTGGGCTGGGCCTGCTTCCAGGTGCCGTTGGGAGGATTGGGCGGCGGGAGCTCCTTGAAAGCAGCCGGCGCAGGCGGTACGGAGGGCCGCTGGTAGTTCGGTCCGACGGTGCAGCCCACAATGGTCAGAGACAGGGCGAAGGCGAGCAGGGTCCGGGAGTGCGCTGGGAGGAGACGCATGCTACTTTCCTCCCCCCTGCGATGGCGGGCCGGTAGCAGGACTAGGCTGGCCGGTGTTCTGCGGCTGGACGATGTGTACCTGCTCGCCATCTATAAGGGAGTCGGGTGGGGTCTGGACCACTTCGTCGGAGGGGTTCAATCCCTGGATGACCTCCACGGTCCTTCCGTCGTCGCGTCCGATGGTGATCGGGACAAGCTTCGCCTTGCTGTTCTCGACTATGGCGACGCGCAGACCCTCGGAGCGAAACATGAGCGTCGAAACGGGGAGGATCATCGATGGGTGCGCATTCGTCAGCTTGAAGTGGACCTGGGCATAAGCGCCGGGATAAAGCTCGCCCTTGCGATTGTCCACGTCGACTTCGACGAGCAGGGTGCGCGAGGTGAGATCGATGGCCTTTGCTGTGCGAACAATCTTGCCGGTAAAGGTGCGGCCAGGCATTTCGGCGAGGGTGAGGGTGGCGGTGACGCCGGGAACGGTGGATCCGGAGTAGACCTGAGGGACATTGACGTAGACGCGGAGGACGTTCTCGGAATCGAGGTGGAAGAGCTCGCTCCCGGGTGTGTTTCCCGCTCCGGCGTTGATAAGGGTTCCGATGTCGACGTTGCGGGCGGTGACGACGCCATCGAAGGGCGCGTAGACGCTTTCAAAGCCGACCAGCTGTCCGAGCCGATCGACGTTGGCCTGCGCGGATTTCACCTGAGTGGTGGTCGCCGCCGCCTGGGTGGTGAAGTTATCGGTATCTTGCGTGGCTACAGCATTGCTTTTGAGCAGCTCCTGATAACGGCTGGCCTGCGTCTGCGCGTATTTTTGATTGGCCTGCGCGGTGGCAAGATCGGCTCTGGCCTGGGCGAGTTCCTGGTCGATCTCGGGGCTTTCAATCGTGGCGAGGAGCGCCCCCTGCTTCACGCGAGCGCCGATATCGAAGTACCACTTCTTGAGATAGCCGTTGGTACGGGCATAAATGGGCGAGTCGGTATAAGCCTGGAGATTGCCGGGAAGGATCAGTTCCTGCGAAGGCGCGCCGATCTGCGGCTTCTCGACGAGAACGGTGGGCGCGGCGAGCTCGTTGGTCTGCTGCTGGAGCGTGGTGCGCGCCCTCAGGCGTGGAATGATGCCGCTTACGGCCAGAATAACGGCGACAACAAGGACAACCAGAAGCAGCACAATGGCTTTGCCGCCGGAGATGGGCGGCTTGGCGTTGTCTTTCAATGGGGAAGCGGATTGCTCACTCATATTTCTAGTTTCTCCAGTTCTATCTCGCTGGCGCCGCGGCCTGCTGGTGCTTGTGACGAGCTTCCTTTTCACGACGACGCTTTTCCTGGCGGCCATGCAGCACACTGAAGAAAGTCGGGACGAAGAAGAGCGTGGAGACAGTCGCGAAAAGCAGGCCGCCGATCACGGCGCGTCCCAGAGGCGCGTTCTGCTCGCCGCCGTCGCCGAGCCCGAGGGCCATAGGCACCATGCCGATGATCATGGCGAGAGCGGTCATCAGAACAGGCCGGAAGCGGACGAAGCCGGCACTGAGCGCCGCAGCATGGGCATCGCCAACGGTCTCCTCAAGCTGCTCGCGGGCAAAGCTGATGATCAGGATCGAGTTGGAAGTGGCGACTCCCATGCACATGATGGCGCCGGTGAGCGCGGGAACGCTGATGCGCGTGTTGGTGATGAAGAGGAACCAGATGATTCCGGAGATGGCCGCAGGCAGCGCCGAAATGATGATGAACGGATCGAGCCAGGACTGGAAATTTACGACGATGAGCAGATAGACGAGCAGGATGGAAAAGACGAGTCCACCGAGCAGCCCGATGAAAGAGGCGCGCATGGTCTCAACCTGGCCACGCACGACGATTTGCGATCCGCGCGGCAGATGGTGGCGGCCCTCGGCGAGGATTTTCTCGATCTGCTTGTCGACACTGGCCAGGTCGGTATTGACGACGTTGCCGTAAATGTCGATGACAGGCGCGATGTTGTAGTGAGTGACGGTGCCCAGCTCCTGGCCGGGAACGATCGCGGCTACGTTGCCGAGAATCTGCACCGGATGGCCGCCCATGGGGGCGAGCGATGAAGCGGCGATGACCCCGTTTGGCGCGGGCGCCGGCGAGATCGTCGAAGTGCTGGTCCCGGAACTGACAGGGATATTTTCGAGGTCCTGCATGCTGTCGAGGTTGTACTGGGGCGATTGCACGGCAATGTTGTAGCTGACGCCGCTCGCAGGATCGAGCCAGAAGTTCGGCGCGGTCTGGAAACTGCCGCTGGTGGCGGTAAGCAGGCTGTTGGTGACGTCGCGCTGCTGAAGGCCGAGCTGGCTGGCCTTGGTGCGGTCCACGTTGACGGTGAGATTGGGATCGTCGAAGGGCTGCTGGATGCGGAGATCAGCGGTGCCGGGGACAAGCTTGATCCTGTTGATCAATTGCTCGGCAACGGCGCGGTTGCCGTAGAGGTCGCGGCCGACGATCTGGATGTCGATGGGAGCGGGCAGGCCGAAGTTGAGGATCTGCGTAACCATATCGACGGGCAGCGTGTAGAAACTCACGCCCGGGAAGCGCTGATTGAGGATGCGGCGTAACCGCTGCACGTAATCGTCGGTCGGGTGGTGCTTTTCAGAGAGCTGCACGGAGATGTCGGCGTCGCCGGGACCGATGGCGGCGGAGTTGGAGTAAGAGGTATTGAGTCCGCTGTAGGGTAGCCCGATGTTGTCGATGATGGTGACGATTTCTTTTTGTGGGATGGTCTCGCGGATTGTGTTGTCGATCTGGTCGCAGAGGTCGGCCATGTCTTCGATGCGCGTGCCGGTATGCGCGCGGACGTGAATCTTGAACTGTCCGCTGTCGACGGAGGGGAAGAAGTCCTGTCCGAGGTAGGGGTAGAGGAGGGCCGCAGAGACAACGGCGAAGACAATGAACCCAACGAGAAAGATCGCGGAGTGAGCGAGACAGAGCTCGAGGATGCGGTAGTAGCCGCCGCGGAATTTCTCGAAGTAGTGCTCGAAGCCGAGCTGAAAGCGGACCAGGGGATTGCGGCTAGCCAGTTTTCTGTCGTGGGCTTCGTCGTCGTGCTCCTGGAGGAGGTATTTCGCCATTGTGGGCACGACGGTGCGCGACAGGATATAGGAGGCGAGCATGGCGAAGCAGACGGCTTCGGCAAGCGGCACGAAGAGATAGCGCGCGACGCCGCTCAGAAAGAACATGGGCACGAAGACGATGCAAATGGAGATGGTCGCGACCAGCGCGGGGACGGCGATCTGCGCCGCACCGTCGAGGATGGCCTGCTCGATTGCCTTGCCTTGTTCGAGGTTGCGGTTGATGTTTTCAATTTCGACGGTGGCGTCGTCGACGAGGATGCCGACGGCGAGGGCAAGGCCGCCGAGGGTCATGATGTTGATGGTTTCGCCGAGGGCGCTGAGCACGAGCAGCGAAGAGAGAATCGAGAGCGGGATGGATACGGCGATGATGAGCGTGCTTCGCCAGCTTCCCAGGAAGACCAGAATCATGATGGCGGTGAGGCACGCGGCGATGATGCCCTCACGCACGACGCCATCGATGGATGCGCGCACGAAGATGGACTGGTCGCCAAGCGCCGTGATCCTAAGCTCCGGGGGGAGCTGGGATTTGAGCTGCTCGATTTTGGCGCGCAGGCCCTTGATGATGTCGAGCGTGGAGGCATCGCCGGTCTTGATGACGGAGAGCAGCGTGGCGCGCTGGCCGTCAACGCGGACGATGTTGGTCTGCGGGGGGAAACCGTCGCGCACGTGGCCGATGTCGCGGATGTAGACCATCGCTCCATTGACGGAGCGGATGGGGAGATTGTTCAGCTCGGCAACCTTTTCCGGCGCGCTGTTGGTCTCGACCTGGTACTCAAAGCCGCCGATCTTTGCTGTTCCCGAAGGAAGGATGATGTTCTGCGCACCGATGGCGGTGACGACGTCGGCGGGAGTGATGCCTTTGGATTGAAGCGCGGCAAGGTTGATGTCCACCTGCACCTGGCGCTGCTTGCCGCCGTAGGGGTAGGGGATGCCGGCTCCAGGGACGGTGACCAGCTGCGTGCGGATGAAATTGAGGCCAAGGTCGTTCAGCTGCGATTCGGTGAGGCCCTGGCCAGAGAGACCCAACTGAATAATGGGCACGCTCGATGCGGAGTACTGAATAATGAGCGGCGGGGTAGTGCCCTGAGGCAGAGAGCGGAGCTGAGTCTGTGCGACGGCAGTGATCTGGGCGACTGCATTGCCAATGTTGACTTTGGGCTGGAAGAAGACCTTGATAACCCCGATGCCGTTCATCGAGTTGGATTCGATGTGCTCGATGTCATTCACCGTGGTGGTGAGGGAGCGCTCGCTCTGATAGATGATGCGGTTCGCCATCTGTTCAGGCGAGAGACCTGAATACTGCCAGATGATGGAGACCACCGGGATGTTGATGTTGGGGAAAATATCGGTTGGGGTGTTGAGGACGGCGAGCGGACCGAGAATCATCAACAGGAGCGCAAGGACAGCAAAGGTATAAGGCCGTCGAAGCGCGAGGCGGACTATCCACATATCTTTTCAGCTTCTCCTGACAACATCCGGCAGCAAGGCGGCGAATGAAGGACGCGGTAAGAGTTCTGGGCTGCGGAGATTCGCGATACAGCAGATGTACGTCCGGCTGGGTTCAACGAGCGCAACGAACAGAGCACATCTTACGTGATGTGAGATCTCCTGAATTAAAAGTTTACCGTGGGCGCGGGTGGTATGAATGCGTATGTAATAGACGATTCAACGGCTTTTTTGGACCCCGCATGCATAAAAGATGCCCGAGAACCCCGGTCGATTCATCCCTACCCTCAGAAAATGTTTCAAAAGGCAAACTTTTTCGGTTAAGCGAAATGACTGTCGTCAGTCAACCGGCCTTCGGACTGCGGTCACACGTTGAGTTTTTTGAAGATGCGGCGCGGGATCATGCGCAGGATGAGCATGATGATGGCCCAGAAGGCCGGGACGTAGACAACGTCTTTGCGATTCTTTATTGCGTCGAAGATTCCGGCCGCGATTTTCGAGGGCTGCGTGAACAGAGCGTTCTTTGGCAGGTGCGCGGTCATGGGTGTAGCGACGAAACCTGGCTTGATCGTGAGCACATGGACACCGGCACGGTCGATGCGATTGCGCACGCCATCGAGGAAAATGCTGAGGGCGCCTTTGGAGGCTCCATACACATAGTTGCTCTTGCGGCCCCGGTCTCCCGCCACGGAAGAGATGACGGCGAGAGTTCCCTGGTGCGAGGCCTCGAAGTAGTTGGCGAGCCAGGTGATGAGAGAGACGGGCGCCATGAAGTTAGTTCCGAGAATGGCCTCGGTGTTGGGGTAGCTGGCCTCGGCCTGCTGCTGGTCGCCGAGAACGCCGTGGGCGAGGAGAGCAAGCTCGATGGCCCCGAGGTTTTCGGCGGCAGCGGCCAACATGGCGGGATGGGCTGCAGTGTCATCGAGATCTATAACGTGCGTGGCGACGGACGAAGCGCCGCGAGTGCGGAGATCAGCGGCCACGGCGGCAAGTTTGTCGGGATTTCGCGCGACGAGATAGAAGGATGCGCCGCGCCCGGCGAAGAGGCGCAGCGTGGCCTCGGCAATGGCTGAGGTAGCGCCGAGAGCGAGGACTCGGGAAGGGATTTGTCGTTTACTCATCGAGCGGCCTTCGCCCGGTGACGCGCTGCCAAAAGGCCGAGTCGAATGAGGGGTCGATGTAGCGCTCAAAGTCCCGCCACTGCGGATAGAAAGTCTGATATTGCTCCGCGGTCATGCGCGCGTCCTTGGCGGAGTACAGGCGGCCTCCGTGCTCGAGGGTGATGCGCGCGAGCCGGTCGAGCAGATCGAAGCTCACCTCCGGGCGAATGGGGAAGTCGAGTGCCAGCATGATGCCCGGCTTGGGGAAGGACATCATGCCGACTGAAGGCACGTCGCCGAAGAACTTGATCACAGCAAGGAAGGAAGCCAGCCCGGAGCGGGTGATTGCCTTCAGGATTTCCACCATTCCCTCGCGGCCGCCTTCATGCGGAATGACATTCTGGAACTGGAGGAGTCCGTTTCTTCCATACATACGGTTCCAGTGCAGCACACTGTCAAGCGGGTAGAAGAACGGCTCATAATCGACCTTTGCCGTCTTCTGTTTTGGGAACTGCTTGTGGTAGTAGGCCGTGTTGAAGGCGGCCATGGTGAAGCGATTGAGGGCGAAGGCCGGCAGATCGATGGGGAAGCTGAGCCACGGCTCACGGCTCTTGTTCAGTTTGCCAGGTTCTTTGGAGTGATCGCCCTGCATGAAGATGCCGCGTGCAAAGTTGCGGCCTGTCGCGACGCAGTCGATCCACGCGACGGTATACTCGGCCGTGGCCTTTTGCGAAAGCTCCAGAAATTCGTCGATGCCGACGAACTTCTCACCGACGTAGTCGATGCCTCGCGAGACAATGGGCCGCAGCCGGACCTCGGCCCAGGCAATCAGGCCGGTCAGGCCCATTCCGCCGATGGTGGCGGCGAACCATTCCTGATTTTCCGTGGGGCTGCACACAAGACGCGCGCCGTCGGAGCGGAGAAGCTCGAAGCGCTGAACGTGGTGCCCGAAGGTTCCCGCTATGTGATGGTTCTTGCCGTGGATATCATTGGCGATGGCCCCGCCCACGGTGACGTACTTTGTGCCCGGCGTCACAGGAAGAAAGAAGCCGCGCGGAACCGCGAAGTTGAGGATTTCGGCCAGGGTAACTCCGGCTTCGCAGCGCAGGACGCCAGTGGTAGTGTCGAAGGCGAGAAGGCGGTCCATGCCCCTTGTATGCAGCAGGGTGCCGTTTTCGAGCAGGCAGACGTCGCCATAGCTGCGTCCAGCCCCGACTGGCAGGACGCGCGTCGATGGCGGATTTGACAATGGGAAGTCAACGGTCCAATTCAGGGGCAACAGGTCGGCCTGAAAACTGGGATAGCGGCCCCAGCTTTCAAAACGGGGACGCGGTGTCGATCGAGACATGCGGGTGGTGTTGCTCCTCTTTTTATAATTGCTTTCAGGATTAAATCGCGGCGAAAACTGCGATGAGTGCGACGCCGGCGCCGATGAGAAGGCTGACACGGTCGGTGACGGCAAAGATGACGGGGTCTTCGTCGAGTTCTCCGCGCGAGGCCAGCAGCCAGACGCGGCTGAGCCACAGAATCATAAGAGGCGTCATGAGCCACATGCGAGCCGGGTGATGATACAACCCCGTGTAGCCGCTGCCGTAGATGTAGAAGGCGAAGACCACCACCGATGCATAGGCGCTGGCGGTGCCGAAGCTGCGGATCTGCTCAATGTCGGCCAGCAGGTAGCCGCGGCCGTTCGATAGTGTATTGCCCCTGGCGCGAATGTTCTGCAACTCGCTGAATCGCTTGACCATGGCGAGGGAAAGGAAGAAAAAGACGGAAAAAGCCGCCAGCCAGGGTGAGAATTTGACGCTTGTGGCCGCTCCACCGGCAAGCATGCGCAGCGTGTAAAGGCCGGAAAGCAGGATGACGTCGATCAGCACGACCCGTTTGAAGTACAACGAATAAGACAGCGTGGTAACCAGGTAAAGCAGGAGCCACTGGAGAAAGGCGCTGGGCAGAAAGAAAGCGCCCGTAAAGGCCGCAGCCAGAAATACGACAACAATGGCGATGCCTGCCCCGGCCGAAAGATTGCCGGCGGCAAAGGGCCGGTAACGCTTCTTCGGATGGCGCCGATCGGCCTCGATATCGAGAAGGTCATTGACAATGTACGTGGCAGAAGCACAGAGGCTGAAGCTGATAAAGGCTATGAGGGCATCGAATAGCAGCGCCAGCTTCAGCGCGTGGGCTAGCAGCAGAGGCACAAAGATCAGAACATTCTTTGCCCATTGATGCACCCGAATCGTCTTGAGGAAGACCTTGATGAGCGAGGAGCGGTCATCGAACTGACGGCTCACCGTAATCCTGCGTGACTTGAGCTTCGTCCGGAGAGAAAAGGTAGGGTTGGCGATCATGGCTTCGCCAGCCTGTTCGAGCAGAGGCAGATCCGGCGGCGCATTACCGATGTAGTCGAATCCGTCGGCGGGAAAGCGCTTCTTGAGGCTGTCAAGTTTATTGTTGCCAGTCAGATTCGTGGCGCCATCACTGGCCAGCACCTCTTCGAAAATTCCCAGGTGCTCAGCGATGCGATGGGCCAAAGCGGTGTCGGCTCCGGTCGTCAAATAGAGCTTGCGGCCCTCGGCGTGCTGCTCCATCAGGTATTCGAGCAGCGGGCGGTTATAGGGCAAATGGGTGGTATCGAGTTGTACCTCGGTCGAAACTCTGGCTTTGAGGCCAGCCTTTCCGCCCTTAAGCCAAAGTGGGGCGCGCATCGCGCGTAGCGGATGGGTGCGGACCAGAAGCAGCAGGGAGTCGACCAGGGTGTCGCTCTTGACCAGCGTGCCATCAAGATCGACACATAGCGGCCGCCGGGAGGTGATACGTACCGGTTCCTCGATAAGTACCTGGCTCACCGCTTGTTTCTCCTGTGGTTTTTCATCAGGCGCCCAAGTTACTGGCTGCTGAAAGTCCGGAGTTGTCTAATGCCCGTGACCTCCAAAGTCGACTTTAAGTATTTCAGGGGCGGGCGGAGACAGAATTCTCTTTAAGTGTATCAGCGACAGTGCTTGGAAACCGGACGGGAACCACCATCCGGCCTCATGAGCTTCGGAGCTTACCTGGTCAGAATAGGCTCTAACTCAGCATCCGCCGACTGCACGCTTTTCTCCGGGAAATAGGAGTTCTGCACATATTGTTCGAGCATGCGCTGAGTGTTGAAGTAAGAGCCATTCAGCGCGATCGTCGAGCGCATGATCCGCCGCCATTGGTCAGGCTGTTTGTAGTAAAGGGGCAATATCACCTCTTCGAGATGCTCATACAGCGAGCGGGCCTCGCCGGCATCCTCGTCGTGATCGGCGATGGCCCAGCCGGTTACTCCTTCAATGCAGCCTTCGATCCACCAGCCGTCGAGAATGCTGAGGCTGGGAACACCGTTGAGAGCGGCCTTCATGCCGCTGGTTCCCGAGGCCTCGTAGGGCCGCTTGGGTGTATTGAGCCAGAGATCCACCCCTCCTGTGAGCAGCGCGCCGAGCGTCCACTCGTAGTTTTCGAGATAGACGATCCGGAGTTCAGCGGATTCAAGCTTGTTGGCCAGTTCGATGATGCGATGAATCATCGCCTGGCCGGGCTCGTCCGCCGGATGCGCCTTCCCGCTGTAAATGATCTGCAGACCTCCGAATTCTTGGGCGCACTTCACCAGGCGCTCAGGATCGGTAAAGAGCAGGTCTCCGCGTTTGTAAGTGGCGGCGCGGCGGGCAAAGCCGATGGTGAAGATGTCCGCTCGGAATTCCATGCCGGAGCGTTCTTTGACGGCCGCGATCAGGTTATATTTCGACTCGCGGTGTGCCTCTTCGAGCGCCGTTTCTGGGATGTTGATGGCGTAGCGCAGCGCCAGGTTATCCTGCCGCCAGCGCGGCAGATGTGTATCGAAGACGGCCTGGAATGCAGGTGAAGTCCAGGTGGTGGCATGCACTCCATTGGTGATGGCTTCAATCGAGTATTCCGGGAACATCTCGCGCGAGACGATGCCGTGCTGCATGGCAACGCCGTTGACGTAGCGCGAGAAGCGCAGTGCAAGGTACGTCATGTTCAACAGCTTGTCGTGAAAGGCTCCCACCCGCTCAATCAGATTGGTGCGTTCATTGCCCAGGATTCGATAGGCCTGCTCGGGAGAGAAGCGGTCGTGTCCCGCGGGAACCGGTGTGTGGGTGGTAAAGACGCAAAGCTGCTTCACGGCGTCCAGATCCTCAGCCGTCGCCTTTTCGAGCGGCGCGCCACCCAGTTGCTGCTCCAGTAATGCCACTGTGAGCAGGGCGGCGTGGCCCTCGTTCATGTGGTAGACAAGCGGGCGGCATTCAAGCGCTGAGAGAATGCGCACCCCTCCGATGCCCAGCACCGCCTCCTGGCGCAGGCGGTAGTCGTTGTCGCCGCCATAGAGATGGTCTGTCAGCACCCGGTCACGCGGGTCATTCTGCTCAAGATTGGTATCCAGGAAATAAATCGGAATGGTGTGGCCAGTAACGCCTTCGAGATCATACCGCCAGGCACGGATGGCCACCGGGCGGCCTTCGATCGTTACCGTCACGATGGGAGCCTCGGCGGCGAGGATGCTCTCCGGACTCCAGGGCTGGGCCTCTCCGGTCTGGACGCCATTCGCGTCCAGATGCTGCCGGAAATATCCGAGCCGATCGGCGAGGGTAACTGCAGCCAGCGGGAGGCCCATATCCGCCGCTGCTCGCAGAGTATCGCCTGCAAGCACGCCGAGGCCGCCGCTATAGGTCGGTATCGCCGGGCTAACTGCAATCTCCATCGAGAAATAGGCAACCAGCCTATTGTTCTCATCGCATTGGAGCGAAGCCAGTCGAGGTACGTTGTCGAATCTCATCAATGTTGGTCTCCCACATAAAACAGCGCCCTGATTCCCGGTGTCTCGATCCAGAGCGCTATCGCCCATCTGGATCTGCCGTTCGTTCCGCTCTTTTGTATTTGGCGGAGTTCGAGTCGGCTCGAACATCCTGAATTGTGCCTGTAGTGTATAAGCGGCCAGCCGTCAAAAGAACCGGAAAAATGGCAGCACTTCTGCAAAACACAGCTAAATCTTTAGGTGTTAAAGAGTTACATTTTGGCGAGTTCTCCATGCGCAATCTGGCCGGCGCTTTCCGTAACCTGGTGCACGCCGGCAGATGCGTGACATAGATAAATATCGGCCTCAATCCCGGTCGCCTTGCGATAACCCTCCCGCAAATGTTGTGAGAAGGCCTCCGCGCGCGTGTTTTCCACCAGGTTCACGGTACAGCCACCGAAACCGCCGCCAGTGAGGCGCGCGCCGATACATCCCGCCTCTTTGGCAGCCAGATCGACGAGGATGTCAGCTTCCGGGCGGCTGGCTTCAAAATCATCGCGGTAGCTCGCGTGGGCTTCGTACATCAGGAGCCCCAGCGCCTTGAGATCGCCGGCTTCCAGGGCATCCGCTGCAGCTACCGTGCGGGTGTTCTCGGTAATAATGTGGCGGCACCGCTTGAGGACTTCAGGCCGCATCTCTTGTCCCCACTTGGCCAGGTCCTCGACCGTGGCATCACGCAGCAGCTTGATTTCGGGGCGATGGCTGCGTAGCAGCGCCGTGCCCTCCTCCACTTCAGCGCGGCGGGTGTTGTATTCGCCGCCAGCGTGCGAGTGCTTGACCATGGTGTTGGCGATCACCAGGCTGAGATGGGAGGGGATCGGCGCCAGCCGATACTCCAGGCTCCTGCAATCGAGCAGGAGCGCGTGATTCTCTGCGCCGCAACAGGCGATGAACTGGTCCATGATGCCGGTGGAAGCGCCGACGTAATGGTTCTCTGCACGCTGACAGAGCCGGGCTACCTCGGGCAGCGAGATCTTTGCGCCGGTGAGGCTCAGGATGGCAACCATACTCGCGACTTCAACCGAGGCCGAAGAGCTTAGGCCGGCGCCCAGGGGCACGTCTCCAATGAGCGTGAGGCTGAAGGCAGGTATTTCGACGCCGGTCTCACGCAGCGCTGCGACGACGCCCAGCGGATAGTCGCTCCAGTGGTGCGTGCTCTTTGTCGGCAGATTTTCGAGCCGGTGAGTGACCTGCTCGTCAAAATTCGCTGAGTAGATGGCGATGCTGTTGTCGGCGCGGGAACTGATTGCGGCCAGAGTCGCGAAATCGATAGCCGCCGGCATGACGAAGCCGTCGGCGTAATCCGTGTGTTCGCCGATGAGGTTAACGCGCCCAGGCGCGACAAACGTCGCAGGATCCTGCCCAAACCGCTTCACATGAAGGGACCTGGTAGCGATTACATCCAGCATTCGAGCCTCACGAAGGTAAATGGTTGCAGTTCACAACAAAATTTACGATACAACCGTGGTCACAATTCGCATCCACCATAAGTCGCATTGACCGGCCGATAGCCTTCTGGCTTCTCCGGTGGCGATCGCCGCGGACAACGAATCGACCGGACTGGTGCACGGTTCGAGAGCAACGCAGTATTGACGGTTCATGCCGTTTTCGGGCCACCCTCCATAGCAAAGCCAGAGTCCGAGAAAGGGAGACAGTGCGGGATCAAACTCAACCTTTACATGAAGGCCGGCGCTCCGGCGCTCAATAGCGCACCAGCCTTCATCCGGAGCCTCGGCATAAATCTTGTCGCCAATGTTATCGCTTACATGGCCGACGCGGTCAAGCTCTGCGATTTCCCCGGCGGCCAGCTCAACGAACGGCCAGGGATGAATTGACCCTTTTGCGCCCAGCCGTTTCCGCACCGAGCCCTCGACCGTCACTTCCTTCACCGAAGGCGGAACGACAATGCGATCGCCCTGATCGACGGCGAAAAGTGGATGCGCCGACCATGCATAGGGAAGTGTGTCCTGTCCAAGGTTCTCGACACGGTAATCGATATGGAGCGTGGCAGCTCCATGGCGAGGTGAATCGGCGAGAACACGCAGTTTCCGTTCAAAACGCAGTGGAAGCACAGTGCCGCTCGCAGTCAATTGCACTTCCTGCGGAGTTTGTTGAGTGACGGTGCATGGCAGACGCCAGACTTCTCCGTGATCAGGAATAAAGCGCCTGCCCGATGGAGTGTCGATCTCACAGGCTGAAACCGAAGGCAGGCACTCATCGAAGCCGCTCGCATCGCTCTCTTCAAATGCCATGGTTGCGTTGCGCGGAGCATAAGGCAGGAGGGGCTGCTGCAGGAGTTCGATTCCATTCCGCGAAATCGACGCGATCTTTCCCCCAAGTTCCGGCAGTACATTCACCGAGAATGTATCCGCTTTCAAAACGAGAGGCACAATCGCTGAGCCGGTCAAATTTTCCTCGAGAAATCGCACGCAGTATAGCAGCGGGCATTGACCGTGGCCAGTTTCATTCGCACCCCTCCTGTGCGCCGCGAACGGTTTAGCCGGCAGCCAGCTTCAGCCGCTTCCAGATTTCGTCAACCCATTCACGGTGTTCAGGCTTCATGAGAACGGAGCGCAGGCAAGTCACCTTGGCGTCGTCAGCTGCGCCGGTCCAGATTTGCTCCGGTTGCTCCGCCTCACTCCTGAGAAATGCTACCGGCAACCGCACGAGGGCCAGATGAAGATCTTGTACGGCGGCACGATCGAAGACCATCTGTGCGAGGTGTGTAGACTCCTCCACCGTGGGAGCTCTCACCGCCCAGGTGAGGATGTCCAGCTCCGGCGTGGGCCCCGGGATGAAGGGGCCATCGGACTCGAGCCTCGCGTAAAGCGCGCGCGCAGCCTCAATGGAGTGCTCGAGCCCATGGGCGAATTCGCCGCCCCGCCGAAGCGGCAGCAACCGCTGCGTGGCCCAAAGCGCCACGGCTGAGGCTCCGGCCCTGGAACACTCCAGGCTGAACTCGCCGAGATGCAGCTCTGAGGAGGTGAAGTAAGTGTATGGAGAATCGTGCTTGTAGAAGCGCCCGGTCCCGGGATCGCGGAAGAGCACACAGCCGCAGCCATAAGGCTGCAGCCCATGTTTGTGCGGATCGACCACGATCGAGTCGGCTTCATCGATGCGAGCGAAGGCGCGGGCAGCGTCCAGTCCGAGATTCGACGCGAGTTTGAAGTATCCGCCGTAGGCCGCGTCTATGTGGACTCGGAAATTGTAGCGCTCCCGTAACTCGAGCACCTTATCCAGCGGATCGACGGTGCCTAGCGCGGTCGTGCCGAGAGTGACGACGACGGTGCCAACAGTTGCGCTCCGAAGCGCCTCTTCGAGGGCGGCGATATCCATCCGGCCGCGCGAATCCGTCGAGATGGTCCGAAATGGAATCTTCAGTACATCCGTGATGCGGCTGTGTGTGTAGTGAGCCTGCTCTGAGGCAACGATGGCCTTGCCCGGAGCCAGTTGCCCGGCCACCCACAAAGCCTCGAGATTGGCAAAAGTCCCCCCGCTGGTCAGATGGCCGAGGTGCGTGTCCCAGCCGAACATGGCGGCGATTTCGTGCACTGCCTCGATCTCCATGCGGGAGCTGGCGCGGCCGCCATCGAGAGCGTGATTGTTTGGATTAAGCCATGAGGCCATCGCGTACGCGGCGCGGGCGATAGGATGGGGCGGCTTCAGCATCTGGCCGGCATACAGGGGGTGGAAATAGGGATAATTGTCGCCCATGCGATGGGCAGCCTGCTCGAGCACCGCTGCCATGGCAGCTTCGTCTTCGGAAAGGGTCCCGCCTTCGAATCGCGCCTTGGGCAGCGAAGAAAACTCGGATTTCAGCCGGTCAAGGGCCTGAGTCAACAGATCAGCGGCGATGTCGGAATTCATGAGGCCAACAGAATACATCGCGCGATCAAAGGCGGAGCAAGGAAAGCCCCGCGGGGAAGCCTTTACTTAAGTCGATCCAAAAATTGAGGATATTTTCCGGGTGGGTTGGGAAAGTCTGCTAAACTAAAGTGGCGTTAGAACCGAACCGGGTAATAGCAGTCCTGCCGTCCAGCAAGAATCTGCCAGTTTGGCTCCGATTCACTTCAAGCGCAATTCAATCTAGGAAATAGCATCAAAATGGAACAAGGCACTGTGAAATGGTTTAACGACGCGAAGGGCTTCGGCTTCATCTCTCGCCAGAATGGGGAAGATGTCTTCGTGCACTATTCGGCAATCAGCTCAAATGGCTTCAAGAGTCTGCAAGAAGGTCAAGCTGTCCAGTTCAACGTCGTTAAGGGGCCAAAAGGCTGGCAAGCATCTGATGTTCAGCCTCTCTAATAGACGCAGACAGTTAAAAGACAGTTAGCAAGTGAAAGTCAGCGAGGGCGGGCTTAGGCACGTCCTCGCTGACTTTTCCGTTAAAGTCAGGCTTTTTTCTCGACGATGCGTTCGAGAGCGTCGCAGGCGGTGGCCGCGCCGTTCTCAAGTGAGACCCTACGAGAAATTTCAGCTGCCCGCTCGGCATAGCTCTGCTCGTCTAGTAAGTCCTTGATTTTCCTTGCTGCAGCCTCCGCCGTGTATTCCTTTCGCTGGATCACCTTCGCAACACCGAGATGGCGCACGCGTCGTGCATTGTCCGGCTGGTCGTGGCTGTATGGCATCACCAGCATCGGCTGGCCGGCTCTGAGCGCCTGCGCGGTGGTGCCCACTCCCCCCTGATGAATAATCGCGGATGCTCGCGGAAAAACCTGCGAAAAAGGCGCGTAGGCGGCAACGCAGATTTTGTCGGATAGCGCGAAGCGTGGCCGGTTGTGCGGCTCATTGCCAACCAGCAGAATCGCGCGCTCACCAAGTAATTCCACCGCCCGGGCGCTCTGCTCGTAGAAGTCGCCCGCAGCCATGACAGCGGCCGATCCCAGCGTAAAAACCAGAGGCGGCCGTCCTGCGTCAAAAAATTGCTGAATCTCCGGCGCGAGGTCCATCTTGCCGGCGTCGCCATCATAGAATGCAAACCCAGTTATGAGCGTATTCGGCGGCCAGTCGGGTTGCGGATCTCCCAGAACGCGCGAGAAGAGTGCCAGCACCAGTCGCGGCGAGTGCTTCGCGTCGAAGATAGGGTTCTCTCCGCGGTTGATGCCGAGTTCCTGACGCAAGTCGTAGATGGGCTTCGACCAGTTGTGCGTGACCAGGCGGGCAAAGCGCGGCACGAGATGGCCAACGCCTGGCACGAGGGACTGCACCTTCGAAAGGGTGGGATAGGGCGGGAGTACCGGAGGGTCGTATCCGGAGAAAAAGGAGAGCGGGGCAAGAACGTAAGAAGCCCACGGAATGCCCGTCTTTGCCGCGACGATGGGTCCTGCATAGGCGAGTTCCCCCGTGACCAGCAAATCAGCGCCTCCGTTGGCGATGACCGCTTCGAGCAGGTCGTGGTAACTGTCGCGGATCGCAGGAAAAAGGAACTCGCGCAGGCCGCGCTCGGTGCCCTTTTTGATATCCCAGATCATTTCGACCATCTGCTTGTCGTGGGGGTCCTGATCGGGGCGCACGGCGGCAAACTCAATGCCGAGGGGTTCGACTTTTTCGCGAAACATTCCCGGGATCGCCAACACAGGCGTGTGCCCGCGCCGCTTCAGCTCAAGCGAAAGCGCGATCAGGGGATTGACATCGCCGAAGGTTCCAAATGTCGAAAAGACGATACGCATCTCTCAGAAGCTTGCCTCAAACGTGTGAAACCTGCGTTCAAGCTCCCATTGTTGCTGCGCTTTTTCGCTTCCGGATATGAGATCGGCGCAGTCTCCTTCGGGCGTATCCTGGCCGAGTTGCGAGGCGCAGGCCGCTACCGGCTTGTCCAGCGTCTCCGGGGTGGAAAGCTGCCAGATGCTGCCGCCCGGCAGAAAGCTGTGCTCCAGACTGGTACGTACCATTTTCTTGAAATCCCGGTAGCTCAGCGGATACGTAACCGCAGCGCGCACATATTCGTGGGTGAGGTCAATGCGTGACACGCCCTCGTCGTCAGTAGATAGCGCGACAGGCACGCCGTAGCGGCGATAAATCTCAAAGGGATGATCGTCGCCCTTGATGTTCAGAATGACGTCGTTGCTGGTGAGGTTCACTTCGACCATGACGTGTTTGGCGGCCATCTCCTTGAGCAACTCGTAGGGGCGGTCTTCGTACATCACATCCACGCCATGCCCGATTCGCTCCGCTTCGCCCTGCTCGACTGCCAGGCGTATGTGGAAGGTGAGCCCATCGGGTGGCACCATGCCCGGTGCGAGTTCGCCGGCGTGCAGACTGATATGCACTCCGGGATAAGAGCCGTGCACGGCGTCGAGCATCTGCATTTGCAGGCGGTAATCGCGCATGGCAATGTAGCCGTCCTCGGGCTGCACGAAGTTCATGCCCACCCAGCGCGGGTCGGCGGCTGCGGCCTCAAATCCGAGCAGGACCTGCGCGAAGACGATCTCCGGAGGCAGGCCGCGCAGCACCTGGTAGATAAAGCGGATCTTTACCGAGCAGGCGGGTTGGGCGTCGGTGTCTCCGCAGTGCTCGCGCTGCTTGCGGTCGGCTTCGGCGCGATCAAGAGCCGCGCTGATAGAAGGCAGGCTGTCCTTGATCCCGGCGGCGAGGAGCTTCTCGCGGTATTCGACGAAGTTCGGGGTGAAGCCAATGCTCGTAGCGAGGGCTGCTGCGTTCTTGAAGTCAGGTGTATCCATCAGCTCGAGATACTGCTCATTCTGAGCGGCGGCCCGCGTGGCCACCTCGTCCAGCCACTCGCCCATGTGGCGCTTGTCGGTGCCTCCGAACTCATCAAAGGTGCGGAAGAAGTGATCGTGGCCGGAATCAGCCGTCACTGGAACGAAGGTGCGCATGGAAAAGGCGTCGATCAGTTCGTCATAGAGGTGCTGATTCAGCGGTACGTCGCTGGCTGCCACCTGACCGGCCTTGCATATGGGAGCGAAGTGCTTGCCCTGCTCGTCAGTGCCGGTATATTGGCCGGCATCAGGCTTCACGAAAGCGAGGGTCTTGGTATCAACGCAGAGGTGATCTTCGCCCGCCGCACGGATCCACGACTCGGCGTAGATGGCGCCGGACAGATGACTGTGAAGATCGGCGCCCTTGGGCATGCGGTAAAGAAATGCACGGAGCGCCAGAGGACCCTGCTTTCGCGCTTCTTCGAATGCCTTTGCGGTCCGTGCCTCGGAGGCTGAGGCGGTTTGCGGAATTTGCTTTTGCGCGACTGGCTTCGCGGCTGGTTTTTGTGCATCCGCAAGATTTAAAACACCGAGAAGGGAGACGAACAGCAACGTGCGCCGTAGGATCCAGATCATCGAAAGAGCCCCCGAGAATGCGGTGTCCCCCAGTGTATGGCATCGGATGACGAGTGGCACCGATCACCTGGATACGGAGTCGTCTTCGACGGCAGCGGAAGCATTGAAACTGGATAGTGGAATCCATTTCCATGCACGGTTTTTGTTATACTGATACAGGTTGTTTGACGATACGCCGTCGCTGGTAGTGTTCCTTTCTCCGGCCCATCGCGCCTTCAGACACACCTCGAGCGGTCACTCCGATCGCCCTTGGATTCACGCCAAGGCCAGATAGCTCAGTGGTAGAGCGCGGCCCTGAAAAGGCCGGCGTCGGCGGTTCGATCCCGTCTCTGGCCACCACATTTTCAACAACTTGCAGACCCGTCAGTTCGCGTTTTCATTCCAATTCATTCCAATTGGCACGAAGGGATTCGCCTCGAATCGAGGCGCGGACTGACGATATTCGCTTTCATCTTGTTTTTGCTTGTCCCCTGCCCTGCAAGAATGCTCTGATGGCATTCTCACGGCCGAGCTTCGTCTCGCCACGGCCGAGAATCCACACCTTCTACTGCGAACATTTCAGCCAAGAAAGAAGCGCCTATGGAACTGCTACGACTACGAAGCCAGGATCAGGACAGCTTTGCTGTCTCGCCTGAGAGCGGCATGGATCTCCACTTCGGACGATCCAGCTACGACGATTTCTATCTCGTCATCGGCTGCCGCGTGGGCATATTGCTGAATGAGAATAGCTTCAGCGAGCCTGATACCTCTTATCTTGAACAGCCTTGGTTAAGATCTGGTCTTTCAGAGGAAGGTCGCATAGCCGCTTTTGAACAATGGCTGCGCAGACTGACTGATGCGCCGGCATTAACGGCCACGACACCGGCCGCGGCTGCGCAATCGCTCTGGAGCGCGCTCGGTCCTGTGACGCCGATTGGACCGTTGCCCCCTACCCCTCCGCTGCCGCCTTCGATCTACGGTCACCTTCCCTTTCAGACCACGACGCTTTCGGACACGATTATCTATCGCTGGGAGTCGTATCCAACGAGCCGGAGAATCGACAGGGTCCCCATTCCTCCAGCCATCGCGGCGGATACTTACGCCGCGCCGGCATCGGAAGTCCCCTTTGCCCCAACTGGTTTTGCGGCTGTGGCGCGCTTCGCACTCCCCAACCTGATGCCTGCCTGCTTTCGGTACGAGCTGCAGCCGGTTGCCGGGACGATCCTGGAATGTGGCGCATCCGTTCCGCTCTATGGGCAGTCAGGTGGTGGCGTCGAAGTGAAATTCACCGCCCTCACCAACAACAGGTGTGCGATCGCCGATCCGATTTTGCTGCCCGCACTTTGACGCCGGCAGGTGCGTCCGTCTTCTCTCCGTCGTAGTCAGCTATCCGATATCCATCGGATATCCGATAGCCCACAGAGGGCTATCTAGTACCAAACAGATAGCTTTCCGATTCCTCTTGAGTATCCGGTGCCTCTCCGCTAAAGTGCCCCAGATTTAGTACTCATCTGGGACCCTATATGCCAACGATTGTGTTCGCAAGCCCCAAGGGGGGCGTCGGAAAATCCACCGCGGCGGTATTGCTTGCGACCGAACTTGCCAGCCATGGAGGCTCGGTGACGATGATCGACGCCGATCCCAACAGGCCGCTCAGCCAATGGGCGGCTCTTCCTGGCAAGCCCGACAAGCTGGTCGTGATCGACACCTCGACGGAAGACACAATCATCGACACGATTGAGAAGGCCGCTCTCGAAACCACGTTCGTGATTGTGGATCTGGAGGGCACGGCGTCCATGATGGCCGGCTTCGCGATGAGCTGCGCCGATCTGGTAATTATTCCTTCGCAAGGCTCGAATCTCGATGCGACCGAGGCGGTGAAGGCCATCAAGCTGGTCAGGAGCCAGGAGAAAGCATTTCAAAAGAAGATTCCGTTTGCCATTTTGTTCACCCGCACAAGCCCGGCGATCCGGACGAGAACCTTGCAAAGCATCGAAGCGGAATTCGCCGAGAACGGTGTACCGATGTTCGGTGTTCCAGATTCATGAACGCGAAGCTTACCGGGCCGTCTTTGCCTTCGGAGGCACACTTGCGGATCTTGACACAACGCAGGTAGCCAATCTTCCAGCAGCGCGATTGAATGCGCGCACCTTTGCCGGCGAAGTGATCGAAACACTGAAGGCTGGCTCCCCGGCGAGAAAGCAGGAAGAGGTGGCGTGATGTCCAAAACGCGTGCAAGCATCTTTGGCGACGAGGAATCACTGGCTCTTGATGTCGGCAGCTTCGCTCCAAAGGCCGCCGTTGACACCAAAGCGCCGGCGCCAGAGCAGGTGAGGGCGGTTTCGCAGGCAGCCAACTTCAAGAGCCGCGAGCCCGCCGCGGCGAAAACCGAAGCGCCCGCAAAGCGTGCGATCCGTCGCTACCGTACCGGCCGCAACGTGCAGTTCAATATCAAGGCGCTCAAGGAAACCGTCGACGCCTTCTATGCCATAACGGAAGCCGAAGACTGGGTGCTCGGTTATACGCTTGAGCGTGCCGTCGAGGCGCTGCAACGCGAACTCAAGCACTCCACATGAGCAGGGGACGCTTTTACAATCCCCAGTTTGACCTTTTCCTCCCGACCATTGTCGATCTCAAATTCCGCGACCAGAAAGACACGATGGAGCGGCCGTTCTTCTCGCTGTCCAAACCAAAGCGCATGAAGCCGATCGAGTATATCAATGAGAACGATGGCATCTTCGTAACCGTCCAGCCGCACCAGGACTATGGCATGGCGACGATCTGGGACGCGGACATTCTCATCTGGGCAGCATCGGTGCTCTGCGATATGAAGAATCGCGGAACGAACGACATACCGCGTGAACTGAAATTCCAGCCGCACGATTTGCTGAAGGCCATC
Source organism: uncultured Acidobacteriota bacterium (assembly GCA_963755975.1). Classification (GTDB taxonomy): domain Bacteria; phylum Acidobacteriota; class Terriglobia; order Terriglobales; family Acidobacteriaceae; genus Silvibacterium. The sequence goes on from CAVWLS010000008.1 coordinate 578,775, forward strand.
GGCCGTGCGACCGGCGGCCGGGAATACGCCCATCTCCGTGATGCCCTGGAGCGGCTTAAGACCACCGTCGTTACAACCAACATACGAGTGAAGCGAGGGCAAAAAACAACGATGTTCAGCTGGATCGACCAGTGGGATGATTTGATCGACGCACAGACGAAGGAAAGCAAGGGCGTGACGCTTACGGTGTCTGACTGGTTTTACCGCGGCGTGACAGAGGATGGCGGCGTACTGTCGATCGATCCTGCCTATTTTTCCATTACCGGAGGTCGCGAGCGCTGGCTATACCGCGTTGCCCGCAAGCATGCCGGCGGCAACGGTGCGAATGGTTTCGGGATTACGATGCCGGTGCTGTTTGATAAATCGGGCGCGGAAGGGACCTACCGTCGTTTCAAGTTCGAAATCCTGCGCATCATCGAGTGCAATGATCTTCCCGGTTTCTCGCTTGCCATTCCTTCCGAATCCAACGGAGAACCTCTGGTGCATATGGTGAAGCGTGAACATGTAGGGGAGGGGGGACATCAGGAGTGGAAACCCAATCTGAAGCAACCGCCTCGAATACGCCCCGCCCAACCGACCAGTGAGCCTGCAGCCAGGGATCTGCCTTTGCTGCGTCCGATTATCCGGACGCTTTCAGAGCGCACAATTGTCAGCATCCGTAATGAATGTCCGGGCTGGGATATCTATGCGCTTCAGCATGATTTCGATGAATGGCTCGACGCTGATCCCAGCAGGATTCCCAAGGATTATGAGGCCGCATTCCAAGGGTGGGTGAGAAAGCATCATGCCCGAAACCGCGCCCAGCTCGCATAATGGCGTTCCCGATTACCCGATGAACCGATCTTCTTTCCGATCACTCTTGTGGCGAATCAGTAGCTTAGTAAAATTTCATCGGGTAATCGGGAACGGGCACTTGAATCAATGTGGGACATACCTTAACTTGTGGATAAGTATTGGCTTTTCGGGGGATCGGGAACGAAAGATCGGGATATCGGGAACGATTGCCTCGGGTGATCAGGAACAAAGGCTCGGGTAATCAGGAACAGGCCGGTTGTACATGCCATTGATTTTTCGGTGAGATCTGGTCTTGATTCAACCTCTAACTCTATTAACTAAGATCAATAACTTATCTAACGCACATGGCGTTCCCAATAACCCGATGAATGGAGAGATCTGGAAGCTCAAGCCCATCAAGGGCTTTCGCTTCCCAAGGAAGGACTTCTAAGGCAGCCCTTCCTTGACCATCCCGCCAGTCCTTCACTCACGAACTTGTCAAGGACGCATCCGTGCCGCTTACGCGGTGAATCCTAAAGTCTTCATCCCTGACAAGTCCTACGCTTCGGACATGCGCCAGCCATTCCAGAAAGGGTAGGAGCGCCCTTTCTGGGCTTTATGACCACGAAAACCGGATCACACCCACCGACATGGACGCTGGAGAGGACAGCATGCTCGGCAATAGAAAGGCGGAGTTTCAACGGAGAGGCCAGGGGGCAAAAGGCCAAGTGCGCGTCGAACTTCGACGGCAGGGCATCAGGCTTGTGCACACAAAAGCGAGGGGAGGAGCTATTTAGGTCCGACCACGCCCCAGACTTATTTGATTGTGTAACGCGCGCCACGCCCTTTGCCGACTTGCACCAGGTAATGCTGCTCGGCGAGTTTTTTGAGGTGCACCTTGATCGTGTTGCGGTTGGCGCCTGTTGAATCCTCGATTTCCTTGACGGTGATTTCGCCGCGCGTTTTCACCAGCTCCAGGATCTGGCGGGAAAGCGCCGGCAGGGTCGCGCGGAGCGCCTGCTCCTCCTGCACCTTCGCGGCGAGATTGTCTTTTTGCTTCGCCATGGTCTTCAGGAAGAACACCAGCCAGGGCTCCCAGTTCTGTTCCTCTTTGCGGATTGTTTGCTGGGTACGGCGTAGCGCGAGGTAATAGCTGTCCTTGTTACGCTCGATGACGCCTTCCATTGAGCTGTAGGGGACATAGCCATAGCCGGCGCGCAACAGCAGCAGGGTTGTCAGCACACGCGAGAGCCTGCCGTTGCCGTCCTTGAACGGATGGATCGCCAGGAACACCACAATGTAAATCCCGATCAGGATCAGAGGATGGTGGCTTTCCTCCTCGACGGACCGGTTGAACCAGTCAACGAGTTCCTTCATCCAGCCGGGCGTCTCAAAAGGGGAGGCGGTCTCAAAAACCACGCCAATGCTCTTGCCGTCGGGACCGAAGGCCTCGACATGATTGGTGACCTTCTTGTAATCGCCGCGATGGTCCTGGTCCTTGGCGCTGTACTTCAGCAGTGCGCCGTGCAGCTGCTTGATATGGTTTTCTGTGGTGGTGATGGATTCATAGCCGTCGAAGATCATGTCCATGACGTCGGCATAGCCCGCCACTTCCTGTTCGTCGCGGCTGGCAAACGACTCACTGCGCAGGCTGGAAAGCAGCTTCTCCACCTCCGCGTCGCTGAGTTTGGCGCCCTCTATGCGCGTTGACGATCCCACGCTCTCGATTGTGGCGATCCGCCGCAGGCTCGTTAGCCTCTCCGGAGCCAAGGTCTCAATGACTTTCCAGCGCCCCTTGAACTCCTCGATTTCGGTGATGAGCATGAGGATTTCGGGCGTAATCGTGATGTTCTTGATGTCGGGCATGGGCAATATCCATTTTTACCCATTTTTACCCAATTCATACCCGATAGCAAGAAAATATCCATTTATACCCGTTTTTAGCCATTCCGTATCCAATTGTGAACAAGGCCCACCTTAGCAAAACGCTTCCTGTTTACCCGCTAACGGCCTATAGAATCACTCAATACGCCAAATTCTTCAACCTTTACAGGAATCCGGCACGGAACAGAATTCTCTCCGGACAAATGATGAAACAAACGAAGTCTTTCAATGGAAACTGAATTCATCAGCCAGCCCGACACGCGCGTCGGCGACATGATCGATGGTGTCATTGCCAAGCGAGGCACACCGTTAGAGTTCGTTGCTGTATCGGCCTTTGCCTCTCTGCCTACTGTGCTCAGATTGAAACCGAAGATTGCTGAAATTAAAGCCGCGGGGCGTGACGCCCGTTTGGTGTTGGGGGTCGACTTAGGAGGCACTAGCAAAGAAGTGCTGCAGGAAGTCGCATCCTGGGGCGTGTCTGTCATCGTCGTGAAGAACAGGATGTTTGGTGTTACTTTCCATCCCAAGATCTACTTGCTGCGCTGGCAAAATCACGCTGAAATCATCGTCGGATCGAACAACCTCACCGATGGCGGCTTATACAGAAATTACGAAGCATCCAGTCGCACCGTGTATAGCCTTCCTATTGATCAGGCTGCCTTTGATAAAGCACAGAAAGAACTGAAACGGTTCATAAAACCAGCTGGACCTGTTGCCGCTGAGCTAACACCTGCCTATCTGAAGGTGCTTCTCGCCCTACCTGAAATACCTTCCGAGGCTACAGCTCGCCGCATTCGGGCTGAGGGTATCCCGAAACGACCTCCATCAAACGCTTTTGGGTATGAATCAGTTCCATCCGCGCCAAGACCTCCCAAGAGTGCCCTGCCGCAAGGAACTGCTAGTGCTGTGCCGGCCAAGGTTGCTGGGAAGGCCACCGGTCCCGCTAAAACTGACGCTTTTGCTATCCAGGTCCGTGCACACCATAATGGTGAGATTTTTCTGAGCGTCACAGCAGCGCTGCAGAATCCGGCGTTTTTCAACTGGCCTTTTAATGGTCAAACCACACCTAAAAACCCTGGAAATCCTTCATATCCGCAGATAACGCCAGACCGTGCGGACGTGCCGCAGTCGAAGTCGCGCGACGTTCGGGAGATGCGCTGACGTTCTAATTCTTCTGGACGTGCCATCGTGGAAGGCCGGGCGTTCTTAGAAATCTGTCTTTGGAGTCCTTAGCACTTAGCGCTGAGTCTCGGCGTGCAAAGAGCGAAGCTTTGTCCGAACATCGTTCTCAACTGGAGCATCCGTCAGGCAAACCAATTCTTTCGGAATATCTCCTGTGGCCAGCGAGGCGATCATGTGAGGTATTCCTACCGGAATGAATCAAAGCACTACAAGTCGCGAGTACTTCGAAGAAAACTACGAACTCAATGCAGATCCTTGGGATAAGGTAAGAACATGCTTTCATCTTCGTCCTTTAGTGGTCGGGTACATATCTTCGGCCAAATCGCGCCGTGGACTCATTTCTAAAATCAGAGATCAACGACATTAGTGCTGTTGTTCCGCCATCGATCACGATTGTCTGGCCCGTAATGAAGCCGGCGTCGTCCGAGCATAGGAACGCCGCTAGTTTGGCGACATCTGATGGGACTCCATAACGTGCGACAGGGATTGAATTCCGCGCCTGCTCTGCTGCTCTATCAGCATCAAAGCCGGGAATTGCGCCCCAGTAGCTCTCGACTGTGATCCAGCCAGGCGCGATGGCGTTGATTCGCACTCCTTTATGACCCAATTCAACGCCGAGGGCGCGAGTCGATGCAATAATCGCTCCTTTTGTCGCCGCATATGCACTATGCTCGGGTGCTCCCTGCAGGCCGTGAATCGACGAAAGATTACAGATTGCTCCTCCGCCATGTTGGATCATCTCCGCTGCGATTCTCTGGGTAAGGAAAAATGGGGTGCGAAAGTTCACATTCATCAGCGCATCGAATTGTTCGTTCTTGATCTTGAGAAACGGACTGTTGAATGTAATTCCGGCATTGTTTACGAGACAATCAACTTGACCAAGAAATTCCAGAGCAGCATCAGCGAGCCTGTTAGCCGCCTCGTCGTCATTGAAGTCGGCCTGGACGATCGCTGCCCTGCGGCCCATAGAGTGGATCTCCTTGAGAGCCGACTCGGCGCCTGCCGGCTCATGGCTGTAATGCAGCACAACATCGGCTCCCTGAAGCGCAAACTCGAGGGCGATCTGCCTGCCAATGCCGGTACCGGCTCCCGTCACCAGCAGCCGCTTATTCGCCAAGCTGCGTCCTACTTCTGCCATCTCGCTGGACCTCTCAGATTTTCTTGTAGACGAGGATAGTTGCTCCAGGCGCATCCGCGATGCCTACCTGAAGACCCTTCTGCATCAAGTCTGCTCCGGAAATCGTCGTCGTAAATTTTCCGTCGAGATCCGAAACCTTGTAGGTCGCTTTCGGATCGAGTCCTCGCAGCCGAAGTTCCTTAGCCTGGTCATTGCTCTTGTCCCGGCGAAAGGCCTGGATCACTCCGTCGCCCTGCTCGGGGCGATTAAACTGCCAGGCAGCCCACTCGAAGGCTGCGCTGTGTTCATCATTCCATCCAGTGGTGCAATCCGTATTCTGACTGCATGGCGATAGAGGATAGTAGTCGCCGTAATAATAGGGCCGTATCTGCTTGAGCTGCTCTACCTGAGTGCGGAGCCAGTCAAAAGGAAAGTCAGGCGGGATGAACTTTCCTATCTGATCCTTTGTTCCGGCTACATTGAAAAGCGCGAAGCCAAGCCCGGGAGCGAAGCCACTGCGGAAGCGGTAGGTATCCCGAGGGCGAATCTGCTGCAGAGTCCCATAATGCGGCCGCCAATAGGCGAGACCCTCGGTGCTGACCTGGTTGCCGATTGGATCCGCGTCTGGTGACACAGGGTAGTCTGCACGGCTCAGGTCCACGGCGCGCGATATGGTTTCCAGGTCTCCGCGCTGAACAACGTCGAGGATAAGTTGCGGATGCCGCTTCCTCAGCTCATCCCAGAACTCAAGCAGACCCTCTACGTAGCGAATTTCGGTGATTCCCTGACGGTCATGCGAATCATTCTGCGCCCAGAAAGGGGCAAGCGCGAAATTGCAGTCCTGCCGGTAGATATCGATGCCCTGGCTGGTAATCAGGTCCGACATCGAGTCGATCATGTATCGCCGTGCCGCCGGATTACCGAAATCGAAAAGGCGGAACTTCACGAAGGGCCGGGCGTCATTTCCTTCGAAGTTCGTTCCTTCTTCTCCGATGAACCACTCAGGATGTGAGATCGTGAGGGGCGTTCCAACCACAGCGCGCTCCGGTTCAAACCAGAGAAGGAATTTCATGCCCTTTGCGTGAACGGCATCACTGATGGGCTTCAGGCCGTCGGGATGCGCCACTGCATTGACTCTCCAGTTGCCGGCGTGCAGGAACCAGTCTTCGCGGCCAAAAACCTGGAACTCCTCCACCTCGCGATCCGCGCCATACCATCCGGCATCCATCCAAAAGGTTTCAAAGCCGATTTTTTCCTGCGTTATTTGATCGAGAAGACGAAGGCTCGTGGAAGTCTTCATACCGCCCCATCCAAGGTGAGAGACCGGCAAAACGACGGGCTGTCCTTCATATTGCGGTGTGTGGTATTTCAGGACGTGTCTGCGCAGGACGTTATGCGCATCGATGTCATCGCCGCTCCAGGGCAGCAGCAGGACCTGCGGCGTGCGGATCTCCTCACCTGGGTGGAGAACGAGATGCGTCTTCTGCATACCGGCGGTGACCGCAATCGCGGCTTCAGTCGAACGGGAGAACGTCATGGCCCACGTCCCTGGCCATCCGATCGTGCCGATCATGCCGCGCCCGTCGATCTGGATGTCAAAGAAGGGGATTGTCTCGACGGTCTTGCCGCCGCCGGGGTTAGAAAGCCGAAGTGACTCGAGTTGATTCAACGGCTGCTTCCGCAGCGCATAGGTATCCATACCGCCGCAGCCCCGGGAATAGACGATCGTAGGAATGCTCTGGCCGGTGACGGGAATTGAGATATCGAGGGCCTGGATTTCCTCAAGTATGGGGGTGTCCGCGTTGCCATCGTTGGCAAAATGAATGGTCCACTCCACAACGGGAGAGTTCGCGTATGTGACGGCCGAATAGAGAACGCTTAGGTGTGTCTTCGGGTCAGTCCAGGCAACGGTGTGCTCTGTACGGCTGCCATCGAGTTGTTTGCTGGCGGTTGTTCTTGGCCAAGCTTTCAATAAGGACGCGGATGTCTGCCGGCCATAGACGAAGGAGAACGGCGGGCGGGATTCTGGATTCAACAGATGTTCTTTCACCCATGAATTCGTCTCCTGCTGGTTCTCGGGCGTGCGTCCGTAGGCCGGCTTCCCATTGAGTGTGAGAAGAGCAATGAGACCTGCGAGCCAGAGGATGGACTGGGGGCTGCACTGCCATCGAAACAGGCGCCTTCGTGAGGCCGCATTCTTTAAGTGGGGCCCGTGATCTGCGTCAAAATGTGAAATCATTTCTAGTGCGCTTCCTCAAAGTAGAGAAGGTCGCTGGTGTACCTGGCCGCCAACTGTATTGTCAGTCCGGTCGTCATCAAATCCTTGCCAGAGTACATTGCGTCCGGAGTTGAATGATCTTCCGAGCGGACAGTGTACTTCGTATCTGCGTTTAGCCCCTTAACAGTAATGTGCTGCATACCCTCGGTGCTATTAGGGCGGAAGATGTACAGGGTTCCACGCTTGAGGCTGGGGCTCCAATAGAACATGCCATCCCAGTGATATCCATCCGGCCGGGGCAAAATATGGTGAACCTGGACATCCTGCAGGATCGGCCGAACCCAGGATTTATAGATATCTGTCGCCTTCTTGACGTTTGCGCGCTGTTCCGGTGTCCACGACGCACTGTGCGTGGGATCGATCTGCCATTGGTTCATCATGGAAGATCGCCAGAAGTACGGCTCCGGGGCATCGGAGACCGTATCGTAAAAATTCTCATAGGTATAGTCCATGAGAACTGACGGTGGGAAGGCAAAGGTCGAGTCATAGATAGCCTGCCGATTCGGCAGCGACGACAGCGTGTCGTTGATCGCGATCATGTGGACTCGCTGTATGTCCCCGAAATCCTTGATGTGACCCGAGCCGGAACATCCCTCATTGATGAGGTTGGGGAATTTCTCCAGCAGGGCTTCCTGGACCGCATAGTAGCCAAGCGTCGACCAGTAGCTGACGTCTACTCCATAGTGGTGGCGATGGTTTGTTTGCACACACTTGGTGACGATGGGCGTGTAATCGGTCTTGAAATAGTCGATTTTATATTCGGACACCACTCGCTGCGTGGATCGCTCCGCCCAGTCTCGGGCCGGATCGTAGCCCAGGTCAATCTGCGCGTCCCAGTTAATATGACCCTCGGGATCAAGTTTGGGCGGAGCATTAAACCAATCAGGGTGGTCTTTGATGTTCAGGGCTCTTGGGTCGTCTGAACTTGAGCCCTGCGTGTATGCCATCCAGAGTCCAAACTTCATGCCCTGTTGGTGCACATATTCCTCGATAGGCTTATGCCCATTGGGAAATCGCTTCGGGTCCCAATACCATGCGCCCGATTGCGGGAACCACATCGCATCGACGACGAAGGTTTCAAAACCCAATTCCTTTGCGAAAGCGGCACTCCGAAGTACGCCCTTTTCCTCGGCGTTCGGGCCCCCGCTATCGAGATAAAGGTTATAGGCCAAGGTGGGATGCTCATATCCCGGAGGAAAACGTGGAACCAGCTTCTCGATGATGAAGCGATGCAGGCTGTAGCTGCCGTCGTCGATATCGCCTGAGTAGCAGCCAACGAAGGCTGGCGGGACGAGGAAGGTTTCTCCTGCAGGAACATCTGTCTTGAAGTCTTTGAGGTTGCCGACTTCGATGCCTAGTTCGCCAGGCGCAGTCGAAGGGCCTAATGCGGGGTCATTGAGTGTGCCCGAGAGGCCGTGAAAACGGATCCGCCCAACGCCTGAAAACTCCCAACCAACATATAGTCCGCGCGACACGCCAACCTGTAGTGCCAGCCACGGCACAGGGCTCGCGCCATCGGTAGGGTCGCTGACAAGAGTCTCGTCGGAATTTTTCCCGACGCTACGAGTCACGGTTCCCCCCTCAAGCGTGGCGTTGGATGCCCCGCGTTTGATCGACCACGCGTCGATGGAGTCATCGGAGGGAATGGCGAGATGGCTCAAGACAAGGCTGTCCTGATGGCCGATTGTGATCACCGATCCGGAGTGATTGGCGATGGTCAGCCAGTGCTCTATAGGGCCGCGTCCGGGGCGAGCCCGCCAAATAGACTCCAATATCAGCGCCGGAGCAGTATTCGAAAATCGCAATACCAGTTGCCCGCTCTTCGGATCGAAAGCGCCGCTCTCATACTTCCATTTCGTCGGCAGTGAAGAGCCGTTCTGTGTGACAGACGGTAGAAGGGGTTCACGCACTGGCGCCACGAGCCAGGTAGAGGCGGGCTTGACCGAGCCGAGCTGCGTGACGATGGGCACGCCGTTTGCAACAGCTATCGTTATTGCCGTGTCATCTGTGGACAGGTGCCAGGAGTTCTCGCTGTCAGAACACCAGATGGGGTTGCAGTAGCTAAAGACGGATGCGAGGACAACCAGCAGATATTTCATCCCGACATATCTCCCTCGGTTCTATCAGCCCGAGCAGGCTAGATGATCGTCGAATACATTGTCAACACGAATGTCAACATAATAGACTGGATCGCGATCGACCAAATGGTCGCCCTTTCAGGTGCAGTTCAGATGAATCTTCCTACAGCGAACTTCGCTTCATTACGCCATCGCTCCTCTGGGGCAACCCGTCGAGGACGGCCGTGGTTCAGGGCCACATCTTTACTGCCCGCGTTCCTGTTAGCTGTCCTATCCTCATATGCTTCCTTGGCGTCCTCGCAAAGCAACGTGCAGAGCCAGGATGGCTATGTGCGGCGTGAGGGCAGCGATTGGGTTCTTGGTTCATCAATCGCGGAGAAACGAATTCGCCTGAAGGATGGACAGCTTGTGCTTGCCTCCCTCATCAACAAGAGATCCAGGCGCGAATATCAGGATGCCTTCAGCGCCTCGGCTGAGATCAGTTTCGTCGTAGACGGTCAGGATGTAAGCGGTCCGAACTGGAATTGGTCACTGCGTGACGAAAAAGCGGCTTTGGGAAAACAGGGAGAGATCCAACTCGACATCGAACTGGTATGTGCCGGCATCAGCGTAATCAAGCATTATTTGGTTTATCCGAAGACTCCAGTCATTCGCGAGTGGCTGACGATAGAGAACTCCGGAAGCAAGGCGATCAGGATCAGTCAGATTGATTTCCTTCACACCAGCGTCCGCAGCTTCGGTTCCAAGGGTCTCCAATTCAATTACCTCACCGGCGGAGGAAATTTCAACGGTAGTCAGCTCCTGAAGTCGGAGCCCATGAATCAGGCTTATCATCGCGTTCTAGACTCTAACGGCGGACTCCAACCCGGAAGCTATAGCGGATTCCTTCCGCTGGTGTTTCTGCTCAACCCAAGTGCGACCGAGGGTGTAGCGGTTGGGTGGGACTATATGGGACATTGGCGTTTCGAGATCGGAGATGAGGAAGGTCGGCCGCTGACCATGCGGCTGGAATTGGCCGGATTTGAAAAGGATTTGCCTCCGGGGGGCAGGGTTGAGACACCCAAAGCTTTCATCGCGCAGTTTTCGGGCGGAGTGGATGAACTGGGCAATCAACTGCTCGACTGGCAGTACGCCTATTTGTGGGATTTCACAAATCCGGAATATTTCGTCAAGACGCGATGGGCAGTCGATTGGCCCCCACCCTGGGTGGGCGACGGAGGAACTCCCAGTGCGGATAACTGGGGGCGGCGCTTGGCACTCGATCTTCGCTACGTCGATCTGCTTCGGGAGACAGGCACAGATATTCTCTGGGACGATGCAGGGTGGTATGACCGATGGGGTAGCTGGAATGGTCCCGAATGGCGGCGCACCAACGATTACTTACGCAAGCACGATATGCGATGGGTACTGTGGTATCCGACGTTTCTGGCTACGGCCGAGTCGAAAGTTGCCCAGCAACAGCCTGATTGGTTGATTCGAGGCCAGGACACCCTCGAACAATCGATTCCAGCGACAGCAGACTGGCAAGCGAGACTGCTCAACGACTCGGTCAGTGACTGGGGGGATTTTCAGTGGCGCTACGACATCGCCCCGGCTGCCAGTGTGAACGATACTGACTCACTTGCTGCCGATCAAAACTTCCGTAAACTGCTTCAGCAATTTAAGAGCGACCATCCCCAAAGCGGAATCGACGCATGTGACGGCGGTGGACGATGGATCAGTTATGACCTCGCCCGCTTCGCGGAATCGGGTGAGTATACCGACGGAGGCGTTGGGCCATACAGCGCCTACTACACTTCGCTGCTTGTTCCGCCCGACAAACTTCATAACGTCGTCGATTACGACCAGACCTACTACGCCGATGTCGATCGGGCGCATCTTGCGATGGACCCCACATGGTATCGGGATCCAGGCGACGGCCCCGATGTCGAGTCAATCCGCAAAGACTGGGAGATGTATCACTATCTCGTAGCGCAAGGGGTTGCTGGCCGGTGGAGTCATGTCTTTCGACCAAAGGTGGCTCACGACGATCCGATCTGGTACTTCCAAAGAATGAACCGCGATGGCGCCAAAGGCGTCATCCTGGTGAAGCACGAGAAGCGTGGACCAATGTATCTTGTAACCAGCCGGCTGACAAAATCGGCGTCCGACTCACCTGACCGGTATCTTGGTGGCCCGGGTGAAATGAATGCTGTGTCGACCACCACCGCAGCGAGTCTTGCGACCGGAGTCTATGAGGATCCTGTTGACGGAGCTCCTCGGTTTTATGGAGTTCCCGGGCAGGAATTCGGTCCGCTCAATGTGAAATACAAAATGGGTTCTACCGACGAATCGCTACTCACTAAGGTTGTTAAGCGAGGGGTTGAGCGTCGGGCGCAGGATCACTTCTTCGGAATGGCGCTTCAAATTGACAAGCCACTGACGGTAACCGAGATCGGTCAATTCGATCCTGGAACGAACCGTGGAACATACACTCTGTCACTGGTGCGGGCCGAGGACAACGCAGTACTCGCCACAGCCAACCTCGATATGAGCCGCGCGCCGACAGATGCTCTAGGTTTCAAGTACGCAAGGCTGCCACAGCCACTTCAACTGGAATCTTCGATGGTGCCCGTGGTCATCTATCCTCGAGGGCTTGTACCAACCGAGACGTACAACGTCTGGGCGGATAAATCCGCCGTACGCCTTCGCCGCAGCGGTTCTGAACTGATGTCTGAGGGGATCAAGCTCGACAAGGTGATGGCAGGAGATCTGATATTCCTGAACCTCACTCGTTATCCTGGATCCGGAACCGACAAGACCCCTCCCCAACCGCCATCTCATGTGGTCAAGCAACTGGGGACAAACCTGGGCGTGGAGGGAGTTGAATTGGCGTGGTCGCCGGGCAGCGACGACAATTGGATTTCCTATTACGAGGCCCTGAAGAACGGAAAGCTGATTGGTAAGGCCGCAAAGGGAACTTATTTCTTCGACCACTCCGATACAGCCCGCGGCGACATTGATGCCAAATTTGAAGTTCGCACAGTGGATGGTGATGGAAATCGTAGTGCCGCCGTGGCAGCGCAGAAGACGGGAGGCCCACTGCGTGTATACGAGGCACTCGGAGACTTCTCTCCCACACAATCAGCGAAACAATGGCTGTACGAAGAAACATTGGAGGATGGTTCTTATCGCAACCTGATCTGGGACAATGGGGGTTACGAGGGGCGATGGACGGGCTCGGGTCTGGGCCGGATCGGACGCATTTGGATGCAACCTTCGGCTCAATACGATCTATCGCGGACCTTTGTGGTGCCAGAGGCTGGCACGGTGAGCGCTTCCGGAACCATCCGCAAAGATCCCAGTGCAGAAAATCAGGCCTCATGCTTTGTGCGGGTCTTGCTTAATTCGAAGCAGGTTTGGCCAGAAGAGGGGTGGGCGGAGGTTCGTCCCAGTTACGATACCCCAACCACATACAACATTACCGGCCTGCGCGTATCGTCAGGCGACAAGCTGCGATTCATTGTGAAGCACAACGGTCAGAACCGCGTGGATCCCATCGTGTGGAATCCGTCAGTAATCATTGAAAGCGCGAACGGAAATTAAGCGACCTCTCCTGCTAGCGGGTTTCGACATATGCCGTGTTGCTTAAATCGGAATCACCGTGAATCTGTCGAAACGCCTTGAGGGCGGCGCTCAGCCTCTCGAGACCGCCGCGCACCGTCTCTGTCGCTCCGCAAAATCCGACACGAAAATGTTGCGGCTGCTCGAAGAATTCGCCCGGTACCACGCTCGTTTCGAACTCATCGCGAAGCGATTTGATCAGAGCGGCGACATCCCCGGTCCTCAACCTCGGAAATACAGTTGTGCCGAACCGGCTGGGCTCGCAATCAAGTTCCGGATGCTCCGCAAGGAATGCATTGAGCAGGGAACGATTTGTCTCCAGCAGCGACCGTGAACGATTGCGAATGCGATCAAGGTTGTCGAGAGCAATTACGCCAAGCCGCTCTGCCGGATGCACCGGGCTTCCGTAAGTAAAGTCGACAATCTGCCACATCCATTGCACCAGATCCGGATGCGCCAGTATCCAACCACAACGAATGCCGCTCAGCCCATAGGCTTTCGTCAGACTGGCAGTGGTGATGAAATTTGGCCCCAGGTGAAATGCAGAGTGCCATGGCCGGTCGAAGAGAGTCTCGAGGTAGACCTCATCCACGAGCACACGTGCGCCAACTTTGGCCGCGAGTTCGCCGACCTGCTGCATCGTGGTGTCGTCGGTGAGCGTGCTGCTCGGATTATGCAGGTTGCAGAGAACTACAAGGCGGACGTCAGTTGTGAGCTGGCCTTCTAATTCCTCTAAGTCCAGCCGGAATCCCCGATCCGCGCGGCGTTCGAAGCGACGTATCTTTGCTCCGAGTTGATTGAGGATCGCCAGCAGCGGGTCGTAGGTGGGCCGTTCAATCAACACCTCATCTCCTGGACGCACGACGGCTGATAGTGCAATGTAGTTTGCCATCGATGCGCCGAGCGTATAGACAACGCAATTCTGCGGCACGCCGGCTTTCGCTGCCAGGCGCTCCATCAAAGGCTCGTAACCGTATGGGCCAGTGCCTCCAATCTCCAGGTCCTCAATTTGCACTGGCAATTCTGCCAGGGGATAATCCATCACCCCGCTGATGGCCAGATTGAAGCGCGCATTCGAATGCAGCTTGGCCCACGCCATGTAACGTGAGACCGCATCTGCCGGCAAACTATTCATGTCTTCCTCATCCTGGTGAAGATCAGTTTACCGATCACGTTGAACCTTGCGGCTCCAGAACCAATACGCGGGCGTGCCGGCCAACAGAAAACCGAATCCTATGAGGCTGTTCTGCGGATAGCGATAGATCGTATTACCCACCACCCACCAACATATCGCAGCGAAGACGATCGTCGTCACCGGGTGACCGGGCATGCGATAACCAATGCTCGCGTTCATCGCCCCTTGCGCCATACGCCGCCGGAAGACAAATATAGTCGTTGCAGTCAGTCCGAAAAACAGAAAGTCCATCGCGATCACGTAGTTCAGAATCTGCTCATAGCGCCCCGAGAGCGCAATCGCAATCGTCCAGACACTCTGCAGGACAATGGCTACTACCGGCACACGTGAGCGGGGAGCAAGCCACGCTACCCGGCGAAAGAATAGCCCATCGTCAGCCATTGCAAAGTAGACGCGCGGCGCCGTCAAAATCGACTGGCTGAGAAAACCAAGGGTTGAGAGTGCAATTGCCGCAGCGATAAACTTCGCACCTTGCTGGCCCAATGCCAGCCGCATCACGGCCGTGGCAGGTGTCGTGGTCGCTGCCAGCGCTTGCGGCCCCAAAGCGCGAAGGCAAATCCAATTGACTGCGGTATAGAGCGCTACCACTCCAAGCACACCGATCAATAATCCTCGCGGCAGGTTCTTTTTCGGCTCTTTTACTTCAGCAGCGATGAAGTTTGCGGTCTGCCATCCGCCGTAAGCGAATAATACCGGCACCATTGCCGCACCAAACGACGATAGCGACCACGTCTGATCAACTGCGGTTGCAGTTGGTGCATACCGTTCTGCGAAGAACAACCCGCAAATCACCAATGCGGCAATCGCGAGAATCTTCATCACCATGAATGCACTTTGCGTTCGTCCGCCAGCCTTAACACCAAGGCAGTTAATCAGCGTGAGCACACCCAGTGCGGCAATCGCTACGACCCAATCCTGCGCGTGAATTCCAGTGAGTTCGAGAAAATAACGAGCAAATGTGATGGATACCGCGGCCATTCCGCCTGTCTGGATGACCAACAACAACACCCAGCCGTAAAGGAACGCGACCATCGGATGATACGCGTCGCGAAGATACGCATATTGACCCCCGACAGCCGGCATCGTCGCGGCAAGTTCCGCCCAGATGAATGCGCCGCCCACTGCGATGATGCCGCCGAAAATCCATGCTCCGAGAATCAGCGCGGGCGCATGCACCTGTTGCGCGACCACGTAAGGATTCATGAAGATGCCCGCGCCGATGATGCCACCCATGACCAGCATCGTCGCGTCGAACAAGCCAAGCTGCCGGGCCATGCCCCGGTTTGCCTGATTCACCTCTGGACGGACCTCAGTCAAGGCGCTTCAGCAGCAGGATGTCAGAGCCGTAATGGAGCTGATCTGCGAATTCGCTATTTGCCAGGTGGCTGTCGCCGTTGGCCAGCCATTCGTCGGGCAGATGCTCGGAGACTCCGTTGGTCAGCACCTCGCCGGTGAGAATTCTCTCCCGGCCTGGACGATCATTGAGACTGGTAACACGATATTTGGCCTTGGGATCTAACCCTCGCAGGGGGATCGTGGCATCGGCGGCTTCCGACTTGTCACGAAAGATGAACACGACGGACTCGGTGGAATCCTCCTTGACGTATTGGATCGAACTCCAGCCTGCAGCCTGAGGCGTCAGATGATAGACGTCATCAAAAAGAAGATGGCGGTATTCCTTGAAATAGAGCAGATTTCGCTGAAAGGCCTCCACGTAACCCGGCGGGGCAGCAGAAAGAAATTGTGACGACATGCCGTTGATGTTCCCGAAGGAAATCCCGTGCATGAAATGTTTGCGCATGTAATAATCGAGGGAAGAAGCGCTGTACCAGCGAGCCGTTAAACTGTCGCCTTTCGCATCGCTGACGCCTGCGGCAGCAAGTGAACCCCAGACATTTGGGCTAACCATTGGTCCCGTGATGAACTCGTTCGTGTAGCCACCCGGCAACAGGCCCTGGGGGCCTGGGTTTACTCGTGAGTAAAGGAGCGACGGATCGCATTCAAAGGCGGAGAGTTTCGGGAAGCGCTCGAGGAGGAATCGCATAATCTCCTGGCGCCCGCGATAGGCGGCATAAGCTCCGTCCGTTTTCCCATGACCATGATCGGTGCGATTGCATTCGTAGCTCACGGTGGCAGAAGGATCCCACTTAATCCAATCGAGATTATACTTCTCGATCAGCTCTACCAGCTGCTGCTTGATCCAGGTGACAACCGCGGGATTGCCGAGACAGAGCTGTTTGGTGGGGGTAAGGGAGGGGTGTCTTTCCCCCAGAGGTTTGCCATCGATTTCCGCAAGCCACTCTTTGGGAATCTGACCTGATTCCACGAGCGCTGCATCCACATTTCCCGGATCAACCCACAGCCCAAACTTCATTCCCCTGGCGTGTACCTGATCGGAAAAAGCTTTGAGCCCGTGCGGGAATTTCTCCTTGTTCTCGTTGTAGTTGCCCAGCCCTTCCGTCCAGTCATTCATCCCCGGAACAATCGATGCGCCTTCGTTCCAGGTGGCGTCGTGGTAGAAGACGTCGAACCCAACCCGTTGCGCCAGATCGAGTTCTCTAAGAAGGAGTACTTCACTGTTCCTTTGCGTGAGCCAAATGCAATAGGCGGCGAGAGGCGCATCTGGCAATGGTGTAAGAAAGATGTACTTCTTCAGGTAGCGAAAGGCCTCGTTTCCGACAACGTCGGTGTCTCCCTTCGCAAGCACAAGAAAAGTCAGCGGCGTTTCAACTGACCCTCCCGGAGCGAGCTCAAAGACGGGAGCAGGCGCGTCCTTCTTCTCCTTCAGCAGGACAGTTCCTGCCTGCACACTCAGGCCACTGCCAGAAGGTTGAGTCGTCGCTTTCCATCCGAGCACACCGAGGCCAGGCTCGCCGCCGATGAGTGCGGACTCGCCGGACTGGCTAGTCTCCAGCACTACCCAATCGCGAAATTCCCGGCCGCGCGAAAGACTGCCGGCCGATTGAAATCCAAACTGGCCCTGAGCCGACGAATATGCTTTCAGGTCACCGGGCGAATCCTTCAGAACGAGAGACAAAGGGTCGATCTGCGAGTTGAGAAGAAGGGGCTTCTGGCCAACGTTTTCAATCTTCGCTCTCATCTCAAGGACGGCATTGGTTGGGTATAGCGTCAGCATCAAGGAGAAAATGCCGCCAGAGCCCGATTTAAAGCGCAGGGTCAGCTGCTGCCCGTTTTTTGGGCTGTCAGAAACGGCGTCATCGAGGAAATGATAGTCGCTGTTCGATTTATCGGGAAAGGTCACGACGGGCGAGCCAGAGACGGCCCATTCGGGGCCGCCCTCCCGCCGCAGCGACCGTAACTGCACTGAGCCTGAAGAGCGAACTAATTCGACGTGGATATTTCCGTTAGTTGCCTTCCATCCGGCAGAAGATTTTGTGATAGATACTTGCGCCCCTGAGAACGTGAGGGCCGAAAGAGTAAAAACAATTCCTAGGGACAAGAGTCTGATCACACGTATGCTCCGCGATGAACGCGCAAAGTTCAATTTCGAGGGGACCGGGGTTGTCATGACATTCCACGAACTGTAAGTGGGATTCGATCAGAATTGCCAATACCGTGGATCTGCACTGGGGATGATCTCCGAAAAAATGACTAACCAGGCCTGTCGATGAAGTACCCAATGACAAGCCTGGTTAGTCGGGAGACCCTGGTTTAAAACGTTAACTGAGCCCCAATTTGCATACGGCGTCTGAAGTCTACGATCCCTGTAATCTGTCCCGCTGTGCTGGTATCGACACTCGAGTTTGGATTGGCAAGGTTCTCGTGGTTGAATGCATTGAATGCATCCCACTTGAGGTCCAGGTGAACCCTCTCAGTGAATGCAAAGCTCTTTTGTAGTGACAGGTCCGCGGAGGAGAAGCGTGGTCCGAGGATGATGTTGCGGCCCGAATCTCCGTAAACATACAACGCCGGCACTGAAAAGGCTGATGGATTGAACCAGCGGTACCGATTTTGATCAGATACTATTGGGTTCCCCGTGAGGTTCGGCCTCAGCCCTATGGTGGAATTTAAAGATGCAGTGTTGGAGAGTGACGGGGTGAAATACTGTCCGGCCTCAAAGTTATAAATTCCGCTGAGTTGCCAGCCTCCGATAAAGGCCTCCGCCGTCCGGTTCAAATCGCCCGCGAATGCTTTGCCTCTACCGAATGGAAGATCCCAGACAGCCGCCGTCACCCACGAATAGGGCCGTACGGCATCTGAATTGCCATAGTTGCTTGCAAAATTAAATATATTCGTTGGACCGAAGGTTCCTTCGTCAAGCGATTTTGCCCATGCGAAATTACTCAACAGGGTAAAGCCGCTCGCGAAGCGCTTTTGAATTGAGGCCTGTAGCGAGTTGTAATTACTCTTGAGCTCCGGGTAGCCGGCGAGCTCGTTGTTTCGTTGGGTCTCGCTTGTGGTCCATCCAAATTTAGAGTAATAAGGCCGCCGCGGATTGAAATCTCCTGGTCCGGGAACGGGCGCATTCACATCGACGTTGTCCCAGAGGTTGCGGCCGACGTTTCCAACGTATGCGAGGGTGAAGGTAAAGTTATGGGAAAATAATTGTTCCCATGTCACATTCCATCCATCGTTGTAACTGTGAGGATAGTTTCCGGTGCCGGGGAAGATTTGACTGAATCCATTGGGAAGAGGAATCAATCCGTTAGAAGGATAGGGAGGCAGGGGGGCAGGCAGGCCGGGACCCTGATCAAGCGTGAAGGGCAGTGGCGCGTACGCGGTTGTCGGGCTGAATGACTGGCTCTGCTTGATCGGCCAGCAGCAGCCTTCAGTGCCAAAAGACGCTCCATAAGGGTTAAGGAAGTAGCTGCGGCCGTATCCGCCGCGAAGGACCGTGCTGTTGGTTAATTGATAGGATGCTCCGACACGCGGCGAAAATTCGGTCTTCAGAGTGGAAACACCCGCATACTTACCTGCTAAGTTGGTCAGCTCAACATTGCCTGTGTTTAAATTCAGGTTTCCAACGCTTTGCCCATCAGGAGTGTAGATTGGGGTCGTATAGTCCCATCGCACACCCAACATGAGAGTGAACTTCGGGGTGACTTTCCATGTATCTTCGCCGTAGAAAGACAATCTCCACTGCTTTTCCTGTGGCTGAACTAGGGTTATATCTCTGCCAAAGCTATCGCTGAGGCCGAGTAAAAAGCTTGCCATGCCCAGGCCTGAGTTCGAAACGTCCGGATTGCCGGTAATGTTCTGGTCGAAGTCGAAAGATCCACGGCCACTCACATCAGTCCGGATCCCGTAGAATTTGTGGAAATCCCCGCCCCATTTAAAGGCGTGGCGGCCCACAGTTTTAGTCCAGGTGTCGTAAAACTCCAAATTTGTTTCGTGCTCGAAGAACGGCAGCCCTATATCTCCCATGGTGAAGGCACTTGTGGGGCCGTCAACCTGCAGTGTCGGCAAGCCACTTGTGTAGACGGTGCCGAGGTTAATATCCGGAATGCCTACCTTGGTCGCCGTGTCAAAAGCCGCATCCAGTTGTAGTTCCGAGATGACGATTCGTGAAAAGGCAAAGCGAAAGTCCTGCTGCAAGGTTGGAGAAAACGTGCGTTGATAGTTGACCATCGTGCTATAGACGTCGTCATTCGAGTCACCTGAGTTTGGGATACCTCCCAGCGGTGGGCCGCCTCCCAGGACGCCGAATACGTTATTGGTTAGGAAGTGTGCATGGAAGTAGCTGAACTTCCCAAAGATGAGCGTCTTGGGAGAGACGAAATAGTCGACGCGCCCATCAGTCTGGTTCTGGTCGAAAATACCCGGACGCGAAATCGTGTAGTTGTTGTCGGCCTCGTTCGGATTTGTCGGTGACGGCAACAATGCGAGGAGATTAGTCGTCGCCGGGCTGATGCGATTAGGGCAAATCACATTGAGAACGCCGTTACACGAGAACTGGGTCCGCCCAGTTCCGTCAGGGTTGCCGGTGGACGGATCATAAATTGGGTTGGTGTTAGCAACCGAACTAAAATCTCCGTTGCGAAATGGGGCGATCGGAGACGTGTAGAGACTTGACGTCGAGAGGTTGTTCCGCATTCCCTGGTAATCGGCAAAGAAAAATAGCTTGTCCTTCAGGATTGGCCCCCCGATACTGCCCCCGAACTGGTTCCAGACGTTGCCGGGCACGCCGTTGGGCTGGCTAAAGGAATCTGCAGCGAAAAAGCCCGCAGTGCGGTAATACTCGAACGCTGATCCATGGAAGCTATTGGTGCCCGACTTAGTCGTGGTTTGGAAGACTCCACCGTTTACACTTCCGTATTCGGCGTCGTAGTTGCTCGTTGTGAATTTCACTTCCTGAACGGAGGCATTGGTGGGCACGAGGAGAGAGTACCCCTGAATGACCTCCGTATCATCGACGCCATCCAGTATGTGGCTGTTGTTATTCGGCTGGGCGCCGTTGATGTTCACATTAAAGTCTTCGCCAGAATTTTCCGGGTGGACGTCGAGTTGACCAGAGGGCATAGACACACCAGGGGCGAGAAGCGTTAGCCGGGTGATGTTATTGCCAAAAGTGGGAAGAGCGTCAATCTGGCCTGCTGGAATGGTCAAGCTGACCTCTACAGAGTCAGTTTGAAGAATGGGAGCCTGACCGGTAACAGTTACTGTGGAGGTCGCTGCCCCGACTGTCAGCGTAATGTCCACCGGGACGGCTGTTCCAGCCGCGACCGTGACATGCTCCAGGAGATATTTTTCGAACCCGCCTTTTGTGACCGTGATCGAATACGTTCCTGGCAGGAGACTGGGAAATCGATATAGGCCCACGCTGTTCGTGGTGGACTGATCGCTTACCTGTGTGTCGGTGTTGGTCGCTTGTACTGACGCGTCCGCGAGCATCGCACCTGAGGCGTCTCTCACGGATCCCGTTATAGCGCCGGTGACAGCCGTCTGCGCGTGCAATGCGCCAGCGCAGATCAGTACCACTCCTACTAATGTCTGGAGACGATATATGGCCGCCTTCATTGTGGACTCCTTTGAAATCGATTTCTTTCTAAACTGCTCTTTATTAGGCTGTGCGATGACCGGTTGCTCTTCTAAGCCTGGGGGAGGCCGTATCACAGCAGGCCCCGATGCGGTCCTCTACCCCAACGCCGCAGGAAGTTAATTCACTACTCAGGCGGGTGTCAATATAAATTTTGTCAACACTACTGTCAACAGTCTTTGTGACCAGCGACAGAAAGAGTGGCTTGTGAATGCCGGCGTTGTTAACAAAATGACCCCGGCTGGGGTTTGCGCGAGGTCGCTGCACAAAAATGAGTGCGCCCGCACACAGTTGCGTATGGTGAAACCAGAGCGAAGCAGGCCGATTCGATCATCGCAGAGTGACTGTAATTGGCGTAGGGTTGAACGTGCCTGTTCGTGTTTTAAAAGCAGTTGTGCCGCGCAGAGCCAAGTGCAAGGGGATGTTGACGAAAGTGTCGTCGATATTATCGTCCGCGATAAGGAATCAAGACCGTTATCGCGAGTAGTGGCGGGCTCAGATTGAGGGCTGAGGGCGTGCCGCCGTGTGCTAATCTAGCATTTCTATGGCATCTGCGAAGACAAGTACTGCTAAGAAAGATCGAGGGCTGTCCGCGGGTGAGCGAGTAGAAGCGTATCTGCGAAAGGCGATATATGCCGGCACACTGCGGCCGCGGCAGCGGATCATTGAAGAGGATCTCGCCCGCGAATTGGAGGTTAGCCGGGGCCCGGTGCGAGAGGCCCTGCTGAGGCTGGAGCGCGATGGCCTGGTCGTTACCACATCGCGGCGTGGCACATTTATCCGCGATATCTCGTTTACCGAAATCGGAGTTGTCTTTCGCATGCGGGCCAAGCTCGAGGGTCTTTGTGCCCGCTACATGAGGGAAGATGCATCCGTTGATCCCCTTACTTTGCTTGAGCCAGTTCTGAAGAGATTAAAGGCCGCCGCCGACAAAAACAGCGAAGAGCGCTTTTTCCACGCAGATATGGACCTTCATCGCACGATCTGGAAGGCGTCCAACCAACCCCTGCTCTACGGCACGTTAAACCTGGTGATGAATCCCTATATTTTTATGATTGCCCGGGCCTATTCTTCTCAGGTTGCCATGGGGCGTCGTTTTGAACACCATGAGCGGTATGTGAAGATGCTCACGAAGACGCCGATCGCCAGGATTGAGGAAGAGGTTGAGCGATACTTTTCCGAAGTGTACACACAAACCTTCGACCGGATCTCGCCCTTCCCCTCATTCGCTTTGCATGGCTGGCCCAGCAATTCCAGAGACGGCGGGAGCCCTCGACAATCACGGTTACCGAGAGGCGCAAGCTAAAGCGAATCTTCAGGACTCAAATTTCTCCTAACTCCTCTTGACAAGCGTGGCTCCTCCATCAATGAGGAGTGTCGAGCCCGTCATGTAATCAGAGTCCTTGCTGCACAGGAACGCGAATCCATCGGCAACCGACTCCGCAGTTTGCATCTCGTTTAGCGGAATTGCTGCCGATACTCGCTCCCGAAAATCCGGTTGGACATCGTGCAGCTTTTTGCTGAGACCGGCATAAACGATACCCGGAGCCAGGATGTTAACGCGAATTCCCTGAGATGCAAGCTCCTGAGCCATGACCATGGCCATCATTTTGACCGCCGATTTGCTGCAGATGTAAGAAGTACCCTCGGGGAACGGCATGTCTTGCACCCAGCTTCCGGTGAAGAGGACTTTGCCGCGGATTCCGCGTAGCGGTTCCTGAGAGACCATCAACCTCGCAGCCAGCTGAGCCAGATTAAATGCCCCGTAGAAGTTGACCTCCAGCGTTGTTCTCAGCTTTGCAGGGTCTATCTGAAGAAAAGGCTCGTTGGCCACTGTGCCCGCATTTGCTATGACGACATCCAGACGGCCGTGGTTCTTTCGAGCCTCTGTCAATGCCGACCGAACAGCGTCGCGGTCGGTTACGTCGCAGGTGAGATAAGTCACATTTGTATTGTTGAGAAGATCAGCCGAAAGCAGTTCCTTCGGGCTTCGATCCAGAAGGATGACCCTGGCGCCTTCCTCAATGAGCCGTTGTGCGACGGCCTGGCCAATATCTCCGCATCCTCCAGAAATTGCTACGGTCGTTTGCGCTAATCTCTTCAACTCAGTCATCAGGATCCTCGAGATCGATTTTAGTGTGAAGTCTATAGCCGGGGTTTAGATGGAGTGCCGTGAGCGAGATTGTCGACTCTCGTGTCGGTGTATGAAGTCGATCACGCTTCGGATATGGGCTGCTCCGGCTCCGGTAATACGTCAAAGAATCTAAATACCGAGTCGGTAACTGTCAACAAGATGGTTGACATTAAGCTGGTAGACTGTGCTAGGATTTGCTTTCGCCGGAGCCAGTCAGCTCTGTTTGCATCGATATGATTTCAGATTCTCACTCATTCAAGGGGCAGACTCTTCTCGTGACGGGAGCCGCACAGGGGCTTGGCAAGGCAACCTCCTTCGCGTTTGGAAGACGAGGAGCCAAAGTGGCCATGGTTGATTTGAATGAGCCTTTGCTGAACAACAGCGTTGCAGAGCTTCGCGATCAGGGTATCGAATGCGCAGCTATCGTAGCCAACATCGCGGAGTCCGGAGCGGCCCAGGCAATCGTAGAGAGCACGATCAAGCACTTTGGAAGCCTCGACATTTTAGTCAATAATGCTGCCGTATCTTCGGTCGAAGCTCTGCTGGACGTCACTGAAAGAGAATGGGACAAGGTATTTGCCGTAAACGTAAAGGCGCTGTTCTTCCTGCTACAAGCCGCAGCACGCGTGATGAAGGAAGCGGGAGGGGGAAGGATCGTCAACGTCTCATCACCGGGTACTCGAATGACGCTGACGAACTACACTTCATACGCGACGTCGAAGGCAGCAGTTGATTACATCACCCGCACGGCCGCTGCCAATCTTGGGACGTATGGAATTACAGTGAACGCGATCGCACCAGGCAGAATGGATACTCCAATGCAGCGCATCACCGAAGAGTCGAATGCGGCTGCTATGGGAGTCGATTTGAAGATCTACATTCAGTCTCGCACTGTCGATATTCCGATGCGGCGCCGCACCACTCCTGAGGAAGTTGCAGAAGGTATCGTGTGGTTGGCGACAGAGGCCGCATCGTATGTAACCGCAAATCGTCTGAATATCTCAGGCGGATTGGAACTTGACTAATGCTGTCGCTGTTCGATGGTTAGGTTGGTGCCGCTTGAGAATAACTAAGGTCGAAACAATTCGCCACGCTCGGCTACCAAATCTTCTTTGGGTACATCTCTATTCCGACAACGGATTGGTCGGATTAGGGGAAACTTTCTATCTGCCGGCAGCCGTTGAATCGGTAGTTCATGATGTAATTGCATCCTTCCTTCTCAATCGATCTGATTGCTCCCCTGAAAGCATTTGGGATCAGGTATTCAGCTACTGCAATTTTTTTGGCCACGCTGGCGCGGAGATGCGCGCGCTTTCCGCCGTTGATATCGCCCTCTGGGATCTCCTGGGACAGAAGACCGGGGAGCCAATCTATCAACTGCTCGGTGGCAAACTGAAAGACACAATTCCCATCTACAACACCTGTGTCGATACCGAGATTTACCGGGACCAGCGAGATTTTATGGAGCGGCCAGGTGCTTTGGCGAAAGACTTACTCGCACAAGGCATCAGGGCCATGAAGGTTTGGCCCTGGGATCAATTCGCGCCAAAATTGGAGACTACAGCAATCTCCGGCCCGGCTGGATTCCTGTCCATGGGACCGTCGGGTTCATTCCTATCCTTGAAAGATCTGGACGCCGGGCTCAGTGTTGTGAAGGACATCCGAGATGCCGTTGGCAGAGATATTGAGATCCTGATTGAAGGGCACTCCCGCTGGGACCTGAATTGTGCCATCAAGATCGGCAGAGCTCTCGAACCGTACGACGTGCTGTGGATGGAAGACATGATGAAGCCGGAAAGTGCCGCCGATCTTTCCAGGCTGGCTGCGGAAACACGTGTTCCGCATAGCGTCAGCGAGCGTCTTTTTACAAGATATGCTTACCGGCAAGTTCTCGAGGCGCACGCCGCGCAAATCATCATGCCGGATTTGGTCTGGACCGGGGGAATCACAGAAGGGCACAAGATCGCCATACTTGCTGACGCATTCCATCTTCCGATTGCGCCCCACGATTGCACCGGACTCGTGACGATTTTTGCGAATCTGCACGTCTGTGCGGCGAGCCCTAATGCAATGATCCTCGAAACGGTGCGCGGCTTCTGCGAAGGCTGGTACCGGTCGGTCTACACAGAGAATGTTCGAATCGAAGATGGAAAGGCCAGCTTCCCGGATGGTCCGGGTCTGGGCACACGGCTCAAGCCGGAGTTCCTGGCGGAATCAGGTACTTCGATCCGAACCAGTGTTGCGTGATTTTTAACATCAGGCTTCGAAATCGAGTTCGCCGCTTAGTTCCGGAATAATCGCGCTCCCTTTGCCGCCAAGCCGCGTATAGGTATCGACAAAGAGTGCCGGGTCAAGTGTTTCTTCGGCACTGTTACTCCCATCAGCCCAGAGCAAATGATGAATGGGAATTATCTGTGGCGCTCCCAAATGCCATGCCAGCAAGGCGGCCTCGTATGCATCCATGTTCCCTCCGACTCCATTGATGCAGAGCATGGCTACATTAGGTGCATGGGATTTGAGCCGCCGCAGTCGCACATCATATTCGGTGTCGCCACTGTGATAGATCTTTAGCTCTCCGACCTGAAGCAAAACGCCGGCAGCGTCTGGGACCTCCCAGCCGGGTACGCCAGCTTCATGGCGAGCTGGAGTTGCGTCGATCCTGACATCGTTCACATCGATTGCTTCTCCCGGCACAAGCGGAATGATTTGTGATCGAGGTATGCCCCAGCTCAGAGCTCGCGCCATCGCGCTGGGCGGCATGATCAACTTTGCGTTCGGGTTATTGCGAGCAATCGTAGGAATGGAGCCCGGGTCCAGATGATCTTCGTGCCAGTGCGTTGAGATGATTGCATCGGCACGGAAATCATCCACCGCGATTGGCGGCGGAAAGGCGCGCTTCCTGCCAAACATGGATTCCACACAATTGGAAAGATATGGGTCGATGCAAATCACAGTGCCGTGGTGGGTCTTGAAGACAAAGCCGGATCCGCCCAACCACCAAGCCGAAACATGATTGTCGGCAACCTGCTTTGCAGCAATGCGTTGCGCCAGATCTGAGCTTTCCTTCATTTGGATAATTTTCCCGCCTCGTGTTCGAGTTAATAACTGCTCGTACTCTTCTCTACCGGGGGACGGAAGGTGGTCTGGCCCAGACGTTTTTCCCATCCATCCTTATGGACATTGAGGTAAGAATACGGATCGTACGGGTGTTGCCTGGCTACGTCTAAGTTGAGGTCCAGGCCGAGCCCGGGTTTATCTGGCAAGCTCAGATGTCCGTTGACGGCGTTAATCGTGGGAGTCCAGCTAACTAAATCCTTAGTCCAGGGCTCGTTAAAGGGATCAAAGTGTTCCTGGATCAAAAAGTTGGGAACGCATGCTGCAAGCTGCAAGCAGACAGCGGTTGCAACAGGCCCGCCACTCTGATGTGGAGCGATTACGCTGCCATGGGCCATCGCCAGGTTCGCAACGGCTAACGTGTTGGTCATTCCGCCAAGGCTCATGGGTTCAGGTTGAAAGATGTTGATCGCGCCTCCTGACGCGAGGGTATAGAACTGACCGACGGTGTCATACATCTCACCGGTGGCGACCCGGATAGGGCACTGCGACGCGACGGAGTTCGCCGGTGATTCGCGCTCGCGGGTGGTTGGCTCTTCCCACCAATAGATATCGAGAGGCGCCAGTTTCCGTGCTGCGCGCAGGGCGTCAGCTTCAGAAAACCTCGCATGAACATCGATGAGTATTCGCATGTCACGGCCGAATCGGGAGCGCAGAGCCGCAACGATTTCATAAGAGAGCTCCAGCTCATCACTCTCGATGAAGTCACGTGAGGTTCCAAACGGATCGAGCTTGAGCGCGTGAAAGCCTCTGGCGACAACTGCCTCTGCGGCTTCTACGAACGCTTGCGGAGATCGCTCCGTCCGGTACCAGCCGTTTGCATAGCCAAGGATTGACTCTCGAACCTTGCCCCCGAACAGTTGGTAAATGGGAACACCCAGCGACTTGCCGAGGATGTCCCAACAAGCTACTTCGATCGCAGCCACCGCAGTCCGGTGGATATGGCCCCCATCGAGTGAGACGCTTTCCATCAGGCGTTTCGACAGAGCGTTTACCTGCCGTGGATCCTCACCAATTGCCAGATGCTCCAGCTCATGAATTGCAGCTTCGGTTGTTCGGATGAAACCGTTCAGCGTTCCTTCACCGATACCGTGCAGACCGCTGTCGGTGGAGACCCGTGCAAATAGCCAGTTCTTCCAACCTGCATTAACCGAGATCGTCTCAATCGAGGTGATCTTCATTCGATTACCCAATCCGGAATGGATGGATTCGGTGCTACTTATGAATCGTCAGCTCCAAAGCTGCGTTGGCGATATCTTCTGAGTCCATTCGATAACGTTGCACAAGGTAAGGAATGGAGCCGCTCTCACAGAAGCAATTCGGAATCCCCACTCGCTTGAGTTGAATCGGTATTCCGGCATCCACTGTCGCGTCTGCGATTGCGCTCGCCAATCCGCCCGTCGTGAAATGATTCTCGGCGGTGACCACACGCGGAATCCGGCTCACGAGAGCTAGTACTGCCTCGGTATCGAAGGGCTTGAGCGTGCTCACATGGAGCAGGGCAGCGCTCAAACCGCTGCTGTTGAGCTGCACTACAGCCTTGAGGGCCCTGGCCGTCATCAGGCCGGTACTGATGATCGCCACATCGCTTCCTTCGCACAGCAGCATGGCCTTGCCGATTTCAAAGTGGTATGTGTCCGGATCAAGAACGACGGGGACCTGACCGCGCAACAGTCGCATATAGACGGGTCCTTCATAACGAGCGATTGCCGAAACCGCCTGACCCAATTCGGTCGCGTCGCAAGGA
This sequence comes from uncultured Acidobacteriota bacterium, assembly GCA_963755975.1. Lineage (GTDB taxonomy): Bacteria > Acidobacteriota > Terriglobia > Terriglobales > Acidobacteriaceae > Silvibacterium. The sequence continues at coordinate 606,878 of CAVWLS010000008.1, forward strand.
TCGATGACCGTAAGGTTAGGTATGGAGCGCATCAGAGCGAGATCTTCTATGCCCTGGTGTGTTCCGCCGTATCCGGTGGTCAAGCCCGGAAGACCTGCAATAATCTTGACGTTTGCACCGCCCAGCGCCGCCCCGATAGCGATAAAGTCATACGCCCGCCTGGTGGCAAATACACAGTATGTCGTGGCAAAAGGGACGAATCCGGTCCTTGCGAGACCTGCAGCGACGCCAATCAGATTTTGCTCGGCCATGCCGATTTGGAAAAATCGTTCGGGAAAGCGATTCGCGAACAGGTGGATATCGGTGTACTTGCCGAGGTCTGCCGTTAGCCCCACGATGCGCGGATTGGCTTCCGCCTCACGAATCAGTGCCTCTCCGAAAGGCGCAGCCGCCGTTCGCTCCGCCCCATAAATATCGGAGCTGAGGATGTTACCTGTCACACCCGATTTGGTTTCTGCGGCTCTCATGCGTCCCTCTCGGATGTCGATTGAGCGTTCGCCTCAAGCTGCTCGCGAGCTAACTGCCACTCGCTCGGGTCAACTCGAATGAAGTGATTCTTCTCCCGCTCCTCGAATGTGCGCACGCCCTTCCCCATCAAAGTGTCGAGAACGATCGCATGAGGCTTACCGATGTTCTTCTTTGCTGAATCGATGGCGTCGACAATCGCCTGTATATCGTTTCCGTTAATGCGCTGCGTATCCCAGCCGAAAGCCTGCCATTTTTCCTGCACTGGCTCGACGTTTAGAACCTGTCTCGGCGGCCCATCCGCCTGCTGATTGTTGCAATCAATGAAAGCAAAGAGGTGGTCAAGCCGATGATGGGCCGCCGCCATCGCCGCCTCCCAGGTCGAACCTTCCTGAAGCTCTCCGTCCGACAGAAGATTAAATATGCGCGAAGATCTTCCATCCAGGCGGACGCCCAGCGCCATACCCACAGCCTGTCCGAGACCGTGCCCGAGCGAGCCTCCAGTCATTTCGAATCCCGGAGTAATTTCACTGCCGGACATTTCAAGTCTGGATTGATCTGCGCCATAGGTATCAAGTTCATCAACTGTGATTACGCCGGCCTCTGCCAGAGCCGCATACAATCCGATTGAGTAGTGCCCGATAGAAAGAAGAAAACGGTCGCGATCCGGCCACGCAAGATTTTGTGGGTCGTACTTCATTTCCCTGAAGTAGAGGACCGCTAGCAGATCGGCTATTCCCAGGCCCTGTCCGACATAACCCTGACCCACCCGCTCGGCCATCCTGAGAACATGTCTCCGCAGCGAGAGGGCATGCAGCTCCAGCGACGCAATACTGGTTGCCGTTGCCGAAATATCTGTTCCACCACTCATGGAATCTCACGCCCTTGTTCAGTATTCGTGTGACCGGACAAACAGATCGCAACTCGTGGCACGCATTGCCTCAGCATTCGCCTGCGCACGCAAGCATCGTTATAGAGGAGCCATCCGCTCCATGTCAATACAAGAGAGCCGACAATATTGTTGACATTTATTGCCGCCCTCAGCTCTCATTACACTTCCGCGCAGGTCAGCACATCGGACACGAAACTAAGGTTGAAAATGAAATGTCTCCGCCACTAAAATTGCACCGGCCCGGTCGACTGCGCGGATGCGGCGGCTGTTGGGGCCTCATGGAGGAGCTATGACCACCTGGTTAAGGGAAAAATGCCTGGGTGGACTAATGGTTTTATTCGTGATGCCCGCCTGGACGCAGGTCTTCGATTTGTCGGCTGATTTTTCTCTCGCTAAAAATCCAAACTCGGTCTGGGAATATGGCTTCTCTGCGACAAACTCCTTAGCGCCCGACCAGTTTCAACTCGATCAGAAATCCGCGATGGTCGGCCCCATTGGGTTTTGGCATCCTACACAAGGCGAGGCCCCTGGCCCAGGTTACTACCCCTACATCGCCAACAACAGCACAATGGAAACACAGGTTGGGTCAAAGGGGTGGGCCATAAGCGCCGGACAGATCGCGATAGAAGGCAGCAATACCGGTCAGTTCGGCCTCGTTCGCTTCGTGGCCCCGCGCACAGGCAACTATTCTGTGGATGCCAAATTCGTTGGCATTCACTACGGCCTGTCCACGACGGACGTCCACGTACTGAAGAACGGCAATTCTGTATTCGACGCGGATATCGACGGCTATGGAGGCGATCCGGCATTCCACAAAGTAGAAGGATCGAGCCCGCGAGCCGAGTACTCCGGTCAGATGCAGCTGAAGGCGAATGACAGAATCACGTTTGCCGTGGGATATGGCAAGAACAAAACGAACTTTTGCGATACGACGGGTTTGTCGGTGCGAATAGAGCTGCTTAGCGAGAGCAAATCTCGCAAATGATAAATTATCAGACGCGAAACTTCGAGTCGGCCCTTCTGCTTTAGATGTCGGCAAAAATGTTGACAACGATTTAAGAAGTAGAGCAAGCTTATCAAGCTTTTCTTAGCACTTGAGCGAGCAGGGAAAAGACTGCTTCAGATCGAAAATCTGGGAAAACGGTGGGAATGGGAAGCGGACTGGGCATCTTCTTAGCGGTAGCGGCCGGGCTAATGGTCGGCAATTGCATGCTCCCGCTTAACTATTTACGTAAGTGGCGCTGGGAAAATGCATGGATCATCTTCACACTGGTTGCGCTGGTGCTGGTGCCATGGACTCTTGCCTTTCTCCGGGTGCCGAACCTTTTTTCGGTTTATAGCAACGTCAATACCGCCAGCTTCATGATTCCGTTCCTGTTCGGCGCTGGATGGGGAGTCGCCCAGGTCCTCTTCGGATTGGCAGTGATTCGTGCCGGCATGGCGTTGTCGTTCGCCATCACTATTGGACTAAGCGCCGCATTGGGCAGCCTGATCCCTATCCTCCTGCGTCATCCGGAAGCTCTTGTTACCGGACGCGGATTAGTCCTGCTGCTAGGCCAGTTGCTAATGGTGACCGGCGTAGTCGTCTGTTGCTGGGCAGGACGCAGGCGTGAGGGGGAACAGAAGGCAGATAAAGTGACGGCAAGATCGTATGTGGCCGGGGTTTCGCTGGCAGCGTTGGCTGGTCTTCTCGCGCCGATGCTTAATTACGCTTTGGCCTTTGGCGACAACCTGATCCACGAGGCTCTTCTCCAGCACACCCTACGTGCGGATGCGCCTTACGCGGTCTGGCCAATTGCTCTTGCCGGAGGCGCGGTGCCGAACATTCTCTATCCTCTATGGCTGCTGCAACGCAATAAGACCTGGGCTAACTTTCGCCCCGTGTGGCCCGAGATAACTCTTGGAATGATCATGGGTCTGTTGTGGATGGGTTCCGTCGCTATCTACGGAACGGCCACGACGTTATTAGGTGTCCTCGGCGCGTCGATTGGGTGGAGCATCTACCAGATTTGCATCATCGTCATGGCCAACGTCTCAGGCTGGATCGCTGGTGAGTGGAAAGGCGTGAGCCAGGGGTCAAAGATCATCTTGTGGAGTGGCTTGTTGTTGCTCGCATTCGCGACCGTGGCCATCACTTACGGCAATCACTGATGCGAACCCGCCATCTCACATTACTGGCCGCACTGGCAATATTGCTCCCCTCACTCCATTCACAAAGCCAGCCGACTGAAAGTCCAGTCGGGAACGCAGTCGTGCGCTCCGGAGCGGCCCCCGGGGTTCGCTTCACCTCCGGGCTCATGGTGTGCGATGAAGAACTCTACGCCGGCCGATGGGTCAATCGCTATTGGACCGCGACAGGACAAATCAAGCCGGAGGTACATCTCGAAGGTCAGAGTGAGGCTAGAGCGGGTCTCCCAATCGACGCATTTCAGCTTGGCATTGAGGGTCAGAATCTTGCGGGAAGTTGGAAGTGGGTTGACTCAAAGCAGAGACACCTCACCAATCCTGACGGCGAATTGGTGACGATTGAACTGGAGAGCACGGCGCGCCCCATCACAGTAAAGCTGAATACTGAAATGCATGGCGAGTCTGTCATGGTTCGCTGGCTTGAGATCACCAATCGAGGCACAAAGGCCACTGCGATCACGTCGATGTCTCCCTGGTCCGGGCCCCTTTGGAACACCGCTGGTTACAGCGAACGGGTCGGAAGGGAAGCTCCCTTTGAAGTTGCGACAACAAAGTATGAAATCTGGGGACACGAAGGAGCATGGGAGTTTCATCCGGTTGGAGACGGAATGCTTACCGTTTCAGGCACACGGGGAAAATCAGGTTGGGGACACCCAACATTTTTTGCACACAACCGTGCTACCGGGGAATGGTTTGTCGCTTCTCTCGCCTGGAGCGGCAATTGGACGATGCACGTTCAGGGCATGCAGGATACGGCGAAAGATGAATCACGCCTCTTCTTCGATCTCGGCCCCAGTGCAACTGATCCAGTCATTCGCGTGCTTGAGCCCGGGGAGACGATCCGCAGCCCAGAGACCCACCTGCTGCTGATGCACGGCGATCTTGACGCGGTGATACAGCAACTCCAACACCACGTCCGTCACTACATTCTTCCTCCTGTCCCGCCGGGTCGCAGATCGCTGGTCGAAGCCAACCATCGCGGCTATATCGTGAATCATGAGTCGGAAGAAGGCATCGACCGGGAAATCGATATTGCATCGTCTGTTGGCGCCGATACTTTCGTGATTGATGCGGGATGGTATGGTCCTGAGCCAAACTCGTGGTTCAACAATGTTGGAGATTGGCATGCTGGTCCGTGGCTGCCCAACGACGTTGGTCCAATACGCGAGTATGCAAGAAAAAAGGGAATGCTCTTCGGGCTTTGGGTTGAGATCGAAAGCGTTGGTGCTGCAGCCCCATTACGCAAGGAGCACCCGGATTGGGTCCTGAAGCGGAACGGCGTTCCTGTTGCCAATGGACGCCAGCTCGATTTTGCCAATCCGGAGGTCGCTGCGTGGGCGGAGTCTGAGATTGCCCGGATTATCAAACGATACGATCTCGACCTTTTCCGCATCGACTACAACAATTCTGCGGAAGAGGGAGGGAACCGGGTCAAGGACGGTTTCCTTGAAAATACGCAATATCGCCACGTCGAGGCCTTGTACGCCATCTTTGATCATCTCCGAAAACAATTTCCCAATGTCATTTTTCAGAATTGTGCCGGCGGCGGTGGACGGCTCGATTACGGAATGATGCAGCGTTTTCAAAACACAGAGCTGTCTGACTGGTTGCGTGCGCCGAGAGGTCTCAAGATTCTCAACGGCATGACGTGGGTATTGCCTCCCGAGATCCTGCTGCGAACCTTCGGTACGGAAAGCAGCGGCCTTGAGGATGATGGCGATCTAAATGTGCAGCTCGATACGATCATGATGTCGCGCCCGATCTTCCGCGGAATAAGTCCTTCGCTGCCCGAACTCAATCCCCTTCTGGCCACACGGATTCGCCGAAGCGTCGACCTTTATAAGCAGACCCTGTATCCCATCATGAACAACAGTCTCGTCTATCACCACACGCCGCTCCTGCCCATGATGGAGCCGTCACCATGGGTTGTGCTGGAGTATGCGACTTCGGATAGAACGAAAGAGCTTGCCGGACTCTTTCGGACTTCGCAGACTGGTGATTCCGTATACCGATTTGAGCCGCGCGGCCTCGATTTATCGCGCAATTATGAGATTCGTTTCGAGAATTCGGGACAGCTCGTGACGATGACGGGATCTCAACTTCTGCAGAACGGAATCCCAGTACGTCTGGATGAAAACTTAAGCTCTGAGCTGCTCGTTATCGAACAAAGATGAATTCAGGCGCTTTGCCTTCCTTTGTTTGAGAGTGCAGCTACAGAAAGGATTAAGACGCGATGCTAAATACCGTCGTTGGCAAATCGATCCGCGTATGCAAAATCGCAGTCGTGGGTGCCGTCCTGGTTGGCCTGTCTCAGGGATCAAAGGACCTGCACGCACAATCGCCGGCCTCGCTGCAGATCCGGTCTGAAGCTCTCTCGGCCACACTGGATCCGAAATTTCCGCGTGTCTTTAAATATGAGACGTCGAATGGGAAGACCCTTCCGGGGGCATTTGAGTCTTTTCGCCCGACGATCAAGCTGAATGGGCAGATCTTTACGCCTGCTGATTTGAACATCCGCGTCCAGTCCACGGCCTCGGATGCCATCTATGTGATGCGGATTCCATCTCTGGATCTGGAACTGCACTGGCGCTTTGCCGTCGAAGGCAATGAGCTTGTTTTCGAGCTGACGAAAGTGCTCGAGGGCGGAACCTTCCATCTGGAAACCCTGGAGTTTCCCGATCATTATCTGGTTCGGGTGCCTGCAGCTGACAGAAAAGGTGAAGCTTACCGAGGAGAATACAGCCGGCAAAAGTGGAGTGACCCATATTCGAATCTTCTATGGCAATCAACCGCCAACTTCATGAATATCAGCGAGGCAGATGGAGAACAGTGCGCGAAAGACGCAAACTGGGCCTCTGCCAATGTGCCGGGAGTTGTAGCGACCATCTCCGACAACATCCCTTACTGGAAACTCAAGACTCAAGTCCTGGGCGGCGAAGGCCCCGGCACCGACTTTGCAATGTGGCTGGGGAAGTATTACTACCGCATCGGTGGTGACGTGCAGCCGCTACTTCAGTCACGAGTGGCGATACTTACCGAAGATCGCAACCAGGATGGAGAGGTCAACTGGATGGAGGCTGCTCTGTGGCACCGCGATCATATGCGGACACCGGGCGATACCTACGAACCGAAGACCTTCACCTACATCGTCTTTATCGACTGGGTAAAGCCAATCAAAGAGCCACCCGGTGGTTACGATCCGATAATTGCTTCGTTCGCCGAAACCCTGGAAATTGTGCGTGCGGTCGCTAAGGTAACAGGCAACGCCAGGCAGCGAGTCGTTCTTGTTGGGTGGCAGTTTACGGGTCACGACACCGGCTATCCGGCATTGAATCAAGTGAACGAGCGAGCGGGCGGAGCCGCGGCATTGCGAAAGCTGGTGAAGGACGCCGCCGAATATAACGCAAACATCGAGTATCACATCAATATCGACGATGCCTATCCTGATCACCCGTTCTTCGACACAAGTGTTTTGCAATTCAATCGGGAAGGGAAGCCGTATGTTTGGTCCCACCAGTTTGAGGGTGGGCCGCCGGACTATCGAATCTCAAACACCAAACAATGGCGCTCGGGCTACTTTCAGCGGCGGATGAAGGCATTTCTCGATACAGTCCCGGTTTCAGAAGGCATCCGTCTGGATACGTTTCGCAATTGTGACATTAGTGTTGGCCCGGGCGAAGACATAGGTATTGTGTCCGAGACAGTCTACGGCGGAAAAATCCTTGATTGGTTTACGGAGCGCGGCATTGTTCCTATGACCGAGGGACCTGTGGACGCCTACTACGGGAAGTTAGAGGCCGTGCAGCATCGTTTCGCGATCTCCGATCCTTTTCAGCTCATGATGATGCAGGGCAAGCTCTACGGTGGTGGCAAATATCAGGAAGGCGTGGGGCAGGCTCTGGGCTGGTCGATGAATGTCGGCTATGCCTTTCGAAAGACGAACGCGCTCGGCGGGTTGCATTTAGATAAGTACAGCGATGCCGAGATCGCGGATATGTATTACCTCGGCAATCTCACCCAGTCGTATCTGCTAAAGAAGAACCTTATTTGGCTGGGAACCGAGAAGGTAGGTGAGAAGCAAGTGGAAAAGAACGGAAAGACCGTCACTGTTCCTCGCAACAACTATATTGCCCGATTCAGCGACGGAACGGTCTCCACAGTTCATGACGACGGCGCCTGGACGGTCGTTGACCACGAATTCAAAAGCGTCGATGGCCAACGGCGCGTCATCCCAATCGATGACAAGGAGATTGTTCTCTACTCGGTGGATGGCGGTGCGCTTGATTGGACTCTTCCCTCGGAGTGGGCGCGCGCTAATATATCCGCAACTCCGGTCGATTCAAGCGCTGGGTCCGTGCAGGACTATGTCATTGGGCCCGATAGTAAAGTCCAGATCTCAACGAAGGGCAGGACCGCCTACGTCTTGAAACGTCTGAACTGAAGGGTGACAATTCAATATTTGCGGACCGAGCGCGACAAGCAGTTGCAATCCGAGTACGGCAATGCGGTGTAGGATTCGACGGCATGGCTGACTACATCAAGACCGGTCGCCGCGGCCACCTTTGTGGGCATAGTGCGGGTGTTTTCCGGGTCGAGCAATCCGATGGTGGGCTTGAGCCGCCGGCTCGCGATGCCGGTCTTGGCGTGCATCTTGCTCAAATCGAAAATAGAAACGTCGGTGGTTTCGCTGCCCGTGCCGGCCGTGGTGGGAATCGCTATCAACGGTTTCAGAGGACCCCGGCACCGGCACGCCCTTGCCGATGGGCGGATTCACGTAGTCGAGAAAATCCTACGGAGGATAGCACGTGTAAAGATTCACGGCCTTGGCAGGGTCAATGATGGAGCCGCCGCCCACCGCAACAATCGCGCCGTAGTCGCTCTGCTCAGCGAAGGCGATCGCATCCAGGAACGATCTGTCGTTAGGCTCGACCCGCACGCGGTCATAAACTGTGCAAGCGATGCCCTCTGCATCCAGCGATTCGATCACCGTCTGGAGAGGACGCATGCGCCGAAGGATCGGATCTGTGATTACCAGTGCGTTGCGAATTCCGAGGTCCGCGAGGTCCATCCCAACTTCACGTGTAACGCCAGCGCCGAACCGCACGTTGGCCGCGGCCATTTCAAAGGCGATTTCGTGAGTCATTGAGCGATTCAGGGTTTCCAATTTGGCTTCCCGGGCACAGACGAGTATACCGATGTCCACGTCTTTGCCCTACGCACATGTCGATCCTCCTCCGTCTGTCTCTGTCCGCGCCCTCGACGCACCCACCAGAGCGGCGCAGGATCCAAACTCCTGTGGGCGATCGATTAACATCTCCCAGAGGAACTTCGAGCCATGAACCAAGCAGAGATGATCGCCAAATGGGACGAGCACATCAGCTATGAGTTTTCGACACGCGACGTGTCTTCGACCATTGCAACAATGGTGGAGGATGCCTACGTCAACCATATTCCGGTGATGACCGGCGGTTACGGCCATGTGGCCCTGCGCAGGTTTTATGCGGAAGACTTCATCTCGCTGATGCCGGCCGACACCTCCATCAAACTCATCTCCCGTACCCTCGGCCAGGATCAACTGGTTGACGAGATGATCTTTTCCTTCACCCACACCAAAGAGATGCCCTGGATGCTCCCCGGAGTTCCGCCGACTCATCGCCACGTCGACATTCCTCTTGTCGTGGTTGTCGGATTTCGCGAGGGCAAGCTGGCGCATGAGCGCATCTACTGGGACCAGGCGTCAGTGCTCAAACAAATCGGCCTGCTCACGGACTCATCGCTCCCCGTATTTGGAGCCGAGACCGCGCAGAAACTCCTCGACCCAGCCATGCCCTGACGTCAGCATGCGATTCGGGCGGGAGTTCTATTCTCACTTTGTATACTAGCGACACGCCTCCATCGCGAGGCCAGGGTCGAGTCGTCGGCAGACACCCGGCCCTGGGTCGTCGGATCACCAAGCGGCAGGAGCCAAGTGGTCAAACAGCAGCTACTCGCACCCCAAGCCGTCAACTTTCCTTGCGATCGAATCCGTTCGCTCTTTCCTGCGCTCACCGAGGAGCCGGGCTTCATCTTCTTCGATAATGGAGCTGGCGCGCAGATTCCCCAGGGCGTTTTCGACGCGATCAATGGTCATTTCTTGCACCGCAACGTGCAGCGCGGCGGACGCTACGCCAGGAGCATGGACGTCGACGCAACCATCGCGCGAGCCCGCGAGAGCGTCGCCGCTCTGATCAACGCACGCGATTGCGACGAGATCGCTTTCGGCATGAACGCGACGTCGTTCCTTCGTCTGCTCAGCCTGGCGATCGGTCGCACCCTCGAGACGCGCAACGAGATCGTCGTCACGGACCTTGACCACGAAGCCAATATCGCCACCTGGCTGCAGCTTGAGCGGGAAGGGGCCAGGATTCTCTGGTGGAAGATGCGTGAAGATAACAACCTCCACGTTGAGGACCTGGCGCCGCTCCTCACCTCGAAGACCCGTCTTGTTGCCTGTACGGTTGCCTCCCATGCACTCGGCTCCATTGTCGATGTCGCTGTCGTTGCCAAACTGGCGCACGCCGCCGGGGCTGAGGTCGTTCTCGATTGCGTTCACTACGCTCCCCACGCGCTCACCGATGTGCAGGCATTCGACTGCGATTACCTGGTCTGCTCCGGCTACAAGATATTCGGTCCTCACATGGGTTTTATGTGGGGTCGACTCGAGCTTCTGAACGCTCTTCAGACCTTCAGAGAGGACTTTATCCCTGACGCTCCTCCCGGCAAGATTGAAGCCGGCACCTTTATCTACGAGAACGTTGCGGGCATGGCAGGCGCCATCATCTATCTGGAAACTCTCGGCGCAGGCCACGGTGGCGAAGAGGAAAACGCAGCGCCCGTATCGCGGCGAGCCTCTCTGGTTCGTGCCATGACTTCAATCCGAGAATACGAAGCTACACTCTCTTTCGAGATGCTCGAAGTCCTGCATACTGCCGGCGCCATCATCTACGGCGTTGAGGACACCGCCCGCCTGGCCGAACGCGTTCCAACGTTTTGTTTCAGCCTTCCCAACATCGCGCCGGCGCTCGTCACCGAGACCATGTCGGACCGAGGCATTGGTATTCGTGACGGCCACATGTACGCTCCGCGACTGATGAAGCGCCTGGGCGCCAGCCTCGATACCGGTGTCAACCGCGCGTCGCTTGTCCATTACAACACCGTCCAGGAGATCCACGAGTTCGGGAAGGTCCTTCGTGACATCGTTCGAGGTCGATAAGCAAGCTACTCCCGCCCCGGCGCCGATGGCTTTCAAACTTGCCGACCCTCCCGAGAGTTGTCCTGAACTGAATCGCGCACTCACGCAACGCCAGCTCACCATGATGACGATCGGCGGTGCGATCGGAGTCGGGCTTTTTCTCGGCAGCTCCGTCACTATCCGGCTCGCCGGCCCGGGCGTCATCCTCGCTTATCTTTTCAGCGCAATCATCGCTCTCATCGTCGCTTACTCCATCGCGGAGATGGCTGTAACGCATCCCGTCGCCGGCTCATTCGGCGTCTATGCGGAGACATACTTGAATGAGTGGTCAGGCTTCACGGTTCGTGTTACCTACGCTTTCGTTCAAATCTTGGCCATCGGGGCGGAGGTCACGGCCGTTGCGATTTACTTCTCCGTCTGGTTCCCGGCGATTCCGCAATGGGTTTGGGTCGTTGGAGTCTCAGTCGGTTTGATCGCCGTCAATGGGCTGCGTGTCGGCAACTTTGGTGAATTCGAATACTGGTTCGCCATCATCAAGGTCATCACTATCGTGACCTTTATACTCGTCGGCCTCGGACTGATCTTCGGCGTTGGCCCCGCGCGTGCTATCGGCTTCTCAAATCTCACCTCCCACGGAGGGTTTCTTCCCAACGGCCTGAAGGGCGTGTGGCTTGCCTTGAGCCTCACGCTCACAAGCTACATGGGAGTGGAAATCATCGGCGTTACCGCCGGCGAGGCGTTGCAACCCGAAAAGACCATCCCTCGCGCCATGCGCACCGTCACTCTTCGGCTCATCCTCTTTTATGTGCTCTCTATCACCGTGATGCTCTCGATGACCCCGTGGGACACGATGGGCAGCGGCATCACTGGCAGTCCCTTTGTGCTGGTTTTCGCGAAGGTCGGCATTCCCTACGCCGCGAAGATCATGAATCTGGTTGTCATCACTGCCGCTCTTTCGAGCGCGAACACTAATCTCTACCTCACCAGCCGGACACTCTTTTCCCTGTCGCACGACGGCTATATCCCGAAAGGGCCCGGAAGCCTGGGCAGGAACGGCGTACCCTACATTGCCCTGATGGTGTCGACCGCTGGCATGGCCGTGGCCATCCTGCTGGCCATCTTCGCTCCCGCCCGAGCGTTCCTGCTGCTTTACGGCGTCGCAGTGGCCGGAATGTTCTTCGTCTGGAGCATCATCTTGCTCGCCCACCTGTCCTTTCGCCGCTCAATAGGACAAGCGCGCGTCGCACAGCTCCCGATCCGCCTGCCGCTCTCGCCTTACTCGCAGATCGCCGCCCTGATCGTTCTCGCAGCTATCGCCATCAGCACCTATTACGTGGAGGGCCTGGAATACTCGGTTCCGATTTTCATACCGTTCCTGCTGATGATTACAGCCTTCTACTGGACGCTGAAGCGAAGGAACCGTCGCAAAACGGAGCGGCAGCTCTGAGCGCAATTTCTTCATACCTAATGGTGATTAGTTGAGATCGCGACACGAACGATGCACGATAACGTCCTTTATCGTTTGCTACTAAAACCGCAGCGAAAGGCAGCTCAGCCCGCCGTCCATCTTGCGGAACTCCGACATCTCCAGCGCCGACGGCGCGTAGCCCAGCCGCTCCAACTCCGCGGTGAGCCGCGGAAAGCCGGCCGGAATCAGCACGCAGTCATTCACCTCCACGCAGTTGGCGGCGTAGCTTTCCTCCTCACCCACGCGCACCAGCCGGTAGCCGGCAAACTCCGGCCGCTCCGCCATCTCCTCCATCACCACCAGCGTGTTGCCGCTCAGGTGGGCGATCCCGCTCTTCAGGTGCAGAATCGTCGTCATCGCCCGCAGATCCACGGTGGATGAAGTGTAGCCCATGGTCTGCAAGTGCACGGCCAGTTGCCGCGCGCCCTCGTTGTTGGTCCGGTGCGAAAGGCCCAGAAAGAAGTGCTCGCCCGCCTCGCAGATATCGCCGCCGTCCACTGTGCCCGGCGCCTCTATCGCCGGCATGACACCAAACACCTTCTCCAGCGCCGGACGAATCGCCTCCGCCTCGCCAGCGCGGCTCTCGGCGCCCGGCCGCATCAAAATCGCGCCGCGCGCGGTCACAATCGCCGTGTCCTCTACAAAGGTTGAGTCGGGATGGTGCACGTCCGGCTCCAGCGTGGTCAGCTCCACGCCGCAGGCGCACAGCGCTTCGCAGTAGGCCGCATGCTGCTCCAGCACCAGGGCAAAGTCGGGCCGCCCCAAGCTCACCGTGGTAAGTCCAAGATCGAAGTTCACTCCCGGCGTGCGCACAATCGCTTGCTTGAACAATGCTTTCTCCCTTTCTCACTGCAGCCGCGTTATACCGCCGTGTGCCGCGCCTTCCGCCATTGCATGAATCCGTAAATGGGCAACGCCGCAGCCAGTAGCACCGCCGTACGCGCCGCACTCGCCGGATCGTCGTGAATCGATGCCACCAGAAATACCAGCGAGCCCGCCAGCGCCAGCAGCGTCGTTACCGGATAGCCCCATGCGCGAAACGGTCGGTGCAACCCCGGCTCGCGCAGGCGCAGAGTTATCACCGCCGCATAGTTCACCGCATAAGTGGCCGTCACCAGCAGAGCCGCCACTGCCAGAATCTCGTCAAAGTGGCTGCTGGCAATCAGCAGCGCAGCGACACCCGCGGTAAACACCATCGCGCCCACCGGCGTTCCGTCCTGCTCCACCCGCGCCACCCGCTCGCTGAACAGCCCGTCGCGGCCAATGGCCAGCAAAATCCGCGGCGCGCCCAGCAGCACTGCATTCACCAGGCTCAGCAGCGTAAGCAGCGCCAACAAAGTCACAAAGCTGCTGCCCCACGCCGGAAACACTAACCGCGCCGCATCGGCCGCCGGCAGCGTGCTCGCGGCCAGCGCCGGAATCGAGAACACCCGCAAGAATGCCAGATTCATCATCAGATAAAGCAGCAGTACCAGCAGCAGGCCGCCAATCATGGCGCGGGGCAGGTGGCGCGCCGCGTCGGTGTCCTCCTCGGCAAAGTAGATGGCCTCATACCAGCCGTCGTAGGTCACCACAATCGCGCGAAATGCGACCACCAGCGCAGCCGCGGTCAGCACAGGCGCGTGCGCCGTCACGCTTCCTGTCGTAGCACCGCCGTGCGCAAAGCACGCCACCGCCAGCACGAGAAACGTCACCGCCGTCACCGAGCTGGCCACCTGCTGCACGCGGCTGCTCAGGGGCAGCCCGGCCATGTGCAGGGCAAGAAACGCCGCCAGCATCGACAGGGCCACCATCCGTGGCCACGCCGCCAAAGCCGGCATCAGCGCACCAGCGTAATTGGAGGCGGTCACCGCGCCATATGCAATCACCGCACAGTTGTCCAGCCAGTCGGCCCAACCCTGCACAAAGCCGGGCATGGGGCCAAAAGCACGCCGCGCATAGATATAGAAGCCTCCGGCCTGCGGCAAAGCGGTGGCCACCTCGGCCAGATTCACCGCGCCCAGCAGGGCATACAGCGCGCCGGCCACCCACACCACCAGAATCAGCCGCGCCGTGCCCACCTGCCCGGCAATCACCCCCGGCAGCCGCAGGATTCCCACGCCCACCATGCCGCCAAAGATGACGGCCACGCCAAATCCCTGGCCGAGAATGCGGCGCAGCGGCCGCCCGGCCGCGGGCAAAGGGTGAAGGGAGTTCTGGCTTGTCATCGGTAATCAGGTTTATGCGTTGGCTGAAGATACCATGCTCGGCATAAGGCCTCTATCAAGAGTCGGCGTTGCCGAGGATAGCGTTCCCGCGATTCCACTGATCTTCGATCACTAACCGCAGCACGGGCGCCGATGCAGGCAGAATCTCAGAGAAGCGGTCAATTAATCGATTTCAAATTTCACCCACAAACAATGTAGCTTACGAAGTCTAGGGTGCCGCGTGATAATCCGGTTTATCACGTAGGGGATGAACCACGGGTAGGGAGCGGTAAAAGCTAACGGACATTAACTTTTTAGCGCAGCAGTTGTCACATGGAAACATACACCGAACTGAATTGTGCGTTTTCGCTCAAGCGCGATACGCCCGAGGAGATTGAGAACACCCTGCTGTTCATGACCGGCCAGGACGACGAGGAACCAGAAAGCCTTCCGCCGCATCCACTGTTCGCCACGCCGGGATGGCGACTTATGCTCCGCTCCGCTGGCGGTGATGCGCAGGCCCCGGCTTGGCTGGAAGTCGCCGACAGCGGTAGGTATCGCGTCAGCATCCGCTGCACCCTCACGGGATATGACAGCGAGATCCAGCAGTTCATTGACTGGATAACGCCATATATCTTTGCCAATGCCGGCGACTTCATTGGTTACATGCGATCCGAAGATGTGGAGCCCATTACGCTGCTGCTCCATCCGAACCGGACCTTTACACGCGCTCTCCCGGACGAAATTGAGGGAGAGCCGGTATGAACGTCGCTGCTCCGTTCTCCGATGGCGAGTCACCCCCCGCCGTGCTTCCCGCTTCTGCCTCGCAGAACACGCTTCCCTCGCCGCTCTCCCGGCTCGCCGACATCCCCGAAGAAGAAATCTGGCTTGCCAAGCAGAAAAGCAAACGCACGCGCCGCGCCTACAAGCTCGACGTGCAGCACTTCATGCGGACGCTGCACATCACCTCTTACGAGGAGCTGCGCAAGGTGGACCATCGCGCCGTGATTGCGTGGGAGCGCATCATGCGCGAGATCGACGAGGCCGAGCCCTCCACCATCCGCCGCAGGCTCGCGGCGCTGTCCAGCTTGTTCAAGCATCTGGTGCGTCACGGTCATGTTGAAAATAACCCGGTCGCCGAAGTGGAACGCCCGGCGATCAACCGCCGGGAAGGATCGACGCTGGCGTTTTCCAAGGCGGACGCCGCGAAACTGCTCGATCACGCCGACGGAAGATACCGTCGAAGGCCTGCGTGACCGCGCCATCCTCTCGGTCGGCCTGCAGGTGGGCCTCCGCCGCGCGGAAATCGCCGCGCTCTCCGTCGAAGACCTCCACCAGAACCGCGGCTTCGATAGCTTGCGCGTCGTGAGGAAAGGCGGCCGGCGCGACGCGCTTGCCATTCACCCGAATGTCGCGCAGCGTATCCGTGCCTATCTCGACGCCGCCGGTCATGCCGATGACCTCGACGGGCCGATGTTCCGCCCGTTAAGTCATAATCGCAAGGGTCAGGAAGGGCGTCGGTATATGGACCCTGATGCCATCGACCGGGTACTGCGCAAGCACGCAAAGGCCATCGGGCTGACGCGGGGTTTTTCGGCGCATTCGATGCGAGCGACGTTCATCACGACGGCGCTGGAGAACGGCGCGACGCTCGACGACGTGCAGCGCGCCGCCGGCCACAGCGAGCCTGGCACCACCAAGCTCTACGACCGCCGCGGCTATAATCCGGAGAAGTCAGCCAGCTTCTTCGCGACGTATTGAGAATATTGAGTGCTTTGCGAATGACCAGGAAAAGCAAAACATCCGAAACAAAGAAGCCTAACCGCTCGCCCCATATACTCCCTGCGGACGGGTCTCTACATGACTTCAACGGTGTGCAGCGGTGGTCGGTCGCAGCTGTCCAAGGTCGATATGTTGAGTATTGCCGCGACTTCCAAGTGGAGGAGCCGGAAATCCCGAGCCCCAGAGAGCACACAGAAGGAAAGGGACACTGGATCTACCCAATCATGAATTCTGTAATTGCCGGCCTCGAAAAGGGGGACAAAGCGTGCATTGAGTTGGGAGTGGAATTCGTAGAGGAAGATGAACATTTTGTCTTTGGTCGAATCTTAAAATCAAACACGGCTAGGGCATTGCGGCGCGCTCACTTAAGCCCTAAGCAGACTGACCGTCTGCGCGAGCGAATCGTAAAGATGCTATTAGATGGCCATGTACCCCACGAATTTCAACAATACGCAAAGCTCCTTCGCCATATTGGGCTGGGGAACTGGTGGCCGACTATTGAGCGGGATGTTAAACGAGACAATCCCTATGTGATGCGTTACTACGAATATTTACGCGTGCATGCATCAACCGGCGAGTATCCTTCCGTCCCATAACCTCTTTTATGAGACTCAATCCGTCAGGCGCAAAATGTTTGCGATTTGTTAACGATTGCACCGGAGAATCAGCTAACTCATAGGGGCAATTGTCCTTTGCCGACAAAACAACATCGAGTGAGTGATGTACTTAAGGTTCGTAGTTGCCGATATCGACGAAGACTCCGCGCGACAGCTCGGGATATTCCATGCCGTCAGCTACCTGCGTAGCCAGGGCAAGCTTAACCCTCACGAGAAAGATCAACACGACTCCATTTCACAATGGTTCAAAGACCATCTGAAGAAACCGACGCGCTTTACAGCCTCAAAACCTCCGCTCTATCGCAAGAAGAGCAAAGCTATTTCGTGGTTCAAAGATAGCGCGCCCGAACATATTGCGCAGGCGCGGGAATTGGTAGCCATCCTTCAGCATCACGGCGTTTCGGTTCAAATGCTGAAGTCGAACCGTGTCGGATACATCATTTATGAGGACGAGTACCAAATCGTGGCTGAGCCGTTTGCAGACACGGAGTGCTGAGGAAGTTGATCCACATGGCCGATAACAGAATTTATCGGAAGTGACAAGAACAAGTCGGGAATATTCCGCATTCGGCTAGAATGCCTGCGAAGACCTAAACATTTTGCAAGATGTAACGACCGCGTGTAACGATTCGCATTCACTTCCATCTGGAGGAGCGGCAACTATGTACATCGCACCTGAAACGCACGCCGATGATTGGAAGAAACTGGACCTCGATAAGCCAGAAAACTGGCCCGCGGCCGTATCGATTTTTGAGAACAGGATTCGAGGCCGTCTTACGGACGCGATTGAGTTTCTGATCGCAGACGATGAACCGAGGGCAGCTACTGAGCGAAAGCGCGGGTTTGCAGTGCTCACACTGGACTGTCTTCTCATTGAAACGCTGCAAGCGTTTCGACGAGGTTTGACCGATACGCGTGGCAAATCAAAGGAGCTCTGTGTGCAATTCCTGACGGAGCGCACAGCCTTCAGATCATTTTTCACTTCCGTGGATATTGCGACCCGCTTCTACTATGAATTCCGCTGCGGCCTCGCTCACAACGCTCAAGTCTTTGGAAATGGTAAAGTGTGGTCCGTTGGTCCGCTACTCGCGCTCAATGGCACTCAAATTACCGTGAACCGAACTGCCTTCCATCAGGCATTTGTTAAGGAACTGGAAGAATACCTCGTCGCGCTTCAAAGTGGTGCGGACCAGCCCTTACGGTCGAATTTTAGAACGAAGATGGATTTTATCGCGGAGGGAAAGTTTCAGCCATAGCTTATTGCTGCGGAGGAACCCGTCTACAGAGCGAAGCAATGCCAGAAACTCATCAATGCTTTCTTCTGCATGTTTTGTCCTGAACCAAGTTGATGAATGAGGGTGCAATGCCGAATTCCGATGATCACAAAAAATATGCGCCTCTTCGGGACTACCTGGCTGCGCTCCCGTCTACGACACAAGAAGAAACTCTGTCGTTCACTCAGGTAGAGCAAATCATCGGCGATAAGCTGCCAGACTCGGCTATGAAACGTCGTCCATGGTGGGTCAATCAGGAGGGCGGCTCGCGTGCGCCACACTGGCGCGCTGCAGGATTCAAAGTCGATCACGTCGACCGGCAACGACAGATTGTTCGGTTTAGACGCGCCGCGGCTGTAAAGGAGCAGCCTCGGGAGCTGTCGTTACTGGAATTGGTAACGGAGGTTAACGAACGTGCGAAAGGCCGTCCGTTCGGCGGTATTCCCGAATGGCGAAAACGGCATAAGCCTATCAAGAGCCCGCCCGCGAGGCCGTTTTATTCCACCTTGAAGAAAGAAGACCGACAGTATGTGTTTCATGTCGGCGGTCAGAGTGAGCTTCAATTCAATCTCGGCTTTGAAGATATTGGCGACGACACTGTCTTTCGTCATGGAGTCGCCTTCTCTCTTCAGACAACGCGGGATCTCCCCACCATCGACCCTCTTCTGCCCAAGATCAGGCGCTTCAACGAGTATCTGAGGCTTTACCCGGAGGCCTTCGCAGGATTCGAAATGTGGCATTGGTCCGCCGGCGAGCGAAGCAATAACTATCCCGTTGCAGCCATTCCCGATTCCAAGTGAGGGCGGGTAGGTTCATCTTCATCGGCAGAATTCAGCCGGCAAATGCGATACACGTCGGCATGATCCTCGATGATTTTGACCTTTTTGTGCCGGTGTATGAATTTGTCGAAGGCTCCGCGGACTTTCCGGCGCAGGCTCCAGAAACCGACCGCAAAGGATTTGTTTGGTCTCCCGGAAATAAGGCCCGCGTAACGTGGACGACATTTGAACGCACAGCTCAGACAGTGGAAAAGCCGCTTTGGCAAAATCAGCTCCAGCCGGTACTTTTCGAGCATCTGCGATCTATTTACGGAGACTGCGTAAGCGGCGAACAACTCACCGCTCATGGAACCTACATCGACGTGGCCGTTCTTCAGGGCGATGAATACACCTATTACGAAATCAAGCCCGGTTTATCGGCACAATCCTGCATACGCGAGGCCTTGGGGCAGCTCCTTGAATACTCTTATTGGCCGGGCGCGCAGCGGGATGCTCGGCTAATTGTTGTTGGCGAAGCGCCGCTCGACAAGCACGCCAAAGCATACCTTGAGACCTTGCGGAAACGATTCTCCCTGCCTGTTGAGTATCGGCAGTTCGACATGGGCTCGGGTCGTCTCGCATAGTCCGACGGTCATAGCCGGCAGCGTTCCTAACCCGGTAATGTATTTTATCGAGTTAGAAAGTCAACGCCGATCTTGAAATCACGTCATGACTTACTCACGCGCTTATATGCGTGCTTTGAAACCGGTACAAAACTCCGCGACTATTTCTTAGAGTGAAAAGCGAGAATCTCTGCTGACCTATGATTGGAGCGCAGCGTTTCGGCTTCACGCTCCAGCGTGCGGAATATTTCATCTTCGATGGAAGCGCCGTGCGTTTGAAGGGCGCTCGGCCGCATTTACGTCATATCCGTTTTTGTTGGTTCCTTTACGGGGATCGCTCTCGCAGCCGGCCGCCCGGGTCTTCCCGGAACCTCCATGCAGGCCGCCGCATGGATGGTCTGCACCACTGCCGCCTTCATCACCGCGCGCAACCGCCACATCATCCAGCACCGCCAATGGATGGCGCGCTC
This sequence comes from uncultured Acidobacteriota bacterium, assembly GCA_963755975.1. Taxonomy (GTDB): domain Bacteria; phylum Acidobacteriota; class Terriglobia; order Terriglobales; family Acidobacteriaceae; genus Silvibacterium. The sequence goes on from CAVWLS010000008.1 coordinate 626,831, forward strand.
CTATGCGGTTACCTTTACCTTCGTCTCCAGCCGCGTGCTCAACCTCTGGCCGCGTTACTGGAGCCACTTGGGCGACGTCTTATCCGCCGTCGGCGTGATTGCGTTCACACTTGCCTCGCTGGTGATCGTGGACGTCGGCCTCAACTGGCACGAGCTCACCACGCGCCGCAACTCGTCGTCGTAGAAGGCCACGAGATTTTCAGGGCCTCGTCACAAACGTGCTTGATCCATAGCTCGCCTTTGAGATGTAGGTCTGTCAAGCGTCTCATCTCCCGAAGCTGGCTCCCTCCAAATCTGAGCTCACCACAGGCCCGTAACCACCTAGCTGTCCAACTATCCTCACCACTGCAGGCTCCTCACCCTCCAATACCCACACCATCACATCTTTCGGCTGCAGGCCGATCAGCGGCGCGATCACGCCAACGATGCCGCCCAACTCCGGATGAATACGAAATACCGTCGCCTTAAGGGTCTGCCCTCTCCTATGAAACGGCTGCTCGCCCTCCCGCGATATCAGGAGACGAATCAATCCACCGCCGACTGGTGCCAGCATCACCCCCGAAACGGCGTCGTATTTTGCGGCACATTCAGCAGCGAGGTTCCAACGAATCCATTTGCCAGATCATCCGGCAACTCAATGCGGTGGCTCGCGACGTGGATGTTGCCATTCTTGTCCGCTGAGCCACTTGCGATAATGTTTCCTGTTTCGGAGCGCGCGATCATTAGCCGATACATTGGCCCTTGGATATGTCTCACTGAAATCGGTTCAGCCACAGCTGCGATGCACAAGTTCATCGCGCAAAGAGCCGCTATTAGGAAACCGTTTCTCCTCAATCGAATACCTCCTTCTAACACCTTAGACGTCTCCATCTAGCCAGCGCTCCCAGCGCCAAAATGACGATTTGTACAGAATGACGTGCCGAACTGCTTTCTGGACGTCTACTAGAACTATGGAGTTCTCTACAAAATTGATTGAATATGCATCAAGTTCGGAGGAAATGCTTTGCAAGACGAAGTACTGATCATCGGTGGTGGAGTGGCAGGCTGTGCGGTTTCGATCGCGCTCGCTCGAAAGGGACGAAGAGTCACTCTGATCGAACGCGAGCCGACACCGCGCCATAAAGTCTGCGGAGAGTTTCTAAGCGGAGAGGCTCTTGAGGACCTTCATGCAATTGGCATCGGCGTAGGCACGCTTGGTGCGGTGCCTATCGACTACGTTCGCCTCGCCGCGGCTAGGCGGGCCGCTGAGGCTCCGTTACCTTTTCAGGCTGCCTCACTCACGCGCAAAGCGCTGGATACAGCGCTCATCGCCGAGGCCATCGCTGCGGGAGTCAGCGTCGAGCGTGGTCGCGGTGTGCAGTCGCTCAGTCGCACGACCACCAACCTCTGGCAGGCTACGTTCGACGACGGTACCAGTTATGAAGCTCCAACGGCCTTTCTCGCTACGGGCAAGCACGATCTGCGTGGACACGGGCGTCCGAAGGACCCTCACCAATGGGTCGCCTTCAAGATGTATTACCGGCTGTCTCCCGCGCAGACCGCTGACCTAGCAGGATGCTGAAAAATCACTGCTCTTCGACAAGATGTCTGTGGTAAGAGCAAGGCATGCGAGGAATCGATCATCAGCAGGGGCACGTGTTCAGTTATTTGTCGCCGGAGGAGCGAGTTCGGAAGGACCATCCGCTGCGGGCGGTGCGGGCAGTGACAGAGGAGGTTCTGAGGGATATGTCGTCACTGTTCGACGCGATGTACGCGCGACGGGGTCGGCCATCGATCCCTCCCGAGAAGCTTCTGCGGGCGCAGTTATTGCAGATGCTCTACTCAGTCCGATCGGAGCGACTGCTGATGGAAGAGATCGATTACAGCATGCTGTTCCGCTGGTTTGTTGGTCTGAACCTGGACGAGGAGGTGTGGGACGCCACCACGTTCACCAAGAATCGGGATCGGCTGCTGGAAGCCGACGTGGCGAAGGAATTTCTGGCGAAAGTGGTGGAGCGGGCGCGGAACGCAGGGTTGACCTCAGATGAGCACTTCACCGTAGACGGAACCCTGCTGGACGCGTGGGCCAGTCTGAAGAGTTTCCAGCCTAAGAATGAGAAGAGCACCACGCCGCCGGACGATCCCGGCAATCCGACCGTGAATTTCCACGGCGAGCGACGATCCAATCAGACGCACGCGTCGAAGACCGATCCGGATGCGCAGCTGGCGCGGAAGGGGCCGGGCAAGGAGGCGAAGCTGAGCTACAGCGGCAATTTGCTGGTGGAGAATCGCAACGGACTGATCGTAAACGCCGAGTTGTTGGAAGCCAACGGTCGCGCGGAACGGGATGCGGCGCTGCTGATGCTGGAGCAGATTCCGGGAGTACAGCGGGTGACCGCAGGCGCCGACAAGGGCTACGACACGACGGAGTTCGTGGCCGAGTGCCGCCATCTCGGTGTAACGCCCCATGTAGCGCGGAACACCGGACGGCGCGGAGGCAGCGCCCTCGATGCACGGACCACGCGGCATCCGGGCTACGCCCTCAGTCAGAGAAAGAGAAAGCGGATCGAAGAGTGCTTCGGATGGCTGAAGGACATCGCCCTGCTGCGCAAGTTGCGACACCGGGGACTGCCAAAGGTAGGCTGGATCTTCACCTTCGCGGCAGCCGCTTACAACTTGGCCCGCATGCGAAATCTGCTCAAGCTAACTCCGCAGACCACCTGAAGCGGCCCGGCATAAGCCCCGTGAGTCATAGACTCGCTCACAGGGCACCCACAGAAAAGCACAGATAGATCCTAAACACCGATACCAGAAAAGAAAGTAACTCGAAAGCCCAGTTTTTCAGCAGCCTGCTAGAGGATGCCTCCGAGTTGACGCTCTATTCCGGAGGCTACGGTGGTATCCAACCGGTGGAGGACGGCATTGCGAATTTCTGCTGTGTGGTGAAACAGCGGTATTTCGCACGGGCGGGGCTTCGCTGGGAGAGCCTCATTGCGAAGATGCAGCAGGACTGTCCTCACCTCGCGATGCGGCTCGACGGTGCTGAACCACTGCTCGACAAACCAATCGCCATCACTCATATCCCGTATGGTTACATCCGCCGCACAACCGAGGATGGGCTTTACTGCGTCGGAGATCAGGCTGCCGTAATCCCTTCGTTCACCGGCGATGGTATCTCCATCGCCCTGCACACTGCCCGCCGTGCCGCCGCCGCCTATCTTGCGGCGGAGCCGGCGCCGGTCTTTCAGACAAAATTGCGCTCCGCAATGCTGCCCCAGATGCGCCTTGCCGAGTTCGCAGCGAATGGCTTGAATAACTCACTCGCGTGCGCTGTACTGCCGTTCTGTCTCAGAGTGTGGCCCGGAGCGATGCGTGTGACGGCTAGGCTGACACGCGTCACCCAGCCCGCGGCTGTTGCTCCACAGGCATTCGCTAACTGAAATCGAGCCATGGCAGAACCACGCTCGTAGTCAAAACCCTCCAGGGGAAATGCGATGAAATCTTTCGTAGTCTTGGCTCTCGCTGTCGTCCTCGCTCCAGCTGTATTCGCCCAGCATCAGACTTTCGCCGTCAACCCCGATGCCAGCGAGGTCAAGATGAAGCTCAACACGACCCACGAGGTCGTCAACGGCACTTTCCACGTACAGTCCGGATCAATCAACTTCGACCGAACCGCCTCCCATATATCGGGGATAGTCATCGTCGCCGCCGGCAGCGGCAAAACGGGAAACGATAGCCGCGATAAGAAGATGAACAAAGACATTCTCAAGGTGGACCAGTTCGCCACCGTCTCTTTCGCGCCTAAAACGTACAACGGAATGATTGCTGCTTCAGGCGACTCGACTATTCAGGTGAGCGGAGTGTTCACTCTGCTCGGCACTGCTCATGACCTGACGATTCCGATGCAGATACACATCGATGGCTCGAAGGCAACGGCGAAGGGGCAATTTATCGTTCCCTATGTTCAGTGGGGTCTCAAAAACCCGAGCTTCATGATCTGGAAAGCCGACAATGACGTTGCGATTGATCTTAATCTCGTTGGCCAGGTTTCTAACTAACCTCATCCGCAACGACGAAGGCTCCGAGCAATTACTGAATCGATATAGTGAAGTCTATTTCGTCTCAGGATGTGCAGCGGGCATGGCCACTTTAGTGCAGTATGACGCTAGTTGTCCGGCCCGAATATCAAAAGCAAATGAGTAATCTAATTGTGAGGCGGCTAGTCGTCTCGACTCAAATCTCCGGTTTGAAGTCAGATGATTCGTGGCGACGCAATGATCGGCTTTCGATCCAGGAACTGAACATCCAGAAAGAGATCAAGCGCCACTGGCAGGAGATCTTCTCTACGTGAGTTCCGTGCTGCGCACGACCGGCATCAGGAGCGTAGAAGCGGAAGAACTAGCTACTCTGCCGGACATGGAGGAGCTTAGTGCGACGATGTACGTTAATTAGTACCGACGCGAGCAGCGCTACGACGGCATCGTGCTGGATGCTGCGCCCAGGGCTCGATCACTTCGATGGGGACAGACTCAGGCCGACTGTACACCGCCCAGAGGTCGAGACCGCTTCCTCTGGAACAAACAGAGAACCCATGGCATATTCACATTGTTGACGCACAAACTTCCTCAAAATCTGGGGCTCGTAGGAGGGGTGAGGACGGCGGGAACAATACGGGAACAACCTGGGGAGGAAAATATCCCAGATGATCCCAGACGATCCTAAATCGGCACTGCGCTAAGTGCTTTCGTCTCAATCTGTTCCGCTGATTCCAGTCGACTTAGGTCCATTGGTAGGGGGCCTGAAAAGGCCGGCGTCGGCGGTTCGATCCCGTCTCTGGCCGCCATTTCGAATCAATAAGTTACAAAGTTTCAATCATAAGCCTCCCGTTCGGGAGGCTTTCGCGCGTTCTGGCTAAATAACCTGTTATGAATAACATGACACTTTTCGGGAATGGTCGTGTATTGGTCGTGCGCTGCCCTTGCCGATAAAGGCGCGCCCTTCCAAGTCTATGGGAATGTGATAGATGTGCATATATAAGAACGGTCGACGCCAGCCTATTCCAAAATCGCTCTCCTTATTCATTGACGCTTCAAAACGAGGCGGAGAATAGAGCGTCGTCTGTATGCTCCGCAGTGACGGACATTTTCAAAAGCGCGGTAGCAGGTTAACCCAGACTCATGGGGGGGCGAGCCCGTATCGCTAACTGAACTAAATTCGCCGAAGATGAATAGCAGTCGGCTTCTTGGGAGGGTCACTTGTTTGGATGAATAAGTCGCTGGTTGAGGAGCATTTGGTGTACAAGTGCTGAACTCAGCAGAAGCGGCTGATTCAGAAACATCCAAGGAGGCTCCTCGGGACCAGTATGAACTTCATCGGGTTGGACATCCACAAAAAGGCGATCAGTTATTGCGTGAAGGACAACAGTGGCAAGGTTCTGTCAGAGGGCAAGATACCGGCGACGCGGCAGGGTCTGCAGGAGTGGATTAGGACGCTGGCGAAGCCCTGGACGGTGGCGATGGAAGCGACCATGTTTACGGGCTGGATCTACGACTACCTTCGACCGCACGCGGCAGCGGTCAAGGTGGCTCATCCGCTGATGCTGCGTGCCATTGCCGTGGCTAAGAAGAAGAACGATCGCATCGATGCAGGCAGGATCGCCGACTGCCTGCGCTGTGACTTTCTGCCCGAGTGTTACATGGCACCGATGGAGATTCGGCAGCGCCGGCGCACCCTGCGCTACCGGAAGATGCTGGTCCGACAAAACGTCCAATTGAAGAACAAAATCGCGCAGCTGCTGATGGAGTCCGGCGTCACCTACAACAAGGAGAAGCTGCACCAGCAGGGGTATTTCCATCAGGTTCTGTCCGCGAACCAGGAGATCGACCCCTCGGTGTGGCCGCTGCTGAAGCTCACCCGCGAGATGAGCGCACCCAGAAGACGGAACGAGCTCTGCTGCGTTCGCTCGAAGCCGACCCACTGCTAGCAGCGCGGGTCGAGCGATTGATGACGATCCCTGCCATCGGCCACGTCACGGCGCTGACCTGGGTGCTCGAAGTCGGCGAGGTTGAGCGGTTCCACTCCGTCAAGCAGGCCATCAGCTACTGCGGTCTGTGCAGCGGAGAGAAGACCTCGGCCGACAGTTCCAGGCGCATGCCCATCTCCAAGCAGCGCAATCGGCACTTGCAGACGGTGCTGTTGGAGGCCGCGCATCTGGCTCCGAGACTCAACCCGAAGCTGGCCGTTCTCTACGAGCGCGAAGCCGCGCAGAGCAACCACAACCAGGCTACCATCGCCGTCGCCCGCAAGCTGGCAGCATACCTTTTGGCCATCGATCGCGGAGAACGTGCCTTCGTGACTCACCAGGTTCACAGCCGCGACGCAGCATAACTGCTGCTCCCACATTCAGGGCTTTTCAAGCGCACTCTGCCAGGTCTCACAACTTTTCGGCTGAGCGACGGAGCATCCGCTCCCAAGGCTCCAACTCACTTGTTTCGAGACTGGCAGAGAATCTCAACTCAAACATCTGTGACGGCTACGGCCCAAGACAGCAAATGGATGTGTGGTTCTGCGTTCCATCGCAGGAACCAAAAACAAAAGCGCTATGAAAGGAACTGCAAAAACATACCTCACCCCGCGCCCTCCGAGCGCGACACGAAGACCCTCGCTTTTCCCTTGACTTTACTTATCATGGATGTCCGCAAAGGCGACTATACGGCCATGTGACCTGTTGGCACTTGTCGCCTTAGGAATTTACCTAGAACCCCGTTTTTTTGTGCACTACGACCCAATTCAGGGCCGTCGCTCCGCGACATTGTCTCCGATCCACTCGGAACCAATTTCTGTTTTCCAAGGGCAGCCCTTGCGAGCTACCACTGTACCCTTAGCTGTCACAATTCCCCGGTTAAGGTTTGTAGTTGCAGACATTGTCCTTACAGGCGTCGTTGGTGTTCTGCAGTTCGTCCTGTACGATCCAGTGATAGCCCGGGGCGTTCGAGATCGTCAGGTCCTTCTCCGGTACGACCAACCGGAACTTCCACCCGGCAGAGAGCTTAAGCTGGTCACCAAGGTTCTTGAGAGAGTCGTAGGTAAGTGTCGGGTCGACATTCTAGCCGAAAGCCTGCATGACCCAAGGTCTCAGTCCGAGCGGCCTGCGAGCCAAGTTTCAATATGCGGCCAGGTGTGCTTGTGGGCGCCGCTCCCCGCCATGATGCCGATGTGCCCTCCAGGAACACGATAGAGTTCCTTGTCGCTACTCCCCACCTTGGACAGGACTGCCTCCGATTGGCAGGGAGGAGTGATGTGATCGCCTTCCGCGATGACCGTCAGCAGATTGGCTCGCAGCCGGTTCAGGTCAACGCGTTGGCCGCGAATCATGAGTTCGCCCTTCATGAGGCGATCGTTGCGGTACAGGTCCACGATGAGTTGACGAAACGCTCCGCCGGCCAGCGGAATGTTGTCCGTGACCCAGGTATTCATGGCGTGCCACGATTCGACGATCTGGGGATTATCCAGGTTGTCCCATAGCTTCAGGTAGTTGCTGATATAGTTCTCCACTGGCTTCAGCGACTTTGCGCCGTAGTCGATCATCTCGCCCGGCATGTTGCCAAAGGTCGCGAGAACCTTTTCGACATCAAAGTACTTCTCGTCGGTCCAGCGGGCAAAGGTGAGTCCCTGCTTGTTGGAGAAATCCAACGGGGCGGTCAGCAGGATGAGATTGCGAAGGCCGTCGTCGGGCCGCATGGAGGCGTAAATGGTCGTCAGGATGGCGCCAATGCACCAGCCCAGCATGCTGAACTCTTCAGATCCAGAGAGAGCCTTAACTTTGCGAATGGCTCTCGGCATGTACTCCAAAGTGTAGTCGTCGAATTTCAGATGCTTGTCTTCGAGCCCCGGAGCACCCCAGTCCAGAAGATAGATGTCAAAACCGCGTCGCAGCATAAACTCAACAAAGCTGTGGCCGGGACGGAGGTCGAGAATGTATGGCCGGTTCATGAGCGCGAAGATCAGCAGCAACGGAACCGGATGCCGCTCTTGCTGCGGGACAAGAGGAGTGTAGCGGTAAAGCTTGGCTTTATTCAGCGTCCAAACAAGTTCTTTGGGCGTCTGCGCGATCGGCGCCTTCGTGGTCATTACCTTGTTGAGCGCCCTTAGCCGTTCATCGAGAAGAGCAAACTGATCTGGTACAGCTGGAACTTGCGACATGTCTACCTGGCCCCTCTTCTGCTGGTCCGCTTGGCAGGTGGTGCCTGCTTCGCCGCTGGGGCCCGTTTCTTAGCCGCGGGTGCCTTGGCATTCCGCTGCCCCACTCGTTGGGTCCTGGGATTCGTGTCCGCCGGTTTGGCTGGCTCGGACTCGACTATGGGCACGTCAGGAGAAGGCGGCTTCACAATGCGGTCCAACTTGGCATCGATGTCATCGAGGCGCATCTCAAAGTTGGTGAATCGCTCGGCCAATGCAACGATGTCCTGGCGGGAAGGCAGCGAGAGTTGCTGCAAAACTTGCAACATGGTTTTCTCAAACGCTTCCCGTAAGGGCGCTGATGCAGTGAGAGAGGCGTCCAGCATAGTCCCGGTTGCCAAGGCATAGTTCTCAGTGTTGACCGCCTCGATCATGGCTTTTGCCATGGCATCGAGGTAGGCATCCCGCATTTTGCGAAACGACTCAAAAGGATCTAGTGGCTTCGAGCTCCCCGGTTGATCTTCGGCCATCGCTGGCTCCCTTCCCGCAAATCACAAAAAGCTTATACCTGAAGACAGCCGAGTAACAATCTTCCGAAATCTCGAGATGTCGGAGCTCCGGGCTGACTTCAGGTTTCTCGTGCGAGCAATTGCATGCGCTGCTTAATTCACCGAATTGAACGGCTTGGCGGCGATATCCAACAGTTCCTTCTGGGTTTCGATCAAGCTATCTACGCCGCGCTGGAATGACTCGGCTGCTGCTTCGGCAGGGGTGCCAGCCAGGCCAAACTGTTGTTTGGCAGTCTCAAATGCTGCTTTGGTCTGCGCAGCGGAATTATCCAGTGCCTTCTTTTGCGCTGCAACAGAATGCTCTACGGTCTGCTGCACGATCGTGGCAGCGCCCTCGGTCGCCTTGGAGACCGAAGCGGCGCGCTCCTTGACCAGGCCGGCCAGCGCATGACTCTGCTCGAGAACCAGGTCAATTGCGCCCTTTTGCGTGTCTGCGTAACGCTCGAAGGCATTGGCTGCCAGGTCGAGCATGAAAAGACCAGGTGCGCCCGGAACGACCTGCGCAAACTTCTTGCAGGCGTCGAGCAGTTCGGCGTTCTGCTTCACGGCAAGGTCGATGCCCTTTTTCTGCACTTCCGCAAGACGCTCTACGCCCTTGGTATAAAGCGTAGCGATGGTTTCGGCGACCTCGGTCTTCTCAGCTGCGGCAGCCGATACGTGTTCACGGACAGATTTCTTGGTTGTGGTCATATCGTCCTCCTATGGACTTTGTCCCATGCTGCAAATATTGCTGCACTGCAGCATGTCTAAATACTACGCCTTCCCTAAGCCTTGTCAAGAGGTATTATGAAGGCCAACATGAAGCCAAGGACCATCCTCATCAAAAAGTACGAAAACCGGCGCCTCTACGATACAACCAACAGCCGGTACGTCAACCTCGACGAAGTGGCCAAGATGCTGCAGAGCGGCGACCATGTCCGGGTAGTCGACGCGGCGACTAGTGAAGACATAACGCGGCTGATCCTGACGCAGATCATCATCGAAGACGCCAAGGCTCCAGATTCAAACTTCCCTCTCGACGTTTTGCGCCAGATGGTGATTGCCTCGGGCCGGGCAAGCCAGGAGAGCGCACTCCAGTATATGAAGGCGATGCTTGACATTTACCAGAACACCTATCGGGCGATGGCCCCCCCTTTGAATCCCTTCGAATTCATTCAGCGAAAAGACAAGACTCGCGGCGGTGTCAAGGAGTCTCAGCCAGTTGCGCCCGCGGTCGAGAGCAGCACCCGTCGAGTGGAGAATCCCGAGCATGCCGACGTCGACGAACTGAAGCAGAGAGTAGCCGAGCTGGAGACGCTGGTCTCCACACTTAGCCCCAAGAAGGCACCTCAAAAGAAAAAATGAAACACTCCCCGTCTGTCTTGTCAATCAATGACTGACTCCAGTACAGGCGAAGGTTGACCCGCACCATTGAGCATCCCAGATCTCGCCGAACGCGCGAAGACAAGGAACCCTGTTGTCAGCGGCAATTACGCTGACTACCTCGCGGAAACGACCATGGCTATCCCCATCCCGCCGCCGATACAAAGACTGGCAACGCCATGCTCTTTTCCGCTTCGCCGGAGCGCATGTATCAATGTGACCAGGACGCGCGTGCCCGATGCCCCAATCGGATGCCCTAATGCGATTGCTCCCCCGTTGACGTTAACCTTTGAGGTATGCAGGCCGAGCTCACGAACCACCGCAATCGACTGTGCGGCAAAAGCCTCGTTTAGCTCGAAAAGGTCAATGTCCGCTAAGCTGAGCCCCGCGCGGTTCAATGCAACGGGTACAGCGGAGGCGGGGCCGATGCCCATCACCTCTGGCTCAACGCCAACGGTGGCGTAGCTCAATATCCTGGCAAGTACCTGGAGACCATGGTCCTTTGCATAGTCTTCTGTCGTTACCGCAATCATGGCAGCCCCATCATTTAGACCACTGGAGTTCCCAGCCGTGACTGTTCCGCCATCAGGTTTGAATGCAGGCCGGAGTTTTGCGAGACCCTCGGGAGTGGTGTCCGCCCGCGGGTGCTCATCCTCGGCGAAAACGACAACCCCCTTGCGGCCGGGCACGCTGACCGGAACTATCTCCTCGGCGAAGGCGCCACTTGTTTTGGCGGCGGCAGCGCGGCGCTGACTCTCGAGAGCAAAAGCATCTTGCTCTTCACGTGTGATTTTGCACCGCGCGGCTACATTTTCGGCTGTAATTCCCATTGCGTAGTTCAATAGCGGATCTGTGAGGCCCTCGCTCAGAATGCTGTCCACCATCTCTCCATGGCCGAACCGATTGCCAGCTCGTGCGTTTGGTAGAAGATACGGTGCGCGGGACATGCTCTCAATTCCACCAGCAATGTAGAGTCTGCCGTCTCCGGAATTGAGTCCCTGAACGGCATTGACCACGGATTGCAGTCCACTGCCGCAGACACGATTGATCGTCTGCCCGGGAGTCTTAGGAGGCAACCCAGCCTTGAGCGAAATCTGGCGGCCAGGGTTCATGCCTTGGCCTGCTTGCAGAACATTGCCAACAATGACATCTGCGACATCCTCTTGAATCAGGCCCTGCAGAATGGGGCTTACCGCCGCCACACCCAGGTCGACGGCGGATACGTCCTTGAGGCTTCCCATGAAAGCCCCGATTGCAGTGCGCTTTGCGGCCGTGATCACGATAGCTGCCATATGCGAATTCCTCCGAACATCAGCGACGGTGCTGCCAACGGCTCGCTGCTGAAGTCTGCCTATAAAGTCCATCTAAGGTAACGCCGCAGGCCAATTCCCAGCAAGGGAGATCGCATCGAATAAATTCCTGTCTCGCTGTGTTGCTGTCCGAGATCGCTCCAATTGGGAGATCGGACTTGCTCGGAACTCTGCATTCCCTGCACGTTTGGTCCTCGAGCGGGATGGACGGTGGCGGCAGCTATGTCATGCGAAGAGAGCGAAGCAATTTTCTTGCTGCAACGAATGACGCACTGCAACAATTGGTCTAATCTATTTGAGGCATACCCCCACAGGTCGAACGCCAGGTTCCAAAGGGCTCCCCTGCGCCGTTGTGCAAGTACATTGGCTGTTGACAGAGGAGCTAAGTTCGCATGGATGAGCAAAAGTTGCCCGGTAGGGTCGTAATCATCACAGGCGCCGCAGCCGGCATAGGTCGCGCTACGGCGCTTCGCTTTGCCAAAGATGGAGCACGCATTGCAGGCTGGGACGTATCGGATAAGGCGGCGACGACATTCCAGGTCGATATACAGGAGGCGGGTGGACAAGCGCTGTTTCAGGTAGTGAACGTCACAGATGCGGCAGGCCTGGAAGCCGCTGTAAATACTGTCGTCGAGAAGTGGGGCGGCATCGATGTTCTCATCAACAATGCTGGTATTGTGCGCGATGCACAGCTCGTGAAGGCAAACGGCAAGGGGCCCATCAAGAGCATGCTGGAAGAGTCCTGGGACGCTGTGATCGACGTCAACCTCAAGGGAGTTTTCCTGGCAACGCGTGCCGTTGTCCCGCACATGATCGGTCGAGGTGGAGGGGTCATTCTCAACGCCGCGTCGGTGGTGGCTCTGAATGGAAACTTCGGACAGACAAATTACGTGGCCTCGAAAGCGGGCGTCGTTGGGATGACGCGCACTTGGGCCCGCGAATTGGGCAAGTACAACATCCGTGTCAACGCTGTCGCACCTGGCTTCATTGCTACGGATATGTTGAAGTCAATGCCCCCAGACATCCTGGACAAAATGGTACGTCAGACTCCGGTCGGACGTATTGGAAGTCCAGAGGATGTCGCCAACGCCTATTTCTGGCTGGCTTCAGACCAAGCCACCTTTGTGCATGGGACGATACTCTCCGTGGACGGCGGCGTGGTCATCGGGACTTAGAGGAGTTTTCTCCCTCTTTGTCTCCGTGCGAAGAAGAGCCGTGGGCTCCCTCGGGTCAGGACCATGCCCACAATCCGCCAAGGCCTGTAGACTGCCTCTGGCTCCCCAACAAATGCAGATGGCCCGCTCAGTACATATGCTGGCCGCCATTGATCGAGAGCGTCGCCCCCGTGACAAATTCACTTTCATCGGCAGTGAGAAATACGACCCCACGGGCGATATCTGCGGGAGTACCGAGCCGCCCCACGGGTATACGCGCAATGATCTTCTGTAAGACCTCCGGCGGCACGGCGCGCACCATTTCGGTGTCGACATAACCCGGCGCGATTGCGTTGACCGTAACGCCGTACCGCGCAGCTTCCAGCGCCAAAGCCTTGGTGAAACCGTGAATACCTGACTTCGCCGCAGCGTAATTCACCTGGCCGTACTGACCTGCCTGTCCATTCACACTGCCAACGTTGACAACGCGGCCGAATTTCTTCTCGCGCATCTCGGGGAAGATTAGCCTGCACATGTTGTAGCAAGAGCCGAGATTTGTATCGATAACCGCATCCCACATCTCGCGGTCCATCTTCTGTAACGTGCCATCCCGAGTAATCCCGGCATTGTTTACAAGGATCTCTATCGGGCCCACTTCCGCTGTGATCTTCTTCACCGCTTCCTTGCATTCGTCGAAATTGCTCACATCAAATTTGTAGACCTTGATGCCGGTTTCTTGTGAGAACGCTATGGCAGCCTGGTCATTGCCAACGTAAGTGGCAACGACCGTGCGCCCGGCTTCCTGCAACGCCCGGCAAATCTCGGCTCCGATTCCGCGTGTACCACCAGTCACAAGTGCCACTCGCGCCATTTCGAGTTCCTTTCCCCAATTTTCAGGACTTCGGCCCGAAATCCTATAGCACGGCTCTCAAACAAGTAAAGCAATATCCCAAAGGATCCATCTGTCATTTGTGAGCAAAACTGTACAGCATGTTCATTTTTCGCGGAGAGACAATCTCCAGGAGTAGTGATTCTCGTGATCATCGAGGCTTAGACAAACCCGACAGCAGATCTAATCCTGCACGACGAGATTAGAAGAGGACTTAGCCATGACCTACCAAAGCGTTAACCCATATGACGGCAAGATCCTGAAGACGTTCGACGAACTCAGCGACAACCAGCTCGATTTGGCGATTGAAACCGCGGCGACCTGCTTCGAGACTTGGCGGCATACGACTTTTGCGGAGCGAGCGGCCGTGGTAGCGAAAGCGTCCGCTATCATGCGCGCGCGGGTCGACGAGTTCGCTCGTCCGGTGACGCTCGAGATGGGAAAGCTCATTGACCAAGCCCGCGGCGAAGTTCTGCTTAGCGCGGACATCATCGACTACTACGCCACGAACGCAGAGCGTTTCCTCGCACCAGAGCAGCTCAAGCCGAGTTCGGGGGAAGCACAGATCGAAAGCACCCCCTTCGGCGTGCTCTTCGGCGTCCACCCCTGGAACTTTCCCTACTACCAGCTTGCGCGCTTTGCCGCGCCGAACCTAATGGCAGGCAATGTCGTTATGGTGAAGCATGCGGGGTGCGTTCCGCAGTGCGCCATAGCATTTGAGAAGCTGTGGCTGGAGGCGGGTGCCCCCGTAGGAGCGTATACCAACCTGCTGATCTCGCATGAGCAGGTGAATCGAGTGATCGACGACCCTCGGATCAAGGGTGCGGCATTGACCGGAAGCGTCGGAGCCGGAAAGAGCGTTGCCGGGAGAGCTGGACAAAACCTTAAGAAGTCGACGATGGAGCTTGGCGGCAGCGACGCCTCATCGTGCTGGAGGATGCCGACCTCGATCGAACGGTCAAGTGGGCGCTCTGGGGCAAGATGAACAATACGGGGCAGTGCTGCGTCGCCGCAAAGCGCTTCATCGTCGTCGAAGAGTTGGCAGACACCTTTCTCGACAAGTTCCAAACGGCGCTGGCGGCGCTCAAGCCAGGAGATCCGATGGACGAGGCTACGACTCTCGGACCCCTCTCCACAGAAGCGGCATTGGTACAACTTCTCGACCAGGTCGAAGAAGCCGTGGCCAGGGGGCCACCCTGGTAATGGGCGGAAAATGCATCGATCGACCGGGCGCCTTCACATGGCGACTGGCCGGTCAAGCCCACGCTCCCCTTCATTCCCGGCCATGAGGCCATCGGGCTAGTCGTCGCCGTCGGATCGGGAGTGACGGTCGTCAAGGAGGGCGACCGGGTTGGAGTGCCCTGGCTTTATTCGGCATGTGGTCATTGCGAATATTGCTTGAGGGGTTGGGAAACGGTCTGCGCCCAGGCGCAGTTTGGCGGCTACAACAAGAACGGCGGCTTTGCCGAATACCTCCTCGCAGACCCGAACTACGTTGCCCATGTGCCTGCCGGACTCGCGGCTGTGGATGCCGCCCCACTGATCTGCGCCGGCGTCACCACTTATAAAGGAATCAAGGAGAGCGGAGCGAAGCCCGGCGAATGGATGGCCATCTCCGGCGCTGGCGGACTGGGGCATCTGGCAATCCAATATGCCAAGGCCATGGGACTGTTCGTCTGCGCGATTGACATCGATGACGGCAAGCTGGCCCACGCCAAGCAGGTTGGCGCTGATCTCGTGATCAACGCCAAGTCTGGCGACCCGGCAGCCACCTTGAAGAAGGAAACTGGTGGCGGAGCTCATGGCGTTCTGATTACCGCGCCCTCGCTCCCCGCATTTAAGCAGGGAGTTGGCATGACGCGGAAGCGCGGGACTTGTGTGTTGGTCGGGCTGCCGCCAGGTGAGTTCCCGGTTCCACTCTTCGATGTGGTGGCGAACTGCATTACCATTCGGGGTTCGTTCGTCGGAACGCGCCAGGATATGGCTGAAGCGCTCGCCTTTGCCGCCGAGGGCAAGGTGAAGGCCGATATCGAGCTCCAGCCTTTGTCTTCGATCAACCAGGTCTTCGACAGGCTTGAGCATGGCGAAGTGGCCTCACGCGTCGTGCTCGACTTCGCGCGGGGCTGAAGCGAAACAGGGCTCGGGATGGGTCCAGCCCTCGACCGCCTTCCGGATCAAGGTGGTGAGGCAATCGGGCGATCTTGGAAGGCGCGGCGGCGCACTCTTTGGCAATTACACCATGCTTCGGCAGGATCTCCGCCAGAGTGAGCAATTCTGAACAGACACGAAGCCGCTGCGCTTGTTCCACTCGTTGCGACCGAAAATAGAAAGACCAGCTACACGTCAACCATTCGAGGAGCATAGAAGAAATCGCGATTGAATCCCACAAGGTTCTCTTGCAGATTTCCTCCAGGAGTCGCACCGCCATGGCCTTCATCGAAGATGTTGTCATCGTATCGGCAGTACTTTACGAGATGATCCGGCGCGACGTTCACAAGGTATTGCGGCGCTTTGCCTGGGCGGCGGCAATGCGATGGGCTTGGCGGTAGAGCGGTAGGCAGGTAGTTTAACGCCCTCCCGGACGAGATTAGCTTGGAACTTCATAGCTGGGAGGTTTTATGTCCACGATTTCTGCACCCAGGGGGCCCGCTTCTTCGGCCAGGCTTAGCCGGTCGTCGGACGTTTACCCCTCCGAAAGCCACCCTCTCGATCCGTTGTTTATTCCTAAAAGCGTTGCCGTGATCGGCGCTTCAGAGCGTGCCGGCAGTGTAGGCCGCTCGGTGCTGTGGAACCTGCTGAGCAGCCCCTTCGGCGGCACCGTTTTCCCGGTTAACGCCAAGCGCTCCAATGTGCTCGGGATCAAGGCTTACCCCAGCGTGCGAGAATTGCCCGACAAGGTGGACCTGGTTGTGGTGGTCACGCCCGCCGACACCGTACCCGACATCATCGCAGAATCGGTGGAGCTGGACATTCCCGCCGGCATCATCATCTCGGCCGGCTTCAAGGAGAACGGCGAGCACGGCAAGGAATTGGAGCGGCAGATTGCGCAAACCATCCACGGCAAGATGCGGGTCATCGGTCCGAACTGCCTGGGCGTGATGAACCCGGTCCGCGGCCTGAACGCGACCTTCGCCCACACTGTGGCGCGGCCGGGTAACGTGGCCTTCATCAGCCAAAGCGGCGCACTGTGCACCGCGGTGCTGGACTGGAGCTTACGCGAGAATGTCGGCTTCAGTGCTTTCGTGTCCATCGGTTCCATGCTTGACGTGAGCTGGGGCGACCTGGTGGACTATTTCGGCAGCGATTCCCAAACGCACAGCATCGTCATCTACATGGAGTCCATCGGCGATGCGCGGGCGTTTCTGTCGGCAGCGCGCGAAGTATCACTGAACAAGCCGGTGATCGTGATCAAGGCCGGACGTACTGCCGCAGCTGCCAAGGCTGCGGCCTCGCATACCGGCTCGTTGACCGGCAGCGATGAAGTCTTGGATGCTGCTTTCCGCCGCACCGGTGTGCTGCGCATCAACAGCATTGCCGACATCTTCTTCATGTCGGACGTTCTGGCTAAGCAGCCGCGCCCTAGCGGTAAGCGCCTGTGCATCTTGACCAACGCCGGCGGGCCTGGCGTGCTGGCCACCGATGCCCTGATAGCGGGCGGAGGCGAGCTGGCCGAGCTGTCGGAGGAGACCATGAAGGCCTTCGACGCCATCTTGCCGCCGCAATGGAGCCACAACAATCCGGTGGACATCCTCGGCGATGCCCAGCCGGAGCGCTACGCCAAGTCGCTGGAGATTGCCGCCAAAGACCCCGGCATTGATGGCATGCTGGTCGTTCTGACACCACAAGACATGACCAACCCGACGCAGATTGCGGAGAAGCTGAAGCCTTACGCCAAGGGATTCGGCAAGCCGGTGCTGGCGAGCTGGATGGGCGGCGCTGAGGTCGCAGCTGGTGAGGAGATCCTGAACCAGGCCGGCATTCCGGTCTTCCGGTTCCCCGACAGCGCGGTGCGCGCCTTCAACTACATGTGGCGGTATGCTTACAATCTGAAGGCGATCTACGAAACGCCAACCATGCCGGAGCACGCCGCGTTGCAGCTCGGAAAGGCCGAGCGCATCATCGGCGATGTGCGGCAGTCCGGCCGCACCGTTCTGACCGAGTACGAATCCAAGCTGTTGCTGAAGGCCTACGACATTCCCACGGTCGAAACGCGGATTGCGGTCACCGAGCAGGAGGCATTGGAAGCCGCGGACGAGATGGGCTACCCGATCGTGCTGAAGCTGTACTCGCTCACTATCACGCACAAGACCGATGTGGGCGGCGTGGAGTTGAACCTGCGCGATCCCGCAGCGGTGAAGACCGCGTTCCACGCCATCGAGCAGTCGGTCACGGAGAAAGCCGGCGCCGAACACTTCCAGGGCGTCACCGTGCAACCCATGGTGAAGCTCGACGGCTACGAGCTAATCATCGGCAGCAGCCTGGATTCGCAGTTCGGCCCGGTGCTGTTATTCGGTACCGGCGGCCAACTCGTGGAGGTCTTCCAGGACCGCGCCCTGGCGCTGCCGCCGTTGAACTCGACATTGGCCCGGCGCTTGATGGAGCCGACCAAAATCTTCAAGGCGCTGAAGGGAGTCCGCGGCCGCAAGCTGGTTGACCTGAAAGCTCTGGCGGATCTGCTGGTGCGCTTCAGCCAGCTGGTCGTCGAGCAGCGCTGGATCAAGGAAATCGACATCAATCCGCTGCTGGCTTCGCCGGACCGGTTGCTGGCGCTGGATGCACGCGTGGTCATACACGGGGCGGAGATGACCACGGAGCAATTACCTGAGGCTGCCATCCTGCCGTATCCGATCCACCTGGTCAGCGAGTGGACGATGAAGGATGGCAACGCCGTGACTATCCGGCCAATTCGCCCCGAGGACGAGCCGGCCATGATCGAGTTCCACCAGAAGCTCTCCGAGCGCAGCGTCTACCAGCGGTACTTCCAGTCGCTCAAGATCACTCAGCGCACCGCTCACGAACGCCTGACCCGCATCTGCTTCATTGACTACAACCGCGAAATGGCGCTGGTAGTTGAGCGCAAGCTCGAAAGGGGCAAGACCGAAATCCTCGCCTTCGGCCGGCTCAGCATGCTGCACAGCCGTGACGAAGCCGAAATGGCCGCCGTGGTCATTGATACCGCGCAGCACAAGGGCATCGGAACGGAGTTGTATCGCCTGCTCATCCAGATCGCGCGCGACGAAAAGCTAAAGATGGTGTTCTCCAAGATGTTGCCCGAGAACCGCGAGATGCGTGCGTTGTGCGTGAAGCACGGCTTCAAGATGTTCTCGAATGCGGAGGATAACATGATCCGGGCGGAGTTGGAGCTGTAGGCCCACTCGATTTATCCCACGGAAATCAGCGGGCGGAAACCGCTCGCTTCGTTCAAAACGGCTATCCGGAAGTTACCCCGAAATGCCTCCAAAGTCCGTTTGCAGTAAGTTGCAGTTGGGGCAAGTCGCCGGTTGAACTTATCTAGATCGACGTTTCTCGGGAACCTCCGACGGCCGCTGCGTTGGGCCAAGTTTCCGGGTCCCCAAGGACATGGCAGACCTTTCGAAAAATGGAGTACGCTGCGAGCATGCCGCGGGACATTTGTCGGCGGCCAGGGAGCAAGCCGAGCAATCGACCCGCAGGCGCTGCAATGGGTTTCTTCTCAACGTGCCCTGCGCTTCACATCTTCCATCGGTGGCCTGGCGTATCTGGGAACGGACAGACTTATCTTCGGCACGCTGAGTCACGAACAAATTGGAAGAACGAGGACATTATGTCATCACAAAATGGCGACAAAGCGAGATTCAACAGGTTAAGGAAACAAAAGTTCCGCCGCCGCGAACTCATGGCAAGGTTGGCGATCCAGTCGGCGGCCAGTGCAGCGCCGTTAGGTAAAATTCCGCCTGCAAAGTTGGCGCAGCGGTAGCAGCAGAACACGCTCCTTCACCACCACCTTCGATGGACAACGGCTCGTTTAGAGCATGCCTCACCTGGTCGTTTGCGCCATGCCTGCTCCGCACTGAGCCGGGACCTGCCACTTAACGCAAACGCCGTTTATGAGGAACTCGCCAGGCGCGCGACAGCGGCATTCTCTACAACATTCAGGGTCCCAATAAGGTGTGGCCGCGCTCGGTCGAGTTTCAGATAAACGAAGGCTGCACGGGCGACTTCTGGATGACCGATGGAGCAGCGCTGACTCCTATTGGCCCAGACGGAACGCTGGGCGCGCGCGTCACCGGACCCGAACTAAAAGCCTCGAAGGTCGATCGCTTCAACAAGGGCGAATTCAAAAGCGTGACCGGTTTTCGTGACCCGACCAATGAACTGGAGAAACCCACGGGGAGTGGAATGTCGTCGAACTTGTGAACCGCGACGGGCACGTGTGGCAGTACGTGAACGGCACGCTCGCCAACGAAGGAACCGACGCCTTCCCCGCCGGCGGCAAAATCCTCTTCCAGTCCGAAGGTGCCGAGGTCTTCTTCCGCAATATCAAGCTCTACTCGCTGGAATAACTCTGAATGCGCACCCTAGGGAGTAGTGAAGTGGTTGACTGAACCCTTCACCCCGTCGCTCTTGCCGCTGGCCTGCATCGAGTCGACCATGTAGTAGTAGGTCGTCTGCGGCTTGAGGTTATCAAGTCGTACTCGGAACACCTCCTAATGTCCTTGGCTTGTGCCCATCGCGGAACGCCGACGGGAAGATCGCGGATCAAGCCAATAGGGCTCTTGCTCTCCATTCGCCTGCCGTCGGACTCTCGCGTAGTTCGAAAATGGAACACCCATGCTTCACCCCCGAATGCGACTTTCTATCTTTAGCCAACCTCGTTGTCGTCTTTGCGCCATTGTGTCGCTCGTTGAACCGCGCCTTGCGCTCAGATTCTCGAATATTCAGAGGATTGCGCCGTTGGCGAAATTGCCGGAGCGACACTACAGCAGGCATCTGGGAGCTGTCGTAGTGCCTTCCGGTTATCTGCTGTCCGCTGCAAATGCCGGATTTTAATCCGTGCACGTGACGCTGGGCCGTCTCTACGCTCCGGCCTTCAGCACTTGATGCTCTCTCTGCAATGCCTGCAGCGCAGCAAGAATTTCGCCTGGCTCAAGGCGGTTGCGATAATCCACGTCGAGAAACGCGAGCAAGATGGTTCCGTCAGTGTCGATGACGTAAGTGGCTGGCAGTGGCAGTGCCCAACTGTCGTCGCCGTTCATGTCCGGCAGCGCATGTCCGAACTGCGCGTAGATTGGGCGGAGCTCGATCGACAGGTCGAAGGCGATCCCGAAGGACTTGGCTGTTGCTGACCCGAGATCGCTCAGAACAGTGAAAGCCAGTTCGTTCTTCTCTGCGGTGGAAAGGCTCTCATCCGGCGTCTGCGGGGAGATGGCAACGAGCTGTGCACCCAGTTGCCTAATCTCCGGTAGTACGCTCTGCAGCGCACGCAATTCGAGATTGCAATATGGGCACCAGCCACCACGGTAGAAACTCAACACGACGGGACCGGTGGTTAACAAGTCTTTTAGATGGACATAGGCACCGCGCCCATCGAGTAACCGGAAGTCCGGAGCCTTGTCACCAGCCTTGTGCGCCTTCTGCGTAATGCCCAGAGCGGCTAGTTCCATATCTGCTCTGGCCATTGCGTCGCGAATCTCCGGCGGCACACGCCTCATGAACTCAGAACGGAAACGATCGAGCTCTGCTTTGAGCGACATCGTTTTTCTCCTCTTCTCAAAATGAAATCTTCAGGCCGATCAGACGAAATTGGAGCCAGGGTAGCGAGTCAATCCGCGGCCCCGGCCCGATAAATTCCTTGCTTATGCGACTTATGCCGTCGATTTCTTAAGCTCAGCTAGTCTCCTGAGTCATTGATTTCTCGTATAAGTTGTGGGTGAGTGCGCGGCGAGAGTAGAAGTAGCGAATCGAGCGATGGAGGCCAGGATCTGGTCTGCGGACTTGGTCCATCGAAAGGGTTTGGGCTGTTGGTTGTGGGCAGCGATGAATTCGCGGATCGCCGTTTCGAGTTCCTGCACGCTGGTGTGTGAACCGCGCTTGATCTGCCGTTGTGTAAGCAGTGCGAACCAGCGTTCCACTTGGTTGAGCCAGGAGGCATGCGTGGGAGTGAAGTGCAGGTGATACCGTGATCTTTTTTGTAGCCACTGGCGGACCAGCGCTGTCTTGTGTGTGCCGTAGTTGTCCAGCACCAGATGGATGTCCAGATCGGCAGGAACGGCGGTGTCGATTTTCTTCAGGAAGTCGAGGAACTCCACCGAACGATGGCGTCGATAGCACTTGCCAAGAACGTTGCCGGTCGCGATATCCAGAGCGGCAAACAGGCTGGTGACGCCATGTCTCTTGTAGTCGTGCGTGCGCCGCTCCCGTTGTCCGGCCCGCATGGGCAGCACAGGCTGGGTACGGCTGAGTGCCTGGATCTGCGACTTCTCATCCACGCACAACACCAGCGCATGATGGGGTGGATCGAGATAGAGCCCAACAATATCCCGCACTTTGTCGATCAGCAATGGATCAGTCGATAGCTGAAAGCTCTCTGTGCGATGCGGCTTCAGTCCAAAGGCACGCCAGATGCGGCTGATGGTGGACTGGCTTAGACCGGTTCTGACTGCTAGCATGCGGCTGGACCAGTGCGTCGCTCCCTTCGGAGTCTTCTCCAGCGTCAGCCGCACCACCTGCTCGATCTTCTCGTCACCGATCTCACGCGGCGCTCCCGGACGCGGCTCATCGCCCAGCCCCGCCACTCCCTCAGCTATAAAGCGGTTGCGCCAGAGACCAACTGTAAATCCTGTCGTGCGCAACTTCGCTGCTACCGCCGCGTTGCTTGCTCCACCCGCACACTCTAAAACGATACGGGCGCGGAAGGCCACCGAACGAGCGCTGCGAGACTGCCGCGCTATGCGCTCCAACTCGGCTCTTTGCCCTGGGCTTACCACCAGCTCATGCTTCTTCGGCCGTCCACGACGAGACTCCATGCCTCACCATAGAACGCCTCCCATCTATATGCAACCTACTTGTGACTCAGGAGACTAGCTCGCATCGATTTCACAAGGTCGGCTGCAGACGCTCCTTCGAGCGATAGTGCGTACCCGACTTCCCGCACAACGCGCTCCTTAAGTGGCTGAATAAAGTGCACTCGAGTGTTGCGGCGCGTCACTTCCGGAGCCTTCAGGTACAGTTCGGCCAATTCTCGCGCCCGGCTCAGCGCTTTGCCGTTCGGCACAACTTCGGCAACCACTCCCCATTCCTGCGCAACACGTGCCGGCAGGGGTAGCGGGTTCAGAAGGAACGCCTCGGCTCGCCCGGCGCTGGCGCGGTAACTCCACGTGGTGAAGATTCCGTCGCCCGGCGTAACGCTGGCGGAGAAGTGCGCCACATCCTGAAACGTCGCGCCCTCGGCCGCTACAATTACGCTGGCAAGCAGAGCGTAATCGGAGTGCACATGAGCGCGTCCCTCGATCGCAGCAATCACCGGCACGCGAATGTTGGCTATGTTCTCAAGGGCCTGAACGCCTTCGTCATGAACCTGGCTCCAAACGCCGGGATCGGCGACGTCGCCGAACGATGACCACTCAACATCGGTAATGAACTCCCCGCCTGCGCCCGTCAGGATCACGATGGTGTTCCCTCGATCCTGCGAGATCCGGTAGAAGGCTTCGACAAACTCAGTGTGAGCCTCCGCGCTCATAACCAGCGGGCCGCCGTTGTCATGTAATTGAACAATCAGCACGCCGTTGGCGTCTCGCGTCAGCTTTACATGGTGAAAGGCTGTTAAATAGTCGGCTTGAAGCATTGGCATACGAGTCTCCTTGAAGCTTGAGGATTGAGTGTCAATCGTCCACAACGGTTCCAACAGTCCTGGAGGATTCAGAACGCATTTGTCTGGGAAGATGCTCGGGCGCTGATTCAGACTTGCGCGACGCCGCCGTCGACAAACAGCTCGACGCCGTTTACGTAGCTGGATTCATTCGATGCCAGGAACGAAGCAGCCTTGGCAATCTCATCGGGATGGCCCATCCGGTGCAGAGGAACGTTGTTTGCGAATTCTTCCTTCAACTTCGTCAGAGCGTCACCCTGTTGCCATTGTTCCAGCAACGGAGTGTCGATATGGCCCGGGCTAAGCGTGTTTACACGGATGTACCGATCTCCCAGCTCGTTCGCCAAAGTGCGCGCGAAGGAACGTACCGCGGCCTTGGTGGCACTATATACGCTAATGCCTGGAAACCCCTTGACCGTCGCGATAGAGCCGTTGAGGATGACTGATGCGCCATCGTTCAGCAGAGGGAGTGCCTTCTGCACCGTGAAATAGAGTCCCTTCACGTTGGCATCGAAATGAAGATCGAAGAAGTTCTCATCTACGTCTGCAATCGGCTTCGGCTGTGACACGCCGGCGTTCGCAAACAGGATATCGATCTTGCGATTCTGCCTCCGAACGGCGTCATAGAGTCGGTCAAGATCCGACAGACTTGCAACATCGCCCTGTACCGCCGTTACGTTTTTGCCAATCTCGGCCGCGGCAGTATCGAGTGCGTCCTGGCGGCGCCCGGTGATGAAGACGTGATCCATACCTTCCTCAACGAAACGCTTGGCCGTAGCAAGCCCCATTCCCGTTGATCCGCCTGTTACTATGGCGACCTTACCTGCAAATTTGTTTGCCATGACCTATCTCCTTCACCGCCGCTTTGCTGCGGTCAATTCAATAGATGTGAGCGTACTAATTCCGGTTAGCGTATATAAGGAGGCCATTTGCGATAATATTTATTCTCTAGAGGAATGAATGTGAATCGGATGCGGGAGATGGAGGTATTTGTGAGAGTCGTGGAGACAGGTTCGTTTTCCATGGCGGCGCGTGATCTCGAGATCGGACAGCCCACCATTTCAAAAACGGTTGCTGCACTCGAAGAACGACTCGGTGTACGTCTGCTAGTTCGCTCAACGCGGCGACTATCACCTACAGAAGCAGGGACTGCTTTCTATGAGCATGCTGTTCGGGCTATTACAGAAGCAAATGAAGCGGATGCGGTTGCACAAGGAGTAGGTGCGGGGCTGGAAGGCCGCCTGCGTATCTCCGCGCCGGTGACATTTGCACGTCTTCATCTGGTTCCCAGGATTGGAAGCTTCCTGGATGCCCATCCCAAGCTGCGTATAGAGCTTCTGATGGATGATCGCGTAGTCGATCTTGTAGCAGAGAATATCGATGCCGCAATTCGACTGGGAACACTCAGTGATTCGTCCTTACGAGCGCGGAAGCTCGCTCAGACGGATCGTTATGTTGTCGCGAGCCCCAGTTATCTGGCTCGCAAGGGTGTACCCGACAGTCCAACGGACTTGCTGGAGCACGACGGGATCATCTACGGCCAAAGCAGTGGAGGCCAGGAGTGGGTTTTTCGACGTGGCACTTCAGAGACCTCGATACGGCTGCGGGCTCGTCTGACGCTGAGCGCGGCAGAAGGTGTGCGCGAAGCTGTTCTTGCGGGGCAGGGTTATGCAATCACCTCGCGCTGGATGTTCGCGCCGGAACTTGCTTCAGGTGTGGTCGTTCCGCTCCTCAATGAATGGAGTCTGCCCTCCATGGAGCTTTGGATGGTCTATCCATCCGGCAGGCTTACAAGCACGAAGGCGCGCGCCTTCGTGAAGTGGTTCGAAGGGATCATAGTTCCAACTAAATGAGGTTCTTTGTTGGTGGCTAAACGCCCTTGGGATATGGGAGGCAAGACCTTATGGTTGTAGATATATGATTTCAGGGCGCTTGCTTTGGAAACTGCAGCGATTTGGGGTTCGAGAAACAATCAGCTGACGAACGCTGCTGAGATGACGCGACCAATACACGACCATCGTACGGTCGAAACCATCCCAAATGGTCCTAAATCATCCTAAATGGAGGAGGCCACAACGCTAATCGTCTCAACGACATCCGCTGATTCCAGACCACTTAGTTCCATTGCTAGGGGGCCCTGAAAAGGCCGGCGTCGGCGGTTCGATCCCGTCTCTGGCCACCACATTCTAAGTAACTTAGCGGCAACCAAAGATTTACAATTTCAGTCGCGCGAACTAATTCATTTAACATCCATCCTGGCCCGTCAAGAAGCATCAGTGCTGATCACGCCAAATTTAGGGGCGGCGCTGCGGGCAGTAACGAGGGTGCTACGAAACTCGTTCAACCGTCCTTTCCGCTTTGCCACCCGGGCTGCAACTCCTCAGCTCTTCAAGCTGCCTGCTGTCATTACCCGCGTTCCGTGGCCCTGGTCCAACTTTTCCAGTTCCGGCGTGATCCTCTGTCGCTGCTACGATTGCCAGATACCTGCAAGGGTGGAAATGACCGAACGGTACAGCTTTTTCCGACAATTGCTGTCCCAATGATTCACGCCTTACAACTCTAGTTCGGTTGCGCTCGGATCGCGTCTTATGCGATGCACGGGGCAGGCGCGATGGTATTGGTGAACGTCATGCGGATTCCGTGCTTCGGCCGCAGGATGACCATCGGGCGCGCTTCGATCATTTGGCCCGGCACCAATTGAAAATCGTATTTTCTGAGCAGATCGCTCAAAATCATGAGGATCTGCAGCATCGCATAGTTTCCGCCGATACAGCCTCGCGGTCCAGCCCCAAAAGGAAGATAGGTGAAGGGCGTGCGCAGCTTCTCATTCGCTTTGGTGAAGCGCTCCGTATCGAAATTCTCCGGATTCTGCCAATAGCGCGGAGCATGGTGCGCACCGTACACATACACAATGACCATCGATCCGCGGGGTATGGCGACGTCGCCTACGCGGTCGTCCGCGACAGCCATGCGGTCGACCATCCAAAACGGCGGATAGAGGCGGAGCGCCTCCTGAATTACCTGAATCGCAAATTCAAATTTGGGAACGTCACTGTGGCTCAGAGGCGCTTCCCCGAGCACGGAGTCAAACTCCTGCCGTACCCTTTCGAGACAATCCGGACGCGAGCTCAACAGATAAAGAAGCCACGATAGCGCATTCGACGATGTTTCATGGCCGGCAACCAGAAGCTGCATGCTCTCGCTCAGGATGAGCTCATCGCTCATGCCTTCGCCATCGCTGTAACGCGCATCCATCAAAGTCTGCAGCAGATCGTGGCCGGGCGGTTCGTTGCGGCGCTTCTTGATGTATTCGAGCAAAATAGCGTCCGCGCGAGTTCGCATGTCTTCGTGTCTGCGCAGCTCGCCCGAGACAGCGAACCACGGATTCAGATAGGGCTGAAGGGTTTGCCGAACTATGAATTCCTGGACGGTGCAGATGGTATGGCTGACGAGATCGATGTCTTCGTCCTTCAACCGCGCGCCAAATAGCGATCGGGCGACCATCGCGAAAGTAATTTTCATTAGCTGGGGGTAGATATCAACGGGGCCACCACGGACCTGTCTGTCGAAATCCCGCAGCGAGTCGGCAACGGAGTCCTGCATGATTGACGACAGCGCATCGAGCTGTTTTCGATCGAAGCCCTTCTGGATGAGACGCCGCTGCGTGCGCCAGGCTTCTCCGTGGGTTGTGAGAAGACCTTTCCCCAGGAAGTGGCCCATCCGCTTTACCTGAATTTCGGATTTTTGGTAGTTCTCCGCATTGGTCTTCAAGACGTGCTGAATGACGGCGGGATCGATGGTTACGATCGCCTCCTTGAGGCCACCCAGATAGAACCGGAATGTGTCGCCGAAGGTTTCGTTATATCTGGCCAAAACCTGCACGGGATTGCGAGCCATCGCGGCAGAATCCGCAAAGCTGCGAAATCGGGAAACAGCGGGGACAGGCGTCGGTAAGGTCATACCCAGCCTTCCTGAGACTTGCCTCGAACCGCAGCGAGAATTCATGTCACTTGGAGGAAGTGGTAGTCTGGGCCATAGGTAAGAGAAAAAACGCTCAGAATCAGTTTTCGTTCCCCAATTGCTTCAAAAGTATCAAATGATGCCGGATGGCGCGGGTCATGGTGGGGTGCTGACGATAGGGAACCCCAAACTCCTCAGCGGTCTCCCTCACAATTCTGGTCAGCGGAGCATAGTGGGTATGGCACACGAAAGGGCACAGATGGTGGACAATGTGATGGTTGAGCCCGCCCACGAGCCAGCCGACAAGCGGGTTTTCCGTCGCATAATCGGCCGTCGTCGCGAAGATGTGATATACGCCGTTGTCAAACTCACCACGGTTCGAGGGAAAGTAGGTGCTGTCGATTGTGTGCGTCGTCTGGAATACGAGCGTTACGGATAGACCGACGATCAAATGGACCAGCAGGAACGACCCGGCTATCAGCAGAGGCGATTTTCCCAGCACCATCACGGGCAAGACAAGCATGTAGGTGAGGTAGAAGCCCTTGCCGGCAAAGAGAATGGCGTATTCGCGCAGAGAATGCTTGGTGCGTTTCAGATATTGGTGGGACGGAAAGAAAAAGCACTTAAAGTCTTTAAACAGCACATAATCGAGAGAGAACAGCGCGTAAACGAACAGCGCATAGATGTGCTGGAAGCGGTGCAACGGCGTCCGGGACTCATGGGGCGTAAAGCGAAAGATGCCGTGCCCCGAAATGGCGTCATCTTCGCCGTGGAGATTGATGCAGGCGTGATGGCCCCGATGATGGAGGATACGCCACATGTACGAGCTGATTCCACACAGATCGAAGACGTAGTTAAGTGTCTTGTTGACGAACGACCGGGACGAGATGGCGTTGTGATTGCTGTCATGGGCAATATTCAACAAAAGGAACGTCTGCGCCAGGCCGCCTACAAGGTAAAGGGCGACAAACTCCCCAGAACCGGGCCTGAGTGCATATAGAGCAATCCAGACGCCCACGAGGACCGCCAGACCCACAGCGACTTTGAGCCACATCGCGCGGTCTGCCTTCGGAGAAATGTTCTGATCGGCAAAAAACCTATCGAGGCGGCGACGTAAGACTTTGGGGAAGGAAGACGCGCCGACCGGTTCGATCATCGGCGAGGCTGAGCCTTCCGATAGTACAAGATCCGGCGTCTCCGGCTCTTGAGCGAGCACCACTTCGGTTGCGAATGTCACCGGCGCCTCCATGATCATGGTAACTGAGTCTGACGCCTTCCCTACGTCGCATCCGTGGCACGCACCCGCAGCGAAATTGTTGCCGTGAACCGACAGCTCTCGTAACTCAATGCTAGTTCGAGGCATAGGGACAATCAAGAAAAATTCGGAACGGACAATTGCTTTGTTAATATAGAGCCACCAATGAACCGTAGCGAACGGGGAGCCCGCATGAGACATAGAAGCTCGGCGGAGCTCCGCAAGTCTTCTTCGCGCCCTTTGCGGTGAAAGGAAAACATCCGTTTCGCCGCGAGCCGAGCGACGCGTATGCTGAAGAAAAATTACGCATATTCTCAGAGTTCAGGCAGGATTTGAGGTTGGCACTTCGAGACTCAGTGGTGTTTCACCCTCGCTCGCTGGGGTCTTTCATTACTGACTCACGCTTTATTCAACGTTGGAGGATCGCTGATTGATAATGGCGTCAATTTTAGGCCGCCTGGATAGGCTGGCCGACGAGCACCCGGACAAACTCCTTTATTCGTACCTCGACGTAAACGGCGATCCGATCGAAAGCTACACCTACGCGGCGTTCCTTCACCGAGCGCAGGCGATCGCCGGACATTTGCTGAAAGACGGTCGTTTCGCGACGGGCGACCGGCTTCTGCTTGCCTACCCGCCGGGGCTCGAAATGATCTGCGCATTCTTTGGGTGCGTGCGCGCCGGATTGATTCCCGTGCCGGTTTATCCCCCCAGTTCGCGTGGCTTCCAAAGCGCTCTGTATAAGATGGTCCACATCGCAAAGGATTGCCAGGCGGAAGGGATCCTAACGAGCAGAGACTATCATGCATCCCTCAAGACGAATCTCGCCAGAAGTGGAATCTCGGCGTCCGGCGTTGACGTAGATTACATTTCCGGTCTTCCCTGGATCGCCACGGAAGATTTCGTGGATACGATTTTTGACCTGCCGGCTGTCGAGCCTTCGAAGATCTTATTTCTCCAGTACACGTCGGGCTCGACGATGGAGCCCAAGGGCGTGATCGTGACGCACGAAAACATCCTGAATACCTGTCCGCTCGTGATTGACCACCCCGCGCCGGTCGTCGTTTCCTGGCTTCCCCAGTATCACGATATGGGACTGATCGGGTGCTACCTATATCCAGCACTGAAAGGTGGCACGACCTACGGATTCGCTCCCATGGACTTCATTCAGCGGCCGATCCTGTGGTTCGATGCGATAACGACCTACCACGCCACCGCTACGGCTGCCCCCAACTTCGCCTACGACTATTGCCTGCGCGCCGGGAGGCTTTCCAAGGAGGGCCTGGAGGCTTGTGATCTCAGCTCGCTTCGCGTAATGATGTGCGCTGCGGAACCCGTAAAGCCGGATACCTACACCCGCTTTCTCGAAGCATTTCAGCCCTATGGACTCAAGTCTGAGAGTTTCTACGTCGCCTACGGGCTGGCCGAGAATACTCTGGCGGTCTCACTCGGCGGTCGCAACATCGTTTCCGTCAACAAGCGTGCCCTCGCGCTGGGGAAGGCCCGCATGACTACTGAGGTCTCGGAAATCGACGGGGCCACGCAGATTGTCAGTTGTGGAATCCCGCTCCCAGGCCTCGACATTAAGATCGTGGATCCGGAAGGGCATTTCGCTCTTAAGCCAGAGCGCATCGGTGAAATTTGGGTCGCCGGAAGCGGGAAGTGCCTCGGCTACTGGAATAATCCAGAATTGACTCTGAAGCAGTTTCGTGCGCGTCTTGTAGACGATACTCCTTATGACGACGGCTACCTTCGAACCGGTGACCTAGGATTCTTCCACAACAGCGAACTCTACATCTGCGGACGCATCAAGGACATGATTATTCTCCGCGGACAAAACTATTACCCGCATGACCTTGAGAACGTCGTGGAGAAATCTTCCAGTCTGATCCGGCACAATTGCGTTGCCGCTTTCCAGATTCAGGAAGACGGCGAACCTGCGCTGGCAATCGTCGCCGAAGTCAAAAATCCCAGGGCCCTTCCGGACGCACGAAAGATAGCCGCCGCGGTCCGGAATTATCTCAACGTGGAAGTGGGAGTGATTTCCCTCATCGCGCCTCGTGCGATTCCGAGAACGAGTTCGGGGAAGATCATGCGCCATAAGACCAAGCAGATGTTGCTGCAAGGTCAGTTCACCGTACTTTCTGACTTTTCGCGGGAGAAGGATGCCGGGAACTCCTCGTCCGATTCCGCCATGAATTCCGCTTTTGGCGAATTGAAAGCCAGATACAACCTGACAGGTCTGGAATCGTACAACCTCGTAGAAGCCGGCCTGGATTCCCTGGATCTTGTCGTGTTCATGCATGAGCTCAAGGAACTCCTGAAAGATAAAGGCGCCGAGATGCTCGCGAGGCAGGTAGATATTGGTGTCATTCAGCGTGTCAGCGTAGCCGAGCTCTTTGGACTAGCCGAACAGCTGGAACGCGCTCCCGAAGAGGCACTCGTTCATCTGCGTCATTCCCTTGCGGCTTTCCGTGAAGAGCAGTGCACCGCTGAGAAGCAGATGATGAGAAAGGACAGGAAGCTTATCTTCGAGCCTCCGGTGCCTTCGCCCATGCCGGAGATACCGATGCTGAATCGGGTGCTGCTCACGGGCGGGACCGGCTTCATAGGGCCATTCCTCATGAAGAGCTTGCTGGAACAGACAAGGGCGAAGATCTATGTTCTCGTCAGGTCTTCCGACGAAAAGCAGGGCAGGCAAAGACTTAGAGCCGCGATGGAGTCCATGGGGCCCTGCGGGACAGGGCTGATGGAGATGTTCGAAGACCGCGTGATCCCCGTTTGCGGCGATCTAGGGCAGCCAAAGCTGGGCCTGATGCAGGACATGTGGGATTTCCTGGCAAGTGAAATCGACACGGTGTTCCATAACGGTGCAACCGTGAACTACCTGTTCAACTACGACCTGATGCGTGAAGCAAACGTGCTGGGAACGAATGAGGTCGTAAGATTGGCCTTCGAGGGAAGGCCCAAAGAGTTCAATTACGTCTCGACTACCTTCGTGTTTGGCTGGGCGGTCAAATCAGTCCTGCATGAGACGGACCTGAACGAGAATATGGAGCTTCTCGATTTTGGGTACAGCCAATCGAAATGGGTAGCGGAACAGGTGGTTGTCGACGCGCGCAGCCGGGGACTTTCCGCGCGGATTTTCCGGCCGGCTCTCGTGAGTCCTTCTGTCACGGGCGGAGGGAACAACTTCGATATCGCCGTTCGCTTGGTTGCCTTCATGGTGAATCACGGCATTGGCGTCGATACTCTCAACCAGGTCAGCTTTGTTCCCGCGGACATTGTGGCGAACAACATCGTTGCGATCTCTACCACTCCCGGTACAGCGAATAAGACTTACCATGTCACGCGGGACGATTATTCGAACATGATGGATATTACCGGGCTTATTACCAAAGCGACTGGCCGGCGATTTGAAACCTTCAGCCTTCCCGATTTCGTTCCCGAGCTGATTCGGAGATGCCGAAAGGAAGATCTTCTGTTTCCTCTGCTGGATTTTCTGGTGGGCTCTGTCGACAACATCTCCGCGATGGAGTTCAAACGCTATGACAGCTCTTCTTATCAAATGGCCCGGGATGCCTCCGTGTGGGGCAAAGCGGACCCATCTCTGGAAGATACGGTCAACGGCATTCTGAAATTCATGTATCGCAAGGGGATCATCTCGGTCGCGGCTCGTGAGGTCAACGCGGTGTCGCCGAGCGATCGGCTTCTGGACTGTGCAGATGCATTCTCCGTTACTGCTTCTTAAACGTGAGCTTCTCTGTCAGGTGCTGGCCCGATTCCAAGGTGGCTGTGGTGGATAGTGTCATCTGCTGCCCATCGGTGGAAACCACCCATCGATCCCTTTGAGCAACTTGATCGTCCCGCCGGTAAATCGCATCCACCGTGTGAGGATCGACCAGTTCAAGCGTCACGGTATCGTTGCGCGAGTTCTTTAGATCGTATTGCTTTCCGTCAAAGCGGGCGATATAGCTGTAGTCTCCCGCGAAACGAGTTCCACCGCTTCCATCCGCCTCGATCTTGAGCACCAAACCTTGCCGCAGACGGGTCTTGCTAAGATCCTGCATCCACTCGCCTGCGAAGAGATCCTTGGCGACCTTTGCACCACCGCTTCGCGTCCACACGGTGACCTGATCGGCTTTGCCCAGGGTCGCGGTCGTGCTCGTTAGCTCGTTCCCATCTTTCGAAATTTTCTCGAGAACCGTCGCCACAACTCTTCCATCCTTCTCTTCCTTGACCTCCGCCTGTCTCTTATCGATCCTGCGCAGCTCAATTTGATTGAACGCGAGATTGCCCGGTGCGGACGACGCCTGTCCGTTCCCCTTCGCTGTGAAATCGACATGGGTTTCGCCTGACATGACTACATGCGTACCGTCATGCAGAGATGTAATGGAGAGCCGGTTGGCGGGATTCAGGCTGGACTGTGCAGCGACAAGAGTCCAGGAGCCAAGCCGAGGGTCTGCCGCTCCAGGTTGGATGACGACCAGCAGTCCGAGCAACACGAAGGTGAGAATTGATCCTCCTAAGCTTATGGGCAAGAGTCTAGCAGATTCAGCCGGCTACGCAGGTGGGTTCCGCGCAAGTCTATCCCCGCGACCAGTGCGAATATTTGGAGCCGGTTTCGGACGAACTGCCTCCTTGGACTCTGCGGTTCTTGGGCGCCATCGAGAGTTTCAGTGGCAACGATCTGGTGTGACATGATGAATGCCATGGATGTGCGCCGCTTTTGGATGTCAGGGATTGTCCTCGCAGCAGCCATTGCACTTCTTCCGTTCTCTTTTCATGCGGAGCGCCACCTGGAGACCGCAACCCGTGTCGAAGGGAGCCAGGCTGAAACTGTCCGCCAGGAGCTGGCCAATCGTTTCCGGTCGCCGTTCGTGGACCGCGTGGTTCTGGTGGTCCAGGGACTCCCGCCTGCGGATTCGGAGCAAGGCGGTCAAGCTTTAGAGACCATTGTGGCAGGGCTGAAAGAGCAACCCGGTGTTTCGGGAGTGGTGTCCTATCTCGAGTTGCGCGATCCGATCTTTCTGGGCCAGGGAGGGGGAACATTTGTTCTCGTGGGACTCACGTCAACCGATGGTCCGGTGGAGTCGCTTGTTCCGAAGCTTCACCAGCTGGCAAGCTCGCTTGAAAATGAACTGCGGGGCCAATATCCGGCGGTGAAGCTCGAACTCACAGGCGAGATTCCGCTGAATTTCGACATTCGGAAGGCGAGCGCTAACGACGTGCGTCGCAGCGAAATCCTGGTAATCCCTGCAACCCTCGCCCTTCTGCTGGTGGCTTTTGGAAGTCTGATCGCTGCCCTGATTCCATTGGCGGTTGGCCAGCTTGCCATCGCGATCACTCTGGCGATTTCGGGATTCCTGGCCCAGCGCTGGCACTTGTCCATTCTGGTTCAGAATATGGCCACCATGCTTGGCCTGGGCCTGGGAATCGACTATGCGCTCCTCATGGTCAGCCGCTTCCGGGAAGCAATTTCCGCCGGGCATGACGGACCCGCGGCCTCGGCCATCGCGGCACGTCAGGCAGGTCACACGCTCTTGATTTCAGCCTCAACAGTAGCCATCGGATTTCTAGCTCTCTTGACGGTTCCGATCAGCGAGATCCGTTCCATCGGTGTCGCGGGAATCCTGGTGGCGGGAACGAGTGTAGTGCTTACAAATACGCTCGTTCCGGCAGTGCTGGCGTTGCTCGGTCCGCGGATTGATGTTGGCCGATTGCCCTTTACTCCAAAGTTGGATGCGCATCGGGCCGAGCATACGGGAAATCGCTGGCGGAAATGGGGCAAGGTGATTGTCGCGCATCCCTGGCTTGCCCTCCTGGTCGCAGTCACTCCTTTGCTTCTGCTCGCCTGGCAGGTCAGACATCTGGATACCAGCGTCCCCCGAGGGGATTGGCTTCCGCAGTCAGCGGAATCAGTCCATGCGCTCCACACCCTTAAACAGATGGATCGGGACGGTGTTGTTGAATCGTTGCGCGTCATTGTCGAGCTTCCAACGGATTCCATTGCGAATACCGACGCGGGGTGGAATGCGCTGGATCGTCTCACCAAGCGCCTCGCGAGTGACCCCCGCTGTGACCGCGTGATTTCTATCACTACGATTGCGCAGAGCAACCGGTCTTCCCTCCGTGACCTCTCGCGGGAGACGCGTCGAACGTTTCTGAGCAGTGACGGACGAGCAGCGCTGCTTGAGGTGTTACCCAGAGGCTCGGTCTCCCTTCGCGACCAGGTCAATTGGGTGCGGGAGCTCCGGAAGACCGGCGCGCCGGCTCTCACCGGAGTGCCTGGCTCAACGCTTCTCGTTGGGGGCATCCCGGCACTAAACGCCGATTATGAAACGATTATCAGAGACCGCTTTCCGTCGGTAACTGCGCTGGTAGTGGGCGGAACACTCGTTGCGCTGCTCTGGGGGTTTCGATCCCTATTCGCCGCTCTGAAGGCCATCGCACTGAACCTGTTCTCGGTCGCGGCGTCCTTCGGAGCCTTGGTTTTCGTCTTCCAAAACGGACACGGAAGCAGCCTTCTGGGAGTTCCTGAGGGAACCGGTAGCGTGTTTCCCCTTGTTCCGATCGTCGCCTTTGCGATCGTCTTCGGATTAAGCATGGATTACGAGGTATTTCTGGTTGCACGCGTTCTCGAAGCCCGAAGGAGCGGGCTGAGTGAAGTGGACGCGATCCCGGAGGGTCTGGCCAGAACCGCAGGCCTGATTACAAGCGCGGCCGCGATCATGATCGTGGTATTTGCGGCATTCACCTTCGGAGATTTCCTGGTAGTCAAAATGATCGGATTTACGTTGGCGGTCGCCGTGTTGATAGACGCGACCCTCGTTCGTATTGTGATTGGCCCCGCGCTCCTTCGTATCGCAGGCGATTGGAACTGGTGGCCTGGCGGACTCGCCACCGTGCGCAGCGCGCCCATGATGGCAAGTCGCGAATGATAACGTCCTTTATGACATACAAAAAGTCAAACATCTTTTTACAATTGCAGTCTTAGATATAGTTGGCCCTTTATTACCGCGGACAATCTTGCGGAGTGTGACTTCCCAGTAGAGGACTTCTGGCCCGGCATGATTTCCTGTTAGACCGTAACTCTGATGTGATAACAAGAGAGCTTGCTGAAGCGGCCGTGGTCGACTTTGCTTCGAAGAGTACTCGACCTGTCAGTGACCTGCCCCCAAAATCCGTACAGGTGATTCTATAAATTTAGCCCGCCGCCGGGGCTGTGGGAAATGTATGGTCCGCCGTCCGATTGCAAGCAGAATCTTTGGCGTGGGTGGATTGGTCTGCGCAAATGTATCCGACCTGTTTGTGGAGCTGAGCTCCTGGCCATGATGGAGTCCGCGCGTCGCTGGTCTACAAAGTGGGTCGAACTTGGATGGGTTCTCATTCCCACACAGACTGGAGCTACGCCGGTTGAGACCGTTCCTCTCACTCATTGATCTGTCTTGCAAACCTGAGGGGGTGAAAACATCGCCGCCGTCGCAGGGTTGGAAAAGTGGGAATCGCGCGTTGTTTGCGGGATTTCCAAACTTCGTGGGAAAGTCGTTGTTTGACTTTTCCAGGAAGTGACTTTTCCAAGCCCGGGTTTCACGCAACTACCAGTTCGGAGGTGCGATAGCGAATGCCCTTGCTCAGAATGGCCCATGCGATCCGCGCCATCTTATTGGCCAACGCAACCACGACAACATTACGGTGCGTGCGTCCAGCCAGGTCAGCGAGCCACGTAGACAAGGCCGACGGGTTTCGTTCCGCTTGCGCCACCACGGATCGGGCGCCATGCAGGAACATACGCCGGAGATAGGGATTTCCTCGTTTGCTGATACCCAGCAGTTTCGTCTTGCCGCCGGTCGAGCACTGACGCGGAACCAGCCCGATCCATGCGGATAGGTCTCGCCCCTTGTGGAAGGTGATGCCGTTGCCAATCGCAGCCACCAACGCGGTTGAAACGAGAGGACCGAAACCAGGAACCTCCATGAGTCGATGGCACGCATCGTCTTCTCTTGCGATGCGTTGAAGCTCGTCGTTCGCCTGCTCGATGCGCCTGTCCAGTTCATCCCATTCCTGCTTCAGTTCCCGCAGTAGTCCATGGAGTCTTGCAGAAACGAAGGCGCCTCCCTCGCGGAGAACTTCCTGTAGTTGCACCATGAGATGCGAAGGGCCTTTCCGAACCGTCATACCACGCTCGAGCAGGAAGCCGCGCATCTGGTTCATGATCGCAGTTCTCCGCGCCACCCAACGATCGCGCACCCGATGCAGTGCCTGCAGATCCAGCTGTTCGTCGGTCTTGATCGGCACAAAACGCATCGTCGGCCGCTGCACGGCTTCTGCAATGGCTTCGGCGTCGAGGTAGTCATTCTTATTCGTCTTGACATACGGCTTCACATACTGAGCCGGCATCAGTCGCACTTCATGCCCCTGCTCGCGCAACGCACGACCAAGAAAATGTGCTCCTCCGCAGGCTTCCATGCCGATCAGCATCGACGATCGGTTGGCCGTGAAGAGCAGTAGTTGCCTACGGGAGAGTTTTCTACGCAGCACAATCTCGCCGCGCCGGTCCAATCCTACGATGTGAAAGGTGGTCTTACTCAGATCAATGCCGAGGGTTGCGATCTCCATGGTGAGCCTCCTGCACAGCAAAATAGCCCATCCGTTCCTGAAACAAACGGCGGACCATTCCAGTAGGGGGAAACGCCGCAGGCGTTTTCCAAGTGGGCGGGGCTCACGTCTTTTCCATAGCTCTGGGCTTTGGCCACGCGCGCAAACTCGTCCGGGGTTCTGTAGCCGAGACTGCTGTGTGGTCGTTCCTCGTTGTACTCCCTCTTCCAGTTAGTTACCTTCCCGCGTGCGTCGAACAGGTTCGCGAACCAGCTGACCCGCAGGCACTCTTCGCGCAGTCTGCCGTGAAAGCTCTCCACATGCGCGTTCTGTGTTGGTTTGCCCGGCTGGATGTGGCGCAGATCGATCTTCCACTCCAGCGCCCATGCCAGGAAATGCCGACTCGTCAGCTCCGGCCCGTTGTCACAGCGAATCGCCTGCGGGCGGCCGCGTCGGGCGATGATCTCATCCAGCGCCCGTGTCACACGCCGGCTGGCAAAGCCGGTATCCACTTCCAGCACCAGGCACTCGCGCGTGAACGCATCGACCACGCTCAGCACGCGGATGTTCCGTCCGGCGGCGATCACGTCATGAACGAAGTCGAGCGCCCACTCCTGGTTGGCTCGGTCAGCGCGGGCCGCGGCGAGCCCACACGCACGCAGTGCCTGCGCTTCTTCCGCTTCAGGCACAGCCCCGCCTCGCGATAGACCCGCCACAGCCGCTTGTGATTCACTCGCTCGCCTTCCCGTTCCACTAGCACCTGCAATCTCCGATACCCGTAGCGCGGCTTCTCCCGCGCCAGCCGCACCAGTTTCTCTCGCAGTGATTCATCCGATTGCCGCGATCGATACCTATAGCTCGACACCGCCATCGACATCAGCCCGCATACCCGGCGCTCACTGGCTGTAAACTGCGACCGCAGCCAGGCAGCATCCGTCCTCCGGTCTACGAGCTGAGTCCGTTTTTTGCGATGACCGCCTTCAGCATCTCTCGGTCCAGACTCAGATCCGCCACCAGACGCTTCAGACGTGAGTTCTCATCCTCCAGCGAGCGCAGTCGCTGCGCCTCACTGACATCCAGGCCGCCATACTTCGCCTTCCACGCATAGATCGTCGCTGCGCTAACACCGCACTCCCGGGCCACGTCATCCACCGCCCGGCCTGCTTCCACCTGCTTCAGCGAAGCAATGATCTGCACTTCCGTATGCTTGCTCCTGCTCATCTCGCCCTCTCCTGAATCCGAAAATCATACTTCCTTCTGTGCCGATCCAGGGGAGCAGGTCATCAGGACTTAGAGCTCGAGCCACAATCAGCTTTCCATTGACCGCAATTCACTCCTCGCGCAGGTCTGTCTTCGTGAGCGGGGATCGATCGGAAAGAGGTTACGAAGCCGGTTTCGAGTAGATACGACTGGCAATGATCGTCGCCTGTGGAGAATTGGAGCCGAAACTCCTTGTTTCGATGAGCAACTCGAATGGCTGCAATGCGCCGTTCTTGTCATGAGCTTTATTCAGTACAGGCAACATCGCTTCGCGGTTGAAAAGAATATCAGTAGCGGCCTGGGTGCCTGCCATTGTCAGCCCTTCGATAATAAGAACCCAGCCGGTGTCATTCAGGTTTCGCGCCAGAGCGATCACGGCATAGGTACGATGCGATGGGGCTGTGGCATCGTTCTGATACACAGGCAGTTCTCCCTGCAGCGGCTGCCGGTTGATAATTACCGACTCGTTCGGCCTCGGCTGGTACACGAATTCGAAATTCAAATTCTTCTGGAAGAGCTCGACCCATGGGTTCGAAAACGATGAGCCAATCAGAATTGCGTTCGAATCCTTCAAGTCTTCCATGTGAAGCTCGCGCGCATAGCGAACAGCGAAATGCTCAGGCGTTGCTTCCGGAAGCCGCGAAAATTTGAGGACCGTGTCCAGGTCAGCCATACTCGTGTAGCGCTGCTGGTCCAGGTCAGCCATATTCTGCGCGTCGATATTGTAGGGACTCTTAATTGAGACGTAGTCACGGCTGATGTACTCAGCCAGATTTACAGAATGCTTGGTGAGATTCTGGATCATGACGATGCCGTCGTCAGCCGGAACCAGAAGTGTCTGGCGCGACTTGTCGAAGATTTGCGCCCACAGCGGATGAGAAGTATCCGCCTGACCCAAGGCACCATGCCGAGATAATGTCCACGCAAGAACGCCACAAGCAAGCAGAACAAGAGCCACAGCAATGAATCCAGGCGGCCAAAAGCGCGGACGCCCGGCTGTGGAATTAGGCTTAACCGGTAAAGTCTCCCTTTGAGATTTGGAAAAGGGCGTCGATTCCGAAACGTCCCCTTCGTTTGCCAGCGGCACATCAGGCAGTCTGTTTGGCTCAAAATGGGGAAGGTATTTGCCGCGCGGAATACTCAGTCTCAGCTCTTCCTGCTTCCCTTCGGTCTCGAAATAATGATCCAGCCGCTGGCGCAGGTGTCTCGCGTAGCTTCTGACAATGTTGTCTTCAGCGGGGTTATATCCCGGTCGCCTGCCGAAGACATGCACCCCAATTTGATGCTCGCTGATCTCTTCGGTCTTTCCGCTCAGAGCGCGATCGCAGACATACAGCAGGAAGTTGGAGAGCAGGGCGGAACGCGCGAAGCTTGAGCTCACGGCGATCCGTCGCGCCAGCTGCCAGCGCTGGTCGTCATCCGGATGCAGGTTCTCCCATTGCAGCTCCTGCTGGAGCTCCGGAACAACCACGGATGTCTTGTGGGATGTATCGAGATCTACCGACCAGGGGGTTTGCGGTTCCATCACCTTCTCATTTGCATGCAGCGTAGCAAATTTTCTTTAACAATCCGTCAACTCAGGGTGCCGACCCTCACTTGCTCTGCGCGCTAACGTCTCCACAATAATCCTTTTGCAAACAATTGAAAACACGCTGCAACTCACTGTGTACGGCAGGTGTAAACACTGGGTAAACCCCTTCCGCGTCTTGAATTGAGGTGAGAAAAATGGCGCGGAGTTCTTTTTCTCGGAGGCAACAGGAACACCCATGTTACGAATCGTTAAATACTGCGCAGCGCCCCCAATTTCAGCAGCGACTGGTATACGAAAAAACGTACTTACCTGGATGCTGATCCTGTTATCGGTAACCGTATTTGTGAATAGACCTGCAGTTGGTCAGCTGGATACCGGAGGAATTACCGGCACCATCACTGATCCGGCAGGTGCAGTGGTGCCCGGGGCAAAAGTCACGCTCACAAATGAGGGAACGGGGATCACAACATTGACCACGTCCACTTCAACCGGCACGTACTCCCTTAACGCCATAAGGCCAGGAACCTACACGCTCGAGGGAGAGGCGCCCGGGTTCCAGAGGTTCATAGACAAGGGCGTCGAAGTGCATGTTCAGCAAACCCTGACGGTTGACATTCAATTTGCGACGGGCACCGTCAACCAACAGGTCACCGTCACGGCGGCTGCTCCATTGCTTCAAGCGGAGAATGCAGCAGTTGGCCAGACGATTACGACTCAAACGGTCAATGACTTGCCGCTGCAGACGCGGGACTGGGCCTCGCTGGCGCAGCTTTCAGCTGGAGTCGCAACGGCGCCGGTCGGCAATCCCAGTAGCGACTCTGGCGCTACGAGCAGCGCCTATTTCTCGGTTGACGGCGTCAACCTCTGGCAGAACGACTTCCGCCTCGACGGTATCAATGACAATATCGAGATCTACGGCGGTTCTTCGGTAAACAGTAACGCCGCGATCACTCCCCCGCCAGACGCCATCCAGGAGTTCAAGCTGCAGAACGGCAATTTCAATGCCGAATTCGGCCACTCGACGGGAGCAGTCATCAACGCCGCTATCAAATCAGGAACCAATCAGATCCACGGCGACGTCTGGGAATACCTGCGCAATGACGTCTTCAACGCAAATCAGTTTTTTAACAGTGCGTCACATGCGCCAACGCCCGAATATCGCCAGAACCTGTTTGGCGTGACGATAGGTGGGCCGGTTTATCTGGGCAAACTCTACGACGGCCGGAATAAGACCTTTTTCTTCGCGGATTATCAGGGCGGCCGTTACATCACACCGTCCACTTACACCAGCACCGTTCCTACTACAGAGATGGTGTCGAGTGGCTTTACGGACCTGCAGGATCTGATCACCTTCAACAGCGGAACTTCGACGGACGGGCTGGGTAGGACATTCAGACATGGCACGATTCTCGACCCGGCCACGACGCGCCAGGTAGCGGCGGGCGCCGTCGATCCGATTTCAGGTCTGCGCAATAACGGCAGCAGTGCGGTTTATGTCCGCGATCCGTTCTATACCGGCGGGAGCCTCACGGGCATGACAAACTTCACTGGTTCAACGCAATACCTCAACATTCTTCCGGTCGGCCGCATTGATCAAAATGCAGTGAATTTGCTGGGAGTCTATCCCGCCCAGAATGAAGCCGGATTTGCGAACAATTACGTCACGCTCGTGAAACAGCCGCAGAACACCGACTCATACGACATCAGGATCGATCAAAATTTCAACGCGAATAATGTCTTGTTTGGGGTGTTTGACCGAAGCCTGATTTCCAGAGTTGTTCCATCGCAATTGCCGGGCGAGGCTGTCGGCGAGACCGGGGGGCGGAACGACAGCTTCCCGGCCTATGCATGGGCGGTTGGCTACACACATGTGTTTACGCCAACGCTAAGCAACGACATGCACGTGGGGATGGTGCACTCCGACAAGCTGCAGCAATCCTTCTTTGGAAACACCTTCGGCATCCCGGCCAAATACGGCATTCAGGGAATACCGCAGGTTGCCAACAATGGCGGCCTGCCTCCGATCACGATTAA
This sequence comes from uncultured Acidobacteriota bacterium, assembly GCA_963755975.1. Taxonomy (GTDB): domain Bacteria; phylum Acidobacteriota; class Terriglobia; order Terriglobales; family Acidobacteriaceae; genus Silvibacterium. Next base: position 668,757 of record CAVWLS010000008.1, read on the forward strand.
TGGATTGACACACATTGGCGTCGGTAATTACACACCTACTCTTCAATACGTTTGGAGCATCGAAGGATCGGAGAACATAACCAAGGTTTTCCGCAGCCATACATTCAAAGCCGGACTCCAGATCGATGATCTTGAGGGCAATATCTCTCAGCCGCCGCAGGGAAGAGGAGATCTTAATTACAACGGCCAGTATTCCGATATTCCCAACGTCAATAACAATCTGAACGGAATCGGAGACTTACTCCTGGTTCCAATTCCGTCTACGGTTGGAGGCGTCAACTACGTCGGCGGCATGAGCAGTTTCTCAGGATCGAACATTGCTGCTACCGACGATCATCGCTGGTACTGGGGCCTTTACTTCCAGGATGACTGGAAGGTTACACCGGACCTTACCCTGAACTTAGGGCTACGCTGGGATTACTTCACTCCATATGCCGAGATCAACGGCCGGCAGGCCAACTTTGTCCCGGCCGGAGGCAATGGGACGCCGGGCATCTATTACATGTCCAACAAAGGATGCCAGGTAACCAGGTCCGCTTCCTTCGATGCATTGCTCGCGAGCAGTAATATCTCGCTCGACTGCGTCTCCGGGCTCACGCTTGGCAATGCTCAGAAACTCAACTTCTCCCCCAGAGTGGGCTTTGCCGATCGTGTCATGCCATCGCTGGTGATCCGTGGCGGATATGGAATTGCATACGGAGCCTTGGGAAACCTCGGTTATGGCGGGACCTTAGGTACGAACTATCCGTTTGTGTATACGTCCACATTTAACAGCCCCGACTCGCAGCATCCGCTTCTACTGTCAAACGGAGAGCCGGCCACCATGGAAAATGCCTTTACGACGATCAACTTGGAGGATCCGACGATTAACAGCGGAGAAGGCTTGAATCTCTATGGGCGTCAATATAAGTTTCAGACGCCCTACATCCAGGCCTTCAACCTGATGGTACAGGATCAATTTACGAGCCACGATTCCGTACAAGTTGGATATGTCGGTACAGTCGGCCGGCACTTGGATAACCTCGGATATAACAACTCCCCAACTGAAATTTTGCCGCCCGGAACAAATCCTCAGAATTATGTGCCGTATCCTGCCTTTGCCCGAAATGCCACTTATGAGACCACTAATGCGAAGAGCAGCTACAACTCCCTGCAGGCGACATATCAACATGAATTGAGTTTAGGTCTGACTCTGCTTGCCAACTACACTTACAGTAGATGCCTGAGCGATCAACATACCCAGGCATCGCAGAATCAGCAATACAGGGCCGAGTGGCTTCCTGGCTTTGGAGTCAACGCTGACTACGGTCTCTGCGACACTGACGCTTCCAACCTGTTCCACCTTTCGGGCACCTATAATCTGCCTTTTGGCCGAGGCCGGGCCTTCTTGTCCGACTCGAACCGGGCGGTGGATGCAGTCATTGGCGGCTGGGTGGTCAACTTCATCTATTCGCACCAGAGCGGCCAGCCTGTAACGATCGGCTGCCCGGTTGCGACGACAGCAAATGGCGTTTTCGGCTGCTTCGCGTTCAAGGTTCCAGGAGAGAGCCTCTACGCTGGCCCGCACAATTACAAGCAATGGCTGAACCCGGCCGCCTTTGCTCAGCCGCCTGTGGCTACACAGATCAGCCAGACGAACATTGGCTCTCTTGGCGGGGCCCCCCAGCAGGCTCGGGGCCCCAGCTTCAATGATTTTGATTCCTCTATTTTCAAGAACTTTGCCTTTACTGATATCCTCCGCCTGCAATTCCGGGCGGAGGCCTTCAACACGACCAACACGCCGCAATTCGGACAACCGGGAAGCTTGAACACCTTCAACAATCCGACTGGAGGTTTCAGCTCGATCACAACGATAAGAGGCAACCCTCGCACCCTGCAGCTTGCGCTGAAGTTGTTCTACTAACCACGCGCATCCCCAGTCACCTGGCTCCGATGGGCAGCTGTAAGAAGAGCCGCTCATCGGAGCGCGCCTGTTTGGGATAACTAACTGCTTTTGTTGAGTGTCAGGAGACTCAGGGATGGCACTGCGGGGACAAGCCGCACATTTAGCCTTACAGTCCGGCGTCTTTCTTCTTGTCTTCTCCCTTTCGGTGCTGGTAATCGCACAGCAGGCGCCCATTGCTCCACCTGCCGCCATCGACGTGCTGCTGGAAGGCGAAGTGCAAGGCTCGCAAAATCACACCTACATCGAGGTCCCATTTCATGTTCCTGATGGTGTTGACCGGGTAACTCTCGCATTCACCTACACAGAAAGAGATAAGCACACCGCGCTCGATCTGGGAATACTGGACCCCAGGCAACTCCGCTGCTGGAGCGGCGGGAACAAATCATTTCTTACTGTCGGCCTTGCCGACGCGACGCCATCCTGCCTTCCCGGCCCCATCCCGTCAGGAGAGTGGAATCTTCTGATAGGAGTTCCGAATATTCGTCCCCAGGTGACATCGCATTACACTGCGCATGTTTTCTTCACGAGAACTGGCCTGGTTGCCGATGAGCCCGCCGAGTTGCTCACGCCGCTGCGCAGCGGACCAGCCTGGTATCGCGGCGATCTTCATATGCACACCGCTCACAGCGACGGACAATGCCCCAGCCAGACTGGAAAAATGGTCCCATGCCCCGTGTTCTTCACAGTCGATTCAGCAGCTCGCCGTGGATTGGATTTCATCGCGATCACCGACCATAACGCGACCTCGCAGTACGATCCTATGCGCGAGCTGCAGCCCTACTTCGACAAGCTGCTTCTCATTCCCGGCCGCGAGATCACCACTTTTCAAGGCCATCTCAACTTCCTGGGAACAACCGCGTTTCTCGACTTTCGTCTGGGTAGCGCAGAGATTCCCGACATGAACACGCTGCTCCGCAATGCGGCCAGGTTGGGAGCAGTGGTATCCATCAATCACCCCAATGCGCCGACCGGAGAAGTGTGCATGGGCTGCGGATGGACCCCCGCTTCTCCGGTCGACATGAGCCTTTTGCGAGGTGTTGAGGCTGTCAATGGTGGAAGTACCGACCCTGCGTATTCGGGCATTCCCTTTTGGGAGAAGCAACTCAATCTTGGCTACCGGCTCACCGCTATCGGAGGCAGTGATAACCATCGCCCCTTGAGGCCGCTCGACGAAACCGGTTCAATCGGCAGGCCCACGACGGTTGTGCATGCTTCCGAATTATCCACGGCCGCAATCCTGGCTGGCATTCGTGCAGGACACGTCTTTGTCGATCTGACTGGGTCCCGCGACCGGATTCTTGAACTAACCGCGAGCACCGCCGCGGGGACTGCGAACATGGGCGACCTATTGCCGGCCGCCAATGGTTCTCAAGTGTCATTTGACGCGCGCGTGACTGGCTGCGCGGAGGGAAGAGTCGCGCTCTTTGAGGATGGTCAACCACTCCAGAACGCTGCGCTTCCCGCGAATTCCGCGTTCAGCCGGGATACTCACTTCTCCTGGGCGAGCGACGGCCGGCGACACTGGTTTCGAGCCGAGGTCACGGGGCCGGATGGAACTCTGTGGCTGCTTGGGAACCCCATCTATGTGAACTGGGACAACCGCTAAAGGCACTCTGTGACCTCACAGCGTGGGAGGAGCTTGCGGTAGTTGTTCTCAGGAGTCTTTCGCTGTTACCGATTTGCGCGTCAAAAGCTCGCGGTTAACAACCTACGTGGGTTTGTTGTGAAGCTGGCGTGAAGCAACTCACGTAGGGTAGCCGCGTCGACGGCAGTGAATGCTGTGCGTCTTGCCGGTTTCGGGTGGACCGTAAAAACAGCAGGCCTTTCTGTGCCTGAAATCGCATAGGCTTGAAACCCTCACGCGCAGCGATGAGGCCCGCGAAATTTGGATCAAGCGTGGCCACCTTGCGGACGTAGAATTCCTCCGGGGAAACTCATCCCTCCGGAGGTCACACTTGTCAGACGCCGAAGACCACCTCACCCGCCGCACCTTCCTCGCCCGAGCCGGAGCGTTCGCGGCCACATCTCTTGCCGCATCCGCCAGGCCCTCGTGGGCCGCGCCAGACGCATCTACGTCCTCGCTGGGTGGCTGGATCGAAGACGACTACGGCCTTCCTGCCTACCACTACACTGGCCCGATGCGCTTCCCGAATAGCCCGCAGCGCGACGGCGCTCCCATGATCCCCGACGATCCTTTCTTTCTCACCGGCAATTACCGGCTCACCCTCTTCACACACGCCAGTGGGCTCTACCAGATCCTCACCGGCGAGCGCGCCTGGGGCCGCATGAACCAGGGCGATGCGCGCTGGGGCGGAGCCAATTCCGCCACCATCGAAATCTCCGGCCAGCGTCACGATCTCATCGGGCTCGACGCACCTGCCGCCATTGCAGCCACCAGGCGCTTCGGCGTCGGCTTCGCACGCTATGACTATGCGCTCGCTCCATCGCTGTCCGTCACGCGCGTGCTGTCCGTTCCACCATCCACAACAATCGGCGAAGGCACATCTGCATTCCTTACGGAAGTTACCCTGCGCAACAGTGGGCCTGCTCCGCTTCAGCTCCGCTACTCCGAATTCACCCGGGCAAAGTATCAGCAGCTCTTTGCCGCATGGGAGGATTCCAGCCAGGGCCCCACCTGGCCCATCCATCCCGCCGGATCTTCGGTCAACGGAACCGTCACGGCATCCTTCACCGCGCGCGGTAAACGCAGGCTTACCTTTCCGCCCCCCGGCGAAATGTCCCGCTACGAGCAGTTCCCGCCGACGATCTTCGTCAAAACTATCAGCAGCGGCCTGACTCCCGTCTCTGACACCGACTCTGCCGAGCACCGCAATATCGGCGTCACCGCCACGCTCACTCTTCAGCCCGGAGAAACCCGTACGCTCGCCTTCGTCACCGGATACACCCGTGACGCCGCCTCCATCGACTTGCTCGCCGCAGCGCTCGTCCCGCCAGCAACTGCAAAGCCGTTTGGCTCCGCGTTTGGCAACGCATGGCTTCGGGTTCTGCCCAAGTTCTCCGGAGAATCCGATCCAGTCTTTCGCCGCGAAATGCTTTGGAACGCCGCTGCGCTCGAATCCATGACCACCTGGCGCGAGTACTACGACGAGACGGTGGTTCCGCAGGGCACCATGTACGACTACATTTGGGGAAACATGGCCTCCAGTCGTGACCTCGCCCAGCAGGCGCTGCCCTTCTGTCACACCAATCCCGCCGTCGCCCGCTCCACCCTGCGTTTCATCATGAAGCGCATGCTCCCCGATGGCACAATTCAGCTAAACGATGAGGGCTTTGGATGGTGCCCGAGCGGAGCGCAACAAACCAGCGATCAACAGCTTTACTTCTTCCTGCTCCTTGCCGAATATCTCCGCATTACACGCGATGCACGGATTCTCACTGCAATCATCGGCTACTACCCGCTTGAAAACTCCGGTCACGGGACTGGTCTTGCCCATGTTCGTCAGGCGTTTCTCTTCCTACGTGACCGTGTCGGAACCGCCTCGCATGGCATCATCTGCCGCTGGAACTCTGACTGGAACGACATGTTCGGCTGGTGGCCCAGCACCATCCCTTACAACGTCGAGTTCGTCGTGGGCGAAAGCCACATGAATTCCGCCATGGCCCTCGTCATCCTGGGCGACCTTGCCTCCGCCATCGATGCGCTCCAGCTGCCCGAGGCTGCCGAACTCACCGCCGCTATGCGCGAGTACCGCTCCGAGTTGCACGCCGCCTGGAGTCACGACCTCGACGACCGCGACTTCCCGCGCCGCGCATGGATGGATGCAAAGACCCCTCTGGGCGAGGACGAGATGTGGCTTGAGCCGCAGGGCTACACCCTGCTTATTCCCGAATTCGGCGTTGAGCGCAAACGGCGCCTCTTCACTCAGCTCCAGAATCGTCTTCTAGCGGGAGAAGCCCTCGGCCCACGCCAGGTCGAAAAACCTACAACGCGCTCGGGAACTCCCCAGGGCTCACGCGAAAATGGCGGTTTCTGGTACGCCCTTAACGGCCCGGTTGTCCTCGGCGTCGCCACCTTCGATCCCGCCGCGGCGCATGACCTGCTCCGGCGTATGACCTTCAACAACTATGCCGCGCATTTCCCCGACTATTGGACCGGCCGCTGGTCCGCGTCCGACAGCCTCGACTCCTCACTGCTACCCACCAACGGACTCTCCACCGCCATCCCCTGGTGTGCCCACGCCCACGCCTGGCCGCTCTACTGCTATCTTCGACTTACTGAGATCAGCAGGAGCGGCTGAGGCTCGCCCTCTTGGACATCACTGTCTTCCGCGTCCATCCTCCCATCATCAGACTTTGCGGCGCTATCAAGGATCATCGTCACTGGCTTCATTACGCGACGGCCGAGCTCAAGGTCAATGAGGCAAACAGGGCAGTTGCTCGGCCGGTGGAACGGAAATTCCTCTGGTTCAGCTTCACCACACGGGAGGTCAAGTGGCGCATCGCCACCAAGGCTATCTGTAGGGCGTATTCGTGTGTTGCGCAAAGATCACCGCCCATCCGGCAATTACCACTTGATCAATAGCTTACGGGCGGAAATGCAAGATTGCTCTCGTGAAGTCGGCTTCTCGTCAGCAATCGCAAGATTCCCGAAGCTGCGGACCGCGTCCGCCCGTTCGGGCGGGATGTACTTTGACGTGGTTTAGCAGCGGAAGTGTCGTGCCCCTCGTCGACTCCGGCAGGCAAAACACAAATGCCCTGCAGAGCGCCTTCCGACGGCAACGCGATGTAGTACGTGCGTGCGCTGCCTGCTCTGACGCGCAAACCAGCACCGTGCCGAAGGCGTCCGTAGTAAGCCGCACCTCGCGCAACTGCACTATCAAAACCCTCGTTGTTGAGGAGCCTGGGCCGCCAGCCGCTTTCGGCTGCGTCGAAGCGACACCGCCTCATACGGAGCCCATCGCCTTATCTTCCGACGAGAATATACAGCGCGCTATTCAGTCTTGTATCTGGCTCGGGTTGACATTCTACCCAAACGGGTGAATACTTGGGTCGAATGGCTACCCAAGAGAATAACGCTGACCGCATCGCCCTGCTGCAGGGGACGTTGGACCTGCTCATTTTGAAGAGTCTTGTCTTCGGACCTTGCCATGGGCAGGGCGTCGCGCGCTCGATTCAACGTCAATCCGAGGACGTGTTTCTTGTCGATCATGGATCGCTGTATGTGGCGCTCCAGCGGTTGGAAGACAAGAAATGGATTCAAGCCAAGTGGGGTGTGAGCGAGAACAACCGCAAGGCGAGATTCTACTCGCTGACGGCGAAGGGCCGTGAACAATTGGTTGAAAAGACCAGTGAGTGGCGGCGTCTTACGCGAGCGATGGGTTTGGTTCTGGATGCGAACCAGGAGCCGGGCGCCGAGGAGGCATAAGCATGTTCAGGCGAAAGCGCACAGCGGAAGACTTTGCTGAAGAAATCAAGGCTCACCTCGAACTCGAAGCCGAGGAACTGCACAGCGAGGGACTGAGCGAAGATGACGCGCGCTGGAAAGCGCGGCGCACGTTTGGCAATGTACGCGCGGCACAGGAGCGCTTTTATACGAAGGGCCGCTGGGTGTGGCTTGACAAACTCCTGCGCGATTTCAGGTACGGAATCCGGTCGTTACTTCAGAGTCCGGGGTTCGCGATGACGGCGATTCTGACGCTCGCCCTGGGAATGGGCGCAAACACCGCAGTGTTCAGCGTGATGAATGCGGTCCTGCTGCAGTCGCTTCCCGTAGCCGATGCCGATCGCGTCGTTTATTTGCGAACCTCCAATGCGCCGAACGGGACAGGCACGATTGATAGCAACCAGACGTTTTCATACCCGGTGTACGATGCCCTGCGCAAGCACAGCGGCGGGTTGTCGTCGGTGATGGCCTACGTTCCCCTGTCGGGCAACAAGGTGGCGGTTCGCTATGGCGCCCAGCCGGAGGAGGCGGAGGGCGACATGGTCAGCGGCACGTTCTTCTCCGGCCTGGGGGTCAAGCTTCCGCGGGGCCGAGGATTTACAGAACAGGATGAGACGGATCACGCGCCGATTGCTGTACTTAGTTACAACTATTGGACCCGGCGCTTCGCCCGAAACCCGGAGGTTTTGGGAACAACGCTTTATGTGAACGGGATCGGTTTCACCATCGTCGGAGTTGCCGGCGAGGGTTTTGAAGGCCTGGAAGCGGGGAGCTCGACCGACTTCTGGATTCCATTGCAGAGTCGCCCTGAACTCAATGCCTGGGGCAATCCGTTAGAGGACGGCAAGACGTACATTGCGAATCCGACGTGGTGGTGCATGCGGCTGGTTGGACGTCTGAGCCCCGGCGTCACTAAAGCCCAGGCGACTGCGCAATTGCAGCCCCTCTTTCAGCGGGCTGCTTATATCGGGCTTGGCTCGCCGATGCCGGGAGAAAAGAGGCCTGTCTTGAGCCTCATAGATGCCAGGGGCTTTCCAGGATATGCCGAGCAGTACGGCAAGCCTTTGCAGCTGCTGATGGGAATGGTGGGGCTGGTGCTCCTGATCGCCTTAACAAACGTGGTGATGCTGCTGATGGCCCGCAATTCAACGCGGCGACGCGAATTCAGCATGAAGCTGGCGCTCGGCGCGGGGCGAGCCGATCTGCTGAGGCAATTGCTGACCGAAAGTCTGTTGCTGGCGTTGGCAGGAGGACTGTTGGCCTGGTCCTTTGCCATTTATGCAACAAGGGCACTGGGGGCTTGGGCGCAGATCGAGTCCAGCCTGGCGCCCGATCGTACGGTTCTGCTCTTTACCCTGAGCATCCTGGTGCTTGCCGCACTGCTATTCGGAGTGGCCCCGCTGCGGATTGCTCTCTCGGCCGGGCCGGCCCTCAGTTTGAAGACATCTGCTGCGACCTCCAACACCGATGCAGGCAAGTCGCGTACCGGCAGAATCATCGTTGCTCTTCAGATGACCGTGTGCGTGGTGCTGCTGGTCGGTGCGGGATTACTGATTCGCTCGCTGCGTAAGCTCGAGGACACGCCGCTGGGCATGAAGGTCCGGGGGCTCGTCGTATTTGGTGTAAAACCTGACATCAAGTCGCTGCCGCAAGGCAGAGCGTTTTACCGCGATCTGATCGGAAAATTGCGAGATCTTCCTGGCGTGGAGTCTGTAACCGTTATGGAGGAGCGCATCGGGTCGGGGTGGTCGAACAACAGCGACATGATGGTCGATGGCAAATTGCCGGATGTGACTAACGGCAGTTCGCGAACGGTGCGCAGTAATGTCGTAGGGGCGGACTTCTTCACCACTCTCGGCGTGCCCGTGCTTGCGGGCCGTGACTTTGCCGATTCCGACACCGCCGCCTCGCCTCACGTTGGCATCGTCAACGAAGAGTTTGCGAAACGCTTCCTGCCAAATCAGAACCCGCTGGGTCACATCATCGGGCCCGACAACGGCCAGTATCAGATGACAGTCATCGGCGTTGTGAAGGACCATAAATACCGCAGTATCGACGAAGAGCCGATTCCGATGGCCTGGTACATGTACGCGCAGATTCCGATGGTAGGCAAGATGGACGTGGAGATGCGTGTCCACGGTGAGCCGCTCGCAATCTTGCCGTCGGCGCGCAAGGCCGTGCAGCAATTGGATCCCAACCTTCCTCTCATCAGGCCGATGACGCAGCGCGCGCAGTACGATCTCACGATCTCCAGCCAGATGCTCTTCGCCCGGCTTGCCGGGTTCTTCGGCCTGCTGGCTGTGGTGCTGGTGGCCACGGGACTCTATGGCGTGCTGGCATATCGGGTAAACACCCGCACGGCAGAGATTGGAGTGCGCATGGCGATGGGTGCCCGGCGCGGGCAAATCGTTTGGATGATCCTGCAGGACAGTCTGCTGCTCACACTCGTAGGGGTGGCAATCGGTATTCCCCTGGCAATCGGGTTGGGACATGCATTGGCGTCATCTTTATACGGTGTGAAAGCCTTGGATGGAGTGAGCTATATACTCGCGGTGATCGGAGTGGCGGTCGTTGCGCTCGTGGCAAGTGCCGTGCCCGCAAACCGTGCGGCGAGAGTCGAACCATTGACTGCGTTGCGGACGGAATGATGAATCTGGATCTCGCTCGACAACTTCAGGGGCAATGCACTCGTCGAAGTTGGCGCAGGAACTTGTGCTCGCTCGCTGCTCTTACCGGCGTCATACACGATCAGGCGAAAATGACCTCCATCGGGTCTACACTTGAATTATGCCGCGCCGTCTGGCGAGCCTGGCGTCGTTTTTCTGCCTTCTCGTCTGGAGTGTGGCCGCCGCCTTTGCACAGCGCGCTCCGGTTGAATTCAAGGTTATCGATGAAAACGGCATCGCGGTTCCCGGGGCGCAGGTTGTTCTTTCCGAGCCGGGGTCTACCCTACAGAGGCTGACGACGGACTATGCAGGCCGCTGCCAGTACAGCATTCACGGAAGCGCTCTCTACGACATCGATGTAGAGAAGCAGGGTTTCTACCAGGCGCACGCATCTCAGGTCGATCCGCAGCAGCAAAGGATTGAGCTCACGCTCGCCCATCAGCAGATCGTGCGCCAGCAGGTCAATGTCGTTGCCTCCAGCGTAGGCATCGATCCCGACCAGATATCCGACATAAGCAACATGAGCACCCCGGAAATTGCGAACATCCCCTATCAGCCTTCGCGTGACATCCGTTATCTGCTGCCGTTCAACCCCGGCGTTGTTCAAGATAACAGCGGGCAGGTCCACGTCGCGGGCTCAGAGACCTATGCCACGCTGGATCTCCTGGATGGCTTCGATATCCGCTCTCCGGTCAGCGGACAGCTCGCCCTTCGGGTGAGTGCCGATGCTGTTCGATCCATCGACGTCGAGACGACGCGCTACCCGGTGGAATATGGCAAGGCTACGGGGGGCGTGATTTCGTTTCGAACTGGAATGGGGGACAACCGATTTCGGTTCAATGCCACCGACTTTATTCCTTCATTCCGTGAGGTCAACGGAGGGCTGCACTTCGACAAGTTTGTGCCCCGCATGACGTTCTCCGGGCCAATCGTTCGCAATAAGGCGTGGTTCTTCGATGGCTTCGAGCTTGAATACGACAACATCATCATCGGAGGACTGCCGAGCAACGCGGACAGCAATCAACTCTGGCGCGGGAGCAATCTTGCCAAGGCGCAGGTCAACCTGTTGCCCCGCGACATCCTCATCGGAGGCCTGCTTTTTAACGACTACCACTCGCCCTATGACGGTCTCTCAACTCTCACGCCACAGGAGAGCACGGTGAATCAGGACATCCTTGCCTGGTTTCCTTATATTCGCGAACAGCATAGCTTCGCCAACGGCGCCCTGCTCGACAGCGGGGTCGCAATGGTGCGCTTTCGCGACGGTTATGAGCCGCACGGCGACACTCCTTTCGAAGTCACGCCCGAGAACTACCTGGGCAGCTTCTTTGAAGCCGCGACCAGCCGGTCGCGCCGTGTTGAGGGAAACGCGGCGCTGTATTTGCCTCCGCTGACAGGGGCCGGTAAGCACGACTTGAAGATGGGCGTCGATGTAGACCAGATCAACTTTGACGAAGAGGTGACGCGCTCGCCGATCCGCTATCTCCGCGAGGATGGAACGCTCCTGCGCCTCAGCACTTTCCCCCAGGTTGAGCCCTTCGATCGCAACAATGTTGAGGTCGGCGCCTTCGTACAAGACCGCTGGGTTCCGCGCTCACGATTGTTGGTGGAGACGGGCCTTCGCTTTGACTGGGATGAAATCGTGCGCCGCGGACTCTTCTCTCCCCGCATTGCAGCGACCTATGTGCCGAACGGCAATGGAACAACCAAAGTATCTGCGGGAATCGGCCTCTACTACGAGCACACGCAGCTCCAGTATATCGAGGAGTCTCTGGCGGGCATTCGTTACGACACCTACTACGCAAACGATGGCGTCACTCCGGTCACCCCGCCCTTGTTGACCAGCTTCGTCGCGAACAATGCAACGCTGTATGAACCGCGCACATTAAACTGGAGCGTCGGCGTTGAGCAGAAGCTGCCGGCAGCGATTTACGCCTCGGTTAGCTTCCTCGATAAACGCGGGACGGATGTTCTCGTGTACAGCAATCCGAGCCCGCCGCCTGCATTGTCGGGAACGTATCTCCTGAACAATGCGAGAGACCAGGACTATCACTCAGTCAATGTGACCGCACGGCACACCTTTGAGCGCGGATACGTTCTCTTCGGGGCTTATACCCGGTCATACTCGCACACCAATGCAGCGCTCGAATATATCCCGACCTTGTCGGTGCTGGGTCCGCAGGCGGGTGGGCCGTTGCCGTGGGATTCGCCGAACCGCGTTCTTTCCTGGGGCTGGCTGCCGGTGCTTAAACTCAAGAGCTGGGATCTCGTCTACACGCTAGACTGGCGCACCGGCTTTCCCTTCACGTCGATCAACGCGAATCAGCAGGTCGTCGGAGAGCCTGGCTCGCGGCGATTTCCCGACTATCTCTCATTCAGCCCAGGACTGGAATGGAAGTTCCATTTTCGCGGGTCATATTTCGGACTTCGCGGCGTGATCGAAAACATCAGTGATCGCCAGAATCCGGCCGTGGTTAACAATGTGGTCGATTCTCCACAATACGGAACCTTCACCGTGCCGGAAGGAAGGGCATTCACGGCACGCATCCGGTTGATCGGATCGAAGTAGCCGCTGCGACTGCAGCGCCTTACATCAGCTCCGCGATGAATGACTCGCGCAACGTCAGCCGGAATGCGATTGCTCTGATGGACGAGCGGTGCCGAGCTTCAGGACCGGTTCGGCTCCATGCAGGCTGGGCAGATCGGTGCGCTCGAAGAATCGTCCGATGGGGATCTCGTCGCCCCAGAGTAGCGATTTCTCCATGGCTGCGCTCCAGTCGGAGGGATCATACTCCGGATTGTCTTCAAGCTTCTTCACGCGTGGACGAAACCACTGGAAGGTGTTGTCGTGGTTATAGGTGACGCATGGGCTGAAGACGTCGAGGAAAGAGAATCCCTTGTGTTCGATGCCGCGCTTGATCAATTCCGTGAGGTGTTTCTGATCGGCGCTGAAGCCGCGTGCGACGAACGTGGCTCCTGCCGCGAGCGCGAGAGAAATGGGATTTATCGGGGACTCAATGCTGCCGAAGGGCATGCTCTTCGTCTTCATGCCGAGACGGCTCGTCGGCGAGGTCTGGCCGGTGGTGAGCCCGTAGATCTGATTGTCCATCACGATGTAGCACAGGTCGACATTGCGGCGCATAGTGTGCATGAAATGATTGCCGCCAATGCCGAAGCCATCTCCATCGCCGCCAGTGACCAGGACTGTCATAGCGTGATTCGCAAGCTTCATTCCGGTGGCTACGGCTAGTGACCTGCCGTGCAGCGTATGCATGCCGTAGGTGTCGATGAAGCCCGGGAAATTCGAAGAGCAGCCGATGCCGCTGATGGTGACCACTTCGTGCTTGGGAATCTGCAACTCGACCAGTGCCTTCTGAACAGCCGCGAGCACGCCGAAATCGCCGCACCCTGGACACCAGTCCGGATCGACCTTTCCCTTGAAATCCGCCATCACCATCGGTTTGGGAGCCGCTACTTCGGTTGCCATCGTTTTCTCCTTAAGAGAAAGACTTTATTCGTTTCTTAAACCATGACCTCGTGGGACGGAACGGAGAGCCTGGTCTTGCCCGCAAGCTGCTCCTTCACTGCTTCCACTATGTGGTGCGGCATGAACGGCTCGCCATCGTATTTGCGAATGTGCCCGCTGGCTACAAAGCTGGTTTCACTGCGCAGATAGCGGGCGAACTGGCCGCTGTAATTGTTCTCGACGATGATGGTTTGCTTTGCGTCTTTTAACAGATCGAGAATCGCGTCTCCATGCAGAGGCACAAGCCAGCGGATAGGCAGATGATTCGCTAATATGCCCATCTCGCGCAGTAGTTCGCAGGCTTCGTCGATCACCCCATAGGTCGAACCCCAGCCGATGAGCGTGACGTCGGCCTTAGCAGGGCCGCGCAGCTGGGGCAACGGAACAGACTCCGCGACACCATCCATCTTGCGCATGCGTTTTTCCATCATGGCGCGGCGCTTGACGGTGTTGGTGTACTCATCGCTGATCAACACGCCGTCCTCGTCGTGCTCGTCGCTCGATACCACGTGCGTATAGCCGGGTACGCCGGGAATCGCGCGCGGGGAAACCCCGTTCTCGGTGATCTTGTATCTCTGGTACGCTGAGTGTTCTCCCGCGCCGTTTGACGTGATCAGTTCGCCGCGGTCGACGACCGGATTGAAGTCGAGTTCCTTCGGGTCGACACTGAGCCGACCCTCGGAGAGCAGAAGATCGCACAGCACTATGCCCGGACACTGGAAGCGATCGGCGATGTTGAAGATTTCGGGGATAAGCGTGAAGCAGTCGGCTATGTCAAGAGGTGCGGCGATGACTCGGGGATAGTCGCCGAAGGCCGCGCCGAGCATCTGCCAGAGATCGCCCTGCTCGGTTTTCGTAGGCACTCCCGTCGATGGGCCCGCACGCTGGCAATCGATCACGACGATCGGAATTTCCGCCTGAGCCGCCAGACCGAGGCCCTCGCTCATCAGCGCGAAGCCGCCGCCCGAAGTGGCGCACATGGCGCGAACGCCCGCGTGCGCGGCGCCAATCGCCATGTTGATGACGCCGATCTCGTCTTCCACCTGGCGCACCATAATCCCCGCTTTGCGAGCGTGCTCCGCCATCCAATGCAGAACGCCGGTTGAGGGACTCATGGGATACGCTGAGTAGAATTTCACGCCTGCGGCCGCGCCTCCCATAGCCAGCGCAGCGTTGCCGCTGAGCACGGCGTAGCGAGTCTCAGTCATGGGCAGCGGCCACTCGAAGGGCTTGAAATTCTGCGTAGCGTAGTCGTAACCGGCGCGAGCCAGGCTCACATTCTCATCAATGACCTTCTGCTCTTTCTTACGGAACTGCTCGGCCAGCACCTCTTCGAGCGCGGGAAAACCGACGCCCATCATGCTGAGTGCTGCGCCGATAGCAAGCGTGTTCTGCGCAACCTTGTTCTTGCTTATGTCGGCGAGCTTCGAGACGGGGATCGCACAGAGCTGCACCCCCGCTGCAGGAGTACCGGGTTGAATCAGATCCGAGTTGTAGAGGCACGAGCCGCCCGCCGGGAGCAGGCTGAGGTGCCGGTCCATCGTGTCCTGATTGAGCGGGATAAGCAGATCGAGCCGGTCGCCCATGTTGGAGATTTTGTCCGGCCCGGTGCGAATGGTCAGAAATGTATGGCCGCCGCGGATAATCGACTGATAGGCGTTGTAGGCATTCAGATGCAGTCCACGGCGGCTGAAAATCTTCGCAAAGATATCGCCCGGTGTGGCTACACCCTGACCGGCAGCGCCACCGATACCGATGGTGAAGGACCGCCCCATAGTCGTCTCCCACGCTGGCTCTCTTGAGTTTCAGCGACTGGATGCCAGCGATCTAACGAGCATTCGGATTCTACGGCGCGTCTATCGGACTGGCAAGGGGCACGGAAAACCCGTCTTCAAGCCTGCTCGGCCTCAGCAGCCACAAGCTTGAACGACACCTCCTGCGTTCCCAGTACCGGATGCTTCCCCCGCAGCGTCACCGTGCCAGCCTGCTCTTTAGTACGAATCCAGATGGCCCCCGTGCCTCCGATCAGAGCGAACGGATTGTCGCCGATAATCTCCGCCGGGCCGTCAAGCTCAAAGATGATCGGATCGTTAGCGAAGGGCCGCACCTGTCCATACTCATCGTTCACGCGCAGAACGACGCGGGTTGTGTCGGCTCCATCGGCAATCAATTCCGTGTCGTCGGGAAGCAGTGCGAACTGCTGGTCGATGCCCTTGCCGGAATATTTCTTGCTGATCACCAGCTTATCGCCGATGTAGCCGTCGATACGCAGATCTCCCCAGTCGCGCAGCTGCTCACCAAGGGGCACAGAAAACGGCGCATAGCGAAGGTGCGAGAACTGTTTGCGGTCCGGATCGCCCTCGTTGACGAGCCGATAGCCCTTGCCGTCATCGACCCAAAACTTCAGGTGATCGCAGTTTGAAGAGACCATGGCGACCGTAAAGCCGATGGATTCATCGTTGCGCGCCCAGTGGAAAGTTGGTTCGAGCACAATTTCCTCGCTCGGCTCGCACTGCGATTTGTAGAAGCCCGCAGCCGGCTTGGGTTCCCGAAAAATATCGCTGACGCCGTGATAGCAGATGCGGTCGCCGGACCCGAAGTTAGCGTGCGTGTTGTAGTCGAAGGCGCACCAGCCGATACCGCCCGCATACTGCGGGTTCGACGCGAGCTGATCGTGCACACGTGCGTGGCGAATCGTATGCTCGCGCAGGCGTTCCAGGCAGTCGATGGTCTTGGTTGGATAGGTGTGGCCTACAAACTCGGTGTTCAGATACTTCGGATGGTTCGGAGGCTTCAGCGGCCACCCGAAGTCATTCATCGTGAAGACGTCTTCGAGAAACTCTGATTCTTGGAAGTAGCGGATGCCTCCGGTCTGGCGGCTGGGATCGAGCGAGTGCGCCAGCGCATTGGTTCGCGTGTAAAAGTCGTGATTATCCCGCGACTCGTTGATGCGCACTCCCCACAGAATGATCGAGGGATGATTCCAGTCGCGGCGCACCATGCGGCTCACGTTATCGACCGCGATATCCTGCCAGGCCTTGTCGCCGATGTGCTGCCAGCCGGGAATCTCCTCCAGTACCAGCAGTCCGATCTCGTCGCATTCATCCAGAAAATGTCGCGACTGCGGGTAGTGCGACGTACGCACGATGTTGCAGTGGAGCTGTTGGCGCAGAATCTTGGCGTCACGCCGCTGGACACGCCCGGGCATCGCCTGGCCAACAAAGGGGAATGTCTGGTGCCGGTCAAGTCCACGCAGCTTGATGACCTTGCCGTTCAGTGAGAATCCCTGATCGGTAAAGGTCGCCTCGCGGAAACCGAAGCGCCGCTTGTCTTCGTCAACGGCGTTGCCCTGCTCAACAGCCGCACACGAACATGATAAAGCTGCGGATGCTGCAAGTCCCATAGCTTGATCGGCACCGAGATTGTTCAGCGTAACAGCCTGCAGCGCGGGCTGACCCGGCGCGGGCGCCTCTCCGGAAACCTTCTGCGAAGCCTTGCTGATGACCTTGTCGCCATCGAGCAGTTCGACTTCAAGCGTGCGTGGCGTGTGCCACGACGATGCGGGACCATCGAGATAGCAACGCACCTCGAGCGTGCGATTGTCGCTCAACACATCCTTCGGCATCGCAAAGATGTTTTCGATGTACGTGTCGGGAACAATGCGCAGCCAGACTTCGCGGTAGATGCCGCCGAACGTCAGATAATCGACCTCGTATCCGAACGGCGGAATATCCGGGCGTTCGGTCGAGTCAACATCGACGGCAAGCAGGTTGTCGCCATCGAAATTGAGGTGCCCAGTCAGCTCGAAGGAAAAAGGCGTGTAGCCGCCCTTGTATTCGCCGAGCTTCTCGCCATTGATCCAGACAGTCGAGGCCGTCATCACTCCTTCAAAATCAACGAAGACGCGCTTGCCCTTTGCCTCAGCCGGCAATTTGAAGCGGCGGCGATAGAGCGACACAAACTCGTACGACTTTTCATCGAAGCTGTGCCACGGCTCGCGGCGATTCGTGTGCGGCACCACAACTTGATCGAAGCTGGAGTCGTCGAACTCAATAGCATGGCCGGCATCAATCACCTTCGGACTGTAGCGCCAGTTGCGGTTGATCGGCAGCAGCAAACGGCCCTGTTGCGAGCCCTCTGACTGGGTACTCTCTGTTATTGCTAAGGACCTCGGGGCTAGAGTTGCGCCCGCTAGAAGAGTTCCTGTCTGCATCAAGAAGTCGCGTCGATCCATGTCGTGCTTACCCTCAGCGGGAAGAAAAAGTAACCGATTACACCCGTCAATTGACCATATGTGTCCCGGCAATTCGCTGTCAAACCGCAGCTAAAACGTGTCGAGATAAATGTGAATCACGCTGCCTTCATGCTTGAAGTTCAAGCCGCGATCCGTCTGGTCGCCATTCCAGATGCGCAGAAATTTCCAGTTTCCGTTTTCGTACCGGCCTTCGTCGGCGTGCACAATGTCCATCCTCTGGCCGGCCAGCTTTCCCGGCCGGTGAAAGGAGATATTGGCCTCGATGCCGGTCACCAGGAATTCGTTTGGCCCCAATTGCGCCACAAGCGCCCTCCCATCGTGCTCCTTCGTTCCAGGAGGCATCCGCCCGTCGTGTTGGGGAAAGCCGAACGACACCGTCGCCTGCCAGTCTCCAAAATCAATCTCCTGGCGCACTGTGCCTTCCTCCTCAACAGCGGTTTTCAATTTGCCGGCAAATTCCAGCCGCGCCACCTCCGCGTCCATCGGTCCAATCAAGGCATAGTTCTCAGCGTGCCCCTTCGGATACTCATCGCCCGAATAGGTCCATTTCGTTGCATCGACTCCAAACGGCGAGAAGCCCACTGCTCCCTTGCCCAGCGCTGAGAAGAAGAATTTGGCGAAACTATCACCCGAGCCGGTCTCGGGTATCCAGACAGGATTGTCCGGCCGCCCATACGTGTCGATGATGCTTAGGTAGAACCCGGGTTCGTCGTTGTAGATATCCGGCCCGATCATGTCGATCGCCGGAGCGTTGATCTTCCATACGTCGATCATCTTCTGCACGGCTCCGCCGCTGGGATAAGCCAGCCCAGGCACCGAGATGCGCCGCTCGGGCAACTCCGCCGGAGGATAGCTGAGCCACACATTGATGTACATCGGCAGAGGGAATTCCGCCTTGCCCGCCGCCGCAACTTCATTCACATACTTGGACTGGTAGTAGGCCTGAAAGGTCTCGTCGGCGTCAGCCCCGAAGACTTCTTTCCATGTTCCCGGTTGACGGTGCAGAGCCGCCACAAATGCCGCAGGCACCTCCTCGCCGAACTGCTTTTCCGCCATCGGCGAAAAATCACGCACGGAGCCAATGGCTCCCGACTCGTTCTCCACCTGCATCATCAAGATCGTATGGTCCGTCCCGTCGATTTCGCGCAGATGATGCATGAGTGCTGCGAAGGCAGTCTTGTCTGCCTCCAGATTTGCCGGCGAGTTGGCTGACAACACGTCGATCGGCTCACCATGCGGATTGATCATTCGCGGATAATGCTGCGGATCGCCTTTGACCCATCCCGGCGCGTAATGCATATTGCCGTTCTTCCAGGTGCCAAACCAAAGCAGCACGAGATGAAGCTTGTGAGTGCGCGCCTGACGGACGAGATCATCGACCACAGAAAAATCAAACGTTCCTCGGGCCGGTTCGATCTGTTCCCAATACACCGGAGCCTCCACGGTGTTTGCGTGCATCGCCTCGACTGTGGGCCAGATCTCAGGAAGGACGGCGGGCCACGCGCTTGAATTATTGATCTGCGCACCCAGAATCAAATAGGGCTGCCCATCGACGAGTAGAGCAAACCGCCCATCCTTTTTCACGATCTGAGGCATATCCGCCGCATGGGCAGCCAGTGTAACTAAGAAGAAGAGCGAAGCAAGGCGCGCCACCTTCGACAAATGAAACATGCAACTTCCTCCGGAGTGAATTCCGCTTTGAAGCATACCCCATGACCCTGATTGCGACTGGATTCCGCTATCATCCAGGCGAATTCTGCGATAGCTTTCCATGCATGCAGCCTCCTGGAACGTGTTTTGCCCTGTTCGCAATCTCCCTCAGCCTTGTCGCTCCCGTTTCCGCGCAATCACCGCAGCGCGCACGTGATCTCGGTGTCCCATTCGACGGAACGCCCGGCCCGCTCAACGCCATCACCGACGTGCGCGGCGTGGAAATCGGGCAGACAACGGTGATCTCGGGCGACGGTCCCAAGGTCGGCGAAGGACCAGTGCGCACAGGTGTCACCGTAGTCTTCCCGCGCGGCAAGTTGAATCCCGATCCGGTCTATGCCGGATGGTTTGCCCAGAACGGAAATGGAGAAATGACCGGAACCACCTGGGTTGAGGAATCGGGATTCCTCGAGAGTCCGGTCGCCATCACCAACACGCACAGCGTTGGCGTCGTGCGCGACGCCATCATCGCCTGGGGCGTAAAGCACAATGCGCTGAGCCAACCCTGGTCATTGCCCGTCGTTGCCGAGACATGGGACGGATACCTGAACGACATCAACGGCTTTCACGTAAAGCCGGAGCACGTCTTCTCGGCTCTCGATAGCGCCCGCAGCGGTCCGGTCGATGAGGGCGGGGTTGGCGGCGGCACGGGGATGGTCTGCTACGGATTCAAGGGTGGAATCGGCACCGCCTCGCGTGTGCTGACCAAAGAACAGGGTGGCTACACCGTCGGCGTGCTCGTCCAGTGCAATTGCGGACGCCGCCCGCAGCTCACCATTGCTGGCGTTCCAGTGGGTAAGCTCATTCCGCAGCAGGTTCCTTACTCAATGTTCAAAGATCAGCAGGGTGGGGAAGCAGAGGGCGATGTCGGCTCGATCATTATTGTCATCGCGACCGACGCTCCGCTGCTTCCGCATCAGCTGAAGCGCATTGCGCGCCGCGCGACGATGGGTCTTGCGCGGACCGGATCAACCTCGGGCAACGGCTCCGGCGATATCTTCATCGCCTTCTCCACCGCGAATCCGCACGCTGACGCCGAGCCCGGTCCGAATACGGTGCTGGCCGTCTCCAATGAACGCATCACGCCGCTTTTCAATGCCACCGTCGAAGCGACGGAAGAAGCAATCGTAAATGCGATGGTCGCCGGAAAAACCATGACCGGCATCGACGGCCACACGGTCATCGGTCTGCCGCACGATGAGTTGCAAAAAGCACTGCAGCAGTACAACCGCTGACCTTCAAGCAGCTTTCGCGTGCTTCTTCTGCGCGGCGATTTTCTCCGAGAGCAGCTTCTTCGCTCGTTCCAACTTCGCACGTCGCGTCGCGCTCAGTCCCTTTCCCGCCCGATTGATGAAGTACGTAAGCATACGCATCCCCGAGC
Source organism: uncultured Acidobacteriota bacterium (assembly GCA_963755975.1). Taxonomy (GTDB): domain Bacteria; phylum Acidobacteriota; class Terriglobia; order Terriglobales; family Acidobacteriaceae; genus Silvibacterium. The sequence continues at coordinate 689,644 of CAVWLS010000008.1, forward strand.
CCGGCCCCTTGGGCGACACCCGCTTCGACGCCAGCGAGCGGGCAATGCCCTCAGGAGATTTCGTAAACAAAACCCTTAGGCGGATGCGTCGAGTCAGTCTTCACATCCTTTACCCAACGTTTAGTGGCCATGGCGATCCTCTATACAAAGTAGGAAGCATCGCACTGCCAAAACGATGGTTCGAACTCAGGCCGCGATCTCCATCTCCTCGGCTTCGGCCGGAATCGCTTCTTTTTGAGAGCGGCTGATCACCGCCCGCACCGGGTTCCACACAAACGTCGCGATCAGTCTCGGCATCCTCTTCATGTCGTCTGTGAAGGAACGGCTGTCGTCGCCAACCAGCAGGGCTCCGTTCCGCATGACATGCCAATGAAACATCGCCGAAGTAACCGTCACGATAAGGGCCCCCACGCCGAGTGCGCGCATGTTGCCCCGATCGAGCCACAGGTGTAGGGCAGAATCCGTCGCCAGCGAGCCGAGCGGAATCGCTAGCACCAGGATTGCCCACGCCAGACGGCGCGGCTTCACATCCAGCGCCTGCTGCTGCCATGCCGAGAAGATCCCGGCAGTAAGCAGCACATACGCCGCCTCAACGACGCCGAAGTGTTCGCGGGCATGCAGCGGACTGTGCCAGAGCGCGGCCATGCACGCCCCGGCACGGCAGACGGCGGTAATGAGCGCGGACTTCCAGTTCCAGTGAGTCAGCGGAAACAGCCAGGCGTCGAAGCGCGATGTTTGTCTCATGCCACTGCGATTACGCCGGAGTTAAACGACCAGCCTGTCAATAGATGGTTATATTTCGAGCAATTTCGCTGACAGACCCTGCAAAGTAACCTAGACCTCGGCCCAGCGCCGCAGCAGGTTGTGATAAATCCCCGTCATCTTCACGGCCAGCGGCGAATTGGGCTGTTCGGCGCTCACGCGCTGAGCGGCTTCATCCAGATCGAACAACAGCGTGCGCTCGCCATCGTCGCGAACCATGCTCTGGATCCAGAAGAACGACGAGACGCGGGCTCCGCGCGTAACCGGCCGGACGTTGTGCAGGCTCGACGACGGATAGAGCACCATCTGTCCCGCGGGCAGCTTGACGGTGTGAATACCGTAGGTGTCTTCGATGACCAGCTCTCCACCTTCGTATTCCTCGGGCTGGCTGAAGAAAAGCGTCGCCGAAAGATCGCTGCGCACGCGGTGCGACGTGCCTTTCACGTGGCGGATGGCATTATCTACATGAGTCCCGAAGGATTGCCCCCCTGAGTAGCTGTTAAAGAGCGGCGGGAAGACCTTCGCCGGCAGTGCGGCAGAGATGAAGAGCAGATTCTGCCCCAGGGCGCCGAGAATCATCTCGCCGATCTCCTGAGCGACAGGGTTTCCCTCGGGAATCTGCAGGTTGTTTTTGGCTAGCAGGGACTGGTGCCCCGCGGTTACCCGCCCGTCGACCCACTCGGCCGACGCGAGCTTCTGGCGCGCGACGGCCACCTGCTCAGGAGTGAGCACATCGGGAATTGTCAGCAGCATTGTTTCTTTTCCTTTGTCCTTATCGGAAGTTGTATTTGAGGCCAAAGAGGGCCGAAGTGCCCGCGCCGGGAACCAGATGGCCCGGATGAATCTGATCGATGTAATTGCGGTCGAGCAGATTGAAGACATTCACCTGCGCGCTCAGGCGGTCTGAGATCTGGTATTTCGCCATCGCATTGGCGACCCAGTAGCTCGGCACAGCCTTGGGCAGCCCGGTCGTAGGATCGTTAGGGACGGTAGAGCTCGCGGTCCGGCTGTCGACGAAATTACCGCCGCCGCCGACTTCCCATCCGCGCGGCAGGTGATATTCGGTCCACAGGTTGAAGAGATTGTCCGGCACGTTTGCCAGTTGAGAGCCCACCGACGCGGGATAAAACTCGGACTTCACCACTTCGCTGTGCATGAAGGTGTAACTCGAGAGAATCTCCCACCGATCCGTCATGTGGCCCTGAATCTCAAATTCCGCGCCATCAACGCGCTGATTCCCGGCGAGCACGTACAGAGCGGAGTTCGTCGGCGAAGCTTCACGAGCGTTCTCCTTGTTAGTCCGGAAGAGGTCTCCTCGTAGGGCAATGCGTCCGTTGTTCAAGTCCCACTTACTGCCGAATTCGAAGGTCTGGTTTTCTTCGGGAGGAAGATTCGCAGTGCCCTGGCTCAGCGCAAGGGTTTCCGCAGAAGGGTTGAAAGATGTGCCGTAATCGAAGTAGATGCTACCGTTCTGCTTCGGCTTAAAGAGCAGTGCTCCCCGCCATGTCGGCTTCTGAACTACCTGCTCAAACTGCGAAGGCGTGACCACCACCTGGCCGGGGACTGGATAGGTCCAGTTCACCGCGTTATAGTTCGCATCGAAGCGGTCCCACCGAATGCCGCCCGTGAGCTCCCATTTCCGGCTTAGCTGAATGTCGTCGAGGAGATAGAAGCCGATGCTGAGCGCACTCGTATGGACGTTGGAACTGGGCAACGGTGTGCCGCTGAACGGCTGGCCCTCGTTGGGATCCAAAAGTTCAGTTGTGGGAACCGTATTGATGCTGGAGACCTTGCCGTTGACTATCTGTGGTGCGTAGAACGTGGGGCGTACAGGCCGTGATGTTTCACGGCCTCCCTCGACACCAATTACGGCGGTGTGCTGAAAGCCAAAGGCCTTACCGCTCAGACTTGCGTCGGCCTGGTCCCACATGAAGGTTTCCGTGCTGTCGGTCGCGATCTGATTGCGGTTCACCAGTATCTGGTCGAGCGGCGTCGCCGGAGTGATAGCTCCGCTCGTCGCTGTATTCACCTGCGGCTCCGTAATCCGCGCACTGCGAACATAATTGGCATAGCGCGTCACATTCCGCAGGATGCCGTGAGTGCCCAGGTCGTGTTCGGCCTTCACGGTTCCAATATCGACGTTGGCGCGGAAGTAGTTCAAGTCGGAGAAACCGTAGTAGTTGTGCCGTTCCACGGGCGCGGGCTTGTTGAAGTACCACGGGATTCCGTAGTCGGGGATGTCGTCCTCGCCAAAGTGGAAATAGCTCAGCGTGAGACGGCTTGCCGATTGCAGTCCGAAGGCGAGCGACGGCGCAACACCGTAGTGGCGGTTCACTGTGACGTCACGCTGCGCGACGTTGGCCGCATTTCCGACGACGTTGAGCCGGAATGCCGTGCCGTTGCCGAGCTGTGGAAGTGGTTCGTTGACATCCGCTGCGAAGCGGCGCGTGAAGTCGGTGCCGAGATTGCCATCAACCGAGACGTAGGGTCTCAGCAGCGGAACCTTGCTCTCCTGGTTGACGACGCCGCCCGTCGAACCCCGGCCGAAGTCGACGCCAGCCGGGCCTTCGATTACATCCACCTGCTCATAGTCAAAAGGATCGCGATAGTAGCTGCCGAAGTCGCGCATGCCGTCGAGGAAAATGTCGTTGCGCGCGGTGAAACCGCGGATCGTGAGGTTGTCGCCCTGCGAACCGCCTTCGCCTGCCGCCAGGCTGATCCCGGGAGCGTTGCGCAGTGTATCGCGGAAAGTGGTGACTCCCTCCTGATCAAGAACCTGCTTGGGAATTGCGGTGATCGACTGAGGTGTGTCGACGAGCGGAGCAGGGAACTTGGCGAGAGCAATGCTATCGGGGACAGAAGACTTGACCTCGACCGACTCGGCATTCTTCACGCCGATCGTAACTTGGTCCTGTCCCGCAAAAGAGAAGCTGAGCCCGGTGCCGGCAAGAATCTGCTTAAGAGCCTGCTCCTGCGAATAGAGCCCGGAAACCCCTGCCGACTTGAAGCCGGGGATCGTCTCCGCCGGCACGGTATAGTTCACAGTTACGCCGCAAAGCTTTGCAAACTCGGCGATCGTAACGTCGAGCGGGCCGGCCGGAATGTCGAACCGCCGTACTGGCAACTGGGCCTGGCCATTCGCCTGACCCCTCGGAGACTTCGCAAACGCCAGGGTGGCTTTGCTGCTTCCGGCCGCAGCATAGGCTGCAATCGTGCCGGCTGCCAACCATGCGCGACGCCCTATAAGGGTTCGTCTCTTCTTCTTCTCGTGATTCCGGCTCACTATTGCCTCCAAATGAAATGGCCAATGCGGAGCGAGGGACCTCTGGGAAACCCCTTGCAGGCGCTTTGCAGGTTGTGAGGCTGGGCTTAGGGGACTTATAGTGAGGAAAGTCCACCGCTATCCGGCCGTGGCATCCTGGGTCCCCGCGCTTCTCCGCCAAGAGTCAGGCGCGGGGATCAGGACCAGAATTGATATAGGACTGCTTCAGTCCGAGTTAAATATACGACAACATCAGTCGCAGTTACAACCTGTATCGGCGATTAAATTTTCATGACAACCTGTTCATGTGTGGATATCTTCTAATGCATATATTCGACAAGGAGGATCCCCCAATGATCTCGATCCACGACGGGCAGTGCGGTCTTTGTTCACACTTCGGCGAATCGCATCAGTCTTCAGACCAGAAGCTCATCCAGATCAGGTCCAGTAAGAGTGCGCCCGAGGATTTTGTGGATGACTGCGGCCATCCGCGGCACGCCTCGCTGCATTTGAAGGTCACTCCCATCAGCGGATGTGACGGCTTCGAATCGGCAATGGCAGCTTAGAGGCACCGTCACGAGCTCGTCGCTATACTTGTTTCAGGAACAGACTTTGCACCTGGAACGCATTCTTCAGACGACTCGCGCGACCGTTGCCGCCCGGAAGAGCTTGGTGCTGCGCAGCGACCTCGAGCAAAAGGCCGCCGCGCACACTCCACGCGGGTTTGCGCGTTCGCTCCGGGTTCACTCTCAAAGCGGCCCGGCCATCATTGCCGAACTCAAGAAAGCATCACCGTCAAAGGGTTTAATCCGGGAGGATTTTGACACGGCCTTTCTGGCGCAGAGCCTCGAGGACGGCGGCGCCGCCGCCCTATCCGTCCTGACCGATGAGCCCTACTTTCAGGGCAGCCTGCGCAATCTGGAGTTGGCCTCGTCTGCGACAAAGCTCCCTTGTCTTAGGAAAGATTTCATCGTCGACGAGTATCAGATCGTCGAAGCGCGCGCGCATCGCGCCGATGCGATTCTGCTGATTGTCGCGGCACTCTCTGACAAAGAATTGGTGCACTTCACGAATGTGGCTCACCAGCACGAACTCGACGTTTTGTGCGAAGTGCATACTGCGGAAGAGCTGGACCGGGCGATCGATCTCGGCTGCGATGCCTACGGCGTGAACAACCGCGACCTCAAGACTTTTGAAGTCAGCCTGGAGACGTCTCTGCGGCTTGTCGACCAGCTGCCCCCAGGTTCCATCCGCGTTGCCGAGAGTGGAATTCACACCGCCGAGGACATTGAGCGTTTGCGATCAGCGGGATTCGACGCCTTCCTGATCGGCGAATCGCTAATGCGGCATACCGACCCGGGCGCGGCTCTGCGAGCGTTGCTTTCATCCGTGACGGAGCAAGCTGTCGCGGAACAGATGTAGGAACAGGCGTAGCCAATGTGGGTTAAGATCTGCGCAAACACAAATCTCGAGGACGCCCAGCTTGCAGCCGAAGCGGGAGCCGACGCAGTCGGATTCGTCTTCGCCGAAAGCGTCAGGCGCGTCACTCGGGCGCAGGTGCGCGCCATTACCCCTCATCTGAGCACAGCTATCGACAAATACGGCGTATTTGTCGATACAGCTTTAGACGAGATTGTCGCCACGATCGAAGAGTGCGGGCTGACCGGCGTACAACTCCATTCGTCACATGATCCCAGCCTGCCCAGGAAACTGCGCGAGCGTTTCACCGCGGCTTTCGGACGCGCGCGTCTCGGTATCCTCAAGGTCATTCACTACGGTCGCGATCTTCAGGCGCAGCTTCGCGAAGCGCAGTCCGATGACGCCCTCGATGCCGTACTTGTCGATTCGCGCACGGCTACGCTGCTCGGCGGCACTGGTAGACGCTTCGATTGGCAGGTCGCGAGAAGCAGCTTTGCCGATGTGGCGTCAGGTCTGCATGTGATCGCGGCCGGCGGCCTCAATCCTGATAACATCGCCGAGGCCATCGCGACATTGCGTCCCTGGGGAGTCGATGTTGTAACCGGCGTGGAGGCCTCACCCGGGAAGAAAGACCCGGCGAAAGTGAAGGCTTTCGTCGAGAACGCGCGCATCGCCTCGCACAAGGCAAAGCTGCAAGTGGAAATTGAAGCTTGATGGCGCCAGCGTCCAAAGAAATATTTTGCTGTTTCTATCCTTGCCATGTATCTTGGAAATCAAGATGACGTACGCGCCTCGCCAGTTTTTTAGCTTTACGTACCGCTATTGGCGCTCAATAGCGGCTCTGGCGGATAGTCCCGTGCACATCTGAAGGATACTAAGCAAGAACTTCAGGACGAACTTCCACAAGAGCCGCGATCATAGGATCGGGGCTTTTTCATTTGCGGCCGGGGCCTTTTTCATAGCCCGAAAGTAAGCGGTTCCAGAAAGGAAGCTAACTACTGTGAGCAGCACGGAAACACCCTCCCAGACCACGACTCCCGCGCAGACCGCGGGCCGCTTCGGCGTCTACGGCGGCCGCTACGTGCCCGAGACGCTGGTCGCCGCGCTCGACGAGCTCGACCACGCCTATGCTGAGGCCAAAGCCGATCCGGCCTTCCAGGCGCGTCTTGATTCTTTGCTCCGTGACTATGCAGGTCGTCCGACCCCGCTCTACTTCGCCGCGGGCCTGACCGCGGAGCTGGGCGGAGCGAAGATCTACCTCAAGCGCGAAGACCTTCTCCACACCGGCGCCCACAAGATCAACAACTGCATCGGTCAGGGGCTCCTCGCCGAGCGCATGGGCAAGCGGCGCATTATCGCCGAGACCGGCGCCGGCCAGCATGGCGTAGCGACAGCGACCGTCTGCGCCCTTTTGGGCATGGAATGCGTCGTCTACATGGGCGAAGAGGACATGCACCGGCAGGAGCTGAACGTATACCGCATGCGCCTGCTCGGCGCCGAAGTCCGCGCCGTCAACTCCGGCTCCCGCACCCTCAAGGACGCCATCAACGAAGCCATGCGCGACTGGGTGACCAATGTGCGCACGACTCACTATCTGCTGGGCAGCGTGCTGGGAGCCCACCCTTATCCGACGATGGTGCGCGACTTCCATCGCGTCATTGGCAAAGAAGCTCGCCAACAGATCCTCGAGAAGGAAGGCCGTCTTCCCACCGCCATCATCGCCTGCGTCGGCGGCGGGTCGAATGCAATCGGCGCATTCTACGAATTTATCCCCGACGCGAGCGTCCGTCTGATCGGCGTCGAAGCCGGAGGCCGAAGCGAGAAACTGGGCGAGCATGCAGCGCGCTTTCATGGAGGATCGCCCGGCGTTCTTCAGGGCACGTATTCGTATCTTCTGCAGGACGACAACGGCCAGGTTGCACTCACTCATTCCGTCTCTGCCGGTCTCGATTATGCTTCGGTCGGCCCGGAGCATGCGGCTCTGCACGATTCCGGCCGCGCCGAATATGTATCAGCCACGGATCGGGAAGCGCTTGATGCCACGGTCCGTCTCGCCCGCACCGAAGGTATTTTGCCTGCACTCGAGAGTGCGCACGCTGTCGCCGAGTGCATTCGCATTGCGCCGGCAATGACGCGCCATGACATACTCGTAGTCAATCTCTCAGGACGCGGTGACAAAGACATGGGAATTCTTTCCCGCGAACTCAGCCTGAAGGGAGCATAAGATCCAATGCCGATTCATTTTGCTGGCAGACCCGGCCTGGTGGCCTATCTAACTGCCGGCGATCCCAACCTCGCAACCACGCGCGACATTGCTCTCGCCGCAATCGATGCCGGGGCGGACGTGATCGAGCTCGGTGTGCCTTTCAGCGACCCGCTTGCAGACGGGCCGGTGATCCAACGCGCCAGCGAACGCGCGCTGAAGCAAGACACAACGCTGGCCGATGTGCTGGCCATCGCCGCCGAACTGCGCAGCGCACGCCCCGAGGCTGGCCTGGTCATCTTTTCTTACTTCAATCCGATCCTGCGCTTCGGCCTTGAACGCTTCTGTGCGGCTGCGGAGCAGGCGGGTGTGGACGGCGTCCTCGTGACCGACCTGATTGTCGAAGAGGCCGATGAATACCTTGCCCATCTTGAGCGCCATCACCTGGCGCCAATCTTTCTTGCCGCGCCTACCAGCCCCGACGAGCGGCTGGAGCGTATCGCGGCAGCGTCGCAAGGATTTGTCTACGCCATCTCGCGCACCGGCATCACGGGCACACAGCAGTCTCTTGCCGCAGACGCCGAAGGCCTGGTCACGCGCCTGCGCCGGTACACAGATCTGCCCATCGCGGTAGGATTCGGCATCTCGAACGCGGAGCACTTTGCCGCTGTGGGCGAGTTCGCCGACGCGGCGGTCATCGGCAGCGCGCTGGTGCGCATCATCGAGCAGGATATTGAGCGGGCCGCGCCACAGGACGCGCCCAGCTCCATCGCGCGATTTATCAAGGGTCTGCAAAATGTAAGGCGGGCGCCCATTCTGCAGACCCAATAGATTCCACCGTTTGTTTACGGCACCGAAAACGTGGACGCGCCACCGAGCGTGCGTCGCATGAGGGGAAGGCATGGAAATCGAAGACTGGCGACGGAAAATTGACGAACTCGACCGGCAGATCGTCTCGCTCCTGAGTGAACGCGCAGAGGCGGCGCAGGCGATCGGCAAGCTTAAGCGCAACACTTCGCTGCCGATATACGAGCCTAATCGCGAACGCGTGATCTTTGAAAATGTGCGCGCTGCCAACCGGGGACCTCTTCCGGATATTGAGTTGACGCACATCTATGAACGCATCATCGACGTAATGCGCGCGCTGCAGCGGGAAGAGCTTGCTTCGAAGGGTGCGAACACAACCAGGTCGGAGACAGGACCGGAGAATAACTAGGCGCGCGTGAGCCGCGCAGGACAGGAAAAGGAATCATGATCGTTGCAATGCAGGAAAAGGCCACCGACGACCAGATACAGGCCGTAGTCGAGCGCATGGTTGAAATCGGATTCAATGTTCACCGCACGACAGGAGCTTTGCAAACCATCCTTGCCGGTGTAGGCACTCCCGGTCAGTTTGATCACAAGGACTTCGAGCTGCTGGCGGGCGTTGCGGAAGTCGTGCGCATCTCTTCTCCGTACAAGCTGGCTGGGCGTGGCTTCAGGCCAGAAGGGACCATTGTCCAATTTCCAAACAGCGTTGCGGTCGGCGGGGATGAAGTGACCGTGATGGCGGGGCCCTGCTCCATCGAGAGCCGCGACCAGATCTTCACCGTTGCAGCGCAGGTCAAGGCGGCAGGAGCGAAATTCCTCCGTGGCGGCGCATTCAAGCCGCGCAGCTCGCCATACTCATTCCAGGGCATGGGCCTTGCCGGTCTCAAGCTGCTGCGGGAAGTCGGTGACGCTACCGGCCTCCTTATCATCAGCGAAGTGATGGAGATTTCCCAGATCGACCTCATGCTGCCCTACATCGATTGCTACCAGGTCGGCGCGCGCAATATGCAGAACTTCAACCTGCTGCGTGAACTGGGACAGGTGCGCAAGCCGGTGCTGCTGAAGCGCGGCATCGCTGCAACTCTTGAAGAGCTGCTGTTGTCGGCTGAGTACATTCTCTCCGGCGGCAATTACGACGTGATCCTCTGCGAGCGAGGCATCCGCACATTTGAGACCTACACCCGCAACACGATGGATATCTCGGCGATTCCAGTCATCAAGAAGCTCTCGCATCTGCCCATTGTGGCCGATCCTTCGCACGGCACCGGGCGGCGCGATATGGTCCCGCAGATGGCGCGTGCGGCCGTGGCCGCCGGCGCCGATGGCCTGCTGATCGAGGTGCATCCGAACCCCGACAAAGCCATCTCCGACGGGGCGCAGTCGCTCTTTCCCGATCAGTTCGCCAAACTCATGGACGAGCTGCGCATCATCGCACCGGCCGTAGGCCGGTGCATCGCTCACCCTGTCGGCGTCACCGTCTAGTCGCATGCCGATCGAGCGCATCGTCATCCTGGGTACAGGGCTCATCGGAGCCTCGGTGGCGTTGGCCCTGCGCTCCCACGGATTCACCGGCACCATCGTCGGCTGGGATCCCGATCCATCTGAGGTCGCCGCCGCACAATCTGCCGGGGCAATCGATTCCGCTGCGCCGGACCCGATTCAGACCGCGCGCGCAAGCCAGCTCATCCTGCTGAGCGGCCCGGTTTTCACCATCCTTGAGTGGCTCGACCGGCTCGGTCCCGTTCTGCAGTCAGGACAGCTGGTGACCGATGTGGGCAGCGTGAAAGGTGCAATCTGTGAACGCGCTCGGGCCAGATTCAACCTCGTTCATACCGCGGGATTTCTCGCCGGTCACCCCATGGCGGGCAAGGAAGTCAGCGGAGCTGCCAACGCCGACGGCGATCTCTTCGATGGCGCAGCGTGGCTCTTTGCCGAGACAGAGGAGTCGCGCACCATGCATCCGGCCTCTCGGGCAATTGCCGACGAATGGCGCGCCTGGCCGGAGAAATTCGGCTGCCGCGTCCTCGATCTCGATCCCGCCCGTCACGATGTTCTCTGCGCCTGGGTCAGCCATCTGCCGCAGTATCTTTCGACGGCGCTGAGCGCGCTGCTCGATGACGAATTTCCGGTGAAGGACGAGATCCTGCCGATCGGGGGACGCGCCTTGCGCGAGATGACGCGGCTGGGTGCGAGCCCCTTTTCAATGTGGCGCGACGTGGCTCACACAAACACCGAGGCCGTCGAAGCTTCACTCCTCGCGCTGGAACAGCGTCTCGCCCATCTACGAGAAAACCTGAAGACTCCCGAGCTGCGCGACGAGTTCGAGCGCGCGAACCGTTTCCGCTCAATGATGACGCCGCCCAAAAAGTGATCGCATCGGCGTTAATATGTCTGCATGCGCCGCATTGGGTTTCTTTCTGCTCTGTTTCTGTCCTCACTTCTCGCAGCCGCCCAACAGCCGCCCACTCTGCTCGTCGACATCGACCATCGGCCGGCCACGAGCCTCAACGGGCCCTGGCACTACATCGTCGATCCCTTCCATGGCGGCTGGGGATCGGTAACCTCGAACAGCGACGCGCCTTCCACCCGCGGCTATGCGAGGGACCTGCACTATGTGCCTGGTGGGCCGTTGCAGGAATACGACTTCGCGAAGGCGCCGACGATCCAGGTTCCAGGCGACTGGAATACGCAGAAGGAGAGCCTCTTCTATTACGAAGGCCTGCTCTGGTACGAGCGCGACTTCGATTATCATCCGAAGCCGCACACCCATATCTTTCTGCACATCGGCGCGGCCAACTATGCAGCGCACGCCTTCGTGAATGACGTTCACGTCTGCGATCACGAGGGTGGCTTCACGCCATTCGATTGCGATATTACGAGCGCTGTGAAAGACGGCGACAATTCAGTGGTTATCGCTGTCGATAACACGCGCGCCCTCGATCACGTCCCTACCATCAAGAGCGACTGGTGGAACTACGGTGGCCTCACGCGCGACGTCTCCATTGTCGAAGTCCCCGACGCCTTCATCGACGACGAAACCCTTTATCTCACCTCCGCCGGCGAAATCCAGGGCTATGCCCACGTTGCTGGAGCCGCCGCCGGAACCAAAATCGCGCTTCGCATACCAGACCTCCACGTTGACCAGAGTGCGGTCACAGATGAAGATGGCCGGGCGAGTTTCTCTCTTCATCCGGAGGGTCTCGAGAAGTGGTCGCCCGAACATCCCCGCCTTTACAAAGTTGAATTCTCAGCGGGTGAAGATCATCTCACTGACGACATCGGCTTCCGCACGATCGAAGTAAAAGGAGACGAGATTCTGCTCAACGGCAAATCGATCTTCCTGCGCGGCGTCAGCATTCAGGGTGAAGCTCCTTACCGTTCCGGTCGCGCGTGGTCCGACGATGACGTAAGCACGCTGCTGGGCTGGGCAAAGGACCTCCACTGCAATTTTGTCCGGCTCGCACACTACCCGCACGACGAGCGTATGACCCGCCTCGCCGACAAGCTTGGCCTTCTCGTGTGGTCAGAAATTCCCGTCTACTGGTCGATCGACTGGACCAACGCTCATACGCTCGAAGTGGCCAGGCAGCAGCTTCACGAGATGATCCGCCGCGACCACAACAAAGCCTCGGTGATCCTGTGGTCCATGTCCAACGAAACGCCGATCAGCGAGCCTCGCACAGAGTTCATCAGAAAGCTCGTCGCCCAGGCGCGCCAGGAAGACCCCACGCGCCTCATCACCTCAGCCATGCTCACGCCATTCCATGGCAAAACAGCCGTGCTCGATGACCCGCTTGGCGCCGACCTCGACGTGCTCGGGTACAACGAATACATCGGCTGGTACATGGGCAAGCCCGATGAGGCTCCCTCCTTCAAGTGGGAAGACCCAATGCACAAGCCTGTCATCATCAGCGAGTTCGGCGGCGGCGCGAAGGCCGGCCTGCACGGGCCCGCCGATCAGCGTTTCACCGAGGAGTATCAAGCGGAGATCTTCAGCCAGCAGTTCATCATGTTCCGCGACATGCCATTCCTGCGCGGTATTTCACCATGGGTGCTGATGGACTTCCGTTCGCCCACCCGTCTGCTGCCAGGCATTCAGGACGGCTTCAACCGCAAGGGCCTTATATCTGACAAGGGCGAGAAGAAAAAAGCATTCTTTGTCCTGCAGGATTATTACGCGGGCCTGCAGAAGTAAGAGATTTCTGAAAGGCCATCGCGATCCAGGTTGATAAATAAGTGGTTAGCTCACGGTGCCGTTATGCACTTATACGCTCCTCTCGCCGGCCTAAAAGATGCCATTCCCGTCGCGGCTTTTGTCATTCATCAGGTAACTTAGCGTTCGCCATGTTAGTAAGCACTTATAGCCGTCTGATCATCCATGAGCATAACTCTGATCGCCTTCATGCGGCGGCTGGCCGTCGATCTTCGCGGCTCGGCCGAATGCGCAACTTTCGCGTGATATTGGTACGTATCTGGGAGATACGACTCGCTACACACCCCAGGCGGGCGGCAATTTCCCGAGGTGTTAGCTCATCGCGATAAAGCATCAACACAACGGAACGCTCGCGTGTCGTCAAATAGCGCAGCGCATCACGCAGTTCTTCGCCTGCAAGCACAGCGCGGTATGCATCTTCGCCGTTCCCGGCGATGACATCTTCCAACGTCAGCCCATCCTCATCCCGAATCAGGTCGCTAAGTGAAGACGAATTGCTCTCAAACAACTCCCGCCGGAATTTCTCATATGCATCGAGGCTAATATCCAGCAATGCCGCGATTTCCGATGGTTCCGGTTCGCGTTGAAGGCGTAAGCAAGCCTGCGCCTCTTGAACGCTCCGGGCGAGTGCCATATTTTTCCGGCTTAGCTGCGAGGCGTTCCTAATGGAATCAATGATCGCGCCCCTGATGCGGTGCATGGCGTATGCGCTGAAGGGTACGCCTAGGTTTTCGTCATATTTTGCCGCGGCATCCATGAGCCCTAGCATTCCTTCCTGCTCAAGATCTTCAATATCTATACGTGTTCCAATCTGGTTTGCTAATCGTCTCGCGATCACGCGCACGAGGCCTAGATGATTCTCGACGGAACGTACTGGCATCGTAAACCTCACAAAAGCGTGGGTCCTTAACAATTGTTGAACGTCTTGTACTCTAACTGCGGTCAGTGCGCCTCTAACTAAGCGTAAAATTTGCGATGCAGTATTTGAGGGGTGGGTGGCCTATGCCTGCTTATGATCAATAACAATGTCATATCTGGGGCGTTTCCAAACTATTAGTTCCAAGCCATAACGTCATCATTAGTTAAGATATACAGCTGAACCGCCACATATAAACGCGAAACCGCACGCTCAGAAGCCTGGAGCTGGAGGAGTGGCGCGAATGCGTTTATCTTAGGAAGACCTGGTTTCATCGCCTTTTGACTCTTCGCAGCGCTTCTGCACAATCGTTCTTTGCTTATTACTTGCGACCTCGGCACCATATCTCGGATCTTCGGCTAAAGGGATGATTGTTTTTTGCATCGGCACATTCGATACACTGCTATTTACCGATCTGAGCATAGAGGCCAACGCATCGATGAAGACCGCCCGTTTACTCTGTTTCTTTCCAGTTCTCACTCTGTTGACGATTTCAGCCATTGCGCAGGACAAGCCCGCCGCTCCCGAGGAAGACTACGTCAAGACGCACTACACCAAGTACGAATACCGCATCCCCATGCGCGATGGAGTGCACCTGTTCACTGCGGTCTACGTACCCAAGGATGCGTCGCAGAGCTATCCCTTCCTGATGGACCGCACGCCTTACAGCGTGGCTCCTTATGGAGAGGACCAGTATCCAAAGCGCCTCGGTCCTTCGGATGAGTTCGAGAAAGCCGGTTACATCTTCGTCTATCAGGATGTGCGCGGACGCTACATGTCGGAAGGCACTTTCGTGGAGATGCGCCCGCACATCGACGTGAAGAACTCACCCAAAGACGTTGACGACAGCTCCGATACCTATGACACCATCGACTTCCTGCTCAAGCACGTGCCCAACAACAACGGTCGAGTCGGCATCTGGGGGATTTCCTATCCCGGCTTCTACACTTCAGCCAGCATCATCGATTCGCACCCTGCGCTCAAGGCCGCGTCACCACAGGCTCCCATGACCAATCTCTTCATGGGCGACGATGCCTATCACAGCGGAGCATTTATGCTCGACGCCAACTTCGGCTTTTATACGTTCTTCACGACACAGCAGAATCCGACATTGCCGCCGCGCAGAATCCCTTTTGACTTCGGCACCCCGAATGGCTACGAGTTCTACCTGAAGGCCGGTCCGACATCGAACCTCGACAAGGTCTACCTTAAGGGTTCGAATCCGCTCTTCAACGACCAGCTGTACCACACCACCTACGACGATTACTGGAAAGCTCGCGATCTCTCCCAGCACATGAAGAACATCCATTGTGCCGTCCTCACCGTAGGCGGATGGTTCGATGCCGAGGATCTGTCCGGGCCTATGCGCACCTACTATGCGATCGAGAAGAACAATCCAGGAACGGTCAACACCATTGTCGAAGGCCCATGGGTACACGGTGGCTGGGCTCGCAACGACGGCGATCATCTCGGAGACGTCAGGTTTAATTCGAAGACCAGCGAATACTTCCGCAAAAACATCCAGTTCCCATTCTTCGAGTATTACCTCAAGGACAAGGGTTCAGCGATGCCGGAGGCATTTGTATTCGAAACAGGCACAAATGTCTGGCGCAAGTACAATTCATGGCCGCCTGCGCAGGTCAAGCCTCGCATGCTTTACTTCCACTCCGGCGGCAAGCTCTCCTTTGATCCGCCCTCAGCGAGCGAGGGTTCAGATTCCTATGTCAGCGATCCGGCGCATCCAGTGCCTTTCGTTGGATATGTAACCGACACCGTGCCACAACGCTATATGGTCGACGACCAGCGCTTCGCCGCCACGCGGACTGACGTTCTGGTTTACGAGACAGAGCCGCTGACCGAGAACGTCACAATCGCCGGGCCCATCTCGCCCAAGCTGAAGGTCGCGACGACCGGAACGGACTCTGACTTCGTGGTGAAGCTGATCGATGTGTATCCGAACGACTACCCCGACCCGGACGCCGGCAGCGCAACAGGCAAAAGAGTCATCGACACGCCGGCCCTGCGCATGGGCGGCTATCAGCAACTGCTGCGCGGTGAGCCGATGCGCGGCAAGTTCCGCAACAGCTGGGAGAAACCGGAGGCCTTCGTCCCCGGAAAGATGGCCGAGGTCGACTTCACCATGCCTGACCTCGATCACACCTTCCGCAAAGGCCACCGCATCATGGTGCAGATACAGAGTTCGTGGTTCCCGTTGGTCGACCGCAATCCGCAAACCTTCACGGACATCCCCAACGCCAGCCCCTCAGATTTTAAGCCGGCGACCGAGACAATCTTCCACTCCGGCGAAGCACCTTCGGGAGTCGAGGTGCTCGTGTTGCCTCAGCCTTAAGAAAGGATGCGAGGCTATTCGCCCGGCTCCCCTCAGTCTAGGCACCCACTTTGCCGAGACCGACGCCGATCACATAGGTCACCACGCCCTCAACGGCGCCGACGAGTGTCATCTCGGCGCCGCTGGCCCACCAGGAGCGCACGGTGATGAGCGACTTGGCCGCGCCCACTGCAAAGTGCGCAGCAAGCGAGATCACAGCCGACGTGATCACAGCCGGATACCCCGTCATAAAGAAAAACGGAATGATCGGAATGAATGCTCCGACCGCTGTGGAAACAGCGCCCGAGATCGCCGACGTCATGGGATCGCGCAACGCCTCTTCGCTCGACTTAAGCCGCTCGGAAGCCAGCGCGCGCAGGAGCTGTTCCTTGTCCTCCGCGATGTGTTCCACAACGTGGTCGGCATCGTCTTCCGGCAGGCCCTTCACCTGGTAGTAGAGCGAGAGCAGTTCGCGCGCCTCGGGCCCGTTCATCTCAATCGCTTCCCGCTCGCGCTCGACTTCCGCTTCGTAAATCTCGCGCTCGCTCTTCGCCGCCAGATAAGCCCCGGAACCCATCGAGAGCGCGCTGGCGATCATGCCTGCCAGCCCGGCCATCAGAACATATTGCCTGGTCCCCTGCGTCGCTCCGGAGACCCCCGAGACAATGCCAAAGATGGCGCCGAGCCCATCGTTCACACCATAAATCGCATCGCCGATCCAGCCCGCCGTCTGTCTGCCCGTGCCGGTTCCATTGCGTTTGGCCAGCAGTTCGTTCAGCAGCGATTGCGCTTTCGATGTGTCTACGACGATCTGCTTGTGCGGATAGCGCTGGCGTATCAGGCTGCTCAGCTCACGGTAATGCTCGCGTTCTTCATCGATCACCTGCCGCAGCACGGTCAGGCTGGGCTCGTCGTCAAGCTCCTTAAGTTGCTGGCCATAGGTCGCGATGGCGCGGCTTTCGTCAATTTCAAGACGCCGCAACGCCATGCGCTGGCCGCCTATGCGGTTGGCCAGGCTGTCGGCGTCGCCGGTAGTCTTTCCGCGATATTTCGGCAGTGCGCCGCCAAGCTCAAGAATACGTTTCTCCCACAGCGCGGCATGTTGCGCCTCGGCCTCGGCCATGTGCTTCAGAGTCTGCTTGCGCAATGGGTCATTATCGCGCTCCGCGAGGGTGCGATACGTGTAGTAGCCGCTCATCTCCGTCTGCCAGTTGGCTTCGAGAGCGGCCAGCAGCTTTCGAAGCTTCACTGTCTGCCGGGCATTTGCCTGCGTACCTTCGGGCATCGTGAAATCTATTCTCCGATCTGATAGCCGAAGGTGAATCGCCCGATCTGCATGAGAGGACGTTCTGACGGCGGCCAGACGCGAAATGATTCTACCCGAGTGATTGCCGGATTCAACGTTGCATCGATCGAGCCCAGCAATTTTCCTGAAGCCGCTTCATAAAACTTGACATTGAGCCCGTCTTCGATATGCTCCCAGCCGATAACGTAGGAGCCGGGCGAAAGCTGGAAATTTCCGATCTTCAGTGGAACCTGCGTTAGGAAGTAATGAGAGTATTTGCCATCTGCTGAATATCCCGCGGTGATCAGGACAACCCCGGCGACAAACTTGCCGTGCCCATCCGTGATGCCCGATGCCGTTCGCATCTCCGTCTCAATCCTCTCCTGCTGGACGGGAGCACGGGCGGGCAGCAGGTTCTTCAACTCGCTCTCAGTCGCTGCACGCCATGCGGAATTTTTCGCAGGCTGAGCGGCAGCGAGTGAACAAATAAAAACCAAAGCCGCAATTGCAATGAATCTTCGCATCGTGTGGCGATACTCCAAATCAATCGAGATGAACAATCCCCCGTTGCAGCGCTGTTGTGGCTGCCTGCGTCCGGTCGCTCACGCCCAGCTTGCTCAGCAGGCTGTTGATATGCGTCTTCACCGTGGCTTCGGAGATGTGCAGGTCGCTCGCGATCTCCTTGTTGCTGCGGCCGGCGACGATCCGCCTCAGCACTTCCAATTCGCGTGTCGTGAGGGCCGGGCCTCCCATGCGCTCGGCCAGTTTTTCAGCGACGAAGGATGGGATCCTCGACTTGCCTGCGAATACGGATCGAATGGTAGCCGTCAGCTCGTCCGCGTCCGTGCCTTTCAGCAGATATCCTTTGGCCCCGGCCTGTAGCGCACGATAGATATCCTCGTCGCCATCGAAGGTTGTAAGCACGATGATGCGAGCTTGCGGCGATTCCTGCCGGATCTGCGAAATAGCATCCGCGCCCCCGAGCTTCGGCAGCCGGAGGTCCATCAGCGTCACGTCTGGCCTGTGTTTGCGATGTGCCTCCACGGCTTCCAGGCCGTCAGCGGCTTCGGCAATCACAGCCAGATCCGGAACAGTGCTCAGCAATGCAACAAGGCCCTGCCGCACAACCGTGTGGTCATCGACGATCATGATGCGAATCGATTCACTCATACTTTCTCTGCTCTCATTCTCTTCTATCTGCGGCGACTTCTACACTTACCCGCGTGCCCTGGCCTTCGTTACTTTCGAATGTCAGCGTGCCGCCGATCTGCTGCGCGCGCTCCTTCATCCCGGCGATTCCAAAATGTCCATCACGCGCCGAAGCCGGCTCTCCGAAAAGGCCGCGGCCATTGTCCTGGACACTCAGTACAACGCCTCCAATCGAGAACTTCAGTTGAATCTCTACCCGCTTCGCATCAGCATGTCTCACGGCATTGGTCACCGCCTCCTGCGCGATGCGCAGGAGCTCGCCTTCCACCTGGTTCCCGAGCGGACGATACGCGCCATTCACGCGCACTTCCGTCCGGATCTCCGTGCCCGCTGTGACGCGATCTGCCATTTTCGCAAGCTGCGCGGCCAGGTCCTGATTCTCGACGCTTTGAGAGCGCAGCTCCCAGATCGCATTGCGCGCGTCTTCGAGCCCGCTGCGGACAAGCTCCTGCGCCTGATGCAAGTGAGATATGGCTGCTTCTGTCGAACTTCCCAGCAGGCGGGAAACAATCTGCAGCTGGACCGACACTGCGACGAATCCCTGAGCGAGGGTATCGTGAATCTCGCGTGCAATGCGATTGCGCTCCGACATCACGGCATTAAATCTCGACTCAACCTGCCGCACCCGCCAGCGATATCCCGCATACACGAGCAGTCCCGTCATCGCGGCAAGCAGCACATAGAACCATTCCGTCTGGTAAAAGAACGGCTGCAGCCGCAGCGAGATCGATGCAGGCGCTGTGCTCCACACCCCGTCGTTGTTGCACGCCAGCACCCGGAAGGTATAGCGGCCCGGCGGAAGATTCGTGTAATACGCTGTGCGCAGCGTGCCGGCATCGATCCACGCGTGGTCGAAGCCGTCGAGTTTGTACCTGAAGCGCACTTTCTGCGGAGCGGCAAAGCTGAGTGCGGTGTAATCAATCGCGAAGCGCCGCCCGCCGGGCTGCACCGTAAGCGCATCCCGCTTCGCCTGCGCTTTATCATCGACGCTGATCTGCTCAATATTTATGAGCGGCGGGACAAGGTTCGTAGCCAGATGCGCTGGGTCAACCGTGGCCGCGCCCTTCAGCGTCGCGAACCACAACTCGCCGCTCTCGAGCCGCCACGCCGCCGGATGGCCGCCGCTGCTCGCCTCATTGACCTTCAGCCCATCGGCAACGCCATACGAGGCGACCGCAACCGCGGGCGCCAGGCCGTTCACGTAGCGATTCAGCTCGTTGCGGCTGGCGCGAAAGATTCCCTCGTTGGAGCTCATCCAGAGGTTGCCGTTGTCGTCCTCCAGAACGCTGTAGATCGCCTCAGGCAACGCCGCACCCTTTGGCGAAACCGCCTTGAAGACTCCCTGCCGCAAGCGATTCAATCCGCCACTATTGGTCCCAATCCAGAGCGTACCGTCGTGGTCTTCGTGCAAGGCCGTCACGGTGTGATTCGAGAGGCCGTCTTTCTCCGTGTAATTTGTGAAGTGGCCGTTCTGCAGGTGCGTGAGCCCTCCGAGCGTGCTGATCCACATCGATCCGTCGCGCGACTCCAGAATGGATCCCACCAGGTCGCTGCCCAGGCCATCGAGCGCCGAGTAGCTCGTGAATCTTCCGTCCTTCCATTGCGAAAGCCCGCGGCGAGTCCCGATCCACAGCGACCCCTGAGCGTCAAAATAGAGCGAGCGCACAAAGTCGTCGGCGAGGCCGTCAGCCGAGGTGAATACGGTCACTTTGCCATCATGAAGGCGGTCCAACCCGTCTGGCGTGCCCAGCCACAAATCGCCGTTAGGCCCGCTGACTATCGAGAGCACCACATTGCTCGAAAGACCCTCCGCCGTGGTGAGCGCCGAGAATCCACCTTCGTCACGCCGATTCAGCCCACCGCCGCTGGTGCCCAGCCATACTGTGCCCTTGTGATCCTGGTAGACCGAGCGGATATGGTCATCGGAAAGCCCGTCTTGCGCGCTATAGGTCGTAAAGGCGCGATCGCGCAGAATGTCGACGCCGCCGGATTCTGTTCCAAGCCAGAGGTTCCCTTCGCGGTCTTCGAGGATCGAGAGAACGACGTTGCTCGAAAAGCCCTCTTTTGGCGTGAACGCTTCGATCTTTTCGTTCCCGATCGTTTCATTCCCGATCTTTCCATTGACGACGCGCGCGATGCCCGAACCCGTTCCCGCCCACAAAGCGCCTTCGCGATCGCATGCCAGCAGCTGAACCTGGTTGGAAGGCAGCCCCTCACGCATCGTGTAGACTGCCATTCGCGTGCCGTCGTCGCGCACCAGTCCCTCAGCCGTTCCAATCCACACAGCGCCCGCCGCATCCACGGCGAGAGCGGTCACATTCCGCGACGCAGGTGAAGAACCGGGCAGAGTAACCGCATCACACTTCTCGGCCCCGCAGACTTCCAGCCCATTTTGCATGCCGGCCCACACGCGGCCCGTCTTGTCCAATGCCAATGCCTGCACCGCGCCACTCTGGCCTGCCGATCTGAACTGCCTGGGCTCGCCCCACTCCGCGTGATAGAGCCCATTCGACGTGCCCAGCCAGAGATCGCCATGCGCCCCGTCGATCATCCGGCTGTCTTCGTCCGGCGACGGAATCCCCGCCATGCCCTGAAAGCCGGTGCGATCGAAGCGCGCCAGCCCGCCAGATGTAAGCGCCCAGACGCCACCGTTGCGATCCTCATGCATTGACCAAACGATGTTTGTCTGCAACCCGCCCGGCTCGGCGAATGCCTGAAAGTTACCGTCGCGATAGCTCGTTACTCCGCTCGATGTGCCGATCCAGAGAGTCCCCGATTTGTCCTCAATCAGGGTATAGATCAGATCACTGCCGAGCTGCGGTGTGTCCTTATGCGTGAAGATCGTGAACTTCACCGAATCGAATCGCACAAGCCCAGCCTCGGTTGCAAGCCAGATATACCCATCACGGGTCTGCAGGACCGCATGTACCGTGTTCTGCGGCAATCCATTATCGGTTTGCCACGATTGATAGCCGTAGTGACGCAGGCTCTGGTGAGGATCAAGCGCCAGCGCGAAGGCGGTGGCAAAGAACAGGGCTGCTCCAAGTGCCGTATTCTTCAGCGTTCGCTGGCTGGACATTTGCATCCTTGTCCGCATACTACACATCGGGCGGCGGAGAAAAATATCCATCATAAGGTGGAGACGCCTGCAAACACTGCCGAAGAATTCCCGCTCCGGACGCGACTCTCAGCCGCGCCGCCGCGACTTGCCCGCGCCGTTCGCGACTCGCTGTCTTACCCACACCTTTTCCGCCGCCGGAGCGCCCAGCGCGAAGGACCCGGTTGCCGTCTCAATCGTCAGCGTCTGGTCATAATTCTTCTTGAGCACGCGAACCGTCCCTCCCGGTTCGATTCCCGTTTCATGCAGAAATCGCAATAGCCGCGGGTCGCGCTCATACAGGCTGGCGACCGTGTACTCGCCATTCTCTGCGCTCTCCGCCAGCGTCCTCAGGCCGCGCTTCACGCGCCTGGCGGGGTTCTCCGGCAGAACGGTGTTTCCATGAGGACACAGTCCCTGCTCGCCGAGCTTTTCCAGCAACCTTGCCTCGAATGCGGGCGAAACAGCGTGCTCCAGCCGTTCGGCTTCGTCGTGAACCTCATACCACGGCATGCCGAACATCTCCGAGAGCATGCGCTCGATCAGATGATGACGCAGGGCTGTCCGCCGCGCTGCCGTCTTGCCTTTTGGCGTAAGGCGCACCACACCGTCCGCCTTTACTTCCAGATATCCGTCGCGCTTGAGCCGGCGAACCGCCATCGACACCGCCGGAGGCGAAACGCCCAGCCAGTGCGCCAGTGTTGCCGAAATGACGGTTTGCCCCTCGCTCTCCGCTTCTAGAACGGCCTTCAGATAATCTTCCTTGGATACGCTGATTGCTGTCTTCACTGTTACCTAAGCATCGCGCCTGTATTGCGCGCTTGTAAAGCGCTGAGGTAGCCCGAATCCTATCCAGCCCTCACCCATCCAATGGTTGTTAGCGGGCTTTCGCTCACTCCATTTACGATTCTCCTTCACACTTCTTTCATTAGGAGCAACTGCATGACTCAATCCTGGGGATACGCCGCGCAGCAAGCCACCACGCCTCTTGCCCCTTTCAGCTTCACCCGCCGCGATCTCAAAGACAACGACGTCGCCGTCGAGATCGAATACTGCGGTGTCTGTCATTCCGATATCCATTCCACGCGCAACGAATGGGGCAACGCCATCTACCCCATGGTTCCCGGACACGAAATTGTGGGCCGCGTAATCGCCGTCGGCCCCGCAGTGACGAGGTTCAAGCCCGGCGATCGCGTCGGCGTCGGCGTCATCGTCGACTCCTGCCGCACCTGCGCAAGCTGCCAGGCGGGAGAAGAGCAGTATTGCGAGGTTGGCGCAACGCTCACTTACGGCGCATACGATAAGTACGGCGAACTCACCCAGGGCGGCTACGCGAACAACATCGTCACCGACGAGCATTTCGTGCACAACGTCTCCACAAAGCTCGATCCAGCCGGTGTCGCTCCGCTGCTCTGCGCGGGCATTACCACCTATTCGCCGCTGCGGCACTGGGAGGTGGGACCCGGCCAGAAGGTTGGAGTAGTCGGGCTCGGCGGTCTCGGACACATGGGCCTGAAGTTCGCACATTCTTTCGGCGCGCACGTCGTGCAGTTCACCACCTCGCCGTCAAAGACCGCCGACGCGAAGCGTCTGGGCGCGGATGACGTGGTGCTCTCCAACGATCCTGACGCGATGAAGAAAGAAGCCAACAGCTTCGACTTCATACTCGACACGGTTTCCGCCGTGCACGACCTCAACGCCTATCTGCCGTTGCTCAAGCGGGACGGTGTCTACTGCCAGGTTGGCTTGCCCGATCAGCCGCCCGTCATTCAGATGGGCAATCTGTTGTTCAAGCGGCGCGCGCTCAGCGGATCGATCATTGGCGGCATGCCGGAGACGCAGGCAATGCTCGACTACTGCGCCGAACACAACATCGTCTCAGACGTCGAAGTGATTCCCATCCAGCAAATCAACGAGGCCTTCGAGCGCGTGGTGAAGGCGGATGTGAAATACCGCTTCGTGATCGACATGGCATCGCTCAAGAAGCCTTAAATGCATCTATTGCGACAACATTTGCCGAGTCGTGTGCTTCTGAGTGAGTGGAGGAAAGTCCAGCATGCCATCTAAGAAGAGCAGTACGAAAAAGACCAGTGCGAAGAAGAGCAGTGTAAAGAAGAGTTCAGCCGCGAAGAAGACCGCAGCGAAGAAGTCTGCCGCGAAGAAGAAGTCTACTGGCCGCAAATACAGCCCCAAAGCTTCGAAGTCGGTCGAGCGCGAAATGAAAGCAATGAAGGAAGGAAAGCTGAAGTCGGGCCGCAGCGGCAAGAAGGTTACCAATCCGAAGCAGGCCATTGCGATCGGATTGTCAGAGGCTCGTAAGAAGGGAGCAAAGGTGCCTCCTCCGAAGAAGTCCTCGAAATAACGTCTAGTCGCTCTTCGTCGTTGATGATGATGTAGTCCCGGATCCTGAAGAGGAGCCGGAATTGTTTGCGGCAGACGATGTGTCAGACGACTTCGCGCCCTCTGAAGAAGCGGACTTGTCCGTGCTGCTTTTCGAGTCGCCGCCCGACTCTGCCGCACTGCTCCCGGACTTCTTTGTTCCCTTGCTGGCGTAGTCGTTCACATACCAACCCGCGCCCTTGAACTGAATCGCCGGCGCAGAGATGAGCCGTTCGAGTTCGCCCTTGCAAACCGGGCACTCCTTCTCGTCGGGCGCGCTGAAGCTCTGAATTTTCTCGAACTGATGACCGCATTCTTTGCAGCGGTATTCGTAAAGCGGCAAGTTGAATACACTCCTCGAAACTTACAATTTCTATTCTACCGACACTGACTGAAGCTTTTCGCCCAGGCTTGCGACATGTACCTCTGAGATAGCCTCAACCGCGCGCAGCGCTCTCAAGACAGCTTCAGTCACCTCGCCGTCCACCTGTACCACGGCCAGCGCCGTTCCCTGAGGAAGCCGGCGATCGCCGTTCGCGCGTCCCAGCGCAAAGTTTGCAATGTTGATGCGGTGGTCGCCGAGAATCGTGCCCACGCGGCCAATCACGCCCGGAACGTCTTGGTTACGGATCGTGAGCACCGTTCCTTCGAGCGGCGCTTCAATGTCGATGCCGTTGAGGCTCAACAGCCGCGCTGACGTCCCATGCAGAACCGTGCCGCTGGCGACCACGTCGCCGGAGTGCGTATGAATAGTGATCTTGAGCACATTGCCCGCTCCACCCGAAGCCGTCGGCTTCTTCTCTTCAAAAATGCGGATGCCGCGCTCCTGAGCGACCGACGCGGCGTTGATGCGGTTTACTCCCTCCGCATGCCCAAGAATGCCTTCGATGGCGCTGTTGCGGATCAAGTCGGTCTTGGCTTCGGCGATCCGTCCGTTGTAGGAGATGTGGACGCTCTCAAAGCTTCCTTCCGGGAACTGCGCCAGGAAAGAGCCCAGCCGGTCGGCAAGTGTGATGTATGGCGCCAGCTCCAGATACTCCTCGTGCGAGAGCGACGGCAGGTTCACGGCGTTCTGCACGACCCCCAGCTTGAGATATTCACGAACCTGGAGCGCAATCTGCACGCCCACCGCTTCCTGCGCCTCGGCCGTCGACCCGGCAATATGCGGCGTCAGGATCACATTCTCCAACTCGAAGAAAGGCGAATCCTTCAGCGGCTCCTTGTGGAACACATCGAGAGCTGCGCCGCCAACATGGCCGCTCCTGAGCGCCTCTGCAAGCGCCTCTTCGACGATCAACTCGCCGCGCGCACAGTTCACCAGGCGCGCACCCTTCTTCATCTTAGCTAGCGTCGCTTCGTTGATGATGCCGGTGGTCTGCGGCGTCAGTCCCACGTGCAGGGTAAGGTAATCAGCTTCGCGAAAGAGCTCATCCGTGGATACAAGTTGAATTGCATTCTCGCGTGCGATGGAAGTAGATACAAACGGATCGTGCCCGATCACTTCCATGCCAAAGCCGCGCGCGCGCCGCGCCACTTCCAGCCCGATACGGCCCAGGCCCAGCACTCCCAGCTTCTTGCCCCGCAGCTCCACGCCCTGCAGCGACTTCTTCTCCCACTTCCCGGCATGCATCGTTGCATTTGCTTTGGGAAGCTGCCGCGCCAGCGCCAGCATCATGCCCAGCGTGAGTTCGGCGACGGCAATGGCATTCGCCCCCGGAGTGTTCATCACTACGATGCCGCGCCGGGTGGCCGCATCCGCGTCGATGTTGTCCACGCCCACGCCGGCACGCCCAATCACACGCAGCTTCGGCGCTGAGGCCAGCAGCGAATCATCCACCTGCACGGCTGACCGGACAACAAGACCATCAGCGTCGGCAATCTCAGCAGCGAGGCCGTTCTTGATCTGATCATGGCTGACAATCTTCCACCCGGGTTCGCTCTCAAACACGGCAAGCGTAGCCGGAGAAACCTTCTCCGCAAGAACAATCTTCATTCTGGTCCTTAATGTTTACGTTGTCTGAAATGTGCCTGAGACAGATCTTTGCATAACGCTGTCATCCCGACCGAAGCTCGCCGCGACGAGCGGAGCGGAGGGATCTGCAGTTTCTTTCCGTAGTGCCGCAGACGATTCATGGAAATGTACTGCCCGTTTCTGACTCGAATACTAGCGGTTAACCGCCTCTGCCAGTTCTTGCTTTGCCAGGGATGCTTCTCCCGCAAAAACCCTCTGCGCGGCTGCCAGCGCCTGCCCGAACTCGAAGCCCGGGATCTTCAGCGTCGAAACCGCGACCTGCTCGAGCGCTCCGACAATGGCAATCGTGTCCATGTAATCGAAGAGCCCGATGTGCGCCACTCGAAAGATCTGCCCCTTCATCTCGCCCTGGCCATTGGTAATCACAGCACCGAAGCGATTCTTCAGCTCCTTCACAATCACGCCCGAGTCGACTCCAGCAGGCGGCAGCACCGCCGTCGCCGCCGCAGCCGGAGCATCCGGTGCAAACAGCTTCAGTCCCATCGCTTCGACAGCCGCGCGCGTCATGGCAGCGCATGTTTCGGCATTATCGATCAGCGCGTCGCGCCCGGCAGCCAGATCGCCCCCTGCCTGCCCTGCAATGTAGTCGAGCGCCGCGCCCAGGGCCGCGATCAGCGCAACGGCTGGTGTATACGACGACTCGCCCTTGTGCGCATTCTTGCGCTCCTTGCGCAAGTCGAAGTAGTAGCGCGGATTCAGTGAGATCTCCATCGCCTCCCATGCGCGATCGCTCACGCCCAGATAGGCCAGCCCCGGCGGAATCATGACCGCTTTCTGCGATCCACCGATGATCACATCCACGCCCCATCCATCCACGTCGAAATGCGTCGTGCCAAGCCCAGTGATGGCGTCCACAACCAGCAGCGCTCCGCTGTCAGCCTTCTTCAGCAGCTTGGCCACACCCTCAACGTCATGCCGTACGCCGGTCGAGGACTCCGTCGCCTGCATAAACACAGCGCGCGTCTCAATCTTGAGAGCCTTGCGCACTTCGTCGAGCGAAAAGGTCTCCCCATACGGAACCTTCACTACATCTACCGCGCATCCAAATGCATTCGCCAGCGCCACCCAGCGCTCGCCGAATTTTCCTGCCGACAGCACCAGCACCCGGTCGCCGGGTGACGTCAGATTCGAAACCGCGGCCTCCATCGCACCTGTTCCCGACGACGCGAGCAGCAGCACATCGTTCTTCGTGCCGACAAAAGTCTTCAGCTGATCGAGCACGCGCGTATACAAGGCGCGAAACTCCGCCGTCCGGTGATGAATATCCGCCGCCGCCATCGCGAACTGCGCCGCAGGCAGCAGGGGAGTCGGACCGGGGGTAAAAAGTCGTGTTTTGCGGATCATCGTTTTCGGTTTCCTCTCAGTCTTCATTCTACTGAGCAGGCGCGGCCCGCGCTTTCTTTCTATAATTGGAGGTTTGGAGTCATTCATGACGGACGCAAGCATCGCAGCACGCATCGATCAGGACATCATCATCGCCATGAAGGCGCGCGATTCCGAGCGCACCACCGCCCTGCGCATGGTGAAAACTGCCCTCAAGAACAGACAGATTGAGAAGCGCGCCCCGCTCGATGAAGCAGAGTCGCTGCAGATTCTCACCACGCTTATCAAGCAGCGCCGCGATTCGGTCGAGCAATTCACGAAAGGCAATCGCCCCGAGCTGGCCGCGAAAGAGGCCGCCGAGATCGTGCTCATCGAAAACTACATGCCCAAGGCCGCGGGCGAGCAGGAGATTCGTCAGCTTGTGCAGGCCGCGCTCGCCGAGCTTGCAGCCTCCGGCACCAAGCCCGGCCCAAAGGACATGGGTGTCGCCATGAAGAGTGTGCAGGCGCGCATTCAAGCCGCAGGCCTGCGCGCCGATGGACGCCAGGTGAGCGAGATCGTCAAGAGCGAGCTGGCGAAGTAAAATCACTTCCGAATCGTAAGAAATAAGCAGATGCCAACGATGCGCAAAGTCGTTCTCGGCCTCGGCATCAGTCTTGACGGTTACATTGCCCGCCCGGACGGCTCCGTCGACTTTCTCTTCATGCCGAAGGACTACTCGATGGCACCCTTCTTCAAGACAGTCGATGTCGCAGTCATGGGTCGCAAGACGCTCGAAGCGGGACTGAAGATGACCGGCGGAAAATTCGATAACTACGGGATCAAATGCTATGTCGTTGTCCCGATCGCTTCCGCCCGGCGAGCGCGAAGGCTACGAAGTGACGCAGGAGTCACCTGAAGCCTTGATCGGCGAGATTCGTAAGCGTCCAGGCAAGAACCTCTGGATGATGGGCGGCGGTGAACTGGCGCGGGAATTCCTGAAGGCCGACCTGATCGACGAAATGGAGATTGGAGTGGTGCCGACGCTTATTGGAGAAGGTATACCGCTCTTTCCGGCCGGCTTTCCGGAGCGCGATTTCAAGCTTATAGAGAACAAAGCCTATTCAAAGGGGCTGCTGGTTCTCAAGTACGAGCGGGCGCGCAAAAAGTCCCCGGCAAAAAAAATGACTACTCGCGCTCCGGCGTGATTCTCACGAAAATCGCCGTCCGGCAATTCGCCTTCCAGCAGATGCACAACTCCGCCCTTGACGAAGCCTCGAAGCCACTCTTTCCGGCTGCTAGGGAGCCGCCGCCGTGCTTCTACCCGTACCCCGGTCCATTGCCTCATTCGCAAGTCGGTCGGCCTCGCGGTTCTTTTCTCGCAGCACGTGCTGAATCTGAAATGAGTCCAGCTGCCCGATCCGCCGCTTCGCTTCTTCATACAACGGACGCAGCTCCGGGCTGTTGACCCGGTACTGCCCCTTGATTTGCTTCACCATCAGCTCAGAATCCGAAACCACCTTCAGGCGCTGGTGCCCATGGTCGAGCGCGAATTGCAAAGCCGCCAGAAGCCCCGAATATTCGGCGAAATTGTTCGTCTTCCGTCCTACGAACTCGCTCAAATTCCCGACCGTCGCGCCCTTCGCATCCTCGATATGAACGCCGTAACCGGCCGGCCCGGGATTGCCCCGCGAACCTCCATCGCAATAGGCAATGACCATGCCCTCAGTTTTTGAGGAAGCCTCCGGCCACAGCTGCCCGCTTCCCGCTCTCTCATCTCCGTTGTTCATAACGGGAGTGTAGCCGATCGGCCGACGGAAAATTTTGGCAGCATGTGCTAACGAATTCGAGCGCTGTTCGTCTCCCCCGTGGGGTAGTCTGCCCAATTCGAGGAACCTCTATGTCTGCTGATTCTCTTCGTTTTACCCCGCCATCCGGCATCCAGCTCCCCGCCGTTGCCGCGCCAAAGATAAAATCCTCCTCAGGAATGCCGATCGATCCCAGCCTGCGCGCCACGGAAACCGACCTGATTCGCGAGGCTCAGCAAGGTTCGCGCACAGCCTTTGACGCTCTCGTGCGTCAATATGATCAGGCGGTGTTACGGCTGGCCCTGCATCTCACCGGTTCCGAGCAGGACGCTGAAGACATCCACCAGGAGGCGTTCCTCAAGGCGTACCGGTACATCGGAAATTTCCGCTTCGAGTGCTCCTTCTATACGTGGATCTATCGCATCGTCACAAATTTGTGCCTCGATCTGTTACGAAGGCGCAAGTCGCGCCGCGAAGATCAGGCAGTCACCCTCGATTCATCGGGTGAGGAGATTGACCTGTTGACGAACGTCTCGGACCAGCGCGCTAGCGCGAATCCCGACCGGGAGTTGAACAGGAAGTATTTGGGAGAACGCATTCTCGAGGCGCTCGACAAGCTCACGCCCCGCGAACGCATGGTCTTCGAATTGAAGCATTACCAGGGACTAAAGCTGAGAACCATCGGCGAGATTTTGAACACGACGGAAGAGACAGCAAAAAATACCCTCTTCCGCGCGACCAGGAAGCTACGTGCGAACCTGGCGGAACTCCGCTAAAGCCTGGCTAGGGCTGTGGCGATCTTTTTGAGGCGAGTGAGGTTGAATCATGAAGTGCGAACTGGCACAGGAAAGCATCGTAATGGCGGTCTACGGTGAGCTACCCGACGAGAAGGCGCCGCAACTGGAGCAGCATCTGGCCGGCTGCGAGGATTGCCGCCGCGAGTTTGAGGCCGTTCAGGCGCTCGCCAAGGCCATGGCCCTGTTGCCCGCCGAGGAGCCGTCGGCAAACCTCATCGCCCGCTCCCGCCTGCGCCTGGAAGAGGCCCTCGACGCTCTGCCGCGGGCAAGCTGGCTCGCACGTGGCTGGCGGCAGTTCGCTCAGGGCTTCGGGCGTCTGCGCGCTGCGCCGGTCGCAGTTTCCGCCGTGCTTGTAGCCGGGCTCACGGCCGGCGGGTTTTCCGGCTACCGCGCCGGTGAACACGCGCAGCAGCCTGCGCTTTCGGGTACCGTGACCGGACAGGCTCCACAAGCTGACGACTCCCTTATGGATATTGCGAATGTCAGCGGCATTGTGCGGGAGCCTGGCTCTGAAAATGTTCAAGTCAGCTACAACCGCCTTCAGCCCGAAACCATCCAGGGCTCCCTCGACGATACGCGCATTCGCCAGCTGCTTCTTGTGGCCGCGCAGAACAGGGTTAATCAAGGGGTCCGTGACTCCTCTCTCCGCTTGCTTGCCGATGAATGCCACGCCGGTCACCAGTGCGACGACGGTCCTATCCGCGATGCGCTGATGGTAGCGCTGCGTTATGACAAGAGCGTATCTGTCCGCCTCAAGGCGCTCGAGGGACTTGAGCCCTACGTAGCGGACGATGTACGCGTGCGCGACGCGGTGCTGGAAGCGCTGATGAAGGATCCCGACCCTCAGGTTCGCACCCAGGCCATCGGCCTGCTCGAGCCGGTCGAAGGAGATTCGAGCGTGCGCGATGTGCTGCACACAGTTTCCATTCGCGATGACAGTCCGGAGATACGGACGGCATCGCGCCAGGTGCTCAACCAGATGCCGCAGGTTCAGTAAATCGGTCACCAATGGGTTGTCATTGCCGAGGAGCGGAGCGACGAAGAATCCAGCCGGTATCATGTGATGGCATAGCCTTCTGGAGTTTTGTCCGTCAAAACCAACGACAAGCAGCTAAACAAGGAAAACCCACATGAATCACTTTTCGAGGTTAGTGTGCAAGGCAGGTTCCATCGTGGCCGTGAGCTCGATCAGCGTTCTCGCCGGTTCAACGGCTCTCGCTCAGGCATCTTTCGAGCCGCAACTGCTCAGCGTCATCCCCGAGCCGTCGACGTTCATGGTCCACAGCTCGCAGGGATACCTCGGCATCGATATGCGGGACATCGACACCGAACGCGCCGCAGCCTTGAAGCTCAAGGACCCGAGCGGTGCGGAGATCACCGTTGTCGATCACGACGCGCCGGCCGGTAAGGCAGGACTCAAGGTGCACGACGTCATCCTGCAGATGAACGGCCAGCAGATCCAGGGAATCGAGCAACTGCGGCGCATGCTCCGGGAAACCCCGGCCGGACGCTCCGTATCCCTTGTCATCTGGCGCGATGGCCAGCAGCAGACCATCAACGTGCAGCTTGCCGACCGCGCCAAGATCGAGCAGGATGCCTGGACACAGATCCATACCGTGCCCGACCCGGATGATGATTCCACCATCACCCTTGCCGGTCCCTCCGGTCATGGCCCGGGAGGCAACAGCTTCTTCGGCTCATTTACCATCAGCACCTCCTCGCTTGGCGTGGATCTTGACCCGTTGGGCTCGCAGCTCGCCGACTATTTTGGCGTCAAGGATGGCCAGGGCCTGCTGGTAAAACGCGTCGCCGAGAATAGTTTCGCGTCGACAGCCGGACTGAAGGCTGGCGATGTCATCACCAAGGTCAATGGCGAATCCATGCCCACGCTGAACACCTGGCTCAAGGCGATTCATGCGAACCGGGGCAAGCAGGTTCAGGTCACCATCGTGCGCAATCGCAAGGAAGAGACGCTCAGCATGCAGGCGGGTGAGGCCAGGCACAAAGGCGAGCTCGTCATCCCCGTGCCGGATTGGGATGACGATCGTTCGCTCCTCGAGCAAGGCCTCCCGGAGCTCGATGCTCAACTAAGGCAAGCGTTAGATCCGGCGCTCCTGGCTGAGCAGGCCCGCGAGGCCACGAACAGTATTGACGTGGAGGCTCTCGTCGAGCAGGCACGAAAGGCTGCCGGATCGATTGACCTCCGGAACCTCGAGAAAGAGATGCAGGAGCAGGAGCAGCAAATCCGC
The DNA here is from genome assembly GCA_963755975.1 of uncultured Acidobacteriota bacterium. Taxonomy (GTDB): domain Bacteria; phylum Acidobacteriota; class Terriglobia; order Terriglobales; family Acidobacteriaceae; genus Silvibacterium. The sequence continues at coordinate 721,716 of CAVWLS010000008.1, forward strand.
CGGCAGATGCAGAATCTCGAAAAAGATCTCGAATCGTCACACAGCCTGGACTAAAAAACGGGTGTAGCGGCTCCTCAATCCACAAAAGCTGGGAAGGGTCATTCTGAGGACCCGCAGGGGACGAAGAATCCAGCGGATCGCGAGTGCGACACCCGCCATTCCAAGCTTTCCCACCAGGATCCCGGACACGGTTTTAAGACCCGCCTGAGCGCGGCTGAGGGAATGAACCCATCGACACCCCACCTCCGCGCGCGCTCTCGCTCGCGGAAGTGTAAGGCATGTCTGGAAACACACTGCAAAGCATCTCGCGGAACTTGACACGTCATTAGCTTGAGTGGGCTGGGTGAGCGCTCAAAAGGGCACGACCTTACTCGCCTGCAAAAAAAGCCCTGTATCAGGGCACGGCTTCAGCCGTGCCGCAAGACGCTCCAATAGCGTGGGCTTCAGCCCCCTGACGGTCTCTTTATACTGCCCCCGCCCCTCTTGGCCGACAATTTCGTTCCCACAGCTATAATAGAAATAGAGAGACATGAGCCTGACTGCGCTTCACAGTCAGGCTCTTTCATTTGCAGATAAAGCGTTCCAGAAGAATGGGTTACAGGTTTCTCCAATAAAATGAATGGGTTACAGCGTTATAAAAGAGAATTCGTTGTAAGTATCGCCATAACAATGGATTACAGCTTGCCGTAATGAAATGAATGGCTTACAGCTCTATAGGGTAAATCATGTGGAATGAATGGCTTCCAGGCATATAGAAAAATAGGGGGGAGGGGGGTACCCCCAGTTAACTGCATCGACTTGACGGCAATCACTATAGATGGATGAGGCCCTGCAGGCGATGGCTGGAATGGCTGGAAAGGACTGGGAATGCGGTAAATATGCCATTCAATCCCCTACCAGGCTCCATTCAGTCTCTCCTCCTCGCGTCACGCTCTCCGCATGTGATTGAATAGTGAAGGATATGTCCACATCTGCCCCACAAACCGGGCTTGGCGAAGCCCTTCCACTTCGCAGGCAGACTCCAGCCCGCCGGCTGAAGGCGGCCGCGCGCAAAGCGCGTGAGTTGGCCATCGTGGGCCACTCGCTGGCCTCTACGAGCCACCCGGTGATGGCCCAGATCGTCCCGATGCGCCGGTGTAATCTCTCCTGCACCTACTGCAATGAATACGACGACTTCTCCAAGCCTGTCCCACTCGACGAGATGACTCGCCGTATCGATCACTTGGGACGCCTCGGTACCAGCATCATCACCATCTCCGGCGGCGAGCCCCTGCTCCATCCCGAGCTGGACGACATCATCCGCCGCATCCGCAAGAACGGAGCGCTGGCGGGAATGATCACCAACGGCTACCTGCTCATGCCTGACCGGATCTCGCGGCTCAACCGGGCCGGCCTCGACCACATGCAGATCTCCATCGACAACATCCAGCCGGACGATGTCTCGAAAAAGAGCCTCAAGGTCCTCGACAAGAAGCTGCAGATGCTCGCCGAGCACGCCGACTTCCACGTCAACATCAACTCGGTCGTCGGAGGCGGCATCAAGAATCCCAACGACGCCCTGGTGATCGGGCGCCGGGCACTTGAACTGGGCTTCACCTCGACGATCGGCATTATCCACGACGGGGATGGCCAGCTCAAGCCGCTCCAGAACGAAGAGCGCCGCGTCTACTTCGAGATGCGCAACTGGAAGAAGCGCAATTATTCCCGCTTCAACAAGTTCCAGGAAGCCATCGCCAACGGCGAGCCCAACGACTGGCGCTGCCGCGCCGGATCGCGCTACCTCTACATCTGCGAGAACGGTCTCGTGCATTACTGCTCACAGCAGCGCGGCTTTCCGGGCGTGCCTCTGGCCGAGTACACCAAGGCCGACCTCAAGCGCGAATTCCTCACCGAAAAGACCTGCGCTCCGCACTGCACCGTAAGTTGTGTCCATCAGATCTCGTACATCGATCACTGGCGCGCTCCTCAGACGTCGCGAACGTCGCCCGGCTCAACCCAAGGCCTTGTGAACATCAGCACATAGATTCCGTTCATGCCTGGCCGCGCACCCGAACCCCGATCTCAACTCGCCTTTATCCGCCGCCTGCCAAAGGCTGAGCTCCATCTGCACCTTGAGGGCACCGTCACGCCGGAAACCTTGGTCGAGCTGAGCCGCCGGCATGATAACGCTCCGCTTGATCTGGAGCAGGCCTATGCCATCTATCGCTATACCGACTTCACGGGCTTCCTGCTTGCCTTCAAGGCCGTAACAGAGCGCCTGCGTACTCCTGAGGATTACGAGCTGATCGGCTACCGCATGCTTGAGCGGCTCGCTCGGCAGGGCGTGGTGCACGCCGAGGTATATATCTCGGTAGGGGTGATCTACTACTGGGGCCGAAGGGAATTGGAGCCGCTCTTCGAAGGCATGGAGCGTGCGCGGGTAATAGCCGAGCGGGAGTTCGGTGTTACTGCGTACTGGATATTCGATGCTGTGCGCCAGTTCGGAGTGGAGCAGGCGGCGCGCGTCTTCCGCAAAGCGGCAGAAATGCGTCGGGAGTATCCCTCGGTTATCGGGATCGGTATCGGCGGCGACGAACGCCACACCGGAGCGGAGCCCTTCCGCGACCTTTACGCCGAGGCTCGCGAGGCGGGTCTGCACCTCACCGCACATGCCGGGGAATCCGTGGGTCCAGAGGGGATCTGGGGTGCTCTTAACATCGGTGCAGAACGCATCGGACACGGGTTGACAGCCATCCACGACTCCGAGCTCATGGAGGTGCTTGCGGAGCGCCAGATTCCCATCGAAGTCTGCATCTCGTCGAATCTCCGTACCGGATGCTGCACACGTCTCGCCAACCACCCGGTTCGCCGCTACTTCGACGCTGGCCTGATGACCACCATTAACTCCGACGATCCGGCAATGTTCGCGAGCGATCTGGAAGATGAATACCGGCTGGCGCAGGCAGAGTTCGCCTTCACGGACGAACATCTCCGCGAACTCGCAGCCAATTCCATAGAGGCCAGCTTCCTGCCAGCGGAACGAAAGGTCGAGCTCTTGCGCCAGATTGAAAAAACGGACTGAAACGGGTCGCAGATGTGACAAAAGTTGTACACGAAGCATATCAGGGGAAAGGCAGGGGCCGCGCGAAGTGAGCTATCATGATGGCATCGCGAAGAGCTGCGAAGGGAAGGGTCTTGTGAGTGTGCTGACGGGCTTTGGATGTAGGTCGGGTGCTGAGTCGAGAGTCGCGCTCCGCGCCCTGGGGTGGGCGTCGGTAGCGGTTGGAATCGCCGCCCTCGGACTTTATGTGGGCCGCGAGCTACGCCAACGCTACAAGTTCAACCACCGCACACCCTGCGACTTCTACTCGCATGCCGGCGACGAAGGCCAGACAACCGATTTCGGCATGGGTATCTAGAGCGCCTGACGATCAGAAAACAAAAAGGGCCCCGGGCTGAACTCCGGGGCCTTCTGCCTTTGTCACTCAGCTCGGAATCTAGCTTTTACCAGCCAGGCCGCGCAGCACATACTGCAGAATTCCACCGTTTTCGTAATAGAGGATTTCTTGGGGAGTATCGATGCGTACCTTTGCCTCGAACTCCTTACTCGCCCCGTCGGCGGCTATGGCCTTCACTTTCAGGTTGCGCCCGCTAACGAGTTTCGCATCAAGGAGCAACTTCAATCCCGGAAATTCGAAGACCTCCTCGCCTGTCAGGCCCAGGCTCTCGACGTTCTGCCCACCGATGAACTGCAGCGGCAGAATCCCCATGCCAACCAGGTTCGATCGGTGGATACGCTCGTAGCTCTCGGCGATGACGGCGCGCACTCCCAGCAGCTTTGGACCCTTGGCCGCCCAGTCGCGTGACGAGCCTGATCCGTATTCCTTCCCAGCCAGAATGACCAGCGGCGTTCCGTGCTCAGCATACTTCACCGAAGCATCGAAGATGCTCATCTGCTCACCCTCGGGCAACAGGCGTGTAACTCCGCCTTCAGTGCCCGGTGCCAGCTTGTTACGCAGCCGCACATTGGCGAAGGTACCCCGCACCATCACTTCGTGATTGCCGCGCCGCGAGCCATAGGAGTTGAAGTCAGCCTGCTTCACGCCGTGGTCGGTGAGGTATTTCCCCGCAGGAGAGGTCAGCTTGATCGATCCAGCCGGCGAAATGTGGTCCGTCGTCACAGAGTCGCCGAGTACGGCCAGCACCCGCGCCCCGCGAATGTCTTCGACGGAAGCAGGCGTTGCCGGCATGCCGTCAAAGTACGGAGCCTTGCGAATGTAGGTCGAGTCGGCCTCCCACTGGTAGACATCGCCAGTTGGGAACTTGAGATGCTGCCAGTTTTCGTCGCCGTCGCTGACGGTGGCGTATTCCTTGACGAAGATGCCCGAATCGATCGACGCGGCAATCATATCCGACACCTCCTGCTGTGTGGGCCATATGTCTTTGAGGTAAATAGCTTCGCCGTTGCCGCTCTTGCCCAGAGGGTCCTTTTCGAAATTGTGATCTATGCGGCCGGCGAGGGCGTAAGCAACGACCAAGGGCGGCGACATCAGGTAGTTCGCGCGCACATCCGAGTTGATGCGTCCCTCGAAGTTGCGATTGCCGCTGAGCACGGAAACCGCAACCAGTCCGTGGTCCTCGATTGATTTTGAGACATCAGCCGGCAGGGGCCCGGAGTTGCCGATGCACGTTGTGCATCCGTAGCCCACAACGTTGAAGCGCAGCTTATTTAGATAGGGCAACAATCCGGCCTTCTCGTAGTAGTCCGTCACCACACGGGAGCCGGGAGCGAGTGAGGTTTTCACCCATGGAGGCACGCACAGGCCCTTCTCGACGGCCTTCTTCGCCAACAGCCCAGCGGCCACCATGACCGACGGATTCGACGTGTTGGTGCAGCTGGTGATGGCCGCGATCACGATCGATCCGTTATCGAGATACTTGTCGACGTCTATGCCAAAGCGCTCTCTGATCGATGTCGTTGGGCCGGATTCGTGCACGCCCTGCGCGGCATCAATCGTTTCGGCTGTGTGGCCGCCTTCACCCTCCCAGCGAACCACCTGGCGCACGCCGTTCTTGTTGCCGGTGGGACCAAGCAGGCTGGGCAGTTGTTTCGCGAAGCTCGATCCTGCGTCTTTGAGGAGCACTCGATCCTGTGGGCGCTTCGGTCCCGCCACACTGGCTTCGACTGTCGCCAGGTCGAGCGAGATTGTTTGCGAATACTCTGCCTCGGGCGCATCTGCCGTATAGAAGAGGCCTTGCTCCTGGTAGTAAGTCTCGACGAGCGCGATCTGCTCGGCGCTTCGTCCAGTTAGTTTGAGATAGCGAAGCGTTTCAGCGTCGACAGGAAAGATGCCGCAGGTGGCGCCATATTCAGGAGCCATATTCGCGATCGTCGCGCGGTCGGCCAGCGCCAGCTCGCTGACGCCTGCTCCATAGAACTCCACGAACTTACCGACGACTCCGAGTTTGCGCAGCATTTCGGTCACAGTGAGGACGAGATCGGTGGCTGTTGCACCCTCGCGCAGCTTGCCGATGAGCTTGAATCCGACCACCTGCGGCACCAGCATCGATACGGGCTGTCCGAGCATGGCGGCCTCCGCCTCGATGCCGCCGACGCCCCAGCCCAGAACGCCGAGGCCGTTGATCATGGTGGTGTGGGAATCAGTGCCGACCAGCGTGTCAGGATAAGCGACTGTGTTGCCGTCCGCCTCAAGCGAGAAGACAACGCGAGCCAGGTGCTCGAGATTCACCTGGTGGCAGATGCCCATGCCTGGCGGCACCGCGGAGAAGTTATGGAAGGCCGACTGTCCCCACTTGAGGAACGCATATCGCTCGCGGTTGCGCTGGAATTCGAGCATTGCGTTCAGCGAGTAGGAGTTTGTAGTGCCGTATTCGTCGACCTGGACAGAGTGGTCGATGACCAACTCGGCGGGCTGTAGCGGATTGATCTTCTGCGGGTCGCCTCCGAGGACCTTCATTGCGTCGCGCATAGCGGCGAGGTCTACGATGGCCGGGACGCCGGTGAAGTCCTGCATCAACACCCGGGCGGGCATGTAGGCGATTTCGCGCGAGGGCTCGGCCTTCGGGTCCCATTCGGCGAGGAACTTGATGTCATCGGCGGTGACAGACTTGCCGTCTTCGTGCCGGAGCAGGTTCTCAAGCAGGATGCGCAGGCTATAAGGCAGGCGGTTCAGGGCGATGCCCTGGGACTCAAGCGCGTTCAGGCGGTAGATTTCGTAGGTGCGGTTGCCGGATTTCAACGTCGACCGGCTGGCGAAGCTGTCAGATGATTGGCTCATAGTCATCCTTCCTTTACTCGTGGAGGCCCATCGGCTCTGAGAAGCCGCGGGCGTGCGATCACGATTCCGGACGAAGATCCGGTCGCTGGCGCGAAGATTCGACTGCGCCAGAGTTGCATCAGATGTGTCCGGTAAAGATTAACTAGAAGGAGAGGCTTCGTCCACGGTCAGGACGGCCATGTCGAAAACGTTTCAGGAGCAGAGGCAGAAGCATCACTCGATCTTCCTGCAAATATTCTACGCCAAACCCGCCCGGACATTGGCCTTCGTACCGGCTGGTAGGCTGAAATAAACAATGCGCGAGACGATTCTGATTCACTTCTCCGGGCAGGACCACCCCGGCCAGACGACGATGCTGACCGGCATCCTTGCCGAGTATGACGCTTGCGTGCTCGATATCGGCCAGGCAGTGGTGCATGAGACGCTGGCGCTCGGCCTGCTCATCGAGGTACCGGAGGGCCGTGACTTTGCCCCGCTCAGGGGCGCGCTCATCGAGAAGTCTCAGGTGCTCGGGCTGCAGGTGAGGTTTACGCCGATCTCGCCTGAGGCCCTCGAACATTGGCTTACCGCGCAAGGCAAGGACCGCTTCATCATCACTGTTCTTGGGCGGGCTATCAGCGCGCGGCATCTCTCTCGCGTTAGCGCGATCATCGCCGAGCACCGGCTCAACATAGACCGTATCGAGCGCCTGTCGGGGAGGCTCTCGCTTGCCGTCCACAGCGGCAACTCGAACGCCTGCGTCGAACTGGAGGTCAGCGGACAGGTCGCCTCAGAGGACGGGATGCGCGCCGACTTCCTTGACGCCGCTCAGGAGCTCGCGATCGACATTGCCTTTCAGCGCGAGAGCATCTTCCGGCGCAACCGGCGTCTCTTTGCTTTCGACATGGACTCCACGCTGATTCAGGGTGAGGTGATCGACGAGCTGGCGAAGATGGCGGGGGTGGCCGATCGGGTGGTTGCCATCACCGAGTCGGCCATGCGCGGCGAGATCGAGTTCAAGGAGAGCTTCCGGCGGCGCGTCGCCCTGCTCAGAGGATTGCGGGAGGAGCGTGTGCTTGAGCTCATCAGCCGCATCCCGCTGGCTGAGGGCGCGGAGCAGCTGATCAGAACTCTCAAAATACTTGGCTACAAGACAGCAATCCTTTCCGGGGGATTCACCTTCTTCGCGCGGCATCTGCAGGCGCGCTTCGGCATCGACTACGTTTACGCCAACGAGCTGGAGATCGCCAACGGAACGGTCACGGGCGAGGTCAGCGGCAGCATCATCGACGGAGCCGGAAAGGCTGAGCTGCTCCGGCAGATTGCCGCTCAGGAAAAGATCTCCATGGAGCAGGTGATTGCGGTGGGCGACGGGGCCAACGACCTGCCCATGCTCAACCTTGCCGGGATGGGCATCGCCTTCCGGGCCAAGCCGCTGGTCCGGCAGAGCGCCGACCACTCGCTGACCCATCTCGGTCTCGACAGCCTGCTCTACCTCATCGGGGTTCGCGACCGCGACCTTGCCAACATCGAATACCCACAGGAAGCGACTGCAAGTTAATAGACCCCCTCCCCCCTTCATTCCATTGCCCTTTGCCTATTTTCGGCTAAGTGATTCATTTAGAAGGGCTTACTTTTTGGGTCATGCGAAAACTGTCTCACAGGAAATGACTTAGCGCAAGTGATTGAAGGCGTGGGACTTATCGGCTACCTGCTGAGGGGTTCAGTGGGTTTTCCTCCAAGTATCTGAAAGCAAGTGCTTTATTTTTGGAATCATCTTTCAGTTGATTGATTCGAAACGCTTTGAGTGCTAAATCTACCGGAAATTAGTGGTTTTACCAAAACACGGAAGGCCCGGCTGCGAGTGGCGGCCGGGCTCTTTTTGTCTCTATTTCTATTCTAGCGGATTGCGGGAAATTCTCCGCCAAGGGTTTTCGCCTGGGCTTAAGGATTGGCCTGCCTAGGGCGCAATGACATAGGTCGCTACGCCCTCCGGGCTGGTGGTGTAGCCGGTGGCCACGGCCAGAGCCTTGATCGTCTCCGACGAGCTGACCGTGATGGAAGCGCCCGGGCTGAGGGTGGGCGAAGAGCGGCCTGGGGTCGTACCGTCGGTCGTGTAGTAGATGACCGCTCCCGGCGTGGCGTCGGTGATGGTCACCATCTGCGGGCCAGTGTAGGTGCCCGAGGGCTTGCTGAAGAGAGGCTTGGCTACGGCGACGTAGTAGTCGGACTGGGCGACGGCGGAGGGAGAGTAGCTCGTGGCCACGGCGATGGCCTGGAGTCTCTCGGTGCTGCTGATGGTGATCGGGGTGCCGTTGTAGAGAGGCGACGAAGTGGTCGGCGTGGTGTGGTCGGTGGTGTAGTAGATTTTTGCTCCGGCCAGCGAGTCCATAATCATGACCTGCACGCTGCTGTCATAGAAGCCGGCCGCCAGGCTGAAGGTGGGGGTGGGCGCATAGGGCGGAATGATCTTGTATTGCGCCCAGCCTTCAGGGCTGAGGGCATAGCCCGTGGCCACCGCGTACGCTCTGATGGTTTCGTTTTCGTTCACAGGAATCGGATTCATCGGATTGAAAATCGAAGAAGACCGGCTGGGCAAAGTTCCGTCCGTCGTGTAGTAAATGGTTGCGCCAGGGGTAGAGTCGCTGATCACTACCGTCTGTGGGCTGGTGTAGGTGCCCGACGGGGGACTGATGAGGGGCTGGGCCGTCAGATTCACCTGCTCAGCAATAGAGTTGCTGGTGGCGGCGGTAAAGTTGCTATCGCCGGAATAAACGACGCTCAGCAGGTCGGTCCCAGAAGGCAGCGTGGTGGTACGGAGCGTTGCTACACCGGAAGAGAGCGTGCCCGTGCCGATCGAAGTTGCACCGTCATAGAAGGTTACAGCTTCGCTGTCGGTGGTGAACGGGGTCAGCGCAAAGGGACTGAGAGTCGCTGTCAGCGTAACCGGATATCCATAAAGAAGTGGGTTTGTGCTGGCAGTGAGAGTCAGGGTTGTTGCAATCTGCTGTGCGAGCAGGGTGACCGATTGAGAAGAACTGGATTTGTAATTCGTATCACCGGAATAACTGGCAGCAACTTGATGGGACTCCACACCGGAGACGGAGACATTGTTCAGGGTTGCTGTGGCTGTGGCTCCGATCTCGTTCAACACTGCCGACAGAACGCCGCCAAAGGAATCCAGACCGTTAAACACTATGTCCGGTGTGCCATCTCCATTTAGATCGGCCACAGCGATAGCATCGCCGGTGGAGTTACTGGCGACGGGAAGATCTAAAGACGACAACTTCTTAAACGTTCCATCTCCCTTTCCCAGCAAGACCGTCATCGTATTGTTTGTATTTGCGTCGGAGATGCCTGCGGCCAGGTCCAGAACGCCGTCCTCGTTGAAATCGCCCACAGCAATAGTGAAAATGCTCGTGCCGATGTCCGTTGACGTACCAGCTGCAAAGGTCCCGTCACCATTTCCCGGCCACACAGTAATGGCGCTGCCGGTAGACCCCACGAAATCCGGAATGCCATCACCGTTAAAGTCGCCTACGGCGAGGTTGCCTATGGCCGGCAGCCCCGACGAGGTCTTCACGGTGAAGGTTCCGTCACCATTACCAAGCAGCACTGACAAGCTGCCGCCGCACAGCAGGGCCAGGTCGGGATTGCCGTCCCGGTTGAAGTCAGCAACGGCGAATAATTCTTCATAACAGCCAGCCGTGAGCGGGGATTGTGGAGTAAACGTTCCATCTCCACTGCCGAGTAGCACTGTCACCGTACCATACGTGTATGGAGCTTTTCCTACAGGAAATACAACGACCGATCCCAGTGCAACTAAATCCGGAATACCGTCTCCGTTGAAATCGCCGGTCAAGATAATGTCGTTGTAGCCGGAGCCGGGTTCGGAAAATGGCGATTGTCTGGTAAATGTTCCGTCCCCGTTGCCCAGAAGTACGACAATTCTTCCAGCCTCAGAGACAACCACGGCCAGATCCTGGATACCGTCGCTGTTGAAGTCACCTACTACCATCGATCCGAGCAAAGTATTCAGGGAGACATCCACATCGTTCTCGGTAAATGTACCGTCTCCCTGCCCAAGAAGCACAGAGAGTAATCCTTCGCCGGGGTTTCCCGTTATCAAGTCAGGGATGCCGTCGCCGTTGAAGTCACCTATGACCGTATTTCCGGCATAGTTGCCCGACTGATATGCAGTTGCGAAACTCTCGGTCAGCAAAGATGCCGCTAGTGTTGCCGTACCCAGTGATGCATTGCCATTTGTCGTGTCGAGGAAGGAAATATTGCCAGTCGGTGGCAGCGTAGGACTCCCTGACCCTACAACTGTGGCGGTCAGGGAATACTTGCCGATCTGACCGGAGGATGTGATGGATGTGGCAGAAGGGAATGGTCCGAGCACACTCATTGAGTCGGTGGTCGAGGAACTCGTGGCGTAGCTGTGTGTGCCGACGAAGACTGCTTGATAGCTGTAGCTTCCGGGACCGGGCCGGAATTTGTACGTGGCTGTTCCGGCGATGGTCAGCTGCGCCGTCGCCAGGAGCGCTGAATCTTCACAATATTTCGCCGAAGCATCGCAGAACCTCACCTGCCCGGGATTCACCGGAGTCGAGCCGGAAACCACCGTTGCTGTGAAAGTGACGACAGTGCCGGAAGCGACGGACGTGACTGCGCTGCCCGAACTGGTTACTGTCAGCGTGGTGACAGTCGGAGCGGCGGTGGCCCAGGCCTCCGGAATGCTCAGGAGTGCGCTGACGGCGAGTGTCGCGGGCAGGAGGAAAGCGCGGGAAGCGGTGCGGGGGGAACCGGAAGGGCTATTAAAGAAGCAGAGACGACGGGTCACCGAGAACATTTTGGCCTCCGGAACAAGCGAAGGGGCCCAAAATCATTGCTGGTCGGAGAGCGGAATCGAAGAAGAGCGAATCCGAAAAGCAACCCCGGTCGTGCAAGAGACTCATACGGCTGCAGCGATGACCAAAATCCATGCAGGACTTATCACGCGGCTAACACGTTAGGCGCAGAATCATCGAGCGTCAAGAGCAATAGCGAACACGAGATGAAATCGCAGGATAGGCGCTGTCGCTACTCCATGCGCAGCACCTGCATTGGGTGGACCGAGGCGGCGCGCCGTGCGGGCAGATAGCACGCCAACAACGCCGCAGCGAGCAGGACCAGTCCAACGGCGGCGAAGGCGGAGAAGTCCATTGCGCCGACTCCGAAGAGCATGCTGCGCATGGCGCGGCCGACGAAGTATGCGCCGATGAGCCCGAGGACAGATCCGATGCCTGCCAGGATGATGCCTTCGCGAACCACCATGCCCACGACGCGGTTGCGGCTGGCTCCGAGCGCCATGCGCAGGGCGATCTCATGCGAGCGCTGCACAACGGAGAAGGCCATCACGCCGTAGATTCCGAGCGCCGCCAGCAGCAGAGCGACGGCTGCGAATGTGACGAAGAGGATTACTGTGAAGCGGTCACTGGACATGAGCTCGTCGTGAATCTGGTCCATGGTGCGGGGCTGGGCAAGAGCGATCTGCGGATCGACGGCATGGACCGCGGCGGCAATGCTCTTTGTCATAGCCGCCGGATCGGCGGCGGTCCTAACACCGATGCCCGCGCTCGGCCACGGGATTTGCCAGAAGGGAATGAGGATCTCGGGGTAGTCCTCGCGAAAGTTGTTGCCGGCCCTTACCGTGTGGTAGACGCCGACGATCTGCCAATCAATGGGAGGCCCCAGCTTGGTGACGCCGGGAATCAACTGCTCGACGGAAATCCGCTGCTGCAACGGGTCGAGGCCGGTGAGGAACTTCTTTACGAAGTCCTCGTTCACCATGGCGACCTTTACGCTCGCGGCGTTGTCCTGTTCAGTGAACGCGCGTCCTTTCGCCAAGTGGATTCCGTAGGTGTCGAAATAATCCGGGGTGACCATCCCGAAGGCGCATGCGGGCCGCTGCGAAGGATCGGTGATTGCAGGCTTGCCGGGGATCGTGAAAGGCATCCCGAAGCCCGCGCCCTCGAGCGGCGTTCCGGTTCCAGCCGAAACGTGCGAGACGCCCGGAACCGAGGCGATACTGGCCAGAATCTCCCGGTAATAGGTTGTGATCTGCTGGGGATCTTTAGGCCGAGCATCGGGAACCGGCAGGAAGAAGGTGAGGATGTGATCGGTCTGAATGCCGAGGTCGACGCGGGACATGTTCCAGAAACTGTGGATGGCGAGGCCGGCTCCGGCAAGCAGCGTAAGAGCCAGGGTGAATTCGCCGACCACCAGAACACGGCGGAGCCTGTGACGGCCGGCTCCCATCCCTGAGCGTCCGCCCTCCTTCAGCGTTTCGCTGGGGTCGATCCGCGAGGCATACCACGCCGGAGCGCATCCGAAGAGCAGCCCGGCCAGAGTAGTTGCGACGAGGGTGAAGGCCAGGATGGGCAGATTGAGGCGAAGGTCGGCCTCCCATGGCAGCGTGTCCTCGGGCATGATGGCCATGAATCCATGGAGCATGGCATAGGCAACGCCGAGTCCGAGAAGGCCGCCGGCAGTCGCGAGGAGCAGGCTCTCGGTGAGCAATTGCGCGAAGACGGTCTTCCGGGTCGCACCGAGGGCGCTTCGGATCGCGATCTCCTTCTGGCGTGTCATGCCCTTGGCGAGGAGCAGGTTCGCCACGTTCGCGCATGCTATAAGCAGGATGAAACCGACTGCGCCGAGCAGCAGCCAGAGGGTGAGGATTCGCTCCTTGGGCATGAAGTCATTCTGGAGCGGGTCGACGTATGCGCCCCATCCCTGGTTGCTCTTCGGGTATGCCTTGGCAATTGCCAGCGTTACCGCGTCCATGTTGGCCTGGGCCTGCTTGATGGTGACACCCGGCTTCATGCGCCCCATCACCAGCAGCCAGTGGAAGTCGTGATTGAGCTGCTCCGGCTTGAAGACGAGCGGCACCATCAACATGGTCCGGCCCTTATCCCATGGGCCGGGCGCCATCACTCCTACGACGGTGTAGGGTTCGCCGTCCAACTGCATCTTCGTGCCGATGATTTTCGGATCCGAGCCGAGGCGCTTCCACATCTTGTTGGTAAGCACGACGACATGCTCGCGGCCGGCAACGCCCTCCTCGGGCAAGAAGCCGCGGCCGTATTGAAAGGAACTTCCAATGACGCGGAGGAAGCCCGTCGTCGCGCGCGTACCCTCCATATACTCCGGCTGATCGTGCGTGGCGATATTGAAGGAGGCGCCTGTCCAGGCATCGAGCTCAGAGAAGGCTGTGCTCTGGCGTTTCCAGTCGGTGAAGTCTCCTGCCGATACGCCGTTGTGGTAGGTCTTGATCTTTGACCACACCATCACGATCTGCTCGGGATGGGGATAAGGCAGCGGGGCAAGCAGCGTGGCGTAGTCCACCGTGAAGATGGCGGTGTTCGCGCCGATGCCGAAGGCCAGAGTGAGCAGGACGGTGATCGTGAGCCCCGGATTTTTGAGCAGAACACGCAGGCTGTAGCGGAGATTCTGAAGCAGAGTCTGCATCGCGCACCTTGAAGTCTTGCTTAGGCTGAGAACCATGCGCAGTACGGCGCATGCCTGATATACGCAGCAAATACGAAAAGGTTCGTAAAAAAGATGAATTTGTCCGGAGATGGACAGAGATTTTGGCTAAGAGAGCGAGGGGCGGTCTTTTTGACCATGCAGGCTGATCCGCGTACCGACACATCCTCGCTATCAACGCTTTAATTCGGGAATGAGTTCTTCGATTAGCTCTCTCGCGTTCACGATCCGGGTCGACTTCCACGTTGCCGGGAAGTGCCTCTTGTTGCCGGTCACCAGGTACTCGGCGCGCGCTTCATCGGCGCACTCCAGAAACATATCGTCGCCGGGATCGTGGGCTATCTGGAGACGCCTCTTCGGAGTGACGTGATTTCCAACATTGCGTATCAGGGCCAGCGATTCCGAGATCTTCGCGAGCGAGATCCTGAACCTCGGCCGGCGCAGCACGCCTTCATATTCGTCGAAAATGTTGTCAGAGTAATAGAGCGAGAGTTTCCGATTGAGCGCGAGATCCAGAACAAACCTCTCGAGTCCATTGGAGTTCAGGTGCGCCGAGACGACAACATTAGTGTCAAGAACTACGCCTGGATGTGGCATTCTTCAGGAGCCGCTCTTTTCGGTAGGCTGCGATCTCACGGTCGATTTGTTTGCTCGACATTTTGCTCGTTTTGTTCTTTACCGATGCGGCGCGGATGGCAGCGAACACTGCTGGCTCCGGGGCGACAGTCTTCAGGAAATCCTCAACGCCCATGATGACAACTTTCGGTTCTCCCCGCTTATCGACGACGAAACGCTCTTGTTTTTTCCCCGCGGCCCGACGCATGATCTGGCCGAATTGAGTGCGCGCCGCCAGAGCGGTGATCGATCGTGGAATGGTATTTTCGTATCGATTCATGGGAGCAATGCTATCACGAACTAATTAGTTAGTTCATTTCAATCTGTGGCAAGTCAGACATGTCAATCAAATGTTTGAACCAGGACTTCTGACGGTGTGATACCTCGTGATTTGAGAGTGCCTGGAGAATCCCAGGTTTCAAAATCGAGACCTGTGGCACCCAGCGAGTGGAAAGCAGAAAAAAGCCCGGCGCATGACCGGGCTTTTGGGGAATTGGAGCGGGTTAGAAGCGGTGGCATCCCTGGCCGTCGGTTACGGTGTTGAGGATGTTATTGGTTGCCTGCAGCTCGCGGCTGTAGCAGTGACCGAGGGTGTCTTTGTAGACGAAGGTTTGCTTGCTGCTCTGGCCGCTGTTGGGTCCGAGACCATAGCCGGTTGGTGTGGGAACGAAGGTTGCAGTGTCTCCGGAGGTTACTTCGTTGCTGACGCTCGATCGGAAGATGGGGAATCCTTCGATCGTGTTGGTTTCGCTGCGTTGATATTTCTGATCAACGGTAGAGACCTGCTGGATATCATTGTTGGTTTCGAGGGTTTCGAGATAATTGAGGGTGAATGGATAGGAGACATTGCTCTCCTTCGTGGTGAAGAGGAAGCCATCCTGCGTTGTTGTCTTCTGACTCACCGTTGAGGCTTGCACTATGTCCTGACCGAAGGTGTTTGCAGTGGAGGTGAGGGTCTGGGCGTTGCTGAAATTCACATTGGCCTCGACCTTCGTAGTCACCCGTCCGTGAGAGGTGTTCACATAACCCGCGATGGTGTAGCTCTGTGAGCTGGTGACCGTGACGGGTCCTCCCCCATCGCCGCTGGAGTCGAAGCTTGTACCGTTCACGACGGTGGGATTGGGAGCGGTGAGAGTGTTTTCTGTCACCGCGCCGGTTACCTTCTTGCTGCCGTGGTCCTCATAAATAAGCAGTGCCGCAGTGGTGCTGAAGTAGTTGAAAGCGTTAAAGACCGTGACACCGACGGTGTGTTGCTGGCCGTTGCTGAGAACTCCAGCAAACGGCGTCAGGTCGACGCGATAGGGCAACAGGTTGAGGGTCTGCACGCCGGGCATGGGGGTCCAGAGGCCGGGATCGACGCCGCCGGTGTAGATCCAGGGGTATATGGGAGCAACGCCGGCGAGTTGACCATCGATGCTGACGTCGACCTGGCGGAATGCGGTGTTGCCGCAGCCGATGTAACTCTCAAGCGCATCCGGCAAGCAGAAGAACCATTGTTCTTCGTAATACTGGCTCTGGGGAATGACGTCGAGATAGGCGCTCTCGACATTGGCGGGCAGGGTGAAGGTCTCGGTCAGCTCCGGCGTAGTGGCATTGAGTGTGGCGGTGCCGTTGCTGGGCAGGCCCAGGACCAGGTCTGCGGCCAGGGGCGCTGGGTTGGCGAAGCCGGCCTGGTAGAACTCGAGCTTGAAAGTGCCGTAGATCGTCGAGGTCAAGCCTAGCGAGGCGTCGACGATGTTGCCCAGGATGGCGTAGCCGGTCTGGGAGGTTTTGAAGAGCGAGCTGTAGTCGGTGAGGTCGCGCTCCACGTGCCAGGTATTGGTTTGGCTTTGTAAGGGCTGGGCCGTGGTGCCGAAGTAGATGTTCACGTTGCCGAAGAAGACCTGCCCGGTGCGGTCGTACTGGACGCCGGGCGAATCGGAGAAGTCGCCGGTGAAGATCACCTTCGCCCAGGGACCGGGGCAGTCGGCGGGAGGCGTGAAGCTGAACGTATGGTTATTGAAATCAGCGAAGGCCTGGTTGGTAAGCAATGTGACTTCGCAGTGCTTTGTAGGCGGCCGGGGCACGAGAGGGTCGGCAGTAACTTCGAGCGAAGTTCCTTTGGTTGTGATCGGCGGGTACACGGATGCGCTCGATTGGGCTAAGAGCGGTAAGACGGTGGCAGCGGCGAGCACGGCAAACAGCGGAGCTCGAAGGCACGGACGGCGGAGGAACGACGTATGCATCGATGATCCTTAATCTGTTGAATTGAAGGGAAAGTTGCTGCGGGTGGGGCGCAGGGCCGGACTGCCAGCTATGCAGCGAAGGTTTGCCACAACAGAAAGAGATTCAACCCTACCACGATACTCACCGTCAACCACCCCAGCGAATGGGTGATACGCCGGTTGATGAATTCGCCCATGACGGCGCGATTTCCGGTGAGAAGAAGCAAGGGCACGAGCGCGAAGGGCAGCGCGAAGCTGAGAACGACCTGGGAGAGGATGAGGATCTTCAGCGGGTCGAGTCCGCTGGCGATGACGATGATCGCGGGGATGAGCGTGAGCAGGCGGCGCAGAAAGATGCTGAAGCGGATATTGAGGAAGCCTTCGATGATGACCTGGCCGGCCATGGTTCCCACCGTCGACGAGGAGAGCCCGGAGCAGAGCAACGCAAGGGCAAAGACGAAGGCAGAGGCGGGGCCGAGGAGCGGGCCGAGTGTCCGGTGCGCGTCTTCGATGGGGTTGGCCAGCACGTGTCCGCCGAAGGCGGCGGCGGCGACGATGATCATTGCCGAGTTGACCAACCAGGCCCCATTCATGGCGGCGAAGACGTCAATCGCCTCGAAGCGCAGGTGGCGCAACCGGGTGAGGTAGCGGTGACGCTCCGTGACGACTCTTTCCTGGCGCAGGCGCGGCTGCACCAGCGCCGAGTGCAGGTAGATAACGTGGGGCATCACAGTTGCGCCCAGCATGCCGACGGCGATGTAGATGCTTTTGCCGTCGATCATGGGCACCAGGGTGTGGAGAGCGACCGCCGACCACTGCGGACGGATCATCAGCATCTCGATCGCATAGCAGGCGCCGATGATGCAGACGAAGCCCATGATGGCGTATTCAAGCTTGCGAAAGCCCCAGAGCTCGAGGGCCAGGATGGCGAAGACGCAGATGGCGGAGAATACGGCGGCCACGAGCAGGATCTCGGATTTGCTCCATCCATAGAGAAGAAAGCGCGGGCCGAAGAGGAGGTAGAAGCCGAGGGCGGCGCCGAGGAATTCGGCCATGTCGGTGGCCACGGCTGAAATTTCCGCAGTAAGCCACAGAAAGATGGTGACTGGGCGACGGAAGTGATCGCGGCAGTTCTGGGGCAGGGTCAGGCCGGTGGCGATACCGAGCTTGGCGGCCAGGTACTGGATGAGGATGGCCATGGCATTGGACCACAGGAGCACCCACAGCAGCTTGTAGCCAAAGCGCGATCCGCCGTCGAAGTTGGTGGCGAAGTTTCCGGGGTCGATGTAGGCGATGCTGGCCACGAACGCCGGACCGAAGTACGACCACAGCTGCGAAGTGCGCAGCCGGGGCAACAGGGACGGGCGGTCAGTTTGGGTAGTGGGGGTGGCCATGCGTTTTGCGGCTCAGCTCTTTTTCAATAGTAAACCATAGTTAACTACCAAATATTAATAATTGTTTATTCACGAAAAATGGCGCCGCCTGATCATGGCGGGCGGCTTGGCGTTGCCGGTGTCATGCGATAGGCTTCGGAAGGAACACTCCCGCGAAATGGAAGGCATCTCTCCCTCATGAAAGTGCTCGTCATCGGCGCAGGCGGCCGCGAACACGCCATTGTGTGGGCGCTGCGCAAGTCTCCGCGCGTGACCGACATTGTTTGCGCGCCCGGCAATGGAGGCATTGCTTCGGCGGCGCGCTGCGTCCCGGCCAGCCCCAAGGACCTGAACGATCTGCTGCGCGTGGTCAATGAGGAAGCTCCCGACCTGACCGTGGTCGGACCGGAGTTGCCCCTGGCGCTGGGTTTTGTCGATGAGCTGCAACGGCGGGGTCTGGCCGCCTTTGGTCCGACGCGGGCTGCGGCGATGCTGGAGACGAGCAAGGCCTTCGCCAAGCGATTCATGCAGCGGCATAAGATTCCCACGGCCAACTACGCGGTGTGCTCGACGCGACAGGAGGCCCTGGATTCGCTGCATCTCTTTCATCTACCGGTGGTGATCAAGGCGGACGGGCTGGCGTCGGGTAAAGGCGTGCTGATCTGCGAAACGAAGCGCGAGGCTGAGGAGGCCATTGCGGGTCTGTTCAGCGGCAAGCTGCTGGGGTCGGTCGAGACCGCAGTGGTGATTGAGGAGTGCCTCCGCGGGGAAGAGCTTTCTTTCCTGCTGCTGAGTGATGGCAAGCACGTCGCGCCGCTGATCCCGGCGCAGGACCACAAGCGCCTGGGCGAGGGAGACACGGGGCCGAATACGGGCGGCATGGGCGTTTATACGACCGACTCCATGCTCGATGGGCAGATGCGCGAGTGGCTCTTGAATCGCGTAGCGCAGCCGACGATCGACGGGATTGCGGCGGAGGATTCTCCGTTTGTGGGCGTGCTGTATTGCGGGCTCATGATGACGGCGCGGGGCCCGATGGTGCTGGAGTACAACACGCGCTTCGGCGATCCGGAGACGCAGGCGATCCTCGTGCGGCTGGAGAGCGATCTGCTCGACGCGCTGGAAGGGTGCGTGCAGGGCAGGCTGAGTGAGACGGAGATGCGATGGAAACCGGGGGCGTCGGCGTGCGTGATTGCGGCTTCGAGCGGATATCCCGGCAGCTATACGACCGGGCATCACATCAGCGGGCTGAAAGAGGCGGGCGAGGTTGCGGGCGTGGAGGTCTTTCACGCGGGGACGTCTCTGGTTGATGGCGATTATCTGACGAGCGGAGGCCGGGTGCTGGCGGTGACGGCAACGGCGGATTCGCTCGATGAAGCTCTGCAGAGATCTTATGAAGCGATGGGCAGAATTCACTTCGAGGGCATGTATTACCGGCGCGATATCGGGCATCGCGCGCTTGTGAAGAAATAACGGCCCGCTTCTTTTACTCGCGCGTAATGCCTCGGGCTTAGTTGATCGGCGCTTTGCCGGGCATGTCGAGCGCGGACGGCGGAACAAGAGCGATCCCGGCAATCTTCCCAGGAATCTTTTCCGAGGCGTAACACACGGCAACATATCTCTCGGCTCTCTGATAGCCTTCCGTCTTGGAAACATCTTTCCCGGGCGGAGGTCGATCATGCAGAGAAGAGCTTTCCTTGGAGCCGCAATCGGCGCGGCGGTGATTCAGGCCAGCGCCTTCGGCAAAGGGCGTGGGATTTCGGAAGTGCTGCCGTCCTCGGGCGGCGCGTCGCCGGATGCGCTCAAGCCGATGGCGCTTGGGTTAATGATTCAGCCGGCGACCGGAGCAGAGGCGGCGATTGCGCGGGTGAAGGATCTGGGGCTGCCCACGTGCTTTCTGTCACTTGACGGATATATCGGAAAGTTCAACGCATCGCTTGCCAGCGAGATAGGCGGCTATCTGGATAAATATGGCGTGACGGCGACGAGCGCCGAGGTGGTCGGGCCGGGCAGGCTGGTGTGGGATTTTCTCGACGGGCCGTCGACGATCGGGCTGGTGCCGCCGGCCACGCGCGCGGCGAGGATCGATGCGCTCAGGCAGACTTCGGATTTCGCGAAGATGCTGAACATCGGGCGCGTGCAGACGCACTGCGGATTTCTGCCGGAGAATCCGCGCGACCCGCTCTACGGCGAGGCAGTCGAGGCGATTCGCGCTGTAGCCGACCACTGCGCCGGAAACGGACAGGATTTTCTGATGGAGACCGGGCAGGAAACTCCCACGACTATGAAGCGGGCGATCGTGGATGTGAACCGCCCGAATCTCGGAGTGGGGCTCGATACGGCGAACCTGATTCTTTATGGCAAGGCGAATCCGGTGGATGCTGTCGATATGATCGGGCGGTATGTGAGGAGCGTGCACGCGAAGGATGGGAGGTGGCCGACCGATCCAATGAAGCTGGGAGAAGAGGTATTGATCGGAACGGGGAACGTGGATTTTGTGAAGGTCTTCACGAGGCTGCATGAGGTTGGATACAAAGGAGCCATCACCATCGAGCGCGAGATCTCCGGGCCGCAGCAAATCGAAGATGTGAAGAAAGAGAAGGCGTATCTGGAAGGCGTGATTGCCCAGGTTCAGAATGGCCGTGGATAAGGAGAACTCTGCTGTGGACAGACGCAATTTCATTACCGGTACGGCTGCGGCGTCGGGGCTTCTGCTGCTGAAATCGAAAACAGCCTTCGGCTACGAGGCGAACTCCGCGGTGCGGCTGGCGCTGCTGGGCTGCGGCAATCGCGGAACCTCAGTGGCGACCTCGTTCGCGAAGAACACCAGCGCGCGTATTGTCGCGCTGGCAGATATTTTTCCCGACCAGCTGGAGAAGGGCAAGGCGCACTTCGATGCGCTTGCGGGAACACTGGGATATGCGGGCGTCGACGCGAAGATGATGTTTCGCGGCTACAGGGCGTTTGAGGAGGTCGCGTCGTCGAGCGGGGTAGACGCTGTGCAGATTTCGACGCCGCCGTGGTTTCATGTGCAGCATCTGGATGCGGTGGTGCGCGCGGGCAAGCATGCCTACTGCGAGAAGCCGATGGGCGTGGATGTGGCGCAAACCAGGCAGGCGCTGGAGATCGGCAAACGCGCGGAAGGGAAGGTGAGCCTCGACGTGGGCTTTCAGATTCGCAGCGCCCCACCGTTTGTGGAGATCGTGCGGCGCATCCACGAAGGCGACGTTGGGAAGATTGCGGCGATTACCGCGCATTACAACGCGCCGGCGTCGACGTATCCCGAGCGTCCGGCGACGATGTCTCACGATGAGGTTCGGCTGCGGAACTGGCTGTGGGACCGGACCATTTCCGGAGATATTCTTCTCGAGCAGAACATCCACGTCATCGATATCTGCAACTGGGTCTTGAAGGCGCATCCCGTGAAGGCGGTTGCGACGGGCGGGAGAAATGTCCTGACGCATTTTGGCAACTGCTGGGATAACTACCAGGTGATCTTTACTTATCCCGACGACGTGCATGTGAGCTTTTCGTCGACGCAGTTCGGGACGAACGGCTGGTTCGATGTGGCGGAGACCGTCCTCGGGGCGCAGGGTGTAGCGGAGGCTCCGTACTCAGGGCCGTTGCGCATTATCGGAGACAAGGCGTGGACGTGGAAGGATAATTCTCAGACGGATAACGCTCCGGCAAAGCCGGCGGCCTTCGCCGCAAACGGCGCATTCACTGACAACCTGGCGCAGGCCGACCCGGAGAAAGACAAAGGATTTATCGAGAGCATCGTCTCGGGGAAATATCACAACCAGGCCGCGACGGGCGTGGAGAGCGCCTTGAGCTGTATGCTGGGACGGATGGCGGGACAACTCGGCCGCGAAGTGACATGGGATGAGCTAATGGCCCACGGCGAAGAATACTCGCTGGGCATGGACGTGAGCCAGTTTCGATAGATTTTGATATCACTGGAAGACGCGGCGATGACTCGCCCGTCTAAACTATGAGACTGCGCCAACAGACGTAGGGAGTTGCATGCGCGCCTTTTGTCACTCCTTTTGCCGTTCCTTTCGCCGCTCTCTGACCGGTTTGATTGCCGCGCTTCTCCTGATGGTGGCGATATCTCCGGCGGGTGCCCAGCCGACTCGCCAGCGCCTGATCCTGAAGGACGGCACCTACCAGTTGATCACCAAGTACGAAATGAAGGGCGACCGCGTTCGCTTTTACAGCGCCGAGCGCGAGGAGTGGGAAGAGATTCCGGCGAACCTGATCGACTGGACCGCGACGGCGAAGTGGAACTATGACCACAGGCCGGAGGCGGATGAGGCACAGCCGAACTCTGGCGCGGTTGTGAATCCCAACGATCCCGGACAGGTAGAAGCCGCAAAGATCGATGCTGAAGCGCGCGCCGAGCGCGATGCTGAGGCAGCGCGCATTCCGGTGGTTGCTCCCGGGCTGCGGTTGCCGGACGAGACGGGCGTGTGGGGGATGGACACTTATCAGGGACAGCCCGAGCTTGTGCACGTGTTACAGGCGAACGGAGATCTGAACCGCGCCACTGAGCACAGCATCGTGCGCGCGAATATGGTCACTTCGGCGGGAGCGAAAGAGGTAGTGCGCATGGAGGGGGGGAGCGCTCCGGTGCAGTTCCATGTCGATGCCCCGGTCTTCTATGTGAGCCTGGACGGTCCGTGGTCGGCGGCAAAAGAAGAGGCTCCCGAAGGGGCGCTCACGGTCGATACGCACGGCGCCAGCTCCGCGATCAAGGACAAGAACTCGCACAGCTCGCCCGACAGCACCTACGCGATCGTTCGCGTGACCAGCAACCGGAATCTGCGTACGGTTTTTGAAAGGGAAATCGCGTTGCTCGCTCAGCCGGGCCACTCCGAGGACATTATCGAGACCAACAAGGAGATCCTGCGGGGGGGCCGCTGGATGAAGATCACGCCGAAAATACCGCTGCTTATCGGGGAGTATGCGCTGGTGGAGATTCTTTCACCGCGCGAGGTCAATCTGGACGTGTGGGCTTTCGGGGTGAATCCGCGCGCTCTGGAGAACAAGAATGCGCGGACGGCGATTGGGGGCAGCGGATTCTAGCTGACCACACCCAGGCCGGCCACGGCGACGTTGTCCCGCGTTGAGCCCTTCACCAGGTACATCATGGTATCCGCCGAGCGGATGACCTCGTGAACGGATTCGCCGTCTTCAGGAAAGGTGGCCACGCCGAAACTGGCGCGCACTTCCAGCCGAAGCCCGTCCGTCCTGGCGAAGCGCATCTCGCGGAGAGACAGGAGCAGCTGCTCAGCGGTCTTCTGTGCGCCTTCCTTGCCCGTTTCGGGCAGCAGCACGATGAACTCGTCGCCGCCATAGCGAAAGACTGAATCCACTTCGCGTACGCGCGACCTTAGACTCTGGCCTACCTCGGCGAGCACGCGGCTGCCGACGAGGTGTCCATAAGCGTCGTTCACCTGCTTGAAGTAGTCCAGGTCAATGAAGATGAGGCTGAACTGCGATTTGAAGCGGCGGCCGCGCTCGATTTCCGTCTCCATCTGGCGGTAGAGATGGCGGACGTTGAAGAGTCCGGTGGTCTCGTCAGTGATGGTGAGCTCCTGGATGCGCTCCATGGCGCGGGAATTCTCGATGGCGATAGCCGCGTAGTCACAGAGCACGTGCAGGAAGGAGATGGTGTAGTCGCTGAGGGTATCGAGGCGGCAATTAAGGAGCTCGATTACTCCCAGGGTGCGCAGCTTCGACCGCAGCGGCATGCAGATCGCCGAGCGCACACGCGAGGGTCTGCCGGGGCCGTTCTTTTCACCGGGGGCCGAGAAGCGGGGGTCGAATCGCGGATCCTGGTGAACTTCGGGAACGATCAGGCTCTCACCATGCGCCGCTACCCATCCTGCCAGGCCTTTTCCGACCGGGACCCGCAGGCTAGCGAGGTCGGCCTCGGTATGGCCGACGGCAACGGCGTAGTACAGCTCTTTGCGTGGCTCATCGAGCAGGAGGAGGGACCAGGTTTCAGGCTTGAAGAACTGCTCCATCTGCTGCATGATGGCGCGCAAAATGGCGTCGCGGTCGAGCGAGGAGGTCAACGCCCGCGCGACATTGTGGAAGACGAGCAGGTCCCGGAGATTCGGGTCGTCGGTGATGGAACTGTGCGAAGCCATCGAGGTCTTGCTTGCTGATTCTGACACATTCGGGTGTCGATCGGATAACCGCCGGAAAGTCAGAACGTTCCTCATAGCTCAAGAGTTATGTCGCGATCTGCGACGGTAGGCAATACCATTGTTGTGGTAGAACGGATTTGAGGCAGCTCAGTCCGTCGAAACGAGGTGCAGCCATGAGCAAGGCAAATAGTCACGACCGCCGCGAGTTTCTCAAGAAGTCAGGAGCCGTAACCGCAGCGGTTCTAGCCGGCTCGGCGCTGCCGGCACGAGCAGCGGTTGCGAGCACATTGCCGGCGATGCCTTCGAATCCGCATACGCAGGCGGCGATGCCCATGCGAAACCTGGGCAAGACCGGGTACAAGGTGGGAATCTTCTCGCTTGGCGGCCAGGCCGCGCTCGAAAAGGCGAACAATTTTGATATTGCCGTTCCGATTGTCGACCGGGCGCTCGATCTGGGGGTGAACTACATCGATACCTCGTCGATCTACGGCGGGCCGGAGCGCTGGAGCGAACAGTATGTCGGCCAGGTGATGAAGCGGCGCCGGAACGAAGCTTTTCTGGCGACCAAGACCAAGGAGCGCACGCGCGACGGATCGATGCAGATGATCGAGAAGTCTCTGCAACTTCTGAACACCGATCATGTGGATCTGTGGCAGCTTCACGACATCGGCACGATGACGGATGTGAACGAGGTCTTCGCCAAGGGCGGCGCAATGGAAGCGCTGCTGGAGATGAAGGAGCAGAAGGTTGTCCGGTACCTCGGCATCACGGGCCACTATCGCCCGGACTCGCTGATGGAGTGCATCCATCGCTATCCATTTGACTGCATTCTGATGGCGATGAACGCGGCTGACCCGCACCACTACAGCTTTGGAGATCAGCTTCTGCCGCTGGCGGTGGAGAAGCAGATGGGCATCATCGGCATGAAGGTTCCGGCGCGGGGACGGCTGCTGGCGTCGTGGACGCCGCCGCCGCTCGAGCAGCAGAAGCATTCCTGGGAAGGGATGGTCATCGCTACGAGTCCGGGCACACTGAAGATGCGGGAGGCGGTGTACTACACGCTGTCGCAGCCGGTCTCGACGATCATTATCGGATGCGACTCGATCGCGCAGCTTGAAGAAAATGTCCAGCTGGCGCGCGATTTCACTCCGCTGAACAACCAGCAGCTGGCCGAATTAGCGGCCCGCTCGGAAGCGGTCTCGAAGCCGTCACTCTTCTTCCGTTTCTACGACCGGGCCTGACGATCAAAAGTATTGACGACTAGAAGTCCAGCCTCATGCGCAGATACACGATGCGGTTGGCCTGGGTGAGGGAGTACTGCGTCGTCGAGAGGGTTGTCGACTGGCCGAAGAGAGGCGATTCCAGCACGCCGACTGGCGTTCCGCCATTTACCGTGTTGAAGACATTTTGCACGTTGAGGCCGAGATTCATGGTGTAGCGGCGGCCGATCTCCGTTTTGCCGGGAGTCTTTCCCGGCGTCACGACTGCCGGAGCAGGCTGGTCGGCCAGCGGCGGTCCGAAGCTGAAATTCCGCGTGAGCGCAAGATTCAGCATGACGAACGAGGGCCCGGTCCCGTAATTGATGGGGATGATTTTCTGTCCCGGCAGTGGATCGGCGTCGAAGTTCCCCCACTTGGTGCGATAGACGCTGGGGCGGGTCGGATCGGTTGCGAAGGCCGGGCGGTCGTTGAACTGCGAGTCGCCGTTGAGGTCTTGCCCTACCGTGATGTTAAACGGCGCATTGGATTGAGCAATCAGGAAGGGGTTGAGCTGGAACTTGAAGGGCATCCTCACCAGTCCGCCAAAATAAAGGCGGTTGCGGATATCGTTGGAGGCGCGCCCGTAGTCGACGTGCAGATCGTACTGGTTTGAGGGGAAGCTGCTGGGTCCGCCGGTGTTGCTGTTGCTGTATCCGAAGATGTAGTAGCCATAGAGCAGAACGGGATTCAGACGCAGGTGGAAGTTGGTATAGAGGCGGTGGCGTTTCGTTGTTGCAAGAGAGTCGTACTGGTAGATGTTCTGCAGCGTTCCCAGCGGGCGCTTGCCGCTGGTGGGGTCCGCGGGATTGTAGGTGCCGGGGAGCGGGGCATTGATGTTGCGTGTGATCAACTGATCGACACCCCGGTAGTAGGTGTAATCGACCGAAAGCGTCAGGTGCTTGAAGAATTCCTTGTCGAGGCCGATGCTTTGCTGCACGGTGATGGGCGCATGCAGGGCAGGGCTGATCTGGTAGATGGTGGGCAGCGTCGCCGGCCCAAGCATGTCGATGGGCGGGACGCTGGGATAGAAGTCGGGCGCATTGACGACGTATTGCTGCTGCAGAATGCCATTCTGACGGCGGGCGTTCAGGATGAGGTCGCTGGGAAAGCGGCCGTAGAAAACGCCGATCCCGGCGCGCAGCACGGCTTTGGCCGGATTGTCTTTAGTGGCTCCGATCGCCCATGCGTAGCTCAGGCGGGGAGCGAAGTCGGCATGGTCGGGAATGCCGCCCTGGGTCTCGTAACGCAGGCCGGGAGTCAGGGTCATGTTGGAGGTCATCTTCCACTCGTCCTCGATGTAGACGCCGAGGTCGGCGACGTTGACCGAGATTTCGGGCCTGCCCTGGATAATCGAGAACTGGCTGGCGCCGCCTCCCAGGGCGCGAATCTCGGCGGGAGTAAGACCGTGGGCGATTCCTTCTTCGGTGATGTTGTAGGCGTCGATTGAGGGAAAGATGAACTGGCCGTTGAAGCCGGCCGACGATGAGTTGCCGTCCTGGACGTCGCGGAGCCGCGCGCCAAAGCGCAGGAGATGCGAGCCGAGCAGGACCGAGGAGTAGTTCTGCAACTCGTAGTGATTCTGCCCGTCATGAAGCTGGCCGAGATTGTTGCCGCCTCCGTTGAAGGCTCCCTGCACCGTGACTGTGGGCGAGCCGTCGATCGAGACGGAGCTGTCGTTGGTGCGCATGAACTGGAAGCGCGTCTCGTTGATCACGCGGGGGCCGTAGACCTGGGTATCGCTGAGCTGAAAGGTCTGGTCGGTGTGGCGGGTGTCGATGGCCTGGGTCTGCAATGACAGTTGATTTTGCAACAGATTGTCCTGCGTCTGGTGACCGAACTGGTAGCGCAGGCTTATGGTCTGGATATTTCCGAGCTGAAAATCGATGCGCGGCCCGGCATCGACCGAAGTTTGCGGGCTGTCGATGGTCGCCGTGTATGCAGGCCCTGTGGTCGAGGTCGCAGCGTGGACGAAGGACTGCGCGCCGACCGTCTGCTGATCTCCAGTCAGGAACCAGGAGCTGTCCTTGGTCATTGGGCCGCTGATGGCACCCTCGGAATAAAAGGAGGAGTAAGGCGGCTGTTCCTGCACGAAAGGATTACGCGAATTTAGCGCTGAGTCGTCGCCGAGCAGGGTCAGGGATCCATGAAGGGCGTCGGAGCCGGCCTTGGTGAGGATTTCCACGCGCCCTGCGCCGGTCGTGTCGAATTGCGAAGAGAAGGGATTCGTGTTGATGCGAATCTCGCGGATCGAGGAGGCGGGGGGAAGGCGGGATGCTGTAAATCCATCGACAAGGAGCATTGCGCCCGAGTCTCCACCGGCCATGGCCTCAAGCTGAAGCTGTAATTGCTGCGGGTCCGGCGAAAGCGCTGCGAGATCGGAAGACTTAAGGACGATTGCGCCCGCGTTGTGGTCGGGACTGGAGTCGAGGATCTCGCCGGTGACCGCGACCTGCTCGCGCTGCACCTCGATCTTCAGGGATACGGCGATGCGCAGCACCTGGCCGGGATGCACCTCGACGTTTCGCTGCTCGCTTCTGAAGCCGCGCGCTTCGACGGTGAGAAGGTATTTGTCCGGAACCACGCTGGAGAAGCGAAAGCTGCCCAGCGAATCCGAGGTGGTGGTCAATTGCCGGCGGCTTGAAGCCAGGCGGATGGACGCGGAGGGGACGAGCGCTCCGGCCGGATCGACGACACTGCCGGTGACTCCGCCCGAGTTAGCCTGAGCTCGCGCCGCGGCGCAGGCGAGACATAGAACCGCGAGCCACACGGTCAGTGGTCGCAACGCGATTCGCAGCGATGGGCTACAGAGTTCGGGCATTGGGGGATTCGAAGCAGCAGTAACTGGACAAAAGAGACGACCAGCCCGCCGCGGCAGGCATCCTCCTGACTATTTTTAGTGGTGCGCAGACGAGAGGAGACTCCGCATTACAGCGACCCTGGAAAGGACCCTCGATGGGCATCGTCCCACGGGAAAAGAAAATCCTGAAACGAGGCAAGCGGACAGAAGTACGACGTTCCCCTCTTCACGGTCCTAGGCTTACCCCGTCTGGCATAGATGTCCGAAATCTCTCAATTCTTCCTAAGATACCAAAATACTTCCGAGGACCGAGCGTGGGTGAGATGTCGAAAGTAACAGGCGAGGTGGCCAGGCATTCCGGGATGAGTTGTAAATCGGCTTCTATCGAAGCGGGTCGGGTAGATAGCACTCTCGTGCTAGTGGATTGAGAAGGAAGTGGGATTCAATACTCAGCCGGAATGCGAGACTCTGAGTGTGTCAAGGGGGTTGCAGTTTGGGGGAACGGTAGCTCCTTGGACACGAAAAGCCTGTCACTTGTGACAGGCTTTTCGTATTTTGCGGCGAAGTTTTGTTTCCGGACTGCTGCCGTGTCTTCCCTAGGTTGTGGGCCGCGGCTTGACGGCCAGCATCTGCGGCACTACCGGCTTGCCGTTCGGATCAGTGAGATTGGGATTGATGGTCTGCGTGTCCGTGAGAGTCACCGGGTTGATGAAATGAATCAGGTTGTCTCCCGAGGTGCTCACGAAAAAGACGGTCTCGTCCGGAGAGAAGATTCCCGCAATCGGCGCCTGGGCGGTGCCTGAGAGCTGCACATTGCTCAGCGTTCTCGTGGAGGGAACATACGCCGGCAGGAGTCCCGTGGCGGACGCGGAGTTATAGGTCACGAATGCAACCGAGGAGTCGGGCGAGGCGACGACCTGGTCGATCTCCGACGGACTGATGCCGGCCAGCGGGTACTGATTGAACGTAGGCGAAAGCTGGATGCCGGTGTTCGTGGGCGGGCATGGTCCGATGGGAATCGCGACGCTGATGTCGGTGAGTCCCTGGCTGAGGCTCGCGCCCAGAATATGATTGCCGTCGTTGGTCGCAGCAAGGTGCTCGGTGGTCGCTCCTACGGTCGCGGCCAGCGGATAGTAGCTGGGTGGCTTCACGGTAACGTTCGGGCAGAAACCGTGGGCCGTGGTCTGCGTGCCGGTGATGAAGGGCCCGATACTGGGTACGGTGATGGCCAGGTCGGGTCCGCAGAAGGGATTATAAGTGCCTGTGCCGGCAGCGAGAGGGCTGTTGTTATTGAGGGTGCAGGCTGGCGCCGGTTCGGTGCCGGAGATGTCATAGGTGCTCCAGCCGGTGCTGGCGTTGTGGACGTAGAGGGTGTCCGGGCCGACGATGTAGGCGTTCTTTCCGTCGGGCGAGAATGCCGCGCGCGTCGCCAGACCGCCGATGCTGGTGTTGGTGCCGCTCGATACGGTGTAGAGATAGATCACCTGGCGCAGCTGGTCATTGATCACCACGGTCGAGCTGTCGGGAGAAACGGCCAGGACCACGCCGGGAACCGACGTGTCCTCTTTGCCCAGGGTGTTGCTGATCGCGCTGTAGACCATCAGCTCGCGATAGCTGCCGAAGTAAAGGTTGTTGCCTCCCTGGTCGAGCACCATGGAATTCGGCGGATAAGGCAGCCTGACGGGTGAGCCGGGTGTGCCTGTGGTGAGATCTATGTTGCTGAAGAACTGCGACTGGGTCGACGCCATCCAGATATAGTTGCTGCTGCGCCCAGGCGAGGTGACGCTGAGCTTATTGCCGACCACCGGCAGGCCAGTGCCGAAGATGCCGATCTGGCTGACCGGAGCAGGATTGCAGGAGCCGGGCTGGCAAATGCCGGTGATAGCCGTGGCACTGGGAAAGGTGGAGCTGACCTGTCCCGTTGCGCTCACAGCGATTTCCTGCGGCTGCGTCGAGATGTAGTCGAGAGTAAGGCCGTTGAGGATCTCGCCGTTAGTATCGGTGATGACAGCGGTGATGTTTTGCGGGCTGTTTTGCTTGACGACCGCGCTGTCGCTTCCATTGATCGTGAGGGCGATGCTCTTGGGCGGGCAGGTGTAGAAGTATCCCGCGGCCGAACCGGAGCTGGCGATCGACACGCCCGCATTGATGACCGTCGATCCCGGCTGGTTGGCGATGGTCGTGCCGTTCACGCCCGTGTCGCTCGTGCTGGTGTTGTTGATAGTGACGATGGTCCCGTTGACGGCCGTGTAGTTGATGGTTCCGACATAGTTCGGCTGGCCATTCTGACCGTCGGGTATGGGAATGGCATCTGGTCCCAGAACCGTTGTGAAGGCGGTGAGCAGCGGGCCATTCTGGTTCTGAGAAGTGCAACTGGTCTGGGCATCCGGTGCGATGCTGATAGCCGTGATCGGAGGGTGAACATACACAGGCACCGGGTTGCTGGTAACGCCGGCTCCCGATGCAGTCATCTGCACTACGCCGCAACTGGTCGCTGTGCATTGCCCTGTACTCGATCCGGCTGGCGGTGTGCAGATGGTATAGTCGGCGATGCCGCCTGGGCTATTGCGGTTCCAAGTACCGCCGCAGACAGAACCGGTGGGCGAGATATCGGCCAGTAGCAGGTTGCTGCTGCCGTAGTTGTACTTGGAGACGGTGGCCGAAGAGCCTTTGCAGTTCTCAGCCGTAGGCTGCGAGAGCTGACCGATCTGTCCCCAGGAAAGCGAGATGCCGGTAGTCGCTGGATTGAGGGCGATCGAGGCAACGGCGTTGGTCTTGGGGCCGTAACCGAGCCCGTTGCAGTATGCGCCGACGTTGGTGGCGCAACCAGAAATCGAAAGGCCTACGGGAAGAGAAAAAAGGAACAACGCTATAAGGGCGAGATACCGCTGCATGAAACCTCCCCGCCCGAGCCTGATGGCGCGAACGGTCTTTCCAGCCTGAAGTGTCGAAGCGTGCTTGTGCTCAAGGGCTCGAAGCTTGAGTGTAAAAGGTGAAAGAGGCATAGGCAAGGGAGCCGCGTTCAGCGTCAGGGGCCAGTGGCCAGGAAATGCTTGAGATGTCCGTAGACCTCCGCCTGCCGGCTCGCTGAACCCCGATCGCTTGCTCCTTACCGCATGTACTCCTCGAACCACGCCAGCGCCCGCTCGAGCACGTCGCGGTTGTGAGCGGGATCGACGAAGCCGTGGCCTTCGTTGGGATAGACGACGAGCTGGGTCGGCACGTGCTGGTCGCGCAAGGCATGCCAGAATTCGAAAGACTGCGGCGCCGGGCACTCTCCGTCGCGGTCGCCGACGACAACCAGGGTGGGAGTCTTGACCCGCCGGATGAAATTGATCGCCGAGCTCTTGGCATAGACCGCCGGATCGTCATAAACCGACGCGCCGAAGAAGGGAATCATCCATTCGTCGATGGAGTTCTCGCCGTAGTAGCTCTGCCAGTTGGCGATTCCGGCTCCGGCGACGGCAGCGCGAAAGCGATTGGTCTGGGTGACGGCGAACATGGTCATGAATCCGCCATAGCTCCAGCCGGTGAGGCCGACCTTTTCCGGGTCGACGGAAAACTTCTTCGTGACCGTGTCGACGCCGGCGAGGATGTCGCGCAGATCGCCGTAGCCGAAGTCCTTGCGGTTGGCCTGGGTGAATTTCTCTCCCTCGCCGTAGCTGCCGCGCGGATTGGGCATGAGCACGAAGTAACCCAGCGCGGAAAACGGCGCGGCCCCGAAGCGCGCGCCCGGCCAGCGCGGGACGACGGCGGAGGAGGGTCCGCCGTGGACGTAGACGATAAGAGGATACTTCTTCGCGGGGTCGTAATCGGCCGGATAGAGGAGCCATCCCTGGACGTCAAAGCCTTCGTTCTGCCACTCGACGGATTCCGCCTTGCCCCACGCGGGTTTGAGGCCGTCGTTGAGGTGGGTGATCTGCTTCAGGTCCATGAGGCTGCCCGCCCAGACCTCGGGAGGGCGAGAGAAGGAGCTGCGGATGAAAGCGATGTTATTGGTATTTGTGACCGAGATGCGCATCTCGAGGCCGCCGGCTCCGACGGAATCGGGTAGCGTGAGGTTGTGCTCGGAGGACTCCTGCTGCGTGTTGATGTCATAGACGAACAGATGCGATGAGCCGCTCTTAAACTCGGCGATGCCAAGCTGGTGTTCGTCCAGCCATTCGAACCAGGAAGGACTGGCCTTCCGATTGGGAGTGACGTCCTTGGGGTCGCCTCCCGCAGAGGGCAGGATATAAATGTCTCCCCCGGTTGAGCCCTGGTCGGACATGAGTCCGCTGATGAAGCCGATCTGGGAGCCATTGGGAGACCAGCGGGGCACAGCGAGTTGCTGCCCGAAGACTGCGCTTTTGCCGCTGGTGGGATCGACGAGAATGTCTGGCTGTCCACTGATCGCCTGGGTGTAGAGTTTCGCGGTCCACCAGTTGTCTTCACCGGGAGGCGGGGCGGCGATGTAGGCGAGTTTCTGCGAGTCCGGCGACCAGTCGAATTCGTAGACGTGGAAGCTTGCCGGAGTGATCTGCGTGAGGTTGCCGCTGGATGCGTCGACCGCGGCCACGCGCTGGACTTCGAGGCCCTCGACGCCGATGACTCCGGAGGGTGGTTTCATGGCGGCGAGCGCGCCAGAGGGGCGGGTGGCTCCTTCTACATATAGGAAGCTGAGGAATTTGCCGTCAGGAGACCATTGCAGGTCTTTGGCGAAGCCGTTGAGCGGAGCGAGGAGGCGGGGAGCGGTGTCCGATCCGGGGCTCGCCAGGAAAATCGCCGGCTTGTGGTCGGGAGTGCAGTTGGAGAAGAACGCCAGCTGCTTCGAGTCGGGCGACCATGCGAAGCCGCCGTCCCGCCCTTTTTCGCCAGAGGCGCATGCAGTTACCGCCTTCGGGTGGGAGGGCTCGTTCAGGGGGGCAACCTCGATGCCACCAGCGCTCCAGGCGATGAAATTGCCATTGGGCGAGAGGTCAGTCTGCTGGATCGGGTGAACCTGCTCCAGTGATTCGAGGATCTGGCCGATGCGCGGGTCGTGGGCAGGGGCGGCACTCTGACTGAAGGCGGTGGGATTGACAACAGCTAGAAGACTGAAAAAGACAGGCAAGGCGAGACGGCGAGCATTCATGGTTAGCGATGCTAGCAGATGCTTCGCGCGGGCGCAGCAGGCGGGGATAAAGGCGATTGTGGTGATGTTTGGCTGATAAAATGAGAGGAGAATGACGGGAATGCGGGCTGGACGCTGTTGCCGCGCGAAATATTCATGACAACTGGCCGACATTCGTTGACGATAACCCCACCTCTTGTTATTCTTAAAAGGTTCCACGAGTGCGCTCAATTTTCCTGTGTGTAACGGGAAATCGAGAGGCTCAGCAGTGAATGGTCACAGATGGCTCGCGGATGTAAAGGCGGGCTCGGGATTCTGTGAGTCTTTGCCGGACTCGTGCGGCAGGGACAGATCGCATGATCTGATCGCATTGGGCCCGCGACACCCGCCACCTTGGCGGGCTATGCAGGCCGGAACCAGCGAAACGGAGTTGGCTGCTTCCTGAATCCGCTCGAAAGCGGGTTTGAAAGCACG
Source organism: uncultured Acidobacteriota bacterium (assembly GCA_963755975.1). GTDB lineage: Bacteria > Acidobacteriota > Terriglobia > Terriglobales > Acidobacteriaceae > Silvibacterium. The sequence goes on from CAVWLS010000008.1 coordinate 755,469, forward strand.
CTCGGCCACCGTCGGGGTTCTCGTCTGGGATTAAGGTAAGGCGGACGCGAAGCAGGGGAAGATTGCGACTCGCACCGAAACGCTGTGACAGCGTTTCAATGGGTGCGGGCGGACTTCTGCGACGTGTTGCGGAAACGGTTTGGATTGGTAAGGAGTTTGGTTTGCCTACATTCAGTCAGCTGGTAAGGAAGGGTCGCACCGCACCGCGGTATAAGACGGCCTCCCCTGCACTGCAGGGATCGCCGCAGCGGCGCGGAGTTTGCACGCGCGTTTACACGCAGACGCCCAAGAAGCCGAACTCGGCGCTCCGCAAGGTTGCCCGTGTCCGTCTGACGAACGGCATCGAAGTGACGTCGTACATCCCCGGCGAGGGTCACAACCTGCAGGAGCACTCGATCGTGCTCATCCGCGGCGGCCGTGTGAAGGATCTGCCGGGTGTGCGCTATCACATCGTTCGCGGAACGCTGGATTCAGTGGGCGTGGTCAAGCGCACACAGAGCCGCTCGAAGTATGGAGCGAAGCGTGCCAAGGCCGGCGCAGCCGCAGGCAAGAAGTAGGACTGCGCGGGACTGGCCGTCCAGGCAATAGCGCCTTCGGCGCGATCTGGATCCGGGCAGTCAGAACGAGTTTGCAGTTGGGGTGAATTGCGGAGCGAGCGCTGGAAAGGCGCGAGCAAAGCAAGAGGGCGAGAGCGGATTTACCGCGAAGCCCTGGAATGAAGAGAGATTAAGGAACTATGCCGAGAAAAGGTCATATCGCCAAACGTGAGGTCGCTGCCGACCCGGTTTATAACTCGACGCTGGTGACGAAGTTCGTCAACTCCATGATGTGGGGCGGCAAGAAGTCGACGGCGCAGGGAATCTTCTACACCGCGATGACGAACCTGGAGCAAAAGGGCGGCGCCGAGGCGCTGACTCTCTTCAAGAAGGCGGTAGAGAACTGCAAGCCGCTGCTTGAGGTCAAGACGCGCCGCGTGGGTGGCGCGAACTACCAGGTGCCGATCGAAGTGAATCCCGAGCGGCGCACATCGCTGGCGATCCGCTGGCTGGTTTCCTACGGCCGGGCGCGGGGCGAGAAGGGCATGATCGACAAGCTGACCAACGAGCTGCTCGACGCAGCCAACGGTCGCGGTGCGGCGATGAAGAAGAAGGAAGATGTTCACCGCATGGCCGAAGCCAACAAGGCCTTCGCGCACTACCGCTGGTAAGGACTTGCCGTCCAGGCAATCGCGCCTTCGGCGCATCTGGGCCGGTGCGTGAGAGGAAAAGATGAAGGTGGGAGTAGAAAGCTGCTCCCGTAGGGAATTTGAACCTTGGGCCTTAAGGGTCTGAGAGAAGCAGAGAGAAGAAACAGTGGCACGTCAAGTACCGTTAAATCGTTGCCGGAACATCGGAATCATGGCGCACATCGACGCCGGAAAAACGACGACGACCGAGCGCATCCTCTTCTATACGGGCATCACGCACCGTATCGGCGAGGTGCACGAGGGTACGGCGACCATGGATTACATGGAGCAGGAGCAGGAGCGCGGAATCACGATTACCTCCGCCGCGACCACCTGCACATGGAATAACATCCGCATCAATATTATTGATACGCCCGGCCACGTGGACTTTACCGCCGAGGTAGAGCGCTCGCTGCGCGTTCTCGACGGCGCGGTTGCGTTGTTCGACTCCGTCTCCGGTGTGCAGCCGCAGACCGAGACCGTCTGGCGGCAGGGCGACAAATATAAGGTTCCGCGCATTTGCTTCGTCAACAAGATGGACAAGGCAGGTGCGGATTTCGAGCATGTCATCGAGACCATCCGCAAGCGCCTGGGCGCTCGTCCGGTGGCCATCCAGATTCCGATCGGCGCCGAAGCGAAATTCCGCGGCGTTGTCGACCTGATTGAAATGCGCGCGATTGTCTGGAACGACGAGACGATGGGTGCGAAGTACACGATTGAAGAAGTGCCCGCCGAGATGCTCAAGAAGGCCGAGGCCTTCCGTATGCAGTTGATCGAGACCGTCGCCGAAAATGACGACGACATGCTGCACAAGTTCCTCGAGGGCGAGACGCCAACTCCCGAAGAGCTGAAGAAGGCTCTGCGCGGCGCCACCATCGGCATGAAGGTCTTCCCGGTGATGTGCGGTTCGGCCTTCAAGAATAAAGGCGTCCAGACGCTGCTCGACGCTGTGGTTGACTATCTGCCCAGCCCGCTCGATGTGCCTCCAGTCGAGGGCATCGATCCGGACGATCCGTCAGTCACGCTGATTCGTGAAGCCAAAGACGATGCTCCGTTTTCAGCCCTGGGTTTCAAGCTGATCAACGATCCCTTCGGTAAGCTGGGCTTCATCCGCCTCTACTCAGGCGTTCTGAAGACAGGCGACACGGTTCTCAATCCGCGCACCGGCAAGACCGAGCGCGTAGGCCGCCTGGTGAAGATGCACGCTAACAAGCGTGAGGACATCACCGAGATCTACGCCGGCGACATCTGCGCCTGCGTGGGCCTCAAAGAATTGAAGACTGGCGACACGCTGTGCTCGCCGCAGCACCCTGTCGCGCTGAGTGCGATCGACTTCCCAGAGCCGGTGATCTCGGTTGCTGTCGAGCCGAAGACCAAGAGCGACCAGGAGAAGATGGGTCTGGCGCTGGCACGGCTGGCTGATGAGGATCCCACCTTTAAGGTGCGCACCGATGAGGAGTCGGGCCAGACGATCATCAGCGGTATGGGCGAGCTGCACCTCGAAATCCTTGTCGACCGCATGAAGCGCGAGCACAAGGTGGAGGCGAATGTTGGCGAGCCGCGCGTGGCGTTCCGCGAGACGATCCGCAAGCCCGCCGAGGCGGAAGGCAAGTACATCCGCCAGACGGGTGGTTCGGGCAACTACGGCCACGTGAAGATCAAGCTGGAACCGAACGAGCCGGGCAAGGGCTACGAGTTCATCGACGCGATCCGTGGCGGCGTGGTTCCGAAGGAATACATCAAGCCGACCGAGCAGGGAGTTCGGGAAGCGTCGCACAACGGCGTGCTGGCCGGCTATGAAATGGTGGACTTCAAGGTCACCCTCTTCGACGGCAGCTACCACGAAGTCGACTCGAACGAAATGGCCTTCAAGATTGCCGGATCGATGGCATTCAAGGAAGCTGCGAAGAAGGCGAGCCCGGTACTGCTTGAGCCGATTATGGCCGTCGAAGTGACGGTTCCGGAAGAGCACATGGGCACGATCATCGGCGACATCAACTCGCGCCGCGGCCGCATCGAGGGCATGGAGCACTCGGGCGGGTCGCAGGTGATCAAGGCGATGGTGCCGCTCAAGGAGATGTTCGGATACGTGAACGATATCCGCTCATCGACGCAGGGTCGCGCTTCCTACACCATGCAGTTTGCGCGCTACGAAGAGGCTCCGCGCATGATTTCGGAAGAGATCATCAGCCGGAACCAAGGCAAGTAACAATTTTGGACGCCGGATGTACGTGATAAGTACGAACACCGGCAAGTGGATTGAAGGTTCGAACACAGAAGTTACGGTGGAGTTTGACGACGAAGCCAGGGCGGAAGCTGAGAAGTGGAGTGGCCCTGGTGAAAACATGTTAGAGAAATGCTTCTGGCGCCTCTTGCATGACCGTTGGAACGAGATAGATGGAACTTCTGTGAGGTTTACGGTAAGCAGGCGTGATCTGCTGGAGCTAATTGAGAAGCTCCGGATTGCAAACGCTGAAACATTGAACTGAGTTATAGGACGAGAGAGGGAACAGGTATGGGTAAGGAGAAATTTGACCGTTCGAAGCCGCACGTGAACGTGGGGACGATCGGGCACATTGATCACGGCAAGACGACGTTGACAGCGGCGATCACCAAGGTGTTGTCGAAGCACAACCCGAAGAACTCGTTTCGTTCGTTTGATTCAATCGACAATGCTCCCGAGGAGCGGGAGCGCGGCATCACGATTGCGACGGCGCACGTGGAGTACGAGACGGCGAAGCGCCACTATGCGCACGTCGACTGCCCGGGCCACGCCGACTACATCAAGAACATGATCACGGGCGCGGCGCAGATGGACGGCGCGATCCTGGTGGTTGCGGCGACTGACGGACCGATGCCGCAGACCAAGGAGCACGTTCTGTCTGGCCCGCCAGGTAGGCGTGCCCTACATCGTGGTGTTCCTGAACAAGTGCGATGCGGTTGAGGATCCGGAGCTGACGGACCTGGTGGAGATGGAAGTCAGGGAGCTGCTGTCGAAGTACAACTTCCCGGGCGACGATGTGCCGGTGATCCGCGGTTCTGCATTAGGCGGGCTGAACGGCGAGGCGCAGTGGGAAGCGAAGATCGACGAGCTGATGGACGCGGTGGACGCGAATGTTCCGTTGCCGGCGCGCGCGATTGATCAGCCTTTCCTGATGCCGATCGAAGACATCTTCTCGATCTCGGGGCGCGGCACGGTGGTTACGGGCCGTATCGAGCGCGGCAAGGTGAAGGTGGGCGAGGAAGTGGAGATTGTCGGCTTCCGCGAGACCCGCAAGACGGTTGTCACCGGCGTTGAGATGTTCAAGAAGCAGCTCGATGAAGGTCTGGCCGGCGACAATGCGGGACTTCTGTTGCGTGGCATTCCCAAGGAAGACGTGGAGCGCGGGATGGTTCTGGCCAAGACGGCTTCGATCACGCCGCACACCAAATTCAAGGGCGAGATCTATGTGCTGTCGAAGGACGAAGGCGGCCGTCACACGCCGTTCTTCAATGGCTATCGTCCGCAGTTCTACTTCCGGACAACGGACGTGACCGGCTCGGCGAAGCTTCCTGAGGGCACGGAGATGGTGATGCCGGGCGACAATATTTCGCTGGAGATCGAGCTGCACACTCCGGTGGCGATGGAGAAGGGCTTGCGCTTCGCAATCCGCGAAGGCGGACGCACCGTAGGCGCAGGCACCATCTCCGAGATTATTCAGTAGGGACTAGCCGTCCAGGCACACGCGCCTTGCGGCGCATAGGGGTAAGCGGGCTGGAGAGAAAAATCCCCGGCTCGCAGAAAGATTGAATGACGATGGTTGGACAGAGAATTCGCATCCGGCTGAAGGCCTATGACTACCGGGTGCTCGACACTTCGACGGGCGAGATTGTGGACACCGCGAAGCGTACGGGCGCGCAGGTGGCGGGGCCGATTCCGCTGCCGACGGTGAAGAACAAGTATTGCGTGCTGCGTTCGCCGCACGTCGACAAGAAATCGCGCGAGGCCTTTGAGATCCGCACGCACAAGCGGCTGATCGATATCCTCGAGCCCACCCAGCAGACAGTGGACGCGCTGATGAAGCTCGACCTGCCTGCGGGCGTGGACGTCGAGATCAAGGCCTTCGAAAAATGACGCTGGCCGGTGCTACGCGCACGGCGAAACGCGCCCTGATGGGCGCATAAAGAACGAGACGCCTTCAGTGACTGCGGAAATCGCGCAGGCATGATGAGGAGAGAAGAAGATGGCAGTTACAGGAATTCTGGGCAAGAAGATCGGCATGACGCAGGTATTCGATGAGAAGGGTGAGGTTCACCCTATCACGGTCCTGCAGGCAGGCCCATGCGTGATTACTCAGCTGAAGACAGCTGCGAAAGACGGTTATGATGCCGCGCAGATTGGTCTGGTCGAGTTTGTGAAGGCTTCGAAGGTGACCAAGCCTCAGCAGGGTCACTTCGCGAAGAACGATGTTCCTCCGGTGCGCATGATCCGCGAGGTTGCCGTCGAGACAGAGACGAAGCCTGCCGCTGAGGGCGAGACCAACGGCCATGTGAAGGCCGGTGACAAGATCCTGGTCGATATCTTCTCGGATGAGAAGTATGTCGATGTGATCGGCACGAGCAAGGGACGCGGATTTGCGGGCGTTATTCGTCGCCATCATTTCGGCGGCGGTCCGAAGTCGCACGGACACATGTTCCAGGTGCAGGGCTCGATCGGCGCGTCATCGTTTCCGTCACGCGTGCTTCCCAAGACGCGCATGCCGGGACACATGGGCGTGGATCGGGTAACGGTTCGCAACCTGCGCATTCGCGGCATCGACCTTGACGAGAATCTTCTGATGGTCGAGGGAGCGGTCCCCGGTCCTCGCGATGGCTATGTGCTGATTTCGAAGGCCAAGGCTCCGCCGCGTGAGCGTCGTGGCTTTGCCGGTGGCGGTACGGTCGATCCGCTGAAGGCTTCGAAGAAGGCTGCAGGCAAGAAGAAGTGACGCTAGCCGCGTCGGGCGTAAGCGCCTTGCGGCGCATTAGTCAGACGCATGAAGTTCAGAGCCGGAGCAGGTGCTTCGGGCTTGAAAGAGAAAACGATGGCAAACATTGACGTATTGAATCTGAGCGGAGAAAAAGTAGGATCGCTCGAACTGGCCGATGAGGTTTTCGGCCAGCAGAACGAGGCGCTGCTTTGGGAAGCGGTGAAGCACTACCGCGCCGCGCTGCGCCAGGGAACGGCGGCGACGAAGAATCGCAAGCTGGTCTCCGGCTCGGGCAAGAAACTCTGGAAGCAGAAGGGCACGGGCCGCGCGCGTATCGGCTCGGTGCGTTCGCCCCTGTGGCGGCATGGCGGCACGGTTCACGGACCGCAGCCCCGCTCCTATGACTATGCGTTTCCGCGCAAGAAGTTGCTGGGCGCGCTGCGCTCGGCACTGGCGGCCAAGCTGGCAGACGGCAAGCTGATCGTGGTGGACACCCTGGAGCTGAAAGAGCCCAAGGCGAAGCTGTATCGCCAGGCGCTGAACAAGCTTGAAGCGAAGCGGACGGCTCTGCTTGTTGAGAACGGCAAGGAAGTCAGCCAGGCGCTGATTCTCGGATCGCGCAACCTGGCGGGCGTGGAGCTGATGCTGAATAACGAAGTGCATCCTTACGATCTGTTGCGCTATGAGCGGGCAATCTTCTCGCGGCCGGCGATCGAGGGCCTGCAGGAGTCGCTGAAGAAGACGGTGTCCAAGCGGACAACGCCGCGTCAGAAAGCGGAGGTGGCCTAAATGCCGACGACATATAACGTAATTCGCCGCCCGCTGATCACCGAAAAGGGTCTTACTGCGAAGGAAGCCGAAGGGACGCTGGTATTTGAAGTGGCTTCGAAGGCGACCAAGACGGAAGTGAAGCAGGCCGTCGAGCTGCTCTTCAAGGTGAAGGTTGCCGGAGTTCGCACCGCGAACCATGTAGGCAAGGAGCGCCGCAGGGGCAAGTTTACCGGCTATCGTCCCGACTGGAAGAAGGCGTATGTGCGCCTGAAGTCGGGCGAGAAGATGCCGGACTATGTGAACAATCTCTAGTGATTAGGATTAGCTATTAGGGATTAGCAAGAGATTTATCGGGTCCGGAGATGATTTGCCGGGCGAACGCGGGTGAAAGCGGCCTGCGGGTAGAGAGAAGACACGATGCCGATTAAGACATATCGACCGATGACGCCGTCGTTGCGGTTCAAGACCACGCTGGTCAACGACGAAATCACGACGGACAAGCCGTACAAGCCGCTGCTGGCGATCAAGCAGCGCACTGGCGGCCGCCGCAATTCCGGCGACCTGACCATCCGCCATCATGGCGGCGGTCACAAGCAAAAGCTGCGCCTGATTGATTTCAAGCGCGACAAGCATGGCGTTCCCGGGCGCGTGGCGACGATCGAATACGATCCGAACCGGTCGTCTCGCATTGCCCTCATCAGCTATGCCGACGGCGAGAAGCGCTACATCCTGCAGCCGGTTGGCCTGAAGGTTGGCCAGCAGGTGATGAGCGGACCCGAGGCTGACATCCTTGTCGGCAACGCCTTGCCGCTCAAGCATATTCCTGCCGGCACCACGGTGCATAACGTGGAGCTTCGTCCGGGCAAGGGCGCGCAGATGGTGCGCTCGGCCGGCTCTTCGGCGCAGCTGGTTGCCAAGGAAGGCGACTATGCGCTGCTGAAGCTGCCTTCCGGCGAGACCCGCAAGGTTCTGGTCGAATGCATGGCGACGATCGGGCAGGTGGGTAACACGGATCACGAGAACGTTTCGATCGGCAAGGCGGGACGCAACCGCTGGAAGGGCATTCGTCCGACCAACCGCGGCGTCTCGATGAATCCAGTGGATCACCCGCATGGCGGCGGCGAGGGCAAGACCTCGGGCGGACGTCATCCCGTGACTCCGTGGGGTCAGCCGACGCGCGGATACAAGACGCGCAACAACAAGCGGACCGATGCGTTTATCGTAAGCCGCTGGAAGAAGAAGTAAGAGCAGGGAACAGGGATCAGGGATTAGAAAGCCTGATCCGTAGCAGGGTGAACAGGCGCGTTGGGCGCAGTTGTTTAGGAGATATATGGCACGGTCGACAAAAAAGGGTCCTTTCATTGACGGGCACCTGATGGTCAAGATCACTACGTTGAACCAGGCGAACGACAAGAAGGTCGTGCGCACCTGGTCGCGCCGGTCCACCATCCACCCCGACATGGTGGGGCACACGATTGCAGTCCATAACGGCAAGAAGTTTGTGCCGGTGTATGTGACGGAGAACATGGTGGGCCACAAGCTGGGTGAGTTCGCGGCGACGCGCACCTTCAAGGGACACTCGGCCAAGGCTGCGGAGACTTCGGCCAAGCCGAAGTAAGAAGACGAACGGGTGAATTGCGGAGCTCGCGCCGCTGAGCGCGAGTAAAGCAAGAGGGCGAGAGCAGGGTTACCGCGAAGCCCTCAGATAGAGGATTAGGCAATGCAAGTGGAAACACGAGAATTCATAGCTCAGGCGCGCTTCCAGCGGGTATCGCCGCAGAAGGCGCGGCTGGTGCTGGAACTGATCAAGGGCCGCAGCGTGGAAGAGGCGCTGAACACGGTGGCCTTTACGAAGAAGGCTGTCGCACCCATGGTCGAGAAGGTTCTGCGGTCGGCGCTGCAAAACGCCAACTACCTGAGCCAGGAGCAGGGACTCGACGTGGATGTGGACAACCTCTATGTCAAGACGGCGGTCGCGAATGACGGGCCGCGCATGAAGCGCATCCGTCCGGCTCCGATGGGGCGTGCGTACCGCTATCAGCGGAGGCTCTCGCACATCGTGATCTCGGTGGCTGAGCGCGGCGGTAGCGACCGGTCGAGCCTGGTCACGCGGGTGGGCGACGAGGAGACCGCGCCGAAGGCAAAGAAGGCCGCTGCGAAGAAGGCTCCGGCAAAGAAAGCTGCCGCAAAGAAGCCGGTAGCTAAGAAACCAGCAGCAAAGAAGAAGGCTGCGAAGTAGGTCAGGCGCAGGAAGGTTTAAGGGGAAATTATGGGACAGAAAGTCCATCCTTACGGATTTCGGCTCGGCGTGAACAAGCCATGGCGTTCGCGCTGGTTCGTCGAGCGCGATTACGACAAGCTGCTCATCGAAGATGTGAAGCTGAAGAAGGAGCTGAAGGAGAAGCTCAAGGCGGCGGGAGTCAGCTCGGTTGAGATCGAGCGTCCGGGCAACAAGCTCCGGATCATCATTCGCACCGCGCGTCCGGGCATCATCATCGGCCGCAAGGGCGCGGAGATCGACAAGCTCAAGGTCGACCTGCAGAAGCGCACCAACCGCGATGTCTTCATCGACATCCTCGAGGTGAACAAGCCGGAGCTCGATGCTCAGCTTGTCGCCGAGAGCATCGCTCTCCAGCTCGAGAAGCGCGTTGGTTTCCGCCGCGCGATGCGCAAGGCGGTTGACTCGGCTCTACGCTTCGGCTGTAAGGGCATCAAGGTTCGCGTGTCGGGCCGTCTGAACGGCAACGAAATTGCGCGCTCCGAGTGGTATCTGCAGGGTCGTCTTCCGCTGCACACACTGCGCGCCGATATCGATTACGGTTTTGCCGAGGCGCACACGACGTACGGCATTATCGGCGTCAAGACGTGGATCTATCGCGGAGATATCTACCAGCAGAAGCGGCGCGAGCCGCAGTCCGCGGTCGGGACGTCGGTGTTCTAAAAACGGCCATTAGCCATCAGGGATTAGCCATCAGCAAGAAGTTGGCGACACCGAGGCGAAGGCGCAGGAAAGTTTGAACTAATGGCTGTTGGCTAATGGCTGATGGCTGGTTTTCGAGGGTTTCATTATGTTGATGCCAAAGAAGGTCAAGTTTCGCAAGCAACAGCGCGGCCGCATGCGCGGCAAGGCGTGGCGCGGAAGCGAGCTTTCGTTCGGCGATTTCGGTCTGAAGGTCATGGAGTGCGGTTACATCACCGACCGGCAGATTGAAGCAAGCCGTGTAGCGATGACCCGTTTCATCAAGCGTGGCGGCAAGATCTGGCTGCGTCTTTTCCCCGACAAGCCGGTCACCAAGAAGCCGGCCGAAACCCGTATGGGTAAGGGCAAGGGCGCTCCCGATCACTGGGTCGCGGTGGTTCGTCCGGGCAAGGTGCTCTTCGAGATGGAGGGCGTGAGTGTGGAAATGGCGCAGGAAGCAATGCGTCTGGCCGCCCACAAGCTTCCGCTGAAGACACGTTTCGTGCAGCGTCACGATGCAAAGGTCGTCGTAGCTGCGAAGTAAGTTTTGATTCAAGGGATACGCGGAATCGCATGAGGTTCCTAGTCCCGGAGAGAAGAAGAGATGGAACTCGAAAAGATTCGTAACTTCAGCGATGGCGAGCTGGGCACGGAAGAGAAGAAGGCGGCAGAGCAGCTTTTCCGTCTGCGTTTCCAGATAAAGCTTGGCCAGAACGAGGGCGTGAAGAAGCTCCGCGAGCTGAAGAAAGACATTGCGCGCATCAAGACGATTGCGCGGGAGCGCGAGCTTCGCCTGCACGGCGAGACGCCCGTGGCTGAATCGAGCGCGCCTGCGAAGACAAAGAAGTCCAGCGCGAAGACCAAGAAGGAGGCTCGCTAAGTTATGAGTGAAGCCGCACAGACCGCAACAGAGACCGCCGCGCAGTCGCGCCGCAACGAAAAGGTCGGCCAGGTCGTTTCGACCAAGATGCAGAAGACCATCGTCGTGGAAGTGGAGATGCGCAAGGCGCATCCGAAGTACAAGCGCGTAATGAAGACCAACAAGAAGTTTTATGCGCACGACGAGCAGAACACCGCGCGCGTGGGCGACATGGTTCGCATTCGTGAGACGCGTCCGCTGAGCAAGCTGAAGCGCTGGAACCTGGAAGAGATTGTCCGCCGCTCCGCGCTTGCGCAGGCAGAAGCGGCCGCCGCCGAGAAGTAGGCGCGAAGAAGAGATTGAGGAGATAGCGCTATGGCAGTGCAGATGAGAACCATGCTGGAGGTCGCCGATAACTCCGGCGCCCGCAAGCTGCAGATGATTCTTCCCCTGGGCGGAGCAAGCGGCAAAAAGGCCGGACTCGGGGACATCGTCACAGCAGCCGTCAAGGAAGCTGCCCCGGATGGGCAGGTAAAGAAGGGCAAGGTAGTAAAGGCCGTCATCGTGCGCACCCGCAAGGAGTACCGCCGTCGCGACGGAACCTATATTCGTTTTGATTCGAACGCCGCCGTGCTAATCAACGAAGCCGGCGAGCCGGTTGGAACGCGCGTCTTCGGGCCGGTGGCCCGCGAGCTGCGCGAGAAGAAGTTTCTGAAGATCGTATCGCTCGCCCCCGAGGTCATCTAACCGGGCGCGAGCCGCAGAGGAAAAGATTATGAGCCTGAACATACAGCGCAACGACAAGGTTGCAGTCATCTCCGGCGCCTACCGCGGGAAGCAGGGCCGCGTGCTGAGCGTGCTGCCGGATAAGAGCCGCATCCTCGTCGAGCACGTGCGGATGGTGAAGAAGAATGTTCGCCCCAATCCGCAGCGGAACATCAAAGGCGGCATCGCCGAGCAGGAAGCGCCGATTCATATTTCGAATGTCCTGCTGGTATGCCCTGATTGTGGGCCGACCCGCATCGGGCACAGGTTTGAAGGCGACACGAAGGTGCGCGTCTGCAAGAAGTGCGGCAATGTGATCGCCGCGAAGACGAAGAAGAAGTAGTTGAGCCTAAAAGGTTTTTTTGCGCCGCAAGGCGCGATTGCCTGGACGGCTAGTCCAATTGAGCACACTCCGCAACGGTATACGGCGTAAGCCACTCCGAGCCCGGAGAGAAAGAACAGAAGACAATGGCAGCAAGACTTAGAGAGAAGTACCACAAGGAAATCAAGCCGGCGCTCCAGAAGGAGCTGAGCCTTGAGAACACAATGGCCGTTCCGCGTCTGGAAAAGATCGTTGTGAACATGGGACTCGGCGAAGCGACGCAGAATTCGAAGATGCTCGATCCGCTCGTCGCCGATCTCGCCGCGATAGCCGGACAGAAGCCGGTCACGACGCGCGCGAAGAAGTCGATCGCCGCCTTCAAAGTTCGCGAAGGTATGCCGATCGGCGCGATGGTGACGCTGCGCGGTGACTCGATGTACGAGTTCCTCGATCGCCTGATCTCGATCGCCCTGCCCCGCGTGCGCGACTTCCGCGGCGTCTCGACGAAGAGCTTTGATGGACGCGGCAACTACACGCTCGGCATTCGCGACCAGCTGATCTTTCCGGAGATCGACTACGCGAAGGTCGACAAGCTGAAGGGCATGAACATCACGATCGTGACCACGGCCCAGGATGACAACTCGGCGCGCGCGCTGCTCAAGCAGTTCGGCATGCCTTTCCGCACGGCCGCATAACGGTATCGAGATAAGGACTGAACAGAAGATATGGCAACCACTGCAAAACGAGTCAAGGACGCCCGCAAGCCCAAGTTTAAGAGCCGGCAGCATAACCGCTGCCAGCTGTGCGGACGCCCCCGCGCCTTCCTGCGCAAGTTCGGCGTCTGCCGCTTGTGCTTCCGTGGTCTGGCGCTCAAGGGAGAGATCCCCGGGGTAGTCAAGAGCTCTTGGTAGGACCCACCTTTGCGCAACAGCTGCGCAAAGATGGGGCACCCAGAATTTGCGTGATAAAGAATCACGCTTAACCATTCCCGCTGGTTTCTGCCGCGGCGGACGAACGGGGAATGAAGGAGAAACGATGAGTTTGACCGATCCAGTAGCAGATTTTCTGACCCGCATTCGCAATTCGATCCGTGCGCGTCACCAGAAGCTGGATGTTCCGGCCTCGAAGCTAAAGACCGAAATCGCCCGCATCCTCAAGGAAGAGGGCTACATCGCGAACTACAAGCCCACCGAAGAGAACGGCCGCAACATTCTTCGCGTGTACCTCAAGTACGGCGCGAACAACGAAGCTGCGATTCGCGATCTCTCCCGCGTTTCTCGTCCCGGCTGCCGTGTGTATGTCGGCCGCGACGAGATCAAGCGCGTGCAGGGTGGACTCGGCATCAGCATCCTTACCACGCCGCGCGGCGTGATGACCGGACGACAGGCGCGCCGCGAAGGGGTTGGCGGCGAGATCCTCTGCGAAGTCTGGTAGTGCTTCGCGCACGGCGGGACGCGCCTTCGGCGCCGTTTGTGCTGACGCGATGAGTTGGGCCATGCCGTTGGCATGGGATGAGAATAAGTAATAGGGCGGGAAGATTCGCCGGGCTGCAGTGGAACGATGAAAATCGGGACTCGCAAGCCATAAAAAGGATTCGAAGTATGTCGCGTATAGGAAAAAAGCCGATTCCGCTGCCGAGCGGCGTGAAGTACACGGTGCAGGGCAATACGGTTGTCGTCGAAGGCCCGAAGGGCAAGGTTGAGCAGGTGATTCCTGCCGGCATCAAGCTCGAGACGAAGGATGGCTTTGTCCACGCAGTTCGCGAGGATGATTCGCAGGCGGCAGTTCATGGCCTGACGCGCGCGCTCGTCTTCAATGCGATCGAGGGCGTGACCAAGGGCTGGTCGAAGGATCTCGACATTGTCGGCATCGGCTATCGCGCCGAGCTTAAGGGCAAGAACACGGTAGTCTTCACCCTGGGCTACTCGCACCAGATTGAGTTTCCACTCCCGACCGGCATCACGGCGGTGGTCGATCCCAAGCAGACGCGGGTTACCGTCTCCGGCATCGACCGCCAGAAGGTGGGCCAGGTTGCTGCGGATATGCGCTCCCTGCGCAAGCCCGATCCGTACAAGAACAAGGGCGTGCGCTACTCGGACGAGAAGCTGAAGAAGAAGGTTGGTAAGACCGGAGCGAAATAATCGCTAGATTTTAGCTATGGACCAGGGAGCTAAAAGCTAATAGCTGCAGTTAACCGAACGGGGCCGCAGGGCGGCTCCGCTATTAGGAAGGAAGAGAAGATGATTCCGCAGAGAAAAAGAAACGAGATTCGGCGCCGCGTGCATGATCGCATTCGCGCGAAAATGCAGGGCACGCCGGAGCGTCCCCGGCTAAATGTATACCGCTCGCTCAACCACATTTATGTACAGGTAATTGACGACTCGCAGGGGGAAACGCTGGTGTCGGCTTCGACCGTCTCTGCGAAGGTTAAGACCGGCGGCAATGTTGCTGCGGCAAAGGAGATCGGCAAGCTTGTCGCCGAGCGCGCGCAGGAAAAGGGCATCAAGAAGGTCGTCTTCGATCGCGGCGGATACCTGTATCACGGCCGTATCAAGGCGTTGGCGGATGCCGCTCGCGAGGCGGGTCTCGAGTTCTAAAAGTTAAGCAATGTCCCTCCGCTGCTGCGGTCGGATGACAGAGGATTTGGGAAGGATCAGGTCGAATGGCAACACTGAAGAGAAAACTGGATGCCGGTCAGTTCAACTTGAAGGATCAGGTCGTCGCGATTAACCGCGTCACCAAGGTCGTCAAGGGCGGCAAAAACATGTCGTTTGCGGCGCTGGTCGTAGTCGGCGATCCCGGTGCGGGCGTGGTCGGATACGGCTCGGGCAAAGCGAAAGAAGTACCGCAGGCGATCCGCAAGGGCATTGAGTCGGCGAAGAAAAATCTCGTCCGCATCAACCTCACGGAGACCACAATCCCTCACCAGGTACTGGGCCGCTTCGGCTCGGGACAGGTAATGCTGAAGCCGGCTCCGGAAGGAACGGGCGTCATTGCCGGCGGCGCGGTGCGCGCCGTGATGACCTCGGCGGGCGTGCAGAACGTGCTTACCAAGAGCCTCGGCTCGGCCAACCCGCACAACGTGATCAAGGCCACTTTCGACGCGCTGGTGCAGTTGCGCGATCGCACCGAAGTGGCTGCCCTCCGCGGCAAGCAGGTTCAGGAGCTATAGTCATGGCGGAAATTCAGAAGATCAAGATTCAGTACTTCCGGTCGATGATCCAGGCGCCGGTGAAGCACAAGAAGGTCGTCAAGGGCCTGGGCTTCACGCGGTTGAACCAGATCGTTGAGCGCGAAGACACTCCATCGATTCGCGGCATGGTGCGGACGATTCCGCATCTTGTGCGGATCGTGAACTAGCCGTTCGGGCAACGCCTTACGGCGCAAGACGGGAGCTGCATTGCTCCCAATAAGCGAGTCGGCTGAGCACAGACTCATCCGGCGTTGAGCGAGGAAATCATGAATTTATCGAAACTCAGGGCGCCTAAGAACGCCAACCGCAACAAGAAGCGCGTCGGACGCGGTATGGGTTCCGGCACCGGCAAAACTTCCGCCCGCGGACATAAGGGACAGCGTTCCCGCTCCGGTTCGAGCATGATGCGCGGCTTCGAGGGCGGCCAGATGCCGCTGCACCGCCGTCTTCCCAAGCGCGGATTCACCAATATCTTCCGCACCGAATACACTGTGCTCAACCTTGACCGGCTGGCCGAGCTGAACGAGACCGAGCTGACCATCGAAGCTTTTGTTGCAAAGGGCTTTCTCAAGCGGCGCAATGAACTGCTGAAGATCCTTGGCAACGGCGAGATCAACGTGGCGCTCACCGTGCATGCGCACAAGTTTTCCAAGGCCGCGCAGGAGAAGATCGAGAAGGCCGGCGGCAAGGCAGTTTTGATCGGCTAAAGTTTCGCGACTGTCCGGCTTCGCGCCCCGATCGGAGCCAGGCATTATGATTGGAAGCAGTTACCCATGTTTGAGAAATTCGCGAATATCTTCCGCATCCCCGACCTGCGCAAGCGTGTGCTCTTCACCATGGCCATGCTGGCCGTTTACCGGCTGGGCGGCCATATCCCCACGCCCGGTGTAAACACCGCGGCGCTGGAGGCGTTCTTCAACTCGCAGAGCGGCTCGTCGCTCGGCCTGGTCGACATGTTCAGTGGCGGCAACCTGCGCCGGCTGACCATCTTCGCCCTGGGCATCATGCCGTACATCACGGCGTCGATCATCTTTCAGCTTCTGACTGTGGTTTATGAGCCGCTCGCCAAGCTGCAGAAAGAGGGCGAACTCGGCCGCCGCAAGATTACGCAGTGGACACGTTATCTGACGGTCATCCTTGGCGTGGTGCAGTCGGCTACCATTGCCATCGCGCTGTCCCACGCGCAGGGCGGGATGGTGCTGAATCCCGGTCCGGAATTCATCCTGATGACCGTGCTCACTCTTACCGCCGGCACGGCATTCATCATGTGGCTGGGTGAGCAGATCACCGATCGTGGCATCGGCAACGGCATGAGCCTGCTCATCTTTGCCGGTATCGTCGTTGGGCTGCCGCGCGCTATCGCTGAGCTGGTCGATACAGCGAAGACTGAGAAGTTCGGAGCCTTCACGGTTCCGGCACTGATCCTGCTGGTCGCCTGCATGATCGCGGTGGTCGCCTTCATCGTCTTTGTCGAACGCAGCGAACGCCGTATCCCGGTACAGTACGCCAAGCGCATCGTGGGACGCCGCCTGATGGGCGGCCAATCAACTCATTTGCCGCTCAAGGTCAACTCGGGCGGCGTAATGCCGGTCATTTTTGCGGCTTCGGTGCTGTCGGCCCCACTGCTCTTCTCGCAGGCTGCGATCGTACGTAACAGCGCCGGTCTCACGCGGATCTTCGAAGCGCTTCGCCCGGGTGAGCCCTGGTATGAGCTCATCTATATGGCGGCGATCGTCTTCTTCGCCTACTTCTATATTTCGATCGTTTTCCGTCCGGATGACATTGCCGACAACATGCGTAAATACGGGGGATTTATCCCCGGTATTCGTCCCGGAAGGCGCACGTCGGACTTCATCAACGACATCCTGACTCGGATCACCCTGGTCGGCGCGCTGTATCTGATCATTATTTCGATCATTCCGCAGCTGCTGATCAGCGGTATCCACCTGAACCACCTGCCGCTCATCGGAGGATTCTTCGAACACCTGCCGCTGTGGGTGACTAACGGCCTGGGCTTTAACTTCTACTTCGGCGGAACATCGCTGCTGATTGTCGTTGGCGTCGCCATGGACACCGTCAACCAGGTGGAATCACAGCTCATCATGCGCCACTATGAAGGCTTCTCGCCGCGTAGCGGACGTATCCGCGGAAGGCGGGCCTGGTAAGTGGTTGTGTCCGCCGTTGCTTCTCAATCGGGAACTCAGAAAAGCCTGAAGTTCACGCCTGGGCCGATTCTTATGCTCGGACCGCCGGGCGTGGGTAAAGGCACACAGGCTCAGGAGTTAATGGCAGCCTGGGGGATTCCGCAGATCTCCACTGGCGATCTGTTTCGCGCCAATATCAGCCAAGGGACGCCACTGGGTTTGCAGGCCAAGTCCACCCTGGACAAGGGCGAGCTGGTCTCCGACAATCTCGTCAACGATATGGTTGCTCAGCGGCTCAAGGCGCCTGACACCACAGCCGGCTATATTCTCGACGGGTTTCCGCGCACCCTCAATCAGGCCGACTGGCTGGACCAGCATCTGGCGGCAACTCCCGGCTCGCTGCCGGTCATTGCTGTCAGCATCGAAGTCAGTTATAATCAATTACTGCGCCGAATTACCGGCCGGCGCATCTGTCCCGTCTGCAAGACGAGCTATAACATCTACTTGCAGCCACCCAAGGTCGATGAGCTTTGCGACCTCGACGGTACGCCCCTGACGCGGCGATCAGACGACACGGAAGAAGTTTTCGAGGAGCGGATGCGGGCTTATAACTCGCTCACGGCTCCGGTCGTGGAGCATTATCGCGCGCTGGGCCGTTTCGAGCAGGTGAATGGGGAACAGCCGGTGAACGCGGTAACGGCCGAAGTGATGAAGGCTGTATTGCGTTTGAGGAGCTAGCGAGCCAATGCCGATCATGATCAAGACGCCGCTGGAGATTGAGAAGATGCGACGCAGCGGCCAGGTGGTTCGCGAGGTGCTCGAGCATGTCCGGCAGTTTGTGAAGCCGGGAGCCTCGACGCAGGACCTCGAGAACGCCGCCGTCGAGAAGATCAGGGAGCTGGGCGCGAAGCCTGCATTCAAGGGCTACCGTGGATACCCTTGCGTGCTGTGCACCTCGGTGAATGAAGAAGTGGTCCACGGAATTCCGTCCGCAAGCCGCGTGCTGCGCGACGGCGACATTGTTTCGATCGACACGGGCGTGATTCTGGATGGCTACTACGGCGATTCGGCGATCACGGTTGCGGTAGGCGAGAAGGTTTCCCCGCGCACCAAGCGCCTGCTGGAAGTCACGCAGGCATCGCTCGAGCGCGGCATTCAAGCCATCAAGCCCGGCGCAACGCTGGGTGACGTAGGTGCAGCGGTGCAGGAAGTTGTAGAGGCCGAAGGCTTCAGCGTGGTGCGGGAGTTTGTCGGGCACGGCATCGGCACGCGGCTGCATGAAGATCCGCAGGTTCCGAACTATGGCCGCCGCGGACAGGGACAGAAGCTGCGCGAAGGCATGGTGATTGCGATCGAGCCCATGGTGAACGCGGGCAAGCCGGATGTTCAGGTGCTGAGCGACGGCTGGACGGCGGTAACGCAGGACGGAAGTTTGAGCGCGCACTTCGAGCACACGGTCGCGGTGACCGCCGAAGGCGCAACAATTTTGACGCAATAAGCTGTTTTGAACAGAGCCGGCGTTAGAACCGGCGGAATCGGGATAAGGTTTGTCGAAGGAAGACGCGATTGAAGTGATGGCAACGGTCGTTGAGACCCTGCCGAACGCCATGTTCAAAGTGGAGCTCGAAAACAAGCACCAGGTACTGGCGCATGTATCGGGCCGCATGCGGAAAAACTTCATCCGCATTCTTCCTGGCGATCGCGTAGCGGTAGAACTCAGCCCGTACGATTTGACACGCGGGCGTATTGTCTACCGGTACAAGTAGCAGCCAACAGGGATTAGGAGCAGTTATGAAGGTTCGTGCATCGGTAAAGAAGATTTGTGACAAGTGCAAGGTCATTCACCGCCGTGGGGTGGTGCGCGTGATCTGCGAGAACTCGAAGCATAAGCAGCGCCAGGGGTAAACAGAGTTCAGGGCTCAGGGCTCAGTAAGTCGTACGGAGACCTTGAGACTGGAGGTTGGGATCTGGGAACTGGAGCTAGAAACACGAGTCACGCCAAAAAGGCAGGGGCTAGTTAGCCGCAGAAGGGCTTGCGATGAACCCCGACTCAATCACCGCCGGAATTCTGATTCCGGCATAACCGCTCCCGGCGGCGAAGCTTCCGGCGAGCAATCAGAAGAAGGACATTAGCATGGCACGTATAGCTGGCGTCGATCTGCCCCGTCAAAAGCAGGCTCGGATCGCGCTCACGTACATCTACGGGATCGGTAACCCGCGTGCGCTGCGCATCCTCGGAACCGCGAATGTTGACCCATTCAAGAAGGTCCAGGATCTCGGCGAGGACGAGGTGAACCGCATCCGTCAGGTCATTGAGAACGAGGGCGACGTCGAAGGCGATCTCCGCAAGGACACCTCGATGCACATCAAGCGCCTCATCGACATTCAGTCCTACCGTGGACTGCGCCACCGCCGCAGCCTTCCTACCCGCGGCCAGCGCACGCACACCAATGCGCGCACCCGCAAGGGTCCGCGTAGAGGCACGGTAGCAGGCAAGAAGAAAGCGACGGCGAAAACCTAATGGCAAAAGCACAGCAGGGCGCTGCCGGAAAGGCCGCCAAGAACAAGAAGTTCAAGAAGCGCGAACGCAAGAATGTCCCCTACGGTCTGGTATACATTCAGGCGTCGTTCAACAACACTATCGTGACTATTACCGATGGCAAGGGCGACACTATTTCCTGGAAGAGCTCGGGGTCGCTCGGCTTTCGCGGGTCGCGTAAGGGCACTCCGTTCGCCGCGCAGCAGGCGGCCATCAACGCCGCCAACCAGGCGCGCGATCATGGTCTGCGCTCGGTGGATGTGCGTGTCAGCGGTCCGGGTTCCGGCCGTGAGTCGGCGGTGCGTGCACTGGCTGCCGCCGGTATCGAGGTGCGGTCGATCCGCGACATCACCCCGATTCCGCACAACGGCTGCCGTCCGCCCAAGCGCCGCCGCGTGTAAGTGAGTAATCAGTTGCCAGTTAGCAGTCCCCAGTTGAAGCGGTTCCGCTGGTAACTGGGGACTAAAAACTGTAAACTAACAGATGGACCGGGACGAAGGATTGCCATCCGTAAACCGGTCGGCCTCTGAAAAGCATGTCCGGCTGAAATCCGGACCAGGAGATTGAGTTGGCACGTTATACAGGAGCAGTCTGCCGCCTTTGCCGCCGCGAAGGCATGAAGCTTTTTCTGAAGGGCGCAAAGTGTTTCAGCGACAAGTGCCCGATCGAGAAGCGTAACTTCGCCCCCGGCCAGCACGGCCGCGACCGCAAGGCGAAGATCGTCGGCTACGGCCTGCAGCTTCGCGAGAAGCAGAAGGCAAAGCGCATTTACTTCACGCTCGAAGGCCAGTTCCGCGCATACTACGAGAAGGCATCGCGCACGCCCGGCGTCACCGGCGAGCTGCTTCTGCAGCAGCTTGAGCGCCGTCTGGACAACGTCGCGTTCCGCCTTGGTTTCGCGAGCTCGCGCCGCCAGGCACGCCAGATTGTCCGTCACGGACACGTCGAGGTGAACGGCCGCAAGGTGAACATTCCGTCCTTCCAGGTTGGCGTGGGCGATGAGATCAAGGTTCGTCCGAACAGCTTGAAGCTTACAGTGGTTGAGTCCGCGAGCGAGTTTGCGAGCCACAACCCGGCTCCGAACTGGCTTACCGTCGATCACGCGAATCATTCCGGCAAGGTGCTTTCGCTGCCGAAGCGCGAAGACGTGAACCTGCCGGTCAACGAGCAGCTGATCGTCGAGTTGTACAGCAAGTAGGACTGGCCGTCCAGGCAATCGCGCTTCGGGGGACTGCGCGTCCAGCGATAGCCGCGTCGCGGATGGCGAACTAAAGGTTTGAGGCTCTGGCGTTGAGTGATTGCCAGAGCTTCAAGTAGCAAGTAAGAGTGGTCAATTTCAACGAAGGAGCAACAGGCGCAGCCGTTGCAGAATGCTTCGCGGCGTTCGCTGCGCATGAGAGGCGAATCGATATGCTTTGGAGAGGATTTCAAAAACCCAAGCGTCTGGCAGTAGATGCGGAGACGCTCACCGAAAAATACGGGAAGTTCAGCGCGCAGCCATTTGAGCGCGGCTTCGGAACCACCATCGGCAATGCGCTGCGGCGCACGCTGCTGTCTTCGATCGAAGGCGCGGCGGTAACGGCGGTCAAGATCGAAGGCGTTCTGCACGAGTTCCAGTCCATCACTGGAGTCGTCGAGGACGCGACCGACATCATTCTCAACCTGAAGCAGATTCCCTTCAAGTTGAACGGCGAGGGTCCCAAGGCGCTGTACCTGCGCGCCGACCAGCCGGGGATCGTCACTTCGGGCATGATCGAAGCCGATGGAGACGTGGAAATTCTCGACAAGGATGTCTACATCGCCACCGTCAGCGAAGGCGGCAAGCTGGACATGGAAATGCGCTTGAAGCGCGGCCGTGGCTACATCTCCGCTGACAAAAACTTTGACTCCGACCTGGGCATCGGTTTCATTCCGGTCGACTCAGTGCACTCTCCAGTCCGCAAGGTGAACTACGCCGTCGACGCAGCCCGTCTCGGCCAGATCACCGATTATGACCGGCTCACGCTCGAAGTCTGGACCAACGGCTCTGTGTTCCCTGCTGACGCTGTGGGCCTCGCGGCCAAGCTGCTCAAGGACCACATGAGCATCTTTATCAACTTCGAGGAAGAGATCGAGGCCGAGAGCCACTCCGAAGAAGGCCGCATGCAGTTGCGCAACGAGAACCTGAACCGCTCGGTTGAAGAGCTGGAGCTCAGCGTGCGCAGCTACAACTGCCTGAAGAACGCGAACATCCAGACCATCGGCGAGCTGGTGCAGAAGACCGAAGCCGAGATGCTCAAAACCAAGAACTTCGGCCGCAAGTCGCTGAACGAGATCAAGGAAATTCTCGCGCAGATGGGCCTGTCGCTGGGCATGAAGATCGACGAGCACGGCAATGCCGTTCCCGGACCGACCAGCATACTTCCGGCAGCAGCCCTGGCGCAGAGCTATGGCTCGTTCGACGACGAGGAAGACGACGAGCTCGACGACCTCGCGCTGCAGAACGAAACCGAGAACTTCTAGGGAACAGGGCACAGCGCTCAGGGCACAGAGAATCCTGAGCGCTGAGGCCCAGGGAATGAAGAATTTTAATAACATGGCGCAGGCTGTACGGCGCCGGGTGCTCCAAACTGAGCCCTGAGCCCTGATTCCTGAGCCCTGATTAAGAGAGAACCGCCATGCGTCATCGCAATGCAGGATACAAACTCGGACGGAACACCAGCCATCGGCGCGCGCTGCTGCGCAACCTGGTTACCTCGATTTTTCTCGAGGACCGCGTCCACACCACCGTTACCAAGGCCAAAGCCGTGCGTCCGCACGTCGAGAAGCTGATTACCCTGGGCAAGAAGGGCGACGTGCATTCCCGGCGTCAGGCGCTCGCTTTCCTGCAGACCCGTGAAGCCGTAACGCGGCTCTTTGACACCGTCGCGCCCCGCTACGGCGACCGCAATGGCGGCTATCTGCGCATCGTTCGCACCGGCTGGCAGAAGGGCGACGGAGCCGAGAAGGCTTTCATCGAGTTGCTGGGAGCCGAGCAGGTTCTGGACGAGAAGCGCCAGAAGCGCGCCGACGCCCGCGCTAAGCGTCGCGAGGAACTGCAGAAGCAGCTCGCGGAGCAGGAGCCGGCCGAGGGTGGCGACGAGCCCAAGGCCTAGCCTTCCAATTTCTTTCAACTGATCGAGCGCATCCTTCCGGGTGCGCTCATTTCTTTTGTGGCTGTCCGCGCGTCGTCCTGTTATCGTATGGCCAACCCCCGCATAGGCGGTCATGGCCAAGACAAACCTGCTCAAGAGACTCTCCTCAGAATTCCAACTGCTGCAGTTCCAGCTGACTCTTCTGATAGTCGCAATCTGCGTGCGGGTTGTCTTCTGGGTTCTTCACATACCAGCACACACTGCCGGCACCATCATCTACACCTTCGTGGCGGGCAATGTCTCCATCGCACTTATAATTCTCAGTCGCCGAATCTTTGAGCGCCGTCCGTCGCCGTGGAAGCTGATCGTTTACGTACTCCTGCTGTTTGTGATCGGAATTATTGCCAATGCTGTTGCTGAATTAGCCATTTTCCTGCTGTACGCTTTGCCATTCTCCAGGTTCGAGCATGACGTTCTTGGCGACGCTCCTTTGGGAATCGTTGTCACACTCATTGTCGGCATTCTGCGTTTCACTTTCGACCAGTCCCGCGCGGATCTGGAAGCCCGTAACCGGCAGCTTCAGAGCCAGGTACAGCTCGGGCTGGTGGAGAAGCAGATCCATCAGTCCGATCTGCAAGAGGCACACGACATCCAGGTCCATCTGCTGCCGCGCGAGACGCCCCAGATCCCTGGCTATCAGGTGGCGTGCGCATGGCAGCCGGCTCGCAGTGTCAGCGGCGACTACTTCGATGTTCTCGCACTCGGAAAAGATAAACTCGGCCTGTGCATTGCCGATGTCTCCGGGAAAGGCATGGCTGCAGCCCTGCTGATGGCGAACATGCAGGCTTCAGTCAAAGCCTTCACCCAGGACGGCGGCAACCCGTCTGTCGAATCCCCCGCCGATCTTTGCTCCAAACTCAACACGGCGCTCTGCAACAACATCGCGCCCGGCCGGTTTGTCACTTTCTTCTACGGAATTCTCCACAGCAATACGCGCGCCTTCAAGTACGAAAATGCGGGCCACTGCCTGCCTCTGCTGGTGCACGCCGACGGCTCGATCGATTTTCCCGCCGCGTATAGCGGTGTGCTCGGCCTGTTCTCTCACTGGACATACAGCGACCGTGAAGTGCCGCTCACTTCGGGGGATGTGCTGCTGCTCGTGACCGACGGAGTACTTGAAGCCTCGAATGAGGAGGAAGAAGAATTCGGCTACCAGCGGCTGATCGCATCAGTACTGGCCAGTCGCGACCAGGGTGTTCATGACATTCGCCAGCGAGTGCTGGCGGATGTTACCGCATTTTGCGGGAACGAGTTCCAGGATGACGCATCGCTCATCGTTGTCACGGTCGATTAGATTCGTGACTGCCGCTGATATTATTTCGGCTGGACTGGCACCGAAGCGGTGATCGCGAAATCCTTCGCGCGCGCGGGCACGGTGACTTTCAGCCCGCCCGGCAGGTAGTGCGCGATCACCTCGGCGCGCGCCCAGTCGAGTGTCCATCCATTTTCGATCGCCACGGCCGTGTAATCGCCGGGAACCACGCGGTTGAGCACAAAGCTGCCATCGGAGTCGCTCTGGTCGCGGCGAAACATCTCCCGCTCGGCTCCCGGATTCCTGGGAACCAGCAGCACCATGACTCCCGGCGCCGCCTTGCCATCGCGCCGGGCGAAGCCCGTCACATTGGCGGACCCTTCCGCCAATGTTGCCGAAATCGAGACCGGTTGGCCAGTCACTTTGATGGTGTTGCCCTCGGTGGCTGCGCCTGTCGCCGTCAGGCGAGTTACCGCCAGAGAAGTATCTGCCGCCGTGACCCAGATCTCATAGCTGCCGGGACTGACTCCGTGCAGGGCAAAGGATCCGTCCGGCTCAACGCGTCCGCCTCCGCCATAATGGCCATCCGACGACCGCAGGGAAATACTCAGACGATCAGGAAGCGCTCCTGCGCCCATCATCGCAAGCTTGCCGGAAACATCCGCCATGCCTGACGCCTGTGACAGGTCGATTCTGGCATCGCTCGTGGCATCAAGACTGGCAGATCGACTCATGTCGCCTCCGCCGTGCAGCTCAACCAGGTAATGCCCCGGGGCTACGCCGTTCAGCTCGACGGTCGTCTCGCCGTCGTTGTCCTGCCGGCGCCCTCCCCAGCTGTAGGCCATCGCCGCCTGCGTTCCCTCTGTGAGCCCAAAGACTTCCTGGGTAAGCTGCGGCATCGCGAAGCCTGGCCGCGATGGGGAGGGCACCTGGATTGAGAGGTGAACCGCCGGAACCGCGTGCATGGTGAGATCCACCTGGACCTTATCGCCCGCCTTGACCGGAATCGGCGTAGCGGAATCCGAATCCGTAACGTCAGCGTAGAACGTCGTTGGATAGGCTACGTCGAGCGTTGAGCGCTGGTCGTCGGGAATTGTTATGTTTCCCTGCGCGTCGCGACGCGGCTGAGGCCGCGTGGCATACCATGGATTCGCGCTCACTGCGACATAGTAGTTTCCGGCTTCGAGCCGAGCGAATTCGTAGGCTCCGGTGTCATCGGTGACAGCCATTCCGGCGCGTACGATATTTCCCAGCCCGTTGAGCAGGTTCTGGCGGTAGAGCGATACCCTCGCCTGCTGCACCGGATCGCCGGCATCGTCGGTGATCGTTCCTCGGATCACCGCCCGCGGAGAAAGCGGGAAGGTGAGTCCGTCGCTGACCAGCCCTTCGCCGGTCACGATGGCCGTCGAATAGCCTTCGTGCTCGTCGTATGCCGCGCCGATATATCCACGCCGCGAAGCCGACAGCGAGTACTTTGCGGCTGCCAGATGTTCGAAGATGAAGCGCCCGTCCTGTCCTGTAGTCGTTTCTGCGACCAGCGTTTCCCCGGTGGGATTGTGCAGGGTTACATCGGCGCGATCCAGAGGCTGTCCCGTCGCTGCGCTGACCACCACGCCGCTGATGGTGAATCTGCCTGAGCTTTGCGCGAGCGCGCAATCGTGCGGCAGCAGGGCGGCAAAGAGCGTGAGCAGGAGCAGCGGGTTTCTCATCACTCGGATTCCGTACTGACGGTGTGAATCACATCCAGCTGCACATTGGCCGTGCCGCCGGCATCCACAGTTACGGTTTGCCCCTCGCCGGCATATTTCGCCAATCCTTCCGGAGAGTGAAAGTCGATTTCCTGCGGCGCGTCGAATGCGATTACGCGATACGAGCCGGGCGCAAGGCCGCCGATCGATACTTGTCCAGATCCCTGAAAGCCGCTCATCCGGATGGGCGTTGAGGAGGCGAACAACGGAATCGCGTACACGTAGATATCCTTTTGTTCGCCGGACGACGTTGCTCCCGTCTGCGGGTCGACCGATGCCGTGGAAAGCTGTGCTGCGATCGTGGCGGTGTCATCGCGCAGCGTGACTTCAATCGGAGCCGTGGTTGCGCCAGGTCCGATCACCAGCGGGTCCCGCGCCAGGTCTACACCGCCGCTGGTAATGGAGCTTACATATCCTTCGAACGGCGAGGCCTCCACCCAGTATCGTCCCGGACCGACGTTTTCGATCTCGAACGAGCCGGACTGGCTCGCTCCATCGACAGCCCGCAGTCCACCGCCGCCGGGTGAGCCAAAGAACTCCTCAGCCGGCGCCAGCGAGATATTCAGGCCGGCACTCGCGGAGGGTTCTCCGCCTGCTTGCCCATCGTTCGCGGCGCCGGCCCCGGTATTGCTTGTAGATGTGAAGACCTTTCGCACGGTGACGGGGATGGGATGCAGGGGAAGCAGTGTCATGTTCAGTCCAGCGAGAGGCGCACCGGCGACATTGAAATCGACCCGGCCATACAGCTGCGCTTCTCCCCTTCGGCGTCCCTCGAGAAAATAGCTGCCGTTCGGGACATTCACCTGTGCGTTCCCCTGCTGGGCATTCCAGCGCACGGGAAAGCCCATCTGGCGGCCGCTGCGGTCGCGCACCTGCAGGTTCATGCCGCCGCCCTGGTTATTTGCAATCATCACTGTGACGGGATAGAACTCCTGCCGTGCCAGGATGAAATCCGCCTGCCCGTGTTGACCCGCGCCCAGCGTGAGCACGCCCGCCGAGGAGATATCGGAGACGCCCGGATAGTAAGCGGCGGGATATCCGTAGACCTTTGCGCCGCGGCCTGATGGCTCGTCGCTGTCGCGCGCTGGTTGCGTGTAAATCAGGTAGTCGCCGGCGGAAAGCCCGGCGATACGGAAAACGCCGTCGCTGTTGGTTCGCGCCGAGCCCTCCATCATCCACTGTTCGCGTCCGTTCACGATGCGCCGCCGGTAGGCCATTACGCGGATGCCATCCGCTGCGTCGGAGGTCGAAAGCGTCACCTGGCCGGTGATCAGCGCCTCCGGAACAAGATCGAAGCTGAGCTCCGGCATATTCGGGCCTACGCGTACCATGTGGTTTGAAACTCGGCCACGCGACCCATATCCAGGCCGTTTGACGGAGATCTGCACCATGCCGGCCGGAAGGTCCAGTTCAAAGCGGCCATCATTGTCGCTCAGAACGGCGCCTTCATGCGAATCCACCAGTGCCCGTGCCACAGGCTGGTTCGTCACGCTGTTAAGGACAATTCCTTTGACTGGATATGTCGGGTTGGCGTC
Organism: uncultured Acidobacteriota bacterium; assembly: GCA_963755975.1. Classification (GTDB taxonomy): domain Bacteria; phylum Acidobacteriota; class Terriglobia; order Terriglobales; family Acidobacteriaceae; genus Silvibacterium. The sequence goes on from CAVWLS010000008.1 coordinate 782,903, forward strand.
GTTCGACGATTCCTGCTGTACAAGCGCCGGATCGGGGAAGGCCCCTTGAGCAGCCGATGGCAGCATCGCGAGCGCAGACGCGGCGAACCACGCCACGCAACCCAGCGCGAAGCCATAGAACGTCCGACTCCGGTTCAGCGAAACGAGCACGGGAGAAGACCTGTCCTGCTATTCTCAGTGATCTGCGAGCAAAAGGGAACCCGCGCCCGGACTTCCACCGGGGCGCAATCAATTTGACTGGAAGTCTGCGGCTGGGGTGAGCTTTTGACGGGTTGATCTATGAATTCAGGCCCTAATCGCAGGCCAGCAGCAACTCGTCGGCTTCGGAGCTGTCTTCAGCCGGGGTGTTCGTGTCGATCGGCCCTGCCTCAAAGAACCGTTCGACCGCGGCCAGTACCGCTGCACCGGTCTTTGACTCATAAATAGACTTGCGCAGCGCGGCGCCGCCCGGCACGCCATGTGTGAACCACGACGCGAACTGCTTCATTTTGCCATGAGCTTCAGGATAGTCGGCCTCGATCAACATCTCGAAATACGTCCGGATCATACGGTAGCGGTCGAGATCGGTGGGTTGGTCGTAGCGGCCGGTCGCCGTGTACTGGGCGATCTGCCGGAAGATCCACGGATTCGCCGGAGCCGCACGCCCGATCATCACCGCGTCGCACCCAGTCTCGGCCACGAGGGCACAGGCGTCTTCGGGAGTGCGCACGTCGCCATTGCCGATCACCGGAATCGTTACCGCATCCTTAATGGCGGCGATCCACTCCCACCGCGCCTGGCCGCTGTAGCCTTGCTCGCGAGTGCGCGCATGCAGAGCCACGGCATTCAGGCCGGAGGACTCGGCCAGCCGCGCCAGCTCAACGCAGACGATGTGGTCGTCGTTCCATCCCATGCGAAATTTCACAGTGAAGGGAATCCGCACCGCCGCTCTAACCGCTTCGAAAATCGTTCCGATCAATGGCAGATCGCGCAGCAACCCACTGCCGCCATTGCACGATACAACGCGCTTTGCCGGGCAGCCCAGGTTCAGGTCGACCATGTCGAAGCCCGTGTCCTCGACGATCTTCGCCGCGTCGGCCAGCGTCGCCGGGTTCGACCCAAACAGCTGCGCCGAGATCGGATGCTCGTCGTCGTAGAAGGTGAGGTAGCGCTTGCGCTTCGACTCGCGCATGCGCGCGAGGCCGTCGGCGGAGGTGAACTCCGTCATGATGAGGCCGCAGCCCGACTGCTGATTGGTGACTTCGGCCTCGACCGAAACACCTGAATCCCCATCGGCTGGCGTGGTGGCTGCGGGGTCAGTAAGAAAAACGCTGGCATTGCGGATAAAGCGCCGGAAGACGGTATCGGTGACGCCAGCCATGGGGGCGAGCACCGTCGCCGGAGCGACGGTAACGCCGCCGATCCGGACTGATGCCGGCACACGCGCGCTCCGCGGCATCGCGTGTTCGACCGGATTGTCCCAGTTCTTCTTCATATTGCCGTTTTGCTAAAACGAAAGCCCCCGCATCGCGGAGGCTTCGTCGATCGGATGTCGATCTGACCTGGGCTACTTCGCCGCCGTCTCCGCCTTGGCGTACTTCCGGCGGAAGCGCTCGACGCGTCCCGCAGTGTCAACAAGCTTCTGCTTGCCGGTAAAGAACGGGTGGCAGCTCGAACAGATTTCCACGTGGATGTCGCCCTTGTGGGTGGAACGGGTGACAAAATTCGAGCCACAAGCGCACATGACCCTGATTTCGTTATAGTTTGGATGAATCCCTGTCTTAGGCATAGCTGGTCTGGAACCTTTCCTGCAATCTTCTTATTTTATGCGGATTTCGCGTGTTTTGCAACGAGCCGATGCCGTGTCTCGACATCCTTCGTAACCCATGTTCTAGTGGATTCGCACCCTCAATTTGATGTTGGGAAGACGCCAAATGATTCGGTCAGGAATTCTCTCTGCTCTCTGCCTTTGCGCCTCGCTCGCCTTCGCTCAAACTACAGCCCAGACTGCGCCGCAGAGCGACACCAGCTACATCGATCCAAGCGGGACAGCGCACATCACGCGTGTCATCCCGGTGCCGACGACCGTCAGCCCTGAAGCACAAAAGTCGCTGGCGCGTCCGGTTTCCGACGCGGCCAAACCCCAATCGCTCGCCGAGCGCCGCAGCGGCACCGACGCCTGGCAGGCTCGCGCTGGAGCCGCATCGAAGGCCGTCTATCCGGTCAACATCGCCAACGACAAGATCGCCGGCGTGCCCGTGCTTATCGTTACCCCGCTTACGATCGGCCCCGGCAAGAGCAACCGCGTCCTTATCTGCGTGCACGGCGGCGGATTCAACTCCGACTCGGGTTCGCTGACGGAGAGCATCCCGATCGCCAATCTCACGCAGACGAAGGTCGTCTCTGTGCTCTACCGGCTCGCGCCTGAGCACCCGTTCCCCGCTGGCGTCGAGGATGCCGTTGCCGTGTATAAGGAACTGCTCAAGACATACAAACCGCAAAACATCGCGCTCTACGGCACGTCCGCCGGAGCGATCCTCACGGCTGAGACGACGGTGAAGCTCCGGCAACTCGGCCTGCCGCTGCCCGGAGCGCTCGGTGTCTTTTCTGGTTCTGGCGACTTCAGCCGCTACGGGGACTCGTGGGCCATGTACGCGCTCAATGGGTTGTCTGGCCATCTCGACCCTCCCAACCCCGACACGCGCGACGCCTCCTACGTCGGATCGACTGATCCCAAAGATCCTGTCCTTTCACCATTGTTTGCTGACGTAAAGGGATTCCCACCGACGCTCTTCATCACCAGCGGACGCGATCTCCTGCTCAGCGGTACGACGATCCTGCACCGGCATTTCCTCGCCGCAGGCGTCGATGCGCAGCTGGTCGTCTTCGAAGCCCTGCCGCATGCCTTCTGGAACGACGTCAATCTTCCGGAGTCCCGCGAGGCTTACGGGATCATGGCGAAGTTCTTCGATGAGCATTTAGGTAAATGACCAGCGCCGCTTAATCTGGGTCTGCTATTGTCGTAGGGAATTTATGAAACGGGGTCGTCGCCAGATGCGCGCCTGCCGTAAACCCACAATTGCCTTCGCCGACCCCCGCGGCAGCCTTCTACTGATATCCAGCCTGTTGCTATCTCTCATCCCTTGTGCGGCACAATCTCCTTCGTCCGACCAAAAGGCATTCGACAAGAAAACATTCATTCAGGAGATGCGGCGACTCTATTACACGCCCACCACGGCAGGCTTGAGTTCGTTTTCGTGCGATGCACGCCTGGATTGGCACGGCATACTCGTGCGGGCTGCGGCGGGCACGACCATTCCTGCCGACGCTCCTGCGGTTGTGTATCTCAACAAGGTGAAGATCTCGTTTACCGCAACGATGGATGGAAAGTCGACCATCGACTGGACTCCACCGGAAGGAGCGTTTCCCGGAGAGACCTCGAGTTACGACCAGATGAAGGGAGGCGTGCAGCAGATGCTGCAGGGCTTCTTCCAGTTTTGGGCGCCAAACATTAACGGCACCCTGCTTCCGAGCCCTAATGACGACTTTCGTCTGGAGACGGAGAGCGCCGGCTACCGGATCTATATCAGCGATCCGCAAAATTCGGTCGTGGAAGTCCTAGATCGCGATCGCGTATTCAAGGAATTGCACGTGAAGACGCCGTCGATGACGGGGGATTTTGCGCTTACCTTTACGCCGAGTCCCGAAGGGCTGAGGATTACAGGAGCGGACGGCAATGTGAGCCAGAACGGAGGCGGCCCTGCCCACATTAAGTTCGGGTTGGACTATCAACCTGCCGGCAGCTTTCAGGTTCCCAGGAATGTGTCGATGGAAGTAGTCAACGTAGGGCGCTTCGATTACGTCTTCGAGAACTGCAAGACTTTGGGGGACGTGAAACCAATGCCTTCCGAATCAGCTCCGAAGTAATCCTCCACACACCTGCCGGCTTTTCCACTCTGTCGGGTTCTGTCCCTAGCTGCGATACTGTGCAGAGACCCTTCATGCCACAACTCTGCCCCAGATGCGAAGGAATGGGGATGCGCGTCATCCGCCGCAACGACGGCTCGCAGGCCGCCGAGCCTTGCGAGTGCCGTTTCGAGCAGCGCATCGTTCGACTGCTGCAGATAGCCTCAATCCCACGCCGCTATCAGCACTGCTCCTTCGACAGCTACGAGCCAAAGTTCACGGGCGCCGATGCCTCGCTCACAGCCGCTCACCTCACAGCGCGCCGCTTTGTCGATGGATACCCCGTGACCACCGAAGGCCACGGTCTGCTGCTCACCGGATCGATCGGCGTCGGCAAGACACATCTCGCCGTCGGTATCCTGCAGTCGCTCATTGTTGAGAAGGGCGTGCGCGGACTCTTCTGCGACTACCGCGAGCTGCTCAAGGAGATCCAGCACTCCTACAACCCGCAGGTGCTCACCACCGAGCTCGACATTCTTCGTCCGGTCTTCGAAGCTGAGGTTCTCGTCCTCGACGAGCTCGGCGCATCCAAGCCGACGGAGTGGGTGTGGGACACCGTCGCCCACATTCTCAACACGCGCTACAACGATAAGCGGACGACCATCATCACGACCAACTACCCTGATCAGCCGCCGGGTGGCGGTCCAACAACTGCCGCGCAGCGCGCCATGCGCGAGGAGAGTTTAGGCGACCGCATCGGTGAGCGCATGCGCTCGCGGCTTGCCGAAATGTGCGTGGTGATTGAAATGCGCGGAGACGACTTCCGGCAGACGCGCGCGACAGGCGAGGTTCGGCTGAAGTGCGGACAGGTGCTTTGAAAACTGTGGCCTTTTTGCCCCGCTAGGCGCATTTGCCTGGCGGCCAGCCGCTCACTCCATTACCACTTCAGCCTCGGTCTTGCCCGTTGTCGTGAGCACGATGGCGGCGGCGATGATCAGTGCTCCGCCGGCCCACGCGCCCGGCCCTAACCGGTCGCCCAGCAGCGCCACGCCAAGGAGCGATCCCATGGCCGGCTCGATGTTCAGGAACACGCCTGCGCGCGATGCCGGCACGCGATGAATTCCCCAGTTCCACAAGAACATCGTAGAGGCGGTACACAGCAGTCCGCTCGCCGCCGATGCTAGCCACACCCGGGCACTCACGCCGTGCACCGGCGGAGGTCCATCCATGGCGAGCACCCACGCCACCAGCATCACCGTGCCACTCAGCACCCCATAAGCCGTTACCACCAGAGGGGAATGCTCCCGCATCAGGTGCCGGTTCAGCAGGATCCACCCAAGAGACAGGGTCAGCGAAACGACCACCAGCAGGTCGCCCTTTAGCGATGGCCCGCCGCGGGCGGCATGCGCGTGCGTCCCGCTCAGCGTAATCAACGTCACGCCACAGGTCGATCCGGCCAGCGCCAGCCAGCCCGTCCAGCCCAGTCGCTCATGCGTGAAGATAGTCGCGCCGATCGCCAGGATCACCGGCATCGTCCCCACCATCAATGCCGCGTGGCTCACCGTCGTGAGCGACAGTGCGTAGAACTGCAGCAGATACTGCACCGGAATCCCCAGAAACGACGCAGTGAGCAGCAGCATCCACTCGCCGCGATTCAGCCTCGGACGCCGCAGCACCGGCAGCAGTCCCACGCACGCGAAGAGGAAGCGGTAGAGCACCATGTGGCCTACGCTGAGCTCCGAGAGCGCGATCTTTCCGAAATAGAAGCCCGTGCCCCAGAGCGTCCCCGCGAGCGCGCAGGCGCCGTAGCCCAGCGCTGTCTGCGGTCGAACAGATATCTGCTCTGTGCGCGAAGCCATTTCTATAGCCTCGCACACTCGCGTTCCTCCTACCGGTAGATGACGCAGCCGCGCGCTTCGAGGTCTTCGATCCAGTCCGGCCAGGGCAGTGAAGTGACCCAGCGCAGGTCGAGCTTCTCAAGCTTCGGCATTGCGGAGATTGTTTTGGGCAGGGAAGTCAGCGGATTTCCGCGCAGATCCAGTTGCCGCAGCTCAGTTAGCTTTCCCACGGAATCAGATAACGTGGTCAGCGCGTTATTGCGCAGGTGAAGCTCCCGCAGTGAAGACAATCCGGCGATGCAATCGGGGAGCATTTGAATCTGATTGTCTGTAATCCGCAGTTCGATGAGGCTGGTCATGCCGCAGACTGCCTCTGGAAATGCGATCAGCGCGTTTTCGCTGAGATTCAAATACCGCAGCTTCTTCAGCCGTCCCAGTGATGGAGGGATCGAAGTCAACCGATTGTCGTGAAGATAGAGAAAGCCGCTGAGCTCGACGAGATCACCCAGTGCGTCCGGAAGCCGGTCCAGCCGATTGTGTCCAAGGTCGAGCATCCGAAGCTTTTGCAGTTTGCCAATCTGCTCCGACACTTCTGTCAACCCGTTTTCTGCCAGCACCAGCGTCTCGAGTTCTGTCCGCGTCCAGACCCAGTCCGGCGCCTGCCCCAGCTGCTTCTTCCAGAGATTCAGATCGGGGTCAGCAGCTTCCAGCATGACCGCAATCCTATCGCGGCTCTACCTGTCGACCAAAACGCTCGGCATTGGCCTTTGAACGCGAGTAGGATTTGCATAACGCCCACTCTGGCGAGGAAAATGCTGGTGATGCTCCTGCGCGGTCAATCCGTCCGCCCGGCTCTGCTGCTGGTCACGCTCGCAGCGGGAGCCGTGATTGCGTCCCAGGGCGAAACCAAGCGCAAGCCGGAGACGGGACCGCCGCCGTCGGTTCGCATCGAAGTTGCGGCGCTCGGCTATGTGCCGCCCAGCCGCGCTTACCTCAGCTACCGTTATTCGACCGCGACCCTCGACTTCATCGACGACGATCGCCTCCTCTTCACCTTTCGCGATGCCGGATTGATGCACCGCGTCCCCGGCGATCCGCCGGGCGACGAAGATCAGGTGATCGACGCCGACGTGCTCGACATCCCGAGCGGCAAGGTGGTCGAACACAGCGAATGGCGGATGCACGACCGATCGCAATACTTGTGGCCGCTGCGCAATGGTCAGTTCATTGTCCGGCAAAGGAATTCGCTTTACCTCACCGACAGCCATCTTGAACTGCAGCCCTATATTCAGTTCGACGCGCCTCTACAGGCGGTTGAGATCGCGCCGGACCGCAACCTCATGGTGCTTGAAGTGCAGAAGCTCGTCGCGTCCGACCCCGACCCCGCCAGCTTAACGGGATCTGACTCAATCTTTGGTCCTACGCCGCGCCGCAAGCGAATCGCATTGATGGTCATGCACCCGGGTGAGCGTACGATCCTCGCTCAGAGTGAAACACGCACTTCCGTCGATTTGCCTTTAGTCGAAAACGGCTTTCTCAGCTTGCTCGAGGGCAAAGACCCAACCAGGTGGGTTATCCGGCGGGAGGTGTTTCATAGCGATCCGCAAACCGTTACCGAGCTTAATTCCTCCTGCGCGCCGATCCTGATTTCCGTGAGCAGCGATGTTGCACTAGCCGTCGGGTGCCCGGCGAAAGGGGGAAGCGACCACATGGTGAGCGCGATTTCGCTCACCGGACAGGTGCTATGGCAGGACCGCTGGAAGCAACGCTACATCTGGCCAACTTTCGATTGCGCCCAAGACGGGAGTCGATTTGCTTTCGGGTCGCTCGAAATGAATCGCGATGTCGGGTTTATGGACGCCTTTGGCCAGGACGATGTAGTCGCGCAGATGGTGGGGGTATTCGATACGCATACCGGCAAGATGCTGCTGGCAAAGGACGCGTCGCCGGTCCTGAGCGCTGGACAGAACTACGCCCTGTCGCGGGATGGACGCCGCTTCGCCATCCTGCGCGAAGGCGCCATTGAGATCTACGATCTGCCGCCGGTGGCCGTCGATGCCCGTGTCGCTTCAGTCGCGCCCGGGAAGTGAAATCCCGATTGCGAATGCCGCTTCACTTTGGGATCTGACGCGGGAAGGCTACCGGCAGGATTGTTGACCCGCCAATCCACAGCAAATAAAATTATGAAGGAGTACCCTACCCTATCGGCGGAAATTCCTTCCGCCGCACGGGGAGCGGGTTTACGGGGTCCATGGCTTCCGATCTGCGAATCAGCCCGCGCGAGCGGCTGGTATTGACCACGATTATCGAGAATTACATCGCTACCGGCGAAGCTGTGGCTTCGCAGACGCTCGCCCGCCAGTTCGGCAACAAAGACGGCATGAGCTCGGCGACCATCCGCAATATCATGGCTTCTCTGGGCGAAGCCGGCTTGCTGGATCAGCCGCATACATCCGCCGGCCGCATACCTACCGCCCAGGCCTTTCGTTTTTATGCTGAACAACTGGCCGCCCCGGCGCGCACCATCGCGCTGACGCAGGAGCACCGCGAACAGATCGATGACAGCTTCGCCGGTATCGGATCGAGCCAGCAGTTTCTCGAGCGCACCTCGCATGTGCTCGCGCTCATCTCCAGCGGAGTCGGTGTGGCACTGGCCTCTGCCCGAGAGGTGCAGACTCTCGAGCACGTTCACTTCTCCCGTCTTGCGCCCGGGCGCGTGCTGGCCGTCGTTGTCACTATCTCCGGAGCCGTGCAGGATCGCGTTCTCATGCTCGACCGCGATCTCTCGATGGCGGAACTCGAAGCCTCCGCGCGTTTTCTTAACGAGAATTTTCACGGCTGGTCGATCGACCTCGTCCGCGCCGAGCTTGGCCGCCGCGTCGAAGCCGAACGCAGCGAGTACGACCGGCTGATGCGCTCCGTGGAAGAGCTCTGGCGCAAGGGAGCGCTGGAAGGCGACTCGGGCTTTGGCGCAACCATCTTCGTCGAAGGCGTGGCTAACCTCCTTGCCGGAGAGATCGACCGCGAGCGGCTGCGGCTGATGTTGAGCGCCCTTGAAGCCAAGGAACGCCTGATCGAGTTGCTGAACGCTTACGTCGACTCGCGCCAGCAGCAGGTGCGGGTCGTGGTCGGTCTGGAAGAAGCCATCCCCGGCATGCACAACTTGGTGCTCATTGGGGCGCCGACCCGTCTGGGCGCTGAGAGCCTGGGCACGGTGGCTGTCATTGCTCCTACCCGCATGCAGTATCAGGAGACCATCAATGCCGTCTCCTATATTGCGCAGCTCTCTGACCGGATCTTCCCGCCCCCACAGTAGCCCGCGTCCCCCGGCGACGGTGTGCATCAAAAAGAAACACACTTTCGAGCGCGATAAACTTACTAGGAGATCAGGTTCTCAATGAACCGAAGGAACACGATAAAGAACAGAATGACTGAAGAAACCCTGGAAGTTACACCGAACACCGAACCCGCCGGCGATCCGGCCGCTGAGATGGCCCTGCCCGAGACGGCCGCCGTCACGCAGGAAGAATTCGACCGTCTGAAGAACGAGCGGGACTCGCTCCTCGACCGGCTTGCCCGCCTGCAGGCTGAATTTGAAAACGCGCGCAAGCGCGAAGCCCGTGAGCGCAGTGAGTTTCGCGATTACGCCGTGGCAAATGCTGTAGAGCAGTTTCTGCCCGTGCTCGACAATTTTCAGCTTGCGCTCAAATCAACAGGCAGTGCGGAGCAGCTGCGCACCGGAGTCGAGTTGATCGTCAAGCAGATGGAAGAAGCCCTGCGCTCGCTCAATGTGCAGGCGGTCGAAACCATAGGAACCGAATTCGATCCGCGCGTTCACGAGGCGCTTGAAATGGTTGAGAAGCCCGACCTGCCCGATCATCAGGTCTTTGATGAAGTGCGTCGCGGCTACCGCATCAAGGAGCGTCTGCTCCGTCCCGCGCTGGTCCGAGTCGCCAGCAATCCGCAGCAGAAGGAAGCATGAGTCGAACCGGAAACGTGATTAAAGCTGATTACTACGAAGTTTTAGGTGTGGTGCGCGGAGCCTCCGACCAGGAGCTCAAGGCCGCGTACCGCAAACTCGCTATGCAGTACCACCCGGATCGTAATCCGGACAATGCCGAGGCGGAAGAGAAGTTCAAGCAGTGCAGCGAAGCCTACCAGGTGCTCGCCGACCCGGAGAAGCGCGCCGCCTACGACCGCTATGGCCATGCCGGCGTTTCCGCAGCGGGACACAGCAATGGCGATCCCTTCGCGGGCATGCCCGATCTCGGCGACATCTTCGGCGATCTCTTCGGATTCAACGTGGGCGGCGGCCGCAAGCCCTCGCGCATGCAGAAAGGGCGCGACGTCCGCTTTGATAAGACCATCGAGTTCGACGAGGCGGTCTTCGGCAAAGAGATGGACATCACCATTCGCCGTATGGAGGCTTGTCCCGATTGCAGCGGCACCGGCTCCGCCGACGTGCGCGGTCCATCAACCTGCCAGCAGTGCCAGGGCCATGGACAGGTCCGCTACCAGCAGGGCTTCTTCTCAATCGCACGTACCTGCAACGTCTGCGGAGGTACGGGCTCAGTCATCTCCAACCCCTGCGGAGGCTGCCGCGGAGACGGCCGCGTCCAGCGTGAACACACCATCAACGTCAGCATCCCCGCGGGAGTCGAAGAAGGAACCCGCATCCGCTACCAGGGCGAAGGTGATGCAGGCCGTTTCGGCGGCCCCTCGGGAGATCTCTACATCGTGCTCGCGGTCAAGCCGCACCAGTTCTTCGAGCGCGATGGCAATGATCTGCACTGCGTCCTACCCATCTCCTTTACCCAGGCGGCGCTCGGCGCCGATCTCCAGATTCCCACCCTCGAGGGCGAGACGACGCTGAAGGTTCCCGAAGGCACGCAGAGCGGGAAGGAATTCCGCCTGCGCAGCAAGGGCGTCCCGTATCTGAATGAGCGGGGCCGCGGCGATCTCATCGTTCAGGTCGCCATCCAGACCCCGAAGAAGCTCACGCGCATTCAGAAAGAGCTGCTGCGCCAGCTAGGCGATACGCTGACCGTTGAGAATGTCCCGACCTCCCGCCGCCTGTTCGACAAAGTCAAGGAAATGTTCTCCTAGCCTGGTGAGGCCCAGGCGAGATTCCTCCACAAGTCGTTTCTCCGGGCGTCTGTGCCCGATCTGGCCGGATTAGTACCCATTAGTCCCGAGTACGATTGCGCCCGGGACGGTTACCTTTTATTGGCATTTGGTAATCCGATCGGTCATTCCAAAATTGTCAGCAAAGTACATAATGAAGTTGAGGCTGGAGAGGATCGAGCCAGTTTCTGCCCCGCTTCTGCAAGATTTGTCGCCTCACTCCCCCAACATCGTTGTTCGAAGGACGTTTCTTGCCCACAGTGTGCTGAGGGCGATCATGCCAGGAAGAATCCGCCGACCCTGGGATGCATGCTGACGATTTACCTAGAGGAGATGAACAGTGAAAAAGACGCTTCAATACTCATTTGTAATTTTTGCATTAGCTCTTGGTTTGAGCACGGCGGCCCACGCAACTCCTGGTCCGACCGCTGTTTCGCCCAAAGCCGCTCCTGAAGTCGATCCGGCTCTGGTGGTCAGCGGTGTCGCGCTCCTGGGGGGAACCCTCACGCTTCTTCGCACCCGGCGCCGCAAGTAAGCAGGAGATCCGATACAGGGGATCCGACAACCCCGGGTTGTTCGAATATGCAATTGGACTAAAGCAGCCGCTGCCCCTGGCTCTTGATCCATAGTCGCGGCTGACGACAGACACAGACTGACTTAAAAGGTGCAATCTTTGAAGAAATTCCTGAAGTACTCAGTTCTAGTTTTTGCCTTGACCTTTGGCGCAATCGCCTCAGCGAATGCGACTCCGCCGCCTCCGGGAAATCCTCCCGGTGCTCCGCCTCCACCGCCTCCACCGCCGCCTCCACCTCCGCCACCACCTCCGCCTCCACCACCTCCGCCACCTCCATCTGCACGACCGCTCCAGAGATCGATCCCGCTATGGTGATTACCGGGTTCTCACTGCTGGGCGGGACATTAATGGTCGTGGGAACGCGTCGCCGTAAGTAAATCTCCGCGCAAGAAAATCTCCAGCCCATGCCCTGACCGGGAAAATATCTCCGGTCAGGGCATGGTTGTTTCTGGATGCGCCAAAGCCGCCGGCCGGACACGGAGAAGAGATTCGAGCGCAACAGACGATCGTGTCGTGAGGGCCGCAAGTGTTTCATAATCAGCTAATACTATGGTTGTAATTTAGCGCTACCTTTTGTTACTCTCCGCTCCCTCCGAGTGGCCATTTCTAAATCCCCGACATACCAACATAATCAACACAAGGCTGAGGAACAGCCAGTTCCTGTGCCTGCTTCTGGCGTTTGAAGCTTCTGCGGCTCCCCCCCAGATAACCCCCTCTGGCAACTCAATCAATAGAAGGTCGGAGCCTGGGCCCGGCTCGTTTCGGGATCAGGTGCGACACGCAATCGGTGTGTCTTCCGGCAATTACAGGAGAGGCTGAACAGTGAAGAAAGTGCTCAAATATTCATTTTTAGGATTGGCATTGGCGGTTGGTGTAAACACCGCTGCTCTTGCATCCCCACGGGATCCATTGCAACCTCATTATCCGCTGGAACCAAAAAGGGCTCCTGAAGTTGATCCGGCCCTGGCCATTAGCGGACTTTCACTCCTTGGTGGTACTCTCACCGTGCTGCGCGCACGGCGTCGCAAGTAGACGGAGAACGAACTGAATCGTTTGTCTAACCCGACCTTGACTGGGGAGAAAAATTCCCAGTCAAGGCTGTCATTCACATTCCCTCGGTATTTTCTCGGTCGTCTGTATCTTCTGGCCGCAATTCTGACAATCGATTGCGCGCTCCTCGCCGTTGTTCCCCATGTCACACCGCTTCTCGGTCCGGTGGCTCCATTCGGCATTGTCACGTTCGCCGTTTTTCTCGGCCTCGGCCATTCCACGCTAAAAACGCAGCGAGAGATAATCCCCTTCGGCGGACTATTGTTCGGCGCACACCTTGTCTGCATCGCCGTCGTATTCCTTGGTAACCTCGCAGCCCTTCGCGGATTGGACTTCATGCTCTCCAGGCCGGCTCACATCATTTCGAGCTTGCTCGTCCTGCTGGGGCTCGCCTTGCTGGCGTTGGCATGTATTCCTCTTTCATACTGGGCAAAGGCCATTCGTGCCACCAGATATTTGTGGCTGCTCGCAGTGATCACCGGTGCGATCGCATGGTGCTTGCGGCATCCCTTTCAGGAATTCTGGGTAGCCTCCAGTCTTTCGCAGGGACGCATTCTCCAGGTCGCGGCATTCCATTCCGTGCGTGCGGTGCTGCACTTATTTCTGCCTGACCTGATCGCCGATGCAAATACCTTCACGCTGGGAACTCCGCGCTTTCTCGTCTTCATCGCGCCGGAGTGCTCCGGCATGGAAGGCCTTGGGCTGGTTCTGGTCTTTACCGTCGTGTGGCTCTGGTATTTCCGCAAGGAGACCCGTTTCCCGCAGGCACTCCTGCTGATTCCCTGTGCATTGGTGTGCGTATGGTTGCTGAATATTGCTCGCATCGCCGCCATCATTCTCATCGGTAATGCGGGAGCGGGCGACGTCGCTATGGTCGGCTTCCATTCGCAGGTCGGCTGGATTGCGTTCACGACCGTCGCCCTGGTGTTCTCGATGGCGACGCGAAGGCTTTCATGGGTGCGGCGGGAGCCAGCCAGTGCTACGGTCCCGGTCGGGGGCGTCACAGGCGCAGCAATGACGACGGCAGGCGAGGAAAGCAGTGAATCGCCGGCAACTGCGGCTTATCTCGTGCCCTTCCTCGCGATTCTCGCTGCTTCTTTTATCAGCAAAGCTGCATCCGCATATTTCGAATGGCTCTATCCTTTGCGCTTCATCGCCGCGGCTGTCGCGCTCTGGTGTTTTCGCCGCGAGTACAAAAAACTCGACCTGCGATTCGGCTGGATCGCGCCTCTTGCAGGCGCAATCGTCTTCCTCGCATGGATAGCTCCGGTCTGGTGGAGGCATCAACACATTGAAAGCCCGTTAGGTCCGGCACTGGCCGCACTCTCTCCTTCGATGCGCTGGACATGGATCGTCTTCCGCGTCGCTGCCGCTGTCATCACCGTACCCATCGCGGAGGAGCTGGCTTTCCGCGGTTACCTGGCTCGCCGCATTGTTAGTCGGGAGTTCGACACGGTTTCCTTTTCGAGGCTCACTGTTCCTTCCATATGCCTGTCCTCGATTGCATTCGGCCTGATGCACGGCAGGCACTGGTTGGTCGGCATTCTTGCCGGTCTTGCTTTCGCCGTAGTGCTCAAGTGGAGGGGACGCATCGGCGACGCGATCGTTGCGCATGCCACGAGCAACCTGCTGCTAGCGGCCTGGGTTCTTCTACGCGGCGACTGGGCGCAGTGGTAGAACTCATCCGCTGCTCTTTATTCCAGTAGTGCTGCTGCAACCGCCATCGCGGTAATCGCCGCGGTCTCTGCACGCAGGATGCGCGGCCCCAGACTCACCGGCTTCCATCCCTCGCTGTCGAAGAGCGCTTCTTCCTCGGCTACCCATCCGCCTTCAGGTCCCACGGCAACGCGAATCGACGGGTATCTGATCGCCGCTTGCATCCAGCGCTTCTTCAAGAGCGCGGCGAAGCGTGCGCGTTCGTTCCTGCTCGGCAAGCAGCAGCCGCACCGCATCGCCTTCGCGGCGCGCTGCCGTCTTCAGGGCGATGGGATCTTCAACCACGGGTACATCCGAGCGGCGTGACTGCTGCGCCGACTCGCGCGCGATGCGCCGCCAGCGCTCCACGCGATTCTGAGCCGACTGCGCCAGGTGCTTTTCGCTACGCCGCGCAATGATCGGCACGATGCGTTCGACTCCAAGCTCGGTTGCCTTTTCAATCGCCCATTCCATGCGGTCGAATTTGAAGACCGAGAGCAGCATCGTCAACGGCAGAGCGGGATCGGCTTGAACCTCGGCCACCAGGTTGAACCGCACCGAGTCTCCGCTGATGCCCGCGATCACTCCATGCCACACCCGATCGCCGGCGACGATGTCGAACTCCATGCCGGCCTGCGCGCGCAGCACGCGGATCAGGTGCGAGGCCTGCTCGCCGGTGAGCGATGCGGTGGCTTCATCCCAACTGTCGGCGATCCAGCGTCGGCGTGTCATATGTCCTATTGTCGCTCATCGGCGTTTGCGCCCATAAACACTGAAGGGGAACGCATTTTGCGTTCCCCTTCAGTGTTGCCTGTTGCCTTGCTTACTTCTTCTTGGCTGCCTTCTTCGCGGGCTTCTTAGCTGCCTTCTTAGCTGCTTTTTTCACTGCCATGGTTTTCTATTCTCCCTTTTCGATGTGACATCGAGTCTGCAACACATATGTTGCAGTTATCGAATGTATAGAAGTCTGAAAAAAAAGTGTCAAGAAAAAAATCGCATTTTTGCGAATTGAATTTTTCGAATTGAATCGTCAACGTCAACCTCTGCTCGCGTCGCACATCAAATCGCGCGCAAATGTTTCGCGAGCGCAAGCAAAATTCCGGTGATCGAATCGTGCCACGCATGCGCCATCATGCCCGCGCGCAGGCTCTTTCGATGAATTGCGAGTGCGCAGAACATCGCACCGTACGCAACAATGGCGATCATCGAGCCGATGCCCTCGTATCCGTGTGCGCCGCCGAAAAGCAACGAAGAGATGAGTACGCCGATCCAAAGCTTCCCGCGAATCGACGAGAATTGCTGCAGCAGGTAGCCGCGAAACACAAACTCTTCGACGATGCCCGCGGTAATCGAGAGCGCAACCCACAGCACGATCTCCCACGCGGTCTGCGGGGTGATCGCGAGCACCGCCTTCTGCACATGCACCAGATGAAGCAACCGCAGAAGGGTCGAGATCGCGGCGAGCACGACAACCGCCATCAGCCAGAAGATCAGCGCGACGCCGAAGTCTTTTACCCACGCACTCAGGCCCGCGCGCCGCTCTCCGAGCAACTGTCTTACCGGAACGCGCCGCATCCGGATGCCCCACCACGCCAGGGCAGCGAGAGCAATTTCCCACGCTATGGTGAATGCGTATTGCTTCGCGTGACCGTGCCCAAAGCTGCCTGCTTTCGCCTGCATGCCGCTGAGCGTGGACACGCCCAGGATGACCGCGACAACGATCCCTGTGTGCCACCAGGGCGCGACAGGCTGTACTGGAACCGGCCACCTGTGCGCGCCCTGTTCCGCTGGCACAGATAGTTCTTCGACACTTTTCTCTGATATCTTCATCAGTTCGCATCTTGAGTTTAACGGGTGTGCCGGAGCGTCGTCGGGCGCGCTCGCGCATCGAATGAAGTGAGGCAGTTATGCAGGCATTGGAAGATATCGTCATCGTCGCCGCCGTTCGTACGCCGGTCGGAAAATTTCAGGGAGCCTTCGCGGATCTCTCCGCCACGCAACTCGGCGCAATCGCCGTCCGCGAAGCCGTGAGGCGCGCCACCCTTGATCCCGCGCTGGTCGATGAATGCATCATGGGCAATGTCGTCTCGGCTGGTCTCGGACAAAATCCCGCGCGCCAGACGGCGTTGAACGGCGGTCTTCTTCCCGAAGTCAGCGCGCTCACCATCAACAAGGTCTGCGGATCAGGATTGAAAGCCGTCGCGCTCGCCGCGCAGTCGATCCAGACCGGCAATGCTGAGATCGTCGTTGCCGGCGGCATGGAGTCAATGACCAACGCGCCCTATCTTCTGCCGCAGGGACGCAGCGGATTCCGCATGGGCAATGCCGTTGCCGTCGATTCCATGGTGCAAGACGGCCTCTGGGATGCCTTCAACGACTACCACATGGGCATCACCGCCGAGAATGTCGCCGAAAAGTACAGCATCACGCGTGAAGAGCAGGACGAGTACGCCGTCAACTCGCATCGCAAAGCTGCCGCCGCATGGAAGGAATGCCGCTTCTCATCGCAGGTCGTGCCCGTCGAGGTTCCCGCAAAGAAAAAAGGCCAGCCATCAACTCTCGTCGAGCGTGACGAATCGATCCGCGAAGACGCGAGCCTCGAAGCACTGCGTGCTCTCAAGCCTGCATTCAAGAAAGACGGCACCGTTACCGCCGGCAATGCTCCGGGAGTCAACGACGCAGCCGCTGCGCTGGTCGTTATGTCGGCGAAGAAGGCCGCAGACCTCGGCCTCAAGCCGCTCGTCACGATCCGCGCCCAGGCATCGAGCGGAGTCGATCCGAAGTGGGTGATGATGGCGCCCGTCACTGGAGTGCAGAAAGTCCTTTCCCGCGCGGGATGGTCGGCCGACAGCGTCGATCTCTTTGAGCTGAATGAGGCCTTCGCCGTGCAGGCCATCGCCGTCACCCGCGAGCTTGGTATTCCCTTCGACAAGGTCAATGTCAACGGAGGAGCCGTCGCCATCGGCCACCCCATTGGTGCAAGTGGCGCTCGCGTTCTCGTCACGCTGATCTACGAGATGATCCGTCGCGACGTTCGCCGCGGAGTGGCGGCGCTCTGCCTCGGCGGCGGCAACTCCGTCGCGCTGGCCGTCGAGAGATAGCCGATGCTGTTCCCCGCTCCTGAGGACAGATTTACCAATCGCGTCGAAAGCTATCGCCTTCATCGGCCCGGCTATCCTGCTGCGATTGTCGATCTGCTCGCGGACGAATGCGGCCTTAACGAAAGTTCCATCATCGCTGACATTGCCGCCGGAACGGGACTACTCACCGAGATTTTCCTCGCACGCGGCTTCAACGTCATCGCGATTGAGCCAAACCAGCAGATGCGCGATGCATGTGCCACATTGACTTCACAATATCCGCGCCTGAAATGTGCAAACGGAAGCGCCGAGGCAACCGGTCTTCCCGATCACTCGATTGATCTTGTGACCGTCGGCCAGGCAATGCACTGGTTTGATCTCCGCCGAACACGCAACGAATTCGTAAGGGTTCTCAGTAAGAAAGACGGTTCCCCCAACGGCTGGTGCGCCGTGATCTATAACAACCGCCGCATGACCGGAGATACCTTCCACGAAGGTTACGAGCGAATCCTCGTGGAATTCGGGAACGACTATGAGGCGGTGAAGCACAGCCATCTCACCGAAGATCGGCTCGTGGATTTCTTCGCGCCGAATGCCATGCGCACGGCCGTCTTTCCAAATTCACAACAGCTCACGCTCGAAGCTCTCATGGGCAGGATTCTTTCCTCGTCCTACATGCCGCAACCCGGCCACCTGCGCTATGACGAGATGTCCCATGCTGTCGAAAGGCACTTTGCTGAGAATGAAAGTGGCGGCCATGTTCGCCTTGAGTACGACTGCGTCGTCTGCTACGGCCAGCTCAGCTAGCACTCGACCGCGCTACTGCAATGGTCGGCCGCAAGTTATTGAAGGGGCCTGTGTCGCTCAACGGTCAGCGCTGGAAGCTCGCAATCTGCTCTCTTACGGTAAACTTGGGCTAGTTTCGCTTACTTGCGGCCGCACTCAACTTCTCGCAAGGGCCTGTAGCTCAATGGTCAGAGCAGGGGACTCATAATCCCTTCACGGCACATATGGCAGGTTTGGTATTGGTTAGGAAGACCGCGTAAATACTGACGTTTTCTCGTTTCATCATCCAACCCTGACTAACCCATCCTCACCAGTACTCCCCACAATATTCCCCACAGCGACTCGCTTGCCGGGTCCGGGCCGAACTCACACAACAATCAATTGACAACTACGGTTCAAGCTCCCGGGGGAACACAGTACGATACAGCAGGAAACGTCATCAATGATGGCGTGAATCAGTATCTTTATGACGGCGACGGGCGCATCTGTGCGGTTCAGCAGCAGTGGAACGGAATGACCATTTGGACCGGTTACCTCTATGATGCCAACGGCCAACGGGTGGCGAAGGGCAGCATTAACAGTTGGAGCTGCGATCCAACGATAAATGGCTTCAACGCCACCACCAATTATGTGCTCGGTCCTTCAGGCGAACAGTTGAGCGAATTGGACGTAGACAGCAACGGCGCGATGGCCTGGCAACACACCAACGTGTATGCCAGCGGCGTGCTCATGGCGACCTATGATAACGTTGGCCTGCACTTCCACCTGAACGACTGGCTGGGCACCCGGCGCGCCCAAACCGACTACGCCGGCGTTCTCGAACAGACCTGCTCCAGCCTGCCCTTCGGAGACAGCCTCGCTTGCACCGGTTCACAGCAATTCCCTACCGAACATCACTTCACCGGCAAGGAACGAGATTCCGAATCCGGCAATGACTACTTCGGGGTAAGGTACTACGGGTCTAGCATGGGGAGGTGGATGTCGCCTGATCCAGCGGGTATTGGCTTTGCGAATGCCGCGAATCCGCAAAGCCTGAATCTCTACGCATATGTGCAGAACAACCCACTAGGATTTGTTGACCCCAATGGTCTCCTGTCCTGCCCTGATGGCAAGTGGCAAGACGTTGCTTGCGCCGTACAAACCATTGGCAGCGCAATTGGAAAGTTCTTCTCAGGCCTGGGCGACAATTCATCTGTCTCTGCTTCGACTTCGGATACTTTTACGGTCGTTGATCCAGGAGGCGGCTCTGGAGGCTCTAGCACTTTCCAGCAACTTTGGAACAATTATCCAAGGTACAGTCAATATCCCAGCGAGAAAAGCGGCCAACCCTATTCTGGACCTGGTTCATTCTGGCAACATGCAGGTGGACATCAAGAAATGAACGCATCCATTTTTGTGAACAGTTGTTCACTGCGAATGTGCTATGCCTTGAATCGAGCCGGAGTCCCTATACCCTATGGTCCAGGAAGGGTTTCAGACGCCGACCATATGTGGGGCATTCCCAGGTTGACTGACCTTCAGCCATTCCTCATAAAGAACTTCGGGCAGCCCCAGCACTATTCGCCAAACAGTTGGAGAGGGGAGCTTGCCGGTAAGACCGGAATCCTGATGTTCCAAGTTAATATCTGGAGCGACGCATCAGGTCACGCTGCACTCTGGAATGGTTCTGAGTTGTCGGACGGTGGTGAGCACGACTATACAAGCGTTTCTTCGGGGGTGCTATTTTGGCCAATCCAGTGAGACGGCTAGCTACGTTGCTGATTATTTTAGCGATCTTCGGCGCGTCGTTCGGTGCACTTGCCGATGAGCCTGAGATTCAGAAGACTTGGAAGTTCCAGGGCAAACAGAGTGCAGTTGAGATCGAACTGACTCGTTTTGCGAACAGCGACGGGAAAAGGGCCACTTCGTTGCACATCTATTCTCCGAATGGAGGACCGCGGTCTGTAACGGAGGAGGCGGAGTTCCTTGCCAAAGTTTTGGACGATCTCCCGAGCATAGGAGTGAATGCTCAGTCTCTCGATTGGATTTCCTTACGGTTTAACGAGCCAGAGGCTGTCCGCAAAGTAGCAGCCTGTGCAGCCTCGTCCAAACAGTGGAGGGAAGCGTCGAAGACCAAGAGCGTCTCCGTTGCCTATCCGCTCGTTACGTCGTTCCTGAACGAAAGTGGCGCATACAAGGAGTGGGATCGTGTTTTCAGAAGCCACGGTCTCACTCTAAAAGTTGCCGGTGTCGAAGAAGTCATCATGGAGCCGTTTTCTCAAGCGGGGGCCAGTTGCCCGAAGGCGACAGACTGCTCAAATCTTCTCGTGCCCAAAGATGCCCTAGTTCAGATCAACGTTGTGCCCGTTAAGTAGCCTTACGAGGTTCAAGCGTGGCCTGTCAGGGAACCAGGGCGGCCTGTGTTGCGTCTGCGGGCCATCTCTGGCAACCGTGGCGCACCCGCCCGAAAGAGCGACGCTGCCTCCGGCATCGGGAGTAGCTGCGACACGTCACCCCCAAATGGGATGCTGCCGGTAAACCGGCCCTTTGGTTCGGTTAGCCAACGTTAACGCGCTCTAAATCAGCAACTTGCTAATTTGCAATTTCAACACGGCGGCAATGCGTTTACGCACGTAAACGCGCGAGCAGTCCGCCGTAGAGATATTTTGTTGCGCCTGAGCAGTTACCGCTTCGAGAAAAAACTCCGTCCATATTCGCCAAGAATGTTTGACTCGCCCCAAATCGTTCAATCGATCTACGTATTCATCCCGGTGCTGCTCGATATATTCCGACATGTAAAAGGTCGGTTGCGAGAGCAATTTCTTTTCAAACAAAAATATTGGAATCAGGATTCGGCCAATCCGGCCATTTCCATCCAGGAAGGGATGTAGAAATTCAAATTGCGCATGAATCAACGCCAGCCGTACAAGAGGGTCATCTTCTGAGTGATAGTACTTTTCCCAATTGCCGAGAGAATGTTCAAGCTTCATCCACTCGGGGGGTGTAAACCGGACATGTTCTACGCCACCGATCCGAGAACCGATATAGTTCTGCTGCCGCCGAAACTCCCCCGGAGCTTTGTTGTATCCTCGAACACTCGACAACAGAGTTTTATGAAGCTTCAGGAGAAGATTGAGGCTGAATGGCCTTGTCTTCAGTTCATCCATGGCTATGTCCAGCGCGGATCGATAGTTCAATATTTCTTCGATATCATGTCGGCGCGACTCTCGTTGTGGGGGTTCGCCGGCTTCAAACTGCAATACCTCACTCATTGTTGCCAGCGTGCCTTCAATACGAGAAGAGAGCACAGCTTCCTGGAGCCGGAGGGGGGAAAGCAGTAAACTGCTGTTTGGCAGACGGCGCAACATTCCGTTGTATTCTGCCAAGCTACGGTTGGCGCGTCCTAGGACAGGAATCAGTGCCAGCCACTCAGGTTTGGTGAGCAGAGGAAGGTCCTGGGGAATCGCTGGGCGCATTACTCAATAGTAGAGTGCTGACGTCTTTGTGTAAAGTAAATGCTGATTTGCTTTACACAATCCCTATTTTGACCAAACTCCTTTACACAAAATTGGCATGAGCTCGCAACCTATCCAGTTATTTGGGAGTGCAGCCACAATATGTAGTGTTAAGCAATAATCGGAGCGGTTTCATCTAGATGAAGAAAACAAAACCAACTTTCGATAATTTTGGCACACCAAATCCGGCTCAAGTATTCTGCGTGACCGATGGATATTGTCTGTGCTCTGCGTTGAAGTTAAGAGAGAATACACCGCATGGGCTTGTTGATTCAGGACGGCGTTGTTGTTAACGCGGATCGCACGATGGCTGCCGATGTGCTGATCGAGGGCGCGACGATTCGCGAAGTGCGCGCGGGCATCGATCCGCAGGGACATACGGTTGTGGACGCTGCCGGATTGCTAGTCTTGCCGGGCGGGATTGACCAACTATCGAAGGGTCGCCAACGAAGAGATGCTGCTGAGCATCATTGCCAGGCTCGGCGGCGATGCCAAACGGGCCAAGGTGGCCATCCGCCAATGGAGTCGCGGAAGCGTCTGGATCGATCCTTCGCCGGCGCAGTGCAAGTACTTTGGGATTTAGACACTGTCCAACATCCTCAACCCGGCTTTCGGGTGTTGTGCGACCGTCGCACAGCCTCCACCCGCAACCAGCGCCGCTTATTGGACCGTCGTACTCACTGCCTCCATGCGCTGCGTCCTGGCGAACTCCAGACGCTCTCCCCCAGGTTCCATTCCTTCCAGGAACTCAATCCAGGCGTCGAGCTCTTCAGGATCTGCCAGGGCCGGAATGCCCATGCTGATCATGCGAACCTGCTCTGACCACACGCGCGGCTTTGGTGGGCCGGGCTGAGGCTTCATGGCTTCTCTCGCCTTCTCCCCCTCATCCGCGTAGTAATCGAACAGGCCGTTGCAGCCCTGCCTTGCCATCCAGTTCAGAGCCTGGGTGACCGAGTCGACCGAATCGTCATGCGCGCCGGCCGGGAAGACGCAGAGCTCATAGAGCAAATCAGTCAGCCATGGTGCGGAGGCCGGCAGGAACACTTTCCCGGCTTCCACCAGCGGGCTCGCCGAGTACGCTCTCGCAAGCTTGTCCTTGTCGACCTTGATTGCCAGGATCGGAAAGCGGCTGCCCTGCTTGAGCTCCTGAATGAGCGACTGACCCGACGCCTTGTCCTCAACGAGAATTGCAGATGGTTTCCACTCTTCAGCCAGTGCGGCGACCTGCCGCTTGAGCTGCGGGAACTCAACCCGGGCCCGCCAGGCATGAAGCAGGTAATACCCGGTCTTCGTCTTCGCCCCACGTCGTGCACACGCTGTAGTCGTTTTCAGGGCGGTTTTAAAAGCGGTGTCCCAACTCTGGACAATGCGACGGAACTGCGGAAACTCCGAGTACCGCTGCCACCATTCACGCTTGAAGACTTCACCCTCCGCTGCGGTCGGTCGCTGCTGATAGAGAGCTGCCCACGTTGCGCCACCGATGCCGTCGATGCCCTCGAGCGTCTTGATTGGATATTGCTCAGGCCAGAGCGCTTCGCCTTCCTTGCGGCCGTCTCCGTCTGCTTCAGCGATCGCCGGCAGGTTGAGCACTTCCCAGTTTTCCTCCGGATGTTCTCTGAGCAGCCAGCCGGCCAGGTCGTCGTGATGCCAGCGTGTCTGGATGATGACCACGGCGCCCCCAGGTGAAGGGGGTGAAAGCAACGCTCGAGTACCAGTCATGAAGCGTGCGGCGAACGTTCTCGCTGCGCGCCTCTTCCATGTCCTTGATCGGGTCATCGATCAGCAGGGGATCAGCGCCACGGCCTGTGATCGCAGCACCGCGGCCCACTGCGTAATAGGCGCCCCCGCCGGAGGTCATGAACCGTTTCATGGAGTTCGAATCTTCGGAGACCTTGAGCTCCGGAAACACAGCGGCGGTGTAGGGATCATTGACGAAGTTGCGCACGTTCCGCCCGAAGTCGTCTGAGAGGTCCTGGCTGTACGTCGCTGTGATGATCGATCGCTGGGATTGCGGCCGAGATACCACGCCGGGAATTTCTGCGTCGAGAGCAGACTCTTGCCGTGCCGGGGAGGCATGAACACCATCGGTCGCTTCAGCTCGCCTCGCTCTACCGCCTCGAGCTTGGAGATCAGCTTCGAATGGTGGCAGGCCACTTCGAAGCGCGGGTAGATCAGCGGAGCGTATCCGCTAAGGCTTCTGCGAGCCAAACCGAGAACTTCGTTGTAGTCCTTATTGGATTTTGCCATCGATTACCGATCCTTCCGAGAGTTCCTGGTGCCGCGTGTATGACCTGGCGATGCGCTCGGCTTGTTCCTTGTCGAGATGGATGTGCACGACCCGCTTTTCCTTGGGCTTGATCTCGTCACCAATAGCAAGATTTCCATCGTGATCCGGATTCGCTGACTCAGCGCGGCTGTCGCGGCTTGCGTATGCCCGCGCCGCATGGCCATAGCCTGAATTTCGGCTGCCTGCTGGTCGAGAGCCTGCAGGTGCTCTACAGTCGCAAGAATGCCGGCCGGCCGCGATTCAGTGATCGACCTGGTCAGCGTCATGTGGTCCTTGCGATGCCGGTAGCTCATTCGCTGGCTTCCCTCGAGCCACGAATCCATCACGCGAGTCAATCCGCTGCTGATCGAATTGAAAGCGGTAATCCAAGGCTGCACGGTGAGCTGTGCCTGTTGCTGTGCGAGCAGTTGCTGCTTCTGGTAGTAGGCCTGTGTCAATGCGGCTTGCTGAATCAGATCCTGCTGGTACTTGCCCAGATATCCGGCGTCGAGCGCTTCCTTCTTCTGAATAGCATCTGACTGCGCGGCATACTCCTGTGCAGCTGCCTGCTGAAGGATCTGGACGCGGGCGAGTGGAGACATTTCACCAGATTGAACCGATCCGGCTGTGCGCTGCTCCACGCCGCGGTACTGCTCAGAGGCCGCCCTGATCTTAGCTTCGTCCTGCAGGCGGTATTCTTCTGTCTGCTGCCTAAGCGTTTCAAGCAGGTCGTGGCTGCTGCGAAGAATGCCCTGCATGGCGGACGGGTCATTGGCCTTATCGGTGGCCTTGCCAGGCGAGCGTGGTATTCGATTCCCTGGTTCGAAATCTCGCGCATCTGGTTTGCGATCTCTGCATTGCCGCGCTGGACCTGTGCGACGAGCTCTTGGTTCTTGCGCGCTATCTCTTCAGCCGCCCTGGCCATCTGCTTTGCAGTCTCAGCAGCATCCTCTCCAAGTTCCTTGACTCGAACAGCTCCCTGCGTCTGCTTGGCCTGAATTTCCGCCTGTAGCACCGCTGCCGCCCTTTCCTGAGTACCCAGTTCCGTATAAACCTGAGACAGCTTTTTCGCTGCTACCTCAGCCTCGTCAGATTTCGGGCCGACTTCATAGGGGCTGCCAACCGTCATGAAGGAGCTTTGCTCAAATTGTCCAGTCTGCTTCGATTTTGTGAGGAGATCATCGTAGGTCTTTTTGGTCGCTTCAATCTGGCCCTGGAGAATCTTCAGGTTGTTCGTTGCAACGCTTAGGTCAAAAGCATCTCCCGCTGCCGCGCCCGCAGCGCCACGCCCCGACTTTCCGCTCCTCAATTCTGCGAGCGCTACCTGATACTCACGAGTCGCGCGCATTTGCTGCTCGCTTATCGCTATGTCCTGCTGTTCATCAGTGGCCATCTGCTTCAGCACTTCGTCCTGAATCTTCTGAAGTTCGCCCCAATCCTGAGTTAGCGTGACGACCTTTTCGATCATTGTGCCGAGAATGCCTACCAAGCCAAGTGCGCCGAAAACTGGGAAGGCTGCGGCCATCACGCCGCTGAGAAGTTCGCTCTGAGAGACAAGCTGCGCAGCGGCATTGGCCATGCCGAAGGTCGAGCCCGTCATCACCCGGAGTTCCGCTGATGCAATCCGACTGGAGTTGGCTACTTGTTGAATGCCATCACTGGCGGCAGCGGCAGCGGGCCTCAGAGTCTGCAGGGCCGCCTGTGCCTGGTTCAGCTCAGTGCGATATCCTTGTAGCGTTTGCGCAGCCTGAATGTTTCCCTGCTCAGCCGCCTTCCCAAACTGCGCCTGCGCCTCGGCCATGTTGGCCATTGCAGCCTTGACCTGCGCCTGCGCCTCAGCGAGCCCGCCGCTTAGGTGTGCACGAGCTTCAATCGAAACTACCAACGGGCTAGTGGCCATGATTGCTCCCTGTTTCCTGCCTTGTATCCTCGAAGAGCAACGAGCTCTCGTTGTAGTTCGCGTGAGCGACACCGGTGCGGCCGCCGCGCTGCTTTGCGACGATCAACTGTGACCTGGTGTCGATGCTGGCGCCGTCCTCGCCGCGCTCGCGATGAATCAGAACCGCAACGTCCGCGTGAAATGCGAGATCGCCCGAACCGCGAAGATCCGCGAGTGTTGGACGCCTGTTCGGGTTCTTGTCCTGGCTTTCGGTGATGCGTAGCTCAGCAAGAGCACCGGAACGTTTTCCTCTTTGGCGAATTGGCGACAGCTTCTTTGCAGCGTCCGAGATTTCCTGATAACGAAGCTTGCCGGGTCCTGTGAAGCGGAGATTTTGAACGTAATCGAGAGCTATGAAGCCAGCGTGCCGCGCCGCCGGCAACTCATCCGGCAGCCAGCCAACGCGAAGTCGATCGTTTGGCCGTCACGCTCGTCAATCTCGAGGGGCCACGCGTCGACCATCTTGCGCGCGAGTTTCACGCGCTCCCACTCGTCCTGAGTGAGTCTGTCAGGTTCGATCAGCCGTTCGAAGGGAACTTCGGAGACAGCCGCGAAGATCCGGTGCAGCAGCTCCTCTGCTGTCATCTCCAGCGAGACGAGGCGCGTCCGAATTCTGCGGCAGCAATGCTGGATGGCCGCTTCGATCATCAGGCTGGTCTTACCCATCGAAGGACGTCCACCGACTACGTACAGCTTTTTGCGCTTGTAGCCGCCGATGATTCTGTCCAGGCTGTGCGCACCAGTCGACACTGACGGGTCTCAATCTTCCCGTTCTCTGCAGATTTGCTAACTCGTCGAAGGCAACTGCCGTCTGCGAAGCAAGTGAGGCCTCCGTTCCCGAAGTGTGTGCGATTTCTAGAAGCTGGCGGTCGATCTCTGCGACGAGGTCAGCAGCGTTCTCGCTTTGATCCGCAGCCCGCGTGATGGCGGTTGAGCATATGCCGATCGTCGAACGCAGCAGCCACTTGTCGCGCACGATCTCGACATACGCCTCGATTGACAGGCGGCGCGGCAGGCCCTTCGATGAGCGAAGCGAGGTAAGCGACTCCCCCGATCGACTCAAGTTCCTTGCGATTCCGGAGCTCCTCAGCGAGCGTGACGATGTCGACGGCGACGGTTAGAGTTGATCATTTCCGCGACGCGACAGAAGATGCGCATGTGCGAGTCAAGAGCAGAAGCTTCCGCTGCTGAGGTCGAGCGCACTGGTAGATAGCAGGCGTTGTCGAGCAGGATTCCGCCCAGGATCGAGCGCTCGGCGTCGACGCTCGCCGGCAGACCACGCTCGAAGGTCGTGTCGGGCGTCATTGAATGCCTGCCCGGGCGCGGATTTGATCCATGCCGATCGCGTTGCTTTTGTGCTCGAAGACTGGCTGAGAGGAAGGGAACTTCAGCGGTGGCGGAGCGAGGGCAGGATGTAATCTGTGGTCCTCCTGAGCTTTCGACAGCCAGCTTGCGATGAATCGTCCCATTCCCGGGTGCGTTTTTCGCTTGGCGGGATTGCCGAGAAGCCAGCCGCGCATCTTGCCGAATTCTGCGAACACATCGACTGCGGGATAGCACTTCGCGAGGTCATCACTGTCAGCCTGGGTGATGGCGTACTCTTCTCCCGGTTTCTTCAGTGGCAGTGAGGCGACAGGGCGAACCTCGTCAGAGGTGAGCGTTGCATCCTCTTCTCTTCTCTTCTCTTCTCTTCTATATGTCACATGCTCAGCACTTGCTAGCACTTGCTTGGCATCTGCTGAGGTTTGCTTCGCGATGCCGCCGAGTTGTCCCGCCGCACGGCGCTTCACGCGTAGCGTATCTTGCTCAGTTCGCAGGCTTTCAAGTTTGTCGTTGATGAGCCGGCCGTCAACTTCGCGAAAGCACGGCAATATTTCAGGCCAGACCTTCTCCATGACTTTCACAGGGCATCCGCAGATATCGGCCAGCGCCGCCACATCAGAGGGTAGCGAGCCCTCGAGCCATTCTTCGTCGAGCAGCTCGCGATAGAAGCCGCGGGCGAGATACCCCATCCGTTGAACTTTTCGACTCGCGCGAAAGTCCTGGACCCGCCATCGGTAATAGGGGAGTGCCTCGAGCTTCACGCCGCCTCGCTTTCGCATCGCAGACAGACGTTGCATTCGTCGACATGGTCGAATCGACGCTTCTGAAGGCCGTCAATGGTGGCGGCGAGACGAAGCTGGGCAGAGAAGCTTGTCTCAGATTGAAGCTGACTGCGCAGTTTCAATTCAAGTGCGAGAAGTTCTTGCGCCTGATCGCAGCCGGCAGTATGCTCGAGGAGTTTTGATCCCTTGGCTGGGTCCGTGTGGCAACGGGCCTGGCTTTTCTTGTTTTGATCCCCATAATTTCTCCTTAGCCGGCTGGTCAGCACCTAACCAGCTCGGAGTTTGGACTTCGTTGTGATCCATGACTGGATTAGCTCAGGCCCACTTCCAAAGCTTTGCGTAACTCGGAAATTGGAATAATCCGGCGGCCGCCCACCAGCCTGCTCTGAAGCTTGCCCTGAGAAATCCAGCGGCGAACTCCAATGCGACTTCAGGCCGAGTCGCTCGGTGAACTCCGCAACGCTTACTGCGCGCAAATCATCCATTGATTGCGCGTGAATTGGTTGAGCCTAGTGGCCATGGCACGCTCCTATGCAGATTCTGATTGTCATTATGTGGCTCTTGTTGTAAATTAGCGGGAAACAGATCACCAGTAATTTTATGTCATAAATACTGACTCACTAATATGAACGTAAGCAATTGGCAGAACGAGATTAAAGATCGTGAGCGCTCCATACTTGAACGCTCTGCTCGCGTTTCTGGGCACGTACTCAGACTGCTGGAGGATCCTCTTGTCGCTGTCCGTGCTTCTCAATTGAGGCGCTCTGGCCGGTTTAAAAAGCAGCCTGTGGCCGCACGATTGCTGGACGGTGTCCAACAGTATGCAGAGAATCGTGCATCTCGACGATGAAGGCAGAGCAGAACCATCGCGAGAGTATCCAGACCAGGACGACCTTCAATGGGATCCAGAGCGGATTCTCGACCTTTACCTGCAAACTACCGATGCCCTCTTCCCAGCTGGGCTCAGGTGATGCCAAAAGGGATTGCGTGGAATACGCAGAACCGGCCTCTGGCGCCTTTTGGAGCAAGCTTTGGCGAATCGGGAAGTCGTTCCAGACTATGCTCGGAAGGGCGTGCGAGGTGAATATCCGATTCCCGCGGCCAGATCACTCAGCCAGGCAGCCGAATGGCGCGCATGCCTGCTCTTTTGGGAATATCTCCGAAGCCCCAACGGCTGAGCGTTCGGATTTGCGCCAATTCTGGGTGCAAGCGCTTATCCTATGGCCGCTCCGATAAACTCGCTTGCTCAACGTCTTGCAGCAGTCTATCACCTCCAAGGAATTTCATCGCAACGACGTCAGAGTGAAGAATGAAAGAAAGATCGAGCGAGTCAGCAGATCTCTCGATAGTTGGCTCGCAGGAAGCAAAACCATACCGTGGCGGCAGTCATTCGAACGAGCCAATCCGCCAATTACCAAGCGCTGGCTGAGCGATCTGCTCACACTTGGGTCGCGTGTCCAAAGGGCCTGTCCTCCGGAAGCCCTGAGCGCTCTGCTGACTAAGGTCCAACGCGCTGAAAAGCGAACCGAACAAAAGGAAGGTGCCAAATGAGCCTGTACAAGCGTGGTGACACATGGTGGATGGAGTTCATGAAGGACGGGCGGCGATTCCCAGGAGTACCGGTCTATCGAACAGGCGCGAGGCGCAGAAGATCGAGGTTGCGCTCAAAACGCAGATCGAGAAAGGCGAGGTTGGCATTGAAGACCAGGGACCGGCGCCGACGCTGCGCGAGTTCTCGCAGCAGTTCGCTGACTTCATCTCCACACGTCACGCCGCGAAGCCGCAAACAGTGGACTTCTACGCCAAGAAGCTGAAACAGGTCCTTCGGTATCAGCCCTTGCGTGAGATGCGCCTGGACCGCATTGATGAGGCGATAGTTGAACGCTACATCGTATGGCGGCGTCGCTCTGTCTCTGCGACCAGCGTAAACCGCGAGCTGGCAACGCTCAGGCGTCTTCTGAACGTTGCGAAGGAATGGAAGGTCATCAAGGTTGTTCCGAAGATCAGGCTGCTCTCTGGTGAGCGCCAGCGTGACTTTGTTCTCAGCCATCAGGAAGAGCAGCGCTACCTCGCGGCTGCGCCTGAGCCGCTTAAGACAGTGGCGATCCTGTTGCTCGACACTGGTTTGCGTGTAGGCGAAGCATTGAACCTACGGAAGGACGACGTCCACATCGAGCCCGCTGGTGGCGCGCGGTATGGCTGGGTGCACGTCCGTGAGGGCAAGTCCAAGAATGCAAAGCGCAATGTGCCGATGACCGGTCGCGTCTCTGCGGCGGTCTATCCGTTGCTGAGTGCCAACACATCACCTTGGCTGTTTCCGGGCGATTCGCCTGAGAGGGCAATACTTCCGACCAGCCTGGCACACATTCACACTCGAGTCGCCGGCCGCTCGTTCCTGTCGGTAGGAAGCTCGTCAGGAAACAGGCCTTTCCGAAGGAGTTTGTCATTCACTCGGCCAGGCATACTTGTCTCACTCGTCTCGGCGAAGCCGGTGCCGATGCATTTACAATCATGAAGCTGGCAGGGCATTCGAGCGTAACGGTGAGTCAGCGATACGTTCATCCCACCCCAAAGTCATGGAGCGAGCATTTGACCGTTTAGAAGCGCTGAATCGAAGGCTCATGGAGCGCGGCGATCGGTAGTCGAGTCCCCACAAATTCCCCACACCTGCTGGGGAAATCGCCGTAAGTCATTGAAGGGCCTGTAGCTCAACGGTTAGAGCAGGGGACTCATAATCCCTTGGTTGGGGGTTCGAATCCCTCCGGGCCCACCAATACTTATTCAAGCGGAAGGCTGGTCGGAAGGCTCGAGCACGACTGATGCCTCGCTCGTCAGGACGCGAGATGTGAAGGTCTCCTGAAGATAAAGCCGCACGGCAGTGTCTGTGTGACTGAGATAGCCGATGGAGACATCCTGCCCGATATTGAGCTCGAAATCGCCTCCTCGCGTGGTCAGCACGAACGCACCTTCGATCGCCGGGGCCCAGATGATATTGCCATCTACAATCCGCTTCACGTGCTCAAGGACCGGATAGCCATGATCGCGGGTTTCCGCCAGCTCTGTGTATGCTTTGGCTCCGAGTAAGACCGAATAGGGACCGTTCACTCCGACAAGGCGCAGCTGGCTTAGCGCATGCGCAACGGCATCCGGATAATCCCGCACGTCCGCGGGAAGCTTCATGATCGGATTGCTGGTTCCTTCGCGGATGCCCTGGATCTTCGCAGCCGGATAGCCGTTGAAAATGGCCCGATCCTCAGCGAAAGCCATCGTCTTAGCCGCGTCTTTAGCAGGTTGCCAATCGGAGTCATCAGAACCGCGCTCGACATCGTCGATGTCCTGACGTTGCAGCTCAAAAGGAACTCGCAACTCCACCAGGGCCTTGACTTCGCGCTGTCTCGCGAGGGTGCCTTCCGCGGGCGGATCGATGTCAAGAAGATGGCCGGTGGCGACAGCCGGCAACCCAATCCCGCCGGCAGTCGGCACATCGACAACCCGCCTGCCGGCGAGATACCGCTTGAGTGTTCGAGTCGTTTCCTCCTCGATCTGCTCCCATGCAGCATCCGAGATTGGCGCTAACTCCCGATGGAGGTTATTCATTTCGTTCTCCTTTAAGCGACCCTATTCCAAGAGATGTATCCCCAAGAGATGTATCACGGACGGATGATCCCGGTGAATCCGATGCCACTGAGGGAGTGGTACTTGCCGCCGCCACCAGTGGTTCTGCGTTTGCTCCATCAAGGAACGTTGCGGAAGGCGCAAAGAAGAGCCCTCCGGTTACGGCCCGGCTGAAGTCGAGCAGCCGGTCATAGTTGCCCGGTGGACGGCCTACGAACATATTCTCAAGCATCAACTCAGTGATACGCGGCGTACGACAGTAGCCGATGAAGTAAGTGCCAAACTCGCCGCGACCGGGTTGTCCGAAGGGCATGTTGTCGCGCAGAATCTTGAGCTCTTTCCCATTCTCCTCGATGACGGTCAGCGCGCTATGTGCCGAGATCGGCTTTACGGCATCGTCCAGCTCGATATCGGACAGCTTCTTGCGGCCGATAATTCCCTCCTGCGCCTCGGTGGAGAGGGCATTCCATGCCTTCATATCGTGAAGATATTTCTGGACCAGAACATAGCTGCCGCCCGCAAAGGGAGCGTCCTCATCGCCGACGAGCGCCGCCTCAAGCGCAACCTTGCCTCTTGGGTTCTCCGTGCCATCGACAAAACCGATCAGGTCGCGATCCTCGAAATAGCGGAAGCCCTGGACCTCGTCGGCAACCGAAACTGCATCTCCGATCTTTTCCATGATCTGGGTTGCCAGCTCGAAGCAGATATCCATGCGCCCGGCGCGGATATGAAAGAGTATGTCGCCAGGAGTGGCGAGAGCATACCGATTGCCGCTCCGGAACTCCCGGAAGGGATGAAGCTCGGCCGGTCGCGGAGTACCAAAGAGCGAATCCCAAATGTCCGAACCGAACGCTGCGATGCAGGTAAGCCCGGCATCGATGTCGCGGAACTCGACCGCACGAATCAGACCGGCGAGGTCTCCGCAGAACGAGCGGACGGCCGAATAACTTTCCGGCTCCGGCTTCACCGTGACGACAAGGAAAATTGCCGCCCGCGTAAGCGGTGCGAGCACAGGCTGCGGAAGAGGAACCTGAACCGCCTCGTTGACCATGGTCATCTGTCTTGCCTCGATCTTTTGCAGTTCTGCCTCATTCTCTCGTTGTGTCGCTCGAATCCTTTGCTACAGGCTACCGTATCATCTGCATTTCGGTTTTCCTGTTCTAACTCTCGCCCCACGTGATTTCCGCACGGCTCTTCGATAGCATGAGCGCGTGGCCTCTCTTCTGGAAATCGATCGTCTAACAATTCGTTTTCGCTCAGCAGAGGCCGTGCGCGGTCTGAGCCTGCGTGTGGAGCAGGGCCAGGTTTTAGGGCTGGTAGGGGAATCCGGCTCGGGGAAATCGGTCACGGCGCTGGCGGTATTACGGCTGCTTGATGCTTCGGCTCATGCTGACGGCGCGATTCGCTTTGACGGCTCGGATCTCCTGACCCTTGCTACGGAGGCGATGCGGAAACTGCGCGGCAGTCAGATCGCCATGGTTTTTCAGGAGCCGATGACGGCGCTGAATCCGGTCATGTCCGTCGGGGAACAGATCGCCGAGGCGATTCGCGTCCACCATCCCGGCCAGTCGCGCCGCCAGGTGCGGGAGGCGACGCTGGAAGCAATGGAGGCAGTAGCCCTGAGCGATCCGGCGCGGCGCTACAAGGATTATCCGCACCAGTTTTCGGGCGGGCAGCGGCAGCGCATCCTCATTGCGATGGCGATTGCCAACCGGCCGCGTCTGCTGATTGCCGATGAGCCGACGACGGCGCTGGACGTCACTGTTCAGCGACAGATTCTGGATCTGCTGGCCAGCCTGCGGGAGCGCTTTGGGTTGACGATGTTGTTCATTTCGCACGATCTCGCGGTGGTGTCGCAGGTGGCCGACCGCGTAGCGGTGATGCGGCACGGATTGCTGCTCGAAGAGGCCTCGCGCGAGGCGATCTTTCGGAGTCCCGCGCATCCATATACAAGGGCGCTGCTGGGCGCGGTGCCGACGATGACGACCGATATCTCCAGGCCGTTAGCGGTGCTGGAGCGGGCGGCGGACGCGGGCGTCCTGCCCTTGCGGGAATGCGCACCGGGGCACTGGGCGCGGGTCGCTGTCTGAAAACAGGGGCGGTCTCAACCGGTCGGTGCAACACCATCTGATATGAATTCATTTTCTAAAGGTGGTGTTTATGGCACAAGGAAAACGGAACAGGCTTTCCACTGAGCAGCGGATCGAGATGTGGCGCCGCTGGAAGGCTGGCGAGTCGTTGCATGAGATTGGGCGTGCCTTCGGTAAGGGCCATGGTTCCATTCGGTTCCTGTTGACGCAGCGCGGCGGGATCAGTTCCTGCTGCTCGTCGGCGCTCACCGCGAACGCTGACGCTGGCCGAGCGGGAAGACATCTCACGTGGAATTGCATCCGGTTCGTCGATTCGGGAGATAGCCAGCGGGTTGCAACGGGCTGTGTCGACGGTGAGCCGGGAGGTGGCGCGTCACGGCGGGCGGCCACTCTATCGAGCCAGTGAAGCCGATCGTCAGGCCTGGGAGTCAGCTCTGCGACCCAAGGTGTGTCTTCTTGCCAACGACGAGAAATTGCGGACGATCGTGGCCAGTAAACTGATCCTGGACTGGTCGCCGGAACAGATTTCGAAATGGCTGAAGGTCCACTATCCCAACAACGAGAGCATGCGTGTGTCCCACGAAACCATCTACCGCAGCTTATTCATCCAGGCCCGGGGAGTGCTGAAAAAAGAGCTGGTTCAGCACCTCAGGTCCAAGCGGCTTATACGTCGCTCACGGCACTCGCGGGCTGCGGGACAGTCTCGAGGTCAGATCGTCGATGCCATCTCTATTAGCGAAAGACCTGCGGAGGTTGAAGACCGCGCTGTTCCCGGTCACTGGGAGGGCGATCTGCTCGCAGGCAGCAAAAACAGTCATATCGCAACCCTGGTGGAACGACACTCGCGTTTCATCATGCTCATCAAAGTGCCCAGCAAAGATACAGACGACGGTCGTCGCCGCGCTGAGCAAGCACGTGCTTAAACTCCCTGCGACCCTGCGGCGCTCGTTGACCTGGGACCGAGGGCACGAGATGGCAAAACACAAGAGCTTCACGGTGGACACGAATGTGAAAGTCTACTTCTGTGATCCACAGAGTCCATGGCAGCGCGGCACCAATGAAAATACCAACGGCCTATTAAGACAATACTTCCCTAAGAAAACGGACTTGTCCGTCTACTCTCAAGCCGATCTCAACAAGATAGCTCTGCGTCTCAATCAACGCCCGCGAGAGACCTTGGGCTTTGAAACGCCGGCGAGTAAACTGCAAGCCAGTGTTGCATCGACCGGTTGAGCCCGCCGGGCATACCGCTTTGCATCCATGCCGAGTAGGACTAGATTGATATGTGGCCGATTTATCGGTTGACTCGGCGGCTTATCCATGCGTGCTCTCATCCTTTCCGACATCCACTCCAATCTGCAGGCGCTGGACGCCGTGCTGGCCGCCGCACCCGAGCGCGACGTTGTGTGGAACCTGGGGGATGTAGTCGGGTATGGCGCGAATCCCAACGAAGTGATCGACCGGGTGCGCGCACTGGGACAGATCTTTGTGCGCGGCAACCATGATCGCGCCTGTAGCGGGCTCTCGGGCCTGCAGGACTTCAATCCGATCGCCGGGCGCGCGGCCAGGTGGACCCGCAACGTGCTTTCAGCCGAGCACACCGACTGGCTGAAGCAGATTCCCGCCGGACCGGTGATGCCCGACGGCCCGCAGGTAAGCTGCGTGCACGGATCGCTGCTGGATGAAGACGAGTATGTGATGACGCTGCGCGATGCCTGGGCGCCCCTGCACGAAGCCGAGACGCGGATCAACTTTTTCGGGCATACGCACCTGCAGGGCGGCTTTGCGACGAATGGGCATGAGTGGTTCCGGCTCACGCCGCGCTACCACTCGCACAATGAGCCCGAGGAGTTTGAACTAAAGCTCCGCGATCAGGTTCGCTATCTCGTGAATCCGGGCTCGGTTGGCCAGCCTCGCGATGGAGACTGGCGCGCGGCCTTCGCTCTATATGACGACGAGCAGATGACGGTGACATTCTATCGCGTACCGTACGACGTGCGCCTCGCCCAGGCGTCGATCGTGCAGGCGGGATTACCGGACCGGCTGGCAACGCGGCTGCGCGACGGGCGCTGATTCGGGGCTGGCCCTTCAGCGCCGGAAATGCCTTGCGCGGCAAGGGCCTGCTCTCGCTGCACTCCTACTGATTCTCCATGGTGCGCTTATGAATGCCCGCCTGCACTTCGGGAACCGTGCCGTCGTTTACGATCACCTCCGTCGGTTCGCCCTGAGCCAACATGCGGTGCGTAGTTTTGGTCTTTCCCGGCAGGCGAACCCGCTCTGTCAGCGTGCTGTCATGCGAGCGAACCGTGACCGGAACTTCGGTCTCGGCGAAGCCGTCGTTCGCAATATCGACGGCCACCAGGTACTGGCCTTCATGCGCCGCAGGTGTTGAATTGACCGCGGCAATCGACAGATCGGGCAGACCGCGGTCGCGATACACCCAGTTGTCGAAGAACCACTTCAGGTCTTTGCCGCTGGTGTGCTCCACCAGGTGCTCGAAATAATCCGGGTTCGTGTCATCAGCCGCGTTGTATGCCTGAAATGCCGCTGCCAGTTGCTTGTCCCCGGCAATGTCGCGCAGCATCCAAAGCACATACGTCGCCTTCGTCCGGTAGTAGATCGCATCCGACGCTTGAAGCAGATCCTCGCCCGGGCCTGCGCCCGGAGTGCCCGGCTCAGCAAACGCCAGCGCGCCACGCGATGCCTCGAGCTTCTCCAGCGCCATCCCGCGATCGTGCATTCGTTCAATCCACAGCGTGCCCATGAAGCTCGCCACGCCCTCATTCAGCCACTCTCGCGGAGACTGGAAGTACGCATGCGCCAGCGCATGGCTCATCGTGTCGGCCAGCTTCTCCGGCGGATCGGGGGCAATGCCTATGAAGAGCACTCCACCCTGCTCATACGCGGCATCGTCCACATCGGGCAGATCAACCACCGTGAGCGGCTGCTTCGGTTTCGAGCCCAGCCACTGCTCGACGAGCGGCTGCACCATTGTTACTGCCGTCGTCACGCCCTGCGCGTTTGCCGCATTCTCCTCGCGCGCATAAACACGCACTCCCTTGCCCTCCTGCAGCGTTCTCGACGCCACAAACAGCGATGGCACAGCAAACCCCAGCTTCGTCGGGGGAAGGGAACAGCTCACCACACCCGGATATTCATCCGTCGGCATGGCGCTTGGTTTCTCCATCTCGACCACGTGCCCATCCAGAACGGCCACATTCGGCGGCGCACCAAAGAACTCGACCGACACCCGCATCGTCGCTGCCGCTTCCGATTGGCGCAGCTTCTGCGTGCCGATTTCCGCGAAGACCTTTGCCTGGTCGCCGAGCAGCGCCGGTACCGAGCTCACCGGATACCACGCTACGTTCCCGAAGCCCCTCAGCCCGATAAAGTTCTCCGAGATGCGGTCCCAGTCCGATCGCTCCGCCACATCGTCCGGCGTGCCCAATTGCAGCAGTCGCTTCGCGTCGATCTCCACCGGTCCGCTGTACACCACTTCCAGCCGCAGCGTGCCTTTCGGGGCAAGCGGGCTCGGCAGTTCGACCGCCGCCTCGTTCAGCTGTCCTGTATGATCCTCGTCGCTGTTGACGACCGCCAGCCCCATGGGCAGCTGCTTCCCGTCCAGGCTTACGCCCTCAAACTTCAGCGACGAAGAGATCTGCAGCGGGATCAAGCTGAGCGGCTGATCCCCATCGTTGCGTATATCCACACGTGCTCGGACAGCGATCGTGTGTTCGCGCGGCGCAAGGTGCACATCAAGGTCGTAAGCCGTGAACGTAACCGCGGCCCGCTCCTGGTCCGTAGCCTTGGCTGCGCTCGTCTTCGGCGCTTCGGTTTTCGGGGGAGCCTCGTCTTCATCCGAACGCGAGAAGATCACCTTCGCATTGGGGTTCGACGGCTGCTGTTGCTCTTGCTGCCCCGCTGGAGAAGCCTGCTGTGCCTGACCGGGCTGCGTCTGGTCGGGCTGTGTCACTGGAGGCTGCTGCTGAGCGTACCCCGCCCCACACAAAGCGCCGCAGACCACAACTGCGGCGGCATACTGCCAAATCCTCATGAACCCAAACCTTTTCTCTCCTTGCGTGGCGTCTTTTCCGCCAGCACAGTCTCCGCGCCGCGAATCAAGCGCCGCTGCCGCGCCGCCTCAAACATAACCACTGCGCCTGCCGCCGACACATTGAGCGACGATACGCGCCCTGCCATCGGAATCCGCAGCAGGTGATCGCAGCTCCTCCGGACGAGGTCGTGCAACCCATCCCCTTCGCGCCCCAGTACGATCACAGTATTCGACGTGAAGTCGTACTCGTCGTAACTCGACGCGCCTCGCTCGTCGAGCCCCACGCACCAGATATTTCTCTCCTTCAGTTGCTCGAGCGCCCGAACCAGGTTCACCACGCGCGCGATCCGCACATGCTCGGCCGCTCCCGCCGACGCCTTCACCGCCACGGCGCTCAGCGGCGCAGCCCGCCGCTCCGTCAAGACCACCCCATCCACACCCGAAGCGTCCGCCGTGCGCAGCAGCGCACCCAAGTTCTGCGGGTCTTCGATACCGTCCAGCGCCAGCAGAAGCCGAGGCTCCGACCCATCGAACAGGTCCTCCAGCTCCAGAAAATCACGCGCCCGAACAATCGCGACGACCCCCTGATGTCCGGCCGTTTTCGCCAGCCGCGTCAGCTCATCCCGGGACTCGGTTCTCACCCGCACGCCGCTCTCGCGGCACGCGTCGATCACGCTCTGCAGACGGGGATCGTGGCGCTCTTTTGCCACGCACACATGGTCGAATTTCCTGCTTCCGGAACGGAGCGCCTCTTCAACCGGATGCAGGCCGTACAAAATTTCCATTTCATCCAGTTTAATCGGACTTGTAGCCGACCGAGCATCCGCATCATAATGGAAGAGTTAGCAGACTCTCGCTGCCCCCGCTCACGTCTGCGCATCCATATCGTCCGAGGATTCGGGATGAGCTTTGCCCGCGAGCTGGAAAATCTGGTCGAAAAGAGCGTCTTTAGGGAACGCTGGTCCGTCTCTGGAAATGAGATGAGCACGGCTACGCTGACAATCGCTGAGCAATCGCGCGCCGAAAACGCCCTGATCGCGCAAGGCCTCCGCCGTCACGACCCGGAGCTGCTCGACCGGCTCATCATTCAGTATCAGCACCGCCTGCTGCGCTACCTGCTCTTTCTCACTGGTAACCGCGATCTCGCCGAAGACCTCTTTCAGGAAACCTGGATGCGCGTGCTCACGCGGGGCACGCAATACAATGGCGCGGCCCGCTTCGACACCTGGCTCTTCACCATCGCGCGCAATCTCCTGATCGATCTCCGCCGCAAGCGCACCATGGCCAGCCTCGAAGAGATGTGCGAGATCGATGGCGAGGAGCGCGCCTTCGAAGTCCCGAGCGATGAGCCGACACCGCTCGACATGTATCAGATCCGCGAAAACGGGCAGCGCGTTACTGCGGCCCTTCTCACGCTCGATCCGCTTCATCGCGAAGTCCTCATCCTGCGCTTCCACGAGGAGCTATCCCTCGAAGAGATCGCTCAGGTCACGCGTGCTCCGCTCTCGACCGTCAAGTCCCGCCTCTATCGCGGACTCGCCGCGCTCAAGCCGCGGATCTCTGCCGCCAATGGCCACCGGGAGGGAAGATGAATCATCCATCCCCGTCCAATCAGCTCCGGCCCAACAAGTTCAGGTTGGATCAGGCCACCCAGCCGCACTCCGACTCGCAGTTGCCCGATCAACAGGTTCCGGACCAGCAGTTGATCGACTCGCTCGCCGGCTTCAATGCCCACGCCGATCTCGCCGTTGTCCAGCGAACCCGCCGCGCCGTGATGGAAGCCGCCTACGAGATGAGCGCATCCGGAATCCGCCGCCGCCGTCAGACCGGCATCGTCCTGCTCGCCTTCGTGGGGCTCATTGTGCTGCTCACGCCCGCTATCTGGAGCGTCGCCGAGGACATCTTCAACGGCGAACCATTTCAGGACATGCACCCGATGATTATGTCGCTCATTGTCACGCTTTTCTCTACCATCTTCGCCGCACTGATCGTTCACCTGCGGAATCGCCACGCGCGGGACGGAGAAGAGTCCTGACCGGAAGTAGCTGCATGAGCAAAGCCCGGTGAAGAATCTTGTTGAGAAGTGACCGATGAGCAACCTCACACAGCAACGCGACCTCCAGAGCGAAACACGTATCTCCGATGAGCTCCGCCTCATCCCCCGGTGGGCGATCGCCGGAGCCCTGCTGGCCTTCGCCGCGACCCAATATTACTTCTGGGTTGTGCTTCCGGAGCACGGCCATCACCCGGGCCGGGTTCCGGTTCCGTTGCGCTTTTACCTCATTCTTTCCTGGGGAGCGCTCGCCGCTCTCTACGTGCTCATGATCGGCTACATCAGCAACGACGCACCCC
This sequence comes from uncultured Acidobacteriota bacterium, assembly GCA_963755975.1. Classification (GTDB taxonomy): domain Bacteria; phylum Acidobacteriota; class Terriglobia; order Terriglobales; family Acidobacteriaceae; genus Silvibacterium. The sequence continues at coordinate 822,850 of CAVWLS010000008.1, forward strand.
GCCGCGGCATGAGTACCCGCCTGTGGATGATCTGCGTTGTCATGCCCGGAGGCATCGGAGCCGTGCTTTATTTCCTTCTCCGCCAGCCCATCACCGCCACTTGCCCATCGTGCGGAGCCCACATCGAGGGCGATTATCACTATTGTCCGCAGTGCGCCTACCAGGTCGCGGCCTGTTGTGGAAACTGCTACCGCAGCGCCCGCGTCACCGACATCTTCTGCGTTCACTGCGGACATGATCTCACCGCCAGCCAGCCGCCCACCCGCCTGCACGCTTTTTCCCGCTAGCCGCCCCTGCCTTCGAACTGGGTGCCCCACATCCGGATTCCCGGATGTGGGTCTGCTTAACCTGACCGCTTACCGCAGATCTGAACCCTCTTCGGACCTCGATCACTGGACTATACTCAGAGATTGGCCGTAACCATGCACACCTCCGCGCCCCCTATCACCGCACTCATCATCGATGATGAGCAGCTTGCGCGCGAAGAGCTGAAATACCTGCTCGACGCCGCTGGCAGGGTCGATGTCGTCGCCCAGGGAGCCAACGGCATCGAAGCCGTTGAGCTCATCCGCGAGTACCAGCCCGACGTTGTCTTCCTGGACGTGCAGATGCCCGGCCTCGACGGCTTCGCCGTGCTCAAGCAGCTCATCGAGCATCACGACCGCCTGCCCCAGATCATCTTCGCCACGGCCTTCGATCAGTACGCCGTGCGCGCCTTCGACGTCAACGCCATCGACTACCTGCTCAAGCCATTCGACAAGGCGCGGGTGCTGCAGGCCATCGAACGCGCCCGCCATCGCCTGCAGGAAACGGCCCAGCCCGGAAGCGAGTCGCTCGCAGCGGGTGGCGGAGGATTCAAGCTCGACGCGCTTATTCGCCTCATCGAGCAGCAGCAGCAGAATCCGCGCACCCACAGCGGCAAGATCGTCCTCCAGGCACAGAGCCGCCTGCTGCTCATCGACCAGAAAGACATCTGCTTCGCCTCGATCGATGAGGGCATCATCTCCGTGGTTACCCAGACTATTGAAGGCCAGTCGAAATGCCGCACCCTCGAAGAGTTGCTGGAGCTGCTCGATCCCTCCATCTTCTGGCGCGCGCATCGCTCCTATGTCGTCAATATCAACCACATCAAGGAAGTCGTGCCCTGGTTCAAGTCCAGCTACCAGCTCCGCATGGACGACAAGAAGCAGACCGAGATCCCCGTCAGCCGCGCACAGACCAAGAGATTGCGGGAACTGTTCAAGCTTTAGGACGAGCTCTTGATGTCCTGGCGCATGCTTCCTGTCATGTCTTTTAAGGCTTTAGGAAAATGCGCCGTGACTTCACTTCTGCAAGCATCGATTCCCGCAAAAGTCGGTTTGCCTTCGTCTGATACCCTTTGCCCTCCGATTTAAGCCACTCGATCACGTCGGCATCCAGTCGGATCGTAATCGGCTTTTTGATTGGCCGATAGAACTTGCCGACGACGGCATTCTTCCAGAACTCTGGGCCGAGCTCCGGAATATCCGACGTATCAATCTCCGAGTACGGCATTGCTTGAAGTCGCGCAATTTCCTGTTGCTGTTCGGGTGTAAGCATCACTTCGCTGTTTTCAACTCGAATCATCGAATGGTTATCTCTGTGCTTCTTCATAACTCCTCCTTTCGTGAGCTGTCGCTTTTCGCGCCGAGAGAATACGAATAACTTCCTCCCCGCCCACATCTTCCCGAACTGTATGCGCTACCAGCACGATGAGCACATCGTTCATATAACCGATAGATCGCCATCGTTCCTCGCCGTTAACGATCCGATCCAATTCGCTGTAAATATAAGGGTCTTGAAAGATCAGCTTTGCTATTTCAAAACTCAATTTGTGCTTCCCGATGTTGAGAAGGTTCTTCCGTTCGTCCCACTCAAAAAGCACGTTCTGGCCCTTTTCACATCTGTTGTACGTACATTATAGTGCGTACGTAATCTTTTCAAGCGAATACCCCGATAATTTTGCCCTTAAACTTTTCTCATGCCCCCGATCGCCTCGCTCGAATGCTCGCGCTGCCATCAACACATCTCCGCCGAAACACCACAAACTGTCTGCCCCGCCTGCGCCGGCTCCCTCTATGTCCGCTATGACCTGACCAGAGTCGATCCCGCCTCGCGTCCTCAGCCCGGAGGCACGCAAAGCATGTGGCGCTACGCCGCAGTTTTGCCTGATGTCCAGCCGGTCACGCTCGGAGAAGGCTGGACCCCGATGCTCCCAAGCCGCCGCCATCCCAACCTCTATCTCAAAGAAGAGGCGACGAACCCCACCGGCAGTTTCAAAGCTCGTGGCATGTCCATGGCCGTGTCGATGGCCCGGAAATATGGCCTGAAGAAGCTCGCTGCACCCTCTGCCGGCAATGCCGGCGGAGCGCTCGCCGCCTATGCCGCCGCAGCAGGAATCGAAGCCAACATCTTCATGCCCCGCGATGTCCCCATGGCCAATTACCTCGAAGGCGTCGCCTATGGCGCGCAGGTCACTTTCGTCGACGGTCTCATCTCCGACTGCGCCCGTATGGTTAGCGAGCGCATCAAGGAGCAGAGATCCGAGCACGCCGCTGGCCGGCTGGCCCCGGAGGACGTCTGGTTCGACATCTCCACCCTCAAGGAGCCCTTCCGTGTCGAAGGCAAAAAGACCATGGGCTACGAGCTCGTCGAGCAGCTCGGCTGGGAATATCCCGACACCGTCTTCTACCCCACCGGCGGAGGCGTCGGCCTCATCGGCATGTGGAAGGCCTTTGAGGAGATGGAAGCTCTCGGCTGGGTGACCCCCGGAAAGCGCCCCAAAATGATTGCGGTCCAGGCCTCGGGATGCGCCCCCGTAGCCCATGCCTACGAGGCTGGCGAGCCGGCAAGCAAATTCTTCGAGAATGCCGCCACTTTCGCAGCCGGGCTGCGCGTTCCCAAGCCATACGGCGACTACATCATTCTCGAGATCGTTCGCGAATCCGGCGGGACGGTCGTCTCACTCGACGATCAGGCCATCCTCCGATCCCTCCTTGGCTGGTCCCGGCACGAGGGCCTGCTGCTCTCACCCGAGGGAGCGGCAGCCACCGCTGCCTATGATCACCTGCTCTCGACCGGCTTTCTTAGCACCTCCGACCGGGTCGTCATCTTCAACACCGGAGCCGGCCTCAAATACGTCGACATGATTGCTGAAGCCATGAACCTTAAGCGTCCCGCGGAGAAAAAACTGCCAGCCCGAACCCCCGTCGGCGGAATCATTACTCCGGTGTAGAGGCGCTTACGGCACTTTGGCGGATTATTTCTCTGAACTCTATGCAATAGAAATAGACCTTAAAAGCTCCGCTCCGGAGGAGCTTTTCTGTTTCTAGAGCAAACTCCTCGACGAAAGGCTAACCCTCGTCGCAGCAAACGGTTACGGGTTGTTGCAATGAAATGAAACGGTTTCGGGCAGGTTCGCAATTTGCGCTGATAACCTCAACCGGATCAAACGGTTACGGCTGAGTCCAACGGAATGAAGCGGTTACGGATTGGGGGCAATAAAATGAAACGGTTACGGATGGCCCTGAAAAGCAGGGAGGGAGGGGATACTCCGAATCAGCCCATCCGGTAAACTCATACCAATGCCCGCTCCGGTAAGGCTGATCGCTATTGATATCGACGGAACCCTCCTGCCCACGGTCGGAGGCCAGGTTACCGAGCGAACGTGCAAAGCCCTGCGCGAAGCACAGGGAGCTGGGATAGAGATCGTCATCGCAACAGGCCGCCGCCAGGCCTACGCCGCTCCTCTGATTCATCCGGTCGGCCTCAGCCCGGAGACGGTCCTTATCACCTCGAACGGAACCGTCACCCGAACCTTGGGCGGCCACCGCATCGACCGCTTTTTCCTGCCCGTGGAAACGGCCCGTCCCTTGTGCGGAGCACTCCGCCAATTTGGCGGCATGACCGTCTTTACCTTCGACTGCGAAGGCCCCGGCGAACTGGTGGTCGAGTCGATCGAGAGCCTGGGTACGCGCATCTCGCCCTGGGTCACCGCCAACCTTCCCTGGATCAAGGAGTTCCGACCGCTCGAACTGGCATTCGATGCGGATGAGGCCGCCCTTGGCCCGATTCAGGGAATGCTCTGCGGCCCGGTAGATGCCATGCGCGAAGCCGAGGCCTGGCTCGCCGCCGGTGAGTTCGCGGGCAGGATCGAGCTGCACCGCACCGAATACCCCGCCAAGGACCTGTCTATCCTGGACATCCTCCCGGCCGGCTGCTCCAAGGGCATTGCTCTGGAAAAGTGGGCAGCGATCCGGGGCATCCCCCCCGCCGAGATCATGGCCGTCGGCGACAATTTCAACGACCTCGACATGCTGAACCTCGCAGGTCGAGCAGTGGTGATGGGAAACGCCGCCCCAGGACTAATCGAACTCGCCAGCGAGCGCGGATGGGAGATCGCCAACACCAACGACGAAGACGGGGTCGCCCAGGTCATCGAGAGCGTCCTTGAATCCGCCACCGTCCAGTACGGCAGGGAAGTGAACCAGTGAAATGCCGGCGTGATAGAGTGAGCGCAATGCTCGGATTCTGCCTGAAGAGGGGCCGCCGTGCGCCGCGAACAGCCGCCTGTGTGACGCTGGGTCTGCTCGTGGCATCGGGCGCTGCCCATGCCGCGGAACACATTACCCTGACCAACGGCTTCGACCTGATGTGCGACCATCGCGCCGATGTCGGGGGCCGGGTGCGGCTCTATCTCGATGCCGGCAACGCCAATTTCGTGGAAGTGAACGCCGCCGATATCGCTGACGCTGAACACGTGGATCTGCCGCCCGCCGCAGCAGCCAGGGATCAGGCCGCAGCTCAAGTACAGAGCACGCTCAGCGGCGCCGAATTACACGAGCTGCTGGCTAAGGCTGGAAGCGCGCACGACCTTGATGTGGACCTCCTGGTCAGTGTAGTTCGCCAGGAGAGTGGCGGAAACGTCCGCGCGGTCAGCCGCGCCGGAGCCCAGGGCCTGATGCAGCTCATGCCCGGTACGGCGGCCGATCTTGGCGTAAGCAATACCTTCGCCCCAGGCGATAACGTCAACGGTGGAACCGCTTATCTGGACGGCCTGCTCAAGCGCTACCATGACAATCTTGCGTTGGCGCTGGCCGCCTACAATGCGGGACCCGCCGCCGTAGACCGGTGGCACGGCATCCCGCCCTATCGCGAAACCCGGGCCTACGTGGCGCGGGTCATTCACGAGTTCAACCGGCGCGTCGCCGCGCGACAGAGTGCAGGGTCCCGTTCTCCACTGACGCAGCTGGCAACTGCAACGCACTGATTTTTTCCATAGATGGAGATTCGACTTTGAAGAGCAAGCGCTGGATTCTCTGGCTGGTGGTCGGCATCGCTCTGGTGGCGCTGCTGCTAGTGGCTCGCCAGAAGATCCATTTTGACTGGGGCCTCTTCCTAAAGCAATTGAGGCAAGCCGACTGGCGAGACATCGTCATCGCCGTCGGCTGTATCTATCTTGGTTACGTCCTCCGCTCCATGCGCTGGGCTTTGCTGCTGCGGCATAACAAGAAGGTCCCTCTGCTGTCCCTGATCGGGACTCAGGTCATCGGTTTTACGGCGGTTGCGCTCATCGGGCGTGTCGCAGACCTGGTAAGGCCCTACCTGGTGTCCAAAAAGACTACTCTGCCTGTCAGCTCGCAGATCGCGGTGTACATCGTTGAGCGGCTTTTCGACGCCGGGGCCATGGCGCTGATCTTTTCCATCGGCGTGCTTTCGGTTCCGCAAGCCGAGATCCTGAGGGTGACGACCCACTCGGGCCATCTCTCCAATCTGGCCTTGCATTCCCACAACTGTCCGCCTTTATCGCACGGTATGGTGGACTCGTGCTGACGCTTGTGGGCGCGCTTTTCCTGGTCGCTGTGCGCGTGAGCGGCAATGCAGTAGCGTACTTCTGTGAGCATAGCTTCGGACTGGTTTCAAAGAAGCTCGGTCAAGCGGTAGGAGACAAGATTCGCACCTTCCATGCCGGGTTGGACACGATGCGATCCTTTTCGGATTTTGCGGCTACTGCTTTCCTTTCACTCGCGATGTGGGGGCTTATCACACTGGCTTATTTCGAGACGTGCCGAGCCTTCACGGCAAGTCCGCCACTGGCCGCTATCACTTTCTCCAAATGTGTACTGCTCATGATTGCCAGCGGGGGAGCCAGCATTATCCAGTTGCCAGTGCTGGGCTGGTTCACGCAGATCGGCATTGTCGCTGCGGCCCTCGCGGGCATTTCTGGCGCAAGCGCTGAAGCGGCTACCGCCTGCGCTGCGACTCTCCTGTTGGTGACCTTTCTCGCGATTGTGCCTGTAGGCTTACTATGGGCTCGATTCGATCGCATTTCGTTGAAAAGAGTTACGGAAGAGAGCGAGCATGCGGGCGTGGAGGCGTTGACGGCGCCGGAGCCGGCGCACGAGCAGGCCACCTAGCCCGACTACAGTTTGCTGCGGACGACGCGCCTGACCGAGTCAGTGAATATCCCATAGACAGCGTGGGTTACCCACTCGCTGATGCGCTCCTGCGTGGGCTGCGCCTCTTTCGGTCTGGACAGGCCCATTCGCGGAAGGATTGACTCATGCGTGAGCTTGTTGAGCGTAAGGCCAAAGGCTGCTCCCTTCCAGGCTCCCAGCGATGGCTCGACCTCAACCAGCGCGCCGTAGACGGCGCCAGCCGCTGCCCCAAAGCCCCAGTGAATGCTGTGCATTGCGGCCTGCTGGTGGCCGGGCGGCAGCGCGTGGCCGGCGACCTGTTCGGCGAGAACAACGGGCGGCGGAGTCTGGCCCTGCACGCGCGGCGGAAAAATCTGTTCGGCGAGAGCTTTTGCGCCAGCGCCGGCGAGTCCGCCGATGAGTCCTGCGAGTGCGCCTTTCAGAATAGATCGTTCTCTCTTAGTCATAGTGATGAGATGCACAAAAGACCAGGGCAACAGCGGGCGCCTGAGCTCATATGGAGCAGAGTAGACCCCACTGCTAAAATCAATCAAGAAATGAAGTGTCCTTACTGCGGGTTTGCGCAAGACCGGGTCGTTGACTCACGCGAGAGCAAAGAAGCCGATTCGATACGCAGGCGGCGAGAATGCGAGCGCTGCAACAAGCGATTCACCACCTATGAGCGAATCGATGAAATCCCCTACATGGTCGTGAAGAAGGACGGACGCCGGGAGAAGTTCGAGCGGCAGAAGGTGCTGAGCGGGCTGCTGCATGCGTGTGAGAAGCGGCCGGTATCGGCGAGCAAGCTGGAAGCGCTGGTCGACGAGACGGAGTCATTCCTGACCGACTCGCCCGAGCGCGAGCGTACGACGAGCGAGATTGGCGAGCTGCTGATGAACCGGTTAAAGACCCTCGATACGGTCGCCTACATTCGCTTCGCCAGCGTCTATCGCGATTTCAAGGACGTGCGCGAGTTCAAGGAAGAGCTGGAGCAGCTCCTGACCGTGAAGGAGTCGCGGAAAGGTACGAAAGGCACCTAGCCGCTTGGCCGGCGCGAAGATTATGAGTATACAGACGATGCAGAAAACACATGCAGTCACGCTGATTCCCGGCGACGGAATCGGGCCGGAGGTGACCGAGGCGGTTGTCCGGATTCTCGAAGCGACCGGGGTGAAGTTTGCCTGGGAGCGCTATGCCGCGGGCGCCGAGGCATTCGAGAAGCATGACGAGTACATCCCGAAGGAGCTTTGCGAATCGATCGAGAGGACGAAGCTCGCATTGAAGGGGCCGGTGACGACTCCTGTGGGTGGCGGGTTCACGTCGATCAACGTGACGCTGAGAAAGAAATTCGATCTGTATGTGAATTTCCGGCCGATCCGCAATCTGCCGGGTCTCGAGACGCGTTATCCCAATGTTGACCTGATCATCGTTCGCGAGAACACCGAAGGTGAGTACGTCGGCCTGGAGCATGAAGTGGTACCGGGCGTGATGACTTCGCTGAAGGTCATCACCGAGAAGGGTTCGACGCGCATCGCGAAATGGGCATTCGAATATGCGCGGAAGCACGCTCGCCGCAAGGTTCACGCCATTCACAAGGCCAACATCATGAAGCTGTCGGACGGCATGTTCCTGAAATGCGCCCGGGAAATCTCAAAGGGGTACCCGGAGATCACCTATGGCGAGCACATCATCGACAACGCCTGCATGCAGCTCGTGACAAATCCATACCAATACGACACGCTTCTGCTTCCGAATCTCTACGGCGACATTGTCAGCGATCTCTGTGCCGCTTTTGTCGGCGGCCTGGGCCTGGTACCGGGAGCCAATATCGGCGCAGATGCGGCTATCTTCGAGGCGGTCCACGGATCGGCTCCGGACATCGCCGGCAAGGACATCGCGAATCCCACGGCGCTGCTGCAATCGGCAATCCTCATGCTGCACCATATCGATGAAACTGACGCTGCCGACAAAGTCCAGAAAGCGCTGGAGCACGTCTATAGCGAAAAGAAGACTCTCACGCGGGATGTATACGGAACAGCCGGCACAAAAGCATTTGCCGATGCTGTAATAGCAGCCCTTGAAGCCGGACAGCCCGCCAGCTAACACTAAATTCAGAAAGAGCGGCTTTGGATGATGAATCGACAAATGATGACAGTAGCGCTGTGCACGCTGCTGCTTGCAGGACAGGGATGCAAAAAGAAAGATACAGCCGGTACAGGCCAGCAGGCTGTCGGCGTCTACACGACCATCGACGAAAACACCGCGGGAATGATCAGCGGAACGATACACTTTGCCGGAGCGGCCCCGCAGCGGATTCAGATCGACATGGCTCAGGATCCCGTTTGCGCGGTGGCCGACCCCAACTATACCGAGCAATATGTGGTGCAAAACGGTGGACTCGAAAACGTCTTCGTCTACGTGAAGGACGGACTTGGAAACAAGCTGTATGCGCCGTCGGCCGATCCTGTGGTGATCGATCAGAAGGGCTGCCGGTTTACTCCGCACGTGGTGGGGGTGATGGCCGGGCAGCCGGTAAAGTTCACGAACAGCGATGCGACGATGCACAACGTGCACATGACACCGCAGATCGGCACCAATCAGTCAGTCGATATCTCGCAACCTCCGAACGGATCGGGCGAGATGCGCACTCTGCCCACTCCAGAGCTGATGATTCCCGTGCGCTGCAACAACCATCCCTGGATGGAAGCCTTCGTAAACGTGACCGCAAATCCATTCTTTGCCGTATCCGGAGCGGATGGGCATTTCACTATCAGGGGACTGCCGCCGGGGACTTACACAATTGTCGCCGACCATGAGAAGTTGGGACAGAAGACCGCAACAGTGACGGTGACCTCGAAGCAGACGACCGTGCAGGACTTCGCCTACGAAGCGCCAGCTGCAGTGAGCGCCGCGAAGTAGTCTGCCTCACATCTGTTATGCGCTGCTGGCTGGGCGACAGGAACCATGGCATTCCATGCACGAGGCACGCCTCTACACCAAAGATGGTATCGAGCTGCGGGAGCGCGGCCTATAAGATAGCGGCAAGTTCGGTACTTCCCCGGCGGGCAGTCGGTTCATTTTGAGATTCCACGCCCACTTGCGCTTCTACTTGGCGTTCATCTCGATGTAAGAAGACGATACACTGTCATAACAGGCTGAAATGGTGTGCCGGCAGGCTCCGCTTCCGGCGAAGACTCCAGCAAGGCAGGCTCACAGATAACATGCGGCAGCAAATTGGCATTCTGGGCGCGACTGGAATGGTCGGCCAGCGGTTCATTCAACTCCTTGAGCATCATCCGTGGTTTGAAGTGGCATGGCTCGCGGCCAGCGACCGCTCGAGCGGCAAGAAGTACGGAGACGCCGTCAAGTGGAAACTGGATACGGTGCTTCCTGAGCGGATCGCGCAAATGCCTATCTCGCCCGCTGTGCCGGACGGCGCGCCCAGGGTGATTTTTGCCGCGCTCGACGCCGACATAGCCCGCGAACTGGAACCTGCGTTTGCCGCTGCCGGCTGTGCCGTCATCTCAAATTCCAGCGCCTTCCGCATGCACGAGGACGTACCGCTGGTGATTCCTGAAGTGAACGCCGATCATTTGCCGATCCTTGAGAACCAATCGTGGCGCAAGGAATCGGGCGGCTATATTGTGACCAACCCTAACTGTTCCGCAATTGGATTGGTGCTTGTCCTCAAACCGCTCGTCGAACGCTTCGGCGTGGACTCAATCTTCGTGAGCACCATGCAGGCGGTTAGCGGAGCTGGCTATCCCGGCGTCGCGTCGATGGACATTCTCGGCAACGTCGTGCCCTACATCAAAAATGAAGAAGAGAAGATGGAGGCCGAAACTCTCCGGCTGCTGGGCGCGCGAGACGGCAAAGTAGTCCGGCCTCTCGGCGCGAAGATGACCGCGCACTGCAACCGCGTGTCTGTCGAAGATGGGCACACAGAGAGCGTGAGCGTAAAACTCTCGCGGAAGGCCACGCGCGAAGAAGTTCTGGAAGCGTGGCGCGAGTTCACTCCGCTGGCGGGACGCAATCTGCCGACGGCTCCCGATCAGCCCGTGGAGTTCACCAGTATCGAAGATCGGCCTCAGCCCAGGCTGGACAAGTGGCGCGGACGCGGGATGACAGCCACCGTGGGCCGGCTGCGGCCCTGTGGCCTGCTGGACTGGAAGTTCACCCTGCTCTCGCACAACACCATTCGCGGGGCTGCGGGAGCAGCCCTGCTCAATGCCGAGTTGCTCGTTTCGCTGGGGAAGCTTGAGTCGAGAAAACACGATCCGGTCGCGGTACCCGCATGAGCAGCCTTGTAGTGATGAAGTTCGGCGGAACCTCCGTCGAAGATGCCATCGCCATTAACCGCACGGCCGGAATCGTGCATGGCAGGCTCAGCAAAGGACTTACCCCGATCGTTGTTGTCAGCGCGATGGCCAAAGTCACCGATCAGCTGCTGGCCGCGGCGAATGCCGCCGGCCGCGGTGACCGTGCGGGAGCCCTCGCCATCACCGCGCGCCTGCGTAATCGGCATCTGGAGACCGCTTCCGCTCTGGTAACCGGGCCCGAAATCAACGAGCTGGCCACATGGATCGATGCAGAATTCTCCAACCTTGACGAAGTGCTGCGCGGACTTGCTGCTGTTGGCGAACTGACGCCGCGCATCAGCGACATGGTTGTCTCCGCCGGTGAGCGGCTGTCGAGCCGCATGATCGCCGAGGCATTCCGGCAGCGTAATCTCGACGCCATGTACGTCGATGCGCGCCAGTGCATCGTGACAGATAGCCAGTTCGGCAAGGCGATTCCCCAGGATGCATTGATCGAGCAACGTTTGAAGCAGCATGTACTGCCGCATGCCTCTGCGGGCAAAGTCTGTGTGATGGGCGGGTTCATAGGATCGACGGAAAAGGGAGTTACCACCACGCTTGGCCGTGGCGGATCTGACTTTACCGCTGCCCTGGTGGGTGGCGGCCTCGATGCAGGCGCCATCGAAATCTGGACGGATGTTAACGGCATCATGACGACCGATCCGCGCATCTGCCCGAATGCTCTGCGCGTGAAGACGATCAGCTTTGAAGAAGCGGCCGAACTTGCTTACTTCGGAGCCAAGGTGCTGCATCCGGCGACAATTCTGCCAGCGGTGAAGAAGAATATTCCCGTGCTGGTGCTGAACTCGCGCAATCCGGAGAACGAAGGGACGCGCATCATCTCTCTCGCGCCGCACTGCTGCAGTCCGTTCAAGTCGATCGCGGCGAAGCGGCGCCTCACAATTATCGACGTGGTGGCAAGCCGCATGCTGATGTCCCATGGTTATCTGAAGGCGATCTTCGATGTCTTCGACAAGCACAAGTGCCCGGTGGACATGGTTGCGACGTCGGAAGTCTCCGTGTCGCTCACCGTTGACTCGAACGACAAGCTGCCGGAAATCGCCGCCGATCTGAGCCAGCTAGCGGACGTCAAGTACGAAGGGCGCAAGGCCCTGATCTGCATGGTAGGAGAGAATATTCGCGGTCAGAACGGCATTGCGGCGCGCGTATTCCAGGCTGTTCGGCATGTGAACGTACGCATGATTTCGCAGGGCGCGTCGGAGATCAACATGAGCTTCATGATCGAAGAGGATGACGTGGAAGAGGCGATCCGCTCGCTCCACGAGGAGTTCTTTGCCGATCCCGATCCGGAGATCTTCGATGTGGAAGCTCTGAAGGAAGCGGTGAGGTAAAGTCCAAATGCTTTTTCTCGTGCTCGGTCGCGGCAAAACCGGCAGCCTTGTGGCCGAAGTGGCTCACGAACGGGGTCACAGCGTACGCGTGGTGGGCGAAGAAGAGAACCGCAACGCCTCGGCGCTGACACCTGTGTTCCTGGCGACCTTTGACGCGGTGATCGACTTCACGACTCCCGAAGCCGTTGTACACAATCTGCGCGCATGCCTGGCGAATGGGGCCCGCGTGGTCGTGGGTACGACCGGATGGTATGAGCGCCTGGATGATATGCGCGCTTTGGCTCAGCGCAAGGGCGCCGGATTCCTGTACGGCACGAACTTTTCGGTAGGCGTACAGGCTTTGCTGCGCCTGACGCGAGAGCTCGCTACCGCCCTTCCGCATTACCACTTCAGCATCGCGGAAACGCATCACGCCGACAAGAAAGATGCACCCTCGGGCACGGCATTGTCGATCCGGCGCACGCTCGAAGCTGCGAACCCGTCGTTGAAGGTAGAAATCACTTCCCAACGTGAAGGCGACGCTCCCGGAATTCATGTGATCGAGGCGCGATCTCAAAACGACAGAATCGAGTTGAAACACGAAGCCTTCTCGCGGCGTGGATTTGCTGAAGGCGCTATTCGTGGTGCCGAATGGATCGCCGGCAAGAGCGGAGTCTGGGAGTTCAGCGAGATCGCCGGCCAGTTGGGCTAGCGCTTGTTGCGCATGAGCTCGCGCGTCTTCATGACAATAAAGTATTCATAGATGCTTTGCAGGTTCGCGTAAGCGATCCCCGCTCTTCCATCCAGAATGGCGCGTCGAATAAACACCATGTAAATCCACTTGATGAGCGGTCGAGCGGGCATCCGGTAGAAAATTGCCTTCTGCGCGACCCGTCTCGCGTGGAAGTCTTTCGCGAACAGCGCCGTTTTCCAGGAAGCGTCGCCGTGTGAAAGACCGCTTGCAACGACTTCGGCCTCCATCGACGAATACAGGTTATGCTTGCTGACCCAGTGGGCGATCCCCTTGGAAAACGGGAAATGATCGAGGGGCGATTTGAGATCGGCGATCTCGCCGTCCACCTCAAGGACTTCATTGATTTCGCGCGTGTAACGGGCTTTCCCACGGCGCACCAGGCGTATGTAATACGGCGACATCTGGGCATGCTTAAGCCAGGTGCCGTCGAGAAAGTCGCGGCGGCGCAGACGAAAGCCGTTTATCTCAGATCGGGCCGAGCCCACGGCCCTGCGCATCTCCTCGGCGAGATCGGGTGTCGGGCGTTCATCGGCGTCAAGGATAAAGACCCAATCGTAACGGAAGGGCAGTCCCTCGAGAGCGGCATTCCGTTGAGTCGAATAGCCGTCGAACGATCTCTGTACGAAATTTGCTCCGTGGTTGCGAGCGATCTCGGCGGTGCGGTCGGTGCTGAGCGAATCAAAGACGAAAACATCATCAGACCATGAGACAGATTCGAGGCATTCCGGCAGATCCTGCTCTTCGTTCCGGGTAAGGATGAGCACTGAAATCATCGAGGGTACCGTCTTCCTGAGCCTGGTCTGTAAGCTGGTCTCTGGTCATTTTAACGTTGCCGGCGAATCGCATTGGCCGTCACCGCGTGAGCCTTGTAGACTCGTGTGGTGATGGAAGTACCGACAGGTTGTGGCACGGCTTTAGTTACTCCTTTCCGGCAGGACGGAAATCTGGATGAACAAGCACTCTATTCTCTGGCGAAGTGGCAGATTGAAAGCGGAATCGATTGGCTGGTAGCTTGCGGAACCACTGGCGAAACGCCTACGCTCACCGATGACGAATGGCTGCAGGTACTTCGCATCGTGACTGAAGCAGCTTCAGGACGAGTTCCCGTCTGGGCCGGCTGCACGCACAACGCAACAAACCAGGCCGCGGAGCGAGCGAAGATTGCATCGCGTCTCCCAGGCATATCGGCCATTCTTTCGGCCAGCCCTTACTACAACAAGCCGACACAGGAAGGGCAGTTCGAGCATTTCAAGGCCGTCGCGAGTGCCGTCGAGTTGCCTGTCATTCTTTACAACATCCCCTCCCGCACCGGCGTGAACCTCGAACCGGCAACGATTCTTCGCCTGGTCGAAGCGCAGGAGAACATTCGCGGCGTAAAGGAATCGAGCGGCAATCTGGTGCAGATCACCGAGCTGATCACGCGCGCTCCGCGCGATTTTCGCGTCTATGCCGGCGACGACAATATGGTGTTGGGCGTTCTCGGAGCCGGGGGCGCGGGATTAGTCTCGGTAGCATCGAATGAGATTCCGGAAGATATGGCGCAGATGATCCACGCCGCTCTCGAGAACGACTGGTCTACAGCGCGAAGGCTGAACCGCAAATACTACCCGCTGATGCTGGCGAATTTCTGGGAGTCAAGTCCAGGTCCGGTGAAGGCCGTGATGGCCATGATGGGCAGGATCGGCGAGGTCTACCGTCTGCCTATGCTGCCCGTCTCCCCGGGCACACGCGCTCGCTTGGAGGAGCTGGCCGGCGAGCTTGGCCTGCTGGTTAAGGATCCCCAACCTGAAGGCGATCTCCGGATGATCTAAACGGCTTTTGCTTCTTGCAGATGCGAGTCCTTCAGGCCCTCATACCCGGTTTGGGGGAATGAATCTTCTGTGAATATTTGTCATCATAAAAGTATGAAGCGAGTGTTGCTCTACAGCCAGCCTGGATGCCCGCCCTGCCATGCGGCGAAGCAGTTTTTGAAGGCGCGTGAAGTCGCCTTTGAGTACAAAGACGTGCAGGCCGATCCCACGGCGTTGCGAGAGCTGATGGCGCTGAACAGCCGGTCGACTCCCACGATCGTTGTCGGCGACGAAGTCATGATCGGATTCGATCCAGCGCGGCTGGAATCGCTGCTCAAGCCATAAATTTTCGAACTATGTAGCCATGGCGTTTGCGAGGCTAAAGTAGCGGCGGGCTCGCGCCACGTCACGGAGAATCTGTGCTTTAAGCGCTTCAGGTGAGTCGAAGCGCCGTTCAACGCGAATGCGGCTGAGGAAGCATACCTCCACCGGCGTCTCCTCATTCAGCGTGATCGGATGGAAGTCGAGCAGGTGCGACTCGATGGCGTAGGAGTCTGCGCCGAACGTAGGCCGATTGCCGGCATTGGTGACCGCGTCGAAGACGGTTCTGTTCAATCCGGAGCCAATTGTGACGCGGGTAACGTAGACGCCGTTGGCGGGCAGCAATTCATCGTACTGTGCGAGATTGATCGTCGGCACGGTGAGCCGCGTGCCGATGCCACGGCCGCGAGCCTGGGTTGAGTAAATCGAGAAGGGCCGCCCCAGCAGGGCGCGCGCGCATGGCATGTCTCCGGCGGCGATGCGCAGCCGAATCTGCGAACTCGAAACAGGAATGCCGCGCACAGCGAGTGCGGGTTCCTTGACTACGACAAAACCAAGTTGCCTACCTAGTTGATCGAGCTCTGCCGTGCCCGCCGCGGCTCCTTGGCCGAAGCGAAAGGTATCTCCTTCGTGCACCTCTGAAGCGTGCAGCGTGCGGTGCAGGACGCCCGCGGCAAAGTCGTGCGCGGAGAGATGAGAAAACTCTTCTGTAAAAGGAATGACTACGGTTGCGTCGATCCCCGTCTGGGCGAGCAGCTCCAGGCGCTGAGGCAGCGGCGTGATGAGACGCGGGGCCTGTTCAGGGCGAAGAAGGCGGACGGGGTGTGGATCGAAGGTCACGGCGAGCGAATTAGCGTCGAGCAGGCGGGCGCTCTCGCGGACATTCTGCAGGATGGCCTGATGACCGCGATGCATGCCGTCGAAGTTGCCGATGGCGAGGACCGTGCGGGTCAGGCTGGCCGGAATGGCGTCGAGCGAACGGAAGACTTGCATGGCTCTAGATCTCAAATGGAATGCGCAGGCCGTCGTAAGCGAGCCGCACGTGCGCGGGAAGTTCGTTCTCCGTCTCCGCGTGTTCGACCTCATGAGACATGTGCGTGAAGTAGGTGCGCTTCGGTCGCAGACGCTCGACCCAGGCGAGAGCCGTCTCGATATTCGCGTGGCTGGGATGCGGCTGTTTGCGGAGCGCGTCGATGATAAGGACGTCAAGGTCTTCGAGCAAAGGAAGGCTGTTGTCCGGAATGCTGCTCATGTCGGTGAGGTAAGCGGCCGCGCCAAAGCGAAAACCGGCCACCGGCAGATCGCCGTGCAGCAGTGGCACACGCTGGAAGCGGACGCCGGCGACATCGGCGGACTCGTGGCCATTCAATCGGCGCAGGTTCACGCGGGCTCGTGTCGGGTAATTTGCACGTGGGGAAAAGGTGTATTCGAAAATACGCTCCATGATCAGAGCCGTGGGTTCATCCGCGTAAAGTGCGAGACCGCCGGGATGACGAAAACTGAGCGGGCGCAAATCATCGAAGCCGAGAATGTGGTCGGCATGCGCGTGGGTGTAGAAAACGGCGTCCACGTGCCGGATCTTTTCGCGCAGTGCCTGGTTGCGAAAATCGGGTCCGGTGTCGATCAGGACAGTCTGGTCCGTCTTTCGAGCTGGCCATTGAATGGCTATCGAGGGGCGGCTGCGGGTGTTGCGCGGGTCATCCGAGGTGCAGACATTGCATCCGCATCCCAGCGTAGGGACGCCCATCGAGGTTCCGCTGCCGAGGATGACGATCTCTGCCTGCAAGCGTTACTTCGTCCCTTTGGGCGGATTCTGCGCCTGTGCTGCGATAGCGTTGGTGATTTCGAGAAACATCATGCGCAGTTCGAAGAGCACATTCTGTAACAGACGCTGCTCCTTGTCCGTGAGATTGCCCTTGGTTTTTTCCTGGAGCATGCCGAGGGTGTCGATGCTCTGCCGGGCGCCGACGATATCGATGCGTGGCTTCTGGCCGGGCTCGGTGACGGCTCCCATGGCAACCATTGCCGAAAGATAAATCGACTGGACGAGATACTCCATGGTCACAGGGCCTGCAGGACCCATTCCGGGGTTCGCCTGGCGCAGCATGGAGTCGAGGTGCTCGGATGACTGCTGATATGCCGCATGCTGCTCGGCGGATTCCTCGGCCGTCGGCTCCGGGAGTGGCTCTTCGTCTTCGGACAGGACAGATTCCTGCTCGGCCGGAGGGGCGGGTGTGACGAGGCGCGGACCGGGTGCGGATTGAGGCGGAGCCTCGGAGGGCCGAGCTGCTGTGTCTTCGGCGGCAGTCGGAGTCTGAACGGACTCGTCGCGCAGTTCGCCGTCGAGGGTGAACTTGCGGCGGTCGGAGACGGTAAATGAGGGCGGTTTTTCTGCCATAGGAGCGTCCTTCAGTCTTAGATAGTTGGTGGAGCATCGAGCGGCATTGCCGAGCCGTCGCCATAGGCGATGGGAACCCTGCGCTCGAGCACTTCCGTTCGGATAAAACCAAGCGCGAGAGTACCGGTGAAGGCAGGAGTTTTGAATTGAGCAACACTGGTGAGTTCGCCCACGGGGTTTCGCTCTTGATCCGCGTTCAGCGGGATTGTCTGGCCGGCTTGAAGAGCAGTGGTGTCGCCGGTCAGCGAAAACCGGCGCAGGGTGCGGTGAATGGTGGCGCGGGAACGGATGCGCTCGACGATCTCCTGGCCAAGATAGCATCCTTTGTTGAAGTTGAGTGCGTGGGCCTGGTTAGTCTCCTGGGCGAGATGGCGCTCCTGAATATCGACTCCGTAAAGAGGCGCGGCCGAGAGAATGCGCAGGGCCTCGATCGCGGCAACTCCGCATGGGGTCGCTCCTGCGGCGGCAAGCGCGGACCAGATCGAAGGCACCCAAGCCAGGGGTACCCAGAGCTCAAAGTGCGGGACGACAGGACTGTGTGCGTGAACCAGCGTCACGTCGACGCCGTTGAGCTTTGCTTCGGTAAGGGCATTCTCACCGGGTGGGACGAGGCCGAGGCTTGTGAGAATCTCCGCTGAGCGGGGGCCGGCGATGCCAAGAATGGTCGTAGATGCGTCTAACTCATGGAGCTCCACCTCATCCATGATGATGAAGTGGTCAAGATGGGTGGCAAGCCGGGTCATCTGATCGCGGCCGGTCTGAAGGAGAAGGTGGTCGGAAAAGCCGTAAATTGTTGCATCGCCAAGGATTCGGCCCTGAGCGTTAAGCAGGAAGCTGTAGTTCCAGTGATTCTCCTCAAGCGACTGCACGGTGTTGGTCACCATGCCATTGAGCCAGCGTACGCGGTCGTTGCCCTCTATCCGCAGAAAGCCGAGATAACCGAGATCGTAGATGCCGGCCGATTCAGTCAGCGCCCTGAGCTCCTGGTCTGTATTCGACAAGACGGCAGGCGTCAGGGCACCCCGATAAGGCGTCAACGATGGGGCCGGATTTTCGGAAACAAGATACGCGGCCAAAGGTGTTGCAGCGGCTGGAGTTGGCGGCGCCGAAACGAGTTGGGGAGCAGCACTCATTGGTAAACCTTCTCTAAAAATTATAGCCTCGCAGTAGGAAACAGCGTTGAAGGGATGGGAATGACACTGATTGGAAGATTGCCCGCGACCGGAGTGCTCGCCATAACGATTGCGGTTGCCGCGTCTCTGTGGGGACAGCAACAGGCTCCGCCGCAGCCGGCGCAGGAAACCGAGAAGCCCGAGATCCGGATGACGCAGGCGCAGGCGAAGGAGCTCTTCGCATCGGTGGACACGATTCTGCAATTCGCCTCCGACGACTCAAAGCTGGCGATCAAAAGCAAGGTGAAGCGGCGGCTGACTTCCCGCGATGCGGTGGAAAAATACCTGGTCGACAAAATGAAGGACGACAAGGACGCCAAGCGCATGGAGCGTTCTGAGATTGTGCTGAAAAAGTTTGGCCTCATCGACCAGGACTTTCATCTCCAGCCATTTCTCATAAGCCTGCTGAAGGAGCAGATCGCGGGCTACTACGACAGCAAGACGAAGACAGTGAATTTGCTGGATTGGATCGAGCCGGATACGCAAAAGCCCGTCCTCGCTCACGAACTGACGCACGCACTGCAGGATCAGCGCGTAAACCTGGAGAAATGGGAAGACGAGAGTAGCGACGATCTCTCGCACAACGCGAAGGAAGACAACCAGCACATTGCCACCGATGAGGAGGATACGGCGCGGGAAGCCGTGCTCGAGGGCCAGGCGATGGCCGTGCTGGTGGACTACAGCCTGAAGCCGATGGGGCAGAGCGTGATGAGCCAGCCCGACCTGGTAAAAGCCAAGGCTGACGAGCAGGGCGCGGATTCCGATTCTCCGGTGCTGCAGCGCGCGCCGCTGCTGCTGCAGGAAGCGCTCCTGTTTCCCTATCGCGAAGGACTGAAGTTCGAGGTGGATATGCTGCAGGACAAAGGTCCGGTTGGCGCTTTCGGCGGAGTGCTCGATCATCCCCCGGCGACTAGCTTCGAGATCATGAATCCGCGCGCGTACGAGGCGCATGTGAAGGTTCCACTGCTGAAAATGCCGGATGTGCATCCACTACTGGACGCGGAGTATGCGCCGTACGATATTGGCGTAATGGGGCAGCTCGATGTCCGCATCCTGGCAGAGTTATTCGGCGGACCGCAGGCTGCGGCCGCGCTGACCCCGGCGTGGAATGGGGGCATTTACTACGCGGTGCAGACGAAGGACGCCGCGAATAAGAACTCGACCGCCTCAATCTCGCTACTCTATCTGTCGCAATGGAAGACGCCCGAAGCTGCGGCGGCATTTGCGAAGATGTATGCCGATGAACTGGGAAAGCAATTCTCAGGTGTCGTGCGGGACCCGCAGGCCGAGTCCGACGCAGGCGAGCAGATCTTCAAGACGAATGAAGGTCCGGTGTTGATCGCGACGAACGGAAGGTCCGTTTTCCTGAGCGAAAGTTTCGATCTGAATTTGGCGCGGAAGCTTGAATTCCTCATGATGGGCGCGCAGCAAGGCGCGGACCAGAACCAAGCGATCGCTTTTACTCGGACCAATCACGCCCTGACCGGCAGCATGATTGACTTCCTGGCCGGGTGCGGCCTGATGCGGGCGGCGATCCCGCATGGAGCCGCCCGTTTATACTGAAGTTTCCTCGTAGTTTTCACCATCACCCGCAAATTTCAGTCGGAGTACGGATTGCAACAGGCAGAGATCGGCATTATCGGGGGCAGTGGCTTGTATGCCATGCCCGGACTCACCTCCGTGCGCGAAGAGCGCGTGACAACTCCTTTCGGCGAGCCGAGCGACGCCTTTGTTCTGGGCGAACTCGAAGGCCGTCAAGTAGCCTTCCTGGCGAGGCACGGTCGCGGGCACAGGCTGCTTCCCTCGGAGCTGAACTTTCGCGCCAATATGTACGGATTCAAGAAGCTGGGCGTTGAGCGGATTCTCTCCGTCTCCGCTGTCGGGTCGCTCAAGGAAGAACACAAGCCGACAGACTTCGTGATTCCCGATCAGTTCATCGACCGCACGGTGCGCCGCGTCTCGACCTTCTTTGGGGACGGCATTGTCGGCCACGTGGCGTTCGGCAATCCCGTATGCGCGGAGGTCGGACAGACCTTAGTCGGAGCCTGCAAGTCCGAAGGGCTGGTCGGAAAACCGGGCGGAACGTATGTCTGCATGGAGGGCCCCCAGTTTTCAACACGCGCCGAATCGAATCTGTACAGGAGTTGGGGCGCGGACGTAATCGGGATGACCAACCTGCAGGAAGCAAAGCTGGCTCGCGAAGCGGAAATTTGCTACGCAACCGTGGCCATGGTAACCGATTACGACTGCTGGCGCGAAGGGCACGATGACGTGACCGTCGATCAGATTGTCGCGGTGCTGAATCAAAATGCCGCCAACGCGAGCAAGGTGGTGAGAGCCGCAGTCGCCGCAATGCCGAAGGAGCGAAAATGTCCCTGCGCGTCTGCGCTTAAGTATGCGATTCTTACCAACCCCGACGTGATTTCGGAAGAAACGCGGGAGCGGCTCGACCTGCTGATCGGCAAATATCTTCCAATGGCAACGAGGGGGTAAGGGATGGCAATTCTGGTGGTGGGCAGCGTTGCCTTCGACACAATTGAGACGCCCTCGGGCCGCGCGGAACGCTGCCTGGGCGGAGCGGCTACACATTTTGCGCTGGCGGCAAGCTACTTTACCGATGTTCGGGTAATCGCGGTCGTCGGAGAAGACTTTACAGCGGAACACGAGGCTATCCTGACGCGCCGCGGTATCGATACGCGCGGCATCGAGCATACGGAGGGCAAGAGCTTCTTCTGGAGTGGCTCGTATCTGAAAAATTTGAATGAAGCTCAGACGCTGAATACGGAGCTGAACGTCTTTCAGAGCTTCACGCCGAAGATTCCGGCCGAATATCAGGACAGCGAGTATCTCTTTCTGGCGAATATCGATCCCGTGCTGCAGGCCGATGTGCGCAGCAAGATGCCGAAGGCGAAGCTGGTCTGCGGCGACACCATGAATTACTGGATCAACGACCATCGCGACAACCTGGCGCGTGTTCTCGAGGGCCTGGATGGATTGCTTATCAACGACACTGAGACGAAGCTGCTGGCGAAGGATCCAAACCTGGTGCGGGCGGCGGAGAAGGTTCTGACCATGGGCCCGAAGAGCCTTGTGGTGAAGCATGGCGAATACGGAGCAACTGCATTCTTCAGCTCGCGCCTGTTTCCGGGCAACAACGGCAAGGTATTTCTGCCCTTCCGTGCCCCGGCGTTGCCTCTGGCCGAGGTTGTCGATCCCACCGGAGCGGGCGATTCTTTCGCAGGGGGATTCTTCGGTTATCTCGCTTCGCAGAAAGAGCTGACGCCGGCGGCTTTCAAGAAAGCGATGTTCTATGGCGGAGTGATGGGTTCGTTTGCCGTGGAGCGCTTCGGCACGGAACGCCTGCAACAACTCGATCCGAAGGAGATTGATGAACGCTTTGCGCTCTTCCGCGAACTCTCGCACCTTGACTGAGTCGGAAAACGAGCGCCTCACACTGCGCGGCGAAACCTTTGTCGTCGCCTGGACCGCGCTGCTGATTTCGCTGTTTGCGCTCTCGTACAGCCATTCGCGCGGCCTCATGCTGCTCTACGGAGACGCGGTCGCCCATCTCAACTGCGCGCGAAAGGTGATTGATTCCCTTCATCCGGGTTTGGCGCAACTGGGAACTGTCTGGCTGCCCCTGCCGCACCTGCTGATGATTCCTTTTGTCTGGCGCGTGGGGTGGTGGCAGTCGGGGCTTGCGGGCGCATTTCCCTCGATGGGCGCCTATGTTCTCGGAACCGCTGGGATCTATCGCCTGGCCCGTCTTTGGGTGCAACCCCGCACTGCGCTGATCGCCCCGCTGTTCTTTGGACTGAATCCCGGCCTGCTCTACATGCAGACGACGGCGATGACCGAACCGCTGTTCCTGGCGGAGATGATCTGGGCTGTTGTGCTGATCGTCGAATTTGGGCGGGCGCTCGACAAAGACGAGATCGGCCGCGCGGCAAAGCTGCTGGTGGTTGCGGGAATCGTGCTGGTAGCGGCCGTCTATACGCGCTACGACGGATGGGTCTTCGCATTTGTGGCATGGCTTGTCGCGCTTCGCAAGATGCTACAGAAGAAGCGGTGGAACTCCCTCGCGGGCGGAGCCTTTGTTCTGGTGACTGTGATGCTCGCAGCCGCGCCGATTCTCTGGCTGGCATTCTGCGCGCAGCAGACCGGCGATCCTCTGACCTTCATGCGCGGGCCTTATTCGGCAAAAGCCATCGAGGCGCGGACGTCGAAGCCGGGCCTTCATTATCCGGGATGGCACAACATGGCGCTGGCGGCAGTATTTTTCGTGAAGGCTGCCGAATTGGGTGCGGCGCCGCTGCATCTCTCCGATCTGCTGCTGCCCATCACGATCATCGGGGGCATTGCCGGCACGATCCGCTGGCGAGCCCGGGACGCAATGACAGCGCTCTTGCTCTGGGTTCCTCTGCCGTTTTACGCCTACTCGGTCGCATACGGAGCGGTGCCCATCTTCTTTCCGCCGTGGGTGCCGAACGCCTGGTACAACACGCGCTATGGAATGGAACTGCTCCCCATCTTCGCGCTGTCGCTGGCATTTCTGGTGGCGTGCCTCGCAGACTGGCTGGCTCGTCGAAGGCCGTCTATCGCCCACTGGGCTCCGGCAGCGGCGGCACTGCTTGTTGTCGCGAACAATGGATTTCTGCTCTATAAGATGCCGCTGGTATTGGATGAGGCCATCGCAAACTCACGCTACCGCGTTCCTTTCGAGGCGGCGTACGCTCGCGCTCTTGAGTTGTTACCGCAAAACAGCATTGTTCTCGCCAATACGCCAGAGTGGGTTGGAGCGTATCAACGGGCCGGCTTTCCCTTCAAACGGACCATCACCGAGGCGGACTACGAGGAATGGCGTGCGGGCCTGAAAGATCCCGCGAAGGCGGCGGACTTTGTTGTCGCGATCGACGGCGACCGGCTGACCCAGGCCGTGACCGAGAAGCCCGACGGGCTGACGCTCATCAATATTGTGTGCTCAACTCATCAACCCTGCGCGCGCTTTTACCGTTCTGATCGCCGCACGGCGGGTGGTAGCATCACCCAGAAATGATCTTCTGCGGGATGAAGAGATGAAGCGGTTCGTCAAGGCTCACGCCTGCGGCAACGATTTTCTGGTAGTGGAAGGCGAATGCGACCGCGACCTGGCGGTGCGCCTCTGCGCGCGCAACACGGGTATTGGCGCGGACGGTGTCGAGTTCCTAGAGTGGACGGACAAGCGACGGGGACGCATCCGGCTGGTAAATGCTGATGGCTCAATTGCTGAGATTTCGGGCAACGGGACAAGATGCGTCGCAGCGTGGATGGCTTACCAGAAGAATTTATCGGCTGGTGAGAAGATTGCTCTCGAAACAGACGCGGGCCCGCGCGAATCCCGTCTCGTGCGTGCCGATGGACAGAAATTCGAGTTTGCGGCTGGGATGGGCATTCCGGTTGTTCAAGATCGAGAGGCAACACTGGCGGATGGAACGAGGATCGCAGGAATCGCTGTCTCCACAGGAAATCCGCACTTTGTGATCGTTGTCGAGGATGAGTCCTTTCGCGTGAATGGACGGCCGTGGCAAGTCGTGGGATATGAGATTTGCCCCCACCCGGAGTTTCCCGATCAGACGAACGTCGAATTTGTACGTGTAATAGATACAAATAACATAGAGATCCGGATTTTCGAGCGCGGCGTTGGCCCCACCAATTCCTCAGGGACCGGAACGTGCGCTACGGCAGCAGCAACGATTGTAAGGCGCGGAGGGAGCACGCGTCTCATGGTTCGCGCACCGGGAGGCGAGCAGCAGGTGGACTGGGCTGGTGAAGGATCAGAGATGACGCTGACCGGCCCGGCTGAACTGATTTGTATAGGCGAGGCGTGGTGAACCGTTCGGTGGTGAAACCGAATGCCGTTATTCCGGGGATGCGAGTCGCCATTGTCGCGCCCGCCAGCAACGCTAAGCCTGAGCGTGTCGAACTGGGTCTGGCAGCTTTGCGCAAACGCGGCTTCGACGCAGCCGTTGCCGCTCATGCACTGGGCAAGGAGCCGCCGTTCTTTTCGGGGACTGCAACCGCGCGGTTGGACGATCTGCATCGGGCTTTCGCCGATCCGGAGATATGCGGAGTATTTTGTACCCGTGGCGGTTACGGATCGAATTATCTGCTCGAAGAGCTGGACCTGGAAGTCGTTCGCGTCAATCCCAAGCCGTTTTTTGGATACAGCGATCTGACAACCATGCAAACATGGTTTCTCGATCAGCTCGGGCTGGTGGGATTTCATGGGCCGATGGTGGCCGCAGATTTCTACCGTGAAGACGGTGTGCATGAGGCGAGCTTCGAGGCCGCTTTGAGCGGTGGCTTAGTGACCGCCGGCGCCGATGAAGGCTTGCGGATTCTTAAGCCTGGGCGCGCACGCGGCGTGGCTTATGGAGGGTGCCTGAGCATCCTTACCTTTGCGCTGGGTACGCAATTCGCACCGCAGACGGAAGGCAAGCTACTTTTCATCGAAGACGTCGCCGCCAAGCCCTATCAGGTCGACCGGATGCTGCGCCAGATGCTGCTGGCGGGCAAGTTCGATGGTGTGACAGGCTTGATTTTTGGCGAGATGCTGGAGTGCTCTTCGCCGGGCACCAGCGCAGAGCTGCTGGATGAGGTGATCCTCCGCGTCTTCGACTGGTTCGACGGGCCGATCGCGATTGGGTTGCGCTCAGGCCACGTTTCGCGCGGCAATGTGACTCTGCCGATGGGCATTGAAGCGGAAGTGATTCTTGAAGATGAGCCGGTGCTGCGTTATCTGGAGCCGGCGGTGCAGGTTTAAGGCGGATGCAGGAAAGAAAACATATTCACCTGATCGGAATTTGCGGAACGGCGATGGCGTCGCTCGCCGGGCTATTGCAGTTGAAGGGGCATCGGATCACCGGGTCGGACCAGGCGGCTTATCCGCCGATGTCGGACTTGCTGCGCAGCCTGAATATCCCCGTCGCCGAGCCGTTTTCGGAGAGCAATCTCGATCCACGACCCGATCTCGTCATCGTCGGCAATGCGATGTCGCGGGGGAATATCGAACTGGAATATGTGCTCGATCAGAAGATTGCATTCAAGTCGCTCGCGCAAGTGATTCATGAGGAATTTCTGCCAGGCCACGAGTCTCTGGTTGTCGCGGGAACGCACGGCAAGACAACGACGACAAGCATGCTGGCGTGGATTTACGAAGTTGCGTCAAAGCAAGAACCGGAATTGCGGCCGTCCTTCCTCATCGGCGGAGTGGCGGAGAACTTCGGAACAAGCTTTCAGTTGTCGGATGGACGGCCTTTCATCCTCGAAGGTGATGAATACGATACGGCCTTCTTCGATAAGGGGCCGAAGTTCATGCATTATTTCCCCGACGCGCTGATCCTGACGCACGTAGAGTTTGACCACGCCGACATCTACCGCGATCTCGATGCGGTGAAGACGGCATTCAAACGGCTGGTGAACCTGGTGCCGAGGCGCGGCAGGATCATAGCCTTCGACGGTGCTGCGAATGTGGACGAGTGCGTGAGCAGGGCGTTCTGCAGAGTAGAACGCTATGGGTTTACGGCGGATTCCCACTGGCGCATCGAAGGCCTGGAGCATCAGGGATCGGAGACACGCTGGCGCGTGTTCCGCGAAGGAAAATCCTGGGCGGAGTTCACGATGAAGATGCCGGGCGCTCACAATGCCCTCAACGCGACGGCTGCAGCGGCGCTGGCGGCGGGGCAGGGCATCGAGCTCAATGCCATTACCGAGGCGCTCGCAAGCTTCCGCAGCGTGAAGCGACGGCTTGAAGTGCGGGCAGTTATCGATGGCGTCACCATCATCGACGACTTTGCGCATCACCCAACTGCGATTCGCGAGACGCTGAAGGCGTTGCGCGAGGCATATGCGAATGCGCGGCTATGGGCGGTGCTCGAGCCGCGGTCGAACACCCTGCGCCGCAATGTATTTGAGCGCGAACTGGTCGCGGGTCTCTCGCTTGCAGACCGCGTGGTCGTGGCCGGAGTCTTCAAACTGGAGAGCATTCCGGAGTGGGAGCGGCTGCATCCCGAAGCTGTCGTGAGCGCGCTCAAGGCCGAAGGCCGCGAGGCTATGCTGCTGAAGGACGCGGACAGTATCGTCGCGGCCATAGCTCCCGAATTGCAGCCAGGCGATGTGGTGGCCATTCTCTCGAATGGCGGCTTTGATGGAATCTACGACAAGCTGCCGCGCAGGCTGCGAGAATTAAGCGCAACTCACAGAGGCTAGAGGCCCATGCTGCCAGCTCTGACCTTGCTTTTCGTATACACGCTGTTGGGGGTCCCCGCCGCGCTTGTGGGGATTCCGTGGACTTTAATCTCCGGCGACATCAGCATGGTATACCGGTGGGCGATGTGGATCATGCATGCGGGCCTGCGTGCGGCCGGGATTCGCATCGAGGTCGAGCGTCGTGCGCCGCACGATCCTGACAAGCACTGCATCTTCCTGTCCAACCATGTCTCAAACCTCGACCCTCCTGTGTTGATGCCGCTGCTGCCGGGCCGGACGGCTGTTTTCGTCAAGCGATCGCTCATGAAGATTCCCATCATCGGGTACGGAATGAGGCTGGGAGACTTCATTCCTGTGGACCGCGATGGCCGGGTTGAAAGTGCGAAGGAAAGTGTCGTCACAGCAGCGCGCGTGCTCGCCTCCGGCTTGCATATTACATCGTTTGTGGAGGGCACCCGTTCGCGCGACGGACGGCTGCTGCCGTTCAAGAAGGGCCCGTTTTATCTGGCGATAGAGACAGGTGCGCCGGTGGTTCCAATCTCGATCTGGGGAACGGAGTCAATGATGAAAAAGGGAAGTATGCGCATCTACCCGGGCATAGCGCATGTAACCTTTCATGCACCGCTCGATCCCAAAAACTACGCCACGCGCGAAGATCTGATGGCCGCTGTGCGAAGCGCGATTGAATCCGGACTCCCGGAATGGATGTGGGCGGACGCCGCTACTTGAGGATGGCGTTGTAGCCATCAGCGAGTAGCTTGGCTCGCATGACTCTGGCTTCGTCACGAGTGGCAAACGGACCGATCTGGACGTGGAGCAGCGCGTCCTTCGGATCATTGCGCACTACCGCGTTGTATCCGTGCTTCTTCAGGGCGGATACCAAAACATCCGCGTCCTCCTGGCGGGAGACAGCGGCAACCTGAACCATTGTAGGGGCGCCAGGCTTGGTGGCCGGAGGCGTGGCGGGCAAAGCGGAGGCCGATGAAGCAGGCGCAGGTGCGGCTGCCGGTGGAGTTCCTGCGGGAGCGGGCCTGGGCGCGGTTGAAGGGGCACCGTCCCCTGTATTAACAACAGGCTTGATGACGCTGGCCGAGGGCTTGGGCGGGGATGCAGGCGCGGAGGGCGGAGTCTGTGGTCCGCGCGCATCGGGCCCTGGCGTGTAAGTTGCAGGACCGGGCGAATCGTCATCATTTGCCGCAGCGTCCGCCGGCGGTAATGCTGCCGGCTTCGGAGCCGTTGTCGCCGCCGGTTCAGCAGATGGGGCAGACGTGGGTTTAGGTGAACTCGAGCCACGTCCGAGCGAGTATCCAAGGCCAAAGAAGATTCCGCAGATAAGCACAAGGCCGAAGAAGACGCCCAGCAGGGATTTCATGCCGAGAGTGATTTCGGTATCGGTCTGTTCCTCTTCTTCCGTCTCCTCAATGGTTCTCATACTCTCGTCTAACCCGTTAGCTTGGTTCTTGTGGCGGCGTTGGCGGCACCGGGGCAGGATTTACCGGCGGAGCAAATTTTCCCACCAGAGACATCAACTCCAATGGCAGCGGGAAAACCACCGTGGTGTTTTTCTCCGTGCCGATATCGGTAAGTGTCTGCAGGTATTTCAGTTGCAGGGTGATTGGTTGCTGGGCGAGTAGATTGGCGGCTTCCACCAGGCGTTGCGCGGCTGCGAATTCGCCTTCGGCATTGATGATCTTCGAACGCTTCTCGCGCTCCGCTTCGGCCTGCTTGGCCATGGCGCGTGTCATGGACTCGGGTAGATCAACTTGCTTCACCTCGACGCTGACAACCTTGACTCCCCACGGCTCGGTGCGCTGGTCAATGATGGTCTGGATGCGCTGGTTGAGCGCATCGCGGTGCGAAAGCAGGCCATCCAGTTCAACCTCGCCCAGGACCGAGCGCAGGGTAGTCTGCGCAAACTGCGAGGTCTGGTAAACGTAGTTTGCCACTTCAATGACCGCCTTGGCCGGGTCGAGCACCCTCAGCGTAATGACAGCATTGACCTTGACGGTGACATTGTCGCGGGTGATCACATCCTGCGGAGGCACCTCGAGAACTTCCTGCCGCAGCGAGATGCGAACAATCTGATCGAAGGGCCGAAAGACAAGGATCACGCCGGGCCCTTTTGGAGGCAGCAGGACTCGGCCCAGCCGGAAGATGACCCCGCGTTCATACTCCCGCAGAATCTTTATGGAATTGAAGATGTAGAGGACAACAACTGCAACAACGATCAGGGCCGGAATACTCATTACACCTCACCCGCCAGCGATTGTACCGCAAGCGCGCAGTGGCATTGTGGTTATTCGGCGGTACGGGTGGCGCCGGGAATCCTGTCCACTAACAGCGTAAGGCCATCGACCGACCGGACGCGCACCTGCTCGCCCGCGGCGGTAGGGTCGGAGGATTCGGCCTGCCACAGCTCTCCGTGAACCAGTACCTGCCCGCGCGGAGCCAGCGGCTGCTGGGCGATGCCGATGTTCCCGATGAGCGCCTGGACCCCCGTGACGACCTTATTCCGGCGCGCGCGGATGGCGATGCTGACGAGAAATACGGTAATGAGGCCGAAGGCGATTCCGCAGGCGATGGCTGTTGAGACATGCACACGCATTTCGGGGATCGGGCCGTCTACCAGCGTGAGGGTTCCAAAGACGAGCGCCAGGATGCCCGTTCCGGCCAGGACACCGTGGCTGGGAAATTTGGCCTCAAGCAGCAGCAGGGTGAATGCGGCGATCAGTAGCATGACCGCCGTGTATCGGACGGGTAGCATGTTCAGCGCAAAGAGCGCCGTCAGCACAAAGAGCGTTCCCAGAGCTCCGGGAATGATTGTCCCCGGCGAATTGAACTCAAGGTAAATCAGCAGGCCGCCGATCATGAGAATCAGCACGGCCAGATTGGGGTTCATCAACCGGTCGAGAATTTCCTCGCGCACGGTTGGATCGAGCCGCAGCAGTTTGGCATCTCGCGTGTGCAGCGTGACTGTACTGCCATCGAAGCGCGTGATCGTGCGGCCATCAAGAGCATCAAGCAACTCGCGTTCGCTGGGCGCAACGATGTCGATAAGGTGAAGCTGTTCGGCTTCGCGCTCGGTGTAGGACTTCGAGTTGAGCACGGCATCCTGCGCGGCCTGCACATCACGTCCGCGCCGCGCAACATAGGAGCGCAGGAAAGCCGTAGTGTCATTCTCGAGCTTCTGTTTCATGACCGCGTCGATCTGCGCTCCTTCGACGACCGGATGCGCCGCTCCGGCGTTGGTTCCGGGGGCCATTGCGGCGATGTCGGCCGCCTCCATCAGAAAGAACCCAGCTGAGCCGGCGCGGCTGCCGGATGGCCCGACGTAGACGATGACAGGCACCGGTGAGGCGAGGATCTTCCCGACCATCGAGCGAGTGGAGTCGAGCAGTCCACCCGGGGTATTTAATTGAACAAGAAGCGCCGCGGCATGATCAGCTGAAGCAAGCGTGAGGCCTCGCGTAAGGTATTCCTCGCTGATCGGTTGAATTGTGTCGTCCAGGTTGAGCACAACCACCAGCGGCTTGCTGCTGGATGGTTGCGTGCCTGCGGGGACCGTCGTCAGCAGCGTGGCCATGACGACAGCCGCGACCATCGAAACGGATTGGACGATACGCCGCCTCATGGAACCTGCTGTCCCCGCGATTCTAGCGCCTGCTTCATACCTCGCGCATTCGCATTCGCGGGCTCAAGCTTGAGCGCCTGGCTGACTTCGGTGGCGGCTGTGCCGAGTTGGTTCGTCGCCAGGTCGAGCCGCGCGAGAACCAGATGCGCCGGCACATTGGGCGACAAGACGAGGGATTGCTGTGCTTCCCGGCGTGCGCCCTCCGCGTCTCCGCTATGCTCACGAACCTGGGCGAGCCCGGCATGCGCGAGCGCCGATGAAGGATTGACGTGAAGCGCCGACTGGAACTCGCGCTCGGCCTCCAGAGTGAGCCCTCCGCTCATAAATCGATCTCCCTCTTTCACGAGGGCGGCGGCCCGCTCGGCCGCAGGCAGCGATGCCAGCCGGATCGCCTCCACCTGTTCCATCTCAAACGCCACCTGGCGAAAGCCCGTGTCGTTGTAGGCGCGCTTGATGCGCTCCAGGGGCAGTGTGTCATCGGGGATAGCCTTGCCGCGGTCGGGATTTTCCTTCACCGATCCTGGGTCCTTGAGCACCGTTGCAAAGGCTTGCGCTTCGGTGTCCTGCGGGCGAAGTTTCAGAGCGATGTCGATTTCACGAATCGCTCCCTGGACATCGTTGCGGCGGCGGAGAGCGACTGCCAGGTTGAAGTGGTAGTCAGGATCTTTCGGGTCGGCAGTGGCAGCCTGTTGAAAGAGCGGCGCCCCATCGCGTCCGCGGCGGCTGGCAGCAACGGCCTGGTTATTGACCACCTCGGGCAGAGGCAGACGGATGCTCACGAACGCGAAAGCGTCTTCGGCTTTCATATAGTTTGCCGTGTAAAAGAAGGCAAGTCCACGATAGAAGTCCGCCTCGAGCGCCTTGGGGTCATCTTTCGATAATCGGCCAAAGGTTGCTGCGGCGGAGTCGTAATCCTGGTTGGCGAAATACGCCATACCGAGTTCAAACCAGGCCGGAGTGAAACTCGGGTCGAGCCGCAGTGCTTCCTTCAGGTGGACGATGCGATCCGGAGGAGCCTCGGCAATCATGCCGCGGATGTAGTTTTCGAAAGCATCGACCCGCAGGGGAGCGTCAGCGGCCAGAAATGTCTGCTCGGCAACGGAATAGGTTGGGTCAAGCTGCCGCGCCGTGCGCCAGGCCAACGTGTTCAGTATGTCAAGAAGACTCTTGAGATCGCCGTCCTGCTGGATGGGGGGGCTGAGTCTAAGCGCCTTAACGTCAAGAATCTGCGCCGATGCCGCAAGATGGTCCCCGGTAATGGTATAGGAACCCAGAATGACCGAATCGGCGTCGAGCATCTGCGCAATGCGAATGGTCGTCGCCCGCGACGGCTGGAATGACAGCGGAAGTCCAAGGCGATCCAGCGCATAAAGGCGGTCGCTGCGGCTGATCGTCAGGAATCCCGCTGAATCGAGGCGGCGATTGAGAATATCTGCGGCCGCTTCTCCGATCCAGTCAAGATTGGGTTGAGTGGTGTGGTTTTCAAAGGGGAGCACCAACAAAAGGCGCCCCTTCGCTTCGGAGGCGGCGGAAGGGTCTGAAGATGGATCGACAGGAGTTAGCTGGGCAAGCGCACTTTCGGAGAAAATGACCAGCGAAATTAGAAGAAAGGATGAAAGCCGGAAAAAACGCCGCACAAATCGGATTATAGTTTGCCGGGCGGCTGAATTCAGGGTCATCGCGCCTGTTAAAAGGGCCCCGCGAGTTTCGCCTCCTGCGGCCGTTCAAAGTGAAGCACGGCTGCCCACTGGCCCCTGCGCTCAGCCTGCCAGGTCACGTTGCCATCGAGAATGTGCGCAATCGCGCCGGGGCTGAGATCGCGGCGGAAGTCGTTCCTGTGCCCAAGGCTGATGAGCAGGTGGGGTGGATCGTATCCCGTGGAGAAGACAAGGGCCGCCGTGAACGGGTCGCTGAGCTGTGCGGCCTTCTGTATTTCCGGATAAGAAAAATTGTCGATTGCCGCGACGGGGACGGGGTGCGTCACGTACCCCAATTCGGGCTTTGATAGCTCGTCGGTGGCGGGCCATGCCGTCAACACGATCGAGTGGGGGTAGTGCTGAACGATCTGCGTGATCGCCGCCTGGTGCAGCCGAATCACATCGTAATAGGCGAGATTATCTTCCGGGGCAAAGCGATATGGCGGGTTGACGAAGAGTCCGGCGATGAATCCTGCCGCACTCAGCGCGACCAGCGCCGGCCATTTCTGAAAACGACGCCGGAAGGTATTCACGCACAACAGGATCATGAGCGGATATAGCGGCAACAGGTTGCGTGCAGACAACACACCGCCAATGACCGAAAACAGGATGAGATTCGCCAGGATGATGATGTAAAACACGGCCTGTACTTCAAACGAGATGCGCAGTCGCAGATTGCTCTCGTTTTCCTGAAGTGGGGGCAGCAGCATGCAGGCGAGCATCAGCAGCACCGGCACGAAGAGATTCATGTGCAGAGTCACCTGCATGAGGCGATACGCGAAGGCGATCAGGACGCTCAGCGGGGTGAGCGTTCCCGTCGTACTGCTCGGATTGAATACAAAGCCGGTGTGATGCCATCGCCAGAAATACCAAAGGGTCAGCGGCACAACGGGCAGGCACAGTGCGGCAGTTCGGACCAGATGTTTCCGCGCGCGGGCGCGAACCGCAAGCCGCAATTCCCAGCCTGCCAGTGCGAGGGGAGTCATAATCGCCGCCTCTTGCGACAGCACTGCCAGCGAGAAAAAGGCGACCGAGAGCCACAGCCCGGATTTCGATCCGTCGAGATAAAAGGCAACCGCCCAGAGAGTTGCAGCAGCAGCGAAGAGGTCGGCGTGCGCGAGCGAGCTCTGCGCGAAAAAGACGGGATAGATCGCGGTCAATGCGACTGTGGCCGCGGCGACGGAGCGCTTGCCCGTGGTGGCGATCGCCAGCTTCCAGACTGCCGTGAGCGCCAGGGCTGCGACACAGCACATCGCCACCCGGGTCACCAATGGCGAAAATCCGAAGAGCTTCCATGCAACGCCGAGATAAATCGATAGCAGCGGAGGGTGCGCGATCGAGAGAGACGCGGCTGGGATAAAGGATCCGGTGCGGAAGAAGTCATAGGCCGCAGGGATGTAGTATCCGGCTTCGTTCCAGTAATAGGGCAGGCGCAAAAGCGGCCAGTGCACTGCAACGACGACCAGGAAAATAGCAGGCAAGACGACCCAAAGCGGCACCGGTTTACGGTCACGCGGCGGATTCAACTTGTCGGGAGCGGACACGGGTCAGTGTATCTCAGAGCTTGGAGAGGCTGGATCGAATCATCAGCCTTTGCAATTCGGGTGGCTCAGTGAACCCATCGATGCGTGAAATGCATCAGTGCATGAATGCGTGGGGAGAGAGCTGGAGTATGGCACCCACAATGCCGTTCCAAATGATCTGCACTCCGATTGCGAAAAGAACGAAGGCAGACAGCCGAATCATGATGTCCGTGCCTGATTTCCCCAATACCCGCTCCAGGCGCTCTGCATTGCCGTAGCAGAGGGCTACCAGAACACAGATGAGCGCCATTCCGGTTAGCGCTGCAGCAAATTGCAGCAGATTGTCGGGAGAGTAAGGCGGCCTTCCGTGTCGACTCAGATGAGCTCCTATGGTTATCGCGATGGAGATGCTGCCGGGGCCAACGGTGAGTGGAAGCGTTAAGGGATAAAAGGCGTGCTGCAAGGCGTCTTCGAGAGTTGCCGGTTCCGAAGCCGGAGCCGAATCATCGCTTTTCTGGCTCAGTAAACTCCAGCCAGTTGACGCCACGATCAGGCCACCCGCGATCTGCACGACGAACAGCTTGATGCCGAGGAAGTTCAGAATTTCAGTGCCAATTAATAACGACACGGCGAGGATGACGAATCCGTAGGCGGCGATTTTGCGCGCGAGGATTTTCTGAATAGACTCCGGGTATTGCCGCGTCAGGCTGAGAAATATAGGCGCATCACCGATCGGGTTTACAACCGGGAACAAAGTAACGAAGGCTATGATAAGGGTCCGTACGAAATCGACCAAATATGTCATGGCTCATCCTGCTCGATCCGGATCAGCGTTTTGAGCCGGGTTTTTTTGTACGCGAAAATTCTTTTTGAAAAAGATTCATCCCGGTCCCCTCCGACAGATTCTTTTTGTATGGTCATCGCAGCGTGGCACGACCAATCATTGCTTCAGGGATTGGGTTTCAGGCGATGCCCATTATAGTTTGAGGGCTTCGATTTCCTGAGGGTGAAATTTTGATCGCGATGGTAGACGGATCTTGCAGGCGTCGATGCGTCGCTCGATGAATCTGCGTTCCATGGGACTGCGCGCGAGAATGAGCGCTTTGCAGAAGTGATCGCGGGCCGTCCTGGACCGGCCACAGCGCAGCTCCAATTCACCCAAGGCCGCCGGATAGAAGGGATATGCGGCAAGCCGGTCCAGCCCCTCTATAGCGCGAATCGCTTCGAGGCCGCGCTCTGGACCCTCGTGCTGCGCTACGGCGATAGCGCGGTTAAGCGCGACGACCGGAGAGGGTCGAATTTTCATCAGCATGCCATAGAGAAAAACAACTCGCTGCCAGTCTGTTTCCGCGGCGGTGCCTGCTCTGGCGTGAACCGATGCAATTGCCGCCTCGACGTGGTACTCGGTCAGGTCCGTTCCTGTCGCCGAGAGGTCCAGCAGCCGCTGCCCTTCTGCTATCAGCTGAGTATCCCAGCGCGAGCGATCCTGTTCGAAGAGCGAGTGCAGGTCGCCCGAGGCATCGACGCGCCCGGGCAGTCGAGCCGCGTGGAGACACATCAGTGCTCCGAGCGCCAGCGTGGCTGGAGTCGATGCCAGCGGATGCCGGCGCAGCAAACCGGCCAGTCTTAGCGCTTCGCCGCACAGTTCAGCCCGTACCGCACATTCGCTCGACGCGCCATGATAGCCCTCGTTGAAAAGCAGGTAGAGGGCCCGGTGAACCGCGGACAGGCGCGCCAGAAAATCGGTGTCGGTGAGTTCGAAGAGCTTTTTCGAGCCTGCCAGCACCTTCTTCGCTCGCGTGATGCGCTTTTCGATAGCTGCGTTGCTGCTGAGAAAGGCCGCGGCAACCTCATTCACGCTGAAGCCGCAAAGAATGTGCAGGACGAGCGCGATCTGTGCGGGCTCGGCCACGCGAGGATGGCAGCAGGAGAACATCATCCGCAGTTCGTCGTCCTGAATCGCGTTCGGGCCGAAGAACTCGTGGACGGTGGGAGCCAGCGTCCACTCGCTTTCGATAAGCCGGCCAAGTTCGGGCGCGAAGGTGCGCGCGGTGCGCTCGCGCCGCAGAACATCGATAGCGCGGTGTTTCGCGGTGGCCATGAGCCATGCGGAGGGATTTTCCGGCAGGCCGCGAAATTTCCAGACTTCCAGCGCGCGGCAGAAGGCGTCCTGCACGACGTCTTCCGCCAGCGCGAGGTTGTGGACTCCGAAGATGCGGATGAGCGCGGCAACCATGCGGCCGGCTTCGTGCCGGAAGAGATGCTCGTCGAGCTCGGCAGCGCGGGGTTCCATTACATATTAATCTGCATGATCGGGCGCACTTCCACAAAGCCGTCCTTGTCGAAGATCGGGCAACCCTTGGCAACTTCCGCCGCTTCGGCAAGGTCCTTGGCCTCGATCAACGTATAGCCGCCAACCAGGTCCTTGGCCTCGGCATAGGGGCCGTCGGTGATGGTCTTCTGCTTGCCCTTGACGACCTTCCCCGAAGCCTCGAGCGGGTTGCCGATTGCCTTGAGGTGCCCTTCGTCGCCAAGCTCCTTCATCCACGCAACCCACTTCTGCATGGTCTGCTGCATCTCCTCCGGGGAGCCGGACGAGTCTCCGCCTCGGTAAAGGAACAAGAATTCGCTCATGATGATTCTCCTATTCGTGAGTTGAAATTTCGGTGTTGCGACTGTTCAACGTGCGAGAGGATCAATTCCGGACAAGTTTTTCCTCGAGCGACAAGAAAATTCTCTTAGAGCAATACGAACGTCTCTCAGTTTAGTTCCCGAATCTCAGCTCTAGACGTGACGCAGCCGGCTTCGGGAAAGACACGAGCACCCCTGAGCGCCACCTTCCCTGCGCAGTCGATCACGCTGTTTGTCGTGCCGAAGATATAAGGAAGCCTGAGGCGGGATTAATGCACCGGACCGTGCGGCGTGGGCAGAGGATGCGTCTGCGGCTCGAGCGCGATGTCGCCGAAGGTCTGCTCGTATTGGGCGATATTCTGGCTGAGAATGTTCAGGAGCGCCTTGGCCTGCTGCGGACTGATATAGATGCCCTGGGTGTTTTCTATTGTGACCTGTTCGCTCGAATCCTGGTGGACAAGTCCGAAGGCGAGAAAGAAATCCCACACGCTGACGCGAACCTGCACGCTGTTGGCGTAGTTCTCGCGGTAGTCCTGCGCCTTCTGGATATGGATTTTGGGCTGGGAATGGCTGGGATTCATACTGCCTTTCAGGGTAAAGCAAAAGGCGCGAGAGATCGAATGGTGCGAAAGGGGGGACTTGAACCCCCACGGGTTTCCCCGCCAGATCCTAAGTCTGGTGCGTCTGCCGAATATCTGCTTCAAAATCAAATAGTTAACGGAATCACTTTAAAACGATGGCACAAGCGGTGGCACTTCGGCTTTCAGTCGTCGCGCTGCGCGGTTCCATCCGTTCCGGACACCTCAAAGCGCTCGGGTTCGATCATACATCTGCACATCAGGGGAATCGGTAAACTGCCGGTCAGGCACGTACAACGAAAACGCGATGTATGTTGCCAACCGCGAAGGCTATCGTGCTATCTGGTGCGGGAGAAGGGACTCGAACCCCCACGGATTGCTCCGCTTGGACCTAAACCAAGTGCGTCTGCCATTTCGCCACTCCCGCATCCGTGCTTCAGCAGCAATTCTACCGAAGGCGCTTCCTGGCCATTCTGCCTGGTCTCACAGGTGCAGGATCGCACAATCGATCCACCGCACTCTGTTTATGGTCCGCGGCCAGATGGGCATAGCGCAGCGTCATTTGAAAGGTTCGGTGCCCCAACAACTCACCGACGGTGCGAAGATCCACGCCTGCCATGACTAGCCTACTGGCAAAGGTGTGTCGATTGCAATGCCAAGTGTAATTAGGGAGCTTAGTGTTCTCCAGAACCCGATCAAACCAGTCCCTTTGATTGCGCAACTGATTGCCCTCCGAGTTCACAAAGACCCACTCAGTTCCTGGTCCGTCTTTGCGGAGTTGTCGGAACGCTGAGAGCGCTTTCTGATTCAGAGGAATATGGCGGGTGTCCCCGTTTTTCGTTCTTGGGATGGTCAGGATGCGCCGGTCGAAATCGATATCGGACCAACGAATCCGAAATTGCTCTCCTGCGCGCATTCCGGTGTGAATGCTGATTTCAAAAGCGGGAAGGTGTTGCGGATAGCTCTTCGCAATTTCCTTACGCAGTGCTTGCTCTTCCTTCGCGGATAGAAAGCGGACGCGGCCTCTGTTCTCGTCTTGCGCTTGATCTTGGCTGCGGGGTTCACTGAGATTTTCCCGTTCTGTATACCAACGCGGAAAATAAGCGATAAAGCAGCTTGCCAGCGGTTTACGCTTCCGGGGACCAATCTCGCTCCTCCG
This sequence comes from uncultured Acidobacteriota bacterium, assembly GCA_963755975.1. GTDB lineage: Bacteria > Acidobacteriota > Terriglobia > Terriglobales > Acidobacteriaceae > Silvibacterium. The sequence continues at coordinate 860,874 of CAVWLS010000008.1, forward strand.
CTTGCACCTGCAAGAAGCGCACGATCTCCTGCTTTGTGATTTCTTCGACCGCGCGTTTCCCAAACTCTTGACGAAAAACGGCAATCTTAAGCGCGAGGTTATACGATGTTTCTTCGCCGTTCTCCGCTCTACTGTGTTCAAGCGCATCCTCGGCGAGTTCGTCGAAGGTACAATCTCCGATGTAGACTCTCAGGGAGTTTCCTCTGCTGCAGTTTCTCGGTTCTTCGTTTGGCAAGGAGGTTAATAGCATCTGACTTGCGGCCCGCCTTTTCGCGCCTGCGTTTCCCGGCCACGTCGAAATATTGGATGAAGAAGCCCCATCCCAGTGGATTTTCGTAGATCCCCCGTAGCTTTTTATGCGATGGCGCCATACCTCGATGCTGCCTCGTCAGATCACGTAAAAACTTGTTTAGACTTGTGATGCCGGTTCAGACTGGACACGATTCTGTTGAACGGGCCTTGGTTGAACGTGGTAATCGTGTATTTTTATAGCCCTGCAACAGGACGGTCGCTCATCTTCCATGTCCTGTAATACCTGGGCCACTCTCAGGCAGAAATCATTTTGCGCGGTGGAAAACGCCGGAAGTCGACTGCCACTTCCTGTGAATTGGGATTGTGAGGTACGCGGGCGTCCAGTTCTTATTCCTGGGATGGTCTCCGCGCGCAAACCGGCGAATCTGGTCACTGGTATCAGGGTTTTCTTCCGATCCTTCAGCGGTCAGCTTGCCATCGGAAATCAGATAGTCGATTGATCGGAGGCTGACGCTGAGCGCCACCGCGGCGTCCTGACGCGAATACAGGAGTTTCTCAATATTGGAATTCATCGGTCCTCTCTTCGTTGTATAGGGTCGATCGGACGTGCTATTTGCCGATCCAACAATTCCGCTTGGCCGCATCCCAAATTCCCGGCGGATTGTAAGTCTGCGCTGACATATCCGGAGGGTGATGTGCCCGCTTGTGGGAATCGCGAGAGCT
>CAVWLS010000009.1:0-235648 GCA_963755975.1 uncultured Acidobacteriota bacterium
ACGGAAACAGGCTGCCAAGTTTCGTCGCCGATCAGGGGTTTGGAATGAATGAGATACGGAGAGAGCTCATCGGGGAAGGGCTTGACAAGAGATGGGATATCGCGGAGGTGTCACTTCTGTGCCTCCCACCCTTCGCTTCGCTCAGGATGGGGCACCCTCGTTCGTATCCGATCGAGGAAAAATCAAGGGTGGGCCATGCGACCAAGTAAAAGCAGCATCGGGGCACGGGGATCAGGCATCAGAGGGGAGGCAGCGTGGGCTGCAATCGGAATCTTCCTAGCGGACAAGGAGACGGAGCATGAAAATTCTGCAGGTGCTGACTTCGCACGATCAGCTTGGCAATACAGGCCGCAAAACCGGTTTCTGGCTTGAAGAAGGTGCCGCTCCGTATTTCGTTTTCAGAGATGCGGGAGTCGATGTCACGCTGGCCTCTCCCAAGGGCGGACAGCCTCCCATCGATCCAAAGAGCGACGAGCCGGAGAATCAGACTCCGGCGCAGGTGCGCTTCAAGAAGGATGCGGAGGCGATCAAGGCGTTTGCCAATACGGTCAAGCTTGCGGACGTTCGAGCAGAAGACTTCGATACCGTGTTTTATCCAGGCGGGCATGGCCCGATGTGGGACTTGGCGGAAGACCCCTTGTCGATCGCTCTTCTCGAGTCGTTTTACAGTTCGGGCAAGCCCATCGCTCTGGTATGCCACGCGCCTGGGGTGCTTCGCCATGTGAAGTACAAGGGTGAGCCGCTGGTAAAGGGGAAGCACGTAACCGGCTTTACCAATGGCGAGGAAGAAGCGGTGGGACTCACTAAGGTTGTGCCTTTCCTGGTTGAGGATGAGTTGCTGAGTCTGGGCGCCATCTTTGAGAAGAAGGCGAACTGGCAGCCCTATTCCATCACGGATGGGCACCTCGTTACCGGCCAGAATCCCGCATCATCGACCGTGACGGCTCAGGCGCTGATGAAACTCGTTGGTACGTTAGTGCCGGCTTAGGGCCTATCTATTCCCAAGGCTCGCGGAGGCTGAACTCTATCGCGGCTAGTTTAAGTGAGCGCCTCCCACCCTTCGCTTCGCTCAGGATGGGGCACCCTCTCTAGTGGCCGGGTGAGAGAAAGTTAAGGGTGAGCCACCCGCCAAGCAAGTGATTGCAGACCGCCCGACCACGACGTGCGAAGAATGGGGACCCCCCGTTCGTGGCGGATCGAGAAAATTAAGCACGGGCCACCCGCCTGGGCGAAGATGATTTTGAACGGGTTGTGGGGACCTAAGAGATTCTTGTAGAAACGGGGATAGGGCGCTACGCACATCAGAGCTGGAGATAAAACAGGCAGAACTTTATGGAGTCTGAGGAAGATGAAATTGCCGTCACGGTAAAAAAGGACCAGTCCCCTTCTTTGCTTTCTCGCTTTTTCGCAATATTCACAAAAAGATTCCCTATTGCTGAATTGAAAGTGCACTTCGTAGTCGCTATTGCCGGGGTTATATTCTTCGTTTACCTGCGGCACAGGACTGCTGAGATATGGGAACTCTTAGTGCCGATTTTATTGGCTGCGACTTTCATTTTCTTGTACCACACGATTGCCACAGCGGTGCGTTTGATCAAGGACATTGCGAAAGAGAAAAAAACTAACCCAACTCAAAGAGAATCCCCAATTTTAGGGGAGTTTGGGCGGCCTGCGATCGTTCCAATCAAACCATCGATTATTCCGTGGTACCGTTTCAAGATTATTTCTATTGCGACTGTTCTTTGCACGTTCGCGCTGGTCGCCTGTTTTGTGGTATTGCGACTGAGCCGTCTATACAGCCCCTCCGACTCCGAGCGCAAAAAGATACAACCACAAATCTCGTGGTCGCCTAATCCTCTAAGGGCGGGAGAGCAACTAACAGAAGCGCAACTAAATGCAGAGGCAACCGCAGAAGGTAAGAGGGTGGACGGAAAATTCGTTTATAACCCGGCCCTGGGGCTACTTTGGAAGCTGGTGTTCGAACGCTTGACGTAAAGTTCACACCAAGCGATCAATCCGTCTTTCTGCCAAGCGAGGAAACAAAATCAATCGTGGTCGCACCTGGTCGATCAGTCACACTAACCCCCTTGGTGAAAGAGGACATGTTTAGGACTCTTATCCCATTCCCTATCTCCGAAAACGCAAGCCCTCCGATCTATCAACCCGATGTAACCAAGCATTTCGATTCACAAAAATTCATGATTGATAATCCGGTGTATCGATATGACACATTGATCTCGTTGGGCGAACGAGAAATGCGATCCCGAAACAAAGACGAGCCTTGGAGTGTCGATCAGATTCAGGAAGCTCTTGGACTGGCGTTGCAGTACTACCTTATCCAACAAATTAATCCGCTGGAAGCTGGAACGGTTGGAAACGCGTTAGGTGATAAAGGGGGGGAATCATTTACTACGCCCGCGATTCGTCCTCCAGATGAAGTAAGATATCCGGGAAGTAAATTCATCCAGGCGATTTATCCAAACCCTTTATCCAGAACCGACTTCGAAAAGAGATGGTGGCAGGGAGGTTATCATCTGCCAAGGTCGAGCGAAGTAACCTTGCACAACATTTTAGAGAAAGGAAAGTCGCCAACTTTCACGATGCGCATAGAAAATCCTAGCCTCTATTCTATAGAGATAACCATAGTTAGTGAATTTGGCGCGAGTGACAGTTTGCCCTCCGGCTATCGTCCTTATCCTGGATTAGATATGAGCAAAATAAAGACCTTTAACTATACCGTTAGGTGGCGGTTTGAATTCAAACGGGATCTCAGTAGGGATAGTTTGCAGGAGCAGGAGTATGCGAAGTGGTCCAATGATCTATTTGTGGCCCTCAAGAAAGACTTAGAGATGTCAGATGATAATCCATAAGGTTAGACCTGCATTACGAAGGGCCGGCCGAATAGTGCTGTTAAACACCCTTTGCGTTTATTGAAGCGCTGACTCGGGATTGATCCCTTCTTTTCACCTACGTCTGGTTCCTACGGCACGAAATTACGAGGCCTAGGGTCCGGCTCTTCTGTGTTTGCGCTCGGCGCGGAGGAAGATGGCGACTCCAATCCCAATCAAGATGGCGGTCGAGATCAGGACCTTTGCGACGGCGAGGAGTTTGTGCGGCTCGTCTTCTCCGGGGATGACGGATAGGACGATGGTCAGGGCTGTGGAGCAGAGTCCGATGGAGGCGAGGGTGATGGCGACGGGGCGGCCTCCGGGGACGCGGATGGTGTCGGGCGGGGCAGGACGGCTTTGGAGGCGGATCATCGATGCGAAGAGGAAAAGATAGGGAATGAAGTAGGCGATGATCGACATACTGACGAGGACGTTATAGGCTCCGCGGACAGAGGTGCCGGTCTGGCTTAGGAGCGCGACGACGATGCCCGCGACTCCATAGGTGCCGATCGCGACCCAGGGGGTTTTGAAGCGGGGATGGATGTGTCCAAAGACCGGCGGGAAATAACAGTCAATGCCGGCTACAAATGGCAGGCGCGAGGTGGAAGACAGATAAGCGGCGGCTCCGCCGACGGCGTTGAGGCCGAGCAGCAAGGCGATGGGCGCGATGAGCCAGATGAGGTGCAGGCGCGTGCAGAGGATCATCATGCCGCGCATGAATCCATCGACGCCGTGGACTGCGCCGGAGGGGAGCGCGACGAGGAGGGCTGCGGTGCCCGCAATGTAGGCGACGGCGAGAATGGTTCCTCCGGCGAGCAGGGCGCGGGGGATGGTGCGGCGCGGGTTGGCGATCTCTTCGCCCATGAAGGAGCCGGCCTCGCAGCCTCCGAAAGCGAAGAAGATGGTCGACCAGAAGATGGCGTTCTTGAGGCTGGGGCGCGGGATGAGTTCATGAACGGAGAAACTGGTTGCCGATCCGAAATGTGCCCAGGAGATGACGGCGAGAGCGATGAGGATGGCGATGGGGATGATGCTGCCGAGGGTGCAGACGTTGTTAAGCCACTTGCCCGCGTCGACGCCGATGATGTTCATGAGGGTGATGAAGGCCAGCCAGGCGAGCGCGAAGATGAGGAAGTAACCGGGGCTAGCGACGAATTGCGCGCCGCGTGCACCGAAGGCGAAGAGAACGGAGCCTGCTCCGAAATAGAGGACGGCGGGAAAGTAGGGCAGGTTGGACATCATGTAGGTCCAGGCGGCTATGAAGCCGGAGAAGTCTCCGTAGGCTTCGCGGGTCCAGACATAGAGGCCGCCTTCGGCGGGGTATCGCGAGGAAAGCTCGAGAACAGAGGCGGCGAGAGGAATGAAGAATCCGAAGAGGGCGAAGAGCCAGACGACGAGCGTACTCGCGCCAGCCGCGGCTGCGGTCGCGACCCAGCGCACGCTGAGTCCGCTGACGATGTAGAAGAGGGTGAGGTCGCGGAAACGGAGAGCGCGCTTCAGGCCGAGCAGAGGCGGTGTAGCTGAGTCTCGCGGACAGGGAGGCGCTGGGGAAGACATTAGAGCGCAGCATACGCGAAGGCGGAAGAATCGCGAAGAGGAATGAGAGTTGACCCCACCTTAGCTTCGCGAGGGTCGGCGCCCGACGGCGATTCTTCGCGGCAAGCCTCAATGCCCTTTGAGATACCAGGGAATATTGATGACCAGAGTGCGCTGATTGCCCTTGACCAGCAGCAGCACCTTCAGTAAATTCGCGCGCTGGTTGTGGAGCAGATTTTCCCACCAGTGCGTCACGACCAACTCGGGAACCAAGATAGCGATCTGGCGGTTCTCGTTGGTCTTCTCCTGCTCGAGGATGAAATCCAATACCGGCGCGAGAATGTACCGGTAAGGCGATTTGAGGTTTACGAGCCTCGGAACCTCAAGTCCAGCCTGGCGCAAGGGCTCGGCGATTTTGTGCTCCCACTCGTCGCAGATGCTGTGGGTGTCGTCGCTTCCCTCGACATGCACGGCGATGATCTCCGGTGACATTCCGAGGGCAAACTTCAAAGCCTTCTCCGAAAGGCGGCTCCACCGGTCGATGGGAATAATGACGATGGGCGGCTTGATGTTTGCGAGGCTCAGGGGGTTTGGATTGTCCGTGTCTCTCTCCACGCTAAGGTAATGGCGTTTCACCCTGGTCATAGTGAAAATCATGAACGGGACGAGGAGAGCGGTCATCCAGGCGCCATCCAGGAACTTGGCCACCAGGACTACCAGCAGAGTTACGCCCGTGGCTGATGCACCCACGCCGTTCACCAGCGCGCGCGCCTGCCATCCGGACTGCTTAGTCCGGAACCAATGCACGACCATCCCGGCCTGCGAGAGAGTGAAGGCGAGGAAGGCTCCGATGGCGTACAGGGGAATGAGGCGGTCGGTCACGCCTCCAAAGAGAATCAGCAGGAGGGCGGTCATGGCCACCAGCGCTCCGATGCCGTACGAAAAAAGGAGACGCCGCCCGCGGATGAAGAACACATGCGGCAGGTAATCATCCAACGCTATGGAGCGGGTGAGGCGGGGGAAATCGGCGAAGGCGGTATTGGCGGAAAGGGATAGCACGAGGAGGATGGACGCAATGGTGACCCAATAGAAAGCGCCGTTTCCCATCACGGCGGCAGTCAATTGGGAAAGCACGCTTTGGTAACCGGGGCCTTCAGGATTGGTGGCTCCGATGCCGTACCAGCGGCAGAGGAGAGCAATACCGGCCAGGAGGATGATGAGCAGCGCGATGATGATGGTCAGGGTGAGCTTGGCGTTCTTCGTCGTGGGGTCGCGAAAGGCCTTGACGCCATTGGAGACGGCCTCGACCCCGGTCATGGCAGTGCAGCCGCTGGCGAAGACCTTGAGGACGAGCCAGAGAGATAATGCGGGAGTTACCCACGGCAGCTTCGGCGGTGCGACGATGGGTGTGGGATGGCCGCCGGTTGTGAGCACGTGGAATAGGCCTACTCCGATCACGATCAGTAGTGTGCCCAGAAACAGGTAGGTCGGAATCATGAAGGCAACGCCGGTATCGTGGACGCCGCGCAGATTGATGATGGTAAGAATGACCAGAATCGAGAGGCAGATGAGCAGCGTGTGCTTCTGCAAGCTGGGAACTGCGGAGATTAATGCGCCGACGCCCGCCGAGATGCCCACGGCGGCGGTGAGGATGTAGTCGATCATCAGCGCTGCAGCGGCGAGAAGCCCGGGGCCTTTGCCGAGATTCTCGGAGGCGACGGTGTAAGAACCGCCGCCCTGCGGGTAGGCGTCGATCGTCTGTCGATAGGAGAAGTAGACGATCACCAGCAGAATGAGGATGGCGCTCGTTACCGGAACGATGAGGTGTACGCCGAACAGGCCGAGCGGGATGAGCAGCGTCAGCGCGGCTTCAGGACCGTAGGCGGCGGAGCTGAGCGCGTCCAGGCCGAAGATGGGAATACCGGCGACAGGGCCAACCGCTTCACCGCGTTCTTCGCTGGTGGCCAGCGGTTTTCCAAAGAGCAGATCGGAAACTTTCATGCGGCTTCGGCGCGTTGGAATTACCGCGGTGCGAACTACTATATACGGCGTTTCCTAAAGAAACGATAAATTAGCCATCGAGCTTGCGGATGACGAGCTCATTCAGGAGGGCGGGGTTGGCCTGCCCTTTAGAGAGCTTCATAACCTGGCCGACGAAGAACGCGGCGACGGTCTTCTTTCCTCCGCGGTACTGTTCGACCTGCTTGGGGTTGGCGGCTATGACTTCGTCGATCATCGCTTCGATGGCGGAGGCGTCGCTGACCTGCTGCGGCTTCTCGCGCTCGTAAACGACACCAAAGTCTTCTCCGGTCTCGAAAGCGGTGTCAAAAAGCTGCTTGAGCTGCTTGCTCGAGAGCTTGGCGTCTTCGGCCAGGTCGGCGGCGAGGGCCACCCCCCTCATGGAGATCGGGGACTGCTCGAGGTCGAGGCCTTTGGCCCTGAGACGGCTGGTGAGCTCGCTCTGGACAAGGTTGGCGACCCGGCGGGGGTTCTTCGCGGCGCGGGCGGCGGCCTCGAACTGGTCGGCGAAGGCACGGGTGGCGGTGAGGGTGGCGGCATCCTGCTCGGTGATTCCGTATTCGGCGATCATGCGGGCGCGGCGGGCCTCGGGTAACTCTGGTAACTGGGCAGCCACTTCCGCCTGGAAGGCCGGGGAGACAATGAGCGGCGGCAGGTCGGGCTCGGGGAAGTAGCGGTAATCGTGGGCCTGCTCCTTGGAGCGCATGGAGTAGGTGCGGCCCTCGTTGGCGTTCCAGAGCCGGGTCTCCTGGACGACGCGGCCGCCGGACTCGATGACCTCGACCTGGCGCTCGATCTCGTACTCAAGGGCGGAGCGGATGAAGCGGAAGGAGTTGACGTTCTTCACCTCGGCCTTGGTGCCGAACTTCTCCTGGCCGCGGGGCCGAACGGAGACGTTGGCGTCACACCGTAGCGATCCTTCTTCCATGTTGCAGTCGGAGACGGCGGTGTAGAGGAGGATTTCCTTGAGGCGGGTGAGGTATTCGTAGGCCTCGTCGGGGGTGCGGATGTCGGGCTCGGAGACGATCTCGATCAGGGGGGTCCCGCAGCGGTTGAGGTCGACGTAGGTGCGCGTGGCCGAGTCGGGGAAGCCGTCGTGGATGCTCTTGCCGGCGTCCTCTTCCATGTGCAGGCGGGTGATGCCGATTCGCTTGATGCCGTTGAGAGTGGGGACTTCGATCCAGCCGTGCTCGGCGAGGGGCTTGTCGAACTGGGAGATCTGGTAGCCCTTGGGCAGGTCGGGGTAGAAGTAGTTTTTGCGGGCGAAGATGGAGCGCTCGCGGACCTGGCAGTTGAGGGCGAGGGCGGCCAGGGTGGCGAACTCGACGGCGCGCTCGTTGAGGACGGGGAGGGCTCCGGGGAGGCCGAGGCAGACCGGGCAGACGTTGGTGTTCGGAGGCGCGCCGAAGCGGTTGGCGCATCCGCAGAAAGCCTTGGTCTCGGTGAGGAGCTGGACGTGGACTTCGAGTCCGATGACGGGTTCGTACTTAGCCAGAATGTCGGCGGGAAGGCTGGTTGCGGTGCTCATGAGCCTTCAGTTTAGCGCGGATTTTGGGTAATGTTACGGGGCTGCAGTGGACCCCACCCCCTCCCCCCTCTTTTTCTTGTACTTCTGTAACCGATTGATTCCGGGAAGTTTATACACCGCCGTCGCGCAAAGTACTGAAACGAGAATCTTTATTTATAAAGTACTGATTCTTAATTGGTTAAAGGTGAGGCCCAAAAGCAAAAGCCCGACGCATCAAGGCGTTGGGCTTTTTCGTACTCCTATATCCAATTGTAGCGGAATGGGTGTAATTGCCCGCCAACTGTTTTTTGGGGACTGGTGGAAGCCGAGGAGGTTTCCCTCGGTATCCTCGAAGGCTGCGATCCAGCCCATACCCGGTCCAATTTCCATTTTGCGGAAGGGCGAAGCGTGCCCTGGACGAAGCTTCGACTGTTGTCCATAGCGTCGTCGATGGGGTCGACCTGGTGTAGTTCATAAAGGGCTGACCGGGGTTCTGGCGGGGCATGAGACCGCCGTTGATGCCGGTGTCTCCGTCTTTGGTTTCGACGAGCCAGTAGTTCATGTCTCATCTTTCAGGGATCACTGATCTTCCAACCGAGGGCCTGTTCGTAGAACTTGATGGCGCGCTGGGGGTCGTCTGCGGGGATTTCAAAGTGAACGATGGGGTTTGGCATAGCGGGAGGATGATAGCTGACGGGAGGGTGGGTTGGCAGAGTTTGTGATGAAAAGTCGCCAATGTCGAGCGCCATAAGATTATGATTTGTGCTTATCTGGAGCGGTTCACGATGAGCTCTTCAATCGACCTCAAACGAGATTCAAAGGACGTATCGTACTGGCGTATGTTCGCGTGGCGATAGACCTCCCAAGCTGAGTTGAGCGCTGTACGCGCCTCTTCTAGGCGCGCTGTTCTGCTCTCCCGCTCGCCCAGAGTGCGAAGCGCATTTCCCAGATTGTTCTGCGTCCTTGCCCAGTCCAGCGGCACACGCTCGCGCGTGCATTCCTCCAGCGCCGCGCGATAAGCCGTCACCGCCTCTTCCAGGTGCGCCGTTCCGGCCTCCCGCTCGCCCAGAGTCCAAAGCGCCATGCCCAGATTGTTCTGCGTTGTTGCCCAGTCCAGCGGCACACGCTCTCGCTTCCGTTCCTCCAGCGCCGCGCGATAAGCCGTCACCGCCTCGTCCAGGCGCGCCGTTCCGCTCCCCCGCTCGCCCAGAGTGCGAAGCGCATTGCCCAGATTGTTCTGCGTCCTTGCCCAGTCCAGCGGCACACGCTCGCGCGTGCATTCCTCCAGCGCCGCGCGATAAGCCGTCACCGCCTCTTCCAGGCGCGCCGTTCCGACCTCCCGCTCGCCCAGAGTCTGAAGCGCACTACCCAGATTGTTCTGCGTCATCGCCCACTGCAGTGGTACACGCTCCTGCGTGTACTCCTCCAGCGCCGCGCGATAAGCCGTCACCGCCTCTTCCAGGTGCGCCGTTCCGGCCTCCCGCTCGCCCAGAGTCTGAAGCGCACTGCCCAGATTGTTCTGCGTCATCGCCCATTGCAGCGGCACCCGCTCCCGCATGTATTCCTCCAGCGCCGCGCGATAAGCCGTCACCGCCTCTTCCAGGTGCGCCGTTCCGGCCTCCCGTCCGCCCAGAGTCCAAAGCGCACCGCCCAGATTGTTCTGCGTCATCGCCCATTGCAGCGGCACACGCTCCCGCTTGTATTCCTCCAGCGCCGCGCGATAAGCCGTCACCGCCTCTTCCAGGTGCGCCGTTCCAGCCTCCCGCGCGCCTAGAGTCTGAAGCGCATTGCCCAGATTGTTCTGCGTCATCGCCCAGTCCAGCGGCACACGCTCCCGCTTCCGTTCCTCCAGCGCCGCGCGATAGGCAGTCACCGCATCTTCCAGGTGCGCCGTTCCGCTCTCCCGTCCGCCCAGAGTCCAAAGCGCATTGCCCAGATTGTTCTGCGTCATCGCCCAGTCTAGCGGCACACGCTCTCGCTTCCGTTCCTCCAGCGCCGCGCGATAAGCCGTCACCGCCTCTTCCAGGTCGCCGTTCCACTCTCCCGCCCGCCCAGTCTCTGAAGCGCATTGCCCAGATTGTTCTGCGTTGTCGCCCATTGCAGGGCCACACGCTCCCGCTTCCGTTCCTCCAGCGCCGCGCGATAAGCCGTCACCGCCTCTTCCAGGCGCGCCGTTCCGCTCTCCCGCTCGCCCAGAGTCTGAAGCGCATTGCCCAGATTGTTCTGCGTTGTCGCCCAGTCTAGCGGCACACGCTCCCGCGTGTATTCCTCCAGCGCCGCGCAATAAGCCGTCACCGCCTCCTCCAGGCGTGCCGTTCCGCTCTCCCTCCCGCCCAGAGTCTGAAGCGCATTGCCCAGATTGTTCTGCGTTGTCGCCCATAGCAGCGGCACCCGCTCCCGCGTGTACTCCTCCAGCGCCGCGCGATAAGCCGTCACCGCCTCTTCCAGGTGCGCCGTTCCGCTCTCCCGTCCGCCCAGTGTCCAAAGGGCGATGCCCAGATTGTTCTGCGTCATCGCCCTTTGAAGCGGCACACGCTCCCGCGAGCACTCGTTTAATATTTTTCGGTAAACGGCGACAGCCTGCGCCAAGACGGCATTGTCTCCTTTTTCATCGCCATGGGAGACGAGAGCATAGGCCGAACGAAGAAGATATTCGAGCCTGAAAGATTGATTTTCGCTCGAGATCAACTGAGCGGCGGCATTGAAGTGGTTTGCGGCCTGGATATAGTCCAGACGCGTAAGACTCAACTCTCCTCGCTCAGCGCGGGTCGCTGCTTTGCTGAGGCGTAATCGGCTGACGGCCTCGTGTGCATCGCGCTCCAGAGCTTCCGCTCTCTGCAATGTCCGATCTTGCGCCTCTTCAGCTTTCGAGAGAAGTTCGTCGGCTCGGTCATAGTCCGCTTCTGAGGCGGCGTGAAGGAGGATCTCGCGGGCGTTCTCAATATGGGCCCGTGCCTCATCGTCTTCTGGATCAAGGGCAGCAAGACGCTCGACAACGCTAAGATGCCTTTGAGCAATCAGGGCCAGCTTGACTGAGAGTTGCTCAACTGGCACTTCATCTTCTTTAAGGATATTGAGAAAACCCAAAACTGCTTCGCGGCTGGCTTTGAGTTGACTGGCCAGTTCGTCGATTTTGCTCTGCGCTGCTGCGCCTGCGGCCTGAAGCAGTGGCGCGATTTGTTCAGACGTGAAGCCGATATGGACTGCGGCGGTCGCACCTTCACCGAACGCTTGAGCGATTCCACTGCCAACTGCAGACTGATGCGACAGTTCACTCATCTTTCTTCGGCCAAGCGGTGAAGTTGACCGACGCAGTACTGCCTCGGTCAGCTTGCGCAATGCCCTGGCCTTCCGCGAACTGAATGTGCTTTTCCCCCTGCGGCGGAGCGTGGATGAGCTCAAGGAGGGCCTGCGCCGCAGAGATCAGTTCGGGATCATCACCGGCACGGGAACTGTCGAGTTCTTCGGCCAGAATAGTCTTTCTGCCTTCGGAGTCCGGCTTAGCCTCCAGCTTATCGAGTGCGACGGACGTCTCGCTGTCGCCTCCCCACTTCCTTTTAACGAGGGCTTTCAAGCCATCGTAAGCGTCCGCGATTCCCTTCTTGGCCACGTCTTTTGCCCCGGTTACAGCTCCTGAGCAAAGGGCGGCGACGATGGCGTTTGTGATGAGTTCTGCGCTCATGGTGGTCGAGTGGAATTGTGACAGATGTGCAGACAATCGGCTAGTCCGTTTGACGGTCCTTCGACTACGCTCCCTGCGGCGCTTCGCTCAGGATGACATTCCGTTTTCGGTGACCGCTCAGGATGACGCTTTAGGGTGCGGCGGCAGCAACTCAAAACATGAGCTTCAGTGCGAATTGAACGAGGCGCGGATTGTTCACGGTTGAGTTCACGGCGCCGAAGCCAACCGCGCTTACGTCGTTAACCGGTAGACCGAACTGTGCGTGATTGAAGAGGTTGAAGAACTCTGCACGGAAGTTCAGGCCCATCTCTCTCGGCAGCGGAAACGTCTTGATAACAGAGAAGTCTGTGTTGACGAAGTCGGGACCTGTGATCGGGACACGAGATGCATTTCCAAGTTGCCCGAGCGGAGGCGCAACGAAGCAGGAGGGATTAATGAACTGGATTCGTCTGTTTTGCGCTCCGCGGATGTTGCATCCTGCGATCTGATCGGGGCGATTCCAGTTGTCGCCGTTGCCGCCGTTCTGGAAGTAGGAGCCCGACTGGTTGTTGCTGTCGATCAAAGGATCTGGGAAGCCCGAGGAGATCCTTTGGATAACCGTCACCTGGTAGCCACCGAGAAGGGTGTTGGTCACATGATTCCAATCGCTGCCGAATCGCTTGCCCTGGCCGAAAGGAAGATCGTAGATCACGCTGGCTACGAAGCTGTTATTGAGATTGATCTGGGAGAGAGCCCAATCCAGCCTTCGCCAGTTGGGAAGCGGGAAATAAGGCGCGCTCAGGAGTGAACCCAGGCCATCGGATAATCCATTGTCCATGGTATGGGACCAGGAGTAGGCGATGAGTGCATAGAGGCCATGCTTTGCTGTTTTGGTCTCCGCTTTGACCTGCAGGGAATCGTAGCTTGTGTCACCAACATCGCCGAAGAGCGAGATGGTTTGGAAGGGCGTAAATGGAGATATGTAGGGCTGTCCTCCAGGCAGACAGCCGATGGTGTACGAAGGAGATCCGACACAGGCACTCGGGCTTGAGGTATTGATGTTATTACCCGCAACCAGAATGTGATTGCTGCGAGCACCAGCGTACCCCATGGTGAGCACAATACTGCCTGGCAAAGCCTGTTCGACATTGAGGTTATATTGGCGCACTCTGCCCAGCTTGAAGTCGGTGGGCTGCGTATAAAACGAGCCCGTAAATGTTCCAGCGGTAGGTGGCGCTGGAATGGCTTCAAATCCGCTGGAGAGACTGATGGCGGAGGGTGACTGTCCAAGCACGGTGGCGCAGTACGAGGTCGGGAAGGCACAGCCTGCACCGGTGAATGCATCGGATTCGCCGAGGAAGGGCGGGTTCTGCCAAAGACCCTGCGCCCCCTGGCTCCACGCCGAGTCGTGAAAGATCGCGAAGCCGGCCCGAAGCACGGTGGTATCGCTGCCAAAGACCTTCCAGGCTGCGCCGATGCGGGGCTCGAGAGCGGTCCAATCCATCTGGACTCCGGCCGATGAACTGACCCCATTTTGATTGGCGATCAGAAGCTGTCCGGTACTCGGGATATAGTTTGCCAGGCGTCCGTGAGCCTCAGAGATGGGAGTGGTCATGTCCCATGCAAGGCCGAGATTGAGGGTGAGAGAAGGAGTGACCCTCCAATCATCTTCACCAAAGGGACGGTAGATCTTCCAGCGGCGGCCGGTAACAGGCCCGTCGAAGGTCTGGTCGTGAATGGCCCCGCCGGTGATGCCGAGAAGGAGATCGGCCTCGGGATTGCCGCCAATGCCGGCGGTGCTGAGACCGCTAAAATTGCCGCCATTGCCGATGAGCCAGAAGCCATCCTGAAAGGCTTCTGTGCCAACGTTCATCTGATTGGCCCGGAAATCAAGTCCGACGTGAATGTCATGTTTGCCACGGATGAGATCGAGTGAATCGCGGAAGGAGAAGATATTCGTTCCGCCCTGAAAAGGAGAGTATCCGCGATCGCCGAGGGCCCAGTAGCCGCCCGAGACAAGTGTAGAGACCAGGCCGCAGCTATAGAAGTTCAGGCATTTCGAGGAGCCGTCGGGGCATCCCAGGTTGGCGTTGGGAATTCCGCCAGGCACGATGGTTGCAGAGGCGCAGGTGCCTGTGCCCTGCGAAGAAATGTAGTCGAAGATGCGGTTGTAGCCGAAAGTGGCCTGGTTGACCATCGAAGCGGAGAAGACGTGTGTCTCGCCGATGGCGGCATTGCGAGCATGGTTGATGATGCGCTGATTGGTGCCGAAGGCGTTAGCTGAAGCAAAGGCCGGCGGATTCGAGCCGCCCGGCACGTAGGAGAAGGCCTGATCGTAGCTGAAGCGGCCAAAGAGAGTATCGGCTTCGGATAAGGTGTAGTCGAGACGGCCATCAAACTTCGTCTCGTTGAGTTGGCGGACGGGAACGTTGACGTAGTTGTATCCTGCCGCAGCATTGTTTGCGTCTGGTGTCGGGTACAGGTTTATCATCGCTTGCCCGATGTTATTGAACTGGCCGGATGGAATCTTGGCGCAGGGAGCTCCCTGCGCCTGGCTTCCGTCAGGATTGGTGGGCAAAGGGTTCCCGGCCCCATCGCACTGGTAGTAGACATTTGGAAACTGGCGGGGGTCAGTTGAGGCACCAATCATATTGGGGTTAACGATGCCGGGCGCCTGGACCGGCCCGGAGGCGGTCGTAACGGTGCTGAAGACCGGATTGCCGAAAGGGTCGGCCGAGAAGTCGCCCGAGCGCATGGCCAGGGATGGAATGAGACCCGTAAAAGTAATGCCCTCGCGCTGATACTTTTGTTCGCCGTCGACAAAGAAAAACAGCTTATTCTTCTTGATCGGTCCCCCGATCGAACCTCCGAACTGGTTCAGGTTGAACTTCCCTGTCTTTGTTGCGAAGTAGCTCCTGGCATCCAGCGACGTATTACGGAAAAACTCGTATAACGATCCGTGGAAGTCGTTGCTTCCCGACTTCGTCGTCAGCAGCACGGTGGGGCCGGCGCGGGTTCCGTATTCGGCGGAGTAGGTGTAGGTCAAAACCTTGAACTCCTGAATGTCATCGATCGAGGTCAAGATGGCGATACCGCCTGCGGTCAATTCGTTATTGTCGACCCCGTCCAGCAGCCAATCTGTGCTGTTGGGACGGGAGCCACCGACGGACAAAGAGAAGGGGCCGCGCGCCGCTACCTCACTGCTGGCCGCAGAGGTAAAGAAGCTGTTGGGATTGGTCTCTGCCGTAGCGCCCGCAGTAAGTGTGGCGAGCTGCACGAAGTCGCGGCCATTCAAAGGCAGCTGCGAGACTTCCTGCGAGGTGATGACCTGACCGAGAGAGGGATTGGCCGTCTCGACGGCGACGGCGTTGCCAGCAACCGTGATCGTACTGGATACGCTGGCGGGAGCAAGCGTGAAATTCAATTCGCGGGCTTGATTAACGTCAAGATTGAGATCCTTGGATTCGCTGCTTTGGAAGCCGCTGGAGTCAATTCTCACCGTATATATACCAACGGGGAGCAACGGAATGAGATAGTGGCCTGCATTGTCCGTCCGCGTTTCGCGAGCCAAACCGGTTGTCTGGGAGGTCGCGGTGACGGTAGCTCCGGGGATGCTCGCTCCGGATTTATCGGCAACGGTGCCGGAGAAGCTTCCCGTGGCCTGGGCGTGCATGGCCGGGGTAATAGCAAGCGCGAGAGCGCAGGTAATCACTAAATAAAATATTTTGTGCGGTAATTTGCCGGCCAGGCCTGCCTTAGATTTCGGACACTCTGCCCCTATCATTCTGCGTTTCATAGTCAAACCCCTTTTCGATGAGCATCGGTTAAGGCGGTTCTGAACTGACTTCGCGGATGAACAGATGATGACCAACTGTAAGAATTTGTCGGCTGGACGTCAACGCAAAGTTTTATCGGCCGCCAGGCACAATGCTTCAGATCCCGTGAGAATGATCACCACCAATGTTCGATTTTTCAACGCCATCCACTGTGATCCGTTCTCATGAATGGGCTTGTGATGATCAATCTGTGGTTGGTCCGGACGAGAGCTCACTTCTCCTGCTGTGTCACTCACATCGCTTCTTTCAGGCCCCAGCGGACGAGGAGGATGTTCATCGGGTAGGAGGTGAAGTATCCGATGACCATTCCGATTTGCATCATGAACCAATACGTTGCCGAGGTGGGCATGAGGTGGGGGCCGGGGAAGAAGACGAAATAAGTGAGCGCCATCCAGGCAAACAGGCCGACTTCAAAGGCGAGGATGGAGAGGGTGTCGGCTTTGAGGGCGGCAATCAGGGCTTGTGAGGCCGACAGGTTGCGCATGGGCTTGATGGTGAAGTATTGGAAGGCGATTCCGAGGAGCCAAGCGAGGAAGAGGTCGGCGGCGAAGGAGGCGTAGAGCGCTGATCCGAAGAGAGTGGCGCCGAGAGCGAAGAGGGAGAACTCGGCGATGATGTCTCCGACGGTGCAGCCTGCTCCGCAATGGCTGGTGGCGACGGCGGTTTGTTGCCAGGTGGGGTTGGCAGGTTCGGAGGCTCGACTCGTCGAACTCCGGCCCATCTGGTTGTGATCCATGCCGGGGGCCATGCCGCTCATGGTGGCGTGACTGGCTTTCCTGCCGAGACTGAAATAAGCCCAGAGGGCGAAGATGCTGAAGTAGAGCGCGGTGATGGGCCAGACGAGGTTCATGATCCACATGTGCTGCGGATGGCGGATCTCATCGAAGGTGATGATGACGGCGCAGGCGATGGCTACAACGATCGATACCCAGGCGATGGTTTCCATGAGACATAATTATGCCGCTGATTTTCCCCAGGTCACAGAAGAGGGACCTGGGGCACCCGATCAAGGCAGCCTCACTGGTTGGCGCGTGCCGGAGACGGAATCCCGGATGAGCGAGAGGCTCTGATTTATGGCGGAGAAGAAGCTGTTGAGGGTGGCGGGATCGGTGGCGCTTTCTGCGTACCAGTTGATGATGAAGGCGAAGTAGACCCAGCGATTGGCGACGAAGATGCCTCCGGCGATGGAGCGGGCGTGGAAGCCTTCGGTGTCGGCGTTGCCGCTTTTGGCGTAGGCGCTTACGCCGGTGGGCAGCGGGATAAGGTAGATGAAATCGCAGAGGGTGAGGATGCGGCGGAATTCGTTCAGGGTCTCCGAATGCTGGAAAAACGCGCCCACCAGTGCCTGGGAATAGAAGGTGACGAAATCGTCGGCGGAGGATGCCAGGGTCTCGACGTTATTGAGGAAGGGATTGACGGGCACTCCCATGGCTACGTTCTGGATATAGGCGAGCAGGTCATACCAAGTGATGGTGAGGTAATTCGGTACGCCGAAGAGGTAGGCGGCGAAGGCGCGAGTGCTGTCGGGAATGAGGGTCTGGGTGAGGCCGATGGAGGAGACAAAATCGCGGATGTTACTTACTCCGGCGGCTTTCATGATCATGTCAGTCGCGGTGTTGTCGCTGCTGGTGATCATGGCTTCCATCGTGGCTCGCTCGAAAACCGTTCCGGTGACGTTGGGGGGATTGAAGCTGGGACTTCCCGGAGACCAGATATTTACGTCGAGTGTGAGAGGGGTGGTTGCGAGCGTGTCAACCACGTCGGGAGAATCGACCTGACGCAGTGCCTCGCAGAGAGCATAGGCTTTAAAGGCGCTGGCGACGAAGAGCTGCTGGCTGGCGTTGTACTGGACTCTGATCGTGCCGGCGCCGCCCAAGGCCGGCGCGTAGATGCTGAGGGCTTTGTCTCCGGGCAGATGCTCGAAGAGCTGAATGATCTGGCTCGGGGTGATCGTAGAGGAGAGCGTCAGGGAGGGCGGGGTCAGGCTTGCTGCCTGGGCGGCAGGCACGGCAGAAACGGTGGCGGTCGCAGCGGCTGACTTCAGGAATTCTCGTCTCGAATGGGCCATAGCTTTCCCCCGACTGCATTGTGGTGGTGGAATGAGCAACGAAAAGCCGGAGAAGAATGGCTCGGGAGGAGGATATCGCGAATCGCTGCGAAGTTGCAGTGGGGGTTGCTGAGTGCGAGTTACTTGACCCTGGCGGCCCTGCCGTCGATGACGGAACATCGCAGACAAAAGGGCGTCAGGGCGTGCGATCGGGGCCGGGACTGAACGCAAACTAATCTGGCCCGACGACACGGAAGCCCTCGGCGACCTCGACATGGGGCGTGTCCCAGCCGCCGGGCGGCTCGGCACATTGGTTCACCTCGTCTGGTCCCCAGGTATGCGGTTCGTACTTGCATAGCGGCGTGGGTTGCTTCAGGATCGGATCAACGATTCTCCAAGCCTCCTCGACGTAGTCCTGACGCGCAAATAGCGTTGCATCCCCCGCCATAGCATCGGTGAGCACTCGCTCGTAGGCTGCCATCTCGCCGGGACGCGGGTTGCGGCTGGCGATAAGCTCTACGTCGGCACGTTTTCCCCCTTCGACAAAGGGGGCTACGGAAACCATCATGGCCACGGTGATCTCCGGGCTGAGGCGGAAGCGCAGATGGTTCTGCGGCGGATCGCGGTTGATGTAGGTCGCCGGAGGTCTGCGGAAGCGGGCGACGATCTCGAGGCAGGTGATGGGCAGATTTTTTCCTGCGCGGATAAAGAACGGAACCCCCTCCCATCGCCATGAGTTCAGTTCGAGGCGGAGGGCGGCGAAGGTCTCGACTGTGGAGCCGGGCGCCACGCCGGGCTCGTTGAGGTAGCCGTGGAATTGGCCGCGGACGAGATTTTTCGGATCGACCGCAGGAATCGACTTGAGCACTTTGACCTTTTCATCGCGGAGGCTCTCGCTGTCATTGCGCGCGGGCGGTTCCATGGCAAGATTGCATAACACCTGAAAGACATGGTTCTGGATGACGTCGCGGATGGCTCCGGTCTGGTCGTAGAAGACTCCGCGCCCCTGGATGCCGAAGTCTTCCGCCATGGTGATCTGCACGCTCTCGACATGGTCGCGGTTCCACATGGTCTCCATCATGGCGTTTGCGAAACGGAAAGAGACCATATTGGTGACCGGGTTCTTGGCGAGGTAGTGATCAATGCGAAAGATGTCGGACTCATCGAAGGCGGTGTGGAGAATGCGGTTGAGCTCCTGCGCGGAAGCGAGATCGTGACCGAAGGGCTTTTCGACAATGATGCGCGCTCCTGTGGCGGAGCCGGACTTCACGAGCTGCTCGATCACCTGCTCGAAGAGAAAGGGCGGGATGGCAAGGTAATGCGCAGGGTGCTCGGCCGTGCCAAGCGCAACGCGGAGCGCCTGGAAGGTAGTGAAGTCCGCATAGTCGCCGTCGACGTACTGGAGCAAGGCGCTCAGCTTCGGCCATGCGTCCGGGTCGAGGCCTCCATGCTGCACAAGGCTGTCTTTGGCGCGGGCTTTGAAGTCGTCGAGGTTCCAGCCGGCCTTGGCGACGCCGATCACGGGAACGTCGAGCCTGCCATGCTGGATCATGAGCTGCAGCGCCGGAAAGATCTTCTTGTAGGCAAGGTCGCCGGTCGCTCCGAAAAATACCAGCGCGTCAGAATGAGGATTGCTCATGAATCACCTTCCTTTTAGTTCAGCCTGTTGCGCATGCAGCAGGTCTGGAAAGCTGTTCACAGAATGGTAGCGCAGGAAGGTGAATTGGGCATTGAGTAGAGCGATCTACTTGCTGGCGGCATTCATTTTTTCGCGGAGGCGGGCTTCGGCGTCATCGCTCCAGTATTTGCAGTTGAGCTGGATGAAGACGGAGGTGTAGGGGATGGTCATGGTGGTTTTGAGGACGAGGATGTGGAAGGTCTTTCCGGCCTGGTCGATGCCGGCGATGATTTTTTCGTGGGGGAGCGACTGGATCTTGTAGGGATGGAGAAGGCCAGCGATCTTTGCGCGGTAGTCGGAGACGCCGGGCGCGTCCTGATCTGAAACGAAGGGCAGTTCTGCATCCATGAAAATGTCGGGGCGAACGTGGATGGAGTGATGCATGGTGTCGAGGACGTATGTGATGACTTCGAGCTGATCGGCGCCGGTCTCGATGGTCTCGACGCCGGGCGAGGATTGGAGCGGGTAGGCGGAGTCAACGATGAGGATCCAGTTGCGATGGCCGAGGAGAGGCATGGACTCGGTGACTTTGGCCTTCCAGTCGGTGGGAGACTGTGCGGAAGAGTATGTGAGCGGGGATGCCAGGAGCAGGGCGAAAGCGAGGAGACGCTTCATCGAGACAGCATAAACCTGTGCCTGGGGATTGGGGCATCGACAAGCAGGGTTTGCCCGCCCTCGGCATATCTTCTGTATTGCCGGTAATCTGTATTGCCGGTAATACGTCCACGACGCGATCTAAGGGCTTTGATCGTTTCTCGACGAGCGCTCGATTTCCGCGTTGATCACTGCTCCGATAAGCAACGCCAGCCCGGTCGCATAGAGCCAGACCAAAAGAATCATCAATGCGCCCAACGACCCGTACGAGACGCTGTAATTATTAAAAAAATGCAGGTAGATACGGAATCCAAACGAAGCCGCCAGCCATATAAACGCACCAAATGCCGCTCCAGGCGTAAACCAATGCCAGCGACGGCGCTCTTTCAAGTCGGGACCGTAGCGATAAATCAACGAACACGATAAGGAAACGAAGAAGATAGCAGTCGGCCAGTGAATAGCCTTCCAGACGAGGACGACTAACGGATTCAATCGAAGTCCTGTCCATAACCAACCCACAAAGTGGCTACCTGCAAGCACCATAAACAAGGCCGTAAGAAGCAGAATTGAGGCTACCAGACTCAATACGAGTGCTATTGCGCGAGCTTTGAACCAGGGACGAGTCTCGCGGACATGAAACGCCGTATTCAGGAAGCAAATCATTGAACTTACGCAACTGGAGACACACCATAGGGCTGAAACTACGCCAAAAGTCAGTTTTCCTTGACTAGCGTGTGCCGCTATCTCGGTGGTTACTCCTCTCAAAAGTTGGAACGCAGTTGGTGGAAGAAAATCTGCGAAATAAGAAAGGAATTCGTTTCGAAGTTCGACACTGTGCGAGGCGAACAGCCCGAACAACGTCATCATCAGGAATATCAGCGGGAAAAGGGCGAATAAGAAATAGAAGGCGAGCTCGGCTGCCCGTCCAAAGACGTTATTTGCGTCGATTTCCTCGAAAACGGCTCGACCCAGTTGCCCAGGAGTCAGACCTCCGAGCTTCCATAAAGACCTGGCGGCAACGGAGGGCGGGCTTGTCATTGCTTGCACCGAACACCATATGCTCTTTTAAAGAGTCAGATGAGAGATTGTACCTTCTCAGCTGACGTTCGGGCGTGTTGTCGGCAAGCCGGAAGTAATTCTACCAAGCCCCGCCGACCAGGGACATTTATGAGATGGGTTCTAGTCTCCTGAGTCATTGATTTCTCGTATAAGTTGTGGGTGAGTGCGCGGCGAGAGTAGAAGTAGCGAATCGAGCGATGGAGGCCAGGATCTGGTCTGCGGACTTGGTCCATCGAAAGGGTTTGGGCTGTTGGTTGTGGGCAGCGATGAATTCGCGGATCGCCGTTTCGAGTTCCTGCACGCTGGTGTGTGAACCGCGCTTGATCTGCCGTTGTGTAAGCAGTGCGAACCAGCGTTCCACTTGGTTGAGCCAGGAGGCATGCGTGGGAGTGAAGTGCAGGTGATACCGTGATCTTTTTTGTAGCCACTGGCGGACCAGCGCTGTCTTGTGTGTGCCGTAGTTGTCCAGCACCAGATGGATGTCCAGATCGGCAGGAACGGCGGTGTCGATTTTCTTCAGGAAGTCGAGGAACTCCACCGAACGATGGCGTCGATAGCACTTGCCAAGAACGTTGCCGGTCGCGATATCCAGAGCGGCAAACAGGCTGGTGACGCCATGTCTCTTGTAGTCGTGCGTGCGCCGCTCCCGTTGTCCGGCCCGCATGGGCAGCACAGGCTGGGTACGGCTGAGTGCCTGGATCTGCGACTTCTCATCCACGCACAACACCAGCGCATGATGGGGTGGATCGAGATAGAGCCCAACAATATCCCGCACTTTGTCGATCAGCAATGGATCAGTCGATAGCTGAAAGCTCTCTGTGCGATGCGGCTTCAGTCCAAAGGCACGCCAGATGCGGCTGATGGTGGACTGGCTTAGACCGGTTCTGACTGCTAGCATGCGGCTGGACCAGTGCGTCGCTCCCTTCGGAGTCTTCTCCAGCGTCAGCCGCACCACCTGCTCGATCTTCTCGTCACCGATCTCACGCGGCGCTCCCGGACGCGGCTCATCGCCCAGCCCCGCCACTCCCTCAGCTATAAAGCGGTTGCGCCAGAGACCAACTGTAAATCCTGTCGTGCGCAACTTCGCTGCTACCGCCGCGTTGCTTGCTCCACCCGCACACTCTAAAACGATACGGGCGCGGAAGGCCACCGAACGAGCGCTGCGAGACTGCCGCGCTATGCGCTCCAACTCGGCTCTTTGCCCTGGGCTTACCACCAGCTCATGCTTCTTCGGCCGTCCACGACGAGACTCCATGCCTCACCATAGAACGCCTCCCATCTATATGCAACCTACTTGTGACTCAGGAGACTAGATTCGACCCCGGACAGACTGAATATGTTGTATCTGGGAACTGTCCCTCCCCTGGGGTTCAAACTGACGCCATCACCCACTTTCCGAAGACAAAGAAAAGCGCGGCAGGATGAGAGCTCCTGCCGCGTGTGCGAATACAGCCCTGAATGCAGACTTAGCGGGTCACGATGGTGACCGTGGGGTTCGTGGGAAGGGGCGAGGCGGTCGATGAGGTGACTCCGGCGAAGCCCAAAATCAGTCCGCGGCTTTCCGGCGAGAGCGACGTGGGAATGGAGACGGTTTGTTCGGAGCCGGCGGCAAGGCGTCCGACGGTGACGACGACTTCATTGCCCTGAAGGGTGACGGTGCTGCCCGGCGTTCCGGCGAAGGAGACGCCGGCAGGCAAAGCCAGCCGCACCTGGGTTCCATTGAGCGAATACTGCGAATGGTTCTTAAGGTGAACGGTGTAGGTGAGTCCCTGGCCGGCACGCACCTTAACCGGCGCGGAGAGGGTCCCCGAGAGCGAGGCGAAGAGCTCGGGCTTGGTGATGGTCCACTTGTCGAGCAGCACCGAGGGACCATTCGCGGGAGCGGAAATGACCTGTCCAGTGGAAGGGTCGATCTGCGTGTCGGGGATGGGGTCGTTGACGGGCTCGCCGTTGATATCCGTGCCGTAGGGAGCGGGATCGGCGGCTGTGGCCGAGGAGGTGGACTGCAGCGGCTCGCTGATCTGGAAGAGAGTGAGCTTGTTGCGGTCAACCAGTACATCTCCGAAGGAAAAGACCTTTGACTTGAGCCGGGCGGTGATCTTCGTTCCCGTCCCGGCATTGGGCAGGAAGTTGATCATTTCCGGATTGGTGAGGTTTGTGTCGAGCCATGATCCCGGGCCCTGCGGCACGGTAAGGCCAGGCTCATCGGTAAAGGTCCCGGTGGCTGAATCGTCCTGGTCGAGGCCGACGCCGCTGCCGCGGGGAGGGGCAAAGTCGCCGTCAAAGTCGCGGTTGCCGCCCGCGCCCTCGATGATATACAGCACGCCGTCGGGCACGGTCGTCGTCACGCCATCGAATTTCTGATCGACATAGACGGCCGGCGTTCCCGCAGTCGTGCTGACCGGGCCGGCGGTACGGCTCGTGGCCCGCAGCGGAAGAGAGCGCTGATAGTTGTGATCGTGTCCGTTGAAGACGATGCTTACGCCGTGGTCTTCAAGCAATTTGGCCACCGCGCGCATCTGGTTGTTGACGATGGTCGCGTCGCCTGAAGTAAAAGCCGGCTGGTGATAGACGACGATCTTCCAGAGCTGCTTGCTGGAATCGAGATCGTTGATGACCCACTGCCCGAGAGCTGTCGGATAGGCGGTGAAAACCGGAGGCGCCGCATTGAAGGCATTGGAGCTGGGCAGATTGTCGTTGAAGAGATGCGGGTTGGCGTCGAGATAGAGGAAGTGCGCGTTGCCGTAGTCGAAGGAGTAGTTGCTCTGGTGATCGATCTGCCTGCTGGGGCCGCTGCCGGTGTCGACTTTGGTCGAGGCGCGAAAGGCCGCGATGGCAGCCGGCGAGGTGTAGCTCTGTCCCTGGTAAGTGAAGGTGAAGCCGGTGGGAGCGGAAGTGGTGACGTTCCAGTCATATTGGACATCGAACCCCACCGGCCCGTTCTGAGGGAAATAAAAATCGTTGAAGAAGGAGAGCGCGTCGCCCCCGCTCAGGTTTCCGCTGAAAACAGGTGCGGAGTTGTCGGCCAGCAGATTCGCCGAGACGCCGGTACTTCCCTGGTCATGATTGCCGTCGACGGGAAAGAAGAGCTTGCTGCGGATGATCGGCGCACCGGTCTCGTTGGAATCCTGATCGCTGTTGAAGACCGGGAAGAAGAAGTCGCGGTAGTTGTCTTCGGTGCCTTCGTTGTAGACGTTGTCACCGGTGTTGAGAATGAAGTCCGGTTCGGGCCGGGAGGGCTGGTTGGCCAGCTGGATATTCGCGGCATCGTAGATGAGGTGAGCGATACGCGCCTCATAATCGATCACGAGGGACGGTGTGACATTGGGGTCAACGGGGAAGTAGCCTTCGTCGCCTTCGACGGCGAATGAGTAGACCGGGCCGACCTTGCGCGTATGAAACGAGGAGGCGAATCCGCCGTTCGGCATGCCCGGGCCGGTAACGCGATAGCTATATTCGGTGTCGTATTGCAGAGCGCTCAGAACAGCGGTGTAGTTGGTGTGGGCTCCGTATGCTCCGGGAATGGAGGGAAGCGAAGGATCGGCGGCGAGATAGTTATCGATGACGCGGCCGCTGGGTGTGACGGAGCCATGTTGATGCTGCGCGGAGAATTCGACTTTGTATGCGGAGGGGTGGGGAGTTGTCTCGTCAGTCTGCCATGCGATCACGATGTGGTCGGTTGGCCCCAACTTTCCGTCAGCGCCAAGTTGAATGTAAGGAGAAAATGTGACTTCCTGGCCCGAGGAGAAGGCTGGCGTAAATGCGGCACAGAGGATCAGGGCCGGAATTCCGAACCTTGATAGCGTGCGAATCAGGGAGAACGGATTCATAGGGGAATCTCCTTTTTTGCTCCGGGGGCGAGCGGCGCGATAGAGGCGAGTAGCGCCGGGCACACGACGGAGACGAGCGGAGTCTATGCCTCGCTTCGTCACATATTCGTGAATGCGGCTTCAATATTTGTGAACAGGCCCGGGGATGGTCAGAGACGAAAATTAATCTGCCCGCAACGTCGTCCATTCAGGCTCAATCTGCAGCACTTTTTCGCCACTCTTATGAGGCGGCTGCGAATTTTCAGGGCGGGAATTTCAGGGCCGAATTTTAAGGCCAGGGGCTGATGATGCGGATTACCAGGCGGCGCTTCGTCGAACAAATGGGTTGGTTAACAGCGGCCGCGGCGAGTGCCAGGGCACAGGGCGCTCATGGGATGCAGCCGGCGAGCGCGCCTCCGCAATTGCTGAATACCAGTACGCTGGCGCGCTTCGTCGATCCGCTGCCGATCCCGGCGATTGCGAAGCCTGCCGGCCTCAAGGCGAGTCCGGGGGATCCGGCGACGCCAGTTCCCTACTACCGCATCGTCATGCAGCAGTTCCAGGCCAAGGTGCACCGCGATGTGGCGGCAACAACGTTCTGGGGATACGGCGCGTCGTGTCCCGGTCCGACGATTGAGGCGCGGGCGGGAAAACCCGTGCTGGTGGAGTGGGTGAACCAGCTGCCGCGCCAGCATCTCTTTCCAATCGACCACACGCTGCACGGAGCCGAGGCCGCGAAGCCTGATGTCCGCACGGTCGTGCATCTGCATGGCGGCAGAACAGGGCCGGAGAGCGACGGCTATCCGGAAGACTGGTTCGTGCCCGGCCAGTCGGCAACCTGCTTCTATCCGAATCGGCAGGAGGCGGCGGGGCTCTTCTATCACGACCACGCGATGGGCATTACGCGGTTGAATGCGGTCGCCGGACTGATGGGACTGTATCTGATGCGGGACGAGTTCGAGGATGGGTTGAATCTGCCGAAGGGCGCGTATGAGATTCCGCTGGTCATGTTCGACAGATCGTTCCAGCCCGATGGGCAGATTTTCTATCCCGTCTCCGGCAAGCCCGGCGCGCCGTGGGTTTCCGAGTACTATGGCAGCGCGATCCTGGTGAACGGAAAAATCTTTCCGTATCACGAGGTCGAGCCGCGCAAATACCGGCTGCGGCTGCTGAATAGCTCGAACGGCAGCTTCTACAAGATCTCTTTTTCGCCGGAGGAAAATTTCACATCCGAAACACTTCCCTTCTATCAGATCGCCAGCGAACAGGGACTTCTGGCGACGCCGGCGGAGACGAATCTGCTGATCCTCGGACCGGGCGAGCGCGCCGATGTGATTGTCGATTTCAGCGGCCATGCCGGCAAGGAAGTCTTCCTGCGGACTGATGTGGCGATGGTGATGCAGTTTCGCGTCTCCGGCGCCAAGGCCGACGATTCGTCATCTTTGCCGGGAACGCTGCGTCCGGTGGTGCGGATTCCGGAAAGCACCGCGGTTCGCACGCGCGAGCTGACACTTGCCGATTATCAGAACCGCCTGGGCAGGTCGAGGGTGATGCTGCTGGGCGGCAAGCACTGGGATATGCCGGTGACGGAGAATCCGGTGTTGAACTCGACCGAGATATGGTCGTTCGTCAATCTTACGGACGATTCGCACCCGATCCATCTGCACATGGTTCGCTTCCAGGTGCTCGACCGCCGGCCTTTCGATCTGGCCGTTTATCAGCTCGCCGGAAAAATCGTCTTCACCGGACCCGCCGTTGAGCTGAGCGCCAACGAGCTCGGATGGAAGGACACAGTCCGCGTCGATCCTTTCACTGTGACCCGCATTATTGTGAAGTTTGAAGGCTTCGCGGGACGCTATGTCTGGCATTGCCACATGCTGGAGCATGAGGACAACGAGATGATGCGTCCGTACGTGATTGCAGCCGGGTAGAGTCCGATGCAGAAATGAAGCTCGCCGTTCTACTGCGCGCTGGGCGGACGAATAGTGCTTGCCGGCGGTCGCGGAGCTTATGTATTGCTCCCAATTGGTGCTGATTCCGTTCTGGGCCTGCTCCAGAGTCATCTTTCCAGAGCAGACTTGCGCGTGCAGCCAGTCCTCGACCTTGTCTTTCATATGTGAGTTGAACTGGCCTGCGTAGGGCTGGGGCCACAGATTTTTCGGATCGGTGGGATTGCCTCCTATCTCGAGCGAAATCAGATGGTCTTCCTCGTAGTCGGCTGGATTGGTGTCCGTCCAACCGTACTCAATGATCTGAGCTTTCTTGAGGGCGTCGGTATACGAGTCGTCGGGGCGGACAGTGCTCGTGGACGGGCCTTTACAAATTTCGTCGAGGGTCACAACGCGGGTCGCGCCTGGAGTGCAGGCGGAATCCGGGAGCCCGTTCTGGCTGGAACAATGCTTTACCGGATTGGTTGGGATGTTACTGCGGAGTTCAGCGTCAGTTGGCTTCTGGTAGCCGCTTGCCGGTTGCTGGTAGCCGCTTGCGGCTCCGAGACAGACAACTAATCCGAGGCAGGATACAAACGACAGGGAGATTCTCATAGGCGAGTAAGGTAGAGTTCACTCGCGGCTTTGGCAAGACTATTTTCAAAGGCGCCGTTACCAGGTGCCGATGCGCAGGACGGCTCCGGTGGTGAAGCGAAGGCTGTTCTGAGCCTGGATCATGTCGGCGTTCCCTAACCAGGCGTGGGAGTATTCGACGTTGACCATGCGCCAGGCGAAGGCGCGCGTGAGGACAAGGTCGAAACCACTGCCGACACTGAGGGCAGGGCCATATCTCGAGAGCTCGATCGAATAATCGCTGCGCTTGGGGTAATGCGGCAGGGTGCCGTTGCCGTCGTCCCATGCATCGAGCAGTTGTGTCCTCAGCTCAGCATTGAGGATTTCATGGGTGACACGGCGGCCGCCGAACATCGTCTGGAGAAATGGGGAAACGCGATGAGCAGCCAGAGGCGTCCAGCGTACACCTCCGCCCCAGAAGAGCATGTCGCCGCTCTGGTTGACGGCGGGCATACCCATGACGCTACATCCGCTGACTTCGCCGACAAGCTGGAAATATGGATTGATGCGCGAAGCGCCGGAGCCGCCTCCGCCAATACAGTTATTCGTGCCCTTTGTGCCCAGGAAGCGTTCATAGACGGGGAAAGCCGTCAGCTCGATGTCGGCTTCTTTCGGATATTCATGCTCGAAGACCGGTCCGGGCGGGCGCGTGTACTCGAAGGGCTTTTCCCCGCCTGCGCGGTAGTCGGCGAGGAGCTGCTGGCGGACGTGAAAGCTCTCTCCGAAGATGCCCATGCGGTCCGGGCGGGTCCACGGCTTCTTGAAGGCCATGACGTTGGCAAAGGAGCGGCCGGGATTGAGGAAGGTGCGGGTGAGGAGAAGCAGAGCGCGGTTGGCGGTTCGATTCTCCAGCCCCGTGATGAGGTATCGATCGGCGGCGTCCTCGCCCATCATTTCGACGGTGCCCAGGGTTGGCGTGTCGACGAGGGTGATAAAGCCGGGAGAAGCATGGAGCATCACGTTGCCGATGGAGGCCTCGCTGGCCGGACCGATCTTCCACTGCGCATGCCAGACAGCGGAATAGGCAAGCGAATGGAGGAGACTCATGTAGTAATCGCGTCCGTCTCCCCACTGCACGTTGCGGTATCGGGGATCGTTTTGGCGCTCGATGTATCCGAAGATAGAGCCCTCGATAGTGTGGCCGACATAGGGGGCCATGAAGCGGTCGCTGTCGCTCCATCCGCGAAGCTCGCCTACGGAATCGAGGTAGTTCTTCAGCCAGGGGCCGTAGAGGGCGTCACGAGTTCCGGCTTCGGTCCAGAGGTTGTAGGTATGCATGATGCCGGTGTAGAGGAGGGACTCCTGGATAGCAGCTCTCCAATGCACGCTGGTATCAGAGCGGCCCTGGCGCGTGGAGACGACCACTGCGGCCGGATCGCGATCGGGCGAGTCCACGGATTCGGGATCGGCGGCGGCACGGCCCGGGTCGTCGGGAAGGCCGTTGAGGTTGAGGTGGATACGGCCGTAATTGTGAAACGACGGATCAAAACCAGGGGTCAGGTTGGTATACCTGGTGTCAAAGTCGGCCTGCGCGAGCTCGTTCGGCGGGGCGCTCGAGATAGATAGCGGCAGAGGCTGAGGGTTGAGCTGAGACTGTGCCTTTGCAAAGATGGACAGACCAAAGAGGGCCAGAAGAAGGACGACCAGGAGAGACCCTCTCGGCATCCTCATGCACTGAACTCTGCTTCGCATCACGCGTTCTCTCCAAGAGGTTCAAAAGAATCACAAATGCGTAAACTTCGTTGTCGGATGATCGCCAGGCGGGGGTCGTGAGCTGACAACCAGGTCTGTCTCAACTGACGGTCAATCTGTCAGAGGTATTTCTGGAAATGCTGCTCTCGTTCAAACCATCTACCTCGATTGTCCCTCTTCAGAACCCGCGTAAACACTGTCACTTGTACCAGTGTGACGGATTGCGGGTTAAGAGCCTGATTCGAAAGCTCTCGAAGGTTGCGATGCTGTTGCCGCTCGATAAGTATGGCGTCAGGGGTGTGGAAACCGCGGAGGCGAAGGACACCCCAATACACGAGATAGTGCGCGGGGTGGAGGCAGCGTTTCAGGCGGCGAGCTAGTGCCGGGCGGGAGGGATGACCCGGTCGCGGAGCAAGTCGTCGATGTCGCCGAGCTTGTCGGTAATGAGGTTGAGCTTGCGGGAGAGGAGCTGGATCTCGGATTCGGCACGGCGGTTGACGTCGAAGTCAAGCTCGCTGCGGACGCGGTCCTTCTTGTCCTGGCGGTTCTGGCTCATCATGATGACTGGCGCCTGGAGCGCAGCGAGCATGGAGAGGATGAGGTTGAGGAGGATGAAAGGATAGGGATCCCAGGCGCGCTTGTTGAGGGCGACATTGATGATACTGTAGACGACCAGGCCGACCAGGAAGGTGATGATGAAGGTCCATGAGCCTCCGAAGCCGGCAACGACGTCGGCAACACGCTCACCGACGGTTTCCTCTTCCTCGATGATCTCGTTGGCGTTGCGGCTGGCACGCAGGCGCACGAGCTGCTGCGAGGCATGGAACTGACGGCCGAGGACGGTGAGCATGTCCATGCCGGCCATAGGCTTTTGGCAGAGCAACGTGGCGATGTCATCGCGGCTGATCTCGACGCAACTGGTTTCCTCGGTAGTGAGGGCATTGGTCTGATGGGGCCAGCCATCGAGCATGGAGGCGAAGCCGAAGAACTCTCCGTGGGCGGGCTGATCGACAAGGACTTCCTGGTTATCCTCGTCGACGGTGGTGACCTGAACGACGCCTTCCATAAGGATGTAGGCGTGTTTGCCGGGGTCGCCGATCTTATAGATGCGCTGCCTGGGAGCAAACTTCTTAAGTTCGACCTGCGCGGCCAGTACGGCAAGCTCATCGTCATCGAGCAGGGCGAAGAGTGGGACGTGCTTTAACTCCTTGGGGTCGCAGGGCATGGGTCACCTCGTGGCAGTTGTGTGGGCGGAGACGGAACTGCGAGCGACGATAACAGAGGACGAAGCAGGAGTGCAGGTAAATTTCCGGAAACAGAACGGAGGGACGGCGAGGGGCGAAGGCAGGGTGGATTCGTTTATCCTGAATGAATGCGTTTCCTTTCAGTTCTTTTTACCGGCGGCGTGGCGGCGTCGCTTTGTCTTTCTTCGTTTGCCCAGACAATGGACCAAGGTTATGGATCACAGCAACAGCAGCCGGCTCCAGCAACGGCTCCTGCTCCGGCAGCGGCTGCTGCTCCGGCACCCGCGCAGCAGACTCCGCAATTGAAGCTCGAGGACCTGCCGCCCGATCCGCATACACCGACACCAGAGGAGGAAGCGGCAGAGGCCGCCGCGCGGCAGCGGGCGCAGATTCAGCGGATCGCAGTGTCGCAGGCGAACTGGGGCCCAAAGGCGTCGTCGCCGGGGATCACGCTGACGATGAAGGAGACGGGGCGGGAAAAGGCCGCAGCAGGCACGATGATCAGCTACCGGCTGACGGCGACGGGGTTTGCGCCCGGGACGCGGCTGAATCTGCTGCGCTGGCCGCTGAATCAGGGCGTGATTCCGTTGATGGGTGGGATCGTCATCGACGCATCGGGCAACGCGGTGTGCGGAGCGCCGGCACCCACGGTGAATGCGCCAAGCACGCTGGGGACGGGCGCTTCGGGAACAGGCGCGCCGGGGGCGCAGGCAGGGGCGCAGGAAACGGGCCAGAATGCGGGTCAGGGCGCTCCTTTGCGCGCGACACCATGCACGACGACGATGAAGGTGAATGATCCGGTAGAGATCACGACGACGGCGGCCAAGGGCGAGGCGATTCGCGTGGCCCTGGTGGCCGAGGACCGGACGAGCGGAGCAGCGGCCAGCGCGACTCCCTTTCCGGACATGGGCGAAGACAAGGGATGCAAGCTGGAGATCCTGCTGGGATCGAAGGACGCGGAGCTGGTGCTGATCAAGGGCGAGGGATTCAAGGCTGACGTGCCCTTCTCGCTGGGCGCGGAGACCTTCGGCCAGAAAGTCTCCCTCAGCGCAAAGCCCGACGCGCAGGGGACCTTTTATGCGGCGATGACTCCGTATGTACAGGGCCACGACAACGGCGATACGGTGGTCTATTACCAGAGCGACGCGTGCACGCCGACAGTGTCGTTCCACTGGGGCAAGGGGAGCTATAAGGCGGAGTGAGAAAAGCAGGGCTCAGGGCTCAGGGCTCAGGGCTCAGGGCTCAGGGCTCAGGGCTCAGGGCTCAGGGCTCAGGGCTCAGGGCTCAGGGCTCAGGGCTCAGGGCTCAGGGCTCAGGGCTCAGGGGAAGGCTAAAATTGGTCGTTGGGCAGCGTCAATGCTCCTGAGCAGGGTCAATGCTCCTGAGTCTACAGTCCTATTTTCTGCGTCCTAGTTGATGTCGAGGTCGAGGCCGTTCGCGTCTTCGGGGACCAGGACTGCGATCCCATGAGGTAGCGCTGTCATCTTGAGAGATGCGCCATTTCCTTTAACCGAAGCGACGTTCTCTTTCGGCGTCCAGCCGTAGATCTCGGCGCGGATTTCTTTCCACCAGGCCAGATAAGAGCCTTCATGTTTGGCGATGTGCAGATGGAAGCCGTCGGCATCGATCCGGCAGGTGAATTTCACTCTCAAATAGGCCCCCTGCCGGTAGGCGTAGCTTGTGCCGTCGTCGAGATAGAGGCTGCCGGCGCACGGTTCCGATGAATTACCCGCGTAGATGCGCAGGGTGAGCGGGCCCTGCGGGGTCTCGTTGGTGCTCTGGACGAGCGGGGCGATGGGGAGGATGGCGCCTCCGCGTGCGAAGACGGGGAGGGTGGCCAGCTCGGGGCGGATGTCGAGGGTGAGCGGGATCTGAGCGGCTGCGGGGAGATTCGGATCGGGCGGAGGAGTTGGAAGCCTGGGGACTTTCTGCCCGGTCCAGTAGTCATACCAGTCGGCGGAGGGGAATTCAGCCTGATAACTGCCGACCTCGTCGGGGAATGGCGGCGCGGCGACGAGGATGTCGGGCCCGAGGAGGAATTCTCCGGAGGCATTGATGTCGGTGTCGATGGGATGGCCGTCGCTGGCGGCGTTGGGGAATTCCAGAAAGAGCGGGCGAACCATGGGGAGGCCAGTGCGGGAGGCCTCTTCCGCCAGTGTGTAGAGATAAGGCATCAGGCGGTAGCGCTCTTCGATGAAATGGCGGCGGATGGCTTCCTGTTCGGGGCCGCCGACCCAGGGCTCCTGGTCGGCGCTACCCGTCTCCGTATGATCGCGGTCGATGGGCTGGAAGGCGGCGACCTCAAGCCACTTGGTGAGCAGTGGCATGGAGGGGCTGCCGGCGAAGCCGCCGACGTCGGCACCGGTAAAGGCGAATCCGCTGAGACCGAGGTTTTCGAGCATGGGGGTGGCCAGGCGGAGATGGCTCCAGCTGCTGCTGTTGTCGCCGGTCCAGGTGGCGGCGTAGCGCTGGCCTCCGGCGTAGGTGGCGCGGGTGAGGACAAAGGGGCGCAGATTGGGATTGAGCTTGAGAAGGCCCTCGAAGGTGGCGCGGGAGTTCTCCATGCCGTAGACGTCGTGGATCTCGGCGTGGGTAGCGGTGCGGGTGATGAAGCCGGGCTCGTCGATGCGATGGACGACGTCTTCGGGCATGGTCTTGGTCGGGGAGTTGAAGATGGAGGGCTCGTTCATGTCGTCCCAGAAGCCGGCGACGCCCATCTTGTAGAAGTCGCGATAAAGGGTGCCGAACCAGACGCGGGATTGCTGCTGGGTGAAGTCGGGGAAAACGCTGGGGCCGGGCCAGACCACGCCGGTATAGACGGTGCCGTCGGGGTTATGGACGAAGTGATCGCCGGCAATGCCGGTGTCGTAAGGGGCGTATCCGGCGTTGGGCAGGTTGGCGATGTGGAGGTCGGCGATGGTGACGAGGTGGAAGTTCTCGGCCTTGAGCTTTGCGACCATGCCGGGAAAATCGGGGAAGGCCTTGGTGTCGATGGTGAAGGGGCGGTGGTGATCCTGGAAGTCGATGTCGAGGTAGAGGGCGTCGGCGGGGATGTGGTCTGCGCGGAGGCGGCTGGCGACATCAAGAAGCTGCGATTCGGGAAAATAGGTGTAGCGGGACTGCTGGAAGCCGAGGGTCCAGAGGGGCGGCAGTGGCGGGGTTCCGGTGAGCCAGGCGTAGCGCTCGACAACTTCTTTCGGACTGGGTCCATAGAGGATGTAGTAGTCGAGGGGGCCGTTGACGGCTCCGAAGGAGTAGACGCCGGGGAGCTGTTTGCCGAAGTCGAAGCTGGTGCGCCAGGTGTTATCGAGAAAAATGCCGGCAGCGCGGCCAGCGCGAAAGGTCATGAAGAAGGGGATGGCCTTGTAGATGGGATCGGTTGATTCCTGGAAGCGGTAGGCGTCGGTGTTCCAGAGGGTGAAGGATTCGTCGCGGCGATCGAGGGGTCCGGTGCGGTCGCCCAGGCCGAAGTAATGCTCGTCGAGTGGCATGTATTTGTAAACGCGGAAGGCAGCGCCGTCGTAACGGACGGGCGCGGCGTCCTGCTGGACGATGTTTCCGGCGAGATCGGTGACGCTGAGGCGGAGGGTTTTTCGCTGGATTTGGACGATCAGGGCGCGGGTGCGAAATCCGATGGCGGTGCTGCTGATGACCGGAGTGACGGGGACTGAGCTGCGGCGATTTTCGGCGGAGACGGCCCAGGATGCGTCCTCGGGCATCTTGCCGCCGGGCGCGATGCGGATGCGGAGAAGATCGTCGCGGAGGGCGGTGATCTGCTCGCGGGCGTCTCCATCCTGGACTTCGATGCCGCTGGGCAGCGAAGAGAAACCGGTTACATGATCGAGAACAAACGAGGGGTTCTGGGCACGGAGGAGGGTCGAAGCGAGAGCAAAAAGAAGGGGGCCCGAAAACGTCACCCTGGAAAAGCGATACAGCGGCATGTTGACTCCCTAAATGTTCACTTCCGGCATTTACTTCCGGATTGAGAAATCGGCTGGGCCAGACTTTATTATGCGGGCAAGCAGAGCGGGAACCCGGACGGCCACAGCCAGAAGGCTTTATAGGGAGCGGGGCGCGGGATGGGTAAGGTCCTTGCGGAAAAAGGGTTGCTCCTTACATGTAAATCCATAATCCAAATGGCTTATTTTTAATAGCTTACTGGAGCAGGGTCGGGGCGAGGCAACCGGAGTTTAACGTTGTATAATCCGAGGTTCGTACGAGGAAATGGAAGAATTCGATGTCGATTGATTTAGCTCCGAGCGGTCATGCGGGGCTCAACGACGAAGAAAAAGCCGCGATCCACGCTCAGCTGGAACGGCTGCTGGAGAACCCGCATTTCAGCCACAGCCGGCGGTTCCCGTCGTTCCTCCGATATGTTGTGGAACAGACGCTCTCAGGGCAGACGGACAACCTGAAGGAGCGGACGCTGGGGATCGAGATCTTCGGGCGAAATGCGGATTACGATACGTCGTCCGATCCGATTGTGCGGGTGACGGCGGCGGAGATTCGCAAGCGGATTGCGCAGTATTACCAGGAGCCGGGGCATGAGGGCGAAATCAAGGTATCGCTGCCATCGGGCTCCTATGTGCCGCATTTTCAATGGCCGGCGAACACTGAGCCGGGGACTTCCGAGGCGGGCACGGGGTTAGAGGCGGTACAGGACGAGACTCTTCAGGCCGCGATAGCTATCGAGGCTCCCAGGCGGGGCCTGAGGCGGTGGATTGCTGGAGCCGCGATTGCCGCCGTGCTGCTGGCGGTTGCGGGGCTGATTTACCTGAGGTCGGCGCAACACCCGACTTTGGGATTCTTCTGGGATCCGGTGCTGAACACGAGCGACCCGGTGCTCTTCTGTATCGCCGACCAGAACCAGTATTCGGCGATCGCCCTAAGGGACGCGGCGGACCCGACTCACCAGGTGGTTCTGAAGGACAACCTGACCGCGGTTGTGATCGATGACCTGAATCCTATTGTCAAAGTGGCGGGCATACTGCAGGCCAACGGCAAGAAGTACAGCTTGAAGGGCGAGGGATCGACGAGCCTGACTGACCTGCGCAATGGTCCTACGATTTTTATCGGGGCTTTTGACAACGCATGGACGCTGCGGCTGACCCATCCGCTGCGCTACAGCTTTGGGAACGACGCGGAGATGACGCATTTCTGGATCGTGGACAGTACGGCTCCCAAGCAGGTGAAGTGGGCGGTCGACCGGTTGCAGCAGATGGCGACCAACAATTATCGCGACTATGCGATCGTGGCGCGCTTTACCGACAGCAATACTGGAAAGACGGCGGTGATAGTGGCGGGGGTGGGCCGAGGCGGCACCATCGCGGCAGGCGAGTTCCTTACCGATCCCGCGGACATGGTGCAGCTTGAGCGCGCGGCGCAGGCGGCCGGGAACAAAAAGAATATGGAGGCGGTGCTGAGCACGGAGATTATCGGCGGCGCTCCGGGCACTCCTAAGATGGAAGCGGCCTATTTCTGGTAGGCAGGATTTGACGCCCCGCGGGAATGCGTGCCTTCGAAAAAAGTCCCGCCATTGTTACCCAAAGCAAACTTTTTGCCATGGTGTTGTGCACTTCGCCATCCCACTGCCGCAACTTTTTCAGCTCAGTTCCCGTCCCATAAGCTGACTCGTTCTCCGGCAGGACTATCAGGAATTATGTTCAAACGCTTAGTGTGGTTTTCGCTGGGTCTCCTCCAGATCGTTGTCCTGCTCGCGGCAGTTGTAAAGCCCGCGCATGCGTATGTTGATCCCGGATCAGGACTGCTCGTTTTCCAGGTTGGCGGATCGATGCTGGCCGGCGCGCTTTTCGTGCTGAGAACGAAGATCCGGAAGCTGTTTGGCCGCAATAGCACCCCGAGGGCCGAGGCGGACCCTAAAGACTACGAACCAAACACCGGAACGGGAACGCGTGCCTGATGGCCGGCGCATTCGCCGGTATCGAAACGTTTCGCGACCCAGCGGGATCGCTGCGGGTGGAAGGCGACCGTGTCCGGCGGAGGGTGAAGACTGAGTACGCGCGGGCGGCGCTGGATTTTCTGGAGTCGGAGCTGGCGCGGGAGTGGGTTTCCCAGGGAAAGCTGATTGCCACGAAAGCGGCTGGCGGCGCAGAGCGAAGCGGTGAGCTGCTGCTGGAACATCCGCGTATTTTTTTTCCAACTTATCCATGGGAGTGGACTCCGGGCGCATGGTTTGCGGCGGCCGAGCTAACGCTCGATCTCTGCGAGAGGCTGGTGGGCGAGGGACTTATCCTGAAGGACGCCACGCCTTTGAATGTGCTGTTCGAAGGGCCGCGCCCGGTGTTCGTCGATGTGCTTTCGGTCGAGCAGCGCGACGCGGGGAGCCCGTTGTGGATGGCGTATGCGCAGTTTGTGCGGACGTTCCTGCTGCCGCTGGCGGCGTATCGCTACCTGGGCTGGCCGCTGGCGGCGAGCCTGCACAGGCGCGATGGATATCAGCCGGGCGATTTGTATCCGTATCTGAGCGTTATTCAACGATGGCGGCAACCGTTCCGTTCGCTGGTGACGCTGCCGTATCTGCTGGAGAAGCGGCAGAGGAAACAGAACGGCGGCGCGGCTTCGATGAGGCTGGCGCAGGCTCCGGAAGTGGCCGAGGCCGTGCTACGGCGCAATCTGCGCAGCCTGCGCGCGATGCTTAAGAAGCTGAAGAGCACGGAGCACGATTCGCGCTGGAGCGATTATCCGGAGAGCGCCGGGCACTACTCGGCTGAGGACCACACGCAGAAGCAGTCGTTTGTGCGGCGGGCGCTGATGGAAGCTGCGCCGAGGGATGTTCTCGATCTGGGCGCGAACACGGGTGTGTATTCGCGGCTGGCTTCGAGCATGGGCGCGAGCGTAGTGGCGTGGGACACCGACCTGGCAGCGACAGAACGAAACTGGCAGCAGGCCGCGGCGGAGCGCCGGCAGGTGCAGGCGGTGATCGCGGATGCGGCGAGACCGACTCCGGCAGCGGGGTGGAGGAATGCGGAGTCGCTGGGGCTGCTGGACCGCGCGTATCGGCGATTCGACTGCGTGATGATGCTGGGTCTGATCCATCACCTGCTGATCGCGGATCAGATTCCGCTCGAGGAAGTGGCGGCGCTGCTGCGCGACCTGACAAAGCAGTGGGCGATTGTCGAGTGGGTTCCGGCGAGCGATCCCATGTTCGTGGAGCTGGTGCGCGGACGCGAAGAGATCTATGGGCGTCTGGATGAGATGCAATTTGTAACTGCGATGGATCGCTATTTTCTCACGGTGCAAAAGGAAAGACTGCAGAACGGGCGCACGCTTTATCTGCTCGAGGTGCGATGAAGCGATACGTCTGGCTTGAAGCCTGCGGCGCCGCTATCCTTTTTACTCTCGCCTACACCTGGTTTCACATTTCACCACTCCATACGGATCTCTACCACCGGTTGCTGCCGCTGAACGCGGTGTACTGGGGCGTTGCGATCGATGTCGTAGCGGTGTGTCTCTTCTTTGTGATGATATTCCGCCTACTCGAAAAGCATGATGCCAAAGGCGTGTCGCTGTGGTGGGTTCTGCTGGGCGCGGTGCTGGCGGCGAGGACGACGACGGGGCTGGCGGTTGCGGGGCTGATCGGGTACAGGGTTGCGACTCCGGCGCGGGTGTTTGTTGCGGTGTGCGTGCTGGGCCTGCTGTTGTGGGTGAGGCGCAGGTGGTACGCGGTGGTGGTACGGTCGGCGAGGTTTGTTCTGCTGCTGCTGGGCTTCGCGATTTTCTGGATGCTGCCTGAGCTGGTTTACATGGCGGTTAAGCCCGAGCCGCACGATGTGGCGTCGTTTTCGCGCACGGCTTCGCAGAATGCGATGCCCGAGCGGCGGATTGTGTGGGTGCTGTTCGACGAGTTGTCCTACGACCAGGTTTTCGATCACCGGCAGCAGGATATTCGTTTGCCAAATTTTGATCGGTTTGCAGGCGCGAGCGTGTCATTCAGCAATGAGCAGCCGGTGGGATATTACACGGAGCTGATTATTCCGTCATTGCTATGGGGCGAGCAGATCAGGCAGGAGCGGAGCGATCTTTCGGGCCGGGCGGAGGTCAAGACGGCTGAGGGATGGCAGGGGTATCCCAGCGATCACACGCTCTTTGCGGATGCAAAGCAAGCGGGAATGGCGGCGGGGGCGGTGGGTTGGTACATCCCCTATTGCCGGACATATGGGCGCGAGCTTGAGTGGTGTGAGGAAATGCTTGGCTCGCCGCTTCCGGGAAATTATTCGTCTGAGAAGAGTGTGTTGTGGAACGTGTTTGCTCCGGTGAGCAAGCCGCTGGAGAAGTTGACCGGACACAGGATGAAGCAGCCGACGACGGCGCAGGATCATGCGGAGCAGTATCTGAGGTTGATGGATTCGGCGCGGCAGATGATCGGCGATGAGAGCCTCGGGTTCGTTTTTATTCATCTGCCGGTGCCTCACCCGGGGGGATTCTACGACCGGCGGACGGGCGCACTTGGAGTCAATGGCAGCTACCTCGACAACCTTGTGCTGGCGGATGCAGCGCTCGGCCAGCTGCTGCAGTGGGTTGGGGAGACGCCGGCGGCACAGCAGACGACGGTGATCGTGTCTTCGGACCACTCGTGGCGGGTAGGGATGTGGAAGATGTCTCCAATGTGGACGGCAGAGGACGAGCGGGTTTCGCAAGGAAGATTCGATCCGCGGCCCGTACTGATGGTGCGGTTTCCAGGAAGCGAGAGCGGGGAAAAGATTGGAGCGCCGTTTCCGGAGTTGCGGACTCATGGGCTGATCGAGGAAATGATCGCGGGGAAGATCGGTTCAAATGCTGAGATGGAGAAGTGGGTGGGAAAGCCCTGAGAATACAGGCTTTCCCGCTACTGTAGTGATGACAACCTTTGGCGTTGCTTCCCACCCTTCGCTACGCTCAGGATGGGGCACCCTCGATCGTGGCTAATTGAGAAAGCAGGTTCCTTCGCTTCGCTCAGGATGAGAACTATATCATAAATAACTATAAATAAAGCACATAATTTTCTATAATGATCCATACAAAGTATGCACAGCCACGAAGAGTCAATGGCTTGCAGAGAAAACCTGCACGGAAACTGCACAGAACGGAATAAACAGCAGGAGGCGATATGGCCTTCATTACCGAGAAAGAGGAGCTGAAACCCGGCCTGATTCTCTTCCGGCGCGGCGACGTGGATCATCGCATGTGGTATTGCCGCATGAAGATGCCGAAGGCCGACCGCTACAAGACGGTTTCGCTCAAAACAACTGATAGAGAAGCGGCGCGGGAACGCGCCTTCGATCAAGACGCGGACGTTCGATTCCGCATCAAGCATGACGTTCCCGTGTTCAACCGTCCCTTCCGCGACGTGGCGCACGAGTATCTGTCGACGCAGGAAGCGCGGGCAAAGCGCGGAGAGATCAGCGCCGCACGTCCCAAGAAACTCCGTGCTGTCATCGAGGGCACGTTAGACAGGTATGCAGGTTCCACGCAGGTCCACCTTATCGGTGACGAGCGTTGGGGCGGCTATCCGGCATGGCGGCGGGAGAACGGCGCGGGACGCCACCGGCGCAACGGCGTTCGGGAAGTCACCGCCGATGCAGCGCAATCCTTCGCGGACCATGAGGCCGAGCGCCGCACCAAGGTTCAGCAAACCTTGGGCACCGGATACGGCTACCCTGCACACGGAACTGACCGAGCTTCTGGCGAAGTATGACATCAACGCCGCCGCCGCAAGCGTAAAGGTCTACGCCATCAAGCCGAAATCTTCCTCATCAACCCCGTGCTGCGGCCCGGCCTGCTGCGCGTAGGGGGAACGATGCCACACTACAACATTTTGTTCCTATGCACCGGCAACTCTGCGCGCTCGATCATGGCCGAGGCCATTATGAACCGCAAGGGCACACCAAACTTCATCGCTTATAGTGCCGGAAGCCATCCGTCAGGCAAAGTACGGCCGGAGGCGCTTCGGTTAATCGAAGCCGCCAGCTTGAGCACCGCAGGTTTGCACAGCAAGTCTTGGGATGAGTTCGCCAAACCGGACGCGCCGGTGATGAACTTTGTTTTTACCGTCTGCGACAATGCCGCGAATGAAGTCTGCCCGGTATGGCCGGGACAGCCGATCACCGCGCATTGGGGTGTTCCTGACCCGGCAGCCGCAACGGGAACGCCGCAAGAAATCGACCGGGCGTTCTCGCAAGCCTTCTCCGTCTTGGATAGACGCATCACCCTCATGTTGTCACTTCCGCTCGCCAGTCTGGACTCATTGGCTCTCAAAAGCGAATTGGACAATATCGGAAAGAAGTAACAGGAGGCTTCATGCTCAAGGTCATATTCGCGTGTGTTCACAATGCCGGGCGTTCCCAGATGGCAGCGGCATTCTTCAATCGGCTTGCGGACCCACAGAAGGCAACAGCCGTATCAGCGGGCACGGAGCCTGGCGTGCGTGTCCACCCCGAAGTGCTGGCCGTCATGCAAGAGGTCGGAATCGACCTGAGCCATGCCAAGCCTCAGAAACTCACGGAAGAACTGGCAAAGGATGCACAGCTTCTTATCACAATGGGGTGCGGGGATAAGTGTCCCTACGTTCCCGGCCTACGTCGGGATGACTGGCCGCTACATGACCCCAAGGGACTGCCCATTGCAGAGGTTCGGGTAATACGGGATGCGATCAACCGTCGCATACAAGACCTTGTAGGTCGTGAACAAGTGCAGCCGGGACTCATGTAGCACGATATAGCTTCGTCTCTCGCTCAAACTCCCTTTTTCAATTCTTTGCTTAACCGCTCAAAGTGGGTTTTTAGGTCGTCATAAAACGGGTACAACTTCTTTTCGTCCTGGCCTAACGCTTCGATGACCTTGCCCGGCAGCGCATCCGCCCGACTCCAGATTTCAACGTATTCGCTCAATGCACCGTAATGGGCTAGGGTAGATGGCTCCGCTAGCCACATCTTCTCTCCGAAATGCGCCAGCATTTTGCGATACAGGGGAAGGATAACTTCACGTAATTGCGTGTTGTTGTAATCAATGATTTTCTCGAACTGCGGGGCATTCTCTTGATCTATCTGTCGCTTAAATTCTGGATCAGTGCGTCCCTCGAATAACCCGGTCCACGCTCCATGCGCGGCAGAGCTGACTTTTACGCGCAGTTCGCTTTTCGCGCGTATCTCGGCACGCATCGCCAGGAGCGGCGAGTAGAAATCCTGTAATTGTTCTCGGATGCGCGCGTTCTTCCTCTCCCAATGCTGCTGACGGCGCTTAATCCAACCACCGGAAAGCACGCCCAGTAATCCAGCCGTGGCCGTAATCAAACTTTGTACAACACCAACCCAAACGGCAGTAGACACGCTGGCCCCCTTAATTCGTCCCGTCCCAACTCCCCTCAGCCTTCCATCCAGACTGTACTTAGGCTCATCCGCCAGTCTATCTCTCCGCAAAACAGCGAGTGGGGAGGAAGTCTCCTGCCCTCGCTCCAGCCTCCGATGATGCTGGCGGCTTCAGCTTCCCACCTCTGCTGGGTCTGTTCCTGCCCCGCGACGCCCGGCCCCTGAAAAGCCATTCGGAAGTAGACCTAAATTTCTTCTTTGTTGAGAGCCAAGGCAAACGCCCTTCTTCAGAATCTCGCCCCACGCGGGCAGCACAGCAGAGCAAGACATCATGGCATACCGCACCTGCTTGTCAGGCCAGTCATCGACCGGCTGCAAATCGCAGAAATCCGAGCCCGCCAGCCGCATCCTGGTTTCCAAGCTCTTTCCCCGCCCATACTTCGATACTAGATCAATTTCGCTAATTGTTCGCCCTTTGATTTATGTTATCGAGATGGCTACTTATCAACAACCGGCAAAGACCGGAGATGCTAAGATGTTCCACGGTGGAACAAGGTGTAACACTTTGTTCCACGCGGAGCCTGAATGCCGACGAACAAGCATCGCATCGCAATCAATCTCGACGACGAAGAGTTCTCCGAGCTTGATGCCATGGCCGATAGGCACGACGTTTCGCTTTCATGGATAGGCCGTCAAGCCGTCCTTGAGTTTCTTTCCCGTTACAAAGACCAACAGCTTCCATTGCCGCTGCGCATTGAGTCACGCAGCACGGAGCGTCTATGACCCGTTCTTCTAAATCCGCCATCTTGGAGCCTTCCCCAGCCGCTCTAGCGGCCTCAGCAGATTTGCTCGCATTTGTCGGAGACAAAAAGTTCGGAACCATTCTGGCCGATCCGCCATGGCAGTTCCAGAACCGCACCGGCAAGGTCGCACCGGAGCATAAGCGGCTTGCAAGGTACGGCACGCTTCATCTTGACGACATCAAGGCCCTCCCCGTTGTGAAGGCAGCAGCAGAGACTTGCCATCTGTACATGTGGTGCCCGAATGCATTGCTTCCCGAAGGTCTGGAAGTCATGAAGGCATGGGGCTTCAAATACAAGAGCAACATCGTCTGGCACAAGATCAGGAAGGACGGCGGCTCTGATGGCCGTGGCGTCGGCTTCTACTTCCGCAACGTGACGGAGCTGCTATTGTTCGGTGTGCGTGGGAACAACGCCCGCACACTCCAGCCCGGTCGCAGCCAGGTCAATTACATGTCGAGCCGCAAGCGTGAACATTCGCGCAAGCCGGACGAGCAGTATCCGATCATCGAGGCGTGCAGCCGTGCGCCTTACCTAGAGCTATTCGCCAGAGGTTCCCGCAAGAAGTGGGCTATATGGGGCAATCAGGCTAACGACAATTACGTTCCGACGTGGGATACCTACGCCAATCACTCGCAGAGCAGCATCGCGGCAGACTAAAGTGTTTCGTCGTAGCACTCAGTCCCGATCCCGACCATGAGGATCGGGCATTGTCCTGCCCCACCGCCGTCGATCTTCGGGATCAGCTTGTTCCAGTGCGTCGTGGAAGGACCGTATTTCTTACCTATCCCCAAATCATCGAACAGCGTTTGAAGTTCGCTGACGCGGGTGATGATGACACCCACCGACAGCACGTTTAGGCCGTTGAGCAGCCGAAAGTTGTTCAGGTCGCGGTCGAAGAACTCCGTCTTGTTATTCCATTCGACCTCGACGCCGACGCGGTTCTTGAAGTTGTCGATCTTGTGTGTCGGGATCGGAATCGGGTTCCCATCAGCCGTGATTTCGATGTTGAACTTCTTTTCCGCCCAATCGCGGGCGACCAGAAAGCCGTCAATGGCGATAGGAATAGCTGACCGTCCCCCACCGCCCACAGTGATGTCGCTGCGCTTCAGGGTGAACGCACTCAGGCAAGCAACGATGTCTGCGAATTCGTTTGGGAAGTCAGCGGCGAGGACTGCTGTTGCGTGATTTCTCTCTTCGAACCGGAAACGAGCACGCAACTCTGCCGGTATCAGCTCAACACTCATCGACCAATTTCCTCGTCAGTCGATTCTACCTGCGCTGATTCCTGTGAAGTCAACGACCTACGCCGGTCACCAGGTCTATCCTTGTTACATGTCGCGCCTCAGCCGCTCATCCCGATTGCTCAAGAACGCTGAAGCTGCGCTGCTGTCTTCCATCGAGATTTACAACAAGCCGACCTTCGCCTACAGGGAAGAGACATTCGCAATCCTCGCCCTGAACGCATGGGAATTGCTGATTAAGGCCGAACTATTGGCAGTTAACAACAATTCAGCCAAGTGCCTCTATGTGACGTTCTCCCCAAAAACGAAGGCCGGAGCGGCATCGAAGAAACTCCAATTCAAGCGCAACAGGTCTGGCAATCTCATGACGATGGGTATCGACGGGTGCATTGTCGCGCTCGAAAAGAAGGGGGTTATAGTTCCGGCTCCCGTCAAGAA
This sequence comes from uncultured Acidobacteriota bacterium, assembly GCA_963755975.1. GTDB lineage: Bacteria > Acidobacteriota > Terriglobia > Terriglobales > Acidobacteriaceae > Silvibacterium. The sequence continues at coordinate 43,917 of CAVWLS010000009.1, forward strand.
AAACCTCGAAGCCCTAACCGAGATTCGCGACAACGCGGTCCACTATCTGAACGCCAGTCCCGTTCTGGCGAAGCAGGTTCTTGAGATCGGAACCGCAGCCGTTCGCAATTTTATCGAGAGCGGCAAACTCTGGCTTGACCTCGACCTTTCCTCTTACAGCCTCTACCTCATGCCAATTGGTTTCCTGCCATCGCCTTCGGGACCGACCGGGATCATGGTTTCGAATGAGGAGCGTAAGATCGTCAATTACCTCGCGACCCTGATGAAGGAAGCGCACGACGACAACGTTAAGGACTTCCATGTGTCGCTGGATGTGAACATCTCCTTTAAGCGAACGTCATCCGCCGATGCCGCGACGGTCATCATCAGCAATTCGCCGGATGCAATGCACGTCACCATATCCGAAGAAGACATCCGGGCGCGTTGAGTGAGACCGACTTGTCATGACTCACAAGTGAAGATGTGGGTGCAAAATTCTCGGGAAAAGGGCACCAGAATCGTTTTTCTTGAGGGCATCTTCCTTGAGCGCAAGGTTCGCGTCAAGGTAAATCTGCGTAGTTCGACCGACTCGTGTCCCAGCCACAGAGTGATCACGGAGCGATCCACACCGGAGAGCCGTTTTATCGGCCACTTGGGGCTATTTCTTCCACTGCTGGCCTTACAACGAGTGACTTTATCGAACATGAGTACACGGACTCTGTGACATATCAAGAGTCAACAATCATCGTTCTTGCGAATCTCTCTGCGCCTGGCCCATTTTGATGGCAAGCTGCTCGAGATTCTGTTCGCCGAGCATATCGGCGGTGAAGGCTCCATTTGCCTGAATAATCCGCGCAATGCAGCCCGTCCAACCGGTCTGGTGACTGGCGCCGATGCCCGCGCCGTTGTCGCCATGGAAGTACTCGTAGAAAAGGATGTTGTCTCGCCAATGCGGGTCAGTCTGGAATTTCTCAGTGCCGCCAAACACCGGCCTGCGCCCCGAGCTGTCCCGGACAAATGTTCCGATGAGCCGCTCTGCCAGCTCCTGCGCGACCTCGAACAAAGTCATGTGTTTCCCCGAACCGGTCGGGCATTCCACCTTGAACGTATCGCCGTAATAGGCGCCCAGACGCAGGAGGGAGAGGTAGAGCAGGAAGTTCACCGGCATCCAGACCGGTCCCCTCCAGTTGGAGTTACCGCCGAACATTCCGCTGTCAGAGTCGCCCGGCAGATAGGAAACGCGATACTCCTGGCCGGCGAGGCCGAAAACGAAGGGGTGATCGAGGTGATAGCGCGAGAGAGCGCGGATGCCATGCGGACCGAAGAACTCATTCTCGTCAAGCATTTTCTCAAGAATGCGGCGCAGTTTATCCTCGTTCACGGTGGCGAGCATGCGTCTGCCCGCCAGACCCGGTGTGCCCGGCATGTGGAGGTTTGCCGCAAGCTCGGGGTGACGCTCCATAAACTCCCGGATGCGTTTCCCGGCTATCGGCAATTTCTCAAGTATGTCTTCCTCGAAGATCGCGACCGCTGCCAGAGGCAAAAGGCCGACCATGGATCGCACCTTCAAACGGAAAGCCTCGCCATTGGGCAAACGAAGCACATCGTAGAAGAAACCATCCTCTTCGTCCCACATCTTGTCCTGACGTTCGCCCATGCGGTCCATCGCTCCGGCGATCCACATGGTGTGCTCGAAGAACTTGATGACGAATTCCTCGAAGGCGCGGATAATGCAGCGCGAGTTCAACTGAAATACGCAGCATCTGCTGGCTGAAGAACACCATCCATGCAGTCCCGTCAGCCTGTTCCAGATACCCGCCTGTAGGCAGCGGCGAGCTGCGGTCGAACACGCCTATGTTGTCCAGACCGAGGAAGCCGCCCTCGAACACGTTGTTTCCCGAACGGTCCTTGCGGTTGAGCCACCAGGTGAAGTTGACCAGCAGTTTGGAGAATGCGTAGACGAGAAACTCGAGATCTCCCTGACCGTTGTTGCGCTCCTTGTCAGTCAGATAAATCTGCATGGTGGCATACGCATGCACGGGCGGGTTGACGTCGCTGAAATTCCACTCATAGGCAGGCATCTGCCCGTTGGGGTGAAGATAATCGTTGCGGAGTATCAGGTCGAGTTGCGACTTCGCAAAATCCGAGTCCACATGCTGGAATGCCAGCATGTGAAACGCCAGGTCCCACGCTGCGTACCACGGATACTCCCACTTGTCCGGCATCGATATGATGTCGTCATTGTCCATGTGGAACCACTCGCTGTTGCGCACCTTCTGGCGCGCCTCAGGCGGTGACCCTGGTCCGACATTGTGTTCCTTCAGCCACTTGTTGAGATCGTAGTAGAAATACTGCTTGCTCCAGAGCATGCCGGCCAGCGCCTGCCGCATTACCATGGCGCGATCCGGGTCGGCCATGACTGCGGGCGGCGTGATGCTTTCGTAAAATTCGTCCGCCTCTTTCAAGCGTTCGGCGAAGATCTCGTCGAAATCCTTGAAGGGACTTTCGGGCGCGCCCTCAATGGGCTGCGTCAGGCGCAAGCGCACAATCCGCGTTTCGCCTGGACCGATATTCAGGATGTAGTGCGGACACGCCTTGGTCCCCATCTTGGCCGGGTTCACCGCCTGGGCATTGCCGCCCACGACGAAGTCGTTGATGCCATCCTTGACGTAAGCAGAAGCGTTCTGGCCTCCGAAGAGTCTCGCATTGTTGGTCTCGTTCTCTGTGAACAGCAGAGGCGCGTCTCCCTCGCAGTAGAGCTTGTAGTCGGGGAAGTTTTCATGGGAGACCGGTTCGGTATGATGAGCCGAGATTACGCTCGCGCCTTTCATCTGCCGCGCTGCCAGTATGGGTTTGGTGGCGCCTTCCTCCCACGACCAGGTATTGCGGAACCAGAGAGTCGGCAACAGATGCAGCGTGGCCGCTTCAGGTCCACGGTTGGCAACACTGATTCGTATGCCCAGGTCGTCCGGTCCGGCCTTGGCGTATTCAACAAAAACGTCGAAGTAACGGTCCTCGTTAAAGACGCCGGTGTCGAGCAACTCGTACTCCAGCGCCTGGCGGCCGCGCTGGCGGTTCGTCTCGATGAGATCCGCATATGGATACGCCGCCTGAGGATACTTATAGAGGTACTTCATGTAGGAGTGCGTAGGCGTGCTGTCCAGATAGAAGTAGTACTCCTTGACGTCTTCGCCGTGGTTGCCTTCGCTGTTCGTCAAACCAAAGAGCCGCTCCTTAAGGATCGGGTCCTTGCCGTTCCAGAGAGCCAGCGCGAAACAGAGAATCTGGTGATCGTCGGAAATGCCCGCTAGACCGTCCTCACCCCAGCGATAAGCCCGCGACCTCGCATGATCATGCGTGAAGTAATTCCAGGCGTTCCCGTCATCGCTGTAGTCTTCACGCACGGTTCCCCATTGCCGTTCACTCAGATAGGGACCCCACTTCTTCCACGCGTTTTCCTTCGTGCGGGCTTCATCCAGTCGGCGCTGTTCCTTTGTCATCGAATCCTCCATCGGCGTTCGCCCAATACAAGACGGGCCTATTCGCCGGCCAAGGCAGGAGCCATTATTCCCCGACTTTCTTTGTTGCATCCGAAAAGCGTGAACATTTTCATAGTTTGTCCTCTGCTTGTTAGGAGTCACTTCGCTGCTTCAATTTTCTCTGGGCCCCCAAGTCTTGTCGCATCATTGCTGCTTTTTAGTTTGACTTTGGCGCGATGCGTCGGATCGCTCCGAATACATTGTGGTCGCGGCGCGCAACCACCTTGCCACAACTTCTACAAAGGAACACCACTTCTAATAGCGTCTCGTCGATTCGCACTCGCGTTGCATGCAACAGATGCGCTATACAGCCACATCTGGGCATGCTCATGTTCGTTCTCCCGATTAACACTTGGCTACAGATGTCTTGTGCGAATCGTGCAGCTTGGGAGGGGTGGCATTGCCGCCGTGCACCTCGAGATACTCGCAGGCCCGTTCGATGTCGTCTGCAAGAATTTCAACTACAGTTCGATTCAGGTGCGGACGAATAACGATTCTCAGACTGTTGACCTCCTGGGCGTCCGGAGGCATCGAATAGGCGGCCAGAATCCAGCCCCGTTCGCGCACCTTGTTCGAAATGTCGAACTCGTTGTAGCGCTTCACAGATTTGTCGAGCGTTAGTGCGACCACCGGAATGCGCTGCGTCTTGTTCATGATCTGGAACTTTCCGCTCTTTGTCAGACGATCGCGCAGGTACTGAGCGTGCTCGAGTGCGTGTCTCATGATTCGGGTGTAGCCTTCACGACCCAGACGCAGGAAAGCATAGTACTGCACGAGAATGGTAGCCGAACTCTTGCTGAAATTCAGAGTCGCGGTGGGAGCTTCGCCACCCAGATAGTTCACGTAGAAGACAAGGTTTTCGTTGAAGACTTTGCGGTCTCTGAAGATGATCCACCCAAGGCCAGGCGGCACCAGTCCATATTTGTGTCCCGAAGCGTTGATCGATTGAACTCGCGGTAGCCGGAAGTCCCATTTGTAATCCGGGTCAAGGAAGGGATTCACGAAGCCGCCGGAAGCACCGTCGATATGCATGGGGATGGAGATGCCAGTCTTTTTCTCGTATGCATCGAGCCAGTCATGAATCTCTTGAATGTCGTCATCCTCACCCGTGAAGGTCTGCCCGGCGATGGCCACGACGCAGATCGTATTTTCGTCAACGTACTTGTCGAGATGTTCAGCTGTGAGGCGATAGTTGCCGGGCTTTAAGGGAACGATTCGAGGCTCGACATCGAAATAGCGCAGGAACTTCTTCCATACAATCTGTACATTGCCACCGGTGACCATATTCGGACGGCTGGCGTCCTTACCAGCCTTCTGACGTGCCTCGCGCCAATTCCACTTATGTGCCAGCCCGCCCAGCATGCAGGCTTCGGAGGACCCGATCGTGGCAGCGCCATAGGGTTCGGCGTCCTTCGGTCCGTTCCACAAGTTGTGAAGCCAGCGAACACAGACGAACTCCGTATCCTTGGTGTGCGGGTACATGTCTGGATCGGCGAAGTTCCGAAACGAGCCGGAAGCAAAGATTTCACGAGCTTCAGGTTCTGTGAAAGTTGTTACGAAAGAGGAGAGGTTGAGCATTGGATTCGCGTCGGTCCAGCACTCACTCTGCACGATTGCGTGAGCGGCCTTGGCTGACATTCCTTCTGCAGGAAAGCCAACAGGGATCGGTAGATTGAATTGATCGAAAGGCGTCTCTTTCTCTGGACTATAGGGGAGATGCGCGGCTTCCGAATGTTGCTTAACTGAGGTTGCCATTTCTTAGTCTCCTTTGTGTTCTTTGCGATAAGCCGGATCAGGTCTGGTCGTAAATACACTGCTCACTTCTGCTCTTTGTATGGGCGATATTGCGCAAGTAGGACATAGATCGGTTCAGGGGACTTCTATCAACCTTCCTTTTATGAGCGCAGAGAATGCATGATAGCCACCATGACAGGTCCCCAAATCGTGAGTAGGATATTTCCGATCGCATACGGAACGGTGTAGCCGAGTGCGCCGATATTGCTTCCGCTGGCTTCTCGCAACGCATTCAGCGCTGGCGTGCACGTTTGCGCACCGGTTACGCTTGCAAGGACCATCAACGGATTCATCTTGAAAATCCATCGACCCAGGACCATGCCGACCAGCGGTGGAATCGTCGTCACGACCATGCCGCCCAAAAAGATGCTGGCGAAGAAGCCGCCGCCACGCTCCATATATGCCTGGACCGCGTGCGGCCCGGCACCCAGGCCCACGATCGCAATGAAAACGATCAGGCCAACGTCCGCAAGTACACGCTGTGCCGCCTCGGGGATCGAACCGAATACCGGATAGTGGCTCCGCGCCCAACCCGCGACGAGGCCAACCACGAGTATGGAGCCCGCCGTGCCTAATCCTAGCGGCACTCCGTTAACGTTGAAAGTAAGTAAGCCCAAAAGAACTCCGCATGCGATACCTGCGGCAACAAAAGTGAGGTCGGTCTTCGTTAGGTCAGCCTCGACATAGCCAACCCTCTTTCCTACACGCTCGACGTCCTGTGGCGAGCCAACAATCCGCACGACATCGCCGCGCTCAACTTTCACACCCATGTCGCGCGGCATCTCCTCTTCGCCCCGCTTGAGTGATTGCAGATACACTCCGCGTACGGCCTGCCGGTCCGTGGCTAATTCAGCGAGCGTTTTTCCTACTACGGACCGATTTGTCACTACCACGGTTACAGACTTCATGGGGACCGCGAGTATTTCGAGATCATCGAATTCTGGCCCGATCTCACGTTCCGCATTCGCAAGTACCGCCCGTTGTGCTGCAATGACGAGTAGATCGCCTAACTGGAGCCGTGTTTCAGGGGTGAGAGAGATTAACTCGTCTCCGCGTTTTAAGCGCTGTACGGACAAACGGCCTGCCGCGTATCGTTCTTCGAGTTCGAAGATGCTGATGCCCGCTATGGAAGAGTTTTCGACACGGTAGCCACGAAAGGCGAAGCGGCTGCCTGCAAGAAGCGGACTGGGTGCTGCCACGCCACCTGATAGCTGAGCCTCCAATATTTTCGCATCGTCCCTCAGATTCGCGCGCATCATCATCGGTCCGAAGACACTGATAAAGAGGATCAGACCCAGATCCCCAAAGCCATAGCAAATGGCATCAGCCAGAGGGGCATTTCCAGAAAGCTGTGACTTGATTTCGTCGGAAACCGGCAGCGCGGCAATGGCATTCAGCCCGGTTCCCAACGCAGCCGATTGCGTCAGGCTGCCGGAAAGCAGGCCCGTGGAGATCCCTTCGTCAAACTTAAGAACGGACGCCACCGCCACCGCTGTCGCAAGCCCTGTAATGGCCATCGTGATTGCCAGGACAATCTGCGGGATCGCTTCCTTGCGCAGGCTCCCGAAGAACCGTGGGCCAACCGAGTAGCCAACGGAAAACAAAAAAAGATAGAAAAATACCCAGCGTAGTAGTTGCGGGAATTCAGGCTTGGCGAAGATGCCAATCACGATGCCAGCAATGAGGGAGCCGACAACCGAGCCGAGACTAAAGCCCTTTATGCGGACGCGACCGATCAACGTGCCGAAAAAGATGGTGACGAAGAGAGAAAGTTCTGGAAATCGATGGAGCGAAGCCGTGATTTCCTGCATGCGTTTCTCCTCCGCTCAGCGGTTGATCTCCACGACTTCCGCAGTGGACATTCCTCTGCTTACTTTTTAGGACTCGGGCCCAGATTCACAAAGTTGTACTTCGCGCTGAACTGAATACGAGGCGCATTACCGGACTGCCCGTCCTTTAGCACTTGCCAGCCATATAGAAACTCCGCGCCTACATTAAAAGATCCGATTGGATTCCAGACCAGGTTGGCAGCTGAGTAGTCGCTTTTGTGGTAGGTCGATCCGGGTTCGAAGTCTGTATTCTCTACCTGAGCAAAACCGTAAACTACGCTCGAACGGACTAACTTAGTCCAATAGTGCTGATAGGCGCCAAAGACGCCGACTTCCGGCGTAGCTCGTAAATGAGGATCGTCTACCGAGACAATCGCGGCATCAATACCCAGTCCTGACGTATCCTGAATGTAACGGGCTATCCCGCGGCCATAGGTTCCTTCGACGATAAAGTTGTCCTTGCCAAAGGTTTTAGCAGATCCTACAACATTGATGCCCCACCCGAAGACGGAATCGGTTTTGGTATTTGTCCCCGTTCCCACCGACGCGGCGACTGAACGCAAAAGCGATGAGATCTGGTAATGGCCGGCCGGGAACTCCTGCCGGAAGCGAAGTGCGCCGTCCGGGCTGGGGGCGCTGGGCTCGGATGAGAAATTAGGTGTCGTAAAGGAAACATCGGAGCTGGGTTTCTCCACCGAGACATAGAAACTCTTGCCCTTGCCCAGGCCAAATCCATATCGGAACTGCGGATTGCGGATATTGACCATCGAGTTCGGACCTTCGAAGTCCAGGGTGTCAGGAAATGCATCCCCGTCCATGAAGTTTGTAAAGGTCTGGCCGAGCAGGAAGTTGTTGGCTTGCCCATAGGCGTGACGCAGGCGTGGCGTGGTCGCGTTCGTTCCAAACAGATCTCCCTCGAAGTAGAAGCGGACATCACCAACCTTTGAAGCCGGGATCAAAAAGTCGAGGGTCAAACGTGTTGGCCGAATCGAGACTGTTGCATTATTCACTCCAGCCGGCGCGGGTATAGGTATCGTCGCCGGGATGAACTCGTCGGTATTTCCCGCGGGTTTTAGATCATAGATAAAGTCGCTCTTGGCATAGCCGCCGATCTTTAGCATTGTGCGCGTTCCAGGCAAAAAGAAATATCCGTGATATTTCGGATCCAGAGGTATGTTGTTCAGTCGCGCAGCTGCGAGGGGATCTTCAGAAAATGTGCGGTAGTCGCGGGTCTGCTCTCCAACCTGGGGGGAGACTGGACCTGGAGGCAGAGGCTGTACAGTCTGAATCGTGCCTTCCTGAGGGAGGACTGTCGCCGTTGGCATGGATGGGGATGGAGTCGCCGGAACGCTCACTGATGAGGTCTCCATTGCGTCAAGTTTCGATTCAATGACGCTCATCTGCTTCCGCAATTCATTAAGCTGTGTCCGCAACTCTTCCACCTGTGCTCCGTTGGCTGTGGTCTGAGCATGACCGGCCACCGAAACGAGCAAGACCAAGAGACCGAAAGACCTGACGAGCTTAATCGGATCCATGACTAAATCACTCCTCACCACATCCGGTCGTAAAACTGGACCGGCACTCAAGTGGTTGTTCCAGAGCAGCAGCCTACGTAGGGGACATCACTTCATCATCAGAACGATGACGACGCCCCAGATGATCAGCAACGTATTCCCGACCGCGTAAGTCACTGTGTAACCGAGCGCCGGCGTCTTGCTGCCCGCTGCTTCCTGAATTGCTCCAAGTGCAGCCGTGGTCGTGCGGGCTCCAGCACAAGCGCCAAGAAGAAGTGCCGCATTCATTTTGAAAACGTACTTGCCGACCAGCAGGCCGACGATGAACGGCACCGTGGTTACCACGACGCCCGCGAAGAATAGGCTCAAGCCGTTCTGCTGCAGCCCCTTCACAAAGCCTGGCCCAGACGTGAGGCCAACGACGGCGATGAATGTATTCAGGCCAACGTTGTTAAAAACCCATAGAGCCGGACCGGGAATGCGACCAAAGGTGCGATTCACGCTGCGCAGCCAGCCGCACACCAGCCCCGCGATTAATGCGCCGCCACTGGTGCTTAGGCTGAGGGGAACTCCGCCGACGTGAATCGTGATAGCACCAACAAGTGCGCCCAGGACGATGCCGATACCCAGAAAGACCATGTCCGTGTTCTCGGTGGCTCGATCCGCGTAGCCGATGACTTTCGCCGCGGCTTCCACTTCCCGCTTGGCTCCCACAAGCGTCAAGACATCACCCCGATCCAGCTCGGTGTTGGGACCATACGGCATCTCGATTCCTCCCCGCATGAGCTTGCGCAAAAACACGCCCCGCCCTTTCTGGCCCAAGGGAGACTCCATGATCTGCCGTAACGTCTTGCTACCCAGCTCCTTATTTGTGAGAACCACGTCCAACGTCTCACCCGGAAAATCAAGGAGCTCCCGGTCGTTCACTTCTGGACCTATTTGGTTGTCGTGTGCGAGCACAGCGTCTCGGTGACCAACAATCGCAATGACAGCCCCTTCCTGGATTGCTGTGTTCCCGTCACAGGGAGAGATCATTCCGCCCTGCCGAATCTGCTCTATGAACACACGTCCGGGTGTCTCTTCCGGTGCCCCTGCGACCTTACCTATGCCTCTCACGGCTCGGTCCTGTGCGGCCGTTGCTTCGATCTCGGAGACTGTTCTGCCTATTAACTTTGGGTTGGTAACCCGGTACGCCCGAGCCACGACCGCTTGATAGGCGGAAATTACCCCCGGCTCCATTTCTCCCGCGCCCATCTCGGCTTCCAGTTCTTTGGCAGCCTGGGGCAAATTGACCCGAAGAATCTTGGGTCCCAGCGTAGCCAGGAACCACGCAGACCCAGCGGTGCCGAAGATGTAGGTAACCGCATACGCAACTGGCATGGCGTCGATGAGCGCTTTCTTTTGTTCAGGTGAAATGGCGAGTTGATTGACGCTGTCCGTCGCTACGCCCAAAACAGCAGAGATCGTGCAAGCGCCTGAAAGCAAGCCCGCTGCGAGGCCGACGTCGTAGTGAAGCACCTTCGCGACTCCATATGCGCTGAGCAAGCACGCCACGCACACGATGACTGCGAAAATCACTTGCTGTAACCCGCCGCTACGCAGGCCTCGGAAGAACTGCGGCCCTACACCGTAGCCCACGGCGAAGAGGAACATAAGGAAGAACACTGACTTCACGTTCGACGACATCACAATGTTGAGTTGGCCGACCAGAACGCCAGCCAGGAGCGTACTGGTCACAACGCCTAGGCTGAAACCTTTGAACTTCCAAGAACCGACCCACGCACCAATCGCGAGGACGAGGAATAAAGCGATTTCAGGATGGTCACGCAGATTGCCCACTAGCCATTGCATAGTTTTCTCCGAGACGTTCTCTCACTAGGCCCAGGAAGCGGAAGGTCAATACTTCTAGCGTCGCTTTCGGTATCGTCTCCCCGTATTCAGGAGCTGGCGACTTCTGTCATGATGCTTCTTGCGCTTTCCATGCATCGACAGCCGCCTGAACGATGGCCGCAAGGTGCTCCCCGATTTTCGGATAGGCATCATCAGGCAAGTTTGCCAAAGACACTCGCACAGACCACTCTGGCCCCGCGAAACCGCTACCATTCATCAGCACAGTTGAATACCTCTCCGCCAATGCAAACAGAACATCGAAGGGGTGATAGTTCTTCCGAAGGAAGGCTGCGAATTCAGGCCCGTGTGTTTTTTCGGCCCACACCATAAGATCGAGCGTGGTGTAGTATTCCGAATGATTCGGGTCCTTCGGCATTTCAAGTCCCATCCCATCCCACAACGCCTGCCTCCGCCGGTGGACGATCTCCTGGGTCAACTTCTTGTACCGGTCTTCCTTGTCAAGCAAGGCAAAAAGCGAGAACAAAGTCATTTGAACCTGCTGCGGAAGCGAGAGGCCTGCCGTGTGGTTTAGCGCTACGCACCGGCTGTCCGCTACCATGCGATCAATGAACTTGATGTTCTCGGGTTCGAGAGTAAGGGGGCTGTAGCGAGTATTGAGCTCGTCGCGTTGTGCAGCAGGCAACTTCGCGATCATCTTGTCGAAGATATTGTCCTGATGAACTGCGATTACTCCGAGACGCCATCCTGTGCATCCGAAATATTTTGAATAGGAGTAGACACCGATTGTGTTGTGAGGCACATTCGCCATGAGCGAGCGGAATCCCGGCACGAAAGTCCCGTACACATCATCCGTAACGATCATCAGATCGGGCCGCTTTGTCTGAATTAGGGTCGAAAGCCGGCTCATCGATTCGGCGCGCATAGCCACCGAAGGAGGATTGCTGGGGTTCACGAAGAACAAAGCTTTGATGGAAGGGTCGGTGAGCTTGTCAATTTCGGCATCCGGATACTGCCAGGTATGCCGGCCCTCCTTCGTAACCTCGTTCGCGTTGACTTCGACGACCTCGAAATGGAAGCGATCGAGATGAGCGATCTCGATATAAGGCGTGAACATCGGCAGGGCGAGGGCAACCCTGTCGCCACGGTGCAGCAGATGATTCTGCATCATGGAGTCAAAGATGTAACACATGGCGGCGGTGCCGCCTTCCACCGCAAAGATGTCGTACTTGCCGGCTGGCGGTTTTCCCGCGCACATCTCCTTGACCAGATACTCATGCACGATCCGTTCGGCATGCATCAGCATTCGATCAGGTGTCGGATATTGGTCGCCAATGATTCCGTCAACCAACTCGTGCACAAATGCGTCCGGATCAAAACCAAGTTCGCTGGCGCCATACTTGACCGCGGAAGTGAGCAACCCTATTCCCGGGGCCTTGTCGTGGCGCTTGGCGAAGTCTGCCAGGCGGCCCGCGATGCCGGCCTTTTGTGGCATGCCGCCAAGATCGGGCAGATCCCACGCTCTTTTGGCTTCTTCAATCGCGAATCCGCCAAGAGTGAAGAATGCATCGCGCGGAGTGGTAGCAATCCAGTTAGGGTTGCCGCGCCCCGCATTCAGCATGGCCCTCGCGCTATGCTGGGCGGTATCACCAGCCACGTGGATTACCTTATCTTTCAATTCGAAGGGGCTCAGCTTTTCGAATTCCTTCTCCTGCTCGAGAGTGACAGAAAGCCGACGGACAACCCTGCTCGCTGACATAATTTCTCCTTCCCAAACGACTCTTATAGGAGACCCAAACGAGGGTAAATCTTGTTTAGGGTGGTATAAGTTCAACAAATAAGCAACTGCATCTTTTGCCAGATATTTGTATCTTTCTCTGGTAACTTGTACAGGTGCCATGCACCATAGGCAGCATCAAGAGGTTATCTAAAGCTCTACCGCTGATAGCTTTCGCGCTCCTCACCTAAAAGGAACATCCAAACGTCGGCTCGCCGCCGAACCGCTACTCTCTCATCAACATTTTCGGAAGATGTGCGAAGAAAGGAGCCTCAGGTCTCTCTGGGATGGCTGACCGAAATAAAGACCTGACCGGCTAAAGCCTGTTCTATGGCTACAATCAAGTCCAAGTACATCCGGGATTTGAAGACGCAGCCTTGTGTATCCGAGCCAACGGCTGCGGAGACATACTCATCACTTTCATGTCCTGTGAGAAAAAGAATCCTGGTCTTACAACAGACTCGCTTGATATTCCGCGCAGCTTGGAAGCCGTCGAGTCCCGGCATGGTGATGTCCAGTATGGCCAGGTCGGGCATAAGGCGGTGGGCAGCTTCTACCGCTCTCTCCCCATCACTCACGGCTGCCACCACTTTGAACCTTGAATTCAGCAGCCTGGAGACAGTCTCCAGAATCCGCTGACTGTCGTCAGCCAATAGAATCGTCGGACGTTCGTCTATCGTGTCCATAGACGTCATAAAGAGCTTTCAGCTGAGTTGAGTAAATAATTGCAACAAATCTCTGGCGTGCGTACAACTGGCTATATCAACAGGTCGCAATCCGTACGTTTATGATCTGTAAGTTCTTACAGACTTTCGAATGGCCTGAGATTCACCAAAGCGCTTTCGCATTCTCATGTTTGCGCGTGTTCGGACTTACAAGCCACACTGCGATTTACAGAGGATTTCGCTGGATTTCTCGACGTTCCTTTTGCGGGTAGATACGGCGATAAACTCCTAAGTTCTGGATGATAAATTCAGCTTATGATGATACCTACCCCTGTATTTCTTTACAGTGGTGTAGATAAAAACTCTGTGCTTGCATGTTTGATATACAGGTATGGTAGTGTCTCTGGCGCGGGAGATCTTGATTCAGGAGGTCGGCCATGCAGAAGCCGAAAGTCTTACTGGCGGACGACCACAGTCTCATTGTTGCGGCGCTCAGGAAACTCCTGGAACCCGACTTTGAAGTCGTCGGCACCGTTTCTGATGGACGCGAGCTCCTGCTCGTTGCACCGGAACTGAAACCTGACGTGGTGGTGATCGACCTTAGCATGCCATCGCTGAACGGCATGGACGCGGGACAGCAGCTCAAGAAGGCTATGCCCCTGATCAAGCTGATTGTCCTCACCATGAGCGAGAATTCTGAACTCGCAGCGCACGCACTTACTCAATGGGCGTCCGGATATCTACTCAAGAAGTCGGCGGGACCTGAGTTGGTAATTGCGATTCGGGAAGTTCTAAAGGGTAAACCGTATGTGACACCGAACATGGCGCAGCGTTTGGCGGAGGAGTTCGTTCGCGATCCTCGCCCGGGCCGTGTGAAAACCCTGACGTCACGTCAGCGCGAGGTACTACAGCTGGTGGCCGAAGGGCACACGATAAAAGAAATCGGTGCCATACTTCGCATTGCGCCTCGGACCGCAGCTTTTCATAAATATCGAATTATGGAAAACTTCGACCTACGCACAAGTGCTGAGCTTGTGAGATTCGCGATCGACAAGAAAGTGTTAATTGAGCCGAGCTAAGAAGTGTCTAGCCTAGCGGGCTTTTGCCATCAAGCTCGCCTCGTGTACATTCGCCTCGGCAATGACTTGTACTCCACCACCCAGTGTCGAATTCACCTCAAGTCGTCCTCCGATCATTTGCAGCCGCTCTCGCATACTTGCCAGCCCTAATCCCGTTCTCGGCGCAGAAGAATCGAATCCCATACCAAAATCTCTGATCTCTACCCGGATGACGCCATCGGGATTCAACAAGCGGACGATGGCTCGATTCGAGCCGCTGTGCTTGACAGCGTTGTTCAAGGCTTCCTGAGCAATTCGATAAAAGCAGAGGGTGACTTCCTCGGGCAGCGCCGCGGATACCTCGCCAGCGGCAAGTTCTACTCGCAGTTGGGAGTGAGTCGAATAATGAGTGCACAATTCTTTTAGCGCAGATTTGAGACCAAGATGATGCAGGGTCGCAGAATGTAGTCGATGGGACATATCGTGAACGTCAGTTGCCAGTTCACCCGCTTCACGGACAATGTCAGATACTGCTGCGTGCTCAGCTGCCAATTCCGCCGGCAAACACTGATTCAGTATGTTCATCTCCACCAGCAAAGCTGCCAGACGCTGCCCGACGTCATCATGCAACTCCCGCGCAATTCGCTGCCTTTCCTGTTCTTGGGCTTGGATGAGTCGGCCGGTGAGGTTGTGAAGCTCAAGATGCGCCCGCTCCAGTTCGCGCTTAGACTTCTTACTGGCAGTTATATCATCCACCATGGCAATTACGAGCGGTGCCGCAGGCCCAGCAGTTTTCAGCATTGAAACATGCAGGCGTCCCCAGATTCGGGTACCGTCCTTCCGCATATGGAGTCTCTCGATCTGATAACTCTCCCGGAAACCCGCTAACAGTTCTTCAAACAGTTTCTTGTCCTCTTCCTCGTCGTCAGACCCAGTCAGTTGCGTGTAATTCAAGCCGCGCAGTTCTTCCTCCCTGTATCCCAGCATGGAACATAAGGCAGGATTTGTGTACAAAAGGCCACCTTTGGTGTCCTCCAATGCGATTCCAATTGACGATTGCTCGAACAGGTGGCGGAACCTCTGCTCACTCTCGCGCTGCTCCTCTTGCGCACGCTTGCGGCTCAATGCACTGCCCATAATATTCCCCAGCACACCCAGGCGGCTTATCAGTGAAGCCGGCCATTCCCGTTCAACTACAAAACAAACCAGAGCGAGCACCCCTTTGCCAGAGGTAATCGAACTCGATGGTATGAGAGCAACGGAGCGCACCCATCGTTCGGTGAAATAGCGCTGATCACGCGCGGCTTCTACAGGAAGATTTTCCATCCCGGTCACCACCACCGTTTCTCCATCCAGTAAACGATCTGTGCACCAGGGCAGGTCCGCGCGAGAGAAAAGCATGGCTCTGCCGGAATGCCCGTACGAGAAACGGAGTAGATTTGGGATACTGGCAATTCAGTCTCCGGAATTACAAACCACGAAACGTTGTCGATCGCCTCCGCAGCCAGAATTCCGGATAGACCTCTCTCTATTTCAGCCTCAACCTGATCAGGATCGCAGTCCGACAATT
Source organism: uncultured Acidobacteriota bacterium (assembly GCA_963755975.1). Lineage (GTDB taxonomy): Bacteria > Acidobacteriota > Terriglobia > Terriglobales > Acidobacteriaceae > Silvibacterium. The sequence continues at coordinate 59,490 of CAVWLS010000009.1, forward strand.
TGTCGCTAATCCGAAGCAACGAGTTCCAGGTTATACAGCCTCGCCAGCGAGGATCCCGCTTGTTTCCGACGCTTCCTCTCCAGAAGGAGCAGAACAATCAGAGCAGTTTGCACGAGGATGAAAACAATCGTGGCGATGATATACGCACGGTATCGCTCCCAGAACGACATCTCGCGAAACAGAATAAGACTGCCTGGCGGCAGTCTTGCTTCAGAGAGGTGCCAACGACGCATCTGCCTCCAATCCACAATGATGTGGCTGGGTGTGTCGTATTCACGGGTAGGTTATGAACAGACTCCCCCCTTAAGATCCGCAATCCCAGTTCGGCGCCCTCTCGGGCATTCTGTCTCATCGCGACGATGCTCCCACCAACGATTCCGAGACCGTTCTGTGTCTCAAACGCTCCATAGACTGGTACATTCGCGGCGGCGCTAATCGCCGGGCACACCTCGGTTGGTACGTAGGTGTCCCCGTTCACATCCTGGAGGAGCTGAGTATAGAAAACGATGCTATTCGTTGGAAGGTGTCTTAGCTGTGGAAGCAATCGCTGCAAAGGGAGACCAATCAGGTAGGTGATTTCGACCTTGCCTGCAAAGCTTTGAAAATCACGTTGCACAGTATGAAGATTGATCTCTTCAGCAATAGAAACGCCTGACACATAAAAGACATGACGGGTGTCCGGTTGCAAACGCAAAGCCAGGGCCAAACTGCCTGCGAAATCTATAACGCCCGAAACACCCGTGGAGTAAGGTGGCAATGTTGCCGGTAGTTCATTCATTTCCACCATAAAAAAGACTATGGGAATTTTCGGCCACAGTTTTTCGCTGTAAGCGCAGAGGAATCGAAGTGCGGTCTGGCCTACCGCCACAATGAGATCAATTCGCTGACCCGAATACTTTTGACGGAGAATGTCGGCCAAGGCGGGGTACTCGGTCTTCAGCCGGTACGTCTCCGTATATTCCTCGAAGTATTGGACATTCAAAGTCTGATCGGAGCCTAGAGCTTGTCTGATCTCTTGATCGGAAAGAGAGTTCATGGCAAGTTCTCGCCATCCATCATGCAGGATCAGGACACTCTTCGTTTTCTGCTCCTGCGATGCGAGACAGGGCGAGACGCAGATTAGGATCAACAGCAGTAATCGTGTCACGACTACTGTCACCCTCATGATATTCCCGTTTTCAAGGTGACAACTGGCTGCCGAGGTCGACCCACGCGTAACTGGTGTCATCTCCACCTTCCCGCGCAACATTGAATTTGGCCCACATCTGAATCGAGTTTTTAAAACCCAAATTTAAGCGCCAACTGAATCAGGCCGCATTCACCGACGTGCTTTTGATGACACCAAAAGTAGGCGAACTAAAATTCGTGTCTGGATTCGCAAACTGAGGATGATTCAGCGCATTGAAAAATTCAGAGCGAAACCGCAGGCTACTTTCTTCTCGGGGCCAAGATACCCTGACTGTCTTTAGAACAGCGAAATCGATATTCGCCTGGCGCGGACCGTCTATGCTGCCGGTTCCACTATCCCCGAACGCCGTGCCAATTCCATCTGCGCCAATCACTGGCGGAGTGGTAAAACAAGACGCATTGAAATACCGGTTCAGTCTTGTTTCAATACTTCCTCGATGACCAGTTCATTCTTGGCGCAGGTCCCACTGAGTTGCGCTCTGTCCTCACTGATACCAAACACATTTGTAGAATTTGTGTAGGCGATAGTCAGAGCGTTGCCGGACTGAATTGTCGCGACCCCCGCTAACCCCCACCCTCCGAGAATTGCTCGCTTTAAGCCATCGTGCGGGTTCGGCAACGTGTACGTTCCGCTCAGGATGAAACGGTTGGTGCGATCAAAGCTGGCCCGACCCCAGCGCTGACGTGGCGAGTTCTGGTCTCCCAACGTAAGCGTGTTGCCTGCGGACGTACCGTCGATCACAGCGCCATCAGTGTCTAATGTCTTTGAAAAAGTATAGGAAGCGAGGAACTGGAGCCCGTTGCTCAATCGCTTCGTAAGGCTTGTTTCTAGACCGTTGTACCAGGAGTTTCCAGCGGATTCCGTAAACTGCACCCCGTCCGGAGAGATTCCCGGAATCGGAACTCGTAGCGGAATATTCGCCAGAGTGTTCGTGGTTGCGCTGCGGATTGGAGCATCGAGCGCCTGATTGAACGAACGGGTGCGTAGAAGATGCGTCCCGCGAGTGCCGACGTATCCCAGTTCCAGCAACCAGCCCCGATACAGTTCTGACTGCGCATTGAGCCCAAATTGCTGAATGAGTGCAGGGCGAAAGCCGCGCGCCAGGGCTTCGACACTAATCCCGGAATTCGGTGAGTATGAAGGGAACAATGGAAATGACGTCGTCGTCGGGAAAGGCTCTGGGAATGGCGCTTGAAAGGTTGCCTGAGCGTTGGCCCCGGCAACATTCAGACGTCCCAACGAGAAAGGCGCACCGAAAACACTTTGGAAAAAAGCCTGTCCGGTTTGGCGCGAGTAATATATCCCGTACCCACCTCTCACCACAAAGGAACTCAGCGTTGGAAACGCCCGCCAGGCAAAGCCGACGCGCGGGGCCAGACCGTTTTGTCCATCACCGTTGTTTCCAAAGTCATTCCCCGCCCGTATCACTCCGAAGGGACCGCGCCAGGAAAGTTAGAGGCGACGACATATCCCGCAACACTCCCTTCCGGTGGAGGGTTGGGATCGGCTTTGGTGACATCGAAGGTTGCATTCCTCCCGAGCTTATCTGCGAATTGCCCCAGTCTCTCGTAGCGCAGACCGAGATTCAGAGTGAGAGAGTTAGAGGATCCGAAAGTCATCTGAGCATACGCTGATCCCTCCCACGTCCTGTACTCCCGATCCATCAGCCCGTAGACATCGACCGAAGCATAGACATTGCTGAACCGGTTCGTGCCGTTCTGCGTGGCATCGAGCCCAAGCAGGAAATCTGGCCAACTCAAAAATTGCACGAAAGAGCCCAGACCCACAACGGCAATGTTATCTTGGAATCGCGTTAGCGAACCTCCGACGCGGGCCGTGTGTTTTCCGTGGAGAAAACTGAGGTCGTCAGTAAACTGGAAGCTATTCTGCGTGAACGTTCGTGGGAACGCAGAGGCGATACTAGCAGAGCCTAGGATGTTCAAGTTGACCAGGTCGTTCCCACCATTCAATTCTCCGGCGGAAACACCGACGTCGGACCACTTGAACGGAGCCTGCGCGGTCGTGTTGCCCTGTGTGCGTACGTAGCCAAAGCGCGCTTCGTTCAGCCAGTTGCTGTTAATCGTATAAATGTGAGCCAGTGAGAGGATCTAAGCAGGCATCCACATGGCTGGGAAATCCAGGAAGATTGCCGGAGGAATTGAGGCGCCTCCGGGAAATGTAACAAGCGTGTTGTCATCCGCGACAAAGCTGCGGACTAAGAACCGGCTTTTCGTCGAAGCGAGGTAGTCTGCGTGGCGAGAAACTGATCTTCGTCATAAGTGCACGGCTGGCTGAACGTCGAGAAGCCCTGGCTGTCAAGCGGCCTGCTAGATTAACTGTTTCGGGAGTAGGAAAAAGGTAGGAACCATCCGGCAGTTTCAGATTCAAGAGTGCCAGAGCTACCGGATTTATGTTTTTCCCATCTGGCTCGATTGCAATGCCGCCAAGCGCACCGCTCCTGCCGGCGAATAACCTGCCCAATGCAGCCGGCGACCGATCGTCGGTCAGTGCCGGCGTGCTCAAACTGACGGTGCAGGCTGTTCTGACTTGGCCAGCAGCAAGACCGTTTATCTGTCGTGTGCCCTGATAAGAACCGAAGAACAGGAGCCTGTCTTTCTTGATTGGCCCCCCAAGGACGAAGCCAAACTGATTTTGCTTGAGAACAGGCCTCCTTTGCCCAGTCTGGTTCGCGAAGAAAAGATTCGCGTTCAACGCATCGTTCCGAAAGAATTCGAAGACACTCCCGTGATAGGCATTGCTGCCGCTCTTCGTGATGACGCTGACGCTGGCTCCCCCATAGCGTCCATAACCCGCATCGTAGAATCCAGTTTGTACTTTGAACTCCCGGATGGCATCTGGGTTGGGGATCGGAATACCCCCCGCTTGCATTGCTGCTGCCTTGTACGTCGCTCACACTGATGCCGTCCAGTTGAAAGTTGTTGTCGTAAGAGCGCGCTCCATGCACATAAATGCCGTCGTTAGACTGGTTGATCTGCGACATTGCCATTCCACCCAGTCCGAGTTCACCCGCGTTGAAAACTCCGGTGACCACTCCCGGCGACAGTCCAGCAATTTGTGCGAAGTTCCTTGTAGCCAGCGGAAGACTCGTGACTCCTGTTTCGCTCACCACCCTCCCGAGCGCGGGGTTGTCGGTCTCGATCATCGGTATCTCTGCTGAAACCTCCAGATTTTCGACCACGGTGGCCACGCGGAGGCGCAGCTCCAGTCGGAGCGTCTCCGTAACAGAAATACTGATGTCCGCAAGATTTAGAGTGGCAAACCCGGATTTAGTGGCTTCCAGCCTGTATTTACCGGGCGGTTGCAGCGCAAACCTGAACCTGCCGTCCTCGTCAGACGTAGTGGCTTCCATCTCAGCCGTGTCCTGGTTAATCAGGCGAACTGTTATCCCAGACAGTCCGGTTCCGGTAGGCCCAATGGTCACACCTGTGAGGCGCCAGTTGACGCCGTCTGGGGAAAGATAGAACTGGGAAATCCGAAGATGATTGATAGGATCAAGGCTGCAGTCGCGCAACAAAACGGCCTTCCGTTCCACTTTCCGTCACGGCCCAAACAGGCCGCAAATCTGTGGGCCGCGCTCGGCGGAACATTCGCTCTTCTCGTCTCCGGTTCAGTACTCAACCGGGTGCCTTCAGAATCAAGGCGCTCCATGGCCACAGACCCCTCCAAGAAAAGGGTGCTACTGACAAATCTGGCTCAGTGGGGAAAAGCACTTCAACCCACAGCAAATCACCCTCAGAAGTGGAGTTCGAATATTGCAATGGAAACAACTGTCAGGACGGGCATTACCGACCAAGTCTCCCCATCGCCGATCACCTGTAACAGCTTCGACCTTGGCACTGGATTCTTTAACAGATCCTTTTTGACTTTCGCTGGTAACTTTAACAGTTGTACGGAAACCGACCCAAATTATACCGTACGGTGACTGTAGCGACCTGAAAATAAGGTAGAACGGCCTTAAGCTGACCCGGAAAAGTGCAAAATGGCGCACCAATAGCTGAATTGAGGGATGTTAAGAGTACATACCGACCATTTTCACAGATGGCGGTGCGTATCTGATATCAGCGGCGAGGGATGGGATTTCGTGTAGAACCCACTCATCGACCTGCTATCGGATCCTTGGTAAACGAGAAAACGAAGGCGACCGGCCGATTCATCGGATAACCCAGGAATAGCACAATGAAAAACTAATTCCTGAAGTTTATTGATGTGCTCGACAGAATGTCCATTCCAATCGCCTCAGAGTTTGCACCAAATATTGCAGGCAGGCATCTCTTCTGCCGCGCTTTCGTGGAGCAGAGCATAGTATGCTGACGATCTCCAAACCGCTGTCAGCTTCCCAGGTACGAACGTACCATGAGCGGGAGTTTGCGTCGGAGCGGCAGAACTATTGGAGCCGCGACCAGCAGGGGCATAGCGAGTGGCAAGGCAAGCTGGCCGAGCAGTGGGGTTTATCGGGTGCGGTTGGCAATGAGCACTTTGCGCAGGCTGACCGAAGGCCAGCATCCGCACACGGAAGCGCAGCTCGTTCGCCATCAGGTCTCGAAAACCTATGAGGGCAAATTCGGCAAGGAAGTGACAAGCGTAGAGCATCGCGCCGGTTGGGATGCTACGTTCTCCGCGCCGAAGTCAGTTTCTCTCACCGCCCTTGTGGGCGGCGATGAGCGTGTAAGAGAGGCGCATCGGGAGAGCGTCCGCGTGGCGCTTAACGAGTTGGGGAAGTACACACAGGCCCGCATCGGCAACGTCCACGCGCCGGAGACAACAGGCAAATTCGTTGCGGCAACCTTTGAGCACGATACCGCGCGGCCTGTGGACGGTTACGCTGCGCCGCAGCTCCATACCCATGCTGTGATCTTCAACGTCACCGAACGCGACAACGGACAAACCCGCGCCTTGCAGCCGCAGGAGCTATTCGCTTCGCAACGCTATGCCACTAGCGTTTACCGTTCCGAGCTGTCGATGCGGTTGCAGGGTTTGGGCTACGAGCTGGAGCGCGGCAAGCATGGGCAGCCGGAGATCAAGGGGTATACGAAAGAGTATCTGGAGGCCAGCAGCCCACGCCGCGAGCAGATCAAAGACCATCTGCGCGAGATGGGAATAGACGGAGCGGGAGCCGCGCAGGTTGCCGCACACAGGACGCGGGACAGTAAGGAACTGCTATCGCCGGAAGAGGTATTAGAGAGGCATCGGAATCTGGCCGCGCAATATGGACACCAGGCCGACAAAGTTGTGGCCGAGGCGCGGGCGCATGAACAGCGCCACGTCTACGAACCCGACCGAATCGCGCAGCAGGCCGTAACCTATGCCCGCGATCATCTCTTCGAGCGTTCCGCCGTGCTGGACCGGCGCGACCTTCTGGAAGCGGCGCTTAATCGCGGCATGGGTGAAACAACGTATGCCCATGTCCGGCAGGAGTTCGAGCAGCGGGCCGCGCGAGGCGAGTTCCGCACCGTCGATCATGGCGGAGCAGGACAGCAGTACACGACCGCCGCGATGCTTCGCATGGAACGCGAGATCGTCGCACGGATGCAGGAAGGCAATCAGCGTGGAGTGAATGACCCGATGCTGGTTTCTCCGCAGATTCGGATTGCGACGGAGGACCGCCACCCGGAGCTGAATGCCTCGCAGCGTCAGGCCGTCGATGCAGATATTTCTTTCCCGCGAAAAGATGGTGGGATTGGATGGCGTCGCCGGCGCGGGGAAGACCACGACGCTGGCCGTCATCCGTGAAGGCGCGGAGGCGCAAGGATACAAAGTCGAAGGCTTTGCGCCCACGTCCCGCGCGGCGCAAAAGCTGGCCGATGCCGGTATGGAAACATCCACGCTGCAAAAGCATCTTGCGCGCGGGCAGCAGCCAGACACCGGAGAGCGCCGCCTGTATGTGCTCGATGAATCCTCGCTCGCGTCCACCAAACAGATGCACGAGTTTGTAAATCGCCTTCATCCCAATGACCGCGTGTTGCTGGTAGGTGATCGTCGGCAGCATGAGGCAGTCGAGGCCGGGCGTCCCTTCGCGCAGCTCCAGGATGCGGGCATGAAAACAGTCAAGCTCGAAGAGATCGTCCGCCAGAAAGACCCGGAGCTGAAACAGGTGGTCGAGCAGCTTGCGCGTGGCGAGGTGCGCGAGGCCGTGCAGGGTTTGGAGCGGCAGGGCCGCGTCCATGAGATTGCAGGACGCGAGGAACGCATCGCCGCGATAGCAAAGGAATATGCGAAGTCGCCGGAGGGTACGCTGGTTGTCTCTCCCGACAACCGTTCCCGCGTGGAGATCAACTTGGCGATTCGTGCCGAGATGCAGGAGCGCGGCTTGGTCAATAAAGACGAGCATCGCATCGAGGCGCTTGTGCCGCGCCAGGACCTCACCGGGCCGGAGCGGACATGGGCAGCGCGGTACGAGTTCAACGATGTAGTGCGCTACGCTCGCGCATCGAAAGAGACTGGCATGGAGCGTGGCGAATACGCGCGGGTCAAGAGCGTGGATGCTGAGAAAAACCTGTTAACCGTGGTGCGGGCCGATGGCTCCGAGCTGACCTATGATCCACGACGGCAGCAGGGCGTTTCTGTGTACCGCGAGGAACCGCGCAGCTTCGCCGTTGGCGACCGCATCCAGTTCACCGCACCGGCCAATGATTTGAAGGTTGCCAACCGCGAATTAGGAACGGTCGAAGCCATCGGCCAGGACGGGCAGATGCGCTTGAAGATGGACGGAGGCCGTGACGTGCAGCTCGATCCGCGCGAGCATCCCCATCTCGATCACGGCTATGCGGTGACGAGCCATTCCAGCCAGGGACAGACTGCCGAGCGCGTATTGATTCATGTCGATACCGAGCTGGCCGCGAAAGACCTGCTCAACAGCCGCATGGCTTACGTCGCCGTCTCGCGCGGCGCAGAGGACGCGCAGCTTTACACCAACGACCGCGAGAAGCTGCCGGAAGCATTAGGGCATGACGTGTCCCATGAGAGCGCCCACATGCCAGCGATGAAGCCGGAGCAATCCATCACGCCGCCGCAGCCGGAGATCGCGCCGGTCATCGAACACGGCATGGGCTTAGGACACAGCCTCTAACCTATGAATCGTGCCGTAGAATGGTGTCTCGCATTCAAGAAATGCACAGAAATCGAGAAATAACCTGCACAGTTCCTACACAGCCAAAAATAGGCCATCTATCTCTCGAAAAATCAGCAATATCTGAAAATCAACTCACCCGCTCAGGATGACAACATATGGGTTTGCTCCTTCCCACCCTTCGCTACGCTCAGGATGGGGCACCCTCGATCGTGGCTAATTGAGAAAGCAGGTTCCTTCGCTTCGCTCAGGACAGGCTCTTCGACTGCGCGCCTGCGGCGCTCCGCTCAGGATGACAACATATGAGGGCGAGCTTACAGCGCACGGCCGGCGGCGGCTCCCGAGGCCCAGGCCCACTGGAAGTTGAATCCGCCGAGGTGGCCGGTGACGTCGACGACTTCTCCGATGAAGAAGAGGCCAGGGATGCGGCTCTCCATGGTTTTAGCGGAGAGCTCGGAGGTGTCGACTCCTCCCGCGGTGACTTCAGCCTTGGCGTAGCCTTCGGTAGTCTCGGGCGTGAGCGGCCAGTGGTGCCAGCGGTCTTCCCAGGAGTCGAGGGCATGGTTGGTGAAGCCAGTGGGAGGGTCGAGGTCGAGCAGGCGGTCGGCGAGGCGCAGCGGAAGGATGGTTCGCAGATGGGTGCGGAGCGCGGGAAGGTCGCGTTGCGTAGACGAATTCAAGGCGAGCTTTTGCTGCGGGGCGAGGTCGAGCGAGAGAGCTGTGCCTTCGCGCCAATAAGACGAAATCTGCAGAATGGCAGGCCCGCTGAGTCCGCGGTGGGTGATGAGCAGGTTCTCGTCGAAGCGGCGGCGGCCGATGGAGGCAATGACGCGAGTAGAGACGCCGGAGAGATCGCAGAGGCCTTGCTGATCGGCAGGGGCGAGAACAAATGGGACGAGCGCGGGGCGGGGCTCGACGATATTGAGGCCGAACTGGCGGGCGAGGTCGTAGCCGAAGCTGGTTGCTCCCATTTTGGGGATGGACAGGCCGCCGGTGGCGACGATGAGAGCGGGAGCACGGAATTCGCCGGTCTCGGTAACGACGTGGAAGGTGTCGTCACGGCGGACTTCGGTGATGTTTGCATCGCAGAGAAGGGTGACGCCGGCTTCGGCTGCTTCGGCGACGAGCATGTCGAGGATGTCGCTGGAGGCGCGGTCGCAGAAGAGCTGGCCGAGCTTCTTTTCGTGCCAGGGGATGCGGTGCTTCTCGACCAGGGCGAGGAAGTCGGCGGGCGTGTAGCGAGCGAGCGCGGACTTCGCGAAGTGAGGATTTTCGGAGAGGAAATTTTCCGGGCGGCAGTGGATGTTGGTGAAGTTGCAGCGGCCTCCGCCGGAGATGAGGATCTTCTTGCCGGGGCGCGAGGCGCGGTCGAGGATGGCGACGCGGTGTCCACGGCGGCCGGCTTCGATGGCGCACATGAGACCGGCGGCGCCTGCTCCGAGAATGACGGCGTCGAATTGGCGGTCGGGCGGCTGATTCACTCAGAAATCGTACAGGCTGGGTTTCGACGCTGGGGAGGCTTTCTGGCGAGCGGTCCCCAGAATGGGGTGATCCTTTCCAGTCTTGGAATCCAGCAGGGCTCGCCGTTCTCGTCTTTCCATCGCCAGCGCCAGAAAGAAGGGCGGTGGCGCGTCCATCGGTTTGATATCTCGATGATGCCTTCGTTTTCCGCGACCTGATCGGCGGGAGTGGGGACGATGACGATGCGGGTGGATGTTCGACAGAGTACGAAGGCAACGCTTAACACAACAAGAAACAGAAGCAGGTCAAAGTAGATCACTGGCGATCCCTTTCAGCGGCTTGGTCAGAGACACAGCCCGCGCAGGGTGTCGCTCATCGGCCGGAATTATTGGATAGTGAAGGACTGCCGGTCTACCGTTACACGGCTATTGGGAATCAACTGACGGCGTTCATTCAATCATGTTGTAATGGGTTCGCTCCCCCCCGCAGTCAATGCAAGTTCAAAGCTGAGGACGAGATTATGGCCCGACGGTCTTTTCTCCTACAAATGATGGCTTTGCCATTTGCCGGCTTAGCCTCCCTGGCGCAGACGCCTGCCACCCCACGAAAGTCATTGAACATCATGATGAAGAGTGCGTGGGGTTCGGACGATCCGACGAAAGCAGCCTTTCCGTTTCTTCACGGGCTGGCGCTGTCGGAGGCCGGACACTCGGTACAAATTTTTCTGCTGGGCGAAGCGGTGTCGCTGATGAGGAAGTCGGAGGCCAGCGCAGTGGTTCCGGTAGGTTGGCCTCCGCTGATCGAGACCATGAACAAAGTCGTGGCAAGACATGTGCAGATTTATGCCTGCGGCGCCTGTTCCCGTGCTCGATCTGTAACGGAGGCGGAACTTGATCTGTGGGGTGCGAAGTTTGGTAATCCGCAGATATTTGTGTCGCTGGTTGAGTGGGCGGATCGGGTGATTACTGAGTGAGCGGTCTGCTGATGACGGCTAGCCGTGAATGATGCGCGCCGGGCCGGATTTGGCTCCGAGAACCTTGATGCGGCGGGCGAGCCCCAGGAAGCCGAGCAGGCGGATGCCGAGGTAATTCACGTCGATTTCGTACCAGGCCATGCCGTGGCGGGCGGAGACGGGATGGGCGTGGTGGTTGTTATGCCAGCCCTCGCCGCCGGTGAGCAGGGCGACCCACCAGTTATTGCGCGAGTCATCGCGGGTGTCGAAGCGGCGTGAGCCCCAGATGTGGGTCGCTGAGTTGACCAGCCAGGTGACATGCAGGCCGAGGGTAACGCGAAGGAAGACTCCCCAGAAGACCCAGGGCCAACCGCCAGCGAAGTAGAGTCCGACGCCGATGAGGGTGACCGGGACCCAGTGATAGCGGCTGAGCCAGACGTAGAACGCATCACGTGTCAGGTCAGGAGCGTAGCGCATGAGCAGGGCGTTGCGGTTGCGCAAAGTGCCCTGGAGGATCCAGCCGGTGTGCGACCACCATTTGCCGTCGCGGGGCGAGTGTGGGTCGCCGGGGCGATCAGTGAGTTGATGATGGAGGCGGTGAACGGCGACCCAGTAGATGGGTCCACCCTGGAGGGCGAGCGTGCCGCAGACGGCCATGATGTATTCGACCCACTTTGGCGTGGTGTATCCACGATGCGTGAGCAGGCGGTGATAGCTCATGCCAATGCCGACGTTTTGTCCGAGAACCCAGAGCACAGCGGTGACGGCGAGCGCTGACCAGCTAAAGAAGAAAAAGGCGGCTATGGCACCGAAGTGGAAGGTGGCGATCCAGAAGGCGAAGTTGCAGTTGAAGCGGCCGGAGCGGCTCTGGGTGAGAGAGCGCGAGTCGGCTTCGAGCGTTTCGGTGGAAAGGGCTTCGGTTGAGGGTGCGATTTCTGCCAGCATATTCATCCTTAAATCACAGACTACTTGCGAATCACCACTCCTGCTTTTAACGTAGCGAATCGGGAACGCTGATGATGTAAGACTTCAGTAATAGTTCGCAGGGTTGTTCAATATTGGAACCGGGGGTTAATGCGCAGAGATCGGTGTAAAGACTGCCCGGAGCAAATTGCGGCCGAAGATCGTATGGATTCTTCGCTGCGCTCAGAATGACAGGCGCAGATTTAGTTGGCGATTTCCATGCCGCGGGTGCCTTCCATACGGCCGGGGTCGTCCATTTTGCCGAAGATCATCTTGCCGGAAGCGGTCTGGAGTACGGAGGTCACGGAGATTTCGACCGTGCGGCCGATCATGCGGCGGGCATGGTCCACGACGACCATGGTGCCGTCGTCGAGATAGCCGACGCCCTGGTTGTACTCCTTGCCCTCTTTGAGGATAACGATGTTCATTTTTTCGCCGGGGAGGACGACGGGTTTGAGGGAGTTGGCCAGGTCGTTGATGTTGAGCACGGAGACGTTGTGCAGGTGGGCGACCTTGTTGAGATTGAAGTCGTTGGTGACGATTTTGGCATCGAGATCCTTGGCTAATTCGAGCAGCTTGAGGTCGACTTCGCGGATATTCGGATAGTCGTCCTGGACGATCTGGATGGTCAGCAGCGAGTTGCCCTGCATGCGCTGGAGGACGTCGAGGCCGCGGCGGCCGCGCTGGCGGCGGGATGCATCCTGCGAGTCGGCGACCATCTGGAGCTCGCGGAGGATGAACTCGGGGACGACGAGCGCGCCTTCGAGGAAGCCGGTCTCGGCCATGTCAGCGATACGGCCGTCGATGATGGCGCTGGTATCGAGGACCTTCAGGTTGCGGCGGGCGACGCCGCGTTCTGAGGTGAAGAGATCGCCGAGCGCTCCGAGGTTGAGCAGGTCGCCCTTGTTCGTGCCGATAACGAGGCCGATGTAGCACATCAGCAGCAGGACAAAGATCTGCAGGAGGCTTTGCGTGGGTCCGGCAGCCAGGCTGTTGCGCAGGACGAGCGAGATGAGGAAGGCTCCGAGGATACCGAGGATACTGCCGGCCACGGCTCCCAGGAGGCGCCGCAGGCTGAGAGCGCGCAGGCGCAGCTCAAAGGCAATGACCAGGACTGACGCAGCCGCGCCAACGGCGGCGGAAGTCCACGGGTTGAGGCCGAAAGGCCGGAAGAAATAACAGACGACCGAAAGAACCAGGAAAAAGGCAATTCGAACAAGAATGAGATCCATAAGGCACGAGCCTTCTGAGTGCAAACGGGAGTATACGCACACAAGGGAGCGATCGGCAAAGGGATGAATGCGGAGGGTAAACGGTATCGTTCTCATCCGGTTGGATGAGCGGGATTCGCTCTTTACCAGAAAGATATGAACATGTTCAAAAATGTCTTGACTTTACTCCGGTGCGGGCCTATTCTCAGTTTTGAACACGTTCAAATAATGAAACTGGAGGAGAAAACAATGTCGATCGTCGCATGCTACGCAAGCTATCTGGCTATCAGCGTTGCGCTTACCATCTGGGTGGCGCGGACCCTTTACCGCAGCGGCAGAATCTTTCTGCTCGATGCCTTCCGCGGCAATGCGGAGCTGGCCGATTCGGTGAATCACCTGCTGGTGGTGGGGTTTTATCTGATCAACATCGGGTATATCGCGCTGGCGCTGAAGACGACAAGCGCGCTGGCGACGGTGCGCGAGGCAATCGAATTGGAGAGCACCAAGATCGGGGTGGTGCTGCTCATTCTCGGCGGGATGCACTTCTTCAACATGTACGTACTGGCGCGAATGCGGAGGCGGGGATCGGCTCCGGAGGGACTGGCGGCTTGAACCGGAAGGGGACAAAAGATGAAGAAGCACGGAGAAAGCAAGGCCGCGGGCGCGAAGTCAGAGGAGACGCGGGCCAGGATTCTCGAAGCTGCGCTGACGGTGTTTCGGGAGCGCGGCTTCGAACGGGCCACAATGCGGGAGATCGCGGCCGAGGCCAAGGTAGCCGTGGGCGCTGCCTATTACTACTTCGACTCGAAGGACGCGATCGTCATGGCGTTTTACGAGCGCTCGACAGACGAGATGGCGGCCGCGATCGGGACCATGCTGGACCGCAGCCGGACGCTCGAAGCGAGACTGCGGGGGATCATCACGGCGAAGTTCGATGAGTTTACGCCAAATCGCAAGCTGCTGGCAACGCTGACGGCGCATACGGATCCCGAACATCCACTGTCGCCATTCAGCAAAGAGACAGCGGCGATTCGCGAGCGGGATATCGGCTTTTTCGAGCGGGCGGTCAAGGATTCCGGGGTAAAACTGCCGGCGAGCGTGAGCCCGTACTTGCCGCGGCTGCTGTGGATGTACCAGATGGGGCTGATCCTCTTCTGGGTGTATGACAAGTCACCGGAGCAGCAGCGGACGAAGATTCTCTTCGAGAAGACGCTGAAGATGCTGCTGGTGACGCTGAAGGATTGCGGGGATTCCGCTGCTGAGGCCGCTGCATCGGCTGGCAGGGGAGTTGCTGGAAGTGGTGTATGGGGAGACGTCATGAGCGCTGCCCAAGTGAAATTAGGTTTTGCACAGAAGATTGGCTACTCGTTTGTGGGGCTGATGGCGGGAAATGTTGTGTCGCTGCTGGTGCTCTTGCTTATTTCAGCGTTGCCGCTTCTGCATATGTTCCCTGAGGCCAAGAAGGTTTGGAACCTAGACATCGCGCAGGCAATGGGCTTGTCCCTTGCGATCTGGATTGTTTCAATGCTGGGATGGGTGGTGGTTGGGCTGCCGGTCGTGCTGCTCCTTCGTACGGAGATCGTAGCCGAGTTTTACTGGATCACTGCGGCGCTGCTTGGCGCGGTGATGGGATTGTTAACCATGCTTCTCTTCTATCTTGCGATGAATCAGGGACGCCTGGACGCATCGGCATTTCGGAATCCGGAGGGGATACGGACGATGGCCATCTTATTCTCAGCAGCTGGACTGATTGCCGGTGTGGCGTTTGCGGTGTATTGCGCGCTGGTGCAGGCCGCTTACGCAGGCAGGCAAAAGAAAACGGCGCGCCGAAGGGCACGCCGCGATCTCTTGCATGGTTTGATTTTTAAGGCATTTTCGGAGTTACGGTGCCCCCGTCGAGACGTTGCCAGTATGATGGCTGCACTTGTTCTCCAGCTCAGGCCTCATTTCCGTTCAGTGGAGATTCTCTGATGCAGACTTATCGTGCGTTGATCATGTTCTGCTTTTGCGCTATGTTCTGCCACGCTCAAGCAACAAAAACAGACCAGGCGTTACTCATTGAAGCGCGGGGAAAATACGACGCTCCGTTCAACAGGAACTTGCTGTCCTTCCATTGTGATGTCGATTTCAGTTGGAAGGAGCACTTCACTGAGGCGCCGCGCGTAGGCGATGAAGGGACAGACGAGGAAATCGAAAAGCTCATTCAGCCGCTTCAGAACCGCGTCATAGTGACGCGACAGATGGCTGCCCTCTCCGCCGGACTCTCCAAGCACGAATTGAACAAGCTTCCCTATCACGGTATGGCCGTGGGTCTGCTGGCGCACGCGGTGGAGAAAAGTCTCAATGACTGGTTGTTCGCAAGTACAAATATGATATTTCCGAGTCCTGGTACACCGGTTTCCTTCGACCAATCCCCATCTGGCTACAAACTCACCTTCAAGGTACAGACCCTTGATGCCGAGATGGTTCTCGCTCCCGATATGCGCGTGCAGAGCGTTAGCGCGAAAGGACAGTCCGACCATTTCGAGACATCCTTCGCGTCTGGGCCGCAGGGCTTCCTTTTGACCTCATTGACCAGGGGTGAAGACGGGAAATTTGAGCCGGGCAACCGCCTGATCTTCACCTACACCTACCAGACCGTAGATGGTGTGCAGTTGCCCGAGCATGTTGTCGTAATCAGAGAAAGTCACCATGAAGTGTGGCGATATACACTGAGCGGCTGCATCGTGAAAACCGGCAAATGAGTGAATGATTGCCGATCAGCTCACCTGCGAAGTCGCATTTTCGGTAACTGACTCAGTCCCGCAAAGGCTAATACTTCGGGATCTTGGGGTCGACATCGTTCGACCAGGCGGTGATGCCTCCGGCGAGGTTCCAGACTTTCTTAAAGCCGTTCTGGGCGAGGAATTCCGAGGCCTTCTGGCTGCGTCCGCCGGACTTGCAGTGGACGATGATCTCGGCGTCTTTGTCGAGCTCGCCGGCGCGGGCGGGCAGGTCGTTGAGGGGGATGAGCTTCGCGCCGAGGTTAGCGATCTGGTATTCGTGGGGCTCGCGCACGTCGAGGACGAAGATGTCGTCCTTGTTGTCGAGGCGCTTCTTGAGCTCGACCGCGGTGATCTGCGGGATGCCGTTCTGTACTGGAGTTCCGTTCACTGATGCCGCCTTTGGTTCGGGAGTGATGCCGCAAAACTGGTTGTAGTCGATGAGTTTGGTCACGGTCGGGTGAGTTCCGCAGACCGGGCAGTCGGGGTTCTTGCGCAGCTTGAGCTCGCGGAAGCGCATGTTGAGGGAGTCGACGAGGAGCAGGCGGCCAATGAGAGGCTCGCCCTTGCCGAGGATAAGCTTGATGACCTCCGTCGCCTGGATGACACCGACGAGGCCGGGCAGGATGCCGAGGACTCCCCCTTCGGCGCAGGACGGGACGAGGCCCGGCGGTGGCGGCTCGGGATAGAGGCAGCGGTAGCAGGGGCCCTCTTCGGTGGCGAAGACGCTGGCCTGGCCTTCGAAGCGGAAGATCGACCCGTAGGCGTTGGGCTTGCCGGTGAGCACGCAGGCGTCGTTGACGAGATAGCGCGTGGGGAAGTTGTCGGTGCCGTCGGCGACGATGTCGTAGTCGCGGATGATTTCGAGGGCGTTGGCGCTGGTGAGCATCGTCTCGTGCTTGACGACGTTGAGGTACGGGTTGAGCGCCTTGAGCTTCTCGGTCGGCGGAGTCAATCTTGGGACGGCCCACGTCGGCGGTCGTGTGGATGATCTGGCGCTGCAGGTTGCTCTCGTCGACAACGTCGAAGTCAACCAGGCCGAGGGTGCCGATTCCGGCGGCGGCGAGGTAGAAGGCGAGGGGCGAGCCAAGGCCTCCAGTGCCGACGCAGAGGACCTTCGCGGCCTTGAGTTTCTGCTGGCCTTCGAGGCCGACTTCAGGCAGAAGGAGATGGCGCGAGTAGCGGGCGATCTCGTTGTTGCTGAGCTGCGGCAGAGCCGCGGGATGTTCGAGTGTGGTTGCCATTGGTTTTCCTTCTTTATTCCCTCAAGTTCTACGGTTCGGCCCTGTTCTTTACGGTCTCGCCTCGATCTTTACACTTTCAAGGATTGAGATCAGATACTTTTCGATTGTTTCTTTTTCAGCCGGGGTAAGAGGACGGGGCGTCTTGTCTCCACTTACACCGGTAGTGTGAATCGCAAGATCGAAGAGCAGGCATGCTTTCCCTTGCTGGATCGTGTAGATATTTTCGGTTGCTTCATGCCCCATACCAGCACCCTCGAATACTCCATGATGAAAGGACAACCCATTGAGGGTTTGATCAGACACCTTACTTGCATCCGTTCCGCTGGGATTGGCAAGTCTCTTACAGTCGCCGGGCGAATTTTCGCGCTGAGCCGCGTAGCTGAATTCCGCGCCAACAAGATATGTGTCCGGCCAGGATGGAATACCGCGGATCTTCTTGGTGTAGACCGATCCGCGAATGGGCGAGGCAGCGGAGGAAATAGCGGGCGGAAGATAGAAGTCAGGTTGTTTGCTGAATGTCCAATCATCGCTCAGATATCGGAAGCTCACGCCGTATTGGGGATCGGTGAAGAGCATGGTATCGGGCCCAGTGGCAGTTACAGTCTGGCGGGGCGCCAGCGCCAATTGCCGCAGTAATGATGAGCGCACCCAGCGAGCGGCGAATCAACTTGAGCTTCCTCTTTCCCATGGCAAGTCCCAGCTAGCTCCCGCCCGCGATAGACGGGATGATGGACAGCGCGTCGTTGCCGTTGACCCGCGTGGCTTCCTTCTCGGGAAGGTAGCGGATGTCTTCATCGTTGAGATAAACGTTTACGAATGCGCGGAGCTTGCCTTCGTCGGAGTAGAGATGCTTCTTGAGATCGGGGTGCTGCGCGGTCAGCGCGTCAAGGGCTTCGCCTACGGTTGATGCTTCGACTCCGACAGTATCCTGCTTGTCTGTATATACGCGCAGTGGCGTGGGGATATGGATTTTCATCGCGAATCGTCCTTGTAATGACTCGGGGTTCCGGTCAGAGATGACAGAACCGTTGCGGGAAGATCGGACTTTTTCAGAAGCAGGGTCCGAAGCGGGAGCGATTGAGAATTGCGATCAACATCGCTCGGCTTCGAGGACGGCGACTTCCGTCGACTCGTTCTCAAATACCTTGTTCTCTTCGCTCGTTCCCGTGAGCAGAAACGAATTCGTCTCCTTCGCCACACCCTGATGAATGGAGGTGATGACGTAGGAGCAGCCGAGCCAGTGGGCCTCGGCGAAATCGGTTGGCGACCACTGCGCGGGGTGGTCGGGATGCGAATGGTAGAAGCCGACGATATCGAGAGCGCGCTCGCGAGCCTGGCGCTGGATGCGGATGAGCTCCTGTGGGGCGATGTGGTACCGGTTGTGGGCAGAGTCGGTGCGGGTGTTGCCGGCACGGACTGCGTCTTCGACCGCGTTCACGCCTTCTGTTGAGTGGCCGAGCAGCACGCCGCAACACTCATGGGGATAGGTTTCTTCCCCGTGGCGTCGGATGGCGTCGTATGTCTGCTCAGTCAGCTTCAGCATGGACGGATTCGTCCTCCCTTTACTTCCCTTACTCTTCCCAGAACCGCTCGCTCAGATACTTGTCTGCGGCGTCGGCCAAAATTGTAACAATGATGGCTTCTTTTCCAGCAGCAGCCTCTTCTTCGGCGATGCGCAGGCACGTCGCTACGGCGGCAGCAGCTGAAACGCCGACCAGCACGCCCTCGGTGCGGCCGAGCTGCTTGGCCATGGCGTAGGCGGCTTCGGTTTCCATCTCGATATTACGATCCGCCAAGGTCGAGTCGTAGATCGGCGGAACGATGGCCGTCGCCATGTGCTTCAGGCCTTCGAGGCCGTTGAAGGGCGAATCGGGCTGCATGGAGATGCACTGGATCCCGGGGTTCAACTCCTTGAGGCGGCGGGTGGTTCCGACGAAGGTGCCGCTGGTGCCGAGTCCGGCAACGAAGTGCGTGATCTGCCCGTCGGTCTGCTCCCAGATTTCGTTGGCGGTACCGAGATAGTGGGCTCGCCAGTTGGCATTGTTGCCGTACTGGTCGGCGTAGAAGTATTTCTCGGGTGCGCCGGCGGCGAGTTCGCGGGCCTTGCGGATGGCACCGTCGGAGCCGTCGGCGGGATCGGTCCAGATGACGTGGGCGCCGTAAGCGGCGAGGATGCGCTTGCGTTCCAGGGAGACATTCGACGGGACGCAGAGGGTGACTGGGAATCCCATGGCCGCGCCGAGCATGGCGTAGGCGATGCCGGTGTTGCCGCTGGTGGCGTCAAGAAGGTGCTTGCCGGGCGTGAGCAGGCCGCGTTGCTGCGCGTCGGCGACAATCGCCGAGGCGGCGCGGTCCTTGACGGATCCGCCGGGGTTGGCCCATTCGGCCTTGCCCAGGATCTGAATGCCGGGCAGGTGCGCGGTGAGGCGCTCCAGGCGGATGAGAGGCGTGTTGCCGATGCGGTCTAAGATCGTAGTGCCAAGGGGAAGAGGGGTCCCGAGGGAGAGGGTCGCCGGATTGGTCAATGTTGCCATCTGTATAAGCGACTGCGCGTGCCGCGCTGAACTGCTTTTCGAAGTGCGTTGCGGGCTCCCTTCCAATATGCGACAGTGGAGGAGCCAATTGCGTCAGCTTTTAGTGTAACTTTGGCGCGCAAACATCACAATCGCAGGCTGAAACCCATCCAGAGGCCATTATGCCCAGGAAGATCAAGACGCCCACTTTCGACGAAGTTCTCAACCAGCTTCGCAGCCTTCAATTTGATGTTCAAAGTGCTCCCGGAGTCGCAGGGGGAGTGGCAGGGGCTTTTCGTATCTCGAAGCATGGATGCGCGGCCGTGATTGCGCCGGTAAAGGGCGGCAAGGGCGTTGCTCTGGTGACGAAGCCGGGCGTAGTGCTGGGCGGGGATATAGCGCATCTGCTCGATCGCGGGTTCCAGAAATTCTTCAAAACAAGCAAGATCGAGGTAGCGGCGACGGCCGACCGGCTGAAGGCGGAGCATCTCTTCTCGGAAGAGATGCGTGAGGTGGTCGGCGAGCCGGTTCTGTATAACGAGGCGCTCGGATCGGTGAGCGATGAGTATATGTACGATCGGGTGAAGGGACGCGATGTGGATGCTCCGGCAAAGGGGCTTGCTCCGTGGGAGCTGGCGACGGGCGCGCCGGACGCGCACTGAGCGGGAAACGCCCGGCGCTGGCGGCGCGTCTTTAAGTTTGGGAACTCCCGCATCGTTTCGAGGAGGCTCGTATGCTCCGAAAGTTGCTGATCTTAGCTGCGATTGTGATGGTGTTTGGCGCCTCCGCTCCGCGGGACACCGTACTTGCCGATACGGGCGCGTCGCCGATGCCTCCGGATCGCGCGGATGACTCTTATGCCATCTATTCCCTGCTGATGCCGGGCGCTCCGTTCGATTCGATGTCTTCGCTGCAAAATCAGCGATGGGCGATTGCGGATACCACGATCAGCATTGCGGATATGAATCCGGCGATTCCACCGGAGGGGCAGTTAAAAGCGCCGAAAGAGCATCCGAAGCGCTTTCACGAGGCTGTCCGTGATTATGAGGCGCGCAAAAACCAGCGGATTCAGCTGACGAATCAGTTCAACCTCTCTCAACCGTACGACCTGATGAATGCGGGGCCAGGTGGCGGAGCTTCGCCGCGCGAAGACAGCGGTGGACCCGGGGGGCCTGCGGGAGAAATATGCGGGTTATCCGGGTGTGACGTTCTTCAGCGAGGTGTATTTCAGCGCGAACCATCATGAGGCGCTCGTGTACATGAACAACTGGTGCGCGAATCTCTGCGCGCAGGGACAGTGGATCTATCTCGAAAAGCACGGCGGCAACTGGGTCAAACGGTCAGGCATTTTCGAGAAGGTGTCGTGAGTCCGACTTGAATCTTCTGACTGAGCGCGAGCGTCTGAACTAGAGAAGTTCTAATTCGCCGCCGGGGCGTTGATCGAACGAGTGAGGGCAAGTGCGCGTCATTATCCCATGTTGCAGGAGGCGAAAATGCTCCGAAGAGCGCTAGTCTTCGCCACGATTGCCGTCAGTTTATGCATAGCGGTTCCGGCGGGAGCGGATCGCGACGCCGTGCCGGTGCCGGCCGATCGCGCGAATGACTCGTATGCGATTTATTCTCTGCTCCTGCCAAAAGCACCGCTCGACCACATCTCTCCACAGAACATACAGGATTGGGGCCTTGCAGCTACTACCGTCAACATTTCGGATATGAACCCGGCCGTTCCTCCCAAAGGACAGCTCAAGGCTCCGCCTGAAAATGAGAGAGCCTTCAACGAGGCGGCTCGGGATTTTGAGATTCGAAAATATCAGCGATTCCAGCTCACGGTGAACAGCTTTCACCCCGCCCCTTCGCTTCCCCTGCTGAATGAACAGCAGGTAAACGATGTTCGCAGCGCACGATCTCCAAATGCCGGGATTACGTTTTTCAGCGGAGTGTACTTCAATAACGACCGGACGGCCGCGCTGGTTTACGTGAACGTCTGGTGCGCGAATTTCTGCAATGCCGGCGAGTGGGTGTACCTCGAAAAACAGGGCGGGCAGTGGGTGCGGCGGTCGGGGATTCTGGAGAAGATGTCGTGAGCGCGCCGAGATAATTCCTGGAGACCAAAACCTCTTATTTCCTTGCCGTTCTCCGCTGAGATAGGCAAGATGTTGAGCGTGAAAGATCTGTCGTCCGGCACGCTCCTTGGCCATTACAAGATCGTTCGCAGGCTCGGCCAGGGTGGAATGGGCGTCGTTTATGAGGCTGTCGATCAGAAGCTTGGCCGCCATGTCGCAGTCAAGCTGCTCGCCGAGACAATAAGTGAGAATAGTGCTGCGCTGGAACGCTTCTGGCTTGAGGCTCGCGCGGCTTCGTCGCTGAATCACCCCGGCATCTGCATCATTCATGAGCTGAACGAGTCGGCGGAATCGCCTTTTATCGTGATG
Organism: uncultured Acidobacteriota bacterium; assembly: GCA_963755975.1. Classification (GTDB taxonomy): domain Bacteria; phylum Acidobacteriota; class Terriglobia; order Terriglobales; family Acidobacteriaceae; genus Silvibacterium. The sequence continues at coordinate 81,304 of CAVWLS010000009.1, forward strand.
GAGCTGCTCGAGGGCCGCAGCCTGGAGGATGCGTATCACAGCCATGCGATGCCGTATCCTCGGCTGCTGGAGATGGGGACGCAACTGGCCGATGCGCTGGACGCGGCACACCGGAAAGGAGTTTTGCATCGCGACATCAAGCCGGCGAATATCTTTCTGACGAACTCGGGGCAGGCGAAGCTGCTGGATTTCGGCGTTGCGAAGCTCGATAGCACGATCGATGGTTATGCAACGAGCACCGATCCTCAGATGCCCACCTTTGTGAAGCCGATAACGAGAGAGGGCTTGTCGGTCGGCACTATCGCTTACATGTCTCCGGAGCAAGCGAGAGGTGAGGCACTGGACGCGCGCAGCGATCTGTTCTCGCTCGGCGTGGTCCTCTATGAGATGGCCACGGGACAGCATCCCTTTCAGGGAGGCACGACCGCGGTCGTCTTCGACAACATCCTGAATCATGCGCCAACCGCCCCGGTTTCGCTCAACACTCAGCTCCCGGCGGAGTTTGAGCAGTTGCTGAACAGGGCGCTGGAAAAAGACCGCGAACTCCGCTACCAGTCTGCCGCCGACATGCGTGCCGACCTGAAGCGCCTGCAGCGGAAAAGCAGTTCGGGCAACGTTATTCCTGCGCCATCGACCGCAACACCTGCTGAGCCGGGCACGAGCGGGCCGGTCACGCCTATCACGGGGGCAATAGCTTCCGGAGCGACGCCGACAAGCGGGCAATCGAGGTCAGTGAGCGCAACAGGCGTGCTCATTGCTCACAAGATCTTCCGGAAAATCGCGCCGGCTGATGTTCGCGCTGGCGGCGCTGGTGGTGTTGGCCGCCGCGGGATTTGCCGCGTGGCACTTCTGGCCCCGTTCCCAACCTTTCGCGTCGATTTCGGTCAGCCAGATCACCAATGCCGGCAACATCGAGAACATCGCGTTCTCCTCCGACGGACGCTTTCTTGCCGAGGTGAAGAACGACAGCAGCCAACGAACTCTCTGGGTGAGGAATGCCGCCACCAATACCGATGCCCAGATCCTGGGTGCATTCGGCAACACTTACGTCGGTCTCACTTTTTCGCCCGACGGCAACTACCTCTACTTCACGCGGGGAACGCCGGAGAATAACTCTCTGAGCGCGCTCTATGTCATGCCGGTGTTTGGCGGCACTCCGAAAGAGCTGATCGTCGACATCGACAGCACCATCAGCTTTGCGCCGGACGGTAACCGCTTCACCTATCTCAAATGGACTCCGGACCGTAAGGACCAGTACTCCGAAATTCATGTTTCGGGCAAGGATGGAAGCAACAACCAGGTAATCTATGCAACACCGGAATATCTTGGTCCGCCAGTGTGGTCACCCGATGGCAGCCGGATCGCGTGGACGGGCACGTTTCCACCCGCAATCACGGCTGCGATTCAGGTTTTCGACCTCTCCTCGAAGACCTTGAAGACGATTCCGGCCCCACCCGGCGTCCTTTTCCAAGGCCCGACCAGCGGAGAGACGAACCTTGTGTGGACGCCCGATGGCCGGCACCTGCTGATCTTCTACAAGAAGGCACACACCGACCACTCTCAGATCGGGATCGTTACCGCTCCATCCGGGGCATTTCACGCGGTGACCAACGATGTCAATGCCTACAACCAGCTTGCGCTATCCGGGGATGGACGCACCCTGGCAACAGTGCTCACCAACATCGATTCCAGCATTTCGTATTACAAGCCTGAAGGCAGAGCGCCGCTTTCGACAACGCCCTTGAGAATTGCTCCAAGCATGATTGCCTGGGCGAAGGAAGACCGCCTGGTCTTTATCATTTCGGAGATCGCAGTCGGGTCTATCGATCGCTCTACCGGCAAGGTACAAACATTCGATACCGGGGACATCGATCCCGGGAGTACTGTCGCTGCCTGCCCCGACGGCCATATCCTCTTCACGGGTTTTCCCAAAGGAGGCGGAGAAGCGCGTATTTTCCGTATGGATGCGGATGGAGGAGAGGTCACGCAGCTCACAACGACAGGAGTCTCGCGCGTCCCTTTTTGTACTCCGGATAGCAGACAGGTCTATTACTCGGTCAGGGAAAGTGGATTCACCTCTTCGCTTTGGGCCGTTCCTATTGCGGGAGGGACACCGAAACAGCTACTCCCCACGAACACCACGCAAGCTTACCGAATTTCGAGCGACGGAAGGCTGGCGGGCTACCAGGCAGCCGTTTCGAACACGAGTTTCGATTTCAGGTCGATCGACATTGCCTCGCGGCGTGTGGTCTCCGTCGTTCCCATGAACGTCAGCGACATCATCAACAGTGATTTTGACTATTCGCATGACACCCGTGCGGTGATCTACTCCATCCTTCAAAATGGCGGGCGGGTGCTCCTGTATCAGCCGCTCGACGGTACGGCCCCTCACACGCTGACCGATCCAGTGCAGGAGATTATCTGGAGTTTTGCGTCGTCGCCCTCCAATGAATTGGCGACCGCACGACGGCAATCGAGCTCGGACGTGGTGCTGATCAGCGATCAAGGGGCCAGCGGCAAGAACTGAGCTTGCTTCTGGTCGACTGCGGACGCACTTGATTGGCCAGCGTTAAACTGGAAGCATGTCTGCCTCTGTTATCGAAACTCCTGTTGCCTCTCTTACTCACGAACAAAAACTCGACCGCCTTGCCGAAGTCGCCATCCGCGTAGGACTGGGGCTTGCGCCCGGCCAGGAACTGGTCATGACGGCGACGCTCGACACTCTGCCGCTGGTGCGGCGGATTACCGAGCAGGCCTACAAGGCCGGGGCGAAGCTGGTGACAACGCTGCTGGCTGACGAGGACGCGCAGCTGCTGCGGTACAGGTATGCGCCGAACGAGAGCTTCGATTACGCGGCCGGGTGGCTCTATGACGGCATGGCCAATGCTTTCAAAAGCGGCGCCGCGCGGCTGGCGGTAGCGGGCGGCAATCCGGCGCTGCTTTCGCAGGAGGATCCGGAGAAGGTGGGGCGCGCGAACCAGGCGGTCTCAAAGGCGTACCGGCCGGCTCTGGAGCTGATCACGCGGCACGATATCAACTGGACAATTGTGGCGGCAGCGACGCCGGCGTGGGCGGCGACTGTGTTTCCTAATCTGAAGGCGGATGAGGCTTTGGCGCGGCTGTGGGATGCGATTTTTGCGGCGTCGAGAGTCGACGCGGCGGATCCGGTGGCGGCATGGAAGGGCCACGATGCGGGGCTGCATCGCCGCGCGGATCTGCTCAATGAAAAACGGTACTCGGCGCTGCATTTCAAAGCGCCTGGGACGGATTTGAAGGTCGGGCTGGCAGATGATCATCTGTGGCTGGGCGGCGGGATGACGGCGCACAATGGGCAATACTGCATTCCGAACATGCCGACGGAAGAGGTGTTTACCACTCCGCATAATGGACGCACGGATGGGGTGGTCACAAGCACGAAGCCGCTTTCCCACCAGGGCACGATGATCGAGGGGATCAAGGTGCGTTTTGAGGGCGGGCGCGTGGTGGAAGCGAAGGCGGCGCGAGGGCAGGAAGTATTGCAGCGCATGATCGATACCGACGAGGGTGCGCGGCGGCTGGCCGAGGTGGCGCTGGTGCCGCATTCCTCGCCGATCGCGCAGAGTGGACTGCTCTTCTCGAATACGCTCTTCGATGAAAACGCGGCGTGCCACATCGCGCTCGGACAGGCGTATAGCACCTGCCTGAAGAACGGCGACAAGCTCAGTAAGGAAGAGCTGGCCAGGCTGGGCGCGAATGAGAGCCTGATCCACGTGGACTGGATGATCGGCTCAGGCGAGATGGACGTGGACGGTATTACCGCTGCGGGCGATGCTGAGCCGCTGATGCGACAAGGGGAGTGGGTGTAGCTTAGCGGGCGATCACTCCAGATTCAGTTCCTGGCGCTCAACCTTGGAGAGGCAGATGTTGTACTGCGGGTGACTGAGCCGGTGGTAGAGGTAGATATCCGCGTGCCAGGGTTCGAGCGGGAGACCTTTGAAAACGTAAGCAGGAGACAAATGGTCGTTGAGGCGCTGGCGATCGGGAGCAAGATTGAACTGCTTGATGGCTTCGCGCTCGCCGATACTGTCTGTGTAGGCATTACCGGGGTAGCCGCGGATATCGTCGAAATAACACCAGACCCTGGGAAGGATGTTCGTCTGCTGGAATAAGCCGAACGCCGCCATGGTGGACGTGTAGAAATCCAGATCGAACATGACGGCTCCTATGGGAGCGTCCTGCCGTGGCCGCCACGACGCGACAGTGTCGGCAACATCCCCCAAAACGAGAGAGGCCTGTCCGTCGAGACGCTTCTCCAGAGCCGCGCAGTCCATCTGAAACGATCCCGCGGGCCAGAAGTAAAGCAGGTCGCGGGAGTCGTGACTCACGGGAAGCCCCGCCCCAGTGTCAAAGCCGACGACGATAACTTCGATGCCGAGCTCTTTCTCGGTCTCCCGCTTGTGCCTGCAGAGGTTCACCAGGCCGCTACCGCCGGCGACTCCGAACTCGATCACGGTAACAGCCTTGTAGCCGAGTTCGCGGGCCTGGTGGGCAGCGTGATAGGTACACCACCCGTAATTGGGACGGTCCACGGCGCCAAGGGCTAATCGGGTTGTGTAGGAACCTATCGGCCATCTCCGGAGAAGCTTGCGAAGGACAAGCGTTCGATACGGTACAGGCCATGCGGCGACGCGAACAGCGCGGTCGAGCAATGTCATCTGGTACCTCTATCCGATGGATTGAGAAAACATAGGTCCGGTTGTCTACTGGTGGGTTGAAACCATATTGACAGTTCCTCGTGCATTGATCCAGTAAGTAGTGAGGCTAAACAGGTAATCATTCTTACTGCGCGATGGAGGCCGTCATTGTGGTCTCTTTTGAGCGGGTGTGCGCCCAGTGAAGAATGGCCTGGCGGGCTCGATTCTCGAAGAGATAGAAGCCGACAAGGCTCAAGGCGACGGCGACAGCAAGATAAATGGGGTAAATCCACAGTTTGCCCCACAATCCAGCCATGACAAAGTAGGAGCCGACCGGTTCGTGGATCAGATACAGGCCATAGCTGGCTTCTCCAAGCACGACCAACCAGGGTAAGGAAAAGACAAAATCAAGATGGCGGTTACCGGTACCGAAGGCCACGATCGCCAGCGCGTAAGCCGGTAACAGCAAGCCGTCACGAAAATACAGTTCGTTGATCTTTGGAAAGGCATAGATCGCGGCGATGAAGAGGCCCAGGGCGACGCCTGCCATCCAGGGAGCAAATACTTTCAGCGTGGCTGTGAAATGAGTCAACTGGAGCTTCTGAGAGTGCCATCTGGCAACGAAAACGCCGATCAGGAATTCATGGAGATGGAAAAGAGGATTGAACTTGATTATCTCTCCATCGATGTTGAGGCGGATGGCTGCAGCTACGAGTGCCATGCCACCCAGATAAAACAGCAGCGATCCCCATAGGGCTGCTCGCGGCGAGGCTTTCCACAAGCGCCAACCGATAAACGGGAAGACAAGGTAGAAAACGGTCTCTACCGCAAGCGACCACACCGGCGTATTGAGGAAGCGCAGCTTGAGAAACCAGGCTTGCAGCATGACCAGGTTGCCAGCGAGCGTGACGGAGGTATCCAGGAGCGCCAATTTCAGACCATGCCTTGCAACCCTGAACTGAATAACACGAGGCAGATCGATCAAAAGCGAGACAACAAACAAGGGATAGATGCGGGCGAAACGAGCGATCCAGAAACGCTTGCGATCGAGTGGCTTCTCCGATTGAAGGTAGACGGTGCTGAGGATGTATCCCGACAACGTGAAGAAGAAGCCCACGGAGATGAAGCTGATGTTGATGAAGTTGCCGATGGGCAGCGCGCCATTCACCCTGAGCGCCAAGGGGGCCGTGTGATAAAGCATCACGATAAAAGCCGCAAAGAAACGAAGAGAGGTGAGGGGAGCAATCTTCTGTCTATGCGTCAGAGGTCACCTTCTGTGTTAGCGATACTTGATGCTGAGGATTTCCCGATTCGAACCGGCTGCACGCGGGAAGTGGTAAAGTCGATTCCCGGAGCCGCAGCGGAGTCGGGAAAACCCCCTTACTTGGCTCATCGCTGGCAGGCTGCACAATCAGAGTTGCTATGCAGTAAATTTTACATCAGTCGCTGGGCCTCGTGGTTCAGGCGCAAAATGGTAAGGGCTTTGCGGCGGGTGGTTAGAAGGTTCGCGCCTCCCGGAGTTTCCGAACCTTCCAGGCAGGGCGCCGTCCAATTTGTGAGGGGAGTAAGTTTATGCCGAAGGTCATTCGCTTTCATCAACTGGGCGGTCCGGAAAACCTGCAGATTGAAGACCTGCCCTTGCGGGAGCTGAGGAAAGGTGAAGTAAAGCTCCGCGTTCAGGCGATAGGCCTGAATCGCGCGGAATCGATGTTCTATCACGGGATGTATCTCGAAGATCCGAAGCTGCCGTCCACTCTTGGATATGAGGCGGCAGGGGTGGTCGTGGAAGTGGGACCGGGCGTTGATGCGGACTGGATCGGCAAGACGGCCGCGACGATTCCGGCGTTCTCGATGACCGAATATGGCATGGCAGGCGAGAAAGTAATTGCTCCGGTCGCGGCACTGGGCGAGTATCCCCCCAATCTTTCCCCGGTGGAGGGCGCGGCGATCTGGATGCAGTACCTGACTACGTATGGAGCGCTGATTGAGTTTGGTCATGTAACGGCAGGTGATTTTGTACTGATCACTGCAGCGTCGAGCAGCGTGGGACTTGCGGCGATTCAGATCGTGAAGGATGCCGGAGCAGTATCCATCGCTGCGACGCGGACCTCGAAGAAACGCGATCAGCTTTTGCAGCTGGGCGCCGATCATGTCATCGCCACTGAAGAGGAAAATATTGTCCTCAGGATGCACCAGATTACTGGTGGCAAGGGAGCGCGGCTGATCTTCGATCCGGTGGCCGGGCCCCTTGCCGAGCAGCTGGCCAGAGCGGCCGCGCATGGCGCCATAATTTTTGAAGCCGGCGTGCTGGCGCTGCAGCCGACTCCCTTTCCGCTGTTGGAAGCGATAGCTAAAGCTCTGACGTTTCGCGGCTATACCCTGTGGGAGATCACCAGTCATCCTGAGCTGCTTGAAGTGGCGAAGGAATATGTCTACGACCGGCTCGCCGATGGACGCTTTGTACCGAAAATCGCGAAGACGTTTCCTTTCGAGCAAACGGTCGAGGCGTACAAGTATCTTGAGTCGAACCAGCAGATTGGCAAGGTTGTGATTACGGTGCCGTGACGTTTTGAGAGCAAGAAATAAGCCCCGCGAGAAATTTCTTCTGCGGGGCTTTTGTTTGGGCGCCTATTAAGCTTCGACGCTGCGGCCAGCCACCTCGAACTTAAGCTGGTTGTTCAGCGGATCGGCGGCGATCTTGACGTGGTCTCCGTGGAGGACTTCGCCGTCGAGAATCTTGATCGCCAGCGGGTCCTGAATGAGGCGTTGGATCGCGCGCTTGAGCGGACGAGCGCCATAGGCCCGGTCATAGCCGGTCATCAGTAACTGATGCCGCGCTTCTTTCGTGAGCTCGATGGTGATGTTGCGATCGGCCAGCAGGCGTTCGAGGTCCTTGAGGCGCAGATCGACGATGTGCGACAACTGCTCTTCGCCCAGTGGGCGGAAGATGACGATGTCGTCGACGCGGTTGAGGAACTCGGGACGGAAGCTCTGCTTGAGAATGTCCATCACCTGCTCGCGTGCGCGGTCGAAGGCTGATTCCGTGTTAAGAGACTCGGCATTCAGGGCCTGCGATCCCAGGTTCGAGGTCATGATCAGCACGGTGTTCTTGAAGTCGACGAGCCGGCCTTTTGAGTCGGTGAGGCGGCCATCATCGAGGACCTGCAGCAGCACGTTAAAGACGTCGGGATGAGCCTTCTCGATCTCGTCGAAGAGGACGACTGAGTATGGGCGGCGACGGACGGCCTCGGTGAGCTGGCCGCCTTCGTCGAAGCCGATGTATCCGGGAGGCGCGCCGATGAGGCGGGCGACGGCATGCTTCTCCATGTACTCGGACATGTCGATGCGGATCATCGACTGCTCGTCGTCGAAGAGGAATTCGGCGAGGGCACGAGCAGTCTCAGTCTTACCGACGCCGGTGGGTCCAAGGAAGATGAAGGAGCCGATGGGGCGCTTCGGGTCGCTAAGGCCGGCGCGCGAACGGCGGATGGCGTTGGCGACGATCTTGAGGGCTTCATCCTGGCCAACGACGCGCTCGCGGAGACGGTTTTCCATCTCAATCAGCTTTTTTGTCTCGCCTTCGAGCATCTTCGACACAGGTATGCCAGTCCACTTGCTGACGATGCTGGCGATGTCCTCTTCGTCGACTTCTTCCTTGAGCATGCGCGGGCCGGAGACGTCGTCCTGCTGGGCGGTGAGGTGCTTGAGCTCAGCTTCCAGCTTGGGCAGCTCGCCGTACTGGATCTGTGCGGAGCGCTCGAGGTTGCCGCGACGGGTCTGCTCCTCGGCTTCGAAGCGCAGCTCTTCGATCTTCTTCTTAAGGTCGCTGATGCGAGTGATCGCCTCGCGCTCTTTCTGCCAGCGGGCGCGGAGTCCGATGGCCTCTTCCTTGAGCGCGGCGAGCTGGCGCTCGACCTGCTCCAGTCTTTCTTTCGATGCGCGGTCGGTTTCGCGCTTCAGGGCGGCGCGCTCGATCTCAAGCGACGTGGCTTCGCGCTCGATCTGGTCGATCTCGGTAGGAACGGAGCCGATCTGGATCGCGAGCGACGCAGCGGCTTCGTCGACGAGGTCAATGGCCTTGTCGGGCAGGAAGCGGTCGGAGATGTAGCGGTGCGAGAGCGTGGCCGCGGCGACGATGGCCGAATCCTTGATGCGGACATGGTGGTGCGCTTCGTAGCGCTCCTTGAGCCCGCGGAGGATGGCGATGGTGTCCTCGACATTGGGCTCGCCAACGTAGACGATCTGGAAGCGGCGCTCGAGGGCGGCGTCCTTCTCGATGTACTTGCGGTACTCGTTCAGCGTGGTTGCACCGATGGCCCGCAGTTCACCACGCGCGAGGGCAGGCTTGAGCATGTTGGAGGCGTCGATGGCGCCCTCGGCTGCTCCGGCTCCGACCAGCGTGTGCAGCTCGTCGATGAAGAGGATGATCTGGCCGTTCGAGTCTTCAATTTCTTTGAGGATGGCCTTGAGGCGGTCTTCGAACTCGCCGCGATACTTGGCGCCGGCGAGCATCGATCCGAGATCAAGCGCGATGACGCGCTTGTCGCGGAGGATTTCCGGGACGTCTCCGTGGACAATGCGGCGGGCGAGGCCTTCGACGATGGCGGTCTTGCCAACGCCGGGCTCGCCGATGAGCACCGGGTTGTTTTTGGTGCGCCGTGAGAGCACCTGGATGACGCGGCGAATCTCCTCGTCGCGGCCGATGACCGGATCGAGCTTGCCACGGCGGGCGAGCTCGGTCATGTCTTTGGCGTATTTTTCCAGCGCCTGATATTTGGCTTCGGGATTCTGGTCGGTGACGCGCTGCGTGCCACGGACGGTGGTGAGACTCTTGAGGATCGCGTCGTGCGTGGCTCCGAATGATGCAAGGAGAAGTTGCGCGCCGTCGTTCTTCTGCTCGGCAAGAGCGAGAAGCAGGTGCTCGGTCGAGACGTACTCGTCCTTGAACTGCTCGGCTTCTTTAAATGCGCGCTCCAGAACTTTGTTCAGCGCCGCCGAGACGCCGGGCTGCGCGGCGCTGCCGCTGATCTTCGGCAGCTTGCCGAGAGCATCCTGAATTTGGGCACGAAGCTGCGCTGTAGGCACGCCTACTTTTTCCAGGACGGGGACGATGATGCCGTCGCGGTCTTCGATCAGCCCGGACAGCAGATGCAGGGGCAGCACCTCTGGATTGCCGTTCTCGGCTGCAAGCTGGCTGGCCGCCTGTACCGCCTCTTGAGATTTAACTGTGAACTTCTCCCAACGAATTGCCATAACTTTTCTCGATTAACTAGAAATTTTCACACATACAAAAGGGGAGGAGGAAGCGGCGCGAAATCAGCCAATTCCCTCCTCCCGCTGCTGCCGGCTAGGTCCAGAACGCCGGCAGGATTTTGTTCTTCGCCGAACTGCTTGCCCGGCAGGCTTCATTACGCAGCCGACTTGGTATCAGCACCCTTCGCGGTTACGCCTTCAACCGGCTTCGCCGGAGCGCTGCCGATCTGCACCTTGATCTGCTTCGGCTTGGCTTCGACGCGCTTCTCAAGCTCAACGCGCAGGACACCGGCGTCATAGCTGGCCTTTACCGACTCCGTGTTTACGGTGTTCGGCACGGTGAAGGAACGGAAGAAGCTCCCGTAGCGGCGCTCGATGCGATGGAAGTTCTCTTCCTTCTCTTCCTTCTCAAACTTGCGCTCGCCCTTGATGGTGAGGGTGTTGTTTTCGAGCTGGATGTCCAGGTCTTCCTGCTTCAGACCGGGCGCTTCAAGCTTCAAGACGATCTTGTGCTCGTCCTCGTAAATGTCCACCGGGGGCACGAAGGCCGCCGTTGACACCAGGTCGTTCTCGCTTTGTCCCCTACCGTAGTCCTGGAAGAGCGAGTTCAAACGGTTCTGCAAGGTCAATACATCACGAAAAGGATCCCAACGAGTAATAGCCATACAACCTCCAAACTTCTTTGAATTGGCCGATGAGATCGGCGTTCAACTATCTGATGAATACTATAGCATAAGCGATTCATAAAATATGAGTGTTTTAATATCAAATATTACGAAGGAGTCTATTTCTATGTAAATGAGTGAAATTATTATTGTTAGTCTATGATCGCTTTACTCCAGATCTGCCGCAGACCCTCTCCCGGGTCGTCTTTTGAGAGCCAATCGACAAGAAAATTGAGGATTTCCCAGCGGCGATGAGCCATGCGGAGGAGAAACCAGAGCTGAGGATTGGAAAGCTCGCTTACCGTCTGGGCGTCGATGAGCAGGTCGGTCGAGGCTCCGTCGGCATCGATTTCGCGCTTGGAACGAAGCGCCTGCTCGCGCTGGTCGGGCTCGATGCCCTCCTGAAGCAGGCCGCGGGCGACGGCCTCGGTCCAGAGGCGTCCCAGATGATAACCGGCCTGGGCGCGCCAGGGACGCAGATCCCAGGGTGCGAGTGTGTCTCCCGGCTGCCAGGCTTCAAAGCTGTGAACAACCTCACGCGCCTTTGCCAGGTCGTAGACGGGCGGCCGATCGAGAGTGCGGAGCGAATCGTCGAGACGCACGACCCAGCGAAGCACGCTGAAATACTCCCAGCAGGACTCGGCAGCCCATTTTTGCCGATCGGTCCAGTGGCCGTTGGGCAGCAGCAGGAGATCTTTCATGGCCGCGGGGAGATCGTCCCACAGAGCGAGTTGCATGAGGCGCTCGCGCTGAGCGCGGCGCGTGATAACCTCGACTTCCGGCGGCAGCTCTTTTTCCATCATGCGTTCGCTGCCGGCGCGGATCAGCAGGATGGCGATAAGCAAGGCTTCCTTCTGCATTTCGCGCTGGAGTTCCGGGGCGACGGCGGGCGAGGCGGAGCGCGCTTCCTGGCGGTCTCGCCACTTGTGAATCGCGAGGACGGAGACGAAGCAGATGAGGACGATTCCGGCAACGACAAAGAAGGTGGAGTCGGCCCCGAGGCCGGAGACAAATGCGAAGATAAGCACGACGCTGTAGCCGGCAAAAAAGACCATTGCAAAGATGCGAAGGAGGTAGGCTCGCGCGCGGGTGTCGCGCCGGGCGCGGCGGATCGCAACCCAGGACTCCCTCCACGTTTGGCCACGGAATAGCGGCGCGAACCACATAGGTGCCAGCTTACGCGCTCTCTCGCCGGGTGCCGCGGGCGGGCTAGTCCCTGATAACCTCAATTACATGATTAAGGGCATTACGCTTGTGCGCTCGGCGAGCACGCCAGCCGTTTACGACACCCTGGTGAGCTTCTTTTCCGTGCTGGGCTTCGAGGATGGCAAGCGTTGGGATGATGAGGCGAGTCGTGGGCGTCCGTTTGTGGCGCCGCTGGGAAATCTTGAATTTGTAGATGGCATGCCGCGGGGCGAAACCGACACATTTATCGAGGTTACGCAGCTTGATGCGGTGCGCGAGGTGGTGGAGCACTGGCTGGCAAAGCATCTGACCGCGGCCGAGGCGGCGAAGCGCATCTCCGAGACGGCGGAGACGGATTGGAAGTCGCGGGTGTTTACTGTCGAGCCGATTCCGGGCGTGTCGTTTGCCTTTTGGGAATGGGTGGATCCGCTGCGCGGTAAGCCAGTGGCGATGGCAGGCGATCTGTCGGCCGAAGGCATGAAGTTTGCGGTTGTGGTGGCGCGCTGGAATGCGGTGATCACCGACCGGCTGCTGGAGGGCGCGCTCGATTGCCTGTATCGAAGCGGCGCACGGAAGGATGAAGTCCATGTTCTGAGAGTGCCGGGCGCGTGGGAGATTCCCTCGGCGGCACGCAAGATCGCCGAGACGAAGCTGGTGGATGCGGTGATCACGCTGGGGCTTCTGCTGCGCGGCGAGACGGCGCATTATGAGGCGATCTACAACGAGGTGTCGCGGGGGATCGGGCAGTCGCAGCAGGAGACGGGGATTCCGCATGCTTTTGGCGTGCTGACGTGCGAGACGCTGGAGCAGGCGCTGGACCGCGCGGGGCTGAAGGCGGGCAACAAGGGATTCGAGGCGGCTTCGGCGGCGATTGAGATGGTGTCGCTGCATCGCAAGGTGGCCGGGCAGGCTGCCGAGAAGGCGGAAAGCAAACCATGAGCCTCGTCGGCAAGCGGCGCAAGAGCCGGGAACTCGCAATGCAGATGCTCTTTCAGGGTGATGTGGGCAAGCAGACTCCGGACGAGGTGAGGAAGACCTTCTGGGAGACGCGGGACGATGTCGAGGACGACACGCGCGGCTTCACGGAGGACATTTTTCGCGTGGCGACAGCGCGCGAGGCGGAGATTGACGGGCTGATCGAGAATCATTCGGCCAACTGGAAGCTGGCGCGCATGTCGGCGGTGGATCGCAACCTGTTGCGCACGGCGGTAGCTGAGCTGGTGGGGTTTCCGGGAACGCCCGCGCCAATCGTGATCAACGAGGCACTGGAAATTGCGCGGCGCTACTCGGCGCCGGAGTCGATCAACTTTCTGAATGGCGTGCTCGATGCAATTGCGCGGGCGCGGTTGAATTCCTAAAAAGAGACTTCCGCGGGCTGGGTGACGTTGAGCACAGACTGGTCGCCGGTCCGCTTTTTCCAGGCGGTGCGGATGGCCTCGATCTTGGCGCGGTTAGCGGGCGTGTCGGGATAGTCGATGACCAGCACCTTGGAGCGCAGGCGCTCGGGGTGGCTCATGTTCCTGCCCTGCCACTGACCATAGCAGTCGAAGACGCTGAGGCCGTCGGGGAAGCGCGGTGTGACTTCCTTGTCGAGAAAGTCGCGCCAGCCGGACTCGGTGACGCGAGCCTCGGTGTGCGTTCCGGCCGGAGGTATGATCCCTTCGGGCGCAATTTCTTCCGCGCGACCGAGTCCGAAATAAAGATGGGTGTCGACCCAGCCCTGAGTGCGGGCGGGGTGAGCGGCATCGCCCTGAAGGGTGGAGCTTTGCGCGGCGTGGGCGGGTCCGGCGAAGCGCACGGTCGCGACGAAGGCGATAAGGAAGCATGCAACGGCGAGAATGCGCGCGTTCTTCATGCAGTTAAGGATAAGGGCGGCGCGTCCCGGAATGGGGGACAGAGTTAGACATGCCCGGGCACAAAAATTATGATGGGCTGCGATATGCCTACTAATCGTCGAGACTTTTTGCGCAGCGGAGCCGCTGCCGCCGCCCTGGCCGCCAGCGCTACTCCGAAACTTTTCTCGCAGCCGAAACAGGACGTGCTCAAGCCGTCTCCCATCAGGCTGGGGATTGCGAGCTACACCTTTCGCGAGTTCGATCGCGCGCACGTGATTGAGTGGATGAAGGAGCTGAAGGTCACGACTCTTAATGCCAAGGATGTGAAGGATCATCTGCCGATGACGCCGCCCGAAGCGACGGAGGCGGCGGTTGCGGCCTACACAGCGGCGGGGATCAAGCTGACGGCGGTGGGGGCGGTGTATTTCCCGAAGGACGAGGATGACGATATCCGGGCGAAGTTCGATTATGCGAAGCGGGCCGGGGTGAAGGTGATCGTGGCGGGCGATCCGACGCCAGAGACCTTGCCACGGATTGAGAAATTCGTGAAGGAGTACGACATCCAGTTCGGCATTCACAACCATGGGCCGGAGGACAAGATTTGGCACTCGCCTCTGGACGTGCTGAAGGCGGTGAAGGGGATGGATCCGCGCATGGGCTGCTGCATCGACGTGGGACATTGCGTACGTGCGGGAACGGATGTGGTGGAGGCGATCCACGCGGTGGGCCCAAGGCTTTTCGATGTGCACATGAAGGACCTGACGGACTTCACGAAGAAAGAGAGTCAGGTCGCGGTGGGGGACGGCATCATGCCGGTGCGTGGCATCTTCGAGGCGCTGATCAAGATCAAGTATCCCGGGTATGTCGACTTAGAGTACGAGGTTCACGCGGACGATCCCATGCCGGGCGTGACGAAGAGCTTCGCGTATATGCGGGGCGTGCTGGATGGGATGGGGTATCGAGGGTAAGCGCTGTCGACGGCCTGCCGGCGAGACGCACTGACCGCTTCCGCACTGTCACCCTTCGAGTTCTACCACTCCTTCGCCGGGGTATCGACTTCGAGCGAGTCGGCGGCGGGCGGACCCTTCCAGCGCAGGACCGGCTTGCGCGCCGCAGTCGTCTCGTCGAGGCGGGAAATCCGCGTAGAGTGGGGCGCTGTGATTACAAGCTCCGGATATTCTTCGGCCTCGCGGGCAATCTGCCGCATCGCGTCGATGAACAGATCCAGTTCTTCGCGCGACTCGCTCTCGGTCGGCTCGATCATCAGCGCGCCGGGAACGATGAGCGGAAAGGACGTCGTGTAAGGATGGAATCCGTAGTCGATCAGCCGCTTGGCGATGTCGCCGGTCTTCACGCCGTTCTTCGTCTGCCGCTTATCGCTGAAAACGACTTCGTGCATTGACGGCGTGTCGTACGGGAGCTCGTAAATGTCTTCGAGATTCTTGCGGATGTAGTTTGCATTGAGCACGGCGTCTTCGGTCGTCTGCCGCAGCCCATCCGGACCATTCGCCAGAATATAGGCGAGCGCTCGCACAAACATGCCGAAGTTGCCATAAAACATACGCACGCGCCCTACCGTGTGAGGACGGTCCGAGCTCCAGTGCAGAAGCCCGTCCTCTCCCAGCATCACGAACGGCGTTGGCAAAAACGGCTCCAGGAATTGTTTGCACGCCACCGGACCGCATCCCGGACCACCCCCGCCATGGGGCGTCGAAAATGTCTTGTGCAGATTCAGGTGCATCACGTCCACGCCGAAATCGCCCGGCCGCGTCTTGCCCACAAGCGCATTCATGTTCGCGCCGTCCATGTAGAGGAGCGCGCCCTTGTCATGCAGCACGTCGGCGATCCTGTGGATCTCGCCCTCGAAGACTCCAATGGTTGAGGGATTGGTCAGCATCAGCGCCGCTGTCTCTTCGTTGACGAGCTGCGCGAGGGCCGCCACATCCACACCGCCCTGCGCATTCGACTTCAGGTTGATCACCTGGTAGCCGCAGCTTGCCGCTGTCGCGGGATTCGTCCCATGAGCCGAGTCGGGAATGATGACCGTCTTGCGCGGATTGCCCTTCGACTGGTGATACGCCCGCGTCATCAGCATGCCCGTGAACTCGCCGTGCGCTCCTGCGGCCGGCTGCAGCGTGATCGCGTCCATGCCGGTGATCTCGATCAGGCAATCCTTGAGCAGCTTGATGATCACCATCGCGCCGCGCGACAGGCGCTCGGGCTGATAGGGATGCGCCTCGGCAATACCTTCCAGGCGCGAGACGAATTCGTTGACGCGCGGATTGTACTTCATCGTGCAGCTGCCGAGCGGATACATGCCAAGATCGATGGCGTAATTCCACGTTGAAAGCCGCGTAAAGTGCCGGATGATTTCGATCTCGCTCAGCTCAGGCAATGCCGGCTCGTTCTCGCGCGCCGCCGCGCCAAGCAGAGCCTCGGCATCGACCTCTGGCACGTCCAGCGGGGCGAGTTTGTAGCCCTTCTTGCCCGGCGATGATTTCTCAAAGCTCAGTGGCTCGTTCTGGGTGAGGTGCCCGGTTACTTTACGCGGCGTGCCCACAAATCCATTCGTCGTCGTTGCCATTTCTCAAATCCTTTGCGCGTTGTAGCGAATCGCCTTTATCGTGCTGCCGAAGCGACGGAAATCTCGGCCACGATCGTGGCAGCTGCATCAATCTGCGCTTTCGTGGTCAGCTCCGTTGCGCACCACAATGTCGCATTTCCCAGCTCCGGATACCACTTGCGCAGATCGAGTCCGCCGATGATCTTGTGTTCCATCAGCCGCGCGTTCATTCGCTTCGGAGGCTCCTCGGTCTGCAGTACGAACTCGTGGAATCGCGGCGTCTCTTCAAACAGCAGCCTGGCATGCGTCCCCAGTCTGTCCGCCGCATACTTCGCCTTGGCCAGATTCTGCATCGCCAGTTCGCGAATTCCCTGCTTGCCGTAAACGGTGAGAAAGATCGTCGTCATCAGCGCAACCAGAGCCTGGTTGGTACAGATATTCGACGTCGCTTTCTCGCGCCGGATGTGCTGCTCGCGAGTAGACAGTGTCAGCACGAAGCCGCGCCGCCCTTCCGTGTCCTTCGTCTCGCCGACTAACCGGCCCGGCATCTGCCGCAGATACTTCTCCTTCGCAGCCAGCACACCGCAATATGGACCGCCATAGCTGAGCGCCACGCCGAACGACTGCGCTTCCATAGAGACAATATCCGCCTCGACCGGCGGCCGGACGATCCCCAGCGATACCGCCTCGGCGATCGACACGATCAGCAGCGCGCCCTTCTTATGAGCAATCCCGGCGATCGCAGGAATGTCCTCGACCAAACCGAAAAAATTCGGAGACTGCACCAGCACGCAGGCTGTCTCTTCTGTTACGGCCTGTTCCAGCGCTTCCAGGTCCACACGCCCGTCGTGTCCGTAAGCAACCTCCTGCGCGTCATGGCTTTGATGCTGGGCGTAGGTGTGCATCACCTCCCGATACTCCGGATGCACCGTGCGCGCCGCCAGCACATGATCGCGCCCGGTTATGCGAACGGCCATCATCACCGCTTCCGCCGCGCCGGTCGAGCCGTCATACATCGAGGCATTCGCGATGTCCATTCCGGTCAGCTCGCAGATCATCGTCTGGAACTCGAAGATCGCCTGCAAGGTACCCTGCGTGATCTCCGCCTGGTACGGCGTGTATGAAGTGAGAAACTCTCCGCGCTGCACCAGCGAATCAATAATGACGGGCCGATAATGCCGGTATGCGCCCGCGCCCAGAAAGCTGGAGTAGACCTTCGCATTCTTTTCCGCCGCAGCCTTGAAGTAGTCGATGATCTCCGACTCTCCCATCTGGCGGGGCACTCGCAGGTCTCGCGTCAGCCGGTATTCTTCCGGAATGGAAGTAAAAAGATCATCAATCGACGAGGCGCCGATCTCTGCCAGCATGGCGGCGCGCTCGGCATCGGATTTAGGCAGATAACGCATGTTCGTCCCTAGCTTCCTGTTTCTTCGGCAATGAACTTCTCGTAGTCGGCGGCTGCCAGCAGCGACTCCACTTCAGCCGGATCGCTCAATTCCACCTTGATGATCCAGGCCCCGTGCGCATCGGTGTTGATCTTCTCCGGCGATGAAGCCAGCTCTTCGTTGATTTCTGTAACCGTGCCGGTTACAGGTGAATACAGATCGGAAACTGCCTTTACC
This sequence comes from uncultured Acidobacteriota bacterium, assembly GCA_963755975.1. Taxonomy (GTDB): domain Bacteria; phylum Acidobacteriota; class Terriglobia; order Terriglobales; family Acidobacteriaceae; genus Silvibacterium. The sequence goes on from CAVWLS010000009.1 coordinate 99,100, forward strand.
GATTCCACGCTGCCGAAAACGGCGCCCTTCTCTACCTTCGTGCCTACCTTCGGCGCATCGACAAAGACGATGTCGCCGAGCGAGTTCTGCGCATAATCGGTGATGCCGATAGTTCCCACGTTGCCCGCGACTTCTATCCACTCATGCTCGCGGGTGTACTTATACTTCTCCGGATAAGCCATTCGTACGTTCTCTCCTATTTCCAACTGTCAAGCTGTCTTCTTCGGCCTGCGATAAAACGGCGTCGCCACGATGCGGGCCTTTACCGGATTCCCGCGCACCTCGACCGCAACCTCGCCATCGATCACCGCCAGTTCGCTGGGGACGTAGGCAAGAGCAATATTCTTCTTCAGAAAAGGCGCCGGCGATCCGCTGGTTACCACGCCGATCTTCTTTCCTTCCGCGTCGAGCACCGCGTAGCCGTCGCGAGCGATGCCTCGCTCGATCACTTCGAGGCCAACCAGCTTTCTCGCCGGTCCGCCCTCGGCCTGAATCGTCTTAAGCATCTCGGAGCCAATGAATGTCCCCTTTTCGAGCTTCAGAAAGCGATCCAGCCGCGCCTCGAAAACATTGATCTTCTCCGAAATCTCGTGCTCGTAGAGCGACATTGACGACTCCAGCCGCAGCGTGTTCCGCGCGCCCAGCCCGCAAGGCAGGATGCCGAATTCCTTGCCCGCTTCCAGCACCTCGTTCCACACTCGCTCGCTCGTCGCCACATCCGACGGCACGTAAATTTCGAAGCCGTCCTCGCCTGTGTATCCGGTGCGCGCAATCAACGTATTCGCCAGTCCGCAGACGGTCCCCCACTTAAACCAGTAGCCTTTGATCGCGCTCAGGTCGACCTTGGTCAGCTTCGCAAGGGTCTCCGCCGCCCTCGGTCCCTGGATCGCCAGTTGCGTGTAGTAATCGCTGTAATCGTTCGCGTGGCACTCAAAACGCCGAACGTTGGATTTGACCCAGTTAAAGTCCTTTTCACGTGTCCCCGCGTTGATCACGATCAGATAATCGTTGGGGCTCAGCTTGTGAACGATCACGTCATCCACAAACGTTCCCTGCGGATACAGCATCGCCGAATAATGCGCCTGCCCCTCCTGCAGCTTCGAGGCGTCGTTCATCGAGATATGCTGCACCGCGTCGAGCGAGCCCGGGCCGCGCAGCTGGATATCGCCCATGTGGCTCACGTCAAAGAGGCCTACGCCAGTGCGCACCGCCATGTGCTCGGCGATCAGTCCTGAGTATTCGACCGGCATATCCCAGCCGCCGAAATCGACCATTTTCGCGCCCATGCGGCGATGCATGACGTTCAAAGCAGTCTTACGAAGCGCAATGGAAGCAGGGGTAGCCACAGCGGGAGTTCCTTCCGGCAGGAAAGTCTTGAACTTTTTACGTTAGCACGTTCCGGCGGGGCTCCGCGTCCCGTCCCCGGTAGCCGGTATCGCTTCAGGGTTCGAGCACTTCTTTCAGCTGGTCATGCAACAAGTCCCGCAGTTTCGGCTTGGCCAACCTTATGAGGGGGTTCAAAGCGCCCAGCAATAGCGCTCTTTCTAACTCACCCGAGACGGCGCTGTCGACCATGGGCTTCGATACCGCATGGAGGCGGTTTTCGATCCACTCAAGGACCTGCTCCAGCCGGTCGGCGTGGATTTTTGCTCGCTGCGGCTCCGGAACCTCATGGGCCGCGGTCCCGCACAGCGGAATGATCGGCGCCGTGTCCTGCTGATTCGGATCGGAACTGGCAAAATCCCCTATCACCTGGTTGCGAGTCGCTTCGTCCAGTTTGTCGAGCCCGGCCTTGATGATCGGATTCGTAAGCGCCAGACGGAAGTGATCCTTCAGAAGCTTCTGGCAGTTGCGCCGGCCCAGCTGGTAATCATGCGCCCGGAAGCCGCGTTCGAAGAAGCCTCCGAATGCGCTCAGCAACCCGCATTGCAGCGCCTCAGTGTCCGGCCGGCCGGTGTCCGATGGGGCAAGCACAAACCTGCTGTAGGACTCGCCGCTCATTACCGCCACCAGCGATTCCCCAAGGAATCGGGATTGTGAGATCAGCGCGGTAAAGAGGTTGGGAAGCATGCCCGTGACGCTCATGTTTCCCTTGAAGTCGTACTTCGGATCGAAAATTACGTCGGCCGGGAATGGAGCGACCGTCAGCACCGCACAATTGGCTGTGTCGGAGTCCGGAGGGTTTCTCAGCTCTCCGGTGTCCGGATCGGTAAACGCCATCGGGTTGTGGACTGCCAGGAAATCATGCGCCAGCTGGAACGGATCGTTGTCGGTCACGCCGCCATCCACGTTCAGCGTGGTGAATGTGTCATCTGGCTTGAGGGTCCAGTGAGGAGGCACGCAAGGCGGATTGACCTTGGAGACCGGCTCCCAGGGAGAAAACATGTAGTCTTTGGCTAACCGATCGATCTTTCGCGGAGCCAGAAACAGCGGAAAAGCCCCTGTCGACTTGGCCGCGTCCTGCAGCAGAGGCCAGGCGCCCCCAGCGGTGCCGATTGGCAGCGGCTTTGCGTAGGGCGATGTCGGAATCCCGTCTACCCCCTGCACCGTCTCGAACTGCAATTTATCGCCGTAGTACGCCGTGTCTTCCTCCGCCGACCCCTGTGCGGTACCGTTCAGGGAATAGGGGGTGCCGCGCACATTCGTCAGTGTCAGAAACAGCGTCAGCGAGTCGGAGACGTAGGCCCTCGGCTTCGCCGGGCCGGGCGTCAGCGCATATGCGGCGATCTGGTCGATGATGGTCGAATCCAGCAGCGAGATGACAGGCTGGCCTTCCTCGATGTCGTCGTCCTGGAGCAGCCACTGAATATCGATCTTGTTCACCCAACTCTCGTAGAACCGGTTGTTCGTGCCCTGAACGCTCGTATCCTGGATGTGCTGAAATTCGCCCTGCAGCATCACCGACGCGATGGCTGCACACATACCTCCGGCTGAGGCTCCGGAGAAGACGTCGATGCAGACGTCGTGCATGGGAACCTTTGGATTGTCCGCGGCCTTAGCCGAGTACCACTGCTCCAGGGCCTCTGTCAGGAAGTCGAGCACTCCGGCCGTGTAGGCTCCGGCGGAAACCGCGCCCGCCATGTTGATGCCGATGTGAAAGGTTCCAACGTTGTCCCACTGTTTCGGATTCCACGGCACGCGCTGCACATCGTTGCAAATATCCTGTGGCATCATTGCACCTCACCGCACAATGGGGTTGAAAGGCACTCACCGCGCACTGGACTGAGAAAGAAGAGAGGCTGCGCGATACGCGGCCAAAGTATAGATCACGCAGAATGAATAGTCCGCGAAAATCATATGAATCGCCATCGCCGGGTGGCGCCGCATCCCAAAACAAAATGCGCGCCACCGAAGCAGCGCGCACCCGTAATCCCCTTCTTCCTACTTGCGAACCTCTCCGCGGCCCAGGCGGTAAACCAGGCCGACCGAGATGGCGAACTCCGTCCGGATTCCAGAGCCTCCGTAGTCAGTCATAATTGCGTCGGGAGAGACCCGGAAGGCCAGCTTCGGCGACCGGTTCAGATCGACGGATCCGCCGAGCGCGGCGCCGAATGTCGTCTGATTGCTGTACAAACCTACGGCCGCAGGAGGCACCGGGTTTCCGTGCTGATCCTGAAGCGCAGACTCAAAACCGCCGTGAACGCCGCCAAACAGCGCATGCAGCGTCGTCGATATGTGTTCATTGCTCGGTCCGCGATACTCCGGCCCTGCCAGAAAGAAGTATTCGTCGACGAAGGGCCCGCGAATGCCGTAAGGATTAGGCTGTACGCCGCTCGTCCCGTAGTACCCGCGGACGTTGGCGGCCAGCCCCAGGCGGGTTGTGAACCAGCGTGTTCCCTGTATGTCGAAGCCCCCCAGGTTCGCGCCCTGTATCAGTTGGGGACCAGCATGGAAGTGCGAATAGGCGAAACCGCCGTACACTTCCCAGCGATTGTCGTAGCGCACACCCGACAAAGGCTGGCTCGGACCCACTACCGGCTGCTTGTACTGTGCCTCGGCTCGGTTTTGAAAACACAGCGGCAGCGCCACTGCGGCCAGAACAAAAAAAATCTTCCGCACATCCTTCAACAGACACAACCTCCCCAAGAAACGTGGCCCTCGCGGTCACCCGGTCCTGCATCCTTCAGAACGCCCCGCAATATCTCAAGATACATGGCCGCCGCGCCTTCTGTCCCGTCTGCCGAAATCCATTCGCGCGCGCCGCTCGTATCCATGACAGCGAAACGCATTCACCTGGGCACAATGCACCACTCTGCCGCCGTGTGCGACAATGACACCAAGATAGGATATTCGCGGTCCGGCAAGTTGCTGACCGGCTGGATTCCGGGAGACAAATTCATGCTCGATAACCTGTTTACACCCACGCATCTGATCATCATTCTGGTCATCGCCCTGTTGATTTTCGGTCCGCGCAAGCTGCCGGAACTCGGCAAGGGACTCGGCGAAGGGCTCAAAGGCTTCAAGGACGGCATCAAGGGCGCCACCAGCGATCCTGCCAAGCAGGAGAACGCCGCTGCGAAGACCGAAGCCACTCCGCAGACCAAGTAGTCCGCACTCCGGCACTCGCCGGAGCATCGCCGGAACTCAGCAGTTGGCCTCCCTGACAGTATCGGCCCGCTGAGTTCCCGCAGCCATCTTTTCAAGCAAGTTTCCACGTCGAGCAAATTTTCAAGCGAGAGCGGCGCCGATGTATCGAGGGCCGGAGCCATCCCTGCGCCCTCATGCCTGCAAAAGCCTCCACGCATGACGGGAAGTGACAGGACAAGGCACGCCCGCGAGGTCGCCCGGAGCAAGTCAGGCCCCGGGCATCAGGCTAAGTGCAGCCGTCTGACCGCCCGCTGCTATCTGACTGCCCAGTGCTATTAGGGCGTTACGGAGGACAGCGAGGGATAGTAGCCCTCTTTGGCATTTACATCCAAGCCGGGGATTCCTTCCACGTGAACGTCGATCGTGTGGTGCTTTTCGCTGATCGCCGGCGAGTGGCTGTAGTAGCCCAGCGTGTATTGCGTGCGTATCGACTCGGTAATCTTGGCGAAGCTCGTCTGGATTCCGTTCTCCGAGAGCTCGGCATCGAGCGCGCCGCCGGTCTGCCTGGCATACTTCGGCATGACGTTGTCGGTCGGCAGCAAGGGCAGATGAACCTTGTCGAGATATCCGATTCCCCAGGTAGCCGAGTCGCCGACCAGCGTTCCATACACGGAGATGTTGTTGGTGAGCAGGAAGCGGACAACTTCCTTCAGAGAAGCCTTGCTGCCCGATTCCTTGCCGTCGGTGACGACGTAAATGATGCGGCGCCTGCCCTTGGGCTGCCTGGCCAGCTCCTTCGCTGCATACAGAATCGCATCGTTCAATGGATGCGTTTCCTTTGGCGCGGTCAGGAAGCCTGCGCCAGCCCCCCGTTGGGGCGCGACATTCGGATCGGGAACCTGGCCATTGATGACCATGCCGGTTGCCAAAGGTCCGGTCGTGATCGGCATACCCATGTCGCGGCCGTCTCTTTTCGCCATCGCAAGGACCGCCGGCAGCCTGTTCCCCTGCGCACCGGTAAAGTCACTCACCCTCTCCGGACTTGTGTTGTATGTGAACACAGCAACCGTATCGGCAGGAGAAAATGCTCCCTGCAATGCTGAGAGACTCTGGTTCACCTTTTTCATCACATCGGAAGGAAGGCTCTGGTCGATCACGAAAGCAACCGATAGGGGGTAAGGATCGACCGTAAAGAACGCGATCCTCTGGCGCTGTCCGTCCTCGTAAATGCGGAACTGCCGCCAGGTGAGGCCGGCGACTAGCTGGCCCTTCTTATCGCGCACCGTCACCGGCACGTCGATGAAATTGACGTTCTGGATAATCGTGAAGCCCTTTTCGCCCGGGCCCTTCATATCCGGCGCTTCCTGCTGGAAGTTGTCCGGCTGCGGTGGCGGCGTCTGCTGTGCGCCGGGCTGCTGTGGCGCTGTCTGTCCCGGAGGGGTTTCCAGTGAGCCCTGCTTGGAATCCGCGTTAGACCCACTGCCCGGCGTGACCTGCCCCTTCAAATCGGAGAGACCCGACGGCGCAGGAGCATCTGGAACGCTCGGCGGTGGTGGTTGCTGCTGCGTTTGTTGCTGCTGCGTGGCTCCAACGAAAAACAGGGCCAACGCGATTGCCAGGGCGCCTTGCGTCACCAGAAAACTCCTCCAACTGCCTGCTGCGACGGGCCTTGCCTTGCAGCCTGACCATTATCGCAGGAAACGGCCACGCCCGGCATGTGCTCCGAAGCGGCCGCCTGCGAGCCCGTTTCCCTCTATTTATTTAGACGTGCCCGGACAGCTCTCATACACCTCAGGCGTATGCTCAGACTATCAGATTCAAATCGGAAGACCGGCGTTTCCCGCCCCTCTTCGGATTCGTTGGTAATGCAGACCTTTCCCGCAGGACCGCCGTCTAAAAGGTGTTTATGTCACGCCTGACCCGCTCGTTTGTTGCTCTCATCACAACCGCCTTTCTCTTTGCGGTCCCTTCGTTGACTGTTCCCGCCCATGCGCAGGCTGCCCCCTCGCCCGATGCGCCGCCGGTCAGCACCGTGCCCGATACGCCTGACGAGACCGAGGCGCCTGCAGCCACTCTTCGCGTGAACGTCAACCTGGTCAGCCTCTATTTCACGGTGCGCGACAAGCACAACGGCCTCGTCTCGACCCTGACCAAGAAGGATTGCGGCATTCTCGAAGACAAGCAGCCGCAGACCATCAAGAACTTCTCCTCCGAGGCCGATCTGCCCCTCACCCTGGGCATCCTACTCGACACCAGCGGCAGCCAGCAGAATGTCCTGCCACTGGAACAACAGGCCGGAGGCAATTTCCTGCGCGATATCCTGCGCCAGAAAGATGAAGCCTTCCTGGTAACGTTTGACGTCGGCGTGAATCTCGAACAGGACTTCACCAATAACGCCAACCAGCTCATCCGCGCCATGGACAAGGCCGAGATCAACACTGCCGGCGGTAACGGAGCTTACGGAGTTCCCGGCATTGGCCAGGGGCCTATCCCGACACAAGGCGCGCCCAAGGGAACGCTTCTCTATGATGCTGTCGCCCAGGTATCGAACGAGAAGCTGCGCTCAGAGACCGGTCGCAAAGCCCTGATCCTGCTGACCGATGGCGAAGACGAGGGCTCGGTCACGAAGCCCAATCAGGCCATCGAAGCCGCACAGAAGGCCAACGCGATCATCTACGTCATCCTTATCGCCGACCGCCCGTTCTACGGGTACCATACCTTCGGCTATACCGGCGACATGCAGATGAGGAAGCTGACTGAGGAAACCGGCGGCCGCGTGATCAACGTCGGCAACAACGGCAAGAAGATGGAAGACGCCTTTGCCCAGATCGAGGCGGAGCTGCGCACCCAGTACCTGGCCAGCTACACGCCCACCAACAAAAACCTCGATGGCAGCTATCGCAAGCTCGATATCTCCTGCCAGGGCGACGGCCTGAAGGTGCAGGCGCGCAAAGGCTATTACGCTGTCGGCGAACCCCAGTAGAGACCGGTCCCGCCTTCGCCGTTCGAGCCTTGCCGTTCGGGCTAGGAAACATCCTGCAGGCAGGAAGCGAACTGGATCTTCGGCAGCTCTTCGACGGCCCGCCGCAGCGCTCGCTCCCAGCTCCGGTGAATGACATTCAACTCCGGATCGTCGGCCACGAAGCGCCGGTAGCAGTCGAACTCCAGCTTGTCATTCTCATAGAGAATCATTTCGATCGGAGGACCCACGGTCACATTCGATCGCATCGCCGCATCGAAGGAGAGCAGGGCGTAGATCGCCGCTACATCGAGCGTCGTCGAGCCATATTCAATCCCGCGATCGAGAATCGGGCGTCCATACTTACACTCGCCGATCTGCAGGTAGGGTGAATCCTGCGTCGCGCTCAACGGATTGCCTTGCGGATAGATCATGTAGAGGCACGGCGCCTCGCCCTGCACTTGCCCGCCAAGCAACAGGTTGATATTGAAGGTGAAGTCGTCCCGCTCGAGGGCCGCCCGGTCCATATCCGAAACGCGGCGCACGCAATCCCCGACCGCCCGGGCCGCCTGGTACATCGTATTCGCCTGCGCCAGGCCTTTACCCTCGTTGAATTCGTCCCGCAGCAGCGTCACCACCGACTGAGTAAGCGACAACCCCCCGCTGGTCAGCAGCACAAAGGCCCGCTCGCCCGGATGCACGAAAGTGTGCATCTTGCGGCACAGGTTTACCTGGTCATATCCGGCATTCGTGCGAGAGTCGGAGGCCATGACCAGTCCCTGATGGGTCATAATACCGAGACAGTAGGTCAAAATCGCTCCTTTCGGAATTCAGCAGGGCAAGCGAGAGCTTTCTGTTTCGATATTAAAACTCTACCCGAACCGGCGATCGTTCATTCCCCGGCATCTTAAAATAATCGCCACCGTTCCCCAGGTTCCCGGCTCAGTTCAGTGAAAGGCTCCTGAAATACCCATGCTCATTCGCCTCGGTTACGACATGCAGTTCGACCTACCGGCTCCGGTGTCCTTTGTCGCAATGCTGCACGTGCATCACTCACGGACGAAAGACCTGCGCGAGCCCGATCTGCTGCAGGTCGATCCTGCTCTCTCGCTCGATAGCTATATCGACAGCTTCGGCAACCTCTGTACACGTTTCGACGCGCCGGCCGGCCCGCTGCGCCTTTCCAACCGCACCCTGATCGAAGACTCCGGCGAGGCAGGACGCCATGGATCTCTCCGCTGTCGAGCATCCGATCCACGAGCTCCCCAGCGACGTGCTCCAGTACCTGCTCAACAGCCGCTACTGCGAAGTCGATCGCCTCTCGAACATCGCACTCGACCTCTTCGGACACCTCACTCCGGGATGGTCACGCGTGCAGGCCATCTGCGACTGGGTCCACAACAAGGTTGTCTTCGGATATCAATATGCCCGCCCCACCAAGACCGCGCTCGATGTCTTCACCGAGCGCCAGGGCGTCTGCCGCGACTACCAGCACCTGGCCATCACCTTCTGCCGCGCGCTCAATATTCCCGCACGCTACGCCACCGGATATCTCGGCGATATTCGCATCGTACTGGCGCCCGCTCCCATGGACTTCGCTGCCTGGTTCGAGGTCTATCTTTCCGGCCGCTGGTGGACCTTCGATGCGCGCAACAATACGCCGCGCGTGGGCCGTGTTCTTATGGCCGTCGGGCGCGACGCCTCGGATGTAGCTCTCACCACCTCCTTCGGCACCGCCAACCTGACCCATTTCTTTGTCGTGAGCGATGAGGTGCCGGAAGGGTAGAACCCTGGCGAGTGCCTGCCGGAGTTCGGCATTTCGTTCATCCCTCTTTTCGGCCGCTGCATCACTATTGTGAAAGCACAGTGGGGCATTCTCCGTCTAAAATACGTAGGGATCAGCGAGCAACTCTGGACACAACTGTCCGCATTCGGACATGGCCAGGAATGCGGCCACTGTAACAAGCGAATAAAACGCGCTCTTTACCTCATCTTCAACACGGCATGACAACTGCTCACACTCACCGTTAGCCAGGAGTCAAGACCCGCCAGATGCGACAGTTTGGAAGCTACCGGCTCGATCTTCGCAACGAATGCGTATGGCGCGGCGAAGAACAGCTTTCGCTCACTCCTCGACCCTTTTCTGTCCTGCGCTACCTGGTCGAGAATCCCCAGCGCCTGATTACCCATGATGAGCTGCTCGAAGCGCTCTGGCCGGAAACCTACGTCCAGCCCCAGGTCCTGCGCACCTACATCCTCGAGATCCGCAAGCTGCTCGACGACGATCCTCATGAGCCTGAGTTCGTTGAGACTATCCCCAAGCGCGGCTATCGCTTCCTCGCGCCGGTTACCGACTCGACCGGCGGGGCGGGCTCTTGCGCAAGCTCACTCATCGGACGCGATTCTGAAGTCGCCGTCCTGCACAGTCATCTCGATCGCGCCCGTAACGGGGAGCGTCCCACGGTTTTCGTTACCGGAGAGCCTGGCATCGGCAAGACCGCTCTGATCGACGCCTTCTGCGCCGAAATCTGCCGCGCTGCACGCTTGCGGATTGCCCGCGGCCAGTCGCTCGAAGGCTTCGGAGGAAAAGAATCCTTCTACCCGGTCCGCGAAGCCCTCAACAGCCTGTGCAATGGCGAGGACGAGAAAGCCCGGACTCTGCTCACGACGGCTGTACCCGGCTGGTTCGGCCACAATGGCGCATCTTCACCGTCGCTCGGCGAAATCTGCGAGGCGCTCGAAGCCCTCAGCCAGACCGACGCGCTGCTTCTCGTCTTCGAAGATATTCACTGGGCGGACTCCTCCACGCTCGACCTCATTGCCGCGCTTGCCCGCCGCCGCGGCCGCACGAAGTTCATGCTGCTGTGCAGCTTTCGCCCATCGGAAGTTGACCCCCAGCATCCCCTCCGCGTCCTTCAACAGGATCTCCGCACCAGCCGCCGCAGCGAGGAACTGAGCCTTGGTCCGCTCACCAGGCAATCCATCGCAGAATACCTGCGGCGCGAGCTGGCCACCAAGGCGCTGCCGGCCGGCCTCGCCAGCCTCATCCATCAGAATTCGGCCGGCAACCCGCTCTTCATGATCGCTGCGCTTGACCATCTGCGCACGCAGCGGGTCATCCTCAACCAGAACGGCCAGGTAACCCTGAGCGTTCCCCTCGCCGAAATCGAGCTCGGCGTACCCGACAGCCTGTCCGGAGTCATCGAGCTGCAGCTTGACCGCCTCGGCGATCAGGACCGCGCGCTTCTTGAAGCAGGCAGTATCTCCGGGACCATCTTTCCCGCGTGGGCCGCAGCCGCAGCCCTCGATCGTAACATCGAAGAGGTGGAAGAAGACTATGCCGCGCTCGTCCGCCGGGTGCGCCTGCTTTCCATCGCCGGACAGGACGAGCTGCCGGACGGCTCGCGCTCGACCTTCTACGTTTTCGCGCATGCGCTCTATCGTGAAGTGCTCTATGCCCGGCTGCCGGCTGCGCGCCGCGCCCAATGGCACCTGCGCATCGCCGGCCGCCTGCGCTCGATGTTCGCGGGACAGGAAGCCCGCGTTGCCCACGAGATCGCCGCGCACACTGCCGCTGGCTCCCGCGTGCGCACCGCCTGATCCGACGCGCCGCAAATCTTTACTGCAAGTCTCAGAGAGCGGCACTCACACTAGATAGTCTGGTCAGCCGGGGAACGACTCAGGAGTCTTCGTCGTCTTCCGCTTCCGCTTCACCGGAGGCCCCGACTTCGGCGCGCGCTGCTTGGCGTTGCCGTTCGTCTTCTCTCCCGGAGTCTCGATCACCGCGCGCATCCAGTAATCGCCCTGGGCATCCACCTCGATGCCGTGCACCTCGCGCTCGAACCCTGGAAATCTCTTGCCAAACTCCTCCATCGCCAGGATCAGCCGGATCACGGCGCTCTCTTTCACGCCCAGCCGCTCGCCCGGCATCGCCACAGGAATCCCCGGCGGATACGGCACCAGCATCACCCCCGTGATGCGGCCCGCCATTTCGGTGAACTTTACCTTCTCCGTGCCATTTCGTAACAGTTTCTGATACGTTTGCGCCGGAGTCAGCACCTGGTCGGTATCGAGCTCGCAGGCCTCGCCAACCAGCCCAGTCAGATTCAGGCTGATCACTGCCGCGTGCATCTCATCGCTCAACTCTTTGAGCGTGACATTGCGATATCGGTTGGGATACTTCTCGACCAGATCCGGCAGCGCTTCTTCAAGCGACGCCTCGGTGTCATAGAGACGCTTGAACTCAAACAGGTTCTCGAGCAGACTGCCCCATTTGCCCTTGCTCGTCCCCACCGAGAAGAGCACCAGCACGGTGTAATCGCCGGTGCGCGCAATCTCCACCCGGCGCCCGTCAAGGAACTCCGTCAGAATGGCTGCGGGGATTCCCCAATCGCTCACCACACCCTGCGCATTGACTCCCGGCATCAGGATCGTGACCTTCGTCGGATCGAGCATGCAGTAATCGTCCGCGATGTCCGCATCCTGAAAGCCGTGCCAGTCCTCGCCCGGCTTCAGCGTCCAGCAGCTCGAATGAGTGGCCAGCAGATCGTCGGGAGCCTCCTCGAACAAATGCGTCTCCCCTGCGAGATCCTTCACCTGGTCCGGCTGATAGAGCCGGAAGAACCATCCCCCGCCGCCCTCGGCCTCCCGCAGCCGATGCGCAACCGACGACATCGCCTTCCGGAAGGTGATCGCATCCTGGATCGTCTCGTTCATCAGCGTCGGACCCGCCGGCTCCTCCATCATGGCTGCCGCCACATCGAGCGACGCAATCATCGGATAGAACGGCGACGTTGTCCCGTGCATCATGAACGCCTCGTTGAACTGGTCGTACTCGAGCGGCGCTCGCGGACTCAGCTTGATATGCACCATCGACGCACTCGAAAACGCCGCCAGCATCTTGTGCGTCGATTGCACCGCGAACAGCGTCGGCCGGTTCGGCATCTCATCGGGCACGTCCATCGCAAAGCGGCCGCGATAAATCTGGTGAAACTTGGCGTAGGCATACCACGCTTCGTCGAAATGAACCCGGGGAACGCTCTGCGCCAGCTCCGTCACCACGCGATTCACGTCATAGCAGAGCCCGTCATAGGTTGAATTTGTCACCACCGCATAGGTCGGCTCCTTCGACGCCGCACCCGCCGTCAGCGGACTCTCGTCGATGAGCTGTTTGATCGCCTGCGGGCTGAAGCGATGAATCGGAACCAGCCCGATCATGCCGTAGCCATTGCGTGTGGGCGTGGCGAAGACCGGCCGCGCGCCCGTCACCGTGAGCGAATGACAGATCGACTTGTGGCAGTTCGCGTCCACCAGCACAACGTCATCCTGACCAATCACCCCGTGCCCGACAATCTGATTCGAAGTCGAGGATCCATTCAGGACGTAAAAGGTCCAGTCCGCGCCGAAGATGCGTGCCGCATTGCGCTCCGACTCGCCCGGAGGCCCGATGTGATCGAGCCATGAGCCGAGCGGCGCCGTCGAGATGCCCAGGTCCGCCCGCAGCAGGTTCTCCCCAAAGAAGCGGTGAAATTCCATGCCCACCGGATGCTTCAGATAAGCCACTCCGCCCATGTGCCCCGGCGCATCCCACGAATACGCGCCTTCGTCCGTGTACTCCTTCAGCACGCGGAAATACGGCGGCAGCAGCTGCTCGTTGTAGCGCTCAACGGCAAAATCCACGCGGTTGGCGATGAACGCCGGCGTATCCCCGAAGAGGTGAATGTATTCATGCACCTGCTTCACCACTTCCAGCGGCAGTTCGCTCACCAGCGTGCGGTCGGCAATCAGAAAGATCGGGACTTTTTTGTTGCGATGCCGCACCTCGCGGATGATCGTGAGCGCCGCGTTCTCTTCAAACTGGTGCTCGCCGGGCAGATCCCAGTCCAGCAAAATCGCGCTGTGCGACGGGTCCGACTGCACCAGCGACAGCCCATCCTCCGGCGTCGCCGTCCGGACCACCTCATACCCCTCCTTGCTGATCGCATCCACCAGGCGCCCCATGGCCCGGTCCGACACCGAATCCGTGCCACCCACCTCGCTCGCAATCAGCAAAACCCAACGGCCTTCGTCCATACACCTCTCACTTCTCTCCACATGTTACAGGCGAATCGGGCGTGGATATTTACGGAGAGGTGAAAGAGTGGGAGGCAAAGATCGGGGTCCATCCTTGGCACATTCCTTTTCGCGCCAAGTTCGTCTCATTCGGATTACCATGGCCCCTAATGCAAGAGAATTCCGCCATTAAGAATTAGGGATCTCCTTCGAAGTCGAGCCCGCTTGTCGTTTTGATCGGAGGCGTCGGATGATTCGCTCACTGGCTGCAATTTGCTTGTCATTTTGCTGCCCGTGGTGAAGCGAATCCAAAGAAGGACATCGAAAAGACGAAGACCTCAAAGGCCGATCTTGTGGCAGCGGTAAAGGACGCGGTTGCATACTGCAACACTGCGTTCGACAGTATGACCGATGCCAAAGGCAGCGAGATGGTGAAACTCTTCAACTTCAACCTGGCGAGGCTCGCTTTGTTCTCGTTAAATACAGCGCACACCGATGAGCACTACGGGAACATGGTTACCTATATGCGACTCAAAGGAATTGTTCCGCCAACCAGCGAGAATCAGCCTGCGCAAAGGCCGAAGTAAAGGCAAATTCAGAGCAGCCACTGAACGCCATCGTAAACTCCGCGGCGTATACTGGCTTCCCAATCCGAGGTGGGTTTCCATGCGTATCTCGTTCCGTCGTTGTGAGTGGCCTTTTGCTGCTGTTCCCTCTGTTATTAGCTGCTCAGCAGAAGAAAATCTACCTCGACCCCAACAACGATTTCTCGGCCTACTTCTCCTCCGCAATTCATAAGAAGCAGGTACCGGTCACGGTCACAACAGCCCGCAGGAGTGTATTAAGAAGCAGGTACCGGTCACGGTCACAACAGACCCGCAGCAGGCGGATTACACCGCCCAGTTTCAGGCAAAGGCCAGCGACGGATCCCTCGTAGACGGGATACTCACTGCGATGGGGCAGGGCGGAGACAACATCAAGTCCTTTAATGAAGTCGTCATGACCATCGTTGACGCACGGTCAAAGGACGTCGCTTTCAGCTACACCTGCCGGAAGGTGAGCCAAAACATGGGGGCAAGTTCCGCTCTGGCCACCTCAGTGGCGGAGTGCCTCGCCAAGCACTGGAAAGACAGCAACACTATCCACTGACCCCGAGCTGGCCGGCCTTCCGACCGAAAGCGCGCGCCCTCTGGCCACATTTAGATTGCAGGCTTACTCCGTCACCACGGCCTTCACCAGGTTCCGCGGGGCGTCCACATTGACGCCGTGAAGAATCGCCGTGAAGTAGGCGAACAACTGCAGAGGGACGACTTCCAGCAGCGGCAGCAGGAATTCGCTGACAGCAGGCACGGCAACCGAGTGCTGACTCAGTTGCGCCGCCTCGTCGTCGCCTTCGGTCGTGATCGAAATGATGCGGGCGCCCTGTTCGTGCATGTCGCGCATCAGTTGCAACGTCTTCTGGTAGCGCAAAACCGAATCGGGATCGGACTCGTCGCGCGTCGCCAGAACTACCAGAGGCGCGTCGGCACTCACCAGCGCATTCGGCCCATGCTTCAGCTCGCCCGCCGGATAGCCCTCCGCCTGGATGTAAGCCGATTCCTTCAGCTTCAGAGCGCCTTCGCGGGCAATGGCGTAGTGGATGGCTCGGCCAAGGTAGAGGAAACCGCGCGCCGACTGCGTCTTCTCCGCGATCTCGCGGACCTGTGTCTCCCATCGTTCCAGGGAATTCGCCAGCGCGCCAGGCAGAGCTTCCAGATGCTCCAGATGTGACGACGCGGTCGGTGCCGTCATTCGTCCGCCCAGGCGCGCCAGATAGAGCGTCAGAAGATAGAGCACGCAGAGCTGCGTGGTGAAACTCTTGGTCGCTGGAATCGCCTTCTCCCTGCCGGCGATGGTGGGCAGGGATGAATCCGCCTCGCAGGCCATGGTGGACTCAGGGTTGTTGGTAATCGCCAGGGTCACCAGCCCGCGCGATTTGGCCTCGCGCAACGCTGCCAGGGTGTCGGCCGTTTCACCCGACTGCGAAATCACCAGCACGCCGGGATCGTGCAGGGTATAGGTTGAGCGATAGCTGTATTCGCTGGCGTACTCAACGTCTACGGCGAGGCCCGCATAGTCCTCGAGCATGATCTCGCCGGCCAGGCCGGCATGGCGGCTCGAGCCGCTGGCCGCGATAACCAGCCTTTGACGCCCGCGAAGAATGTCGGCGATCTTCGGAAAGGATTCGGCGCTCAGCGACCCGTCCGGGGCATAACGCGAGATGGTCGCGGCGAGCGCCTCCGGCTGTTCATAAATTTCCTGCAACATCGCGTGTGCAAAAGTGCGAGGCATCTTCGGTGGCTTCCTTTGTTGGCTGGGGGCCCATCTCACCCATACGAAGGTGCGGAAGAGCCTCTCACAAAGTTAGCATGATGTATAGACAACTGTACCGAAGAGCAAGTACAACGTTTCTCAAGGGAAAGTATTGCTTACGGGAACATTGCCGATGCGCAATTCGTCTACCGAGGGAACCCGGCCGTGTCATCAGGCGGCAGGAGAATCCTGAGAATCAGCCATGGAGAGACTTCACAAAACGCGCAGTGATCGATTCGGGACGCGTGATTGCGGACCCGACGACCACGGCGAACGCACCCAGCTCCAGCGCGCGCCTGACTTCCGGGGGCTGCGAGATATGCCCTTCCACGATCAGCGGGGCGTGAAGCTCCTTGACCAGCCGCCCGACAAGCTCCCAGTTCACGGCTCGAAACTGTGCTGTCTCCGGTGTGAATCCATAAAGAGTCGTAGCTACCGCATCGGCGCCTGCCTCCTGAGCGGCCATCGCATCTTCGAACGATGCGATGTCGGCGAGGACCGGCTTCCCGAGCTCGGATTGAATCCGGCGAAGCAACTCTCTCCAGGGCTCGGCGGAAACAGGCCTGTTGCTGGTGCAGTCGAGCGCGATCACATCGGCTCCTGCATCGGCAATCGATCTGGCCGACTCGAAGTCCGGGGTAATCACCACCTCGCCATCCATCTTGCGCTTCTCTATCCCAATAATCGGCACACCTGCCGCTCGGAAGGCCGAGGTGCATGCGACACCGTTGGCGCGCAGGCCTCCGGCTCCGCCGCGGACGACGGAAACCGCAATGCGCCGCAGGGTGTCCACATCATCGAGAGGATCGCCAGGCGCTGCCTGGCAGGAGACGATCAGCGATCCGCGCAGAGAAGCAGGCAGGGAAGCACGCAAGGAATCGGGAAGCATGGTGGGCAGGGTCACCTGTTCAGGACTGTCGTTTGTACAAGCCCAAGGATAAGGCATGCCGCTGTTGACGGCTGTCCAGAACCCACACGGTCGATTCGCACGATCCGGGTCGGAAATATCAAGCACGGTGTCGTCAAATTTCAATTCAATAATCGCGAACAGATTGGGAACGAGGGATGTCAGTGCCGAAGAGCAGCTTGAGTAGCCGTCAGCAGACCGAGTCAGCAGTGCAGCCACTCGACAAGAACGGATTCATACCGCTTTATTTTCAGATTCAGCGCGCCCTGATGGAAAAGATCCAGTCCGGCGAGCTCTCCGAGGGGGATCCGCTGGCGTCGGAAGAGGAACTCTCCCGGGCCTACCAGGTAAGCCGCATGACTGCGCGCCAGGCTTTGCACGGCCTGAAGACCAATGGATACGCCTTCAGCGAAAAAGGCCGCGGCACCTTCGTCAGCCGCCCCAAGCTTGAGAAAAATATTCTCCACCTGCAGGGCTTTACCGAGGACATGCGGCAGAGGGGCATGAAACCCAGCTCCCAGTTGCTGGAGCAGTCGGTGGTCTCCGTAACCGAAGACCTCATGGAGAAGCTGAAGCTCGATCCGCAAGAAAAAGTGATGCGCCTGCGGCGCCTGCGTTTAGCTGACGGCATTCCCATGGCGCTCGAAGAATCCCACATCCCACTGCGGCAATTTCCGGGGCTCGACCGCATCGATTTCGGAAAGCAATCGCTGTATCACACGCTGCGAGAGCGCTACGGAGTGCGCGTGGGCTATGCCGATGAGGTTATCGAGGCCCTGCCCGCAACCCGCGAGGAATCTGAGCTGCTTACTATTCCGAGAAAGGCCAGCGTTCTCTCGATCAGGCGCATTATTCTCACCACCCAGGAGTCGCCGGTGGAAGCGGCGTGCTCGCGTTATCGCGGCGACCGCTATCGCGCATCGATTCGCGTTCCGGTGACAACGATCGAATAGGCACTCTGCGCACAGCAAATGAGTCACAATAGTCCCAGAGATGAAAATCTGGGACGCAATTGTGGTTGGGGCCGGACCCGCCGGCTGCGCAGCCGCTTATGACCTTGCGGCAGCGGGACGCGAGGTCCTGCTGCTCGACAAGGCCGATTTTCCCCGGCAAAAGGCGTGCGCCGGAGGTCTGACCCTGAAGACAGCGCAGGCGCTTCGCTATTCGGTCGAGCCCGTCGTCCGCCAGAAGATATCTCTCATGCGCCTCGAACGTGATGGCAGCCACTCCACTGTTCTGAGCCGCCGCTCTGCCTATTCCTTTATGACCGTCCGGCAGGAGCTCGACGATTACTGCTTTCGCCAGACACGCGATGCCGGCGCTCAGTTTCAACGCATTCGCGCTTTGGAAACGATCGCCGAGGATTGCTCCGGAGTGGCCATCGGCGTGGACGGCCAGCTTCTGCGTGCGCGCTATGTCGTGGGTGCGGATGGTGTTCACAGCCGCGTGCGGCAATTGACACACGGGGGCGACGGCTGGTTCTGGCGGGCTTTCGCTCTGGAAGCTACCGTGCCTGTCTCAAATAATGGGCACGACCTTGTTTTTGACTTTGCTCCGGTTCGGGACGGATATGGATGGATATTCCCAAAGGGCGACCATCTCAACATCGGCCTCTACTCCTACGCGGACGACGAGAAGATCGATCGCTCTCGCCTCGCGGCTTATATTCGCAGCCGATTCCAAGGCTTATCCGAGGATAGCGTCATCGGCCAGTATGCCGGTTTTGGAGCGGCGCAACATAAGCCCGCTGCTTCAAGAGTTTTTCTCGTCGGTGACGCCGGGGGCTTCGTCGATCCGCTTACAGGCGAGGGAATTTACTTTGCTGTCATCAGCGGGCAGGCCGCCGCCAAAGCCATCGGCACTGGCTTGAGCTCACAGACGCCCGCCCATGAGCGCTTCGCTCAGGACACAGCCAGAATGCGCGCCGATCTCGCCATCACCACGTCGGCCGCGCGCTGGTTCTATGCCAATCTCGATCAAGGTTTTAGATTTCTGTCGATGCGTCTCCTGCATGGTCCGGTGTTGAATGCCT
Organism: uncultured Acidobacteriota bacterium; assembly: GCA_963755975.1. Classification (GTDB taxonomy): domain Bacteria; phylum Acidobacteriota; class Terriglobia; order Terriglobales; family Acidobacteriaceae; genus Silvibacterium. Next base: position 117,928 of record CAVWLS010000009.1, read on the forward strand.
TCGCAAATGGGTTCAATCCTGCTACACTCGCGGCCCGAGTGAAAAAATTAATCCTGGTCTTCTCATGAAAATTTAGCTGCCACCGGCACCAGCCGTAGACAATCCTATAAAACGAGTTAATATAGGTTTTCGATTCGGCGACGCATTTCCTCGGCTCTTAAAAGCAGCAGTACTGGAACCCTTGATCGGGAAAGGACCAGAAAAATGCTTCATGGATGGCCTCGAGTAGGGTGGGTTGTACGGTTCGCGTGCGCGTCCGTTCTGACCCTATCCAGCGTTGCATTCGCCGATAGCCCCCACTCCACGAGCATCTTCGCGCCGACCTCCACTCCTGCCACAGAGATTCACCATCTCTCGTTCTTCATCCTTGAGATCACTGGCGCCATCTTTGTCGTAGTCGGCGGCCTGCTCATTTATGTGATCTTCCGCTTCCGCGCCAAGGGCGACGACGAGAGCGAGCCTGCCCAGATATACGGCAGCAACCAGGTTGAACTTGCCTGGACTGTCATCCCAGTGCTGATCGTTGTGGTGCTCTTCCTTACGACCGCTCGCGTGATCTTTGCCATTCAGGATGCACCGCAACCCCAGGCTGCGCTCGAGGTCACTGCCGTCGGTCACCAGTTCTGGTGGGAGTTCCGCTATCCGAAGCAGGGCATCATCGCTGCAAATGAACTGCACGTTCCTCTCAGCAGTACAGGCCAACCCACGCCCACATACATTAAGCTGCTTTCCGCCGATGTCGATCACAGCTTCTGGGTACCCAGACTCGCAGGGAAGACCGATCTTATCCCCAATCACCCCAATGATATCTGGATCGATCCGCAGAAACCCGGTCTTTACCTTGGGCAGTGCGCGCAATTCTGCGGAGTTCAGCACGCCAATATGCTGCTTCGCGTCTACGTCGACACACCGGAGCAATTTGCCGCCTGGGTGGCCAACCAGGCGAAGCCTGGGGTACAGGATCCCGCAGCGGTCGAGGGACGCCATGTCTTTGAAACCCAGGCCTGCATGAACTGCCACGCTGTGCAAGGTACCGCGGCCACTGGCAGGTTTGGACCCGATTTAACACATCTGATGAGCCGCGACACGCTTGCATCGGGCCAGATCCCGAATACCAGAGACAATTTGCGGCAGTGGATCAAGAATCCAGACAGTTTCAAGCCCGGCGTCTTGATGCCGGCCATGCAGTTGACCGACGAACAGCTCGACCAGGTCACCGCTTACCTGGAAACGTTGAAGTAGAGAGAAGAAGATGGCTGACCAGACGCTACCAATCCATGGCTCGCTGGACCTGACGCCCCCGCGCGAGCGCGAAAACGCGCTGCTCGAAATTCTGCATTCATGGGTAATCACCGTCGACCATAAGAAACTCGGCCTGATGTACATGATGCTGTCCATCTTCTTTCTTTTGGTCGGTGGCGCCGAGGTACTTCTGATCCGCATCCAGCTCGCGGCGCCGAACAATCATTTTTTATCTCCCCAGACTTTTAATCGCCTTTTCACCATGCACGGAACCACCATGGTCTTTTTGGTGGGCATGCCACTCATCTTTGCCTGGGCAAACTATATTGTCCCGCTGCAGATCGGCGCGCGCGATATGGCCTTTCCGCGCCTCAACGCTTTCAGCTTTTGGCTGACTTTTTTTGGCGGCCTCCTGCTCTATTACAGCTTCATCGGCGGGCCCGGACTTTACGGAACCGGAAGCGCGCCTGACGTCACCTGGTGGGCCTATGCGCCATTGACCGCACGAGCCTTCTCACCCGGAAACGCCACCGATTACTGGGCTCTGGCGCTCATCGTGACCGGGTTCGGAACCCTTGGCGGGGGCATCAACCTCGTTGCGACTGTCCTTTCCATGCGCTGCAAAGGTATGACGCTGATGCGCATGCCCCTCTTCAGCTGGCTGATGTTCGTTGATGGCGCCTTTGTGCTGATCGTTATTACGCCACTCACAGCCGCGCAGATCATGCTGCTGATTGATCGCTATCTGGGTGGGCACTTTTTCGATACCCAGGCGGGCGGCTCGGCGGTGGTGTGGATGCACTTCTTCTGGATCTTCGGTCATCCGGAGGTCTATGTGCTGGTCTTTCCCGCCTTTGCCATCGCCAGCGAGGTCATTCAAGTCTTTTCGCGCAAGGCTATCTTCGGATATCCGGCCATGGTAGCGGCCGTAGTCGGCATCGCGTTCGTCAGCCTCGGAGTCTGGGCGCACCACATGTTCACCGTGGGAATGACTTCGGTGGGGAACGCTTTCTTCGTTCTTTCAACCGAGCTTGTGGGTATTCCGACCGGCATCAAGATCTTCAACTGGCTGGCCACCATGTGGGGGGGCAAGATACGATTCCAGACGCCGATGCTATTCTGCACGGCATTTCTGTTCCAATTTCTGTGCGCAGGCCTCACCGGCATCATGCTTTCTGTCGCACCTTGGGATTGGCAGTTGCACAACTCCTACTTCGTGATTGCGCATTTCCACTACATCCTGGTAGGCGCAATCGTCTTCAATGTCTTCGCGGGCATCTACTATTGGTTCCCCAAGGCAACCGGCCGCATGATGGATGAAACGCTGGGCAAGTGGCACTTCTGGCTCTTCTTAATTGGCTTTCACGTTACCTTCGACACAATGCACTTCGTCGGCTTCGAAGGCATGCCGCGCTGGATCTACACCTATCCGGCCGACCGCGGATGGGGCACTCTGAACCTGGTTGTTTCCATCGGAGGCCTGATCCAGGGCATCGCCGTGCTCATTTTTGCCTACAACCTGATCTCGTCGCTCTTCAAGGGCAAGGTCGCCGGCAATGATCCCTGGGATGCCTGGACGCTGGAATGGGCAACGTCATCTCCGCCGCCCGCCTACAACTTCGCTACCGATCCGGTGGTGCATAGCCGGCGTCCCCTCTGGGACTTGAAGCATCCAGAAGACCCCGACTGGAAGTACGAATAATGGACGACAGGAAAGATCCCGAATGAGCGCGATCCCGATTGTTCCCGCCGGACATATACACGAATGGCATCTGCCTTCACGCGGCAGAATCGCCATGTATTGCCTCATTATTGGCGAGTCAACGATCTTCCTCATCTTTGTCATCGCCTATATCTTCTATATCGGCAAGAGCCTCAGCGGACCCACACCGCAGCAGGTCCTCGACGTGCCCATCTTCAACACCATCTGCCTGCTTTCGAGCAGCATCACGATCTGGCTGGCCGAGCGCGCCATCGAGCGCGGCCTCCTCCGGACCTTCGGACTCTGGTGGGCGGCCACGATCACTCTCGGCTTGGTCTTCATGATCGGCACAGGGATCGAGTGGTACAAGCTGATCTATCACGATGGGCTTACGATTCGGACCAACCTTTTCGGCACGACCTTCTACTCGCTCGTGGGCCTCCACGCGACACACGTGGTCATCGGCCTGACCATGCTTCTCATCGTCCTCCTCTTCACCATCACCGGACATCTGCGCCAGGAGCACTCCGAGCGCGTGCAGGTGCTGGCGCTCTACTGGCATTTTGTCGATGCGATATGGGTCGTAGTCTTCACCGTTGTGTACATAGTTGGGAGATGACCGAAAAAATCGGCGCGACACCGAAAGAAACAACATGAACGAACACGAACAACCCGGAACCCACACCGAGACGATTCATCTGCCCGCGCCAACTGCGTGGCCCCTGGTTCTGGCGGCCGGTTTCACCCTGTTATGCGCCGGGCTCGTTACCAACGCCGCGATCTCCGTCCTGGGCGGGGTGCTCATGCTCTGCGGATGCGTCGGATGGTTCCGCCAGGTTCTGCCGCACGAAGTGCACGAAGACGTCCCGGTTGTCGTGGAGACGGTAGCGATTCAGACCACACGCCGCCAGGTGGAAAAGATTGTCATTCCGGAAGAGGATCGCGCTCACCTGCCGGTCGAAACCTACCCGATCCTCGCCGGCATCAAGGGCGGCCTGGCCGGCGGCGTAGCCATGATCCCGCCCGCGCTGCTTTACGGATATCTTGCCAAAGGCAGCATCTGGTACCCCGTAAACCTGCTCGGTGGCGCAGGCGTCGCCAACTGGCGCAACCCGACAACCGCGGATATCGCGGCCTTCCACTGGGAGGGCCTCATCGTTGCGGGGATGATCCATGTCGTCACCTGCGTTCTCGTCGGTCTGCTTTATGGGGCCATGCTGCCCATGCTTCCGCGAAGGCCCATCATCCTGGGCGGAATCGTCGCCCCGGTCCTGTGGACAGGCCTGCTCCACTCGACTATGGGAGTCGTGAATCCGGTGCTCGATGAGCACATAGCGTGGGGATGGTTCCTCATATCGCAGGTATTCTTCGGCATTGTTGCGGGGCTTGTCGTAGCCCGCCAGGAGCGCATCCGGACCTCTCAATCGCTGCCGTTCGTCATGCGCATGGGGATTGAAACTCCGGGGCTCACCCATGAACACAAAGAGGACGACCGTTCATGAAAGTGCAGGCGCTAGCGGGCACAGCACTTCTGCTTTTGGCGACCGGATGTAATCAGATGCCGGGTACGCCCAAGCCGGGCGTGGAGGTGCCGCGTCCCGATTCCGTCACTGACTTCGCCACTCTCTATAGCCAGAACTGCACCGGCTGCCACGGCCGCGGAGGGCAGGGCGGCGCGGCGCTCGACCTCGCCAATCCTCTTTACCAGGCCTGGGTGGATGACGCGGCACTGCGCAAAGTCATCGCCGGAGGCGAACCCAGTACCGGAAGCGAACCCGGCACGCAGATGCCTGCATTTGGCCAGAGCGCCGGCGGTTATCTGACCGACGCGCAAATCGACGCCCTGGTCCATGGGATGCGCACCACCTGGCAAAAACCCGGCACGCTGAATGGACAGACGCCTCCGCCTTATCAATCCGCAGCCACTGGCGATGCGTCGCATGGGCAAGCGCTCTACCAGACGGCCTGCGCGCGCTGCCACGAGCAGCCTGCGACGAAAATCACCGACCCGACCTATCTTGCGTTGATTAATGACCAGACCCTGCGCACGATCATCGTCGCCGGACGCCCCGACCTGGGCCATCCGAACTGGCAGGGCGATATCGAGGGTCATCCCTTAACCGATCAGGAAGTCTCCGACATTGTGGCCTGGCTTGCATCGTTGCGCATCCAGACGCCCGGGCAGCCGTATCCGCACTGAGGACGCACCTATGACAGACACCGTCAAAGAAGAACCGAAACCAGTACCCGACGAACCTCGAGCCGTATCGCGCCGCTGGATGCTTCTCGGTCTCGGCGCGATTATCAACGCGGCCGTGGGCGTGGCTGTGGCCGTTCCCGTTGTCCGGTATCTCCTCGGGCCGATCAAGCGCAAGGACGCGTACAATTCCTGGATCTCTTTGGGAGCCGTCGACCAGTTCCCGGTCGGCGAAACGCGTCTCGCCACGTATGAGAATCCCTACAACCAGCCCTGGGACGGCGAAACAGCGAAGATCCCCGCCTGGGTGCGGCGTATCGATCAGGCGAATTTTCAGGTCTTCGCCATCAACTGCGCGCATCTGGGCTGCCCAGTTCGCTGGTTTCCGCAGTCGGGGCTGTTCATGTGCCCCTGCCACGGTGGCGTCTATTACTCCGACGGATCGCGGGCCTCGGGCCCTCCTGAGCGTGGACTCTTCGAGTACCGATACAAAGTCGCAGGCAATGAGCTTCACATCTACGCCGGGCAAACCCCGACGCTTTCAACCGATGCCAAGAATATCCTTCCTGTGCTCAATAACAACAAAGGATGCGGCCCATGGGCTGGCTGAAGAAGACCTACGACTGGCTTGAACTCCGCCTGCAGCTTCAGGGGCCCATCGAAGATGCGGCGCTCCATCCTGTGCCGAGAAACACGGCCAGTTGGTGGTACGTCTTTGGCAGCGCGGCCTTCACGCTGCTGCTGCTGCAGATTGCCACCGGCATTCTCCTCGCCATCGTCTACGTGCCCTCCGCCGCGCATGCCTGGAACAGCCTCAACACGCTCAATCACGACCTGCCTCTGGGCTGGTTCCTGCGCGCCATGCATGGTTGGGGCTCCAACTTCATGGTCGCCGTCGTGCTCATCCACATGGCGCAGGTTTTTCTCTTCGGAGCCTACAAGTTTCCCCGCGAGCTCACCTGGATTGTCGGAGTCTTCCTGCTGCTCATGACGCTGGGCATGGCGTTCACCGGGGAGGTAATGCGCTTCGATCAGGATGCATACTGGGGTCTTGGCATCGGAGTGTCGATCGTCGGCCGCGTGCCGCTCATCGGCGGCCCGTTGGTCGATCTCATGATGGGTGGTCCCATCATCGGTGGAGCTACCCTGTCACGCTTCTTCGCCCTGCATGTCTTCGTCATCCCCGGGACTTTGCTCATGCTCGTTGCCGTGCACGTCTGGATGGTGCTGAAGCTTGGCATCAACGATTGGCCGATGCCCGGCCGCCCGGTGCGCCGCTCCACCTACCTGGCCGAGTACCACAAGCTATCGCACGAACAAGGATTTCCCTTTGTCCCCGGAGCTTTCTGGAAGGACCTGATCTTTTCAGGCGCTATCCTCGCTGCGGTTGCCCTCTGCGCTGCGGTCTTCGGCCCCTACGGCCCGACGGGAACGCCTGATCCCACCATCATTCAGACCAACCCCAAGCCCGACTTCTTCTTCCTCTGGATTTACGCCGTTCTCGCCTATCTTCCCCCCGACCTTGAGACGCCTTTTATCCTTATCGTGCCCGTGGTCGGCATCGCAATCCTTCTCGCGCTGCCTTTTTATGCGGGCGAAGGAGAAAAGAGCTGGCATCGCCGTCCTGTCGCGGTGCTCGTGCTCGTGCTCGTCGCCGTCATGTTTGGAACCTTTACGCACCTGGGCACCTACACGCCATGGAGCCCGATCATGGATGCCTGGACCAGCGACACTGTTCCTCACAAATACCTACAGAACTTGTCGCCACTCGAGCGCCAGGGTGCGGTTGTCTTCCAGGCCAAGCAATGCCGCAACTGCCATGCCCTCGAACACCAGGGAGGAATGCGCGGCCCGGCTCTCGACGATGTCGCCACACGCCTCACTGAAGATCAGCTCATCCGCCAGGTGCTCCAGGGCGGAGGCAATATGCCGGCCTACGGAAAAAATCTCTCGCCGCCGGAAGTAACCGCGCTGGTCAAATTTCTGACGACGCTCCATCCCCAAGGGCAGCGGCCGGCAACGAACGCGGCAGCTCCCGCGACCGCGCAGCTCGCGCCTCCGGCAGCCCCACCGCAACCGGGAGCCCCGAAGCAGTAAATGCCCAGTTCCTTTTTTCTGGCCTGGGCCTTCCCGCGCTGGATTTGCCTGACCCTTGAGATCACGGCCATCGTCTACTGGTGGGGCTGGGTGCAAATCCGCCGGACCCGCCCCGCGATGTTTCCCGTCTGGCGGCTCGCCTGCTTCCTGGCCGGCATCGCGTCGCTCATTGTTGCCATCGCGTCACCCCTCGACACATTCAGCGACCAGCTCCTCTTTCTCCACATGGCTCAGCACTACATTCTGATGTGTATAGCTCCGCCGCTCATCGTGCTCGCCGCCCCGGTCGTTCCCCTGCTGCGCGGATTACCCCGCTGGTTTGTCAGGCCCGTTCTCGGCCCTCTGATCCGAACCGTCTGGCTGCGCCGCTTCTTCAAATCGCTGGTCTCTCCCCGAGTTGCCTGGATTCTCATGAACGGGGCCTACATCGGCTGGCACATTCCGGCCGCCTACGAATTCGCTCTAGCGTCCTGGCAATGGCACATCGTTGAGCACGCCTGCTTTTTCCTGACCAGCGTTCTCTTCTGGTGGCCCATCATTCAGCCCTGGCCGACGAGCCGCTTTTCCGGCTCCAGATGGCTGCTGCTGCCGTACCTTCTAGGCGCTGACGTCATCAACACGGCGATCTCCGCCCTCCTCTGTTTTTCGGGACGCGTGCTTTACCCCACTTATGCGAACCAGTCACGTCTCTTCGCGATCAGTCCCCTGTCTGACCAGGCCGCCGCAGGAGCTCTCATGTGGGTCCTGGGATCGATCGTTTTCCTGATCCCGGCCATGTACATCACGCTCAAATTGCTTTCACCGCAGAAGCGGCCTCTCGCCATGCGCAACGCACCCGGGCGCTGAGGCGTTAAGGCCTGCTCTCCCATGAATTTACGAGTGTCTCCAAAGTGCGCAACATGCGGCCGGACCGAGTGTTCTACCTATAGGGTTCAGACTCAACCTTTATCCAACTCAGACCCCTCAATGGCATCTAACTTTACGGGTACTGCGCCGCTGTTCGCGATCGACCCGGGCACCCAAGCGGCGAAGGAGTCGATAAAATTAAGACTATGGTTTCAAGATTCGCCCCTTTGCGCCTCCTTGCTTCATTTTTATGCCTTGCAGCGACATTTGCCCTCGCCGACCCAGCGCCTTTCGATCTGGCGGGTCCGCGAATTGAAGTCAAGGTGAAGCGCGGAGACCAGACGCTACCCATCACCGCCGTGCCCAATCTCGCCGCAGGCGACAGGCTATGGATTCATCCCGACTTCCCTCCGGATCAGACTGCCCATTACCTGCTCATCGTGGCCTTTCTGCGTGGATCCACAAATCAGCCGCCTGACAACTGGTTTTTCAAGGACGAGACCTGGAACAAGAAGTTCGCCGAGGGGATTTACGTCACCGTTCCCGAGGGTGCAAAGCAGGCGCTGCTCTTTCTCGCCCCGGCCACAGGCGGCGACTTCAAGACGCTGGTCAATGCGGTCAGCGGGCGCCCTGGAGCCTTCGTCCGCGCCTCGCAGGATCTGAATCAGGCAAGCCTTGACCGCTCGCGGCTCGATGCCTATCTCGACGCAGTCCGCAGAACCAACGCGGCCGACCCGACCAAGCTCAAGGAGGTTTCTCCGCTGCTTGCCCGCAGCCTTGGTGTGAAGCTGGACCAGGACTGTCTCGACAAAAACCCGGAGGAGCAGGCCTCCTGCCTGGTGCAAAAACAGGACAATCTGATCCTGAACGATGGTCACAGCATGTCCATCGTCGGCGCGCTCACGACGGGTCCTGCCAGCGATCTCAGCATGCAGGCCAGTGCCACACCGCGAGCCGATTTCGGCTACTACAGCCCCTACGTTGCGTCGATCATAGATATCGCTCGCATTCTCGATTCACTCCATGTTGCCGAATATCAGTACATTCCGGCACTGGCCACGCAGCACGAAAATGCTCTCGACCTTAAGCTGAACACGCCGCCATCCTTTCACAATCCAAAGTCTGTCATTGTCATCGCTCTTCCCCCCATCGAGGCGCCGCAGCCTCCGCCGCTTCATCCGGTCGACGAGAAGCAGATCTTCTGTGCAACGAAGAGCGCACTCGTTTTGCCTGCCGACGGGGCTCCGCTGGTCTTTTCGACCGGATACGCGCGCGACATGGTTCTCCAACTTCAGGCAGGAGACAAGAAAGTGGAGCTCCCGCTCAAGGCCGACCCCGCCAAGGGCGGTTTCGTCGTGGACAACGATTCGCTCACAAAGAATGAGTCGGCCTCAATTCCCGCTCTTCACGGTGAGTTGACCGGCTCGCTTCACGGACTCTGGGGCTTCACTCCCTTCCAGGGACCCACCTTCCATCTTCAAGGCGCGCGCGAGCAAAAATGGCAGCTGGCCTCCGCCGACCAGGACGCTCTCATCGTCGGCCGCGACGACACCCTTCATTTTCAGGGCGAAGATACAACCTGCGTTGACTCGATTCATTTCCGGGATGCCGGCGGAAAAGAGCTGAAGGCTGACTGGAAGCCGGTTGCGCCGAATCGCCTTGAAGTGACATTGCCGTTGAAAGACGCGCAGCCAGGCTCGGTGACGCTTCTCCTCAAACAATCCGGGCTCGAAAAGCCGCAGGAAATTCCCCTGCGCGCCTTCGCCTCCGCCGGCCGCCTGGAGAGCTTCTCGATTCATGCCGGAGACGATCAGGGCATTCTCCAGGGTAGCCGTCTGGATGAGGTCGCCAGCCTTGAGCTCCACGGAGTCCGCTTCGATGCTGGAAAACTTTCCCGCGCGGACGGAAACGACGAGCTGCTGCTCGAAACAAAGGATTCAACGGGCGCAAATGGCCTTACCGCGGGTCAACAGCTAAAGGCTTCGGCGACTCTCCGCGACGGCCGTACCGTCGAACTTCCCGTGACCATCGGAGCGCCGCGGCCCAAGGTAAGTCTCCTGAGCAAGAGCATCGAGACTAACCAGGCCAGCACGACGAGCAACATTCAACTTGCCGGCCAGGACGAGCTGCCACAGACCAGCAAACTCACGTTTTCCGTAAAAGCGCAGTCTCCGGAAACTTTCTCACGAGAGGACAAAATCGAGGTTGCGACTCAGGACGGGTCGTACTCCACCATCCTCGACATGGGAGACGGCACCCTGACACTGCAGGACACGAAAACCGCTCTGGCGACTCTGAACCCCTCCAAAGCCTTCGGTAGCTCGGCCTTCGGCCCACTGCGCTTCCGTATGGTTGACGCCAGCGGCGCGAAGGGAGACTGGCAGCCTCTCGTCACACTTGTGCGGCTGCCCGGTCTGCAGGACCTGAAGTGCCCCGCGGCTCCGGATCAACCCTGCTCGCTGGCCGGCTCAGGACTCTTCCTTATCGACTCGGTTTCCAGCGATGCCCTCTTCTCGCATCCTGTGCAGGTGCCCGACGGCTTTCCCGGTAGTTCGCTATCCGTTCCGCACCCGGATGGCCAGGGACTCTACGTCAAGCTGCGGGACGATCCCACTGCCGTAAACCTGGTCACGCTGGCCGCCGAACCGTTGCCGACCCCGAAGGCACAGTCAGCTTCAGCGCATCCCTCTCGCCGCCCCACCGCTGCGGCTGTGGCAAACCCGGCGCAACATACGCCGGCGCCAGCGCCCGCTCCAACTCAGCAGCCGGCGGCCAGTCCGGCGCAGGTGCCCGCCGCGCAGCCTTCCTCCACGCCGTCTCCGGGACCACAACCGGGACCGCAACAGGTCTCGACCGCAACGCAGCAGCCTTGACACCAGGTATGGCGCGGCCCGATCCGCGCGGCCCGATCCCCCGAGTGTGCTAGAAAGGCTGGTAGCGGCCAGTGATGACCTACCGGCACAGCATTCGCGGCGTCACCTACACCTTCGGGGACCTGCGCGCGCTGCTGGCCAAGGCATCTCCGCCACGCAGTGGTGATGAGTTGGCGGGCACTGCTGCGTCCTCCGCCGCCGAGCGAGTGGCCGCGCAGATGGCTCTGGCCGATCTGCCGCTTTCCACCTTCCTCACCGAAGCGGTCATTCCCTATGAGGACGACGAGGTGACGCGCCTCATCATTGATTCACATGGCGACTCGCACGACCGCGCCGCCTTCGCGCCACTCGCCAGTCTTACCGTCGGCGAGTTCCGCGACTGGCTGCTCGAAGAGGAGACCACGGGTGAGTTGCTCGCCAGTCTCGCCCAGGCGTTTACACCGGAGATGGTCGCGGCTGTCTCCAAGCTCATGCGTCTGCAGGATCTGGTGCTCGTCGCCCGAAAGATCCGCGTCGTCACACGCTTCCGCACGACTGTTGGATTGCCGGGAACGCTCTGCTCGCGTCTTCAGCCGAACCATCCCACAGACGATCCGGCGGGTATTGCCGCGTCGATCCTCGACGGGCTGCTGCTCGGAGCGGGCGATGCGGTGATCGGCATCAATCCGGTGTCGGATAACGTGGCCACGGTGACGACATTGCTGCGCATGATCGATCGCGTCCGCCAGCGCTACGAGATTCCTACGCAGAGCTGCGTCCTCGCTCACATCACCACGCAGCTCAAGGCGCTGGAGCGGGGCGCACCGCTGGATCTGATCTTCCAGTCCATCGGCGGGACGGAGAAGACCAACACGTCCTTCGGAGTCAATCTGGCGCTGCTTGACGAGGCTTATCAGGCTGGGCTTGCGCTGCGGCGCGGCGCTGTCTTCGCAGACGGAAGCGTCGGCGACAACATTATGTACTTCGAGACGGGACAGGGCAGCTCACTCTCCGCCAACGCGCATCACGGCGTCGACCAGCAGACCTGCGAGGCGCGTGCCTACGCAGTCGCGCGGCGCTACAAGCCGATGCTGGTCAACAGCGTAGTCGGCTTCATCGGGCCGGAATACCTCTACGACGGAAAGCAGATCCTGCGCGCGGGGCTCGAGGACCACTTCTGCGGCAAGCTGCTCGGGCTGCCGATGGGATGCGACGTCTGCTACACCACGCACGCCGAGGCCAACGACGACGACATGGACACGCTGATGACCATGCTCGCCGTCGCGGGTGTGAACTACATCATGGGCGTTCCCGGCGCGGACGACGTAATGCTCAATTACCAGAGCACCTCGTTCCACGACATGGCGTATCTGCGCTCTGCGCTGGGACTGCGTCCCGCTCCGGAGTTCGAGGCATGGCTCGAACGCGGCTTGCGCAAGGAGCTTTCCGTGCAGGGGCTGCTGAATGCATGAGCCCAACTGACGATTCGGCGTCTCTCGATCGCAGCACGCTGCGCGCCTGCACAAATGCGCGCGTAGGGCTGCGGAGAGCAGGGTCGAGTCTGGCGACGTCGGAGCTGCTGGACATGGCGCTGTGTCTGGCCGAGGCGAGAGACGCCGTTCATGCCGAACTGAGTGTTGTCTCGCTGCGCCGGCAACTGGAAGAGCGAGGGCTGAACAATTTTTCTGTCCGAAGCGCGGCGCGGGACCGGGCGGAGTATCTGCGGCGGCCGGACCTGGGGCGGCAGCTATCTCCGGCTTCGAGGGAACTGCTTGAGTCTCGCCAGCCCACTCAAAGCCAACAACAGGCTTTGAATGGGGCACCCTGGTCCGTAACCGATCTGGACCGGCTGGTGATCGTCCTCGCCGATGGACTATCGGCGGTCGCGGTCGAGCGCCACGCCGTGCCGGTGCTCGATGCTCTGCTGTCTCTGATCGGGAGCGGACAGATCGGGAGTGGACAGATCGGGAGCGGACAGACGGGCGGCTGGCAAATCGGGCCGGTGATCATCGCCGAGCAGGCGCGGGTGGCGATCGGTGACGAGATCGGCGAGGTGCTTCGGGCATCCGCAACGCTGGTACTTATTGGGGAACGGCCGGGATTAAGCTCGCCGGATTCGCTGGGGACCTACATCACCTGGGCTCCCCGGGTAGGACGAAGCGACGCGGAGCGTAATTGCATCTCGAATATCCGCCCCGAGGGGCTGAGTTATGGGCTCGCCGCGGGAAAGATCGCAGGCTACCTGGCGCAGGCACGGAGGCTCCAGCTTACAGGCGTGGCGCTCAAGGAAGAATCACACCAGCTCGGCGGGTGACGTGTACAGGAGCGGACAAAATCCTCAGCAGGCTTTCAGCGTGGTCCGGGGGCCGCGCGAGACGATCATCAGCTTCTCCCGGTCGAGGATCTTCCGGATCTGGCCGCGTGCGTGGTTGGCCCAGGGGCCGATGGGATCGAGCTTGAGATAGGAAACCCAATGGCGCAGCGCCTTGCGCCGCTCGTTCTGGCGTTCGAAGGCCAGGGCCAGATTGTAGTGCGCATCGGCGTAGGTAGGAGCGAGGCGGATAGCGGTCCGGTAGGCCTCGATCGCCTCAGAGAGGCGCTGGAGCTCGTCGAGGACGTTGCCAAGGTCGAAGAAGGCCAGGGCGTAGCAGGGATCGGACTGGGCCGCCTGGCGGTAGAGCCGCTCCGAGGCGGCAAACTGCTTCTGGTTATAGAAGATCGTTCCCAGGTTGATGGCCGCCGGGGCGTGGCCTGCATCGAGCTTCAGGATCTCCTGATAGATCTCGGCTGCTTCGATCTTCTTGCCAACCTCTTCACAACGTACCGCTTCGAGAAAGAGGGCCCCAGTACGGCTGGTGATCTGAGCTGGACACAGGCGGGGGCGCTCTTCCCTGACCAGGTCGCGGTGGCCTTCAAAATCGAAGACGAACTGCCGCGCAATGGGCTCCATTACGGTTCCGGAATGGCGGAAGAGCAGGCGTGACCCGTTTCTCACCGCGGCGGACTCGAGCAGCGGATTGGTCATGCCGGAAACGGCCTGCATGGCATGGACACTGGCGCGGATGCTGGCGGCGGAAAGGCGCGTGGCGCGCAGATCGCGCAGCTTGCGGAGCTGGACGAGATCCTGAAAGCTGTAAGTGTCGGAAAAGGAAACTAAAGCTGCGCGCTCCCACGCTCGCAACTGTTTGGCGCGGATGCGGAGTATGCGAAGGACATCCTGACGGCTATATCGGGTCACAGTGGTTGTGCTCGTAAGACGACCGTCACTCACCTTATGGCGATTATCGGTATCTTTTATGACGGACACAAGGGGAGGTATATGAAATTTCAGTGGATAAAGAGGTACCATTCCTGATTCTGGAAGGCTTCTTTGGGGAAAACCTGGAATCGCTGGAGCCGACGACCGGACTTGAACCGGTGACCTGCCTATTACATCACTTCCGGAATGGGATCTGCCGAAGGGCAAGCGGTACGCGACTCTCGCCGCGCTAGGGCCATGTGAGATCCGTTGGTCAATACCCGGATCACATAGCCCTAGATTACGTTTCGCTCCTACAGAGCGGAGGCATGCTACCCGCTAATTCAGTTCGAGGTTGCTTCTGGATTTCTTACCATCGGTCTCCTCGGTGGGCATCCGTGAACACCGAAACACATCCGGGAAGCGTTCCGCAGAGCGGATTCGGATTTTCGATCGGCACAAATATCTGGTTATTGACAGGGTTGACAGTCCACCGAGTGGGCATCGGTTCCCGTAGGAAAGTTTTCGATCCATTTATTCGTATCGGCATCAATCACGCCCAGTACCGGAGACGCTGTGGTTGCGGTTGGGCTCGTGAAAAAGTCGCGTGCTCCCAGGTAATAGTGATGATCGGCGGGGTTGTACGCGCCGTAGTCTACACCGCCGACTTGAGTGAGATTGGCCAGAATTTCTCCCGTTTTTCCGTTAATCACATAGGTGCGCGGCGCGAACTGAACCGGATCAGGCGCCGGGAACCCCGGGTCGCAGGTGACCAGAACATTGTCGCGAGGCCCCAGCGCCATCCCGGACGGCATGCAGTTGTTCAGTCCCGAAAATACCTGCGTCACCTTCCCCGTTACCGGATCCATCACCGCAACTGCACCCGCGGTCAGGTCCGATCCAACCTCCGGAATGCTGATAAAAAACTTGTTGGTGCGGGAGTTATACAGAACACTGCCGATGCCGCCCTGCGAGGTGTCGGGCGTGCCGTTCGTCCCATCGAAGGTCACTTGCTTCACGATCTTGAATGTCCTGCTATCGATCAGAGTGACGAAGGCGGGAGTTGAATCGCCGTTAGAAACTATAACGACATGATCAACCGGATCATAGTCCATCTCGTCGGCTCGATACTCGCCGCCTGTCTGGATTTCGGCGACTTCGGGCGGCGAAGAAAGACTAGCGCTAAGGTCAAATACTCTTACTGTGCTCGGGTAGTCTCCAGCAAAGAGGTAATGACCGGCGACCACGTTTCCGTCCGGACCCGAGTGGGGACTGTCGATACCTACGCCGGCGAAAATAGCCGGGGTCTCGCCCACTTTCCTGTCTGTGAATGCATCAATGATGGCGACGGCTTTCGACGAGCGGCTTGACACGAATAGCAACTGTAAGTTGGTATCGACGCGAGCCTGGTCGAAATTGACAAAGGGGTTCGCGTTCGAAGTTCCAGGAACCCGTATCGCCCCGATGGGGACGACATGTGAGTGCGGCGGTCGTGATTCCAATCCGAGACTGCCTGAGACGGATGCGAATCATCATTGAGATCCGTTTGACTGAGGGCCGGTTGACACAAAACCCAGCCGGAGACTGCCGTACATACGAGCAAGACGAGAAGCTTTCTCATGAGTCCTCCTTGATTGCGAGTTCTTAGGGCTAAGAACAGCGGACACCCATGAATGAGCGCCCGCCGTCTTTTTATCCAACATTTTCGTCGGGCTACTGCACCGCCGGAAGAACGTTCGTTCCCTCAATACGAACGGCATCAAGGGCCGAAGGATTGATGCCCAAGACCTTGAGGATTGTAGGCGCCACCTGGTTGGTGCCCACTCCGGTGCGGACCGTCTTCGGTGTGAAGCCCGGATTGGACAGCAGCAGCATGACATTCGTGTCGTCATGGGCAAACCCGCCGTGCTCCGCCAGCTTCGATGTGCTGCCGGAGTAAGTAATGCCGACATTAGGGGTCACGATGATATCCGGCGTACGTGGGTCTTTGGTTGGGTCGTTGTAGTTGATACTGAGCGAGGGCCCGTAGTAAATCTGCCCGAGCGCGATTCCGGAAGGCCCGGCGTTATCTTCGAGGATTTTGACGGCAGCGTCCGTGTCAGAAGAGCTATTCAGCCAGACCAGCGAGACATCATCTTCCGTCGGCCCGATACCGGTGGGGTTGTTGGTGGATTCAGAGAAAGGAATATAGCCCGCATTGGAGAGCAGGGTGACAGGTGAAGTGCCGTTGATAAGCTGCGAGACGTAGCGGCTGGGATCGATGGGCGACTGGCCGTGTTTGGCGGTGATCACGATGAGGGTCGAGTCATAAAGACCCCGCGCCTTTAGCTCCTTGACCCATGCCCCGATCGAGGCGTCGACGAACTTGATTTCGCCCAGCAGCGCCTCGGTAGGCGTGCCGGCCGCATCCAGATATCCGCCCGTCACGCCGTTGCTCTTCTCGATAAGCTTCTGGCCAACGCTGACTGCCTGGAAGTTCATGCCGAAGATAGTCGGAACCCGGGTCGTCGTGGTGCCGAGGTGGTCTTTCCCATCGATCTCGTTGAGGATCGCGTTAACCTTCAACGTGTCGTAGCACTGAATGTTCTGGAAGCTGTTGGTCCAGGCCGTCAGGTCCGAGCCCGGATCGGGGATTGATTTGCAGGATAAGCCGGTAGGCGTTGTAACGCCGGGCAGCTTGACCACGGTGGAGTTGATTTCAGGCGCGTAAAAGTCGTTAAGCGCAATCGGGCCAAGACCAGCAGCGACCGCCGAGTATGCTGGATGCTTGTCGGACCATGCCGTGTATCCGCCGGCCCGTTGAATGACGCTGAAGATGGTGTTGGCGCGCACGAACTGCCAGGGGTAAACCGGATTGCAGCCGTTATTGGGGTCGCGGATGAGCTTCTTGGGATCGATGGAGTTGATGCCACCATCGGTCAGCGACGCACCGGGCGCGCCGCCGTTCAACTTGGTCTGGTTGATGTCGATGCCTTCCTCATACTCGGATGTGGTGCCGGTCGGCGCCGCAAAGGGAGTGCAGGGACCCGCCGCAAGGCCGTTGCCCGTGGTCTTGGCTGGGGCGTCAAGGTTCCGGGCATAGGCGACATCGTAGTAGATGCCGGTCAGCGCCGGGCTTCCACCGGTGACGATCGCGATCAGGCCGGGGAAGGAATCCGACGGCTTCGAGGTGCTGGCGGCGACGTAGTTGATGCCCCTCTTGCCCAGTTCGGCAAGGGCCGGGCAATAAGGTTCGCCGTTGTTGGCGGTGGAGATGCCACGCGAGCAGTTCGCGAAATCCACAGCGTGCATACCGTCGATGCTGACCAGCAAAACGCGTTTGATGTTGGGGCTGTCGTCCTGAGCAATTGCCATGCCTGTCAGACAGAGCGCAGCAAGGGAGAGTAGTGCCAGTGACTTCTTCATTGTTACCTCCGGCAATAACACTTAATCCAGTTCGCGGAGCACTGGCATTGCCGGCAGGTAAAAATTGATTGAATGAATGAAACTTAATCTTCAATCACGCGCGAAAGCGCACAAATGGCTGAACGATAGCTATCGATAGATAGGCTTGACACTCGGCTCGATCTGAGCGCCGCCTATCGCGGCGCAAAACCGCGCGGCTTGCCCGAATCGCTAGGCGAAGCGACACGTGATAGGTCCGGTGCGATGCTGAGTGCTACGGTCAACGGCCGTCCGTTCACTAAGCGGCGGACTGACCCCATGCTGACCCCTGGCCGAAGGCAGAAAAATACCCGCTCTCGCGGGTCTCTGTAAATCTTTGATTTTCTATGCGTTCTTATGGAGCCGACGACCGGACTTGAACCGGTGACCTGCCGATTACGAATCGGCTGCTCTACCAACTGAGCTACGTCGGCCTTGCTGTTCATGGAATGGTGCTCTATGGATTTTATCGTCCCTGACTGGCGGCGTAAAGCGAGAGCGACGCACCATCGATCAGTGGGTCAACGCAGCTTTCGCCTGGCGTTGACTGAAGCGGCGAAGAAAGAGGTCCATCGAACCGCCCTGAATCACGATGGAGAACAAAACGACGACGTAGGTGGTGGCCAGAATCCATGAACGGCCCTGACCCACAGGCACCGACAGAGCCAGCGCGATCGAGAGGCCTCCGCGGAGCCCGCCCCAGGAAAGCGTGAGGATGGAACTGTGGTGGTCGCGCCGGAAAAGCCGGATCGCTCCCAGGATCAAAGCCACGACGGCCAGGCGGACAGCGTTCACCGCCGCGACGGCGGCCAGCCCTGACTTGAGCGATGCCATGCGGATGGGAATGGCGAGCACTTCGAGACCGAGCAGGACAAAGAGTACGGAGTTCTGCACTTCATCGATCACCTCCCAGAAGGGATCGATGCTTTCGTGAGAGATGAGCGCGGGGGCGTTCAGGTTGAAGCGGCGGAGCGCGATTGCGGCGACGACGGCCTCAAGCGGAGCGGAGAGATGCCATGCGTCGGCGAGGGCGTATCCGCCCAGGGCGAGAGCCAGGGTGAGAAGAATCTCCACCTGGTAGGCATTCACCAGGCGCATGAGCGATGAGGTGATCCAGGCAGCGACGACTCCGAGGGCAAGGCCTCCTCCGACTTTGGCGAGGGTAAGAAGCACGATGTGCGAGACGGTGGGAGTGGCGCCTCGCGAGGCATCGAGCAGGGCGAGAAAGATGACAGCGCCGACGCCGTCGTTGAAGAGCGACTCGCCGGCAAGCTGGGCCTGCACATCTTTCGGGACACCAACGCGGCGGAGCATCTCGAGCACGGCGATTGGATCGGTGGGCGAGATGAGTGCTCCGAAGAAGAGGCAATGCAGCCAGGTGGCGTGGATGCCGAGAGGCGGCAGCACCATCCACATGAGGGCTGCGATGGCGGCGGTGGAGAGGATGGTCCCGACGACGGACAGCACTACAACGGCGAGCTTCTCGCGCGCGAGGAACTCGAGATCGAGAAGGAAGGCTCCGGCAAAGAGGAGCAGGCTGAGCATGCCATGGAGAATCAGGCTCTCGAAATTGATCTGCTGCACCAGGCGCATGGCCCAGGGCTGGAGGGCCGGAGCGAACGGGCTCACGACGGCCAGTCCCAGGGAAGAGATCACCGTCAGGAGCATGGTTCCGATGGTGATGGGCAGCTTGAGCCAGCGCGAGCTGATCCACCCGAAGATTGCGGCAATGAAGACGAGAATACTCGCAAGCTCGAATGTGGTCATGAATCAGGCAGCCCTGAGGTTCAGTCTATCGAAGCCAGGGCGGGGACTCAGGGGGGTCAATGCAGCACTCAGTTGACCCGCCCCCAGAGAGACGAAAAGGCCGCCCGGCAACAGGGCGGCCTTCTCTTTAGGGAGAATAGTTCCAACGGAGGCAAGCCATCAGAACTTTCTGGCGAAATACTATGGTCGAGGGAAAGGGGTGTCAAGGCAAAATCCTCAAAGATTTAAATCGTTTCAAATCAGGGAATTAAAGCAGGTCTTCGAAAGATTTAGTTTTGCCTTATATTCGCCTCATCTTCGCCGGAAACGCGCCCGGACTGCCGGATAATCACTTTTTTTTGAGGAGGTTAGTGCCGGGATTGCACAGATTTCTGGGCAAACAGCAAGGGTCAGCCCAGTTTCAGGCTGATGAAGTCCTCGTCGTTAAGCGATGAGATGGGCTTCCCGCGGAGCCGCCGCACCACGGCACGGCCTCCGCCAAGAAAGAGTCCGAGGAGAATCGAGGACGCTCCGAGAATGCCGGTGAGGTAAAGAATGCCGAGCAGCAGGCGCGCGGTCTTCTTCACCTCGCTTACGTAGCCCTCGGGGTGATCGACGGTGACCTCGGCTTCGTACTTCACTTTGTCGAGGAGAGCGCGAGCTTCTTCGAGCGAGAAGCTTCCGCTGGTGACGGCGACGAGCGGACCGCTGCGCTTGACGGCCAGAGCCGCCGGATTACTTCCGGGGATGGCTCCCTGCTTAAGCTGTGCGTCGATGGCTTTGGCTCGCGCGTTGGCAATCTGAGGAGTCGGATACTCGAGCACGGTGAGTGTCCCCTTGCCGTCACGCGCGGCGTACTGCGCGGTCACCACTTCAGGATCGCGGGTGAAGTCGATGAGCGCGGGCGGCAGCACACCTCCGGCACCGGCGTAGGCTACGGGGCCGATGGAGTAGCGCACGCTTTCCGCGTCGAGCCCCGGCGCGGGAAGATAATGCGGGAGGCTAGGAGCCACTCCCTCGCTTCCCGCTGCGGGTGGTATTGCGGCAGCTAATTGCTTGAGCGAAGCTTTGCTCGAGGCGAGGGATATGCACGTCTCGCCCGAAGCGACGGGTGCGCACGCTTCGCTGGCGCCAAGGCTGGCGTTTTCGAAGACGGCATCGACGAGCGTGGTTCCGTTCCAGAAGAGAGCTTCGTTGCCGCCGATGGCTGCTCCCTGGCCGATGTCTTCATTGCGCATCCCGGGATGACGGTAGAAGGTGAAAGCTCCGTAGGCTCCGGTAGCATCGGCGAAGCGGCGGGCGCGCAGGGTAAGGTGATGTCCGGCGCGGGTGTAGTCGGCGACGGCGAAATCCTTGAGGCCGTACTCCTTTAGGACGTCGGCGTTGGGCTGATCGGCGGCGTCGGGAGCGGTGCCGGTGCTGGGTGGCGCGGCGGCTGTCCATCCCGCAAAGGAGTGGGGCAGCAGGGCCTGTTGAGCCTTGGGCATAACCAGAGGGGTGACGGCCTGGGCGAGAATGGCGGGCGGCAGGGCGGCAAGCGCCAGGCCGAGAAATGCCAGGCCGAGTGAGCGCGGGGAAAAAGCCATTACATCTTGAGACTACCACCGGAGGCGCGTGGTGAGCAGGGGTCAGGGGTCAGGGTCAGGTCAGGGGTCAGGGATCAGGGATCAGGGATCAGGGAATGAAAACACAGAGCGGGCGCGGAAGGGAAAGTTTTCGCCCGGGCAATCTTTGCGATACTGGAAAGGCCATGCCGATCCCCAAGCGACTTCTTGCCTGCCTGATGATCTGGGCGCTTGTCCTTGTCTCTGCTCCGCGCGTCAGCGCAACTGCGTATGACGCGCACCCGAAGCTGGTCATCATCCTGGTGCTCGACCAGTTCCGCGCCGATTATCTCGAGCGCTATCGCAGCGACTTCAAAGGCCGGGGATTCAAGTTGCTCCTCGATCACGGCGCGTTCTTTCCCGATTGCTATTTCAGTTACGCGAACACGGAGACGGCCCCGGGACATTCGACGATCGGCACTGGCGCGTATACCGACGGGCACGGAATCGGCGGCAACGAGTGGTGGGATCTGGCGCGCAGCAAGGACCATCCGGTGAGTTCGGTCGAGGACGAGCGCTATGCGCTGGTCGGCCTGCCGCCGGGCGCGAAGACGACTCCGGGCGCGTCGCCGCGCAACCTGCTGGCTTCGACGGTGGGTGATGAGCTGCGTCTGGATACGGTGGGAGCGTCGCAGGTGTACGGAGTCTCGCTCAAGGATCGCGCGGCCATCCTGCCGGCGGGCGCGACCGCGAACGGAGCTTTCTGGATCGACCAGGCCTCGGGACGATTCATCACTTCGACCTTCTACATGCAGCAGCTTCCGGACTGGGCGCAGAGTTTCGACGACAGTCCGCGTGTGGCCCAGGCGCTGCAGGAGGCACCGGCTCCAGCGGATACGAAGAATTTTTACGGGGTCGTGGGCGGGACTCCCGCAGCGGTGAGCTATGAGCTGGATTTCACCAAAGCCTTGATCACCGGCGCCGGACTGGGCAAGCACACGACGACGGACCTTCTTACGCTGAGCATCTCGTCGACGGACATTCTCGGTCACAGGGTTGGGCCGGATGCCGACGCGCAGCGGCAGATGGTAGATGCGGCCGATGCGGACCTCGACGAATTCTTCACCTGGCTCGACAAGAATATCGATGGCGGCCTGGGCAATGTGTGGATCGCGCTGACCGCGGATCATGGAGTGGCGCCGGTTCCGGCGGATGCGGCGAAGCTGGGGCTGAATGCCGCATCGATCGATCTGACGAAGCTGATCGATAACCTGAACTTTGCCATCAACCAGAAGTTTTCGCCGGGCGAGAAGATTGCTTACATGCTGCCGAATCAGTCGCTTCCCTATCTCGCGCTGAATCCGCCGGCCTTTGACCGGGCCGGGATCAACGAGCAGGAAGCGGAGCAGGCGGTGCAGGATTTCATTCCCGCCGCATTTGCCAGCCTGACTTCGCCGGACGATGCGAAGGGACCGGCGATGGCGAAGCTGCCTCCCACACCCGGGCTTTTCCGGAGTTACACGCGTGAGCAGATGGCTCAAGGACAGTTGCCGGACACTCCCTTTGGCACGCTGATCGAACACAGCTACACGCCGAATGGGGGATGGTATGTGATGGTGATTCCCCAGGCCTTCCAGATGGCTGGCCACGCATCTGGCGGGACCGACCACTTCACGCCGTACTCCTATGACCGCCATGTGCCGCTGCTCTTCTACGGCGCTCCCTTTGCGCCAGGGACCTATCGCGGGCGGGTCGAGCCAGTGGATATCGCGGCAACCTTCGCCTCGCTGCTGGGCGTGAATCAGCCGTCGGCGTCAGTAGGGAGAATTCTCACTCAGGCGTTGAAGCCGGCTGCGGAGGTTGTTTATCCCAAGCCGGTGCCAGCGGGGCATACGCGTCCCACGCATCGACGGGCAGCGACAAGCGAGAGCCATCCGTGAAGCCGGATATGCGGGTGCAGTTTGCCGGGATTGAGTTGGTCAATCCTGTTATCGCGGCAAGCGGAACCTTTGGCTACGGGATCGAGTTCGAAGAGATCGTCTCGCTGGAGCGCATCGGAGGCTTTGTCACCAAGGGGCTTTCGCGCGAGCCGATGGCGGGTAACGAGGCTCCCCGGCTGATCGAGACAGCATCAGGGATGATGAACTCGATTGGCCTGCAGAATATCGGCGTGAAGGCGTTTATCGAGAAGAAGCTGCCTGAGCTGCGGCACTATCCGAAGTGCGCGGTGATCGTGAATGTCTTCGGCAACCAGGTGACGGATTACATCGAGGTCATCCAGCAGCTGAATGACGCCGAGGGGATCGCGGCTTACGAGCTGAATGCGTCGTGTCCGAATACCGACCATGGCGGGATGGCCTTCGGGACGGATCCGGTCACGCTCGATGAACTGGTCTGGCGCACGAAGCAGGTAGCGAAGCGGCCGCTCATCGTGAAGCTGTCGCCCAATGTGACCTCGATTACCGCCATGGCAAAATGCGCGCAGACGGCCGGGGCGGATGCCATCTCACTGGTAAACACCTTTGTATCGCTGGCCATCGATATCGAGACGCGCAGGCCGCGCATCGCCAACGTGACGGCGGGGCTCTCAGGACCGGCGATCAAGCCGATCGCGGTGCGCATGGTGTGGGAGGCGGCGAAGGCAGTGAAGATCCCCGTGCTCGGGATGGGCGGCATCGTTTCGGCTGAGGATGCGGTCGAGTTTATGCTCGCCGGAGCGACGGCGGTCGAGGTGGGCACCGCCAGCTACGCCGATCCCCGGGCTGTGGAGCGCATTGCGAAGGGGCTGGAGCAGTGGTGCGTGCGTCACCAGGTGGAGAAAGTCAGGGAGCTGACGGCGGCGATGGAGAAGAAGCCAGCTTCTAGCCATTGACCTATAGCTAA
This sequence comes from uncultured Acidobacteriota bacterium, assembly GCA_963755975.1. Lineage (GTDB taxonomy): Bacteria > Acidobacteriota > Terriglobia > Terriglobales > Acidobacteriaceae > Silvibacterium. Next base: position 141,698 of record CAVWLS010000009.1, read on the forward strand.
CGACTGGTCTTCAGGCCCGACTAGTTTTCAGGCTACATTGCGTGGCAGGCGGCCGCGCAGTTCTTCGGGGATGCGTTCCTGCAGGACGCGGGCCTGGGCCAAAGCGACGCCGGTGATGTACACCGGGGCGGGCGTCGTGACGGCGACCAGCAGCCATGAAAAAAGCGAAACCAGCAGCCCGAGCGCCGCAGCTGTTTGCAGGGTCATGGCCACGTAGCGGTGCTCGAGATGCATGACCAGCGCCCAGTTGCGCAGCGGCTCCATGCGATGGATGACGGCCAGCGCAAAGATGAAGGCGAGGATGCTTAAGGTGCTGATTCCGATGAGGACAACGTCAATGGTGCGGTGCAGGCGCTGGCGGCTGCGGCAATGGTCGCACAAGGCAAGATGGCTCTCGTAATCGGTGCGCATCTCCGGCGAGATTCCCGAAATATCGTAGCGCCAGCCCGATAGAATATCGCCAACGACCTGATCTGTGCACGCTGTCATCTATGTCTTACGATTCCTTGTGCCCCAGTTGCACCAAATAGTACCCATTTGTCCGGAAAGCTTCCAGACAATTCGTAACTTTCAGCGCATTCGGGAGCCGTGTCTACAGTATAAATTATCCGGCCTATAACAAAATAGATGTCATGGGCTCATCCTGGGTCGCAAGCAATATGCGGTTGCCAAGCAGGCTCATCCGGTCCCGCAAAGCATGCTCGGCGGAGACTCGCGCAAGCTCAGGAAGATTATTGCTTTCCGACAGATGCGCCAGAATTACATACTCGGCCTGGCCATCGTAACCCTTCTCCAGAAACTCCGCCGCCGCGTTATTTGAGAGGTGCCCTACCCGTGACATCACCCTCTGTTTGACGGACCAGGGGTAGGGACCGTCACGCAGCATGTCGAGATCGTGATTTGATTCAAGCATAAGAACATCGCAACGGCGCAGGCGCATCGCGGCATTGGCTGGGATGTATCCGAGGTCGGTCGCCAGGCCGATGCGCACGTCCTCCGCCTCAAAGACGAAGCCGACAGGGTCGGCAGCATCGTGCGGAATGGTGAAGGGGGTGACGGCAATATCGCCGACCGAAAAGCCCTGCCCGGCGATGAAATATTCCACGAACGGCAGCGCGGCCGGGTCCGGTTTAGCTTTCACATCATCCGTCGAGAGCGTTTCCTGCTCCTCTTCGAAGGCTTCGCGTTCGTTTGCGTCGGAATTGAAGGGCTCCGGATTGGCAGCTGCTGCGGCCCGGCTCTCCGCCTGCTGCTTGCGCTCAGCGAGCCACTCGGCGTAGGTCATTCGCTTGCGCGGCGTCACCCAGCGAATCCAGGCGCGATGCGTGGCCTCGGTAAAGTAGACGGGGATGCCCAGCTTGCGCGCCGTTACCGCCAGCCCCTGCACATGATCCTGATGCTCGTGGGTGACGAGGATGGCGTCGAGGGTGCGGGGATCTTCGCCCGCGGCCTGCATGCGCTTGAAGAGCTCGCGGCAGGAGACGCCGGCATCGACCAGAATGCGCGTGCGCGTACTGGAGACAACCGTGCTGTTGCCCCGCGAGCCGCTGGCCAGCACCGTCATCTTCACCATGAAGATGAGGATACGCTGGATCGGTGTGGAAGATGGGGCAGGAACCTCGCGGGGAGTATCGATTCAGCTACGCGCGTTTCATTCGCGAACGCCAGCGGGCGAGCCATATCGGGAGCGGGCAACGGCCATCCACTCGGCGGTGCGTTCCTTGCGATCAGGGAATCGCGTGGAAAGAATGGCTCCCCACGCGGCTCCCTGAAGATCACGAGCTGCGAAAAAGGGTTTCAGGCGGGCGGGATCCATGTAATCTCCATAGCTCGCCAACGCGAATCCTGCGGGCTCAAGAGAGGTACGGACGAAGCAGGCGAGGTCCCACTCGATCGGGCCAAAGCAGGCATCCTCGAAGTCGGTCCAGACGAGGCCGTTGGCAGTTTTGAGGACATTCTTCTTGTGCGCGTCGCCGTGAAGGGGCTGTTCGGACAGGTCGAGTGCGGCGATGTCGGCGGAAATGATGGAGAATCCGCGGCGGAGGATGGCGAGGTCGGAGGGAGTGAGACTGTTCCAGGATTCGACTTCGTTCAGCCATTGCGGGATTTCCGCGAATGGACTCAGGCGCAGCAACGCGCCGCGATAGCCGCGCAACTCTGCATGCAGCTCGCGAAGGAGCGGGCCGACCTCCACGGCGCTGGCCACGAAATTGCGATCGTGCTCGACGTACTCCCAGAAGGTGAGGGCGAGACCGTCTTGATGGTGCGGGCCGGGAGGAAGTTCCCTGCTCGGCGGAACTACTGGAAAATTGCGCGCGGCGAGATATCCGGCTATGTCGAGGTCGAGGGCGAGCCACTGCTGTGCCGGTTTGCGGACGAGCGCTGTCGTCGTGGCCACGCGGGCTATGACGGGCGAAGGCACGAGGTGGACGAGCACATTACTGCCGTCGGCGATGACCTCCGGCGTGTCGCTGCACGTCAGGCCGAGATTGCGGGCGACGGCGAGAGCAGCAGCGACGGCTCGGCGGCTGAGGTCGTCCATTGGAGTGGCCGGAGCTTATGCCTTCGGGGGAAGTGGGAAGTTGAGCATCCAACTGGTGCCGAATTTGTCCTTGAGCATGCCGAAGTGAGCATTCCAGAAGGTGTCCCGCAAAGGCATGGTGACCTCGCCGCCGGCCGAAAGCGCGGTGAAGAAAGCCTCGATCTCGTCGCGGCTTTCGCACTCAATGCACACGGCGAAATTCTTGCCGGGGACGTGGGGCGTGCCGGGCATGATGTCTGACGCCATGAGGACCGGGCCACCACTGTGGGTGAGCGTGGAGTGCATGATGCGGTCGTGGGATTCGGGTGTAACCCAGGCCTGGTCGCCGGGCGCAGCGGAGTAAGGCAGGAGAAAGAGCTCGGCACCGAGGGATTGCTTGTAGAACTCCATGGCCTCGCGACAGTTTCCGTTGAAGTGAAGGAAGGGCGTGATCTGTTTCATGGATGAGTTCCTGAAGACGAAATTGACTTGCGGACGAGCGTTGACGATATTAGCAAATCAGCCTAGGAGTAGGTGTAAAAGCCTCTTCCGCTCTTGCGGCCCAGCCAGCCCGCATCGACCATGCGGATAAGCAGCGGACAGGGGCGGTATTTCGGGTCGCCGAGGCCATCTTCGAGCACGCGCATGATGTCGAGGCAGACGTCGAGGCCGATGAAGTCGGCGAGCGTAAGTGGTCCCATGGGATGCGCCATCCCGAGCTTGAAGACCTCATCGACGGCTTCGGGCGTAGCGACACCTTCCATCACCGCGAACATGGCCTCGTTGAGCAACGGCATGAGGACGCGGTTCGAAACGAAGCCGGGGGCGTCGTTCACCTCGACGGGCGTCTTGCCGAGCCGTTCCGAGAGAGCCTTCACCGTGTCGTATGTCGGTTGCGAAGTCGCAAGGCCGCGGATCACCTCGACCAGCTTCATCACCGGGACGGGATTAAAGAAATGCATGCCGATGACCTGCTCGGGCCTCCTGGTCTGGGCCGCGAGTTTGGTGATCGAGATGGATGAGGTGTTGGAGGCAAGAATGACGTGCGCGGGCAGGAGCGTGTCGAGCTCGGCGAAGATCTGGCGCTTGATTTCGAATCTTTCCGTCGCCGCCTCGATCACAAAGTCGCAGCCGGCGAGCGCGGAGCGATCGAGCGTGCCCTGAATGCGCGCGAGCGAGGCGTCCATTTCGTCCTGGGTGAGTTTGGCTTTGGCGACTTCGCGGGCGAGGTTTTTGCGAATGGTCTCGAGGCCGCGGTCGAGAAAGCCCTGCTCGACCTCGCAGAGACGAACCTTGAATCCGCTGCGGGCGAATACGTGCGCGATGCCGTTGCCCATGGTGCCGGCGCCCAGCACGCCGACGGTGGTGATGTCGCTCATTGGTCCCTCTGTTTCCGGTTTTTATGCAAAACAGGTGAGTGTATCAATATTTTGGAGGGAATTCTCCGGCTGGATCTTCTGCGGCGCTTATTCTTCTTTCTTCCTTTGCGATTTCGCGCTAAATTCATGCGGACAAGTCATGACTGATCCGCCTCTTCTACCTGTATTTACTTCCGACGTTGGTCCGCAAACCCTTGCACGGCGTCAGCGCTGGATTGATCTCTGTTTTGTGATCGGTGTCACGCTGCTGCCTCCTATCCTCGCATCTGCCAACTATGCTATTCATCCGGAAAATTTGCAGGTGTTCGTCGGGACCTCGATGCGCCCTGTCAGCTATATCTCGACATATGTAACGGGTCTCGCTGTACTTTTCTACGTTCTATGGAAAAGAGGCTCTGACTCAAGCTTCTTTGGAAAGCTGATGGAAGGCGTGGATATCTTTCGAGGTATCGCGATCTGGGCCACAACCTTTCTCGCGTCAGCGATCGCAGCCGTGACTTACACGATGATCTACGAGCATGTCCAAGGCCACCTACCACATGAATTGGATTTCGCGCAGATTCTTGGCCGCCAATTCCCGGGCCTTTTCATAGTCCTACTGTTTTTTAACCCCTGGTTTGAAGAGCTCATTGTGCGGGGTTTTCTGATGACCGAGCTTACCCAGCTCACAAATGCGACAGTAGCGATCGTGGCGAGCACTGTCGTTCAGGCTTCATACCATTTGTATGAAGGAAGCTGGGGCATGGTGCAGCTTGTACCGATATTTTTGCTGTATTCGATCTATTACGCGCGCACTCGCCGCTTATTCCCAGTTATCGTCGCTCATACCCTGGCGGACTACATGCCCGTGCTTTGGTATGCCCTTCACCACAGGGCTCGCTGACACCAATCTACTCCGCCCGCACGATCACCGCCGTCACGTTGTCATGGCCGCCGGCGGCCTTGGCGGCGGCGATCAGCTGGGCGCACAGGTCGTCAGGATCCGGGGTGTCGGCCATCATGCCGGCGATGCTGTCGTCGGAAAGCTCTTTGGTGAGGCCGTCGGAGCACAGCATCAGTAAGTCTCCGGGATGAAGATGGAGCTCGGCGATGTCCGCGGCCACGGAAACCTGGGTGCCGATGGCCCGCGTGATCACGTTGCGCAGCGGAGAGTGCTCGGCTTCGTCCTGGGTAAGCTGGCCGAGGCGCACCTGCTCATCCACGAGCGAGTGGTCATGCGTCTGCCGGGTTAAACGGCCATCGCGGAAGAGATAGCAGCGGCTGTCGCCCACGTTGCCGATGAGCGCGCGGTCGCCGCCGATGGCCAGCGCCACCAGCGTGGTTCCCATGCCGTGCAGGGCGGCATCCTTTTCGGCGTGCGCATGCACGCGCTGGTTGGCCGCGGCGATGGCCGATTCCAGCACCTTCTTGCGATTCTCGTGCGAATCGGCCGCGCACAGCCGCTCGATCAGCGTGTCCACCGCAATGCGGCTGGCAATCTCGCCGGCGGCGGCGCCCCCCATGCCGTCGCAGAGGGCAAAGACTCCCTCTTCGACACAATATCCAAAAGCGTCTTCATTGGAGGCGCGGACCTGACCTACGTCGGTGCGGCCGGCAGCCTGAAGGTTCAGCATCGATTCAGTACCCGGAGATAGGTTTTTTGGAACTCTCTTCTGGAGCCCTTGCGGAGTCCTCCTCAAACAATACATGTTCCGGCCCGCTCTGCGCTCATGTCGATCGAGAGTTCTTGCCACGGGCCCAAACCACGGTTTAGTTTGACGGGAGCATGCCTTACATTTTTCGCCTGCGTTATTTCCTTTCGGGGATTGCTGCCCTCTTCTGCTTCTCCAGTTTTGCGAGTGCCGCCAGCTGTTCGGTCGCGCAACCGCACCCGCTCACCGAGGAGCAGCTTGCGCTGATCCGCGGCGATCTGGCTCAGGCCGAGACTCTCTACCGCCAGAAAGCCGCACAGCAGCCGAAGAATTATGAGCTGACGGCCGGACTGATCCGCACGCTGCTGGCCGAGCAGAAGGTCGACGAGGCGGACTCGACGCTGACGGCCGCGCTCGCTAAAGCACCGAAGTCGGTCGAGCTGCTGACGGCGCAGGCCGAAGTCGAGTATCGGCAGGGGGTTCCGTGGGAGATGGAGAAGACGCTGGAGCTGGCCCAGCAGGTGGACGTCTGCTACCCGCGGGTGCACCTCGTAGACGCGAAGTTCATGCGCCTCAACTCCTACTATGCGACCGCGCTCAAAGAGATCAAGGTGGCGCACCAGCTCGATCCCTATGACCCCGATATTCGCCGCATGTGGGTTCGGACGCTGCCGGTAAATCAGCGGATCGAGGAATTGAAGGCTTATCTCGCGAGCAAAGACACGGACGTAGATTCACTGCGGCGAGCGCAGGTTGAACTGGCTGTGCTCGAGAACCGCGCGGATAACCAGAGCAGTTCCTGCCATCTGGCATCGCCGGTCGGCGCGACGGAGATTCCCTTCACTCCCATTATGATCGACGCCGAACGCGTTCGCGGATGGGGACTGGACGTCTACTTCAACGACCACAAATCGCGGCTGCAAGTGGATACGGGCGCGAGCGGTCTCTATGTGAGCCGTCTTGTGGCCGAGCATGCCGGATTGAAGCCCATCACGCGGACGGAGGCGAACGGCATCGGCAGCAAGGGCGCGCAGGGCGGATACATCGCCTACGCCGATTCGATCAAGATCGGCGGGCTGGAGTTCAAAAACTGCCTGGTGGAAGTGAGCGACCGCAGGAGCGTCGTCGATACCGACGGACTGATCGGCATGGATGTCTTCTCGGATTTTCTGGTGACGCTGGATTTCCCCTGGCACAAGATGACGGTGGGGCCGCTGCCTCCTTATCCGGGGACAGCCGCGGCGGCGCCGTCGCTCAACACGCAGGAGGGGAGCGCGCCGGATGACAGCAGCGTGTCGGCGGCGCCGGCCTCGGCAGCTCCAGCTAAAAACGCGCCTGTGGCCGCAACGGGGCCGCACGACCGCTATGTTGCCCCCGAGATGCAGAAATGGACGACCGTGTACCGCATCGGCCACGACATGATCGTTCCAACTGCGCTCAACAACAAGCGCATGCGGTTGTTCATCATCGACACAGGAGCGCAGAGCACTTCGATTTCGCCGAGCGCGGCACGCGAAGTCACGAAGGTGTCCCACGATTCGATGAGGACGGTCAAGGGCATCTCCGGCAACGTCGCCGAAGTCTACAGCGGAGACAGGATTGTCTTTCGCTTTGCTCATCTGCAGCAGGAGAAGGATGGCGTCCTCGCCTTCGATACATCCTCGATCAGCAAGAATCGGGGACAGAAATTTCCGGCTTTATCGGATTCGACTTGCTGGGGTTACTAGTGGTGAAGATCGACTACCGGGACGGGCTGATGGATTTCCAGTACTCGGCGGATCGGGGTTACCAGCATATAAGGTGAGCGGGAAAATCCGCGATAGGCATTGGAGCTGGCTAAGACCTACCTGGTCTCAGGAAAAGCAATGGAAGCTCTGGGCCAACGGAATGCCGCGCTGCCCTTCTCCCAAAAGAGCCTGGATATTTATCAGGAGCTGAAAAAGCAGGATAAGAGCAGCTTTGAAGCCGATGCAAGAATGGAAGAGGCAGCCAAAGAGTTCAAGAGCGTCACGGCTTCCCCTGCTTCTGAAATGCAGGATTAATCTCTGCTTGTCCTGATCGCCTTACTCTTGTTTAGGATCACAGAATGAGCCGCATCTTGATAATCGGAGATCACGAAAAATTGAGCGGCGAGATTGGTGCTGCACTCATGGCCACGGATCTCCCGGTTGAGTACGCCCTCGGACACGCGGACGCTGTGCTACGACTGAGCATGCGATCGTTTGGTGTGGTGATTACCAATTGTGAAAGCGAAGTCGATGAAGACCTGGCGTTGCTGGCTCATATGCGTGCCATCCGGCCTGGGCTGAAGTGCATCGTGCTGGCCCGACACAGTACTCCTGACGAAGTGATTGCAGCACTGCGGGCCCATGTGTTTGCCTGTTTTACACCTCCGTTCGATGCCGCTGAGATCGCTCACCTGGCCGCTCACGCGGCGTCGGACAACCAGTGGCGAGACGACATCCAGGTTTTGTCCGCCAGACCGGGCTGGGTGTCAGTGCGGGTGAATTCCCGGCTGATTACGGCGGAGCGTCTTATGACGTTTGCGAAAGAACTCGGTGCTCAATTGCCACAAGACGCGCGACAGGAGGTCATGGTAGCTCTGCGCGAGATTCTACTGAATGCGATGGAGCATGGAGCAGCGTTCAATCCCGAACAAGTGGTCGAAGTCACGGCTATCCGCACGGCACGATCATGTGTTTTCTATGTGCACGATCCTGGGGCGGGCTTTCGGCGCGAACATCTGAGCCATGCGGCGATCGCAAATCCGGTGGACAACCCCGCGGCTCATATTGCAGAACGCGAAAAAGCGGGTATGCGTGCCGGAGGATATGGCCTGCTTCTAGCTGCAGGAACCGTGGATGAGCTGATCTACAGCGAGATCGGAAATGAGGTGCTTCTGATTAAGTATGTGGATCCTGATCCGGGCAATTCAGAGTAAAGCTCAGGGACTCGCCGCCTATTTGCCCTTGGCAAACTCCAGGCGCGATTCGGCTTCGCGAATGATCTCGAGAGCCTGGGCGTATTTTTCGGCGTCATCGCCGGCTTCGTCCCATAGCTGATGGCCGTGGTCGAGTTTCGCCTGCACAACGGCGACGTCGATCTCTTCCTTCGGGCGCGCGCTTTCGACGAGGATGGTCACGCGCTCGGGCAGCACTTCGACAAAGCCACGAGCTACGCTGAATTCCTTATCACCGGCTTCGCCGCCGTGGAGACGCACCACTCCGGGTGCGATCACGGCGAGTAGAGGCGCGTGGCCATAAAGGGCTTCGAAGTAGCCGGACCTGGACGGCACCTCGACCGCATCCACGGATTGATCCACTAGGATGCGATCGGGAACTACAAGCCGGACCTGCAAACGATTCGTATCAGCCATAGTTACCTTTACGCCGTGGCCTTCATCTTCTCGGCGGCTTCGAGCACTTCCTCAATGGTTCCCTTCATGTAGAAGGCCTGCTCGGGGATGTCGTCGTGCTTGCCCTCGATGACTTCCTTGAAGCTGCGCACCGTGTCGGCGATCTTGCAGTAGCGGCCCGGCATGCCGGTGAACTGCTCGGCGACGTGGAAGGGCTGAGAGAGGAACTTCTGCACCTTGCGCGCGCGGTTGACGGTGGTCTTGTCTTCGTCGGAAAGCTCGTCGATGCCAAGGATGGCGATGATGTCCTGCAGGTCCTTGTAGCGCTGCAGGATGCGCTTCACGCCTTGGGCGACATCGTAGTGCTCCTGGCCCACGACGCGCGGGTCGAGGATGCGCGAGCTTGAGGCCAGCGGATCGACGGCGGGATAGATCCCGAGCTCCGACAGCGGGCGCGAGAGCACGGTAGTCGCGTCGAGGTGAGCGAAGGTGGTCGCCGGGGCCGGGTCGGTGAGATCGTCGGCGGGCACGTAGACGGCCTGCACTGAAGTAATGGACCCGTGCTTGGTGGAGGTGATGCGCTCCTGCAACTCACCCATTTCAGTGGCCAGGTTGGGCTGGTATCCCACGGCCGAGGGCATGCGGCCGAGGAGTGTGGAAACCTCGGAGCCGGCCTGCGTGAAGCGGAAAATATTATCGATGAAGAGCAGCGTGTCGGAGCCTTCCTCGTCGCGGAAGTGCTCGGCCACGGTGAGGGCGCTGAGCGCCACACGCAGGCGCGCGCCGGGCGGCTCGGTCATCTGGCCGTAGATGAGCGCGGCCTTCGACTTTGTATAGTCGTGAATATCGATCACTCCGGCTTCCTGGAATTCGAGCCAGAGGTCGTTGCCCTCGCGGGTGCGCTCGCCGACTCCGGCGAAGACCGAGAAGCCGCCGTGCTGCGCGGCGACGTTGTTGATGAGCTCCTGGATGATTACGGTTTTGCCGACGCCCGCGCCTCCGAAAAGGCCGGTCTTGCCGCCCTTGAGGAAGGGCTGGATGAGGTCGATGACCTTCACGCCGGTCTCGAACATCTCTTCGCTGGTCGCCTGCTCGTCGAAGGCCGGCGCCTCGCGGTGAATGGGCATGCGCTTGGCGGTCTTGATGGGGCCGAGCTCGTCGACCGGCTCGCCAATCACGTTGAGGATGCGGCCCAGCGTCTGGCGCCCCACGGGCACGGTGATGGGACCGCCGAGGTCGATGGCATTCATGCCGCGCACCATGCCTTCGGTGGCTTCCATGGCCACGCAGCGCACGCGGCCCTCGCCCAGGTGCTGCTGCACCTCAAGGATGACGTTGATGGGCGTGGGCACGTTGAAGCCGTCGCTGACGACGCGCAGCGCCTGATAGATATAGGGGATCCTGGCCTCGTCGAACTGCACATCGACGGCTGGGCCGGAGACCTGAATAACTTTGCCGATATTTTCTGCCATATTTTTTGTCTCGAATTCCGTTACAACGCGGCTGCGCCGCTCACAATCTCGATAATTTCCTTGGTGATCGCCGCCTGGCGCGCGCGGTTCATGGCCAGGGTGTACTTGTCGATCATGTCCGAAGCATTGCTGGTCGCCGAATCCATTGCCGTCATGCGGGCGGCCTGCTCGGCGGCCACCGACTCCAGGAAGGCGTGGTTCAACTGCGCCGTAAGGTAGCTGGGGAAGATCGCCTCGAAGATCTCCCGCGGCGATTGCTCGTAGATGTAATCGACCTCGGCGGTGCCGAAATTCTTCGCTTCGTCCATATACTGCTGGATAGAGGCTTCGAGCTCGCCGGGCAGGAAGCTGATGCCCGCCGTCGCGGCCGCGCGAGCCGCCTCGGCGCGCTCCTCGACAGACACTGCCTGCGTTTCAACGATGTCGCTCTTGCCGAATTCAATAATGGGCAGAATCCGCTCGACGACGACGCGCTGCGCGATCACCGATTTGAATTCGTTGTAGACGAGATAGACGGAGTCGATCTCTTCGTGAAAGTAGCGGGCGGCAATGTCTTCGGCCAGCTCCCTGACGCGGTCGTGATCGACTTTGTCGAGCAGCCCGGGGTGATCGCCGATGACCTCGACGCGGCCGGCGCGCTGGCGCTCCGGGCGCAGCGTCTCTTCTTTACCGTTTTCGGCGAACTTCGCGACCGGATAACGCCGCCGGAAGAGATCGCGGCCCTTGCGGCCAATGGGCTCAACGTCGATCTCTTTGTCGTGCCTGTGATCGATGAATTGCAGCGTCGCCTTGATGATGTTCGCGTTGAAGGCTCCGGCAAAGCCCTTGTCGCCGGAGACGACAACTACGAGCACACGCTCCTCTTCGCGTCTCTCGAGCCGCGGATGGATCAGTTCTCCCGTCGCGGGGTCGTGCAGATCAATGCGCCGCTTGAGCGACTCGAGCACACTGGCCAGCATGGCCACGTAGGGCCGGGAGTTGACAGCGCGTTCCTGGGCGCGGCGCAGCTTGGCCGCCGCGATCATCTTCATGGCGCGGGTAATCTGGCGCGTGCTCTTGACACTGCGGATGCGCCGCCGTAAATCGAGAATGCTCGCCATACTCTAGCCCTGTTTCGCCGCTACCTTTGCATCCTGATGCTCAGCCAGGAAGTTTGCCTTGTACTCCTTGAGGGCCTCGGAGATCCGGTTCTTGAGGTCGTCGTCGAGCGCCTTCTTGGTGGCGATGTCGTTCAGGAGCGCCGTCTGTCCGGAGTCGAGGTAGGGGTAAAGGCCGTCCTCGAAGGCGCGGATGTAAGGAACCTTGATGTCGTCGAGGAAGCCCTGCGTTCCGGCGTAGAGGATGATCACCTGTTTCTCGGCCGGGAGCGGGTGAAACTGCGGCTGCTTGAGCAACTCGGTGAGGCGCTGGCCGCGGTTGAGCTGGTTCTGCGTGATCTTGTCGAGGTCGCTGCCGAACTGCGAGAAAGCCGCGAGCTCGCGGTACTGCGCCAGATCAAGCTTGAGCGTCGAGCCCACCTGCTTGACGGCCTTGATGGCGGCGGAGAATCCCACGCGGGAGACGGAGAGGCCGACGTTGACCGCCGGACGCACGCCGGAGTTAAACAGGTCGGTCTCGAGAAAGATCTGCCCATCGGTGATGGAGATGACGTTGGTCGGGATGTAGGCTGAGACGTCGCCGGCCTGTGTCTCGATGATGGGAAGCGCGGTCAACGATCCGCCGCCCTTCTCCTTGCTCAGCTTGGAAGCGCGCTCCAGCAGCCGGGAATGGAGATAGAAGACGTCGCCGGGATAGGCTTCGCGGCCCGGCGGGCGGCGCAGCAGCAGAGAGATTTCGCGGTAGGCCGTGGCGTGCTTGGAAAGATCGTCGTAGATCAGGAGCGCATGCTTGCCCTTGTCGCGGAAATACTCGCCCAGAGCGCAGGCAGCGTAGGGAGCGAGATAGAGCATCGGAGCGGGCTCCGATGCGGAGGCCGCGACCACGATGGTGTAGTCCATCGCGCCGTGCTCGGTCAGCGTCTGCACCACCTGGGCGATCGACGAGCGCTTCTGCCCGATCGCGCAATAGACGCAGACGAGGTCCTTGCCCTTGCTGTTGATGATGGTGTCCAGGCAAATGGAGGTCTTGCCCGTCTGGCGGTCGCCGATGATCAGCTCGCGCTGTCCGCGGCCGATCGGGATCATGGAATCGATGGACTTGAGGCCGGTCATCATCGGCTCGCGCACCGGCTGGCGGTCGATGACGCCCGGAGCCAGCCGCTCGATGGGCAGCGTCTCCTTCGTGGCGATCGGACCCTTGTCGTCGATAGGCTGGCCGAGCGCGTTGACCACGCGCCCCAGCATCGCTTCGCCCACCGGCACGCTGAGAATCTTTCCGGAGCGCTTGACCTGGTCGCCTTCGCGAAGCAGATCGTACTCGCCCATAATAACGGCGCCGACCTGGTCTTCGTCGAGATTCATGGCCAGCCCGGCAATGCCGTGCGGGAACTCGAGCAGCTCGCCCGCCATCACCTTGTCGAGACCGTGCAGGCGTGCAATACCGTCGCCCAGGGAGATGATTGTGCCGACTTCATCGACGCGGATCTTCGCGTCGTAATTTGCGATCTGCTCCTTCAGGAGCTGTGTGATTTCATCTGCGTTTATCTGAGCCATTCTTCACTTTTCTAACTGGGTGTCTGATCTTGAAAATTTGTTTTGGCAGCGCCGGCCGATCAACTCTGGGTGCCCGCCAGCTCTTCTTCCAACCGGTCCAGGCGGCCGCGTACTGATCCGTCATACACGGTACTGCCTATGCGCACCATCGCGCCACCCATGAGCGATGAATCTTCGCGGAACGTGGCTACGATGCGGCTCTTCGCCAGGTTGGCGATCTGGGTTTCCAGTGCGGCGCGGCCGGCGTCGTCCAGTTTATGAGCCGTCGTGATTTCCACTTCGGAGATTCCCAGGCGGCGGTTCATCTCCTGACGGAATTCCCGCATAATCTCGTCGAAGATATGCAGCCGGTTGTGATTGATGAGCACCGCGATGAAGTTTCGCACCTGGCGCATCATGTCCAGACGCGCATTCAGCTTGTCGAGAATCGCTATCTTCTCGTCGAGAGGAAACGACGGATCGAGGAAGACCTCGCGCAGTCCGGCGCTTTCATGCCAGGCCGCGCCGAAATCGCCGAGCTGGCTTTCGACCTGGGCGGCGTCGAGATGCGCCTCGGCGGCGACGTCGGCCAGGGCGCGGGCATAAGGTGCAGCAAGGGCCGGCATCAGTTACGCTCTCCCTTCAGATTTTCGCCAAAGGTGCGAATCAGCGCGCGATCCTCGTCAAGGCTGAGATGAATTTCCTGGCGCGCGCGGTCGACGGCCAGCTTCGCTGCAAACTTCTTCAGCTCGCGCTGCGCGGCTGCACCCGCGGCATCGATCTCCTGCTCGGCGGAGGCCACGATGCGCTGGCGCTCGGCTTCGAGTGATTCCTGGATGCGCTTTTCGTCGTTGGCCATATCGTGCTCGGTCTGCTGGCGGATCGCCTCGATCTCGATGCCGAGCTTCGACAGCCGTTCTTCAACCTTGGCAAGGCGCTCGTTGGCCTCGGCGGCGGCAAGACGAGCCTCCAGCAGCTTCTTCTGGAGATTTTCATTGCGCTTGCGGAAGGCCTTGGGAACGATGCGGAAAACTAACCAGAGAATGAGCGCAATCAGAATGCCGGAGTTCAGAATCTGAATGATCACGGCGGTCGTTTCGACGCTCAGGTTAAGGTGGCGCGCCAGCGATTTCACGGCGTCCGAATGACGGAATGCCTCCATCTGAGCATGGGTCTCCGGCTCATCCATGTGCTGGCCCGAGGGAGCATTCGCCGTGGCCGGCTGAGCGGCATTCTGCGCCGACGCGTTCGCGGGGACAGACAAAAGGAGTATCAGCGGAAGCGCCAGCACAAACGGCGCAATACGGGCTTTCAGAGTGAGCTTCAACCGGCTACCTCCGCGGTTGCCACTTCCGGAGGAAGAACGGCTTTCAGAATCTGGCGGGCAAGCTGGTCGGCAGAGGTTTCCACCTGATGCCGCGCCTCGGCGGCTTGTGCTTCGATGGCCTGACGGGCAGCGGCTACACGCTCCTTCGCCGCCAGACGGGCGCTGCCAAGTGCCGCATCGCGCTGGGCATTCCATTGCTGCAGCTGCTGCTCGCGCCGGTGGAAGATCTCGGCCCGGGCGGCGCGCAGTTTCGCCTCGTACTCCTGGGTTTTGGCATCGGCGGCAGCGATGGCGGCGTGAGCCTTCTCGACCGCGCCCAGGGTGCGCTCGCGGCGCTCGGCGAGCATGCGCATGAGAGGGCCATACAGCAGGTAACGATAGGCGATCACCAGGAGAACAAAGAGGATGATGGTCGGCACCGAGCCGAGCACAAGATCGCCGATTTGAGGCAGCAGTTGATCCATGATTGAGCCGACGTTGAGCGGTTGGGAGCTTATTGGAAGGTATGCAGAACCTTAGGTTTTAGCAGGAGTGAAAAAGCGATGTCAATGCGCGCACACTCAGCTTATCCCGGCCAAAACCGGCCCGGAAAGTTGGCCTTGAAAATACCTTGACTCGCTGTCACTCCGGCGTACACTTAACAGTATCACCTATGACCCGGTCCAGGGTCCAATGGGCCGGATGTTTGGGACCTACCTCTGCTCCCCTACATCCGGCCCATTTCTGCGTCCGGCGACGCCTGGACCCGGCTCGACTTTGAGTCGATACGGTATTGCCGGTAGCGACCCAGCAGAGACGCCGGCCCGGCCACGGTCATCGCGACGGTATTCCCGATAAACTCGCGCTCCCTGATCAGCGCTCCGGCGCCGAGCGCGGCTAAAACACTGCCTTCCGACTGGGGGATCTCAAACCGCTGCTCCAGAATCGGATCGGCGACAAGTGCGGCATCAATGCGGGCCAGCAGGCGATCGATGCCGCAGCCGAGCCTGGCGGAGACGGCGACCGCCCCACTGGCCTCGAGAGCCGTTCTTTCGTCGGCGGGCAGCAGGTCGATCTTGTTCAGCACCTCGATGCGCGGCTTCTCAAGGACACCCAGCTCGCCGAGAACCTTCTCAACCTCGGCCTTGTGCTCCTCCTGCATGGGGCTGGAGCAGTCGCGGACGTGCACCAGCACCTCGGCCTTCTGCACCTCTTCAAGCGTTGCACGAAACGAGGTGACCAGCGTGTGCGGCAGGTTGCGGATGAAGCCCACCGTGTCCGACAGCAGCACCTTGCGGCGGCTGGGCAGAACGATCGCCTTGAGCTTGGGATCGAGCGTGGCAAACATGCGCGCCGACTCGAGCACTCCCGCGTCGGTCATGGCGTTAAAGAGCGTGCTCTTGCCGGCGTTGGTGTATCCAACCAGAGCGACTGCGGGCACCGGAACCGACTCGCGCCTCTGGCGCTGCTGGGCACGGATGCGGCGCACGCCCTCAATCTCCTGCTTGAGATGGAGGAGCCTGCGCTGAATGCGGCGCCGGTCGGTTTCGAGTTGCGTTTCGCCAGGTCCGCGGGTCCCGATGCCGCCGCCGAGCTGCGACATCGATGCGCCTCGCCCGGTCAGCCGTGGCAGCATGTATTCGAGCTGCGCCAGCTCAACCTGCAATTGGCCTTCACGGGTGCGCGCATGGCGGGCAAAAATGTCGAGGATCAGCTGCGTACGGTCGACCACCCGGCAGGGTAGGGCGTTATCCAGGTTGCGAAGCTGGGTCGGCGTCAGGTCGTGGTCGAAGAGGATCACGTCGGCGCGCGAGGAGGCGGCGACTCCCGCCAGCTCCTCGACCTTGCCGCTGCCGATAAGGGTCGCCGGATCGGGTTTCGGCCGCCGCTGGATAATCTCAGCAGCAATCTCGGCTCCGGCCGAGATCACCAGCTCGCGAAATTCCTCGAGCGAGGCCTCAAGATCCAGATGGCTCGCCGCCGCGGTTGCCGGCGCTTTCTCGTGGTCCTCCTGAACGCTGGCAAGCGCAGCATCGCGGGCCAGCGCTGCCGTGCGCGTCAGCGGACGCCGCTGCCCGGTGAAGTCAACGGCGACCAGGAGAGCGCGTTCTTTTGCGAACTGGCGGATTGTATTCAAATTCAATGAAAAGCTATTTATGCCCGGGGCCTGCACGGCCAAGACCGCCGGCTGCCTTGAGACGGTCGCGCCGATCCCGCCGCAGGGCAAGCCATCTCGCACACGAACAGGAGAAGCGCAGCCCGAGGCTCTGAATCCAGCCCCTGAACCCCTGGGGCTGAGACATCGAGGCTCAGGACCTCAGGAGGCTGCATCCTGACCGCTCGCCGATGAACCAGGCCCATGCCCGGAAGCGCCGCTCCCGGCGCCGAGCGGGCGATGTTCGCCATGCAGCACCGAGCGGCTGCTGACGACCGTCGAGATAGCGTGCTTGAAGATCAATTGCTCCTGGCTGTTGTTCTCAAGCAACACGGAGTATTTATCGAATGACCGGATCTTGCCGGTCAATTTGACTCCGCTCACCAGATAAATCGTGATCGGGGTCTTGTCTTTACGAATGGTATTCAGGAAGGTGTCCTGAATATTCTGTGCCGGCTTGTTGTCCATGTGCCGATCTCCTTCTGCAACTCAACTCTTGGGTTATGTCGGTAAATTGACGGTAAATCGAAAACGAAAGTCCGGCATCGGCGCACAGGCTGCGCGAGCGATGCCGCAATGTGAATACCATCACCATACGGGTTCAACAGGCTCAAATCAACAGGCGCATCCCGTTTTGTGCGCCTTAAATTGCAAGGATGAAGAGCAGCAGGCTCTTTGTTGCCCTTTATTACGTTCGACTGCACAAAAAAGCCTCGACCCGGGCAGGCTATAAGCCGGGAAATCGACGCTCTTCGACTGGGTCGAAGTTATTCTGATGCTGCGAAAACGAATCTTTCACGCTGCCGGCGCACTCCAAAGGAGTGAAGTTCTGGAGTTGATCCTTGGCGGCATATTGCACCTGTTGTGGAGCTGAAATTTCATTGAAAGCCGAGGCTTGCGTGGTTTGCGGCATGCCCCGGCACGGCATGATTCCAACTGAGAAGCCAAGTTCCTCCCGGACCCCGGAGGATTCGGGTGATTTCCGGGAACCGGAGCACAGGAATCCGCCGGCTGCCCCGCGGCGTTCCATGCCGCGCTCGGCTTAGCCTCTCCGGCTGCGACCACGCGGCCTGCATTGTTGCACTGGTTTCCTGTTCCCCATGCCGCGCCGTTGACAAACACCGGCCCGGGCGTGAAAGTACTCCCAACTCTGCGTGAGGAATCGGGGGATAGGATTCGGCCGCTCTTTGTAACCGCCTCCGAATCGCAGCCGCGCGGCATAAGATGAGAACTTCGCGCCATCTTCTCCCAGGCGTCCGAAAGTGAAGGAGAAGCTGTGACACCTGAAGAGCAGGAACGATTTCCCGCCTCGTATGTTCAAGTCACCGAGCAAAAGCGGCTCGACGATGCCCGTGAACAGGACATTCCCTGGAAGAAGTGGGGACCGTACCTCAGCGAGCGGCAATGGGGTACGGTTCGCGAAGACTACAGCAAAGACGGCGATGCCTGGAATTACTTTACGCACGATCAGGCCCGTTCTCGCGCTTACCGCTGGGGCGAAGACGGCCTGGCTGGTTATTGCGACGATAAGCAACGGCTTTGCTTCGCGCTGGCGTTGTGGAACGGCCGCGACCCCATCCTGAAGGAGCGCTTGTTCGGCCTGACGAACAGCGAGGGTAACCACGGCGAAGACGTCAAGGAATACTACTTCTACCTCGACAGCACTCCCACGCACTCGTACATGAAGTACCTGTACAAGTATCCGCAAGAGGGATTTCCTTACCGCGATCTGGTGGAAACCAACAAGCGGCGCTCGCGCGAAGAGATGGAGTACGAACTTCTCGACACCGGCATCTTCGACGAAGATCGCTACTTCGATGCCTTCGTCGAATACGCGAAGGCCGATCCGGAAGAGACGCTGATTCGAATTTCCGTCTTCAATCGCGGCCCCGAAGCGGCGCAGCTCCACTTGTTGCCAACGCTCTGGTTTCGGAACACCTGGTCCTGGGGCAAAGCCGGGACAAAGCCCAATCTGCGCGAGATTGATGACCGGACGATTCGCGCCACTCACCCCGAACTTGGCGAGTGCACGCTGCAATGTGAGGACGCAACTGAACTGCTCTTCACCGAAAACGAATCCAATACGGAGCGCCTTTCGGGGCAGCCCAATCCGTCACCTTACGTAAAAGACGCCTTTCACCGGTATGTCATCTCCGGCGCGAGTGATGCTGTCAATCCGGCGAAGACCGGAACCAAAGCCGCCGCCCATTACGTGCTGGACGTTCCACCCGGTGGAAGCAAAGTTGTACGCCTGCGGCTGAGCGCGAAGCCGGCCGCCGACGCCCCCGGCATTTTTGGCACTTTCGACACCTTCGATCAGACCTTCGACGCCCGTCTCGCCGATGCGAACGAGTTTTACGACCGCATCACTCCATCCAGCCTGAGCGAAGACGAGCGCCGCGTTCACCGGCAGGCGCTCGCCGGAATGCTGTGGTCCAAGCAGTATTACTATTTCGATCTCGATAAATGGCTCGACGAGCACGATGCGCATCCCCTGCTGGGATCGGGCAAGCGAACCTCCCGGAACTCAGACTGGTTCCACATGCTGAACCGGGACATCATCTCCATGCCCGACAAGTGGGAGTTTCCCTGGTATGCGGCATGGGACCTGGCCTTTCACACGATCTCGCTCTCGCTGGTGGATTTCGACTTCGCCAAAGAGCAATTGCTGCTGATGCTCAGAAACCTCTACGCCCACCCCAACGGGCAAATCCCCGCATATGAGTGGAACTTCAGCGACGTGAACCCGCCTGTGCATGCGTGGGCAACACTGTTCCTCTATCGGCTTGAAACCGAACTGGGCCGGCCCGACCGGCACTTCCTGGAACGCTCCTTCCACGGACTGATGTTGAACTTCAACTGGTGGGTCAACCGCAAGGATCCCGACGGGCGCAATGTATTTGCGGGCGGCTTTCTCGGGCTCGATAACATCGGGGTCTTCGATCGCAGCGCGGAGCTGCCAGCCGGCGGGCATCTGGACCAGGCCGACGGCACCGCATGGATGGCGCTCTACTGCCTGTGCATGCTGGAGATTGCGCTCATTCTGACCGAGCAGGACGCGGTGTACGAGGACCTGACCTTTCGCTTCATCGAGCAATTCCTCTGGATCACCTACGCCATGGACCGCATCGGCGAGAACCACGACGAGATGTGGGATACGGCCGAGGGCTTCTTCTACGACCTGCTCCATCTCCCGAATGGCGACGCCATGCGGTTGAAGGTGCGCTCAATGGTGGGACTGCTGCCGCTATGCGCCGCGACCGTATTTGAGGCGGGCACTCTGGCGCGCTATCCAAAGCTGCGTGAGCTGACGCAATTGTTCTATGAGCGCCATCCCGAGGTGCTGACCAAGATCGGGATCGCGGAAGAGGTGGCCGGGCCGGCCGGGCGCACCCTGACGTCGGTCTGCAACAAGGAAAAGCTGCAGCGCATTCTGGCGTACATGCTCGACGAGAACGAGTTTCTCAGCCCCTATGGCATTCGCTCTCTGTCGAAATACCACCTCGATCATCCCTTCGTGTTCTACCTTGGCGGCCGGGAATACAAGGCTCAGTACCTGCCCGCTGAGTCGAACAGTGGGATGTTCGGCGGAAACTCAAACTGGCGGGGTCCGGTATGGATGCCGGTCAACGGCCTGCTGATCCGCGGGTTGCTGGTGATGTACATGTTCTACGGCGATGACTTCAAAGTCGAATGCCCTACCGGATCGGGAGATTTCATGACGTTGTTTGAGGTCGCGAAGGAAATCGGCCGGCGGCTGTCGAGCATCTTTCTCCGCGATGCCAATGGCCGGCGTCCGGTCTTCGGCGGAACGAAGAAGTTCCAGGAAGATCCCCACTGGCGCGACTACATCCTGTTCTTCGAATACTTCCACGGAGACAACGGCGCCGGACTTGGAGCCTGCCATCAGACCGGATGGACAGGGCTTGTCGCCCGCACCCTCGATCTCTTCGCCCGGCTGAGCCCGGAAATGGCGTTGAACACTCCAAACGGCGTGATGGCCAGAATCACTCGACAGCAGGTCGCCGGGCACTGACAGAAGCACTTATCGCTCTTGACGAACTATCAGTACGGCGCTAACGTGTTAGCCGCGTGATAAGTCCGGCATGGATTTTGGTGATCGCTGCAGCCGAATGAGTCTCTTGCGCGACCGGGGTTGCTTTTCGGATTCGCTCCTCTTCGATTCCGCTCTCCGACCAGTAATGATTTTTGGGCCAGCTCGTTAGTTCTGGAGTCCAAAATGTTCTCGGTGACCCGTCGTATCTGCTTCTTCAATAGCCCCTCTGTTTCCCGCCCTCCAGCCATCCGCACTTTCCTCCTGGCCACACTGGCCATCATTGCGCTCTTGAGCATGCCGCGGGCTTGGGCCACCGCCGCTCCGACCACCACGACGCTGGCCGTGACGGTCGGCGGGAGCGCAGTCACGTCCGTCGCTTCAGGCGCTGTAGTTACGTTGACCGCGACCGTTGTCTCCGGATCCACCCCCGTAAATCCCGGCCAGGTAAAGTTCTGCGTCGCGACTGCCACCCACTGCGAAGACTCGGCCCTGCTCGCGACCGCACAGTTGACCCCCGCGGGCATCGCCACCTACAAATTCCGTCCCGGCATCGGAAGCCACAGCTACCAGGCCGTCTTCGTTGCCACCAGCAGCTACGCGAAAAGCACATCGACTGCGGCGGCGCTGACTGTAACTTCACCGGCGAAATATCAGACCACAACCGCAATCGCATCCTCCGGCTCGCCCGGCAACTACACGCTGACCGCGACGGTGGTCGGCTCGGGCAGCACTCTTTCCCCAACCGGCGACGTCTCCCTCCTCGACACGACGAACGGCAATGCCTCGCTGGGAACCGCAGCACTGGGAACAGCCATCGGGGGCACCGGTTTCACGACCGGCCCTACATCTAGCGTCGGCTCCGCGCCACCTACTGTCGAAGTAGGTGACTTTAACGGGGACGGCATTCCCGATCTGGTGACGGCCAATTCCGCCGACAATACGATGAGCGTGCTGCTGGGTAACGGAGACGGAACTTTCACCCTCAAGTCCTCGCCCGCTGTCGGCGACGCACCCTACTCCTTCGCAATCGGCGATTTCAACGGGGACGGCATCCTCGACATGGCTGTTGCGAATTGTGGCGATTGCAGCTATCTCAATTACAACAGCAATACGGTGACGGTGCTGCTGGGCAACGGAGACGGGACATTCACCACGAAGTCCACACTCACTGTTGGCACGGCGCCCGAGTTCGTCGCGGTAGGCGACTTCAACGGGGACGGCATTCCAGACCTGGCGGTGACCAATGGGAGCGACAATACGGTCTCCGTGCTGCTGGGCAACGGAGACGGAACATTTACGACGAAGTCTACGCTCACTGTCGGAACGGCGCCCCGCTTCCTCGTGGTAAGCGATTTCAATGGGGACGGCATCCCCGATCTGGCGGTAGCCAATTCTGGCGATAGTACGGTGACGGTGTTACTCGGCAATGGGGACGGAACGTTCTCCATCAAATCGACTCCCACTGCCGCCCCTTCTAACCTCGTTCTCGTGGTGGCCGACTTTAATGGGGACGGCGTCCCCGATCTCGCCACTGCGAACGACGGCGAGGTCACGGTGCTGCTGGGCAACGGAGACGGGACTTTTACCGCCAAGACCTCGTCGGCTCCAAATTATTACTATGTCTCGATTGTTGTGGGCGACTTCAACGGCGATGGCATCCCGGACCTTGCGTTGAGCAGTTGCGGCTCCCATTGTGGCGGCGCGCCCCAACCGGTGCCGGTTCTGCTGGGCAACGGGGATGGAACGTTTTCCGCCGGCCCCCTGCTCAATACCGGCTATTTACCCTTCTCGCTTGCGGTAGCCGACTTCAATGGGGATGGCACCCAGGACCTGGCTTCGGCAAGCTTTGACGACGACACGGTGACGGTATTGCTGAACGGTATTACGGAGACAGCGACGGCCACCTTAAGCAATGTTTCTTTGTCTGGCACGGGGACTCATCAAGTCGACGCCAGCTATCCCGGAGACACGAACTTCAGCGGCAGCACTTCGGGCACCGTATCGTTGCTTGCAGCGCAGCTTGCGACCACGCTCACTCTCACTTCCAGCCAAAATCCCAGTGGATTAGGGTCTTCGGTCACACTGACGGCAACCCTCAGCCCCTACTCTCAGGGAAGCTTCACCACCAATGGTGAGACCGTAACCTTCTACAATGGCGGAACGAGCATCGGGACCGGAACGCTATCATCCGGCGTGGCCACGCTTAACATTTCCTCGCTGCCGGGCGGAACCGATACCCTGACGGCGGGCTATTCTGGCGACACAAACTTCAAAGGGAGCACATCCAGTCCCCTGACCCAGACAGTATCGTCAAATGTAACAACCTCGCTGAATCTCAGTTCGAATACCAACACGTCCGTTGCGGGCTCCCAGATCACGCTGACGGCGACCCTCAGTCCCTACTTATACGGAAGTTTTACCACCAATGGTGAGACCGTCACCTTTTACAATGGAGGAACCAGCATCGGCACGGGCACGCTTTCCGCTGGCGTGGCCACGCTCAACACCACCTCATTGCCGGTTGGAACCGATACGCTGACGGCCGTCTATATCGGTGATGGCACTTTTCCCGCGGCCACCAGCAACTCCCTTACTGAGACGATAAATCCAACTCCCGGCTTTGTAGTGACCGTCGCTACAGATGACGCCACGGGTGTCGCGGCAAACTGCACAGCCTTGGGTTCTTCGAACTGCAGTTTGCGTGACGCGCTCGCTGCTGCCGCGGCTGCTGGCGCTGGCAATATCACCTTCTCCCCCACCGTCTTTGCCACTTCGCAGACCATCACGCTGGCCGGCGGCCTGACCATTTCGTCACCGACGACCATCACTGGACCGACGACGGGCAGCGGCGCATCTCGGACTAATCTGGTGACAGTGAGCGGCGGCGGTCCAGTCTTCGCCATCAACTCGGGCGTAACCAACGCAGCCATTTCCAACCTGACGATCACGAACGGCTCTGGATACGCAGATGCCGGCGGCGGCGGCATTTTCAACTTCGGCGCGCTTACGGTTACGAACAGCACCATATCGGGCAACAGCGTTTTCACCTCGATCTTTGCAGCGGGCGGAGGTATCGAAAATCAAGGCACATTGACGTTGATCGATAGCGCCGTCACCGGAAATAGCGTCACCTTATCTACCCAAGGCAATCCCGAGGGGGCCAGCGTCTTGGGCGGCGGCATTGACAATCAGGGTACGTTAACCCTGATCAACAGTACGGTCTCCGGGAACAATGCTTCCTTGTACCTCAGCTACTACGGTAGCGCCACCGGATCGCTAGATGCCTCAGGCGGAGGCATCAGCAACGAGGGCACGCTGACACTGACCAACAGCACTGTGGCAGGCAACAGCGTGAATGGCTACGGGATCGTCAGCAATCCGGGTCTGTACGTCGGCCTCGCGGGCGGCGGCATTCTTGGGAACGTGACGGGCGCCAACAACATCATCTCGGGAAATACGAACAACGGATCGGAGGACGATTGCGATCCGGTCTATAACGGCCTGCCCTGCCCGACCAGCGGCCAGAACGGAAATATTGTCGGCGCCAGCGCGCTGCTGCCGTTGGCCGACTATGGCGGACCCACGCAGACTCAGCTGCCACTGCCCGCTAGCCCGGCGATCTGCGGAGGCCTGATCGCGAACATTCCTGCTGGTACGACCATCGATCAGCGCGGGTTGCCGCGGACCACGACCTACGGCGCCAATCCTCCATGTGTCGACTCCGGCGCTGTGCAGACGAATTACTCTCTGAGCTTCAGTACCGAGCCTCCGTCTACGACTCCGGTGACGACTGATTTCACAGCTGCGGTACAGGTGAAAGAGAGCGGTAATGCAATTCCGGTGAGCGGCATCAACATCCTGACTGCGCTGGCTGTCGGCGATAATGGATCGCTCAACGTCGGTAGTATCAGCACGAATTCAGCGGGAATCGCGAGTAACAACCAGTTCCAGATCTCGGCGCCAGGAAACGATATGCTGGTTGCTACACTCCCAGTGACCGCCGTGGGAGTCACGCCCGTGGCCAGCGTTGCAGCTACGAGCACAGCCGTCGGTGTCACTCCATCTTCGGGAATTGAAGTGATGGTGGGAGCATCGCCCGCCGGCGTTACCTTTATGGTAGACGGCGTCAGCTACAGTGCGACAACAACACTGACGTGGCCTGCCGGCTCGCAGCACACCCTCTCGACCACTTCTCCACAGGGCAGCGGGGGCACGCAATACACGTTCGCATCGTGGAGCGACGGCGGAGCGCTCACTCACACAGTCACGGCGTCTCCTTCCACCATCAACTACACGGTGACCTTCAATACCTCGTATCTGCTTACGACTTCAACAAATCCATCGCAGGGAGGAACTGTCTCGCCCGCGTCCGGCTATTTCCCGGCGAACTCGTCCGTGATCCTGACCGAAACGGCAAATCCCGGTTATACGTTTACGAACTGGACCGGGAATGTCACATCGAGCCTTCCATCCATAGCAATTGCATTGACGGGGCCCGAGAGCGCCACGGCAAACTTCACCACCATTCCGGTCTACACCGTCAATACCAACCTCGACGACAGCGCCGGAACCGCGGCGAATTGCACGGCCAGCGGATCGACGTGCAGCCTGCGTGATGCGCTCGCCGCTGCCGCGGCCCAGACCTCAGCCGACATCGTATTCGATTCAACCGTCTTTGCCGCGAACCAGCCAGCTTCAGCAAGAGCCATCGTGTTGGGAAGCGCCGCCGGGACACTGAACGTTTCCGGAAATACGAGAATTCTCGGCCCGACGACAGGCAACGGCGCCACGCTGACGCAACTTGTCACCATCGATGGTGAGAACCTTGGCGGTGCCGGCAGCATTTTCTCGATAGGCGGCAATGTAGTCCTGTCGGGTTTGGCAATGGTGAACGATCCCGCCGGCGCCATCACCAACCCCGGTGGGTTGACAGTGATCAATTGCACGATATCGGGCAATACTGCATATCTGGGCGGCGGGATCAGTAACTCTGGTGAGCTGACTGTCATGGGCTCAACGATTTCCGGGAATGGTGTGAGTAATAGTTCGGGCGGCGGTATCAACAGCATTGGTGGCAGCGTAACAGTGATTGACAGCCAGATCACAGGTAACAGTGGCGGTGCCATCTTCGCCGGTGGATTTTTCCCTGTCATCTATGCAGGAACCATCACCATAATCAACAGCACGATCACTGGTAACAGTGGCACAGGTATTGTTGCTCAAGCGGGCGTCGTGCAAAGCGTCCCGCCCCAATCCCTGACCATTGCCAACAGCACGATCTCAGGAAACACAGGCGGCGGAGTACTCGTACAGGAGGGTGTGGATATTAACACCAACAATTACATTCCTGTGGCATTGACCGTCACCGATAGCATCCTTTCCGATTGCAGCGCCTCAGGTACTACCTGCCCAACCAGCGGGCAGAATGGAAATCTCGTCGGAGCGGGTGGCACAGTTCGGCTCCGCTAGGTAACTACGGCGGCCCTACTCAGACACAGCCTCCGCTGCCGGGCAGCACTGCAAACTGCGCGGGTGTCGTCGCCGATATCCCTGCGGGCGTAACCACCGACCAGCGTGGCTTCCCGCGCACGACCACCTACGGCGCCAATCCTCCCTGCGTCGATTCCGGAGCTGTCCAGACCAACTATGCGCTCACCTTCAGCACCCAGCCACCGGCCATCGTCGCCCCCGGCACAAATTTCACCGCGGCCGTACAGCTCAGTGAAAGCGGTAACCCATTCCCCGTCAGCGGCATCAACCTTCCGCTCGCCCTCGGCGCGAGCAGCACGGGCAGCCTGAGCGGTGGCAGCGCAGCTACGGGGACTACGGGTGCCGCCACTTACTCATCGCTTCAGGTCAACGCGGCGGGTTACGGCGATACTCTGGTCGCCACGCTGCCATTGACTGCGTCGGGGATCACACCTGCGATTACAGCCAGCGCAACCAGCAGCGCATTCGACGTGATCCAGCCGGGTAGTCCCGCAGCCGTGCCCGTGCTCACTCCGCCCAGTGGCACCTACACCAGCCCGCAGATGGTATCGATCGTCAGCGCCACGCCCGGAGCGACCATCTACTACACCACCAACGGAACCGTGCCCAGCCGCTCCTCGCCCATTTTCAATCCGATGAATCCGATTCCTGTGAACGAAAACGAAACCATCAGAGCGTACGCGGTGGCCACGGGCTATGCCCTCAGCCCTGAAGGCTGGGCGCAATACACCATCATTCCGCCCTATGCGCCCACCCCCACCTTCAGCCTGGCGGCCGGCTTCTATGACAGCAGCGTGACGGTCGCGATCATGGACTCGCTGGCCGGAGCAAAAATCTACTACACCACCGACCACACCACGCCGACCACCTCTTCGCCTCTCTACAACGGCACCCCGATCACCATCAGCAGCACCGAGAGACTGCAGGCCATCGCCGTGGCCACGAATTACTCGCCCTCGGCCGTCGCCATCGGGGATTACTACGTCGCCGTAGCCAAGCCTCTCTTCAGCAAGCCGTCGGGCACCTACACCGGCCCGCAGACGGTCTCGATCACCGATGCCACGCCGGGAGCGGTCATCTACTACACGACCGACGGAACGACCCCAGGCCGCTCTTCGCCCACCCTCAGCCCGGGCGGTTCCATCACGGTCAGCTCATCGGAGACGATCAAGGCGCTGGCCGTGGCCACCGGCTACACCACCAGCCCGGAGGGCGTAGCGACCTACGTGATTGCGCCCTAGGCAGGCCGATCCTTAAGCCCGGCGAAAACCGTTGGCGGAGAATTTCCCTCAATCCGCTAGAATAGAAATAGAGATACAAAAAGGCCCGGCCGCCACTCGCAGCCGGGCCTTCCGTGTTTTGGTAAAACCACTATTTCCGGTAAATTCAGCACTCAAAGCGTTTCGAATCAATCATCTGGAAGAGGATTCCAAAAACATAAGCGCCTGTTTTCAATCACTTGGAGGAAAAACTTACTGAATCCCTCCGCAGGCCGCCGATAAGTCCCACATCTTCTGTTACTTGCGCTAAGTCATTTCCTATGAGACAGTTCCCGCATGACCGCAAAATTAAGCCCTTCTAAATGAATCACTTAGCCAAAAACAGGCGAAGGGCAATGGAATGAAGGGAGGGGGGTCTTAAGCTACCGCTTCTTCTTGTGCTTCGCTTCTGCCTTGTGGTGTTTCTTCCCCTTCGCCGAAGGCGCGGCTGCAGTGACCGGCTTCGGCGGAGGCGCGGCAGAGGGCGGCTCGACCTTCTTCACGATCACTCCTTCCATCCGGTAGGTTTCGGTTTCGAGGTCGGCGGGACGCGCCGAGCCGGTCTGGGGATCGATGGCTACATCGTCTCCGGTGGCAACTTTATATGAGAAGACCGGCTCGGTCTGCTTGTCGAAGACCTGGCTGCCGACCGTGGCCGGCAGGTATCCCTGCAGGTTCTTCTGGCGGAAGGCAGTCTCATAACGGTGACGCTTGGTATTCCAGGTAAAGACGCGCACCTGATCGAAGTCGTAGGGCAGGCCTTCTTTCCAGGAGTTCATCAGGGCGAGGTACTCGGGAGCCTTGCCGTTGGGAAAGCTCGATTCCGGGTCATCGACGGTGCGCAGCACATAGGCTCCGACGTAGCGCTGCCCCTCGGCCAATCCGGAGATCGGATCGGGAATGTCCACGTCGATCATGCGCGACCACACCCACCCGGTGTGCCCCGCGGAATCACGCACCAGCCACCAGTCCTGAAGAACCGGGGCCGGAGGGGCTGGCGCAGACGCTGCGGCTGGCGAACCATTCTTCGATTTCTCCGGAGTCTTCCCGTTGGAAGTTGTCGCAGGTTTCGCCGCCGGTTTAGGCGCTGGAATGGCCTGTGGCGGTCCCGGCTTGGGAACGGAAGCCCGCGTAATGAGTTGGAGCCTGGTGTTCTCGGGCAGCAGATAATAGTGCTCGGTCTGGCGTCCGGGGGCGACGTGGAGATACGAGTCGTCACGCAACACGCCGGGGACGATCACCGAGTCGTGGGCATGCGTCGAGGCCAGCGCAGCGAACTTGTCGTAGGTTTGCTGGTCGATCACGGCGCGCTCGTCGAGCCAGCCGATCTCGCCTTTGTCGGTCCTGACCTTCACGAATCGCCGGGCGTGGTCGAGGACGACGAGCCGCTGACCATTTTGAACCTGGGCGATGCGGTTGGAGACGGCGGCGAGGCGATCGCGCAGAAACGTGCCTTTGGCCGACACATAGACATACTCGGGCGGCGGCTTGGGCGCGAACCGGCCGCACCCAGCTAGCGCAGCCAGCAGAAGCAGCCATGTGAGTCGAGGAGAAATATGCCTGGGAGACAAAGACATCATGCGCGCGCGGATATCGCGTTGAGACCAGACTGGGAGCGGCTCTTTTTTCACCTTAGATAGTTAACAGTTAGAGGATAGCATCCGCGACGCGCCCGAATGCGGCTGAAGTGGGCGAAAGAACCCAGCTCGGTAATCCTTGTCTCAATTCCGGAATTTGGGTTGCAGAGCGACAGGCCTGGGCTAAGATGGTGACGCTCGCTCTGAAGGGCCCTGCACCGAAGGGCCGGAGCAACACAAGGAGATCTTCATGGCAACCGATGGGACAGGCAGTCGACGTGGAACAGGGTGGCCTATGGTCTGGGCAGTTCTGCTGATCCTGGCCGGGCTGATTGCGCTGGTCCTACCTTTTGAAACGGCAATCGGCATCGCCATTGCTCTTTCCTGCCTGATCATAGCGGCGGGCGTCTTCCACCTGGTCTTCGCGGTGGCAGCCGGCAGCTTCGGCGGCTACTTGTGGAGAACCCTGATAGGACTTCTCTACGTGGGCGGGGGCATTTATTTCTTCATACATCCAGCACGCGCACTGGCCGCGTACACGTTCGTGCTGGGAGTTGTCTTCCTGGTGGAAGGGCTTTTACAGATCGTGGCATTCTTCGGCATTCGAGCGCTGCCCGGTTCGGGATGGATGCTGTTTGACGGCATCGTCACGATCTTGCTGGCCATCCTGATCCTGGCGCACTGGCCCTCAAGCGCAGACTGGGCGCTGTCGACAATTATTGGCATCAATCTGCTGATCAGCGGAACGACGCGCTTCATGTATCTGATGGCGCACCGGCGGGTGGCCGCAGCCACAGTTTAGTTCGCTGCCACGATCGCCAGGGCATTTGTGGGATCGGTACCGGTAGCAGCACTCTTGTAGGCCACAAGGGCTCCAGGGGTTGTAGTAGAGATGGTGTAGGTCTGAAGATCTGGACTGCCTCCGGCGTTTGCGACGCAGATATAGGTGTGAGTATTGTCCTCGGCGATATCGATGGGATTGGTGCCGGCAGTAAAGGGCGAACCGCTGATCTGTGTCAACGCGCCTGATGCGGAGATGAGGAAAGCGCTCACGCTGTTCGAGGCGCGATTCGTCACATAGAGGTAGCTGCCGGTATTGTCGATGAGAACGCCCGCGGGGCCGGTTCCGGCGGTGTACGGTGAGCCGGACTGTTCGGTCAACGCCCCGGTGGTCGCGTTGATGGAGAGCACGCGGACACCGTTGATGCCGGTTTCGGCGGCGTAGAGGTACGTACCGGCAGAATTCACGGCCAGTCCTTGAATCGCATCGACCGACTGCTTGGGGGGGAGCACCTGGTTGTTGTTGGTAAGCACGCCAGTGCTTGAGTTGAAACTGAGAATCGCCACGCCGCCTGTGCCAAGCGAGACATAGACGAAATTGTTGCTGGGCGTAAGGATCAGGTGATTCGGACTGCCTGCCGCAAGTGGCACGCTTCCGTTCGCAGTAACGGTGCCGTCGCTGTTGATTCCGAAGACGTAGGCAGACGGGGTGGGATCGACGACAAGCAGCCACTTGCCGGTCGAGTCCACTTTCAGCGCGGTGGGGCTAATTCCGGAAATGACCGCGCTGCCGCTATTGGCGACTGTGAGCACTCCGCCAGTGCCAACGGAATAGGCGTAGACGCCTCCGGCAAGGCTAGCGACGTAGACATAAGTGTTGCTGGGCGTGATGGCCAGGGCGCTGGGAGATACGCCCAGAGCATACGGAGAATTCGATAGAGTGTTGATGCCAGTGCTGGAGACCGAGAAGCCGGCGATATTAGCGGTGTCATTGTTGGCGACATAGAGGTAATTGCTGCCGCTGCTGGTGCAATTAGTGGTGCAAGTCTCGTCCGGGAAAAACTTTCCGCAGCTACCCAATGCAAGAAGGAAGGCGAGTGAAAGAAATTGGGGACTTCTCCAGCGGATTGGCATCGTACTCTCGGATCCTACTCTTTCTGTCTCAATCAACGATTCGATTTAAGTTTCTTGATACCACCACAAGCGGCGCTTTGTCGCCCCGGCCAGCGAACGACCGCGATAAAAAGACGTGGGGGAGAGCTGATTTGTTCAAGGAAACAGAAAGACCAATGAGGTCACGCCGGCGACCTCGCGTCAGGGCCGGAGCGGCGAGAAATCGGTGGGCTTCATGAAGAGGGATTGGACATTGCTAACCAATGGCCCTTTCCCTTCAGACTCGCTTTTTACTTTCTGCCATTCCGGGTCGGCCTGAAAGGCTTTCCAGCTGACATCTGCAGCCGCGAGGCTTGCGTGAGCCAGTATGTAGACCAGGGTGGGCTGGTTGCCGATGGGATCGATGACGGTCCAGTAGGCAATATTCTTCATGCCGTGCCGCTCGAACAGACTCATCGTATGAAGGCGGAAGCGCGTCAGCAGGTCGTTCAGCCTGCCTGGATACGCGGTGCACATCCGCAGTTCGTAAACGGCATCGCCGATGGGTTGAGCGAAGGCGTGAGCGCCGAGCAGGGCCAGCGCCGGAATCGACTGAAGAACGGAACGGCGGTTCATGCCGATGGTTTTAGTTCGGCTGCTCGGGCCTGGGCTTCTTCGTCTTCTTGCCCTTAAAGCGCTCATCGATCGGCTTCCGGCCGCGAAAACCATCTTCCACCGTATGCCAGTAGTCGATGCGACCCTCGCCCATCTTCCAGCAAAGGAGCACAATGTCGCCGTCAATCTGACAAGGGAAGTCGAGCAAGCCGGTGTCCAGGTCTTTTACCTGGACGCCGATGGCATCGATCTCGGCGACGGAATCCTTGGCCGCCTGAACGTGGGATTCGAGAGCGGCACGCTGGCGGCGTACGCTCGCGATATCGACGAAGAGTCCACCAGAGAGAAAAATCTTACGTGCCAGTTCCTGGAGACGGCTTTCGACCGATTCAGCGGCCTTCTTGCCATCTATTGCGCGTTTCAACAAGGCTTCCAGCACCGGCAACAAGGCTTGCGCCTCGTCCAGTGTGAAGGTCTTCATTTCAAATTCGTCCATCTCAGGCTCTATTTTCTCAGGCTCTTATCTCAAGCATCCGGTCCAACGCGACGCGGGCCCAGTGCTTTACGTCTTCGCGCACCTTGATGCGGTTGACGACGCGGCCCTCGACCAGATTTTCGAGCGCCCAGGCGAGGTGCTGCGGGCTGATGCGATACATAGTAGTGCACAGACAGCCAGTGTCGTCCAGCGTAATGACTTTCTTGCCTTTCGGCGCGAACTCTTTGGCAAGGCGGTTTACCAGGTGGATCTCCGTTCCGATGGCGAACATCGAGCCCTCGGGCGCATCGGACACGAGCTTGATGAGCCGTTCAGTCGAGCCCATGGCGTCGGCCTTCTGGCAGACTTCCCAGCGGCACTCAGGATGCACGATGACCTGGATGCCCGGGTACTTGGCGCGCACCGTGTCCACGTGCTGCGGCAGAAAACGCTGATGGACGGAGCAGTGGCCCTTCCACAGGATGATTTTCGCAGCCCGCAGCCGGCTGGGTGTGATGCCTCCGTTAATTTGGTAAGGGTCGAAGACGACCATCTCACTCAAGGGAATGTCCATGGCGAAGGCGGTGTTGCGGCCGAGGTGCTGGTCGGGAAGGAAGAGGATCTTTTGGGCGCGGGCGAAGGCCCATTCGAAGGCTTTGCGGGCATTGGACGACGTGCAAACGAGTCCGCCGCGTTCGCCGCAAAAGGCCTTGATGGCTGCGGTTGAGTTCATATAGGTGAGCGGGAGAATTTCGTCCGGCTTCACACCTGCAGCGAGGAGCGTATCCCAGCAGGCTTCGACCTGTCCGATCTCCGCCATATCGGCCATCGAGCAGCCCGCGTTAAGGTCGGGCAGGATCACCTGCTGGCCGGTTCCCGGCGGATTGTCGGGACGGCCGAGGATATCGGCGCTTTCGGCCATAAAATGGACGCCGCAAAAGACGAGATACTTCGCTTCAGTCTCGGATGCGATCTTCGAAAGCTTGTAGGAGTCGCCGGTGTAGTCGGCGAAGCGGATGACTTCATCGCGCTGATAGTGGTGTCCAAGCAGAATGGTGCTCTTGCCCAGTTTGTAGCGGGCTTCGGCTATGCGCTCATCCATGCTGTGATCAGGCAGGGCGAGGTAGTTATCCAGTGAACAACTCGCCTGTTCCATGAGGGGAGATTCAAGGACAGGAAATTCAGTGACGACTTCTTCTTCCAATACGCTCATGACCAGTTCCGCCTTCAGTCCAAACTCGACTCGGGAGCCTTGATGGACGGGGATGTTGAAAGCAATCTCGGCTGCAGTCGATTCGCTGCGGCTTACGCCGCCCAACCGACGGGGATGTTGCAACCTAGTAAATTAGACGCGCCCGGGAGGACCTTCGTCGCAAAAACGAGGGGCGGTAAGGGCGTGTCAATACAATCAGTTTAATACAACTGTAACCGCAAGCGGATCATCCATTCCGGGCTTCAGTACGTTCACAGGATGAAACCAGCCATTGGCTACGCGGCGGTCGGGCAATTTGTGAGGCGGCAACCGCGCGGGTATCATGACAGACAATGCACTTCGCCGATTCCATCGTGATCTTTCTGCTGGCGCTGGTCCTTTTCGGGCCGAAGAAGCTGCCGGAGATCGGGCGCCAGATCGGCAAGCTGCTGGCTGAATTCCGCCGCGCCTCCAACGACTTCAAGATGCAGATTGACGAGGAGTTACGCGCCATGGAGCAGCAGGAACGGCAGAAGAAGCTCGAAGCAGCGGTGGTTGAGGCTGAGAAGAATGCTCTGCCTGCTCCCGAGTCAAAAGCGGAGCCAACCATCCTGCCGCCTGCGCCGCTGGCGATTTCCCCACCATCAACGGGAGATCCGGTAGCTGCGGATTTGCCCTACGCACCGGTCACGCCGCCTGAACTGCCGGAGGCTGCAGTAGAAGCAGCGGCGGTCGAAGCGCCGGCGGTGCTGGCCAATACGAACGGCCACAGAGGTGTTTCCGAAGCGGCTTCACTGAATGGCGCAGAGCGCGAGAACGAGCACGACCCCGTACATCATGGATGACATTCTTGACCGCGCCCGATCGTCGGTAACGCAACGCGCAGAACTGCCCGGCATGAGTCTCCTCGAGCATCTGGAGGAGTTGCGGCGACGCATCATTCATTCGGTTGTCTACCTTCTTGTCGGATTCGGCGTGGCCTGGGGCTTCCACGAAAAGATCTACAGCCTGATGCAGGCTCCCATCTCGTTCGCGCTCGTGAAACATGGGTTGCCCCCGCAGCTGATCATTCATAACCCAATTGACGGCTTCAACATGTACTTGAAGATCAGCTTCATGGGCGGGTGCATCATCGCTGCCCCCTTTGTGCTGTATCAGGTGTGGCTGTTTATCTCGCCGGGACTCTACCAGAACGAGAAGCGCTATGTTGTGCCCTTCATGTCGGCCACCGTCGGCCTGTTTCTGGCAGGAGCTTACTTCGGCTACCGCTGGGTTTTTCCGGGATCGCTGGATTTCCTGTTTACCTTCAGCCATGAGTTTCGGCCGCTCATCGAGGTCAACGAATACACGGATCTTTTTCTCACGGTGATTCTGGGGCTGGGGATTACGTTTGAGCTGCCCATCCTGGTGCTGTTTCTGTCGCTATTCGGGATCGTAAGCCCGCGGTTTCTGTGGAAGAACATTCGCTACGCCATACTCATCATCTTCATCATCGCAGCGATTATTACGCCGACGCCCGACGTGCTGACCATGTGCGTGTTTGCGACCCCGATGCTTGTTCTCTATCTGATCAGCATTGGCGTGTCTTACGTGGTGCATCCGGCGACGCGCAAGAAACGGCAGGAGCGCTGATTGCGGACTCCACGGTACCTCTTGCCTGCGCTGCTCGCTGTTTTTTTGCTCGCTGGAAACGCTCATGCGCAGGCTGACTTCAGCGGAGCACGCGCCCTGGCTTACACGCGGGAGTTCGTATCGATCGGACCAAGGTGGATCGGCAGTCCCGGCCATGCGAAGGCGGAAGCCTTCATCAAGAAGCAATTCGAGCGTGACCAGCTTGAGGAGGATACCTTCACTGCGAGCACGCCCGAAGGGCCGATGCAGATGCACAACTTCATCGTGCGCTTCCCCGGAAAGAAAGACGGCGTGATTGTGGTGGCGACGCACTATGAAACCAACTATCCGCTGCGCGACATTAATTTCGTCGGAGCCAATGACGGCGGATCGACGACGGGACTGCTGATAGAGCTGGCGAATCATATCAGGGGGAAAACGCTCGACGGGTACAGCGTATGGCTAGTCTTTTTCGACGGCGAGGAAGCCATCCATGAATGGTCGCAGTCCGACTCACTGTATGGCAGCAGGCATCTCGCGGCGAAGTGGCAGAATGACGGTACACTCAAGCGCATCAAGGCGTTTCTGCTGGCGGACATGATCGGCGACAAGAACCTCGATATCGAGCGCGATCTGAACTCCACGATCTGGGTGGAGGACGTTGTGAAGAAGGCGGCGGCGCGTCTCGGCTACGAGTCGTATTTCTTCGCACAGACAGAGCAGGTGGAAGATGACCACTTGCCGTTTGTACAGCGCGGCGTGCCATCGGCAGACGTGATTGATCTCGACTACGGTCCACACAACTCCTACCACCACACTGCCCAGGACACGATGGACAAACTGAGCGCGAAGAGCCTGACCATCGCCGGCAACGTTTTTCTTGAAACCATCCGGTTGTTGAACCAACATTGAATGATGTTCGCCGGGGCTACGGTCGGCTACTGGATTGCATTCCATGCGATCGTCGCGGTTCTGCTCTTCGTCGATCTGGCGGTCTTGCAGCGCAGCAAGACGGTATCGGTCCGCGCGGCATGGAGCTGGACGGGGGTGGTTGCGGCGCTCGCCTTCTGCTTCGCGCTGATGCTGTCGGAGACACAGGGCAAAAAGATGGCTCTGGAGTTCCTCTCCGGGTATCTGGTCGAGGGATCGCTCAGCGTCGACAACCTTTTCGTCTTCCTGCTTATGTTTCGCTCGCTTGGCCTCGATACTGAACAGCAGCGACGTGTGCTGTTGTGGGGCGTGCTGGGCGCCATTGTGATGCGGGCTCTGTTTATCTTTGTGGGCGCGTCGCTTCTGGAGCGCTTCGAGTGGCTGGAATTTATCTTCGGCGGCTTTCTGCTGGTGGCGGCGATTCGGCTGATGCGCCATAAGACGGGCGCGGGGTCGCCGTCAAAACCCGTCCTCTGGCTGCAACAGCGTTGTTTAGGCAAACCGGGACAGAAGCTCGCCCTGTCCCCATTCTTGCTGATCGTCCTTGCGGTCGAGGCGACGGATCTGGTCTTCGCACTCGATTCCATTCCGGCGGTTCTCGCGATCACGCGAGATATTTTCATCGTCTACACGTCGAATATCTTCGCGATTCTCGGGCTGCGATCGCTTTACTTCGCGCTTTCGAGCGCTCTCGACAAGCTGCGCCTTCTGCATTACGGGCTGGCCGTGATTCTTGCCTTTGTCGGGATCAAGATGCTGACCAACCGATGGTATGAGATACCTGTCACGTGGTCGCTGGCTTTTATCGTGACTGTATTGGCGATCTTTACCATCGCCAGCCGCCTCACCGAGCCAAAGCCGACATCCCCATCGGTTCAAAGTTAACCTGGCCTCCGCGAACGACTGAGTGTTGAGCAAAGCGGGCGTCGTCACGGCGGGGAAAATCATTGCGGTAGTGTGCGCCGCGGCTCTCTTCACGAGCCAGAGCGGAATCCACAATCAATCCCGCGAGTGTGTGCAGATTGGCCAATTCGATAGAGCTGCGGCTGGGCGCAATGTCCGCCCGCACACCTGCGAGGAACTGCTTCATGATGTTTAATCCGCGTGCGTCCCGCAGCAGGCCGGCATTCTGCCACATACCCCGCTGTAACTCATGAAGCAACGTGTCGATGTTGAATGAAGGGTGAGGGGCGAGCGGCGGTGGTGCTGTTGCGGCTCGGGTTGATGCGGCCCGACTTTCGCGCATAGCGGCTCCGGCGCGGGCACCAAAGACTAATCCTTCGAGCAAGGAGTTGCTGGCGAGGCGGTTGGCTCCGTGCACGCCGGTGCAAGCTGCCTCGCCTGCAGCGTAGAGGCGCTCAAGAGAGGTGCGCCCGTCTACATCGGTCTTCACGCCACCCATCAGGTAGTGTGCAGCGGGACGCACCGGAATGAGATCGTTGGCAAGATCGAGACCGTGCAAGGCGAGAAAACGGGAGATTCCAGGGAAGCGCTTTGTCAGGTCGAGGCCGGTGACGTGGCGCATGTCGAGATACACGGGAAGCTGCTTTCCGCCGGGGCCCATGCCCTCGCGGGTGATGGCACGTGCGACGACATCGCGAGGGGCGAGTTCGAGCAGCGGATGGTAGCGATCCATGAAGCGTTCGCCGCTTGAGTTGCGCAGCCAGGCACCCTCGCCGCGCAACGCCTCCGACAAAAGAAAGCGAGGGACGCCGGGAAGGCTGAGTGCGGTGGGATGAAACTGGTAGAACTCCATGTCGGCGATCTCGGCGCCAACCCGGTAAGCCATCGCAATGCCGTCTCCGGTGGCAACGGTCGGGTTGGTGGTATCGCTGTAAAGTTGGCCGGCTCCTCCGCTGGCCAGCAGCACAGCGCGAGCACGGACTGCATGCAGGTGGTGCTCACGCTCGAGCAACCACGCGCCGACGATGGCCTCGTCTTCGACGATGAGGTCCGCACTGGTGGTCCATTCAAGGAGCGTGATGTTTTTGTGCTCGCGCGCGTGGGCCAGCAGCGAGCGGCCGATCTCCGCTCCGGTGGCGTCCCCGTTGGCATGGAGGATGCGGTTGCGGCTGTGAGCGCCCTCGCGGGTGAACATGAGCCTTCCCTCTTCGCGGTCAAAGCCAGTGCCCCAGCGCAACAGCTCTTCCACACGCAGAGGACCTTCCTCAACCAGGACGCGCGCCGCCTCGCGGTCAACCAGGCCATCACCAGCGCTGACGGTGTCTTCGAGGTGCAGCGATACATCCTCGTTGCCACCCATGGCGACGGCAATCCCGCCCTGCGCGTAGTTCGTGTTCGACTCGCCTAGCGCTTCCTTGGTGACAACGATCACGCGGCCTGCTTCAGACAACTCGATAGCGGCACGCAGACCGGCAATGCCTGCGCCCACGATCAGAAAGTCGGTATCTGTAGCAATGGCCATAACGTTTGAGGCTAACACGTTCTGCGTAACAGTTTTAGACGACCGTACGGGTCTAAAAGGTTCACACTCTCGAGGCGCAGTCCGATACGATGAACATATCGTGCGCGCCATTCACGTCAAGACTGTCTCTGCCGACTATGCCGTCTATGTCGACTGCAATCTCGTCAGCCGCTTCGGGTATCATTTCCGCAAAATTGAGGGTGCGGCGCGAAGGCGCATTTTTGTTCTTACCTCGCCGGAAATCTGGGCGCTCTGGGGCAAGCAGCTTCTAATGGCCTTCCCGCCTGAGCAACAGCCGGCAGTGCTTTTCCTCCCTGCGGGAGAGACTCACAAGCGTATGTCGGAGGTGGAACGGCTTTCGACCGAACTCGCGTCGGCGGGTGCTGACCGGTCTTCACTTCTGATCGCCTTCGGCGGCGGCATCGTCGGCGATGTAGGAGGCTTCCTCGCCGCAATCTACATGCGGGGCATCGACTATGTCCAAATGCCGACGACGCTGCTTGCCCAGGTTGATTCTTCGGTCGGCGGGAAGACAGGAGTGAATCTTACCGCCGGCAAGAATCTTGTCGGAAGCTTTCATCATCCGCGCGCCGTCTT
Source organism: uncultured Acidobacteriota bacterium (assembly GCA_963755975.1). Classification (GTDB taxonomy): domain Bacteria; phylum Acidobacteriota; class Terriglobia; order Terriglobales; family Acidobacteriaceae; genus Silvibacterium. The sequence goes on from CAVWLS010000009.1 coordinate 180,247, forward strand.
CGCCGATGTCGGGCTGCTTGAGACGCTGCCTCCGCGCGAATTGCGAGCAGGACTTTTCGAGAGCATCAAGGCGGGGATCATCCGCGACGCAAGCCTATTTCGATTCCTGGAGCGCGAACGGGAGTCAGTTCTCAAGTGCGATTCCACCGCTCTAAAACGCGTGATCCGGGCGTCGGTTCGCATGAAAGCGGAAGTGGTGGGCATCGATGAACGTGAATCGGGCCTCCGCATGATCTTGAATTTTGGTCATACCATCGGTCACGCGATCGAGACGGCGACGGGATACAAGAAGCTGCTACATGGCGAGGCCATCGCCTGGGGGATGCTGGCGGCGCTTTATATCAGCCGTTGCCGCGGGATGCTTCCGGAGAAAGACGCGGGGCGGATTGAGAAGACGATTCACGCCTACGGCCCGTTGCCTCGTTTCCGCGCGCGCGTTCCCGATCTGCTTGCCGCAGCGGGACACGACAAGAAGAACAGGGCCGACCTGCGGCGCTTCGTTCTTTGCGCGGGGATTGGCAATGCCGTGGTCGTTGAAAATGTAACTGAAACTGAGATGATTGCTGCAATGGAGAAAATTCTGAGCGAGGCGCGCGCGTGAGTGGTTCCGGGATCGCTTCCGGAGCGCGGCCCGCGGGTGCTTCGGACGAACAGAGTTCTTCGGCCGCCGTTCAGCAGATGTTCAACAACATCGCCCCGCGCTACGACCTGCTGAACCACGTGCTGTCGTGCAATGTGGACCGCTGGTGGTGGTGGCGCGCTGCGCGGCGGTTTCGTGGAGTTCTTGAGAAGCCGGATTCAGCGGTGCTCGACATCTGTTGCGGTACGGGAGACATGACGTTGGCGCTGCTCCGCCGCCGCCCTGAAAATGCGCAGCCCATTCTGGCCGCCGATTTTTCGCATGCCATGCTTGTGCGCGGGGCCGAGAAATTTCGGGATCGCAATGTGGTGGCGATTGAGGCCGACGCACTTCACCTGCCGATCGACTCGGACTCACTCAACCTGATCACCAGCGCTTTCGGATTCAGGAATCTCGCGAATTATGAGGCCGGCCTACGTGAATTTCATCGAGTGCTTCGCTCTGGCGGCGAACTTGGCATTCTCGACTTCAGCGAACCGGGTGGAGTTCTGGGCAGACTTTACGCTTTTTACTTCCGGCGAGTGCTCCCTGCTATTGGCTCGCGTCTCTCAGGCACGGGCAGCGCCTATGCCTATCTGCCGTCGTCGGTCGAGCGCTTCCCCCCTCCTCCGCGCATGCTGGAGATGATGCACGAGGCGGGATTCACAGACGTATCGTGGACGCCCTACAGCTTTGGCATCGCGGGGTTGTACCGTGGCATCAAACCCTAGCCGAGTGTAGGCTGAAGGATGCCATGAGCCAGGTTGCCACGCAGAAAACGGCCCTCAGCGCAGGCGCAGAGAAAGAGTCTGCCGCGTTTCTTTCTGTCGCTGCGGCCTGCGTCATCACCGCGCTCAAGGTCTTTGTCGGCATCCTCACAGGATCGCTGGGCATGCTTTCCGATGCAGCTCATTCAGGCGTAGATCTTATCGGCGCGGGCCTCACTTTCGTCTCCGTCCGAATCTCGGGCAAGCCTGCAGACGAGAACCATCCCTACGGCCACGGCAAAGTCGAAAATCTATCCGGCTTTGTAGAGACTTTTTTAATGCTGGCGTCGAGCGTGTGGATTACCGCCGAGGCCATCATCCGCATCTTCGTGCATCCAGTTGATGTACGCCATTCGGTCTGGCCATTTGCCGTGCTGCTGCTTTCGATCGCGGTCGACTTTGGCCGATCACGTAAATTGAGAAGGGTCGCTGAGCGCTACAACAGCGACGCGCTGGCGGCGAACGCCCTCCACTTCTCTTCGGATATCTGGTCAAGCGTCGCTGTGCTGATCGGCCTGGCGGCGTCGTGGCTTGGCAGCTCGGCGATCGGCAAGAGCATGGGTATCGAGTGGCTTCACTTCGCCGATCCGATTGCGGCCATCATTGTTTCTCTGCTTATTCTGCACTTCGCCTGGAAGCTTGCATGGCGAACAATCGGGGCGCTCACCGACTCCATTCCGCAGGAGATCAGCCGGCGCGTATTGCACGAGCTAAAGACTACCGATGGGGTCCTGTCCGTCGACCAGGCGCGCATGAGGCGCTCCGGCGGCGGATATTTCGCGGACTTCACTTTGTCGCTTTCGCGTCAGCTCACCTTTCAGCGCACTGAGGAACTGGTCCAGGAAGCCACGGCGGCCGTGCAGCGGATACTTCCCGGGGCCGACGTGGTGATTCATACGGTTCCGCGTTCTCCTGGCGAGGAGAGCATTTTTGACAAGGTTCGCGCCGTGGCTTCACGGAATAATGTCGTTCTGCATGACGTCAGCGTCCAGTCTTTTGACGGTGAAATGCATGTGGAGCAACATATCGAAGTCAAGGAAACAATGCCGCTTCGTCAGGCGCACGATTTTGTCCGACGCATCGAGGACGAGATTCGCCAGGAACTGCCGCAGGTTTCCCAGGTGCTGACGCATATAGAGAGTGAACCGGCCACGATTGAGAGTCCGCAGGTGCTGGAGCGGAACCGCAAACTGGAGAAGCGGCTGCGGCATGCCGCCTCAAGCCTGCCTGAGATCATCGATATTCACGAGGTCGTCACCGGGCGCATGGGCGACAAGCTTAACCTCTCGTGCCACTGTACGCTTCCGGACGAGATGCCCATGCAGCGAGTCCACGAAGTTATCACCGATCTTGAAGACCGATTCAAGCTGGAGTGCCCCGAAGTGCATCGTGTGCTCATTCATCCTGAGCCGGCAACCGATAACCATCATCATTAAGAGGGGAAGCCATGATCGCCAGCACTGAGTGGAAACAGGGCATGATTTTCGAAGGGCGTTCGGAGAGCGGCCATAGCATTGTCTTTGACGCGACTGCTGCGCACGCAGAAGGGCCTTCTCCCATGGAGGCAGTGCTGGCCGCGCTCTGCGGCTGCACTTCTGTCGATGTGGTCAGCATTCTCCAGAAAAAACGCGAGCCAATCTTGGGCCTTGTCGTCTCGGCAACAGCTGAACAGGCGCCCGCACCTCCGCGCATTTTTACGCGGATTCATCTTGTTTACAGGATCGCGGGGAAGGTTACGAAGAAGGCCGCTGAAGACGCCGTGGCGCTTTCGAAGACGAAATACTGTTCGGTTTCTCTCATGCTCGAAAAAGCAGTCCGGATCGACTACTCGATCGAGTACGCTGATTAAAGGTGTTCCGCGCGTTCAAGTTCGTAATCGTTGTGCTCGGGCTCGCCGTGCTGGCCATGCTTTCGGCAATCATGACCATGCAGTTCGCCATTCATGGTGCTGAGGTGAAGGTCCCCAGCTTCAGAGGCATGACGGTAGGGGAGGCCACCGATAAGGCAGCGGAAGCCGGCTTGAATCTTAGGGTCGACGACCACTTCTACAGTGTCGAGATCCCGGCGGGCCGCATCCTCCATCAGCTGCCCGCAGCGGGCACCGTGGTCCGACGCGAATGGCACGTCAGGCTGACGGAGAGCCTGGGCCCCCAGCGGGTTGCGATTCCCAAACTGACCGGATCGAATGAACGGCTTGCATCGATCCAGATCCGTCGCGTAGGTCTTGAGGTGGGAACCACGGCAGAGATGCCTTATGCTTATGCTTCCCCCGGTACAGTCATCGCGCAGAATCCCGCGCCCGATGCGGCCGGTGTCGAACGGCCTGTGGTCGGCCTGCTTATTGCCTCGCCTCCCATTGATGGCAGTGGCGGCGTAGTCATGCCCGATCTCACAGGGCAGACATTTTCATCTGCGGCGCTGGCGATATCCCGCGCCGGGCTCAAGCTAGCTCCGGTCAAGACAGCCCAGGCGCTAGTTCCGGCGGTTGCCGGCGTGGGCGACACTCAGACGCCTCAGCCGCCGGTCCCTGTCGGCACGGTGATGAGTCAGAATCCCGCGTCCGGCTTTCGCGTGGATGCCTCCACGCCGATCGAGCTTACCGTCGCGCAGTAAGGTTGGCGGCGAAGGCGCGCTCAAGGCGTGAGTTACCCTTCACTAACTCTGTAAGCTGCTGCACAACTTCGTCGGAGGGCAACGAGCGCAGGAGCGCCTCGACGGCCTGGTCCGCGCCGAGCGAATCGGTTCTGACGAGACCAAGCAGAAACGCCGTCGCCGCGTGTTGCCGGGTGAGCGCGATGGCCGAGAGCAGAACAGAACGAAACCATGGATCGTGGGCGTCTTCCCAGCGCGTCTTCAGCATCTCGAACGCTTCGGGAGCATGGGTGGCGGCGATCGCCAGGGCAGCTTCTCCAGCTGCATCATCTTCGCCGGCAAGAAAGCGCTTCATCCACGGCAATGCGGAATTACCCTCGATTCCCAATACTCCGGAATAGCACGCGCCGAGAATCTCGGGCTCCTCGCCCCCGCCGATTTGAGTGCGCAACCGAAGCAGAAGAGACGCAGCGGGCGAGCCTAGCTGCTCGATAGCGCGTACGGCATCTCCGCGAGCAGATTTGTCCGAGTCAACGAGGACATCGATGAGGTAGCGGAGCAGCTCTGTTTCCGGGATCGACCGGCACTGCACGAGGGCTAGAGCGCAGGTGCCGCGCAGCGTGCCGGCTGTGTCAGAGCGGCCTCCCCATGTCGGTTCGAGCTGCACATGACGCATACCGCGCAGAAACGGCTCGGGCTCCTGCAGCTCAAATGCGGCAAGCGCCTTACTCAGTGAATTCTTTGCCCAGCACTGGGGATCGCGCTTTTCGGCGTCTTCGAAAAAGCGATCGAAGGCGACGAGCAGATCGGGCAGGAGTGACTCTAGATGCCGCTGCGCGACAAGGTCGGCAGCCTTGGCGACGATAAAGTTGTTCGGGTGCTTGAGCAGCGTACGCAGCGGAGCGAGACAGGCTTCGTCAGGCTGCTGACGGAGTTGCTCAAGGTGCGCGAGCTGCGCGTCGAAATTCTTCTTTCCCGGCATGGCGATGCACCGATTTTATCGGGAGCTTGCTCGGTTATCCGGAGCTTATCTGCGGCTATTTTCTTGTGAGCAAAGCGGCGAAGAATCCGTCGCAGTTGTGGATGCCGGGGATGGTGCGCAGAAATCCGCTCTTCAAAGCTGATGTTCTCAGACGCTCCGCGCCGGCGCCGGTGACGATGCCTTTTGCGCACAGCGTTTCGAGCTCATCGTCGAGCGGGCAGACGATGAAGCCCGGATTCGCTTCAAGGCTTTCCGCGATGACGGCCTCGTTCTCTTCGGGCTCCAGCGAGCAGGTCGAGTAGAGCAGCCGGCCCTCCCGTGCAAGTCCGGCGAGCGCCGAAGAAAGTATCTTCACCTGGCGCGCATGGTGACGGGCGATGTCCTCTTGATTCACGCGAAAGCGAATTTCCGGATTGCGGCCGATGGTGCCCGTGCCAGTGCAAGGGACGTCGCAGAGGATGAGGTCGTATTCGGGCTGGAGTTTTGCCGTTGTCGCGTCGCGCATTTCAAATTGCATGCGCTCGCTTGACGGGAACATCCGACGCATTGCTTCCAGCCTTCTCTTGCTGATATCCCATGCGGTGATCGCGGCGTGGGGATTTCGCTCAGCTAGGATCGCTGCCTTGCCGCCGGGTGCGGCGCAGGTGTCGAGGATTCTGTTGCCGGCGCCGGCAAGCTCGGCGACAAGCTGCGATGCTTCGTCCTGGATGCGGATGCGGCCCTCAAGAAACGGCCTGCTGCGAACAATGTCGCCGGAGACAACACGGCGCGCCGTGGTGAGAAATTCTCCGGGCTGGAGCTGAACGCCGTCAGCACTCAGGGCGGCTTCGGCATCGGGATCGAGCAGACGGATGTGGGGTGCGGCCGGCTGTTGATCGAAACGGCAGATTGCTGCAGCGGTTTCAAGCACGTAGAAGCTCTCCCAGCGCTCGACCATCCATGCTGGGTGCGCGAATACATCAGCAATCTGGGCGGCGCTTTCGGGCTTCGCGCTTTCTGACTCGCTCGGGAGCTTTGCCACCTTCCGCAGGACGGCATTCACCATCCGTGCAGCGTGGGTTTCACCCGCCTGCTTGGCCAACTCGACGCTTTCACCGATGGCCGCGTAGGCGGGGATGCGGTCGAGATAGAGGAGCTGATACGCGCCGAGGCGCAAGGCCGTTTCGATTGGCGACGCCAGCGCTGCGTCAGGACGCGAAAGCAGCGGGCGCAGGCGCGCATCGAGCTTCATCTGCCAGCGAAGCGTGCCGAGGATGAGGGTCGTTGCGAGAGCGCGGTCCTGCGTCGTCAGAGCATCAACCGATCGCGTTCGGAGAAGTTCATCGCTGTGCGCGCCCTTTTCTACCTGCATAAGGATTTGAAACGCGACCGCACGCGCGCGCGCAATCATCAGCCGAGCCTGTCGCCGGTTTTGAGCGCGTGGCCGCGCAGGAAGTTTGCGGCGGGCATGCGCTTCTTGCCTTCCAACTGAACTTCGACCAACTCGAGCCAGGTCCGGTCACCGCAGCGGACGTATAAGCGCCCCTGCTCGACGCGCACCTCGCCCGGATCGGAGGGACCACCGGATAGCGCGCTTGGCTCAAGCGGCATCAAACGATGCGACGTCAGCTTCTTGCCGCCGAGCATGGTCCACGCTCCCGGCCATGGCTGAAAGCCACGCCACCGGTTGTAGACGGTCATCGCCGAATGCGTGAAATCCATGCGCCCATCGTCGCGCGTGAGGATAGGTGCAAGCGAGGCCAGTGAGTCGTCCTGCTTTGTTGGAGGCAGGGTACCGGAGGCGAGGCCGTCGAGGGTCTCAACCATCAATGCTGCGCCCATCTCGGCGAGGAGCGGGTACAAATCAGAGGCCGTCTGGTCCGGAGCGATGGCGATTTCGCGCTGCATGAGGATGTTGCCGGTGTCGAGTCCCTCGTCAAGGCGCATGGTGGTCACGCCGGTGACGGGTTCTCCGTTAGCGACGGCCCACTGGATTGGCGCGGCTCCGCGGTACTTCGGCAGCAGAGAGCCGTGCAGATTCAGGTTGCCGAGGTGCGGCAGGTCGAGCATCCATTTCGGGATGATGCGCCCATAGGCGACGACGAGGATTGCGTCGGGCTGAACTTTTTCAAGCTGAGCGCGAAACTCTGCGTTGTTCTTGATTTTTTCGGGCTGGACCACGGGGATACCGGCCGCAATTGCCGTCTCTTTTACGGGAGGCACAATGGCTTGCAGGCCGCGGCCGCCCGGCCGGTCAGGTTGGGTGACGACGAGCGACACTTCGTAGTCCGCGCGCAGTACGGCTTTGAGTGTGGGGACAGCGAAGGAGGGTGTCCCGCAGAAGACCAGCTTCATCGCGCGGCTACCACTCGCCAGCTTTCTGCATCTTGCGAATCCTGCGCAGGATCAGGTCGCGCTTGAGTGCGCTCACGCGGCGGAAAAAAAGAATACCGTCGAGGTGGTCGATCTCGTGCTGGAAGGCGCGAGCAAGCAGCTCGGTCCCGTCCAGCTCGAACCATTTGCCTTCGAGGTCCTGTGCGCGCACTCTTACTTTCGCGGCACGCGAAACCTTCTCGCGGATCTCAGGAAGACTCAGGCAGCCCTCTTCTTCGTACTGCTTCCCTTCGCGGAGAATGATCTCGGGATTAATCAGAACAATCTTCTCTTCAGGGCGCTCCTTGAAGCTGAGGTCGATCACTGTGAGGCGCTTCGAAACACCGACCTGAGGAGCCGCGAGGCCGATGCCCTTGGCGGCGTACATCGACTCAAACATTTCGTCGACGAACTTACGGAGCTCAGCGTTGAACTCGGTGACGGGCTCGGTGGGGCGCTCCAAAACAGGCTCGGGGTATTTGACGATCTCTAGTGGCATCTTTTCAGTAGGCGCCTATCTGTCCAACGTAACCATCATAGTTACGTTTAAGTTCGCGCAGGGAGTCACCCCCGAATTTCTCCAGGGCCAGCCGCGCAAAGGCCAGCGCGACCATAGCTTCCGCAGCTACGCCCGCAGCCGGGACAACGCAGACGTCGCTGCGTTCATATGCAGCCTTGGTGACTTCGCGTGTGTCAAAACGCACCGACTGCAGAGGGCGCCGGAGGGTCGAAATCGGTTTAAGATAACCGCGCACTACAACGTCTTCTCCATTGGAGATGCCGCCCTCGATGCCGCCCGCGTTGTTGTGCTCGCGTGTAAACCGGGTGTGCGCGCCGTTTTCTCGCGCTTCGGCATAGCCGATGGCATCGTGAACTTCGGAGCCGAGCGATTCTGCTGCCGTCACGCCGCGGCCAATCTCGACCGCCTTCACTGCCTGTAGCGACATGACCGCCTGCGCCAGAATTCCGTCGAGCCTCTCGTCCCAGTTGGCATAGGTGCCGATGCCGGCGGGCGCTCCGTGAACGATGACCTCGAAGACACCGCCGATGGAGTCGCCGGTGCGCAGGGCCAGGTCGACTTCCGCCTTCATGCCCGCCTCGGATTCCTCGTCGACGCAGTTCAACAGCACTTCATCCTTTTCCCGCAGGGCACTGATCTCTGCCCAGGATGCGTCGCGGGTAAGCTCGGCTCGGCCCACGCGAATGACGTGGCTGGCAACGTCGATGCCGAGTTGCAACAGTAAGGATTTCGCTACAGCTCCGGCGGCGACACGCGCAGTCGATTCGCGCGCCGAGGCGCGTTCGAGCACATAGCGGGCATCAGGGAAATCATATTTGAGTGCGCCAGCAAGATCGGCGTGGCCGGGACGGGGTGAGGCGACTGCCTTGTGCTTGGCAGGATCACCCGCCGCGACCGGCAAAGCGTCGGTCCAGTTCTTCCAGTCACGATTCTCGATTTCGATGGCAATGGGCGAGCCGATGGTTTTACCGTGACGCACGCCAGAGAGAAAAAGGGCCGTGTCCTGCTCGATGCGCATGCGGCCACCGCGTCCGTAGCCTTGCTGGCGACGCCAGAGCTCGCGATTCACGCGGTCGTTGTCGATGGGGACACCGGCGGGAAGCCCGGAAACGAGCGCAATCAGGCTCTCGCCGTGCGACTCCCCTGCGGTAGAAAAACGTAACATGCGCGCCTTGTCCAGCCTTCAATCCGGCCTTGACTCCAACTTCCCATTTTAGATCAATCGCCGGTAAGCCACGCGTGTTGCTGCTCGGTCAGGGGAACGACGGAGAGGCGTCCCTGGCTGACCAGCGGCGAGTCGGCGAAGAGCTTGTTTGCCTTGATTTCAGCCAGCGTGTGCGGATGCTTGACGGGCTTGCCCGCTTTGATTCGGACCAACGGCACGCTGGGGTTGGAGGCGTCTACGCTCACGACCTTCGCCGTCCCTACAACTGTCTTCTCATCGCCAGTGTGGTAAATCACAAGCGCGTCGCCGGGCTTCATGCCGCGCAGGAACTTCACGGCCGCGGGATTCGTGACTCCATCCCAGATGGTTTCTCCCTCACGCTCGAGATCAGCAAAGGAATACACGCTCGGTTCAGTCTTCAAGAGATATGCCATCGACTACCTCCTCCTTTAGGGTCTGGTCCTCATTTTTTGCGTCATCATTTTTTGTTCTGGCGAGAAAGGGTACGGTGTCGAGCAACGGCCGTTCGAGAGACCTCACCCAGTCGGTGACTTCGCCCGGCTCACGCCCGGCTGTTGCGCTGCGCGCAAACTCGCTGCGGAGCGTCTGCATCTTTGCATCCATGTCGTCAAGATAATGCAGAAGAACGGCCTCGGGTATCATGGGCAGCTTGGGCGATCCGAACTCATACTTGCCATGGTGGCTCAGCACCAGGTGCTGCACGAGCACGCGCAAAGCGGCCGGGAAAGCCGTGCAACGCCGCTATCTTGCGCTCGATCAGGGCCACGCCGAGGGTGATATGTCCGAGCAGCTGGCCTTCGATGGTGTAGTCGAAGCTTGTTCCCCACTGGAGCTCCTGCAACTTTCCGATATCGTGCAGGATGACCCCGGTCAGCAGCAGGTCGCGGTGAACCGCGTAGTGTTTTGCGGCCAGATCGGAGATAGCCAGGAGTGAGACGATGTGCTCGAGAAGGCCTCCAATCCAGGCATGGTGAATGTTTCGGGCAGCCGGAGCCTCGCGGAGCGCAACCGAAATCTCGGCGTCGTCGAGAATCGAGCGCAGTAGCGCTTTTAGATGAGGATCGGTGAAACTCTCGACGTAGCCATTCAGTGCAGCCCATAGCTCGTCAATGTTGCGCTCGGTGTGCGGAACGAAGTCTGCGAGGTCGAACTCACCTGTTTCTGCCTTGCGTATGCGCTCGACATTGACCTGGAGAAAGTCCTTGTAGCGGCAAACGAGTCCACGGACCTTAACAATATCGCCGGACGCAAATTCGCCTGCATCGGCGGTCTCCCACATACGCGCTTCCATCTGCCCGGTGCGATCGGCCAACGTCAGCGCAAAATAGTGCGAGCCGTCGCGCTTGCTGCGGTCCTGCCGAGAAGTAGCGGCGAAAAAGCCAGTGATGACCTGGTTCTCGTACTTCGCCAGGTCCGCGATGTAGGGTTCTTTCATCGTGCCTTGCAGCTACTGGTTCGGAGTTGCGGGAGCTGCAGGGGCCGGAGCGGGCGTCGAAGCGGGAGCAGGCGCGGCGGAACCTGTAGTCGTAGACGCAGGCGCCGGTGGCTGCTCGACCGGCGGCGGTGTGGTTGCCGGCTGCTCGCCATTCTTCTTTTCGTCGGTCATGCGGCGCTTGGGACCGGTCTTGGCCGGGTTAGGCTTCTTGTTTTTCGAGGTATCGCCATTGAGTCCGAGAGCCTTCGACTGTTGCTGCTGAGCGGCCACTTCGTCCTGTGTGACTGGCGGAGGCGCGAAGGGATCAACCTTGGGGCCCTTGGCCTTCTTCTCCTTCGGCTGCTTGGCGCGATCCTGGAGGCGCGTTTTCTGCTTGGGCGCTTCGGTCTGGTCGGGATTAGCGATCGATCCGTCGGGATTCATCGTCCGTATATCTGATGGCGTGTTGCTCGCAGCCACCTGGGCTCCTTCGGACGGCGCGGTCGCACCTGCGTCCTCGGTCTTCGTAGCGGCTGCTGGCAGCGTCTCGCGAGGAGCCTGCCCATAACGGATCTTCTCCTTCTTGCCGGGCTTCATGGTAGCTGTCTTGTTGCTCGCTACCTGCGAGGTTGAAGGAGCAGGCGTCGAGGGAGAAGGAGTCGTTGTTGCGGGAGCACTCCCCTGCGGCACGTCTGCGAGAGACGGCACTCCAGCCGGCGGGGCCGGGGCAGCGGGCTCAGAGGTATCAGCGGTCTGCACAGGGGCGGTCTTAGTGGCATTGCGTCCACGCGGCCTGAAACGAGTGCGCTCCACATGCTTCTTCTTCTTGGGAGTCGGCGGCGCGTAGGCGCTGTACACCGGCTTCATCTCGTTGGGGCTGGCGGCACTGTCTTCGTAGCCGCTCTTGATGTCGATGTACGCATCTTCGCGCAGCTGGGTCAGGTATTCACGAAGCTTCGGGTTCATCTTCGCCATGCCCACGGCGTCTTCGACCTGATTCTCCACATCTTTGAGCGGCGGAACACCGCCTGGAGTATGTTCGGTCACCTTCAGGATGACGAAGCCCTGCTTGGTGCGGATCGGCTCGGTATATTGGCCAGGCTTCAGATCAAAAGTCTGGTCTTCGAGCACCTTGGCAAGCTGGCCGCGTTTGAAGTCTCCAAGATCGCCGCCGTCGGCCGCCGTTGGGCCACCGGAAGAACTCTTCGCCAGTGCTGCAAAATCGCCGCCGGCCTTCAGCTTTAAGGCGATGTCATCGGCTTTCTTCTTTGCCGCGTCCACCTGGGAGGCGTCGTCGGGATTTGCGGTCGGAAGCAGGATCTCGCTCAGCCTGACCTGTTCCGGCTGCTCGAACTCCTGCTTGTGCTCGTCGTAATAATGCTGGATTTCCGTCGGCGTGATGTTGACGTGGCGGCCAACTTCGTCGCGGATGACTTCCTGCGTGATGATGCGGTTGCGGATGCTGGCCTTGAAGTCCTCCCAGGAGACGCCCTGCGCCTCGGCGGCCTTCTGCAAGTCTTCCATCGAATCGAGATGGTTCTGCTTGCGCATCTCGTCGAGGCGCTTGACCATTTCCGTCTCGCCCGTGATGTCGAGATCTTTGCCCCTGGACAGCAATAACTGCTGATCGATCAGATCCCGGAGCAGGTCGCGCTTCTGCTCATAGAGCTGCTGCTGGGTCCACTGCTGTTGCTTTGCCTGGGTTTCGAGATCCTGCTCGGCACGCTCATAGTCGGACCTGCTGATGACCTGGTCATTCACGCGCGCGACAATGTCCTCGACCACCGTTCCCTGGTATGGAGACGCCTGTGCCGGGAGAGTGGCCGGCTTGGTTGACTGGCCGAAGGAGGTGGGTACGGTTGCTATCGCCAGGCTGGCTGCGAGAGCGGCAGTGTATCGGTACGACGCAAATCGAAGGGTCATCTGATAAACATCTCAATGGCGCAGCTGTCAGCCGCTTCCGCATCTTCCCCGGCGTGGAATGCGAACAGGCAGAGGCAGCGCTGCTGACATTCTAATCATCCGCCACAGTGAATGCCAACGAACCATATAAGGAGGCGTGGCCGGCGTACAGGGTTCGGGGTTTATCGACCGTCCTCCGGGCTATCCTTCCGATGGTATACTCGTCTAAATCATGCTCCCGGAAAGTCCTGTCCCGGCAAGCGGGAGCCGAAGGATTTTTCCCGCATGTCTTCTCGCGTCCGCCGCTCCCTCTTTTCGCTCATCCTCTTCTTCGCCGCCTGTGGCCTGGCAGGCATGTTCATCAGTCAGAAGGTGGGTGCGCAGTCGTCGACCGACGAGTCGCAGTTCCGGGATAGCCTGAAGTCCTTCACGAATGTCTACCAGATCGTCGCTGATAACTATGCCGAGCCGCTGACGGGCGACAAACCCGACACGGTGATCTACGACGGGGCCATCCCGGGCATGCTGCGCGTGCTCGACCCGCACTCGAATTTCTATGACCCCAAGGCCTACGCCAAGATGCGCGAGGACCAGCACGGCAAGTATTACGGCGTGGGCATGGTCATTCAACCGCAGAACAACAAGATTGTCATTGTCTATCCCTACGAGGGAACGCCATCGTTCAAGGCTGGCCTGCGGCCCGGTGACGTGATTGTTTCCGTCGACGGCAAGGCTACTGAGGGCATGAACTCGGAAGATGTGGCCAACATGCTGAAGGGGCCCAAGGGAACGCACGTGCATCTTACGGTCTCGCGTGAAGGCGCGGCTGCTCCGCTTACGTTCGATCTGGTCCGCGACGAGATTCCCCATCCCTCTATTGACCTCAAATATGAGATCCGTCCCGGCATCGGCTACATCCATATCACGCAATTCCAGGAGACGACAGGCCGCGAATTCATTGACGCGCTCGATGGTTTCGGCAATCTCAAGGGACTGGTGCTCGATCTTCGCGGCAATCCAGGCGGCCTGCTGACCGAGGCAGTGACCGTCTGCGATAAGCTTCTCAACCGCGGGCAGGTCATCGTTTCGCAGCGTGGACGCGCCTACCCTGAGCAGATCTACCGCGCGACTCACGGAAACGGAGGCGCGGACTTCCCCGTGGTTGTGCTGGTAAATCACGGTACGGCTTCGGCGGCGGAGATCGTTTCGGGCGCTCTGCAAGATCACGACCGCGCGCTGGTGGTGGGCGAAATCACCTTCGGCAAGGGCCTGGTGCAGACCGTCTATCAGCTCTCAGACAATACCGGCCTGGCGTTGACAACCTATCACTATTACACGCCCAGTGGACGGCTCATTCAGCGCAATTACAACGGAGTTTCGCTCTACGACTACTACTACAACCACGACCAGCCGCAGGACACCAAGGATCGCGAGGTAAAGCTGACCGACTCCGGACGGACGGTTTATGGCGGCGGTGGCATCACACCCGATTACAAGATCGAGACTCCCAAGTCCAATCACTTCCAGGATGTGCTGGCCGCGCACAACGCCTTCTTCAACTTCACCAAGCACTACCTGGCGAATCGGACTGTCGGCAAGGATTTTCAGGTTGACGACGCGGTGCTGAGCGACTTCAAGCAGTTCCTGACCGCGCAGAACATCGCCTACACCGAGCAGGACTTCAGCAACCCGGCTGTGATGGACTGGCTCAAGACCAGCATCAAGGCCGATATCATGACCACCCAGTTCGGGCAGCTTCAGGGGCTAAGGATCCGCGCAGACTGGGATCCGATGATCGCTCAGGCGTTGAATTACATGCCGCAGGCCGCCGCCCTTGAGCAGTCGGCCGAGAAGGCCGCAGCGGAGAAACAAACCGCCCGGAATGCAGCTCCCGCTCAGTAACATCCCTGTTGCAATCCAAAAGAAATGGCGGCCGGTATGGCCGCCCTTTTTGTTTGGGTCCGGCGCTACCAGCCCTGAAACTGACAATTGGGAATTCTTCCTGCTTGCAAAAACAGTAAAAGGCTCCCCGAGTTGACCTCGCACGGGGAGCCCCTGTTGTGGCTGTTCTGATCTGGTTTCTATCTGTCGTCGCCTTCGGGAGCCAGGGCGACGCCGCGGAAGGCTTCGCCAGCGCACGCTGAGCGAATCGTGGCGAACTTGTCGAGGTAGCCGTTCGTTGCCAACTGGGTGGCACCGATGAGATCGGTGACTTTCACCAGCTTGTTGGGATCGGCGCCGTTGTCGCCGTTCAAGCTGATCGTGGACGTGATGGCGTAAATCGTGGCGGTACCGTCGTGGTTGACGACCCCGATAATGTTGCGGCATCCGCCGGTCGCTGGCTCGATCGAGGCGGGATAGTTCGGAACACTATAGGGCACGCCGAGGTTAAGGCCATTCTGGATGACGTACTCCCGCACCCAGGTTTGGCCACTGGCCGTTGTCGTGAGGACCCACTTTTGAAGGCCGGCAGTCGCCAGCGTACCAGCGTCAGCAACATTCGTCTGTCCGTTGATCACCTGGTTCGGTGTGTAGATCAAGTCGCCTTCGTCACAAACGTATAACGTAGTAGCATTCGCGAACCAGATCCCAAAAGGATAGGCCCCACCCGGGCTATTTGTGCTGGCACTGGTGTCGGGAAATCCAGGAAGGATGGTGTACGGTTCGTTGACGGTACCGCCCGAAGGCGCGTTCGATGGGGTGGGCAGAACGCCCGGGGTGCCGAGCTGGTAGACGGTATTGATGCCATTACCGCCGCTGCCCTTCGTGACGTACAGCGTATTGTCAAAGATCGTCATGCCGCGGAAGTTCGTGTCCTTACCGGGCTTGTCTCCGGAGAACACGAAATAGGAGATCATGTTGTTGTCCGGAGGGACGAGCGGTGGCGCACCAGGAACGAATAGTTCGGCGCCCGTCGAGTGGGAGAGATTGAAGCCGAGCGTCGTTATCGGCATCTGCTTCTTCGAGAGCCCACCGTTGTTGTCGTTTCCGACGGAGTAATACAGCCAATTGTCCGCCTTCATCACGGCGCGGGAGTTGTCGCCACTGTAGGCGTCGCCGTCGGTGTAGGAGACGTGGCCCCAGGCGTCCACTTCCGCGATGGAGCGGTAGTAAGCAGTCGGATTGGTTGCGCCCGCAAAGCTCGCGACCGCGGGATTGGTCGGGTCACAGAGGCCTGGCGTACTGGACGCCGAAACGTCGAGCAGATTCGGTGCGGTCGGCGACGTGGGGCCCACGTTCGCGCCCTGCGTGAGGACGTTGGTCGTCGGGTCCAAAGTCAGAGTTGAGCAGCCGGGACCGCCGCGGTAGCCCATGAAGGTCAGGCTCCTGCCATCCAGCGAACGATTCAGAGCGAGCTCGGATTTGGAACTGAAGCTGGTCACGATCTCGTTAGCGGGAACGTGCAGTGCACCGAGCAAGCCGCCATCCGTGCTGAGGTTCCAGAGAACGATGGGCGAGGAGACGCCAAAGTTCGGATCGGTGTTGGCGTTATTCCAAACGTTGTGATTGTCCTTGAGATTGGGGGCTTCGCCGTTATCGCTCGCATAGCCGCAAGTCACCGTCACGGCCGTGGTGGTCGTCGACGACGTTTGGTCGGCTGGTAGCAGCGGCACATTGACAGTGGCAGGGTTAGGATTCGTGACCGGGCCCGTGTTCAGACAGCCAAACGGTAATACTTCGCCGGGAGTAACGGTGTCGGCATTCCCAACATAGACTGTGCCGCTCAAAACAATGCTGCCGGGTAGAAAGCCGTGGAAATCGTGGTCGTGATCGTGATCGAAACCTTGCTGGTGATCGGATCCCTGTGCATTCAAATTGCCGGGAAAGAACTGTCTGTCGCGACCTTGCCCAAAATCCTGCGCGTTCGCCACAATGCAGCCCATCGCCATACTCAAGAAAGCCGTCACCGTCACCCTTCTCAGAATCTGGAAGCCAGAATTGTTTTTCTGTGCTGTCATCTCAAGAACCTCTCCTGCTGCAAATAAAATTTGCGCTCGTGGGACGCGACCACGAAGCTAGCACCGCAGGGTTAAAGATTCGTTACGATTACGGCTTTGGTGTGCCGTGCATTTCCGCTCTGCACAACGAAGTTAACGACAACAAAACAGGGAGATTACGAGCCTGTAATTGGCATATGGAATTGAGCCATCGCAACCTTCCTTAAAGCCGACTTCCCCATCACAGATTGGTCCGGGAAGGTAACTATAAGAAGTCTCTCTTCACTTTGCACTCGCAGCTCAACGCGGCCACTGGATGAAGACGCCCGGGCGCCTCTCGCGGAAGGAGGCCGTTCATCCCCGATCGTCAAGGCGAGTGTAACGAGAGTCTGGAAGTTCTTTGCGTTAGATTCGAAGGATGAATATCCGCATGGCTACGGAGGCCGACTTCTATCCGCTCCTGCGCCTGATCAACACGGCCTTCGATGTAGAGCGCTTTTTCAAGGACGAGGACCGGCTGGACGACGCCAGGCTCAGAAGCTATCTCGAAAAAGGCAACTTTCTGATCATGGAAGAGGCGGGTGAACTTGTCGCATCTGTTTACGTCGAGCGCAAAGACAATCGCGCGTATCTTGGCCTGCTCTCCGTCGATCCCACACAGCAGAAGCGTGGACTCGGCCGGCGTCTGACGGCTGCCGCCGAGGAATTTGCCCGCGAGATGGGCGCGCGCTTCATGGACCTGACCGTCGTGAATCTGAGAACGGAATTGCCCGGCATCTACGAGAAGCTCGGATATCGCGTAACGGGCACGGCGCCGTTTCCGGCTGACCAGATGCCGGTCACCAAACCCTGCCACTTTATCTGCATGACGAAAGAATTAGGTCACCGCGAAGCTTCGGATCGCGTCGAGAGTTCTGAAATGAAAGATTGCCTATGAATCCGTCGTAACCGCCTTAACTCCGTTCTCGGTCACCGCTATACTGAGCCTGGTTGGTAAGGGACTGCATCTTGATGCGATCACCTTTTCGAGTTCTTGCCTCATGTATCTTGCTTGCGGCCACAATGACTGCGGCTCAGTCTCGTCCTGAGGAGCCGAACGAAAAACCGGTTTCGCCTCAACCTGTCGCAACCATCCATGCAACCAGCCCTCTGGTGCTGGTCGACGTGGTTGTGACGGACAAACAGGGCATGCCGATCCATGGGCTTACAGCAAAAGATTTTCATCTTTTCGAGGGGAAAGACGAGCAGCAGATCAGCACCTTTGAAGAACATCGGGGAGTGGCTGCGAGTCCGGCGGTTATCACGGCTGCTTTGCAGGCTGACACGTATACAAATCGGCGTCTCAGCGCACAAAACAGCCCGCTTTGTGTGATCCTGCTTGACTCACTGAATACTGCACTGTCCGATCAGTCCTTCGCTCGCTTCCAGTTGCTGAAGCTCGCGCAGAGCCTGCCTGCCGGGTCGCGGGTCGCGGTATTCCGGCTTGGCTCGAAGTTGACGATGCTGCAAGGCTTCAACGAAGACACGGCCAAACTGATCGAAATGCTGAAAAGCAATAAGGCCGATCCGCAGATGGGTCCGTTCTACAACGATGCCGATATGACGGCGGCACTCAGCGCCCCCGACCTGACAGCCGGCATGGGCGGCAACCAGGCCTCCGCCCCTATCTCCATGGGGTCTCGGGCAGCCGGCCCTCTTCCTATGGCGGCTCAGAATGCGAGCGCAGATCAGCTAAGGAATGACCTGGTTGTCTTGATGACACTCCAGGCTCTGGAGAAACTGGGAGTCTACCTCGGAAGTCTGCCGGGGCGAAAAAATCTGGTCTGGCTGGCGGGATCGTTTCCCATCGATATCCTGCCGAATCTGAATCCAAATCTGGCGAACACGAATGGCATGAGCGCAAATTTTGCGACTGACCCCAGCGGCTACATGACGGCCATTCGCGATCTGGCGTTTCTGCTTCAGTCGGGCAACATCGTCGTCTACCCCGTTGATGTACGCGGATTGATCGACACCGGAACATTTACCGGGTCGAGAACCGGAGGCGGAGGTGCGGTGTATGAGGTTCAGGCAGCAACCCAGGGACTGACCAACTTTGCACTGACGAATGGACTGATACAGGGAGCCATGGAGACGATAGCGTCCATTACCGGCGGCCGCGCCTACTTCAACACAAATGACATAAGCGGATCGATCATAGAGGCATTCAACGATGGATCGAATTACTACAGCTTGTCTTACAAGCCCACCAACGAGCATTGGGATGGCAAATTCCGCAGGATCGAAGTGCGGGTGGATGCGAAGGATCTGAAGCTGTATTACCGGGAGGGCTATTATGCGGAACTTGTGGACAAACCGAAAAATCCCTTTCACCTTCCCGACCCAGGAACGGGCGCGGCCATGCTTCGAGGCACGCCGGAAGTGTCAGAGATTGCGTTTCAGCTACACCTGACACCCGACGACGCGGTGCGGACAATTCCAGCCGCAGCGCCCGCGTTGCACAAACGCGGAGCATGGGAGGATGAACAACTGAGCGGGCCGGCGCAACTCTACGAGCTGGACCTCACAATACAGCCGTCGGACATCCAATTTTCAACGGTAGATGGTGGGAAATATCAGAGCGATATCGCTGTTTCCGCCATCGCATATGACGCGCAGGGCAAGATGCTGAACACCATCGCGGGCGAGTTTAATTCACCGCTGTTTCCTGCGACTTATACGGCAGTCATGCACGATGCGCTCCACCTTTACCTGAAGCCGGGGATGGAGCTGCCCGTCGGAAAGGTGTATCTGCGGGTGGGAGTTCGCGACATGAAGACCGGAAAAATAGGAGCATTCGAGATCCCTGTCGACGTAGGAACCTCTAGTCATGGCGCGCACTAGGAGCTTCGCCAGCGCTCCTTTCATTATGGAACCATTGAACCGGACGCGGCGCTGACGAATCTCCCTAACTAATCTCGAATATATTTTCCGCTTTCGCCGATTGCGCCTGGGCACGTTCCGCAACCTGGCGAGCGACGGCGTAGAACTGCGCGGCCTTTGAAGAACCCGGTCCGGCGAGGGCAACGGGCAGGCCGGTGTCGCCGCCGTAGCGGATATCGGGATCGAGCTCGATCGAGCCAAGGAAGGGCACCCCGAACTGCTTCGCCGTCCGCTCCGCTCCGCCCTTGGAGAAGATGTCGATCTCCTGATGGCAGTGCGGACAGGTGAAATGGCTCATGTTCTCGACGATGCCGAGCACTTCGACGTTGACCTGGTGGAACATCTCAAGCGCCTTGCGCGCGTCCTGCAATGCCACGTCGGAAGGCGTGGACACGACCACGGCTCCGGTCAGCGGCACGGTCTGCACCAGCGAGATGACGACGTCGCCCGTGCCCGGCGGCAAGTCGACCAGGAGAAAATCCAGCTCGCCCCATTCTACCTGCTGCAGAAACTGCCGGATGATCTGGTGCAGCATGGGCCCGCGCATCACGAGCGGCTTGTCGCCCGGCGAAATTAGACCGACGGAAATCACCTTGACTCCGTGGGCGATATTCGGCTGGATCTGGTTATTGGGCAATACACGCGGCTGCTGCGTGGTACCGAACATAAGGGGTACGTTCGGCCCATAGATATCCGCATCAATAAGGCCAACGCTAAAGCCGAGCTTAGCCAGCGCCACGGCAAGATTGACGGCGAGAGTCGTCTTGCCGACCCCGCCTTTGCCCGAACCGATAGCGACGATATTTGCCACACCCGGTAGAGCCGAAGGCCCCTGCGGCGCGTGAGGGGGAACATGCGAGTGAGCCATTTTCTTAACTCCCAAAATCTAAATTTTTGCTGCCTCGGCCATTTCGGCCTTGGCGGCACGCTTGCGCTCGAGTTCGCGCTCGCGGAGCTGGCGGCGGCGGCCTGCGTCTTCGTAGCGACGCTTCTCGTCTTCCGTCTCCGGTTTCAGCTCCGGCACCGGTACGCGGCGACCCTGCGAATCCACCGCGACGAAGGTCAAGTACGCCGAGCCGACGTGGCGGTGCGTGCCTGCTATGGTGTTTTCCACCCAGACCTTTACCCCCACTTCCATCGACGTGTTGAAAGCGCGATTCACGCGCGACTTGAGGATGAGGAGGTCGCCGACGTGAACCGGCGCAATGAAGTCAATGTGCTCCATCGAGGCCGTCACCACATGCGTGCGCCCATGCCGGTAGGCGGCCATTGCGCCCACCAGATCGATGAAATGCATGAGTCGTCCGCCGAGCAGGTTGCCGAGCGTGTTGGTGTCGTTGGGCAACACAAGCTCAGTCATTTCCGACTGCGACTCAGCGGCGCTGCGCACCAGGCGCGAAGGGCCAAAATCCATCGTGCTCTCTTTCCTGCCCGCGGCCTCGGCGGCTGGATGTGTCTCTCAGCCTGATTGCGGGATATTTCCAGTGTCGGCAATCGCAGGCATTTACGCAAATGAGCGGAGAGGCTTTGTGGCGTTCGCTATAGTCGGTGGAGAGATCTTACGTAATTATCCAGCATGCCGATTCTTGAAGAAATCACGGAGAACAATGTCGTGGCGTTCAAGACGATACGGCTTCGGGCTTTGCAGGATTCACCAAGCGCCTTCGGAAGCACCTACGCCCGCGAAGCGGAGTTCCCGGACGCCGAGTGGCTGAGGCGCGCGACCAATATGAATGGCGAAAAGAGGATCGGCTATCTGGCGATGGACGACGGGGTCCCTTGCGGAATTGCTGCCGCATTTCGGGATGAACGGGATCCAGCCAATGCACAGTTGATCTCGATGTGGGTGGCGCCTGCCTATCGCCGGACCGGCATGGGAACCGTCCTGATCGCCGCGATTCAGACGTGGGCGCGAGCCCGTGGAGTGAGTACATTGAAGTTAATGGTGACCAGCAGTAATCATGCCGCAATCGAATTTTACAAACGAATCGGCTTCTCACTCACCGGAAAGACCGAACCTTATCCCAACGATCCGTCTCTGATCGAATATGAAATGTCGCAGCCCGTTCCAATGGGAGTATGAAGGGCACTGATGGCTGAGCTGTCTTTGAGAGACAATATTTCCATGGACAAGATTGCGATGCTTAACGAAATTCTGGCGCAGGATCCCGGCAATGCGTTTGCGCGCTACGGACTGGCGATGGAATATGCGGGCCGCGGCGAGAGCGAGACGGCGCTGGCGGAGTTCGGACGCCTACTAGAAGCACATCCCGACTACACCGCGGGATATTTCATGGCTGCACAGACGCTCGCCAAGGCGGACCGGCCCAGCGAGGCGAAGATCCGGCTGACGCAGGGCATCGCATCGGCGCGGCGCACGGGCAACCAGCACGCACTGAGCGAAATGGAGGCCATGCTGAATGATCTGGAGCTCGCCGGCTGAAAAGCGGTTGATTCCGCGGCTTGAACGCACCCACAAGCAGGAAAATCCTTTGCTGGCTCATCAAAACCAGTCATTGCCGTCGGCACCTTTTCCCTCCGGGAACGCGCATAATTGCACCGCAATGAAGATTCCCCTGTTTCCGCTGGACGTCGTGCTCTTTCCCGGCGCTTCGCTCCCGCTCCACATCTTCGAGGAGCGCTATAAGGAAATGATCGGCATCTGCATTGAAGATGAGTCCGCCTTCGGTGTCGTGCGCGCACACCAAGAGGGCTTGGCAGTGACCGGATGTACGGCGCGAATTCTGCGCGTCATCCAGCGCTACGACGACGGCCGCCTCGACATTCTCTGCCAGGGAGATGCTCGATTTGAGATTGAAATGCTGGAGAACTCTCAGGCATTTCTTGAGGCCGAAGTAGATTTCTTCGAAGACGAAGGAACTGTCGCATCGCGCGAGTTGCGTGAAGAGTGCGCGGCGCTTCACTTTGAGGCGCTGGAGTTGGCGGGGATTGAAGTCGCGACCATGCATATCAGCCTCGATGGTCCGGTTTCTTTTGCGCTCGCCTCGGCCCTGCCTGCGGACCTGGGATTCAAGCAGCAACTGCTCGCCATGCGGTCAGACGCGGAGAGAACCGAACGGCTGCGTGATTTCTACCAGGCAGTTCTGCCCAGGCTCCGCACCGGCGCGCACGCAGCCAGAAGCGCCGGACACAATGGCCATGTGATGTAACGGCAAGAAGAGCGGGGCCGATTCGCATCATGCTTCCGAATCGCACAAGGGTCCAGCTTCGTCTACTCTTAATAACAAGAGCGCGGCATTGCATTCGAGCGTTGCCCTCACCGCCAACCATGGAGGAAGATCATGACCACTCGGCGCCTGCCGCAAACCCTCAGCGAACTCCGCGCCAGCAGGGATTTCTCCGAAGCGCGCATTGCAGAACGCTCGGTGAAGGATGAGCTGCGCGAGAATCTGATCGAGCGGCTCAGAACGCGGGAGACCATCTTTCCGGGCATCATCGGATACGAAGACACCGTCGTTCCGCAGATCGTGAACGCGGTCCTTTCGAAGCAGAATTTCATCCTGCTGGGCCTCCGCGGGCAGGCAAAGAGTCGCATCCTTCGCTCACTTACTGCACTGCTCGACGAGCACACCCCGTACATTGCCGGCTGCGAGATTCGCGATATTCCCTATCACCCGCTCTGCAAGCGATGCCGCGAGCTGATCGCAGCAAAGGGAGAGGCAACGCCCATCGCGTGGCTGAGTCGCGACGAGCGCTACATCGAAAAGCTGGCGACGCCCGACGTGACCATTGCCGATCTCGTGGGCGACCTCGACCCGATCAAGGCTGCGCGTGGAGGTGAAGATCTTTCGAGCGAGCTGACCATGCACTATGGCCTCCTGCCGCGCGCCAATCGTGGAATCTTCGCCATCAATGAGCTGCCCGATCTGGCGGGAAAGATTCAAGTCGCCCTCTTCAACATAATGCAGGAAGGCGACGTTCAGATTAAGGGCTATCCGGTGAGGCTGGAACTCGACGTTGCGCTGGTCTTCACGGCCAACCCCGAGGACTACACAGCGCGAGGCAAGATCGTTACGCCACTCAAGGACCGCATCGGATCGGAGATTCGCACACACTACGCGGAGAACATCGACGAGGGCCTGGCCATCACCGCGCAGGAAGCCTGGACGGAGCGAAACCTCGCCGACCTCGAGATCCCGCAATACATGCGCGAGATTGTGGAGCAGGTGGCCTTCTCGGCGAGAGAGGACAAGCGCGTGGACAAGCGCAGCGGCGTAAGCCAACGCCTGCCGATTGCCACGCTGGAGCTGGTTGTCTCCAATGCGGAACGGCGCGCTTTGATGCACGGCGAAACGCTGGTGCTGCCTCGCGTGGGCGACCTCTACGCGGCGTTGCCTGGAATCACCGGAAAGCTCGAACTCGAATACGAGGGCGAGATGCGCGGCGCAGATACGGTCGTAAAAGAAGTCGTCCGGACGGCGATCGGTAAAGTCTTCGACAAGTATTTCGCCGACGCGAATACCCAACAGATCGAGCAATGGTTCAACCTGGGGGGCACCACCAAAATCGAAGACAGGCAGACAGCCAAGGCGACACTGAGCGAACTTCGGCAGATTCAGGGGCTTCTTGAAAAGCTCTCGCTCCTCGGGGTGAAAGCATCCGATGCGCCGGAGAAGCTCGTGGCGGCGGCTGAGTTCCTGCTGGAGGGCATGTGCTCGCACCGGCGTTTAAGCCGCAGCGAAGAGCGGGCTTTCGTGGCCCAGAAGAAGCCACAGTCGCCACGGCAGGAACGTGCCAGCGCGGAAGCCGAGTATGAGGAGTGGCAGCCGCGTCGTTCCCGGCGCAGCGGGTTTAACTAGCTGCCTAGCGACGGTTGCCAGTGTGAAGATTGCGCCGATGAAGAATAACGACTGGTGACTAAGGACTGGGCACTGGAGACTGTTTATGAAGCGGGTTCGGTATACCAAATACACCGGCGATCTGGCATCGGAGATGAGCATGGAGGATCTGCTCCAGGCGCTCTCCGATTATCTGCTCGACTCCGGTTTCCGCAATCCATTCATGCGCTTTCAGGAACTCGATCACACGCTCGACGACCTGCGGGAGGCGTTGCGCGCCGCGCTCGAATCCGGAGAGCTCTTCGATGAGCACATGCAGGAAGCCATCGACGCGATGGCCGCCGAGGGCAAGCTCGATGAACTGATCGAGAAGCTGCTCGACCGGTTGGAGCGGGAAAATTTGATCTCCTCCGGCCAGCCGCAAGGCAGCGGACAGGCTGGGGAAGGACAGGGGCAGGTTCGCTTCGAGGTCACGGATAAGAGCCTCGATTTTCTCGGCTACAAGACACTCCGCGACCTACTTGGATCGCTGGGTAAATCGAACTACGGGCGCCACGACACGCGCCACTGGGCCACCGGCATTGAGGCAAGCGGCGCCTCGCGGCCTTATGAGTTCGGCGACACTTTGAACCTCGACGCAACCGCCACCCTGGCCTCGGCGATCTCGCGCGAGGGGCTTTCGCTGCCGCTGAATATTGAATACCGCGATCTTCAGGTGCACCAGTGCGAGTACCAGAGCTCATGCGCGACGGTGGTCATGCTCGATTGCTCGCACTCGATGATCCTGTACGGCGAAGATCGTTTTACGCCGGCGAAAAAGGTCGCCATGGCGCTCTCGCATCTTATCCGGACGCAGTATCCGGGAGACTCTCTCTCGCTGGTGCTGTTTCATGATTCAGCGGAGGAGCTACCAATCTCGCAGCTCGCGCGTGCCAAGGTTGGGCCGTATTACACGAATACGCGGGAGGGACTGCGCGTCGCCCAGCGCATTCTGAAGGCGCAGCCCAAAGATATGAAGCAGATCGTGATGATCACCGACGGCAAGCCGTCGGCACTGACGCTGAATGATGGCAGGATCTACAAGAACGCTTTTGGCCTCGATCCACTGGTGGTAAGCGAGACGCTCGAAGAGGTGGCGCGCTGCAAGCGCTCCGGCGTGATGATCAACACCTTTATGCTCGCCTCCGACCCGGGACTGGTGGCGTTTGTCCACAAGGTCTCTGAGATGTGTCGCGGAAAGGCCTATTTCACCACGCCCGATACTCTCGGCGAGTATCTCCTGATGGACTACATGCAGCGCAAGATGCGGACCATTCATTAGAACACGCGCGTTAAATTGCTTGGACGCTTACCGGACGGTTGCGTTCATTCGAACGCGCAGTTGGAGCCGGTAACGGCTGCTTCTCCAGACGATGGCGCAGAGCCGCGACAAGCTCGAGGACCAGTTGCAGCCTTTCGGCGAGCCCAGGAGGGATTCCCGGCTCAATCAGGGCCAGCTGCGTTTGCAGGAGGAGCCCGGCCACGGTGTCGCGTATATCGCTCTGGAGCGATGTGGCGGCCGCAGACAAAGCCAGGTCCTGCTCGCGCTCGCGGCGCAGGAGCGCGGCGCGCACTTCCCGAACCACGCGACTGCAGCCGGAAATGGCAAAGTTGATTTCGAGCGGAATTGCCAGCCCGGCGTGCTTCAACAGAGAATCCGTTCCGTCCTCCCTGTGCTCAACCAGTGACTGATCGATGACAACCAGGGCAAAGTCATGGTGGCGCATCGCGGCCAGAGCCTCTTTCCGGCTGGCCGCTGTCTCGACGATCAATCCAAACTGCTTGGACAACACCGCCGCGCAATTCTCTGCCCCGGCGATTGCGGTAATCATCAGAATGCTTTGAGGCATCGTCGTCTCCCTTTCCTTGTCCCTCTTTGCCCTTTACAAACCCGCGGCGGATTCGCCCAGGCCATACTCCTTGAGCTTGCGGTAGAGCGTCGTCTTGCCGATGCCGAGCAGCTTTGCGGCGGTGAGCTTGTCGCCCTTGAGCTGGCGGAGCGTATCCAGGATCGCCTGCCGCTCGAGCTCGGCCAGCGGAGTGACCGCGGAGGAGGACCTCTCGCGCCTCGGCGGCTCGTCCACAGGGGCCGTGACGGTTCGGTAGGCATGAAGATGGAAATCCTGCAGCTGGGTTGGCAGATCGCCCGTGTGCAGGATAGGGCCGGAGGAAAGAGCGCAGGCCCGCTCGACTGAGTTTTCGAGCTCGCGCACATTGCCGGGCCACGAATAATCCATCATGGTGCGCAACGCGTCGTCGCTCAGAATCCGCGCCTGCCCGCCGTTCTTCTTCGTGCGCTCGAGGAAATGAGCCGCTAGCACGGGAATATCCTCGCGGCGGTCGCGCAGGGGTGGAATACGCAGGCTGACCACGTTCAGCCGGTAATAGAGATCTTTCCGGAAGCGGCCCTGCTCGACCATCGTGGCCAGGTCGCGGTTGGTGGCCGCGAGAATGCGCACCCGGATGGGAATGCGATTTGTGGCACCGACCGGGCGGATCTCCTTTTCCTGCAGGGCGCGTAGCAGCTTCGCCTGCAGATCGAGGGGCAGTTCGCCGATTTCGTCGAGAAACACCGTCCCGCCGTCAGCCGAGGCCAGCAGGCCATCTTTCGAGCGGTTCGCGCCTGTGAAGGCCCCCTTGACGTAACCGAAGAGTTCGCTCTCCACAAGTGTGGGAACCAGTGAGCCGCAATCAACGGGAAGAAATGGCTTGCCCCCGTTGGGGCCATTGGCGTGGATCGACCGCGCCACCAGCTCCTTGCCTGTTCCGCTTTCTCCGAGGATCAAGACCGGGTGCGTGGTCTGCGCCACCTTCGAGAGAATGCGGTAGAGCTTTTCCATCTCGCCGCTGTGCCCGATGATGTTGCCCAGCCCCTGTTCGGTGCGCAGCTTATCGCGCAACTGGCGACTGGCGGCGTCGACCGCGCGGCGTTCCGCTGCACGGTCGAGCACCGCCGCCAACTCTTCCAGTCTGAAGGGCTTGGTCAGATAATCGTCGGCGCCTGTGCGCATCGCCTCGACCGCCGATGTGACGGTAGCGAAGACGGTCATCACGATCACCGCGATCTCCGGGTGCAGCATCTTAACCTCTTCAAGCAGCTCAAGGCCAGCCCCTTCGGGGGACCTGAGATCGAGGAGTAGGATGTCGACGCTGTTGCCGCGCAGCAGACTTCGCGCCATATCCAGATTGTCGACGGCGTGCGGCGCGAAGCCGCGACTGGCAGCGATTTCACAGCAAGCCGAACGTATCGCTGCATCTTCGTCGACAATCAGGACATGCAGCCGTCCCGGGCGCTCTGAGGGGTAGGCGTAAGTCGTCATAGGTCGTAAATGAGGGACTGTTACGGGCATTCTATGCACCCTTTCTCCGCGGAGTCAGCTACTAATCCGCTGGGGTTAGCGATTTCACACGTTCCGGAAGTAACGGGAAGTTCCAGCTCGAATCGCCCACCGCCGCCCGGCGAGGAGCAAACTCGCGCGATGCCGCCCGCTTCTCCGATGAGGTCACGAACGATGGTCAGGCCAAGCCCGCGGTGCTGCACCCCAGGCCAGCTTGGAACTGTGTCGCGGGTTGTAAACCCGGCCTCGAAAACTCGCTCCCGAAGTTCCGCCGGTATTCCCGGCCCGCTGTCTTCGATGGCGATCAGCACGCTGCGGGGATAGCCTTCGGGAATCTGGGCTGCATCGAGAAAACTCAGTCCGTCGCCATACTGCGCGGTGATGCGCACTCGCCCTCCCGTGGGCATGGCTTCCGAGGCGTTGCGCACCAGGTTCAGCATCACCCGGATGAGGTCTTCTTTGGAAAGCCGCGTCCGCCCCGGGGAGGGGAGGGTCTCGATCTCGAGGGCTATGCGTGGCCCCGCGATGCCGGCCAGCAACGGTCGCATGCCGACGAGCTCCGCACCGAGGTCGGAGCCCGAATCCGGATTCAGCGCTGCGCCGCCCACCTGCGTTGAGGCGTCTTGCAACAAATTCCGGCGCTCTTTCGCAGCAGTGCTTTGATGCGATACTGCTCGTCGCGGGGCAGCCAGCCGCTCCAGCAACTGCGCTGCGGTGTCGCTGACCGCCTGCAGCTCCTGTGCATAATGCGTGCAGCCGGCGCTCAGGACTCCGGGCTCAGCCAGCAGCTCACAGTAGAGTTTCATGGCGGACAAAACGTTGCGCGCGTCGTGCGCCAGCTGATCGAACGGCTCCGTTTTGAGTATGGGAAGAGAGCTCTCCGGTTGAGAGGTGCTCCGATCGACGACCGCTCCGGTCGAATGTGGAATGAATTTCCCGATGCGCGACGGCGCCTTTACCAAGCCCTGCATTCGGTTCTCCTGCATTTGGGGGATTCGGGAGGACAGCCACGGCCCTGGAGTATCGCGGCTGCCCTCCTTGCCGGGTCTAATTACACGTTTCGTGCCAAATCGAAAATCTTCTGCAAATGTAAGCAGCAATTTGGCTTAGAGGGATTTAATCCCCAATCCGGTTTTAGCGGCCAGATTCGGCCCGAAGTTTCAAATCGGAACGAATGTGTGACTCTTTTCATTCGTAAGCAGTTGGAAACAAGAGAGAAGCGCATGCTAATCCCATTCCGGAACTGGCTCCGGTCCAATCCCAACTTGAAACTCCAGGTCTGGCGTGATTCCTTTCCTTCCCGAACCCGTACAATGAGCATCGATGCCAGGTCCAACATTCTTTCGCTCCGAAGGGCGCTCTCCCTCGCAGCTCCGCGCTGTTCGCCTCACCACCGGATATGTCGCGACAGCAGAAGGCTCAGTACTGATTGAAGTGGGCAACACCCGCGTTTTGTGCAACGCCACCATCGAGCAGGGAGTTCCCGCCTGGCTGCGCAACAGCGGCCGCGGCTGGGTGACCGCCGAGTATGGCATGCTGCCTCGCGCCACGCTGACCCGTACGCCGCGCGAGTCCGAACGCGGCAAGGTGGGAGGGCGCACACATGAGATCCAGCGGCTGATCGGCCGCTCGCTGCGCGCCGTGGTCGATATGCAGGCTCTGGGCGAGCGCACCCTCATCCTTGATTGCGACGTTCTCCAGGCCGACGGCGGCACGCGCACGGCGGCCATTACCGGAGCGTGCGCCGCTCTTTCGACTGCTTTGAACCGCATGATGGCGACGGGCGCGCTGAAGGCTTCGCCATTGAAGCAGCTTGTCGCGGCGACGAGCGTAGGCATTGTCGAGGGCACCGCCCTGCTCGACCTAGCCTACGAGGAGGATTCGCAGGCCGAGGTCGACATGAACGTCGTCATGACAGAAGACGGCGGCCTGGTGGAAGTGCAGGCCACCGCCGAGCGCACCCCGTTCCCGCGCGGCCGCATGCTGGAGATGATGGACCTGGCCGAGGCCGGCATCCGCGAGTTGCTTGAAGCACAGCGCAAAGCGATCGCCGGTGCGGCGGGGTGAAAACCGCGCAATCGGCCAACCTCGGTTAGAATGCAAGGGAACGCAGTTTTCGCGTCCGCCCATCACCCGGCAGAGACCGTTTCATGCGGCGCCAGGACCCATCAACTGGCGTCAATCCGTTGACGCCAACCCATTGGCAAGGAGCAGGAGAAGAGATCATGTCCACAAAGCTGACCCCCGGAAAACTGGAAGGATTAAAAGCCGTGTCCGACAAGCGCGGCGTGATTGCAGCCGCTGCGATGGATCAGCGCGGCTCGCTGAAGAAGTCGCTGGCCAAAGAGAAGGGCGTTGCCGAGCTTCCTGATTCGGCACTTGTTGAGTTCAAGGAGCTCGTCGCCGACGTGCTCACGCAGCATGCCTCGGCGATCCTGCTCGATCCCGAATATGGTCTGCCCGCCAGCAAGAAGCGCCATGGCAAGGGTCTGCTGCTGGCCTA
Organism: uncultured Acidobacteriota bacterium; assembly: GCA_963755975.1. GTDB lineage: Bacteria > Acidobacteriota > Terriglobia > Terriglobales > Acidobacteriaceae > Silvibacterium. Next base: position 210,120 of record CAVWLS010000009.1, read on the forward strand.
TGAAAAGACTGGCTACGACGCCGCCACGCCCGGTCGCCTGCCCGATCTGCTCGACCTGTGGTCGGTTCGCCGCCTGAAGGAAGCGGGCGCGGACTGCATCAAGATCCTGCTCTATTACACGCCGTTTGAAAAAACGCCGATCAATGATCTGAAGCATGCCTGGGTGGAGCGCATCGGCGATGAGTGCCGCGCGCACGATATTCCCTTCTTTCTTGAGATGGTCGGATACGACGTACACGGCGAAGACGAGAAAAGCCTGGGCTATGCCAAGCGCAAGCCCGATGTCGTGACCGGCTCGATGGAGGAGTTCGGCAAAGAGCGCTATGGCGTAGACGTGCTGAAGGTCGAGGTTCCGATCCAGATGGAGTTCGTCTCCGGCACGAAGGCTTTCAAGGGCGAAGAAGCCTACACGCGCGCTGAGGCGCTGGAGCACTTCCGCATCGCGGCGTCTTCAACGCACAAGCCTTTCATTTATCTGTCGGCGGGCGTCAGCAACCCGGTCTTTATCGAGACGCTGGAGCTGGCCGGAGAAAGCGGAACCACCTTCAACGGCGTTCTCTGCGGACGAGCGACCTGGAAAGACGGCATTGCCGTTTACGCCAAGCAGGGGGCTAAGGCTTTCGAGGACTGGCTCAACACCACCGGAGTTGAAAATATCGAAAACGTGAACAAGGCGCTCAAGGCTGCTCACTCCTGGTTCGATAAGGTTGGGGTCGCAGAGACAGCGCTGGCCTAGCACGCTCTACTTCTTCTCCTCACCTTGCGCCGCGGGATCGACCTGCGGCGCTTTTATTTTTGTTGCGTTACCGGCGGTTACGTTCGCGCCATTTCTCAGGCGCAAAAGGTAGAAGCTCGATGCCCTCTTGTGGGGATTTCCTTCGCCGGCACGCGCCGATATCCTTCTTTTCATGAAGACTTTCACGCTCACTGTTCATGCGAAGCGCAAGAGCGATGGCACCTACGATTACTCGCTGAATGTCTGGGAGAACCGCGGCGCGGGCAGCCTCTCACCGGAAACGAATTTTGAGAGCGAAGCCCTGCTGAGACAGCAGGTTGACGCGAATAAGGTCCTCCCCCAGGCGCAGCGCGATGGCGACTACTGGTTTCCCTTCACCATGCCGATGTCCGAGGCGCAGGCCGCAAACCTGGGCTGGCTTGGGGAAAAAACAGTCGACCGCAGCCTTGTGCACTGATCTTCCACCAGGCCAGACATCGAGATGCCCTGAGTGTTAGGCGAGTCGTATGTTGGTTAGGGTAGTTGTCGCTGGATTTTTGAAGAGAAGAATCAGGTTGGCATCATGTCTAAGAAACTGCACCTTGTAATTGGAACATTGTTTGCTCTTGCCTTGTTCATAGTTTTCCACGCTGTCCTGGCAGTCACAACGCTTGGCTCTTTCGTCTTTTTACTCCCGGGCATGTTGTTCAGGTGGTCGACTGACGAGCACAAAGCGTCTCAGCTTCGCTGACCAGATTCTGAGGCGGCACAGGGAAAGGGATACAGTTTGCGCGTCTGCACCGAGGGCGCACGATGATGGCGGAGCCTCCGACGGAGTCTCTGCCATTTCGTATTTCGAGCAGAAGCTTCCACAGCAAGCGAAGCGCCTCCGGACTGTGCAAGAATGAAAACAGCTTCAGAGGGTTATCTCAACCTGTACTCACGTGCGAAAGTGGCGGAATTGGCAGACGCACCAGACTTAGGATGTGTTTTCCAGCTAGGGCATTTTTAATGCCAAATCAACAACTTAGATACCATTAGCCTGCTAACTCCAACGAGTGGCAGGCTTTATTTTTTGTTTTTGTCAACGAGTTACGGCGGATTCGCTGCACAGAAGTTCGCAGCGATTAGCACCAGATTAGCACCCGGAGACATACCCCCGGGGGATATACCCCGATAAACGTCCACGTGTTCGTCATCGTTCCCGCTCCCTGCACCCGGTATAAAGAAAAACGGCCCACGGTATCACCCGTAAGCCGTCTACTCGTCCCGTGTCAATTGTGTCCGTGTTGATAAAATTGACTTGCGGTAAAGTTCTTCCGCTCTAAGCACCAATTCCGTATGCTGATGTGCCCAAGATGCGATGAACCTTTAGAACGGCTGCACCGTCGCGGGCTCTTTCGAAAACACCTTCTCAGTCTGCTGGGCATTTACCCTTGGTGGTGCAGCAACTGCCAAATCATCTACTATCGACGAGCACGAACCACGGGTGGCGAGACACAATCTGTCTCGCGACATTAGCGGGCCGCGCGACTACCCAACATCAACCGGACAATCGCCTCAAACAATCATGAGTGGAGCCTCGTCGCGGTGGAATCGCGACACGAATGCGATCCTTTGGACCTCATAAGGTTCGAGCATTTGAACAACAACATACGGCAGGAGAGAGTATGCCAAAGTTTTCTCTCAATGTGTTCAATATTGCTCAGTCCGGGACGATGGTGGTATGCCATTCTCGATTTCAGTACGACCCTATAACAAAATCGGTTTGGGGCGCTTTCTCCGGGGAGCGCCCTCTTCTTTTGGGACGCCAATCGGACGACCGTTCACGGTGCCTGTTGCGCGTTATCGCGAAACTCGGCGGGAACGAGAACCGCGCCAAGACCACGCTGTTCAACTGGGGTCAAGGCTCTGAGTGGATCGACCCGTCAGCGGAGCAGTGCAAATATTTTGGATTCGATGAGGGAACGCTTTTAAGTTCATACTAGACCACGCTGCTCAGGTTCCCACATCATTGAGGATCACCGACAGGAACCTGAGCCTGAGGCCAGACGAGCAGGTAAACGTGCAGGTGGTCCTACCGTCAGGCAATCGATGAGTCCGTTGACTTGGCGTATGAGATTTCCAACCGGGTGTTTCGGAAAGTGCCAGAAAGGATGCGAGATAATTATCGCGACTATCCAAAGTTTACCCGCAAGACTTCCCCCTTTGAGCGTTCATACAGTTAAAGAGAAAGCGGAGGTGTTGTGTGCGCCGATCAACGATACTCTTTGTAATTACCCTTTTAGTGCTTCATGCGAGAGCTCAACAGGTAACGCAGCGCGCGATACCCGATGACAATCTAGCTTACCCTGTTTTAATCACACTTGGCGACGGTAGTTCCGGTTCCGGCTTTTACATTGCTGACAGCAATGCTCACTATCTGGTGACCGCGAAACACGTCTTGTATAAGAACAAGCGACCGGAGCAGATCACTCCCAAACAGCCGGACCCTTTAGAGTTAATTAGTGGAAATGCTAGCCTCCTTTCCTATTCCAAAGACCCGGCAGATTCTACGCAAAACCTGGTTACCTTGGACCTTTCGGTTTTAGAGGCTGCTGGCAACATTAAGCGACACCCTACGCAGGACGTCGTAGTCGTAAAAATTGCTCTTCAGTCGGTACCGGACAAGCTCCCAAATCCCCTGAATCGGGGTCACCATTCAGCAACTGGCAAAGACTGGGATTCTCGAAGTAGCTTCGGATGCTGTTAAAACTTTCGATCAGGCGCTAACGGGAAACGATGTGATGGTTTTCGGGTATCCCAGTTCGATAGGTCTTAAAAACGCGCCCCAAATTGATTACAACCGCCCGTTGCTTCGCAAGGGAATTTTAGCCGGTACAAATCCCGCGACGAGAACCCTTATTCTCGATTGCCCGGTGTACTTCGGGAACAGTGGCGGCCCAGTTTTAGAAGTAGACAGGCAGGGCTTAACGGCGACCTTCAGAATTATCGGCGTGGTGATCCAGTTCATACCTTTCAATGAGACTGCTGGTTCTCAAACAGCCATGATTCTGAGTAACTCGGGTTATTCAGTGGCCGTCCCGATGGACTTTGTTTTAGAACTGCTGAAGTAATCGGCTGATCCTGAAACGGGTGGTTGGGAGTTGATGCGATGAGAGTCTTTTGCGTTTTGTTGATTGCTCTAATGACGTCAGCTATCTGTGCAGCGCAAGTGTTTAGTACGGAGTTGTGCTCAGTCCCGCTGAACAGTCCCGCATTGGACCTAAAGAAGGAAATCGAAAATCATTACGGCCATGCGATTGTATGTGATGCCTCTAAGAGTCTGAATGGACCTCGGGGAAGATCCCATATTCAACCGGATCAGACCCCGGTAATACAGTTGGACCCATCAACAGGAAGGCAGCTATCGTCTCTCGTTCATAGATGGGCCATCTCTATTTCGATTACCACGGTTTTGCAATTAGTCCCCCATTCCAAATAGTTAGTCCTCTATCGAAAACGGAATTGTTATCTATTCAGGACTTCGTAGTCTTGTTTTATTCCGAGATGGGCCATCGCTTGATTTTTGATTACTTGAGGACGCACGGTTTTACAAATCCAGATCAGCTTAACCTTGACACAACGCGCGACTGACGCGCTGGAACACTCCAAAGCGCACAACAGCGAACGGTCAACCAAGGAATTGGAACTCAAGCTGCCTGCAATGCTCGAAGCGTTCGGAGACATTCCCGCAGACGAGATAACGAAGCAAGACATTACCCGCTGGCTCGTCGAGCAGAGCAAAGATAGATCATGGGCAGCCGCTACGCGTAATCGCTGGCAGGCTGCCTTTTCTTTGTGTTTTAGGGTAGCTGTGGACAACGACAAGATTGAACGCAATCCCGCTGCACGTATCAAACGCAAAGCCGAGAACAACGGCAAGGTACGATTCCTAACACACGATGAGGAAGCCAGATTGAGAGCAGCCATCGTTGACGGTTGTCGCAACCCGACCATGTACCTCGCCGCTCTCGACATCGCCTTGATGACGGGTATGAGAATGAGCGAACAGTTCGGCTTGAAATGGTCGCAGGTTGATCTTGATATGCGGATGCTGCATCTATCGGTCACGAAGAACGGGAAACCGCACACCGTGCAACTGAACGCTGTCGCGCTGGCAGCCTTTGAGACGCTTCGCTCACTGTCGAAGGGTTCGCAGTTCGTCTTTCCACAACTGACGGCGCAGCGGTCAAGACAACGCGTGCATGGTTTGATCCTGCCATCGAGCGGGCCGGTATCGACGGCGTGACGTGGCATACCCTGCGACACACCTTTGCTAGTAGACTGGTAATGGCCGGTGTTGACCTGCGAACAGTCGGTGAACTGATAAACCACAGCAGCTATCAGATGACGCTCGGCATTCGCATCTTGCCCTGAGCACAAGGCATCGGCACTTCGATCGGCTGGTAACAGTTGTAATGAATCAGCACCAGATTAGCACCAGCAGCAACACTGAATCGACGGATTGCTAACTGATTGATTCTAAATGTGCGAAAGTGGCGGAATTGGCAGACGCACCAGACTTAGGAACCGTTTTCTTCGATTTTGGCCGATTGCATGACGGCGCACGGAATTGCACTGACTTTTAGTTTTCAATAAGTTAGACCTTCGCCCCTTGCACCGGCTTGCACCCGATAGCATCAAAGTTCAAAGCAAACGGACACCAAATCGGACACCAGATTTTTGTCAATCTTGTTCCATATCTCCATCAAATAATCCAAAAAATGGCACCGGGGGGACGGCGCGGCTCGAACCCGCGACCTCTGCAGTGACAGCCTAGCCCTAACTTAGGTTTTTCAACGACTTACTATACTTGCGAGGAACACCTAAGTCCTCATAAGCCGTTGAAAACCGCGAAATGTGTGGGTTACCCGGCCCAGCTCCACCATCCGCTGGATCGTCAGTCAGTCCGCCCTTCACTTCTTCGCCGATCTTTCGGTGACGGCAACTCCAGTCAATGTGCATCATCCGCTGTTCTCGATGCGCTGCAAGCACCCCTTCAAAAAATCGATTTCCAGCGCCTGCCGGCCGATCTGTCGTCCAATTCGGCAATCCGGCCTTCGGCCCAACGCCGCTTGCCCGTTGCCCGGAAATCACGTTGCCCGGCGCCTCCCGAAACTCATGCCGCCAGCGGTGCAGCACGTTGGGATTGACCTCCATCGCCCGCGCCACTTTGCCCATGGAAACCCCCTGCTCCAGTCGCCGCACGGCGGCCAGCTTGAACTCCTTCGTGAACAACCTGCGTGACAACCCCATGACTCAATTCTCCTTTCAATGGATTTTGAGTCTTAACCGTTTGTGTCAAAAATGGGGGCAAGTCAGAAGCATATGCCTAAGAAGCTGACGCTTGCGCGAACGTGAGCAAGGTGCGAGAACTCCAGAGAAAGGCGGAGGCTTCAACGTCCTTGAAGCACGCCATTCTTTCAATCAGGTGTCGAGGTCGGACGTGGTGGGATATACCTGCAATTGACCGAGGAGCAGTACCAGAAGTTGAAAAAGGGATGAAAAGCAAAAAGGCGGATTCTCTTTTCAGTCACCGCCCTTCACATCCGAATTTTCGAAGGCCTATTTCGGGGACGGGCTGCAGCAACGCTGTAGTGAAACGATTCGGGAACCGCGGTCCGACCCGCGTCTCCGCCCTAATCCCACGTCACATACGCTGCAAAGAGACTCCTCATTGCCCTTCCATGATTCTCATCGCTGAGTCTCCGGACGGCCTTTGTTGTCTCTCTTCGCTGGAAGATTGCTCTTCCGTTGACAAGAACAATAGCACCGGCGAGACAGCGGATGAATGCTGCATTACCGCTGCATATTTTGTGGAAATCACCGGGGAAAATGTGGAAATTTCCGCCATGGTTTAGCCTTGTGCCAAGATTCTGCCAACGCCTGTTCGAATCAGAAGCCACGGCAGAACAGTTGTGTTGGCGACTAAAGCGCCATCCCCGCAGTCACATATGCCGGCTGCCCAATGGCCTTATCTATCCGAATATGACCATCAGATACCTGGTTGTAGAGCACACGCCTCGTCTGTCCGTTTCCCCATTCGATACCCCGCGCATGCTTGGTGTAATCGTGCTCCTGACTCCCGTATACGATATTTTTGTCCGAGAGCAAGATGATGTGCGGCTTACAGTAGTCGAAAACCCGCTCATCTCCTAAGCGGCGCATTACTGCCGTGATGCGAAGCGATAAAAATGGTGGTTTCAGCAAGACATTGCCGGAAAGACTCCTGCTTTAAGAGTTCCTCCCACCCAGCACATTCAAGATCGCCAGGTATGACGATTCCGCACCCATCGTAATAAAGGAAGGTCACCACGCTAAGGTTGTTCATGTCTCGGAACGTCGGGTATAAGTTAAAGAAGTTACTAACCTTTACGCCGCCATAATTCGAGGCGGGAGCGGGAAAGACCATAAACCTTCATGCATTTCGAGAGCGCTCGACATCCCAGCCGTAATGCCACCGCTGCTTGTCTTCTCCTGGCGGATTAGACTGGCGGGGATCGTGTTATTCCTCGTAATGCAACTGAACGTCACTACTTTTCTGATTTCAGCAAGGTTATCAACGTGATCTTGGTCGAAATAGCTGGTTAGTTCCATAGATCATGCTAATATTTCGGTCGTTAAAATACCGATGTGGATAAAACTGCAGCTCATGATCATAGCCGCAGTCAAACAGAATATTTGAGCCTCCAGGCGTTGTCGCGTAGGCACAAAAACCATGCCCCACGTCAGAAAACAAGTAAAAGTTAGCATTCCGAAGAACCTTTCTCAGCCATTCCGCATACGCATTGAACAGCTCATACGAATACTGTCGATAAAATTTCAAAAAACGGTAAAGCAGAATTCCGCCTGATATCGATGCGGGAACGCTGGAGCGTTGAACGAGCGTACGGTTCCCCTCCGCGATGCCGGCGATGGCCAAACAAATGCCCGAAGCAATCAAGCTGAAGGAAACGTTTCGGTTGAAGCCATACATATTGCGAAACGAGTCAATTTTCGCAATCAACTGTTCGCTTACAATCACTTCGGGTGCATATCTAATCGAAAGGAACACTCCTTCCGGAATCAGCTCGTTGACTTCCCATCGCCTTGATCTTTGCGTGGATTTTTGAGCGGATTACCGCGGGCAATGGTTTGTAAAAGCCATGAAACACCGACCTGTAGTGCGGTTGTCCGTGTTCCCTCAAAAGATTTCGGGTCGGCGAGCCCAAGATTTTATGGACGAGGACGTCTTCGTAGATGAGCTGGAAGGTCCAGCTATTATCTTGTCCAGCTACGTACGTCGCCAAGATAGTAACTGCCATATCGAATGGCTTGAGATCCGCGCCGATGACCTTCGGGAAGCCGAACAGCAGTTGAGCCGTCACGATACAAACAAGTCCAGACGCCAAGTACCCGAAAAAATCGTAGGGATCGAAGGGCAACTCTTTCATGCTTTCGCCGCTCTAGCTGCGCCCCAGTTATAAATGGCGTGGACCGATACTTTATCTTCGTAGAAGAAGCGGCGGGTCATGCTTCCTCCTTAAACCGCACTCCAGCGGCGCGGAGGGCTGAAATGGCAAACCCCTCTGCATCGCCTTTTTATGGAAACGCAGGGGTTCAACAAACGGTATTGCAAATCCTTACCTGCCTACCCCTTTTTCAGAACCTTTATCCGCTTTACTGTCGACCTTTTTCTTTGTCGGCCGCGCTCAAGTTGCCCGCATGTTCCGCCTGCGATGCCCGTGCCTTCGCATTCCGGGCGTGATTTTTATCTGGAACCGGATATTTACGTTGTCCTTCTCTGGCAGCGCGAAATCGCTCTTTGGCTCAGCATTTTTCTTCTTCGTTGTAAGTGTTGCCATATTTCCCGTCCTCCTGGTCAGTACCTACGGATATGATGCTTACGACGACTTCTAGGGCTTCTTCACCAACGTCAACTTCGGCTTGGGAGGCCCAACAGGTGCCTTCACCTCGTAGAACTCCCCCGTAACCGGATTCTTGGTATTGCCGAGGATTCTCATCTTGTTCGTTGCTAAGGGCATCACTTCTCTCCAGTCTTCGCTTCTCGCTCGGGTGTCGGCGGCAATGCGTCCACCTCTGCGCATTTGTGCTTGCCAATCTCCGGCGGAAGAGCGGGCTTTGGCACATCAGCTGCTTTCTTGGATTCCTCGTTCGGCATGGCGGATGTCCTTTCGGGCTACGGGTAGCCATATTTTCGCTCGCCAGTGGGGCCAGTCATGAAGGCCCTAAGCATTTTAGACAGCCTTGGGCTCACTTCATCGTGCGAGGCTTTAAGCCGGTCGAGAACCGTCAATGGTGGACGCAATACCGGGGCCCACTCCTGATTCATGCTGCGAAGGGTATGACGCGTTGTGAGTACGAAGACTGCATGGAACTGGCCATAGCGATATCGAGGCATACCCAAACAGATATACCGATCCCCACCTTCGAAGAGCTGGAACGCGGCGGCGTTGTCGGCCAGGTGAATCTTGTAGATTGCGTCATCGACCATGTCTCGCCGTGGCTTAGCGGTAAATTCAGCTCGTCCTGCAGGAGGCTAAACCATTACCGTTCCTGCCGTACAAGGGCCAGCTTGGATTCTTTGACGTTCCCAATGATCTACTGAGGGCAGCATGAAGCCCGTCCGCATCCAGCGCAAACGCACCGCAGGATACAACATGCAAGCCGTCAGCCGGGCGACAAACGGCCTCGCCTGCATCAGCGTGACGCGCCCAGGCCGCTCGGGCAATCCATATGACGTGAAGTTTTTCGGACGAAAACTTTCGATGGAGCTGTTCCGCAATAGCGTTGAAGGCGTCTGGAATCCGGCCGTTATGGACGAGCACTCAGACGAGTTATGCGAAGCAGGCTATGCCGCCCACCACATCTTGATGAAACGCTTCGTGGGAGACCACCCGCTCACCGCCGCGCGCGCCGAGCTTCGAGGCTTCAATATGGCCTGCTACTGCCGACCGCAAAGACGAGTGTCACAGCTCGACCCGAGCGCTGTAAATCAGTTTTTTACCCTCGTAATAGCCGATGGCCATGGCATCGAAGTTATTGGCGCTCGGAGTATAGCCACCGATGACGAACTCTTGCCCGAGGTTGACCCGCATCTTGCGCCAGGCATCCCTCCGCAGGCCCGGCTCGTAGACGCTGTCCTTGCGCTTCGCCACCAACCCTTCGAGGCCACTTTCCTTCACCGAGCGCAATCAGCTGTTTCATGCTGCCTTCAATGAGCCGGTGAGAGGCGTATTGGCTCGGCGACGCTTGCCGAGCACTACCTGGCTTCGGACATGGGAGAAAACGCGGTACGCCCGAAGTCGGACAACACCATACCCATCGTGCAGCACTACGTACGCGATTACATGGTGAGGCGCTGGGGAACGGAGCTGGCGGATGACATCAAGCCGCTGGCCGTCCAGCAGTGGCTCCTGTCACTTAAGAATGACAAGGGCCTGGCATGGACGACGGTACCTGCAGCTGACCGAGGAACAGTACGCAGAAGTTGAAAAGGGAGAATAGTAAAAGGGCGGTTTCTCTTTCGAGTCCCCGCCCTCCGCTGTCCGAATTCTCGAAGGCCCGCTTCGGAGGCTGGCCACAGCAACGCTGTATCGGAATAATTTGGGAAACTCGGTTTAACCCGGTCTCCGCCCTAGTCCCGCGTCACATCACTGTAAAGAGCTCCTCGTTGCCCTTCCATGATTACCGTTGCCGAGTCTCCGGAAGGCCTATTGTCGGCTCTCTTCGCTGGAAGATTGCTCTTCCGTTACAAGAACAATAGCATCGATGAATAGCCTTTGAATGCTACATTAACGCTGCACATTTTGTGGAAATGGCTGGATAGGAAACGTGGAAAGCTTCGCCATGGTTTAGCCTTGTCCCATGTGTGGCCGCTACTACCGAAGATCCGATAAACAGCGCATCGGCGATGCCTTCAACATCAGTGACCTGCCGTCGAGCCTCATCATCTCGGACGCCGACTATAACGTGGCGCCGACCACCTTTCAGCCGGTCATCCGAAATGACAAGGAGACCGGCGAGCGCGAGCTGGTCCTGATGCGATGGGGCTTGGTGCCCTTCTTACGAAGCAGCTCTCAGATGTCAAAGGCATCTCGACGATCAACGCCAAGGCCGAGAACGTCGAGAAGAGTCCTACCTGGCGCACACCCTTTCAAAAGCGACGCTGTCTCGTTCCGGCGAACGGATTTTACGAGTGGGCGCGACTCTACGCGAAGACTAAACAGCCTTTTGCATTCAGGATGGGGATGGTGCGCCATTCGCGTTCGCAGGCCTGTGGGACGCGTGGAAAGAACCGACCGAGAGTGGCTGCAATCGTTCAGCATCCTCACCACCGACGCCAACGAGCTTACATCTGTGCATACGCGGATGCCGGTGATTTTGCACCCGAAGGACTACAGCAGATGGCTGGAGCGAGAGCCGGTCGGCCGCCGCTCGATTTGCTCAGGCCTTTCGAGTCGGAGGCCATGGATGCGACACCTTGCAATCCGCTCGTCGGGAACGTCAGGAACAATGGGCCTGAGATGTTGAACAGCGCATAGGGGTCTTATTGCGGGACGCGCCATATCGGATTGCTCGATTGCTTCTGAGCCAGTTGGTAGAGCTCCTTTTGTCCGAAGTCCTTTGTTAAGTGATCATGCAGCTCGCTAAGCCTATTTTTTTCTTGTTGCGAGATGCCAGTCGGGTCATCGGGCACATCCTTCGCTCCGTCATATTCAACTTGGACCAGCAGATCATCCATGCGTAGCGCATCTTTGGCCCTGGCCAATGCCTCATCCTTCTCCGCCCCACGCACTAAGAGAGACAGCTGCCAGAGCAAAGACGCCGTTCTTACGTTATTGAATTCAGAGAATGCTGGTTTGCGAACGTAAAAGTTGGCGGATCGCCATCATCGATCCGGCCGAATTCAGAACGGTCGAATAACGATCCGATTCGTTTCCTGAGGCTATCTTTGCAAAATCCTTGAACGCAGGCCTATTTCAAGCTCAAGTTTGTCCGCGGCGCGACGACGGTCGAGATACCGATTGAAGCTTCCATATGCGAAAGACAAGAGTCCTAGTAAGACTGACGATAAGAGAAACAACCCAAAAGGGCTATTCAGAAATCCCCAGAATTTTACTTTCGGTGCCTGAACGAGAAAGTCCTTCGCGCTTTGCTTGAGCGCCTCGTCCACCACGATGTCGATGTATCTCGATGATCCCTGTCCCGAATCCGCATAAAGCCTTAACCCCGATTTCGCTACCTCATGTTGCAGCGCGAAGCATCACGGAATTTCGATGATAGTCGAGAAATTGCCGCTGACCCTCACTGAAAGTTCCGACATTCACTATATGATCAGTCGCCACTCCCATTCGTTGCAGGGACTGGGGAATGCGCGACAGGTGAGATGATCAGGCGCCCCGAATTCTCGAAGCTGATGAAGCCGCGGTCACCTCCGGTGTCCCATGAACCCCCTACCCAGGCAACGGCTTATGAAATCAAACTCCGGCGGTGGTCTACTTTTAACTCAGCCGTATCACCCCGCTTCCGCGGCGCGCTGTGGACTATTTCTCCGGCGTTCTTACGGGTGGTATCAATGAGCACTAAGCGCGCCGATTATAAGAAATATCCCGCTCGCGAGTACGAAAGTGGATCGTGTCCATCTCATCAATTTGCCCGTTATTTCCATCCCTTCGCTGAAAGGCCACGGGTCACTCGTTCCTTTGGCCTCGGCGAATTCCTTTGCCCAGCCACCGTAGTTAGATTCGGCGCGGCTGATCTGCGATCTCATCAGTTCGCTCAGCACCCACGATCCGAGAACGCCAACTGTGAGCGCTAACAAAACCAGGACAATAGACCATTTTGCCCAGAAGCTTGCCAATATTCCATTAATCGAAGTGAATATGGCCCAATTAGCCCCAATCAGGGCGTAGCACATCTGCTGTCCAGTTTCAGTCAGCTTGCCAGACCAGTATTCGAATTCAGTGGAGACCTTCTAAGGGCTTCCTTCGGTGTGGCATAGAGGCCTTGCATCGAAGGAGGGTCCAATGGGCTTTGTGAGCCACCCGTCTTCTCACTTGCCAAAAGACTCGAGGCGACCGACCCCGCCGCCGAATCCACTGCGTCCGGTTTTTCCATCTAAAGTACCTTTCTTCGTGACAATTTCGTTGTCCCGCCCCCTTAAATGCCCGACGCCAGGCCCGAAGCCGATCCTCTTTTTCTTAACACTCGTGGAAGTGCCGCTCGGTGGTGAGGCCATCAATTGTTCCTCATTTTCGGGTTTAGCAGCCTGTTTCTTCTTTGGTTTCTCTGCGAGTAGTTGGTCAAGCGTCTTGCCATCTATCTTGATCTGCTCGGCGTTGGTGCGTGAGCGGTACTTCGCCATCGAAGGTTCGCCAATTATTCGTTCGTCTTTCTTCTTCGCCATAACCGGACTCCTCGTTATCTTCAGGGCCTATCTGCTGCAATTCGGAATTTTACGTCTCGCCTTTTAGAGCTCTGGGACTGGCATTCAGATATCCCTCCGTGAAGGTTGTCTTCTGTGTCACAGAGTCCGTATTGGCGTCGGTCAATCTCTGTTCTTGCGGCCCGGTCCATCTCCAAACTTTTTGCTACTTCCAGATTTCTTCGCGGTGCGATCTCCGAAGATCCTTTGCCTCTGCCTACGTTGGAGGCCCTATCAAATGTCTTCCCCCGCTTCTCGACCGCCCTCTACGCCCGTTCGATCGCCTTCTTTATATCTTTTTGGACAGGCTCTCCTTAATGACTTTCTCAATGGCTTTATCAACCGCTTTTTCTGTCGACTTCTTAATATCGTCTTTACTCACGTTAGTGCTCCTGGAGTGTCAGCATCTTCAGCACATAAGGATTGTATTTGCTTCGCAGCTGTTCTTTACAAGAAGGCTTCCGTCTGATGGTTTCTGCGGCCATCTGGTGTGTGCGGTACTTCCCCTCACCGCCGCCGGCCAGACTTCTGCAGCCTTTTTCACGGATTTATTGGCGGCCTTCTTGGCCAGAGCTTGCTTAACTGCCTTGCTAGCGACTTTCTTGGCTGGAGCCTTCTTGGCAGCGGTTTTCTTCACAGCCTTTTTAGCCGGTGCCTTCTTCGCATCTTTCTTGGTCGGGCTCTTCTTGGCCACAGCTTTCTTGGTCGGGCTCTTCTTGGCCACAGCTTTCTTCACAGCCTTCTTCGCAGGCGCTTTTTTCGCGGGTACCTTCTTTGGCACGGTCTTTTTGCGGCTTTCTTGGCCGGAGCCTTTTTCACTGCTTTCTTCGCGGGAGCTTTCTTCGCGGTCTTCTACGCAGGCTTTCTTCAGAACCTCTGTCACCGTGTTAACGGCCTGGCCGATTGCCCGTTTTGATGGAGCCAGCCACGTCCGACACCGCCGCAACTCCAAACCCGACCGCGAACCCAGCTTTGTCTACTATCGTTTCCTGGCGCCATTTCCCGCCTCCTTAGTACGCAGCTACGAATTGTAAAGGCATTTCGGAGGAAGCGCCCCAATTCTCTATTTCCCCTTCGATTGTTGCCCAGTCAGTGCCTAGCAGCCCGCGCCGCTATGCCCACAAGCCACATTCCGCCATATTCTCGCTACGCTGCGAACAGTTTCCCCGAGAAGTGGAGTTGCGGACGCGTCACGTCCTGCTTTTCGGCATTGGTCAACAACCTCTTGAAAGAAGAAGCCATGCGCATAGTTCAGAACCATTGGGACATCCCGTAAAAACGGCCCCACGGGCAATACAAAGCGACGATACCGGGCTCGGTGTTCTCTGACGGCTCCGGATATGAAGACACCGCCAACGAATGTCCAGATCATGCTGATGGTTACAGGGCGACCGCGCCATCGAATCAAGCACAGCCGTCAAGTATGCTCCTGTCCCAAGCGACTCAGGTTCCTAACAGACCTCTGGTTTGGGCTGGGGTTGTACGCCACAGCGACCGTCAGTTCGGTTCATGATCTTCTGACTCACCCAAAGCGACGCAGCCCAGGCGTCACCAGCAGGCAGATGCGAGGGGCGGAGCCCTTCTCCGCAGGTGAGGTCTCAGGACCACGGCGCGAATGCGCCGCCCACCTGTGAGATAATTGGCTTACCGGTGTTTCCGGTGCCTTACTGTTCCACCTCAGTTGACGCTGAGAGATATGTCTATCTGCCAGCATGGAGATCACTATGTCAATGCCAGAGGATCTTCAAGCCTCTAAGGAGCTATCCCGCATTTCCTTCGATAAAGTTTCCCGAAACGCAGCCTCTCTTAATTCAGCCACTGATAGTATGACCGCCGCCGTGCGTAAGCTTGAGACGGCCCTTGCTAAGCTCAATCTGGGGATAACTACGTGGCCAAATTCCACGACTGGGGCGAACCGCCTGACGATGGTGCCGATTACATCGGCTATACCAAATGGGGCGACAAGTGGTGCATATGTATCCGCCAGCTTACATTCGACTATAACCACGCGGAGCCAGACGCGGACGAGCAAATATGGGCATTCACCGATGCGCCGCGCCATATGCGCATCGCGGCCGTCCCTTTTCTTCACAAGATGATAAGACAGTCTCAACCAAGACGCCAACGCGACCTGGCGAAACATCGCTACCAAGGCTGAAGAGGCCGAGGAGTTCGCGGAGCAGATGGCTCATTGCCCAAGCATCCGATACAGCCACCAAGGGACAGACGAAGAAAGTGGGCGCGAAGTGAAAATATTCCTTTCCGTCGCTATCCGGTATCTACTTGGCTTGCCGATGTCCTCCATGTTCCGCACGACCTGCTCCATCATGACTGTCATGTACGCCCTTTGGACGAGGGAGGAAATGCGCGCGATCATTTGGGAGAAACAATCCGGGTTGATCATAGAGACCGGATCATTTAAGAAGAAACTTCCCCGAAAGAATGGTGGCGAGTTCAACGGGGCAGTGCATAACCAACAATACCGCAGGCGACGTTTCAGATTCCCACGCACGAATGTGCGCCAAACTCACCAGTGCAATTTCCGAAAAGGCAGGAGTGATGCAAGAATCTCACTGAACAAGCTGTCAATCGCAGCAGGTCGATCACAGTTCATCCCGTACAGGGCATATACGGTGCAGCTATGCAGATAGGAAATCAGCGTGAATAGCGTCTTCTGACTAGGGCGCTCGTATTCGCCGGACAATTCCCTGACTTCAAACGGTATGAATGACTTCGGCAGGAGGTTGTCAACCACAGGCGAGAAGCAATGAACATAACTCGAAGTCGCGTGGTACTCGACCGCATAATGCGCTTTTTTCGCCGTCTCCTGTGTCGTGGCATTGTCGAGCGGATGATCTTGAAGATTAACTCTCCACGCAAATCCGTCCTTGCCCGACCAGTGCTTTTTCACACCTGTAGGATCCGCTTTGATGTCCCATTCCTTCGCGTGCTCGTAAATCTTCCGTTTCATTTCTTCGTCGGATGCGCCCTGAATAGCCCAATGCATCCAATATTCCTTGTCCTGAACTAGAACACCATGTTCTCTAACGAACCATGCCGTTTTGCCCCAGCTTGGATCGGTATAATGAAAGATCTCCGCCACCGACTGAATGAGAAACAGACAATAAACGGCAAACCGCCTTCGGCAATAAGCTGCAAAATCCACTAATCAAACGAACAATAACGAAGCATTCGATAACGAGGAAGATTAGCTTTGGATATCAGCGCGAGAGATATTTGGTCGAATGGAGTGATAAAAGATTCTTCGGCGAATGCCAATGTCATCGATAGCCTCCCTGAGAGAAGCCATATAAGCCCTGACCCTGACGACCTCTTCCTGATTGTCTATAGTCGGCATCTCTATAGAATACCGAGCCTCAGTCTTGTGAGCGGCTTTTCTTCCTGTTGAACTCGATCACATCCTCGACGCTTTCGACCAGGATCGGCCATGACAACCTTTCCTGGTCTCGGTGAGCCTGCGTCTGCTTGGCGGAAGGGAGCCATCCTTCAATTCGACTAAATATGAAACGCCGAATTTTCCCACCACCAGATCAGCAACGCCCTTCTTATCGTGTGAATGCATAGAACTGACCATCCGAGCCTACGGAAGCCATTGGAAACAGGGCAACGAAGCCGTGGGTCTAAATTTGCCCTCGCAGCTCGCGTGGTGTTCGTGGAGGGGTTTAGATTGCTTATATCATGGGAAAGGTAAGATTGCGGTTAGGTACAAAGCGAAGACGTCAGTAGCAACTCCGGAGAGAATCGGATGACGAATGAGCAGGCGTTCGACATACACCAGAACAAGCGAAGAGCACAAAGTTTATGTGAGCCGAGGGTATCGTCACGGGTGAAGCACCAGACGAAGTTCCTCGAAAATTCCGGATAGCTTCGAAAGTCCTCAACTCGGCGAACGGGGCATGAATTCGTCACCGAGGCGGGAGGGCGCCGTCATCCGGGTACCGGCGGCGGCAAGCAAGAGGTCATCGTCAAGTTCTACGAGGATGACCGGAACATATTCGGGGATCACTCTGCAACGGTTCTCGGTCGATAATGGAAAACCCCACAAACATTCCTTCTCCTTTATCGGTGACGAAATTCCTCGCTTCTTGAATTCCTGCTGAATGTTTGTAGAGTGCGGCTTCCCGATGCGAACAAGTTCCGAGTGTCGGACGCCGAGTTTCAGAAGAGTCTACTGTCGCCGGAGAGGTTAGCTGACATCATCCGGGATAATCAGGAGCGGTTGTTGGAATGGGCCAAGTCGGAAGTCACAGCCTCCGACGTCGTCGCCCTCGGATACCGTCGAAAGCAGCTAGATCGCTTCGGGAAGATGCTGTCCGATCCGCCTTCTTTGCAGCAGAGCGAGCTGCCGCGAAAAAGACCGAAGAGGCGATGTGGCAGATGTTCTTTGAAGAGAACAAGTGGCTCTTCGGTTACGGCCTGAGTTACTTCTTCATGTCGAGCCTTGACGGCCGGGGACTTGAGCAAACCATTACCGGGGCGGACCTGTGGGGCGATGGCAAGAGACCGGATGCGGTCCTGAAGACGAGAGGGTTCGTGCAAGCGCTATGTTTCGTCGAGGTCAAGAAGCACAATACCGAGCTGCTCAAGCCGGCGGCACGCCATATCGGCCAGGCTGCTGGCTGCCTTCGGAAGACCTGACGGGCGGCGTCGTTCAGTCGCAGGCAACGATCGAGAAGATGGTGAGGCGCATTGTCGAGCAGTACAAGCCGAGAACAGTGACCGGTGACCCGACCGGCGAGGAGCTTTATGCGTATCAGCCAAGGTCCTATCTAATTATTGGCAATCAGGCGGAGTTTGGCACCGGCAAGGGGCTGAACGTTGATAAGTATCGATCTTTCGAGCTTTTTAGAAGGAACGTAATGCGGCCGGAAATCTTGACCTTCGACGAACTTTACGAGCGCGCCAAATTCCTCGTCGAATACGAAGAGAAATAGGTGGCCGGATGTGTCTCGGGGAGCGATGGGATGTGGCAACGATTCGGGAACAAAATAGGCCATTTGGTCCAATCGGGAGTGCCGAATGTTCCCCCTGGTGACAGTGATGTCAGGTTTACAGACATTCATCTCCCGGCCATTGCGGGAGAGTGAATCTATCTCGCACTTGGTTGGCCCGGCGTGATGTGTAAAGAGCACGCGCTCCGGGACTTCTTCCGCTCTGTAGCTGGGTACCTGCCCTAAACCCGTTACTCCTTTTCTTATAAAAGCTCTTGGGCTTGTCGCGAAAAGAACATCGTTTCGCCACTACTCATATGGATTCTTCTTAAGGGCTCACAGAACCGCGAACGTCATGGTGGATTAATTCGATTCTGCAAGAGTTGGTCGCATACGAATGGAGAAGAAGTCTACTGCATCCACGAATACACCTCCTTTCTCCAAGGCAGCGCAATACGTGCGCATGTCCACGGAGCACCAGCAGTATTCCCCTGAAAATCAATTGGACGTGATCCGTCAATACGCCGCCTCGCACCATATGGAAATTATTCAGGTCTATTCGGATCATGGGCGGAGCGGCTTGAACATTGCTGGCCGCGAGGGCCTCAATCGGTTGATGTCGGACGTAGAAAACAAGCAGACGGATTTCTCCGCTCTGCTTGTCTACGACGTCAGCCGGTGGGGACGCTTTCAGGATGTGGATGAGAGCGCCTATTACGAATATGTCCTCAAGAGAGCGGGCATCCGGGTCCACTATTGCGCGGAGCAATTCGAGAACGACGGCAGCATGTCGTCTTCTGTGCTCAAAACGCTGAAGCGGTCGATGGCCGCCGAATACAGCCGGGAGCTATCGGTCAAGGTATTTTCGGGTCAATGCCGCCTGATCGAACTGGGATTCCGACAGGGAGGGCCGGCGGGATATGGTCTGCGGCGGCAGTTGATCGACCGGGATCGGAATCCGAAGGGCCTGCTTGGGCCGGGGCGAGCGAAAGAGCCTGCAGACCGACCGGGTCATCCTGGTTCCTGGACCGGAGTCGAAGAGATTGAGACTGTTCGGCAAGATTTACGACCTGTTCGTCACGCAAGGAAAACGGAACGCGAGATCATGGAGACGCTGAATGGGCGCGGCGTCCTGGGAGAACATGGACGCCCGTGGACACGCGCAACAGTCCATCAGGTGTTGACCAATCCGAAATATATCGGCGCGAACATCTACAACCGGCGTTCCTTCAAGCTGAAGCACAAACGCGTCAAGAACCCGATGCAGATGTGGATCTGGCGAGACGGAGCATTCGAACCGATCGTCACGGCCAGTCTGTTTGAGCAAGCCGGGACCATCATCGAATCGCGGCATCGCCATCTCTCCGATCAAGAACTCCTGGAGCGATTGAGAGAGCTGTTACGGGTCCAAGGAAGGCTCTCCGGCATCCTCATCGATGAAACCGAGGAGATGCCTTCCAGTTCCTGCTACTCCTCTCGCTTCGGAAGCCTGACGCGGGCCTATGCACTCATCGGATGGACTCCGGACAGGGACTTTGCCTATATCGAGATCAACCGCAGACTGCGGCGAAAAGCACGCCGATCTCATCGCATCGATCCTTGACCAGCTACTTCGGCTCAGGGCGCGACGGTCAGCGTCAATACGATCAACGATCTGCTCACCATCAATTCCGAATACACGGCATCCCTGATTCTTGCTCGATGCCGTCGAGACCGCATGCAGGAAATCATCGCTGGCAGCTTCGATTCGATGAGAGCCTGAGCCCAGACATAATCATCGCGGCCCGTCTGCAACCCGGCAATGAAGAGATCCTGGATTACTATCTTCTGCCGCGTCTCGATGTCCTGACGGAGCGCCTGAGTCTTCGACCTGAAAACGGCCTGATCTTGGACGTCTATCGCTTCAATAACCTGAACTTCTTTATGGAAATGGCGCAACGTGTGCGCGTGGAGGGAGACTGCATGAAAGAGCAGATCATTGAACGTATTCCGATTGCGCAGATACACATTGCGAATCCAAGACCGCGCAGCCGCGGACGGTGGCAGATGATCGTTGCCAACATCCGGGAAGTTGGTCTCAAGAAGCCCATTACGGTGGTGCGCCGTAGCGAACCGGATGCCGATGGAAAGCAATTCGATCTTGTCTGCGGCCAGGGGAGAATCGAGGCGTTTCTCGCGTTGGGCGAAACAACCATACCGGCGATCATCGCGGAGGCATCGCGCGAAGACCAGTTTCTGATGAGCCTCGTCGAGAACATCGCCAGAAGGCCTCCATCCAATCGGGACATCCTCCGCGAAGTTCGAAGTCTTCGCGAGCGCGGATATAACGTTGCGGAGATTGCCAGAAAGATCGGAATGGAACGCATGTACATTTCCGGCATCGTCCATCTGGTCGAACACAAAGAAGTCGCACTCATTGAAGCCGTGGAGGCGGGACAGATTGCCCATCAGCGTCGCAGTTCAGATCGCAAACGGAAAAGATCGCGAGGTTTCCGAGGCTCTTTCGCAGGCATACGAGACGGGCCAGTTGCGAGGAAACAAACTGGCCGCCGCTCGGCGACTCATTGCGAAACGGATCGAAAAGAGACAGAAGGATGGCAAGGCGGAAGGAGCCCGGCGCAAAGTGACCGGCAACATGCTGGTGCAGGTGTATAAACAGCGGGTCCGGGAACAGAAGGCCCTTATCGCAAAGGCGGAACTGACAAAGGAGACGGCTTCTGCTGATCACATCGGTAATGCGCCAACTCATAGGCGACGAAAACTTCATCACACTATTGCGGGCCGAAGGCATTGCCGATATGCCAAAACAACTCAGAGCCGGCTCGGATAGGAGATCGAACGATGTCGAACAACGCAGTAAAAGCAGCCTTTGAGAAGCAGATTGTTGTGCTGCCACTCGACATTATCGTGCCGCAGAAGGAAGTCACTACAGAGTCATCGCAATGGAGAGTTTTATAAGCAGCTAACCGCCTCCCTCAAGCATATCGGCTTGATCGAACCATTGGTGGTGTATCCGAGAGGTCCGGGCGACTACCTTCTTCTCGAAGGACACGTGCGCCTTGAAATACTGAAGTCGATGGGCGTCACGGAGGCCAAATGTCTGCTCTCAACGGATGACGAAGCCTACACCTATAACAGACATGTCAATCACATACCCGCTATCGCACAGCACTTCATGCTGCTGGAAGCGCTGAAAACAGGGCTGACGGAAGAACGCATCGCGGCTGCGCTGGATGTCAGTCTGGAGTCAATCCGCATCAGGCGTGATCTGTTGAACGGCATCTGTCCGGAGGCCGTGCAGATTTTGATCGACAAGTCATGTCGGTCCGCAGGTGTTTGCGATTTTGCGCAAGATGAAACCAATTCGCCAGATCGAAGCTGCCGAACATATGGTCGCGGGTGGAACATACACGATTCCCTTTGCAAAGGCGCTTTTAGCTGTGACCAAGCCGGAGATGCTGGAGGCTGATCCCGCCAACTCCTCGAAAAAGCTCCAGGCGACCTCTCTAGCCGCGCGCTCGATGTTGGAGGAGGAAAATGAGTTTCTGCTCAAGGACTTGAAATCGGTCGAAGAGTCCTACGGGACGGATGTGCTCACACTCACCGTGTCGTGCGGCTACATCGATCGATTGCTCAAGAATCCCAAGATTGAGCGGTACTTGAACCGGAACCATCTGGACATTCTTCAAACCCTGCAACACCTGCTATCCGACAATGGTCGAAGGCCTGCCGATTCGGATACCCGCAGGAACTGAACAAGCCACCTCCGGCGACGTTCCATATAACGCTCAAGGCACCGCCGCGAAGGTCGACGTAAAAGAGACTTTGCCCGTAACTCCCTGTTCTATACAGGCAAAGCGGGACATCAGAAAAGTCTGTCGCGAAAAATCACGATTCCGGCCACTACATAGACAGCTACTTCATGTCGGCTGGCGAGGATCGTGAACGAAACCGATGCAACCGATGTAGTCACGGCTCTCTTTGATCGTTGGTATATGTCGCTCGTCCGCTATGCGCTGCGGACAACGGAGAATTATGCGGTCGCCGAAGAGCTGGCCCAAGACACCTTCATGCAGCTTTATCAAGCCCTGAGAGCGGGCAAGACCATCGAGCACCCAAAGGCCTGGACGATTTGCGTCTTGCGCAGAACCATAAATAGGCAGAGAAGGAACCATATACCCCACGAGCCACTCGACGACTTGCAGATTGCAGGCCCAGCGACGACCGAGCTAACGCGTTTTGGGGATATCCGAAGCCTTCTTTCGCTTCTCTCCCCTCGGGAGGAGGAGGTACTGCTGCTGAGGCTAGAAGCGTTGAAGTATAGGGAGATCGCGGAGCAACTGGGCATCAGTATGAACTCCGTCAACACACTGCTGGCGCGGGCATTGCACAAACTTCAACAAGCCACGGGACAACCCACCAATCAAGCGAGGGAAAAGACACATGCAATCACGCAGAATATCCGAGCATCCCAATGAGGAAATCCTGCTCGCGTATTTGGACGGTGAATTGGCGAACTCACGGCTGCGCTCTGTTTGCAATCATTTGAAGAGCTGCTGGCAATGCCGCTCTGTGCTCGCAGACCTGGAAAGTCAAGCGGTAGCGGTTTCGCGTCTGCTGTCCGTGCAGCTCGATTCCGACATTGACCGCTCGATCAGGGGAAAGGAGCGATTTCTTCGCTGGCAAGCATCGTTTGAAAGGCGACGACAATTCCTCTTCCGCGAATCGACTGCCCCATGTGGGCAGCCGATTCGCATTTTCTTAAGCAACTCTCTTTTTGGCCGCTCTTTCGTTCGATCCTTCTTTCTTTACGCCTGTTCGCCCCTTTGCGCCTGAAGTAACAAAGCACATTCAATCATGCGCGAGCAGAATTATCAGATACAAAAGTCGGATCGGTTAAGGCCCGTCGGGTGGGCAAAGATCGACCTGGCGCACCGAGCCAGAACGATTAAGGGTGGGAAAGACGGGCAAAAAGAAAATGGAGCCTGCCGAAGCAGACTCCATTGGGAATGATGAAATGCAGAGTTAAGCGGCCTTGGCTTTCTTGGCTGCTTTGGGTTTAGCTTTCGCGCCTTCCTTTCGCGCTGCTTGTGCCTTCTGCTTCGCCGCGAATTCCTCGGTCACTTTCTTGGTGATGGCGTCGGTATCCACTTTGTAGTGTTGCGCGGCTTCTTTGAGCGTCTTGCTCGATTCGGCTTGCGTCCGGGCCGACAGAAGGATCACGGCCTCGACTAACAATGAACCGAGTTCGCCTTCCTGAGCCTTGCGAATATAAGCATCAATAAGCTTTCCAACGGGGTCGGACGTTTGCACTTTCTTGATGTTTCGACTCCGGGCAAGGAATTCCAGCCGCCGTTCGTCCAACTGGGGCAGAATCCGTTCCACGATGAAGAGCAGGTCGCGCTTCATCAGGCGAACGGGAACGGCAGCAACGATAGCAGAAAGGACGCGCGAGCCGATGGCATTGGCAATCGCCTCCTCGCGGCGCTCCCTCTCCTGCAAGACCTTGATGGCAGGGTCGGCAACGGGCCGCTGTTTCTTGGGACGGTGCACCGGGCATTCGGGGTCGGCACATATCTTGCGGAGTTCGCCTTTCTCGTTGCCTTCAGTGACGATGGCCTCGGTCATCGATTTGCAGGTCTGGTACTCTGGCCAGTCCTTCTGCTTTTTCGCTTTCGGGTCGGGCTTCTTGATCTCGATGTACTTGCTCCGAGGGAGCACCGCGCTTCCTTCGTTGGGTGGTGGGCCATACGAGGAAGAGATTTGGACAAGTTTGGGTTTCGCCGCGATGGTTTGGGCGACATGGCCGTCCATCTTTGACTCGTAGCAAGCCGGGTCGGTGCAAGCGTCCTGCGCGATGTCGGCGAAGAGCAGGACATTGGCTCCGGTGCGCTTGGGGCAATCGACACAGGCTCCGGCGGCGGGGTTAAGGGTGGGGTCGGTTTTCGAGAATGGAGCGTCTTTCAAAACGAGCATGACGTTCTGCTCAATCCACTGTTGAAGTTGCCGAACGGGAAGCAAGATGCGTTTGCCCTTGCCGCGCCCACCGGTCCAATCCTCGTGGAAGCAAGCGGCGAGTGCCTGTTCCTGCTCTGCTGGCTGGAGCTTCGCCAGCAATAGAGCATGGCCGACGCCGATCTCATCTTTGGCGAACGCCTCGATGACTTCCGGGGTAAGCTCGGTCAGCTTCAATCGTTGCGCGACATAGGCTGGAGACTTGCCCACCTTCGCGGCAATCTGCTCGATGGAGTATTTCGGCTCTTCCAGATCGAGCAGGGCGCGGAAGCCCTGCGCCTCTTCCAGAGGATGAACGTCGCGGCGCTGGAGGTCCAATCCAGCCAGCGCCCAGCCCGAGAACGCCAGCTCCGAACAGTGCTCCAAAAAGCCCGGGAATAGCGTCCTGGAAGCGACCGCTACGAACATTCGTATTCCGGCGAAGATCAGGCCGCCAAAGCAGATGACTGCCCCGGCATAGATGGCGAAGGTCTTGAAGGTTGTCATTAGCGTTGTCGCCCCGGTGAAGTCCATCGTTCCCTGGGCGTGTGCTATCTGTGCTCGCGAAGGCAAGTGCGACCAGCGTTGGCGCCATCGTATGCGCTACACCAGAAGGTTTCGTCTAGAGAGGGGTTGCGCCAATCTCTTGGCTACGTGGGTTATATTGCTGCGGAACATCGGCACCTCCAACGACTGCGGAATCAGTCGCGATATGCCGGAGACTAGGGCGCGTGATTGGGTTGCGTCCAATACTTCTTAGCTATGCCCTCATAGCTTCGTCTTATACCGCTTCAAATGAGCAATATTCCTACTTGAAGATCTGAAGTTGTACCGGCTCATCCTGGTGGACTCTTACGCTCGGCTTCTTGCGGCGAAACGCTCTCTCCCTCTCTGAACAGATGTGTGCCAATCGAAAGGCCAGTAGGGGAAGGATGGGACTTTGCTGGGCGGGGTGGCAGACAAAGCCTGTCTTAACGCGGAGATCGAGTCCCGCGATTGTCCTAGTGGTCAGTTCCGGATCGAGTGGTTCGGTATCCCGAACCAGTCCGAAGCCGACATTCAGCTTGACCATGTATTGCATCTCGGAAGGAGCGGAAACAAAATCCGAAGGCTGTAAGCGAATTCCGGCTTTCAAGAACCTCTCCATCAGCACGTCGTACAAAAGCGGATGCTGAACACGGTCAACCATCACCCTCAACCGTTCCTGCACGGCTGCCCTTGGAATAGTTTCCTCGCGGGCTAGAGGATCGTCGGCGCGGAGACAAATCACCAGCTTCTCAACGCAGATTGTTTTGACAAACAGTTCCTGTTCAATGAGCGGCAGGGATACAAGTGCGGCATCGAGTTCCCAGGCGGCGACCATGCCCGAGAGCCGTCCGGAAGATACGCTGGACGGCTC
>CAVWLS010000010.1:0-327236 GCA_963755975.1 uncultured Acidobacteriota bacterium
CAATCGCTTACAAGATTTCTGCCGAGACTCCGTTGCTCCAAAAGCGCTCCATTAAGAGCCTAAGCAATTGAAAAAAAAGATCAGATTCCCTTTAGGTGACTGACAACGGGCTTGGCTTTTCTCAGCTCATACCGTCTGATGCCCCGACGCGGATCAGCGACGAAAGCCGTCCAATGACGCAACCGCCGAGAGACAGAAATATCCACTGAAATACAAGCTTAACAATGAGCGACCAGTTAGGCCAGATTCGGCGGTTCAATTCCTTTCTTTAGGGCTAGTCAGAGGAACGGATTCGGACTGCAGCAGCCAGATGGGACGAAAGGTTCAGAACCCTTGAAGTGCCACCCGCTCTAAGAACAAATTCCTCCCGCGAAGAACGCGTGACGTGCAAACGTGCCCCTGGTGTGATGCCATGAGCCTCGAGCTTCTTTAGCAGGGCAGCGTCATCGTCGGCGACACTATCTACGACGAATTTTCCGTCTTCTTCAATATCGGTCAGTGGCTTAGAAACCTGCTTCGACATCTTGCCGTCGAGAGCTGGAATGCAATGTCCGTGGGGATCGAACTTTGGCCGTCCGAGCTTCGCATCAATACGCTCCTCAAGACGTTCTGAGATGAAATGCTCCAGCCTCTCGGCCTCGTCGTGGACTTCCTCGATCGGATAATCGAGTACCTGGTAGAGAAATGTCTCCAGCAGCCGATGATGGCGCAGGATCTCCAGTGCGCGCCGCCGGCCTGCGGCTGACAATCGAACCCCACGGCGGGATTCGTACTCAACAAGCGGCATTGACGACGACGCCAGCTTCTGGAGCATGTTCGTGATCGACGCCGGAGCCACTCCAAGCCGCCCCGCCAGCGCGGTGCTGGACACGCGCTCTTCCTCCGGTCCGCCCAACGTAAAGATGGCTTTCAGATAGTTGTCCACGGATTCCGTGTTCGGGTTAGCGCGTCGCGTTGTCAAGCCCAGTCCCTCTCTCCGATTTGACACTAACCTTATTTTAGGTATACCTAATTAGTTTAGGTATACCTAAATAGCCTTAAGGGGGTACCTTCCTCAATCCCCCCCCAAGGCAAAGCACACAGACAACCGGAGATCAATGTGCGTGCAATTCGAGCATGGAAGTACAGCTTCACTTTTCTCCTGGTATTAACCATGGTTAACTCGTGCTTGCTTCGAGCACAGAGTGGAACCAGCAGCGCACTCTCCGGTGAGGTCACGGACCCGAACGGCGCTGCCGTACCCCGAGCCACTGTTACCATTACCGATACGGACACAAGAGCGACCCGCACCAGCGAAACGGACGCTACCGGCCATTTTCTCTTTTCTCAGATCAACCCCGGCACCTATCAAGTCACGGTCGAGGCTATGGGCTTCGGCGTCTCCAAATCCGAGCCAACGCCTGTGGGGGTTGGCCGAACAGTCGCACTGAACTTCGTGCTCCATGTTCAATCGAGCAACCAGACCGTCGAAGTGACCGCCCAGCAGGGCCTGCTCAGTCTCGATAATCCCAATACCACCACAACCATCGAAGCCAAAACTATTAAGAGCTTGCCGAATCCCGGCCAGGACCTGACCTATCTTGCACAGTTCGCACAGGGAGCTCTGATGAATACGGCTGGCTCATCGAATGATGCCAAAGCAGCGGGCGGATACGGCAATGTCGAGTTCAACGGATTGCCCGCCACATCGAACGGCTACATCCTCGACGGTTATGACACGAATGATCCCTGGCTCGGGCTAAACATTGGTCTCTCGACGAATCTCGTGATCGGATTGGACGCGGTCCAGGAAGCGACCGTGAACACGAATTCCTTCTCCGTCGACCAGGGCCGCTATGCCGTGGCACAGGTCAACTACTTCACCAAGTCGGGGACGAACGTGTTTCACGGCGATGTGTACGAAATCTGGAACGGGTCGCTCTTCAACTCGGAGAACTACTTCCTTCACGCGAACGATACACCAGACAGCATCGCCAGGAAACCACGCTCTACCGTCAATGAATTCGGTGTCAGCGTCGGAGGGCCGATTCGCAGGAACAAGCTCTTCTTCTTTGGACACTACGAGGGCATCCGCATTGCTTTGCCGCTCGTCTCCCAAATCACACTTCCGACTCCTGCCTATCAGCGATATGTTCTTGGGCAATTGGCCGTTGGCGGAACAGACCCTGTCACCGGAACATCTCTCCCGGCACAGCCCGCGGAGATCCCGTTCTATCAGAAGATGTTCTCGCTCTTACCGGCGCCGGGCGGGTCGCCGGTGCCCATTGTCGGATGCCCGCTCGGAGCCAATGGCGATGGCTGCGCCAGCCAGCGCCAGGCCTCTCTCAACAACAGCGATAGCGAAAACCTGATCGTGGTGAAGATCGATCACACCATCAACGCGAAGGACAGCGTCTGGTATCGCTTCCAACAGGACACCGGCCTTCAGGCGGCATACACCGATCCGATCAACTCCATCTTCAACGCCTATTCGCCGCAGCCGCAGCGCACCCTGGTTGTTGGCCATACCCATCTATTCAGCCCGACGCTGGTCAATCAACTTAATCCAGGCGCAAGCTGGTATTCGAGCATCTTCGAGCCAAACAACTACTCCCTGGTGCAGCAGACCTTTCCTATCGTTCTCATTTCGGCCAGCGATAGTGTCCCCTTCACAACAATCGGCGGCAACAACAATACCTATCCGCAGGGTCGCAAGGTCACGCAATGGCAGATCAACGACAACCTGACCTGGACTCACGGAAAACACACATGGAAGTTTGGCATTAACACTCGTCGGCTGGACGTGAGCAACTATGATCTCGGCGAAGGCACCGTGCCAACCGTGACCTACAACGATCTCGCACAGTTCACCTATGGTGCCGCGTATACCGCGAGCCAAAGTTTTCCGGTTTCGCTGAAAGAGAGGGTCTCGGCCGGGAACCTCGAATACTATGCAATGGATACCTATAAGCCATCGCCGAAAGCGACCTTCACGTACGGTATGCGCGTGACCTGGAATACCAACGTCACCAGCGCCAAGAACCTATTCTCGCGGACTGCTGGTTCCTTCCTTGATGCATCGCACGAGATGGACCAGCCGCTGAACAAGGTCGTTCTTGGCAACGTTCATGATCTGTTTCCCGCGACGCCTCTGTTCGTCTACCAGCCGCGCGTCTCTTTTGCCTACCAGCTTCTATCCCATACAGCGCTTCATGGCGGGTTTGGAGTATTCAACGACATCATCCCGGCGCAGATCGCCGATCTCGCCGCCATGAACGCCCCCAACGATCCCACGTTTGTCGGCGGCATCGGCGGACAGGTTGGTGGCATCGGCATTGCCCCAGGCGTTCCGGGCAGCGCAGTCGACGCCACCGTGCGTGCCAACAACTCTTTCCAGACGACCTTTCGTTCGGGCGGCGCACCGTGCGCGGGAATTCAGCCCGGTTCTCCAACCTGCCCTTTAGCGGTGAGTCTCAACACCTTCCCGAGCGGAACGCTCAAGACGCCATACTACTACCAGTACAACTTGGGCATCGAGCAGCAGATCGGCTCACGCGGCAATCTGCGCGTCGATTTTGTTGGCACGCGCGGCCTGCACGAGCCATTCCAGGTACAGCTCAACGGCTATCAAACGGTCTGTAATGGATGCTTCGCGCCTTTTCCTTATCAGCAGCCGCTCGACCAGCGGTTCGGGAATGTAAATGAGTTCCGCACAGACGCGAATAGCAGCTATGCCGGCTTGCAGACGGTCTATACCCAGCAGTGGGGCGGACTAACGCTGCGCGGCAACTACACGTTTAGCCATTGCCTCGACGAGGTATCGAATGGTGGTCTGCTTGCCTTCTCGACACAGGGTCTCATGTCGCCTCTGCCTGGAGAACTCAGTCGGCAATACGCGAGTTGTGATTACGATGTGCGGCACAATGTTTCGGCCTTCGGACTGTACCAGGTGCCGTTCCATTCCAGCCATGCGCTGCTACGGCAGGTTTTTGGGGGTTGGTCATTCTCGGAGACTGCCTTCCTGCACTCGGGACTGCCGTTCAGCGTGCTGAGCCAGCCGTACATCGCCAACGGCAATGGAGTCTTTCAGGCGAACGGCGCGAGCACCATCCAGTTCAATGCGCCCGCGTATGCAAATCGCGTGCCAGGCGTTCCAGCTTACAGCAAAGGCGCCATCTCAGGTGTAACGGTGGCCGGCACGAAACAATGGCTCAATCCCAATGCGTTTATTTCAGTCGTCGATCCCGCGACCGGAGCCTGCACAGGTGGAGACTTGCCAATGAACTGCCAGTTTGGTGACTCGGGACGCAACTCCGTCCGCGGACCACATTACACCAACTCGGACATCTACATCACCAAGACATTTCCGATTCGTGAAGGCATCACATTCCGTCTGGATGCGCAGATGTTCAATGCCTTCAACCACCCAAACTTCGCGCTACCCAGCGAGGTCGAGGCTGGAGTACCTGGCGGCTCGATCCCGGCCAGGTTCGGAACGGTTGAAAGCACGATCTCGCCACCTACCGGCTTGCTCGGCGTTGGTCTTGGGGGAGACAGCTCCCCCCGCATGATCGCGTTTCAAGGCAGGATCGAGTTCTAAAGGTCCACAGCGGTGCGGCGCGAGAGACGACTTTGGTGTTTGTCTGGTTCACCCTGCCTCATCATGGATAAGGGATGGTCCAAATGCAGCTGTGCCTGCAACGCTCGATTTGATACTCGGCGATAAAGCATGAATTGAGCGGTCGGCAAGGGCGAGTTAGCATAGCCTTCAACGCTTCGCCGCGCCAGAGATTCATGCAGAGTCCAGGAAATA
This sequence comes from uncultured Acidobacteriota bacterium, assembly GCA_963755975.1. Classification (GTDB taxonomy): domain Bacteria; phylum Acidobacteriota; class Terriglobia; order Terriglobales; family Acidobacteriaceae; genus Silvibacterium. Next base: position 4,793 of record CAVWLS010000010.1, read on the forward strand.
ATTTAGGCACTCTGTCGATTGGGCGGAGGCCTCGCCGTCATAGGAGTGAGGCGTCAACGCCTACAATCCATGACGGAGGACGAGATGCAGTATTTACTAACGCTTTACGCCGATGAGTCCGGGTGGGATCAGATGACACCCGAGCAACAGCAACAGGGAGTCGCAGCCTACGGGGCTTATACGGAGGCACTGCGATCTGCGGGCGCGCTGATCAACTCCAACCGCCTGCGACCCTCGGCTACGGCGACTACCCTTCGCACAGTCGGCGGAAAGACGCAGGTGCTCGACGGACCTTTTGCAGACTCGAAGGAACAGCTGGGCGGGTATTACCTGATCGAGGCGCCAGATCTAGATGCGGCGATGCAGTGGGCAGGCCGATGCCCTGGGGTGCAGCATGGCGTCGTGGAAGTGCGCGCGGTCTGGGCGATGTGACAGCAAAGGCTCCGGGTGGCCGGTTTTGCCGGCCCGGCGCCTTCACTGCCGAGACTGGCTGATCAAGATTCTGCTGATGACCCTGACTTTGTGGTTCATTAACTGGAATGCGGATATGCATGTAAATCAGACAGCGGTCCCCGCAGTCTAAGGGAACTGAATCGATGCGGCGGCAGAACGCGAATTTCGATGGCACGAGTGAGGCAACATGTTAAACCAATCCTTCACAGCACAGCTCATTAAAAGCCCAAAGCCTGGTGGCTGGACCTACGTGATCTGGCCCGAATCAGCGGCGTTCTTCGGGACGCGCGGACTGGTCAAGGTCAAAGGGACCATTGATGGATGCCAGTTCCAAAGCTCGTTTATGGCATTGGGAGATGGCAATCACAAGCTGCCCGTGAAGGCTGAGATCCTGGAAGCGATCGGAAAAGCGCCTGGGGAGACGGTGAGGGTCACGCTGCTGGAAAGGATCGCTCCGGTCCGCAAGCAGAGAAGCAGAAGTTGAGCCGGCAGGAAGATGGGCAATGGTGAATCCTGCAAACGATGATGAGGCTTATACGGCGGCGGAGGCTGTGGCTCTTCGCAGCCGGGGCAAACTGATTGCGTACCTGGCGGCGCGATTCGGAGACGTTGCGGCTGCAGAAGATGCCTTGTCGGAGGCCTTTGCGTCGGCATTGTCGGTGTGGCCAAAACAGGGCTGTCCCGATAATGCGGAGGGATGGCTGCTGACCGCGGCTCGGCGGAAGCTTATCGACCAAATTCGGCGGAATCGCGAAACATCGAGCGAGGACGAACCTGAGCAGTTAGCCGATGCCATGATCGCAGACGCGGACGACGAATTTCCTGATCGGCGTCTGGCGCTCCTTTTTGCTTGCTCGCATCCGGCGATCGATCCGGCGATCCGCGCGCCGCTGATGCTGCAGGTGGTGCTGGGACTTGAAGCAGCACAGATTGCGTCGGCCTTTCTGGTTTCGCCGACTGCCATGGCGCAGCGACTGGTGCGGGCCAAGACCAAGATCCGCGAGGCCGGTATCCCCTTTCGCATTCCGGAACGCAACGAATTGTCAGACCGGCTGGAATCGGTGCTCGATTCAATTTACGCAGGCTTTGCTGAAGGATGGGTGGATGCCACCGGAGCTGATCCGGCTCGCCGGGAACTGGCCGGGGAGGCGATCTTTCTTGGCCGGATGTTGACGAAGCTTCTTCCAGACGAGCCGGAGGCCTGGGGCTTGCTGGCGCTGATGCTTTATGCCGAGGCACGCAGACCGGCGCGCCGTACGGCCGAGGGAGAGTTCGTTCCCCTGAAGAGCCAGGACAAGACGCTGTGGGACTGGGGGATGATCGAAGAAGCTGAAGCGGCCCTTCACTATGCGAGCCGCGCCGGGCGCATAGGACGATATCAATTGGAAGCCGCCATCCAGTCGGCGCACGTGGAGGGCGCCCGGACCGGATCCGTGTCCTGGGCCGCCGTCGTCAGCCTGTACGATGCGCTTGTACAGCTGACGAGCTCCCCCGTTGCACTGATCAACCGCGCATTGGCGGTGGCGGAGTTACAAGGGCCGGATGCTGGATTGGCTGCATTGGCGGCGGCAGGCGCGGACCGGCGGGTGGAGTCGTATCAGCCACACTGGGCCGCGCGCGCCAACCTGCTAGGTCGTGCCGGATCGCATGAGGCTGCGCGGCACGCATATCAACTGGCGATTGGCCTCGAAAGGGACCCAGCCGTCCGAGAGTACCTACGCCGGTGCTGCAACGGCCTACCGAAGGTCAGTTGAGACGGCAATGGCAAATGCGATCGCCAGAAAAAACGCATAAACCACCCTGTGCTGCCGGCAATTCTCGCTATCTACTTGCGCACCGCCTTGAGGACCGAGCGATTGTCAGTCCGGCTGCGCAGCCGAGGCTGGGTATTTCTTGGCGCGAAGATCGTGCTGCTGCTGCCGGTGCTGTATTGTGGGCCGTTGCTGATTGCGCATGCCTTCGCTGCTGGTTCGCTCGATTCCCGGTATGACCTGCAGACCTTCCTCACACTGGGGGCCTCTCCGCTGGCTGCCTTCTGGATCGTCGACGATCAGCGGCAGCGTTGTCCCCGCTGTTTGCGCAGGCTGACGAATCCCGCACGAGTTGGAGAACGATCGCGCAGCTTTCTCTCCTTCAGCGGGATCGAGTACGTGTGCACGGAGGGTCACGGTCTGTTACACGTGCCGGATTATCCGACCAGCTGGTTCGCGAGCCAGCGCTGGCTTCCTCTCGATGCTTCGTGGCGAGTCCTGTTTCAACATGGCAGGTGAGGTAAGAGCGCATGATGCGCCAGACCTCCTCCATTGGATCTCTCATCCTCTACGACGTGCCGGGGAATTCTCAGCACCTGGCGCGATCCACAATGAATCGTGGGGGACAGCCAGGCACGGAGCTGACCGGAGCCGGGCTGCGGCTGGTCATTCATGGGCGCTGATTCCTATCTCATTTCCAGTTCACTTTTTTGAGGAAAGTTTTCCTTGAACTGCGCGCCGGAAAAGCACTTCCGGCGGCGTCCCATTGGATGATGTGCTTGGTCCGTACTTGCTTGCAGCGTCCGGAGTATAAGAGCCGTTGTACTGATTCGCGGGCGACAACGAGAGCCCGCTGTAGGGCACCGCGATCTGAGTCCCGTCAAACAGCACTCCGGTGTTGTTGCTGAAGCAATTGGAGACCACGAGATCCGGCGTGCCGTCAAGGTTCAGGTCGCCGACAGCGGCTGAATAGGGGGCAGTTCCCACCGTGAACGGGCCAAGGACTGAATAGCCACTTGCGCTCCCGAGCGCCAGGTTAATCGTGTTGTCCGTGTAGTTCGCTACGACCAGGTCGGGAATGCCGTCGCCATTGAAATCGGCGAAACTTACGTCATCTGGCCAGTTGCCTACAGGAACGGTCGTTTGTATGGCGAATACGCCGCTTCCGTTGTTCTTCAGCACGTTGATGGTGTTGGTATAGGAGTTTGCGACCGCCAGCAGCTGGCTGATCCCGCTCCCAGTGATGGCTAACGCTTGTGGGCCGGAATTCGCACCAACGCCTACGGGTGTCGCGGTGAAGCCTCCGCTCTGGTTGTTCAGGAGGATGGTGATCGTTCCATCATGGTGATTGGCCACGGCCAGGTCGGAGTAACCATCACCGTTGAAATCGCCGGCGCGAATCGCTTCAGGCTCGCTTCCCACGCCGATGGCCGGACTTTGCAAAATAAGTGTGCCGTTCCCAGCCCCCAGGAGAATGCTGACGGTGTTGTCTCCGGTGTTAGCGACGGCTACGTCCAGATTGGTGCTGCTGGTGAAGTGGCCAGTGGTGAGCGAGGTGGGCGTATTCGTCGCCGTGCCGACGGTGTAGAACTCGGGGCTTCCAAATGTTCCGTTCCCGTTGCCCACCAACACCGCAATTTCATTCAGATTGAAGCTGCCGACGATCAGATCCACGGTACTGCTGCTTGCAGCGCTGCCAAGAGCGACCGCATGCACTTCAGCCGGACCAAAACCCGACGAAATTACGTAAGTCGTGGCCGCCTGGAAGGTGCCGTCGCCGTTACCCAGTTGCACGCTCACCGAATCTGTCATGTAGAGCGAAGTGATCAGGTCGAGGATTCCGTCGCCGTTGACATCGGCCAGTGTGGTCCAGCAGGGAAGGGTGTTTGCGCCCGTGCTGGTCGTCGTCTGAGGAGTTAGAGCCGTGGTTGCGGTTGCCGTGTTGAGCGTCACTGGAGCCACGACCGGAGTGCTCGTGGTCACATCCGTGAAGGCAAGCGAGCCGCTCGGCGGAGTGAAGCCAAAGCCGAAAACATCGATCGTCGCCGCAGTTGTGGTCAGCGATGCAAATGTCGTCTGCGACTTGGCAAGGTTGGTGAGTTGGGAGTTGACCGAGAGCGAATTCACCGATGCCTGCACGTTGTAAGGGCCGCCGGGAATGCCATTGGCGGTCATCGTGCCGGAACTTGCCTGGCCGAGGCCATCGGTGGGTACGCTGATGGTGGTCGATGCGTTGGAGAAAACCAGGCTGGGTACGAGTCCCGTGGGTGCCGTGAAAGTCACCGTGACACCGGACAACCGGTTCCCTCCAATGTCCGTTACCGTGGCAACCAACGGGTTCGCGAATGCCGTGCCAACCGACGCGCTTTGGGGGCTTCCGCTAGTAAACGCAATACTCGCCGGGGCTCCGGGAGTGTTCGTCAGGTTGAAGGCCGGCGCTGCGATTCCCGCCGATACCTGAACGCTATACGAGCCCGCCACATTATTGGCGGTGAAAATGCCTGCGTTGGCGACGCCGGAACTGTTCGTAGGAACCGTTATGGTGCCGGTGGAATTAGAGAATGTTCCGCCCTGTCCGTTACCCCCTGGGCTGACGATGAAGGTCACGTTGAAGTTGGGAATGGCTACGCCGCCTGCATCGTTCACGGTGACCGATAAGGGAGTGGCAAACGCGGTGCCGATGGTGGCGGACTGGTTGTTGCCGGTATCAATGATGACGCTGGCCGGCACCTGGATTACGGTTGCAGTATCAGAACCCGTTGCAGCCGTGCCCAGACTGGTATGGGTCAGGTCGCCGCCACCCCACGCCAGCGCCGTGTTGGTAACCGAGACTGCGGAAGTGGCCGGGACGTTCACGGTGAGATTAATGACCCCATTAGCACCGCCGGCAATTCCCCCTGTTGTGGTGCAGGTCACGGTACTCGTGCCGCTGCAGCTCCAGGATGCACTGCCGGTTGAAGTATACGAATTGAGCGTGTAGCCGGTGGGCAGCGTATCGGAGACCGAGATCGTGCCGTAGGTCATGCCGCTGGATGCTGTGTTGGATACCGTGATATTCCATTGAGCGGTCTGGCCCTGGGTGAAGGTTCCGGTATGGCTCTTCTGAACCGCAAGCACCGCAGCCGGCAAAATGGTCACCGAGTCAGTATTGGAGGTTGCGTTCTTGGTGCCGCCGCCGCTCACCGAGACCTGGTTAGGGACACTCACAGTGGTGCTCGCGGTCGGGCTTACATTCACGTCGATCGTCAGCGGCGCATAACTGCCACCATCGGCCACGGCAGAGTCGTTCGTGCAAGTCACCGTCTGTCCGGTTGCCGAACAGCTCCAGCCCGTGCCCGAGAAGCCTGAGTAACTGAAGGCAGAGTTGAGCGTATCGGTAACGGTCAACGGATTCTTGCCGCCCGTCGGGTCGCCGGTAGGGCCGTGCCCGGTCTCATTGGTAATGTTGATTGTGAACGGCACGCCTTGCTGGCCCTGTGTGAAAGTGGCAGTATGCGACTTGTGCACCGACACGGTCGGCAGATTCTGAGTTAGGTTTACGCACCAGCCGCCGGTAAGGTAGCTCGCCTCGCCTCCTCCGGTGGGACCGCCGTCATCCACGTAGAGACTCCAGGTTCCGTTTCCGTTATAGGTGCTGGAAGTGGTGCCGCCAAAAACTCCCGCCTCGTTCGCGTTACCCAGGACAGCGGTCCCGGCGGTTGCAGCTTTGTTGGTTGGCGTGAATGGATTCGAGGCCAGCGGCGGTCCTACCGGCGGGCTTGCGCAACTGGTTGCATTGGGCGGGCATTGCGGATACGTAATGCTCGTGTTGTAACTCGACGGCTGGAAGGTGCCGGCGGAAGTGAGATTCCCGCTGCTGCCCTGTGCAATACGGCTTGACGCCGTATCGGAGAAGACAAGGTTGAACGGTGATGGAGCATTGGAGACATTGCTACCCGTCAATGAGAAGAAGTCGAGATTGTTGCCGCCCGGCCCTACCAACAGGGAGAGCAGATCGCCCTGGTCTTTGGTGCTGAACCCGTTCAGCATGACCGTTACCGCCTCGACCGTGCCCGGCAGGTTGGTCACAAAGATGTTCGACGGATAGGGTGAAGCTGCACCCGCGTCGGCGCCCAGTCCCGGGGCGGTGATTGAACCAGTATTGCAGTACGCGTAAGGTCCCTGTCCCGATCCCGATGCGGGGTTCGTCGTGGCGGTGTCAACGCGCTGGTTGTATTTCCCGGTGCTGATGCCGAACTCGGTGCCGGTATTGGTCCCGCTGTAGGTGGCGACAATCTGGTGAGTGCCTTCCGCCAGCGTTGTGTTCAGCGTCGCCACGCCATTTGTAACTGTTCCTGACCCGAGATTCGTGCTGCCGTCGACGAAGGTAACCGTGCCCGCGTTCACCGTCAATCCAGAGCTGTCGGTAACAGAAACATTGGCGGTGAGAGTAACGCTGGCCTTTGTAGCGGCCGGAGTGGACGCTGGATTTGGCGATCCGCTGACCACCGTCGCGGTGGGATGCGCGTTGGCCTGCATCGTGAAATTCAGACACCATGAACCGATCGTTCCGGCGGCGCCATCCTCGACGATCCGGGTATCGAGGTACAAGCTCCAGGAATTATTTGCTCCCTGCCCTCCAAACTCCGTCGTGAACGTGGCCGACCCGGTGGGAGCGGCCGTGGAGAATGTCGCTGGCGCCGGAGATGGGAAGGTATCCGAATTGTCCGAGCCTACATCAATCCAATTGTCGGTCGCCAGGCATGTCGTGCAGGCCGGGGCTGAGAACGGGGGGATTTGCGCCGTGCCGGCGTCCGACATCGTGAGGGAGCCGCTGCTGAAGGGGTTCCCTGCCCAGGAGAGGAACTGGAACGCGTTGCCGGAGCTCCCCGTGCCCGTTGTGTTGGAGCCAGGCGCCTGCAGCAGAAAGCCCAGGTTTGCCAACTCCGCGTCATTCTGCAGACTAATGTTATTTAGGCTGACAGTAACGCTCTCGATGGTGCCCTGGAGTTGCGAAAAACCCGTGCCCAGAGCCAGCAGCGAGGGATAGGGTGTCCCGGCGCCGGTGCTGTTAACCGTGATCGGACCGTTGCAGAACGTGGCACCGGAGGGATTGTACGGATGGTTGGTGGTTAAAACCGACGCCAGAGACGAAGTGCTCGCTGCATATGAGGAAGTTCCGCTGAATACTGCCGAAATGCTGCGGGAACCTTCTTTGGCTCCCGAAAAAGTCACGTTTGTTTGCGCCTGGCCGGAACCGTTGACAGCGATGCCTGTGGCGAGAACGGTGCCCATGCCGGCGCTGGTGCCGGTGCTGTCGTAGAAGGTGACAGTGCCCGCCGTGGCGGGTGAGCCGCCGGAAGTCACGGTAGCGGTGAGTGCCACATTGGTGGGTGTGGTGGCATCGCCGTGCACATTACTGCTCGTATAGACAAGCGACGTCGAGCCATTCGGGCTGGCTGAAATGGATGTCGTGGTCGCCGCGGCAGATTCCGTAGTGAATGTGATGGACCAAGATCCGAGCGATCCGGCTGGCGTGTATGGTGCACCCGCCTGGTTGGCTATATACAGTGTCCAGGTGCCGTCCAGATTGGACGGGTTGGCGGGTAGGCCGAAAGCAGTGGCGAAGTTATATGAACCGCAAGTGACTCCAGATTGGATCATCCCGCATGCAGTGCTGCCAATTCCGGCAGAATCGTAGGACGTCCCAGGGCCCGGAGAGTTGAAGGTGTCGTCGCCGGGAAAGTAGTCGGTGGGCAGGTACGTACCTGAGAGCGCGCTGGGGCACGCGTTGCCGAAGCCTACGCCGGGCATCAGGCCCATGTTGTTTGCCGAACCTGTCGCGCCTGTATCGGCTAGCGTGATGGTGGTATTCCCCGAGTTGCAGACGCCGGAGAGCAGGTCCAAAGCTGTGCCACCGGGAGAAACGAGCACCATCGCTACGCTGTTCAGACCACCGCCGTTCGAACCGGTAACGTTGAGATTGGTAAGCTTCACCGAAATGGCGGTAACCGTGCCCGGCAGGCTCGTCACTGTGATCGGGGCGCCTACCGACGTGCCGACGGTGCCGCTAACGGTGATTGAGCCAGACGGGCCGAAGGTTTGTGCAAAAGCAGGCACCGCGAACAGCAGAGCCGCCAAACCCGCCACGCACGGCAACGCGCGCGTTTTCTGTACGACGATAGCCCAACGGGCCGCTCTTGCTCTCAGCTCCTGCATACACCCTCCTCCGCCGCGTGGTTGCGCCACGCTTCACCAACTTCGAACCAGGCTCGGAACTGCAATCGACCGTTGAGACGAACTGCTCGTATATCCAGGCTGAAAGCGGGGGAGTACAGCGCAGCCCGGGCTGAGACGCGCGAAGTGTAGCACAACCAGATGAATGCTAGAAACAAAGAAAAAGAGATCTGCCCGGAGCCGTTGGCGGAGCCGCAGGCATGCACGCAAATGTAGGTCCGGCCGCCGCTTTTGCTCTTGTCATTTTTCTCTTGCGAACTTGAGGATCGCCGTAGTAGTGTTGGTCGCTGTCACACGCACACTCCTTAGACACTGATCAAAGAAACTCCAGCCGATAATTCAAATTCCTTGGTTTGGGAGGAAATGAGCCATGGGTCAGCCCTACGTAGGTGAGATACGTATGTTCGGGGGCAACTTCGCTCCATATGGCTGGATGTTCTGCCAGGGGCAACTGCTCCCCATCTCCGAATATGAGACCCTGTTCAACCTTATCGGCACCACTTACGGCGGCGACGGCCAAAGTACCTTCGCGCTGCCGGACCTGAGAGGCAGGCTTCCGATCCATCAGGGATCGGGGTTCACACTAGCTCAGAACGGCGGTGCTGAAACCGTCACCCTGACGACAACTACAATACCGGCCCACACACACACAGTCTCTGCCACAACGAATTCGAATACCGCTTCTCTCCCAAACGGCAACTTTCTAGCCGCGGGACCCGACATCTATGATCAGGGCAAACCCGGGACAGCTACAATGGCTCCTGCGATCAGTTCCGTCGGAGGAAGTCAGCCCCACGACAATTTTCAGCCCTATCTGTGCGTGAGTTTCATCCTCTCCCTCTACGGGATATACCCGAGTCAGAGTTAGCCGGCGACAAGGAGAACGACACATGTCTGAGCCATTTCTATCCGAGATCAGGATTATGAGTTTCAATTTTGCCCCCAAAGGCTGGGCGCTCTGCAACGGGCAGCTCCTGCCCATCAATCAGAATCAGGCCTTGTTCTCGTTGCTCGGAACCACTTACGGAGGCGACGGACGGGTGAATTTCGGCCTGCCGAATCTGCAGGGCCAGACTCCCATACATATGGGCAACGGATATTATCTCGGACAGAAGGGCGGCGAGCAGAATCACACGCTCTCGATCTCAGAGATCCCAACTCACACCCATACGTGGAGCGTCACCAACACGGTGGCAAATGCGCCCAATCCGACCTCCAATCTGCTGGGCGGGGCAGCGGAATACAACAGCTCCGCGACCAATCTCGTGCCAATGTACCCGGGTGTGCTGGCGACAGTCGGGGGCAGCCAGCCGCATCAGAATATGCAGCCTTTCCTCACACTGAACTTCTGCATCGCGCTGCAGGGAATATTCCCCAGCCAGAACTAGCCGCAAGGAGCACGCCCAATGGCAAATCCGTTTGTAGCAGAGATAAGGATATTCCCGTTCAACTTCGCGCCCAGGGGATGGGCCTTTTGCAACGGCCAGCTTCTGCCCATCTCCCAGAACACGGCGCTTTTCTCACTGCTTGGGACCACCTATGGCGGAGACGGGAGAACCAACTTTGCCCTTCCTAATCTGCAGGGCAACGCGCCTATGTTCTGGGGCCAGGGCCCTGGTCTGTCCCTGCACGATCTTGGCGAAACCGGCGGCTCGGCTAACGTCAGCCTGCTGACCTCTCAGATGCCAGCTCACACTCACAGCATCAACTGTATCGATGGCCCCAGAGTTGAAGGACAATCCGGCCAGCCGGGCAACGCAGTTCTTGTAAAGACAGGGGGCAGCCCCGCGAATGCCTACAGTACCGGCGCCCCAACGCCGAATCTATACATGAATGCGAATATGGTGGGTCCGGCGGGCGGCAACCAGCCGCACAACAACCTGATGCCGTATCTCACGCTCAACTTCTGCATCGCCATGCAGGGAGTTTTCCCCCCGCGGAGTTAGCAAACTTTGCCGGCCAGAGACCGGACTGAAGTCCGGTCGGCCGCTGCACCCTTGAGCCATGTCCACTCTTGTAGTTCGCCCAGCGCTGCCGCAGGATGAGATTTTTCTGTACGACCTTTATTCGGCGCTCCGCGGGCCGGAGTTCGAGCTCGCGCCCATCTCCGCAGCGCAAAAAGAACAGCTCATCCGGATGCAGTTTCGCGCTCAGCTGTCTGAGTACACGCAAATGTACCCGAACTCCTGCTACCACGTGGTGCTGCTCGACAGCAAGCCGGTTGGCCGGTTATGGGTCGCGCCCGGTGATGGCGAATTGCAACTGGTAGATATCGCCGTCCATCCGAAACTGCAAGGTAAGGGAATCGGAACTGTGCTCGTCCAGCGGGTGCAACAGGAAGCTGCAAAGGTCAGGCTGCCCATCCGCTGCTGCGTCTTCCGCTTCAATCCTGGCTCTCTCCGCTTCCATCTGCGCCTGGGCTTTTCCGTCGTCCGCGAGGATCAAACGCACCACTATATGGAATGGCGGCCCGTGCCGCTGCTGTAGGGTGCAAAGAGGACCGGGCCGTCGAGTCGCTGGAAGAGCCGATCTCAGACTCGACGACGAAATCGATCAATCTCCACGCCCACCCATCGCATATCCGGGCAGGAATTTTTGGGTTTTCGCGTGCTCAACTCCTGCATTTCGCCACGATCAGAGTAATGTCGTCGTGCTGCTCGTCGGGGCTGAAGCGCTGAATGTCAGCGACGATCGAAGAGATGATCATGCGGGCGGGCAGTTCGCGATGGCGCTTCAAAGCTTCGACAAGGCGCTCCTCTCCGAACTCTTCTCCGTCAGGATTAAAGGACTCGGTCACGCCATCGGTATAGAGCGCAAGAATGTCGCCGGTGGAGAGTTGACACTCGACCGTCGGGCTATTCCACTCCTTGAACAGGCCGAGAACCGTGCCTGTAGACTGCAATCGCTCCAAAGAATCATCGCGGTGCAGAAGCAGCGCCGACAGATGGCCGCAATTTGCGTAGCGCAGGCGCCGCTCGATGCCGTCATACTCGGCAAAGATGACGGTGGCATAGGCGCTGTCGACGGTGTTCTCGTAAAAGAGCTGGTTCACACACTGGAGGAAGGTGTGTGGTTCGTCGCGGGCGAGACTGAACTGGCTGCGCAGGTTGGCCTGCAGATTCGCCATCAGGAGCGCGGCGGCAATGCCTTTGCCAGAGATGTCTCCGATCAGCAATCCGAGCCGCTCCGGCCCCAGAGTCAGAAAATCATAATAGTCGCCGCCTACGTGTCGCGCCTGAATGCAGACGCCGGCATAGTCGAGGGTCTTTACAGCAGGAAGAATCTGCGGAAAGAGCCGCGCCTGGACCTGTTTCGCGATCTCCATCTCCTGCGCAGCGCGCCGCTCCGCCTCCAGTTTCTCCTCGGCAGCATGCCGTTGTGACTCAATCTCGCGGCTCATCTCGTCGGAGGCAAGGAGTTCAAAAGAGTTCCCATCGATGTCCATGAACCTGGCGAACGTTCCGCCCCAAAGCTGAGATTGGGGAGGATTCTCGAAGCGCACTCCCCGGCTGAGCCAAAGCTCATACGTGGCATTGATGTCTTCGGCAATGAATCCGATGTTGGTGTTCCGCCCAATCAGCTTGAAGTTCTCCGAGCCGCGTTTCGGCGCGGTGAGCGCGAGGATGGTGCTTCCATCGGGAGGCGCGATCGCCACCCAGCGGCCAAATTCGAAGCGGGCATCCGCCACCACGCAGAATCCAAGCTGTTCGACGTAGAACTTCACGCTGCGATCGTGATCGCGAACATAGACATTCGACTTGAAGATTCGGAGGTACGGACCCTGCTGGCATGGCTCCGCTATATTCCGCGCTGCGGAATCGTTCGTTCGCGGATTACTTTCCGGACTCAAATTGACCTCCCGGCATACTAAGCTTACGAGTCAGTGCGGGCTAACCGTTCCGCCTGAGGCAAGGCAAGGCGCCCTCGAACTGCGGCGTCGCGGTTCTACTGCGCTGCTTCCTGGCTGATCCGAAGGCACACCTCGTCGACTCAGCGCTTTCCGCCGCTTTAGCACGGCTCGCCGCTCAGGAAATTGAAGCATAAGATGATGCCGATGAGCGTCCGCAAGATCATCCACATCGACATGGACGCATTTTATGCTTCTGTCGAACAGCGCGACGATCCCGGACTGCGCGGCAAGCCTGTGGTGGTGGCGTGGCTCGGCAATCGCTCGGTTGTCTGCGCCGCTTCTTATGAAGCCCGATCCTTTGGCGTCCGCTCAGCTATGCCGGCCATGCGCGCGGAGCGGCTCTGCCCCGAAGCGATCTTTGTCCCGCCGGATTTCACACGCTATCGTGCCGTCTCGCGCAGCGTGCGCGACATCTTCAAGCGCCACACCGATCTGATTGAGCCGCTGTCGCTCGACGAAGCCTATCTTGACGTGACGGAAAACAAGACTGATCTGCCGACGGCCACGCGCGTGGCGCGAACAATTCGTGAGCAGATTCGCGAAGAGCTGCAGCTGACCGCTTCGGCTGGCGTTGCCCCGAACAAGTTCCTCGCCAAGGTCGCCTCTGACTGGCGCAAGCCGGACGGACTCTTTGTTATCCAACCCGAAGAGGTCGAGACATTTCTTACTCCGCTGCCCGTCGGGCGCATCCCCGGCGTGGGCAGGGTGACTGAGACGAGGCTTCAGGAGCTAGGAATCAAGACGGTAGGAGATCTGCGCAGCGTCGAGCTACCGGTGCTGGAAGACCGATTTGGCCGCTATGGTGCTCGTCTCTACGAGCTGGCTCGCGGCATCGATCAAAGTCCGGTGGTTCCCGACAGGCCGACGAAATCGATCTCTGCCGAGGACACGTTTGAGAAAGATGTGCCGCTCATAGAAACCGAGCCGATGATCCGGCGCCTTGCTGAGAAGGTCTGGACAGCATCGCGCAAGGAGGTACGTGTTGGCAGGACCGTGGTTCTCAAGCTAAAGACGAGAGAGTTCGATATCCTGACACGCAGCCTTACGCCTGTCCAGCCTCCGTCCTCCTGCGAAGATCTGACCAATATCGCGATCGCCCTTCTCGAACGGGTCCACCTCGGTCCGCAGCAGCGCTTCCGGCTCGTCGGTGTCGGCCTGCACAACTTTCGCGACCCAGAAGATGCCCCGTCGCAGCCTGAACTCTTCGAGTAGTTGCAACCCTGGACGCATCCGTGCAAGCTGATACGCATGCCCGAGCTGCCTGACATATCGGCGTATATCAGCGCGCTGGAGACGCGCATCATTGGCCAGCCACTGGAACAGGTGCGGATTGCCAGCGCGTTTCTCCTCCGGACCGCGCAGCCTCCGATCACGAGCGCTGAAGGCCAAGTAGTGCGCAAGCTGCGGCGGATCGGCAAACGCATCGCTATCGGACTCGACAATGATCTATGGCTGGTGCTGCACCTGATGATTGCCGGACGCCTGCACTGGAAGCCTCTCGCCGCGAAGCTGGCGGGCCGAAACAATCTCGCAGCGTTCGATTTTCCGAACGGTTCTCTGGTCCTCACGGAGGCCGGTACAAAGCGCCGCGCATCATTGCACGTCTTTAGCGGAGAACAAGCCCTGCGCTCCGTCGATCCGGGAGGAATTGAAATCTTCTCCAGCGACCTGGACGCATTCAAGTCCGCCCTCACCGCCGAGAATCGCACCCTCAAGCGCGCCCTCACCGATCCACGCATCGTCAGCGGCATCGGTAATGCCTACTCCGACGAGATCCTGCACGCGGTGCAGTTGTCGCCGATCACGCTTACGCACAAGCTGAAACAGGACGAGTGGGAGAAGCTCTACAAGGCCACGCGCGACACTCTGCAACTCTGGATCGATCGGCTGCGCGAAGAAGCGAAGTCCGGCTTCCCGGAAAAGGTCACGGCTTTCCGCAAGGACATGGCTGTGCATGGACGCTTCGGACAGCCATGTCCGCGCTGCGGAGAGCCGATTCAGCGTATTCGCTACGCTGACAACGAGACGAATTACTGCGCCCAATGCCAGACCGGCGGCAAGGTTCTAGCCGACCGCAGCCTCTCGCGGCTGCTGGGCGCGGACTGGCCGCGGACGCTCGATGAATTGGAAGCTCTGAAGCGGCGCTGATTCCTCAGCGCAGGCAGCGTCGGCTAGTCACTGGCTTGCGCGCTCGACCAGCGTTTTCAGCACGGTTCTCAGCGCGACGTTACCCTTCCGAGAGCCTGCTTCGCCGCTCTCGAACTCGATCCAGCCCTGGTTGAAGCCATCGAGCATCTGAATGCGCGGTTCCGGATTCTGCATGCCCTGTGACCGGAACAGGGTTTCCCATGTGTCGCGCGGGACGATATCCATCCTTACTGGCCGTCCCAGCAGATCGGCGAAGGTAGCGGCGATCTGGTTCGGCGTCACACGACGCGGGCCTTCCAACTCGACGACTCGATGGCCAGACCAGGTTTCTATGAGCAGGTCCGCCGCGACGCTTCCGATATCCGCCGTCGCCACCATCGGCACGGGCTTGTCCAGCGGCTGAAGAAAGCTCGGAATCGCTCCATGCTCGCGCGCCGGCGCGACGTCCCAACTGGAGTTCTCCATGAACCAGCCCGGACGGAGAAATGTGATAGGTATTGACGATTCACGAAGCTCTTGCTCGATGATGGTGTGCTGTGTGAGTAGATTCGTCTGCGTGGCCTGTGCCCCAATCGTTGATAGGTAGACGACTTTACCCGGCGTTGCCGCTGCAACTGCACTCTTGAGTGTGGAGGCAATCGCCCGAGCCTCGGGAAAGCCGGGCTCGGGATCGAAGTTAGGCGGAACGAGCACAAAGACGCCTTCAGCCCCGCTGAATGCCGCTGTGAGCGAGCCAGTGTCGTTGATATCGGCTACTGCGACTTCGCAGCCACGCTCCGCCCATGAGGAGGCTCTCCCGGGGTCGCGCACGATGGCTCTGACAGGCAGATTTCTTTCGAGCAAAGTGCGCGCGACTACGCTGCCAACATTGCCGGTGATTCCTGTGATTGCGTACATTTATTTCTCCGTTAGGGGGCGCATCCATTTGCGGCCCCAGCCGCCAATGAAAAGACGGCGAGCATACTCGCCAGGATTCCATAGCTCCGTCGAAAATGCGACGCTTGCAACGCCATCGGTCTTGTGTTATCTAATGAATATTCAAGTTTGCTCTTAGGAGCGAGCCTGAATTTCATGAAGAGTGGCTGAGGGACGGGCCCTGTGACGCCACGACAACCGGCTCAGGCAATCTGAGACATCGGTGTCAACTCTCTCCCGATTCCGGAGACGGATAAGGGGAACATGAGATTCGGGGTGCAGTCTGTATCGCACTTCGCTGAATCCCAGTAGTACCGCAGTTCCAGAAGTTTTGGCAGAGTTCGTCACGCGTGCCCGTGCATTTGTACCCATAGGGGAAAGCCCCGCTGGGTCCCGCCGCCGCTCCTGAAGTTGGTTTTCAGGAAACGAGGGGTCTTATGGCGTATGCCTATGAATTGCGATGTCGGGAATGTGGCAAGCGGTATGGCAACGCGCCGCTTTCCATCTGCGACGAATGCTTCTCTCCCCTTGAGGTCCAGTGCGACCTTGAGGCTGCCCGCAGCACCTTTACCCGCGAGGCGATCGCCAAAGGCCCGGACAGCATGTGGCGCTACCAGGCGCTGCTGCCCGTGCCCGACGATTACGTGCCGCCCACTCCCGCAGGCTGGACTCCGCTGCTTCGTGCTCCGCGGCTCGCCGAGCGCATCGGAATGGGAAACGGGGGGAGCAACCTCTACATCAAGAACGACGCCGTCTGTCTGCCCACGCTGAGCTTCAAGGATCGCGTGGTGTCGGTCGCATTGGCCAACGCGCAGGCATTTGGCTTCGATACTGTAGGGTGCTCGTCGACTGGAAACCTGGCCAACGCAGTCGCTGCGCAGGCCGCGCGGCTTGGTCTCAAGAGCTACATCTTTGTTCCTGCCGATCTCGAGCCTGCGAAGATTCTCAACACCCAAGTCTACGGCGCGAAGCTCGTCCGCATCGACGGCAACTATGATCACGTCAACCGCCTCTGCTCGCAGATCGCCGACCGCTACAACTGGGGATTCGTCAACGTAAACCTGCGGCCCTACTATGCGGAAGGCTCGAAGACAGTAGGATTCGAGATTGCCGAACAGCTCGGCTGGCGGTTGCCCGACAACGTAGTCGTGCCCATGGCGGGCGGATCGCTGATCACGAAAATCCGCAAGGCTTTCAAGGAGCTGATCGCCCTCGGCCTGGTCGAAGAGAAGGAAGTGCGCTTCTTTGGAGCACAGGCCACCGGATGTTCACCCATCGCGACGGCGGTCAAGACCGGCGCTGCACACATCGATCCGCAGCGGCCTTCGACGATCGCACGCTCGCTCGCGATTGGCAACCCTGCGGACGGTATCTATGCGGCGCGCTGCATTCGCGAGAGCGGTGGCTGGGCCGAGGACGTTTCTGACATCGAGATCGTGTCAGCGATCCAGGAGCTGGCCGAAACCGAAGGTATCTTCACCGAGACAGCAGGGGGAGTCACCACTGCCGTTACCGCCCGCCTCTATGCGCATGGACGCATCCGTCCTGATGAGATTACTGTCACCTGCGTCACTGGCAACGGCCTCAAGACCACTGACGCGCTGGCCGGAGCCTACGAGCTTGAGGCGCCTGTCCGTCCGCGCCTGTCCGATTTCGAAACCTATCTGGAGGAACAAAGTGAAGAGCACGAGCTCGTGTCTGGAGGCGTCAGTGTCCGTTAGAGTCCTGCTGCCCAACGCATTCCACAAGCACACCAACGGAACCCGTGAGGTTCAGTCGAATGCCGGCAATCTGCCGGAGCTGATCACCGAGATTGAAACGACCTTTCCGGCCTTGAAGACGCATCTCCGCGACGAGCAGGGCCAGGTTCGCCGCTTCATCAACTTCTATGTGAACGAAGAAGACATTCGCTTTCTCGGCAACGAGAAGTATGCCTTCAAGGATGGCGATGAGGTCCTGGTGATCCCCTCCATCGCCGGCGGGTCTTGGTCCTGCGCGGACGGCGAGTGCTGCGCGCATGGCGAATTGCGCTTCGCGCCCAGTCCGCAGGGCTATTGCCAATGTTGTTCTTATTGCGGTCAGGAAGACTGCGTGTGCGGCTGATCTCGCTTATCGCAGGTCACAGGCTGACTTCGGCAACGCCCAGAATGTGACCTGTCTTCCGCTCCTGCGCGAAGACCACAAGCCGCATCTTTGCCTGTGGGTGATCGGGCAGACCAACGTGGATCGGCCTGCTGAAGCCATCATTCAGTGAACCGACCTTTTCTATCACCCGTACTACGGCCACGTGTTCGAGGTGGCGACCCGAGTTTTCTCCGCGGGAGACGCTGGACTCGTCGTGATCATCCGCGAGCACAGCGTAAAGATCAGTCCCGGGATGTGCGCCAGCAGTCACGGTTGCTCCGGCAGCCTTACCGCTGACTGCGGCGTTTGCGATCGCAATTTCGATCTTCGGTTGCTGCGCAGCTTCCTGAACGGCACTGATCAGGGCTCTGCGGTCGCTGCCGGTGAGACCGCGACTTCCATCGACGACAGCTTCGGGCGTATAGGCGCTTTCCTGCGAGAATCGGGAGACGTAAGCATCCTGCCGGGCCGTCATCTCAGCAGACGAGAAAGGATCGCGCCAGCCTTCGTGGTCCCAGTAGTCCACGTGTTCACTCAGCACAATCACCTGCGCGCCGGGAATATTCTGCTCGCGATCGATCGCCTGCAGCAGCGCATCCGCGGGCGGGCAGCTCGAGCACCCTTCGGAAGTAAATAGCTCGACCAGCACAGGCTTTCTCGCGTCCCCGTTGCCAGCTGCCTGGGCCTTATGGTCAGGCCTTAAGCCGATAAGGCCGGCCGCAGCGATGGCCGCCAGCAGCGTCCACCTTCCGACCCTGTTCGAGAGATATGGCAGCCTCACAAAATCCTCCTAAAACACTATTCCCCTTGTTGGACTCGCGACCGGTGAGAGAGGTTACAGAAGGTGGCCCACCGAGGTCTCCCTGGCACCTTCCAAATTCAGACTTGACGACCCTGCCGCGGCTGTGGAAACGTCATTGCCGCACCAACCCGGAGGCTCTATGGCAATTCTGTGGTGGATTATCGTCGGCCTGATCGCTGGCTGGCTTACCGGCAAGATCATGAAGGGGAGCGGCTACGGCGCGATCATGGATATCGTCATCGGTATCATTGGCGCTCTCATCGGCGGCTTCATCATGAAGCATCTGGGCTTCCGCGGATCGGGCGGCATGATCTATACGATCCTCGTCGCCGTACTTGGCGCGGTGATTCTCACCTTAATCTTGCGGCTGTTCACAAGAGGGCGAGCTTAGCCTGCACTGTTGCAGGAGCCAGACCGAGGCTATCCGCGCCACTTCTGGCCCAGAGGAAAGACCAGCTCCGCCACAGATGATACGGCGTTTCCGTCTACAGTCGCCGGGTGAAACTTCCAGCTGCGGACAACGTCGAGAATCGTCTGGTCCACACTGGTTCCGAGCCCGTGCACCAGCTTCTCGTCGAGCACCTCGCCCAGCGCGCTGACGTTGACGTCGACCACGACATTCTCGTCGGCCTTCGGCAGCAGCGATCTGTCGATATGGGGAGACGGCGAATATATCGGAAAGGCTGGAGTCGCGTCCTGAGAGCCGTCTCCGGTTCCACTGTTCTGCGATAGTGACGTTGAGCTTCCCGCTGGATTCGCGGCTACGGATTCAGAGGCTTGCGGCACGTCGGGATTGAGTGGCTTTTCGTGCGGTGGAGTCAGAGGGCTGTTTCGTGGAGTCGTCCTCGCGGGCGCGAGTTTCTCCGCGCCGTGCTGGTGCGCCCGGGCTATCCCCGTCCCGACCGAGCCCTCCCAGTAGAGAACCGTCGCATGCTGTCCGCCGCGGGTGCTTACCGGACGGACCTGCCAGGCGTGATGCGCCGCGGCAATCAGCAGCACCAGAAGCACGCTATGGGCGACGATCGATGCCCAGCTACCGAAAGGCGATGAGACGCCGCGACCGGTTCGGATTTCCTCCAGCACTCGGGGTGTGCCTCCTGGTTCTAGTGTGCACCAGGACGAGGCCGGCGGGAAGGGAATTGAGCGATTTGTGACCGGTCGCTGCTTTGCCTACGGGGCGCAGAGTTAGATCGCTCGGAGCAGACGACCCGGAAGAAAAATGATGGCTGCGACGAGATCGAGAGCGCCACCCACGGCGATCCCCACGATCCGGAACGGCAACAGAATCAGCCATACGAAGGGATAAGCAATCAGCGCCAGAAGCGCCAGCGGCCAGCAGAAGAACAGAAGAATGCACCACACAAGGAACTTGATCATCTCGCGAAACCTACTGTACGAAACCCACTCTGAGTGGAACTACGCTGAAATCCGGCCGCAAAGTTCCCCGGCCGGTCTGCGAGCCAAATTTGGGAATTCTGCCTTAGAAGCCCATGATGTTGTAGCCGGAGTCGACAAAGATGGTTTCTCCGGTGATGCCGCTGGCCATCTCCGACGCCAGGAAGACAGCGGCGCCACCGACTTCCAACTGCTCGGTGTTGCGGTGCAGCGGCGCGCGCTCGGCGTGAGCCTTCAGCATATCGCTCAGGCCTCCAATGCCGCGGGCGGCGAGAGTCTTGATCGGTCCAGCGGAGATCGCGTTGACGCGGATGTTCTGCTTCCCGAGGTCGGCGGCAAGGTAGCGGACTGTCGCTTCAAGCGCGGCCTTGGCGACACCCATCACGTTGTAGTGTGGAACAACTTTATCCGCTCCGTAGTATGTCAGCGTAATGATGCTGCCACCATCGGTCATGAGTGGAGCAGCGCCGCGGCTGAGCGCGATGAGCGAATAGACGCTCACATCGTGCGCGATGCGAAATCCGTCGCGCGTCGTCTGCACGAAGTCATTCTTCAGCTCCTCGGCCGGAGCGAAACCAATGGAGTGGACCAGCACGTCGAGCTTGCCGTAGCGCTCTTTGATCTGCGCAAAGACGTGGTGAATCTCCTCGTCATTCGAAACGTCGCACTGAAAGGCCTCCGCGCCGGGAAGATCGGAGATCAGCTCATGCGCCTCCGCCTTCATGCGCTCATTCTGATAGCTGATCGCGAGCCGGGCTCCGGCCTGCTGTAGCTTCTGGGCGATGCCCCAGGCGATGCTGCGTTTGTTGGCCAGTCCGAAGACGGCGACGACGCGACCTTCAAGGTTAAGCATGAAACAGTTTCCTCCAAACAAAGAGGATATGGCATTTTCGGAAATTATGTGCCATTTTCGAATTGTGCCGGGTCACCGCTCGCTACACGCCACGAACGAAGACTCGTCCGTGGGGACCGCGTCCTGCTGGTCGCGTTGACTTCACGATTGTTGCTTCGCATAACGGCATTTCCGAAAATGCTATGGCAGCGTCGCGGCTTACTGGTCGCTACAGAGTCCGCTTGAACAGCGGAGTCGCGATCAGCAATGTCGCAATCCCAAACCCAAATAGAAAAAGCAGGTCGGTGCGGATGGCCGTAAAGCCGCCATCCTTGAGTAGTACAGCTTTAAAGCCGTGTACTGCGTAGGTGAAAGGATCTGCGACCGCAATCGCCTTGAGCCATGGTGGAAATCCGGTTATGGGTGAGATCGCTCCGCTGGGAAAGAACAGCAGCGTGTTCAGTACTCCAAACATGGCGCGCGGTACCAGGGGGTCTTCGACGCGCACCATCATGAGGAACATCAACCCGTTGAACGCGATTGAGGTGGAAAGAATCAGCAGGAGCAGAAGCAGAGCCGATATGGGATTAAAGATCACCCCCAGACCCGCCATGAGCGAGCCGATAACGGTGAGGCAAATGCCCGACAGAACGGCCTTGATAGTCCCCGCAAGGTTCAACCCCAGCACCAGTTCGAGCCGGGTGATGGGGGTGACGAGATAGCCCTCGTGTACGCCTCGCGCCTTGTCGTCGATATACAGCATGCCTCCGCCAATCATCACAGCCACGTACATCGCGAGCGTTATGGAACCCGCGAGGAGATATTTCATGTATTCGACGTAAGGGTAGAGCTCGACAATCTCGAGCGCGATGTTTTGTACAACCTTAGGCTGGATGACTGGGGCATTCAACGCATCGACCAGCGACTGCATTTCTGCTTCAAGGCTGCTGCTCATCGTCTGGTCGGAGTTATCGACCACCAGGCCAATTGTCGGCGAATCGCCGGCGAGCGCACGCCGGGAATACTGCGCCGGAATGATCACGGCGCCATCGATCTTTCCCGTGCGCACGTCCTCACGCGCCTGCTGCTCGTCGTTGTAAGGAACGGTTGTGAAGGTAGCGATGTTCACGGCGATCGAATCAAAAGCCTCGTGGATCTTCAAGGACTGGGAGCCGTGGTCGTAATCGACGACTCCCATACGTGCGCCGCGAATCTTGCCGCCGAAGGCGTTGCCGAGGATAAGCAGCTGCACCAGCGGCAGAGTCATTGAAACCATCATCAGCGCCGGAGAGCGGAAGAACTTCCGCATCTCGCGTTCTACAATCGCCATCATTCGTGTCATGGTTGCATCCCTGGGCGCGGCGGCATCATGAACCCAACCGCCTTCACCTGTTCGTCGCGGAGCTGACGCCCCGTGTAGTGAACGAAAACGTCATCTAGCGTCGTTGTCTGAACGCTCAGCGCCTTGATCACTTCACCTCTACCCACCGCCATCTCCACAAGCTGCGTAGTCGTAAGTGAACCGTCGGCGGTAAGCAGCTTGTACATGCCCGAGCCATGCGATTCCACTTCGGTTACGCCGGCCAGCTGCTTCAGTCGTGCAGGCCACTCGTCGGATTCGTGGGTGAACTGCGCTTCTACAACATTGGTCCCCGGAACGCTGGCTTTGAGCGCCATAGGAGTATCGAGCGCAACTAGCTTACCGTGATCAACGATGGCGATGCGGTCGCATAGATGATCGGCCTCTTCCATGTAATGCGTGGTAATCAGCATGGTGAGATGATGGCTCTTCCTTAGACTCTCCAGCATCTCCCACACGGCCACGCGCGAGACGGGATCGAGCCCCGTAGTGGGCTCATCGAGGAAAAAAATGCGAGGATTGTGGACCAGGCCGCGGGCGATCTCAAGTCGCCGCCGCATTCCGCCTGAAAGCGTCTTGGTCTGCGCACCGCGCCACTTGGTCAGATCCACGGCTTCAAGCAGTTCTTCGATGTTTCGCTTGCGCTCCGCTCTCGGCACTTCGTAGAGCTTCGCATAGATGGAAAGGTTTTCCTCAACCGTCAGATCAATATCGCTGGTGAGCGCCTGGGGAATAACTCCGATCACTCGCCGGACCGCATCAGGTTCACGCGAAACGTCATGCCCGGCAACGATCGCCCTGCCACTGCTGACCGGAATCAGCGTCGTCATCATGCGGATAAGCGTGCTTTTGCCTGCGCCGTTCGGTCCGAGCAGGCCGAAGATTTCCCCGTCACCGACTTCGAATGTGACTCCCTTTACGGCTTCGAAATCTCCATAGCGCTTTACGATGTTTTCAACCGCAATCGCGGCGCCGGGCCTGCTGGCATTCATTGCGACACCAGCTTGCTTTTCGGGATGTAAACCTCCGCGATCATTCCGGGCACATACTTCATGCCGGGATTGTCGATGAGCAGCTTCAGCCGGATGGTCTTGATGTCCCGCTTGCGGCGGCTCACGTCGCGCTGCGTCGCGAAGTCCGCTTCCGCCGACTTGGAGATCACTTTGCCCTGAATGGTCGCGCCGCTCGGCATCACCACGCGCAGGCTGTCGCCAATCTGCACCGAATCGGCTTCGGTCTCAGGCAACGGGGCGTAGATCCATGTCTGGGTCAGGTCTGTGATGGTCACGATTGGTGTGCCGGGCGAAACTACCTCGCCCTGCCGCGCCGCTCTTACATTCACCTTGCCGGAGATCGGCGAGACAACGCGAGAGTAATCCAGTTCCACCTGAGCCTGGTCCGCGAGGGCTTGGGCATTGTGCATCTGACTGCGCGTTGCATCCACTGCCTTGGCCTGCGCCTGTGCCTGAATGGTGTTCGCTTTTGCTACCTTGAGCGAGGCTTCCGCCGCGGCCACATTCTCTTGTGCCGTGTCCACAGCGGCCTTTGCCGCGTTGAGTGAGGTCGCCGCTTCGTCCCGCGACTGCGCGCTCATCACTCCCTGCCTGGCCAGGGCCACGGTACGCGAAGTGTCGGCCTCCTGGTGCTCGTACTGTGCCTGCGCCTGCGCCAGAGCTGCCTGCGCGGCACGCAGTTGCGCCTCGGCATTCGCAACCTGGCTCGATGTGCTGCCTCGTGTCTGGCGCTCGGTGTCGGCTGCCTGCTGCAGCATGTATTGCTGGCTGTTGGCGAGCGCATCCGCCGCGTTTCGCGCCGCTGCCAGATCATCACTCTGAATGGTGGCGATTAGTTGCCCGGCTTTTACATCGTCGCCCTCGTCGACTGTGAGCGTCTGTATGCGGCCGGGGATGCGCGAGCTGACGACAACTTCATTCGCATCCACGGTACCGATTAACTGGAGATCGCCCGAGCGCTCTGTCGAAAAGAAATACCATCCGGCAGAGATGAGCGCCAGGATTCCAAGCAGGATAAACACGCGGTTGCGTGCGTTCATAAGTACTTTCTCCCAAATCGATCTTTCTTGACCGCGGGCATAGGCATATCGGCCAGGACCCGCTTGGCAACCTTCGCGCCGTGAACGCGGTCAACGAAGAGAGCTTTGCCCAGGAACTGCGCTGCTGCCCGCCGCCGGGCTTCGAGCGCCGCTGCGTCGAACGGATCGAAGGGCAGCGCGAACCGCATCATGGGCGCGCTCAGAAAATAGAAGACATTCGCGCCCAGCATCGAATACACCACCTGAAGCGAGTCGACTTCGCACAACTCGCCGCTGCGAATGCCTTCCTGAACGGTTTCCTGCAGCTTAATCAACAACGGCTTGAATACTTTCTCTACGAGATGCGGCACATCGCCACTCTCGCCGCGCCGGAAGCGGACCATCTCCTGCTGCAGCAGGCTCTGGAATTCGTGACGCGTGAGAATGCGGTCGAAGTGGTCCACTGCTGCGCGCAGGATGCGCTCTCCCGCACTATGTTTTGGATCAAGGGCTGTGAGCGCGCGCTCGACGATCGTGCTGGCAATCTCTTCAAATGCCGCAGCGTACAGGCCGCTTTTGCTCTTGAAGTAGTAGTAGAGCAGCGCCTTGTTGACTTTTGCCGACTCGGCGATGGCGTCGGTACGCGCCCCTGCCAGGCCGTGCGCGCTGAACTCGCGGATTGCGGCGCGCAAGATGTTCCTTCGTGTCAGATCGGCCCGGTCCTGTCGTACGGGTATATGTTTATTCGTCATTGATTAACCAGTCAGTTAAAATTATAGCAGCTGGCCGCTCGCGCTTCCCGTCAAATTTCTGTGGTTTCCGGCGAGCATATTTCGCGCTCGGGTTGACTCCAGCGCGCGCTTTGCTTAATGTGGCTTCCTGCGCCCATCGGAAAACTTTCAGGTGACACTAGAGACAACGAAAATCAGCGGGCAAGCGAGATCTGCAATGCCGGCGCGGTCCATGCACGGCCTCGGCGTACTATGCGGTATCGCCGCCGGCGCTTGGCTGGGGGCAGCGGAGGCGCCCACCAAGCTGGTCACTGCAGGCCTCTCACCGTACACGATTTCGCTCTGCATGGTGGCCGGCGTCTTCGTCGCGCGCTGGACCTTTCCCACCCTGTTGCGCGGCACGTCTTACGTATTCAAAGACCTGATCGCCAAGCCTCATCTCATTGTGTGGGCGATACTCGCCGGTGGGCTGTGGGCCGTCGCAAATACGCTGACCGTCTTTGCGGTCCGCGCCGTCGGGCTCTCGATCGCTTTTCCTCTGTGGAACGCAAATAGTCTCGTCGGCCTTCTGTGGGGAATCCTGCTCTTCCGGGAACTGAGAGGCGCTCCTGCCAAGAACTGGGTCAAGGTTGTTCTGGGTTCGGTGGCGATTGTGGCCGGAGCGACGATGCTGGGTCTCAGCACCGTCCGCTCAGGAGGTGCGAATGCAATCCATGCAGCGGCCGGCATCGCGGCAGCCCTCGGAGCCAGCCTGCTGTGGGGCACGATGTATGTTCCTTATCGGAAGGCGTACCTGAGCGGCATGAATCCTCTGTCGTTCGTCACCATCTTCACGATCGGCGAACTGGGGACCATGCTTGCGCTTGCAATCGGACTGGGCGGCGGACTCCGTTCGCTCACAGCCCAGATCTTCTCTGCCCGCCACTTCGTCTTCTGGCTCTTCCTCGGCGGATTCTGCTGGGTCATCGGCGATCTGTTTCAGCAATACGCTACCAAATACATCGGGATCGGACGCGGCATTCCGCTATCAAATACCAACCAGCTCTGGGGACTTGCCTGGGGCGCGCTGGTCTTCGGCGAGCTGGCAGGTCTGGATCGCTCGCATCAGATTGTCATTGTCGCCGGATCGGCCACAATGATTCTCGGCGCGCTCGCGATCAGTACGGCGGCGGCGTCCGCGGAAGAGCACACTTCGACGAATCAGGCGCTTCTACGCGAGTGCGATCGCTACGACCTCGACTACAACCGCGCACTCCTTGCGCAGGCGGGCATTGAAGACGATAAACATGCCGCATGTCCCAGGTACTGGTGGGACTATCTGATCGTTGTAATGGCCATCGGTCTGTTTGTATGGTTCGCGTGGGGAGCCGCGCAGCCTCCGTTGGCCATGAATGTGCACTGGGTCGCGGGATTGTGCTTGGTTCTTGCCGTCCTGCTGTTCGGAGCCGGATGGACGCTGTGGAAGCGGACAAAATTCTTCTAGCGACGAGGAACAGCGCCTACCAGGCGATTCTGGCAGGGAAGAACTCGGCAAAGAGATCGTCGTAGTAGGGCTTGATAGCTGCGATATCCGGCCGCGCCAGTCCCTTCGAATACAGATCGTAAGGATTGAACTTCCGCACCGCGTGCTCGAACATCTCCTCGTCGTGCTTCGACATCAGGTGTTTGTACGCGCCCTGCTGGTGCGCCGCGTAAAAAGAGTGATAGCGGAGCATGTAGAGAGCTTCTTCGGGCAGATAGGGCTTCATCACATGCGCGATGTAGGCGTCGTGGCCCCAGGACATATGTACGCTGTCGAGGCCGCAATTGGGCTCGTAGATGCCGTACACTGTCTGATACTCGGGCACCTTCATATCAGGATTATTCGCAAAGTATTCGGGGAAAACGATCTTATCGGAATAAGCGCAACCCACAGGGAAGGTGTCGCCGACCACCGCCCACTGCGGTTCACCATAAAGGCACAGAACCTTGCCAAGGTCATGCGCGAAGGCGGCCGCGACCATCCATCGGGGATGCCCATCCTTGCGGACGGCCTCCGACGTCTGCAGAAGGTGCTCGATCTGGGTCAGATCAGTATCGGGATCGCTGTCGTCGACAAGCGTGTTGAGGAAATCCGCCGCCTCCCAGATCGATTTTTCACCCTTTTGCAGAGCGAAATACTCTGCTTCTTTGCGGAGCACGAAGTCGAGAGTCTGGTTCTCGTGGTTGAGCTTGTAGAACTCGGCTACGGTCGGCACGACCTTCGCGTCGTAGTTACGGAACTCCGCCTCGCTCTTGCCTTCCTTGTAGCGTCCGCTGACGAAGTCGTCCCACTGCTCTTCGATCTGGGCTGCCTGCGCTACCTCAACCGGGCTCAGCGTCGTATTCATGGTTTGACCTCCAACGGACAAGCGGACACTCGAGATGGTCCACCTAATCGATAACCTAAACCCGCACCGGAGAATTGGCAACGATGACGTTCGCGAATGGTCAAGTAAAGTGGTACGGTGCAATTGAGGAGTGGCAACCGCCGAAGCAGTCAATCAGCTTCCGCTATCCCTGAGGAGGTAGTTTTTGCTCAGAGCAATCCTGACAGACAGCCAGTTCTGGATACCGGTAGCGGTTCTCGCTCTCGGCGTCGTGCTGCTGGCCTGGCTGAGGTAAACGGCATCTCATAACCATAGTTACATTTGTGTGAACTATGTGCTTGTTTGCGTTTGGTTCGGTCGCTACTCTTAACCGGGGAAACAAATGACCGGAGGAGACACGCAACCGGAGACCGTCAGCCGCGTCCCGCCCATCTCGCGGCTCGCAGGCATCGGTGTGCTGCTCGGGCTCCTCTCCTATTGCGCATTGCTGCTCAATGTGCGCTCCCATGGGATTACCGTGTTGTGGCCGTCCAACGGCCTCTTACTGGGAGTCCTGCTACTTACATCCCGACGGCAGTGGCCGGCCTACGTCGCGGTCGGCTACCTGGTAGACGTTGGAATCAACCTCAGTCTGGCGAATCCTTCCCCTGTCTCGATCTACCTGGCCGGCTGCAACATGATCGAAGTTCTGGTTGCGGCTTTCCTTCTCCATCCAGTGCTTGTGCCCGTCCCTGATCTGACGCGCAAGCGGCAGTTGCTCTATTTCCTGGCGTATGGAGTGGTTCTGGCTCCGGTGATCGCGGCATATCTCGCCTCGCTGACTCTACAGCGATATCACGCCAACGCTATGGCCCACACCTTCCGGCTATGGCTGACAGCCGACGCGCTGGGTATCTCCACGGTCACGCCGCTTTGCCTGTCCTTCACTCGGACTGTGCGCTTCTCGAGGCAGTCGATCCTCAGATTCCTTGGCCCCTTCGCACTCCTGTGCGGTGTCACACTCTACGTCTTCTGGCAAACCCAGTTTCCTTTTCTCTTCCTGATTCTGCCGGCTCTTATTTTGATGGGTCTGCGCATGGGCCTGGCCGGATCGGCTTCTGGCCTTCTGGTGGTCTCCGTCCTGGGTGGCTTCCTGACCACGGGCGGGCACGGACCGATCATGCTCATGCATTCTGAATCGCGGGAAGCGCACATTCTGACTTTCCAGTTTTTTATTGCTGTTTCCATGCTGGTGCTCTATCTGCTCGAAGTTGTGATGGCCGAGAGCCGGCGTCTCCAGAAGAGCCTCCAGACCAGCGAGGGATATTTCCGCCTGCTGGCCGAGACTTCGCGCGACGTGATTGTCCTAACCGATCTCGAAGGCGAGCGGCGGTATGTCTCGCCGGCCGCCGCCGAGCTTCTTGGCTGGAAGCCTGAGGAGTTGGTGGGCGGATCATATCGCGAGATTGTTCACCCCGACGATCTGCCCGAATGGAGGAGTTTCCTCGACGAGTGCCGCGCAACGGATACAGGAAGAACCCTTCAGTACCGGTGCCAGAAAAAGGACGGCAGCTATCTGTGGATGGAATCGAACCTCCGCCTCTATCACGATCCCGCAACCGCCAAGCCCTTCGGCTTCGTCAATGTGGTGCGCGACATTTCCAGCCGCAAGGCTGCGGAGGAAGACCTCGAAAAGGCGTTCCGGCTGGTCGAGAACCTGGCCAGTCTCGATGGGTTGACCGAGATTGCCAACCGCCGCCGCCTCGATCATGTCCTCGAGCACGAGTGGCGGCTTGCGGTCAGGACCGGTACGGACATATCACTTTTATTGATCGACGTGGACCATTTCAAGCCCTACAACGACCTTTATGGGCATCTGGCCGGTGACGATTGCCTCCGCAGGCTAGCGAAAGTCGTCATGGAAATGGTTTCTCGTCCTTCAGACCTCGTAGCGCGCTATGGTGGCGAAGAGTTTGCGGTGGTGCTGCCCAATACTCCGGAAGACGGCGCGCGACAGGTAGCCGGGCGGATACGTGCTGCAATCCACGCGCTTTCCATGCCGCATGAAGGGAATTCACATGGGGTGGTTACCGTGAGTATCGGTTGCGCAACGCAGAACCCGCACGCCGGTTCCAGGCTGGATGGCCTGATTGATGCGGCGGACCACGCTCTTTACCGCGCGAAGCACGCAGGGCGAAACGCTGTCGAATGTGCTGTTCAGGAGATTCTTGAGGCGCACGACTCGGGCACGGCAAACTGATTTGTCTTTAGGGCGGCATTACCCGCCGGGCACTCACCCACCTAGATCGATCAGTTCGACATGATCGATTCGCTGCCCTAAGAAGCCCGATCCCAGATTGCGAAACTTGGCAACGGAATCCGTGGCGTAAAATCGGCGGCTGTGCAGCTGTTCGTCCGGAGTGCATGGGTTGTCGGGCAGGCAGAGCGCCGCAGCCACCTGTGCCGCTGTGGCTTCCGCTGAGTCGATAACCCGGATCGACTCCGGCAGGGCTCGTTCGAACTTTACGCGCAGAAGCGGGTAATGCGTGCAACCGAGGACCAGCGTGTCCGGATTCAGGCCAGCCCGGCTGGATTCCTCGAGCAGTTCGGAGAGATAGATACGCAACACCTCTTCTGTAACCGGGTGATCGATCCAGCCTTCTTCGACCAGCGGCACAAGCAGCGGACTCGCCTTCTCCATCGCCCGCAATCCGCGTTCGCGGCATGCGGCGGCGTAGGCGTGGCTTTCGACCGTGGCGGCGGTGGCCATTACCAGCACATCGCCGCTGTTGGTGGAAGCTTTGGCGGCATTGGCGCCGGTTTCGATCACTCCCAGCACCGGTACGGAAACGGCACCGCGGATCGCGTCAAGCGCCAGCGCTGAAGCCGTATTGCACGCGATCACCAGGTAATCGGCCTGTTGCTCTTCGACGAGAAAATGGGCGCTCGATACCGCATAGCGCGCAACCGTGGCCTGAGACTTGGCGCCGTAGGGAAGGCGCGCTGTGTCTCCCAGATAGGAGTAGTCCGCCCCGGGCAGACGTTCAAGTAGAGAGCGCAGGACGGTCAGGCCTCCAAAGCCCGAATCGAAGACGCCAATCTTCATTCTATGGGCCTCCGGGCGTGGTACCGGAAGCGAGATAGACGCGGGTTAGGTCTGCATGGCCAGCCAGCGTTTCGCGCTGCTTGCCGTCCACGAGAAAGCGCACCTCGGTAATCGAAGGAAGATTCGCATGCAGCGTCCCTATAATGGCCAACAGCGTAAGCGTCTCGGGTTCAATGCCGGAAGGGTGAGACTGCGCGAATGCACCGCTGAAGTTGACCACAGCCATCTTGCCAGCTCCCGGCTGCCCGTTGGCTTGCGGCACCGGCATCAGAAATACCTCGTCGATATCGGGACCGCGAGGCCCGGCGCCGGGGCTGACGATCGGGTGAGTGGACCTGGGCTCGTGAAATGCTTCGAGCAGCGTTTCCAGAAGAACCCTGGCGCGGGCGCTGTCGTCGTGGGGCAGCGGAAGGCTGCCCTGGCGCTCCGCCAGTGAATTATCGAGGTCATTGGGAATCAGAAGGGTGACCGGAGTAGGCGGCACATCGACGGCTTCTGCCATGGGAGCGGAGGTTTGTACCGCGTGCAGCCTGTCCTGGGCGCGCTCGCGCAGCCGGATCAGCACCGCAGCCATCGCTACCGCGGCGATCAGCATGGCGAAGAAGAGAATCCGCTGGGCACGCGAAATCACGGCTGCTGCCTCCAGTCATTACGCCATTCGTCGATAGCCGCGGTCAGGGCGTCGAGAATCGATCGCTGGTAAGCCGTGTCCGAGAGGGAAGTAGCCTTCGTGGTCGCGCCGGCCGCCAGCGGCGCCACCTCGACGGCTACAGTGGGGCAGGTCAGGCTGTCCATCGGCTGCAGAAAGGTGCGCCCGAGCGTGACCGGGATCTCCGCGTGCGCCAGCGCCGAGTCGATCTCGGACGAAAGCTTCAGGCTCTGGGTAACATATCCCGATTGAGCGGTTTGCCAGGGCATGAATTTTGTTACCGGCGTCGGCGCAAGCGACGATGTATAGAGGTGCACTCCGCTGCCTGTGGCGGTGGCATGGATGAGTATGCAGGCGGCTGCGGAGGCGTGGTTGGCGGTCTCCGCGCGGCTGAGCGGGCTCAGATTGGTATCGGAATCCCGGGTAGTAATCACTCCGATACCGTGTGCGGAGAGCATGGAACGCAGCCGAGCGGAGAGGCTGAGGGTGATGTCCTTCTCGATCAGGCGGTCCGAGATATGAGCGCCTGTGTCGTCTCCTCCGTGGGCAGCATCAAGAACCACCATGAATCGCGGAGCCACGTTTGGATTCGCCGGCGGGGGAACCGCCGGAGCCGCCGGCACGGGAGAAGGTGGTGGAGCCTGCTGGGCCTCGCCCCTGACTGGCAGAAGCAGCGCGAGAAGAGATAGGATCAGGCAACTCCGCTGTGCGTCAATCCAACGCATAGATGGCAAGACCGCTGAGGAGTTTAGGGAAGAAGTCGGTTGATTTCTGCGGCATAACCTCACCCGCAAAGGCCACTTCCCGAAGCTGGTCGAGGGTGACGGGATTCATAAGAAAGGCCGCGTCGGCTTCGCCAGCGGCTACTTGATCGATTGCCTCGCCTGCGTCCCGCAGGTAGCGCAGGTTTGTTTGGTTGCGAATCGCTTCCTGCGTAATGCCGAGCAGCTCTTCGAGCACCAATCCATGAAGCTGGACGACATCAAGCTGGCGCTGCCGCTCGGAGATATCCTTCAGGACGCGGGCCGCGTCGGGTTTGGACATCATCAGATGCCTTCCTGCGCTTGTCACCGCGATGAACGCTGTCCTGTCCCTGGCTGCGGCTAACCGGACTGTAAGTCCTTCCGGGTCGTCAACAGAAAGCGTCTCGATTTCGAAGAATTCCCCGGCCCGCTCGAGGAAATCCCCTGCCGCAAAGTCCTTCAGGCCGTGAACCACGCGATGGGTCGGCAGAATGACCAGCCCCTTCGAGTCCATATTGACGAAAGTCATCATCACGGCCGCTTCCGGATAAGGTGGCTCATGCGGCGGGTAAGAGTTGCGCTTGCCGGTTACGGAAGATCCGGCAGGTTTTCGCTCACGAGCGTAATTGAGTGCCGTCTCATACCTGTGGTGGCCATCGGCGATGATGAGCTTCTTGTCTTCGAGGGCCGTAGTGAGCAGCATGATCGTGTTGGGATCGCTCACCCGCCAGACGCGATGCAGCACCTCGTACTCGTCGGTCACCTCGATATCCGGCGCTGCCGTCGAGTTGAAGAGGAGGTTTTCAGCGCTGAGTCCGGGGTCGGAATACAGCATGAAGATCTGGCCGAAGTGGGCGCGTGTGGCGCGCAGCAGGTTCAGCCGATCGCTCTTGGGTTTCGACAGTGTCTGCTCATGACGAAAGACGACGTTCTGAGCGTAATCGTAAAGCTCGCCCAGAGCGATGAATCCGCGGCGTTCGAGCACCGAGCCGGTCGCTCCCGGAACGGAAAAGCGCTGTGAGTAGGCGAAGACGCAGGGTTCGCTCTCCCGGGTGAGGACGCCACCCTCGCGCCAGTCGGTAAAGTCGCGAGCCGCCCTGGTGTAGACGTCTTCCTCGGAAGCTGAATCAAAGAGTTCAGGCAGTCCGAGAATGATCCTTACCAGGTTGTACGGACTGCGCTGGTAGTAGCCCTGCTGCATTGCGGGAGTGATCTTGTCGTAGGGCTGGGTGACGACATCTTGCAGCCGGACAAGCGACGGATTGTAGCGAAGGGCGCGAAATGGGTAGATGCGAGCCATGCAATGCGATGAGCGTTCTAGGCGCCGGACCGCACGTGCGGCCGGCAATGGTTGTCAGTGATCCTGCCCGATTGTAAATCAGCGGCATAGTTCGAGCTGCGCTGGCGGAGTGCAGGGAACTAGTCGGGTTGTGGAAGGTATTTCCCAAGTTAACGAAGTGGTTGTGACAGGACGAAAGAAGCAGAGGCGAGGATGGTCGCCGCGTGCTAGGATGCAAGTCACCGGCAATAGCAACATTTGCAGCACTGTCTTATTGATTGTCTTTACTTATGAGAGCGTGAGTGCCCGCAACCTGGCTCGCAACTGGGCCTGCAACTTGGAAAGAAAAGATCAATGATGGCTACTCAAAGCCCGGTTCCCACCTTTCCCGGCAATATCCCTCTGAGCTTTAAGCGTCCGGCCCGACTTGCTCTCCTGTCCATGATCCTTTGCCTCCTGGCAGCATCTTTCGCTGTTCCGAATCGGGCCCAGGCGCAGGAGGACCCGCTGAGCACAGTTCATGTGCAGCCGCCTCCTCCCGAGCCAAGCAAGGAGCCGGCGCCGCTCGAAGGGCCGGCGGCGTTGAAATCGACGAGAGCCGGCGAGAAGATCCGCGTGAATGTAAACCTGGTGCTGGTGCCGCTGACCGTCACCGATCCGATGGATCGTCTGGTAACCGGGCTGGAGAAGGAAAACTTCTTCATTTACGAGAATAACCACCTGGAAACCATCAAGTCGTTTTCGACCGAGGACGCGCCCGTGTCCATCGGCGTCATCTTCGATCTGAGCGGCAGCATGAGCAACAAGGTAATTCGTGCGCGCGATTCCATTCTGGAGTTTATGAAGACCTCCAACCCTCAGGACGAATTCTTCGTGATCGGATTCAATGACCGTCCCGAGTTGATCGAGGACTTCACTTCCTCGGTCGATCAGATCGAAGCGAGGCTGGCCATCGTGAGAGCCGAGCGCCGCACCGCGCTTTTGGACGCGATCTATTTTGGCCTCAACAAGATGAAGCAGGCGAAATATGAGCGCAAAGCTCTGCTCGTGGTCTCCGATGGCGGCGACAATCGGAGCCGTTACACCGAGGGAGAAGTGCGGGCGGTCGTGCGCGAGGCCGGCGTGCAGATTTATTCCATAGGGATTTTCGACCCCTACGCGGCTACCACCGAGGAGCGCATGGGTCCCCTGCTGTTGAACGACATCAGCGATGAGACGGGCGGGCGGCTTTTCCGCGTGGACGACATATCCGAGATGGGCGACATCGCGACCAAGATCAGCGCCGAGCTGCGCAACGAATATGTCCTCGGTTACAAGCCCGACAATGACAAGCATGACGGCAAATGGCGTAAATTGAGGGTAAAGCTGGTGCCTCCCGCGGGGCTGCCTCAGCTCACAGTCCACGCCCGTACCGGATACTATGCGCCTTTGCAGTAATCGTCCTGTCCTGCTTTTGCTTATTTCCTTCTTGGCGGTCCCGCCGATCCTCGCGGCGCAGAGTACCTCGACTCCTGCCGCGCCGCCCGTAGCTACCCCGAAATCCGCCGCGGCACGTGCCCTAGCCGGTGAAGCGCCAGCCCCATCAAGCCAGGTCCAGACAGCCCCGACTCAGAAGCCCGAAACTCAGCCGCCCCTCAACGTCGACCGCGATCCGGTTCTTTCGCCCGACGCCGAGGACAATGAGCCGGTCAGCCCTGAGCACCCTGGCTCGCCCAATCGCGGTGCTCAGACCCTGGAGCGCGGACCGCATGGCGGCTTTACCCTCAGGCGAAACGTCGATGAGGTGGTTCTCAACGTCACCGTGCTCGATGAAGGTGGCCATCTGGTGACCGACCTCAAGAAGGACGACTTCAAGTTATTTGAAGACGGCGTGCCGCAGACGATCACGTCCTTCCAGCACCAGGACATTCCTGTCTCCATGGGCATCATCATCGATAATTCCGGCTCCATGCGGGACAAGCGGGCCGCCGTGAACACCGCCGCGCTCGACCTGGTCAGGGCATCGAATCGCGACGACGAGGCCTTTGTCGTGAACTTCTCCGATGAGGCCTTCATCGATCAGGACTTCACCTCCGACATCGGCAAGCTGCGCGAGGGGCTCTCGCACATCGACTCAAAGGGCGGCACGGCTCTCTATGACGCGGTCGTAGCCTCCGCCGATCAGCTGGCCAAAAATGCAAAGCGTCCCAAGCAGGCCCTGCTGATCATCACTGACGGCGAGGACAACGCCTCCACCTTCAGTCTTGAGCAGACGATTCGCCGCGTTCAGGATTTGCAGGGACCGGTCGTCTACTCGATCGGCCTGCTCTTCGGCGATGAGGGGGGAGGCCGCGAATCGCGGCGAGCCAAGCGTGCCCTCAAGCTGCTGTCGGACGAAACCGGCGGAATTGCGTTCTTCCCCAAATCTCTCGCCGACGTGGATGCGATCGCCGCCGAAGTCGCGCGCGATATCCGCAACCAATACACCATCGGCTATCACTCCACTAAACCGCCTTCTGAGGGCGGTTATCGCGTGGTTAAGGTTGAGGTGCATGCTGCAGGCCACGGAAAGCTCTTCGCCAGAACGCGGAGTGGGTACTATCCCAAGCCGGTAGCGCCGGAGTCGAAGACTGCCCAGGCTCAATAGCGTACCTGTTCGATTCTTTTAAGACGCGACCACGTGAGGACGATTCGTTTGCGGCAGATGGGCGCTGGCTGCCTGCTGCTCGGCGAGAACAACGCGGTTCCGCCCCAGATGCTTCGCCTCGTACAGGGCCCGGTCGGCCAGGCCCAGCAGCTGATCGAGTGAATCGCCATTTTCCGGGTACACCGCAACGCCGATCGAGATCGTAACCTCGCGCAGCGCCTCGCCCCGGTTATAAATGCGGAGCTCGCTGACCATGTGCCGGATCGACTCCGCGCGGGTTAGCGCATCATCCGTCGCCAGTTCGGGCAGTATCACCACAAACTCCTCGCCGCCGTACCGGCAGACCGTATCTTCGCTGCGCACTGCCTGACGCATGACCGCGGCTACTTCCCGTAGAACGACATCGCCCGCCTCGTGCCCATACGTGTCGTTGAGCTGCTTGAAGTGGTCGATGTCGAGCATGAGTACGGCGAGGGGTTTCTGATGACGCGCGGCACGGCGCAGTTCCCGGTCGAGCGCAATCTCCATGAAGCGGCGGTTGAACAGGTTGGTGAGGCTGTCGCGGATCGACTGGTGCTCGAGAATCGTGCGCAGGTTGAGGCCGGCAATGCGGATTGAAGCCAGCTCGACCATCTGCTGCAGAGCTCTCAGGTTCGCGTCCACCATGGCGGCGATGCCCGACGAAGCGCACTCCACGTAAACCATCCCCAGAGTTTCGCCGTGTGCGGCCAGCGGCAGGCAGATATAGTTTTCCGGAGGCTTGTCCGAGAAGTGAGTGCAATGAACTTCAGATTGGCCGGCTCTCCGCCAGCGCATGCGTCCCGAGCGCAGGCCGCAACATCCATCGGGATCAAAGCCGTCGAGCAGGCTGGTTTCTCCATTCCAGGTTGCGTCCACCTCGACCAGCTGGCGCGAATCGTTGATGAGGCAGATGCCGCCGGTCGTTCCCGGCAGCAATTGCGCAAGATAGCGCACGGAGGAATGCTGGGCCTGGTCGGCATTCATGCAGAGCTGAAGTTCGTCGCGAGCTGCGGTGAGCAGGTCCGACTCGCGGGCCTGCCGCTCGAGCGCCCTGACGGTGCCTGCAAGCTTCTCGTTTGTCTCAGCCAGCCGTTCCTCGTATCTGCGGCGATGCAGCGCATCGCGCAGCAGAAAGCCGAAAAGCGCCAGGACCACAACCAGCGAGAGGCACGTGAAACTGACGCTGATCAAAAGGCTACGCGAGGAGTTTGTCTTCGCGGCTTCAGTGCGTCCAGTGAGGACCTCACGCTCCGCTGCCAGCATCACGCTGAGGGTTTCTCGAGAGGCAAAGAGCGGCTGGGAAGGGAATTGAGACTGCGGAGTGAAGGTATCGAGCGTCTTTACGAGTTCCGCAGCCTCATTTTCGAGCTCCTTCGCGTGAAGCATTTGCGCCCGGTTGTCGCTGAGGACCTGTTGCAGATGAAGCGTACTGGAATAAAAGGCCACAATGCTGGACTGCGCATTACGCAGGTTGTTTTCGTCGTGAGTCAGCATGTAAAGCTGAATGTCCGGTTCGATGCGGTCCAGCCGCTGCATCTCCTGCTGAAGGTCGGCGATGACCGATTGAGAATGCTCCATCCAGTCGCGCGATTCGTTCAGGCGCTGGGCTGCGCCAAATAGGAGCCATCCCGCCGTCCATACGCAGACCGAAACGCCGATTGTCGCGACAACGAGCATGGAAACCGCCCGGCTCTTGCCTTGCGCGGATTTGGAAGGAGTTATCGCCAATGGAATAACCCGAGCGGGCGTCTCTCAATAGAAATCGGCTCGTGATCGATGCACGATAGCAAAAGATTACAGGAGCGTTGTGGGAATCCCAAGTAAAAAGCTGCCTTTAATACCCAAGGTAACCAACGAGATGGCACGATCGCCTGCTACACTAAGGAGTTTTGTTATGAGTGGATCAGGCACCGTTCAGCAATCGGTTCAGCAGTCAGGCATGGCCCTGCGGGTCGCCGAAGACATTACAGAATTAATGGGCCAGACCCCCATGCTCCACCTGCGCCGCGTGGCGCGGCCGGACTGGGCCGCCGTCTATGCCAAGCTCGAGTTCCTCAACCCCGGCGGCAGCGTGAAGGACCGCGCCGCCCTCGGCATGATCCTCGACGCCGAGCAGCGCGGCATCCTCAAGCCGGGGTCGACTGTCGTCGAGGCCACCGCCGGCAATACCGGCGTAGGGCTGGCCCTGGTTGGAGTCAACCGCGGTTATCGCGTGGTGCTCTTCGTCCCTGAAGGCTATGCCGAAGAGAAGTGCATCCTCATGCGCGGCTTCGGCGCGACTGTCGTCCGCACTCCCGAGGCTGAAGGTATGAGCGGCGCGATCCGGCAGGCGCAAACTCTCGCGAAGGGTGATCCGAATGCCTTTGCGGCGCTCCAGTTCGAGAACCAGGCCAATCCGCAATTCCATCACGACACAACCGCAGCCGAAATCTGGGAGCAGATGGAGGGCCGCGTCGACGCCTTCGTTGCCGGTGTTGGCACGGGCGGAACCTTCACAGGCATCGCGCAGTTCTTGAAAGAGCAAAACCCCGGCATCTTCACCGTCGCGGTCGAAACCCAAGGCTCCGTCCTCCAGGGCGGCGAACCGGGCCCCCACAAGGTAGAGGGAATCGGTGCGTCGTTCATACCCAAGACTTTCGATCGGTCGGTCGCCGATGAGATCGTCATGGTCACCGACGACGAGGCCTTTGCCATGGTTAAGCGCCTGGCCGCCGAAGAAGGATTACTCGCCGGCTCAAGCTCGGGAGCAATCGTCCACGCCGCGCTCGCGGTGGCGGAGAGACTCGGACCCGGCAAACGTGTTGCGACGATCATTCCCGACTCAGCCGAGCGGTACTTATCAAAGAACATCTTTGCCGGCGGGGAATAGTGAAAGCCTTCCTTGTGGCGTGTGCCATTGCGATACTGCCACTGACTGCCAATCCTCAGGGGAATCAAATGGAAATTGTTGAGGAACCTGTTTACACCCGGCATCTTGACGGGTATGTCGGCTTACGCGGTCATCCTGAGGGAATCCCAGACGTCCGAGTTGAAGAATGTGATGCCACCTGGAAGACTGTTCTGGCTTCTGCTACCACTAACGAGCACGGGAATTTTCATCTCGCTCCTGGCAACAGAGGGTCGACATACTATCTGCGGCTCGTAGCGCTGGGCTTCAACATTCGCATGTACACCGTGAAGCTATCAAAGCACGCTCCTTCCACGCTCGAACTCGAACTCAATGTAGGCACTTAAGAGATGACCAATTCCGTACAAGGCTTCGCCACCCGCGCCATCCATGATGGACAACCCTCCGACCCGCTCACCGGCGCGGTCAACGTGCCCATCTATCTCTCCTCCACCTATGCGCAGGAGGAGATCGGCAAGCACAAGGGCTACGAATACTCCCGCGTCTCGAACCCCACCCGCGACGCGCTGGAAATTAACCTCGCCTCGCTCGAAGGCGGAACGAGCGCGCACGTCTTTTCGAGCGGAATGGCCGCCATCATGGCGATGGTGACGATGTTCCGCACCGGCGACCACGTCATCTGCGGCGAAAACGTCTATGGTGGAACGCCGCGGCTCTTCAATCAGATTGTTACCCGCTACGGCATCGAGTTCAGCTACGTCGATACCTCTGATCCCGAGAACGTCCGCCGCGCCATCCAGCCTTCCACAAAGCTCGTTCACATCGAGACGCCGACCAATCCCATCATGACACTCACCGACATCCGCGCCGTGGCGGATGTCTGCCATGAGCGCGGAGTCGAGCTGGCCGTCGACAACACATTCATGTCGCCCTATTTCCAGCGCCCCATCGAGCTCGGCGCGGACATCGTCATGCACTCGACGACCAAGTTCCTCAACGGCCACAGCGACGGCCTGGGAGGCGTGCTGGTGGGCACAAAGCCCGAGCACAAGGAGAACTTCACCTTCGTGCAGAAGTGCACCGGCGGCATTCTTTCGCCCTTCGAGTCCTGGATGATCCTGCGTGGCGTGAAGACCCTGGCCGTGCGCATGCGCCAGCACGACACCAGCGGCCGGAAGATCGCGGAGTATCTTGCAAATCACCCGAAGGTTAAGAGGGTCCATTATCCAGGTCTCGTATCGCATCCCCAGCACGAGCTGGCGAAGCGCCAGATGTCGGGTTTCGGCGCGCTGATCTCGTTCGAGACCGGCTCGCTCGAAAACGCCAACGCCATGCTGCGTCAGGTCAAGGTCTGCACGCTGGGAGAATCTCTCGGCGGCGTCGAGACCCTCATCTCTCACCCCGCGACCATGACCCATGCGGCGATCGGCAAGGAAGCGCGCGCCAGGCTCGGCATCACCGACGGCCTGGTGCGTATCTCGGTAGGGATTGAAGATACAGAAGATCTTCTGGACGATCTGGAGCAGGCACTCGAAAGCATCTGAATAACCCAAGACTTTTGTCTCATCACAAGACCGGGTGGCCCGCGCAGCCATGCCGTCGTTATGATGAGTCGCGTATCCGCCCATAGGTGCTTTATGCGCACTCTCCCAGCGTCGCTGCTCGCAGTTCTCTCCGCCGC
Organism: uncultured Acidobacteriota bacterium; assembly: GCA_963755975.1. Classification (GTDB taxonomy): domain Bacteria; phylum Acidobacteriota; class Terriglobia; order Terriglobales; family Acidobacteriaceae; genus Silvibacterium. The sequence continues at coordinate 44,742 of CAVWLS010000010.1, forward strand.
CATTTCGGTCGCCATCGCGGGCTGCGGAACCAACGCGTCCAACAGTGTGACGAGTCCTCCACCTGCCGCCGATTTCACGCTCTCTGCCTCGCCCTCCACGCTCACTCTGACCGCTGGAGCAATGGGGCAGGGAATTTCTGTGTCCGCGACCGCGCTGAATGGCTTCACGGGCAGCGTGAGTGTATCGCTGTCCGGATTGCCTGCCGGCGTCACGGCTGCCCCGTCTACGCTGACGCTGACGCCTGGAACCGCACAGAATGTGACCCTCACAGCATTAGCCTCGGCTGCCGCAGGCATGGCCACCATCACATTCACGGGAACGTCGGGCACCCTAAGCCACACGGCAATGGTCGCGCTGACCGTGACCGCAGCGGCTCCCCCGCCCGACTTCACCCTGACACTCTCACCCACCAATCTCGGCTTAACGGCGGGTGCTTCCGGCCAGGCAGTATCAGTAACGGCGACCGCCCTCAACGGATTTACCGGCAGCGTGAGCGTGTCGCTGACCGGGTTGCCTACTGGCGTCACCGCGAGCCCGTCTACGCTGACCCTTACTCCCGGCACCGCGCAGAATCTCACACTGACAGCAGCATCGGTGGTCTCCGGTAGTTCGACCGTAACCTTCACCGGTACTTCGGGCAGCCTGACTCACACAGCGACGCTGCAACTCACCGTGAGCGCCGTGACGCCGGCCGTCGGTATCGATATCACCACCTATCACTATGACAATGCCCGCGACGGGCTGAACGCGAACGAGACAATCCTTACGCCCTCGAATGTGAACTCCACCGCCTTCGGCAAGGTTGGTTTCTACACAACGGACGGCAAAGTCGATGCTGCGCCTCTGTATCTCTCCGCCCTGTCCATCAACGGACAAACCCATAACGTCCTCTACATTGCTTCCGAACACGACAGCGTCTACGCTTTCGACGCGGACACCGGCGCGCAGCTGTGGAAGATCTCCGTACTGGGCGCTAACGAGACGACCAGCGACAATCATGGATGCGGTCAGATTTCGCCCGAGATTGGCATAACATCCACACCCGTGATTGATCGCCAGTACGGAATCCACGGAGCCATCTTCGTCGTGGGCATGACAAAAGACTCCGGTGGCAATTATCATCATCGGCTCCACGCGCTCGACCTCACAACCGGAGCCGAGCTCAGCGGAAGCCCAACCGAAATTCAGGCGACTTATCCCGGTACCGGCGTCGCCTCCGAAAGCGGATCGCAGATCTTTCATCCCGGACAGTACGCCGAACGCTCCGGCATGCTGCTGATGAACGGCACGATCTATATGGGCTGGACATCGCATTGCGATGAGCAGCCGTACACCGGCTGGCTGATGGCCTACAGCGAGCAGACGTTGCAGCAAACGTCGGTTCTGAACCTCACGCCCAACACTTCGTCGGCCAGCAGCTCGTTCGGCGAGGCCGAAGGCTCGATCTGGATGGCCGGGGCCGGTCTGGGCGGGGATTCCGGCGGCAACATTTATTTCCTCGACGCAAACGGCGGCTTTGATACAGCTCTCGACATGAATGGCTTCCCACTCCACGGCGACTATGGGAACGCCTTCGTGAAGGTCTCCACCGCGAACGGCAAGCTCGCCGTTGCCGATTACTTCAGTTCTTCCAATACGGTCACGGAGTCGAACGACGATACGGACCTCGGATCGGGCGGCGTGCTTCTCCTGCCCGACCAGACTGACTCGAATGGCCAGGTTCACCTGCTAGCAGTCGGCGCCGGAAAAGATGGCTCTATTTATATCGTCGACCGCAACAACATGGGTAAATTCAACTCCGTCAGCAATAACATCTACCAGCAACTGCCGGGCGCTCTCAACGGTGTGTGGGGCGCGCCGGCCTGGTTCAACGGGACGATCTACTACGGCGCGCAGGGCGACGTCCTGAAGGCTTTTCCCCTGGCAAATGCGCGGGCGCAAACAACCCCGGCGAGCGAGTCAACAGCGACGTTTGCATATCCCGGAGCAACTCCGAGCGTAAGCGCGAATGGGAGCCAGAACGGGATCGTATGGGCCGTCGAAAACTCCAACGGCAACGGCGTGTTGCACGCGTATGACGCCACTGATCTCGGCCATGAACTCTACAACAGCAATCAGGCTGGAAACAGCCGCGACAGCTTCGCCGACAATAAATTCATCACTCCCGTCGTCATAAATGGCAAAGTATATGTTGGAACACCGACAGGCGTGATCGCCTTTGGACTCTTGAGCCATTGAACCTATTTGAGGGAATTTGAAAACAAGGCTGGCTTTATTGCTGTGGCTGGCAATTCCGGCGGCCGCGCAGCTTCAGCAGGCACCGCACGCGCTCTATTTTCGCGTGGGATCAGCTACAGACGTCACCCGCCATCCGCGCGCGGGCTACGCGCTGATGGGCGGTGGCACCGATCTCGACGAGGCCTTCCGCTGGCTCTGCGATCGCGCCGACGGAGGCGATCTTTTGGTCCTCCGCGCCTCAGGAGACGACGCCTACAACCCTTACATCAACGGTCTCTGCAAGCTGAACTCAGTTGAAACCATCGTCATTCCTGACCGCCAGGCTGCACTGGAGCCGCTTGTCGCGGACAAAGTTCAAGAAGTCTCGGCGATCTTCATCTCCGGAGGCGACCAGGCAAAATACGTTCGCTACTGGCGCGGAACGCCAGTCGAGACTGCGCTCCGCGACGCGGTGAAGCGCGGCATTCCCATTTGGAGGTACCAGCGCGGGCCTGGCTGTGCTCGGCGAATATATCTACTCCGCCGAGAACGACCACCCCGACGACAAGGACCTGTCGAGCGACGAGGCTCTGGCCAATCCCTTCTACCGCCAGGTGGTGATCGTTCCTGACCTGCTCGGCATTCCCATACTCCGCGGCATCATCACCGACACGCATTTCGATACCCGCCAGCGCGAAGGGCGCTTGCTGGTCTTCATGGCGCGCATTCTTGCATCGGAACAGGCGGCGAAGATTCGCGGGATCGGCGTCGATGAAAAGACAGCGCTGCTTGTCGATCCCGATGGGGCCGCACACGTTGTTGGTAAAGGAGCGGTGGATTTCTTCGAGGCCGATCAGAAGGCCCAGGTATGCGAGCCCGGTTGGCCGCTTAGCTTTTCAGGAATTCGAATGGAACACATCAATCATGGTGGAACCTTCGATGTGAAGACCTGGCATGGTGGTGATCGCATCTGGGCTGTGCATGTTCTCTCTTACGATGGCAAAGGGGTGGTCGCAATGACGCCAGACGGTTTCGATAATCTTTCATCGAAGTGAGCTGCAAAGAAAGAGCCGCGACGTCACAAAACGCCGCGGCTGTGACGCTTAGATTACTACTGGTGCGGTCGCTGCTCCGGCGCAATCACAGGCGGTACAACCGCCGCGAGCACTTCAGGAGTCTCTTCCTTCAATTCGGGCAAGGGAGCCTCAAGAGCCAGCTTGAGGACCTCGTCCATTGAGTCGACGAAGTTCAGCTTCATGGCGCTCTTCAGGTTTTCAGGCAGATCGGCCAGATCCTTCTGATTATCCTTAGGTAGGATTGCCTCGAAGATTCCGGCGCGATGTGCGGCGAGCAGCTTTTCCTTGAGCCCACCGATTGCCAGAACCTTCCCGCGCAATGTGATTTCACCGGTCATGGCGAGATCGCGGCGTACGGGAATCTTGGTAAGGGCGCTCGCGACTGCCGTGGCCAGAGTGATCCCCGCTGATGGGCCATCCTTTGGAATCGCGCCTTCGGGCACATGGATATGGATGTCGATATTGCGATAAAAATCACGGGACAGCCCGAGATGGTGCGAGCGGCTGCGGACATACGACAGAGCCGCCTGCGCCGACTCCTGCATCACATCACCGAGCTGGCCGGTTGTCGTGAGTTTGCCCTTGCCATCGAGTATCTGCACCTCGGTCTGGAGAATGCTGCCCCCGACCTCGGTCCACGCAAGACCATTGACGAGGCCGACTTCGTTCTTCTCGTGAACCATCGAATCGCGGAACTTCGGAACGCCGAGAAAGTCTGGCAGATTCGCTGCGCTGATCACTTCCTTGTGCTTTTGCCCGCTCTTCACCACGCGCCGCGCGACCTTTCGGCAGACGTTGCCGATTTCGCGTTCCAGATTGCGGACGCCGGCCTCGCGCGTGTAGTTGCGAATAATATCTGTCACCGCGTCATCGCTGAAAACGATATTTTTCTCAGTCAGACCCGTGTTCTCACGCTGTTTCCTGATCAGATATTGCTTTGCGATCTCGAGTTTTTCCACCTCGGTGTAACCGTGCAGGCGCAGGATCTCCATGCGGTCCTGCAAGGCCGGCGGAATCGTGTGCAGAACGTTCGCAGTGGCCACGAAGAGTACCTGTGACAAGTCGTACTCGACGTCGAGATAGTGATCCTGGAAGCTTGAATTCTGCTCAGGATCGAGCACTTCGAGCAACGCTGATGCAGGATCGCCACGGAAATCCGAAGCCATCTTGTCGACTTCGTCGAGCATGAAGACGGGGTTGCGCGTGCCCGCTTTCTTCATCGACTGAATGATCTGTCCCGGGAGCGCTCCGATGTATGTCCGGCGATGACCACGAATCTCAGCTTCGTCGCGTACTCCGCCCAGCGACATGCGGACAAACTTGCGCCCCGTCGCTTTTGCGATCGACATGCCCAGCGATGTTTTGCCGACGCCCGGAGGCCCGACAAAGCAGAGGATCGAGCCCTTGGGATTCTTCACCAGCTGGCGCACTGCCAGGAACTCCAGGATGCGTTCCTTGATTTTTTCGAGGCCATAATGATCCGCGTTGAGAACCTTCTCCGCGTGATCGATGCTGCGCGTCTCCTTCGACTTCTTCTTCCACGGCACGGCCAGCAGCCAGTCGAGGTAATTGCGTGAGACGGTCGACTCAGCCGACATCGGCGGCATCGCTTCCAGCTTCTTGAGCTCCTGGATGGCTTTGTCGAGAACGTCCTTGGGCATTCCCGCTGCTTCAATCTTTCGCTTCAGTTCGTCGAATTCGCTCTTCTCGCCGCGGCCCAGTTCTTTCTGGATAGCCTTGATCTTTTCGTTCAGGTAATACTCTTTTTGCGCGCGCTCCATCTGCCGCTTCACGCGCGACTGCACGCTGCGATCCATATTGAGCTTCTCAATCTCCACGTCGAGCACGTCGGCAATCATGGCCAGTCGCTCCGTGGGATCGAAGACATCGAGGATCATCTGCTTCTCGGCGATTTCGATCTGCAGATTTGCAGCGATCGTGTCGGCCAGCTTCGCCGGCTCATCGGTGCGGACGGCGGCAATCATCGTTTCGTAATTCAGCGACTGCTGCAGCTTCACATACTGCTCGAAGAGCGAAGTTACGCGCTGCACAAGCTGCTCGGTCTGCGGAGTAGCCTCGAACTCTGTTTTGACCGTGCTCACCGTGGCAACAAAAAAGCCGTCGGAGTCGTTCATCTCGATCGCGCGAGCGCGCTCCAGCCCCTCGACCAGCACCTTGATGTTGCCGTCCGGCATCTTCACGCTCTGCACGATATTGCCGATCGTGCCCACTGGGAAAATATCTTCGGCCTGCGGCTCATCCACGCGCGCATCATGCTGGGTGGCGAGAAAAATCTTGCGGTCGCCGTTCAGCGCCTCTTCGAGAGCGCGCACACTCGACTCGCGCCCGACGACGAAGGGCGTCATCATATGCGGAAATATCACCATGTCCCTGATAGGCATCATGGGAAGTTTGCGCACTTCGTTTCGTTCGCGGCTCTCTCTGGATTGGGTCACTGAACCCCCTTTTGTCTACTCTTTAGATGAACTTTAACCTATTCAGACTCGTCGCGGGGCGAACTTCAGTTACTTATTGCAGTCTGATAGACAGGTCGACAACGATCGTGTGAAAGCAGGAAGGCGAGCCCCTGGCCCGCCTTCGCATTTCATTCGCGTCACTGTGGTGCTCGATTTTCAGCCCGCCTTGTCCAGCAGCATCATGGACATGTCGCGCTTCCTGACCATCTCGGCGGTGATTTCCAGCTCCTTGATTTTCTTGTTGCTGGGCAGGTGATACATCAGGTCGAGCATCAGCTCTTCGAGAATCATGCGCAGACCGCGAGCGCCCACTTTGCGCAAGAGCGCTTCCTGCGCGATGGCGTGGGTCGCATCCTCGCTGAAGACAACCTTTACGCTCTCGTAATCGAACAAGCGCTGGTATTGCTTCAGAATGGCATTGCGCGGCTTGGTGAGAATCTCGATCAGAGCAGCCTCGTCCAGCTCGTCGAGCACGCCCATGACCGGCAGGCGGCCCACGAACTCAGGAATGAGCCCGAACTTGATCAGGTCCTGCGGCTCCGCCTTGCGCAGCAGTTCCGAGTCGCGCTGTGCAACGGTTGCGCCCGGCTCTCCATGATCCTTATCGGCGATGGCCTTGAAGCCGAGAGCCTTCTTGCCCACTCGCCGTCCGATCACGCGCTCGAGCCCTACAAAAGCCCCGCCGCAGATGAACAGAATGTTCGTCGTATCAACCGGCGTGAACTCCTGGTGCGGATGTTTGCGTCCACCCTGCGGCGGCACGTTGGCAACTGTACCCTCAAGGATCTTCAGCAGCGCCTGCTGCACGCCTTCGCCCGAAACATCGCGCGTGATTGACGGATTCTCGTCCTTGCGGCCGATCTTGTCGATCTCGTCGATGTAGATAATGCCCGTCTGTGCGCGCGCTACATCGCCGTCGGCGGCCTGCAGCAACTTGAGGATGATGTTCTCGACATCCTCGCCGACATACCCCGCTTCCGTTAGAGTGGTCGCGTCCACAATTGCGAAGGGTACATCGAGCATCTTGGCCAGCGTGTGCGCGAGCAGCGTCTTGCCGCTGCCCGTCGGTCCCACCAGCAGGATGTTCGACTTCGACAGCTCCACATCGTTGCCGCGGGTGCGGTTCATCTGGATGCGCTTGTAGTGGTTGTAAACGGCGACCGCGAGCTTCTTCTTCGTCTGTTCCTGGCCGATCACGTACTCGTCCAGAAAAGCCTTTACCTCAAGCGGCTTGGGAAGATGCGCCGGAGCTGCTCCCGCCGGAGTCTCGCCACGGTCATCCTCAAGAATGGAATTGCAGACCGCGACGCACTCGTCGCAGATGTAAGCGCGGGGGTAGTCGCTCGGGGAAGAAATAAGTTTTGCCACGGCGTCCTGCGACTTATGGCAGAACGAACACCGTAGTGTGTCGTCCGATCCCGTGCGCGTTTTCATGCTGCTACTCCTTCGCGTTGCCTCAATGAATCAAACACGGGCCAAGTTGGGGGGCCGGTCGATGATCTCATCGATGATGCCATATTCCTTGGATTGTGGGGCATTCATGATGAAGTCGCGTTCCACATCGCGTTCGATTCTTTCGAGCGCCTGCCCCGTGTGTTTCGACATCAGGTTGTTAGTGATTTCACGAATGCGCAGAATCTCGCGTGCATGAATATCGATATCCGTGGCCTGTCCCGAGAGACCGCCCATGGATGGCTGATGAATGAGAATGCGGGAGTTGGGAAGCGCAAAGCGCTTGCCCTTTGTGCCAGACATGAGCAGAAATGCGCCCATGCTCGCCGCCTGCCCGATGCAATACGTCACCACGTCATTCTTGATGAACTGCATGGTGTCGTAAATGGCCAGGCCCGCGGTGATCGATCCGCCCGGTGAATTGATGTAAAGCTGAATATCCTTTTCCGGGTCTTCGCCGGAAAGAAAAAGCATCTGGGCAATAATCAGGTTCGCGATCTGATCGTCGATCGGCGTTCCCAGAAAAATAATGTTGTCGCGAAGCAGACGGGAATAAATGTCGTAGGCGCGCTCGCCGCGACTCGTCTGCTCGACCACCATGGGTACGAGTGCCATACTTCTCTAACTCTCAGTCCTCGAAGCCTGATCGCTTCATCCAGGGTGAAGTTACAGCCGGAAAATCGAGCTCAACCGGCCAAGGACACTCCCTCTCAAGCAAGCCGCTCGTAAAGGATAGTTCCTGTCTTATCTCTTCGTAGTTGTTCACGAATTCTAGACACGGCGCCTTCGTTCGTCAAACGCGCGCGCAGCGTTTCCAGCGGCTCTCGCGTCTGCATGGAGATGATCTGGAGCTCCCGCTCCACTTCCTCATCGCCGACTTCCACGTTCTCTGCGTCTGCGATTTTGTCGAGGATCAGGCTGGCCTTTACCTCAGCCGCGGCCGCCGTGTGCTGGCCTTCGCGCAGGCGCGCAAAGTCAAGCTTGCGCATGTCTTCGGTGCGCATTCCCTGGGCGGCCAGAGCGCGCAGGCCGCGGTCCAGCCGGGCATCAATCTGGTTCTGAACAAGCGACTCCGGAACAGGGAACTGGTAATGCGCGACCAGCGCATCCACGAGCTTCTCGCGCGTATCGGCCTGCAGGCGCCGCGCCTTGTCGCTGGCAAGGTGCTCGCGCAGTTTGTTCTTGAAGTCCTCGATGCCCTCGTACTCGCCCAGTTCCTTCGCGAACTCGTCATTCAACTCGGGCTCGACCTTCTTTTTGATCGCCTTGACCTCGACGTCGTAGGCGACGCTCTTTCCCGCAAGGCGCTTCTCGCCGAAATCGGCCGGATACCCGACCTCAAACTTCAGCTCCTGGCCCGGCTTCGAGCCAATCAGCGCTTCGTTAAATGACGGCAGAGTATTCTTTCCTCCGATTTCGATCACTACATCCTGGCCCTCAATGGGCTGCGCGCCTTCGACGGCCTCATCCTTCACGTCGCCGCGAAAGCTGATCTGTGCCCAGTCTCCGAGCGCCAAAGGGCGATCTTCAGTCACAGGTTCCATCGTCGACCGTGAATCCTTCACGCGGTCCAACTCAGTGTTGAACTCCTCTTCCGTCAGCGTAGTGTCGGGCTTCGCAACCTTGATCTGCTGGTAGCCATCGATGGAGAACTCCGGCAGCACCTCGAAGATCGCCTTGAACTTCAGAGGCTGCCCGTCCTCGAGCTTTAGGTCTGTGACCTGGGGCTGCGAAATCGGCTTCAGGCTCTGTTGCTCGATGGCCGCACGAAAATGCTGCGGCAGGATCGATTCCACCACGTCCTGGCGAATGCCATCGGCAAAGCGGCTGCGAATGAGCGACTCCGGCACCTTGCCAGCCCGGAAGCCATGGATGTGAGCCTGCTTCTGATAGCGCTTCACAACGGTGCGGAAGCCCTTCGCGACTTCGTCGGCAGGCACTTCGATCTCCACCTCGCGGGTAAGCTCGGGATTCAGCGTCGGACCATGCTGATGTCCTTCGTGGGCATGGTCGTGCGTGTGGTCATGGCCTTCGTGATCGTGGCCCTCATGCTCGTGGCCTTCGTGGGCATGTTCTTCGGGTTGCGGAGTAGTTTCGAGAGTTTCTGTTGAGCTCAAAGTGATGCCTTCCAAATCTGCTCGTCCACAATCATAGGATTGTTCGAATGCGTTCTATGTGCGCGTCAAACCAGCCTGGAACGCAGCTATGGACGTCTTAATCTATCGTACGGAGCTTCGCCCTTAAGAGCAAACGGCCAAGGGTGGAAATTGCGTTTATCCCGGCCTTTCACGCCCGTCATCTCAGGTATTTCTCGATATCCAGGCCTGGTAGTGACTGAGGATGTACTGATCGGTCATGCCGGCAATGTAATCCGCAACCACGCGAGGTGCGCCCTCCTCGTCAATCAGCGCGGCATGGCTGGGCGGCAGAAGCGCGGGATCAGCGACCCATGCGCGAAAAAGCGTCGTGATCACCTGCTCGGCTTCCTCATGGTCGCGGGTGAGCTCCGGCGCGTTGTAGAGATGCGCATAGAGATATTTCTTCGCTTCGAGGCGCAGCTCTTCCATCATTGGCGAAAAGGTCGTCAGCCGTTCAGGGGCGCTTAGTATCGCATCGAGCGAGGCAATTCCCGCGCGCTCGACCCGACGTCGCGTCTCCTGGATAAGATCATCGACCAGTGCGTTGAGCATTCTCTTTAGCGCCTCGTTAAAGACAAGCTTCTCCGCCGCATCCGGATACTTCTCCCTCATCGGCGCATAGAACTTCTCGAGCAGCCGCACGCCCCCGCGTGTTTCAGGTAGAGACAGAATTTCCGCCTCGAAACCGTCATCGAGATCGGCCGTCAGATATGCGATCTCATCCACCACGTCGATCAGCTGAGCTTCAAGCGGTGGACGCTGATCGAGGAAATACTCCGCAAGCTCCGGGTGCTCCGCCGCCGAATAATCATGCGAGTGTTTGATGATGCCTTCCCGCACGCCGAGCGTGAGATTCAACCCGCGATACTCGGCGTATCGGCTCTCGAAGTGCTCGACGATGCGCAATGCATGCAGGTTGTGATCGAATCGCAGCCCATGCTCGCGCAGAGCGTCGTCGAGAGCGCGCTCGCCCGCATGCCCAAAGGGTGGATGGCCGATGTCGTGGACCAGCGCCAGCGATTCCGCCAGCCCTTCGTTCAGGCCAAGCACCGCGGCGACGGTGCGCGCGATCTGCGCCACCTCCATCGTGTGGGTCAGGCGGCTGCGGAAGTGGTCCGAATAGCGGTGCGTGAATACCTGCGTCTTGCCGGCGAGACGCCGGAAGGCCCGCGCGTGAATGATGCGCGCGCGGTCGCGCTCGAAGGGAAGACGGTAGGGGTGTGATGGCTCAGGATGTGCGCGCTCTACAAGCTTCCCGCTGTTCGAAACCGCGCATCCGCTCGGCAGACGCAGAGATACATCACGTGCCTGCTCTTCGCGGTTCGAAGACGGGATCAAGGCTTCGCAGGCTGAGACACCGGCCCTTCGCGGGCGATGCGGACCCTCACGCTGTCGAGCTTTTTCTGTACCCGGCTCACGTCACCCGGGTCCATGTCCGCTGTCATGGTGCGGGCGTATTCGTTGAGAGACTCTTCCCACTGCGCTGCCGCCAGCTTCAGCCGACCGGTCTTCTCGTAGACTTCGCCCAGGTGATCGTGAACTGTGGCGTCCATCGAGTCTCGTTCCACAGCTTTGCGCAGGTCGGTCTCGGCCAGGTTGTACTGCCCAAGCTTAAAGTAGGCCCAGCCAAGCGAATCGAGATAAGCATAGTTCTGAGGATCGAGTTCCACAGCCTTCTTGATCATGGTCAGAGCTTCCTCGAGCTTCGTCCCGTGATCCGCCAGCATGTAGCCCAGATAGTTCAGCGTCATGCTGTTGTTGGGATCGAGGGCCAGCGCCTTGCGAAACTCCACTTCCGCCTGATCGTAGAGCTTCTGCCGCTCGTACAGCGTTCCGCGCAGAAATGCCACGAAGAACTTATCGTCCGGCTTGGTCGAAAGCTGATCCGCATGGTCGATCGCATCCGATGCATCCTGCCAGCGGCGAAGCCGTGTATAGATATTCGCCAGCTGCCGGTACACCTCAAGATCGGCAGGAGTCTTCGTCAGCATCGACTTGGCCATCGCGATTCCTTCGTCGCCATGGCCGTTGTCGGCAAGCTGCAGGGCATACATCAGCTTGATCCCGCGATCCTTAGGCAGCTTTTCTACGGCATCGCGCGCGACCTGCGTAGCCTTGTCGTACTCATGCACGTCGCGGTAGGCGTCAACCTCGGACTCATAGGCGTGGCTCGCGTACTCGCCTCCCAGCTCTGCCATCTTCTGATAAGTGGCTACGGCTTGGTCGATCTTGTTCTGCTCGCGATACAGAATCGCCAGCCGCTCCAGGAAAAGTGCGCGGTTGCTCTTCTCAGATTCGGAGTACTGGCCGGTCGTATGCTCTGAATCGGCAACCATCTTCTCGAAGATCTGGACCGCATCGTCATAGCGCCCGAGCGCGTCGTCGATCAGACCCTCGTTAAAGTTGATCTCCAGCGAATCGGATACAAGCGATTTAGCCTTCTTGAGGGTCGTCAGCGCTTCTTCGTAATTACCCTGGCGGCGCTGGATCTCCGATATGTGCAGATATGCGTCGGGATCGGTCGGATCGCCCGACGCTATGTCCTGGTAAGCCGTAAGCGCGGCGGTGAGCTGGTTATCATTCAGCAGAGCCCGCGCCAGCGCGCGCTCCGTGTCCAGATTATCGGGGTCGAGTTCGAGCGCCTTTTTATAAGCCTCGATCGCATGCTGGGTGTCCTTCAGCCGGTCATAGCTCGCCCCCAGAACGAATTCGGTCTTCCCCGTCTTGTCGTCTTCCGGCAGGCTGCTCAGCACCTTGATGGCGTGCTCCGCGTCACCCTGTTCCGTATACAGGCGAGCCAGGTTGAGGGCGGTCTCCTCCGAACCCGGATCGATCTTCTCCGCCACTGAGAACTGCTCTTCCGCATGAACCGAATCGTGCGCGAAGGAGTACAGCTGGCCCAGGAGCAGATGATCCTGGACATTGTCTGGCTCAAGCGAGACGATCTTGATGTACTCGGCAATGGCTAATTTGAGCACATCCTCCGAGGGACCGTTCTGTTGTCCGTCCCCAAGCGAGCGCAGATAGATGTTGCCCAGCAGCTTGTGAGCGTCGAGATTGTTCGGGTCTTTCTTGATCTGGTCTTGCGCCGCCAGAATCGCGTCGCGAACATGTCCGGTGCGGAAGTAAAGCTCGGCCAGCCCGTTATTGAGATATTTCGAGCTCGGATCAGCGTTGAGAGCCAGCTTGTACTCTTCGATCGCCCGCGTAGCATACTCCGGACGGCCATACGTATTGGCCATGTCTTCATATTCGTGCGCCAACATGTAATGGTAATAAGCGCTCGCGCGATCAGGCTCCGAAGAATTGGTCGGCGCGGGGGGAGCCGCTGTGGGCGCCGGTTTGCTGGCGTTCTGGCTCTGTGCCGGAAATGCGCAAGCGAAGACGGCAAGAGCTAGCGTAGTAGTGCCGATTTGGAAGGTTGTGCGGATGCGGGCGGTGTTGCTCAGATGGGGCTTGCTGCTCATGATCGGTGGGATTCCCCCGTGCCCGGACCTCGCAGATGCCCCGGCTCGACTTATCTCAAATAACTTCAATAGAACTAACTGCAGACGTTCCTTATGGCTGACACGTCCTTGCGAATATAAGACGATTGTAACCCCATTCCGGCTGCAATCTCCTCGAGCTTTTGATGCGATCGGAGGTGGCTCAGTGGCGGAAATGCCGCATCCGCGTGAACACCATCGCGACCCCCAGCCGATCGGCCGCAGCGATTACCTCCGCGTCCTTGACCGATCCGCCGGGCTGAATCACGGCGGTCGCGCCCGCGCCTGCAACGACTTCCAGGCCGTCCGGGAAAGGGAAAAAAGCGTCTGATGCAGCGACGCACCCGGCCAGCGGCAGAACGGCCTTCATTGCTCCGAACTTGGCTGCGTCCACGCGGCTGGTCTGCCCAGCGCCGGCGCTGAGCAGTTGCCCATTGCGGGCGTAAACGATGGCGTTTGACTTGACGTGCTTGCACACGCGCCAGGCAAAAAGCATTGCCGCCAGCTCTTCCTCAGTGGGCTTACGCGTTGTTACCGTCTCCAGTTCGGCAGCCGTGACGTGGCCGCGGTCGGCATCCTGCAACAGCAGGCCGCCGGAAACCTGCTTCAGCGCGAACGGATAATCTCCGTCGCGCACCTCGACCAACCGTAGATTCTTCTTCGCGCTGAATCGCGCCAGCGCTTCCGCCGAGAAGCTGGGTGCGGCAATGGCTTCCACAAACAGCTTGGCGATCTCTTCAGCGGCTGCTCCATCGACCTCGCGGTTGATGCCGATAACCCCGCCGAATGCCGAAATCGGGTCCGCGGCCAGCGCTTTTTGATAGGCATCGAGCACGGTTGCGCCCGTTGCCGCTCCGCAGGGATTCGTGTGCTTAATAATCGCGACGCCCGCCGAGCCTGAATCAAACTCCCGCGCCAATCCCCAGCACGCATCCAGATCGACCAGATTATTGAAGCTGAGCTCCTTACCCTGAAGCTGTTTCGCGCCTGCGATCCCGAAGCCCGAGCTGTCGGAATACAGGGCCGCGCGTTGGTGCGGATTCTCACCGTACCGCAGCGGCATGGCCAGCGGATACAAAATCCGCAGCGTCGCCGGAAGCTCGGCCTTTACCGGATCGGTAAACTGCACGGGGGCTTCCGCCGGCTCGGGAGTCGCAATCCGTTCGAGCGTATTGGCGATGGCCGTGTCATACGCAGCCGTCACCGCGAAAGCCTTCTTCGCCAGCCGCCATCGCGTCTCGCGGGAGAGCGCGCCATCGTTGGCTGCCAGCTCCTCGGCCAGCGTGTCATAATCCGCCGTCGAAGTCACAATAGCCACATCCTCGAAGTTCTTGGCGGCGGAGCGCACCATCGACGGGCCGCCGATGTCGATGTTTTCAATCACCTCGGCGAATGTCGCGCCCGGTTTTCCGGCCGTCTGTTCGAAGGCATACAGGTTCACCACGACCATATCGATCGGCTGGATCCCATGTTCCTCGACAGCCGCGCGGTGCTCGGCCTTCACGCGAACATGGAGGATGCCGCCGTGAACCTTGGGATGCAGCGTCTTCACGCGGCCATCGAGCATCTCCGGAAATCCGGTCAGCTCGGAGATATCGCGCACTGTCAGGCCGGCGTCACGCAGCGCGCGCGCCGTGCCTCCCGTCGAGACCAATTCGATGCCGTGTTCCGCGAGCTGCCTTGCGAAGGAAACGAGGCCAGACTTATCGGTGACGCTCAAAAGGGCACGCCGCACCTGCTTGGTGCCGCTCAGAAGATTGGTGTTCATGAAAGTCCTATATCGGTGAACCAAAAGAAAATTGTATGGGGCGGCCCGCCGCATTGTCATGTCGGCCAGGGCTCACATTTGTCAGCGCGTCACAGTGAGGATAGGTTAGAGAGATATGGATCGAGGCTGGCAGAACGGTGCCCACCCCGGTGAGAACGGCGCAGGTGAGACCGGATTCCGCTCCGGCGGCGTGCGTCCCGAGATTCTGCCGCCCGGCGAAAGTACCCAGGGCGGCTGGTACCCGCCTCCCGAACAATATCGGCCGCCGCCGCCATCTCCGGCTCCCAGGCCCCGGAAGCGCCTGACCTGGGCCACGGCTCCGGCAACCTACACGCTTCTGGGAATCAACTGCGCCGTCTTCCTGGGGATGGTGCTCACCGGCGTTTCATTCCTCTCTCCTACCGTTCCGCAGCTTGTTCAGTGGGGCGCGAACAACGGAACGCTGGTGCTGCAATACGGAGAGTGGTGGCGGCTGATCTCCGCCATGTTTGTCCACGTCGGCATCATCCACATTGCCGCCAACATGTGGTGCCTGTGGAACCTGGGTCTCCTCGCCGAGCCTTTAATCGGCGAATTGGGCGTCTTCGCGGCCTACATTCTTACCGGTTTCGCGGGAAACCTGCTCAGCATCGCCATAAATCCCGGGGTTGCGGGTCACCCCTCGATTGTCGGAGCAGGGGCGTCTGGCGCAGTCTTCGGGCTGGCCGGCGTGCTCATCGTGATCCTCAAATCCCCGCTCCTGCCTATTCCGAAGCCCGAGCTGAAGCGCCTTCGCTGGAGCGTCATTCAGTTTGCGCTCCTGAACTTCGCCATCGGCTTCTATACCGCTTTCGGTCCCAGTCCCGTGCGGATTGACAACATGGCCCACCTCGGTGGATTTCTCAGCGGCCTTGCCTTCGCCGTCCCGCTCGTGCCGCGCATTGGCGCGCCGCTCACAACCTTCACGCGCCGCCGCACCTTCGCCGTTGTCGGAATGGCGTTCGTGCTCACTCTGCTGGCCTTCGGCGTGCGTTCGTTCTGGCGCTCGTAGTCGTGAA
Source organism: uncultured Acidobacteriota bacterium (assembly GCA_963755975.1). Lineage (GTDB taxonomy): Bacteria > Acidobacteriota > Terriglobia > Terriglobales > Acidobacteriaceae > Silvibacterium. The sequence continues at coordinate 60,393 of CAVWLS010000010.1, forward strand.
CAGCAGAGCCGGTAAAGCTCAGTGGCAAAAATTGTGATAGATGAAATTCAGGCGCGCGCTATAAAGCATGCGCAGCCCGACATGCCGTCGATCCTCATGGGAGAGCGAGATGGTGAGACGGAGACTCAGAGTCAGCGGGGGAGTGCTGAGCAAGGCTAGCGGACAGCCGTTGCCGCGAACTTCTTCACCATCGCCAGCAGCAACTTGCGGTCGCTGTCGTTCAGGTTCGTGGAGTAGCGGCGAATCTGGGTTAGGAAGCGAAGCTCATCATCCGTGAGCTTCTGCGTGTTGAGTTCCCGTCCAAGCGAATCCTCCGCAAAAAACTGCGCCAGAGGAAGATCCAGCGCGTGTGCGATTTTGGACAGGGTATCAAGAGAGGGAACGGTGTGCCCGTTCTCAACCCGAGACAGATAGCAGCGCAAAAGCCCGGTGCGCTTTTCGATATCGCCTTGAGACAAGCCCTTTTGCAGGCGATATCCCCGGATAGTTGTTCCAATTTTCATAAACTTGCCTTCAACTACACTTCCCCCTCGTGCGAACAGGTGGGTTGCGTGGAGTGTTGGCTGCATAGTTAACATGGTCACACCTTTGCCTGCAAGGACTTTCTCGGAGAATACTCGGAGAAGACCCGTAATTTAACAGCAACTTGAGAGGAATCTCCTTCCGTGTCACTCCTTTGGTTCATCATTACTATCTTTCGATAGCCTCGACCTTTCCCTTACCAGGTATCTCCCCCTGAAGGCGGCGGCCATGAGCCGAAAAGCTGGCGCAGCAGAACGATCCGCCCGAGGTGGTAGGCGTTGTGCGCCGCGATTCCTTCGATTTGTTCGCGAACCGGCATGTGGCGTGCCTCGTCCGGATCCCGCGACAAGCACATGACTGGACTCTCAAGCCGACCCGCATCGCCGGCGATGGTCGCCGCCTCCTCTGTTCCGCGAAGAAAGCGCTGGCGCAGCACTGTCCACTCCTCAGCGTGGGAAGCCGGAAATCCCTCTGACGCATGCGCTGGATATGGCGTCGCCTTTCCGGCGATCCAGTCCAGCGAAAGCTGCTGCCAGAAGGCCAGGTGCCACACCTCCTCGTAGATCGAATGCGGCGCGCCCGGATATTTGCGGTGCGCCATGGCCTCATCGATCGCCTCAAGAACATGCGCCGGCGGCGCGCCCACTCCATTGCCAACCAGGGTTCGTTGCAGCTCGTTCATTGCCATCTCCACGGAGATTTTCTGAGACTCGCGCCCATCATAATCGGTTGAAAATCCACGTACACTCGGTGGCAGGGAAGAAAGAGAGAGGCAAAGTGTGGATTCCGAGGATTGCTCTATCTCTGTGCTTCACGGGAGCCGCCCTCTGCGCGATGCCGCAGAACGCCCCCGCCAGGTTCGAGATCGAGCTCGGCGGCAAATCGATCGGCAAGGCGGATTATCAGTTCATGCCTGCCAGGACGGGCTTCCGCCTGAAGGCCCACTACTCCTTCAGTGTCGAGGGTAAAGCCATCATCGGCGAGAGAGATGCCGACCTCGGGCCCGACTATGACCTGCGGTCCGACACCTTGAAAGTCGCGGTGAATGGTGAGAGCCAGACGGCGACCATCACCACCGATCCGCGCCATTCGCGGCTCACCTTTGAGGGCGAGGCAGCGGGTAACCCCGTGAACTCGACCTTCGAACTGCATTCCGGCACGGTGATCTTCAACAACTTCGACCCGAGCGGAGTGCAGGGCCTCATCTACATGGAAACCGCCCGTCCCCAGCCCGATCACAAGTACTGGGCCTTCCTTGTTCAAGGCAAAGGCGTGCAGGTTCCGATGGATCTCACCGCCACCGAGGCGGGCGAGGGCACGCTCAATGGCACATCCATACGGCTGAAGCATTGGCATCTGAAGATCGCAGGCACCGAGGGCGAAATCTGGACCGATACGGACAACAACCTGATGGAGTTCAACATCCCCATCCAGGCCCTTACTTATCGGCGCGTCGGCTTCGTCCTCAAAGAGCTCGATGACAACATCCCTTCTGCCCCAATTCCTGGCGCAGATGCCGTCGAGGAAAAGACCGTCTCCTTTACCAGCGATGGGCTGAAGATTCCTGCCATCCTCGCTCTGCCAAAAAGCCGCATAGGCCCTGTGCCAATCGTTGTTCTCGTCCACGGCTCCGGCCCTCATGACGCCGACGAGACCATCGGGCCGAACAAACCCTTTCGCGACCTCGCATGGGGACTTGCTGCCGCCGGAATCGCCACCCTGCGTTATGAAAAGCGCACCCACCTCGCACCTGACACCTTCGCCGCCCATCCCGATCTCGACCACGAGGTAACCTTCGACGCTGTTGCCGCTCTGGCCTTCGCTTCCTCGCAGCCCGAGATCGATCCCAGGCGTGTCTTCCTGCTCGGGCACAGCCTCGGAGGAACAATGGCGCCGGTTATCATCGCCGACCGGCTGCAGCAGGCGCCGGGTTCGGTCCGGGGGATCATTTTCCTCGCCGGCGGAGCCCTCGGCATCGAAGAAACTCTCATGCGGCAGTTACTCGCCCAGGCAAAGCGCCAGGGCGCGGATCAGAGCCAGATCGCCGCCATCCAGAAGCAGTGGGAGGACATATTCAAGACCATCAACGACCCCACCACGCCCGTCGACGAACTGGTCGGATCGCCGCCACTGCGGCTTCCCGAGGGTTACTGGAGATCATGGATCAAGCAGAATCCAGCCGCCGAACTAGCGAAGCTCGGCGTGCCTGCGCTGGTTCTACGCGGCACCAAAGACATTCAGGTCAGCGATGGAGATTTTCAAGCGCTCGCAAAGGCCAACACCGCTTCGGGCAGCGAGAACAAACAGATCGAAGGCCTCAATCACCTCATGATGCCCGTTGCTGGAGAATCAACCGGGCAGGAATATTTCCAGCCTGCGCACGTTGCGCCGGAGGTTGTTCGCATCATCGCCGACTGGATCGAAGGATTGCACTAAACCTGCTTCGTCGTCGCAGGCGGCGCATCTTTTAGGATGAAGACGGATCGCGAGGGAACACTTGCTGGCCGCACTGCCTATGAAACGGATCGGCGTCAACGCGGCGAAGTACGGCCAACAGTGCCGCCGCTTCTGGCACGATGCGCGCACGCTCACCCTTATCGTCTACAGTGAGTTGCTGCGCACACGGGCCCTTACCATTGCCGCGGCGCTGGCTTTTTACTTCCTGCTGTCGATGGTGCCGCTGCTGATTGTTTTTTCGTCACTCCTGCAATTCCTTCCCATTTCCGATATCTTCCAGCAGTCGCTCAATCTCATGGCCGAACTCGTCCCTCCCGACGCCATGACCCTTGTCGAAAGAATCGTCTCCGACATACTCGCCCCGAATCGCGGCAAGCTGCTCTCCTTCGGAATCTTGGGCTATCTCTGGGCCGCTTCCGGAGGCTTCTCGTCCCTCATCGAGTCGCTGGATATCGCCTACGATGTGCCCGTCTCGCGTCCCTGGTGGCGAGACCGTATCCGCGCGCTGCTCCTTACCCTGACCAGCGGCGGTCTGGTCTCGCTGTCTGTCCTTCTGCTTCTGGGTGGACCACACTTAGGACATTTCCTGAACGAGATATTTCCAATACCAAACGTGATCGAACATTTGTGGCCGATTCTGCGTCTGGCCCTGATCGGCGCAACTTTCGTCACCGGCCTCGAATTTGTCTATTACCTCGGACCGAACAGCCGTCACAGCTTCTTCTCCACTCTCCCTGGAGCGGTCCTGGCCATAGCTATCTGGCTTGTCGGCTCAGCCGGCCTCAATTACTACCTCAGCCATCTTTCCAACTACAACGCCACCTACGGTTCGATGGGCGCGTTGATCGGCCTGATGCTCTGGCTGTACATCACCGCGCTGGCTATTCTGATCGGAGCCGAGTTGAACGCGGAACTGACGAAGCTGCGGGCGAAACACAACAGCCACCGCGCAGTTGCCGAGACACCTCTGGCGGAAGCCCCCGCCGAAAGACCGATTCCCGCGGCGCAGTAACAAACCCTATCCCATGTACATGCCGCCGTTCACATCCAGCACGTGTCCGGTGATGTAAGCTGCTTCGTCCGACGCAAGGAAGCGCACGGCGTTCGCGATGTCCTGATCCGTCCCCGCGCGCGCCAGCGGTATGTGCGTCATCATTGCTTCGCGCTGCTTCTCGTCGAGGACTGCGGTCATAGCCGTCTCGATGTATCCCGGAGCGACAGCGTTGGCAGTGATGCCCCGCGAAGCAAGCTCGCGCGCCAGCGACTTGGTCAAGCCGATCAGCCCGGCTTTGCTTGCAGCGTAGTTGGCCTGTCCCGCCTGCCCCGTCTCGCCCACTACGCTCGAAATGTTGATAATCCGTCCCCAACGGGCCCTCAGCATGGAGCTCACGACCGCCTGCGTCAGCAGGAACGTCCCCGTCAGGTTCGTCGAAAGCACCGCATCCCAGTCCGCGCGCTTCATGCGCAGCATTAGGCCATCTTTTGTGATGCCCGCATTGTTGACGAGAATCTCGATGCTGCCGAAGTGACCAATTGCCGCTTTTACTCCTGCCTTGATCGATTCTTCGCTTGCGATATCGATGGCGAACGCCTGTGCTGTCCCCCCGAGAACAGCGATCTCCGCCGCGACCTCGGCAAGCTTGGCCTCATTGCGGGCTGCGAGTACAACCTTGGCTCCGGCCTTTGCAAGCTCCAGCGCGCAGGCGCGGCCAATGCCCTGCGACGCTCCAGTGACGAGTGCGGTTCTTCCTTCAAGAGACGGCATGATCGACGATAATTTCTCCGCTGTCGATTATAGGAGACAGGAGAAAAGGCAGCGGGCTGACTAAGCGAACAGCAATTGGCAACGCTCGTCCAACGCTAAGGGCTAATGGCTAATCGCTAATCCCTAGAGCGGCTTCGGCACGGGCACCGGAGCCGCCGACGTCTTGAGCTTCGGCAGAGGCAGTGGCTCCAGCGCCCAGATGTATACCGCCAGCTCGCGGCTGTAATGCAGAAGCGGAGGCGTATCCGGCAGCTGAATCCCGTGCGCCGCCGGCAGCTCGTTTACCTCGAATTCTGCCTCGGCGCGTTCCAGCGGCCAAGGCAGATGGTGAATGTTTCCCTTGAAGAGCGCTCCTCCCGGGTCCGCCGTATAGAGCGCATAGCGCTGCGTCAGAAACTGCTCCAGGCCCTGATTATCCGAGGCCTGCCCCAGGCTCCGGTAACGTGCCCGAAACCTCGCCGGAGTCCTCGCAAACCGCCGCTGGCTCGTATAGCAGAACTCCCGGTTGTCGCAATGATCGATGCGCATCTTCGACCAGTAATAGGGCAGTTTGAAGAAGATTCGCGCCATCGCCACTGCCAACGGGTTTCCCGCATCGAGTGAAAAAAAATACACACCGCCCAGGTTCGTGTGCGGCTCGCGGACGTAAGTGCGCAGATTGAGTTCCGGGAAGCGATTCGCTCCCGGAATCTCCGGCAGCCGGTGCATGCGGATCTGATCCATCCAGAAGGGAACGATGCCCACCCATGCCGACCCGTCGAAGGTATCCACTGTCAGGTTGGCCGGGATCAGCGGGGTGATCTGCGCCGCCGGCACCGGCCAGTGCGCAAACAGAAGATCGTTCCATCGCTGCGTCATCACCCATTGCGTATTCGGAAGCGGCCACGGCCGATGGCTGGTAGCGGATAGAATTTCACGCGTGTTTTCCGGCTGCGACAAGGCGGCTTGCATGAGCAAAGGACGAGGTTTGCGGGATTCGGGCCGCAGATACTGGTCGAAACTGGGAAAGTCGCTATTGCGAAAGTCGTTCACGCCGTTTTGCAGAGCTTGATGTCTTATTCTGTTTCCCATGCCTGAAACTGAAGCCATGCCTGTTGCTGTATCCCCAGCCCCATCCGCCGAGCAACCCCGGAATCAGACAGAAGTCTTCGCCGTGCACGGCGCCGATCCTGAGGTGCTGGCCTACGCCATGGCCAAATATTCGCGCTCTGCGCTATCGATGAGGGAATCTCTGAAAGAGATCAGCAGCCAGCGCGCCGAACAATTTCTCAACACATTCTATTTCCAGTACGGACATCGTTCCATCGCTGACCTCGCGCACCTGGCTTTCGCCATCGAGCGCCTCTCGCTGCTTGCCGCGATTGTACTCGTCGATGAGCAGCGCTGGGACGGCCAGGAACGCTCCACCCGCTATCAGAATTTCCGCAAGAGCGGCTGGTACATGCCCGATTTTGGGACGGATCAACAGGCAGCCGCGCTCTTCCGCGAAAGCATCGAGAGTCTCTTTGCCGCCTACCATGAAGTCGCCGAAGGCGTGCTCGAGTCTCTGAAGGGCAGCATTCCGCGACCAGACGACATGAAGCCTGAGAGCTACGAGCGCACCCTCCGCGCCCGCGCCTTCGATGTCGCTCGCTATCTGCTGCCTCTTGCGACCAACACCTCGCTTGGCCAGATCGTCAATGCCCGCACGCTCGAAACCCAGGTGTCACGCTTGCTCTCCAGCCCCTATGCCGAAACTCGCCAGTTGGGCGAGAAGCTGCGCTCTGCCGCCACCGGTGCGGCGTGGAACGTCCACGGCGATGAGTTCGCAAAATTGCAGCAGGAGATCGCCGCGCTCGACCCCGCCCTCGGCGAACGCGCCGCCAATTTGCTCACCCGCGAAGTCCGCACTGCTCCCACGCTCGTCAAATACGCCGCGCCGAATGAATATGAAATGGCGACCCGCGTCGAGCTTCGCCAGGCAGCGGCCGAGATGCTGAGCCGCGAGCCGTTCGACCCCGCCCCATCTGTTGACCTCATCGAAGGCGAAGAATCCCTCGAAGTGGAGCTGGCCACAACCCTGCTCTATGGACCCTGCCACTATTCCTACCGCCAGATTCGCCGCCATGTCGCTGCGCTCACCGATGCTCGCGTCGGCGAAATCATCGCGCTCGGGACGCGGCATCGTGGCCGTCACGACGAGCTTCTCCGCGAATTCGCGTCAGGCAAAGCGCTCAAGTTCGACATCCTCATGGATATCGGTGGCTTTCGTGACATGCACCGCCATCGCCGCTGCATTCAGATCATTCAAGGCTATGCCACCACTCACGGATACGAAATCCCAGAGGGGCTTGCCGAAGCAGGACTCCAGTCTCGCTATGAATCGGCAATGCTCGATGCCCACGCGGCATGCGCGAAGCTAGCGCAAAGCGTTGCTCCGGAACACCAGAGCTCTGCCGACTACCTGCTTCCACTCGGCACCCGCATGCGCGCTCTCTTCAAAATGGACTTCGCTGAAGCCGTCTACATCTCCGAACTCCGCTCCCAGCCCCAGGGACACTTCTCCTACCGCCGCATCGCCTGGGAGATGTACGAAGCTGTCCGCAAGCAGCATCCGTCGCTCGCGCAATACTTCCGCGTGACTGATGTAAACGAGCCGGTGGATTTGCTGAAGAGATAAGAAAATTCCGTACCGCTTTCTGCACAGCCACCGCCGCTAGAATTGCGCTTAGCTGGACTTCGTCCCGCTGTCAACGGTACTATAGTTTTTGGTTTTTCTTCGCCCCGGCGATTTCGGTGCTAGTATTCACCCAAACCCGGAACCGTAACAGGATCGTCCCGATTTGAAACACGCAACACGTCCCGAAGATTGGAGCAACACTCGTGGCAGATGACCGTTCCCGCGCCGTAGACCTGGCGCTTTCGCAGATTGAAAAGCAGTTTGGCAAGGGTTCCATCATGCGCCTCGGCAGCAAAGAGGTCGTGCCCATCGCCACCATCTCCACCGGATCCATCTCCTTCGACGCCGCGCTCGGCGTGGGCGGTGTGCCCCGTGGCCGTGTCATCGAAATCTTCGGGCCGGAATCATCGGGCAAAACCACCATCACTCTCCAGATCATCGCCGAAGCGCAAAAGAAAGGCGGTATGGCCGCCTTTGTAGATGCCGAGCACGCACTCGATCCGGCCTATGCGCAAAAGCTGGGTGTGGATGTGGATAATCTGCTTGTTTCACAGCCCGACTATGGCGAGCAGGCACTCGAAATCACCGAAGCGCTCGTACGCTCCGGCGCCATAGACGTGCTGGTTGTCGACTCAGTCGCCGCGCTCGTGCCCAAGGCAGAGCTCGACGGTGAAATGGGCGATTCGCACATGGGCCTGCAGGCGCGCCTCATGTCACAGGCGCTGCGCAAGCTCACCGGAACGGTCTCGAAATCCCGGACCTGCCTCATTTTTATTAACCAGATCCGCGAGAAGATTGGCGTCATGTTCGGCAATCCCGAAACGACCACTGGAGGCCGGGCTCTCAAGTTTTACTCCTCGGTCCGTGTTGATATCCGCCGCATCGCTGCCGTCAAAGAGGGCGACCTCGTCGTCGGCTCGCGTACCAAGGTGAAGATCGTCAAAAACAAGGTGGCCGCGCCCTTCCGCGAGGCCGAGTTCGACATCCTCTACGGCGAGGGCATTTCGCGCGAAGGCGATGTGCTCGACCTCGCCGTGAACAATAACATCGTCGAGAAGTCCGGCGCCTGGTACAGCTACGGCGGTGAGCGCATTGGACAGGGCCGCGAAAACGTGCGCAGCTTCCTCAAGGACAACAAGGATGTCTTCGCCAGAATGGACGCACAGCTCCGCCAGAAGCTCGGCATCGTTAGCCCCGGCGCCTCACCCGAGGTTCCAGCGGTTCCCGTCAACGGCTCCGCCGTCGCTCAGGAAGCGGTAAGGCCCGTGGCCAGACGGCAATAGACAGACGGCAGGTCGCGAAGCCTGCCGTTACCATCTGTTTAGCCTTGGAAATTGTGCGCTCTGCCCATCGCAGCTACAATTCCCATGGCGTGAACACTGTTAAAGCTATCTATCCCGGCAGCTTCGATCCGGTGACCAATGGTCACCTCGACCTGATTGCGCGTGGCGCGAAGATCTTCGACCATCTGGTCGTCGCTGTTCTTCGGAACTCCTCCAAGAACCCGCTCTTCACTGTCGAGGAGCGCGTCGAGATGCTCACCGAAGGCGTCGCATCTTTCGGCAATGTTTCCGTCGCGACATTTGACGGCCTGCTTGTTGATTTCGCCCGCCAGCAGCAGGCGCAGGCTGTGATGCGCGGCATTCGCGCCATCAGCGACTACGAATACGAGTTCCAGATGGCCCTGATGAACCGCCGCCTTTCGCCTGAACTCGAAACCATCTTCCTCATGCCCGACGGCAAATACTCCTTTGTCAGCTCGCGCCTTGTGAAGGAGGTCTTCGAGCTGGGCGGATCAGTCGAGGGCCTGGTTCCTAAACTCGTCATCGACCGGCTCAAGCAGCGGGTCCCGAAAACGTAAGTTTTGCGCACTCAAAATCCGCCAGTCTGAATTAACCTTCGCTCGTTACTTTTTCGGGCATGATGGAAGCGCCCCCTTGAGTCCACTCCGGAAATCCACGCTGGGTGCGCCCGTGATTCGTCTCGCCTCGCTTTACGTCGTCGCGATTACCTTCCTTCTTTTAACGCCCCTCCTCTGCCTTGCCCAGAACACGAACAGCAGCGCGCCCCCATCCACTCCACCTGCACAATCTCAATCTCAACCGGGACCGCAATCTGCGCAACCGCCCGTATCTTTCGAGGCTCAGGCCAACCTCGTCCTCGTGGATGTCGTGGTCACCAATAACAGAGCCGCGGTGAGCGGACTCTCCAAAGAGAAATTCCACCTCCTCGAGAACGGCAAACCGCAGACCATCACCGTCTTTGAAGAGCACAAGCCCGAGGACGCGCTATCGACCAGCAAAGCACCGCCGCCCGAACCCAACGTCTACAACAACTTTCCCGTCTTCACTATCACCAGCGCCGCTAACGTCCTCTTGCTCGATGCCCTGAACACGCCGCTCTCCGACCAGCAGTACGTCCGCCAGCAGATGATCCAGTACCTCAAAAACATCCCGCCGGGAACGCGCATTGCGGTCTTCACGCTGGCCTCGCGTCTACGCATCGTCGAAGGATTCACCACCGATTCCAGCGTGATTGCCAAAGCGCTGTCGGGCAAAGGAGGCCCGCAGCAATCCGTCCTGCTCGATGCTGATGCCGACCAGTCGTTCTCCGATCAGATCAACGACATGGCCAGCCTCGGAGCATCGCAGAATGCCGTCAGCAGCCTGCAGCAATTTCAGGCCGATCTCGTCTCCTTCCAGACCGACATGCGCGTGCGCATGACTCTTGATGCTATGAAGAATCTGGCCCGCTATCTTAATCCCATTCCCGGCCGCAAAAACCTCATCTGGTTCTCAGGATCCTTCCCGCTCGCCATCGATCCCGACGCCACGCTCCAGAGCCCCTTCGAAGCCATGCGCAACTACACCGGCGAGGTGCGCGAGGCCGACGACATGCTCTCGGCCGCGCGCGTAGCTGTCTATCCCGTCGATGCCCGCGGGCTGATGTCGTTGCCCAGCACCAATGCCGCCAACCGCTATTCTTCTGTGCCTATGGCGCCAACCGGCTTCGGAGGCCGGGGCGGAGGCCGCGGACGTGGAGCAACCCCCGGCGGCGGCATGCCCGGTCCTCCACCGGGCGGTACGGCCATGCCTCCCGCCGCCGCGGCCGATCAGAAATTCCTTACCCAGACCACCGTTGAGCACGCCACCATGAAGGAGATCGCTCAAGACACTGGCGGCGAAGCCTTCATCGATACCAACGGGCTCAAGGACGCCGTTGCCCAGGCCATCGCTAACGGGTCGCACTACTACACCATCGGCTATTCGCCCCAGATCACCAGGTTCGACGGCTCCTTTCATCGCCTCAAGATGACGGTCGACGGCGGATACGCAGTCGCCTACCGTCGCGGATACTACGCCGACGATCCGGCAAAGGCCGCGATCGATCCCCAGCAGGCGACGAACCTGATGGTCGCGGCGGTTCAGCGCGGAGCCCCGCCGCTCTCTCAGATTCTCTTCAAAGTTCGCGTCCTGCCTGCGAGCGACCCCACCGTCAAAGCCGTGCGCGTCTCTCCCGATCCCGCCGGAGCCATGGCGACGAGCCTCAATCAGCCCGTCAGGCGCTATTTCATCGATTACGCAATCGATCCCCGCGCCTTTGCCTTCACAACCTCGCCCGACCGAATCCACCACGCCCACGTCGATTTCGCAGTCATCGCATACGACGGTGATGGCCGGCGCCTCAATTATGTGGATCGCGGCGCGGGGCTGAACCTCACCGACGAGACCTACAAGAAGGTCATGCATTCCGGCATGCCCATGCACCAGGAGATGGATCTGTCGGCAGGCCGCGTCTACCTGCGCGTAGTCGTGCAGGATCTCGACAATGGCCGCATCGGATCCACGGAAGTTCCGCTGGATGTCGCAAAGGAATAATAGAGACCCGATAAAGTAGAGGCATGTTCGAGCGCTACACCGAGAAGGCCCGGCGTGCGATTTTCTTCGCCCGCTACGAGGCCAGCCAGTTCGGACTCCAGTTCATCGATGCAAACTGTCTCCTGATCGGTCTTGTCCGCGAGAATGGCCAGATCGTCACACGATGGCTCGGCCTCGACGCCACCGAGCTTCACCGCATCGTTGAGTCACAAACGATGAGGTCTAATCCAATTTCCACCAGTGTCGATTTGCCCCTGACGAATGAGGTGAAGAGAGTCCTCGCCTACGCCGCCGAGGAAGCCGACAGTCTGGCCCATCGCCACATCGGCACTGAGCACCTCTTTCTCGGCTTGCTACATGAGTCCGGCACGCTCGCAGCCGAACGGATTAAAGAGCGCGGCATGACAATCAAAGAGATCCGAAAGGCCATTTCTCAGGAGGCTCCCAGCACCGAAACTGCGCCGCGTCCGGTTTCCTCACGTCACCTGCAGGTCAGGCTGGTAAATGAAGCAAACGAGCAGATCGCAATTTACCCGTGGATTTCACGGCCCCCTGCAATCGGCGAAGCCATTATGATCAAATTCAGCGAAGAAAGCGAAGCGCGATATCGGATACTGGACCTCGTCTGGAGTGTTCGAGCCGGAGAGGATGAGATACATCCAGGGGAGATTGTCCTCAAGGTACGCATCGAACAGCCATAATCTGCAAACTCCGTATTTCTCCCCACCACGCCCCGAAAATCTGAAAAAATAGAATCACCATGACGACAGCCTCTGCCACCAAAGTTCTCACTGACCGTATCGGACGCATTGAAGTCTCGGCCACCATGGCCGTTACTGCGGAAGCCGCCAAACTGCGCGCTGCTGGTGCCAAGTTGGTCGATTTCGGCGCCGGCGAGCCTCACTTCGCCACCCCGCGCCACATCAAGGACGCAGCCATCGAGGCCATCAACGAGAACTTCACCCGTTACACCGTCGTCTCCGGCATTCCCGAGGTGCGCAAGGCCATCGTCGAGCGCCACGCCTCCGACTTCGGCTCCGATTACGCCGCCGACGAGGCCGTCTTCACGACCGGTGGCAAGCTGGCCATCTTCAATGCCATCCAGGTGCTCGTCGATCACGGCGACGAAGTCATCCTGCCCGTGCCCTACTGGGTTTCCTACAAGGACATCGTTCAGTACGGCGGCGGCAAGGCCGTTTTTCTTGAGACTGACGAGGCGGAAAACTTCCGCATCACCGCCGAAGCAATCGAGAAGGCCATCACGCCGCGCACCAAGGCCATCATTCTTAATTCGCCCTCGAACCCCGCCGGCTCGGTGATTGCTCCCGCGGACCTCGAGCGCATCGTGCGCCTCGCTCACGAGCGCGGCATCTATTTGTTGCTCGACGAGTGCTACGTCTATCTGCAGTTCACAGGAGCGCTGGTGAGCGGCGCATCGTTCACCGAGGCCAAGGACCACCTCATCGTGCTCGGCTCGCTCTCAAAGACCTACGCCATGACCGGCTGGCGCGCCGGGTACGCTCTCGGCCCCAAGCCCATCATCTCCGCTATGAGCAAATTGCAGAGCCAGTCCACATCGTCCACCGCGGCCTTTGTGCAGAAGGCCGCCATCGCCGCGCTGAACGGCTCGCAGGAATGTGTCGCCGAAATGCGCGCGGACTACCTGGCGCTGCGCGATCGTATCCTGGGCCGCCTGGCCGAGATCCCCGGCATTACCTGCACCAAACCCGAGGGAGCCTTCTACGTCTATCCCAACGTGTCGGCCTATCTCGGCAAGCCCGGTGCCCAGACGAGCATCGAACTCGCGACGCGCCTGCTGCATGAGGCGCACGTCGTTACCGTTCCCGGCGAAGCCTTCGGAACGAAGGAGCACATCCGGCTCTCCTACGCTGTCTGCCATCCCGATGTAGAAGAGGGCGTGGACCGCATGAAGGCCTTCTTCGCCAAGCTGTAGCGAACAGGTTCCCATATCCATGAGTGGGAAGCGCTTCGCGATCTCCTTCAGGGATTCGGGAGCTAGCATGACCGGCTCATTCAGCATGCTCACTGAATCCCAACTGCTACTCTATGACCATGATCCTTCGCGTCCGCGGCATTCTCTTTGATATGGACGGAGTCCTCGTCAGCTCTCTCGGCTCGGTCGAGCGCAGCTGGACGATCTGGGCTGAAGCTCGCGGCATCGATCCCGAACTCGCGATCCGCACCGCTCATGGCCGCCGCGCCATTGAGAGTGTCCGCATCCTTCGTCCCGACCTCAACGACACGCAGGAGCTGAAGTGGATCGAAGACCTTGAAGTCGAAGACAGAGAAGGCCTCGAAATCCTCCACGGCGTCAAACCTATCCTCAAAGCTTTGCCCGAAAAGTACTGGACCGTCGTTACCTCCGCCACCGACCGCCTCGCGCGCGCCCGTATGGCCTACGGAGGCATCCCCGTCCCTGCCCGCATGATCACCGCCGACATGGTCGAGAAGGGCAAGCCCGATCCCGAACCTTACCGCCGTGGTGCTGAACTCCTCGGCCTCGCGCCTCAGGATTGCCTGGTCATCGAAGACTCAGCCTCTGGAGCGAAAGCCGGCCACGCTGCCGGATGCAAAGTCCTCGCCACGCTCTTCTCGCATTCTCTCGAAAGCCTCGCCGCTGCCGACTGGATCGTCAACTCACTCGAAGACGTGCACGTTCGCGTAGTTGACGACAACGTTGAGCTCGCATTCGAGCCCGTCGCCCGCGAAGCCATCGCGACCGTCGCCGCGGCGCATTGAGTCTCCCGTAACATAAGTCAAAGACTTCTCATGCCTTACTCCGTCAAAGTGGAATACGCTGATGCGCGCAAGATGCGCTCGCGCAACAAGCCCTGGTACCGCGTTGCTCACTGGCCCATCTGGATCTGGGTTTTCTTTCTCGCGCCCGGCCCGCTTACATTCGATCTTTTCGCGAAGGGCGGCAGCGTCGGCAACCTCATCTGGCTCGGAGCCGTCCTCTTCCTCACCGGTCTCGCCGCGTTCTGTGGACAGCTCCCCGGAGCCGAGCCCGCGCCCTATATCCTGCGCTTCACTGAGGACCGTCCCAACCCGCTCTACCGCCGCATCTGCTATACCTTCGCCTGGAACGCCCTGCTCAACTTCGCCCTGCTCAACCTCGCCGGACTCGCCGTCGCCGTGGCCACCGGTACCTGGTACATGAAGCAGATCTATGCCCGCGGATACACACCCCTGCTTATCGTGATCCTCGCCCTCGGAGCGGTCGGCCTCCTGCCGCGCGTGCGCAGATCGACCAAAGGAGAAGGCTGGGAGCGCCGCTATTTCTACGGAGCCGTCTGGGCTGTCACCGCCGCGCAGACCGTCCTTCTGATCCTCTGGAAGACGCTGCCGCGCATGCACTCCACTGACATCGTCAAGCTCATCGTCTATTGCGCGGTCCTCGCCGGAATGGGCCTCGCTGCCGTCCTTGGCCGTCTCCCGCGCACCCGCCCTATCCTCCCCGGCGAGCTCATGGTTGCCGACTGAGGCGCGGATCAATTTCTTTAGAATCGTGAGTAGAGGGCCGCTATGAATCGCTACATCCAACTCTGCCTGGCTATCCTGTCTGCGGCCATTATCCTCGTCGCGGCATGGCGGTTGTATGTAATCTATCGGCGTCGCCGCCGCTGGAAAATGCTCATGACCTCCCACCAAAGCCTGCACATCGCCCGGGAAAGAATCGTCGCCAGCCCTGAATCACCGGAAGAAGAGTAGAGCAAAGAAATGGGGACCCGGCATGCGGATCCCCCTTGTTTGCCCCAGTTCCCGATTCTGGAACCCGGGAACATGGCACCTAAAGATTGCCGCGCTCGCCCTGTTCCCGCTCGATCGCCTCAAAGAGAGCCTTGAAGTTGCCCTTGCCGAAGCTCCGGCTGCCCTTGCGCTGGATAATCTCGTAGAACAGAGTTGGCCGGTCCTCCACGGGACGTGTGAAGATCTGCAGCATGTAGCCCTCGTCGTCGCGATCCACCAGGATGCCCAGCTTCTCCAGTTCTTGAATCGGCTCGTCGATCCTGCCCACGCGCGCCTCTAGCTCAGAGTAGTACGAGTGCGGAACCTTCAGAAAACCCACACCCTGCGCCTGTAGCTTCGCCACCGTCGACAGGATGTCGTTGGTCGCCAGCGCGATATGTTGCACGCCCGGCCCGTGATAGAACTCCAGATACTCCTCGATCTGCGACTTCCTGCGTCCCTCCGCCGGCTCGTTGATCGGGAACTTCACTCGCCCGTTGCCGTTGGCCATCACCTTCGACATCAGGGCGGAATACTCCGTCGAAATGTCCTTATCGTCGAAGTGCTGGTAGAGCGAGAAGCCCATGACGTCCGAGTAGAAGTCCACCCAGCGGTTCATCTCATTCCATCCCACGTTGCCCACCATGTGATCAACGTAGAGCAACCCCACCGGCCGTGCCTGCTTGTCTTCGCCTTCAAAGCGATAGCCCGGCAGAAATGGCCCGTTGTATTTCGAGCGGTCGACAAAGGTGTGAATGGTATCGCCATAGGTCGCGATCGCTGCCAGTTTCACCGTGCCGTACTCATCTCTCAATTCGTAGGGTTCGTGGACACTCCGCGCTCCCCGCCTGGTCGTCTCTTTCCAGGCCTGCCGGGCGTCGTCTACCCACAGGGCCACATCGCGCACGCCGTCTCCATGGCGATGCACATGGTGGGCAATCTCGCCGTCGGGCCGCAGCGGTGTGGTGAGCACAAACCGAACCTTGCCCTGCTGCACAACATAGGAAGCCCGGTCACGCAGGCCCGTTTCAGGACCGGCGTAAGCCACCAGGCTCATGCCAAAGGCGAGCCGGTAAAAATATGCGGCCTGGCGCGCGTTGCCAACGTAAAATTCGACGTAATCCGTGCCATTGAGGGGAAGAAAATCTTTCTCAGTTGTAACTTCCGGGTGAAGCAAGGTCGACATAGATCAATGACTCCATTACCCTTCGATGCGTATCACCGTCATGAGGTCCGGAAACAGCTTCCGGGCGCATGGCGACTCATTACCATATACCCTCGGGAAAGGACTTGGCCAATACCCGTTGGTGGTAGTTCCAAATGGGTTAACCCAGCTGTGTCTTCATTATCGGACCGATCCTTTCAGCGGGTAAATCGCGCCTGGCTTTGACGAATAGACGTGAACTTTTGGCCGCTCGCTCCTCCCTCATTTACGATGGGGCGCGATACCTCACCTCGACATTTTCGTCACCGGAAGGACAATCCAACCCCATGCGTCGTTTTTGCAGCTTTCTGCCTGCCGTTCTTGCCTTGGCCGCCTTTGCCTTGGCTGTACTGGCCGTCCTGACTCTTCCTGCTCTCGCCCAGGCACCGGACGCTTCCGATGCGATGACGCCCCTTTTGCTCAGCGTGCCCGACGCCCCCGTCCCTTTTCATGGCTCCGACGGTCGCACTCACCTCGTCTATGAATTGGCCATAACCAATTTCTCAAGCGCCGAGGTTGCCGTTGAAAAGGTTGAAGTACTCGGCGACGGGGTGATCCTGCAAACCCTCGATCCAGCGACCATCGCTACGCGCCTTCAGCCCGCCGGCGAGCGCGAATCCACAGGATCGCTCTCGAAAAGCACCGCGGCCTTGCTCTTCCTCCATGTCATCCTCGAACCCGGCGCGCCGCTTCCGGGTCAACTCACGCACCGCGTCCTGGCGCGTGTGAGCGCCGCTCCTCCCGGCCGTCAGGAGATCACCGAGACCGGAGGCCAAACCACCGTCGACCGCCAGCCGGTTGTTGTAATCGGCCCTCCGCTCGAAGGCGGCAACTACATTTCGGCCGACTCCTGCTGTGATGCCACTCGCCACACTCGCGCCGCTCTTCCCGTCAACGGACGCGTATGGATCAGCCAGCGCATGGCTGTCGACTGGGAGCAGGTCGACGCCGAGAGACGCGTCTACTCCGGTCCTCGCGAAAAGCTCGAGAGCTACACTATCTTCGGCAAGCCCGTCCTGGCCGTTGCGGACGCCCTTGTCGTAAATACCGCCAATGATCAGCCCGAGCAATTTCCCGGCAAATTTCCCAGCGGAATCTCGCTCACCGCCGCCGATGGAAACTTCGTCATTCTCGATCTTGGGCACCATTTCTATGCTCTTTATGCGCACATGCAGCCCGGCAGCGTCCGCGTCCACAGAGGAGACCACGTCACCCGCGGCCAGGTCATCGGCCTTGTTGGAAACACCGGCAACTCCCTCGCGCCCCATCTCCATTTTCAGGTGATGAGCGGTGAATCGTCTTTCGCTTCAAACGGCCTGCCATACGCGATCGATTCATTCCAGGTAACCGGTTCCAGACTCCCGGCACAGCCGCCTTCGACGAAGCCGAAGCCAAGGGAACTCCCCTCGCCATCACGCCCGTCTCTCCCCCACGGGCTGAGAAGAACGCCATGCCGTTGGATCAGCTGATCATCTCGTTCCCGAAGTAAGCGAAGATCGGTAGTGGGCCGACAACGGCTTAGAACACGCGTGTCTGCGGCTATAATTCGGTCTCGAATCCTATGAACTTAATTGACAATCACTTGGGGAAGGTTCCTGACTATCCGCTATTTCACTACACGACTGCGGCTGGATTGATAAGCATTTTAGAGAGCAGGACCCTCTGGGCTAGCAGCATGCGACATCTAAACGACCCACGAGAACTTGTCTATGCGATAGAGATTGTGAAGGAAGAATTGGCTAGGAGGTCGAACGGATTAGAAGACCTGTACGGCTCATTGGGATGGGCGCCCGACCAAGGCGCCCAGAACTTACTAAAACAATTAGATAAATTCACCGCGTCCACGCTCTACGTCACTTCGTTCTCAGAGCACAAAGATGTTCTAAGTCAGTGGCGCGCCTACTGCAGAGATGGAAATGGCTATGCAATCGGCTTTAAACCGGCGAGCTTGGTTCAGTTGAAAAATTCGGAATGCTACCTCGTACAGTGCGTTTACGACCCCGAGAAACAGAAGAAGTTGTGCAATGCTCTGATTGATTCTTATCTCATCTTAGACGAGGGCTTGCAGAAACAAAGTGGCTCTTTGTTGAAAGGACACAAGCTGTCTCAGTGGAGTGAAAAGATCCTGATTTTGGCACTCGCGATTAAACACGAAGGCTTTGACGAGGAGGCAGAGTGGCGATTCATCGTCAGAGAAAGCGACAAGGACGCCGTAAATTTTCGTCCAGGCCGCTTCGGCATAGTTCCATATCTAGACGTACAACTTTTAAGCAAAGACGAAAAGCTTGTCGTCACGGAAGTTGTCGTGGGTCCTAGTGAGGCGAGCGAGGCAAGCAGAAGAAGCGTTGAGAAGTTGATGGAGAAATACGCCTATAGACCACAAATTCCAACTATTTTCCAAACGAAGCCGTACGAGATCACGCTTTCTTCGATAATTTACAGAAACTGACCAGGCACGGAGCACGAGCCTCAGCCTCTGCGCCGTTTCGCTTACGCCAGATCAGGCGGGCCGATGCTCGCCTCGGGAACATCTCTTTCCTGAAGCAGGGCTGTCAGGTCGAGCCGCCGTGTCACCATCGCCAGGTCACCCTCTGCTGTGCGCGGCCATTGCTCGGGCGGGAGATCCCAATAGAGCTCGACTCCGTTGTCGTCGGGATCGCGCAGGTAGAGGGCGTGGCTGACACCATGATCGGCGGCTCCCTCAAGCGGAATGCGGGCCTCGATGAGGCGATGCAGGGCGTCGGCCAATCCGGCGCGAGTGGGGTAGAGAATCGCGAGATGGTAGAGACCAGTTGTCCCCTGTGCCGGAGCAGCGCCGCCGAGGCTTTCCCAGGTATTTAAGCCGATGTGGTGGTGATACCCGCCCGCCGCAAGGAATGCGGCGCGGCTGCCCATCCGCTGGGTGACCGTGAATCCGAGTACGCCGTGATAAAAGGCGATCGCACGGTCGAGGTCGGCAACCTTCAGGTGGACGTGTCCAATGCGCGTTTGCGGATGAAGTGGCTTCATACTGTTCGCTCAGGCGGGAGTGATCGTCGCGCCGGCCATCTCTGCAACCATCTCGTAGGACCGCAGCCGCGCGGCGTGATCGTAAAGCGTCGTCGCGATCATCAGCTCGTCTACCTGCGTCTCGGCCAGAAATTGCTCCAGCCCGCGCTGCACCGTCTCGGCGCTGCCCACCACCGCCGCGCGGAAGCGCGATGCAACCGCTGCCTCCTCAAACGGATTCCAGTCCAGCTTTTCGACCGGTGGCATCAGCGGCCCCGGCTGGTCGCGGATCAAATTCAGAAACGCCTGCTGCGGAGTCGTCGCCAGATACCGCGCCTCCTCATCCGTCTCCGCTGCAATGACCGGAATCCCCGCCATTGTGTACGGTCGCTCCAGCACCTCCGACGCCCGGAAGCGCCGCCGGTAAAGGTCGAGAGCCTCCATCAGATTGTCCGGCTGAAAATGCGCCGCGAACGCGAACGGCAACCCCAACTCAGCTGCCAGAGCCGCACTGTAACCACTTGACCCCAGCAGCCAGATCGGCACATTGGACCCTGCTCCCGGATACGCCGTCACCAGCTGACCCGATTGCCGCGGAGCAAGATATCCTCGCAATTCCTCGAGCAGTGCAGGGAAGTCATCGCCCTGTTGTTTCAGATCTTTCCGCAGCGCCCGCGCTGCTGCATAATCTCCGCCCGGTGCACGCCCCAGACCCAGATCGATCCGCCCCGGAAACAGCGCCTCCAGCGTCCCGAATTGCTCGGCAATCACCAGCGGAGCATGGTTTGGCAGCATGATCCCGCCCGAGCCCACGCGAATCGTCTTCGTTCCCCCAGCAACATGAGCGATCAGCACCGACGTTGCCGATGACGCCACACCGGAGATGTTGTGGTGTTCGGCCAGCCAGAAACGCTTGTATCCCCAGTGCTCCGCGTGCTGGGCTAGATCAAGCGTGCGGCGAAAAGCCTCTGCCGCATCGCTGTTCTGCCGCACCTGCGCAAGGTCAAGAATGGAAAAGGGAGTCTTCGAAAGGCGCCAAAAGGAAGTCATCTAACGGATTAGATGAGCAGGAAAAGCGTTGGATGCGGAGGCTGTCCATATGCTCGGGACATTTCCCAGATAGAGAGTCGGCCTCGTTTTGAAACCCGGCGATATTTTGCTGGCCTGCCTATTTGACACCCTCATACCTCGGGTGCAACCCTTAAATGTTTTGCCGGAGTCAAATTTTTCATGAACCCTCAGGCTGCCTCGCTGACCGTCGCTGAACAATACCTCATCCAGCAGGACTGGGCCTCCTACACCCCCGAACAGCACGCTGTGTGGGCTGAATTGGTGCGCCGCCGCATGCCCCAGCTCCACCAGCACGCCTGCCGGGAGTACCTCGACGGCTTCGATCAGATCGGCCTCCGCGAAGACACTATCCCCGATCTCGCCGCGGTCAACAAGCGCCTTGGCCCGCGCACCGGCTGGAACGCTACCCCCGTCAGTGGTTTTCTCCCGCCAGACGCCTTCTTCGAGATGCTCGCCGCCCGCCAGTTTCCCACCACCACCTGGCTGCGCAGCCGCGACTCGCTCGAGTACACCCCCGAGCCGGACATCTTCCACGACGTCTTCGGACACGTTCCCATGCACGCGCACCCCGTCTTTGCCGACTTCCTCCAGCATTACGGCAAGGTCTGCGCTAGGCTCAGGGATAGCGCCCGCGGCTCGGCAAAGGACAAGCTTGAGCGCATGGGCCGCCTTTTCTGGTTCACCGTCGAGTTCGGAGTCATCCGCCAGAATGGCGAAATCAAACTGTACGGCAGCGGGCTCATCTCCTCGCATGGCGAATCGACCTATGTCATGGAAGGCGCCAAGAACGGCCACGGCCCGGAGATCCGCGACTTCAATCTCGATCAGATCCTTGACCAGCAGTTCCTCGTCTCCGAGATGCAGAAGGTGCTCTACGCCGTCGAATCCTTCGACCAAATCTACGAAGCCGCGCAGCAGGCCGAAGAGCGCCTGGCATAGAAAACGAGTGCGGTTTTGATACGCCGCGCGCGATCGTTCCACTTCGGTAACCTTGCGGCGCAAAAATTCGCATTCTTGTCACCTCGCATGATGCACAATGAAGTTTTGGAGGAGGAGCCTTGCCGCGCATCCACTTTCATCTGCAGTTGGCGGAGCTAAAAGACAAGCTGCTGGCCATGGCCGCGCTCTCGCAGCAGGCCGTCGCCTCCGCAGTCGACGCCTATCTGCTGCGCGATGCCCGCGCCTGCCAGTATGTGCGCGAGAACGAAACTGCCATCAATACCGCCCACCGCGAATTGGACGACATGGCCTTTGATCTCCTTGCCAAAGAGCAGCCCATGGCCGTGGACCTGCGCTTCCTCCTCACCGTCATCAAGATCAACGGCGACCTCGAGCGCATCGGCGACCAGGCCATGAGCATTGCGTACGGATGCCTGGATATGATCGATGAAGACATCGCCGACCTGCCCGTGGATATCGGCGGCATGGGCGAATATGCCGGTAAAATGATCCGCAGCTCGATTCAGGCGCTGCTGGATGGGGATCCTCAGGTGGCCGAATCCGTGCGCGAGATGGACGACGAGATCGACCGCATGAACCGCGTGGCGCAGACCGATCTCACCAAGGTGATTCAGGAACGCCCCGCCGTCGCCCGGCAGGCCCTGCAGTCCATCATCGTCTGCCGCAATCTGGAGCGCATCGCCGATCACGCCACCAACATCGCCACCGATGTCATCTTCTGGATCCGCGGCGCAGATGTCCGCCATCAGTTGACGGCTGCCGAAGCCGAGTAAGTTATCGGAACCGTTACACTAGCCTTATATGGCTGCATTGGTTCTCGATGGCAAAGCGTACGCAAAAGAGCTCGAAGTCGAGCTTTCTTCCCGCGTTCAAAAACTGAAAGAAAAGTCCGACAGTGACGACCCGCCGATTCTCGCCACCATCCTTGTCGGTGCCGACCCTGCCTCCGCCACTTACGTGCGCATGAAGGGCAATGCCTGCCGCCGTGTCGGCATGGAATCTCTCAGCATCGCTCTCCCTGAGGAAACCACGACTGAGCAACTCCTCGTCGCCATCGATGACCTGAACAAGAATCCGCGCGTCCGCGGCATCCTGCTCCAGCATCCCGTCCCTCATCAGATTGACGAGCGCGTCTGCTTCGACCGCATCGCCACCGAGAAGGACGTGGATGGCGTCACCAGCCACGGCTTCGGCCGCATGGCCATGGGCGAGCACGCCTATGGATCAGCCACACCCGCCGGCATTATGCGGCTCCTCAAGCGCTACAGCATCGATCCGGCCGGGAAAGAAGCGGTAGTTGTAGGCCGCAGCCCCATCCTCGGCAAGCCCATGGCCATGATGCTCCTCGGCGCCAACGCCACCGTCACCATCTGCCATTCGCGCACGAAAAACCTGCCCGAAGTCGTGCGCCGCGCCGAGATCCTCGTCGGGGCCGTCGGCAAACCCGAGTTCATCAGGGCCGAATGGATCCGCGACGGAGCCGTCGTCGTCGATGCCGGCTACCACCCCGGCGGCGTGGGAGACATCGAGCTTGCCCCCGTCATCGAGCGCGCCTCCGCCTACACCCCTGTTCCCGGCGGAGTCGGTCCCATGACCATCGCCACCCTCATCGCCCAGACCGTAGAAGCCGCCGAAAAAGCCGCGGGCGTCTAAGCTTCACACTCGTCCCGGCCCGTACGTCTCGCCAGTGGGGACGCCTGCGCATTTTTTCATCGCCACGCCACTATCTCGCGTGGATAATGGGCCAATCCTCAAAGGACCCATTCAAATGCAAGCCCGCTCGTTTTCCGCCCTGTCTGCGGTTTTTGTCTTGACCCTTGTTCTCCTGTCCGTCCTCCTATCTGCCGGCCCGGCCAGCGGCCAGACAGCGCGCCTTCCCGACACCAACCCTATGTACCAGCAGCTGCGTCGCCTGCTTCCCGGCGGCGAGACCATCCAGGTCAGCGAGTTCACTCTCAAACGCGATGCCGCCGTTTTCACCTTTCATTCCGGAGCCTTCGCCTTCTACGGAGAGGTCAACGGCAAGATCACCGGCGCTGTCTTTCGCGGGCAGGGAAGCCTGCACCTTGTTCCGCCTATCGAGCAGGAGCGCCGCAGCATCGCCCTCTTGACCAAAGAGCCGCAGCTCGACGAAAACTTCGACGTCGCCGTGCTGCGCTTTACCGACGGCACCGCCGCCGACATTCGCAAAGCCGCCACCGGCAAAGGACCCGCCGAGGGTGCCTACACCACTGCTGGCCAGCAGTTCGACGACGCCATGCGCACCAGGCTGCACTGGAACCTCGATGCCCGTCTCCTCGAAGATGTGCTCGGTCCCGAGCCGGGCGGCTTCTTCCTCGCCTCGATCGACGGAAAGAAGTACGCGTCGAAGATGGTCCTCATGATCGATCCCCATGGAGCCCTCGGAGTCTCGCCTGAAGAAGTCGAGCTGATGACCTGGAATGACATGCGTAACGGAATCTGGACCGCATTCCATTACGAAGCCGAATATCACGATGGAATTGCTGACAGCAACGAAGCCAACGATCCCTACACGATCGATCAGCAGGACCTTGATACAACGCTGGCCAAAAACGGAGCCATCACAGCCGTCGCGAAGACATCTATCCGTTCGCAGGAAAAAGGCCTGGTCGTCGTTCCGCTCCGCCTCTATCCAACCCTGCGCGTTTCTTCGGTGCAGAATGCCGACGGCCTCCAGCTCGATTTCATCCAGGAGAACAAGGACTTCGATCCCGACTTCGCCGTCATCCTGCCTGCGCCTCTGGCCAACGGCCAGACGACCGTTCTGAAGATCGCCTACGCCGGCAAAGATGCCGTGCACGACGAGGGCAACGGCAATTATTACCTTGAGAGTGGCGCGCGTGAGCGCTGGTATCCCAGTGCGCGCGAAGGCGGGCTGGGCAGCTATGCCACGTACCACATGATCTTTCGCGTCCCGAAAGGTCTCGACCTCATCGCCACCGGCAAGCCGCTCCACCAGGCCGACGAGGGCGGCCAGAACGTCACCGAGTGGGCCTCGGACGTTCCCATTCCCGTGGCCGGCTTCAACATGGGCCGCTTCAAGAAGGAGGAGAAGAAGCTCAACGACGGTTTTGTCCTTGCCGCCTACGCCAATGCTGATATTCCTGACAGCGTCACCCGCATGGTGGGCGGCACCATGGGCAGCATGACCACGACGGGCATGCTTAAGTCAGCCATGGCCCAGGGAGAAGTCGCGCTCGACCTCTACTCCCAGTATTTCGGTAAGCTCCAGTTTCAGAGCCTCTCGCTCACCCAGCAGACTGCCTGCAATTACGGCCAGAGCTGGCCCATGCTGGTCTATCTGCCCATCTGCGCCTTCTGGGATACGACCATTCGCCATCAGCTCGGCATCGACAGCGACCGCATGTACTGGAAAGTCGTCACCCCCCACGAAGTGGCCCATCAATGGTGGGGACAGACCGTCAGCTTCCGGAGCTACCGCGATCAATGGATGAGCGAAGGCTTTGCCGACTTCTCCGCGTCCATCTTCCTTCAGGCCGTCAACAAGAACACCGGCGAGTTCCGCGATTTCTGGAAGGAGCAGCGGCAGCTCATCACCGAGAAGAACGCCCAGGGCTTCCGTCCCATCGATGTGGGTCCGGTAACCATGGGCTACCGGCTGGCCAACTCCCGATCGGGCGACTACACTTACCGCGATCTGGTCTACCCCAAGGGCGCCTATATCTTGCACATGGTCCGCATGATGAACTGGACCCCTCATGACGGCGATGCCTGGCTCGAGGCGACCCTGCATGACTTCATCGACACCTACCGTGCCAAACCCGCGACCACGGAAGATTTCAAGGCCATTCTCGAAAAGCACATGACCCGCGCGATGGACCTCGACGGCAACCACCGCATGGACTGGTTCTTCAACGAATATGTCTACGGGACAGCGCTCCCGCACTACTCCTTCTCAGCCGACATCACCCAGAGCTCCGATGGAGCTTCCGCGCACCTCAGGCTGACGGAGAGTAACGTCACCGACTCCTTCAAAATGCTTGTGCCCCTCTACGCCGAGCTCGCCGATGGCCGCGTTGTGCGACTCGGAGCCGCCCCCATGATGGGCAACGCCACCATCGACCGCAACATCCGGCTGCCGCCGTCGCCATCCCCCATCAAACGCCTGATGATCAACTACTACAACGACGTTCTCTGTACGCAGGATTAACCGCTCACGGCCGCCGCTCGTTCTCTGGGTAGTTGAGTCAGTCTGAATTTCTTTGTATCAGGGCACAGATAAAGCCAGGCCCCGATACAAACTGGCTTGCCGCAACAGAGTGCGATCGTTAAAGGTATTTAGAGGGAGTTGATTCAGGCGCAGCGCTACTTTGTTGAGATCGGCTAGAGAGTAGCTGGACAAGTCAGTTTTCTTAGGGAAGTATTGTCTAAATAGGCTGTTGGTATTACATGGTGCTGCGCTGCTAGGGACTCTGCGGATCACAGAAGTAGACTTTCACATTCGTGTCCACTGTGAAGCTCTTGTGTTTGGCCATCTCTGCTCTCGGTCACAGGTCAACGAGCGCCGCAGGGTCGCGGGGAGTTTAAGCACGTGCTGGCTCAGCGCGGCGACAACTGTCTCTGTATCTCTGCTGGGCAGTGACCAGCAAGGTGAAACGCGAGTGTCGTTCCACCAGGGTTGCGATGTGACTGTTCCTGCTGCCTGCGAGCAGATCGCTCTCCAATGACCGGGAACGGCGCGGTCTCGACCTCCGCAGGTCTATCGCTAATAGAGATGGCATCGACAATCTGACCTCGAGACTGTCCGCAGCCGAGAGTGCGTGAGCGACGTATAAGCGCTTGGACCTGAGGTGCTGAACCAGCTCCAGCGCTCCCGGGCCTGAATGAATAAGCTGCGGTAGATGGTTCGTGGGACACACGCTGCTCTCGTTGTTGGGATAGTGGACTTCAGCATTTCGAAATCTGTTCCGGCGACCAGTCCAGGATCAGTTACTGGCACGATCGTCGCACTTCTCTTCGATGGCAGAAGACACACCTTCGGTCGCAGAGCTGACTCCCAGGCCTGATGATCGGCTCACTGGCTCGATAGAGTGGACGGCCGTGACGCGCCACCTCCGGCTCACCGTCGACACAGGCCGTTGCACCGCTGGCTATCTCCCGAATCGACGAACCGGATGCACCCGTGAGATGTCTCCGCGGCAGCGTGAGCGGCGGTGAGCGCCGACGAGCGCGGAGACCGCCGCGCTGCGTCAACAGGAACCGAATGGAAAGCTCCACACCGAAGATGGCGGGCGCAGCTGGAGCGGGCCGAGCACCGGTATCAGCGAAATTCTGACTTCGGTAAGCTTCGCAAACGGGCAGAGCGGCTGGGCTGTCGGTTCCGGTGGCACCATCCTGCATTGGGGGCAGTAGGGTGGAAGCAAAAAGGCCGGGACGAATCCCGGCCTTTTGCTTTACTGAAGAATAACTTACGCCGATTTCTTGGTAGCCAGAGCCTTCACGCGGGCGTTCAGGCGGCTCTTGTAGCGGGAAGCGGTGTTGGCGTGGAGAACGCCTTTCTGCACGCTCTTGTCGAGGGCGGAGGCGGTTGCCTTGTACTGCTCGGCTGCGGCCTTGACGTCGCCGGCGTGGAGGGCCTCGCGCAGCAGGCGCAGGCTGCCGCGGACGCGGCTCTTGTTCGAGCGGTTGACCGTAGTCTTCTTTTCGGTTTGACGGACGCGCTTGAGCGCGGAGACATGGTTTGCCATGGTAGTTCTAAACTCTTTTCTGGAATATGGGATGCAGGCAATTCAACATCCCCTGCAATAGATAAGTTTACGGGATTATGCGGGATCAGGCAAGGGTTCCGGCGTGGCTGAGCCCTTATAATCCGGCCCATGCTGCAGACCGTTGCCGTCGTTGAACTCTTTACCTGCTGGGTGGTGTGGGGGCTGGCCTTTGTGAAGCCGCGCAGGCAGGCGGCCGGGCAGAAGGAAGTGAAGAGGGCTCCGGCGTCGAAGTGGGGAATCGGGCTGGTGATGTTTGGCTTTGCGCTGACGTGGACCTATGTGCGGCCGGCGGGATTTGAGAAATCAGAGTTGTCGCTGATCGTGTCGATGATTCTTGGGCCGCCTTCGGTTGCGCTGGCATGGGCGGCGACGCGGCATGTGGGCAAGCAGTGGCGATACCAGGCGGCGGTCAGCGAAGGCCATGAGCTGATCCAGACGGGACCTTACCGGTGGGTGCGGCATCCGATTTATTTGTCGATGCTGGGAATGATGCTGACGACGGGACTCTGTTGGACGTGGTGGCCGATGTTTGTGGCAGCAATTGTTGTCTTCGTGATTGGAACGGAGATTCGAATACGAGCGGAAGATCGACTGCTCGGCGAGCACTTTGGGGATTCGTATGCAGCCTACCGGTCACGCGTGCGCGCCTACATTCCGTTTGTGCGATGAATGCCTGATCGTCGGCGGATTGTTCCGGTCTTGATACGTTACAGCAGATTAATTCACTAAACAGGCATTGACGGCCCGCTGGAGCGGCGCTACTCTGAGCGCATCTTCATCGGGAGCGCATCAACGGGCAACGGTTTGGTGTCGATCACCAGGGTGAATCGTGCGGCGCGTCGGCCTGGATTGCGGCCGCCGGTTTGCGGGACGCCTGCTCGCGGCGGAAGTTCTGACGTCACGGCTCCTGACGAGTCCAGGTCACAATATTCTGCATCGAAAATAGAAAGCTGCTGCGGCGCAGCCATGGGAGGTATTTTCACAGCTTGACCAAAAAAGAGCTCGACATCACACCGAATCTTGAGTCTCTGTTCGGGACCCGCGACGAAAACCTGAGGCTCATGGAAGACATGCTCCATGTGCGCATCGATCTTGAATCGGATGCCGTAGTGGTGGAGGGCGCGGCGGAGAATATTGCGCGCGTAGAGCGGATTTTCTCCGACTATGAAGCTCTGCGGAAGGCGGGAGTGGGGCTGCAGAACGGCGAGCTGCATGGAATGCTGCGCCTGGTGGTGTGCGATCCGGCGGTGTCGCTGCGCAGCCTGGCCGAGACAGGGAAACAGAGGTCGGCGGGGATCAAGCGGATGGTGCAGCCAAGATCGCTGAACCAGCGGCTGTATGTCGAGGCGATCGAGCAGCTGGACATGGTCTTCGGGATAGGTCCGGCGGGCACGGGCAAGACCTATCTTGCGGTCGCGATGGCGGTGGCCGCGTTGCAGGCAAAGAAGGTAAGCCGCATCGTGCTGGTGCGGCCGGCGGTCGAGGCGGGTGAACGGCTGGGATTTCTGCCGGGGAGTCTGCAGGAGAAGGTCGATCCTTATCTAAGGCCGCTGTACGACGCGCTCTATGACCTGCTCGAACCGGACCGTGTGGACAAGATGCTGGAGAAGAACGTGATCGAGGTGGCTCCGCTGGCATTTATGCGCGGGCGCACCCTGAATGACGCGTTTGTGATTATGGACGAGGCCCAGAATACGACCAGCGAGCAGATGAAGATGTTCCTGACGCGGCTGGGGAACAATTCGCGGGCGGTGATTACGGGGGATATCACGCAGATCGACCTGCCGAATCCGCGTAAGTCCGGGCTGATTGAAGCGATGGCGGTGCTGGACGGGGTGGACGGCATCCGCTTTGTGCAATTCGAGAGCGGCGATGTGGTGCGGCATGCTCTGGTGCAGAGGGTGATCCAGGCGTACGACAATTTCGGGCGGGCGCAGCGGGAGCTGCCGCTGCGAATGGCGGAGGGCGAGGGTCAGCCGGCTGCGAAGCCGCAATAAGGCTAGACAGCAGTACAGCTGGGCATTTGCTGTAGCATTAAAAGGAGGGCCTTGCGCCCTCCTTTGCTTTTCCGCGGCAGTGTGCGCGGGGGGCAAACGCAATCCCATGATCCTGATCGAACCTGCGATAGAGAAGAAGTTTGGGCGCTCCTGCTTAAAGAAGCGGGAGATGGGGGCGTTTCTGGCGCGGGCAATTGAGGCGGCGGAACTCCTGGGCGGGGTTTCTGTACTGCTGACCGGCGACGCGGAGATCCGGCGGCTGAACCGGGAGTTCCGGCACAAAGATAAAGCAACCGACGTGCTGTCGTTTCGAGCGGTGCATGTAAGTGGAGGCGAACGGCTGGCCGGGGACCTGGCGATTTCAGTAGAGACGGCGGCGCGCGAGGCGCAACGGCGGGAGCACCCGCTGGTGGTGGAGTTGAAAATTCTAGTGCTGCATGGCGTGCTGCATCTGGCGGGCTGGGATCACGAGACGGATAAGGGAGAGATGGCTGAGAAGGAAGAGGGGCTGAGGCAGGAGCTTGGGTTGGAGCAGGGATTGATTCATCGAACTCAGGGCAGAGTAGAGAGCTTAGCTACCCACGTCCGAAAGTCCGGACGCGGGGTGCCCGGATCCGTGCCTCCCACCCTTCGCTCCGCGAAGGATGGGGCACCCGCATCTCTTGCAAGTACGAGGGTACGGCGGAGTGCGAAGCGATGAGCTGGGTGGCGGCAGGTCTCATTACGATCTTCCTGGTGGTGCACACGCTGGCGTCGTATGTGGACCGGCTTTATTCGGAGATGGGCAAGTTTCTGGCGCGCGAGTTCCAGGAGAATATCGACGCGTGGGAGCAGCAGGTTGAGCCGCGGATGGGGCTGGGGCGAAATCATATCCGGCTTTCGGCGTCGATTCTCGCGCAGTTGTCACTGGCGTGCCTGACACTGCTGTTCGGCATGCTGCTATTTGACCGGGGGCCAGTCTATGATCGCCCGACGGCGGCCGAGGTCGGGCAGGTGGTGCTAGGCGTGGTGCTGGTAATTCTGCTCTTCAACCAGCTCATACCATTCATCTTCTTTACACGCACGCGCGGGGTGTGGATTGTAAGGCTGCGTGGACTGCTGCGGCTGTTGTTCTACGTGGTCATGCCGATCACGCTGTTTCTGGGTTTCCTGCTGTCGGTGGCGTCGCTGGCCGAGTCGTCTCCGCGGAAGGAAGAGGAAACCGGGGGTGAAGCGGTAGAGGCGCTGATTGAGGCGGGAGAGGAAGAGGGGATTATCGAGGAGGGTGACCGGGAACTGGTGCGGTCGGCGGTGGAGTTTGGCGGCAAGGTAGTGCGTGAGGTGATGACGCCGCGTCCGGAGATGTTTGCCGTGCCGGGGTCGACGACGATCGAGCAGTTTTTGCAGATGATCGAGAGCCGGCCATATTCGCGCGTGCCAGTCTATGACGGGACGCTGGATCACGTGACCGGCATTGTGTTTGCGCACGACCTGCTGCGTATTCGCGACGACGACGCGCGGACGCAGACGGTGGCGAGTATCGAGCGCTCGGCGACGTTTGTGCCGGAGACGAAGAAGGTAAGCGAGCTGCTGCGCGAGATGCAGCAGGAAAAGCAGCACATGCGGATCGTGATCGATGAGTACGGCGGCGTGGCCGGGCTGGTGACGATCGAAGACCTGCTGGAGGAGATTGTCGGCACGATCGCGGACGAGCACGAGGACGAGTCTGATCGCGTGCTGCACGATGCGGATGGGTCGTGGATTGTGCCCGGGAACCTGGAAATCGAGCGGCTGGAGGATCTGCTTGGCGGAGAGGCGGAGATACCGGAGGACTCCGAGGCAACGACGGTGGCGGGTCTGGTGAGCGAGGCGGCGGGGCGGATTCCGCAGGCGGGCGAGGTGATTGAGCGGTACGGGGCGCGCTTTGAGATTCTAGCGTCGACGGACCGGCGCATCGAGCGGCTGCATGTGTCGCGCGCGGCAGCGGATAGAAAGGAGGCGTGACGGTGCGATCGGGATTTGTATCGATAATCGGGCGGCCGAATGCGGGGAAGTCCACGCTGCTGAATGCGCTTGTGGGCGAGAAGGTGGCAATTGTGACAGCCAAGCCGCAGACGACGCGGACGCGGATTCTCGGCGTGGTGGAAGTGCCGGCACGCAAGGGCAAGCATCCGGCTGCGCAGATCGTGTTTGTCGATACGCCGGGGGTGCACAAACCGGGGTCCTCGCTCGACAAGCGCATGATGCAGGAGGTTTACGACGCACTCGAAGAACGCAACGCGGTGCTGCTGATTGTGGACGCGACGCGGCGCCTGGAGCTGTCTGACGCTGAAGGCGGCAACAAAGACAGCGAAGATGCATTTGTATTTGAGCTGATCAAGAAGCTGGACTGCCCGGTGTTGCTGCTGATCAATAAGATCGATCTGATCGAGCGGGCGAAGCTGCTGCCGCTGATTCAGCAGCTTTCTTCGTTGCATTCGTTTGCCGAGGTGATTCCGATTTCGGCGAGAAAAAAAGATGGGCTGGATCGGTTAATCGACAAGCTGGTGGCGGTGCTGCCGGTGGGCGAGAGGTATTTTCCGAAGGATCAGTTCACGGATCAGCCGGAACGGTTTCTGGTGGCGGAGCTGATCCGGGAGAGGATCCTGGTGGAGACGGGCGAGGAGGTTCCGTATGCCTCGGCAGTTGTGGTGGAGCGGTTTGAGGAGCCGGAACCGTTGCCTGCAAAAGGCAAGAAGGGAATGCGAGATGCCAGGCCGCCGCTGACGCGCATCTCCGCGGTGATTTACTGCGAGCGTGATGGGCAGAAGGCGATTTTGATCGGCAAGGGCGGGAGCAAGCTGAAGGCGATCGGCACCGCGGCGCGCAAGGAGATTGAAGCGCTGCTGGGGACGAAGGTTTTTCTGGAGCTGCATGTGATTGTCAAGGAGAACTGGCGGGAGTCGCGGGGATTTGTGGAGTCGCTGGATTGGAGACGGCAGCTGGAGGAGATGAGTACAGAGACCAGTGCTCAGAGTACAGAACTCAGCGAGCCGCCCTCAAAAGCGCGGAGATCGTAACGGTTCCTATCAGCAAAGACAACCGCAGATCCTTCGACTTCGTGCGCCGCAGCGCACTTTCCTCAGGATGACATCCCCATTTATATCTGAAACAGTTACAAATACAGATTAGACAGCTTAAGAGACAAGCCCTTCGCGAACCGCGATGCCCAGGGCTTTCATCTTCCGGTAGAGATGGCTGCGCTCGAGGCCCAGGGAGTCGGCGGCGCGGCTGATGTTTCCGTGGCACTCGTCGATCTTGCGCAGGATGTATTCCCGCTCGTAGGCTTCGCGCGCCTGCTGGAGGGTGCTGAAATCTTCGCTGCGACGGCCGAAGGCGCGGTGCACGAGCCGCGGGAGATGTTTGCGCTCGATGCGATGCGCCTGCGGATTGAGGATGAGCACGCGTTCAAGAATGTTCTTCAGCTCGCGGACGTTTCCCGGCCACGGATACTGCTTGAGCAGGTCGAGCGCGTCCTCGGCGATCTCGACGCGCGGACGGCCATATTCGCGGCCGAAGATGCGGAGAAATTCGCGGGCGAGTGAAGGGATGTCCTCTTTGCGTTCGCGGAGCGGGGGTACGAAGAAGGGAATCACGTTCAGGCGGTAGAAGAGGTCTTCGCGAAAGTTTCCCTTGGCCGTCTCGTCTTCGAGATTCTTATTGGTTGCGGCGATGACGCGGACATCCACGCTGATGGGATGCGCCGCGCCGACGGGCACAAAGCTTTGTTCGTCGAGGGCGCGCAGGACTTTGGCCTGGGTCTTGAGGCTCATGTCTCCGACTTCGTCGAGGAAGAGCGTGCCCCCATTCGCCCGTTCGAAGGTGCCGCGTTTTTCGGCGGGCCCGCCTGCGATGGCGCTGTTTCTGTAGCCGAAGAGCTCGCTCTCGATGAAGTCTTCGGGGATGGCGGCGCAGTTCAGCTCGATGAATACACGGTCGTGGCGCGGGCTTTCGGCATGGATGGCGCGCGCGATCAACTCCTTGCCGGAGCCGGATTCTCCATAGATGAGAACACGGCCGTTAGTGGGCGCCATGAGCCTGATCTGCTGGCGAAGGGCTTTCGCAGGAACGCTTTCGCCGGTGATGGTGGTTTCGAGGGCGAGCTGGCGCTTGAATTCGAGGTTTTCATTGCGGAGGCGCTTGGCCTCGAGCGCGTTCTTGACGACGATGAGGGTGCGTTCGAGAAGGAGTGGCTTTTCGAGGAAGTCGAAGGCGCCGAGCTTGGTGGCTTTGACGGCAGTTTCGATGGTGGCGTGGCCAGAGACGACGATGACTTCCGGCTTGTCTTCGGTTTCGAGCGAGCGCAGGTCGTCGAGGACGTCGAGGCCGTCGCGATCAGGAAGCCAGATATCGAGGAGGAGCAGGTCATAGGGCGCGTCGCGCAGCAGCACGATGGCTTCGGCGCCGCTGGCTGTGCTCGAAACGGCATAGCCCTCTTCGCGCAGGATTTCTTCGAGCGATTCGCGGATGTCCGCTTCATCGTCCACGATGAGGATGCGGTTCATTCGGAGTGGCCGTTCTGAAGGGATAGAACAGCATCAGTCTTGTGGCCGTTGGGCGTGCCGTTTTCGGCAAGCGGTAATTCGAGAATAAATCGCGCCCCGGCGGGAGAATTATTCTCGGCGCGAATGGCGCCGTGGTGCTCCTGAACGACTTTAGCGGCGATGGCGAGGCCCAGACCGGTTCCGCGCTGCTTGGTGGAGACGTAGGGAAGAAAGAGGCGCTCGCGCATTTCGCCCGTGAGGCCATGACCGGTGTCGGCGAGAATGAGCTCGGCCATACCGGGGCTCTCGCTGAGACGGGTTTCGATGGATAGGACGCGTAGCAGGCTGTTCTGCATGGCCTCCGCGGCGTTGTCGATGAGGTTGGCAAGGGCGCGCGTCAACGCCTGGGCGTCGGCCATTACGGGTGGGAGATCGAGGGCGAGGCGCTGCTCAATATGGATTTTTTCAAGGCGGCCGTGAAAGAGGATCACAGCGCTGTCGACGATAGCGTTCAGGTCGGCAGGCTTTGGCTGGGCTGCAGGGAATTCGGCGAGCACGGCGAACTGATCGACGAGCGTGCTCATGGATCCAACCGATGACAGGATCACGTCGACGCAGCGGCGGATGACGCCGGGGGACTCGGGGAGGTTGCGGTCCATGTGACGGCGGATGCGCTCGGCGGAGAGAGCGATGGGCGTGAGGGGGTTCTTGATCTCGTGGGCCACACGCTGCGCGACTTCTTTCCATGCGAGCTGGCGTTGGGCGCGGAGGAATTCGGTAACGTCTTCGAGGACGAGGATGGAGCCGCGCTTGTGGTTGCCGAGGTCGAGGACGGCGATGGTGGCGGTAAGGCTCAAAATGCCGGAGGCAGTAGGCACCTCGAACTCGGTGGCGGCGATGCCCATGCGCTGAGCGCGGCGTTCGAGCACGGTGAGCTCGGAGGCGACTTCCGCCGCGAATACTGACGCGAGCGGCACGCCGGTGAGATCGCGCTGCTGATGAGGCGCGACAAGGTTGAGGAACGCGCGGTTCGCCTGGAGGATCGAGCGCTCAGAGTTGAGAGTGACCACGCCGCTGGGGATGGTTTCGAGGATGGTTTCGAGCTCTTTACGGCGGGCCTCGAGAGTGAGGTTTGCGGCGGAGAGCTGGCTGGCGGAGGTCTCGGCGAGGATGCGGCTCTGCTCGAGATCGGAGGCCATGTGGTTGAAGGAGCGGACGAGCTCCCCCAGCTCTTCAGTCGCGGAGACGGTGACGCGCTGATCGTACTGGCCTTCGCCGATCGCGTTCATGGCGTCAGCGAGGGCTTCGACGGGCCGGGTGATTTGTTTAGAGAGATAGAGCGCGAGCCAGCTGCTGGCAAAGAAAATCAGCGTAGTAAGTAACAATAACAGCAGCAAATAGGTGCTGCGGATGCTGCGGCGCTCGCGATAAAGGGTCCAGTACTGGCTGGCGCCGGAGCGAATCTGCCCAACGGTTGTGCTAAGTCCTTCGGGCATGGGGAGACCGACAACGACCAGGCCTCCGTCGTCGATGGTGGCATCGCCGACCGCATATTGGTTGGTCCCGACAGCGAGGATTGGCTCATCGGTTCGCTGGGCGGCTTTCAGGGCCGCAGAAGTGAATTCTTCGGGCTGATCGTTCTTGCCGGTATCGTCGTCGTCGAGCCACGCATGCACCATCGCCGGCTGCGAGGGCTGCGGCAGCTGGTATTGCGCGACGGGAGCGCCATCGCGGTAGACGACGGCGAAGCCTCCCTGGAGGGTGATGCGATGCGTGCGGATCTCGTCGAGGAGGCGGGATGGGTCGCCGCTCTCATAGTGCTGGGTGAAGGATGGCGAGCGGGCGAGGGATTCTGCTTCAGCGCGGGCATTGAGGCTGACGTAATGGGCCAGCTCCAAGGCGATTCGAGTGGAGTTGTCGCGCAGCTCAGCCACGGGCTGCGAGAACCAGCGGTCGATGGAGCGGTTCATCAGCAGGAAGCTGAACAGGAACATGAAGAGCGCCGGCGCGAAGGAAAGCAGCACGGCGCCGACGAGCATGCGCGATCGGAGCCGGGAGCCGAGAACCCGGCTGCGTTCGTCGGCGAGGAGCTTGAGGATGTTTCGCAGAAGAAGGAGAAGGAGGGTGACGAAGAGCAGGAAGACAATGACGGAGAGAGCGGTGAAAAGGAATATCTGTCCGCTGGAACTGGGATGCAGGAAGCTGAGCCTGAAGGCGTTGAGCGCACCCAGCACCATGACCAGCAGGAGAGTTCCAACCCCAAGAACAACAACGGTCGCACGCCTGTGTTTTGATTCGGCCAAAAAGCGCTCCTGCGGAACGATTATAGGCCGCGCGCGGGAGTGGCTTCAGGAAGGAATTCGAGCACCGTGGCGCCTGAATATGGCATCATAATGGCCGATATGAAAATCAAGCGAGTCTCAGCCGCAATTCTACCGTTCGCCCTGGCAGGGCTGCTGCTTGCCGGCGGTTGCAAAAAACAAACCCAGCAAGCCAACAATGAGTCGCCAACGGCCCCGGCCCCCCCGGCAGATCAGTCAGCTCCTGCAGCAGCACCGGCGGGCGCACCGGCGGCTGGATCGCCTGCCCCGGCAGGTGCGCCTGAAGCGGGTGCTCCGGCAGCTGGAGCGCCGGCAGCGGCCCCCACAGCGCCGCCGCCACCACCGCCACCGATCGTGATCCCGGCGGGAACCCGCATCGTGGTCACCACGACGCAGGAACTGGGGTCGAAGATCAGCTCGCCCGGTCAGAGCTTCTCAGCAACCGTGGCCTCGCCTGTATCGGTGGGAGGCGTGACCATCATCCGTTCTGGATCCACGGCAATAGGAACGGTGACCGACGCCAAGTCGCTGGGCAAATTCAAGGGCGCAGCATCTTTGTCTCTGCGACTCGATACAGTGCGCGCTCATGGCGTGACCTATCAGATCTCGTCCAGCACGATTGAGCGCGCAGAGAAGGGCAAAGGCAAGCGCACAGCGGGATTCATTGGCGGCGGTGCCGGCGGCGGCGCACTGATCGGCGGGCTGGCCGGCGGCGGCAAGGGTGCGCTTATTGGCGGCCTGATCGGCGCGGGCGCAGGCACGGCGGGCGCTGCTTTTACCGGCAACAAGGAGATCGTTATCCCGGCAGAATCCACTCTGACATTCCGGCTGGAGCATTCGCTGACGGTTCCAAATCCGGCGGCTTCGGGAGAGGCTCCTCCTGCACCACAACAGTAATCGGCAAAGCAGACGAGACAAAGAAGGCGTGGCTCAATGGCCACGCCTATTCTTTTGGGCGCCGGGTTATGTGAGCTGATTTATCTAAGCAAGTCCTATGTGAGCAAATCCCGGACCGGAGTCCAGGCCTTGTCCTGGGAGCTCGCGACGGGTTCGCAGGTGAGGGTGCCGTTCCAGGTGTTCACACCGTCGCGGATACCGTCGTCCTGCAGAATGGCGGCGCGGGCTCCGTTATGCGCCAGCTTCAAAACGTAGGGGAAGGTGGCGTTGGTGAGGGCGTGGGTGGAGGTGTAGGGGACGGCGGCGGGCATGTTAGTGACGCAGTAGTGGACCACGCCATTGACGAGGTAGGAGGGGTCGCTGTGAGTGGTGGGGCGGGCGGTCTCGATGCATCCACCCTGGTCGATGGCCACGTCGACGATGACTGCTCCGCGCTTCATCCGCGAGACCATTTCGCGGGTGACGATCTTGGGAGCGGCGGCTCCGGGGATGAGGACTCCGCCGATAACCAGATCGGCTTCCTGGGTAGCGCGGGCGACGTTGTAGGAGTTCGAGGCGAGGGTGAAGAGTTTGCCGTTGAAGATGTCGTCGAGCTCGCGCAGGCGGTTGAGGTTGAGGTCGACGATGGTGACCTTTGCTCCCATGCCGACGGCGATTTTCGCCGCGTTGGTGCCGACGATGCCGCCGCCGATGATGGTGACGTTGGCGGGAGGCACGCCGGGCACGCCACCGAGGAGGACGCCGCGGCCTCCGTACTCGCGCTCGAGAAAGGAAGCGCCGACCTGGACGGACATTCGTCCTGCGACCTCGGACATCGGGGTGAGAAGCGGCAGCGTTCCGGCGCGGTCACGGATGGTCTCATAGGCGATGCCGGTGACCTTCGTCGAGAGCAGCGCTTCGGTGAGGTCGGGGAGCGGGGCGAGGTGCAGGTAGGTAAAGAGGACCAGGTCCTGGCGGAAGTACTTGTACTCCTCGGGGACGGGCTCCTTGACCTTGACGATCATGTCGGCGAGCCCCCAGACGCTGTGGGCTGAGCCGACGATCTCGGCTCCGGCGGACTGGTACTCATCGTCGGTCAGGGCGGAGCTTTCTCCGGCGCGTGTCTCGAGAAGGACCTTATGTCCGGCTTCGGTGAGAGATTTGGCTCCGGCGGGGGTGATGGCAACCCGGCTCTCGTGGTCTTTAACTTCCTTCGGTACTCCAATGATCATGCCTTGCGACCTCAGCGACCTACCATCGTAACTCAGGCGGCCACAGAGATCATGAAAAAGCAGCCATTCGAACGGCGAGCCTTTCCATTAGTTCGCCGGCACAGTGCCGAACAACCCAAATTGTTTCCAGGGAAACCGAATCTCCGCTGGTACAATTTGGCGGGTCGGTGAAGGCCGCCGCTCTCTGCAATTCGTGAGGTCCGACACCCAAGACCGAACTGTCTCTCAAGCGACTAAAACCGGTGACTGCCCTTCAGGAAACTGACCAGGGCTGATCACGAGATTTCGCGTAGAGGAGCAAGTCAAAATGGAAATGACGCGCCGACAATTCGCCCTGTCTGTTGCAGCTGCCGCCAGCATGCATTCCTCCTTGTTCGATGGCAAGCTTTCCCCAATAGGTGTTCCACGCGGAGTCGTTCCCGGCCGAGTTACCTGGGCCCACGATCCGGCGGCTGTGACCTGGGATGGGACGGGTTCCTGGTGGACGGACGCCAATAACAGCCAGGCTGTGATTGACCAGATGATCTCCCGCTCCCTCCGCAGTCTTACAAATCAAAAAAGCGATGCCAAGGCATGGAGCGCCATTTTTCAGTATTTCAACCGCACTCATGGTCGCGGCAACGCTGGATACAAGGCCGGCGAGAAGATCGCAATCAAGGCGAACCTGAACAATACAACGGATCATGGCACGATCGAGCGTTTGAACTCGTCGCCCCATCTGATCCTTTCGCTCGTCCGGCAGTTGACTGGGCCGGGACGAGTGCCGCAATCGTCGATTACCGTCTTCGATTCCAGCCGGTTCATCCCGAGCTATCTCTACGACAAGATTCATGGTGAATTTCCCGCCGTGGTGTTCGTGGACCATATCGGCGGCGACGGGCGCGTGAAGGCTGAATTCAAACCTGACGCGATCCCCTTTTCAATCACCAGCCGCAATGCTACGGGTCTCGATACCACAGTCGTAGACGCGACCTACCTCATCGATGCGGCGTTACTGAAGGGGCATGTGAGTTCAGGCGTGACACTTTGTGCAAAGAATCTGTTCGGCGCTACGAGTATCTATACCGACTGGCAC
Source organism: uncultured Acidobacteriota bacterium (assembly GCA_963755975.1). Taxonomy (GTDB): domain Bacteria; phylum Acidobacteriota; class Terriglobia; order Terriglobales; family Acidobacteriaceae; genus Silvibacterium. The sequence goes on from CAVWLS010000010.1 coordinate 99,400, forward strand.
AAGAACGCTCACGACGGTTTCCGTCACAACAACGACGGGTCAGCAAGTTATTCCGCGTTCGTGGATTACCTGGGTCATAAGGATCTTGGCGAGAAAACCATTCTCTTTGTCATTGATGGGCTCTATGGAAGCGACAACGCGGATGGTCCACCACGACTGAAATGGAAGATGGCGCCGTTCAACGATTCCTGGCCGAGCAGTGTTTTTATGTCGCTGGATCCCGTGGCGATCGATTCGGTCGGCTTCGATTTCCTCACTTCAGAGTGGCCCCATCTCGTGGATATCGCCAATGCCGATAACTACTTGCGCGAAGCCGCGCTGGCCAATGACCCGCCATCGAAAACGTTCTACGATCCTGAACGCGACGGCATCCGATGCCGCAGCCTTGGTGTTCACGAACATTGGAACAATCGGACGAACAAGAAGTACTCAGGAAATCTCGGAAAAGCGAATGGGATCGAGTTGTTCCAGGTCGGCTGACCAGACTGAGGTGAGTTGGAGATGAGCCGAAAAGTCTTTTCCTTGTGCTTCATTGCCGCGTCGATGGCGGCAACTGCCTTTTCTCAGTCAATTTTGAGCCAATATAAGGGGTTGCCCTACCACGACAGCCGCTATCAAGGCGGTCCGCAGAAGATACCCGGGCGAATATTATGTGCCTACTACGACCTGGGCGGCGAAGGGGTGGCATATCACGATAGCGACCCGCAGAATCATGGCAGCGGAGAGTTGAATCCAGCCGATGGCACCTACCTGAATGAGTTTCGTATCCACGAGGGAGTGGATACTTCATATACAAAGTTTGACCGGAAGCCGGATCAATTTGACGATAACCCCTTCGACAAGATTGTCCCTCCTCGAGACTTGCTGTATGTTGGCTGGACTGAACCGGGAGAGTGGTTCAACTTGACAGTCGATGCTGCGCAGGCGGGAACCTTCGCTGCCGATTTGCTTTACACATCGAATCGCGGCGGAACAATATCAATCGATGTGAATGGAAACGACGCCACAGGTCCTCTGCAGATCACGTCTACAAATGATCCTTCAGATCCGCTGGCCTGGCGTCAATGGCACCACTGGAATCTGGCTCCGCAACTTTTCAAGGTTCGTCTCAACAAAGGGAGAAATGTTCTCACCGTGCACATCTTGACGAACGGTAATATGAACCTCGCCTATTTCGATTTCAAGCAGGTTCACGTGTAACCACAATGTCATGCAGCCGTGTGCCTGACGAGCTATGCGGGAGAGGCGGACGATTTCATTGCGACTCCGCTGCAGGAACTCTGCGATCAGATTGCGGCGGGGACGCTGCGCGTTCAGATCGGCAGGGTCTTTCACCTCGATGAGATTGTGGAATCTCACCGGGTGACGGAAGAGAACAAGGCAGGCGGCAAGATCGTGGTACTCACGTGAGTTTTAAGCGGGCGGTCAGCCGGGCTTGCGATGATGTTCCAAAGCCGGGACCGAGGTATCGGCTTCTCGGAGTAACAGATCTGGATGACGGAAAAGTAATGTGAAGGTGATATAGCTCAGTCTGACTTTTCTCCAATGGAAAAGCAGAAGGTCTATGACCATTCTTCGCTCTCGAAGTCTTCTCATGGGTGTTATTGTCCTCGGGGCCTGGGCCACGGTTTTTTGTCCGGCGAGCTATGGCTTCCAGGATTCCGGGCCACTCGCAACCGCTGCGGATGGGCCTTTGCCTGATGCACCCCAACCCGCTGCTGTGCCGGACGCGGTGACGGTTAAAGGACTGCCGCTTGCCATCCTCAAGGATCAGGTTGCGATCTGGACCAGCCCGGTAAGAATTCGCCCCAACGATCTGTGGTGGCTGCTGCCGGTCGGTGCGGCGACGGGCGTTACGCTGACGACCGATACCAACACCATGCGCGAAGTGTCACATGACCGCACATTTAACAAAAACAATGTGAATGTCTCGAACTATGTGCTCGGCGGTGAAATAGCCGTGCCTGCAGTTCTATTTGGCGTGGGTGTTCTGAGTAATAACGATCATGCGCATGAGACGGGCGTCCTCTCCGGTGAGGCGATGGCGGACAGCCTGATCGTGGAAGAGATACTGAAGGTCGCTTTTCGCCGTGAGCGGCCTCTCTACAACAATGCCGCGGGCAACTTTTTTGTCTCCAGTACTGGGGGCGGATCGTTTCCGTCTTCGCACAGTGCGCTGGCGTGGACGACAGCAGCGGTAATCGCCGGGGAATATCCGTCAATCAAGGTACAGGCCAGCGTCTACACAATGGCAACGGCAGTAAGCCTGACGCGGGTGCTCGGCCAGGAGCATTTTCCGACGGACGTGCTGGTAGGCGGAACTGCGGGATGGCTCATCGGGCATTATGTGTTCAGGAAGCACAGCCTGTATCGCACCGTGTATGGCCTGCTCCCAGCAGGGCATAGTTGACAGAGTGCAGAGATCAGCGTTCAGGGTGCGTGGTAGAGACCACGCCGACACTTGAGGCGGTAGAACACAGACTAAAACGCGAGGAGAGTAAAGGCTCGCCGCAAAGGACGCGGTGCTCTTATCGGCGGATCTTCAGGTCGGAGAGCAGGCGGCGGTCGGCTTTGCTCAGAGAGCGATCAAAGCAGACCTCTTTCTTTGCGCCTGATTCGAGGATCGTCCTGCCGTTCTTGTCGGTAATGCGAACGCCGAATCGCTCGACAATCAGTCGCCTGGCATTGGGCAGCGGGAAGATTTTGTTGTCCAGGTCGAGTTCCATGGGGAAAGTATAAACAGGACTCGGGGCTCAGCGTACCGAATTACTTCGCCGTTTCGACGTGGCTTCACCGCACTATCGCCGGAAGCCCGGGTCAGCCAGGCAAGAATTTCCAGTGGGCGAGAATTTCTTCCCGGTGGTCGGGGTTGCGAATTGGGCTGCAAGCCTCAGATGGTCAACCATTTGTCATTTGGATAGCTCTGGAAGTCGACGTGCTTTCACATACAGCGAAGTTCCATCCATTTCTCTTAGGAGGGCCTTATGGTTATGGAGGATCCTCTTCTTCCGACCACTTCGCCATTTCTGAAGCGCGCTGTCCCGTACCTGGCCGCAGTTTTGATTGCCGGAAGCAGCGTCGGGTATGCCGTTCATGAGCACCATGCGGCGCAAGCCCTCGCAGTACAGAACGAGCAGGTATCCGCCGCGCTCAACGCCACACACAACCAGCTTGACGCGCTCACGGCCAAAGTAGATCAGCTTGCTGCACGCGCCGAAGCGCCTCCGACTCCGGCCCCGGTTCCGGCCCCGGCACCGGCACCGGCGGTAACCGGCCGCCGTCCCGCGGCCTCGCACCCTCCTGTTCAGGACAAGCGACTGAAGAAGCTGCAGTCGCAGGTCGACGCGCAGGGCAAGGAAATTGAGGAAGCCCGCAACGATCTGGCGAGTACGCGCGGCGATCTCGTCAACACGCGCACCGAACTGACGGGCTCGATTGCGCGCACCCACGACGAGCTTGTGGTGCTCGAGAAGAAGGGCGAACGAAACTACTTTGAGTTCGACATCCAGAAGTCAAAGCAGTTTCAGCACGAAGGTCCGGTTGGGATCAGCCTGAGGAAAGCCAATACAAAGCACCAGTATGCCGATCTGCAGTTGATGCTGGACGATCAGAACCTCACGCAGAAACATGTGAATCTCTTCCAGCCGGTGATGTTCTACGAGACGGACAGCCCGCAACCGATGGAGATCGTGATCAACAGCATCACGAAAGATCACATTCACGGATATGTGAGCGCGCCGAAGTACAAACGGTCAGAGCTGACGGCGATGTCGGATACCAACGCTAATCCTGCACAAGGCCCGGCGCCGAACCCGGGCGCGCAGGCTCCGCCAAGGCAAAAGCTCCCGGTGCCTCCGCAGCCGTAACTGTTCTGAGAGGAAAACGTTCCAGGCCCAACTCCACCATCCCAAATCCCACGTTAGATACGCGAAGCGAGGGTACCCTGGCGGTTTCGCCTATCAGCGTTCCACGATAAATATATGGAAGTCGGTGGCGATGGGCTCGGCGTGGAGCTGGCGCATCATTAATGCGACCTGTCCGCGATGGTAGGTGGAGTGATTGGCGAGGTGCTGCATCTGTTGTGCCAGGGGGACCTGCGTGTTGCGATGAGGAACCATCATGGCGACCTGTTCATCGGTCAGGCTGTTGAGGAAGGCGAGCTGCTGCGACCGGAGTTCAGCCCACTTTGCCGCGACATCGGCGAGACCGGGAAAGAGCGCGGGGTTGAACTGGACGTTGCGGCTGGCTCTCGCGTCGGCTAGGAGAGCGGCGCCGGGAGTCGGATCATCGCGATAAGCGGTCCAGAAATAGAGCCATATCCACTCGGCCCCAAGGATATGGACGAGGGTGTCTCGCACCGAAGCAAATGCGCCGCCAAGGTCGCGCGTGAACTGCTCGGCGGTGAGCGCGGAGGCCGCTTGCAGGGTGCGGTCGTTCGCCCAGCGGTCGTATTCGAAGAGGAACTGGATGTCGTCTTTGGTCATGGCGGTTCGTGGGAGCTACTTCGCGCTGGCGGGCGGGACGATGCCGTTCATGCGGAGGTAGACGACCATCTGTCCGTAGTGGTCGAACGCGTGGGAGATGCCGAATGAGGCGAGCGTGCCGCGTGTCTGGAAGCCGGGCTCGGGGGACTTGATCACTTCAAAGGCGTTGGCCGGGGTGAGCGTGGCGATGGCCTTGTGGGCATAGGCAAACGAACCGGCGAGGGCGGCGACGACGTCTTCCTTCTTCGTGAGCTTTTCAATGCCACGGACGTCGACGTCGGGCTTGATGCCGCTGACGATGTTGTAGAAGAAGTAGTTGGCTTCGGCGACGTGGGTGGCCTGCTGGGCGAAGGTGCGGACGGTGGCAAACTCGGTCTTCTGTCCGGGCACGAAGATGGAGGCGCTGGGAGCGAAGCCGTATTTTTCGGCGGGCATGGCCTTGACGAGCCCCATCATCTCATCCTCGATAAGACTCAACTGCGAATCAAATGCCGTCGAGGGAGCGGCGATGGTTCCAACGGCGGGTGCGTTGCTGGCTCCCATCTGCGCGGGGGCTGTGAGCGAAGCCATTCCAAGTAGACAACAGGCGAGAAGCAGGCGGACACGCATGCAGATTTTCCTCGTAAACGCGTAATCAAGTTCTAAATTGCATTCAGCGTACCAGAACAAAAGCGGCAAAGAATTAGCTGAGGTGCTTGTGACGGGCGTCACAACCTTGAGTGCCGTGCGACACAGCGCGTTGAGAAAGGCTGAGCGAAGCTAAGTCCAGTACGGGAGGTGAATATGAAAACGCTGGCGAACGATGAAAAACGCAATCTGGAATGTGTGGTTCCGGAGCAGATTCTGCTGGCAACCGACCTGAACGATGCCGATTACCTGCTGCCGCATGCGATCGCGCAGGCGCGCACGAGTGGCGCAACGCTGACGCTGGTGCACGTGACTCCGCCCGCTGAATCGATGCCGCTGGATGCGAGAGCAGTCTATTCCGCGGATGCTGCTGGAATCTATGCGGAAGCAAAGGTGGCCCTGGAAAGGATGGCGGAGAAGGCGCGCAGCAGGGGTGTGGTGTGCAATCCCGTTGTCAGGCAGGGCTCTCCCCAGCGCATCGTTCTCGAGATGGTCGAGACGTGCAAGGCGGACCGGCTGATTTTGGGGACCCATGGGCGGCAGCATCTGAAGAGGCTCCTGCTTGGCTCGGTTGCGCAGGAGATTCTGAACCAGGTTGAGGTGCCGGTGTGCACGATCGGGCCCGGCGCGCATGCGGCACTGGTCCATGGAAGGCCGAAGCGGATTCTCCACCCGGTTTCGTTTCGCCCAGGGTACGAGGAGAGCGCATCGTTTGCGCTGAAGATGGCGCAGTTTTACCACGCGGAAATTACGCTGCTGCACGTCGTCGATCGCGAGCACATGGAAGAACACGCCGAAGAATGGACCCGCTCGCAACTGAAGAGACTCATTCCGGATGAAGCGATGTTGTGGAGTTGTGTAAATGCGCAGGTGGAAGTGGGAGGGGTCGTCGATCACGTTCTTGACGTTGCCACAGAGATGCGTGCTACCGCAATCGTGCTTGGAGTGGATGCTCCCGGACGGTTGTGGCCGGGAAACAGCACGGCATACGCCATCATCTCCCAGGCCGGCTGTCCGGTATTTACGGTGAGGCACCACGTGCCGGCGGAGCCGGTTCAAGCGGGGTCAGAGAGGAAGCATCCGGAAAGCACATTTGCCGCGATGCTGTGAATGGTGATGGCGATCACAAGCCGGCGTGATTCGCGTCACTGACCGGCGCTCGCCTGTAGTTCATGCTGATGGGAGAGTGAGGATATCGATATGAGATACACCGCTGAAGACTGCTTTCAGACGCGCGTGCTGGCAGCGCCTGACCACATCCTGGTTGCAACCGACCTGACCGATGGCGACTACCTTATACCGCATGTCATTGCGCAGGCTAAGGCGAGCGGCGCCCGCGTGACGCTGTTTCACGCAATCCCGCCGACCGATACGCTGCCGATGGAGGGAGCGGCGATCCCCTACATCGACCAGGCGAAGATCGATCGCGATGTGCGGTTCATGCTGGAGGGCATGGCGCGGGAGATAGAGTCTCATGGGATTTCCTGCGCGACCTCTCTGCGGCATGACTATGCAGCCGACGCGATCTGCGCGGAGATAGGCGAGACGGGGGCCAACCGGCTCATTATGGGAACCCACGGACGCAGAAGGCTGGCGCAATTGGCGCTGGGCTCGGTAGCGAACGAGCTGCTGACCCGCGTGGATATACCCATCTTCGCGATTGGTCCGGGCGCACATGGCGGGTCGGAGCATGTGATTCCGCAGCCGGAGCACGTGATGCCGCTAAACATCCTTCATCCCGTCGCACTGGGCCGCGATTACAGAAGGGGCGTCTGCCTGGCTTTCGACCTGGCGCAGACGTATCGGGCGAAGCTGACACTGCTGCACGTGCTGGATCCTGATCTTCGGGAGCAGATCAATCCTGAACGGAAGCTTGCATGGGCTGAAAATGCGTTGCGGGCCCTAGTCCCGCCGGCGGAGGAGCTGAGGTTTCCGGTTGAGACGCGGGCGGCGGCGGGCGACGTGGTTGAGGAAGTGCTGCGCGCGGCGGCGGCAACCACGGCGGACTGGATCGTGCTGGGAGTCGATGAAGCGGCCTTCTGGAGATTCCGCGACAGCACTGCGTACAAGGTGATGGCCGCGGCCAATTGCCCTGTGCTCGCGATTCGCAATGAACCTTGCCACAAGGGAGCGACTGTCCGGAAAGAGGATCGTCGCTTCGATGGGGTCATTGCGTGAGATACGAGGAGGGCAGAGAAAAGGAGGACTCGCATGCAATGCGCCAATCCCATGTGCGACGCTGAGACTCTGTACTTTCGGAGCGGCAGCCTGCACACGATCGACTACTTTGGGCACCCCGAAGCAGGCGACGCGGAAATCAAGCAGCGAATCATCTGGCTGTGCGGGGAGTGTTCCGCGCGATTTGCCGTCGAAGTGTGGAGGCCGCCGGGTCAACAACTAAGATCGCAGCTGGTGGGCGTTAGCGGCTTCGGGCGCGGACATGCCGCGTAGCGTTCGAGGCAGAGCGACGCGCCTGGCGAGACCATCCGCGCGAACCTGCCGTGTGGGACAATTCCTTCGCCTTAGTGACCCGGATGGAGTAGCCTGTTCAAAAGGGCAGGCTATGCCACTCGCCGGACACCACCACCTCTCCGAAAGCTGTATGGACTGCAGGCACCGCGGACTGCGGCTCTTCTGCAGCATGAGCGACGAGGCGCTGCATCGTCTCGACGAGATCGGGATGCACATTTCGCTTCCCGGGCGGGCGGTTGTTTTTAATGAGGGCCAGCCTTCCAGAGCGGTTTTCATCGTCTGCGAAGGACAGCTGAAGCTCTCGACGATCTCCAGCGAGGGCCGCACCATGATCCTGAGGCTCGCCGGTCCAGGGGATCTGCTGGGGCTGAGTGCCGTTCTGAACGAGCTTCCTTATGAAGTGACTGCAGAGACGCTTGAGCCTACGATGCTGAAGAGCGTGCGCCGCGCGGATTTTCTGGAGTTCCTGCGAACCCAGGGCGAAATCGGCACAAAGACAGCGCAAGTGCTGGCGAAAGAATATCGCGAGGTGTTTCTGGATGCGCGCCGCCTGGCGCTTTCCGGCTCGGCTTCGGGCCGGCTGGCGCGGCTGCTGCTGGAGTGGGCTGCGGCGGCGGCCTGCGGCAAGCCGGAGCTTCGCTTCACCATGGCCCTGACCCACGAGGAGCTGGCGAGCATGGCGGGGACCTCCCGCGAAACGGTGACGCGGTTGCTGAATCGCTATGAGCGCGAGAGCCTGATTGCGCGCCACGGCTCGTCGCTCGTGATTCTCAGCCCGGACCGTCTCGACCTGCTCTGCGGAATAAATTCTGGATGTGACACCGATCACAGCCGGCGGTGACTGGCGTCACTGCCGCACTCTCTCTTTCAGCCCATATTTGGAGACGACATGAGAGGTGAGTGATGCAGACCAACAAACTGAAATTCGGAACCATCGTGGTAGCTACGGATCTGAGCGGCGCGGCGTCGACGGCGGTCCGCTACGCGCAGGCGATTGCACGTCTATACGAATCGACACTGGTGATTGTGCATGCGATCGATCCGGTCGGCTATGCGTTTCCCGACGGCGCGCCTGAATTTGCGGCGGCGGACCATGCGGCGCGTGAAGAGCTGCGCAGGATCGAGGAGGAGACGCGGCTGGAGGGCATTCCTGTTCATTCCGTGATGGAAACCGGCGTGATTTATGAGCGGATACTGCAGGCCACGCTCGATCATCATGCCGATCTGCTGGTGCTGGGCACGCGCGCGAAGACGGGAATCGGAAGAGCCGCGCTGGGCACGATCGCGCGGCAGTTACTGGCCAGGGCGACGTGCCCGGTTCTCACGGTTCCGCCGGATGCGGAGGCATACATGCCGTGGGCCGGACGGTGGCGTTACGTGCTGGTGGCGACGGACTTCTCTGAAGCGTCGCTTCTGGCGCTGGGCTGTGCGCACCGCATTGCTCACGCGCAGCTTGTCACCCTGCACATTCCGACCAGCTGCAGTGAGCGCGAACGGGAAGACAGCCTGGAGCGGCTGCGCTTTCTTGCGCCCTTCAACGAGTCGCATACTGTGCCCGTCGAGCACGTGATTGCGGAGGGCGATGCCGCTGCGCTGATTGCCGAAAACGCCCGGAAGTTCGGGACCGACCTGATCGTTCTGGGATCGCCCGAGAATGAACTCGCGGAAGAGGACTTTCAGTCGAGCACTGTGCTCCGGGTGATCTCGAGCGTGACATGCCCGGTACTCTGCGTGCCCTCGGCACGCAGAGCCTTGCATGGTGTGGAAGCCGTTCAGGAAGTTTTCTATCGATGCTAATCGGCTGATTCTCGGTTACTTTCGGAGGCATTTCTTCGAGTATCCAACCGAAGGATGCCGCCGAGTTATTTCGACGCTGGTTTCAGGCGGCATATTTTCCATTGGCTGAGTTATCCCATATCGTCGCCAACGTTGTCTGGTCTCCACTGCCGTAGTCGGCACGCATGGCGTCGGTTGGAGTGACAGGAAGGCCGGGCATCTGGAAGTGATCGTTGTCCGGGAGGCTCCTCCAATCGCCACCCCATATGAGACCTTGGGCCTTCAGTGCGGCGACCATGGCAACGAATTGAGGAGTACTGGGATTCCAATTCAGTTGTCCGGTTTGGCCGGAGATGTAAGGCACCACATCCACGGCCAAGCCATAGTTATGCATCGAATAGCCTGCTCTTGCGTTAGTTACGATGTGGCCGGGCGTGGTGCGTCCCTGCGCATACAAGGCATCCTGCTGGGCCGCCGTACGCAGACCAGACACTACTAAAAGCCAGGTTCCCGCTGTAACTAGCTGATCGGCTGCGGCGCGCACTTTATTCGCCAGAGCAGGATCCACTGTTGCCAGAGCCGCTTCGCTTCTACTGTCCATTCTGATGTCCTTCCGGATTGCGCAAAAATTATAGGTAAGGAGCGCGGCCCGGAACAGTGAAAATTTGAGGAAGCCCAGTGCAATGATTCAGATCTGAACTTTAGAGTTCTTGTGAATTCGCTAATCAGCGGCTGCGGCCCAGCGGGGCTCCTGGCGACGATCGGCAGCGAGGAAACGCAGGAGTTCGCGGGCGATGGTGGCGGGTTCGCTTATGGGGAGGAAGTGGCCAGAGTCGAGCAAGATTACTTCGGAGTCGGGGATAAGGCTGGCGGCGCGGGTGGCGAAGCCCGGGGGGACGGCGGAGTCGCGGGTTCCGTGGAAGATGAGAGTGGGGACGGGCAGTTCGGAGAGCGAGTCGGGCATGGAGGAGAGCACGTCGGCTGGATCTCCCCAGCGGAGGAGCGACATTAAGCGCCATGCGCCTGCGAGTCCGTGGAAGGGCCCGTGGAAGTCGCGGACGACCTCGTCTCTCTCGGGTTTGCCGTGCAGATCCGATTCGAGGGCGATGCGCATGACGAGCTTCCAGAAGAGGAGATTGATGGCGGGGGCCATCACCTCGCCGATGACGGGCTTGCGGAGAATCTCAAAGAGATAAAACGGCTTGAGATCGGGAAAGATAGATGGGGTGAGGAGCGCGAGGCGTCCTACGTGGTGCGGATAGCGATGCGCGTACTCGACGCCGATGGCGCAGCCTGCGTCGTGACCGACGAGATGCCACTTCTCGATGCCGCACTCGATGCGCAGCGCCTCAATGGAGGCGGCGAGGGTATCCAGCTCGCGAAAACCGCCGGGCAGGCGGGGCGTGCGGCCGAAGCCTGGCAAATCGACGGCGATACAGGTGAAGTGGCCCGACATTCTATCTATGACGCGGTTCCAGAGATGGCAGCTGGTTGGCATGCCATGAAGAAAGAGGACGGGGTCACCGGAGCCGGCGGAGACTTGATACATGCGGGTGGAGCTGGCGGCTATGGCTGCGGGCGTGATCATCCGGCGGCCTCGCATGGGGCCTGTTCGCTCTTGCAGAAGCTGTGAATAACGGAGGCGGCGGCTCGGAAGACGCCGAGCAGGAGTCCGAAGAGCAGGGAGGAGACAACTCCACGCGGGCGGACGCGGGCATAGATGGAGTTGAGGCTCCACGCGGGGATGGTGTAGACGTCGCCGGCGGTGATGACTCCGAGACGGTTGCGAACAGGCCCGTCATAGACGACTTTTTCGATGCCGCAGTTGAAAAAGCGCGCGAGATCCTGAACGCGGCGGCTGTACATGGCGGCGGCGAGCCAGGGCAGGCGGCTGCGATTGCGGTACTTGACAATCAGGGCTGAGGATTCAGCGGCGTGGCGGAGGGCGGCGGTGACGCCGTTGGAGGTCATGGGGTCGACCATGGCGGCAGCTTCTCCCGCGACGAGCCAGTTGGGTCCAAAGATGCGGCTGTGCACGCGGCAGCGGTATGAGGTGACGCTGGGGGACAGAGGGGCGGCGGACGGGATCAGATCGCGGAAGCGGGGGAAGCGATCGAGTTGAGTGCGGAAGATGTTTTCGACGGAGTGGCCGGCGCTGCGGAGAGTTTTGATGGCGTCTCCGGTAGATACGTAGCCGACGCTCAGCGTGTTGGCGTGTATGGGAATTTCCCAGACCCAATCCAAATAGGAGGGGCAGCCTCCTTCGGCGTGAAGGGTAGTGCCTTCGATCGAGTCATGCACAGTGAAATAGGTCCAGATAGCGACCTTGGGAGGGCCGTAGTCGGATGCGGGAAGATTGAAGGCGCGGGGGAAGAGGCGCGCGGATGAACCGGAAGCGTCGATGAACCAGCGCGACGCGATGCGCGCGCCCTGCGCGGTGGTGACGGAGAGGACGGTCCGGCTGCGCACCTCGATGTCGATCACCTTGTCGTGGAGGATGCGGATGCCGTCGCTGGTGGCGATGTCGCGCAGCGCGGCGTTGAGCTGGACGCGGTCGACGTGCATGGTGCGTAACTCAAGGTTGAAGGGAGGCTGGCCGAGCCATTCGCCGGGGAAGTACTGCGTGGTGGCTCCATCGGCCAGGCGCAGCGTGACGTGGCGCTTGTATGTGGCCACGCCTTCGGAGATGAGGCGGTCCATCGACAGGCCGAGCGTGGCTAGCAGGTCGGGTGCGGACCAGTCGAGGGATTCGCCGACGGGCTGGGTGTCGGCAATGTCGGCTTCGATGCAGAGGACGCGTAAGCCGGCGCGGACGAGATGGATGGACGCGGCCATGCCTGCGAGTCCGCCTCCAATCACGGTGACGTCTATCTGGTCTGAATCGTTGTCGTTCGGCAAGCTGATTGATCCTCGCGTGGGCAATGCTAGCGGGAGTGGGTGGGCGTTGTACCTCGTCTAAAAGGTTGAATTATGTGTCCAACCTACAGGCGAGAGCCGGAAAGCGGCTGGCTGGACCCTTCGCAGGAATGGAGTCGAAGATTGCATGTTATACATGCATGAAGTTGTTTGAGAGGGCTATCCGGTGAGATTGATTTTGCGGCTGCTTGTGGTGGTGCTTGTTAGTGCGTCTGGGCGCGCGGAGATTCAACCTGCGTTCAAAAACGCGGACGCGGGGCACCCACAAACGGTGGCGTTGTTCTACATGACGGAGAATCCCGATTCGGTGCGGTCTTTCCTGGCGCACGAGGCGAAGATCGGGCTACTGGTGCCGACATGGTATTCGGTCGACGCGAATGGGCTCGTGAACGGCGGCCCGAATCCGCTGGTGATGGAGGTTGCGCAAAAGCAGCATCTGCCGGTGATGCCGATCATTACCGCCGCGGGCAAGGATGCGTTTCATACGCTGCTTGGGAATCCGACGGCGCAGAAGGCGATGATCGCCGCGCTGATCCGGGAGTCGAAAGACAACGGGTATACGGGATTTCAGTTCGACTTTGAGGACATTTCGTGGACGGACCGGGATGCGCTGTCGTCGCTGGTGAAGACGACAGCGGATGCGCTGCACGCCGAGGGCCTGAAGCTGTCGATTGCGACGGTGCCGAATGCGCCGGGGTATCCGGGCAAGGGCGGTTTTGCGAAATGGATCTATGAGGACTGGCGCGGGGCGTATGACCTGGCGGCGATCGGGCAGGCGGTGGACCTGGTCTGCCTGATGACATACGACCAGAACACGCGCTGGACAGCGCCGGGTCCGGTGGCGGGGTGGGACTGGACGGTCCAGAATCTCGACTATGCGCTGAAGTTTGTGCCGAAGGAAAAGCTTTCGCTGGGGATTCCGGTGTATGGGTATCACTGGTATGCGGGGGCTCCGGTCGTGCGCGAAGACCCGGCGACGAAGCGGATGGTGGAGCATCCCAATGCGACGGCGGACTACATAAGCGGACCGAATGCCGAGTTGCTGGCGAAGGAGTACAAGGGCACAGTGCACTGGGACGCGGACGATCGCACGGCGTGGTTCTACATCAATCGCGACCAGATGCGGGAGTGGGTCTTCTTTACGGACAAGCGGACATTTGAGGAGCGGTACAAGCTTACGCAGGAGCGCGGGATCGAGGGCTTCTGCTCTTGGGTGCTGGGCGAGGAGGATCCGAGTATCTGGGAAGTGCTGCCGGATCGGAAATAGCGGCTCCGCCATTTTCGATTACCCCGAAAACGAAAATAAGAGCCGTTCCTATTTTCGATCGGTCCTGATCTCTCTTTCCCGATAAGATTTTTCGATTCCTCGGTTTGGGTGATCTCTGTCATAAAAATTGTTCATTCTGACCAAAGATAAACATTTTTTCTGTTCACTCACGTTTTTGCGATGTATACTTCGGGCCACGTAGCGATTTCCGGGTGCGCGATAGCGTTGTGACGCGGCGCGCCGGTTCGATCGATTGCGAGGCCAATTTGAAGTTCCGCAACAACAGGAGGAATTAGAAAAATGAGATCCCCCAGACGGCCCTCCCTCGGCGCGGTGGCTTGGACCACCGCGCTCTTTTTTGTCTTCAGCCTCAGCCTGACGGTGGCGCGGGCGCAGACGGTGACCGGCACCATCACCGGAACGGTGACCGACTCGAACGGAGCGGTGATTCCGGGGGCGGCGGTGAAAGCGCACGACGTCCGCACGGGAGTCGACACAGAGGCAACGACGAACGGTGACGGCGTATACGTGATCCGTTATTTGCCGATCGGGCAGTATGAGCTGACAGTCTCGGCGAACGGGTTCACGACACAATCAATTCCGGCGTTTTCACTGGAAATTGCTCAGACGGTGAAGCTCGACGCGCATATGACCGTCGGCAGCGCAACACAGACGGTGAGCGTTAGTGCGTCGGCAGCTCCAATTCTAAATGCGGAGAATCCTACGCTGAGCGGGACATTTACTGCGAACACGATCCAGAATTTCCCTCTGAATGGGCTCGACTTCTCAGCATTGACGCTGTACATCCCGGGCTCGGTGAGCACGGCAGGCACATCCGGCACAACAGGCATTGAGCGCAGCACCTACTACACGGATTCGATCAACCTGAATGGCAACCGCGCACAGGCGAACAACTACACGCTGGACGGGATCGACATCAACGAGACCTTCAACAACCTGATCTCGTACAGCCCGGCTCCAGAGTCGCTTCAGGAGTTGAAGGTTCTGACTGCGAACTCTCCGGCCGACTACGGCAATGTGAACGGCGGCGGCGTTGTGGCGGTCCTGAAGAGCGGCACGAACAGATTTCATGGCTCAGCGTACGGCTATCTGCAGGATTACAAGCTCAACGCGAATTCATGGAGCAACAATCACAATCCGCCGGGAGAGATCATCCCGGTCAATCCATATTCGCAGGTGCAGTTTGGAGGTACCTTTGGCGGACCGATCGTGCGCGACAAGCTGTTCTTCTTCGTGGATTACCTGGGCTCGCGCTATCACAAGGGCGGTATCGGACAGGCCAGCGTCTTTACGCAGGCGATGCGGAATGGAGATTTCTCCGCGCTGCTGACGGGAAGCAACCCGATCCAGCTCTATGATCCCTTGAACGGCTACGCGCCCTATGTTGGCGACAAAGGGGTTCCGATCACCAATCCTGTTGCTACGTTCCTGTTCGCAAACACAAGCCTCTACCCATTACCGAACACGACGCCATCGGACGGAATCGCAGCGAACGATTTCCAGGGGCCGACACGAACATTCAAGGCGAACAACCAGGGAGACATCAAGATCGAGTACGATCCGCGCGCTGCCGACAAGATCACCGGCTTCTATGCAATGTCGACTGCCTACGACGGAAATAACCCGGTGCTGGCGATCAGCTTCCCGGGGCCGAATCTCTACCCGACGAAGCTCTTCGGTGTGAACTGGGTCCACATCTTTTCGCCGGCTATCGTGAACTCCGCGCGAATCGGCTTCACGCGCACCATATGGGAGCAGAACTTTCCAACAGATCCTACGGGCGTTTTCGGGACCAACGGCAACGCGAAGGTTGGAATTCCGTTTCCCAACCAGGCGTATGACGGATACTCCTACCAGAGCATCAGCGGCGGGATCACCGCGGGAGGCAATCCGGTATACGGCGGCGGCCTCATCGACAACACATACAGCTATATCGACGACCTCACGTGGCAGCGCGGCAAGCACACCCTCGATTTTGGAATTTCCGCGCTTCGCTATCAGAACAACTATCCCACGGCGAACAACAATGGCTACCTGGGAATCCTCACCTACAATGGCGGATTCACCAGCAATCCCTCGCTCGCCAATGCCGGCGGTTATGGAGGCGCAGATTTCGTTCTGGATCGTGTGAGCCAGGTGGCAGCGACACTCGCCAGTGTGAACGTCGGCCAGCGCCAGTGGCGCGTTGCCGGATACGCGAGCGACAGCTTCAAGGTTATGCCGAACCTCACTCTCACCCTCGGTGTGCGGTATGAGTACAACGAACCATGGGTCGAGGTAAACAACAAAACGGGCAACATTAATCTCGAAACCGGGCAGGTAATCTATGCGCACCAGGTTCCTGCCGGAGCGCCGGTGGGATCGGGCCTGTGCAGTAATCACGGTTGCTACGACGCGCAGAATGAAGTGATGCCACGGCTGGGCTTTGCCTACCAGGCGACCAACCGCTTTGTGATCCGTGGTGGTTATGGAGCATCGAGCTTTTATGAAGGCAACTCGTCGAACCAGCGTCTGACCTCGATCACGCCTTTTATCCAGGCGATACAGACTCCTACCTATTCACCGACGTCCGCCCCTCCATATAACGTTCCTCGCACAGCGGAAGAAGGTTTCGCTGGAGGGACGATCAGCACCGGCGGATCCTATAACGTCTATCCCAAAGATCAAAAGCCCGCGTATGTGCAGGAGTGGAATCTGACCGCGGAGTATGCGCTTACTAACACTATGTCGCTGCAGGTGGGATATCTGGGAGAGCAGGGCCAGCACGTCGAAGACTACGGCAACGTAAATCAATGGGTGGTGAACGGCGATCCCACTACCGCCCCCTACTACAACAACCAGTACATCGGAATGAATGCGCCAATAGGCAGCATTGGCTCCAGCCCGTTGTTGATCACCGAATCGCGCGCCGCGATGAATTACCAGGGGATGCAGGCGGTGCTGCGCGAGCGCGTCAACCACGGTCTCGAGTTCACGCTGAACTACACGTATGCCAAGGCGCTGACCAACAGCCTGGGCAACTATGCGCTGAACGTGAACGGCTTCAGCGGAGCTTTCCAGAACTACTACAACAGCGCCGCCGATTGGGGTCCGGCGGGGTACGATGTGCGCCACAATGTGAGCGGGACGCTGGTGTACGCGATTCCGATCGGACGCGGGCAGCCCTTCCTCTCCGGCGTGAACCGCGCCGTCGATGAGGCGATCGGTGGCTGGAGGTTTGCAGCGGCCGGAGTCGGGTATACCGGTTTTCCGCAGTCGCTCACCGGCCCCGGCAACAATTCCAACAGCTACGGCAACTCGCGACCGAATCAGTACCGCAAACTAAAGATCGTTCATCAGACGATCGACAACTGGTTCGGAGATGATCCTTCGGCGACGCCCTGTACAACTCCCGGAGTGGATAACGGTGTGTGCGCCTTCGGCATACCCGCTCCGAATACCTTCGGGACCGCAAGAAACGGCAATGTCCGCGGCCCGGGCTATCTGAACCTTGATATGTCGGCCTTCAAGGATTTCCACATTACTGAGGCGCAGAGCGTGGGCTTCCGCTTCGATGCCTTCAACGCGTTCAACATTGCCAGCTACGGGAATCCGGACACAGGGATCACCGACAGCAACTTCGGCAATATCTCAAATCAAGGGGGCGGGGCGACGCGCTCGACGGAGCGGCATCTGCAGTTCTCAGCGAACTACCGGTTCTAGCTGAGGGCTGTTGTGATGGAAATTTCATCGCGCATTGTTACGCTTATAAGGGCCGGCTATCGGCAGAATCTTCTGGTTGCCCGTCCAGCCAAACTGCAGGTCCCTCCACTGCGAGGAAGATACGCTGCATCTTCCTCTTCGGTCGGGATGACAGTTGAGTAGGAATCTTGAAACAGGCGAGGATTGATGGCGGTTCTTGAAATTTGTGTGGACTCGGTGGAATCTGCGGTTGCTGCGGAACGCGGCGGCGCGCGGCGAATCGAGCTGTGCAGCGATCTGCTGGAAGGCGGTATTACGCCGAGCCCAGGACTGCTGGAGCGGGTTCGCAAGCGGGTGGGACTCGATGTGTTTGTGATGATCCGTCCGCGGGGCGGCGATTTCTGCTACACCGACGAGGAATTCGCCGTGATGAAGGCGGATATCGACTTCGCAAAACGGCTGGGCGCGGACGGCGTGGTGCTGGGCATTCTGGATGCGGAAGGTTATGTGGATGTGGAGCGTACACGCGAGTTGGTGGAACTGGCGAAGCCCCTCCCCGTCACGTTTCATCGAGCGGTGGATGTGTCAGCCGATCTGGCGGATTCGCTGGAGAGGATCATTGCCAGCGGTGCGCAGCGGGTGCTGACCTCAGGCGGCAAGCGGCGAGCGGCAGAGAGCGTGGTGGAAATTTCCGACGCAATGCGGCGCACGCGTGGGCGGCTGACGATCATGGCGGGAGGCGGGTTGAATCCGGAAAATATCCGCGCCTTAGCCGACGCGGCGGGCGTGGAGGAATTCCACGCAAGTCTGAACACGAGCGTGGAGAGCCCGGTGCTGCGGCGAAACGACTCGCTGTTTCTGGGAGCCGATCTGGACCGCGATTACACGCGGTATATCGTTCGCGAAGAGGATGTGCGCGGGCTGCGCGAAGAACTGGAGCGGGTGGACGGCCGGGGCAGCGCAGTCGCACAGAATTCGTTCGAGGATGCGTAGCGCGTTGAATTAATCTCATCTGCGGGCGCAGGCAATGTCACTCAAGACGGACGATCGGGCCAATCAGATTTTGCGGGTGCTGCTGCGCCATGGCCGTGCGTCGATGGAAGACCTGATGCAGGAGCTGGAGACTTCGGCTCCGAATATACGGCGCGACCTGGCCAGGCTGGAGCGGCGCGGTCTGGTGTGCCGCACGCACGGGGGAGCAGAGCTGTTTGGCCCGCAGATCTATTTGCCGTTTCGTTTCGACGCGGAGTTTCAGACGCGCGAGGAGCGCTTCGTTAAGGAGAAGCGCAGGATCGCGCTGGCGGCTGCGGATCTAATCCAGGAACACGAGACGATCGCCTTCACAGCGGGCACGACGACGACGCAGATTGCGCGCAGCATTCGGCACCGGAGCAATCTGAGAATTGTTACCAATGCGGTGAATATCGGGATGGAGTTGTGCAATCAGCCGGGGCTGAAGACTTCGCTGACGGGCGGCGTGGTGCAGTGGGCGGGATCGTTCTCGCTGATCGGCGCGGCGGCGATCCAGTCGCTAAGCGAAATCAATGTAGACCGGGCCTTCATCGGCGTGTGCGGAATGGATGCGAAGCGTGGCGCGAGCACGATCGAGACAGACGAGGCGGTGGTCTTTCGCGCGATGGCGCGCCAGGCGCGGCAGGTGGTGGTGGTCGCCGATTCGAGCAAGATGGGCATGGTGAGCCCGGGGCTGATCTGTCCGGCGACCGATGTGCATCTGGTGATCACCGACGACGGGGTGTCTCCGGAAGTAGTAACGGAGCTGCAGGCAAAGGGCGTGGAAGTGATGACGGTGTGAGCGGGCCCTCAAAGATTAAGGCCGACGCCGTGCGCCGGCCCTTTATCTGTGTGCGTGGAAGGGTTAGCTTACCAGGGGAGTTCCTGGCCAAGATGGATGAAGTGGCCGCTGGGGCCGTCAGGGCCGAGCAGCGCGGCCGCAACGCTGGTTTTCGCTCCTTCAGGGATTTCCATCGGAGCGGCGTCGGTTCCCATTTCTGTCTTGACCCATCCGGGATGAACGGAGTTCACCTTGATGGGCGTGTCCTTCAACTCGGCAGCAAGATGGATGGTAAAGGCGTTGAGCGCCGCCTTGGATGAGTTGTAGGAAAAGGTCTTGAAGGAATAGATCGGGCTGTTCGGGTCAGCGTGCAGGGCAAGCGAGCCGAGGATGCTGGAGAGGTTCACGATGCGGCCGGCATCGCTCTTCTTGATCAGCGGAAGCAGCTCCTGGGTAAGCGCGACGACTGAAAAGACGTTGGTCTCGAAGACGTTGCGTAGTTCCTCATCGGTTGTCTTCGAGGTCGAGTTGCTTCCGAAGTCGTGACCGGAAGCGACTCCGGCATTGTTAATGAGGATGTCGAGCTTGCCGAATTTGCCCTCGATGAATTTGTAGGCGGCGCTTCGATCGGCGGCCTTGGTGACGTCGAGCTGAAGTGGGTAGGCGTCGATGCCGGCGGCCTTGAGTTTTGCGGCTGCGCCCTCGGCGTCGCTGAGCTTGCGCGATCCCAGGATAACGGTGACGCCTTGTTCTCCGAGCTGCTTTGCCGTTTCGAGCCCGATCCCGCGATTTGCTCCGGTAATGAGAGCGATCTTCTTTGTATTTGCCATGAGTGCAATCTCCTGTGCCAGTAGATGATTCAGAGCGGACGCGGATTCATGGCTACCTGACTAGACCTGTGCGGTGCCGCCGTCGACAAAGAGCTCAATGCCGGTCACGAAGCTGGAGTCGTCGGAGGCGAGGAAGAGCGCAGCGGTCGCGATCTCTTCAGGCCGCCCTAGGCGGCCCATGGGGACGATCGAGACTAATCCGTCTTTCATCTCCTGCGCGACGTTCTCGAACACGGCCGTGTCGATTGGCCCGGGGCTCAGGACGTTGACGCGGATCCTGCGGTCTTTGAGGTCGTTCGTCCAGGTGCGGGCCAGGGAACGTACCGCGGCCTTGCTGGCGTTGTAGACGCTGAAAGCGGGGATACCTTTCGAGCCGGCAATGGAGCCGTTCATGATGACCGATGCGCCATCGCGCAGCAAGGGGAGGGCTTTCTGCACAGTAAAGATCGTGCCTTTGACGTTGGTGGCGAAGGTCTTGTCATAGTTCTCTTCGGTAATGGAACCGAGAGGCGCGTCGAACTCGCCATATCCTGCGCTGGCGAAGAGGATGTCAATGTGACCCTTTTCCGATTTGACTGTTTCGAAGAGGCGGTCGAGATCGGCGAAGTTGCCGGCATCTCCCTGAACCCCGGTTACCTTGCGGCCGATGAATTTTACCGCGTCGTCAAGCTTATCCTGGCGGCGTCCGGTAATGAAGACGTAAGCGCCCTCTTCAACGAAGAGCTTTGCAGTAGCCAGGGCCATCCCAGAGGTGGCCGCTGTGATGACGGCTACTTTGCCGTCGAGCTTTCCCATATCGCTTGCTCCTGACCTCATCTTTAGAGTCGTCGGAGCGAACGGAGTCGCAAAAACTCTGCGGGTGAAGGCGCGAGCCGAATGCAAGCTTAGTGGGATTGGTTGTGAGGCAGCGCCGAGGCCAGATCCGGTAAGACCGATTCCGATGGCTTCTTCTGCTCCGGCTCTACGGATTTCGTATGGACGGGCTCGACGTATTCGCGTTCCTTGCGGCGAATCTCCTTGTAGCGGGCGAAGGCGGCACGGTCGCTCTCGAGTCCGAGGAAGGTGCGCAGGGTTGAGCCGCGATACGTGTGAGCGGCCATCTTCGGAGCGTTGCGCAGCACGAACCAGGGATCATGGCGGAAGACGGCGGGGATGTGTTTGGTCTTCATGCCGCGCTCGGCTTTCCAGCGGAGATATTCAATTTCATCGAGAGAGAGGTTCTCGTTGTGCACGATGGGCGTGGTGCCGTCGTATTCGTGGAGGCGCTCGTTTTCGATGAGGCCGAGGCGGCGGAAGTCGGCGGTCATGGGCGTCTTGGGGTACGGCGTGGGATGCTGGATATAAGGCCAGTCGACGTATTTCTTGGCAAATTCGAGGTTGGTTTCGATGGACTCGGCGGTGTCGCCGGGGCTTCCGACGATGAGGCCTCCGACGACGTACATGTTGTTCTTGTGGAGATAGTCGATGGCCTGAAGCGTGGCGTTGCCAGTCTTTTTGCCGTTGGTGCGCGCCGTGTTTTTAGCGGAAGCCTGCAGGAACACGAGATCGCTCTCGAGGATGTTCTCGATGCCTAGGAAGACATAGCGGAATCCCGCCTTGCGCATCAGAGGTGCCAGCGTTTCACCATTATTGGCGATCGCAGACGTCATGCCCTGCACAAAGTAGTCGATCTTGTTGAGGCCGGCGTCGATGATGGCGTTGCAGAGCGCTTCAAAGCGGTGGATGTTGAGGGTGATGTTGTCGTCGACGAGAAACATGGTGCGCGCGCCATGGTTGTATGCGTCGCGAATGTCGTCAAGGACGCGGTCGAAGGAGTAGGTGAAGAAGTTGCGGCCGCGCATCTCGATGATGGAGCAGAAGCTGCAGTCGAAGGTGCAGCCGCGCGAGGTCTCGATGACATCGACCTGACGGCCGAGCAGGGTGTAGCCCCGGAGGACGCGGGCATCGCGTTTGGGCAAGCGGATATCGTTGTCTTCGAGGCGGTGCGGGGCGCGCTGCGGATTGTGAATCCACTTGTCGCCTTCTTTGTGCGAGAGGCCGGAGATGAAGTGCATGCTGCCCTGGCCTTCGAGGGCGCGGGTGAGCTCTCGGAAGGTGACTTCTCCCTCGCCGCGGACGATGAAGTCGAGGGGCATGTCGAGATAGGCGGCGGTGTCGAGGCTGGGGTCGTAGCCTCCGACGACGATTTTGACGCCCGGCTTGAGCGCACGGACGAGATACATAAGGCGCTCGGCGCTGCGGCGCTGGAAGGTCATGACGGACATGCCGATGATGTCGGGGTCGTGCTCACGGACGAGGTCGGTGACCGTCTGGTTGACGCTTTTCTGACACAGGATGAGGTCGGCGACGGCGACCTTGTGGTGCGGGTCAAGATTGCCGGCGAGCGAGGTGAGCGCTCCGTTGGGCATGCGTATGGCGACGGTGGGCATGTGCTCGAAGGAATCGGGCATGGAGAGCAGAAGGATATTCAAGCGGCGGCCTCCGGAACGTGGAGCAACTGCAAGCGCTTAAATTATATGGCTAGAAGGGGATATGGGAAGAGGGAATTGGAGGATTACTGGCCGGATTCATCGAGTTCCCGAGCATCTCGGGCCTGCTGGCGAAGCGTGGGCAGTTTCCGTTCAATCACGTCCCAGATGATACGGTAGTCGAGTTCGGCATGGATATGGATGAATGTTGCGGTTAATGCGTTGCAATTCGCCGATTTGTGCGGCGAGCGCGTGGTCGGGATTGCAAGCTGCGAGAATGGCTCGCCAATGATCGTTAGCGCCCTTCGACTGCGAGGCGCAGCATTGGACTGCTGGTAGCCGGTAAGGTCTTGTCCCCGGTGAACGCACAACCAGAGTGGCAGCTAGCTGGATGACGTAGAGGTATTTCCGGGCATCAAGCTGCATAGAGGGCGTGCTTGGTATGCTCGACGTTCTCAGGAAGTGAGGATTCTGATCGCGGACTCAACGCATCAGGTCTACGGGGCGCTGGAAGAGTGTTTCGAGCCCTTCGCGTTCAGGCGAAGTTGGAGATGTCGGCGTTGATACCCGATAGCGGTTGACATAATTCGAATACAAAGCCAGGACCTACAGCGCAGACAGTTCGCTTCACAAAGGGCGGGCGCGAAGAAGAGACTGTGCACGTGTATCGAGTTCGGAAGTAGCTTTCCGGATGAAATGCCACCGCGCTATTTTTATCGATCCGAGTAGTCAGATCTTTCTTTGCCGCCATTAAGGCTGGGACGGTTATCCCGTGCTCAGAATACCGAGAAGACGTTAGCGTCAAAGTTGAGTGATTAAGAGAGATCAGCTTGTACTCTTCGATAGTTGGCAGAATTCGAAGCTTTCTACTGCCGGAAAATCTACCGAGCGCCAAGCTGTGTACTCATCCAAGGACATTGGCGAATTTCAGAGATCTCCTCGCCGTCTATCTCGTACTGGCTGTTTGATTCGGGACATGGATAAAAAAGAACTGGACGCGAAGTACGCGCCCAAGCTTGTTATTGGAGACGATTTCCGGTGAATGCGTCCGTTTGGACTGCTCATACCGTAGCATTTGTCGGCGAGTTGCAACAGCTGTCGATCTGGCAATGCCGGATCCTTCACGGAGAACTAGCGAAGGCCAAGCCTCTTCGGCTTCACGGGGTCTTGTAAAACGTCGTAGAATTTCCTTGAACACCCGTCTCACTCTCCCGTGTCGATCTGCGCTCTTTGCAGCGTGTTGGAGTAGTCGAAGTAGACGGACTTCCAGGTGGTGTAGAAATCCAACGCTCCGGTGCCGCCTTCGCGGTGGCCATTGCCGGTATGCTTGACTCCGCCGAAGGGGAGATGGACCTCGGCGCCGATGGTCGGAGCGTTGATGTAGGTTATTCCGGCTTCGAGGTCGCGCATGGCGCGAAAGGCGAGGTTCACGTCGCGGGAGTAGAGGGCGGTCGAGAGTCCGTAGTCGATGCCGTTGGCGATGTCGAGAGCTTCGTCGAAGTCCTTGCACTCGATGAGACTGACAACCGGGCCAAAGACTTCCTCCTGAGCGATGCGCATCGTGGGCGTGACTCCGGCAAAGATGGTGGGCGCGAAGAAGTGTCCCTTGTCGTAGAGGCCGTCTTCGAGAGCTGAGCCGCCAGTGAGGAGTTTCGCGCCCTCTTTCAGCGCGATTTCGCAGTATCGGGTGGAGGTTTCGATCTGCTGCTGGTTGACCTGCGGACCCATCTGGACGGATTCGTCGAGGCCGTCTCCTACCTTGAGGGCGTCGGCGCGGGCGACGAGTTTTTCGGTGAATTCGGCAGCAATCTTTTTGTGCAGGATGATGCGGCTGGTGGCAGTGCAGCGCTGGCCGGTGGTGCCGAAGGCTCCCCAGAGCGCGCCTTCCACAGCGAGGTCGAGGTTGGCGTCGTCGAGGACGATCATGGCGTTCTTCCCGCCCATTTCGAGCGAGCAGGGCTTGAAGTTGGCGGCGGCGGTTTGTCCAACGATGCGCCCGACCTCGGATGATCCTGTGAAGGAGACGGCGCGGATGCCGGAATGCGAGACGATGGGCGCTCCGGCATCGGGGCCGAAGCCGGTGACGATGTTGACGACTCCGGGCGGAAGGCCGGCGTCGATGAGGCACTGGACGAGGTTAAATGTGCTTAGCGGAGTGTCCTCGGCGGGCTTGATAACGCAGGTGTTGCCGCAGACGAGCGAGGGGAAGAGCTTCCACGAAGGGATGGCCATGGGGAAGTTCCACGGCGCGATCATGCCGCAGACGCCGACCGGCATGCGGACGGACATGGCGAACTTGGATTTCAGCTCCGAAGGCGTGGTCTGGCCGAAGAGGCGGCGGCCTTCACCGGCCATGTAGTAGGCGGTGTCGATGGCCTCCTGCACGTCGCCACGCGTTTCGGCGAGGACTTTGCCCATCTCGCGGGTCATGTCGCGGGCGTACTGCTCTTTGCGCTGGGTGAGGATTTCCCCGGTCTTGTAGAGGATTTCGGCGCGTTTGGGGGCGGGCGTGAGGCGCCAGTTCTTCCAGGCTTCGGCGGCGGCGCGGACGGCGTCGTCGATGTCGGCGGCGGCGGAGGACTGGAATTCTCCGACGATGTCGTCGGAGTTGGCGGGATTGATGTTGAGGAAAGTCTTGCCGGTGCGGGAGGCAACCCACTCACCGCCGATAAGGTTCTTGTAGAGCTTGTGGGACGTAGAATCTTGAGGCATGGGATCTGCTTTCGTGGATGCGGAATGGCCAAACTTAAAAGGATATCGCATTCGCAATGCGTCGTTTCAGAAGCTGCCAGCACCTTTCGGGATTAGGCGATCGGAGATTAATTCCCAGATTTAAGCAGGCAAGACTTTTTCGGGAAGCGCTGTGGAAATGTAGTCCGTAATTCCACGCCTGTCGCTCCGTGGCCTTACAATAAGGGCGAGTCTTCTAGAAAAGTCGTCTATTTCATGTCATCGAACGGTTATCATTCACGTCCCTCGCGATCGCACGGGCTGCGCTCGCTGTTTAGTGTCTTCTCCAGCGATCTGGCGATCGATTTAGGCACGGCCAACACGCTCGTTTATGCGGCGGGCAAGGGCATCGTCGTCAATGAGCCCTCAATCGTGGCCATCAACAAAAATACCGGTGAAGTGGAGGCCGTGGGCAAGGAAGCCAAGGAGATGCTCGGGCGCACGCCGGGCAATATCGTCGCCATCAAGCCGATGAAGGACGGGGTAATCGCCGATTTCAAGATCACCGAGAAGATGCTGAACTACTTCATCCAGAAGGCGCACAACCGCAAGATGATGGTGCATCCGCGGATCGTGATCGGCGTGCCTTCGGAGATTACGCAGGTGGAAAAGCGCGCGGTCGAGGACTCGGCCTATCGCGCCAAGGCCAGCGAAGTGTTCCTCGTAGAGCAGGCGATGGTGGCGGCGATCGGCGCCGGGCTGCCGATCACCGAGCCGAGCGGCAACATGGTGGTGGATATCGGCGGCGGGACGACGGATATTGCCGTAATTTCGCTCTCGGGAATCGTCTATTCGCGGTCGGTGCAGGATGGCCGGAAACCAGATGGACGAATCCATCATGAATTATCTGAAGCGAAAATATAACCTGCTGATCGGGGAGCGGACGGCGGAGCAGATCAAGATTGAGCTGGGGTCGGCATATCCGCTGGACAAGCCGCTGACGATGGAGATCAAGGGGCGCAACCTGATTGAAGGCGTACCCAAGACGATCACGATCGAGGACAGCGAGATTCGCGAGGCGCTGGGTGAGTCGATCTCGACTATCCTGAATGCCATTCGCGTGGCGCTGGAACGGACGCCTCCCGAGCTGAGCGCGGATATCAGCGATCGCGGGATCGTACTGACCGGTGGCGGCGCGCTGATCAAGAATCTCGACAAGCGCATTCGCGAGGAGACCGGCCTGCCGGTGTCGATAGCAGATGATCCGCTGGCCAGCGTGGTGCTGGGCACGGGCAAGATGCTCAGTGATTTCCGGCTGCTGCGGAAGATCAAGATCGATTAGGTGTCGCAATCAGGTATCGAAGGCGGCACTCGTGTAAGTCACAGTGCGGCCAACGCTGGTGATGGCGGAATATAATGAGGGTAACTTCCGCCCGGATCGCGGGTTAGAACCGTTTCGCACTTTGAGGCGAGAATCGGCAAGTAGCGGATGCGTGAGGCATCCACGTCAGGCCCATGGAATCTTTCTTCAGCCGTTATAAGAACGCCCTGGTACTGATCGTGGTGCTGGTTGCGCAACTGCTTGCGCTTGCGGTGCAGGTGAAGCGGCCAGCGCCGAACAGCCCCGACCAGGAGGGCGTGAGCCTGATTCGCTACGTGGTGGTGAGCGTGGTGACGCCGCCGGAGCGATGGGTGCACAACGTCGGAAGCTGGATCGGCGGGCTCTGGTCGGGTTACCTGGATCTGGTGCATGTGCGCCAGGAAGACGCCACGCTGAAGACGGAAATCGAGCGGCTGCGGCTGGAGCAGGCCAGCCTCGCCGAGGATGCGAAGCAGGGACAGCGCCTGCAGCAGCTTCTGGACTTCAAAGAGCACTACATCTACAAGACTTTGCCTGCTCAGGTGATCGGAGCCTCGGGGACGGACCAGTCGCGGACCCTCTACATAGACAAAGGATCGAAGGAAGGGCTGGCCACGGATATGCCGGTCATGACGGCGGACGGCATCGTCGGCAAGCTGAAGGATGTCTTTGATCACAAGAGCCTGGTCGTGCTGATCAACGATCCGACGAGCGGCGTGGGCGTGATCTTGGAGACGACGCGGACGCGGGGGATTCTGAAGGGCGCTCCGTACGGTCAGCTGCAGGTGATCAATGTGTCGCCCGATGACCGCATCAAGCCGGGCGAGAAGATTGTGACCAGCGGGGGCGATCAGATTTTTCCGCGCGGCATGCCGGTAGGCACGGTGCAGCGGGTGGTGCCCGATCCGGATCGGGATCCGCTGGTGGACGTGGCGGTGCAGCCGGCGGCGAATCTTTCGCGCCTGGAAGAAGTGCTGGTGATCACGAACCTGGGGGACCTTCCTCCGGCGCAGACGGCGAAAGATCTGGCCGAGAGCGAGGCGGAAGGCGAGGCAGAGAAGAAGCGGGCCTCCGATGTGCTGTCAGAGCGGCTTCCCGGCCTGCTGGACCCGAAGGCTCCGGCGGACACGAATCCCGACGCGAATGCAGCAGCGGCCGGTGCGGCGACCGCCGAGGATGTGCGCGTGTTGACGCCTCCGAAGCCACTGCGCCCGGACCAGTACAGTCCCGATGCGACGCCGGATGCGGCGGAGATGACTCCGGGGCAGCGGCGAGCGCCGGTGTTGCAGGGCACGGAGGATATCGTTGTGCCGCCAAAGAAGCCGGCGGCTGCGGTAGCGGCGGATGCAGCCTCGGATGGGGCGGCGTCGCCGAATAGCGTCAACGCTGGACTGGCGAAGAGGGCGGCAACGGATTCGACCGGGGGATCGACAGCAAGGGAATCGGCAGCGACGACTGGAGTGAGGACGGCTCCGGGAACCCTGGGAATCAGGCCCGCGACCGGAACTGCTACGGCGGGGGTGTCTCCAAGGACCGTGAATCCCAACGGCGCCGGTACGGGCAGGCCTGCGAGTTCTGCATCTACCGGTGCTTCGGAGGCGGGGGCGGCTGGCGGACCTCCGAAGACGCGGGTGATTTTGGATGGGCCAATAACGAGCCGGCCTTCGGAGAGCGGTCGGACGACAGCACCTGGGGCCGCTCCAGCGACGCCGGTGAGGAGGGGACCGACAATTGTTCCCGACGACGGAAGCCGGCCGCCTTCAGGGATGAAGCCGCCGAAGCCCAAGCCAGCGGTTCAGGCTCCGCAGACGGCCCCCGCAACGCCTCCGAATGGAGGGCGCTAGCGATGGCGTTGATGGCATCCACGCGGCGCGAGGCGGACGAGCAATCGTTCCCTCTGTTTCTCTACGTGCTGGTGCCGGTGCTGGCGCTGGTGATCCAGTCGCTGGTTTCGAAGCATTTTCCGCTATTCGCGATGCTCGATCTGCCGCTGATCGTGGTGATCTACTTCGCGATTACCCGGCGGAGTCCGGTGGCTGCAACGATCGGCGGCGCGCTTATGGGTATTGCCCAGGATGCGCTGTCAGGGCAGCCGCTGGGAGTCTTCGGGATTGCCAAGGCGGTGGTCGGATACGTGGCGGGGTCGCTCGGCGTGCGCATCGACACTGAGAATCACGGCACGCGCCTGATGCTGACGTTCCTGTTTGTCCTGATGCACAACGCGATCGACTGGGTGCTGGTGCGCCACATGCTGGCCGAACCGATGGTGTGGAACTGGGTGCGTGAGCCGCTGCGGGCCTTGATCAACGCGCTGGTCGGGGTGGTGATTTTTGCTCTGCTCGACTTGGCGAAGTCGAGAGAGTGACGGGAAGTTTTGTGCCGAATCGAGATAAGGTGCGCGGCAATATGACCGGCGATAAGAAGCGGCAAAACGTAGACGGAAAAACATGGACCCAAACGTAGAGAACCTTCAGAAGGAAGAGAAACTACCGGCAATCAAGCTGACCATCTTTCAGTACCTCATCGTGGGTGTGATGGTGGTGCTGATCTTCGGGCTGTGGCGGCTGCAGGTGGTCGGAGCGCAGAACTACCGCGCACTGGCCGAGGCCAACCGCGTCCGCAAGGTGCCGATTCTGGCGCCGCGGGGGCAGCTCTTCGATCGTGACGGGCGTCTGCTGGTGGACAGCTATCCCTCGGTTTCGTGCTTTCTCGTTCGCGAGCAGGGTCATGACTACGAGGCCGATCTGCCGCTGATTGCGCGCGGCCTGCACATGACGGTGGACCAGATCCACGCGATTCTGAAGAAGTACCGGGCGGCTCCAAAGTTTACGCCGCTGCCTCTCAAGCAGGACATCACCCCGGACGAGCAGGAGTTTATCGAGGCGCATCGCGACGAGATGCCGGAACTTGAGACAGTCGATGAGCAGCGCCGGCTGTATCCCAGGGATGGTTTTGCCGCGCACCTGATCGGGTATGTGGGCGAGGTCAGCGAAGACATGCTGAACGATCCGCGTTATGCCGCTTACGAGCCGGGCGACGTGGTGGGCAAGTCGGGCGTGGAGGAATCGTACGATGCGATTCTGCGCGGCGAGGACGGATCGCACGACGTGCTGGTGGACAGCCACGGGCGCGAAGTGGGCAAGCTGGGAACGGAGCCGTCGAAACCGGGCAAGAGCCTGAGGCTGACCATCGATCTGGATCTCCAGCGGACGGCGGAAAATGCCTTTGGCGACCGTAACGGTGCGGTGATTGCGATGGATCCGCACACTGGGGAAATTCTGGCGATGCTGAGCCGGCCGACCTTCGATCCCAATGATTTCGCGGTACGCATCGGCCGGGACGAGTGGAACAAGCTGATCACCGATCCGAACCATCCGCTGCTGAACAAAACGATCCAGGCGCAGCTGGCTCCGGGGTCCACGTTCAAGGTCATCATGTCGCTGGCCGGGCTGCAGCAGGGCACCGCGAAGGACCTGAAGGTCAATTGCACGGGCGGCGCGAGCTTCTACGGGCACTTCTTCGCCTGCGACAAGAAGCATGGCGTCCTGGATGTGCAGCAGGCGATTTCGAAGTCGTGCGATACGTACTTCTACACGCTGGCGGTGAAGCTGGGGATTACCACGATCGCGAAATACGCGCATGAGGTTGGCCTGGGCCAGAAGACGGGTGTCGACCTGCCGGACGAAGTCTCGGGGACGGTTCCGTCAGAAGAGTGGAAGCTTAGGAACTTCCACGAGAAGTGGTATGCCGGCGAGACGGTCTCGGTGGGCATCGGACAGGGCGCGCTGGCGGTGACGCCGATTCAGCTGGCGCGCGCGCTGAGCGGGATCGCCTCGGGGGGTGTGTTCAAGCGGCCGCACGTTGTTTTTCCGGACGAGCTTCCCGACGATTACCGGAAGGCGATGGCGGACACGTTTCCGGGATCGGGCAATGTGACGGTCCCGATCGATCCGGCGAACTGGGAGATCATTACCGATGGTATGGCCGGGGCGACCGATCCGCGGGCGGGCGGAACGGCGTTTGCGTCGCATCTCGAAAACATCGACTTTGCGGGGAAAACGGGGACGGCGCAGGTGGTGAGCCACAGCGCGGGTACGAATAAGGTGTCAAGCGTGATCGCCGAGCGGCCGAACGCCTGGTTTGTGGGCATGGCCCCGCGGAGGAATCCGGATATTGTGGTGGCAGTGTTGTGGGAGCACGGCGGCTGGGGATCGGGGTCGGCGCACGTGGCGGCGCGGGTGATCGAGGCCTTCGTGAACAAGCAGCGGCGGTTGAATCATAACCTTGCGACAGGCACCTCGCAGCCGGTGGAGGTGGGAGCGGTGTGGTCCGATCCGTCGGATCCGGATGCGATGGGCGGAAAGCGTGTGGTGGCGAAGGGGTCGCACAAGGATCCTACGTTGGACGCGATGAGGGCAGGGCACTTCTTTATTGATGTTCCTCCGGCGGCGAAGCAGGCTGATGCACTGGCGGCGGCGGTTCGCTAACGATGCGGCGATTTCTCTCTTTTCGCGATTTTGACTGGACGCTGCTCGGGTTTGTAATGATCCTGTCGATCATCAGCATCTTTGAAATCTACAGCGCCACTAAACCCACCAAGTTTCATGACTTCTACAAGCAGCAGATTTTTTGGCTGCTCGGCGGCCTGGCGGCGATGTTCATCCTTTCGCTGATCGACTATCACCGGCTGCTTGACTGGATTCACTGGATCTACGGCTTTTGCTTGTTGTCGCTGGTCGCGGTGCTGGTGGTGGGGACAAAGGCGCTGGGGGCGCGGCGGTGGATCAAGCTGCCTGGAGGGATTCACTTCCAACCGTCGGAGTGGGTGAAGCTCGTGCTGATCGTCGCCGTTACGCGCTACTTCATAGGTCTGGTGGGCAAGCGGCTAACGTGGCCGGACATCTTTAAAGCTATGGCGCTGGTTGGGGTTCCGATGCTGCTGGTGCTCAAGCAGCCGGACCTGGGAACGGCCCTGACCTATTCGCCAGTGCTGCTGGCTGGGCTGTTTCTGGGCGGGATCGACTGGAAGAAAGGGTCGATTCTGGTGCTGGCGGGATTGCTGCTGGTGGGGGTGGCTTTCAGCAGCGGCAAGATTCTCAAGCCTTACCAGAAGCAGCGGTTGACCAGCTTCATGAATCCGGATGCCGACCCG
Organism: uncultured Acidobacteriota bacterium; assembly: GCA_963755975.1. GTDB lineage: Bacteria > Acidobacteriota > Terriglobia > Terriglobales > Acidobacteriaceae > Silvibacterium. The sequence continues at coordinate 130,916 of CAVWLS010000010.1, forward strand.
AAGGGCAGTGGCTACCAGATCAACCAGTCGAAGATTGCGGTGGGCGACGGTGGCGTTTTTGGGCGGGGAGCGCTCAAGGGGACGCAGACGCAGGGGGATTTCCTGCCTATCCCGTACACGGACTTTATCTTTGCGGCGTTTGCTGAGGAGCACGGGTTCATCGGCGCGGTGATCGTGCTGCTGATATACTTCTTAATATTGATGCGTTTGATTCAGAACGCACAGACAGCCGCAGACCTCCCGGGTACGTTCCTGGTGATGGGCGTGGTGGCCGTGCTGATTTTTCAGATTGCGGTCAACGTCGGAATGGTCATAGGGCTGATGCCGGTCACCGGGATACCCCTCCCGCTTATGAGTTACGGGGGTTCCTCGGTGCTGTTCACCTTTTTGGCTTTGGGCATGGTGATGAATGTCCGCATGAGCCGTTTCGTGAACTGAATCCCCGGCGGGTTTCGAAAGTTTGCAGGATGTCCGCTCTGGCGGACGGGAAGTTATAGATTTTTCGAAGTTTAACACTTAGCCGGCCGGGTAGATCACCGGGCCGGGCAGGATTCAGGAATGAACGCGCAGAGACTGGGAACGGCCCCGCCGGAAAAATCGGCTGAAGCGGTCACAAACTCTCTGTGTTTGGATATACCCCGTAAGACAGTCGGTTTTTTCAGTGAGCCTCCGCCGGGCGACCGTCGCGAGTGCGATTCACTCCTCACGCAAAGAATCTTCTACAACACGGCCATCTCCTCGTCATCCCTGAACCTTTCCGGTTTTCCGCTCTGATCTGTCTCGACCGCGCCGCGTGACGGAAGTCTGCGCGGCAAGAGAGGCAGCATGTCAAAGGAAATATGCATTTCGACAACGCCGCATGAGACGCGGCTTGCGATTCTTGAAAACGACGAGCTCACAGAGATTTACTACGAGCGCGAAAACGAGTACACCCTTGCGGGGTCCATTTACAAAGGCAAAGTAACGCGCGTGCTTCCGGGCATGCAGTCGGCGTTTGTCGATGTCGGCTTGGAGCGCGACGCGTTCCTATACGTAACGGACTTCCTCGAAGAGCAGGAAGACGGCGAGGAGTTTGAGAGCGCTGGCGGCAACGGTCAGAGACCGCGCCGCGAAGGCGGCCGCGAGAATGGCCAGTCCGGAAATGGGCGCGGACGCCAGCCCCAGCCGGAGGCACAGGTTGAGGTGACGACGGAGCCTGGTGGCGGGGAAGCGGAGGAGGATTCCGACTCTCCGAGCGGAACGCGCCGCTGGCGCGGACGCCGTGGCCGGAGGCGGGGATTCCGTCCGCGGGGACAGCAGGAGGATGCGCGCCCGGCAGAGGGCGAGCGCGAGGCGGGCGCGTTGGGATCGATGCCGGCTGGAACCATCCAGATAGAGAGCGAGGAGCCTTTCGATGAGGAGCCGGAGGCACCGCAGGAGCATCGCGCTGCGGCAGCAGCCCCAGGCCAGCGGATACTGCTGCCGGGTGAGTCGTTGTCGAAGTACGGTGCGAGTTCTGCGCCGGGAGCGGCGGTAGAGACCAAGCAGCCGGAAGCGGCGGCACAATCGTCGAGTGCAAAGACGAACTACACGGCTCCCAAGCCTTCGACGCTGATTGAGTCGCCGATCGCGTGGGATGGCGGGCTCCTTATGCCGGGCGAGTCGCTCTCACGGTATCGCGGCAAGGGTGAGACGCAGGCGGCAGAGCCGGTGGTTGAGGTTGTAGAGCCGGAGAGCGCAACTGCGGAGAGCCATGTGCACAAGGCGGGCCCGGCCAACGTTGCCGAAGTGCAACTGGTGGCTGAGTTGCCCGAGGAACCGGCAACACCGGTGGTGGAAGCTGTTCATGAATCCACTCATGTCGAAGCCGCCAGGCCGGATGTAATTGCGATGCCTGAGCTCCCTGTACCTGCTCACGCCGAGCCGGAAAGGGTCGAGCCGGAAAGAGTCGCTCACGAGCCTGTTCCTACTCACGAATCTTTTGCGCCCGCTGAAATTGCAGAAAACGAGATTCACGCAGAGGTTCATGAGGAAGAGGTTCACGAGTTCGAGCCGGAGCATGCGTCGGCTTCGCACCGCGTCGATCCCTCGGCGCCGAGCGAGTTTCGCGTTTCGAGCCTGGTGGAAGAGGAAGTCACGGTCCCGGAAACGGATCTTGCCGTGATCGTGCATGAGATCCGCGAGGAAGAGCCCATCGAGGCGCACTCCGCGGCGGGTACTGTCGAGTACACCGAAGAAGAGCATGATGCACAGGCGACAGAAGTCGCCGACCAACTCTTCGGTTTCGCTCCGGGCTCGGGCGTGCTGGAAGAAGAAGTGATCGACGAGGAGGAATACGACTTCGAGCCGATTCACGGGCATTCTGACGAGCATGACAGCGAGGACCTGGAAGAAGAGACGCTCGACCACGCCGGCGAACTGGGCGAGATGGTGCGCGACACCCACCTGGACGAGCGGCTGTCGAGCGGTCCTGGAGTCGAGGAAGTTGAGGAAGGCGAAATCGAGTCCCGCGAAGAAGGCCGGGACTACGACGGCCGAGACGATGACGGCGAGGACGATGACGAAGAAGAAGACGATGAAGAGGAAGGCGTCAAGCTCGGTGAAGCCAGCGAAAGGAAAGGCGAGCCCATAGCTGCAGCGCCTTCGAGGCCGAGGCGCGACGGGGATCGCGGCGGAGACCGCAGAGGCGGCCGCCGGGGCGACCGGCGCGGGAATCGCCGGGGTGGTGGACATCCGGGTGCGCGACGGCATTCGGCGCAGACGATGGACCTGCCCATCATCAGCGATCTGTTGAAGCAGGGACAGGAGATTCTTGTCCAGATTGCGAAAGAGCCGATCGCCAAGAAGGGCGCGCGCATCACGAGCCATATCGCGCTGCCCGGTCGCTTCCTGGTCTTCATGCCGACGGTGAATCACGTGGGCGTGTCGCGCAAGATCTCTTCCGATGAAGAGCGCCTGAGGCTGAAGCGAATTCTGATCAGCGAGAAGGGCGAGGCTTCGGGCGGATTCATCGTGCGGACCGCGGCCGACGGAGCGAGCGAAGACGAGCTTCGCGCCGACCTGCGCTTCCTGATCAGCCTGTGGAACGACATAAAGCAGCGCGAAGAGGCGAGCAAGGCTCCGGCGCTGATCTATCACGACCTGAACCTGGTGGAGCGCGTGCTGCGTGACCAGGTGAGCGACAACTTTTCGGCCATCTGGGTAGATAACGAGATGGAGTACGAGCGGACAGTGCGCTTTTTGAACCGCTTCCAGCCATCGCTCGTGCGGCGCGTGAAGCTGTACACGAAGGAGACTCCGCTCTTCGAGCAGTTCGGCATTCAGGAGGAGATCACCAAGGCGCTGAAGTCGAAGGTGTGGCTGAAGTCGGGCGGATCGATCGTGATCAACCAGACGGAAGCGCTGGTGGCGATCGATATCAACACCGGGAAATATGTCGGCAAGACGGCGCGCCTGGAAGACACGATTCTGAAGACGAACCTCGATGCGATTCCGGAGATCGTACGGCAGATACGCTTGCGCGACCTGGGCGGCATTATCGTGATCGACTTTATCGATATGGATGAGCGCAAGAATCGCCACAAGGTAATGGCCGCGCTCGAAGAGGCGCTGAAGGCGGATCGTGCTCCGTCGAAGGTGCTGCAGTTCAATGATTTTGGGCTGGTCGCGATTACGCGCAAGCGCGTGAAACAGTCATTGGAGCGGACGCTGAGCACTCCCTGCCCGATCTGCACGGGGACGGGGATGGTGAAGAGTCCGACGACGGTTGCAAATGAAATCTTCGTGGAGATGCGCAAGATGCAGCGTCATCTTGAAGGAAGAGATGTGATGCTGCGTGTGAATCCCGAGGTGGTGAAGTCGCTGAAGGCGAACAACGCGCGGTGGCTGAACGAGCTTGAAGAGATGATCGGCAAGACGATCATCGTGAAGAGTGACGCGGCGCTGCATCCGGAACAGTTCGACATTCACTAAATAATTCAGGCAGGAAGGCAGAGGCCGGGATGAGTCCCGGCCTTTGCCATTTATTGAAAAGACAACACCTGCGAGTCTATTGCGTCTAACTGGTGTTGGAAGAAAGAAAGGGAGGCGCCCCACGCAACACTCCCGAAAATTCATCTACCGATTTAGGGAGCTCCCCCATGACGGAACACTGCCTTCCTTCGCGGTCGCTTGCGGGCCGCATCGCCCTTGCCGCATTCCTTGCCTCATTTTTTGTGACGCTGGCCGCCTCGCCTTGTGCAGCGCGAGCGCAGACAGCCGATATTTCGGATGACGGCCACGCATCTGCGAGCCCGGTAAATTATTCGAGCTCACTGGATTGGAAGTCCTACCTGAACACCGATGACTCGGTTGCGAACGCCCTGCCGGGGTCGCCCAGGCCTTCGCCGCAATATGGGCATTCGAATGGCCGCTATCCGGAGTCGACCAACCGCTGGAGCCATATCGCGCTTGTGGCTGGCGGGGGATTCACAGCTCCGGTGGGCAATACCGCGCACGGCTGGGAAACCTATGGGTACAATTTTCGGGCCGGCGCCGGATGGAACTTCAGCAAGCATCTCGGCGTGCTGGTGGAATACCAGTGGAACCGCGATAAGATTCCCGGGAGCACGCTGACGCAGCTGGCTATCGACAGCGATTCGAATGTGCCATTCGGCGGCAACGTGAATACGTGGTCCTTTACTCTCAATCCCATCTTTTATCTTCCGGTCACAAAGTCAATGGGAGCGTACGTGACAGGTGGCGGCGGCTTCTATCGCAAGGTGACGAATTTCACCGCGCCGGTGCTCGGAGAAAGCTGTTACTACTACTGCTACATCGGCTATTACCCGACGACCATCGCCCACTCTTCGAGCAACCAGGGCGGCCTGAATATCCGCGCCGGCTTTTACTGGAAGCCTTTTGGCGAAGACAGCAAAATGAAGTACTTTGCTGAAGCCGGGTACACGTGGGTGGATTCACCGATTGCCAGCAACGAGGATCCCTATGGATCGGGCACCTCAAGCCTGATCCCGGTGACCTTCGGGATTCGTTTCTAAAGCCAAGTTTCGGACGCCTTGGCGCTCCGTCAGGGCGGCGGCACCGAAGTCGGTCCGTGTTGCCGCCCTTTTTCTCGTTAGCAAGATCGACGGACGCGAGATTATTTCTTCTCCGCCATCACCTTCTCGACTTCGTCGGCATCCTTGGGCAGGGCGCAGGTCAGGCATTCGAGCTTGCCGTTGGGGTTGGCATAAAAGACGTCTTCGATCCGTACACCGATTTTTTCTTCTGGGACGTAGATGCCGGGCTCGATGGTGAAGACCATACCGGGCTGGATGGGCTTTGAGTAGTCCCATGGATCGTGCACGTCGATGCCCACGGAATGGCCGATGCCGTGGATGAAGTATTTGCCCAGCGGCTCGCCGTGCAGATCGTTGCCATGGGCGTTCATGTAATTCCAGGCGATGGTATCGAGCGAGTCGGGATACTTGTGTGCCGGGTCATTGATGTGCGAGGTGCCTGCAACGAAGGCATCCATGGCCGCCTTCTGCGCGCCTTTGACAATGTCGTAGATCTCGCGCTGGCGCTCGGTGAAATGGCCGTTGACCGGTACGGTGCGTGTGATGTCGGAAGCATACATCGAGTATTCGCCGGCGGCATCGACAACAACTACATCGCCGCTCTGCATGGTTTCGCTGTCACTGGAGTAGTGCAGGACGGTCGAGTTTTTGCCCGATCCAACGATGGGCGCGTAGGAGACGCGCTCGCAGCCATTCTCCATCAGCGTCTCGATGATTTTTCCGGCGACGGCGTCCTCGGTCGCCCCGGGGTGCACGGCGTGCATCATGGCGAGTTGCGCCTGAATGGAGGCGTCGCTGGCCTTGTGAAGCAGGGCCATCTCGCCGGGGTCTTTGACGGCGCGCAGCTGGTTGGTGAGGTCGCGGACATTGGCAAAACTTGGCGGCTGTCCAAGGCCGAGCGTGGTGGCGGTCCAGGCGACAAGGGCTTTTGCCTGTTCTGTATCGGGCTCGCTCCAGAGCGAGCGAATGGCGCTGGGAGTGTGCGTGACCAAATCGTTGAGCAACGATGGGAGCTCGGTCATCGATTTGACTTCCTCGACGCCGGCCTTTGCAGGTGCGCCGGGAGTGTCGGCTCCGAGCTTTTCGCCGGTGTAGCGCTCCATGCGCATGTTGCGCGTGGGCAGAAAGAGGATTTCGCGATAGGCGCGGGCGAGGTGGCCCCCGTCGGCCGGCATTGGGGACTCGATGAGGAGCGCTGCTCCGGGCTCGTTCCAGCCGGTGAGGTAGTAGAAGTCGGGGTCCTGGCGGTAAGGCATGAAGTCAAGCAGAGGCTCCTCGCCGGCGAAGAGGACAGCGATGCCGCCATTCAGCTTCTCGGCGAGACGGACGCGGCGGGCGTGGTAGTCGGCAGCAGGCTGCCGTTCGAGAGCAAAGATCTGGAGGGAAGAAAGGGTCACGCAGGTGAGCGCAAATGCGCGCAGGATCGATTTCATAAATGGCAGTTTACTCTTCGTGTCTCAGCAGAGCGGCAGCTGCAGGGCGCGCCAGTGTGGCGGCGAGTCTCCATAGCACGCCAACCAGTGCCGCGAGGGCCGCGAACCACACGGCGAAGACGCAGCGTACAGCCCATGCGGGAGCGAAGCCAGCGCGCTTGAGCAGGAACGGGAGGAAATTCCAGGTGGTGATGTGGACATAATCCCACGGGTCTTCGGACATGGCGGGAGTATTCAGGCCCCAGGCATCCATTTTGCCGAGCGCGAAGGCTGCGATGTTTTTGAAGCGCAGGGCGATGAGGAAGGTTGGATGGCCGAGGGTCTCCATCTGGTAGATCTCGAGCGGCATCCAGAAGGCGAGGGATGCGGCCTGAATCACCGCGCTGACCGCGATGAGCGCGATGCCGAAGATCCAGACTGGCCTGGCAAGTGCGCGGCGATAGCGGAGCAGCAGCGGGACGGCGAGCATCGCGACCATCTCCACGGCGGTTGAGACGTAACGGTCTCCCCAGGCAAAGTCGCCGGTCCAGACGGTGTATCGCGCGTAGAAGCTGATGTAGGCGAAAAGCAGCAGGAAGCCTGTGATGATGTAGGCGCGAACGGATGGAGTGAAGCGCTTCCACGCGACAACTGCGAGAACGATGAGCAGGATAATTAGAGGGTCGAAGAGGAAGATGGACTTTTCCGGCACCCAGAACGGACCGAAGAAGCCGATGTGGAATGGGGTCTCGAAGGGGTATTTGGCAGGCAGGGTGGGATCGCGCCGGCGAGCCTCCTGGGCAAAGATGGTGATGTAGGTGTTGAAGAACGATCCGAAGCGATAGAACTGGTAGAGGCGGTCGAGCAGGCCGAAGAACAGATACACGGGGAGGGCCGTCGCCAGATAGCTTCGGCAGCGATGCCAAAGCGCGGGGCCACGCGTGCCTTCGAGCCACAACACGAGCAGGATGAAGAACCCTCCGGCTAGCAGGTCCATGCCCGTCGTCAGGCGCGTGAGCAGATTCAGTCCAAAAGCGGCGGAGCCGATCAGCAGGGCGCGCCGGCTGCCGGTGCGCAGCCATTCAAATTGAAACGAGAAGCCGGTGAGCGTGAGCAGAAAGATGTAGTTGTTCTCCATCATGTTCTGCGTGTAGTGCAGATGCGTGGTGCAGAGCTGCAGCGCGAGCGCGCCGAGGATCGATTGCTTCTCTGTGAAATCCAGCTGGCGCAGGAAGCGGAAACAGACGAGCGAGGTGAGCACGGCGAGAAGGATGTTGGTGCTGTAGCTGACGATGATGCTGCGGACGGCGGGGTCATTTCCGTTGTAGGCGGCGAAGATGGGAAGGCGCTCGATGTATGTGCCGGCGATGTCGGCGGGCAGCATGAGCAACGATTGGCCGATGCCGTACCAGCTCTGCAGCGTGCCGTTGCGGCCGTGGATACCGAACTCGGGATATTCCTGGGGAAAGACGGGCGGCTCGGAGGTCCAGAACGCGTGCGCGGACTGGAGACGGTGCGTGGTGTCGGCGGAGCCGAGTTCTCCGGATTGAATGACGAAAGCAACAAGACCCGTTGCCAGGAGTAGCAGACACAGGGGGTTGTGGAAGCAGCGGCGGATCATCTTTCTTCCGATGGTATCGGAGTGCTGGGATCAGGCAACGAATCTGGTCTCTCGCTCTATGCCTTCCGAGGCGTGCTCTCCTTCGCAGTACCGACGGCAGCCTCCTCAGGCTCGCCAGCGAGCAGTTTGAGATAAGCATCGAGGTTGTAAGCAGCGTCGTCCGCGGCGTGGCAGGCCCGCGTGATGGCGGCTTCGAGCTCGTCGATTGCTTCCGATTCGCCCGAGTTTTGCCGGGCGATCTCCAGCAAGGCCGGCAACTGAACCCAGCTGAGCAGTTCCTCGAAGAGCTCCTTGTTGAAGTAAGTCTTACCCTTCGATTCGTTGACGCTGGCGATCCAGCGGATGTCGGGATCGGACCAGAATTCCTTTGTCTCGATCGAAGCCGAAGGGTTTTCGGCCAGCCAGAGCAGGATGCGAATCCGCGCCGCCATGCGCCATGTCTGCTCGTCTTCGAGGCCCATGGAGGAGAAGATGTCGGCAAGCGCCGCACGGAGGTGCAGCTTGTCGAAGATCGCCATTCTCTCGCCCTCCGCCGGAAGACTGCGCAGGACAACAAATGCCAGAGCGGGCGTCCATGTTAGTTCCAGGCGCGATCCCGGCTCGTTGCTGGGCAGCGTATAGCGAACAGACGCGGGCCAGGCTGTCGAGAAGATACGCTCCAGACACGGCAGGCGAAGGGCGGCAACCGTCAGGGCTTCGCAGGTCTTCCAGTATGCGGCCTCGGGATCGCCGACGGCTGACTGTGCGGACGCAGAGCCCGCAGTGGAGTCGATGCGCGTGCCGCTTTGCGATGCGGTAACGCGGCGCATCTGCTCTTTGTCCTCGTTCGGGAGCATCTCAAGAGCTCTCTCGAAGAAGCGCTGGCATTTCTCGATGAATGGGCGGAGCCGAAGATCAACCTCTCCCGGAGAGACGCATACATCGGCGATTTCAGAGCGCTTCGCTTCGAGCGGCACAGCCGCGGGACGGCTTCGCTCGTTCGTGGACATGGCTGCGCCTTTTGGTTCGATGCCTCTCCACGCCGGCTCGCCTGAGATTGCAGCAAACAGGTGAACATTTCCGCTGCTTATGGCCTGATGAAGGGCCTCATGCAGCGGCCGCATGCGGAGCTTCAGGAGCGCTTCATCGACGTTGTGGACGCCGCCGCCGTGGAGGGCGTCGCAGAGCCGATCCCAGGGCTGGTCGGCGGTGGATCGCAGCTCGCGCCAGTGCAGCAGAACGACGTACTGATAGCCGCGCAGGTCGAGCGTGAGGCCGTGGTGGTGGAAATCGGTCGCGCGGCGGAGATATTCGAGGCCGCGTGCGGCATCGCGATAGGCGTAGATGACAGCGCCGTCGTTGGGCACCCCCAGGCCATCGCTGAGACTGCGCTGGCGCAGCTCTCCGCTTTCTTTGTCCATAAATGCCGCGGATATGTGGATGGTGCCATGCGTGTTTCCATAACGGTTGTTGTAGATCACCAGCGCGCGCTGGTCATGGAGGCGGTTGGAGTAGGCAAAGACGTTTTCGTCGACGGTGCCGCTGCCGGTCCAGAAATCGTAGAGGACGAAGTTGGCGCTCTCGGCAAAGAGGGCGCGCTGCTTGAGCAGTGGGGCAATGTGATACATGTGGCCGGCGACGAGGCCTTCGTTGGGATGCTCCTCCATTCGGGCGCGCTTGAACTCCATGCCATAGCGCTCGGTGAAGCCCTCGATCTGGCCGTGGCCGAACATGGGCAGGCCCGGCAGCGTGGCGAGCATGGTGCATACGCCGAAGTACTTGTCTCCGTCGCCGAACTGGTCGATGGCGGTGCGCTCGTCGGGATTGCTCATGAAGTTCACGTAGCGCTTAAGGATGTCAGTATCGAACTCCATCGTTTTCTTCAGGTATGACCGGAACTTGGCGTTCTCCTCGTCTCTCAGCATGACCATGAAGGCGCTGTTATAGACCCGGTGCATTCCCAGAGTGCGGACGAAGTAGCCCTCGAGCAGCCAGAAGGCTTCGGCGAGCAGGAGGGTTCCGGGGACTTCGGCGGCGACGCGGTCGACGACTTCGCGCCAGAACTCGTTGGGCATGAGTGCGTCGAATTCCTCCTGCGACATCGCGTTCTCGGCGCGCGAAGGGATGGAGCCGCCGGCTCCGGGCAGTGGGTACCAGAGGCGCTGGATGTGGCGCCGCGCGAGCACCATGGCAGCGTCGAAGCGGATGATGGGAAACTGTCGCGCGACGTGAAGGATGGTCTGAATCACGTGCTCGCGGACGTCGGCTTTCAGGTAGTCGAGCTGCGCGGTATCGTTCCAGGCAAAGCTGGTGCCGTCGTTGCCGTGATAGATGTAGCGGGTGGTTCCGTCGCGATGGTTGCGGAGGCGGAAGGCCACGGCGGCGTCGGTCTGGTCGTAGTAGTGGTCTTCGATCTTGATCTCGACGCGGCTGTCAGGCGAAAGGTCGGGGCCGGTGAAGCTGTAGACGGGGAAAGGGCTCTCCCAGCGATAGATGAACCAGTCGGGATGCTCGATGACCCACGGGGAGTCGATGCCCATGTGATTGGGCACCATGTCGCTGGCAAGCCGAAGGCCGAAGCGGGCGGCGCGGTCGCGCAGGTTGGCATAGCCTGAGCCGCCGCCGAGGTCTTCGGCAATCTGATAGTCCTTGAGCGAGTAAGCGGAGGCGACGGCGTCTCCGTGGCCGCGCAGGCGCTTGATGGTACGCGAGGCGATGCTGCGCTCCCACAGCCCGATCAGCCACAGGCCGGTGATGCCGCGCTCAGCGAGCAGGCGGAGTTCTTCGTCGGGGATTTGTTCGAGGCGGTGAATGTGGCGGCCGTATTTTTTGGAGAGCTGTTCGAGCCAGACGTAAGTGCTCTTGGCCATGAGGACAACGTTGGGCATCCACGCCTGGTCGGCGCTGAAGGCTTCGTACTCGTGCAGCGGGGCCTGATAGTCGTGGGCATAGCGCTGCCCGCCTTTGAAGTCCTCATCGAAGCCCACGTACTCGTCGCCGATGAAGCCTTCGCCGCCCCTGCCGGGAGGGCCATGGCGATACCAGTCGGGAGCGGGGGGATGGAAGCGCAGCCAGATAGCGATCTCCTCTTCACGCACGATGTCGATGGCCAGCAGGAGGCGGCGCAGGTCGGGGCCCAGGTACCTGACCCACTTTTCGCGGATGTAATCGAGCTGCCCAGTGATGGAGTCGGGTGAGGCGAGCATCGGCGCGCGCAAAGCGTCGATCAGGCTGCCAACTTCGGGAGAAAGCGGCGGCCGCGTGCCCATGTAGTCCGGCAGCTGAGCCGTCACTTCCTTGTAAGCTGTCTTTTGCGCGAGGTCGGTATCCTCAAACAGCTCGCGGAAGGGCGCAAAGGCAGGGTTGGCATTGGCGAGCCAGAGTAGCATCAGTTCTTCGAGCGCGGCTTCGCGGTTGGGCAGGCCGTCGCTAGTGCCGCGGAGCCATTCGGCGGGCGTGAGCTTGCCCTGGTGGACAGCGACGTTAGGGAAGTGCTCGACAAAAGTCAGCAGCAGGCGGTCAAGATTGGCCGGTTCGATCTTTTCCGAAAACCAGTGCAGCGCGTCGGCCAGCACCTGCGGGTCGATTTCCCTGCGGTACTGGGCGGCGAGGGCATGGTTGAGCTCGTCGATCATGCCCATGGCGAAGAGCGCGCCCGCGTTAACGGTGTTGGCCGGATCGGCATTCGGCCCGCGGGCTTCGTTGAGCCGTGCGGCCAGCTTGCGGCTGGCGGCCACATCGGCAAAGACAACGTTCCCGGTGTAGCTGAATAGCAGTCCATCGATGTCCAGCTTTTCTCTGACTGCCCGGGAGATATGAAATTCCATCGCGAAAGGCTCCAGTGAGGCGCGTGCCTGAGTTTCTGCCCCGGCGAGCTATTTTACCTACGCCGAGCGACAGATGATGCTAGAGCAAAAGCGGTGCTTCTGGCTTGTTCATTTTTTTGATGGTGAATCTGTCGTCTGCGAGTGCGAGCCAAACGCGAAGCGGATACGGGCGCGGCTGTAGAATTATTGCGAAATCGTCCTGACTTTTGATTTTCATTCTTATGCTGACCCCCGCGGCGCTTATCTTGCTTTCGCTCGCCGTTCCGATGCAATCGTCTGGCGATGCTCAGGCGCCAGCCGCTGTCGATCAGGCGAACTCGTTGCGCAGCACCGGGAAATTGAGCGAAGCGCGGGATGCGTATGAGCAGGTTCTGAAGGCGGACCCGGCGAATGCGGCCGCTCAGAATGGCGAAGTTGAGGTGAGCGAACGCATGGCGCTCGATGCTCGCGCCGCCGGACACATGGATGAGGCGCTGAAAGACCTGTTGCAGGCGCAGAAGCTCGCTCCGGAGAATCCCAGGCTGCTTTACGACCTGGGAATTCTGGAAGATGAGATGCGGCTGTATATCGACGCCGACAAGACGCTGGCGCACCTTGAACAGATCGTCCCCGATGATCCGAAGATCGAGTACGCCGTGGCACGCGTGAAGCTTGATCTCGGGCAGCTGGACGCGGCGGAAGCGAAGATGCAAGCGTACCTGAAAACCCATCCAGACGATGCGACGGCGCACTATGGGCTGGGGCGGATCTACCGGCTGAAGGCCGAGTTGGATCAGGCACGCGCCGAGTTTCAGCGGTCGGTCGAGCTGCGTCCGCAACAGACAGAGGCCTACTACCAGCTTGGCGATGTGGATCTGCAGCAGGGAGATTTCGCGGGAGCGCTCGGCAACTTCGCAAAGACGCTGGAGCGGAATCCACGGCATGGGGGCGCGCTGGCCGGGACCGGGATTGCTTATTTCAAGCAGAAGCAATACGACAAGGCGGAGGAAGCTCTCGAAAAGGCGGTGAGCGCCGCACCGGATTACCAGCCGGGGCACTACTATCTTGGGCTTACGCTGGCGCGCCTCGGGAAGAAAGAAGAATCCGAGCGCGAGCTTGCGCTCGCTGCAAAGCTGGCGGACGAGGACAACCGGCAGGGCGGAAACCGGCTGCGGCTGAACGAGCCTCCGGCGATGCAGTGAGTGGTTGCTTCAGGAGAGTGCAGCCGCCTGCTCAGTCGGCCGGCTCCCACGTATTGTCGGGGTTGTATTCGGTCATCGCGGCCGCAAGATCAGAGGTCTGCTCGCCGAGATCCTTCTCGTAGACCTTGCCATCCTGGTTGACGATGAAGGTCATGACTCCAGAGTTGCGGTATTGGGCCGGATAGGCCACAAAAGCGAAACCCTTTGTCAGCTGGCCACCCACCATGTAATCGCGGGCCCCACCCTTGGCTGCGGACCCTTGTTTCGTCAGGATGCGGAAATAGTAGCCGTGAAACGGCGTCTGCTGGCCCTGTTGAAAGTTGTAACCCTTCCCCGCCGCTTCAACGATCTGCGGCCCGATCGGACTCGGGTCCTCGGTATCGCTTGTCTTCCAGTACAGTCCGTTGTGCTTTCCCTCATCGCTCAGGAATTGTGAGGCGTAATGCTTGACCTTGTCGCCGTCGCGCGCTTCGGATGCGTAGTCGTGCTGGGCGTCGACCAGGCCGTGCAGTGTATCGATGGCGTCGTTCTCATTCCTGCCGATGCGCCGATAAAGGATTTCCTTCTTGCCACTCTCGGTGTCGAAGTACCATGCGCCGCTGCTGTTCTTGACGATGGAAATGGGCATAGGCCAGTTCTCGGCTCCGAGATAGAGAGTGACGGTCCCGTCGGGCTCGATGACCACGCGGTGCATCTGGTCATATCGGCTGATGAAGTCCGCCGCCATCTTTTTGTCGGCGACGTCGTCTCCGGTATGGAGAATATCGCCGGCGTTGCTGCCGAGGATGCTGGTGAGAGCCTGGCTATCGTTCGACTTGACCGCATTGTAGAGAGCGAGAACCGCGTCTCCGGGTGAAGCGAAGGTCTTCTCGCCTCCTTGTTGCGCAAGAGACGGGCGGGCGACCAGAAGGAGCGGCAGGATCGCCGCGGCGCACGCGAGAGGGACAAACAGGCGCGCCATAGCAGCAGCACGGGAACGAAGCGGCATCGGGGTTTGCGGAGTAGGTTGCACGAAAGCTTTCTCCTGCTTCAGATCGATTGCACTTAATTAAAGACCGAGATCCATCACCCAACGATCGTCGAACGATGGGTCAAACGCGCTGCCCTATCGATGCCGGGCGGCGCCTCCCTGGCGCGCCTGCGGCTGCGGCCGCGAAGCGCCGCCCCCGCCGCCACGATTCCCGCCTCCGCTGGCAGTCTGGGGACGGCTTCCTCCGCCCGCCTGCCCGCGATTTCCCTGGAGACTCTGCTGTCCACGTGCACTGTTGGTGCGGGCATTGCCTCCCTCACCGTAGTTGCCAAAGGCACTGTTGCCGGCGCCCCGGCTCGGCTGTTGTCCGTAGCCGCGCGAAGCATCTCTTTGAGGTTGATTGGCATTTCCGGGACGGTTTTGATTCTGGCCCGCGCCCGGACGGTTGGGCTGATTTGCGCCCGGACGATTCTGCTGGTTCGTTCCCGGACGATTCTGCTGGTTCGTTCCGGGCCGGTTCTGCTGATTGAAATTAGGCTGATTCCCGCGGTTATTCTGGGCAAGGTTTCCGCGATTATTGTTCTGAGCCTGATTGCCCCGGTTGTTCTGGTACTGGGGCTGATTACGGTTCTGATTGAATTTCGGCTCGGTAAAGTTGGAGTTGCGGGCGTTGCTATCGAAGTTATTCGCGCGGTAGTTGTTGTTGCGGTTGATATTCGCATTGACGTTATTGCGATTGATGTTGGCATTCACGTTGTTGCGGTTGTAGTAGTTATTGCGGTTGACGAAGGTGTTCGAGGTTGAAACGTAGACGTTGCGGTTATAGGTGACAGAAGAGTTATGCCAGCCGCATCCCCATGAGTTATATCCCCATCCGCAGCACCCGTTGTTCATTGAAGCGCCGATTGCCATGCCAATCCCGAAGGAGATCAGGCCGGTGGCGACCACGGCGCCGGTTGAGTAGGCGGGAGCCACATAACCCGGATATACCGGCACGGGAGCTCCATAGACGACGGTGGGATTGTAAGTCGGAACGTAGACAACGTCCGGCTGAGCAGGCTGGATGACGATGGTCTGCGGCGGGGGCTGAACGACCGTTGTCTGCGGCGCGCCGGAAGAAGTCTCCTCTGGTGGAGGCGCGGCTCCTGGAGCCTGATTCTGTACGTTGACCACCTGCTGCGGCGTGGACTTCAGGTTGCCGGCCTGGTAAGCGCGCTGGCGCATGACCTGCACGGCATTCATTACGCTTTGTGGAGTATTGAAGTAGGCATCCCCGAGAGCAGAGGTCCAGGACAGATTCGACGCCATCTGGCCCAGAACATCAGGGAACTGCGTGAGACCCTTCACGCTGTCGTCCCAGGGCTGCTGGTTCACCGCCTCCATAAGCTGCTGGCCCTTCAGGCTGGAGTTCTGCTGGAGCCACTGCTGGGCGGCGGTGATCTGATCGGGAAAAGTAGAGCCGGCCAAAACCTGCGCGACGAGATTGTCTGGGAAAAGCGCGATCGGAGCAACGAGCTGATACAGTTGGTCCGGTGTAGGAGCGGCATACGTAGGCACAGGCGGCTGCTGTGCCTGCCCCTGTGCTTGTTGCGGCTGTTCTTTTTTGCAGCCGTCCAGGCCGATAGTGCTGAATGTCAGGCTGAGGCTGAGAAAAACTGCCAATGCCTGATACGGATTCGGCAGCGAAGAAACGACTCGTCGAGCGCCAGAGGCAAACAGAGGATCGGAATCTGCGACGTGCATTTCCGACGGGCGGACCGTGGGCATGATTGCGTCTCCACAAGCATAAGAGTCTGAAACCCGCTGCCTGTCAAGTTATTGACAGCGGATTCAGCGCTCGTTCAGGGAGCCTCGTCGGCGAAGTGTTCACGGTACCAGTCCACGGTCTCGCGGATAGCTTCTTCCATGCCGTAACGAGGCCGCCAGCCGAGCCTTTCGCGGGCCTTGCTCGCGTCGAGATACTGTTCGCGGATCTCGGAGCTGGCGATGTTCTGGATCACCGGTTCAAGATTAGCCCGGCCCATGATCTCCAGCGTCATGTGAACGATGTCGAGGACGGTGAGCCGCTCGCCGAGACTGAAATTGAAGGCTTCTCCGGAGATGGATCCGTCTTCGGCAAGGCGCTCGCCGAGAGTCAGGTAGGATTCGGC
This sequence comes from uncultured Acidobacteriota bacterium, assembly GCA_963755975.1. Classification (GTDB taxonomy): domain Bacteria; phylum Acidobacteriota; class Terriglobia; order Terriglobales; family Acidobacteriaceae; genus Silvibacterium. Next base: position 147,092 of record CAVWLS010000010.1, read on the forward strand.
TGCGTCCTTCACGTAAAGGAAGTCTCGGACGAATTTGCCGTCGCTGCGGATGACGAATGGCTCGCCTGCCAGAGTCGCCTTGATGAGCCCGGGGATGGTGCGGCTGAAGTTGAGGTCGCCGCCGCCGAAGAGATTTCCGCAGCGCGCGATGGCGGTTTTCACGCCGTAGGTTGCGGCGTACATCTGTGCGATCAGATCGGTGCAGGACTTCGAGACGTCGTAGGGATAGCGCCCCTGTAATGGGTGCGTTTCGCGATAGGGCAGGTTGTCGCTCGATCCGTAGGCCTTGTCGGACGAGGCGACGACGACGTTGGATGTGCCGGCGAGACGGCATGCTTCCATGACATTCCAGGTCCCCATCACGTTGGCGCGCAACGTCCCGACTGGGTCGCGCTTGGCCACCTGGACGAGCGGTTGCGCGGCGAGATGGAAGACCGTGTGAGGTTCGTATTCGGCGATGGCGCGCTGCATCGTAGGCAGGCACTCCAGGTCTCCCGAAACGATGGCGATGCGGTCGATCAGGCCCTCGCTGACAAGCATGCTCTTCGGCGCCTGATCGCGGATGAGGGCGACAATCTCCGCGTCGTCGCGCATCAGCGCCTTGACCAGCCAGCCGCCCATCAGGCCGGTGGCTCCGGTCACGAAGACCGTCCTGCCTTTCCAGTAAGAACTCAATTTGTTCGCTCCGCAGACCAGATTAACTGATCTGCCGGGCACACGAGCGCGATGCCTATTCGTAACGAAGCGCCGTCATGGGATCGACCTGGGATGCTCGCCGGGCAGGGAGCGCGCAGGCGACGGCAGCAACGAGGCCGAGCACGAGCGTTGCAGCGAGCAGGACAAGCGGATCGCGTGAGCTGCCTTCGGCCCAATGCGCCAGCACCTTGTGGAGCGCCAGCGTCAGAGCGAGCCCCCCGAGAATGCCTCCGCCGACACTCAGGACCGTTGAGGAGAAGACGATGCGCAGCACGTGTCCGCGCTGTGCGCCGAGGGCCATGCGGATGCCGAACTCATTCGTTCGCTGCTCTACGGAATAGGACACCACGCTGTATAGCCCCACCGCCGCGAGCGCCAGCGCCAGCACCGCAAAGCCGCCAAAGAGCCACGCGACCAGATGCTCCTGCTGATACTCCGGCTGATCGGAAATCCATTGCTCCAGGTTCTCGACCTGCCCAATGACCTGCTGGTCCGGATCCACCGCATTCACCTGCGCCGCCACCGCATGTACCAGCGACAGCGGAGGCACTTCCGACCGTACCAGTATTTGCGTATACATGCCCGTCGCCATCGTAAAGGGAAGGAACGCCTCCGGCTTGATCGGATTCCGCAGCCCGTCGTCGCGTTTATCGGCGATGACGCCAACGATCTGCATCCACCCGTCAGCGCCCGGCGCAGTCAGCAGAAACGGCGGCTGAGGCGTCAGCGCCGCCACTTTGAGCGAGTGCCCGATCGCGTCGCCATTCGGGAAATACTGTTTTGCCAGCGTCTGGTTAATCACCGCTAGATGCGCCGCGTTGTGATTCTCCGTCTCATCCCAGATTCGTCCCTGCGCCAGCTTGATCCGCAGCGCGGGGAAATACTCCGGGCTCACCAGGTTGATCCGCGCGGTCTGCTGCTCGGTCGCCGCACGCCCCAGAATCTCAAATTTCGTCTCGAAGCCGTTCGACGGAGGCGTCGCATTCGACGAAATCGCCGCCATCGTCACTCCCGGCACCGTCGTCGCCCTCGCCCGCAATTGCTCGAAGTACGCCGACCGCTCCGCCCAGGTCGTGTACGTGCCATCGTGGATGGGAATCCCCACCGACATAATGTTGTGCGGGTCGTACCCGAGCGGCGTATGCAACAGCTTCAGAAACCCCTCCATCGCCGCGCTCGCTCCCGCCAGCATCAGCAGAGTCAGCGCGATCTGCCCGGCGATCAGCGTGTTATGAGTCGCCCGCCCGCGCACCCCACCGGCAACTCTGCGCGTGCTCGACTGCATCACCTGGCTCACCTCGGGGCGCGACAACTGCAGTGCCGGCCATAGTCCGAACAGGATCCCCGTTAGCAGCGCCACGCCCACGCTGAACGCCAGCACCGGCAGGTTGATCCGTATCGCCGCCTCATGCGGAAACTGGTTCTGGGGCAGCATCGACACCATCACCGCCAGCAGCCGATACGCCAGCAGAACCCCCAGCACTGTGCCCGTCAGAGCCAGCATCAGCGACTCCGTCAGCAGTTGCCGCACGATCCTGCGCCGGCTCGCCCCGATCGCCGCCCGCACCGCAAATTCGTGTTGCCGCGCTGTGCCTCGCGCCAGCAGCAGAATCGAAACATTTCCGCACCCGATCGCCAGCAGCAAGCCGACGGCGCTGAACAGTAGCGCCAGCGTCCCGCCCAGGTCAGCGACAAAGTGCTCGTTCAACCCTTGAATATGCATCTGAAAATGCTCGGGAAAACTCCGCGGCTTTTCCTTCGCAAACTGCTCCATCAGAGGCTGCAGCGCCGCGTCCGCCGCCGCGTGCGTCACGCCCGGCTTCAGGCGCATGGTGATGTTGTAGGTGTGTTCCGGAACCTCCAGCAGCTTCGCCGGCAGATAGACATCCCCGTCGTTCCAGGTGAATCGCGGTGCGGCCACACCTACGATCGTGTAGTTCTTCTTTGTCAGCTGAATCGTCTTACCCAGCACTGACGGGTCGGAATTGAAGTGCCGCTGCCAGAATTTGTAGCTCAGCACGACCACCGGCTGCGGATCATGCCCGTCGATCGCGTCCGAGGGCACCAGCCCACGGCCGAGCAATGGCGGTACACCGAAAAAGTTGAATGCATTGGAAGTGAACAACGTCCCCTGCACATCTTCGGGAAGGTCGTGCCCGGTCACCATCAGGCTCTCGTAGTCGAAGCCGATAAAATCTTCAATCACCGGCGACTTCCGCAGCTCTTGGATCTGTCGGCCTGTCAGGGCGATATATCGGTCATGCCCGGCATTATCCTTCACCACCAGGTGCGCCATCCGGTCGGCGTTGGCATAGGGATACGGGTCCATCAGCACCGCGTAGACGACGCTGAAGACGGCGGTGGTTGCGCCGATCCCAAGGGCCAGCGAGATAACTGCCGTTAGCGTGAATCCCGGGCTCTTGCGCAATTGCCGAAGCGAGTAGCGGAAATCCTGAAGCAGGGTTTGCATAGGCCGCCCCTGAAGTTCGATTCTTGTAGAAGCTTTATCCATGCATACGATGGCATGTGGGTGCCCAGTTCCACAGATGTGCAAGTGTTTGAGTGTTCGTAAACCGGACAGTTGCGTTTGTCCGAATTCGTCGAGCGATGTTCGTAAGTGAACAAGGCGGGCGGGCCGGCTGCGATGCGTTTTTTCAGCCGGCCTCGCGGCGCTCCGATAGAATTGACTGCGCATGTCATATCCGCTTCGACGCGCGGTAAGCGCCAGCTTTGCCCTTCTGTTTTGCTCCGCTTTTATTGCTGCTTTAGCAACCCGGGCTTCGGCCTCTCCGTCGGGATCGGAAGCGCGGGAGCGGGGCGCGGCTGTGTTCCAGACGCGCGGCTGCGAGAAGTGTCATGCCATTCTTGGCGTTGGTGGAGATCGCGCTCCCGACCTTGGCACGGTGGGGCAACGCCGGCCGGCTGGTCAGATCAAAACTCAGATCATCAAAGGTGGTCACGGCATGCCGCCATTCGGGAATGTCTTGTCGAAAGACGAAGTAAAGGACGTTCTGGTATTTCTGACCTCGTGCAAGACCGACACCGCGCCCGGTTGCCGGCAGTGGATGAAGCCGGAAACCCTTCAGTAGAGGTTGCCGGCCACCTGCTCGGCGATCTGCTCGAGAGCATCGTTTTGCGGATCGGCGGCCTGGGGTTCATCAGGTTTCGCTGGCGTCTTCTGACCGCGGGTTGTCAGGGTGACGGTGAAATGAAAATCGCGCACCCGGCTGCTGATCATCTCGACGGCTTCGGCGCGTGAGCCATGAGGGCGGCAGCTCAGGGCTCCGTTGCCGATGCCTTTGAGACTTGTGCTGTCGGGCGGACAAGTGGGCAGCGCAGCCTTGCTGACGAGAATCTCGAGCGAATCGGCTGAAACCTGCCGGCGGGAGAAGTTGCACAGGCCCTCGCCCATATCTGAAACTTTGACGGTTACAGATACCTCGCCGCCGAGAGCTTGAGCTGCGCTGCCCTCGGTGAGCCAGGGGCAGCCGGTGCTCGCGTGGGCCATCGAGCCCGGTTTCGGAGCGGTGCCGTACTGGGTCTGCGCCATGGCGGAAGTCGAGAGCAGTAGCAGGAGAAGAGCCCGGTGCCACATCGCTACGCCTTTGTCTTCGCTATCGTTTTCGCTGTTGGCAATGGGCCGGACTTCAGAATCTTTCCGCCTTCCTGGATGACATAGAGCTGGTTGACGTCGAGATTCTTGAGCTGGTCTACCTGGCCGCTGAGCCAGCGAATCTCGAGTGAGTCCACCTTCTTCGCCTGGTCGAGCCCGAAGTGCATGCGCAGGTCGTTCTGCGAAAAATAGCTGCCGCCGCTGCGCAGCTCATCCATCTGGACCAGCGGTTTTGCGGCCTTGGAATCGGTCTGCGCGGTGACGGTCACGCGACTGCCGATGCCGGAACGGTTTGCCTTGACGCCGACCAGCTTGATCTTGATCCAGTTGCGGTTAAGCGTGGAGTCGCAGCGCAGGAGCTGCGGCCGGGCATTGATGCAGTTGACTGCGATGTCGATCACGCCGTCGTTGTTGTAGTCGCCGAAGGCGCAGCCCCGCGCTGGCGCATTTTCCAGAATTCCCGGCCCTCCTTCGTTCGTAACTTCCTCAAATCGCCCATTGCGCAGGTTGCGATAGAGATATTTGTGCTCGGCGTATTTGAGGTCGGCCTTCGACTTGTCGACTTCGGGGTAGACGTGGCCGTTCGACATGAGAATGTCGAGCCAGCCATCGTTGTCCATATCGAAGAAGCCGACTCCCCAGCCGAGCAGGCGGGTATTGACGCCGAGGCCACTGGGGTAAGTGTGGTCTTCGAAGGCGGCATCGCCAAGATTGGTATAGAGCGAATCGGTGTCGCCGGCAAAGTTGGTCTTCACGATGTCGAGGTTGCCGTCGCGGTTGTAGTCTCCGATGGAAACGCCCATGCCGGCCTGCGGTTTGGCCTCAGCAGAAAGCGCCGCTCCTGCTTCAATTGCAATGTCGCGGAACGTCCCGTCTTTCTGATTGAGATAGAGCGTGGCCGGAGCGGAGTCGTTGGCGACGTAGATATCGGGCCAGCCGTCGTTGTCGAGATCGGACGCGGCGACGCTCAACCCGTAGGTGCCCACGGCGGTCCACATGCCCGATTTTTCGCTGACATCTGTGAAGGTGCCGTCGCCGTTATTGTGGTAGAGGATGTTGCGGCCGCCGGGAAGGCCGGGCGGTCCGCAGGCGACGAGGATTCCCTTGTAGGTGCAGGGGCCGTCCTGTGGCGTGGGTGCGGTCTTCAGGTCGAAGTCGACGTAGTTGGCGACGAAGAGATCGAGGTGGCCGTCGCGGTCATAGTCGAGGAAGGTGCAGCCGGTGTTCCAGCGCGATCTTGGGGCCGGGCTGGATGAGGCCTGCTTCTTTCGTCACATCCGTGAAGGTGCCGTTGCCGTTGTTGCGGTAGAGCGCGGGCTGACCATAGTAGGTGACGAAGAGATCGTCGTGCCCGTCGTTGTTGTAGTCGCCGACGCAGCATGCCTGTCCCCAGCCGGTCTTATGCTCGAGTCCGGAGCCGGCAGTAACGTCGGTGAAGGTGCCGTCGCGATTGTTCTTGAAGAGATGGCAGTGCGGTTCCTGTCCCGCCGGGAAGCCTTCAAGCCGCCAGCCGTTCACGAGGAAGAGATCGGGCCAGCCGTCATCGTCGTAGTCGTAGAACGCAAGGCCGCAGCCGGTAGTTTCAAGCAGGTATTTGTTCGTTCCCACAGAACCGTAGATGGTCTCGACGTTGAGACCCGACTCCTTCACCACATCGACGAAGCTGACGCCCAGCGGCGTGCCTTCAATCGGCGACTTCGGGCCGGGTGGAGGTGGCGCTGGCTTCGCGTCGTAGGTGCGCTCCTGCGGGCCGATTTTCTGTTCGGGCGCGGTCTGCTGCTGCCAGGGTGAAGCTAATGCCATGATGTCGGCAAAGGGCAGAACCAGTGCCGTGCGACTGACGGAACGGATGAATTTGCGACGATTCAACGAGTGGCCATCCTCATGGTTTAGGGTTGTCCGCCGGCGCTTTTCATCTCAGGCGCCATATCGGTGTGCACGTGCCAGGGCACGCTCTCGGTCGAGATTTCAGGATGTTTGCGCAGATAGTCTAACGAATAGGTTGGCGCCGAGGGATCGACGCGCTTGGTGGTGTACTGCGCGGCTTCTTCCGCGGCCTGCTTCTTCATACCCTCGCGGCGATAGAGAATCGCGAGGTTGTAGTGCGCGGCGAGATCGTCGGGATCGATGGCCTGCAGCGCCTTGAACTGCTGCATAGCCTCCTCGCTGCGATGCTGCTGATAGTAGGAGATGCCCAGCTCGCGGCGCGCATCGCGCGAGTAAGGATACTGCGCGACGACCTTTTGCAAATCGGCGATTTCAGCCTCGGAGTGCCGCGATCGCCGCTCTACCAGCGCCATGTAATAGAGCGCGCGGGCGTCGTTGGGTGCGAGCGCGAGCGCCTTCTCGAGTGGCGCGCGGGCAGCAGCGTATTTCTCCCACTCGATGTAGGTGAGGCCGACGTTGATGTAGCCGTCCTTGTAGTCAGGGCGCAGCTTCACGACCTGCTCGAAGGCATTCATCGCATCTTCGTACTGCAACTGGTCGAGATATCCGATGCCGACATTGTTCCAGCGCATCCAGTCGGGATTGTCGTTGGGCAGCGCCGGAGTAGCTGGATTGTCTCCTATGTTCAGCGTGCGTGTGCGCGACGCAAGCTCGACGACGGGATAAGCCGGATGATTCTCGCCGAGGACGTTGTTCGTGTACGTTCGCCGCAGATGGCGATAGTTGACACGCGCGGTAATGGTAAGTGGGCCCTTCACGTCGGCGGGAATGTGGAAGCGGTAGCGAACGAGTGCGGAGCGTCCCGCCTGGATGGTGTTGTCATAGGCCACCGAGTGGATGGTCCAGACTTTGTGGTTGTCGACGAAGCTGCCGGTCAGGTCCACGGGCCGATTGGTGAAGCTATGGGCGCGCACGTCGAGCAGGCCGTCCGGCTTAATGAAGCCGCTGTCGTAGATCACGGCTCCGGATGAGTTCTTCACCGTGAATTGCACCCACGCTTCGTAGAGATCGCGGACTTCGGGAATGAGCGAGTGGCCGATGTTCTTGTTCTGGATGACAACGTAGGCATCGACGGTTTCATCGGCGTTGAGCTTGAAGGGGGTTGAGCCGAGCGGCGCAACCATCTGGCTGGAACTGTCCATCTTGAGCGCGAAGAGGTCTACGTTGAGGTAGTTGCCCGTCTTGAGGAACTCGACCGTCTTCGCCAGCTGCTCATCGAATCCGTAGTAGAAGGGCACGGCGGTGTTCCCGGCGAGCCAGCGGTGCGAGGCCAGAGTGTTGTGCTTGGCTCCGTAATCGGGCAGGGTAATGGGCTCGCGCTTCATATGGCAGCCCTGGCAGGTAGTGAAATCGGCGGTGTAAAAGGTGAGCGGGTTTTGCTGCGAGAACTTTGAGGTCTGCCACTCATCGTAGGCGGTGAAGGCGCGAATCCACTTGTAGTCGTTGAGTGGCGTGGGCAGGTTGGCCTTGTGGCAGGCCGAGCAGAACTCGGGCGTATGGTAGATGTCCTGCATCACGGCCTTGGAGTGGCGGTCGAGATGGGCGAGGATTTCCGCGTCGGGCACGATGCCCGGGATTCGGTTGCCCTGTTCGTCGACCATTACGGCGGGCACGCCCATCACGTAGCTGCCATTGCCCAGCTTCGACTGGATGCTTTGAATCGAGTGGCATACCGAGCAGGTAACGCCGTCGCGGTCGAAGGAGCGGTCGAGCTGTGAGCCCGTATTCATCGCGCCGGACAAGACGGCGATTGGGTTATGGCAGCTGTCGCAGTGGCGGGCGAACTCAATTCCTTTGTTATGGATAAGGATATTGACGCTGGCGCGGTAGAAAGGCGTGCGAAAGGAGTTGGAGTGCAGCGCCTGCCGCCATTCGTGGTACGCCTCCTGGTGGCAGTGGCCACAGTACGCGGCGTCAGGAAAGGCGCCGGCAGGGATGAAGCCGCCGCCCTCGACGGCGGCATTTCCGGGCAGCGAGATCTTGTCTTTAGCGAAAGGGAAGTTATAGGTGAGGAGAATCCTGTCGGTGTATGCCTTGCGGGAAGCAGCCTCCTGTGCGGCCTGGTCTTCAGCTCCGTGGATTCCCTTGAGGCAAAGGACCGACGCGGCCACGAATACCAGGATAAGAACAAGTACGCGCCTGCCAAGGACACTCATCATGATGCAAGGCTGGAGGAGAACTGCCCGGTCCACTGAGACTTACATGCGACAGAAAAGCCGCCTCATTCCAGCACTTGAACTATAGCGAATGGCTTCGACGGCTGTATATAGATCGGAGGGTTGACTGGATGCGCAACAATCGCCGCATCGGGTGGAACAGTGCTCGCAGTGGGTTGCCGGCTTTGAATCTACTTTTGTTTTTGGTTGACGACCTTGAAATCCGGCACAGGGGGTATGTTGTCCTGGGTCTCCAGAAAGTCGGTGATCGTATCCAGGTCGAGAACTGTAGCCGACGAATTTAGGCACCCCGATTGAACCGGTAATCCCCTATGTGGAACCTTCTCCAGCGATTCCGCCTTCTGGCGCTCGGCGGCAGCTTCGGCGCTCTTGCCCTGCTGTTCGAGAGCCTTGGCCAGGCCGGCGTGAGCCTCGGCGTAATTCGCGTCGTAGCCCAGGGCTTCCCGGAATGCGGTAATGGCGTCATCGACTTTGCCGCTCTTGAGCAGCGAATTGCCGGTGTTCGTGGCGACCTCGGCGCGCTGGTAATTCATGTTTTCGCGCATGAGGCCGGCGGCGATCTTGCGCTCGGCTGTGGCTTCGGCAGGATGGTTCTCTTTCACCAGCACCGCGGCCAGCGTGAGGTGCGGATCGGGCTGCTGGGGAAGCTGCCGTATCGCTTCTTTCAGAGCGGCCTCGGCCTCGGGCAGATTGTCCAGATGATTGTCCACGCTCCCGAGTGTCGCCCATCCATCGCCGTTCTCGGGATGGAGCTTCAGCGATAGGTTCAGCTCGCGAGCGGCGTCAGCATACCGGCCGTCCTGCAGGTAGAGCACGCCCAGGACATAGGGCGGCTCGTGCGCTGACGGGTCGAGCTTTTCCGCAGTCTCTAGTTCGGGGATGGCGTCTGCAGCATCGTCCTTCATTTTGAGGGCGAGGCCAAGGTTGTAATGCAGTCGCGCAGCATCTGGCGAGAGCTTCAAGGCGGCGCGCAGCTGGGAGATCGCGTCGTCAAACTGGCTGAGCTGGATGTACGCTGCGGCGAGGTTCTGGTGTGCGGTCACGTTGTCAGGAGCCAGGGCCACGGCCCGCTGCAGGATAGGGACGGCGTCCTTGGCCTCCTGCACCTGGCACAGAGCCATGCCGAGATTGGTGAGGACTTCGGCGTTCTTCGGGTCGGCGTCCGCGGCCTTCTGGAGCAGGGGGATCGCTTCCTGTGGCGCATTGGTGCGCTGCAAAGCGAGTCCGAGCTGATAGGCGGCGTCGGCGGATTTCTGATCGAGTTCGAGAGCGTGCTTGAGGACCGGGATGGCCTGATCGTCCCGGCCGGCGGTGGCCAGCGCGATGCCGAACTGCAGGGCGATCTCGGGGTTTTCCGGCGCGATTTGATATGCCTTGCTCAACTCGGTGAGTACACCCGGCTGCTGCAAGGCTTGCAACGTCATTCCAAGATGAAGATGCGCGATCGCCAGGTTGGGATCGATTTCGAGCGCCGCGATAAAGGCCTCTTTCGCGCGGGCCCAGTCCTGATGCTGCGCGTAGAGCGAGCCGAGTTCGTCGTGCGGGTCGGCGTTTCGTGGATCAGCCGCGACGGCTTCTTTCATGCGCGCGATTGCCGCCGGATACTGCTTGGCTCCCGCCAGTGCCCGCGCATACGCGGCAAGAACATAGGAAGGCTGCGGCTTGTTCTCGGCGCGGGACGCCGCGTCAAGCTTCGCAAACCATGGCAGCGCTTTCGCGGGCTGGCCATTTTGCTCATAGGCCAGAGCCAGGTTCATCTGGGCGCTGGTGTCGCCGGGCTTTATAGCGAGCGCTTTTTCGAGCTCGCGGATGCCCTCGCCGGTTCGTCCGAGACGGACGAGAACCGCGCCCAGCGCGCTGTGTCCCTGCTCGGCGGCGGGCGCGAGATGGACGACCTTCTCGAAGTCGGCAAGCGCAGTGTTCAGGTCGTTGCGGGAGAGCGCGGCCACGCCGGCGCGGTAGTCGGCATCGGCTTCTTTAAGGCTGGCGGAGGGCTCCTGCGCATTGCTGAGGCTCAAAACAGCCGGCAGAGCGGCGATCAGCAGACCGGCGGTCAACCGCGCTTTGAGCAGAAGCAGAGGCATGGCGGTTCAATCTCAACATCGTATCTGATTCTTGCGTTACATTCGTTGATTGGGGGCTGAGTGTCGAACGAGGTAAAGGCGGCCGGCGATCTTGGCGTCATCATTCTGTGTGGCGGCAAGGGCTCGCGCATCTATCCCTTCTCGGAATATTTCCCCAAGCCGATGATGCCGATTCACGGGCGTCCCATTCTCGTGCACCTCATGCAGATTTATGCCCGGCAAGGGGTGCGTCGTTTTGTGCTGGCCGCGGGCCATCGCAAGGAGATGCTCTTCGACTATTTTGACGGGCGTTTTCCCGAGTGGGAGATCGAGATTCTCGACACCGGCGCGGAGGCTGACACGGGCGATCGCATCCTCGCCTGCCTCGACCACGTGGGCGAGCAGTTCTTTGCCACCTACGGAGACGGGCTGGGCAACGTCGATCTTTCCGCCCTCCTCGACTTCCACAACACCAGCGGCGGCCTGGCGACGGTGACGGCGGTGCCGCTGAGATCTCAATATGGCACGCTGCACTTCGATGGCGCCGGGCGGGTCGACAGCTTCACCGAGAAGCCCGTGATTCGCGATTCGTGGATCAATGCAGGATTCTTCGTCTTCAACAAAAATGTCGCGGGACACTGGCGCGGCAACAGTCTTGAATCTGAGGTCCTGCCGAACCTGGCGAGCAGGGGCGAGCTCTATACCTATCTCCATCACGGCTTCTGGAAGTCGATGGACACCAGCAAGGATCAGCAGGAGATGGAACGGCTGGCGGAGAGCGGTGCCGCGCCCTGGGCGCATCTCAGCGCGTCAGAACGCTAACTGCCCCTACCGGGCATTGAGCAGTTCGAGCAGGCCGCGCTTGCGCAGCGATGTCATCAGCTGCTCGATCGACCAGTCGAGCGAGGCGGTTCCGTCGACGACGAGGTCGGCATATTGCGAAGTGGGCCGGACGTATTGCTCACCCATGGGCCGGACCGTCTCGGCGTAGTGCGCGGCGACCGATTCCGGTGAGCGGCCACGCTGGCGGACATCGCGGGCCAGACGGCGTTGGTAGCACACATCGTCGGGCGCATCGACGTACACGCTGAGGTCGTAGAGTGCGCGCAGGCCTTCATAGTAAAGAGCGAAGATGCCGTCGATAATCAGCAGGTGATCGACTTCCAGCCTTTTCGTTTTTCCGGGAATGCGGGTGTGGTTGGCGAAATCGTATTGCGGAACATGGATGGCGTGTCCCTCAGCTAGCCGGCTGACGTGCGCGATCAGCAAATCGGATTCAAGCTCATCGGGATGATCGAAATTGATCCGGCAGCGCTCTTCATAAGTGAGGTGCGAGAGATCGCGATAGTAGTGGTCGAGATGAAAGTGAGTCCCTTCCAGCTCGCGCGCCAGTTCTTCCGCGAGCGTGGTTTTGCCTGATCCGGAACAGCCGGCGATTCCGAGAATGACGGGTGCACTCATATCAGGTTCCCGTCGTCCGGCGAACAATGGTAGGAATCGCCCGCATGAGAATTCGCGCCAGTCTCGCTTCCACGCGCTTGCCGGTTTCGAGCACCTCTTCGTGATTCAGAGGCTCGGTCTGAATGCCGGCGGCCATATTCGTCACGCACGATATGCCGAGGACCTCGATGCCCATGTGGCGAGCCACGATGGTCTCCTGCACAGTGGACATGCCGACCAGATCGGCGCCGAGGGCGCGGAAGGCGCGAATCTCGGCCGGCGTTTCAAAGCTGGGGCCGAGCACACCGAGATAGACGCCTTCATCGAGCACGTAGTCGTCCTCGAGGGCGGCGGTCTGGGTAAGCCGGCGAAGATCGAGCGAATACGCTTCGCTCATATCGAAGAAGCGCAGGCCGAAGTGGTCGTCGTTGGGCCCGGAGACGGGGTTGCGGCCTGTCAAGTTAATGTGATCGGAGATGAGGACAAGCTGGCCCTGCTCAAAGCTCTCGCGAATTCCCCCCGCGGCATTCGTAACGATCAGTGTGCGAATTCCGAAGCGGCCGAGCGCGCGGATAGGAAACGTGACTTCCTCGGATGAGTAGCCCTCGTAGGCGTGGAGACGCCCCTGCATGACCGCGACTGGTAAGCCGTCGAGTGTTCCGATGACCAGACGCCCTCTGTGGCCGATGGCCGTGGGGTGCGCGAAGTGAGGGATCTCGGCGAAGGGTATGGCAATGGGTTCCTCAAGCTGGGAAGCGAATCCTCCCAGGCCCGAGCCGAGGACGACGGCGATCTCCGGCTGAAGGGAAGCGCGGCCGGCAATGAATGCGGCAGCTTCGCCGGCGCGGTCATAGAGAAGAGTGGGAAGTGGATCGATCGAGGGCATCGTATCTATCTTTATCTTTATCTGAGCAAAACACCGACGATGGAGGCGGACATCAGGTTCGCCATGGTTCCCGCGAACATGGCGCGCAGGCCAAGCCGGGCAAGCTCATTGCGGCGGTTGGGCGCTAGTGCGCCGATGCCGCCAATCTGGATGCCGATGGAGCTGAGGTTCGCGAATCCGCAAAGCGCAAAGGTGGCGATGGTGAAAGAGCGTGAGGCAAGCATCGCTTTCTGCCCGCCCAGTAGCGAGTAGGCGACGACTTCGTTAATGACCATGCGCGTGCCCAGCAGGTTGCCGACGATGCGGGCGTCTTTCCAGGGAATGCCGATCAGCCACGCGATCGGCGAAAAGATGACGCCGAGAATGGCGTCGAGGCTCGACGGAAACCAGGGAAAGTGCTCCTTCGCGAGCCAGTTGTGAATGCCTCCGAAGATGCCGTTCATGAGCGCGATCAACGCAAGGAAAGAGATGAGCATGATGATGACGTTGAAGGCCAGACGGCCTCCGTCGATGGTGCCGCGGGCGATTGCCCCGAGGAGGTTTTCTTCCTTGTGCTCCACCTCCTTCGGCATATGGACGATCCCTTCAGTCGCGGGCGTTTCTGTCTCCGGCACCAGCATTTTAGCGATGAGAATGGTGCCGGGCGCGGTCATGATAACCGCGGCGAGCAGGTGCTGTGCCTCAATTCCGTACAGTATGTAGGCCGCCATTATGCCGCCGGAAACGTGGGCCATGCCGCTCGTCATGATGGTCATCAGCTCGGAGCGCGTGGCTCCGGGCAGAAACGGGCGGATGGTCAGCGGCGCTTCGGTCTGGCCCATGAAGATGCTGGCCGCAACGTTCAGGCTTTCCGCGCCTGAGACCTTCATCGTCCATTGCATGAGCCGCGCGAAAAAGCTGATGACGATCTGCATCACGCCGATGTGGTAAAGAATCGCGAAAAGCGCCGAGATAAAGATAATGGTCGGGGCGACCTGGGTGGCGAAGATCAGTCCCACCGAGGAGTGCTGCTTGCCGAGCTCGCCAAAGACCATTTCCGAGCCCTTGTATGAATAGGCGAGCATGCGGGTGATGGCCGCGCCAACTGTGGCGAGGACGTGCTGGCCGAATGTCCACTTCAGGACCAGAACCGCAAAGACAATCTGCAGGCTGAGGCCCCAGAAAACGGTGCGCCAGCGGATAGCGCGGCGGTTCGAGGAAAAGAGCCATGCCAGCAGGAGCATGGTAAGCAGGCCAAGCACCCCGGTGAATCGTGCCAATGTATCTCCTTTGTGACACGATCTTATTGGCCCGGTGGCGATTCGAGAAACTGATTTTTGTTCTCGGCCGTGATTATCTGCGCTAATGAGCGGCGGGACTGGAGCCGGAGCGTCGGCAATTTCGACTGCCTCGGTCAGGAGCCGCTCGGGCTCGGCAAATAGACTTTCATCGTCTGCGAAGAGCGTGAACAGAGGCTGTCCGGCCCTTACACGCGTGCCGAGCTTGGCCCGAATCTCGATTCCGGCGTGCGCGGCCACTACTTCGCCGGCGCGTTCGCGTCCCGCGCCCAGACGCTGCACGGCCCAGCCGACCTTCGCGCAGTCCATGCGCGCCAGATAGCCGCTGCGCGACGCGCAGAACTCGCGGCGGAAGCTGGGTTTGTGAAAGCTCCCGGGATCGTCGAAGACGCGCGTGTCGCCTCCCTGCGCTTCGACCATGCGTATGAAAATGTCGAGCGCTTTGCCGTCGATGAGATTCGTTTCCGCAATATCGCGGCCCTCCGCCGGTGTGGCCGCCTTGCCGCCGAGGTAAATCATCCATCCGGCGAGGATCAGCGACAAATCGCGGAGATCTTCATCCATCGGGTGCCAGCGATTGGCCAGCAGGTCGACGGCCTCCCATATCTCCAGCCAGTTGCCTGCGAAGCGGCCGAGAGGCTGATCCATCGAAGTGAGCAGCGCGGCGGTGCGCGTGCCGGAGCGCTCGCCGATGTCGACCATCAGCGCGGCCAGAAAGCGGGCGGCGGCGGGATCTTTGAGAAATGCGCCGGAGCCGGTCTTCACGTCGAGCACCAGCCCGCTAAGACTCTCAGCGAGCTTCTTGCTCATGATGGAAGCGCTGATGAGCCAGGGGCTTTCAACCGATCCGGTGCGGTCGCGCAAATCGTAGAGGACGCGATCGGCAGGGACGAGGTTCTTCGTCTGGCCGATCATCGTGGTCCCGCACATCTCGAGAACATGCCGGGCTTCTGTGAGCGAGAGCTGCGTGTTGTATCCGGGAATGGTTTCAAGCTTGTCCAGCGTGCCGCCGGTGTGGCCTAGCGCGCGGCCGCTGATCATGGGCACGGCAAGTCCCGAGGCAGCGGCCAGCGGCGCGACCAGGAAGGATGTGCTGTCGCCGACGCCGCCCGTCGAGTGTTTGTCGACGGTCGTGCGCTCCAGTCCGTGATGATCAAAGACTTCGCCCGAGTAGCGCATCGCCGTGGTCAGGTTGTTTACCTCGGCGATGCTGAGGCCGCGCAGAAATGCGGCCATCAGCCATGCGGAAAGCTGCTCCGGAGGAATGGATTGATCCGCGGCGCCCTTTGCGAGAAAGCGAATCTCCTCCGCCGTCAGCTCGCCGCCGCCGCGTTTTTTGAGGATGAGATCGATGGCATGCATGGCTGTCATTGTGGATCGAGGTGAAAGGCGAAGGGAAATAGTTCGGCGAAAGGGCGAAGCTCCGGGCCGTTCTCGCCGGGGAACAACACAACTGCATTCGGGGTGACAAATTCGCTCAGCACCTGCCGGCAGGCTCCGCAGGGCGGACTGGCAGCGCTGTTTAGATTCGTAACTGCGATAGCGACAATCTTGTGATTTGCGCCTCGCTGGCTGACGGCGCTGAAGAGGGCACCGCGTTCGGCGCAGCTGGTCAATCCGTAGGAGACGTTCTCGACATTGCAGCCCGTCGCGATGAATCCGTCGTCGAAGAGCAGAGCGGCGCCGACGTGAAAGCGCGAGTAGGGCGCATAAGCATTCGCGGCGGCCATGCGGGCGGCCTCCTGAAGCCGTTCGGCAATTGCCGCATCGATTGCGGGCAGAGAGTCAGACATGGTGTATTGAGGCTAACAGGCTCCGGGCGTGCACCGAAATTGGGCAAAATGCCCGGCCGCAGCCACGCTCTCAAGTCCGGCTCTCAAGTTAATGAAGCCCTCCTCCGATAACCGTTAAGTGGACGAGTTGATACGCGAGTTTCTGATCGAGAGCCAGGACGGCCTCGATCGAATGGAGCAGTGTCTCACCGAACTCGAAGACCGTCCGCAGGATGCCGAGCTGTTAGCCGCCATCTTCCGCTCCGTCCACACGATCAAGGGGACGACAGGCTTTCTCGGGTATTCGCGGCTCGAGTCGTTGTCGCACGCGGGGGAAAATCTGCTCGGGCTGCTGCGCGACGGCAAGCTGGCGGCAAATGCCGAGATTATCGGCGCGCTGCTCGAGCTGATGGATGGCCTGCGCGCCATTCTGCAGTCGATCGAGGCCAGCGGCGACGAAGGACAAGGCGGCGATGAGGCGATGATCGAGCGCCTTCTGGCCCTCGCCGAGGCTATGCCCTTATCCTCCGCACCTTTGAATCCGGCGCTGCCCGGCAAACAAGCGGCGGATGAGAGCCGGGGCTCGGCTCAGTCCACCGCCGCCGACTCAACTCTGCGTGTAGACATCGCATTGCTCAACCGCATGATGAACCTGGTGGGCGAACTGGTGCTGACGCGCAACCAGATTCTGCAGGCGAACAGCCCGGATACGGAGTTCTTGCCGCTTGCACGCCGCCTGGACATGGTGACCGCGGACCTGCGCGAGGCGGTGATGAAGGCCCGCATGCAGCCGGTGAGTCACGTCTTCTCGAAGTTCCCGCGCCTGGTGCGCGATCTCTCGCAGCAGCTCGACAAGCGGGTGCGGCTCGTGCTCGAGGGCCAGGAGACGGAGCTGGACAAGAGCCTGCTCGAGGCCATCAAGGACCCGCTGACGCATTCGGTTCGCAACGCAATCGATCACGGCATCGAAGCGCCGCATCTCCGCGAGTGCGCGGGCAAGAGCCCTGAGGGCTTTCTGAAGTTGAGCGCGCGCCACGAGGGCAGCCATGTGATTGTCGAGGTGACCGACGATGGCGGCGGCATCCGCGTAGAGCGCATTCGCGACAAGGCCATCGAGCGCAGGCTGATCACGGCGCAGAGGGCTGCGCAGCTCTCCGAGCGCGAGCTGTTGCAATTGATCTTTCTGCCCGGCTTTTCGACCGCAGAGAAGATAACCAACGTCTCCGGACGCGGCGTGGGCATGGACGTGGTCCGCACCAACGTCGAGAGGATCGGCGGCAAGGTGGAGCTCGACAGCCGGCCCGGTGAGGGCACGACGCTTCGCCTGAGGATTCCGCTTACGCTGGCGATTATTCCCGCGCTCATTGTGCGCAGCCGGGGGCAGGATTTTGCGCTTCCCCAGGGAGCACTCGTCGAACTGGTTCGTCTCAGCACCGAACAGGCAGCGACGCAGATTGAATGGATGGAGAACGCGCCTCTATACCGGCTGCGCGGAAGGCTGCTGCCGCTGGTCTTTCTCGGCCGCTTGCTGGAGCAGCAGGATGCTGACGAGCGCTCCGGCTGTTATATCGCCGTGCTCAACGCCGACGGCCGCCGTTATGGGTTGGTCGTGGATGGTCTGGCCGATCCGGAGGAGATCGTGGTGAAGCCGCTCTCCACGGTATTCAAGACGATCGGGCTCTTCTCCGGAGCAACCGTGATGGGCAACGGAGAGATGGCTCTGATTCTCGACCCCGGCGCGATCGCGGCGCGGGCGGGCGTGGGGCTGGGCGTCGAGGAGGAGACAGCGCCCGCTGGCAACGAGCTTTCCGGCGTAAGCGTGGCCGACTATCTGCTGGTGGAGACCGGTTCGGAGAGCGCCGCCCTGCCGCTTGAAGACATCCTGCGCATCGAGCGGATTCCCCGCACGCGGATTGAGCGGATGGGCCAGACGCCGGTGCTGCGCTTCGATGGCACGCTGCTGCCGCTGGAGGACCGGTCAGGCATTCTCGATCAGGCGATGAGCGGCGACGCCGAGATCACGGTTGTTGTCTGCCGTGACGGCGAGCGGCACGTGGGCGTCACAGTTTCGCAGGTGCTCGATGTCGCGCCCGGCGAACCGCTGACCGAAGCCGGTACACGAACCATTGCGCCGGACGTGACCCTGCTCAAGGAGCGCGTGACCGGCGTCGTGAACCTGGGACGCATTCCGGCGCTGCCTGTGGAGGCGGAGGTCGCATGACGCACCTTATCGCCACTGATTCCGAAGCTCTGCAGGAGAGCAGGGTCGCGCCGGGCTTTCCGTCAGCTGACGACGGGATCGAGATGTGTTCAGTGCGCGTTGGCGAGACCCTCTTCGGCGTCCCCATCATGCGCATCCTGGAGATACTCGGTGCTCCCGCGACCCGGCCTGTGCCGCTCACGCCGCCGTACCTTGGCGGGCTGGTGCATTATCGCGGAGAAATCCTCACTGCGGTTTCGCTGCGCAGTCTGCTCGGATTGCCCGCTCATTCGCGCCCGCCGGACATGCTGGTCTTCGAAGGCCGCGACGGATATTTCGGGCTGCTGGTCGACGCGGTAGGAGAAGTGCTGACCGTCTGGCCGCAGGAGTTTGAGGCGAATCCCTCAACATTGGACGACCGGAAGAAGGCGCTCTTTGCGGGCGCTTACAAGCTCGGCAAAGGACTGCTGGTGATGCTGGACCCGGGCCGCTTCGACCCGATGCAGTTATCTCAATAGGCGATGGAGTATGGTGCGAGGCCGCGCAATTCGCGTGTTGGCAATCGATGACTCGGCGGTAATGCGCAGCCTGTTGCGCGCTGCGCTGAGTTCGTGCGCGCAGCTCGAAATGGTGGGCATGGCCCAGGATGGCAGGGATGGCCTGGAAGCCATCGAGCGCCTGAATCCTGATGTGGTGTTGCTGGACGTCGAGATGCCGCGCATGAACGGCCTCGAAGTGCTGGCCGAGATTCGTGCCCGGCGCCTTCGCGCCCGGGTCATTATCTGCAGCATGCTCACCCGTCGCGGCGCCAGCATCACCCTTGAGGCGCTGGCGCGCGGGGCCGCGGACTACGTGGCGAAGCCTGTCGCGCAAACTGCGGACGAGGGCATGGCCGCTTTGCGGCGCGAACTCTTGCCGAAGATTCTGGCGCTGTTTCCTCCCGAGGGCTGGTATTGCCCGGTCGAGTTTTCTTCCCGGTCATCCATCCTTCCGCCTGCTCATCCGCAACTCTCCGGGACCCCGGCGCCCGGCGTGCTCGTCATCGGCGTGTCGACCGGAGGACCGGCGGCCCTCGAAAAGCTTCTCCCCGCGCTGCCCGCGGATTTTCCCTTGCCGATTCTCGTCGCCCAGCACATGCCCCGCCTGTTTACGGCGTTGCTCGCGGAGCGGCTCAACGGTTTATGCCGGCTCACCGTGCGTGAGGCTGAACCCTCTGCGCCGATGCAGCGCGGCGTCGTCTACCTTGCCCGTGGAGACTGGCACCTGGAGATCGCGCGTACATCAGGACGCAACGCTCTGCGCCTGCACCAGGATCAACCCGCGGAACATTGCCGGCCTTCCGTCGACCTCCTCTTCCGCTCCGCCGCCTCGGCCTATGGCGCCGGCGTGCTGGCCGTGGTTCTTACCGGTATGGGGACGGATGGCCTTGACGGCTGCCGTGCGGTGCGCGCAGCCGGAGGAAGAATTCTTGTCCAGGACCGGCAGACGAGCACGGTGTGGGGCATGCCCGGAGCGGTCGCCGGGGCAGGCCTTGCAGACCAGGTGCTGCCGCTCGAATCCATAGCGGGCGAGATAACGCGCCTGGCCACGGGTCATGCCAGCCGTGAGCTTGTTCACCAACCGGGTTGAGAGGCCATTCTCCTGATGCCTTCCATGGACGCGGACTTCGCTCTCTTGCGATCGGTGGTGCTTGAAGAGTCCGGAAATGTGCTCGATCCATCCCGCGATCATCTCTTCAAATCGCGCCTGCGAAGCGTGTTGAACGCGGCCGGCCTCGACTCCCTCGACTGCCTGGCTGCCTGCCTGCGAGAGCGGCCGGACAGCGCATTGCGGCGGGCCATAGCCGAGGCGATGACGGCGAAGGAAACCAGCTTCTTTCGCGACCGCTCCATCTTCGATCTGCTGCAATCGGAATTACTGCCGGCGCTGATCCGCCGCCGCGAATCCACCCGCCGCCTGCGCCTGTGGAGCGCCGCATGTTCGAGCGGTCAGGAAACGTATTCGCTCGCCATGGTTCTTCGTGAGCATTTTCCGCTGATGAACGACTGGCAGGTCGAGATATGCGGGACCGACATATCGCACGCGATGATTCAGCGGGCCCACGACCGCCCGTTACCACAAGGACGAGGTCAGCCGCGGGCTGCGCGGCACGCCACCGGACGAAGATACATGCGGCCATCGGGAGACGAGTGGGAGGTCGCGGGCGAAGTGAAGCGGATGTGCCGCTTCTACCGGCGCAACCTGTGCGACGGCCCGCTGCCGTTTGAGAAATACGACGGCATCCTGCTGCGCAACGTGATGCTCTACTTTCCCGATGAACTGCGCAGGACGCTGCTGCTCCAGGTGCACCGCATGCTGGCTCCGGATGGATTTCTCATCCTGGGGTCAAGCGAGCAGCCGGGTCTGCGCGATCATTTCCAGGCCGAGCTGAAAGCAAATGCTGTCTACTACACTCCTCTGCAACCCGCCGAAGCTGCACGCTGAGGTCGCGGACGCATCCCACCCTGCGTGCGGGATATGCTCGAAGCGTAGGCATGACAGGGGAAGAGAAAGCGCGAAAAGGCCAGACAAAGGCTGGTCCCGGCAGAGCCGGGAAAGCAGAGGCGGATGTATCCGCAGAAAACAACGCGGCGCTGGCTCTCTTTCATCCGGTCACGGCGCAGTGGTTCCGTGCCGTCTTCGACCGGCCCACGGCGCCGCAGCGCCTTGGCTGGCCCGCGATCGCGCGCGGTGAGAGCACGCTGATCCTCGCTCCCACCGGAACAGGAAAGACGCTGACGGCATTTCTCTGGTGTCTCGACCGGCTCATGCTGCCCCAGCGATCCGGAAAACGGCGATCCGGAAAACGGCGCTCCGCAGACGAAGGGCTGCCGCGTCATCTATATCAGCCCGCTCAAGGCTCTTGCGGTGGATGTGGAGCGCAACCTGCGCGCGCCGCTCGCAGGAATCGCGGAAACGGCGCGGCAGCGCGGCGTCGCTTTTCGCACGCCGGAGATCGGCATTCGCACCGGCGACACGCCGCAGCGGGAACGGGCGCGCTTCCGGCGTCATCCCGCGGAAATTCTCATCACTACGCCCGAGTCGCTCTACCTGCTGCTCACCTCGGAATCGGCGGCATCGCTGCGCAGCGTGGAGACGGTGATCATCGACGAGATCCACGCGCTTGTTCCGACCAAAAGAGGGGCGCATCTCGCGCTCAGCATGGAGCGGCTGGAGGCGATCACTGGCAGTCGTCTGCAGCGCATCGGTCTCTCGGCGACGCAGCGGCCGCTTGAAGAGGTGGCGCATTTTCTGGGCGGCGTCGAGGCGCCGAAGAAACCTAAGTCCGAACCTGAAGACACGCTCACCGCTTTCGAACATGAGTGGACGAGCGACGACGAAGCCGCGCAGAGATTTCGTCCGGTAACCATCGTCAATGCGAGCGAACCGAAGCGGCTGGTGTTGAAGGTCGAGGTTCCCGTCGAAGACATGGCGCGCATCGGGCAGGTGGAAGGACGACCGGGCGGCGGAGCGTCGCAGGGCTCTAAGCGCACTTCGATCTGGAGCGCCATTCATCCGCGGCTGCTTGAAATTATTCTCGACCGGCAGTCGACGCTGATCTTCGTCAACAACCGGCGCACGGCAGAGCGCCTGGCCGGAGCGCTGAACGATCTCGCGCAGGAGCAGCAGATACCGATCCCATTAGCGCGCGCGCATCACGGCTCGTTGGCCGCCGCGCAGCGTTCGGAAATTGAAGAGCTGCTCAAGGCCGGATTGATCCGCGCGCTGGTTGCGACGTCCTCGCTCGAACTGGGCATCGACATGGGAGCCATCGATCTCGTCGTTCAGATCGAGGCTCCGCCATCGGTCGCGAGCGGCATGCAGCGCATCGGTCGTGCCGGACACCATGTTGGAGCGACGAGCGACGGCATCATTTTTCCCAAGTACCGTGCCGACCTTGTCGCGTGCGCCGCCGTCACGCGGGCGATGCATGAGGGGCTGGTGGAGTCGACGCGTTATTTACGCAACCCGCTGGATGTTCTCGCGCAGCAGATTGTGGCGACCGTGGCTCAGCCGCCCGCTCTCGCTGTTCCGCGCAAGCGCGGGCAGGCGCCGCCCCAGGCAGAGATTGCCGTTGAAACGCTGTTCACACTTGTGCGCAGCGCGGCGCCGTTTGCTTCACTCACACGCGCTGCATTCGACGGGATTCTCGATCTGCTGGCTGGGCGCTATCCGTCGGACGAATTCGCCGAACTCAGACCGCGGATCACGTGGGATCGCGTGGCTAACACGCTTACGCCGCGCGAAGGGGCGAAGAGCCTGGCGATTCTGAATGGCGGCACTATTCCGGACCGAGGCCTCTACGGCGTCTTTCTTCACGGAGCCGACAAGCCTGTCCGCGTGGGTGAGCTTGACGAAGAGATGGTTTTCGAGAGCCGCACGGGTGAGACATTCGTCCTCGGCGCATCCACCTGGCGAATTGTCGAGATCACGCACGACCGCGTGCTGGTTTCGCCCGCTCCGGGCGAGCCGGGAAAGATGCCCTTCTGGCACGGCGATCAGGCAGGCCGTCCACTGGAATTCGGACGTCGTATCGGCGCACTGGTGCGCGAGCTGCGCGAAATGCCGTCCAACGCCGCGCTGAGCCGGTTGGTGCGCGAGCACGATCTCGCGCCGCAGGCGGGGGAAAACCTGATCCGATTTCTGGCCGACCAGCAAAATGCAACCCTCACAGTGCCAGATGATCGCAACATTGTCATCGAGCGCACGCGCGACGAACAGGGCGACTGGCGAGTATGCGTGCTCACCCCATTCGGTAGCCGCGTGCACGCGCCCTGGGCGATGGCGGCGACAGGAAGAATCCGCGCTGCAGGTGGGCCGGACGTGGAAACGATGTGGGCCGACGATGGCTTTGTCCTGCGCTTCCCGGACACCGACGCCGCGCCCGATCCCGATCTTCTTCTGATCGACCCGAACGAGGCTACCGATCTTGTTCTGCGCCAGCTGGGCGCGACGGCGCTCTTCGCTGCGAAGTTCCGCGAGTCCGCGGCCCGTGCCCTGCTGCTTCCGAGAAGGCGCGCGCAGGGGCGAGCTCCGTTGTGGCAGCAGCGCAAGCGGGCCTACGATCTGCTCTCGGTAGCGGCGCGCTATCCCTCATTCCCCATGCTGCTCGAGGCTTATCGTGAGTGCCTGCGCGATGTTTTCGACATTCCCGCGTTCCTCGAGATACTGCGCGCCGTCGAGAAGCGGGAAGTGCGCGTGCATGTTGCCGACTCGCGCACGCCATCGCCCTTCGCATCGTCGTTGCTCTTCAGTTATGTCGCCAATTACATCTACGACGGCGACGCGCCGCTCGCCGAGCGCCGGGCGCAGGCGTTGTCAATCGATCAGGAGCAGTTGCAGGATCTGCTCGGCGACGCAGATCTGCGCGAGCTGCTTGATGCTGACGCGATTGCAGAGGTCGAAGAGCAGTTGCAGGCTCTTGGTGAGACGCAGCGGGTTCGCTCGGCCGATGGGATTCACGATCTCCTGCTGCGCCTGGGTGATCTGTCGCGCGCGGAGCTTGATCGGCGGCTTGCGTCTCCCGGCCTGATGCAGTCGATCGAGCTACTCTTGCGGGCGAAGCGCGTTCTCGAAGTGAATATCGGTCACGAGAAGCGACTGATTGCCGTGGAAGACGCCGCGCGCTATCGCGATGCCTTAGGCATTCCGCTGCCGCCGGGAATTGCGCCATCTCTTCTCGCGCCGGTGACCGCGCCGGTCCTCGAACTTGTTCGCCGCTACGCTCGCACGCATGGGCCCATCACTGCGCAGGAAGCTGCACAGCGATTCGGCTTGGATCTCCAGCCTGTCGAAGCAGTGTTGCATGCGCTGGTACTCGACGGGAGGGTCGTTGAGGGAGGCTTCCGGCCCGCGGGCGTTCATCGCGAGTGGTGCGACGCGGAAATACTGCGGCAGATTCGCAGGAAATCGCTGGCTCGCCTGCGCAGGGAGATCGAACCGGTCGAACAGCAGATGCTTGCGCGCCTTGAGACGCACTGGCAGGGTGTGCTCCAGAAACGGCGCGGCCTCGATGCGCTGCTCGACACTATCGAAAATCTGCAGGGCGCGCCGCTCCCCGCCTCGCTCGTGGAGTCGGCAATTCTGCCCGCGCGGCTGCAGAAATATTCGCCGTCCGATCTCGACACGCTGATCGCGGCGGGAGAAGTCGCCTGGTGCGGCCTCGATCCGCTGGGCGAGCGCGACGGGCGCATCGGCCTGTACCTTGCCGACAAGTTTGCGACATTGCTGCCGGGCCGTGTCCAGCGGGAAGACGCTGCGCTGAGCGAAAAGGAACAAGCCATCCTCGATCAGCTGGCGCGCACCGGCGCCATGTTTTTTGCGCAACTGCATGAGGCGATCGGCGGAGGCTATCCCGGAGAGACGCTCGACGCGCTGTGGAGCCTCGTCTGGCGCGGCCTCCTCACCAACGACACCTTTCACGCACTGCGCGCCTACGTTGCCCGGCCCTCTTCTGCGCGTCCCGCGAAGCGCCAGCACAATCTGCCGGCATTCCGTTCACGCAGAACCACGCCGCCCAGCGCGCAGGGGAGGTGGGTTCTTGTCGCCCAGCCGGATCGCACAACACCCGCATCACAGACAGAGTTGAGTCACTCCCTCGCGCTGCAGTTGCTCAACCGCCACGGCATCGTGACGCGCGAAACCGTCGCCCAGGAAAATATTCCCGGAGGCTTCACCGCTGTTTATGACGTGCTCAAAGCACTCGAAGAAACCGGGCGCGTGCGGCGTGGATATTTCGTTGCGGGTCTGGGAGCAGCGCAGTTTGCGTTGCCATCCGCCGTCGATCTTCTCCGCTCGCTGCGCAACAGCTCACGGCCGGAGAAGCCGGAGATTCTGTCGCTGGCCGCAACGGATCCCGCGAATGTGTATGGATCAGTCTTGCGATGGCCGCAGGTTCCGGACGATCCTGCCGACGCGGCAGCCCGTTCACTTACTCGCAGCGTTGGCGCGTCAGTTATCCTGCGCCACGGTGAACTGATCGCCTACATGCGGCGCAATAATCCGAACCTGCAGGTCTTCCTGCCCACAGACGAGCCCGACCGGTCAAATGCAGCGCGTGATCTCTCGGCTTTTCTCGCAGGCAGCGCGCAGGAGACGATGCGCCAGGACGAGACCGGACGCCACAGCGGCCTGCTGCTCTCGACCATCAACGGGCTCGCGATTCATGAGCACTGGCTGGCGCGCTTTCTTCTCGATGCCGGATTTCAACCCGCCCCGATGGGCTTCAATGTAAGGCGCGTACCACCGTCCGTGGCCGCGACGCAGGAGATGCAGTAGGCCGCGCTTCTTTCGCCCTCTCCTTCGTTACGACGGAAGCGGTCGTAACCGCGCTCATGGCAACGCGAAGAACCGTGCGGGCGTCCGATACAATGTCGCTATGCCATCCCTCAGCGTATCGCGCCGTCGCCAGAAGTCGCCGCCGCCCGGCGAAACCGGGCAGGAGGCGCTCTACCTGCGCTTTCTCAGCGACAAGCAGGTGCGCGTTTCTGTGAAGCTGCGCGACGGAGAAGTCGTATCCGGCTGGATTGAGTATTTCGACGACCGCATGATCCGGCTGACACGCGAGGGCAAGCCGAACCTGTTCATCTACAAAAACCAGATTCGCACGATCACCGAGCAGGCTCGCCGTGGAGACGAGCCGCGCCGCCGCGGTTCGCGTAAGCTCACGGAAGCCGGAGGGCACGACGGCAGTTTCGGCGCGGACGGCCGGCTAAATGGGGAGACGCGGTGAGTGAGGCTCCGAATCTGGCGTTCGCGGCTCCGGCGTCGGCGATTGCCAAAGAAGCCGGAGCGCTCCTGCGCGATTTCTACCGGCACGGCGTTGAGACCGAATACAAAGGCGATGTTGACCTGGTGACGGAGGCTGACCGTGCGTCGGAGAGGCTAATCGTCGAGAGATTGCATGCCGTCTTTCCCGAACATGGTGTTTACGGCGAAGAAGGCACGCGCTCGAACATCGATCGCGAATACCGCTGGTACATCGATCCCCTGGACGGCACTACCAACTTCGCGCATGGTTTTCCGGTTTTCTGCGTCTCGATGGGGCTCGAGCGCCGTTCGCCGGGGCTGTCCGTATCGCAGGATGGCGAGATCGTCGCGGGGGTCATCTACGACCCGCTGCGCGACGAGCTTTTTGCTGTTGAGAAGGGTAAGGGTGCGTATCTGAACGGATCGCCGATTCACGTCTCGCGGATCGCTGACCTTTCCGAGGCGCTGCTGGCCACGGGCTTCCCGAGCCGTAAGCGCCACGATAATCCGAACATCCACTTCTACCACGAGTTCACGCTGCGCTCGCATGGAGTGCGAAGGCCGGGAGCCGCAGCTCTCGATCTTGCCTACACGGCATGTGGCCGTATCGACGCTTACTGGGAGTTCAATCTGAATCCCTGGGACACATCAGCGGGAGCGCTGCTCGTGAAGGAGGCTGGCGGAAGCATGACCACCTTCGATGGAAGCCCGTTCAGGCTCGACAGCAGTGAAGTGCTTGCCACGAACGGCCTTCTGCGGGATCAACTGCTCGGCTTCTTCCAGGAGATGTTTGCCGGCCATGCGCTCGAACCGATTCCCACCCCTGCCGAATTTGCCGCCCGTCGCGCTCAGCGGAAAACGTCGTAGAGGCTTGCCCCGCGGGTTGTGCCGGGATAATATTTTGCCGGGCGCTTGGTCCGGTACAATAAACCTGTCTAATTACCCTTTACTGGAAGAGGATTTCCCATGGCATACGTAATCGCTGAACCCTGCATTGGCACCAAGGACATGGCATGTGTGGACGCATGCCCGGTGGACTGTATCCACCCCAAGAAAGACGAAGCGGCGAACGCCGATCAGGAGCAGCTCTTCATCGATCCCGTAGAGTGCATCGATTGCGGAGCGTGCGTTCCCGTGTGTCCGGTGTCGGCGATTTTTGCGGCGGACGACCTGCCGGAGAAGTGGACGAGCTACACAGAGAAGAACTCAACTTACTTCGGCCGCTAGCATCCCTGCCGAGATTTCAAGCGCGCAGCCATGTGTGCTGCGCGTTTTTGTTTTATCGCGAAGTTTGTCGGGCTCCGGCGGCTAAACTGGAGCAAGCGAAAGGTAAGACAGAATGAATCAGGAAGCACCGACCAGGCGCACCCAGGTGGCACGGCTGCCCAAGCGCGGCGACTACTCCGAGGCGACGATCCTCGGCATTCTCGATGCAGGCTTCCTCTGCCATGTCGGATTCGTGGTCGATGGACAGCCGTTCGTCATTCCCACCGGCTACGGGCGCAGCGGCAACACGTTATACGTGCACGGTTCCTCCGCCAGCCGGATGCTCCGCACACTGGAGGCCGGGGTTGATGTCTGCGTTACAGTCACGCTGGTCGACAGCCTGGTGCTGGCGCGGTCGGCCTTTCATCACTCCATGAATTACCGGTCGGTGGTGCTGTTTGGAACGGCGATGCTGGTTGATTCTCCGGAAGAAAAGACGGAGGCTCTGCGCGCGATCTCCGAACAGATTGTCCCCGGCCGCTGGAACGAGGTCCGCTGGCCTACAGCGCAGGAGCTGAAGGCCACCAAGGTGCTTGCGCTCCCTATCTCGGAAGCCTCCGCAAAGGTCCGTACCGGACCGCCGCTCGACGACGAGGAAGATTATGCGCTGAAGGTCTGGGCGGGCCTCCTCCCTTTTCACGTGGCGACGGAAGCGCCGGTCGCCGACCCGCGCCTGAACAGCGAGTCGCAGGATGTGCCCGCGTATCTGCTGGATTACAGCAAGCGGCCTATTTAGGGGCTTGCGTTGCCGATGCCGCGAACACTGGACTGGCTTCGGTGTGCGCTCGTAAGATCATAGGTCGGTCGAAGATGCTTCGGCCCGAATCAACGCTCACCAGGAGATCTGCAATGCTCAAGCAGACGGCAAGCCTCGCGCTTCTTTTTGCCTCAGTCTCAATTGTCGCCGCCCAAACCCCCAGCGCTCCCCAATCCGAGTCCTCGCACGTCATCATGATGGTCAATCTGACGGCCAGCATCGAGAAGACCATCGACTCAAAGAAGGCTAAAGCCGGAGATCCGGTTGCTGCCAAAACCACCGCGACGACCACACTCAGCGATGGTACCCAGGTTCCCTCCGGATCCATCCTGACCGGGCACATCGACAACGTCACTCCCTCGGAAAACAAGGGAGACTCGACGCTGACGATTACTTTCGACAAGCTGCAGATCAAGAACGGCAAGGAGATCCCCGTAAAGGCCACAGTCGTCAGTGTTGCGAGCACCGCGCCCGCCGGCGATGACGGCAAGCCTTACGATCCCAGCTCATATCGTCCCGGAATGCTGGGCGATAACAAGGCAAATGGCCAGAATAATCAGCCTGTTTCGACTGGACCGCACCCGGTTGAGGGACTTAGCGTGGCCGGTTCGCCGAAGGAACCCACTTCCGGGACCTTTACGCAGGAGAAGAAGAACCTGCACCTGACGAGCAGCACGCAGCTGGTGGTTTCAGTCGCGGCCACTCCGTAGGTTCATCGCTCGAAGCCAGACGCAAAAACGCCCCGGTTCACTTGTTGTCGAATCCGGGGCGTTCTTGTTTGCGTTGTTGCCAGGCTTAGAACTGGTTCCAGAGGAACTGGTTGTAAACCTCGTGGTGAAACTGCACCTCCGCGGGCTTGACGGTCGTGCCCAGCAGGCGAGGGCAACGATCGGCAGAAGCCTGCTTCAGGTCGGCGTAGCGGGCCTTCACATCTTCGCCGAGAAGTTTCGTAACCCACGTCGAGTTGCGGAAGTTTTCGAGCGCTGTGTAGATGTTGTCGGGCAGGTAGCGTCCCGCGGAGCGCAGATCGGGGATCGACGAGGTTTCGCCGTCCAGGCCCGACTTGAAGATGGAGTACATCACCAGGTAGGGATTGGAATCCGGAGCCACGGCGCGAACCTCGACACGCATCGACCGCTCATTGCCGATCGGGATGCGAACCATCGCGCCGCGGTTGGTCGCGGAAGCATTAAGCTGATTCGGCGCTTCGTAGTGCGGGTCGAGGCGGCGATAAGCGTTGACGCTCGAATTCAGGAAGAGGCAGATGTCGTTGCCGTGGGTGAGAACGCGGTCGACAAACTCCCAGCCAAACGACGCCAGCTTTTCCTCGCCCTTCGGATCCCAGAAGAGGTTCTTGCCTTCCTTGCTGATGGACATGTTGGTGTGCATGCCGCTGCCGTTGACGCCGACCACGGGCTTGGGCAGGAAGGACGCCGTCATTCCCAGCCTGGTTGCAACCTGGCGGCAGATCAGCTTGTAGAGCTGGATCTGATCGGCAGCGGCAACAACTTCGCCGTAGCTATAGTTGATCTCAAACTGTGACGGCGCGACTTCAGGGTGATCTTTTTCATTCTCGAAGCCCATGGCGCGCTGCACTTCGGCCGCGGTGTCGATGAAGCTGCGCAGCGGATCGCCGGGAAGCGAATGGTAGTAGCCGCCCGTGTTCACGTACTCAAAGCGGCCCGTCTCCGGGAAGCGCTTCTCCGCGTCGACGCCGGCGAAGAGGAAGCCCTCGATCTCGTTGGCGGCGTTCAGGGTATAGCCATGCTTGTCGTAGAGGCTCTGGGCGTAGCCCTTCAGCACCCCGCGCATGTCGGCCGAGTATGGCGAGCCGCCCTTGTCGATGACTTCGCCGAAGACCAGCACCTTGCCCGAGCCGAAAAAGTCGGCAGGCGCAAAGTAAAACGCGCCCCAGTCGATTCCCAGGCGCAGATCGCTTTCGCGCTGCGCAGTAAAGCCGCGAATCGACGACCCATCGAAGGTGAGGTTGTCGTAGCTCTTGACGATGAACTTCTTGTCGTAATCGAGCATGTGCAGGCGGCCTTCGAGGTCGCTGAACAATACCGTAACGGCCTTGATGCCCTTCTGATCGGTCAGATACTTCAGCCGCTCTTCCTGAATCTTGTCCGGCGCAACGCGCTTCAGGCGCTGCTCCTTGGACTTCAGGTTCAGCTCTTCCAGCTCTGCATACGACAACTCCAGAAAATTACGCAGGTCAGTCGACATGGATCTCCTCAAAATGACTTAAGCACACAGCCATCCTCAGTATCGCGCAGGTCGTTGTGGGATCGGGCTGCGGAATGGGCCGAATCAGGAGTGGCTGCTGCTGAATTCAAGACTAACGGCCACGATCGTAAAGAGTAAGAAGTATTAACAATTGTAATCATGAATATTGAAATTATTTATAGCGGCGGATGCGTGAAGGGATTTCTCCGGCCATGTCTAGGCTCTCCGATGCGCCAGGCCGGTTCGACTATCCTGAAGACCAGTGATTGCTCACCAAGCCGAAGCCCTTGTTCTGCGCACCTGGCCTGTCCACGAGGCTGACCACATCGTCTCGCTGTTCACCCGGGACCAGGGCAAGTTGAAGGGTATCGCCAAATCCTCCGCTAAATCCCGCAAACGCTTCGGCGGAGCGCTCGAGCCCATGTCCTACGTTCTGGCCAGCTACGTCGAAAAGCCGCGCCAGGAGCTCGTCCGCCTCGACTCCTGCGAGATCCTGGCGTCGCCGCTGTCGGAGCCGGTTGATTACGCCCGCGCCGCTGCTCTCGCCTTCTACGCAGAAGTCCTCGAGGAAACCCTGCCCGATCACGACCCGCAGGATCCGGTCTTCCGCCTGGCGCTGGCTGTCCTCGACCACACCCGCGCGGGGCAGATCTGGCTGCCCGTAACATATTTCAGTCTCTGGATCATTCGCCTGATGGGCTGGATGCCCGATCTTGCCCACTGCACGGTATGCGGCAGGACCTTTGGGACGGAGGCCGCGTATTTCGACGCGCAGTCTGACGGCCTGCTGTGCAGGGATCACCGGCACCCGGCAAGCCGGGCGCTTTCGGCCGCATCGCTTGCGGTCGCGAATCGCATTTTCCGTGGTCCGATTGCCGGGCTGGCAGCTGAGGACTGGCCTCGCAATCGCGCCGCGGACCTGCGCCTCTTCGCTATGCAGGCTCTCGAACGGCATCTGGAACGCAGGCTTCGGTCGGCTGTAGCGCTGAGGAAGCTTGGTGCAGATGCCGAGATATGAAGCGCTGTGCTGCCCAGCCGAGTGGGAACGACAGTTTAGAATCCTGATAGCGCTCAATTTACGGAAAGTTACTGTGCCCGCAACCATTTCCAGCCGCACCGAACCGCTCACATTTCAGCAACTGCTCTTCCGGCTCCAGACCTTCTGGGCCGAGCGCGGATGCATCCTGCAGCAGCCCTACGACGTTGAGGTCGGCGCCGGCACCATGTCGCCTGACACCTTTCTCCGCGTGCTCGGCCCCAAACCGATCAATATCGCCTACGCGCAGCCCTCCCGGCGTCCGGCTGACGGCCGTTATGGCGAGAACCCGAACCGCCTCTACAAACACACGCAGTTCCAGGTGATCCTCAAGCCGCCGCCGTCCGACATTCAGGAGGCCTACCTCGCCTCCCTCGAAGCCATCGGCATCGACCTCTCCGAGCACGACATCAAGTTCGAAGAGGACAACTGGGAATCGCCAACACTCGGCGCGTGGGGCATCGGCTGGCAGGTGATGCTGGATGGGCAGGAGATAACGCAGTTCACTTACTTCCAGCAGTGCGGTGGCATCGACCTTGACCCGATCAGCGGCGAGATCACTTACGGGCTCGAACGGCTTGCGCAGTTTCTGCAGGACAAAGAGTCGATCTATGACATCGTGTGGGTGCGCGATCCGAATACCGGTAAAGCCATCACCTACGGAGACATCCGCCTCGAAGAGGAGTTGCAGTTCTCCGTCTACAACTTCGAGGCCGCGGAGGTGGAAAAACTCTGGGAACACCTGCGCCTCTATGAAGCGGAGTGCCAGGCGCTGCTGGCGAGCTACAACGACAGCTTCTCTCCCGCAGCCGAGAAGCAAGGCGAGCGCCGCCGGAAGATTCACGAGCGCGTCGTGCACGAGGACAGCCCAGAGGAAACAGCGCCCGTTATCCCCGCCGCTGAAGATGCCACCACCGAAGACCCTCGCGCCCAGCAGCGCCGCTTTCCGGTCCTCGGAGCCTATGATCTCTGCCTCCGCTGCTCACACATGTTCAACCTGCTCG
Source organism: uncultured Acidobacteriota bacterium (assembly GCA_963755975.1). Taxonomy (GTDB): domain Bacteria; phylum Acidobacteriota; class Terriglobia; order Terriglobales; family Acidobacteriaceae; genus Silvibacterium. The sequence continues at coordinate 179,240 of CAVWLS010000010.1, forward strand.
ATGCTCGCGGCGCGATCTCCGTCACCGAACGCGTGGGCGTCATCGCCCGCATCCGCGCGCTGGCTGTGGGAGTGGCGAAGGCGTATGTCGGGCAGCAAACGGCATCAGCTCAGAGCGTGTCATCCTGAGCGAAGCACGCCGCGGCGTGCGAAGTCGAAGGATCTGCTTCGCCAATACTTAAGGTCTGCTTGAGATTCTGATTTGCAGACATTAGCAACTCGAAGCAGCAACACCCAGCTGGTAGCTAGAAGCTAACGGCTAGAAGCCAGATATGAACTTTCTTTTTGAAATTGGACTCGAAGAAATCCCCGCTCGCATGATCGCGGCCGCACAGGCTGAACTCGCACGTCGCATTGAAGATCTTTTGACCCGGGAACGTCTCTGGGTGCCCCATCCTGAGCGAAGCCAAGGGTGGGATGGAACGACTACCATTCATAGCTACTCCACGCCTCGCCGCCTGGCCGTGCTGGTCAAGGGAGTCGAAGCAGCCCAGGCCGACACGCAGGAGCAAGTCACCGGACCGTCATGGGCCGTCGCCTTCAAGAATGGTGAGCCCACGTCCGCCGCGCACGCCTTTGCGAAGAAGGCGGCAGTGGCAGTCTCCGCACTCAAGAAGATCACCACCGCGAAGGGCGAATACGTCTCGGCGGTTGTGGAGCGCAAAGGTCAGACGGCGTCTGAGATTCTCGCTGAGCAGTTGCCAAAAGAACTCGCCGCGCTCTACTGGCCAAAGAACATGTACTGGCGCGCCGGGAAGCCGGAGCGCTTCGTACGCCCCGTCAAGTGGCTGCTCGCTCTGCTCGATCACGCCATCGTGCCGACCGAGTTTGCCGGCGTGCACGCCGCAAACCTTACCTACGGCCATCGCATTCTTCACGGAGACGCCGCCGTCACCGTCGAGCATGCCTCGGATTACCTGATCGCGCTCGAAGCCGCCTTCGTCACCGCCGATGTTGAACAGCGCAGGCATCGCATCCGCAAAGGCCTCGACGCCACGACACGAACCATACCCGAAGCCCGCTGGCGCGAGGACGAAGCGCTGGTTGACACAGTGACCAACCTGACCGAGTGGCCTTCGGTTCTCCTCGGCAGCTTCGATCCCGAATACCTCTCGCTGCCTGAAGAAGTGCTGGTCACCGTGATGCGCGACCACCAGAAATATTTTGCCGTTGAGGACGCAGAGGGCAAGCTCGCGCCGCATTTCCTGACCGTGCTAAATACTCAGGCTGATGAGCGAGGCACAGAGATTATCCGCCACAACAACGAACGTGTCCTGCGTGCCCGCTTCAACGATGCGCGCTTCTTCTGGACCGTCGATCAGAAGATTTCCCTCGTCGACCGCGTCGAGATGCTGAAGGCGGTGACGTTTCAGAAAGATCTGGGGAGTTATTACGACAAGACCAAGAAGACTGAGAATCTCGCAGCCAGTTTAGCAGCTGTCGTGGATAGCCACGTCAAACTTAACGTCAACGCTCTCCTCATGGCCGCACAACTAGCCAAGACGGACTTAACGACAGAACTGGTAAAGGAGTTTACTGAGCTTCAAGGTGTGGTGGGCGGGCTGTATGCAGGTGCTCAAGGGCTTGATGATAGAGTGTCTCAGGCAATTTATTGGCAATACTCTCCGGCCAATACCAACGATCCGATTCCTCCCACGATCGAAGGCCAACTGCTTGGCATAGCTGATCGTTTTCAGACCATCGAAGCCATGTTTTCTATTGGCTTTGCGCCTACTGGCTCAAAAGACCCTTTCGGCTTGCGCCGGGCTGCGAATGGCATCGTAAAAATCATTGCAGAATCAACTCTGCACTTGAAGCTTTCTGACTTAGATAGCGAAGCCGATTGGTTGAATCCTGAGTTGCGCCAGAGTCTGCGCGGATTCTTCCACGAGCGCCTCGAATTCTACCTTCGTGATGTTCTTGGCTTCGCTTACGACGTTGTCAATTCTGTACTCGCCACAGGATTCGACGATATACCGGACACCATCGCCCGTGCCAAAGCGCTCACTACTGTGCGCGGTTCTGAGGACTTTGAAGCGATCTCAACGGCTTTTAGAAGAATAAAGAATATTCTTCGGCAGGCGTCTGAGAAAGGGCAGTTCGACTGGGAACTACGGAAGGTTACCTTCGCTAATGAGAGTCTTTTTAGTGAAGCTGCCGAGCATGAATTGCACAAACACGTGAGAAACCTTGCATTACCTGTAGAAATGTTTCGAACGAAGGGCCAATATCGTCAGGCGCTTGAATTGATCGCAACGCTCCGCCCTCATGTTGATCTTTTCTTCGATAAGGTCATGGTTATAGTGGACGATCCGGCCATCCGAGCTAATCGTTTAGCGCTGATCTCGGAAGTTCTCGGCAATTTCTCCTCCATCGCCGACTTCTCTGAGATCGTCACTAGCTAGCAATGCACCTTCTCGAACAAGTCCCGCTCGGCCCTTACACCACCTTCCGTATCGGAGGACCGGCGCGTTTCTTTGCCGAAGCCGCCAGCGAGGACGAGATTCTCGAAGGCGTCGATTTCGCTCGCGTAAGAAACCTGCCTCTCTTCATTCTTGGCGGAGGCAGCAATCTTCTCGTCTCCGATGAGGGCTTTCCCGGCCTCGTTCTCCGCATCGCGCTCAAAGGCATCGACCAACAAGGCGATCTCTTTCACGTGGCCGCTGGAGAAGACTGGGACAGCTTTGTTACACAAGCCGTGGCCCAAAGTTACTCCGGCATCGAGTGCCTCGCCGGCATTCCGGGAACCGTGGGCGGTACTCCTGTTCAGAACGTCGGCGCTTATGGACAGGAGGTTGCCGAGACGATCGTCGCCGTGCGTGCCATCGATCTGACCACCCTTGAGATCAGAGAGTTGTCACCGGAGGACTGCGGATTCTCCTACCGGCGCAGCATCTTCAACTCCACCGAACGCGGACGATACATCGTCACCCGCGTCGACTATGCGCTCAAGAAAAACGGCGATCCGCGCATTGACTACGCCGACTTAAAAAAGTATTTCGCCGGAGACCTGAACCCGTCACTCGGCGAGGTCAGCAGAGCCGTGAGGAGCATCCGCCGCGGGAAGGGCATGCTGATCGTTGATGGAGACCCCGACTGCCGCAGCGCAGGCAGCTTCTTCAAGAATCCCGTCGTCCGCACGCAACACTACGCTCAGATCGCAACTCAATTCGACGCCAAAGTGCCCAGCTATCCGGCCGGGGAAGGCTTCGTCAAGCTACCCGCTGCATGGCTCGTCGAGCAGGCGGGCTTTCACAAGGGCTACGCGTTGGGCCCGGCGGGAATCTCAAGCCGGCACACGCTTGCGCTCATCAATCGGGGAGACGCGAAAGCCGCCGACATCCTCGCGCTACGTGACCGGATCATTGCAGCCGTCGAGCAGCGCTTCGGCATTCGCCTCGAACCCGAGCCTGTTTTCCTGGGTCCGGCATCTTCTTAAATCCGGACACTCGACTCTGAGGCTTTCCCCGCTCCGAGCTGTGCGAGCAGTTGCTCACGATAGGGAGCCAGCACCGCTCGCGCCGGTCCTCGCGACCGGATCTTTCCTGCGTCCAGCACAATCGCGTCCGCGTTCATCTGCCAGGCATCGGCGAGATCGTGCGAGACATAGAGCACGGGCACATTGCTTGCGCGCAGCTTTTCCACGATCGCTCCTTTAGCCGCAAGGTCGAGCGCGGCGAATGGCTCATCGAGCAGCAGCAGTTCCGGACGCGGCGCGAGCGCCCGCGCCAGTGCAATGCGCTGCTTTTCCCCGCCGGACAACGCACCGGGCTTGCGATCAGCGAGCGATGCCGCGTCGAACAACGCCAGCATCTCACCAACACGCGCGTCTCTCTCCCCGCGTTGCAGAGCGTGCAGCCCGAAGGCAATATTCGCCCGTGCCGTGAGGTGCGGAAACAGTGCTGCCTGCTGTGTTACGAAACCGATGCGCCTCTGTCCAGGTCCAACCTGCAGCCCGGAATATGTGTGCGTCAGGATTCGTTCACCCAATGAGATGTAACCCCGATCCGCAGCAAGCAGGCCTGACAGAATGCGCAGCAGCGTCGACTTTCCAGCTCCTGACGGACCAAAGAGCACCGTCCAGCTCGCGCCAAGCATGAAGCACACGTCTAGCTCGAAGCCTTCCCGCCTGAACTGCACTTCCGCTTTAAGCATGGCGCTCTCCGCCCGGTGCGTGCCGCCGCTGCGAATAGAGCAATACCAGCGCCGCCAGCGAGATCGCCACCATCACCAGCGCCGTGCGATTCGCCTGCGCATAGGCGAAGTCCTGCACCTGGTCGTAGATCAGGATCGAAAGAGTCCGCGTCGCACCGGGGATATTCCCGCCGATCATCAGCACCACGCCGAACTCACCGACCGTGTGCATGAAGCACAGCACCGTCGCCGTCAAAAGCGAGCGTGCCGAGAGCGGCAGCAGCACCGCTCGCAACATGCGCAGGCGCGAGGCTCCGAGCAGACGAGCCTGTTCGAGCAGCGCATGATCCACCCCCGCGAAGCCTGCAACCAAAGGCTGCACCGCAAAGGGCAGGCTGTAGATCACCGATCCCACCACCAGTCCTGAAAAAGAAAACGCCAGCGGATGGCCGGTGAGATGAATCCACGCCTGTCCAAATGCAGTTCTCGGGCCGAGCAGCACCAGCAGATAGAACCCCAGGACCGTGGGCGGCAGCAGCAGCGGCAGCGTCGACACAGCCTCCACCAGCGCCCGCAGCCGCGAGCGGGTAAAGACAATCCACGCAGCCAGCGGCACTGAGATACACAACAGCAGCGCCGTCGTCACCGCGGCCAGACGAAGCGTGAGTGCGAGCGCCTGCAGGTCCATTATTTCGCCGGAGAAAGACCCCCAACCTCAAGCTGGTGCTGGATGGGCGCCGTTGCCAGGAAATCGAGAAAGCGGTGCGCCGCCTGCGTCCCCGATGGGTGCCTGAGGATCACCGCGCCCTGCAGTATCGGCGGATACGCATCCTGTGGCACCGGCACATATTGCCCGCTGGCCCGCAGGCGGGGCGTTACCGCCGATGTGAGCGAGATCAGGCCCAGCTCCGCGTTGCCCGACTCCACATACTGTGCCGCCTGCGCGATATTCTCGGCGATCACCAGCTTCGGCTTCAGCGCGTCATACAAGCCGAGATGAGTGAGCGCCGCCTGCGCAGCGCGCCCATAAGGCGCATGCTCCGGATTGGCCATCGCGACCGACTTGAGCGCCGGGTCCTTCAGCGAGTCCATCGAGAGCGAGCGAAAGCGGCCGTCCTTGCGTGCCCATAACACCAGCGTGCCGCGCGCGTAGGCAATCGGCTCTGTTTCTTCAGAAAGCCCCGCCGCAATTACCCGCTGCGGAAAGCTCAAATCCGCGGCCAGGAACAGATCGAAAGGTGCACCGTTCAGAATCAGCGTTGCCAGCGTTGCCGATGATTGATACGACGCCTCCGCGCGAATCCCGGTTTCCGATTGGAACTCCAGCAACAGCGGAGGCAGAACGGGCTGCAGGTCAGCGGCGGCGGCGATCCGGATCATTGGCTGCGCCGATGGCGCGCTCTGCGCCCCCGATACAGCTAAGGGCACGGCCAATAGAAAGAGCAACACACGCCGGCGGTCAAACACGCAGCACCATCACCTCGGTTGATTTGATCAGAGCCGCGACCGTCTCGCCGACCGTGAGCTGCATCTCCCGCGCGGCCTCCGCGGTAATGATCGACGTAATCACCTGGCCGCCGATGGAAAGCTTCACCTGGGCGAGAAGTCCGTCATACTTCAGCTCGACGATGCGGCCTGTTAGCTGGTTCCGTCCGCTCACAGCGCGCATCATCTGCCGTTTCGGAGTCTCCGGATGCTTCGCTTTGTGCAGAAATCCGTCCAGTTCCGCTTCGGGAATGCGATAGTGGCCGCCGGGCGTTTTTACCGTCTTGATCTTGCCTTTGTAGATCCACTGCTTGATCGTCGGGTAAGAGATTCCCAGCCGTAATGCAGCGGCACGGGGTGTCAGCGGAGACGCCATTAGGCGATTTTATACGAAAATCCACGTAATTATTGATATGAGACACACGCGAATCGCCGATCCTCGCCAAACACGGCCCCGCCTGAACGTCTCGCTCGCGCTGGTATTCTGAAAAGAATCATCATGATGCAAGACACCCACCAGTTGCGCTGCACCGGGTGCGCCCGCGTGATCGCGCACGAAGACCTGAAGGAGAATTTCCGCTGTCCCGAGTGCGGAGATCTGTACGAGGTCGAATATCCCGCGTGGAGCTCGCAGGCCGCCACCGCCGTTAAGCGCAATCTCCCCAACCCTAGCGCGCTGCGCTGGCTCTGGAAGGAACGCCGCTCGTCGAGCGACCTCAGGGACCAGAGCGGCGTCTGGCGTTTCCGCGATCTGCTGCCCATCCTGCGCGACGAGGACAACATCGTCTCTCTGCGCGAAGGCAACACGCCGCTTTATCATTTGCCTCGTGCTTCGCGCTCCACGGGCATCGCCGGCCTTTATGCCAAGCACCAGGGCATGAACCCAACCGGCTCGTTCAAAGACACGGGCATGACGGCCGCTCTTTCTGTCGCGCATGAGCGGGGATTCTCCTGGGTCGCCTGCGCATCGACCGGAAACACATCCGCCGCGATGGCCGCCTACGCCGCGCGCGCTGGCATGCGCAGCCTGGTGCTGATTCCCGAAGGAAAAATCGCATGGGGCAAGCTCTCCCAGGCGATCGACTACGGCGCGCTCACCTGCCAGCTGCGCACCGACTTTGACGGTTGCGTGCGCGTACTCGCTGAAGTGGTTCGCCGCGCGCCAGTTTACCTGCTCAACTCCGTGAATCCTTACCGCCTCGAAGGGCAGAAGACGCCCGCGCTCGAGATTGCTGAGGCATTCGACTGGCAGGTGCCCGACCATCTCATCGTGCCCGGAGGCAATCTCGCCAACAGCTCCGCGCTGGGCAAGGCCTTTCTTGAGATGAAGCACCTCGGCCTCACCGACCGTGTGCCGAAGATCTCCGTTGTGCAGGCCGAGGGCGCGAACCCCCTCTACCGCAGCATGCAGTCGAGCGATGGCCGCGAGCTCACGGCGGTCCAGGCCGACACGCGCGCCAGCGCCATCCGCATCGGCAATCCCGCGTCGTGGAGGAAGGCTGTGCGCGTGGTACACGCCACCGGCGGCTGGGTCGAGCAGGTCAGCGAAGCCGAGATAGCTTTGGCTAAGGCCGAAATCGGAGCGGAGGGCATCGGCTGCGAGCCCGCCTCCGCCGTCACGCTCGCCGGCCTCAGAAAGTTCATCGCGGCAGGGAAGATCGATCGGTCGGAGACGGTGGTGCTTCTGCTCACCGGCCACACGCTCAAAGACTCCGACTACACCATCCAGTACCATCGCGGAGATCTCCTTCGTGACGATGAGCTGACGCAACTGCGCGCGGAGATCGATATGACGCGGCGCAATCCTGTTGAGCTCGATGCTGACCCCGATCAGGTCTTGAGCGCGCTCGAACAGGTGGCGCAGTGAACCGGCCTCCGTTGTATCTCCGCCTGCCCGCCACCTCTGCCAACCTCGGCTCGGGATTCGACTCGCTGGCCATCTCGCTGAACGTATACCTCGAAATCGAGGCTCGCGAGGCCGAGGCGTTTTCGATCCATGCGACGGGCCGCGGCCCAGAAGTCTGCGGAGCGCTTGAGCGCAATCTGCTTCTCGACGTCTACCGCAAAACGCTGGCCGCGAACGAGCGCGAGGTGATACCGCTGGCCTTCGAAGTCAACAACGGAATTCCGCTCGGCATGGGCTGCGGATCGTCGGCAGCCGTGCGCCTCGCTGGAGTGGCGCTGGCCGTACACTTCGGCGGCCTTGGCTGGGATCGCGAGCAGATTCTCGATGAGGCCACCAGGCTCGAAGGCCATCCTGATAACGCCGTCGCCTGCTGGCTGGGCGGCTTCATTGCCGGCTGCTGGGATGGCGCGAATGTGCGCGCGGTCTCGATTCCGGTGCCCGAAGCCTGGCAGGCGCTGCTGGTGCTTCCGGAGAAGCCCTTCGCAACCTCAGCATCGCGCGCCATCCTGCCGGCCAGCTACGAGCGCGTCGATGCCGTGGCCAACCTGCAGCGCGTGGCCGTCCTCACAGCGGCATTTGCGACCGGGCGCGGCGACTTGCTCGCCGAGGCCATGCGCGACCGCCTGCATCAGCCCTATCGCAGCAAGGCCTGTCCTCTGCTGCCGCGCCTGTTGCCGCTGGCAGGATCGGAAGGCATCCTCGGAGTCTCCCTTAGCGGCGCCGGTCCCGGCGTCTTGGTGCTCGTGGAGTCTTCGCGCGACAGTGAATCTTTACATGCGCGTATCCGCCAGGCCGTCAACGGACTCGGCCCGATTGAATTCATGCGCTGCGAGATCGTAAACCAGCCGGCGGAGATGCGTCCCGCCATGCTACCACTCTCGTAACGCAGGGCTTCTATTACCTTGGGATTACCTAAGATTCCTTGCCAGAACCTATGAAGAGGCAATACTTTCACACCGTGGGCAGTTCTGGGGGAGGGCTGCTCTAGCGCTCGGGCTTCTTAACAGGAGCCCGGGCGCTTTTATTTTGCGGCGCAGCTCCGATCATAGAAAATGTACGGCATGCGCCGGCTGTACGAACCCTCCCATCCCTTGCCATGGCTCGAACGCCGGGCTCAGTGTCGCGGTCCCTGGCAGGTTCCCTTCGCCAGGCTCGAGTGGTATCTGGAATGGCTGGCGTGGGGGCTGGGCAACTGGGCTCTGCTTGAGGTGCTCGAGTACCTCAGCACATTTTCCGTGCTGGTCGCCGTGCTCTTTTACTTCGCCGGCAGCGGCGATCGCACACGCCAAAGGCACTGCGCCGCGTGGGCCGTGATCAACAGCGCGCAGGGCAAGGGCGGTAGCGGAGGCCGCATCGAAGCTCTTGAGGAGCTGAACCGGGATCGCGTCCCTCTTATCGGTCTTGACGGCTCGATGGCCTTTCTTCAGGGTGTGCAGCTGTCCAATGCCATGCTCAGCCGTTGCTCTTTTCAGGCGGCCGACCTGCGGCAAAGCATTCTGCGTTCGTCCGACTTAAGCTTCTGCAATCTGCGGGCGGCAAACTTCCGCAACGCTGATTTTGATCATGCGCAACTTAGCGACGTCGACCTTACGGAAGCCGATCTGACGGGTGCGGACCTTGGTTTCGCGAACCTTGCGCGGGCCGACTTCTCCTCCGCCGATCTGCGAAGCGCCGATCTGAGCGAAGTTCGCTGGAAGGAGATTGCATCCATGCGCCTCGCGAATATCTTCGGAGTCAGAAACGCTCCCGATGGATTCGTCCAGTTTGCTCTTGCTCACGGAGCAGTCGCCGCACAATCCGACGATGAGTGGATAGCATTACAGAACGCTGCGAAGCGTTGAATCGGCCTGCCTCGCCCGGCCAGTTTCTGGACATAACTTGGCACGCGCTAATTGCCATGGTGAGGACTATCTGTTACTGAACATAAGTCTCCAACTTATCCTTAATGCTTTTGATTGATTAGATACTTCTGGATAACAGTCCGTTAACTTAGCGCGCTCTTTCGGTGACATAACCCTTACAACAATAAGACGACCTCCGGACTTATCTGTGGCAACTCTCCCGGCCCGAACGCCTACTGTTCACTCGGGCCAGCTTTATTTAGCTCCGCTTTAGTTGCGGAATGAGGAGAATCATGGAGAAATCTGAAAGTCTTACGAAGCGTCCAGTAAACCGCCGCTCATTTATGAAAAGCGGAGTACTGGCAGGCGGTGCAGCTACTCTAGGCGCCGGATTACTTAGCGCAGGGAAACCAGCTTTTGGTCAGGACAGCAGAGGCGGCCTGACCAGGGGTGATGCTGCCATTCTTCGTTTTCTGGCTGCAGCCGAACTCATCGAAAGCGATCTATGGACTCAGTATGCGGAACTGGGTGGTATCGGCAATGATCCACCCATCGAGGTAGACCCAAATCCAAACCCACCGTTGAACGCCTATCAGCTGGCCTTGTCGAACCTCGATGGCGACGGTCCGCAATACATTACCAGCAACACGCTGGATGAAGTGAGCCACGCGGCCTTCCTGAACGCCTATCTGGAATCGAAAGGCGAGGAACCGGTCGACCTGGACGCATTCCGCAATCTCCAGGGAAGCACAGCCACGGGAGCTCAGAATATCGGGCGCCTGACCAACCTGATGCATCTGAATGTGGACACCAGCTGGTTCATCCGCTATCGCAGTACGACAAACCCCGACATGGGCGCCACCTTCCCGCAAGCCGTCACCATCACCAACCGTACTGCGATTCCCAGAACGGATGCGGACTTCGATGGGGTCAATCATATTCAGGTAATCGCGAATACCGCGGCCTTTCACTTTGGCACGATCGAACAGGGCGGCTCAAGCCTCTATGCCGCTATGTCCCGTAAAGCAAGCAGCGAAGAGGTTCTCGAAATTACCCTCGGAATCGGTGGAGATGAAGTCGCTCACTTCCTGGAGTGGGTCGATTTTGCCGGCAACGGAGTCCAGCAGCCCGTCGCGCCCGTCTCGGATGGGGGCCTGACCTTCCCCGATTTCTTCAACCCTCTCAATCCAATCAAGCAGCCCAGCCTGATCTTCCCCGTTCCCTGCGAATTCATCAACGCTAAGCTCCCTCACTGTGCCATCATCCGCCCCTTGACAGACAAATTCGCAGGCGCCAGAGCTGTGGCGGCTTTCCTGACGGCTATGAACCTGTTCCAGGGCCAACCCAAGGCCTTCTTCACCGCCCTGAATAAGCTTGCCGATGAGGCTGATTCGGCTAGCCGCGGCGGTATCTAACCAACGCTCGCTCCCACCTTCTTCCCGTGCCCGTCCGCTGTGATCTTGCAAGTGGATGGGCGCGGGCGGTATCTCACTGAGAACAGGTGTCCCATTTTGACCCTTGGGAGGCCTCGGCTCCTGCGACTTTTTGACCTTTACGGCATCTATATCTTCGGTACACTGAGATGAGGGATTCGCCAGAATAGCGTGCGAACCAGAGACTCGAGCAGTGAGCCAAGGAGAATCATGGCCGTTCAATCAATCGTGGAACTTAGCGACGCGAACTTTGATCAGGAAGTTCTGAAATCCGAGCAGCCGGTGCTTGTGGATTTCTGGGCAGCGTGGTGCGGCCCCTGTAAGGCGCTCGGCCCTACCGTCGATGAGGTAGCCACCCAATACGCCGGCAGGGTCAAGGTCGCCAAGATGAATGTGGACCAGAACCAGGCGACTCCGATGCGCTACGGAATTCGCGGTATCCCCGCGCTTCTGCTCTTCAAGGATGGCAAGGTGGCCGACCAGATCGTCGGCTATGTCCCCAAAGAGACGATTGACCGCAGCTTGGCGCGGGTCGTCGGCGCAGGATCCGAATCCGCGCCCGCGGTTGCGAAGGTTGTTCCGGTTCCAGCTGCGCCCGCCGTGGCAAAAGCAGTTCCGGCTGTAGCCGCAGTTGACGAAACCCCGGCGCCAGTCGCCACCGGCACAAAGTAATCTCAGGCCCGGGACTGCATTGCAGGAGTCCCGGGCTTTTTGCGCCCGGCTGCCCTTGGTGATCCGCGCTTCCTGGGCGCGCCTTCCCGATTTTGCGTTCATCAAAGCATCCAGCACTCTTGCCGGCGCGTACTGTAACGGGCGACGATGAAATGCGTCGTATGAGTGAAGGCTCAATCTTATGCTGAAACGTAAATCGGAGGACATCCCGTACTCAGAGGTCACGCCGAAATCCGCCTGGCTCAATCGCCGCGCATTTATCGCAGGTGCAGCGGCGGCAGGCACGGTAGTCATTGCCGGCAAGACCATCGCAAAGCTGGCTTCCCCGGACACAGCACATGCCGATACCAAGCTGACCGTCGTCAAGAGTCCTCTTTCTCTCACTGGCGCAACCCCCACCTCCCTCCAGGACATCACCCACTACAACAACTTCTACGAATTCGGCGTGGACAAGGGCGACCCCGCGCGAAATGCCTGGCGGCTCAAGACCCGCCCCTGGAGCGTCTCTATCGAGGGTCTGGTCAAGAACAAGCAGAAGATCGACATCGACACGCTCATGAAGCTTCATCCGCTCGAGGAGCGCATCTACAGGTTCCGCTGCGTCGAAGCCTGGAGCATGGTGATCCCCTGGGTTGGCTATTCGCTTTCCGAGCTCATCCAGAAGGTCGAGCCCCTGCCGTCTGCCAAATTCGTCCAGTTCATCTCGCTCGCTGATCCCGGCCAGATGCCCGGCCTGAGCGAGGCGAATCTCGACTGGCCCTACTCCGAAGGCCTCCGCATGGACGAGGCCATGCATCCGCTCACACTGCTCACCTTCGGCCTCTACGGCGAAACGCTGCCCAACCAGGACGGCGCACCGGTGCGCGTCGTTGTGCCCTGGAAATACGGCTTCAAGTCGGCCAAGTCTATCGTCAGGATCAAGTTCGTCGACAAGCAGCCGCACACCACCTGGAATGAGATGGCCCCCAACGAATACGGCTTCTATTCCAATGTGAATCCCGACGTCGATCACCCCCGCTGGAGCCAGAAGACCGAGCGCGTCATCGGCGCATCTATCTTCCATCAGCGCCAGCCCACGCTCATGTTCAATGGCTATGGAGACCAGGTGGCCAAGCTGTACACCGGCATGGATCTGCGCAAGAATTTCTAACGCATTTTCAGAATTGGAAATAACTCGAAGCCATCATCCTCAAGCCGACGCGACCAGCAAGGAGCGGCGACCCGGAAGGAAATAAAAGAGAGCACTGTATTCTGGAAATGCTATAGCGCATGTCCAATCGCCTTGTCGTCATCCTGAAAGTCCTGGTCCACACCGCCTGCCTCGCGCCCGTCGCCTGGCTGGTCTTCCATCTCATTCAGAACAATCTCGGCCCCGACCCTACCGCCACCGTCACCTTCTTCACCGGCCGCGGAACCCTGCGCCTGCTCGTCATCTCGCTGGCCATCACGCCGGTGCGCAAGCTGCTCACCCCGCTCTCTCCTGCGTTTTCATCGATCATCCGCTTCCGCCGTATGCTCGGCCTCTACGCCTTCTTCTATGGCTGCCTGCACCTGCTGACCTACGTCTGGCTCTACGCGGGCTTCAGCCTTGCCGCCATGATCGACGACATCACCAGGCGCCGCTTCATCACCGCGGGTCTCACCGCCTGGGCGCTCATGCTCCCGCTGGCCCTCACATCGACCACCTGGTCCATCCGCAAGCTGGGCGGCAGGAACTGGAACCGCCTGCACCGCCTGGCCTACTTTTCCGCCATCGCCGGAGTCGTCCACTACTGGTGGGGCGTGAAGCCAGGCGTCCGGACCCCGATGACCATTACCCTGGTGCTCTTCGCCCTGCTCGCCGCCCGCCCTATCCTGACATGGTGGTCGAGCCGGAAAAAGCCAGTAACTGGATAGCTCTGCGCAACTCACCCCGTTCTGCAAGGGTCTATAAAGGCGTCTGGCACCGATCAGGATCTCTTATGCGCCGAACCGCCCTTCTCCTGTTTATGCTGGCTGCCGCCACGGTCTTATGCGCTGCGCAGTCTAAGAAAGTCGCGCAAAAGCCGGTGCCTGCCCCATCCCGCCACACCGCAGCCGCCCCGGCACTGCCTCCGCTCAACAGCGAAGAGCGCGCCATTCAGATGCTCAACCGCTTCACCTTCGGTCCGCGCCCTGGCGACGTCGAAGCCGTGATGAAGATGGGCCCGGACGCGTGGTTCGAGCAGCAGCTGAACCCCGACAGCATCCCCGACCCGATCCTCGACAAGCGCCTCGCCGACTATCCCTCGCTCTACCTGCCTCCCAACCAGCTGCTCGCCGAGTTCCCGTCCAACCAGATGATCCGCCAGACTGCCGAAGGCAAGCGGCCATATCCGCCCGACCCCGTTGAGGCTGGCGCGTATGAAGTCCTGCTCGCGAAGTACAACAAGCGCAAGGCCGAGCAGGAAGCCCAGCAGGGCGCGGCTCAGGCCGGAACCAACGTCGCCGGCCAGGCGACAGTCGACATGACCCCCGACATGGCCGAGGCTCAGAAGGCCACTCACCGCAAACAGCAGCAGGCCGCCGCCGCCGTCCTCGCCGACGAAGTCCTTGCTTTCCCTAAAGACGAGCGTATCCAGGCACTCATGAAGATGCCCGTCGACCAGCGCGCCACGCTCGCCGAATTTGTCCCCGACCCGCAGCGCGGTCTTCTGATCAACGACTTCAATCCACGTCAGAAAGAGCTCTTCAACCTGATGGCCGGCGGTCCCGATGGCATGCGCGTCATTGACAACGAGCTGCAGCAGGCAAAGGTGGTGCGCGCCGTTCTCAGCGAGCGCCAGCTCCAGGAAGTCATGACCGACTTCTGGTACAACCACTTCAACGTCGATATCCGCAAGGAAGCGACGCAGTGGTACACGCCCACTTATGAGCGCGACGCCATCCGTGCCCATGCCCTCGGCAAGTTCCGCGACCTGCTCCTCGCCACCGCGCAGAATCCCGCCATGCTCTTCTACCTCGACAACTGGTCGAGCATCGGGCCGGATTCGATGGCCGCCGGCAGGCCGAACCAGAAAAAGCAGCAGCGCGGCCTGAACGAGAACTATGGCCGGGAAGTGATGGAGTTGCACACCGTCGGCGTGAACGGCGGGTACTCGCAGGCCGACGTCACCAATCTGGCCAAGATCATGACCGGATGGACCATCGATCAGCCGCAGCAGGGCGGGGGATTCGTCTTCGATGCCCGCAAACACGAGCCCGGCTCGAAGCAATGGTTCGGCCAAAAGGTTTCGGAGAATGGATACGAGGAGGGCCAGCGCGCTCTCGAATGGCTGGCCGCGCAGCCGCAGACAGCGCACTTTATCTGCTTACAAATTAGCTCAGCGCTTCGTCGCCGACGATCCTCCCGAGGAACTGGTCGACCGCATGGCGAAGACGTATATGGCGACCGATGGCGACATCAAAGAGATCCTCCGGACGATGGTTCATTCGCCCGAATTCAACTCTCAGAAGTATTACCGCGTGAAGGTGAAGACACCGCTGGAATTCGTCGCATCCGTTTTCCGTGCGACAGACACAAATCCGTCGAATCCCGGAGCTCTCGTGGGAGTCATCGCCCGCATGGGCGAGCCGCTCTACCAGATGCAGCCGCCCACCGGATACTCGACGACCGCCGACCACTGGATGAATTCAGCCGCCATCGTCGACCGCCTGAATTTCTCGCTCCAGTTCGCCAACAGCAAAGTCGGTGGAATCAAGTTTGACGCGCCCCGCCTGCTGGCCGAAGGACTTTTGGCGCGCACAGCAATCGCTCCCGCGTCGCTCCACGGCGGCAGCCACGCCGAGTCCGTATCTCTCATGTCTGCCCCGCTGCCGAGCGGACAAGAAGAAGCTCTCGGACTAATGGAGCAGATGCTCGTCGACGGCAAGGTCTCGCCCAAGGTCAACGACGTCATTCACAAAGAACTGGCCAGCGCCCAACCGCCCAACGACCCCACCCAGACCCTCAACACCATCACCGCCCTGATCCTGGGTTCGCCTGAATTTCAGATGCACTGAAGGCGGCTTACGACGTTCGACGATATTTAGGCCCGTCTCGATTGATGCCGCTCAAGCCCTCATTTGAAATTGAGGGTCATGACTCCTTGCCGGTTTTGCAGACTCTTTGTTGCGCGGCGGATTACTCCTTGGAGATTGAGGTTCTTGGTCTCCTCCGCCTTCATTTTGAGAACGATGGTTCTTCGCCGTTCGTACAAACTGACCGCTTGCCAAGGTGTGGTCTCGACGGAAGTTACTTCGATATCGTTAGATTCAATCACTCGGCGGACTTCCTCCAGGCCGGGCCCATCCTGGGCAATGGTCATCTCCAGCGTGAAGGTGCCACTGGCCGGGGCATTTGCGGGGCCGTTCACCAGGGCTTCGATTTGCTGATACGTCTTGGCGAGTTCGCCATCGATCCGAGTGCTTCGCTCGGCTATGTAGCGCAGACCCTGGGAGAACTCGGTTTGCGCGGATCGAAAGCTAGTCATCATGGAAGCGCCCTTTTCGTAGACTTCTTTGGCTCGTTTGATGTTTTGAGCATTGCCGGGTGATTTCTCTAACTCCTGTTCCTCGTCCACAAAATTTTTCATCTCGCCTTTAACCATTCTGTCCCACTCGCCCTCACCGTGTGCCATGATCTTGGATCCGACACTCATCTCACGAACCGCTTTGTCAGTGAGCGTGGTGATCGCGGTCGAGACGGCAACTCCTTTGACTTGGGCACTTTTTATGGCTTCAGTAATTTTGCTGTTGGTCTCGTTGTTTTCCCGAATGGTAGCGATGAGGAACAGCGCGTCTTTGGCGATTCCCGCCGCGGGTGGAACGAAGGCCAGGGGAAAGTCCGCTAGGAAAGAGAGGATGCTCTCGAGATTGTCTGGCCGGAGGCTTTCCAGGTGTCTCACCGTATCCTCGGTCAGGAGCGTCTGTAACGACTTCTGAAAATCCGTGACGGACTTGACGTACTTTTCGACGAGCTTATCCGCGACTTCTTTCTCATTGGGAACCCAAAGCTTGTATTCGCGTTCAATGTTAGCGGCGGCATTTTTCGAGTGCTGTAGTTGGGCACGCGCCTGTTCCCAACTTTTTGAGCCGAAGGGGGGCAGGTCGGGGATCGCTGGCTGATCGGCAGGTGGCTTTTCCTCCTGCGCAGTGCCTTTTACTCGTATGGTTTGTACATGGGGCGCATGGTCGGTTGAAGACTCGCTAATGAGCACGGTGGCTTCGGTTTTCCCAAGAGTTCCCGGCAGGAAGACGACGCTTACCGGTACTTCGAGCACTTGATGTGGGCCGATGACCTGGAACGGGTTCTCAACGAAGAACGTAGCGCCTTGAGCGTTAAAGTCCATGCGCACATCAACATTTACCCCCACATCGTTGGGATTTTCGAGACGAAGGGGCTTTTTGACTGGATCGTGATTTAGCGTGGCAGCGAATTCAAGAGATGCGGGACTGGTTACGAGGGGTTTGAGTTGTGCTAGCGCGACCGGTTTCGGGGGAGGTGCGAGCTTGGGGGCAGCGGGTTTAGCTGGTTCTGGCGCGGGTGGTTTAAAGGCCGGTCCGTACACCTGGGGAATGTATCTGGGGTCGCCGGGCTCAGGGGCTGGGGGCACGAGCGGATTCATCGGGTTATACCTCGGGTCGCCCGGCAGTTGGCCAGCGGAGGGCTCCGGCTTCGGCGAGAGGCCTGTACCGTGTACGCGGAGGTATGCCACTGGCCCAATAGGCAGCGAGGCGGTGACTAGCGCCTCGGCCTGACCCTCGGCACGGGGTGTAAATCCGATTTCGAAGGCGAGTTGACCGTGAGCTGGAATGGCATTGCTCTTGAGGTCGATTTTGAACGCGGAGTTGTCGCTTTCCAGATCATCCAACACAATGGGCTGGTCTTGTGGATTTTCGATCCGACATGGTGTGGAGGCTGTAATTCCAATGGTGGTGCCTGGCAGGCGCACCTCTTGCGGGTGAAATTTTAGGTTGGGTGAGTGGGTGAGATCATCGGTCGGCGAACGCAGGAGGGTGTCCCGTTGCACCAATTGCTGAACATGACCCTTGGCGGGCTGCTGGTGGAGTTGGGCGACTGGCTGCTGAACCTCTTCAGCTCGCTTGTCGTTACGATCATGAGTTGCGGCGATGGTTAAGCTTGGCCGCAAGGGGAGAATGTTGCCTTGGGGGCTGAGGCGCTTTGCCCGAATCAGCTCCGCTACTCTTCGATTGCCGAGAGCCCTTTGCAACTCCAGAACGGGGTGAATTCTCTTAGTGGACGGATTTGCTTCTGGTTGAGACTTGGGAAATCCAAGCCGCTGCTTTGATTTCGCAGCTTGTTCTGCAGGATATTTAAGAGCCATAACTTTGCACCCCAGGATGACGACTTACCATCCGTGATAGCGATTGGCCGGGCGGGTTACGAATGTCTAAGATTGAAACACAGGTCGAGCGTCTTCCATACCACCACCCTGCCAAACCAATGTATCAAGGCAAGGCGATATAGAACTCCCATGTAAAGCTCCCTTGGCCGAGAATTTCGCTCAAACAGATATAATTGAAATAGAGATAAAGAAGGCCCGGCTCATTGGAGTCGGGCCTTTTTTCTGTCCGGAGAGCCATACAGAGTAACCCCGTAAGCCCAATAAGAAGAATGGCTTACAAATTCCACTCATCGAATGAATGGCTTACAGGCTTATAGGCCAATCGGCTAAGCTAAGTCCAATCATAAGAATGGATTACGGAATAACCAAATAAAATGAATGGCTTACGGAGTTACAAAACGTAAGCATCGCGGAATGAATGGATTACAGAGTTACAGAAAAGCGAGGGGGGAGGGGGTGGGGGGTGGGCAGAATCTAGTCCGGAACCACTCCGGCGAAGATCGCCGCATCCTCAGCCACTGCGATCCGTCCCGGAGCCGCCGCTAGCAGATAACGCTCCACCTCGAGATGCTTCCGGACGATGTCGCCGATGCGCTCCAGAACCCCGGCTTGCGTGCTGTGCTTTCGAAAAGCCCCGAGCTTCGTCTCGGCCAACTCTCCGCTCAGCTCCAGGGTGAGCGACCAGGGAACGGTCGCCGCCCCCGCCAGCTCCGGCCTGTCCCGAACGACGACAAAAGGCGTGTTCGCGTAGTAGAGCTTCTGCGGCGAGTAAGGATTCAGGCCCCGCTGCAGTTGCTCCGGGAAGAACTCCACCCGCGCAGCCCAATGAAAGGCCGCAGTAGCCGCTACAGACACCATTGTGTGGTCGCGGTGCAGGTTGACGCCGCCGTCTCCACCGAAAGTGAGCACCACCTGGGGCCGGACCCTCCGGATGCGCTCGGCGATCACTCCGGCCAACTCGAAGAAATCCTGCTGTGGCAACGCGCCATCGGGATAGTGCAGCACCTCGCAATGCGTCACGTCAAGCAACTCGCATGCGGCAGCGAGTTCCTCGCGTCGCATCCGGCCCAGCTCAGCAGCGTCGGCCGCCTCGCCGCGATGGTGCGCCGCCTGTCCATCGGTGAGGCACAGCAGATTGGTCTCGACGCCGTCGCGATGGGCAAGAAGCAGCGCCCCGCCGAAGGCTCCGCTCTCGTCGTCAGGATGCGCGGTTACGCAGAGAAGGCGGAAGGGCAAGATCGCTCCTCATCTGGGGCGAGATCTGGGATGGGATTGTCTGAGATGGGACCGGACGACGACGGATCGTCCCAGGGCAGCGATGTTTGCGCCACGGGACGGAAGCTCCTGCGGTGCAGCGGGCAGGGGCCATGCTTCTCCAGCGCCGCCAGATGCTGCGGTGTGCTGTAGCCCTTATGCGAGGCCAGCCCGTACAGGGGGTAGTCCCGATCGAGCTCGCGCATGCGCCCATCGCGATAAACTTTTGCGATCACGGATGCAGCCGCAATCGAAATCGACAGCGAGTCGCCATAGATGATGCTGGTCTGCGGGCACTCGAGGTCAAGGCGCATCGCGTCGATCAGCAGATGGTCAGGCGCGAGCGTAAGCTTGCCGACTGCGACAGTCATGGCGATGCGAGTTGCCTGGTAGATGTTCACGCGGTCAATGGTCTCGACATCGACCTCTGCAATGGCGATGGCGACAGCTTTGCGCTCGACCACTTTGGCTAGGCGCTCACGGTCCTCGCGCAGCAGCTGCTTGGAGTCGCGCAGACCCCGGATTCGGGTATCAGGAGGCAGAATGACAGCGGCCGCTACGACGGGCCCGAACAACGCGCCGCGCCCGACCTCGTCGACTCCGGCGATCACCGTCGCGCCCTGGAGACGCGCCGCCTTCTCATACTTGTTGCCGCAGACGAGCGAGCGCAACATGCGCAGCTTGCGCGTTGCGGCCGAGACACTTTCTTCCTCGGAGATCTGTTCTGCCAGAAGCTCCGGCTCCAGCTCCAGTTTGAGATCGGGCTCGTTAAGCTGGGCCATCAACCTGAGTCTATCGCGCAACCCAACTGCGGAGAGAAGTGGAAAACCGGGGACGAAACCGGGCAAACACACCAACGCCCCGGCTGAGATGACATCTCGACAACCGGGGCGTTAGCCGAATACCTAGCTGCGCTCGACTTCTTTGAGGCGTGCCGCCTTGCCGCGGAGTCCGCGAAGGTAGAAGAGCCTGGCGCGCCGGACCTTGGCGGAACGGATCTTCTCCACCTTGTCGACGACCTTGGAGTTGAAGGGGAAGATACGCTCGACGCCATGGCCGAAGCTCATCTTGCGAACCGTGAAGCTGCCCTGCGCCCCGTTCTTGCGGGCGATGACGACGCCCTCGAAGGCCTGAAGGCGCTCTTTGTCGCCTTCCTTGATCTTGACCTGCACGCGAACCGTGTCACCCGCCGCAAACGCGGGAAGGTCGGTCCGATTGAGTTTCTCTGCAAGCCGCTGCATAACTGGATGAATAGACATAACTCGTTCCTGGTGATGATGTCAGAACCTTTAGTTTACAGGAATTCAGGGCTTTGCGCTCGTCAGCTTCGCGAGAAATGCGCGCTCTTCTCGCGTGAGCTCAACATTGTCGAGCAGGTCGGGCCGATTGCGTAAAGTCTTTTCCAGGGCACGTTCGCGGCGCCACTTGCGAATCGCCGCATGGTCGCCGCCGGCGAGTACCTCGGGCACGGCAAGACCGCGAAACTCGGCAGGGCGCGTGTAGTGGGGATAGTCAAGAATGCCTCCGGAGCCGTGCGTCGAGCGCGGTGGACCGTTCGTCTCAGCGAATTGGTCATCGCTATTGCCGAAGCTCTCATATGCGCTCGAATCCTCATTGCCAAGGACGCCGGGTAAGAGCCGCATGGTCGCATCGACGATGACCGCCGCAGCCAGTTCGCCTCCTGAGAGGACGTAGTCGCCGATGGAAAGCTCACGATCGCAGATCAGATCGTTGACGCGCTCGTCTACGCCTTCGTAGCGGCCACAGATCAGGATGATGCGGTCGACTTTTGCCAGATCTCTCGCCGTCGCCTGCGTGAACTTTGGCCCCTGAGCCGAAAGCAGAATTACCGATTCGCGCTGCGGGTCACGCTCTGCTTTCGGTGTCACGCCGAGGGATTCAACTGCCTCGACGAGCGGCTCTGGTTTGAGCACCATGCCTTCGCCGCCACCGAAAGGGCGGTCATCTACAGTACGATGCCGGTCGTGGGTGAAGTTGCGAAGATCGTGGAGTTCGACCTGAATAAGTTCGTTGGCCAGCGCGCGCTTGACCACGCCGTTGCTGAAAATGCCGGTGAAGAAATCCGGAAAGATGGTGATGATGTCGAAGCGCATTGCGTCCGCTCTCAGCTTTGCTCGTTGTTCCCGGCCTTGTCCAGAGTTTGCCGCTCTTCTTCGGTGATCGGCGCGTTGATCTCGAGCAGGCCAGCCGGAAGACGCATCTCAATGCGTTTTGTCGCAGTGTCGATTTTGACAAGATAGGCCCTCGCGAAAGGGATCAGTATTTCCTGCCCGCGCGGTGGCTGAACGACAAGCAAGCCAGCTTCGCGATCCACGTCCGTGACCTTGCCGACAGGGACTGGTGCTGCAGTGAGGTCGACAACTTCACTGCCGATCAGGTCGCTGACATAGACCGAATCGTCACCCAACTGTGCCCGCTCGCTCGCCGGAATCGCCACGAGTAAGCCGCGCAGCGCCTCGGCATCGTTGATCGAGTCCACACCTGCGAACTTGAGCACGATCCTGCCCTTGTGCAGCCAGTGCCGCTCCAAGGCTACTTCGCGAGCGGGCACAGTACTGGTCTCAGACGCGACCAGGTTCAGCCGCCTGCGGTCGGCGAAGCGCTCGGGAAAGTCGGTCAGCAGATCGGCAAGGATCTCTCCATGCCGGCCCTGCGGACGAACGAGGCGTGCGAGAATCGCCCACGCAATGTCGTTCATGGGCGTACTTGCTGCTTCGACCTATTCGACTGGCGCCGCGTGCTTATCCTCTTCAAGGATATCGAGCGTATAACGGTGATGGTGCTTCATGCTGACTGCGCCGAGAATGGTTCGCATGGATCGCGCAGTGCGCCCCTGCTTGCCAATCACCTTGCCGACGTCACTGGGGGCGACCCTGAGACGCAGCACTGTGCTCTCTTCGCGTTCAACGGCTTCAACTAAAACGGCGTCCGGCTCATCAACCAGGGCGCGGGCAATTTCAGTTACCAGCTCCTGCATGTCATCCGGGCGATCTTCGTGCGTCATTGCCTGGCCCCCCTTGAGGACGTGGGTGTTTCACTCTCGGGCTCGCGCCATACTATCAGTAACTTCGCGTGGACAACAGAGGAATTCTCCGAGCTTCGCATCCACGCTTGCGTGAAACCACAACAGGGGGAGGAGGTGGTATCGGAAATCAGCTGTTTAAGCTGCAGGCGCCTCAACAGGCCGCGCGACCAGCTTGGCAACGCGATCGGAAAGCTGCGCGCCCTTGCCAGTCCAGTAATCGATGCGCTCGCGCTTCAGTTCGATGGAAGCGGGATTGGTGCGCGGATTGTAGGTGCCGACCACCTCGATGGACCGGCCATTGCGGGCACGCTCCTTCTCGATCACGACCACACGGTAGTACGGCTGCTTGCGCGCTCCAACGCGCGCCAGACGAATCATTAACACAGGGCAAATCCTTTCAAGACTGCTTGTTTGGGGAGAGACGGTTCAACGAACTCTGGCAGAAGAGCCGGTTCGCGCGCGTATTCCCAGCAATTCAGTATACCAAGCGCGCCGCGAAGAAGGAACAGCGATCAGCGTCTCTCTGCTGGGAAAAGAAAGCGCAGCATGGGGCCGACGCGCTGGGCCCATGCGGTCTCGTCGTGGGTGCCCCCTGATACGCGCTCGTAGTGGATTTCTCTCTCCGGCTTCCAGCCGCTGACTTCCAGCCGCCGTTGGAGGAGTTCGGTATCTGCCAGGGTCCGGCGGCCTTCGGCGTCTCCCACGTCGAGCCAGATGCGGGGATGATGGCGTATCCGGGGAGCGCTCTCGTTCACGTAGCCGACGATGGACTTGTGGTTCCACCAAACCGATGGGGACATGACGGCGAGCCTGCCGAACAGATCGGCGTGCTCGAGGCCAAGGTAGAGCGTGACCAGGCCGCCGAGTGATGAGCCACCAAGGCCGGTGCTGTCCACGCCGAGGCGTACGCGGTAGGTGTCCGCGATGAAGGGGAGCAGGTCCTGGATGAGAAGGTCGCCGTACTTGTCGGCGTTGCCGCCGCCCATCTTCCAGTCGCGGGTGGGGGTGTATTCGGCCAGGCGGTGTTCGCCGGTGTTGGCAATGCCGACGATGATCAGCGGCTCGACCTCGCCTGCTTCGATCACGGCGTCGGCGGTCTCGGCTACCTGCCAGGTGCGGCCAGGGATGAAGGATGTTCGCGGGTCGAAGAGGTTCTGGCCGTCGTGGAGGTAAAGGACAGGGTAGTGGCGGTCGGGCTCGTCGTCGTAGCCGGGCGGAAGGTAGACGGTGACGTCGCGGTCGTCGGGCAGGAAGCGGCTGTGGAACCTGGGGTGGGAGCGCAGGCGCGGGTGAGGTGGAGCGTCAGCCAGGGGAGATTGGATTACAGCTGGGTCTGGTAGTGCAGAGTCAGGCTGTGCCTGAGCCGAGATCTGTGTCGCCAATCCGCGTTTGCCCTTTCCTCGCCGGGATTTCAGGTTCTGCTCCACTTTCTTACTGTAGAGCGAGTGTTGCCTGATACAGTATCAGGATTACGAATCGACTATGAACCGTGAATACCACAAATGGTGGTCTCCAAGGCTTGGGCGTGACATGGAATTGCTGGTTTTTGGTCATGCCGGTGTTCCTATGGTGGTTTTTCCCACATCGCAGGGACGTTTTTACGAGTTCGAGGACCGTGGCATGGTGGGCGCCATCGGCCACAAGATCGACAACGGCGAGGTCCAGCTGTATTGCCTTGACAGCGTCGACGCCGAGAGCTGGTACAACCGGGCGGTGCCTCCCCGCTGGCGGATCGCCCGCCATGTGCAGTACGACAGCTACGTGATGGAGGAGGTGGTGCCCCTCATCCGCCAGAAGAACTGGAATCCGCACATGGCCAGCCTGGGGGCCAGCTTCGGCGGATACCACGCCGTCAACATCGCCCTGCGCCATCCCGACCACTTCACGGGCTTCCTGTCGATGAGCGGCGCCTTCGACATGAGCAACTTCCTGAATGGCTATCACGACGACGATGTCTACTTCAACACGCCGGCCAACTACCTCCGCAACATGGGCGACTGGTGGTACCTGGAGCGGTATGCCCGGAGCACCTATATCCTGGCTACGGGGTGGGACGACCAGTGCCTGGGCGCGAACCAGTATCTCTCGCGGCTGATGGGCGAGAAGTGGATTCCGCACAAGCTCTACATCTGGGACTCATTCAACAGCCATGACTGGCCGACGTGGGCGCGGATGATGAACGAGTATCTCTAGGTTCCCTGATTTGGGAAATCAGGAGCACCTGTCAAATTGACCCATTACCGTCCCTTTCGGGCTGATTAATTTCGCTTCTTCGCTGACGGAGTAAGCTTCCGCAACAGGAACTCCTGTATCAGCCCGTTTGCCATGTCGGCCGCTATGTCAATGCCAAAGGTGCTGAACACCAGCCCGGGTCCGCGATTCGATTCAGGATAGTAGGCGTTAGCGATGGCTCCGGAGGCGAGATATCCCCCCAGCCCCGAGTAATTCGGCTGCCACTTCCCATTGTCACCCCTGGTTCGGAAAGGGTTGGCAAGCGCGTAAAGCACACGCGCCTTCGTTGTTCCGTCGCCCTTGTACCAGAAGCGTGGGTCCTGGTGCAGCAGCGAGGGCAGGATCGCCCCGCCGACCATGATGTCGGTCACGCCATTCGCGTAGTTCGCTCCGAACCGCTGTCCGTAAGCGCCCCAACCCTGACCATAATCGGGAGTATCGCCGGCCTGGTCGGCCGCGGCAATGAAAGCCGAGCCCAGGATGGTAATCGGGTCGGTCGTGGTCCTGAGAGCCAGCTTGAACTTCAATTTCGTAGTGAGAGGCGCAGGATGCTCGTCATAGACCACATAAAAGTTAGGGATGAACCCCAGTACACGCTGCTTCTCCGCTACCTCAACCTGCTCGGTCGCCAGCTGCACTTCGTTTACTGACGCTGTCACGGTCGTTACCGCCACCGCCAGCTGGAGGGTTATCTCCTTCAGATCCATGTACTGGCCTGGCGTTAATGTGATCGTCGGCGAAATCCAGATTGCGAATCCCTTCGCGCTGGCTTTGACGCGGTACGGTATCCCGGGTTTGACCTCGCTGAATGAGAAGAACCCGTTATCGTTCGCAGTGACAGAGCGCTCATCGCCCATCCCGGGACCTTGGAGAACGACGGTGGCGCCGGCGACGACATTATTCTGTATGTCCGTGACTGTACCGACTATACTTCCTGTTTGTGGTTCAGGCGCCGGCACCTGCTGAGCTTGGGCTCCCCACGGGATAAGTACAAAAAAAAGGACGACGCAGAAGTAAAGTTTTGGGGCGCGCCGTACAGGCGACTCCCGCAATATGGGACAACGCATCAGAAAAATTATTCCTCCACATTACTGGGAGACATTTGACGCCTAAGGTAATCGACGCTTAGGAGGTTGAGAATGATTGAATCTGGGCGTCTCTCAGTCTGGTTGCTGCTGTGTTGCATAGCTGCCCTGCAGCCGCAAATAAAATCGCTAAATCTAAAGATGTCACACAAATTAAATCGGATACAAGGAATTTGCACTGAGTTGGCCCCGTGTCCCGTCTCTGACCTTTCGTCCGGCCGTCTTTCTTCTCCTTGTCTCGATGAGCCGCTGGGAAATGGTGCCGAAAGTCGGTTCCCCTGTCCTCAAACCGACGTGGCCAACAGGGAGCAGTCGTCCTGCCCAGTTTAAACGCCGCCGCATTATTTCCTGAGACGCCCGAATATCCTCTCTCCTGTGACAAGGCTTGGGTCCATGTGCGTACCCATGACGGCTTTGTAATTCTCCGGCAATCCGGCAGCAAGCCTCGGCAGCTATCGTGAAGAAAAGGAACCGGAAAACTATGAGCAGAGAAAGCGCCGTTGCGCTGACCGCGCCGGGTCCAGGTTGCGTACTCAGAGCACGTCAATCCGCAATGGGCGCGCCTGTTGAGCCTGCTCGAAATGAATGCGGAATACGTCGAATGTCGGGGCGAAAAACTCCGCAACGCTGACGGCCGCATCATCCTCGATTTTCTCTCCGGATACTGTGTCCACAACCTCGGCCACAATCACCCCCGCGTCATCGAAGCACTGCACGCCGAGCTCGATGGCTACGGCCCTGCCATGTTGCAGAGCCATGTCTCAGTTACTGCCGGCCAATTGGCCGAAAAGCTCTGTGCCCGCGCTGGCGGCCGCCTGAACAAAGTCTATTTCTCCACTTCCGGCAGCGAAGGCGTCGAGACGGCCATCAAGTTTGCCCGCGCTGCGACTGGCCGGACCGGCCTACTGGCCGCAAGAGGCGCCTTCCACGGCCTCACCTGCGGAGCGCTCGCCCTCATGGATCACGGCTTCTGGTCGGCCGGATTCGGCCCGCTGCTTCCCGGCGTTGAGTTTATCGACTTCGGTGACATCTCCGCGCTGGAAAAGCACCTCGTCACGCGCAAATTCGCCGCGTTGATCATCGAGCCGATACAGGGTGAAGGCGGCATCGTATTGCCCCCCGAAGGCTATCTGCGGCAAGCACAGGATCTGTGCAGAAAATACGGCACCCTCTTTGTTCTTGATGAGGTGCAGACTGGACTCTACCGCACAGGTCGTTTCCTCGCCGGCCATCACTACGGGCTCGACCCGGATATGGTCATTCTCGCCAAGGCCCTCAGTGGCGGTCTCGTGCCAGTCGGCGCCGTGCTCATGACCGACCACGTTTACGAAAGCGTCTACCACTCTCTAGGCCGAGCCATCGTCCACACCTCGACATACAGCGAGAATGGTCTGGCGATGCGCGCCGGCCTCGCCACCCTCGAGGCTCTGGAGTCCGAAAAGCTCGGGGTGGGAGCGCTCCGCCAGGGCGGAGAGTTCCGCGCAAGCCTGGGCAAAGCCATTTCCGGATTCGAGATGGTCGATCAGGTTCGCGGCATCGGCCATTTCTCCGGCATCCTCTTTCGCCCGCCCCGCTCGTTGAAGCTGCGCCTGTCCTTTGAGGCGTTTCACCGCATCCATCCGGCGATGTTCGGCCAGATCATCGTGATGCGGCTCTATCGCGATCATGGCATTCTCACGCAAATCTGCGGGAACAATTTCATGGTGCTCAAGGCCGCGCCCCCTTTGAACGTCTCTGTGGAGAGCCTTGAGTCCTTCACTCGCGGCCTCACTCAGGTGCTCGAAACCGTACACTCATCCAAACGCTTCTGGCTGGATGCCTTGGAACTCGCTGGCCGGGCGCTTAGAGTGTAGGGGAAGGGAACCGAATCCGCTTGCGTCTCCTGGTAGTCGAAGACGACCACACAATTCGCGACTTCCTCACGCGTGCGCTCACCGAGGCCGGTTTCCGCGTCGACCCCTGTGCCCGCGGCGGAGACGCCGAGCGGCTCGCCATCGAGGGGGTCCACGATGCCATGGTCATCGACCTCACCCTCCCCGACATAGATGGCCTTGATCTGATCCATCGCCTCCGCTCCCAGGGTGTCGGTGCGCCGGTGCTGATTCTCTCTGCACGGCGTTCCGTCGACGAGCGCGTATCAGGCCTCGAGCGGGGAGGCGACGACTACCTCACTAAGCCCTTCGCTGTCGCTGAGGTAATAGCCCGGCTGCGTGCGCTCCTTCGGCGAAGCACTCCCAATCAGCCCGAGGCCACCCGCCTGCGCGTCGCCGACCTTGAACTTGATCTCATCCGGCGCGAAGCCCATCGCGGCGGCATCGAGCTGCAGCTCACCCAGCAGGAATTTGCCCTGCTCGAATATCTCTGCCGCAATGCAGGCCGCGTTGTCACCCGCAGCATGGTCCTTGACCATGTCTGGAAAATGCGTTTTGACACGTCGACTAACATTGTTGATGTGCACATCCATCGGTTACGAAATAAAGTGGACCGCGACGCCGAGCGTCCCCTGATTCGAACCATGCGGGGAGTGGGCTATGTTCTCAAGGATTAGACGCAGGATCAGCGGCTCCCTGTATCGCACCGCCGCGTGGCGGCTTGCGCTGCGTAGCACCATTGTCTTTGCCGCCGGCAGCGCTCTGGTTTTTCTTATGATGTACGGCCTCGTCGCAAGAACCGTCCGCGAGCGCAGCGACTCCTGGCTCGTCGGTGAAAGCGAGACGCTGAAGCAGGTTGCGCTCAACACTCCGAAAGACAGGGTCTATGGCCGCATCGTCGGCGAAGTCGCCGAACTGGCTACGCAAGAGTTTGCCTTCGACAGTCACGGCAATCATTCCACCGCGAATACCGTCTTCTTTTACGAAAGCGGAGACACTGGAGAGCCGCCCCTGTGGGTTGGCCCCCAGCATAGTGAGATCCTGATCGCCGCCCTTCAAAAACTGAAGATTGGCGAGCACTCCGCTGCATCCATGCAGGTTCCGGGTTGGGAAATGCCCTTTCGTGTGGTCGCTGTTGATCTCGGCCCCGGCGCGGGGCGAATCTATCTGGGCCTGCAGGACACCAGCGCCCGCGCCATGCTCGTCCGCCTTCTGGTCTGCTTTGTCCTGGGTTGGATTGCCATGGTGGGCTTTGGCTTCTTGATCACGGTCCTTGGGCTGCGCGGCACCCTGAAGCGAGTGGACGCCATCACCACCGCCGCTGCCGGCATTGGAACAAGCGACCTCAGCAGCCGCGTCGCTACAGCCGACAAGCCCAACGATGAAATTGCTCGCCTGGTGCGCGCCTTCAATACCATGCTCGATCGCATCTCGGCCTCGGTGAACCAGCTCCGGACCCTCACCGATTCCGTTGCGCACGACATGAAAAGTCCGATCACCTCTGTTCGGGGCAGTCTCGAAGCCGCTCTTTCCACCGACGATCCAAATCTTTCCCGCGAGCTGGTGGCCAAAGCCGTTGAAAGCCTCGATCGACTTTCTGACATTGTCACCACCTCACTCGATGTAGCCGAGGCCGAAGCCGGAGCGCTTAGCCTTCGCCGCGAGCCGTTGGATCTGGCCGATCTCGTCCACCGCGTGGTCGATCTTTACGCGCCTGCCTTCGTTGAGCGTCGCCAGACCCTGGTCACCATCGCCGACAAACCGGTGGAGGCAATGCTCGATCAGCGCTTTGTTGTCCGTCTGCTCTCCAATCTCCTCGAAAATGAACTGCGATACGCTGGTGAAGGAGCTCAAGTCTTGATTGTTCTCTCCGAATCCGAAGGCCGGGCGCAAATCCGGGTAAGAGACGATGGTCCCGGCTTTCCCCCTGACCTGCTCGATCATGTCTTCCAGCGCTTCGCGAAGGGTGATAAGTCCGAGGGCCACGGGCTGGGCCTCGCCTTCGTCCGTGCGGTAGCTCTTACACACGGAGGACGCGCCTGGGTCCGCAATCTCAATCCCCCGGGAGGAGTTGAGATTGTCGTCGAATTCCCGACCGTGAGGCTGCCTCTCGGCCCCGATTCAAGGGGGCAGATTTCCCTCGCGAACACCTCCCCGGATATCCCCGCCCCGAGACACAAAGATGAAGTAATCGTGACTTCTTCGTGACGCTCCGTCATACTCAATCTACTATTCTCACTGGAGCAACATAGAGCATGCGCATTGCAGCAACCGCTACAGCATTCCCCCCGCACTACTTCAGCCAGCAGGAGGTGGTTGAAGCACTTAAGGCCTACTGGGGCAATGGCCCCGACAACGGAGCAGTCCTCGATCGGCTTCACTCGCGCACCGGCGTTGAGTGGCGCTATTTCTCTCGTCAGCTTGGTGAGTACAATGCGATGGATACCTGGGGCAAGTCGAACAACGTCTGGATCGAAGTCGCCGAACAGCTTGGCGAACAGTCCATCGAATGCCTGCTCAAGCAGACCGGCGTTACGCGCGAGCAGATCGCAGCTATGTTCTTCGTCTCCGTCACCGGGGTGTGCAGCCCTTCGATCGACGCACGCCTGGTCAATCGCATGAAGCTATCCCCGCACATCAAGCGAAACCCGATTTTCGGCCTCGGCTGCGTCGCCGGAGCCGCCGGGATCGCCCGTGCCGCTGACTATGTCCGCGCCTATCCCGACCAGGTCGCAGTGCTGCTCTCTGTCGAGTTATGCTCGCTCACCTGGCAGCGCGGCGACATGTCCGCCGCCAATCTCATCTCTTCGGGACTCTTCGGTGATGGCGCCGCTGCGGTTCTCATCGCGGGAGATAACGTGCCCCTCCCAGGCCCGCGCATCATCGACAGCCATCGGGTCTTTTATCCGGATACTGAATACGTCATGGGTTGGGATATCTCCGAGAAGGGCTTCAGCATCGTCCTTTCTCCCGACGTCCCCAAGGTCGTCCGCGAAAACCTCGGACGCGATGTCGACAGTTTTCTCGCCATGCACGGCCTTACCCGCCTCGACATAGGTACATGGATCATGCACACCGGCGGCCCCAAGGTCCTTGATGCTTCAGCCGAGGCCCTGGGCGTCGAAAAGGATGCGCTGGCTGTTTCGTGGGAGGCGCTTCGCCGCGTGGGAAATCTTTCTTCCGCGTCGGTGCTGGTTGTCCTCGACGAAATTATGAAGCACCAGCGTCCCAAACCCGGCACCCGCAGCATTCTCGCCGCCATGGGCCCGGGATTCTGCTGCGAAATGCTGTTGCTGGAGTGGTAGCGGCAGTAGATATCGCGGTCGGAAGACTCATTGGACGGTCAGGGCTTAAGCACGGATTAAATCGCTGCAATGAATCGGCTTTTGGCCCCTTGAAATGCTCTTTCTAACGTCCAATCAGGAGAATGAAGTCGTTGGTCGGTGATGTGTTGGTCGTAGGCGGCGGGCCCGCGGGACTCGCGGCCGCGATCGCGCTCCGGCAGCGTGGTATCGATGTGTTGTTAGCCGATGCTCTGGTGCCGCCCATTGACAAGGCCTGTGGCGAGGGCATCATGCCCGATTCGCGCCGCGAGCTCGCCCGTCTTGGCGTTGATCCTGCCCGCGCCCATGGCGCTCGATTCCCCGGAATACGCTTATGCGACGACCATTCGACCGTCTCGGCCGAATTCTCTTCCGGTGAAGGAATCGGCCTGCGCCGCCTCGAGCTGCACAGCCTGCTCGTCGATCGTGCCCGTGAGCTTGGCGTCCGGATGCGCTGGGGCACGCCTGTCACCTTAAATGCCGGTCAGCCTCTGTCTCTCGCCGGCGAACCCATCGCGTATCGCTATCTCATCGGAGCCGACGGCCAATCCTCGCGTGTGCGTGCCTGGGCCGGTCTCGACCGGGGAACGCCGCCCACGCGCCGCTTCGGTTTTCGCATGCACTACCGCCTCGCCCCTTCGAGCACGTATCCCTGGAGCCCTTACGTCGAGGTCCACTGGGGACCGCTCGGCCAGGCCTACGTCACTCCTGTCGCGGAAGACGAGATCTGCGTCGCCGTTGTCACCCGGTCTCCGGCGTCCGCCCGCACTCGCCAGGTCATTGAAAGCATCCCAGCTCTCAGAGAAAGGCTAAGGAATGCAGAAGTCACCACACGCGAGCGCGGATCGATCACGACGACACGCAGGCTCCGCCGCGTGGTCCGCGGCAACGTCGCTCTCCTCGGCGACGCCTCGGGCTCAGTCGATGCCATCACCGGGGAAGGCCTGGCCGTGGCTTTTCGTCAGGCCACGCTACTTGCCGAATCGATCGAAAGCGGCAGCCTCACTCCTTACGCAGACGGCCACGCTGCCACCCTTCGCATGCCTCAGCTCATGGCTCGCTTCCTCCTGCTCATGGATCGCTGGCCCGCCGTGCGCGCGCGAGCGCTACGTGTTTTCGCGCGCGAGCCGCAGCTGTTCGAAAAGCTCCTCCGCGTCCACATGGGAGAAGAGCCCCTCAATCGCTTCCTGGTCGAGCACGCGCCTCGCTTCGGCCGCCAGATGCTTCTCTCTTCGAATCTCTAATCCAGCAACCGGAGAACAGAATTGAAGCCCTCTTACTTGCGCTCTCTCACGGTAGCTGCGTTGCTTGCGCTGGCTCCCCTACTGCACGCTCAGGCCGCGCCGCAGGCGGTTACTATGCACATCGATCCCGCCCGTACTGAAATTCACTGGACCCTCCGCGGAAACATGCACGATGTCCACGGAACCTTCAAGCTTAAGGGCGGCCTGATCACCTTCAATCCCGCGACCGGCGCGGCGGAGGGCGAAATCCTCGTCGATCTCGCCACCGGCGAGAGCGGCAATCAGTCTCGTGATAGCCACATGCAGAAGGATGTGCTCGAGAGCAACAAGTACCCGCAGGCCATCTTCCATCCCGTGAAGGTCAACGGCGCCGTCAAGGCCGGCTCAACCCAGAACGTAACCGTGGAAGGCACAATTACCATCCACGGTGCCGATCATCCCCTCAAGCTGGAGGTGCAGATTCAGGTCGATGGACAAAATGCCACCGCCAACACGCACTTCTCCATTCCCTATGTCGACTGGGGCATGAAGGATCCAAGCGGCTTTATTTTTCGCGTGGACAAGACTGTCGCTCTCGATGTGGCTGCAAAGGGCGCCATCGAAGGCATCCGCTAGTGCGTAAAGCACGCCTGCAAACAGCTTGAGCGCAGCCGAAGCTCAGAATCAGCTCAACTACATCATGTTGTGCACAGCATCCCAGACGTAATACCCGATGACGCAGGCCGTGAGGACACAGGTTGCGCCAGTCGCTACCCTCACGAAAGGTTGAATCTTATTTACCTTCGCCAGCAGCTCGTTCTGCTCCTGCTTCTGATGGTCGGCAGCCTCATCCAGAAAGAGTTGGTCCTCTTCGTAGCGGGTCAGTGTGCCGCGATAGGCAAGAAGGATAAGCATGATCGCCAGAACTACGGCCCAGACGATCCATAGGATGAGCACTCCGCTCATGAAGCACCTCGGGATTCGGTTTCGAGCCGGCTCCAGGATACCGAGCGGTCCCTTTTTCGGGCTCGGGGGTAGGCGGGGGCCTTTGAGGCTCATCATAGCCCGGCTTTTGAGCCAGTGAACAGGGGCTTTTTCGCATTGTGAAACTCATTTGGCAACCTCTGCCGCGGGGAGGGATTCCCATTTCATGGGTTAACTGGAAAGCATAATTGGCCGCTTTTAAGGCCGCACGGAACGGAGACTCAAATGACTCGTAATGCGCACCTTTATGAGAAATTCTGTCTGAACACCCTCGCCGCTATCGCCATGACGGCTGCACTCGCCTGGCTCGCCGGCTGCAATACCAATGGGACTCCCAAATCCGACCAACAGCTCCAGCAGGATGCCGCCAAGACCACTGAACAGGTCAAGCAGGGAGCAAAGGAGGCCGCGGCAGACGCCCGGGTCGCCGCCGCCAATGCCGAGCGCAAGGTCGACGACGTCGCCGATGGCGTGAAGCAGGGACTCCACAGTAACGACAAGCCGTCGCCAGGTGTTACGCCCTCCGGCGCCATCGACATTAACTCGGCCAGCGCGACAGAGTTGGAGACTCTTCCTGGTATCTCCGCCTCGCGCGCCCAGCACATCGTCGACAACCGGCCCTATGCCTCACCGCATGACCTTGTCGCCAAAGGAGTTGTCTCCGAGGCCGAGTACGCCCGCGTATCCGGAAAGGTAGTCGCCGACTAGTCCGTCCCTCAATGAATCCGGGCGCTCAACTGCGTCATCAAACTTTATGTGTTGTATCCCGCTCAAGCGGGCGATACACTTAAACTACGAGTTTTCCCAGGATTCAGGAGATCATTCATGGCCACCACCGTTGCCGCGCCCGAGACAATCCAGACCAAGACGCCGCCTCTTACTCTTTCCGATACAGCTGCCGTCAAAGTGCGTGAAATCATGGCTACCCAGGACCCGCTGCCTGCAGGTCTCCGCATCGGCGTCGTCGGCGGAGGTTGTTCAGGCTTTCAGTATTCGATGTCCTTTGAGAACCAGGCGGGCATGATGGACAAGGTCTTCAATTTCGACGGGCTTAAGGTCTTTGTCGATGCTACGTCGCTGATGTATCTGAACGGATGCGTCGTCGACTACGTCGAGACCCTCGAGGCCGCCGGCTTCAAGTTTGAGAACCCGAACACCAAGAGCACCTGCGGCTGCGGCTCTTCCTTCAGCGTCTAAGGATTTCGAGCGCGTCCAGAGTCTAAAATTCGATTCCGCAACCAGGGCCCTGCCACAAAGCAGGGCCATTTTATTGCTGCGGGGTTGGAGTTGGCGTCGGAGTTGTGCCGCTCGATCCTGTGCCGCCTGTTCCCGAACCCGAGAATCCGGTCCCGCTGAAGCCATTGCTCCCGTTCGTCGAATTAGTCCCCGTGCCGTTTCCGTTCGGGTTCTGCGCCGCTCCGCCGAACAGCGTCCCGGCCTGCAGTTGATCCGCGATCGGGTCGTAGACGAACTCCCATTCGTTGTAGTGCTTCTGCTGCTTGTATTCCTTGATCGAAGCTTTGGTGCTCGGAATCTTGAAGCCCACGATCGGCCCGCCACCAAACGTCGGATTCGTGTTCCCGGTCGTGCTCGATCCAAATCCGGTCGTGCTCGATCCAAATCCGCTCGAGGTTGACCCCGAGGTGCTCCCGGTACCCGATCCGCCATTAGTGGACCCGCCGTCAGTCGATCCGCCGCTCTGCGATCCGTCCGTTCCCGATCCTCCGGAGCCTGACCCTGACGGCGCATACATAGAGCCGCCTGTCGTCGTTCCCGCTCCCGTTCCTGCCGTTCCGACGCTCGTTCCCAGTCCGCCCGGCCCCAGTCCGCCCGGCACGCTCGATCCCGCTGTCGTCGAGTTGCCGCCATTCGAAATCGGCTGCCCAAACAGCCCGAGCGGCTTTATGTGGGCCTCGCCGAAATGGATAATCTTCCAGTCGTCCTTGCCCGTCATCGGATCGGTATACCGCTTGCGCAGAAACCGGATCTGGTTCGTGTTCATCAGCTGATCGATCGATGAGGGATACGCGCCGAACTTCCTGTAGTAGAGCTTGATTGCCCGCTTGTACTGCTCGCCGCGATGCACCAGCTCCAGTTCCTTGTCACGCTGGATCGACTGCGCGATCTTCGGCGCCGCAACCGCCAGTGAAATCAGAATCAGCGCCACCAGAAACAGCACCGCCAACAGCACATATCCCGCTTCCGGGTTCCGAGCCGTATTACTGCGCGCGTCTTGTCTCGAAGCAAACATCGGAGCGAAACTCAATTCTGAACCAGCGGCAGCGTCTGCGTGTTGTGATACGGAATGTCTTCCACCTGCACCGATAGCGGCGCAATCTTCACGACTTTGTAGTGATGATCGACTACGTCTCCCTCCGCCGCGATAAACACATCGTCTCCGTGCAGAAGAAACACCTTCTTCGCGCCCTGCCGTGACTCGTATCCAAAAAACTTCAGATCGATCGGCGGCGGAGGCGGCGGTCCCGTCACAACTGGCACTAACGTTTGCGGCCGCGCCGGTGCCTTTGGTGCTTCTATCTGCACCGGCGTCGAAAACATCGAGAAGATGTTCCGTCCCTTACCTGAATATTCGAGCGACTCCGCCTCCGCCATCACCTCCGGGTGCAGCGTCGGATCGAGGCTCGCCATCGATCCCGGAATCTTCGCCGCTTCCGGTCCGCCCTTCAATGAAATCACTCGCTGCCTTGCAACCGAAGCCCCCGGCGCGGGGACCGGCCCTGTTCCCGGCCCCGGCGAAGCAGCCGGAACCGTCGCCACTGCCGGCGCAGGAGGCGGTGCTGGCGTCGAGCCCCCGCCGAAGAGGCCGGCTACGTTGTAGATCACCAGGCCCAGCACCACCAAGCCCAGCACAGCCGCGGCAATCGCTTTCTTCTTATCTTCTGCTCCGGTCTTCAGCGCCATCAGCGTGGACCCTCCTCGCTGACCGGCTCCGGCCCGCCCGTATCCGGACCCTGATTCGCCGGAGGCTGATCACCCGGATTCGTCCGCAGGTATGTCGTCAGCTTCAGCCGCAGATTCACCAGGCCGCCCTGCTGTCCCGTAAACGTCAACCCGTCGACGATAAAGAACACGTGGTTCTTATCCCGCTCGAGATCGTTGATAAAGTGCATCAGCGCCGTGTAATCGCCGCTCAGATTGGCGTCGATGCGCAGCTCGGTCAGGCCATCGATCGCCGGCTTGGCCGTGTATTGGGTCCGCGTCAGGCGCACCTGGTTCTTCACAAAATCTCCGCCCAGCTCCTCCGCGATCGTGGAGTAGTTCGGCGCAAGGCGTTCCGCGAAGAACTCATCCGCATCATCCCGTGCCTGGTCCACCTTCTGCGGCAGCCCCTGAAGATGCGCCATCTGCGACTGCAGCTGCGCGGCCCTGATCTGCTCCGTCTGATAGTCCTCTGAATTGACCGCCCCCGCCGCATGGAAGGCCAGTATCGCCTTGGTCGCAAGAAACAGCACCAGCCCCGCCAGCACCACCGCACCCGCGATGTGAAAATTCAACACCGTAAAGAAGCGCCGCAGATTGCTCATTGCGGACCTCGCTTCTTCGGTGCGGTCGGCTGCAACGGCTTGCCCGAAGTTTTTGCAGGGGGCTTCGTCGGTCCCGCCGTTTCGTCGTCCGCCTTCTTGTCCGGCGCCTCAGTATCAGTATCCTTGCCCGGGGCCGGCTTCGTCTCTTCGAGCGGCCGGTAATCGGCCAGTATGTCGAAATTCACGGTAATCGCCGCGCTGATCGGCTGCATGGCCGCCGCGCCCGGCCCGGTGGTGGTCGCCAGCGTCTCGCCCGCCAGCCTGGGAGAGGCAAAGTGCCGCGACTTCTCGAGATTCCTCACCAGCTCAACCGCCTTGTCGCGCGCCCCGCTCACCCGCAGCCGGATCGTCA
Organism: uncultured Acidobacteriota bacterium; assembly: GCA_963755975.1. Classification (GTDB taxonomy): domain Bacteria; phylum Acidobacteriota; class Terriglobia; order Terriglobales; family Acidobacteriaceae; genus Silvibacterium. The sequence continues at coordinate 215,990 of CAVWLS010000010.1, forward strand.
CCGTGCCGTCCTTGGCCACATCTGGCTCGATGCTCAGCACCTGCACGCCCGCCGGAAGCACCGTCTCCAGATCGGTCATCGTCGCCGTCCACGAGAAGGCCTTCCGCCGGAAGAGCGAGTTCAGAAAATCCGACTGCGTCAGCACCGCCGCATTCTGCGGCTGCTGCATCAGCGCCTGGTAACTCCGTTGCTGCTGTTCAAACAGCCGTACCCTGTTCTCGACAGCTTCCACCCGCGCCGTCGATGCCTGCGCCTTCTTCTGCTCCGAGTGCCACAGCAGCCACAGCGGCAGCGCCAGCACAATCAAGATCCCCATCAGGATTCGCAGCCGTTTGAGAATCGGCCGCAGATCGACATACGGCTGGCTGGCAAGATTGAGCGTAATCTTCATCAGCTTGCCAGCGCCCCCGTCACGCCTGCCATCAGGCCCTTGGGCATCGTACCGCTCGCGCCCATGCCCGTTGTTCCCATTCCGGGCCCCGACACCAGGTCCCGCACCCTCAGTCCATCCTCGCCCGCCGTCTCTTCCAGCACCCGCGCAAACTCCTGCGCTCCGCCCGGCCCCACGTAATACAGCACCTCAGGAGAGCTATTCAGCGTGTCCTCAAAATAAGCCCGCGCCACCGACACGCTCTCCGCCATTTCTTCTCGCCCCGCCCCGTCGCCCATCGGCAGTTCCTGCGTGCGATGCAGCAGCAGCTCATCGCCGGAAGCAATCGCCGTCGTGAATGAAAGCCCGTTGTGATTCACCACCAGCGCCGCATCGCTGGTCGTCAGTGCGGCCAGAGAAGCCAGCGTGGACGGAAGAACCACGCCCGGCTCATAACCCGCCGCCCGCACCGCACTCTCATACTCGGCGCGCACCGCCGCCGGCATCACCGTCACCAGCGCGCGTGTCTCATCGGAATCCTGCCGCATCACCTGGTAACTCACCGCCGCGTCGTCCACTTCAAACGGCATCAGCTTGCGCAGCCGGAAGCGCACAATCGGCAGCGCCTCCTGCGCCTTCGCCGGCAGCGCGTCGAAATCCAGCATCAGCACCCGCACCGCAGCATCAGGAACCACCAGCGTGAGCTGCTTCTCCCGCGCCGCAACCTCGTCCAGAGCCTTTCGCAGAGCCGCGGCCACCGCCGCCTCATCGCTGAAGTTCGACCCCGTCAGTCCCGGCTGCACGATTCCCGGCGGCAGCGGCGCAAAGCTCAGCACCGCCTGCTCGTCCTTCTGCTGTCGCGCCGCAATCACGCCTTCAGGCGTAATCTCGCAGGCCAGTTGCGGCCGCAGGTTCGTGTTCGGAGAAAGTATGCGAAAGGGAATTGCCACGTTTACGATTTTCTCTTCAGGTTATCTGCCTGAAGCCACTCCTCTTGACCCTGATCGGCCCGAATCTTCTGAACTGGCCCAAAGCTTGTTGTCATCCCGGCTGCCCTGCTGTTTACTTCGTCCTGAGCCCTGAGCCCTGAGCCCTGAGCCCTGAGCCCTACCGCGACGCCTCGATAAATGTAACTTTGTTGATTTCCTTCAGCGTCGTAAAGCTGCGCCGCACGCGGTCGATCGCCGATTCGCGCAGGAACTGCATGCCTTCCTGCTGCGCCAGTTTGCGCACCTCCGAGCTCGGCTTCTTCTCCAGAATAATCTCGCGGATCGGGTCAGTCAGGTCGAGCAACTCGTGGATCGCCGTCCGTCCTCGATACCCTGTCCCGCCGCACTCGATACATCCCGCTCCCTCGCGAAACTCAAAGCCGCGCCATTCCGACGGTTCCAGCCCGCTCAACCGCAGCGCTTCGTCGTCGTGATGCACCGGTCGCGCACAGTACTCGCAGATGGTGCGCACCAGCCGCTGCGCCAGAATGCAGTTCAGCGCAGAGACGAAGTTGTACGCCTCGACACCCATATTCAGGAAGCGCCCCAGCACATCGACCACATTGTTCGCGTGGACAGTCGTGAAAACCAGGTGCCCGGTCAGCGCCGCATTGATTGCAATCTGCGCCGTCTCCTGGTCGCGGATCTCACCGACAAGGATCTTGTCCGGATCGTGGCGCAGAATTGACCGCAGCCCGCGCGCAAATGTCAGGCCCTTCTTCTCGTTCACCGGGATCTGCGTGATCCCGCGAATCTGGTACTCCACCGGATCTTCGATCGTAATGATCTTGTCTTCGTCGCTCTTGATCTCATTCAGAGCTGCGTATAGCGTCGTCGTCTTGCCCGATCCCGTCGGCCCCGTCACCAGCACCATCCCGTACGGCTCGCGAATATACCGCCGGAAGCGCCGCAGATCGTCCTCATGGAAGCCGACGACATCGAGGGTCAGTTTGCGGAACTTTTCGCTCATCGACTCCTTGTCGAGAACGCGCAGCACGGCGTTCTCGCCGTGAACCGTCGGCATGATCGACACGCGAAAATCGATCAGCCTTCCCTTGTACCGGACTCTGAAGCGCCCGTCCTGGGGCACGCGCCGCTCGGCAATATCGAGCTCGCTCATAACCTTGATACGCGACAGAATCGTCGAGTGGTGTTCGCGCGCAATCGCCGCCATCGCCAGTTGCAGCACGCCGTCGATGCGGTACTTCACCACCAGCGAATCGTCGTTCGTCTCAATGTGAATATCCGATGCGCGCCGCTCAAGCGCCGTAAAGATCGTCGTGTCCACCAGCCGGATAATCGGGCTGATGTCTTCCTCTGACGTCAGCTTCTCGATCGAGATCGTCTCGTCCGGGTCGTCATGCGCCGACACCACGTCGAAGGTCATCCCCTCCGACGCCTCATCCAGCACGCGCTGCGACTGCTCTGTCTTCTTCAGCAGATCGGTAATCTGCGTCAGCGTCGCTACGCGCGTTGCAATCCGCTGTCCCAGCAGTCCCGAAATCTCGTCGAGCACCATCAGCCGGCTCGGATCGCTCACCGCGATCACCAGCCGGTCATCCTGCTGCTCGAGCGGCACAAAGTTGTACCGGAACATCATGTCCACCGGCACCCGCTTGAACAGTTCATGCTGAATACGGAAGTGCTTCAGGTCGACAAACTCGCAGCGATACCGCTGGGCCAGCGCCTGCGCGCGCTCCCCTTCGTTCAACTCAATCGGCTGTGCCAGTACCGGTGCTTGTGCCATGAACCTCTACCCTCTACTCCCCGTCGATTCCTCTCTGAGCCCTGAGCCCTTTATCTCTGGAACGTGTTCGCATTCCCCAATGAAAATATCGGCAGATAGAGCGCGATCAGGATAATCACCACCACCACGCCCATCACAATCAGAATCGCCGGCTCGATCAGCGCCATTGCCGCCGTCAGCGCCGTCTGCACGTCCTCTTCGTAAAACTCCGCTACCGAGTTCAGCATCTGCGGCAGCGCGCCCGTCGACTCGCCCACTTCGATCATCTCCACCGAGAGCGGAGGAAACACCTTCGTCCCTTGCAGGCTCAGTGACAGGCCCTTGCCCTCGCGCACGCTGCTCACCGACGAGAAGACCGCCTTCGCGATTCGTTTGCTGGCAATCGAGCGCGCCGCTGTCTCGAGCGACGGCACCAGCGGCAATCCTCCCGTAAGCAGCGTCGCCAGGGTCCGCGAAAACAGCGCCACCTGGTACTTCAGCCAGATCATGCCAAAAACCGGCAGCTTGATCCGGAAGCCATCAATCCGGTCCGCGCCCTTATCGGTCTTGCTCCACCGATAGATTCCGTAACCAGCCAGGGCCAATACTGGCGCCGCATACAGCAGATAATGCTGCATGCCATTGCCCAGCGCCATCAGCGCCATCGTCATGGCAGGCAGCTTCGTGCCCAGCTGATCGTAAAGGGTCGCAAAGCGCGGCACGACAAACGTAATCAGAAAGATGAACAGCCCGCATACCAGGCAGATCAGCAGCGTCGGATAGATCAGTGACGCCTTCAGCTTCTTGGTAAATGTCAGTGAAACCCGCTGAAAATCCAGATACCGCTTCAGCACTTCTTCCAGATTCCCGCTTCGCTCGCCGGCCAGCAGCGTCGTCGTATAGATCACCGGAAAGCCGCCCTGCGCCTCAAATGCCGACGAGATCGACTCGCCCGTTCGTACCCGCGCCGCCACATTCTGCAACTGCCCCGCAAACGCCGGATTCTTCTGGCTCTTGGCCAGCATCTCTAGCGACCCCAGGATCGGCAGCCCCGCCTTCACCAGTGTCAGAAATTGTTGATTGAAGATGAGGAAGGTCTCGAGTTTCGCCTTTTTAGCGCCGCCGCGCATCCCCCGCGGCTTCACCGAGTAGACGTAGTACCCCGCCTGCGTAAAACGATGGCGCAGCTCGTCCGCTGTGGCCGCCGACTGTACCTGCTGCTGCACGCGGCCGCGCTCATCGGCCAGCTTGATAACAAATTCTGCCATTTGGACGCTATTTCAGGGTACCAGTTCCCGCAGCCGATAGACGCAGAAGCCCGCCAAACCGTTCATCCTTAGTCCCGAATCGAAACCCGCTAAGGAAACGGTCAGCTGGGTGCCCACCTTCGCGAAGCTAAGGCGGGAAATGAACCTGCAGTTTGAGTTTTGTATCAGGGCACGGCTTCAGCCGTGCCGTAAAGAGCCGGGAGCATCAGGGCTGGGTGCCCCCGCCTTCGCGAATCTAAGGCGGGAAATGAACCTGCAGTCTGAGCTTTGTATCAGGGCACGGCTTCAGCCGTGCCGTAAACAGCCGGGAGCATCAGGGCTTCAGCCCCTGTGCGATTGGCGCTCGTCGATCCAGTCTCGTTTTTGCGGCCGCATCCACTCTTTCACCTGCTGCTCAGTAAAGAGTTCGCCGCGCTCTGCCGCAGCCCAGCCTTCTTGAATACGAGCAGAAATCTCGTCCCTATTTGCAGCAAGCCAGTCTTCCATCTCTTGAGTCACTTTTTCAACGCCCCCAGCTTCGCAATCCTACCTTCCGGGCCCACCACCCATGGCAGGCTCAGCGCATTCCACTTCCCGTCATCCAGCGGAGACCAAGTCTTGCCATCGTCATAGCTCACATCCGACCCGTTTGTGCCGACGGCAATCCACGCCTTGGCATCCGCATCCCACGCCACCGCCGAGCGGTATCCATGGGGAGGCTTGTCTGCCGCAGTTGCATAGCGGAGATTTTCTGTCACCCACGGCGTCGACACACTAGCGGTGCCATGAACGTCGTTCGGATGACGGTAATCGCCGCCAACGGCGACCACCTTGGTTATGTCTGAACCAACCGCCAGAGAAAAAATCCCGGTCGATGCAGAATCCCCCGCCATCGGCAGTTTTTCTTTTTCGAACCGCAGAAACCCGTCGAAACAGGCCGACGGATGCTCCTGAGCGGTGAGCATTGTGCAAACACTGTCCGGCACATAGAGCCATGGACCACCAGGCCCACTGGTGCCGAACATGGGAAGGCCGTCGTACGCAAGAGTCAAAGCCGAGTTGCTGGCAGCAAACGCGCCAATTTTTGTATTTCCCGAATCCAGATCCTTGGAATTCACTCGCCCCCATGTTTTCCCTTGGTCCAGAGTGAAGAACAAGACAAATCTACGATTCACAGGATCTCCGAGGATAAAACCCTGTTTACGGCCGCTAAATTCCACTGCATCCCAGAACCCTTCCTTGTCCGGATTCGTAAACAGAAGCTTCCAGCTCGAGCACCCATCCGTCGTCTTATACAGCCGCGACAGATCCCCCGGCCCCGACGACATCACAATCGCCGTATTCGCATCCCACGCCCAGATCCCCCGAAAATCCAGCTTCTCCGCACCCGGAGGCATCGCGCAGCTCTGCCACATATAGCCGCCATCCTCCGTCCGTAGAACTGTCCCGTTCGTCCCGCTCGCCCACGCCACCCCGCCGCCCACGGCATAAATTCCGCGCAGCCCAGCCTTGGTCCCGCTCGACTGAATCACCCACGGCCCGGAGGTCTGGTCCTGCGCATGAAGCAAACTGGTGGAGAGAATCACAAAGGCCGCGAAAATTCGCTGGAGCAGGGGTCGATTGGGGATCGGGCTCATGTCGAAATCATATCGAGGCCTAGTGTGCGCCGAAGGCGCGTCTGCCTGGACGGCCAGTCCCGCCGAAGGCGCGTTTGCCTGGACGGCCAGTCCCGCCGAAGGCGCGTTGCCTGGACGGCCAGTCCGCCGAAGGCGCGTCTGCCTGGACGGCCAGTCCCCTGGACGGCAAGTCCTAAACCGGCGGCAAGCCTTCGACCACCTTCACCCCGGCCGGCACATTAAACACAAATTCCGCATCCGGAGCCGCCGCATCCGCCTTCTCATCGGCAAAGACAAACGCATTCGTAATCCCGTCCGTCTCTTCCACCTTCATCGCCCGGATCACGCCATCAGCCGTCGCCGTCACGCTGAAGGCCGCTACTCGCTTCTCCAGCCCCTTCGGAATCCCCGTCAGCACATACGTCCCATCGGCCTGGGGAGCAATCGCCAGCCCCGTCAGCTCCTGCTCCAGCTTCGCGTGCCCCAGCATCAGCCGCAGTGGAGAGCGCATATCGTCCAGCTTCTTCACCGGAACCCGCTGCGCCTCCGTATCACCCGGCGAATAGAAATAACCATACTTGCCGTCCAGAACGAACAGCTTCCCAGCAGGCTGCGAATACGTCCAGCGCATCTTGCCCGGCTTCTTTAGCAGCAGCATGCCCGTTTCCTTGCGGTTCATGCCCATGCCTTCATATGTCTGGGTAAAGCGCACTTCAAGTGAGTGCAGGGAATTGTAGTGCCTGTCGATCCGCTCGGCCAGCGCGCCCGCCGTCAGGGAGGCCGGCTGTCCCAACGCCAGTCCTGGCGCACAGAACAACCCCGCCATCAGCGCCAGAGCCGAAAACCCGCAGAGCGCGAGCCTGCAACCGCCGCCTCACTGCAGCGCTTGAGTGCAGTTGGTGCCACCCGCGGGATCGGCCTTCACTTCACCTGTCATATCGATGCAGAAGCCGCGATTCCCGGTCTTGCCCACCGCTTGCGGGACCGCCGTCACCTCATAGCTGGTGTACTGGTCCTGATTGTTCGTCGTCACCTTCGTGCAGTTCACAATATTGAAGGTGTATCCGCTCTTCTGCCCGCTCGCCAGGTCGGCCTGCAGCACCTGTGCCGACTGCGGAGACGGCGGCCCCGACTTCGGGTCCCCGCCCAGCGCCGTCAGCGAGCATGAGAAGCCGTTCGCCGGATAGGTCGACGCGTACTGCATCTGGCTCGTGTAGATCGCCTGCAGAGACTTGATTGCCGAATTCTCATTGGCCTGCTTCTTGATGCCCGCATAGTTCGGAATGGCGATCAGCATGAGGATCAGCATGATGGAGATCACGATCAGCAGCTCCATCAGCGTAAAGCCGGCCTCCCGCCGTCTGCGAACCACCCGCCGGCAAACCTCTCCAGGGGAAACCTGTCTTTGCATCATCGAATGTTCCATAAATCTATTCTCATCCCGGCGCGGCCCAAAAGCCCCGCCCCACGCAATCCTAAAGGATGTAGACGCGTCGCACCAGCGAAGCGCTCAGAAACAGCGCTCACAGCGCGCGCAAAAGCGATAACTCCGAGTGCCCGCCGCTCATCTGTGCCCTGTGCCCTGTGCCCTGTGCTCTGAGCCCTGCCTCTAACACACCAGCCTGTTTCTGCTCAGCTTCAACCCATCCAGCCTGCCCAGCAGAGTCACCGCCACCAGATCCGGCTGGAAGAGCGACTTCGCCATCTCCATCACCTGCTCGGCCGTCACTCCCTCAACCTTGTCCAGAATCTCCTGCTGCCCGAAGAAGTAGTTGAAGTACATCTGCTGCCGCGCCAGGTTCGACATCCGCGACATCGAGCTCTCCAGCGACAACAACAGATTGCCCTTGAGCTGGTCCTTGGACCTGCGTAGCTCATCGGCGGGCAGCGGCTCGTGCTTCAGCCGGCTGAACTCCGCCATCACCAGGTCGATCACCTGCACCGCCCGGTCTGCCGACGTCCCCGCATAAACGCACAGCGATCCCGTATCGCTATAAGGATTCAGATCGCTATAGATTGAATACGCCAGCCCGCGCTCCTCGCGAATCGTCTGGAAGAGCCGCGAGCTCATCCCGCCGCCCAGCAGTGTGTTCAGCACCAGCGTCACATAGCGCGACTCATCCGCCACCGCCGGCGCCGGCACGCCCAGGCAAAGCTGCACTTGCTCCAGCGCCTTCTTGTTGCGCAGGTTGATCCGCGCTGTCGTCTTCGGAGCCCCATTCGCCGCCGCGCTCTGTCCCGCCGGCAACGATTCGAACCGCCTCGACACCTGCTCCACAAAGCTATCGTGGTCGATATTTCCCGCCGCCGAAAAAATCATGTTTCCGCCCAGAAAGCGGCCGCCGTAAAAATCCATCAGCGTGTCGCGCTCAAAGCGCCGCACTGTCTCCTTCGTGCCCAGAATCGGCTTGCCCAGCGGATGATCCTTCCAGAAGTTCTGCGTGAAGATCTCATGCACCAGGTAGTCGGGATTGTCCTCGTCCATCTTGATCTCTTCCAGAATTACTCCCCGCTCACGGTGAATCTCCTCGCTCGCAAACACCGGATTCAGCACCAGGTCCGACAGCACCTCGAGCGCCGTCGGCACGTGCTCGTCCAGCACCTTCATGTTGAAGCAGACTGTCTCCTTGCCAGTGAACGCGTCCAGGTTCCCGCCGATCGCATCCACCTCGCGGGCGATAATCTGCGCCGACCGGTTCTTCGTTCCCTTGAAGACCATGTGTTCCACAAAGTGCGAAATCCCGTTCACCTCGGCCACTTCATGGCGCGACCCCGCGCGAATCCACACACCCATCGCCACAGATCGGATGTGGTTCATCCTCTCCGTCAAAATCGTGAGTCCGTTAGGCAGAATCGTGCGCCGTATATTTCTCTCGTTGTCCATGAATGTCGAGCCCTTTCTGTATTGTCTGGGCCTGTTGCCAAGGCTGTTGCTGTTGACCTGCCTGCGACCATCGTTCAACAAGAGGGGAACGCTGCGATTCCGGCGGTGCCGATGCGCTATCCTGTCACAACAGAATCGGTGCTGCGATGAGGTCAGGCAGGGAAAATCTACTTCCTATTTTAGACGCTCCCGGCGCTCTAGGGACTCTGCCTCTTTTCGGCCTTAATAATCAAGAACTTAGCGTTATACTTCAACAGTTTGAAGCCCCTGCCTACCGCGCCCGCCAGCTTTCCCAGGCCCTTTATGCCGACTGGACCGACGATCTCGCCGCCGTCACCACCCTGCCCAAAGAGCTGCGCGACCGCCTCACTCAGGCTGGATACCGCATCGGCCTGCCCTCCATAGTCGAAACCTATAAGTCAGTCGATGGCACCGAGCGCTACCTTATCTCCACCGGAGACGGCCAGACCGTCGAGACCGTCTGGATGCCCGAAGGTGACGACGGCGAATTCGGAGACGGCTCCGAAGCCGGCTATCACGACTCCACCATCTGCGTGTCGAGTCAGATCGGCTGCGCTGTCAATTGCCAGTTCTGTCTCACCGCCAAGCTCGGCATAATCCGCAACCTCACCGCCGGAGAAATCGCCGGACAGGTCGTCGCCGTCCTCAAGCGCCACAATGTCCAGATCGGTCGCGACCGCATCAACCTCGTCTTCATGGGCATGGGCGAGCCCTTCCTCAACTACGACGCCTTCATGGACGCCGTCCGCCTGCTTGTGAACGAAATCGGCATCGCCGAATCGCGCATGACCGCCTCCACATCCGGCATCATGCCCGGCATCCTGCGTTTTGCTTCAGAACCTGTAAGACCTAAGCTCGCCATCTCCCTCAATGCGCCCAACGACAAGGTGCGCGAGCAGATCATGCCCATTACCCGCAAATGGGACATCCAACACCTCGTCAACGCCGTCCGCCAGGTCCCGCTCCGGCCCAAGGAAAAGCTCACCTTCGAATATGTTCTTCTCGGCGGCGTTAACGACCAGCTCTCTCACGCCGACGAAGTCGGACGTCTCCTGCGCCGCGTCGGCCGCCCGCTCAAGGTCAATCTCATCGTCTGGAACCCCGGCCCGCACATGCCCTACGGCATGCCTCCGCCGCACCGCGTCATGGAATTCCAGGCTCGCCTCAAGCACAACGGAATCCCCGCCTTCATCCGCCGCCCCCGCGGACGCGACATCTACGCCGCCTGCGGCCAACTGAAACGCACCGGCCAGATCAGAAAAGATCTGCCGCAGATGTACATGTTCGAATAACTGTGGCTGATCCTTTGCATCTTTTGCGAAACAGTGTGACAAGCCACCTCAAATAGCAGCCCTCTTCACTCCTTCGGGGAGGAGATCACGCCCAGTTGTTGCATCAGCTGCAGCTTGTCCATCAGAATGCGGCTCTCGCCATCCTGCCCGCTACAACCCGATCCAGCACCATTCCGCTAATCTTCACGCGCCTGCCCGTCGCCGGAATGCCCAGAAATATCCCGCCATGAGTGCCCGACCAGGTGAACCTGCTGAAGACCATCTCGCCTTCGGCCACCATCTCCTCCATTTCCCAGTGGATATCCGGAAAGGCGCTCCGTATGACCGCGATGATCTCCGTCAGGCCCTCGCGCCCCTGCCGCTGACCCGGCAGAGGATCATGCTCGATAAAGTCCTGCACTACGAGGTCATCCGCTCGTTCCAGCCGGCCCTGATTGATCATGTCCTCCGTGAATGCGCGAATCACCGCCTTATTTTCCTCTGTCCCCATCTCACTCCCCCGCAGAACTATACCGAACGCCGCTCCTGAGTCTATCCGCGATTTGATACGTATCTCGTCGACAGCCCTCAATAACAAATTGCGCAGCAGCTTTCACAATTCCCGATTTGCCTGAATGCTTCATCGACTACACTTGGGTAATCAGTCGAGGAGGTCCTGGCCATGGCGGATCAAAGCCTCTCGATCCCGCAGAAGCACACACTCAAAGAGAGAGCCTTCGAAGAGTTCAAGCGCCTTCTCGTCATCTTCCTCTACCTCTGGCTCGTCTTCGGATTGCTCTCCATCCACAAGAGCCTTGTCCTCTCACAGCATCATCTGGATACCGAGGAGCACGCTTTCGCGATCATCAATGCCTTTGTTTTCGCAAAGGTCCTTCTGGTCGGCGAGCATTTCAACCTGGGAACTCGCTTCAACCAGAAGCCCCTTATCTACCCCATTCTGTACAAGTGCTTCGTCTTTAGCGTGGTGCTCATCGGCTTTCATGTCATCGAGTCCGTTGGTGTGGGCCTGTGGCATGGACACACCATCGTGGAGAGCCTTCCGCCATTTCTTGGATGGAATCCGAGAGGCCTGCTGGCCGTGAGTGTCATGTGTTTCGTTTTGCTGCTGCCTTTCTTCGGATTCAGAGAGATTGTCCGCGTCATTGGCCGCGCGAAAATGCGGTCGCTGCTCTTCCAGTCCCGCAAGCACGATCCCGCGCTGACGTAGCCCTGCCTTTGGTTCACTTTCCCGCTGCACTATCCCGCAGCAGCGCACCCGCGGCCCACATTACCGGAGCCTGCCCGTGAAAATCTCCCGTCCTGCGCTTGCGCTGATAGTAGTACGCCAGATCGTCCTTCTTATTTGTTCCCTCGCAGACCTGGGTCACGTCGTTGTTCTGGTCGACATATCCCACCACTGCAATCCACGCCTTTCGTGCCGCCGGACCATACGTCGCCGCATCCAGCCATCCGTGTTTCACGCCGGTAATCATGGCAAAGGTGAACATCGCCGAGCTTGAGCTCTCCGGCCACGCATCATCTTTGTCGATGAGCTGCCGCCACATCCCATCCTTGCCTTGATACTTCAGCAGCGCGCTCATCATCAGCTTGTAGCCTGCGAGAATCCGCGCTCGGTCCGGATGAGACTCCGGCAGGCTCGTCAGCATCTCCGCCATGCCCGCCGCAACCCAGCCATCGCCGCGCCCCCAGAAATACTTCACATCCGGAGCGTGGTAGAAGAGCCCATTCGGCTGCTGCAGCTTGTCGAGATACGCCACCATCTCCTTCGCATCCCGGTTCAGATATTGGGTGTCCCCCGACGCGCGATATGCCTCAAGCTGCAGCATCGTCAGCATGTACATGTCGTCGATCCAGTACCGCGTCTCCGCCGACAGCCCATCCGGCTGCGGATTCTCCCACTGCCGGTCGGCCCACCACAGCCCCTCCTTCAGATACCGTGGATCCTTTGTCTGGATTGCAATTTCCAGCGGAACCACTCCGAAGATCGAATCATCCACATGCCGTCGCTGCGGCCTCCGCACGGCTTCCGCTCCACCTGGCATCAGCGGCTCAAACCGCTTGATCAGTTCCTGGCGCAGCGCGTCATCGTGCGTCACATTCGCAAACGTCAGCGCTCCATACCACGCGCACACCTCCGGATACACAATCGTCTTCGACCCCTGGTGCGGACTCGTCACAAAGTGCTCTGCCAACGCTTTCCCCACCACCTCGGGAGCGACTCCTGGAGGCCAGTCGCCAAAGTAATTCTCCTGCGCCCCGGCCAAGCCCGACCCGCACACCAGCAAGCAGACAGCTAACACCAGCTTCCGACCCATCCCGCCCCCAATCGCTTTCGGGAAATCCTCGCTCATCTCGCTTTGTGTCGGCTAGTCCCAGTCCCGCCCTGCGGTACGGTTTGCCATCGACAACATCCCCGTCACCCGCTAACATCCTGCTCACCCGTTCACAAGGAGGCCGCCGATGAAGACCCTCCGTCTCTTCGCCTTCCTGATAACCACGCTCGCCCTGCTTCCCGCTCACGCCCAAAACCCCGCCATCGCCCTGCGCGGCACCATCGTCACTCCCGATCAGGTCATCGAGCAGGGAACGGTCCTCATCTCCGGAGACAAAATCCAGTCCGTCGGCGCGAACATCCCCCTCCCCGCTCAAGCCATCGTCATCGAAGGCGACAACGTTATCTTCCCGGGACTCATCGACCTCCACAACCACCTCACCTGGAATTTCCTCCCGCGCTGGAACCCCAACCGCCTCTTCAACACGCGCTATGAATGGCAGGCTATCCCCGAATACGGCATCGCTCTCTCCACCCCGCATAGCAAAATCATGGACGAGGGCCTCGCTTGCCAGTCCGAACAGTACGCCGAGATCAAAGCCATCGTCGGCGGAGCCACCTCGGTCGTCGGCGGCCTCGACAGCAAATGCTCCGAGGGCCTCGCCCGCAATCTTGACTACTACTCCGGTCTCTACCCCTCCGGAACCCATGAAAAGCTCCGCTATGAAATCTTTCCCCTCGAACTCAGCGAAAAGACCGTCTCCGAGATCGCCGCCGATCTCGACAATCACACTCTGACCGCCTTCGTTGTTCACCTCTCCGAAGGCCGCCCCGGAGACGCCAACGCCGAGCGCGAATTCCGCATGTTCACCGCCCGCGGATTCCTCCGCCCCGGCGTCTCCATCATTCACGGCGTCGGTCTCAACGCCGCCGATTGGCAACAGGCCGCCAAGAGCGGAGTCGCCCTCATCTGGTCGCCGCGCAGCAATCTCGATCTCTACGGAGGCACTACCGACGTCTCCACCGCCAAGCAGGCCGGCATCAAGATCGCCCTCGCCCCCGACTGGAGCCCCAGCGGCAGCGATGGCATGCTGCAGGAACTGAAATACGCCTCCACCTGGAACGACGGCCAGTATCCCAAAGTCTTCACAGACACCGAGCTCGTCCAGATGGCCACCAGCATCCCCGCTCAACTTGCCGGCCTCTCCGACAAAATCGGCAGCATCAAGCCCGGATACGCCGCCGACCTCCTCGTCGTCCACCGCACCGAGAAAGATCCCTACCAGTCGCTGCTCAACGCCTCGCCCGCCGACGTCCGCCTCGTCCTCATCGGCGGCAGCCCTGTTTACGGCGACGACGATCTGATGCGCAGGTTCACGTCCGCAGTCGGCCCCGCCTCCACTCTCGAACCACTCACCGTCTGCGGCTCCGCCAAAGCCCTCGATTTCTCCACCGAGGCTGCTCTCGGCGAACACCCATCCTCATGGAAGCAGACTGTCGACCAGCTCAATCACGCCCTCAACGAATGGGGCCTGACCCCGGTGCAGCTCACCCCCTACCCGAATTAGGACCTGCTAACGCTATTAGGGCAGCGGCGACGGAAGCCAGTTTTTGGGTTCTAGGAGCGACGAGCGGCGAATGTTGAACACCTTCGCCCTACAGTAACGTCAGCATCCTGGCGACTCTCAGAACCCCGCTTAGGTGGCTCACCGCCCATTTCGGAGTGCTTCTTTCCGCTTGAACCAATGCATGACCCCTGAAGGAACCCCTCTCGGCGGCCGATATCCCGCAGGACGCATTACCGTCGAAGCCGCCTTGCATCGCCACAAAGAAAATCATTCCCCCAAAACAAGTCGTTCACTGATACGAATTGTCTCCCGCCGTCACTAATCTGCGTCGGTACGCATGCGCCCGCACAAAGGAGAGACATCCCATGGCCACACTCGCCAAACCCAAGCCAGTATCATCCAACGGTCACGTTCAGCGGTTCGAAAAGAAGCTCAGCGCCATCAAGCAGGCGGTCGCCAGCCTTCCCGGCGACGACTTCCACAACGAACTGTTCACCATCATCCATCGCCCCGGCTGGACCACCCTCGCCGAAGGCCTGTTCTTCGAGGCGCTGGCCGACTCCATCCTCGCCCAGACCCAGCACGTCGCGCAGCTTCACCAGCAGCTCAAGGCCGCCTCTCAGGCAGTAGGGCAGAAGTAATAGTCCGAGCGCGTGCCCGGAACCATGCGCCACCCCGCGGGTTCCGGACACCCGGCCCTTTCTCATTCCCCGGATGCGTATCACCGATGCGTACCACCCTCTTTTCCTTTTACTCATTAACCAGAACTTGAACACGTTGGGCTTGAGTGGGGCACCTGGCCATCGAGGGGGTAGCTTTCTCAATCTCCCCCCACGATGTCATCCTGAGCGGAGCGCGCAGCGCGAAGTCGAAGGATCTGCATTTTTCCGAACGAGCCCCACACACTAACTCGCCTTCAAATCCTTCAGCAACCGCTGGAACGCCTTCTGATACGAATCGTGACTCTTCCAGTCGCTGAAGTCCGGAATAAAATACTCCCGAATCTCCCGCGCCGAATCCTTGCCGGTATCCGCATCGAAGCACTCCCACTTCTTCAGCGTCTCGAAATCTACCAGCCGGATCGGAAACAGCACCCGCCGTTTGTCTCTTGCCTCGCGCTTACGAGCCTTTGAAATCTCCGTTTCCACCCACGGGCTGGCAATGCTGGCCGGAGACAGGATCAGCAGCAGCTTGTCATGCACTCTGATCGCATCATCGATCTGGTCATGAATCTTCCTGCCGCCCTTGATGTCGTGCGCCGCAAACCAGCACCGGACATTGTTCGCCTGCAGATCGGCATACAGCCGCTCCGCAAACTCCTGGTCCCTGGTCGAGTAGCTGATGAAGCAGGAGTAAAACTCAATCGCCGTGCCGGCAAGCGACTTCATGTAGGTGATGAAGTTCTCCGGAACACCCGCACCGCGAAGGAAAATCTCGGGTATGTTGCCGCCGGACCTGTAGATCGTATCGATTCCGACGTAAGAAGGACCCATGTGGAATACTGCATCTAGGCCCGTGGCCTCGCTCAGATCTACGTCAAGGAATACGGTCCATCCCGCAGCCATTGAATCGAGTTTAGCTTTGCGGAGGTTCACCTCTTTCAAATTCGCATTGACGAGGTTCGCGTTGGTCAGGTTTGCGCCACTCAGGTTTGATTGGCTAACGCTCGTATTTCGGAGGTCAGCCCCGCTAAGGTCCGCCTCCCCAAGGTCAACGTTCCAAAAATTCGCCTCCCGGAGATCCGCGTCTATCAGGCATGCCTTAAAGAGGTCGGGTTCGTTGACCGAAGAGGAACTCGGAACAGAAAACCTATTGTCGTTTAATCTCGAACGGAAATCCGCCTGCCGTAGATTCGGCCGGATGTGCGGATGTTTCTCCCTCCACTTATTCCACCTTTCAACCCCTTGCTTCAAAATTGCGAGATGTTCACGGTTAGCCATCGCAGCATTGTCCAATAGCGAACCACGTCGAATCCAGTAGGGAATCTAGTGCCCTATCCTTTTAGTCCCTCTTTGGACCGAAAGGATAGGAATAGCAGCTCGGATCACTGCCCGTCCTTCACCGTCTCTGCCTTCAGATTCTTCAGCAGCCCCTTCAACGCCTTCTGATACGAGTCGTGACTCTTCCAGTCACTGAAATCCGGGATAAAGTACTCGCGAATCTCCCGCGCCGAATCCTTCCCGGTGTCTGCATCAAAGCACTCCCAGTTCTTGAGCGTCTCAAAGTCCACCAGCAGCACCGGGAACAGCACCCGCCTATCATCGCGCACCTCGCGCTTGCGCGCCTTGGAAATCTCTGTCTCTACCCACGGGCTCTTCATGCTATCCGGAGAAAGGATCAGCAGCAGCTTGTCATGCAGCCGAATCGCCTCATCGATCTGCTCGTTAATCTTCTTGCCGCCCGCCATGTCGTGAGGCGCAAACCAGCACCGTACGTTATTCGCTTGCAGATCATTGTGCAAACGTTCTGCGAATTCCTGATCCTTGGTCGAGTAGCTGATGAAGCATGAATAGAATTCAATGGCCGTCCCGACCAGAGATTTCATGTAAGTGATGAAACCGTCCGGAACGCCTGTGCCACGGAGGAACACCTCCGATATTTGGCCTCCCGACTTGTAAATCGTATCGATGCCGATGGTTGATGGACCCTTGTGGACGACCGTTTCTAGACCTTTTGCTCGACGAAGATCGACGCCTGAAAATAATGTTCTTCCGGCACTCGATTCACTAAAATCTGTGCTGACTAGTGTCACGTCTGTAAAATTCGCATCGATGATATTTGCCGTAACGAGTTTCGCGAAGCTGAGATCGGCCTGATTGAGGTGGGCGCCGATGAGATCCGTCGCGCTGAGGTCCGCTGACACGAGATTCGCGCCAGTAAAATTCGCTGTAACGAGTTCAGCCCCCCAGAGATCTGCTTTGCTCAAGTCAGTCAACATGAGCTGCGCCCCGCGTAGGTTCACCAACCGTAGGTTTGTTCCACATAGGTTTGCGCCGACGAGGTTTGCTCCACCGAAATGCGCATTGCTCAGGTTCACGTGTGCTAGTTCGGCGTATGTAAGATCAGCTTGAACAACTGGGTGTTCCGCCCTCCACTCATTCCAGACATTCACACCCTTCTTTAGAATCGCAAGCTGTTCCGGATTCGCCATCGCCGCATTTTCCGATAAAACTCGCCCCGAATCCACCAAAAGTTACTTTTGATTGCCCGGTGCCGCACCTCAAGCCCGGTGTTGGCTTGAGTGGGATAGTTCTACAAGTGGATTGAGCCTTCGCTTAGCCGCTGCCCCACCGTTCCAGTCTCTCTCTAACTCACGTTACTTTCGATTGCCTGATCCCTGCTCTCTGCGCCATGATCCATCTTTACTTGGCGTACTATTTCCGCCAACAAGCTAAAATAAAACTAGAGACCAAAAACCAGAAAGATCGCCCATCCGGCGGTCTTTTTTATTTCTGGCCCAAAAAGCCGTTCATTACTGCCTTAAGAAAAGGACCAAAACATGCCCGGTTGTGCCATCTGCACTTTCACCATGCCCTCAGGACGCCGCTGCGGCGCCGTCGCCCTTCGCGGACGCGCCTTCTGTTACCACCACGACCGTTCCCCGCGCCGCATCGCCCAGGACACATTGAGCGTCAAGCTGGCCCGCTATCGCCGCGAGCTCGATGCCATGGATCTGCCTCGGCTCCTCGAAGCCCTGCTCGAAAAGCTGGATCTCCTCCGCGCTGCTATTGCCTCCTATCCGGAGGCTCAGCTGGTCGTCGCCGTAGCTTCTCACCGGCTGGCTATAGTCCTGTCGAATTACTTCGAGGATGAGCCACTCTCCGCGCAGTCAGCCCCTAGATCACGATCCAGTCGCCATACTCACGCGACACTGGATGAAGGCTGGGAGAGATTATGCGCCGACAACGCAGAAGCTCAGACAGTCAGGCGAGTGCCGCGTGGGCGCAACATCTCAGCGCGGCACGGCTGCCGATTAGTTAAACAGAGGTGATCCCTATGAGGAGATTTAACTCCTCTAAATGCAAATAGATAGCAAGTGATCCAAGAATGAACTGCCGTAGAATCAATCAGATGAGAGAAAAACAGCTCTCTTCCAAACAGAATCTGACAGATACATGAAATTCCATGTTTGGAATCACATAGCGATCAACTCGAACAACGAGCCTCAATGAATCAATAAGATGGGAAAATTGGGCCGGGATGGGGGGGAGGGGGGGTACCCCCTCCTGCCGCCATCGCCAGACCCAGTACCGTAGCCGCAACCCGATCCGCTGCGTGCCGCAGAACATCGCCCTCCGCCGCAAAGTCTCCCGTGACGCAGCGAATACCCATCGCCTCGATCCGCTCCACATCCGCCGCGATGACTTCGGCGCCCTCCGATGCGTACCGCCCGCGCACCGCCTCCGACACCGGGGCCGTATTGACCAGCGCGTAGTCGAAAATCGGCTGCCGAGCGTGGGTGTAGATTCGCTCAATGTGCTCCGACGCCGTCAAATGCAGGCTCTCGTTGGCCTGTGTCATCAAGTTCGCCACGTAAACTCGCGTCCCGCGCGCCGCTGCCAGCGCTTCAGGCATGCCCTGCACAAGCAGGTTCGTAATCAGGCTGGTATAGAGTGACCCCGGCCCGATGGTAATCAGGTCCGCCTTGGCGATCGCCTCCAGCGTCTCCGGCAGCGGCTTGGCCACCGCCGGGTCGAGCATCAGCTCCACAATCGACTCGCGGCTGGCCGTGATGTTGGTCTCGCCCCGCACCAGCGACCCATCGGCCATGCGCGCCACCAGCGTCACGTCGGAGAACGTCGCCGGATAGATATGCCCGCGCGTCGCCAGCACCTCGGCCGCCAGCTTGATGGCCTGCCCGAAGTCGCCCGTCATCTCCGCCAGGGCCGCGACGAAGAGGTTGCCGAAGCTGTGGCCTTCCAGCTCCTTGCCGGTGCGGAAGCGGTGCCGGAAGAGCTGCGAGATCAGGTGCTCATCCTCCGACAGGGCGACCATGCAGTTCCGCAGGTCCCCCGGAGGCAGCATGTTGAAGTCTTTGCGCAGCCGCCCGCTCGACCCGCCGTCATCGGTGACGGTGACAATGGCCGCGAGATCGCTGATGATGCATGGAGCATCCTCGCAGGTGCCGGCATGGGCTCCGCTCACCGACGGCACATACCGCTTGAGACCGCGCAGGAGGGTGGAGAGCCCGGTGCCCCCTCCCATCGCCACCACGCGAAACGTCGGGCGGGGGGTCTCACCCGAAGGGCGTGCGGTCGGAGCTAGATGCATAGATCGGTTAGACAGGTTCACACGCGAGTGTATCGCGCGTCCCGTGCGCGAGGAAAATTTCTCGGCCTACGGCGTTTCCGGATAGAGCAGTTCAGTGAAGCGCGGATCGTCCGCCATATCGTTGAAGTCCGCATCGCTCCGTGCCTGGATGCGATTCATCGGATTCAGGCTTATCGCCCGTGCCAGGTGATCGAGGCACTCCTCGGCCTGTCCGGTGATGCTGTTGAGCACCGCCAGCCCGTAGTGGGCGTAGTCGGCGTCAGGATTCTTGTTGAGCAGGCCGTCGAACTGATCGCGCGCGTCCTCGTAGTTGCCCGTATTCAGCAGCGAGATGGCATAATCGTACTGCTCCTCGGGCGTCGTAAAGGTGAGACTCTCCTTGTGTGCGTGGCGGCTGCACACGACAAGATAGACGCGCGACCTCTCCAGCAGTTCCGGGGCCCCATCCTGCGAAAGCTTCTCGAAAAGCGCGCGCGCCTTCTCGAACTTGCCTTCCTGCATGAGTTGCACGGCGCTTTGGAATTGCGCGAGAGAGTGTTGATTAGCGGGATTCGAAGCAGGCCGCGACTTTCCTGCGATCATGCGCGGCTGCTTCGCCTTGGCGCTGTCCTGGCGTGCGTCTGGCATTCAGGCGATTCCTCATGGCCGGAAGTAAGGCCGTGTCTGGAGTTCTTCCAATTTGTCTGTGGAAGTCCTGTTACCGACGAAGTTATACGCACAACTCCGTCCGCCGTCAACAGCACCGCATTGAACTGGTGCTGGAAGGAATTACTTCTCCCTCCTCTGCGCGTAGACTGCGGGATTCAGTGTGGCATCGTTGTACATCTTGAGCTGGCGGTAAAGCTTGAATCGTCGCTCGCCGCCGATCACCTGTTGCCACAGCCGGTCCAGGCACCCCGCAAGGTCATTCCGCTGCATCTCCAGGAGCGCCAGGCGCTCACGGTTGCGCTCGGCATGCCCCTCCGGCGCATTTGGGCGCTCGATCTCTTCGCGGGTGTGGAAGATCTTCAGTGCCAAGATTGACAACCGATCTAACATTAGCCCCGGGGATTCCGACTGCAGCTCCGCATCCGGCGAAGGAAGTCCCTCTGCTGACAGAGCCTCCAGCAGCACCGAGTCGCACCGCTCCATCAGGTCGTTCCGCCGCTGGTTTGTCCGATCGATCGCGTGTTTCAGCTCAGCGATCTGGCGAGCAGAGGCTCGCGGCGCCCGGGCCTGGTCTTCGATATGCCACAGCTCAAAGTTTGCCAAGTGCTGCTCGACCACCGCGTCCATAAATTGGCTAATGGAATCCGCTTCGCTCCCCTGATCTGTCGCATGCCAGAGCATGGTTGACCGGTCCTGCAGGGCCACGACAGCAGGTGCGGAAAGCAGTGTGACAAGCGAAGTGTGATGTGCGGATGTCATATGGCTTATGGCAGCAATCCAAGCTTATGGTAGAACTAACGTCTAAGAAGCGTCCCGCCTTTGGATCATTCGGCTGCGGGCGTTCGCGGTCTTCATCATGAGCCAAGAGCTTGGTGAGTGGATTTTATGCCTGACGACCTATGAAAAGGGTCAATCCTTCATGCGGCAGTGCGCGGCTATGGGATGCCGGGTCTTGCTGATGACGCTTGAGAAGCACCGTCATGCCGACTGGCCTCATGACATCCTTCAAGAAGTCGTTTATATGCCGGAAGGTCTCAGCCTCGAGCAGATAACCAACACGGTTACATATCTCACCCGCAGCCATAAGTTCGAGCGGCTTGTCGCGCTCGATGAGTTCGACATGGAGACCATCGCTCATCTCCGCGAGCATATGCACATCCCTGGAATGGGCCTGACCACCACGTCGCACTTTCGTGACAAGCTCGTCATGCGCTTCGAGGCCCAGCGTGCCGACGCTCTCGTCCCCGAGTTCACCCCGGTCCTGAATTACGACGACCTCCGAGCCTATATAGCAGCCATTCCCGCACCGTGGGTGCTCAAGCCGCGAGCTGAGGCCTCCGCTATCGGTATCCGTAAGATTCATGAGCCTGAGCAACTGTGGCGTTCGCTCGATGAGTTGGGCGACCGCCAGAGCTATTACCTCCTTGAGCGTTTCGTTCCCGGCGAGATCTTTCACGTGGACTCTATCGCTAGTGAGCGACAGGTCATCTTTACTGCCGTAAGCCAGTATGGGAAGCCACCCATGCAAGTAATGCATGAGGGCGGAGTCTTCACCACTCGCGTGATCGACCGTAGCTCAGCCGACGCGCATGAACTCACCGCCATCAATGCGCGGCTCATTCCAGCCATGGGGCTCGTTCGCGGCGTCACCCACGCCGAATATATTCGCGCCATCGATGGCCGCTACTATTTCCTCGAGGTTGCGGCGCGCGTCGGCGGAGCCTTTATCGCTAACGTACTCGAGCAGGCCACAGGCCTCAATCTCTGGGCTGAGTGGGCGAGGGTTGAGGTCAGCGCCATGCGCGGCATTCCCTACACGCTTCCACCCACGCGAGAGGAACACGCGGGAAGCGTTCTCTGTCTCGCCAAATCCGCCGAGCCCGACACATCGATGTTTGACGCTCCCGAAATCGTCTATCGCATGAAGAAGCACCACCATGCCGGGCTTATCGTCCGATCTCCCGATCCAGAGCGGGTGCGAGTGCTTCTTGGTGAATACGCCGAGCGCTTCGCTCAGCAATATCTCGCCATGGTCCCGCCGCCGCTCAAGCCGACTGCCTGAAAGGAATCACGTGGAGTCCGCATCGCAATTTCCACATCGCCGTTATAACCCCTTACGTCGCCAGTGGGTGCTCATTTCGCCCCACCGCACACAGCGCCCGTGGCAGGGAGAAGTCAATCAATCGTCGGGATTCTCCAACGTTCACTACGACCCGGAATGCTACCTCTGCCCAGGAAACAAGCGCGCGGGAGGGCATATTACGCCCCACTATGAAAGCGTATTCATCTTCGATAATGACTATGCCGCCCTGCTGCCTGACTCTTCTGCGCCGCCGCCCGATGCATCTCCTCTGCTGAAGTCCGAGCGCGAGCATGGACGCTGCCGCGTCGTCTGCTTCCATCCCGACCACAGCCTCACCATCCCGCGTATGGAACCCGCCGCCGTAAGACTAGTGGTTGACACCTGGACTCAGCAATATGCCGAGCTCTGCGGGCAGCCCGAACTGCGGTATGTACAGATCTTCGAGAACCGGGGGGCGATGATGGGGGCAAGCAATCCTCATCCTCATGGCCAGATCTGGTCGACCGAGCACATCCCTGACGAGCCGGCACAGGAGACTGCGTCGCTCAAGGCTTATCTAGCCGAGAAGAAAAGCTGCATGCTGTGCGACTACCTTCAGGTCGAATCGAAGGAAGGGATGCGCGTTGTTTGCGAGAACGAGGACTTCCTGGTTGTCGTCCCCTGGTGGGCCGTCTGGCCCTTCGAGACGCTGGTCCTGGCGCGGCGGCATGTTGGTTCACTCTCCGACTTCGAGGAGCGTGAGAAGAGCTCTCTTGCCGATATCCTCCAGCAGACGACTACCCGGTACGACAATCTCTTTGAGACGAGCTTCCCCTACACCATGGGATTTCACCAGTCCCCCTGCGACGGTGAACCGCACGAGGAGTGGCACTTCCACGCGCACTACTATCCACCGCTCCTGCGCTCGGCCACCGTGCGCAAGTTCATGGTGGGATTCGAAATGCTGGGCATGCCGCAGCGCGACATTACGGCGGAGTCTGCCGCGGAGAGGCTGCGGTCGCTATCGGCCACGCACTTCACTCGGCGGTAGACCACCTGGAGTCCGGTCTACCCCCTCCCCCCTCTTTTGGCAAAGTACTCATTCTATGATCTTTGCTCACTTTTAAGTGGCAAAGTACTGAAAACACGGACTTTACCAGAAAAGTTCTGATTCCAATGGGCTTGCAAGCCTAGAATGCCCTCGATTCAGGTCAGTTTTAGCCTGATGGGAAAATCATTCATTCCGCTTAGTTTATTGGGAAATCTAAGATTCTAAAGCGATTACATTCCATCCCATTTTTAGGTAATTATATAGTTGACTAATCAATATGATTAGCTTAGTATAATTTCCATGAAAGCCCCTAAGACTCTCCAGGAAGCCATCATTCACTTCGCGGATGCAGATAACTGTCTTGAATTCATGATTTCATCGCTGGCCTGATGGTGTCGTGACCTGCCCGACCTGTGGTCGTAAGGACGTTTCGTTCCTGGTAAGCAGAAAAAGTGGCAGTGCAAGAGTGCTCACGCGAAACGGCAGTTTTCGGCGAAGGTTGGGACCATTTTTGAAGACTCTCCGCTCGGCTTGGAGAAGTGGCTTCCCGCTGTCTGGCTCATTACCAACGCCAAGAACGGAGTTAGCTCCTGCGAGATTGCGCGTTCGCTCGGCGTGACTCAAAAGACTGCATGGTTCATGCTGCATCGCATCCGCTACGCGATGAAGGTGACCGTTCGGACTACGGATGGCAAACTCGGTGGATCGGAGGGTGGCGGGGTTGAAGTTGATGAGTCTTTTGTTGGCGGCAAGCTGACCAACATGCACAAGGGCGTGCGAAGAAGATGCAAGAGACTCGCGCAGAGGTTGACCCTGATGAATACTTTCAGCGGTACGCGAACAAGACCGTAGTCATGGGCATGTTCGACCGCGAGATCCCGCCAAGTACGGGCGAAGGTCATTCCGAATGTGAAGCGTGAGACTCTGCAAAAGGAAATCCTCAAGAACGTAAAATACGGCTCAAAGGTCTATACCGACTCAGCCGTGGGCTACAACCGGACTGGATGGAACTATATTCATGAAACCGTGAATCATGCGAGACCTATGTGAAAGGGCAAGTGCATACCAACTCGCCTCGAAAACTTCTGGAGCCTGACGAAGCGGAACCTCGCAGGTACTTATGTTGCAGTTGAGCCGTTCCACTTAGATCGCTATCTAGATGAGCAGATGTTTCGCTTCAACAATCGCAAGAATAAAAGTGACGCAGACCGCTTCTCAATGGTTCTGTCTCAGGTAAAGAATCGCCGTCTTACCTATGCTGAGGTCACCGGCAAGGTGGGTATTATTTTTTATTATTTTTTTTTGTTATTAGTGTGTTTTGTAGTTTTGTTTATTTTTATTTTTATTTTGTTATTTTTTTGTGTATGTAGTGATGTGTTTTGTATTTTTGTTTAGGTATTTAGTAATGTTTGTAATGGGGTTGTAGTTGAGTTATATTTGTTGTTTTGATTTTATTTTTTAGTATGTTTATAGTTTTTGTTTTGGTAGGTTTTTTTATTGTTTTAGGGGATGTTTTAATAAGTGTTTTACACTTTGTGTATTTAAATAAGATAGTTTTGATTTCTTTTGGATTGAATAAGATTTTGTTTTTAATTGTTATTTTTAGTTTTTGGTTTTTTTTAGTGTTTAAGTTTGTTTTTTGCTTTGTGTTAGGTAGTGTGAGTTTTAATAGTTGTATTTATTGTTTTTTTAATAGTTTTAGGATTGGTGTTTAGAATTGTTTTTATGGTTTGGTTGAAGTTTTTAAATTTTTTTAGTGTTTTTTTTTTAGTTGTTTTATGTAAGGTTTTTGTAATTTGAAAAAGGGTTGTTATTTTTGGTGATGTTTTTTTTAGGTTTTTTTGGGTTATGTGTGTATGGTGGAGAATTTTTAGTTTAAATAGTTTTTTTATTTAAGATTTGTAGTAGGTGCTGTAAATATGGTTAATAAAATTAGTTGTTTAAAGTTTAATGAATTAGGTTTTATTAGTGTTAGTTATAGATATAAAGTATTATTTTTTTGTATTTATTATAGTTTAGAGAATATTTTTTAAGATGTTAAGAGTAGGTTGTATAGTTTTTTATAAGAAGGTTGTTTTTTTAGGTGTAATTATAGTATAAATTTTAGTGGTGTATGATATTGTATAATAAGAATAAGTATAGTTAAAGGTAGTTTGAAAGTGTTTAGTAGTATATTTTAGATAATTTTTTTTTTTTATTGATATTAGTATAGTATGAATTAAAGTTGTTTTTATTGTATTTGTGATTTGGGGGAATAGAGGTGAAGAGTTGAGAGTATGGAATTAATTAGAATATGGTTTTTATAAATTAAGGAAAATTAGTTATTGAGTTTTTTTTATATAGTATATAGTTATAGTTAAAATAGGAGTTTTAGGATTAGTTATATTTTTATTTAAAAATGTTTGTATAAAGGTTATATTTAGATGGTTTTAGTTATTAAATAGTAGTAATAAAGATTATAAATTAGAAAGTATTAATTAATAAAATATATATTAATTTTAATCCCAGAAAATGAAGACCCCGGCTGAATGTCAGCCGGGGTCTTTTTACCTCTATTTCTATTATAGCGGTTGGCGGGAAATTACAGGCCAATCCAAATCAGCTTAGTTGCTGGGTAAGCTGATCGAAAATACGAGACCCGAGAGGAAAGCGGATCGAGTGATAGAGAGGAAATGGTGAGCTCGCTGGGGCTCGAACCCAGGACCCACGCCTTAAAAGGGCGATGCTCTACCAACTGAGCTACGAGCTCTCACCTTTTCAAAATTACCACAAGATTCAGGCCGTCCCTAGCGCCGCGGATGGGCTCGAGCGATGAGAAGTCTGCTGTTGGCAGAAATTAACTCCGTGACTGTCAAATTTGACAGTGTGCCGGAGCAGCGGACGTAGTAGGCTAGGGCTGCTTGGAATTCAATGCTCGCCCTTGTGGCGACTGGCCGAACGAGGCGCTATGTCTAAAAGACCCGCACTCAGGATTCGACTCGCTGTTCTCTTGCTCTTAACGTCGGGCCTGCTGATGCCGCTATGCCGGGCACAAGAGGCACCTGTTTTCCAGATTACGCCGGTATCAAGCTCGGTTTTGTTCAATGTGAAGTCCTCGGTCTCGATAACCGGCAAATTTGACAAGTGGGACTCCACCCTCAAGTTCACATCACCGAATATCAACGATGGTGTTTTGGATATTAAGATTCAGGCGGCCAGCGTGGATACCGGAAGCGGCATGAAGAATGACAAGCTGAAGAGCAAGGACTTCTTCGACGTCGAGAATAATCCGTATATCACGTTCCATTCGACGAAGATTGTTCAGACCGGTCCAGCCGTGAAGGGCCAACCCATTAACTTTGAAGTTGATGGCGACTTCACGATACGCGGAGTAACGAAACAGGAGAAGTTGACGCTGATTGTTTTCGGTTATGGGACAGGGTCCGGCGAGATCAAGGGCACAATGGCCTTTGACCGCAAGGACTATGGGATCAATGGCAGCATTCCCTTCATCAAGATCGCCGATCGGGTTGAGGTGACAGTCGACCTCAAGGCAAAGCGCGTCAGCGGCCCACCGGTGAAACTTACCCAATAATCAGCCAGTAAGGCTTCCGGCGCTGCTTCGTGGGCTGCAAGCCACGGCTCGAGAATCACCACCCATCGACCTGGATGGGCATCATACAGACTTTGACTGTGTACATAGCTATGACCTTCCTGCGCCGTGTGGTAATGCTCTCTCACCGCAAGTGTGGCCGGACTCCAGGGGCCAGGAGGGCGAATTGTGCCTTTGTGGCGATTCAAGCGTCCATCGCTTTGTTAGTGCTGTTGTCGTTTGTGTATCCATCGACAGCGTCCGCGGCGGGAGCCTCCGTGGCGAATCCTGACCTCCAGACTGTGCTGACTGGCTCGCGCCAGCGCATTCAGAACCTGGACTACCGCGTGTCCGGGCGAATCACGCGGGTGGAAGGCGATGGCAAGCGCACGAGCTACAAGTTTGTCGGCAAGGCCCACTGGTTCCCCGACGGTCTGCGCCTGTTATCCGTGTTCTCGGGTCCGGGCTCAGAGAAGACGAGCGTTCTTCTGCATATGACCGTAAGCGGGCACGTAACCATCGAGGCGATGCTTCCCGGCGAGAAGGTAGCCAGCGCATTGCCATTTGAACATTGGAATGATCCGCTCCTGGGAACAGACTTCTCCTATGAAGACATGCTGGAGAACCAATTCTTCTGGAAGAATCAGGAACTCCTGCCATCGGAGAAATACGGCGCACGGGATTGCTTCGTGCTGAAGAGCACGCCCGGCCCTCAGGACCGGACTCACTATGACTCGGTGACATCATGGATCGACCGCAGCATTTTGTTCCCTGTGCACGTGGTGAAGACGCTTCACGGGACGGGGCAGCAGAAGGAATTTCTTTATTATGGCCTGCGGCAGGTCGACGGCGCATGGTCTGCGTCGCAGGTGGAGGCAAAGCTGCAGGGCAAGCCGGGCTCTTCGATGCTGGTAATCGAGGGGGGCACGGGAAGAGCAAAGCTAACGACGAAGGACTTCGACCTCAGCCCGTCAGGCGCTCAAGCAAAGCCATCGAAATAATTCGAAGTGGGTCGGTTTGAAAGAAACTGTTTGTCAGGGGCTGAAGCCCTTTTCTTTCGACCACCTTTGCGGATGGCTAAAAGCCTACCCTGATACGAAGCAAAACGACCCAATAGCTCGAATCACTAACGGGCTGTAGCGAGGCTCTCTGCTGTACCGGAGCATCCAGGGTGTTTCCAAGTCACGGGAGGAGTTCTTTTTCAGACGTTACGGGGGCTCCGTATAACCCAAGGGGCCACCAATTCCAGTCGCCGGCAAGTTGCAATAGTGCCGGCCCGACAACCATCCGGACGACTGTAGCGTCGATGAACACGGCCACGGCGAGCGTGAAGCCCAGCATCTGAACGACCAGAAAGCTTCCCACGGTGAATGCAATAAAGACGGCAATCATAATTGCCGCGGCGCTCGTGATGAGGCCGGCCGTCCGCGCCAGGCCCTCGATTACCGCCGATCTTTCGGATAAACCGCGCCGCCGCTCCTCGAGGACCCGGGCGACCAGGAAGACCTCATAGTCCATGCTCAATCCGAAGACGATGGCAAACGCAAGAATCGGCACGATCGGGAATACGGCGCCGGTCGGTCCATCGAGACCAAACAGTCTGCTGCCGTGGCCTTCCTGAAAAACGAGAACTAACGCACCAAACGAAGCGCCCACTGAGAACAGATTGAGCAGAATTGCTTTGACAGCCGCAAATAAAGAACGCAGTCCGATCAGGAGCGCCAGCAGGCTCCCCAATATGACGCCAGCGATCACCTTGGGCAAACGCTCCTTTACCACAGAGTCGTAATCCGCATTGAGCGCGGGAATACCGCCAACCTGAAGCGCGGCGCCGGGAACGCCGGTTATCGCTGCGACATCGGAGGAACGCACCTCTCGCACCCATTGCATCAGTTCGCCGGGTGTAAGACTGGCTTTGGGCAGCAACTCGATCAATGTAAGTTGTTTATCGCTGCTCAGAAGACTCTTGCGGATAGGCTCGGGTACTTCGTCGACAGCATCTGCGGTGTCAGACATTCCGGTGAGCGTCGGGAGAGATAAGACCTCTTCTGCCCTGGGATCGCTCTGGAAGTGCTTCGTCAGGCGACTGACGGCAAGCCAGCCAGCGGGCGAGAGCGGCGGAGATTGCGGGGGTAACTCCAAGACCACGCGGAGGGAATTTACGATGCCCGACCGCCCCATGCCCTGGAGGGTATGCAGGGCTTTCACCGACTCGGCGGCGGCGGGGAGCGAATCACGGTCGGGGAGCCCCGGATTGATTCTGCGTGCCTGGTATGAAAGGAGCAGCAGCGGAATCCCAGCGACAAGCAGGGCTGTCCAGGGCCGGCGGGTTACGGCGCCGCCCCACCGCGCCCACCGCACGCTCGGCGCGCACAGGCTCTCCTCCGTTTTGAATCGCTTGCCTGGAAAAGGCAGTCTTGCGGCATTGATGCGATGCCCCAGCAGACCAAGAATCCAGGGCAGGATAAATGTGCAGAGCATGACGCTCAAGATTGTCACCAGGAGGCCAGCTATCCCGATGGAACGCAGTTCGCTGATGGGGACAGTCAGCAGGGCGGAGAATCCGATTGCAACGGTTGTTGCCGAGACGATCAGCGTCTTACCCGCCTGCTCGGCACATAGATCGGCCGCGCAGCCGGGATCACATCCGTCAGCCAATGCCTCGCGAAAGCGGCTCACCATCAGCAGTGCATAGTCAATGCCCAGGCCGAGGCCGAGCATGGTCGCGAGATTCTGTATCAGAATCGAGAGATGCAGGTAGCGCGCGAGCAGCGCAGCCGCACCAAGGGCCATGGAGATGGAGAGTATTCCAACGCCCAGCGGAAGTAGCGCGGCCACGAGGCTGCCGAAAGCCAGCAACAACAGCAGCAGAGTTACGGGCATGGCTCGTTCCTCGGCATGCCTGACGTCGTCGGAGCTGACCTTGCGAAGATCGAAGTTCAGCGGCGTTTCACCAGTAATTTCCAGCTTGATGTGGGGGTATTGCGACCTCAGCCGACCTTCCATCCAGGCTGCTTTTGCTCTCAGCGTGGGGACTAACGCCTCGACAGATTCATCGTGTGGGTCCAAGCCGACAATAATCAAGGCCCCGCCGTTGTTCCCGGTGAACAGAGGATCTGGCCAATCCAGGCTCGAGATGGCGCCCGACACTCCAGGCACGCTTCGCAATGAGCTGGTTAAGAAGCTCAGGGCATCCGCGCCTTCTGCCGAATCCGGGTCGGGAATACCGCTGATCACCAGAACAAGGCGGCGGGCGTAGGGAGACTGGAAACGCTGCGTCAGTTCCTGGGCAACTTCTCCGGACTCGCTGCCCCTGATGTGAACAGCCGTCTCCAGACGGCGCTCGACTCTAAAGGAGAAGGGCAGCAGGGCAAGCGCAAGGGCAAACCCCGACATCGCCAACCAGAATCGGCGGCGAGCGGCACCATGCCCAGTCTTCGGGCCTGTCTTCGAGCTAAACATTACCATGGAAGACCAACGTCGTTTCCCGATTCGTTTGAGAGCAATGAACGACGTCGGTGATTGAACACATCCATAAATATAAACATTAGGGTGTCAACCTGGATGAAGTTCCCGCCGAAAGGGTTAGATGCATTGTTCGCTCGACGCAACTCGGCTGGGTGAGGGCCAGGAGGCACAGGGCGGCGGCGAGCTGAGTGGAATGACGCAGGAATTTATTGCCAGTCGAGCGGAATACGAAGTAATAATGTAGCAACCTTCCAGGAATCTTCGAGCCGGACGGAACCCCGAGTACCGTTCTTGAGGATGTTCTTTGGGCAGGATTCTGTTCTTGAGGTTCAGTCGTGTACGTGCTTGGTCGTCTGCTCTTCTTCTGTCTTGCTCTCGCCCCTCTTTCAGCCTTTGGATTTTCCGACTGGCAGCAGCCAGCACCCGAAGAACTGAAGATGACATCCGACCCGGCGGCTCCAAATGCTCCCGCGGTGTATCTCTTCCGCGAAGAAACGGTCAACGACGACTATCACATGCACAGTATGTATGCGCGAATCAAGATCCTGAACGAAAAGGGTAAGGAGATGTTCAGCGACATCGAGATACCCTACGAAGCCCGCACCTTCAGTATTACTGATATCGGAGGCCGGACGATTCACGCCGATGGCACGGTGATCCCGCTCACGGCGAAGCCAATCGACAAGCTGGTGGTCAAGTCGGGTAACTACAAGGTCATGGAAAAGGTTTTCAGTATGCCTGACGTGCAGGTGGGCAGCATCGTCGAGTACCGCTGGAAGCTTCGGTATGACAACGATATTCTCTCCTCGCCTGCCTGGTATATTGCGCAGCCGGTCTTTGTGCATCGGGCGCACTACCACTTCAATCCGACGAAGAGTTCGATGACGATCACACATACCGAACACGGACATGAGGAGGTGGCGAATTCGCTGCTGTATACCTTCAGTTTGCCGCAGGGTGCGAAGGTGAGGGAGGGGCAGGATGGATACGATCTGGTCGTCGAGAACATTGAGCCGCTGCCGGACGAGGATTACATGCCTCCATTCCGGAGCTTCTCCTATCGCGTGATTTTCTACTATTCGCCCTGGCGCACTCCCGATGAGTACTGGCGCAACCAGGGCAAGTACTGGTCGAAAGATGTCGATCGCTTTGCGAATGCGGGCAAGGTCCGGGGGGTAGTTTCGCAGATCGTGGCTCCGGGCGACTCAGACGAGCAGAAGGTTGAGAAGATTTACGCGGAAATCATGAAGATTGAGAACACGAGCTTCACGCGAACGCACTCAGCTGAGGAGAATAAGGCCGAGGGTCTGAAGGTGAAGAACGCCGATGACATCTGGGAACAGAAGCGGGGTACTTCCGATGAGATTACCCGCCTGTTCATCGCCATGGTGCGGGCTGAGGGCCTAAAGGCGTACGCGATGATCGTGGTCAACCGCAATCAAAACGTGCTGCAGACGGCTTACATGGATTGGGATCAGCTCGACGACGAAATTGCGATCGTTTCCATAGGAGGCAAGGAGGTATTTTTCGATCCAGGGCAAAGATACTGCGAGTTTGGCAAGCTGCACTGGAAACATACCTGGGTGAGCGGGGTGCGGCAGACGGATGGAGGTACTCAGATAGCGACTACTCCCGGCTTGACATATGTTGACAACAAGACCGACCGCATCGCACAGCTCAGCCTGGACCCCGACGGCAAGCTTCATGGATTCATCCGCCTCACTATGACCGGGACCGAGGCCCTTTACTGGCGGCATGTAGCGCTGAGCAGCGACCAGGACGAGCTGAAAAAGGAGTTCGATCAATATCTACAGGAAAGAGTGCCCTCGGGAGTCGAAGTAAAGACGAATCATTTCGTCGGGTTAACCGATTACAAGACGATGCTTATGGCCCAGGTGGACGTGAGTGGAACACTCGGTACCTCAACCGGGAAGCGAATCATTTTGCCCGCGGTCTTTTTCGAGGCCGCCACAAAGCCGCTCTTCGTGCACGAGAAGCGTGAGAATCCGGTAGACCTGCACTACCCTTACTCTGTCCACGATCAGTTCAGCGTAACCCTTCCTCCTAACCTTACAGCGGAGAGCGTGCCGAAGCAGACGAACATTCCATTCGCTCCGAATGGCGACTACATTGCCAAATTCGTCGTGCAAGACAATACATATGCGTATGGCCGACTACTGCGCCTGGCTAATCCGTTCTACAAAGTCGACGAGTACACCAGCCTGCGCAGTTTTTATCAGAAGATGAACACCGACGACCAGGAACAAGTCGTGCTGCATCCTGCTGCAGTTGCGGCTGTGACAGCGCCTGCCGGGAACAGCAAATGAGGCGTCTTCAGCGATTGCTTTGTCTTGCAGGGCTGGTCATTGCATGCCTACCTGCGAGCGCCTCGACGCCGTTTCCGGACTGGGTGGCGCAAGCCGCTGCAGCGCCTTTGCCCGAGCACTCCAGCGATGCGAAGGCGATTGTTCTGCTGGAGGACGACCTGATCACGGTCCAGCCGGATGGGCGCGCGGTTGAGCGCTATCGGCTGGTGATCAAAATTCTCAGGCCACGTGGCCGCGAGTACGCCGAACCGGTCGCCTGGTTCTCCAAGGATGAGAAGCTGCTGTCGTTTCACGTCTGGAGCATCGGAGCCGATGGGCATCAGTACACGATGAAGGACAATGAGTACCGCGAGGAAGGCGCCGAAGGGGGCGGAATCCTATATGAGGATGACCGGTACAAGATAGCGTCTCCTCCGGGAGCGGACTCCGGCGGCGTAGTTGCCTATGAGTTCGAGCGCCAGGTTCGCCCGTATATGAGCGAAGAAACCTGGGGCTTCCAAAAGATTATTCCGGTTGCACATTCAGTCTTTGAAATAGACATGCCGGCCGGTTGGAGCCAATTGGCGCTCTGGTTTAAGCACGCTCCAATACAGCCGGTGCAAATCTCTCCCGGGCATTATCGATGGGAAGTGGCAAACGTTCCGGAGATTGATCTGACGGATGTTCCTCTTGCTCCGTCGGAGCGCTCGCTGGCGGCGCGCATGGTGTTGCACTATTCGGCGCAGAGCCTGCCGCAGGGCGATGCGCTCTGGGAGAAGATCGGAAACTGGTACCAGGATCTTGCCGCACCGCGCTCCGAAGGCACGTCGGAAATAGCGACAAAGTCCCGGTCACTGGTAGCGCCGGATGCCGATTTCACGACACGCATCCGGAAAGTGGCGACGTTCCTGCAGGAGGAGATTCGTTATGTCGGCATTGAGATCGGCATAGGCGGATTTCAGCCGCACCCCGCCGGCGATGTTTATCGCAACCGTTACGGGGACTGCAAGGATAAGGCGACTCTGCTGATTGCCATGCTTGATGCTGTCGGTATCCGCGCCACGTGGGTGCTTGTGGACACACATCGCGGATTCATCGATCCAGGAGTGCCCTCAGTCGACGGCAATCATGCGATTGCAGCAATAGAAATTCCGAAGGGGTACGGCGATCCTTCGTTGAAAGCAGTGGTCACAAGCCGCACAGGCAAACGCTACCTGATCTTCGACCCAACGAATTCGTATGTGGGGATCGGCTTATTACCGGAATATCTTCAGGGCAGTTACGGGATTCTGGTAGCCGGGAGCGACAGCCAGGTGATTCAGTTGCCTGTGCTGAAGCCGGAAAGTGACGCGACGATCCGCACAGCAAAATTTGAGCTCGATGGAGATGGGACGCTGAAGGGCTCGGTGACCGTCACCCGCAATGGCGCCACCGCGTGGGAATCGCGCGAGTTTTACGCGATGAACAGCGACAAGGAGCAGCGCGAGAGCCTTGAGCGTTCTCTACGGAACGATTTTTCTTCCTTTACGCTTGGGACCCGGAGCGTCCAGCATGTTCGGGATCTCAACGAGCAACTTGCGCTGCAATATGAGGTGACGGCTTCGTCGTATGCGAAGGCAGCCGGTCCGCTACTTTTGATCCGTCCCCGTGTGGTTGGCTCAGATGTTGAACGGCTCAATGATCGGCCACGAAAATATCCGATCCAGTTTGAGGCGCTCGGCGACTGGAAGGACGATTTCGACCTGCGCATTCCCGCGGGCTATGCGATCGATGAAGTGCCCGATCCAGTGAATGTAGATGTAGGCTTCGCCAGCTATCGCAGCGACGTGAAAGTGGATGGCGATATGCTGCACTATTCGCGCGAGTTCGTTTTGAAGAAGCTAGACCTCGATGCCGATCAATATGCGGAATTGAAGAAATTTGAGGCAGTGGTGAATACGGACGAGAATCGCAGCGCTGTTCTGAAAAGGCAGTAATCGCGATAGTTCGCGCTATCTTTTCTCGCGGTTCATGGGGACGACCTGCACGGTGGTTTCGCGCATCTCCGCCAGAAAGCGGTTGATGATGGAGCCGCGCAGAAGAATATCGAAGCGGGAACGCGCGGATTGTCCGAAAACGACGTGCGAGATGTTTTCCTGCTGCGCGAAGTCAATCAGGGTTTCAGCGACGCTCTTGCCTTTGAGCGTCACCACCCTTGCGCCCAGTTCGCGAGCCATACGTTCATACTCCTCCAACCGCGCGAAGGCCTCAGGGTCGCCGTGCTTTTTGTCGTCGGCAGGGGTCTCAACATAGACGGCATACCAGTTCGTTGCCAGCCGCCCGGCGATGCGCGCTCCCGCGCGCAACAGCCGTTCGGTGCCCGCGCGCGAAGAAAGGCATACCATGACCTTTTCCGGCATGGGCGCCTGTTCTAATCCCTGATTGCGGCGATATTCGGCTGCTGCGCTGCCGACCTGCTCGGCGGTCGTTCGCAGCGCCAGTTCGCGCAGCATGTTCAGGTTGCCTTTGCGGAAAAAGTTGGCGAGAGCTTGCTCGACTTTCTCCGGGGTATAGATCTTTCCTTCGCGAAGACGCGTACGGAGTTCGTCGACCGTGACGTCGACGTTTACGACTTCATCGGCACGCTTGAGAAAGCTATCGGGAACCGTCTCGCGAATCTGCGTGCTGGCGGAACGGGACACGGCATCGTTCAATGTCTCAAGATGCTGAATGTTTACCGCCGTCATCACATTGATGCCAGCATCCAGCAGCTCGAGAACATCTTCGTAACGTTTGCGATTGCGTGAGCCCGGCACATTCGTGTGAGCGAGCTCGTCGACGACGCAGGTATCCGGCTTGCGGGCCAGAATTGCGTCGAGGTCCATTTCGCGCAAGGTGACGGAACGATAGATGATCTCCTTTTCCGGGATGATTTCGAGATCGTGAACGAGCGCGGCGGTTTCTGCGCGGCCATGCGGTTCCACAAGGCCGATGACAACGTCTACTCCCTGCTTCTTCAACTGGTGTGCCTGCTCCAGCATGCGGTAGGTCTTGCCGACGCCTGGCGCGGCGCCAATGTAGACGCGCAGCTTTGCCGGTTCGGGTGCAGGGCGCTCGATCTCGATCATGGGGCTCATCGTTCAGCCAATCTCCACGGGGTGGCGGGTCGCGGTGACGGTGGCCACGGGCAGCGTAAAGCTGAATGTGGTGCCGCTGCCGAGCTTGCTTTCGACCGAAACCTGTCCTCCAAGGGACTCGACCAGGCGGCGGACGAGAGCCAGTCCCAGACCCGTACCTTGATCCGAGCCCCCCGAGAAGCGTCCAAAGATGGTGGAAAGCCGCTCAGCTTCGATACCGCGCCCGTTGTCGCGCACGAAGAACTGGACCTTGTCCTTGATCTCGGTTGCCTCCAGAAGGACGGTTCCACCCTCAGGCGTATACCGAAGCGCGTTCACCAGCAGATTATCGAGAATGCTCCGCAGCGCCCGGCGGTCTGCGTTGACGTGAGAGAGATCGGCAAATGCGTTGAGCAGGAGTTCGATCTTTTTGGGCCGCGCCTCTTCTTCGTGGCGGGAGATTGCCTCGCTCAGGATGTCGATGGGGCGCAGCCGTTCGATCTTCAAGGCGCGGCGTCCGGTGTCGAGCTCGCCAACCTCGATCAGATCGGCCATCAGGTCGTTCAATTGCTCAGCTTCTTTCTCCGCACCGCCGATCAGGTCTCTCTGTAATGGTCTGAGTTCGCCGGCGTGGCCACGCGAGAGCGCGTAGAGCGCCAGCTGCAGCCGCTGCAAAGGATCGCGCAACTTTTGCGAAGCCACGGTAAGAAAGCGCGTCTTGAAGCGGTCGACCTCCTGCAGTTCAGTGACGTCTTCGAGAACGGTGACTGCGCCGAGCAGCTTGCCTTCGGCGTCGCGCATGGGAGTGGTGCGCAATCGGTAACTGCGCTGCGCCTTGCCAATGCGCATCGGCAGTGACGCCGCTTCTCCTTCACCTGTCGAGGCTCGCTGCATGGAGACCGCCATGCGCACGGCGTCGAGGATCTTTTCGCCGCCGGGCGTGTTTGCCAGCACCATCCGGTCGGCAGATTTTTCTCCCAGCAACTCCATCGAAGCCTGATTCAGCTTCAGCACGTGACCTTTGGCGTCGGTCACGATGACAGGTTCAAAGATGGACTGCAGGACGGCATTGCTCAGTTGATGCTCCATCTGCAGTCGGCCCGACTCGCTCTCACGCAGGTCACGCAGGCGAACGATCATCCGGTTCAGTTCAGTTGCAAGCGTGCCGAGATCGTCTTTTTGCCGCCAGTCAACGCGCTGCTGCAAATCTCCCTGGCCAAAGCGCCGGACAGCGCGTGCGGCGCGGCGGATAGGAGTAATCACGAAGAATGTCATTACTGACGCGATGGCAATAGCGGCGGCAATGCTGGCACCGCACGCACTGATCAGGCGGGCGCGCAGCCATCCCTTCTGAAGCTCGAGATTGGCGACGACGGAGTCGTGACGGGCCTTCAGAGCCTCGAATCTGCGGGTGAGCTCGTCGCCGAGCTGTTCGAGTTGCGGCGCCAGCCGGTCGGGCATCTGCCGGGTGTGGTCAACTACTTTCTCATGCCGGCTCTTGAGGTCATCGACCGAAATGCCCGGATCGAAGCTCGTCACGGCGACGCTGGCGGCGTCGAGGAGTTGTTGCGTCTGAATTGACTCCGCCACAAAACGCGAGGAGAGCTGGGGTCTTGGTCCGGTCTCAAGCTTTGCTGCCGTTAATTCTTCCCCCGATAGCGAGGCTCTGACGGCGGCGAGCGCCGCCAACGCCGTGTCGGCCGTATGTTGCGAGGCATCCAGGGCCGCAAGCTGGACGAAAGAAGTCCGCACCAGCATGCTTACACCGGTGACCAGCGCGATGAGAAGAAGGCAGCCCAGAATGAGCCTTTGGTACAGAGTCAGCATGATCTATATGAAGTGGCCCCGTCCGGCTGCACGCCTTTGCCCACGACCCTATTGTGACGGATTCCGGCGGCAACCGGTCAGAAATCCTGGTAGCGCTTCAGTACATCTTCCAAGGTTATTACACCTTCGAGCTTGCTCTTGTCGGCGCGATTCAAAACAGGCAGCAGAGGCCATCTTGGGAAATAGTGGAGCGTGGTGTCCAGCGGAAGATCCGGGAAGAGCAGCGGAGTGCGATCAGGTTTGAGCGCGCGCTCGATTGGAGTGTCTTCTGTCAAGGTGGCGGAGTCCCCAGTCAGCTCTTCCCTGCTCATGGCATACCACGTTCCGTCCCAAAGCCGGACCAGCAGCGCCCGTGCGTTTGCGCTTTTGAGGGCCTGTGATGCGTCCTCGATCGACTCACTGCCATTTACAACAGGCACATTCAGCGGCCGCAAGGCGTCTTCTATGTGAAGCTCGTGTTCTTCCCGTTGCTCCTCCATTGAAGGGAGCTCGAGGCCATCCTGCTGTGTAAATAGTTCGAAGATTGGAGCCTGCTGAAGGCTGCGCGAGAGCAGATACGCGATGGTGTTCGCAAGGATTACAGGGAGGACAATCGAGTAATTACCGCTGACCTCGAGGACCATGAAAACAGAAGTCAGCGGCGCCCGCAGGAAGCCGGCAAACAGGACTCCCATTCCAGCGAGAGCGTACGAGCCGACTGTTCCGGTGAGGGATGGAAAGTAGTGCTTCTCGAACGAACCCACCGCCGCGCCCAGCATGGCGCCGATGAAGAGTGTAGGCGCGAACATGCCTCCGGGCGTCCCGCTGGAAAACGACAGAGTTGTTGCCAGGAGCTTGAGCAACGCCAACGCGATCAGCAGCTTCCAGGCGAATTGGCCATGCATCGCCTGGTCCATCACGCCGTAGCCCGGACCCATGACCTGGGGGAAGCCGAAGAAGCCGATTGCGCCAACCATCAGTCCGGCCAATCCCGGCTGAAAGAAATGAGTCCAACGCGCCTGCCTGCGCAAGTGCGGGCGCAGATAGCCGAGCGCTTTCGAGAAGACAAGTGCGAAGAGCCCTCCCGCGACCCCCAGCACAGCATAAGCGGTTAATTCGCGCGGGTCGCGCAGGATGACGGGCGGGATGCGAAATATGGGTTCTGAGCCCCAGAACCAGCGCGCGACCACGACACTCGATATAGCCGACAACACGATGGACCCGAGCACGGCAGCGCTCCACCGTCCTATGACTTCCTCGATGACAAAGAGAATGGCGGAGATAGGCGCGTTGAATGCCGCGGCAAGGCCGGCTGCCGCTCCGATGGGAGCAAACAGGCGAAGACTCTGCCTTGAAAGCCGCAGTCTGCGAGCGACCATCGACGCGACACCCGCGCCGATCTGCAAGGACGGATCTTCGGGACCCAGGGAATGACCTGCACCAATGGCGATCGCCGCAGTGAGAAATTTACCGATGACCGTTCTGAATGAAATGTAGCCGTTATAGATGTAGAGCGCAGCCTTGGTCTGGTTAACTCCGCTACCGATGGCCCCCGGGAAAAGCCAGCGCGTCAGTACTGCAACCACCAGGCCCGCCAACGTTGGAGCCAACAGCAGCCGGTATTGTCCCGGATGCGGCGCTGAACCGAGAGTCAGAATACGGATCCATTCGATCGCGACACGGAACGAGACGACCAGCAGGCCGGACAGAACTCCAATGAAGATCGACAGCACTAGAAAGAGCCGCTCCTCGCGCGTAGGCGCGATCTTGGTCAGGTCGCCATGATGCGCGGGTACCGCCTCTTGTTTCGTCTCCACTGCCGATTCTGTCTTCACCTTTGTTCCACCGCCGCAGGAGATTGTGCGATCTTCAGGAGCAGAGCGTCGTCGCCAGTTGGAGATCCGCAGACCAGAGCTGTTTGCTCTTCAGTATTGAAGATCAGGCTCATAATCGTTTGCTCCATCTCCGGGTCGCGTGCCAGGGCCGGAGCCATCAGTCTGGTTGGTACCTGTTGCCAATTCGCCAATAGACCGGCCAGTGGCGCGGCCAGTACCGACTGATTGTTTGAACAGGCTGCGAGACGGGCCTGAGCGATCTTCGCCGCATGCAAAATGCGCTCGGCACGCTCTTGAGGGGCCAACTCATCCTCAGGATACAGATTGAGTACCTGGATGGCCTGGGCAAGCATTTCCCGGTCGACCGTTCGAATAGACTCCGGCAGGGAGACAAAATTGGGATGGTTCACGACTTTTTCGAGGTATTCACGAGCCAGTTGGAAGCGTCCTAGCGTAAATGCTGCTCGCCCAGCGCCTTCGAGAGCTTCAATCGGATAAGGCCTTCGCTCGGCGACGCTCCTGTAGATCTCAAGCGCGTCAGCTGGGTCGTGCGCCTCTTCCATCATGCCGGCGATCTCCAGCTTCACTTTCGGGTTGTCCGGCGCGTTTCCGGCAGCGATGAGTAATTGAGTGCGAGCCCGTTGAAAGTCTTTCTCACTTATGAGGTAGCGAGCCAGCTCAAGCCTCACGGCACGACGGCGCTCGTATCCATCACCTTGCCATTGGCCATCGAGCGCACGCTGGTAGTATTCAATCGCCCTAGATTCGTTGTCCTGCTTTGCGGCCAGCCTTGCCAGTTCAAGATTAATGATGCCGTTGCCAGGCTGAATTTCGAGAAGCGAGTTAAAGTATGAGATCGCCTCATCCGTGCGGCCGGCTGCCGAGAGCGCCATCGCCAGCTTAATCTCCGTGTCACGCTGTCCGGGATCATATTCAAGCGCGGAGCGAAAGGCGTCGACTGCCTGCTCGGGCTGTCCGCTTGCCATTGCCTTCTCACCGGTTTCCAGCCAGGTCTGCGCCAGAGTCTGTCTCCGTCGCGAGAATGAACTGAAGAGATAGTAGGTCAGAACCGCCAATACCGCGGTGATCAGAAACAATGTCAGGAGTGACATCAAATCCCGGACGATCAGCTTTCGTTTTTCTAGCCGCTCTTGCGGAGTGAGGGGGGATCCCAACTCAAATACAGCCATCATTACTACCTTAGCTTTTCAAATGCATTTGGCCAACGTCGATGATCCCGGATTCGCCTCAGCAACGTTCCGCGAGTTACGATCATCAGAGGGCCGGACGGCAAAATGGCAGATATTGAATCAGCGGAGCTTCAGCGCAAGGAAAAGCAGCTGGAGGGCGCCCTCCAACAACTGGGCAGTGTGATCGTGGCATATTCCGGCGGCGTCGATTCAGCGTATCTGGCTTACGCGGCGCATCGCGTCCTCGACAGCCGGATGCTTGCCGTGATCGCCGATTCGCCCTCGCTTGCCCGTAGCCACTATCGTGATGCGGTGGAGTTCGCCCGACAGCAGGGTATTCCTTTGCGAACGGTAGAAACAGCAGAAATGGAGCGCGAAGCCTACGCAGTGAACGATGCGAACCGCTGCTTTCATTGCAAAGATGAGTTATTTACCGTGCTCGAAGGCGAACGCGCGCAGATTGGATACAGCGCCGTTGCCTACGGACTGAATCTGGATGACCGGAAGGATTTTCGTCCAGGCCAGCGCGCAGCGGCAGCGCATCATGTCGTGGCCCCGCTCGCCGAAGCCGGTCTGACCAAGGCCGACGTGCGTGCTCTGGCGCGCCAGGCGGGATTAGAAATCTGGGACAAGCCCGCGTCGGCGTGTCTATCGTCACGCATTGAATATGGCCGCCGCGTCACCCCCGAGGCATTGCGCATGGTGGAAGAGGCTGAAGAAGCCCTGCGGTTGCTGGGCCTGAGGAATTTCCGTGTGCGACATCACGGCAGCGTAGCACGCATTGAGATCGACGAAAGCGAGATGCCACATGCGCTCGATGCCGCGCGTTTGCGCAAAATGTCGGCAGCCGTTCGCGGTGCAGGATTTAACTATGTTGCCGTCGATTGCGATGGATATCGCTCCGGTTCTATGAATGAGATTCTGCCCGTCGAGCTTCTTACACGCGCGGCCAACGACTAGACCCTTATGCGAATCGGATACCTGGAATGCTTTGCAGGAATAAGCGGGGATATGCTCCTCGGGGCGCTTGTGCACACGGGTGTTCCACTCGAGCTATTGCAGCAGACGGCAGATGTGCTCGACATCGGTGCGGAACTTAAATTCGATATTGTGGATCGCAGCGGAATCCGCTCGACGAAGGTCGATGTACGTGTTGGCGGAAAACTGGCTGAGGCTGCGGAGCACCATCATCACGATGATCACGATCATCCCCACCCTGACCATCACAAGCACGCTCACACACATGGTCGAACCTGGAAGCAGATTCGTGAACTGATTACGGGTGCCCCGCTAGGTGGCGATGGAAAGGCGCTGGCGCTGCGTGCTTTCGAGCTTCTGGCGGAGGCGGAGGGGAAGATTCATGGGGTACCGGTAGAGGAGGTGCACTTCCACGAGGTGGGCGGGGTGGATGCCATTACTGATATCGTCTGCTGTGCGGTGGGGCTGTGCTCCCTGGGGGTGGATAGGTGGTATGGGTCGGCGGTGAATGTAGGGAGCGGTCATGTCCATTGCGCGCATGGGCGGTTCCCGGTTCCTGCGCCTGCGACGGCGGAACTGCTCAAAGGTATTCCGACAT
The DNA here is from genome assembly GCA_963755975.1 of uncultured Acidobacteriota bacterium. Lineage (GTDB taxonomy): Bacteria > Acidobacteriota > Terriglobia > Terriglobales > Acidobacteriaceae > Silvibacterium. The sequence goes on from CAVWLS010000010.1 coordinate 257,854, forward strand.
ATGCGGCGGGGCCGAAGAGGGAACTGACGACTCCGACCGGGGCTGCGCTGCTCAGGACGTTGGGATGCAGCTTCGGCGAGGCTCCAACGATGGCAGCTAGCGCGATCGGGTATGGAGCAGGGACGGCGAATCCGGAAGGTTTCCCGAATGTGCTGCGGCTGACGATCGGCGAGAGCGTAGAGCGGCGAGCATCGGCGAGCCAGGACCGCGTCGTTGTGCTGGAGTGCGCAGTGGACGATGCGACTCCGCAGGTACTAGCTCATGCCATGGAACTGGCGCTGGAGAATGGGGCTCTCGATGCGATGGCGGCAGCGGTGACCATGAAGAAGGGGCGTCTCGGCACGCTGCTTACTGTGCTGACGAGGCCCGAGGATGCGGCGGCGATCGAGGGGCTTCTCTTCCGGGAAACCACGACGCTGGGGATTCGGCGGCGGACGGAGGAGCGCGTAGTCCTCGACCGGAGCTTCGTGACCGTCGAGACGGCTTTCGGGCTGATTCGAGTGAAGGTGGGCAATCTTGGCGGGGAGCGGCTTAATGGGATGCCGGAATATGAGGATTGCCGGAGAGCGGCGCGTGAGCACGGCGTTCCACTCAAGCTGGTTATCGAGGCTGCGCTCGTGGCCTTTGCGGAGCATCCTGTAAAGGCATGACGCGCGAGACCATCCTGGAAATGCTGGAGGGCATTCAGCGAGGGGAGACTTCGCCCGCGGAGGCGCTGGCTCGTCTGGGTAAGCTTCCTTACGAAGACGTTGGATTTGCCAAGATCGATCACCATCGCAGCCTGCGGTTGGGCTTGCCCGAGGTTATTTATTCGGCGGGGAAGACTCCCGCGCAGGTGGCGGAGATTTTTTCGCGGATGGCGGCGGCCGGTGGGGACGTGATCGCCACCCGGGCGGGGGTGGAGGCGTTCCATGCGGTGGAGGAGCTACTGCCGGAGGCCCGATACCACTCGGTGGCTCGGATCATCGGGTTGAGGCAGACGGGCGAGTCGGCCGGGGCGGGTCCGGTGGCGGTGGTCTGCGCAGGGACGAGCGACCTTCCTGTCGCCGAGGAGGCGGCGGTCACGGCCGAGTACCTCGGGCTTGAGGTCGAGCGGATCGTCGACGTCGGCGTGGCTGGGCTGCATCGCATTCTGGCCCAGGGTGACGCGCTGGGGCGGGCGCGGGCGGTGATCGTTTGCGCGGGCATGGAGGGAGCGCTGCCGAGTGTGGTCGGAGGGCTGGTAGCGGCTCCGGTGATCGCCGTGCCGACCAGCGTGGGCTATGGAGCTTCCTTCGGAGGGATTGCGGCGCTGCTGGGCATGCTCAACTCCTGCTCGCCGAATGTGTCGGTAGTGAATATCGATAACGGATTTGGGGCGGCTTACGTGGCGGCGATGATTGTCCGGTCAGGGCAGCGGTAGGGGTACCCCCTCCCCCTCCGCTGAATCCGAAACCCATTCATTCTAAATGGGATATTCGAAACCCATTCATTCTAAATGAGAAGATTGAGACTCATTCATTCGAAAAGAGTTACGGCGAGCTGTCACATGTAGTTTCGTAACCGCTTCATTCTAAAGGGTGAAGCTGAATTCATTGATTCGAAGCGGGTTACTGCATTGCTCAGGCGACCCCACGCTGACGCAGCTCCCATATTTCTTATTTTATCAATTCGGCGGAGATTCCCGGCCAAAGTTCCGGAGCGCCTTTGTCCAATGAGATGAATCGGTTACGCGGAGGCTGAGGCGTAGAGGGGTTGACAGCTCCGGACTGTTAATATGCTTGCTTTTGCTTGTTATTTATGTACATTAATACATATGGACGAGAGCGCAGGAGAAATTCATAGTCGAGCGGGTGCAGACGGGGGTGCGGATTGAGAAGCGTCTGCTGAAGGTGCTGAAGGCGCTGGCGGAGTACTGCGATATGACGCTGGGGGATCTGCTTGAAGGGATCGTACTGCACGCGCTCGAGGGCAAGTGCGCCTTCGGGCCGGAGACGCTGGCTCAGGTGGCCGCGATGAAGAAGATTTACGGGCTTGATCTGGATGCGACGGCAAGTCATCGGCTGACAGAGAAGGCTGAGGCGGAAGCATGAGGCGGGTCTGGGTCGGTCTGCTGATCCTTGCGGGGATCGCGGTGATTGTGGGCGTGCTTCATCACAGATTCGGGAGGCTGGGGATGGCTGAGGGTCCGCTGGCACATGCGCGGAGCGAGTTCACGTTTACGGTACAGGCTCCGATGGCGGTGGCGTTTCCACTGTTTGGGCCGGAGGGTGAGCGTCCGTGGGCAGGTCCGGATTGGGATCCGCAGTTTGTGTATCCCTTGCCGGCGAAGGATGTGGAGGGCGCGGTTTTCCGGGTGCATCACGGGCATCACTCGGCGACCTGGGTGAATACGGCCTTCGATGCGCAGGCGGGACATGCGGCGTATGTCTATGTGATCGACGGGAAGCTGGCGACGCGGATCGATGTACAGCTTACTCCGGTCGACGCGGCGAGGACCAGCGTTCGCGTGATGTACGAGCGGACAGCGCTCGATCCTTCAGTCAATCCGGATATTGCGGAAATGGCTCAGACGGATCCGAAGATGGGTGCGGAGTGGGAGAAGGAGATTGGGGAGTATGTCCATTCCAAGCGTCGAAAGAGGTAATCACTGTGGATGGCGACAAACTACCTTTACCGCCGGTACAGTCAGAGATCGTGACGAGTGATAAAGCTTTGGCCAATTCCGCTCTTTCAGAGAGATCGATTTCGTTTTCACTGATGGTGAGGGACTTAAGGTGCCGAGGAAGATACTGGGCGCTGTTGTGAATTCTTTTGCAGCTAAAGCTGATATCAAGCTCGAGTAAGAGAACTTGGCAGTGATTCCCTCATTCTTTCGTAATCAATATTGTTGTGGCTAATCTTCAGAGCTGTAAGGGTCTGAGGTAGATTCTTTAACCCGCGTTCGTCAATCGCCGTGTCGCTTATATTGAGCTGTGTTACGCCTTCCGGCAGGTTTGCTAGCTGTGCATTATTTATGTGCGTGTCACTAATATCGATGTTCTTAACATGGACCAAATTATGAAGTCCCGAGATGTTTACAAGAGCGGAGCCGTGTAGAGTTAACGCCGTCAGCCCTCGCAAGTGTTTCCATTTATCGAAGTGATCTGAATCAAAGGCGGGAATACCGGATACAGTTATCGTAAACGGTACCATAATGCGCGCTAAGTCGCGATAACTTTGCTCCAGATCGCGATAGATTTGCTCAGCATTGCTGGAACTAGAAACTGGGGATGAGAAGAATAGATTATAGGATGAAATACGGCCAGTTATTCCGTTTCTTACAGATTGTTTATCCCACCCATGTTCGCTCAAGTTGCCGATAGGGTCTGGATACATCCAATGTCCGGCGAAGCATACTAAGAGAAGTAACCCGAGGCCAAACGTAGGAAGCCAGGGACGAGCGGTTTTCCAAAAAGAAACCCTCCGCTGCGCCAGCAATGAGTCGATCATCGGAACAAGAAAATCATGCGAAATCTCCCATACGCAGTGTTCTGGATCAAGCGGACGAACGATCGCGCGTTCCGGTTCACCCAATTTAAACATCGCCCCCTGCACATGTTTCACCGTTAGATCTGTTCCGGCCGCGAGTTCTTCGAGCGATTTCGGTTGCTTCGTTACCTGCCGAGATATGAGCTTGGGCAGGAGAATCCGGCTAACATCGCTGATTTCTCTCTGGAAAATCGATTCGCGAACGAACCCACGAATCAATCTTCCTGCGCGAAACTCAGCGGGAAGCCCCATGGCGAAGCGTGATAGTACAAGTCCGCATAGGTTAAGGGTTATTGGTCGGATAAGACCTTTTGTCTCTTCAACCTCTGCCGCTTCGCGCAACACACCCGCTTGCAGTTTCTCATCAAAGCCAAGTCCCGAGCCGAGCAGGAAGTCTCGGGCAGCAATTTCAGTGAATGGTTGTACCTTTTGCAGGTTTTGACCAGGGATTGGAACAGGCAATTTCAGTTCCTGGATAAAGCCGTCATACTCGGTCCGAAACGAGAGCAAGATTGAGGCTCCAGTGTCTGGCTCGGCTGCCTGAGCAATGAGGAACTGAACAAATCTTGCGCGCTGTTGAGCTTCCTGTAGAATCAGGAACTCCTCGAATTGATCGAAGACAACCAGTAGCCTCGACGGCAGAACGCGTTTTCTTGCCTCCTCAAACAGGATGTTAAGGTCGGTGGATTCCGGAGGCGTTCGTTTCCATATCACTCCGGGACGTTTTAGCTCTTCCTCCAGTACTTTAGCCGGGTCCTGATAGCCGCGAAGACGGATGATTCGTACACCTTCTCGCTCTAACTTTGGCAGAACCCACGCAGCCAGAAGTGAGCTTTTGCCAGTACCGGAAGAGCCAGTCAAATAGAGTACTGGTTTCGGTGGTCTTCGCAGCCAATTGAGGACCTCGTTATGCTTCCCATCGGCGCGCCGGAAGGCCGCTTCGTCTTCTCTCGGTGCCAGCTGAAAGTATCCTGTCTCAGCTGAGCCAGTGATTTGTTTTAACCGCTCTTTCCTTCTCTGCTCCTGCAAAGTGGGAAGTGTATGAAAGAGAAAAACAAGGGCGAGAAGTGCAAGAACAATTGCGGCGCATCCACTAACCGGCAAGTCGGAGTTACTTTTTAAGGTCCTAAATGCAAAAAACGCCGCACCCACTCCAGCAACATAAGTCGTCAGTGTACCAATCCAAGAAGTAGCGAACTGAGTCGTCAACTCGAGGGCTTTGCCTAGAGCGGAATTTGCCGCCTCTGATGTGGCATTCGGCGAAGGCAGATTCACCGGACTGGCGCTCATGGTGGCGGAATGATATCACCGCGGTTGATAAGTAGGTCGATTTTCTTATACGCCGCTTTTCTCTCCAGCAAAATGATAGATTTCCGCGCAGATGGGAACTCAACAGTGCCGTGCCGATCGGTCGAAGGCTTTAACGGCTCCGGCAGACGCGACAGCGACGATTGAGTTCTATGCTGATGGAACGGATGCGAAAATCAATCCAATGGGTTCTCACGGTAAGCTGACACCTCGACTACTGCGGATCCGACGCGGTGCGCCGCTTTACACGACACCGTTTGATAATTCAGACAATCCTGTCGGTTCTGGCTGGCTTGTGCTGACGGATTCCTGCACTGTGGATCTTGGCACACATTTGTTGCTGCCGTAACACCCGGTCGATCGATCTGAAGCGCAAACCTCGGCCTTCCGATTGCGGAGGTTTCCGACGGGGGCGCATACTTCCGTGTCAGTAGACGCTTGTGGGAGGTGCATATGACAAGCGGACAGGCGGGAGTTCTTAGAGATCCAAATAACGGCGCGAGTTGGGGGACGACGATCGCGTCGCTGGTGGTGGGCGCGGCGTTTCTTGCGCTGTGGTTCTGGCTGCTGCCTCCGTGGCTGGGCTTTCAGGTAGACACGGCGGGTGCGGCGCGATGGCGCTGGATTGCGGCGGTGCCGTCGGTACTGGGGTTCGCGGTGGCGCTCAGGTGTATCTGGGATTTTGGAAGGACGGGGCATGGGACGCCGGCGCCGGTGGCTCCGCCGCAGAGGCTGGTGGTGGTGGGACCGTACCGGTATGTGCGGAATCCGATGTATCTGGGATTCTTTGTGGGCTGGGCGGGGCTGTGGGTGATATTTGGACGGGCGAGTGTGGCGGCGATTGCCTGGGCGTGTGTGGTGGTGGCGGGCGTTGCGTTGTTTGTGCTTCTGTATGAGCAGCCGACGCTGCGGGGAAAGTTCGGCGCGGATTATGAGGAGTACTGCAGGAACGTGAGGGCGTGGATTCCGCGGCTGCGGGCGTGGGTGAGGTAGGCTGGGTTCAAACAGGCTATGGGTCAAGTAGCGCGGGGGGCTGCGAAATGAAGAATCGTTTCCTTGCAGTGCTGGCATTGGTCGGTGCGGTTCTGATGGGCTATGGCGTCGCGATGGCGCAAGGCGGTAGTTCGCAAGGCAGTGGTTCGCAAAACGGCGCGCCGCAGGCGACGGCGGGGCAGAGTTCGCAGGATGATGCGGATAAGGATATCGATTTGCTGCGGAAGGATATCCGCTACCAGAAGCGGCACATTATCGAGACCAATGTGCCGCTCACGGATGAAGAGGCGCAGAAGTTCTGGCCGGTGTTTGACCAATACACGGCGGAGCTGGTGCGGATCAACAACGACAAATACGCGCTGATCAAGGACTATGCGCAGAGTTATGACACGATGACCGATGCGCAGGCCGAGGATTGGGCCGGGCGCGTGCTGAAGCTGGACGCGGAGGTCGCGGCTCTGCGGCAGAAGTATTGGCCGGAGTTTCGCAAGGTGCTTCCGGCGAAGAAGGCGGCGTTGTATGAGCAGGTGGAGCGCAGGACGCAGATGGTGATCGATGTGCAGCTGGCGGCGCAATTTCCGCTGATTCAGCCAAAGCCTGTTCCGGCGAAGTAGCGTTGCGGCTGTTGGGGGACAGCGGTGTGGATCGGGGCCCCATGGCGGCGCGCCCAGAAAGGTGATTGCGGCCAGCGCTGCTCCAGGGTGTAGAACCAGGTCTTCGTTTCGGTGTAGTTCTCGTAGTCGCGGGCCAGTAGAGCGTCGTAACGGGACTGCGAGGGGCGGCCTGCGAGGCAATCGAGCGCGACAAAGGACGCAAGCTTGCCGGTGCGAAGGGCCTTGAGGATTCCCTGGGAAGAGAGTGGGTCAAGGGCGGAGGCGGCATCTCCGGCGGCGACCCAGCGGGGGCCGGAGGTTGGCGAGAGCGTCTGCGAATGCGCTGTCTGCATGCGCGGAGGGAGTTCGGGACGGCCTTGCGCGACTCGTGCCGAGGTGAGGCGGCTGCGCTGCAGATGATCGAGCCAGTTGGCGGCATGGTGCAGGCCGCGCGCCCGGATCTGGTCGGCATCGCTCATCCAGGCAACGACCATACGGCAGTCGGGCGTAAGGGCGGAATACCACCAGCCGTCTTCCTGAGCCTCGACCAACGTGCGCGGATCTGATGGCGCGAGGCCGGGAGGAAAACAGAATCGCGTGAAGGCGCCCATGAGGCGGTCACCGGTAATTCGGCGGGCTCCATTTTGTATTGCGAAGGAGGCGGTGCGTCCGGTGGAGTCGACGACGAATTGGGTTTCTACTTCCCGGGTGCCGGAAGAATTGCGAAGAGTCAGACGCCAGCCGTCGTCGGCGAATTCGGATGCGGTTGTGCGGAAGCCTTCCCACACTTCGGCGCCGGCTTCGCGAGAGCAGCAGGAGAGCATGCGTTCGAAGAGAAGGCGGTCGACGTGCCAGCCGCTGCCGCCGAGGGAAAAGATGAATTCATTATCGAGGGCGCGCTCGCTGCCCCAGGCGGACGAGGTGCCGAAGGATTCGATGAAGTGTTCGGCGCGGAATGAATCCCAGGCCCCCAGGCTCTGAAGAATTGGCTGACACCCGGAAGAGAGCGTTTCACCGATACGCCACTGGTTCTGACATTGGTCGTGCCGAGTGGCTTCGACGACCAGGACGCGCAGAGAGGGCCGCAGCCGTTTCAGTGAAAGCGCAGCTGCACTGCCGGCAGGTCCTCCACCAAGAATGGTGACATCGTAGCGCAAGGTTAGGCCGCAGGTCCCTTCCACACCGCGATCCACGAGGCAGTGACGCCCGCGGGGGAAACGCTGCCGGGAGAGCTGCCGGTGTGCGGGATGGTGCGGACGATGGTGCCCACCATGGCGGGCAGCTGATTCACACCGTTCGGCCAGGGCGGAATGACGAAGCCGAGATAGTCGTAGATCCACTCCTCGCCGCTGACAATGCCCTTGCCTTGAAAGCGCGCCACGTATGGGTAGCCGTAGTTGAGGGAGCCATTGAGCTCAAGCGACCATCCGGTGTCTCCGATGACGCCTTTGAAGACGCCCGTTGGCGCTTCGTAAACAGTGATGTAGCCGGAGCCGAAGAGGTATTGGTCGTAGGGCGTTGAGAGGTCGGGATTGTTATTGAAACTCCGGTAGGTCCAGACACCCACCAGGCTTCCGATGTCGGGGGATTGGCTCATGGCTTGCCTCCAGTGGTGCCCCACGCATCCATGTTGCCGCTGGGGACGTTTACGAATTCAGTCTGATTCTGGCCTGGGGTCGCGGTGGGATTGCGCAGAATGAAACCGAGACTGGCCCATTCGGTCACCATCTGCACGTCGCCGACGTGGGTCTGCGCGGTGGGCGACCATGGGCCGAAGGTGTAGTTCGTGCCGCCGAGGTAAGTGGTGACCTCCATGGGCCGATGCACCGGCCACCAGTAGGTGAGCTGGGTGATGGGCTTCACCGGGTCGCCGACGCTGTCAGGGTAGATCTTGTTCCAGTCCTCGTAGGTGATATCGATGGGCTGGGTGGAGCACTCATTGAAGTCGGATTGCCATGGGAGGGCGTCATACTTCGTGATGTCGCCGGGCTCGAGTCCCGCGGCCATATTGGCGGCGACAGCGTTGTCGTTGCTCTTTTTGGCGACCACGGCGGGCAGGCTGAGTCCGCCGGCTGTGTAGGACGCCTGATGGATGCGGTAAGCGGAGGAGTAGATGGCCGGATTGCGCACGATCCAGCAGGCCTCGGCGCCCGGGCAGAAGGCTCCGCCGAGGGCGTTGCCGAGTGCGCCGCGATCGAGGGCCACGCCCGGCTTTTCGGGCAGCGGGGGCAGGTTTTCGGTCTGCTCGTTGATGAATTTTCCGTCGGCCCACTGGCGCAAGATAAAGAGCTGCGTGTCGGTGAGGCGGAGGAACTTCGATGCGCTTGGGTTGGAAAGAGGATTGTCGCCGCACAGGTAGGGCATGGCGTAAGGATGAGGGTCGGGCTCAATCTTGCTGCCGTACGTGGTCAGGCGGTTTTCTCCGCCCGGCTTGCGCAGCATGTGGTAGACGAAGAGGCGGCGCTGGCGGCGATTCTCGCGATCTACAGGGTTCTCGCCGTCGAAGGGCGGGATGGAGATGAAGTTGGGGTCCATGTTGCCGCTGCTTCCGCGCGCGGTTTCATGGGGATCGCCGCCGGTCAGTGGGTCGAAGTCCATCACGAACTGGTAGTAGTAGGGACGGCTGATGATGGGCCAGACTTCCTGCCAGAAGTAGGGATAGTAGTCCGGGTTATAGGTCGCGTCCTTCCGCCATAATTGCAGGCTTCCATGGATGGGGGTATCGCGGCGAAAGGGCGGAACGCCGTACATGTAGGTGTCAAAGGCAAAGTAGCGGAGGGAGAGATCGAAGACGACGTCATCCATCGTGACAACGTCGACAAGCTCGGGCGCATAACGCGGATAACCGACGATGACCCAGGCGGGATCGTTGACGGGGACGGAGACTGCGCTGAGAGCGGCGTCTCCGGGCTGCAGCGGATGGCCGTCAATTTCCGTGATTGCGATGAGGAGCTGGGCGGTGACGGGGCCGTCGGAGACGTCGTCGAACCATCCGTCGTTGTTGGCGAAGACCTGGATATGCGGCTCGCCGAGGCCGGTTATCGAAGAGCCGGAATTGCCGTTTCCGCCGAGCACGACCAGCCGGGGATTTTCGCCCTGTCTGGTGGCCATGATTTCGCCGAGGGTGGTGATCGAATTGGGAACGAGCGGCGGCGGGAAGGTCTGGTTGGGGTTCTGACCCTGGGCGAATTGCGCGGTCGGCGGTGCTCCGCTGGCTGACTGGAGAGCGACGGACTGAGGGCCGGGATCGATGATGAGGTTCTGCCGCACGTTGTAGTCAGTGACGGTGTGGTTGCGCAGGACGGCGTCGGGCGCGTATCCGTGCTCGCCGGAGGTTTCGTGGAATTCGTACCAGCTGGCTTTTTTGTTGGCCAGATAGACGGTCCATACGACGTCGGTGAGGCTTCCGGTCATGATCTGGCCCGATTTCTGCTTGAGCACCTGGAGCCGATCGCCGATTTTCAGTTCGCGGCCGCCGGGAGTTGCGTCGTCGTAGATGAAGACGCGGAAACGCGCTGCCTGCCGCTTGATGGCGCCGGAGTTGTCCTTGAATGCGGTTACGGGCTGCTCGGGCTCAAGGGCGGTTCCGTCGGGATTGCACTGGATGGGCAGGCCGCCGGTCTTATCGGGCGCAAGATAGAACTCGGGGCTGTTGCCGACGCGGGCGAATCCGATGGCCGGGTGAATTTTGTAGGTCGTGGTCATGCGATCTCCTGGTAAGCGATCTCTGGTGAGGATTGCGGACCTATTCTTTGAAGATCAGTGAGACGGCGTGCAGGAGCAGCGCGTCGTCCGCCGGTGTGCCGTCGGTGTTCATAACGACAAGGTTGACCTGAAAGGCGGTTTCCCCCTGGGCGGTGAGCTTCTGCACGGTGTTGGTGGCGTCAAGGTGAACGTTGCCGGGTGTCTTATGCGCGCGCGGACGCCGGTCGAACTTGCGGCGTTTTTCGGGAGGCGGATCGCAATGGCCCGGGCCGCCGATGCAGAAGCCGGTGAACATATTGAACTGGCCGACGTAATGATCGTTGCCGCGGGTTGGCGTCTTGACGTCAGCGCCTGGGGAGTTGAGGAAGGCGCGGATGTGAAAGCCGCCGCGCGCCCTGTAGTGCACCTTATGCAGCCGCACTTCGGCGCGGCTGTGATCGTTCAAGACATTTTGCGCCACGGGTGTTTTGGCCGACTTGAAGTTGCTGACGGGAAGCTGCGCGCCGACGGGATAGACGTGCTCGGCCTTCACATATTCGTAGCCGAAGTTGGCGATATCGAGCGTGTCTTCGACGTTGAGGTTGAAGGGCGGCAGAACCGCGCTCATGTTGTCCGGACCGACGCCGGGATGCATTCCCGACCATTGCGTCCACAAGCGATCGACGTTGCTGTGGTGTCCCCAGAAGATGGGATCGAAGGCGGTGACTCCGGCGTTTACCATGTCGCCGAATTGCGGTTCGTTGTTACGGTCCGCCGGGTTGGTGCCCATTACGTAATTGGGGTTCGCGCCGCCAGAGAAATTATGGATGAGGTTATGGATGTTTTCGAGCGCGCCGAAGAAGTGGTTATTCATCGGCCCGCTGCCAAAGTTGAAGAAGCTGGGAAGAGCGAGGATTCGTTGGATGTCGTCGGGCGTTGGGTAGGCTTCGAAGATGATGCCCTGATCGCCGCCCGGCCAGCGCAGCGGATGCCATAACGGATTGACCTGGGCGAGCACGGTCATGATGGCGCTATCGCTGGGCTTGTTCTGGCCATAGGTAATGCCTGCGGCCGCGAAGAGACGCAGCCCTGAGTTGTATGTGGCGCCGCTCTGCACGACTGTCTCCAGTTTGCCAAGAACATCTGATGGCACTACGCCGCCCTTCTTGAGCGCGTCCCATCCATCCTGCGTGAGGAAGCAGCGATAGGCCTCGGGGATCACGCCGTTGTCGGTCTTGGCGGAGGGATTTGTCGTCGCGGCATCGAAGAGCGATGCATCGAGGTCCGGCGTTGTGTTGTCGGTCCAGTCCCAGTAGGGAAGCGTGACCGACGGGATGTTGTCCTGAAGGTGAAGCTCGAAGTAATAGAGATAGAGGCGGTGCCAGGTGAGGAATTCTTCCCATCCGTGCTGGCAGAGGTTCGCATGCATGCGCGCCCAGTAGGCGAAGCTGCGTTCGTCCTGGTAATAGTTGTCGAGCGACTTCATCTGGGCAAGAGCGGCACGGAAGCACTTCAGCTCACCCGGTGAGAGCGCGTTGATGTTCTTGCGCGCCTTCACTGCGTCCGATTCGTCACGATATTCGTTCGAAGAGATAGACGAGAGTGGATACTCCTCGTGGCCGCTGGCGCGAGCCTTCACGAGCGACTCACTTATCGCAAGCGCAGTGGGCGGGGCATCGGTCTCCGGGCATCCGTCGTCGATCCAGTCCTCGATGAACTGAATGTCGGCGGCCGCCACGGGCTTGCCGCCCCATAGCAGCGGCGGAAACTGCGTTCCATCGAAAGGGCTCTGTCCCTTCAAGCCGATGATCAGCCCGGAAAGTGCTCCGCGGCCAGGCGACTTATGGGGCGTTGCCGGCGCGGGTGACGGAGACGAAGAGTGGCAGCAGGATGCTTCAGCCGGAGGAGGCGGAAATGGATCGCCGCACGCCGAAGGTCGACGTTGAACTGGAGCGATCATGCGGACGCCGTAAATCACGACCTCGAGAAACTGGGGCAACGGCAGCTCCCAGAATTTTCCGTAGCCCTGATAGCTGGTATTAGCGTCCAGGGCAGCCTCGCTGAGGATCGATTTGACGCGCTGATAGCGCGTCCACTGTGGCGGCTTTGCAGATTCGTCTGCCATGGTAGAAACCTCTCAACGGGGTTATGCGCCCGCGCGTGCAGAGAAGCGGAACAGGTCGGAAAGAGACGAGGACTTAGCGCAAGGCAGCGTAATTCTTCAATTCAAGACCAGCGGCAATTTTTTACGAGATGAAGGTGCGGTAATCCAGACGGGAAAATCACTTGGGGGTTGCACGATAGAGCTCCAGGCAGTTAATTCAGCAATTGCGTCACGGCCGTGCTAACTTCTATCTTTGCCGGGCGCCCTGTACAGGCTCGGTTGCCGTCGATCTTTGTATGCTGCCGTTCAGCTTGCAGAGAAGGGAAAGAAAATCACCGCAAGCACTTCAACACGGGTATATCTGCGTTGTCAAGTTACGTTTATTTATCGCCGATAAGTCAGGTAGACAGAAGTGTTGACCCGGACTTAAAAATTGAAGGTTAGTTTGTTCGAAGTTATGTACTCGGGAGTTAATAAGCCCGGTTGAATTTTTTATTACTCCGAGAAAATCAGTTGCGAGCCAGTTCAATCTGGAGTATCTTCTCGTTTCGTCACTGATTCATTGCTGCATTGCCAGATAACCCACCTTTACCCAGCCCTGCTTCTAAATGATCTGCGCATTTGATGAAACCTCGGAGCGCACATGGGATTTCTACGCCTGGTTACGAAGAAGTGCGCACAGAGAAGACTTGCGAACGAATTTCCGGATTTATGTTGCCCAGACTTTTGAGTGCACTGTCAGGAGAAAGAAAAATGCGGAGAACCAGCACGTCCGCCCTCGCATTCGGAGCACTGCTCACGGCCGCCACCAGTCTCTTCGCCCAGACGCAGTTTCGCGTCTTTCAGTCTCCACCGAGACTCCAAGAGGCAGCTCCGCCTGCCGGAGCAAAGGCCCTGTATGCGTTTGCGGTGGCTGCGCCGCCGATCTGCGATCCGCAGGGCTCGGTGAGCCGCGACGGCAGCATCGTGAGCGTGAAGCTTGACTATGTACTGGCGAACTTCAAGATGTTCAATCCCAATGGGAAATATTCTCGCGATCCGATCGATCCGAACGATCCATCGAAGGGTGGTTACGATCCGCTCACGCTGCGGTCCTTCGGGGGATGCCAGACGGGGCCACTGATCGAGGTTGCGCCGGGAAGCACTCTGAGGATCAACCTGAACAACAAGCTCAGCACCAATGATCCGAGCTGCCTGCCGACTCCGCCCGCGGGCCTGAGCATGCCGCCGGGGGTGGGTTGCTTCAACACGATGAACCTGCACACGCATGGCCTGCATGTGTCGCCGTCAGGGAACGGCGATAACGTGCTGCTAAGCATCGCGCCGCAGACCAGCTTTCCCTATGAGATCAACATTCCGTTCGATCATCCGTCGGGGACGTTCTGGTATCACGCGCACCGGCACGGTTCGACGGCAGTGCAGGTGGCGGGAGGGGCTTCGGGCGTGCTGATTATCCGCGGCAATCGCCCCTATACGCCGCCGACGCCGGAGGATCCCCATCCGATCGCGGACATCGATACGATCCTTCACGACAAGAATGGCGTGCCATTCCCTGAACAGGTACTTGCATTCCAGCAGATCGCTTATGCCTGCTTTGACAACGATCCCAGCCTCAAGGGCGGACCGTGGCAGCAGATCTGGACCAGCGAAGGGCTGTATACGGCCAGCAGCAATGCGGTCAACCCCCCGGCTCCTCCGGCGAGCGCGCCGTGGACCTGCCCGAAGCCCATGCCGGGAAAGGATTCGAGCCCGGGCGCGATTGAGAACTTCTCGCTCCAACTTGATTCTCCGTCGATCTGGGATACGAACGGGCGGTTCACCAGCGTTAACGGGATTGTGCAGCCTACGATCACGCTGCCGGCGGGCCAAATTCAGCGCTGGCGTTTCCTCCATGCCGGCATTCACGACACGGTCAATCTGCAGATCGTTCGCGCAAGTCCAATCGGAGCCAAGAATCTGATCGCGACTTCGTCGCTGAGCGGGGACCGCAAGGAACAGGAGGAGGCGGTGAAGCAGAGTTGTCCCGCCAGCCTGACGACGATGGTCCCGCAGTTCGAGATTGCCGTGGATGGTCTTACGCGCACGCACATTCGTGAATTGAGCGGTCCCGTAGAAAGCTCATCGGTAGGCTCCAACTACCTGCAGCCGGGCTACCGGAGTGATGTGCTGGTGGTTTTTCCCGCCGACGGTGACTACTGCCTGCTAGATCAGGCGGCCCCGAAGAGCGAGCGCCCCGAAAATGGTGGTGGCGGCGGCCAGGGACCATCGATACCCCAGCTACTCGCCTATATTCATGTCGAAGGAGGCACACCGATTAACACGGATCCGCGGACCTTTATCGAAAAGGCGTTGTATGACGGGAACCCGCCTCCGCAGCTTCCGGAGTCAGTGCGCAAAGGCCTGCTGAGCGGCGACATCTCGCCCTGGGCTCCCTTCACTGAGCTGGCTCCCCCGACTCCCGGCCACGTGCAGCAGGCGGGGTTCAATATTACCGGGGACAACCTGGGCACGTATTTTCAGATCAACGGCCAGTCGTACAACCCGGATGTGGTGAATATCACGCGGCAGGTGAACACCACCGATGACTGGATTCTGGCTGCGGCCGGCGAGCCTCACATCTTTCACATTCATGTGAATCCATTCGAAATAATGGACGTGACGGCCCTGCAGCCGGACGGGAGCTACAAGTCGATCTTCGATGCGGACGGTAAGTGTAACAAGCAGGTGCTGGACGATCCGCAGGGGCTCGGGATTCAATACTGCGGCCTCTATCACGTCTTCCGGGATACGGTTTTCGTGGAAAACAACTACCAGGTGCACATGCGCACACACTATGAGAGGTATATCGGCGAGTTTGTCATTCACTGCCACATTCTTGACCACGAAGACAGCGGCATGATGCTGAACATCCAGATTGTTCCCGACCTGAACGCGCCGGGAGGGGGCCTGGGGATGAAGCATATGCATTAACGTCCGCAGCTCACGGAAGCCTCGCTTTCGGCGAAGTGGTGGACAGCGCCCCATTACAAGGAGATGCCTTCGGTGGCTGCACTTAAAGTTGGAATACCGCTGTATCCGACGTTTGATTCGCTGGATGTGCTGGGGCCGTTTCAGACCTTCACCTTTGCCGAGATGGACTGTTATCTTGTCGCGGAGAGCGGCGAACCGGTCACCTCTTTCGAAGGGGTATCGATTCTGCCGAGCGCAACCTTCGATAAGTGTTGGCCTCCTCTCGAGAAGTGCCCGCAACTGGATGTGCTCTTCGTGCCGGGCGGCTCGGAGACGGTCAAGGTGCTGCAGAAGGGGCATCCCGGAAAGAATGCGTATCTCGACTTTTTAATTGGGCAGGCGGCGGGTGCGCAGCTGGTCTGCTCGGTGTGCACCGGGGCCCTGCTGCTGGCCGGCGCCAGGTTGCTCGATGGCCATACCGTGACGACCCATTGGGCTTTCAAGGATGTGCTGGCCTTGTTTCCGTGCAAGGTGGTCGGCGATTACCGGAGGTATGTTCAGAGCGGGAATCGGATCACGGGAGCGGGCATATCGTCGGGCCTTGATCTCGCGCTGTACATAGTCTCCGTCTTATACGGAGTACGCACCGCCCGGCGAGGACAACTGTCGATGCAATACAATCCGCAGCCGGCCTTCCATTGCGGCGACCCTGATGATACGGACATAAAGGACGATCCGGGAATGGTCGCCGAGCAGAAGCAGGCGATGAAGGCGGAAGAGGCGTACGCGGCGGTGGGGGAGTGGCTGGGAAAGTAAGGTCGGATTCTGTTATCTCGACCTTCGATGGTTGACAAGCCCGGCGGCGGTATCATAAAAGGAAGCTGTAGTGGGGGTGAAGGAGTTCACCTTTAACCGCTGCCCGTTCAATTTCTTTAAGACGGGCAGATGATGACTCCTGACAGGGAAGACCTGTTGGTTGAGTCATGTCGCCGGCACGATTCCCTGATGACAAACTGGAGCTTGGGCTGGAGCCTGAATGCATGGCGAATGCGTGGGTTCCGTCTGCATGATGAAGAGGGAGAGGTAGCCTTTGCAAAAGTACTTTTTCATTGCGCTCGGGGGCGCGCTCGGATCGGTCGCGCGTTTCTGGATTGGGTCGGCGATTGCGAGCCGCCTGGGCACACGCTTTCCCTACGGCACCTTCGTGATCAACATCACGGCGTGCGTGATGATCGGCTTCAGCCTGGCCTTTCTGGGCGGCCGCGGGGACGTGAATCCTGCGTGGCGGTTTCTCATTCCTGTGGGATTCGTAGGAGCGTACAGCACATTCTCTACGTTCGAGTGGGAGATCTTTGCCCAGCTGCAGAGCGGCGCGTTTCTGATCGCGGCTCTGTATGTCGTTCTGAGTCTTGTTCTGGGCCTGGCGGGTGTGTGGTGTGGAATGACTGTGGCGAGGCTGGTGTGATGAGAGTAAAACAAGGGCCGAAAGCGCGATCTCGTGCTGAGTAGAATCGTCCGAGTGGTGTGCATCTATCAAAAGGAGATACAAGGATGACGATGCTGTCTCCGGGTAAAGCGGTAAAGGTGTCTATCTATTTGAGTGAGGGCTCGAGGCGGCACGGAGCATCGACCTATTCGACGATTCTCGACTTTCTCTTTTTTCGCGGGGTCGCCGGGGCAACGGTGTTGAAAGGAATTGCCGGGTTCGGCGCCGATCATCAGATGCACTCGGCGAGTTCCGTCGAGATTTCCGATCACCTTCCACTGAAGATCGAGTTCATTGAGACGCGAGAGAAGGTTAACGAAATTCTGGGCAAGCTGGAAGAGATGGCCGGATCGGGCATGATCGAGATTCAGGAGACTACGATTGCCAAGGCTGCGCAGGTATCCAAACCGAAGAAGGCTCCCGTTGCAGAGCACGTAAAGATCGAAGGCAAGGCGAAGATGATGCGCATTTACTTTGGCGAGAGCGACCGCTGGCAGGATCAGCCTCTGCATGAGGCCCTGATTCGCGCGATGCGCGCAAACGATCTCGCCGGAGCCACCGTCTACCGCGGCATTCTTGGCTATGGAGCGCATCGCAGGGTCCACCGACAGAAGCCGATGCAGCTGTCGAGCGATGCTTCTATCATGATCTCCGTTGTGGATACCGATGAGAAGCTGCAGGGATTTCTACCCATCGTGGATCAGATGGTCGAAGAAGGACTGGTGGTTTTCACCGATGTCGACATCATCAAGTACTCACATCGCGCGTCGGATGTCGTCGAAGGCAACGGGTGAATGATGAAGGAGCAATTCCAGGGGCGGATGCTGCGCATTCACTTCACGGAAGCCGATAAGTGGCAGGGAGAGCCGCTCTACAAGGCCATCGTGGCGAAGTGCATGGAACTCGGACTGGCTGGAGCGACGGTGTTTCGCGGCTTTGAGGGTTTTGGGGCCAGCGCCCGCATCTATCATGCGCGCAGCCTCTCCCTCTCAAAGCTGGCGCCGATAATGGTAACCGTGATTGATACAGAAGAGCAGATTCAAAGACTGATCCCGATTCTCGACGAGATGATCGAAGGCGGCCTGGTGGCGAGCTCCGAGGTGGAAGTGACTCGTTACACGCGCGATAGCAGACCGTCCTAAAAAGGTCGATGGAAGCTGTCTGACGCCGCGCATGCGATTTTGTTCGCAAGCATTTGTAGCAGACGACTAGTCGACCTCAAACGAACGGTTCCAGGTCTGAATCACCCGGTTTTCGCGTTCAAAGCCGAGGGTGCTGATAGAGCCAGTTCCCAGTGCCAGCATGCGCCCGAAGTCCGGGAGGCAGTCCCAACCATGTGGCCGCGAAAATGCGGAGAAAGTGTCCGTGGGAAAAAAGCGCTACGTGTCCGCCAGCGGCGATAGCCCGGTCAATGACCGTCTGTGCCCGGGCCGCGACCTGGGCGGAAGTTTCGCCGTTGTGAAGTTCGCTCTTCCATACAGACCAGGTGGGCTCGTCTTTGCGGATGTCGGCTGTGGTGCGTCCTTCATAGACACCATAGTCCCACTCGCTCAAGTCTGGGTCGATTTGGGCTACATCCGCGTAGCCCGCGATGCGGCAGGTTTCCTGGGCGCGCTGGCGCGGGCTGGTGAGGACGAGCGAGAACGCCTGATGGCAAAGGTAATCCCGGATCGCGGTCGCTCGCTCCCGACCCTTGTCGGTCAAAGGGATATCGGTCCTGCCGGTATGTTGACCTGACAAACTCCACTCTGTTTCGCCATGCCGAATCAGCCAAAGTTTTACCTGTCCACCAGACATGCTTTCGTTCCTCCGCGCATCAATAACTTACACCGCCTTCGTCAAATGGACGGAAAAATAAGAGGGCGCCGGCAGCAGTATTCGTCGGCCCGGCGGTCGGCGAAGTGCGGTATTCTGGAGTGCGGATCAACTCAAAACAGGAGAACTAGCTTGGCTTTACTGGCGATTGCGAGTTTTGTCACGATTTTTGTAGTGGGTATTGTGTGGGCTACGCGGCCGGAGCGGGGACATAAATCTCACTAGGGCTGCTTAGGCCCTTCGAAAGTTGAGCGGGGGCTCGCTCGATGAGTCCCTGAACCTGATGATGAAGCGGCCTCGAAGCGTGTGATCGAGGGGTTTCACTTCGATCCGGATCTTCCCCCTTTGGAGCCGCAAGAGCTCCAGGTAATCCTGCAAGCGGAGCTAAACCATAAGAAACAAATCGATATGATTTTTCATAGATCCCTGTTGAATTTGGGCGGTGATGTCCATTTCTGTGAATAATCAAGGCGCGCTTTTAGGACACCCTTACCCCTATGCGATTGTTAATAAAGGGTATACTTGCTCAAATGCGGTGTGGTATGCCAAGGATCTAACTTGGCAGGCGACTTGCACGCGATAATGCGATAGACGGGCTACTTTCCCCCGATTATGGAGAAGTCTTATCAAACCCGCATCGTCGTTATTCTGCTCGCACTTTTCACTGCGGCGGCTGCGGTCTTTGCGTGCTTCAATTTCATCCAGGAGAGCAGCTATCTGTCACCGACCGATGGGGTCTGGTGGTCTGAGGCGCCGGGCGGCCTCGAAGCGCAGCGTGTGGCCAAGGATGGTCCCGGAGAGCGCGCGGGCCTAAAAACGGGCGACCTGCTGGTTGCGGCGAATGGGCATGCCACGCCGCGCTGGGCTTCGCTGACGCGGGAGATCATTCGGACGAAGGTCTACAACACCGTCACTTACACGATTGTGCGCGGCGGCGTGCGGCTGGAAGTTCCGGTGATCCTTGATGCGACGGATCGCAGCTTCAACCAGGGCTTCCGGCTGATTGCGCTTGTGTATCTCGGGATCGGGCTCTATGTTCTTTTCCGACGCTGGACGGCGCCGCACTCGACCCACTTTTATGTATTCTGCCTGGTTTCGTTCGTCCTGTATTCGTTCAAATACACAGGCAAGCTGAACGGCCTTGACCAGATTGTTTATTGGGGCAACATCGTTGCGGAGGCGCTGCAGCCGGCGCTGTTTCTGCATTTTGCCCTGTCGTTCGCGGAAGAAAATGGACGTAGCCGCCGGTGGCTGGTGCCGCTGGTTTATCTGCCGTCGATCTTCGTCGTGGGCCTGCGGATTGTCGCGATGGAGTACTGGTCGGCGACGGAAGCTCTGTTGCATCGGCTGGATCAGCTGTCGACGGGGTACGTTGCGCTGTATTACGTGTTCGCTGCGATTGTCCTGTTCGTGAATTATCAGCGCACGACGGTGCCGCTGCGACGCCAGCAGCTGAAGTGGCTGACGCGCGGCACTTTCGTTGCGATCACACCTTATACGCTGCTGTTTGCGATTCCGTACCTGGCGAACGTTGCCATGCCCGATGTGGTCACCAAGCTGGCCGGCATTGCCATGGTCTTTCTGCCGCTGACCTTCAGCTGGGCGATCGTGCGCTACCGGCTGATGGACACGGACCTGATTTTCAAGCGGGGCGTGACGTACACGCTGGCTACGGCGACGCTGGTCGGGCTCTACTTCGCCGTTGTGGCGATAGCGGCGGAACTGGTTCGCAAACGGCTGCCCAGCGCAGGCGCGTGGGGATTGATCGCGGCGATTATCGTTACGGCGCAGCTTTTCGATCCCATCAAGAGGATGATTCAGGATCGGGTGGATCGGGTCTTCGATCGCAAGCGCTACGATTACCGGCAGACGCTGATCGACTTCGGGCGGGGGCTGAGCTCGCAGACCGACCTTGGCATGCTGCTGAACTCGATCGTCGATCGGCTGCCGCGCACCCTGCTGCTGACGCGGATCGGGGTCTTTCTCTCCGAGCCGGGAGGGTTCAGACTCGCTGCCGGTCACGGATTGCCGCCGAACGCCTATGATGCGACGGCAGCACTTGATCTGGGCTTTCTGGACTTCAACCAGCCGGGGGCGGGAAGTCACATCTTTCTTGAGAATCCGCAACAGGCGCTGCACTTGTCGGAGGCGGAGAGACGCACGACTGCGGTGCTCGACCTGAACTATTACCTGCCGTGCCGGGTGCAGGACCGCGCCATTGCGGTGATCGGCCTGGGGCGCACCGCGGATGGGGATTTTCTGTCGAGCGAAGAGATGGAGCTGCTGGAATCGCTGGCGAGCTACATCGGCATTGCGCTCCAGAATGCGCGGCTTTACGCGAGCCTCGAAGAAAAGATTTCAGAATATGAGCGGCTGAAGGAATTCAACGAGAACATTGTCGAGTCGATCAATGTGGGCATTCTCGCCGTCGATCTCGAGGACCGCATCGACAGCTGGAATTCGCAGATGGAAGTGATGTACGCCCTACCGCGCGCCGAGGCTCTGCATCAGCCGCTGTCAACGGTATTCCCGGCGGCGCTGATGGAGGAATATCAGCGCGTGAAGAGCGAGCCCGGCGTGCACAATCTCTACAAGTTCCGCCTGGAGACGCGTGCCGGCGAAATCCGGACGGCCAATATCGCCATTGCTCCGCTGGTTTCGCGCGACTTCAAATCGGTGGGGCGCATCATTCTGGTCGATGACATCACGGACCGCACAGAACTTGAGGCGCAGCTTTCGCAGGCGGAGAAGCTTTCGTCGATTGGCCTGCTGGCGGCGGGAGTCGCGCACGAAGTGAACACGCCGCTCGCGGTCATATCGTCCTACACGCAGATGCTGGCCAAGCAGGTGCGCGGCGATGAGCGGGTTTCGCCGATGCTGGAAAAGATCACGCAGCAGACCTTCCGCGCGTCGGAGATTGTCAACGGGCTGCTCAACTTCTCGCGCACCGGCAGCACCGAGTTCCGCGAAACGGATCTGAACACCATTATTCGAGATACGCTGACGCTGATCGAGCACCAGTTCAAGACATCACAGGTAAGGCTCGATACCTCGTTAATGCCGGATCTGCCGCCCATTCTGGGAAATTCCGGCAAGCTGCAGCAGGTTTTTCTGAATCTTTTCCTGAACGCGAAGGATGCGATGAAAGACGGCGGGACACTGAGAATCGCCACGGAGATCAATGGCCATGTCAGCGTCGCTATTTCCGACACCGGCGCGGGCATTGCGCCGGAGCATCTGCAACGTATCTATGATCCGTTCTTTACGACCAAATCTGCGCCGAAGCAGGGAGAAAGACGTGGTACGGGCCTAGGCCTCGCCGTGACGTACGGCATCATTCAGGAGCACGCCGGAAAGATACACGTAGAAAGTCACCTCGGCGCCGGAACCACCTTTTATCTCGAATTTCCCATGTTGAGGAAACCTGCCCATGTCTGAGGCAACACTCGCCATCTCCGCGACCCCTCCCCCTTTTCACATGGAAACGGGGCAGCGGATCCTGATCATCGACGACGAGGCGGCCATTCGTGAATCGCTGGAAACGCTCTTGTCTCTCGAAGGCTATACGGTAGAGCTGGCAGGCAGCGGCGAAGAGGGACTTGAGCGCATCGAGCAGAATGGCTACGACCTGGTGCTGCTGGATCTTGCTTTGCCTGGCAAGAACGGTCTTGAGATTCTGCAGCTTATACGCGAATCACAACCGGCCCTGCCGGTCATCATGATTACGGCGTACGGCAAGGTCGACAATATTGTCGACGCGATGCGGCTGGGCGCGCAGAACTTCGTGCAGAAGCCGTGGGATAACGAGAAGCTTCTGGCGGATATCCGGTCGGCGATCGGGCGCTACCATGCCGAGGAAGAGAATCTCCAACTCAAACGGGCGCTCAAGCAGCGCTACAACTTCTCGAATATTGTCGGCAAGAGCGAACCGATGCTGCGTATCTTCGACCTGGTGGCGCAGGTAGCTCCCAGCCGCTCGACAGTGCTGATTCAGGGCGAGAGCGGAACAGGCAAGGAGCTCATCGCCAAGGCACTTCATTCGAACTCGGGCCGCAGGGACAAGCCCTTCGTGCCTGTGAATACGGGCGCGATGCCGACGGACCTGCTTGAGTCCACGCTTTTTGGCCATGTAAAGGGCGCGTTCACATCGGCGGTGTCCGGAAAGAAGGGGCTTTTCGAGGTCGCCAACGGAGGCACGCTTTTCCTCGATGAAATCGGCACGATGGGGATGGATACGCAGGCCAAGATCCTGCGGGTGCTGCAGGATAAGCGCTTCATGCAGCTGGGAGGTACGCAGGAAATCCAGGTGGATGTGCGCATCATCGCAGCTACGAATGTCGATCTGAAGCAGGCCGTGCGGGAAGGGAAGTTCCGCGAGGATCTGTTCTACCGGTTGAATGTGATCGCGATCGATCTGCCGCCCCTGCGCAGCCGGCGCGAAGACATTCCGCTGCTGGCCGCGCACTTTCTCAAGTACTACGCCGACGAGAACAATTTCCAGGAGCGGACGCTCGCCCCGGATGCGCTGAGAGCGCTGGTGGATTATGACTGGCCGGGCAATGTCCGCGAGCTTGAAAATGCGATCGAGCGGGGCGTGGTGCTGTCATCCGGGACAGTAATTGGGTCGGAGCTGCTTCCCGGACACCTGACCGGCCGCAACTATTCCACCAGCCTGCTGGAGCACAATCCGAATGCATCGCTCTTCGATATTCTCGAGGACATTGAGCGCAGGATTATCACGGAGAAGCTGGAGCGCAGCAACTGGAATCAGACGGAGACGGCCGAGCAATTCCACATTCCCCTTTCCACGTTGAACCAGAAGATCAAACGGTTAAGTATCGAGATCAAGAAGCGCGTGAAAGAATAAGACAGTCCTGCGCGCAGGACAGGGCCGTGATAGTCTCTGGCTTAGATTGTTCCATGCCGGTTTCGCATCGAACCAACTGAATTGAACCATGGCCATCGACACGCTCGACGCAACCGCAAAGAGGGGTATCGCAGCAATACAGGAGTATTCGCTGCTCTCCGCCCGCGCTGTCGGAAATCTTTTCCGGCGCCCTTTCTATGGCGCGGACATCATCACGCAGGCTGACCTGATAGGGATCGGCTCCCTGCCTATCGTTATCCTCACGGGCTTTTTCACAGGCGGCGTGTTAGCTCTCAACACCGCTTCGAGCCTTGCCCAATTCGGAGCCACTGCCATTACCGGCCAGCTTGTCAGTCTGGCGATGATTAAGGAACTTGGTCCCGTCCTTACCAGCTTGATGGTCTCAGGCCGCAATGCTTCAGGAATGGCCAGCGAACTGGGTTCGATGATGGTGACCGAGCAGATTGACGCCATGCGCGCGCTGGGCACGGACCCACTGAAGAAACTGGTAATGCCGCGCATCGTCGCCACGGTCGTGATGATGTTCTTCCTCACCGTTGTCTCCGACGCAGTCGGCACGCTGGGCGGCGGCGCCGTCGCCGTATTCCTGCTGGGCTATGACGCTTCGCAATACTTCCACTCCGCCTACCAGACTCTTCAATACGCGGACGTTATCCAGGGATTGACAAAGCCGATTTTCTTCGGATTTATCATCGCCACCATTGGGTGCTATTACGGCATGAATACCCGCGGCGGGACCCAGGGGGTCGGCAAATCCACTACGCAGGCTGTGGTTGTCTCTTCGGTACTGATCATCGCCGTCGACTTTGTCATCAGCAAATTCATGATTGGCATCTTCGGGCGATGACCCGGCAGCGACAATTGACCATGGCCGGATCACGCCCTGCAAAGCGAAGTTCTCGAAAGCAAGACGTACATCCTGATGCTCCGGCAGTCAGATTTGAGGATGTTTCGATCGGCTTCGAGGGCAAGGATGTTCTGGAGAATATTTCCTTCGAAGTAAAGCGAGGCGAGACTCGCATTCTGCTGGGGCCGGCCGGAGTTGGCAAAAGCGTGCTGCTGAAGCTCGCGAATGGCCTCTTCAAGCCGGATTCAGGACGCATCTTCGTCTTTGGCTATGAAGTAAGTGCGATGCGGGATGTGGACCTGTTCCGGCTGCGCGAATGTATTGGATCAGTCTTCCAGGAGGGCGCGCTCTTCGACTCGCTTACCGTGCGCGACAACGTCGGGTACCGCCTGACGGAGGAGCATGTGCCGGACGAAGAGATCGACCAGCGTGTCACGGAGGCCCTGCGCTTCGTCGAACTGGAGCAGACGCTCACGAAACTTCCGTCGGAATTATCGGGCGGCATGCGGCGCCGCGTGGCCATAGCGCGGGCTATTATCACCAGGCCCGATCTTCTGCTCTACGACTCGCCGACCGGTGGGCTCGATCCAATCACCTCGACTACGATCATCGATCTCGTGATCAAGCAGCGCGATGCCTATGGAACCAGCTCTTTGCTGGTGACGCATCGCCTGCAGGACGCCTTCCTGGTGGCGAGCCATCGGTACAACAAAGAGACGGGCGAGATAGGGCCGCTGCCGGAAGGACAAATCGATCCGAGCACCAGCTTTCTGGTTTTGCATCAGGGAAAGCTGGTTTTTGACGGGTCGACGCATGACCTGGTTCACTCTGACGACGAGTTTTTGAAGCAGTATCTGTCGTAGAGTTCGGGCAGACGGGTAGTGGTCAATTGAAGGGAACAATCCCTCAGCGGCTAAAGCCGGATTGATTTCAGCCCTTTGCGGCACGGCTGCAGCCATGCCCTGATACGAATCAATTCAAGTCAATCCATTACCGGCAGACGCGTCTCTTTTGCTGGGGGTACATTCGCTCTGATAGTCTGAGTGGTTTGAGTTTTCCGGCGGGAGCAAGCTATTTATGGCATTCAAATTCAAGGGCGTGGACTTTCTCGGCTTTGACAATCTGCTGAGCGAAGACGAGCGCATGGCTCGCGATACCGCACGCCAGTTCATCGAAGACAACCTGATTCCGATCATTGAAGAGTGCAACCGGGAGGGGCGCTTCCCGCGCGAACTGGTTCCGCAGATGGGCCAGCTCGGCTTTTTCGGAGCGAATCTGCATGGCTATGGCTGCGCGGGCATGTCGAATGTGGAGTACGGCCTGGTGATGCAGGAGTTCGAGCGTGGGGATTCGGGCGTGCGCAGCTTCGTGAGCGTGCAGTCGGCGCTGGTGATGTATCCCATCTTTACCTTTGGATCGGACGAGCAGAAAGATTTTTGGCTTCCGCAGCTCGCGAGTGGAGAGAAGCTGGGCTGCTTTGGCCTGACGGAACCGGATTTCGGCTCGAATCCCGGCGGCATGCGGACGCGCGCCGTCAGATCGGGCGACGAGTACGTACTGAACGGCGAGAAGATGTGGATCACCTCAGGGACGATTGCCGATGTCGCGGTGATCTGGGCGAAGGTGGATGACGAGGACGGCAGGGTTCGCGGATTCCTTGTGGAGACTGACCGTCCAGGGTTCACTGCATACGACGTTCACGGCAAGTGGTCGCTGAGAGCGTCGGTCACGTCAGGGCTGTCTCTGCAGGACGTGCGCATTCCGGCGAAGAACCTGATGCCGGGAACCGGTGGGCTAAAGTCGCCGCTGATGTGCCTGAACCAGGCTCGCTACGGGATCAGCTGGGGAGCGATCGGCGCGGCGATGTCGTGCTACGACACGGCGCTCCAGTATTCGTTGGTGCGCAAGCAGTTTCGCGACGAGCCGATTGCCAGCCATCAGCTGGTGCAGGAGAAGCTGACCTGGATGATCTCGGAGATCAGCAAGGCCCAGTTGCTCTCGCTGCATGTAGGGCGGCTGAAGGATGCAGGCACGGTGAGCCACGAGCACATCTCAATGGCCAAGCGGAACAATGTGTGGATGGCGCTGGAGTGCGCGCGGATGGCGCGGGATATTCTCGGCGGCAATGGCATCACGGACGATTATCCCATCATGCGGCACATGATGAACCTGGAGTCGGTGAAGACCTATGAGGGCACGCACGATATCCACACGCTGATCATCGGGCACAGCGTGACGGGGATTCCGGCGTACTGAGTTGCGGAGTTTGCACGCTGCGCGCAACCCGGCATTGCTGGAGACGTCTAAGAGAGATACACCTGCTCCCGGAAGGACTGCTCGGGAAGGATAGGCAGCAGGCGTGGCCCGCTATGCACCTGCCGAAGCTCGAACGCCGACCGGAACTCGATGCCCTGCGTGGCCTCTTTCTGGTCTGGATGACGCTGACGCACCTGCCGACGCGCTTCAGCGACTTCGTGAACCAGCCCATCGGGTTTGTTACGTCGGCGGAAGGCTTCGTATTTCTCTCCGCGCTGCTGGTCGGACGAATCTACATTCGCGAACTGATGCAGGATGAGGCGGGAGTCCATCTCAAGCTGTTGAAGAGATCGCTGAAGATCTACGCGTATCACCTGCTGATGCTGACCTTCGCGTTCACGATAGCGGCGGCATTTGCGGTTCGGACGCACCGGGCGGCGCTGACCAACCTCCTGAACTTCTATCTCGCTCATCCATTTGTCGCCGTCGTTGGCTCGGTCCTGCTGCTGTATTGCCCGCCGCTTCTCGATATTCTGCCGATGTATGTCACGTTTCTCTTTTTCACGCCGGTTGTTTTGTCGGCATCGATGCGATATGGGTGGAGAAAGATACTTGCCGTCAGCGGGCTGGTGTGGCTGCTGGCTCAATTTGGGCTGCGCGATGTCGTGCACAACCTGATCGTCCGCGTCACACATCTGCCAATACCGCTGCAAGAGAGCGGGGCTTTCAATCTGTTTGCGTGGCAGGCTGTCTGGATCGCGGGATTGTGGCTCGGGGCGAAATCGGCGATGGGCACCATGCCGCTCAGGAGGATTCCGGCCTGGGCGGTAGCGATCTCATGCGCCGTGTGCCTCTTCTTCATCGGCATTCGCCATGGATGGCTGGGACCGCACCTGACGCAACAGGCGCTGGGGATTCAACTGGATAAGTGGCGGATCGGTCCACTGCGCGTGCTGAACCTGCTTGCTTTCACCATCGTCTGCTACTGGCTGCGAAAGTACGTTGCGAGGGTAGTCGCGCGCGAGCCATTCCTGACGCTGGGGAAAGCTTCACTGCATGTCTTTTGTGCCCATGTATTTTTCGTATTTGTGGGGCTCGCATTGCTCTATGGAGAAGTCGAAGAGCTACACGGCATCACGGCGATCGCCTTGCTCACAGCTACGTTTCTCGCGCTCATTCTGGTCGCAGCCAATGAGGTGAAGAAGCAGCGGGCGAATCGAGCGCAGCTGGATCAAAAGAAGATTCCCGCGGAAGGACTGCGATGAGCAGTCGTCGTCAAACCGCGACGGTAAAGGTATCTTCGCTTCTCGTGACGGAGCGATAGAGCGTGTCGCGTTCGACCGGGACGCGGCCGGCCGCGGTGATCAGACGCATTAGATCCTGGCGGCGCATGCCTTGCGGAGTGGTTGCCCCGGCGTCGTGATAAATCTTCTCCTCGATCACTGTGCCGTCGATGTCGTCCGCGCCAAAGCGCAACGCTATCTGCGCGATTTTGGCGGTCATCATCTGCCAGTAGGCCTTGATGTGCGGGAAGTTGTCGAGCAGCAGGCGGCTGACAGCGATTTGCCGGATATCGGTGAGGCCGGTAGTACGCGGAAGATGTGCGAGCGGCGTGTTGTCGGGATGAAAGGCCAGCGGGATGAAGGTCTGAAAGCCGTGGGTATCGTCCTGCAAGGCGCGCAGCTTGAGGAGATGATCGACGCGGTCCTCGTCGTTCTCGATGTGGCCGTAGAGCATGGTGGCATTGGATTTCAGGCCGGCCTCGTGGGTCATGCGCGCCGTTTCCAGCCATTCGTCGCCGTCGATCTTGTGGTCGCAGATGATATGCCGGACACGGTCGGCGAAGATCTCCGCGCCGCCTCCGGGCATGGAATCGACGCCTGCTTCTTTCAAGCGCTCGAGCGTTTCAGGGATGGTGAGCTTGGCACGGCGGGCAAGAAAAGCGATCTCAACCATGGTGAACGCCTTGATGTGAACTTTGGGGAAGCGCTCTTTGAGGCCGCTGATGAGGTCGAGGAAGTATTCGAGCGGCAGATCCGGGTGCAGGCCACCGACGATGTGGAACTCGGTTACGGCTTCGCTGTAACCTGAGGCTGCCGTTTCCCAGGCTTGCTCGAGCGCCATGGTGTAGGCGCCGTCCGCGCCCTTTTTCCGCCCAAAGGCGCAGAGCCGGCAAGCGGCCACGCAGACGTTGGTCGGATTGATGTGGCGATTCACATTGAAGTAGGCGACATCACCGTGGAGCTTTTCGCGAACGTAGTTGGCCAGCCAGCCCACGGCGAGAATGTCGGGCGAGCGATAGAGCGCGAGGCCATCGGCGAAATTGAGGCGCTCGCCAGCGAGCACCCTGGAAGCAATCGGGTTGAGCCGCGCGTCGTCGGTTTGGAAAAGCCGCGATGCCGGAGGGTGAGCCTGTTGCTGTTCAAAAGAACTGGCCGCTGTGGTCATCACTGTCTATGATAGTCCACAAGCCCGCTCGACGCTTCATCTGCAATGGAGTGTCCACCCCTGCAACCGTGTACTTTCGGGCTGCGCGTGTGCCGTTGATACGATTCATCAGGAAGTGAACCGACTTTTTCTCAAAATTC
Organism: uncultured Acidobacteriota bacterium; assembly: GCA_963755975.1. Taxonomy (GTDB): domain Bacteria; phylum Acidobacteriota; class Terriglobia; order Terriglobales; family Acidobacteriaceae; genus Silvibacterium. Next base: position 286,875 of record CAVWLS010000010.1, read on the forward strand.
AGGACTTTATTTGCCTTATCGAGTTCAATCTCTCGCCCGGTTTGTGTTTTGCGCTCTTGTGTTGCCTATTGCCTATGCCTCTCAGGGCGGCGAGCAGCACAAGCCCGCGGTCTTTCCAGCGATCACCGCATACAGCCTGGACAAGACCAAGGTGAATCTTCCCGGTGATCTGGTGGGGCAGACCAACCTGCTGCTGATTTCCTTCGAGCCCGAGCAGCAGAAGCAGATTGATACGTGGATGCCGCTGGCTCAGGCTCTGCAGCACTCCAATTTCAACTTTCGGTGGTACCGGCTGCCGGTTTCGGAACGCGAGAATTTTGTCTTCCGGTGGTGGGAAAACTCTTCCATGCGAAGCGAAGAGACGGATCCGGAAACGTGGCCGTGGATTGTGCCTCTTTATGTAAACAAGGAAGAGTTTCGGAACGCTCTGCAGATTCAGAACGAACGCGAGATTGTGGCGCTCCTTGTCGACAAGCAGGGCCATGTCCTTTGGAGGGCTTCGGGAGCACTCACGCCAGGTGTGCGAGCGGCGCTTATGTCTGTGGTGGGACCGCGCTAAGCTGGCTCGCTGGCGTCGCCGGCGGTGAGGTTCTTTTCCATCGTCAGAGCGTCCAGCTTTCCCATGTAGAAGCCGCGGATGCGCCCTGTCTTCGAGAAGCCCAGTTTGAGATAGAAGGCTTGCGCGTCGAGATTGTCGACTGCGACCTCCAGCCTGACGGTCGTCGTGTCGATGGCGCAAAGACGGTCAATCAGCGCTTCCATCAGTATGCGGCCCAGGCCGGTTCTTCGCGCCGCGGGCGCGACATCGATGGTGATGATGTGCCCGATGCGCCGACCTCCCTCGAGATAGGATTCCGCAATAACGAAGGCTGGAATCGATCGGGTGGCCTTATCCTCGGCGAGGATGGAGATGGAGCGCGGATGGCTGAGGTAGTAGCGCAGGTCGGCCCGGGAGTAGGCGATGCCGGGACGAAAGCACTGGTGATCGAGCGCAAAAAGGGCGTCGAGGTCTATGTGCTCGACGCCCCGAAGGTGAATCACTGCCGCTATCGCTGCGCCTGGGCCTGTCCTGCCACATCAGACTCTTTCGGCTCGACCACGACGCCATCGTAAAAAGATGCGCCGACGAGACGGCCCGCCATGGAATGCACCATGCGGACGTTCCAGCCTGCATCCCACCACTTCCAGGTCTTGTCACCGGGATCGATCGCGAAGACCAGAGTGGAATCTCCCGATGTGATGACAACACGCTTCAGTGTCGCGTCGTAGTCGATGTTGGTGATGTCGGTGACGGGCAGTTGTTTCATCGCCTGCCAGGTATGTCCATGATCGTCGCTGAAAAAGGCGCCCTCGCTGCCTCCGAGCCATAGGGTTCCGTTGGGCGATGTAGTCAATGCGTGGACGGAGGTGAGCTTGTCAGGGAGAGGAATCGGGTTCCATGTCATTCCGCTGTCTTCGGAAAGCCTGAGGCCGTCACGCTGTGCGGCGAAGACGATGGGTCCCTGTGAGTCGACGAAGCGATATTTCGCCTCGTCGAGCACAGGTCCGGTCCATGTGGCTCCCTGGGTCACGCTGCGGTAGACTCCGCTGGCGGTCGCGGCAAACCAGACTGAACCGTTTACCGAAAGGTCGTTCACCTGGACATCGATGATTACGGGCTTAGAAGTTTCGGTGACGGTTTTAGTGGTCTTCTTGCCCTTCCTGACCACGGTGACCGTCTTGGTCAAGAGATTTACAACGGTGCCATTCTGCTGCCAGGCTGAGCCGTCCCAGCGAAAGATTCCGTGGCTGGTTCCTGCGAAGATCGCTCCATCATCGCTCTGGGCAAGAATGAAAACGTCGCGTCCACCGAGTCCGGTGCTGCGTTGCTGCCAGGATTTGCCGGCATCCTCGGTAACAAAAACACCGCCATAGATTTTGTCATTCACGACACCGGCATACATCGTCTGCTCATTCTTCGCATCGGGCAACAGGGCTGTTACCTGGCGCTGGTAAAAGCCGCTGTTGGTCGCCTGAAAGGTCGCCGAGGCATCTTGGCTCGTCAAGACGCCGCTGCGATCGGTTGCCAACATGACGTGCTGGGTATTCTTCGGGTCGACGTAAACGTCGTTGATGATGACGTCCGGTCCAGTCATACGCACCCAGTTCGTGCCACCGTCCGTCGTCTTATACAAACCCTCGGTTGTGCCCGCATAAACGACCTGGCGGTTTAACGGGTCCTGCATGAGCACGCGAGTGCGCCGCGCAGTGGAAGGAATGCCCTGTATCTTGTGAAACAGTTCGCCGCCGTTCTCACTCTTATAAATTCCGGAGCAGGCGCTGGCATAGACGAGGGTGGGACGAGTAGGGTCGATGATAATGGAGAAGACGTCCGAGTCGTCGATGAGCCCTTGTTTGATATTGCGCCAGGTGATGCCACCATCGGTCGTCTTCCAGGGAAGATGCCACGTACCGGCGTAGATGATCTTCGGATTTACAGGATCGATCGCGACCGACTCGACTTTCAATATTTCGCCGTTGCCGATGGGACTGATCTGCGTCCAGTGAACTCCTGAGTCCTCGCTGCGATAGACTCCGGTGATTGCGCCAGCGACGAGAATCTTCGGATCCGAAGGAGACTGCGACAGAGCGCGGATGGACTTGCCCTCCATGTCGGGCGACGATGTCCAGGTTGCTCCGCTGTCGTGGCTGATAAAAATGCCCCCGTCAGTGCGGTCCAGGCGCCAGACGCCGGCATAGATCGTCTTTGGGTCAGAGGAATCAATCACGATGTTGTCGACGACGAGGTTCTCAACCTTGCCCAGCCGGGCAAGACGCTTCCAGGTGGCTCCGCCATCGGTTGACTGGTAAACCCAGCTTGTGGTCGTCCCCATATATATGTGGGATGGATCACCGGGGTCGTAGGCAAAGCAGCGCGCATCCCCACCATCCGGGCCCACCGATATCCATTGCGGTGTGGCGGCTCGTGCCTGGCTTAAGGAGGTGAAGGCTAAGGTGGCAAAGGCAAGTAAAAAGAACCGCAAGACTATTCGCTTCATGTCCGTTCGCATACGCTCACTATCTGCATGATAAGGGGAGGGCGCTATTTACATGGTAACCCCGCAGGTACTCTCTGACGATTCCAAATAGTGCGATTTTCCACCGATCGCCATGCAGGGGGGCAAAGGAAAAGGGCTGACCGGATGTCCGGTCAGCCCTTTGGTTGGGAGTGCTGCGGGTCTACTTCTTGTGATGCCGTTCGGGCAGCGGCTTTCTAACCTGCGGCTGAACCGCCGATTCGTCGACCGGTGTCGTTCCTGGCTGGTCCTTATCGAAGTTGGCGCCGGCCGGTACGAGGTAGTTGTCGACCTCGTCAGTGCCGGTGGTGCCCGTCCGCACGGAAATGCGGCTGGCATCAATGCCCTTCTCTGTTACCAGGTAGGCCTTGGTGTTGACGGCGCGCTGCGCGGCCAGATCCGGCTCGGGCTTCGCGTGGTGCTTGCCCTTGGGCGGAGCCTGCGGTGCCGCGTTGCCGACTACGACCACGGTGGCATCGGAGGAGCGCTGCGCATTCAGTGCCACGTCGTCGAGGCAGCCCTTCGCGTCGTTGTCAACGCGAGCCGGACGCCGCTTGTCGTGGTCGAATGTGATGGTGCACAGCTTCTGCGTCGGGTTGGGTTGCGGCGGCGGTGCATTGATAGAAACCGTCGTCGTTGCCGAAGCCGTTTGACCCTTGTCATCCGCCACAGTGCAGGTGACGGTGATGGTGCCAGCCGGAGCGCCGGTCGTCGACAAGGTTGCCGTGGTGCCGGAACCGCTGATCGTGCCCGAGGAGGCCGTGTAGCTGTAGGTCAGCGGACGGTTCTGCGGGCTGACACCCGTCGCCGTGATAGTCGAGCTGTCGCCCGGGTTCACGGAGGATGGGTTGGCCACGCAGCTTACTGTCGGCGGCTCATAAGGCTTCACAGTGAATTGCGCTGTGCAGTCGGCCGCTTCGCCAGGCTTCGTACCCTCGGTGACGTGACCTGTAACTGTGTAGCTTCCGGGCGCCAGGCTGCCGGTGTCGATGGTTGCCGTTGTGCTGGTTCCGCTGACCGTGACTCCCTGGCCGCTCCAGCTATATGTGGCGGTCTTCTTGGGATTCAGGTTGGAAGCGGTGCCGGTAACGGTGACCGGCTCGCCGGGGAAGACTGCGCTCGGCGTTGCGGAGCAGGCGTACTGAACTGGAGGCGGAGGAACAATGCTGCCGAACTTGAAAACAAGGCCGGTGCTCAGGCGCGCAGAGTTGGCGTTGACTCGGCCTCCGGTAACCGGTTGAGGACCGTAGTTCACGTGGAAATATTCGTAGTCAGCCTGAAAGAGCCGCAATCCCAGGCGGTGATTTAAAAATGGCAGGTTGTAATCGAGACCGCCGCCAGCTGTTAGCGCAGGGCCAGTCGCCGGGCCAAGAGGCGAGGTGTACGGCGGATTGTCCGGACCTTCCCAATGTGTAATGCCAGCGAGCCCATGGACGAATGGGACCATGCCTGAAACCGGGAAGCGGAAGATGATACCGCCCTGGACGGTGTACCCACCATCGTTCTTACTCTGTGGATGGAAACCGGCCTCAACCTGCCCGCCAACATACTTATTGAAGTAGTAGGCTCCGCTTATGAGGGCGCCCGCGTCGACCGCGTCGAAGTTGCCGGTAAAGGTAGTTCCGTTATTTAGCTGGGTCTGGACGTTCCCCTTGGGAGCTATGTAGGAATAGCCCGTGAAGATGTCAATCCGAGAAATCGGTGCCTCGGGGGGAGCAGCCGGTGCCGTACTCTGCCCGTACACGCTGGATGCGCCGATCCCTATTGTGCATCCCACTAGCAGAATTCCACTCAATTTACTGAAAACACGAGAAAGCATGCGTCTATCCTCCGCAACCATTTTTGGAAGTCACACAAAAGAACTTGCGGCCTACGAAACATAGGCCTAAGAATCAGCAAATCTCAATCAAACCAAACCGATGAAGCAATAGCGGTATCCAAAGTACCATACTTTACTACGCTTAGAGCACGATTTCTTCAATAAGTTGCCTTAACAGCTACGAATAAACCGGACTCCCAGGTTCGTCCAATCTCCACATTCGGGCTGACTTCGCCGATACAGCAGATTTCTTGAGGGTACAGCAAGTGGCCCGGATAACTCAATGAAAATAATACGCTATTGCAGGTTAAACACCCGTTTCAAACTGCCATGCTCGCGCTGGATCTTTTCTTGAAGGAGAGTGATGGCATAGAGCAGCTGTTCCGGACGGGGAGGGCAACCGGGCACATAAACGTCCACGGGGATAACCTGATTCACTCCCTGGACCAGAGCATAGTTATTGAAAACGCCGCCGGAAGTTGCGCAGGCGCCCATGGAGATCACCCATTTGGGTTCGGGCATCTGGTCATAGAGGCGGCGGATGACGGGGACCATTTTCTGCGAGACCCGCCCGGCGACGATCATCAGATCCGATTGCCGGGGCGAGGGCCTGAAGACCTCTGCGCCGAAACGGGCAAGATCGAAACGAGATGCTCCCATGGACATCATTTCAATCGCACAGCAGGCCAATCCAAATGTCATGGGCCAGACAGAGTTCTTGCGGACCCAATTAATTGCAGCGCCTAGAGAGGTGAACAAAACTCCGTCAGGCTGATCGTAACCGTAGCTCACTTCGTGGAGCTTCTGCTGATTCTTCGCGCTGCTTTCGAGAGCGCCAAACAGATACCGATCCCGCGTCGCGTCACTCATGTCTCAAATATACCGCTTTCGGCGGTCCTCACCCTGAGAAATCTTTATCTTACAGAACGCGAGCGGGGTGGGGACTTGCGTTCGAGAAAGCATGGTAAGGGTTCAACTCCGGGATTTCGACTGTGAGAACTACCAGGTGCGCGACGGCAAATGCGGCGATGCGCCAGCAAGCAATCGTGCCGCTCACGGTGACGCGCGGCGTGCGCAACCTGGCTTCGCGACGGCCGGCCCGCTCTGCAATTCCTTGTTTGCCAATTGCGAAAAATATGTAAAAGTATTTCAACCCCTGTACGAATTCCCGATGCCGGGACAAAGCCAATCCTGGGATATGCATAGGAAATGCATCCCCAGCGAGGTCCGTTTCTTACAAGCGCCCTCGGTCAACTCAGACGCCGGAAGATCACCGGCACGCCGCAACGTTTTCGCAACCTGTCGTTGGGAGTGTTATGCGTCGCAAGATTTTCAGCCTCATTTTCGTGTTGGCTCTGTGTTGCAGCCCGGCCGTGTTTGCTCAGACTCCATCCACCCCTGCCCCGGTTTCGAATGCCGATAACGCGTGGATGCTGACCAGCGCCGCACTTGTCCTGATGATGACCGGTCCCGGCCTGGCGCTGTTTTACGGCGGGCTGGTGCGTAAGAAAAATGTGCTGTCCACGATGATGCAGAGCTTCGCCATGATGGCCATTATCAGTGTGCTGTGGCCGATCCTGAACTACAGCCTGGCGTTTGGAGAGGGAACGAGCTTCATCGGCGGATTGCACAATGTATTCCTGCATGGCGTCGGGGTTGGGACCGATCCTGCTTACGGCGGCACGATTCCCGTGCAGACGTTCATGATCTACCAGCTGATGTTTGCCATCATCACGCCGGCGCTGGTCACGGGGGCATTCGCCGAGCGCATGAAATTCAGCGCCATGGCGGCGTTCCTCACGCTGTGGTCGATCATCGTGTATTCACCGATGGCGCATATGGTCTGGGGCAAAGGCGGCCTGCTTAATGCGTCACTTGGCGGGCGCTTTCCCTGTCTCGACTTTGCCGGCGGGACAGTTGTCCACGTTACCTCGGGAGTCTCGGCGCTGGTGTGCGCGCTGTACCTGGGAAAGCGCGTCGGCTATCCGAAGGAGCCGATGCCGCCGCACTCGGTTGTGCTCAGCTTCATTGGTGCGTGCCTTCTCTGGGTGGGCTGGTTCGGCTTCAATGCAGGCAGCGCTCTGAACTCAGGACCGCTGGCTACAAGCGCTTTCGTCAACACGCATTTTGCAGCGGCCGCCGCGGCGTTGAGTTGGGCTCTCGCTGAATGGATCCGCAACGGCAAGCCCAGCGCGCTGGGCGCGATCTCGGGATCGGTTGCGGGCCTGGTCGCCATCACTCCTGCATCGGGCTTTGTTCAGCCGATATCGGCCATTGTGATTGGATTGGTGGCCGGAGCCTTCTGCTATTTCATGGTGATCAAGGTGAAATCGTGGTTCGGCTATGACGATTCCCTTGACGCCTTCGGCGTGCACGGAGCTGGAGGCACGATCGGCGCAGTGCTGACGGGCATCTTTGCATCGAGCGTCATCAACCCTGTTTTCACGGACCCGAAGACGAAAGCTGTGCTCCCATCCGGCGCGATTGAGGGCAACTGGCACCAGGTGGGAAATCAGCTCATCGGTGTTGCTATCGCCTGGGTTATTTCCATTGTCGGAACGCTGATTATCCTCAAGATTGTCGACTTGACGATTGGCCTGCGCGTGCCGCCGGATGACGAGATCGAAGGACTAGATCTGACCCAGCACGGCGAGGAGGGATATGACTTTGCTTCCTGATTCGCACAAACCTGTTACTCTTCATCCCTGGGATTGATGCTATGCAAAAGATCGAAGCGGTGATTCAACCGTCGAAGCTGGATGCAGTAAAGGACGCTCTCGTGGAAATCGGCATCGAGGGCATGACGATACTTGAAGCGCGTGGTCATGGCCGGCAGAAAGGGCATACCGAGTTTTATCGGGGGCGCGAGTATACCGTGGACCTTCTTCCGAAGATCAAGCTCGAAATTGTCGTTGACGATGAGCTTGCCGAAAAGGCTATCGAGGCCATTCTCTCTTCGGCGCGAACCGGCAAGATCGGCGATGGCAAGATTTTTAAATCGAGGATCGACGACGCTATCCGCATTCGCAACGACGAACGGGGTCCATCGGCACTTTGAGGACGGTCGAGCCGTCTTCGAGGCTTGAATGGCTGGAGCAGTTTTCCCGGCACGGTAAAGGATCGATGGGAACGACCTGTCGCCGAGTGACGCTCGACGATTTCGCTACCGGTCTATTCCGAAAATTCTTTGCCCGAGAATTCTTCCCCCGAGAATTCGTTGCCGGAGAGTTCTTGAATCGCGAATGACTGGTGACTCGCCATCTCTTACGCAACTGCGCGACCTGCATCAACAGGAAAGCGCCGACCTGCGCCAGACCTTCGAGCGCGGCGGAGACGGTTCGGCCACGATTCGACGGCGCGCGTCCATTGTAGACAACCTGGTTCGCCAGGTGTGGGGCAGCATTGCAGGGAATCCCGAGCGCATCAACATCGCGCTGGTGGCCACGGGCGGATTCGGACGCAAGGAACTTTTCCCCTACTCCGATGTCGATGTGCTTTATCTTTGCGCCAACGACGGGGTGGAGCATGACCACCATGAAACTATCCGCAGCGCCACGCAGGCGATGTGGGATATCGGTCTTCGCGCCAGCCCTGCAACGCGCACTCTGAAGGAATGCGATCGCGTCGATCCGGACAATCTCGAGTTCACCGTGTCCCTGCTCGATCGCCGCTTTCTCACCGGCGATGCGGCACTCTACAAGCGGCTGGAAGGCGATCTCCTTCCAGCGCTCGCCCTGCGCGACTGGGACACGATCGTGCAAAATCTTTCGGAAATTGCGCGCACCCGCCACGCCAGGTACGGCAACACCATCTTTCATCTCGAGCCGAATATCAAGGAATGTCCCGGCGGATTACGCGACTATCACCTGGCGCAGTGGCTTTCACTGCTCTCCACGCTGCAGGCGGAAAAGGCATGGCCCAAGACTTCGGGCAGCGCATTTTACGGGACACATAACGACCGGGAGTCGGCCTTCGACTTTCTCGCCGCGGCGCGATGTTTTCTGCACTACCGCAATCGCCGCGACGATAACACGCTTGACTGGCACGCTCAGGACGAAGCTGCCGCGCAGAGCATCGGGCTGGAAACCCTGGGCTCAGCCGATCCAGCCTATTGGATGCGCACCTACTATCGCCATGCGCGCACGATTTACCGGCGGGCGTCGCTGCTCATCGACGATCTGCCTCCGGCGCGCCGGTCCTTCTACAAACAATTCCGCCGCAAGCGCACACCCATTGCCGGAACGGACTTCTTCCTCGAACACGGCAGGCTGGATCTGGACGAAGCGGCTACCGACATTGACGGCGATGCCATTCTTCGCATCTTCGGCAAAATTGCTTTGCATGGCTACAAGTTGAGCCAGAATGCCGAGGATCGCATCGCCCAGAGCCTTCCAGTGCTGGCGGTCCAGATGCCGGAAGGGCCCTTCCTGTGGAATTGCCTGCGTGAGGTCCTGCTGGGCCCTTACGCGGCTCATGCCCTGCGGACCATGCACGCGCTGGGCATTCTCGAGTTGCTGATCCCGGAGTTCCACGGCATCGATTCGCTGGTTATCCGCGACTCCTACCACCGCTATACAGTCGATGAGCACACGTTTCTTGTCATCGACAACGTTCACCTGTTGCGGCAGCCGCATCATGACTGGGAAAAACGCTTCGCGACACTCCTGCCCGAGATTGACCGCCTCGACCTCTTCTTCCTGGCCGTTCTCATGCACGATACGGGCAAGGGCCGCCGTAGCGGCGACCATGCCAACCAGAGCGTCGAACTGGCCGAAAGCGTCTTTGCGCGCCTTGAATTTGATCCTGAGGAGCGCGAGATCGTCCGCCGGCTCATTCGCAATCATCTGGAGATGTCGATGGTGATGCGCCGCGATATCTTCGCGCCAGAGACCATTCGCACATTCGCGGAAAAGGTTGGCACGCAATCTCAGCTTAAGATGCTGACGCTGATCACCTACGCCGATATCAAGTCTGTGGCGCCTGAGGCTCTGACGCCGTGGAAGGCGGAAAACATCTGGCAGCTCTACATGGGTGCGTCGAACTTTCTCGACCGCAGCGTGGACGAGGTCCGCTATCATGCGGACGACGATCCGGCCCTTCTCAATCGTATTGTCGCGCTGGTTCCGGACCGCGCCCAGGAACTGCGGAGTTTTCTCGAAGGTCTGCCGCAGCGGTATCTGCAGACGCGCCCTCCGGAGCAGATTCGCAGTCATTTTCAGATGGCGCTCGATCTGTCTCTCGATCCGGTTCAGCTTTCGTTCCGCACTGTGCGTCAGTTGAACGAGATCACCTTGATCACGGAGGACCGGCCGATGCTCTTCGCAGACATGGCGGGCGTTCTCTCGTCATGGGGTATGAACATCGTCAAGGCCGACGCATTTTCAAATGCCGCCGGGATTATCGTCGACACATTTCAATTCACGGACCCTTTTCAGACGCTCGCGCTTAACCCATCAGAAATCGACCGCTTCCTTCAAAGCATCCGCGATGTGGTCGCGCAGAGCGTGCCGGTGGAAAAGCTTTTGCGCTCGCGCAGCCACTCGGGGAGGCGCGCTCAGGCCAAGGTCTCGGTGGAAATGCGCATTGAGTTCGACAACGAATCATCTACGCACAGCACGCTTCTGCAGGTAGTCGCGCAGGATACCACCGGCCTGCTGCGGGAAATCGCCACGGACTTTGCCGAGTGCAGATGCAATATCGAGGTCGCACTCATCGATACCGAGGGCGAGATGGCGATCGATGTCTTTTATCTGACTTACGCAGGCAAGAAACTCGATGAGAACATGCAGGTCATTCTTACGTCGTCGCTGGCGCAATCGATCGCAGGTCTCAGTCACTGATCGACCAGCATTTCCCAGCCCTTATTTCAAGTAGGCCCGCACGAGATCGATCAAATCCTCCGCCAGTTCCGTCGGGGCCATCGAGCTCTTTTCGGTGGTCATCATGTGGTGGCGGATGTGATCTTCCAGTACCTCGGCCATCAGGCTGTTGATGCCGCCGCGCACGTTCGCCAGCAGCATCAATACGTCCGCACAGTCGTCTTTGCTGGAAAGAGAGCGTTCGATAGCGTCCACTTGTCCGCGGATACGACGGATGCGCGCCACCAGCTTTTGCTTATCCCGGTCAGTATGTGACATAAAACCTCTCTGGGAATTTCTCTTGCATATATCCTAGGGGGGTATGATATAAAGCACAAGAAGCGAAAATCCATTTGGTAAAGCCACGTCATCTGCGGGGGAATTTATGCCCTGGCATGTTCTTCATTCTCGCAGGGATATCCTCGTCAACTGTAACAAGCCTGCAACCTTAAAGACGGATGATCGATCTTCTATACCCTCTTGGGCCCGATGGCGGTCCGGCGCCCATTAAGAGTGAACCTTGTGCGCTTACTCGCTGCCATCCCGTGTCTTGTGCTGTGCCTGCCTCTGGCGGGCGCTCAGTCGCCGGCAGAGTTGCCGAACGCGCCCCTTTCTGAAGTGCAAAATGTCCCGTTTTCCCTGGCATCGACTTCTTCTATGGACCTTGACCTTTCCGCTCAGGACGCCGGAGAGGGCGGTTCCAAAGAACAAGCTCCGGCATCAACATTATCGGAAGATGTGACGGTCTTTCCGCATCCGGACAACACACGCTATTACCTAGGCGGGCAGGCAAATAGCATCGGCCAGGTGAATCCGGCTTTTCACTCACCGTACGAAGGAACAAACAGCTTCCTGTCCATCGTCGAGCCTAAGGTATCGTTTGTCGGTACGTTCTACTCGGCATTCCAGGCACATCGCAACCTGCGCTACAACACAGACCTCATCGTCGATGCGGAGAGCGCCGGGGGCCGGGGCCTCAGTCAGGCGCTGGGACTGGCGGGTTTCACGAATCTGGATGTTGTGCGCAATCCGAATCTCGGCTCGGCTCCTTACCTGGCGCGCGGGCAGATTCACCAGACGATCGGGCTGACAAATGAGATGGTAGACGCGGATCGAACGCCGTTGACCCTTGCCACCAAGGTTCCGGTGCGGCGTTTTGAATTTCGCGTCGGGAAGATGACTTTGCCGGATTTGTTCGACATTAATCCGGTAGGGAGCGACAGCCATTTGCAGTTCACCAACTGGACTGTCGATAACAACGGCGCATGGGACTATGCCGCGGACACGCGGGGATATACGTTCGCGGCGGTTCTGGAATACGACGACCGCATCTGGAGCGTCCGGTATGGATTTGCCGCGATGCCGACGGTGGCCAATGGCATCGATCTGGACTGGGCATTTACGCGGGCGAATGGGCAGAATACAGAGTTTGAACTGCGCAAGTCATTCATCCGCGGGAGACAGGGCACGACGCGCATTCTGAGCTTTGTGAATAAAGCGCATATGGGTATCTACAAAGACGCCATCAACAATTACCTGGAAGGGAAGACTCCGACGCCGGAAATTGCGAACAACGCACCCTTAGGGACCATCAAATACGGCTTCGGCTGGAATAACTGGCAGGAGCTGACGCAAAACCTCAGGATATTCAGCCGCTTCGGCTGGAACGAAGGAGCGCATGAGTCGTTTGCCTACACGGAGGTCGATCAGACGGTGTCTTTCGGCGGCGACTACAATCTGTCGCGATGGCATCAGCCGAACGACAAGTTCGGAGTTGCATTCGTCAGCAACGCGATCAAGAGGTACCACCAGATTTACCTGGCCGACGGCGGTCTGGGCTTTTTGCTTGGAGACGGGCGGCTCAACTACGGTCGCGAGAATATCGTGGAGGGCTACTATACGCACCACGTCTATACGGGCCTCTTCGTTTCGGCAGGGCTGAGCTACATCGGCAATCCGGGATACAACCGGGATCGCGGCCCGGTGTGGGTTCCGGGCATTCGCGCTCACGTGGATTTCTGATCGGAGACACACCAGGCAGAGACAGCGCTTCGGGTGGCTGGTTTCGTTACTTAGGCCCGATCGCCTTTTCAAGCTGCGCGATCTGCTGCTTCATCAGGTCGGCATTGGGTCCGGCAGGAGTATACGTAAGGCAATTGCGAAGGTGATTGAGCGCATCGGTCAACTCGCCCTGGGAGGCGAGTATCACGGCCAGCAGCTGCTCGGTGTTCGGCGCCTGCAGATGCCGGGGATCCATGGCCAGCGCCTTCTTCGCGCTCTCTTCAGCAACGTCCCGCTTTCCGAGGTTGAAATTGCCGACGGCGCTGTAGTACCAGATTTGCGCCGTGCCGGCCGGATCGAGCTTCAGGTAGTGGTCGGCCGCATCCGTGACTTCCTGCCATTTTTTCTGGGTTGCTGCGAGCTCGGCAATCGGTTCATACGGAGGCACAAATTGCGGATCGGCGGCGACCGCCTTTTCGAAGGAGGCGAGCGCGTCCTGAGGTTTCGTCTTCTGCTGCAGCTTGCCAAGCTGGTACCAGGCCTCGGCAAACTTCGGATCAATCTGTACTGCCTTTTCGAGGTCGTGCTGCGCGCCGTCCAGGTTATTGGACGTCGATTCGGTGCGGGCTTTGTCAAACTTTTTCAAGGCATCCTTGGAAGCGGTAGTTGTTGTCGGGCTTACTCCGTAGCCGGAGGCATGTTCATCGAGATGGAGTGTGATGATGCCAATATCGGGATTGTCCATGATGCTGCCGTTGGCAATGGTGACCACGCTCGATCGAAAGCCGGCCAGAGATGCTTTCACCTGACAGCCCACAAACTGCGATGCGCTGGCAGGCTTCGCACCCACTTGCGGAGCGATCTCAGAAGTGGTTGTTATGCGGCCCGCGCTCTCAATGGTAAAGCCCCCTTTTACATCCGTCTGAGTGTTGTACTTGACGACGCCGTCGCAATCGACGACAACGGGAATCGGATCCCATGGAAGGGTGCCGCCGTCGACAGCGACTTTGCCCGAGAAGTACATGCCGCCATGCTGGTGTGCGAGTTCCTGGTCGAAATTGGCATATTTGCCTACGCCGCTCGTCATTTCCGGACCTTTGGTCGCGTTCGCCGCTCCGGCAGCAGCAGCTCCGCCTCCAGCCTGGGCAAAGACGGCGGCACTCAACGCGATTTCAGCAAATCCGGCGATAAACAACTTGAATTTCATGGCTCGCCTCCCGCGACAGCAAATTATCTACCCGCCATAGACGGATCGAAAACAGATTTTGCCTCAGTCAAATGCAGATTTCGTCGAGAAGGATCGGCTATTCGTCCTGCTCGCGCAGCTTGGCAATCACGCTAAAGTCTTCCAGCGTGGTGGTATCTCCCTTGATCTCGCCGTTGGTTGCCAGCTCCCGCAATAGCCGCCGCATGATCTTTCCTGAGCGCGTCTTGGGAAGCTGGTCGGTAAAGCGCAGATCGTCAGGACGCGCGAGAGCGCCGATCTCCTTCGCTACCCACGCGCGCAGCTCATCTCTCAATTCCGGCGAAGCCTGGTGGCCGCTTTCGAGCGTAACGAAGGCAGCGATGGCCTGGCCCTTCATCTCGTGGGGACGCCCGACTACCGCTGCCTCGGCCACCTTGGGATGAGCGACGAGAGCGGATTCGACCTCCATCGTGCCCAGCCGGTGTCCGCTGACGTTGATCACGTCGTCCACTCGCCCCATGAGCCAGTAATAGCCGTCCTTATCGCGGCGGGCTCCGTCGCCGGTAAAGTACGATCCGGCAATCTGGCTCCAATAAGTCGTGGCGTAACGCTCGGGATCGTTGTAGATGGTCCGGGCCATCGAGGGCCATGGTTTGCGGATCACCAGCAGGCCGCCCTGTCCGGGTGGGACCGGCTCTCCGGATTGCGTAACAACCTCAGGCACAATGCCCGGGAAAGGCCGGGTCGCGGAACCTGGTTTCGCCGGAATTGCGCCCGGGAGCGGCGTAATCATGATCGAGCCGGTCTCCGTCTGCCACCAGGTGTCAACGATCGGACAACGGCCCTTGCCAATCACGTCGCGGTACCACATCCAGGCCTCGGGATTGATGGGCTCGCCTACAGTGCCAAGCAGGCGCAGGCTGGCGAGACTGTGCTTCTCAGGGTACTGATCTCCCCACTTGATGAATGCTCGGATGGCCGTCGGCGCTGTGTAGAAGATCGTGACCTTATGTTCGTCGATGATCTTCCAGAACCGATCGAAGTCCGGGAAGTTCGGCGCACCCTCGTACATCAGCGTTGTCACGCCGTTCTGGAGGATTCCGTAGACGACGTAGGAGTGCCCGGTGACCCAGCCGATGTCGGCCGAGCACCAGTAGACGTCGTCTTCCCTGAGATCGAAAACCAGCTTGCTGGTCAGATAAGTTTGAACGGAATAGCCGCCGGTCGTGTGAACGAGGCCTTTCGGCTTTCCGGTGGTGCCTGAGGTGTAGAGGATGTACAGGGGATCTTCCGAGTCGAGCGGCTCAGCGGGGCAATTAGACTCGGCCGCGGCCGTCAGATCATGCCACCAGTGATCGCGGCCTTCTTGCATATTGACGGGAGAGCCAGACCGCTTGTAGACGACTACATTCTTGACTGAGGGGCAGTTCACAACGGCTTCGTCGACCGTTGCTTTCAGCTTTACCTCGCCGCCGCGGCGATACGAGGTGTCCTGGGTGAGGATGGCGATGCATTGTGCATCGTTTACCCGGTCCACGATGGCGTTTGTAGCGAATCCTCCGAAGATTACGGAATGGACGGCTCCGATGCGGGCGCAGGCCAGAATGGCAATGGCCAGCTCGGGCGTCATGCCCATGTAGACGGCCACCCGGTCGCCTTTTTTGATACCCAGCGATTTGAGGGCGTTCGCGAATTTCTGGACTTCGGCGAGGAGCTCGCCATAGCTCAATTTGCGGACCTCGCCTGGCTCACCTTCCCAGAGGATCGCGGTCTTGTCGCGCTTGCCATTCTGCACATGACGGTCGAGGCAGTTGTAGGAGATGTTGATTTTCCCGCCGACAAACCATTTTGCCCAGGGCAAATCCCAGTCCAGTACTTTGGTCCATGGCTTGAACCAGTGGAGTTGCCGCGCTGCGTCCGCCCAGAATCCTTCGGGGTCGGCGATCGACCGGGCGTAGAGCTCCTCGTATGCGGCGAGGCTGCCGACGTGAGCTTTCGCGGCAAACTCGGACGGAGGTGGGAAGACGCGGTCTTCCCTCAGAGTCGAGTCGAGATTTGGGCTGGTGGTGGTCGGTGAAGCCATGCGGATGCTGTCCTGCCTTGGTTCGAAAAATGTAGCTGCTCGACAGCCGTTGGCCATCAAGAACACACACTAACGGCTTGACCCAATGCGGCGCAAGGGATTTCCTGTCTATATGTATAGACACCCTGGCCAAATATTGTCGATTCTTTCGATTACACTGAGATTTGGATGAATATCCCAAGGATTTCCGGCTTTGTCTGAATCCCTTACCGCACATTACGAAATCAAGAAACAGCGGATTCTCGCTGTTATTCCGGCCCGTCTCGGGTCAACCCGGCTGCCCCGCAAAGTTCTTCGCGAAATTGCCGGCGAACTGATGATCGGATGGGTCTATCGCGCCGCACGCGGCTGTACGTTACTGGACCAGGTGCTGATCGCGACCGATTCCGATGAAGTTCTGGCCTTTGCGAACGAGCATAACCTGCCGGCTGTATTCACTCCCGAGGATTGTTCCAGCGGCACGGATCGCGTCTATGCGGTTGCCGAGTCGATCGCGGCGGATATCTATGTCAATATTCAGGGCGACGAGCCGCTCATCCGGCCGGAACATCTCGACGCCCTGCTCGAACCCATGCTCCGGCCCGAGGTGGAAGTGGCAACACTGGCCACGCGTTGCTCACCCGATCAGATCCATAATCCCAACGCGGTAAAGGTGGTAACTGCTGCCAACGGGCGCGCGCTTTATTTTTCTCGCGCGACAATACCGTATGATCGCGACGATGCCGGCGGAATCGTGTATCGCAAACATCTCGGGATCTACGCGTATCGAAAAGAGGCTCTGCAGCGATTCCCCAGGCTGCCGCCCAGCAGTCTTGAAGCGGCCGAGAAGCTTGAACAGCTGCGCTTCCTGGAAAACGGAATCGATATCTATGTGGCTGACACTCCGTTCGACACGATCGGCGTCGATACCGAAGAAGATTTGAGAGCGGCTGAGGCGATTCTTCGCAAACGCAGTGAGCTAGGCAGTTAGCTCCGCCCCGCGCGATTCGCGTCCGAAAGATGTGACGAAGGCGAGGCAGCAGGCGACCAGGATCACGGTAACGGCGAGAACTTTGCCGTATCCGCCGTAGCGTTCGGCCGCACGCGCCTGGATGACGGAGTTGCGTGAGGTGATCAGGTTGCCGAGCTGATATGCCAGTCCGGGGAAGGTTGCGCGCGTAGGACCTGGGGAGAGCTCGCTTAAATATGCGGGCACGACGCCCCAGGCCCCCTGCACCATAAACTGCATAAGAAAGGCGCCCACGGCGAGAGCAAAGAGCGAATGTGCGAGCGCGTAAAGCGGGATTATGGGAAGGGCCAGCAATGCAGCCGTGATGATCGTTCGCTTGCGCCCGAAGCGCTCGGAGAGACTTCCGAAGATGACGCCACCGAGTAGCGCGCCGACGTTGTAGATAACTCCCATTGTTCCGGTGAGGGCTGGAGAAAAGCCGTGGTCCTTCTCAAGGAATGTGGGGTAGAGATCCTGGGTTCCGTGCGAGAAGGCGTTGAAGCAGGTCATTAACAGAATGAGAAACAGAAAGGTGGGAGCATAGCGTTTGATGCCGCTTGCAAGGTTCGATTTGATCGGACCTGTTGCGACTATATGTGCTGAGCCGCGCGCTCGCCATACCGGCGACTCCTCGACCTTCCCGCCGATGTAGAAGACCAGCAGCGCAGGAGCCGCGCCAACGATGAACATGCCACGCCATCCTACGAGGTGCCCATGCCAATGCATCTGGGTAAAGAGCGGGAAGAGCAGGCCGTATGCAGCGGCGGCAGCGAGATATCCCACGGCGTAGCCTTCCTGCAACAGTCCCGAGAAGAAGCCGCGGCCTTCCTTCGGCAGCGTCTCAAAGGCGAGCGCCGCGCCCACGCCCCACTCGCCGCCCATGGCAATCCCGAAGAGCGCGCGCAGCCAGTACAGGCCATGCAGGGAGGTCGCAAAGGCGCAGGCAAGCTCTAAGATGGAGTAGCAGGCGATGTTCAGCATGAGGGCGGGACGGCGACCATATTTGTCGGCGAGCGCTCCGAAGAGAAAGGCTCCGACCGGCCGGAAGGCCAGGGTGAGAAAGAGAGCCTCGGCGACCGCCGAGGGCTTGGCCTGAAAGTCTTTCGCAATGGCCGATACGCAGAAGACCAGGATGAAGAAATCGAATGAATCAAGCGACCAGCCAAGAAAGCTGGCCGTGAACGCGTGGCGCTGCTGCGGGGTCAGGCTCCGAAAAGGGCTGAGCATAAGGGACTGGAGAAGCGGTGCCGGGACTCAAATGAGGTTATCAGAGCCCTTTTTCCGCGATAGGGAAATTAGCGAAGAGTTCAGTGCTCCGCTGCGCCGTTCCCGCCGGCCGGATGCTCGTTTTCCTTGGCGCGCTTATGGATCTGATGGTGGAGGCAGTAAAGGGCGAGCTCCAGGCGGTCAGAGACGCCGAGCTTGTCGTAGATCTTGCGCAGGTAATTTTTAATCACTTGCTCGGTGGTGCCTAGCTGGAAGGCGATCTCTTTATTCCGCTTGCCTTGCGTGATGCAGGAGATGATAGAGAGCTCTTTGGGAGAGAGGCGCGGCTGCGACTTGGGATTGGTAATTGCCGTTGCCTGCGAGCGGTAAGCCTCGATCACCCAGTTCACCGACTGGTTGTCGATCCAGGTCTCGCCCGCGCCGATCTTGCGTACGCACTTGACCAGCAGGTCGGGGGAGATCGAGCGCGGGATGATGCCGCGTACGCCGCGGCGGTAGAGCTCGACGGTGTTGGCTTCGTCAGCGCCCGCGGTCTGCACGATGATCTTGATATTCGGAGCTACGCGGACAATCTCGGGGATAGCGTTTGCGACGCCAGCGATGAGGTTGCTTTCAAGCAGCAGGATATCCGCCGGATGACGCTCGAGGCCGGCATGGAGACTTTCGAAGCGGTCCACCTGGGCAACAACGCGAAGGTCGTCTTCCAGAGCAAAAACCTTGCGCATGCCGACTCGATAGATCGCTTGCGAGTCGGCCAGGATGATGCGAATCAGAGGACGCTCAGGATTCTCGGGAGAGGGTTCTCTCTGTATAGCGTCTTCACTGCTTCCCTGGATAATGTCAGCCATAATTCTTTTACGTCCTGCCCAAATCTACTGAAAACTGTATTCGTCGATCACGGCCGCCGTGTAGGTGGCGCGGCGCGCTCCGTACGAACGTATGACCCGTCCGGAACAATGTACGGCCGCGGTCTCGTTCGGAGCGATCGTTCCCTCAGGTATCTCGATCAGGAATTCAACGGCGGTACCCGGGGTCAGGAGCTCACTATCCTTCGCTGTGCGCATGCGGAGGAGAACGCCGTTCGCGGAGATATTGTCCGTGACAGCCTCGTACTGTCTTTCGGCAACCAGAAGGTGTACGGGCAGAGCCACAGGAAATCGCACCGCTGACCGCAGACTCTCAGGAGCCTCAGGAGTGATACGCCGGATTTCTAACGCAGCCGACTTCTTGTGCACTTCATATCCCATATCCCGGTCAGAATTCCTTGGTCATCTCTAAAGTATCCGAACCGCTGTCGCCATGAAATTACCAAAGTTTACACCGAAGGCCAAAGAGGTGGGGAGGAAAATCGTTCTCCGGTAGGTTACTTGCGGCAATTTCCTGCCCGTTATGGGCTGATTCGAGTTTCGCCCAGAATGGGCGCGCCGGGTATACCCTATTGGCGTGATTCCGTCTTTGCGCCAGGATTTCAATTCGCGCTTCCGTCCTGAGACCTATCGCCTCTTTCTGCGGAACCTGGATGCATGCGTCCGAACCCACGTCAGCTTTCGTGTTTCCGAAACGCCGGTGTTTCTGCCGCGCGAGCTTCTCGATGAGATGGCGGCGATCGGAGCCGAATTGACGCACCAGCTAGTCGGCGATCGGAAATATCTAGCGGAATCGAGTAAGGCGATTCCGGAGGCGTATCGCGCGGCCGATGAGACGGCCCACCCCCACTTCATGACCGTGGACTTCGGCCTGGTGCGCGAGCCGGGCGGCCGGCTGGCGCCGCGGCTGGTGGAGTTGCAGGCATTCCCCTCAGTCTACGCGTACCAGTTCGTGCTGGCAGAGAACTACCGTGCCGCCTTCGGGCTCGATCCAAGGCTTGATCTCTTCCTCGGCGGCCACACTGAGGCCAGCTTCTGGAAGCTGATGCAGAAGGTGATCCTGCGCGGGCACCATCCCGAGCATGTGGTGCTGACCGAGGTTGATCCGATGCACCAGAAGACGCTGCCCGACTTTCAGGTGACGGCCGACCGGCTGGGGATCCGCGTGGTGGATATTTCTGAGGTCATTCCGGAGGATCGGCCGGGCAAGCTGCCGAAACTCTGCTACCGGGACGGGTCGCGGCTGGTTCCGATCCACCGCATCTATAACCGAGCCATCGTGGATGAACTGATCCAGAAGCGTGTTCATCTGCAGTTCGATTACCGGGAGCACTTCGACGTCGAGTGGGCCGGGCATCCGAACTGGTACTTCCACCTGAGCAAGTACTCGATACCGTACCTTGACCATCCTTGCGTGCCGCCGGCGGTCTTCCTTGACGACTGGTTCAAGGGCAAGGGGCGGGACCGGCTGCCGGGCGACCGCGAGCAGTGGATCCTGAAGCCGCTCTTCTCCTTCGCCGGGAAGGGAATCCAGTTCGCGCCGACGAATGAGGACCTGGCTGCCATTGCGCCTCGAGACCGGCACAACTATCTGTTGCAGCAGCGGGTGAAATTCGAGAACGTCATCGAGACTCCGCATGGGCCTACCCAGCCGGAGATCCGCATCCTCTATCTGTGGCCGGACGGGGGGAAGCTGGAGCCGGTTTTGCCTCTGATCCGGCTGGGCCGCGGCAAGATGATGGGGGTGGATCACAACCGCGACCTTGAGTGGGTGGGCGCGTCGGCGGCGTTTCAGCCTCCACGGAGCTGAGGGTACCCCCTCCCCCCGCCATTCCTCTGGCTATTTCACAAGTATTTGGTTTTGCGATAGTTAGCAGCAGAGCTGCCATACAAGTATTCGGAAATAAATGAGTTGTTCTATATGTAAGACTCCAGGGAAGTTACGCGGCAACCGCTTGAGCGTTTTCGCAAATGATTGATTTCAAGATAGTTACAAAATGGGTTAGCTTCTTTATGACAGATTCTAAATGGCTTATGCCTGTTTTTGTGATGACGGAGTAGCCAAGCCCCTTTTAGCTCGCTATCTCTATTCTAAGAGATCCGGTGGAAAGTTCGGCCAGTCAGGATTTCGGCCTAAGTCTCAGTGTGAAAAGCAGTTACATGACGGATACGGTCATGGGGGCTTGACAAAGCTGTGGGAGCAGACGGGGCGACTCAGGATGACATCTCTTTTGCCTCGTGCGCGAAGGATCGGGTACCGCTTCGGCTGAAGACTTTAATCAGCTGTGGCAGGGGAAAGACTGCATGGATTCTTCCTCCCCTTCGCTCTGCTTAGGGTCGTCAGAATGACGCGACGAGCTTTGGCGGTAAGGGCAAGGTGTCTTCTGAGGAATGGCCTTCTTTTCGGTTGGAAGCTTCAAGGTGCAACGGCAGGCGAGCACCGTATGGATTCTTCCTCCCCTTCGCTTCGCTCGGGGGTTCGTCAGAATGACGGGTCAAGCTTTGGCGGTAAGGGCAAGGATGTCTTCTGAGGAATGGCCTTCTTTTTCGGTTGAAAGCTCCAAGGTGCAACGGCAGGCGAGCACCGTATGGATTCTTCCTCCCCTTCGCTTCGCTTAGGGTCGTCAGAATGACGGGTCAAGCTTTGGCGGTAAGGGCAAGGATGTCTTCTGAGGAATGGCCTTCTTTTCGGTTGGAAGCTCCAAGGTGCAACGGCAGGCGAGCGCCGTATGGATTCTTCCTCCCCTTCGCTTCGCTTAGGGTCGTCAGAATGACGCGACGAGCTTTGGTTGGGAGAAGCGAAGGATTCGGGGCAGTCTGCTCGTCAGAGTGACGCATCCGGGCCAGCCGGAAAACGAAGGATTCCCAGCCAGGTTGAGCGCCAGAATGACAGGGATAATAGCCGAGTCAAAGAGTTGCATCCATCCCGCTAACAGCTGCATCAGATAGATTGACAATAAGTCACTCAAGTGCGAAGATTGCGAGACTGGAGCCTCGCAAATCGAGGGTTCGAAGTTGAGCGCTAGTTACGCATAGAGATTTCAGGAGCACCCAAATGGCAAAGATTATTGGTATCGACTTAGGTACGACCAACTCGGTTGTCGCGGTCATGGAAGGCGGCGAACCGAAGGTCATCGCCAACGAAGAGGGCGGGCGGACAACCCCCTCGGTCGTCGGCTTTACAAAGAGCGGAGAGAGGCTGGTGGGCCAGGTGGCGAAGCGCCAGGCCATCACGAATCCGCAAAACACGATTTATTCGATCAAGCGCTTCATGGGCCGCCGCTTCGACGAAGTTACGGACGAGATGAAGATGGTTCCGTACAAGGTGAAGAAGGCGGGCGACCACATAGTAGTGGAAGCGCAGGGCAAGGATTTTACCCCGCCCGAGATTTCAGCCATGATCCTTCAGAAACTGAAGAAGGCGGCTGAGGACTACCTTGGCGGTTCGGTCACCGAAGCCGTAATCACGGTTCCGGCGTACTTTAACGACGCGCAGCGCCAGGCAACGAAAGACGCCGGCAAGATCGCCGGACTGGATGTAAAGCGCATTGTGAACGAGCCGACGGCTGCTGCTCTGGCTTATGGCCTGGACAAGAAGAAGGAAGAGACGATCGCCGTGTATGACTTCGGCGGTGGGACTTTCGATGTCTCTATCCTCGAGGTAGGTGAGGGCGTCATCGAGGTAAAGTCGACGAATGGCGATACGCACCTGGGCGGAGACAACATCGACCAGCGGATCGTGGACTGGCTGATCGAGGAGTTCAAGAAGGACGAGGGTCTGGATCTGAGCTCGAAGGGCAACGAGATGGCGCTGCAGCGGTTGAAGGATGCCGCGGAGCGGGCCAAGATCGAGCTTTCGACAGCAGTCGAGACCGAGATCAATCTGCCCTTCGTTACAGCGGACGCGAGCGGGCCAAAGCACCTGGTGAAGAAGCTGACGCGCGCCAAGCTGGAGCAGCTGGTTGAGGACATCATTCAGAAGTCGGTTGAGCCCTGCAAGAAGGCGATGGCCGATGCCGGCGTGGACATCAGCAAGATCGACGAGGTGGTGCTGGTCGGCGGTCAGACGCGCATGCCGCGCATCCAGCAGCTGGTGAAAGACCTATTCGGCAAGGAGCCCCACAAGGGCGTGAATCCTGACGAAGTGGTTGCGATCGGCGCCGCGGTGCAGGCGGGCGTGCTCGCGGGCGAAGTGAAGGACCTGCTTCTGCTCGACGTGACGCCGCTGACGCTGGCGATCGAGACGCTGGGCGCGGTGGCGACACCGATGATTCCGCGCAATACGACGATCCCGACGAAGAAGACGGAAACCTTCTCGACGGCGGCGGACAGCCAGACCGAGGTAGAGGTTCATGTGCTGCAGGGCGAGCGCCCGATGGCTGCGCAGAACCGCACACTGGCCAAGTTCAAGCTGGGCGGAATTCCTCTGGCTCCCCGGGGCATACCGCAGATCGAAGTGACGTTCGATATCGATGCGAACGGCATTCTGAACGTGACGGCAAAGGATAATGCCACGGGCAAGGACCAGAAGGTGACGATCACGTCGTCTTCGGGGCTGAGCAAGGACGAGGTCGACCGGATGGCCAAGGAAGCCGAGGCGCACTCGGCTGAGGACAAGGCGAAGCGCGAGGAGATCGAAGCGCGGAACGGGCTGGACGGCATGGTCTACAACATCGAGAAGATGCTCAAGGAGAATAGCGACAAGGTCTCAGGAGCGGAGAAGCTCGATGTGGAGACGGCTCTGGCCGATGCGAAGAAGACGCTGGAAGGTCAGTCGAGCGTGGCTGAGATGAATGCGGCGCGGGAGAAACTGACCGCGGCTTCGCACAAGCTGGCCGAGGCCATGTACAAGGCCAATGCGGCCAGCGCGGGAGCGGCCGGTGTTCCGCCGACCGACGGCGCGACGGCGGCTTCGGGCACGACCGAGGAAGCCAAGAAGGACGAAGGCGTCATCGACGCGGAGTACGTGGACGTCGAAGACAAGCGGTAAACGGCAAAGAAGAGCGCGGGCGACCGCGATTTGACTGAGGGGCGTCTCGATACGGGGTGCCCCTCAAGCTTTAAGAACTAAAGGAACTGGGATGAATACTCTCTGGAAATGCGAGCAGTTACGGGGCGGGCAGGTCTGCAACAAAATTATGTTCGACACGCGCGAAGAGGCGGAGAGCTTTGTCGCGCAGATGCGCAAGGTGGAACCCGATCTCTTCTGGCGGATGGAAGCGGTAGAGGCACGGATGGTCTGGAACTAAAGGACGGTGTTAGCAGGATCTCGGCAGGCTGAGATTGTTGGTCGGCGCGGACCTTCAGGAAATGGCGGTTGGTTTGGTGGCAGAAAGCATCAGGCGGTTGTGGCAGGTAAGGGTCGCATGGATTCTTCCTCCCTGCGGTCGTCAGAATGACCGCTGTTAATTGATTTGTGGCTGAATAAGTGAGGCTATCGGGGCGGGATGCGTAGAGGCTGGGTCTATATCCTGGTTGGGCGAACGGGGACGCTTTATACCGGGGTGACTAGTGATCTTTACAGCAGAGTGTTGCAACATCGGAACGGGATAAAGTCAGGGTTCGCGTCGAAGTACGGCTGCAACAGGCTCGCGTATTTCGAGGAATATGGCGATATCAGCTCCGCGATTGGGCGAGAGAAGACGATCAAGGGTTGGACTCGTGCGAAGAAAATCACGCTGATCGAATCGCTGAATCCCGAGTTGAAAGACCTGGCCGAGCATTAGGGAAGTCAAATGCTCATGCCAGGTCAAAGCATCAGGGAAGAAAACGAACGACAGGACCGGAGGATCCGGCTGAGCATGGATTCTTCGCCTCGGAAAGGCGAGGCTCAGAATGACTCCTTTTAGAGCGGTGGCTGTTGGCAAGGAGGACGATGCCGGAGGGGAATGAGATCCACCGATTTGCGGAGCGGCATGCGCGAGCCTTTGCAGGCAGGCGCGTGCGGGTGGACTCTCCCAACGGCGGGTTTCCCGACGCGGAGGTTTTGAACGGAAGAACGCTGCGGTCGGTGGAGGCAGTAGGTAAGCATCTTGGTTACATATTTGGGCGCGACCTGATTCTGCATATTCATCTCGGGATGTATGGGGATTTCTGGGAGGGCAGGATGCCGCTGCCTCCGGAGAAGGGCGCGCTACGGCTGAGGATTTATACGAAGTCCGACTGGATTGAGCTGCGCGGCGGCACCGACACTTCGATCTTCAGTGAAGAGAAATGGCAGGCGCTTCTCGCACGGCTGGGACCTGATCCGCTGCGTGAGGGGTCCGATCCGAAAAGCGCGTTCGCTGTAATCGGGAAGCGCAGTACGCCGATAGGGCTGTTATTGATGGACCAGTCGGTGATTGCCGGGATTGGAAATATCTTTCGCGCAGAGCTGCTTTATCGGGCGAGGATCAGCCCGTTCCGGCCGGGCAAGGAGACGAGCGCGGCGTCGCTGCGAGGCATCTGGAAGGATGCGCAGACGCTGATGCGGGTGGCGATGGAAGATCGCAGGATTGTGACCACGAGGGCGAAGGACAGGCCGCACCGGCGGGGCCCGGTTCAGGATGAGGAAGTGCACTACGTCTACCGGCGGCATGGCAAGCCCTGCTATGTGTGCGGTGCGACAATTGAGAGGAAGGCCATGGGCGGACGGACGGTGTACTGGTGTCCCGTCTGCCAGAAGGACTGAAGGCTTAACGAAATCATGCCACCAACGCAGAGCAAAGATTATTACGCCATTCTTGGCGTAAAGAAAACGGCCACGCCGGAGGAGATTCGCAAGGCGTTCCGCAAGCTTGCGCGCAAGTATCACCCCGATGTGAATCCAGGCGATAAGAAGGCTGAGGAGAAGTTCAAGGAGCTCTCCGAGGCCAACGATATTTTGAGCGACGAGAAGAAGCGGAAGATCTTCGACCAGCTGGGATTTTATTCCGACCAGATCGATCCCGCGGCGGCAGAAGCGGCCGCGCGCGGCGGCTATGGCTATGGCGGGCAGAGACCGGCGGGGCAAGGCCAGGAGGTTCCGTTCGACTTTGAGGGCTTCGATTTCTCGGGCTTCGGAACGGGGCAAGGCGCGGCACCGGGCGGACAGACGACAGGGACGAGCTGGGGCGGCTTCGGGGATCTCTTTTCGGGGATATTCAACCGGGGCGGGCGGGCGCAGCAGCAGCAGGGTCCCGAGCCGGGGAGCGATCTCGAATATCAGGTAAATGTCGATTTCTGGACGGCGATTCGGGGAGGCACGACGCGGCTGCAGATTCAGCGGCAGGAGGTGTGCCCGACGTGCAAGGGCAAGGCCTCGACGGGCGGGGTGCAGACGTGTCCCGAGTGCAACGGGACCGGGCAGGTGACGCAGATGGGCGGGCGGATGAAGTTCAATATCCAGTGCCCTCGATGCGGCGGATCAGGCAAGATTCAGAATGCATGCGCGACATGCCACGGGGCAGGGACGGTGACGCGCACCGAGCAGGTGGAGTTCAGAATCAAGCCGGGGACGCGCGATGGGCAGCGGATACGGCTGGCGGGCAAGGGGAATGCGGGGATCAATGGCGGTCCGCCGGGCGATCTGTATCTGATCATTCGGGCGGGCTCGCATCCGGTCTTCACACGCCAGGGCGATGACATTTATGTAACTGTTCCGGTGACGGTTGCAGAAGCCGCGCTGGGATCGAAGATTGAAGTGCCGACGGTCGATGGGAAGACGCAGTTGAAGATTCCGCCGGGGACGCAGAGCGGGCAGAAGCTGAGGATGCGTGGACGCGGCGTGCCCTCGGCAACCACCGACGGCAAGAGCGGCAACCAGATTGTGACCGTGGAGATTGTCGTGCCGAAGGTGCAGGACGAGCGTTCGAAGGAGATTCTGCGCGAGTTTGCCAAGCTCAATCCCGACGATCCGCGCGAGCAGCTGTGGGCGATGGTGTAATGCAGCTCACGCTGGAGACGGCGCGGCTGTTGCTGCGTCCGCTGGGGCCGGAGGATGCGCCGGCACTGGCTGCGGTGCTGGGCGATGCCGAGACGATGCGCTGGTATCCGCGGCCGTATAGCGGCGATGAAGTGCGGGTGTGGATCGAGCGGCAGGTGGCGCGGTATCCCGAGGGCAGCGGGCTGCTGGGACTGGTGGAGAAAGAGACGGGCAGGCTGATTGGGGATTGCGGAGCGGTGTGGCAGGAGGTTGAAGGCCGGACGGAACTGGAGATCGGCTATCACGTACACCGCGAGCGCTGGGGCCGGGGATTTGCGACGGAAGCGGCGAAGGCGGCGATGGATCATGCATTCGGCCGATTTGAGGTGGAGCGGGTGGTGTCGATGATCCGGCCGGAGAATGCGGCGTCGCGGCGCGTGGCGGAGAAGAACGGGCTGACGGTGGACCGGGTGGTCTTCTGGCGAGGCTATGAACACTGCGTGTATCAGCGAGTGAAAGGCGGCGGAAGAGAGTTTGAAGGCCGATGATGGGCGAGGAACGCGTCGGAAGTGAAAAGGTGGAGAGTGAGCTGGTTCGCGACGATGCCAACGATGTGCTGAATGCCAGCGTGTCGTATGCGAAACGGATGCTGCGCAGGTATGGCGAGTTCGGGCCGTTCGGCTTCGCGATGAATCGGGATGGCGACGTGAAGTTTGAAGCGATTGCGCAGCAGGATATGCCGCCGGAGCCGGCAATGCTTCTTGACTTGCTGCAGCAGCAGCTGACGGAGCGGGCGAAGCGAGGCTCACTCCGGGCGGCGGCGAGCGCGTCGAACGTGACGATGCAGAAGGCGTCGAGCGAGGGCTATACAGACGCGATCATGGTTGATATCGAGCATGAGAGCGGTTACTGTGTGAAGGCATTCGTGCCCTACAGAATCACGGGAGGGCAGTTCTTCGGTTTCTTCCCCAGAGTTGTAAGATTCGGGGCGATTCGCACGCAGGAAGGAGCAGCGCGGCTGTTCGCGCGGTGAAGAGAATGCCGACGAAACGTAAATCCAAGGGCGCTTATATGATCTCGGCGGTGGCCGAGATGTACGAGATTCATCCGCAGACGCTCAGGCTCTATGAGCGCGAGGGGTTGCTGAAACCGTCGCGGACGGAGGGCAATACGCGTCTTTACACGGATGAGGACCTGGAGAGGCTGGAGTTCATCCTGAACCTGGCGCGGGACATGGGCGTGAATATCGCGGGAATTGCCATCATCCTGCAGATGCGCGAGCGGATGGAGGAGATGAATCGCCAGATGCAGGGCTTCGTCGACTATGTGCGGACGGAGATGTTCACGCGCATGCAGGGGTTCCAGCAGGGGTCTGCGATTGTGCCTTTGCGGCGTCCGGTGGTCGTTCCTCCGGCGGCAAAGTACAAGCGCTGAATTTGATGGTTCAAATACGAGCGTGGCGAAAGAATGGCGCAACTTTGCCGCCGCTGCGCTACTCTATCTAATAGAAGGAATTTGCCAGAACCTGGTTTCTGCCGACGGCAAGCTCCATTAAGTCCATGATCAAGATTCTGCTTGGCGTTGGCCTGCTCGGCCTGCTTGCTTCTTCGGCTTTTACAGGTTTGGTTATCGCTGGCATCTGGCGCTTTGTTATGCGCCGCCGCGCGGCGAAGCCGATCTTTTTGTCCCCTGTCTCCCTGTTCAAGCCGCTCCACGGCGCGGAGCCGAATCTCGAGGATCACCTGGAGACCTTTTTCCAGCAGGACTATCCGGAATACGAGATTATCTTCGGCGCGCGGGTTTCAGCGGACCCTGGTCTACAGGCGGCGCGGCGGGTTGCTGCGCGGTATCCTCAGATTCCCGTGAGATTTGTGCTGACGGGCGAGCCCTGGCATGTGAACGCCAAAGTGAGCACGCTGGAGCTGATGGAAAAGGCAGCGTCGCACGATGTCTTCATCGTCAGCGACAGCGACGTGCGCGTGTGCCCGGACTATATCCGCGAAGTGGTGGCTCCGTTTGCCGACGCTAAGGTGGGAGCAGTTACGTGCCTGTATCGCGGCGTGGCAGGCGAGGGGCTGTGGTCGAAGCTTGAGGCGGCCGGCATGTCGATTGAGATGAGCGCCGGCGTGCTCGTGGCCGATCTGATGGAGGGCATGCAGTTCACGCTCGGGCCGACGATGGCCGTGCGCAGAGAGTGTGTTCGCGAGATCGGCGGCTTCGGCAAGCTGGGCGGCTATTGCGCAGACGATTTTGTGCTGGGCAACGCAATTGCGGCCAATGGCCACACGGTTGTGCTCTCGACGCACGCCATCGATCACATGGTGCTGAACACGGGATTCGCCGATTCGCAGAAACACCAGATACGGTGGATGCGGTCGACGCGCTTCTCACGCCCCAAGGGGCATTTCGGCACCTGCCTTACGTTCAGCGTTCCGTTTGGGTTGATCGCGGCGATTGCGGCCGCGGGGCTGCATCATCCGCTGCTGGCGCTGGGATTGCTGGCCTATAGTGTGGCGACACGGGCGCTGCTGGCGCTGCTGGTGGGCGCGCTGGTGGTCCGGGACCGGCATCTGATCCGGACGGTCCTGCTTTATCCACTGCGCGATCTGCTTGGGTTCGTCTACTGGGCGGCGAGTTACGTCAGCAGCGAAATCGTGTGGCGCAACCAGGTTTACCGGCTCGCTGCCGGAGGGCTGATGGTCGCTCCGGATGAAGCGCTCGAACACGAGCCGGTCCTGACGGCATAGGGCGGTGCGGTCCGCAGGATCTGCTTTATAACTGGATTACGTCCAAGCCGGGGATAAGGCGAAAGTGGCGGAGATTGATTGTCGCGACGGAGTATCCATGCTCCAGTGCGGTTGCGCCGATAAGCAAATCAATAGAAGGAATCGTCACTCCCTGAGAAGACTGTTCTCCGTCTAGTTTTCCCGCCAACCAGGCTGTGTTCTTTGTGTAGGAGACGACTTCGATATCGGCGAGCAGATCATGGATAAACTGCTCGCGGCGCCGGCGTATGGAGGGCAACGGAGCACGCCAGATTGCATGGACAAGCTCGGTGAGGCCAATCGCGGAGAGCGCGGCCTGCTGGTCGCCTGCCACGGAAACAACCTGCCGGAGAAACTGAGCCACCGTTTCTCCTCGACGTTCAGCCGCGACAACAACGCTGGAGTCGAGGATCAGTCCCATTCTGGAGGATTAAGGGCTTCGCGATGGCCGGCGATGACAGCTTCCAGGTCGCGGGCGAAGCCTCCGTCGAGTGTAGCTGCGGATCCACGCGCCTCTGCGGAGGCGATAGACTCGGAGAGCAGGCGGCCAGGACCGGGCTGTGCAGGCGCAGGGCGAACAATGGCCACGGCGCGGGCATCCGACTCGATGATAACCTCCGCTCCTGCGCGGACACGGGCAAGAAGGGCAGCAAAGTCGCGTGCCGCTTCAGCCTCGGAGATGTGAATTACGGACATATCCACGATGATAACCCGGAGCCAATGGGTTCAGAGCGGAATGAGATGAAGAACTCCCGGCAACCTGTATATACTGGTGGACAACCCTCCTTGAGGCCCTATTTTCTCCCGCAAGGCTAATACATGGCTTTTTCGCTAACGGACTGGCTCGTCATCGCCGGGTATCTGCTGTTTAACCTGCTCATTGGTTTCTACTACCGGAGCAAGGCCGGCAATTCCACGGAAGACTTTTTCATCTCCGGCCGCGATGTTTCGTGGTGGCTGGCCGGGACTTCGATGGTGGCAACCACCTTTGCCGCAGACACGCCCCTGCTGGTGTGCGGGCTGGTGGCGACACAGGGGATCTCGGGGAACTGGATCTGGTGGAGCTTCTGCCTCTCGGGCATGACGACGGTATTCTTCTTCGCGCGGTACTGGCGGCGCGCGGAGATTCTGACCGATGTGGAGCTGGTCGAGATTCGCTATGGCGGCAAGCCGGCGGCGTTTCTGCGCGGCTTCAAGGCGATCTACCTCGGCCTGCTGATGAACTGCTTCATCCTGGGATGGGTGACACGGGCGATGGTGGATATTATCGCCGTGGTGCTGGGGCCGATGATCGCCGAAGGGCGCGTGCTATCGCTGGTGGTTGGCTCACACACGCTACTGCACTACACGCTGGGCGATCCGCGGCATACGGCGCTGGCGATCTGCATCTTTATCCTGGTGCCCTTTACCGGCCTTTACACGTTTATCGGCGGGCTATGGGGCGTGCTGGTGACAGACCTCTTCCAGTTTGCGCTGAAGATGACGATGATCGTCGTGCTGGCGTGGCTGGCGGTTGCACATCTGGGCGGGATGCATGCGCTCAAGGTGCAGCTGTCAGCGGTGGACGCGGCTACGCGCGCGGCTGGGCAGCCGACGTCGAACGTGCTCTCGTTTCTCCCCGATTTTCACACCGGGGTGACGACGGCCAACCTGTGGACGCTGCCGCTGCTGACGTTCTTCATGTACCTGGGAGTGCAGTGGTGGGCGTCGTGGTATCCGGGAGCGGAGCCGGGCGGCGGTGGGTATATCGCGCAGCGCATGTTCAGCGCAAAGAATGAGAAGCACTCGCTGGGCGCGACCCTGTGGTTCAACATTGCGCACTATGCACTGCGGCCATGGCCGTGGATCGTGACCGGGCTGGTGGCGCTTGCGATCTATTCGCCCCACGGCGGACTGCATCCGAATGCGGCCTTTGCGGCGAATCCGCAGCAGGGATACGTAATGGTGCTGCGCGACTTTCTGCCTCCGGCGCTGCGCGGGCTGATGGTGGCGGCGTTTCTGGCGGCATATATGTCGACGATCGGCACACAGCTTAATTGGGGCACGTCGTACCTGGTGAACGATTTCTACCGGCGGTTCCTGGTGCGGCAGGCAAAAGAGCATCACTACGTGCTGATCAGCAAGATCATCACCGTAATTCTTGTTCTGGCCAGCGGATACGTCGCAAGCCAGCTAACGTCGATCAGCCAGGGATGGGAACTGGTGCTGAATCTGGGCGCCGGAACGGGGGCGGTGTATATCCTGCGCTGGTTCTGGTGGAGAGTGAATGCGTGGAGTGAGATCACGGCAATGCTGATGGCGGCAGCCGTGGCCATCGCGCTCTCACGAGTGCACTTCGCGGGCAACGATGCAGTGGTCTTTGCCAAGAGCACGCTGATCACGGCGGGGATCACGACGCTGGCGTGGATCGTAGCCACATTTGTGACAAAGCCCGAGCCTGACTCGACGCTGCTGGCCTTCTATCGCCGGGTTCATCCCACAGTGCATGGGTGGCGTCGCATTGCGCGGCTCGCTCCGGAGATGGCTGAGGTGCGCGACATGTCGGCGAATGCCTTTGATTGCGTGATGGGCTGCATTCTGGTTTATGGGGCGCTCTTTGGGATTGGCAAGCTCGTCTTTGGAGAATGGCTGACGGGCGCGGTGCTGCTGATCGCGGCGGCGATTGCAGGTGGGCTGATCTGGTGGCATCTGGAAAAACGCGGCTGGGAGACGCTCTCGGGCGCGGCGGCAAAAACGGATGTGGCGCAGACGGTGGGGCCATAGCGGGAGCTTCGCGGCTTGCCCAATATGCAGTAATGCTCGAACATGGAAAGATATGTGTTTTTATGAAGTTCCGGGCGGCGCAGCCTCTGCGCCGCTGATTTTGTGTGTGCGCAAGTTTTTCTGTTTCACAGGAGCGGCTGAATGACGGCAGGCAAGACCGCTGTCATTATCGGCGCTGGTCCGGCTGGGCTGACGGCAGCGCTCGAGTTTCTGCGGCGCAGCGATATTCGACCTATTGTCCTTGAGGCGACGAATCGCATCGGCGGGATCTCGTGCACGATCGAGTACAAGGGTAACCGGATGGATATTGGCGGGCACCGTTTTTTCTCCAAAGCCGACCGGGTTATGGACTGGTGGACGGAGCTGATGCCGGTCGCGTCCTCGGAGGAGGGCCAGCAGACCATCCGCTATCAGAACAAGGAGCGGAGTGTTGCGGCGTCGGCAGGCCCGGCTGATCCTGATCTTGTCATGCTGGTGCGGCCGCGCAAGAGCCGCATTTATTTTCTGCGCAGCTTCTTTGACTATCCGCTGGCGCTGAATGGCAAGACGGTGAAGCAGCTGGGGCTGTGGCGCATGGGCAGAATTGGGCTGAGCTATCTGAAGACGAAGCTCTTTCCGCGCAGGCAGGAGAAGACGCTCGAGGATTTTCTGATCAACCGCTTTGGCGGCGAGCTGTATCGCACCTTTTTCAAGTCCTACACCGAAAAAGTGTGGGGCGTGCCGTGCGACCACATCAGCGCGGAGTGGGGAGCGCAACGGATCAAGGGGCTTTCTCTACGGACGGCGATTTCCCACTTTCTCCGGCAGACTTTTGGGCGCTCAGGAAGAGGCGATATCGCGCAGAAGAGGACAGAGACGTCGCTGATCGAGAAATTTCTGTATCCGAAGTTCGGGCCGGGACAGCTGTGGG
The DNA here is from genome assembly GCA_963755975.1 of uncultured Acidobacteriota bacterium. Taxonomy (GTDB): domain Bacteria; phylum Acidobacteriota; class Terriglobia; order Terriglobales; family Acidobacteriaceae; genus Silvibacterium. The sequence goes on from CAVWLS010000010.1 coordinate 320,279, forward strand.
AATATGTCGCCGCATTGGTTACACAAAAAGGCGGCGAGGTGCGGCTAGGGTCGCGCGTGGACAGGCTGCACGTCGAGGGCTCGAGAGTGGTGTCGGTGGAGGCGGTGCATGCCAATGGTGAGCGCGAGACGATAGCGGCGGATTATGTCTTTTCTACGATGCCGGTGCGTGATTTGATTCGCAGCATGGATGTGCCGGCGCCGGCTGAGATTCGCGAAATTACGGAGGGTCTGGTCTATCGCGACTTCATCACAGTGGGTCTGCTGGTGGACAAGCTGGCGGTGACGGAGCCGGACGGATCGCGGCTGAAGGATACGTGGATCTATATTCAGGAGCCGGACGTACTGGTGGGGCGGCTGCAGATCTTCAATAACTGGAGCCCGTACATGGTGGCGGATCCCGGAGAAGGTGTGGGTCGGGCTCGAATACTTCTGCTATGAGAGCGACGAGTTGTGGAAGATGGCGGATCGCGGAGATCGCGAAGTTTGCCATGGCCGAGATCGAGAAAATCGGCATTCTGCGGGCGAGCGATGTGCTGAGATTCGCATGTGGTGCGCGTGCCGAAGACCTATCCCGCGTACTTTGGAACGTATGAGCGGTTCGATGAAGTGGTGAAGTATATGGACCGGTTCGAGAATCTGTTCCTGGTTGGGCGGAACGGGATGCACAAGTACAACAATCAGGACCATTCGATGCTGACGGCGATGACGGCGGTGGATAACATCATTGCGGGCACGCTGGATAAGTCGCCGCTATGGCAAATCAATACCGAGCAGGAATATCACGAGGAGAAGTAGCGTGGCTCGACGGTCTTGGGAAGAGAGTTCGATGGTAGAAAGCGAATAGCCGCAGTGGCGACCACAGCATCGCATGGATTCTTCACTTCGCTCGCCGCGGCGAGCTACGTTCAGAATGACGATCTAAAGGATTATTCCCACTGGCTTTTATGGCGCTCGACCCACCAGCAGGGCGGGGCTCCGTGGGGGAAGATGGAGTGAGCGCATGCCACTGACGCCGGGCCGAGGTAGTCGTACTCGGCTTTATTTCCCTTAAGAGGCGTGGACAGGTACTGGTCGACCTGAATGGTTCCGTAGGCGGTTCCACGGGTCATGCGAATGCGCAGGACTGCCCAGTCGACGAGATAGAGGACGATTACGGCGGCAATCAGCGCGCGAAGGACGATCCAGAGCAGGCGCTTCATCGCTGGCTGCTGGAGGAAATTGCGGCGGGCACGCATGCCAGAACTTCTTCCGGCTCGGGACGGACGCGGAAGTCGGCGTGGGCCTCGGCGAAGAGAATGGTGCCGTCGCGGTCGATGACATAGGTGGCGGGAAGGATGAGTCGCCAGCTCTGGTCGCCGTTGACGAAGGGAAGATTTACGAGGACGCTGCGGTAGTGCTGCTGATGGAAGGGCGGGATGGTGTAGGCGAGCCCAAATTGCTCGCCGACGCGGCAACCTTCGTCGAAGAGGATCGGGAAGGGAAGGGAGTGCTGGTCGCGGGTGAAGTCGCTCTGGCGGATGGTCTGTGGCGAGATAGCGACCAATAGCGCCTTGCGCTCGCGCACGATGGGGTAAAGGTCGCGCCAGGCTTCGAGCTCGGTGATGCAGTAAGGGCACCAGCGTCCGCGGAAGAAGTTGATGACGAGCGGGGCGAGGGCGAGCAGGTCGGAGGAGCGGACTAATCGGCCCGACGAGTCGGAGAGAGCGAACTCGGGAGCCTTCGCGCCGACGGGGAGGATGCGCTGCTCGATGCCAGTCGAGAAGAGGTCTTCGACGGCACGATCGTTGATCGCGAGGCGCTCCGGCTGGACGAGGTTGCGCGTGTTGGCGGTGATCTCGTCGAGCTGGTCCTGAAGTGGGGGCATCACTATAGATATAGTAATGGGTTTCCGAGAAGGGGCGGGACGACCGAAATGCCGGCTCTATTTGCCGGCGGCCTTCCCGAGAGCGAGGTATTTCTTCTCAAGAGGGGCGAGGACGTCTTCGACCGTCTGATAGCGATGTCCGACTTTCAAGGCCTGCTGCCAGAGTTTACGGAGCTCTTCAATTGTCTGCACGGCCTTTGGCATAGAGCTCATGGGCGACCTGCGTTGAGGTCAGCTTTCAACGCTTCCCAGTCAAAACGGCCAAACTTCAGGTTTCGTGCGCGCTCTCGTATGCGGTCCATGGCGGCGCGGGCCTGTGCGCGATCGATGCCTCCCGTATCAGGAAGCAAACGCGCAACAGCCTTTCCATGCCTGGTGATCACAATTTCCTCGCCATTTTCGACACGATCAAGGAGAGATCCTAGGGTGTTCCTGGCTTCGAATGCTCCGATTTCCAGCATGGTGTTCCCTCTAATTAAGCCCAGCTAAGCTGGGATTAATTACATTATCGATCAGAAAGACGCCGAGTTCTTTGGGAGAAAACGAAGAATAGCAGCTGCGACTCTTTGCATCGCATGGATTCTTCACTTCCCCTTCACTTCGTTCAGGGTCGTTCAGAATGACGACCCTATCGTCCACCCTTCATGCCGCCGAGCATGCCCATGGCACGGCGCTGCAGCATGCCGCCACCTTTGCCGACTCCCTTGAACATCTTGCGCATCTGCGCGTACTGGCGGAGGAGCTGGTTCACCTCCTGAACCGTCGTGCCGGAGCCATTGGCGATGCGCTTGCGGCGGCTGCCGGAGATGATCTCGTGGTGGTTGCGCTCCTTCGGCGTCATGGAGTTGATGATGGCCTCGACGCGGGTGAACTGCTTCTCGTCGACTTGGTCGGCCATTTGCGACATGCCCTGGAATGGTCCGACGGAGGGTAGCATCTTGATGATGCTTTGCAGCGACCCGAGCTTGCGGATCTGGCGAAGCTGGTCGCGGAAGTCTTCGAGCGAGAAGCCGTCGCCGCTCAGAGCTTTGCGGGCGAACTCTTCGGATTTCTTGCGGTCGAGCTTTTCTTCGGCATGCTCGATGAGCGTCATGATGTCGCCCATTCCGAGGATGCGGCTGACGATGCGGTCAGGATGGAAGGGCTCGAAGGCGTCTGGGCGCTCGCCGGTGCCAATGAATTTGATGGGCTGTCCGGTGACGTGGCGGATGGAGAGCGCTGCGCCACCGCGAGCGTCGCCGTCCATCTTGGTGAGGACGACGCCGGTGAGGGCGAGGCGCTTGTGGAACTCGTCGGCTGAGCGGACGGCATCCTGGCCGGTCATGGAGTCGGCGACGAAGAGGATCTCCTGCGGCGAGAGGAGGGATTTTAGCTTCGCCATCTCGTCCATGAGGTCGGCGTCGATGTGGAGACGGCCGGCGGTGTCGACGATGAGGGTGTCGCAGCCGCTGTTGACGGCCTCGCGGCGGGCTTCCTTGGCGAGGCGCTCGACGAGCGGCGTTCCGGCGCGCTCACCTTTGAGGTCACCCTCGTAGATTTTGGCCTTGATCGATGAAGCAACGACTTTGAGCTGTTCGCGGGCGGCGGGTCGGTAGACGTCAACGGAGACGAGCATGGGGCGATGTCCGCCCTTTTGCAGCCATGCGGCGAGTTTGCCGGAGGTGGTGGTTTTGCCAGAGCCCTGCAGGCCGGCCATGAGGATGACGGTGGGCGGGCGGGAAGCGAACTGGAAGCGGGCGGTGTCTTTGCCGAGGAGCGCGACGAGCTCGTCGTGCACGATCTTGACGACCTGCTCGGTGGGGGAGAGCGCGGTCAGGACTTCCTGGCCGAGTGCCTTGGCGCGGATGTGCTCGATGAGATCTTTGACGACATTGAGGTTAACGTCGGCTTCGAGCAGTGCGACGCGGATTTCGCGCAGGGCTTCCGCCATGTTCTCCTCGGTGACAGTGCCCTGTCCGCGGAGGTTCTTGAAGGCGCGCTGCAGTTTTTCAGAAAGATTCTCAAACATAGGGACAGTTCACGGTTGTAAGCGGTCAGAATCCAGTTTATCAGCGGCTGCGGAAGCGTACCGGAGTTGAAAGCGCTTATCGCTTGGCTGCTTCTGAGAAATTCTGGAATCTTATGAATCTCGCGATATATGCATATACATCTATTCTGCATGAAGAGTCTCCGAAATGTGGTGCTGCCGTGCATGTGCGCAAACCTGCGACGCGCGGCGAGGGCTGTTACCCAGCTTTATGAAGAGGAGTTGCGCCCAACCGGGCTCAGTTCCTCGCAATTCACGATTCTGCAGGCACTGTCGTTTATCGGTGAAGTGACGCAGGGGAGGCTGGGGGAACTGCTCTGCCATGGACAGCACTTCTCTCACGCGGACGCTGGCGATCATGAGCCGGAATGGCTGGGTGGAAAAGAGGCGTGGCGAAGACCGTCGGGAGTGGCGGCTGCGGCTGTCAAAGATCGGAGAAAAGCAATTCAATGCGGCGCTGCCTCTCTGGGAGAGAGCGCAATCGCGGCTGCGGCAGAAGCTGGGCCGAAGCCAATCCAATGAACTTTCACGGCTGATGAGTCATGTGACGAACGCGGTCGCGGATATTGCAGCCAAAGAATCAGGAGATGCGTGATGGCGAAGACGAATTACGGAAAACTTACGATCGGGCTGATTGCCGCCTGGTTCGCTGCATCGCTGCTGGCTTCGGCCTTACATTTGTTGAAAGGGGCGCCGGGCCAGCCACCGCTTGCGATACTGATCTCGGTTTTAACCCCAGTGGTCGCGTTTTCCATCTGGTATGCCGGGTCGAAGCCTTTTCGGGAGTGGGCGCTAGCGCTGAATCCGCGGACTCTGACGTTGATTCATGCGGAGAGAATCGGTGGATTGGTCTTTCTCGCAATGTACACATACAAGGTTTTGCCGGGGATGTTTGCACTTCCGGCGGGATGGGGTGATATCGCGATCGGGGTGACGGCCTATCTGGCGGCGACGAGATTGGTGCCGAATCACAAGAGGGCGTTCATCGCGTGGCAGTTGCTCGGCATACTCGATCTTGTGGTGGCGCTCTCTATGGCGGCGATCTCCTCACTGCTTCATCCGCAGGGAATTACCACGGCTCCAATGGCTGAATTACCACTCAGCCTGATACCGAGCTTCGGCGTACCGTTGTTTATCATCCTGCACATCATCTGCATCGCGCAGGCGAGGCGCTGGCCCGCGGAGTCGCGCAGTCGGCTTGCTGCTGCTACAGGCTCACTCGGAGCTTGATAGCGCCACCGACTCGCAGAGGGTATAAGCTGTCAGTTCTGATATTTATCCTCTGCGAGGGGTGACCAAACGAATGAGAGGCACTGGAGCGCGGCTATGTGTGCTGGCCGCTGTTACGTTTTGGCTGTCGATGACGGCGGCTGCGCAGCAGCCGAATGCCGATGATCTCATCTGGCAGAAGGCGGTGGCGAAGTACGACAGCCAGCGCGTGGCGTTGCTGAAGGAGGTGGATCAGGCCGCTCATGAGGGGCCTTTCCAGCCGAATTGGGAGTCGCTGGAGAAGTACAAGATTCCCGACTGGTATCAGGATGCGAAGTTCGGCATCTTCATTCACTGGGGACTTTACTCGGTGCCGGCGTTCGGCAGCGAGTGGTATCCGCGGGCGATGTACTTGCAAGGCTCGAAGGAGTTCCAGCATCACGTGGAGACTTACGGGCCGCAAACGAAGTTCGGATACAAGGACTTTATCCCGATGTTTCACGCGGAGCATTTCGATCCGGCGGCGTGGGCGGCACTGTTCAAGGCGTCAGGTGCGAAGTATGTGATTCCGGTTGCTGAGCATCATGATGGGTTCCCGATGTATGCCACCGATCTGAGCGACTGGAGCGCGGCGAAGATGGGTCCGAAGCGGGACCTTATTGGCGATCTGGCCAAGGCGATTCGCGCGGAAGGACTGCACTTTGGAGCGTCGTCGCATCGGGCCGAGCATTATTGGTTCCTCGACGGCGGTCGGGCGTTTCCGTCGGATGTGCAGGATCCGCAGTACGCGGCGTTCTATGGGCCGGCGCACATAGCGCCGGCGGGCAAGAACCCTGGCGATAAAGGCGTGCTGCATCCGGATAGCGCGTATCTGAACGACTGGCTGGCGCGTAGCGCGGAGATTGTGGAGAAGTATAATCCCGAGCTGGTTTATTTCGACTGGTGGGTAGAGCAGCCGGAGTTCCAGCCATATCTTCAGCGGTTCGCGGCCTTCTACTACAATCGCGCGGCGCAGGAAGGCATTCAGCCGGTGCTCTTTCGCAAGAATGAGGCGTTTCCTGACGGGACGACGGTGCTGGACATAGAGCGCGGAGAACTCGATCAGATTCGCGCGCAGCACTGGCAGACGGATACATCGATCAGCAACGCGTCGTGGGGATACGTCAAGAACGACACCTACAAGTCACCTGAGTCGATTGTGTGGCAGCTGGTAGATATCGTCAGCAAAAACGGCAACCTGCTGCTGAACATCGGGCCGCGGTCGGACGGTGTCATTCCGGAAGAGGCGCAGACGATCCTTCGCCAGATTGGCGCGTGGCTCGATATCAATGGCGAGGCAATTTACGGCACGCGTCCGTGGACGACGTATGGCGAGGGTCCAACGAAAGTGGTCGCCGGGTCGTTCCACGACACTGCGGGTGGGGCGTTCACGGCCCAGGATATCCGCTTCACAACGAAGAACGGCGCGTTGTACGCAATCTCGCTGGGCTGGCCGGCGGATGGGCACCTGACGATTCACTCGCTGAACAGCGCGAGCGATTTCAAGGTCGATGGGGTGACGTTGCTGGGTTCGACGGAGAAGATCGGGTTCAAGCAGGAGGCGGATGGCCTGCATCTGGAGCTTCCGACGAAGCCTGTCGGCATGTATGCATACAGCTTCAAGATAACGGCTGCACGCTGAAACGCGGCGAAGCGCTGAAGGCGCTGCGAGCGGCGCGAAGCGAGGATTCTGACGGCTCTGGCGGGGTTGACCCCCCCTTCTTCAATTGTTAATATTGAAGTGCGGGGTGGAGCAGCCCGGTAGCTCGTTGGGCTCATAACCCAAAGGTCGCTGGTTCAAATCCAGCCCCCGCAACC
>CAVWLS010000011.1:0-503329 GCA_963755975.1 uncultured Acidobacteriota bacterium
TTATCGACTTAACGGAAACAGGCTGCCAAGTTTCGTCGCCGATCAGGGGTTTGGAATGAATGAGATACGGAGAGAGCTCATCGGGGAAGGGCTTGACAAGAGATGGGATATCGCGGAGGTGTCACTTCTGTGCCTCCCACCCTTCGCTTCGCTCAGGATGGGGCACCCTCGTTCGTATCCGATCGAGGAAAAATCAAGGGTGGGCCATGCGACCAAGTAAAAGCAGCATCGGGGCACGGGGATCAGGCATCAGAGGGGAGGCAGCGTGGGCTGCAATCGGAATCTTCCTAGCGGACAAGGAGACGGAGCATGAAAATTCTGCAGGTGCTGACTTCGCACGATCAGCTTGGCAATACAGGCCGCAAAACCGGTTTCTGGCTTGAAGAAGGTGCCGCTCCGTATTTCGTTTTCAGAGATGCGGGAGTCGATGTCACGCTGGCCTCTCCCAAGGGCGGACAGCCTCCCATCGATCCAAAGAGCGACGAGCCGCGGAGAATCAGACTCCGGCGCAGGTGCGCTTCAAGAAGGATGCGGAGGCGATCAAGGCGTTTGCCAATACGGTCAAGCTTGCGGACGTTCGAGCAGAAGACTTCGATACCGTGTTTTATCCAGGCGGGCATGGCCCGATGTGGGACTTGGCGGAAGACCCCTTGTCGATCGCTCTTCTCGAGTCGTTTTACAGTTCGGGCAAGCCCATCGCTCTGGTATGCCACGCGCCTGGGGTGCTTCGCCATGTGAAGTACAAGGGTGAGCCGCTGGTAAAGGGGAAGCACGTAACCGGCTTTACCAATGGCGAGGAAGAAGCGGTGGGACTCACTAAGGTTGTGCCTTTCCTGGTTGAGGATGAGTTGCTGAGTCTGGGCTCCATCTTTGAGAAGAAGGCGAACTGGCAGCCCTATTCCATCACGGATGGGCACCTCGTTACCGGCCAGAATCCCGCATCATCGACCGTGACGGCTCAGGCGCTGATGAAACTCGTTGGTACGTTAGTGCCGGCTTAGGGCCTATCTATTCCCAAGGCTCGCGGAGGCTGAACTCTATCGCGGCTAGTTTAAGTGAGCGCCTCCCACCCTTCGCTTCGCTCAGGATGGGGCACCCTCTCTAGTGGCCGGGTGAGAGAAAGTTAAGGGTGGGCCACCCGCCAAGCAAGTGATTGCAGACCGCCCGACCACGACGTGCGAAGAATGGGGACCCCCCGTTCGTGGCGGATCGAGAAAATTAAGCACGGGCCACCCGCCTGGGCGAAGATGATTTTGAACGGGTTGTGGGGACCTAAGAGATTCTTGTAGAAACGGGGATAGGGCGCTACGCACATCAGAGCTGGAGATAAAACAGGCAGAACTTTATGGAGTCTGAGGAAGATGAAATTGCCGTCACGGTAAAGCTCGCTTGACAGACCCATATTTGCGGCCGTATATAGGTAGGGTGTCTACTGTAGACAATCTACCCGATGACGACAGGCTTGAATTGTTTCAAGGAACCCTTGAGGTGCTGATTCTCCGGAGCCTCAAGCTAGAACCCAACCACGCCTACGGAATCTCACAGTTCCTGCAACGACAGTCCGACAGCGAGTTTCTGGTCGACAACGGCTCTCTGTACCCTGCACTCCAGCGTCTTCTTCAGCGCAGATGGATTTCCGCACAGTGGAAGACTTCGCCCAACGGGCGCCGCGCCAGGTACTACAGCCTCACGACGTCTGGACGCAAGCAGCTGGTCAAGGCAACTTCGAAGTGGCAGCGTTTCGCTCTAGCCATGGCAAGAATTCTGGCGCCGGAGGGTTGATCGCATGCGTCAATGGTGGTCAAAGGTCAAGCGTGCGATTGGAAGAAGACGCGATCTTACGGATGAACTGGAAGGGGAGATGGACACCCATCTTCAGTTCCTGATCGACCAGAATCTGGAGCGAGGCATGTCGCTCGAAGAGGCGCGAACTGAGGCGCGGCGCCACTTCGGCAACCCTACTCTGGTACGCGAGCGAAGCTATCAATCGTGGCAATTCCCCACGTTCGAAACGTTCCTCCAGGATATTCGCTATGCAATGCGCGGGATCTGGAGAGCACCTGTCTTCTCGCTCATCGTTATTCTCACGTTGGCGGTTGGGATCGGTGCTAACACTGCCATCTTCAGCGCAGTCTATGCCGTCCTTCTCAAGCCGCTGCCTTTCCCTTCAGGCGAGCGGCTGGTGTGGCTCGGAGAGTCCAGTGCAAAGGCCAGCAGCATCAGTGTAACCTGGATCAACTTTGAGCACTGGCGGACGGAGAATCACTCATTTGAGTCAATGGCCGGCTTCCAGAATGCCGATCTAACGCTCACAGGGCGCGGTCAGGCAGTGCTCACGCACGCCGGTCTCGTCACGAACGAATTCTTTCGTCTGACCGGCTCCCGTCCGATGATGGGCCGGCTATTTACTGCGAGCGACGATGAGCGGCAGTCTGCAGCGACGGTGGTGGCCTCTGAAGCCTTCTGGGCTAAAACTCTCGGAGCCGATTCGCAGATCATTGGCAAGACAGTGACACTGAATGGGACTTCCTATGTGATCATTGGCGTGCTTGGAAGAGATCCAGGCTTCTTCCTGCGGCCGGTGGATTACTACCTTCCACTCCGTCCTTCCGCTGCCCAAGCTTCAAAACGCGACGCACATGGCTCCATGCACGTCCTGGCTCTGCTCAAGCCCGGAGTTACGCTAGCCCAGGCGCGATCGGATCTGGATACGATCCTGCAGCGGCTCGCGAAAGCAGATCCGGGTCCCGAGAACGACCATCGCTCTTATGCCGAGTTCCTGACAGAGCAGCGAACAGGCGACGTGCGTCACGTGTTCGTCCTCTTGATGGGCTCGGTTTGTCTGGTCCTGATTCTGGCGTGCGCGAACATCAGCGGCCTGCTGCTGATTCGAATGACTACCCGCGCGCGAGAGATGGCGATCCGAACCGCCATTGGTGCAGGGCGCAGCCGGCTTGCACGCCAGCTCCTCACGGAAACCGTGCTGATCACTCTTCTGGGCGGCGCCTTCGGAATCCTTCTCGCAGGCTTTGGGCTTCGCCTGATGGAGAAGTTAGGACCACGCGATATCCCGCGACTCTCTGAAGCAAGCCTGAACTTGCCAGTCCTGATCTTCGCCGCGGCGCTCACGCTGGCGGTGGGATTGGTCTGCTCATTGGTGCCTGTCCTCAGTTCAGGCAAGGTAAATCTGTTCATTCTGTTGAAGGAGAGTAGCACCGGCTCAGGCAGCAGCCGGATTGGGCACACACTGCGTGGAGGTCTTGTCGTCGCGGAAATCGCGATCGCTATCGTTTTGTTATTCACCTCGGGGATTCTGTTGCGGAGCCTGTGGGCCGCCGAAACCGTGAATCCCGGATTCGAGTCGGGCCACCTGGTCGCGCTCGAATTGCAACTGCCGACTGCGCGGTACAAGACCGACGAGACCATTCTCGACTTTTATTCTCGCCTCAGAGCAGCGCTGCGCGCGCAGCCAGGAGTCGACTCGGTTGGATCAGTGAACTGTCCTCCAGCGGCTGGTGACTGTGGAGACTGGTGGTATTCCATCCTCGAAAAGCCCTCGCCCAGCCGGGAGGATGTGCCCGTCACGCTGGTCAATATGGCGGACTCAGCCTACTTCCAGACTATGCGGATTCCGCTCTTGGCTGGACGCGCTCCGTCCGATGAGGACCGGGCAGGAGGGCCGGCTGTCGCGATCATCAATGAAGAGATCGCGCATGCATGGTGGAAGGATGCTCACTCCGCGCTTGGCCAGCATATCAAACTTGGCGGACAGTATATGGAGGGTCCCGTTCTTGAAATCGTGGGCGTTGCAGCTAGCGTGTCCCAGATGGGATTGGACAGCGCACCTTTGCCGGAGATTTATTTCCCGACCACACAACGTGTCAGTCCCGCAATGGTGATTGCCATCCGTAGCCGGGGCACTCCGGAAAGTATCATGGGAACAGTCCGGCAGACATTGGCTTCCATCGATAGCAACGTTCCTATTCAGTCGCTGAAGCCCTTCGATGACTGGCTTGGCGCAACCCCCTGGTGCAGCGGCGCTTTATCACACTGCTGCTCGTCCTCTTCGCAGGCATGGCAGCCATCCTGACTGCGATCGGCTGCTATGGGGTACTCAACTACTGGGTAAGCAGCAGAAAGCAGGAGATCGCTATTCGCATGGCAATGGGAGCTGGGACCTTCGCCATCTTACGTCGTACTGGTACACAGGCCGCGAGGCTGGGCACGATTGGGTCAGCAATCGGGCTGGCAGGAAGCTGGAGCGCCTCGCGCTGGATCAACAGCCTGGTCTTCCGGGTCTCAGCGCACGATCCAATCGTGCTCTCCGCAGCTGCACTGGTGACGTCGCTGATCGTTTTGCTCTCAGCGGCGGTTCCGTTGTGGCGCGCCACGCAAATCAACCCCATTGAGACGCTTCACGAAGCCTGATAAGGAGCGTGCAAGCGTTGTTTTTGGATCAAGCATGTTCCGCCATCGATAGGCGCACCCCGCTCGTGGTGTCCCCTGAGCTTCGTCTTCTGTTATGACGAAGGACTTTCCATCTCAGGTCCATTTATGCCAAATCGCCAATGCGCGTTTTGAGACGCTCGGATTCTGGAAACGTGCGTTGGCCTGTTGGCGACAGTTGAGAAGGCCTAGCGGATTGCTGCCGACAAGCGACATATCGAGAGCGATACAAAGAAAGTGCGGCGCGCTTCCGAGGCGTTCAACATGCAGCTCCAACTCGTCCTTGCCAGGCTGATCCCAAGGCTGAATATCGACCCATTCGACTCCCTCCGCCATAAGGTTCTCGCCGTTGCGGTGTCGCCCGCCGCGACTGCTGAGTAGAAGTTACGAATCGTTTCGGCGTGGCTCACCATTGGCGCCCTCCTGCTTGATCCCTGCCCTATCCCGGTAGTATTTCCGCCGATAATTGGATTGACTCAAGTTGAGTTGGTGTAATTGAGTAGGGGTAAGTGACCTCCGCAACTGCACCCTTGAGCCCCTTAGTTTTTCGTCGTTCGTGAAAGGGGTAATCGCGAAAGCTGCGGAAGGTGTCTGAGCCCCTTGGCGCAGCTTTACGCATTGTGTTTCCGGAATTAATCGGCGAAAGTTCAAACCGATCAACATCCAGCGTCTCGAAAATAGAACGTGTGTCGAACGCTAGAACAAAGCGTCTCGCTCCGGCTACAAGCTTCGCGCCAATATGCCTTGCTACTCGTTCTCTCGTTGGCCACAGAAAGACTCTTCGATTCAGCCACTCGCACCACTGCTGGGTTGTGAGGTCCGTCAAGCATTTCGAAAGTGCGACAGCGTTCATTGGGGCTTGGTCGTTGATCAAAAACTCCCCGTGAACCGGATGCCTGATCGGAACTGCTTTCGGACGTTGCCGTCCCTCGATGCTCAAGCGTTCGTCGCCTTCGATCTCACACAGGTCCAGCAACGCGGCCGTGCTCAGGAGCCCGAAGCGCAGGATCTGTTCCACATCCCGCGCTAGCGAGATGTGGAACAAGGTTGGATATGCGTTTTCGAACTCAGTTCGGCTGATTGGCATAAAAACCGACCGGCAACTCGTAGACGTGTTCATCGACCATCAAAATGATGATATTGCGCAAAATTGCCGAGTACGCCTCGCAGTCGTCGAAGTGCTTTGAGCAACTTCCTAGTTTCTTAAGGTAAAGTGTCATTCACATATCTGGAACTAAAGTTAGATAGACGTCTGCATTCTAGGACTATGGGAGTCACTCCACTCTGGATTTACATGCTTTAACTGCGGTGTCAAGGTCTTTTGCAGCAATATACGCGCCCGATGTAGTCGCACTTTCACATTTGAGATGCTGATTGTAAGAGCCTCCGCCGTTTCGATGATGCTCAATTCGCCCACATGGCGTAAAAGGAATACGTCGCGGTAAATGTTCGGCAAACCTGCGATTGCCGTCTGCAGCATCTGCCGAACCTCTTTACGTTCTAAGGTCTCGGAAGGAATCTCACGCCAGTCATGAAGAACAGCTGGTAAAACGTGACCGCGTTCTTCATACGTTTGATCGATCGATTCCATTCGAATGGCTCGACCGCGCCGCAGGCGTCCTCGAGCCTCGTTCAGTGCGATGCCCACCAGCCATGTGCTGAACTTGGCCTCGCCGCGGAAACTCGCGAGGTGACTGTAGGCTTTTAAGAAGGCCTCCTGTGCGACATCCTCCGCGTCTGTCTCGTTCTTCATGTAGGACAGGGACATGACATAGACACTCCGCACATACGGGCGGATGAGTTGGTGATAGAGCTGCACATCTCCGTCCAGAATGGATGCAATCATCCGTGCCTCGTCTCTGTTTGCAATCTCCTCCGCCATAGAGGGCTCTGCCGCATTCACGCGTCCAGCCATAGTGTGTCCTGCCGTTCATGTCGTCGCAACGTTCTTCGCGAAGAACGCACTGGGCAGGCCGACGAACAGAGCGTGGCCGATGATGCCGTTGATCAACGCCGCAGTCGGGATTGGCCCGTGCGCGACCGCGGTCAGTGGCAACACCACTAGGTTCATCACTACCCACACTGCAGCGCCGTAAAGGAGTCCGAAGAGCACCCACTGCGTACGCAACACAGCAACGCGCCGACTCGCCAGAATATAGATCGCTGCGACGACTAGCGCGACGGCGAAATGCAGGACGAGGCCAAGGACCGCACTTGCAAGCCCGTCAGAGAAGGACCGTGGGCCCAGCAGACTGCTCGCGATGTACTGCAGCACCTGGATCGGGTTCTGGCCGTGCAGGCCGAGGAAGACGACGCCATCGGTTGCATCGAGCACTCCAACCACCAGCGTGGCGTAGAGGATGGCGCGAGAGACGAGCAACGTACGCGCTCCCGGCTGCGGCCCACTGCTAAGGGCCCGGTTGATGGCAGAGGTGGTCATTTGGCCGCCCCCGTCTTCTGCCCTTTCGCCAGGAAGCCGATGATCTTGCCTGCGACGAATTCGCTGTGCTCTTCCAGCAGAAAATGGCCACCATCGATCAGGTGCAGCTCGGCTTTGGGCAGGTCACGCAGGAACGCCTGTGCTCCCGGCACGATGAAGAAGGGATCGTTCTGCCCCCACACGATGAGCGTGCGCGGCTGGTGCATGCGGAAGTATTCGTGCCACGCGTCGTAGAGCGCCAGGTTCGAGGTGTAGTTGTGAAGGAGGTCGAGTTGAATAGCGTCATTGCCGGGTCGGTCCAGCAGCGCCTGGTCGAAGGTGTAGCTGTCCGGGCTCACCGCCGCCACGTTTTTGGCACCATGCGTGTACTCGAAGATCGTCGTCTGCCTGGTCAGCAGCGTGCGCGGCGCCTTCTCCGTCTCCGCGTTACGATTCGCCCAGAAAGGCTTCATCGGCTCGAACGCAGCGCTGATGCCTTCGACGTAAGCATTGCCGTTCTGCACGACGATGCCTTCGATCGCTTCCGGATGACGCGAGGCAATGCGGAAACCGACGGGCGCGCCATAATCCTGCACGTAGATGCTGAACTTCTTCAGGCCCAGTGTGTTGAAGAGTAGCTCCTCGATCTGCGCGGTGATGTTGTCGAAGTTGTATTGAAAGTGGTTCGCCGCGGGAGCATCGCTGTAGCCGAAGCCGAGGTAGTCCGGTGCGACAACGTGGAAGTGGCTGGCGAGCTGCGGTATAAGCTCCCGGAACATGTGCGACGACGACGGAAAGCCATGAAGCAGAACGATCGTCGGATTCGTGGTCGAGCCGGCCTCGCGGTAGAAGATCTTGTGACCCTCGATGGTGGCATGCTGGTACGTAGTCATGTGGTTCTCCTTATTGTCAATCTGATTGTTTGTACGCGAGAGCAGCGCACTGGCCGCTTCCAGCACGAACTCTACAACGGTCGCAGGCGACGAGATCTGAGGAGCATGATCCACATCGTACGAACGGACCTGTGCGCCCATGCGGTCGGCTACAAAACATTGTGTTTTTGGGCTGAACATACGATCATCTTCAGCCAGCAGATACCACGAAGGCTTCGTCCTCCATGCTGGAGTCTGTATCGCTTCGCCCAGACACTTCATGGCTATCGGGCGTTGTGCTGCTATCCTGATTTCGTTTTGCTCCGCCGTGGCCCGGTGGCCGACCGCTTTCTTCATTCCTTCCTCCGACATCCATAAGAGACCATGACCGTCGGGTTCCAGATGAGGAGCTTTTTCGTGTGGAGGCTCTCGAAAGAACACCTCCCCCACTGTTTCTCCCTCGGCTGGGGGCATGGCTGCGATATAGGCCAGGCCTCGGACCCGGTCGTCACTTTCGAGGGCGGTGATTACGGCGCCGGAGTAAGAGTGAGAGACAAGGAGGATTGGCCCCGCGCCCGCTCTTTCTAAAGCCACTTTCAAAGCAGCGACATCATCGGACAGCGAAGTCATTGGAATCTGGGGAGCGATCACCTTGATGCCAGCCTTGAGTAGTGGGCCGATCACGGCCGACCAGGACGATGCGTCCGCCCACGCGGCGTGCACCAGAACGATCGTTGCATTAGAAGGAAGTTTTTTCATCATTCACCTTTTGACCGAGTCAAATGCGCGCTTAACAAGCGACTGTCCGCAATCTGACAATCTGCGCCTCAGGTGCGTTGTTTGTCAGGCTGCCAGGTCGCGCTACAACCACTCGCCTATTGCCCTGAGCATACGGATAACGACATCTGAACAAAAGCGAGTAGTTTTGATGCAAATGGTGAGAGAATCTAAACTATGCTTCTGAACAACCTCAGCCTCGACAGCCTTCGTACGTTGGTGATGACACAAGACCTCGGCGGCTTTGGTCGCGCTGCGGAGCGCCTCCTGCGTACACCCTCGGCCATCAGCCTGCAGATGAAGCGACTTCAGGAAGAGGTAGGAGTTCCGCTCTTTCGGAAGCAAGGCCGCAAGACGCTTCTCACCGAACAGGGAGAGATCGCTCTCCAGTATGCTCGGAAGGTGCTGGAGCTCAATGATGAGATGATCGACACTCTGCGCGGATCTTCTCTTGCGGGTGTCGTTCGAATCGGATTCGCGCAAGATTTTACGAGCAACGTTTTGCCTCTCGTCATCGAGCGCTTTAATGCGCTCTACCCCCTTGTAAAGCTCGAGGTGACGGTAGACGTCGGCCAGGTGCTCCTTCAAGCGATCGACTCCGGCGATCTCGATGTTGCATTGACGTTAGGCGGCGCACAGAAAAAGACGGCCCGTCTATTGAGCGAGCTACCGTTGCACTGGATCGCAAGCCCATCTTTCAGGGATCGCGTACGGCAGCCGTTGCCGCTTGCTCTTTTCAACCCCCCGTGCGGATGTCAGACACCGGGTCTGGAGGCACTGGAAAGAGCTGGACGCACCTGGCGCGTTGCAATGACGAGCCCCAGCCTGACGGGCTTGTGGGCCGCTGTCAGTGCGGGACTGGGATTGACCACACGAGCCGATCTCGGCCTGCCGGCAGACGTGCAGATGATCGACATCGGCCTGCCGGCGCTGGGAAATATACCCATCGTGCTTCATCGCAGACGCAGCCTTCGGGCTCCAAACGCGATACGATTCGCAGAAATCACAGAGGAACTGGTCGCCACGTATCTTCGTTCACGCACAGGTGAGAATCGACCTGGTACCGCACCTTTCCGTCCCGCAGTCCGGACGGATGGTAGTCAAGCGGCTGACACGCCGCCTCGGCGGCCAGCAGTCTCGGCGGCATAGACAAGTTGCATCCCTGGGTGCCCTCTGCAGAGCCTCTAGCCGCCCTCGTGGCAATCTTCGCAACGCTTCGACTTCTTGTCCTGCTATCTCTGCTTCGGTCTGCGTACCAACCAAAGACCATGGGTCTCGTGTGGATCGCGTTCTGAGAAGCCGACCTGACGACGGAACAAGCATTCGTGAACAATACTCACCGACTCGTTCAATATTTGGAACTTTTTATTCGTGCTTACCCTGTCCTACGTTATTAATTGACTGGCATAACGGTGACGCGACAAACAAGGAGTTCCGATGGCATCCCCAACATCTCAGACAGACCTGCAACGAACCCCCTATCGCACGGCGACCGTCAACGGTCGCAAGGCTTTTTACCGCGAGGCCGGCGATCCCAGTTTTCCAACCATTCTTCTACTGCATGGACTTCCGACGAGCAGCCAAATGTTTCGCGAGCTGATTCCTGCTCTCGCTGACCAATTCCACTTGATTGCTCCCGACTATATCGGCTTTGGCCATTCTGATGCCCCATCGAGAAGTGACTTCGAGTACACCTTCGATAATCTCGCAGCACATGTGCGCGGTCTACTCCATCAACTCGGTCTCACGTCGTACATTCTCTACATGCAGGACTACGGCGGCCCGGTAGGATTCCGCTTGTTCACTGAGAGCCCAGAGAAAGTAAAGGGATTCATCATTCAGAACGCAAATGCCTACATGGAAGGCGTAGGAGACGCGCCCAAGAAGGTGTTGATGCCGCTGTGGGAGAAGCGCACGTCTAAGACCGAGAAGCCCGCGCGCGACTTTGTCGGTCTGGAAGGCACGAAGTTTCATTGGCTGGTCGGCGCAAAGGATCCCGAGGCTGTCAATCCGGACAACTGGGTACTCGATCAAGCATTACTCGATCGTCCTGGCGTGCATGACTACCAAGTTGATCTGCTAGAGAACTACAAATCCAACATCTCACTCTATCCGGAGTGGCAGGCTGCTTTCCGCGCGCACAAGCCCCGAACACTGATTACCTGGGGCAAGAAGGACCCGTTCTTCGTGCCTCCCGGAGCCGAGGCGTACCTGCGCGATCTGCCAGAAGCCAAGCTCGTTTGGCTGGATGCGGGGCACTTTGTACTCGACGAGAACGTGCATACTGTGGCGGGCGAAATTAAAGCTGTCTTCAGTCGCTAACAATCTCGCCTTACCATTTCTCAGCGCGCGTTGAGAGTAGCTAGTTGCGTGATGCTGAATACGCCATCGTTATCGTATCCAGGCACGAAAGGAATGTATGCAACGCTTCAAAGACAAACGTGTACTCGTGACAGGCTCCGGAAGGGGGATTGGTGCGGCGATCGCGCGCCGATTTGCACTCGAAGGTGCCCGCGTGTATCTCACGGCTCGGAGCCACGAGGAGCTTTCCTCTACATGCGATGAGCTGCGATCGCTCACTTCAGAAGTTGAATTTGCCTCTCTTGACCTGACAGAATCTGATGCAGCTGCGAAGCTTGCTACCTACTTGGAGCAATTGTGGGGAGGTATCGACATCCTCGTCACCAATGCAGGCGCTGCGCCACAAGGTGGCTTCCTCGAACTGAAGGACGAGGACTGGGCAACAGGGTTCGGGCTGAAGCTCTTCGCGAATCTCCGAGTTATCAAGAACACCTGGCCTATGTTGAAGGCAGCAAAAGGCCACCTGGTGATGATTGGCGGGGGCACGGCGCGAACTCCGGAGCGCCATCTCTCACTGGTGTCAGCTGTGAACGGCGGCATAGCGGCATTATCAAAGTCGGTTGCCGAGCAAGGACTCCAGGATTGCATTCATGTCAACCTGGTCCAGCCGGGCACGATCCAGACTTTACGCCGCAGGAAAATGATGGAGAAGCTTGCAGCACAGGAAGGCATTGAGTATGCCGAGTATCTTCTTGAAGCGGCAGGGCGATTGAAGATTTCTCGTCTTGGCGAACCAGCCGACGTTGCGGAAGCCGTCGCCTTTCTCGCAACTGAAGAAGCGAGATGGATTCACGGAGCCATCATCGATGTCGATGGTGGGCAGAACAAGGGCGTTTGAAGCGCAGGATTCCCCGATGCCAGTCGTGTGTTGGCATCGGTTGATCTGCGGAGGATGGGGAAGATGAGCGAGACGCGCGAGGAACTGACTGCAGCAGCCGAGGCTGTATCGCCTCAACCTGCTCCTTCGTCGACCCCGGATGTCGAGCTTCGTCTTGATCTGGCCTTTCCCAGATTGAGCCAGGAAATGCTTGAAAGACTCGGCTCCTACGGACAGGAAGAGACCGTCCCGAAAGACACTTGTCTGTATATGTATGGCGATCGGGACACAGACATGTTTGTGGTCCTCACAGGGGAGATTGAAAGCCGGGTTCCAGTGAAAGGAGGAGGCTCAAAACGTTTCCGCTCTTTGCGTGCGGGGGAATTCACGGGCGAGCTAAACGTCTTGAACACGCAGAGATCCGTTGCCGAAGCACGAACGGCATCGACGAGCCGGCTGTTGCGAGTCTCTCGAATGAACTTGCGCACGTTGATGCGTGCTGAGGGCGATCTCGCGAACATTATCGTTTCCGCTTGCATATGGCGTCGCATCGCCATGATCAGCGATTCATCCACGGGAGTCGTACTTCGAGGACGTAAAGACAATCCGGATCTACTCAACCTCCGTCGCTTTTTGGTTCGCAATTACTACCCGCACCGGATAGAGGAGTTGCCAGCGAACGATGAATACGGCGCGGGCTTGGATGCGACGAAGATGCCAGAAGTTGAGCTGCTGGACGGTCGCGTACTGGTTCGGCCGGCCATCTGCGATCTCGCAGGCGAGTTGGGCATCACTGAAGTTCCTGAGCCTCATACGATCTATGACGTTGCTGTTGTCGGAGCAGGCCCTGCAGGTCTTGCCGCCGCGGTGTACGCAGCTTCTGAGGGCCTATCCACGATTGTGATCGAAGGAAATGCCCCTGGAGGGCAGGCCGGGACCAGCTCGAAAATTGAGAACTACCTCGGATTTCCGACTGGCGTTTCGGGGGCACAACTGGCGAGCCGCGGCCATCTCCAGGCGCTCAAGTTCGGGGTTCGCTTCGCGATCTCGCGTGACGTTGTAAGCACAGCGCAAGTGGATGGCTTGCACCGGCTGAGCCTTGCTGGCGGTCTGGCTGTTTGCGCACGCTCTGTCGTGATCGCGAGCGGGGCCCGGTACAGACGGCTCAACGTGAAGAACCACGAGGACTTCGAAAATAGAGGATTCTACTATGCCGCGACTGCGATGGAATCTCTGTTATGCCGCGAACGAGAAATCATCGTCGTAGGAGGCGGGAATTCTGCTGGACAAGCCTCCATCTTTCTCTCGGTGGTTGCGAGACATGTGCATCACATCATTCGCGCTGCTTCTTTGGAAAACAGTATGTCGCACTATCTAATTTCACGAATCGAACGCTCTCCGCACATCACTCTCCACACAGATACCGAAATCACCAGGCTCGAAGGTAAAGCGGCTCTTGAGTTCGTCACATGGACGAATCGGAAAACTGGCGCATCCGTACGAAAACCAATTTCCAGCGTCTTCGTCATGATCGGCGCGGAGCCAAACTCCGGTTGGGCGTACGGCACCGTCAAGCTCGATCACAAGGGATTTGTTCTCACCGGTGGTGACTGGGGATTTGAAGCCACACCGTACGCGACGAGTGTTCCCGGTGTCTACGCAGTCGGCGACGTGAGGGCCGAATCTGTGAAACGTGTTGCATCCGCGGTTGGTGAAGGTTCGGTAGTTATATCGAATATCCATCGGTATTTAGCTCAGAGACGCCTCGACGTTTCAGAGCAGGCGAAAGCTACCTGACAGTTGCCAGCGTGTCGTCTTCTGGTTTCTGCAAACCATGTCTAAACCCATGCCGGACTTCAGATGAGCCGATCATGATGCAGCAGCCAGCAACACTTTAGCTTTGCTTAAGTATGTGACGAGAATTTAGAACTATTTTTCTCGCTTGTGGAACCTTACCCTGAAGAGGCTATACGCAGGAGTAACAAGCTTGCTTGATCGCAGCTTGCTCCTGGAAGGGGCGGCTGACTACCGTCGCGCCATGGCAGATGAAGTCATGGCAAAGGAGAATGCAATGACAACACCAGTCGATACAGTGCGCGATTTCTATGCGGCAATAGCAGCTGGTGACACCGGGAAGATGATTGGCCTCATGGCTCCTGACATCGAGTGGATCTCAGTGGTTGATTTCAACATTCAGGACAGAGGTCCGGAGGAGGTTATGAAAAAAGTGTTCGTTCCACTCATGCAGGAGTGGGAGAGCTTCTCACCAGCTCCTTCGGAATTTCTTGTCGATGGCTCGACGGTGGTGTCATTGGGCCGCTTCGCTTGCGTACACCGTGCAACGCACAAACGCGCCGATCTTGTATACGCCCATGTGTGGGATATCCGGGACGGGAAAATCGAACGCCATCGTCAATACATCGATACCCTGGCGCTCGAACAAGTTAGACGCCCCTAACGCTGCCAATGCACCTTCATGATGCAACGCGCTTTCTTACTGAATGCTTCCGGCAAGAAGCATTCGCAGGAGGAACATCGTAGTGAACCGGATAGCAAATTACGTTCTTGCCACGGCCCTTCTCGCGGGCACCGCACAAGCCGCGCCACTCGCTTCGACTAACGCTACGACGACCTATCATCGCGTGCTGGTCGACGGGGTCGAGATTTTCTACCGAGAAGCCGGCCCTGAGAACGCCCCAACCATTGTGCTCCTGCATGGCTTCCCGTCGTCTTCGCGTGAATTTGACACACTCATTCCCTTGCTCGCGACAAAATATCATCTGATTGCTCCGGATTATCCCGGATTTGGTTTGAGCGACGCGCCCTCGCCCACCGCCTACACTTACACGTTCGATCATCTTGCCCAGACGATGAGTGATTTTCTGGAGAAGCTGAAGACCGCGCGTTACACTTTGTACCTTCACGACTACGGCGCGCCGATAGGCTTCCGTATCATTCTGGCGCACCCCGATCAACTGCACGCGCTCATCATTCAAAACGGCAACATCTATAAAGCAGGCCTCGGAGCCAAATGGGCTAAGATCGCGGAATTCTGGGTCGATCCGAAAGCTCATCCTGAGGTACTCAACGCTTTTCTTTCGTTCGAAGCCACCAAGCAGCGCCACATCGCAGGCACATCCCATCCGGACCGCTACGATCCGGATAGCTGGATCGACGAATATGCCGGTCTGTCGCGGCCCGGTCAGCGCGAGATCCAGGGGGACCTGCTCTACGACTACCGGACCAACATCGCGGACTACCCGAAATGGCAGGCATGGCTCCGCGACCAACAGCCCCCAACCCTCGTGGCCTGGGGCGAGAACGACCCTTCCTTCATTGCACCGGGTGCTGAAGCTTTCAAGCGGGATCTTCCGAATGCGGAAATCCACCTGCTCGACGCGGGGCACTTCGCACTGGACGAACAGACGGACGAGGTTGCGGAGCTGATCCTTCAGTTCATGGCTAAGCATCCGGGGTGACGGCCGGGTCGCAAGCATTCGACGTGGTGCCATCGGCAGCGCCGAAACAGGGACCGCAAGGCTGCCAACACGCTCAGGGACGAGCGGTTTGTCCCAGGTCCAGCGGACCCCATACAGCAGAGAAGGTTCACGATGTTCGAAACACTGAAAAGTAGGTCCCGCTTCGGGGCTGCGGCTATCGTGGCGACAGGTGCGGCCTTTTTCATGATCGTCCTTGACACGTCGATCGTGAACCTGACTCTCCCTCGGATTAAAGCCGTGTTTCATACAGACCTCACCGCACTCCAGTGGCTCGTCGATGGATATGCGCGGATCGGCTCGAAGAAAGAACTGAGTAGAAGCGTCGGCGCCTAGAACGACAGTGTCCGTCAGGGTTTGTGAGTCGGTCTAGTGCTCGCCGCGGGCTCCATGAAACCTCGACTAGCGACTTCATGCCAAAGCAATCAGCGACGAGAGGTTTGAACTACATTGGACATTTAGTCCTCTGAAGCACCCTTGTCGGAAGCAATCCCGACGAAGCATCGTCAACGAGCAATAAATCTCTGATATGGAGTGACCGCGTCAATTCCCGCGAGTCGGTGGGTTTGTTTTGTCGTTGTTTTTCGAGGACAGGGCCAGCAGCAGTCAGAGCAGGTTTGAGCGACGATTGATCAGTCTGATATTCGCGGGTCGAAACCGCATAATCATGATCCGTCGGGAGCTGCCTCTGACTAGTGTCGCGAGTCCGGCTGAGCCTGTCGCATAGAGATTCCGAGGGTTCTCCTTCGTGCGTGGTCGGGCTGCTGCTGGCCCTGTCCTCGTATTTGGTGGAGTTGTTCATTCGTTGGATCGTTTTTGTTTTTTCATTCTTTGGAAAGGTTTTTGTTTTTGCCGTTGCCTTTCGTCAGACGGCTATTCGTTCCCTGGCTGCCGTTTCTGCCTTGACCCCGATCGCCCAGATGAAGCCCAACAGCTCGCGCCCCAGCGCCGTGATGATTTTTCTCTGGTCCTTGCGGGTAGCCGCCAGCCTGCAGTAGCGCCTATGTAAGCGATGCTGTGCCTTCCAGGCTATCTCTTTAATTTCATCCGGCACCCCCTCTTGTCGCTTGCGCAACGCGGGTCCGACGCCTGGTGGGAGCCGGTAGCTCCAGGCCGCTTCGACGGCGATGCGTCTCAGGTGTGCGTTGCCCGTCCTGGTGATGCTCCCGCGTTGCGTTCGCTGACCGCTGGAGTCCTCACTGGGTACCGCGCCGCTGTACCCCATGAGCTGCCGAGCACTTTCAAAGCGAGAGATCTGGCCCAGCTCTGCCGCAATCGTTACGGCTGAGATATGCGCGATACCGCGCAATGCCTGTAGGCCGTTGATTACTTCCTGTACCTCGGGTGAAGCCAGATTGGCAGCCTCTGCGATGGCTTGCTCCAGCCGTACCACGCGCTCACCCATGTGCTCGACTTCGTGGAGATAATCCAGCCGTGTCGACTCCTGAGCCATCTGCGCAAAGCGGATCTGCCGGATCCAAGCCATATAGATCTGTGTCCACGCCTTGACGCCCGGTGCAGGACGTTGGCCTGAGCGCAACAGAAATTTACTCAGCCGGTGACGCGCCCGCAGCTGATCCTGCTTGGCTGCCTCGCGTGCTCGTACCAAATCCCGCAGCGCCTCTGAACCTTCATCCGGGACCCATACCGCTGTTAGATCGTCGGACCGATGACTGCGCGCTAGCTTCAACGCGTCCCGCCGGTCCGTCTTCACACGATCTCCAGACTTCTTCGGAACCAATGTCGGCGCTACCACCGTGCACTCCACACCTAACTGCGTCAACTGCCAGTAAAGTACGAAACCCGTCGGACCGGCTTCATAGCAAGCCCGCAACTGTTCTGTCCGACCAAGCTTCCTTATGAACTTGCGGATCGAATCTTCTCGGTTGGCTATCGTTCCCAGGCTGCGTACCTCACCATCCGGCTCGGCTACCGCCACGGCTATCGTCTCGGCATGGACATCCAAACCCAAAAAACGTAACTTCTCTCTCATGACCGGTTCCTTCCGCATGTGGCTCTGGACTGTGGTTCCTCAAACAATCACAGCCTAACCCACGACTGGCGCATCGAACCGGTCACTCCATAATGACTAGTGCCGTATCGACAGTGCTCGGCGGGCAGAGTTTGGCGGTGCGGAAAAGTCTTGGTGCGAGCAGTGTGGATACGGCGATTTGTGCTAAACCCGGTGAGGTTTTGGCAGGACAATTGCTTTATGGGGATTCAATCCATCACAGCTATTTTGTGCTGATTTGAGCGGAAGCAACGTGACCGCGGTGTGCAGCATGCAATCTGTCCTGCCAAAAAATCTACCACGCTTTCCCCTACCCGCGGAGCGGGTTTAGTACAAATCGCCAACTCACTCTCCGAGCCTGGATTGGTGTTGGTATATCGGCTCGGCTGTAGATTCCGGCGAAATCGCTGCCGCAGGAAAGCGATAACCCGTTCCCAAATTTGCAGCCACAACGCGCTGTCCAGATCCTCTCTTGCTCCAGCCTGTGCCTGGATTGTGCCGCCAGGGAATTGGGCTATGCTCGACCTTCATCGGCCATCTTGGCCGTCTAGGAGGACGATATGCAATATGGAAGCCTGATTTGGGCTGAGCGGAGACAGGGAGGACCCGTCTGGGAGTATCGGTGGCGAGAGCCCGGCCCTGACGGAGTGCGCAGGCATCGGCGCATCGTCGTTGGCCCCGTTTCGCAGTTCGAAAAAAGAGAGGATGCGCGGCGTGCAATCTCGGCGCTCCAGCATGACATTAATCATGCTGACAAACGACAAGTGAGCACGGCGATCACAGTCAGAGAACTTTTTGATCACTACCGTCAGCGTGAACTTCGAGTCGATAACACGTCGAAGACCTCGTCAACCAAGCACGCATACGAGGGCTATATCACCAAATGGATCTGTCCTCGATGGGGAGCATTTCCTCTCGAGCGTGTTCGAGCCGGGGAGGTTGAACAGTGGCTTCGTTCGCTCCCCCTGGCGCCTGGAAGCTGTGCCAAGATCCGCAACATCATGAGCGTGCTCTTCAATCACGCCATTCGTCACGACCTCTATGATCGCAATCCCATCCGTTGGGTACGCCAGAGCGCGAAACGCATGAAGGCACCGCGCATACTCTCGGTTTCTGAAATCCAATCTCTTCTCTCCGCCGTCGATGTGCGCGAGCGAACGCTTGTATTGCTCGATGTGTGCACCGGACTGCGTATGAGTGAGTTGTTCGCGCTGAAGTGGTCGGACGTGAACTTTGAAAGCGGCGAACTGGACGCTCGACGTTCAGTCGTCAAGCAGATCATCGGTTCCTGCAAAACTGAGTCGTCGCAAAAACCGGTTCCGCTCGATCGTCGTCTCGTGGATGCGCTATTGGCCTGGAAAGGCAAAACCGAATACAACAAGCCGGAGGACTGGGTGTTTGCCAGTCCAGTCCATCGGGGTCGCAGGCCGTACTGGGGCCAGGCGATCATGCGCAATGCAATCCAGACTCGCGCCCGAAAGGCTGGCATCGTTTCGCGATTCGGGTGGCACTCTTTTCGCCACACATATTCCACGTTGCTGCGCGCCAACCATATAGACGTGAAGGTTATGCAGGAGTTGCTGCGTCACGCTTCGAGTAGGGTCACGCTGGAGACTTACACGCAGGCGATCACGGCACAGAAGCGAGAGGCACAGAGCAGTGTCGTCAACCTTATATGTGGGAAGTGACGATATATGGAAAGTGACGGGAACGATTAGTGTGCCTGTGAAGAGGCTTCTTTCAAGCGATTGAAGGCGCTGAGGTTGTCAGATTTTTCTCGCGATTCAGAAGCTATTTTTGTGCCTGGATTGTGCCTGGAAATAAAAGGCGAAACTGAGCGTAAGCCCCTGATTTTATTTGGCGTCCCCGACGGGATTTGAACCCGTGTTATCGCCGTGAAAGGGCGGTGTCCTAGGCCGGGCTAGACGACGGGGACGGCTGCACGCAAAGAGGCTAAGCGCACGAATCGGTGAGAAGACGCCACAACAACTTTATCAAGCACTGTGAAGGGTGTCAAAAAGCGGACACGGCCTTGGCATATTGCTGAACATGTTTCATGGTCAAACTTGGATCGAGTAGCCATGGGAGACTTCGGTGAGCCTTGAGGACAGAAATGGACCGCAGCGCTTCAGGCCGGGAACAAAAGATAGAGGTACTCTCGTATTTAATGATTGAGTAACGGCTTGGATTCCGCAGTTACGATTTTTTGTATGCCACACCCAGCAACGATTTTTCGTGAAGCCTGGACGCGCCAAGCGAATCCAATGTGCATTACAGTCGTGACGAACGATAGAGCCCTTCAGTTCAAAGAGCGGTATTCGCAGACTACGAGAAGGCATAAGTAACTGGTGCTAACGGGGATTCGCAGGCATCGCGCCAGCTAAGCTTTGAAAACCAGCGAAGCCCATACGCAAACATTTGTGAGGATCATCTCTTTGAAAAACCGGTTACGCGTTTCCATATTGTAGTTCTCTTTGTCTGCTCGTTTCGCTTGGCCTTACCGCGTGCCAGAAGGCGGCTTCGGCCCCGCCGCCCCCGCAGGCGCTTCCGGTGCAGACGATGCTGGTATCTGCGGCGCCTGTTCCTCAGTCTGACGAGTACGTCGCAACGATCAAATCCCGGCGTTCAGCCACGCTGAATCCTCAGGTGGATGGGAATCTCACACAGATCCTCGTTCATTCAGGTGACCACGTGAAAGCGGGACAACTGCTCATGGTGATCGACCCACTTAAGCAGGAGGCCACCGTGGAGTCGCAGGCGGCGACGGAAAAGCAGAAGCTGGCCGTGTACGAATACAACAAGAAGGAAGTAGAGCGTCAGCGCAAGCTTTACGCCGCCGGCGTGACCAGCCTCGACGTCGAAGAGCAGGCCGAGCAGGCTTTCGGAAACTCCAAGGCGGACTATGAAGCGGCGGTCGCATCGCGGGTCACGCAGGAAAAGCAGCTGGACTACTACAAGATTCGTGCGCCGTTCGATGGCATCGTGGGCGACATCCCGCCGCGCCAGGGCGACTACGTCTCGGCGACAACCCTGCTGACAACGGTCGACGAGAACAAAGATCTCGAAGCCTATATCTATATTCCGACCGAGCGCGCCGCCCAGGTTCGGAACGGACTAGCGGTAGACATACTCGACAATAACGAGAAACTGATCGAGCATACTGTGATCGATTTTGTGTCGCCCCAGGTGGACAACCAGCTCCAAGGTATCCTCGTCAAGGCTTCAGTGCATTCGGCGGAAGCCGCTGTGCGGACGGCTCAGCTTGTGAAGGCGCGGGTGATCTGGACAGTGAACCCGCTACCCGTTGTTCCGGTGCTTGCTGTGACACGGCTTGGCGGCCAGACCTTTGTTTACGTGGCGCAAAATGAGAATGGGAAATTTGTCGCCAAGCAGCGGGCTGTGACGCTCGGTGACACTGTCGGGAACGACTATGCCGTGCTGGCGGGCTTGAAGAATGGGGAGAAAGTAATCATCTCCGGCACGCAGCTCTTGGTCGATGGCGCCCCGGTACAGCCGTTGGGTTGATTGGAAATGTTGTGGTGGATCTACGCAGATTTTTCGACTGCGCCCGAGTTCAGCGTCACACAGTTTGGGGGCTGACGGCCCGGTAGAGAAAGGATTTTCGCGTGGTAGATTTCTTCATTCACCGTCCCGTATTTGCTACGGTTTGCGCGCTGCTGATCATCCTCGCAGGTGCAGCAGTAATTCCGACGCTACCGATTTCGCTGTATCCCGACCTGGCGCCGCCGCAGGTTACTGTGACAAGCAATTACGTGGGCGCCAATGCACAAGTGGTTGAGTCGGCGGTCACAATTCCACTCGAGCAACAGATCAACGGCGTCGAGGGAATGCACTACATCACCTCGACTAGCTCGAATGATGGCACCAGCAATATCAACGTAACATTTAATACTGGGTACGATCTGAACATTGCCGCCGTCGACGTACAGAATCGTGTGGCCACGGCCCAGGGACGCCTTCCCCAGGAGATCAAGAACACCGGCATCACGATTACGAAGGCGAACCCGAACTTCGTCTTCGCAGCAGGCTTTTTCTCGCCGGATGGAAGCGTCTCGAACCAATACATCTCGAATTATCTCGATGTTTATGTGAAAGACCCGCTCAAAAGAATCAAGGGCGTGGGCGATGTGGTGATCTTCGGCGAGCGCAAATATGCGATGCGTCTGTGGCTGGATCCGACGAAGCTGGCCGCGCGCAACTTGACGGCGACAGACGTGATCAACGCTATTCAAGAACAGAACATCGAAATTCCCTCAGGACAGCTGGGCCGCCCACCAGCCCCTGCGTCTCAGGCCTTTCAGATTACGCTGCGCGTCATTGGCCGCCTGAGCGATCCGAAAGAATTCGAAAATATCATTCTAAAAAACACCCCGAACGGGCTGGTCCAGATAAAGGATGTGGGCCATGCGGACCTGGGCGCGGAAACCTACGACACGAATCTTGAATATAGCGGACACGAGGCGATTGGTGTTGGCGTACAGCAGCTTTCCGACGCCAATGCGCTCGATGTCGACAAGGCAGCGAAGGCGCAGCTCGCCGAATTAGCAAAATCCTTCCCGCCGGGAATCAAGTACGTCGTCGCTTTCGACACGACCACCGTCGTTGGCGATTCGATCAAAGAAGTCATGTCAACGCTCGAAGAGGCAATCCTGATCGTCATTGCGGTCATTTTCCTCTTTCTGCTCGACTGGCGCGCAACAATCATCCCTGCCATCACGATCCCGGTGTCGCTGATTGGGACTTTTGCGTTTATCAAAGCCTTCGGGTTTTCGATCAATTCTCTAACGTTGTTCGGCATCATCCTGGCGACGGGCCTTGTCGTTGACGACGCCATCGTCGTGATTGAGAACGTGCAACGGCACATCGCGCACGAGCATTGCGATCCACACAAAGCGACATCAGACGCCATGAAGGAGGTGACGAGCGCCGTTGTCGCCACCTCGCTTGTACTGATTTCCGTTTTTATACCGGTGTCATTTTTCCCCGGAACGACGGGCATCCTGTACAAGCAGTTTGCAATGACGATTGCCTTCTCAATCGCTATTTCAGCCTTCAACGCACTCACACTTTCGCCGGCACTCGCGGCTCTCCTCCTGCGGGGTGAGGAAGAGAAATACAAGCTGCTGGATTGGACACGCATCCGGTTTCTCTCGCGCGGCTATGCAGGATTTGCGCACGGTGTCGAGTCTTCCATCCTGTGGATGGGCAGAACATACGCAAGGATCATCCACGTTGCGCTGCGACTGCGATATCTGCTGCTGGTGATCTTCTTCGCTGGGCTCGCAACTACCTATTACATGTATAACCACGTCCCGACCGGGTTTATTCCGCAGGAAGACCAGAACTACCTGATCTGCGTGGTACAGACCCCTCCCGGCGCTTCACTGAATTACACGACGGAGGTCTCGCACCGGGCGGAGCAGGTGATCCTGAAGGATCCCGATGTGTTCGGCACCTTCGCAGTTCCTGGTTTCAGCTTGTCGGGAGGCAGCGCTCCTAACTACGGATTGATCTTCGTTCCGCTGAATCCGATCGACAGCCGTAAGGGCAAGGGACACGGCGCCGGCGACATCGTCCAACGTTTGACGCCAAAGATGTTTGGCGTTCCAGGCGGACTGATCGTGGTATTTGAGCCTCCGGCCGTGCAGGGTATCGGCAGCTTTGGCGGCTTCCAGTTTCAGTTGCAGGACCTGGGCCGGAACACTCTGCAGGATCTGGATACTGTGGCGCACAAGATAGTCGGCGCAAGCCGGCAGCGAAAAGACCTGACAAATCTCTTTACCAGCTACACCGCCAATGATCCTCAACTGCTGATCCAGATCGACCGTGAGAAGGCGAAGGCGATGAGCGTGCCCATCAGCGAGATTACAAATGCGCTGGGAGTCTATATGGGGTCGGAGTACATCAACGACTTTGACTTCAACAACCGCTCATATCGCGTCTATGTTCAGGCGGATCAACAGTACCGCATGAAGCAGGGCGACCTGCGGCAATACTACGTGCGTTCAAGCAATGGCAGCATGGTTCCGCTCGATAACCTGGTGTACATCAGCGGCACTTCCGGACCGCAGGTGATCAGTCATTTCAACCTGTTCCGGTCGGCGGAAATCGACGGCTCCGCGGCTCCCGGATACAGTTCCAACCAGGGCCTCAAAGCGATGGAAGAGCTTTTCCAGCAGAACAAGCTGCAGGGCATGGCGTACACCTGGAGCGGGTTGGCGCTCGAAGAGGTCGAGTCGCAGGGCAAGGCGATCATCATCTTCGGACTGGGAATCATCGTCGTATATCTGACCCTGGCGGCGCTGTACGAGAGCTTTGCCCTGCCGTTCATCATTTTGCTTTCAGTGCCAATGGCGGTTCTCGGCGCGCTGGAACTGGTTTCGCTACGCGGATACTCGAATGACGTGTACGTACAGGTCGGCCTGCTCATGCTGATTGGGCTCGCCGCTAAAAATGCCATTCTGATTGTCGAATTTGCCGAGCAGTTGCGCCTGCAGGGACGGTCGATTGCCGAAGCGGCGATTGAAGCGGCGGAACTCCGGTTGCGGCCAATTTTGATGACTTCGATCGCATTTATTCTCGGCGTCCTGCCGCTTTACTTTGCGACTGGCGCCGGTGCTAAGGGACGGAATTCCGTCGGCACGGCGATTGTCGGCGGCATGCTGGTTTCCACATTCCTGAACCTCATCTTTATCCCTGTTCTTTACGTGCTACTGAGCACCTTGCTGAGCAAAATGAAAAGGACGCGCCGCAGACCGGAAAATTGCGCAGAAGAGGAAATTCCGGAAGGCGCGCTGACATCCAATTAGATCGAGCAGAGGTGAGAAGGAGGAGTCGTAAATCGACCCTCCTTCTTTTTGCAGAAAGCCTCGCTTAGCCTGCAGGGGCGGCACAAGTGTGAAGGAATGTCGTCTCGACCATTCTCAACCTCTTCTTCATCCCGGCGCTTTAAGTGATTCTTCAGAGCATGCTTGGCGATGAGGCGAAAGACACCGCCAGGCGCGGAGGTAACGGTCGAGTCGAATGCCCGCCCGCTAGCCTGTAATTTCAGGCCGTGATATGAATCAGCCATGCCTGATGGTGAGAGCCCTCGCCGGAGCATTGTCGAAGCCGCGCTGCTGCTGACATGTCTGCGCGGCTTACCCTTCCTGGTTCCTCAAGATGTGGACTGGCGGGCATTGCTTGAACTCGCATCGGCACACGGTGTTCTTCTTCTCGTCCATCAGTCGTTCCTCCGAAACAGCGTCGAAATGCCGGAGATCTTTGCGCGCGCCGTTCGCGAGCACAAGAAGAATGCTGAAAAATATGCGGACGAGCTGGCACGTCTCCTTCAGCAATTCGGTCAACGGGGCATCGAGGTCATCCCGCTGAAAGGGCCCGCGCTGGCGGAGACTCTATACAGCGATGCAACACTGCGCTCCTGTGATGATCTGGACATGCTTGTTCGCCGCCAGGATTTTTCAAATGCCGAAAAGGCTTTGTCCGATATGGGATTTGCCGCTCGCGCCGAGGCCGACGACTACCATCGCAAATTTCTCAGGAAGGATGTGATGGTTGAGTTGCATTTTGGCGTAGCCTCACCGCGCTCTTTCCCGTTTGATATTGCCGGAGTCTGGAACCGGTCGCGGTCAGTAACATTTGGGGGGCAGCCGGCGCGCGCCATGTCCGAAGAAGATCTCATACTTTTTCTCTGTCTTCACGGCTTGAAGCACGGATTCTCGAGGCTGATCTGGATTATGGATGTCGCATGCGCTCTGGCAAAGATGCGCAACAGCATTGAAGAATTTGCACAAAGCGCGCGGCGGCAAAGCCTTGAACAGCCGCTGCTTATCGCGTGCGAAATGGTGCGCGAAGCGCTACCCCAGAAATTGCCGTCAGAAATCAGCGCTCTCATCGCAACCTCGCCTGAAGCGATGGGGAAGGCCCAGGATGCCATGGCGCAACTCTTGGCGCAGCGCGCTGGAGCAAACAACGATCCGGAAATTTGGAGATTCTATTTGCAGATGGAATCCGGCGTGCGCCAAAGATGGCGCCGCCGATTAAGTTTCCTCATACCCACGGTAGAAGATTACGCATGGGCCCGTCGTCATCAGATTCATCGGGGCGTCGTGCCTGTTCTTCGGCCTTTCCGTCTTCTGCGGAAATACGGACCCCTGAGAGTCTGGCAGATTCTCTTTCCACCGGGTATGTGACTAGGGTTTGCTTTTGATAGCGCGCGCCTGAGAGACAAACACCAGCAGGGGGGCGCCGATTATTGCATATTTGCCGTAGCGTTCAATCAGTTCCCGCCGGGTCGGCGACCCGGGCTCACTTTCTGTCTCGGGGGAAGGCTGCAGATCTGCATCCGGATCTTGCGCCGGAGAGAGCATCTCTTCTTTATTGTTTTTCGTGCCCATAATCTCTGATGAAACTCCCTTTCTTGCTGCTTACCGAGCAACAACACTGGTAGAAGTCCTTCCACCATACCTGCTATTGCTATCCGGTGTATAGGTGCATCTGTCCATGGGCGAGGAAAGCCCCTTACAGTGCAGTCAGTGTAGTTCACCACAGTCAGATTGGGAATGAGATTTGCTGAATCAAGCCAGTTCAAAAGATCAGACCGGGCCACTTCGGATCGTCGGCGCCAGGACGGACAGCTAAGCGGAAGCCGGTGTCCCTTGTCCGCGGATAAACCGGGAAAAGGCGGCTTCATAGCGCATGCCCGCTGCGTCGGGCCCAATGGGCACCAGGTGCAACTCGTACTCCCCCATCTGAGAGTGGGCGAGCTTATACAGGCCCTGGGGAAGCCATGGCGAGGGGATCCCTGTAAAGATCAGGGAAAATTGTTCGAGTTGAGCATTGGACCGGTCGATGACCTCGGTCAGCTCCAGTTCGTAGCCCTCATATTGGCCAACTCGGAAGCGCGTGTGAAGATACGGGGTAAATTCGTTAAGGGTGAGCACTCCTGACATTCAGATTCTCTCCTGCGGTTGCGACGGAATTCCACTCCATCTGAAGATACATCGGACCGGAGCCGGATTGAATCAATACCCGGTAAGCTGGACGAAACGCCACGCCTGTAGCGACGAAATTGCCTTATGAAACGACACGTTGAGAGCGTTCTACGGTTGCGGAGTATCGCCTGCGCTCTGCCAGGGCAATGGCTCTACCTTCTCGGGGATGAGGGGGGAGTGGTGTATTCACAAACACAGAATCGTTTTGCCGGCCTCAGCGCCGCAGGGATATCCGCATACCAGGCTCTCGACGCAGGCGCGAGCGTGGAAGACCTGGGGACTCACTGGGCCGGCGCTGCTCGCCACCCTGCATCCGCAGATGGTATGGACACCATCGCCGCTCTGACGCGTGGGCTCTTCCCTGCCGAAGATCCTCTGCTTGAATTGCTGCCTCTGCAACATCCCATGACTGCCAACATCAAAATCCATGACATTCCGGCAGCAGTCGAGTTCCCGCGGGAACCGCTTGAGGATCTCTGCCGCGACTACTTTCGCAACTGCCCCGCTGGGGGCGGGTTCGCGAAATTTCGCATCCATTCCCAACACAAGGAGAACGGCTGGACGGTTTACGTAAATGATTGGGGACTCTTGTCTTCTCTGGCGGACAGACAGCTTGGACTGGGCTTCCTCCATGCTGCGCGATCACTCCTGTATGCGGAATCGCGCTACGATGCGGCGTTTCATGCGGCCATGGTCGCAAACAATGCCTGCGGCGTTTTGCTGAGCGGACCGCGCGAAGCCGGCAAAAGCACGCTGGCCGCGTATCTCGCGGCACGGGGATTCGATCTTCTAACGGACGAGCCTGCGCTCCTGGACCTTGACGCCGGCTGTGTCTCATCGCTGGGCTTCCCTCTCAGCCTTAAGGAACAAAGCTGGCGAGTGCTTGGCGATCCATGGATACAACTGGGGACACAACTGACTCGCTCTTCCGTCCATGCCGGCTCTCCCATCCATGTCCGCTCTGACGGCATCAGAATCAAGCTATTGCACCTGCCGCGCCGCTCGACACAATCGCGCCTCCTAACTCACATCGTATTTCCGGAATACCGGCCATCCTGTGCGACTCGCGCGGAGAGATTGCAGCCTCTGCAATGCCTGCACCTTCTTAATGAAGCGGGAATGATCCTTGCCAAAGATCTTCCGCGTCACAAATTCGAAGCGCTCTTGAGAATGATTTGCATGGCTCCCAGCTACAGGCTGCAATATTCTTCCCTGGCGGAGGCGGCGTCGATCATTGGCAGCCTTAGCGGAGAGTAGACTGGCAGGCGATTCGCAACTGTGCGAAACTGTAGTAGCTCGACTAGCGCTACGTGCGATCAACACCTTGATTGCGACACTTGCGGTGGGATTTCCCTGCATCGCCAGTTGTTGAGATCGAGCAGAGACGCCGGGATGGCGGAACTGGCAGACGCAGCGGACTCAAAATCCGCCGACCCTTGCGGTCATGGGGGTTCGACTCCCCCTCCCGGCACCAATAAAATAAATGGTTTAGGTCGGTTTTACCTCTCCGCTCCGGAGAAGCAAAAACGTGTGGTGGCTGTCTTGGTGGCTGTTGGATTCCACAAAGATGCTCGCTGGCTGTTTTCGGCCTCATTGGGCGATTTTTAAAGAGCCAGTGACATTCCCCGGATGGCCAGAGCATAGCCGAGGCCGGACCGGAGTCAAGGCCGCGCTAACGCGCGCCGCTTCACGGTCGTAGAGCCTTGACACCGGCCTCTAGGCTTCGGCAGATCATCCTAATATCCGGGGAATGTTCTCTTTCAAAAAAAAAAGCTATTTAGAAGCCGGAGGCTATCCGCTCCACAACAGACAGCCTACCGAATGAAGGGCATCGCAAATTAGCACGGCCGACAATGCGAAGCGCGAGTCTGACTCGAGCGGAAGCTCCATTAGCAGCAGGTCCCGGGCGATCTCAGTGATCTCACGATGGAGTATGTTGACTTCATAGGTGCTGTCTCGGACGTTTGCGCAAAACTCTGGACTGTCCAGTTTGTAGGCTTTGATGGAGTAGTCTACGGCGCGCTGCGACACTCTCGACATATCGAGAAGCCGCAAACGTAAGGTCTGTATATATTGCTGACTGTCTGTCTGTTTGATAAGTCCTCTCGTGCTTCCAGAGGTAGTACGCAGCGATGCAAAGGCAGCGTTTTTCATCGTGTCTTTCCTTCCGTTTCCTTATTGAATTTGGTACGTCGAACGACGTTGCGTTCAGGAACTGCTTTGTCCGGGACGTTCGCACTTAGATAAGCGATATTTTTTGGCCGAAACGATCACACCCAGGAAAGAAATCCCGGGGGAGGGCCACCGGCTGAACCAGAGACCGAATACCCGCCTCAGTAAGAAAAGAAAGCGGGGCAGAATCGAACCGACGCTTAAAGAGTTTTGCGGACCCCTCGGGACGATTTTGCCGAAGTCGCACCAAGTTGGTCCGCCTTGCTGTTCCAGCTATTTAGTCAGGCATAGCAGTCCTCGCTACAAGCGCTCCTAAACTCGCACCTGCAACATTGAAAGCGCAGCCTCCGTTGCTTTTTTCTCGTGCGCGAAATTTTCGGAGAAATGAGCGCATCGGGAGCCAAATGGCGCTTATGTAATTGGACGTGCCGAGAATCTACGGATGATTGGCGGCCGCTGAGTCAACGAGGAATCAGAACCTGGCCTAAATCATTGTAAAGACAGGCACTGCTCGCTCGATCATCAGTAAGTTCGATTGGGACGAACGACGCAATCCGAATTGAAATAAAACGAGCTTTCGAGTGTTTATCCCTAAGGGACGACAGTCCAACTGCAAAGACAGCATGCAAGAGAATGGAGCCTCACATGACCACTGACCGATCAGCCTTGGTAATGGAGATCGGGAGATATCGCATCACCGGCGAACTCGGCCGAGGTGGAATGGGCATCGTGTATCGAGGCCAAGACCCTCTGATTGGCCGAGATGTGGCGATCAAAACACTCACTGTGGTTACGCCGGAATTGCGCGAGCGTTTTTATCTGGAAGCCAAGTCAGGCATCCTGAACCATCCAAACATAGTAACGGCTTACGAACTGGGCGAGCACGATGGGAGCCCGTTCATTGTAATGGAGTTTATCGCCGGTGAATCGCTCGAGAAGACCTTACGCAGGTTGAAGCGTTTGCCTGTGCTTGATGCGATTTCGATTGTTGAACAACTCTGCGCCGGGCTCGGCCATGCCCATGGACGCGGCGTCGTACATCGTGACGTGAAGCCTGCGAATATCCTGTTCAGCCCGACTGGCGTGTGACAATCGTCGATTTTGGGGATTGCGCGTCTTGTGGACCAAACAAGGCAGCTAACGAAGACGGGTGCCCTGCTTGGGACTTTCCACTACATTGCGCCGGAACGCCTGAAGGGCGAACCGAGTGACGGAAGGGCAGATATATGGTCAACCGGTGTGATGCTTTACGAGATGCTACCCTTTTGCAGGCAAAGGCTCGGGTGCGGGAGTATCTGAGAACCATCGAACAGAACTCGGCTCGAGCGGAATCGCTTCTCCAGGCACATGTCGCATTGGAGGCGCGGAATTTCGATGAGGCACGGCTCGTACTTGATGATGTGATTCTTAGGCATGGCACGAACGAGGATCTCGATCAATTGCTCACCATGGCAAGACAAGAGCAGGCAAGAGAGGAACAGAAACAAGCCAAAGTCCGCGAGGCTGCGGACGTTCTTGCTGCAGCTGACGAAGCGATTGCTGCGTTTGACCGTTCACTTGCCACGGGCGACTTGAAAAGATGCATGAACGCCCTTGATGACGTGGCGAGAGCTCACGGAGAGAGTTCCGTTGCGGTGCCGAGGCTGGAATGCGCGGCGAAGCGCAGGCGGAAGGCCGACCGGATCTTGAGCGATGCGATCGAATCGGCACGGCAATTGGTCGCACGGGGTTCGTTCAGGGAAGGTTCAGGAGTCCTGCGCAGGACGGAAACGGCGGTTCCCTTTGCCAGTCCCGACGTGCGAAGCGACCACGAGCGGTTGACTGAGGTGTAGGGCCGGTTCGCGCAAGATACGAAGGTTCGCTCGCGCCATTACATCCAGGAAACGGGGAGTGGTTTACATTGCGGGATTGGTGGGTGCGGCGGCTGTCGCTTCGGCAGTACTGTTCCATGTCAGCCATCGGGAAACACCCGTAGTGTCAACCGCCCCGGTCAAGCCTGCTGCCGTGGTAGAACGGACCGATATGGAGATCAACGCGTCGCCTTGGGCGAATGTTTTGCGCGTGCAGGATGTGGCGGGCACAGAAATCGCACTGCCCGACGTGGACCGGTCAACTCCGCTGCGATTGAATGGGTTGAAAGCTGGCAAGTATAAGGTGATCTTTGCCGACGCTGAAGGTCAGCAAAAGACCGTTGAGTGCAATTTGTCTACTGTGGATCATCTGTGCACGACCGACATGGGAATCGCGGACATACAACAGATGCTTACTGGAGCGCGACAATGAGGATCGCTTTGAGCGCGGTGTTCTTTCTATCTACTGCGATGCTGCTGGCCCAGAATCAACCGCTAGCGAAGAGCGCAGATCAGCTTCGCGACCTTGCGAAGCAAGCAAGGAAAACGGGCGATCTGCAGGCGGAGGCCGGATATCTTTGCCAGGCCGCTGGCCTTGATGGCAAGAAATATGGCAAGAAATGCGAGAAAGCCAACGAAGATGCCGCAAAAGCGCTACTGCAGTTCCAGGCAGACTTGAACGTAGGACGCACGGAACTCGAACGCAAGGACTATTCGGGGGCATTGCGTGATCTGGGAAAGATCACCTTTGGTCCCTCAAAGGGCGAGGCACAGGAATTGATTCTTCGGGCTCAGATTGAAAGGGGCGCGCTGCCGCCGGAGCAGCTCAGCCAGCTGGCCTTGACAGGGGCGGACGTGGCATTTAGCCGAGGTGACTTTGATCGTGCGGAGGATCTGTTGAAGCACAGGCACTCCGCGACGTTGCAGTCCGCGGCGAACAAGCTTGAATCAAATATCAACGCGTACCGCGATGCGATGAAGCAAGCTGATGAACTGGATCGAAGCGGCGATTACAAGGGAGCAGCGCAGAAATATCAGTCAGCGGCGACGATAAAGCCTGACGGTCCGGGCCAGCCATTGGAACGGATGCGCCAGGCGCTCGATGCTCAAGCAAAGGCGGACCAGAAGAAAACAGAACAGACAGCTTCGCCATCGGCGCCTGTGCAAGAAGCGCAGGTTCCTGCGCCCAAGAGCAATGATGCGGAGAGAATCAAAAACTGGCTTGCCATTGCGCGGCGCGATGAACCTGGCGGAGATCTAAAAGGTGCATTGCAGGCTTACGACGCTGCGTTGAAACTGAACGGACGGGGGACCGAAACACTCGCTGCCCGAACTCGTGTGCTCAACAAAATGAAGGACGATAAACAGGCGCTCGAAAAGAACCTCGTTCAGGGCGTTGCCGAGTTCTATGCATCCCAATTCAGCGCAGTGAACGATGTGATCGGCAGATATCTGGAGGACGGCGGCGGGCAGCACGTTAGCGCTGCTCATTTCTATCTAGGAGCCTCATTGCTTTCCCAGGTGATCCTTGCAGATCCAAAGAATGAGGCTGACTCGGATAAGCTGCGGAATCAGGCCCTAGAGCAGTTTGTTCTGGCTAAACAATTCCACTACGTGCCTATGCAATCGGCAGTTTCTCCAAAGATCTTTGCGCAATGGGCGCAGACGGGCAATACGCAATGACATACCAGAAGGCCGCCAACCCTTTCTTGGCCAGAACCACTTGTTGGACGAAAGACCGACTAATCGGAAAATGACCGCAAACATCTTCTCCCCTTGACGTTCAAGCCATCGCTGCGTGATCCATCTGAACTATTGGTTCCAGTCGCTTCGTCACTTCCGAATGGACGGTGTTCGTAATCCGAGCCTCGCTTCAGTGGTGCAGTTCAGAGCGTGCGGCGCTTCGCACCGGAAAAATTGTGACACGTCATCCCCAAAAGGGAGCTGTTAAGCAGTTTCTCGTTAGCAATCGGTAACGTGAGCCGTTTCAGCTTATTGCGGTTTGACGTTTACGGATGTAAACATTGTTGTCCACTTGAGACGATGTGGTGTTTTCGTGCATGAACACCTTGCTTTCGAAAGCAACGATAGAAACCGGCGCTGCGTTGCGCGCATCCAAGCCATGCAACCATAGTGCCCATGCGAGGCCCTTTTTCATGGCTTCTTCTGATACCAAGCAACAACTGGCAATTCCTTCAGCGGCTCCTGCCAATCCGGCGAATGAGACGTATCGTGCGAAATCCATTGCTACGCGGCTTACAGAGGCGGAGTTTGCCGAGGTAGAATCTGCTACAGCCAAAGCCGGGAAGAAGGTGGCGGAATGGCTTCGCGATGCCGCGTTGACACAGGCGCGCGTCTCGCAAGAGCTTATCGATCCGATCCTGCTGGCCGAAATTATGGGAATGCGTTCTCTGATGCTGAACCTGTTTGCCAAGGCATCCGAGGGCCCCATAAGCGTCGAAGAACTCCGCAAAATGTCCGCACATGCGGACTCCATTAAAGAGCAAAAGGCACGGGAATTCCTGACTCAAAAGCAACTGCAAAGCGGGACGAAATAGGCGGAGAACTCACCGTGCAATGGCCCCTCTCCCGAGAGCGTTTCCGTTGCGAATTGCGCTGCTCATGTCTGCTGTTCCCGCGATAACATTGACCATATTTCTGGCATGGTTCGGGTGGGGTCTGCAACCGCTCGAAAGGTATTATCTGATGGCCTATTGGGGGAGTTCAACGAGCGCAAAACAGCCCGGGAGCACCACCCAAATCGAGTGGCTCTTCAGTCTGTTTCTCTCACGCTGCTTGTGGGTGGTGATGAGCGTGTACGCGAAGCGCATCGTGAAAGTGTTCACGTGGCGTTGCGAGAACTCGAACGTTATACACAGGCACGCATCGGGAATATTCATGCACCTGAGACGACCGGGAAATTCATCGCTGCAACCTTTGAGCACGATACTGCTCGCCCAGTTGACGGCTATGCTGCCCCGCAGCTTCATACGCATGCTGTGATCTTCAACGTCACGGAACCCGAGAACGGCCAAACACGCGCGCTTCAAGAACGCAGCCTATTTCAGTCTCAACACTATGCGACCAGCGTGTACCGCTCAGAACTTGCCATGCGGTTACAAAGACTTGGTTATGAGATTGAGCGCGGGGAATATGGGCAGCCGGAGATCAAGGGCTACACGCGAGAGTATCTGGACGCATCGAGTTTGCGCCGGGCGCAAATCAAAGAGCACTTACAAGGGATAGGCAGGGATGGTGCAGGTGCTGCGCAGGTTGCCCCTCATCGCACGAGGGATAGTAAAGACCTGCTCTCGCGTGAAGAGGTGCTGCAGCAGCACCGTGAACTCGCTGCCAAGTTCGGCCATCAGGCTGAACGTATTGTCTTGCAGGCAAAGCAGCAGACACAACACCATGCGATGCAGCCGGAGAAGACAGCACAACAGTCCGTAACGTACTCACGCCATCACGTCTTCGAACGTTCTGCTGTGCAGGATGAGCGAACCATCCTACAAGCCGCAATCGATCGCGGTATGGGAGAAGTCACCTATAGCCGGGTGCGGCAGGAATTTGAGCAGAGAGTCATTCGAGGCGAGTTTCGACGCGTGGAATGTACGGACGGCAGAGCTGCGCCGCAGTATACGACCTCTGAGATGGTTCGCCTGGAGCGCGAGATTGTTGGTTCCATGCGCCAAGGCAATCAGCGCAGCTTTGAGAACTCGATGCTGGTTTCGCCTTCATTGCGAATACGGATCGAGGACCAACACCCGGAGTTGAGCAAGGCACAGCTTCATGCAGTCGATGAGATTTTCCTGAGCCGGGAAAAGATAGTAGGTCTGGATGGCCCTGCTGGAGTAGGAAAGACAACGACGCTGGCTGTCATCCGTGAAGGTGCAGAGGCACAGGGTTACACAGTCGAAGGCTTTGCCCCAACATCCCGAGCTGCGCAGAAGCTGTCCGAAGCTGGCATGAGGACTTCGACCTTCCAGCGCCACCTTGTTCGAGGAGAGCAGCCGGAAACAGGAGAAAAGAGACTCTTTGTGCTCGACGAATCATCGCTGGCCTCAACGCGCCAGATGCACGAGTTTGTGATGCACCTTCACCAGAATGACCGCGTTCTGCTGGTTGGAGACACCCGTCAACACGAAGGCGTCGAAGCTGGCCGGCCCTTCGCGCAGCTTCAGGAGGCAGGGATGCTTACGGTCAAGCTGGATGAGATTGTTCGTCAGCATGACCCCGAAATGAAACACGCCGTCGAGCAACTAGCGCGTGGGCAGGTAGGAGCCGCGGTCGAAAGTCTGGACCAGCAAGGCCGCGTACATGAGTTGAAGGAGCGCGGGGAGCGCATCGCTGCAATCGCTCGTGAATATGCCTCGTCGCCGGAAAGCACGTTGGTTATCTCACCGGACAACCGTTCGCGTAATGAGATCAACCAGCAGATTCACAAAGAACTTCAATCGCGCGGCATCGTGAACACGCAGGAACATCCTATGCAAATGCTTGTGCCGCGCCAGGAGATGACCGGCGCAGATCGCAGTTGGGCACAGCAGTATCAGATCGACGACATCCTACGCTATTCACGAGCATCGAGGGAGACTGGCATTGGAAAGGGATAATACGCTCGCGTGATTGAGCTCCATGCCCAAGAAAATACGCTGACCGTTCTGCGAGCCAACAGAGAGCAGACGAC
The DNA here is from genome assembly GCA_963755975.1 of uncultured Acidobacteriota bacterium. Taxonomy (GTDB): domain Bacteria; phylum Acidobacteriota; class Terriglobia; order Terriglobales; family Acidobacteriaceae; genus Silvibacterium. The sequence continues at coordinate 34,924 of CAVWLS010000011.1, forward strand.
ATACGATCCGCGTCGTCAGATGGGCGTCTCCGTATACCGCGAGCAGGAGAAGGCGTTTTCTCTCGGCGACCGCGTCCAGTTCACCGCGCCAAATCAAGAGCTGAAGATCGCTAATCGGAACGGTGGAGAACATCGCACACAGGATGGCGGGATACGGTTAAAGCTGGACCGTGGGCGCAGCGTGGATTTCGACTCACAGCGTTTTCCGCACCTTGACCACGGTTATGCCGTGACCAGCTATTCCAGCCAGGGACAGACTGCGGAACGCGTGTTGATTCATGTGGATACCGAGCTTGGCGCAAGGGACTTGCTGAACAACCGCATGGCCTATGTCTCGGTTTCACGCGGCCAGTGGGACGCCCAGATTTTCACGAATGACCGGGAGAAGCTGTCACAAGCGCGCTCGGCCATGATGTTTCGCATCAGAGCGCCTACAAGCCTGAACAGGCGATAGCTTCCATGCAACAGAAGATGGCTCCATCACCAGCACAGGGACTGGAACAGGGCACTGGGTTAGGGCTGGGAATGTGAGCAGAACGTGCGGTCATCGGGGTTCGACCCCCCGTCCCGGCACCATAAACTCAATCACTTACAACTAATCACCTTCAGCAGTCGCCATCGACTGTGCCCAAACTGGGCTCGAAAGAGTCACGGATTTAGTTTCGACAGATACGGGCGTTTCGCCGTATATGTATTGTGATTTCTGCGATGCTGTTTCAGAAGGTCAGCCATTTTCCTGCCGTTCCATTGGGCACTCTGATTGTTTTTCGAAAAGAGAGAAGCACCTAGAAGGCCTGTTTCAGCCTCAAGAGCGGGATCAGCCGAGCGGCTCAGAAATTCCCCGACGGTTGCGCCTGGATGGGAACGTGTTAGCCACTTCAGCAAAGATGCATACGCCTCAGCGGCGCGGTTGCCCCTGCACGCGAGTTGCAGTTTGCGAAAATATGCCGGCTCGGAACGCTCTCTCCTCATCTGCGATGCCTGGAAGCGGCGATAGGCGCGGGGAATGTAGCGCCAGCCCACCAGCAAGAGCACGAGGCATGCAACACAGACCGGAGCAACCACTCGAATCCGGAGCCTGTACCTGCTCCACAAGGATGCTCGTCTGGGCTGTGCGGCGGCCGTTGGTTCGGGTTCCGGTGGAAGCTCTGCCACATAATTTGGATTTGCGGCAGCGGTAAAGTGAACGGCAGGCTGGGCGGCCGTAACCAGTCGATTCGTGGAAAGACTCCACCATTTCAGCTCGATCGGCGGGAGCGTGTAATCGCCTTCCTTCTCGATGAAATACTTTGCAGATTGCGTTCGACGTCCGTAGACGAATTCGCCGCGATCGGTCTTCTGATCCTGTACCGTTGGCTCGTCCTGGTAGACGCGAATTCCGTCGGGCGCATCCATCGGCAGCGGTGGAATCAGCATGGCCTGCATTTTCGTCGCCGTCACAGTTACAGTTCGCTCGATCGTATCGCCGGCGCGAAGATTCTTGAGCGGTGACGACCATTTCTGGTGAATGGTCAGGCTCGTTGTTGGAAGAAAATAGTCGAGATTCTTCGCCGCTGCGGGAACGTCAGCGTGAAAGCTGAGACCCGGTAGAGGCAGGTGAGCCTCGGTCGATTTCGGCGGCGCGCTTGCGTAGGAAACAGTGATCTCCGCAGGCGGCAGCTGATAGTCTCCAGGCTGTTGTGGATAGATGGTGTAGGTCTCGGTAATGCCCGCGTAGGTTACTCCGCCGATCTGCTCGTTCGAGTTCTGCGGACGGTCCTGAGGCAGAACAACAATCGCATTATCGATCTCGAACTCCGGAAACTCCGGGCTGCCGGTGAAGTAGTTGGGCACGAAGACCGAGACGGTGAGGCGCACCGACTGCCCGACGAGAATGCCTTTGGCCGGATCGATTCGAGCACGAACGACAGGCGTCTGCGCCGCTGCCATGAAGGAGAAGAGCGCTGCCAGCCAGACAACAACACGCCTCATGGCTGGCGTTCCTCAGCCGCCTGCATGGCGAAGCGACGCCTGAGAAAATCTGCGGGGGTGGTCTGGATATTGCGCATCCAGATTTCAGCCATCTTCTTGGGATCAAGCTTGATCCGCACTTGCGTCTTCTTGCCCTGCTCACCCTTCTCGTCGAACTTCACCTGATCTGGCGGTAGATTGGGCGCTTCTTCCTGCTGATCCTTGTCTTTGTTCTTGGCTTTCGGAATGAGCGACTCCACCAGGGCAAAGTTCTCCTGTGCCTCCGGCCAGCCATGACGCCGGGCAATCGCTTGCTGGTAGGCCTGCACAGCGTCAGGATATTTACCCATATGCGCGAGTGCATTGCCCTGGTCGTACCACGCTTCAGCCGAATCGCTGAGGGCGAAGGCGTTCAGCGCGTCCTCGTAATCGCCTGCGCGAGAGAGTGCAAGCCCTTTCCAGATCGGGTTCTCGAACTTCGCCGCAGCTTCCTTATATTCCCCTCGCTCGAAGTAGTAGCGGCCCTGCTGATCGTGCGTCAGCCAAAGATCCATCCATGCATTTGTCCACGAAAAACCTGACTGATCGCCAGGTGGGGGCAGGACGAAAACAACAGCCAGTGCCGCTGAAGTCCACCGCACCGTCCATCCCTTTCGGAACCAGAAAATGGCAATGGCTGCGATGGGAATGGTGAGCCAGTAGCCTTCGTCGACCCACCGCGTTTTGCTGTCGCGCTGCTGCACTGCCTGAAGATGATGCTGCACTCGGCGCTGTATCCAGTCGATATCGTCATCGTTGAGCGTGAGCGTTGTGGCAGCAATATCGAGATAGCTCAGAGAACGCAGGGCACTCACATCGAGCTTTGCGTAGACACGGCGTCCGAAGCGGTCGGTGAGGAATCCGTTACTCGCAGTACGCACCGGGCCGCCGCTCGAGGTCCCTACACCCACAACGAGAATGTCATTTTGATTTTCGTCCTGGGCCGTAAATTGCCTGAATGCGGGCAGCGCCTGTGGCTCTATTCCGTCAGTGACGAACAGGATTGTGCCGGGAACGGATTCATCTTTCAGAAAATCTTCGATTGCGCGCAGGGACTTCGCGGTGTTCTTTCCTGTGCTCGGCATCAAAGAGGTAGATAGCGAGCTGAGATAGAGATCAAGCAAGGAGAAATCCGTTGTGAATGGCAGGACCATGTGCGCGCTGCCTGCGTATACAAAGAGCGCGGTGCGACCGCCATTTCTCACCTTAAGCAGATCGCGCAGCTTCAGCTTGGCGCGCTCCAATCGAGTAGGATCAAGGTCGATGGCGTCCATGGTCTGCGAGAGATCGAGCGCGATGACCAGCGGCGCCTTGTCCTCCGTGAATGGAGGCTGCTCGCGCTTCCACGTCGGCCCGGCGATGGCAAGGGCTCCAAGAAGGATGAGAAGGCACACCATGTGGATAGGACGGAAGCGCCAGCGCCGCTTGCGGGCAACGATGAGGTGGTCAAGAAGCTCAGGATCGATGTACCGCTTCCACCGCGCGCGTACGTCATCGCGAATGTGGAATGACAAATAGAGGACAGGTATGGCCAGCAGTAGCCACAGCCACTGGGGTCGCAAAAAATGCAGCACCGCCCGCCACTCACTCACACATGCACCTTGAAGACATCGGAGGTTGCGGCTTCGTCCGATGAGCGATGGCGTGAGATGAGCCTCAACACCAGGCTGACAATGAGCATGAGCAGGTGATAGCCGACGAGCAGAAGAATAGCGGCTGCAAGTGGAACCATGAAGAGTTCACGCCGTGGTTGATAGCTTAGGGTTTTGAAATTCTGCGGGGTGATCTTATCGAGCGTGGCATAGACTTTTTCGAGTTCCACGCGATTCTCGCCATGGAAAACCTGGCCTCCGGTGGCTTTGGCGATCGCGTTCAGCGCGGCGTAGTCAACTTTATCTTCGCCTTTGGCGCGAGGATCGCCCAGGCCCACAACGTGGATGGTGATACCGTTCTGACTGGCGATCTCGGCCGCCTTGCGCGGCGGCATGAGGCTGCCCGTGTCATTGCCGTCGGTAAGCAGGATCAGCACCCGCTGCTTGGCCTCACTTTGCTGAAACTCCTTAATCGCGAGGCCGATCGCATCGCCGATCATCGTCTGTGGACCTGCCATGCCTGCATCGGTCTGGCTGAGTATTTTGAGGTCAGCATCGTGATCAAGCGTGAAAGGAGTGACTGGATAGGCGGCTTGTCCGAAGACGATCAGCCCGATGCGGTCGTTCTTGCGCTTGCGGATGAACTCGCTGACCACTTGCTTGACAGCAGCGACCCGTCGCATCCGCTTGCCGTCGGGCGTGAGGAAGTCCGGAGTCTCCATTGACTGCGAAATATCGAGCGCTAGCATCAGGTCGCGCGCCGGCTGGATTTTTGGTATCGGTGGCTCGATGAACTGCGGCCGCGCCAGCGCAAGAATCATGAGGCTCCAGCAGACGGGCGCGAGGATCCTCTGTACCCAATTTGTCTTCGGTATTACCGCTCCCTGCTCAGGAGTGAGGCCCAGGTTCGAGCTGATGTAATGGAAGAAGGTCAACCGCAGCGAATCCTGTTCCTCCTTAAAAGGAGGCAGCAGCCAGTAGATGAGCAATGGCAATGGGAGCAGTGCGAGTAGCCAGGGATACTCAAGCCTGTACACGATGCCTCCTGATCCACTCAGCCGCTAACCTTCGTAGCTCCTGCTCATCGTGGCTCGACAGGGTTTCTGGCCGGAGCGCTATCTCTTCAATATGGTTTCCGGGCTCACGGTGAAATACGTCGCTCTTTGATGACTCACCGAGGAACTGAAGCCATGCTTCGCCGCTCAATGAAGCGACTTTCTCCCGCGGCCATGCAGTGAGGGCTGTGCGTTTGAGCAGCCTGGAGAACTGATCGGGCTGCAGGAGAGCAAGCTCACGAAGCGCTTCGCGACGGTAGCGATTCCTGAGCCATCTGCGCACGTTGTGAACGATCATCCATAAGATAAGCAGTCCGGCGAGTACAAAAACCACATACCAGCCAACAGTCTGCGGAGTCCAGGCAGGCGGCGCCGGCTGATAAAAGTCGTGCAGCTTGTCGAGTGGCGCGTTCACACTCGCCTCCGCAATGCGGCAACCTGTCCGAGCAAATGGCGCACCTGCTGGCCCACATCTTCTGCGGTGCTGATTGGAAGCACCGGAATCCCTAGCTCATGCTGCCATGCAAGAATCGAGCGGATACGCTTGTCCGATGCCTCCACAATGCTCTTGCGCACCTTCTCCTCGCCCAGTTGCAGCTCGATCTGCAGCTCGCCGGTGCTGACGACCAGTTGTTCAGCCGGCGGAAGTTTTATGGCCAACGGATCGTAGACCAAACAGCAGATGACGTCATTCGAATGCGACAGATGTAGCAGCAGATCGCGCGTCGCCTCATCTGCGCCGTCGAAATCGCTCGCAATCAGAATCAACGCATCATGCCGGCAAACGCGTGCCACCGATTCCAGCACTTCGTTCAGCCGCGCAGGCCGTGGCTGCGCGGGGGTATCGGCGCGCAGGAGATGATTCTGATAGGAGATGCGGTCAAGTATCCGCAGCACCGTGGCGCGGCTGCGATGCATGCGCACCTGCCCGGTCGCATCGTCGTTGAAGACGAAGGCGCCCACACGATCTCCCTGGTGAAACACTCGCCATGCTGCGAGCGCGCACACCTCTGCCGCAACGACAGATTTCATCGACCTGTGGCTTCCAAAGAACATGTTGATGCGCTGGTCGACGACCAGCATCGTGGGCCGGTCTCGCTCCTCGGAATACACGCGCACGTACGGCTTCTTCATTCGCGCCGTTACGCGCCAGTCGATGCTGCGAACGTCATCTCCAGCGACGTAGTTTCGCAACTCTTCGAAGTCGAGACCGCGTCCACGCACATGCGATGCGCGCCTTCCAAAGAGCAGGCTGTGTACGGGCTGGTTGTGCTTCAGCGAAAATCCGCCAACCTTGAACTGCAACGCAATCAGCGAATCGAGTTCGGCATAGGCTCCCATGGCGGATAATCCCGTCTACGCAACCGCGACCAGCTCCACAACTTTGTCGATCACCTTATCGGTCTTCACTCCCTCGGCCTGGGCGTCATAGCTCAGCAGGATGCGGTGACGCAACACATCGTGGGCGATGGCCTGCACATCGTCAGGGCGCACGTAGTCGCGGCCCTGGAGCCACGCATAGGCGCGGGAGCATTTGTCGAGGCCGATGGTTCCTCGTGGACTCGCTCCAATCTGAATCCATTTGCGCAGGTCCTTGTCGTACCGCTCCGGATACCGCGTCGTCTCAATCAATGCCACGATGTATTCCTCAACCGCGGGAGCCATCTGCACGGAGTGAATTTCGCTCCGTGCTGTGAAAATCACCTCTTGCCCAATGCGCTCCTGCTGCGCTGAGCCGAACTGACCTGCGCCCGCGGGATCCTCCGCCTCTTCGCCACGCACCAGCAGCATGATGTCGCGCTCCGACTTCTCTTCCGGATAGCTCACATACAAATGCATCAGAAAGCGGTCCATCTGCGCCTCAGGTAAGGGATACGTCCCTTCCTGCTCGATCGGATTCTGCGTCGCCATCACGAGAAAGAGCTTTGGGAGCACATGCGTCGTGCCGCCAACCGTCACCGTGCGCTCTTCCATCGCTTCCAGCAGCGCCGCCTGCACCTTTGCCGGAGCGCGATTGATTTCATCAGCGAGAACAAGGTTGTTAAACACCGGCCCCGGCTGAAAACGGAACTCCCCCTTGCCGTCAGCCGTGTAATAAATCTCCGACCCGGTAATGTCCGACGGCAGCAGATCGGGCGTGAACTGAATCCGCGACAGCCCCGCATCGAGAAAGCTGCTCAGCTTCTTGATCGCACGCGTCTTCGCCAGCCCCGGCAGCCCCTCGACGAGCAGATTGCCGTTCGCCAGCAGCCCGATCAGCAGGCGCTCAATCATCGCCTCCTGCCCCAGAACCGTTTCACTGATTCGCTTTTGCAATTGCAGGATCGACTCGCGCGAAGTCATCAATATCTCTGCCCTTGGTCACCGCTTGTAGATATGTCTGCTTCCGCTGAACCGCGAGACTCACTCACTGCCGATATCCGATTCGAGTAACTATAGCGCTAAATTCCTGCAAAGTCTCTCGGACAGGAACATCCTCTTCGCCTTGACTTATCGCAGAGCCCCGACGATAATCGACCCGCTCCATGCTTTGCCCTGATGCGTCTTCATAGCTCCAAGCCGTAAAAGAGAAATCCTTTGATTTGCTTTTACGCGGGCATTGATTTCGTGAAACGCTTCCCCCGCCCGCCAAGCGTTGTCCGTCGAACGAGCTCGTGCAAGTAATACGCAGTCGTAGCTGATGGCCATTCGGAACTCCCCGCCAATTCCCGTTGCGGCGATTCCGCGAAGTGCAAATGCAGAAAGGAGCTGAGATGGATCCCTCGCATCGACGCAGTCGGCTGGCTAAACGGAGGAAATCCGCGTTCGCCGTTGCACCAATGCTCTTAATTCTCACGATGGCAATGTGCCTCTCGCCGCGGACTGCCTACGCCGCAGGCGGCGGGAAACCAAACATCCTCGTCATCTTCGGCGACGACGTCGGCCAAACCGATATCAGCGCCTACAGCATGGGTCTGATGGGCTTCCACACGCCTAACATCGACCGCATCGCCAAGGAGGGCATGCTCTTCACCGACTACTACGCGGAGAATAGCTGCACCGCCGGCCGCGCGACTTTTATTACCGGTCAGTCCGCATGGCGCACGGGACTGACCAAAGTCGGAGCTCCCGGCGCTTCGGCCGGCCTGCAGGCACGGGACGTAACGATTGCGCAGGCCCTCAAGCCGCTTGGTTACGCCACGGGTCAGTTCGGCAAGAATCATCTTGGAGACAAAGACGAATTCCTGCCCACCAACCATGGCTTTGACGAGTTTTTTGGCAACCTTTACCACCTCAACGCCGAAGAGGAACCGGAACGCCCCTACTGGTTCAGTAACAATCCCGATTTCCTGAAGAGCTACAACCCGCGCGGCGTCATCCACTCGTATGCGGACGGCAAGATCGAAGACACCGGTCCGCTGACCGTGAAGCGTATGGAAACCATCGACGACGAGACGACAAAAGCGTGCGAGGACTTCATCACCAAGCAGGCCAACGCGGGAACGCCATTCTTTACCTGGATGAACTTCACCCGCATGCATGTATTCACGCACGTCCGGCCTGAGTATGAGGGCAAAGCCGGTATGGGCAAGGGCTTCTTCTACGCCGATGGCATGTGGGAGATGGACCAGAACGTCGGCAAACTGCTCGCACTGCTCGACAGCCTCAAGATCGCCGACAACACCATCGTCATCTTTACCACCGACAACGGGCCGAACATGTTCACCTGGCCCGATGCAGCGGTTTCTCCATTCCGCAGTGAGAAAGACTCTAACTGGGAAGGCGCATTCCGCGTACCGGCCATGATCCGCTGGCCAGGCAAAATCCAGGCCGGGTCAGTCTCCAACGAGCTCTTCTCCGGGCTCGACTGGTTTCCCACGCTGCTCGCCGCCGCGGGAGAGCCGAATATCAAGGAACAGCTGCTCAAGGGAACCAGCGTCGGCGGCAAGACCTTCAAGGTGCACCTCGACGGTTTCAACCAGTTGCTTTATCTCACTGGCCAGCAGCCGCACAGCGCCCGCAATGAGTATTACTACTTCGACGACGATGGACAGCTGGTTGCGATGCGGTTCGATGTCCTGGAACCCGGAGCAACGAGTACGACCGCCTGGAAGATCGTCTTCTGCGAACAGCGGCAACCGGGTCAGCTAGACATCTGGGCCAATCCATTTACATGCCTGCGACTGCCGAAGATGTTCAATTTGCGCATGGATCCCTATGAGCACGCCCCGGTCTCGGGCGATGGATATGATGCCTGGAGGGCCGAGAACGTTTACGTAGTGTTCGAGGGAACAAGGAGAGCGGCAGAATTCCTGCAAACCTTCATCCAATATCCGCCTAGCCAGACGCCGGCCAGCTTCTCTGTCGATCAGATCGAAGATGCTGTAAAGCAGAGAATTCAGCAGATGCAGCAGGTGCAACAACACGTGCAAGGCGCAAAAGACTGAACAGCCTGACAACCCGAAACCAGCCAGAAACTCGGCGGTGTGAAGGCATCACCGGGTTTCTGTTGTTCTTCTTCTCTCCTGCAAGTCAACGCTTCTGAAAGTATCCACACCACGGAGGTGCCTTCTGACTCGTTGGATTCGAAGTTCAGCGCTGAAAATCTGGCTTCTGGTCGCAATCGCATCGATCGCTCTCTTTCATTCCTCGCTTTCTGCCCAGCAGGTCGGCCACTATCTTGGCGGAGCCACTGGCCTTGAGAATGGCTCCGGCGCGCCTCCCGGCTTTTTCGGCACCTACCTTGGCTATGTGAACCCGGTCGATACCCTGAAGGGACCAAACGGAAATACGATCCTGAGTCCCGATATCACCGTCGCCGCGCAGATGGCAGGCTTCTCCATGACCACGCCGAAGAAGCTCCTCGGCGCAGATTATGGATGGAGCTTTCTCGTTCCCGCCGTAAACACCCGCTTTACTGCGGACGAATTTAATACAACCGCCGAATCCGGCGGCCTCTCGGATTGCTATTTCGCACCAATCGTGCTCGGCTGGACGAAAGGAAACGCAAATTTCCTGGTCAACTACGGCTTCTGGGCACCGACCGGCCAATTCAACCCTTCGGCTGCCTTGAATCCCGGCCTCGGCTTCTGGGAGCAGCAGATTCAGGCCGGCACCACCTACAGCATCGACAAGCGCAAGCTCTGGAACACCTCAGTCCTCACCACCTGGGAGATTAACCAGACCAAAGAGGGCGTCGATATCAAGCCCGGCCCCATGTTCACTGGCGAATACAGCTTTGGACGCCGCTTCGACAAATACCAGATGAACGCGGGCGTCGTCGGCTATGCCTACCAGAAGCTCTCAGGGGACTCAGGCAGCGGGGTTAATCCGCTGCTCGCCGGAGTCCTGGACCGCGCCTTCGCCACCGGCGGCGAATGGAAGTACACCAACATCAAGTGGCACATGGCCTTCGATGTCCGTTACGAACAGCAATACGGTGTGGAGGCCAAGACTTCAGGCAAGGTCATCGTCTTTTCTATTACCTATCTCAAACTCTTCCTGCCACCGGCACCAGCACATAAATGATTTTTCCCACATTCAGAGGCTGATTGCTATGGCTAACATGCCCGCCGAGTCCGCCCCAGGAACCTGATCCTCGAACCGATTTCGCCGCACAGCGTACCCAGTTGGCGTGGGACCGCACCCTGCTCGCGTGGATACGTACAGCGGTTTCGTTAATGGCTGCCGGAGTCGCCTTCGACAAAGGTGTCCAGTTCATGCATGAGGCGCGCATGGCCGCCGGAACTGCCTGGCTAAACCAGGCCGCCTGGGTGCACAGTGCCCATTTTGTTGGAATAAGCCTGACCGCCATAAGCACGCTGCTGCTTGCAATTGTTGCCTGGAATCACGTCAGAGCTGTTCGTGTACTCGCAGAGACCCGTCATCGCAATCCGCCTCAGGTCACAGCTGCTTCCGTTGCTGCGGTCCTGGTCGTCATATTAGGATGCGCGGTGGTGGCGGTCCTCATCATGAGCAGCTGAGCGCGGGTAAGCCGTGCGATGATTGATTTCCTGCAATGGAGCGGGCTTACTTTGACCGGGGGATACCGATGCCAGCCGTAAAAGCTGCCTCTGCTTCCAGAAAGAAAACAGAGAACAGGGATGGCAACAGGAATGCGCCGGCCCCGGAGGTCTCCGGGATTGAGCGTAACCATCTCAGCGCAAGATCGGCTTTGTTTGCCCTCCTGCTCTTCTCTTCCGGCACTGCTGCGCTGATCTATCAGGTTCTCTGGATCAGACAGCTTACCTTGGTCGTCGGTGTCGAGATCTATTCCATCACCATCGCCGTCAGTGCCTTCTTCGCCGGACTTGCCCTCGGCAGCGCACTGATTGGCCGCATAGCCGATCGATGGAGACGGCCTCTCCTGCTTTATTCTCTTCTGGAAGTTGGTGTCGCCCTGGCAGGAGTAACTGCAACGATTTTGCTGGCGCACGCCGCAGGACCATTCGTAGCGATCCAGGCCCGTACCGGCTTTCTCGCCTGGGCGCTGCCCTTTCTGCTGGTGGCAATTCCCGCCCTTCTTATGGGAGGAACGCTGCCGGTAGCTGTGCGCTCTCTCGCCGCAGGGTCTGCTCATATCGCGCAGACCGGTGGCTGGGTCTATGCCGCCAACACAGCCGGAGGCATCGCCGGCGCGCTGCTGAGTTCCTTCAGCTTGTTGCCATGGCTCGGAGTACGAGGCACGGCGTTCGCAGCCGCACTCTTTAATCTTGCGGCCGCAGCGATTGCGTTGATTCTCGACCGTCGCGCCGTACCGGAATCTGCCGAGGAAAGCGCGACAGCCCCCGACTCATCTTTCGTGAGATCGCGCACAGCGCTTGCTCTTTATGCTGTGGCAGGCGGCATCGCTCTCGGCTATGAAGTCGTATGGTCGCAGGCTATGGCTCAGTTCCTCAGCACCAGGGTTTTTGCATTCTCCGTGGTCCTGGCGACCTATCTTGCGGGACTTGTTATCGGAAGCGCTCTCTATGCGCGCTTTGATCACCGGGTACGCGATCCGTGGGGAATCTTTGGCCTGCTTATCTCCGCAGCCGGAGTCGTAGCGCTTCTCGAGATCACCGGTTTAAACCTGTGGCAGTTACGATTCCAGTTCGAGGCAGGCAGACTGGCCTTTGCGGCCACAGGCAGCGAATTCGTGCGCATGTGTGCGCAGTTTGCCATTGCAGCTCTCGGCATCGTCTTTGTGCCGACCATCCTGCTGGGCGCCGCCTTCCCCGCAGCATTGCGTTTGACGGCAGGAGCGCGACGAGCCGGCAGAGATGTGGGTACAGTGCTCGCGCTCAACACCGCTGGAGGCATCGCCGGAACCCTGCTCACAGGCTTTCTCCTGGTTCCTGTACTCGGATTAGTGCGAACGCTCAGCGTACTCGCGATTGCCTCGGCAACTGTCGGTGCACTGGCGGTGGTGATGGGCTCGAACGCGACCAGAAAAATGCAATGGGCTGTTTGCCTGCTCGGACTCGTTGCCGTTGCTGGAGGAATCCTCACGCCACCCGACCGCCTGGCACGGCTGCTGCTCACAACGCGCGGAGGCGGGAATCTCGTCTTCTACCAGGAGGGTCGCGGCGCAACGGTCGCCGTCGCGCAACAGAACCCGGGCGACCACGTCTTCCGCCGGCTCTACATTCAGGGCGTGTCGAACTCCGGGGATGCCATGCCGTCTCTGCGCTACATGCGACTGCAGGCGATGCTGCCGCTGATCATCCATCGCGGCGAGCCAAAGTCGGCATTGGTGATCGGCTTCGGGACAGGTATCACCGCGGGGGCCCTTCTGCGCTATCCGGATTTGCAGCGAAGAGTCTGCGTGGAGCTCCTTCCTGCCGTTGTGAGCGCAGGCCAACTCTTCCCCGAGAACTACAAGGCCGGCTCCGACCCACGCATGCAGATTCGCATCGCCGATGGGCGGCAGGAGCTGCTGCGCAGTACAGAGCGCTATGACCTCATTACGTTAGAGCCTCCACCGCCTTCGGCGGAGGGCGTCGTTAACCTCTATTCAACGGACTTCTATCGGCTCGCCGGCAAGCGACTCCAGCCGGACGGGCTCTTTGCGCAATGGCTGCCCCTCGCAACGCAGAATGACGAGGATACCCGCTCGCTGGTGCGCAGCTTCCTCGATGTCTTTCCCTATGCGTCTCTCTGGACTACAGAGCTGCACGAAATGCTCCTCGTCGGTTCCTACTCGCACATCGAGTTGAACGCCGCCCGAATCGCCAACCGATTCTATCGGAGTGGCGTCAACACTCCCTTGCAGGCCGTCGGCATCTCTTCGCCTGCGGCCCTGCTTGCTACCTGGGTCACCGGACGAGAGGGTCTGGAACGTTATGCATCGAATGTCCCCCCGGTGACCGACAATAATCCGCGCATTGAGTATGCGCCCTGGGTACATCCCAACGAGATTACGCGGACTCTGCCCGAGTTGCTTGCTCTCCGCACGGATCCACCGCTGACAGACGCCGACGATTCTCTGCGTGAGGAAATTAAACGCCAGCGCGACAGCCTGTCGGACTTCTATGCAGCCGGCATCGCTGCTTACAACGGTGACAGAGAACAATGGAGTCAGGCTCTCCAGCGCGTGATGGCTGCCGATGACACGAATCCGTACTATCGCTGGATCACTGGCGGGGGGAATTAGGAGACGAATTGCTAATTCGTCCTCGCAATGCGAATCGCAACTCAAGCCCTCCCGGGGATACCTGGCGCGGGTACATACAGACTTGCGTAAAATCGGAGTCGCTCAGATAAAGTACATCAGAAGCGCACTATTCAGGAGAGCTGATTTGCATTCCACGTCTCTGCGCATTTGCTTCGGCATTTTTCTCACCGCCGCAACTTCCATGACTTCCACAGGCATGTATGCGCAGCAGACAGCGCCTTCGATTCGCTTCGACTCTGCCACGAAGGTTTTCCGGATCGAAGGAGGCGATGTCTCCTACGTGTTCGGCGTGAATGATCTCGATGAACTCCAGCCCATTTACTGGGGACGCCGGCTCACCCCGGCCGACTCTTTTCCGCAAGCGCACACCAACGCGGGCAATGCTTCTTTCGATCTGCCGGTCGCAACTACGCCGCAGGAGTTTGCCGGATGGGGGGCCGGGCTTTACGTCGAGCCAGCGCTTAAGATCACTTTCCCGGATGGAAATCGGGACCTCGTTCTCCATTACCTGTCGCACAACATCAACGGCGATCGGCTGACCATCCGCCTCAAGGATGTCGAACGGGAAGTCTTCGTGGATCTGCACTACGACATCGATACAGCGACGGGTGTTCTCGGCCGTTCGGCGGTTATCGAGAACCGCACCAGTGCTCCGCTCGTCATCGAGCAGGCAGCAGCAGCTACGTGGACACTTCCGCACGGGACCGACTATACCCTCGACTACCTTACCGGCCGCTGGGCTGGAGAGGATCAGTTCCAGCAGGAAAAGATCGTGCCGGGCGCTCGCGTGCTCGAAAGCAGGCGTGGGTCAACCGGTCACCAGAATAATCCCTGGTTTGCCATTGAGCGTGCACACACCTCCGATCAGGACGCCGGAGAAGTCTGGTTCGGAGCGCTCGCCTGGAGCGGTTCCTGGCGCATTACCGTCGAGCAGGATCAGCTTCAGCAGATTCGTATCACCGGCGGTTACAATCCGTTCGACTTCGGCTACAAACTTGCTCCCGGCGAGACGCTTTCAACGCCGATCTTCTACGGCGGCTACTCTCACGATGGCATCGGCGGAGCCTCGCGTCTCCTTCACCGCTTTGAGCTCACCAGGATCCTGCCGCAGCGCCCCAATCCGCGTCCGCGGCCTGTGCTCTACAACTCGTGGGAGGCGACTGAGTTCTCCGTAGACGAAGCGGGGCAGCTGGCGCTCGCGGAAAAGGCTGCGTCGATCGGTGTCGAGCGCTTTGTGATGGACGATGGCTGGTTTGGCCAGCGGAAAGACGACCATGCGGGACTTGGCGACTGGTACGTGAACCCGCAGAAGTTTCCACATGGGCTCAAGCCGCTCATCGAGCGTGTACATGCGCTGGGCATGGACTTCGGTCTCTGGGTTGAGCCCGAGATGGTCAATCCAGACAGCGACCTATATCGACAACACCCGGACTGGGTGTTGAACTTTACCGGCCGGCCCCGCACCGAAGGGCGGAACCAGCTTGTGCTCAACCTTGCGCGGCCCGACGTGCGTGCTTATGTTTATGGATTCCTCGACAAATTGCTCACCGACAACCAGATTTCGTTTCTCAAATGGGATTACAACCGCAACTGGTCTGAGCCGGGCTGGCCCGCCTTGGCACCGGAAGAACAGAAGCAGGTCTATGTAAAATACGTCGACAATCTCTACAGCATCCTTCGCGAGCTGCGAGCAAAGCACCCCGGTGTCGAAATAGAATCCTGCTCCGGAGGTGGAGGCCGCGTCGATCTCGGCATACTTGGATTAACCGACGAGGTCTGGCCCTCGGACAATACAGATCCCTTCGACCGCCTGACCATCCAGGACGGATTTACCTACGCTTACACCCCGGGCGTGATGATGGCCTGGGTGACAGACTCGCCAAACTGGGTCAACCACCGGACAACGTCGCTCGAATACCGCTTCCTCTCCTCAATGCAGGGCTCGCTTGGCATTGGGGCCAATCTCAGAAACTGGCAGGATGAGGACTTTGCTACCGCCAAACATCTTGTGGCCGAATATAAGCAGGCTCGCGAAACCGTTCAGCATGGGTCGCTCTACCGGCTCGTCTCGCCACGGAATGGCAGCCAGTTTTCGGTTACCGAATCCGTTTCACTGAGTCAGGATCAGGCGGTTGTCTTCGCATTTCTGCATTCAAGCCAGTTCGGATATCCCTTTCCGCTAATCTACCTTCGCGGCCTTGATGCGAAGGCCGAATACCGCCTTCACTGGATTGGCATGAAGCCCGCAGGCAACCCCCCGGAATCGGCAAGTGGGAAATATTGGATGAATGCTGGCATCAGTCTCGATCTGCATGGCGACTTCCAGGCCGCGGCGTTTCGACTTGATCGAGTGCAGGCCCAATGAGTAAGAAGACAAGCGTAATTCCGGATGCATCGGCACACGTCTAAAAAGCAACCGGGTAAAATCTGGGAGTACCTTCGGCCTCTAGCGTGGATAGTTCCAATCGATTGCGGTCGTTAACTCAAACCTGGCATTGCAGGCGATTACGGTGTGCGCTGCTGGTTATGGCAGCACTGTTGTGCTTGCCGATTTGCCATGCAATTACGCAGGCGGCTGCTTCCCCGCAATCGGACAGCATCACCTTACAGGGTAGAGTTCTCGATTCAGCCGGCCATCCCGTTAGCAGCGCGTCGGTCTCCCTTGAACAATCTTCCGGCTCCGTTAAGACAACGACGAATTCGGTTGGCGGATTTTTCTTCGCGTCGCTTCGGTCCGGGACCTACGCTCTCATTGCTGAGAAATCAGGGCTCCGCAGCCGCATCTCGTCGATTTCGATAACCTCCGGTAGAGAGCCCCTGCACATCGATTTGATCCTGGAAGCATCTGCAGCGGGTCGTTCCGACTCAAGCGGCTCGCAACCCTCCCGGCCAGAAGCCATGACCTTCGCCGACAAGCCTGATTTCACAGTTGCGGGCATCATTGATTCGACGGCGGGAGGCGGACATGGATCTGACATGAATCTGCGGACCAGCGAAGCGCTCGCTCGGGAGACAGCCGCTCTCAAACCCGGCGACGCAGGAACGAGCAAACCCAGCTCCGCCGACGCAGAAGCCAACCACGAAACAGAAATGCAACTGCGTGCTGCTCTTGCGAGAAATCCTGAAAGCTTCGAAGCGAACCATCAGCTTGGTGAATTCTGTTTCCATGAGAGAAGCTTTCACGAAGCCATTCCACCGCTCGAGGTTGCGTACCGGATTGATCCGACGAATCGTGGCAATGCATACGATCTGGCGCGAGCCTACAAGGAGGAGGGGGATTTCTCGCTGGCACGTGAGCATCTGCAAAAATTGCTCGCGCATGAGGAGGACCCCAACTTGCATCGCCTGCTGGGCGATATCGACGAGCAGACGGGAGAGCCGTTGGCTGCAGTTCACGAGTATGAGCAAGCCGTCCGCCTCGATCCCAGCGAGCAGAACTATTTCGATTGGGGATCCGAACTCCTGCTGCATCGGGCAGTGCAGCCCGCTGTGGAGGTTCTCAAGAAGGGAGCTCAGGCGTATCCCAGGTCGGGCAGGATGCTGGCCGCACTGGGCGCCGCTCTCTTTTCCAGCGGGCAATACGATGAAGCTGCGTTCCGCCTTTGCGATGCCTCCGATCTGGATCCCGCCGATGCTGCAACATACATGCTTCTCGGCAAAATTGATATGGCTGCGCCGAGACCCTTACCTTGCGTGGAACCAAGGCTTCAGCTGTTTGCGCAGCAGCAACCGGAGAATGCTCGCGCCAACTTCTACTTTGCAATGGCTAAGTGGAGGCGTCAAAAGGCTTCAGAAGATCCCGCCGACCTGCAGCCGGTTGAGAGTTTGCTCGAGAAAGCCGTCAAACTGGATGCTGCCTACGACGAAGCCTGGCTTCAACTTGGAATTCTCTACTTCGTCGAGCACAATTTCGCGAAGGCCATTGCTTGCTACGCCAAAGCCAGCGAGGCGAATCCACAGCTCAGCGAGGCGCATTATCGCCTGGGCATCGCTTACGAACGCACGGGCGAGCGCGCAAAAGCAAAACAGGAATTTCAGCTCCATGACGAATTCGAAAAACAACAGGCGGCTGTCGTCGAACGCCAGCGGCGCGAAACGAAACAGTTCATGGTCGTGTTAGCGCAGCAACCCGCTCATCCATCCGCAAACTGAGGCGCCTCAAGCGGGGGCTGTCGCGATATCCTTGCTCTCGCAAGGTAAGACATTCGACAGGAGCCGTTCCCATGTTAAAACTGTTAGCCGTGATACTTATTCCAGCCATGACTATCTCCGCCGCCGATCTACCCAGCAGGAAATATCTCAATCTGGCCGCCATCAAGACGATGGTTGTCGCGTCCGAAGCCAAAGCCAAAGAGCTGAACGTGGAAGTGACGATCTGCATCGTGGATCCCAGCGGGAATCTGCTGTTCTTTGAAAAAGCCGATGGTGCTTCATTCAACACGATTCAGTTTGCGCAGAAGAAAGCCCGGCATGCCGCACTGTACGGCAGCCCCTCCAAGGACGCGGCCGACACAGTGAAGAAGGGAAATGTTGAGGCAATGGCCTTCCCGGATTTCTTTCCAAACCAGGGAGGCCTGCCGATCAAGGTAGATGGGCAGATTCTCGGCGGCATCGCCGCCAGCGGAGCAAAATCGGAGATCGACGAGCAGATCGCGCAAGCGGGCCTCGACGCCCTGTTAGCGAAATAGCCCCACGCTACTTCAGCGGCGGCTTCACAGCAGCTATGATGCCGTCGCCTTCGCGAATGGTCAATATCTGGTTTACTTTGACCTTCGAGAAACGCTCGAGCTTCTGAGTCGTCGGCCATTTGACTTCGATGAGATCGATCGTTTCAACCTTACCAAGCCCAAAGTGGAGGCGCAGGTCGCTTTGCGACATGACGCTTGTGCCGCTGTGCACTTCATCCATCTGTGCGTGGTCGCCGGTAACCACTCGAACTCGCGCGCCGATCGCAGTCCGGTTACACTTTGTTCCCACTAATTTTATTTTGATCCAGTTCTGCTTGTTGCCTCCGTCATTTCGAAGGAGCGATGGCGGATCGTTCATATTCAGAATCAGCACATCGACGTCGCCGTCGTTGTCATAATCTCCAAACGCAGCCCCGCGGCTCGAAAACTGCTCGCTGATTCCGGGCCCCATTTCCGACGAGACATCCTTGAATCGGCCGTTGGAGAGATTTCTGTATACCAGCCGAGGATTCTTATAGGTCTGGCCGAAGTTATAGTTGTCTATCTCCGGATACACGTGGCCGTTGATCTGAATGATGTCTGCCCAACCGTCGTTGTCGTAGTCGACAAATCCGCAGCCCCATGCCACATAACGATTGTTGATGCCTACGCCGGAAGCGAAGGACACGTCGGTGTAAGTCCCGTCACCATTGTTGTGGTAAAGGTTGCAAGTGTCGTCCGCAAAGTTCGTTTTGAAGATGTCGAACCAGCCGTCGCAGTCATAGTCGGCAACGGCGACGCCCATACCGGCCTGTTCGTGGCCATTGTCGCTGTACGCGCAGCCCGCCATCACAGCGACGTCGGTGAATGTACCGTCATGATTGTTCTTGAACATGATGCTCGGTTCCGAATCGACGGCGACATAGATGTCGGGCCATCCGTCATTATCGAAATCGTAGGAGACCGCTGTAATCGAATACCGTGGGCCCACCTTCAGAATGCCCGACTTCTCCGACACGTCCGTAAAGGTGCCATCTCTGTTGTTGTGATAGAGAAGGTTTGTATCGCCCGCAAGGCCGCGTGGACCACACATCGTTGGAACGCCCTTCCACTGGCAGTACTTTGTCTCGCTCGCGGGAGGAATGGTTTCCGGATCGAGCTTGATGTAGTTGCAGACGAAAAGGTCGAGGTGCCCGTCGCGGTCGTAGTCAAGGAATGTGCACCCCGCGCCCCAGCGGTATTTCTTCTGCTCCAGGCCCGCTTTGTGGGTCACATCGGTGAATGTGCCATCCCCATTGTTGCGAAAAAGAATATTGTGTCCCCAGAAACAACAAAACAGATCGTCCCATCCGTCGTTATCGTAGTCACCCACGCAGACACCTGTCTGCCAGCCCGTGCGGCCCAGTCCCGACTTCTCTGTAATATCGGTAAATGTGCCGTCGCGATTGTTCTTGTACAGATGAGATGTCGGCGCCTTGCCGGCAGGCCAGTTTGCATCGAGGCGGTTGCCGTTCGTGAGATAGATGTCAAGCCAGCCATCGTTATCGAAGTCGAAGAAGGCCAGTCCGCTCCCCTTGGCTTCGACGATTACCCGCTTGTGATCTACGCCGCCCCATACGTTGGGAACCGTGAGGCCTGCCTGCGGAGCGACGTCGACAAATTGTACCTCGGAGGTCGCCGGGCTCGACACGGCCGCTTTCACCAGCGCGCCATCGCCCCACTTCCAAAGCGGAGTCGTGAGAGTCTCCAACAATGTGCCGCCAAGCACGAATAGAGAGGAGCCCAGAAAACGCCGTCGCTGCAAATTCATTTGCCAGGCACCTTCGGGAATGGATGCGGGACAATCCCTGTGCCTTCTTTTACAGCGATAATCTTGTCGATCGGCACATCGGTCAGTTTGTCAACGTGTCCGCTCGGCCACGTGATCTCCAGCGATTCGATCTTCGACCGCTTGCCAAGACCAAAGTGAATCCGCGGGTCGCTCGCCGACATATAGCTCGTACCGCCTTCCGCCTGCTCAACATGAATAAATCCTTCCGAGGTCAACTTCAGAACTGCTCCCGTACCGTCGCGATTGGATTTCGTGCCGATCAACAGGACCTCCAGCCAGTGATTCGCATTGCCGCCATCGTTGCGGAGGATCTCCGGATAGTCTCCGCGAACGTTCACGGCAATATCGATGTCGCCGTCGTTGTCGAAGTCCGCCGTAGCAAGGCCACGCCCGGCAACCGGACGTATAAAGTCAGGACCGAGCGAGTCCGAAACCTTTTCGAAATGTCCTTTGCCCGTATTACGAAACATAAGCAGCGGCTCTTTGTAGGAGATCTCGCCGTGATAGAGGTTTACATTGTCCAGCATGGCGCCATTGAGTTGCACGATATCCATCCAGCCATCGTTATCATAGTCAAGAAACTTGGCTGCGACACCGCTCAACAGCACCGCCTTGTTACCGATTCCGGACTTATATGTGTCATCTGTAAAAGTCTCGTCGCCGTTGTTGTGATAAAGGCGGTTCAACTCAAAATCAAGATGAGTGATATAAACGTCAAGCAGCCCATCGCCATCCACATCCGCGGCATCGATTCCCATCCCGGCTTCGTAACGCCCGTCTTCGCTCGCAGCCAGTCCAGATATCAGTGACACATCCCTGAAAGTGCCGTCATGATTATTCAGGAAGAGAAAATTCGGCCAGGTGTCGTTGGCGATCGCGATATCCGGCCACCCGTCGTTGTTGAAGTCGGCCAGCACAACGCCCATGCCTTTCGACTCGGGCTTGCCTACCCCAGACTTGTCGCTAACATCGGTGAATGTGCCGTCATGATTGTTATGGTAGAGCTTCGTTCTTTGTCCTTTGTAGTTATTTGGATTGCAATACGAGCGGTAACCGGGAGCACGCTCTCCGCACCATAGATTGTTTTTCGGACTCCAATCAATATAGTTGGTGACTACCAGGTCGAGCCACCCGTCCTTGTCGTAGTCAAACCAGCCTGCACTCGTTGACCATCCGCCTTCATCGGCGACGCCCGCTTTAGCCGTAACATCGGTAAACGTGCCGTTACCGTTATTGTGATAGAGAATGGCGCGGCCGTATCCAGTCACATATAAATCGGGAAATCCGTCGTTGTCGAAATCGCCGACGGCAACGCCCTGGCCATAATGACCCTCGCCACCAACACCGGCTTTCTCGGTTACATCGGTGAATGTGCCGTCGCCATTGTTGTGGTAGAGGGCAGAGCGCAAGGGTGCAGGAGGTTTATAGATATCCGTCGCCGCGGACTGGACAAAGTAAAGGTCCATAAGTCCGTCCTGATCGTAGTCGATCCATGCCACGCCTGTGCCCATAGTTTCGAGGTAATATTTCTCATTAGTCTGAGTAGAATCCTGGCGAAATGTGATTCCGGCGGCCTTCCGTATATCTGTGTAACGCACAGTGATCGGAGCATCCTGTGCCTCGGGCTTTTGCTGAGCGAGGGCTCTCCAGTGAACTACGCCCGTCGCAGCGATCATCATAATGGCCGCCCAGAACAAGCTCCTGTAAACGAAGCTTCTCCGCACCTTGGAATGATTCGCCTTCATGGGATGACCGGGATATGCGCCTCGCTCTCAAAGCGTCCGGTCGGAGCAGCAGCGCATCCCTTCTCCTGCAAACAAGCATGTATCGACTTGATCAGCACAGTCACTGCAGAATCTCCAAAGCGCGCAGGGCCGCCGGATGCTGCGGTTGTCGTTGCAGTAATTCCTGCAACACTTCCCTGGCTTTCGGCTTGTCGTCCTCACTTGCATAAAGGCGGGCGAGATTCAGATATGACTGGTCGAAATCTGGATTCAACCGAATGCAGCTTTTGAACCGCTCTTCAGCTTTCGCATAATCGTGCCCGCGCGCCAACAGCACTCCGAGGTTGTTGAGAGCTTCAGGATAGCCGGGTCTCAGTTCGATCGCCTTCTCCAGATATTCTGCCGCCATATCCGCCTGGTCTTGCTGTGCATAGAGCATCCCGAGACTGTAGTTGGCTTCAGGATCGCCTGGTTGCAGGCTGAGCGCGCGGTTCAAAAGCGCACCTGCTTTCGCGAATTCTCCCTGGCGCCGATAAAGGTTCCCCAGGTTAAGCATCGCGATGGCGTAATCCGGCCGTAGCAGCAGAGACTGCTGAAAATTCTGGATCGCCTCCTCCGCATGTCCTTCCTGCCCGGCGATCATACCCAGGTTATTCCACGCCTCTGGATAGTCTGGCTTTAACTTCACTGTTTGTTCGAGATACTTTTGCGCGTCCGGGATCCGATTTCTTCTCAGGTTGAGAGTGCCAAGGTTGTAATACGCTTCCGCGTCGTCTGGCTTCGCGGCGATGACCTGTTCGAATGACACAGCCGCTTGATCGAGATATCCATGCTGGAACATAGCGATGCCGTAGGTGAAGTCGTTGCGCCGGAACTCGCTCTGATATAACTCCCCGGCGAATGGAAGCGCCTTCCGCATACGCTCGGCGGCGGTGGTTGGGATAGATCCAATATCGTCCAGCAATCGCTCGGCGGCGACCGGCCCCTGATAGACCCTGACAATCCTGCCTTCCTTGTCCAGCAGAAAGGAAACGGGAAGAGGCAGATCCCTCCGGCGGTCGAACAGATAACGGTAGATGATGTTGTAAATGCCGGCTACTTCCGGCGTCGCAAAAAGAACGGGGATCGATGGAGCAAGCTGTGTCGCCAAAGACTTCGCGGCTTGAGCCTCCGCAGGATCATCGACGTTCATCGCAATTACGCTCAACCCGCTCGCAGCGAGCGCTGGGTGCGACTGATGGAGACGCGTCAATTGCTCCCGGCTGGCCGGCGCACTCACCGTCCAGAAGTTCAGAAGGACGAGGCTGCCGCGAAACGATTTCAGCTCTCGCGTGTTTCCTTCGAGATCCGGCAGAGAAAACTCGGGCGCCTTCAGCGGCTCAATGAGCCACGTATCAATGCCTGACGGCAGAGGCTCGATCGTTGCCGAGGATCCGGGTCGCCCATAGACGGCAGGCGGCGGGTTGAATGGCTTCGCCACAAATGTCGCCGAGCCTTCCTCGATTTCAATGCTGTGGTTCAGGGGCAGATCTTCAAATTTTTGTGACAACCCGTTCGGCCACTGAATAAGGGCGTGAATTGCTCCTCCTGCCTTGCCAACTCCAAAAAATACTTCCTTGGAGTGCTGTGCGAGAAACCCCGATCCCGCCTGGAGACATTTCGTCTGGCGGAGCATTCCCGTATCCACTGTAACTGCGGTCCCGATCGCGTCCCGATTGCTCTTTTGTCCGCGCAGCCGGAAGGCGATCGAGTTTCCGAGGTCCTTCATGACGTTGTGCAGGATTCGCAACTGCGGCGCATTCCGATTCTTGAGAATTACCTCCAGCCGCCCATCGTGGTCGATGTCGGCGAGGGCAAACGAACGGCTGTCTTCGGGGAAATCCAGTCCAACCACTCCGGAGACTTCCGAAAAGGTGCCGTCGCGATTGTTGGCGAAGACCACATTTCTTTCGTAGCCGCTCCACGAGGCATCCGACCGAATCAATTCATTCAACGCATTCCATCCATGCTCGTAGGCTGGCGACGGCGCGGCATCCGATGGAGATTTGCCTACAACCTGCCTCCAAAAGAAGCTCGACAAGTCGTTCCTGTCCGGCCCGGAAATGTATCCGTTGGCGATGTAGAGGTCAGGATAGCCATCATGATCAAAATCCCAGAAGTCCGAGCACCATGACCAGCGGCCCATCTCGACGCCGGCTTGTGCGCTGACGTTCTGAAACCTGCCATCTCCCAGGTTGCGATACAGTGAATTGCCACGCGCGTGCCGGCGGTAAAGCGCCCGAATATCTTCCGAAGCTTTGTCCTGGAAGGCCTTTTGACCTGAAACTCTCTGACCGGCCGCTGACCACATGTTGGCCGCATATATATCCTGCTGGCCGTCGTTATCGACGTCGGTCCAGCACGCGCTCATGCCCGCTCCCGGGTCCTCAACGTGAGCGGCGGCCGAAACAGCAGTGAATGTGCCATCGCCATTGTTGCGATACAGATTACCGCGTCCAAAGTCGTTCGCAACATATAGATCCTGCAGGCCGCTCGAACCGGAATGTCCCCACGCGCAGGCAAAGCTGTAGCGGTCATTCTCCACGTTCAACCCCGCCGCCTCGGTCCTGTCCACGAATGTCGAGTTGCCTTCGTTGTGGAACAGATAATTCGGGGGACCGTTCCGTGCATCGAAATACGGAACCGGGTAGCGATACTGGTCCAACCCGAGGTAATAGTTGTACACGCAGAAGTAAATATCCAGACGTCCATCACGATCGTAGTCGGCGATAGCGGCGTGAGTAAATGTCCCCTGCGGAGGCCGGACAAACTTGAATGCGTCGCGCTTGACCGCAAATGTGCCATTGCCCTGATTCAGAAAGAGCAAAGGACCGCCGCCGCAAACTACCAGCAGATCCTGCACGCCCTTGTTCTCTAAGTCGGCGAATAACGCGCACGCCGTGCCGTCCAGTACGCCCACGCCTGCTTTTTCGGTCACATCTTCGAACGTGCCGTCTCCGCGATTTCGGTAAAGCCGGTTGGGAAGTCCCGCCGGCTGGCAAACATACAGATCGTCGAAGCCGTCGTTGTCGAAGTCACCCGCCGCTACGCCGTTGTTGCCGTAGACTTCGATCCCGCAGGCCCCATCCAGCACGGTTCGCCAGTAATCGGCTCCGTGCAACATCTGGCTCCGGTAGGAGCCAGATGTTGCGCCGAGAGCCTGAGTGGTAACGTCGATAAAGACGGGCTGATTCGCCATAGCAAGCGTCTCTTCGCGGGCCTCCCAGCGCTGTGCCTTCCACTCTCCTGATTCATTCTGCGACCACTGGGTCTGCCAATATCCAACCCGCTCCTCGAGCGTGTCATTCTTGCGCACATTGACAATGTCGTATCGGATATCAAGTCGGACCGTCAGCGGCGCACCAGGGAGTTCCTCGACGGCAGTAATTTCGAATTCGGCTGTCCTGACCCGCGAACTCGGCCCGAGCCATGCCTGTATTTCCTGGAGGCATCGCTCGCGGCCACGAACGGTATTGCCGCTAAACCTTCGCCTGACGACATCTAAGCCGTCCCCTCTTCGCAGCCTGGCTTCCCCCGTGGTGACGAGACGGGGCCCATCAATTGCCGGACTAAGAGACTTCGCAATCAATGACCAATCGGGCTCCGGCGCCTTGAGAGCTTTGGCCCATTGATCGAGGATCGCCTCAATCTCAAAGGCATACTTCTCCGCGACAAACTCGTCCCCACCCGGAGTTACCAGACGAAGAACATCCTCCAATGGAGACTTCGCCGGGTAGGCCGGCTTAAGGCGAAAGTCGGCGAAATCGACTGCCGGAAAAGCGCGTGGCCAGCCCAGCCGGAGCGGGGATCCGCAGAACGGCGCCGCCCGGAAAAGCAGTGGCGCTAAACCCATGCCCTTAAGAAATTTCCGGCGGGAATGCAATGGGTTCAGGGATTTGAAGCTCGACATCCTTAAGTTTCCGTTGTTTGAAGGGCAGGCTGTTTACGCATACTAGCACCCGGGTCGAATCCCGCCCAAGCCGTGGCTTGGTCCGGGCACCGATTTCCCCCCCGGCAGAGCACGACTATCCAGCCGGACTAGAACAGTCTCCACCTTTTGATTGACAAACCATATGCGCGTGTACTAGCTTGCTGTCGGACAGCTAGGTAACCGTTTACAAACGGCCTCCGAGGTAACCGTTTACAGGAGGTTGCTGCCAAGAGTAGAGCGTGGCTGGTTTCACGGCATTGCAAGACTTAGAAAGACGAGGCTAATCAAAATGAGTATTCTTCACAATGCTCGCAGCGCTTTCCGGTTTCTCAGCTACATAACCCTTGCTTGCGTGTGCGTCTTTCTCGGTCAAAGCCGCAGCGCTTTCGGCCAGGTCGACCAGGGGTCGATCACTGGAGTCGTTCAGGATCAAACCGGCGCAGTGGTTCCCAATGCGAAGGTAACGTTGCTGAACACCGACCAGGGCTTAACCTTGGAGACGGTCGCCGATAGCTCAGGCTCATACACCTTCTCGCCGGTCAGAATCGGGCATTACAGCATTACGGTCACGGCTCCCGGATTCTCGACGACGACCCAACAGAATCTGACTGTGAATGTGAGCCAAAACCTGCGCGTGAATGTCGAACTCAAGCCAGGCTCCGCAACTCAAACCGTTGAGGTCACCTCTGCGCCGCCGGAGTTGCAAACTGAAGACGCATCCACAGGCCAGGTGGTCAACGAACAGAGCGTCAACAACCTGCCGCTCAACGGGCGCAACTTTACCTTCCTGGCGCAGATCTCCGCCGGAGTGAATACTCCGCAGGCGGACACGCGCGGCAATGCTGCTAACGGTGCTTTCTCCGCCAACGGGCTTCGCCCATCGCAGAACAACTATTTGCTCGACGGCATCGACAACAACTCCGATAACGTCGACTTCCTCAACGGAACCAACTTTGTCGTCCTTCCTCCGCCGGACGCGATCTCGGAGTTCAAGGTACAGACTTCCGACTACAGCGCCGAGCTGGGTCGCGCCGCGGGCGCCGTTCTCAACGCTACGGTCAAGTCCGGTACGAATCAGATCCATGGCGCAGTCTGGGAGTTTTTCCGCAACGACGTGCTCGATGCCGCCGACTGGTTTGAAAATAACAATGGCGTCAAAAAAGGAGAGCTTCGCTGGAACCAGTTCGGAGCCTCCATCGGCGGCCCCATTATTAAGAATAAGATCTTCTTCTTTGGCGATTACCAGGGTTTCCGCCACGTACAGGGCAACACTCAGTCTGGAATCAGCGTGCCGACCGTTTTGCAGCGCAACAGCGGCTACTCAAATCTTTCTGAACTGATCACCGCCAATGCCTCGAGTGCGGCGCGAACCGACGCCCTCGGACGACAGATCCCCGTCGGTACCGTGCTGGATCCCGCGACCACGCGTGAGGTTGGAACAAGTGGTAATTATGTTCGCGACCCGTTCACGAAAGATTGCCCGGTTACAACCGCCGTTTACTCCCTCGCGAACTGCCCCGATCTGAATCAGATTCCTGCCAACCGGATCGACGCCAATGCGGTCGCCCTGCTGAATCTCTATCCGCTGCCGACCACTGGTGGGGTCAGTTCAAATTTTGCGGACAGCCCCAATCTCTACCAGCACAACAACCAGTTTGACGTTCGCGGCGATTTCGACATGTCGGAGAAAGATCAGGTGTTCGCGCGGGTCAGCTATTGGGATAATCCGCAATTCATACCCGGGCCTTTTGGAGGAGTAGCGGACGGCGGCGGCTTCCAGCAAGGTATCCAGACTGCGAAATCTTTCCAGGGCGTGGCGGCATACACACATGTGTTCTCGCCGAGCACAGTGAACGTGGCACGCGTCGGGTGGGACCACCTGCACACCTCGCGCTTCGGCCCCGTGGGCACTCAGCTTGGCATTCCTGAGCAGTACGGAATTGCGGGCATCCCGCAGGTGAATGAAAACGGCGGCCTTCCCGGCTTCACATTCGGCGGGCTGTCCAACCTGGGTAGCAACAACTTCCTGCCTTCGGACGAAACCACGCAAACCACGCAGGTCACCGATGACTTTTCGAAGGTTTACCAGGCCCACAGCTTCAAAACGGGCATTGAATACCAGCACGTAAAGTTCAATACCCTGCAGCCGGCCTACTCGCATGGCCAGATCGACTATGGAAGCAGTAGCCAAGTCAGCTTTACGGATATTCCGGGCAACAACAGCGGCACGACCGGTATCGGACAGTTTATTCTGCCGCCGATTGCACCTCAGAACGGCGGTACTATCGTTTCAGGAGGCTCCGATCAGGTGCAGGCCTCCAACATCAGCAAGACCTACGATGAGCGAGCCTACTTCGCGGCTTACTTCCAGGACGACTGGAAATTAAGTCCCAAGCTCACGCTCAACCTTGGACTGCGCTACGACTACTTTGGCCCGATCAACGAAACAAATGGAGGCCAGGCGAACTTTGTGCCCAGCGGGCCTCCGAATGGCACCGGCACATTCATAATCCCCGCGAGCGGGAAGGACAACAGAGAGCTGTCATCGACCGCCAATAATCCAGCCCTTGCCGGAAACGGCTTTATCGATCTTTTGGCCAAGGACAATATTATTCTTGATTCGACCGACAAGTACGGCCAGGGATTACTCAAGGCGCCAAAGGATAACTTTGCGCCTCGCTTCGGCTTTGCGTATCAGGCGACTCCAAAACTTGTCGTGCGCGGCGGTGTCGGCCTCTTCTGGAATGCCTTTGAGAATCAGGGATACGGGCCCAATATTGGTGAGAATTATCCCTTTGTCTACAACTTCAACTACACTCCCCATGTTCCTACCGGATCCACTGAAAGTACAGTCGCACCTGTGAGCTACAACACCCCCTATGCCAATTGCCCTACGGCCGGTTACGGAGGGACCGCAACCTTCGAATCAGGCTTCTCGTGCCTTGCATTTACACCGCTCGATGTAAGTGCTCAGGGTCTCGGACTGCAGGGACTTCAGTTCAAGTTCGTAACGCCCAGCACCGTTGCCGCCAACCTTTCTGTCCAGTATGCGATCACTCGCTCAATGTCGGCGCAGATCGCTTATGTCCTCACCAAGGCCGACAATCTTCAGGACAATACCAACGCCCAGTTTGTGACGAAGCTGCAGCCCTACAATGGAAGTACCACAGCAGGTGGGGTCGGTGGCGGCACCTTGGGTACACTTCCGTTTCCGGATTTCTCGACTGGTTCCCTCGGGCAAATGATCGGAGCCAGCGTCTACAACGGCCTGCAAACCAAGATCGAACAGCAATACTCCAACGGGCTGAATTTCCTCGTCACCTACACATTTTCGAAGACCTTCAGCGATGCCGGCGACCTGCTTAATGGTGGCAGTGTGAGTACAAACCGCAACCCAGGCTTGCCGGGCTTTGGTCTCCGTGGAGATTGGAGTCTAGCCTCGTTCAACATCACCAACGTCTTCCACTTCAGCGGCGGGTACGAGCTGCCGTTCGGCACAAACAAGCATTTCCTTCATGATGCAAATAAGCTCACGAATGCCGTCGTTGGAGGATGGAGCGCCAACTGGATCGTCACTCTTCAGGGCGGACAACCGATCACTCTCAGTTGCCCAACCGGCACAAGCGCCGGATCGGGCTGCTACGATGTGAGTGTCCCTGGTGAGAGCCAGAAGCTCGGAATAAAGGTCCGGCCAGATTCAAGCGGCCACTTGAGGCCGTTCTGGTTTGGGAACCCGGCGGCCTTCCAACAGCCTTGCCAGCTGGTCGCAAACCCGGCGGGCGGCGTCATGCCGAAGCCGGATTCTCCCGCCGGGTGCGTTCCACTGACGGGATTCGCAGCTTTGGGTGACCGGCCGACGCTCACCACCGGTCCGGAATACCATCGCTGGGACTTCTCCGCATTCAAGAACATCCCCATCACCGAGCGCTTCAGGATGGAGTTCCGGGCGGAGTTCTTCAACATCGTCAACCATCCGAATTTCAATGCTCCAAACTTTGGTGGCAATGGCGTTACCGCGATTGCAAACTCAGGCAACTTCACTAACCCTAGCTTCGGCCAGATCGGGTCTACCCGCGATGCTCCCGATGCTCCGAGACAGATCCAGTTTGCCCTGAAGCTTTACTACTAAGTCGCAACATATACACCCCGGAAAGCAGGCCTTTCCGGGGTGTTCCTTTCTGTAAAGCTTCGCTCACGCGGTGGTAACATGGGAGGGCGGTGAGCAGAAACCTTCGGTCCCGGTTAGTGTTTCTTTGTTCGCTTCTGGTTTGCGCGACGTTTGCGATCGCCGACGATGGCCCCAATCAAAAGCTTGAGCGCCAGTTCGAGCTCGCGGTAAGTCAATACAATTCCGGTCGGTTTGCTGAAGCCGCCGCGCAGCTCGAAAGCCTGCTGCCCAGCCTGCCAAAAAGCTTTGAGGTGCACGAGCTTCTGGGACTCGTCTACACAGCCCAATCACAGGATGCCAAAGCCACTGAACATCTGGAGATTGCCGTCCAACTGAAGCCCGACTCTGCTGCGGCGAGAACAAATCTGGCGGCCAATCTCTCTCATCTGGGCAAGCTTGAGCTGGCGGGCGATCAATTTCGTAAAGCCCTCGAGTTGGAGCCGCACGACTACGACGCCAACCACAATTTAGGTGAGTTTTATATTCAATCGGAGAAAATCGCGGACGCGATCCCATACCTTGAGTCCGCTCAGCACATCAAGCCTTCCTATGACAATGGTTATGATCTGGCCACGGCGTATCTCCTCACCGGACGGTATGACCAGGGAGAGGCGCTGGTAGCAACCTTGCTCCAACAGAAAGACACAGCCGAGTTGCACAACCTGCTCGGTCAGATTGAAGAGAAGAACGGAAAGTATCTGGCTGCGGTGAACGAGCTTCAGACCGCCGCCCACATGGATCCAAGCGAAGACAATCTCTTTCACTGGGGGAGCGAGCTTCTTCTTCACCGTACCTACGAGCCGGCCATCGAGGTCTTCCAGGTAGCTACCCAGCGGTTTCCTGATTCTCCCAGGCTGGAGATCGGACTGGGCATGGCGCTGTACTCGCGCGGTAAGTACGACGACGCAGTCAAAGCGCTGCTCGCTGCCGCCGACCTTAATCCCTCCGATCCTCGCTGTTATTATTTTCTTTCCAAGGCTTACGATAGTTCGCCAAACCAGGCTGAAGATATAACCCATAGATTCCGCCGCTTTTACGAACTCCAGCCCAACAACGCCCATGCCGCCTACTATTACGCGATGAGCTTGTGGAAGGGGAAGCGTGCTGAGGACCCCGACCTCAATCTTGACCAGGTAAAATCCCTGCTCCAGAAGGCTATTTCGCTCGATCCGAAGCTGCCCGAAGCTCACGTACAGCTCGGCAACCTCTACTCTGACCAACGCAATTACACCATGGCTATACCCGAATACGTCAGCGCCCTCGACCTGAACCCCAATCTGGCCGACCCTCATTACCGTCTTGGCCAGGACTATGTTCACACCGGCCAGAAAGATCGCGCCCAGCAGGAATTCGACATTTATCAGCGCCTGCGGGCACAACATCTGGCCGAACTCGACAAGGAACGGGCCGAGATCCAACAATTTGTCTCTACGGCGAAGGCCGCTCCTTCCACCAGGCCTTAGCCGTCGAGTGAAATGCATGATGGCAGAACGAAAATTTGAGATGTTAGCAACGGGGGCCGCGCCTCGCGAAATAGCTCGCCTCCTTGCCTGCACGCGACGCGACTTCCTCCGCTCTGCTGCTGGTCTGGCCCTGGGCTCAACATTGATGAGTGCCAGCCCTTTCGTGTTTGGAGCGGCGCCGGCCAAAAAACGCAAAGTGATCGTCATCACATTTGGCGGCGGCGCGCGCGACCAGGAGACCTTCGCTCCCGAGGGTCAGGAAAACATCCCGCATATGCTCCACGACCTGGCGCCCCAGTCCAGCTTCTTCACGCAGGTAGTCAATCAAGGCATTCTCGGCCACTATGTCGCTACTGCAAGTCTCGCCACTGGCGTTTACGAAACACTTAATAACTTCTCCGCTGTTCCCCCTGAACACCCCACCGTCTTTGAGTACTTTCGCAAGGATCTCAAACGTCCGCTCTCTGACGCGTGGGTTGTGGCGCCCAGCAACGGCTTCAACCGGATAGGCGAGAGTGACTATCGCTCCTATGGTCCCGGCTATGGAGCGAGAGTCATTCTCCCTAAGCATCTGCTCACAGCCGCAATGTCCGGCACGACAACCGACTATGAGCACCTGCTCCGCGACAACTATGAGACCCCGCTCTACGCGCCTCAATTGGGAGGCACCGAGTTCGACCTGCAACAACTCGAAATGATCCTGAAGCTTTCCGTTGACGATTTCAAGGCGCACGCGAAGACGCTATCCAGCCCCGACGAGCTCTCGATGTATGTGGCGCTGCAGCTTATGCGCCAGCAAGCTCCCAGCCTGCTCTGGATCACCATGCATGACATCGATGTCGCGCACGCCGGCGCTTATTCTCTCTACATTGAGGGAATCCGCCGCACCGATCGCCTCTGCGCCGAGCTCTGGAAAGCTGTTCAGAATGAGCCTGAATATGCAGGCAACACAACTCTGTTCATCCTTCCCGATTTCGGGCGTGATGCCGACGAGGACGCCGGCGGCAATGGATTTCAGCATCATCGCACTGGCGATCCCGCCTCGCGTACAACGTGGATGATGGCTCTCGGTGCAGGCGTCCGCGAGGGCGTGGTTTATGACCGCCCCATGCAATCGACGGATCTTGTGCCGACGCTGGGCGCAATCATGGGATTCTCCCCGTCCCTCTCGCAGGGCCGGCCGCTCACGGAGTTCCTTTAGACTATGCTTCCACGCGACCTCAGCCCGGAGCAGTTTGCTGGATATCCTCCTGAGGCGAGAAGGCTCGCCGTGGACCACCTGGATACGCTCCGCCAGCTCCCGCTCAGCTTTCTGCCCGCTATGCTTCGCGAAGTCATCGAGTACGACTTCAAGTTCCCTGCAGAGCGCAAGGAAATCGACGGCGAGCTTTCAACCCTTGTCGCACTTTCTTCCGCGGAGTTGAAAGAGTGGTTCCAGGCCTTCGCACAGATATCGCTCTCATCGAAGCTCGAGCAATTTAATTGGGTGGGCCAGCCCGCTCAGTTTCTCGAACAGCAGTCGGCCTATCTATGGTCGACGCATCAGCTCGACGCATACCGCAAAGCTGCGTTGGAGTATGGCGACCGTTTGCGCACGGCCATTCCGCCCCAGGTCCTTGCTGTAAACAGGCTTGGGGTCGCGATCATCGGGCAGGGCGTTTCGTCCAGTGACACCCCTCTCTTCCGCAATCTTCGTAAGCATGGCACTTACTTTGGGAGGATCAAGCCTGACAACGGAGTCGAGCTTCTGCTCAATGCCGTCGCCGCGCGCGCCAAGGCGCATCCCGAGCCATATGGGCACTGGTATATCGAGGGAGGCCAGGAAGCCGATCACTCGCCGTTGCTGACCTGCGTGTCATATCAGGCACTCGCACCGGTGCGCGCAGCCCTGCTGCACAACATGCAGACTCAGATCGCGCGCCCGGGCATGGGGCCCGAGGAGCTCCGCACTCATCTTGCTCAGATGACTCCTTCTGATCTGGGTATGGATAAGTCCGCCGACCCCGTCCTAAGCCACTTCCAGCTCAAGCTTCTGACCGAGGGCTCGGGCACGCAGATCTTCAGCACCACCTTTGCACAATGGACTGCGCGCGAAGCCCTGCGCCGGGCTCAACCTCTCACTCTATTGGTACGCTTCGGATCGCGGCAGCGCCAGCGCCCGATGAACGATCTGTTGTCCAACAACATCGAGCCCGAGCTCGACCCCGCTGGCTCGCTGATAGACGCCGACATGGGCGCATACTACAACTGGATTAACCAACAGCGCTTGTCTGGATCAGAACGATCTTCTTTCATCGTGTGGTTCGAAGGCCACAGCGAGGCCCTCGCAATCGGCCCATTTCTCGCCAAAGGGACTGCGTCAGACTCGGCAGCTGATCTAGGGGAACTGCTTTCCTGGGCAGTCTCCTGAACCTGCCCTCGCCATCGAATCCCTCCCGGCGCTCTTAGCAGACCCTGCAGCTGCGAACGGCAAAGGGCCCCGTCTCTTTCCTTGTCCCGTCTGTCTTGATGTGCTGAATTGTGTAACGATACTTCCCCGATTTCGTGACGTGAACGATCACGGGACTGGTATTTGATCCCTTGAGTTTATCGGTCTTTTTGGCCGGACTGTCACCGACAAAGTGGATTTCGAATTCAGGGTAGTTGGGCGAATCGTTTCTCCACTCCAGCGTGTTTCCCTTCTCGGCGTAAACCGAGACTGGCGCATCGCTCGGATCGGCCACCATCATCACTGAGGTTGTTGGCGTATTGCCTTTCGTTGCAGCGCCTTTCTTCGCGGGCGCATTCTTCACCGGCATTTTCTTTGCGGGCCGTTTCTTTGCTGGCATATCAACACTCTCTCCCAGGTTTTTGGTTAAACGCTTGCCGAGCGCTCTGCTCTGCCAATCAAGTTGCTTGAATACTGTGCAGCCAAACTATCCGGACTTCGAAACTGTGATTCACCCGTCTTCATCCTTCGAGTCTCGTTCTTCCTCGCAAATTAAGCCGACTGCACCATTTTCTGGTACCGTGGGTCCTTCCGCAGCGATTCCATATCAGGGAACGCAGCAATTTGAAAGGCGCTTGCGCCCCTCCGAAAACAAGCCTCGAGCGTGGCCAGAGCCTGGTTTCGCTGTCCCAGGAGCTCGAGTATCCTCGCTTTATAAAGCTGCGAATCCATATCCTCGGCCCCAAGCGATTCGGCCTTCTGCATCAGTGAAACAGCGTCATGTGAGTCTCCTGACTTGACCTTGTAAAGCGCCAGCAGCATCCAGTCCGGTCCATATGAGGCATCTGTCCTGAGGTGTTGCTCGGCTTCCTTCGCGGCTCTCAGGTAAGCAGCAGCGGCTTCATTCTGACGACGCAAGGAAGAGTAGACTTCCCCCAATTCCAACCAGTTCGTATCATCCGTCGAATTCAGCTCCACGGCCTTCTGCGCGAAAGGCAGAGCCTCTTCGTATTTGCCCTGGTAGCGCAGCGCAAGAGAGAGGCCGCAGGCGGCCAGATCGGAAGCCGGATCAAGGGCGAGGCTTCTCCTCAGGCAATCTGCTGCTTCTGAGAAGTCGCCAACCTGCAGATATTCCTCGCCCAGATTGGCCAGCGCTCTGGAACTCCCTGGCGCAGCGAGACTCGCAGCCCGGAACGCGCGGATCGCTTCCGGATACTTTCCCTCGTCATGCAACGTAAGACCAAGCTCGTTATAGGCCAGCCAGTAGTTGGGCCGGTCCTTCAAAACTCTCTCGAAAATCCGTTCAGCATCCGCGGGGCGATTCAGCCGCCTGTAGAGCTGTGCCTGCCACACCAGCGTCCTCGGGTTGGAGGGATCAATTCTAAGAGTCTTTGTAAACTCGTCTAATGCGCCTTGCTCGTCTCCCGTTTGTTCCAATAGTGTAGCCACTGCAAGGTGCCCCTCCACGAGACGCGAATTCAATGCCAGTGCCCGTTCCGAATTTCCGCGTGCAAGATCGAGAGCGCCGGGATCGTGGCGTATTGCATACAAATGACAATAAGCGATCGCCAGCTTCGCATATGCAATCGCGTAACGGGGGTCCAGTTCCACGGCATCTTTGTATTTTTCGATCGCCGCATCTAGACCTGTGTCATTTGGTTGTTTCATCAATGTCTCGGCCGCCTGATAAGCGGAATAAGCGGCGGTAGATTGGGTTCCCGGGTCGGTGCGGTCACTTTCCTTCAGATAGGGACTCAGATTGAGCAGAGACGCCGCAGCCTCTACCGCCTTGCCTGGCAGCGATGTAATCTGCGACAGCGCACACGTAAGCTCCCGTTTCCGGATGGTTCGATTCGTGAGCGGATCGAGCAGCCGCAGGACAAGCTCGAACCGCCCTCCGGCGGGCGCTCCAGACGCCGCCAGCGCCAGGTTCGCTCCCAGGGGATCGCATACCTCGCGCAACTGGGCTGCTCCCGCAAGATCTTCGTTCACATCTTCAGGCGACATCACACAGAGGTTCCGATCGAAGACTTCAAGGCGCGCCAGTTCACCTTTAATCGCGCTCAACACCCCTGTCAGCATGGGTGCCGCATTGCTGTCCGACGTCTTGGGCCAGGTCAGCAGGGCCACGAAACGCTTTCCGGGCAGGGGGTGCAGCAGATTCTCCAGGTCATCCCACTTCCACCAGGCGGTCCCGGCCGCCGAGCAGGCCACGGCAGCCGCTGTGCCGATGAAGGCCCGCCGCGTCCATACCCTCCGGCGCCCGTTGACGTATTGATCGAATGCCTCGCATCGCACCTCAGGGTTCTGATCAAGACACCCCTTCACAAGCTCCACGCAGGCTGCTGGCGCATTCGATGCGTTTAGCTTCGGGCTGGGCACAACGGATCGCCCATCCTTTCCGGGAGCAGGCTTTTCACCCGTAAAAGCCTCGTGGAGCACAACTCCAAATGCGAAGAGGTCGCTGGCTCGAGACGGTGCCTGTCCAATCCGCAACTCTGGGGCAATATAACCCGGCGTTCCGATGACAAAAACACCGGAGTCCATCACCGTCGCTTCGGCTTCGAGCGCTCGCGCCAGGCCGAAATCCGTGATGCACAAATGCAGGTCGCTACCCGCGCCGTCGAGCATCACGTTGTTCGGCTTAATATCCCGATGAATGATGCCTGCCTTGTGGATCGCCGCAAGTCCAGCCGCCATTTGCCGGGCGATGGCGATACCTTCTTCACTTCGCATCGGCCCGGACCGCCGCAGACGTTTCGCCAGTGTCTCGCCCTGCAAGAGCTTCATTGTCAGGAAGAAGAACCCCGGCGCCGGCTCATCGCAATGAAAGATTTCATGAATTGGGCAAAGGTTGGGATGCGATACCTCGCGAGCGAGAAGCACCTCTCGTTCGAATCGCTCCTGCAGACCGGGATCATCGGCAATGTCCGCCCGGATCGCCTTCAGGGCGACGCGCTTTCCGCGCAGATATTGATCCGTCGCCTCATATACCTCGCCCATGCCTCCCTTGGCGATAAAGCGGGTGATAACGAAGCGCTCATTCAGCGTTTGGCCAGGGGCAAGCCGCCCCATGGCGGTGGGCGTGGCTTCTGTATCGCCCTCCTTGCCGTGGCTCTCCCGCTTTGCCGGCAAATGATCCGCTATGGCCTTGTCGAGAAAGTCTAATGGCGGGTGCTCAAGGAAGCTGCCCGCGCGGACCTCATCGGCAAGCATCACTTCTACCATGTGCTTGAGTTCAGGGTCGTCGCCACACATCTTGTCGAGCATGACAATCTGTTCCTCCGGCTGGCATGCCCGCACCGCCAGGAACAATCGCTCCGCCAACTCCACTCGATCAGCCATCGTCATTCGTCCTGCACCAGCAGCGGCTGAGAAAGGTCTCTTTGGTAGCTCCGTACCCCGCGATTCCCGTGGATCCGGTGGCGTATCCCGGCCAGTTCCGTCGCCAGGTGCAGAAAGAATCGAAACCGATCCGGATCCCACTGCCGGAGGGGGTTCCGGCTGACTTTCGCCCGGAGAGAATGAATTGAAAAGCTCTCTCCAGCGGCCATTTAGATTGTCACTGAGCTTATACCAATCGTTACATTGCGGAGTCATTATTTTTCACCTCCCTCGACCGGTACTTGGCTCGTGCCCTCATCAGGAAACCCGACCTGGCACTCCAAACCCAATGACAGAGCAAAGCTCACGCGATAGGGGCGAGCGCGATTGCTGTAGTCCACTCCATGACGCTCTCCGTTCTGAGGCCTTTATCCGCCTACACTCTGTAAAGCGGGGTTCACGGTCAAAAAGTGCAAAGAATGCCTATCGTGGGCCGGTGAGGTAGCCGGAATCAGCTTCGTTCCCGGCAGCATCTGGTATTGCAACTGCCAGTTTTAAGGCCTAGGCTGTGAGGAATCGAACGCGAGTCGCTCGATACGACAGATGAGGCGACAATGGATGCAGCCGGTGGAGAAGTTACCCTCCTTTTGCGGGCTATGAAGAGCGGAGATGAGTCGGCAGCCAGCAGACTACTGCCGCTCGTCTATAGCGAGTTGCATCGGCTGGCCCGGCACTATATGCAGCGGGAGCGCTCCGACCATACCCTGCAACCGACTGCGCTCATCAATGAGGCTTACCTTCGTCTGGCGCACGGTGACATAGACTGGCAAAGCCGACAGCACTTCATAGGGGTAGCTGCCACGGTTATGCGCCGTGTCCTCGTCGATCACGCCCGGGCGCATAACGCCCCCATGCGGGGCGGTGACCGCCAAAAAGTTGAACTCGACGAGGGACTGGCCTTCTCCGGCGAACGCTCCTGCGAAGTGCTCGCTTTGCACGATGCGCTCAGCCGGCTGGAAGAAGTCAACCCGCGGCAAGCCAAGGTCGTCGAGCTTCGCTACTTTGCGGGATTGTCCGTAGAGGAGGTCGCAGGCGTCCTCGATGTGTCTCCCCGTTCCGTCAAGCGCGACTGGACTCTGGCCCGCTTGTGGCTATTCAAAGAAATTGAGAATAATTCGTCCAGTCCCCGAGCCGGCATGAGCTAGCCCTCCGGGGGCGCCATGATATCCCGGACGATGCCATCCTATGGAGTTCACCGGCAGAAGCATCTCTGCATCGCTAAAATCAACTCAAGGGGAACCCGGAGATCGTGTCTCAGACCCTGCCATCGGAGGAAAAGCTAGTGCTGGATTCGCACAGCCCTGACTTCAATGAAACCGCCGAATCTCTTTGCGAGATCGGCCGCGAGTTCTATCGCCGCGGATGGGTCTTCGGCACCAGCGGCAATTTCAGCGCCAGGATTTCCTGCTCCCCGCTTCGTCTCGCCATTACTTCCAGTGGCCTGGACAAGGGCTCTCTGTCTCCCTCCAACATTCTTGAGATCGACTCCGGCTCCCAGGTGCTGCGCGGGACGGGTCGCCCGTCCGCGGAGACCGACCTGCATCTGGTCATCGTCCAGCAGCTAGGCGCGGGAGCCGTGCTCCACACCCACTCCATCTGGAGCACGCTTCTCTCCGACCGCTGGGCCGAAAATGCAGGACTCGCTCTTCAAGGCTACGAAATGCTCAAGGGATTATCCGGCATCTCCACACACCAGCACCTCGAGTGGATCCCGATCCTCGAGAATTCCCAGGATTACATCGCCCTCCGCGGTGATCTCGCGGCAGTCCTTCAGCGGCATCCTGAATGTCACGGCGTGCTGCTCCGCAAACATGGCCTTTACACCTGGGGACGAGACATTGCTGAAGCCCGGCGTCACGTCGAAATCTTCGAGTTCCTCTTCGAGGCGGAAGCGCGCAGCCAATTCGCGGCTCCCACGACACCTCCCATAAAATAGGAAACAGCTATGGCGACCGTCAGCATCCCGGCAAAGGGTGTTTTGCTCCGCGATCAGTCCGAGACCACAGCGGCCCTGGCTGCAATCGGAATCACCTATGAGCGCTGGCCTCTCGACCGAGTCGGCGTCGACGCCGATGCCGACTCTGTCCTCGCTGCGTATGCCGCTGAAATCGAGCTCATGAAGGCCCAGGGCGGCTACACCACCGCCGACGTCATCGATGTTGACCCCGAAACGCCCGGGCTTGATGCCATGCTTGCCCGCTTCAGTACGGAACATACCCACGATGAGGACGAGGTCCGCTTCATCATCGCCGGACGCGGCATCTTCCACATCCATCCTCTGGATGGCGACGTCGTTTCCATAGAGGTTGAGGCGGGAGACATGATCCGCGTCCCGCGTGGTACCCGTCACTGGTTCGATCTCTGCACGGATCGCCGAATCCGGGCCATTCGCTGGTTCCAGGACAAGTCCGGCTGGACCCCGCACTACACCCACAGTGGCATCGACGCGAACTTCGAACCAATTTGCTTCGGGCCTGCCTACTTCGGCCCCCGCCTGAACACCACACTCTAACCTTCACTCGCCGCTTCGCGATAAGCTATGCCAAAGCTCTATCTCCTCGACATCGAAGGCACGACCTCACCGGTCAGCTTTGTCTACGATGTGCTCTTTCCCTATGCCCGCAAACACATGAGCGGCTACATCGCGAGTCATTCCCGCGATTCTTCGCTGCAGGCCGACCTCCGCCTCCTCGCGCACGAAAACGCTCTCGACCGCGCCTCGGGTGCGCCCATCATCTATCTCGCCCAGACCATGTCGCAGGACCCAACCGAGGCCATTCAAGCCAGCATCGCTTATCTCTTCTGGCTCATGGACAAGGACCGCAAGTCGACGGCACTCAAATCCATCCAGGGAAAGGTCTGGGCCGAAGGCTACGAAAAGGGCGAACTGCGGAGCGAGCTCTTCCCTGACGTCCCGCCGGCCTTGCGGCGGTGGCACGCAGTCTCGCGAGTGGCAATCTATTCTTCGGGCAGCGTAAAGGCGCAGAAGTATCTCTTCGGCTACACCGCAGCCGGCGACCTCACTCCCCTCATCGACGCCTATTTCGACACTCGCACTGGCCCCAAGATCGACTCTGCCAGCTACCGCAAAATCGCCGACGCCATGAACATCGACTCCGCCGACACGCTCTTCCTCTCCGACTCCGTCCGCGAGCTAGACGCCGCGCGCGACGCAGCCATGACCACGCTGCTTTCTCTACGGCCCGGCAATGCCGCCGTCGCCGACCACCGTGGTCACTCTTCTATCAGTACCTTCGACGGCCTCTGATTCCCCAGCGCCCCTGTTCAGGCCTGAGCGCTGCCATCGCTCGAATTACACCGCGCACATGACTCTACCCTTGCGCTTCTACAAGAGATCAGATATTACTTCCTGTAGAAGCAAAAGGGGAGATCATTGCCAATACCATCTATCGACCTGCCGCAAGGCACACTCGACCTCCTCATCCTGAGAACCCTCTCCATCGGGCCGCAGCACGGCTGGGCGATTTCTGAACGCGTCCAGCAGGTATCGAGTGATGTCCTCCGAATCCAGCAGGGTTCGCTGTATCCCGCCCTCCACCGCCTCGAGCGCCGTGGCTGGATCAAGGCCCGTTGGGGCACATCCGAAAACAACCGCCGCGCTAAGTATTACCAGCTCACGCCATCTGGCCGAAAACAGCTCGAAGTCGAAACCGACAGCTGGCAAAAGCTCACCGCCGCCGTCGCTCGAATCCTGGAAAACGTCTGAGGTCCGATATGTTCACCGATCTCCTGTATCGCCTGCGCGCCCTGTTTCGCCGCAACGCTGTCGAATCCGAATTGAACGAAGAGCTGCGCTTCCACTTCGACAACGAGGTGGACAAATACATCCGCCAGGGCATGTCACGCGAAGAAGCACTGCGCCGCGCCCGTCTTTCCTTCGGCGGCCACGAGCAGATCAAGGAAGACTGCCGCGAGGCCCATGGCACCGGCTTCATCGAAACTTCCCTGCAGGACCTCCGCTACGCGCTTCGCCAGCTTTGCAGCAATCCCGGATTCGCCATTGTCATCATTCTCACGCTGGCCCTGAGCATTGGAGCCAACAGCGCCATCTTCAGTGTCATCTCCAGCGTGCTTCTCAAATCACTCCCCTACCCACAACCTGAAAAGATCGTCCGCATCTTCCTCACGAACTCCACCTACCCTCGATTCCCTCTTAACCACTTCGACTTTCGCGACTACCGTGCCCGCAGCAGGTCGTTCGACTCCATGGCCATCTACACCCGCGGCGACATGCAGCTCTCCGGCGGCTCCGCCGAACCCGTCCGCCTCTACGGATTCAGCGTTACCTCCGGATTCTTCCGCGTTCTCGGCCTGCATCCTCAACTCGGCCGCGAATTCGACCGCAACGCAGAACTTCCTCACAACGGACAGCAGGTCATCCTCAGCGACCGCCTCTGGCGCTCTCGCTTCGGCGCTGACGCCGCCATCGTCGGAAAGAAAATCACCCTGAACGCGCAGCCCTTCACCGTCATCGGCGTCATGCCGCCCGGCACCGAGCACCCCGGCAACGAATACCACTCCCTCGCCTACGGTGACGACGTCGATCTCTGGTCGCCCTTCACTTTCGACGGAGATCCCACTCGCCGCGGGTCGCACTACACCGAAGGCATCGCACGGCTCAAAGATGGAGTTACGCCCGAGCAAGCCCAATCGGAGCTGAATGCCATCATGGCCGAGCTCGGTCATGAATATGCCAATGACGCGCGCTGGCAGGTCCTCGTCGTTCCCCTCTATCGCGAGGTTGTCGGCAGCAGCCAGCGCATGCTCCTCGTCCTCCTTGGAGCCGTCGGCATGGTGCTCCTCATCGCCTGTGCCAACGCCGCCAATCTGCTGCTCGCCAGAGCCGCATCCCGGCAGCGGGAAATCGCCGTGCGCCTCGCCCTCGGCGCATCCCGTTCGCGCCTCGTCCGCCAGTTACTCACCGAGAGCCTTCTCATCGCCTTCATCGGAGGCGCTCTCGGCCTCATTATGGCCATAGGCGGCGTAAAAGCCCTGGTCACCTTGCTCCCCGCCGACTTCCCTCGCGTGCACGAAATTCACGTGAGCGCGCCCGTCTTTACTTTCACGTTCATCATTAGTGCGGCCACCGGCATTCTCTTCGGACTGATCCCCGCCATCCAGGCTTCTCGCATCGACCCAAGACGCGGCCTGCACGAAGGCGGCAGAACCGCAACCGCCAGCGGCGGTCTCAGCCGTCTTCGTAATGCCCTCGTCGTCTCTGAGGTCACTCTCGCCTGCGTGCTCCTCATCGGCGCCGGCCTCATGCTGCGCAGCCTGCTTAATCTCGTGCACCTCGATCCCGGATTCCGCGAAGACCACGTCCTCACCGCAACCGTCTCACTGCC
The DNA here is from genome assembly GCA_963755975.1 of uncultured Acidobacteriota bacterium. GTDB lineage: Bacteria > Acidobacteriota > Terriglobia > Terriglobales > Acidobacteriaceae > Silvibacterium. The sequence continues at coordinate 77,196 of CAVWLS010000011.1, forward strand.
ATATCCGGAATACAAGTCGACCCAGCAGGTCGAGCAGTTCTACAACACGCTGACCACCAACCTCGCCGTCGTCCCCGGAGTCGAATTCGCCGGCGTTGGCAGCGATCTGCCCTGGACCGGCTATGACGAGAACACCAGCCTCAACATCGAGGGCAAGCAGCCTGCGCCCGGAGATGAGTTCCACGCCCGTTATCACGTGGCTTCACCCGACTACTTCCGCGCCCTCGGCATTCCCCTGCTCCATGGACGCTTCTTCACCGCGGCTGACAAGACTGGCGCGCCGACCGTCATCGTTATCAACCGCGCCATGGCCGAAAAATACTGGGGCACCGAAGACGCCGTGGGCAAGCGCGTCACCTGGGACGACCACCCCAAAGAGGAAGACTGGTTCCGCGTCGTTGGCGTGGTCGGCGACGTAAAGGACAAGCCCAGTAGCCCCGGTACCGAGGCCGCTTTCTGGTGGTCCAGCCTCCAGCAGCCATTCGCCTTCTCCGGTGAATCTCTCGTGATCCGCGCTTCTTCCGACCCGCAGACCCTCGCCGACGCCATTCGTAACGAGGTCCATCGCCTCGACCCGGCCCTCGCCGTTGCCGACGTGCAGTGGATGGACGAAATCGTCTACGGCTCCGTCGCCACTCCGCGCTTCGCCTTCGTCCTGGTGGGACTCTTCGCCGGGCTCGCGATCCTCCTCGCCGCCATCGGCACCTACGGAGTCATTGCCTACTCCGTAAGCCAGAGAACCTCGGAGTTCGGTCTCCGCGTTGCCCTCGGTGCCCAGCGATTCGATGTCATTCGGCTGGTGCTGACTCAGGCCGCTAAGCTTGTCCTCGCCGGAACCGCCCTCGGCCTCATCCTTGCACTGACCCTCGCGCGCGTCCTCAAGAACCTCATCTACAACGTCAGCCCCGCCGACCCGGTAACCTTCGTCTCAGTCGGACTCATGGTTATCTTTATCGCCGTCCTCGCCTGCTACATCCCGGCACTCAAAGCCACGCGAGCCAACCCCATGACCGCCCTGCGCGCCGAATAGCCCATCACAAGCCGCTGGATTCTGCCACGTGGCCCACTTGAGCCTTCTGTTGGAATGCTGAGTACGCCACTGTATCAGGGCACGGCTTTAGCCGTGCCGCAAAGACTTGAGAACAAGTCGTGGGCTTTAGCCCCTGGAGGGACAGTCCTGATGTCATTTGTGCACGAGTTCTAACAGATCGAAGCGCAACACTTGTCATCCGGCCGCAGTGCGCCATCTTCGGCGCACGAAGCCGAGGGACCTGCACAGGCAAGGCACTCCTCTTCGCCCAAAGGCAATCCTCTTTCCCGAGTCATTCTGAACGCAGCGCAGCGAAGTCTGGATTCTGCCACGTGGCCCACTTGAGCCTTCTGTTGGAATGCTGACTACGGCGCTGTATCAGGACACGGCTTTAGCCGTGCCGCAAAGACTTGAGAACAAGTCGTGGGCTTTAGCCCCTGGAGGGACAGTCCTGATGTCATTTGTGCACGAGTTCTAACAGATCGAAGCGCAACACTTGTCATCCCGGCCCGCAGTGCGCCATCTTCGGCGTACGAAGCCGAGGGACCTGCACATCCTGTGCACAGACAAGGCAATCCTCTTCGCCCAAAGGCAATCCTCTTTCCCGAGTCATTCTGAACGCAGCGCAGCGAAGTGAAGAATCCATACGATTCCAAACCAGAACGGTAACCGGGTCCCTTTCGCGCACAAGCCATTCTGAACATCGCAGCGTCTTTGCGCGAGGTCTGGGGCGCACCCAATCCTGTGTCAAGCCCTCAGCTCTGAATCTCCATGTAACCCATTCATTTCAGGGATATCCTTCTCCCGAAGACTTGGCCGATCATTTCGCCTGAATCAATAAAATAGAAGCAGGAGCTAGAGCGGCGGCTTCTCGCGGAATCAACGGCTTAGACGTAAATAAATCAGAACAGCTTTCGTTCCTTCCGCTAACCCCCATCCCAACAATCGCTTACGGAATCATCCAATAGAATGAATGGGTTACGGGATTACAATCCAGCCGCACCAGTAACTCTAGCAGAAAGAATGGGTTACAGAACTACATTGTAGAATGAATGGGTTACAGAACTATAGGAATAAGTAGCCCGGAATGAATGGATTACAGACTTACAAGAAAACAGGGGGGAGGGGGTACCCCCTAGGGATGCTTCGCCTTCGCCGGCCGAATCCGATCCGGAGGAACGATTCCCTGGCCTTCGAGAACTGAGTAGAACTGATCGGCCGCCAGGTTGGTCAGGTTGTCTACCTTGCCGGAGGGCCAGCGGATCTCGACGCTATCGACTTTGGTTGCAGCCCCGAGGCCGAAGTGAACGCGCAGGTCGTTCTGCGAGAGATAGCTGCCTCCGCTGTGGATCTCGTCGGTCTGGGTAACGCCGCCGGCGACGATCTTGAGCTTCGCATTGAGCGCCAGGCGATTGCTCTTGGTTCCGGCCAGCTCGAAGCTGATCCAGTGCCGTCCGGGCACGCCGTGATTTCTGAGAAGCATCGGCGACCCGTCGATGTCGCTCACTACGACGTCCATGTTGCCGTCATTGAAAAGATCTCCGACGGCGAGGCCGCGCGAGGCGCGCTTCTCCATGAGCGCCGGACCTGCCTGCGTGCTGGCATCGCAGAAGGTTCCGTCCTTCTGGTTCATGCTCAGCAGCTTCGGCTCGCGGTAGGTGGGACCCGAGGGCAGCGAATCGACCTGCGGATAGACGTGGCCGCTGACGGTGATCAGGTCCAGCCATCCGTCGTTGTCGAGATCGACGAAGGCCGTGCCCCACTTCACCCAGGGCAGCGAAGGTAGCGCCACCCCCGAGGGGTAGGAGACCTCAGTAAAGTTCCAGTCTCCGTCGTTGCGGTAGAGCAGATCGTTCTCATCGGAGAAGTTGGTGACGTAAAGGGACGGACGGCCGGTGTGGTTGTAATCCCCGATGGCGATGCCCATCGATGCCTGCTCGGAGCCGTCCTCGCTGACTGCGGTGCCTGATTGCAGTCCGATGTCCTTGAACTTGCCGCCGCCGAGGTTCTTGTACAGGTACTTTGGCGTCGAGTCGTTGGCGATGTAGATATCGGGGCGGCCCGTGTTGTTGAAGTCGGACCAGATGACTCCCATGCCGTAGTAGCCATCGGGATCACTAACGCCTGCGGCCTTCGACACATCGGTAAACGTGCCGTCTCCATTGTTGTGGAAGAGCGAGTCTCCGGCGCCGCGAAGACCGCGCGGGCCGCACTGCACCGAGATGCCGCGATACTTGCAGTTGGGTGCGCTGCCGAAGCCCGGCAGGTCGTTGAGACGGAAGTCGACGTAATTGGCAACCATCAGGTCGACGAATCCGTCACCGTCGTAGTCGCCGAAGGATGCTCCGGTGGACCAGCGGCCGTCTGCGACGCCGGCCTTGGCGGTGACGTCGGTGAAGGTGCCGTCTCCGTTGTTGTGGTAGAGGATGTTGCCGCCAAGACAGGTGACATAGAGGTCGGGCCAGCCATCGTTGTCGTAGTCGCCAACGGCACCGCCCATGGCGAAGCAGGGCTTATTCAGGCCGGATTTTGCGCTAACGTCGGTGAATGTACCGTCGTGATTGTTGTGATACAGGACACCGGGAGCGGACTGGCCTTTGACGGCCATGTCAACGGTGGGAGCGTTGGTGAAGTAGATGTCGAGCCAGCCGTCACGGTCATAGTCGAAGAGGATTACGCCTCCGCTCATCGACTCCACAATGTACTTCTTCGAGGGGTCGGCAGTGTGCGAGAAGGTGATGCCCGCCTTGGCGGTAATGTCTTCAAGCTGGGGGATGACGCGGCCGAGGCATTTGGTGGATTTGGCGCCCGGGGGCGGGGGAACCGGAGGAGGGTGACCCTCTTGCGCTGAGAGCAGGCTGCCGCAGAGAAGAAAGCTGATGAAGACCCTGGCTGATTTGTTCAAAGAAAGCAGATGAGAAATGGACATTATGGATTTTGGGTAGGCGATTGCGGAATGTGCGGGCGCGATTTCGTCTTCAACTCCTGGTATACAGCCAGCTCGCGATCCGCATCCGCGGTGCGCGATTCCTTCCGGTAGGCGGCCTGCAGTTGATAGTGGACGTATTCCTTGTCGGGGCTGAGACGCGCTGCCGCTTCAAGGTGAGGCACGGCTTCCTGTAGTTGTCCCTGATCGAGAAGGATCTTGCCTAGCTCGTATTGAGCGTTGGCGTAGTCGGGATGCGCCGCGATTACCTGCTCAAAGAGCTTCTTTGCGTCGTCAATCTTCGATTCCTGAAGATCGACAAAGCCGAGGTGATACGTCGCGTCGGGATCGCCGGGCTGAATGGCGAGCTCCGCCTGAAGTTCGTTTCGCGCCTCGGACCAGTGTTCCCATCGAATGTAGGCGAGAGCCGCGTAGAAGTGAGCCCTGGGGGTCGAAGGGTCAGACTGCAATACGCGGTGGAGAGCGGCAACGGCGCGATTGTAGTCGCCGATTTCCGTCCATAACTGACCCACGAGCAGCAGCTGATCGTCCGTGAGATTTACGCCTTCGTACTGGGTGAGAACGTCAGTAGCTTCCTTTAGCTGGCCGAGCCGGGCAAGGGACGCGGCCCAGGCATAGCCCACGCTCCCATCCTGCATACCGGCCACACCGAGCGGCGCGAAGGTTCTTACGGCATCAGCGTATTTTTCAGACGCAAAGTAAGCCATGCCAAGCTTTGCCATGATGGGAATCTGATCCGGCTGTTGCTCGAGCGCCAGAGAAAAGCCGCGGATGGCCTCGGGATAATTACCAGCCCGAAAGGCGCATTCCCCGAGGTTTCGGGCGAGGTTATCGATGGTCGGATTCCAGTGCTCGGCTGCCTGGTAATGCGTGAGCGCGACGGTGTAGTTACGCTGCATCGCTTCGGCGGTTGCAAGGTCGCTGTAGCTCTGGCCGAGGACAATCCGCAAGTCGTCTTCCTGGGTCTTTGCGAGCGCACGCTGGCTCTCGGAGAGATTCGCATTCGCTATGACGGCGGGATCAACCGGTGCGAAAGGATCTGTGCTTGCCTGCGTGATGGGCGCGGCCTGGTCCTCCTGGCGCTTGTCGAGGGGGACCATTCCGGCCATGGATGTGGCACCCTCAGAGAGCACCATGGAAGTCACCTTTTGCTGCGTCTCCAGCATGGTCTTGTTCTGGAGGTTGCGCGCTTTGGCGAAATAGATGTCGCCCTCCTGTTCCCGGCCGGAGGTAGCGAGGATGCGGCCGAGATCAACGTAGGCGCGGCGGATCTCATAGTTGGAGCGCGATTCGTCGCTTCCAGTGAGCTCGATGGCTTTCCGCAGCAGAGGCTCGGCGGACTTCGCGTCGCCCTGGGAATAGGCGTCTAGTCCCATGTAGAGGTAGGGTTCGGGCCACGACGGATTCAGCTCAGCGGCGATTTTCATGTACTTGTCGGCAACCGCATACTGTCTCTGGCTTGAGGCCAGGAAGCCGAGCATGTAGTTGGCGAGAAAATCTTTTGGATAGTAGCGGATCTCCTGCTGGAATTCCGATTCAGCGTCCGGTGTCGGCTTCCAATCGCTCATCGCGAGGCGGGCGAGACCCAGAAAGTAGTGCGCATGCGGAGTGGAAGGGTCGAGTTGGATCGCGCGCTGGAATTCTGCGATGGCATCGGACATTCGCTCGGCATCGCGATAGGCGCGGCCAAAAAGGACGTGAAGCGAACCGCTGTCCCCGGCCATCTGCTTCATCTGCTCGAAGACGGCGTCGGCGCGCTTATTTCCCTCCGGCGTTTTGGCGGAGAGCCAACAGATCGCCAGCGTGTAATAGGCTTCGATCCCGGGCTGAAGCTGGACCGCATGCGACAGAGCTTCGGCCGCTTTGGCCGAATCGCCGGCACGCATGTAGGCCCTTCCCAGGAGGATATAGGCGTGCGCGTTGGAGGGTTCAAGAGCAAGTGCCTGCTGAGCCTGCTCGGCTGCGTCGTGTGGATGGTCTGCGATTAAGCTTGACGCAAGCTGGAGATGTGCCTCGGAGGTATTCTCAAAGTTCAGCGATTCGCGATAGAGTTCGTCGGCTTGAGGGGTCGCCGACTCGAGGAGCCGCAGACGGCCCATGGCTCGAAGGGCAGCCGCAATGAGTAACTTGTTTGCATCCTTAACCGCAGTGGGATTGCCCGAGCGGCGAGCTGTGTCTGCCGCCTGAATTCGCCTGGTGAGCTCGACCTGCGCCGAATCTGTCTGGGGCTTCCCGCTTGCGGATGGCGACGGAGAATGTCTCGCCGGCTGTTGCGCATATCCAACCGGAAACGCCAGTATCGCCGAGACGATCATGCCAGCAGCCCGGTTTCTGCAGAGGAATCCAAGGCCGGGCATGATGCGAAGGTGACGTTTCAGATGTACGGGAGGGTGACTCACAACTCAGATTAGCACTCGGTTCTCTTAAAAGAGTAAGCGGCGGAACTTGAATCATCAAGGCCGCCGCTCAGGTTTACAACGGTTTGTTTGACGCTGCTAGAAAGTAAACTTCAGCGTGTACTGCAGGGTACGACCCGGGCTGACTGCGCTCGCCTGGCCAAAGCCACTTCCTATGCCAACAGGCACTGAAGTCCCATTCGGACCAACCATTCCGGTAACGACGTTATTGGTTGGACTGCAGGGCGAACCATGGGTCGCGTCGGCACCACCGCAGTAGAGAGGAGCGGACGGGTTGTACGTCGAGCCTTCCAGGTTCGAGCTGTTGAAGTTTGGATGGTTGAAGAGGTTGAAGAAGTCCATGCTGAACTTGATCCGGTATTTCTCCTTGATGTACCAGTTCTTGGCCAGCTGACCATCGAAATTGGTGTTGGGTGCGCCCTGGGCGGAACCGCGGCTCGCCAGGTCAGAAGGGAAGGTTCCGAGCACATATCCGTTGAGAGTATAGTGCTGCTGGTTCACGAAGACATTTGCATGCCGTCCGGCGGTGGCACTGAATCGTGTCGCCAATGGCCGCAGGTTCCCCTGGTAGCCTGTACCTACGAGAGCGCTAAGACCACTGCTTACACCGTTGACCGGAGCGCCCGAAACTCCACCATTGGTGAAGATGGAGAGGGAGCTGCCTTCCGCCATTGTGAAGATGCTGTTTGCCTCCCACCCACCCACAGTTTCCTGCACAAACTTGTTGTATTGCTGCAGCTTAGGCAGGAACAATACTTCATTCGCCACGAAGATATTCGGACGGTTGATGTTGGTATTGCCCTTGTCGAGGCTGGGGTTGGACTGATCGGTGATGGCCTGCTGGTTGAAGGATCCCGACGAGTTATCCAGCTCGACGTTGGCGATCGAATGAGACCACGTATAAGCCGCCTGGAATGTGGAAGGTCCATGCTGCGAACGGAACAGCGCCTGCAGCGAGTTATAGTTTGCGTGGCCGCCGCGGGCGAAGCCGCCGATCTGACCGAAGTTGAAGGCTGGACGCAAGGCGTTCAGGGCGCTTCCACTTTGGAATGTGGCGTCGAGGAAGTTGGATAAGGGAACCGCATTTGAATCCCACATCGAGGTCAGGTGCTCGCCGATGTTGCCGACATAACCCAGTTGAAGGGTTGTGTTGCGGGCAACTTCCTGCTCGACCGACACATTCCATTGCCAGGAATTGGGAATATAACCGCCAGTGTTCTTGAAAGCGCTCGGCGATACCTGCGGATTCGCCAACGGCGGAGCGGTATCCAGTGCACGGTTGGTTGTGGCGTTGATAACGAAGGGTGCAGTGTTCGCGAGCCTCTCGGCAAGGCCCACCGGCTCACGCTGGAAGAACTGGCCGCCGCCGATACGGACGGCGGTCTTACCGTCCCCTCGCACATCCCAGGCAATACCAACGCGGGGAGCGATGCTGTGGACGTTTTGCTGCACCAAAGCAGAGTTGGGTCCAGGCGTTCCGTTGGAGAGAGGCAGACTTACTCCCAGGCCGGCAAGTAGCTTGACTGCATTCTGGCAGGGCGTGGTTCCTGGAACAATCATCGTGCCGTTGCAGGCATCCGAAGGATTGGCAGTCGCTTCCGCTGCGCTCCACAATGCCGGGTTGTAGTTAGCCCACTGGCTGGGGTAATTGCCACCATCGTTGTAGGCCGGGGACGTGTTTCCACCCTGAGTGCCGCCATATGGCTCGCGATAGATAGACCAACGGAAGCCAAAGTCAACGGTCAGATTGCGCCGAATCTTCCAGCTGTCTCCAAAGTACGGCTCGAAATCATGCCAGTGAACTGCGGCGATGCCGTCGATGCTATTCTCAGTGATGCCCGAAAACATCTGCGGGAAGGCGCCGGTTCCTGGTAGAAGGACATTGGCAAGAGCGTTGCCCGTCTGCGCGTGCGCGTCGATTGATCCCAGCGATCCAGGACCAGTATAAGGATTGCCGGTCGGAAGAGAAGGCCGATCGGCTCCATTTCCGTTGCTTTCGATCTTTGCATTCGTGCTGTAAAAGAAGCCCGTCTTGAAGGTGTGATTTCCGTGCACCTTCGAGAGGTTGTCCTGGATCGTGTAGAGGTCTTCGTGGTTGCCGTAAGGAGCGATGTTCCAGAAAGAAGCGTAGCCGGAAGCCCCATAGGGACCGAAACCGCCCCAGGCTCCAAAAAACTCATCCTTCTGCTTGAGGGAAGCAGGCCATGCGGCTGGATAGGCTGCCTGCAATTCCGGAACAATGTTCGCCTTGTTGCCCTCAAGTGTTGTAATGATGCGGTTTTGCCCGAAACCAAAGGCAAAATCGTTGACAAGAGTATTGGTCAATGTCGAGCTCAACTTGGCCATCACGCTGCGGGAAGGCTGGCTCCACGATGAACCCACAGTGGGGAATGCAGACTCGCCCCAGAATGGAATCGGGTTGTTCGGCCATGGGTTATTCCAGGAATCATTAGTCCATCGGAAAGTAGCCCGATGCTTACTGGTGATGTCATAGTCGCCGCGAACGTTCCACTCGCTCCAGTCCAGATGATTCGAAGGCGATCCGAACCAGTTATTTCCGTTGATTAACGTCGATGTCGTCGGAGCCGGATAGTAAGACGCCATCAGCAACCCAGCTGCGTCCGGATTGGCAATTTTATACGGGTTTCCAGGTGCCTGAGCCGAGACGGGAATTGTGGGTATCGCGCCACCGCACTGATCGGCTGTTTGGCCTGCAAACTGGCTGAAGTCGCCTTGACCTTGCGCAGTGGTGGGAACGCAGAACTGGAAGGATGAGCCCTGAACTTCCTTGTTCCACTCCTGGTTCCACCAGAAGAAGAGCTTGTCTTTTATGGCTGGACCGCTAATGTTATATCCGTAATCGTTACGGATCTCTTTGGCCTTGGTCGGGTTTGGGGTGTCGTTGGAAAACCAATCATTGGCATCCAAAGCGGCGTTGCGGCCGGCATAGAAGAAACCACCATGGAACTGGTTTTCGCCTGACCTGGTGGTGATGCTGATGATCGCGCCGGCGGCCTGTCCGTACTCAGGACCGTAGGAGTTGCGAATCATCTTGAACTCGGCGATGGTGTCAACCGAGGGATAAACAAGGATGGTGCGACCTGAACCTACGTCGTTGTTGTTTACGCCATCGACCAGGAACAGGTTGTAGTTGTAAGGGTTACCGTTGACGGAGAAGTTGACGCCGCCATCGAGTCCCTTACCAACGAAGTTCGCGCCCTGGGCCGCGCTGACGCCCGGAGACAGCTGGGTGAGGCCGACGAAGTTCTCGCCATTCAAGGGCAGTTCGCGGACCTGAGTTCCCGAAACAACTTCACCGACTTCAGCCGAGGTCGTCTGCACCTGAACCGCAGTCGCCGAGACGGTCACCTTCTCGCTCGCGCCGCCGACCTGAAGAACTGGCTTAACCTCGGTCGTAGAAGAGGTGTGAACTACAACCCCGGTTTCGACATATTCCTTGAAGTTCCCCTGCGCCACATGGACTTCATAGGTGCCGGCCGGCAACTGGGTAAGAGTAAAGTTACCTTGCCCATCCGATTTCGCTGTGGCTGTGGCGTTCGTGCCGGAGTTGATGACCGTGACGGTTGCGCCCGGAATGGCGGCACCGGTGGGATCGGTTACCGTACCGGTGATCGTTCCTGAAATTGATTGGGCGTGGATGCTGAAGGGTATCGCCAGCAGCACGGCTAGAAGTACGTAGGACAGCATGCCCAGCGTAGACCGCGTGCGGCAGACTTCCCCGCCTCCCTCAAATCGATTGCACATAAAGTGCCTCCTTAAAAAGTTCATGGTCGCGCAATTCAAATGTCGGAATTTACGTCATTCCGTGATTTGAACCCTGATAACGTTAACAGCTTGAACTGAAACGTTTGATTACTCCTCGCAATGTACGACTGTCAATAAAAATCATGACTGCCATCTGCAACTAACGATGGATACCTGCTACTGCAAACAAAAACCTGCGATCTCCAACTCGTCCCGGCGCCTGGCTGATGTTCGTCCTCTTCGAGTCAAAGCCATCTTTCTTCAACCCAGCGCGAATTCTATATCGAAACTTGTAAACCTGTATAGTCTTCTTATTAACTAAACCGCTGGCAAGATTGGTGCCATCGCTTTTTGCTCAAAACAAACAACTTAACGACAGGCCAAGGCAAGGTCCCCGAGCACGGCGACCGACTTAGTCCGGAGGGAGTTGCTCTGGAAGAGGCGGCAGGCTATGGTAAGCCTGATAAACCTAAGGGTTGAAACGGGACTTTTCCAGAGTGAAAATGGCTTTCGCCAGTAAGCGCATCTGTTGCCGGCGTTCCGCGCTTTTCGTTCTTCTTCTGGGTTTGGCCGCGCCACGGGTTCAGGCCCAGCTCTCCACGGAAGATCACCTTGCCGAACCAGGCTTCTGGCCGACCCAGCCGGGCATGTCCAGGCAGGACTATGTCGGGCCGACCGCGTGCGCTTCCTGCCACGCTGCCAAGTTTGCCTCGCAGTCGGAAACCCCTATGGCACGCGCAGTTTCGCACGCCGACGATGCGAAGGTGCTGCAAACGCACCCGGAGCTGACCTTTTCGGTTGGCGTGTATCGTTATCTGATCAAAAGCGATGGACGGCACAGCCTCTACACGGTGACCAACGGCACCGAGACTCTTTCGTCACCGCTGTTGTGGGCCTTCGGCACACCCCGCATCGGGCAATCCTACCTCTTCAAGCGGGAGGACGGGCACTTCTACGAGGCGCGCGTTACATATTTTGAAAGCCTTAAAAATCTCGGGTTTACGCCTACACGGGCGCTCGACTCGCCGAAGGATGTGGAAGAAGCCATGGACCGCCAAATCGGACCCACTGAGGTGAGCCGCTGCTTCGGTTGCCACACTACCGCCTCCACCATCGGAGACAAATTCGATGAGGAGCATCTGATCATGGGGGTTACCTGCGAAGCCTGCCACGGGCCCGGCGCGAAGCACCTGGCCGCTATGAAAACTCTCATGAAGGGGAACCTCAATGCCGCACAACAGATGGATATCTTCAATTCCGCACACCTGGACCCGACAGACTCGGTCGAGTTTTGCGGGGCGTGCCACGGCACCTGGTGGGATGTGAAGATCTCCGGGGCAAAGGGCGTCGCGACTACGCGGTCCGCTCCGTACAGGCTAGTCACCAGCCAATGCTGGGGAAAGGGCGATGCACGGCTCGCCTGTATCGCCTGTCACGATCCTCATCAGCAATTGCAGACAAACCCGACCGCTTACGATCACATCTGCCTGAGTTGCCATGTCGCGGCGCCCGGCCTGAAGACGACGGCCGAGCATCCCGGGGCCGGATGCCCGGTTGCGACGAAGAATTGCACCTCTTGCCACATGCAGAAAGTCTACGTGCCGGAGATGCACAGCGACTTCACGGATCACCGCATCCGCATCGTGCGCACGGGCGAGCCCTTTCCGGAGTAGCCTCGGATCACTTCCACTTCCCCGAGCCTTCGACGATGGTGACGTAGCGGTCGATTGGAAGATCGGTAAATCGCTCGACCTCGCCGCCGGGCTGCGGCCAGTGAACCTCCAACCAGTCGATCTTCGTATGTGCCCCGAGACCCAAAACCATGCGGGGATCATGAGACGACAGGAAGCTGCCGCCTCCAACTTTCATACGACTGCGGGTAAGGTCTCCGGCCTGATATGTAACACGCGCGCCGATCGCATCGGGATTCGACTTACGGCCGAAGAGATGCAAGCCGATCCAATGACTCCCTTTCGCTGCATTGTTCCTGAGCAGTACCGGGGCGCCATCATTGACGCTGATAAGGACATCGAGCGCGCCGTCGTTGTCGACGTCCCCGACTGCCAGGCCGCGCGCGGCGAAGGTCCTGGCAAATACGGGACCGCTCTCCCGGCTGACGTCTTTGAACGTTCGGCCGTCGTTATGGAAAAGCAGCAGCGGCTCGCGATATGTAACTTTATTTGAAATCTGATCGACCAAGTCGTCGGGAAAGCCGTTTGACAGGATCAGATCGACGTTGCCATCGTTGTCGTAGTCGAAAAACTTCAGCCCCCAGCCGCTCATCCAGCGTGTCGCCATGCCGATGCCTTGCTGCATAGCCACGTCGTCGAAGGTTCCGTCACGGTTGTTTTGATAGAGCGAAAAGATCTCTTCGTCGATGTTCGCGACAAAGAGATCCATCCAGCCATCGTTGTTGAAGTCGGCCGAGTCCACCCCCATGCCTGAGCGCGTTCTTCCCTCGGCGCTGTAGGCGACGCCCGCGGCAAAACTGTCTTCCTCAAAGTGCTTGCCATCCCGGTTCATGAAGAGAAAGTTCGCGACTGTATCGTTCGCGACGAAGAGATCCATCCGGCCGTCGTTGTTGAGGTCGGTAGCTACCACCCCCCAGGCTTTGCCAAGGTGCTCGGAGATCCCGGCTTCCTGGCTGACATCCGTGAACGTGCCGTCACCGTTGTTGTGAAAGAGCCAACTGGGCCGCGGCTTAAAGATGCGGGGGATACAGTAGTGGCGGACCCCGTCCTTGTCGGTACCGCAGCCTAGCGCCGCGTCGAATTCTGCGAATTGGCAGACGAAGAGATCGAGGCGTCCGTCATTGTCGTAGTCGAACCAGACGGCGCTCGAGGACCACCCCCCCGCGGCTACCCCGGCCTGGGCGGTCACGTCGGTGAAGGTGCCGTCGCCATTGTTCCGGTAAAGGATGTTGCGGCCGAATTGCGTGACGTAGAGATCTGGTAACCCATCGCCGTTGTAGTCGCCGACGGCCACGCCCATGCCGTATCCGCCGCCGCCCACCCCGGCTTTCTCGGTCACGTCGGTGAAGGTGCCGTCGCGGTTGTTGCGGTAGAGGGCGTTGCGGAGTGGTTTTGGCGGGGTGTAGAAGTCGGCTTTGCCGCTGTTGACGAGATAGATGTCCATCCAGCCGTCATTGTCGTAGTCGAGGAATGCACATCCGGCGCCGCTGGTCTCCGGGAGGTGCTTCATGGATGACTTCCCGGCTGTGTGGGTCCAGGTAATGCCGCTCGCCGAGGGAGGGATCTCCTCGAATGCGGGCGGCGAAGGCGCTCCAAGGGCGAAGGGTGGAAATCTGGTTACGGAAAGGATTGCCGGCAGCAGGCCCTGCAGAAAGCGTCTACGCGAAACAGGCGGAAGGCTGGACGGTGCGATACGAGGTAACTGCCGAATCATTCCTCCAAACGATATCAAAACCGCGAAGGAGAATTGACCCACCCTCCAGTCCGGCTCACCGGCTACCCCCCTCCCCCTCGATTCCGCTACTCATATATTCTAAAGGAGTTAGGGGATACGTACCTCTACCCAGCAGCGCTACTCACACATTCTAAATGAGTTAATGCCTACGTATACTCTATATTATTTATAATCAATGATTTATATGGATTAACCGACCACTTATACCGGTTAGCGCTCAAATCAAAAAGGCCCGACTGCAGCAGCCGAGCCTCTTCTAACTCTCTAATTTTATTGTAGCCGATCGGGAGAAATTCTCAGCCAAAACAGAGGCGCATTAACATTGAGCTTTTAATGATGTTCTTCCCACCCTTCGCTGCGGAAGGATGGGCCACCCAGAGCTTGCCTCATCTAGTGCTTCCCTTGAACGGGAAATTCCCTGTCGCACCAGGCATCGATTTCATTTCCAATTTTCGCCAGGGCCTGCGTCGACTTTTGCTCCATCTCGATGTCGTGAAACTTTCTCTGAAGAAACTGGCGGTGCTGGATATTGGAGACCTGTCGCAGAAGCTGCGACAATTCCGCGGCAATCTGGGGAATGCGGCGGGGCACGGAAATGGCTTCGTGGAGTTTCGCCAGTACGGAATCAGTGGGGCCATGAACAGCTCTGGGCGGCATGCAAATCCTCCTCGGCGAGCGTGCGCAACACTATAGCTTTTCGCAAGACGGCCCGTGCTGCAGAGCCGTTTTCAATAGACCCAAATTTTGAGCGGTGTCTCAATTTGAAATCTGCGGACTATTTCGGTTTAACAAACCATGAGGCCTGCTGACCAAATGCGGCCTTATTCTTTCGGAGTATGCGTTTCCACCGTGCGGGTGGTGGCACTGGCTTAATGTCGTAGTAGTTGATCAGTAAAAGCAAAAAGTCTTCTAAGCAAACTCTCGATGTTGGGAAGTGGGCGCGTGCGATACGGCGCTCAATTTCCGGGTAGCCCATGTTTGGCGTAATCGTTATGTGTAGGTGGGGGTCGCGAAGATCAAAATCCTCCGGATGCCAGTGGTAAGCCAGTATTCCCTTATTTTCGTGTGCTGAGGAAGAAGAAAAAACGTAGCTGTACTCCCTCGTGTGCACCTTAAAGATGCCGTCATCGTTCTTGATTATGGTGAACGTTTGAGTGACTGATATATAAAACGGGTCACCGTTTTTGGCGGTGACCCGCGCTGGAGTCTTAAACAAAAGCTTGTACAGTCGATCAGACTCTTGGTACGCCTGTGGCGGATCGCTCGTGATACAACTTAGGGTCTCGCAGATGAAACCAGCGAACCGTTCAACGGCTTCCTTTGGAGTCTTTCCGGGCAATCGATCGCGTTCCCTTTGTCGCTGGAGCTAAAAGCGCCAATTCTACAATACCTGGGCAGGCATCAGCATCCAGCTTGGCATACTTGCCTTTCTTGCGGTTCCGCATAAAGGATTTCCCGCTGATACGCAGTACAGCACGCGAGCGCGAATCCAGGATTTCCGCCATCTCTGTGGGCGACAACCACTGGATGCACGAAGGCTTATGGCGTTTCGGCGCTGGCATTTGGGTGTTCCCTCCGGGACG
Source organism: uncultured Acidobacteriota bacterium (assembly GCA_963755975.1). Lineage (GTDB taxonomy): Bacteria > Acidobacteriota > Terriglobia > Terriglobales > Acidobacteriaceae > Silvibacterium. The sequence goes on from CAVWLS010000011.1 coordinate 92,364, forward strand.
AGCAAGTGTGCAGAAATACAGCGAACTCTGTCAATAAAATTTGATGCATTTCCGGTCACCTCGCGACTGCTTGGATAACCTGAATGGTTGCACCTGTTTAGATAATATCGCGCAAATTTTCCATTGCAATCACCCATCGGAGGGTCTTTTTTGCAGGGATCAAACTCTATTTCCAGTATTTGCCGGCACAAGGCCGCTGGATTTCAGACTGAAACAGCAGAGTTTTCGGCCCCTAGCCTTGCGTGCCTTGTGAATGAGACATTTTCAATATGCTCCGCGAAGATCTCAGGCGGGCCGTCGTGTGCGGTTGCGTGGCGCTGCTGGTCCTGAGCGGCGGGAGGCAGGCCACCGGGTTACAGGCGCAGGATAACTTTCAGGCGCTGGCAGACGCGGCATCGGCGGCACGCGAAGCCGGACGGGCGGACGATGCGATCAGTGATTACCGGCGGGCCGTCGCGCTTCATCCCGACTGGGCCGAGGGCTGGTGGTACCTGGGAACGATGCAGTACGACCAGGATCACTACGCTGACGCGATTCCGGCACTGCGGAAGATCGTCGAGCTTTCTCCTGGTCTCGGAGCTGCGTGGGGCTTTCTCGGATTATCCGAGTTCGAGACCAAGGACTATACGGACTCGCTGGCGCATCTCGAGAAGGCCCTGACCATCGGCATTGCCGACGATGAGGAGCTCGCGCGCGTTTCGGCTTATCATCTGGCTCTGCTGCTCAATCGCAGGGGTGAATTCGAGCGGGCATCGGCTGTGCTGCTTTCAATTTCCGGAGAGAGTCAGCCGTCTCCACAGATCACGACCGCGCTGGGTATGGCGTTGCTGCGCATTCCCCTGCTGCCGGACGAGGTTGATCCATCCAAGGACGCGCTGATACAGGCTGCGGGTGAGGCGGCGGCGATAGCGAGGAATTCGTCAGGTTATCTGGATGCACTCCAGGCGCTGGCGAGCGAGCATCCCCAGACGCCATATCTGCACTATGCCATGGGGCTGGCTCTTGCCGCGGCGGGCGAGACTAAGGGAGCTTTGACAGCGCAGCAGCAGGAGGCCGCGATCTCTCCCCAGAGCGCGCTGCCGCGCATCCAGATCGCGACTCTTCAGCTCGTTCTTCACCGATTCCCCGAAGCTCTGCGATCGGCGGAGGAAACTGTAGCGCTCGCGCCGGATTCTTCCAACGCGCTTGATCTGCTGGCGAAAGCCCTCGAGGCCAACGGCAAAAAGCAGCAGGCTGAGGCGGAAATTCGAAAAGCAGCAAGCCTCCTTCCCGAGAAGCCGATGGTCGATCCACGCGTGGCGGCCGTGTATGCGATCTCTTCTAGAGAGAAACCGGGCAGTCAACTCGCCGCTGCAAATACCGCTGAATGGCAGCAGGCCATGGCGGATTACTCCTCCGGGCACTATGCGGAAACGATCGCGGCTTTGAAGACCTGGGTTGAAGCGAAGCCCACGGACGGAACAGCCTGGGCGGTGATGGGCCTGTCGGAGTTTGAACTTAAGGATTATGACAACGCCCTGATCCACCTGCAGCGAGGTCAGCAGCTGGGAGTGGGAGCGAGCCCGCAGGCGATCGAGCTGGCGAAGTATCGGCTGGCGATCCTGCTTAATCGGAAGGGGCAATTCGATGTCGCGACGGAACTGCTGGGCCCGATGGCCGGGCAGGCGCCACTCGCCGATGAGATCCGATTTGCGCTGGGGATGGCTCTGTTGCGCATCGCGGCTCTGCCAGATGAAGTTGAACAAACCCGGCATTTGCTGGTGGAGCGGTCTGGAGAGATCGCCCAACTGCTGCTGGCCAGCAAGTACGACCAGGCTTTCCCGAAGCTGCAGAAGCTGATCGCGGAATATCCGCGAACGCCGTTTCTCCACTACGCCTACGGAACCGCACTCGACTCTCTTTCTCAATACGACGATGCGAAGGCGCAGATGCGCGCGGAGATTCAGATTTCGCCGCAAAGCGCGCTGCCCTGGGCGCGGCTAGCCTCGATCGCGCTGCGCGAACACCTTCCCGGCGAGGCGCTGCCGTCGGCACAGAATGCCGTGCGGCTTGCGCCTGAGTCGGCCGACGCCCATTACGTGCTGGGCCGGGCGTGGGCTGAGTTGGGCGATACAGGCAAGGCGATTCCGGAACTGGAACGGGCGAACCAGCTGAGTCCCGATAGCCCGGAGATCCACTTTGCTCTGGCGAAGGCTTACGCCAAGGCAAATGAGCCGGAAAAAGCCAGCGAGGAGCGGGCGGCATTTGTACGCCTCAACGCGCTCGCCGAGCAGCAACGGGCACAGCGCGGAGACCAGTCTTATCAAGGCTCTCACGATGCGGCGAATCCATCGATTCTGGGAACCGCGACAACTGTGCCGGGCGCCACGCAGCCCCAATAAGCAAGCCGTCTAGCCTTTCATCTGTTCCTGGATGTGCCTGGCGAGTTTCTCGATCTGGTGGGCCTCTTTGATGAGGGGCAGCGGAAGCGTTGAGGCCAGGTTCGTCTGGGCAATATGATCTCTGAGATCGGAGGTCATCTGATAGAGCTTGTCCGTGTCTGATTTGATCTGCGTCCATGCGAGCGGGGTGATCTTCGACTTTTGCTGCTCGCCCGCGTCGACTCCGGCCCTGTCCAATCCTGCGGGGGCGTTCTCATTCTGAGGCGCATTGGGCGAAGGCATGGGCTGCGGATGCTGCCCGGCAAGCGCGGACGGACCCGTGACTACTCCTGCTGCAAACGCCGCCAGTGTACCGAGTAAATGCCGCCGAGTTTCGGGCATGAGAGCCTCCTGAAAGTCACGACCGTAACGAGGTCTAAATAGTACATTTGGCGGGAGGCCGTGCACAGATCGCTTCGCGACAGCTCTTTTCATTACGCGAAAATATTGAGGCCGGTGCAGAGATTTCCCTGAATGTCGCTTGGACAACGAGGCCGGGGCTGACTGTATTCTCAAGTCACCTGAGAAGACGCTTTCCCAGATGACTTTCTCTACGAGTGCATCCGATGAAAATCCTTTCCCGACGCATCGTCGTCGCCTTGTCGCTCGTCTTTTCCTGCGCACTTGTCTGCTCTGACGCTTTGCGGGCGCAGGAACCGCAGGCGTACACCCTTTCCGGCGACTTCTGGGGAACGCATGATCCCTCGATTATCAAGGCCGGGAATACCTGGTATGTCTTTGCGACCGGCAGGACGAAGGTCGGCGGCCAGTTTCAGATTCGATGCTCGAACGATTTAAAGGCGTGGACGCTCTGCGGGCAGGTCTTCGATCAGATTCCGGAGTGGATTCACAAGGACAGCCCGGGAACTGTTGATCTCTGGGCGCCCGACATTTCTTACGAAGAAGGCGTTTACCGGCTCTACTATGCCTATTCGCTCTTCGGCAAGAATACTTCGGGCATCGTGCTGGCCACGAACAAAACGCTCGACCCAACGAGCCCCGACTACAAATGGGTAGATTGTGGGCTGGTGCTGCGCTCCATCGCTACGGATGACTTTAACGCCATCGATCCAAATTTCGTCCTGGATGCGAAGGGTCACGCATGGCTGGCCTTCGGCAGCTTCTGGAGCGGAATCAAGATGCGACGCCTCGACAAGCGGAGCGGGATGCTCGATCCGAAGGACACAAAGCTCTACTCGCTCGCCGCGCGCGCGAAGCCCGAGAATGCGCCGCCCGCGCCACCGAATCTTCCCCCTAACTGGGAAGCTGTGGAAGCGCCATTCATTGTTCATCACGGCGGTTACTACTATCTCTTCGTCTCATGGGACCTGTGCTGTCGCGGAACGCGGAGCACGTACCGCACGATGGTGGGCCGCGCGAAGCAGGTTACGGGCCCGTATCTCGATAAAGAGGGTAAGTCGATGGCGGAAGGAGGCGGATCGGAGCTGCTGGCGGCTAACTCGCGCTGGGTGGGACCGGGCGGCGAGTCGATCCTGATGCAGCCGGGGGGCGGGGATCTGATCGTCTTTCACGCCTATGACGCGAAGACAGGCAAGCCCGCGCTGCAGATTTCAACCATTACGTGGACCGGCGATTGGCCTCATGCAACACTCCAGCCGTGAGCGTCAAAATGCCTCTGAGCGAATTTGACAACTATTGGACGGGGATTTGACGACAGCTCTGCGTATAGGTCGCTAGTGTCTTTTCCTGTAAGGAGAGAAAACACCATGCGATTCATGCTCCGTTCTCTGGTTCTCACGTCCGCAGCCCTTTGCGCGACAGCGGCTTTTGCGGCTCCGAAAGTCGTGGTGAATGTCCCCTTCAACTTTGAAACCCACGGTCAGGCGTTTCCCGCGGGCCGGTATGAAGTCAGCCTCGATACTCATTACAACGTCCTGACGCTCAGCAACACTCAGAATGCAAAGCAGTCGCTTATGTGGGCTGTGTCGCCCGCGGATAGCACCGCGACTATCCCCACCCTCAGCATGAAATTTGATGATGCCGGTTACACCCACGAGTTGCATTCGATTCAACTCGGCACGCGCATCACCTCGGTACTGGACGCTCCGGCGAAACACCACACTGCGGGCAGCTCTGTGGTAACGGCTGGCGGTCAGTAAGCAACACTCGTCACGAAGCCCGCGCCGGACGCTCCAGCGCGGGCCTTTTTTTGCGCCGGAAACTCCGCTATTCCGGACGAAGGGCTCCCTTCCGGGCAATCCAGCCAACGCGAATTCGCTCTTGCCGTATGCTGTTGGATGGATGTTCAGACAGCAGGACCGGAGGAACTCGACGCGCATGATTTCCAGAAGACAATTTATGGCAGGCGGATCGATGGCCGCAGCCGCGGCAATGCTGCAATCGAAGGCGCTCCACGCTGCGCCAGCGGCTCCGCAGATCGGGTTGCAGCTTTATAGCGTGCGGAAGATGCTCCCTCAGGACTTCGCCGGGACTTTGAAGCAGGTTGCCGATGTGGGTTATCGCAATGTGGAAGCCGCGGGCTTCTACAATCACACCGCTGCGGAAGTGAAGGAGATGATGGCGGCAGCGCGGCTGAACTGCTTCAGCGCGCACTATTCGTTGGCGGATCTGCTGAAGGGCGTGGATGCGACGATGGAGTACGCGAACGCGCTGGGCCTGGAATATGTCATCTGTTCATCGCCGACGGTCGCCGATCCGTCGAGGTTTGCGAATGCTCCGGGCGGAGCGTGGCAGGCAATGCATAGCTCGATGACAGCCGATGACTGGAAGTGGAACGCGGAGCAGTTCAATCAGCTGGGCAAGAAGATGAAGGCCACGGGGTTGAAGTTCGGCTACCACAACCACACGATGGAGTTTCGCGACCTGGGTGGGGGCAGCGACGGCTACCAGATATTGCTGAGCGATACCGATCCGGCTCTCGTGACGCTGGAGATGGACTGCGGTTGGGTGGCGGCGGCTGGAGCGAACCCAGCAGAGATATTGCTGGCACATCCGACGCGATTCTCGCTACTCCACATCAAGGACTTCAAGGCTGCCCAGCCGGGACAAGAACCAGGACAGCGGGTTTCAACCGAGCTGGGCCGGGGTGTAGTGGACTTCAAGCCTGTATTTGCGGCTGCCCGCAAGGTGGGGATCCGTTACGCGATCGTGGAGCAGGAAGAATTTGATATTCCTGCGGTCGAGGCGCTGAAGATCGACTTTGCGTTTATGCAGGAGCACTTATCCTGAGGCGCAGTAGCACCGGACAAGATTACGGGGCTGTAATCCGACTCGCATAGACTGACCTATCCGGCGAATGCGACGAATCTTCTTTTCAGCACTGCTCATTTTGTGTTCGTCACGCGCTTTCGCCCAGGCCGGACCCCCCTTTCGCACCGACGACCCGGAGACGCCAGGCAATCGGCACTGGGAAATCAACTTTGGATTTATCGCCGACCACAACCCGGGAGCGGCCTACTACCAGACGCCCGATTTTGACATCAACTACGGCCTGGGCGACCGCATTCAACTGAAGTACGAACTGCCCATCTCCGAATATACGAATGCCACGAATACCACCGTGGCCGGCTTGGGCAATTCTCTGCTTGGAATCAAGTGGCGCTATTACGCGCACCGCCGCTCCGGTGCGAGACCTGATGACGATAAAGCTGTAAATTTTTCCCTGTCGACCTACCCGCAGCTGGTGCTCGACAACCCGACCAGCGCGGTGCGGCGAGGAGTCGTGCAATATCGAGGACCGATCTTTCTTTTGCCCATCGAGGCGAATGCGCGCATCGGATGGCTGCGCCTCGACGGCGAGGCAGGCTACTGGTTTGGCAATCGTGACGCGCCCGACCAGTGGATTCGCGGGATGATTGCGGGGCACGAGTTCACGGAGCGAACGGAGCTATACGCCGAAATCTACGATGAACAGGACGCGAACCGCATCGACAATCATCCGAAACAACGCGAGACGACGCTGGGACTGGGCGGGCGCCACGCCCTGAACAGAGAAGGCACTCTAAACCTCCTCTTCATGGGCGGGCGCAGTTTTCAGACGGTAACTCCAGCCAATGGCCAGCCGAACTGGATTGCATATTTCGGCCTACAGGTGCTGCTCAGTCCGAAAGAGGTCAACGACCAGGTTGAAAAGAAGCTTCCGGACGAAGACAGGAATTAGCTGAGCTTAAATGTGGCAGCTGACCGCTCCGCGCTTCTCGAGATATTTCTGGTGATACTCTTCGGCGCGCCAGAAGGTCTCCGCCGGAACCACCTGCGTGACGATGGGCTTTGAAAAGCGCTTCTCTTCCGTAAGCCGGGCGATCACCTGCTTCGCAGCCGCTTCCTGCTCGGGAGAGTGATAGAAAACGGCGCTGCGGTATTGCTTGCCCCAGTCCGGACCCTGGCGGTTGAGCTGCGTCGGATCGTGCAGCTCGAAGAAAAGGTCGAGCAACTGCTCGTAGCTCACTTTCGCGGGATCGTAATCGATCTCGACGACTTCCGCATGCCCGGTCGCATCGGTGCAGACGTCACGATACGTCGGGTTATCAAGCGCTCCGCCTTCGTATCCTACGGCAGTAGCCGTCACACCAGGCACCTGCTGAAAGCGCGCCTCCACACCCCAGAAACAGCCTGCTCCAAACGTGGCTTTTGCCATCAAGAACCTCCATTTGCCGTCACTTATAAACTTTCCTGCGAAAGGCACACCGCGTGTATAGATGCTCAACGTGGCCAATTCGATCCATCAGCGCTCCCGCGATGGCCTAGCCACCCTGGACGCTGGACGCTTGCCATTCTTTGCGGAAGTGCGAACGCCCGGGGCTTTTCGCGAGCGCGCAGTCGCGGGACGCGCCTGTCGTTTACTCGATTCGCGGGTACTCGAGTCGCGGGGATTTGAGTCGCGGGGATTCGACCCACGCGTCGGCCCGGTCTTAGCGGCGCGCTTCAGTTTGTCGACTTCCTGCGCAGTCAATTCGCGCACCTGACCCGGCTCGACATCGAGCACCAAAGGCCCATAGCCCACCCGGCGAATCTTTTCGGCATGGTGGCCGATTTCCTCAAACATCTTGCGAATCTCGCGGTTGCGCCCCTCAACCAGACTCAGCTCGTACCAAGGGTTGTCGCCAGCCCGCACCAGCCGGACTTTCGCCGGAGCAGTCATCACACGGCCCTCATGCGATCCCGGCTTGCCGCGCTCGATCATCATGCCGCTGCGCAGCTGGTCGAGATCGGCCTCCTTCGGCTTGCCGCTCACTTTGACGAGATAGGTCTTCTCGACTTTCGCGGCGGCTCTGGTCAGGGCATTCGCAAGGTCACCGTCATTGGTCAGGATGAGCAGTCCTTCGCTGGCATAGTCCAGACGTCCCACCGGGAAGACGCGCTCGCCGCCGCGGATCAGCTCCATGACCGTCGGGCGCTTTTCCGGGTCGCTCAGGGTGGTCACGTAGCCCTTCGGCTTGTTGACGACGAAATATCGAAGGCGCTCGGGACCCTGCAGTAATTTGCCATCCACGCGGATGTGATCGCGCGATGCGTCGGCCCTGGTGCCTAACTCGGTCACGATTTGCCCGTTGATCTGCACGCGCCCGGCGAGGATGAGTTCCTCGGCCTTTCGCCGTGAGCATACGCCGGCTGCCGCAATGATCTTCTGCAACCTCTCGCCCAGCTGGATTCGATCCTCGGCCATCAATCTCCTTCGCCCGGCTGGCCGACGGAGGCGGTGGCATCCCCAGCATCCACCATATGCGCGGGCTTGACCTCAGATTCGACCGCTACGCCGGGAAGGTCGCCGGGCTCGCTGGAATCGCCCTCATCGCTGATCCCAATGGCAGCGGCTGCGGCCGCCTTCGTTTCAGAATCTTCCTGGTCGGAGTCGGTTTGCGGGCCGGGAGCGTCTTCGTCGTCCGCATCTGTGTCTGCAAATGGCAGGTGCTCGACGGGTGTGACAAGGTCCTCTGTCTCCGCCAACTCGCCGGCCATCTTCTCGAACTCTTCGATCGAGGGCAGCTCGTTCAGGTCCTTCAAGCCGAAGCGCAGGAGAAATTCCTTTGTGGTTTTGTACAGGATAGGCCGGCCAATCACATGCTTGCGGCCAGCCGTGGTGATGAGTTTACGGCTGATGAGCGAGCCGAGTACGCCGCTCGAATCGACGCCGCGAATCTCGCTCACCTCGGGCGCCGTGACCGGCTGCTTGTAAGCGATGACTGCGAGCGTCTCCAGCGCCTGCAGGGACAGCTTCATGGGAGGCTTCAGACTTTTCACGAAGCCGCGCACCGCATCGTGATATTCGGCCTTGGTGGCCACACGGTAGCCGCCTGCGATCTCGCGAATTTCGATGCCACGATCACCCTCGCTGTAATCGGCGATCAGCGCGTTGACGATGCCGCGAAGCTCATCGCGCGCCTCGCGGTCGCGCCGGCGCTCAGCCTGCTTCGGGTCGTCCTCTTCGGTTTCCTCAGCGGCGGCTTCTGCAGCAACCGCGCCGGCAATGCTCAGCGGCGACTCCCAGCCTAAGTCAGGGTCAATCGCCAACGATGCCGACATAACGGAGGCCGCCTCCGCAGTCTCTTCGGCCCGACGGGCGCGCCTTTCTTCGAGGGCTTCGGCATGAAACAGGGCCGCGAGCTGCGCCAGAGTAACCGGCTCCTCGGCAGCGTAAATCACAGCTTCGATCTTTGCTTTCAGACTCATGGAGTTCGACGCGATTCGGCGCCGCGGCAAAAGAAAAGCGGCGCTTCTCAGATACTACAGAAGCGCCGTTCATTCGTCAGTGTGCAGCAAGGCAGTGTCGAGGCCGGCTCGGGCTTAATTCCTAAATAAACTGGCGCAGCCCCCAGAAGATTCCGCCCGAGAGCAGTGCGGCTGCGGGAAGGGTTAAGACCCAGGCTAGGGCAATGTTGCGAATGGTGGCGAATTGCAGGCCGCTGCCGTTCGCCAGCATGGTTCCAGCAACGCCCGAAGAGAGGATGTGGGTAGTTGAAACCGGCAGATGATACTGATCCGCCGCAATAATCGTGATCGCCGCGACGATCTCCGCCGAAGCCCCTTGCGCGTAGGTCAGGTGCTCCTTGCCGATTTTCTCGCCCACGGTAACGACGATCCGCTTCCATCCGATCATCGTGCCCATACCCAGCGCAAGAGCAACCGCAACCTTGACCCAGGGCGGAATGAACTTGGTTGAAAGGTCTAAATGCTTCTTGTAGTTCGCCAGTACAGCATTTTCGGCCGAAGTAAACTTCGGATTGCCAGACTTGGCCATCAGCCGAAGCGCTTCATCCACGACGTACATGTCGTTGCGAGTATTCTGCTGCTGGTTGGCTGGGATGGCGGCGAGAGTTTTGTACTCCGTCACTTCGTCCCGGATCTCGACCATCATCTGGCGGGCCGACAGCATTGTATTCGCGTTGAATTGCTTGGTCCGTATGTAGTCTGTCAGGTCGCTGCGCGCATCGCCCATCACCGCATCCGGCGATACGTACTTCGACAGTACATTTGCCGCCTCGTTTGACACTGCCACAAAATCCTGTACCTGGCTGTAGCCGACCGCATGATTCAAGGCGTAGGCGGTAGGAACGGTTCCGATAAGGATCAGCATGATCAGGCCCATGCCCTTCTGCCCGTCATTCGATCCATGGCCAAAGCTCACACCCGTGCAGGTAAGAACCAGCAGGCCGCGAATCCACAACGGCGGGGGCGCATCGCCTTTCGGCGACTCATACAGCTCCGGCTTCTTGACGAGGAGCTTCAGCAGCAGCAGCAACAGCGCCGAGAAGACAAAACCAACAATCGGCGAAAACAGCAGCGCTTTGAAGACTCCCACGGCCTGTCCCCAGTCCACGCCGCTCGTGCCGCTCTTGACGCCCATAAGCTGATTCGCGACGCCGACCCCGATGATCGAGCCGATCAGTGTGTGCGAGCTGGACGCCGGAAGGCCGAACCACCAGGTGCTCAAATTCCAGATGATGGCCGCAATCAGCAGGGCGAAGACCATGGCGAACCCCGCGCCCTTGCCCACCTGCAGAACCAGTTCCACCGGCAGCAGAGACACGATCGTGTAAGCGACTGCACCTGAGGAGGTGAGCACGCCGATCAGATTCCACATGCCCGACCAGACTACGGCGACATGCGGCTCCAGAGTATGCGTGTAGATCACCGTGGCGACGGCGTTGGCCGTATCGTGGAAGCCGTTGACGAACTCGAAGCCGAGGGCGATGAGGAGCGCGGTTCCGAGCAGGAGGTACGGCCAGACCGATGCAAGGTGCGTTCCGCTGAGGTCGTTCGCAAGTTGCGAAAAGGCATACCCGAAGCCTCCGATCAGAACCAGCCCAAAAATGATTAAGCCTATCTTGCCGGGGGACTTGTTCAGCTTCTCGTGAACTGAGGATGTACCGCCGGGGGTCTGCGGGGGAATGGCTACGCTTGATGCCTGATCCATGGAATTGGCTCCTGAAATCGCCTGGGGATGCGTTCAAGAAACTTAACAGGCAGAGTTGAACCTCAGTATCAATTTCGAGCCAAAGTTTATGAATATTTAATGAATAGAGGATGAACGCGCAGTTGAGCTACTCAGGACCAGTCGTCGCGAATCTGACTCATGCGCTCGTTGAGAACCTGTTCAAACTGCTCGTGTTTCTTCACGAAGACTTCGCTGAAGTTTCGATCCTGACGCAGCAGAATCGCCTGCAGACGCACCAGTTCCAGCAGAGCCAGAAACATGGCTATGAGTGAGTTCCGGGATTTGGTGTTCGCGAGCAGTTTCCCCAGAGCGACCGGTTTGTCTTCCATCACCAATCGGCGGCGGATGAAGTCGATCATCTGGGCGACCGTAACTCCGTCCTCTTCCACATCGAGAACCGGCCGGTTCTTAGCGCGGTCCAATATCTGCTGGAAGACGCGAACCAGATCCATTGTATCGGCGGCGATCTCGGGCTCCGTGCCCTCGGCATCACGAAACTCGCGGATGCCGGGATTGGTCCAGGTGGCTTCCTCGATCTGCTGTTTGGCGTGCAGCATCTGGGCGGCACTCTTGAAGCGCTCATGCTCGAGGAGGCGCTCGACGAGTTCGCGACGAGGATCGTCTGCCTCTCCCTCCGACTCCTCGGCGGGAGAGCGCGGCAGCAGCATTTTGCTCTTGATATGAATGAGCAGCGCAGCAGTGTAGATGAAGTCGCCGGCCACGTCGACGTCTGTTTCCTTGAGATGTTCGACGTAGCCGAGAAACTGCGCGGTGATCTTCGCGATGGGGATGTCGTAGATGTCGATGTCCTGCTTACGAATGAGGTCGAGCAGGAGGTCGAGGGGGCCGTCGTAGACGGTACCCACCATGACAGAAAAAGGATAGGCAGAGTCGGCTTCCCTTTTGTCCTTCTTTGGTGCGGCGGAAGCAACGGGCGGATCGGAAGCCGCCACCGGTTTCGCCTCGGGAGCAGGCTGTGCCGGCTCAGCGGCAGGGTTGTGCTCTTCGGTCATCGCCTTCGCTCGCTCAATCCCACCGCGGCACGGACTTCGCGCATGGTTTGCTCTGCGCGGGCAGTGGCGCGGCGTTTGCCCTCTTCGAGAATATCCGTGACGAGGCCGGGGTTGCTCTCATATTTGCTGCGGCGCGCCTGAATGGGAGCCAGTTCGGCGACGATTGCATCGGCTACCCAACTCTTGCATTCGATGCACCCGATGCCGGCGGTGGTGCAGCCTTCGCGGGCTTTCTGTTGTGTCTCCGCGCTGGAAAAAACTTTGTGCAGATCGAAGACCGGGCAGACTTCGGGATTGCCGGGATCGGTGCGGCGGATTCTGGCCGGATCGGTGACCATCGGCTTGAGCTTCTGGCGGACCACGGGCTCGGGATCGGTGAGAAGAATGGTGTTGCCGTAGCTCTTGGACATCTTGCGGCCATCGGTGCCGGGGAGTCGCGGCGAAGGGGTGAGAAGGACCTGAGGTTCAGGGAGGACTGCGCGTCGGCAAACCTGTTCCGTGTTTTCGGGTAGAACTGATTGAATCTCCGCGCGATCTCCCGCGTCAGCTCTACATGCACGACCTGGTCCTGGCCGACGGGCACGAAATCAGCCTGATAGATCAGAATGTCGGCGGCCTGCAAGAGTGGGTATCCGAGGAACCCATAGGTGCTCAAGTCCTTGCCGGTGATGTTCTCCTGCTGCTCCTTATAAGTGGGCACGCGCTCGAGCCAGCCGAGCGGAGTGATCATCGTGAACAGCAGGAATAGTTCTGCATGGGGCTTCACATCGCTCTGCACGAACATCGTACAGAGTTCCGGATCGAGGCCTGCTCCCAGGAAATCCAGGATCACTTCGCGCGTGTTGTCGCGCACCTGTGAGGTGTCGGCGTAGTCCGTGGTGAGGGCGTGCCAATCGGCTATGAAGAAGTAACAGTCGTACTCGCGCTGCAGGCGCACCCAGTTGTAGAGCGCGCCCATGTAGTTGCCCAGATGCAGCTTGCCGGTAGGGCGCATGCCGCTGAGCACGCGCTTCCTTGAATCAGAAGAAGTGATCGACACCCTGGTCCTTTATCTTGAAAATACTTGCTTATTGTACGGAAAGAATCAGAGCGAAAGCAGGAGCCCGTTAATCACGGCAAACATTGGGCCGACGAAAAACATCACCACACGGCCCCCCACGAGCAGCATCAGGATCAGGCTGATCATTCCCAGCGAGTCGTAAATGCGCAGCGCGTTGTAGGGAAGCATGTGGCGAAAGATGTGAGAGCCGTCGAGCGGCGGCAACGGCAGGAGGTTGAAGACGGCCAGGATGAGATTCAACCAGATGGTGAGGTAAAAGATCATGGCCATGGGAAAGACAACCGGGCTGGCGGCCATCAGACCAGGATCGACGGCGCCCATGGCGAGCTGACGTACCGCCAACGCGCCTGCCGGGGTCGCATGAATCAGGATAACCAGCACAACGGTCGCGGCCAGGGCGGCAATCAGATTGCTCGCCGGGCCGGCGAGCGTGGTCAGGATATCGTCACGGGTAACACGCTTGAAGTTTCGCGTGTTGACCGGCGTCGGACGCGCCCATCCGATCAGGAATCCGCCATACATCGGCAGGAAGAGCATGACCAATGGGATCAGGATCGTCCCGATGGGATCGATATGCTTGATGGGATTGAGAGTGACTCGGCCCAGCATCCGGGCCGTCTGATCGCCCAGGCGCGAGGCCGTCCACGCATGTGCCGCCTCATGAAGACTGAGCGCGAAAACAAGGATCGCAAACTGAAAAATCTTTATAACTATATCTTGCTGCATGGCCAACAGTGATGGTAACAGGGCAGTATTGCCGCCGCACGGTTGAGCTGCGCTTCCGCCGCTCGTGCTTCCTATTCACATTCAGGCCGCGGCATGCGATCGGGAGCCGGCACGTCAGACCTATCCTCAAACTGCTTTGCCTGATCTTTGGTCTTTAGCTCCTTCGCCGGCACGCCGCCTGCGATCGAGTGGTCGGCGACTTCTCTGGTCGCGAGGCCCAGGGCTCCGAGCATCGCGTCTTCACCCACGCGCACGCCCGCCATCACCGCCGAGTGATAGGTGAGCCGCGCATGCGGTCCGATCTCAGTCCTGCGATTTTCGACGACGCTCGAATCGACCGGATCGTGCGCATGCGAGTAAACCGCCGCGTAGTCGGAGATCGATGTGCCCTTCTTAATGATGATCTCCCCGCGGTCGTCGAGCATGACGTACTTGTGAATGACGCAGTCGTCCTCGATCGTGAGATTGTAACCGTAGCTGAACTCAACCCCATGAAAGATCTTCACGTTGTTGCCGATGCTCTTGAAGATGTGCTTGCCCAGCATGGCGCGAAAGCGGAAACCCAGCCAGTGATTGAAGGCCACGGGCGAGTGATCGAACATATGCCAGAACCAGATCAGCGGCTTGATACAGGCATACTTCTGGGCATCGATGTCGCCGTAGTATTCGGGTTCGAGCGTAACGTTGGCGGGATCGAGCGAAAGCTCCAGCACATTGAAGGGCAGCTCTGTGGTGAGGGTGAAATTCAGCCGGCCGCCATGGGGACGCCCGAGCAGCAACTGATGCAGGTTGTCGCGCACCAGCTCCGAGCGCAGCATAGGCTTCTTGTGCTTGGTGAACTCTTCATCGAGGTATTCAATCCAGCGCGTGTAGATTTCTTTGGCTTCGCGCGAGGGCTCAAGATCGCGGTATTCGTAGCGGGGCATGTCTATCCTTGCCGAGATATTTCCCGGCTTCTAAGCAGATTACGCCGTAACCCCTGTGAGATGCGCGGCAACTGTGAAAGTCGCAGCTTCACGCGATGGCCCCAAGGCTACTCGATGGCAAAGACGGCGTAGACGGTGGCGGATTCTTCGACTCGCTGCGGACGGATAGCGAGTGGAGCAATTTTCTTGTCGATAGTGGCGGCTGATGCGGCCGACGCCATGATTACCCGCTGAATTGGACTCTCCGGAGCCTGGTTGCTGGCGTAGATCAGACCCGCCAGTTTCACGTTTAGTCCCTGAGCCATCTGCTGGGCGATGGCTTGCGCCTTGGCCAGCGCGCTCGCGGCCGCCTTGGCCTGCAGGCCATTCATGTCTTGGTATTGCCAGTCGATCTGGCCGCTCTGGTTTGCGCCCGATTGCACGGCGAGGTTTAGGACCTTCGCGGCATCGTCCGGCCTGGTCTTCACTGTCCATGACTGATTCAAGACGAACTGCTTCTTTGCGCGGTCCAGCTCTGACTCCTGTGGATCGTGGTAGTTGACCCGCTGGAGGTTCTGGTTTTCGCTTTCGATGGCTTTGTCGGGAACACCGGCCTTCTTCAGCGCATCGATGATGGCGTTCGAAGCCTTCGAGCCATCGGCATAGGTCGTCGACTGGTCCGGGCCGTAAAGCTGAAATCCGATGTGGACGACGGCGAGATCGGCGTCAGTCGTCGCCTTATCCGAAGCCGTGACGGCGATTGTGCGATTGTTCTTGTCGACCTTGACGGTCTGGGCCTGGATCGCCTGAATACTTGCGAATCCGAAAAGGACTGCCATAACCGTGATCTTCGCTGCGTTTCGCCACATTGGGAACTTCATGCTGATCCTCCTTGCCTGAGGTGAAATTCGAACCGCTCGCAGTGTAATGCTATTGCGCGAAGGCGCGCAGCTTATTCACCGTCTCCCGCACCGCGCCTGAATCGATGGCCTCTGCGCCCCGCGCGACGCCTTCCCGAAAATCTCCGGCGACGCCGGCCACGACCAGCGCTGCCGCTGCATTGAGCAGGACAATATCTCGCTTCGGGCCCGGCTCGCCATCGAAAATGCGCTCCAGAATCGCCGCGTTCTCCGCAGCGGTCTCGGCTCCTGCCAAGTCCGCGAGCGAGGCGCGCTTCAATCCGCTCTCCTCGGGAGTCACCCGAAAGAGCCGCACGCTGATCCCTGTTCCCTGATCCCTGTTCGCCGCACTTTGCACCTCGGCAACAGAGCTTTCCTCCGTCAGCGTCAACTCATCCAGCCCGTCGAGTCCATGAACGACAAATGCATGACGGACGCCCAGTCGCGCCATCGCCTCGGCGGCAAGAGAAACCTTGGCGGGGGAGTAGACCCCCATCACCTGCGCCGGAGCGCCGGCAGGATTCGTGAGCGGCCCAGCCAGGTTGAAGATTGTCCGGAAGCCGAGTGCGCGGCGAATGGGCTGAACGCGCTTGAGTGAGGGATGAAGCGCGGGAGCATAGAGAAACATGAATCCTGTGGCGCGCAGGCACGCGACAGCCTGTTCGGGCGAGAGCGCAACGGGAACACCCATCGCCTCAAGCACATCGGCGGAGCCGCAGTATGACGTGACCGCGCGATTGCCGTGCTTGGCCACCTTGGCTCCGGCGGCAACGGCGACGAGCGCCGCTCCGGTCGAGATGTTGAAGGTCCCGAGGCCATCTCCGCCCGTGCCGCAGGTGTCGACGAGCGTGGCGCGTTCTTCATTGGTGAGTGGCAGCGGAAGCGACCGCGCACGCATTGCCTCGGCGAATCCGGTCAGCTCATCTACGGTTTCGCCACGCGTGGCGAACGCGGTCAGGAGCGATGCTATCTCCAGATCGCCTTCACCCGGCTCGCTCGCCAGGATGCCGGCCAAGACCTCGTGAGCTTCGTCGCGATGTAGCGTTTCACCCTGCTCCGCGACGCGCTTCAGTATCTGCTTCAGGCTGCTCATCGGAGTCCTTAGTTTACAGTTGTCAGTCGCCAGTCCTGGTTGTTAGCTCTGTAAGACTGAGGACCGGCAACTGACAACTGGAGAGTGGTTCGCTACACTGGAAGGTCTGCTGCAAAGCAATCTTCAACCACGGCGATGCCGTGCGCGAACGAGCCTGCGGTAAGTCTTCAAGTTTTGCCAAAATTCTTATATGAAAATTCACGAGTATCAGGCAAAGGACATCCTCGCGAGATACGGCGTCGCCGTGCCCCGGGGTGAAGTGGCCAACACGCTCGACGAGGCGTTGGACGTGGCCAAGAAGCTCTTCGCGAACGGCGCGAAGGGCGTAGTCGTCAAGGCGCAGATTCATGCTGGGGGGCGCGGCAAGGGCGGCGGGGTGAAAGTCGCCCGGACCATCGATCAGGCTGAGCAGTATTCGAAGCAGATTCTCGGCATGCAGTTGGTCACGCATCAGACCGGCCCGCAGGGGCAAAAGGTGCAGCGGCTGCTGATCGAAGAGACAGCCAACATCGATCGCGAGCTTTATCTCGGCATCGTTCTCGATCGCGCGGCCGCGAAGCTGGTCTTCATGGCGTCGCAGGCGGGCGGCATGGAGATTGAGGAAGTCGCGGCCAAGGATCCGACGGCGATTAAGAAGGTCTATATTGATCCGGCGGTCGGCTTTCAGCCCTACCAGGCGCGTGAGCTGGCTTTCGCGCTGGGACTCAAGTCCACGCAGCTCAATGAAGCGGTGCGGTTCATGACCGGCCTTTATAAGGCGTACATCGACACTGACTCGTCGCTGCTCGAGATTAATCCGTTCATCACCACCAAGGATGACAAGCTATTCGCTCTCGACTGCAAGATCAACTTCGACGACAACGCCATGTTCCGGCACAAGGAGCTGAAGGAACTGCGCGACACCGCGGAAGAAGACCCGCTCGAAGTGGAAGCCTCGAAGTACGCGCTCAATTACATCAAGCTCGACGGCAACATCGCCTGCATGGTCAACGGAGCCGGCCTAGCGATGGCCACGATGGACATCATTCAATATGCCGGCGGCTCGCCCGCGAACTTTCTCGATGTGGGCGGAGGCGCCAACCAGCAGCAGATTGAGCACGCCTTCGAGATTCTGCTGTCCGATAAAAATGTCCAGGCGGTCTTCATCAACATCTTCGGAGGCATCCTGCGCGTCGATATCCTCGCTCACGGGGTTGTTGAGGCCGCGAGGAAGACGAATGTCAAGGTTCCGGTAGTGCTGCGCCTCGAAGGCACCAACGTCGAGGAGGGGCGGAAAATTCTGAAGGACTCGGGGCTCAACTTCATCATCGGCGACACCATGCAGGACGCGGCGCAGAAAGTGGTCGCAGCGGCAAAGGGAGTGACAGTCTAATGGCAGTTCTGGTTGATACAAATACTCGCTTGATCGTTCAGGGCATCACGGGCAAAGAAGGCACTTTCCACGCCAAAGGCTGCGCTGAATACGGTACCAAGGTCGTTGGCGGAGTAACGCCGGGCAAAGGTGGAACCATCCACGAAGGCTGGCCTGTCTTCGACACGGTCGGTGAGGCCGTCGAGAAGACGGGAGCCAACGCTACTGTCATCTTCGTTCCGCCGCCATTCGCCGCCGATGCGATTCTCGAAGCGAATGAAGCGGGACTGCCGCTGATCATCTGCATCACCGAGGGCATTCCGGTGAATGACATGGTCAAGGTCTGGAGCGTGCTCAAGAGTTCGAACTCACACCTCATCGGTCCGAACTGTCCCGGAGTCATCTCGCCGGGCAAGGCCAAGATCGGTATCATGCCCGGACGCATTCATAAGGAAGGCCCGATCGGCATCGTCTCGCGCTCGGGCACGCTGACTTATGAAGCTGTCTACCAACTAACGCAGCGCGGCATCGGGCAGTCAACGGCCATCGGCATCGGCGGCGATCCTATCATCGGAACGACCCATGTCGACGCCCTTCGCATTCTGAACGAAGACCCTGAGACCGAGGCAATCATCCTCATCGGCGAAATCGGAGGCACGGCGGAAGAGACCGCCGCCGAATATGTAAAAGAGCACGTCAAGAAGCCGGTCGTAGGATTTATCGCGGGGCAGACCGCGCCTCCGGGACGCCGAATGGGCCACGCCGGAGCGATCATCTCCGGAGGCCAGGGCACCGCCGCTGAGAAGATGAAAGCCCTGACGGCTGCGGGTATCCATGTCGTTGAGAGTCCGGCGGCGATCGGCGAGACAGTCGCGAAGGTGATTGGTAAGGGGTAGCGGCGGGGCAAGCAATTCCATGCAATTCCTTGAGGATGGCGATGCTAAGCTTGCATCGCCATTTCATTTTGGAGGTAGATTCCGAAGTAACTATGCCGCGGCGACAGCGCGTTCTGAAAATTGTGCATTTTGCTGTTCATGCCAGTGGGCGTCCTAGCCGCTACAGGCGCATTTGCAGGCACATTCTGGTTTTATGCTTCGGGTGTACGCTATCTGAGTTCCGTCAACGCCCCCAGCGGGCACTTTCGCGCGATGATTTTCAAGTTCAGAGATCAAAGCGAATGCGGTCAATCAGCCCATACGGACAACACATTTGTTCTCGTTGAACGCCGTGTGGTTTTTAAAAACAGGCGAGTTCTCCCCTTTTTGTGTTTCTTCGGAGGCAGCCAGCAGGCTGACCGTGCAATGGTCAGGGCCAAATCAACTGAGTATCTTTTGCCCAAAGTGCACTGAAGAGAACTTTGATTTCTGCGATGGAAATTGGGGAGAAGTCACCTTCCAACTGACGACTGCTGCGGGAGTTCCTCCGTTACACTGGAAGAAACGCATTCAACGTAAGGAGAATTACCAGGTGTCACAACGCACCTTCAGCATTATCAAGCCAGACGCGGTCCGCAAGGGCCACACCGCCGCAATCCTCGCCGAGATCGAGAAGGCCGGATTCAAGATCATCGCCGTCAAGAAGCTGTCTATTTCGAAAACACAGGCCGAGGGCTTCTACTATGTCCACAAGGAGCGGCCCTTCTTCGGATCGCTAACCGGCTTCATGTCCTCGGGACCCATCTTTCCTCTTGTCCTCGAAAAGGAAAACGCTATCGCAGATCTGCGCAAGCTGATGGGCGCGACGAATCCAGCCAACGCCGAGGATGGCACCATTCGCAAGAAGTACGCCGGATCGATCGAAGAAAACGCCATCCACGGCTCAGACGGCGAAGAGACGGCTCAATTCGAGATCGGGTATTTTTTCGCCGGATACGAGCTCGCCTGAACTCTGCCACAGTCTTATCCTCAGCGGGCGCATGCCCGTCGAGGATAGGACTGCCGATCCGTTTCAGCCCTTTGATCCAGGACAGCGCTCCATGATCGTGATTTTGTTCTCGTACAACTTGCCATTTGCAGTGTCGAAAAAGCTGAACGTTACCTTGCCGGGCTCGTCGATGGCGAAATACTGACTGATGGTAATGGTAGGAGGAGCCACAAAATTCCCCGTCGGAGGGTCTGGATTGAATGCCGAAGGGTTATTGTGCGAGAAGTAACCCGAGACAGCGAACTCGATTTCCAAAATTTCTCCGTAAACGAAACATTGCTCGATCACAGTGTCCATCTGGGCGGTGGGGGGCGGGTACTGTATTTTTCCCATGATTGTCTCCTGTTCGCTCTATTTCGTTAGACATCTGATAACTAGTTACTTCCCTGGCATTCGGAAATCACGGTCGGAAAGAACACCCTGAATTTCCGGATCGCCATTCAACTGATCCCTTGCCAACCCGTTCGCTAATGCCTGCGAGAGATACCTGATCGCATTCCGCCGATCTCCTGATAACTCATAGGCATCCGCAACTTGACAGAGAACATACTGGTTGTCCGGCGACAAAGCAAGTGAAATGCTGACGTGTTCCAGGGACTCTTCTTGAAGGCCATTCTTAGCAAGCATGGACGCTAGTGTCGCCTGGGCTACGGCGTTCTGAGGATTAAGCCTGACGGATGCTTCGAGTAGATCGATGGCCTTCTTTCGCGCCTCGTTTGCTTTTCCGTCATCTTTTAACCACTCGTAGGCTTCAGTCAAATTGCTCCAGACATCGTAACTCTGAGGATTAAGCTGAAGCGCCTTCAGGCTTGCAGCGATCGACTCATTGAATCGATGCTCATTTAAATACAGAAATCCAAGATTTCCATAGGCGACAAAGGTGGGGTTGATCTCGATCGATTTCTTCAGCGCTTTTTCGGCCTCCTGCAACATCTTGGGATCATCGAGATCCATGTAAGCCGCACCGAGGTTCGTGTACAGGCCGGAGTTGTCCGGCGTGAGCTCAAGAGCGTGGAGGTACTGTGCGATTGCTTTTCGAGGCTGTCCGGTGTCGTCATAGAAGACGCCCAGGGCGCTGTATCCCGTCCAGTCGTCCGGGCGCAGCGCGGCAGCTTTGATGTAAGCTGCTTCGGCTTCTGAGTTGCGTCCGGCATTCTTATATGAGTTCGCCATTCCGGCGACAGCCTCGGCATCTCTGGGATCGAGATCGACGGCGTGCTGGAACTCCTGAATGGCGAGATCGTATTTTCCTGAGGCTGCATGAACCTGTGCCAGTGCCACATACGTCGATGGAACGCGATCGTCCAGCTCCGCCGACTGTCGGGCGTATGTCTCGGCCTGCTTAAGCCATTCGGGATCTGAATCCAGGCGGTACTTCATAACGCAGACCTGCGCCAGCTTGGCAAAGCCGAGAGCGAAGCTGGAATCGGTGTGCACGGCATTTTGAAGTGAGCGAATCGCAAGATCTATATTCCCCGCCTTGTCATATCGCTGAAAGTAGCCGAGCCCCGTCAGGTAATCCTCGTACGCGGCGTGACCCACCGACCCGCCGCCGTCGCGCGTCAAGTCGCCTTTGACCGATAGGTTCATCAGCCGGCCCAGGCGCGTTACGGCTTCATCCTCCAGAGCGGCTAGATCTCCCGCCTGGTTCGCGACGTCTGCGAAACCGATCTCCCGCATCTTCTTCGGGTCGATCAATGTCACCCTCAGGCGGGCCGATGGCCCGTTACGTTCAAAGGTCCCGGTGACAACGATCGTCGCTCCGAACTCACGCAATGCGGCGGATGCATCCTTGACGTTGCGAGAGCGAACCTCGCTGGCGGGAACGACCCACAAGGACTTATTCGCAGCGTCAAGATTCGCGAGCTTGCCTGCCAGTGAGTCCATCAGGCCATCTCCGAGCGCCTGGGTCTCGGGATTGCTCCCCACAATGTCAAATGGAAGCACAGCGATGTGCTTTTCGCTGCTGGAAAACAAGATCCCCTGCACGCGCTCGCGAACTGCGGGCACGAGCAGCAGGCCGGCAAGAAGCAGGATCAGGCAAGTTGCGCCTGCGAGCACCCGGAACCGATTCTGCCGGAGCCTTGCCGGAGAAAACACGCCGCCCTTTAGATATTCGGCCACCTCTTTTGCCGACTGGAAACGGCGTTTCGGATCAAACTCCAGGCATTTCGAGATAATTTCGTCGCACTGCCGCGGTAATCCCCGCTGCAGCGACGACGCCAGGCTGGGGCGCCTCCCGCGCAGAATCGCAGCTCCAATCGGCGTGTGCGCTTCAAATGGATGCTTCCCAGTTACAAGTTCATACAGCACGACGCCCAAAGCATAGATATCGGTTGCCGGGCTCGCTTCCCGCCCTTCGAACTGCTCCGGAGCCATATAATCCGGCGTGCCCACAATTACGCCAGGCATGCTGATCTGGGTCACCGTTTCAGACGTGGGACTATGGAATTCGTGCGCAAGTCCGAAGTCCATCAGTACGGCGCAGGTAGATCCATTGCGCGAGGCCAGCATAATGTTGCGGCTTTTCAGGTCGCGGTGGATGATTCCGGCTTCATGGATGGTCTGCAGGCCGCTGCATATCTCAAGCGCGATGGCCTTCGTCTCCTGCCAGGACAACGGGCCCGACTGAAGAATCTTGTCCGAGAGCGTGATTCCCTCGAGAAACTCCATGGTCAGGAAGGCGCGCTTTTGTCCTCCGGCAGAGTCAGTTAATGGATAGAAGGCGTGGATGCGGCAAACGTGGGGCCCGCTGATCTTGAGCGCAAGCGCCACTTCTTTCTTGAAGCGCAAGAGCATTTCCGGGTTACCGGCAATCTCGGGGCGGATGGTCTTTAGGGCGACTCGCCCCATTTCGAGGTCGATCGCTTCGTAAACCTCGCCCATACCGCCGCCGCCTACGTAGCGCACGATCCTGAAGCGGTCGAGGATCAATTCTCCCGCTGAAAACGACTTGCCCTCTTCCGGGAAGAAGTCTCCAGGATTTACGGTCTGCGGATTTACGGAATGTGGATCGACAAGGCGTGTTTCCGCACCATTCGTATTCAAAAGCGCGGTGAGTTCTTCTCTAAGCTCGCTTTCTTCCCGACATACCTCAGCGATGAATTGAGCGCGGGCCTCTTCCGGCATTGCCAGGGCGGCGTGATACAGGGGCTTTAGACGTTGCCAGAGTTCGGGAGTCATGGCTGCTTCGAGAGCTCGTCCTCCACCCACGCGCGGGCCATGCACCGCTCGCGTTTCACCGCCCGTTTCCCTCCCTCGCAGATCTGAGGAATCAGACGTGCGTCAACCTCTCGATTACTCGCACTACGCTGGGGGAGCAGAACGGTGATGGAGTTATCCGGGGCTCCAGCCGCCGAGCGAATACTAGTCATGGGTTGGGTTCCGATGTGGCAAGATTATAGCGCGATTAGCTTTACCCTCCCGCGCATTAAGAGTCGGGTTCGGAACCGCGCGAACCGCTTCTACGAGCGCCAGACACCTCGCTCTCCCTCGAATCCGTGCGTTCCGTAGTATTCTGAAAGAGCGCGCCCGTAGCTCAGCTGGATAGAGCGAACGCCTCCGGAGCGTTAGGTCGGGAGTTCGAATCTCTCCGGGCGCACCACTTCTTGATGCTCAAGACATACGTGCTTCGCGGCGGGTTTCTGGACGCAACCTCCCTCGCAATTCACACCAGCTTGTTTCCCTCCCGCCAAATTTCTGCCTGAATCCTTCGTAGGAGAGTCGTGTGCTCCAACTCGTGCCGCAAAGCTGGCTCGCCTGGAACTTCGATGTTCTGGACAACGATCATCCGATCGCTGAGATCAGAGCGTCGTCATTGCGTGAGAGCGGCACGATTTCGATCGATGGGCTGAGCTACAGTGCTTACCGCGAAGGCCTGCTCAGCGGTGACTTTATTCTCGAACAAAACGGGCAGACGATCGCACGCGCGCAAAAGCCGAGTGCGTTTCTGAATTCCTTCGAGATTCAATATTCGGACAGAGGCTACATGTTGAAGAAGGAATCTCTCATCGGGCGCTCCTTCGTGTTGCTGGAAGGTGACTGCCAGACCGGTTCGATCCATGCTAAAGGATTTCTGACGCGAAAAGCTGACATCGACCTGCCCGACGACATGCCCATGCCGGTGAAGGTTTTCGTCATGTGGCTCGCCATTCTTCTGTGGAGGCGCGAAGCGAACGCCAGCTCCGCAGCTACCTAGATTTGCGTGTCCGCCGCCTTTTTTTGACAGACTCAGTCCCTCCGCGCTCTCATGGATTCGTGTTACTGACCTCGCAAGGAGCCTCCAAATGTTCCGCCTAAGATACTGTTGTCGATATTCACTGATTGCATTCGCCGTGTTGTTCTTTTCACTGGGTCAGTTGCAGGCCCAATGCAAGCCGCCAGGTAACCAGAACCCACCGCTTAGTCCAGCCGAGCAGGCCAGCGTTACCCTTAACGGAAAAGAGATCACGATCTACTATTGCGCGCCGTCGCTGCGTGCACGCAAGGTCGGCGTCGAGCTCGCTCCCTATGGCAAGGTCTGGCGCACGGGAGCCAATACGGCGACGACCCTGAAGACAGAGTCAACGCTGAAGATCGGCAACCTGACGGTTCCGCCAGGAACTTATACGATTTATAGCCTGCCCGAGGAGCACGGCTGGAAGCTGATCATCAACAAGCAGACTGGCCAGTGGGGCACCGTCTACAACCAGGACCAGGACCTCGGCCGCATCGACATGCTCGAAGGAACAATTCCGGGAGCGCCCGTCGAGAAGTTCGCGATCAACTTTGAACATACGAAGGGAACCAAGACCGAGCTGCACCTACACTGGGGGACGACCAACGTCTTCGTGCCCATCACGGCAGTCAACTAGGGCCCCGCATCCGATGCTGCGTCGCGCTCGCGGCGCAGCTCTTCCATCACAGACTGGATCAGCTCTTTCGCGCCGTTAATCTCGCCGAGCACCGTCTCGAGATCGAGCGCAGGCTTTGAGGGATTGCGCTGCGAGGTGCAATAGACGCCGTGCTGCCCAATAAGGATCAGGGCGTCGGTCAACATATCCAACGAGACCGCCAGGCGTCCGCGAGACGGCCCCATCATGAATTCGTATTTCTCGAGCTCGTCGCGACGGTGCAGTAATGACGACACACGTCCAGTGTACGTGTTTCGCGTCTATGAACAGAGGCATGTTATTCTCACCCGTTCACTATGAGCTACGAAAACATTCTTTTTGAGGTGCGTGATGGCGTTGCGGTCGTCACGCTGAATCGGCCGAAGGTGCTAAATGCTCTGGACCGGGCGCTGCTGGCGGAGCTTGAGGCTGTGGTTGATGTGATCGCGGCCGACGCGGCTGTGAGGGCGGTCGTTCTGACCGGCGCTGGCGAGAAGGCGTTTGCGGCGGGGGCAGACATTCAGGAACTGGCGCGAGTGTCGGTAATCGAGGGGCAGCAGCTGGCGCTGAGGGGGCAGCGGCTGTTTTCGAAGATCGAGACGTTGAGGGTCCCGGTAATCGCCGCCATCAATGGATTCGCGCTGGGCGGAGGGTGCGAACTGGTGCTGGCGTGCGCGATTCGCATCGCGAGCGAGACTGCCAGGCTCGGGCAGCCGGAGGTGAAGCTGGGGATCATTCCCGGTTATGGCGGGTCGCAGCGGCTTCCGCGGCTGGTGGGCAAGGGCGCGGCGCTGAAGATGATCCTGACGGGAGAGATGATCACAGCGGCGGAAGCGTTGAGGATCAGGTTAGTAGAGGAAGTGGTCGCACCGGATCAGCTACTGGCGCGCGCGGAGCAGATTGCCAAGGCGATTGCCGCGCAGCCTCCGCTGGCCGTAGCGAAGTGCCTGGAGGCGGTGCATGCGGGGTACGATTTGCCGCTGGGTGAGGCGCTGGCGCTTGAGGCGGCTCTCTTCGGGCTATGCTGCGGAACGGCGGACAAGGCCGAGGGCACGAGTGCTTTTCTGGAAAAGCGGGTTCCAGTGTGGCAAGGACGGTAACCCCGCGAAGAATTTGCGTTCAACTGCGCTGTCGTCTCTTGATATGCTGGGGCTGCCCGGCGTTCACTGCACCTGAATGATGAAGAAGTCCCGACTAATTTTTCTGGCTCTTGCCCTGTCCGGGGCGCTCAGCGCCTGTTCCGGGGGGAATCAGAGCGAGAATCCGGCTGGTCCGAAGCCGACTCCGGCCCAGGCCAAGGCCGCCGTGGCGGAGCGCGAAACGGAGCGGGAGGAGCTGGAGCAGATTCCTCCGCCGGCGAAGACGCGCTACATGACGATCCATACGCGGGAGAGCTGGGGGAATCCCTTCCTGATTGTGGGCAAAAAGACGGTGACGCTCAGGGTGACGTATCCCGAGGGGCCGCAAAGCGACGTGGCGTCGGGAAACCTGCTGCATCCTCCGAATGCGCGCAAGCGGGAGCTGGAGCTGAGGCTGTCGGATCTGCCGGAGGCGCTGGCGGCGGTTCCGGAGAATGCGTGGCCCTACGGGCGGGTGATCGCGGTCGAGGAAGATGCAGTCCAGGCGCGCGCGGATCGGGTGCAGGTGCGGCGGAATGTCGAGACAACGATGCAGGTGCTGAACGACCTGGGCGTGGTGGTCTACGAGTGGCCGGGCGCGGGGCTGCTGAGGTGAGGGTACAGGAGTAGGGCGTAGGGACAGGAGTAGGGCGTAGGGACAGGAGTAGGGCGTAGGGACAGGAGTAGGGCGTAGGGATAGAGGCGCAATGCAGGTGTGGGTCTACGGGATTTCACGCGTGTCATTACTAAGCGCTACACCCTATCCTCTACACCCTTCCCCCTTGTTAAGATAACTCCACCTGACACTATGGCCTCTCATCCGCACGCTGTTGCGATTGGCGTATTCTGCGTCTCTTTTCTGCTGGTGACGGTCGCCGGATTCCTGGCCGCGCGCTGGAGACGGGCGGACCTGAACAGCCTGGAAGAGTGGGGGCTGGCGGGGAGGAAGTTCGGGACGCTGATTACCTGGTTCCTGATCGGCGGGGATTTTTACACCG
Organism: uncultured Acidobacteriota bacterium; assembly: GCA_963755975.1. Lineage (GTDB taxonomy): Bacteria > Acidobacteriota > Terriglobia > Terriglobales > Acidobacteriaceae > Silvibacterium. Next base: position 119,157 of record CAVWLS010000011.1, read on the forward strand.
CATATACAGTGATAGCGGTTCCGGCGGCGCTGTATGGGACGGGCGCGCCGGGATTCTTCGCAATTCCCTACTGCATTCTTCTTTATCCTTACATGATGCTGGTGCTGCCGCGGTTGTGGCATGTTTGTCACCGGCACGGTTACGTAACCCTGGCGGACTTTGCGCGGGGAAGGCATGGCAGCCGGGCGCTTTCGATGGCGCTGGCGCTGACGGGGATTTTGGCGACGATGCCGTATATCGCACTGCAGCTGGTGGGGATGCGGGAGGTGATCGGAGCGCTGGGCATCAATGGCGAGTGGCCGCTGGTGGCGGCGTTTGTGATTCTGGCGGCCTATACGTACTCGAGTGGGCTGCGTGCTCCGGCAGTGATCGCAATTGTGAAAGACGTGATGCTGTACATCATGGTCCTGGCGGCTGTGATTCTTCTGCCGCTGAAGCTGGGCGGGTACAGCCATATCTTCGCGACGGCCGGGACGGCGCTGGCCGCGCATAAGCCTCCGGCGTCGATCATTCTGAAGCCGGCGCAGTATCTGAGCTACAGCACGCTGGCCTTCGGGTCGGCGATTGCGATTGTGCTGTATCCCCACACAGCCACGGGAGTGCTGAGCGCGGGCAGCGGACGGATTATTCGCAGGAACGCGGCGCTGATGCCGGCCTATAACCTGCTGCTGGCACTGATTGCACTGCTGGGCTACATGGCGATTGCGGCGGGGATTCATACCTCGGACACGTCGAGCGCGGTGCCACTGCTGTTCGTGAAGATGTTTCCGAGCTGGTTTGCGGGATTCTGCCTGGCGGCGATCGGGATTGGGGCGCTGGTCCCGGCGGCGATTATGTCGATTGCGGCGTCGAATCTGTTCACGCGGAATTTGTATGGTGAACTAAGAAAGACGCCGATGACTCCGGCGCAGGAGTCGGCAAATGCCAAGGTGGTGTCGCTGTTTTTGAAGTTTGGGGCGCTGGCCTTTGTGCTGTTTGTTCAGGCACAGTATGCGATTGAGCTGCAACTACTGGGCGGGATATGGATTGCGCAGCTATTTCCGTCGGTGGTGCTGGGGCTGTTCACGCGCTGGTTTCATGGGCGGGCGCTTTTCTGGGGATGGGCCGCGGGGATGGCGACCGGCACATGGATGGCGGCGGAGCGCGAACTGAAGAGCTCGCTCTTCCCCTTCCACTTCGGCGATCACACTTATATCGTGTACGCTGCGATTCCGGCGCTGCTGGCGAACCTGGTGGTGTCGGCTGCGGTCACATGGCTGCTCAATGTAATGGGACATGAGCGGGCGACCGACCAGACGCAGCCGGGCGATTATCTGCCGCAAGAAGCTTAAGAGAGATTTTTCGTGTGGCCGAGCGTACGTACCGAGAAACGTTTAGGACCGGTAAATTAACGTCGGCGCAGTCGTCTGATCATTGTTGGGCTAGCCACGTTTCGAGAAGCTGTGGGCGGCAACGATGAGCAACAGCCGCGAGCGGGATGGGGGAGAAGCGGACGCCGTCCGTAAAGTCCTCTTTGTGGGCGGCCGGATGCGCGCCGGACCGAGGGGGGTGACCAGGCATGCCTTAGAATTCGATGAACGCTTCTTAGCCTCGAATCCCTGGACAATACGACCGTGCCATCTTCCCTTCCCATCCTTAACAACGTGCAGCATCCACATGAGAATTTCAGTGCGGCGCGGGAGCTTGAGGCCAGACTCAAGACGCGGATCAAGGGCGAGGTGCGGTTCGACGCTGGATCGCGGGCGCTCTATGCGACGGATGCCTCGAACTACCGGCAGGTGCCGATTGGGGTCGTGATACCGCGGGATATTACTGATGTCGAGGCGACGTTCGAGGCGTGCCGCGTACTGGGTGCGCCGATTCTGTCCCGCGGCGGTGGGACGAGCCTTGTCCGGGCAGTGCTGCAATGTCGCCGTAGTGCTGGATTATTCGAAGTACATGCGGACGATCCTGTCGCTCGATCCGGAGGCGAGGCTTGCGGTTGTCGAGCCAGGGATTGTGCTGGATCGCGTGCGCGAGGCGGCGGAAGAGTATCACTTGACGTTTGCACCGGATCCGGCGACACATTCGCGGTGCACGCTGGGCGGGATGATCGGGAATAACTCCTGCGGAACCCATGCGCTGATGGGCGGCAAGACGGTGGATAACATCCGCGCGCTCGATGTGCTGCTTTATGACGGCACGCGCATGACGGTGAGTGCGACGAGCGATGAGGAGATTCAGCAGATTGTCGCGGCGGGCGGACGGCAGGGACAGATATATGCGGGGCTGGCGCAGATTCGTAACAAATACGAGCACTTAATTCGGGAGCGGTTCCCTCCTATACCGCGTCGGGTGTCGGGATACAACCTCGACGAGCTGCTGCCGGAGAATGGATTCAATGTGGCACGGTCACTGGTGGGAAGCGAGGGCAGCTGCGTTACGGTTCTGCGGGCAACGCTCGATTTGAAGCACAGCCCACCGTGCCGCAGGCTGGTGGTGGTGGGGTTCGAAGACGCTTTCATCGCGGCGGATCACGTGCCGTTCATCCTCGACTTTCATCCCATTGGTCTCGAAGGCATCGACAGGATGCTGACCGGATTCATGCTGCGCAAGGGCCTGGGGCTGGAGGACGACATTGCGATGCTGCCCGAGGGGAATGCTTTTCTTCTGGTCGAATTTGGGGCATCGAGCGAGGAAGAGGTCGAGGCTCACGCTGAGTTCTTCAAGGCGGAAGTGGTGAAGTTTTCGTGCCGGCCGGCGGCGCGGCTCTACTCGACGGCCGACGCGGCGCGCATCTGGCATGTGCGCGAATCGGCGCTCGGGGCGACGGTCTTTGTGCCAGGCGAACCCCACGGATGGGAAGGGTGGGAAGACGCGGCGGTTCCACCGGAAAGGCTGGGGTCGTATCTGCGCCAGCTCTTCGCACTGATGAGCGAGTACGGCTACCGTAGCCCGATGTATGGGCATTTCGGGCAGGGATGCGTGCATCTGCGCATCAACTTCGATCTTGAGAGCGCCCCGGGGATTCGCGCCTTTCGGGAGTTTATCGACCGGGCTACCGACATTGTTATCGATCACGGCGGGTCTATATCGGGAGAGCACGGCGACGGCAAAGCGCGGTCGGCACTGCTGCCGAAGATGTTTGGACCAGAGCTGATGCAGGCGTTTCGAGAATTCAAGGCGTTGTGGGATCCGGACAACCGGATGAATCCCGGGCATGTGGCCGATCCTGTGAAGGTCTACGATCCCGCCGAGAAATTAAGGCTCGGTGACGGTTACAAATCGCACCGGCAGGAAAGTTTCTTTCAATTCCCCGACGACAAGGGTTCACTGTCGGAAGCGACTCTGCGGTGCGTTGGAGTGGGCGCATGCCGGAAGCAGGGCCCGGGGACGATGTGTCCCAGCTACATGGTGACTCAGGAGGAAAGGCACTCGACGCGTGGGCGGGCGCACCTGCTGTGGGAGATGCTCGAAGGCGATGTACTGGAGCGAGACTGGCAGAGCGAGGAAGTGAAGGAGGCGCTCGACCTGTGCCTCTCGTGCAAGGCGTGCAAGACGGAGTGCCCGGTCAATGTGGACCTTGCGACGTATAAGGCAGAATTTCTGGCGCACTACTACCAGGGCCATCGCAGGCACCTGCGCGATTATGCCTTCGGCTTTATGGACAAGTGGGCGCGGCTCGCGTCGCTGATTCCGGGCGTGACACCGCATCTGGCCAATCTTCCGATGGGGATACCGGGGGTGAGCAGCGTTGTGAAAGCGGTGCTGGGAATTGCGCCGCAGCGAACGTTGCCGAGGTTCGCGGCGCGGAGCTTCCAGAACGGGGTCAGGGATCAGGGATCAGGGATCGGGGAACAGCGCAAGGCCGTGGTGCTATGGCCGGATACGTGGAACAACTACTTCCATCCGGAGACCCTGACCGCAGCTCAGGAAGTGCTGGCCGGGACGGGGTTCGATGTACGCGTGCCGCGGGGGCATATCTGCTGCGGGCGTCCGCTTTACGACTTCGGATTACTGACTGAGGCGCGGGCGTACCTCGAAGACGTGATGGAGCAGATGGCTCCTGAAATTGATTCGGGAGTGCCGATTGTCTTCCTCGAGCCCTCATGCGCCAGCGTGTTCCGGGATGAGCTTCGCAATTTCTTCCCCGTGGACGCGCGGGCGGAGCGGCTGCGCGGGCAGAGTTTCCTGTTGGCTGATTTCCTTCTCCAACCCGAGGCGAATTATCAATTGCCGAAGCTCGACGGGCGATCGATCGTATTGCATGGGCACTGCCACCGGAAATCCCAGACCAAGATGAAGGCGGAAGTCGCTTTGCTGGAGCGATGTGGGGCGCGGGTCTCCCTGCTCGACTCGGGATGCTGCGGCATGGCGGGTCCGTTTGGCTTTGAAAAAGAAAAATTTGCCGTCTCGCAGGCGCTGGCCGAAAGGGTGCTGCTTCCCGCTGTACGTTCCGCTGCGCAGGAGACGATTTTGGTGGCGGATGGGTTCAGCTGCCGCGAACAGATCGCCCAGAACTCGCCGCGGCGGGTATTGCACCTGGCCGAGGTGCTGCGAGGCGGCGAAGGGCACTGAGTTTCAATAAGATACCTCACCGCGCAAATTTTTCCTCCCAGGCGCCCGTAAAGGGCGATCCGAGAGTTTTTTACATGGTGCGGCCCGGGGTCTGTAAGACCAGCGATTCCCCATGAAAACGCCTTGTTTGAAACGATTTAGGTGACGGTTGCCCCACGTGCATCGATTTGGCAAACCGCTTGCTCTATTCATTGCCATAACAGGATGCTGCGCAGCTTCCGAAGTGTGTTCTTCAGACCATGCCAAGGAATGCGGATCAAAATGACTGAAAAGACCAATATGAAGAGCTTTGTCACACCCTCGGCGATTTCGACGCTGCTGCTTGCAGCGAGCCTTGGGTACCCAGCGATTGCGCAAACTAGCTCAGGTTCAAGCCCTGCCCCGTCTCCCCAGGTACAAACCGGCACCGCCAACTCTCCCTCCAGCACTCAGCCCAACCCCAACGACAACAGCACTTACGCGACCGGGCAACCACTGCCGGTGAAGTCAAATGAGGGCTTCTGGGGCCATATGAACCCGTTTGCACGCAAGAAATGGGTAAACCGGCAACTTGACCCTGTCAAAGACCGCCTGAACGAGCTTGATCAGCTGCAGGCGAAGAACGCCAATGACATTAAGGATGTAGACGCTCGCGCCCAGGCCGGTATCCATCAGGCTCAGTCGACTGCGGACCAGGCCAGCCAGACAGCTACCACGGCCAACAATACAGCCAACCAGGCTCAACAACAGGCACAGCAGGCAAGCTCGCAGACCGCCCAACTCAATGGCACGGTTTCAAATCTGGACCAATATCAGAGAGTGAACGACATAGAGATTCGCTTCCGGCCCGGGCAGACGATTCTGAACGACCGCGCCAAGAGCGCGCTTGATCAGGTTGCCGCTCAGATGCGCGGCCGTAAGGGCTACATCGTTGAAGTCGCAGGCTATTCAGGCGCTCGCGGCCAGGCAGGCATTCAGAATTCGCAGCACATGGCCGATGCGGTGGTCAGATATCTGGCCGAAGCTGAGATTCCGGTCTATCGCATTCACCAAGTGGCGATGGGCAATGCAAAGATTGATGATTCCGACACACCCACGCGCGGCAGTGTAGTGCGCGTGAGCTTGATGCAGAACAGTTTAGCGGCCTTGAACACGACGCCTTCGGGCGCGGGTTCGCCGATTGGCGCGACGCAGCAGTCTTCCGCGCAGCCCTCCCCTCAGGGTGCTGCGTCGCGGCCAGCGGTTCCACAACAACAATAACGAAAAGGCTCGCAACCAGGCTCTCACACAACGAGAGAACCAAGGCAGATTGGCCCCTCACCCGAGGGGCCGTTTTTTTGCTGCAGATTGAAATACAGCTTGAAACGATCACCGATCCAATTTGGCGCTTTGTGCCGAAGCTGCTCACCCGCATAATCGACGTTGTTGCCACGGAGGATTGCCGAGGATGATCCGTCGCCGGTTGTTGGTGTTCGTTTGTGTGATGATTTTTTTACCTGTTGCGCTGGCCGCGCAAAGCTTCACGCTGGAGCAGGTGATGAGCGCGCCGTTCAATTCGCAGCTGCGGGCGGCTCCCGTGGGCGAGCGATTTGTGTGGGTCGCCGATCAGGAGGGGCGGCGCAACCTCTGGGTTGCTGAGGCCGGCTCCGATGGCAGCTATACGGCCCGGGCGCTCACGCACTATGACACGGATGAAGGCATCGAGATCGGCGATATTACGTGGACTCCCGACGGCGAGTCGGTCGTATACGTGCGCGGTGGCGATTTCGAATTTCCAGAAAAGCCGGCTCCGAACCCGGATCTGCTGCCGCAGGGAGTGGAGCAGGATATCTGGGTGGTCTCTGTGAAGGGCGGCGAGCCGCGCAAGGTTACCGAGGGGCACAGCCCGGAGGTTTCGCCCGACGGCGCGACGGTCGCCTACTTGCTGAAGGACCAGGTGTGGACGATCCCTCTCGGCGACGCGAACGCGAAACCTGAGCAGCTCTTTCATGAGCGCGGTAAACCAGACTCACTGACGTGGTCACCGGACGGCAAATCGCTAGCGTTCGTGAGCCGGCGCGGAGATCACGGATTTATCGGGATGTATTCGTTCACGGCCAGGACGCTGTGCTATCTGGCGCCGAGCACGGAGAAGGACTCCGAGCCGGCGTGGTCACGAGATGGGCGACAGATCGCATTTATCCGGCAACCTCCGGACGTGTCGGGGATCGACTTCAAACCGCACCGGGAGGCGCAGCCCTGGTCGATCCAGCTAGCGGATGTTGAAACCGGAACGAGCCAGGAGATATGGCGCGCGAAGGCGGGGCCGGGCAGCGTTTTTCACGAGGCAGACACCGATCATCAGCTGCTATGGGCGGCGGGAAACCGCATTGTCTTTCCCTGGGAGGGGGATGGCTGGATTCACCTCTACTCGATCGATGCGGCGGGCGGCATGGCTGCGGCGCTGACTCCGGGCGAGTTCGAAGTGCAGAGCGTTGCTCTGTCCGCGGACCGCAAGACGGTCTACTACACCTCGAATCAGGGAGATATCGACCGGCGGCATCTGTGGCAGGTGAGCGTGGCCGGCGGCGGATGTCCGGCAGATTACGCGCGGCGAAGGCATCGAGGTTGCGCCTGTTATTACGGCGAGTGGAACAGTCGCACTTGCTGCGTTCCGATGCCCGGATTCCGATACGGCCGGCGGTTGTCGCCGCGAATGGCGAACTGCACGATCTTGCACCGCAGCTGGTTCCGGCAGGATTTCCGGCGGCGAAGCTGGTCATTCCGCAGCAGGTGATCTTCAGTGCGGCGGATGGGCTGCAGATTCACGGGCAACTCTTTCTGCCCGACGTCCGCGGGCGATGGAAAGCAGCATCCGGCGGTGATCTTCTTTCATGGCGGGTCGCGACGACAGATGCTGCTCGGCTGGCATTACATGCAGTACTACTCGAATGCCTACGCGATGAACCAGTATCTAGCGAGTCTTGGATACGTTGTGCTGTCGGTGAATTACCGCAGCGGCATTGGCTACGGGTTGAACTTTCGCGAGGCGCTGCATTATGGAGCCGCTGGAGCGAGCGAGTTCAATGATGTTCTTGGGGCGGGACTTTATATGCGCGGCCGCTCCGACGTGGATGGCGCGCATATCGGCGTGTGGGGCGGCAGCTACGGCGGCTATCTGACGGCGCTCGCGCTGTCGCGGGCTTCGGATCTTTTTGCAGCGGGCGTGGACCTGCATGGAGTTCATGACTGGAACCTGGAACTGAATATCTGGCAGCCGGCGTACGATCCAAATGCCGATACACAGGCCGCGCGCATTGCGTGGGAGTCGTCTCCGCTGGCGTCGGTGAAGGGGTGGCGCTCACCGGTGCTGCTGATGCAGGGTGATGATGACCGCAACGTGCAATTTTCGCAGACGGTCCGTCTTGCGGCAGCGCTGCGTGCGCAGGGGACGCCGTTCGAGGAGCATGTCTTTCCCGATGAGATACACGATTTCCTGCTACACCGAACCTGGGTAACGGCATACCAGTATGGGGCTGAGTTTTTCGGACGCTATCTCAAGGCAGAAAAGTAGAAGCGGATTCCGAGCGAGAGCTCTATTCCGTCCGCAGTGCTTCTATGGGATCGAGCCGCGATGCGCGCCACGCGGGGACTGCGCAGGCCGCGGCGGCAACTACGCACAGCATCAACGCGACGCCGGCAAATACGCTCCAGTCGAGCGGCTGCACGCCGTACAGCATGTCTCGGATGAGCCGTACGGCGAAGGCTGCGCCAAGCAATCCGAGCACGAGACCGATCCACGCCGGCGCCAGTCCTTCGGCCAGCATCATGCGCATGACGGCACTGCGCTGCGCGCCGAGGGCAATGCGTATGCCGATCTCGCTTCTCCTCTGTGTCGCCAGATACGAGAGCACGCCATAGAGTCCGACGACCGCGAGCACGAGCGCGATTACAGCGAAGGCGAGAATCAGCGTCGAATCAAAGCTGGCATCCACTATTGTTTTGCCGATCATCTGCCGCATGGTCATCACGTCAGAGACGGGCAGGTCACGATCCAGGCTGCCGATTACTTTCTGGACCGGCAGGGCAAGACTTTCGACGTCGTGCGTTGAGCGAATCATGATGGTCGCGCCTGAGTTGACGCCGCTTGAAAGAGGCCAGTACATCATTGGCTTCACATCTTCGGCAACGTCATAACGTGTATCGCCAACAATGCCGATAATCTCAAAGGCTTGAGGCGGACCCCCGAAGATGTCGAAACGCAAATGCTTGCCAAGTGGATCTTCGCCGTCCGGGAAAAAGCGCCGTACCGCCGCCTGATTAAGAAGCACCACGTTTGCATGGTCGAGGCGCTCGTTCTCTTTGAAGGTTCGGCCGCGCAAAAGTGGAATCTGCATGGCAGCGAAATACCCGGGATCGGCGGCACGCTCGAGTGCGTCCAGGGATTTGCCGCGCGGCAGCGGGGGGTGCTCGACGACGGCGAAGAAGGAGTCTCCTCCCCAGCCCTGCCCCGGAGCCACCGATACCAAGCCAGCGGCCTTGACGCCGGGCAATGCTCGCACACGGGTGATCAACTGTTCGAAGAATGCGTCCTTCTGCACCGGCCCCTTGTAGCGGGCCTCCGGCAGGCGAAGCTGCATGGTCAGTACGTTGTCTATGGCACAGCCGAGGTCGGTTGTCCGCAGCTTCTGATAGCTCTTCAGCAGCAGCCCAGCGGCGATGAGCAATACCACGGTCAGAGAAACTTCTGCGGCAAGAAGTCCTTTGCGAAGCCGCGTCCGGCTTTGCCCGCCACTGTGCGATCGCGATGATTCCTGAAGAGTCTCGAGCATGCGCGTGCGGCCACTAAAGGCAGGAATCATTCCTGCCAGCACGCCACTCGCGAGCGTGATCCCTGTCACGAAGAGCAAGACCATCCCGTCGATGTGAATCGTGCCCGCACGGGCGAGATCATTGCGAGCGATCCTTAGCCATGCGATCGCTGCGTAGGCTAAGGCCAGGCCGACGGCACCCCCACCGGCGGACAGCACCAGGCACTCGGTCACCTGCTCGCGAATCAATCGCCAGCGGTTGCCGCCGAGCGCAGTGCGAATCGCGGTTTCCCTGCGGCGTGCGGCCGATCGCGCCACCAGCAGATTCGCCACATTCAGGCAGGCGATGAGGAGTACGCATCCGGTTGCTCCCAGAAGCGTATAGAGCGGGGTCTTATAGTCCACGACCAGGTTGTCCAACAGCAGTCTGCCGTTTACCGCTGGCTTGACTGCCGGGCCCGGGTTCTCCCCCTTGATTTGCTTTTGAACTGCGTCCAGTTCGCTGACCGCCTGCGACATGGTCACGCCCGGCTTTAACCGCGCCACAACGTCAAACTGATGATTCTCGATCGATTGGGTCACTCTCGGAGGCATCTCGTGATAAACCGGAGCCCACATCTGAGTCTGAGCCTCGGGATAGGCAAACCAGGCGGGCATCACGCCGATCACCGTGTATGGCTTTGCGTCGAGGAAGATTTCTTTGCTTACTATCGCCTGATCGCCTCCGAAACGGCGCTTCCAGAAGCTCGATGACAACATCACTGTGGCGTTGGCTCCCTGTCGGTCGTCGTCCGCGGTGAAATCGCGGCCCAGTACGGGTTGCACGCCGAGCATCGAGAACATGTTCCAGGAAACCAGCCCGGCCGCTACTCTCTCCGGCAACTGGCCGCCCTCCGCCGAGACGTTGTATGAATTCCACTGCTGGCTGAGCGCCATCTGTTCGAAGCTCTTCGACGCTTTGCGCCACTCGGCGAAACTCCCCCCCGCGTTGCCTCCGCGAGTGTCCTCGCAGACGTGATCTTTCCAGCTTTCACACAATGCCACGAGACGGTTCGGATCCTTGTACGGGAGCGGCTTGAGCAGCACGGATCGCACGACGGTAAAGAGCGCAGCGTTTGCGCCGATGCCGAGAGCCATAACAACTACGGCCATAATTGTGAATCCCGGAGTCCTGCCTAGCGTGCGCGCGGCGTACCTGAGGTCTCGCAGGAGATCGTCGAAGAATGCCAGGGTGTTCTGCTGCCAGAGCTCTTCACGGACGCGGCGGGCGGAGCCGAATTTCATCATGGCCTCACGCCGGGCTTCTTCTGAACTCAGGCCACGGGCACGGTTGTCGTCGATCTCCTGGGCGAGATGCTGCGCGATCTCCTGTGCGAGCTCGGCATCACTGCGACGGCGGTTGAAAAGCCTATGAGCCACCTCATTCTGCGTCTCCCAGAATCAGGCCAATGGCGCGCTTCATCTGCCGCCAGCGGGTAGTCTCGGTTACAAGCTGCTTTCGGCCTGCGGCCGTCAGCCGGTAGAACTTTGCCTTGCGGTTGTTCTCGCTTGCGCCCCAGTACGACGAGACCCAGCCGCGGTCTTCGAGCCGGTGCAGGGCCGGATAGAGCGAGCCCTGCTCGACTTCGAGCACATCTTCCGAGGTGCTGCTCGATAACCTTCGCGATGGTGTGGCCATGGGCGTCGCCCATGACCAGCGTGCGGAGAATGAGCATATCGAGTGTGCCCTGCAGCATTTCCCCGCTTTTGTTTGCCTGTTTATCTCGTGCCATCGATCCGGCTTCTTTCTCCACTCGATCTTCTATGGGAAGACTCTACACCACTCGATGCTCTATGGGAAGAGGAAGTTGGCAGGCTTTCTTCATGCCATCCAAGCAGGCTTCGATACCATCTATCTATGTGAGGTGAGTTAAGGGTGGAACCTGTGGTCACAGTTCCGGAACGGCATAGATCCGGGTCACGAGTGCTGACTGTCCTGCTGGCAATTTTTCTCGGTCTGCTGGTCGGTGCCGGAGCGTTCGCGATTTTCCTGCGCGAGGCTACCTATGGCATATGGGATAAGGTCGCCACGAAAGTCTCCGGTCGAGCCTTGACCATCAACGTGTCGCAGCCTACGGTGGTGGCGAAAATTCAGCGCCTTGAACGGCTGGAGTCGGTCACATACACGATGGACAAGGTGGTGGAGGGGGAGCGGACCAGCGCGATTCTGCCCGACTTTCTGGTCGGCGATAAGCTCCTGCTCGCGGTCCACGGACAGGCGATTGCCGGGGTGGATCTGAGCCAGTTGAAGTCATCGGATGTCACGGTAAACGGCAAGTCGGTGCATGTGCACCTGCCGCCTGCGCAGATCTTCGTTTCTGCACTCGATAACGGGAAGACGAAGGTGTATTCGCGGAGCACAGGTTTCTTCGTGCCAGCGGATCCGGATCTGGAATCGGAGGTTCGGGCCAAGGCCGAGCAGGAGTTGCATGACTCGGCGCTGGCTGCGGGTATCCTCGATACGGCCCACAAAAACGCGGCGGCTACGCTCACGACACTGCTGCTGAGCCTGGGTTTTGAGCAGGTGCAGGTGGATTGAAGGCGCGGGCAAAGATGGAGATGGCCGCGCTGTGATTGAATACCTGATGTGAGCCACGAATTCGATATAGGCCCGGTCCATGTGGGCGGGGGCCAGCTTTTCCTGATTGCAGGGCCTTGCGTCATCGAGAGCGAAGCGCATGTGCGCAAGATGGCGGATGCCATTCAACGGATTACGTCTGACCTTGGTGTTCTCTACATCTTCAAATCTTCGTACGACAAAGCGAACCGGACATCGGTGAAGAGTTTTCGCGGGCCCGGGCTGAAGGACGGGACGGCGATTCTGAGGCGGCTCGGCGAGGCTACTGGACTGCCTGTGCTGACCGATGTCCATGAGCCCGGGCACTGCGCCATCGCCGCTGAAGGCGTCGACGTGCTGCAGATTCCGGCCTTCCTGTGCCGCCAGACGGATCTGTTGGTGGCAGCGGCGGAAACGGGCCGCGCCGTCAACGTGAAGAAGGGGCAGTTCGTCGCGCCGTGGGATATGAGTCATGCGGTCGAGAAGGTGACTTCTTCGGGCAATCCGCGGGTCTTTCTCACCGAACGCGGGACGACCTTCGGCTATAACAATCTGGTCGTGGACATGCGGTCGCTTGCGATCATGCGGCGGCTGGCTCCGGTGGTGTTCGACGGGACGCATTCGGTGCAGATTCCCTCGGGCGCAAACGGCATCTCCGGCGGACAGCCGGAATTCATTCCACTGCTGGCGCGGGCGGCGGTGGCGGCCGGGGTGGACGGGGTTTTCCTCGAAGTGCACGACAATCCGGCAGAGGCGAAGTCGGACGGGGCGAATGCACTGAATTTGAATAACTTACGGGGAGTGCTGGAGAGCCTGCTGGCCGTGCAGGCGGCGAGCCAACCACTAACTCACTCTATTCCGGACCTAATTGCTCAGGACCGCGAGGAGCGGATTCAGACGATCAGTCGCCGCTCGAAGGGAGAGGACGAACCCGAGTAAACGTCACGCACGACCTCGCCAATCGTCCTAACGCTGTAGACACTTTCGCCCTAAGCTCGCGCCACTTCTACGCTTGGTGCAACATCCTGCACCGTTTTGGTGCGGTTGGCGTAGCTCGCCTTCACGAACGCGCTGAAGAGCGGGTGCGGCTCGAGTGGCTTTGACTTGAATTCCGGGTGGAACTGGCATCCCAGGAAGAAGGGATGGTCGCGCAGCTCAACGATCTCGACGTAAGTTGCGTCGGGAGTGGTGCCTGTGATCCGCAAGCCGCCGCCGGTGAGCAAGGCTTCGTATTCGCGATTGAATTCGTAACGGTGACGGTGACGTTCGCTGATTTCATTCACGCCGTAGGCCTTGTACGGCAAGGAATCCAGCTCAAGAATGCAGGCCCACGCGCCGAGGCGCATGGTGCCGCCCATCTCTTCCACGCCAGTCAGCTCGCGCAGCTTGTAGATAACCCGATGCGGCGTCGCGGGATCGAATTCGCTGGAGTTGGCGCCGTGGAGCTTGCAGACATTGCGCGCGAACTCGATGCAGGCGGTCTGCATGCCAAGGCAGATGCCGAAGTAGGGAACCTTGTTTTCGCGCGCGTAGCGAATGGCGTTGAGCATGCCCTCTATGCCACGCTTGCCGAATCCGCCGGGGACGAGGATGCCATCGAATCCCGATAATTGCGACTCGAAGTTTTCAGCTTCCAGCCCTTCGGCTTCGATCCACGTGACACGCAGTTTGAGATTGTGTGCCAGCGCGCCGTGAACGAGCGCTTCCTTGAGCGATTTGTAGCTGTCTTCGTACTCGACATACTTGCCCACGATGCCGATGGAGACTTCGTCCTGCGGATTGTAGGACCTGCGGACGATCTCCTCCCAGCGGCTCAAGTCGGGCGCTTTAGTTTCGATGCGCAGATAACGCAGCACCAGGGAATCAACGCCTTCGCGGGCGAACGTCAGCGGGACCTCGTAGATCGATTCCACGTCTTTAGCGGTGATCACTGCCTGTTCTTCGAGGTTGCAAAAGAGGGCGATCTTGCTCTTGATTTCGCGCGAGAGGAAGCGGTCGGTGCGGCAAAGCAGGATGTCGGGTTGAATCCCGATGGACAGCATTTCTTTGACAGAGTGCTGGGTCGGCTTGGTCTTCAGTTCCTGAGCGGCGCTGATCCACGGAACCAACGTGACGTGGACGAAGACGGTGTTCTCGCGGCCCAATTCCTGGCGCATCTGGCGGATGGCTTCGAGGAATGGGAGCGACTCGATGTCGCCGACCGTGCCGCCGATCTCGACGATGGTCACCTCACTGGAGCTGGCGACCTTGCGCATGGCGTTCTTGATCTCATTGGTGACGTGGGGAATGACCTGGACGGTCTTGCCGAGGTAGTCGCCGCGGCGCTCCTTGGTGATGATCTGCTCGTAGATGCGGCCGGTGGTGAGATTGTTGTCGCGGGTAAGATGCGCGTGGGTGAAGCGCTCGTAGTGGCCGAGGTCGAGGTCTGTTTCCGCTCCGTCGTCGGTAACGAAGACTTCGCCGTGCTGGAAGGGCGACATCGTTCCGGGGTCGACATTGAGGTATGGGTCGAACTTCATCAGGTTGACCTTCAACCCGCGGCTTTCAAGCAAACAGCCGATCGAGGCTGCGGCCAGTCCCTTCCCCAGACTGGACACAACTCCACCCGTCACAAAAATGTACTTGGAGGACATTCCGGCGTCACCTTCTTTGATTGTTTTTGATTGGCGTACCTGGCGGGCACGATCAATTATATCCGCGTTCGGTGGCGAATGAAAGACCGGAAAATTGCCTTTGGAGACGGCGAATCGCTCCGGCAATGGCGATTCGTGCGGCGGTTACCGGGTATGACGGAAGTACAAGGTCCTTTCGTTCCTCGACTTTACGGGTGATCAGGGCCTATGATGTGATTCTTCAACGTGGGCGATCCTTGTCAGCACGGATGATCTGACAGAGACAGGAATCTCGAGAGATCGGGTCCCTCCCCCGAGCTGCAACGGGCGGGAGCATAAGCTCCCGCCCTTATTGCGTGGTCAGGATTGCGTGTTCAGTGTGTCGATTCTATTCGAGAAGGGCGACGCGTTGGGCCAGGGTGGTGTAATCGGTCATTTGCTGAATGGCAAGCATGACCTGCTCGTGACGAGCCTGAGCACTCCGCTCTACTTGCTCGAATCTCACTTCCATGTTTGCAAAGCGGTCATCCATGCGCTTCTTCAGCGCTTCGACACGCGCCTTGAGCTCGCGCAGTTCGGGAAGAAAATCCTGAACGACCGTACGGCAATGGTTGGCTCGGATCAGAGCCTTCTCTTAGAATCCGGAAACCCAAAGCATAACCCATGCCAGGCAGACTGATATAGCTCCATATCTCAGTGTCCTGCCGCGGACAGGAATCAGCAAAACTATGCTCAAGATCGCGGCAATAGGAACAAATATAAAGCACATGAACTCCATGCTGGTCATCGCGAGGAAAAGGCGATCAACTGGAGTAGGAGAAACAATTGGCCGGTTCCAGTAATGCTTTCGAACTAGGCCATCTATCGCGAAACAGATTTCGGGAATAGCGCAGTAAATCGCAAGCAGAAGTCCAGGAACGGCTACTCCTCTCTTGAAAGCCTCAGCTTTTTGGTCCTTCAAAAATGCGTACAACGCCAGCATAAGGAACGGAATTGGTGCGAGCGCCATGAGGATCCCAAGACTGCGCCAGAAGAGAAACATAATGGTCCCTTCTACACTCCGACCGGATAGGGCTTAGCCGAGGACTCGTCGAGGTTGGCTCCGGAGCGCCAGCGTTCGAAGCGGCCCTGGAGGAGCGAGAGCAGACCGGTGTACCAGTATCCAACGACAAAGAGAAGCAGGAAAGGGACGGTGAAGTAGTTCTCGTTGGTCCAGGCGTACCAGATGGTCAGGGCAAAGTAGCAGCCGATGGCAAGCTCGATCCAGGGGACAATGCCCAGGCGCTTGCGGTACTTGGCGGCGTGTGCCTTCTGGCCGCGCTTCTCGACGCGGTATTTCGGCGTGCGCTTGAAGGAGCTCTGAATGCCGAAGAGGGCTTCCAGGACGGCGCGGGTGTTGGTGATGGTGAGGCCGATGCCGAGTGACATGAGGAAGGGCAGATAAAGGAATGTTCGATACCAGCGGTGGGGATAGAGCTCTTTTTGCGAGACGAGATAAAACGACGAGATGGAGAAGGTCGAGGCCATGAAGAGCGGGAGATCGATGAGGAGCATCTGGAACCATCCCTGGTAGAAGCGGATAACCATCGCCGGCATGAGCAGCACGGAAAGTACGATCATGAGCGGATAACTGAGATTGGCAGTGAGGTGGTACCAGGCTTCCAGCTTGGTGTGCCAGGGCTGATCGCTCTTGAAAACGCTGGGCAGAATCTTCTTCGAGGTCTGGATAAGGCCCTTGGCCCAGCGCGCTTGCTGCGTTTTGAAGGCCGTCATCTCGATGGGCAGCTCAGCCGGGCACTCGACGTCCTGCAAGTATTTGAATTTCCAGCCCTTGAGCTGGGCGCGGTAGCTGAGGTCGGTATCTTCGGTGAGGGTGTCGTGCTGCCAGCCTCCTGCATCACCAATCACGTTGCGACGCCACATGCCAGCGGTTCCGTTGAAGTTGAAGAAGACTCCAGCGCGCGCGCGGCCTCCGTGCTCCAGAACGAAGTGACCGTCGAGGAGGATGGCTTCAACCTGGGTGAGGAAGCTGTAGTCACGGTTGAGATGGGTCCAGCGCGTCTGAACCATGCCGATTTCCGGCTGGGCGAAGTGATGGATGACCTGCATGAGCCAGTCGCGTGGAGGGACGAAGTCGGCGTCGAAGATGGCGACGAATTCGCCGGTGGCGGTCTTGAGCCCTTCGTCCAGGGCTCCGGCCTTGAAGCCGTAGCGGTTTGTCCGGTGCAGGTAGACGATCGGATGGCCAAGAGCACGGTAGCGCTCGCAGATGGAGACGGCGACTTCTCTGGTCTCGTCGGTGGAGTCATCGAGTACCTGGATCTCAAACAGCTCACGCGGGTAATTGAGATTGGCGCATGCTTCGATGAGGCGGTCTATCACGAACTGCTCGTTGAAGATGGGCAGTTGCACGGTGACGCGCGGAAGTTGCTCGAAGTGGCAGGGTGGCTCCTTGGCCGCATTCTTACGGTACTTGTAGTAGAGGTAGACGAGCTGATAGCGATGCAGGCCATAGAAGGCCAGGATGACCATCACGATGAAGTACGGGATGAGCAGCGAGGTGTCGAACCAGTTCCAGCGGTAGAGGTGCTCGAAGGTGTGGTCTCCATAGTGGTAGCGGAGATAGTGGCGGAGATCGTGCTTAGGCTGGAAGAACGCGAGGGCGACAGCATGAAGGCGGAGGGCGCATTCAAAAGCAAGCGATTTCAGCAGGGCCGTGCCTCCAGCGGGGAATTCAAAAACATTGTACGGTGCGGGCCGCACGAGCGGCCGGCCTCGCGCCAACTCTCCTCTAGAATTTGCCGTTGAGAAACTAGTTCAGGAACATCGTCCGGTAGAGAGTGTCCCGCTGGACGGGCCTGAAGCCGGCGTCGCGGATGACGCGGCGGAGCTCTTCTTCGGTCGTGCAGTTGGAGGTGCCGGCCGCTTTGACGACGTTTTCTTCGAGCATGACGGAGCCGACGTCGTTGCCGCCGAAGCGCAGGCCCAGCTGCAGAACCTTCAGACCCTGGGTGACCCAGCTCGACTGCACGTTCTCTATGTTGTCGAGATAGAGGCGAGAGATGGCGAGGACCTTCAGATATTCGACCGCGGTGGCCTCGTCCCAACCACGTCCGCCAAGAGCCGTGTTGTGGGGCTGGAAACTCCAGGGGATGAAGGCGGTGAATCCGCCGGTCTCTTCCTGCAGACGGCGCACCTGTTCGAAGTGGTTAACGCGGTGTTCGTAGGTTTCGCCAACTCCGAACATCATGGTAGCAGTCGTACGCATGCCGAGCTGATGCGCGGTGCGGTGAACGAGGAGCCACTCTTCGGTTCCGCACTTGAGGCGGGCAATGCGGTGACGGACTTCGTCGTCGAGAATTTCCGCGCCGCCGCCGGGGATGGAGTCGAGGCCGGCGTCCCGCAGCCGGATGATGGTGTCGCGCACGGAGAGGTTGCTGTACTCGGCGATGGCAAGGATTTCGGACGCCGAGAAGCAGTGCAGCCAGATCTGAGGGAAGCGCCGCTTGATGCCCTTCAGCAGGCGTTCGAACCACTCGATTTTAAGATCGGGATGGAGGCCGCCCTGCATGAGCACGCCCGTGCCGCCCATCTCGATGGTTTCGGCGATCTTGGCGTAGATGGTTTCGAAGTCGAGAATATAGCCTTCGCTGGCGAGCTTGCCCTTCAACGGCCGGTAGAAGGCGCAGAAGGTGCAGTACTCGGTGCAGAAGTTGGTGTAGTTGATGTTGCGATCGATGATGTAGGTCACGACGCCTTCGGGGTGCAGCTTGCGGCGGACGGCGTCGGCGTCCATGCCGAGCCCGATGAGGTCGTCGGAGTGGAAGTAATCCAATGCCTGCTGGCGGGTGATCGGCATAGCTTGATCTTAGAAGAAATTCGAGGGTGGATTCAACGAAATCGCAGATTCTATTCACGGCGCGGGCAGGATTTTGGACTCTCGATAGCGGTAAAATACAGGGAGCGCCAAGGGGCCAGCTGTCGGCCCAAGCTTCTCAAGAATAAGCAAATCTGTTCCAAGGAAACCCCATTCAAGGAGCGACTTCCCATGTCACAACACCGGAATGCGACCCCACGCCTTTCGCTCGTCCTTAGAACCGTCTCGCTCGCCCTTTTGGCATTTGCGGCGGTAAACATCTGCGCCGCCGAGACCCTGTTTGGGAATCCTCCGCAAAAGAAAGACGCGCCGAAAGCTCCACCGGATTTGATTATCTTCACGAATGGCGACCAGCTCTCCGGCACATTTGTTCGCGAGGTGGGAGGCACGGTGACCTTCCACAGCGATATTGTGGGCGACATCAATATCGGCTGGGACAAGATCAAGGAGCTCCATACTAAGACAAAGATGGCGGTTCTGGACAAGAGCGTTAGCCTGGAGAAGCGAAAGCTCCCTCCAAGCGTGCCCCAGGGCACGATTACGGTGGCTAATGACATGGTCACCGTGCATCCGGACAATAACGCGACGATTCAGCCGATTCCCGTCAAAAATGTGACCTTTATTGTTGACGAGACGACACTGGAAAAGCAGGTCGGTCGTGAGCCGAACTTCTTTACCGGGTGGAACGGGGCTCTGACGGCAGGCGCGACGATCGTAGACGCGACACAGAAGCAGTACACATTTAACGGAGCTGTAGCCCTGGTCCGCGTAATACCGACGGTTGGATGGCTAGATCCGCGGAAACGGACGACCGTTGATTTCACGGGATCGTACGGGAAGATCACTCAGGACGCATATATCTCCGAGGGTGTGTTCTATCCGGCGACTGATACCAAGAGCGCGATCTACCATGCCGACGCCGAACAAGACTGGTACTTCTCGTCCCGCATGTATTTCCTGGCACAGACGGCCTTTGACCACAACTTCAGCCAGGGACTCGACCTACAGCAGATTTACGGTGGCGGTATCGGCTGGACAATCGTGAAGCAGCCCAAGCAGGAATTGGACGTGAAGGGGACTCTCCAGTACGAGAAGCAGACGTTTATCAACGCCACGGATGGAACCAACCAGAACCTGATCGGCTCGACTTTTGCGGGAATATACACGCGCCAGCTGCCGCGAGGGCTGCTATTCCACCAGCAAGTGGCTTTTATTCCGGCATACAACAACTCGAACGCTTACTCGGCAACCGAGTCGAATACGCTGGCGATTCCCTTCTACAAGAGCCTGAGCTTTTCGGTCGGGACGCTGGACAGCTACCTGAACAACCCGCCTCCTGCTTTACCGCCGACGCAGCGGAACTCGTTCCAGTTCACCTTCGGAGCGACCTACGTGCTGAAGTCGAAGTATTAGGGCCTAATTACTGCGGATTCTCTGGAATAGGGGACGGCATGGAGTTCATGTCCTGATCGGTGATCTTCTGTGGCGGAGCGTTGGAGGGCGACGGCGCTGCCAGCGCCGCAGGATCGAGGTCGAGAGGCTGCTTGAGCAGCTCGAGGACGCCGGGCGGTAGGGGCTTGTCGGCGTTGGCCAACAGAAGGCTTACCTGCCAGATTTGCGTCTCGTTCAGCACCTGCTGATAAGCCGGCATGCCGGAGAGGCGGATGCCATTCGACACCTTCCAATAGGTTTCGCCGGGCGGGTCATCGCTTACGCCAACGACTCCGTCGCTATGCGGAGCCCAAAGCTGCGGCGCGTGCGGGTACATGTGCGAGGCGAAGGCAGAGGGTCGTCCGTATAGCCCATGGCAGGCAGCACACTGCTGGCGGTAGATGTGGGCTCCGGATTCGAGATTGGTTGCGCTTGGCTCGATGGGCGAGCTTTTGGGCATCTCCTTGTCGATGCGCGCCTGGAGGGGAACGTTGACGATGTCTTTTTCAAACCAGTACGGCGGATCGGCGACGGCGACAGGAGGATGGCCAACGCGGAAATGCAGGTACAAGTAGACCGGGATGATCAGAAGCCCCAGGAGCAGGCCCAACAGAAAAGACTTCATGGATGTCTGCGTCTCGATTCAAGAGGATCAGATGCGGCGGGACAAGACTTTAAATGCCCCAAGACAGGAAACCACGGCACGAGAGGGCAAGCAAGTGCTTTAATACATATGGCAGGAGAATTTCTTTGTCTTTTTTGCGCCCCAGAGGCAGCAGGTAGTGGAGGCTTCAAGATTCATGCATTTTGGAAAACGTAAGGTTCTGGCCCTGGCCTTTCTCTTAGCGCCAGCGGCAATTTGGGCGCAAAGCACAACCGACCAGCAGCAGACTCCGCAGACTACGCAAAGCGCGCCGCCCTCGACCCAGCAGCGATCCGAAGTACTGCGCCAGGCGCAGGAGCGCGTGAAGGCGCGGCGCAAGCTGAGGGTTCAACAGATTATCCAGGATACCTACACGCACAAATACGAGGTTTACGGCGGTGGCGGATACCTGCGCTTCTCGCCCGGTCCACACCTGCAACACTTGAACGAGGCGGCCTGGAACGCGGGCTTCACCGACTATAGGTGGGGCAAGCTCGGCATCACCGCCGATTTTCGCGGCTACTACGGGACTGCGTTCACCTACATCAATGAATTTCAGGTGTTTACTCCCAGCATCAGCCAATACTCGTTTCTGTTCGGCCCGCAGGCGCGTCTGGTTGAAAAACAGCGCTGGGGCGTTAGCGCAAATGTTCTGGCGGGTTTCGGCCACGGCAACTTCGGCACCGGTACGGGCGGCTTGCCCCCTACGTTGATAGGGCTCTACCCCGATGGAACCCGATTCAGCCTGAGCGTGGGCGCGCCGATCGACTATAACCTGGGACCGGGGTTCGCAATACGGATTACTCCGAATTATCTGATGACGACCTACGGCAGCCAAGTACAGAACAACCTGGGATGGAATGCCGGCGTTTTGTACAGGTTTGGCAGGCAGTAGAGGGTCAGGGGTTTCAGGAGGCCTTGCCTTTAGGCGCGGCCTTTCTGTTGTGAGCAGTGGCTAAACTCGAGCTTTAGCATCCCGCTCTTTGGCAGCCTCGAGCGGGTATTGCGGCTCGGTCATGCGGACAGGGTCGAGGATTTCGGCGATCTGCTCGTCGCTGAGGAGCTTCTTCTTGCGCGCGATTGAGATGATGGATTCGCCGGTTGCGACGGATTCCTTCACGATCTCGGCGGCTTTCGCGTATCCGATGTAGGGATTGAGCGCGGTGGCAAGCGAAACTGTGCTCTGTGCGTAGAAATTGCAGCGCTCCGCGTTCACGGTTATGCCGGCGACGCAGCGGTCGTTGAACTGACGCAGCATGTTGGCGAGGATGGTGATGCTCTGGAGCACGTTGTGCGACATGGTGGGCATCATCACGTTGAGCTCCAGTTGACCAGCCTGGACGGCGTAAGCAACCGCAGCATCATTCCCGATCACCTGGAAGCTGACCATGGCGGCCAGTTCGGGCATGACGGGGTTGATCTTGCCGGGCATGATGGACGACCCGGGCTGCAGGCTGGGAAGATAGATCTCCGCGAAGCCGGTGTTGGGGCCAGACGAGAGCAGGCGGATGTCGTTCGAGATGCGGATGACCTCGAGAGCGATGCCGCGCAGTGCCGCGCTGACGTCGCCCATACAGGCGTTTGACTGCATGGCCCAGCGCATGTCGTCCGCCGGAACAAGCCGCTGGCCGGAGATGCGGGCAAGGTTTGCAATGGCCTTGACGCGGTAGTCTGGGTGCGTGTTGATGCCAGTTCCGACCGCGCTGCCTCCCAGGCCCAGTTCGCGAAGGGTATCGGCGGATTGAACCAGGTACTTTTTGCCCTTCTCGATAGCCACTCCGTAAGCGGCGAATTCCTGGCCGAGACGGATGGGGACAGCATCCTGCATGTGGGTGCGGCCGGACTTCATGATGCCGTCGAATTCTTTGCTTTTGGCGGCGAATGTGGCAGCGAGCGTATCGAGGACAGGGTAGAGGGTTTCGAGGGCCAGCAGCGTGGAAAGACGCATGCCAGTCGGGAAAACGTCGTTGGTTGACTGGCCATAGTTAACGTGGTCGTTGGGATGAACGTGCGTGTAGTCGCCGAGCAGTGCCCCTAGGATTTCGTTTGCGCGATTAGCAATCACCTCGTTGGTGTTCATGTGGAAGCTGACGCCGGCGCCGGCCTGGAAGACATCGACGACGAACTCGTCGTCCCACTTGCCTTCGATGACCTCCTGAGCAGCCTGGATGATAGCGGCAGCACGTTTTTCGTTGAGGAGGCCGAGCTCTAGATTGGCTTCGGCGGCGGCGCGCTTGACCATGCCAAAGGCGCGGATAAGCAGCGTGTGGGCATTCAGTCCGGAGATGGGGTAGTTCTCGACGGCGCGGGCCGTCTGCGCTCCGTAGTAAGCGCGCGCCGGGACTTCAACAAAGCCCAGAGAATCCTTTTCCTTGCGAACGTCAGACATGCTTGTGTGGCTCCTGTGCGTGATGGGCGGCCCCGCGAGCGAGATCACAAGGCGCAACGTTTGAGTATAGCGAGTCTGAGTCCGTTTGACTTGGGCCGGGTCGACTTGCTGCTACCCTGAAGAAAAAGCTTCGTTCGGAGATCGGAGATAAGGGAGAGTTGAGATATGGACCGCATCGAAGCGTCCCGGCGATTCTTTGCAAGGCTGGTCACAGCACACGCCGGCGTTTCGGCGGATAGCGAGCTGGCGGCGGCCTTCGCTTCCACACCGCGGGAACAATTTGTCGGAAAGCCGCCCTGGAGGGTCTTCACATCCAGCGGCTACCTCGAAACCCCGTCGGACGATCCCGCATTTCTGTACCAGGACGTTGTTATCTCTCTGGGAGGCAAGGAGTCGCTGAATAACGGACAACCGTCGTTGCACGCGCTGTGCATCAATGTTTTGGCTCCGCAGAAAGGGGAAACGGTCGTCCACGTCGGAGCGGGCACCGGATACTACACCACGTTGCTCGCAAAGCTGGTGGGCGAGACCGGCAAGGTGATTGCGTATGAGATTGATGAGGAACTAGCGCAGCGGGCAGCAGGGAATCTCTCCGGTCTTGCGAACGTTACGGTGCACCATCGAAGCGGCGCAGAGGGACCGATTCCGGAGTGCGATGCGCTCTACGTCAATGCCGGGGCCACGTCTCCGCTTGCCGTGTGGCTGGATGCTCTCCGTCCCGGGGGGCGACTTCTATTTCCGCTCGCCCCCGCTGAAGGAGCGGGTGCGATGCTTCTGATCATCCGAAACGAAAACGACTCCTTCGCAGCGCGATTCCTATGCCAGGCGCTATTCGTCCCATGCGTTGGCGCCAACGACGAGGCGACAGGGAAAAAGCTTGCGGATGCTTTTCGCAAAGGAGGATTAAGCAGGGTGAAAGAGCTACACCGTGATGACCAGCCCGGCGAAAGCTGCTGGTGCTCCGGTTCCGGCTGGTGGCTTTCCATCTAGGGCCTGTTAACAGGCCCTAGAGAGTGCACAAGAGAGTGCAGCCGCTACCGAACGCACCATCTTCGGCATCAATCGTCTAATCTAAAGGCATGACTGCCAACGTGGGCTCTGCTGATACGAACTTCGATGTTCTGGTGATTGGCGCGGGGCCGACCGGCATGGCGTGCGCAATTGAGGCGCAGCGCGCGGGGTTTCGCAGCGTGCTGGTAGACAAGGGGTGTCTGTGCAATTCGATCTTTCACTATCCATCGCACATGACATTTTTTACGACGCCGGAGCTGCTGGAGATCGGCGATATTCCCTTCCCCAGTCCCAATCAGAAACCGAATCGCAACGAAGCGCTGGAGTACTATCGCAAGGTCGCCGAGCACTACGCGCTGGATGTTCGGCAGTACCGGCTGGTTGAGGCGGTGAGCGGATCCGATGGCGACTTCAGCGTGCTCACAAAGGACAAGTTCGGACGCAAAGAGATGTACAGGAGCCGGAAGCTGATTGTGGCGACTGGCTACTATGATCTGCCGAATTATCTTGATATTCCGGGCGAAGAGCTGTCCAAGGTGCACCACTACTACGACGATCCGCACCCCTACTACGATCAGGATGTGGTGGTGATCGGCGGAAAAAACTCGGCGGCGATCGCCGCTCTCGAGCTGTGGCGTCATGGTGCGCGGGTGACGCTGGTGCATCGCGGTGCGGGGATGCACAGGCATGTGAAATATTGGATTCTGCCCGACATCGAGAACCGCATTAAAAATGGAGAGATCGCAGCGCACTTCAACAGCAAGGTGACAACGATTGGTACGGACACGGTTACGCTGGATACGCAGCAGGGTGTCAAGGAGATTCCCAACGATTGCGTATTTGCGCTGACCGGATACCATCCTGACTTCGATTTTCTGAGAGCGCTGGGTGTGCGGCTGGATGGGAAGGACCTTCTACCTATCTGCGACGCCGATTGCCTCGAGAGCAACGTGCCGGGCGTTTACCTTGCCGGAGTCATCGTGGCGGGGTCGCGTACGAACGAAATCTTTATTGAGAACGGCCGCTTCCACGGGCGGCAAATTGCTGGAGACCTGATTCAGAAGCTGGAGCACAAACTGCCAGCGCAGAACACGCTCGATACTGTTGCCCGCTAACCACGGAGGAGCAGACCGAGCAGCCGGAACGGTTCCTTATGTCGATTTTGAGACCACGCACCATTCGTGGTCAGCTGATGAGCGGCCTGATCGTGTTCGAGGTGATCGTGCTGGCCGTTCTCTCGGCGGTGCTGATTCGCGAACAGCGTGCCGAGTTGCGCTCGCGTACCGACCAGCGCCTGGAATATCAGGCAAGAGGCCTTGCCATCCAGGCGGAGGGGCCCATAGGATTTGAGCAGCGCAAGACCCTGCAACGCGTGGTCGACGACCTGCGCCATGCTCCCGGTATACGCGCGGTTCAAATCACCGATACGCAGGGCCGCGTGCTGGTAAGCAGCGACGCGAGCGTAATGGGCAAGCTGGCTCTTTCGCCCGTGGAACGCACCTATCTCCGCGAGCTGACCAAGCCGGAGATTTTCTGGAGTGACAGCACGCGCGAGGCCGTCGCCCCAGTGCGCACGGATGAAGTAACGACCGGATATGTCTGGATTTATCCGGATGAAACGCGCGACCGCTCGCAGCTGCATAAGCTGCTGCTCTACACACTGCTTTCCGCGGTCTTCGGCGTGATCGGCTGCACGGTGGTCGCGAGCCTGATGGCGCGGTCGATTGCGCGCCCGCTGGGCGTGCTGCTGAAGGCGACCCGCCAGCTTATCCGCAATCCCGAAGATACGACTTCGTTTCCCCTCGCCGTCAGCTCTGCGAATGAGGCAGCGGATCTGACAATGGCTTTTAACCTGATGGTCGCTTCCATCCAGGAGCAGCGCACCGGCCTGAGCGATGCGCTTGCGCTGCTGGATTCGATGCTCGCGAATGCGCCGATCGGTTTCGCGTTCTTTGATCGCCGCCTGCGCTTCGTTCGCGTGAATCAGTTTCTGGCAGAGATGAATGGCCTGCCTGTGAGCCGGCACCTGGGACGAACGATCAGCGAGGTTTTCGGCGGTCCGGTGGGAGCATCTCTGGAGGAGAGTATCCGGGAGGTTTTTGAGCGCGGACAGGCGGATCAGGATCTGGAACTTGAGAGCAGGCCGACAGACGGCTCCGGGGAGCAGCGGAACTGGCTGGCGAATGTGTATCCGGTGCGCACGGAGGCGCAAACCGTGCGCTGGGTTGGCGTGATCCTGGTGGAAACGTCCGAGCGCCGCCGCGCGGAAGATGCTCTTCGCAAATCAGAGAAGCTGGCAGCAGCGGGCAGGCTGGCCGCATCGATCGCGCACGA
Organism: uncultured Acidobacteriota bacterium; assembly: GCA_963755975.1. Taxonomy (GTDB): domain Bacteria; phylum Acidobacteriota; class Terriglobia; order Terriglobales; family Acidobacteriaceae; genus Silvibacterium. Next base: position 145,376 of record CAVWLS010000011.1, read on the forward strand.
GATCAATAATCCGCTCGAGGCGGTTACGAATCTGCTGTACCTGATCCGGAGGGGGACGCTCGATTCGGCGTCGGCGGGATATGCCGACCTGGCGCAACATGAACTCGCGCGGGTTGCGGAAATTACTCAGCAGATGCTGCGCTTTTACCGGCAATCGACACTGCCCAACCTGTCGAACGTGGGCGAACTGCTCGACTCCGTTCTGACATTGCACCAGGGACGCGTGGCTTCGCTGCATGTCGAGGTCGTTCGCCGCTATGCGCCCGACGTGACGCTATTCTGCTTCAGCGGCGAAGTGAGGCAGCTATTTGCCAACCTGATTGGCAACGCCCTCGATGCCATGACGCCCGAAGGCGGGCGGCTACTGCTGCGTGTGCGCTATGCGGGCACGAGCGGTGTCCGCGTCACGGTGGCAGACACCGGATCGGGCATACCTCCGCACGTGATGCAGCACATCTTCGAGCCATTCTTTACGACGAAGGAGGCGGTCGGGACAGGGCTCGGGCTGTGGGTGAGCGAGGAGATCGTTAACAAGCACAACGGCACGATTCGTGTACGCAGCCTTGCTCGCAGGGAACATGGAGGAGGCGGGACCGTCTTCACGGTCTTCTTTCCGCTGGATCTTGAACATGCCGCAGCCGCAAAGAAACAAGTTCTGGCCGGCGTGGAGTCGCATTAGCGACAAGTGAAATCGGGCGAATAAGTCAATTCACAGGAACCGATGGGATGCCCTCGGCAGGGGCGTTTTCTGCCGGTCGAGAGTTTGCGGATGGAGTAAGCCCCTTGAGCGCACAGCTCGACGCAGGATGGGCGCCCGAGTTTTTCGACTGGGTCACGTGGAAGCGATGCAGCCTTAGGTAACGTATGCGAAGACCGCCAAGCGTGTCGGGCATGGATCGCGGAGCCCGGCCGATATCGATCAGCACCAGCAGCGCCGGATCTGCGGGATTGTCTCTGCTCTGCGCTACACCAACGCCGAAGATAGCCGGGTCCGTCATCAGACGCGGAGCAAACTCGCGCACAATGGCTTCCGCGCCCGAAAGCGTGCTTTCGGAGAGACGAATGCCGCTTGCCGCGACAGGCGCGGGGGGAGCTGCAGTGCGCGCAAGTGATGCTGTGTCTGTCGCAATGATCTGGGTACGCACTCCGTCGAACGTCTGCGGCACGCTGACGTGCTGTTTTGTCTTGTCCACATACACGATGAGAGCAGCTTCACCGGGACTATCGAGGCTTTTGCCTGCGGCAGTGGCCAGAACACCGGTTTCGGGATTCACGAGCGAGGTACCGGTAGTCTCGGCTACGAGCTGTGCGCGCTGCATTTCTTCGGAAGAGACCGGCGCGACCGGCGTTGCGCCTGGCGAGGTCTCATCGTAGCGGATGCAAGCGACCTTGTGGGGAGTCGCCGTGCCTACAATGCTGAGCCGGCTGCCCGCCTGCGTGCCCAGCTCGCGTAGAACGTCTCCGATGGGATTGGCCACGCTCAGGCCGATGCCGTCGCCGTTGGTGCCACCGGCGAAGAACAGTCCGACAGGTTGTGCGTTGCTCGAATCGACGATCAGCGCGCCGGAGTCACCGCTGTCAGAAAACTTGTCTCCGGCAATGCCGATCTGGCCGGTGAAGGTCTTCGAATAATAGGGCTGGGTTTCGGCACAGTCCTTGAAGTAGTCGACGCGGACACTCAGATCGACTGTTTCAACGGTGGAACACGTGAGTCCTGTAGTTCGGCTGCTCTTTGCAAGCTCGATGCTGCCGAGATTGGCCGCATTAAGAGACTCTCCCAGGCCAGCCATCGGCGGAGCAGCTCCAAGCGGACTGGTGGAACGAAGACTTGCGGCGTTGGATTTGGGTGCTTCGAGTTGCAGGATGCTGCCGTTGTGATCGACCGCGCCGGAGACAACTGCTGCAAGGGCAGCGTCCACGTTACTCTGCGGAGTCGCGAGCGGAACAAAATACTTGAGAGCGCCAACAGGCCGCAGGATCGAACCGGCATGGCTCTGCGGCACGCAGCCATTGTCGATCAGGCCGGGCTCGTCGATCGTGTCGCCGATCATCGCCTGATCGGACTCGGCCAGAACGTGATTGTTGCTGAGGATGTACTGATTGTGAGCGCTGTCTTCAACGAGCGCGCCCAACGTGCCGCCACAGCAGTCGGCGATATATGGATTGCCCGAGCGATCAAGATAGGTGTCGTAATCGTTGTCGTTTCCACCGGAGGTGCCAAGGGCAATGGACCCACCTTGGAGAGCTTGATTGATTGCAGGGCTGCTGTTGAGCCCGTCGGTATTGAGCAGAATCTTGAGGGGGGATGTGGCAGCCGTGCCGTTGACGGTCGCGGAAAGATAGACGACGCTGGCCGTTGAGAGCGAAGGCGGCGCAGTGTAGCTGACCTTGCAGGTAGTGAATTGATCGAGGCTGCGCTGGCAGCTTATGTGATCAATCGTGCCCAGATTGGCCGTGTCGTCGCCGCTGATGGACGACGCGCTGGGCGACGGGCTGAGAGACCACGCGACCGAGCCGGCGTTGACCTCCGCGATTTCCGCGGTTACTTCGAGTGTGCCTCCCGCCGGGAGAGCGGCGTTTTCAGGAAGGAGGGATTGGACGAAGCCCGGGGTCACGGTGACGACGGCGGCCGCCGTCGCGGAAGGATCACTCTTAAGCTGCGCCAGGACATGAATGGCAACGCTGTTTCGCGAAAGAGCCCCGGGGGGCATGTATGCGCCGGTAGAGTCAATGTGACCTTCTCCCAGCGACGAAGCGTTCTCACCCTCAGAGATCGACCAGTTGACCGCAGCGGGCTCGCCGGAAGGCAGCTGTGCCGTGAATTTCAGCTGACCATTGGAAGTTACAGTTGCGGACGACGGTGTAATCGAAAACGTCCCACCGCTTGCGCTCATTCCTGAAAGCTGCCCGGTTCCGCATCCGGCTACGAGCAGAAGAAGGGACGCAAATGCAAGTGCGAGTTTCGGGTGGATTCGCCTGGACATAATGAACCGGAGAAGGTTAGGGCTGGCTTTGTCATTATCTTAGACACGGCGAGTCCCAGGCAAGTCGACGTATCGTATTCATGTTTGCGGGCCGCGCGGATCTCGCTACAAAAGCGACACAGAAACGCAGGCCTCTTGTAGATAGGAGAAATAAAAAGGAGCGCGGGTGCGCTCCCTCAGAGTTGTTCAGATCAATTCAAGCGACGCTTGATTTACGCTCCACCGTCCGCAATGCTGAATTGCCGGAAACGCTTGCAGGCATCACCTTCAATTGACCTGCATGCGCGGCTTTCAGCCGCCGCATCTCTCGCGCTGTCAACGGGAGCATGGTCGCCGGCGAATGCGGAATATGCTTTCCGCAATCCAGGCAAACCCGGTAGGTTTCCTCTTGCATCGTGAAGATACGCGTCAGAATGACTGTGGCTGCAGCCAAGGAAGATTTCATAAAAGAATCGGATGATCGCATGGAGAACACTCATACGATGTACTCCCCTCTTTCCTTCGATCGCTCGATACCGATAAAAGAAAAACCCTACCTGAGAAGCGGCAATTAAGCCGCACTGTATAGATGCGAAGCGAGCTGCAACGTTTCTCCTCTCGGATGAATTTTCATTCACCGAATCGAATCACGAGCTTTCCGAAATGCGAGGCGGACTCCATCACTTTTAGCGCATTTCTCGCGTGCGCAAATGCAAATACTTCATCCACCGGGGGTTGCAGCACACGAAGTGCGATTGCCCTGTTCATCTCCTCAAAGTGGGCGCGCGAACCGACATAGATGCCCTGAAAATGGACCTGTTTGTGCAGGATCGGACCAATCTGAAGCGGCTCGCTTGATTGGCTGAGAATGCCGATCTGCGCGACGGTTCCGCCAACCCGCACCGCTTTGAGTGACTGCGTGAATGTGCCGGCGCCTCCGACCTCGACGACCATGTCAGCGCCAATGCCGCCGGTTTGCTCGAGCACCCACTTCGCCCAATCCGCGGTGTGCTTATAGTTGAGACCGGAATCGAGCCCCAGATTGTGCGCGCGGCGCAGCTTCTCGTCGCTGCTCGATGTGCCGAGAACACGCGCGCCCAGCAACTTTGCGAATTGCAGCGCGAAAATGGAGACGCCTCCCGTGCCCTGGATCACTACCGTGTCGCCGGACTTGACGCGTCCTGCATGAACAACAGCATTCCAAGCTGTTACTCCAGCGCAAGGCAGCGTCGCAGCCTCTTCCCAAGCTGAGGTGGTCGGGAATTTCGACGACTCCGGCCTCATCGAGCACCACATACTCGGCGAGCATGCCATCGATGTCGCCGCCCAGCGCGCCGCGCTGCTTCGCTGCGTTGGGAGGGCCGTCAATCCAGTTCTGCATGAAGATGCCGGCCACGCGCTGGCCGGGCTTCCACTGCGTTACGTCCTCGCCCACGGCGGCAATCTCACCTGCCCCGTCAGAGCATGGAATACGAGGCAGCGCGAGCCTGGGGTTGTATCTGCCGAGCACGACGAGGAGATCGCGATAGTTGAGTGAGACGGCATGTACTCTGACGAGGACCTGGCCACGTGCAGGCTGCGGCGTGGGCCGGTCAGTGAATTCGAGGTTGTCGATCCCGAAGGAAGGAAGTTGCCAGATTTTCATTTGAGCCTCTGTTACCAAAGGATGCGGCAATCACTGTCAGCGCGATGAATATCTTTCGGATGGTCGAGGATTGGCTTTAACATCAAAGTATGGCGCGAGGCTGGGAAAGTAAATCCGTCGAGGAGCAGGTTGCCGACCGGCAGGGTGACAGCGAGAGCACAGCGCACACCCAACGGCAGGGAGCTGCGGCTGAAGCCGATAAGCAGAGGCGACGGCAGGAGCTGGAACTGCAGCGCGAGCAGATACTGAACGAGCGCACCTCGAATCCTCATCGGCGGGCGGCTCTTCAGGCGGCGCTCGCCGATATCGAAGAGCAGCTAAATCGGATATCGTAACTGGTCGTGACACATAGGACACGATTGCAGGTTATGACTGCTTACGATTGAAGAGCAGCGAGTTTGCCTGATCGATCGTCGTCATCACCATACGGCTGATATTGACATGAGCCGGGCGCGTGGCCGACCAGACGATGGCATCGGCGACGTCGGCGGGCGTGAGAGGGATGAGTCCCTGATAAACCTTGGCGGCGCGCTCAGAGTCTCCCTTGAAGCGCACCAGGCTGAAGTCCGTTTCGACCATTCCGGGATCGACACTAGTGACGCGCACGGGAGTTCCGAGGACATCCTCACGCAAGCCGTCATTGATGGCGCGCTCGGCGGCTTTGGTGGCGCAGTAGACCGCTCCATTTGGATAGGTGATCTCGCCGGCCGTCGATCCGAGGCTGATAACGTGACCTTTGCCGCGCGCAACCATGCCGGGCACGACTGCGCGCGTGACGTAGAGCAGGCCCTTGATGTTGGTGTCGATCATCTCGTCCCAGTCTTCGGGCTTGCCTTGGTAGAGCTTGTCGAGGCCGCGGCTCAGGCCGGCATTGTTCACCAGGACCTCGATGGCCTGCCATTCGCCGGGGAGTGAGGCAATGGCGTTCTCGACAGCAGCACGGTCGCGCACGTCGAGAGCGAAATTGTGAACGCCGGCAGCACCGCTTTCGAGCAGTCTGGGCTTCATCTCTTCGAGAAGGTTGAGACGCCGAGCGGAGAGGAGCAGGCGCGCACCTTCGCGCGCGAACGCGAATGCACAGGCTTCTCCAATACCACTGCTTGAGCCGGTAATGAAGACGACGGAACTGTTCAGTTTCTCCATGAAGCTATCGTAAGTTACGAAGCGCTGTGCGTCATACTTTGCGCCAGACGGTAGTAGCCCGCGGCCCAGTCCGCGTCTTTCATCCCGGCTTCGATTCCCTTTTGAAGATTGGCTTCAAAGAGGTCTGCCAATTCGGTCTTTACGTTCGCAAATCTGGCGGCTTCGCGGAACAGCCGCATATCTTTTGCGCCTAGGGCGATCGTGCTGCCGGGGCGCTCGGGAGGATGGAGCATGACCTTGCTGTAAGCCTCATAAAACGGTGATTGAAACAACGCGGCGTTGATCGTCTGAGCAAAAAGTTCCGGATGGATACCGAGCGCTGCCGCAGAGACCAGGGCCTCGGAAAGCGAGGCGATCATCGCCGTGATGAGGAAATTGCCGCCGAGTTTGAGCGCGTGAGCAGCGGAGGGCTTGTCTGAAACGACAGTGACACCGCGGCTGAAAGTTTCGAGAAGAGGACGAATTCGTTCGATGACCTGCGTCTCGCCGGCGGTGACTGTCCACAGTCGTCCGTCTTCCGCGACATTGGGGCGTCCAAAGACTGGGGCAGCGGCGAAATACGTGCCTGTAGCGCGATGTGCTTCGGTAAGGCGATTCGAAAGCGCGACACTAATGGTGCTGAGAGAGACATGGATGCTCTCTGGCGGCATGGCCTTGATGATGCCTGATTCGAAGACGACTGCTTCAAGCGCCGGATCGTCCATCACCATAGTGAATGCGACTTCGCACCCACCAATCGCTTCGGAGGGTGATTCAGCTACCCGTGCGCCCAGCGCTTTCAGTGGATCCGCGTGGGCAGTTGTACGATTCCATACGATGAGCTGATGTCCCGCGTTCAGCAGATGCCGGGCAACGGCGCTGCCCATTTTCCCCAACCCAAGAAATGCAATCCTCATTTGGCTTCTACTCACCTGCATTGAATTGGATGAACGGGACCATCGGCAGGATTGTAAAAGAAAAGGCCGATCCGAAGAACGGCCCTTTGAGCATGAGCAATTATTGCTGAGGGACATTTGACACGCCGGTCGCATATGGCTGCGGTGGTTGAGCCGCAGGCACGTGATACATCGATTGGCCTCCGGACGTGGGGGCGGTCTCCTGGACGCCGATCGCGTTGCCAGAGACGACCAGCTGGACGCGGCGATTTTCCGCACGGCCCGACGCGCTGGAATTGTCGGCAACAGGATCGGCCTTCCCATATCCGGCAGCGCTAATGTTAGGCTGGCCAACGCCCTGAGCGATCAGGTAATCGCGCACGGCGTCCGCGCGTTCTTCGGAGAGCTTATCGTTGTACTCATCCGACCCGATATTGTCGGTGTAGCCCTCGACCTGCAGTTTCAGGCCGGGATAAGACAGCAGGATTCCGGAGACCTTGGCCAGCTTTTCACGGGCGTCGGGCTTCAAACTGTACTGGTTAAAGCCGAATAGCACATCAGACATGTTGACGATGAGTCCGCGCGCGGTTTCGCGAGTAGCCAGTACGGCATTGAGTTGTTCTTTCAGACGTTCCCGCATCTGCTCAGTCTGATCCGTGGCCTGCTGTGCCTGATGCTGTGCGGCTTCCTGGTCGGCACGGGCCCTCTCAGCCGCAGCCTCGGCCTGAGCGGCACGAGCCTCCGCCTCGGCGCGGCGTGTGGCTTCCTGCTGGGCTGCAAGAGCCGCCTGTTGCGCTGCCTGGTCAGACTGCTGGACGGCCTGAGCCGCGGCTTCGCGCTGACGTTCTTCGTCCTCGGCCTTCATCTTGCGGATGGTCATGATTCGGGCATCTTCTGCAGCCTGCACCGCTTCACGGGCATAAGTGATTTCCTGCTTTCGCTCGCTCTTGTGCGAGTCCATATCCTGGGCGTTCTGCAGATCCATCGTTGCGGTGGAGAAGGTATCCGAGGCATATTTCTTTGCGCCGGCTGCGTCCGCAATCTGAACGGCGTTGATCGCTTCATAGAGCTCGAGAGGAGACTGATCATCGCGAGTGATCGGATTCAGAACTGTATGCTGGCCGGCAGTCTGCGAATACGCTCCGCGCGGCAGCAGGGAGAAGTGTGCGTTCACCGTTTCGATGATGCCCTGCGTCTTATCCGGGAGCGGATAGTTCTGAAGAACAACAACATCGCTGGGCATGGTTACGGCGAAGTAGGGTTCAGCGGTTACGATCAGCCCGTATGCCTGCAGATCGGTGGTAACGGTGATTTCGCTTTTCGTACCAGCCGGCAGCACTTCGCCGAGGTTCACTGGGCGGCCTTCTGGCGTAATTGCCCAGAGGACGTAGGTGAGATATTCGACGCCGAAACTATTGGCGGGGACCAGACCTTCAAATTTCGCGTCGATGACCATGCGTCCCCGACGGCTTTCGACGGTTGCCGAGCCTCTGGCCTGGGCGAGCAGGCTAGTCCCTTGAAAGCCGATCTTGGTGGGTCCGCTGCGATGGAAATAATTGATCGCGGGAATGTCTCGGCCGACGACGGTGACCTTGTAGACAGGCACGCCATCGCGCCATTCCGCTTGCGGCTGTTGACGCTGGCCCGACTGCTCCTGCGGCCACTGCTGCGTGGCGGTCGGATTCATCTCCTGTGCAGACGCCAAGCTGCACGCCGCGCCAATAAAGAGCGTGACTAAGGGAAGCTTTTTCATTTTTCTAATCTCCTTGATCGCCCAACAAATGACGGGGAACTGCAAGCTTCTCGATAGCGGCAGCCTTAATGGCCGCCAGAGAAAATGCTTAAGGAGTTAGATGAAGGGAAGGCCCCGATCAATCGTATGCGGGACCTGGAAGAAATGCGTCTTTCGCAAAATAAAATCAGTTTTGCGGGACAACCAATCTATGAGCAATAGCAAACATGGCGAGCTCCAGGCGGGTGGAGACTCCGGTCTTGTCGAAGGTGTTTGAAAGATGACGCTTGACGGTCTCCTCGCTCAGGCCAAACTGCTTGGCGATGTCGCGATTACTGCAGCCCTCGACGATGCAGCCGACTACCTGCATCTCGCGCGGCGTGAGACCAAAGGTCTTGCGTTCGGGCGGGGCAGCTTGCTTCATCAGGTCGTGCAATGCGCCGACAAGATTCACAACACGGCGGCCGCCGATCCAGTAGTCTCCGGAGACGACGGTGCGGATAGAGCTGGTGAGGTGATCTGTAAGAGCGTCTTTGAGCACGATGCCGCGAGCGCCAATCTGCAGAGCTTCAATGATCTGCTGCGTGGTAATGGTGCTTGTCAGCAGAATAATCTTGACGGTCGGCGAACCGCTCATGATGGCGCGCATCGCTTCCAGCCCCGGCAGACGCGGCATGGAAAGGTCGAGCAAGAGGATGTCGGGCAGCAACTCGAGCGTCTGGGTGATGGCTTCGTCGCCGTCTCCAGCCTCGCCGACAACGGTGAACGCTTCATCGGCCTGCAGCATGTTGCGGACTCCGATGCGCACGACGGGGTGATCGTCCGCAAGCAGAATCCGGATAGCAGGAGAGGACGACTGCTTACTCTTTAGAGCGGGGCCTTTGGCTTGTTTCGCGAGGGAATTCATAATTGGAGCTTGTTCAATAGGATACGATGTAACTCGTCACAACAGGACAATAAATTGTCGACAAGTTTCGGAACGTTCTCCGGCTGGTAAACTCCGAGTTCCAACTCGGCGGCTGCCGAACCGAGTTGCTTCGCGCCGATCATGCCTGCGCTTCCCTTAAAGGTGTGAGCGATTCGCCGCACTGAAGCCACATCATTGGCCGCTGCAGCCTCGCGCATTTCCGGAGCCCGGGCACGAACGTCGCTGAGGCAAGCCTCGTAGACTTCGCGAACCGCGCTTGCCGGCATCATGCGTGTCATTTTCTGATAGACCTCGTCGTCCAGCACCGGCCGCAGATCACTCGTAACAGCTTGCGTTACACGAGGGCCTGGTTGACCATCCAGCAATGCGTGCAGGGCGGCGGGGTCAAGCGGCTTCTTCAAGAATGCGTCGTAGCCCTCTGCGGCGGAAGGGGTAGCGCTCATGGCAAGCAGAGTCGCCTCAGGAGCTGCGCGCCTCAGCGCTACAGCAAGATCTTGCCCGGAGAGGCCGGGCATGCGCAGATCGGCCAGCAAGACAGACGGCAGCTCTTCCTGCTGCATGCTTCCGAGCAGATTGAGCGCGGCAGGGCCATCAGCGGCCTGCAAGACCTCATGGCCGTCCGACTTGAGCAGATGAGAGATGACCGACAGACTGATGTTATCGTCGTCGATCACCATCAATGTGCGGTGCGGAACACCGTGGGATATGGGGGACATCACTCTGTCACTATTAGAACCCAGATTTCATTTGTTTGGATTGCAGGGCAGTTACTCCTTTACGTCGCTGGAGAATAATAACGATGATACCCATCCCCTGAATATATTCGCGACTCCGATCAGCGTGGGTTGCAGCCTGCACCACGCCCAGCTACTTGCGCACAAGGTCCAGCACTACATTTATCGTGCGTTCGCCGAAAATTCAATAATTTGTTACAACAGGTCCTTACTGTCGGGATCATGCGCAAAATATCAGTTTTGTCTAGCAAGTTATTTTGGATAGGCCTTATTTTAGTTATATTTAGCGATCTTGCCCACGCCCAGTTCGAGAATGGCAGCGTGGTCGGTACCATCCACGATTCGAGTGGCGCGGCCGTACCGGGCGCCACCGTCACGGTGACCAACAAGGCGACGGGGATTCAGAGCATTGTCACCAGCAATGGCAGCGGTGACTATGAGGCTCTATCTCTGCGCGTGGGCACGTACACCATCAGCGCCTCGTCTCAGGGATTTGCCACGGCTGTTGCCGAGAACATTGCGGTCTCTGTCGGCAGCCGGCAGCGAATTGATCTGAATCTGAAGCCGGGGCAGGCAACCTCGACGGTGGAAGTAAGCGACGTTGCACTCCAGCTGGAAACGGATTCCAGCCAGCGCGGCCAGACCATCACCAATTACCAGAGCGAAGCTCTGCCGCTTGTAAGCCGGAACTATTCCGACCTGCTTGGGCTGGTGACGGGCATACGGCAGGCGCCGACGGCTGCAACGACCAGCTCGATAAGCAGCCTGGTGCGTCAGGGAGCGTACAACGTCAACGGCCAGCGAAGCATGTTCAACAACTTTCTACTGGACGGGATGGATAACAACGCTTACGGCGAAAGCAACCAGGGATTCGACAACCAGATCATCGCCGTTCCACCGGATTCGGTCGCGCAGTTCAGCGTGGTAACCAATAACATGAGCGCCGAGTACGGGCGGTCTTCCGGCGCGACCGTCAATGTAGCCTCGGCGAGCGGAACGAACCAATACCATGCGACGCTGTACGAATTTCTCCGCAATACGGATCTGAATGCCGCGGGCTTTTTCAAGCCGAATGTCGTCAGCAATACGGGCGCCGTAACGCCCTTCAAGAAACCCACCTTCAACCGGAACCAGTTCGGCATGAATTTCGGCGGTCCGATCATCAAGGACAAGCTGTTTTTCTTTCTCGATTATGAGGGCTTCCGGCAGACGCTGCGCCCTCTGAGCGTGCTTACACTGCCGACCCAGAATGAGCTGAACGGCATCCTGGTGGTTCCGGTGAAGGATCCGACGACGGGTGCGATATATCCGGCGAACACGGCTCTTCCGGCGAGCGCGATCAATCCCCTGTCGCAGCAGATAATCAGCCATTTCAAGACCTTCGAGAACCAGTTGCCGGTGGCTGGCCTGCCCACAACTGGCCTAGCCTCGAACGATTATGCGGTTCAGGCGCCATTCACGGACGACTCCGACAAGGGTGATTTGCGCATTGATTACCAGCAAAACGCCAGCAGCTCATGGTTCCTGCGCGTCAGCGACCGCAAGGAAACCGGCGTAAATTATCCGACGATTCCGCTGCCGCTCGATGGGCAGACGAACGGCACTATCCGCATTCTCGATCAGCAGGCAGCGCTGGGATATACGCACCTCTTCGGAGCGAACAAGATCATCGACGCGCGCGTGGGGATTTCCAAGACCAAGGCCGGCAAGTACACGCTTTCGATTGGTGATAATGCCTTCACGATTCCTGGCCTGCCCTCGAACCCGGTCGTGGCAGGCGGCCTGCCCTCGGTAGGCATCAGCAACTTCACGGGCTTCGGGCGGCAAAGCACGAATCCACAGTGGCAGAATCCGGCGCTGCTCGATCCCAAGGTGAATTTCACCTGGGTGAAGGGAAACCATTCGCTTAAGTTCGGCTACGAATACGAGCACATCTGGATGGCGGTAAACGACAACAATCCTCTTTATGGGTCGTTCAGCTACGGCGGCGCGTATAGCGTAACCAGCGGAGCGGCGGTTGCCGACAACTACTGGGCCGACTTCCTCTTCGGCACGACAAGCACCTATCAGCTGGCCAACTACTTTGTGGTCCACCTGCGGCAAACGATGGACAACGTGTACGCGCAGGACGATTGGAAGGTTACACCGAAGCTGACGCTGAATCTGGGCCTTCGCTGGGAATACGGATCGCCTTACTCGGAAGACAAGAACTACATCTCCAACTTCGATCCGGCTTCGCAGATGGTGCTCACGATCTCGCCGGGCGCGGTGCCGGGCAATGGCGTCACTCCGGTCAACCACGGCGGCGTTTACGGCAGTACGCTGGTGAATCCCGATCTCAATGACTTTGCGCCACGCGTCGGCTTCGCCTTTGCCGCCACGTCGAAGACCGCAATTCGCGGCGGCTTCGGCATGGGCTATGTCCACTACACGCGGGCCGGCTCCGGCGACATTCTGGCCATCAATGCTCCCCAGGCGCTCTTCGTCTCGGTGCCGCAGTCAAAGCCAACGCCGACGAATCAGTGCCCTGCGGGATCGCCGCAAACGAGCTGCTACGTGACCGCGGACCAGGGATTCCCCTCCACCCTGGTGACGACCTTCAATCCAGCGACGGACAACATCACATGGGTTCCCAAGAACACCCGGGACAGCTATGTCGAGAGCTATTTCCTCAGCGTTCAACAGCAACTCGCCAAGAACACCATTCTCGACGTCGCCTACGTAGGCAACCATGGACTGAAGCTGCAGGGCTTCCTGAACGGGAACCAGAAGAACCCCGCAGCCGGCTTCGCGCGGCCGTTTGCGAACTGGCCGAGCGACATCACCGAGGCATTGAACCAGTTCTGGTCGAACTATAACGCCCTGCAGGTACGTTATGAGCAGCGCTTCATGGCGGGCCTGACGCTGCTGAACTCGTTCACATGGTCGCACTCTCTCGATAATGCCAGCGCATCGCTTGAGGGCAATACTCCCTCGCCGCAGAACACATTCAACATCGCGGCCGATTATGCGCAGTCGGACTACAACCTGCCCGTAGCCAATGTCACCAGTCTTGTTTACGAGCTGCCGTTCGGCAAGGGAAAGCAGTTCCTTTCGAGCGCCAATGGAGCGGAGAACGAGTTCGTGGGCGGTTGGCAGGTCAGCGTAATTAATACCGCACAGGCAGGTACGCCGTTCAACCTCACTTACACACCGAACACCGCGCAGGCGGTTTCACCGCAGATTTCGGCGACTTATCGGGGCGCGAATGAATACCGGCCGAACTACGTGTCGGGGCAGAAGGTCACGCAGGGGCGGTCGTCGCGTGCCGCGAACACCGGCTACGTGAATTACATCAACTACTCGGCCTTCGTGCTGCCGCCGATCAAGGATGCGGCAGGCAATGTGCTCAGCCCGTTCGGCAACGCCTCACGAAATCCTGGGCGGACGCCGGCGTTCTACGAGACAGACCTCGCACTGAATAAAAACTTCAACACTCCGATCGAGAGCCTGAAGATCCAGTTCCGCACGGAGTTTTACAACCTCTTTAACCATACGAACCTCTATCTGCCGAACACGATCAGTGGAACGCAGGGAACAACTTCGGCAACCCTGGAAACTGGTGCAACTCCGCCGATCTCGGCGATTACCGGTGGCGTTCCGAGCAGCGGCGGACAGATTTCCAGCACCTGGGAACCGCGTATCATTCAGTTTGGACTGAAGGTGATCTACTAGGAGTCGATCGTGTAGTTGCGATTCGATGGGAGCCGGTGCGGCTCCCATTTTCTTTTGTCCACTGATCTATGCTCGATGCCGATTGCAATGGTCAGATCGGCGGGGATTCTTACCGCAGAGTGGTCTCCATGTCGTTCAGCCAGTCGGGAGGTTTGAGAATCTCGCGGGGCTTGGTTCCTTCCGCGGGGCCGACGATGCCGTCGCGTTCCATCAGATCGATCAGATGCGCCGCACGTCCGTAGCCAATGCGCAGGCGGCGTTGCAGGAGTGAAGTCGAAGCCTTGCCGAACTCGAGGACGAGGCGGACTGCATCCTGGAAGAGCTCGTCGTTCTCGTCTCCGCCGTCGCCATCGGTGAGATCGGTTTCGCGCCCTGCGCTGTCCTTCGGAGCTTCGAGGAAGCCCTGGACATATTCTGCTTGGCCCTGGTTCTTCCAGAAATTTGTAACTGCTTCGATCTCTTTTTCGGTGACAAACGGCGCGTGAACGCGCTGGAGGCGTGACGTGCCAGGCGGAAGGAAGAGCATGTCGCCACGACCCAGCAGGGATTCTGCGCCGTTCGAGTCGAGGATGGTGCGCGAGTCGACTTTGGTGGCAAGGCGGAAAGACATGCGTGTGGGAACATTTGCCTTGATGAGACCGGTGATGACATCGACCGAGGGGCGCTGCGTGGCCAGCACAAGGTGGATGCCGACGGCACGCGCCATTTGCGCCAGACGCGTGATCGCCTCTTCCACGTTGGCCTTGTCGAGCATCATCAGGTCGGCAAGCTCGTCGATGATGATCATGATGTAGGGCAGCGGCTCCTCATCCGGTGAGTCATCGAAGAGGCTGGGCGTTCCATTCTCAAACAGCTTGTTGTACTGGTCGATGTTGCGCACGCTGCGCGAGGCGAGCAGCTTGAGACGCCGTTCCATCTCGCGCACTGCGTTGCGCAGGGCGTTCGCAGCCAGCTTGGGCTCGGTGATGATCGGCGTGAAGAGGTGGGGGATGCCCTCATACATACCGAGTTCCACGCGCTTGGGATCGACGAGAATGAGCCGCACCTGCGCGGGAGTGGCTTTGTAGAGCACCGACATGATCATCGCGTTGATGGCGACGGATTTGCCGCTGCCGGTCGAGCCGGCGATCAGCACGTGAGGCATGGTGGTCAGGTCGGCGGTGACGATGCGGCCGTTGATGTCCTTGCCCATGGCGAGTGTGAGCTTGCTTTTGGCGTTGCGGAAATTTTCCGCCTCGATCACGTCCCGGAGCCAGATGGTCTCACGGTCGTGGTTGGGCACCTGGATGCCGACGGTGCTTTTTCCCGCCATGCGCTCGATCAGGATGCTCTCGGCGCGCATCGCAAGGCAAAGGTCTTCGGCAAGCCCGGTGACGCGGCTGTACTTTATGCCCGCATCGGGGCGAAACTCGAAGGTCGTGACGACAGGGCCGGGATTGATCTGGACGACCTGACCGAGAACATCGAACTCCGCGCATTTCTCGACCAGAACCTGCGCCTCGGTGCGAAGAGAATCTTCGCGCACGATCTGGGCTTCCTCGCTGCGATGGAGGAGTGTGCTGGGTGGAAGCTTGAATCCGCTGACTGACTTTGGGGCGACGGTTGCGGAGCGAAGGTCGGCATCGGCGCGCTCGCCAACGGCGATGTTCTGCTTCTGTATGGAAGGTTCAGGAGCAACGGCCTTTACCGGAGGCGGAGCTTCGCGACGGGCAACCAGTTGGGGCTTGAGAACGGGGGGCGGTTCAACGACCGGCTCAGGTTCGGGTTCCGGCTCGGGATAGGGAACTGCCGCGCGCGGCATCTGGTCCCAGACCTGCTGCTGCGCCGGGGTGTCGGAGAACATCTCGGCGAATCCGCGCTGGCGGTGGCCGATATCGTCATGGTCGTCGCTTGACTCCAGAACGGCTGGGATGTTTCGCTGCCCGCTCTTCTCCAATTTGGCCGCGGCTTTTCGCGCTTGAGCCAGTTCCTTTGCGCGGATCTTCTCCATGCGCGCTTCGGCCTTCAGCTCCTTCTTTCCGGCACGCGCGGTGCGCCAGTTTATCCAGCGGTCGCGCCATGCGGAGAGAAATGCAAAGCGAATCGCAAGCCATTCCCGGGCTGTGTTGAAGCTGAAGGTGGTGGAAAGATAAACGGCAATGGCCACCATGCTGACGGCGACGACACATGCGCCGGGGAAATTCAGCCAGTGGACCAGCGCGTCGGAGATGAGGCGGCCGACGAGTCCTTCGATCGGCAGGCCGTACATGAAGTGAAGATGTCCGGGCAGAAGGCCGGCCAAGGCGGGGGCGAAGATC
The DNA here is from genome assembly GCA_963755975.1 of uncultured Acidobacteriota bacterium. Lineage (GTDB taxonomy): Bacteria > Acidobacteriota > Terriglobia > Terriglobales > Acidobacteriaceae > Silvibacterium. The sequence continues at coordinate 161,407 of CAVWLS010000011.1, forward strand.
AGGCACAGTATGATGCCGATCAGCTTCGCACCCGGCGAACCGGTGGGCTGCGAACGGAGCCAGGCCCATCCCAGCGCCGCTCCAAGCAGCGGCAGGCAGAAGGCCGTGACCCCTTCAAGTTGCAGCAGCAGATCGCTGATCCAGGCGCCGATGAGCCCGGTCCAGTTATGAGCAGGGCGACCAACGGCATAGCCGCCGGCGGTGTTGAATGATGGATCGGTGGGGCGATAGGAGATAAGAGCGAGAAGGAGGAGGATCGCGGCGACCAGCGTGAGCAGCCCGATGAGCTCATTCAGGCGTCGGTGGCGGGTCGGCGTGGTAATCAGCTTGAGGGGTTTCATCAGGGCGCAGTGCAGTGCGCGCCGCGCGAGACGGCCCACACAGTCAAGAACCCCAGAGCAAGATTATTATCCCAGAAAGAGGGCGAAAGTTTGGAGAAAATGCAGCATGGGGGAATCGACCTCGCAACGGTTGACTCATGCGCCAGTCAGCTTTGCCTTGAAAACCAGCAAAGCAATACCGAGGAGAATGCGATAGGCGGCGAAGGCGGCGAATCCATGCTTGCGCACCCACTGCAGGAACCACTCGACGACACCGAGAGCCACGATGAAGGAGACCACCAGGCCAATTGCGAGCACGATCCAATTGTGGCTGGTCATGACCAAAGGGGTAAGCCTCTCGGCTGAATCTGCGGCAAGTTTGTGCGAGGGATGGATGGTCTTGAAGGCCGCATAACCCGTTGCGGCGATCATGGTGGGTATCGAGACAAGGAAGCTGAACTCAAGGGCCGCCGGACGGCTAAGCCCCACCATCTGCCCGCCTGCGATGGTCGACATGGAGCGTGAGGTTCCCGGGAAAACGCCGGAGAATATCTGGCAGAAGCCGATCCAGATTGCCTGGCCCAGCGACATCTGCTCGACTTCCGTGGTGGTCGGCTCTGAACGGCTGCTCCATGCATCGACGATCCACATAACGATGCCGCCAATCAGCAGCGAGAGCGCCATGACGGTCAGGCTCTCCAGGTTCTTGCCGATGGTCGTTGCGAGGAGCCACGCGGGAATAGCCGTAACCACGAAGGCGATCATTGTTAACGAGATAGGGTGAGTCCAGATGGTGCGGTCTCCCCGCTCACCTGCTGGGAAGGTGCGGAAAAACTGGATGATCCGGGCGGTGAAGATGAGCAGCAGAGCAAAGATGGCGCCGAACTGGATGACGACGGTGTACATCTTCCAGTAAGGATCGGTCAAATTAATGTGGAGCAGCGCCTCGCTAATACGCAGGTGTGCGGTGGAACTTACGGGAAGAAACTCTGTTAACCCTTCGACGATGCCCAGCAGAACCGAAACGATGTAGTCGTTCAAAAGGCCTCCGCCCTTGATTGTTGGTCGTATTGCAGGGGTGTCCCCGGCTCTATGCGAGAAACCAGTCGGATGATTAACCCTATTGGCGGTCGCTGCCGTAGATTGGAATACCCTGCTGCACTTTGTATATCAGACCGGCGGCGCGGGCCGCGTATTCCGATTGCGGATACTTCGATTGCAACTGGTTCGCAATCTCGGCGGCGCGGCCCCGGTCTTCCTGGGCGCGATGGCTGTCATTGTCGGCGGTCCACATGTCTCCCGCGGCCGCCATGCGCCACGCCGCGTTGTAGAGAGCTTCGGCGGCACGCGGCGAGTCGGGATGATCGGAAACATATTTGACGTAGATCTCCGCCTCTTTCTCCGGACACTTCTCCGAGCCCTGCCAGTCGCCGCACAGCTTGTTGTCGATCTGGTCGTAGGCGGCGAAGTCGGCCCATCTCGTGTGGGGGAAATACTTCTCGATCTTCTTCATCTCGTCTTCGTCCATCTGCTCACGAAGATAATTTTCCTTTTCGTGTGCGGAGGGCAGGGTGGAGGCATCGGCTTTCTGCAATTGCCAGCGGACGTCGGCGGCGCGCCACATCGCTTCCCCTATTAACGGTGACTGGGGAAACATCTCGACCACCCGTCGATAGAGGAGGCGGGCTTCGAGGGCTGCACCCGGAGGCGGATGAGATTGCGACGCTGCGTCCTCCGCGCTGACCGCTTCCCCGAACAGAATCGCGTCACCATGCGGGGTGTTGGTGTCGACGACTCCTTTGTCGATCATCCACCCGGAAATGGGGATGACTTCCTGGCCCTGCTCCATCACCGGCTCATCGGCTTTGCGTGACTCCGGAGCGTCGATGTTGGCGAAGACGCGCAGCCACTGCCCGCTGCGTTCGGCGATCACCATCTCGCGACCGGGCGTCACGATCGCTACCTGATCCGCTCTTTCGTCCGGTTGCACGTAGAGGTTGGCTCGGCGCACCAGCGTAGCCTTGGTGCCGTTCTTGGGTACCTGCTCCTGGGGCATCCTTTTCTGGCAGAGTGAGGCGGTCGCGGCAGAGAGAATCAGCAGAGCGCAAAGAGAAATTCGCATTCGGATCACGATGGTAAGACGGTAGTTCGGTGGCAAACGTCTCGACCTTAGGATACTCCGCACGCGGGTCAGGATTCGGCCAGAACAGCCTGCAGAACAGCCGGCTCCACGTTGCCGCCGCTCATCACGACCACGGCTTTTCGATAAGGCAGCAGTTCAGTCTGATGAAAGAGCATAGCCGCGGTTGTAACCGCACCGCTCGGCTCGGGAGTGAGGCGGGCCACATGCAGCAAGGTTCGCATGGCCTGTCGAATTTCGTTTTCGGAGACGGTGATGATGTCGTCGACAAAGGCGCGCACGTGGAGGAAGTTGAGCTCGCCGAGGCTTTGTGTGCGAAGACCATCGGCGATGGTGCGCGTGGTCATCTCAGCCGGCCAGGTCACCAGCCTGCCGCTGCGAAAGCTTTCCTGCGCGTCGGCCGCAAGCTCGGGTTCAACGCCGATTACACGCACTTCCGGTCGCTGGTGCTTGATGGCTGCAGCAACGCCGCTGAGCAGGCCGCCCCCGCTGACCGGAGACAGCACAAGATCAACGCCGGGCAAGTCTTCGAGGATCTCCAGGCCGGAAGTACCCTGGCCGGCGATGATCGCTGGATCGTCATAGGGCGGGATCATGACGTATCCAAACTGGGCTTGCAGTTCCTCGGCTTTTTGCTTCCGGTCGGAACTGGCCGGGCCCACGGTCACGATCTCCGCGCCGAGAGCGGCCGTGGCCTGCCGTTTTACTTCGGGAGCATTCGAGGGCATCACGATGACGGCCTTCGCTCCCAGCGCACGCGCCGCATAGGCCACGCCCTGCGCGTGGTTGCCACTGGAGTAAGTAATGACTCCACGGCCGCGTTCGGCGTCACTCAATTGAGCGATCTTGTTGTAAGCGCCGCGCAGCTTGAAGCTGCCGATGGGCTGCAGACCTTCGGCTTTGACATAAACCTCGCCCACAAAGTCAGGCATGGCGAGCCGGACCAGAGGGGTACGCACCGCGACGCCGTGGATCCGTGTCTGCGCGGCGCGAATATCGTCGAGTGTGACCAGCTTCGCGTCCATAATTCAGGGAAGGAACTTTGCCGGCAACGGCTCCGTGGGGGTTTCGGCTTCCCACAGGATCTGAGCGATCTTCCAGGTGCTGTCGTCATTCACGGCCTGGATGCTGTTGATGCCGCGGACGGTCGGCTTGCCATCCGGCGTTTCAGTAACCTGATATGTGCTCCACAGATGCGCCATGTGTCCGTACTCTTCGACCGAATACTTGATCTGGTGCTCGTAGAAGGCCTCGCTGCCGCGCTTCGCCACCCGCGTGATCCAGTCGTCGAGAGTGAGGATACGAGGAGCCCAGGTGCCGTCGGGCGCCTTTACGAGCGGGATGAGACGAGCGTCAGCGGTGAAGAGCTGCCTCATGCAGGTCCGGTCCTTGTTGCCGGGTCCGCTTACCGCTTCGTCGACGGCCTTGATCAGGTCAGGAAGCGTCGTGGTGGTTGGGCATGAAGGTGCAGTTTGGGCCCATGTTGACGCCGCCGATGCGGCCACAAGAATCGCCGCTGCAAGCGAGAGCTTGCGCATAATTTGCCTCCAGAGAGATATGTGGCTAAATTTCCAGAATAACGGGCATGATCAGCGGCCGCCGGCTGGTGTTCTTTTGGATATACCGCTTCAAGTCGATGCGGATCTTTTCCTTAATGACGCCGTAGTCGGCCTTTTCTTCGGCGCTGGAGTTCTCGAGGGTCTGCGCCACCACCTGGCGGCCTTCTTCCAGCAGCTCGGCATCCGCGCCCACGAATCCCCGGGTCACCAGCTCCGGCTGCCGCTCTACTTTGCCGCTGAGCTTGTTGATGGTCAGGATGGCGAGAACTATGCCGTCTTCGGAGAGGTGCCGCCGATCGCGAATCACGAGGTCTTCGACCACATCGACGGTCGAGCCGGAATCAATGCAGACGCGGCCTGCAGTAACGCGACCCGCCTTCTGCGCGTTGTTTTGGTCGAGCTCGAGCACGTCGCCGTCTTCGAGAATGAGCGCCAGATCGACGACACCCGTGCCGTGGGCCAGGTCGGCGTGTTTCTTAAGGTGGCGATAATCGCCGTGGATTGGAATGAAAAACTTCGGCTTGAGCAGGTTGATCATCAGCCGCTGTTCTTCCTGGCTGGCGTGACCGCTAACGTGGATCAGCCCCGACGAGCCGTCGTCGAAGATGACGTTGGCGTCGCGGCGACTAAGGTGGTCGATCACCCGGAAAATGCTTTTCTCATTGCCCGGAATTACGCGTGAGCTCAGCACTACGGTGTCGCCGGGCAGGATGCGCGCATGCTTGTGATTGTCCACAGCCGCGCGGCTGAGTGCGCTCATGGGCTCGCCCTGCGTTCCGCTGATCAGAATCATCACGTCTTCGGGCGCATAATCGTTAATCTGGCCGGGATGAATGACCAGTCCCGGAGGCAGATCGAGATAACCGAGGTCCTGGGCGATCTCCGACGACTCGACCATCGAACGGCCTACGATCGCGACTTTTCGGCCATGCGTGTGGGCCAGGTCCATCGCGATCCGGATGCGGTAAATGGATGACGAGAAGCAGCTGAAAAAGAGTTTCTTCTTCGTGCGGGAAAACAGCTCATCGAGCCGAGGTTTTACGGCCCACTCGCTCGGCGTATAGCCGGGCCGGTCGACGTTGGTCGAATCCTGCAACAGCGCTAACACGCCGCGCTTGCCGTATTCGGCGAAGGCATGAAGGTCGAAGGCTTTGCGGTCGGGCGGGGAGAGGTCGATCTTGAAATCGCCGGTGTGCACGATCACGCCCACAGGCGTGTTGATGGCCAACGCGACGCAATCGACGAGACTGTGCGTGACGCGAATAGGTTCGATGGTGAAGGGACCGAGCGAGAACTTTTCGCCGGGCGCGATCTCGATCAGCTCGGTATCGTCGAGCAGCTTGTGCTCTTCGAGCTTGCCCTCGACATAGGCCAGCGTGAACTCTGTGCCGTATACGGGCACATTCAACTCGGAAAGAATCCACGGCAGGCCGCCGATGTGATCCTCGTGGCCGTGCGTCAGGATGATGCCACGGACATGCTCCTTGTTCTCGACGAGGTAAGTGATGTCGGGCACGACGATGTCCACGCCGAGAAGCTCGACCTCGGGGAACATCAACCCCGCGTCGATGACGAGGATGTCGTTTTTGTAGCGGACGGCGAGGCAGTTCATGCCGAATTCGCCTAGTCCGCCCAGGGGAATGATCTGTAACTTCGCGTCAGCCATGGGAAACTACGATGGTAACAGGTGCGGCGGCCCAAGTGGCAGCCGTCGCCGCTACCGTAGCAGGTCTTCGAGCGCCGTGCTCAGCTCAGTTTTTTCGTCGCGGTACTTCACGATCACCGGCGTGTAGACGCTCAGGCCCCACTCCTTACCTTTGTCCTTGTTCACGGCGCGAGCGCCGGGCACGACAACCGCGCCCTCGGGAATGATCAGCGGAGTGTCCTCGTTGGCGCGGTGAACGGTCTCATGGATCACGTCATAGACGGGCGTGCCGCGGGTAAGAATTGTTCCAGCGGCCAGTACGGCACGGCTGCGCACGATTGTTCCCTCGTAGACGCCGCAATTGCCGCCGACGAGCACGTCGTCTTCGAGGATCACTGGGCTGGCGTTCACGGGCTCGAGGACTCCGCCCACCTGCGACGCGGCGCTCAGATGAACGCGCTTGCCGATCTGCGCGCAGCTTCCAACCAGGGCATGGGAGTCGATCATCGTGCCCTCGTCTACATAAGCGCCAGTATTGACGTACGTTGGCGGCATGCAGATTACGCCCCGGGCCAGATATGCGCCGGCGCGTACGGATGATCCGCCGGGCACGACGCGGATGGCGTCTTCAGGGGAGAATCGACGGACGGGAAAGGTGTGCTTGTCGACCCAGGGAAGGTCGTCTCCCGAGGAAGCGAGATGCCCTAACCGAAAGCCGAGGAGAATGCCCTGCTTCACCCAGGCATTCACGCGCCATCCGGTGGGCGATGCCGAATCAGGCTCCGCCGCGCGGAGCTCGCCCAATTCCAGGGCGGAGCGGAGTTCCTGAAAGGCAGCCATCGCTGACGGATCGTCGGTTGCGGAGGCGCCCGCGGCAAAGTAGCGCTCGATTTGTTCCTTAAGATTTGTAGCGTCCATTCCGAAGCGAGTCTATCAAGTCATGAACTGCGAGTCATAAACCGGGAGCGCGCGGTTGGAGCTTTCTACCGTGCTGCGCGCCGCTTCCATTCAGCCACTTCACGCTCTGAGGGAGGAGTAGAGACTCAGGCTGAGTGGATTTGCAAGCTGGCCGCCTGAGCGAAGCGCGCGGCCAGACGATCGAGCTGCTCGATCAGCTCCGGCGGCTCGCTTACTTCAAAGTCCACACCGAACATGCCGAGATATCCGGCCAGCATTTCGATGGAGTAAGCGCCAAGGTGCACCAGGCATCTGCGATCATCGATCGCCTCCAGCGTGCCGATCGTACAGGGAACAAGTTCGGCCATCCGCTCTGCCGGCGCATGCAAAACGACGCTCGCCCGGTGCGGATACTGCTCATATGAGATACCGCGCGTGACATAGGCTGCGATATCCTCGGCGGGGAGTTTGCGCGGCATAAAGCGCAGCCCTGAAAGAGCCGGCTTCTCAATTCGATCAACTCGGAAGGTCCGCCAATCTTTACGGGTGGAGTCCCATGCCACCAGGTACCAGCGCCGTCCAAAACTCACCAGCCGATGCGGCTCAACCTGCCGCTCGCTCCGAACACCATTCTTCCCGCAATAGCCGAAGCGCAGGCCGTCATTGTCCCGACAGGCGCCAGCCATCAGCGAGAGAGTCGCCGCGTTAACGGTGGGTCCGGTGTTCGCCACAGGCACGATGAAGGAATGCAGAGTCTTGACCCTCCTTTGCAGACGCGACGGCAGAACCTGCTCCAGCTTGGCCAGCGCCCGCACCGACGATTCCTCGATACCCGTCACGCCGCCGCTTGCGGCCGTGCGCAGTCCGAGCGCGACGGCAACCGCCTCCTCGTCGTCGAGCAGTAGCGGAGGCAGCGTTGCCCCGGCGCCGAGCTGGTAGCCTCCCGAAGTGCCGGAACTGGAATGCACTGGATAGCCAAGATGGCGCAGCCGATCCACGTCACGCCGCAGCGTGCGCGAGGTTACTTCCAGGCGCTCAACCAGCTCCGCACCCGACCAGTAGCGGCGCGCCTGGAATAGCGAGAGCAGGCGAAGCAATCTGGCCGAGGTCTCGAGCATGCTCCAAGTCTGCCATATCTTGCGGACCAATGCTGTCCGCATATCGTGTCATCATCTTTTTGGAACCACTGGTCAGCGCTGCCCAGCTGCCCGGAGAAGGAAGGTCTTGTGATGGATCCCGCCACGCCGAAACCTGAGGGCAGCACCCGGATCGGTAACCTTGACGCAGATCTCGTGGCAGCATGCCTGCCAGCTGAAGCAGGCACCGTTCATTGGGCCTTCGGCATGCCGCTCTCCTACGTGCACGAGATGGCCAGTCACTGGCTGAGCTTATATGACCGGACGGCGAAGCTCGCTGCACCTGCCGTCTCTGATGAGAATCGCGTCGCCGACTCGCAAGCTGGCGACGGCTAGAACCTTCGGTCGATCTCTGTCCCCATCTTTCGATCCAAGACTTTTCCGCACTCGCGCCTTAGTGTCGCTACGATGCTCCATTCATTTCCACGGAGAGAGCACGCAGTCGTTTCATTTTGAGGCCGTTGACGGAGGAAGTCTTGATCAAGTCCATCCTTAACAGGAGCGCACTGGCGCTTCTGTGCATTCTCGCGCTATTGCTCATCCCTGGATCCAATGCACAACAACTGGCTTCGGCAAGAATCGTCGGAGCCGTCACCGATCCCTCCGGGAAGGTTGTTCAACACGTAACCGTTACCATTACAAATTTGACCCAAGGCACCACCCGCACTTTCGATACACGAGAGGATGGCTCGTTCTCCTTCACAACCCTCAAAGCTGCGAGGTATAAGCTCGCGGTTGCGGCTCCCTCCGGATTTACTCCTTATGAACAGTATGTGACGGTTAATGTGGGGCAAGACCTCAATGTTCCCATCCGATTGGAGATCGCTACAAGTCAGACGAAAATTGAGATCGTGTCCGACACGCCTCCCGCAGTGGATACAACAAGCTCTGCTCTGGGCGGTGTTGTCAATGCGCGCCAGATTTCAACCCTCCCCCTGAATGGCCGCAACTATCTCGAGCTGTCGCTGCTGGTCCCCGGCAATGCGCCCGCGCCCAATTTCGATCCTACAAAGGAAAACACCGTCGTTATCTCCACAGCCGGCCAGGTCGGCCGTGGCGGGAATGTGACGATCGATGGTGCGGACAACAACGACGACGCGGTCGGCGGTTCGCTCGTAAACATTCCCGAAGATGCTGTACAGGAGTTTCAGATTGCTACGAACCGGTTCTCTGCCGAGCTGGGACGCTCAGGCTCAGCGGTAACTAACGTCGTTACAAAACAGGGGACCAACCAGATCCATGGCGGAGTTGCCATGTACGAGCGCGACAAGGTTCTGCAGGGCTTGCCCGCGACCTATGATCCGAGTATCGGCACGACCCCGCCCTTTCACCGCCAGCAATACGCAGGGGACATCGGCGGACCCTTCAAGCAGGACAAAGCATGGTGGTTCGTGGCAATGGAAGACCGCCAGCAACTGGGCGCGGACCTGGTCGGCGTGCGCAACACCACTACGAAAACGATCGGCCGGACCTTTGCCACCGCGCCGCTGCACGACTATCTTGCGACCACACGCCTCGACTGGCAGGTGAGTGAAAACGATCGCATCGGTTTCCGCTACTCACTGCAGCTCGAAGACGACCTCAGCCAGAGCGAACTCGATCGCGCACTCGGCACCGCCGCCTACCGGCAGACCGCGGAGAATCATCTGCAAGGCCTGATCGCCGACTGGGTTCATACCTTCACGCCTTCGCTCATCAACCGCATGAGTTTTGCGGACAACAATTTCCTCAACATCACCAACCCCATCACGACCGCGCCCCAGATTACCTTTCCCGATCTTGACGACGGCGCGACATACCGTATCCCCCAGCAGACGCGGCAATTCCGGCTGCAGGGCGACGACACGCTCACATGGGCGCATCGCAACCAGACCTGGAGCTTCGGCGCTGAGGTTCAGTCCATCGACGCCGACTTCTATCTGCCTGTCTTCATCCAGGGCAATATTCAGACCGTAGAGGACTTTCCCGACTTCGACCGCAATGGCGACGGCGTGGTCAACGACAACGACCTGCTTTTTGCGGTTGGCCTGCGCAGCTCGACTCCTAACAAGCCGCTCAACCTGCCCAACTGCGACAACTACCACCTCGCCTTCTTTGTTCAGAACGACTGGAAAGCCCTCCCCAACCTGGTGCTGAACCTCGGTCTGCGGTGGGAGATGGACACGGACCTCAACAACCTGAGCTGGTATCCGCAACGCAATCCGATTGTTCAGTCCTTCTACCAGGGAACGCGTCATCGCGAGTACAACAACTGGAGTCCTCGCGTTGGTTTCAATTACTCCTTCGATCCAAAGCTCAGCGTCCACGGCGGCTACGGTATCTACTACGACCGCATCACGCTTGAAATCATGTCTCTGGAAAAGGGCTTCGACGGACGCGCCCTTGCGCTCAACGTCACCGCAGGCAACGCTGTCACTAATCCTGACGGTACGCCGGTTTACCTGAATCCTAACGGCACATTCGTGCCCGGAGCACCGGAAGTCCTGTCCAGCCCATTCAGCGGATTCCTCTTTGCGGGTGCCGGAGCAACCGGCATCGACATCATCAACAACCGCCTCCGCAATCCCATGGTTCAGCAGACGAATCTCGGCATCGAAACGCAGGTTGGCCAGAATCTCACACTCAAAGTGGACGGAGTGCACAACTTCGGTACGGCTTTCATCATCGGACGCCCGGTGGGCTCGGTCTACAATCCCCAGACAGGCGGCCCGGACGAGGTTACCGATCTCGAATCCGCGGTCGGAACCAAATATGACGCGCTATGGGTGAGCGTGCGCCAGCGCTTCATGAAATACGGAGAGTTCGATGCCGCCTACACGCTGGCCAAAGCCTTCAACTACGCTAACGACGACCAGATCCCCTTTGAATACTCGCCGATCGATCCAAATAATCTCCAGCGCGAATATGGACCGCCGCCGAACGATCAACGCCATCGTTTAGTAATGAGTGGTATTGCCAACCTGCCTTATAAGTTTCAGTTTTCGCCGGTCTGGACCATCGCATCCGGCGTTCCGATGGATATTCTTCTTCCCGACGGCAGCGAGCGCGTTCCTACCCTGCAGCGCAATGCGGGCGGGCGCGAGTTTCACAATCCGCAACAGTTGAACGCCTTCATCGCTAAGACCAACGCCAGCGGCGGAGTCTATGAGTCCAGCACCAACAGCTACGTCATCCTGCCTCAGGTGAGCAATCACGCGCATTTCAACGACAGCTTCAATGCGCTCGACTTCCGGCTCAGCCGCGCCTTTCAGTTTGGAGAGCGCTTAAACCTCAACCTCATCGGCGAAGCCTTCAACATCTTCAACGTCACAAATATTCTCGGTGTCAGCAATCTCAACTACTCCGGGTTTGCGAACACTCTATCGCCGGACCAGAGCAACCCTGCGTTCTCCTCAAGCTTTGGCCAGGCGGTTTCGACAGCAGGGGGTGTCTTCGGATCGGGTGGGCCGCGCGCGTTTCAAGTGGCGATGCGCCTGAGTTTTTAGGCCGCCGAGCGAGCTTTCAGCAATTCTGAATCTGCGCAGTTGAAGATAGCGGTGACCCGGAAGTGACGTCGATGGCTTCGCGTGACACGCTTATTAGCCGGGACCCGGCGGAGAAGCCCGCGGAGGTGTTTGAAGCACTGGATGCGCGAGTGTGCCGCCGATTCGCAACTTTGCCTCATCCGCTGCTGGCCAGGAGAGATCAAGCTCGCGGTCGAAACTGATCGTCCCGGTGACAGGATTCGTTCGGTCTGCCGGATCGAACTTCAGCGTTCTGTCAGAGATGGTTCCACTCGCATGCCAGCGCGGGAAATGCGCGGGAGAAAATTTCGCGGTCTCGACACCGGTGAGGCTCGCCTTCTCCACGCTTGCGTTAGAGGTCTCCGATGAAGCCTGGGCGGTCAAGGGCGCACCGGAGCCGATTGATCCACGGGCCCAATCCCAATGAAACGCACCGCGGGCGGAAGCGGCGAGGTCGGTGGTCGAATAGCCGTCAAGTGTCAGGCTGGCGGCGCCATTGGCGGTGCCGGCACCCCACTTCTCATGGAAGATTGCCGCAACCTGGGGAACGCTGACTCCCGACCAGTTGAGATTGAGCGACCAGAGGGGACGGCTTCCGCTGGTATCGACACTGCCGGCGATGTTGACGGAGCCGCCCAATGTGGAGGCGTCGAGCGAAGTAATCTCCACGCGGCTTTCCTTCACGTGCAGGACGGCGCGAGCGTCGTGCATGGTGAGGTTTCGCAGGGTGAGCGTGCCAACATGTACCGCCCCTTCGAGCGAAGGCCAGACCGGAGCCTTGCGTTCCACCTGCGCGAGAATGACGCTGAGAAGCTCGTTGTGGCGGCCTGCACCGATCAGAGCAGATTCGAGTGCGACGGCATCGAGAGCAGGGATGTCGAGATTGAAGTTTCCAACGGGCTGTTCCGCGCCGGAGCTACCGCAGTTATCCGCGGGATCGCAGTACATCTGATAGGAGAACGATCCATGTGCGGCGATGCCATTAACTGCGAAGGTGGCGTTGCTCCAGGTGACCTTTTCGGGAGAGAAATTCGCGGTCGCCGAAGCGATCTCAACCGGCTCGGGCAGCCAATCGAGCTTGGCTTGCGCGTGCTCAATGCGAAGTGAACCAAGGGCGGTAGCCGGAGTTGTTGTGGTCGTAGTCATCCAGGGGCCAGCGATGTTGAGATCGAGGTCGGCTGTGGCCGGGACTTCGGTGGTCGCGCTGGTCACGCGGGCCAGCGAGGAGCCGAGCAGTCCTGAAGATTTGCTCAGGGCCGCAAGACGAAGGAGGTCGGCCTGGCCGGCGAAGTGAAGAATGAAGCCCGTGCGGGTGAATTGTCCCGAAAGCTCGACTGGAGTGAGCGCGCCAAGCGTGAGAGGCGCGGGGCTGAGAAGGATGGCGTGCGACGGGGAATTCAGGATGGCGGGCTTCGGAGTTTTGTGTCCGGCGTGATGCGGCGGGCCCGGGACGACGAAGCGGAGCACAGGAAAAACGAGGGGCTGGTCGACACCGGGGAAGTTCAGAGAAAGAGAGTCGACGGAGGCCTCTCCGGAGAGCGCGGGCGTGCTGGTCTTTCCGGCGAATTCGCCATTGGCGTAAGTGAAGTGTCCGTTGATGAGGCCGGCGGCCGCGAGCGAGGGAGTGATGCCGCGGCGCAGCATACCCAGAGCGCTCATGGCAAAAGCTGCAGGCGTGCGATTGATTTCGAGGGTGAGGTTCGCCTCGGGGCGAGCTTGCGTCTTCAGCGCGCCCGTGAGTAACAGATGGCCGTCAGCCACGGGCCAGATGCAGGTCAGGTCATCGACGGAGGCGGACGGGGGACGGTATGCAGCTCGGCACCTCACATCGACGTTGAGCGGCGTTGCGGGGGTGAACTCCTGGCGGTGGGGGTCGTCGATGCGGAGGCGGGCGTTCATCTGCAGATTGCGGATGTCGCCGGTGATGTCGGCTTCGGAGCGCAGGAGCCCGCGCCAGCCGCTGTCCTGTCCGAAGAGCATACGGCTCACCTGGCCGAGGGGGGCTCTGTCCCACTCGGCATGAAGCTTGACGGGGATCTCTTCGAGGGCCGGGGCGCGGCTCACCGAGCCATCAAGGCGCACGAGACCGGTGTCGGCGAGGTCGAGTTCGAGATCGGTGCGCACGGGTTGCGCTTCAAAACGAACCCGCCATTGGTTGGGCTGATCGAGCCAGATGGAAAGATCGGCATTGATGAAGGAGAAGGGCTTTTTCTCGGCGCCGTTCTTGAAGTTGATGCGCGCGGAACGGAACTCGATGTAGGGAAAACGCAGCTGGGCAGTCGCGTGGCGCTGCGCGGTGGGCGCATTCGGGGTGCGCGCAGCCTGGAGGAGCAGTGAACCGAAATTCCACTGGCCGCGGTCGTTGCGGACGAGGTTGACGCTGGCGTTGTCCAGGTCGATGGTGCTGGCTTCAAGACGCTCGCGCCATAGGGAACTGAGACGCAGAGTGACGGTGACAGAGGGTGCGCGGAGGATGGGCTCCGCACCGAAGCCGGGGTCCTCCTCGACGACGAAGTCGGTAATCGCAAGGCCGGGACGGGGCAGGAGCTGAAGTTGGACCGAGCCGAGGTGAATCGGTCGGCCGATGCTGTGGCTGAGCGATTCGGCGATGGTGCGGTGGTAGCGGCTGATGTTGATCAGCGGCAGAATGACCGCGGCCGCCAGGAAGACCAGCACGAGTGCCAGCACGATCCATCGCAGTCGGATGCGGGTGCGGCGTTCCGGCGCGATACCCGTGGCGGGCTCGCTCATGTCACTTCACCAGGTGAAAAGTTCGGCGCCAGCGCGTCTGATCGAAGAAGTGCAGAATGATGTGCCCGATGAATCCCACGCGATCGGAGATTGCGGTCTTGTTGTATTGGTCTTCGGGCGTCACGAACGACCAGTAGACGAAGAGCGGTCGGCCAACGATGTTCTGGCGGGGCACGAAGCCCCAGTAGCGGCTATCAAGGCTGTTCGGGCGGTTGTCGCCCATGACGAAGTAGCTGCCGGGGGGAACCACGAGGTCACCGTTCTGGATGTGGTTGGGGAGATCGAGCGACCACTCAGCGGTCACATCGCCGAGCGGCGGCGGCGGGACGGCGGGGAAATCGTCACGATAGTCGTAAGGCTCGGTGGCGATCTGCACCTCCGGCTCGTTCTGGGCAACGCCATTGAGGTAGACGGTGCCGTTGACCAGGTGGATGTGGTCGCCAGGGATGCCGACGACGCGCTTGACGAGGTAGAGGTGCTCGCCGTTGGCTTCGAGCGTGGGCTTGAAGAAGACGATGATGTCGCCGTGGCGCACATTGCGATAGTGAACGAACGGCGCCCATGAGGTAGGCGGAGCGAGCGTGATGCGGTCGACGAGAACGTGATCGCCGACGAGCAGGGTCTTCTCCATCGAGGAGGATGGGATGGCGAAGTTCTGGAAGATGAAGGTCAGGGCGAAGAGGCCGAGGACGAGCACCCCGCAAATCGAAGCAAAAGCCTCCAGGGGGGTCTCTTCACTGCTCTGGCGGGTCTTCCCGGCCTTCTCGTTGGTTTCCTGTTCGAGCGTTGGCTCCATTTTTTTCTGCTGAATCTCCTGCCGGGTTAGCGAACGATGCGCAGGATACGGTCCCATCGCGCGAAATCCACTACCTTGTTGATGGCGTCGTTGTCGTGTCCGAGTTTATCACTTGAGGTGTCGAGAGCGGAGACGTGAGGCAGCTCGGGCAGGTCGGTGGTCGAGGCCTGGCGGAGCGAAAAATAGATGATGAAGGGGCGGCCAACGATGGCTGCGCGGGGGACGAATCCCCAGTATCGGCTGTCGCGGCTGTGGTTGCGGTTGTCGCCCATGACAAAGTACTGGCCCGCGGGGACGATCAGGTCGCCGTTGACGACTCCGGCGCGCATCTGCAGCCACCAGTGAGTGTCCACGCCCGGATCGGTGTAGTTGGCGGTCGGGAACTGGTCGCGGAAGCTGTCGGACCAGGCGGATTCATAGACAGCATAGGGTTCGGTAATGGCCTGGCCGTTGAGGTAAACAACGCCGTCACGAAGATGGATGCGGTCGCCTGGGAGGCCGACGACCCGCTTGACGATATGTTCCGGCGGATCAAGGGGAAAGTGAAAGACGATGACGTCTCCGCGCTGCACCTGCCGATAAGGCAGCAGGTGCGACCAGATGCCGGGCGGGCCGTAGATGCTCTTGTTGACCAGCAGAAAATCGCCGACGAGAAGGGTGCGCTCCATCGACTCCGACGGAATCCGGAAAGGCTGCAGGATGAAGGTGAGGGCAAAGAGAGCGATCACGAGGATGGTGAGCAGCGAGCGCACGGTTTCAAGCGGGGAAGGATAGATATAGTGCTTCTCGACGGGCCGGCGCGGGGCTGGCCTGGCCTCGGGCGGCGCGGCGGCGGCGGCCTCGGGCTCGACAGCAGGGACTTCCGTCGACGGATCTTCCGGGGCGGAAATCTCCGGATTGTGAAGGCTCTCGCTCATGCTTCTGCTTCCGCGTTTGTCTGGTGAGCGGATTTGATGCGTTCCAATTTCATAATGGCGCGGCGGGCGGCTTCCTGCTCGGCTTTTTTCTTGGTGCTGCCGAGGCCCCGAGCCAGGAGCTTCGTTCCGGCGCCATTTCCCGACGAAACCTCCACGAGAAACCGCTTACGATGGTCGGGACCGCTCTCCGCTTTTACCGCATATTCTGGCTGGCCCTGCTTCTTAGCCTGCAGGATCTCCTGCAGAGCGGACTTGTAGTCGCCGATACTGCTTCCGCCCAGCATCCGGTCGCGCAGGCCGGGGGCGAGCGGGTCGATGACTTCCCGCACCACGAAGGCACGGGTAGTCTCGATGCCGGCGTCGAGATAAAGCGCGGCGATCACAGCTTCAATGCAGTTGGCCAGCAGGGCACTTTTGCGGCGTCCACCGCTGCGTTCTTCTCCGCGGCCCAACAGCATGTATTCGCCGAGATTGAGCCTGGCGGCCACCGACCCCAGCTGCCGGCGGCTGACCAACTCGGCGCGCAGCCGGGTGAGGGCGCCCTCGTGGAGATCGGGATAGCGGCGGCATAGCTCCTCAGCAACCAGGAAACCGACAATGGAGTCGCCGAGGAATTCAAGCTGCTCATTGTCGGAATTTGGATCGAAGCTCGCGCCAGAGCTCTCGGAACCTCCCTCGGCAGGCTCGGAGCTTGCCAGGCGCTGCTCATAGGCGAGCGAACGATGCGTGAGGGCGCGCCTGAGCAACTCGGGCTGAGTGAAGCGGTGCCTGAGCAGCGTTTCAAGTTCCGGCACGCCCGACGGTACTTTCAACTTGCGGGATTCTCCTCAATAGCCATCGTGGCCGGGTTCAAAGCTATTGCGGCCGCTGCGTCTGCGCCGCAGCGGGAGGCTGTGGTTTGGACGGCGGATCTCCGCTGCCGTCGTCGCCTTCCGGCGCCGCATGATGAGGCAGCGCGAAAGGCTCCTTCACGCCCTTTTCGGCGGCCGTTCTGGTGTCGGGCTGCGTGTCGCGCATGGCAAGAACAGCTTTGTATTCGACGACCGCTTCATCGCGCTTATCCTCGACGTCGAGAATGCGGCCAAGATAGATATGCGCCCAGGCGAGCATGCGCGGATCGCTGGACAGACGAATCGTCTCGCGAAAGGCAATCTCGGCGTCTTCCATCTTGCCGGTCATCAGATCGGCGCGGGCAAGAATGAAGTTGGCGCGCCCGGCCTCCGCGGTATGCTGCTTGAGCGCGGCGTCGGACAAGCTGGCCGCAGATTGAGCGTCGCCCTTCTCCAGATCGAGTTCGGCCAGATCGAGACCGTGGGGCCGCGAGGAAGCGTGGCTCACGATGTCCGGCGATCCTTCTTCGACGAAATGAATGCCTTTGAGATGGCCTATCTCCTGGTACACGTCCATGCCGTAGACCATCTCGCCGATGCTCTCCTTAAGGCTGTCAGGCGTGCGCTCGAAGGGAATCAACTGGTTATAGAAGTATTGCGTGAGGACGTAGCCCTCGACCATGTCGTGATTTACGAGATCCTGGCGAATCGCACCATCCTTCTGCAGAGCGGCCATGCGCGCGCGATAGAGAGGATCGAGATCGCTGCGGGCAGTGTTTGTGGGAATTTTCGGGATTTGGATGCCCGTTTCCATGGTGCGGTCCTCAACAGCGCGAATCATGCACTCAATCACCAGCGAGACGATGTCGCTACGATAAACAAAATCGATGGGAGCGTCGCGGACTGTCTTGAGAAAGGGCAAGAGGCGGTCCATGGCAGTGGCTCGTGCATAAAGCAGCGGCTCGATCTCATAATGGAGGTAGGCGTGGCGCACCTCCTGCATGTGGACGGCGCCGTTCACGGGTGAGGCTACGACCACATAGTTGCTGCCATAGACGCGTGCATTGGTCTCGGCCGGTGAAAGCATGGGCTCGAGCACAACGATGAAGCGGCGGTCTTCGTAACTGCTGACCGGCATCTTCAGGTAAATGTTGGTGTCGAGAATCATCTTGGTCAGCGGATCGTGCAGCCGGGCGACCTGCTCGTCATAGGCGGCGCGGTTTTCAACCCAGATAGCGTGCAGCTTGATGTCCTGCGCGAAGTCGCGCAGTAAGGGCAGCATATCCATCACCTGGGTGGAATCGGGCGGCAGGTCGGCCGTGTCCACGCTGGGCGCAAGCTCGGGTGGAGGCGTGACGTAAAGGGCCAGAGAGATGTACTGGGCAAGGTCACGCCCGGCTTCCGCCAGACGGTGCTGGTTGATGAATTCGCAGAGATGGAAGCGCGCGTCGCGGGCATCGATCGATTGCTGGCTGGCCTGATCGACCTGTTCGCGAATGTGCTCGCGAATGGGGTCGGAATCGGCAAGGCCGTTATCGTATCCGCAGGCATTGAGAGCAACCGCGATATCGAAGACCGCCTCGCTGGTCTGCAGGCTGATGGATGGACCTCCGGGCTCGACCAGAGCCGGCGGCTTGGGCGGAGGTGGCATCGCGGGAGCCTGGGGCTGTCCGGGTTTTATCTTTGAAGGCTGCTGGGCGAGCACGGGGCAAGCCAGTGCCAGGGCAAGCGCCGCCGCAGGAAGGCAGATTCGGGTGAGATGAAGGGAAAACCGCATAAATAATGCTGGGCGAGCGCACCGGAGGCGATGCAGGATCACCGATTCGAGTCTATGCGCCTGAAAGTGCAGGGTCAAACCAGGAGCCCCGCCGATTGAGCCGGGTGAGAGGCATCATTTTCGATATGCTCGAATCTTTTGGGCAATTTCCCTCACACATAGCTGTAACAGTCTTGTAACATAATCGCTGGGGCCGACTCCGGATTTCCGGACCGTGGGCCGCTGATTTCTCCTTGAGGTGATCCCTGGCGGTGGCTGGTATCTGTATCGAAGAACGGTTCATCTCCATCGACGGGGCCGGGGTTCACTATCAGGTTGCAGGGTCGGGGGAGCCATTGCTGCTTCTGCACGGCCTTATCGGCTCCGGACAGACCTGGAGGCAGAATATCGGCTTTCTTGCCGAGCACGCGACGGTCTACGCGCTGGATCTTTTCAATATGGGAAAGTCGGAACGCGTCACCGGACTGGATGCCAGCCTGGAGGCTACAGCCGACCGCATCGCCGTGCTGATGGATGCCCTTGACCTTACTGGGGCCGACATTGCCGCGCACTCACACGGAGGTGCGATTGCGATGATGCTGGCCGCACGGCATCCACAGCAGGTGCGCAAACTGATTCTCTTCGCGCCCGCAAACCCTTTCTGCGGCTCTCGCGATCATGTCATCCGCTTCTTCCACACGAGACCCGGCAAGTGGCTGGGGCGGCGAGTGCCGTCTCTCCCGCGGAGCCTTCACGCCACCGCGCTGGCGCGCATGTACGGCGATCCCTCACGGGTAACTGAGGACGCTCTGGAGAGCTACACAGAGGGCCTGGAGATCCCCGGAACTATGGATCACGTGCTGCGCATCCTCGGCGGATGGTTTGACGATATGAAGCAGTTGCGTTCGGCGCTGGCCCGGCTGGCGGAAAAACCCACGCTGCTCATATGGGGCGACCGCGACCGGGCGGTCAACCTATCGTCGGCTCGCCGGTTGCAGGACACGCTCACGCAGTCGGAGCTTCTCATCCTTCCCGGGGCCGGCCACCTCGCTTTCGAGGAGATGCCGGAGATGTGCAACCTCGCGATGCGGGATTGGCTTCTCGGCTAGACCCGAAGCACAGTAAGTCCTGCATACGAAAGTGCTGTCCGCCGCTCCGTCCAATTCCCTCTTCCGCAGTGCCCACGCTGAACCGCCTCTCCTCGCTTCCGATGGCTTGTGGATTGAGGCAATCTCGTAGTGTGCGGACTTCTCGCCATGCCGCGACAGGTATTGGCGGCGTTCTTCCGGGATAACCGCTTTCTCGTAGTCTTCTCCCGCGACAGCGCGTATCGAGGCGATTGAATCCCACAGCAGGATGGTTATGACTCGACCTCTTCGTCAAGATTGCGGCGGATTAGGTAACTGCCTTGGTATCCCTTTGCTTTGCTGATTCCAGGTAGAAGTTCCGGTTTAAGCATGGCTTCATAGTCGTCCGCGTGCTCGGGTTTTGTGTATCCGCGCCAGAATCTTGCGATCATTTGCCGCCTCCCGGGATTTCAGGATAATGCGCGGCGCCGGTGATCCAGTCCTCGTATTTATCTCGACATCGAGAATCTTTTTACCGAGATAAACATCTTATGTCATATATGAGCCAGCAATCAACCATAACCGCCGCAAAGCTTTGGATGGTTTTCGCCAAGGCGCACCGGGCAGTGAGCGTGAATGTGGAACAGAGCGTCGCCCGGCATGGCTTGTGCCTGAGCGATTTCATGGTGCTCGAGGCGTTACTGCACAAAGGCCCTCTGACGGTGGGCGACATCGGCGCGAGGGTCCTGCTCGCCAGCGGATCGATGACGGCGGCTGTGGATCGCCTGGAAAAGATGGGACTGGTGCGGCGCGAGTTCACGGAAAAGGACCGCCGGGCGCGGGTGATCCACTTGACACCGAAGGGGAGACGGCTGGTGGAAAGAGTCTTTGAGGCCCACTCACGGGACCTTGAGGGGCTGATGGAGGTCCTGGATAGAGAAGAACGGACCGAGCTTTACAGCTTGCTCAAGAAGTTGGGGTTGGCGGCGGCGGCGCGCAGAGATTCAGAAGTTTTATCTACGAAGGGAAGGAAGAAGAACAATGCTACAGATTCGGAAAAGTGAAGAACGGGGACACGCAAACCACGGATGGCTGGATTCACACCATACGTTTTCATTCGCGGGATATTACGACCCGAGGCATATGGGCTTTCGCAGCCTGCGTGTGATCAATGAGGACCGGGTGGCGCCGGGTAGGGGTTTCGGGGCGCATCCACATCGCGATATGGAGATCCTGAGCTACGTGCTTGAGGGCAAGCTGGCCCACAAGGACAGCATGGGGCATGAGGAAGTGCTGGGGCCGAATGAGATCCAGCGCATGTCGGCGGGCACGGGCATCGTGCACAGCGAGTACAACGGGTCGAAGACCGAGCCGGTGCATTTCCTGCAGATCTGGATCGAGCCGGCAAAGGACGGCCTGCCTGCGACCTACGAGCAGCTGGCATTCGCTCCGGAAGAGAAGCGCGGGCAGTGGAAGCAGTTGGCCGGACCGGTGAAGGTTCCGGGCGTGTCAGTTATTAACCAGGATGCGAAGGTCTATGTCTCGGAGCTGGCGGCAGGTGACGAGATCAGGCACGAATTCGCGCCTAAGCGGCATGGCTGGCTGCAGGTGATTCGCGGCGGGGTGACGGTGAACGGTAAGACGCTGGAGACCGGAGATGCCGTAGCAGTGAGCGATGAACCATCGATCACGATCAAGGCGGCGGAGGAGACGAGCGAAGTGCTGCTGTTCGATCTGGCGTAAGGTCGTAGCAGATCAGGGCCGGTGTGCATGGGAAGAAATCCCGAGGCGCGTCGGCCCTTTCTTATTGGACCTGCTTTGTGAGTGGAGCGAAATACCTGCCAAATTGGCCTCGGGCGAGGCATTGGTCCAGTAAAATGAAGACATTCCATTCTGGACAAGACTGATGCCAACGCAATTTGAAAATGCTTTGACTGCAATGCTCGAAACCGCTGCCCGGGAGGCAACGCTCGTCGTGATCTCGGCTGAGGCGGGCACGGATTTCAACCAGCACCCGACGGCCAGGTTCCGGCTGGGGCTAACGCCGGGCGCGCTCGCTGAGAAGACGCTACAGCTGGAGCTGAGCGAGGCCTTCGACTTTCAAAAGCCGGAGCTGCTGCCGGAGATGACGGCCTACCTGCGCGAGGCCGCACACCGGCTGAGGAATCCGCGGCCGGACGCTTATGTGACCCTGGCCGGGCTGCCGGTAAGCTTTGGCGGCTTCGGTTGGCCGTTTCACCGGTCGACCTCGGGCGCGGACACCTATATCGTTCATGGCCAAGCGCACCTGGAAGACGGGCAGGCGTCTCCACTGCATGCCAAGGTGTCGGCGAGCATGACGGTGACATTCGCCGAGATTGTCGCCGCTCCGGAGCAGCCGTACGCGGAGAGCTTCATCTACAACGCGATCCGCAAGACGCTCGACCAGGGACAGCTGGAGCTGCTCAAGAGCGGCAACCGGCAGCCGGTTCCGGTGACGACTCGGTACTACTCGCGGTGGCAGAAGAAGTTCTTCTTCGCGGACACAACTGATGAGAGCCGGGCGGATTTTCTGGCGCTGAAGGTCTACTGGCTGTCGGGCGTGCTGGGCGGTAACGAGCCGGTGTGGATCAGCGACCCCCGGGACGCGCAGTATCTCAACACGACAGCGGAAGAACTGGCGCGCGTTGCGGCCGATCTTTCCCGGCGGGGACTGGTGAGCCTGACAGGCGATACGGCGGCGGCGACTCCGTTACTGCTGGAGCGCGCCGAGCAGTATCACGCCAAGCTGAACGATGCGTTAGCGGCGACCAAGCCCGAGTTCAACGAGGAGATGCGGCACGGGCACACGAACATGTAGCGGCAGCCGTCAGGGATTCAGCTCGGAGATTCCAGTTTTGGTGCCTTCTCCCGGCAGCTACCCCCCTCCCCCCACTATCCGACCTTATCCCGTAACCGATTGATTTTGCGATCTTTACGCTAGTTCATGGGGGCAAAGTACTGAAAGTAGAGACTTTATCTCCATAGTCCTGATTCTAAACATGTTAATGCAGCTGATTTGGGCTAGATCCGGGTTCAGATCGAAGCACTCAAATCATTCATGATTCTGGACTTATGTCGCTGCCATTGATTCTAAAGCGACTTACTGCCAATTGCGTTCGTGGCTTTCTTCTAAAATGAAAAGCCCGGCTGTGCGGCCGGGCCTTCTTTGTTCTCTATTTCTATTTTAGCGGATCAAGGCATAATTCTCGGCCACGGAAAAGCAAGGCATCCCCGTTAGGGAGTGCCGATCAGGCGGCGCATTGGCGGCCAATGCCTACCAGGTTCAGAGAGCTCAACGCGGCGAATAGCTACGGCATGCGGGTGCTTACTGGCCTGTGGTGTCAACATGTTGCGCGACCGGACGGACCGCCCAGATTCCGCTGTGGGCGAGAGGCGGAAAGGAGAAGTCTCCGTTTTGACCGGCCAGGTCCGACGGCGTCGGCGCGCTCTTTTGAGAGACGAAGGTTAAGTCGCGGAGTTCCCGGCAACCGTGAAGCCTCTCCATGATAGCGCCACGGGGCTTGGCGGCTTTCAAATCACTTGCGGCCTGACGCAGGACGGGTACGGCGTCAGGACGGATGTACGCTTTGTTGAAGTCGAAGAGGACGTCGGACTGCGCGCCGAATACGGATTCTCGTGGGTGTTTCAACAACTGTGATCGTGATCGGGATAGGCGAGGGTTACCGGTTTGCACCGAGGAAAGGCGACGGGCCGGAAGCTAGTGTGGTCGTGCCTGACGTCAGAGTCGTCGGGCCGGTGGTCAGGCTAACGGGGTCGTTTTTCTGGGAATTGGTGAGCGAAGTGTCTTCTGGCTTGACACCCGCGGAGGAGCCGGCTTTGCCGTCGAAGAAGACCACTCCAGTGACTTCAAATTCGTAATATCCGCCCATACGGATCGTAGCTTGTTGGGCGGTTATGGTGAGGAGAGCCCTCGGCGCGTGGCAAAGGTGCCGTAGTTCTTGACCTCGGCGAGATTGCCCTGAGAAGTGACGGACTCATGGTCGTAGACTTTGCCTTTTTCGTCGCTGAGATCAAAGCTGAGGCTCTGGCGCAACGGATACCCGAATACTCCCATCTCGTGAAATGCCTGCCGGATGTCGACGCGTCCCGGGCCAGCGTAGAAGTAGTAGTAGTTGGGGCCGTCCTTAAAGTTGTCCACGTTACCTTTATTGATGCCAGGGGCAAGCGGAGTCGGATGAGCAGGGTCGTGAGATTGGGCCTGCGCTGGCGCTGCGCAAGCGATGAACAGCGCGAAAAGTGATGCGCAAATCGAGACTGTTATCCGATTCATTAGACCCCTCCAAAGCAAATGGTCTTGTAGCTGGAGATTGTTACACGAGATGCCTTACCTGGGTTCTTGATGATGGCCACCTGTTCTGGCGGCCGGATGCATCCCAATGGTGCAGGAATGGAGAGTGGCGTTTCAGGATTTCTGCTGAGCGTGATCTTATAAATTCAAAGATGAAAGCCCGGCTGTGCGGCCGGGCCTTCTTTGTTCTCAAGTTCTATTTTAGCGGTCAGGGCATAATTCTCCCGCCAACTGATTGCCGCCTCGCTATTTTAGTAAGCCGGACACGTCCCAAAGGACGACGACGTTCTTATCCTGACCTCCAGATGCAACAGTATGCCCATCGGGGCTGAAGGCAACGGAAAGGATCAGCGAATTGTGACTTTGCAAGGTTTGCAATACTTCTCCGCTGTTCACGTCCCAAAGCTTGATGGTTCTGTCAAAACCTCTAGCCAATGCCAAGATACGTCCATCGGGACGGAAGGCTATGCTTGATGCGCTGTAATCCAGGGTTCGCAATACTTGACCGCTCGCCACGTCCCAGAGCGTGGTGGTCTTATAGCTCCCCGAAGCAACAGTGCGTCCATCGGGGCTGAAGGCGACGGATCTAGGGCCGGCTTCCAAGGTGCGCAACATCTGTCCGCTGGCCACGTCCCAGAACTTGATCATGTCGTCACTGCCTGATGAGGCCAAGGTACGGCCATCGGGGCTGAAGGCTAAAGAACGAATTGCTTTCTCGTATCCAATGTCACCGAACAGCGTGTGCAGTATCCGCCCGCTTGCCACATCCCAGAGTTTGATTGTGTGGTCACCGATCGCCCCCGAAGCCAGGGTACGGCCATCAGGACTGAAGGCAACAGAATCAACATATTTAGGGCCCCGCAGCGTGCGCAGGATCTGTCCGCTGGCGACATCCCAGAGCTTGATGGTCTTCTCGTTGCCCTCCGAACCCCAGATTTGGCTCCCCGAAGCAAGAGTGCGTCCATCGGGGCTGAAGGCGACGGATTGGACACAATTACCGTCGCGCAAGGTCTGCAATAGCTGTCCGCTTCTCCAATCCCATAGCTTGATTGTTCGGTCGACGCTCCCCGAGGCCAGAGTGTGTCCATCGGAGCTGAATGCGACGGATTCGACCCATCCCGCATGTCCTTGCAGGATACGGACCTCACTCGCCGGGCGATCGATCGTCGACTGGAGTGCTGGACGGGATTGTTTTGGCGAAAATTGGATCCATACTGCCACGATAACCGCAACCAGCACCAGGGCTACCAAGGCTCCCCAAGCCCATTTCGGGAATCCGCCGGCGGCAGGCTTCGGTTGAGAAGAAATTGGCGGCGGGGGCTGCACCTTGAACTGTTCGACAACCGTCTTTGGTTGAACTTTGGGCTGCTCCTCAACGGTCTGCTGACGTACCACGGGGGGAAGAAATTGCACCGCGTCGAGCAGTCTGAGCAACTCGGCAACGTCTCTGGGGCGGTCTTCGCGATCCTTGGCCAACAAACGCAACACCAGCGAGTCCAGACCCGTCCAATTGGCCAGTTCCGGCCGTAGTCTGGTGGGCGGTTGAGGCACGGTATTCAGGTGCTCTCGAGACACCCCTCAAAATTCTCGGCCCAGAAGATAGTCTGCCCGGTAAGCATCTCGAAGAGCTCACCGCCAAGTGCGTAGAGGTCGATGCGACCGTCCAGATCCGCCGCCCGCATGCCGCGCCAATGTTCCGGTGCTGCATAGATCATGTGCAGGAATGTCGAGCCGGTCAAAGTGCAAGCAAGGCTGATCTCCTTGGTCGCACGATGCCGAAGGCGGCGATCTTGGGAACCCAACTATGCTCGTCCCGCGCCATGAGGATGTTTCTGGGCTTGATGTCGCGGTGGACCATGCCCCGTGCGTGCGCAGCTCCCAGGCCTTCGGTGATGCCGCGGGTGATGGCCAAGGCTAACGTGACGTCGAAGGGCTGACTTGCATCGCGAAAAAAATCGCGCAGGTCGGGGCCGATCGACAAATTCCCTCGCGAAAAAGAGCGAGTCGTCTTCAGCCCGCTCGAGGTCGCCGCAGTCCACTACGTTCTTGTTCCGAACCTGGCGCAGGCTTCGAACCTCGCGGTGGAAGCGGTCAATGGAGTTCTCGTCCCGGCACATCTGGCGGGAAGAAAGGTCAGACGGAGTGTTGCTCGTTCATCAAGTTCTGGTCAGCGAGGTAAACTAGAGCCAGAGCCGCAGTCGCCGAGTTTGACGGTGCGGAAGTGTTGACGGATTAACAAGCCCTACTTAGAACGGGATTTCTGTTCAGCATTCAGCGATCATCGTAGTGATCTATCGAAGCTGCATTGATGGAATCCGGTAACGCATATCCAGCGGGACTGACCCCCGTTCCTCGCTCAAACCAGGCGGATGTATTCGGGTTCGACAGTATTAATGATCAGTCCACGCGGAGGGCAAGCAGGGCGCGGGCACGAGTGGAATCTCTCGATCGATCTATTTGCTCCCTGCTTAATCTCTGAGGGGCGAGGGCGCTCATGTTCGTTCCGCAGCGGCCGCAGAAATTGGCTCCCTCGGGGATGGGGGCTCCGCAATTGGGGCAGGGATGGGTGGCAGCGACGGGTACGGGATTCACAGCGGGGCCGGCGGCGGCGAGTTGTGAGGCGAAGTACGTCGCCAGGGCAAGGTTGAACTGGCGGACGCGGCCGGGCATGAAGAAGCATTCCACGAAGCTGACGATGGTGGGGATGCCTGTCCAGAAGAAGACGATGTAAAGGATACCCAGGCCGGGCCGGCGCAGGTAGAACTGGTGCGCGCCGAAAGTGCCGAGGAAGAGGGCAAGCAGGACGCCGACAACCTCGTCCTTCTGCCAGGCGGACATCTGCGCCTGAAAGAGGGCGCGCTGCTCGTCGCTCCAGTTGGCGGTCATGACCGGGCTTGCGACAATCATCCAGGTCTCCTTTGGAGGCTTTCTGAAGGGTGGGCGGTGGCCAGCTTCAGAAAACGTTCACCAGAGAGAATACGCAAATTTGCGGGCATCCGTTCATCTTTCTGGCCAAGCGTTTTTCACTCGGGGTATGGTATTGCATCCAGAGTTGTATTTGTCCAGAGCGAATTGACCCATGAAAACCGCCTTCCTATGAACTCCACCTCCATGACGCGACCGCGGCGCGGCCTGCTGGCCAACGAGCCGGTGATTCTGCTTGCACTGGTGCTGCTGGGGCTTTATTTTGCGCGAGATGTGCTGATCCCGCTGGCCATGGCGGTGACGCTGAACTTTCTGCTGGCTCCGGCGGTGATCTTTTTTGAGCGGCTGAAGCTGCGGCGGGTTTCGGCGGTGATACTGGTGGTTTTTGTGGCCGCGATGGTGGCGAGCGCGGTGGGGTACATCGTGGCGCGGCAGGTGATCGGCGTGGTGAACGAGCTGCCAAACTACCGGCAGCATATCAGCCACAAGCTTTCTGCGTTGAACATGCCGGCCGAAGGCCGGTTCGGGCAGACGGTAAAGAGCATTGAGGAGATCGGGGAGACGCTGAGCGAAGAGAACGGCGGCGGCGTAAAGGCGACGCCGGTGAGGGTGGTGCCTCCGCCGGAACCGGCCGGCCGGCGCCTGGGCGAGCTGCTCAAGCCGGTGGTGGGGCCGCTGGCAACGCTGGGCATGGTGCTGATCTTTACGGTGTACATGCTGCTGAAGCGCGAAGACCTGCGCAACCGTCTGCTGCTGCTGGCCGGAGTGGGGCGGCTGAACCTGATGACCCAGGCTCTGAATGAAGCGGCAGAGCGCATCAGCCGGTACCTGGTGATGAATGTCCTGGTCAATGTGAGCTTCGGCGTCATTTTTGCGATCGGGCTGTATCTGCTGAAGGTGCCGAATGCCACGCTGTGGGGCGCGCTGCTGGCGATGCTGCGCATGGTTCCGTATGCGGGGACGATGATCGCCGGGTTTGCCACGGTCGGATATACGCTGGCGTATTTCGATGGCTGGTGGCATCCGCTGGGCGTGTTTCTGCTGTTCGCCGGGCTGGAGATGGCCATCAGCAATTTCGTGGAGCCGTACTTTTACGGGCGCAATACAGGCATCTCCGCGCTGGCGCTGGTAACGATGGCGATTGTGTGGACGCTGCTGTGGGGCTGGGCGGGGCTGGTGGTGTCGACGCCGCTGACGGTGTGCCTGATTGTCTTCGGGCGCTATGTGCCGCAGATGTCGTTCCTGCACATTCTGCTGGGCGAGGAGGCGGAGCTGGCTCCGGAGGCACATTTCTACGAGCGGCTGCTGGCCACTGACCAGGCGGAGGCGCACAACATCGCGGATCGCTTCCTTGAGGCTCACGGCCTGGTAGATCTGTATGACGATGTGGTGATGCCGGCGCTCATCATGACCGAGCAGGACCGGCACAAGGGTGTTCTGGATGATGTGCGCAGCTCTTATCTTTTTCAGAGCGCGACGGAACTGGTGGCGGAGCTGACGGACTACAAATCTCCGCTGACGAGTGAGATCTGCGACCCGGAGGGCGTGTCGGCAAGGACGAATCCTGTGGTGTGCGTGCCGGCGGGCGACCAGGCGGACGAGATTGCGGCGACGATGCTGGCGCAGCTGCTGGAGCAGTGCGGTCACAAAACCCTGCTGCTGCCCGCAGTGGCCCTGGTGCCGGAAATATTGTCGCGGCTGGCTGAGGAGTCGGGGACGATTCTGTGCATATCGGCGGTGCCACCGTTCGCGTTTGCGCAGGCGCGCTCGCTGGCGCTGCGGCTGCGACAGAGCCTGCCGGAGAACCGCATGCTCATTGGCCTGTGGACCTCGGGCACGGACCGGGATGTGCTGCGCGAGCGCTTTGGGCAGGCGCGTCCGGATTTTGTAGTCGCCACACTGCGCGAGGCGCTGGCCCAAATCAAGGAATGCGAGCAGCCGCAGACATCGGGTATTCCGTGGACGCCGGCGGCGATTGAAGCTGCTCCGAAGTAGGCTCGCAATAGAACGTAAGATCGAAACATGATCGTGGGCGGCATTGTCGGCTTCTTCTTCGGATTTTTTCTGGGAGCGGGCTGCGCGCTGGCGCTGATGTACGCGATCTACTCGGGCGGATATAGGAGAGCGGTGGCGGACTCACTCCGTGAGGAGAAGTCCGATTTATACCGGAGATGGCTTCCGCATGCGCGGAAACAGATCGAGAAGGAGCGGCTGAAAGCTGAGGTCAGTGCTCCGCGATCTGACTAGAGCATGTCCAGAGAACAACGCGCAATCCACGGAAGTGGTAGCCAGACTGGCAGAAGTAGCATGGCCAAGGCTGCTTCCGCGCATCTACCTTTCTGATGACCTTGGAAAGTGATTGCGTGAGGAAAAGACAGTGCAAGTTTTATGTGTAGCCAATGAAGAATGCGGCGAAGTTGTATGCAAGATTTGCGGGCAACGCTACAAACTGTATTTTGAACGGCCGTCACGGGCGGATCGCGAAGAAGTAGAGATGGTTCTGCAGGTTCTGACGAACCATCATCTGACGGAGGACGGGCGCTCGGCGCATCCGCAGCGGCCGTTCAATGTGCCGGAGTGGTCGGGCTCTCCGGAGTGGTCGGCGGCAGCGCTACTGGGCGGAGCGCCTCTGCACTTCTGAACGAGCATTGCTGAGGCGGCCTTCGAGGGCTGCCTTAGATGTGCATGACTTCGGCTTCCTTGCGCTTGCTCATCTCTTCCATGCGGCGGATTTCGTCGTCGGTGAGCTTCTGCATCTCCTCGAGAGCGCGCTTCTCTTCATCGGCTGAGATGGCCTTCTCTTTGGCAGCCTTCTTGATGGCGTCATTGCCGTCGCGGCGGATGTTGCGGACGGCGGTGCGATGCTCTTCGAGAACCTTGTTCAGGTGCTTGACGACGTCGCGGCGGCGCTCCTCGGTCATGGGAGGAACGGGCACACGCACGATCTTGCCGTCGTTCTGAGGATTGAAGCCGAGGTCGGAGGTGCGCAGGGCTTTTTCAATCTCGGAGATAATGCTCGCGTCCCAGGGCTGGATGACGATCATGTTGGCGTCGGGGGTGGTGAGCTGACCGACCTGGTTGAGCGGCGTTGGCGTGCCGTAGTAGTCAACCTTGACCTGGTCGAGCATCTGGATCGAGGCACGGCCGGTGCGCGTGGAGGCGAGGTTCGACTGGAAATCATGGACGGCTTTGTCCATGCGAGATTTGAGTTGATGAAAGCTATCCTTGAGCGCGGGGATGCCCGCCATTACTGAGACTGCCATGGGCTTATCGTCCTTCTGCTGCGGTCTTCAAGCTTTTTATTCTAATCGTGAGCGCCGCGTCTAGACCAACATGCGGACACTGCCGGCGGCATCCGCTTGTTCGTGCGCATGATACGAGGAGCGGACGAGCGGGCCGGATTCGACGTGGCGGAAGCCTATCCTGAGGGCTTCGTACTTCATGAATTCGAACTCTTCGGGCGTGTAGTAGCGCGCCATGGGCAGGTGGTCGCGCGAGGGGCGCAGATACTGGCCGATGGTGAGGACGTCCACGCCAACGGCGGCAAGATCGCGGTAGACGTCGAGCAGTTCATGCATCTCTTCGCCGAGGCCCACCATGACTCCGGACTTGGTGACGACGGTCGAGTCGAGTTGCTTCGAGTATTCGAGCAAGCGGAGGGTGCGCTCGTAGCGGGCCCCGGAGCGGACGGCGCGGTAGAGGCGCGGTACGGATTCGGTGTTGTGGTTGAGGATCTCGGGGTGGGCGTCGACGACGATGCGGATGGCGTCCTCGTTGCCTTGGAAGTCGGGGATGAGGACTTCGACCTGGCAGCCGGGCGCCTGACGGCGGATTTCGTCGATGACCATGGCGAAGGCGCGGGCTCCGCCGAGGATATCGTCGTCGCGATTGACGCTGGTGATGACGGCGAACTTGAGGCCAAGCGCGGCAACGGCTTCGGCGACACGGCGCGGCTCGTCGAAGTCGATGACGTCAGGGCGGCCCTTGGGGACGGCACAGAATCCGCAGCGCCGGGTGCAGAGATTGCCAAGCATCATGAAGGTGGCGGTCTTGTGGTTCCAGCACTCTCCGATGTTGGGGCAGTGTGCGGACTCGCAGACAGTGTGCAGATTCAGATCGCGGGCAAGCTTCTTGAGGTTGTGGTAATTTTCTCCAACGGGCGCGCGAGCCTTGAGCCAGTCGGGCTTGGAGGCTGGGCGCTTCGGGGAGAGGTCGATCTGGATGAGGTCCGTCTGGAGCGGGCTTTGGGCGGTGGCCATGAAATCTCTATTGTAACGGAGAGCTGCCGGGTTACTGGGCACCTTCATGTTGAGCAGCTATGGTTGCTCCCGCAGCGAAACACAATTCAGTAAATGTGCGCGCTTCGTAGAGGCTCTGTGCGCCGGTATCGAGAATAATTCTTTCCTGCTGTCGCGAGACTGCACGGTAGGTCTTCATCATTTCAGGGACCTGAGGTCGCGAGCTTTCGCGGACGAAGGCGTTGCAGAGCTCGCGCATCACGCCTTCGATGGTCCCCCCATGGATGTTTGGATCCGTCCCATTCAGATCACTGAGAGACTTCTGCGCTCGATAGGGTGCTGTCTCGAAGAGGAACCAGTCGTGCGATCGATCTTCGAGCTTGGCCACGGCAACAGTCAATCCCAGCTCGAAAGGCATATTGAACCTCGGGGTGAGCGGCGGTACGCGGTCCAGCTCGACCCGGGAGAGGTCGTGAATGGAATAGCGGCAGCTCCGGATAAGCTCCAGAATGCGGTCCAGACGCCGCTCTCCTCCGGGAAGGCCAAGCGTCACCCTGGGCTCGAGCCCAAGATGAATGAGACCTACGATGTAGGCAAGATAGAGCCGGCGGAAGGCGGCGTCGTATGGGATGTTCAGGAAAACAGAGCCAGGACTAACGGCCAGAGGAGGAGGCACGCTTGCTCTTATTCTTTCGCCTACCCTGCCCTGTACCACTCGCGGATGCCGACTTGCGGCTGGCTGCGCTACGGGAGCGACGCTGATTGCTACCGCGCATGATTGATATGATCGACTGCTGGCGAGCCTTGCTCAGGCCAAGGGTCTCCCCGAGCTCTTCGAGCGTAGGAATGGGAGTCGTGACGGTTACCGAGTGGGCCATACAGACTTATTCTATCGTGGAGTTCCAGCTTTCTGGATAGATAAAACCTACACCGAAGTTACCTGAATCGGCAGGCCACTCTTATTTTGCGGCAAGGGCCTTCTGGATGGCCTGATCGAGAGAGTGGAAGCCTTCAGGCTCGTATCCGACACTTTGGAACGCAATTGTCCCGTGGCGATCGACCACATAGGTGCGCGGAATTCCGGAGTCGGCAAACAAGGCGTAGGTGGCTCGATGGGGATCGTAGGCCAGGGGAAAGGTGAACGGGTGATGCTGCTGGAATTGGGAAACGGTCTCCTTTGATTGCTCGCGCGCAATGGCGACCATCGCGAAATCCGGCGAAGACTTGTATTTCTCCCAGATCTCCTTTTCCAGACGAGGCATCTCCAGCTGGCAGGGACCGCACCACGTTGCCCAGAAGTTAATCACGACAACTTTTCCTTTTTCGCTGGCCAGAGAGAAGGTGCTGCCGGAGGTTTCCTGGACAATGACGGCAGGCATCTGGTCACCCACCCTGGTGTGTGCTGCGCTGTCGGCATCGGAGCCGCGTGCGTTTGCGTTGCCACCGCAGAGCAGGAGGAGCGCGCATGACAGGGAAAGGACAAGTTTCTTCGCAGCTTGAGTTATCGAAGCTAGCATTTTGTGCGGCCTTCGGATTCCATGTTAAGGCGAATCTCTGATCTCCGCCGCGCCTTATCAACAAATCTCGCAAAGGGCAGTGGAGTTAAGGGCAACTCTCACTTCAGACGCTCCAGCACTTCGCGGCGAACGAGATACAGAAAGATCACCAGGTTGACCATGACCATGACGATGATGGGCAACTGATGGAAGCGGAAGAGCACATAGGCTCCGTAGCACATGGAGAGGAAGGCGGCGGCGAGGGAGAGCGCCCATCCCCAGCGGCGCAGCTTGAGCAGGCCGTTGGCGGCGATGGCGTAGAAGAGGCAGAGGACCATCACGGCGGGCGGAAGATTGTGGGTGATGACTCCGATGAGGCCGATGCCGCAGAGGATGAGCATCCAGACGCAGATGACGGCCATGCCGGGCAGAAGGCCAACGGGTTTGGCGGGCTGCGATCGGTCCAGTTTCGCGGGGCTGGTGGATTGCGGATCTGGACTCTGCGGATCGGGGATGTGAGGGGCGGGGCTTAGCGGATCGGTCATGTCGGTCGTGTTCAAGGCTACAGCGTGTGGAGGTAGGCGAGCAGGTCGTCAAGCTGCTGATCGTCGAGGGAGTTTCCGAAAGCGGGCATCATGTTGCGTCCGCGGAGGATGACGGCGGTGACGCGGTCGTCGTTGGCGGGTGCGCCGCTGGGGAGATATTTCTGTTTGTAGAGAGCCTGCAGGCCGGGTCCGTGGAGCGAGCGGTCGGTGTTGGCGTAGTGGCAGCGGGCGCAGTGCGAGGCGTAGACCTGGTGTCCGGCGGCTTCCTGCGGAGTGAGTTCGCTGAGGGGCTTGGAGGGCGGCAACGGAGGGCGGCAGCCGGCGAGGAAAGAAGCCAGGAATGCACCGAAAATCAATTTGCGCAAGCCGTTCAATATTCAATCATATCGGATCGGCATTCGTTATCTGGCCGGTAATGTCACAAGCAAAAAGGTGGGGGAAAAAGCATAGAGCTGTGATGGCAGGCGTTGCATCGCATGGATTCTTCACTTCGCTGCGCTGCGTTCAGAATGA
Source organism: uncultured Acidobacteriota bacterium (assembly GCA_963755975.1). GTDB lineage: Bacteria > Acidobacteriota > Terriglobia > Terriglobales > Acidobacteriaceae > Silvibacterium. The sequence continues at coordinate 194,771 of CAVWLS010000011.1, forward strand.
CGACCTCTGAGCCATTAGTAATAACGCCCCGGGACCATCTCTAAGCCACTACCAATAATTCCCTGCTTGAGGCTGCCCGAATTCAAATGCCGTGTTCGAAGCTGGCCGAATTCAAAATGCAAAAATGCACTAATTTGCAATAGCGATGGCGGCGACGATCTTGTCCAAGGCAACGCGGGCGGCGTCGCCGGTGGGGTTGTGGTCGTTGCAGAGGATGGAGAAGGCGATAGTCTTGCCGCTGGCGGCGACGAGGTATCCGCTGAGGGCGTTGACCTCGGAGAGTGTGCCGGTCTTGGCGAAGACTTTGCCTTTGTGCGCGGGCTCGGCGAAACGGCCGGAGAGGGTTCCGTCGACGCCGCCGATGGGAAGGCTGTCGCGCCAGGCGGCTCCCCAGGGTTGGCGGTTGGCGTAGGTGAGCAGCCGGGTGAGGGCGCGGGGGGTGATCATGTCCTGCGGCGAGAGGCCGGAGCCGTCGTAGAAGATGAAGTCGCCGGGATCGACGCCGGCGCCGATGAGGAACTGGCGTACGACGCGCGCTCCCTGAGCGAGCGATCCGTCGCCGGCTTCGAGGCGGCCGAGGACGCGGAGGAAGAGCTCGGCGTGGAGGTTCTGGCTGACCTTGTTGGTGACGGTGATGTCCTGCTCAAAGGGCGGCGAGACGTGGGTGGCGAGAATGCGCAGGCCGGCGGTGGGTGGCTGGATGGTGCTGATCGCCAGTGGATGCAGGACGAGTGGCTGGTCGACCTCGGCACGGAAGTCCTGCGTGTCGGTGGAGAGGCGATGCTGCGCGCGGGCGGCTCCTTTTACATCGATGCCCTTGGCGAGCAGCATCTGGCGGAGGGCGATGGCGGCGTACTCGGCGGGGTCTTCGAGGGCAAGGGCGACGTGGAGGCCGTTCTGATTCGCCGTTCCGTAGACGCGCACAACCTTCGAGCCGGGCAGACGATCAACGCCGGGATTGGCTCGCTGGGTTCCGGGCAGCAGGGTCAGCGTGTTCTCGAGGCTGTAATAGGGTGTGTCAGGATTCCATTCTGAGAGCTGGCCGTTGCCGGGAGGCAAGTTCAGATAGACGACGTTGTCGTTGACGGTGAGGGCGGAGATTGGCGCACCGTAGTCCCACTCGAGGTCATCCCATGCCCAGCCGGAGCCGTAGCGCTCCCATGCGAACCAGGTGTCGTCACCGATGATGTCTCCGTCGATGGACTTTACGCCGGTGGCGGCGATCTGGTCGGCGATGCTTTGGATGGCAGCGAGGGGCGGGTTAGGGCGCTCGGTCCTTTCGGCGAACGGGTAGGCGCGGCCGGAAATGGTGGGGTCGCCGGCGCCGAGAAGGACGATGCTGCCGTGCAGGCGTCCGGCGTCGTCGAGGGCTCCGGAGGTGACGGCGTTGGTGGTCCAAGTGACGTTCGGCGGCAACAAGGCGAGCGCGGCGGCGGTGGTGAGCAGCTTGGCGTTCGAGGCGGGCTCGAAGAACTGACCGTCGTTGAGCGCGAAGATGGGGGCGCCGTCGAGGGTGACGACGGAGACTCCCCAGTGGGCGCGCGCGGCGGCCGGCTCGGAGACGATGGCGTTGACGGCGGCGGCGAGGGCTGCGGGTCTTCCTTTGTGCCTGGCGGGCTGCGAATGGTGCTGGGCCGGAACAGGCGTGACTGCGAGCAGAAGAGCGATGACGAGCGGGAGGTGCGGGAGGCGGGTTTTCATCCTTGGGCGGAGTGTAGCATTGAAGCGCCATGGCCTTTCAACGCCGCGACGAATTTGTGTGGCAGCTACGGACGCGCAGCCTGGAGCTGGGGCGGCGCACGCTGGTGATGGGCGTGCTGAATGTGACGCCGGATTCGTTTTCGGATGGGAATCTCTTTCTCGATCCAGAGGCGGCGACGGCGCAGGCGCTGCGGATGCTCGATGAGGGCGCGGACATGGTGGATGTCGGCGGCGAGTCGACGAGGCCGGGAAGGTATCAGCCGGTGACGGCGGAAGAAGAGCAGCGGCGTGTATTGCCAGTGATTGAAGCGGTGTTGAAGGCGAGGCCGGATGCAGTGCTGTCTATAGACACGTACAAGGCTTCGACGGCTGGCATGGCTGTCGAAGCGGGCGCAGAGATTGTCAACGATATCAGCGCACTGGGTTGGGATGCGGAGATGGCTCCGACCTGTGCGCGGCTCAGATGTGGTGTGGTGCTGATGCACACGCGGGGCAGGTCGGCGGAATGGAGAAATCTGCCGCACCTTGCTCCGGAGGATGTTATGCCGCTGGTGAAACGCGATCTGGCGCAGAGCCTGCGAACGGGGATTGAGGTGGGAATTGATCGGGCGCGGATTGTGCTTGATCCGGGATATGGGTTTGGGAAGTCGTTCGATGAGAACTATCCGCTGCTGGCGCATCAGGACGAGCTGAGGGAACTGGGCCAGCCGATTCTGGCGGGAGTGTCGCGGAAGTCCTTTTTGGGAAGAAGGCTGGCGGAGTTTCATGGCGGAAGCGATGCGCCGGTTGCAGCGCGAGGCAATGCGTCGATTGCGGCAACTGTGGCCGCGATTCTGGCGGGAGCCCATATCGTGCGCGTACATGAAGTGCGTCCGGCGATAGAGGCGGCGCGCATCACGGACGCGATTCTCGAGGCGGTGTGATCTGGGGCAGGTTTTGATTCAGGCCATCTGATTTGGCCGCGCAATTTGCCGTCTCGTATGATGGCGGCACCATGAGAAAGAGCACTTCGGTTGTTTTCGTTGCTCTCGCCTTACTAGCTGGAGCACAGGCACTCTCCGGTCAGGTGAAACACGCTGCCGCTACCAGCTCGGTCTATCCGATCCAGGAAGGATTTGTGGATGCGCACGGCGTGCTGATTTACTACACCACGTTTGGACGCGGGGAGCCGCTGGTGATTTTGCATGGCGGGCCGGGCGCGTCACACGAGGATTTCCTGCCGTATCTGCTGCCGCTGGCGCGGACCAACAGGCTGGTGTTTATCGACGAGCGCGGCTCCGGGCGCTCGGAGAAGCTCGAGGACGTGAAGCAGTACACGGTCGAGAATATGGCTGCTGATGTTGAGGCGGTGCGGATGGCGCTGAATCTGGGCAAGATCAGCCTGCTGGGTCACTCTTACGGCGGCGTGCTGGCGCAGGCATATGCGCTCAAGTATCCCGATCACCTGTCGCACCTGGTGCTGGCAAGCACATTCGCGAGCACAAGGGAGATGAACCAGGTGCTGCAGCGCATCAAGAGCCAGATGCCCAGGGATGAGCTGGCGCTGACCAATGCTTTCGAGAAGGCGGGGCTCTTCGGAAAGGGAGCGGCATGGGAGCATGGGCGGTATACCGAGCAATATGCCACGCTGGCCTGGGGCGACGCTTATTTTCCGAAGCTTTATGGCGCGCGGCCCGATCCCAACTACGACCCGCAGGCGGGCGACACAACGACGGCATGGGACGTGTATCGGGAGATGTGGGGATCACACGGGGAGTTTGTGATCGACGGGAATCTCGCGAGTGTCGAGTATCTCAATAAGCTGTCGTCGATCAAGGTGCCGACGTTGATTATCGCCGGCGATCACGACTTGTGCGATCCGTCGCTGTCGAGGGAGATAAATGCCAGGATCAAAGGATCGAAGCTGGTGGTTCTGCCGAACAGCGGGCACATGGCGTTTGTAGACCAGCCGAACATGTGGAACAAGGCGGTGGCGGAGTTTGTGAACGGGAAGTAGAAGACTCTTATGTTCGTGACAGGCAGGCTCTTTGAACACATATTTAAGACTGTCGCCGGAGAAGTGGGTCTGCTTGCTGAAGTTGAGATTGTAGCGGATACACTCTGGCTCAAGGATATCGCCGTATATCCGACACATGTCAACGAACTGCACATCGGTCAAACCGAAGTTAAGAAGTGCTTACTTCAAATTGAAGAATGGGCTCGGATTGAGGGGTTCCGAAGGCTTAGAATTACAGGTACACGGATGTCTGGCGCCAGCAAAGGACGACGCGTCAACTTCACGAGGGTACTTTAATGTTTAGGCACGCTACATCGTCAATCGCCATGCATGCTGAAAAGCTTCTGAAGGCCGGAGAGAGTTACGAAGTCGTTCTGACTTTCCTAAGAGGTCAGGGCGTCAGCAAGCTGGACTCTATCAAGGTTCTTTGCAATACCGCCAAACTGCCGCTAGCCGAAGCCAAGCGCCTGGTGCACAACAGCGTGGTCTGGAAAGACTCGTTTGCACGCGATGAACGCTTCCATGACTCACTGCTGAAAACCGTCGCCAATCTTGACGCAGACGAGTCTGTCGTGAAGACCCACAGCTAGGCAAAAACTACCGTAATGAACGCGAACTGTCACGAAGTCAAAATCAGAACTCTGTAGTCGCGAGCCTGTTTTCACGACTTCGGCATGCCGAAGAATGCATGCTTCGCGGGCTTTCCTGACGCCTGCCAGCGCTTCACGATCTCGTAAACGATGACGGTGGCCCAGGTGACGGCGATCCAGACGAGGACTTCTTCGACGGGGAGACGGAACCACGCGGTGATGCGCAGGCCGAGCATGGCGTCGTCCTGAAAATTCCACCAGCCGTAGGGGAGAGCCAGAGTGACCTCCCAGAGCAGGCTGACGAGCAGGATCATGAACATGGTGAGGCTCAAGGCGCGCCAGTTGATAACCGGGCGCGCACTGGGAAAGAGGATGGACGAGGGCAGGAGCGCGCCGGCGATCAGAAAGATGGCATATCCGGGAAAGCCGGGCAGGTTGGGCGCGAAGACTCTGCGATAAGCGAGCGCGGCGGCGATCAGCACGATGGCCAGCAGGAGCGATTCAGGATGGAAGCGCAGGAGGCGGTCGAAGATGCTGCGCTCGTCGGATGTGCCTGGGACGGTGTAGGCGGAGAGCCAGTATTCATCGAACCAGATGTAAAGCAGGAGAATGGCGACGAATCCGGTGAAGTAGAAGATGTATTCCTCGATGGGAACCCAGTTTCCGAGTGCTGGAGCCTTGATTCCGAGGATGGCTCCGGGATTGGGGAAGAGAAAGAAGCGGCTGGCGAAGAGGAAGTCGAGGAGCGCGCCGAGCGGGAAGAGGATTCCGATGGTCCACCAGAAGGCCTTCCGGGAAATCTTGATCTCTTCGCGAGGAATGAACCAGAAGGCGATGACGACAATTGGAATGATGAAGAGAAGAAGGCTGACGGTGTAGCCATAAGGCGACGGGTCGGGCGAAGTGGGAATGGGCGCGCTGGACACGCGAACCGTATGCAGCGTGAAATATGCCGGGATGCTGATCATAGTGAGCATGGCAAGGACAAGCCAGGAACTCAGGCGAGGCGATGGTGAGGGTGGCGGTGCGGCGACTGGCTTTCGTTTCTTCGGCATGCGACACCGCTTTCTTTGATCGAGAACATGTAACTCAGAAAATGTAACTCAGCGAGGGCAATACGGTCGGTTCGGGGTCGCATCTAAAGTTGAGAATGTTAGATACGACGATGACGCGGAGTCGAAAAGGAATCGGGATCCTGCTGGCGGGAGTCTGCTTGCTTGGGGCTTGCTCAATCGCGCAGGCACAGCAGGGCGATGAAAAGGCGCAGCGGATCTTCGAGTTGACCAATCAGGATCGGGCGGCGCAGGGATTGCAGCCGTTGAAGTGGGACCCGGCGCTGGCTGCGGCAGCTGAGGTGCATCTTGACAAGATGAGGGACGAGAAGACTCTGTCGCACCAGTATGCGGGCGAGCCCGATCTGACGATGCGCGCGGCGCAGGCGGGAGCGCACTTCCAGGCGATCGCGGAGAACATTGCTGTGGGATATAGCGCGGAGGCGATCGAGAAGCAATGGATGCATTCGGTGCCGCACCGGCAGAACATTCTTGATCCGCAGATGAACTCGATCGGGATTGCGGTTGTCGAGAAGAATGGGTATTTGTACGCGGTGGAGGATTTTGCAAATGCCAACCAGGCGCTGACGCGGGAGCAGGTGGAGCAAAGAGTCGGCGACCTGCTGCGTGCGGAGAAGATTGATCCATCGGGGCCGCGCAGCGTTGGCGAAGAGGCGTGTGCGATGCAGGACGGAACGCCAACGGACGCGGGTCCAGTGAGGGCCGTAATGCGTTTTCAGACGCCCGATTTGAGCAAGCTGCCTGATCAGGTGGTGCAGCAGTTGAGCAACGGGCAGTTCACGCGAGCGGCAGTCGGAGCGTGCAAGTCGCAGGGAGCTTTCACGACGTACCGGGTGGCGGTGGTGCTGTATTGAAGGGATTTCCGTGCGAAACAAAAGGGCGCGATTGCTCGCGCCCTTTTTGATCCTGAGGACCAGATGAAGCTAGGCTGCCGCGGAGTTGTTGCTCAGGGCGGTCTTGGCCTGGGCGACGAGGGCGGTGAATCCAGCAGCGTCGTTCACGGCGATGTCGGCGAGCATCTTGCGGTCGAGCTCGACACCGGCAGCCTTGAGGCCGTGGATGAGCTGCGAGTAGCTGATGCCGTTGATCTTGGCGGCGGCGTTGATGCGCACGATCCAGAGGGAACGGTACTGCCGCTTCTTCTGCTTGCGGCCGCTGTAGGCGAACTTGAGTCCACGCTCGACGGCTTCCTGCGCTGCCTGGTAGAGCTTTGATTTGGTGAGGAAATATCCGCTCGCGCGCTTGAGGATCTTCTTGCGGCGGTCACTGCGTTTTGTTCCGCGTTTTACACGGGGCATGGTTGGTTCTCCTTTTAGTGTTTCGTTATGCGGCTGGAGGCAGGATGCGCTCGCTTATGCTTGCGCTGACCTCTTCACTCGCTTGCTTCCTGATCGCTCGGCTTTGACTTGTCCGGACTTTTGTCCGAAAAGCTTTTAGCCGGGGGCCTTGCGGCCCTTGCACCGTGGTGCAGATCAGGCGTAGGGAATCATGCGCGCAACCTTCGCGTAATCGGCGTCGGAAACCAGCGTGCTGTGAGCCAGCTTGCGCTTGGTCTTCGTCTCCTTCGACGTGAGGATGTGGCGCATCTTGGACTGGCCGCGCACTATTTTGCCCGTGCCGGTCTTCTTGAAGCGCTTGGCTGCGCCCTTGTGTGTCTTAAGTTTGGGCATGGATATCCTGCTTGGAATCTGCTTGTTTACAGCATCTCTAAGTATACGGGATCGGGCGAGGATTGGCCAGCCTGAACGACGACTTGTGCTATCCTCGGCTCGCCTATGCCTGACGGAATTACGCCTACACTTTCTCAGGATGTCACACTCGGCCGGCTTGAGGACCAGCGCAAGTGGTACAGCGCCAGGAGCAAGCAGGCGCAGCGCCTCTATAAATGGATTAAGGGGATAGAAATCCTTGCAGCCGCGCTGATTCCCTTCTTTTCCGGCCTGAAGTTCCCGCATTTCGCATTCGTGGTGGGAGTGCTGGGGGTGCTGATCACGATTCTTGAGGGCATCCTGCAGCTCAACCAGTATCAGCAGGTCTGGACCATGTACCGGGCGACTTCGGAAGCGCTTACGCACGAGAAATATCTCTTCATGGCGTTGGCTGGGCCGTATGCCGCGGCCGGCGTGAATCCTTCGGTGCTACTAGCTGAACGCATTGAGACGATCATGTCGCAGGAGAACACGAAATGGGTCTCGGTGCAGGAGCAGAGCGGGAAGAAGGGCACAGCGGCAACGTAGACGAAATTCCCGTCTAGCAAACGCGAGGCCCCGGCTAATGCCCGCTCAATGCTCGCGTACAAAGTCGAAATCGATATTGTTACGACGGGTCTTCCCAGGCTGCGGGGTCAACGTGTTCTGAATATGCATATTCAGCGTTTCTCCCATCGGGCGGAAGGTAACCAACGCGCTGCGGTTCGTGTCGATATCCTGCTGAGTCACCCTTGGCGACCACACTGCAACCCCCTGGACACCGTCGAAATTGACGGGCTGTGTGCCCCAGCTGCACTCGCCCTGCGGACAGCCTCCCAGCACCTCGACGCGATAGTGCGGATCGGTGCCGGTGATGTGGAGTTCTATGGGGCCTTCACCACCCTTCTTCACGCGAGTGTTATGCCAGGAACCCGCCAGTCCGGCAGCGCTGGAATTCGCGGCGGGGGCGGCGGCCGAGCCTGCGTTGCTGGCGCCGCTTATTGGAACCGGGGACGGCTGTGGGGTGGGCTTCTTGTGAAAGACCGCAAATCCAACGACGGCGAGGATTACGAGAGCTGCTATCCCTCCGCCGATCATGAGCGGGAGATTTGACTTCCTGGCGGCTGGGGCCGGCTCGTTCGAGACGGGCGGAGGAAGCTGCACGGAAACCGTGGCGTGGACGGGCTGGTTTTCGGTGGCGGTTGAGGTGGTGACGTACTGTTTGAGGGCATCGATTAGCAGCTGCACGTCGGAGTTCCAGCGGGCGTGGGAGATCTCGACACTATTACGGTAGGCGAGGTCCTTGATGTTGTCGGGAAGCTGCTCGGGATGCGGCATGCGCGCATCGTGTACCAGGACGGGGATAACCGCGATGTTGCGAGCGAGCGCCGAAGCGATTTCCAGGCGCACGAAGTCGTTGTCGTCGTCGAGGCGGCGTTTTCCATCTGAACCGGTAATGGTGGCCCATTGCGATCCGATGATGGTCAGAAAGACACCGCAGCCGGCGACGTTGTCGTCGATGGCTTTGCGGAAGTCGAGGCCCGGAGCAATGCCGGCGACGTCCATAAAAACAGAGTCATTGCCAAAGACACGAACAAGGTCGTCAAAGAGCCTTCCCGCCTCGCCCTCAGAATCGTCGCGACGGTAGCTGATGAAAATCGAATGCTTCACTGAGATTTGCCCCTCCCACGAATCGCAATGTGCGCGAATGAGCTGCGCCGTGGTCGTGGTCAGGATAGGCGGAAATCGCTGATTCAGCAATAGGATACGAGAGGGTTGGTTCCCATGTCTGAAAATCCGGACATGGAGCACTCAGTACGTTGATCCAAAAGAAAGAGGCTGCCGGATGGCAGCCTCCTGGGTCGAACGTGAAACGATCTAGTCGGTCACGGTATCGACAAACGCCTTCAGCTTGCGTGAGCGCGAGGGATGGCGCAGCTTGCGAAGCGCCTTGGCTTCGATCTGACGAATCCGTTCACGCGTCACCTGGAAGCTCTGGCCGACCTCTTCGAGGGTGTGCTCGGATCCGTCTTCGAGGCCGAAGCGCATTTTGATGACACGCTCTTCGCGCGGCGTGAGGGTGCGCAGAACCTGCGAAGTGTACTCCTTCAGGTTCACGCTGATTACGGCATCGGAGGGCGAGACAGCCTGGCGGTCCTCAATGAAGTCGCCGAGGTGCGAATCTTCCTCTTCGCCGATCGGAGTTTCGAGCGAGATGGGCTCCTGGGCGATCTTGAGGACCTTGCGGACCTTCGCGACTGGAATATCCATGCGCCGGGCAATCTCTTCCGAGGTAGGCTCACGGCCGAGCTCCTGCACAAGCTGACGCGATGTGCGGATGAGCTTGTTGATGGTCTCGATCATGTGCACCGGGATGCGGATCGTCCTTGCCTGGTCGGCAATGGCGCGGGTAATCGCCTGACGAATCCACCAGGTGGCATAGGTCGAGAATTTGTAACCGCGACGGTACTCGAATTTGTCCACCGCCTTCATCAGGCCGATGTTGCCTTCCTGAATAAGGTCGAGGAACTGGAGTCCGCGGTTGGTGTATTTCTTGGCGATCGAGACGACGAGGCGCAGGTTGGCTTCGATGAGCTCGCGCTTGGCGTGCTCGGCATCCATATCGCCCTGGATCATCTCGCGCTGCGTGCGCTTGAGGTCGGCGATGGAGACGCCGGCATCCTGCTCGAGCTTTTCGAGGTCGATCCTGCAGTTCTTCTGCTGGCGGCGGTATTCCTTCCTGAGCTCTTCGCTCTTCGACGCATCGAACTTCTGGTCGAGGGTGCGAATCTGCCGCTCGAGCGTGCGCATTACATCGACGGTCTTGTTGACCTTGTCGAGGAGACGCTTGCGCTCCTGGTTGGTGTACTTGAGCTCACGGACGATGCGCGAGACCAGCACCTTTTCGCGCGCGATGGCCCAGCGCGTCTTGCGGTATTCGCGGGCCCTGGCCTTGGGGTTGATGGTGGCTAGCTTTTCCTCGAGCAGCGCGCCCTTCTTCTGATGCTTGACCAGCGCGTCGATGCGGCTGACGGTCTGGCGCACGCGGGCCTGCAGGATCTCTTCGGTGATCTCTTCTTCGTCGAAGATCACCACTTCCTTGATATTGCGCACGCCGCGCTTGAGGTCTTCGCCGAGGCCCACGATTTCGCGGATCACGATGGAGGAGCGCGAGATCGCCTTCATCACGCGCATCTGGCCGCGCTCGATGCGCTTGGCGATTTCGACTTCGCCCTCGCGCGTGAGCAGGGGCACGGTTCCCATCTCGCGCAGATACATGCGGACGGGGTCGTTGGTTTTTTCGAGGGTGCCCGGGGTGAGGTCGAGCTCTACATCCTCGCCCTCTTCGCCTTCGCCCTCAAAGGCATCGCCGCCAATCTTGGGGCCGCCCTCGAGGATGTCGATTCCCTGGGTTCCGATGGTGGTGATAAGATCGTCGAGATCGTCGGGCGACTGCATGTCCCCGGGGAGCAGGTCGTTGACCTCACCATAGGTCAGGTATCCCTTCTCCTTGCCCGTATCGATCAGTTTCTGGATGTCATCTTCGTACTTGTCTTCAATCGCCAAGCGCGTGCGTCTCCCGCGTCAAATGTGTTCGGATCTGTCTGCCTGGGTAGGACGAAATGCGGTCAAAGGCCGTTGAAGGCGTTATCCCGAAGCGAAGCTATGTCGCCGGGCGGTAGGCGCACGTCCACCAAAGACTTACAGAATACCATGCCGAGGCGCTAACTCAGACTAAAAATCGCACGCCGCGACCCGGATTTTCAGTTGATTTTTGGACAGATCCTCAACTCGTTTGATGTGGCAGGGACTATTTTGTTTCAGATTTTCGGCCGGAAAGTCCCACAAGAGCGGCTAATGCCTGGTCGTGATCATGAAGACCAGAAATCCGACGATTCCGAAGACCGCCAAGATAAAAACCAGCAGGAACCCACCAATGATCAGGTTGGCCTTCCGCTCCTGCTCGGGGCGCGGGTGGGTAATGCCGAAGGTGGCTATGAAGGTCTCGGTGAGCCAGGCCAGGAGTTTCATGGGTTCTCTAACTGGTTGCAATCATTAGCTATTGTGAACCGGGTTCGGATTCCTTCAGTAATTCGGCGAGATAGCCCTGCCAGATCGCCGGTAGGGTATGCGTTCCATGGCCGCGCGTCTGTTCGGTGATGGGTAGCAGGACGAACCTGCCGCGCGGGACCTTTTTGATTGCGCCGGGCATGATGTTCAGCTCGGGCGGGTTGATGAAGTCGTCGGCGGAGTTGATGGCCATGACAGGCACGGTGATGGTGGCGAGCTTTGCCGACGGATCATAGTTGCGGGATGAATTGAACTGGTAGAGGAAATCGTTGGCGTCGGTCTCAGCAAAGTGGGTGCGTATGAAGCTCTCGAGGAAGGCGTCGGCCTGATCGCGCGTGGGGTAATGCTCCTGCATCTGCAGAGGGCTGGATGCCATAATGAGCAGGATTTCGAGCGATGTCTTGAGGCCGGGTGGTTGTGTCTTGTAATCGCCGTTATCCCATGCAGGGTCGTTGCGGATGGCGTCCATGGCCATCTTGCGTACCATACGATTCCGGCCTGCGATCTGGACGGGCAGGCAGGCGAGCGGCATGAGGGCATCGGCGAAGCCGGGATAGGTTTCACCCCAGACCCAGCTTTGCATGCAGCCCATCGACGTGCCCATGATCAGGCGCAGGTGGTCGACGTGGAGACCTTCAGTCAACAGGAGATGCTGGGCCGCGACCATGTCGTCGTAGTCATAGCTGGGAAAGTGGGCACGCATGCCGTCGCTGGGCTTGGAGGAGCCTCCGTGGCCGATGCCGTCGGGCAGGATGATGTAGTACTTTGCGGCGTCGAGTAGCTGGCCGGGCTCGAAGAGGACGCCAGCGAATTGCGGCCCGAGGAATTGCGCGCCGGTGCCGCCGGTGCCGTGCAGAATTAGGACGGCGTTCGACACATGTCCGCTGGCATCGTGTTTCGGCTGGCCGAGGGTTCGGTAGTGAAGGCGGAGTTCAGGGAGAGTTTCTCCGGTGCCGAATTTGAAGTTGTGCGCGACGTAGTCGCCCTGTTGGATGGGCAGAGCGATCTGCGCTTGCTGGGGGCGAGCCGTGGAAAACGCGGCCAGAGCCAAAAGCGCTGCAAGGACAGACTTCAGGATGGGCATGCGAATGTCCTTAGTCGAGTTCGCGGAGTCTCCGCGCGATGTCGTGGATTTGATGCGTCAAGGTTAGCACTTCATCGGTTTGTCCCTGGCGTTCGGCTTCCTGAAGGGCGGCGCGAAGAGAACGCTGCTGCTGTTCGAGCGAGCTTCGGCGGATGGTGGCGACGGCTTCTTCGACATTCTCCGGTAGAGGCTCGGATCCGTGGACAGAAACGAAGATTCCGGCGAGCAACTGGCGGTGCTCCGGCTCGGAGAGCGATCGCAGCGGGTCGGCGTTGTCTTCGCGATTGCGGAGTTGGGTGAGTATGTCGTGAACGTCAGCCCGCATCTTCGCGAAATCGGATTCGTGCTCACGGTAGGAGGCCTCGGCGACGCGGTAGATGTCGCCGGTCTGCGGCGATGAGAAGGCCTGGAGCAGGATCTTCTCGGCGCGGGTGAGTGGGGAAGCGGGCGCACCGATCGAATCGCGGCGCTTGGAGGCGGCTTCTTTGAGTTCCTGGCGCACCAAGGCAGAGTCGATGCCAAGCTTCTGCGCGGCGTCGGCGGCAAACTCATCGCGGGCAATGCGGCTAGGCATGCGCCGGATGTGCGGCAGCAGGAAGTTGAGAGCCTTGATCTTGGCCTCGGGGGTGCGTGGCGGAAAAAGCTGGCGCGCGCGGTCGAGAAGGAAATCCTGATGACGGCGGGCGGCCTTTAAGGCAGTGGTGTACTCCTTCGCACCGCGCTCGCGGATGTAGCGGTCGGGGTCGAGGCCACCTTCGAGCGCGACCACCTTGACCTCAAAGCCTTCTTCGGTGAGAAGAGCGATGGACTTCTCGGCGGCGTTGGCTCCGGCGGTGTCGGGGTCGAAGTTGACGATAACGCGGGTGGTGTAGCGGCTGAGCAGACGCACCTGGGCTTCAGTGAATGCCGTGCCGCTGGTAGCGAGGACGTTAGTGATCCCGGCGAGGTACGCAGAGATGCAGTCCATCTGGCCTTCGACGAGCACGGCGAAGTTGGCCTCGCGGATGGGCTGGCGGGCTTTATCAAGATTGAAGAGGACATTGCCCTTAGTGTAAAGCGATGTTTCGGGCGAGTTGAGGTATTTTGGTCCGGCTTTGTCGCCGCTCTCGAGAGCGCGCGCGGTGAAGGCGATGATGCGGCCGGATTCATTGGCGATGGGAAAAGTAATGCGTTTACGAAAGCGTGAGTAGAGCGGGCCGGGTGAGCCGTCCTCCTGCGGCTTGAAGGAGAAGAGGCCGGAAGCGCGCAGAGTCTCAGTATCAGCGACGGATTGCAGGCGTTCGCGCAGTACGTGGAATGACTCGGGCGCATAGCCGATGCGGAATTTGGCGATGCCCTCGTCGTTGAGTCCGCGACCAGTGAGGTATTCGCGTGCGAGAGCGCCTTCAGGCGAGCGAAGCTGCTGCTCGAACCAGGCAGTCGCGATCTCATGCAGCTCGATCAGTTTGGTGCGCTGGCGGCTCTCGGCGGCTTCCTGCGGAGAGGAGAATTCGCGCTTGGGCAGCGGGATGCCGCATTTGATGGCGATGGTTTTTACGGCTTCGGGAAAGGTGACGTTTTCGATCTTCTGGATGAAGGTGAAGACGTCTCCGGTCTCGTGACAGCCGAAGCAGTAGTAGAACTGGCGTCCCACATTGACTGAGAAGGATGGGCTCTTTTCCGAGTGGAAGGGGCAGAGTCCGGTATAGTTCTGCGCGCCGGCTCGCTTGAGGCGCACGTATTCGCCGACGATCTTGAGGATGTCCGCCTGCTGCTTTACGGTCTGGGCGAAGTTGTCGGCCATGGAGGGCTACACGTTCAAGATAATCGGCGAGCAAAACTTGAGACGACTTCGGCTGACTGCCGCGGCATGAGCTGAAGCAGAATATGCGCGCCGTTCAGAACCACGACTTCCATTTCGGGCTTCACGCAGCGCATTTCTTCCAAACATACCGGATTCACAAGGCGGTCGTAAGCGGCCTGCATGTAAAGGATCGGCACGTTCACGCCGTGGAGATCGTCGAGCACATTGCAGGCGAGAGCAGAGCGGGCGCGATCAACCATAACCGCGGGACGCACCGAGTTGATGGCCGCGCGGAGGTTGCCAAGGATTGAATCAGGAGGATGCGAGCCGGAGACCATGATTGCTCGGAGAGCACGAGGGCATCAGTGGGGAGCCCAGGGGTGAGAAACCGAGCGGGCGATGCGTCAAAGGCCGCGCAGGGGGGAGGTGGCAAAACCGGCGCAAAGGATCAGACCCTTGAGATTCGGCGGATTCCTTGCGGCGAACTGGATTGCGAGAGGCGTCGAAAACGACTCAGCGAGGAGGACAAAGGGCGGCGAATCCTCAACCGAGAATTGAACGAGCCGCAACAGATCCTCATAAGAAAGGCTTACATCATTCGGGAATTCCAGAGCTTTGCTCAGGAAGGTCGTCGGAGCGCTTTCATGAAATCTGTGTACAGTTCACCGTTTCCATGTAGGCCAGGAAGAAGTACAAGATTTACAGCATGGCCAAGATTCTCGGGCATTGGCGCACTACGAGTGAGCCGAAAATGTGGAATCGAAACTAGTGCAATCTGAGAAGCCCATAAAGAGCGAATGCGGAACAATGGCGAGAAGCCACAACTTCGATCCTTTCATGCTCGCGGCTGCAGCGAACACAATTGATATCGAAGCAGTTATCAATAACAAGGTTCGTCTTTCTGAAATTGTGCCAATCAGGTCGAAGAAAGATAGCGGGGATAAGGAATTAAACCAGCAAAAAAGGGATAAGAACACACTGACATCCCCACGATGCTGCTCTTGGACAGCTTCGTTCTGTACTTCCTCTTCCAGCGAACGCCGTCTTTCGAATCTTCGATCATGATTCCCTTCTCGGCGAGTTCATTGCGGATCTGGTCGGCGAGGGCGAAGTTGCGGGCGCGCTTGGCCTGGGTGCGCTTGTCGACCAGAGCCTGAATCTTTTCTTCGCTGAAGTCTCGCTGGGCAAGCAGTTCGGGAGCGGCTTCGTGCAAGCGGCCTTCGCGCTCGGCCCAGTCAAGGGCGAAGCGAGTCCACTCGGCGTCGTGGTCTTCAAGGACGGCGAAGACCTGATCGAATCGGTTGAGGACTTCGAGGATTTGGGGAACATTTTCTGCGCCGAGGGTGCCGGCATCGATGGCGGCGTTGCCGGCGCGGACGAGGTCGAAGATGGCCGCCCGGGCTTCGGCGGTGTTGAGGTCGTTAGCGAGGGCCTCGCAGAAGGTGCGGCCGGAGCGGGCGGCCTCGGCGGCGAGGTCGGCGTTGAGGGTGGGAACAGTGGCCGCGGTGCGGATACGCTGGTGGAAGGTGCGCAGTCGCTCGATGGCGCCGGTTTCAGCGGCGAGTCCCTCGAAGGTGAAGTTGAGCTGCTGGCGGTAAGGCACCGAGATGAGCAGCATGCGGATGGCGGAGGCCTTGTATCCCTTGAGCAGCAGGTCGCGGAGGGTGTAGAAGTTGCCCTCGGACTTCGACATCTTGCGGCCTTCGACGAGCAGGAAGCGCACATGAAACCAGTGGCGGGCGAAGGTGGTGTGCGAGGCAGATTCGGACTGGGCGATCTCGTTCTCGTGGTGCGGGAACATGAGGTCTTCGCCGCCGGCGTGGAGGTCGAAAGCGTCACCGAGGTATTCGGTGGCCATGGCGGAGCACTCGATGTGCCAGCCGGGGCGGCCGGGACCGAGGTCGGTCTGCCAGTGGTACTCGCCGGGCTTGGGGGACTTCCAGAGGGCGAAGTCGCGGGCGGAGTCCTTGTCGTACTCGTCGACGTCGACCCGCGCGCCGTCGGTGATGCCGGTGAAGTCCTTCTTCGAGAGCTTGCCGTAGTCGGGGAACGAGGCAATGCGGAAGTACCAGGAGCCATCGTCGGTGCGGTAGGCGCAGTCCTGCTCGGCCAGCTTCTGGATGAGGGCGACCATCGAGGGGATGTGCTCGGTGGCGCGGGCGATGATCTCAGGCTTCTCGACGGCGAGGGCGTCGAGGTCTTCGAAGAAGGCCTGCTCGAAGCGGGGGGTGTATTGGCCTATGTCGACTCCGGCGGCGGCGGCGTTGCGGATAATTTTGTCGTCGACGTCGGTGATGTTCATGACGTGCCGGGGGGTGATTCCCTGAAGCCGGAGAAAGCGGCGGAGGACGTCGACCTGGAGGAACGTTCGGAAGTTGCCGATGTGACCGTAGTCGTAGACGGTGGGTCCGCAGGCGTACATGCGGAGCGTCTGGCCATCGGCAGGTGTGAGTTCCTCGACGCGGCCGGAGAGGGTGTTGAAGAGTCGGATGGTCATTCGTGCGGCAGGGAGTTTTGTGTTCAGTTGTTCCCTGCCGATTCTATGCTGTTTCGATTGGCGGCGTCATTTGGGGGTGGGTACCCCCTCCCCCCCTCTTCGGCCGGATTTGCCGCACCTGATAGATTCTGCGGGAGTTAACCCTGGGGTCAGTTGGCGACTAACTGATAACAAAGAATTTGCCGCTACCTATCAGAGAAAAAATGATTTCGCTAACGATTTCGCGCCATTATCTGTAATCCATTGAAAAGATGGAACATAGTTGCAAGCCATTCATTCCAAAAGGGATGGTTTATCTTGCCGCTAATCAGGCCCGAAGAGCGAAAGGCCCTAGCGGGCGAGTTTTTTTTGTCCCCTATTTCTATTATGACGAATTTCGGATAATTCTCGGCCAAGTTTGTGCGGCTCAGTTAAGCTGGACTCCGCCTGAAGTCTGGTTGGATCGACTCGAGCCCATGTCTCACCCTGTCTTCATCTCGTATGCCCGTGGTGATAGTACAGCTCACGCGCTGGCTCTTGCTAAAGCGCTGAATGGGCAGGCATTCCTCGATACTGAATCCATCGACGATGGCGACGATTTTCCGCAGCGGCTGTTGGATGCGCTGCTGGCTTCGCGGATTGTCGTCATCTTTGGCTCGAAGACTTATCTTGAGCGGCGCTTCTGCCGCGTGGAGATGCGGTTGGCACTCCACGCGGGCAACGAGAGTGCATCCCACATTGTCCTGGCGCAAGGCGAAGATGCACAATCCGTCCTCGATGCCATGCCCGAACATGTAGCCCGGACCAACTGGCCTCCTGCCGGCGAGACAGCGCGCCTCGCCGAACTGGCCCGCTCGCGCCTTGACAGGAACCTCAATCCGCTCGGCAGCCGGATCCCTGCGCAGGAAGCGCGGGTGGTCGCGTCTTTATTCATCGAGGAAGCCAGCATTCCCGAGCCGCGATCGCTGCAAGGCATCCTGGTGTCGTTCCCGCCCGGGCTCGCGGCGCAAAGCATCGGACGCCGCTTCGTCGGCCGCGCATCTGACCTACGTCGTCTTCATAACGCACTTTCCGAGGGCAGCGGCGGCGCCTGCCTCGCTGGCCGCATTGCCGCGGGAGCCGGCTTTGGCAAAACCCGCCTAGCTATCGAATACCTCAACCGCTACGGGCCCCGCTACTATCCTGGCGGAATCTTCTGGGTCAACGCTGAGTCGTCCTTGCTCGACGAAGAGTTCTGGCGCATTCTTCGCGCCATCGATCCCGCTACGCCCGACATCGCCGTTCTGCGCGATCAGAGACCCACCATTAGGGAAAGGCTCGAAGCCGCCCTACGGGCTATCCGACGGCCTGTTCTCTACGTAGCCGACAACATCCCTGAAGCGGCTCCAGGCGACTACCCGCCACCGCTGGAGAATTACTGCCCGGTGCTCGGCGCCGTCACCGTGCTCGCCACCTCGCGTCAGGACACGCGTGAATCCGGAGTTGAAACCATTGACGTCGACAAACTCGATCGCGACTCCGCTATTCTGCTTTTACGTAAAGATGTTGTCTCGCCCGCTTCGCTCTTCTGGGATGACTGGGGGCGGATCGCCGACTGGGTCGGCGACCTTCCGGTTGCGCTCGAACTGCTCAACCGTGCGCTGGCCCTAGGATCAATCTCGCCCAAGCAGCTCTTCGCCCGCGCAGTTTCTTCCGAGACAGCCAGCGCGACCACCGAGCTAGACCGCTTCGCGACTTCTCTGCACGGGCAGGTCCGCGAAAAGGCTGCCGCAGGCGTCAGCGCGGCCTTTTTCATTTCTTTTGAAAAACTCGATCCCTCAGCCCGTTCCGTAGCTCGCATCCTTGCCCAACTCGCACCCAGCCCGATTCCTGACGAGTTTCTTGACGCACTTTCGGAGGACCTAGACGTCCCCGCCGCCCGGGCCGCGCTTCGTTCCCGCCACTTCATTCTTCCCAGTGGTGGCGAATCCTTTGGCGTTATGCATCGACTGACGGCCGACTTTCTCCGCAATCTTCCCGAACAACCGACGTATGCGTCATATGAGTCCGCATGCCGGATAGTCAAGAAAGTAATGACCGGTGATCGCCGCCGAGACCCTAAATACTGGCCCTTGATGAACCTCTGCAGCCCCCATGCGGAAGCCCTCTTCGCTCGCGGTCAGGATAACGACGGTATAGCCATCTCAGCATGCGAGTTGGGCCATATGGCGGAAATGCTCGCTTACGAGCGCGGCGATTATCCACGTGCACGGCAACTTGAGGAGCGCTTGCTGGAAGTCAGAAAGCGCGTCCAAGGTCCAGAACATTCAGATACGCTAACCTCGCTGAACGATCTGGCTGAAACTCTTCGCGCTCAGGGCGACCTTCCCCAGAGCCCAAAATTTGCACATGCAGGCACTGGCGATCAGAAGGCGCGTGCTTGGCCATGAGCACCCCGACACGCTCATGTCCATAAATAATCTCGCTCATACGTTATCGGATCAAGGCGATCTAACTGAGGCACGCCAATTGGAAGAACAGGCGCTGGAAGCGCGTATCCGGGTGCTTGGTCCCAAGCACCCGGATACGTTGACCACGATGAATAATCTTGCGGTGACGTTCCGCGCCCAGGGCAATCTGAGCGAGGCACGAAAATATCACGAGCAGGTTTTGGAAGGTTGGAGCGCCGTGCTCGGATTTGAGCATCCGAACACCCTGCGATCGATGAATAATCTTGCATTAACGCTGGCGGATCAGGGTGATTTTCTCGAAGCGCGGAGATTACAGGAGCAGGTCCTGGAGATTCGTAAGCGCGTGCTCGGTCCCGAACATCCCGACGTGCTAACGGTAATGAGCAATCTCGCAGAAACTCTCAGAGCGCAACACGATCTGCCCGGAGCGCTGGAGTTGCACGGTCACGTGTTGGAGGCGAGGAGGCGCGTACTCGGTCCAGAACATCCGCGCACTCTTGGAACGATGAAATCTAGCCATTACCCATTTTGAAATGGGGGACCCGGCCGCTGCTCTCACTGTTCTTCGCGAGTGTATGGCTATTCAGCGCAGGCTGTTTGGAGAGGCCACCCGCACGCGATCGGGACCATGGATGGATCCAGTCATCGAGCGCCAGCTCGAGCAAGGCTCTCGCAGTCACAACGAGTGATCCCGCGACGATCCTCCTCCCAGGCAAGGTCGGCGACAGTGGATCTTCTCTCGATTGAGCTATCGTCGGAGATGGAATTAAGTGCAGAGGATTGTGCAAAAAGCGAGGAGAAGCGTTGGCCACCGCTGCTTCGCATGGATTCTTCACTTCGCTGCGCTTCGTTCAGAATGACCGTACTGTCTCTATATCTTCGGATTCAGTACCTTCCAAAACAAAGGGCGAGCACGAATGCTCGCCCTTTCTGATTCGAGACGACCGGGTCAGTCGGCGCCGACGGGCTTGGGCTCGGTCTCGGCCAGCTCGGAAACGCGCTTGGCGAGCAGCAGCTCCAGGGTTTCAAGGGCCTTGGTGAAGCCTTCGATGCCTTCCTTCAACTTGTCGTGAGCCATGCGGTCGGCGGCGTGCATCTTGTCGAAGGTCGCCTTGTCGATGGTGAGCTTTTCGATCTGCTCTGACTTGGCCTTTTCCGGATCGAGCTTGCGCGGCAGGTCTTCCTGCACGGAGTCGAGCTCGTGGAGCAGGTGCGGAGAGATGGTGAGCAGGTCGCATCCGGCGAGCTCGCGGATTTCACCGATGTTGCGGAAGCTCGCGCCCATGACGACGGTCTTGTATCCGAAGTGCTTGAAGTAGCTGTAAATCTTGGTGACGGACTGCACGCCGGGATCGTCGGCGCCCTGATAGTCCTTGCCGGTGTCCTTCTTGTACCAGTCGAGGATGCGGCCGACGAAAGGCGAGACCAGAGTCACTTTGGCTTCGGCGCAGGCCACGGCCTGGTGGAGGCCGAAGAGCAGAGTCAGGTTGCAGTGGATGCCTTCCTTCTCAAGCTGCTCGGCTGCCTTGATGCCTTCCCAGGTGGAGGCGATCTTGATGAGGATGCGCTCCTTGGAGATGCCCTGGTCAGCGTAGAGCCCGATGATGGTGCGCGCCATCTTCATTGTGCCTTCAGTATCGTAGGAGAGGCGGGCGTCGACTTCGGTGGAGACACGGCCGGGCACGATGGCGAGGATCTGCTTGCCGAATGCGATGGCCAGATGCTTGAAGGCTTCCTTGGCGACGTCCTTGTCGCTGGCATCTTCGCCGAGCTTCTTCTTGGCTTCCTGCAGTACGCCGTCAACGATGGATTGGTACTGCGGCATCTGCGCGGCGGCGGTAATCAAGGACGGATTGGTGGTCGCGTCCTGGGGTTTGACTTGTTCGATCGCTTCGATGTCACCGGTATCGGCGACCACCGTGGTCATGGTGCGCAACTGCTGCAGCAGTGTCTTCGGCATCTTTTCCTCCTTGCCACTCTTCGCTCCCATTATCCGCCAACGGAGCGCGGAATGGAATGAGAGCGGGCGTGGTTTTCTTTACAGTTCGATGAGAATGTCAGGCCTTTGTGGGTTCAGATGCGAGCGGATGGATGGGCGTGGCAGGATTTATTGCTGCCGAGGAATCCTCGTCTTAGAGCACGGGATTGCTCAGGGTTCCGATGCCTTCGATGGAGACCTCGACGCGGTCGCCGGGCTGCATGGGGGCAACTCCGGCGGGGGTTCCGGTGGGGATGAGGTCGCCCGGATAGAGGGTCATGGCGGCGGTGATGTAGCGGAGCAGGGCGTCAATGGGGAAGATGAGGTCGCGGGTGTGTCCGTGCTGGCGGAGGTCGGCGTTGAGGCGGGTTTCGACTGTGACGCCGGCGGCGAGGTCAATCTCATCGGTCACGAGCGGGCCGGCGGGACAGAAGGTGTCGAAGCCCTTGGCGCGGGACCATTGGCCGTCGGTCTTCTGCAGGTCTCTGGCGGTGACGTCGTTGACGATGGTGTAACCGCGAATGTAGGGCGCAACGTCTTCCTCGGGGGCGATCTGCCAGGCGCGCCTGCCGATCACGACGGCCAGCTCGCCTTCGAAGTCGACGCGATGCGATTGCGGCGGGATGCGGATGCTTTCGCCGGGAGCGATCACGGACGAAGGAGCTTTGAGAAAGAGCAATGGCTCTTTGGGGACTTCGTTGCCGAGCTCGGCAGCGTGGTCGCGGTAGTTGCGTCCGATGCAGACGATTTTGCGGGGCACGACGGGCGCGAGGAGCTTCGCCGTGGCAAAGGGAATGGGGGCGATGGCGGCGGCGACGGGACGCGTCCAGGGATCTTCTTCGAAGGGCGGAAGGAGGCGCTCGATCCAGAGGGTTCCGGCGCGGTCGACGACTTCGCCATATTGCGTTCCGGCGGCGGTTTCAAAGCGGCAATACTTCATGGGAATCCTTTCAGCGCGGCTCAGGGCTGGGGCAGGCTCTCTTCGGTTTCGGCGGAACGCGGGCTCTCGTTGCCGTCGCGATCGATGGCGCTGACGGAATAGGCATAGCGGTGTCCGGGATGGGCGTTGACGTCGCGGAATGAGGGAGCGACCTCATTCGGTGGCGAGATGCGGGCGGCGGCTTCGTTGGATGCGGTGTCGCGGCGGTAGACGATGTATCCGGCAAGGTCGGACTCGGAGTTGGGCGCCCAGGAGAGGTCGATGGCGTGGGCTTCGGAATCGGCAACGGCCTGGAGTTCGCGGGGCACAGCGGGCGGGAAGACATCGCGGGCGTCGATGGTGATGACGATGCCGGGAGCGCTGAGGACTTCGAAGGAGTTACCGTCAAGGGTGAGCTTCTGAACGCGCTCGGCGGAGTAGCGATAGGTGTGGTCGAGAGCGGCGTCGCGGTCGATGGCCAGGCCCTTGTCGGGGCTGGTGACTTCGAGGGTCTGCTCGAGGGGCGCAGGCGAGCCGCCGGTTTGTGATGGCTTGGGTGCGCCGGGCTTCTCGACGAGTTCGCGGTGGATGCGGACGAGATCGGCTCCGGCTGCGGGCTGCCATCTGAGCAGGATGCCTTCAGGCTGCGCAGTCGCGGTGAGGCCCTCGACGCGGGGCGGGGCGGCTCCAGCGGCGGTAATGGCGCGATTCGAGGGACCGGCGTTGTGTCCGGCATGGTTGAGCAGCTCGATGGTGTAGGTCATGAGCCGGGGTGGGCCGGAGGCGTCGGCGGGCGGCAGGTGGTCGGCGAAATCGGCTGGCGCGGCGGGATCGAAGGGTTGATCGGCCGCGGTTTCGCAGGGGCCAGTCCCGATCTGACGGCAGATGTGCGCCTGCTGGGCTCCCTTGAGCAGGACCTTGTCGGTGGTCCGCTTGGGCATGGTCCAGTGAAGGCGGACTTCATCTCCATGGCGGACGGCGGTGAGGTCGGTGACGGGCTCGGGTAATTTCAGGCTGGGGGGTAGCGGAGCCGAAGGCAGGCCACAACCGACCATCATCAGGAGAGGCGAGATCGCCAAAGCGGCCGGCGCAATCCGAAAAGCAACATTCATGCCAAGGATAGCGTAGCAAAGGGCAGAGGTAGTCCAGGTCGGGGTTTTCTTGATTTTCTAAAATTTGCGGTGCTATACTTCGGACGCTTCAAGCCCATTCGAGATAATACGAATTTAGTAGACACCTTGTTGAACGACACGCTTGATTCTAACGCAAGCAAGATATCCCAAAGAATACATCTCTGGTTCAGAAATCCGCCTCACTGAGGAGGGCTTATGAGGACCCGTAACGCGGCGTGGCAGATCGCGCCAGACGGAAGTGGACATAAGTACCCGGCAGATATTCCCTTTCAACTAAAACTGTTGCGGATGGTGGGCAGGCAGACCTGGATTCCTCACGGACAACACTGGTTACTGACGAAGATCTGGGATCCTGATAGCGAGAAGAACTTCATTTTTGAAGTGGATTTCTTTGGCATGCGTTACCAGGGAGACATGGCACAATATTGCGACTGGAAGGTGTTCGCATATGGCTGCAGCACTTATTCCGAACTTTCACTGTTGAAGGACCTTGCTGGTGAAATGCGGAGGAGGCGCGGTGGGGTCGTATTTTTTGAGATCGGAGCGAATATCGGACATCACACACTATTCATGGCTCCCAGAGTCGACTCGGTAATAGCTGTAGAGCCCTTCGTAGACAATCGAAAGCTGATCCAGCAGAAACTTGCCATGAATCACCTGAGCAACGTTCAGCTTTTGCCCTATGCACTTGGGGCGAGGGATGAGACGCTGAAGTACTACCCCGGGGGAGCGGTCAATTCGGGAACGGGCACATTTATGCCGTTGGACATAGGCACTTATCAGGAACCTATCGAAGTTGAGGTCCGAAATGGAGACGCGCTATGCCGGGAGCGTAACGTACCCAGGATCGACCTGATGAAAGTTGACGCCGAAGGATTCGAGCGGTTCGTATTGCAGGGACTGGCGGAGAGAATCCATGCAGACCGGCCGCTGGTTCTGTTGGAGCTGTCGGCACCCCCTCGGGAGAGCTTCGGCTCCGAAGCCCGCCTGAAAGAGCTCTTCTGGGATGGGGCGGTCTATGCCGAGGTGAGTGGAAGGGAAGGGCGCGACTACACTCTCCGCCCATTCAACTATGCGACCGCTCCGGAGACCCTGATTGCTCCTCCCGAATGGGCTGACTTCATTAACAGCCGGATACAGAATTGAGATCACCGGACATCGGTCTTAATCTGACCGCGGTGAAGAGTTCGCGAGAACTTGCGCAAGCGCACCATCCAGCCCAGGACGATCGAAACGAAAGCCAGAACTCAGCAGGCGATCGGGGATCGCGCGACTTGATGCGAGCAGCGCCTCGTCGGCAATCTCGCCGAAAGCCAGGCGGAGCGCGAAGGCGGGTACGGGAAGGATCGTCGGACGGTGCAGGGCGTGACCCAGGGCGCGGGTGAATTCGGCGTTCGTGACCGGATTGGGAGCGACGAGATTGACCGGGCCACTGATGGCTGGAGAATCCCGCAGGTAGTAAATGGCGCGGACCATGTCGCCGAGAGCGATCCAGCTCATCCATTGGCGACCGGAGCCGAGTTTTCCGCCCAGGCCTAGGCGAAAGATGGGCATCATCTGTTTGAGAGCTCCTCCCTCGTTGACGGCGCCTGCCTCGCGATCGAGCACGACTCCGAAGCGAAGAAGCACAACCCGAATGCCGGCTTCTCCAGCGCGCGCTGCCTCCGTCTCCCAGGCGAGGCAGGTTTCGGGAAGGAAACCCCGGCCAGGCTCCGAGGTTTCAGTGAGGATCTCGTCGCCGCGGTCGCCGTAGACTCCGGTGGCGGAGGCGCAGAGGAATACGGCGGGCGGGTACTTCAGGGACTTGAGGACAGTGACCAGAGCGCGGGTGGTGCCGACGCGGCTATCGACGATCTCGCGTTTGTAGGCCGGGGTCCAGCGATGCGCGGAGAGATTTGCGCCGGAGAGATGGACGGCAGCGGTAATGCCTTCGAGAGAAACGAGGTCGGTTGCAGAAATGGGATCTGGCGCCTGCGGATTCCAGTTGATCTGAGTCGGATCAGCCGGTTCATGGCGGACGAGCTGGACAGCGTGAATCCGATGATCAGCAGCGGCTCGTACAAGAGCTGAACCGATCATGCCGGATGCACCGCTGAACAGGACTTTGGGTGGCAGGGAGGTCATGGTCGCCTAGGGGCTCCTCACGGAGCGATGGAGAGGATCAGGACTTCTTTTGCAGATGATAGGTTATCGTGCCGCAGGATTCGATGACGCATGGTTCGAACAGGACGGAAATCAGCAAGTTATCGATGGTCAGGACGAAGCAGAAGCAGCGGAGATTTCCTTTGTGAGCCGGCGCACCATCCATTCGATCTTTCAAAACCGGCCGATGTTCAGCCTGTCCGCCGAGCACGGCCGATGTCTCACAAATGTAATTTCACAGAGTAGAAACTTGTTGTGATGGGGTAACATTATCCACAGCAGCGCATCTAAATAGCAGCGGGGATGTTGAGCAGGGGGGTTAGGGATGGCCACCAAGCAGAGAAAAAAGCAGGACGGGGCGGGTAGCCCGGGGGCGGAATCAGGAGCGGAAGCAGGAGCATCATCCGATCCGGCCGTTTCGAGACCCGAACCGGGAGTTTCAAGAAGCGAACCGGGGGTTTCAAGAAGCGAGCCGGCGTTGTCGAGGATGGACCTGACGAATACTCAGATCGATCCGGCGACCGCAGAGGCGTTCATCGCGGAACGGCGGATCGGCGAGCGCATCAAGAGACTGAGACTGAAGAAGTCGATGGGGCTGGTGGAGCTGGGAAAACACACCGGGCTCTCGGCGAGCTTTCTGTCGCAACTCGAAACGGGCCGCGTGGTGCCGACGCTGAGGAACTTGGCGCGCATTGCGATGGTCTTCAGCAAGGATCTGTCGCATTTCTTCGAGCCCGAGCCGCATACGCTGTTTCGGGTTCACAAGAAGCATGAGCGGGTGCGGCTGCCGCAGACCGGCGTCGACGACCCGACATATTTCTTCGAGAGCCTGGCATACATGGTGCCTGACCGGCACCTCGATCCTTACTATGCGGAATTCATTCCGCTAAAAACGTCGATTGACGTACGCCCTCATGTGCATCCGGGATACGAATTTCTTTTCATGCTCGAGGGCCAGTTGGATATCCGGCACGGAGATAAGACGCATACGGTGGAAGCCGGGGACGGGGTGTATTTCGATGCGAGCACGCCGCACAGCTATCGCTGCGCAGGCAAGACCTCGGCCATCGCCCTGATCGTGACGATGCATCAGCAGCATCTTCCCCAACCGGCGATGAACCTGCGCCCGCTGGGCACGGCGCTTGGCTCGCGCGCGACCAGCGGCCCGCAACTGGGCGCAGCGGCAACGGCGCGGCCGGATGAACAGGCGGCAGGAATCATGAAGCCTAAACCGGCCGCTCCGCCGAGCGGACTGCGGAGGAATTAGGCGCTCTTGACTCCGCTTACGCACTCTGTTCGTGGAAAAACGTAATCACGGAAACGCTGATTACGATTATTCTTGTGTGCTGATGGGTAAGGAACGGAAACAGCAGGGTCGCACCGCCCGGGGCATGCGGCGCGTCGACCTGAGCTACATTGAACTGGCCTCGAGCGAGACGGCGCGGAATATTAATCGCGACATCGTGCTGGAGATGATCCGCTCGCGGCAGCCGATCTCGCGTGCGGAACTGGCGCGGCTCTCGGGACTGCAGCGCAGCACGGTTTCACTGATCATCGAACAACTGATCGAGGAAAAGTGGGTGCAGGAAGGCGCGGTGGCACGCAGGCCGCGCGGGCGGCGGCCTACGCTGCTGGGCCTGAACGAGGACCTGGTGGTGATAGCGGCGGATGTGCATCCGGCGCAGTCGTCGGTGGCGGTCGTCGATCTGAATGGGCGGCTGCTGTCGAGGTCGCTGATTCCGCTGGGGGCGGATCCGGCGGCGGCGGTCGAGCTTTTGATCGACTGCATCCTGCGGCTAAAAGCGAATTTTCCTCGCAAGTCGGTGGAAGGGATCGGGATCAGCCTGCCGGGGCGGGTGGATCCGGAGACGGAGCGCCTGATCTTCGCGCCGAATCTGCACTGGCCAACGTTCGATATCAAGAAGACCATCGAGAAAAGGACCGGCCTGCCGGTGGCGCTTGAAAATGCTGCGAACGCCTGCCTGCTGGCCGAGCTCTGGTTCGGGCGGATGGAGGGCGTGCGGAATGCGGTTCTGGTGACGGTTTCAGAAGGCGTCGGCACGGGCATCTTCGTGAACGGACATCTAATCACCGGGCAGCATGGGATGGCGGGCGAGTTTGGGCATGCTCCGCTCGAACCGAATGGCCCGCTGTGCGCGTGCGGGATGAAGGGGTGCTGGGAAACTTTCGCTTCATGCCGGGCGGCGCTCCACTACTACACGGATCTTGCGCATCCATCGAAGGGGTTGACCTTTCAGCAGCTGCTGAGCGCGGCCGAGGGCGGCGATGCACATGCGGTGGAGGCGCTCGCGCGGCAGGCTGATGCCATTGGGCGGGGCATGCGCCTGATCCTGGCCGGGCTGTCGCCGGAGGTGATTCTGGTGGCGGGCGACGTCACTTCGGCGTGGCATCGCTATGGGCCGATTATCGAAGAGCACATTGCGAGGCTGACGCTGGCTGGAGTGCCGGCAAGGCTGATGCCCACGCACGAGG
This sequence comes from uncultured Acidobacteriota bacterium, assembly GCA_963755975.1. Lineage (GTDB taxonomy): Bacteria > Acidobacteriota > Terriglobia > Terriglobales > Acidobacteriaceae > Silvibacterium. The sequence continues at coordinate 222,348 of CAVWLS010000011.1, forward strand.
GCGAGGTGGCCAGACTGCGGGGAGCGGCGGCGCTGGTGCTGCAAAGGCGATCGGGCCGGGATAGCGGCCGGGAGACAGGCCACGAATCAGCGTACGCGGTGAAGTCGAGACGTCCGCGGGCGCAAAAGACGGGCATGCAAAAGGCAGGGGCTCGAAAGGCCGCGCGGCAGGTTGCCGGGAAATGAGGCGGGGATGTTCCCGGACGATTGACACTGCTTATGGCTGGCCGCTATAGTTTGGGACTCGTACTAAAGACGGATGGACGCGACGTCGCAGCAGATGGCCCAGAATGAGAGCGGGCGATTGCACGGGGAAACAGCAAGAGGAGGAACGGTGCGAATACTCGCAGATGGGCGATGGCTGAAGGCGGTTACGATTACTGCTTTTTGTGCTCTGGGCTGGACGAACGGAGTTTGCCAGGCGACGGCGCCCTACATGGACTCTTCCCTTCCCGTGGCGAAGCGGGTGGATGATCTGGTCTCGCGCATGACGCTCGAAGAGAAGGTCGGGCAGATGATGAACGGCGCGGATGCCATTCCGCGGCTGGGCATTCCGAAGTATGACTGGTGGAGCGAAGGACTGCACGGCATCGCGCGATCGGGATATGCGACGGTGTTTCCCCAGGCGATCGGCATGGCGGCAACATGGGACACGAATCTGGTCGGGGATATTGCGACCACGGTTTCGACCGAGGCACGCGCCAAGTACAACCAGGCGATGCGCGACAACGTGCACAGCATCTATTTCGGGCTGACGATATGGTCGCCGAATATCAACATCTTTCGCGATCCGCGCTGGGGACGCGGACAGGAGACTTACGGGGAGGATCCGTTTCTCACCAGCAGGCTGGGTGTCGCGTTCGTGAAGGGATTGCAGGGTGACGACCCTACATATCTGAAGACAGTGGCGACGCCAAAGCACTTCGCGGTGCATAGCGGGCCGGAGTCGGAGCGTCATCGCTTCAATGTCGATCCTTCGCCGTACGATTTCGAAGACACTTATCTGCCGGCGTTTCGAGCAACGGTGACCGAGGGCCATGCCGATTCGGTGATGTGCGCGTACAACGCGGTCGATGGCGTGCCGGCGTGCGCAAGCAAGATGCTACTGGAAGAGACGCTGCGTAAGGACTGGGGCTTCGACGGATATGTGACGTCGGATTGCGGAGCGATCGACGACTTCTTTCACGCCGATGCGCACAAGTATTCTCCAGACGCGGAGCATGCCGCGGCGGCGGGCGTGCTAGCGGGAACGGATACGAATTGCGGCAACACCTACAAGGCGCTGGTGAAGGCGGTCAAAGATGGCCTGCTGCCGGAAAGCGCACTGGACACGGCGGTGAAGCGGCTCTTCACAGCGCGGTTCCGGCTGGGGATGTTCGATCCGGAAAGCAAGGTCGCGTACGCGCGGATTCCCTACAGCGAGGATGACTCGGCGGCGCATCGAGCTTTGTCATTAAAGGCGGCGCGGGAGTCGATGGTTCTGCTGAAGAACGAGAATGATTTTCTGCCGCTGAAGCCGGGAGTGAAGACGATCGCGGTGGTGGGTCCGAATGCGGCGGCGCTGGCGGCGCTCGAAGGAAATTACAACGCGGTGCCGTCGCATCCCGTGCTACCGGTGGATGGGATTCGAGAGGAGTTTCGCGGCGCGAAGGTGATTTATGCGCAGGGCTCGCCGTATGTGGAAGGGCTGGGTGTTCCGGTGCCACGCACGGCGCTGCATCCTGAGGCGGGTTCTACCGAGGTGGGTTTGAAGGCAGAGTATTTTGCGTCGTCGGATTTCAGCGGCAAGCCAGTGCTGACGCGCGTCGATCCGCAGATCGACTTTGACTGGAATGCCGCCAGCCCGGTTCCGGGATTGCCTGCAAAAAACTTCGGCGTGCGCTGGAGCGGGACGATCACGGCGCCGGCGGCGGGAGACTATCCGTTCAGCGTCACGCTGGCACATTGCTATCCCTGCCAGGACCATGAGGGATACAAGGTTTATCTGGACGACAAGGAGGTCGCGAGCTTCGGAAGCAGTGAGAAGTCGGAGTTTCGTGCAAGCACGACGCCGGAGTTTCATCTGAAGTTTGAGGATACGCAGCCGCATGCGTTGCGCGTGGAGTACGAACACCATGCGCCGCTGTTTGGAGCCGGGATCACGCTGAACTGGGCGCCTCCCGTAGAGCCGCTGCGCGCCGAAGCTGTTGCGGCGGCGCAAAAGGCGGATGTGGTGCTGGCGTTTGTGGGCCTTTCGCCCGAGCTTGAGGGCGAGGAGATGCCGATCCACGTGGAGGGATTTTCCGGAGGCGACCGGACGGATATCAAGCTGCCCAAGGCCCAGGAGGATCTGCTGCAAGCGCTGGGCGCGACAGGTAAGCCGCTGGTTGTGGTGCTGATGAATGGCAGCGCGCTGGCGGTGAACTGGGCGCAGGAACATGCGCAGGCGGTGCTGGAGGCGTGGTATCCGGGCGAGACGGGCGGTGAGGCGATTGCGCAGACGCTCGATGGAAAGAACAACCCTGGAGGCAGGCTGCCGGTGACTTTCTACAGCTCGATCGATCAGCTTCCAGGGTTCGAAAATTATGCGATGAAGGGCAGGACTTACCGGTACTTTGGTGGAACGCCGCTATATGGATTTGGCTATGGGTTGAGTTATACGAAGTTCGCCTATTCGAAGTTGCAGCTCTCGTCAAAGACAGTAAAGGCAGGCGCGCAGCTCACGGTTGAGGCTGAAGTACGCAATACGGGCAAGCGAGCGGGTGACGAAGTAGTGGAACTGTATCTGACGCCGCCGGCGAGCGATGTGTCGCCGCTGCGCGAATTAAAGGCCTTCCAGAGGGTGCATCTCGAACCGGGTGCGTCGCAGCAAGTGAAGTTCGAGCTGGATCCGCGGCAGTTGAGCGAAGTGGATGCGGCGGGCAAGCGCAGCGTGCAGGCGGGGAGCTACACGATCTTTGTCGGCGGCGCCCAGCCCGCGCCCGGCACTGGGCTGAGCGGTGAATTTGCCATTGAGGGAAGCGCGCCTCTGCCGCGCTGAGGAGTAACGCCGTGCGCCGGTTGTGGTTCGTAGTGCTGGGAACGCTGCTGCTGAACGGCGTCTGGTCGCAGGCTGAGACGGGCGCAGAGGGATGGCTGCGATACGCGCCAATCGAAGATAAGGCGTTGTACAGCGCGCTGCCGGGCAGAGTGGTCTCCCTGGATAATTCTGCCGTAGTGCAGAGCGCCGAGAACGAGCTGGTGCGCGGCGTGGACGGCATGCTGGCGCAAAGTGTGCATGTGGAGAACGGCGTTCCCGCAGACAGCGCATTTGTGCTTGGCACAGTTACAGAAGTGAGGGCGCAGTTTCCACGCTGGAAGCCGGCGGCGCAATTGCGGCCGGAAGGCTTCGCGCTGGCGAGGGTTCACGAGCGCGGCCACACGTACTGGGTGATCGCAGGAGCGGATGCGCGCGGCGTGCTCTACGGGACATTTCGGATGCTGGAGGAGATTGCGGAGCAGCATGAGCTGAGCTCGCTGCCGGCTGCTGAGTCGCCGTCTGCTCCGGTGCGGTGGGTGAACCAGTGGGACAACCTGAGCGGCAGCATCGAGCGAGGCTACGCCGGACGATCAATCTTCTTCGACCAGGGCGCGGTACGCGGCGATCTGACTCGAGCCGGCGAGTATGCGCGCCTGCTGGCATCGGTCGGCATTAACGGCTGCGCAGTCAATAACGTCAATGCGGACCTGAAGATGATGACGCCGGATATGATCCGGCAGGTGGCGCACATTGCGGATGCGTTTCGGCCGTGGGGCGTGCGGCTGGCGATGTCGGTCGACCTGAGCAGTCCGCAAAAAGTGGGCGGGCTGAGCACATTCGATCCGCTCGATCCGCAGGTGATCGCATGGTGGAAGAAGTCGGTGGATGAGCTTTACGCGCAGATTCCGGACTTCGCCGGCTTTGTGGTGAAGGCAGATTCAGAAGGGCGCGCGGGGCCATCGCAATATGGGCGCACGCCGGTGGATGCAGCGAATGTGCTGGCCCGCGCGCTGAAGCCGCATGGAGGAGTGCTGCTCTATCGTGCTTTTGTCTACAACCATCACCTCGATTGGCGCGATATGAAGGCAGACCGGGCGCGCGCGGCGTATGACATCTTCCATCCGCTCGATGGGAAGTTCGACGATAACGTGATTGTCCAGATCAAGTACGGGCCGATTGATTTTCAGGTGAGAGAGCCGGTATCGCCGCTGTTCGCGGGCCTTCAAAAGACCAATGAAGCGATTGAGTTGCAGATTACGCAGGAGTACACCGGGCAGCAGCGGCACCTGGTGTTTCTGGTGCCGATGTGGAAGACGTCTCTCGATTTCGATCTGCGGGCGGACAATCGGCATACGCCGGTGAAAGAGATCGTGGAGGGGAAGGCCTTCGGGCGGCCGCTGGGCGGATATGCGGGCGTGGCGAATGTGGGACTGGACACGAACTGGCTCGGGCATCCGATGGCGATGGCGAATCTGTATGGCTTCGGGCGGCTGGCGTGGAATCCTGACACGACAGCGCAGACGATTGCCGATGACTGGACGCGGCTGACCTTCGGAAATAATGCAACCGTGGTAAGCACAATTGACGCGATGCTGCTCTCTTCGTGGAAGACCTATGAGGACTACACGGGGCCGCTGGGCCTGGGCACGCTGACGGATATTCTGCGCTCGCACTATGGGCCGGGGATTGTGTCGGCAGAAAGGAACGGCTGGGGGCAGTGGATTCGCGCCGATCACGATGGCGTGGGCATGGACCGGACTGTGGCGACCGGGACGGGCTATATCGGGCAGTATCCGCCGCAAGTAGCGAGCATGTATGAGTCGCTGGCGACGTGTCCGGACGAGCTGCTGCTGTTCATGCATCATGTGGCGTACACGTACAAGCTGCATTCCGGCAAGACGGTGATCCAGCATATCTACGACTCGCATTATGAGGGCGCGGCGGGCGCGGCGAAGTTCGTGACGGAATGGGAGGGACTGAAAGGGCTGGTGGACGACGAGCGCTACGATAAGGTTCTGGCGCTCCAGAAGTATCAGGCAGGGCACGCGGACGTTTGGCGGGATGCGGTGAACCAGTGGTTCTACAAGATGTCGGGAGTTGCCGATGCGCAGGGCCGGGTGGGACATGATCCGGACCGCGTGGAAGCGGAAGAGATGCAGCTGGCGGGTTATGCGCCGGAAGAGGCGGCTCCATGGGAAACGGCGTCGGGCGGGAAGGGCATTGTGTGCAAGGGGCTGGAGGTTTGCACGGCGACTACAACCTTCAGCCGTGCTGCGGGAACGTACGATATTGCGGTGCAGTACTTCGACTACCGCCATGGTGAGTCGACTTACAGCCTGTATCTCAACAGCAAGTTGCTCAAGGAATGGATCGCGGATAACTCGCTGCCGGGCGATCAGATGAACGGCGATACGTCGACGCGGATTACGGTCCATGGAGTTGCGCTTAAGCCCGGAGATACGCTGAAGATCGAGGGGCATCCGGACGATGGCGAGCCGGCTCCGGTCGACTATGTGGAGATTACGCCGCAGCTTTCGAAGTAGCTGCCAGATTAAGGATGCTTCTGCATGAAGATTACGAACGCTTCTGTTAACGTATGTTCTCCGGGGCGTAACTTTGTCACTCTCAAGATAGAAACCGACGAAGGCATTTATCGGACTGGGAGACGGGACGCTCAACGGGCGGGAGCTTGCTGTAGTTAGTTATCTTACCGAGCATGTTATTCCCTGCCTGATCGGACGCGACCCTTTCCAGACGGAAGATATCTGGCAGTATCTCTATCGCGGCGCCTACTGGCGGCGCGGACCGGTGACCATGTCGGCGATCGCCGCGGTGGACATGGCGCTGTGGGACATCAAAGGCAAGGCGCTGAATACTCCCGTGTACAACCTGCTCGGAGGCAGGAGCCGCAATGGCGTGATGGTATATGCGCACGCCAACGGCGCGGATATCGAGCAGACGATCGATGCGGTCAGCAGGGAGATTGACCGGGGATACCTGGCAGTAAGAGCGCAGAGCGGCATTCCGGGCCTGGATTCGACCTACGGCGTCGCGAAAGGTGGCAAGCCCTATGAGCCGGCGGAGCGGGGCCTGCCGTCGGAAAGTCTGTGGTCCGCGGAGAAGTATCTGCGCCACGCCCCTCAGCTATTTGAGCGAGTACGCCAGAGTGTCGGAGAAGATATTCACTTATTGCACGATTGCCACCACAGGCTGACTCCGATTGAGGCTGCCCGGTTAGGCAAGGAGCTGGAGCCCTATCATCTTTTCTGGATGGAGGATCCGACGCCGGCAGAGTTACAGGAGGGATTCGGAGTTATCCGGCAGCATACAACGACTCCGATTGCGGTGGGAGAGGCTCTGAACACGATCTGGGATGCGAAGACTCTTATTGAGAAGCAGTGGATCGACTACATCCGCATGACGGTGGTGCATGCGGGCGGGCTTACTCATCTGAAGAAGATTGCCGATTTTGCTGCGCTGTTTCATGTGCGCACGGGTTGCCATGGGGCGACGGATCTCTCGCCGGTGAGCATGGCGGCGGCGCTGCACTTCGGATTGGCGGTACATAACTTCGGCATCCAGGAGCATATGCCGCACAGCGCGGAGACGGACGCGGTTTTCCCGCACGGCTATTCGTTCGATGCGGGCTATATGTATCCGGGCGATGCGCCGGGGCTGGGAGTGGAGCTGGATGAGAAGCTCGCGGCGAAGTATCCCTATCAGAGGGCCTATCTGCCGATTAACCGCAAGCTGGATGGCACGCTCTTTGATTGGTAAAAAAGAAGGCGGGACCGAAGTCCCGCCCGGAGTCAGTGAAGCAAGAACAAACCAAGTTAGTTAGAAGAGGATACGACCGCCGACCTGGATGATGCGGTTACTTCCTCCGCTGCCGGTGATCTTGCCGAAGTTGGAGCTGTTCATCGTTCCGTTCGGCGTACCCAGGTTGGTGAGGTTGAAGACGTTGGTGGCCTCTCCACGAACCTGAAATTTCAGGTTCTCAAAGATACCGAAGGTGCGGAAGAGCGCGCCATCGATATCCCGATAACCAGGGTCATCGAGAGTCGCAGGCCGCTCTGTACCCAGAAGGTCCAGTGGACCGACGCCGGGGCAGCCGGCTGTTCCCGGTACGCAATAGGCCGAAGTATCGAACCACTGGTTCATCTCTGCGACACGAGAATTCTTGCCGCCGAAGGTACGCTGGATCTTGCCGGGAAGAATGCTCGGGCGGTCGTTTGTCTGGCCATCACCGTTGACATCGGTTCCGGTTGTTACGGTGAATGGCTGCCCGCTGTTCATCGTGATGATCGCGCTGATCGTCCAGCCATTGAAGGCGGTCCTGACAAACCAGTTGAATCCACCAAAGTAGTCGGGATTCCACTCGAAGTTGGCGGTCACCATATTTCGCCGGTCCTGATCGGAGCGCTGGTGCGCTTCCAGTTGTGGATAGTTGGGATCGACGAAGTTGCTGGCGAGGTTGGTTCCGTCCAGTGCATTGCTGGCCAGAGTCCTGCTCCAGGTGTAGAAGCCGCGAGCGGTGATGTTGTGCGACAGGCGTTTCTCAACGGTTACCTGAAGGCCGTTATAGTTTGAGTTCTGGCTCGATTGCAGGTTATAGACGTTTGAGTAGGTGGGGCTGGATGCCGAGAGCCCAAACTCTGAGTTCAGCGGCCGGCGGTTGTTCACGGTGCTGCTGGTGTTGGCGTAGGCACAGGCCTTTGTCAGGTCTGTACAACTGGGGCCGGACTTACCAGCAGCGGTGATGTTGAATTGCGGCGGATTGAGGTCATGGTAGATCGGCAATTTGCGATTGAGAGAGCCGACGTAGTTGATGGATAAGGCAACGGTGGGGGTGATCTGCTGCTGGACGCCGGCGTTGATCTGATAGGTGACCGGCCAGCGGAAGTGGGAATCGAAGGAGGAGACCTGATTAAGCGCCAGGAAGCTGGCGTTCCCCGTATTGCCTACGAAGGTCAGTGTGGGGAATGGATTGGTTCCACCAGGAAACTCTGTTGGGTCGTTTGAATACGGATGCGCCATCGAAACGACCTTGCTGAAGGTGGGGCGGACGGCATAAGGAGCAAAGTTCGAAGGCAGCTCCCATAGGTTGCCGGAGATGTCACCGAAGAAGAGGCCGCCGGCGGCGTGAAAGATTGTCTTGCCATTGCCGAAGAGGTCGTAGTTAATGCCAACACGCGGCGAGATGTGATTATTCGGAGTAAATGCGCCGCTTGCGGGCACTCCGGGGTCTCCCGGGAAGAGCATGCCAATGGGCGCCAGCTGGTTGCCGGTCTTGCCGGCGATGTTTACGTTGGTGAATGCATGAGACTGGACGCCGGGAACGAAGTTCGTCTGGCGGTTCCAGGGATCGGTGGGAGCTTGCTGCCAGTCGTAGCGCAGGCCAAGATTAAGAGTCAGGTTCGGGCGAAAGCGATAGTCGTCCTGAGCAAAGAATGAAAAGCTCCAGTAATTCGCCTGCGCATACAAGCCGGTGTCCTGTTCATAGGTGTTCGGACGGCCAAGCATGTAGTCGGAGAGGGCGTTGGAGCTGCGGACTCCTTTGGATGTGGCATAGGAGAAGACGCCGTAGTTATCGAGTGAGGTGAGCTGGAAGTCCTTCTCGAGGGCGGCTTCCGCGCCAAGCTGGAGCGAGTGCTTGCCCCGCGTCGTGCTGAGCACGTCGCGGAAGCCATACAAGTTGGTGCCCGCCTTGGGCCCGGTGATGGCCTGAGACAGAGTGAACCAACTGGGAACAGAAACCTGGCCACGGGAAGGAGAACCGGAAATCCCGAAGTCGGAACCAAAGTCCGCGAAGGTGCTGTTGTCCGGAACCGGGATGCGTCCTCCGGCCTGCCGGGTGTAACTCAACCACGCCTGGTTGATTGTGCGCGGGCTGATGGTCCAGGTGTCGCTCACATTTGCGTTGTGCTGCTTGGTGGCGTAGTCCGAATAGCTCCACTGCTGGGGTGTGAGGCCGCCCGGATTCGACCGAATGCTGTAGTCGTAGAGAAAGTAGCTCAGGGTCAGGCGGTGATTGTTTGTCAACTGCAGGTCTGTCTTGATCAGATACTGGTTGTACTGTTCCGGGGTGGGATCATATTCCCTGTAGGTGTACTTGTTATCGCCAAATGCAGTTGCTCCGACTCCTGGTTTCACGCCCTTGGAGTATAGATAGTTCACAATGGCGACTGCCGTTGGATCGAGCGGGTCGGTAATGATGTTGTTGGGGTAGGGCTTGTCTGTCGCCGGGTTACAGACAAGAAATTTGAAGTTCGCATTGTCCGCGGCGGTAGGACTCTGAGAGCAGGAAGTAATGTCCGTGGCCAGATTCTCGGAGAAGTTGCCGCCTAGCTGGGCGGTATCCGGAACATTGCCGCTGAATGCGGGAGAGGTGGAGTCGCGCAGTCCGCCGTAACTGCCGAAGAAGAAGTCCTTATTCTTCCGGAATGGGCCGCCCAGGGTCGCTCCGAACTCGTTGCGGGCATAGGGTTGCTTTGTTTGAGTATTGTGGGCAACCGCGGTAAAGTTCCTCGTGCGGTAGAACTCAAAGGCCGAGCCGTGGAACTGGTTGGTGCCCGATTTTGTCACAACGCTGCTCACCGCTGCAGCGTAGCGCCCGAGCGTAGCGTTGAAGTTGTTCGTCTGCACCTCGAACTGACTCAGAGCATCGGGATTGGGAATGGCATTGCCGCTGTTGCGGAGGCCGGTCATATTCAGGCCGCCGTCGAGATAGAACGAGACCTGGCCGGTGAAATCATCCGTTGAGCCGTTAATGTAAACGTGCTGCTCAGGAAAACCGAGGCTGTTGGTATTGGTATTCTGTTGCACGCCAGGGGTAAGGCTGAACAATTGATACGCATTGCGCCCTACCAGCGGCAGGTTGTCGATCTCCACGTTGGAGATGGTGCGACCCAGTGTCGCACTGCTCGTGTTAACCAGAGACGTGCCGGCGGTTACGTTCACCGTCTCGCTCGTCGCTCCGACTTCGAGCGAAAGCGACACGTTAGCCTGCTGCATGACGGTCAGCACAATTCCAGTTCGCTCAAGCTTTTTGAAGCCCGGTGCGGAGACGTCGATTTTATAAGGGCCCAACGGCAGGAATTCGTCGCGATACGAGCCATCCGCCCCGGTTTTGACACTGCGGGTGAAATTGGTGTCGGTCTGCGTCACGGTAACCGTCGCGTTGGGAATGACGGCGCCATTTGCATCGGTGATCGTGCCAAGGATCGTGGCGGTGCTCAACTGCGCATGAGCACCGGCACACAGCGCCAGCGTCATCATCGCAACCAGCGCCAGCCTCCAGCTACAGGCGGATAGAGTCTTCTTCATTTCTTACTGCCTCCAAAAGGGTCGACAACATTTGCCCCGAATTCAACAGCATGAATTCAGAGTCGCTATTAGACGACGAACATCACAAAAGATTTGACGAATGACTGTCAACGAATTTTCGGCAGAATATGCATCTCCGTTTCGCTATGCGGTACGAAGCGACCCAAAAGATACAAGGTGATGCTCCCGGCTGGGAGTCAGCAGTAATTCGACCTCAGGGATCGCCGGGATCAGCGCTTGCGAGGGGTGGGGGCAGGAGCCTGATGCCCCATGCGCGCGGAGAGTTCCTGGGCCGCTTTGATCATCGTCTTGCCGATGAGCTGATAGCGGTCGGGAGTGACGCGCGACGTCGGGCCGGAGACGCTCATGGCAGCGACAGCATGGCCGCCGGCATTGAAGATGGGCGCGGCGATACAACGAATTCCCTCTTCGATTTCCTCGTCGTCTACCGCAAAGCCACGCTCACGGACGCGCTCGAGCTCTCGCTTCAGGGCGAGCACGTTGGTGATGGTGTTCTTTGTTCTCGCTTCCATGCGCAACCCGGCGAAGACGTGATCCACCTCGGCGGCAGGAGCGTGAGCCAGAATTGCTTTGCCGAGGGCGGTGCAATAGACGGGATTGCGGGCTCCGAGCTTGGAGCCCATGGTGACCGAGCGCTGCGCTTCGGTGCGATCGATGTACAACACCTCGGCGCGATCGAGCAATGCGAGATGCACGGTCTCACCGACCTCATATGCGATGCGGGTCATCAGCGGGCGGGCTTCATCGCGGATATTGACGTGGTCGAGGGCCTGGCATCCGAGATCATACAGATGGAGGCCGAGACGATAGCGGCTGGAGTCGAGGCCGCGGCGAAGCAGGCCGCGGCTTTCAAGCACATGGGCAATGCGGTGTGTCGTGGTCTTGTGAAGCTTCATGGCCGCGGACAATTCAGGAAGAGCCGCTTCTCCGCTGCTTTGCCGGCCAATGAACTCCAGGATGTTGATGGCGCGGTCGAGCACCTGCACCTTATAGGGAGCTTTCTTTGGGCGTTTCTCCGCGCGCTTCATCATGCGAAGCTTACCATAGCCCTGATTCAACAAGGCTGTCTTCTGCGTATACCGCAATGCGGGACGAAGATTCTTCTTTCTTCTGAGGACGGAAGGCGAACCCTTGACAGCCGTAATATACGGTGTGGAGAATGCCTTCTGTGTCTCGCCCTTGGGTATGGCGGTACCGCTATACGGTACGACTGCCTCATCGGCGAAATGGCTCCGATGTAAGAGGAACGCTCCATGCAGCCAATCGTGGTGAAATCTGAAGCTTGCCGCTGGGACAGCCTGAGTCTCGGCGAGGTGATGTTGCGGCTTGATCCGGGCGAAGTCCGCGTTCATACGGCGCGGCAGTTCACGGTCTGGGAAGGTGGCGGCGAGTACAACGTGGCGCGTGGGCTGCGTCGGTGTTTTGGACTGCGCACAGGAATCGTAACTGCACTTGCCGAGAATCCGGTCGGGCGTCTGGTGGAGGACTTTGTTCTGCAGGGCGGCGTGGACACGTCGTTGATTCGCTGGATTCCATATGATGGCGTGGGCCGCACGGTTCGCAACGGCTTGAATTTTACCGAGCGCGGCTTTGGGGTGCGCGCGGCGGCCGGCTGCTCGGACCGTGGAAACACGGCGGTCTCGCAGACGAAGAGAGGCGACTTCGACTGGGAAGAAATCTTCGGGCCGGCGAACGGCTCGCGGTGGTTTCACACGGGCGGGATATTCGCGGCGCTATCGGAATCGACGATCCTGGTTGCGTCAGACGCGATGGATGCTGCGCGGAAATACGGCACGCCCGTTTCTTATGATTTGAATTATCGCGATTCGCTCTGGAAGAGCATCGGCGGCAAGGCCAGAGCGCAAGAGGTGAATCGCGAGCTGGTTCGCAAGGTGGATCTGTTGCTGGGGAATGAGGAAGATTTCTCGGCGATGCTCGGGATCGCTCTCGAAGGAGTGACGGAAGATTTCGGTGAGCTGCCCGTCGCCAGCTACGAGAAGATGCTGCGCGAGGTTGCGGCGGCGTATCCGAATCTGAAGCTGATCGCGACGACTCTGCGCACGGCGCATACGGCGAGCCGGAATGCGTGGGGAGCGATTGCGCTGTACCAGGACGAGATTGTGCACGTTCCGCAAAGAGACATCGACATTCTCGACCGCGTGGGAGGCGGCGATTCATTTGCTTCGGGGTTGATCTACGGAATGATTGCGGGCAAGCCGGTGGAGTGGGCGGTTCGCTGCGGCGTGGCTCATGGCGCGCTTGCGATGAGCACTCCGGGCGACACAAGCATGGCGACGCGCGCCGAGGTGGAGCGGGTGATGAAGGGCAGTTCGGCGAGAATTGAGCGCTAGATCTGAGGAGCAGGAATGTCGGACGAAATAAAAGCGACGATCGAGCGGGTGGGCCTGATCCCCGTTCTGCGGGCGAGCTCGGTGGAGACAGCACACGCGCTGGTCGATGCGATGATGGCCGGCGGAGCGACGATTGTCGAAGTGACGATGACGGTGCCCAACGCGTTGGCATTGATGCGCGAGTTGAAGGAAAGATACGGAGACAAGCTGCTGATGGGGTCAGGCACAGTGACCGACGCCGCGCAAGCGCAGGCGACGATCGAGGCGGGAGCGGAGTTTGTGGTGAGCCCCAGCCTGCACCTGGACGTGATTGCGAAGACGAAGGAACTCGGCAAGGTCTCGATTCCGGGCGCTCTGACTCCGACGGAAGTGATTACGGCATGGCGGGCGGGAGCCGATTATGTGAAGGTCTTTCCCTGCTCTGCGATGGGCGGCGCGAGCTATCTGAAGTCTCTGCGGGCGCCGTTTCCGGAACTGAAGCTGATTCCGACCGGAGGCGTGACTCTGGAGACGGCGGCGGATTTTCTGAAGGCCGGGGCGCGCGCGCTGGGTGTGGGCGCGGACCTGGTGAATTCGGCGGCAATTGCTGCGAAGAACCCGGAGATCATCACGAATATCGCGCGCGCGTATCTTGAGGTGATTCAAGCAGTGCGAGGGTCACAAGAGTAACGATGTGCGTCCCGCATTGCGGTACATGGGGCCAGATTTCTCGCCTGCAAACGTTGACAAGCGTTCATCCGAGCAAAAAGAATGGCTCTTGTTTTGGTTCGCATAGCAGAACGCCGTACCGCACAGAGATAGATGGCCATTCTCGATAAGTTTCGCTTGGATGGAAGGGTCGCGCTGGTGACAGGATCGGCGAGCGGCCTAGGCGCGGCCATTGCCATTGCACTGGCTGAGGCTGGAGCGTCGGTGGCATGCCATGGGAATCGCCGCCCCGCGGACGAGACCCGCGAGCAGATACGGGCGCTGGGGCGCGAGTCGCAGAGCTTCGCCGCCGATCTGAGCAAGCCTGACGGAGCGGATTCTCTCTACAAGGCTGTGTCGAATGCGATGGGAGCGCCGGCGATCCTGGTGAACAACGCAGGGATGATTTATCGGGACGCGGCGGAGAACTACGATCCGGATGCGTGGATGAATGTGCTCCAGGTGAACCTGACCAGCGTCTTTCGCCTGTGCCAGCTGGCGGGGCGCGCGATGCTCGAACGGAAGCAGGGCAAGATCATCAACATTGCATCGCTGCTGTCGTTTCAGGGCGGCATCCGCGTTCCGGCTTATGCGGCTTCGAAGGGCGGCGTAGCGCAGATGACGAAAGCGTTGGCGAACGAGTGGGCGGGCCGCAATGTGCAGGTGAACGCGATTGCCCCCGGATACTTTCGCACCACGAATACTTCGGCATTGCAACAGGACGAGGTGCGAAACCGCCAGATTCTCGAGCGGATTCCCGCGGGGCGCTGGGGCGATCCGGAGGATATTGCGGGCGCGACGGTCTTTCTGGCGTCGCCCGCGAGCGATTACGTTACGGGTGAAGTTCTGGTGGTGGATGGGGGCTGGATGGCGCGCTGATGGCGCGCTGGAAATGTAACGATGACTGAGCAGATTAATCTCGTGGAACAGAAAGAGGCGAAACTCTTTTCGCCGGAGGCGGGACTGTCGCGGCAGGTTCTCGCCTACAACAACGAAATGATGCTGGTGCGGCACCTGATGGAGAAAGGTTGGGTTGGGGCGAGACACAGTCATCCGCATGAGCAGCTGGTGTACGTGATCAGCGGGCATCTGCGATTCGTCGGCGGTGACAAGACATTCGATGTGCGCGCGGGCGATAGCTTTGTGGTTCCCGGCGGCATGCAACACCAGGCCAGTGCGCTGGAAGAGTCGGAAGTTCTGGATGTGTTTAGTCCTTATCGTGAGGACTACGCGGAGAAACAGTAGCGATGATGATGATGAAACTGTTCGTGCTTCAGGCTGCGGTACTGCTTCCCCTGGCAGCGAGGGCAGCTGAGACTCTGCGCTCTCCCTGGGATGGCAAAGAAGTGAAGCTGACGGAGGCATCGTATACGTGTCCGGCAATTGTTCATCTCTCGCCGGACCTGACGACCGACCGCTTTTACTCCGACAGCAAGTCTTCGGTCATCGATCCGGAGAAATGGAAGGCGTATGTCGCCACTTCCGGACCCGATAAGGAACTGGGGCAGCGGATTGTCGATGCGGCGGATGCGTATCGCACGACGGGCAGCCGCGAGGCGGCGGAGTGCGCGATACACCATATGGATTCGGCGGCCAAAGACGGCGTCTTCACGGGAAAAATGTCGTCAAACCAGGCGTATTACGTTCAGGGCTGGGTGATCGGCGCGATTGCGATCGCGTATCTCAAAGTTCGCGGCAGCGGATTGATTGCGCCGGAGCAGGCCAATGAGATTCTGCCGTGGATCGTGAAGGTGGTTCAGCAGACGATGGACTACTACGATACGAGGCGGCAGAAAGGCACGGGCGACGCGGAGAACAATCACCTCTACTGGGCTGGCGTTGAGATCTCGGCAGTGGGCATTGCGGCCAACAACCGCAAGCTCTTTGATTGGGGCATGGATGCTTACCGGGTCGGCGTGGGTGAGATCCAGCCCGACGGCACCTTGCCGCTGGAGATGAGGCGCGGTCAGCGGGCGTTGCACTATCATCTGTTCGCGGCGGCACCGCTGGTGTACCTGGCGGAGTTTGGCGAGGACAACGGACTGGATCTTTACGCCGAGCACAATTACGCGCTGAAGAAGCTGGCTGAGCTTTCGACGCAGGGACTGGTGAATAACAGCTTCTTCGAGAAGGGCGCGGGCATCGCGCAGGATACTCCGAAGGGAGCGCCGACGGCCGAAGAGATCAGCTGGGCCAGGCCGTATGTTGAGCGCTTTCCCGATCCGGCGATTTCAAGCCTGCTCGCGAAGGCGCCATCTCTGAGTTACATGTATCTCGGTGGCCTTCCTCCGGGATGAGACGCATCAACGATTGAGGACAAACCCATGGCAGCTTCACTCAGTACATCCTTTGCACCGCCGCTTCCCGAATCGGTGGCCAACGCCGACGGACCTTATCAGCTGCACAGCCTGGATCGGGCGGTCTCGGTTCTCGAAGTGCTGGGCGAGAGCGACACGCCACTCAGCCTGGCCGAGATATGCCAGCGCATGAACCTGCACAAGAGCACCGCGCACCGTTCGCTTATGGTGTTGGAGCGCAGCGCGCTGATCGAGCGCACGCTGGAGAACCGCTTTCGGCTGGGGCTGAAGCTGTATGAGCTTGGCAACCGGGCGGTGGAGCAGATTGACCTACGCGCGCGCGTTCATCCTTACTTTCGCCGCCTGTCGGCGCAGGTGGGCGAGACGGTGCATCTGAGCGTGCTGCAAAAGACTTCCGTCGTCTATCTGGACAAAGTGGAGCCGAATCGGCGCGTGTGTATGAGCTCAAAGATCGGCACGTCAAATCCGGTCTATTGCACATCGATGGGCAAGGCGATGCTGGCGTTTCAGCCGGTTGAGACGATCGAGCAGATCATCGCGAAGATTCGTTTTGTGCGCTACACGCCGAAGACGCTGTGCACGCGGGAGGCGCTGCTGAAGTCTCTCAACAAAGTGCGCCGACGTGGCTATGCCATCGACGATGAGGAGATTGAACTGGGCGTGCGCTGCATCGGCGCGCCGATCTTCAATGAAAATCACCGGGCGATTGCCGCCGTGAGTGTATCCGGTCCGGCTTCGCGCATCACGGTGCAGAGCGTGCCGGCTATCGCTGAACATCTGCTGCGCTGCTGCAGGGAAATCTCCTCATCGCTCGGGATGCAGGCAAAGAGGAAGCCGCACGTGCTGTCGCCGTTTCTGCGGCATTACGGGAATTGATCATTGAGCTGGACACATTAGCGGGAGTCTTTATTGATGGCAAATGGCATGAATCGTCGTGACATGTTGAAGTGCGCCGGAGCCTCGGTGGCCGCGCTTGGCCTGCCGGCTGCTCGTTTTCAGGCGAATCCGCCGCAGTCGCCGGTGCAGAGCGTGACGGCCCAGGACCAGACCCGCGCGGAACGCATGCAATGGTGGCACGCCGCGAAGTTCGGCATGTTTATTCACTTCGGCGTCTACAGCACGATCGGCAGGCACGAATGGGTAATGGAAAACGAAGCCATCCCCATCAATGAATATGTGCCGCATGCGGTTACGTTTCATCCGGCATCGCATTGCCCGCGAGCCTGGGCCAAGCTGGCGAAGCAGGCGGGCATGAAGTACATGGTGATGACCACGAAGCATCACGAGGGCTTTTGCAACTTCGACACCAAGTTGACTCCCTATTGCGCGGCAAAGCAGGGCCCCGGGCGCGATGTTGTTCGCGAATACGTGGAAGCGGCGCGCGCGGAGGGCTTGCGGGTCGGTTTCTACTACTCGCTGATGGACTGGCACCATCCGGATGGCGCGAAATGCGCGACTGATGAGGCGGCGCGGAGGCAGTTTGTCGATTACACGCATGGGCTGATCCGCGAATTGATGACCAATTACGGGAAGATCGATGTGCTGTGGTACGACGTGGCGTGGCCGCTGGATGCGAAGGGTTGGGAGTCGGAGCGCATGAACGCGATGGTCTTCGAGCTGCAGCCGGAGATCATCGTCAACAATCGCAATAAGCTGCAGGGCGATTTCTCAACTCCGGAACAGAAGATTGTGGCGGAGACGAATGGGCGGGCGTGGGAAGCATGCATGACGCTCAACGACAGCTGGGGCTATCAACGCGCGGACGACGACTGGAAGTCGTCACGCACCGTGATCCGCAACCTGATTCAATGCGCGCGCGACGGCGGGAATTATCTGCTGAATATCGGGCCGAAGCCGGATGGGTCGATTCCTGAAGAGTCTGTCCGCATACTGACCGAGGTGGGCAAGTGGATGGAGACGAACGGCGACACCATTTATAAATCTGATTTGTGCCAGGTGAGGCGTTCGAACTACGCAAGCTTCACGAGGACCGGTAACACGCTCTACATGCACGTTCACTTCTGGCCGGGCGGGTACGTCGCCATCAGCGGACTGCAGACGAAGGTGAAGTCGGCACGGCTGCTGAAGACCGGCGCGGATGTGAAAGTCACTCAGGATGAGTTTCAGACAAAGCTCGTCGGGCTGCCGGAGCAGGCTCCGGATTTTCCCGTGACCACGATTGCTATCGAGTGCGAAGCGGAGCCGACGCAGAATACGGACTTTGTGCGCATCAATAAGCCGCGCGACGGCGTGTAAGGCCGCTATTCCCTCACCTTCAGGACGATCGAGCTGAAGGTAGTCCCTGGGGCGATGATCAACTGATGCGGTGTGCCCGCGGGGATGTGGACGATGTCGTCCTTTGTGATCGTCTGCGATTTTCCATTCTGAATGCTGACGCCCTTTGTCTCACCATCGGCGCCTGTCTTCGCGTCGACGACGGTGCCGCCGGTGATGAGGGTCGCGCTGCCTCCGGTGACAACGAAGATGTCGTCGTAGTGGGCGTGGACCTCGGCGCCGCCGCTGGCTGTCCGGACAGAAAGCTTGATGGCGTGCGACTTGTAGTCGCCCAGCGTTGCTCCGCTGCTGCCGGGACCTTTTGCTTTTTGCGTCAGGGTCGCCAGTTGCGCAGCCACATCTTTGCCGGAAAATACCTCGGCGCTGTTGCTTCCGGTCTGCGCGAGACAAGGAGACGCGAGCGCCGCCACTGCGAGAATTGCGATCAGTTTCACTTCTAACTCTCCTCAGAAAGTTTGGCGTATCAGCGAAGGGTTCGGAGCGGCGCGGGATCCATATCCGCGTAGTCCTGGTTCTCTCCGCCCATGCCCCAGCAAAAACTATAAGCCTGCGTGCCCACGCCGGCGTGGATCGACCAGCCGGGAGAAACGACGATCTCGCGATCCTTCATGACGATGTGCCGCGTCTCTTCCGGTGGACCCATCAGGTGAAAGACGCGGGCGTCTTCGCCAAGATTGAAGTACATGTAGATCTCGGAGCGGCGCATGTGCGTGTGCGCGGGCATGGTGTTCCAGGCACTGCCGGGCTGCAGATGGGTAACGCCCATCACAAGCTGGCAGCTGCGGGCACCGGCAAGATGGATATATTTGCAGACCGTGCGCCGGTTGCAGGTTTCCGCGCTGCCGAGCTCGACCGGATCGGCCTGGTCTTTGCGAATCAGCGTGGTGGGATAGCTGGCGTGCGCCGGGTAGCTGAGCAGATAAAAGAGCGCGGGCGAGGCTGGATCGCTTGACTCGAATGCGACGTCCCGAGCTCCGCGCCCAATGTAGAGGCAATCGAGGTTCTCGATGGTGTGGGTGACGCCGTCGGCGTGGATGAGGCCGAGGCCGCCAATATTGAGCGCGCCCAGTTCACGACGCTCGTTGAAATACTCGGCGCGCAGCAACGCGTCCGCGGGCAGGGTTATTGCGGCGCCCAGCGGGGCGGCGAATCCAACCACCGCGCGATCCACATCGACGTATGCGAGGCGAAGCGCGCCGGGCTCGTAGAGTGCATCGATGAGGAATGTCTCGCGAATTTGCACGGTCGACATGGTTGGATATCGGACTGGGTCGGCTATCAGATAGGTCTTCATGGTCTTCGTTGAGCAAACTTCCCTTCATTGCAATCTTTAGCGGCTATTGTCCAGGCTTCTGCAGTTTCTCATCCAATAGCCAGCGCACCAGTTCTTTTCCGGCGGCAAAGTTGTCCTGGATCGGGGGACGCTTGCGGCCATCGGTGTACTCGTTGTAAAGCCACGGGTCTACGACGGCAAAGACGAAGCCCTTGCCGTATCTTGCGGTGGCCATCATGATGTCGCCCTTGTCCTCAAGCAGCGATGTCGCGGGAGCCTTGATCGAAATTGTGCAGGTGTCTTTCATGTAGAGGGTGTGGGGATCGTGAAAGAGCGGATCGCCGCCTTTTACCGCTATATATCCTGCTGGAAAATCATTGCCGACGACGTGATGGCTGAGCTTGTTATTGAAATGGATGCCGAAGCGGTCTGCAATCAGGTCGAGATGATCAATGTCGGCGTTGTCAGGATCGTTCTCCATCAGGATAAGAACGCCGCCCTGCTTGACCCACTCGGCCACCTGATCCGCGTCCTCGGGCTGTACGTAGTGAGGATGGGGATTCTTGGCGGGAATGTCGGGCGAGACGATGACGTAGTACTGCGCGCCTTTGAGCTTCTCGACGGTGGGAGCTGTGTAGAGCGTATCGAGCGCGGCGCCATGGCTCTCAAAGATGTGCCCGAAGAGGGAGAAGCCGCTATCGGCGAAGTCATTCCACTTGTAATGGAAGTACTCGGACTGGCCGGCGGCGTTTTTCCGTTGCTGGCTATTGAACCAGGCATCCACGACGACCTTCTGGCCCTGCATGGTGGTTGCGGCCGGAGCCATCTCCATCTCGGTCGCGGCTAGCATAAATGCGCCGACACCCTTGGGATCGTTGCTGCCGACAGGAGCAGTTACATAATATTGATAGGAGCCGTCGCGATAGGGATTGCCTCCCAGGCCGACGCCCTTAACTGTGCCGGTAAGTGTTACAGACCCGCTGGCGTCTGTCTGAACGAAGTGGCTCAGGATTCCCTGCCATGCACGGCCGGCATTTGCTGAGTAGGTCTGCGGCAGGTATCCGAGGCGGACGCCTTTCTGCAGTGCGTAGGTAAACATGCAGGCGGCGGAGGATTCGAGATAGTTGCCCTTCTCGCCGGGCTTGTTGAGGACCTGATACCAAAGGCCGGTGTCCTGATCCTGATAACGAACGATGGCGGCGGCGGTGCGATTCAGGATGGCAAGCAGCCTCGCACGGCCGAGATCGTCGGGAGGGTAGTAGGGCAGCGTGTCGACCAGGGCCATCATGTACCAGCCCATAGCGCGCGCCCAGAAGATGTGCGATGTGCCGGTGGTCTTGTCAGCCCACGGCTGCTGTTTTGATTCGTCCCAGGCGTGATAAAGCAGGCCAGTCTGTGACGAGCGCGCGTGCTCCTCAATCAGCGTGAACTGCTTCGTAATGTCAGCGAAATCCTGCGGCTCCTGGAAAACCGTCGCGTATTCGGCGTAGAAAGGCTCGGCCATGTAGAGGCCATCGAGCCACATCTGATTGGGATAGATCTGCTTGTGCCAGAAGCCGCCCGAGGCGGTCCGCGGCTGCGTGGAAAGCTGTTGGCGCAGGAGGGTAGCGGCCTTATAGTAGCGGGCATCGCGAGTTACGCGATAGAGCAGCAACAGCTGATGGCCCAGCGCGATATTGTCAAGCGAATTTGCGGCTGGATCGTAGGTCGGTATCGAGCCATCGGGTGCGACGAGCCCATCGACCGATTGCTTCGTGTAACGGAAATATGCGCCGTCGGCGCTGCCGTACCACGTGGCATCGACACCGTTCAGCAGCGTGCCGAGCTCATAGTTCCACGCCCACTTTTCGTTGGGAGCAACGAAGCGCCCCGCCTGCCAGCGCGCGATGGTCGAGTTGGCCATCCGCTGCGACCATGGCAGCTGTTGAGCAGCTGAAACCTGGCTGAAGGCCAGACAGAGAAGCAGAGCGATCGCGCCCTGCCGGAAAACCGCGCCAACTGTTGTCACGAAGAGATTGGATTTAGGCATCGTTGCGCCTGTGGTGGACTCTTTGCTTCATGGTCCGCAATTTCTGGTTTATCAGAACCATGTGACGCGTGTCTCGGCGAATATGCAATTGCGTCCCGCTATACGGGATGGCATGTTTCCAGCGAGCGCGTGCGCACATTTAAGATAGCTTGTCGCTTCTTCGCCACAATGAGGATGGTGCATGCGCAAAGTACTTCTGCTGCCTGCGGTCGCTTGTCTTGCCTTCACGCTGATCTCTGACGTCGCCGGTCAGACTACGCCGGCTGCACAGCCGGGTAATCGCGCAGGCGTGGGAGACACTCTGGATAATCCTCCGCCGCTTGCGAATCTTTCGCCGGCCTTCAGGCAGAAGGCGATCGAGGCCGCGATGCGCAAGGTTGGCGACTGGGAGCTGGAGCGAGCGCGGCCATACTTCAGCCAGGACTGGACGTTTGCCGCGCTCTATGCGGGATTTATGGACGCTGCGAAGACGTTGCCCGAGCCGCAATACGAAGAGGCGATGGTGCAGGTGGGGGAGAAGTTCGACTGGAAGCTGGGGCCGCGCCTGATCCATGCCGACGATCAGGCGATCGGACAGACCTACCTGGAGCTTTATCAGGATCACCATGACCCGCGAATGATTACGCCGACACGGGAGCAGTTCGATGCGTTGATGAAGACGCCGGATGACCCAGAGAAGCCGGTCTGGTGGTGGTGCGATGCGCTGTTCATGGCTCCTCCGGTGTGGGCACGGCTGTATCAGGCGACGGGTGACAAGGCGTATCTCGATTACATGGATCGCGAGTGGTGGATCACATCGAAGCTTCTCTACGATCCTGAGGAGCATTTGTATTTTCGCGATGCGAGCTATCTGCACAAGACGGAGGCGAATGGGAAGAAGCTGTTCTGGTCGCGCGGGAATGGATGGGTGATGGCGGGGCTGGCGCGCGTGTTGGCAACGATGCCGGAGGACTATCCCACGCGGCAGAAGTATGAGGAGCAGTATCGCCAAATGGCGGAGCGCGTTGCGGCGCTGCAGGGAGCGGATGGATTGTGGCGACCGGGACTGCTGAATGCCGACGCCTACCCGCTGCCCGAGGTTTCAGGGTCGGCGTTCTTTGTCTACTCGCTGGCGTGGGGAATCGAGCACGGGCTTCTCGATCGGGCGAAGTATCTGCCGGTCGTCGAGAAGGGATGGGCGGGGCTGGTATCTCATATTTATGTGGATGGGCGGCTGGGATGCATTCAGCCGATTGGCGCGGCTCCCGGGGATTTCAAGCCTTCGTCAAGCTATGTTTACGGCGTGGGGGCGTTCCTGCTGGCGGGGTCAGAGGTCGACCGGCTGGCGCAGGGCAAGAGTGCGGCAACACACCATAAATAGCGCCTGATCAAAAAGAGTGAACAGGACGGACTGTAAGAGCGGATTTTCTGCATCTGAGGGAGAGAAGGAGATTCTCCCGTAAATGCGTACAAGAAATCTGGTGACTCTGGCCGTGTGCGGCGTCATGTTGACGGCTGCCGGGTGCAGGACGAATACCGTCGATAAGGGTGCATTCAAATCCGCAATCAACGACTACTATGGCGCCAAGCAGGAGTGCCTGTGGTCGAGTTCGATAAAATTTCCGGCGCAGGCAGACACGTCGAATGACGCACAGACGAAGGGCTTCGATGCCTTGACCGACGCCGGAATGCTTACCCGCACTTCTGCCGAGAAGAAGCGCTTTCTGATCGGATCGAAGCAGGTGAACGATTACGATTTGTCGGATAAAGGGCGGACCGTGTGGACGGCGGATGCGTCGCAGCCTGGATATGGCAACTTTTGCTTTGGGCATCGTGAGGTGACGTCGATCGACAGCTTTACTCCGCCTGATGCGAGTGCCACGCAATATGCCGTGAACTATCACTACGCCGTGACGGGCGTACCGGATTGGGCCAGCACTCCTGAGATGAAAACGGGCTTTCCCACGCTTGCCGCGGATACTTCCGGGCAGCAGACAGCAACGGCCACGTTGGTAAAGAGCGATAAAGGCTGGCAGGTGACAGGCGTGCAGCCTGCGAATTCTGATGCGGCCACGCCGACGCAGTAGCTGGCCAGATTCCCGCGCAGTCCCGCAGTTGTCAAACGGGAGCGTCGAAATTCAGCAACTATTAGACGGGAGTTTAACGACGGGTGTGTTCATGGGCGGCTAGCCTCTGTTTGAAGGAGATTCCCCATGAAACGATTTCCAGCAATCGCCCTCATCGTATTGGCAGGAGCGTGCACGGCCGGTAGCAGCCTGCTGGCGCAGAGCCACGAAGTCCGCGCGAATGTCCCATTCGATTTTGTTGTCGGCAGCAAGCAGATGCCGGCAGGGAGTTACAAATTTTTTGCCGAGCCGAACGACACGGTCGTGATCGCGAACGACAAACAGGAGATCACGGTTCTGAGCAGGACCGAGGAAGCCGGCGACACTACCGTGTATTCGAGCAGACTGATCTTCGACAGACTGGGCGACCATTACTTCCTTCGTGAGATTAGCGTCCCGTCGATCGCGATCAACGTGGAGCTTCCTAAGTCAAAGCTGGAGAAACAGATCGGCGTGCAGACCGCGTGGCTTGGTCCGGAGCGGACACTCATAGCAATGTATTGAGGATGAAACGGGCGCCGGTCAGCCTAACCAGGTGGCCGGCTCCCTTGATCGCGATACAGGGCCGACGCGGTTACGAATTGGCGTTTGGCCAGAGCAGGCGCAGTCGCCGTTGTGCAACCGTGATGGTTGCGCGTTCCAATCCGATCACCTCACCGTCGGCCTCGACCAGCAGCGGCATTTGATAGTCGAAGTCCGGGACGGGCCGGCACACGACCATGCTGGCGTCGTTAAACTGCGCATAGGGCAGACGCGAATCTGCCCTCGTCCTTTTCGTCACAAGCGCATGAAAGCTGGCGTGCGCCAGGCCCAGCCGGGTTGTTTCGCGCAAGCTGGCCACGCGCAGCGCCGGCTGCAGCAGATCTCCCCCGGCACGCCAGAGACCCACGGCGGGTACACGAAGAGCAATTGCTTCGTTGGCGCGGAAGCGGCGGGTTTCACCGCTGGTTGTGGTCACCTCCAGATCAAAGGGCTCGACTGGATGCTGAATGAGCAGGCGAATGCCGCCGGCGTAGTATGCCAGCGGGCCTCCCACGCGCTTGCCGGTACCCGTAGGCGAGAGGTTCATCAACGCCGCGTGCACACCCATACCAGCCGCGATAGTAAAGTACCAGTTCTTGTCCTTGACGTGGCCGGGGGTCTTGCAGACGATCTTGCCGAGTGGGATGGAGACCGCCGGGGCATGCAACTGCGCGCGCGCTGCAGCCATGGCCTCATGCGGCAGCCTCAGATTCTGCGCCAGCACGTTGCCGGTGCCGAAGGGGATGACGCCCAGAGCGACCTCCGAGCCGGCCACGCCCTGAATTACCTGGAAGATGGTGCCGTCGCCGCCGCAGACGAAGATGGTGTCGAAGCCGCTTGCCACCGCATCCTGGGCCTGCTCGCCGGCGGAGTGGGCGGAAAGCGTGTCCTGCATTTCGACGACGCAGCCCTCGCCTCGCAGGAAAGCAGCTATCCGGTCGACCTTCGCGCGCCGGTCGCGGTGTTCCATCAACAGCGGATTGAGGAAGAAGAGAACACGGCGCATGCCCAAGAGTAGAGGGTATGCGCCGGAGTCGTCAGCGTTAGATGAATAAAAGGTAAGAAGGCGCGAGGAGAATCCCGGAAGTGAACAGGGCTAGAGTTTGGCCGGCTGCTCCCATTCCACAAATACGATCTCGCCCAGCGGCTTCCGCTGCCGCGGAGACACCTCCTGCTCCTGGAGCCCTTCCGGCAGCGTGTCCACGTCGCCGAGATGGCCCAGCGCCGTTACCGCACCGATGTGGAAGCTGGCGGGAATGCCGAAGGCGGCGCGGGCTTTCTCCTGATCGAAACCCGCCATCGAGTGTGCATGGAGTCCCAGAACCGTCGCCTGCAGCGCCAGGTAGGCCGTTGCGGCGCCGGTGTCATGAATTGCGAAGTGATTCGGCGCCTTATTGTGCGCGAAGTGCTTGCTGGCTGCCGACAGGATCAGGACAGGCGCGCTCTTGGCCCATCCCTGGTTGAACTCGACCAGGCTGTCGAAAATCTTCTGATACGTGGGGTCGCCGCGATGGCCTACAAGGAAGCGCCATGGCTGCTCGTTAAACGAGGACGCTGCCCAGCGTGCTGCCTCGAAGATCTTCCTCAGGTCTTCTGCCGCGACCGATCGGTGCGAGAAAGCTCGCGGGCTCCAGCGGGCCAGAATCGGCTCGATTACGCCCGGGATCGCGGGCGCATGCTTCACGCGCTCAACTTCTTCGGCTGTATGAGACAAGGTGCAACTCCTCGGGAGATTTCCCTGGGGGTTAGATTCAGGGACGGGCAGGTGGACGCAGCGATTCGGCGGGAGAACGGTCCCCCATTGTCCACATCTCCCACACCGCTCCACAGCATTTGCACCGGTTTCGCGTCTTGTTGGGCGAACAGCAGGCGCGTAGCCTCGAAGGAGTAAGGGTGGCGGGCACCTCCACAGCTGTTTGGGCAAGGTTAACGGGGGCGGTCAGTGTAAAGCCTCCCGACCGCTGTCAGAGCGGCCTCCGGGATTTCTCCACAGGCAAATTCCCTAATTTGAAGCACCGGGTTACCAATTTGAATCTAAAATACAAGATGTTGTGGTTATAGCTTGACACCCACAACCAAGAGCGGTACTTTCCCACTTGCGGCCCTAGAAATTTACCGCAGGTTCATGGGAAAAGGGCAAGATTTCCAGCTTCAGCGCGCAAGCCTCATGTTGACTGGAAGATAACTCCCGTGGCCAGCGAATTTCAGGAGATTGCGGGCGGACAAGGGCCCGGTTTTGCCGCCGGTCGAGACGTAACATCTTAATTCGCTGTATCCCCCGTGAAGGAGCATCCATGGCCGAGGCCACCCGCAAATCCATTACCACCGTCCCTCCCGTTACCACGCACGTCGACACTCCGGCCACGAAGGCCTCCGCCCAGCCGGCCCTGCGATTCGAGCGCTTCTTCTCGAAGGCGAATGTCTCGCCCTACGACGAGGTCCAGTGGGAGCGTCGCACAGCCCTCATCACCGACGCCAGCGGCAAGGCCATCTTCGAGCAGAAGGACGTCGAGGTGCCGATCGACTGGTCGATGACCGCGACCAACATTGTGGCCAGCAAATATCTCCACGGCCAGCTGGGCACGCCGGCGCGCGAAACCGGCGTCCGCCAGCTGATCGCTCGCGTGGCGGAAACGGTGCGCGACTGGGGCCTGGCCGGCAGATACTTCGCGACGCCGGAGGATGCGGCGATCTTCCACGACGAACTGGTGCACCTGCTGGTGACTCAGAAGGTGGCCTTCAATTCGCCGGTGTGGTTCAACGTGGGCTGCGACCGTCTTGAGCCGGACTCTGACGCGCAGAACTGGCACTGGAATCCGCACACCTGCGCGGTGGAGTTCTCGGTCACCGGCTATCGCACGCCGCAGTGCTCGGCCTGCTTCATCAATGCGGTCGACGACTCGCTCGACTCCATCCTGACCCTAGCCAAGACCGAGGGCATGCTCTTCAAGTGGGGCTCGGGCACGGGCACGAACCTGTCCACGCTGCGCGGATCGATGGAACAGCTGTCGGGCGGCGGCACGGCATCGGGTCCGCTAAGCTTTATGCGCGGATTCGACGCTTTTGCTGGCGTCATCAAGTCGGGCGGCAAGACGCGCCGCGCGGCGAAGATGGTCATCCTCAACGTGGACCATCCGGATATTCTCGACTTTGTCGAGTGCAAGATGAAGGAAGAGGCCAAGGCCTGGGCGCTGATGCGCGAAGGCTATGACGGATCGTCGGGTCCGGACTCGGAGGCCTATAGTTCCATATTTTTTCAGAACGCGAATAACTCCGTTCGTGTGACCGACGAATTCATGCGCGCCTATGAGCGCGACGGCGACTTCACCACCTATACCGTCAAGGATCACAAGCCGGTCGAGACGAAGAAGGCGCGCGAGATCATGCACAAGATCGCCGAGGCCACGTGGCAGTGCGGCGACCCCGGCATGCAGTACGACACGACGATCAACAAGTGGCACACGTCGAAGAATACGGCGCGTATCAACGCGTCGAATCCGTGCTCGGAGTACATGTTCCTCGACAACTCGGCCTGCAACCTGGCGAGCTTCAACCTTCTGAAATTCGTAACACCTTCAGGCACATTTGATATTGCCGCCTATCGCAAGGCGATCGACATCATGATCACGGCGATGGATATCCTGGTCGATAACTCCGGATACCCGACGGAATCGATCGCGAAGAACTCGCACGACTACCGGCCGCTCGGCCTGGGATATGCAAACCTGGGCGCGCTGCTGATGTCGTTTGGGTTGCCTTACGATTCAGACGCCGGGCGCGACTTTGCCGCGACGCTAACCGCGATCATGTGCGGCGAGGCGTATCTGCAGTCGTCACGCATTGCCGAGAAGTGCCCGCCGCTGGCTTCGGCCACCCCGCTCACCGCTTCGGTCGATCATGAAGGTGGAGCGTGCCCAGGTTTTTACGTCAACCGCGAGCCTTTCCTCGACGTCATTCGCATGCATCGCGCCGAGGTGAACAACATCGGCAAATCGAAGAATTCTTCGGAGCCTTTTGTGGTCCCGCAGCTTGACGCCCTGATCGACGCCAGCCGCGATTGCTGGGACAAGGCGCTGGCGCACGGCGAGAAGCATGGCTATCGCAACTCGCAGGTGACGGTGCTTGCGCCGACGGGCACGATCGGCTTCATGATGGATTGCGATACGACCGGCATCGAGCCCGATCTGGCGCTGGTCAAATACAAGAAGCTGGTTGGCGGCGGCATGATCAAGATCGTCAACAACACGGTGCCGGCTGCTTTATTCAAGCTCGGCTACAACAACAACGAGGTCGACGCCATTGTCAGCTACATTGACGCGACGGGCACGATCGAAGGCGCGCCGGGAATCAAAGCGGAGCACCTTGCCGTATTCGACTGCTCCTTCAAGCCGTCGAAAGGCACGCGCTCCATTCACTACATGGGCCACGTCAAGATGATGGCCGCGACGCAGCCGTTCCTCTCCGGGGCGATCTCAAAGACGGTCAACCTGCCGCACGACTGCACGATCGACGACATCGCCGAGGCTTACGTCGAAAGCTGGAGACAGGGCCTGAAGGCGGTTGCTATCTATCGCGACGGATCGAAGGGCGCGCAGCCGCTCAACGTCTCCGATGGCAAGGGAGCCAAAGCCATTAAGGGTGCTGCGGCCGATGAGACTGTAAACGCCGCTGCGGATCGTGTGCTCTCTGCGCTTTCTGCCGGCAAGACCGCTTCTGAAGCCGATGTGAAGACGCTCGAAGGAAAGATCTCAGAGAAGATCGAAGTTACGGCGAAGTCTGTCGTAGACGCAACCAATGCCTTCACGGCTGCGCTCGCATCGATCGCGCGCAGCGCGGCTCCGCTGGCCGATGTTCAGGACCACAGCGCGCCGCCGCGCGCCGTGCGCCACCGCCTGCCCGAGGAGCGCGCGTCACTCACCCATAAGTTCGGCATCGCCGGTCATGAAGGCTATATCACGGTTGGGCTGTATCCCAATGGGCAGCCTGGCGAAATCTTCATCAAGATGGCCAAAGAGGGCTCGACGGTCTCCGGCCTGATGGATAGCTTCGCCACGGCGGTTTCGCTCTCGTTGCAGCATGGCGTGCCGCTCAAGGTACTGTGCGAGAAGTTCGCGCACAGCCGCTTCGAACCCTCAGGCTGGACGGGCAACGAGCAGATCGGCTTTGCGAAGTCGATCATGGATTACATCTTCCGCTGGATCCAGTTGCGCTTCCTGTCGGGCCAGCAGCTGCCGCTGTTCGCGGGACTGGCTCCCGCAGCTTCTCCGGCGCTCGCAAGCGGCGATGAGCCGACGCGCTTCTCCGCCGACCAGCATTCGTCGACGCGCGGCATGGGCGCAACCAACGCGCCGCTGGGCGGGATTCTGCCGGAGATTCATGCTACTAGTTATGAATCGTCGTCTGTGCCCCACATTGAGGACCGCGGCGTCTATCACGCCGCCGACGCAATGAAGGGTCTCTACGACATGGGCGACGCTCCAAGCTGCCACACCTGCGGAGCCATCATGGTTCGCAACGGAAGCTGCTACCGCTGCATGAGCTGCGGGAGCACGAGTGGGTGCTCTTAGTCAGAGCGGGCACACGCGGCTTCGCCGTCAAACGCAAAACGCCCGGCCTCGTGCCGGGCGTTTGATTTTCCGTCCCAATTCTGGGAACACGATTTATGTTCCAAAACGGAACTAGCGTAGCCAAATTTTAGGAAAACAACTGGCTAATCGCTGAAGCCGGAGATATCAATGACAGAGTGAAGTTCAATTCATTTCTTTTGGAGCCAACTTTTTATGCACTTCTCTGCCTTGATGTGCGCCGCATCTCTGTTCATTCCTCCATCGCTCCCTGTTCCACCGGATAAGCTTCCACATAGCGAGACGAGCTCCCCTTTTGGGCCTGCTTTGTTGATAGCCTTTTTGCTAATTCCCGTGTTCATTGCGGGATTCAAATTTTACCGGCAGGCGCGTTAACCTCCGTATCGAAGAATCCCGTCTCGACTTCATTGTCGTGCTTCATCTGAACTACGATGCGGTAAGTTCCCGGGGTGGGGAATCCATAGGGGAAGCTGACGGTGTTCGAAATCGCATTCCCGCTCATGTCCATGCTGGGCATTCCGGCGCCGGGCATTAAGGTCGTATCACTTTGCACGGGCGACGAAGCGCCTGGGATCTGTGCCTGATTGTTTTGGGCCTGGGCGAGCATGAGTGCGGCCATCGAGGCCGTTCCCGAGGGATGGATATGCGCGAAGACGGTGCCGTCGGTTTTTACGAAAGCCGCGTGGCCAGGCATGCCCATGTAGAGAGCCATGTCTTTGGCGGGCTGGCCGTTGGCATCGAGCAGCTCGAAGGTAAAGTCGTAGGGCGCATTCGCTACGAGCACATTGGGGCGCTTCCAGAGCATGGTGTAGCCGTCGGGAAGTCTATAACTCGTGCTGGTCTGCGAAGCCTCGCCCGCGTACTTGAGCGCGACCGCGGTTCCTTCAGCGTCGTCGCCGGCCAGCGCGCGCCCGGAGATGTAGGGCAGCTTGACGGAGGAGACGATGGTCTCGGGGAATCCATTGGCGTGCACCACGTCGGCGTAGAGCCGGTAGTCGCCTCTGGGGACATTGGGCAGCGCGAGTTTAAATTCGCCGGGAACGACCTGATCGGGATGGAGGTGAAAAACCACATCGACCCCGGGCCAGCGCAGCATGTAGAGGTGCATGAGGTGGTTGTGGTCGGGGATGAAGTCGTCGAGCTTGCGCTGCTTGACCCATCCCGGATCGGAGAGCTTGAGATCGAGAATGTTCCCGGTCTCAAGCTGGGCCTGCATCTGAAGCGGCTTGTAAACATTCTGGCTGTAGTCCGCGGCTTCCGCGCCCCACCATTTGTTTCCAAAGATGACGGCGGCGACGAGCACGACAAATGCAACTGTCATAGCTACAACTGCAGAGCGGTGACGGGCAGGTGTGGCTTTAGCACCGGGAGGAAGAAGCGCATCGCGAGCGGCCGCTCCTACGATGCCGACCAGGCCGATGAGAAGAATCACGCCTAGAATCGCCAGCATGATTCCCAGGCCGGGTTGCATTTTGCGCGTGCCCAGGGCGGTCGCGGGCACGGGGACGGAGAAGACTCCAGGGCCCTGGCTGCCGGAGACGGTGAAGCGAATCTGCCAGGAGCCGGTGGCCATGATCCAGAGATGGCCGGTGTAGTACTGCGCGTCCGATGTAGGCCGCCGCATCGCGTCGGGCACGGGCGGATACTTCGAGGCTTCGCCGGTAAGCGGGATGGGCGCGATCTCGATGCGGTCGATGCCGGGAGTCTGCGAGCGGAGCTCGATTTCGGCGACTCCGGGGATGACGAGCGGCGGCCGCACGACGACGGAAAGCTTGTAGGGACCGGCGCTGCCTTCTACATAGACATCCGGGCTGCCGAGGTGCGCGCGCGCGGGCGTGACCAGTAAGAGCAGCGCGGCGGCGACAACGACGGCGATGGAGAGGCGGCGCATCATCGCTGAATCTTTTTCATCCAGCGGCCGAGCGCGAGGCCCAGCCAGATGATGATGGCCGCGTAGAGCGTCGCCTCAGCAAGGCCCAGCCAGAGAACGGCGCCGTGCTCCGGATGGAGGAACTGGCGTTTGACGTCCATCGATGTCGAGGGCATGTTGTAGTCGTGATAACCGGTGCCAAAGAAGCGGTTCTCGGCGGCCTTGCTCATGAGGAAGCCGGCAAAGGGCCATTCGACGGCCACCAGCGACAGGACATAGACGGGACCCGCGACCAGGGATATGAGCCAAGGCTTCCAGGTCTTCGCATAGGTGAGCAGCAGGTCGATGGCGATGGCGGGAACGATGAGGAGGATCGGAAACTTGGGTGGGATGAAGTGCGTGACATGCTGGTAGACAGGTCCGAGCTTGGGCTCGGCGGGAAAGAGCGGAAGGATGAGGATGAGTCCGCAGACAAAGACCGTATAGATGGCGCTGATCCATGTTGCGGCCCAGCGATTGCGCGAGGCGATATGAATTGCCGCGAAGTAGAGCGGGGTTCCCAGGGTGCAGGCGATATAGGCACTCGAACTGTGCAGGTAAATATCCCAGGTATATTCCATGCGGAAAAACATGTTGAGCACGAGCAGCAGTCCGGAGATATAGATCATGAGCCACTGCAGGTGGCGGAACTCCGCACTCCCGGCCCCGGCGGCGGCTTCGGCGCGATTCATGGCGGCGACGATGAGGAAAAGCGCGCCCAGGCAGACGGCCCAGATGCCGAGCATGAGCACGGTGTGGGGAGGTGAGACGATCTTGACGTCGAGGCCGTAGGCATTGTGCCACCAGTTGTCGAAGGGCGCCGAGGTGAGCATGGCAACACCTCCCCAGGCGGCGAGAAAGGCCCCGAAGGGTCCGCGAAGACCGAAGACCCGCACCGAGGAAGCCACAAGCTGCGGCGGCCGCAGGAAGGTAGTGGTGAGGATCAAATAGCCGCTGGAGATGCCGGCGAGGACTCCGCAGAGGTAGATGGCCATGTGCGCGGAGGTCCAGAACGTATCGCGGCCGATGGAGCGGTGCCAGGAGACGTCCCAGTGCGCTCCGATGGTGACGGAGGTGACGGCGAGAGCGGCGCACCAGAGGTACCAGGGGATCCTCCTGGTGGTGACAGCGGCTTTCGCAGAGGTGAGAGTCGCCATGGATGTTCAGCCTCAGCCGATGAAGATAGGATACAGCCTCGGGCCGGGCCGGTTATGATGGCATGGAATTTGCGAGGAGGGTTTCGTGCGCAGGTGGATCGTATTGGTGATGTTGGTTGTTGCAGGCTCAGCGTGGGGCCAGGCAGGGTTATCGACGAAGTGGGAAGAGCTGACGGGGCCGGACTTCATCAAGGCGATTCAACAGGCGCAGGGCGTGTGCGTGCTACCCTTCGGGATTATCGAGAAACATGGGCCGCATCTGCCGTTGGGCACAGATCTAATCAACGTGCGTTTTGCGGTCGAGCACGCCACCCAGCAGGAGTATGCCGTGATCTTTCCCGCGTATTATTTCGGGCAAATTGCGGAGGCGCGTCAGCAGCCCGGAACTGTCTCCTACAGCATGCACATGCAGCTCGATCTGCTGCAGGAAACGACGGATGAGATGGCCCGGAACGGCTGCAAGAAGATCGTGATCGTGAACGGGCACGGCGGCAACGAAAGCCTGCTTCCATTTTTTGCTCAGTCACAGTTACAAACTCCGCATGACTATGTGGTTTACGTCTACCGCTGGTCGCCGTCGAACCTGCCTGGGCGTCCGCCGCTTCATTCGAAGGTCGATATGCATGCCGGTGAGTCGGAGACCGCACATACCATGGTTTCGCGGCCAGACCTCGTGCACCAGGACCGCGCCAATCAGGAATCAGGCGCGGACCAGGCCCGGCAACATCTTCCCGAGGGCGTGTACACGGGCATCTGGTGGTATGCGCGCTTTCCGAATCACTACTCGGGCGACGGCAGCCTGGCGACGAAAGAGCTGGGTGAGTTCGACATGAAGGCCTGGGAAGACGGCATCGCCAACGTTCTTCGCGCCGTCAAGGCCGACAACGTGAGCCTCGAACTGCAGAACCAGTTTTACAAGGATGCCGGGCATCCGCTCGACACCAAACAGTAGCCGCTTTGATCCCACGCCCTCGGAAGGGGGAGCCTTCGACAAGCTCAGGGCAGGCTGTGGGGCACCCTAAATTTTGCGGCGGCCAGGAGATCGAGCGCTCTCAGTGCTCGTCCTCAGAGAACAACGGGTTGTTGTTGAGGAACTCCTGGATTTCCCTGTTCATTTCCGGAGAGCCGGTCTCGTCAAATACCCAGATTTTCCCTCTGGATGAGCCGATCATTTTCCGCTTGGGCTTGGTGGGGACGGCTACAATCTTCACGACCGCCTCGCCTCCGCGGGCGATCACGACCTCTTCCCCGTGCTCGGCAAGCTCGATGAGTTTGAAGAGATGCGCCTGAACGTGATGGATGCTGACTTCCATGCCGGAAAGATTAGCGAAATCGGGCTGGCTTAGGCAAGCCTGTCCGTAGTGACAGGTGCGAGCAGATGCGCGACACACTATACTAGCGCACCTAGAGGATGATGAATGAATTCCATTGTTGTCAGCTCGATGGTTTTTGCAATCGTCTTCGCGGGAGCGCTGGCGGGCATGGCTCTCCGCCGGGCTCTGCCCGAGGATCACCTGGGGCCTGATGCAAAAGACGTCCTAAAGCTGGCGATGGGGCTCATTGCGACGATGGCGGCGCTGGTCCTCGGCATGCTCGTCTCTACAGCCAAGTCCTCCTACGATACGCGAAAGAATGAAGTCGCCGAGATGTCTTCGAGGGTTGTCGTCCTCGATCAATTATTGGCAAGCTATGGTCCGGAGACCAAGGATCTCCGCGAAGAGTTGCGCAACATTGTGATTATCGGTCTTCAGCGTGTCTGGCCGGACGAAGCATCGCGGCAGTACGATCTGAAGCCGAAGGACGATACCCAGAGTTTTTATTCACAACTGCAGGCCCTGACGCCGAACAACGGTGCGCAGAGCGCCGCCAAAGGTGAAATCATCGCAATGGCTTCGAACTTGCGACAGATACGATGGCGCATCTTCGTCGAGGCGGAGCAAACGTCCATGTCGATTCCCCTGCTGGCGGTTCTGGTCGCGTGGCTGGTGGCGATCTTTGTCGGCTTTGGGCTTTTCGCTCCGCCGAATGGCACTGTGGTCGTAACGCTGGCGATCTGCGCGCTGGCGGTTTCTGCTGCGATCTTCATCATCATGGAGATGTACACCCCGTTCAGCGGAATAATGAGGATCTCATCGGCTCCGATTCGCGAAGCGTTGAATCAGATCGGACACTGATGGACGGTCGAGGTTAGACTGACGCGCTCAGCGAAGCGCCAGCTCGGAGCACACCGGGCATGTTTTCGGATTCGGATTCGCGGCTGATTTCCGCATAGGTTGTGAGCCGCTGGAGCAGCTCCGCGGCCTGGCTTGCGGCCGGGGCGCAGGCGAGGTCGAGATCGCAGGCAAGCTTGAGCAGATCGTGCAGGCCCCTGAAGTCGCGCGACGCAGCGCGCCTGCGAAGGGCCACATTCAGGAGGAATCCGGCAAGCGCATCGCCTTCGATAGCTGACAACTGGCGGAATTCGTCGCGCCAGTGCGAGTGCTTTTGATCGGCATCCAGCAGCTTGAGGATCTGCGCAGCGCGGCCCGGCCTGATCTCCGGGGCCGAGATGGCGACCGGCGGAGCATATCCGGGTTTAAGGCAAGCAGCGCAGACCAGCCCCATCACGTATGCGGTGTGATAGGCGGTGGCGAGCAGGTATTGCCTCCGCTCGACGCCCTCGCGCGCCCTGATCTCGCTGATGCGGGTGCCGGGCGTGGGCAGGAATCCGGCCTTGTCTTCAACGTGCGCGAGCACGCGAAAGGCAAATGCCGATACGGCGTTCCAGGCCTTCCCGGTAAGCGGCCAGCTGAGCAGAACTTCTCCGCTAAGGTCGTAGTCCTGCTCGTCGAGGCAATGCGCGAGAAGCGCTTCGGCTTCGGCAAGAATCAGGCCGCGGCGGCGCGGCAGGAGGGCGGGAATGAGATTGAAATCGGTAACGTACATCAGCGCATGCGTGAAGGCGTAGATGTCGTCGCGCGTGCAGGAGAGCAGGTCCATCGGCGCGGCCAGGATGGAGCGGCGTGCAGTGGGAGGCGAGATCAGCCGGCGCCCCGGCCTGGGCTGATACCAGCCTGTGGCGACCCACTCCTGCTCAAGAACACGATGCGGAACGCGCTCGCGGCCGCACCGCGCCTGCGACTCGAGAGCCACGCTCAGCAGCTTGTCGAATTCGTAGTCGGGATAATCGATGCGATTGAGGCAGATGTGGGGCAGGGCGTAGTCCCATATGACGGAGGGTTCAAGGCACAGCCCGAGACGCGCGCGATCACTGCGCGCATGCGGGATGAGGAGTTCGGCTACATTGCGGATGCGCGTCTCCACTTCGTCATGCACCATGGCGGGCGAAGCAGCGACAAGTAGAACGGCGGTCTCGGAGATGATCTTTTCGGGCCGGAGGTTTTTTGCAGGATCTGCGGGGTCCGTGTAACCGGTGGCAGCGAGATGGTCGACAGCAAGGCGCGCAATATCGAGGGCATGGCAAAGACGCCGGAGGAGATCCTGCTCGTTCCAGGTTTCACATCCGGATTTTGAAGGGGCTGGTTCCATGATGTCCTGCTATGTCCCCGATACTTGCTGGTTGCAATCGACCGCTAACGAAGCTCTTCCGCGTTGGCAGCGAGTTCGCCAAGGTTCTCAACCACGCCGCCCGGGTTCCAAACCCGGTAGATGTGAATGAAGATGCGATTGGTACCGCAGAAAAAGTCTCCGGGTTCCTCGGCAAGCGAAAGCGAGGGTCCGACTTCGGCGACAACCTTGCCGATAGCGTTGAAATCGACGGCTTTGGATTCAAGCAGCTGCCGGACGATTTGCCTGTGTTGATCAGAATTGCCCATGTGATGCTCCTTCTCATTTGCGCGGACCCGGTGAACAGAGGGAGGGCTTGCCGTGCATGTTGCCGCGCTTGAAGAGATAGTGCGGGCGCGTGGAGTTTCGTTTCACGCGGGCGAGCGTGGTCCAGATGGATCAGAAAAAATGGGAGTCCGTAATAGGTGTAACTCGTTATCTTTCTGCCGGCGCTCAGCTCTCTCTTACAGGTCCGGTTCCCCGGAAGTTACAATGCCTTACCCAGAAGTTAAAATCTTTAGCAGATAGTGCCTTTAGTGGTTCACGTATTATTCAAGGTCTTCATGGATGATTGTGCGGTAGGTGGCAGCGCGCAGCGTTCAGGAGGAGCGCGGACCAAATCGAAGATAGCCAAGCTGAGAAAGGGTGTGCTCAGTGAGCCTGAGAAAATGGGTTGGACAACGTGTCAACGATGCTCTCCTGGCAAGGGGCTTTGAAATTGTTCGTTCGGAAAGTCTATATGGCTGGCAGCACATGCAAACGCATCAGGAGCGATTCAAAGCTGCCCCTTTAGCCGAAGATGCAAAGAGCTATCTCAGGCCCGACAATCCCAAGCTTCTTGACCTTGAGCGAAGATACCGTGCGTTTGACGCTCGGGTAACCACCCCAGCCACATGGAAAGACGGCCACGTGCGCGAAGAGGACGTGGCCTATTTTCGTGGCGATAATGGGTGGGTCTGGCAGGTCCACGGTACCAACGCCAACATACTTGCATATGCCCTTTGCCTCTACTATTTGCGATCGATCGATCGCCTCGGACTTCTCGGCAGACTCGGCGAGGACGCCAGCTTCGGGAATTTCACCTTTCGGATTGGAGACCAGGACGTCTCGCGCGACCTGCTCGACTCGATCGCGGAAATATATTTTCTGGATCATTATCTTGGCATCGGTTCCCGGCCGGGCTTCCGAATTCTCGACATCGGAGCGGGCTACGGGCGCCTTGCGCATCGCCTGACCACCGCGTTTCCGCACATTGAATATACGTGCACAGATGCGGTGTCTGTTTCGACATTTGTGTGCGATTACTACTTGCGCTTCCGCGGCCTCGAGAAAGCGCGGGCCGTTCCGTTGGATTTGATCGACAGCACGTTGCGGGAACAGCCGGTCGATCTGGCCATTAATGTGCACAGTTTCCCGGAATGCAAAATGGAGGCCATCGAGTGGTGGATCCAATTGCTCAGCAAGCACCGTGTGAAACACCTGATGATAGTTCCCAACTGCCACGACGACCGCATGCTCGAGAGAGAGGGCCGGGACTTTCAACCGATGTTGGAGAGTTACGGGTATCGGACAGTTTTGAAGGAGCCTAAATTTCTTGATCCCGTCGTGCAGGAATACGGACCGTTTCCGAGTTGGCATCATCTTCTGGAATTACGTTCCTAACTACGTCGAGGGCTGTAAATCCGGAGCAGGCTTGTGTCCGGATTTCAATGAACAGAATCCCGATGGTCTGCTCTTCCGTGTATCGGCTCTTCTTCATCCCCAGTCCTCTCCTTCACACTAAGAGAGAACTCGAGTTTCCCTGGTTGAGTCTTTCGGGGCAGGTCACAAAGACTGCACCTCGCTCCGCTCAGAGTGAAATCAAAAACAGAAAGCCCGGCACGAAGCCGGGCTTTGCAGTTTTGGTTTTGCGCCGAAGGCGCGTATGCCTGGACGGCCAGTCTTTACTCCGACGCGGCCATTTCTTCGGCTTCGCCTTCCTGGCGCATCAGCTCGAGCTCGCGCTCGGCTTCCTCGTAGGCCTGGGTCACTTCCTGCTGGACGCGCTGGGCCGCTTCTTCGAGCTCCGGTGAGAGCTGGATGTTGCGGTAGTACTCCATGCCCGTACCGGCGGGGATGAGACGGCCGACGATGACGTTTTCCTTGAGGCCGCGCAGGTTGTCGACGGCGCCGTTGATGGACGCCTCGGTCAGCACGCGCGTGGTCTCCTGGAACGATGCCGCGGAGATGAAGCTGTCGGTCGAGAGCGAAGCCTTGGTGATGCCGAGCAGGAGCGGACGGCCAATGGCCGGGCGTCCTCCTTCAGCGATCGCGCGCTCGTTCTCGTTGCGGAAGCGGAACTTGTCGACCTGCTGCTCAAGCAGGAAGCTGGTGTCGCCGACCTCCTCGATCTTCACCCAGCGGAGCATCTGCCGGACGATGGTTTCGATGTGCTTGTCGGAGATGGCCACGCCCTGGAGCCGGTAGACTTCCTGGATTTCGTTCACCAGGTAGCCCTGCAGCTCCTTCTCACCGAGCACGGCAAGAATGTCGTGCGGGTTGAGCGGTCCATCCATGAGCGGTTCGCCGGCCTTTAGGCGCTCGCCTTCCTGCACGTTGACGTGGATGCCGCGCGGCACGGAGTATTCCTTCTCTTCTCCGTTGTCGGCGGTGACGTAGATCTTGCGCTGACCCTTGGAGACTTCGCCGAACTTCACCACACCATCGATTTCGCTGATGATGGCGGTTTCGCGCGGCTTGCGGGCCTCGAAGAGCTCGACGACGCGGGGCAGACCGCCGGTGATGTCCTTGGTGCGCGTGGTTTCGCGCGGGATCTTGGCAAGGATGTCGCCGGGGAAGACCTCGTCTCCGTCCTGGATCATCAGATGAGCGCGCGAGGGCATCAGGTAACGCTTGTTGCCCTTGGCTCCCTTGATGATGATCGCAGGCTGGCGCTTCTCATCCGAAGCGTCGGAGACCACGAGCCGCGAAAGGCCGGTGACTTCGTCCACTTCTTCGTTCAGCGTGATGCCTTCCTGCAGGTCCTTGAACTGCACAATTCCGCCGATCTCGGTGAGAATGGCGAAGGTGTACGGATCCCACTCGGCGAGAACCTGCCCGAGCTCGACCTGCTGACCTTCTTCCACCTTGAGGCGCGCGCCGTAAACGATCTGGTAGCGCTCCTTCTCACGGCCACGGTCGTCGATGACGGCGATGGCTCCCGAGCGGTTCATGGCAACGAGGCCGCCCTGCTTGGAGCGCACGGTGACCAGGTTGATGAAGCGGACGGAGCCGTTGTTCTTCGCGTCGAGGCGCGACTGCTCGGAAACTCGCGATGCCGTACCGCCGATGTGGAAGGTACGCATGGTGAGCTGGGTTCCGGGCTCGCCGATCGACTGTGCGCCGATGACACCAACTGCTTCGCCGAGCTCAACCATGCGGCCGGAGCCGAGGTTGCGTCCGTAGCAGAGGATGCAGACGCCGCGCTTGGACTCGCAGGTAAGCACCGAGCGAATCTTGACGCGCTCGATGCCCGCTGCCTGGATGGAGGAGGCGATATCTTCGTTGATCTCCTGGTTGACGTCGACGATGACGTTGCCTTCGAAGTCCTTCAGCTTCTCGAGCGACACGCGGCCGATAATGCGGTCGCGCAGCGGCTCGATGATCTCGCCGGACTCGACGATCGGCATCACGTAGATGCCTTCGACGGTGCCGCAATCCTTCTCGCTGACGATGACGTCCTGGGCCACGTCGACTAGACGACGGGTGAGGTAGCCGGAGTCAGCGGTCTTGAGAGCGGTGTCGGCAAGGCCCTTACGCGCGCCATGCGTGGAGATGAAGTACTCGAGCACGGTGAGACCTTCACGGAAGTTCGCCGTGATGGGGGTCTCGATGATTTCGCCCGAAGGCTTGGCCATCAATCCGCGCATGCCGGAGAGCTGACGGATCTGCTGCTTCGAACCGCGGGCACCGGAGTCGGCCATGATGTAGATCGGGTTCATGGTTCCTTCCTTGTCCGCGTTCTTCATGTTGTTGAACATCTCGTCGGCGACCTTTTCCGTCACCGTCGACCAGAGCTGAATGACCTTGTTGTTGCGCTCACCGTTGGTGATCGCGCCGTCAAGGTACTGCTGCTGCACCGCGAAGCGCTGCTTCTCGGCCTCGCGCACGACAGGGTACTTCGTCTCCGGGATGACCATGTCATCGAGGCCGACGGAGAGACCCGAACGAGTGGCGAACTGGAAGCCGAGCTCCTTGATGCGGTCGAGCATCTTGACGGTGACTTCAAGGCCGAGGTTCAGGTAGCAATAGTTAACGAGCTGACCAATTCCCTTCTTCTTGAGCAGGCCGTTGACGTAGGGCATGCCCTCGGGAAGAGCGTCGTTCAGGATGGCGCGTCCGACCGTGGTCGAGATGAACTGCTTGTCGTACTCGACTGCTTCGGTGTGCGTCAGGTCCTGATCGTCGTAGGCCGTGGTCATGTCAAGCACGGGACCCGAGTAGCGCAGGCGAATCGGCGAAAGTGTTTCGACTTCCTTCGCTTCGAGCGCCATGAGCACTTCTTCGATGTTCGCGAAGGCACGGCCCTCGCCCTTGGAGCCCTTGCGTGCCTTGGTCAGGTAGTAGAGACCGAGAACCATGTCCTGGGTAGGCACGGTGATCGGCTGACCCGACGCCGGCGACAGGATGTTGTGCGAGGCCAGCATAAGCACGCTCGCTTCCACCTGCGCTTCTGGAGAAAGCGGAATGTGTACGGCCATCTGGTCGCCGTCGAAGTCCGCGTTGAAGGCGGTACAGACGAGCGGGTGAATCTTGATGGCCTTGCCCTCGACGAGCACCGGCTCGAAGGCCTGGATGCCGAGGCGATGCAGCGTTGGGGCACGGTTCAGCAGTACCGGGTGGTCCTTGATGACTTCCTCAAGGATGTCCCACACGATGGGCTCCTGCAGTTCGACCATCTCTTTCGCCTGCTTGATGGTCGTACAGTGGCCGGTCTGCTCGAGCCGGTGATAGATGAAGGGCTTGAAGAGCTCGAGCGCCATCTTCTTGGGAAGACCGCACTGGTGCAGCTTCAGCTCCGGTCCAACGACGATGACCGAACGGCCCGAGTAGTCCACGCGCTTGCCGAGCAGGTTCTGGCGGAAGCGGCCCTGCTTGCCCTTGAGGGTGTCAGAGAGCGACTTCAGCGGACGGTTGTTCGCGCCACGCAGCACACGACCGCGGCGGCCGTTGTCGAAGAGAGCATCGACGGCTTCCTGCAGCATGCGCTTTTCGTTGCGCACAATCACCTCAGGCGCATGGAGGTCCATGAGCTTCTTGAGGCGGTTGTTGCGGTTGATTACGCGGCGATAGAGATCGTTAAGATCCGACGTCGCAAAGCGGCCGCCATCCAGCGGCACAAGGGGACGCAGCTCCGGCGGAATAACCGGGATCACGTCGAGGATCATCCACTGCGGCTTGTTGCCGGACTTGCGGAAAGCTTCGACAACCTTGAGGCGCTTGGAGTACTTGAGACGCTTCTGGAGCGAGGTCTCGGCCTTCATGCGCTCGCGCAGCTCGATCGACAGCTCGTCGATGCTAACGCGCTTGAGCAGTTCCTTGATGGCTTCGGCGCCCATCATGCCCTTGAAGCCGGTGGGGCGATACTGGGTGTCGAGTTCGCGGAAGCGGGTCTCGTCCTTGATGATCTCGCGCTCGCGGGTGGGCGAGTCGCCGGGATCGACGACAACGTAGCTCTCGAAGTAGAGCACGCTCTCGAGGTCGCGCAGCGAGATATCGAGCAGGTGGCCGATGCGCGACGGGAGTCCCTTGAAGAACCAGACGTGCGAGCAGGGAGAAGCGAGCTCGATGTGGCCAAGGCGCTCACGGCGGACCTTCGAGACGGTGACTTCGACGCCGCACTTGTCGCAGATGACTCCGCGATGCTTCATGCGCTTGTACTTGCCGCAGAGGCACTCCCAGTCGGTGACCGGGCCAAAGATGCGGGCGCAGAAGAGTCCGTCGCGCTCCGGCTTGAAGGTGCGGTAGTTGATGGTTTCCGGCTTGGTGACTTCGCCGTGCGACCAGCTGCGGATTTTCTCCGGTGACGCCAGCTGGATGCGAATCGCGTCAAAGTCGGTGATCGGGCTTGTCAGTTCAAACGGGCTGGAACGGTACAAGGTGTTCCTCCTTGCAGCTGGCTTTTGGCTTATTGCCATTAGCTCTCAGCTGCGGTTACTTCTGTTCTTTGCATCGCGGCTTTCCTTTTGGAAGGACGCGTAATTTCTTGAGCAATTCCGCCAGCCAGAAGCTTAAAAAGCTAATAGCTGGCGGCTGCTGTTAGTCGGCGGCTGCCACCGTGGGCAGCGGCTGCTTCTTCGCTTCGCCGTCCGGAGTCATCTTCATCAGCTCCACGTCGAGGCACAGAGACTGCAACTCGCGAATGAGCACGTTGAAGGACTCGGGCACGCCGGGCTCGATCGCCGCCTCGCCCTTGACGATGGCCTCGTAGATCTTGGTGCGGCCATAAACGTCGTCGGACTTGGCGGTGAGCAGCTCCTGGAGAATGTATGCAGCGCCGTAAGCTTCGAGCGCCCACACTTCCATCTCTCCGAAGCGCTGTCCACCGAACTGCGCCTTACCACCCAGCGGCTGCTGCGTGATCAGCGAGTACGGCCCGATGGAGCGAGCGTGGATCTTGTCATCAACCAGGTGCGACAGCTTGAGCATGTAGATGTAGCCGACTGTAACCGGCTGCTCGAACTGTTCACCTGTCATACCGTCGAAGAGCGGAGTCTTGCCCGAAGACGGCAGGCCGGCTGCGGCAAGAAGCGCCTTGATCTCGGTTTCCTTGGCGCCGTCGAAGACCGCGGTGCCGAACCAGATGCCGCGACCCATGCCGAGGCCCACGCGAACCGTCTGCTCGTCGTCGAGTTCGAGCAACTGGCGCAGCGTGGCCGTGTTCGCGAACTTCTCCTTGAAGATTTCGCGGACGGCATTGGCGTCCTGGTTCTGCTTCACGAGCGCGGCGACCTGAGTGCCGAGTTCGTGCGCAGCCCAGCCGAGATGCGTCTCGAGGATCTGGCCGACGTTCATACGCGAAGGCACGCCGAGCGGGTTGAGGACGATCTCAACCGGCGTTCCATCGGGCAGGTACGGCATGTCCTCCTCGGGCAGGATGCGCGCGATGACGCCCTTGTTACCGTGGCGTCCGGCCATCTTGTCGCCGACCGACAACTTGCGCTTCATGGCGATGTAGACCTTCACCAGCTTGATGACGCCCGGTGCAAGTTCATCGCCCTTCTGCAGTTTGGCGATCTTCTCGTTGGTGATCTTGCGCAGAACGTCGATCTGGCGCGAGGTCATCTCTTCGATCTCGTCGATCTGCTCGTTCACACGCGGATCCTTGTCGGCATAGCGGATGCGCTTAAGGTTCTTGGTCGAGATACGCTCGATGGCGTCGCGATCGAGAATGGCGTCCTTCACGAGCAGGCGCTTGTTGGTGCGCTCGTCGTGCAGGTCGGCCAGCACCACTT
Organism: uncultured Acidobacteriota bacterium; assembly: GCA_963755975.1. Classification (GTDB taxonomy): domain Bacteria; phylum Acidobacteriota; class Terriglobia; order Terriglobales; family Acidobacteriaceae; genus Silvibacterium. Next base: position 265,962 of record CAVWLS010000011.1, read on the forward strand.
TGCCGCCGAGAATCGCTTCCAGGCGCTTCAGGCGCTCGTCGGTGAGAATACGAATCTCATCGGCGAGGTTCTTTTCAAGCTGTGCAACCTGGTCGGACTCGATCTGCTTGGCGCGCTCGTCCTTCACTTGTCCCTTGCGGGAGAAGATGCGGACGTCGACGACCGTTCCCTCAATGCCCGGAGGGCAGGTAAGTGAAGCATCGCGAACGTCGCCGGCCTTTTCGCCGAAGATGGCGCGAAGCAGCTTCTCTTCAGGGGTCAACTGCGTTTCGCCCTTCGGAGTTACCTTGCCGACGAGAATGTCGTTGTGCTTGATCTTGGCGCCGATGCGGATGACTCCGCTCTCGTCGAGATCGCGCAGCGCATGCTCGCTGACGTTGGGGATATCGCGGGTGATCTCTTCCGGTCCCAGCTTAGTGTCGCGCGCCTCGATCTCGAATTCCTCGATGTGCACGGAGGTGTAGTAGTCCTCGCGCACGAGTTTTTCCGAGATCAGGATCGCGTCTTCGAAGTTGTAACCGCGCCACGGCATGAAGCCGACAAGCACGTTACGTCCGAGGCCGAGCTCGCCCTGCTCCGTGCAGGGTCCGTCGGCGATCACCTGGCCCTTCAGCACGCGGTCGCCCTGACGGACGATCGGCTTCTGGTTGATGCAGGTGTTCTGGTTCGACCGCTTGAACTTGATGAGCTGATAGATGTCCGAACCAACCTCACGCGAAAGCTGCGTGGGGTGGTGCTCACCTTCAACGCGGATGATAATGCGCTCGGAGTCAACCGAATCGACGATGCCGTTGCGGCGGGCAAGGATGACGGCGCCTGAGTCGCGGGCGGTCACACCTTCCATGCCGGTTCCGACAAAGGGAGCCTCGGAAACAAGCAGCGGCACAGACTGACGCTGCATGTTTGCGCCCATCAGCGCGCGGTTCGCGTCGTCGTGCTCGAGGAAGGGCACGAGCGATGCGGCAACCGAGACAAGCTGCTTCGGACTGACGTCCACGTAGTCCACTTCATCGCGATTCACGAGCACGAAGTTGCCCTGACGGCGGGCATTCACCAGCTCTTCGGTGATGTGGCCCTTTTCGTCGAGGTCGATATTCGCCTGAGCGATGGTATGGCGATCTTCTTCCCACGCGGAGAGATAGAACGAGAATGGATCGAACTCAATCGCCCGCTTCTTGTCCTTCTTGAGCTGGTTATTCAGCTTGATTGCCTCAGACTTCTCGATGTGCTCACCGACACGCAGGCCGCTTTCGCCGGCGTTTGTGACCTGGACAAAGTCCAGCACGCGAGCTCCGGCAACGCGGCGGTAAGGTGACTCGATGAAGCCGTATTCGTTGATGCGCGCAAAGCACGACAGAGAGCTGATCAGTCCGATGTTCGGACCTTCCGGCGTCTCGATCGGGCAAATACGGCCGTAGTGCGTGGGGTGAACGTCGCGCACTTCGAATCCGGCGCGCTCACGCGACAGACCGCCAGGCCCAAGGGCGGAGAGACGCCGCTTGTGCGTGATCTCCGAGAGCGGGTTGGTCTGGTCCATAAACTGCGAAAGCTGCGACGATCCGAAGAACTCGCGGATCGCCGCCATGACCGGCTTGGCGTTGATGAGGTCGTGCGGCATCGCCGTCGACATCTCCTGGTAGACGCTCATCTTTTCCTTGATGGCGCGCTCCATGCGGACGAGGCCGATGCGGAACTGATTCTCCATCAGCTCGCCGACCGCGCGAACGCGGCGGTTGCCAAGATGGTCGATGTCGTCCACAGTGCCGATATTCTTGCGCAGCTTGAGCAGGTAGCGGATGGTCGCGTAGAAATCCTCGGGCGTCAGCGTGCGGCGATCGAGGGGCGAGTTGTCCTGGTTCTCGTAGAGCTTGATGTTGAACTTCAGACGGCCTACGCGCGAGAAGTCATACTTGCGAGGGTCGAAAAACATGCCTTCGAAGAGCGCGGTCGCGGTGTCGAGCGTCGGGGGATCACCGGGGCGCAGTTTGCGGTAGATCTCGATGAGCGCCTCTTCCGGCTTGCGGACCGAGTCGCGACGCAGCGTGTTAGTGATGATGTTGCCCACGTCATCGCGCTCAGGGAAGAAGACCTCGATCTGCGTGACGCCGCTCTCGATGATCTTGTGCAGCTTGTCGGGGGTCAGCTCGACGTTCGCTTCGACGAAGACTTCGCCAGTCGTGGTGTCAACCACGTCGGACGCAGTCACAGCTCCATCGAGCTCCGCGGCTTCGATCTCGACTTCAGAGATCTTCGCGTGGCGCAACGCCTTCATGATCGAAGGAGTGACCTTGCGGCCGGAGTGCGCGATTTCCTCACCCTTGTGAACGATGGCGTGCGCGGGCTTGGCGCCCAACAGGTGCGTAGCCTTCTCGGCGTTCTCATCGATGGTCCAGAAGAGCTTGCCGTCCTTCACCGCAATCTTATCGACGGTGTAGAAGGTCTTGAGGATCTCGTCGTCGGCGCGGAGACCGAGAGCGCGCAGGAAGATGGTGCCGAGGAACTTGCGCTTGCGGTCGATGCGCACGTAGAGCGTATTCTTCTGGTCGAATTCGAACTCCACCCACGATCCGCGGTAAGGAATGATTTTGCCGAGGAAGTAGGTGCGGTTGTTCGCCGTCTCGAAGAAGACGCCGGGCGAACGATGCAGCTGCGACACGATGACGCGCTCGGTTCCGTTGACGATGAAGGTACCGTTCTGCGTCATCAGCGGAATGTCGCCGAAGAAGACTTCCTGTTCTTTGATATCGCGGATGGTCTTCGCGCCGGTCTCAGCATCCTTGTCGTAGATGGTCAGGCGCACGGTGACCTTGAGCGGAGCGGAGTAAGTCATGCCGCGCTCTTCGCACTCAGCCTGGTCGTACTTGAGCTGCAGTCCCACAGGGTCGCCGCATTTGTTGCAGAAGTCGGGCGTGTTCTTGTTGTAGGTGCCGCACTTCGAGCAGAGCACGTCGCCAGGATGGAATGGGTCGGTGATGACCATGTTGCCGCAGTTCACGCAGGAGGTGCGCAGGTGGTGCAGGCCCTTCAGGTGGCCGCACTTGCACTCCCAGTTGCCAATGGAGTAGTCGACGAAATCGAGCTGCGAGATATTGCGGAAATCGGTAATTGGAAAGACAGATGTGAAGACGGACTGCAGACCGTTGTCCTCGCGTTCAGATGGCAGTTTGTCCATCTGCAGAAAGCGTTCGTAGGAGCGGCGCTGAACTTCAATGAGGTTAGGAATCTGGATCGAAGTAGGAATTTTGGAAAAATCGAGACGGCTGCGAAGGGCGCGATTCTCGTTCGGCATGCTTGACTCCTCAAGACTCGTCGATACGAGGCTCCGGCCAAATTCGCCGGAGGAAAGAAACATCGCCCGAGTCACGCGATGTCTCCTGGTACTGCGCTTGCACGCGATTTGTGTTCGCTCCGCCTCGTTCGGAGAGAACCTCGCGTTTCGTTCCTGCCGCCGCCATCGATGAAACGCGATGCCGCCGGATTTTTACTTGCACAGAAGACAATGTGAGGCGTAGTCTTCCGCTTTGCTTAGGACAACCCGTGGGGTCCAGGCTAGCGTCCCAGCGGGGAGTTGCCGATTTCTAAGACACCGGCATTACAGAATGTCTGGCGGGGTCGGGATGAAGGGAGCGCGACACACTCGACGAACGGGAAACATCAGCCGCCAAAACGGATAAGGGCTCGCAGAGACAGGACGTCCCGCGAGCGCCACAACCGGATTGTGCACTGAATATAAACAGAATGTCTGATTCCCGCCGCTTACAATACCGCGTGTTCGCCGCCTTACAGCTGATCGCAAATCATATCCACAGGCCCGCCGATTATCCTGTCGATACGCCGGTATGAAATCTCTACCGGATGAACTTGAGCACCGTTACTCTCGAAAATCTCGCGCAGACTGCCAAGCCCCATCAGCCGTGAGCCGGTCCTTTCTGTCACATCGCGAGTTGTCGGAGTTGAAACGCAAAGACCGCGCCCGGGTCAACGAACCCAAAGAGTAGCTAACAAGAGAAAGCAAACCGGAACGCACCTCTACAAGAATAGCGCGTTTCGGTTTGGCATGCAACTTGCTTGTGCCTTTTCGGGACAAGCCGAGGGTTTCCTGTAACCAGCCCGTACGAATAAAGTTCGATTCAAGCTTAGGCGCGGGAGCGAGTTCGCGCCTAAGCCATTCAGAATCTCGCAGTTACTTGATCTCGACGGTCGCGACGCCTTCAAACTTCTTCTTGATGTTCTCGGCGTCTTCCTTGCTGATGCCTTCCTTCAGGGGCTTGGGAGCGCCGTCGACCAGGTCCTTGGCTTCCTTGAGGCCAAGGGCGGTGACTTCGCGCACAGCCTTGATGGTGGCAATCTTATTCGCGCCGAAATCCTTGAGGACGACGGTGAACTCGGTCTGCTCGGCAGCCGCAGGAGCCGCAGCGCCCGCACCGGCACCGCCCGCCACAACGACAGGAGCCGCCGCTGCCGCGGAAACGCCAAGACGCTCTTCGAGCTTCTTCACAAGGGCTGCCGCATCCAGCAGGCTAAGCCCGACGATCTGATCTTCCAATTGCTGTAAATCCGCCATGATTTTCTCCTGGTACTTCTAATTTCAGATATTGCCAAATTTGTTGCCGCCGGAGGCCCAACGATCCGCGCTCCGGTCGCCGCTCACCCGTCCTGAGGTTTCCGATGTGCCCAGACTCAGCACCCCTCAAGCCTGCTTACGGCTGAAACTTCCCAACTCGTGGCGAATAGCATTCCGCTATTCGCTGGCGGCTGCTTCTCCGCCTGAAACTTCCGGCGCGGCCGGTTCTTCGACCGCCGGCGCCGCTTCGATTACAGGAGCAGCGTCGGCTACAGGAGCCTCTTCGACGGCTGCAGGAGTCGACTCTACCGCTACAGGAGCCGGCTCTGCGACAACAGCGGCTTCCGCCACCGGTGGCTGCTCGACGGCCTTCGCTGGCGCTGTCGAAGCCTGCGCGCCTGAAAACTTCTCTTTCTCGACTCCCTGGCCGAGGACAACCGCCAGATCGCGGCCGGTCGCATTGATCACCGTGGCCAGACGCTGCGCGGGAGAGTTGATCAGGAAGAGCAGCTTCGCAAAAATCTCTTCCTTGCCCGGCATGGTCGCGAGGGCCTTTACCTCGTCAACGTTGATCACCTTGCCGTCAACAATGCCTAATTTGAAGGTGAACTGCGCGTTCTCTTCCACCCATTTCGAAAGCGCCTTGGCCAGCGCAACCGGGTCGCCGCTCGTGTAGGCCACCGAAGAGACGCCCTTCAGTCCCTGCAAGGCGGCTTCAATCTGCGAGCCCTTCGATGCGCGGGCCGCGAGCTTGTTCTTGAGCACGCGATAGCGGCCGCCTGCCCCGCGCACCGCCTTGCGCAATTCGAAATCCTGAGAAACAGTCAACTTGGCGAAGCTGCCGACAATCGCGCTGGTCGAGCCCTCGAGCTCTTTCGCGAGCTGCCCGACTTTTTCCGCCTTCTTTGCTCTGGTCAATGCCATATATAGCCTCTAGCTTTTAGCTGCTAGCCTCTAGCTAAAACTCTTATTTGCCCCTGCGGGACAGAATCAAAATTGAATCAACTTGCCAGCGGCTAGAAGCTGGAAGCAAAATTTTCTTTACGCCTTCGCAGCAGCGTCCGCGATCGAGCTGTCAAGTGGAATGCCGGGGCCCATCGTCGAGCTGAGCGTGATGCCCTTGATGTACTTGCCCTTGGCTGCCGAAGGCTTGGCGCGAACCACGCTCGAGATCACTGTCTGCGCGTTCTCGACGAGCTTCTCAGGCGTGAACGAAAGCTTGCCCACCGGGACGTGCACCAGAGCCGTCTTGTCAGTGCGGAACTCGATCTTGCCGGCCTTGATCTCGCGGATCGCGGCGGCTACATCGCTGGTCACAGTGCCGGTCTTGGGGTTGGGCATCAGGCCGCGCGGGCCGAGCACCTTGCCCAGGCGTCCGACGGACTTCATCATGTCGGGCGTGGCGATCAGGGCGTCGAAATCGGTCCAGCTTTCCTTCTGAATCTTCTCGACCAGGTCTTCTCCGCCAACAAACTCGGCGCCGGCTGCCTCTGCTTCCTTCAGGCGGTCACCGGAGGTGATCACGGCGACGCGCTTGGTCTTGCCCAGGCCGTGCGGCAGAACAACCGTGCCGCGTACCATCTGGTCGGCATGCTTGGGATCGACTCCCAGACGCAGCGTCAGATCGACGGTTTCATCAAACTTGGCGAATTTAACTTTTTGCAGAAGCGGAACCGCGTCCTGGAGTGCGTAGGGGCGCTTCTCAACAGCCGCGCGCGCCTTCGCAATGTTCTTGCTGATTTTTCTCGACATGCTTCCTCGTCTCCCACCGCTCGGTCGATGCTCCCTGCCGGCCGTGGTGTGTGTTGCGGCGCCTCACGAAGAGGCGCATTTATAAGTATGCCATGTTTCTCGTACGATTTCCACCGGGAAACATGCTTGTCGGGGGTTAGGCGACGACTTCAATTCCCATCGAGCGAGCCGTGCCCTTGATGCTCTTTACCGCTGCTTCAACCGAAGCAGCGTTGAGGTCGGGCATCTTCTGCTTGGCGATGTCGAGCACCTGCGCCTCGGTCACCTTGCCGACCTTTTCCTTGTTCGGCGTGCCTGAACCCTTGGCCAGGTTGGCTGCCTTCTTGAGCAGCACGGCGGCGGGCGGCGTCTTGGTGACGAAGGTGAAGCTGCGATCGACGTAAACGGTGATGACGACGGGGATGATGAGCCCCGCCATCTCCTTGTTCTGCGTGCGGGCGTTGAACTGCTTGCAGAACTCCATGATGTTGACCTGGGCCTGGCCGAGAGCCGGACCAACCGGCGGCGCAGGAGTTGCCTTGCCGGCTTCAATCTGGAGCTTTACCTGAGTCTGTACTTTCTTTGGTGGTGCCATTGCGATTTCCTTCTTAGACAGCTACTAGCCTCTAGCTACTAGCTTCTAGCCAAAATTTCTTTAGAACTGAACTTCGAAGTCGCGACCCAAGACCGCGACACAACATTCCAGCTAGAAGCTAGCGGCTAATAGCTAGAGGCTGTTTTACTGCTCGACCTTCTCGACCTTGCTGAACTCAAGCTCAACCGGCGTGGAGCGGCCGAAGATGGTGACCATCACCTTGACCGTCGAGCGGTCTTCGTTGACCTCGTCGACGACGCCGTTGAAGTTTGCGAACGGCCCCTCGGTGATGCGCACCGATTCGTTCTTCTCGAACTTGATCTTGATGCGCGGCTTGTCCTTCGACGTCTCGCTGCGGAAGAGGATCGAGCTGACCTCTTCTTCGCTCAATGCCACCGGCTTGTCGCCGGTTCCGAGAAAGCCCGTAACCCGCGGCGTGTTCTTGATCACGTGCCACAGGTCGTTATCGAGATCCATCTCAACGAGAACATAGCCGGGCAGGAAGACGCGCTCGACTGTGCGCTTCTTGCCGTTGATGATCTCCGTAACCGGTTCGGTGGGAATCATCACCCGGCCGATCTTGTTCTGCAGGCCAAAGGCCTGAATGCGGCTGTCGAGCGACTCGCGCACCTTGCGCTCAAAGCCGGAATAAGCGTGGATGATATACCACTTAAAGCGCTCGTTGGCCGACGGGCCGAGTTGTCCGGGGGAGACCTCTGCTGCCGCTTCGCCAGTGTTGCCGTTCTCGATTTCTTCCGCCATCAACATCCTCTTTGCACTCGCTTACTGCGTGCCGCCCAGGGCGTGCAGCAACGCCTTCAGCACCTGGTCGAGCGCAGAATCCACCACATAGAAAAAGGCGGCAAATGTGAAAACAGTGACAATCACCACGGTGGTCGTGGAGCGCACTTCCGCGCGCGTCGGAGTGACCACTTTGCGCATTTCGCCGCGCACATCCTTCAGGAAATCGCGGGTGCGCTCGAAAAACCCGGTCACCCGGCCGATGCCCTGCTGCGGCCGATCCTTCTCCGATACTGCAATTGCCTTCGCCATAACGTCCTTCTCTACCGGAACGGCTGATCCCGCCCCTACCTTTGCTCCCTGTTGCCGCTCAACTACTCTGCCGCTTCCTTCAAATCTGGCAGGGGCGGAGGGATTCGAACCCCCAAGTTCGGTTTTGGAGACCGACAGTTTAACCGTTGAGCTTACGCCCCTGTATTTACAGGGCTCAGATCTCAGGACTCAGGGCTCAGATGTGCTGTGCTCTGCGCTCTGCGCTCTGGGCGCTGCCTTTATTTCGTTTCTTTATGTGCCGTGTGCTTGCGGCAGCGATTGCAGAACTTCGAGAACTCGAGACGGCCAGTAGTCGTCTTCTTGTTCTTCGTCGTCGAGTAATTCCGCTCTTTGCACACCGGACACTGTAATGTCACAATTTCGCGCATCTTTTTATCCTAACTGATTGCCGAAAACCTTGCTCCGGCAATCTGTTCATTCTTTCTGCTCACCGGCAAAATCTGCTCTGCCAATGAGCCCATTTCTCTTATGCGCCGCAAGGCGCGTATGCCTGGACGGCTAGTCCCTACTGAATAATCTCGGAGATGGTGCCTGCGCCTACGGTGCGTCCGCCTTCGCGGATCGCAAAGCGCAAGCCCTTCTCCATCGCCACCGGAGTGTGCAGCTCGATCTCCAGCGAAATATTGTCGCCCGGCATCACCATCTCCGTGCCCTCAGGAAGCTTCGCCGAGCCGGTCACGTCCGTTGTCCGGAAGTAGAACTGCGGACGGTAGCCGTTGAAGAACGGCGTATGACGGCCGCCTTCGTCTTTCGACAGCACATAGATCTCGCCCTTGAACTTGGTGTGCGGCGTGATCGAAGCCGTCTTGGCCAGAACCATTCCGCGCTCCACGTCTTCCTTGGGAATGCCGCGCAACAGAAGTCCCGCATTGTCGCCAGCCAGACCTTCGTCCAGCTGCTTCTTGAACATCTCAACGCCGGTGACAACCGTCTTGCGGGTCTCGCGGAAGCCGACAATCTCCACTTCCTCGCCCACCTTCACCTTGCCGCGCTCGATACGGCCCGTAACCACAGTGCCGCGCCCCGAGATCGAGAAGATGTCTTCGATCGGCATCAGGAAAGGCTGATCAATCGCGCGCGCCGGCAACGGAACATTCGCGTCCACCGCGTCCATCAGCTCGTCGATCTTCGCTTCCCACTGCGCCTCGCCGTTCAGCCCGCCTAATGCAGAACCGCGGATCACCGGCACATCGTCGCCCGGGAAGTTGTACTTCGACAGCAGCTCCCTGACTTCCATCTCCACCAGGTCCGTCAGCTCCGGATCCTCAACCGCATCGCACTTGTTCAGGAACACCACGATGTAGGGCACGCCTACCTGGCGGGCCAACAGAACGTGCTCCTTAGTCTGCGGCATCGGTCCGTCAGTCGCAGCAACCACCAGGATCGCGCCGTCCATCTGCGCCGCGCCCGTGATCATGTTCTTGATGTAGTCGGCGTGGCCCGGGCAGTCGACGTGCGCATAGTGGCGCTTCGCCGTCTCGTACTCCACGTGCGCCGTCGCAATCGTGATGCCCCGCTCCCGCTCCTCGGGAGCGTTGTCGATTGAATCAAACGAACGAAACGAGTTCTTCGGGTTGTGCTTCGACAACACCTTGGTGATCGCCGCCGTCAACGTCGTCTTGCCGTGATCAATGTGCCCGATCGTCCCCACGTTCACGTGCGGCTTCGAACGGTCAAATTTCTCCTTACCCATACCTGTTCCCTCTCCATCTACTTCAAAACTGTTGTCGAACTACCTCAGTAGTACGCGTAAACCTTCAAAAACTTCGCCCGGATCGCCGGATCAACGCGCTCCACCATGCTCAAGTACCGCTCGCGAACCTGGCCGCGATCCGAATCGCCAAGCGTGGCATACTTCGCGGATGTTTCCTCGCCCAGAAGGCCGCTTGCCAGAACCGCCTCAAACTGTCTCGCTCGCAGCTTTGCACGCTGCACGCTGCGAAGAAAGTCGGCAACATCTGCGGGCGCAAAAGCCTTCTCCAGTGCGCCATGCACTTCGGCGAAGGTCTTCTCGTCCTGTATGGGGAGCACTGCCTGCTCGAACATCGTTCTCGTTAACCTTGCACGCGCCGCGAACGACCGCGCCTTAACCTTCCTTCAAATCTCTGGAGCGGGAGACGGGAATCGAACCCGCGACCAACAGCTTGGAAGGCTGTGACTCTACCACTGAGTTACTCCCGCACTGACTGCTTTCCCTGCCATCATTTCGAGGTCCTTCACGCTACGCGTTCAGGATCTCGGCGGCAGGCTCTCACTCCGTTAACGCCCGCCAAGCGCCTCGACTTGGAAGGCTGTGACTCTACCACTGAGTTACTCCCGCCGGACGCTACAGGGCCGACAGCCAAAGCCGTCGGCCTGAAACTACTCAAACTCTGGAGCTGATGACCGGGATTGAACCGGTGACCTCTCCCTTACCAAGGGAGTGCTCTACCAACTGAGCTACATCAGCCCTACCTTCCAGGGCTCCGCGGTGTAACTGCTCTCGCCCTCTGGCTTTGCTCGCGCCTTTCCAGCGCTCGCTCCGCCATTCACCCAGACTACTCTGACCGCTCTCTCTCATCGTACCGTGCCGCGTCTTGCTTTGCATGACCTGCGGTCAGTGCGATGCGAAGAGCAAATCCACCCAGCAAAACAAAGACAAGCAGCCGAATCTGGCCCGCCTCCAGCGTCTGCCAGGCCAGAGCCGCCAGAATCGCAATTCCGGCGAGCGCCACGAATTTGCGCTTTCCGCCTTCGAACCGCATGCTGGCGTCTTTCAAAACTACTCCACTTTCGAGGGCGCCGCGGCAAGCCGCTCTCGCCCTCTGGCTTTGCTCGCGCGATCCGGCGCTCGCTCCGCCATTCACCCAATTCCTAAATCTCTGGTGCACAGGGGAGGATTCGAACCTCCGTAGCTCCTGTGGTCAAGGGTTTTGACTTCGCGCCTAACGGCTCTCGTCCAAACCCTCTGGCTTTGCTCGCGCGATCCGGCGCTCGCTCCGCCATTCACCCAATTCCTAAATCTCTGGTGCACAGGGGAGGATTCGAACCTCCGTAGCTCCTGTGGTCAAGGGTTTTGACTTCGCGCCTAACGGCTCTCGTCCAAACCCTCTGGCTTTGCTCGCGCGATCCGGCGCTCGCTCCGCCATTCACCCAATTCCTAAATCTCTGGTGCACAGGGGAGGATTCGAACCTCCGTAGCTCCAAGGAGCGGCAGATTTACAGTCTGCTGCCATTAACCACTCGGCCACCTGTGCATCCTTTACGCGAGCCCTGTTACCGACCTGCCTGCCGAACCGCGAGACACCCACCAGCGTTCCGGAGCCGAACTCCGGCAAACATTATGCGCTGGCTTAAGGATTTCGCTGCGGAGGGTCGATCGGGCCACTCTGCTCACGCCTGCCTTGCCCTGGAGAATCTGGAGCTGGCGAAGGGACTTGAACCCCCGACCGCCTGATTACAAATCAGGAGCTCTACCAGCTGAGCTACGCCAGCCCAAAACAGCCCATACCAACCTCACTCGGGACACACGAACTCGTCTGCGGCGAGAGGGGTACAGAAGAAAATTTTAGCACGCCGCCAATCACCCCGCAATGGAGCGCGGCAGAGGGTTAGACGGAAGGCTTTTTATCTCCTGCTGGACTGGCTATTGGACAGGAGCCTCGCCCGTCGCGATCGGCAAGACCCAGTTCTCTACGGGAGTCTTCTCCACCGCGAGGTCGCGCGTGAAGCGGACAAGCCGCTCTGTGTCAATGCCCTTCGCGTCCGTGGCTCGCTGCTCGAGGTAATAGTGGGGAATCGTCTGGTAGTACAAGGTTGCGCTGACGTTCGTGGCCGCCTTCACACAGGCCGCATTGCGGCAGGCAGTCAATGGAATCTGATAGCGCACGACGTTCGCTCCGCTGCCGTTTTGATATCCGGGGTCGCAAACATTGTTGGTGACGCAGGTCCCCACCGGACCCGTCTCTTTCGCATCAGGGCCGGTGGGGCTCCAGCCCAGCGGCTGCAGGCGATTGTCCTTCACCTTGTGATCGAGAGCGATGAAGCTCGTTGTGAGAAACCCTTCGGGATTGACGACCAGTTCCTCGTAGATCTGCACCTGGTCTTGCCGCGTGATCGGGTTTTTCTCCCAGTAATGCGGCTGAAAGCGCTGCTGCGTAGGCGTAAATGTCTCGGTCACCAGGGGTTGACCGCTGCCATTCACGATGATTCCCTTTTGAGAGACCTCTCCTGATGCCCATGCGATCTGACTGCCGGCCATCACTCGAAGGTCAAGAAATGCGCGGCGGAATCCCACTCCGGATGGAAAGCTGTGACCGGCGTTGTTGGTCACCATGACATCGATCTGCAGCATGCCATTTTGCTTCGTAATCGAGACGATCTTCACGTCCGCCGTCTTTGTTTTCGCGATGGAGTTCGTGCTCATGTCGATGGCGGTGTCGATGCTGTTCTCGGTATTCAACGAGGTCCGCAGCATCGGATCAGTCGCATACAGCCCCAGTTCCGGGCGGAACTGCTTGAACATCTCGAGCGCGAAGACATTGATGCCGAGCAGCGTGTGGCGATGATAGTCATTGCGGCTGGTTAGGGTGATGTCCTTGTCGGGCGCGCGAAACGCGACGGCGGGGAAAGTATTGTCCTCGATGTTGGCGATCTTGTAATTGAGGGGGCTGGACACGCCATTGTGATCAAAAACCTTGGGCATGTGGCAGTCCTGGCAGCTTTCCGGCTTCGATCCGTTATCGGCGAAGGAGCTGTTCAGCCATTCCAGGAACGTGGCCTGTTCGACGAAGGTCTTCTGCTCGCCGTTCTCCATGACCGGGTCGCCGTTGGCCTTGTAGACGGGAAGAACAATCGTGTGGCAGCTTCCGCAGAGCTTCGAGTCCTTGATCTGGTCTCCTTCCTGCGGAGTCACGCCAAGCATGTTCTTCATAGGCAGCGTAATGATGTCCGTGTCTTTGTACGGACCATTCATCTTGTCTGGCGGCCCCAGTTTGAAGTCGCCGGTGAAGGTCGCCGGCGTTCCCAGGCCCTCAGGAGAAATGCGATGGCAGACGGCGCATGAAATGCCATCGCGCGCCAGGGCTCCGTACATGGAATTCGGGTCCTGCAGGACGTCCCGCGTAAAGTACTTGCCCGTGTCGTCGTGAAACTGCCGTTGCCCCATCACGCCGTGGCAGTGCAGGCACAGATCCTGCACGAATTCCTTTCCCTGGCCGGGATGGTTCTTCAGATTGCCGTGGAGCGTGACTTCGGAATTGAGCTGCGAGAAGAAAATGGGGTCGCGGCCCGCCAGGCCCATCATCGAGAAGCGCCACTCGCCGCTGATCGAAAGATTGACGGTCTTAGGCGTAGGCATCGGCTGGAGGTAGTAGAGCATGCTGGGCAAATCGGAACGCGCAGGCGTGAGGGTTGCCGAGGCGTCATGGCAGGCGGCGCACTGATCGGAGGTAATGAATTTGTGCGGGCCGACGGGCTTTCCAGGCACGACCACGTGATCCTTTTGCTCCGGAACCATGCAGGCGGTGTCCTCCGGCCGGGCGCTCATGAGCCGGCTCAATTGCGCCAGAAGCGCCAGGCGAAGGTGGATATTGTCGTTCGGGGCGAAGGTGGAGAGTGGAGCGGCCCTCCCCAGCGCCAGTGCGCCTCCCACGCCATTGACGAAGCGGGTGGTCGCGAATGTCTGCTGGCTATCTGCGGCTGACGCATGACAATTCAGGCAATACTGCCCGAAACCGCCCGCCGGATATTCAGCGTCCTGACACTTCGGTCCGCCGGGTTCGGGCGCGGCAGTCGGCGGCAGAGTTGGCGGAGGGGTATTGGAAGGCACCAGGTCTGCCCAGTACCAGCCATCCCATGCGCCATCGCGGTCCTTGACCATGATCGCCCAGTCGGTGAGCTTCCATTTCTGTGGATTGATCGGATTGTTTGGATCAGTCGGAGCGAACTGCGCCTTTACCAGCATTGCGCCTTCGGGAATATCGGCCTGGCGATTGCCCGCGAGCAGCCAGTCCCACAGCGTGTGCGAGTAGTAGACCTGAACATTCGGATGAACCCCGTCCGTGGTGCGGACGTTAGGATCATGCGTCCAGGACTCGTAGCAATGATTGTCCAGAAATGCCTGCACCCGTGCTGGAAAGGCCGCAGACGTGGCAGGCGGGAGCGGAGTACAGGGCGCAGCGGCGCGAGCGCTGAACTCGAAGACGAACGCCAGCAGAAGCGTCAGGAGGGAGACAGCCGCTTTGCGAAGCATGAGGAATGGTGAGACCTCCCGTAAACTCTGTCAACGGGAAAGTTAGGAGGCGAGGGGCGAAGGCGAAAGCTGCCCGTCTCTGAGTATGGCTGCCTGTTTCTGAGTATCATGGTGCGATGAAAAGTCTCACCCGTCGCGACCTCTGTTCCGCACTGCCCGCGCTGGCATTGATTGGCGCCGCATTTCCGGCCGAGAACTTTGCCGGCGCGCAGTCATCGTCGCTTCCCACCCAGTCCACTGCCTTCTCCTTCGACAAGCTGCCCGTCACGCGCTCGCCCAATGGAGCTGCCACGCGCCCGGTGCTGCGCGGCGTAACGCCAACCGGCGAGACCATCGAGCTGCATGAGACGACGCTGCTGCCCGGACAGATGCCCCACCCCGCCCACAAGCACGTGCACACCGAGATGATGCTCATCCGCGAGGGCACCGTCGAGTTCATTATGGGCGATAGGTCCGAACAGGTCGGGCCCGGCGGCGTCTGCTTTGCCGCTTCAAATACCATGCACGGGCTCAAGAATGTCGGCAGCGTTCCTGCGAATTATTTCGTAATCGCCATCGGCACAGAACCGGCCCCCGCCTGACATTTCATGGCCGATTTAGAAAATTTTGCCGGCCACGCTAAAGTAATCGTTCTCAAAACCGCTGTGTGTGCTGTAATGCGCACGAGGATTCCGCTGCCATGAAGCTGCTTGTCAAATTCAACCTGCTGCTCATTGTTGTTTTCGGTCTTGGACTCATTCTCATCACCCTGAACGCGCGCAGCTTTCTGCTCGACAACGCCAAGACAACAGTCCTCAACCAGGCCAAACTGATGGCCGCCAGTTCCAAGGCCACGCGCGACTACACCGACGAGGAAATCAGCCCAATACTCGAAAACACTCCCGAGCACAAAAACGAATTCCTGCCTCAGACAATCCCGTTCTACGCCGCGACCGTTACATTTAACCGCCTGCGTAAGTCGTTCCCCGATTACACCTACAAAGAGGCCACTCTGAACCCTACCAACCTGACCGATCGCGCAACGGACTGGGAGGCCGATATCGTCAATCACTTCCGCAATAATCCCGGCGATAGTGAGGTGGTGGGTGAGCGGGACAGCGCTGTGGGTCCAACCCTTTATCTGGCGCGGCCCATTGGGGTGGAGAAGGGATGCCTGACCTGCCACAGCCAGCCGAGCGTCGCTCCCACTGCCATGGTCAAGCGCTACGGATCGCAGAACGGTTTCGGCTGGCAACCGAATGAGATTGTCGCCGCCCAGATCATCTCGATTCCCATGTCTGTGCCGATCGAGCTGGCCAACCAGGGCCTTCGCAACCTGCTGATCACGCTGGGAACGATCTTCTTTGCGACCATTGCGCTGATCGACGTCGGAATGTACCTCATCGTGATCCGGCCGCTGCGCAGGGTGAGCCAATCGGCCGACCGCATCTCCACCGGAGAGATCGATCTGCCGCCGCTGCCGGTCAAGGGCAAGGACGAGATCGCCGAGGTGACAACCTCGTTCAACCGCATGCACACCAGCCTGAAGAAGGCCATGGAAATGCTGAATGGCTGAGCAATCTCAATGGATTCCGGAACTAGCTGCGCTTTGACTGAAGAAAACGCTGCCGGTCGGCCTCCGACGGAATGTGGGTCGCGGCCTCTCTGTAGAGCTGGTTGATATCGGTACAGTTGGCGGCCAGCTTGCGCACCAGAACGCTGGCGATTGGCCCGATGTAAACGGCAAGCTTCCTGCTGATGTCGCCGATTGGGAAATCCTGTGGCGCGGATTTCGCCGCCTGGCTGCCACTGGCCTGCTGCGGCACGCGCTGGCCGGAACCCCCCGGAACCGGCATCGTCGAAGTCGGGAGCGAAAAGACCTCTTCCATGTCCGCTGCCGGAAGAGTGGAGAGCGCTGCCAGAAACTCCTGAGCGCTGGCGAATCTGTCTTCTGGTTTCTTCTCGAGGGCCTTCAGGACCGCGCTCGATAGCGCGGCGGGCAGGCGAGGATTGAGCTCGACGGGTGCGACCGGCTGCTCGATCAGGTGCGCTCGCATGATGGAGAAATTGCTCGTGCCGCTCACCGGAAGCCGGCCGGTGAGCACTTCGTACAGCGTCACCCCCACCGCGTAGATATCCGAGCGCACGGTTGCCTTGTCGCCGGAAATCTGCTCGGGAGACATGTAGCTGATCGACCCGACGATAAAGCCGGGGGCGGTCAGGTCCGACGAGCGATCGGTGATGGCAATGCCGAAGTCGAGAAGCTTGATCTCGTCCTCGATGGTGACCATGATGTTCGACGGCTTAATGTCGCGATGCACCACGTTGCGATGGTGGGCATACTCGAGCGCGGAGAGAATCTGCCGCGCATAGCGCAGAACCTGCGGCACGGAGAGCAGCGTGCGAATGCTCTTGGAGCGCAGCGTCTCACCGGAGACCAGCTCCATGACCATGATGAGCTGTCCATTGTGGTAGAAGGCGTTGTGCAGGGAGGCAATATGCGGATGGCTGAGCGCGCCCAGCATCTGAATCTCGCGCCGAAAGCGCTCGCCCATTTCAGCCGCCGTGGGCTGATCCGGGAGGAGGATCTTCATCGCCTCGGCGCGTTGCGAAATAGCATGCCGCACTTCGTAAACTTCGCCCAGCCCGCCCTTGCCGAGCACGCCGACGACCTCGTAGTCGCCTACCCGTTGTCCCGCTTCGAATGCCATGAGTGTTAAGGATCATTCTGCGGTACGAGCGAGCGATTCAGCAAATTTCTGATTCTGTGCTGCTGAATTGAGGAAGCACCGGTTTCGAGGGCCGACGGAGCGATACCGGCATCGTCTGCCGGCCCCAAATTTCGGCGATCAGGGTCGGCCCTCAGGAGTGTTCGCTGTGGCAGCATCCAGAAGTAGACTTTGCCGAATCTGTGTGCGGCGCGGACGAGCCCGAGAAATAGCCCTGACTGTAATTGTCGTGGTGGCGAAGCCACGCCATCGTCTGCGGCAGGCCTTCTTCATCGCGGCCTTTCGGCACGAGATCGAGGAAGTTATAGGTGCCGACCAGGATGTCGAGGCCGCGCGCATAAGCCGAATAGGTGTGAAAGATATTGCCCTCTTCATCCTTCGCGAAGACGCTCAGGCCGGGCGCTTCTTCGCTGGGGAATTCCTGCAGCTGGTAGTTGTATTCCATGCTGCTGCCGGCCAGTTCATCCTTCGTAAACGACACACGATAGTCGTAGTTGAAGTTATTCTCAAACGACGACACCCACCGGAAACGCCAGCCCATCCGCTTCTTAAAGGCTTCGATTTCGGCGAGGGGCGCGCGCGACACGGCGACCAACGTGACGTCGCGGTTCGCGAGATGAATGGTGGAACCATCAAAATGATCTCCCAGAAACGAGCAGCCCCGGCAGCCTTCCGTCCATCCGGGAGCGAGCATGAAGTGGTACACGATCAACTGGCTGCGTCCGTCGAAGAGGTCGGCGAGCGTCTGCCTGCCGCCGGGCCCGTCGAAGACATAGTCCTTCTCCACTTGCTCCCAGGGCAGTTCGCGGCGCTGGCGGCTCAGCTCGTCGCGCAGCCGGGTAAACTCCTTCTCTTTGGCGAGATGTTGTTTGCGCGCAGAAAGCCACTCGGCGTGAGAAACCACCTTCGGGCCCTGCAATTCAGTCATGCTGGTAGCCATGGTCATTCTCCTGGGATTTGCATTTGTCCTGAAGCTTGTCAGTGACGGTCTTCGCGCGAAGCTTTGTGAGGACGCGCCGCGGCCAGCCCTCCGCCTGAGGTCGCGCTGGCGGCAATCAATGTCGCGGTTGCGATACACACTGGACACATGATTCCCTCCGCCTGCCTGCAGTTATTTGGCCTGGGCGTGTTTGCGGATGCGTTCGAGGATGGAAGCCCAGCCCTTTCCAACGCCTTCGCGGTGATCGTCCTGTATGAAGCCGAGCGCGGTGTGGCGAAACTTGATGAGCGTTCCCCCGTCAGCCTCGGAGAGCCGGTATTGCACGTTGGATACGAAAGGATAGGACGCGAACAACGGACCGGTGAATTCGAGGAGTGTAGGCCGCTTGATAGCCTGCACGTGCGCCCAGAGATGGCCGTTGTTATCACCCAGGTCGCGGTACCACCTGCCGCCCGGCCACGCTTCGATCTTCATCGGCATGGGGTCGCCCTCGCCCCTTTCGTTGTTCGGGCCCAGCTGGTCGAGCAGGGAGGCAAAGGTCACATCCAACGGCGCGTTGACGTGAATTTCCTGGGTGATATTCAGCGTCATATTCTCAATGCTGCTTTCTGTCTGGATCATGTCTACTCCTTTGAAGTGGAATCGGTCCTGATCTGGTTGAACTTCTCCTCGGCGCGTTCCTTTACGCGGATCAGCTGGTGCCGCCAGTAGCGCTCGAAAGTCGCTGTCCACTCGTGCAAGGGCCGGATGGCTTCAGCGTTCGTCCGGTAAAGCTTCTGGCGGCCGTCGCAGCGCATGTGAACCAGGCCCACGTTTCTCAACACCCGCAGATGCTTCGACACGGAGGGCTGTCGCAGGCCGAGATTGGCGGCAATATCGCCGACAGGCCGCTCCCGCTGGGCCAGATACGTGAGGATCTCGCGGCGGCGCGGCTCGGCTACCGCATTGTAAGCATCGGAAGTAGTTGCGGCTCGTGCCATCAACCTGGAATATACATTCCCATATAGGAATATGTCAACTGCACGCGAGAGGTTTTTCCGGTCGTTCTGCATTGAATCGCGTGTCTCCCGGCACTTAACGCCCCTCGCCGGTACCCGTTCCACGTTTTTCTCCCGGAGATGAGATGATGGATGCGCAGGCGAATCCTGCCTGTCTTAGAAATGCACCGACGCACCAGGGTCACTATCGCGATCGTCGTCGTGGTTCTGCTGCTGCTGGCCGGAGCCATCTACCTGCGCAAGAAGGCGCCCCCGGAGGCGGCACGGCTGCTGCCCGAATCCGACGGGATCGTCTATATTAACCTTCGCCCTCTTCGCGCGGCGACGCGCTTCGATCAGCATCCTGTCCAGCACGATCCCGAATACCAGCGGTTCATCGACCAGACCGGCATTGAGGTCGAACGGGACCTCGATGAAGTGGCGTTCGCGCTGCACCGCATGCCCGATCCAAAGGGACCGAATGGGCCGGTGGCGTTCTCCGAGGTATTTGTCGGGCACTTTGATGGGCGAAGGCTCTCGCGCTATCTCGCCAGCATCGCGGCCTCCACTGAGAACTACGCCGGTCACGATATCTACAACATCCCCAGCGACGGCCGCACGGTGCGGGTAACGCTGCTCGGCTATGACATGATAGCGGTCAGCAACATGCCGTCCGCCGAACAGATTCATTCGATCCTCGATCGATACCGGACCGCTGCCCTGCCATTCACCGGGTCGTCACTGCTCGCCGCGCATTACAGCGATGTACCGCTGCTTTCGCTTGCCTGGGGAGTGGGCCAGATCGCACTGCCGCTGGGGGATGCGGCGGGAACTGTGCAGCTGATGGGCATGTCGCTGCCTCTTACCTTCGACGCGACCTTTGTCGCTTCGATAAGCTGGACCGGCAAGACCCGGCTGCGCATCGAGGAGATCACGCCGAACGAGGCGGCAGCTAAGACCTCTACCGATTCGATTGAAGCTTTGTTGAATTTAGCGCGGGCAGCGGAAGAGGGAGCCGCTCCCGCGATGGCCGATCCGGATACGAAGGCGCTGCTCGACTCGGCGCAGATTGAGCATCACAAGAACCGGGTAGTCCTCACAGCGACTATCCCGGCAGGGCTGCTCAAGAAGCTGATGAATGCTCCTGTAAATCTTGAAGAAACAACGGGGGCACCGGGACCGGGCAAAAATTGAGAGTCCGCCGCCGGGGGCCGGTCGTCCAAATAGGAGTTACGGTGGGAAATTGTTTACCACCACACATCTTTTCTTCATTTCAAATCAATAGCTGGAGGAACTGAATGCTGAAGACTTGCCTTCGATTCGGCGGAGCTGTTCTGCCGCTGGCTGCTGGACTCATTTTCTGTTCTCCTTCTTCACTCCGCGCACAGAGTTCGCCGTCCGGCACGGTTCTTACCGGCCAGGCTGCTTTTACCGACTACACCAAGGAAGCGCCCGGAGTGCGCAGGAAGCTGACCGTAGCCGACCTGCCCGCTCCCTACGCCACCAAAGGCGTGGATAACGGTGCGCAGATGGTGAAGCGTCCCGACGGCGCATGGCCGAAGGCGCCGGCGGGCTTCAAGGTCGATCTCTATTACACCGGGCTCGATCAGCCGCGGCTGATCCGGACTGCTCCGAATGGCGACCTGTTCGTGGCCATCAGCTACCAGAACAAGATCATGGTCTTCCGGGGCGTGGATGCGAATGGCAAGCCAAAGGAAGTCTCAACCTTCGCTGAGAATCTGAGCCAGCCTTTTGGAATAGCTTTCTATCCCCTCGGCCCGAACCCAAAATGGATCTACGTTGGCAACACCGACTCGGTTGTTCGCTTCCCCTACAAGAACGGCGACCTGAAGGCGACCGGCCCGGCGGAGAAGCTCGCCGATTTGCCCGGCGGGGGAAAGCTGCGCGGCGGCGGCCACTGGACGCGCGATATCGCCTTTTCCAAAGATGGTCAGCGGATGTTTGTCTCGGTCGGGTCGCACTCGAACGTGGATGATCCTGACACCCACCCGGAGGAATATCATCGCGCCGATGTGCTCGAATTCACGCCCGAGGGCAAGTTCGTGAAGGTCTACGCCTACGGCATCCGTAATTGCGTCGGCGAGGCTATTAACCCCATCACGGGAGAGCTCTGGTGCTCCACCAACGAGCGCGATATGCTCGGCGACAATCTGGTTCCGGACTACATCACCCACATTCAGGAAGGCGGCTTCTACGGCTGGCCCTGGTACTACATGGGCGGCACGCAGGATCCGCGGCATCTGGGCAGCCATCCGGAGCTGAAGTCCAAGGTCATCACTCCCGATGTGCTTCTGCAGCCGCATTTTGCTTCACTGGAGATGCTCTTCTACGAGGGATCGCAGTTTCCTGCGGAGTATAAAGGCGATGTCTTTGCCGCCGAGCACGGATCGTGGAACAAGGCGGCCCGCGCCGGATATGAAGTCATCGTTGCACCGATTCACGACGGCCACGCAACCGGCGAGTACATGGACTTCCTGACCGGCTTCACCACCGCGGACGGTCACGTGTGGGGACGGCCCGTCGGGGTCACGGTCGCCAAAGACGGTTCCCTCTTCGTCACCGATGACGGATCGGGATCGATCTGGCATGTGAGCTACACCGGACACTGAGGCTCGCTGAAAAAGTAGAGGCCGGCTCTGCGCCGGCCTCTTTTGTTGCTGAATGACGATCCGAGGTCTCAGTAGTCGTGATCGTGATCGCAATTCTGCCTCGACTGTTTCTGGATGATCTGAATCACATCCAGAAGCGTATTGCCCAGCGCGAAACCATCACCGGCAGCAGAGGCGTGGACAAAATACAACTTCGGAGAATCGTTTACAAACCAGTTGTTCTGAGCGGAAATTGTGAATCCACCCGCTCTCAAAACATCCTCTACCGGCTGAATCTCGTCCGCACGCAGAGCAAAGTCTATATTCAGAATGGCGTTGTTCGTTCCGCCCTCGAACGGTATCTGGATGTAGAAGCTTTGCCCTATGCCGAGTCCCGTTTCTGCCTTTACCGGACCGATCGTAATGCGGCCTTCATCGGGCCGCGGGAAGTAAAAGGCGAAGACCAGACCGAACTGCTCTACGTAGCCCTGATCAAATAGCTTCAGAAATTCGGGCGGCAATAGACTGGGGTCAAAGACGCTGTTCGTACCCGGAATAACGACTTGTCCTAGTTGCGGGCTGTGGATTGTCTCGAGCGCCGTATTGAGCGAGGTCGCCAGCCCAGCCCCGTCCCCTCTGGCCTCAAAGTGCACCCAGATGATTTTCGGGGTCACCGCCACTGCCGCATGGTTCACGATCGCAGTGATGTGTATGCGCTTGTCAGCGCGCAGCGCCGTTTGCAACGCCTCGAGCTCCGAATCCTGCGCAGGAAGAGACCCGTCCACGAAGAACTGAGAACCTCCTGTCGGTTTAAAGCCGATAAATCCGTTGGCGATTGCCGGGTTCATTTGGTTCGGAGTTAGCGTCACTCCGTTCGCTGTGATCGTCAGGTCAAGCCTGGACAACTCGAACCGTAGTACGTTGCCGGGAAATTCACTTCCGTTTGCGCCTAGCGCTGCCTGAATCGCACTCCAGTCGGTGGATGCGAACGCCGTAGAGGCAAACCATGTAAACAGCGCCAGAACAACAGCGATAGCTCTCGGACTACCGCGAACGATGAAACGAGGGATTCTCATAACTGGACTCCGCAAGGGGATTTGGCTTGCTTGCACCTGAGAGCGTACTACTGCCCGCAACGTTGCCCAGTTAAAAATTAAGATTTGACTTTGACGAGAGACGAAATTCTCGACCAGCGAAAAGCGACTCAGTTTCCCGCTTTAGAAGGGGTGGTGCCAGCGCTTGCCAGCTGATCCATCGTCTCGCGCAAATACTTGTGCGGATTGACCGGAGTATTGCGGATGCGGACTTCGTAATGAAGGTGCGGACCGGTGCTGCGTCCGCTTGTTCCGACGTAGCCGATAACCTGACCACGTTTGACCTCCTGCCCTGAACTGACGGCAAAGCCGGAGAGATGGCCGTAGAGGGTCTGGATGCCGTGGCCGTGATCGATCATGATCTCCCGGCCATACCCGCTGGCCAGGCCCGCGGTCAAGACCATGCCATCGGCGGTGGCGCGCACCGCCTGTCCGAAGCTGGTCGATATATCGATTCCCGCGTGAAAGGCGCCCTCACCGTTGAACGGGTCCTGGCGCTCACCGAAGGAGCTGGTGATCGGGCCGACGACCGGCCACAGCGAAGGCGCATCCGCCACGTCCAGCCAGCTGTCGCTGCTCAACGGGCTGAGCCCTCTGTCAAAGGTGCGGGCAAGGCCGCCCGAAAGAGCGGTGCTGCGCAGCAGTGAGAGCTGATCGAAGGATTCTGTGTAAGCCGCGTCTGTGAAGTCGCCATTGCTGTCCACGGGAACCGGAACAGCATTCGCGGTCGGCGCGGCCTTCGTAAGCTTATTGTGCTTAAGTCCGTAAAGGGCGGTAACTTCGCTGGCGAGTGACCCCAGGGAGGCAGCCTGCACTTCCTTCTGCTGCGCCACCACTTCGAGCTGCTTGTAGTCCTTCTGCAAGGCCTCGCGCTGCGAGCGAACCTGATTAAAGCTGGCGGTCTTCAACAGCATGCGGCTGTAAGACCCGGCCATGCCGGCGATGGTGAAGGCTCCGACCACGGCGGCGGCCACAAAAACATATGCATAGTGCAGGGGAACCGGGATCTTCCTGAGCCGGCCATCCTCTTCGCGAGCGACAAAAATAATGTAGAAACGTTTACGCATCATCTCGCAAATCTCAGAGAAAATTCCACTTCAAGTACAGACGATCGAATGAGCAGAAAATTTCGATGCTGTAGATCAAGACGTAAAGCGACGATTATGCATCCAATTAAATTCGCTGAAATTTCTTGATCTTTCGAAGAAACTAACAGCTTGGGCGTAAGGGGTCAACCACAAGGTAGGGATCATGACCCTAATTCGCCATGCGCCAGTTGCATTTTTTGGTTTTATTGCACTGATTCCAGTGCATTTTTCATCTGATACCATTCCGTCTGCTCGCAGTTAGCTGTTTGCGATATGCTTGGGCTCGCTATGAAAGCGCGCTCATCTGAGCCGCGGCGAAAGCCGAGTCCGGCGCGAGAGGTTATCACCGGGGAACGCGCGCTGATCGGCGCGATTCGCGATCGCGCCGCCCGGCCCCGGGGCCGGTCCAGGGGTGTGGTGCGCACAGGCATCGGCGACGATGCCGCGGTTCTTCGTCCGCCACCTGGAGAGGAGATCGTCGTAACCACCGACTTCTCTCTCGAACAGGTCCACTTCCGGCGCGACTGGCACACACCCGAGGTCGTCGGACACCGCTGCCTCGCCCGGGGATTGAGCGATCTCGCTGCCATGGGAGCGCGCCCCCTGGCGGCATTTCTCTCTCTGGCGGTCCCAGCCGAGCTTACTGCGGAGGAACTCGGGGGGAGCTGGGTCAGCCGCTTCTTCGACGGGCTGCTGGCGCTCGCCGATCGCTACAAGCTGCCGCTCGCCGGCGGGGACACCGCGCAGTCTCCCGAATTCGACCATCGGGGAGGAAAGCATCCCGGCCTGGTTGCGGCGGACATCGTCCTGCTCGGGTCGGTCAAGCGCGGCCACGCGATCCTGCGATCCGGGGCCCGGGCTGGAGATGTCATCTACGTCACTGGCAGCCTGGGCGGAGCGGCGGCGGAGCTGCTGGCCGCCGGGCGCGATCCCAAGCGCTTTGCAAGACTTACGACAGCCCGGAAGGGTCATCCGCACCTGTATCCGGAGCCGCGCGTCGAGGTTGGATTGAAACTGGCATCCGCCGGAAAGGCACACGCCGCTATTGACCTGAGCGACGGGCTCTCCACCGACCTTCTCCACGTGTGCGAGGAGTCCGGTCTGACTGCCGAGCTGGACGCCGCCGCGATCCCGATTCATTCACTGGCCATGCAGGCCGAAGCCGATGGATGGGTCCCCTCGGCACTGGCCCTGGCTCTGCATGGCGGCGAAGACTACGAGCTGCTCTTCACAGCTCCAAAATGGTCGCGCATTTCCCGCAGCATCGCTGGAGTCAGCATCCATCCCATCGGCCAGATGCAGCCTAAGCGTGCCCGGCAGCCGCGGGTCATACTGCGCGGCCGCGACGGCCGTCCGACGGCGCTGGAGCCGGGCGGCTGGGAGCATTTCACCTGAAGGCATGTGGCGAATGCCGGCGGCGATCTTGGTAATCTCAAAAGAGTGATGGACACACGAAAGACGCGCGTTCGTTTCGCGCCCTCGCCGACAGGCCTGCTGCACGTGGGCAATGCCCGGACAGCGCTCTACAACTGGCTTTTCGCCCGCCACACCCGCGGTGACTTCCTTCTGCGCATCGAAGACACCGACCTTGACCGCAGTGAAGCGCGCCACGAAGCGCAGCTCATCGAAGACCTGAAATGGCTCGGTCTGAACTGGGACGAGGGACCGGAGATTGGTGGTCCGCACGCGCCCTACCGGCAGTCCGAGCGCCTGGAGATCTACCGCGAGCACACCGACCGGCTGCTGCGCGAAGGCAAAGCCTATCGCTGCTTCTGCACCTTTGAGGAGCTGGAGGCAGAGCGGGTCCGGGCCGTCGCCGAGCACCGCCCGCAGGTGTATTCGGGCAAATGCCGCGCCATCGCGCCGGCCGATTCAGAAGCGCGCGCCGCCACCGAACCCTTTGCCGTCCGGCTGCGCATCCCCGACCATCCCCTGCGTTTTCATGACATTGTCCGCGGCGATGTGGAGTTTGCCAGCGAGACGGTTAGTGATCCGATCCTGGTGCGGTCTTCCGGAGTGCCCGTCTACAACTACGTCGTTACCGTCGACGATGCGCTCATGGAGATCACGCACGTCATCCGCGGGGACGACCACATCTCGAACACCCCCAAGCAGGTTGCCATTTATGAGGCCTTCGGATGGCCCGTGCCGCAGTTCGCGCACCTCTCCACGATCCTTGGAAGCGACCGCGAGCGCCTTTCTAAGCGCCATGGTGCGACCTCCATCGCCAGCTTCCGCGAGATGGGGATACTCCCAGAGGCTCTGGTCAATTATCTTGCGCTGCTCGGCTGGGGCGCGGAGGGCGGCACGCGAGAGACATTCACGCTCGAAGAGCTGACACGCGAGTTCAGGATCGAGCGGGTAACGGCTTCGCCAGCTGTCTTTGACTGGGCCAAACTGCATTGGCTGAATCGCCATTATCTGAAGCAGTGCGAGCCGCTGCGACTGATTGCCCTGGCGGCGCCCTACTTCGAGCATGCCGGGCTCCTGCCGGACCACGGCGATGCCGCGATCGTTGGCTGGCTCGAAAAGCTTATCGCGCTCTTTCTTCCCTCGCTCGATCAACTCGACCAGCTTACGGAGAAGTCTTCGTTCATCTTTCGTTTCGACCCCGACGCGGCGCGCTCCGACGAAGAGAACGCGGCTCTTCTTGCCACCGAGTCTGCCCAGAAAGTGCTGGCCGCCTTTGCCGCGCGCGTTCAGAGCGCCGGCGGCCCCGCAACGCCTGAGCAGTTCAAATTATGGATGAACGAGATCAAGGCCGAAACCGGTGTGAAGGGGAAGGAACTCTTTCACCCCGTTCGCATCGCGTTGACCGGCGCGCACTCCGGCCCCGAGTTCGACAAGATGATCCCGGTTATCGAGGAAGGTAGTCAGCTCGACTTGTTCGCACATATCCCAAGCGTGAGGGAGCGGCTTAAGCGGTTTCTGGCGAACTGATGAAGGACATCTACTGGATCCGGCATGCCGAGCCTCCACGCCTCGCCATCGTCGCTCGTCCACGGGGCGACGAGTGGCTCGAACAGGATCTTGCAAATTTGAAACGCGGTGGAATCGATGTTCTCGTTTCGCTGTTGATGCCGGATGAGGCTGCCGATCTAGGCTTAGCAGCCGAGGGTGAATTGGCGAGAAAAGCGGGCATCGATTTCATCTCTTATCCGATTCCCGACCGTACGACACCAGTCGTTTCTGAGGGCTTTGGAATGCTGATTTCACGGCTGGCCGAAGCTGTTCGCGACGGCCAACACGTCGCAGCGCATTGTCGCGGCTGCATTGGCCGGGCTACGGTCACGACTGCGGCTATATTGATCCAGCTTGGAGCCAAGCCCCCAGATGCGCTCGCCCTGATCGAGGAAGCGAGGGGCTGTCCTGTTCCGGATACGCCCGAACAACAAAACTGGATACTCAGGTTCGAGCCTCTTCGATGAACACTCCCATCGTCGATCTCGCCTTCCCTCATTCCTGGTCGGCCGAGATTCTGTCCCGGCGACCCCTGATCCTGCCCCCGCGGCAATTCGTCTACCCGCGACAGGCCGAGGAGGTCGAGCGGGGCGCACTTGAAGTCATGGTTCACCCAGCGACCGGCGAGCCCTACCTCGCGACTTTTGCGCTGGGTTTCGCTGATCCCGCGGCACCCACCGGCCTGTGGAGCTGTCCCAACCCAGCGTGGCTGTGCGCCGTCGCCGGCGGCTACGCCTATCTGCTGAACGCCACCGCGCCCGACCACTTCGAGCAGGTGGAATATCGTCCCGTGCTGCAGGTACGAGCTCTACCCGATCACGGACTCATCCTCTTCGCCGGACATAACTCGCTCCTCGCCTGGGGCGCGCAGGGGAAGGCATGGCAGACGGCGCGACTCTCGTGGGAGGGCGTCGAGATCACGCGCATTGAAGACCATGAACTGCACGGAACCGGATGGGACATGCTCACCGACCGCGACGTGCCATTCACCGTTGACCTCAGAACCGGCGCTCACAGCATCGTGATTGCCTGACCGGCCTTTATCTTTGACGTTTATCTCTTGACCTGGTGCCTTCGATGAGATTTCGAATTGGTGCAGTTGTCCCTTTGCTGTATGCATCCCTCATTGCCGGGCAAACCGCCGCGCAATCTGAATATCGTCCTCTGCTGATAGCCGGATGCGCAGTTCCTGATTCTTGAGCAGCAATTCGGATACAAGGAGCTGCAGTCTGGTGTTCGCCGCCTCCAGCTCTTCGAGGTGTTCCATACAAATGCAGTCTTCTGTCATGTGGGGGCCACCATTTTGCGTAGCTCTCCCATGAGAGCTTCAGGTTCTGATTCAAAACTGTCTCGTCACTCATGGGCAGCCGCAGAACGGGGAACCCAAATCGGACTGATTGGTAAGCTCACGTGGCCAGTCGTTGCATACCGTTGGCGCTTCCTTCAGTACAGTGGCTCGCCGGCATTGGCGAACCACTGCGCATGAAGTTTCACTGCACTGGTGAGAAGTCGAGAAGCGAATCTTCTAAGCAGATTGGGCAAGCCATTCGTCAAATCGCATCTTGCCGAGCCTGGCGTTGCTTTCGGGAACGAGTGCGCGTTCGGTCACCTTGATGCCGTAGTAAGTCGCCTGCGGGTCAGCGACAACTTTTCGCGGATCCTTGCGTGCGGCCAGACCTCGGCGGATAAGTTCGTCGAGGCGGAACTGTTCCGGTCCGCCTATTTCAACGATGCCATTCACCGGTGAGCCCGTCGCGACCTGGCCTACGGCGGTGGCGACATCATCAGCTGCCATGGGCTGGATACATGCAGATGGCAGGTGCACCTCGTTGCCCTTGGTCGAGAAATCAGAGATGCCTTTGACGAATTCATAAAACTGAGTGGCGCGGACGATCGAGTACGGGATGGATGAGGCTTTGATCAGGTTTTCCTGAACGATTTTTGCACGGAAGTAGCCGCTCTCGAGCAGGCGTTCCGTTCCTACGACGGATAGTGCGACGTGGTGCTTCACGCCGGCAGCTGCTTCAGCGGCGAGGAGATTGCGGGTGGATGTCACGAAGAAATTCATGACAGCCGTGTCCTCCCACGACGGAGCGTTGGTCACGTCCACGACTACCGATGTACCCTTGAGCACTTCGGACAATCCTTCGCCGGTCAGCGTATTGACGCCGGAGTTCGGGGATGCGGATACGGCTTCGTGTCCCTGCTCATGAAGCTTGTTGACGAGCTTTGATCCTATGAGTCCAGTACCGCCAATGACTACGATTTTCATGTGCGTCCCTTTCTGTGCTTTGCATTGAGCACGCTGTAAATCTGATTGAGTTTTTGAATTTGGATGCCCGGTCGGACGGAGCTATTTCACGGGAATCAGAACAGGCGCATCCTTGTCCTTGACCAGGAAGACAATGAATTTTGCCGGTTTGATCTTGCTCGCATTGCGGCCGACGATGTGAATGTCGTCAGGGCCTTCATAGAAGGTCTGTCCAGGTGTGAGAGTGACAGGCTTTCCACCCTTGACCTGCATCACGATGGATCCTTCGAGCACATAGAGGAACGCATGAGCATTGTGTCGATGGATCGGGTCTGAAGCACCGGGCGGATATTCGACGGTGATCATCAGGCCTTCTTTACCAGGGAATTCTGCTAAATCCTTCGACATAAGCGGCGTGACTTTTGCCTGCTGAGCCATCAGCGCGCCAGAGGTAAGCCACAGCAGCAGGAATATCGTTTTCAATATTGCTTTCAATTCCACTCCTTTCTCCATCGCCCGGCGTAGAACGGGCCATGTACCAGCAAGGACCTGGCAGAGGAGTGTTTTGTGACAGGAATTCTCAGTATTGCGGAAGGATTTTTACTGCGGGTTTTCGCTTGCGGCTAGCAGCGATCGTGAGATCGCTGCAAGCTTGGCCGGATTCATGATCCACAGGATTTGGGCGATGCCTTGCGGAGAGGCATCCAGGGCGGCGAATGAAACGGCGGCGCCATCGCGCATGATGAGCACGGAGGATTGCCCGTTAACTTGTATCCATGAAACGGTCGTATTTTCCCAGAAACGGGATGGGAAACCGGCGATGAACTTCGCCACACGCTCACGGCCGAGCACAGGAACACGCGCGGCGCCTAGGACGCCGCCACCATCGGTGATCGAAACGACGTCCTCGGTAAAGATTTCTTTGAGAGCGGTGATGTCCCCGCTTTGCGCCGCGGAGATAAACGCCTCAAGAAAACGGCGGTGCTCGGCAGTATTTACCTGTGCCCGGCGCTCATCGGCTACGTGTTTGCGGGCGCGGGTGACCAACTGGCGAGTATTCGCCTCGGTGAGTTGGAGAATGTCCCCGATATCGCGATAGGAATAATCGAAGGCCTCGCGAAGAACGTAGGCGGCACGCTCATTCGGCGAGAGTTTTTCGAGCAGGACCAGGACCGCCAGCTCCAGCGCTTCACCACGATCTGCGCCAAGGGTGGGGTCGGCACTGGTGTCAACGGGTTCCGGGAGCCAGGGACCGATGTATGTCTCCCTGCGAGAACGGGCGGACTGAGCGTGGCTAATGGCAAGGCGGACTGTGGTCGTTACAAGGAATGCCGTCTCATCCCGCACTACGCTGCGGTCGGTGGATTGCCAGCGCAGCCAGACCTCCTGCACGATGTCTTCTGCCTCGGCGGCAGTGCCGAGCATGCGATAGGCGATGCCGAAGAGTCGCGGCCGCAGGGTGAGAAACGCGGCAGTTGCCTGATCAAGTGCGTCGATATCATCAGCGCGCTGGTGGTCCATCGGTCCCATTCTACTTGCCGTTCGAACGAGATGCGTTCCCGACTGTAGCGGACGCGACGAGAGCGAAATTGCACGTGACGCTCGACTGCGACGGCTGCTGTCTCATCGAAAAACCGACCGCATAGATAAGTGTGTGTCTGAGACAGGCGGGCCGCAGGTTATCTTTACTGAACACGACCAGATCAGGGAGCTTCCATATGAGACTTCGTTTCGCTGCAGCCCCTCTTTTTGTTTTCTCTGCCATAGCCGCCGCACAAACTTCTACCGCGACGCTGCCGGCTTCGCCTTCGACGGTGGTGTGGGGATATTACTCGGCTAAGGCGAAACCGGTCCTTACCGTCCACTCGGGCGACACGGTGCGAATCCAGACGCTTTCGACCTGCGGATCTACGGAACGGCTGGAGAGCGAGGGAGTAGCAGCGGCAGATATTCCCCCATACAACGCCGATATTTATCGCGAGGTGAAAGATCGCGGCCCGGGAGGGCATATCCTGACCGGCCCGGTGGAGATTGCCGAAGCGGAGCCGGGCGACGTGCTCGAGGTGCAGATCCTAAAGATCGACATCGATGTGCCTTTTGCCTGCAACGGATTTGCGGCCGGGCGGGGTTTTCTGCCCAACGACTACCCGTACAGCCGGAGGAAGATCATCCCGCTCGATCGCGAGAGGATGGTGGCGAAGTTCGCTCCGGGGATTGAGATCCCGCTGCATCCCTTCTTCGGGAGCATGGGAGTGGCTCCGCCGGAGTCAGCCGGGCGGCTGGACAGCGCTCCGCCGTGGATGCACGCGGGGAACATGGACAACAAGGAATTGGTAGCGGGGACGACGCTGTATGTTCCGGTGCAGGCTAAGGGCGCGCTCTTTGAGGTGGGGGATGGGCATGCCGGGCAGGGCAACGGCGAAGTGGACATCACGGCGATGGAGACGTTTCTCTCCGGGACATTCCGGTTCATCGTGCACAAGGACCAGCATCTGCTTTGGCCAAGAGCGGAGACGCCGACCAGCTACATCAGCATGGGCTTCAGCCCTGACCTGAAGGAAGCCGCGACGCTGGCGGTGCGCGACATGATCAATTTCCTCGTCGAGCAGAAGCACCTGAGCCGCGATGAGGCCTATATGCTGACCAGCGTAGCGGTCGATGTGGATATCACGCAGCTGGTCGACGGAAACGTCGGCGTGCACGCGATCTGTCCGAAGAACATCTTCGTCAAGTGAAACAATTCATTGGCAGCGGGTCGGTCTGCGTTTTTAATAAAACGCCGGCTTATCGCCGTCCGTATTCGGCTTGTTCACGCCGAGATTGCTGTGCGAGAAGCGCCTCGGGTCGTGGATGCACTCCACCACCAGCGCGGCCACGCTCTTGCGCGAAACCTCGGTCCCCTTGAAGGGCTCGTCCCGTCCGGTAGTACCAGAGTAAGAAATTCGTCTCAGCCGCTATTAGGCTCTGCGGCTGTTGGCAGAAAAGCGGAGGTTTGTGGAAGGTCATACAGGCCTTCGGAAGCAACCTGGGATTGGAGGCGGTCGACGAGTTGCGCGATGTTCTGAGTGCAACGGATCAGAGCCCGTTCACTCTCAGAGATTTCGCCTGCGATTGCGGCTGATGAGGAATCGATGCGATCAACGAGACTCGCCGGCGTGCTAATGGGGTGAGCGCGGTTGGCAAGCTGGCTCTCAAGGCTATCTGCCATCTGGCGGAAGATGCGCGCACACTCGAAACGAAAGTCGTTCTCATAAGCCCTGAAGGGCTGCGACCTCGGGTCGGTGCCGCCGAAGATACGGAAGCGGACCAGCGGGACCTCGAGCAGGTAAAAGCTCCGTAAAGAGGCCTGCCAGCGACGGATGCGATCGCGGGCGGCCATGTCTCTCGAACGGGATGGGCCGGTTTCAAAGGGAACAACGTCGGATTGTGCGTTAACTTCACCAAAATGGCGATAGATCTCATCGCGCAGGCGGCGAATCTTCAAGACGTCCGCAGGATTGCCGGGGCGCGGAGAGGAAGAGGAGAAATCAGCTAACAGGCGAAGATTGACAACAAAAATGCGCACCATCTCATCGGCAGCAGAGCGCGGAAAGAAGCGCTCAAAAACCAGCCACATCATGGTAATGCCCAGCAGGACGCCGAGTGAACGATCGCGCGCGATTGTAAGGTTGGTCTCGATGTGAAAATCACTGAGTTGGATGAGGTAAAACGAGAAAGCAATTTGCACCCCTGCATAGGAAAGCCTGGCGCTGGAAGTTGCAATCCACCCGGCAATGGCAGTCATAGTGGCGAAAAGCACTGTGAATCCGACGATGGAATCGATGAAAGGGAGAACGAAGATCTGGGTGCCAATGCCTGCGATCACGCCACCAAGGACAAAGCCGGCAACGCGCATGATTTGTTTCTGGCGTGAGGAGCCGATGGTTGTAAGTGCAGTAAGGACGCAGGTGAGGATGGAGGTGGAGAGATTGGGCCAGTCCAATGCTACATAAAAGACATAGCAGAGCATGGCGGCCGTAGTTCCACCGAGAATGTAACGGAGATGCGCGGGATTGGAGAAGGCATCGGGAAGAAAAATATGGCTGGCAGCGGGCGCATCTTCCATAGCTTCGAGTCCGAGGTCAGGGACATTCTCGCCGCTGAAGATGGAGGTCATGAGCGAGACCATGGATTCGATTTCAGAGAAGAGCGGAGTGCCCGGGCTAGGGAGAGCCTCGAGAGCTGCCTGACAGGGTTGGCCTTGGGTGCGAAGGCAGCTGCGAATGTCGGCGAGGCTTTGACTGACGCGGGCGGCACGCTGCCGGAGATCCGCCGGTAGAGAGGGAAAAGCACCAGCGAGAGCAGCGCCAAAATCAATCGAACGAGCTACGAGTGAAACCAGCGTGATCATTCGCACGCCATAGAGCTGGGCATAGTTTGCGCGGGCCACGTGACGGCGGAGCGCACTGGCTCCCACCATGGCAAACTGGGCAAGGCCAGCTTGCGTAGCGGGCGAAACAGGCCGATCGTTGGCGTAGTCTGCCATCAGCGCCTCAAGGAGCGCGAGGCGGGTTTCAAGGCCGTCCAGAAGCTCATCACCGCCATACAGCGCGCGGAAGACGACTTCAACGCCCAGCGTCACCAGCGCACCGATGACCGTTGCCAGGATGAGCCACAGCGTCAGTTCAAGGTTGGTTTCCTCAGGGCCGGGGAGATACCAGATGCTGACAACCTGGCCAATGACAATCCCGAAGCCAATCGCCATTGCGTAGGTTGCGAAGCAGCGGAGGATAGCGAAGGCCAGAAAGAGGCTGCAACCGACCCAGAGAAAATGGGTTTCGGGAATGGAAGCAAACAGCCGTGTACCGACCGGGATAAAGAGCGCGCCAAGCAGGAACGCACCAATCATGAAGATCGCCGAGCGGGCCGTGGAAACCAGATTTTCGCGTGAAAAGAGAAAAGCAGTCAATGCGCCAACGAAGCCACCGGGAATGCGGAAGGTGACGAGGAGGATCATGGTCAGAGTCGCGGAGATGACGATACGCGCCACCAGCGCGCTGCGGCCGGGATAGGGGGCAAGTTCCTTTTTGAGGAACTCGGGGAACCAGTCGCTGAAGCGTTCCCGATGCGGAAGGTGAATGGACTCGTAGGCCATGTCTGCATCCTTCGTACGTGAGGCCCGCAGCCGCGGATGATAACGGCGCCAGACTCGCCGCGGCGGTATCGAATTGCAACTGCCAAAGCCGTCATGAAGGCAATGACATTTGCGCCAATCCTCAACTGTGGCAGTTAACTGAACTTCGACTGTGCCAAGTTGACGACGATTCCAAGAAGGTAGAGAGCCGCCGCAAGCGCGACTCCGCGAAACGGTGCAGTGAAGAAATAGAGCCTGGCAATGACTGAATAGCCAAGTAGAAGCGCGAAGCCAAGTGTAAGCAGGAACCAGGAGTGAAAGAGCCAGTCGCTGTGGCGAAGCGCGAGATATCCGTAGATGCCGCCAAAGAGAATAAGCCCTAAACTATGGGTCGCGTTGAAGCCAACCCAAGCCCGCCACATTGTGGTTTCTTGGGTCATGACGAGTGAAACGGCCATCATTCTGGCAGTAAGGTCTGGGTCACGGGGATGCAGTAAAGGCCCGCGAAAGGTGTAAAGCAAGTGCATGAGGCCGAGAAATAAAATGACCGCCGCACTTGCTGCAATGAACACTGAAGCTTTCATCATTAGCACTCCTGCAGCTTCAACTGCCCCAGGCGTGGATTATCTCATCTTCCAAATCGACCCGACCCCTTTCCAATTCAGTCCGCGCAAACACATGGGTGCCGCACCGCGATGTGCGACTATTGCAGGCAGTGTCGGACCCAGCGTCTTATCCGAGTACAGAACACCGGCTCCGCCGCCAGCTGGCGCTGCGGGACCTCGTTCTCACGCAGATTTTGTGTGTGGTGGGCAGCACCTGGGTGGGCGTCGCCGCCGGACTGGGCCGCGCGCAGACGGCGATGTGGATCGCGGCTATGCTGCTCTTCTACGTGCCGATGGCCGCCTCGGTGATCGGGTTGAACCGGACGATGCCGCTCGAAGGAGGTCTCTATGTCTGGGCGCATCGGGCCTTCGGTGACTTTGGCGGATTTCTCACGGCTTGGAACATCTGGTTTTACGGCATCGCGGTCACAGCGACGATTCTCTACGCGATTCCCACCGAGCTCTCTTACCTGATCGGGCCGGCAGCGGCGTGGCTGCCGGAGAATCATCTCGCCTCAGCCGCGATTATCATCGCGATGATCGCGGCGGTGACGGTGGCGGCGCTGCGCGGCCTTGAACTGAGCAAGTGGATTCACAGCATCGGCGGCGCGGCTATGCTGACAGTCTTCGTCGTGCTGATCCTGCTGCCCCTCTGGGCAATGGCGCGTCATGCGCCGGTGCACTGGGCGCCATTTGTGATGCGGCTTCCTGCGCGCGATATGCGATCCTTCGCCCTCTTCGGACAGATGATCTTCGGGGCGCTCTGCGGGCTGGAGTACATCGCCATTCTTGCCGGAGAGAGCCGGCAGCCCGATCGAGCGATCGGCCGGTCGGTGTGGATCTCGTCGCCGATTATCTGCGCGATGTTCATTCTAGGGACAAGTTCGGTGGCGGCGTTTGTGCCGGTGGGGCATCTCGACTTCATCGCGCCGATTCCGCAGACGCTGCGCGCGGCGCTGGGCAACAACGGGGCGGGAAATCTCTTCGCCATCGCCGCCATATTTCTGCTGCAGCTTCGGCTGATCGGGGCATCGAGTTACATCTTCACCGGCGTGACGCGCCTGCCAATGACCGTCGGCTGGGATGCGCTGCTGCCCGCGTGGTTCACCCGGCTTCATCCGGTGCGCCGGGTACCGGTGAACTCGATCCTCTTCACGTCGGCGCTGGTGTGCCTGCTGGTGGTGCTGGCGAACATCGGCGTGCATGCGCAGGAGGCCTTTCAGGTGCTTTCGAACGCCAGCCTGACGCATTACGAACTGGCGTATCTGGCGATGTTTGCCATCCCTCTTGCCGGTGCTTCCGCGCTGAGGCGGTCGCTGCCGTGGTGGCTGAAGGTGACCTCCGTCGTGGGCTTCCTGGCCACGCTCTTCAGCCTGCTGATCTCGGTCTATCCGTTTGTCGACGTGGTAGATGCACGGGCATATGCGGTGAAGATCGCGGGGACGACTGTTGCCAGCAACCTGATCGCGTTTTGCTTCTACAGGCTGCGGAGCAAGGCGGGGCGTAAGGCCGCAGAGGCGGGCGTGGCGGGCTGAGTTGCTCAGCGTATGCAGACCAATTCCTATCATTGAGTCGAACGCAAGATCTCGGGTTCATTGTGCCGCCTGTTCGCCGGCAGCGTAGAATCCCCATGCAAATGAAAGGGAGAGCGAACGATGCGCGAAACATTTCGGAGAAGCATGACGAAGCTGGGCATGGCAGGGGCAGTGGGACTCATAGCGTGTACTGCGCTGCTCGCGCAGGATGTGTCAACCAACGCGATGCCGGGAATAGATTTCTCGAAGTATCACACCTACAAGTGGGTATCGATTGAAGGGGCAACCTATCCTAACCAGATCGTTGATACACAGATCAAGCAGTCCATCGATGCGCAGCTGGCGGCCAAGGGCCTGACCAAGACGGATGGCGAGACAGCCGATCTCTTCGTTGGATATCAGGTTGCAGTCAGCCAGCAGAAGCAATGGAATGCCTACGGCATGGGCGGCGGCATTCGCTGGGGTGGCGGCATGGCGACCGCAACCAGTTCGACCATCAATACGGGAACTCTCGCGCTGGATATGTACGACCCTGCCACCAAGCAGCTGGTCTGGCGAGGCACGGCAACAAAAACCCTTGATCCCGGCGCCAGCCAGGAAAAGAAAACGAAGAACCTGAACAAGGCGATGGCGAAGTTGCTGAAGAATTTTCCGCCGAAGTAGAGTTCGTCGTCTCAACAGCAGGAAGTGGGCCGGAGTTCTCCGGCCCGCTTTGTTTTGTAGTTAAAGATTCGCCGTTGTCGACCGCGCGCTTTCGCGCCGAGATGTCAAATCTGCGAAAAAGCTGTCGGCGTGAGGATCAGGTTGTCGATGTTGCTTACGATCGGCTCAAAGGCGTAGCGCTGCTCGGCCGACAGCTTCTTCCAGTTGGGATCGTTGCGGAAGACCTCCCACTTGGCGTCCATTTCGGTGAGGTCAGCAAAGCTGAGCATATAGGTCAGGTGTGGAAGGCGCGGGCCGATGAGGGCGTCTCCGTAGAAGACCTGCGCAAAGCCCGCCTTCTGAAAGATTTCGAACTCGCCGTGGTGGAACATCTCCACCTTGCGGACATGATCTCCATTCGTCGCGCTCTCATAGCTGCGCAGTTGGAAGATGCGCTTGCTGTGTTGCGCGGTCGTGGGTGGGGGCGTGATCTTCGGCCACCCCTCGAAGGCGATCAAGAGCGTAGATTCGATGCGGATGTAGGGTGGCTCTTTTGCCGGGGCAGACCAAAAGGCTTCGGCGGCCTGCATGAACTGCTGGTCCTGCGCGAGGTGGAGATCAGAGGTCACCAGCGTCTCAAGAGAAGTGGACGGGATGAGGACGTAGAGCGTCGGCGTCTCGGGGCCAATGGTGAGGTTGAATATGCCGATGGGAGACATCCCGAGGCGGTTCAGCGCGGGGATCAGCGCACCCGATAAGTAGCTCTCGGTCAGCTTTGTCTGCGGGCCGCTCTGCATGAAGTATTTGCGAAGCTCGTAATACTCGCGCGGCTTTGCGGATGTCGGCTGTGCTCCGGTTTTGCTTGCGAGTGCGAGCGCCGATGTGGCGAAGGAGGAAGCGAGAAAGCTGCGTCTTTGCAAGGGAGACTCCTGACGACATGTGGATTGTATCGGAGTGGAGGCTTCGGGGGCCCGGGCACAACGGTTCAGGGATACATCGCGGCCAATCTACCAGAGTCGCTGAATGCGGTAGTCATCGAAGAGCTTCTCGTTGCTGACCAGAACGAGCTTTTCGGCCTGAGCCTGCGCGATCAAGAGCCGGTCAAACGGATCACGATGGTGTCCAGGTAAAAGCCCTGCTCGTTGGGCGTGATCTACGGTGATGGCAAGCTCGTGAAAACCGAGCCTGTTCAGACTCTCTGAAATAGAGTGCACGAAGGGGTCGGCGGCAGGCAATTTGCCAAGGCGAGATTTCGTGGCGATCTCCCAGGCGGTGGCTGCGGAGACATGGATTTCATTGTTGAACGAGATGAGAGCGCTTCGTGCCTTGCGGCTCAGGTCTTTGCTGTCGAGAATCCACCACAGCAGCGCGTGGGTGTCGAGCAGGAGTCTCACTCCTGCTCACCATTCCACAGACGGAGCTCGTCTTCGGGGAGCGGCTCGAAGAATTCAGGGCCGACAGTGAAGATTCCCTTGAAAAGACCTGGCTTGCGGCCTTTGGATCGTGGCGGCTTGTAACCAATAATGCGGGCTACGGGCCGCTTTTCCCGGCCGGAAGTAATGACAACTTCTTCGCCACGCTGTGCGCGTTCGACAAGGCGGGAGAGATTGGTTTTGGCTTCGTGCATGGTGGCTTCGTACATGGGATTATCCGGCTAGGACCATTTTAGCTAAGATGTTCTGCCAGGACAAGCTAATCAGATCACGACCGATTCCTGATACTCCCCAAACACCTCACGCATCGCGGCGGCGATTTCTCCTACCGTTGCGTAGCTTTCGACAGCTTCGAGGATCGCCGGCATTAAGTTGGCTCCGCTGCGGGCGTGGTCTTTTATTAAGTTGACGGAAGACCGCCAGCGCTCGGGATCGCGGCGGGCGCGCAGAGCACGGAGGCGTTCAACCTGCTTGCGCTCAAGCGATTCGTCGATGCGCTGGATGGGGATCTCCGGCTCTTCTTCGCGGGTGAAGCGGTTGACGCCGACGACAGTGGCTTCTCCGGTGTCGACGGCGCGCTGGTATTCGTAGGCGGCGTTCTGGATCTCCTGCTGAACCCAGCCGCGCTCGATCGCGCGAAACATGCCTCCGAGGGTATCGATGCGATCGAGGTAGGCACGGGCCTGCTGCTCGATCTCGTTGGTGAGCGATTCGACGTAATACGAGCCGGCGAAGGGGTCGATGGTCTGCGCGACGCCGGATTCGCTTGCGATGATTTGCTGTGTCCTGAGAGCGATGCGCGCGGCTTCTTCGGTGGGCAGAGCGAGGGCTTCGTCATACCCATTTGTATGTAAGGACTGCGTGCCTCCCAGCACGGCCGAGAGCGCCTGGATGGCCGTGCGAACAATGTTGTTCTCAGGCTGCTGCGCAGTGAGCGTGGAGCCGGCGGTCTGCGTGTG
The DNA here is from genome assembly GCA_963755975.1 of uncultured Acidobacteriota bacterium. GTDB lineage: Bacteria > Acidobacteriota > Terriglobia > Terriglobales > Acidobacteriaceae > Silvibacterium. Next base: position 305,073 of record CAVWLS010000011.1, read on the forward strand.
AAAGCGCAGCATCCATGACCGGGGATTTTTCGCGCCGAAGCGGTCGCGCATGATGGAGGCCCATAGACGGCGGGCACAGCGGAACTTGGCGACTTCCTCGAAAAATTTGTTGTGGGCGTTAAAAAAGAAAGACAATCTTGGGGCGAAGCGGTCAATGTCGAGACCGGCGTTGATGGCAGCCTCGACGTAGGCGATGCCGTTGGCGAGGGTGAAGGCGACCTCCTGCGCGGCGGTGGAGCCGGCCTCGCGCATGTGGTATCCGGAGATGGAGATGGTATTCCATTCGGGCACTTCGTCGTTGGCCCAGGCGAACATGTCAGTGACGATGCGCATGGCGTGCGGGATGGGATAGATGTAAGTTCCGCGCGCGATGTACTCCTTGAGGATGTCGTTCTGCACGGTGCCGGAGAGCTTCTTCACGTCGGCTCCGGTGCGGCGCGCGACGGCAACGTAGAGGGCAAGAAGAATGCTCGCCGTCGCGTTGATGGTCATCGAGGTGGAAATTTTATCGAGGGGAATGCCGTCGAAGAGACGGGTCATGTCCTCGATGGAGTTGATGGCCACGCCGACCTTGCCGACTTCGCCAATGGCCATCGGGTCGTCGGAGTCGTAGCCGATCTGCGTGGGCAGGTCGAAGGCGACGGACAATCCCGCTGTTCCGTTGGCGATGAGGAATTTGTAACGGCGATTGGACTCTTCTGCGTCCCCCATGCCAGCGTACTGGCGCATGGTCCAGAGGCGTCCCCGATACATGGTGGGCTGGATGCCGCGCGTGAAAGGGTATTCGCCGGGATATCCGAGGTCGCGGTCGGGGTCGAAGCCGATGGCGTTGAGGTCGGCGGCGGTGTAGACGGGTTTGGGTTTATCCGCAGGCATCGCGCCGCTACTGCGTTCTGCGGCGCTTCTCCTTCACTCGCGCTCTATAAAACGAGCTGAAAGCGAAGTAGAAGAAGGCTAGCGTTACGAGTGTATAGATGAGAAAGCGCGCGTGATCCGGGCCGGAGTACCAGACGTGGCGCAGCTTCCAGGCATTTTGGGCGAAAAAGAGGCCGAAGAGGGCGAAGAAGAGGCCAGTGATTTCGAGCCAGAGGACGCTGCCTGCGTGAGCGAAGGGTCCCCAGACGGACTGGCCGAATTTTTTTGCGCCGCTGGCGACAGCGCGGCTGCGGTCGGCGCCTTGCTCAACATAGACGGCAGCCTGCTGCCGCACAGCGGGAGCCTCTTGCTGCATGGAATGAGCGGCTTGCGCGGCGCGGTCGCGGATCATGCCGGAGGCGACGCGGACACCGACGCCGAGTTTGCGGCCTAAACGGTCCGGCTCCATACACAAAAGTGTAGCAGTGGGATCGTGATTCACATTGCCTCCGCCGATCATCAGAAGTAATGTAAGAAAAACCTGCTAAAACGCCATTCGCATAACCGGCGTGGAAACGGAGCGAAATCCTTGAATCAAAAACTGCGGAACCTGGTGCAGCAACTGGGCGAAGCCATACACGAGAGTGTCTCCGAGTCCGAGCAGATCGCTGGCGTGGTGAAAGACATTCGCAAGCAGGGGTTCGATGTACTGCTGATGCTGGAAGCGACGATTGGCCTGAATGAGCTGGAGCAGCAGCCGGTCGGGCTGGACCCAACGAGCGCGTCTGCCAGAGAATCCGGGAGCGTGGAGAGCCGATCGGGAGATGAGACATTCACGGTCCAGGACCTCAATTTCCTGAAGTCGCTCCGGATCGCGGTTGAAGAACGCGGAGATCGCAGCTAGAGGTTTGCCCCGGCGTTAACTCATTGAGGCTTGATGCTCTCGTTAGGCAGTTTGTGTTAGTATCCGCTCGTCTCTGAGTCTGAAGAGCTACGAGTCTGAAGCGCAAGAGGTCCGCCGCTTTCGACTTTCATGCATCAGAGACGATGAGGGTGCGAACCGGCCATGAGAGACACGCTCGGCGTATTGCTGGCAGGTGGGGCTGGGGAAAGATTGTTTCCCCTGACGCGGGACCGGGCCAAACCTGCAGTGCCGTTTGGCGGCAACTACCGCATTATCGACATAACCCTTTCCAACTGCATCAACTCCGATCTTCGCCACGTGTACATCCTGACGCAGTACAAGGCGCTGTCGCTGAACCGCCATATCCGCGAGGGCTGGACGAGCGCGGTGGCGCAGGAGTTGGGGGAATTCATCGAGATTCTGCCGCCAATGCAGCGCGTAAGCTCGAACTGGTACATGGGCACGGCGGACGCGGTCTATCAGAACATCTATTCGATCGGCTCCGAGCAGCCGGAACATGTGCTGATCCTCTCTGGCGACCACATCTACAAGATGCACTACGGGAAGATGTTCGGCGAGCACGTCGAGTCTGGCGCGGATGTGACGATCGCGACGCTGCCGGTCGATCCGTCGGAGGTGGCAAGCTTCGGGGTGGTCGAGGTGGCACAGAACGGCGAGGTGATCGGCTTCCAGGAGAAGCCGAAGACGACGAATCTCCGGTCGCCGTTCAATCCGAACATGGTGGACTGCTCAATGGGCATCTACCTGTTCAACACCGACGTGCTGCTCCCGGCGCTGATGCAGGATGCCGAGGATCCCTCGTCGAAGCATGATTTCGGGCACAATATTCTGCCGTCGATCCTGGGCAAGTACAAGATGCGCGCCTACAACTTTGTCGATGAGAACCGGAAGTCGCAGGCGCTGTACTGGCGGGACGTGGGAACGCTGGACGCCTATTACGACGCCAACATGGATGTGGCGTCGGTGTCGCCGGTCTTCAATCTGTACGACAGCAACTGGCCGATTCGCACGCGGGTGCGGCAGTATCCGCCGGCGAAGTTTGTCTTCGGCGAGCCAGGGCGCACGGGCATGGCGATCAACTCCATCGTGTCGGCGGGATGCATCGTTTCCGGCGCAGTGGTGCGCAACAGCGTGCTTTCGCAGGATGTCCGCGTGAACTCTTACTCGGAGCTCGATTCGAGCATCGTCTTTTCGCACGTGAATATCGGACGGCATTGCCGCATCCGGCGGGCGATTATCGACCGCGACGTGCAGTTGCCCGAGGGAACAGTGATCGGGTATGACCAGATCGAGGACAAGCGCAAGTACTTTGTCACGCCCAGCGGGCTGACGGTGGTAACGCGCGACTACTCGCTTTATGAGAATCCCGTAACTCCGGAATTTCTCCTGGAGACGTAACGGCAGCTTCTGAGTGGTGATTTTCATCCCGGCAAAGTTTTCTTCCGTTAACGCTTGGAGCGGCTGTGCGCGGGTGGTACCGTCTCTTCGTATTCAGGAGGTCTTTGCATGTCCGTCAAAAAGCTGGCAATTACGTCTTTGCTCGCGATTTCCACTTCCCTGCTATCCGCGCAATCGGCGCAGACGATCAATGGCTTCATCAGCGAGAATCAGTGCGGCGCTTCGCACGCATCACCCACAGCGTCGGCGACCAAGTGCGTGAAGGGCTGCATCGCGCGCGGCGCGGCTCCCGTTCTGGTCAGCGAGGGTAAGGTCTACAAGCTGAAGGGCGAAGATGCCGTGGTGAAAGAGTTGGCCGGGCAGAATGTAACCATCAAGGGCACAGTTGACGGCGACACGATCACGGTGACCTCAGTCGCCGCGCAGAAGTCGTAGCCAGGCAGAGCAGATTCCTTCATCGGCGGCGCACTATTTAAGCGCGATGCGCCCGTGGTAGAAGTACTGTCCCAGGCCGATGGTAAAGAGCCAGCAGCCATAGAGCGCGTGTTCGAGTGACGACGTGAAGAGGCTGCCGGTAGCCTTGTATCTCCACGCAAAGAGCAGGCCGCCGGCGAATGTAAGCGTGACCGCCAGCGGATTCCGGAAAATGATGTGCATGAATGAGAACGCCGCGGCGCTTATGACGATCAGCATCAGCTGAGACGGAAAGAGCGAAGCGTAGCGGTGCATCAGGAAGCTGCGGTAGACGATGCCTTGCGGGTACACGGATAAAACCGGGTAGAGAATCATGACGAGTGCCCAGAAGCCGGGACGCGCGCGTATGAAGCTGAAGAGAAGCTCAGGGGCGATCCAGCGCACAGCCAGCCAGACCAGCCCGGCGGCGATCAGAAAGCAGAGAAGGATCGAGGGCAGTTGAGCGAGAGCGAGGCGCGGGTTCCAGAGCAGGTGCTGTGAAAAGGTGGGATCGCGGCGCAGTCTCCAATAACAATAGAGAGCGGCAAGCCACAGAACGGGAAGCGCGGGAATCGGCCGGGGCGAGAAGCGATAGCCGAGCGGCACCGCGACAAAGAGAAGGAGAAACTCGATCCAGAGAGCGGAGCGCGACATATCTGGCTTTCGATGTGCGGCAGCGCGTATGCGCTCCATAAAAATTGGGGAGCAAATTTGGCGGCGTCAGGCTTACCTGGGATCAGACTTAACCCGGAACGTTGAAGACGACCCGGCGATCCCGCGTTACCTCCATCGCAATCTGCAGAATGGCTCGGAAGGAATGGAAGGAGTCCTCGGAGATCTTGTCGGCATCGAGGTCCTGAACGGCCTCGGCGAGGATCGTCAACAGCTCGCGCCAGATTTGCTCCAGCTCCGTGGTTGAATTTGCATTCTGGGCCGCGGATATCAGGGCTACCACCCGGTTGCTGTAGTTGTCCGCCGTATTTTTCTGTTTCTTTTGCATCCATCGCTTCAGCTCCCATATCCACGAACCGATCATGATCCCGACGGTCAATATCAGGCCGACGTAATCGGCATGCGCGAGCAGAAAGGAGGGCTTGTCTTTGTCGTAGAAGCTCAGCGCTCCGGGATGAAGCGCGGGCCCTATTCCGGCCTGAGATTCCGGGCGCCGTGCCTGGGCCATCAACAGTCGCACTTCGGCCATGCTCGCGGGAATTTCCTGCATCATTTCCTGGCGGCGCTCGATCAGGGCTTCTGTGATGGCACGGATCGCAGCGGGGTTCGCCGTATCGCGGGCCAGGAGGGTGCGATGCACGGCGACGGTCGGCAAGTCCTGCGAGGGAATCGGGGGGGCCCCCATGTAGGCCCCTTCGGGAATGACGGCGGGCTCAAACGCCGGATGGTTGATCTTCATTGCGGCCGCGTGAGGAATGGGAAGAAACCGTACCTTTCCCGATTGCACCAGTTGCGCGATGGCTGGATTCCCGATGGCGCGCACGCGGAAGATCGCATCGGCCTCTCCGTTGAGGAATGCCTCGTCCCCGGCTTCATCGCTTATGCCCACGAAGTGAAAATCCCCCTGATGCAGGCCAAAGTGTTCGGCCACGCTCAGAAAAGATTGAAACTGTCCTCCCGACCGGGCGAGCGCAATCCGCTTGCCTCGCAGATCCACGATCTTCTGCAGCGGTGAATCCACAGGCACCAGGAGCTGGAAGGTGTCGTCGTAGAGGACGGCCACGGAGCGAGCACTGGGACCGGGCAGGACATCGGACTGCGCTGTGGCGAGCTGGGCTCGCCCGTCTTCGAGCATCTGCAGATTTTCGACGGTGCCGCCGGTCTCGAGAAGAGTGATGCGAATGCGCGGGTAATGGCGCTCCACCACGGTTTTCAGCGCTTGGCCGAGAATGTAGCTTTCCCCGGTCGACGCTCCCGCCGCCAGGGTCAGGTGCTGCGTCCTCGATCCTTCCCAGAGGACAATCGCGAGGCTGATAATGACGCACAGGCTGGCCGTGATTACGACGAGTCTCACGACTCTGTTGAAGTCCAGCGTGGCCATGCCTGAGGATGCGTTGAGCAGGTTAAATTAACGTGAAAGAGAAGCTCGCCGGCTTACAGAGCTCGGAGGCTCCGGGCAGTGAGGCCTTTGATCGCGATACATTCCGGGCTGTTGTGGACAATTTCGTCATCCGCAGGGCGGTCGCATCTGAGCAGAAGGCGCTAGAGGCCCTGCAACTCCGTGCGTCGCTGACCAACGCCGGCGACCGCGAAGCGGTACTCGCCCATCCCGATGCGATCGAATTGCCGCTTGAGCAGATCACCGCAGGGGACGTCTGGGTTTCGGAGAGTGACGGCGTAATTGCCGGGTTTGCCGCTCTGAAGCCGCGTGCAGACGGAGACATAGAGCTGGACGGATTGTTCGTCGAGCCCGAGATGCGGCGTCGCGGCATCGCGCGGTCTATGGTCGAACACTGCGTGCGAATCGCCGGCGGGCGAGGGTCGCGCGCACTGCACGTTGTCGGCAATTTTCACGCAGAGGGCTTTTATGTCGCATGCGGCTTCAGCAGGATCGGAACCGCTGAGACCCGCTTCGGACCGGCCTTGCTGATGCGGAGACCTCTATAGCCTCTATTCGGCTTCGGCGCTGGTTTCAGTCCACTCCACCGATTGCACCCAGGGGAAGGCCCGCAAATCCTCAACCATCGCGCTGAGCAGATGGGTGTCTCGAGTGGCCGATTCCACGATGGCCTGGATGACCGAGCGATCGGTATCCTCCATCGGCTCGGCGCGAATGTCGCGCAGCACGAGGGAACGCGCGGCTACGGCGCGGGTGACCTGGTATTCGGCCTCCGTCTGGTGTTCGCTTTCGCAGAAGAGTCGCAGCCGGTAAAGCGCGTTCGTATCTAATCTCGCCAGCGATCGCCGATCCATATAGCGGGAAAGCGGACGCAACACCGAATTGATGGCTATCAGGAGTGCGGTGACAAAGACCGCATCCAGCATCTGGCCGGCTCCAGCGCACGCGCCTACGGCCGCCGAACACCAGAGCGTGGCGGCGGTATTCAATCCGCGGATGTTTCCGCCGTCCTTCATGATGGCGCCTGCGCCCAGAAAGCCCACTCCGGAGACGACGTATGCAATGACCTGCGTTGTTCCCGGAGCAACCGTCAATCCGAGATCGACGAATGCGGCGGCGCCGAAACAAACCAGCGTGTTAGTGCGCAGGCCGGCCGCGCGTTGACGCCATTGACGCTCCGCGCCGATACACGCGCCCAGGATCAAGGCCAGCAGGAGGTGAGGAAAAGTCGGCAGATGCAGGAGTGAGACAGGGTCGGTCCACCAGTGGGTCCATGGATTGGTCATGTTAGCCTCACTGCGCTGCGGAGTCGGCCGGCAGCCAGTTCGCGGCGCGCTTCTCCTCGTCGAAACGATAAGCAGGCACATCTGCGGACGAATGTCTACGAAATGAGCGACTGCAGAGTCTGACGCGCGTGCCTAAGTCTCACGATACTTTATCCGGACCTCATTTCCGACTCCATCTCAGACTTCCGGATGATGGGCTCCGAGTCTGCGCCAGCCGCTGCCAGCCGGCCGATCCCACAGAGGACTGATTTCCTCCCCGTTTTCCTGTATTCTGGCCACTTCACTGCGCTGAAAGGCTGCCGGGACCATTCCCACGGAACCGGCACAATGTTTACTGCGTATGAATTGCCATGGGTTATGCCGGGGCAATGACGTGGGAGATGGACGGGTTCCGGGTAATACGGACCCGGCCGAGGACTGGAGCCGCCGCTCCGGCGCTGCGTCCAGTGTCTCAGGAGCGTCCTGCGCGGCGAAGCGAAGCGGAAACGGCAGGGCAAGCGGCTCAGCCACGGCAGACCGGCTCCGGGCCCGGACAATGGTCCGGAATGGGTTATTCGCAGGGCGGCGTTCCCCGCGTGGCAGGGGGCCGGGCAGAGGCACAAGGAGCAGGAAGAGTATTGGAAGCCGACTGGCAGATCGTGGTACAGCGGTGCCTCGACGGCGACTCAGTGGCCTGGGCCGAGCTGGTCAAGGCGCACCATCGCCGCATTTATTCTCTCTGCTACCGTTTTACCGGCTCGGCGCATGACGCTGAAGACCTGACCCAGGACGTCTTCATCAAGGTCTACGGAAATCTGACCTCATTTGACCTGAACCGGGGCAGTTTCCAGACCTGGCTTACGACCCTGGCGCGGAATCTTCTGGTCGATCATTTTCGTAGAACAAAGCAGCAGCGCGTGACAGACTCTATGGACGCGGGATGGGATGAGTCGGAAGAGCTTCCGATGGCAGACCGGCTCGCGGCAACGGGCCCGAGCCAACATGACCGAGCCGCGCAGAAGGAGATTGCGCGGATGGTTCAGGAGGCTCTGACAAAAATCTCACCTGAGTTGAGAGAAGCAGTTATTCTTCGTGACTTGCAAGACATGGACTACAAAGAGATCGCTCAGGTTCTGCACATCCCGGAGGGTACGGTGAAGTCGCGTATCAGCCGGGGCCGGGCGGAACTGGCGCGGTTATTAGAACGTAATAAGGGACAGGTGGTTTAGATGTCGGAGCGCAATCCATTTGATCAGCAGCCCAAGGGCCCGGAGAAGGAGCACAGGGCCGGCCGCGAGATCCGCTGCGAGGAGTGGGAAGCCCTGCTGGCGGATGCTCTGGACGGCGTAATGCCGCCTTCCGATGGAGAGAGTTTCGAGGCGCACAGCCATAGCTGCACGGCCTGCGCGGGGCTGCTGGCCCAGTCGCGGCAGGGGCAGGAGTGGATGCGCTTCCTGCAGCATGAGCCGGAGATGCCCGCCGACCTGATGGAGCGCATCCTGGGCCGAACAAGCGGCGCCGTAGCTGACCGGCCCCTGGCCGTCTACGGCGCGCCGATTCCCGCAGGCGGTCCGAATGTGCTGGCGATGCCGCGGCGGAGGTTCGTGTGGGATACGCGGCTGATGATGACCGCGGCGATGGCCTTTTTCTCCATCGCACTTACGCTGAATCTGGCGGGGGTGCGGCTGACCGACCTGCGGCTTTCCGATCTAACCCCGGCGAATCTTGAAAACAATCTGACACGGCAGTTTTATGGCGCGAAGAGCCAGGTTGTCCGCTACTACGACAACCTGCGTTTTGTGTATGAAGTGGAATCGAAGATGCGCGAGCTGCGCCGCGACGAAGACACGCAACGCCCCGCGCCTCAGCCTGAGCAGAAGACGCCTGCGCCGCAGAATACTCCGCCGGCCGCGAATTCGCCGGGCAATGGACACAAGAATGGCGGAAAGCTTGAACCGGCGCCGGCCGTTCCCGCACCTGACGTGATTCTTGGACAGAAGATGCTGGCCAGCGGCGATCCTGATAAGCCTGCGGCCGCCAAAACACAGCGGTGCTGCCCGCACCCTGATGAGGCAAAGAATAAAGAAAACGAAGAGGTAGATACATTGGTCGCTTTCCTGCGTGACCAGGCCGAAAGGAGCTTGGCATGAACTGCGTAAACCATCCCGACACCCCTGTCGCGGCTTATTGTCAGAATTGCGGAAAGGCCCTTTGCGCGCAGTGCGTGCGGGCGGTTTCCGGTGTGATTTATTGCGAGCAATGCCTTGCGGCGAAGTTGGGGATCGGCGGCGGATATGCCCCGCCCGGCGCAGCAGCCTACACGCCTTCCGGCGCGGTTCCCAGCGGCGTGGGTTATGCCGTAGGCGGCGTGATTCCGCCAAGCGGCCCCAATCCCGGAACAGCGACCATCCTCGGATTTATCCCCGGCGTCGGCGCGATGTACAACGGCCAGTTCGTGAAGGCGCTGGTGCATGTGCTGGTCTTCGTGGTCCTGATCGGAATCACCGGCAATCATGGAATCTTCGGCATCTTCATCGCCGCCTGGATCGCCTACCAGGTCTTCGACGCGCACCAGACGGCCAAGGCCCGCCGCGACGGGCTGCCGCTGCCCGATCCTTTCGGGCTGAACGAGCTGGGAGCGAAGATCGGCATCCCCAATTCGCCGACGACTCCGCAGGCGACCCAAACCTATTCCCAGACCTATACAACCGTTCCGCCGGGAGTTCCGCCAGCGGCAGGTTTCACGCCGCCTGTGGACTACGGGGCGCCATATTCGCCCTATACCGCGGTTCCGCCGGTGGCTGGGATGCCTCCGGTCGGTGGTCCGGTTCCACCCGCGGGGCCTGATCCGTATGCGCCTGTGCGGCGGCGCGAGCCGATCGGCGCGATCGTGCTGATCGGGCTGGGCCTGCTGTTTCTCTTTAACACGCTGGGTGTATTTGGTTTTGACTGGCTGCATCATACGTGGCCGCTGCTGATTATCGCCCTGGGTGCATGGCTGCTCTTTCGCCGGACACGCGGAGTCCCTCCCTCGCCTCCCCCACCTGCGCCGCCAGCGCCGCCTGCGGGAGGTGGACAATGAATCCGTACATATTCATTCATCGCATCAAGGGACCGGCGATGCTTCTGGTCTTCGGCATCACGGCACTGCTCAACGAGTGGGACATCATCTCCTTCGGCCGGAGCTGGCCCTTGTACCTGATCGTCTTCGGCGTTTTACAACTGGCCGAGCGCGCAGCCTGGTCGCAGTACCAGCAGCAGTACGCGCAGGGACAGTACGCCGGTCCATACGCCGGACCGGTCGCAGGACCGGGTGGCGTTCCAGGTGGTGTTCCGGGAGCGGCGCCGGATGGAAGCTCTCCAGGCTCGTCGCTGGTCGTATCGCAGCCCGATCTGCCGTCCGATCCCAACCGCCGTTTTGATTCAGGCGAGGGGAGGTAGCGCGATGGCAGCCAATCCTCCACCGTATCCGCCACCTTATTCTCCGCGCGACGCACGACGTCAGGCGCGCGATTGGGCGCGGGCTCAGCGCGACCAGATGAAAGCCCAGCGCCAGTACTGGCGGCACTGGTATGGCTACCGGCGCGCATCGATTGTCGGCCCATGCCTGCTGCTAACCATCGGTATCATCGCCCTCCTGCTTGAGACCGGACACCTGAGCGCCGGCGGCTTCTGGAGCTGGTATGGGCGCTGGTGGCCCATGCTTCTGATCCTCGTTGGGCTGGTATCTCTGGGCGAATATTTCCTGGACCGGAACGATCCCTATGCGGGGCGGCGCTCTGTCGGCGGCGTAGTATTTCTCATCCTTCTGCTGGCGGCGGTCGGATGGAGCGCCAACGGGCACTGGTGGGGCCCCTTCAGCGGCCAGTTCAGCGATGACGGCAACGATTTCTTCTCGATGATGGGCGAGGAGCATGACAACGATGTCCAGATGAATCAGGCCCTTCCCGATAACGGGAATGTAAATATCCAGAATCCACGCGGCGATGTGACGGTGACCACGTCGACCGACGGACAGATCCATATCCAGGCGCACCAGGTCGTGCATTCCTCAGATAAGGACGCGCAGAAGATCTTCGACGAAGTGAAGCCGAAGATCGTGGCGTCAGGGGCGGGCGCCGTCATTACTGTGCCAAGCCACCCCGGAGCAAGTGTCGATCTGACCATTCAGGTTCCTGAGAAAACACTGGCTACGGTCGACGCCAGTCATGGCGACGTGACGATCGACGGGCTGAAAAACAATGCCGACGTTACCTCGGGCCACGGCGACGTGAAGTTCGACAGCATCAGCGGCGATGTGCACGCCCGCATGAGCCACGGCGATTTTTCGGCGCACCAGATCGGCGGCCACGCCTTCATGGATGGTCATGTAGACGATGTCACGTTGTCGGATATTAAGGGGCCGGTGGTGCTCGAAGGTGAATTCTTCGGCGATACTCACCTCGAGCAGGTAGGCTCAACAGTTCACTTTCACACGACCAGGACGGACCTCGATATTCCGAAGCTGGGCGGGGACCTGACGATGGATTCCGACCAGCTCACGGCGAATCAGCTCTCCGGGCCGGTACGCATCGTCACGCGGTCAAAGAATATCGACCTGACGCAGGTTAGCGGCGACACGCATATTGAGAACAGCGATGGCGACGTGAATGTTGTATCTTCGGCTCCTCTAGGCAACGTGCAGATCACAAACCGCTCCGGCGGCCTGACGCTGACCGTGCCGGAGAAATCGAATTTTACGGTGACGGCCAGCACGACGGAAGACGATGACCTGGAGACCGACTTCCCTCTTCAGACCACAACCAGTGGCGACCGGCGCACTGCGGAGGGCTCGGTAGGACACGGCGGGGTGAGGCTCGACCTGAGCACGACGCATGGCAATCTACGCCTGAAGCAGGGCTCGGCTGCCGGCACGGAAGCGCCGGAGAAGCCCGAGGCACCGGAAAAGCCAGAGAAGCCTGAAAAGCCGGAAAGGCCGGAGAAGCCGGTTACACCCCGGCATTTGGCAGCCCCGAAGACGCCTACGCCCGAGCCAACCGTCCAGTAGACAGGCGCTCCTGGACGATCGATTCGATCCGCGTCAGTACTTCGTCGAGCGTAAGCGATGTTGAATCGATGATGACCGCATCGGGCGCGGGACGCAGCGGCGACTCGGCGCGGTTGCGGTCTCGCTCATCGCGCTCGCGCAACTCTTTCTTTACTGTTTCGGGGGTGACGGCTTCCGGCGTGGGTGTGACAGTGGCGGGTCCGCCGGCCTGTTCGTAGCGGCGCTGGCTGCGCGCCTCAGGCGAGGCGTCGAGAAAGAACTTGATGTCGGCGTCAGGAAAAACAACTGTCCCAATGTCACGGCCCTCCATCACCACTCCGCCGGCTTTGCCCAGGTCACGCTGCAGATTGACCATCCAGGAACGGATGGCGGGGTGAATGCTGACCCGCGAGGCGGCCTGCGTCACCTCAGCGTTGCGGATGCTGCCGGTCACGTCGGCCCCGTCAAGCAGGACGCGGTTTCCGGCAGGCGTCGGCTCCAGAACAATCACTGTCGATGCGGCGAGATGCTCGAGAGCAGCGGAGCCTCCGGGATCGACGCCGCTTCGCAGCGCTTTGAGGGCAAAGGCACGATACATGGCGCCGGTTTCGAGATTGAGAAGACCGAAGTGAGCGGCGAGATGTCTGGCTACGGTGCTCTTGCCGGCTCCTGCCGGCCCATCGATGGCAATAATCAGGCGTCGTCCACTCATTCGGAGCTCTTGTTACCCTTGTCCTTCCCTTCGTCTTTCCGCTTCCTGAATGGCGGCTTCGTTCCCCCTGATCTTGGACCGGATTTGAACCCGGACCTCGCTCCGTCTGACTTGCCTCTGAACTTAGGCCGCCCATCTTTCGGACCGCCATATTTCTTTTCACCGAAATTTGCGCCGCCGGGTTTGGGGGAGCCGAATTTTGGGGCCCCGAATTTTTTCGCTCCGAATTTCGGCTTGCCTATACCGGGCCTGGCAGATCCAGGCCTGCCAAATCCGGGCTTGCCAGATCCAGCTTTGGCCGATTTCGAGAAACCAGACGGTTTGGGCTTCCACCCTCCGCGCTGTGGCGGAGCTGAACTTCCCTCGAAACCTTCACGTCTCTCAGGCTTATCGGGCCTGCCTTCGCCGGGCTTACCGGGCTTGTCGCGGAAGAAGGGACGCTTTTCGCCTCCGCCCGGTCTGCCCGCTCCGAACTTTCCCGCGCCGAACTTTCCCGCTCCGAACTTTGGTTTGGAAGATCTCTCAAACTTCGGCTTGCCAAATTTCTTGGGCGGAAACTTGTCACCGTCAGCTCCGAACTTCTTGGGCGGAAACTTGCCGCCGCCGCCGCGGGAATCGAAACGGGGGCGGTCTTCGGCGTTGCGCGCGCCGTAGGGCCGGGCGGGTCTGCCCGGGGGGACAGAACCAGATCGGGCAGAACCGGGCCGGGCTGAACTGTGCCCAGTGGAACTGGGCCCGGCGGAATCTGAGGCTTTATTGAAGGGGCGCTGACCGAATGGCCGCTTCGGGAATTTGCGCTCGCCATCTGCACCCCTTCTAGGCGGGTAATTACCTGACGGCTTACCCTCTCCTGATTTGCGGTATGGAGGGCGGTCGCCTTCGGCTCTGGGTCTTGGGGGGCCACCGGCATTCGCCCCAAACTGCTTCCGGCGCGGCGGGTAGTTGCCGCGCGGATCGGTGCCGGTGCGCAGCGGGCGTCCGCTGCTACGGCCTGCACCACCAGGTCTTGCACCGCCTGCCGGGCGAGGACGCGGGCGATCGCTTCCAGAGGCAGCGAAGCGATCTCGCGAGGGTCCAGTGCGAGGCCGCTCGCCAGTGCGGTCGCGACCAAAGGAAGGACGTCGTTCTGGGCTTCGTTCTTCGCGGGAGGGCCGATCCCGATCGAAAGAAGGACGGGGCACAACCTCGGATGGCGCGGGCGGCTCGGGCTCGGCGAACTCGGGCAGCGATCCGGTGACGTGGTACATCGTCTGCGTGCCCACCGGGACAAGCGAGATCTGGCGCGTGGCTGCCAGGCCATTCACCACATCGCGTACCTTTGAGCGGGAAGTTAGCGGCGAAAGGAAGGTCTCGACTTCCTCTGGCGTCGCGGCCAGGACAGATTCAAGATAGAGAGAGACCAGGACAGACAGTGAAGTCGTCTGTGCGATTTTATTGGCCGCATTCAGCAAATCGGCGAAGCGGGTCTGGGTGAGCTCCCAGCGTGTGGGCTCGCCGGCCGTATAAACGGGCATGACACGCAGGCCGCTCCACAGCTCCATGAGCCCGCGGAGCGCGGCGGCTTCGGTGATCTCGCGTCCCAGGGCAGCCTGGATTTCGGTCACTTCGAGTGAAGCGCGATCTTCGAGGATCTTCCATATTTCGGTAACCAGCGGAGACGCCTTGGGAGGCGGCGTCTTCCAGTTGCGGCCGCCGCGCAGGCTGAAGATGTAGGGAAAGGCCTCGCGCGAGGCGAGGAAATCCGGCTGCTCGGAGAGCGTGCTGAAGAGGTTGAGCGGAAGCGCGGCGCCGCTTTCAATCAGCCGGATCATCAGCTCGGCGGCGTTTTCGATGGCGGCAGGCGCGGGAGTCTCGCTCGGTGCGCCGATCGAAGCCTCGACGAAGGACGGCGCGGGCGCGAGGAACTGATGACGGCGTGGCAGGAAAAGGCAGAGGCCGGTGGTATTGATCCATGCCGCTGCGTCGTCGAGCGTGAGCGCGGGATTGGATTTCTGCCGCCAGCGCTCGGCGCGCTCGACTTGTAGCTGTTCAGCTGTCAAAGGGACCTTCTTCGTCCGGCGGAGACGAATCTAAATTCGCTGAAAGGCCCGCTGGATGTCTTTCCAAGAATACCGTAACGCGATGGGCCGGCCGTGCGGGCAGCTGGTGGGATGCTCGGTGCGGGCGAGTTCGGCGAGCAGCCACTCCATGCGGCGGGGGTCGAGCGGCATATTGACCTTGATAGCAGAATGGCAGGCGATGGACGCCGCGATGCGCGTGCGCAGCGTGCCCATGTTCTCCGATTGCACGGGATTTCCTGCCTGTTCTAGGACCTCCATCAGCATGCGCTCGAGGTGACGGCCTTCGAGGCCGACCGGCGCGGCCTTGACAGCAAGTGTATGTGGACCAAAAGGCTCGACCTCAAAGCCGTTGCGCTCAAGTTCATCGGCAATTGCGCCAAAGAACACCATCTGGTGAGGCTGCAGGTCGACAAGCAAAGGCATGAGCAGGCGTTGACGCTCGACGCGTTCCACCTCGCGCTCACGCAGAATCTTCTCGAAGAGCACGCGCTCGTGCGCGACATGCTGATCGACGATCCACAGGCCCTCGTCGTTGACGGCGAGGATGAAGGACTCGCGCAGTTGCCCTAAAGGCTTGAGCGAGGCGAGCGAGTTCAGGTTGGCGGGCTCTCCGCCTTCGGGAAGCGCCTGCGTTTCCCAGGCAGGTTCGCAGTTGTCTTGAAGCGAGTTCGCGGATTGTTCTGAGGCCGGGATCGAAAACGGAAGCTTCACTTCTCCCGGCTCGGGCGCAGGCTCGGTCAGCGTGAAGGGAGTGGCGTCATCAGGGCCTACGATGGGGTCCGAATCCACGATGACTTCGGGGCTCTCCAGAGTGGCGCCGGGCGTCGTCACGTGCATCAGCGCCGGCGTGGCGTGGGGATTGCTGGTCAGTGCGGCGAGGAATCCCGCAGCGGGACGTGCCTTGATAAGCGTGTTGCGGATGCTGTCGCGAACGAAGTCGTGAATATACGTGGGCTGGCGGAAACGCACCTCGGTCTTCGAGGGATGCACGTTGACATCGACCTCGTGCGGGGGCATCTCGAGAAACATGAGGATGACGGGAAACGATGTTGGCGGGATTATGTTGCGATAGGCTTCGCTGACGGCGTGCAGGATCAGCCGGTCACGAATAAGGCGCTGGTTCACGAAGATGTAGATGGAATTCCGGTTGAGCTTCTGGAGCTCGGGCTTCGAAACGAAGCCGCTGACGCGCAGGAATCCCGGATCGGGAGGCTGATAGTCTTCGTCGCGCTTCCACGGCGGAGGCTCCGGCACCCCCGCGCGGTCGAATCGGCGCTCGGCAGCGAGTGGGATGAGCTGGTCGAGGGTGTCGTTGCCGAAGATCTGATAGATGCGCTCGGAGGCCTTCCGGACCGGAGGCGCGATGAGCAATGCGTTCGTGGATGAATGCAGTTCGAAATGCTTGTCAGGATGCGCCAGAGCATAATGTGTAACTAAAGCAGTTACGTGTGAGAGCTCCGTCGTTTCGGCCTTCAGGAATTTGCGCCGCGCGGGCGTGTTGAAGAAGAGATCGCGGACAGCGATCGTGGTTCCAGCCGGCAATCCGGCATCTTCGACGCGAAAGATCTTTCCTCCGACGATCTCGATGCGCGTTCCACTGGCTTCATCCGCCGCGCGGGTTTCGAGCTCCAGCCGCGAGATGGATGCGATCGAGGGTAAAGCCTCGCCACGAAAGCCTAGCGTTGCGATCGAGAGCAGGTCGTCGCTGGAGCGAATCTTTGACGTGGCATGGCGCTCGAAGGCCAGCAGGGCGTCGTCACGCACCATGCCGATGCCGTTATCGACGATGCGGATGAGCTTGCGTCCGCCGCCCTCGACCTCAACCAGGATGCGCGTAGCTCCGGCGTCGAGCGAGTTTTCGAGCAGTTCCTTGACGACGGAAGCGGGCCGGTCGACGACCTCGCCGGCGGCGATCTGGTTTGCGACCTGGTCGGTGAGTATGCGGATGCGGCCCATGTGAATGAGTGCGTGCCGAAGCAGCCGGCAACTCCCGGCCGCTTCGGCTTGACTACGAAGCTACAACGCGATCGCGAGATTCATTGAGCGGTTTCGTGTGCGCGCAGATGGTCGCCAAGAACGTGCAGACGCAGGAAGTTCGTTGAGCCGGATTTGGTGCGCGTGCCCGCGACGATGCCCAGGATGTCGTTCGGAAAGACATAGCCGGCGCTCTCGAGCAGTTCCTCCGCCATGTCCACCATCTCTTCGGCGGTATGAGCTTTGGCGCACTCCACCGGCTGCACGCCCCATAGAAGCGCCATGCGATTGATCACCACGTTGACGCTGGAAAGCGCGTAAATAGGCGGCTTGGGACGATACTTCGAAAGCTGGCGGGCGGTCGTGCCGGTTTCGGTGAAGACAGCAATCGCCTTCAGGTCCAGATCTTCGGCGGCGTGCGCCATCGATTCGCAGATCGTCTCGGCGACGGAGAGGCGCATGTTGCTCGGGCGTCCATCGTGCGGCGAAATCGTGCCGTGTATTTGCGACTCCGACTCGACGACGATCTTGGCCATCATCTTCACGGCTTCGACCGGATACTTGCCCGCGGCGCTTTCGCCGGAAAGCATCACGGCGTCGGTTCCGTCATAGATGGCATTCGCGACGTCGCTGGCTTCGGCGCGCGTGGGCCGAGGGTTCTCGATCATCGACTCCAGCATCTGGGTGGCGGTGATGACCGGCTTGCGGTGCTCAGCGGCGCGGCGGATGACGAGCTTCTGAATCGCGGGGACCTGCTCGGGCGGCATCTCAACGCCGAGATCGCCGCGCGCGACCATGACGCCGTCAGCGGCTTCGAGGATTTCTTCGAGATTGACGATAGCCTGGGGCTTCTCAAGCTTGGCAATCACCCAGGTGTCGGCGCCCAGTCCCGCGATACGCTGCTTCACGTAGCGCACGTCATCGGCAGTGCGGATAAACGAGACGGCGATAGCATCGACGCCGTTCTTGATTGCGAACTCGAGGTCGATTTCGTCTTTCTCGGTGAGCGAAGGCACGCGCACAGCGATGCCGGGGAGATTGATTCCCTTGTTTTCGCCCAGCGTGCCGCCGTTGATCACCTGGCACTCCACATCTTCACCATTCACGGCTACCACGGCCAGCTCGATCAAGCCGTCCGAGAGAAGGATGCGGGCTCCGGCTTCGAGATTTTCGGCCAGGGTGGGGAATGTTGTGGCAATGACAGAAGTATTGCCGGCGATGTCGCGGGGCGTGATGATGAGCTGCTGGCCGGTCACAAGCTGGATGGGCTTTCTGTCCTCCAGGCGCCCGGTCCGGATCTTCGGACCCTGGAGATCGCCCAGAATGCAGATGTTCTTGCTCTCCTCGCGCCCGACTTTGCGGACCATTTCGATGAGTTCCAGCTTTTGGGGGTGGCTGCCGTGCGAGAAGTTCAGGCGCGCAACATCGAGTCCGGCGCGGACCAGTTCGCGAAAGGTTGTTTCAGTGTTTGAAGAAGGTCCCAGAGTGGCGACAATCTTGGCGCGGCGCGGAATCCTTCCGGATCCAGAAGCCGAGCCGGCGAGCATTACGTTCATCCATCCCCCAACTGCGTGTGTCTCCGCCTTGATGCGGTGAAAGCACTTTCATTTTAACTCGCGCCCGCTCAAACGGTCTGATGGGGAAGAATCGTAACAGGGTTTTCATCTTCGTTGAGGGCGAGAGCGGGGCTCAATGCGGAAGCGGAGGATGGGGACGCAACAGGAAAGAAGAGCGCGTTGAATTCCGCTCCCACCAAAATAGTGAAGCAGACCATGTAGAGCCAGATGAGCGTGGCCACTCCCGCGCCGAAGGATCCATAGACGACGGAGTAATCGGCATAGCGGGTGAGATACCAGCCGTAGCCCAGGGTGGCCAGGAACCATGTAATCGTCGCGAGCAGGCTGCCGGGAAGGATCTGCTTCCAGCCGCGCTTTCGCGGCGTACCGAAATGATAGACAACTCCCAGGACGGCGATACTGGTGCCCGTGGCAATCGCCCAGCGGGTTATGCGCCAGAGGAAGAGCACGTAGTTGCGGATCTCATGGTCCGCGTTCTCGATCATCCAGTGCTCGATCGAATGACCGAAGGCCACCAGCCCGGTGGCAAAGACCAGGGGCACCATGGTGGCCGGCACCAGTGCGAGCGCAATCGCATGCTCGCGCCAGAAGCTCCACTCGCCGCGCGGTAGAAGGTAGGCGCGGCGGAAGCCGTCCATGAGCGAAAGCATGACACCCATGGCGGCGCCGATGGTGATGAAAACGGCCGTCCAGACAAGGTGCACCGAACGCGCGTGGTTGGTAAAGAAATAGGCCTGCACCAGCGACATGGTGTCGGTAGGCAGAAATGCGGCAAAGGCGCCGCGGATGTCGCCGCGCACGGTGTCGGTCTCAGGAGTAAGGGCCAGCAGAGTGGTGACCACCAGCAGCGCCGGGAAAATGCTGAGGATCGCCGAGAAGGCAGCCGCTTTGGCGCTGTTGAAGGCGCCGTGGCTCAGGGCCCTCCATACAGCTCGCCGGAGATGGTCGAAGATGCGGAAGAGAATCATCTTTCACTCTCAGCGAACAGGCGGCGAATCACTCTCAGCGAACAGGCCAAACGGGGCCCTGCCGGTCAGCGCTTCGGCTTCCACTGGTTCAGGAAGTCAGTGACAGAGGCCGGGTCCATGCGGCGCATCGCCTCGAATTCGCCGCTCTTCTGGCTGTAGAGCAGGCGGCCGTGCTCGTCGAGAACGGCGAGCGCGGGAACGCCGCGCTTCAGCGGGATATCGTATTTCTCGGCGATGTCGGTGTTCTTGTCCATGTGGCCGATGTCGATGTGCACAAGGACGAAATTGTCCTCAAGCAGGGCCAGGTTGGGCGGCTGGTGAAAATAGATATCCAGCACCTGGCAGTCGCCGCACCAGTTTCCGCCAAAGTCGAGGATGATGCGCTTGTGCCCCTGAAGTGCCGTGCTCATGGCCTGGGAGATATCGGCATGGGCATTGGCGGTAGCGGAATAGATGATGCGATTCTGCGCCAGTGCAGAGATTCCTGCGATGGCAAAAATCGCGCTGATAACAGCTCTTCTTGCAGCGCTCGACATGGGAGGAACTCCTGGATCTATTTACAGGATGTCTGCTTACAGAATGCCACATTTGAGGGGCATTCAAGAAGCCGAAGCGGGCGGCCGATGATTGTTCATCAGGACTGTTCATCAGGGCAGTTCAACTTGGCGGTTTTCGCGCGTAAGATAAGTTCCCAATATGGCTGCCAGGCCTTTCCCCCTTATCGACCTTCGCAACGCCATTGAGCGCCGCGAGGTTATGCCCTCGTTCCAGCCGATTGTCGCGCTGCGCACGGGCAGGCTGTGGGGCTTCGAGGTGCTGGCGCGCTGGCACCATCCCCAGCTGGGCATCATCTCGCCGGAGAGCTTCATCCCGCTGGCGGAGAGCACCGGGCTGATCGGGGCGCTCTTCGAGTCGATGCTGGCGCAGGCGATCGCTTCCGTGCAGGCTCTGCCGGAGTTTTCCGACGATCTGACGCTGTCGATCAATATCTCGCCAACCCAGCTCCGCGACCCGTCGATGCCCGGCCAGATCCGGTCGGCCACCGAGCGGTCGGGATTTCCTCCACGCCAGCTGGTGGTCGAGATCACCGAGAGCGGGCTGGTGGGCAACATGGAACTGGCGCTTGCAATTACCGGGGAGCTGAAGGAGTTAGGCGTGCGGCTGGCGCTCGACGACTTCGGGACGGGCTACTCCAGCCTGCGGCATTTGCATTCGCTGCATCTGGACGAGATCAAGATCGACCAGAGCTTTGTCCAGTCCATGAGCTACCGGCGGGAAAGCCGCAAGATTGCCGCCGCGATTGTAGGTCTGGGCCACAGCCTCGGCCTGACGACGGTCGCCGAGGGTGTCGAGGACAAGGCGCATGCCGATATGCTCTTTTACCTGGGCTGCGAGCTCGGGCAGGGCTGGCTCTATGGGGCTCCTGTCACCGCAGCCGAACTGCCGGCCGTGATGGCGAAGGAAGCGCAGGCGCCGCCCGTGGGCGCTCCAATGCTGGCTGCCGACATGGCCTTCAACCTCGAAGCCTCACCAACGGAGCGGCTGGCGCAGCTCCAGGCGATTTACGAGGGCTCTCCGGTGGGGCTGTGTTTTGTCGACCGCGACCTTCGCTATGTGAGCCAGAACCGGCGCCTGTCGGAGATAAGCGCCGCGCCGCTGGGCCCGCGTCTCGGCAAGAGATTGGGAGAGGTTACGCCCCTGGTCTATCTGCAGATGGAGCCTTACTTGAGGCGCGCCCTGGCGGGCGAAGCGATTCCCGATCTGGAGATCCTGACGGAACGGCCCGGCTCGTCCACGGAACTGAACACCATTCTGATTTCGCTGCAGCCCGCGCGCGATGAGGCGGGCGAGGTCGTGGGCATCTCCATTGCGGCGGTTGACATCACTGAACGCAAACGGACCGAGCAGGCCCTGCGCGAAAGCGAGGAACACTACCGGAACACCGTCGAGCTGAGCCCTCATGTAGCGTGGACCGCCGATCCGGAGGGGAAGATTCTGGGCGCGGGCCCGCGTTGGGAAGAAATGACCGGCCTGAAAATCAGTGACACCTTGGGATACGGCTGGCGCAACGCCGTGCATCCGGATGATCTGCAGCCTACCGAGGAGAAATGGGCGACGTCGCTGCAGAGCGGCGATCCGGTCGACGTTGAGTTTCGCATCGGCAGAGGGAACGGGACCTGGCAATGGGTACGCTCGCGCGCCTCGGCCAGGCGCGGGGAGAACGGCGAGATTATCCGCTGGTACGGGCAGGTGGAGGATATCGACGACCGCAAGCGCACCGAACAGGCACTCAGGGAAGCCGAGAGCCGCCTCGCGGCCATCGAAGACGGCATGGCCGAGCGCAACAAATAGAGAATTTTTGCCGCAGGCGGGGCAGCCGTGGTATTCGTTAGGCGTCTGAACCCGTTGTGAGATCGCGTCGCCGCTCACGGGCGAGTGGTCTGCGTTGTGCCGCGATGTCCAAGAACCAGTTTGACTTCCTGAGAAACGCCCCGCGCCCCTTGCGATGGATGATGGGGCTGATACCGTCTGTCCTCTGCTTCGTCATCACGCTTCTGGTACACCCGGCTCATCGCCTTCCTTACCTGATCGCCTATCCAGGCGTCGTTTTGAGCGCCTGGTTCTTCGGCCTAGGCGCCGGAGTGACCTGTGCCCTCGCTTCCGGCATCATCATCGAATACTTTGCGCTCTATACCCACTTGCTGGCTGTGAGCCCGATGCTGGAGCAGAGCGAATACAGGCTCGCCGTCTTCATCATCGGTTCCGTGGCAGTGGGCTGGTTTTCCCAGGAAATCTCGCGGCTGAGGCAGCGGAATGAAACCGAAGGACTGAAAAGACAACTGGAGGCTGCTGCCGCCGAGCGAAAGCTGGCCGAAGAGCGGGAGCGAGCGCAACTTGCGGTCCACGAACGCGAAACCCGGCTCCAGATGGCTCTCAAAGGTGGCCAAGTGGGCTTGTGGGACCGGGACTTCGAACACGATACTGTCCTATGGTCCGACGAACACTACCGCATTCTGGGCTTCGAGCCGGGCTCGGTGCCGGCAAGCTATGAGGTGATGCGATCGGCAATTCACCCCGAGGATCGCGAAGCCATCGAGGCGCTGTTTTTCGATACAAAGGCCGAGGGACTGCCTCTCTACTGCGAATATCGCGTGGTGCGCCCCGATGGCGGCGTGCGCTGGATAGAGGCGCAGGCCCAATACGAGCTGAATGCGGAGGGAAAACCTGTAAGAATGCTCGGCGTGCTGAGCGACATCACTCGCCGGAAGCAGGCCGAGGCCGCGCTGCTGCAATCGGAGAAGCTGGCCGTCGCCGGCCGGCTGGCTGCTTCGGTCGCTCATGAGATTAACAATCCGCTGGCGGCAGTTACGAACCTGCTATACCTGATCGCCGGGTCGGACTCGATAGAAGCCGCGCGCAATCACGCGCAGGAGGCCTTGAGCCAGGTCATGCGCGTGGCACATATCACGCAGCAAACTCTCAAATTCCACCGCCAGACCGAAGCACCCAGAGTCACCCGGCTCTCCGAAGAGATCGAAAGCGTGCTCAGCCTGCTGCAGGGAAAACTGGTTCAATCCGGCATCACTGTGGAACGCCAATACGAGGATGATCCGGAGGTGGAGTGCCCGAGCGGCGACCTGCGCCAGGTATTCGCAAACCTGATTGCCAACGCGCTCGAAGCCATGACCCAGGGCGGCAGGCTGGCCATCCGAATCCGGTGGTCGCGCGACTGGAAAGCGCGGAGCGAACGCGGGTTGCGCATCACCATCGCCGACGGCGGCGAGGGCATGACGCCCGAAGTCAGAAGACGGATCTACGAGCCATTCTTCACGACAAAAGACGGCGCCGGAACCGGCCTGGGTTTATGGGTGACTTCGCAGATCGTGGATCGCCTGCACGGCGATCTGCACGTATGGAGCAGCCGCATCGAGAACAAGAGCGGCACCGTCTTTTCACTGTTTCTGCCCTTTGAAGAGGCGGAAATCTCTTCGTTGCCGAGCAACGAGCAGACCGGCAAAGAGGAGACGGACGACCTGCCGGTAATGTAAGCCAGCCGCCGTCTCAGCCATTCAGACGTTGCAAAGCTCCACGGCCTGGCGCAATGCCGTAACGGGATCGATCGTCGGCAGAAACTCGTGAGCCACGTAGCCCTGGTAGCCGGCGTCGGCGATACCCCGCATCACTGCGTCGTACTGGATCTCCTGGTTGTGATCGAGCTGATGGCGGCCGGGAACTCCGCCAGTGTGAAAGTGTCCGAGGACGCCGATATTGGCCGTGATGGTCGCGATGAGATCCCCCTCCATGATCTGCATGTGGTAGATGTCGTAGAGCAGCTTGACATGCGGCGAGTTCACCTCGTGCATCACGGCTGCGCCCCACGCCGTGTGGTCGGCCATGTAGTCTTTGTGGTTGACCTTGCTGTTGAGCAGTTCCAGGCAGATGGTGACACCGTTGTCCTCGGCGATCTTCTTGACGCGATTCAAGCCGATGACGGTATTGCGCGCGCCCTCCTCGTCCGACATGCCCTTGCGGTTTCCGGAGAAAGTGATCACGTTGGGCACGCCGGCCTTCGCCGCCAGCGGAATATTCTTCCGGAAGGCGGCCTCGATGGCGTCATGGTTCTCCAGCCGATTCAACGCATCGGGGATGGTTCCTCCTCCGCAGTAGCCCATCGTGCAGATCAGGCCGTATTTGCGGGGAATCTCCCACTCGTCCACTTCGAGCAGGTCGACGCCCTTCATGCCGAGACTCGCGGCCACTGAGCTTAGCTGGTCGACGGACATCTCCTTGTAGCACCAGCGGCAGACAGACTGGTGGATTCGCCCGCTCGCTGCGGCTGGCGCTGTTTGAGCAGTGCTTTGAGCAAACGAGGATTCGGCCATAGCCAGGGTTACTCCCAATCCGGATTTGAGCCCGGCCTCGAAGAAAGTTCGACGTGAAAGTGAATGCATCTGGTATCCCTACTCCGACGGCACTGGATTTTCAGCTGTGAACGGAGAGCAGCACGGCTTCTCGACATTCGAGAACTCCATCAGCTCAAGGCGGGTCAGATCGGGATCGAAGAGATTGTATTGCCACTTGCCGTCTTTCCCGATCTGCATCGGGGTGTGCTGGTTGTCGAGGCGTCCTTCGGAGTCGAGCGTCGTCACCGCCTTCTCCATGTTCACGACGCCGATGGAGAGATGGTTGAGCACGCCAAGCACCTTCTGCTGGACTTCAGGCGAACTCCCGGGAGGCATTGGCGTGAGCATGTACTCCAGCCAGTCGCGGCCCTCGGGAACCTGCTGCGAGACCCAGTCGATCCGGTCCGGTTTCGCGCCGCCAAACCAGTATGGCCGAAAGCCGAGGATGTCGCGGTAGAACTTGTCTGAAGCGTCTTTGCTGTGAATCATCATGCCCACGTGGATGATGTGGTGGCCGATCGGATTGGCTCCCGTAACGGGAGCGGGATGCGCAGGCGGCTGGACGAATCCGACAACGTTGCCTTCGGGATCCTTCACATGAAACCAGAGGCTGCCGTCGGAGCCGTGTTCGACGCCGGCCGGCACTTCGACCTTATGCGCGGCAAGATATAGGCGCAGCGCCTCGGCGTCGGCGGTGATGTAAGCCAGATGGTCGAGCCGGGTAGGAGCGTTGCCCGCGGGAAGGGGCAGCACTTCGACGAACTGCGTGGAGTTGACGTAGTACCGGACGCCGGCCGGGTTCTCGGGATCGGGTCCCTTGAGCAGGCCTATGTCGTGGACATAATATTTTTCGGTCGCCTGCGGATTACTCGTGTAAACCGCGATGTGGGAGATTCCAGTGATAGGCGGGCGGGACTGGGCAAGGGCTGCAAGGGGCAACACAAGAAGCAAAGCGAAAAAACGGCGCATTCGAAAGGTCCTTTTGAAAGCGCTACCAAGATAACCGATTTATTCAAGCACCGGGAGTGGGGTCTCCCGGAAGTTGGATTGCCGCGGTCGAACCGGAGCCGCGCCGGCTGCGTAAAAACAATGAAGCCAAGATACTATGGTGGCCAGACCCGATGAAGAGAAGACGACGGCCCCGGAACAAGAAGACATCTCCAAATCTGCTGCGCGCGACGCTGGTGCTGTATCTGCTGGCGAGCCTGGCATACTGGCTGGCCGGTGCGCTCGACCTGTGGCAGATGCGGGTTCACTGGGATCGCCGCATCCAGGCACCTTTCAGCTTCGACATCGACACCCGCATTGTTAAGAGCATTCAGCCCGAGGCCAAGGTCGCCGGGTTATCCACCGGCGACTGGATCGAAGGCCTCAACGGAGGCCCCTACACCGGGCTCTCGCAATGGAGCGAAATCCTCTCCGACGGCCAGCCCGGCGACACCCTCGACGTCCAATTCATCCGGCCTGATGGCTCACGAAAGCTGGTGACGATCACCATGGATCATGGGCCATATAACGCAGGCTCAGCCTCACCCATGGTGTCGTTCTGGCAGGAATTCCTCCTCGCAGGCCTGCTGCCGCTGATCTGCCTGGGCATGGGCTATTGGGTTGTTCTGGCGCGCCCTCTGGATCGAAACGCCTGGCTGCTCCTCATCCTGTTGACCTTTCCCGGCGTTCTCTTTCTCAACAGTGGATTGGCAACCGGTATCTCTCTCTTTCTGCGTACTTTGTGGTACCACGCTCTCCAGATCGCTGCGTCCCCCACCCTGTTGCTCTTCGGAATCTATTTCCCGGAGCGCTCCCGCATCGATGCCCGCGCGCCGTGGATCAAGTGGATCCTTCTCGCGCCGATGGCCATCTGCCTCGGCATCTATTTTCCGGCGCTCTTTGCCGACTACTACAGCGGCGGCGACGGTCCGCGGCTGACCGTGCTCAGCAACGATGCCGCCAGCGTCCTCAATTTTCTCAACCTGCTCTGCATCATCCTTTACCTGGTCTTTACGCTCGACAAGCTGCGCTCGGCCTCGACCGAAGACGCCCGCCGGCGGTTGCGCGTTATGACCACCGGAACCGGCGTGGGTGTCGGGGCACTGTTGATTGTCTTCATCCTGCTGCCGCACCTCGGCATCGATGTCCGCGGACGGCAGCACTACTGGCTGCAATACCTCGGCGGCATGCTCTTCATGATCGCCCCGCTCACCCTTGCCTATGTGGTGCTGGTGCAGCGCGCCATGGATGTGCGCGTCATCCTGCGCATGGGCACGCGCTACCTGCTGGCCAAGGCATTTCTTTTTACCCTGCAGGTCGTGTTGATTGCCGTCGCCATCTGGCGTCTCCTGCTGCCCGTTCTGCGTAAAAAGCAGGCAGAGCCGTCTGACATGCTCGGCGCGCTCGCGGTTCTCGCCCTGGTGCTCATCCTCCGCTTCGGGGTCCAAAAGAAGCTGCAGCTGTGGCTCGACCGCAAGTTCTTCCGCGAGGCTTACGACGCCGAAGTTGTGCTGAATGAGCTTTCCGATGAGGTGCGCCGCTTTACCGAGACGGCACCTTTGCTTGAGACCGTCGCCCGCCGTGTGGCCGAGACATTGCACATCAACCAGGTGGCAATGCTGTTGCGGCGCGGCGAGAGCTTCCAGTTGCAGCAGGCGATCGGCGTAACTATCGATGGGACACTTTCGCTGCCGGTGCAGGCTTCGGCGGTGCGATATCTGGCGGCGACGAATGAGCCGGCCCGGCTTTACCGCGACGATCCTGACGCGTGGTATCTCATGGCGGGAACCAGCGAACGGCATGTGCTCGACGTGGTGAACGCCGAATTGCTGCTGCCCCTGCCCGGTCGCAACCGGATGATGGGGCTGATGGCCCTCGGCCCGAAGCGTTCGGAAGCGGCTTATACCCCGGCGGATCTGCATCTGCTGCACACGGTCGCGACGCAGACCGGGCTGGCCATTGAAGTGGCCGAGCTGGCCCATTCGCTGGCCACCGAGGCGGCGCAGCGCGAGCGCGTGAATCGCGAGATGGAGATTGCGCGCGAGGTGCAGGAGCGGCTCTTTCCGCAGCAGATGCCCAACCTGCCCAGAGCGACGCTGGCCGGCCACTGCCGCCCGGCATTGGGCGTGGGCGGCGACTACTACGACGTCTTCGACCTCGGCGAAGGCCGCACCGGACTGGCGGTCGGCGATGTAAGCGGCAAGGGCATCTCGGCGGCATTGCTCATGGCCAGCCTTCGCGCCTCGTTGCGCGGCGTCACGCTGGACAACCCACGCGACTTTGCGAACCTGATGGACAAGGTGAACCGGCTGGTTTTCGAGGCATCGGCGTCGAACCGCTATGCGACATTCTTCTTCGCCGCCTTCGACGCAAGAACGCGCCGGCTGGAGTGTGTGAACGCCGGGCACAATCCGCCGATTCTTCTGCGAACCGGGGTGGATGGCAATACGGAGACGCTGCGACTGGAAGCCGATGGGCCAGTCGTCGGCCTGCTGCCTCTGGCTCCGTATACGGAACAGGCAATGACTCTGATGCCGGGCGATCTCTTGCTGCTTTACACCGACGGCATCAGCGAGGCAATGACCCACGACGATGAGGAGTGGGGTGAAGATCGGTTGATCGCCTCCGCGGAGAAGGTGAAGAATAAAAATGCCTGCGAGATTCTGCGCGATATTTTCAACGATGCCGACGCCTTTACCGCCGGGGCTCCGCAACACGACGATATGACACTGCTGGTCTTGAAACTGGAGGGATGATGTTCACGTTAAGACGGCGAGCGCTGGCGTGGCTGCTCAGTCTCACGCTCATCGCGCCCGGCCTGTCCGCCTGCGCGCAGGATCAGAAGGTTCCCAGGGTCGCGCCGCGCCCCGCGAACACCCTGGTGATGCTGCCCGACGGATCGACCGTCCACGTTGAGCTGGCCAAAACCGAAGCCGAGCGCGCCTTCGGCCTCATGGAGCGGACCTCGCTGCCCCAGGGGCGCGGGATGCTCTTTATCCACGATCAGCCGGGCCGGTATCCCTACTGGATGTACGACTGCAAGATCGGCCTCGATATCATCTGGATGGATCAGGCCCACCGCATCGTGGAGATGTCTCCCAACACGCCGCCATGCAAGGGCAAATCGAATACGTGTCCGTCTTACGGCGGAAATGAAACCTCGCTTTACGTGCTGGAGCTGCCGGTCGGGTCGATCAAGGCGCACCAACTGGCGGTCGGCCAGACGGTGAACTTTAGCGCGCAATGACGGCTTGGCTGGCCGGATACCCCTCGATCCGCCCCCAGTTTTGTCGAAGGGGCAAGGTTTTCGGTCGTTGGATATTTCCTTTGATAGCCATTAATTGGGCACCCAATCCTGAGCGCAGCGAAGGGTGGGGAAACGGGATGGAAGCGATCTCCCACAGGGTCATTCTGAACTGAGCGCAGCGAAGTGAAGAATCCAGACAATGCTGGCCAGCCACTACAGTAATGCGCTTTCTAACTTGACGCCCGGAATCGAAGTCGAGGGGCCCTGCAGAACTCTGAAAGCCGGTCGCTGAACTGCCAGCCTCCACTTGGCGGAGAATTTCCCCAAACCAGCTAGAATAGAAATAGGGGAGTCATAATCAGCCCGGCTGCAATCGCAGCCAGGCTCTCCCATTTTGGGGAAGAAAGCCACCTAATCACACTCAGCTACCCGGATTATAACTTATTTATAATCAGTACTTTATAAACAAAAGAATTTGTTTTCAGTACTTTACCCGATCAATTTGCAGTAAACATCCCGAAATCAGATCTTTGCACGATACCGCGCTGAATGACCGGGGGAGGGGGTAGCTCTCTGCGGGCCTAGTTCCCTCCCGAAACGGGAATCGTCTGGGAAGCAAGGCTCCAGCCCCGTAGCGTAAGCTCCGGCTTGCTCCCACCGGCCGCGGCCTCGGGATACTGGATCTCGATCTCTCGTGACTCGCCCGGAAGCAGCGAGACGTAGTTGTCGCCGTAGTACGCAGGGAGGATCCGCGTTCCGTCGGCCGCCTTCACGAGCGTCAGCTTATTGGCAAGCGCCGCCGTCGTACCGTTGTTCCTGAGCCGCACTGTGATGCGCTCTTCACCATTGTCTTTTCCTGAGAACGACGCCGCAGCTGTCACGTTCGCCAGGGGAAGCTTATCGAGGGCGCGGTAATCCTCGCTCCTGGCGGCAAGCCAGTAGAGGTTGCGCGAGAGGATTTCGCCGGACGCGGACTTCAGCTGAAGACTGACGAGCGCCATGCCATTCGCCAGCAGCGGAGCCAGGTCGAGATGGAAGGCGGTCGCCGTCGAATCGGCGGCCAGGTTCTGCGCGGCCTGCTGGTGCAGAAGGGATTTGTTGTCGAGTGAGTAGACATCGGCTGTGACGGTCGCGTTGGCCATCGGCGCGTTCGTCGTGTCGATCAATTCCACGTCGTAGCTCGCGAGATCAAGCTGGACGTGTAAGGGCTCGCAGGCCTTCATCGTCCCGTAGAACGACGCTTGCGTGTCGTAATCGGAGGTGAGAATCTCCCACATCGTGCTCGGCCACGCCGGCTGCGT
This sequence comes from uncultured Acidobacteriota bacterium, assembly GCA_963755975.1. GTDB lineage: Bacteria > Acidobacteriota > Terriglobia > Terriglobales > Acidobacteriaceae > Silvibacterium. The sequence continues at coordinate 334,796 of CAVWLS010000011.1, forward strand.
CATCCACAGCATACGGCCGCTGTTCGGAGCCCAGAGGTGCGCGTTCATGCCCTCGAAGATAGCGCGGTGATCGACGTAGTTGAGCATCTGTGCCTTGCGATCGAAGTCTTCGAGACTGATCGGCGCGCCGAACTCGGTCTGGATCTCGTCCATGAACGGTTTGGTATCGCCGTTCCCTTTGGCGTGCCAGTCGTGATAAGCCCACACGTCGTCGATGGGCCACTGGTCGGGCTTCGGAATCCACGCACGGAAGGACTCAAGCGTGGACATGGATGGCGTGCCGGTCTCCACCGAGAAGCCGTGGTTGAGCGCCGTGTAGTAGAGCTTAGGGTCCTGGTAGCTGTAGGGTCCGCTGCCCTGCAGATTGATCTGGTTGGAGCTGGGGAAGTAATACCGGGTGCCGTCGAGCGTAGCGATCAGGTGAATGAGCCCCTCGTTGACGATCGGCTGCGGGACGCCTTCGTTACGCCCGCACCACACCAGGATCGACGGATGGTTGCGGTAGCGCGAGATGACGTCGGCGGCGTTCTTAAGGAGAAGAGCGGGGTCTTCCGCTTCGATATTGTAGTTTTGTGTTGACTCCCAGAAGTCGTTCCAGACGAGCATGCCGTACTCGTCGGCGAGATCGTAGAAGACATCCTCGGTGCTCTGGCCAACCCAGTTACGGATGATGTCGAGATGGGCATCGCGGTCGAGGCGGAAGTAGGGTTCGAGGCGCTCGCGCGAGACGCGCTTGCGGGCATCATCCATGCCCCAGTTGCCGCCGCGGCAGACGATGCGCACGCCGTTGACTCGCACCACGAGGTAGGGCTGTGCCTTGGTGTCATCCAGGATATGGATGGCAGGAGACTTCTCGCCGCCCGGCGCAAGCGATGCTACCCAGGAGTGCCAGTTCACACGCCAGGCCTCGGGCCAGAATGGCGGAGGGGGATCGAAGGGCGGGATATCGCGCATGCCGTTGTGGGTCACGTCGACAGGCAGCGGGTCCCCGGCTAGAAGCTTTGCCGGGGCATACTCTATGCGGCGCAGGTGTCCGGAGCTGTCGAGCAGGCTGAGCTCATAGGTGATTTCGCGGATCCCGAAGCGAAGCTGTTTCGTGTCTGAAAGATCGCCGCCGGCAGTGACGGAAAGCTTGAGATGGTACAAATCAGGCTTGCCGTAGCCGTTGGGCCACCAGAGGCGCGGATTTTTAACATTGAGCTGCGCAAATTCTGACGACGACAGCTTGACCGTAGTGTCGCCGGGGGGGAGGGTTACATCTTTTGTAACTGTCACGCCTTCAAATGCTGCGGTAAGCGTGGCTTTAGCTGGAGTGTCCGATGAGTTCGACAGCGGGACATTGATTGCGACATCCGCTTTCGAGGTATCGGGCAGCGGAAGCGTCGTAATAACCTGCGGATCGCCGATCCTTATCATATTTGTAGCTGTGAGTGTTACAGGTTGCCAGATGCCGGTATCGCGGTCGCGGATCGCGGGAATCCAATCCCACCCTTCCGTAGCGACGAACGTCGGGCCGTCGAGGCACATGATGCCTCCATTTTCGCCGGGGCCGCCTTTGATCGACTGCTCCTGAGGAATGCCGGGATGCGGCGGCGGTGAGATGCGCACGGCGAGGACGTTCGTCTGGCCCGCCTTGAGAATGCCGGTGACATCGAAATTGCCGCGAATAAATGCGCCGGTGATCGTGCCCAGCGACTGCCCGTTAAGCCAGACAGCAGCCCGGTAGTTGATGCCGTGAAAGGTGAGGGTCAGCCGCTTGCTGCCGAGATTCGATGGCACCTTGAATTCGGTGCGGTACCAGTAGTCCTGCTTGTTGAGTGTCTCGGGAATGGCGAGGTTGTTGAGTCCGTAGTCGGGATCGGGATAGACGCCGCGATCGACCAGCGTAGTGAGCACGGTGCCGGGCACGGTGGCGACGTACCAGTTCTTCGCGTTGAAGCCTTTAGCGGAGATTACCGCGCCGTCCGCCTGAACCTTGGGTGCTTCTGCCAGCATCCAGCCGCCGACTCTCCACTGATTGTCGCCGTCGGCCTGGAGCGCATCGCGGGCCGGGGGCAGCGGCTTCGCGACTGGTGCAGAAAAGGGAGCTTTGCTGCGAGGCATCTGCGAGGGATCCTGCGGAGCGCGATAGCCAGCCTGACCGCTTGTCTGTACCGGCCAGGATTTCGAACCTTCTTCGTAGACGGGCTCGGTCTCGTTTCCGCCCTTGGCGTAGATCTCGCTGATGACGATGCCGGCGATTGATTCGCGCAGCAGAGTGAGTCCAGCGATCTTGCCTCCGAAGTGTCCCCAGCCCGGCGCGGGCGGCTCCGACGGCGCCATGCCTAGCACGCCACTCACGCTGCCCAGCACCAGACTGCCGCTCGCGATCTGTGCGCCGTCGTTATAGAGATGAAAGCGCTCACCGTCGAAGGTCGCGGCAATCAGGTGCCATTTCCCCGGCGTCAGCGTTGCCGATCCTTCGAGCCTGTTGTCCTTGCCGCCATAGAGGATGAGCTTGTCCGCAGCAACGGCTATATAGCGGGCGTATTCGTCCTCAGGCTTGCCGAGCCCCGCGATCAGTGTGGGCTTCACGATGGCATCTTCGGGCTTCACCCAGGCGTAGAGCGTCCACGGCGAATCGGCCAGCAGCACTGTGTCGTTCTCGTTGAGCTTCTCGTTTAGGCCTTCGCCGTCAGGCAGGAAAACTCCGTTGTATGGTCCATACACGGGCGGCTCATTCGTGACAGTTGTGTAAGGAATGGTGATCTGTGCCTCAGAAGATTGTGGCACGTAAAACGGCAGGCAGACGGCGAGGCTGAGTAAAACGATTGACTTGTTCATCGGCAGGTTGTGTTTTTGCTATACGGCAACAATGTACACGGGTTATGAGGGCGCCGCACCCATGCTGGACCTCATTGCACGACGCATTCACGGCTCTCTGATGTGGGCGGCCCGGTCCGCTTGTTAGACTGGAAGCTGAATGATCCTCCCGTTTGTCCGCGATCTGCTTGCGGATCTGGAGAACTCACCTGCATTTGAACAGGCACGAAGGCATCTCGCCCTTGCCCGTGGGCGTCGTCGTGTCTCCGGACTCACTTCGTCAGCCCGTGCGCTCTACATTCCCCTGTTTGCGCGGGCGGCCAACGCGCCCATTATCGTAGTCGTACCGGATAACAAAGCTGCCGATGCGCTCCAGGTCGCGCTGCGCGCCGGGTGCGACCTGACGGGAGCGATCCCGCCCAACCGCGTGCTGAAGTTACCCGCACACGATGTGCTTCCTTTCGAAAATCTTTCTCCGCATCCGGAGATTCAGGAGCAGCGCGCGGCAACATTATGGAAGATGGCGACAGGCGCAGCGTCGATTGTTATCGCGCCTGTCGAAGCGGCGGCGATGAAGCTGTTTCCGCGGCATTTTTATGGCGGGCTGGCGCAGGTGCTACGGCGTGGGGAAGAAGTCGACGTGGAAACGCTGCTGGCGCATCTGGCCAGCGTGGGTTACACGCCGATGGATATCGTCGAGATGCCAGGACAATACACTCGGCGCGGCGGCATTCTCGATATCTATTCGCCTGAGGCCGACCGGCCAGTCCGCTTCGAGTTTTTCGGCGACGAAATCGAGACCATTCGCAAGTTCGATCCAGAGACGCAGCGCTCGTCGTCTCCGCTGGACGAAGCCCTGCTTCTGCCGCTGACGGAAACGCCTGTCAGCGAGCGTTTGTTGGCGGCGGTGCACACCCGGCTGAGCGGAACACATGTTGAGGCTGGAGATGATCCGGACATAATAGCGCAAGCGGTTGCGGCCGGGGGAGTGAGCGTATTTCCCGGATGGGAGTTCTTTGCGGGAGTCGCCACAGCCAACAGCACACTGCTGGATCTGATGCCTCGCGCCGCGCTCTTCGTAGATGAGCCGGCGATGATTCTGAACCAGATCGATCGCTGGTGGAACAAGGTTGAGCAGAGGCACGAACGCTCGAGCATCGGCTCGCTCATCCGGCCGGAGGATATCTACCTGCGGCCTGAAGTGATCGCGGCGCAGCTGTCGTCGCATCCCGGCCTTGATATCGATCAGCTCGGCGCTGTCGACGTCTTGGACGAAGACACCACGCTAGGCGAGATTGTCTTTCAGTCGCGCCCGACGCTGCGTTTTCATGGATCGATTCCCGCGTTTCTTGAGCAGGTTCGCTCGCTGATGCAGCAGGAGACGCGCATGCTGCTGGTTGCTCCCAACCAGGGCGAGGTAGAGCGCCTGGCCGGCCTGCTGCGCGAGTACGAACTGCCGTATCGGCTCGGGAGCCGTGTGCAGCATGCGGGCAGCGAGAATATCTACGACGAGTCCAGCTACCTGGCGGGCAATTACCGCACACCGATTCTTGTCCGCAGCACACTGTCAGCCGGCGTGAGCCTGCCGGATGCGAACCTGGTCCTGTTCGGCGCGAATGATTTCTCCGACGAAGCGGACGTGACGGCGCGGCCTGCGCCAAGAAAATCGAAGACCGGCGCCTTCGTCTCCGACTTTCGCGATCTCACCGTCGGCGACTACGTCGTGCATGTGGAGCATGGCATCGCCCGATACATGGGGCTGAAGGAAATCGAGCAGGATGGGGTAACGATCGAGTTCATGGTGCTGGAGTTCGCGGAGCAGGCTCGCCTTTACGTGCCACTTACGCGGCTCGATCTTATCCAGAAGTATCGCTCGACCGATGCCGGGCCCGCGCCCGTGCTGAACCGGCTTGGCTCGCAACAGTGGGCCAAGACCAAAGCGCGCGTACGCAAGGCCATGCAGGACATGGCCGATGAGCTGCTCAAGCTCTACGCGCAGCGCAAGGCCGCGCAGGGACATGCCTTTCCGGCGGACAACGAATTCCAACGCGAGTTTGAAGACGCCTTCGACTACAACGAGACCGATGACCAGCTGTCGGCGATCAACGAAATCAAGCGGGACATGGAGTCGACGATGCCGATGGATCGCCTGCTGTGCGGCGACGTCGGCTACGGTAAAACCGAAGTGGCAATGCGGGCGGCCTTCAAGGCGGTGCAGGACGGCAGGCAGGTAGCTGTGCTCACTCCGACTACGGTCCTCAGCTTTCAGCACTTCGAGACATTCAAAGAACGCTTCAAGCAATTTCCTATCAGCGTAGATATGATCTCGCGCTTCCGGACGGCGAAGGAACAGAAGGACATCCTCGAGCGGGTTGAGGCGGGCAAAGTCGACATTCTCATCGGCACACATCGGCTGCTTTCCAAGGATCTGAAATTTCATGATCTCGGCCTGCTGGTGGTCGATGAGGAACAGCGCTTCGGTGTGCGTCACAAAGAGCGGCTGAAGCAGATGCGCCGCGAGATCGATGTGCTGGCCATGTCGGCCACCCCGATCCCGCGCACGCTGCACATGTCACTTATCGGATTGCGCGACATGAGTGTAATCGAAACACCGCCCAAGGACCGCATGGCGATCCAGACTGTCGTGGCCAAGTTCGACGAGAAGCTGATTCGCTCGGCCGTGGAGGTCGAACTGGAGCGCGGCGGCCAGATCTACTTCGTCCACAATCGCGTGGAGACGATCTACGAGCTTGCCGCCAAGATTCAAGAGCTGGTGCCCTCGGCGCGCGTCACCGTCGGACACGGGCAAATGAGCGAAGGCGAGCTGGAAAAGGTCATGCTCAGCTTCATGCATCATGAGCACGACGTACTGGTCGCGACGACGATCATTGAAAACGGTCTGGACATCCCTCTGGCGAACACCATCATTATCAATCGCGCCGATCGGCATGGGCTTTCCGAGCTCTACCAGTTGCGTGGACGCGTGGGCCGCTCGAATCGTAGAGCCTATGCTTATCTCCTCATTCCGCCTGAGCAGGAACTAACCGAAGTGGCGCGACGGCGTCTGGCTGCGCTGAAGGAATTCTCTGATCTCGGGGCGGGATTCAAGATCGCCGCGCTCGATCTCGAGCTACGCGGCGCGGGCAACATGCTGGGCGGTGAACAGAGCGGACACATCGAGGCCGTTGGCTTCGAGATGTACACAACGATGCTCGAAGAGGCTGTCAGCAAACTGAAGGGTGAAGAGCGGGTCGAGGTTCCGGCGACGCAGCTCAGCCTCGGTATCGGGCTGCGTATCGACGAGAGTTACATTGCGGAAGAGAACCAACGTTTGCGCATGTACAAGGTGATCGCCGGAGCCCAGAATGGAGCCGCTCTGGCCGATGTGCGCTCCGAGCTTGAAGACCGCTATGGACCTGTTCCCGACAGCGTGCGCCACCTGCTCGACGCTGCGCTGTTGCGGATCGAGTGCGAGCGGATCGGGGTTGCGCAGATTGACCGCAAGCGCGACCAGCTGCACATCCGCTTCACCGAGAGCGCAGGTGTCGATCCGGGTCGCCTGATGAAGCTTGTGGCGAAGAATGCGAAGCGAGGCGCGCAGTTCACGCCGCAGGGCGTGTTGCGCTATCCTCTGGCGGGATCCAAGCCGGATGACGTCCTGACAGAAATTCGCGCTTTGCTTGACCAGCTGGCGCTCACTGAACTGGCCGTACAATAAGTAGCTGTATCTGTTTCAAATAGAAGCGAGGCCTAATGAACCGCCGACTCATGGTTGTTGTAGCCATATTTACAGTATTAATTTCAGGAGGCAGGATGACCGCGACCCTGCATGCCCAGGCGGCTGCCAGTTCAGACGCAGCGACACAATTTCGCAATCTGGCAGCGGACTATTTTGAGCACGTCTATTTCGAATATTCACCGACCCTGGGTACGCTGGACGGGCTGCATCAATACGACGCGCTGCTTGAAGATTACAGCCGCGCCGGGATCGATCGGCAGGTCGCGGCTCTCAAGAATTTTGCAGCAAAATTCGACACCGTTTCTGAAGCCGGTCTTGATCAGAGCACCCGGGGCGACCTGGATATGATGCGCAACAGCATTAACGGCACACTGCTCGAGCTTGAAAAGATTCGCGGCTGGGAGAAGAATCCGGACAATTATTCGAGTGGCATCGCGAACAGCGCTTTTGTGATCATGGAGCGTAAGTTCGCTCCTGCAGACGACCGTCTGCGGTCTCTGATCGCGCGCGAGAAACAAATGCCGGCGGTCTTTGCTGCGGCACGCGAGAACCTGAAGAATCCGCCGCGCGTCTATACCGAGATTGCGCTCGAACAACTGCCTGATATCATCAGCTTTTTCGAGAACGACGTTCCCGCGGCCTTCGCAGATGCGAAAGATCCCGCAACCATTGCCGAGTTCCACAAAACAAACGCCGCCGTCATCGCCTCGCTGCGTGAGTACGAGAAATGGGTCCAGACCGATCTGCTCCCGCGCTCGAACGGCGACTTCCGCATCGGCGCCGATACTTTCTCGAAGAAGCTGCTCTATGACGAGATGGTCGATACGCCGCTCGACAAGCTGCTGACCATCGCATACGACGATCTGCACAAGAATCAGGCTGAGTTCGAGCGAATCGCGAAGGAAGTCGATCCGTCCAAAACGCCAAAGGAAGTCCTCGCCGAACTGGCTTCTATCCATCCCGCTCCCGATCAGCTGCTCCCGACCTTTCACAACACCTTCAACAGCCTGATTGGGTTTATCCGCGAGAAGCACATCATCACGATTCCGTCCGACGTCCAGCCGGTACTCGAAGAAACGCCGCCGTTCATGCGCGCGACGACACAGGCCTCAATGGATTCGCCGGGGCCGTTTGAGACCCACTCGACGACGGCCTATTTCAATGTCACACTACCGGAGAAGAACTGGACACCGGAACATATCGCCGAGCATATGGCGGCGTTTAACGTAGGCACCGTGATCAGCACCTCGGTGCATGAAGCGTATCCCGGCCATTATGTGCAGTTTCTGTGGGTGAATCACACCGACCTGAGCCAGGTGCGCAAGATTATTACGTCGAATACGAATGTGGAAGGCTGGGCGCACTACTGCGAGCAGATGATGCTCGACCAGGGCTACGGGCAACCCGGGACAGGCGCGAAGGATGAGCGTGAGGCGAAGCTGATACGCCTGGGGCAGCTTCAGGATGCGTTGCTGCGTGATGCTCGCTTCATCGTGGGCATCAAAATGCACACTGGTCAGATGACCTTCGATCAGGCCGTCGATTTTTTCGTCTCTGATGGGTATCAGTCGCACTCTGTCGGCCTGGTTGAAACGAAGCGCGGAACCTCCGACCCCACCTATCTCTATTACACGCTGGGCAAGCTGCAAATCATGAAGCTGCGCGCCGATCTTGAGAAGAAGGAAGGCGCAGAATTTTCACTGCAGAGGTTCCATGACGATTTCATGCGCCAGGGTGGTGCGCCCATCAGGATTGTGCGCCGCGCCATGCTGGGAGACGACTCACCGACGCTCTGAGTGCATCCAACACGGAGAACCGAAGTTTAGAAATTTTGCTCCGGCGCAATCGTCTGTCAGACTTGTAGCACGCAGTCGGCGCCCCAAAAGATCTTCGATTAAGGACCCCGATGAAACCTAAGGTACGCAAGGCAGTCTTCCCCGCGGCGGGATTTGGAACCCGCTTTCTTCCAGCAACCAAAGCCATACCCAAGGAGATGCTTGCCCTGGTGGACAAGCCCATCATCCAGTATGGCGTCGAAGAAGCCCTGGCTGCCGGGTGCGAGCAGATCATCATCATCACGGCTCGCGGCAAGTCGGCGATCGAAGATCACTTCGACATCAGCTACGAGCTTGAGGCGTCGCTTGAGAAGCGCGGCAAGAAAGAGCTGCTCGAAATCGCCAGCAAGGTGTCCAACATGGCCGATCTGTCTTACGTGCGGCAGAAGGAAGCCAAGGGCCTGGGCCATGCTGTGCTTATGGCAAAGGAGCTGGTCGGCGACGAGCCTTTCGCCGTTATTCTGCCCGACGATGTGATTGATGCACGAGTGCCATGCCTGAAACAGATGATCGATGTCTTCGACGAGGTTCAAGGCTCAGTCCTGGCGACTCAGGTTGTTGAAGGACCGGCGATTTCAGCCTATGGCGTGCTCGATGGCTCGCCGCTGCCGGGCAAGCCTCGCGTGATCGAGGCCCGGGGGATGGTCGAGAAGCCGAAGTTCGAAGAGGCGCCGTCGAAGAATGCCATCATCGGCCGCTATATCCTGACGCCGACCATCTTCGGGCTACTGGAAAAGATCACCCCGGGCGCAGGCGGAGAGCTGCAGCTTACCGACGCCATCAAAGAGCTGCTGAAGACTGAAAAGGTCTACGGGCTTAACTTTGATGGAATTCGTCACGATGCCGGTGATAAATTGGGCATGCTTAAAGCTACCGTCGATTTTGCTCTCAAGCGGGACGATCTCGGCCCACCCTTCCGCGAATTCCTGAAGTCGCTTTCGCTGTAGTTGGGCGAGAGCATCCTTCCCAAAGTGCGCGGCATTCGCGACAATGCCGTCAGCAAGCCGGGAGGCCAGCGATGGACAAGGGACGGCTCGAAGCATTTACCGATGGCGTGATGGCCATCATCATCACCATCATGGTGCTGGAAATCAAGGTGCCGCAAGGGGCCAGCCTGGCGGCACTGGCTTCGGGCATCCCCGTCTTGCTGGCCTACGCACTGAGCTATGCCAACGTCGGCATTTTCTGGAACAACCACCACCACATGCTGCAGGCGACCGAGCGCGTCGACGGCTCAGTTCTGTGGTGGAATCTATTGCTGCTCTTTTGGATCTCGCTGATGCCATTTTCCATTCGCTGGATGGACGAGACTCATTTTGCTGCGACGCCCACTGCATCGTATGGCGTCATTCTGGCGCTATCAGCAATCAGCTATCTCCTGCTCGAAAGGGCCATCGTCAGATGTAACGGCGCCGACTCAAAACTGGCGCAAGCCGTCGGCAACGACACAAAAGCTGCGATTTCACTGGCCTTATATGTCCTCGCCATTCCGGCGGCATACTATCGCCCCTGGGTCGCCATTGCCCTTTACCTGTTCAACGCGCTGATGTGGTTCTTGCCGGACCGGCGCATTGAGAAACTGGTGTAACGTGGCGGCCGGCTATTTCCACTTGATATTGCAGCCCAGGCTGGGGCGCTGGTCGGCTTCAATGGAAGCACCTGCGATCAATGCGTCGAGAGCTGCGCGCAGATCTTTGCCCGTCACTGGAATCGCGCTTCCCGGACGGCTGTCGTCAAATTGCCCGCGATAAACCAGCTTCAGGCCATTGTCGAAGAGAAAGAAGTCCGGTGTGCACTGCGCATCGTAAGCGCGTGCAACTTCCTGCGTTTCGTCGAAGAGGTACGGAAAGGGGAACCCAAGATTACGTGCCTGCTCGGCGAGACTTGCAGGCGCATCATCGGGATAGTTTGCCGCGTCGTTGCTGCTGATCGCGACGATGCCGACGCCCGAGCCCTCGTAGTCATGGCCAAGTTCGGCCAATGCCTTTTCGAGATGTTTCACAAAAGGGCAGTGCCGGCAGATGAACATCACCAGCAGTCCCTTGGGACCGGTTATCGCCTGCGTGCTGACCTGATCCTCAGTCACAACGTTGGTCAACACAAAATCCGGCGCCGATGTTCCCAGTGCCAGCATCGCCGATTCGGTACGAGCCATGATGATCTCCTCCAGATGAATTATGAATTGGCTTTGGCCTTTAGCCTAGAACAGCATCCCTTTGCGCGGGAGAGGCAACCCGAAGTGTTCGTATGCGAGCCGGGTCGCTACACGGCCGCGCGGAGTGCGGTCGAGAAAGCCGCGCTGGATCAGAAACGGCTCGTAGACCTCTTCGAGCGCATCTTCCTCCTCGGCCAGCGAAGCTGCCAGCGTGTTCAGGCCTACAGGGCCGCCGTCATACTTTTCGATGATGGTCATCAACAGGCGCCGGTCAAGCTCGTCGAAGCCGTGGGCGTCCACTTCGAGCATCTTGAGCGCGTGTTCCGCCGTGGCACGATCGATGACCCCCGACCCGCGCACCTGGGCGTAGTCGCGCACACGCCGCAGCAGCCGATTAGCGATGCGCGGAGTGCCGCGAGAGCGCATCGCAATCTCTGCTGCACCGTCCGGGTCGATGGGAACGCCAAGCACTTCGGCCGAGCGCTCGACGACAAAACGCAGATCGTCGTCCGAGTAAAACTCCAGCCGCAACAGGATACCGAAACGCGAGCGCAGAGGAGACGAGAGGAGGCCGGGGCGTGTGGTGGCGGCGACGAAGGTGAACGGCTTGATGTCCATCACGTGCGTACGCGCCGCCGGGCCTTGCCCAATGATGATGTCAAGTTTGTAGTCCTCGAGCGCGGTGTAGAGTTTTTCTTCGAGGACAGGCTGCAGGCGGTGAATCTCGTCGAGGAAAAGCACCTGCCGTTCGCGAACGTTGGTGAGGATCGCGGTGAGATCGCCCTGGATCTGCAGCGCCGGTCCCGAGGTCTGCTGGAAGCCGACATTGAGCTCGTTCGCGATGATGGTCGCGAGGGTAGTCTTACCGAGTCCGGGAGGCCCAAAGAGCAAGACATGGTCGAGCGCTTCGCCGCGCGATCGGGCAGCTTCAAGGGCGATGCCAAGCTGTTCCTTCGCCTTCTCCTGGCCGATGAATTCCTGCAGGCGACGGGGGCGCAGCTTTAGCTCGAATGAGCTTTCGTCTTCGGCGCGCGCTGCGCTCACCAGCCGCTCGGGATCGGCTCTCGCGGGATCGTCTTTGCGTGGAGGCATTTCACTCGGAGTCTACCGGGTGAGGTGAGCGGAAGCAACGTGGCAGCTTTTGATCTACAGTTGTGGACGATGCCTCGATCCATTGTCTCCCTCGCCATCGCTCTGCTCCTGCTGCCATCCTGCTTCGCTCAAAACGTATCCGCAGGCGCGACTATGACTGACTCTGAGAAAGCAGAGATGGGCCGCCGCGTCCGGCAGGAATTTCTTCATGCCTGGGATGGCTATCGCAAGTATGCGTGGGGACACGATGCGCTGATGCCTCTGAGCCATAAACCGCACGACTGGTATGCCCACTCGTTGTTGATGACGCCCGTTGATGGATTGGACACGATGATCCTGATGGGGTTGAAGCCGCAGGCCGATGAGGCGCGCAGACTGATCGACACGCAGCTCAACTTCGATCAGGACATGTATGTGAAGGATTTTGAGATTACGATCCGGCTGCTCGGGAGCCTGCTCTCGAGCTATGAGCTGACCGGGGACAAGCGCCTTCTCGAACTGGCCGATGACCTGGGACGGCGCATGCTGCCGATGTTCAACTCGCCGACCGGCATGCCGTACGAATACGTGAACCTGCGGACCGGCGCGGTGCGCGGCGCGGTCAGCAATCCTGCGGAGATTGGCAGCCTGCTGATCGAATACGGAATGCTTGCCAGGCTCACGGGCAAGCAGAAGTACTACGACAAGGCAAAGCGGGCCGTCGTCGAGTTGTACAAGCGCCAGTCGGCGATCGGGCTGGTTGGATCGGGCATCAACGTCGAGACTGGCCAATGGACCGATCCGACGGCGGGAATCATGGGCGGGATTGATTCCTACTATGAGTATCTGCTGAAAGCGGCGATCCTATTCGGCGATAAGGACTGCGAGCGGATGTGGATGGAGAGCATCGCGGCAATCAACAAGTATCTGGCCGATCCGCGTCCGGATGGCCTTTGGTACGGGCAGGCCGACATGAACACCGGCAAGCGGACGACGACATACTACGGAGCGCTGGATGCGTTCTTCCCAGCGGTGCTGGTGCTCGCAGGCGATGTGGATCGCGCCGCGCTGCTCCAGGCCTCTGGTTACCGCATGTGGAACGTCGCGGGCATCGAGCCGGACGAGTTTGATTACGTCAAGATGCGCATCACGAATGCCGAGTATCCGCTGCGCCCAGAGATCATCGAGTCCGCATACTATCTTTACCATTCCACGCACGATCCAAAGTACCTGGCGATGGGGCAGACATTTCTGGATTCTCTGGTGAAGTATTGCCGGACCGATGATGGTTTTGCGGCACTCAAGGATGTCCGCACCAAGCAGAAAGACGATGCGATGGAGAGCTTCTTCTTCGCCGAGACGCTGAAGTATCTCTATCTGCTCTTTGCACCGCCATCCGCGCTGGATTTCGATTCGATTGTCTTCAATACCGAGGCGCATCCTATGAAGAGGAGCGTCGGCCTCAGCGGGTCAGGAGCGGCAGGCTCGCGATAGAAAGCGCTGCCTGCGCCGCGAGCAATCCTCCCGTGACCCAGAGAAACCAGCGGCGATAACGGGTTTCGAGCACATCGGCAAAGACTCCGCTGACAAAGGCCAGCAGGAAGGGCACAGCCCACAACGTCGGCGTGCTCTGTACTCCAGTGGTGACCAGCAGGATCAGGAATACGCTCACGATCAGCGGCGCGGTGTTGCCGAAGTAGCGCGAGCGGCGCATCGCCAGGTAAAGGCCGAGCGCTCCGGCCGATGCGATCGCCAGCCCGGCATTCGACAAGCTCGAAAAGAATGCCCGCGCCCCTTCAAACGAGAAGCCGATCTTTGCCGCCTCGCTGCGGAAGACGTAGCTGAAGGCGTCCGGCCGGAAGGCATACGACGCAAACAGGATGAAGATCGCGCCCAGCACCCAGACGATCAGCAGCGTGGGCAGATATGCCCGCTTGCCCTCTGCCAGATACGCCATGAAACAGACCGTGAGCAGCAGGGCCAGCACAAACGCCGCGATGTGCGCCGCAGCGGTGAATCCGAGAATGACCGTGAGCAATACGATGCGCGGACGCCACTTCTTCCGGGGTCCCTGCAGTGCGTGCGAGACGCCGATCGCTGTGTAAACCGCGGCGAAAAGACCAAATGCCGCCCAGATTTCGTTATTCGGATAAGTCGCCGCCGCAATGACCGGAGGCGAAAAGCAGTAGAGCGCGAGGGCAATGTATCCGCCGGTGTTGCCGTAGAGACGCCGCGTGACCCACCACAGGCATCCGCCCAGCATGAGCGCGGCGAAGACGAAGGGCACGCGCAACAGCAGGTTGATGTGGGCTACCTCGTGGCGCATCTCCCAGGTCGAAGTGGTCGAAGCCTGCCCGGCGAAGATGCGCTCCAGCGTTAACGGCAGTCCGGCAGCGCGGTAGGCGAGAGTGCCGTCGTGGATGTTGCCGCAGGTGGTGAAGTATCCGGCGAGAGGGGAAGGCCTCTCCCACATCTCGCGGCCGCATCGCGCGTACTGGTAGTCGTTTTCTGAAAGCCCCTTGTGCCCGATCACCCACAGACACTGCGCCAGCAGCGCGAGAAGAAGAAGAGCCGCGATCTGCTGTGGGCGGTCGAAGCGGAATTTGCGCAGCCGGTGTTTGGTTGGGGGCATCGTTCAGGCGGGACTGGTTCGGTGGCTCAAAGGTAAGTGTAACCGGAGGCCGGGAGAGGGAGACGAAGGGTCTTGGATGTGTTTTCGCGGAGAACATGCGGCGCAGGATTGAGTGAATTTTTGTGTCTAGTGAAGCGAGAATTGGAGGCGCCTGACCCAGTTTTCGACGATGTTAGCCGGGCGTCCCTGCAAACCGCTGAATCCATTGGCCGAACTGCCATTGCCGATGACTAACTAAAGCAGTATCATAGATTTAGGTTAAACCACAGGTTCCGGAAAGTCTCCGTTCTCGATGCAAAATAGGGAACGCAGCGCATAGCTTGTGCGATGGCCCAAACATCTTATGGCAGACGATCAGAATCCCCAACTTCCCCTCGGCGGCAACGGCAGTGATGGCAAGGGCGACCCGACGGGCGCCGCGAGCATTATCCCCACCAATATCGAAGACGAGATGCGCCGGTCGTATCTCGACTACTCGATGTCGGTCATCATCGGCCGCGCTCTCCCCGATGTCCGCGACGGGCTCAAGCCCGTGCATCGCCGCATCCTGGTGGCGATGGATCGCGAGGGCATGCAGTACAACAAGCGCTACTCAAAGTGCGCCGGTGTCGTGGGCGAGTGCCTGAAGAAGTACCATCCGCACGGTGATAGCGCTGTGTATGACGCTCTGGTGCGCATGGCGCAGCCGTGGGCGTTGCGCTATCCGCTTATCGATGGACAAGGAAATTTCGGCTCGGTGGACGGCGATCCGCCTGCGGCCTACCGCTATACCGAATGCCGCATGATGAAGATCGCCGGCGAGATGATGGCCGACATCGAGATGGAGACCGTGGACATGGTCGCCAACTTCGATGAGAGCACCAATGAGCCGGTGGTTCTGCCGACGAAGATTCCGAACCTGATTATCAACGGGTCGAGCGGCATCGCCGTCGGTATGGCGACGAACATTCCGCCGCATAATTTGACCGAAGTGGTCAACGCCGCCATTGAGATGGTGAACAATCCCCATGCCGGCCTGGCCGAAGTACTCAAGCATGTGCAGGGGCCTGACTTCCCGACAGGCGGATTCATCTACGGGCGCAGTGGTATCGCCGAGGCGTACAGAACCGGGCGTGGACGCTTTTTGATGCGCGCCAAGGCGGCGGTTGAGAACATGCCGCAGGGACGGCAGGCGATCATCGTTAGCGAGATTCCCTACCAGGTCAACAAGAACACGCTCATCAAGCGCATCGCGGAGTTGGTGAATAACAAGGTGATCGACGACATCTCCGACGTGCGCGATGAGAGCGACCGTGACGGCATGCGCATTGTCATCGAGCTCAAGCGCGGGGCCGAAGCGCAGATCGTGCTCAACCAGCTCTACAAGAACTCGCAGATGCAGGAGAGTTTCTCGATGATCTTTCTGGCCGTGGTCAACGGCCAGCCGCGAGAGCTTGCGCTACCTGATGCCATTCGCCACTTCATCGATCACCGCGTCGAAGTGGTGCGCCGACGCACGGCATTCCTGCTGCGCAAGGCGCGCGAGCGCGAGCACATCCTGATCGGCTACCAGATCGCGCTCGATCATCTCGACAATGTAATCAAGATCATTCGGGGATCCTCGTCACGCGCGGATGCCAGAGAGAACCTGTTCCAGTTCTTCTCCGGCAAGACTATTACCGTGCGCGATCAGGCGCTCGCCGGCGTCAAGCTCGATCCCGCCAGGTACGCCATCGATCCGGCCACGCTGATTTCACCGACCCTCACGCTGAGCTATCGCCAGATCGATGCGATCCTCGAACTGCAACTCTATCGCCTCACCCAGCTCTCGATCGACGAGCTGCTCAAGGAACTAACGCAGGTGCGCGACAATATCGCCGAGTATGAGTCTATTCTCGGCTCGGAGAAGAAGCTGCGTGGGGTCATCATCAAAGAGCTCGAAGCTGTCCGCAAGGAATTCGGCGACGAGCGCCGCACGCAGATCCTCGACGAAACCGCCGAACTGCAGCTTGAAGATCTTATCGCGGACGAGCAGGTTGCTGTCACGGTTTCGCACTCCGGCTACCTGAAGCGCACGCCTATCTCCACCTACCGCCAGCAGCGCCGCGGAGGCACGGGCCGCCTGGGCATGAAGACGCGCGAGGAAGACTTCGTCTCGCAGCTCATCATCGACTCGACGCACGCCTTCCTGCTCTGCTTCACCAACACCGGACGCGTTTACTGGCTCAAGGTGTATGAGATTCCCGACGTGGGCGCGGCGGGCAAGGGCAAATCCATTGCCAGCCTACTGAACCTGCAGCCTGGAGAGACGGTCCGTAATATTCTGCCTGTGCGCAATCTCGAGGAGGAGGGCAAGTTCATCTTCTTCGCCACGCGCAACGGCACGGTGAAGAAAACACCACTCAAGGATTTCTCCAACGTCATGGCGCGGGGCATCATTGCGATCGGTATCGATACTGACGATGAGTTGGTTGGTGTCCGCCTAACTGACGGCAACCAGGTCGTCTTCATCGCTACGCACGAAGGCATGGCTATTCGTTTTGACGAGAATGATGTCCGTTCTATGGGCCGGCCTGCGTATGGCGTGCGTGGCATCGATCTCGGCAAGAAGGACTATGTCGTCGGCATCGCTGTTACTCCCAAGGAGCGAAAGAAGAACGGCGCAGGAGCCGATTGCGCGTGCCTGATCCTCTCGGTCACGGAAAATGGCTTCGGCAAGCGCACCGACGTTGACGAGTACCGTCTGCAGACACGCGGCGGCAAGGGCGTCATCAACGTGAAGACGACAGCCCGCAACGGCAAGGTCAGCTCGATTCAGCTCGTTGACGACACCTCGGAGCTGGTCGTCATCAGCCAGTACGGCAAGATCATCCGCATCGACACGAAGACAGTCCGCGCGGCCGGCCGCTCAACGCAGGGAGTCAAGCTGCTTTATCTCGAAGAAGAGGACAAGGTGGCGGCTGCTGTCGTGATTCCGCCCGAAGAAGCAAAGATCGAGCCGGAGAACGGCACGCTGCTGCAGTAATCATCACGATCCGCAAAAGAGCGCGCTGGCAACGGCGCGCTTTTTTCTTTCTGCTCCGCCGTTTACTTCCTTCTCGTCCGAATGCTGTACTCTGCTTCTTGGCCGTTATCCCGATTGCGCCAAGGAGAACCGCATGCCTACAGCCGTTGAATCCGTCACCCTCGAAGACGCGCGCCGCATCATCGCTGCCGCCGAAAAGAAAGCCGCCGAGATTGGCCAACCTATGAACATCGCTGTGGCCGACGCGGGAGGTAACCTCGTGGCTCATGTGCGGATGGACGGCGCCTGGATTGGCTCGGTTGATATCTCGATCAAGAAGGCTTACACCTCGAAGGCCTTCGACATTGCGACGAAAGATCTCGCCACTCATTCACAATCCGGCAGCCAGTTCTTCGGCATTCACGCCTCGAATGACGGCAGGATCATGATTTTCGCTGGAGGCATTCCGCTAAAGAAGGACGGTAAAGTCATCGGCGCAATCGGCGTCAGCGGCGGCTCTGGAGAGCAGGACCATGCGGTTGCGGAGGCCGGGGCAGCGGCCTTATAGAAGTCACGAGTCTGCGATTGTCCTGATGGCTCCAATGCCCGCGGTTTTCTCTCGTGAAAAGGCCGCTGTGAGTCGAATCAGCCCAGAAACGCGTCTATCCGGGAAATGGCCACATCCTCCTCAGACCGCGCCGGGAGCCAGCACCGCGTATCCCCACCGAGGCGTGATCTGCTCGAGATCGCAGTGGGCTACGGACTCATCCTCGCCGTCATCTGGACGCCGAACCCGGTGCAGCGCATTCTTTACTGGACTGCCTTCGCGTTCATTCTCGTCATCACGCTGATGCGCCAGGAAGGCCTGAAAACACTAGGCCTGGGAGCATCGGGCTTTGTCCCCTCGCTCTGGATCGTCGGCGCGGCGTTGTTGCTCGCCGCGCTCGCGGTCTGGCTGGCCTTCCGCCTGCACACGCTGCATTCGCTTTTTGGACAGGCGCCCATCATTTCGCACCTCTGGGGCTATTTCGTCTGGGCGCTCATGCAGCAGTTTCTGCTGCAGAGCTACTTCCTCGCGCGATTCGTTCGGCTTACGTCGCGACGGTGGCAGGCCATCGCCCTCGCGACGCTGCTCTTCGGGCTCGCCCACATTCCCAACCCACTGCTCACGGCTGCGACACTTGTCTGGGGAACTATCTCTTGTCTCCTATTCCTTCGCTATCGCAACCTATACACACTCGGAGTTGCGCACGGCATTCTGGGCATCTGCCTGGCGATCACGGTTCCCGATCACGTCCATCACCACATGCGGGTGGGACAGGGTTACCTGCATTACCACCAACACAGCGGCCATCAGCGTCATCTCTAGTCAAGCTTGATGCCGGGAAGGAACAATTCCGCCACCTGCTTCCAGTTGTCCACGCGGCGAAATCCGGAGATTCCCATGTTATGCGGAGCACTGAAGAGAATCCCTTCGCCTTTGAAGTGCCGAAAGTGGAGCGGCTGGTCATCGATGAGATAGTCGGCACGCAGAATTCCCTTGTCGCCGCAGAAGACGAAATGGGTGGGATGAAGAAACGGAAAGTGGCGGCGAAGCCAGCGGTATTTGGGGCCAAAGGAATTAGGAAACTCCATCGCGGCGGTCGCGATGTAGACCTCATACTCGCGCGTGAGCTCGCGGACAACGCGCTTGCTGTCTTCCATCACCGGCAGGTCTTCGAAAAAATCCTCCGAGCGGAGATAGCCTTCGAGCCGTTCATGACGGTCAGCGGAGACGACCTCCCATAGCCACTTGCCTTCAAGATCGGCCTTTGTGATTGCTTCGCCGTGGTCGCGGTTGTAACGGGAGACATGTTCGGCGAGGGTGTCGGCAAGAACCTCATCCATGTCCACGCAGATCCGCTTCATCTTCGCTCTACGCCCCGATATCCTCTTCAGCCTGATCGGGCGTCTTCCTCTTTTTGGCTTTAGCAGGCGCGGCCTCGGCCACAGGCTCGAGCGCCGGATCGTAATAGAGCAGCCGGGCACAGCTCTCGCAGGGCAACAGTTCTCCGGCGCGAACCTGGTTCCACACCTGCGGGCGAAGCGCCATCTGGCAGGCCAGGCAGCGCTGTCCCTGAACCCGTGCGACACCGGTACCGCGCGCCCCCGCGATGCGATCGAACCTGGTCAGGAGACCCTCGTCGATCGTTGCCCGCAGCCGGGTGCGTTCGTCAAGGAGAGCCTCCAGCTTGCTTTGCTGCCGGGCGGAGGTCTCTTTCGCCGCTTCCTTTTCCAGCTCGACGACCCGCGTCTGGTCTGTAAGATCCTGGCGAGCCGCTTTGCGCTGCGCTTCCAGCCGCTCGGAATGCTCCATGCTCTCGATCTCGCGGTCTTCTATCTTGCGAATCTCAGCCTCGGCAAATCCGATTTCGTGCTGCAGGGCCGCATATTGTTCATTCGTCTTTACGCTGCTGGTCTGGTCGCGGAACTTTGCGATCTTCTGCTGCTGGTCCTTGATGTCGCTCTCCAGCCGGCGGCGTTTCGTCTCTTCTTCCTTGATGGCCTTCTCGACTTGCTCCATGGCCAGCTTTTGCGTGGAGAGCTTCTTCTCGAGCTCGGAAAGATGCCTGGGGAGCGCATCGATTTCGCGGCGCAGGCGGGCGATGTCCTGGTCGGCGTCCTGGACAAACATCAGTGTTTCCAGCTGGGCATTGATCATCGGCGAGTCGAATCCATAGGGAAATTGAAGTCTAGCAGCTTACCCACGCGCGATAGAAGCTGAGAGACGGGGTTGAAAGTCTGCATCGCGGAGCCCTTTCAAGAACTCTAAAGAACTGCCGATGCCGGAGCAGACCCCAGAGGGCTCTTGGACGCCCAAATATAACCGCTGGGCAATCGCCCTCACCGTCACCCTGGCAACGTTCATGGAGGTGCTCGACACCTCTATCGCCAACGTGGCGCTGCCGCACATTGCGGGCGGCCTGGGCGCCTCAGAGAACGAGGCGACATGGGTTCTGACATCCTACCTGGTTTCGAACGCGATTATCCTTCCCGCCAGCGCTTACCTGACGTCCTTCATGGGCCGCAAGCGCTTTTACATGATCTGCGTGGTGCTCTTCGGGATAAGTTCCGCGCTGTGCGGGCTTGCGCCTTCGCTGCCCCTGCTCATTTTCTTCCGCGTTCTACAGGGTGTGGGCGGCGGTGGACTCGCGCCGAGCGAGCAGGCGATTCTGGCCGACACTTTTCCTCCTAAACAACGCGGGCAGGCCTTCGCCATGTACGGAATGGCGGTCGTCCTTGCTCCGGCTATCGGTCCCACGCTGGGCGGATGGATCACGGACAATTTCGACTGGCGATGGATCTTCTTCATCAATGTCCCCGTGGCCATCCTCTCGCTCTTCCTCACCGCGCGGATAGTCGAGGACCCGCCGCATATTCAGAAGGAAGTTGCCGCGATGCGCAAGCGCGGCCTGAACCTCGACTACATCGGCTTCGGCCTGCTGGCACTCGGCTTCGGCTCGCTGCAGTTCATCCTCGACAAAGGCCAGGAGGACGACTGGTTCGGGTCGCATACCATCTCTACCTTCTTTGCTCTCAGCGTCATCGGCCTCGTCGCGCTGGTCTTCTGGGAGATACGCCAGATCCGCAGGAACCACAGGCCGATCCTCGACCTGACGATGTTCCGCAACCGAACCTTCGCGATTTCCTTTGTGTTGATGTTTGTGCTGGGTTTTGTTCTTTTCGGAACTACCGTATTGATTCCGCAATTTGCACAGACCATAATGGGCTACACCGCGGAGCAGGCCGGACTGGTGATTTCACCGGGCGGCGTGATGGTGATGATTATGATGCCGCTGGTCGGCTTCCTCGCCGGACGCGTCGATCCGCGTTACCTGGTCGCGTTTGGATTTGTGATGCTCTCCGCCGCACTGGCCCGCATGCACAGCCTCGATGCTCTGGCCAGCTACAGCTATCTTGCATGGCTGCGTGTCTTCCAGGCTGCGGGATTGGCCTTCCTCTTCGTGCCGATCAATATGCTGTCCTATACCGACGTTCCGATTCAGAAAAACAACGACGTCTCCGGCCTCACCAATCTGGCCCGCAACATCGGAGGCAGCGCCGGCACATCTTTTTTCGTTACCGAGCTGGCCCGGCGCGCGCAGTTTCATCAGGAGCGGCTTGTGCCGCATTTGACCGACCTCGACATGATGTTCCGCCAACGTGTAGAGGCGCTGGCTCGCATGCTTACGCACGCCGGCGGGAAAACACCCTCCATGGCACAAGCGCGGATCATGGCTCAGGGCACCCTGTACAACCAGCTTGTGACGCAGAGCACGGTGCTGGCTTATCTTGACGTGATTGCCGTACTCTCCCTGGGCGCAGCCAGCATGATCCCGCTGGTGTTTTTTATGAAGAAGCGCAAGTCTGGCAAGGGCGAAATGGCACTACACTGAAGCCGGAGCTTAAGAGTGACGCCCGACGGTCGAAGGTTGCCTTGGGATATTTTCATCTTCAGGTCGCTCATTGCCTCGACCCTAGAACACCCTGCCCAGGCTGAAGAAGATGCGATGATGTCCGGCGTCGCCGACGGCACCGCCGATCAGGACCGGGCCGAAGATGGTATTGACAATAAGCCCGGCTGCCCCGTCGGCGGGATTGCGGTATTGGGGAGGTTGGCCGAGCGGAGTATCGACTCGCTGATAGGCTCCACCCTCCAGGCGGCCCAGGACATACACATTGCCTCCCAGAAAAGGCGGCAGTTGCGCCAGTTTCCACAAATATCCCAGCTGCCCGTAGCCGTATTCGTTGGTCAGGATCTCATTGGTGCCGTAGGCGGCGAACAGGTGTGGGCCGCCGATCGAGAACACCGGAAGTCCGATATTCGCATTGTTGGTGCCATACACGGTGCCTCCGCCCCCGGAGAAGACAAGCGTGTTGCGCTCGCTTATTGGAACGAACTGGGAGATGCCGCCCTGACTCAAGGGAAAAGCGGGTATGGTGTAGGCCTTGGTTGGGCTCGGATAGGCCTCAAACCATTGGGTTCTGAAAGCACCCTCCTGACCGGCAGTTGGTATTACGGGATCGTTCACATGGAGCAGCGTGTACTGAAATTGAGCGTAGCCCTCCCGTCCCGAAACCGTAGGCTCGGTGTTTTCCCCCACTTGGAGCGAGTACTTCAGATATTCGGTGACATAACCAATACGAAACTCCTGGCTTCGGCCGAGCTGGTAACCAATATCCATGCCGCCGCCCGCCTGCTTCACTCGATAAATCGACGCGAGGCTGCCGCTGCTGGTATAGGCATTGAACTGGTTGCTGTCGAAAAGGACCTGGGGAGCCACGAACCAGCTGCTACCCACGCGAAGCGGATGGTAGAACTCGGTGTGAAGACCGTACTCGGAACCAACGATGACGTCATTCCGCAATTCCGATCCGTAGCTGCCGAAGTTGAGGAAGGTAATTCGGCCGCCGATGCTGAAGAGGACGTTGTTGTATTGGGAGCCGTCAAGGGTGACCTGGGGGCGAATGATGGGCGGCGCGTAGCTCTTTTCGTCCGCGGTAACGAGCAGACCTGGGGCGCCGTTCTTGTCCACCATCGTGTAGTTCAGGCTGGCATAGCGGCCTTCGCCCTGTATGTCGAGGATGGTCTTCTGTATTTCCTCAGTGTTGACGGATTGGTTGATCGCCGGCTGAAAGTCTTTCTGGATAGCCTCAGCGCTGTGAGAGTCCGTTCCAGCGACTTCCACGAATTCTGGCTTTGGCGTTTGTCGGCGGCGTGCGGCGCGCTCGGTCAGATATTGGTTCCATGTCGCTTCGTCCACCGAAAACCGGGATAGGACTGCCGCCTTGCTTTGCGCGGCGTCGTAGCCAGCTTTGATCAGGGCGTTTGCCTGGCTGTAGTCCATGGTGTTGAACTTCGCAACCGGAACGGTGATCAGCACGTCCGCCATTTCCATACTGTGCACTTCATTCGCGGCGATCATCACGGAGATGGATTTTCCCAGCGTGCCAAAGGAGGACAGGGATTCCGTCGGCGACATCGGCTGGGACTCAAGATAGACCGCAATAGTAATATCTGCACCCATCTGCTTGGCGACATCGACAGGAAGATTGTCGAGGAGGCCGCCGTCGACAAAAATATGGCCGTCAATGCGGACGGGCGAAAAGTAGCCCGGCAGGGACATGGTTGAACGCATCGCCGCCGCGAAGTTTCCGCTGCGGAAGACATATTTCTTGCCGGAGACAAGGTCGGTGGCAACGCAAGCGAAGGGGATCGGGAGCTGGTCGAAGTCGGTAATCGTGGAATATGGAAGCGCAACGTGGTCGAGAATGAACTGAACCTCCTGCCCTGAATTGAACCCGGCAGGAAACTGGATGCCCTTCTTCAGTCCGAATTCGATCGATCCGGGGTACAGAACAGAATCCTGCTTGCGCCGGAAGTCCAGATTCTCGAAAGGCACCTGTCCGCGAAGAACGTTGTTCCAGTCGATCGACTCAACCAGCTCGCGGACTTCCGCTGGGCTGCGACCGGTGGCGTAAACGCCGCCAACGAGTCCACCCATGCTCGTGCCGGCGACGTAATTCACGGGGATGCGATGTTCTTCCAGCCACTGGATCACGCCAATGTGAGCCAGACCAAGCGCGCCGCCGCCTTCGAGAACCAGGCCCAGCGTGGGACGCTTAGGTGCTGGATCGGCGCCGCTGTTGTCCTTTGGCGCTTCGGTCATACCGGGAGTGCACAGCGCCAGGATAGTGAGCCACGCCCCAACAATCCGGACTCGTTTGCGACCATCTATCGCCATCGTCTGACTCCTCACACTTAGAATGTTCAGCGCCGCCAGAATATATGAACGCAATGGCCTGTAGAATGTCAGACACTAAAGAGGAGCGGCGACTTTGCTAAGAAAATCGTCATGGTGGGTGATAATAGCCGTGGCCCTCCTTGCCGTGTTCGTGCTGGGATATGTCCGCGTTCACCGCCGACCGGCCGACCCGGACATCGCGGACGGACAGAAGGTCGGCGCGATGACCATCCGCAGCTCAAGTTTTTCTGACGGCGACCACATACCGGTGCAGTTCACATACGACGGCGATGGCCGCTCACCCGATATCAGGTTGCCGGTAGCTCCCGCAGGCACCAAAAGCTTTGCCCTGGTGATGGATGACCCCGATGCCGACGGATTTGTCC
The DNA here is from genome assembly GCA_963755975.1 of uncultured Acidobacteriota bacterium. Taxonomy (GTDB): domain Bacteria; phylum Acidobacteriota; class Terriglobia; order Terriglobales; family Acidobacteriaceae; genus Silvibacterium. Next base: position 359,184 of record CAVWLS010000011.1, read on the forward strand.
ATTGGCTCGTGTACAACATTCCACCCGGCACCAGCGATATACCTGAAGGCGCGGCGGCGGCAGGCAAGTTGCCTCAAGGCGCAGCAGAGGGGATGAACAGTCTGGACAAGGTGGGCTACTTTGGCCCCTGCCCGCCCGGAACGCGGCCGCACCACTATATCTTCAGGCTGTATGCGCTGGACGTGAACCCCGGACTCCCCACCGGCCAGACAAAGGAACAGGTGGCCGCAGCGATAAAGGGGCACGTGCTTGCCGAGGGCCGGATGACGGGGCTCTATACCCGCGGAGGCGGATGAGCACAGCAAGCTGATCGCCTTGTAGAATGTTTTTTCGCCTCAAACTGCCGCCTTTCGTGCTGCAAACGGCATGAGAGCACAAACTATTCCCGCCTGGAGATTCCTTGCGCCACGCTCGCTCCGTTCTCGCCTGCCTGTTTCTCGTCAGCTCCTTCTCAATCGCACATTCACAAGCCCCCTCTACCAGGCCCTGGACGGTGAAAGAAATCTTTGGCGGCCCCAGCCTGACAGGGTATCCTCCCGGAGGCATCAGCTGGTCGCCGGATGGATCGCGCGCAACCTACATCGCCGATAATGGCGACGTAATGCAGATTGAAGTGGCCGACGGCAGATTGAAGAAGCTGCTGGATCACACAAAGATCAGCGCGCTGCTCAATGCCAACATCAGCGAAAAGGATCGCGACCACCGCGGGCGTTACGACGAGCCGGACTATATCTGGTCACCGGATTCGAAACAACTGCTCTTCGACACCAACGGCGAGCTGTGGCTCTACACGCTCGAGAACGGAGTCGGCATACAGGTGGGCAACACCGGTATGCAAAGTGGCGACGATCCCAAGTTCTCGCCCAATGGAGACTTCATTTCCTTTGTGCGCAACCACAACCTCTTCGTGCAGAAGGTGACAGGAAAAGACAGTGCCGAGGCTCTCACCGATTCCCATGACGCCACCCTCCTCAATGGCGAGATCGACTGGGTGTATCTCGAAGAGCTGAATGTGCGCAGCAATTACTTCTGGTCGCCGGATTCGAAAGAGCTGGCCTTTCTGCAGATGAACGAAGCGCAGGTTCCGGTCTATCCCATCGTCGACTGGATTCCCGTCCACGCCACCGTCGACCAGCAGCGCTATCCGCAGCCCGGCGACCCCAATCCCTCAGTGCGCGTAGGCGTGGTCAGCGCCAGCGGCGGCAGCACTCACTGGCTTAAGATTCCGGTCGACGCGGGCAATGACTATATCCCGCGCTTCGGCTGGGTCAATCCGCATACGGTGTGGGTAGAAGTGCTGACCCGCGATCAGAAGCACATGAATCTCTACTTCGCCGACATCCACTCCGGCGATGTGAGGCTGGTGTTGGCGCAGACCGAGCCCAAATACTTCACGATGACCTACGATGTGAAGTTAGTCGGCGATCACCAGTTTCTCATTGAGAGCTGGCGCGACGGATTCACGCACATCTATCGGTATACCTTCGATGCGAAGAATCCGCTGGCGTCGGAAGCAAAATTCGCGAATCAGCTCGAAAGCGGAGAGTATGAGGTCGACTCGATCAAGACAGTCGATGAAAGCACGAACACTGTCTACTATCTTTCGAGCGAGGGCGATTCACGCCAGGAACAGGTGTGGGCTGTGCAGCTTGATGGCTCGGGCAAGCGCCAGGTGACGAAAGCACCCGGCGTACACGACCCTGTGTTTCCTGCGAAGGGTGCGTCGTTCATCGACACGTCATCGAGTCTCATGGTTCCGGATTCGGTGAGTTATTGCTCTTCTCAGGGAGAGTGCAAGGCGTTCTGGCAATCGCACGCGATTGCGGGCCACACGCTTGTCGCTCCAGAGCTGCTCGAGCTCAAAGCCGCAGACGGCGTGACTACGCTCTACGGCACGCTCCAGCTGCCGGTGAATGTGACCGCTCCGGGCAGCGTTCCGCTCATTGTGAATCCCTATGGGGGGCCGGGGGTGGATGCGGCGAAAGATGCGTGGCACGGCAGGCGTTTCCTTTTCGATCAGCTGATGGCCGAGCATGGATTCGCAGTCTTGAACGTGGACAATCGCGGCATGGCGGGGCGTGGACGCGCATTCGAGCAGGTGGCTTATCACAACTTCGGTCCGCCGCAGTTCGCCGATCAGATGGCCGCGATCAACCAGGTGTTGGCGAAATATCCGCAGCTCGACGCGCATCGTATGGGCTGGTGGGGCTGGAGCTGGGGCGGGTCGTTTACGCTCTACGCGGTCACGCACTCGGATCGCTTTCTCGCCGCGGCCTCAGGTGCGCCGGTCACCGACTGGCGCAACTACGATTCCATCTACACGGAGCGCTACATGGGACTGCCGTCGGACAACCCCCAGAGTTACAACGAGGATTCAGTTCAGAACACGGCGCAGAATCTGAAGGGACATATTCTCATTCTGCACGGTACCGGCGACGACAATGTGCACTTCGCCAATACCATCCAGTTCATTCAGAAGCTGCTGGACAACGGCATCCCATATGACTACAACGTTTTCCCGCGCAAGACACACTCCGTCGCGGGCCCCATCGCGCAGACGGAGCTTTTCAGCCGTCTCCTATGGCATTTCGAGACGTACGTGAAGAACAAACAGAACTAGGATGTTGCTTTACCCGGTCGGATGAGTGCTCGCGCCGGAGCCTGGCACGACGCGGACAGCTGGCTCGAGGCCTGCTACCTTCGGGGTGCTGCCAGCTACGTTCGGAGTCGATTCAGTAGCGGCGATATCCTCCGGGCTTTTCTGGGTTTTATGCCCTGATATGGGATCCTTTGTTGCGTCAGTACTCACAGTCTTCTCCTTTTACTCTTGGTTCTTTGGAGTCATCAGCTCGTGATCAAAACTCTCGTCTACTCGGTGGTATAGAACGGTACCAGGAGGAACGGGGGACCGTGAGAGAATCCTACGCCGCTGCGCGATCCGCGTCCAACATCCCATGATCGAAGCAACGGATTCGGGACCAATTCGGGCAGGCTCAGCCTGCCTGCGAAGGAGAGCGGAAAGTGCATCCAGCCGAACGTGCAGACACTGCCAATTTGGTGCGGGGACGCACAATACTTGGCGATTTTGAGCTCACTATTCTAAGCGACGGTAGCTATTACCTCGATGGCGGAGCCATGTTTGGCGTGGTTCCCAAGCCTCTATGGGAGAAGCGGGCGCCAGCCGATGAAAAAAACCGCATTCTCCTCGGATTGAATACCGTTGTTGTTCGCACCGGCAGGCACACTGTCGCGATCGAGACGGGAATCGGTAACAAGCTCAATGACAAATTGCGCGCGATCCACGACGCCAAGGAGCAGTTGCCGCGCGCGTTTGAGGCTGCCGGGATTCGGCCGGAAGAAATCGACATCGTCATCAACTCGCACCTGCATTTTGACCACTGCGGATGGAACACGACGCAAACCCCGGAAGGGCGCATCGTGCCGACATTCCCTAACGCTCGATATTTTGCGCACCGTGGAGAGGTCGAGCACGGCCATCTGCAACTCGAACGTGACGCCATCAGCTATACAAGCGCGAACTACGACCCTCTGATCGAAAGCGGGCAGATGACCCTGCTCGACACGAGACCCGGCCAGACCGAGGAGATCGTCCCGGGAATTTCCGTCGAGGGCTATCCAGGTCACACCGCGCACCTGCTGGCGGTGCACATCGATTCAGGCGGCAAGCGCGCCTGCTATGTCTCGGATCTCATCCCCACCAGCGCGCACCTCGATGTGACCTGGGTGATGGGCTACGATCTCTACCCGCTCACCTGCATAGAGCAGCGCAAGCGGTTCTATGCGCGCGCGATTCCGGAGGAGTGGCTGGTGCTCTTTACGCACGACCACCACACCCCCATTGGGCTATGTGGTATGGGGCGAAAACAACAAGCCTGTGATGCGGTCGGGAAGCTGAATGCGCTTCCCGCTCGCTTGGCGAAGGCCGTCCTACGCCGTCTTATGAGAGTGTCGATGTTCTGCGCCGGTGGCCGCGTAACCGCCGCTCCCTGACGTTGTTCCCCCTGACTTTGTTCCAGTAGACGCGCTCGTAGTACCTTCGGCAGCCGACACAGCCTGAGCAACTGCGGTGCCAATAGGCGATCCCAGCCCTGTGCAGGCATCCCAGCCTGGTCCTGCGGAGAATGCTCCATTGTTGCCCTGCGTGATGTCGTTAAACGCGCTCGGCGCGGCATAAAGGGCAGGATTCACCAATCCCGCCGGCTGGCCGGTCTGCTGATTGATGAGCGCGATCAACCCGGCCCAAAGCGGCGCCACGGCACTCGTTCCGCCCACTACCTGATTTGTGCCATCCACCAGAGTGTCGTAGCCGGAAGCTGGCGAGGCATCGCCCGCCACATCCGGCACTCCACGGCCGCCTTCGCTGCCGCTTGGTGCTGGAACGTTTGCGTTGGCTTGCCAGGTCGGCAGCGAGAAAAACGCACTCACTCCACCGCCGGTCGCGCCACCCTCGGCCCCGTCGTTCCAGACGACCTCGCTCTCGATTGTCGAGCCGCTCACTGTGATTCTTGTACCGCCGCAGCACAACACGTGCGGACTTGACCCCGGAAAATCGACATTATTCCCTCCGCCCGTCACGCCATCGCTCGATCCGTCGTCGCCGGCGGCGACGGTTATGGTGATGCCCATGGCGGCGGCCGACTGGCACGCGTTGTCGATGGCGGTGAGCTGCGAGCTTGTCCATCCCGATTCCGGTCCGCCCCAGCTGATTGAGATCACCGTGGGGGCATTACCCATGTCATGCGATGCAGTCGTGATGGCATCGAGAAATCCTTGCGCGGTGTTGGTCGTGAAGTAGACGGCGATGTTGGCGCCGGGCGCAACCGCTCCCGCCACTTCGATATCGAGGGCCACCTCGCCGTCGGCGCTGTCTGGAGTCGTGGGTGCGTTCACGCCTCCGTCCACCGACACCGACACCACGTTGGGTGGTGTAAGCCCGAGACCGGAGAAATAGGTTTGAATGTCGCTCGAGTTGTAGCCTCCGCCAAGTTCGATGATGCCGATCGTCTGGCCGCTTCCATCCACGCCCGTCGGGAAGTTATAGAAGCCCGCGATCTGCACTGGTGTATAGCTAGGATCGGCCTTGTGCTTTTTCTTCTTATCCCTTACCCGGTGATGCGGCTTCGCAATCGGACGGCAATCCAGGCCCATCACAGTCTCGACTACATCGGCATGGGTCGCCGCCATCGAAATGCTGCCCTTGAAGCCATGGAACTTGTGCCCATCCCTTTCGTAATCGTGCAACTCAATACCAAATGCGGCTTCCATCGCCTGTGCAGTACCCCGCATCATCATCGTCCGCCGCGGCAAACTGGAGGCGTTCTCATCAACGGAGAGGCCATGGTTATGCGCGAATGTGCGCAGAGCAGCGAAGTCCGACGGATCACCCGCATATTTTTCATTGAACTCCTGGCGTGAAATATGGCGGCCGCCGAGGCTCTTCAGATCCAGATGATTCTTTCGCTTAACGATCACCGAGATGCTGACGATATTTGTTGGCGGTGTTCGGCCGAGGTCAGTTGCATTTGGGGGCGCCTCGTGCAGAGTGCCTGTGAGCGTTACTCGTTGTGTAGATGGAGTGGTCATCGCATTCACCTCGTCTTAATTCTCAGATGCAACCGGGAGAGCAGGCTCCATCGCTGGATCAAGCTCCCGGTCCTTTCACATTCGCTCGCAGGACAGGACGGCGGATCGTAATCTCATCAGGTGCGGCATCGCTTCGGAAGTCCCGCAATTCCCTGCGAAGCATTCTATGCGAGCGCGCTTTGCGGCTGCTCACTAGTGTCCGGGCCAACGGAATCGTTACGCACACCAAAGTGGTCGCCTGCATTTTAATGGAACTGCCGGTCTCCATGGCTCGGAGGCTGGGAAATCACGAGAAAGCGTGCATCTGCACCGGAGCGATTGATGGCCTGGTGGGGTTGTCCGGGCGCTATCTCCAGCCCCTCGCCCGCGGCCATAAGATAGTCTCGTTGATCCACTTCCAGGGTCAGCTCTCCCTCCAGCACGTAGAAGAACTGACGCGCCCGTTCGTGAAAATGGCGCTGCTCTGCCGTTCCCGGCGGCATGCGTTCCTCGATCACGCTGAGATTTTCTCCACGCAGCAGATGCCAGCCGTCGCAGGCGTCGCCCCAGGTGTAGTGATTCTCAATCGTGGCTCGCACCGGTTTGCACATCACAGGCTCCAAAATAAGATGGCTTTCTGCGCCGCAAGGCGCCGTTGTCTGGACGGCCAGTCCCTCACAGCGGTATGTTTCCATGCTTCTTCGGCGGATTCTTGTCGCGTTTGCCATCGAGCATCTCGAGCGCGGCGATCAGCCGCCGCCGGGTTTCGTGAGGCAGGATCACGGCGTCCACGTAACCGCGCTCGGCGGCAACGTACGGATTCGCGAACTGCTCGCGGAACTCATGCACTTTCTCCGAGCGGGCTGCGGCCAGAAGCTCTGCCCGGCGTTCATCGTCCAACGGACCTTCGGCGGCCTCGGCCTCTTTTACGACCTGGTCCAGTTCGCGGCCGTAAACGATATTGACCGCGCCTTCGGGTCCCATCACAGCGATCTCGGCCGTCGGCCATGCCAGGTTGAGATCGGTGCGGATGTGCTTGGAACTCATGACGCAATACGCGCCGCCGTAGGCCTTGCGCGTGATGACAGTGAGCTTGGGCACGGTCGCTTCAGCGAAAGCAAAGAGCAGCTTTGCGCCGTGGCGAATGATGCCGCCGTATTCCTGCTGCACGCCGGGCAGAAAGCCGGGGACATCCTCAAGGGTGATGAGGGGTATGTTGAAGGCATCGCAGAAGCGCACGAACCGTGCCGCCTTCACGCTGGCGTCGATGTCGAGCACTCCGGCCAGAAAGGCCGGCTGGTTGGCGACGATGCCGACGGGACGCCCATTCATGCGGGCGAATCCAATGACGATGTTGCGGGCGAAGTGCTCGTGTACCTCGAAGAAATAGCCGTCGTCGACCAGGCGCCCGATCACCAGCTTGATGTCATAGGGCCGGTTAGATTCGGCGGGAACGAGGGTGTCGAGCTCGCGGTCGGCGCGGTCGATCGGATCGTTGCAGGCGCGCCGGGGTGGGTCGTCGAGATTGTTTGAAGGGAGAAAGCTCAGCAGCTCCCGTACCATCGCCACGCATTCGCGGTCGTTGTGAGCCATGAAATGCGCCACGCCGGAGACTTCGTTGTGCGTGGTCGCCCCGCCCAGCTTTTCCTTGGTTACTTCTTCGTGCGTCACCGTCTTGATCACGTCTGGCCCGGTGACGAACATGTACGAGGTCTTGTCGACCATGAGCGTGAAGTCGGTGATCGCGGGCGAATAGACGGCACCCCCCGCGCACGGGCCCAGGATTGCCGAGATTTGCGGAATCACTCCGCTCGCCAGCGTGTTGCGAAGAAAGATGTCGGCATAGCCGGCCAGCGAAACCACACCCTCCTGGATGCGCGCTCCGCCCGAGTCGTTGAGCCCGACCATGGGAGCGCCCACGCGCAAGGCCATGTCCATCAGCTTGACGATCTTGGCGGCGTTCGACTCGGAGAGCGACCCGCCGAAGACGGTGAAATCCTGCGCGAAAACAAAGACGGTGCGCCCCTCGACCCTGCCGTAGCCGGTGACGAATCCGTCTCCCGGGACGCGCTTCTCGGCCATTCCGAAATCCGTGCACCGGTGCGTGACGAATTTGTCGGTTTCCTCGAAGGTTCCTTCGTCGAGGAGCAGGTCAATCCGTTCGCGCGCCGACAGCTTGCCCTGCTGATGCTGTTTTGCACGCCGCTCCTCACCGCCACCCTCTTCCGCCAGCCGGTCGCGTCGCGCCAGTTCGTCTAACCCGCGATTTTCCATCGAGTCGGATTATAGATGGGGCGGACGATATAGATAGGACCGATCGGCGATGAGGCGACGGGCTTCAAAGGTCGATCACCTTCGACAGCTTATCCTCGGGGGACGAGATGCCCGAATGACAGTCTCTGCCTCTCATGGGTGAAGATGACAGAAACTTCATCCGTTCGCGGTGAAATTCAGCGACTCGGCTCAGTACACTTCCCGATGAAACAGGTCGTCCTTTTCTTCGCAGGGACTACATACGCAGCTGACTGCGCACCCGATGAGTACGCCTACGCCGATGGTTACCAGGATCGCCGGCAGGTAGTCGCTCAGCTGGGATAAGTGGTAGAGCACATCGTGCATCTTGGTAAACCACATAAAACAGCTCCGATACCTAAGAATGCTGAAACCTTCAGAAGGTTTCCTGCATCACGGGGTCTCAGGTAAGAACATCATCTCACCTTCGTCTGCGCTGCGGAAGATGGTTTTCGCGCCACGAAAGTGGAAGTCCCCGCTTGGGAAGCTCTGCCGAGACTTTCCCGATACGGAACTCATCGGCACTGCGGTATTGAAAATGAGGGAAGAAACGGCGAAAATCAGCCGTGTGCGCTGAGTCCGGCTCTGAGCCTCGCATCCGCTGGCTCTTTCTCGACCTGAACTCTTACTTTGCCTCGATCGAGCAGGAACTGCGCCCCGAGCTGCGCGACCGCCCGATTGCGGTGGTTCCGGTGATGGCCGACACGACCTGTGCTATCGCCGCCAGTTATGAGGCCAGGGCCTTCGGCGTCCGCACCGGCACACAGGTCGGCGAGGCGAAGAGGCTCTGCCCGGGCATCGAACTCGTCGAGGCCCGTCACGAGCTGTACGTCGAATACCACCATAAGATCATCAAGGCCGTGGAGCTCTGCGTTCCGGTGTCGGCGGTCATGTCGATCGACGAGATGGCTGCCAGCCTGATCGGCCGCGAGCAGCCGCTAATGGCGGCGCTCGAACTGGGACGCCGGATCAAGGCTTCGATCCGCGACCACGTGGGGTCGACGCTGCGCTGCTCAGTGGGATTAGCGCCGAACCGGTACCTTGCCAAAATCGCCTCCGATATGGAGAAACCGGACGGGCTGGTGGCGCTGACCCCGGACATCCTCAATAAGGCTCTGAGCGGCCTCGTCCTGCGCGACCTGCCCGGAGTGGGCGCGCGCATGGAGCGGCGACTGCACGAATGCGGCATCCGGACCATGCCGCAGCTGCTCGCCCTCTCGCGCGAACAGATGAACGACGCCTGGGGCGGCATCGGCGGCGAGAAGTTGTGGCACTGGTTGCGCGGCGAAGACTTCAACGATCTCGAGCTTGAGCACCAGAAGTCGATCAGCCAAAGCCACGTGCTGCCTCCCGAGCTGCGCACGCCTGAGGGATGCTACGCCGTCGCGCACAAGCTTCTGCACAAGGCCGCCATGCGATTGCGCACCGCCAGGCTTTGGACAACACACGTGTCGCTGTCGATCAAATTCGCCGTGCCTAAGAGCAGTGCGCGAAAGCTGCACAACTCGGGTATTCCGCAGGCCGGCTGGTCACACGGGACCACGGTGATCGAGTGCCAGGACAGCCAGACCCTCGTCGAAGCACTCGTGAAGCTCTGGGCGCTGCGGCCTCAGGACGAGCAGCATCAGAAGCCCTTCTACGTGGGCGTGTGGCTGGGCAACCTGGTACCCGATCATCTGCACACGCTCAGCCTCTTTTCGGGCCTTGAGAGCGAATCGCGGCGGACGCGTCTTTCGACCACGATGGACGCGCTCAACCAGAAATACGGCCTCGACACACTCATGCCGGCGAGCATGCTGCTGGCCAAGGCGGCGGCTCCAACACGGATCGCGTTCACCAGCATTCCGGATCTCTTTGAGCGCTGAACAATGGCCCGGCTGAATAGTATCCGCATAATGGATGCTGTGGACCCGCATGTGATAACGCCAGCCGTATATCGCGGACGCCTTGCTCCTTCTCCGACTGGCCTCCTGCATCTAGGCCACGCCAGCACTTTTCTCACTGCCGAGGTACGGGCGCACGAAGCTGGCGGAATGCTGGTGGTTCGCAATGAAGACCTCGACACGCAGCGATCGAGGCCGGAGTTCTATAGGGCGATGCTCGAAGACCTCGCATGGCTGGGAATTCGCTGGCAGGAGGGCCCGGATATGGGTGGTCCATACGCGCCATATTCGCAGAGCGAGCGCCGGGAGCATTACCTCTCCGCGTGGCGCGCGTTGCTGGAAGTAGGATTCATCTATCCATGCCGGTGTTCGCGCAAGGATCTTGCCCAAGCCGTCAGCGCGCCACAGGATAATGACGACGAAGGGCCAATGTATCCGGGAACCTGCCGTGCACTGCCCGGCGCAGCTCGCACGCACCATGCTTCACCGGCGGGAGTGAACTGGCGCTTCCGGGTTCCCGATGGCGAAGCGATTGAGTTCGACGACGGGCGCTTCGGCCGGCAACGTTTTGTCTCCGGGCGCGACTTCGGAGACTTCCTCATCTGGAGACGCGATGACGTGCCGGCGTATCAGCTTGCCTGCGTGGTCGATGACACTGCGATGCGCATCACGGAAGTTGTGCGCGGAGCCGACCTGCTTAAGTCGACGGCGCGGCAGATCCTGCTCTATCGTGCACTCCGCCTGATCCCGCCGGCGTGGTATCACTGCCTGCTGATTACCGACGCCAATGGCCAACGGCTGGCCAAGCGGCATGACGCGCTCGGCATCCGCACGCTGCGGGAGCAAGGCAAAGAACCCGAGGAAGTGCGGCGAATGGCTTCAGCCGGAGCGGGCTCCATGCTTACCTGAACTTCAATGGCCGCAGCGTTGGATGCGGCCATCGCTCGGATCGGGCCAGCTCTTCGATCTGCTCCTTCCGCTCGGCTGCGGGTGGATGACTGCGGAAATAATCTTCCAGAGTTTGCACAGACACATCGGCCGCTTCGTCCACCGGCGAGGCGGCACCGGTTGACTTGCCTGTTGAGCCGTGCTCGAGCAGTTCGAATTCGCCCATAAGCTGGAGGATTCCCTCCGGAGAATACCCGGCAGTGACGGCGAGAGCGGTTCCAAAGCGGTCGGCTTCGAATTCCTGCGTCTTACTGTAGCCCGCGGTGAACACGCCGATAGGAAGGCTCAACAAAGCTCCGAGAGTTCCGAGGTTACGCAGGCGGCCCTCCATCTGAACGCGCTCGGCGCAGTGGCGAAGATCGATGTGCTCCACCTCGTGCCCGAGAACAGCGGCTAGCGCATCTTCGCTCTGCATCAGCTTAAGGAGGCCCTCGCCCACAAACACATGACCTCCGGGAAGAGCGAAGGCATTCACAAACGACGCCTGGGGAACATAGTGGAAACGATAAGGCAACCTCCGTTGCGCGTGCGCTGCGACTACATCTCCCACCTGCTGAATGTAGGCTTCCGTCTGCTTTTCCGAGCCGGATTTCTGACTGGACCGCAACGAAGATTCGTAGGATTCGGCAAGCTCATCGCCGATGCGGATTTCGTCGGCGTCCGACAGATTATCCAGATCGAGCGGAGCGTGGCTGACTTCACGCTCGGCATCGCCGGTCAGCGAGAGCACGCCTTGCGGGCTTGCCTTCGTGGCGACCCTCTCCCGCTCCGTAAGGAAAATGGCCAGCACCCCGGCGAGGATGATCGCTGCAAACGGAATCCATCGCTTCATAGAAACTTCCCACGGCTTCACAAAAATTTGAGGATCTTTTCACGGTAGCGCGTGTAGAGGAACGAGACGAGAAGCAGCGCAACGCCCATCACAATCAGCGTGACGTAGCGGTCCCTCGGAGCGAGCTTCCAGATGTCGATGAATAGAATCTTGCCGACTCCAAGCAGCAGCAGGCCGAGACCGGCGAGGCGATAGCTCCGCTCACGGACAAGCAGCGCTATGAGGAAGACGCCGACACCCAACGCGCTCCATGTGATCGTGATCATTCCCGCGCGCATTTCGCGAGCCAGCATGATCGTGACCAGAATCAGCGGTGTAAAGAACAGAAGCTGTTCCGGACGCGCGACGGCAAGCTTGATCCATCGCATCCATCCGTCAGCCCCGACCGCCTCATCGTTCCTGCGAAGCCGGAAGGCGATGGGCAGGGCAAAGATCAGAACCGCGGAAGAAAGTACGATGCATGCGACTCGTCCGTGCCAGAAAGAGGCACCAGGCATCGCCGCCGCCGTGAGGTTGAACAGAAGCGCGCGCGCGAAGACAACGACGGCGAGGACGAGTCCCTGCACCAGGAAAAGACGGCGATTCAGTATCCACGCAACCACGAGCAGCACCAGGACGATGAGCGCCCAGGCGATTGCGACCCACTCGCTCACAACTTCGAAGTAGACCAGAGCCACAAGCGCGATGGTTCCGCAGCAGGCGGCCGTATTTTCGGCAACGCGGTCGAAGCGCGAGGTGCTGCCGCTCTGCCGCAGGCGCTCGTACACCCAGAGATAGGCCGCGATCAATGGCACGACGGTGTAGATACGAGGATTGAGCACTCCCCCCGAACCGCCGGCGTTCAGGTTCACAAAGAAAATGCGCACAAAGCTGGCCGCCAGCAGCAGAACGCCCTGGTGTCGAAGGTATGAGCGACTGCGCAGGATTCCGATCTCGAAGAGTAGTAGCCCCAGCACGGCCCATCCAACCGCGATGCTTACCGGAAGCAGTTCATACCAGATGAGAAGCGCCAGCAGGATCGATCCGGCCCATGAATAAGCAATGGGAATGTATGCGGGGCTAAGATTGGCAGCATCCTTCTTTCTTCTCGTGCCGAAATAGAAAAGCGCGCTCACGACTGCTACGGTCACTACGCGCTGCGTTGTGAACATCCAGCGGGTCGCTGACGGCAGATTGACCACAATGGTGCGAAAAAATGAGATCAAGGCCAGAAAATCGCACTGCAGCGCGAGATCACCCGAGTTCAGCCTATCCGCGGCAAAGCCGAGTGCAATGACGAGCGCCATCCAGGCAACCGCCGTCTGATTGTTGGGGAAGAAGATCCATAGCCCAGCCGCTGCGGCGAGAAGACCGAGATACGACGTGACCCGGAGCGAAATGGCGTCTGCATCGGCATCGATGATCTCCGGCCATCGGCGGCTCGCGCCCTCGCCATTGAACCAATAGACAATAGCGCCGCAGGCGAGAGCGAGAGCCGCTGCCCAGTGGCGTCCTGCATCGGCGTGGTCAGCGCGAAGCGAGTAGACCGGGATCAGTTCCGACAGCGCTAATGGAAAGGCGGCGGCGAATCCCGCGATGACTCCCAGCCTGCGAAAGACGGCCTCACGCATGCGGACGCCCGCAACGAATAGCACCTCTGCTTCCAGCAACCAGAGCAGAGACCAATGTGTGCCTTTATAACGGAACGGAATCGCAGCCAGCAGCAATGCTGACGCGATGCTGGACAGCACAATGAACGCCGTGCGCCTTCGCGGCCGCGCGCCGAGCGCAAACAGCATCTCGACTGCGCCCATGGCAAGCAGAGCCCAGAAAGCCCACTCCGGATGCGCGGACTGGTACTTGAGCAGGCCCAGGACGCCAGCAGAATTCAGAACTGCCGTAAGTGCAGTGAGCAGGTCTTCGCGGTCGTCACGGGGAATGCGCAAAACAAAGGCGGCGCGAAAGATGAGCCAGTAAAAAATGATCAGAGCAGAGCTGGCGTAGAACTCCGGAAAGGGATGCCCGGGACCGCCTCGAGCGCTAAGAATGCGGTCCACCCAGAGGAAATGATTGAGATAGACGCCGACGAGACCAGCCAGTTCGAGTTCTGCCCAGTGCTCACGGCTTGTGACAAATACGAGTCCCAGAGCCAGTACTGCGCCCGCGACCAGGCTGAAGACCGTGACCTGACTGATCGTTACCGTGGAGAAAGCCAGCAGAAAGGCCAGCCCGGTGACCACCTGCGACTTGTATCGGAGGGAGTGCCACACCATGCCAGTGGCGACCAGGATCATCAAAATCAGGTCGATGGTCTGCGAAGAGAGAACCTGCGTAGCGGGCACGTGATACATCGCGTATGTGGTGAAAAATGTGAGCGCCCATCCGCCGCCGATACCTGCGCGGGCAAAAATCCGGTAGGTATTGCGGCGTTCGAGGAGGAGGCCTCCGACCAGCAGCGTCGCACTCACGGCGAATCCAACCACAATCTTGCCGAGAGGTCCGAGCGTCCTGAGCTGATAGGCAAGGAAGAATGCCACGCCGAAAACAAGAATCACGATGCCCAGCTTGTTGAGCCAGTTAGCGCCGAGTCTCTCTTCGAGCGACGCCATGCGGCGGGCCGGAGCGGCGTGTTCCGCGTCCTGGGTGTTGAACGCAGGCATTCCTTGCGGCGCTTGGGTCGCTCGCGCGGATGGCGCGGGCCTCGGCGTCGCCATCGGAACTGGAATGCCGAAGATATCGCGTGTTCCGGCGACGGCCGCTTCTTTCGAATCGGTCGCGGCGCTCAGGGGCTGAAGCGGCGCTGTCGCAGGCGTGGGCTGCTGCAACGGTGGAGCAGGGGCAAGCGGTGGTGTGGCGGCAGCTTGCGGGCGCGGCGGCGGCTGGACGGGAGCCGCTGGTTGCGCCACGGGCGGAGTCGAGGTTGCAGCGTGCAGTTTTTCCATCTCAAGGGCTCGAACCCGGGCATTGAGTGCCTCAAGCCGGTTCAGCAGCTCCGCGTCGATCGTTTCCCGCCGCTCGCGATCGCGAGAGCGCATCACAATCCAGACGACGACTAAAACCGCGAGCAGCAGATATTCCATAGGATGATTTGAGCGGAATTATCCCATGCGGCAATAATGGCTCGTTCAAATTATTCGAATGCACCAAATCTGCGCTCGAACGCTATCTCGGCGACGGCAAGACTGGTCATCGATGTTGTTGCTTAGCCTTGGTCAGGAGACGTTTGATCATGCTGGACTGGCTGAGTGAGCACGCGTGGTGGCTAATGATTCTCTCAGCGGTGCTGGGGATCGTTACGGCTCTGGCTGGGTTCGCGATCCTGATGAAATTGCCGGAGGATTACTTTCTTCGCATTGAAGAAAGTGCGCCTGCTATTGGGTCTCGACCTCTGATTCGCGCGGTTTCGCTCATTCTCAAGAACTCGATGGGAATCGTCATCATCCTTGTCGGCGGGATCATGTCGCTGCCCTTGATTCCAGGCCCGGGATTGATCATGGTGATCATCGGATTGTCGCTGACGAATTTTCCCGGCAAGAGAAAATTGGAATTGAAAATTCTCCGCGCACCGCTGGCATTAGGCACAGTAAATTGGTTGCGCTCAAAAGCAGGGCGCTCACCGCTTCGTTTGCCATCCTATGCCGGCCGCAGTAATTGAACTGTCGCCGATCGTGCAATCCGCGTGATATCCTCTGCCCAACGCGCCAATATGCGAGCCCTCGCGACCAATTCGCATTACGACTCCAGCCGCAAGCGCTGGAACCGGGCCTTCGCGCGCGCGATTGCACCTCGCAAGCATCTCCGTGTGCTGCCTACACGCACGCGACCTAGCCTCTTCGGCAGCGACTAGTCAACGCTGCCCGGGGACTCCGCGTCGAGCGAACGCTCTGTCTCACTGAAAAGAAGAAGACTCTCTCACAGAAGCCCGTCTCAGCCAAACAAGACCCAGACGCATACCAGGCCATAGCAGCCGGATCAACCACCGGCACCCAAGGAGAGAACGATGACGACAAAATCCGAAATCTACGCCCAGCACGCACCGAAACTGGTGACGGCCCTGCCCGGGCCGAACGCGACCCGTGTTGTCGAGGCCGACGACCGCCTTATTTCGCCCAGCTACACCCGCTCCTATCCCATGGTGGCGAAGCGCGGACGCGGTGTCCGCGTAGAAGATGTGGATGGCAATGAGTTCCTCGACTTCGCCGCGGGCATTGCCGTGACCTCGACCGGACACTGCCATCCCGAAGTCGTGAAGGCCATTCAGGACCAGGCCGCCGAGCTCATCCATATCTCGGGCACCGACTTCTATTACGAATCGCTGGTGACGATGGCCGAGCGGCTGTCGGCCATTGCCCCCATGCCCGGCCCGCATCGCTTCTACTACGGCAACTCCGGAGCTGAGGCAGTTGAGTGCGCCCTGAAGATCGCCCGATATCACACCGGACGCCAGAACATCATCGCATTCTTCGGCGCTTTCCACGGACGCACCATGGGCGCGCTCTCTCTTACCGCATCGAAGCCACAGCAGCGCCGCCGCTTCGCGCCGCTGGTGCCTGGGGTGACGCACGTGCGCTATCCCTATGCCTATCGCGGATGTAGCGGCGGTCCGCAGGAGGAAGAAGACTTCGCGCTCGGCTGTGCCCGCTACATCGAAGAAAAGCTCTTCAAGACAACGCTGCCTCCGGAAGAGGTTGCCGCCATTTTCATCGAGCCAATCCAGGGCGAGGGCGGATATGTCGTCGCACCTCCAATCTTCATGCAGGAGCTGCGCCGCATCTGCGACAAGTACGGCATTCTCCTCGTCGCCGATGAGGTGCAGTCAGGAGCGGGCCGCACCGGCAAGTGGTGGGCCATCGAGCACACGGGCGTCGAGCCCGACATCGTCTGCATCGCAAAGGGCATCGCCTCGGGCATGCCGCTGGGCATCTGCATGACGCGCGCGGAGATCATGGACTGGGTACCG
The DNA here is from genome assembly GCA_963755975.1 of uncultured Acidobacteriota bacterium. Lineage (GTDB taxonomy): Bacteria > Acidobacteriota > Terriglobia > Terriglobales > Acidobacteriaceae > Silvibacterium. The sequence continues at coordinate 375,661 of CAVWLS010000011.1, forward strand.
GGCTCGCACGCATCCACATTCGGGGGAAATCCGGTGTGCATTGCGGCGGCTCTTGCCACCATGGATGTTCTCGAACGCGAGGGCATTGCCAACGCTGCAAAGATCGGCGGTTTGATATTCGACCGGCTGCGCAGCTGGCCACAGCGTTTCGGAATTGTGGGCGACGTGCGTGGGCGCGGTCTGATGATCGGCATCGAGATCGTCAAGGACCAGCAATCACGGGAGGTCGCGGGAGCCTGGCGCGACCGCATCGTCGAGTTGGCATTCGAGCGCGGTCTCCTGATCCTCGGTTGCGGCGAAACTTCCATCCGGCTCGCGCCTCCGCTCATCGTCCACCAGCACGAAGCGTCGATCGCTCTCGACATCCTCGAAGAGTGCATTGCGCTCACAGAAACAGAGCAGGTGCATAAGGGCGCGCTGGAGGAATCCGCGGTCTAAGTGGACGTCCTGAAGCCATAAGGTCGGCAACGGCGGTGGATTGCCTGCCCCACCGCCACCCTTCTTGTGTCACAACCCATTGCGCTACAGCCATGTAGCGCAAAACCCTGTTTCCTTCTTCTCCCCAAAAACCTCGCTTTCGATTTGCTTCTGTAACGCTCTCCCTTCCGCTGCCACTATCCCAGCGTTGCCAGGGATTTTGCACACAAAAGACCATGGCATCACCTCCGCGAGACTCGACAACGGCCTCGCGGAGGCCTTTTGGAAATCTGCTTGCCTTTTCTGCCTTGGTTCACATCAGCGGTTCAGAGGACAACAAATGCGCATGGACGGAATGATCGGTGAGAACGAGAACTCAATCCCTTACAGTTGCAGCCCGCGGCCGGCGGGTGTCTACGGCCTCAGCAGCTGCGGCACTCGCCGCGCGGTTCCTCCCCCGGATCATTTTCTGGATTATCTGCCTTTCGTAACGCTGACCGAGCGGGTTGTGGACTTTCTGGAAAGGTACAACAAGGCAATCTATGGTCTCGGATAGGCCTCCCGGCAGAACCCCAGATAGCAGAAGCATGCGGACAAAGACCAGGACCACCAGCGGCGCCCGGCGCTGCAGGACGAACGTGATCGAAGCGGAGCGCAAGCACAGGGCCACGCCGCCCGTGCGGCGAACCCTGCCGAGCCGCCCTTTGCAACAACTTCCTCCCAGCGGTGTAAACTTGGGCGCATGCTCACTCGCTTCGGAGGGACGAGGCTTGCAATTCATTGCGTTCGATGCGTCGTACCTTGAAAGGCTCATTGCGGCGGACGCGCAGACCGAGGAGCATTTTGTCAGCTACTTCAGCGAGCTCATCCAGCTCAAACTCCGCTCGCGCCTGAATTCCAGAGAAGCCATTGAAGATGTCCAGCAGGAGACTTTCGTACGCGTGCTTTCACAGTTGCGCGGCGGGAAGGGGCTCAGGCAGGCCGACCGCCTGGGGGCCTATGTGAACGCAGTGTGCAACCACGTGCTGCTCGAACACTACCGCTCACGGAGCAAAAGCGGTTCGAACATCGAGGAAGAAAGCGAGACGGTCTTCGTCAGCCATGAACCCGATGCGCTCACGGTGCTGGAAGCCCGGGAAAACGCCCGCATGGTGCAAAAGATTCTCCGCGAGATGCCCAAGCGCGACCGCAACCTGCTCCGGTCGGTGTTGCTCGATGAGCGCGACAAAGACGAGGTCTGCGAGGAGTTCGGCGTCACCCGTGCTTACTTGAGGGTGCTGGTCCACCGCGCTAAGCAGTCATTCAAGGTCTTTTATCTCAACCGCTTAGGCGAGAAGCGAGCAAGTTAACAGGAAGCCATGACACGATTTCGCCTCCCCAGCACTATAGAGAACGAGGCTTTAGAAAAACAATGGACCACCAAGAAGCAGCCCGGCTCTCACTGGTAGAGAAATATCTGCTGGACGAGATGCCCCCCCAATTACGTGACGAGTTTGAAGAACATTACTTCGATTGCCGGGAATGCGCGGCCGAAATGCGCGCGACGGCGGTATTTCTCGATACCGCGAAGGAAGAGCTCAAGTCGTTTCCGGCAGAGAAGCCCTCGGCCGCTACGGTAAAGAAGCCGTGGCTGTCGTGGCTCTGGACACCGGCCTTCGCCATTCCCGCGCTCGCGGCCTGCCTGCTCGTCATTGCATATCAGAATGTCGTCGTCATTCCGCGCTTCCATAACTCGATCGCCGAAATGCGCGCTCCGCAGATCCTGCCGTCCCTCTCCCTCGTCGGCAGTAACAGCCGCGGCGGCCCGATGCCGGCGATGATAGTGCACGACTCAGAGCCTTTCCTGCTGCTCGTCGACATTCCCACACAGGACCGCTTTTCGAGCTACACTTGTGTGCTGTATTCTCCTTCCGGTTCGCCGGTGTGGCGTATTCAGATTTCTGCCGAGTCAGCTAAAGACACTGTTTCCATCCGCGTCCCCGCGGCGCAGAGGATCGCAGGCAGCTACACACTCGTTGTAGAGGGAAACTCCGATCGTGCGGCGGCAGATAATGGAGTCGATCTGGCGCACCTCCGCTTTACGTTGAACGTTCAGAAGTAAGGATCACCGCATCAGGAAGGCAGCCATGCAAACAGATGTGAAGAAGGTCTTCTACTTTCACGCGGATGCGAACTCGCTGGGGGGCTTTATTGAGAACCCCTTTCGCGTCGTCCCCTCGCAGGCGTCTGTGTCGCTGCCGTCGGTCGGCGGCTATGCATCGGTGCGGGCGCACGACTTCAAGTTCGAGGAAATCATCTCCTGCCGCTCGACGTATACCCATGTTGCGGGCCGCCCCACTAAGACAAACGGTCCGTGGACGGCGCGGGTCACGGCCGTGGTCGAGGGACTCGAGGTTCTGGGTGTTCTGTCGGCGGAGCGGGCCGTTGCGCGCGTCTTCGTTGAACATCCCGAAGACGGCGGTCCTCCCAGCGTCTCTTTTGCGGGCTCCCATTACCATGGGCTCCGTTTACTTGGGAAAGACGTCGAGCTAAGCCTCAACTCAACATTGTTACCCGAGCATCATCGCGGCGGGGATGTCTACAATGAGGACGAATCCTTTCCGCCCGAGATCGGATGGTCGATGCTCCAGGATGTTGCGCAGAGGCAGTCGAACGCTTTGCGTGATACTCCCGGTGTTCCCGGCTGGGCGATCGAGCGGTATGGATGGCTTGGAACCAAGCAAAACGCCGCAGAAGAGGGACTCGCCATATGCTCGCTGGTCGACAGGGTGGAGACGACAAGCCCCGCCCAGTCGTATGGCCATTTTCTGGAAGTCCCCGATATCGGAAGGTTTTTCCTCGCCGAGGCGATGATTCTGCCTCAGTCCATTCAGCTCACCATGATTCGCGCCGAGCTGGGCTGCAAGACACAGGGTCAGGCAGGCGTGGCTACAGCAAGAACCAATGGTGTTTCCGTTCCGCCATAGTCATCGCGGTTCTGGTCACCGCCCTGTCGGGATGCCACTCTACTCCGCCTCCTCCCCGCCACCCTGACCCGGAGACGGCCATCCGCAACATTCGTGCCGACATGGTGCACGGCGATCTGGCCATCGCCCAGAGCAAGTCGGAGCAGGAACTCAAGTATTACGCCGAACGCGACGCCAGATGGGCGATGGAATTCCGAGTCCTGACAGCGGAAATACTGACCTATGAAGGCCGCAGCCAGCAGGCACTCGCCTTGCTGAGCGACAAAAACAATGTTTATCCGCCGTCCGGCGACTTGGCCGTCAAAAGAATGCTTCTTTGCAGTCTGGCTCACGTTCACCTGGGCCAGCCTCAGCTCGCCGAGAAAGAAGTGCAGGACGCCCGGCAACTCTCCGAAGCCAGCCACTCACCGCTTGAAGCCGAGGTACTTCAGACCGAAGGCCTCATCAAGACACGCCGCAACCAGTTTGTAGAAGCCGGCAATACGCTCCAGAGGAGTCTGGAAATTGCGCGGAAGCAGGACGACAAGTTTCTCCAGGCAAGCGTCCTCCAGAACCTGGGCTGGCTGGCACTGCAGGCGGAACACTACGGTGAGGCCCTGGACTGGTTCAACGCGTCAGCTGAAATTGCCCGCTCCATCAACGCGCGCTTAGTTCTTGAGTCCGGCCTGGGCAATGTGGGTTGGGCGTACTACAAGCTGGGCGATTTTGAGAAGGCGCTCGTAAATTTCCAACAAGCCGAAGAACAGGCCCGGAAGCTGGGCGAGCCCCTAGCTCAGATCACATGGTTGAACGACGCCGGCTTATCTCTTTACCAGCTTGGGGACCTCAAAGGCGCCGAGGACTACTATCGGAAGGCGTTTGCCCAAGCGCAGGCCATCGACAGCAAAGAGCTGATCGCCGACACCCGCACCTCGATCGGGCTCCTCTTCTTGCAACAGGGGCAACTCGACTCTGCAAAGCTCGAAACGGACGAAGCCCTGAAGGCTGCGCGGCTGCTGCAAGACAAATCCGTAGAACTCGACCCCCTGTTCCTGCAGGCAATTCTCACCGCCCAGCAGGACAACGCCCCGAATGCAGAACAGAATCTGCTGCATGTCCACGAAGAGTCAGCCGAATCGCCTTCCCTGCGATGGGGAATCGAAAACTCGATCGGCGATTTCTACGTCCGTCAGCGCCAGCCGCAGAAGGCAGAGCTTTGGTACCGCAAATCCATCCAAACCTTCGAAACCCAGCGGTCTTCTGTCAAAGACGAAGAACTGATGTTGCCGTTCTTCGCTAACGGCGAATCGCTATATAGCGACTACGGGAGCTTGCTTATTGCTTCGCACAAATCTGATGAGGCTCTGCAGCAGCTTGATTCGGGTCGCGCGAGAACATTGGAAGAGGGCCTTGATCCAAAGAAGAGAGAGGCTCATGAGCAGGAGGGAGCTCCAAATCCGCGATTGATCGCCCGCAGGCTCCATGCCTCAATCCTCTTCTACTCGCTGGGACCGGAGAAATCGTACCTGTGGGTGATAAACGCAAAGGGCACCCGTCTCTTCGATCTTCCCAGGCAGTCGGAGATCGATACCCGGGTGCAGCGGTATCAGAAAGCCATCCTACGGTCGAGCGATCCGCTGCGCGAAGCGAATGAGGATGGGCAATCCCTGTACGACATCTTGGTCGCGCCCGCCGCAGCCATGCTTCCCCCGGGCTCGCGTGTTTTCGTCATCCCCGACGGCAGCCTGAACGGATTGAACTTCGAGACTCTGCTTGCGCCCGGAATCAACGGCCCCCACTACTGGATCGAAGACGTAACTTTGACGAATGCAAATTCGATTCGCCTGCTCTCGCATCTCGACGGCAGCTCGACGAGACCGGGAGGGGCGAATCTGCTACTGATCGGGAATCCTGTCTCACCTTCGGCAGAGTATGAGAGCCTGCCTAATGCCCCTGCGGAGATTGATGACATCACCAAGCATTTTTCTGCAGGATCACCGCACCGTGCTCACGCAGGCCGAAGCGGTGCCTGCGGCATATGCAGCCAGTAAGCCGGATCAGTTCTCCTACATACACTTTGTGGCGCACGGCACAGCCAGCCGGTTAAGCCCGCTCGACTCCGCTGTAGTGCTCTCGGCCCCAACCGGGCATCCGGACAACTTCAAGCTTTACGCTCGTGACATTGTGCATCACCCATTACACGCGCAGCTGGTGACGATCTCGGCCTGCTATGGATCGGGCTTGCGCGCTTACGCTGGTGAAGGGCTGGTGGGGCTTTCCTGGGCGTTCCTGCGCGCTGGATCGCACAATGTAATCGGCGCACTGTGGGAAGCCAACGATGCTTCAACGCCATTGCTCATGGACAGGCTCTACAGCGAGCTTGCTGCCGGAAGCGGACCGGAAACCGCTCTGCGCACCGCGAAGTTGTCGCTGGTTCACTCCCAGGGCGTCTACCGCAAGCCATTGTACTGGGCGGCCTTCCAGCTCTATGCAGGCTCCTGAAGTGCGATGCCTACGTGCCAATCGCCACGATGCGCCATTGGCGATAAGCCGCCGCGACACGTAACATAACCTCCAGACCCACACATGCCGACAGAACCCGTATCGATCGAACAATTCTTTCTGGGGTGCCTTGCGCACGCCTCATACTTGGTCAGTTCGCAAGGGGTCGCCGCCGTCATTGATCCCCAGCGCGACGTCGACATCTATATCGAAACCGCGGCGAAAAAAGGCCTGAAAATCGAGCACATCATTGAGACCCATCTGCATGCCGATTTTGTCTCCGGGCACCGCGAGCTGGCCGAGCGCACCGGTGCGCGCATTTATTTTGGAGCCGCTTCCGGTGCGACCTTCGCGCACGTTCCCCTTAGGGACGGCGACTTCATCCAATTCGGAAACTGCCGCTTCGATTTCCTTGAAACTCCCGGCCACACGGTCGAGAGCGTATGCGCCGTGCTGACCGATCTCGCCGAGCCATCCAGACCGCGAGCCGTCTTCACCGGCGATACCCTGTTTGTTGGCGATGTGGGCCGGCCCGATCTCTCCGGCGATCACACACCGCAGGAACTCGCCGCATTGCTCTACAAGAGCCTTCATGAAAAGCTGCTCAAGCTTCCAGACGACACGGAAATCTTCCCAGCCCACGGAGCCGGCTCGCTCTGTGGACGGCAGATGGGCAACGAGCGCTCTTCCACAATCGGAAAGGAGCGCCGGTTCAATTACGCGCTACAAGCGCGCACGTCCGGCGAGTTCATCAGCCTGCTTACCGATAGCCTGCCGCCCCGCCCGGAATACTTTGGCCGCGACGTGGAGCTGAACCGCCAAGGCGCAGGCGCACTTGACCAGCTTCCTCCGCCTGCGCCGCTTCATGCAGCCGAGGTTCTGCGTCTTCAATCCGAGGGTGCGATCGTTCTCGACACCCGCCCGCCGATGCAGTTCGCCGTGGCGCACGTTCCCGGCTCCGTGCATATCAGCCTTTCAGGACAGTATGCTTCATGGGCCGCACGTATCCTCGGGCTGGACAAACGTATCATCCTCGTCGGCGAGGATGCCGATCAGCTCCGTGAATCGCAGCTGCGACTCGCGCGGGTGGGCATCGAACACGTCGACGCGTATCTCGATGGCGGAATCTCAGGCTGGATCGATGCAGGGTACGAGCTGGATTACATTCCGCAGCTCTCGCCGCAGGAATTTGCCGACTTGCTTACAGCCGAGAAGGATCACGTGGCTGTGCTCGATGTCCGCGAACCCGGAGAGATTGCCACGGGTGCAATCGAAAATTCGGTTCGCATCCCTCTGGGGCAGTTGACCACGCGGACGGATGAGCTGGATCCCGGAAAACTTCTGGTCGTCCACTGCAAAGGCGGATACCGGAGTTCGATTGCTACGAGCATCCTGCGCCGCGCCGGCTTCCGCGAGATCGCCAACCTCTCTGGCGGTTACGACGCCTGGCAGGCCACCGGCCACGGACAATAATCCGCCGGCCGGCACAGGCCTGGCGATGCGAAACTTGAGGCTCGCCCGCTTGCCTCAACGCCCACTGCGCGAGAGAATCAGTGGGCTGCGCAGAAGGGAGCGATTCCTCGTGGCAATTCGCGTTTGCTTCATGGTCATGCCATTCGGAACGAAGCCGACAGGCGCGGAGCCCGGCAAGGGGCCGGCGGAGATCGACTTCAACGCTCTCTGGGATAAGGCCCTGCGTCCGATGATCGAGGAGCTCGGCTATCTTCCTGTCCGGGCAGATCAGGACGCAGGCTCACTGATCATCCAGGCGATGATCGAGCGGCTCGCCATCTCCGATCTCGTCATCGCCGACATGACGATCCCCAACGCCAATGTCTACTACGAGGTCGGCGTGCGCCACGCGGCAAAAAGAGTTGGCTGCGTGCTCATCGCAGCCGACTGGTCGAAGCCGCTCTTCGACGTCGCGCAGATGCGGCGTCTGACCTATCCCATACCTGAGGGAGTGGTAACAGACGATAGCGCGAAGGAGATTCGGGAGAAGCTGACAGAAGGCATCGGCAAGGTTAAGGATTTTGTCTCTCCGGTGTATCAGACAATTCCACAGTTCCCTGCTCCGGTGGATATCAACAAGGTGGAGCTGTTTCGCGACGTGGCCCAGAAGGTTGCGAAGATTCAAGGGGAAGTAACGACCGCGAGATCATTGCCCTCCGAGCAGGCTCCCGCGGCTGTCAAGAAACTTGTAGACAGGTATGGAGACGATGCCGTCGCCGTGCCAAGCGTTGCGGTAGACATTCTGTCGCTGATGCGGGACACGCTGCAATGGGAGGCAGTCCTGAATTTTATCGACAAGCTGCCCGACCATGTTCGTTCAATTCCCGTGGTGCGCGAGCAGCGGGCCCTGGCGCTCGGAGACGGTGGCAAGCCATTAGAAGCGATCGCCGAGCTGGAAGAGCTAATCCAACTGGAAGGAGAGAGTTCGGAGCGCCGCGGCCTGATCGGGGGGCGGTACAAGAAGCTCTACGATGCGGAGGCTGATGCGCCGTCGAAATCAAACTATCTGAATAATGCCATCAGCAATTACGAACGCGGTATGATGTGCGACCTCAACGAGTACTATCCTGCAAACAATCTGCCTCGTCTTTACCGGCAGAGAAAGCGGCTGGGCGACGGCGTAAAGGCGATGTCGGCGGCTCGGCTTACTGTGCTTGCCTGCGACCGCGCTCTCCAGCGCAATCCGAATGATCCGTGGATCAAGCCAACGCTGTTGGGAGCGGCATTCGATGCGGGAGATATTCCAGCAGCGAGGAAGATTCTCGACGAATTCAACAGGCGCCAAAACTGCCTTTTCAGATCAAGACGACGATACCCGACCTGCGCAGAGCCATGTCGCTGTTGAGCGACATGGAAGATGTCTCAGAGTTGGCTGCGCTGCTCGGCGAGTTTCAGCGGCTTCTTAACTTCAACGGCACCGTCACTGCTCTCGCGGGGCGACGCATCGACGCAAAAGCAGCTCGCGAAAAGCGCTTCCCGCCGGAAAACGAATCTCTCGTGGCAAAGCGGATTCGCAATATACTGCGGGGCACCGCAAGCACTGGCGTCGTCTCTTCCGCTGCGTGCGGCGCTGACATCCTTGCCCTTGAATGCGCAGGAGAACTCCGCCTGACCCGCCGCGTAGTGCTACCCTTTCCCCGCGAGCGCTTTCGCGAAACCTCAGTTGCCGATCGCGGCGAGGAGTGGGGTCGGCGCTTCGACGCCATCCTGTCCAGCCTCGACAAAGACGATATCGTCGAGATGAACCTTGAGGGCAGCGAAGACGACGCCTACGCCGCAGCGAATATCAGAATTCTGGATGAGGCGGCAAACACGGCCGCAGGTCAAACTGTCATCGCCATGGTCGTCTGGAACGACTTGCCAAGGGGAGGAACAGCCGATCTGACCGACGCATTCCGGAAACTGGCTCTCAACCGAGAAATCGAAACCATCTCCGTTCCCACTGTGTAGATAAGCCTTAAAGCTTGTCGCCCCTGCGAGCCTGCTTGCGGAAGAACATGCCCGCACCCAGGAAAAGAGCCGAGATTGCCGTGGCCAGCAGGCCGCCGCCGAGCGCGTGATGGTGCAGGCTCAGCGCCGCGACCACGAACCATGCAGCCGCCCCGACAAACCAGATCCAAACGGACCATGTCCTGAAGAGATTTCTGCCAACGCCGCCCTCGTCCGCATCAGGTTTCAACTTCACCGCCTGAGACCTATTGTGCTTGACCGCGCCTGTATTTGGCCATCACCGCCGTTACTCCACCCGGCAGATGAGGCATTTCAGATATTCCGTTTCGGGAATCGTCAGTACGACAGGGTGATCGGCCGCTGCGCCCCGCCGCTCAAGCAGACGCACCCTGCGCCGCGCGTCGCCCGCCGCCGAAGCCACTACCGCCGTGAAGTCGGCCAGCGATACATGGTGCGAGCAGGAGCATGTCACCAGAACTCCACCCGGGCGCAGCATCCTTAGTGCGCGCAGATTCAGCTCTTTGTATCCGCGCAACGCGCCCTCGACGGCCCGCTTCGACTTGGCGAAGGCCGGCGGGTCGAGAACGATGGTGTCGTACACGGCGCCGGAGTCGCTCCAGTCGCGCAGCAGATCAAAAGCGTTCGCCTCCACCCAGTCGACTTCCGTGCCCTTCAACGCATCGCGATTGGCCGCAAGATTCTGTTCCGCTACTTCCAGCGCGGCGCGGGAAACATCGATCCCCGTCACTCGCGAACATGACCGCGCCAGGTGCAGAGCGAATCCTCCCTGGTACGTGCATACATCCAGCGCCTCGCCGTGTGCGTAGCGCGCCGCAGCGGCGTAGTTTTCGCGCTGATCGAGAAATGCGCCTGTCTTCTGCCCAGCGCCGGCATCGTAGTGAAAGCTCAGTCCGTTGAGCCGAAAGAGCGTTCTCGTCAGCGGCTCTCCCTTTGCATAAAGCGGCGCTCCGTCAAGCGGCGCCGTTAACTGCTCAAGCTCGCGAATGCGCGCGTCCGGACGTTCCCAAATCGTTTCCGGGATGGTCACCGGATCGAGCGTTTCCCGAAGCACATTCGTAACGACGATGCGCACCGCCTCGTTATCCAGAGCCTGCGTCAGCAGCTGCGCAATGATCAGCTCTGCGTACTTGTCGATGATGATTCCCGGCAGGTCATCGGCCTCGCTGAATACGAGGCGGCAGGCATTCGTATCAGGACTTGCCAGAATCTCGCCGCGCTGCGATATAGCCGTCCGCAGGCGTGCGGCAAGCAACTCCAGCCATTCTGCCTGACTCGCAACCACTTCAGTCGAAATGAGCCGCAGGGCGATCTCTGACGCGGAACTGTAGAGGGCGGTACCCAGCAGAATTCCACGCTGATCAACAACGGGAATCAGATGAGGAGCATCGTCCGGGACCACAACGACATCCGACCGGTACACCCATACATGCCCGGCACGCAGACGGTCGGCGGCCCGGCGCGAAATCACAGCCGCCGGAACTCCCTCGCCTGCAGAAGGCATCGCTGCTATGGGCGCGCCAGTCCTGCCTGTGGAATGCTCGCCGTGGCGCCGCCTTTTCATATCGTTACCAGCCATCGAAACCCATCCAGCAATCTTCGCACACGGCAGAGCGCATATAATGAGATATGGCAACCGCCCAGACCACCTCGCTCACGGCTGAGGAGAGTTCTGATTTGTTTGAGGACAGGTTCAGCAAACTGCTGGACATGGTGCGTGCCAACCGTCCCGGAGACGACCTGGACGTCATCCGCAAAGCCTGGGATTTTTGTCTCGAGCACCATAAAGGCCAGAAGCGCCTCTCGGGCGAGCCCTACGTCCTTCACCCGCTCGAAGTCGCGCTCGTGCTCGCGGAGATGAAGCTGGACTCGACCGCCATCGCCGCCGGACTCCTGCACGATGCGGTCGAAGATACGCCGGTCACTACCGAGGACATCACGGCGAAGTTCGGCGAGCAGGTCGCTCATATCGTCGAAGGCGTCACCAAAATCGACAAGATTCAGTTCGCGAACCGCGAAGACCGCCAGGCTGAGAACGTCCGCAAGATGCTGCTGGCCATGGTCAGCGACGTGCGTGTTGTGCTCATCAAGCTCGCCGACCGGCTACACAACATGCGCACGCTTGAGCCTATGCCGCCGGAAAAGCAGCAGAGCATCGCGCGCGAGACGCTCGATATCTATGCGCCGCTCGCCCACCGCCTGGGCATGGGCAAAGTGCGCGGCGAGCTCGAAGATCTGTCCTTCCGTTATGTCGATCCCTTCACCTACGAACAGGTGCATGAGGCAGTCGAGGCGCGCCGCAAGGAGGGCGAGCAATTCCTTACCGGGGTCGAGGAGCTGCTCATGGAGAAGCTCCGCGAGAACAACATCAAGGCCCGCGTTGAATGGCGCATCAAGAGACTCTACAGCATCAACCAGAAGCTGATGAAGTCGAAGATTTCTGTCGATCAAGTCTACGATCTGCTCGCCCTGCGCGTCATCGCCAACAGCGTTCCCGACTGCTACGCGATCTTCGGGCTCATTCACAGCATCTGGCGTCCCGTCCCCGGCCGCATCAAGGACTTCATCGCCATGCCCCGGCCGAATTTGTATCAGTCACTGCACACAACCGTGATGGGCGAAGGCGGCCATCAATTCGAAGTGCAGATTCGTACCGAGGAGATGCACCGCATCGCCGAAGAAGGTATCGCGGCGCACTGGAAATACAAGGCCAACGGCTCGCCGATCAGCGCGCGCGACGAGCAGCGTCTTGCCTGGGTCCGGCAGCTGGTCGAGTGGCAGCGCGAGATGACCGATCCCAACGAGTTCATCTCAACTCTGAAGATCGATCTCTACCCGGAAGAGGTTTACACGTTCACGCCCAAGGGCAAGGTCGTCGTGCTGCCCAAGGACGCCAGCCCCCTCGACTTCGCTTACTCGATCCACACCGAGGTCGGCAATACCTGCGTCGGCGCCAAGGTCAACGGACGCATCGTCCCACTGCGCTCGAAGCTGCGCAACGGCGACATCGTCGAAGTAGTCACGCAGAACGGCCACACACCCAGCCGCGACTGGCTCACCTTTGTTAAGAGCGCGCGCGCCCGCAACAAAATCAAGCACTGGCTCAACGAGCACCAGCGAGAGCGCGCCATCGAGATCGGCCGCAAGCTGCTCGAGCGCGAAGCCCGCAAGTACAAAATTGCGCTGTCGAAGTTCGATGAGTCCGACTACGCTCGCATCGCCGCCGAGTACAGCGTCGCCACACCGAACGATCTAATGGCCGCCATCGGTTTCGGCAAGTACTCCGCGCGCCAGGTGCTGAATCGTCTCAGCCCCGGCATTGTCAGCCAGACCGGCCCCGAGCACGACACATCGGATGCTGGCGTCTCCGACGCGGTCAAACGCGTCTCGATGGCGAGCAACGCTGACTCGCTGCAGGTTGAAGGCCAGGACGAGCTGCTCGTCTACCGCGCGCGATGTTGCAACCCCATCCGGGGCGAGGAGATCATCGGTTACGTCACCCGCGGCAAGGGGGTCGCGGTGCACGCACGCAGCTGTCCCAATGTGCAGAACCTGCTCTATGAGTCCGACCGCCGCATCTCCGTCGAATGGGCGCGCCCTGCCGACGAGGCCGCCGGACGCCCCGCCACATACCCCGTCAAGCTCACCATCTTTTGCGACGATCGGCCCGGCATGCTCCGCGAACTGACTGCGATTATCAGCGATGAGGGTACCAACATTCGCTCGGTGGATTCGCGCCCCGGTCCCAACACCGATGCCATCGTCGAATTCGTGATCGAAACCAAAGACGTCCGCGAATTGACTCGCCTGGTGCAGGGCATGCGCCGCGTTCCCGGGGTTCGCGACATACAGCGGTCGCAAAAGCTGTAACCGCTCGATTCAGCGAAAATCACGCCCGATTTGCCTTCTTTTACCCCGCCCCAGCACAATCTCTGCATGAGTTCTTTGAAGACTCCGATCTCCACCCCGAACGCTCCCGCCGCCATCGGACCCTACTCCCAGGCCATTCGCATCGGCGACCTGCTTTACACCTCGGGACAAATCGCCCTCGATCCCGCCACCGGACAGGTCGTCTCCGGCGGCATCGTTGAGCAGACCACGCGGGTTCTCGAAAATCTCAAGGCTATTCTCGCGGCCGCGGGCACGGACCTCACCGATGTTGTCAAGACGGTGGTCTTTCTCAAAGACATGAACGACTTCGCCGCGATGAACGCCGTCTATAGCAGATATCTGGCCCCGGAGGGTGCTGTCCCGCCCGCGCGCTCAACCGTCGAAGTTGCGCGGCTGCCCAAAGATGTTCTGGTCGAAATCGAGGTCATCGCGCGTTTGTAACGGAACGGTTCCAAACTTCATCCAATGACTGGAGAAAACCGATGACCGAAACCAAAGTGGAGAAGATCAACAAAACCGACGAAGAATGGCGCAAGGAACTCACGCCCGAGCAGTACTACATTACGCGCCAGAAGGGCACCGAGCCCGCGTTCTCAGGCGCGCTCTATCGCAACCATGACGACGGCATCTATCGCTGTATTGCCTGCGACGCCGAGCTTTTCAAGTCCGATGAGAAGTTCGAGTCCGGCTCCGGATGGCCCAGCTTCTGGCAGCCGGTGAGCCCCGATGCTGTCGAGAGGCACGAAGATAACACCTACGGCATGCGCCGCACTGAAGTCACCTGCACCCGCTGCGGCGCCCATCTGGGTCATGTCTTCCACGACGGGCCTCAGCCCACAGGCCTGCGCTACTGCATCAACTCCGGCGCGCTGAATTTTGATAAGGCGAAGTCCTGAATCGAATGAGAAGCCGCCAAGTGAAGCGATCCTTGCGCCGCTTCATTCTTTTAGCAGTGGTAAGTTTGGCTCCGGCAACTTTCGTTGACGCCGCATTCCAGGCTCCGTGGTCGGCGCCCGTCGCCAGTTCCCGGACCCTCCACATCGGAGGATCGTCCATTCAGCTCGACTTCGGCCCTGGCACGACCGACCTTCCCCCGGATCGCATTGTCGCCTGGGTCCAGAACGCTGCCAACTCCGTCACTGTCTATTACGGCAAATTCCCGGTTCCCCGCGACCGCATCCTCGTCGAATTTGCCGCCGGCCACAGTGGCGTGGGGCACGGCACCACGTGGGGCGGAGTCGGCGGATTTCCTGCATTCACACGCATTCGCATTGGCGAGCAGACTACGCAGCAGGACCTCGACAACGACTGGATGATGACGCACGAGCTCATCCACACCGCTTTCCCTTCCATGGACGACGACCACCACTGGATCGAAGAAGGATCGGCGGTTTATGTCGAGCCCATCGCTCGCGTGCAGAATGGTCTCCTGCGACCGGAAAAGATATGGGCCGACATGCGGCGCGACATGCCGCAGGGCGATCCGCAACCCTTTGACCGCGGTCTCGACCACACGCACACCTGGGGAAGAACCTACTGGGGCGGCGCTCAGTTCTGCCTGCTCGCCGACGTAACCATCCGCAAAGAGACCCACAACCAAAAAGGGCTGCAGGACGCACTCCGCGCGATTGTGAATGCCGGCGGCACGATCGATCAGGACTGGCCGATCGAAAAGGCCTTCGCCGTGGGGGACCAGGCCACCGGCACGCATGTTCTGACTAACCTCTACGGCCAAATGAAAGACAAACCTGTGCCGGTCAACCTCGATGCATTATGGAAGGAATTAGGCGTCGAACAAACGCCCGATGGAGTGCGTCTCGACGACAATGCGCCGTTCGCAAACATCCGGAAGGCGATCACCCAGCGCCGCTAGAGCGGTTTAGGAAATGGCATAGTCTGAGCTGCCGTCCTCAAACCGAAAAGCGCCGGTCCTGCACAGTCTGAACGAGGCCGCATTATTTTCTAAAACGCCTTAAACACTCAGCGCTGAGTACATGAAAAAGCCCGGAGATGATCCCCGGGCCTCACAGATTCTTCCGCACTGTAATTAGGCCTTTACGACTTTACCGGCCTTGATGCAACTGGTGCAGACGCGCAGCTTCTTGGCCCCGCCATCCACCTTGGCCTTCACCGGGCGAAGATTGACGCTCCAGCGACGGCGGGTAACGTTGTGCGCGTGCGAGATGTTGTTTCCGAACTGCGGACCCTTGCCGCAGATTTGACAAACCTGAGCCATGACCAAACTCCAAACCCTGAATTGTTCGCGCCGACCAGACCCGTCGAATTTCTCCTATGCAACTGCTTTTTGGGCTGGAGAAACGCGGGCGGATAGACACTTCGAAGTCCACCCTGTCGCCGAACTTTTAGTTTAGCTCAGATGGCCGCTTTCGATCAATGGAATCCCGGCGCCGACCGCAAAATCAACAGGGAAATCATTGACCGGAGCCAGCATTCCCAAGTAAACTTATCTAGTTTGGCGATTTTGCCTGTCGCTCTCTCCGGCGCCTGTCTCAAGCAATCCGGAGCAGCAGGCGGGTGGTGCTGGTCCGGGTGTTAGATATGGGACCGAGCGCACCGCATAAGAGCGAGCATCTATACGCCTAGCCTGGAATCAAGATTCGCGTTCGCCGTTAGTGGACGCCGGAGGAACTATGTACGCGGTCATTCGTACCGGTGGAAAGCAATATCGTGTCGCCCCAGGCGACGTTGTCAGGATTGAAAAGGCCGCTGCTGGCGACAATGGCGCCATTGAATTCAGTGAAGTCCTGGCTGTTTCCGGCGATGCCGAAAACAAGTCACTGGCCAAGCCTTCTTCGGCAAAGGTCGTCGGCACCGTTTTGGGCGAGGGCCGCGCCGACAAAATTCTCGTCTTCCACTACAAGCGGAAGAAGCAGTACAAGAAGCTGCAGGGCCATCGCCAGGATTACACCCAGGTCCGGATCGATTCAATCGAGGTCGACGGAAACACCTACAGCGCCGCCAAGTAGCGCTTTTCAATTCGGCGGCCCTTCCCGGCCGCCATGAAGGATTAAGAGAAATGGCACACAAAAAAGGTCTTGGAAGTTCGAAAAATGGCCGCGACTCAAATGCGCAGCGGCTTGGCGTTAAGGCGTTCGGCGGCCAGCTGGTCACGGGCGGCTCCATCATCGTGCGGCAGCGCGGAACACCGCTCAAGCCCGGCCTCAACGTCGGCCGCGGCAGTGACGACACGCTTTTTGCGAAGATCGACGGCCGCGTAAAGTTCGTCGATCGCGGACGCTCCGGGCGCTTTGTCGCCGTGGAGCCAGTCGCTGCCGAGTAATTTCTCGACGCCGCCTGCGATCATGTTTACTCGCGACGGCGTTCGGTATGAATTCCATCACCTGGGCGTACCGACTCAGGACGTAAAGCCGAACG
This sequence comes from uncultured Acidobacteriota bacterium, assembly GCA_963755975.1. Lineage (GTDB taxonomy): Bacteria > Acidobacteriota > Terriglobia > Terriglobales > Acidobacteriaceae > Silvibacterium. The sequence goes on from CAVWLS010000011.1 coordinate 392,292, forward strand.
AGCGCTACAGCGTGCAATTCGGCATGTATACCAGCGACGCCGATTGCAAATTACTCCATGTCCAGTGGCATCGCTTCGAGGCGGATAGTTGCCTCGATCCGGTGCTGCGCACTCTGCCGCATCCAGCCTTCAAGGTGAGCGATCTCGCGGCGGCCATGGAAGGCCATAATGTGCTGCTAACCCCCTATGAGCCGATCGAGGGCTTCCGTATTGCGATTATCGAAGACGGCGGGTTCCCAATCGAACTGATCCAGACCACACTGACTGATGAAGAAATCTGGGAGCGCGTGAAGAACGAAGCGCGGCCTTTGTGATTTCAGAAGCCTCAGTCATTCCAAACATAAAAAGCCCCGAATCGCTTCGGGGCTTTTATGTTTTCTGGAATGCTGTTCAGCTGTTCACGCTGATCGAGTTCTTTGTGAGGATCTTGTCCACCACCTGCTCTACATCCTGCAGAAAGGTGGCGCTCGACTGGCCCACGGCAACCCGGGGCGTGGCATAGCCCAGCGCGCTCGCGATCTCATTCCAGCGGATTAGCGACGAGGAGACAGGCAGGGTAATGACCTCGCGCTCCGCCGCCGGCTCCGGCAGCAGGAAGTACGCCAGCCAGCCGCCCAGCACGACCGTAATGACGACCTGCAGAACGACGTTTACATTCACGTCGAGTCCGGCGCTGCGCGTGGCCACGACCGAAAGGATTAGCTCCATCGCGGCCTGCACCCCGAAGCCCAGTGCAACACCGAAGGCCATGCTGCGGTAGGAACGTCCCAGTTTATGAATGAAGAGGGCAAGAAACGCGAGCAGGCAAAGTTCAAGGATGCTCATGCAGCGCATCACCTGAAACCCGATCGACATCAGGCCCGCGCCCAATCCCTTCAGCGGGAGCGACGAGCTGATCGAGATAATCCCGGATATTAAAGCCACCCAGTTGAAGGCCATGAGGCCCAGACGGCGAATGCCGGGCACAGGCTCGGTGACATGGCAGAAAATCTCACGAATAACGAAGAAGATGGCAATCGCGCTCAGCGTGTAGAACGACCAGTAGGCGTAGAAATACACCTGATACTGCGCCGTCTCGCTGATATGACTGAAGCGCTGGAGATTCAGAATGATCGCCATGACAACGGACGAACCCGCCCGCAGACAAAGGTAGGCCATCATTGACGGGAAACGAGTTGACTTTCCCGTTCTCACAAAGAAGATCAGCGCAAGCCAGATCAAGATCGGCTCGGCGAACTCGAGGATATTCATCCAGGTGGAAATATCTTGCATAACGTTCACCCAATCCAGGCATAAGCATAGCCCGATTGAGAAAACATCTCAATGCAACCGTCGATCTTCTTGTCTACAACCTTTGTCCGGCTGTCTACAACCTTCGTGTTAGAAGGGATCTATTTGCCGTGCATCTTGCAGGGCGATCCAGGCTCACATACCGGCGCGGGCATGGCTGAATTCATGGCCAGATGGCTCACGGTAACAGTCTGCGCTTTAACGGAATGATTGGAGGCGACACCGGCAACTGCACCAGCTACGGCAAGACAAAGAATGGAGGCGCGAACAACGAGTTTCATAATTAGTAACTCCGGGGAAGATATTCAAAAAATGTCTGGCAATTCCCAGCTGTGTTCAGTATAGTCGAATAAAGCTATAAGTCTAATATTTTCAATTACTATAGAGACTACTAAACAGGGTGATTACCGAGGTCATTTCAATTATCGAATGGTAATCTTCTCCCCGGCAAGCTAACACCTGACGGTACGCTCCGGATGGCTCCGGAAGTCTCCTCCCGCATGCTATAATTGAATCAAGTTCAAAGAGCTGAAACCCGTTCACTTTCAAGCTTTTATTCCCTCGGGAACCGTCCGGGTTCCAAAGTGCGCTGAGGGTTTCCGCTCACGGAGTTTCATGCCTGTAAACGAGCTCGAACCTATGGCAACTATAGCGTTCCCTGAAGACGCTCCTGTACCCCACGGCAAAACGAACGGCAGCTATACCGGCGACAACATCAAGGTGCTCGAAGGACTCGAGGCCGTTCGCCTGCGCCCCGCCATGTATATCGGCTCAACCGGCGAGATGGGTCTGCATCACCTGGTTTACGAAGTCGTAGACAACTCAGTCGATGAGGCTCTGGCCGGATACGCGAGCAGGATTGAGGTCACGATCCATGACGACAACTCCATTACCGTCACTGACGACGGCCGCGGCATTCCTGTCGATGAGATGACGCTCGAAAATGGCGAGAAGATGCCCGCCGTTCAGGTGGTGCTCACCAAGCTTCACGCCGGCGGCAAATTCGACTCCTCGACGTATAAAGTTTCGGGCGGCCTGCATGGTGTTGGCGTCTCCTGCGTCAACGCGCTCAGCGAGAGCTTCAATGTCGAGATCTGGCGCGATCACACCTTCGAGCAGGATTACGCGCGCGGCATTCCGATCTCTAAGCTGCGCCAAACCGGCACTACCAAACGGCGAGGAACAAAAGTTCACTTTCTGCCCGACAGATCCATCTTTACCGTCACCGAGTACAACTACGACACGCTGGCCCAGCGGTTGCGCGAGCTCGCCTTCCTGAACAAGGGCCTGGAGATCACGCTTACCGACGAGCGCACCACTGACCCGAAGACCGGTGAGGCCAAGCGCGCTGAGTTCAAGTATGCCGGCGGTATCGCCGAGTTCATCAAACACATCAACCGAGGCAAGCAGGTACTCCACGACAAGCCCATCATGATGGAGGGGCTGCGCGACAACGTGGATATGGAGATCGCCCTCCAGTACAACGACAGCTACTCTGAGACCGTTTTCTGCTTCGCCAACAACATCAACACCGTCGACGGGGGAACACATCTCTCCGGATTCAAAACCGCGCTCACCCGCACCATCAACTGGGCTGGCCAGCAGCTCGGTCTCTTCAAAGACGTAAAGGAGAACCTCTCCGGAGACGACGTGCGCGAAGGCCTGGTCGCCGTCATCAGCGTGAAGCTCTCGCAGCCGCAGTTTGAAGGCCAGACCAAGGGCAAACTGAATTCCGACATCGCCGGCACGGTGCAGGCACTCGTTAACGAGAAGCTGGGCATGTTCCTCGAGCAGAATCCTCCCGTCGCCAAAAGGATCATCAACAAGGCCATCGAAGCTGCCCGCGCCCGCGAAGCCGCCCGCAAGGCCCGCGACCTGACCCGCCGCAAAGGAGCGCTGGACGGCGGCGGGCTTCCCGGCAAGCTTGCCGATTGCAGCGAGCGCGAGGCCGACCGCTGCGAGCTCTATCTGGTCGAGGGCGAATCCGCAGGCGGCACAGCCAAGCAGGGACGCGACCGCCGCTTCCAGGCCATCCTGCCGCTCAAGGGCAAGATCCTCAATGTGGAGAAAGCGCGCTACGACAAGATGCTCGGCCACGAGGAAATCCGCGCCATGATCACCGCGCTTGGCACTGGCATCGGCAAGGACGACTTCGACGCCGCCAAGCTTCGCTACGGCAAGATCATCCTCATGACCGACGCCGACGTCGACGGCTCGCACATTCGCACCCTGCTGCTCACCTTCTTCTTCCGTCATATGAACGAGCTGATCCGGCGCGGCCACGTCTACATTGCGCAACCGCCGCTATACAAGATCAAGAAGGGCAAATTCGAACAGTACATCAAGGACGATCGCGAATTCGTCAAAGTGATGGTCAAGCGCGCCTCCGACGGCATGATCGTGCGCTACGGCGAGAACGCCAGCAAGCTTGAAGGCGCAGCGCTCACCAAGTTCATGGGCCAGCTGAACGAGTACCTGGGCTTCTTCGAGAAGGTGAACAAGCGCCTGCGTAACGAGGAGATCACCACGCTGCTCGCGCGCCACGAGCTGGTCCGGCGCAGCGATTTTGAGGGGCCGAACGGCACAGCGCCTGCAAAGCTCAAGTCTCTGTATGCGGAGCTTGAGAAGATCCAGAAGAAGTTTCAGTTCAGATCGCTCTCGCAGCCGGTCTTTGACGAGGAGCACCAGACCTGGTCGCTCAGCATCGCCGATGCGCAGGGAGCTGAGCGCCGCATCGACTGGACACTGGCTTCAACGGCCGAGTATCGCCAGATGATGTCGAAGTATGCGCAGATCAAGGAGCAGCTCGAGCCGCCTTACCTCATCGAGTACGCCTCGAAGTCCGGGCCGGCTGCTGAGTCTGAAGTGAGCGAAGGCGAGACAGGGGTCGTCGAGAGTGAAGCCGCAAAGGCAGCGCCGAAACGTGCCGCCCGCGCCCCGCAGGAGCCTGTCGAGAAGCAGACGCCGCAGGAGCTCTTTGAGCATGTCATCGAACAAGGCCGTCGCGATTACCAAGTCCAGCGCTACAAGGGGCTGGGCGAGATGACCTCGACGCAGTTGTGGGAAACTACCATGGATCCCGAGCGGCGCACCCTGCTCTCCGTCAAGCTCGAAGACATCGCCGAGACCGAAACCATCTTCACCACCCTTATGGGCGAAGACGTTGAAGCCCGCCGCAAATTCATCGAAGAAAATGCGCTCGACGTGAAGAACCTGGATATCTAATCTCGATATCTAATCTGGAAATCGAGGGAAAACGCGCCTCAATAGAGACGGGCGGCCGTGTAGCTGCCCGTTTTCAGGAATCAAACCCTCTCCTTACTGGCCTCTCTGATAGGTGACCTCTCCCTGAACCAGCACCTGCTGCACTTGGCTGGTGTACTCGAAGGGATCGCCGTCGAAAACCACAACGTCCGCGTCCTTGCCCTTCGTGAGCGATCCGGTTCTCTCGTCGATACCGAGGATCTTCGCCGGGGAAATGGTAATCGCACGCAGCGCCGGCTCGATACCCAGCCCATTCGCGGCCGCGATGGCTGTCTCAAACAGAAGGATGCGGCTCTTTGGAACGTACCCGGTATAGCCGGTCATGATGGCGACCGGAATCCCAGCCTGCTCAAGCAGTGCCGCATTCTCATAGGTTGCGTTTGAGGTCTGCAAATCTTCAAAAGGCTGCATGACCGGGCCCGCCAGGCACGGTACGGCCGCCGCGCGAATTTTTTCCCGGATGAGATACCCCTCCGTGACCGAAGCCAGCATGTATTTCAGGTGAAATTCCGTGCCGATGCGGATCGCCGTGTCGATATCATCGGCCCGATACACATTGAAGATGGCTGAAATCTTGCCCGACGCTACGCCCGCCAGCGCGGCGAGCTTCGTATCCAGGGCCGGTTCTTTCGTGGGATCGCTTCCCTCCTGCTTCCACTTGTCCCATTTGTCCTGATACTGCTTCGCTTGCGACAACGCCTCGCGGATCATCTCCGCCGTCTTCATGCGCGTCACTGGAGCCTTGTGATTCTTGCCGTAGGTTTCTTTCGGCGTGTCGCCCAGATTGAACACCATGGCCGAGTTCAGCTTCACCGTTAACTGATCCACCGTGCGGAAGGGCGAATTCGGCCCTGCGGTTTTGAAGATTCCTGCCGCTCCCGCGATCGGATTCCTCGGGCCCGGCGTTATTTGCATGGTCGTCACGCCATAAGCATTCACATATCGATACAGCAGGTCCTCGGGATTGAGACTGTCGCGCACGTTCACGTCCGCAGTGTTGGGGTCCGTCGCCTCATCCTGGTCCTGGTCGGCGGGAATGTTGTACGCGCCAGACACTCCGGTCGAAGTGTAGGCGTCGATCAGCCCGGGTGTGACATAGGCGCCGTGGATCACCTTATATCCGCTCGGCGCGGCGATACCCGCTCCCGTCCGTACATCCTCAATCTTGCCGTCGCGGATCAGTACCAGACCGGGACCTCCCTGCGGACCTGCATCCATCGTGTAGAGATGGTCTGCGGTTACGGCAAGGCTCTGGGCATGCGCAGGCAGCGCGACAGCGAGGGCCATGATAAAGAGCGGTAATGAGAGTCTCAGTTTCACTGGCCGCCTCCCTGTAACTGCGGATACCGGCTGACCACGTTAAAGCCGCCGGTAGCATAGCGAAGGTCAACGGGATTGCTGCGGTCGAAGACTTTTTCTCCCTCAATCCATGTCTCGAGAACTTTGCTGTATACGCTGAGCGGAGCTCCGCTGAGCACAATGAAATCCGCGTCCTTGCCGGGCTCCAGGCTGCCCACCCGGTCCTGCAAATCGAGCATCTCCGCGGGATAAATTGTCAATCCCTTCATCGCCGCGTCCTGGCTCATCCCTCCACGAACAGCCAGAGCGGCTGAGCGCAGCAGCAGGCGTGAGTTGGTGATGGGATCATCGGTGTTGAAGGCAACCTTCACGCCCGCCTTTTCCAGCCGGGCCGGGCAGCTGATGCTGAAGTTGATCGTCTCCGGCTTTCCGCCCGGCGAATCGATCATGGTGAAGGTCACACCGATGTGTCGTTTTGCGAGCTCGTCCGCGACATCGCACGATTCCGTCCCATGGTGCACGACCACCCGATAGTGGAATTCGTCAGCCAGTCGGACCACGGTCATCACATCATCGGCGCGATGCGTGTGGTTGTGCACTACGCGCTTGCCTTCGAGAACCTGAACAACCGCGTCCAGTCCCAGATCGTGATCGGGCTCCTTGACCTTCTTATCGCCCGCAGCCACCGCTTTGTTGTAAGCGTCCCATTTCGCCTTATACTCCTGCGCCTTTTCGAATATGCCGCGCGCCAGGGCGGCTTCTTCCATCCGCGTCATAGGAGCCTGCCCGCGCGCGCCGTAGCCCTTGGGGTTCGTCCCATTCGCCATCTTCATGCCGCCGATCGTGCCCGGAATCAGCATCTGCTCGATCGTAGTTCCGCGCAGCTTCACGTAGGCTGTCTGGCCGCCCATTACGTTGCCGCTGCCCGGCATAATGTTGGCCGTCGTAATGCCGCCGGCGGTGGCCATGCGGATATTGGGATCGGCGGGATCGATGGCATCGAGCGCGCGCAGCGCCGGCTGAATCGGACCGCTCCCCTCATTCGCATCCTGTGAGTCGGAGACAGTCGGGTTGGCGTCGATGCCGATGTGCGAATGCGAGTCGACAATGCCAGGCATGACGATCTTTCCGGTAGCGTCTTTAACTTTGGCTCCGGCGGGGATCTGAACCTTACCCTCTTCGCCGACGGCGACGATCTTGCCGCCCTTGATAACCATCACTCCGTGTTCGATGGGAGGCGAGGTGATAGGCAGAATCTTCGCGCCCTCGACGACCAGTACGTTTTCATCCTGCGCGGTCTGTGCAGCGCCTGGAGGCGGCCCAAGGACCAGACATATCGCGGCTGCCAGACACAGCACCGCCGTCGAAACAACTTTCGTCTTCGGCATTGACTACCATCCTGTTTTCAATTGCCCGCGAGTATACTGCCATTTCACCCGTTTCAATAAGCTCATTTTCTTGAGGATGGTCACACATCATGCCGGAAACTGTGCCTTCCGAAGGCGCTCCCGCTCGAGCCTCATTCGATCGTCGCGCCTTCCTTTCCGTCTCGGCCCGCTTCGGCCTTGCTTCCACGCTCTTTCCTGGAGCGCTCTACACCCTGGCCGCACAAGCCCAGGCGACCAGCCCGTCAACAAACAAGGAGATGCCGAAGATCACGCCCGAGATGATCGACCAGGCCGCTGTCCTCGCCGGCATCACCATCACTGCCGATCAGAAAGCGATGATGCTCGACGGGCTCAATGAGCAGCGCGCCGGCTACGCAGCCATCCGCAAGCTACAGCTGCCGAACAGCTTGCCGCCGGCTTATATCTTCGACCCATTGCCGCCGGGAGCGACCGTCAATACCGAGAAGCGTGACCCGGTATACAGCGCCGCCGTCGCAACTATGCCTGCGAACCTCGAAGACCTCGCCTTCGCGACCATCCCCGAGCTGGCCGATCTCATTCGGACGAAAAAAGTCTCGTCGCTCGATCTGACGCAGATGTACATCGCCCGCTTACGCAAGTATGATCCTGTGCTGCACTTCGTCATCACCATCACGGAAGACCGCGCCCTCGCACAGGCCCGTGAAGCCGACTCGGATATCGCCACGGGAAAATATCGCGGCCCGCTGCACGGCCTGCCCTGGGGTGCGAAAGATCTGCTCGCCGTCAAAGGTTATCCAACTACCTGGGGTGCAGGCGGATTCGAAAAGCAGACCATCTACACAGACGCCACTGTGGTTCAACGCCTCGATGCAGCCGGTGCGGTGCTCATCGCTAAGACCACGCTGGGCGCACTCGCCATGGGCGACAAGTGGTTCGGCGGCCGCACGCGGAATCCATGGAATCCCAAGCAGGGCTCAAGCGGCTCATCGGCTGGCTCGGCCTCGGCAACCTCTGCGGGCTGCGTCGTCTTCGCCATCGGATCGGAAACGCTCGGCTCCATCTCCTCGCCCTCCACGCGCTGCGGCGTCACCGGCCTGCGGCCCACCTTCGGGTTCGTTCCGCGCACCGGCGCGATGGCTCTGAGCTGGACGATGGACAAGCTCGGCCCTATCTGCCGCGCTGTGGAGGACTGCGCCATCGTCCTCACCGCGATTCATGGCCCCGACGGCCAGGATCTCGCGACCCGCAATGCCGCCTTTAACTGGAACGCACACTTCGACTGGAAATCGCTCCGCGTCGGCTACATCGCAAGCGAATTCGAGCCCGACAAGCCCGCTGTCCCGGCCGAGAAGCAAGCCCAACCCGCCACCCCTGAAGAAAAGAAGAAACGCGAGAAGCACGAGCGTGAGATGGCCGCCTTCCGCGCACGCCGCGCTTACGACCGTAAATATGAACTGGCCGCCCTCGACAAGCTGCGCTCGATGGGCGTGAACCTCATCTCCGTCAAACTGCCCGATCTGCCTTACGGCGCGATGACCTCGCTGCTCACCGCCGAGGCAGCCGCCGCCTTCGACGAGCTCACCACCACCGGCCGGGACAAACTGCTCACTGAGCAGGGAGTTGAGGACTGGCCAAATGATTTCCGCATTGCCCGCTTCTATCCCGCCGTCGAATACGTGCAGGCCAATCGCGCCCGATCGCTCGCCATCCGGCAGCTTTCCGAGCTCTTCACGCAGGTAGATGTCATCGTCGCCTCCACCAACAGCGAACAGCTCGTCGCAACGAATCTCACCGGACATCCGGCCGTCATCGTTCCCAACGGCCTGCGCGGAGCCGACGCCCCTGCGCCGCCGGCGGTCGACACCGGCGACGACGACCAGATCGGTGGCCCCGGCACGCCCGTCAGCATCACTTTTCTCGGAGGCCACTACCAGGACGCAAAGCTCTGCGCCTTCGCCCGCGCTTACCAGGAAGCAACGGGCTTTCAGAAGCTGCATCCGAAGCTCTGAGCGGAACAGCGGACAAGAGCAGGTTCTTTCAGAATGCCGTGTAGAACCACACGGTCGTTCGTGTAGTGTCCTCTATTCGTTTTGCGAGGCAAAATTCTTATGCTCATCTCTTAGGAGGCTATTCAGTCTCCCACGCCTCCCCTCGGGAGATCAAGAGATGAGGATTTATGCACTACGCCACTTCGGAACGACTCCATCGAACTCCGTCCCTTATGCTGTTCATGCTTGCCTTGAGCACCGCTTCATTTGCACAAACGCCGTTCTACTCCATCGCCGACATCGAACTTGACGACATATGAGAACGGAGACCTTCTACGCTGGGAGCCAATCGATGGGGCACCGGCCGGCTCCGCCGCATACCGGGTTCTGTACAAATCGGAGGGGCTGCGGGGAGAGGCCATCGCCGTTTCGGGAGTTGTAATCGTTCCGGCGGGACCGGCGCCAGCCGGAGGGCGGAAGATTGTGGCGTGGGCGCACCCAACCACAGGCGTGATGCCGAAGTGCGCCCCGTCGCTGGCGCGCGGGCTCTTCCAGTCAATTCAAGGGCTGGAGGAGATGCTGAAGCGGGGCTATGTGGTTACGGCTACAGACTATCCGGGTCTCGGCACTGCCGGGCCGCACCCGTACCTGGTAGGCATCAGCGAGGGTCGGGCTGTGCTCGATTCTGTGCGGGCGGCGCGGCAGACGCCGGGGGCCGGAGCAGGACGCGCATTCGCGGCCTGGGGCCACTCCCAGGGCGGGCATGCTGTTCTCTATGCGGGTATCCTTGCCCGGACCTATGCTCCCGAGTTGCAGCTGACAGGCGTCGCGGCGGCCGCGCCCCCAACCGAGCTCAGACTGCTGCTGACCGGGAATGTCGACAGCCCTGGCGGAAAGAACATTACCGCCACAGCGCTGTGGTCATGGTCGCAGGTATACGGAGTTCCGATTTCGAGCATCGTGGCTCCGCAGGCGATCCCAGACGTCAATCGGCTGGCCGGTGATGGTACCACTGATGGTATTGAGAGATTCTTCGATGTGATCGAGAGGCGCAGTCCTTCGACCGAGCTTGAACACAGCTTTTTGAAGGTGGAGAGCCTTACCGACCTCGAGCCATGGCGGAGCCTGATTTCGCGCAATACGCCGGGGATCCTGCCTCGTACGGTTCCGGTGTTTCTCGCGCAGGGCATGAAAGATACGCTTGTGCAGCCGGAGGTAACGGAGAACTATATGCAGCGTCTCAGGAAGGCCGGCATCGCGACGCAATGGCATCCAATGGCAGACTCCGGTCATCTTTCCGTCGCTCGTGATAGCGCAGACGCGGCCATCGAGTGGATGGCGGAACGCTTCGCCGGGCATCCAGCCCCGGGCAGCTACGCGGCCATGAACTGAGGAAATGGGCCAGCCAGACGGCTTGTCAGCAAAACGTCGGACTCGCTAACTTGAAGCTATGCCCCTGCTCGAAGCCCACTCGCTCTCGAAGAGCTACGACTCCGGCGCACTCGCCGTCGACAACGTTTCTTTCACCATCGCGCGCGGCGAGACTATGGGCCTGGTTGGCGAATCGGGCTCGGGAAAATCCACCATCGCGCGTATGGTCCTCGGGCTGATTGAGCCGACCAGCGGCAGCGTGCTATTCGATGGCCAGCCGATCACCGGCGTCTCGCACCGCAGCCTGCGACCTGTACGCCGCCGCATGCAGGTCGTCTTCCAGGATCCCTTCGCCGCCCTCAATCCACGCATGCGTGTCCGCGACATTATCGCCGAGCCGCTCGTGATTCATCATGCTTGTCCACGCTCCGATCAGCGCCTGCGCGTCGCAGAACTGCTGCGCGCTGTCGGACTCGATGACTCCGCGCTCGCCCGCTATCCACACGAGTTCTCGGGAGGCCAGCGGCAGCGCATCAACATTGCCCGCGCCCTGGCGCTTCGCCCCGAATTGATCGTGCTCGATGAGCCGGTTTCGGCTCTCGACGTCAGCGTGGGCGCGCAGATCATCAACCTGTTGCGCGATCTGCAGCGCGAGTTCTCGCTCACTTACCTCTTCATCTCCCATTCCATGCCGCTGGTGCGCTATCTCGCCACGAATATCGTTGTTCTCTATCGCGGAAAGGTCGTCGAGAGCGGCCCCAGCGTAGAAATTTGCGGCGCGCCCCGGGAGGCGTACACCCGATCGCTGCTTGCGGCGACGCCGGAAATCCGCGCCTGACCGCCTTCGCTCTCTTGCTCCCATACAGAGTGAGCGCCAATCTACAATGAAAACGTGTACGCCGCCGTTCTCCCACACAACTCCCTGGCTCAGGACGCTTTGCTCGCCGGAGCAGCCTTCCTTGGCGGCCTGGTGAATTCCGTCGCCGGCGGTGGCGGATTCATCGCCTTTCCTACGCTGATCCACGCCGGCCTGCTTCCCATCGAGGCCAACGCCACCGGAACCGTCGCTCTCTGGCCCGGCCAGTTCACTTCGATCGCGGGATACCGCGAAGATGTGCGCAAGAATATCCGCCTCGTGCTCCCCGTCACACTGGTCGCACTAATCGGGGGCTTCGCCGGCGCTTACACGCTTCTCCACAACAGCCAGGGATCCTTCCTGCGCCTGGTGCCGTATCTCTTCCTGCTGGGAGCCACCAGTTTTGCCGTCAGCGGACCCGTCTCGCGAGCCGTGCGCCGACGCATCGAGCATCATGGGCCCGGCCATGAACATGTCGCGCTCATACCGCTGCTGGCTTTGCTTCTCAGCATTTGCTACTACATCGGCTACTTCGGGGCCGGAGCCGGCCTGCTCACTATGACCGCGCTGGCTTTCTGCGGAGTAGAGCGTCTCACCGATATCAACGCGCTCAAAGTCGTCATCACCACCACCGCCAACGGCATCGCCGTCATCACCTTTATCATTCACGGAGCCGTCGAATGGCGCTTCTGCTGGTTCATGATGATCGCGTGTGCCATCGGCGGCTACACCGGGGCGCGCAACGCCCGGCGTATCAGCGACAGAGTGTTGCGCCCCTTCATCATTGCGCTCGGTTTCACCATCGCAATCTATTTCTTCCTGCACCGGAGCGCGCTCTGATGCACGCGATCGTCTGGCAGCTGCCCTCGTGGGTGGTGGATCTCATTGGCTCCCTCGCCGCCTGCTGCACCACCATCTCGTTCGTGCCGCAGCTCATTCGCGTCTACCGCCTCAAAAGCGCGCACGAGATCTCGCTCGTCATGTTCCTTGTCTTCTCGCTCGGGGTCTTTCTCTGGTTCCTTTACGGCATCTTCATCCGTTCCTTCCCTGTCATCCTCGCCAATGGATTCACGCTGACCCTGTCTCTCGCCATCCTCGTACTCAAGGTCCATTACGACCGGCGCAACAGGCCGCTTCTGCGAAAATAAAAGCATGAGTCACGAAGGCATCCGCCTGGTCAGCGCAGAGCAGGCACGGCGCGAGGAACACGAGCACCGCGAACTCCCCCGCGACGCCAAAGAGCCGGTCAAGGTGCGCGTCCACAAGACCGAAGGCACAGGCCTCGAAATCGACTGGAAAGACGGCCATCACAGCTCATGGACGTTCGCCTGGCTGCGCCGCGCCTGCCCCTGCGCCACCTGCCACGACGAGCGCGAGAAATCGGGCCGTGCTCTCGGTGAGCCTAAGCCGCAGCCGGCAACTCTTCTGCCGATGTACCAGGCTCCGCCGCGGCCCAATGTGGTCACTCCCGTCGGCCACTACGCGCTCAGCTTCGAATGGAACGACGGCCACAAGAGCGGGATTTATTCCTGGGATTATCTGAGAAGGCACTGCGGATGCAAGGAGTGTAAGGCGAAGGCCGAGTGAACTTTGTGGTCGCGGGTAACTGCGAGTCTCACTTCACCAGCTCATCCAGCCTCGCATCGTGCACCGGAATCTCTTCGCGCGCCTTCCACTCGCGTTCGACGATCTCCAGTGCCTCAGATACATTCCTCGCCACCAGGACCAGCGCACGATCCTTGGGTTTGATGAAGCCCTCCCGCACTGAAGTATCGAGAAACTCCAGCAACCCATCGTAATAGCCGCCGAGGTTCACCAGCACACAAGGCTTTGCGTGAATGCGCAGCTTGGCCCAGGTCACGATCTCAATGAACTCGTCCAGCGTTCCGTATCCGCCGGGCAGAGCGATAAAGGCATCCGCGCGCGAGGCCGCCAGTGCCTTGCGTTCATGCATCGTGCGAACGACGTGCAACTCGGTTAGGCCTTGATGGCCGACTTCGAGGTCCATGATCACATCCGGAATCACGCCCATGACCTCGCCGCCGGCAGCGAGCGCCGCATCGGCGATGGCGCCCATTGCTCCGACCGTTGCCCCGCCATAAACCAGCCCGTAATTTCTCTCCGCGATCGCTCGGCCCATTTCGCGGGCAGCTTCCAGATACTCTGGTTTTGCACCATTAGCCGACGCGCAAAAGACGGCGATCCATTTCTTTCCTTCTTTCATCATCGTTAGTTCAGTCTAATTGGCGATTTAGAATAGAGGTGAGACCTCCCATTGCAGCACCTACTCGACAAACTCAATCCCCAGCAGCGCGAAGCCGTAGAAGCCGTAGACGGGCCGGTGCTCATCCTCGCCGGCGCGGGCTCGGGAAAGACACGCGTCATTACGTACCGCATCGCTTACCTCATCGAGCAGCGCGGCGTCGCGCCTGACTCCATTCTCGCTGTCACCTTCACCAATAAAGCTTCCGCCGAAATGGCCGAACGCGTCGAGAAGCTCATCGGCCATTCGAGTCTCGCAAAGCCGGTCGTCGCAACCTTTCATTCCTTCTGCGTGCGCATGCTGCGGCGCGACATCGAGGCGTTGCGAACCGGCGGCGAAGGGCTCACAAAGAGCTTCGCCATTTACGACGAAGCCGATCAGCAGGCTGTCGTCAAGGCTGCCATGCGGCGCATGGGGATCGACGACAAACAGCTTACGCCCCGAGTAGTCTTGTCGAAGATCTCCTGGGCAAAGAATCACATGATCGATCCGCAGGAGTATTACCTCAACTCTTCGGATCCGACCAGCGAGCGTATCGCGCACATCTTCGAGGCATACAAAAAAGAGCTGCGCAAAGCCAACGCCCTCGACTTCGACGATCTGCTGCTCGAGGCAGTTCACCTGCTCAAGGCATCGAGCGAGGTACGCGAGCGCTACAACCGCCGCTATCGCTATCTCCTCATCGATGAATACCAGGACACCAACCGCCCGCAATACGAGCTGATGAAGCTGCTCGCCGGCGAAGAAAAGAACGTGTGCGTCGTCGGCGATGAGGACCAGAGCATCTACTCATGGCGCGGCGCCGATATTCGCAACATCCTTGAGTTCGAGCGCGACTTTCCCGGCGCAAAGACGATCCGGCTCGAGCAGAACTATCGCTCGACGCAGGTCATCCTCGAAGCCGCCTCCGCCGTCGTCGCGCGCAACGCGCAGCGCAAGGGCAAAACGCTGTGGACGTCCCGCCAGGGCGGCTCGCTCATCGGCTACTACGAGGCTCCCGATGGCGAGAACGAGGCGTTGTACATCGCCGACACGATCCAGAAGTATCTCCGCAAGTCGGGCGATGAGCAGCCCCGTGCCGCCGTGCTGTACCGCACCAATTCGCAGTCGCGCCTGGTTGAAGAGGCGATGCGCCGCTACAGCATCAGCTACACCATGGTCGGCGGCTTCTCGTTCTATGAGCGCGCCGAGATCAAGGACATGCTCAGCTACCTCAAGCTGGTGCAGAACCCTAACGACTCGATCGCCTTACAGCGCGTGATCAACACACCGGCGCGCGGCATCGGCAAAACGACTCTGGAAACTCTGGAGCGCATCGCCATCGAAACCGGCATAACCACCTGGAACGCCATCGGGCGCGCACTGCGCGACAGGTTGTTGCCCTCCCGTGCGCTCATCGCGCTGGACACCTTTCGCGGGATCATCGAAGACGCGCGTGCGATGCTTGCGCCCGGCTTTGCGGAGAAGCTCTCGGCCGACATCGCCGTCGAAGAGAAGACCAGCCTCGACCTGGCGGCCTCAAACAGTGACGACGCCGACACCACCTTTGACTTCGGCGACGAAGCTCAGCACACGCTGGATTTCACGAGTGAGACAGCTCTCGACGACATTCCGATCGACGCCGCATCCTTCAATCCTTTTGAAGACGAGCCGCCAATTCCGCACGCCGCACCTTTGCAAGCCGCTGACTCCGAATCGGAAAAACCTGCGTTTCGCAATCCCGGAGACGCCGCCAAACTGCCCGAGCTGATCAAGTTCCTTATCGACCGCACTGGATACATTCGCTCGCTCGAAGAAGAGGGCACGCCGGAAGCATTCTCGCGCATCGAGAACCTCAAGGAACTTGCCAACGCCGCGCAGGACGCGGAGGAGCGCGGCGAGACGCTCGCCGAATTTCTCGATCATGCCGCGCTGGTGAGCGACACCGACCAGTACAAAGCCGACTCGCGCGTCACGCTGATGACGCTTCATGCCGCGAAGGGGCTTGAATTCCCGCTCGTCATTCTTGCCGGGCTTGAAGAAGGTCTTTTCCCGCTGTCGCGCACACTCAACGAGCCCGACCAGATGGAGGAAGAGCGCCGTCTCTGCTACGTGGGGCTCACCCGCGCGATGGATACGTTGGTCGTCACGCGCGCCCGTTATCGCCGCCGCTACGGAAACGACATGCCTGATACCAGCCTGCCCTCGCGCTTTCTCGAAGAGATTCCGGCGCACCTGATCGAGGATCTCTCCGGCGCAGGCCGGCCGGCGAACACCTGGGGCAATTATGGGGGCGGCTACGACAGATACGGCGGGCGTGCCACATCGCGTTCGAGCGGATATCAGGAGGACTCTCCTGGCCGCCATTACAGCTACGAAGACGAAGACCAGAGCGCCGCTACTCACGCTGGCACATCACGGCGATATCCCCAGCGTCAGTCGGGACCTGGCAATCCGAAGCCCGGCAACTCGCTCGACAACATCGCGCAATTCTTCTCGCAGCGCGGCGTTTCGATTCCGCAATCGCGCCCGAAACTCGACATCCCCGCGCCCGCCGGCAAAAGTGGCCTCAAAAGCGGGCAGCGCGTGCGGCATCCTAAGTATGGTGAGGGCGTAGTCTTTCGCCGCGAGGGAGACGGAGAAGACGCGAAGGTTACGGTACAATTTTCAAAGTTCGGAGTGAAAAAGCTGGTGGAGAAATTCGCGCAGCTGGAGCGGCTCTGATGCCGCCCTGCTCCCTATAGATAAGGATTGGAATGGCAAATACAAAAGGAATCACCGATACAACAGAACGCAAGGCACTCAAGCGCACTGCTCGCAAGAAGGCCGCGCCCAAGGCTCCCCGCACTACACCGCGCGGCTCCAACAAGAAAAAGGTCAAGACCCTCACACGCGGCCAGAGCAAGCGAAAGTAGAGCGGGCGGCCGGCCAGGCGCGATGCAACGAAGCCCGCTTCAGAGAATTTATCTCGCGGAGCGGGCCTCATTCCGGATACACTCCCCTCAATCCACCATTCGAGGAGTCGGACTCTGCCGCCTCAGGTTCTTTGCTGTAAATCCATCGACAAGCTCATTGCCGAGTCTGAGAACCCAGAAACCCGTCTGAAGAAGACCCTCGGGCCGGTCTCTCTCACATCGCTCGGCATTGGAGCCGTCATCGGCTCGGGCATTTTCACCGTCGTCGGCACGGCTATTGCAGGCGAAAAATTCGACACCTCCTCCATCCTCAACACGCCGGTTCTCGATTACATCATTCACCACACAGCGCTCGCGGGCCGGCCGGGCGCCGGGCCTGCGCTGGCGCTCTCGCTCGTGCTCGTCGCCATCGTCTGCGGCTTCACCGGTCTCTGCTATGCCGAGCTCGCCTCCATGATCCCGATCGCCGGCTCGGCTTATACCTACACCTATGCCACGCTCGGCGAACTCATCGCCTGGATCATCGGCTGGGACCTGATCCTCGAATACGCCTTCTCCAACATGGCCGTCTGCGTCGGATTCGCGGGACACTCCGTCGCCCTGCTCGACTGGTTCGGCATCCATCCCAACCCGCGATGGATCTCGCCCGCCTATCTGCCGTCTGGCCTGACCGATCTGCAAGGCAACGTGCTCTATCCGCCGGGCTGGCACTTCGGCTTCAACTTCCCGGCGTTTCTTATCGTCATGATCCTCACCGTGATCCTCGTCCGCGGCATCCGCGAATCCGCCGAGACCAACAACATCATGGTGCTGTTAAAGATCGCTGCCATCCTGCTCTTCATCGGAGTCGGCGCCCACTACGTCCATCCCGCGAACTGGAAGCCGTTCTATCCCAACGGCTGGTCAGGCTTCCTGACCGGCGGCTCGATCATGTTCTTCACTTACATTGGGTTCGACTCCGTCTCCACGGCCGCCGAGGAGTGCAAGAATCCGCAGCGCGATGTGCCCATCGGCATCATCGCCACGCTCGTCGTCTGCACCCTTCTCTACATTGGAGTCGCGGTCGTTCTCACCGGCCTGATCAACTGGAGCGCGCTCGTCGACGACGCCGCCCCGGTCGTGAACACCCTCAAGAAGGTCTATCTCGAACACCCCGGCGCCGCGCTCAACTGGACACGGCTCGCCATCATCATCGGCGCCATGCTGGGCATGATCTCGTCGATCCTGGTCTTCCAGATCGGCCAGGCGCGGGTCTGGTTCGCCATGTCGCGCGACCGCCTGCTGCCGTCGTCTTTTGCTAAGGTTCACCCGCGCTTCCGCACGCCGGCCGTCGCCACCTGGGTGGCGGGTATCGTCGTCGGACTGCCGGCGGGCGTGCTCGACATCGGGACGTTCTCCGATCTCTCGAATATCGGCACGCTCTTCGCCTTCGTACTCGTCTCGGCTGGCGTGCTCATCCTGCGCTACAAGGACCCCGGGCGGCATCGCGGATTCCGCTGCCCGGGCGGGCCGGTCTTCCCGCTGCTCAGCATTGGGTTCTGTGTGCTGCTCATGGCCGGGCTGCCGATTATTACCTGGCTGCGCTTCTTCGGCTGGCTGGCTGTCGGCCTTGTCATCTACTTCTTCTACAGCCGCCATCGCAGCGAATTCTCGCGCGCAAGGTAAATGCGCCCCCGGTTTCCCTGCAGGCGGTGCTATCATCCCTCTGAACCCGCTCGTGGAGGAGTCAGCATGGCTGGAAATGCACTTCACAGGCTCTTCGCCTTCGCGCAGCCTCACGTCAAGCATGTTATTACGACGACCTTCGATGAGATCGCAGAGGAAGACGTCGCAGAAGTGCCAGGTCTTCAGCATGAAGCGGTCGTTCATCTTTACCGTCAAGCGATTCGAATAAGGCAGGGAAGCCAGGTAGATGATGTAACCACATTGTTGGCCAATGAGCCGGGCTGATCCAAAATCACCAACGCTCCCCGGATTCCCCTCCTCCATCGCATCCGACGTCGAGGCTCCTCTAAAAACAACGGCATGAATGTCGAATCGCTCCGCTCCTATCTCCTCTCTCTGCCCCATGTGGCGGAGACGATGCAGTGGGGCGACAACCTTGTCTTCTGGGTGGGAGACAAGGCCATCGGCGGCAAGATGTTTGCGCTTGCCAACCTGAGCGGCGGCGGTCACGGCGTGCTTTCCTTCGCGGCCGGACCGGAACGCTATGCCGAACTGGTGGAGATTGAGGGCGCCTTTCCGGCTCCCTACATGGCACGCATCTACTGGGTTGCCATCGAACGCTACGATGTGTTCTCCGCGAGTGAGCTTAAGGAGCATCTCCGCAATGCACACGCGATCACTTACACCAAGCTGCCGAAGCGGACGAAGGATGTTCTCGCACTGCCTGTGAAGGAACGGAAGAAGCTGATCGCGGAGCGCAGGAAGCTGCTGGCGAAATCCCAAAAATAGCGGTCAGAATTGGTACCCCTCCCCGCTTATACTTTGTAACCGGACAATCCAATATGGGGCCTCTTCGGACACACTTCCAAGACATCATGATTTCTAGCACGCATCTTTTTGGGAATCAGCAGAATGCATATTCGGAGCCTAGGTTCCAAGAAGATCGGCAACCGTTCGTGCGTAACCTCACGTCACGATCATTGTAGCTGTTCCACCAGCAATAGACCGCTATGCTGAGGAACAGGCTATCCTCTGTCGGCTTGCGCAACATACTCGCATCGTCATTCAATGAAGGATAACCCCTTTGCCTTTTTGTAACGCATTGCTTTCGATCTGCCCTGATTGGTTCCGTTGGTCATAGTGAAGGTGCCAGAGTTCGACCCGATAGAGCGGCTCCACTTGACACAGAAACTGACGAGGTTAAGGCGCGCAGATCTAAGTTCAACATTTCGGCAAACGGGACAGTCGCGCTCTTAAGACATCGGCGTATCAGGATAGTCAACTTGGCACGAATATCCTGCCTCTATTTTAGAGGCTGAGTCTTCAGACTTATATCCACGATAATCTTCGATGAACGCGATCCACGAGGGCGTCTAGTGCAGCTCCAATTCCTCAGCGAACTTTCTATGCCTTTTCCGCATGACATCGGTCTGATGTGGTAAATTCGACTTTGTTTATCACGCAACATCTCATCCCGTGAGCTTGCAATTGATCCATCATCCCCAATCCGCATGAAGATCGCATTACTATGCAGGTCCAGGCTGGCGAGCACCGTCGAAATAGCCGTTAGAACCATAAGAAAGACCCCCAGGACTTCAAGCCCGATTGTTGAGGTGGCACTGGGCATGGCTATCAAGCCGTGATCATAAAGCGACTCCAAATTCTGGGACCTTTAGCCCCTGTGAGAATTTTACCGGAGTTGCTCGCGTCCTTCTACCGCTGGCTGGCCTCGCCCGCCAGCACCCGCTGATTGAACTCTGCCGACTTTTTTCGCGGCACGCTCAGGCATTTCCACTTCGCCGACTGCAGATGCTTCGCCAGAAAAATGATCTGCCCGCAGTGGTACGGGTAATGCGCCACCTGCCGATTGATTGCCTGCATCACCGAGTGCGCCTCGCCGCGAATCGTGATCGTCCGCCCCAGGTCGGCATCGGTCAAACCGTCGAGCGCGCCCAACAGGCAGCCCCAGCCTTGCTCCCACATCGCCATCAGCTCCGCGCGCGTCGCCGGAGGCGCCTCGAACTCGCTATCGCGGTTGCGGCTTGGCTTCTCGCCGTCGGTGGTTAGAAAGTCTGTCCAGCGCGAGCGCATATTGCCCGCCATGTGCTTTACGATCTGCGCGATCGAATTCATCTCCGGATCGAGCGTCGCGCACAGTTGCTCGTCCGTCACCTGCGCTATCGCCGCCTCGGCGAGCTTCTTGTACTGGTGAAAGATCGCTTTCGCGTCTTCCACATACGATGTCGTGAATACCAGCGCCATACCCTTACTCCGGAGTCACCGTCGTGGCCTTGTCTTTCACAAAGCTCACCGCCCACTTCTTCCCGCCCGCGTCGTAAGTCACGGTCCGGTTCCCATAATCCGACGACTCCGACTGCTGGATCGTCCCCAGAGCCATCGCCACCTGCAACTCGTTCATGCCCGGCTTGGGCTGGTGCTGGTCGACCGCCTGCCACACATCCGCCGGCCAGTGCTTGTACAGCTGGTGCGGATCGTCGTAATAGAACATCTCGTCGCAGTAGTACGTCTCGTCCGTACCCTTAATCGTGCCGATCGCCGTCGCATACTCCTTCGCGTCGTTCGCCTTCTTGAACACAACAAAGACCTGCTTGTCGCCCAGGGGAACGCGAGTCGCCAGATTCGCCGGAGCCTTCTCCGTCATAACGCTCGCGATCTCCAGCTTTTCGATGCTGGGCAGCACGCCTGCGGGATGCGCGAACTCGACCCGCCCCGCCGCATAAGGGTAGTAGTCAAGCGCATAGCCCGCCTGGATCCACACAGTCTTCCCCGCCAGATCTTTCGCTTCCTTCAGGTCGGCGATATACATCTTTCGCGGCTGCACCACCTCGTCTTCGGTCAGCGGACGCTCGGCCGCCTGCGGCTTCTGCACCACAGGAGTATTGCGCTGATGCTGAATGACAAGAATCCCGATGCCGAGGATCAGCACCGGCGGAACAATCATGAGAGCTGCCTTATGCCAGGTTTTCATCAGAATTCCTCATGGGATGAGTGCCGCCTCAGCATTGGATGCGCCAGCGCGGTGCCCACGCGCCCCGGTACCGCCTCACAGCTGCCGCACCTCTTGCCCCGCCTGGGTCACCTCGACATTCAGCAGCGCTTCCGGAGTCAGCTCATCCGCATTGCGCAAGCTCGGAAAGAGGATGGCCCACAGTCCGGTAACGGCCATTGAAGCGACTCCGCCAATGACCACTGCCCTTACGGCGCCCCACCACTGCGCCGTCAGACCGCTCTCGAATTCGCCAAACTCATTCGAAGCGCCCAGAAACAGCGAATTCACGGCGCTTACTCGTCCGCGCATCTCCTGCGGGGTGCCCAGCTGCAGCACCGACGAGCGAATCACCACGCTCACCATATCCGACGCGCCTACAACGAACAGCGCCACCATCGAAAGCGGCAGGCTCTTCGACAACCCGAAGAGCACCGTCGAAGCGCCGAAGATGCCCACGCAGATGAACATCAGCCGGCCCGCCCGGCGTCGAATCGGCCACAGCGTCAGCGAGAACGACACCACCAGCGCTCCGATCGCGGGGGCGGCGCGCAGCAATCCCAGCCCCCGCGGCCCGGCGTGCAGAATGTCCTGAGCAAAAATGGGCATCAGCGACACCGCTCCGCCCAGCAGCACCGCAAACAGGTCGAGCGAGATTGACCCCAGCAGGATCGGCGTCCGCGCCACATAGTGAAACCCCGCCATGATCACTTCCATCGAAGCCGCCCTGTGCTCCATCCGTCCTGGCCGTACCGAGAGTGACCCCACCAGCACGAGAAACCACACGAGCGAGACCAGCGTGAACAAAAAGACCAGCGGCGCGCCCGCCACCCGCTCATGCACCGGCAGCGTGAATAGAATGCCGCCCAGCGCCGGACCCGTAATGTTGGCAATCTGAAAGATCGTCGCGCCCCAGGTGACCGCATTCACAAAGTGCTCGGTCGGAACCAGATGCGGAATCAGCGCCGAGCTTGCTGGGCCACTGAACGACCGTCCCGTCCCGATGAAGAACAGCACCATATAGATCGGCCACACCGTGCGCAGCCCATGCCACGCGAACAGGAACAGCGTCATTGTGCAGATACATTGCAGCGAGTAGCACACCATGATCACGTGGCGACGGTCAAAGCGGTCCGCCACGTGGCCCGACGGCAGAATAAAGAGCAGTCCGGGCAAAAACAGCGCCAGGCCGGTGTAGCCCAGGTCGATGGCCTTGTGGGTCATCTGGTAGACCTGCCATGCCACGGCGAGCGACTGCGCCTCCGCCCCTACGATGGCCATCACACGGGCCAGCTGGTAGCGTCGAAAGTCGCGCGAAAGAAATGCGGCTGCGGCCGGGGGACGATCAGGCATGCCTTCTTTGTTTATACCGTTGCCGCTTGAAAATTGTTAGTTCGCCTTGCTTCGCCATCCATTTGTTTTCATGCAAGTCCCGATATTTCGTACTCTGAAATGTGGACCCTGCCCCTCCAGAAGCCCGGACCGAGACCTGGACCGACACCCCACTTGCCGCCGCGAATCCTGCCCTCGAAATTATTGAAGAGCAGTTGCCGCCGCCCGACACCGCTGGCCTGGGACCGTCCTCCGGCGTCATCGCCGTCTGCCTCTGCGGAGTCTTCGCCTTCCTCGATCTCTATGTCACGCAGCCGCTTCTGCCCCTCTTCACGCAGCTCTTTCACGCATCGAAATCGGTTGCCAGCCTGACCGTCAGCGCCGGCACCCTGGGAGTCGCCATCTCCGCTCCCATCCTGGGAGCCCTCGCCGAGCGCCTCAGCCGCAAGCGCGTCATCGTCGCCTCCATCGTCGCCCTCGTCGTCCCCACGCTGCTCTGCGCCACTTCGCCCAGCCTGCACGTGCTCGATGCCTGGCGCTTTCTCCAGGGACTCATCCTGCCCGGCATCTTCGCCATCACCATCACCTACATCGGCGAAGAATGGGATCACCACGCCGTCCCCATCGTCATGAGCATCTACGTCAGCGGCACCGCGCTCGGCGGATTTCTCGGCCGCATCATCTCCGGCCTCATCGCCGAGCACTTCAGTTGGCGCTGGTCATTCATCGTCCTTGCCGCCTTTACGCTCACCGGAGCGGCCATGGTAGCCCGCTGGCTTCCCGCCGAGACGCGCGCCATGCCCTCCGGACCGCGCCCATCTCTTATCGCCCAGCTTGGCACGATGCTCGCCCACTTCCGCAATCCGAGGCTGCTGGCAACCTTCGGCGTGGGCTTCGGGATGCTCTTTACCCTCGTGGGCGTCTTCACCTACATCACCTACTACCTCGCCGACCCGCCCTTCCACCTCTCCACAGCCGACCTTAGCTATCTCTTCGCCATCTACCTCATCGGCCTGATCGTCACTCCTGCCGGCGGATACCTGGTCACCCACATCGGTATGCGCGCCGGAATCGCCATCGCGATCTGCGCCTCGCTGGCCGGTGTCCTCCTCACTCTGAGTCATTCGCTTTGGATAGTGGTGTTCGCCGGCCTCGGCCTTGTCTGCACCGGAGTCTTCATCGCCCAGGCCACCGCCAACAGCTTCCTGCGCCATGCCGCCGCGCCGGGTACCCGAGCCTCCGCCGCCGGACTCTACATCTGCTGCTACTACTTCGGAGGAACGGCCGGCGGGGTTGTCCCCGGCTACATGTGGGGGCTGGGAAGATGGCCGGGCTGCGTCGCCCTGATCGCCTCGATCCTGCTGGTGACGCTGGTGATCGCGTTGGTGGGCTGGAAGCTCCCCACGGCGTCATTGCAGGCCGCTTCGTGACATGCCCGGGCCCGAAATCGTCTGACACTAAACTCTCCGCAGCCTGATTGGCCGGGAAGATGAGAGTCATCCCGGATCGATCCGCATGCGCCCAACCGCCCGCTCACTCGAACGTGCTTCGCGTATATCGCACATCCGAGTGATGCGCGAGCAGCTCACTGTCGGAGAACTGAAAGACTCGGGGCATCTTTGCCTCAAACCAGAAGAGGTTCGCGACGATCTGCGCCAGGACAGCATCCTCGGCGGCCATCACCTTTTCGAGCAGGCTTGCGCCTCCCATCAGGTTCAGTTCCGACACCACGGAAAATGCAATGCCGCGGCGAATGTCCCGCCCGTAGAAGACGATCTCGGCGCGATGCAGGGTCCGCGTTTCCGGTTGCGGCATTCCGCCCATCGATCCCATCGAGCCAATAGACCGCGACGTGCCACCGCTCATCGGCAGCATTGGACTCATTCCCCTGCCCATGGCTGGCAGCCGGCCAGATAACTGCGACATTTTCGCGGCTTGCATCTTCTGAAGGCTGCTGCTCGGCGACGCTTTCACCGGCAGCTCTTTTGGCTCATCTTTCTCAGCAGACTTCTGATATCGCGTGGTGATGTGGGTCGGGCCCGAGCTGACGCTGCGCAGTGGCTGTCCAAAGGGACTCTTCTTCTGCGGAAGCATCTTGTCCTTTTCAAAGTTCAGCGAATCGAGTCGGGCAATTCTGTCTGTGGAGTCGGGCTTCAGCATGTCGTAGAGCGAGATCCATCCCGTCCTGAACAACTGATCAGCCTTAAAGACGAGGCATTCGGTGCCGAACCGCGAATGAGCCGGCTGGGTCCCGAAAGCCAGGCGGAAGAATACAAAGTCCTCGTTGTGAATGTAGATGTGATCCCGGCCTTCATGCTCAGTTCCACCCTTGAGCTTGCCGCCGAGGCCGCGCCTGTGAATCTCGGTCAGCGACAGGATGAGGCGGTCTTTTCTGATCGTCGCGATGTGATCGGGTTTAGTGTTGTGCTTGAGTACCCAGTCAAATTTCTCCAGTTTCTCGATAAGAGGCAGGAATTTCGGATTGATGCACTCCACTTCCCGGGCGCACCGGCCCAGGTTCACGTTGGATATCTTCCGGATCGTAGCCGCCTGCATCCCCTTGTGTTTTGCGAATTCCTGCCAGTAGAGGCCGCTCTGAATCATCTCGTTGTAGGTGCACAGACGCTGAAATTTTGCCGCCGTGGCATTCATCTCCTCATGCATGGCGCGCATATACGCTTTCAGCTCGTCAAAATCCATTCCCCGAATCTGCTCATCCCTCATCCGCACATTGGGACTCACGTCTTTGGAGGGAACGTAGGTGTAACCATGACTGGCCATGGAGGGCTCCTTGGGCGATCGATGAGCAGACCTTGAAGGAAAGGTGTGGCAGAGGGGTGCGGCTCGTTGCATCCGGCCGCATGATTGAGGTGTACCTGCGCCAGAATAATAGCACCGCTTCAGCAATCTTTGCCCGATGCAAATCGTAAAGGCAGCAGCGCGTAGGGTGACCAAGGTTTTGCGAGAAGAGCGAGTCTTGATCGCAGGAATATCGCCACTAAAAGAGCAGGCACAATACCGGAACACGCTCGAACGAATCTCCTAAAATCTTAGTTGACAAGCCGCCTCCCCGGGTCTAATCTCCTAAGTACTTAGGAGACACTGTGGCGAAGGAATTAAACAAATCCGGCCTGACCAGGCTGGAACTGAGGATCATGCAGGTGATCTGGAGGCACGGCGGCGGCACGGTCAGCGCCGTGCAGGCGGAGCTCGATCCTCCGCTCGCCTACACCACCGTGCAGACCATGCTCAACATCCTCGAGCGCAAAGGCAAGCTCAAGCGCAGGCTCGAGGGCCGCGCCTATGTCTACACCGCCCGGGTCAGCGAGCGCAAGGTGCTCGGACAGAACCTGCGCGACCTGATCGATCGCATGTTCGGCGGTTCCAGCGAAGAGCTGGTCATGAGCCTGCTCAAGAACCGGCAGATCGATGCGCAAAAATTGGCCGAGCTCACCGAACGCTTCAACAGGGAGGCGAGCGAATCATGAAAAGCTTTGAATCCTGGCTCTTGACCTATTTCCTCAACTCCCTCTGGCAGCTTCCGCTGCTCTTTGCCGCCGGATGGGTCGCCGCGCGAGCCCTTCGCGCAGCCGGAGCCGCAGCCGAGCACCGCGTCTGGGTATCCGTCCTCGTGCTGCAGAGCCTCCTTCCGGCATTTTCCACCTTGCCGAGGGAGTGGCTGCAAACGCTCTTCTCGCAGACGCTCTTCTTTTGGGCGGGCAATGCCCAACGCGGCGGCGCGCATGTATCGGTCGTCATGGGTCCGGGTACAGCGCTACTCGGGATGAGTTTGCCGGCGGAGCTGCTTACGGCCATCGCCATCGCATACGCTGCGGCGATCGCATACTTCGCGGCCAGATTTGCCTGGAGATGGATGAAGCTCTCCACGCTGCGACGTGAAGCCGGAAAAATGCCGCTCGGCTCTGCAGCCGCCGCCTGGTCGGCGCAATGCTCCGCGAGGTTCGGCATCAGCGGAGTGTCGCTCGCCACATCCTCCCGCATCTTCGGGCCCGTCACCGTCGGCTTCTTCCGGAAACTCGTGCTCTTGCCCACGGGCATGGCAGCCCGTTTGCCGGAGGCCGAGCTCCACGCCGCGATCGCGCATGAGTTCGCCCACCTTCACCGCAACGACTTCCTGAAGAACCTTGTCTATGAATTGCTCTCACTCCCCGTGAGCTACCATCCTGTCTCCTGGCTCACTCGCGAACGGATCACGGAGACCCGAGAGATGGTTTGCGATGACATGGCGGCCCAGATCTCCGGACGAAACGAATACGCGCGATCGCTCCTGCGCCTGGCCTCTCTGCTTCTTCACGGAATGCCGGGCAGAACCCCTCATGCCATCGGAATCCTCGATGCCAACACCTTTGAAAGGAGAGTTATGAAGCTGACAAAGAACCAGATCGAAATCGGCGGCCTGCGGCGACTCGCCATCGTACTTGCTTGTGCGGGCCTTGGAATTGGAACCTGCGCATCGGCAATGGCCCTCAGCATGCACGTAGATACGGGCTCCAAAGCCGCCGACAAAGCCCCGCCCCATGGCCCCGTGACGGTCTCGGCATCATCCATGGCCGGAAACAAAATTTCAGGTCCCGTTCCCAAGTACCCCGAAGAAGCCAAAAAAGCCCGGATTCAGGGAACCGTCGTGTTGAACGCCGTGATCAACAAAGACGGGATGGTCGAAAATCTTATCGTGGTTTCAGGCCCGCCGGAGCTTCAGCAATCGTCGCTGGACGCGGTGCGGCAGTGGACCTACAAGCCTTATCTCCTCAACGGCGATCCCGTCGAGGTCAAGACAACGATCAACGTGATTTATTCGCTCTCCCCTAAATAGGGCGCAGCTTCTTCGTAAACTGTGGCGGAGAGGGGTGCCCCCACCCGCCATAAATGAAATCAGGACAAAAAGGACCCGGCCGGCGCGGGTCCTTTGCCTTTGAGAGCCATTCGCCCTGCGGTCAACCACTCTAAAGCTTGTTACGTTCGTACCTTCTTCATGGAACGTTCACTTGCCACAAAGTAACCATCAACGTAGGCTATTCCTTACACAACTACAAAATAACCAGCCTACCTCTTGAGGTTCCCCCCAATGATCACCAGAAAGTCACACCTTTGTCTTCTTTCCTTTATGGTCGCGTTCGGATGCAGGGCAATCCTCAACGCTCAATCGGCACCCACCCTAGCCGTCGACGCCACCTCCAGCCAGCACGCTATAAATCCAAATATTTACGGCATCGCCAACTACGGCCTTGACGCTACTTATGCGCAGGAAATTCAGGTCCCGAATATCCGCTGGGGCGGCGATGGCGCCACCCGCTACAACTGGGAAGTAGACTCCAGCAATGCCGGCTTCGACTGGTTTTTCGTGGGCGGCAATGGGCAGTCTAATCCTGTCCCGGGAGCTACTCCCGATCTGATGATCAACACCTACAAGCCTGCCCACGCCAGCCCGTTGATCACCATCCCCATCATTCCCTACGTCAACAGCACTTCGGAATGGAACTGCAGCTTCCCAACCTCGGTATACGGCGCGCAGCAATCGACCAATACCTACGTGCACCCTAACGGAGAGAACTGCGGCAATAGCATCTCCTCAAGTGGCGCGCAGTTGCAGGACACCGATATTTCCGCCAACAACATACCGAACTCTGTCGCTCTCCAGCAGGGCTGGGTTGAGCATCTGGTCGACACCTTCGGCACTGCCGCGAAGGGCGGCGTGCCTTTCTACCAGTTGGATAATGAACCTGGCGGATGGGGAAACACTCACCGCGACATCGAGCCGAATGGAGCAACTTACAACACCATCATCTCGCTCGGCCAGCAGTATGCAGCGATGATCAAGGAGGTAGACCCCTCTGCCATGGTGCTTGGCCCCTCCGACTACAATTTTGGCGGCTGGCTTGGCAATCCCAGCCAGCAAAACAACCTTTATGCCGGCCAGTATTACCTGCAGCAAATGGCTGCCTATAATCAGGCGCATGGCCAGCGCGTGCTCGACTATTTCGATGAGCACTACTATCCGGAGTTCACCGACCCTACGTCGCAGCTCGCCTCGACGCGCACGCTCTGGGATCCGACCTACAACGGCGGCACCTGGGTTGAGCAGTACTACTTCGACGGCCCTATGCAGCTTATTCCTCGCTTCCAGCAATGGATCGCCCAGTATTATCCGGGAACGAAGCTGGCATTCTCCGAGTACTCAATCGATAGTGGCAACAAGCTCATCACGGACGCGCTGGCGGAAGCCGACGTCCTCGGAATCTTCGGTCGCCAGCAGGTGGACTTCGCGAACATGTGGAATGCGCCTGCGCCTACCGATCCCATAGCCTATGCCTTCCGTCTCTACCGCAATTACGATGGCCAGGGTAGTCAATTTGGAAATACCAGCGTTCTCGCCAGCAGCACCAATCAAGGCGAACTATCTGTCTACGGCGCACTGCGTTCATCCGATGGCGCCCTGACTCTGGTCGTCATCAACAAGACCACCAGCGCCATCCAGACGAGCTTGTCACTCGCTCACTTCAACCCTGCTCCCTCGGCAGCCGTGTATAGCTACAGCGGAGCCAATCTTACGCAGGTAAGCGCCCTCGGGAAGGTGTCGATCACTCCCACCGGCTTCTCTTACGATTTTCCCGCGTATTCGGCAACTGTCTTCGTGATCGCCGCCGGATCCTCGTCCGCCGCCGCTACGCCGGCGTTCAGCCCCGCGGGCGGAACCTACAACGTCGCGCAGACGGTGACGATCAACGATGCGACGCCTGGAGCCGTGCTCTACTACACGACCGATGGAACCGTGCCGGGCAAGTCTTCACCCACGCTGAGCCCGGGGGGCTCGATTCACGTGGCCTCAACGGAGACGATCAGGGCGTATGCCCTGGCCACAGGCTATGGCTTGAGTGCCGAAGGATGGGCGATGTACACCATCGTTGCAGGTGCTACGGCGACGCCAACGTTCAGTATCCCCGGCGGATACTACACCACGGCACAGACCGTGAGCATTTCAGACACGACGCCGGGAGCAAAGATCTACTACACGACGAACAACACAACTCCGACGACTTCTTCGACGCTGTACAACAGCGGCCAGATCACAATCAGCAGTACCGAGAAGCTGGAGGCGATTGCCGTGGCCACGAATTATTCGCCGTCAGCCGTGGCGGAGGCGGATTACTATATTTCAGCGGCTAAACCCGTCATCAGTCCCGCGGGCGGAAGCTACAGCGGTTCGCAGAAAGTCACGATCACCGACGCCACGCCCGGAGCCGTGATCTACTACACGACCGACGGCACAACACCGAGCAAGTCTTCGCCAATACTTAGCCCGGGCGCCTCCATCATGGTCACCTCGTCGGAAACCATCAAGGCATATGCCGTGGCCACCGGCTACAACACCAGTCCGGAGGGCGTAGCTATCTACGTGATTGCGCCCTAGCGATGCATACCCGTAAACCGTGGCGGAGAATTTCCCTCAATCCGCTAGAATAGAAATAGAGATACAAAAGGGCCCGGCCGCCACACGCAGCCGGGCCTTTCTGTTTCCGGTAAATTCAGCACTCAAAGCGTTTCGAATCAATCAACTGGAAGATGATTCCAAAAACAAAGCACCTGTTTTCAGATACTTGGAGGAAAAACTACTGAATCCCTCCGCAAGCCGGCGCTAAGTCCCGCGCCTTCTATCACTTGCGCTAAGTCATTTCTTATGAGACAGCTCCAGAATGACCGCAAAATTAAGGCCTTCCCAATGAATCACTTAGCCAAAAACAGGCGAAGGGCAATGGAATGAAGGGGGAGGGGGTATCCTGGGTCTGGGTCAATCAGCCCTCAGCCAATGGCCAGAATCGCCCGGCCCAGAGCGCCGGTGATCTCGTCCTGGCTATCCAGCGCGACTTGTCGAGGAACGCCGGACAGGCCGCGCAGGTGATCGGCGAAGTCCCAGGCCAGGTCGCGTGCCTGGACAATATCCCAAAACGCGAGGATGCGGCCGATCTTGCCGGTATCCTCCGCTAGCTGCCCCAGGATACCCGTCGCCAGCACCTTGAGCGTCGACGGCATCAGCGCATTGAGCAGTCCGTTGACCGTCTGGTAGTCAGCATGCTCCGGACTGTTCAGGCCGGAGATCAGGTTGAGCTGGGCATCGGTGTCGAGCAGGGCGAGCGCAAGGTCGTGGTTGATATGCGCGTTCATGCCCGCCAGCGCGAACTGGATCCGGTCGACTCCCGTTCGATAGCGCGCCTCCATCAGGGCATCCCACGAGCTGGGCGTTGAAGGCGAATCGCTAAGGAAGCCCGCAATCGCCTGGAAATAGAGGCTGGCAAAGACCACGTCGAGCCGCGTCAGCCAGACTGGATCCTGCCACGTTCCCGGAGGCTCCTGATCAACCGTCTGCGTGACCTTCATGTAAAGCCAGTTGAACCACTTCAGCCCGTCGGTGCCGGACAGAAGCTGATCGATGCTCTGCATGATTTCTAGCACGCCGTCGATGGTCTGCGGCGCGGCCGCGCTCACGATCTGGTACAGGGCCTGGTCCGCGGGTGCGACGGTCATGTTGTCCTCTGCTTATTTGCCGCCCTGCGGCTGCTGAGTCGTGCTGCTGTTGCCTGTTCCTGTCGGGATGTAGTTCTTGTACTGGGTGTCGACGATGCCCAGGTTGCGCGCCAGCCCAAGCTTGGCCTGATTGAACTGGTAGACGCTGTTCACGTACTGGGTCTGGGCCTGAGCCAACGTAGATTGGGCCTGCACCACCGGGAGGTTGTCGTCTACTCCGGCCTGGAAGCGATCGGTTGTCTGCTCCAGCGTCTTGGTCGCCAGATCCACATTGCTCCTCGAGACCTGGACGAGAGCGGCGGCAGCCTGGAGATCGAGGAGACTATCACGCAGCTGCTGGTCGATCTTGTTGGTCAGGTCGTTGAACTGCGAGTTCAGCTCGTCGACTTGCGCAACAGCCACATCGCGGTCGCCGCGCAGCTTGGCTTCCTCGAAGATGGGAATGCTGAGCGTGCCCGTAGCCGCAAACGTCCCGTGATAGATCAGGCCGGAGACGCCCGTGACGCCGTAGTTGCCGTTGAAGGTGATGCTCGGGAAACGCTCATGCTTCACCGCGCGGCGCTCGAGCCGGGCGGCGATCATCTGCTGCCTGAGCTGCTGAAAGTCCTGGCGGCTGGCGTAGGCCTCGCGCTTGGCGTCCTCGATGGTGACCGCTGCCAGATCAGCATAGGGGGTGGCGTCGGTGAGCTGGATCTCCTGCTCCGGCGCAAGCCCTATCTCGCGGTTCAGCGCGATCTTGGCTTTCTTGAAGTCATTCTGCGCCTGGATGAGCGTGAGCTGCTGCGTCTGGTATTGGACGCGTGCGCGCAACTCGTCGAGGTTGGCCGCGGTTCCGGCCTTGTGCTCCTCCTGCGCCTGAAAGAGAAGGGTCTCATCGGTCTTGAGCAGCGCAGTCGCGTAATCCACCTGTGCGGAGGCAGCCAGAGCCTGCAGGTAGGTTGTTCCGACGTTCAGGACTACCAGCCCGCGGGAGGACTGTGCAGCGTAGTACGCGGCTCTCTCGTTCGCCTTGGCAGCTCTCCACACGTCCCACCCGGACCACGTGAAGAGCGCCTGGGAGAGATTCACCTGGCCAACGGTCGAGTCGACCTTCACGACATAGGGGAAATGGGCGGCTTCCGCCGGGGGAATACCGAACTCAGGCA
Source organism: uncultured Acidobacteriota bacterium (assembly GCA_963755975.1). Taxonomy (GTDB): domain Bacteria; phylum Acidobacteriota; class Terriglobia; order Terriglobales; family Acidobacteriaceae; genus Silvibacterium. Next base: position 424,577 of record CAVWLS010000011.1, read on the forward strand.
GCAGCCCGGGGCTAAACCCGGCCGCCCGCAGGTTGAGCTGGTGCAGCCCCGTCTCGCCATGGATGGAAAGGTTGGGTAGCAACGCATTTGCCAGTTGCAGCTTCTGGGCGTCAGCCGACTTCTGTTTGAGCTGGGCAAGCGTAAGAGCCAGATTGTTCTCGATGCCGAGGCGAATGGCGTCGTCCAGCGACAGCTGCCTGACACCCGGCGTCGCTGCTACGGCCTGAACGCTGCCGACATAGGGGTCCTGGGCAGAGTTATTGGGGTTGGCCTGCGCCATGGCAACGGCACAGCAAAACCAGCACAATACTCTAGCAACAGCTTCCGGGGCGGCGGACTTCCAATTCTTCATCTCGCTACAGGAAACCTCTAAGATGGACTCTCTATTAGAGTTTCACGAAGCCTTCTGGTTGCCAAAAGATTTCCCGCCGATAAGAAGAAAGAGTTTCCCGGGGTTATCCGCCTTCAGCCTTGACTGAATCTCAAATGACTGAACATGCTCAGGATATGGAGGACTCTCAGCGCGCTCCATCCGATTGCAGACGATGCATTGCAAGCCGCTCGCTCTCGTTGCCAAGCAACAAGCGCGATGGCCCGGTCATCGTACTAAACGAGGATGCAAAACGGCTCGATACGGGCCGATGCGGAAGTGTGGATTTATGAGTCAAGGCCTAAACTCAACGCCCCGAACAGCACCTTTAGCTAAGGTACTGCTGCTGCCGAATGACCTCGCCTCCGCACATGCCGTGCGGGATGGAATTCGACGGGCGGGCTTGACCGTAATCCTTGAGACCGTGGGTACTCGGGAGGAGTTCTTTTCTCGCCTGCGCTCCGGTCAGGTCGATCTCATTCTTGCCGCGACCACCGGATTGCCGGGCTTACCAGTATCCGAAGTTCTTGAATACGCGGGTAATACGAGCGTTCGTGTCCCGCTGGTCATGATTGGCAAAGAGGGAGAAGAACAGGATGCGGTGCAGGCATTGCGGGATGGCGTTTCCGATTATGTGCGCCTTACCCAACTCGGAAGATTGCCCGCGATCATCGAGCGTGCACTCCGCGAGCAACGGAACAATGACCGGCAGAATCGCGCGCAGATCGAATTGGAGCGCGCCGCTGACGTGCTGCGGGAAAACCAGAAGCTTCTTACCTTGGGGCGTCTGGCCGCTTCGATCGCGCACGAGATCAACAACCCTCTTGAATCAGTCACCAACCTCCTCTATTTGATGGAGATCGATCAGACATCGCCGGAGAAGTCCACCGATTACTTGAAACTGGCCCAGCGCGAGTTAAACCGCGTAGTTCAGATCTGCAAGCAGACGCTGATGTTCTCCCGCGAGACCAGCACGCCGGTGCGCATCCAGTTGGCTGAATTGATCGAGGAAGTCCTGGTGCTCTACGGGCGCAAGATCGCGGATAAGAATCTACGCGTGGTCCGCCAATATGAATCATCGGGGTCAGTCACAGCCTTTCCTGGCGAAATGCGGCAGGTTTTGTCCAACCTGATCACCAATGCGATTGAAGCCTCTGCCGCGAACGGCAAACTGGTGCTTAGAATTCGCGATGCGCGCAAATGGTCTGACTTAGGAGTGGTCGGTTTGCGCTTCTCGGTAGCCGATAATGGGTCGGGGATCTCCGCTGAGGCGCGGAAACGTCTAGGTGAGCCATTCTTTACTACCAAGGGTCAGGCGGGCACTGGCTTGGGCCTCTGGGTTACACGCTCGATTCTGAGCCGGTATGGTGGAAATCTGCAGGTCCGCTCATCCACTTCCGAAGTGGGCCACGGCACGGTGTTCAGTATATTTCTGCCGACAAACATGAGGCCCCTCGTCGTTGTTACAGGCGGGAACAGCGCGCACCCGGGGGCCGCACGGCAGCAAGGTTCTACTGCCCGTCTCCGCAATGTAGAGACAGACCGTCTGGCCGAAGATCACTTGTGGTTGAAGAAAGGCTAGGGTGCAGCACTATCCAACTCATGCCTCCCTTCCTGATTATTCCTCGTCTTCTTCCTGCTGTGGCCGTTTGGCGTTGGCGAGAATCTTCTCGGCGATAGGCTGCGGCACGATGTCATAGTGATCCATCTCCATGTGGAAACTGCCCCGCCCTTGAGTCATCGCTGTCAGGTTCGAGCCGTAAGTCAGCATCTCCGCCATAGGAACCTCGGCGCGGACTGCGGTTGTTGAGCCACGGCTCTCCATACCCTGCACGCGGCCACGGCGCTGATTGAGGTCGCCCATGAGAGTTCCGGCAAACTCCTCGGGAGCTTCAATCTCGACCCGCATGATGGGCTCAAGAAGCGCAGGTTTGGCCTGTTCCATGCACTTTCGGAAAGCGAGACGGCCTGCCATTTTGAAGGACAGTTCGTTGGAGTCGACGTCGTGATAGCTGCCGTCGTACAGGGTGACCCGGAAGTCGACGACAGGGTAGCCGGCAAGGTAGCCGCGTACTGCCGATTCCTGAATTCCCTTCTCGACAGCGGGAATGAAGTTGCGCGGAATCGCTCCTCCGAAGATGTCGTTTACGAATTCGAAGCCAGCGCCACGCTGCAAGGGTTCGATGCGAATCTTGCAGTCACCAAACTGGCCGTGGCCGCCGGTCTGTTTCTTGTGCCGGCCATGAGCATCGGCGCGTCCGCGAATAGTCTCGCGATACGGGACCTTGGGAGCCTTAAGCGTGACCTCGGTGTGATAGCGCCGTCGCAGCTTTGAGACGACGGCTTCGATGTGCGGCTGACCGGCGCCTGCGACCAGGAACTCATTCGTTTGCGGATCGCGAAAAAAGCGAAGAAGAAGATCTTCCTCCATCAGCTTATGAACGGCCGGAGCCAGCTTATCTTCGTCGGCCCGGGTCTTCGGTTCGATGGCATAGGTCATCGCCGCTTCCGGCAACGCAACAGGCTCGAAAAAGATTTCGTGGCCCTTGTCGCCCAGCGTGTCGCCGGTAAGCGTGTCCCGAAGCTTCGCAATTGCGCCCAGGTCCCCTGCATGCAACTCGGTAACGGGAACGGCAGTGTGACCCTGCATGATTGAGAGATGAGCGAATCTCTCCGCGCTTCGCCGGACATAGTTTGTGACCGTAGCGTCGTTCTTTACGACTCCCGAAAATACCTTGAAGAAAGTAATGCGCCCGGCAAAAGGATCGGTCATGGTCTTATAGGCATAGAGAGACACCGGCTCTTTGTCGTCAACCTTGCGCATCACGATTTCCGGATGGGCTTCGCCGGGCATACCCTGTGCATCGCCATTCATGGCCTGTCCATTGGATGAAACAGCCTGCAGCACGGCGCGCGCGGCAACCGGTTCGCGCTCGATAGGCGCGGGCGCATAAACCTTGAGGAAATCGAGAAGATGGTCTGTAGCGATGTTGGCCAGGCCGCTTGCAAAGAGCGCCGGGAAAATGCGGTCTTCACGGATGGCTTCATGCAACGCCGTAATCAGGTGCTGTTCAGGGATCGTCCCCTCAGCGAAATACTCTTCCATGAGTTCGTCTTTGCCCTCGGCCACTAGCTCCACCAACGCTTCGTGCGCGGCCTTGGCGGCTGCCTGCATTTCCCCGGGAATCTCTCCGATCTTCCCCTGACCATCGCCGTTAGGCGTGTAGTAGAACGCCTCCATAGTCACCAGGTCGACCACGCCTTCGAAGCCCTTGCCATTGGCAATCGGCAGCTGCACCGGGATCAACGCGCGGCTGAAGCGGGAGCGAAGAGCTTCCAGAGTAGGCTCGACGGATGCGGCGGCGCGGGGATGATCCATCTGGTTGAGGACGACAACGCGGGGCAGGTTGAACTCATCGGCGTATTTCCAGACACGATCGGTCATCGCCTCGACGCCGCACGGTGTGTTCACGACAATCAAGGCCGCTTCTACAGGAAGCATGGCGGCCTTGGCTTCATGCACGAACATGTGGAAGCCGGGTGTGTCGACAAAATTTACCTTCACGCCGTTCCATTCGGCGAAGGCGACGGCATTCTGCATCGTCGTCCGGCGAGACACTTCCTCTTCGTCATATGCGGTGACCGCGGAACCATCCTCAACGCGGCCAAGCTTGGGAGTCATTTTGGCGACATGCAGCAGAGCGGATACGAGCGTTGTCTTGCCGCTGTGCGCATGCCCTGCTACAGCTACATTGCGGATCTCACTTCCCTGGTAAGACTTCATGGATTACTCCTCGAAAATAAGTTCGCCCCGGGTGTTGCCGGGCAGCGGATGCGAAAAATTGAGCGAGAAAAACACGTTGAGCAGGTTTGACGCAGAGAGCGAGTAGAGACGTCTCGCGAGCGTCTTGATTGCGCTTCAGTCGAATCTTCCGTCCGTCCTTCATGAGGCGCGAACCGGATGCCGGGATTTCACAACCGCGAAAGCCCTGGCCCTCCAAGAGCTATGGATGCTAGCACGAGGTTCGGATAGGCATCAAATTCAGGACCACGCCGGAGTGATCGCCGGCGTCTTTATACTAAGAATCAGCAATGACAAACTTTCTTCCTGTAGACGAGCAGATGGATCTGCTCCAGAAAGGCGCGGCGGAGATCATCCGCGTCTCCGACCTGCGCGAACGGCTTGAGAAATCGCGCCAGACGTGCATTCCACTGCGTGTAAAAGCCGGATTTGACCCCACCGCTCCTGATCTGCACCTTGGCCACACTGTGCTGATGCGCAAGCTCAAGCACTTTCAGGATCTAGGCCACCAGGTGATCTTTCTTGTCGGGGATTTCACTTCCCTGATCGGAGATCCAAGCGGCCGCTCGACAACCCGCAAGGTGCTCACACGTGAGGAGATCAATGAGAATGCGAAGACGTATACCGATCAGGTATTCCGGATTCTCGACCGCTCAAAGACCGAGGTGCGCTTCAACTCCGAGTGGCTCGGTACGCTGGGCTTCGAGGGGATGATTCGGCTTGCTCAGAAGTTCACGGTTTCACAGATGCTGGAGAGAGATGAGTTTCACACCCGCTTCCAGAACGAGCAGCCAATTGCGCTGCACGAAATCCTCTACCCGCTGGCGATGGCCTATGATTCGGTCGCACTGAAGGCGGACGTGGAGCTGGGTGGGACGGACCAGAAATTTAACCTGCTCACCGGACGTCAGCTGCAGCGCGATTACGGTCAGGAGCCTCAGATCGTGCTGATGACGCCGATTATCGAGGGCCTCGACGGCGTGCAAAAAATGTCGAAATCTCTGAACAATGCGATCGGCATACACGAGCCTCCGCAGGAAATGTACGGCAAGCTGATGTCGATCAGCGACGAGTTGATGTGGCGCTACTGGACGCTCCTGACCGATCTACGCCAGTCGGAGATCGACGCCATGCAGGCTGATGTGGCTCAGGGTAAGCTGCATCCGATGGAAGCCAAGAAACAACTGGCGCGGACGATTGTCGCTGGCTTCTATTCAGAAGAAGCTGCCCATGCAGCCGATGAGAACTGGGCGAAACAGTTCCAGCAGAAGAAGGATAACGTGGAAGGTTTGGAGAAGGTGCGCATCGCAGCCGCAGGCCTCGGTCGCGACATTGATGGAAAGATTCGGGTATCGAAGCTGATTACACTGGCTGGCCTCGCGACGTCATCGACTGAGGCGGAGCGCAAGATGAGGGAAGGCGCAGTGCGCATTGATGGTGAGGTAGTGAAGCAGTCACACCTTGCAGTGAGCGGCGCTACCCGGTTGACTTTGCGCGTCGGCAAACGAGCAAAGATCGCCGTGATCGAATAGCCCGCGCCCTAGTCTTCTCGCAACGCCTCCATCGGCTCGATGGTCGAAGCTCTGTATGCAGGGATGATGGACGCCACCGATCCAACCACCAGCAGCACCAGCGCCACGCCAAAGTAAGTTCCGATATCGGTGGGCTTCACGTTGTACAGGAAGCTCTTTGCCAATCGCCCAAAGATAGCGGCCATCACAAGCCCCACGATGAGTCCCGCGCCGATGACGACTCCGGCCTCGCGGAGCACCATCCGCGCCACGCCTTCGCGGGTGGCGCCAAGAGCCATACGCACACCGATCTCACGGCGGCGATATCCCACCAGTTGCGCCAGAACCCCGTAGAGTCCGGCGATCACCATGATGATGGCCAGCCCGGCGAAGGATGCAACCAGGTACAGCCCCAGGCGCTGGTTGAAGGTGTTGGCGTCGACCGCTTCCTGCATAGTCTGGAAGTCGTCGAGCGCATAACCGGGAGCGGTCTGTCTGAACACGGTGCGCATTTCCGGTGCAATGGGAGCAGCGCCGCGGGTCTTCACAACAAACTTGACTACCGTCTTGAGCAACGCCTGGTAGAAGAGCGATGTGCTCGGCACCTGTTGATATGGGATCAGCAGCAGTGGCTGGACATCGCCGCCAACGCTTTGATCCGCCTGATCGCCAATCACGCCAACGATGGTGAGCGGCTTTACCATGCCGGTGTCTTTTCCGCCCAGGTCAATCTGCTGCTGCAGAGGATCCTTGCCGGCGAAGTATTTTTTCGCGAAGGTTTCATTCACCACGACCACCGGCAATGTACTTGCTGTGTCGTCGGCGCTGATCATGCGGCCGCGCAGAACCGGAGTGCCCATTACCAGCGCATAATCTTCACTGGCCGCAGTCACCTTTCCCCCAGGATGATGACCGGCAGGCGTCGGATGTCCGACAATCTCGAAACTCGATCCCACATTGAAACCCGAAAGCGGCGGGGCTGTGATGAGCGCGGCATACCGCACTCCCGGCGTTTGCTTCACCCGTTCAAGCGTGGGCTCATAAATGGTCGTCGCGATCGAAACTGGGGCGTGCTCTGTGTCTGAGGAAACAGCCATGTTGGAAAATCCTGCCGCGTCGGCAGGCATCGCAGTGAATGTGGTTACTCGATCCACTTCGAAGCCGAGCCGCGTGTGCTCCAGGTTCCAGAGCGTGTGAAAAAGAAGACCCGTGCCCACCAGCAGTAGCGTAGACAATGCGACTTCTCCGGCGACGAGCCATCCGCTCAACTTGCCGCTTACCGACCGCGCGCCGATACCCCGCGAGGCGGCCTGCAAGGCGGGCTGTGGATCGGTGCGCGCAACCAGCAATGCCGGCAGAAGAGACGACAGCACTGTCGTGAATGTTGCCACGACAGCGAGGGTCAAAAGCACTGTCCAGTGCATGCCAATCAGATCGGCACGCGGAATCGTTCCGCCGGGGAGCTTGCCGAGCGCCGTCAATGCCAGCCGCGCGAGAATCGCTCCAAGTCCGCAGCCAAGCAGGCTGAGCAGGGCTCCCTCCGCAAGCAACTGACCGACCAGGCGCGCCCGGCTCGCCCCCAGCGCAGCCCTGACGGCGAACTCCTGCTTTCGTCCGAGACAGCGGGCAATGAGCAGGTTAGCGACATTCGCGCAAGCGATGAGCAGTACTAACGTCAGGGCGCCGAGCAATGCGAGAAAGACCGGGCGCACCGGTCCGGTGAGCATCTGCTGATACGAGGCGGCATGAAAAGCCAGCCCCTCGGCTTCCTTCGGATCGGCCTGCCGGATACGCTTCGCGATGGCATCAAGCTCCTCCTGAGCCTGCGCCGTTGTTACGCCGAGCCGCATCTGCCCAAGCACATTGAAGAAGTGATAGCCGCGGCCCGTCAGCATTTCCTGGGTGGGCTGAAGCGGCAGCCAAACCCCCTTCTCGATATCCGGACCGATGGAATCGGGGAAATGAAAACTTGCAGGCAGGACGCCGACAACAGTGCGCTCGATCCCGCCAATCCTGACAGAATGTCCGACAACGCCGGGATCAGCATTAAAGCTTTGCCGCCATAAGCCCTCGGAGAGCAGCGCCACCTGCGGCCCCCCGGAGTCGCCTTCCGCCGTCGTAAACGTCCGGCCCACGAGCGGCTGCGCCCCCAGCATGGAGAAGAGATTCGGCGTCATGCGCGGAGCAACCACGCTGACTGAGCCGTCCCGCCCCTCAACCACGCTTACATCTTCGGAATATCCGCCTACAGCTGCCATTCGCTGCGTCTGGTCGCGGATATCCCGATAGTTTAAGTAGGAAGTGGTTCCGAATCCCAGCGTGTCCGCGGGCCCGATGTACAAAAGGCGGCTGGCGTTGGAGTAAGGTAGAGGCCGAAGCAGCACGCTCTCGACAACGGTGAACATGGCCGTGTTTGCTCCGATGCCCAGACCAAGCGTAACGATGGCGAGCGTTGCGAATCCCCAGGCGGAGCGAAGCTGGCGCAGCGCGAATTTGAGATCGTGCAGAAACATGAGTCCTCCGGCACCTTTGACCAGTCGACATTAACAGGTCCATTTACTTATACGTCCTATTCGGAGCGCAGGACCCGTGCAGGCTCGATCCGTGCAGCCCTCCGTGCAGGCAGAAAGCACGCTGCCAGCGCCACCACGCATAAGGCAAGGGCCACGCAGAGATAGGTAATCGCATCGGTGGGAGCGACTCCGTAGAGTTGGCTGCGCAGCAAGGGCGTCAGCACAAGCGAGCATAAGAGCCCGCCCGCCATTCCCACGGCGGTAAGCCGCAGACCCTGCTTCAGCACCAGATCAAAGACATCGCGGCGCTTTGCGCCCAGCGCCATGCGAATGCCAATCTCATGCACTCGCTGTCGCGTGGTGTAGGCGATGACTCCATAAATACCGATGGCGGCCAGGACCAGACCGACGAGGCCGAACATGCCGACAAAGGTGCCGGCCACGCGAGTACCTGTGCCGGCGATCTCCACGTTGCGGCTAAGCGGATACTCATCCAGCACCGGCATATCGGCATTCAGGCTGTGGACTGCCCCCTCGACCTGCTTGGCATACGCCTTCGGATCGCCCGCTACGCGCACATGAAGAATTACATCGTGCCGGTAACGTTGCAGACCCGGCCAGTAAACAAATGGATACGGCGGTTCCTCCAGCTCCTCGTACTTGCTGTTCTTCGCAACTCCAACCACTGTGTACCAGCGGTCTTCGATCTGGAGTCGGCGGCCGATTGCATCCTGTCCCGGCCAGTAACGTTGCGCAAAGGTTTCGTTCACGACGGCAACCAGTTGCGACGCCTGGTTGTCCCCGGCGTTGATGTCGCGGCCGGCAGTGACCGGAATCCCCAGCGTCTCAAGATACTTCGGTCCAACCTGCATCGCCAGTATGGAGAGCGATTCGTTGCGCTGCGGGGCATATCCCGCAGGAATGATCGTCTCGGTGTCATCTCGAAAGCCCAGTGGAGTCCAGTTAGAAAAAGTGGCCGCCTGGACGCCGGGGATCTGCTCCAGCCGCCGCAGCAATTCGCGTTGAAAAGCGAAGCCGGTATCGGCCGTATAGGCCGCCGGAAACAGATCGATCGAAGCCAGCAGCACATGATTCGCACTGAAGCCGGGATCGGCGTGCTGCGCCTTCTGGAAGCTGCGCAGGAAGAGGCCACCGCAGATAAGCAGTAAAAACGAAAGTGCAATTTGCACTATGACCAGAGAAGACGTAAGCCGTGCTTTGTGCCGTCCTCCCGAGGCGGTGCCCGCCTCTTCCTTGAGTACGGTGACCGGAACAATCTGCGAAGAACGGAGCGCAGGTAGCAGACCAAACGCAATGCCAGTGAATGTCGATAGCAGAAAGGTGACCGCCAGCACCCGTCCGTCCACATGCATGTTGAGAACAACCGGGAGATCGGATTGAGGAACGAAGCGTTCGAAGCTGCGCGCCGTCCAAGTAGTCACCATTAACGCCAGCCCGCCTCCGGCAATCGCGATCAACACACTCTCAACCAGGAGTTGCCGTACCAGGCGGGAACGATTAGCGCCTAGCGAGAGCCGCACAGCCATCTCTCGCCTTCGGGCCACGGCGCGCACCAGGAACAGATTGGCGACGTTCACACATGCCAGCAGCAAAACGACCAGGGCAATGGCCATGAGCGGCGGAAGCATCTTGTACAGATATTGGTTGGCCCCATCCGGCGCGCGCCACAAGGGATAGGTCACGATGTCATTGCGTCCCTGGTGCTCCTTCGGATAAACATGCGCAATCTCCTGCATCGCTACCGTTAGCTCTTGCTGGGCTTGCTCCCGGGCGACTCCAGGCTTGAGCACGCCCATCAGATCGATCCACTCGTCGTTGCGGTCATGGATCGAGTCATAGCTGGTTTCGAGCTGCTGGTGCATCATCAGGGGCGCCCAAAGGTCCATGCGCAACCCCGTGCTCGCTCCCTGAAAGAGCGGCGGCGCCACGCCGATCACGGTGTATGGGTGCTGATTGAGGTTGATCGTCCGGCCGACGATGTCGGGATCACCCTTAAAAAGCAACTGCCAGGTGTGATAGCTCAGCACCGCCACCGGAGCGCCACCCGGCTTCTCCCCCCCTGCGGGGCGAAGAAACGTCCTTTGAGCGGCCGGACGCCGAGAGCGTCGAAGTAATTCGAGGTAGTCAGAGACGCCCAAAGACGGAGCGGCTTGCCGACCCCTGTCAGGTCTACGGGATGGACATCCCAGCCGATCAGAACCGAGAGCGACTTGGCGCGACCTCGAAGATCGAGGTAATCGGGATAAGAGAAGTCATGATGCTCGCCCCGCGTCATGGCAATCAGCTCGCCGCCGGGATTTGCGCCTGGTACAGGGGAGAGGAGCGTCGAATTCATCCAGCTGAAGATCGTGCTGTTGGCCCCGATGCCGAGCGCCAGCGTGACAATGGCGGTCAGCGTAAAGGTAGGAGTCTTCCGCAACTGGCGCACTGCGTAGCGGGCATCTTGCAGCCATCCCTGCATTGCCGCCTCCCTGAAATTAAATAAACGGGCTGGTTTCTAAGCTGCACGCCTCCACCCATTCGCATTCCTCGCGCAGCACACTCAAAAGAAACGGGATGGATGGTACTTCCTGGCGTTCCCCGTGTCTGTACTGTTCACTTTTATAGATATCGTCCATAACTGGACAGCTCTAAGATCTCTCACCTCCCCACCCCATTTCTGATTAGGAATATTAGGTACGGGTATTCACGAGTAGGTCCGGTCGGGAACATCCCCCCTCCCCCCTCTTTTGGCTTAATTCCCCTAACCGATTCATTCGATTCAGGATAGTTTCGGGCTACATTGCTAGCTCATTCAAAACAAATGAGTTATTTGCACGTCATAGAGGGTAAAGGAGCTAGTTGGTGTTCATTGAAAACAAGTGAGTTATTGGGTCATCATTGATTCCAATGGGCTTACGAGTATTGTCGGTTTGATCTTGTTAGGTATGTCGAGACAAAAGGCCCGGCTGCTCGTGCGGCCGGGCCTTTTGTCTTCAATTTCCATTTTACCAAATTGGCGAAAATAGTCGGCCAGGAAAAGCAGGAATTAGCCATGGGTGATTAGCCATTGGCAGGCGGGAGGAGACGATGGCAGGGATCGGAATTCGCAGAGCATGCGAATGGTTCATTTTTGGTATTGTTCAGTTCTGTTCTTCGCACGGGAGGAACGGAAGCCGGATATGGGACGCATCGAGAAGACGGTTTTTCTGAGCTACCGACGAACTAACGCTCCATGGGCGCTGGCGATCTCACAGAATCTGACCCACCACGGCTATGATGTCTTCTTCGACTTCAACGGCATTGCCAGTGGCGACTTCGAGGGCGTCATCCTGGAAAATATCCGGGCACGCGCGCATTTTATTGTGCTCCTAACGCCCTCCGCACTGGAGCGTTGCGGCGAACCGGGAGACTGGCTGCGCCGGGAGATCGAGACGGCACTGGAAATCAAGCGCAATATCGTAGGCCTCATGCTGGAAGGCTTCAACTTCGGAACGCCGAGCATCGCCAGCCAGCTGACCGGCACGTTGGCTCCGCTCAAGAGCTACAACGCGTTGCCGGTCCCTGCTGAGTACTTCGGCGAAGCGATGGAGCGGCTGCGCACAAAGTTCCTAAATGTGCCATTGAACGCTGTGCTGCATCCTGCGTCCCCTTCTGCTCGCCAAGCGGCAAGAGATGAGAAGGTTGCCGCGAGCGCTGCTCCAGCTGTTACGGAAAGAGAGCTGACCGCCCAGGAATGGTTTGAACGGGGATTCAATGCGACCGATCATGATGACGAATCGCGCTTTTTCAGTGAAGCGATCCGCCTCCAGCCAGACTTTATCGAGGCTCTCATTAGCAGGGGCTATGCACGCCGAGCCTTGGGCAACCGGGAAGGCGCTCTTCAAGATTTCAACGAGGCTATCCGCCTCAGACCTGGGGACGCCCTTGCCATCTTTGGCCGGGGCATTGCACGTATGGAAAAGGGCGATCTCGACGGCGCTCTCAAGGATTACGACGAGGCCATTCGACTTCGCGTAAACCCCGACTATGCTGACGCTTTCTACTGCCGCGCGTTGGTATGGCAAAAAAAAGGGCAATCCTGCCGCTGCGATTGCGGATTATCGGAAATATCTTGACCTGGGCGGTGGAGCGCTCGATGGCGATACGGAGAAGGTGGAGGGGATAATTCGGGAGCTTCAGAAGAAGCTATGAGCGCAGATTAGAACAATTCTTCCGTCAGGTGTAGAGCGCAAAGATAGTGGGAGAAAGCTACGAGCACCACTGCTACCCATGGTATCGCATGGATTCTTCACTTCCCCTTCACTTCGTTCAGGGTCGTTCAGAATGACGAGCTTCTCTTTGCAAGTTGCGTTCACCTATCTATCTACAGTCAGCGAGTGGAAAGTATCTGATTGTCGAAGCGAGTTTCCGGCAGGCCGGGAACGGATCTTTCTACGGCGAAGATCCGTCCTGAATCCGGATATTTGGCCTGCTGTTCGGGGGTTAAATTCATGGCCGCCGTTGTGATGAAGAGCGTTTTCAGGTCGTCTCCGCCGAAGGCAACGCTGGAAGTCTCGAGTGCGGTCGACACTTCGATGGATTCGACGCGGGTGCCGACACCGTCTTCGTCACGGTAGACGTCGATGCGTGAGCCTCCCCACATGGCGACGTAGAGGCGGCCATCGGCGTCGATGGTCATACCGTCGGGACAGGCTCCGTCATCGGGAAGACCGGCGTGGGGCAAATCCACGAAGACCTGGCGATTGTTGGCGGCGCCGGTTGCGAGGTCGTAGTCGAAGCGCCAGATCTTGTCGGTGCTGTCGTTGTAATACATCTTTGTGTTGTCGGGACTCCAGGCAATGCCGTTCGAGATATTGACCGGGTAGGCGATTTCGGTGAGGCGCGGAGCGGAGTCAAAGCGGGCCAGCGATCCGGTCCAGGGCGGCTTTTCGCTTTTGTTTTTGGTGCCCGCCCAAAGGCGTCCGGCGCGATCGCATTTGCCGTCGTTGGCGATGTTGTCGGGATTGTCGCGGCATGGGCGGGCCAGCAGGTCTTTTCGTGTCGAGCCGAATTCGAGGCGGTAGATACCACCGTCTCCAATGCCCGCGATGAGGCTGCCTTCGCGATCGAGAACCGCGAAGCCGACGGGCTCTCCGGTGGAGATGACGTCGTGCGCCTGAGTCGCAAAGTCATGGCGATGGATTTCGCCGGCAACGATATCGACGTAATGCAGGCAGCCGCTGTCCCACAGGGGGCCTTCGCCGAGGACGGTGCGGGGCAAGCCTTCAATGACCCAGACGCTCATGGCATCTTCCTTTCACCTTTCTGGAACGTGGTGAGCATACCGTATCTTGAAGGGACGCAGCTTGAAAGGCGAGGATCCTGCCTGTGACTGAGAAGATTGTGGACGGTGTTCTGCATTTTCAGAAGGACGTCTATCCCGATCATCGCGACCTGTTTGAGAAACTGGCTCTGGGCCAGCGGCCGGATGCGCTGTTCATTACCTGCGCCGATTCGCGTATCGATCCGTGCCTGCTGACGCAAACGAAGCCGGGGGAGCTCTTCATCTGCCGGGTGATCGGGAATATTGTGCCGCCTTATCCGGGCGCGATCGGCGGCGTGTCGGCGACGGTAGAGTACGCAGCAGCGGTACTGCAAGTACCGGAGATCATTGTTTGCGGGCACACGGATTGCGGGGTGATGAAGGCGGCGCTTCACCCCGAGGCGGTGCGGAAGTATCCCAGTATTGCGGCTTGGCTGCGCTATGTGGGGGTGCAAGAACGGCAGGCACATCCAAGTGCGGAGTTTTTGCTGACGCTGGCGGAGCGAAATGTAGTAGCTCAGCTGGAGAATCTTCGCACACATCCGTCGATTGCGACCCGGCTGAAGAACGGTGACCTGACGCTCACGGGCTGGGTGTATCACATAGGGCTGGGGAAGGTGACGGAGCTGGATGAGAAGAGCGGGAAGTTTCGGGAGATAGGGGAACAGGGTGTGGGGATCAGGCCTGAGAGCCCGTCTTAGCTGTGCGAGGGCGGGGCACCCGCGGCGAGTGTAGCTCCCCAGTCAGACGGGCTTAGGTCGCGAGCATGGCGGGAGAAGAGCCAGTGGTGGCCGTCGAGGTCGAGGGCGGCGTATTGGTATTCACCGTAGACGGTTTCGTGGGGTTCCTCAACGATCCGTGCGCCGGCTGCTTTGGCGCGCTCGAAGTGGGCGTCCACGTCATCCACGAAAATCGTCAGGCTCTGGGTTGCGTAGCCGAGTTGCGCAGGGCTCTGAAAGCCGGGCTGGGACTGATTGACCATGATGACGGCGCGGCCGGCATAGAGCTGCGCGCCGCTGACGGGCTCGCCGTAGCGATAGTGCTCGGTGAATCCGAGGGCGGCGGCGAGCCAGGCGATGGCGGCGGGTAGATCCTGATAGATGATGTGCGGGAGCACGGTGTCGACGGGGACGGAGCGGTTCTGCGCCATGGAAAAAGGTAGCACCGCGGGATGCCGGCCGTCAGGTGGAAGTGAAAGCGCTGGCGGGTCAGGCATTTTCGCGTACACTGGGAATCTCTCTCAGCGAAAGACCAAAGGAAGAGCAGGCGGAGTGGGCTTGCGAGAGAGGAATCCCATTGACGGAGCCGGCGAAGGATGTCGCGGATTGTCCGTTGTTCATTGATACAGGCCACGAACGTTGAGGCCGCAGAGAGCTCGCTCGACGCGATCAAGAAAGCGATGATCGAGAAGCACGTGGCGATGATTCGCCAGGCGGGCGCGGCGGGTGCGCAGATCGTGTGTCTGCAGGAGATTTTTTACGGGCCGTATTTTTGCGCGGAGCAGACGACGCGCTGGTATGACTTTACGGAGCCGGTTCCGGATGGGCCGACGATCAAGCTGATGCAGTCGCTGGCGAAAGAGTTGAAGCTGGCGCTGGTGGTTCCGGTGTATGAGATCGAGGCAGATGGCTTTTACTACAACACGGCGGCGGTGATCGATCGCGAGGGGAAGTATCTCGGGAAGTATCGCAAGACGCATATTCCACATGTGGCGCCGGGCTTCTGGGAGAAGTTTTATTTCCGGCCGGGGAATCTAGGGTATCCGGTGTTTGATCTCGGATTCTGCAAAATCGGCGTCTATATCTGTTATGACCGGCATTTTCCCGAAGGAGCGCGGGCGCTGGGACTGAATGGAGCGGAGATTGTGTTCAATCCGTCGGCGACGGTGGCGGGGCTGAGCGAGTATCTCTGGAAACTGGAGCAGCCGGCGCATGCGGCGGCGAACGGGTACTTCGTTGGCGCGATCAATCGCGTGGGGATGGAAGCGCCGTGGAATATCGGCGAATTCTATGGGCAGAGTTATTTCTGCGATCCGCGGGGGCAGATCTTCGCGCAGGCGTCGCGCGATAAGGACGAAGTACTGACGGCAGATCTGGATCTCGACAAGATTGCCGAGGTGCGCAAGACGTGGCAGTTCTTCCGGGACCGGCGTCCGGAGCTGTATGGAGATCTGGTGAAGCTGTAGCTCTCAATGCAGGAGCCTAATGCGCGAACAGCATCCGATTATCGCCGAACGCTTTCCGGATCTGCACCCTCCGTTTGCGGCGCAGGCGGCAGTGATTGAGGCGAATCGATGCCTGAACTGCTTTGACGCGCCGTGCACGACGGCGTGTCCCACGCATATCGATGTGCCGAAATTCATCAAGAAGATTGCCAGCGGGAATCTGAACGGGTCGGCACGGACGATTCTGGATGCGAATGTGCTGGGGGCGAGCTGTTCGCGGGTGTGTCCCGTGGATGTGCTGTGCGAAGGCGCATGCGTGATGCATCACTATAACGAGCAGCCAATCGAGATCGGACGGCTGCAGCGCTTTGCGATGGATGCGTTTCACGCGCGCGGCGGGAAACTAGCGCGCAAATTTTCCGGGACGCGCACCGGGAAGGTGGCGTGTATCGGCGCGGGGCCGGCGTCGCTGGCGTGTGCGGCGGAGTTGGCGCAGCAGGGGTTTGCGGTGACGGTGTTCGAGCGGCGTCCGCTGCCGGGCGGGTTGAACACCTACGGCGTGGCCGAGTACAAGCTGCCGGCGTGGGCGAGCCTGCGGGAGATCGAGCTGATTGAAGAGCTGGGCGTGGAGTTTCGATCTGGTGTCGAAGTCGATGCGGAGAGCTGGCGAGCGATCGAAGCGGGATTTCGATTTTGATTTTCATCGGCGTGGGACTGGGCGCGGGGCATGGGCTGAGGGTTCCGGGCGGCGATCACTCAGGCGTGGTGGATGCGTTGGAGTTCATTGCCGCGTACAAGACGGCGAAGATCACGCGCGCTACGGGGAAGGTTGCGGTAATCGGCGCGGGGAATACGGCGATCGACGCGGCGAATGCGGCGCTGCGGCTGGGCGCCGAGGAAGTGTCGATTGTCTACCGGCGCAAACGAGAAAGCATGTCGGCGTTCGATTTTGAATACGAGCATGCCAAGCAGGAGGGGGTGCGGTTCCTGTGGCAGACCGTGCCGGTGACGAGTGAGCGCGCGATGGCGGGATGCTCGAGTTTCTGGAGTGTACGAGGGTGGACGATGCGCTGCGGCCGGTTCCGGGATCGGAGTTTTTACTTGCGTGCGATCTGATCATCACGGCGATCGGGCAGTCTCCGCTGCTGGAATTGCTGGAGAGCATGAAGGGCGTTGCACTGGACAAGGGTCGCGTGGTGGTTGAGCGCGCGACGGGAAAAACGACGAATCTGAAATATTTTTCCGGCGGCGATTGCGTGAACGGCGGACGCGAGGTGGTGGATGCTGTCGCCGATGGGAAGCGTGCGGCACTTGCTATGGCACGGGAACTGGAGGCGGCGTATGCCTGAGCGTGATCTTGGTCTCGCTGTGAATTTTGCGGGGATTGCATCGCCGAATCCATTCTGGCTGGCGTCGGCTCCGCCGACGAACTGCGGCGAGCAGGTGATGCGCGCCTTCGATGCGGGATGGGGCGGGGCGGTTTGGAAGACGATCGGCGAGCAAGTAACAAATACGGCTTCGCGCTATTCCTCCATTGATTGGCAGGGGCAGCGCATGATGGGGCTCAACAATATTGAGCTGATCAGCGACCGGCCGCTCGACGTGAATCTGCGCGAGATCGCGGAGGTAAAGAAGCGCTATCCGAAGAATGCGGTGATCGCGTCGCTGATGGTGGAGTCGAAACATGAGGCGTGGCACAGGATTGTTGCGCAGGCTGAGGATGCGGGCGCAGATGGGCTGGAGCTGAACTTCGGGTGTCCGCACGGGATGAGCGAGCGCGGTATGGGCTCGGCGGTGGGGCAGGTTCCGGAATACGCGGAGATGATCACTGGCTGGGTGAAGGAGAAGGCGCGCACGCCGGTGATTGTGAAGCTGACGCCGAATATCTCCGACATTCGCGTGATTGCGCGCGCGGCGAAACGCGGCGGCGCGGATGCGGTGTCGGCGATCAATACGATCAATTCGATTACGGGCATCGATCTCGACACGTTGACGCCGAGGCCGAATGTGGATGGCAAGTCATCGCACGGCGGTTATTGCGGGCCGGCGGTGAAGCCCATCGCTTTGAACATGGTGCAGCAGGTGGCGGGCGATGCGGAAGGTGCGCTGCCGATCTCGGGCATTGGCGGCATCGCGACGTGGAGAGATGCGGCGGAGTTTTTTCTGCTGGGCTGCGGAACGGTGCAGGTGTGCACGGCGGTGATGCACTACGGGTATCGGATCGTGGAAGACATGATCGAAGGCCTGGAAGGCTGGATGCGCGAGAAGGGCTTCGCGAGCATCGAGGACTTTCGCGGGTTGAGTCTGCCGCGCGTGACGGAGTGGAAACACCTCAATCTGAATTACAAAATCGTCGCACGGATCGATGAGTCCAAATGTATTGGCTGCGACCTGTGCTACATCGCGTGCTGGGATGGGGCGCACCAGTGCATTCATCGCGACCGTGTGACTGGACCTGTTGATGGGCCGGTCGAGCTGCATGCGACTCCCGCTGCGATTGAGGCAGCGACGCGCGCGACGATTGCGGTGACGCCGATTCCCAAGCTGGATGCCATTTCTCGCAATGGCTCGAAACATGTAACTCCGATTGAGCGTATTCCGCGTGTGGATGAGACGGAGTGTGTGGGGTGCAATCTGTGTTCGCTCGTGTGTCCGGTGGATGAGTGCATCACGATGGTTGAGGTGCCGACAGGGCTTGCGCCGGAGACGTGGGAAGAGCGGACGCGTTCGAAAGAGTGCGCACCGCCTGCTATGCATGGGTGAACAGGACTATCTCAATGGGATTGCTGATTCAGGATGGAGTGGTCGTCAACGCGGATCGGACGATGGCTGCCGATGTGCTGATCGAGGGGGCGACGATTCGCGAGGTCCGCGCGGGGATCGATCTGCAGGGACATACGGTTGTCGACGCGGCGGGATTACTCGTCCTGCCGGGGGGTATCGACGCGCATACGCATCTCGATATGCCGTTCGGCGGAACGACTTCGGCGGATGATTTCGAGACGGGGACGCGCGCAGCGGCGATTGGCGGGACGACTACGATTGTTGACTTCGCCATTCAAGCGAAGGGCACCAAGATGCGTGACGCGCTCGATACGTGGTGGAAGAAGGCTGAGGGCAAGGCATGCGTCGATTACGGACTGCACATGATCGTCACCGACCTCGGCACGTCGGGCCTTGAGGACATGGACGATATGGTCAGCGAGGGCGTGGCCAGCTTCAAGCTGTTCATGGCGTATCCCGGCGTGCTGATGGTGGATGACGCAACGATATTCAAGGCAATGCAGCAGACGGCGAAGAATGGCGCGCTGATCTGCATGCATGCCGAGAACGGCAGCGTGATCGATGTGATCGTGCAGAAGGCTCTGGCGGAGGGCAAGAAGGCTCCGATCCACCACGCGCTGACGCGGCCGACGATTGCAGAGGCGGAAGCGGTGCACCGTGCAATTGTGATGGCGTCGCTAGCCGGCGTGCCAGTGTACATCGTGCATCTCTCGAGCGAGGACGCGCTGAATCAGGTCCGGGAGGCGCGGGACCGCGGGCTGCCTGCGTTTGCGGAGACGTGTCCGCAGTATCTGCTGCTCTCGATTGAAGACCATATGAAGGGCGAGAGCTTTGAGGATGCGAAGTATGTGTTCACTCCGCCGCTGCGCGAGAAGAAGAATCAGCCGAAGCTGTGGGATGGATTGAAGCACGATCATCTGCAGGTGGTGTCGACGGATCATTGCCCGTTCTGCTTTGAGGACCAGAAGGCGCTGGGCAAGGACGACTTCACGAAGATTCCGAATGGCGGGCCGGGAATTGAGCACCGCATGCAGCTGATTCATCACCATGGCGTGAATGCGGGCAAGCTGACGCTGAACCGGTTTGTGGAAATTACGTCGACGGCGCCGGCAAGGATTTTCGGGATGTATCCGAAGAAGGGGACGATTGCGGCGGGCAGCGATGCGGATGTGGTGCTGTGGGATCCGAACGCTGAGCACACGATCAGTGCGGCGACACACAACATGCGCGTGGATTACTCGATGTTTGAGGGCTTCAAGGTGCGCGGCAATGCGCGGCAGGTCTATTCGCGCGGTGAGCTGATTGTGGAGAAGGGCAAATATCTGGGCAAGGCGGGGCGCGGGAATTATCTGCGGCGTGCGGCGCGCGGGGGCGCATGGCAATAGCGGAGACGGCGGAGGCGGAGCGGTCGGGTTTATACAACGCGGACCTCGCGCCGACGACGGCTGCGCATCGCACGTGGGGTACGTACAACTACATCTCGCTGTGGTTTGCGATGTCGATGGAGGTGAGCACGTACATGCTTGCCTCGGGGCTGATTGCCGGTGGGATGAACTGGAAGCAGGCGATCGGCACGATTCTGCTGGGCAATCTGATTGTGCTGGTCCCGCTGCTGCTGAATGCGCATGCGGGGGCGAAGTACGGGATTCCGTTTCCGGTGTTCGTGCGCGCGCCGTTTGGCGTGCGCGGCGCGAATGTCCCGGCGATTCTGCGAGCGATCGTGGCCTGCGGCTGGTTCGGGATTCAGTCGTGGATTGGCGGGCAGGCGATTCACGCAATGTTGATTGTTGTGTGGCCGGGAGTGGCTGCGGCTCCGTGGTCGGTGTGGGCGTGCTTTCTAGGTTTCTGGGCGCTGAACATGGCGGTGGTGTGGAAGGGCGTCGAGAGCATTCGATTCTTTCAGAGCTTTTCGGCGCCGTTCATGCTGGTGATGGCGCTGGCTCTGCTGGTCTTTGCGTTGGTGAAGGCGGGCGGATTCGGTCCGATGCTTTCGGAGCCGAGCCGGTTTCATTCGACCGGAGCGTTTCTGCGCTTCTTCTTCCCATCGCTTACAGCAATGGTTGGATACTGGGCGACGCTGGCGCTGAATATTCCGGACTTCACACGCTACTCGAAGTCTCAGAATTCGCAGGTGGTGGGGCAGGCTTTCGGCCTGCCGGTGGCGATGACGCTGTACTCGTTTATCGGCGTGGCGGTGACGTCTGCGTCGGCGGTGATTTTCGGGCAGCCGATCTGGAGCCCGATCGACCTGATGGCGAAGTTTCATCAGCCATTTGTGGCGCTCCTGGCGATGGTCGGATTATTGGTGGCGACGCTGAATGTAAATGTCGCGGCGAATGTGGTGTCGCCGTCGAACGATATTTCAAATCTGAATCCGAGGCTGATTTCGTTCCGGACGGGCGGACTGATTACCGGCTTTCTGGGTCTGGCGATGATGCCCTGGAAGCTGATGGCGAGCTTTCACAACTATATTTTTGAATGGCTGATCGGGTATTCGGCGCTGCTGGGTCCGGTAGCAGCGATTATGATCACCGACTACTTTCTGATTCGGCGAACCCAGCTGGATATGG
The DNA here is from genome assembly GCA_963755975.1 of uncultured Acidobacteriota bacterium. Lineage (GTDB taxonomy): Bacteria > Acidobacteriota > Terriglobia > Terriglobales > Acidobacteriaceae > Silvibacterium. Next base: position 445,596 of record CAVWLS010000011.1, read on the forward strand.
AATCGCTCTACAGGCGCGGCGGGATTTACGAATACAGGAACGGGATCAATCCGCGGGCGATGATCGCGCTAGCGGCAGGCGTGGTCTGCGCGTTGACGGGACGGTTCGTGCCGGCGGTGCATCTGCTCTTCGACTACGCGTGGTTTACGGGATTTTTTGTGTCGGGCGCAGTGTATGTGGGGCTGATGCGGGGAGTGGGACGGGAGAAAGTTATCAGAACGTGATCCTTGTCCTGCCGTATTGATTGACTTCACTTAGAATCGAGTCGTACTCCTCGCCACAGAATCCGAAGCGTACACAGAGTTCCTCTGGCAGATATCTTTCTAGGAACGTGACTGCAGTACATCTCGCCATTTAAGAAGATTTCAAACATACCATCGTTCTTTTTGATTACTTCGAGAACGGTGTTTCCGACTTGGTTTGAGTCTTTTCGAGTCCGGCTCATTCTGACACCTCCTCAAAAGAATTATGCGGCAAGAGCTGACCACACCTTCCCGCTGCGCTTTACATGCCTGCACCGCGGCGTATCGTCAGAAATTGGTTCGGGTGGCATTCCTCGGAGAGGAAGCTGCACTGGAGACAATATGAGTATTACGAATTTCCGCAGCGCCGAGCAGCGGATAAGACAGCGGGCGCGCAGACGGTCACGCCGAAAGTGACTTTCCAGACATTACAAGAGAAGAAGCAGGCAGGCAGGCCTATTACGGCGCTGACGGCCTATGACTATGCGACCGCGCGGCTGGTGGATGAGGCGGGCGTGGACCTGATCCTGGTGGGCGACTCGCTGGCCATGGTGGTAATGGGCTACGACAGCACTCTGCCAGTGACCATGGACGAGATGCTGCATCACACGCGCGCGGCGAGGCGGGCGGTGAGGCATGCGATCCTGGTCGCAGATATGCCGTACGGGTCGTATCACGTGAGCGTGGCCGAGGGCGTGGCCAACGCGGCGCGGTTTGTGAAAGAGGCGGGCGCGCAGGCGGTGAAGGTCGAGGGGGGCGCTTCGCGGTGCGAGCTGGTCGAGCGGCTGACGGAGGCGGAAATTCCGGTCGTGTGCCATTTGGGGCTCACGCCGCAGGCGGTCCATCGCATGGGCGGCTACAAGGTTCAGGGCAAGACGCTGGCCGCGGCTGAGGAACTGGCGCGCGATGCGCGCATGCTGGAGGCGGCGGGCGCGGCGTCGATCGTACTTGAGGGGATGCCGCGCGAGGTGGCGTCGATTATTACTTCGCAGTTACATATTCCGACGATCGGTATTGGCGCGGGCCCGGATTGCGACGGGCAGATTCTGGTCTTTCACGACCTGGTAAACCTGAGCTTCTCGCGGCCGGCGAAGTTTGTGCGCCAGTACGGCGATGCGGCGGCGCTGTTCCGGAGTGCGATTGAAGGCTACGTTCATGACGTGGAGGAGCGGTCGTTTCCAGATGAGTCGGAGAGCTACCACGTGTCTCGCGAGGTCAATGAGGCACTGAAGGCTCCGGAAGCAGCTGTCGCGCTGAAGGCTCCCGGGGAGAAGGCGCGCCTCGTCCGCAAGGCCTGATGCGGATTGCCAGGACAATCGAGGAAACCAGGGGGGCGGTGCGCGAATTGCGTGCCGGCGGCCGGGGCATCGGCTTCGTTGCGACGATGGGGGCGCTGCATGGAGGGCACGTATCGCTGGTGCGCGCGGCGCGGGCGCAGTGCGATGTGGTCGTTGTATCGATCTTTGTGAATCCGAAACAATTTGGACCGAATGAGGATTTCGGGAGGTATCCGCGGACGTGGGATGCGGACTGTGCGCTGCTCGAGAGCGAGGGCGTCGATCTGATCTTCGCGCCCCTGGCGGAAGAGATGTATCCGCCTGGCGCAAGCACGTTTGTCGAGGTGGAAGGCATTAGCGATCGGCTGGATGGCGAGTCGCGGCCCGGGCATTTTCGCGGTGTGGCGACGGTGGTGGCGAAGCTGTTTCATATCATCGCTCCGGACAAGGCTTTTTTCGGGCAGAAGGATGCGGCGCAGGTGGCGGTGCTGCGGAGGATGGTCCGCGATCTGGATTTCGATCTGGAGGTGGTGGTGTGTCCCACGGTACGCGAGGCGGATGGGCTGGCGCTGAGCTCGCGGAACCGGTATTTATCTCCTGAAGAGCGTTGCCAAGCGCTCGTGTTAAGCCGGGCGCTGCGTCGGATTGAGGAGCAGGCCGCGCAGGGGGTGGTCGAGTCAGACGCTCTGATCGCGGAAGCGTTGGCTATTTTTGCAGGAGAGCCTGGTGTGCGCGTGGACTACTGCAGGATTGTCGATCCGGAGTCGCTTGAAGATGTGGTGAGCGTGCGCCGGGGCGCGCTGGCGGCTGTCGCAGCAGTGGTGGGGACGACGCGGCTGATCGATAATGCGCTGATTCAGCCGCGCCGATAACACTATTGAGGCTTCGATTCTGGCGCGGGTGCGGGAGGATGGTCCATGTGCTGGCCCGGCCTGGCGACGGGGGTAAAGGCAGCGGGCATGGAGTTGCCGCGGTGGCAGGTGCCGCAGGTCACGGTCTTGTCAGCGGGAGTGGCGTCAGGATCTTTGACCTGGGACATATACTTGGCATTAATCTCCCGGGTCATGGCGATCATGGTGCGGGCGATGGCCTTGTCAGGATTGGCGTCGGAGGCGAAGTTCGGCTTGTGCGTCGTTGGATCAGAGGCGTGGCAGAACTGGCACTCGACTCCCAGGGCCCCGGTAAAGCCGCGCATCATGGCGAGCAGGTCGGGAACGGCGATGTCCTTGGGAAGAACCTGTAGGTTGGTGGGTTTGGGCATGGGCCGGCGCTGCGCATGGGGCTGTCCCTGACCTGCCTGAGGCGTGGGCGAGGCGTCCTGGGCGGCCGCGGTGACGCTTGGGGCTATAGCGAAGAGCAAGGCTAAGGAGAGAGCGGCGGCGAGAGTGCGCGGCATGAGTACGGGCCTCGAAACGAAGATTTTGAGGAGTTCGACTTCGCAGGCCATTGTTACACAGCGCTTCGATTTCCGGAGGATTCGAATTTCAGCCACTGAAGAGATCACAGACCGAGAGCCGTGGAGTGCTTCGGCTGATACAGCCCAATCTCACCGCCGCTGGGAAGCTGAATCTTTGTAATCGAACCCCATCGTGCCTCCTGAATATCGGAACACCGGACGCCTTTGTTTGCGAGGGAGGCGATCTCCGCTTTCAGGTCATCGCACATGAAATAGAGCTCGTGAGCGCCATCCTCCTGGGCTGGATGGAATGCGGCCTCCGCGGCCGGGAGGGCGAAGATCAGCCAGCCATGGCCCGCATCGACGGATTTGAATCCGAGAACGTCGCGAAAAAAGGCGCGGTCCGCCTCGGGGTCTTCGCTGTAGACGATGATGTGAGCACCGGAAATCATCTGACCACCTCCGAAAACGCCCAGGACTTGTCGCGGGCGGGATTCGCGAAAGGCTGCCTCGCGGACAAACAATCTGAGCCGTGCGCTCAAAAAGCACACGGCTCACGAAGGCTACGGTCGATGATTGCGACCGTCGACGCGAAACGTCCTTGAACGCGAATGGCTTTGAGCCAACCCGAAGCTTAGACCGGCAGGTTGTCGAATTCCTCTTCCTCGTCGAGCCCGTGACGGCGAAGGAGGTTAGGAAGGTTCTGCGAGAAGGCGGAACGCGGCATAACCATGTCACATCCGGCTTCGATGGCTTTGGCCTTGAGGTCGCCCTGCAGGTGCGAAAGGAATCCGATGATCGAGGTTCCCTTCTTGAGCTTCGAGCGGAGCTTCGGAATCAGCGTGATCGGCTTGGCATTCGCATTGTTCAGGTCGAAGACGATGAGCGAGGGACGGTCGCCGGCGTCGGTGAGCTTCGCCAGCACTTCCTTGTCCGGTTTGACGAAGGCTACCTTGATGCCGAGTTTGCGAGCCGTCTCCTGGATCTTGGCGAGGAAGAAAAGGTCCTCGATAAAACAGTAGATCCGTGTGGGTGCGTCTTCGCGAATAGGAATGGCAGGCTCGGGAGGAGCGTAGAGCTCGTTCGCGTATCCGTAGCCGTAACCATTGGACTGGCCGCCGCCGTTCACGTTGCCATTGCGGAGCTCGATCGTCGAGGGCGGAGAGTCGGCGACGTTGCCATTCACAGTGCGGTAGCTATGGTCCATGGGTCCAACGAAGACCTGCTGCTTGCGTTGCTTGCCCTTGCGCCGGCCGCCGCCGCCCTGCTGTCCATTGCCATTTTTCTGGAAGAAGCGGTTCTGGCTGGAGGGCTTGGCTTTTTGTCCCTGACCTTGCTGGCCGGGTTGGCTGGGCAGGTTCTGCTGGGGTGACTGTCCGTTTGCCTGGGCGGCGGTTTTGTTACCTTTTCTTCTGCGCCGCCGTCTGCGGTGACCCTGATTCTGTCCCTGCGGCCCCTGCTGCATCTCAGGCGGCTGTGCCTGAGGCTGAGGCTGGGACAGGTTCTGCTCTGTTGTCATGCGTGCACTTCCTGGTGCTTGCTTAAGTAGTGGCAGCGGATTCCGGCGGAGGCGCTGCCCCCTTTTTCGCGTCAAACGATGCCGGAAAGTCGTGAAGTTTCAGCGTGAAGCCGGGGGTCGGCACAAATGCAACGTGCTTCCGGGGAGCGACCAGGCGGCAGGACGAACGGATTTACAGATCGCAATGGAGACAAATGCTTTGAAACCCAAAACCACGGATGTTTGTCATTCAACCACGGTCAAGCCTGCAACTGCATTCCTGCCGACGTGGGCCACGGTGAGACGCGTCAGTTGAAATCCTGTTTGACTCTCGAGAATCGCGGCGAGCCCCTTTTCCGAAGGTTGGCGTCAGCCGCTCGATAGACAAAGATGATGCTATCGCAAAATCGGTTGGCTGGCAAGGGGTTCGGACTCCCCCAAAGGTGGTGAATGGTCTGAAATGGGATTTTCCGGGCGGGTCCTGGTCAGTCGTGAAGACCGGCCTGTGCGAGCATCCGGCGGAACTGGCCCTCGGTCCGCATGTCAATGGACAGCGTGACGAACTTGCCATCACGGTCGAAGACGAAGCTCTTAGGTATACCGTCGACATGAAAGCTCTCTGTGACTTTGCGTCCGGGGTCGAGCAGGACGGGATAGGTGACCTTGCGATCGGAGATGAAAAGTGTGACCTTGGCGGCGTCTTCGTCGGAAATGGCGAGGACGACGAAGCCCTGCTTCTCAAAATGATTGTAAAGGGTTTCGAGGTCGGGCATCTCCTTGCGGCAGGGCGGGCACCAGGCTGCCCAGAAGTTGACCAGGACCACCTTGCCGTGGAGCTTCTTGAGAGTCCATTCTTTGCCGGAGATGTCGGTGAGGGTGAAGTCGATTTTCTGGATGTCGGCTTCCTGTGCCTCAAGCAGTGCCTGCGCTTCGGACAACTGCGGAGCCTGGAGATTTGTGGTGACGTGTTCATAGCGGACGAGCTTGGATAACTCGATGTAGGGGCGTACCGGCTTGCCGTCACTGTCCGGGATAGGCGTCTCTGAAAGCGAAGTCTCGAGAGTGGTCGCGACGGCCTGGAGGGTGTCCTTGCCGAAGTCGCCCTCAGTGGAGAGCCCGGCTAGGCCCACGGCCAGCCGCACCTTATTGGGACCAGCAGGCAGGGCGCGAATTTCGAGAGCAATATCGGTGGTGCGCTGTCCGCGCTGCGCGTCCGGCACGCCGCGGAGGCCCTGAAGCTCAGGGACGATGGCCTTTTCGGCGGGGCTAAGAGGGATGCTGGTGGTTTGGGCTACAAGGACTGAGGCGACAAGAGCTGTCCCGAGAAAGAGAGCGGCCAGAGAACGCGGGAGACGGCAGCGGCGGCGAAAACGCATGAACGAATGCCTCACAGTGGGAGGGGTAAAGCCATCATATGCGAGAGATGGAAGGCACGAGAAATGGAGTGCATAAAGTTGAGGAAATACCCCAGAAAAGAGAAAAGCCACCGCGCTGTGCGGTGGCTTCCGACTCACCTTCCGATGGCCGTCACTGGCCTCCCTGAAATGCCCACTGCCTTTTAAGAGCTTTGGGACTTGTTCGCTCCGGCCCGGGCTAAACCTCGTGGGGTTCTTGCTCTCGTTGGCCGGAACTCATTTCGCATGGCTCTTCTGTTTTGGCGGAGAGCCTGTGCGTCGCTGGCTGCCAACGTAATAAGCAATCGTTATGCCGTTCGGATTTTTCTTTGGAATGTGGCACTTGCGGTTCGGGCGATGTGATGGAAATTCAGAATCTGGAAGGCGCCTATCTATGAGACTTCGTAAAACCATACCAAGAACTTGTTTTTGAAGGGTAATTGGCGGGGCGAACGACGTCGGGAATCACGATGGTTATCGCTGGCAGCGAGGGCAATAGTGGGTGCCCCTGCCGGCCAGGAGGGTACGGCGAATCGGGGTACCGCAGACGAGACAGGGCTGGCCGGTGCGCATGTAGACGCGATGCTCGAGCTGGAAGAAGCCGGCTACCCCGTCGGCGTCGACATAGTCGGAAACGGAAGAGCCACCAAGCTGGATGGCTTTGCGGAGGATGGCCTGGAGTGCAGTCCGAAGCCGTTCGAGGCGGGCGCGGGTGAGGCGTCCAGCCATGTGGGCGGGGCGGATGCCGGCGTGGAAGAGGCTCTCGTCGGCATAGATGTTGCCAACGCCATGCAGGAGCTTCTGGTTGAGGAGGGCGGCCTTGATCGGGAGCTTGCGGCCACGGAAGAGGGCGGCGAAATCTTCGGCGGAGATGGTGAGTGGCTCGTGGCCCGGTCCGCGGAAGGAGTTTTCTGCGCTGGCCTGGTGAAGAGCCAGACGGCCGAAACGCCGGGGATCGACGAATCGGAGCTCGCGGCCAGAGCTGAGAGAAAGAATGGCGTGGGTATGGGCGGGAACGGGCACGTCGGTGGCGGAGACGAGCAGGCGGCCGGTCATGCCGAGATGGACGATCCACTGAGTGGAAGACTCCTCACGACTCAGGTCGAAGACAATATGCTTGCCGACACGATAGACCCGCTCGATGCGAGCGCCGGTAAGGGCTTCAGACATTGGCTCCGGCCGTGTCTTGAAGGGCTCCTTGTAACGGCTTAGCCAGACGGATTGAATTCGTTCGCCACGGATTCGCTCATTGACGCCGTTGGCGACGGTTTCTACTTCGGGAAGTTCGGGCACTGACGGCTATTTTCGCAGAGATCGGCTATTGCTTGTCGGCGCTCTGAGCCTCGAAGTGGGCGAGCACGGCGTCATTTTTATCCAGCAGGGTGAGGGTGGCGCCGTGGATGCGGAAGCCGGTGGTGTCACTGAGAGCCTTTACGAAGGCCTGCTCGCGAGGCATGGCGTCACCTGGGCACGCCATCATGGTACTGGCCACCTGGGTGAAGCGGAGGGTAGACCCATCGAGCTCGTAGGCTCCCATCAGGCGGTTGCATCCGCCGGAACCGGAGATGCGCTTGCTGTCCGGAGCGAGCTCCAGGTAGATCTCGGCCCGGCCGGACTGGGGCGCGATGGTCTGGTCATTCAATTGGGCAAGGGTCCAGTGGGTTCCGGTAAGGGGTGCGGCGGATGTGTTGTCGGGCGGAGCGGGCACCGGCTCGACGAGGATCTCAACCTGCTTCTCCGGAGCGCCGTGGGTGAGAACAGGGTATGCCGTCGCGGTGGTGAAGAGCGGCTTGCCGCCGGAGGTGATCGTGGCGCGGATCTGGTAGCGGTGCGCGGGGTCAAGGGCGGCGGGATCGTATTTGATGTCGAAGGCGATGGGGACCTGCTTGCCACCGGTCGGGACCTCTGCCTCACCGATGGATTTAGCGGGCGCGTCGGCGAGCGAGACGTCTTCGAGGACGAGGCGGACGATAGCGTCGGGAGGAAGGGCGATGCGCTGGCGGTAGGAGACGGTTCCGGTGACGGCGTGGCTGGGCGCGGGGCTGCTTTGGGCGAAGGTCAACGGCGCGACGAGAAGGAGCGCGAGCGAGAGGATGTGGGTTCGATGCGGCATGATGTCGTCCTTTCCGACAATCTGCAATTTCGACGGCCCGACGCAGCTAATGTACGCGAACCAATCGGGCGGCATCTAGTCTTAGATGATCCGCAAACTGAAATCGGGTGAATATCGGCTGTATTCGCGCAAGAAAGACGCTTCGACAGGCAAGCGGCGCAACCTGGGGACGTTTTCCAGTCTAGATAAGGCCAAACAGCATGAGCGCGAGGTTCAGTACTTCAAGGGGAAAGGGTAGGGGTACCCCCCTCCCCCCCGGATTTTCTATTATTCTGTAATCCATTCATTCGACTATGCTTATTGGCTCATAATTTTGTAACCCATTCATTCTATTGGATGAGAGCCGTAACCGTCTCATATGACGTGGTTTAAGGGCCGCCGCTGCGCTGTAATACTGTAACCCATTCATTCCATTGGATAGCGCCGTAACCGTCTCATTCGGCGTTGTTTAAGGGCCGGTGCTGCGCTGTAATGCTGTAACCCATTCATTCTATTTGGTATTCCTGTAACCCATTCATTTTACGAGTGATGTGGGTTCGCTAAAGGCTAGCCAGACCGCATTGTTTCTGGCGAAGAAAATGAAAAAGACCGCCGTTGGGCGGTCTGTCTGGTTTCTGGATGCTCTATTTCTATTTTAGCTCGAAGAGGGGAAATTGTACGCCAACTGGCTTTGGAGGGCAATAATTACCTTAACTCCACCAGAGAGAAGGTTGATGATGGGGATGTCTTGTGAGTCGCCCGAAGAGTTTCTTGGGGCGCTGCTGGCCCACGTTCAATCTACCGGAAGGATGCGTTCTCTCGGTGCTTAAGTCATTTTATGACCGCAGTGGTCAGGCGGAAGATTCGTTCATGACTCTGGCAGGTGTTGCGACCAATGACAGCACCTGGGGGGAAATTGAGGGTCGCTGGAATGCGATACTCTTGGCGCACGATCCGCCAGCAAAATACTTCCACTCTGTAGAGGCCTGCAACCTAAGAAAGGAATTCGATAGCGATAGGGGCTGGGATGATCCAAAAGTCGAACTACGCTCGATAAGGGAACATATTGTCAAATCTCGGTAACTCTGAATATGGATGACTACCGTATGCTTCAGGGCAAAACTTATCAAATGGACTCCCCGACGAAGCTATGCGCGGAATATTGCACTGATTGGATCACGAACTGGTATGTCTCGAAATATACGGGTCTCGACTTGGAGGCGGCTTTCTATTTTGACCAAGGCGAACCTTTTGAGCCGATCTTTAAAGCTGAGTGGGAAAAAGAGACCGAGAGAGACCGTATTTCGGGGAGACACAGCATGTGGTCACAAATCGTGCATGTCGGCTCCGCATGTAAAGAGAAGTCTCCCGGCGTCCAGATTGCTGATATGTTCGCGTGGGGCGTGAATAGGATAGTAACGAGGAATACGCGTTTTGCTCACATGGCTCCAGCTATGAGTGCATTTTTAAACTCAACATCTAGGACGCTGGGCGAGGGATACCTCAGAAAGAGGTTCAGACCACTCATATGGCAGTGAAAATGGGTTCCGAACTGGAGAGGGGTTGGAAAAGTATACGACCGCCTCTTGAAGGCTCTTAGGTTCGTAACTCATAACGTTCTCCATGAACCTAAATATGCCCAAAACAGGTGGTGGAGTTAAGGTAATTATTGCCCTTTGGAGGGTCCCCACCCTTCAGTCCAAAGGGCACCGGGGCTGCGACCACTCAGGCCAACATGGGGCTTGAATCGGGCAGCTAGCAGTGAGTTCAAGGGAAAAGGGGAGCTGTAGGGATTCAGGTTGATTGGTAGTGTCAATTTGAAGGGGCAATCCCCCAGCGGCTAAAGCCGGATTGATTTACGCCGGTTGTGGCATGGCTGAGGCCATGCCCTGATACAAAACAATTCACATTAACCCATTCACCGGTTGAGACCCATTCCGGGTTGATTGGAGATTGCGGCTGGATAGCGCGGCCAAACGTATCCTCCGTATGCGATCGGCTGATCAAAGCAGGGCAGTCAACCAGAAAGGGAGCCCGAAGGCGAGCCCGGCAGGCGACTCTGGGGCGGGTCTGCCCTTACCAACTCTGCTTTCGCAGACGCTGGTGGCTTTCACCATCGAATTCGATAACGAATTTGAGCGGCAGATGCCGCACACAACGACGAAACATGGATCTAGTTCGGGGCCGTGGCTGGCGTCGATGGCGATGTACCTCACATGCATGAAGTTCGTGGTTGATGGAGGCGTGACGGTGGGCGAGTTGGAAGAGCAGGCCCGAACGCCGACGAATCTGCACGGCATGCAGAGGTGGGGTTACGTGGTTGTCGACCCAGCTGGAACGGCCGGCAGCACTCACAGCCGACGCAGCGTGGTGGGACGGCCGGGACGCGACTGGGTGATTCGCGCGACGATCAAGGGAAGGATGGCTCGGGAGGTGTGGCGGCCGCTCTTTGGCGTGATCGAGGAACGGTGGCGGGTGCGGTTTGGCGAGAAGGCGATGGCGCGGCTGCGGGAAGCTATGCGGGCGCTGCTAAGCCAGATGGAGATGGCGCTGCCGGAATTCCTTCCGATTCTGGGTTACGGGCTATTCAGCAGAGGGCCGGTACCGGATCGGGGCCGGCAAGCGGAAAAGGGTGCGGGCGGGGATTTAGAAGCGGGTCTGCCGACGCTGTTGTCGAGGTTGCTGCTGACGTTTGCGATCGAGTTTGAGGCGGAGTCGGAGATTTCGCTGGCCATCGGCGCGAATGTGCTGCGGGTGCTCGATGAGAACGGGGTGAGGATGAGAGATCTTGCGCGGCTGAGCGGCGTGTCAAAGGAGGCGATCAGCATGGCGATGGGGGTTCTCGGAAAAAAAGGCGTGGTCGTCCTCGAGGCGGATCCGATGAAGACCCGCGCAAAGGTTGTCCGCCTGACAGAAAAGGGGTTGAAGGCTCAGAGAGCGTATCTTGATCGGCTGACCGCGATCGAGGAAGGCTGGCGGGGGCGCTTCGGCGAGGACGTGATCCATGAACTGCGGGAGGCGCTTGCGGTGCTGGTTGACGAGCCGGGCGCAGGGGTGTCGCCGCTGTTTCGTGGACTCGAGCCCTATCCGGATGGGTGGCGCGCATCTGTGGCTAGGCCGGAGGTGCTGCCGCACTTTCCCATGGTGCTGCACCGGGGCGGGTATCCGGATGGGAGTTGAATCGGACACCTGGCTTTGACGGCTCCCACCCTTTCGGTCCAAAGACAGGACCGAAAAGGATGGTCATCCGGCCGCCAACCGGAGGTTTTGGGTCTGAGTTAACCTTCTGTCACCAGGTTTCACCGGAGGCGACTGCATGGAATGGTCAAACCCCCTAGCCTCAATTGCAGCAAGGCTGAAGGACAATCCGATCTCCCGGAAGATAGAGCAGAGAGAGCGGCTCGTCAATCTGTTGGCCGAGAACAGGGCCCATCAGGAATACCCCTGGTTCCAGGGAACGGAACAGGGCGTGGTGTTTACCGGGGGCATCTGCCATGGCATGTCCTTTGATTGGCTGCGGCGAAAATTCCTGAACAAACGCAATTACAACGATGCTCGCTACGCCAGCCAGACAAAGAACCCCGGGGACTTTTCGTTCCTGTCGAAGCTCAAAGACCTGATGCTCCCGGAGCAGAATGAGAAGCGAAAAGCGGTCATGCTAAAGGCCGGGGAAATACAGGCAGGCTTCTACAACGAGCTCCGCCTGAACCAGGAACGATGGGTGGCAACAGTGCAAAAGCTCAGGAAGTCATCAAAAGAAGAAGTTACGGTGGAGGATGTCCTGAAAGAAGACGGCTCGCTCGTCAATCCAAACGCGCACGATGCCGAGACGCAAGTACTCCGAAAATTCGCACTCAGCCGGACTAAGAAGATGCGCGGCCTCGAAAGTATTCATGTCAGCACAATCAAAGGTGACTGGATGGACACTGAGTGTGTTGTAAAGACGAAGGGAGATGTCAGCGCGTTCCTGAACCAGCACATTGCGATGATGGCCATGGAGCCATCCGGCCTGGAACGCGGCCTCATGGTTTCCTTTCGCGATGAAGGCGAGAAATTGACCGGCCACGCAACCGCCATCTACCACAACCGGAGCGATACCCAGAAAACATTTGTATTCTTCGATCCGAACTTCGGCGAATTCTTCTGGGAGAAGGCCTACGACATTAGCGATTTTGTCGGAGAATTATGGGAGATTGCCTACTCCGATCTGAAGAAGATGAAGTTTCGCACCGTCGTCCTCGACCCCAGCGCGGTCCCCGCCAAGAGCAGTAGCAGCGAGAAAGAGGAAGACCGCCGCTTGTAGGTCCATCCCCAGCGACGAAGACCTGTCGCTGGGGACCCCGGGTCGGTTGAGGACAGCAGCTTCGACTACACATTTCCAAAACGCGGTAGGACAACTCAGAGGCGATTAATACGGTACAAGAGCTGCTACTTCAACTTGTTGGCGTTGTCGTAGATAGTTTTGAGGTCGGCGCGGGTGAGAACCTTTTCGGCGCCGGGGTCGCGGCGGACGACGTCGAGCAGGCGCGCAGCTTCGCCGTAGTAGTAGGCGATCTGTGAGTGTTCGTTGCTGCCGCCAAGCCGGGCCGCTTCTCCGAGCAGGTAGTAGATGCGGGCGGTGTCCAGAGGCATGCCGGCCTTTTCCGCGGTGCTGCGGCTCTGCTCGAGATCGCGCTGCGCGTGCGCATAGTCCTTGGTTCCAAGTTCGGCCTCGGCGAAGGCGATGGCGGCGCGCAGAGAGAGGTAGGCGCTGACGGAGCTGTCGGATTTGAGCAGCGGGCGCAGTATGGTGAGCGCATCCTTTGAGCGGCCCTGAGCGATGGCAACTTTGGCGACGTTTAATTTTGTCTGCAGGATGGTGTCGTTGTCCTTGATGCGGGCGGTGAGGCGCAGCGCCGATTGATAAAAGCGATCGGCGGCGGAGAGGTCTCCCTGGTAGAAGGCCACGTCGCCGCGGGTGTTCAGGATTTGCGCGGTCAGGGCGTCGCTCTTGAGGCCGCGTGCGATGCCGTCTGCTTCGTCGAGCGGCTGAGCCGCCTCGCCGCCTCTCCCGGCGCGCGCGAGAGCACCGGCGAGATCGTTGAGGAATGAAGCCATGGCGGCGCCGTGCTCTCCCTGATCGCGGAAGGACTTGACGCCATCCTGCAGGGATTTGACGGCGGCGCCGAGGCGGCCCTGATACTCGAAGACCAGGCCGAGCTGATGAGAGGCGAGGGCGATGGCGCGCGCGTCATTTGCCTTGCGGGAGAGATCGAGGGCACGCATGAGCGAAGCGACTGCCTGATCGTACTGCCCGGTGTGGGTGTAGGCCTCGCCAAGCCCTTCAAGAGGCTGCACGATGTCGTCGGGGACGGCGAGCTTTTCGCGAAGCTGGAGGGCCTGCTGGTAGTTGGTGAAGGCGTTGTCGGTGTCGCCCTTGGCGAGATACACGGCGCCAATGTTGCTGAGGCAGAGGGCCTCGGAGCCCTGATCGCCGGTTTCGCGCTGGATCTGGAGCGCTTCCTTGTAGTGGGCGAGCGCCTGGTCATAGTCGCCGCGATCCTGGTAGACAGTGCCCATTTCGAGGAGGGTATCGCCCTGCTCTTCCTTCATGCCGATCTCGCGCAAGAGAACCAGCGCCTTGGTGTAGCTGGCGAGGGATTCGTCGGATTTGCCGCTCATAGCCTGGAGGTAAGCGACCTCGTCGAGAGCGGCGGCGACGCCGCGCTTCTGGCCGAGCTTCTCGTTGATGGCAATGGAATCCTGGTAATTGCGCATCGCCTCATCGGGCTTGTTGAGGAGGCGGTAAGAGATGCCGGTGGAGAGAAGAATGAGCGCCTTCTGCTCCTGGTTGTCGACCTGGGTGGCGAGGCTGAGGCCTTTGCTGAGGGAATCGAGCGCGGCCTGCGGGTCGCCGAGGGTGATTTCGACGACGCCCATTTCCCAGAGAGCTTTAATGTTGCGCGGGTCTGCGGCGAGGATTTTCGCAAAGATGTCGTGGGCCCTGGTGTAGTCGCCGGTAGCCATGTAGAGAGTGCCGAGGTTGTACTGCACATCAACGTCGCTGGGCCAGGTGGCGGCGAGGTTTTCGTAGGCGGCGATGGCTTCCTTGTTGTTCTTGATAATGCGGGCATGGCTAGCGTCGATCAGATACTGCTCGGGCAGGGGGAGATTCTCGCTGTGGGCGAGATCGACAGCGCGGCGCGAGGATTGTTCGGCGTCGCCGGCGAAGCCCAGCTCGGCCTGCACTTCGGCGAGGCGTGAATAGGCGAGCGCAAACTGCGCATCGTAGGCGACGGCCGACTGGAAGCTCTTGAGAGCGTCGAGGTTCTTGCCCTCGCGCATGAGGGCCAATCCCTCGCTATAGGCGTGCAGGGCGTCGACCGAAGTTGAGTCGGGCTTGAAGGACTGCGCCTTCAGCTCTTTCACGACATCGGGCGATAGAGCCAGGTGCTGGCGTACGGAGTCGGCGAGCGAGTCGATGGCGGTGGGCAGGTCCTTTGACGATTGAGCCTGCGCCTTCACCGAGATGGTCTGGTTCCGCTTGAGGTCGCGAATGGCAGCGTCGATGACGATCTGGTCGCCGTAGCGCGCGAACTGGCCGGAGACGACGACATCGGCATTGCTGAATTCGGCTACACGGCGCAGCGTGTCGGGATCGATGGAGGTCTGCGGGCCGACGCGCAGGTCAGAGAGCACCTGGTGGACGCGATCAGTAGGCACGGCTCGCAGGTGCGCCGATTGGCCAATGTCGGTGCTGAGCATGTCGGCCAGGTTGGCGCCGATCCAGTCGTCGCGTTCATCTCCGGAAGCATTGCGGAAGGGCAGGATGGCGAGCGACATGGGAGGCGCGGCGGTCTGTTGCTTTGCGGACGATCTGAAGTGGGAGAGATGGATTGCGAGGTATCCGGCAGTGGAGATGAGCAGCAAGGCGGCGGCTCCGCCGGCAAGCCACCAGCGATGTTTTTTGATCCAGGTTTGCGCAGGAGAAGGAAAGCTGAGCTGGGGTAAGGGGATGGAGCCGGAAGAGGTCTTCCCTTTCCACTTGTTCAGGTCGGCGTTGAGCTCGGCCGCGGTCTGATAGCGAAGATCCACGTCGCGATCGAGGCAGCGATTGACGATGCGGACCAGCGGAGGCGAGATGGTGCTGTCGTGATAGGAAACGGGAACGGCGCGCTCCTGGGTGCGCTTGATAAGACTGGCAAGAGCGCTATCAGCGCGGAAGGGGGTCTGGCCGGTGAGAAGCTCGTAGAAGATGAGGCCGAGGGAGAAAATGTCCGAACGCGGATCGAGCGGCTTGCCGAGGGCCTGCTCGGGAGACATATACTCCATCGTGCCGACGAGCGCGCCGGTCTGCGTCATGCCGTCGCCCTCGAGGGTACGGGCGAGGCCAAAGTCCATGACCAGGATGCGGCCGCTCTCATCGCGCATGATGTTCTGCGGCTTCAGGTCGCGGTGGATGACGCCGACGGCGTGGGCAGCTTCAAGGGCCTTGCAGGCCTGTTGGATGATCTCGACGGCTTCTTCGGCGGGCAGCTTTTTTCGCTCATAGATGAGGGTGCGCAGGTCTACACCCTCGACGTACTCCATGGTGATGAACTTGATGCCATCGGCTTCGCCGAGGTCGTAGATGCGAATGACGTTGCGGTGCGTGACCTGGGTGGAGAGGATCAGCTCCTGCTTGAAGCGCTCGATGATGGCAGGATTGGCGGCGTATTCGCGGCGGATGGTCTTGAGGGCGATGGTGCGGCTCAGCTCGATGTCGCGGGCTTTGTAGACGGCGCCCATGCCGCCTTCGCCGAGCAGGGAGAGGATCTCATAACGCTGCCCGAGGATGAAACCGGGCTCGAGTACCGTCTGGCCGCCAAAGAGCGCACCGCCGGTGGCTCCGAGGGAAAATGGAGCCGGGGTTTGGCGGGCCTTGGGGCGGGAGGCCGACGAAGGTGTCGGCGTCGCTGGGCAGCCTCGCTTCGGGAGACGAGCTTTCCCCTTTGAACGGCGTGCGTGTGCCACCGTCCCCCCCTTGCGGGAGGTCGTCGTGCGGGGGAAGTCTCCTATAATCGTCGATGATCTTGCGCTCCCACCGCTAAATAGTACAAACCCTTGGAATTATGTTACAGGGAGGGTAGCGAACGAGGTCAGTATATACCCCGGGCCGTGATTGGGGGATGCCGGCAAGCAGTCGCCTCCATTTGTACATATACGTTTGACAGTAACGACTTTATTCGGTCAAATCTATATATCCAGTTCGGGTTCTTCAGTGAATTGGGGCGCGTTCGCCGTTCAATATTGAGCAAACTGATTTTTGAGACCGCTGGTCCCCCAAGTTGCTGGCTCAAAACGAGGAAAGCTGTCCGACGAGGTTCCCCAACGTGCTTTTTCAGAGGCCCCCGAGGGCAGACCGCCCCGCAATACCAGCCCTAAATCTTCCAACAGCTTCGACGAGGACAAAAAGCATGCCGTTCGCAGGTGGCCGTCCGTCCGCAGCCCGTTTGTATGGCATATTGCTGGCCTTATTGTGCTTCTGCTTTGCCGATGCGGGCGCCCAGGTGTCGGCGAACCTGTCAGGAAGAGTTACGGATCCCTCGGGCGCGGCAGTTCCCTCGGTATCGGTGACGGCGAAGGATGTCGATACGGGGATCTCGCGGACGGCCATGACCGACCGGACGGGGCTATATGAGCTGTTCGAGCTGCCGGTCGGGCGCTATGAGATCCACGCCACGAAAGATGGCTTTGCTGAGCGAGTGCGGACGGGAATTCTGCTGGTAGCCGGGCAGGCAGCGACTGCCGATCTGAGTCTGCAGGTTGGTGGAGTGAAACAGCAGGTGGAAGTTGTTGACAACGTTCCGGTGGTGAATACCTCGACGCAGGACATTTCCGGGCTGGTGGGGGAGGAGCAGGTGAAACAGCTTCCTCTTAATGGGCGAAGCTACGACCTGCTGCTGACGCTAAATCCGGGCATCGTCAATTTCACCTCGCAGAAGACGGGCGGCACCGGCGTGTCGAACTCGACGACGGGGAATAATTTTGCGGTTTCGGGGAATCGTCCGCAGCAGAATCTGTTTCTGCTGAATGGCGTGGAGTTTACAGGCGCGGCGGAGAACAATATGCAGCCGGGAGGGGCGAGCGGGCAGCTGCTGGGTGTGGAATCGGTGCGTGAGTTCAACGTGCTGCGCGATTCCTATGGGGCGGAGTACGGGAAGCGGCCCGGAGCGCAGGTAATCATCGTCACGCAGTCGGGAACGAATACGCTGCACGGGTCGGTGTATGAGTTTCTGCGCAACAATGCGCTCGATGCTCCGAATTATTTCGATCAGGGTGGGCCTCCGCCATTCCAGCGCAATCAGTTTGGAGGGGCGCTGGGCGGTCCGCTGAAGAAGGACCGGTCTTTTCTATTTGGTAACTACGAAGGGTTACGGCAACATCTGCATCAGACTTCGGCGGCATTTGTGCCGGACCTGGCGTCGCGCGCGGCGGCGGCGCCCAGCGTAAAGCCATTGCTCAATCTGTGGCCGACGCCTCCTGCCGGCGCGCCTGACTTCAATGGGATTGCACAAGTATTCAGCAGTCCGCTGCAGACGATTCGGGAAGATTATGGGACGGCGAGGTTCGATCAGACATTTTCGCCGAAGGACACATTCTCGTCGGTGTACACGATTGATGACGGTGACGACTTCACTGCGACGACCGCGGATCCCTACAGCGCGGATGTTCTGACTCTGCGCGAACAGGTCGTGAGCCTGGACGAGACGCATGTTTTTTCGCCGGCGCTGCTGAATGTGGCACGGTTCGGATATTCGCGCGCGGGATATTTCTTCACAGGCGAACCGACGCCGGGCACGCCGGCGGAGAGTGTTCCGGGATTTATCAGCGGGACGCCCGGTGGGCGCGGTGGTGGTTGGAGGGAGCGCGGCATCGAATCCGCAGGCGCAGTTGGGGCTAGCGGGAAGCAACAACGGGAGCGATCTGACGATTGCGCGAAATCTCTATACCTATGAAGACCGCGTGACGTGGTCGCACGGGCGTCACCAGTGGAGCTTCGGGGCGTGGTTTCAGAACTTCCAGTCAAACGAGACGATTAACCTGAGCCAATTTGGGCAGGCGACATTCACGAGCCTGCAGACGTTTCTGACCGGAACCACGAGCAGCTTCCTGTACAGCCCGGCGCCGACGGAGATGAACTGGCGCTCTCTGTTTGGGGCGGTTCACGCGGAGGATGTGATCCGGGTCAATCCGAAGCTGACGGTGAGCCTGGGATTTCGCGGTGAGTTTTCAACGGGCTGGAATGAAGCTCACGGGCGAGCGGCTAATTACTTGTTCAACGGAATGACGATCTCCAGCCAGCCGCGTATCGGAGACAACGCCTTCACGGTGAACAATGCGAAGTTTCTGCCGCAGCCGAGGATCGGCGTGGCGTGGAGTCCGCGAGCGGATAAGACGGTGGTGCGCGCCGGGTTTGGGATTTACAACGAACTGCTGGACGATCTTGGGTACCGGATGGACCAGAACGCGCCGTTCAATCCGACGTACAGCATTGCTTCCCTGCCGGTGTCGAGCCTGCCGATTGACCCTTCTGCTCCAACGCCAGCGAAAGCGCTGCTAGTGCCGGGTGGTGTGCAGCCGGATGTGAAGATGCCGACGCTGATTTCGTATTCATTGAGAGTCGAGCAGGAGCTGACCCCGAATACTTCATTGACGATGGGGTATGTGGGATCGCACGGCTACCACGAACTCATCGGCATCGACGGCAATACGCCGGTGCCGACAGTGTGCCCCGCATCGCCGTGTCCGGCTGCCTATCCGGCGAGTTTTCCCGCAGCGCTGGCGGGGTCGGCTATACCGGCGGGGAGCTATTACATTCCTGCCGGGACGCCCAAGGCGAATCCGACACTGGCGAATACGTGGACATGGTTCTCGAAGGGCGACAGTAATTACAACTCGCTGCAGGTGGATGTGAATCATCGCTTCAGCCACGACCTGGCGCTGCGCGGCGTCTATACGTGGTCGAGGGCCCTGGACAATGGAGACTCACTGAATGCAACGGCGGCGGGGAATGCTCCGGGGCTGGCTTCGAATCCCTATGATCTGCATGCCGACTGGGGGCTGGCTACTTACGACGTGAGGAATATCGGCGTGATCAGCGCCATCTATTACCTCCCGTTCGGGCGCAGCAAGGCGTTTGCAAACGATCTGCAGGGCTTCGCGAATGGTGCGGTGAGCGGATGGTCGGTGAATAGCATTGTTACGATACAGTCGGGCTTCCCGATTACGCCGCAGTTGAGCTACAACCCATCGAACAATGGGGATACACGAAATCCGGTGCGGCCGTTTGTGAATCCGGAGTTCCATGGATCGGCGATTATCGGCAAGCCGTCGCAGTGGTTCAATCCGGCGGCGTTTCTCGCGCCCCCGGCCAACAGCGGATTCTGGGGAAATCTGAGCCGGGATTCACTGAGCGGGCCGGGGCTGGGGACGTGGGATTTTTCGGCGGTCAAAGACACGGCGATCCACGAGCGGCTGAAGCTACAGTTTCGCGGGGAGATATTCAATCTGCTCGACCGGGCCAATTTCAACACGCCGAACCTGATCGTGTTTACGCCTTCGGGAGTATCGGGAACGGCAGGCGCAATCAGCAGCACGAGCACCACATCGCGACAGGTGCAACTGGCGTTGAAGCTGCTCTGGTAGCGCTCACTCCGACAGGATCGGCTCGGGAGCTTCTTCGATCTTTGGGCAGAGATCTTTGTGGCTCTGAAGAAAGCGGACGCAGGCGTTCCAGCGCAGGATGGCGTCATCGTTGCCGGAGGGGCGGAGACGTTCGGCTTCTTCGAAGAAGTGCAGCGCTTTGACGAGCCAGTCGTAGATATAGTTCGAAGAGCCGGGGCCGCCTGTGCGATAGCTCGCCTTGGCGCGGCGCTCCCAGGCGATTCCGGAATAGTAGGCGCGGTCGTAGGGTGACTCCAGGGCGGGGATGGGCGCGAGAGCGCGGGTGAAGGAGGCCGGATCGTGCGGGATGTCGTCGGTGAGGGCGAGGATGAGGCTGACGCGGGCGTCGCGATTGGCGGGGTCGACGTCGAGGATGTCCCGGCAGATGCTTTCGGCTTCGAGCGGCTCATGGAGCAGGCGGTAACGCTCGGCCCTGGCGAGGGCACTGTCGATGCTGTCGTGCGAGATGGGCTTGAGGGTGAACATGCGATGACCTCCTGGCCGGTCAATCCCTAGATCTAGATGATGTGAAAGAGCTGCTTAAGGGGATCGAAGAAACGGTCCACGACGCGCTCTTTCAGCGGGATGATCGCGTTCTCGGTAATAGTAATGGACTCGGGGCATACCTTGCGGCAGCAGGTGGTGATGTTGCAATAACCGATGTTGTGTTTTTTCCTGAGATCGGTGACGCGGTCTTCGGAGTCAAGGGGGTGCATTTCAAGGGCGGCGGCGTGAACGAGCAGGCGCGGACCGATGAACTCATCCTGCTTGTGATGCTCGCGCAGGACATGACAGACGTCCTGACAGAGGAAGCACTCGATGCACTTGCGGAACTCCTGGACGCGCTCGACATCGGCTTGCTGCATGCGCCAGGTGCCGTCAGGCGAGTCGGGCGAACGCGGCTTGAAGGGCTTGATGGTCAGCTTGGCGCGGAAGTTCCAGGAGACGTCGGTGACGAGGTCGCGGATGACGGGAAAGGTGTGCATGGGCTCGAGCGTGACGGGCTCGTTCAGATTGAGGTTGTTGAGACGGGTCATGCACATGAGCTTCGGCATTCCGTTGATCTCGGCTGAACAGGAGCCGCATTTGCCGGCCTTGCAGTTCCAGCGCACGGCCAGGTCGGGGGCCTGCTGCGCCTGGATGCGGTGCACGGCATCGAGGACGACCATGCCTTCTTCGACGGGCGTGGTGTAGTCAGTGAAGGAGCCGTTGGCGGGGTCTCCGCGCCAGATGCGAAAGGTTGCGTTGGTGGCCATGGAGTTATCTCCTACTTCATCCCTCAGCGGCTAAAGCCGCTCGTCTTTTTCGATCTCATCGGCACGGCTGAAGCCGTGCCCTGATACAAAGCTGGTCTTCTCATCCATCCAATCATGCTGTCGGCCCACTCAAGCCAACACCTGGCTTGAATGGGGCACCACCGTTGTCCGAACCCACCTTAGCTTCGCGAAGGTGGGGCACCCGCAATTCATTTCATCTCCTCGATGACGGCTTTGAGTTCGTCGGGCATTGGGGGGAAGGGGCGCTTCTCGATAAGCATCTCGCCCTCGAAGTCGCCGCGTTTGACGATGATGTTGTGCTTTCCCCATTCAGCGTCCTTGTTGGGGAAGTCTTCGCGGAATTGTGCACCGCGGCTTTCCTTGCGCAGGAGCGCGGCGTGAGTGATGGCCTCGGAGACGATCAGCATGCTCGAGAGATCCATCGCGGTGTGCCATCCATTGTTGTACTGGCGGTTGCCGCCGATGCCGGTGCGGGATGCACGCGCTTCGAGCTGTGTGATTTTGTCGAGGGCCTGCTCCATTTCTTCTTCGGTTCGGACTATGCCGACGAGGGCCTGCATCGTGTCCTGGAGGTCGTACTGGATCTGGTAGGGATTTTCGCCAGAGACGCCGCGATCAAAGGGAGCAAGGGCGACGGCGGCGGTTGCCTGAAGTTGGTCTTCATTGATGCTTGAAGGTGAGGAATTGGCGCGGGCGAATTCGGCGGCGTGGCGGCCGGCGCGGCGGCCGAAGACGAGCAGGTCGGAGAGCGAGTTGCCCCCGAGGCGGTTTGCGCCGTGGAGGCCGGCGGCGGCTTCTCCGGCGGCGAAGAGACCGGGGACAGTGGACATCTGCGAGTCGCCGTCGACGCGGATGCCGCCCATCATGTAATGGGTGGTGGGGCCGACTTCCATCGGCTCCTTGGTGATGTCGAGGTCGGCGAGCTGCTTGAACTGGTGATACATGCTGGGGAGCTTGCGCTTGATGTGCTCCTCAGCTTTGGGAAGGCGCTCTTTGATCCAGGCGATGTCGAGATAGACGCCGCCGTGTGGTGTGCCGCGCCCGGCTTTGACCTCACGATTGATGCAGCGAGCGACGTGGTCGCGGGTGAGGAGCTCGGGCGGACGGCGGGCGTTTTTGTCGCCCTGCGTGTAGCGCCAGCCTTCGTCTTCGTTGTCGGCGGTCTGCGTCTTGTAGAGGTCGGGAATGTCGTCGAACATAAAGCGGCGGCCTTCGCTATTGCGCAGCACTCCACCTTCGCCGCGCACGCCTTCGGTGACGAGGATTCCGGCCACGCTGATGGGCCAGACCATGCCGGTGGGATGGAATTGCACGAACTCCATGTCCTGAAGCTCGGCTCCGGCGCGATAGGCGAGAGCGAGGCCATCGCCGGTGTATTCCCAGCTGTTGCTGGTGACTTTGAAGGCGCGGCCGACGCCTCCGGTGGCAATCGACGACGGCTTTGGCCTGCCAGAGCTGGAAGAGGCCCTTCTCGCGGTCGTATCCGGCGGCGCCTACGACACGGCCTGAGTCCATGAGCAGGTCGAGCACGGTGCACTCCATGTGAACTTCCATGCCGCAGTGGATGCCGTGATCCTGGAGGGTGCGGATCATTTCGAGACCGGTGCGGTCACCGACGTGAGCCAGGCGCGGATATTTGTGACCGCCAAAGTTACGTTGCAGGATGCGGCCGTCTTTGGTGCGGTCGAAGAGCGCCCCCCAGGCCTCGAGCTCGCGGACGCATTCGGGGGCTTCTTTGGCATGGAGCTCGGCCATGCGCCAGTTGTTGAGGTACTGGCCTCCGCGCATGGTGTCGGCGAAGTGGACGCGCCAGCTGTCGCGGTCGTCGACGTTGGCGAGAGCTGCGGCAATGCCTCCCTCGGCCATGACGGTGTGGGCCTTGCCGAGGAGGGATTTGCAGACGACTCCGACTTTAGCGCCAAGGGATGCTGCTTCAATGGCTGCACGCAGGCCTGCGCCACCCGCGCCGATGACCAGAACATCGTAGGAGAAGCGTTTGAACTCAGGCATCTAGATAATTCTCCGGGCGGGTCTCCGCATCTAGAGGATTCTCCAGTCGTGCCAGATGCCCATTGAACAGAGACGGACGTAGATGTCGGAGAAAGCGACCCAGAGGAGGCTGGCCCAAGCCCAGCGCATGTGTCCGCGATTGAGGCAGCTGACACATTCATATAGTTTGTGGCGGACGGGATGTTCGGATATGGTGTCGAGCCCGCCCCCTGCAAGGTGTCGGAAAGCGTGGCAGCCGAAGATGTATCCGGCGAGGAGGACGACGTTGATGACCAGGACCAGCGTACCGATGCCGATGCCGAAGTGGCCATTGAAGTTGAAGGCGACGATGGCATCCCACACAAGAAATGCCCAGACGATATAGGAAAGGCGCAGGAAGTTACGATGGAAGTTCTGGAGGATCAAAGGAAAGCTGCGCTCGCCGAGGTATTTCTTGCGAGGCTCGCCGACGGCGCAGGAGGGCGGGTCGGCCCAGAAGGATTTGTAGTATGCGCCGCGATAGTAATAGCAGGTGAGGCGGAAGAGACCAGGTATCCAGAGGATAAAAAAGGCTGGAGAAAACGGAAGAAAGTTGGGATACCAGTGGGGCTTTGGTCCGAAGAGCGCGTGTGATGAGCTGCCGAAGAGCTCGGGCGAATAAAACGGCGAGATGTAGGGACCGAAGGTGTAATAGCCGTTTTGGAATGCCGCCCATGTCGAGTAAACGATAAAGGCGGTGAATCCCAGGAAAACCGCAGTGGGTGAAAGCCACCAGGCATCGCGCCGAGACGTTTGGCCGAACCTGCCGCCCTTCCAGACGACATCAGGAGCTGCCATCTTCTCCTCCAACAGCATTTTGGCCCGGGCAAGAAGAGGCCACTTCGCCGCTGGGACGGCATCATACAAGCTTCAATCCGCGACGTTCAAGGTAGTTTGTCAGACTAGCTTCGTCTGAATGTGCTCCGGTTGAAGTCCCATGCCGACGAATCGTGCAGCGGTGCGTTGGAATCTTGGCACAGCAGTCGTGATGCGCAGCAGAAGCGCCGGCTTGATGGGGCCGGGATTCTGAAGGACGCGGTTGAGGACGCGGTGGGCGAAGATCTGCACGCGCTGCGTGTTGTGGACGGCACCCTCGCGGTAGCGCTGGACCTGCTCGAGGTGCTCGGGTGTGAGTGTGCCGGTGCGGAGCGGTTCAGTGAGCAGGTTCGCGGTGGCGACGGCGTCCTGCACGGCGATATTGATGCCGATGCCGCCGACGGGCGACATGGCGTGGGCGGCGTCTCCGATGCAGAGGAGGCCGGGACGAGACCAGCGCTCGAGATGGTTTATCTGGACGGAGAGAAGCTTGACCTTGTCCCAAGAGTCGATTTCAGAGGTGCGTCCGGCGAGGAAAGGGACGATGCGCTCGAGGCTGGCGCGGAATTGGTCGAGTCCGTCCTGCTTGATCTGCTCGAAGCCGCCTTTCGCGATAATGTAGGCGGTCTGGAAGTAGTCGATGCGGTTGATCAATACGATGAGGCGTCCGTAGTTGACATAGCCGATTCCGAATTCCGGGTCCGAGGGCTGACGCGAGATGCGGAACCAGAGAACGTCGATAGGGACGCCTTCTTCGGCGAGCGGCAGATGAGCGGCTTCGCGCGAGACGGCGTGGCGGCCGTCGCAGCCGACGGTGAGGTCGGCGCGGATTTCCTGCGGGCCGTCGGGTGTGTTGCAGCGAACGCCCTTGATAATTCCGTCTTCCTCGATGAGGCCGGTCGCCTCCCATCCCAGGCGCAGGGTAAAGCTCGGGTAGCGCGCCGCTTCCTCCGATAGAAAGTTCAGCAGGTCCCATTGCGGCATGAGAGCGATGAATTTTGCATGTGTGGGAAGGTGCGTGAAATCGCCGATCTCGAACTTCTCACCGCCCACCATCGCGGCGATGTGGTCGATCTTCGTATGGCGGATCTGGAGGAGCTTGTCGAGGAGGCCGAGTTCGTACATCAGCTCCAGCGTGGAGGGATGGATGGTATCGCCGCGGAAGTCGCGGAAGAAGTCTTTGTGCTTTTCAAGGACGGTAACGGGAAGTCCGGCGCGGGCGAGCAGAAGCCCGAGCATGACGCCCGCGGGTCCTCCGCCAATGATGCAGGTTGTCTGCATAGTGCTCTCCAACTACATGGTGCTCTAACTATAGATGCAGGGATTGACCACAAGCTTTGGCCCACCGAGGCCTGGCCTTCCCGGGCTACAGAAACTCCGCGAGCCGGGCAACTGTTTGAGCGATGGTGGATACCCCTTTTGCGCCATTGAGCCTCTGCGGGCACCTCGCTGACAATGTGTTTGGGTGAGCACCTGAGAGATTGTAAGCAAAGACGGTTTTAAATTCCGTCTGGGTGCCCAAAGAAGTCGTTTGACCGCAATTTGCAATTTTAGGTTCCGCATCCGTCGATAGCGGTCCAGGATGCGTTTATTTGCAATCTATCGGTCCATTTAAAGAAGTGTGGGTAAGAGAAGTTGCGTGGGGAGCAAATATCCCCTCGTACCCACGACATTGGTAGCCAGGGCCTATCCACCACATCAGGAGTGTTCGAAGCGATGAATTTAAAAGGCGAGAAAGTCGTTGTTTGCGGGGCCGGAGGTTTTATCGGCGGCCACCTGGTAAAGTCGCTGCAGGCCAACGGAGCTGAAGTCGTCCGGGCAGTCGACATCAAGCCACTTGATGAGTGGTACCAGGTATCCGACGAGGTTGAGAACCTGTCGCTTGACCTGAAGGATAAGGACAACTGCCTCCGGGCAGCGACCGGAGTTTCGGTGGTATTTCAGCTCGCCGCGGACATGGGCGGCATGGGCTTTATCGAAAACAACAAAGCCCTCTGCATGTTGAGTGTTCTGACCAACACTCATATGATTCTGGCCGCGCGCGACTGTGGCGTTGAGAGGTATTTCTACTCTTCTTCCGCCTGCGTGTACAACGGCGATAAGCAAAAGACTCCGGATGTGGTTGCGCTCAAAGAGGAAGACGCTTATCCGGCGCTGCCCGAAGACGGATACGGCTGGGAGAAGCTTTTCAGCGAGCGTATGTGCAGGCACTTTGAAGAGGACTTTGGCCTGCAGACGCGCGTGGCGCGCTACCACAACGTCTACGGACCCCATGGGACATGGGATGGCGGGAGAGAAAAGGCCCCAGCGGCAATCTGCCGCAAGGTGCTCGAGGCCAAGCACTCAGGAAATCACGTGATCGATATCTGGGGCGACGGAAAGCAGACCCGCAGCTTCATGTATATCGACGACTGCACCTACGGTACACAGGCCATTCTCGAAAGCGATATCCTCGAACCGATCAACCTGGGCAGCAGCGAGCTGGTCACCATCAACCAGCTTGTCGACATCGTTGAAGACATCGCGGGCATTCGTCTGGAACGCAAATACCAGCTTGATGCTCCGCGTGGCGTGAATGGAAGAAACAGCGACAATACCCTGATCCAGAAATATCTGGGATGGGAACCATCCATCCGCCTGAAGGACGGCCTGGCGAAGACCTACGAATGGATCGAGAGCCAGATGCTGGAAAAATCGCGCATGCTTGCAGGCGCAGCTTCATTGTAGTCAGATCACACAGGGAAATCCGGATATGAACCTCTACGACTACTTTGACCGAATCTCCATCGTTCACTTGCCTGAGCGCAAGGATAGATACGACGCACTATCGAAAGAATTGCGCAACCTGGATATCGATATTCAGGGACCGAAGGTCGATATCCCCTATGCGCCGCGGCCTGATGACGCGAACGGATTTCCGTCGCGCGGAATATATGGCAGTTACCTGAGCCACCTGGAGATACACCGGCAGGCGCTGAAAGACGGCCTGAATGCCGTGTGGGTCCTCGAGGATGATGCCATCTTCAGCAAGCGCATGTGCCGCACCCAGGCGGCGCTGGTCGAGAAGCTTCAACACACGGAATGGGACCTGTGCTACTTCGGGCACACCTTGACAAAGGAACTTGACGGGCAGCCTACCGGTCTTGTGCCGCCGACCGCTGATTTCTTCCAGGCTCATTGTTATGCTGCGCACGCCCGGGTGCTGCCGCGGCTGGTCGCCTACCTGGAGCGCGCGACGGTTTTGCCGTCGGGACACCCCGAAGGCGGCAAGCTCTATATCGACGCGGCGTTCACGCTCTTCCGGCGCTTCAATCCTGATGTCGTCACGCTGGTCGCCAACCCGCGGCTGTCGATTCAGAAGGGCTGCTTCAGCAGTCTCAACGACTTGCGCTGGTATGACACACCTGCTACCCGTGCCCTAGTTTCCACCGCGCGCAGCATGCGCGATCAATGGTGGAGGCTCAGCACCTAAAGACGGTTCCGGCACCTGCGGACTGTGAGTGAATCGACTCTGTCAGCGGGCCTGGGAGCAGTTTGGAAAAACATCCCTCAGAAGCTGAAGCAGCATTCACTTCAAACTCTTTGCGGCACCCCCTGCGGCAAGCTCAGGGCAGGCTGTAAAGCTGTGCCCTTTCTAAATCACTCAAACTGATCTACTATCCCTCACCTTATGCCTTGAGAAAGCCGGGCAATGGCATCGCGCGCGCGGCACTGCACGGCGAGCGTGCCGCTGGCGAGAGCTTCTTCGATTAAAGGCTGAACCTGAGCGCGAAGGCTCGGCTCGCGGTCCGCGAGCAGGCCGAGGCCTTCGACGGCGGTGCAGCGGACAACATTGCGCGGATCGTAATAGAGCGGCATGAGCAGGCCGGCGGCGCGAAGGCGTTGCGGGCGCGATTGCGCGATACGGGCGACCACCAATCCGAGATGAGCGCGGGTTCTCCAATTGTCGCCTTCTGTTTCGCTGAAGAGGCCGAGGATTCGGTCGGTGTGTGGGGCGAGGAGCCTGGGTTGCTTCTCGGCGATGCGACGCGCTGTGTCGGCGGCGTGGTGGCGGAGGATCGGGTCGGAAGAAAAAAGAGCGCGCAGGAGCGGCCTGAGCAGTGCGGGCTCAGCGAGCACCTTTGCGGCGGCGTACTTGGCGTTGGCAAGGCCCCAGGGAGAAGTCTCGAGCTGCAAGGCGCTTTGCATACGGGAATTGTTGAGCGGCATGCTGGCGTCAGCTCGAACAAAGTATAGAGGCACCCGCTTACAATCTGTCTATCTATGAACCCCAGGGCTATGAACGCCGGTCCGGCTAAGAGCGCAACGCTGGAAACAAGAAAATTTCGACGGCTGCTGCTCAACTGGTTCGACGATAATGCGCGCGACCTGCCGTGGCGGCGTACGCACGATCCTTATGCCATCTGGGTATCGGAGATCATGCTGCAGCAGACGCGGGTGACGGCGGTGATCGACCATTATGCGCAGTTCATGGAGCGGTTTCCTACACTGCCGGCGCTCGCCGAAGCGAGCGAGGACGAGGTGCTGGCGTGCTGGAGCGGCCTGGGGTACTACCGGCGAGCGCGGATGCTGTATAAAGCGGCGCGCTTCGTGGCTCAGGAGCTCGGCGGCAAGCTGCCCAGAACGGCGGCGGAGCTGCGCGCACTGCCGGGAATCGGTGAGTACACATGCGCGGCGATTGCGAGCATCGGGTTTGGCGAGCCGGTCGCGTGCGTAGACGGTAATGTGGAGCGCGTGCTGACGCGGGTGCGCGGATGGACGGAGCGCACGGCGGTTGCGGGAAAGGTTCGCAGAGCAGCTGCGGAGCTGCTGGACAGAGACAGGCCGGGAGATTTTAACCAGGCGATGATGGAGCTGGGCGCAACGGTGTGCCTGCCGCGCGGGCCGCTGTGTCTGCATTGTCCGGTGGCGGAGTTGTGCACGACGCGGGGCGAGCATCTGGTGGCGACGCGGAAAAAGATGCGCAGTCAGAAGGCGGCCTATGCTTTTCTGCTGCGGATTGCTGAGCCGGAGGTGAAGAAGGCGGACGGGAAAAAGGCGAACGGGAAAGCGCAGCATCGGGCCGAGCTTGCGGTGCTGCTGGAGCAGAGGCCAACGGAGGCTTCGCTGATGCCGGGGATGTGGGAGCTTCCAGAGATCGATGCTTCGGGCGGAGACGCGTCGAGAAGGCTGCTGGATGTGCGGCATTCGATCACGGTGACGAACTACTACGTGACCATCTATCGCTACGACGCCATCGCGGAGAGCACGTTGCCGGCGAGCAAAGGCGAGCGCCGGTGGGTGAATTCAGGCGAACTGCTCGAGCTTCCGCTGACGGGGCTGACGCGCAAAGTGCTGAAGCGGCTAAAGACTCTGCCCGGATACACGGGGCCGGGGCCGGCAGTGCGGTTCGACGAGGTGACACCGGAAGTCTGGGTGTAGAGAATGTTGTCACAATTAAAAATGTTCAGGAGCACGATGAAGATCTTTGCGTCTGCAGTATCACTTCTTGCTGTTGCGGTTCTTCCCTTCTCCGGCGCGCTAGCGCAGCAGGCGTCAGTGCCTGAGGTGTCCGGGGTTCCCGAGGCGGCGCGCCAGGCTGCGGCGTCGATTGATGCGGAGAAGATTCGCGCGCACGTGCGTTTTCTGGCGGACGATCTGCTTGAGGGCCGTGGTCCTGGAACACGCGGCGGAGACATCGCGGCGAAGTATATCGGGACGCAGTTTGCGCTGTATGGCTTGCAGCCGGCGGGCGATGACGGGACTTATTTCCAGAAGGTGCCGCTGTATGCGGTGCACACGATCGAGGATCAGACGAAGTTCAGCTTTGTTCCTACGAGCGGCGCGCCGATCGATCTGACCTATGGTTCGGATTACGTCACGAAGGATCAGACGGGCGCGGCATCGGCGGAAATCGACGCGCCGATTGTGTTTGTGGGCTACGGAATCGATGCGCCGGAGTATCACTGGGACGACTTTGCGGGCGTGGATGTGAAGGGCAAGGTGCTGCTGGTGATTGTGAATCAGCCGCCTTCGGATGACCCCGCGTTTTTCAAAGGCAAGACGATGACCTACTACGGCCGCTGGACCTACAAGTACGAAGAGGCGGCGCGGCGGGGCGCGGCGGGCGTGCTGATCATTCATCGGACGGACCTGGCCAGCTATCCGTGGGATGTGGTTCGGAACTCGCAATCGGTGGAGAAGTCGTATCTGGCGGGCGATCCGACGGCGACGCTGAAGGCGGCGAGCTGGATTCAGCTCGATGTGGCGAAGAAGCTGTTCGCAGCGGCGGGGAAGAATGTGGACGAAGAGATTGTCGCGGCGGGAAAGCCGGGGTTTCATTCGTTCGAGTTGCCGGTACGGTTGAAGGCGCATGTGGCGAGCCGGGTTCGGCATTATGAGTCAGACAATGTGATTGCCAAGTTGCCGGGAACGGATACTACGGGTCCAGACCAGGCCGTTTTTTATACGGCGCACTACGATCACCTGGGGATTGATCCCGATCTTAAGGGCGACAAGATCTACAACGGCGCGGCAGATAACGGGACGGGCTGCGGGATTCTGCTGGAACTGGCGCGGGCGTTTGCGGATGCTCCGGCGCGGCCTCCGCACAGTATTTTCTTTGCAGCTGTGACGGCCGAGGAGCAGGGCTTGCTGGGGTCGCAGTATCTGGGGATGCATCCTCCGGTTCCGGCGGCGCAGATTTCACTCGATCTGAATTACGACATGTTGATGCCGCTGGGGGTTCCGCTGTCGGCGGAGGTGAGCGGGGCGGAACGGACGACGTTTTATCCGGTGGTCGAGAAGACGGCGAAGGCATTCGATCTGACGCTGGAGCCGGATAAGTTTCCGGGTGCAGGGCACTACTACCGGTCGGATCACTTCAGCTTTGCGCGCGCGGGTGTTCCGGCGTTTTCCATCGGGCAGGGGACGCTGTTCGAAGGTCACGACGCGGCGTGGGGTAAGGCGCAGGCTGAGGACTACGTAGCGCACCATTATCACCAGCCGTCGGATGAGTATCACGCGAGCATGGATTTTCGCGGGGATGCGAAGATGGCGCGCTTTGGGCTGATCCTGGGGTGGGAGGCGTCGTCGCTGCCGGCGACAGTGGGCTGGCAGAAAGGCGATGAGTTCGAAGCGGCTCGCAAGAAGAGCCAGGGAGCGAACTAAGCGCAAAAGGGGAGTAGCTGTGCGCGTCGCGGTTACAGCGTTGCTCTTGACCTGGGCCTCAGCCGCCGTTGCGCAGACGGCGACGGAGCCGGCACTGCAGCATCGCGGCTCCGGATCCGGACAAAACAGCGTTACCGTGCAGCCCAATATGCCTTCCGGCAAACAGCATGGGACATCGACGCTGCCGGAGTCGGCTTCCGGCGAGTACATGCTGGATGAGACCGGGTCGGTAGTGCAGATTACGATCGAGAAGGGCGTGCTGGATGGCTACATCTCAAAGCTCACGGAACAGCAGACCTCGGCGATGACCTATTTTTTTGACCGGACGACGATCCATGGAGATCAGCTGACGTTCACAACGAAGCAGGTTCATGGCGTCTGGTACTCGTTCAGCGGGGCGATCGTTCGCGGCGATGCGCAAAGCATGCGTGAGACCGGATTCTATCGGCTCAAGGGCACATGGACGATGCACGATGAGGCCGGGAAGGACCAGTCGATCTCGACGGTCAACCTGAAGTCGACACCACGCGAAGAATCCGGATTTCCGCCTAACTGACCATCAACTGGAGTTCGTTAGCGAGAACTTGACGAGAGATCGTGCGTGCGCGCTGCCGACTGGACGCGTTGCGCCGCGTCGGAGTGGTCGATCAACTGGCCGGGATGTCCTGGGACTTCAAGGACTTCCGGTGTAGAAGCTGAGCCTGGCGCTCCGGCTGAGCGTTCGATTGAAATGGTTCGCGGCGTGAAAGTGGATACGAGCGCGGGCGCGAGCCGGGTTGGGTCTCCGGCGTTCTCCGAAGCTTCGCGGCGCAGCTTCACTTCAGCATCCTCGCGGAAGGCGTGTTCCGGCTCAAACGGCAGCGGGTCTAACGGTAACTCCGGGCTGTTGTTGAAGCTTAAGAGGCGGCTGAAATCGCCTTTTGCGTAAGCGGCTGCCACCAGGCCAGCGAGAGTCCCGACAATGACGCCTTTCCAGAATTCGACGGTTTCGGCGTGCTCGGCCATGAAGAGGTCTCCTTGAGTTTGGGCTTTAGTTAGTTGGAAAGCTCCCAAGAGACGGACGGTTGCTACGCCGGATCCAAATTCAGAAATTTCAGGCGAAATTATTGCATCTCGATTCAGTTTCGATATATCTTATGATGTATCTTACGATATGTCGTAAGAATATTGAAGGAGAATTACAAATGTTTGGAAAACACGATAAAAGGCAATTTGATGAAAGAGCAGGCCATGGCGGCCCGTGGAGGCATTTTCGCGGCGGCAGGGGCGGCTTCTGGGCAGAGATGGGCGAGGGCTGGGGGCGCCATGGCCGCCAGTTCGGAGGCGAATTCGGGGGACGGCTGTTCGACAGCGGAGAGCTGCGGCTGGTGATCCTGAGCTTTATCGCCGAGAAGCCGAGCCACGGCTACGAGATCATGAAGGGCATCGGCGAGCAGATGGGCGGCGCGTATACGCCGAGCGCAGGGGTGGTCTATCCCACGCTGAATCAGCTTGAGGATGAGGGCTTCGCGACGGTCACCTCGGAAGGCGGCAAGAAGCTGTACGCGATCACCGAGGCTGGTGTGGCTGAACTGAATGCGCAGAAGACGCGTATCGATGAGGTATTGGGCCGCATCCGGCAAATGGGCGAGGCCTATGGAAGCCGGCGCATGCCGGAGATCATGCGGGCGATGCACAACTGCAAGCTGGCACTGAAGATGCGGTTTGGGAGAGGCGATCTGTCGGCCGATCAGGTGAGGAAAATCGCGGAGATTCTCGACGCCGCAGCGAAGGAGATTGAGCGAGTGTGACGGAAC
Organism: uncultured Acidobacteriota bacterium; assembly: GCA_963755975.1. Classification (GTDB taxonomy): domain Bacteria; phylum Acidobacteriota; class Terriglobia; order Terriglobales; family Acidobacteriaceae; genus Silvibacterium. The sequence continues at coordinate 478,246 of CAVWLS010000011.1, forward strand.
TGCAGACCGTAAGGAGCAGGGTTCAGGTTGTAGAGCGGCGCGGTGCGGCCATCATTCAGGCTGCAGAAGAACGAGTGCGCGAGCTGGAGGCGGAGAATGCCCGGTTGAAGAGTCTCGTGGGCGAGCTGCTGGTAACGAATCAGTTGTTGCGCGAGTGCCGGGATGAGCTGGCCGGGCTTAAGACTTAGCGGCCCGGCGTCCCAGGTAGGCCTGGCGCTTTTCCGGCGGGAAGCGTTCGATGGCATAGCGGAGGGTGGTTCGCGGCATGGATGCGTGGTGCAGGCGCAGGAAAAGATCGAGGGCACGAATGTCTTTCTTGCCGGCCTCGCGGAGCATCCAGCCGGTGGCTTTCTGAATTAAGTCTTCGCGATCGTGGAGAAGGATTTTAGCAAGTGCGAAGGCGTCTTCCACATGGCCTTTTCGAATAAACCACCAGGTGGAGACGATGGCGATGCGGCGATCCCAGAGGCGCGCCGACTGGGCGAGCTCATACAGAAGAGCCTTGTCGCGATCGAGGAGCCAGGGGCCGACGATGTAAGGCGCACTGCCGTCGACTCCGTCCCAGTCGCGGATGAGCTTGCGGTTTCGGATGTAGAAATCAAAAATCTTTCTCTGGCCGGCTTCGCTTGATTTTTGAAACTGAGAGCAGAGGATCATGTTGGCCAGCGAGCGTTCATCGTGAACGGCGGATTGCATGAGACTGCGGATGTCGGGCAAGGGCAGGTTTCCAAATTCTTTCGCGATCTTGCGCACCGAAGCAGTGGGGACGCCGAGAAAGGTGTCCTCGCCCGAGTTTTTAAAGAAGCCGCGCTGTGTTTTCGACCTGACGGGGTCGAAAAGCTGGTGAAGCGCATGCCGTGCGGCTTCGAGACTGGTCATCTTTAGGTCAGATGTGAAGTCAGTAGTAATCCGCGCAGCTGAGGTAGTAGCCGCATTGCGCGCAGATGAGCTTGCAGCGGTGTCCGTGGAGCCGGTGAGAGCAGTTCGGGCAATACACGGAGTGATGCTCGGACGCAGGCTCGCTGACCGGGATCGGAAGCGGCTGCTCCTGATGAAGGATGGATGAATCTGCCGGGGGCACCGGATCAGCTTACTGCATCCGGTGCATGTGCGAACTAATTTGCTTTGGCACAGGTTCCCTCTTTGATAATTCGACGATGTCAAAATTCGACGGAGCAACTGGCTTTGTTTATGCTCAATGCGGCGCATTTTTCTGTCCGTACGGCATCTTAGTGGTTGTTAGTCGGCCCTGTTGATTTCCCAATTTAATTTTCCCAACTAAAAGAGGAGCGGTTTATGGAACGCAAAGCGAGCGCAGTATGGCTTGGCGGCTTAAAGGATGGCAAAGGAACGATTTCGACGCAGAGCGGAGTTTTGAAGGACACGCAGTATTCCTTCAGCACGCGCTTTGCCGATGGCATTGGAACGAATCCGGAGGAGTTGATTGCGGCGGCGCACGCGGGCTGCTTCACGATGGCGCTGAGCGCGCAGCTTGGTGAGGTGGGACTAACGGCGGAGTCGCTCGAGACATCTGCAGTGGTGAAGTTCGAGAAGACGGACGCGGGGTTTACGATTACCGCGATCCATTTAACGACCAAGGCGAAGGTTCCGGGCGCGAGCGAGTCTGCATTTGAGACAGCGGCCAACAATGCCAAGGCGGGCTGCCCGATTTCACGGCTGTTCAAGGGCAACACGGAGATTACGCTGGACGCGAAACTGGTTTAGAGATACCCGAAATGCAACGACGCCGCGGGATGACTGCGGCGTTTCTGTCTTCAGGCTAGCTGTTGGTCCGGACGAAGTCGCGGAGATCGCGATTGATGGTGGTGGCCTTCTGGACGCCGGCGTCGAGCATCGATCGCCATTTGCTGGCATTGTCGTCGAGCGCGACGGTGCCGAGGAGATAGCTGGTCTGGAGGATGATCTCAAGGGCGTTGCTGAGGTCGTGAGAGAGCCGGCGAATCTCCTGGGCGTGCTCGATGGGAATGGGCGGCGTGCCGGTGGAGTGAGTCATACAGGTGTGAATCCTTTGGCGTGGGTACGGCTTCTGTTTCTGCCGAGCGTGGAAAGAGCAATGGGGAAGCCTTTTCTCATGCTAACGCAGGACTGCGTTTGACATGAATGGAGGGCTTTGTAACACTAGGAATTGCTGCCAGTCCAGCCGTTCGCGCTGGACGTAACCTGCGTGCCGAAGTGGCGGAATTGGCAGACGCGCATGGTTCAGGTCCATGTACTCGCAAGGGTGTGGGGGTTCGAGTCCCTTCTTCGGCACCAAAAATCATCGACTATAGACGACTTGTGGAGACCGGGCTCGGATTTCCCTGACGTCTGGCAAGCCTGCTCATCTCGTCTCTAATTCCTCAACCATTTTCTTCATGAATAAGTTCAGGAAATCAGGCTTCCTTGCCTATCGTAAGAGTGGGCTGCAAATTCATAATTCACTCCTCAATGTCGTTCTCCGCGATTAGCTTATGCCTGCTGCTGCGAGCGGGGGCTGCGCGGCTTGTCGTGTCCCGATTTGAGATCGGCGGTCGAGCCTCGCCAGCCCAAAAACAAAACTCAGACATTACGCGCGACGTGAGCATTGGTTCCTGAGGGGGCCGTAATGCTAGGATACGAAACAAGTTTCACGCCCAACCAAAGGAACTTGATTTTCGGGAGTCTTGTCATGCCCCGCACCAAGCCAAAAGTCGCTCGCACCTCGCTCGCCAAGGCCCCGACAGGAATCCAGGGACTGGATGAAGTCACAGGCGGAGGGCTGCCGAAAGGCCGTGTCACGCTGGTGTGTGGCAGCGCGGGAAGTGGCAAGAGCTTACTCGCGATGGAATTTCTGGTGCACGGCGCAGTTCGATACGGCGAGCCTGGCGTGTGCATGGACTTCGAGGAAACCGAGGAGAAGCTGAGGGCCAACGTCGCATCGCTGGGTTTTGATTTGCGTGACCTTGCCAAACGCAAGAAGCTGTTGGTGGATTACGTCTTCATTGATCGAAGCCAGATTGCCGAGGCTGGAGAATACAACCTCGACGGCCTGTTCATCCGCCTGGCCCACGCGGTCAAAGCGATCAAGGCAAAGCGCGTTGTCCTGGACAGCATTGAGGCTCTTTTTGCCGGAGTAGCTGACACAGCGATACTGCGATCGGAACTCCGCCGGCTGTTCCGTTGGCTGGAAGACCAGAAGCTTACCGCGGTTGTTACCGGGGAAGCCGGAACCCACACGCTGACCCGTCACGGGCTGGAGGAATACATCGCCGACTGCGTGATTGCGCTGGACCATCGGGTAACGGAACAGATTTCCACCCGGCGGTTGCGAATCGTCAAGTACCGGGGCACTTCTCACGGCACCGATGAATATCCGTTCCTGATCGATGAAGAGGGCATCTCGGTGGTGCCCATCACCTCTCTCGTACTGACTCACAAAGCTCTAACAGACCGCGTTTCAACGGGAATTCCCGCTTTGGACGAGATGATGGAAGGCAAGGGATTTTTCCGTGGAAGCAGCGTGCTGGTGACCGGCACGGCGGGAACCGGGAAATCCAGCCTGGCAGCAAACTTCGCCAGCGCCGCCTGCGCCCGCGGCGAACTTTGCCTGTATTTCACTTTTGAAGAGTCTCCCAGCCAGATTCTCCGCAACATGCGCTCGGTTGGCCTTGACCTGGAGCGGTGGGTAAAAAAGGGCTTATTGCACTTCCACGCGATGCGGCCAACCAGCACCGGCCTGGAAGGACACCTGGCCGCTATTCACAAATTGATCGCCAAGCTTCGACCAAGCGTCGTGGTCATCGACCCGATCACGAACCTGATTTCGTCCACGGGCACCTATGACGTCAAATCGATGCTCGTGCGCCTGGTCGATTTTCTAAAGGTGGAACAGATCACATCGATGTTCACGAATCTGACATTCGCAGGAGACCCCCAGGAGAGAACTGCCGCGGCCGTCTCCTCTCTCATGGATACCTGGATTGTGTTGCGGGACAGCAAACCCAATGGACGGCCGAGACGCGAGCTTTATGTTCTGAAATCCCGCGGCATGGCGCATTCGCGCGAAGCTCGTGAGCTGATCGTGAGCAAGAGAGGCCTCGAATTGGGCATCGTGCTGAGCGATCATACGCAGACACGACCGTGGAAGGTCCAAGTGCAGTCGCGGCGGCAGAGTAGCAAGTTTGGCTCTGAGAAACCGAGCACCGACATGAAGACGAGAACCAGTAAGAAGAAGAGTTCCCCAAAGAAGCGCCCCGCCAAGGCACCGGAGCGACTTTTTCCGACTGCGGCTTTACATAGCCGGCCAAACCCCTAATTCGGTTACTGCGATCGCCAACCTCAAGAAGATTTGCGAGGACAAGTTGCAAGGGCAAGTACCGTATCGAAGTCGTCGACTTGCTTGAGAAGCCGCAACTGGCCAAGGGCGATCAGATCATCGCCATTCCGACCCTGGTGAGAAGGCTCCCGCCGCCGGTCAAGAAAATCATCGGGAACCTCTCCAAGACCGAGAGTGTCATCGTGGGGTTGGATCTTCAACCAGCACGCTGAAGTAAGGGCTCAAATAACAGATGTCCAACAAGCGAGCGCATTCCGATGGCCGAGCCCTCCAAGGAGGGCTGCCCGGCAAAGTCGGCGCGCCGCAAGGAGCTCGCAGAAGCCCTGGCATCTTCGCTGCGCAAACTGCCGCCATCCACGCCCCAGATCAGCAAACAAAGCTCCGCGCCCGGCTGAAAGCTGCGGAGGAAACTCTTCGCGCCATACAGTCCGGCGAAGTGGATGCTTTGATGGTTTCCGGTCGTCGCGGAGAGCAGGTGGTTTCTCTGAAAGGCGGCGAACCCTCTTATCGCATGCTGGTGGAGGCCATGAGCGAAGGCGCGGCGACTCTGTCGCGGAATGGCGCTGTGCTCTACTGCAATCGCAGGTTTGCAGAACTGATGAGCAGCGCCGCCAGGGAAAATGATCGGAACTGCGGTGCAGTCGCTGGTTGCGGAAACAGAGCGAGACAGATTCGAAACTCTGCTTGCCGATGCTCAGAAGGGGGTTGCGAAAGGCGAATTCAACCTGCGTCGTACCAGATGGAAGTCTGATTCCGGTCTATTTGTCGCTTAACCGGTTTCGTGGATACAAGGGCCAGGCCCTGGGCATGGTGATCACCGATCTGAGCGAGCAAAAACGCAAGCAGGCCGCGGAAATCAAGCAGGCCGAAGCGATGCACCGGCTCCTCCTGGAACGCACGCTTTCGGCGCAAGAGGAGGAACGGCGCCGGATTGCGCGCGAATTGCATGACGAAGCCGGCCAGTTGCTGACCGCTCTTCTGGTCGGCCTGCGTACTCTGGAAGACGCTCGGAAACTGGCAGATGTCAAGGCGCAGGGACATCGGCTGCGGGAAATCGCCGCCCAGGCCATCGACGAGGTCGGCCGGCTCGCCCGCGGGCTTCATCCAACGGTGCTGGACGACCATGGCCTGGGCGTTGCACTGAGCCGATACGCTACCGAGTACACAAAGACCCACAACATAGCTGTGGATCTCGCGCTCAATGAGCTTGACTCCAGCAACCTGCCGCCAGGAGTCCAGATCGCGTTGTATCGCATTCTCCAGGAAGCCCTGACCAACGTAGCCAGACATTCGGGAGCCAAGGCGGTCAGCATTCGATTCGCCCGTTTGGCCACGGCTGTGGAGGTAGCGGTAATCGATGACGGATGTGGCTTTGACGCTAAGGCCGTGGCTGTCTCCTCGCACCGCCTGGGGATTCAGAGTATGCGAGAGAGAGCGGCAATGTTGGGCGGAACGATTAGTTTCACTTCCCAGCGCAAGGGAACCAAAATTCTGGTGCAAGTCCCACTTGCGAACCAGGACTTCCAGCCCCTGGTGGGAGCGGAGGAGCACTTGAAATGCCGGCGCGAACACACAAGATCAGAGTCATGATCGCGGACGATCACGCAATTCTCCGCGCCGGACTGAGAATGCTGGTCAATGCCCAGGCCGATATGGAAGTTGTCTCGGAAGCTCCCGATGGAGAGAAGGCGGTTCAAACGGCACGGGAAACGAGACCGGATGTGGCCTTGCTGGACCTCACCATGCCTCGGGTTGGGGGTATGAAGGCGCTGCAGGAGATGGCGCGAGACTGCCGCGAAACCCGGGTGCTCGTCCTCACGATGCACGATGACCCTGCGTACTTACGATCGGCACTGGCTGCCGGGGCCTCTGGCTACCTGTTGAAAAGGGCGGTGGATGCGGAGCTGATTGCCGCCATACGAGCGGTGCATCGCGGAGGGATCTTCGTGGATCCGCGTTTGGCCAACATTCTTGTCCAGGACGTGCTGGCGAAGAGAAGTACAAAAGCTGGTCCAACACGGCCGGTAAACATCCTTAGCCGACCGTGAGTTGCAGGTGCTCAGACTCGTGGCGCGGGGTTACACCAGTGCGGAAATAGCGAAACAGATATTTGTGGGTGTGAAGACTATCGAGACATATCGTTCACGTTTTGCTGAGAAGCTCGGACTTCGGACGCGCAGCGATGTGATTCGTTTTGCCGTGCAGATGGGTCTATTGACCCCGGAAACGCTGGAGAGTGAGCCGGGCGGTTCGGCTCGGTAGGAATCGTTCAGGCCGCCTTTCTGCCGATATTGTAGTGCGCATGCGTCTCTTGTCAGGGTTTTCCCGGACAAAGCCCCTCATTATTAGCAGCATCCCCGATACCCTGACGATTCCATTTGCGGCACACTACTGCAGGCTGCAAAAGTTGTTTCAATGCGTTGCGAAGGATGTTCAGCTCCGTTCAGGCGCCGCCTGCTGTCAAGCATCCGATCGCGATCACGCCTCGAACCGCTCATGAGATTAGCTATCACGAGCAAGAACGTCGACATTCGATCCGGCAGCCTTTCTTGCGCATGCTGGCCTCGGTCGAAGAATCATCGAAGTGAAGCCGAAGCAGGCCTTTTTCACCCAGGGAGATCCGGCAGACTCCGTCTTTTATCTTCAGAGTGGCCGGGCAAGACTCACTGTGGTTTCGCAGAGCGGCAAAGAGGCCACAATCACGCTTCTCTCCGCCGGCGATTTTGTCGGAGAGGAGTCCCTCGCCTCGGTGCCTGGAATGCGTCTGGCAACGGCCACTGCCGTGAACATCTGCTCGGCGCTCAAGATCGGAAGGGATGAGATGATTCGCGTCATGCACGAAGAACCTGCCTTCTCCGACATGTTCCTGAAGTTTCTGCTGGCCCGCAGCATGCGCACTCAGGCCGATCTTGTCGATCAGCTCTTCAACTCCAGCGAAAAGCGCCTGGCGCGCATTCTTCTGTTGATGGCGGAATTCGGCAAACCCGGTGAACCGGAAACCTTCATTCCTCCAATTACGCAGGAAACGCTGGCGGAGATGATCGGCACCACACGATCCCGCGTCAGCTTTTTCATGAATCGCTTTCGCAAGCTCGGCTTCATCGATTACAACGGCCGCATCCAGGTGCACAAGTCACTGCTCAATGTGGTCCTGCTCGATCAATTTCCCGAGCACAACTCGCCCGAGCACAACTCCAGGAAGCCGCCGATTACGTCCGTCGTTTGAATTCCTTCCGGTCATAGTGATATGCCCGCGCCCGCCGCGATCACAATCTAACGGTACATTTGATCAGCGCAGCGGGATGCTTACTTCTCTTCACTTATTTGCACTTACGGCTCAAGCAACCCAGTCGCGCCCCGAACCCGCAGCCAGACTGTTCAGAAACAGCCGCCAATCAGAAACATCGGACGTCAAATGCAAACAGGGTCAGATCTTTGAGAATCGAGGGAGCATCTATATGACCGGGAATTATGCACATCGCTGCAACGTAGACGGCAGCTTTGATTCGATTTGCCTCCGTTGTTTCCAAACGGTTGCTTCGGCCTCCATCGACGCAGCACTGGCACAGAACGAGATGGAGCATCGGTGCATTGCTCTAGATCTTAAAATCTTTGAAGCTGGCGGTCCTTCAGGCAGCCGTCCAAGCTCTATCTAGCCATCAAGAACTCTATCTAGCCGTCAAGAAAAGGACCCGCAGGATCGATCCCGCGGCCCAAAATCTATTCGATGGGCCTATCTTGTCGAAGGCGGGAAGGCGATCACGTTCGGCGGCACCGGCGCTGTCTTGTCCCTTAATGATGTGCGGGTGAGCGGTGCGCATTCGACTTCTAACAGGCTTCAGCACGTCCAGCCAAAACCTGCTGCCTGCTCATCTGTGAGCATTCGATTACCTAAGGTACATATTTGGCCTTCGTGGAGTCGCGAGAAGATAGTGCTAACGTCCTGGCCGTGCGACAAAGTGGAGTTCACGTGCTGCCGAAAAGAGCTCTCATCGTCGAACGTCATTGCCACTGGGCGTGCGCCACTCGGGTCCTCGTGTTCAGACGAAATAAAGGTCCTGTACTGATACGTGCCCGCGTCCCCGTTCCGTGATGCTCTTAATTCAATCGTGTATGAGTTCATATCCTGGGTGTGTCCTTGTGTTCGGTTCTGGCGCGGTGAAGTCGAAATGCGAGCCCGAGGTGTTAGCCCGGGCCCGACTTGTCGTTCGAATTGGTTCAGCTTTTACTCCTTGCCAGGGTGCGGCTTCTCCTCGCTTGGTTTAGGCGCGCTCTCATGTTGCGCAGCGGGTTTCGCCGCGGTCTGTGCAGGTCTTGCTTGCGGAGCCGGTCTGGCAGCGGGCTCAGGCCGTTGCGTTGCCTGAGCCGGACGGCTCTGTGGCGCCGGCTTGGTCTCCGTGCGAGATTGCTGCGCCGGCTTCGCGGCGTGCTCGACCGGTGCAGGCTTGCTCTCAGGCCGGGCCGCAGCAGTCGGCCGGGGTGCGGGAGCGGGTCTGGTTTCGTTGGCTGGTTTTGGAGCTGGGCGAGATTCGGCAGTTGGCCGCGTCGTTGCGGGCTTTGCCTCAGGCCGTGCAGCCGGCTTGTTTTCATTCGCCGGGTGCGTGGCCGCAGGCTTCGACTCGTTGACGGGTTTCGGAGCTGGGCGGGACTCAGCAACCGGACGCGTGCCAGGCTTAGCAGTCGCCACCGGACGCGTCTCATTTGCGTTCACCGGTTTTGCCCCGTGCGCCGGAACCGCATGATTGAAGTCTGCAACCGAGGCCGCAGGTTTCGCCAAGGCGGCATGCGCTGGAGATCCGTGATTTACCGACGCAAAGTTTGCTCTGTCCTGACTGGCCAGATGTTCCTGCTGCACCTGTGTGTTCACCGGTCCATAACGCTTCTGGCTCGCCGCGGCAAGCTGGGCCTGGTTTGGCCGCACATTGATGCCACCCTGTCCGCCGTTATAGCTCACGCGGTTCACGTTGACGTTGGTGATTACCGTGCGATCAACGTAGGTGGTGTGGATGATCGTCGTGTTCACGCGCATCACAGCAGTGTTGTAGTTGAAGTTGCCGCCGTTCCACCGTCCGCCGCCGAAGCCCACGCCGCCGTAGCCGTAGCCATAGTTCACGCCGCCGTAGAAGCCAACCTGCGGTCCCCAGTAGCCGGTGTTAAATGCATAGCCGCCGTTATTCCAGCCCCAGTATCCCGGGTCCACAGCAGGCCCACCGCCGGGGCCATCATCCACGTTCCCGGAACCCAGTAGTAACCGTTGGGACCACCCCCCCACGCCCAATATCCAGGTGTCCACATGTAATTCGGTTGCGGGCAGAGCGGCTGCTCGTAAACCGGCAGTTCCGGGGGAGCCATTGTGATTCCCACTCCTACGGAGATCTGCGAGAAAGATGCGCACGGAAGCGCACTTAGCAACGCAATCAGAGTGAGATTGCGCATCGAGCGAAGAACTTGCATTTATATACCTTTTGGCCATCGACTTTCGCCTGCAGAGGAAGACGCAGGCTTTGAGGAGCGACAGGCAAACCTTCTATTTTTGATGGGAGCCCATCGCGCTACATGGGTCGCATCCGTCCGGCAAAGCATTTGTAGTTGTTTAGTGAGAGGGTTGCAGGTCAAATCCCGATCACCGACTTATCTGTCATCGGCCTACGTGAATGTTGTGGAGCAAACCGAAACCACCGAACAGGTTCACAATCCATATCACAACGCAGATAATGACGACGCCATTCAGGATGGATTTGATGCTCGACTGCATCGGAATGAAGCGGTTCACAAGCCATAACAGAATTCCTACTACGACCAACGTAATGACTAGTTGCATGAGCGGCATATCGTGTTCTCCCTTCAATTTCTTAAGCTGATCGGGATCCGTAGAGAAATCCCGACCAGCTGGCCCTGATCCGTGCTGTTTAGCCCGCTTATTTCTGGTCTGCGCTTACTTCGGCAATCGCGCCTGCGCGACCTGTATCGGCAACCGCCTTCATGAAGCCCAGGGTCGATTTCGGTGCCCGAACATCGCCTGACAAAATGCTCCGGAAGGATTGGTCACGACCATAGATCGCACGTGTGGAGTCGGCGTCCTGTTCGACTACTGCGCCATCCAAAGTGATTCCCGCGAATACACCTTGCGCGCGAGAGTAAGTTAAGATTTCGGTTTCCAGCTTCCAGTCAGTGCCGGCAGACGCATGACGGCCCACTGGACCTGCCGCGGCAGACGCATCGCCGCTGAGCTGGAACTTGCTGGAGAGCAGATGCTGAAACCCGTTGTCATTCATGACCAGCATGACGAGGTCAACGCCTTCCACACCAATCTGCAATCCAAAACTGCCTCCGCCGATCGAGATAAACGCGGGAGCACTCCAGCCCTCAGGCGTGCGGCAGGATGCAATTCCCCGTCCGTGCTCGCCCCCAACGATGAATCCGCCCTTCACCAGGTGGGGCACTACGACGATGCACTTCGCGCCGCTCACCACTTCTTCCGGAATGCCCTTATCCGGGGCTTCCATAATGGAGTGCAGCACCTCCGAGGACATTTGCAGGCGATCAATCGAATCCTGGCGCCCTGTAGCAGCCCATATGTTTCCGTTCGCCAGCGCAAAGGCGCCAATCAATAGCACAGAAGTCATCTTCATAAGTTTCCTTGGAATTGCGGAGAGCTAAGAGGGACAGATGTCAGATGGGCTGACTTAGCTCAGAACCATGAGGGAGCCGATAACACGGACTCTTCTCCAAAGTCATTGTTCCAAAGACGCAGCTCAATAGCTGAGCTAGATTGCTCACTTCAGCCGATGAGATGGGAGTCCGCCTATCGAATTGCTGGCGCGACCTGATTGCCGGGAATGGCAATCGCCTTCGCCGGGGGAGCGACCATAAGGGGTACCGTTCGGTCGAACGAGGACAAGACCGCGCCCCGCTGAATCTGATACGGATAAACTTTGACTTTGGCCAGCACAAACCACGGATACTTCTTTAACTCAATAGACTCAACTTCCGCTGCGTTGAAGCACCCGTTTACATGGCGAAGAGCCAATTTGAGTGCGCCGGCAATCGCTTCTTGCGATGTCTGCCCTACGCCGCTTCTGAGCGACCCTTCACCGATCCACATGAAATGCCATCCGTGCCGCCGGATCTCCTTATCCAGCCAGTGGGTATCTCCGGACTGCACAAAGCTCCAGCCTTCCTGAAACTCTTCAGTCACAAGGTTGAGGTCATCGGGTAGTTTGACACGCCCGCGTAGAAGCATGGTAAGTTCAGCTATTTCGCGCATCGGAAATCTCTTTCGTACTACCTTTACGAATCGAGCTTGGCCACGCACGGGGCATGGATATCCGCCCGCGCGGCCAGCTGAAGAGGTTGGGAGGAGGCCAGATCTGCCTCTCTGGAAGAGTCATGTTGGCTACTCGGAATCCAGATCGGCGCCGGCGTGCTGGGGCGGTGAAGAGACGACGGCCGCTCCGTGTTGCTCATAGCTTCCACGACCTGCAGCAAATAATCCGGATGACTGCCTTTTTCATAGAAGGCATCGGCGCAAACCCCAGGCGGTACGCCGACACCTGAAAAGTCACCACTCATAGCGATCGCCTGAATTGCGGGAAACCAGTCACGGACCACCGATAGCAATTCAAAGCCGGAAATACCCGGCATGTTGAGGTCGGAGAGAAGGATATCTGGAATTTCTCTCCCAATCGCGACAAGCGCAGTGAAGCCATCTTCAGCCGACCGCACACTATATCCAAACTCAGTGAAGATCTCCGAGAATGCTCTTCGCATCGAGGGTTCATCATCTACGATAAGCAGGTTTGCTTTGGCGCCAGGCGTCATGAACCCTCCTCTGAGCATCTAACGGGTGCTCATGAGAAGTGTCCCATCACCCTGGACATGATTACTGTTCAATTTTGCTCACTTGACGTCTGTGCCTGCCCGGTCTCTTCACCCCGCGGAGTGTCCTGAGAAAAAGCACTTACGGCGTTTTGCTAAGACGATTTAGTGGTGCAGAATCACATTGAGGAGCGATTTGTGAACCTGGATTCGGCCGTTGTATTCAATAAAGCCGAGCTTGCGGAAGCGGTTCATGAAAAAGCTCACGCGGGAGCGTGTGGCGCCGATCATCTCCGCCGGGGTTTCCTGCGTAATCGGCGGAATCATTGTCTCCTGTTCACCCGATGCGACGAGCAACAAGACAGCAACGATCAAGATGGTTCCGACCACATTACTTACCAGTAATGAAGATGAGTGCGAACACTATGTCTTGCCCCCTCGACTACGGTTTCATCTCTTTGCCCTGGCAGGCGGAGTGCTGGCATTGGCATACCAGTTCCGACATGCCTTTTGCATCAGCACAGGCCTCGCTACAGTACTTTTTTCCGTTCAGAGATACACAGTTGCAAGCGGGATGTCCGCATTTAGACGTCGGATTCATGGAAGCTCCTTTTATCGAAACGTGCACTTCTGCCCAAGCAGACCCGTGGCGCGTAGAATCCGCTTATCACGTTAAGCGGCTTCAGAACCTCGTGCTGGAGCACCATCTGTATTCGCACGCTACACCAGTATCGCGCCAGCAAAAGCCATCATCTGTTCCCTTTTGCTCACTGTTGAAAGAACAAGTGAAACGGACAGTCGATCGTCAATTTCAACGTTGCCGTGCCTGCTCGAAACGGATCCTCTCTAACGGAAAAGCCCCAGCATAAAGCAAACAAGAACAATGACCAGTATGGTGCCAAGCCCTATGCCTGCGCCTCCGCCGTAGCCCCAGCGGCCGTAGCCGTAGTATCCTCCGCCCAGGCCGAAAACCAACACTAGAATAATGATGAGTAGGAGCATTTCAGATTCCCTTCACTCCGAGTCGCAAACCTCGGGTTTATGCCACAGATTTGATTCCGACCGGCGTCTGTTCTTCGACGAGTTCATCGAAAAGGGTGCGGTATTGAATCATCGCGGTCCGCAGGTCTTCCGTGCTTGCCTCGTCTCTGCCGAGTCGCACCGCAACCCCGTGGGCGGAGCGGTAGTTTTCCACCAGGCGAGGATGATCGACGGAAATATCCGCGGCGCGTTGATCAAAATCGGCTACGGGATAGCCGCGTGCCTGCATGAGCGAGGAGACTAATTCATCGGCCTCAGTGACTGCGCTTTTCGGATGATCGACAAAGCGGGATTGCACCGACTGCCAATCTGCAGAAAACCGCCCACGTTCCGCAACGGTAAGAGCGCGGATTTTCAGATTTTCCACCCGCGTTTCACGATCCGCCAGCTTCGCTTCCGCCTTGCGTTCGGACCCGTGCTCGACAACAGCCCGGTCGTACTCCGACCCAAAACGTTTGCGGAAACCCGCGGTCGTTTTTCTGCGATTGCGCACATAAATTGCAGCGGCAACAATGAGGATCAAAACGATCACCACAGCGCCAGCGATCAGTCTGGGATCTGTCAAATTAAGATGCATTTACCCTCCACGCATTGAATGTCCGCCATGGCAGGTTTGGTTTTGGGGAGCTTCCTCGCCTGCAGCGGAGCATCACACATAGCCAGTGTGGATCGAGCAGGTTTCCGAAAGCTGGTCAGAATAGCTCATCTAACCCGAATAAAAGGGGAATTGTGGTAACGTTTCGCTCAAACGGGATTCCGCTGAGTACGTTTGTCCACTTTTTATAGGAACGGGGGGAGGCGAGTGCCGGATGCCTTCACTCGCACTCTGGCCGCAGTTGCAGTTTAGCAGCCGGTATCAATCAATCCCTCCTTACTGAGCTGTTTGGCTCAGCTATTATCTTGCGTCTTTGAAACACTAATTCTGGAGAAGAGTTCGCATTGTCGGCTCCCTCGTGGTTCTGAACTAAGTCAGCCCATCTGACAGTTGTCCTTCCTTAGCTCACCCCTTTGAGCAAGGAGGGCTTATGAAACCAACCATTAAAGAGGATTGCAGACATGCCTATGTGGGCATAGTAGTACTGGTGGCTATATTCATGGGGCTGTTTATCGCCGTCATGCATGGGCAGGACCTACCCAATGCGCCACAGGCAGTCATCAAGCACCAAACTCCGCCTGCGCACAAGCAGGAGCCGCTGCTGGCAAAGCTCGGCACGCCGGTTCTTGGAAGCGCTGACTGGTTCCGTGAACGCGGATTATTTAAGCTGGCGAGGTTTATGCCGGCGCTCACCCACATTGACTGGAACCTTAGCTATGACAAGCCAAAGGAAGCAGGCCGCGACAGCCGGAAAAGCAGATAAGTGCTAATTACAAATTAATTTCATGAGGCGTAAGATCCCGCGGCTTTTTCCCCGCCATGGTTAGCTCCTGGGCACCAAAAGTATAGAGCGATGGATCAATCCTATTGGCTCAGTTGAGCATAGCACTGGTCAATAACGCTCATAAGTAAAAACGCAAGAAACGGAGCTTCTTTCTGGAAGGTCGCTGTCGATGCATTTTATGACCGATCAATATTGCTCACACCTGAATGCGCCGACTGCAAGTATTACCTAACTCTTACCCGCTCTCTCTAGTCGCGGCGTTAGGCTTGAGATTAGAGGCATGCCATGGCAACTCTTATTGCACAACCGCAAGCAACCAGCCGTCCCGAAATAGTCGAACTAGTACAGGCTAAATCTGCTGAGTTCAACTGGGTATTTTTCGTGGTAATTGCTGCGTTTCATCTGGGAGCTGTGGCGGCACTGTTCACCTTTCATTGGTCTTCAGCCGTCGTGTTTCTCGTGATGTGGCTCTTTGGCCAGAACGTGGGCATTTCCATCAGCTATCATCGCCAGCTGACTCATCGTGGTTTCACCACACCCAAGTGGCTTGAGTATGTCATGGCAATCTGTGGCACCATGGCGCTGCAAGGCAGCCCGACCTACTGGGTTGCTGTACATCGCATGCATCACCAATACACCGACAAGCCTGGGGATCCGCACTCTCCCCGCGACGGCAAATGGTGGTCGCATATGGGCTGGATCCTGCGTGGCTCTCTTCATAGCGAAACCACCATGCTTTCCCGTTACGCGCCCGATCTGCAACGCGACCGCTTCTACCAGTGGCTGGCCGTGTGGCATTGGCTGCCCATCACCCTGACCGGCATCGCCTTGCTCGGCGGCGGCGCCGCTCTGGGCGGATGGAAGCTGGGTCTTTCGTGGCTGCTTTGGGGCGTGTTTCTGCGGATCTCTGTCGGCTTCCATGTCACCTGGCTGGTCAACTCGGCGACCCACCTGTGGGGTTCGCGCCGCTTCAAAACCCGCGATGATTCAACGAATAACTGGTGGGTTGCGCTGTTGACCGGAGGCGAAGGCTGGCACAACAATCACCATGCGCATCCCGTGTCTGCAAGCCATGGCATGGCCTGGTGGGAAGTGGATTTTAACTACTGGGGCATCCGGCTGTTGGCGCTGCTCGGCTTAGCGAAGAACATCAAGGTAACGCGTTCCCGGTCAACTCTGGGTGACAGGACGAATGCTTTCTGAGTTAGCTGGCGGCATAACTTCCCGTCTTAACTCAACGGTCAGCCCTCTACCGTGGCGAGCAGGAAGTCCAGCAGCGTTCTCTCCGCCCAATAGCCTGCGTCGCCGGGCTCGAGAGTGAGAAAGGCGCAGTGGCCGCCGTGCCGGGTCTCGACCAGCATAACGCGAGGGTTGGCGACCAGTTTGGCGCGGGTGCCGGGAGTCATGCGGATGAAGGGATCGTCGAGAGCGTGCAAGATCAGCGTGGGCACGGCAATGTCCTGCGCCCAGTTGGAACTGGCGACACTGTGGTAGTAGTCGTCCGCGCCGGTGAAACCGCCGTATCGCGCGACGACCTGCTCATCAAATTGCCGGATGGTTCGAATCTTGTCCAGGCCGTTGGCAGAGTAAAGGCCCGGAAAGAGTTCGATCTTGCGACGAAAGCGCTTGAGCATTTCGCTGAGAAATCTGATCGCGTAAAGGCGATTCTGCGGTTCGTGCAGTGCGGCAGAGGAGGCAGCTAGATCCATGAGGGGCGAGACGCCGACGACGGCCTTGAGATAGGGCGGCGCCACGGCACCCAGCTCGCCGGCCAGCTTCAGAACCAAGTTACCTCCCATGGAATAGCCAACCAGCGCGAAGCTGCGAATGAAGTGCTTGCGGGCCAGTTCGGCCATCACAATCGCGACGTCCTCGGAGCGCCCCGCGTGATAGATGGAGGGAGAGAATTCTTCGCCGTCACCGCAGCTGCGCATATTCATGCGGACGACGTTGCAACCGGCTGCCAAGGCGCGCGCCGAATTCCCCAAAACGTACCGCGAAGAAGAAGAGCCCTCAAGTCCGTGAACGATGATCATGGTCAGCCGTTGGCTCCGGACCTCGGCGGGCTGCCAATGGCAGTGGCACAGCACGAAACTGGCTCCGGGTGAGGCGGGTTCCACCTCGATGAGCTGGCGTTCAGGTTCCGGCAGAGAATACATGCGCGGCAGGACGTTGCCAACGATGGTCTGCAGGTGGCCGCTGCGCAGGAAAGGAGGCGGCACAAAGGGCCGCATCCGCGGCGAGGCTTCGGTGGTGTGGAACCGGTCCTCTTCTGTGGTGCCCATGCGGGTCCCTGATTTTCACTTACTGATACTCATGAGGATACGCGTTTCGGGGATAGATTGTTGCTGGCGTGGCAAGCGCTGGAGCTTTCCGCTGTGGCGAGCTACCTCCAGTTCATATTCCCTGCAAGCGTTTTTCTCTCTCCGTTTTTTCTCTCTCTGAGCCTCCGGTGATCATTTTTGTGTGACGGGGCCGTGGCCTTCCGGACCTTGGCTCGTCGGCCGACACCGGACTCCCGGACAACGACGGGTGCGACTCTTTCATCCAATGGCTGAGTTGGAGAAAGTACAGGGAGAACAAAAATGAAATTCAATCGCAGCACATTTCCCCTTATTGCTCTTGTGTTGAGCACATCTGGCGTTGTCGTTGCCCAGGGCGTCGGGCGTTATCAGCCCGTCACCGCATCCGCGGCGGCAGCATTTGCGCAGGACAATCATAACGATGACTGGGAGACGCCGCCCCAGGAGTTCCGCGAGATTCAGCGCCAGGGATATCATGACGGTATCGAAGGCGCGCGGAAGGACTTCGATAACCACCGGACTCCGGATGTGAACAATCGCGAAGAGTATCGTCATCCGAATGTTCCGCGCAGCGCTCGCGAGGATTATCGCGAGGGCTTCCGGCGCGGATACGAAAGAGCGATGGCGCACCTGACGGGCGGTCCCGGACCCCGTTAATTTCCGGGGCCCGGTAATTTCTAAAGACAACGTTGCAGAGGTGGCTCAAAGGACCGTTTGATAGGCGTCGTATACGGCTTCGAAGACGGCATCCCATGAAGTGTTCAGGCCGTCTTCGCGGGCGGCCCGTCGCATCTGCGCGTGCAGGGCCGGATCCGCGATGAGGCGGGCGGCGGCGGCGGCGAAGTCTTCATCGCGGGCGATGAAGCCCGTCTCGCCTTCGCGGATGATCGTGGGCGGACCGCCATCGGGCGTGACGATGGCGGGAACTCCGGAGGCGAGGGCTTCGAGGACTACGTTGCCGAAGGTGTCGGTATGCGAGGGAAAGACGAAGAGGTCCATGTTGGCGTAGGCGCGAGAGAGTGCTTCGCCGCGCAGTACACCGGGGAATTCGGCGCCAGGGAGATGCTCGCGGAGCCACGGCTCCTCGGCCCCGTGACCAACAATGAGGAAGCGAAATTTGCCCACGCCCGCGGCGGTCAGCTGCTGCTGAATCTGCGCGAGGAGAGCCACGTTCTTTTCGACGGAGAGACGGCCGACGAAACCGAGCAAGAAGGCGTCATCGCCGGGCGGACGCCGGCGGTACTCCGGTGAGAAGACCTGGGTATCGACGCCGCGCTGCATGAGATGGCAGGGGCGGCCGGTTTCTTTTTCAAGAAGACGGCAGAGGCCGGGATTGGGAGCGAAGAGAATTCGCGCGATGGAGTAGAAGCGGGCGCTGAGGTGGAGCGCGGATCGCTCGATGGCGGCGGAGACAGCCGGGCGGCGCTCCTCCCGGAAATGGCGGAGGAACCAGTTGGATCGCTTTGCGGCGTACTCATGGACGTTGGTGTGCCAAGAAGCGGCCAAGGGCAAATGAAAGTGATTGGACAGGATTACTCCGGCAATGCCGTTGTCACTAGGGCCGGTGATGTGCATGATGTCAGGCCGAAATTCCTTCAAAGTACGGACGATTAGAGGAAAGTGGCGGAAGTAGCCGACGTCAAAGGTGAGGTCTTTTTCGAGCTTGAATGAGAACGGGCCGCGAGGTAACTCGAGAGTGGTGAGCTGGCCCTCCGTCAGCAGGCGCGGCTGGCGGTTACCCGGCCGGATGAAGAGAAAGGGCAGGTTCTTGCGGCGGACGTAGGCCTCGAACTGGCGGCTGGTGTGGGCGACGCCATTGATTTCGTAGAAAGAGTCGGGGAAGTAGGCGACTCTCGGTTCAAGGACAGCCATTAGTCTTAGCCATTAGGGGTTAGTAGCTCTGCTTCACCGGAATTTGCTTGCCGCCTCAGAGCAGCACGGCCAGCCAATATTCGATCCTACATGGCTTGGGCTAATGGCTAATTGCTAATGGTTATCACCGCTTCTAAAAGGCTTCTTCACCGAGGGCGAACTTGAGTTCGCGGGGCTCGTTCCAGGCCATGCGCAGGCTGCCGGATACGGGTTTGCTGCCCATCATCTTCACCGCGGCGACGATGTAGTGAATGTAGTGCGGCACGTTTCCATCGACAGGCCAAAGCTCGCAGAGCGGACGGATGGTGCCAGTCGAGTCGGGATGGTAAACACGCTCGTCCCAGGTACGCGATCCCTGTGGGAAATCAGGGTAGTTGCGGATGGCGTCAAGGGTGGACTGGAGGATGCGATGTTTCCACGGCTCGGCGTACTGGGGCATGAAGAGGACGTGGCTGCGACCTTCGTAACGGATCTCGTGGACAAACTCAGTGAAGGTGGAGGCGCGGGAGAGATTGACGTTCGCGTTCGGCTCCAGACCGTGACGGTCACCGCCAGAGATGAGCAGCATATTTCGAGCCTTCGCCATCTCTTTGACTTCGCGATTCTCTTCCCAGCTGCGCAGACCATTCAGTTCGAGCGCATGCATGAACTGGCCGTTGACGGCCATGAAGTCCTGGAGGCGCTGGCGGTGCTTCTCCTTGCCGATGATAT
Organism: uncultured Acidobacteriota bacterium; assembly: GCA_963755975.1. Taxonomy (GTDB): domain Bacteria; phylum Acidobacteriota; class Terriglobia; order Terriglobales; family Acidobacteriaceae; genus Silvibacterium. The sequence continues at coordinate 497,685 of CAVWLS010000011.1, forward strand.
AGAGGTCCCACATGGGATGGTTGAAGACGATGAGGACGTTCGGCAGCGCGTGGAGTGCGGAGAGGATCTCAGTGAGGCGGGATTCAGAGGGGTTGGCGGTGTATTCCTCGAAAGTGCGCATCCAGTCGGCGCCGGTGTCGCTGGGCAGGTTGTGGATGCCGAGATGAAAGGCCTGGTCAGGACCGAAGGGCGCGCTCCATTCCACCGAGACCGGAATGTGACGGGCGGCAGCGACGGTACGGAGAAGCATGGGCGCGCTGATGGTGTCATGATCGGTGATTGAGACGAGCGGCATCAGGCTCAGGTTCTTTTCAATCTGGCGGCTCTCGAGGTCGAAGGCCAAACGGGGCGTCAGGGGCGGAGTCCAATAGCCGGCGGAGAAGTTGAGGGTGATGTGATAAAGGTTGCGGGCTCGTTTCTCGCCGTATGCGAGGAGCTTGCGCACCATGGTGTAGTCGTTGCCGAAGTTTGCCAGGAAGTCGAGGGTTTCCTTGGACTGGTTCGTGTGGCTATGCAGAGAGACGCCTGTTGAATACTCCCTTGCAGCATCGGCATCTTTCCAGAGGTAAGAGATGCGTCGTAAACCAGCCATTGAGGCGCCTCCTAGTATCTGCTGATTCTAGTATCGGAATGCACCATGAATGCGACATTACTGGTAAGAGAAAGGACGTTCAAATTGAGGCCGGTTCCAAAAGAAGCACCGTTACAAAGGAGATACGTGCCACATCGGGCTGAAATCAGGAACGGGTACGGGCGATCTCGGGTGCGAGGGACGCTTCGTCTTCGGTGTACGGGTGGCCTGCCTCGGGCTGGAGGTGGTCGCGGGTGAGGTTGTCGCGCAAGAGGAGGAAGGCATCGTCGGGTGTGTCAGCAATCTGGAAGAGCTCGCGGTCGCGCGGCGAGATAGCGCCTTTGTCAACAAGAACATCCATATTGAGAACCTGGTTCCAGTAGGCGGAGCCGTAGAGAAGGATGGTCATCTTCTTGGCCAGCTTGTGGGTCTGAGAAAGGGTAAGAGCCTCGAACATCTCGTCGAGTGTGCCGAAGCCTCCGGGGAAGACCACGAGGGCCTTGGCCAGATAAGCGAACCAGTATTTGCGCATGAAAAAGTAATGAAATTCAAAGTTAAGTGACGGGGTGACGTAGCGATTGGGATATTGCTCGAAGGGCAGACGGATGTTGAGGCCGATGGTTTTGCCGCCGGCTTCATAGGCTCCTCGGTTAGCGGCTTCCATGATGCCGGGACCTCCGCCGGAGGTGACGACGAAGCGATGGCGGCGCGACTTGAGGCCCTTTGACCAGGTGGTGAGCAGGAAGGCGAGGCGGCGGGCGTCTTCGTAGTAGCGAGCCATTTCGACTGCGGCCTGGGCGCGGCGACGGCGCAACTCGGTGGCGGTTCCCTGCTCGAGCTCAGGCTGGCTGGCGGGCTGCTCCTCTTGCGGAGCAGGCTGCATGGAGCCGGTATTTTCAAGCAGCTGAAGCTCCTGGTGAGCTTCGTCGAGTGCGCAGAAGCGTGCGGAACCATAAAAGACGACGGTGTCGCGGATGCGTTCGCGGCGAAAGCGCGAGAGGGGCTCGGAGTACTCCCCGAGAATGCGCATGATGCGGCCATCGGGACTGTTGAGGAAGGCTTGATTTTCGTAGGCGAGGGGAGCGCGATCCAGCTGTTTGGGAGGCTTACGCATTGAGGTCTAACCCTCTTTATAGTGGATGGCGTCGTGGATGGCGATCCAGATATTGAGCAGGCCCAGGCCGGAGACGATGCCGCGCGCGACTCCGTTGAGGAGCAAAGGCGCGAGCCAGGGGACGAGGGTGAGCAGCCGGTTTTCGTCCCAGAAAGGCAGCCAGGGCAGGACGACGATGACAAGTCCAAGACAGAGGCAGACTATGACACGTACGAAGAGGTCGAGGCGCTGAAGCCAGCGCGGCGAGCGGCGCGGGGGCTTGTCGCTTTCCGGTGTGCTCGCGGCGAGCCGAGGAGGAGGAGGGACAGGGAGCTGCGAGGTATAGAGATTCGGCTGGTGCGACATGCGATGGTCTGATTCTATAGGGTGCAGCGATTTGACGGATAGGAGGGCAGCATCTCACATAGACCGGAGACGCTGCCGTGGGCATTATTGTGAGCTCTGGGCATTGCGCCTTGGGCGGCGGTTGGCCTGGAGGATCTTCTTGCGCAGGCGGAGGGACTTCGGAGTGACCTCTACCATCTCATCGTCGGCGATGAATTCAATGGCCTGCTCGAGGTTAAGGGCGCGCGGAGGCGTGAGGCGGATGGCTTCGTCGGCGGATGAGGCGCGCATGTTAGTGAGCTTCTTTTCACGGACGACGTTGACGTCGAGGTCATTGTCGCGGGAGTGCTCACCGATGACCATGCCTTCATAGACTTCGACTCCGGGCGGCGCGAAGAGAATGCCACGGTCTTCGAGACCTTCGAGGGCGTAGGCCGTGGTGGTACCGGCGCGATCGGCGATGAGAGCTCCGGTGGGACGCTGGGGGATCTCGCCCTGGTAAGGCATGTAACCGTCGAAGAGCGAGTTCATGACGATGGTACCGCGGGTCTCGGTGAGCAGCTCGCTGCGCAGACCGATGAGTCCGCGCGAGGGTACGCGGAATTCGAGGCGGACACGGCCATGGCCATGCATCTTAACCATCTCGCCCTTGCGCGGCCCGAGGCGCTCGATGACAGTGCCGACAAAGTTGTCGGGGATGTCGACGGTGAGGTGCTCGACCGGCTCCATGAGCTTGCCGTCGATGGTGCGGGTGACGATTTCAGGGCGGCCGACCATAAGCTCGAAGTCTTCGCGGCGCATCATCTCGATGAGGATGGCGAGCTGCAGCTCGCCGCGCCCGAGGACCTTGAAGCTGTCGGGGCTGCCGGTTTCTTCGACGCGGATGGAGACGTTGGTGAGCAGTTCCTTGTCGAGGCGCTCGCGTAGATTGCGCGAGGTGACATATTTGCCTTCGCGTCCGGCCATGGGGGAGTTGTTCACGGAAAACTGGATGGCGATGGTCGGCTCGTCGATGACAATGTGCGGCATGGGTGACGGGTTTTCGAGCGAGGTGATGGTCTCGCCGATGGTGATGCCGGTGACGCCGGCAACGGCGACGATGTCGCCGAGTTCCGTGGCTTCGATGTCTGTGCGTTTGAGTCCGGCGAAGCTGAAGAGCTTGGTGATGCGGGTCTTTTCGAGTGAGCCATCGAGCTTGGCGATGGCGACTTCGTCGCCGGCGCGGAGGGTTCCGTTGAAGACGCGGGCGATGCCGAGGCGACCGAGGTAGTCGGAGTAGTCGAGGTTGGTGACGAGGATCTGCAGGGACGCGTCAGCGTCGCCGCCGGCGGGAGGGATGGTCTGGATGATCTGCTCGAAGAGAGGCTGGAGATCAGTGCCAGGTGTGGCGATGTCGAGCGTGGCCGTGCCCAGCTTTCCGTTGGTGTAGAGCACAGGGAATTCAAGCTGGGCCTCGTCGGCGTCGAGATCGATGAAAAGGTCATAGACCTCGTTGAGCACTTCCTGTGGGCGCGCGTCGGGGCGGTCGATTTTGTTGATGGTGAGGATGACTGGGAGCTTGGCCTCGAGGGCTTTCGAGAGCACGTAGCGGGTTTGGGGCAGCGGGCCTTCGGAGGCGTCGACGAGCAGCATGACGCCATCGACCATCTTGAGGGCGCGCTCGACTTCTCCGCCGAAGTCGGCGTGGCCGGGTGTGTCGACGATGTTGATCTTGGTGTCGTGATAGAAGATGGCGGTGTTCTTGGCGAGGATGGTGATGCCGCGCTCGCGCTCGAGCTCGTTCGAGTCCATGACGCGCTCGGCGACGGCCTCATTGGCGCGGAAGGTGCCGGACTGGCGAAGCATGGCGTCAACGAGCGTGGTTTTGCCGTGGTCGACGTGGGCGATGATGGCGATGTTGCGGATGATGCTCACAGGGATTTCCTAGTCTCTTTCTATCTGGCGTTGAAGAATGATGCGGCCGCAGTGCTTAATTGCACCGCCGACAAAAAATTATCGGGAGTGATCTTCGTCGATGGCGGCGAAGATGGCAGCCAGATCGATGTGAATGCTGGTTCGCGCGGCTTCCCTATTAGTTTACCAGCGAGGCGTTGTCTTATTCGTACTTTAGGGACTCAACTGGGTCCATCTGCGCGGCGCGGTTCGCGGGAAGGGTTCCGAAGATGACGCCGACGGCGGTTGAGGTAACGAGCGCGATAACCACCGACCATGGCGAGACGGGCAGGTTATACGAGGTGAAGAAGCGCACGGAGAGCGGCAGGGCAAGGCCGAGGATGGCGCCGACGATGCCTCCGCTGAGGGAAATGAAGACCGCCTCGATGAGGAATTGCAGCTTGATTTCGCGCGAGGTTGCGCCCAGGGCTTTGCGGATGCCGATTTCGCGGATGCGCGAGCGGACGGTGGCGAGCATGATGTTCATGATGCCGACGCCGCCGACGGCAAGCGTGACGGCGGAGACGAGCAACAGGATGACGGTCAGAGCGTTGGCGATCTCGCCGGCGGTGGTGAGCAACGCGGTGAGGGTCGAGGCCTTGTAAACAGAGCTCGCGAGATGACGCGAGTGGGCGACGTTAGCGATTTCGTTGGCGGCTTCTTCAACATCGTTCTGATCACGAATGGAGAAGAAGATTTGCTTCACGTTGTCAGTACCGGTGAAATAGCGGCCGACCGAGTATGGAATCAGGATGGTTTCGTCGGCGATCTCAGACTGGCCGAAGGTATCGACGCTCTCCTTGAAGGTGCCGATGATGGTGAAAGGCATGCTGGTGAGCTGAAAGGTCTGGTTGATGGCTGCATCCGGGCTGCCGAACATTTCGCGCGCGAAGGCCTCCGTGACGACAGCGACTTTGGTATGCGCGGTCTCGTCGGCGTCATCAAAGAATCGCCCGGAGAGAACGATAAGATTGCGCACCTGCAGGTACTGGGGACTGACGCCGAGCACGAGGACATCCTTGGCGACGCCGCCGGGGAAGGTGACGCGGTCATGCATCTCAAGCATCGGCGAGGAGAGGGCGACGGCGGTGACCTGCTCATCGATGGCGCGCTCGTCGTCGCGGGTGAGGAAGTCGCTGCGGGTGGCGTTGATCGCGCCGGTGCCCCCGCCCTCATATTCGAGCATCACCATGTTGGTGCCGATGCCCTGGATCTCATTGAGGATATATCGCTTTCCGGTGAGGCCAATGGTTACGACAAGAATGAGTGAGGCCGAGCCGATGACCATGCCCAGTGCGGTGAGAGCGAAGCGGACCTTACTGGTGTTGAAGCTATCGATGGCAAGCTTGACGATTTCGCTGAAGAGCATCGTCTGCTTGGCGCTGTCGAGCGTGCGCTGGAAAGCCCTGCGGCTCCGGGAGCGATGACGCGGAGGTCTGGAGGGGGCGATCGGCGGTTGGGACTGGGTCGTGACCATAGGGTCAGCCAGGGACTCCTGTGCTTTTGATCCTACTCGCGTCGGGGAAGGTTCAGAAATGGGGGAGCGCGGACGGGATCGGTATCATGGAATAATAGGAAAACGGCCACTTGCGGAGGGATGTGTGAGCGGTTGAAACAGGCGGTCTTGAAAACCGCTTTACCCTAACGGGTAACGGGGGTTCGAATCCCTCTCCCTCCGCCATTAGACTTTGTTCCAAGACATCC
>CAVWLS010000012.1:0-572999 GCA_963755975.1 uncultured Acidobacteriota bacterium
CAAAAGACGCGTTCCGCAAGGAACGCACCTTACTGCCGTAGGCTGGAGCGCAGCCGGCAGGCGCAGCGACTCAATTCCTCCCGATTCTGTTCCTCGCGCTTTTGAGGAACGGAATCGGGCCAGTCCGACGCGCGTCAGCGCCACCTTATATTCCGCTCCCGCGGTCCAGGCTGTTTCATCTGTCAATCCCCCTCCTCAACGATTTCCCCACAACTCACTCATTCCAGACAGAAGATGCTCCCGCAAAGCTGGCCGGTAATTTCGATCAACTCGATACAATAGAAGTAGTACCCAAAGGCCCGCTCCTCGCGGGCCTCTCTATTTTTGAGAGGAGCCACATGGCCCGTTTCTGCGCCGAAGTTCTCGCCTCCGGTTCGCGATGCACCCAGTTTGCCCGCAAAGGTCAGCCATGGTGCCGCAACCACTCCGACCCCAGCCAGCACGAGCGAAATGCCGACGCCAGCCAGATCGTTGCCATGATTTTGAAAGGGATGCTCTTGGCGTCACCATCGCGCTCGGCAATACCCTCCAGGAGCTGCGCAGTAAACTCGTCCCGCCAATCTATGCCCAGACGATCTTCACTTCACCGCTGCGGCAACAAGGCTCGAACGGTAAATAACCCTCATAAAAACAATCGGTTACAAGATATCACAATGAAATGAATGGGTTACAGAGTTACAATGCGATGGCACCGCTAACCCTTGCAGAAAGAATCGGTTACGGCCGTCTCCAGCAGAATGAATGGGTTACAGAGTTATAAAGTGTAAGCCCTGCGGAATGAATGGATTACAGAGTTACCAAAAAACAGGGGGGAGGGGGTACCCCCTACTCCAGTGACTCCGGATGAATCGCAATGTCCTTCTCTCCCAGAGCCTTCTTCTCCCAGTACTTGCGCACCCAGGCTTCGAAGGACTTGCCCGCGGCAGTATCCCGTCCAGTAAAGGCGAGCGACGCAATGTCGGAGTAGGGGACGGTCAGCTTGGTCCGCTCGTTCGCCGGCATGATCCGGACAGCCGACTCGTCCAGTGTCCGCCCGGTGCGCCGGTCGAAGACGTATCCGGCAATAGTCCGCCCGTCCTTAAGGGTGAGGGTCACATCGCCGCGGTAGTCGAAGGCCTTCTCAAACGCGGCGTGAATTTCTTCGTCGGTAGCGAGCGACGGAATCCAGCCCTCGAGCTGCTCCCGCTCGCGCCCTTCGGCTACTTCGAGTTCGTCAGGGTTAACAGTGTGCGCCGGCTGGGTCATGCTGTTGTTCCCTGCGTCTCGACAACATTGACCTTGGTCTCGATCTGGATGAGCGGGTTGAAGCTGTGTACCGGCTTGACCGGCTCGTTGAGCAGGTCGAGCGCGCCCTTGTCCTGATAGGCGTCGAAGAAGACGGCAATGGCGGTGTCGATCAATCCTCGGAAGGAACCAAAGGTGTAGTAGACGCCCGAGGCTTCATATCCAGAGTGAACCATGCAGTTGGCGCACTTGGGATTGCCGGACTCCGTCCCATAGTTCGACCAGTCGGTCGTGTCGATCAGCTCCTGGAAAGTGTCGGCGTAGCCATCCTGCAAGAGATAGCAGGGCTTCTGCCAGCCAAAGACGCTGTACGCCGGCATGCCCCAGGGCGTGCAGGTAAACTCGCGCTTGCCCATGAGGAATTCCATGTACATGGGCGAAGCATTGAACTTCCAGCTCTTCTTGCGATTCGAGAGGATGGAGCGGAATAGCCGCCGCGACCGGGCACGGCCGAGGAAGTGCTTCTGGTCCGGGGCCTTCTCGTAGGTATAGCCGGGGGCCACCATCATGCCTTCGACGCCAACCTCCATCAGCTCGTCAAAGAAAGCACGGACTGAGTTCGGGTCGGCCCCGTCGAAGAGCGTGGTGTTCGTAGTCACGCGGAAGCCGGCGGCGATCGCAGCCTTGATGCCTTCGAGCGCGGCGTCGTATCCACCCTCACGGCAGACCGAGAAGTCGTGGTGCTCGCGCTGGCCGTCAAGGTGGACGGAGAACGACAGATACTTGCTGGGCTTGAAGAGGTGAAGCTTTTCTTTAAGAAGCAGCGCGTTCGTACACATGTAGACGTACTTCTTGCGCGCCACCAGACCTGCGACGATCTGGTCGATCTGGGGATGAAGCAAGGGCTCGCCACCCGGGATCGAGACCATCGGCGTACCCGCCTCTTCGACCGCGCGGAAGCACTCCTCGGGAGTGAGTTCCTGCTTAAGGATATGGGCTGGATACTGTATCTTGCCGCACCCGGCGCATGCCAGATTGCAGCGGAAAAGGGGCTCCAGCATGGTGACGAGCGGGAAGCGCTTCCGGCCCTTCATCTTCTGGCCGAGCACGTAGGTGGCAACGGTCCACGCCTGTGAAATTGGTACTGCCATCTTCCTCCCTTACGCTGCCTCGCGCTCAATGGCGCGATTGTAGTTGGTGAGCGCCAGCAGCGGAAAATAATCGCGGTACAGGTGGTATGCGAGATAGAAGACCCGCGGGAACCCTGTTCCGGTGTAGAGCGCCTGCCGGGTCACTCCCTGGCCGATGCTTTCATCCCATGATCCATCGGGCAGCTGATGCGCCAACAACCATTTGATGCCCTTGGCAACCGAGTCGCTGCGCGTGTCGCCGGCGGAAAGCAGTCCTAAAATGGCCCACGCCGTCTGCGAGGGAGTACTGGGACCGACGCCCCGGGTCGCCGGATCGTCGTAACTGCCGCAGGTTTCCCCCCAGCCGCCGTCGGCGTTCTGTACCATGCGTATCCACTCAGCGGCCTGCTGGATCTGCGGCTCGTGATTCCAGACGCCGATAGCCTCAAGGCCGCGAAGCACCAGGAAAGTACCATAGATATAGTTGACACCCCAACGACCGAACCAGCTTCCATCGGGTTCCTGCTCGTCGTAGATGAACTTGATGGCGCGCTCAATACGCTTGTCCTTACGGGTGTACCCGTAGGTGGCAAGCGTCTCAAGGATGCGACCTGTGATGTCGACCGTCGGCGGATCGAGCATGGCATTGTGATCGGCGAAGGGGATCTGCTCGAAGATCATCTTGGTGTTGTCCTTGTCGAAACTGGCCCACCCGCCGTTCTTGCACTGCATCGAGAAGATCCAGTCGATGGCGCGCTGCGAAACGTCGTACTGGTAGCGCTCGCGGGGATTGTCGACCTTGTTCAGGGCGAGCAGCACCTGGCCGGTGTCGTCAACATCAGGATAAAACTCGTTATTGAACTCGAAATACCATCCGCCCGGCTCCGCCTTGCGGTTCTTCACCGCCCAATCACCTTTGTGGCGCACTTCTTTCGAGAGCATCCAGTCGGCGGCCTTCAGCAGCCGGGGATCATTACGCGACACGCCAGCCTCGCCGAGAGCGTAAACGGCCTGCGCCGTGTCCCATACGGGGGACATGCAGGGCTGCATGCGGAAGGTGGGGGTCGAGTAGTCGGGTGTGCCGTTGGGCTCATCAATACCCAGTTTTTCGAATTCGTCCATCGCGCGGATGAACTGCGGGTCGTCGCGGGAATATCCCAGGCACCGCAGGGCAATAATGGCGTTGAGCATGGCCGGATAGATGGCGCCGAGACCGTCGGACATCTCGAAGCGCTCGAGCATCCACTTTTCAGCCTTCCTGAGAGCCATTTTGCGCAACGGGCGAATGTGGATGCGCTCAAACCAGTGCGTTATGCGATCGCACAGCAAGAAGAAATTGCGCCAGCTGACGACCTTCTTCTTGTCCCAACGCAAATGGAGGTTCGCGTTCTGGCGTCCTCCCACGAAGAGTTCCTCAATTCCCTGTTCGTGCGGAATCTTCTTGAATGGCTTCTTCGCATAGGCAATGGACAACGGAACAAGGATGGCACGCGACCACGAGGATATCTCGTAGATATTGAAGTAAAACCAGTTGGGAAAGAGAACGATCTCGGGCGGAATTGCTGGAACCGCGCCGTATTCATATTGCCCAAGGAAGCACAGGTAGATCTTGGTGAAAGTGTTGCATTCGATAACGCCGCCGTTCGCGAGAATCCACTCACGCGCCTTTGCAAGAACAGGATGGTCGGCGCTCATACCCATGAGCTTGCAGGCAAAATAGCACTTGACCGAAAGGCTGATATTCGAGGAGCCGCCGGGATAAATTGACCATCCTCCATCACCGTTCTGGTAACGAAGAATCTCGGTAAGAGCTCTCTCGAGACGTAACTGATCCCCCGTACCCAGCAGGGTGTGGGCAAAGATATAGTCCGCCTCCAGCATGGGGTCAGCTTCGAGTTCGCCGCACCAAAACCCCGCAGGGTCCTGCAGAGAGAAAATGTAGTCGCGCGAACGGGCAGCCGCTGCTTCCACCTCTGAGAGCCCCGCGTCGATACGTCCGAACTTCACCTGGGGTGTCACTTGGGAACTTCTGGTTCTCTCCTGAGCCGGACCATAAGAAAGTCCGTCTGAACGTTCGGATTGTGGTGTTCCTACTTTTGCACTCATGCTGTTCGTCCGGGGGCTGCCATAGAGGAGCAGCCATCAAACTTCTTACTTAAACGGATGCCACGCTAGTTGCAGGAGCGGACTTTATCGCCTGAACGATCTCTGGCGGCAGACCAAAGCGGACATTCTCAGGCATGACTTCTACTTCTTCAACGGAGCCAAAGCCGCGGTCATGGAGATATGCGACCACATCTTCGACCAGCACTTCCGGGGCCGAGGCTCCAGCCGTGACCGCTACTGTTGTGACACCGTCAAGCCAGATCGGGTCGATAGCGTTGGAATTTTCGATTAGATACCCCCGAGTGCCGAGGTTCTGCGATACCTCGACGAGTCGGTTGGAGTTAGAGCTGTTGTTTGAGCCGACAACCAGAACCAGCTCGGCATTATGCGCAACATTCTTGACCGCCGTCTGTCGGTTTTCAGTCGCGTAGCAGATGTCCTGCGAATGCGGGCCGACAATGTTCGGATACTTCTCTTTAAGGGCCTGGATAATGTCGCGTGCTTCGTCAAGCGAGAGCGTGGTCTGCGTAAGATAAGCCACTCGGTTGGGGTCCGGAACCTCAAGTGATTCAACTTCCTTCGCGCTCGAAACAACCGTCGTAACGTTCGGAGCCTCCCCGAGCGTGCCTTCAATCTCGTCGTGGTCGCGGTGGCCAATGAGAACCAGCGAGTAGCCCTGTTTGGCAAACTTCACTGCCTCGACGTGAACCTTGGTGACCAGCGGGCAGGTCGCGTCGATAACCCTGAGATCACGCTGCTTTGACTGGTCGCGCACTGCCGGAGAAACACCGTGGGCGCTGTAGATGACTCGCATACCTGCGGGCACCTGATCGATATCATCGACGAAGATGGCGCCTTTTTCGGCCAGCTCATTCACAACAAAGCGATTGTGGACAATCTCCTTGCGAACATAAATGGGCGCACCGAAAGTCTCGAGAGCGATCTTTACCACGTCGATGGCGCGAACTACCCCCGCACAAAAACCACGAGGCTTAAGCAGGAGAACGCGTTTTTCGATATTCGAGGCAAGCGATGGCGGGTTGGGGGTACTGGTTTCGAGAGTCGTAGGGGTCACCTTTGTAGTATATCGTGCCCATGGGTTCAGCGAAAGAAATCAACGACCTGGCGAAGCAATTCCTCAAGAGTCTCGGGTCAATATGCGCCTTCACTGAAGTCCATAGAGTTGGGCTGCCGTACCATGCAAAACTTGCCGAGCTATTTCCATTGCCCGCTTGCGGCTGATCTCTCCGTCGCGGAGCATGCCGGTGAGAGCCAGACCGAGGGCCAGACGAGCATTGTGGCTGGCAATCCAGGTCGCTTCTTCCCATCCCATCGATTCAGAGAAGGGATAACCGTCCGTCCCGAAGATTACTTTGTCGGGATAAGTTTCCAGCCACTCGCGAAGCCAGATGGCCATCGTACGCGGTGGAAAGGTAAGCGACTGCTGCGAGAGGTCAAGGTAGACATTTGGTTTCTGCAGCAGCGATCCCGCTTCGCGAACGAATGGCCACCCTCCGTGGAGCATTACGAATCGAGTCTTGCGCAAATTGGGATCGTTAAAAACAGATTCGAGGAGCATCGGATTGCCTTGTCTGATCCCGAAATATCCTCCTCCACCTGACATGGTGTGAAGGTGGACAGGCATGCCCAGGCGTCCGCATTCTGCGGCAATATAGCGGAACAGGAAATCCTGTAGCGCCTTATACTCAACGTCATCCGGGTCTTTGCGGCCGATCCATTTTGTGTAAATTCGTTCGGCTTGGGAACGGGGTGTATCGGCAAAGTCGAAGCCGCGCAGATACGCAACTTCAAACTTCTCAGCGACAGCGCCTTCGGCTTTCTGTCGCTCCAGCGTTGGCGTCACGACGCGCGCAAGGTATTCGGAAAGAGTGGGAGGTACGGCGTCCAATCCCACAGCCCTTAGATATCGCGCCTGCAAGCGTTCCTCGAGCGGAAAGAACTGCTTCCGGTCAGGGTTCGTTTCGAGCACGGTGTTGTCGAGGGGAAAGAGCAGAGCGTCGATGTAAGGAACCCATTCAAAGCGCGGCTTCGCCAGTCCCGGACCCATTGCGACGCGGTTGCCAAGCATGGTGGCGATGCGGGCCTGATCCAGAACCCAGTCGGCGTAGTGCACCCCCTCGCGGGCCTTTACCCTGTCCCGCGCCTCATTCAGTTGCTTCATGGCGTCGCTATCGAGCGGAGCGGCCCGGTTGAACCCCCACAGCGCGTTCCACGCGGCGGTCAGCTGCGGGATTGTCTGGCCGCCAGGCAACAGGGTCCGTATCAGGCTCCATGTTGTCGACCGGCAGCGCGTCAAAATTGCGATCCGTGCGGTCATTTGGGGGAGGCAGCATAGGATGCGCATGGTTGTCGATGGCCAGAGTAGTAGCGATTACTTCGGCGATCTCGGGATCTATGTCCCGTAGAACGCGCGTCGTGGGATCATCCACTACCGGATGCGCGGTCTGCGACCAGCAAGGCGCAATCGACATGCCCACGACGAGCACGGCGATTGTGGCCAAGCATGTGCTCCTTTTTCGCGACGGCGAACGAAGGCGTGATCGGCTGTACTCAGCGCCGAGCGGCATGAGCGCCTGTATTATTTCGGCTTCCACTGTTGTCCCGGGCGTGCAACGGCGTACATCTGCGCTGCGATCGTGTCGAAGAGAGCACGCGGATCGTCTCCCACCTTGTAGAGGTCGAAGTGAGTGCGGTCTTCGATATAGGTGAAATGCGGATCGGCGTTGAGGCCTTTGAGCACGGCTTCAAACTTGTGTGCAGCGCCGTCGAGGTAAAAGGTATCGGCGGTGCCGACGAAGAGGTGAATCTTGCCCTTCAGGAATGGCCCGCGGCTGCCCCAGTTCGTAGAGACGATGTGGGCCAGATCGTAATGCTGACCCCAATAGGCGACGACCGCGGGATTAACGTCTCCGGTTACGCGGTTGAACATTTGCAGCGGGCGGCCATCGGCTCCGCGTGGTGAGAAGACCCACTCGAAGGACGCGAGTTGACCGCCATAATCGCCGAGTACAAGCTCCTGGTGGGCGAGTTGCTCCATCGTGGCTTGTACTTTGCCGTGATCGCGCACGATCGGAATCGCAGTGCCATCGGGAGCGTGGTAGAGATTGGCGTGCGGGGCGTAGAGATCAACAGTGGAGAAGACGTGGAAGTCGCTGGGGTCGGGTGAAGTGGACCAAGTGCCCCCGAAGATCTTCGGGTAATTGATCTGAAGCTGCAGCGCGGCCCATCCGCCCGAGGAGTGTCCCTGCAAAAGGCGGCCGCTCGTCTTCGTGTCCATGCGGTATTTCGATTCGAGATGCGGGATGAACTCAGTGGTTATCGCGGCACCCCAGGGTCCGTTGTTGACTGAATCAGCAAATTCGTGAGTACCCGTTGTGAGTGATTCATCGAGCATGACCCAAATCATGGGCGGCATTTTGCCATCAGCCATGCGGCTATAGATCGTCTGACCGACCAACTTGGCGGACGGGAGAGTGCCGCCAAATCCGTGTGTCCAATAGACGGTGGGATAACGAGCAGCGGAATGGCTGTCGTATCCGGGCGGAAGGATGACCCAGGCGCGGATGTGGGTTGCGCGACCGGAGAAGCGTGTGAGGAGCGGGCTGGTGAAGTCTTCGAGGTGCGAGGCAGCATCGGCGGCCTTCTGTCGTTCCTCCGACAGCTTCGAGGGAGGCGGAGTGCGCGCGGGTACGATGCTGGTGAGCGTAAGTTCGGGTTCGGCGCCCTGGCCGGGTGTCCAGGATTTGAGCGGCACGACATCGCTGAGAAGGTCACCCTCGGTCCGGCCGCTGTAGTTGTAATCGTGATTCACGTCAAGGACAGCCTGGGCCTCGTAATCCCCGGACTTGAGACTGGAGAAGCCGTCCGGGAAGGCCAGCTCGTCGGTATCGATGTCGACGGGCGTTCTGGGCTTCCAGCAGTACAGCTCATTTGCGGCGATCGAAACAGCGGCGGGCAGAAGGGGATTCGTGTCAACCTCCTTTGAGCCGCTTCCTTCTTTCAAAAAAATCAGGAGGCGTCCTGAGACCGGCGCAGTGATCTCGGGGCCGAGATTCACCCGGAAGAAAAGATGTTGCGGTTGTTGGGCAAGCGCCGATGAAAGACAGAAGGTAGCGGCGATAAAGAATAGAAGGATTTTACGGGCGTTCATTTGCGCCGCAGTTTAGCAGGCGGAATTGCCGGGTGTCGTCGGTCTTTCGATTGAAGGTGCGGAACCGGGCTCAGCTCCCTACTTCAAGATCGTGTTTCATGCGCGATCAGATCGATGGAGTGCATCGCGTAACGTCTGATCCAACGATGCCCTCCTATGGCAATTGCTACAGCTGGATGCAGTTAGTTGCTGCTGAAAGCTTACCTCGAATATAGCATTGCCGTGCGGAAAGAATTCTTCTCAGAGAAGAAGAAGGCAAGGGGCATTAAGCCCAATTTTCCGGCGTGATCACCGGCTGGACTTGATCATCTGCTCAGCGTGGCGGAGAGATGTCTCTGTGACCGTAGAGCCGCTGAGCATGCGAGCAATCTCTTCGGTGCGATCGGCGTTCTCCAGGAGCCGCACCGAAGTCTTTGTTCTGCCTCCCTGCGCCTTCTTCTCAATCAGAAAATGCTGATCGGCGAAGGCGGCGATCTGGGGGAGGTGGGTCACACAAATAACCTGCTGGGCCCCGGAGAGCGCTTTGAGCTTCTTGCCTACAGCTTCGGCGGCACCGCCTCCGATTCCGATGTCGATTTCGTCGAAGACCAGGGTCCGCGGAACCTGAGTTTTCCTTTTGCCCCTTGCCGCACCATCTTCGACGCTGACTTTGAGCGCGAGCAGCACACGCGACATTTCCCCACCGGAAGCAATTTCGTCAAGAGGCTTCAACGGCTCTCCTGGATTTGTCGCGATCCGGCACTCGACCGTGTCCCACCCATATGAGGTCCACGACGCGGAGTGCTCGTTAGCCGTCACAGCGATGGCAAATCGTACCTTCATGGCCAGGTCGTTGATTTGCGTCTCCGCGGCTCTTTCGAGCTTCCTTGCAGCTGCAGCGCGTGCCGCATGCAGAGATAATGCAGCTTCTCGATATTTTTGTACGGCTCGATCCAGGTCGCCGCGAAGTGCTTTAATGATTTCTTCGCGGTTTTCGACTTCGGCGAGCTGGCGAGCGACGCCTTCTCCGAAAGCAATGACATCGGAAAGCGTCGCACCGTATTTCCGCTTAAGTCGATCCAGGATGGCGAGCCGTTCTTCGATTTCAGACAAGCGCTCGGGCGAAGCCTGAATGTTCTCTGCGTAGTCGCGGACAGTCGCGCCAACGTCTTCGACAATGGCTAATACGGATTTGAGCTGTTGCGCGGCTTCCTGAAATTTTGCATCGAAGCGCGCAAGTTCCTCGATCTGTTTCAGAGCGCCACTGAGTGTGGATTCGGCTGATCCGTTGCCCTCGTACAGCAGGTCATAGGCGTTCATCGCGGCAGAGTATAGCTTTTCCGCATTCATGAGCACTCGGCGCTCGGCTTCGAGGGTAATGTCTTCTTCGGCGCTGGGGCGTGCTTCCTCAATCTCGCGGCTCTGGAACGACCAGAGTTCGACCATGCGGAGTTTGTCTTGTTCGTTGCTCTCCAGGTTGGCAAGCTTCGATTGAAGCTCCCGCCAGTGCCCAAAAGCAGCATCGACTGCCTCGGTTGAGAGGCTTGCGAAGCGATCGAGAAGACTTCGTTGCTGTGCCTGATCGAATGACCCTAACGTTTCGCTCTGGGCATGTACCAGAGCGAGTTCAGGTGCGAGCTGGCGCAGGACAGCGACGGTTGCCGGCTGGTTATTCACATAAACACGACCCTTGCCACTCTCGAGAATTTCACGGCGCAGGATGATCTCACTGCCTTCGGCGTCGATACCATTGGCCTCAAGTGTGGCTTCAGCGCCTGACGTGGTTTCAAAGACGCAGGAGACGACAGCCTTGTCGGCTCCATGGCGCACCATGTCGGATGACGCCTTATTGCCCATCAGCAGGGCCAGCGCATCAACAAGAATCGATTTGCCTGCGCCTGTCTCGCCTGTGAGAAGGTTCAGGCCGGGACCAAACACCGCGACGGCGTGATCGATAACCGCGTAATTTTCGGCTCGGAGCTCGAGCAGCATAGCGATCTCTTGAGAAGTCTTCGCGCAGCATAACAGGCGATTGGGGCTCGGAGCATCTGGTGTACTGCTTTCGCGTCGTCTTTTTTGCAGGAACAAACACCGACTTGTTTTTGCGGACATCTGGCGTAACCATCTCAATTCCAGGTCTCAGGCAGCCTGGATTGGCACTCTGTCGTCTGATAACGTGGAATCAAGGCACGATGACACATTTTTTTCTCGCCGCATCTCTTCTGCTGCTGCAGGCCGACACCAACGGCGCAGCTGCGCCTCCGACAAATAACGGCAGCGCCATCCTCGAGATGCTGCAGAACAGCGGGCCGATCGCCATCGGCGTGCTGGCCATCCTGCTGATTGCCAGCCTGTGGTCGTGGGCAATCATTCTCAGTAAGTGGGGTAGTTTTCGCAGAGCCGATACACAAAGCAAACGATTCCTGCGGGCTTTCCGCAAGGCCAACCGGCTGCAGGAGATTGCCACGGTAAGTGAGCAATTCAAACCGAGTCCGCTGGTGAATGTGTTTGACGAAGTCTACGAGACTTATCGCCGTCAGACCGGCGGATACGGGCCCCCGCGCAACATCACAGCCCTCGAGCGCGCCGCCCAGACCGCAGCAAGTGAGTCGCTGACCGTAATGGAAGGCCGGCTCACCTGGCTTGCAACCATTGGGGCAATCTCGCCTTTTGTGGGACTCTTCGGAACCATCATGGGTATCGTGGACGCCTTCCATGGGCTTGGCACCGCTGGCGCGGCAACTCTCCGCGCAGTCGCGCCCGGCGTCTCTGAAGCGCTGATTACGACTGCGGCGGGTCTGGTTGTCGCAGTGCCGGCAGTCATCGCCTACAACCAGTTCACCGGCCGCTGCCGCGCTTATGCCTCGCGCATGGATGACTTCGCGCGCGAGTTGTTGAACAGTATGGAAGAGGTCACACTGATGCCGAATCAAGACCCCGTTGAACGGGAGGCCGTGCGTGGCCTTCACAAGTAACAACGGCCATACGCGGACCGCGCTTGCGGAAATCAACATTACTCCGCTCGTGGACGTGGTGCTCGTACTGTTGGTGATTTTCATGCTTACCGCACCGGTATTGCAGTCGGGCATCGAGGTTTCGGTACCCAAGACGAAGACTGTGAAGGAAATTACCGAGCAGCGGCAGGTAGTAACGATCAACCGCGATCAGGAGGTTTTCCTCGGCGATAAGCCTGTGAACCTTGCCGATCTTCCATCACGCCTGGCCAAACCCGGCGTCGATCCCGCACATCAGGTGATTTATGTAGAAGCGGATGAGCGCGTACCGTTTGGCGCTTTTGCCTCGGTCATGGATGCGGTAAAGCAGGCCGGCATTACGAACATCAGCATTGTCACGCAGCCAATCCAGAATGGCCCATCGGCCGCAAAGTAAGGCCGGAGAAGTGACATGGCAGTGAGGGAGACGATCCAGCTCGAACGCGAATCCTTTGGCGCACCGATCGCAGGCTCGCTTCTGCTGCACGTCCTCGTGATCATTGCAGTTACAGTATTCGCGTACGTGGCGGGCCGTATTCATGGATCATCGTGGGGCAGCGACCAGGCTCCAGGAGCAATCCAGGCGACGCTGGTGAGCTCTGCGCCGACGATTCCGCTGCCGCAGGTAGCGCCACCCACCCCGAATGTACTAGCGACCGAGCAGCCATCTCCCGCTCCTGCACCGCCACAGCCCAAGGCCGTACCCATACCACAGCCCGATGCGATTCCGATTCCTGTCAAACAACCTGAGAAAAAAGCTCCGGAGAAGAAACAAGCACAACCCTCGCCCAAGCATGCCCAACCACAGCCACTGCAGAACCGTGCGCACTTTGGCGAGGCTCCCGCCACGCAGATTCCGCATTCGTTGGCGGGCAACCCCGGGCAAAGCAACCCCGTCAACGTTACTGGCGGAGATTTCGGCTCCAGGTTCCCTTGGTACGTCGATGTCATAAAAAGGAAGACGGAGCAGAACTGGCTCAGGCAGGAGGTATCTCCGACAACGCCAGCGGGAGCAAGGGTTTACTTGTATTTCATAATTTCACGTGACGGATCGCCGAGCCAGATTCGGATTGCTCAGTCGAGCGGTTCGCCTACGCTAGATTCATCATGCTTACGGGCCGTACAACGGGTTGACACATACGGTCCCCTCCCTCCGGGCTATAACGGTAATACGCTTTCTGTGTCTTATTATTGTGAGGAGCCTAGTCAGTAGTTGACGAATGCATTCGGCACAGCCTGGATGAAGCCGCGAGAAGACGGCATCAGTTGGCAGAACGGCTCGACAGATTTGGACATGCGTCAGCAGGTCCCCGAGGCCGCATCACTGTCTTGCAGGACGGAAGAATGACCATAAGCAGCAAGAAGCCCATCTCCTCCAGTTCGCGCTTTCTGTTTATTCTTATCGGAATCGTTCTTATCTTCAGCCAAACTCCTTGCGTCAAGGCCCAGGACTGGGTTCGGACGGGAACCAATCTAGGCGTACAGAAGATTCGCGTGGCCGCGGCTGATTTCAAGGCGGCTTCAGGAGATCCACAGACTGCGCCGCTAAAGACTGTTTTTGACTCCACTCTCTACAACGACCTGAAGAATGCGGGCGTCTTCGACATGGTGTCGAAGAGCATGGCTCCCCCGCAGACGCCAGGCAGCCCGCAGGAGATCAATCTCTCGGCATGGGCCGCTGCCCCTTCCAGTGCCGAGATGGTAGCCTTCGGATCGTTTTCGGCGAGCGGAGGACGTGTGACAGTACTCGGCTTCCTGTTTGACGCGAAGAACACGCAAAGCCCGCAGATTCTTGGCAAGCAGTATGCGGATACTGCCTCGGAAGAAAATGTGCGTCAGATCGCACACCGCTTCGCCGACGAGATCATTCTGCGACTGGGCGGTGGCCTTAACGGCATCTGCGAGACAAAGATCTTCTTTGTCTCGAATCGCACGGGGAGCAAAGAAATCTGGTCGATGGACTATGACGGGCAGAACCAGCATGCGGTCACGCATCTCGGATCGATTTCCATTTCGCCGCGAGTGTCGCCGGATAACTCCCGCGTTGCCTTCTCATCGCTTGGCAGGAACGGATGGTCGATCCGGATGTACTCGCTCGATCTGGGACGCATGGTGAGCTTTATGTCGCCAGAAGGAACAACCCTGTCCCCGGCGTGGTCAAGCGACGGATCGAAGCTGGCATTCTCATCGAGTCAAACCGGGGATCCCGAAATCTATACTTCGGACGCCAGCGGAGGCGGACAGCATCGCGTGACGGCATTTCGCGGACCTGATGTTTCCCCCGTCTGGAACCCGAAGTCGAATGCCCAGATTGCATGGGTAAGCGGGCGATCAGGCCTGCCCCAAATTTACATCATGGACTCTGACGGCGCGAATGTGCAGCGCATGACCGACGGCGGCTATGCGACATCACCGTCGTGGTCCCCCAACGGGCAATTCCTGGCGTTCTCATGGAATCGCAAGTACGGCCCTGGCGCGCCCGGAGGCCAAGACATCTACATCATGGACATCGCCAGCAAGCGATGGATTCAGCTGACGCATGAGGCCGGCAGTAACGACTTTCCCTCATGGTCACCCGATGGACGGCACATTGTCTTTCAACGTCAGGACAATGGCCGTACAGAGATCTGGTCGATGCTGGCCGACGGAACTGAGCAGCAACAAGTGACGCATGACGGGTGGAACGCCATGCCGAACTGGAGCTGGAAATAAAGGTTTACGATGGATAGGGGGCGAAATTGGTTCCTTCTAACCTGCTTTGGTGCAAATCACAACGACCCACAAGCGGTCGAAAACACAACTCACAAGGAGGATACAGTGCTAATCGATGTTGGTAGTTCGTTGCGTCGCAGATCCTTGATTCTTGCAACCATCGCGGCAAGTTTGCTGGTCGTTGCCGGATGCAAAAAGAAGGCTGCTCCGCCGCCACCGCCGCCGCCTATTACCAATAATGCTCCGGCGCCCACGGCGACCATTGAGGCTGCGCCCAACGTTGTGAATCCGGGTGGCAGTGTTGTGCTCTCATGGCGAACGACAGACGCTACCGACGTATCGATCGACGGAATCGGCGCTGTACCTACCGCCGGAACGAGAAATGTTAACCCAACAGAGTCGACCAACTACCATCTGGTCGCCCATGGTCCGGGCGGATCGGCGGACGCAACTGCGCGAGTCACGGTTAACGCGGCGGCGCCGAGCAGCAATCTTTCCGAATCGGATGTGACCGACGCGATCTTCCATCAAAACGTGAAAGACATTTTCTATGACTACGACAGCTACGATATCCGCGCCGATGCGCAGTCGACGATCTCCCAGGATGCCAATTTCCTGAACCAGCACCCCGGCCTGAAAGTTGTGATTGGGGGTTACTGCGACGAGCGTGGCTCGACCGAATATAACCTGGCGCTGGGCGAAAACCGTGCCAACGCGGCCAAGCAGGCGCTGGTGACTGCGGGCGTGAGCCCCGAGCGCCTGCGCACTGTCAGCTACGGCAAGGAGAAGCAGTTCTGCACCGAACACGACGAGAGTTGCTGGCAGCTCAATCGCCGAGCGCAATTCTCGCTCGACAAGTAAACTGACACCAGCGGCGCGGCGATGCGATTTGGCAACCGCGCCGAGTTTTTCTTTAACTGAACCTTAGCGCCTGACAGGCGTTTCAAGAGACTGAATTATGCGGAAGAATCTGATTCCTGTTTCGGCCGTGGTCACGTTGCTGTTGTTTGCTTCGGCGCGACCGGCCCACGCTGTCTCCAAAGAGATCATTCAACTCCAGACGCAGGTCCAGCAGCTCCAGGACATGCTCCAACACCTGCAGCAGTCGAACGATGAGCGCATGGGCGTTCTGCAACATCTGGTCGAGCAGACCGCCGATAACGTCAATCGCATGGCGCAGACGGTCAACACGCTCCAGCAGCAGTTACAGGCCCAGAACGAGGCCGGCGGGAAGATCGATCAGGTATCGAGCCAGGTCCAAGGGGTACATGACTCGGTCGACGAGCTGCGCTCGCGCATCGCGAAAATGGAGAAGCAGCTCCAGGACGTCCAGTCGCAACTGCAGAACGTGAACACGCAGCCTCCTCCGGTTCAGGGGGCTATGGCACAGCCGGGTCAGCAGCCGGGTCAACCTATTCCACAAGCGCCGCCTCAGCCACAGGCGCCCCCGGTGGACGACCTTTACCAGAGCGCGCTGCGTGACTACACCGGCGCCCGTTACGACGTGGCTGTTGGAGAATTCAGCGACGTGGTGAAGTATTATCCCCAGGAAGATCTCGCCGGAAACGCTCAGTTCTACCTGGGCGAGATTGCCTACCGGAAAGGCGATTATCCAACGGCGATAAAGTACTATGATGCAGTTTTGGAGCAATTTCCAGGCAACCCCAAGGCTCCTGCTGCTCAACTGCGGAAAGGTCAGGCTGAACTCGATTCGAATCAGCGTGAAGCCGGGATCCGAGACTTGCGGGGTCTGATCCAGCGTTATCCGGAGACGCCCGAGGCCGCACAGGCCCGCAGCAAGCTGAACGGCATGGGTGTACGCATCGCGCCGCCCAAACCGTCGGCCTACAAAGAGTGATGAAGGGTCTCGGACAGGCCCCGATGCCGAGGTTGGCCTAGCCCCAACATTTGCACTCCAACAGCACAGAAGGGGGCCGAGATGACAAAACTGATTGCACATCCCGATGGCGACGCTCTGAAGGGCGCCATTGAAAGCGAATCCCCTGCTGATAGACCTCAAACAAACGCGACCATGCGCGACACTCTTGCCGATCAGCTTCCCCACCGCAATACAAACGATTGGCTGCAAGGTGCGGACTCGGACTTTCCTGAGCCCGGTTCCAACCCGGAGCACAGCGGCCAACGCAGCTAAGACATCGAATGAAGCTGAAGCGTTTCTCCCGCAGTCTCTTCTTAATATCGATACTTGCGGCCTCCGTCGGCGCGAACTCCCAGGAACAAAACGCGGGTCCACCTCCCGCTCAGGCCTCAGTGGCCGTAACAACCGAAAAGGGGTTGGAGTCGCTGAAGGCCAATCAGCCTCAAGAAGCCCTGGGCTTCTTTGAGCAGGCGCTCGAGACAAACCCCAACGATCCTGCCGCAAATCTGCTTGCCGCAACCGCAGCTTTGAGCCTTTACAAAGGCGATCTCGCAGTGAAATACGCGGAGAAAGCGCGCGAGCTGGATCCAGGCAATTGGAAAGTCCATACCACGCTGGTGGCTGCATACGCAGCTGCGGGCAAAAGAGACCAGCGCGACCAGGAACGAGAGACTCTCCGCAAGCTCCACGATGACCCACACGCGCCGGATGCCATGCAGACCAAGGGCTTCCTATTGGAGATGTTTCCCGTTAAGAGCTATAGAGTCGAAGCCATCGAGTATTTCCATCCTGTCGAGAAGTTTCACATCTTCTATCGCTTCGTCATCCGCAATGCGATGGGCAAGCGTGTGTGGCAGATGGATGTCGAGAGCAACGACTTCGACCAAAGCTCATGGGCCAAGGCACATCCCGACGAGGCGGCGGCAGGAAAGCGGCAATTTCAATTGGTAGGCGAGGACCACGATCTTCATGTGGATTACCGGATGTTCTCCGGTACAGCGGATTACGACGCGATCCGCGCGCAGGTGGTCGAGGTAATTCAGGAGCAAACCGCTCCATTCCCGGGCGAGATGACACAGTAGAGTTATTTCTTGGTCAGATTGCCAGACTCTTTGGTATTCGAAGGAGCCCGACTTACAATCGACTCATGCTGCTCGAAGGAATTTTCCCAGCCGTCACGACTCCTTTCTATTCCGACGGCCGCCTGTACCTTAAGAAGATCGAGCATAATATCGATCGCTACTCGCACACACCGGTCGCCGGACTGGTTGTGCTCGGTTCCACCGGTGAGGCGGTCATGTTGAGCGACGATGAGTCGCGCACCGTGCTCCGGGTTGCGCGCGAGGCCGCCACTGCGGAGAAGGTCCTGCTTGCGGGAGTAGCGCGAGAGAGCCTTTCTGAGACACTGCGGTTGGCCGAGTTTGCGGCGGATCAGCAATATGACGCAGTACTGGTGCGAACCCCACATTATTACGGCCCGCAGATGGGACGAACAGAGGTGCTCACGTACTATCGTGCATTGGCCGATCGTTCGCCGCTTCCCGTCGTGCTTTACAGCATCCCTAAGTTCACGCACTATGAGCTTCAGGTAGACGTAGTCGCCGAGCTGGCACAGCATCCCAATATCATCGGCCTCAAGGATTCAAGCGGCAGCGTGGAACGTATCGGAGAGGTCGTAGCTGCCACGCGCTGCGCGACCCGGCGCGAACTGCTGGTTACCCAGACCTTCACGGCATTTACAAATCGCATGGCGCTGGCCATGACGCCACCCGAGAATTTCGTTTCGGCTGAGACACTCGGCGGGGTCGCAGCGATTGCGGTCGCGCCTCCCCTGCCCAAAGTGAAGGTCGTTCGGAAGAAGGAAGTCGGTTTCCAGGTGCTGAGCGGATCGGCACACAACCTGCTGGATTCGCTGATAGCTGGGGCATCCGGCGGAGTGCTGGGATTAGCGGCATGCGCGCCACAAGCGTGCCAGGAGATCTACACCGCGTGGAAAGAAAACGATCTCAGGCTCGCGCATGAGAAGCAGCAGCGAGCGATCGAGGCCTCAACACTCGTCGCCGGTCAGCTAGGGATTCCCGGTATCAAGCATGCATGCGATCTGAACGGATACTATGGCGGCCGTCCGAGGGTTCCTCTTTTGCCCCTTGACGCGGAACATCAGGCACACGTAGCCCGTGTGATGGCCGATTTGCGAAACTAAGCTTTCGGTCTCCATTCAACGCTCGATTTGCGCCTCCTGAACGCAAATTACTCCTTTGAGTCCCCCGATCGCGGCCATCTTCCCGTGCGGTGTCTATAATTAAAGGCTGGAAAGAATCAAGTTCTTTCCGTATTCAAATTCGAAGGGAATCCCGCCACATGGCGACAGGGGACGTTGCCTTGGGCAATGCGGGCGTTGAGGCCGCACAGCTCGCCCCAGGCACGAAGCAAGACATTTCCGGCACTTCACACAAATCGGTCATCAATGACTTCAATATTCAGGTAGCAACCGTAAACGGCTCAGGGTCACAGTCGGCCAATAGCGTTCTGCTGCGCAGCATCTTCGGGATGGGCATTCCGGTCAGCGGCAAGAACCTCTTCCCATCGAACATTGCGGGGCTTCCCACCTGGTACACAATCCGCGCCAGCAAACATGGCTATGTCGCCCGCAAGAAGGAAATCGACTTCTTGGTTGCGATGAATGCCGAGACGGCTAAGGAAGACATTCTGTCGCTACCGCCCGGAGCCGCGGCAATCTATGAGGACTCCCAAAACCTCAAGCAATATCGCGACGACGTCGTCTGTTACCCGGTTCCCTTCGACAAACTTACTGCGGCGGTGTGCCCGGAAGCGAAGCTGCGGAAGCTCGTGAAGAACATGGTGTATGTCGGCGTGGTGGCAAAGCTCATCTCGCTTGACATGAAGGCAGTGGAGACCGCCCTGCGCCGCCAGTTCGCCAAAAAGCAAAAGGCCGCCGATCTGAACTGGGCTGCTGTTGAAGCCGGCTACAACTATGCCAGCGAGTCGCTGACCAAGCAGGATCCGTTTGTGCTCGAACGCATGCACGCGACCGACGGAAAGATCATCATTGACGGTAATGCTGCTGCTGCGCTGGGTGCAATGTTCGCCGGAGTGACAGTGGTGACGTGGTACCCGATCACGCCATCCTCGTCGGTGGTGGAACAACTCATCGATTTTCTGAAGAAGTATCGCGTTGAGCCGGACGGCAAGGCGACCTTCGCTGTGGTTCAGGCGGAAGATGAACTGGCTGCGGTGGGCATGGTTCTCGGCGCAGGCTGGGCAGGCGCGCGCTCGATGACCGCGACTTCTGGTCCCGGCATCTCACTCATGGCGGAATTTACCGGCCTTGGATATTTCGCAGAGTTACCCGGCGTTATCTTCGACATCCAGCGTGTGGGCCCATCAACGGGATTGCCGACCCGCACCGCGCAGGCCGACTTGCTTTCTATCGCCTATCTCTCGCACGGCGACACAAAGCACGTGATGCTGCTGCCGGGCAGCGTGAAGGAGTGCTTCGAGTTTGCGCAGGCGGCATTCGATCTGACTGAGCAACTGCAAACGCCTGTGTTTGTATTGTCGGATCTCGATCTTGGCATGAACAACTGGATGTCGGAACCGTTCGAGTATCCGGAGAAGCCGTTGAACCGCGGCAAGGTGCTCAGTGCTCAAGAGATCACGCGCCGTGGCGGCTTCGAGCGCTACCGAGATGTAGACGGCGACGCAATTCCGTACCGCACGCTCCCCGGCACGGATCACCCGCAGGCTTCGTACTTCACGCGTGGAAGCGGACACAACGAGAAGGCGCTGTATACCGAGCGCCCCGACGACTATCAAAATCTCATGGAAAGGCTGAGCCGCAAATTTGAGACAGCGCGCACGCTGGTCCCGAAACCTGTGGTGATACAGACAGGCAAGTCGAGGATTGGAGTGATCGCCTTCGGAACATCGGATTTCGCCGTCATGGAGAGCCGTGATCAGCTCAAGAAGGAATACGGTGTCGCAACCGACTATCTGCGGATCCGCGCATTTCCCTTCACGCACGAGGTGCATGACTTTGTCGCTGCCCATGACCGCATCTACGTCGTTGAGCAGAACCGCGACGCGCAGCTGTTGAGCCTGCTCAAACTTGACCTGCCGCCGGGAGATACAGTGAAGCTGCACAGCGTATGCCACTTCAACGGCCTGCCGATGGATGCACGCTTTGTTACCGACGCACTGGTCCTGCAGGAGGAGATCTAATGGCAACGACGACGGTTACAAAACCGAATCCGAAGACGAACCGCCTAGGCTTGCAAGTGCTTGATTATCGCGGCGGCAAGACGACGCTGTGTGCAGGATGCGGCCACAACGCCATCTCCGAGCGGATCATCGACGCACTGTATGAAATGGGCGTCCAGCCGGAGCGCCTCATGAAGCTGTCGGGCATCGGCTGTTCATCAAAAAGCCCGGCCTACTTCCTGTCGCGCGCTCATAGCTTCAACAGCGTCCACGGCCGCATGCCATCTGTTGCGACGGGCGCCCTGCTGGCGAACAAGACGATGAAGGCGCTCGGCGTTTCGGGTGACGGCGACACCGCTTCGATTGGCGTGGGCCAATTCATTCATCTTATGCGCCGCAATCTGCCGCTGATCTACATCATCGAAGATAACGGCGTATACGGGCTCACCAAGGGTCAATTCTCGGCGACCGCGGATCTCGGATCGAAGCTGAAGACTGGCGTAATCAATGACCTGCCGGCTATCGACACGTGCGCGCTCGCTGTTCAGCTTGGTGCAACGTTTGTTGGCCGCTCATTCTCCGGTGACAAGAAGCAGCTGCTCGCCATGCTGAAGGCTGCGATTGCTCATCAGGGTACGGTCATGCTCGACGTCATTTCGCCGTGCGTGACCTTTAACGACCATGAAGGCTCGACCAAGAGCTATAAGTACATGCAGGAACACGAAGAGGCAATCAACGAAGTTGGCTTCGTCCCGCACTTCGAGGATATTTCTATCGACTATGACGCTGGCTCGACCTACGACGTGACCATGCATGACGGATCTCATCTACGCCTGCGCAAGTTGCACGAGGACTACGACCCGACAAGCCGCATAATCGCCGTAAAAGCATTGATGGAAGCACACGAGCGCGGCGAGGTACTGACAGGCATCTTCTACGTGGACACGCAAAAGCCGACCTTCACGGATCTATTGAACCTTGTCGATGAGCCCTTGGCGACCCTGCCCGAAGACCGGACGAGGCCTTCGAAGCAGGTTCTGCAGGAGATCATGACGCGACTTCAGTAACCCTCGACTGGGTCTTATTAACGATGTGGCCCCGCCCCGTGAGCGGGGCTTTTGCTTGCGGGTTAGTCTGTACCGTGCTACAAAATAGGCATGAGAGCGCTGCCCCATCCCGTCGTCTTCGTCGACCTGCGCGCTTGTTGTTGTCTCTAGTTCCCTTTCCCGCAATCCCTTAAATCTGAATATCTCAGACGCGATTTTCAAATCGCGATCAGACCTTTCTCCGGCGGAATCCATGTCCACATCTGCATCGCAGCGACGCTTCTCTCTCGATACCTGGGCCGTACTGCTCGCGCTCGCCGTAGCCCTTCTGGTCCGCATCGGCATTATCAAAACCATTCCCTGGTAAGGAGACGATATGGCAAGTTCAGTTGTACTTCCTCAGGCGCGCGCGGCTTCGCTACCGGGCCGCTTTTTCCGGCTGGTCCCCGGAATTCTATTGCTCCTGGCCGTGGGATATGCCGGGAAGTTCATCGAGCAATCCGTCGCTCACTATGGCAAGGCGCATCATTTGGTCCTGCCGAATATTGAGTACGTCCTGTGGGCAATTCTGCTCGGCCTTGTGATCTCAAATACCGTAGGCGTCCCTAAGGTCTTCCGCGCCGGCGTGGCCACCTACGAATTCTGGCTTAAGGCCGGAATCGTGCTTCTGGGTGCTCGCTTCCTGCTCGGCGACGTGTTACGCCTGGGTGGATTGAGTCTCGTGCTAGTCTTCATCGAGTTGGCGTTAGCTCTCACTTTCATGACCTACCTTGGACGCGGATTCAAGCTCTCTCCCAAGCTTGTCACGCTCCTCGCAGTTGGGTCGTCGATATGCGGTGTCTCGGCGATTATCGCCACTCAGGGAGCAATTGACGCAGATGAGGAAGACGCCTCATATGCCATTGCGGCGATCCTGGCCCTCGGAGCCATCTCGCTGTTCGCCTTCCCTCTCATCGGCCACGCTCTGCACCTTAGCGATCACGCATATGGTTTGTGGACTGGCCTTGCGGTGGATAACACCGCCGAAGCATCGGCAGCTGGCGCACTTTACTCGGATGCTGCCGGAAAAGTGGCGGTACTGGCAAAGACATGCAGGAATGCGCTGATTGGCTTCATCGTGCTTGGATATGCGATCTACTGGGCCCGGCAAGGACAGGCGGAGGAGGTCAAGAACAAGGGAGCATTCTTGTGGCGCAAGTTTCCTAAATTTGTGCTCGGCTTTCTTCTGATCTCTCTGCTGGCAACGTTGAGTGTTTTCACCAAGCCGCAGTTGACAGCGCTCGGGAATCTCTCGCGGTGGGCCTTCCTGCTTACCTTCGCTGGCGTCGGATTACGCACCAATCTGCGCGAGTTGGGCAAACAGGGCGCGCGTCCATTCATCGTCGGAGCCGTAGGCGAGGTCGCGATTGCCGCAATCACGCTCGGTCTGGTGTTTGGCGCAGATAGATGGTTCCATCTGTGAGTTCATGCTCAAGCAGGAGCGAAATCAGACTTGACTGTAAAAAATGCTCCCGCCAGACAAGCGGTTATCAGAATAGAAACGATGCACGGCCCCCAAAAGAAGTAACGCGCAGCAATCGGAGCTTGCAATGCGAATTCCAGAAACAGCAGCGCCAGGATCGGCCGGAGGCGCATGCCGTCTATTTTCACGAGCGAGGCGAGCTGCCAGAACAGTAGACTGTGAATGAACAGAACGACCGAGATAAGCAGGCCGTACCCGAGATTGAAATCCCAGTAGGTGCGCTGATGCCCCATGGCATCGAATGAGTTCGCTTTCATGAATTGGACAATAAATGCCTGCTTGCTGCCGGGCGCCGGCTTAGACAACACTCCGCCTATGGTGTGCGCAGCGCAGAAGATCAGCGCTAGGATGGAGGCAATGCGTAGAAAGAGCGTTGGCTTCAAGGGAATCTCCTGAACCAGTCGAACGGTGTATAAGTCATCGCTAACGGTAAGTTAGAGCTTACTATTACTCTGTGTCAAGAGAAATGCCGCTTTATTGAACGAGCAACAGCACCGCAAAAGCACCGGGATGAAAACCCGGCCCGATACAGGCAAACTGAAGGCTCTAAGCCTTCGTGAGCGCGCGGTCAACCGAAAGAGCGCCCGCGCCCTTGACCATTAACAGGATGCAGATTGCGATTGCGAGGAGATGATACTCGTAGCCTTCACCTTTCTGATTTCCGGTCCAGTTCATGAAGACGCCATTGCGCGCATGGACCAATATGACGGCGACGAGCATGTCCACGGCAACACCAAGCGCTGCGATGCGGGTGAAGAAGCCGACGATGAGGCCGATGCCGCCGAAAAACTCGGCAGCGATGACCAGGAATGCAAAGACCGCGGGGATACCCATCTGGGTGGTGAAGTAATTCATGGTGGCGTGAAAACCGAAGCCGCCAAACCATCCGAGAGCCTTTTGGGCGCCGTGCATGAAGAAAATAACTCCGATTACCAGTCGGACCAAGGCAATAGTGTGATCATTTGCAGTTGAAAATAACTTGTTCATCTGTATTTTCTCCTTCGATAACGAGTGGCAGCGCTGTCAGGAGAGTTGAAGGGCAGCCTGCAAAGGGTTGCACCTATGGATAGCCCAATCAA
The DNA here is from genome assembly GCA_963755975.1 of uncultured Acidobacteriota bacterium. Classification (GTDB taxonomy): domain Bacteria; phylum Acidobacteriota; class Terriglobia; order Terriglobales; family Acidobacteriaceae; genus Silvibacterium. Next base: position 24,063 of record CAVWLS010000012.1, read on the forward strand.
GCAGATAAGAGCAAGAAGATTCTTGCAGCGAGAAAAGAACATCATTTCACCGAGGGCACGCGTGGATGATAGAGTGTTCAAACGTTACATCGATTTACTTCTGGAGTTTTGGTGATGCTCCTCGGTATGGACATAGGCACGGGCGGCACTCGCGCCGTCCTGGTTGATCGCGGCAAAGTTGTATCCGCGGCGGCGGTGGAACACGCGCCATTTCGCAGCCCCCACCCCGGTTGGGCGGAGCAGGATCCGGAGGACTGGTGGCGAGCTGCCCAGGGTGCGATTCGAGAGGTGCTGGCAGCGGCCGGGTCGCCGAAGGTCGAGGCTGTTGGCCTGACCGGGCAGATGCATGGGGCAGTCATGCTCGATGCAGCGGGGGAAGTACTGCGGCCTTCGCTGATCTGGTGCGATCAGAGGACGGACGAGGAGTGTGATTGGCTGCACGCCCAGATCGGGCGCGAGCGACTCATAGAGCTCACCGCGAATCCCGCGCTCCCCAACTTCACCCTCACCAAGCTGCTCTGGGTTCGGAAGCACGAGCCGGAGATCTTCGCACGGATCGCGCACGTGCTGTGTCCCAAGGATTATGTCCGCTACCGGCTGACGGGAACCTACGCGATGGATGTGCAGGAGGCTTCGGGCACGTTGCTGCTCGATGTCGCCCATCGGCGCTGGTCTTCGGAGGTCGCGAGGATTGCGGGTATTCCTGAGAGCTGGCTTCCAGAACTGTTCGAGTCGCAGGAGGTTTGCGCGAAGATTTCGGAGGGGGGTGCCGGGGCTACCGGGCTGGCAGCGGGTACTCCGGTGGTGGCGGGGGCCGGCGACCAGGGGGCTGGGGCGGTCGGGATGGGCATCCTGGCGCCGGGGTCGGTGTCGGCCACCATCGGGACCTCGGGGGTGGTATTCGCCGCCACGGCGGCGCCGACGCGCGACCCGCAGGGGCGGCTGCACACCTTCTGCCATGCGGTGCCGGGGCGGTGGCACGTGATGGGCGTAACGCAGGCGGCCGGGCTGTCGCTGCGATGGCTGCGGGACACCATCGCTCCCGGTGCGGACTACGACTCGCTCACGGCAGGCGCGGCCGAGGTTCCGGCGGGCAGCGATGGGCTGCTGTGGACGCCGTACCTGCTGGGCGAGCGGACTCCGCATCTCGACTCCACGGCGCGGGCGGCCTTCGTGGGGCTGACGGCGGGGCATACCCGGGCACACCTGGTCCGGGCGGTGCTCGAAGGCGTGGCCTACTCGCTCAAGGATACGTTCACCCTGTTCGCTGAGCTGGGTATTCCGGTCAAGGGTGTGCGGCTGGGCGGAGGCGGGGCGCGCGGGCCGCTTTGGCGGGAGATCCAGGCGGCGGTCTACGGCTACACCGCCGACGTGCTGGTGGCCGAGGAGGGCGGAGCTTTCGGGGCAGCGCTGCTGGCCGGAGTCGGCGCAGGCGTGTGGCCCGATCTTGAGGCGGCGTGCGCCGAGGCGATCGAGGTGGCGCAGCAGATTGAGCCTGACGCGAGTGCCATGGAGCGGTATTCTGTTGGGTATCAGGCGTACCGGAAGGTTTATCCCGCGCTGAAGGGCATTCAGGGATAGCTTCTGCTATCAGGGAGGCTTCAATGCTTCTCGAAATCGGCAAGGCAGTTTCGTTCTTTACGAGCATTCTTTCGCTCTACGCCTTGCTGGAGAGCGCCTTCCTTGTTCCGGGTACCCGGTGGGAAGAGAGGCTGGCCGGTTCCCTGCTGCGGATCGCGGTGGCCGGGTGCGTGTGCTTCGCGAGCGGTCTGCTCTTCCGGTCGAGCGAGCAGACTCACCCTCCGGTCATACAAACTCTTCCGGTCAGGCTGTTTTTCTGGGCGCTGGCGGGGATGACGGTGCTGTTCTTCCTTTCCTGGTATCTCGAGGAGTATTACGTTCCTCTGCTCTGGCGGAACCAGCCGCACTAGATTGCGCTCAGGTTTCCCATTCTGGCACTGCCAACTTCGGGGGTACCCCCCTCCCCCCTGTTTTTCTATGATTCCGTAATCCATTCATTCCACATAGCTTATTCTTGTAGCCCTGTAACCCATTCATTTTGCTGGGATAAGCTGTAACCCATTCTTTCTGCATGGGTTACCGGCGATCGGTGGCTTGTAATACTGTAACCCATTCATTTCATTGGGAGAACTTGTAAGCCATTGTTGCGATGAGGGTTAGCGGGGGGCGGCTGAAGATGGCGCGGTACGGGGATGGAGGTGGGCGAGTACCTGTTCCTCGAGTAAATGTTCCAGCCTTGCGGCGGCGGCGTCGAAGACGGTCTGGGCGTACAGCGGCGGGATGAGTTTAGCGCGAAGCTCGTAGAGGGTGTTCGAGAGCGCGACGGAGACGTTAAAGGAGTCCATTTTTAAAATCATGGCAACGATTGCGCGAGCGTCGGCGTTTCGCTGGCGCTGGCCGGGATCGGAGTGGTTGCGACACCAGGGCTGACCACGGCGGGCAAACTGGGTGCATCGCGAGCCGGTTGCGAGAATTTCGGCGCAGAAACGGGCCATTGGGGGCTCCTCCAAAAATAGAAAAGGCCCGCCGGAGCGAGCCTACAGGAATCTCTACTTCTATTTTATCGGGTTTGGGGAAATTGCCGGTCAGGTGTGTGGGAGTTTCTTCGGTTTGAAATGAGAGAGTTGCGGGGAAAGGTGGGGATAGAGGGATTGACACAGAAAGCGTGTGGACAATCCCATGGCGGTCGAGGAGCGATAAGGTTGAGGTCGTCATCTGACGGGGTCAGATCACATGTCCGGGTAGCGGACTATTCGGCAATTTGCCTTGACATCATTTGTCGATGAGTGAGTTGGGGTAAAACGAGAACTCTCCCGGCCACCAGAAGGGCTACGGCCCTGGAAAAGTGGTTGAGTCCTGGTACTCCACGGGCATACCTCCAACGACTCCTAAGTAGTCAGAAGCTATTAGTGCTTTGAGGCACTGGATCGGCCGGATCGCTTAGAAATTGCGCTCTTCGGCAATCGCGGAACAGCCTGGACACCCGCCCAAAGCGTTGCGATCGTTTGCTCGACCACGAGAGTCTGGTCAGGCAAGTCAGGCACAACCCCTTGGATGACCATGAGCGTGGCGAGGCCAAAGATCGTAAACCACCAGGTGTGAGCTACCACCATGTCATTCTTATTTGGCAATCCCTCATCCTTGGCAACATCGAAAAAGAGCTGCACGAACCGTCCGAACAGCGGCGCGCCAATGTCGTTGATATATTGTCCAGCGCGGACGCCATCGCGGTTCTCAGGCCCGAAGAAGACGTTACGGAACTGTTGTGGATGGGCAACGCAGAATTGAATCAAGCCGCGTGAAGTCGCAAAAAGACGCTCTTTCGGTGAAAGATGTTTAGCGGCAATCGCGTCGAAGTTCTGAACCATCAGCGCGATCGTCTCCCGGCTTAACTCGGCAAGAATGTGCCATTTGTCCGGGAAATGCTGATAGATCACGGCGTGCGTATAACCGATCTCTTTAGCGATCTCGCGAAGCGTCACAGCTTCGTAACCGCGATCGGCAAACATTTTGCTGGCAGCCGCAAGGATTTCGCCCCGCAACCTCTCCTTGCGCTCTACCCGTCGACTTGGTGATGGCGATGTCACTTCCATAGCATAGTTCCTTTTGGCGATTTGTGCGACCAATTGTTAATTTATAACCATAGGTTACAACCATCGATTAATTTGCAACCAATGGTTATCGAGAGCCTCTAATGATCAGGTCGCTCATTTGGATGGGCGGCCAAATACGAGCCAAGAGGAGAAAACGAGAATGTATTTAGTCATGGGCATTACCGGAAACGTTGGCGGTGCCACCGCCCGGCACCTGCTGAAGCAAGGCAAACAGGTGCGAGCACTTGTCCGCAATCGCGATAAAGCGGCGAAGTGGGCTGACCAGGGCGTGGAGTTGGTGGATGGAGACTGGAACGATGCGACAGCCATAGCGGCGGCGCTCAGAGGTGCTGATGGTGCGTTTGTTATGTTGCCGTCTGTATGGGCACCCTCGCCTGATTACAGAGAAGCGAAGGGCGTGATTGCGAACTATGTCGAGGCGCTGACAAGGGTAGTTCCCCCGCGGGTGGTAGCGCTCTCGTCGATGGGCGCGAATAGAACAAGCGGGGTGGGGATGATCACGGCCTTATCACTCCTGGAGCAAGGTTTTAGCAGCCTGCCATCTCCGGTCGCATTTGTGCGCGCAGGCGGCTTTTTCGAAAACTTTCTTTACGGCTTACAGGCCGCCCAGGGCGGAACATTACCAGTCTTCTACAATCCTACAAACCGGAAATCGACCATGGTCGCGTCAGACGACATCGGCGCAGAGGTCGCAACGCTTCTGACCGGGCTCGCGTGGTCAGGGCATCGGATCATCGAGCTGGGTTCGATGGTAAGCGCGGATGAAGTGGCCGGACAATTGGGTGAAGTTCTAAAACTCGGCGTAAAAGCCTTTGCAGTCCCGCGGGCAGGGTGGGCCGAAGCGTTCGAGCAGTTCGGCATCCCGAAGGGCCACACTGGACCAGCCGAGGAAATGTTTGAGGGCATTAACGCGGGATGGATGCGCCTCGGAGTCAGGGGTACGGAACACGTAGCGGGTACGACGTCCGCACGCGATGTGTTTGCGGCTGCACAGAACGGCGTCAAGGCGTAAATCCGGGCAAGCTGAATCAGCCCGGTTCCTTGGGAGCTGCGGCGCTAACGTCAAGAAAGATTGAGATCAAACATGAAAGTTCTTGTTTGGGTGCAACGGGCGGAACCGGACGGCTGATCGTCCGGTTCCACTCTGACGAAAGGCCATCCCGTCGTAACCGCAAGAAGAGGATTCTTTTACTATGAAAGCTGTACAAACAATAGATAAATCCGTGCAGGCAGGTCGAGCAACTCAAATAGCCGCGATGTTAACAACCGGCCTGGTCGCCTACATGTGGGTGTACTTCGGAAGGTTATATCTAATTCACGATCCCGGCGAATGGAGGATCGCCAATCAGCAGCTTGGATACCCGCTCTATATCATCCCTCTTATTGGCGTAACCCACATCCTTGGTGGAGTGGGCCTTCTGATTCCCAATGTGCCTCGATTGACTGAGTGGGTTTATGCTGGTTTCGCGATCACTCTTTTACTCGCGTTCTATTCACAACTAAATCGCGGTGGCAGTACCTGGGATAAATTTGATCCGATTCTCGTAATGGCGTTCGTCTTTGCTTCGTATGTATTAAGACGCTGCATGCGCGCAAACAGGTGGTCGATATGAAGAACACGCTCGGCGGGCAGTTTGACTTTTTCTAGGCACGTCGCGGAGGCCCAACGAGGGTTCCGGCCACCACTCATCCAAACACAGGTGCGAAGTCGTCCCGATAAGTCACATTGTGTTTACCAACTTCTAAGCACCGAAAGCTCAAATGGCGAGAAGAGGCCAACTCACTCACTGACTTTCTGATCGTGCATGTCGTCTGTCCGGGAAGCCGATTTCTCGTCCAGATGGATTACTTCCGAGTAGCCGACAACGCGTCCGCGACGCGGTCAATAAGCGCAATGTGTTCTCGTCAGTTGAAAACTGCCAAGTCACTTGTCCGATTTGCACGCGTCGTCCTGAGGTCCAACGAGACGCCCAAGGATGGGGTGAAGGCCCATGACGTTAACTCGTACTTCAGGTTTGGCGCTCAGGCTTTCGGCGACTTCTTTCGGGCTTTCGGCGACTTCTTCACGATGGATTTCACCATGGTTAGCCTCGGGGAGCCTGCGCCGATCGTTTTCCAGTTGCGCCAGGAAGTCGTCGAGCCAGGTTTTTAATTTCTCCGGCGCCACGGCGATTGCGAGTTTTATTTCTCTGATCGCTGTATCGAGATCGTTCGCCGCGAGAGCGACCCGCGCGGCCTTAGTGTGCGTCATCCAGATGTCTGGATCCTGGATATTGTCGCGCACGACTTCTGCTAAATCCCTGAGATTGCCAGGCTGCTCCTGGGCCCGGGAACCCGCGCTGGAGACTTGCTTCTGGTTGTCCATAACAAGCGCTTCGTCATTTCTCTTGGCCGTTTCGTACTGCCTGCCAATGCCCGATTGAGCAAGAGTTTCCTTCACTACCTTTTCCCACTTCCCACGGGGATCTTCGCCTTCACTTGTGTTGACCAGAGGCGGTGTCACTTCCGTGTTGTGAATCAGGGGTGGTTTATCCCGGCCGACAGAAGTGTCATTTTCGACGATAACGGAAACTCTCTTAAGACTTCCGGTTTTGCTCTCGCCGAAAACTCCGCTTGAGGGGAACTCCTGAAATGTGGGGGCACCCATCATCTTCATCTTGCCGGGTGCATCAGGATTCCCGCTTTCAAGAGGCTGATATCGCCACATTGCGATACCTAAATATAGAAACCCGCAGAGAAATCCACTCAGCGGCCCAGGCCACGACAAATTGCCTGTGTCGAAACTTGCCAACCGGATTAACGTGAACGGATTCTCCAATGAAAGGCCAGGCAGATTCCCTGAAACAGGGATGGATGCTTGGTGCGGCTGAGATAGAGAAACAGTCTGCACGGTTGCGCCACGGCCTTGCACCGACAGCGAGGTCTCCTCTCTCAGTCTCGCCTCTCGCCGTTCCTCGGTTGCGATCGCCTGCATCAACCGTAGTCGATCCTGGCGCAGTTGACTGATCTGTGCAGCTCTTGTCTCAGGAGCCTTTGAGTTGGCAATCAGCACCGGCTCGTTGCTCACGGGCGGGAGTGACGCCAGTTCTCTCTGAATTCCAACTATGTTTTCCTTTGTTGTTTCTACATCCGGATATTCATCCGTGTACCGCACGCGCAGATCCGCCAACCTTTTCTCCGCCGCGCTCAACTGCCCCTGCAGCAGCCGTCGGTGTTCACTTTCGGCATTTGATAGCTGCAAATCTACGTTCACTTTGTGTGGCACGATCGCCTGGTCTGCGCTCAGTGAGGCGAGTTTCTGATCATTAGCTGACAATTGCGCCACTAATTCACGCAGAGAGTTAGACGGAGGTGGTGAGGCGTGGTGCCGACGCCGACCCAACCCGGGTGGGCTAACCGGAGGCGCTGCCTGATTTGTGAGAGCAGCAGGCGGAGGTTCAACAACGGGAAACGGCGTCCAGGCTGCCAATATGATTGCGACGGTGTTGACGGCTGTTGCCGATTTTTTCTGATCGGCATCGTGATAACTCACCCGCAACGTTTTGGCCGAGGGCTGTGTGATTTCCAGGTGTGAACGAAACTCTGTGACATCATTCTTCGCTGCGGAGAAAGAAATCCCGGCTTGTTTCGAAATCGCCTTTACCACGTCATCGCTTAGAATCGATTGCGCCAGCGCAACAGCGGGCTCTTTCGCATCCAGGACCCTGGGCTCAATCTGCAGTGCTACGCCAGGATCGAATGAGAGCGATGCCATGGTTGCAGACTTCGTCATGCCGCGCTTCGATATGACATAAACTCCGCCTGCAATTGCAAGTGCAATACCCGCCGCAATGACTTTATGTCGGAGCGGCACAGCACGAAAGCGCAGGAGAAAAGTGCTCACTTGAATAAGCTCCTCGATCCAGTTGACGATCAAGACAGATTTTTATCGAAGTGAAGCACGCGCTGAAGTAGCTTCCGTAGTCCTGCCTGGACTCCACCACAGTGTAAAAACTGCTATCGTCCGGTCGTTTGTTGGCGTGCCTGCGACCTTATATTGACGAATTTCCAGCTCTTGCGAGAATCCCCATGCTATCCGATAGTGCAGGCTACCATCGACAAATACCCCGTGGTATGACTGCTTGGTCGTCGGATCCACACCCTGAATCCCGTTCAAACTCACACGCGTATCCGCAATGTGACCGAAAGAGTGCCGAATGCCGGCAGCACCCGTATTCAGAAATACAGAGTGCTCAAAAACCCCATCGCTCAGGTCTCGGCCCCCTGATAAATACATATCAGTCGATCGTGTAAAGCGCGTGTAAAAAGCCGCCGTGCCTGTGAATTGAACACGCTTTCCGCAGGATGCACTGGCTCCGTTCAGTCCGCTGGAAATATTCAGGCTGGTGCGTGTTCCCCAGGCAGCCAGCCAGCGCAGTCCCGCACCTCCCAGGCTGCAATTCAGCGGATCCGTCTGGTGCTCACCATTACCATATACCCCGACTCCCATCGTCGGCGTGAGCGCATGTAGATATTCAACTCGTCCGCGAGCAGTCTGGTCAAAAAAATTGGCAGCGTTGTATTGCGTGTATGCGTGGGTCCCGCTGAAATCCCAATAAGACCGTCGAGACTCCTCGAAGCGCAGCTTGAGGCCCTCCTCTCCGGTCATCACTCTTCCAGGATACAACCCATACACAACAGTATCGGCGGCAGGCGCTTCCGCCTCGCCTACCTGCCTGAAATCCAGCGGAGCCACCACTCGGGCTGCATCGGTCCCGTAGGTATTGGTTGCGGTGCCTTGCCATGACCAGCGCGAACTGATCTCGCCCGTCGCGCGCAACGCTCCGCGGTTCAGCCCAACCAGATGACCTCCGTCGAGTTGGAAATCCGCGAGACCTCCGCCGTCCTCTACCATGAATTGCCAGCGCCGCCGCTGTATAAATCCGGCCACGGCTCCTAGTCCACCGTAAGCCTTGCCCTGGCCGGCGTTGGGAAAGCTGAAGGCGCTCAGTCCGCCCATCGTGAACTTGAACGTGGACGGCGCATACTTGGGCAAATCGACGCTCACATTGCTTCCCGGCTGCAAACTCGACACTATGGAGGCCGTATTCCATCGCTCTACGGTCCGGATATTCGCCCAGCACGGAAATTCCGGCGTTCCCTGCTGCAACGCAACAGAAAGCGAATCGCCGCAACTGCTCAAAGGTTCAGTATTGCGGGTACGCGGATTGTCCCTGTCGGCTCTACGGACGGCCGCATCACGGCTGCTTCCGCTGTCGTTATCCGCCACATACCCCGCTTGTTCCTGCGTCTGCTGTGCAGTTGTCTGGGTCGCAACTCCGCCGGTTATCATCATCAGGGGGAACAGAATCGGGCCCAGCTTCTGGATTTTCATGGCACCACCACTGTGTCTCCCGGTGCCAGGTCGACGTTCTGTTCTGGCGCTTGGCCTTTGAGAACTTTCTCGTAATTCACGTTGACGCGTGCACTATTCGCAGCCCGCAGAACGTACACTTTCTTTTCTTTCGCAAAGTCCGTCAATCCTCCCGAACGAGCCACCAATTGCACTACATTCATCGTGTCCATCAGCGGATAAGCCCCCGGTCTTTGCACTTCGCCGGTGATAAACACCATGCGGCTATGAATTTCCTGAACCGTAACTGTTACGCGCGGCTTGCGGACAAACTTGCTTAGCTGCTCGGTCAACTCCTGCTGCGCAGCTTCCGGCGTCATCCCTGCTACGTTCAACTCGGAGACCAGGAGCATCGAGATCTTTCCATCCGGTCTTACAACTGCTGTCTCGGTAAGCTGCGGTTCTTCCCAGACCGCAATGTGCAGGACATCGCCGACACCAATTCTGTAAGCAGACGTGGAAACTGGGGGTGTTTTCGCGTCGTTGCTTCGCGATCCGTCTGCCGTCGCCAGCGCCTGCTGAGCAGAGCAAGATAGCCCTGCCATAATGAGCAAAGACACCAGGCAATATGGCGCGGAATGCCGCAGCACACGCCTCATGTCTGTGAGGATACTTCCATTTTCGACTTGGATGTATCGGGTTACCAAAGATCGGAAGAAATCTTACGATCAGTTACCTAAATCGCTGAATACAGCGTCGTTGAGTCAACAATTTATTTCATGATTTGGCTCAACAGCTGTTAAGCAGATGGCTCGCGAGCGAAGGCTGTCCTTAGCCTTTTCGGGCTGGGAGGGGCTGCCAGGGCGGGACCATCTCGATCCCAAGGCGAACCAGTTCAACTTCGCTGCTGGCTAAGTCGTCAGTCAGTGGCAGACCCTGGGCCTTCCACGCCTCCAGGCCGCCCTTCAGGATGTGAACCTTCGGAATTCCGTGCCTCCGCATTACCGCAGCCACTCGCGCACTCACAAAGCTATTTTTTGATCTGCAGTAAAGCACCAAATCGACGTCGGGAGGCATAACGATGTGCTTTTTGCGCCGGAGCTCAAGCGGATCGAGGCGCAGTGCTCCTGGAATCGCGGCGACGCCTTCAGGATCTTCCTCGAAACGAAGCAGGTCAATGATTCCAATCTTCGCTCCGGAGTCCAGCCGGGCGCTCAACGTTTCCGGCAGGATCTGCAACGGTCGAAGCAGGCGGATCATGATGACGAGCTGCGTAACCTTGAACGCGAAAAGGAATACAAGCGGAAGCCCGAATATCAGAACCACCAAGGTGGCAATCGCGGAGATGTGTTGTGCCACTTGATCCAGTTGCTTTGCAAAAATAAAGCCACAGCTGAGGTATGCTCCCGCCCAAAGGGTGGCTCCAGCGGCGTCGTGGAGAAGAAATGCGGTCCGCGAGGCGCCCAGCATTCCAGCCAGCGGCGGGCAAATGCCATCCAGGCCAGGCACAAACTTGGCAATTAGTAAAAGCCTGAGGCCCCTCTTCGCGAACAATTCTCTACCTCTGCGGATGCAATAGCTGGGGTCGGAGGTGAATTCACACAATAGCCGCAGCACACGTTTGCCCCGCAGACGCCCAGCCTCGAACCAGACCAGGTCCGCCAGTACACAGCCCAGGACAGCAGCCAGGAGAACTCCGGCGAAGCTCAAGTGGCCGGAGCCGGCCAACGCTCCGCCAGAAAGCAAAAACAGAAGGGCCGGAACGGGAAGGCAGAGTTGGCGCGCAAGGACCGCGACAAAGAGGATCGGATAGGTCGTGTGTACGAGGTAGTAGGTCATTTGGATCTCACTTTGCCCGCCAGGTCCCCCCTTTCACTCTTCTGCGCAGGCAATGCAACATTATAGGGGTCTTCGATCGATGCGACATCCGCTGTGCAAACGCCTGGATGAGGCCGAAGCTGAGAATGAGTGTGCCAGCGCAGTTCTTAGCTCCCACAGAAGAGAATCGCCAGGCGTGCCGGGGCAACGCTAGAAAAATTGCCGACGCTTTCTCTCCCGCGTTTTGGAATCGGGGGTGGCGGCTGAGTCCTAAAGGGCTAGTTTTCATGGAGCGCCGTGTTTGGGTCCAGTGCTGCAGCCCGCCGTGCCGGCAGCCACGATGCAAAGACAGAAATTCCCAGAAAGATCACGGTCATCGCGACAAACGTCACTGGATCCGTCGCCTTCACTCCCACCAGCATGGCCGTCATGACCCGCCCCAACACAAGGGCTGCAATCAATCCGATCACAATGCCGATCCCGCTCAGCCGCAGCCCCTGCAGCACCACCAGCTCGACAATGTCGCCCCGCTCCGCGCCCATCGCCATGCGCACGCCGATTTCAACTGTCCGCTGCCGCACCGCCGTCGAGAGAACTCCGTAAAGCCCCACGCCCGCCAGCGTTCCCGCGATGATCGCAAATACCCCGATCAACAGCAACGAAAACCGCGTGCCCGCCTGCGCAGCGTGGACCACCTCCGTCGCCGGCGCCATCTGCGTCACCAGCAGATTGCGGTCGAGCCCCGCCACCACCGCGCGTACCTGGTTTTCATATCCGGCCGGATCACTCCCCGTCCTCAGAGCCCACGATCGCACGTTCCCTGATCCCATGAATCCATCGGTGAAGTAAATCTGCTCGCGCCCGGGCACCGCCAGTGACTCCTCGCGCTGGTGCGCCACGACTCCAACGATCTGAACGAATTCCGCCTCAGGCGTGCGAATCCGCGTCAGGATCCGCTTACCCACAGCCGACTGCCCGGGAAACGCCTTGTTGGCCAGCATCTGATCCACGATCACGTAATTCCGTTTCGGCAGATCATCGTCTTCAGTAAATGTCCGGCCGGCGAGCAGCGGCGTGCGCAAAGCCTCAAAGTAACCGGGCAAAACGATTTGCCAGTCAGTCGCCTGATACCGGCTTGGGTCCCTCCGGCTTCCTCCGTCCCCCAGCGAATGGGGCTGAAATCCCCGGTCAGCGGAAATGGATACGATGCGGTTACATTTTGTACTCCAGGAATCGCACGGAGACTCTCCTCGATCCTCCGGATGACAGCGGCTCGCTCCTCGGGCGTCTTCTGGCCGCGCCGCGCGCCAAGGATCTGAAACGTCAGCAGGTTGTGGGCATCGAATCCCGGATGGATCAGCTGCAGATCGAGAAAACTGCGAAACATCAATCCAGACCCCACCAGCAGCACAAAAGACAACGCAACCTCGGCCATCACCACCAGATTCCGTACCGCTGCACCGCTCGCCAGTCCGGACGTGCGGCTGCTGCCACGCAGCACGTTCATGAGTGCCGGCAGTGTCGCACGCCATGCCGGCGCGATGCCGAAGAGTACCGCAGCCGCCAGCCCCGCCAACGCTGTAAATGCCAGCACCGTCGCATCGATGTGGATGCTGTCCAGTCTGGGCAGATTCGAGGGGGCCAGGGCGCGCAGTTCGCGAATGCCCGCCCACGCCAGCACCAATCCCAACGCCGTTCCCATCACCGCCAGCAGCGCAGCCTCAGTCAGCAGCGGAACAATGAGCCGCCATCGGCTCGCGCCCAGGGCGGCCCGCACCGCAAATTCTTGTTCCCGCAGCGAAGCCCGCACCAGGAGCAGATTCGCCACGTTCGCGCATGCGATCAGCAGCAGAAAAACCACCGACCCCATCAGCGCCAGAATCGCGGGCCGCACCTCTGCCACCAGATGCTGCCGCATAGGCTCCAGCGAAATCTGATAGCCAATGGACGCATCCATCGGAATGGTCCTCCGGCCCTCCGCAGCCACGGCGTCGGCGGCGCTTTGCGCCTGTTGCTCCGTAACACCGTCCTTCAGCCGGCCAATCGGTCGAATAGAAAACCCATTTCGGTTCGCCGCGTCATACGCCAGCCGGTTCGCGACCCACAGATCCGGCGCCTCTTCTTCGTTGGCTTCGGGTGGAAAGTACAGGCGCAATCCCGGCGCCAGGATTCCCACAATAACCGGCCCCGGTGGCCCCGACGTCGCCATCCGGTGCCCAAGAATCGCGGTGTTCCCTCCGTAGCGCGTCTTGAAATATTCGTAGCTCAGGATTGCGACATTCGGCAGCGTGGGAGTCGAATCCGGCGCGGCGCCCGGCGCAGGAGGAGGCTGCGGTACGCCGTCTTCGGCAGTGAAATCCCGCCCGTAAAGAATCTTTCCGCCCAGCAGTTGAAAGACATTCGTCGTGGCCACGGCGAAGCGGATCTGCTCCGGCGTTCCATCTTCTCTTGGTACAACACTACGGCCGGTAAAGACTCCCGCCATATCCGCGAATACAGATTTCGTCCCGTCGCGCAGATCAATGTAGTCTGCGCTCGAAAATGGCAGACCCTGGACGTGCCGCTTTGTCAGGTCCATCCCCGCCACCACCAGCTTGCCCGGATCCCTGTATGGAAGCGGTTGCAGCAGCACCGCATTCGTCACGCTAAATATCGCCGTACTCGCGCCCACTCCCAGCCCGATCGTGAGCACCGCAATCAGCGTGAATCCCGGATTCTTCCTGAGAATCCGTCCAGCAAGCTTAATCGTCCTGAGCACGGTTCACCTCATCCTGGGGGTCCGATGTTCGGCTCCAAAATGATCAAGTTTTACGGGATCGGCAAATCCGGCAGTCCAACCGGACCTGACAGGTCGCTGCGGACCATTATGACCGGAGAAACCGGCATTTTTCAAAACTCACTCGGCTGCGGCATTACGGGAAACCCCACGGAAGCGTGCTATTGCTCACGCAACAGGATCATGGGATCGACGGCAAGGGCGCGGCGCGCGGGGAGCCAGGTGGCGATGAGTCCCAGGAGGAGCATGGTGAGGACGACGCCGAGGAGCACGAGGGGATCTTTGGGCGTGGCCTGGTAGACGAGAGAGGCGAGGACTTTGGTGGCGAGCACGCCGAGGAGGAGCCCGGCGGCTGAGCCTATGGCGAGCACGCGGAAGGCGCGGCCGAGGGCGGCCCCGAGGACTTCCTGGCGCCCGGCGCCGAGGGCTACGCGGATGCCGAGCTCGCGCAGGCGCCTGCTGACAACATACGAGGCCATCCCGAAGACGCCGGTGACGGCGAGCATGGCACCGAGCAGGCCGAAGATACCAAGGGCGACGGCGGCCACGCGGGAAGCAAAGAGGACGGGGTCGAGCTCGCGGTTCCAGGTGTGGGCGTCGAAGGGCAGGGAGGGGTCGAGGCCGCGCAGAGTGGTTTCGAGCGCGCGGGCGATCTCCTGGGGATCGCGATCCGAACGCGCGATGAAGACGATGCCCGAGGCAGGTTGTTGGAGGATGGAAAAGAACATGGCGGACGCGGGAGCTTCCGTGAGGTTATGGTACTTGCCGTTCTGCACGACGCCGACGACCTGGACGCGCATGCCGGCCGGGATTTTGAAATCGCTGCCGATGGCGTTCTGGATGGAACCGAAGACTTTTCGGGCGAACTCCTCATTGACGACGGCGACTTTGGGGGATTTGGCGTCGTCGTGCCAGGTGAAGTCGCGACCGGCGATGAGCGCGGTGCCGGAGGCCTGGAAATATCCGGGCGACACGGTGTATTGGTAGGCGTCGGCCGCGGCGTTGCTGGGGCGGTAGTCGGTCACGCTGGAGCGAAAGACATTAGAGTCGCTGTCGCCGCCGAACTGCAGCGGAAAGTTCTGGGCATAAGCGGCGGCAGTAACGCCGGGGATGGCGGCGATCGCATCGCGCATCTGCCGCTCCATGGTCGCGGCCCGATCGTCGCTGTATCCGGCCATGTGGAGATCGGCGCCGGCCAGGAGGGCGTGACTGGGCTCGAAACCGAAGTTGCCGTGCAGGGAGCGGAGGAGGCCGCGCACGGCGACGAGCGAGGCGGTGACGAGGACGGCGCAGATGGCGATTTGTCCGGCGAGGAGGAGATCGCGCATGGCGAAGCGGCGTGATGCGGCCAGGCCGGTGGATCCGGAGCGAATGACCTGATACGGGTCGGCGCGGAGCACCTGGCGGACGGGGACAAGCCCGAAGAGGAATCCGCTCAAGAGGGCGAGGAGCAGCGCGACCAGGTAAGTGCGGACGTCGGGATTGACAGGCACGTTGATGGGCATGTCAGGAATGGGGCGCCAGGCGCTGAGCCCGCGGAGAATGGCCATGCCGCCGAAGAGTCCGAGGACGCCGCCGGCGAGGGAAACGAGGATGGCCTCGGTGAGGAGCTGGCGGACGATGCGGGAGCGGCGGGAACCGAGCGCGAGGCGGGTGGCGATCTCACGGGAGCGGTCGGCGGCGCGGGCGGCGAAGAGGCTGCCGAGGTTTGCGCAGGCGGCGAGCAGGATGAGGCCGGCGAGGAGCATGAGGCCGGCCATGAAGGCGCGCGCCGGGCGTCCGAGGTGGTCGCCGACAAGGCCCGGACGGGCCAGCTCGAAGTGGAGTCCCTCGTCGCTTTTCGGGTGGGACTGTGCCAGCGACGCCGCGATGATATTGAGGTCGGCCGTCGCCTGCGCGCGGGTGACGCCGGGCTTGAGATGGCCGGCGATCCAGATAGAGTGATCGTCGTAATTTTCGAGGGGGTTCCATCCCCCGACCTCGGGCAGATCAACCATGGGCGCCCACAGGTCAGGGGAAAAGAAGAGCTCGGCGCCGCGAAAGCCGGCGGGGGCGACACCGATGATGGTGAAGGGGTGTCTGTTGAGCTGGACGGTTTCCCCGATGACGCCGGAATAGGCATGAAAGTGTGCGCGCCAGTAGTCGTAGCTGAGGACGAGATAGGGGGCGCTGTTGGTTCCTCTTTCGTCCGCAGCGTGGAAGAAGTGCCCGAGATACGGCTGGATGCCGAGGGCGTCGAAGTAATTTCCGCTGGCGAGGTAGGGCCACGCCTCGGAGGGGCTGCCACCGGTATCGATTGCGATTGAGCCGATGATGGCATACGCGATCAGGTTTTCGAAGGTGCGGTTGCGGTCGCGGAGCTCGCGGTAGTCGGGATACGACTGGAAGGGCGCGTACTGCGAGCCTCGCCCGAGCGAATAGAGGCTTTGCGGGTGGGGTATGTTGAGCGGGCGGAGGACAAGGGCGTTGAGGACGCTGAAGACGATAGCATTGGCGCCGATGGTGAAGGCGAGGGTGAGGATCGCGACGATGGCGAAGCCAGGCGATTTGAGCAGGACGCGCAGGGAGAAGCGCAGATCGCCGATGAGGTGTTCGAGGACGGGCATGCCTTCTTCGGCGTGATAGCTTTCGCGAACAGATTGCACGGCGCCGAGTTTGAGCGCGGCCTGGCGGCGGGCCTCGGCGGGAGACATGCCGGCGCGGAGGTTCTCCTCGGTCTGGAGGGCGAGGTGCTGCTCAAGCTCTTCGCGGAGGCGCGCGTCGCCCAGGCGACGGAAGAGGAGATTGCGGACGCGGGCGAAGAGGCGATGGAGAGCTCTCATGGCAGGTCCTCCGCACGGACTTCAAAGAAGCGTGCGATGATGGCGGCGGTTTGCTCCCAGTCGCGCTTTTCGGCTTCGAGGAGTTTACGGCCGGCGCGGGTGAGGCGGTAGAAGCGGGCGCGGCGGTTGTTTTCCGAGGGCCCCCATTCGGAGGCGATGGCGTCTTCCTGTTCGAGACGGAGCAGGACGGGGTAGAGAGTGCCCTGGTTGACGGAGAGAAGGTCGCGGCTGATCTGCTCGATGCGGCGGACGATTCCGTAGCCGTGCTGGGGACCGAGGACATCGAGGGTGCGTAGCACCATGAGGGCAAGGGTGCCCTGCTGGACGTCTTTTTTCTGCTTCATGCCGTCTCCCAGGAACCTGGACGTTCCATTTGGGTTACCAACAGGAGTTTGCCATATCTCCATTGGGAAAGCAACAGGTCTCCGATGTTGCGATGACGAAGTAGCGCGGAGAGGGGCGGCTCCATGCTGTTCTGCAGTCGCTGTGGATTTCTTATTGGGCTGGACCGGAGGTGACGTCGACGAATTCGACATTGTCAACGAAGAACTTTGGCAGACTGTCAGTCGCGTTTCGGAAGTAGAAAACGATGTCGGCGGCGGCGGCTCCATCAGGCGCCATGTAAGGAGCCGGAGGGGCGAGACCCTGGGGGTTGTAAACCGTGTACCAATCGGGCAAAGGCTTTTCAGTAGAGAAATTGTCGTAGGGAACAAAGACAGATGTCTTCATGCCCCGATTGGGGCTGGGAGGGGGACAAATCCACTCGATCCGGCTGGAAAGGACGATATTGCCACGGGGATGGCCCACGTTCTTCCGCTCACCCGGGTAGGTCGGACCCCAGAACCGGAAGCGCATGCTGTATCGATGCCCCGGTATCACCGTCACTCGCTGCCGGATCTCAACTTCGCCCAATCCCTTACCGCCATTGGCGGATCTGAGAAAAGCGCCGTAATCGGGATTGTTATAGGCATCGGGGGGAAAGGCAACCGGCACAGATGCCTTCAGCAACAATGACTCATGGCCGCTGAAGGGGGTTTCGGCGCTTACCGCGGCGTCGTTTCCGTTGACAGCCCGGTCGATGAACCAGCCCTTGTTCTCGTCCTGCGGCGAAGCGACGAGTGGATCTTCGAAGCTTCCATTGCGGATGAGGTTCGAGCCGAGAGGCATGGCGATCTCGCCCCAGTCATTGGGCTGGAGGGTGGCTTCGGTGGCGAGATCGTCGACGATCGCGGTGTCATGGTTGTAGTAGTAAAGCCGGAGAGAGCGGCTTCCGCCGGTGTTGTCGGCGAAGATCACGCCTGCATCGCCGCGCAGCTGGTCGATGGTCTTGGGATCGAGGTTGAGGTCTCTGAGAGCAGCAGAGACTTCCACGGTGTAGAGCTTGTGGGCTTCATCCCGCTTGATCGCGACCCTGGCGGCATCGAGCCTGACGATCTGGTCGATCCGCGCCGAGGCGAGATTGACGGGCGACGGTGTTCCCGGCCCCATTGCTCCGGACACCGACGGGCGGTAGAGAACGGCGATTGGCTTGCCCTGGAAGACGCTGACGAGCAGCCGCTCGTCGCCCGGCGCCGCGGTGCGGCGGTGCGGATCGGCTTTTGGATCGGACTGGAGCATCAGGTCGACGCAATCGCCGCTGATGAAGAGACTGCGCCAGTCGGCCCCTCCATTGCGCATCGGCGGAGTGGGCTCGTGGACCCTGTAGGCGAGGTAGAGATTTTGCGCGTCCCGGCCCAGAGCGATATCGGCGGTCCTGCCGTTGCCGCCGTCAAGGGAGGCTCCGTTGTTGAGGTTCCAGTCGGATAGATCACCGTCGATGACGGGCGGCCTGCTGAGCCAGGTGACGGCCAGGACGGGTCTGGGCGCGAGAAGGGGTCTGGGTGTTGCACGGAGGGTTGAGGCCAGCTTCACTTCACTGCCGGTAAGCTGGAAAGATCCCTCGAAGCGGCCAGCCTGATCGAGGCCGTTGATGCGGAAGATGTGCTCGGCCTGGTTGGCGCCGTTGATGACATAGGGCGTGCCGTCGGGAGCCTGGTAGTAGTAGAGCGCCGATTCGCCACGCAGCGACGTGGGGCCGAGGAAGGTGTCGGGGTCGAGCATGGTTCCGACATAGAGGCCGTCGGTGGTGATAAGGAATGGGCGCTTGCTGCCGTGGTAGAGCCAGGTACCGAATACATCGCCAAGCCGGGAAAGATTGAAGTCGTACTGGACGCCATTGGCATGGACCTGCTTGCCGGTGAGCTCCTTGGGCATGGCAATTCCCCAGAGCTTCTTCCCATCGAGGTCGTAGGCGGCAATGGCGTCGGTGCTGTCGTTATATTGACCGAGTCCCTCGTAGCCGAATGAGACGATCAGTTTCCTGTCATTGGTGACATAGAGGTTGTAAATTGCGTGCTTCGGAGGCAGAAAGACGATGGGCCTGGCGTCGGCCATGTCGTAGATTGGCGCGCCATCGGGCGTCCAGCCCTTGACGTCTAGCCGATAGATAACCGCCTGGTCGTGAAAGGCGCCGGCGCAGAAATAACTCCAGTCTGCGGAAATGTCCGTAGCCCCAGTAGGAGCCCAGCGCGGGTTGCGATCCCTGCTGATAGTTTGCATGGCTGGCCTTGACCCAGTGCATCTCATTCGGCTGGACGAGATTGTCGCCGTTAGCGTCGCTCCAACTGTAGTTGTCGCCGACATGACCGACGAAAACGTCGGGGAAAAAGCCCTTGTAGGGGTGGTAGCCGAAAATTTCTCCAGCGACAATAGAAGTTCCATCATTTCCAAATCCTGCAAAAACGTTGCCAAATGCGGCTACCGGCCGATAGATATCCCCTTTACGCTGGAGGATTACGTTAATTTTGTCGCGGCTCAGGACATATTCATTGTTGCCATGGTGAAGAATGCGCCCCTGGCGCACATCGTGGCTGTGACCGTTAGGAGTAAAGGGATCGTCGTGATTCTGGCGGCGGTAGTCAATGTTCAGCGGAGTATAGGTCTTTCTGCCGAAGTCGATTTTGAAGGTGGTTCCCTCGGCATGGGCCAGCGTTGGGTCGCTGGGATCGATCCAGAAGAGAGTTGCACCGCCGTAGGGCGTCGGGCCGATGTAGTCCTTCAAGAGTGACCGGTTTTGGCATCCCAGACGCTGACGCGCTTGGGAGAACCGTCGTCTTCAGCAACCCAGAGCCTGCCTGCATCGGTGACAGCAATGCCGCGAGGTACAAGCATGCCACTGGGGTCCCACTTACCGACCCAGGGACGCCCACCCTCCCTGCCGATGGCGTGGAGAAATTTTCCGGTGGGAGTGAAGACTTTCACCTGAAACGATGTGGCCCAGTCGCTGACATAGATGTTGCCGGCCTTGTCTGTGGTGACGCTGTCGGGTGCAACGAGATTGGATGTAATCAGCGGCGTGACGGCTTTGCTGCGCACATCTACCTTCACCACCTGCTTGCCGCTGACGGTGAGGAGTGTGTGGTCGTCGAGCGAACTTATCCCGACGGGGCTATCGACGTGGAGTTCTTCCCCGGTTGCCTTGCCTGTAGCGGGATCGATCACGATCAGCTTGTTGTCGTAGTTCAACGAGATGTAGATTTTGCCACCGAGGACGGCAAGCCCCAAAGCATTGGTCGATTCACCAACGTCGGTGTCAAAGTAACGGGGCTGACCGCCGTAAACGGCTGGAGTGAATGACTTGCCATTTCGGAGCACGTCGAGCCATGTGTAATCGCCTCGATAGGGCCAGGTGGCGACGACCTCGTCAGGCTGCTTCAAAGTAAATTGCGCCGGCTTGCCGGTCCTCGCGTCGAGACAGATCAAGACAACCTTGCCGAGGCCGTTCCTGCCGGAGTATACGCGGGTGGGATCGGTGAGCTGGAGTCCGGAATAGATCGCATAGAGGTAGCCTCCGCTCAGGGCCAGACTTATGGCACGGCCATCTATCGGGCTCCTCATTCCCCACTGGCGCTGTCCGTTTTCATCGACGGCGACAATGGAATAACCCATTTCGCTGCCAGGTGAGGCCAGGTAAACCCACTTGCCGTCGGTCACAGCGGCCTGGGGATCGTACTCGTCACTGAGCCAGTCTCCCTTGTCATCTGCTGTGGGCCAGGGGGGGAGGCCGGGATTGGCGACGCTGGTCTTGTAATCGGTTGTAATGGGCGCGTGGTAGATGCCCTTGAGGGTGTAGTTGCCTGGAGCGGCCGGATTGCCATACTGGTCGAGCCCGTCCCAGACTTCCTTGTTGTCTCCGGCGTAGCGATAGTCTCCCTGTGCCAGCCAGCGGATGAGTTGCCCATCCTTGTCATAGAGGCCGAGCGTCAGCTCTCCATCGGCCGGCATTTTGTAAGGAATAGAAAGGACCGGACTCTTGCTCGGCGTCGGCGCGGGCTTTGCGCCGACCTGGCCGTAACCGATCTGGCTATAAGAGAGCGCGGCGACGAGGAAGACGAGGATGAGCCGGATATGCAGGGACCTTAGTTGCGTCGCATCCGAGAGAATTTCGGATACAAGCCGTCGAAGAGGGGAGCTGTAAGTCCGCATACCAAGTGGGATAGAGCCAGCATCGATGCTCAAAGACACGGTACACCCTCGCGTGTCTCCGGAAAAGCGGCATGGCCGATCGCGATCCGATCCTCACCTTGGGGAAAAGACCTAAAGATGACTACTTGAGATGACTACTTGCTAACCAATCCCACGATTAGAACCGCGAAAGCTATCGTGAGGAGTACAACACGCCAGCGGTGAAGCAGATCCCATCTGCGCCGGTACGTCTTCCAATCGGGAGGCGGAGTGGACTTAATACGGTTGTTGATCGGCACGAGGGCGGTGACCGAATACAAACAGGCCAACATCCACAAAACGGCCGATGTAGCGATCCAGATCGGTAAGCGGCCAGATTGGTGCCATTGGATTACAACCTCGGCTGAAGTAAGAAAAAATACAAGAATGTACCAAAACGGCATGAAGCTCCCCAGCACACGAGCGAGGGCGCTTGCGGCTGGCAGATGAACATCATCCGAAAGTTTATCGAGCGTTGGATGAACAAACGCGGCGATGGCCAGTTCACTTCCAACCATCAATCCAGCAACGAGAATTGCGACGACATTCAGGACTTCCATCATGAATTTCTCCATAAACAACACCTTGAAGTGAAGTTAAGGTTTCTTCCTCCGGAGAAGAAACACGGCAGCGTCATCATGTAAAAGCGCTGTTCCCCGATGAGTTCTCTTTGCTTTCTCTTCCCATCACTTAAGCTCGCCGGGTTCTTCGCCCGCGGTATGGCGCTAACCATAACATGTATCATTGGTATTAATTCTAGCGACGATATATTTGATGCGAAGCGTTTCGGAAAAGTTTCACTTTTCCGCCAAGCGATGATTCTAGCGGCGCTATACTCCCTATCAATGGCAAAGACGCAGGCAGCGAACCGGATTGCGGAACGAAAACTGCGTGACAAGCAGGCCCGCCGGGCGCAGATTATCAGTGCCGCACGACGAATCGCGGAGCTTGAAGGGTGGTCCAATGTAACCGTTCGGCGGCTATCCGACGAAATTTCCTACAGCCAACCCGTCTTGTACGCTCATTTTGGAAGCCGCGAAGGAATTCTCGCCGCGGTTGCTATCGAGGGGTTCCAGGAGTTGGGCCTGGCTTTAGAGAAGGCACGAAAACGGGTTAAGCGTGGAAGTACGGTCGAATCGGTTGCGGCCGCATATCTGGAGTTCGCCGCGTCTTCACCCGCACTGTATGAGGTGATGTTTTCGCTCAGCCTGAGCGTACCCTTCGATGACGCGGCTACTCCTCCGGAGCTGCGATTCGCCTTTTCCCAACTCCTGGAGTTGTTTCAGGGGCAGAGCTCGAAGCCAGAGGTCCTATCGGAACTGTTTTGGGCGAGCCTCCATGGTATCGCCGAGCTATCAAGAACCAAGCGATTTCCGCCCAGCCGTCAGAAAGAGCGCGTGAGGACGCTCGTCGAGCTCTTCACTTTCCGGTCGTGACGTCCGGATTTACTGAGCCGGACGGATTGCAGAACAAGGTGTCCGATATCAAGACAACACCCGCCCAACAATTCAATTGACAAAGATGAGGGACAGTCCGACACTTCTGCGATGTCGGGGCAGGGCTTTCCAGCCATCCGCTCAACGCATTTGCTCTGCCGATCGCCATCGCCCCCCCAGTTCACAGTCGAAGCTTCGCAAACCAATTTCATTCCCAAATGCTGCGCTGAAGTCCCAATCAGAGACGAGGAGAAAGACCTGTGAGAGCTCCAAAGAATGGATTATTCATGCTGCTTCTGGTTCCTGGGATGTTCCTGGGCGCCATGGCCCAGACCATACAACGAGTCGCGGCGCCATCTTCCGGCGCGGCGCTTACCGCCGTACAAGACGCAACGCCAATCTCGGTCACCGTTGCCCTGAAGTTGCGCAACATCGATGAGGCCGAGCAACTACTGACGTCGCTCAGCACGCCCGGGAATCCGCAATTTCGCCAGTTTCTGACTGCAGAGCAGTTTGTGGCACGCTTTGGGCCGAGTCAGGCCGATGCCGCAAAGGTCACCGCCTACTATGCCAAGTTTGGGTTGACGGTCGAGCGGGCCACAGCGACGACCCTGAAGGTGACCGGCACGCAGGCCAACATCGAGCGCGCTTTCGCCGTAAGTATGCGCTCTTACCAGGTTCCGGCGCAGGCGAATGTGCCGGGGTATTCATATCGCGCCCCTCTCACTACGCCCACGATCCCGAACGAACTTTCAGCCTCGGTCGCGGCGGTCGTCGGCTTCGACAACCGTCCCGCCTATCGCCCGCATTTGAAGTTCGCTCCCCAGGGATTGGCGAGGACGCCTCCAAAAGCGAAGGCAGCAACACAACCGGGAAACGAACCTGGATTCTGGACGGTAACTGACTTCGCCCACTATTACGATGTGCAGCCTCTATACAACCAGGGAGTGACCGGCAAGGGGCGAACTGTGGGCATCATGACCCTGGCGAGTTTTACGCCGAGCGATGCCTTTGCATATTGGAGTGCCCTTGGACTGAAGGTCGCCTCGAACCGGATCAGCATTGTCAATATCGATGGTGGGCCGGGCGCGCCAAGCGACCGCAGCGGGTCCGACGAGACGACACTCGATGTGGAACAATCGGGCGGAATCGCTCCCGCTGCAAAGATCATTGTTTATCAGGCCCCCAACACAAATCAGGGCTTTGTCGACCTCTTTGCCGCAGCTATCGATGCCAATACGGCTGACAGCCTGTCAATTAGCTGGGGTGAATGGGAGTGGCTAAATAACCTCGAGAACAACCCGGTGACCGATCCGAGTACTGGACGGACTGTGAGCACTCTGCAGGCGGTACACGAACTGCTGGTTCGCGCGGCCATTCAGGGGCAGTCGGTTTTTGCAGCCGCGGGGGACGGCGGCGCCTACGATGCGAATGACACCTTCGGGTGCTTTCCCTCCACATCACCCAGCTGCAGCGAACCTCTGAGTGTGGACTACCCGGCGAGTGACCCGGCGATTACGGCGGCGGGTGGCACAACTCTAGCCGGACTTCAGGAATATTGCCTGAACGCGGCCTGCACACCGCCGTACTACGACGTCAATATCCCGCAAGAGAGGGTGTGGGGATGGGATTACCTGCAGGGTTTGTGCAACACACTGGGTGTTCCCGATCCGGTTGAATGCGGCATCTTTCCTGGAGGCGGCG
Source organism: uncultured Acidobacteriota bacterium (assembly GCA_963755975.1). Lineage (GTDB taxonomy): Bacteria > Acidobacteriota > Terriglobia > Terriglobales > Acidobacteriaceae > Silvibacterium. Next base: position 48,128 of record CAVWLS010000012.1, read on the forward strand.
GGGGTGGCGTGAGCGTGTCCTTTCGCAAGCCCCTCTACCAATACCTCGTCGGCGGGGTCCAGCTCAGTCAACCGGGGCAGAAATTTGTTTATGACGGTGAGTTGTATTACACCCTTCCTTCGTTCTATCCAGGCCGAAATGTCCCGGACATTTCGTTTAATGCGGATCCGGATACCGGGTATCTCCTCTACTACACCTCATCCTCTGCCGGATTTGGAATATACGATTATGCGGGTGGCACCAGCTTCGTCGCTCCGCAACTGAACGGCGTCACGGCGCTGCTGGGTCAATATGTGCAGGGCCGGATCGGCTTGCTGAACTACCCGCTTTACGATCTGGGACTCCTAGGTCTGGGTTACAAGGGCTCAAGCGCGCCATTGAACGCTATAACGCAAGGTGATAACTGGTTCTACAAGGGCAGCAAAGGGTACAACCCCGGCGCGGGCTTTGGCACGATGGACGTAGCAAATTTCGCACGCGCCATCCGGTGGTAGTTCTAGTTTTCGAAGTTGATTGTGAGAGCGGGCGGATTATCCGCCCGCTTTTTCATGGCGCTCTCAAGTCGTAGCGATCGAGGGAGCGGGACGGCTTTGCGTCAGCTTGATTGCTGCAAGCAGCATCCAGATGAATCCTATGTAGCGTGTAATCGGGATGAAGAAGTTGGCCGGGTAAGCAAGCAGGCTGAGCCAGGAGAGGACTCCCGTAATTGCGACCAGCATTCCGAGAAAAACGAGCCAGCGTGGAAGAGTATGCGCAAAGAAGCTAGTGACGGATACCCCGGCCGCGAGCAGGCCGAAGCCTATGGCATAGGTGGCTCCGCCGAAGAGGAAGCTCAGGAAGCTGATTCCCTTGGCCAAGGGCGCAGACGCGGTGACGTCGGGCAATGACAAGATCCACCCGAAGAGCCCGGAGAAGATCAATGCAACGGTGGCGATCAGGCCGCCTAGAAGGGCGATGTTGGTCCCGGCGGCGCGGATTCCGAGATATCGCAGCCGACTGACGACGGTAACGGCGAAGATTCCGAAGGGAACGGCGGAACCGAAGAGCAGGAAGTTGCCGATCCGAACGGCGGGCGGGTTCTGGGCAAGGAAGGCTCTTATCGCCTCAGCCGGCGCATAGGGATTGACATATAGAGTGCCGTGACGAAGCATCGCAACCGCCATGATGCCAGCGGCGAAGATCAGAATGTGGACGAGCGCGAGCAGGATCAGAGAAGGACCACGGAAGCGAGGATACTGTTTCATAACAAAATCATTTATATAATAAATTACTTACTCATGCAATAATAATCGGAAGATATGGCTCATCGAGTTGAAGAAGAAGGACATCCAGCGTTTTTGCTTGCGCAGGTGGGGGCTCATGCCGCGTCTCAATTTGCAGAGCGGTTGGGTGCGCTCCAGCTTTCTCCGCCGGATGCGGGCATTCTGCGGCTGCTTCGCACGACCTCGGGAATCAGCCAGCAGGAGCTTTCGGCGCGGCTGAAGATTCACCCCAGCCGGCTGGTGGCCATTTTGGATAACCTCGAGCGGCGGGGACTTGTCGAGCGAAGGGCTAATCCGGATGATCGGCGGTTGTACTCACTCCATCTGACTGCCGATGGCGGGGAGATGCTGAATAGCATCGGCAGGATTGGACGCGAGCACCAGGATGCTCTGCTCGCATCGCTAAGCGCAGAGGAACGCGTCCAGCTTAACGGATTGCTGCAGAGGATTGCCGATCAACAGGGCCTGGCGCGAGGTATCCATCCCGGTTATCAGCGACTGGGACGGCCCAAGGCGAGCGAAGAGAAGTGTCCCTGAATATCCTGCCCGGCGATGATGTGTGTGCCGGGCAGTGAGCCGTTCACGCTGCGACGATTTGCGTCTCTCAATCGACCGGTGACTGGTCTTATCAGGAAGCTAACCTCTCGCAGACTGAGCGATGGAGAACTCGCGGGCGTAGCCGGCCGGATCGGAGGAGATTTTTACGCGGAGGTTGCCACCAGCGTCGCAGGTGTATTCCTCGCGGACTCTGAGGTCGTCGCGCCCGAGGAGAGCAATTGGCTGGGCGGCAAGATCAGAATAACTTTGCAGCTGGGGGTCGAACGGAAAGCGGATCTGGTCCCAATTGACGATCTCGCCGATGGGCTGGCCGTGGTCGTCGAGCTGCGCACATTCGAGATAGCGGAAGTGGCCGATGTTGTGAGCGGGCTGATAGATGCGCTCGCTGCGCAGCGCGGGCTCGCCGGGGGCGGGCAGGTGTGCTCCGCGCGGAAAGATCAAATCGAAGACGATGTTTCCGCCGTAATCGGCTTCACGCCAGATGCCGAAGTTGCGGTTGAACTGCTCACGCAGGCTGTCTGAGGCAACACTGGCGCGGATAGCGAGGCCGATGGCACTGGCCGAACGCATGTAGGCAGAGCGGCGCACGCGGCGGCCGAAGGTTTCGCGCAGGATGCGGGCCACGGGCGGGAGCTCCGATCCGCCGCCGGTGACGTAGAGGGTGTCGAGCTGGCGCTCGGGATGAGCGGCGAGCAGATTCTCCACAACCTGGCGCGTGGACTCAATCAGCGGACGGCAGCGCTCGTAAAAGGCGTCCACGGGGATGGTCACTTCCTGCCATCCGGCGCGCACGCGCTCGAGATCGATGGTGACCTTGCGGGTGTTGGGATTGAGGGACTCTTTCTTTTCCCGGCATTCGTCGAGAAGACGGCGGCGCTCGAACGGAGTGAGATCAGCAGGGTCGTCGATGGTCTCGATGACGAGAGTGGCGAGGATTTGGTCGAAGTCGTCGCCGCCGAGATTCGGGATGCCATCGGAAGCCTCGACGATGTGCTCGGATTCGCCCAAGGCGACGAGAGAAACATCGAAGGTGCCGCCTCCGAGATCGTAGACCAGCAGGCCGCTACCGGCGCGACTCTTGCGCTCGGCGCTGTTGCGGTCGGCGAACTCAACGGCAGCCGCCGAGGGCTCGTTGGCGACCCCCAGGACAGTGAAGCCGGCGGCGAGGGCGGCTTCCTCGGTGAGAAAACGCTGGTTGCTGTTGGCATTGGCGGGCACACCGATGACGGCTTCGAGAGGCTCGTCGGGATCGGCGCCGAGGTTAGAACGCTCAAGGAGCTGCGTGCGCAGGGCGGCCATCATTTCGGCGAGAAGAACGCGGAGCGGGATAGCCTGCTCGGCGAGGTGCAATTCAGTGTGGGGGCCAGCGGTGCGGAGGTGGCGCTTGAGAGAGCGCGCGACGGTCCAGGTGTCGTCGTCCTGCATGGCGACCGCCTCCCATCCGTAGAGGCGGGCGTTGCCCTTCACGGCGACTACATGCGGGAACCAGTCGTAGACCTGGCCATCTGGTGCTTCGAAATTCACTATCGGGAAGTTGCCGCGGTCGGCGGAGGCGACGACCACCCGGGTGGTTCCAAAATCAATGCCAATTTTCATTTCTACCAGTTTATCGCGAAGTTACTCCCCGGAAAGCTACCTGCGAAGGTACCCTTTAAGCTTCTGATTTCAGGTGTTCTGCGAGACGCTTCGGCGCAATCAGGAGATAGCTCCCCGCCACCAGGTCACGCACCTCATTCCAATCGACTTTGCCGAGGTCGAGCCGCAGGGCGACCCAGCCCCTCGATGCGAGGTAGGCGGGAAGATAGAATCTGCGGGGCTGCGCTTCGGCGAGAGCCGTGTTCTCACCGGGCAGCACTTTGCAGGTTACTGCGACGATGCCGTCTCCGTGGTGATTGTCGAGGAAGTATGCGAAGGTCTTTTTCCGGACGAGGAACTGCGCGTGCGATCCGTAGATCTGACGCGTGGCCTCGGGAAAGGCGAGAGCGATCGCAGAAAGGCGGGTGAGGCGCGGGTCTTCGATGGGCTTTGGGACTGAAGGCTTCGGCATACTCACCGGGCCGATCCCGGTACTGGAAATCTTACTGGCTGATGATGAGGAGCGCGACTCCGTGCCTTGGAACCGTGCTGGTCACGACGCCAGATTTGTGGCCAAGATCCTTCTGCTGCCACACGTCGCGTACGTTCGCGCCGTTCGCGAAGCCAATCTCCGAGAGGTCGACAGAGATGTCGCGCGGGCCCCAGGCGCGGTTGAAGAGGCCAACGGCGACACGGCCGCCGCTAAGCGGCTTGGTCCACACGTCGATGTCCGCGCTCTGGTAGAGGCGATCACCCTGCTTGCCGAGCGGGTCCTGGTCGATGGCAATCGCGTCCTTGTTCATCAGGATGCTCTTGTCGGTGTCGGTCATTTTGCTGAGGTCGTTGCCGGCGAGCAGAGGCGCGGCGAGGATGACCCACAGGGTCATATGGGTCCTGTATTCGTCGGTGGTCATCTTGCCGTTGCCGACTTCAAGCATATCGGGATCGTTCCAGTGGCCGGGGCCGGCGTATTTTGAGAGTCCGGCCTGGCTGAAGCCGATCATGACCATGCGTCCGTAGGTGTCGTCGATGTCGTCGGTGGTGCGCCACATCTGTGCGCCCGACACTGGGACCCCACTTCCATGGCTGGTCGACTCCGTACTGGCAGAGGCTGTATAGGATGGGGCGGCCGGTGGCCTTGAGAGCGTCCCCCATCTTCTTGTACGCAGAGATCATCACATCGCGGGCGGCATTGGGATCGTCAGGATGGGCTTTTGTGGCCTCAGCCCGGTTGTCCCAGAAAGAGCACATGTCGTATTTAAGGAAGTCGACCCCCCATTCGGCATACATCTTCGCGTCTTGCGCCTCGTGTCCGAGACTGCCTATGTAACCCCCGCAGGTTTTTTCACCAGGCCCTGAGTAGATGCCGAACTTCAGTCCTTTGGAATGGACGTAGTCGGCAAGAGCCTTCATGTCGGGGAATCTGCTGTTGGGATGGAGCACGCCCTGGGCGTCGCGAGTGCCCTGCCATGTGTCGTCGAGATTGACGTAGATGTATCCGGCGTCGCGCATACCGGTGCTGACGAGCATGTCGGCGGCGGAACGGACATCGGCGTCGGTGACGTGCTCGGCGAAGTGGTTCCAGCTGTTCCAACCCATAGGAGGCGTGGCGGCGAGTTGCTGGCTGAAGGCAGGGGCGGCGCAAAGAAGGGCGGCACAGGATAGAGCGGTGAGGAGGCGCATGGGTTGATACTCCGAAAAAAGAAAGCGATTACATTGCGCGGATCATCATACACTTCCCTGTCCCTGCGGTGGGCGTGGTCTGCGGAAGAACGCTGGACACTTGCAGGCGGTCCAGGCGGGGTGATTCCCGGCTTCAGCGGCCCTCTTTCGCGCCAAAGAAGAGGAGGGCTCCGCCGCCGACGATGGCGACGGCGCCAAGGAGCGGAGGAAGCGGGACGGAGTGATGCTCAGTCTTGTTGACCTGAACAGGGCCAAGATCGACGGCCTTCTTTTGCGTGGTCCAGGTGATGCCTCCGTAGATGAGGGCGGCTACTCCGGCGATGATTAAAACAATTCCTGCAATCTTCATGGATCGTCCTCAGATTCATTGATGAAGATGCGGATGGCTGGGAAGGGTTGTAGGGCTCCGCAAGACAGGCATGTCAGACGATGGCGTGAATGCGGCCGATGGCGATGGGATTCTCGTGGAAACGATCGGGCGGACGGAACTGGAAGGCGATGGGACGGTCGCTGCTGTCGACATGAAAGACGATGCCCCCTTCGCCGACTCCGGAGCGATATCTGGACTTAGTGTCGCCTCGGGTGTCGTTGACGTGGGGCAGCACGCTGGAATCGAAGACACGAACGTTGAAGAGGCCGGGGCCACGTGGCTCTGCCAAGCCTGCGGCAATCATGACGTGGCCGGTATCTTCATCTCTCACAATGTCGGGGGCGCGCCAGGCGATGACGTCGCCGGGGCGAACGCTGGTGATCTTATGAATGGGATGCCAACCTGGAGCGTCGTCGGGCAAGGAGCGGAAGTAGTCGCAGTACTTAAAGGCTCGCGGCCGGATATGGTTTGGCTCTTTGGGGATGAACCTGTAGTTCGCCGGCGCGAGCTTCTCGAGGATGAAGCCGACGAACTCGGAGCAGTCACAGTCGTAGGTGCCGGTCGTTGGATCAATGTGCGAGTGGTGTTGATAGCCGGTATGGCGCAGGGTTGCGAGAATGTGCCGGGCTTCGGCAGCGACACGGTCTGCAAGCGGATTGTCGGCGGCGGCGTCCAGCATGGGGCGGAGCGATTGAGCCAGCGCGTGAGTGATCAGTGCTTCGCTGCCTAGCAGGAAGCTAAGCCAGCCGATTGAAGCCGCTGCAGCCGGCAGAGCACGGGTCAGGAGATTCCTTCGGGCGGGGTTGAAGGCGGGGGATTCTTTCGATGGGCGGAGTTCGCTTCTTTCTTGCATGTGATGTCCTTCAGATTCGCTGTGAAGTGTAGGCAGGCCGATATAGGTCGTCAATGAATGATTCGGCATGGCGATGAGCGCGCCTTCCTCGTCATGTGCCTGGCAGGGCGAGGGGCTCACTGGCGGTGATAGCCCCTCGCTGGGCGAGGGAGGGTATCCGCAGAGGGTGCGGATGCGGAGCGTCGAGGCACGCCCGTGGGTCTCAAAATCCCTCGCAAAACTTACACGGCGACGCCGTCTGCAGAGGTAGTGATCGGCGGCGCTCCGGCGTTTCATTGAAGTCGCGGATTTTTTTCTTCGGGGGCAATGAGGCGGCGAATTGGGCGTTGGCGGCTTCTTATGTCAGGTGGTTGCGAAATCACGCACGGGAGAAAGAATGCGAAGCACGACAAAGAAGTGGATACTTGCCGGCTGCGCGGTCATGCTGACGGCGGGCTGCGCGACGGACGTGAAGCCAACAAATGCGAAGCTTGAGAAGGCGCTGAATACATACTTCGAGGGTCACAATGAATGCCTGTTTCCGACGGCGATGCGGTTTCCTTACGAGGTGAGCCCGGGGGACAATGAGAAAGCGGAGATGACGCGGCTGGACGCGATGACAAGCGCGGGGCTGCTGACGAGGCAGGTGGAGGCGTCGATCAAAGTGGGGCGATATTCGCTGACGCCGCTGGGCGAGCGTGTGAAGGGGCGGTTCTGCTACGGGCATCGGGTGGTATCGAGTGTGGATGGCTTCACTCCACCGGTGAAGCAGGGAGGATTTCTGCAGACGACAGTGAGCTATCACTCGACGCTGATGGACGTGCCGGTGTGGGTGAAGACGGACGAGATGGAGGCGGCCTTTCCGGAGATGGCGGCGGCGATTTCGGGTCCGCAGCCGGGACAGATGATGATGGAGAATGCCGGGGCGGGCTGGCAGGTGCCGCAGTGAGGCCGAGTTGGGCGATCATATTGCCGCGGCGGTTCCGATGAGGCTAGGATGGAGCAAGCCTGCGGAATCGGGCTGCACGCGGATTTCCCCACATCATCGACGCCAGGGAGGTTACTGTGGCGAAGATTTTTGATCTGCACAGTTTCAGAAAAAATAAGAGCGGCCAGTCAGCTTCGAAGAGCAACCGGAGTTCGTCGGACGCTGGGCGAGCGGCGGGAGATAATGTTCGGCCCATCGACTTCGGCAAAGGATTTTCCGGCGACCGATGGTCGGGCGCGAGCTTGCGAATGCCAGTCAACGCCTGGGCGGGATTGCTGCTGGCGGTTGGTGTCTTGTGCGGGATTTGGATCGGGCGAAGCGACAAGAAGCCGACGGTTGCGGGTGCCAAGCCAGATGCGCAAGTGCAAGCGGCGCCTCAGGCATCCGGGCAAGCGCCATCTCCGCCAAAGCCGTCTCCCATCGTTCCGGCTGCAAAGGTACGGGCTGAAAGCGGAATCGCGCCCGGACAAGCTCCTGCTGCGGCTCCGAGCGCGGCAACACCTCCGGCTCCGCACTACGTTCCGGTCAAGTACGAGGCCACGCACAAGAAGATGTTCGGCGGATGCACGGGAGAGCTAGAGCTGACGAGCGCCGGTCTTCGCTTCGACTGCCCTCACGGGGCCGGTTTGAATTTTCCGGTAGCCATTATCGCCAAAGCTCACAAGGATGGGATTGAGCTGAAGTCGGGAGAGAAATATCACTTCACGATTGAGAACCGGTCAAAGGAACAGGTGGAAGCGATCTTTCTCTCCTGGGTGAGCACGGTTCAGCCGCTTTCACAACAGGCACGAGCGGCATTCTGAAGCGCGGGTTCGACTGGCAGGAGCCCACGTCCGAAAGGACGGACGTGGGGTACCCGAAGTCATCTCTGGTCAAGGCTTACTGCGCCACGCCACCCGGTGGAACGTGCTCTTCGAGATAGCGCGCGATCAGGCTGTAGATGTGGAATGAGGTATCGGGTCCTTCGCAGATGCAATGTGAGCGGTTGGGGTAGTCCATGAAGTCGAAGGGCTTGCCCAGTTCGACGAGTTTGTTGATGAGCAGCTCAGTTCCCTGGAAATGGACGTTGTCGTCGCCAGAGCCGTGGACGATGAGCAGATGGCCGGTGAGGTTCTGCGCAAAGTTGATGGGCGAGCCGTCGTGGTATCCCTTTGCGTTGTCCTGCGGCAGCCCCATGTAGCGCTCCTGATAGATGGTGTCGTAGTGGCTCTCGTCGGCGACGGGGGCGACGGCGATGCCGGCTTTGAATAGGCCAGGTGAGCGGAACATGAGGTTGAGGGTGTTCGAGCCGCCGCCGCTCCATCCCCAGATGGCGAGGCGCGAGGTGTCGATGTAGCTGCGCTCTTTGGCGAGCTCGCGGATGGCGTCGGCCTGCTGCGCGGCGGAGAGCACGCCCACGCTGCCGTAGACGACCTTGCGCCATTCCCTTCCCTTCGGCGCGGGCGTTCCCTGGTTATCGAAGCTGACGACGATGTATCCCTCGCGGGCGATGAGGGCGTGGAAGAGGCGGCTGTTTCCTTGCCATGCGTCACGCACGGTGATGGCTGCGGGTTCACCATAGACATTGACAAGGACGGGGTATTTCTTCGCGGGGTCGAAGTCGGGCGGGCGGATCATATAGCCGTTGAGCGTGACCCCGTTAGAGACGGGAACCGTAAAAAATTCGGTCGGCGAAGAGACGAGGTCCTGGACTTTGTGCGCGAGCTCGTCGTTGGACTGGAGGACGCGGACGGATTTGTGGTCGGGCAGATGAACGAGTTCGGTGACCGGCGGCTTGTTGAAGCTGGAATAGATGTGGAATGCCCATTGGCCATCAGGAGAGATGTCATAGCGGTGCGATCCGGCCGCGTCCGATGGAGTTACGCGCTCGGGCGCTCCGGAGCCATCGAGGCGGGAGCGATAGAGATAGGCCTGAGTGGCGTTGTCGGGTGAGGCGTCGAAGTAGAACCAGCCATTTTTATCGTCGACAGCGACTTCGTTGATGACATCGGCCTGGAAATTGGTGATGAGTTGCGGCTGTCCGGTGGCGCGTGAGACGACGTAGGCATGACGCCAGCCGTCGCGTTCGCTGAGCCAGACGAGGGATTTGTTGTTGGCGGTCCAGTCGAAGGTGTCGACGACATCAACCCAGGCCTTGTCTGTGTCTTCGAAGAAGGGTTTAACCTCGCCGGTCTGAGAATTGGCGATGAAGACGGTGTTGGTGTTCTGCAGTCGGTTGAGATATTGGAGGATGAGGTCGTTCGAGTCGGGGATCCAGTCGAGTCGCGCGATGTAGTGCTGCCGCGGGTCGCCGGGGAGCTTGATCCAGCGAACGGGACCGCCCTGAGCGGAGACGACACCGGCGCGCACGGCGGAGTTGGTGGTGCCGGGCTGCGGGTAGAGATAGCGCGTGGTCTCGGGGTATTCATGCGCGGTGTCGTTGATGAGGGTGTACTCACCGACACCGGTGGTATCGAACTGCCAGAAGGCGATGGATTGGCTGTCGGGGCTCCAACGGAAGCCGTCGCGGATTTTCAGCTCTTCTTCGTTGACCCAATCGGAGGTGCCATTGATGAGCGTGGTTGAGCCATCAGTGGTGAGGGCGCGGACAGCGTAGGTCGCGAGATCCTGCACATAGATATTGTTGGCGCGCACGAAGGCGACGCTGCGCGAGTCAGGCGAGAACTTCGCGAACATGAGGGTGGATTCGGGCGCATCGCCACCGAGTTTGGAGAGCTTGCCGGAGGCGAGGTCGAGCACGCAGTAGTCGCCGCGAGTATTGAGACGCCAGACACGCTTCGAGTTCGTGAAGATAAGCAGCAGGCGGTTGTCGGGCGACCAGACATAGTCTTCGATGCGGAGAGGCTTTGCGCCGGGCGAAGGGACGAGCTTGGTGGCGGAGACGAGGACGGTCCGCTTGCCGGTGGCGGTGTCGTACTGGAGGATATCCTGGCCGCCTTTGATTTCGGTTGAGGGCTCGACCGTGGTGTATTGCGCTCCGTCGTGCAGCCAGCGTGCGGGTCCGAAGGGCGCGGGGGCGAACTCGTGCTTGTTGAGTATGCGGTCGAGCGTGGCGGTCATTTGCGGGGATTGAGCAAGAGCAAACTGCACGGAGAGGACAAGTGCGAGCGAGAAGAAGGTGGCGAGGCGGGATTTCTTCACTGAAGGTGGACGATCCTTTCGAAAAAGCAAGCTGCTAAATTCTGAACCCATGGAACTGCCGTCTCAGGGGCTAAAGCCCATCGACTTTCCCGGAGTGGCGGCACGACTGAAGTCGTGCCCTGATATATAGCCATTCATTCTTCCTCATACCCGCCAGCATGCAAAGCGACTATCGCCCGCTGAATCTCTACCTGCCGCTGAGCACCGAGCCGATGATACCGCCGACGATTCCTCCCTCAGTTCTTTGTTCGGCAACTGAAGGAAGGTATGGCACGAGGGCGTGCGCGAGGCGCGAGATGGGCAGCGTCTGCAACCAGACCTTGCCGGGGCCCCTGAGTTCAGCGAGGAAGATGCCGTCTCCACCGAAGATCATGTTGCGGATGCCGGGGACGGTGGTGATCTGGAAGGCGACGCTGCTTTCGAAGGCTCCCACATGGCCGGGATGGACGCGGATGATTTCGCCGGGACGGAGCTCCTTGAGGACGACTTCGCCGGAGAGCTCAATCCATACAATGCCGATGCCGCCGACATGCTGAAGGCGAAAGCCGTCTCCGCCAAAGATGCCTGCGCCGAGGGATTGCTGGAAGCCGACGCCGAGGGTGATCTGTGGCGTGGCGCAGAGGAAGCCGTGGCGGTGGATCATGAGCTCGTGTCCGTTGCCGATCTCAACCGGGACGATGTGGCCGGGGACACGGGTGGCGAAGGCGACTTCTCCGGGGCCTCCGTAGGGGCGGTATTCGGTCATGAAAAGGCTGCCGCCGCCGGCGACGCGGCGGATGGCGCCGAAGAATCCTCCGCCGCCGCCCATCTGGGTGTGGGTGGTCATCTGGACATTACCGGACATCCAGGAGAGCTCGCCGGCTTCGGAGATGATGGCGTCGTTGGGTTCGAGCAGGAATTCGAGAACCGGCATGGTGGTGCCGACTATGCGACTTTGCATGAGGGACTCCTGGGATAGGAATTCGGCGGGGGCTTACGAGGGAATTCTATCGTGCGCCAGCAATCGCGGCGTCAGAAGTGGCATCCCAGGTCCGAAAATCCGGGACCTGGGGCACCCAGCATCTGGCAAAAACTATGCGTGCACCGAGCCAGCGGACATGAGCCAGGCTTCCATCTGATCGTGGCCGACGACTCCGGCTTGCTGGGTGACGAGCTTGCCTCCCGCGAAGACGATGAAGTTGGGGATGCCGCGGATGTTGTAGCGGACGGAGAGCTCGGGATATTTTTCCGTGTCGACTTTGAGGACGATGGCGCGGCCGGCCATCTCGGCGGCGGTACGGGCGACGGCGGGCGCGGCCATATGGCAGGGTCCGCACCAGTCGGCCCAGAAATCGACGAGGACGGGGACGCGGGCGTTCTGGATGACGTCGTCGAAGAGAGCGGTGTCGGCCTGTATTGGTTCGTCGATTGGCGGGAGTGGCGTTTTGCATGAGCCGCATCGACCGGTGTCGGCGAGGTGCGCGGTCGGGATACGATTTTTCGTGCCGCAGTTTTTGCAGGCTCGGATAAGTGGCATTGAAAACTCCCTGACGGCTAGATTGTAAGCCATCGCAGTTTGTCAGCGGCTCAGGAACCGGCTGCACTGAGGAGAGCTTCGTGGAAGGCAGCAAGCCAGGTCTAGTCCGGCGGGAGAAGTTCCGTATGAAAGGCTGGAGCCAGCGCCTCGGCCTTCGCTCGGAATTCCGCCTCTGCGGCTTCGTCGAGCCTGGGTGGAGGCGTGGTGCGCGTCGCGACGGGAATGCCGACTTTCATGAAAAAGTCTTCCTGCCCCGCAGGAGAACAGATGCAATGCAGCCTCGCCGGCTCTGCTGAAGCATTTCGAAACCGATGTGGGGCATTCGCGGGAATGTGGATTGTGGCACCCACTCGAAAGGTCTTCTTTACGCCGCGAAAGGTGAATTCCAGTTCGCCCTCAAGCAAGGTGAATGTCTCTTCGAAGTCGTGCCGATGGGCAGGTGGGCCTCCGCCTGGAGGGATGTACATATCGATGAGGCAGAAGCGCCCCGCCGTGTCATTCCCGGTAAGGAGGATGGTGTAGGTGTCCCCAACTACCCCGATGTGAGAAAGCTTTTCATCACTTTCGGGTTGGGCGATTGCAAGGGGACGGTTGAGGTCGTCTTTCGGGATTGGCGTACTGGGATGCTCGGACTGATTCGACTCAGAGGGCATGGTGCGATTCCTTATGGGGCAGTCACATCCTTAAGAAAATAGGATGCGGGGCATTGTCGAGTCGAATCAGGCGTAGGTGCGGACCCATTCGACGATACTGCGAACGGCGACTCCGGTGGGACCTTTTGCGGACCAGGGCTTCTCGGCGTCCTGCCAGGCCATGGCGGCAATGTCGAGGTGCAGCCAGGGGGTGTCGCCGACGAATTCCTTGAGAAACATGGCGGCGTTGATGGCTCCGCCGTAGCGGGTGAGGCCGGTGTTCTGAATGTCGGCGATCGAGGAGCGGATCTGGTCGCGATATTCATCTTCGACGGGGAGACGCCAGAATTTTTCGCCGGAGATTTCGAGGGCAGCGGTGAAGTGATGGTAGGCGTCTTCGTCGTTGGCGAAGACACCGGCGTTGATCTGGCCGAGGGCGATGGCGACGGCTCCGGTGAGGGTGGCGGCATTGATGAGGCGAGTGGCGCCGAGTTCGCGGGCGTAGTGGAGGCCATCGGCGAGGACCATGCGGCCTTCGGCGTCGGTATTGATGACTTCGATGGACTTGCCGGATGATGCGAAGACGATGTCACCGGGTTTGACGGCTTTGCCCGAGGGCATGTTTTCGGCGGCGCAGACAATGCCAATAACCTTGACGGCAGGCTTGAGCTGAGCGATGGCGCGCATGGCTCCAATCATGGCGGCTCCGCCGGCCATATCGTACTTCATCTTCTCCATGTTGTCGGCGGGCTTGATGGAGATGCCTCCGGTGTCGAAGGTAATGCCCTTGCCGACGAGGCCGATGACGGGGCTGTCGGGCGCGGGGGGTGCGGCGGGCTCGTAAGTCATGACAATGAGCGCGGGCGGCTCATCGGAGCCCTGGGCAACGCTGAGGAAGGCTCCCATCTTGAGGTCGCGAAGCTTTTCGGTGCTGTGGACTTCGCACGTGAGGCCGTTTTCGGCGGCCATTTCGGCGGCGCGCTGGCCAAGGATGGTCGGCGTCATGCGATTGCCGGGCTCGTTAATGAGGGTGCGGGCAAAGTTCTGCGACTCAGCGATAATGACGCCTTCGCGGTGGCCGGTTTCGGCGGCGGACTTGTCGATTCCGGCAGGAATGACGATGGAGAGCGATTCGATGCTGCGGTCCTTGCGGTCGGTGCGGTAAGTGTCCGAGTCGAAGTCGGCGAGAATGGGGCCCTCGACAATGGCGCGGGTGGACTGGGTCGGGTCGACGTTGCCTTCGGGCGCGAGGATCGACAATGAGCGGATGACGCGCGGCTTGGCGAAGCGGACGGCCGTCCCAGCGGCCCTGCGGATAGCGTGCGCATCGGCCTTGGCGGCTTTGCCGAGTCCTACAATGAGCAGGCGCGTGGCGGCCAGGCCTTCAGGGGCGTGGAGGAGCAGGGTTTCGTTCGGTTCGGCTTTGAATTCTCCGGTGGAGAGGACGTAGTTTGCGGCCTTGCGGATGGCCTCGTCGGATGTCAGGAGGGTCAGCTCAGGCTTCGCGTCTTTGTCTTTACTTGTCGAGATGTCGGCGGCGAAGACGGTGAGAAGTTCAGACTGGGCGGAAGCGGCGGGAGTGAAGAGGAGTTCGGTTTTCATTCTTGCTTCTAGTATCTCTTGAATATTGGGCGGTCACGCCTACTTCGCGTACTTCCCTTTGCTGTGGGCGATGGCGGCGCGGGCTTCCCGGTCGGCTTCACGGCGGCGTTCGGTCTCGCGCTTGTCCCAGTCCTGCTTGCCTTTGGCGACGGCGAGTTCGCACTTGACGCGGCCGTTACGAAAATAGAGGCGCGTGGGGATGAGCGTATGTCCCTTGAGCTGCGTCTGTCCGATTAGTTTGCGGATTTCCTCGTGGTGCAGGAGGAGTTTTCGCGTCCGGAGCGAATCGTGGTTGCTGACATTGCCATGGGAATAAGGCCCAATATGGGCATTCAGCAGAAAAGCCTCGCCATCTTTAATGATTCCATAGGCGTCCTTCAGGTTAGCCTTGCCTTCACGGATGGATTTCACTTCGGTGCCGCGCAGGGCGACTCCGCACTCGAAGCGGTCGAGGAGGAAATAGTTATGGCTGGCGGCGCGGTTGACGGCGGCATCGCGCTCTCCGGCGGCGAGCGGATCACGCGGCTTCTTCTTCACGGGCGTCTGAATGACAGAATGTGTGGATTGCCGAGCCATGGGCGGGAGTCTGAAATTTAATGCTAGCACGCAGTGGACAAGCTCAACCCGGCCGTGGGGGTCAAGAGGGGCGCGATGCTATACTCGACCAGCACCGAGTGATGAGAAGAAACGGGTTAAGGTTCGCGCCGACACGGCGTCCGCGAGCGACCGCAGACAGTAAAACCACGCTGGAAGCAAGCTGCTGGAGTTTGATGAATCATCGTATTTTGAGATGGGGAACGCTGGCGGTCCTGGCCGTGACCATAGGCTTGGGACTGGGCGTTTTTACTTCCCGCGTACACGCAGAGTCCGAGGAAAAACTGGCCAAGGAGTCGGCCTCGAAGCTGTACAAGCAGGGGCAGGCGGCCGAGGCGACCGGTGACATCGACACTGCCTTTCAGCTCTTCCAAAGGGCATTCCAGAAGAATCCCAAGGACATGCGCTACAAGACGAGCTATGAGCGGACGCGCTTTTCCGCCGCCGCTCTGCACGTCAAACAGGGCGAGAAGCTGCGCGACCAGGGGGATGCGACCGGCGCGCTGACCGAGTTCATGCGGGCACTCGAGATCGATCCGAGCAATGAGCTGGCGCAGCAGGAAATCAAGGCGATGCGGGAAAAGGCCACAGCGCCCACCACTCAGCAAGTCCCGGCGACTCCCGAGGAGAGCCAGCTGAACTCGATCGGCGCGCCTGTCCAGTTGAAGCCGCTATCGAACGAGCCGCTCACGCTGCATTCGGTTGAAGACAGCAAGGTGATCTACCAGACGGTGGGCAGGCTTGCCGGCGTCAACGTGCTCTTTGACCCGGACTACACATCGAAGCGCATCCAGGTGGACCTGACGAATGTGGACCTGTACGACGCCCTGCGAATCATCGGGACGATTTCCGGGACGTTCTGGCGGCCGATTACGGCGAACACGATTTTTGTAGCGCAGAACACGCGCGCCAAGCGGACGGAGCTGGAGGAGGAAGCGGTACAGACCTTCTACCTGACCAACGTGGCGCAGCAGAACGACTTCACCGATCTGCAGACGGCGTTGCGCAATATGTTTCAGACAGCAAAGATATATGGCGTGGCGAGCCAGAACGCGATCATCATGCGCGGTACTCCCGACGAGCTGCTGCTGGCGCAGAAACTGATCTCCGATCTGGACAAGGCGAAACCGGAAGTGGTGGTCGACGTGGCGGTTCTTGAGGTAAGCCGCAACTACGAGCGCACGATCGGTATCCAGTTGCCACAGACGGCGACGGTGGCCTTCCAGGCTTCGAATTACAACAGCACAAACAATTCTTCATCGTCGTCGTCTTCATCTACAACCGGTACTACCACGAACACCGACACCAGCAATGGGCTTACGCTGAACAGCCTGGCGCATTTGAACGGCACGAACTTTGCTGTGACTATCGGGCAGGCGACGGCGAATCTTTTGCTGACCGACAGCTCCACCAGGATCCTGCAGAACCCGCGCATTCGCGCTTCGGATGGGCAGGAAGCCACGTTGAAGATCGGCGAAAAGCTTCCTGTGGCGACGGGCTCGTATCAGACAGGCGCGGCAACGGCGATCGTAAGCTCACTGGTCAACACGCAGTTCCAGTATCTGGATGTTGGCGTGAACATCACCGTTAAACCGACGGTTCATTATGACCGCGATGTGACATTGAAGCTCAAGATCGAAGTCTCATCGCAGAACGGCGTCGCTAATCTGGGCGGCATCAACCAGCCGATTATTACGCAGCGCACAGTGGATCAGACGATCCGGCTTAAAGAGGGCGAAGCGAATATCCTGGGCGGCATTCTGCAGCGGCAGACATCGAATTCTCTCAACGGGACACCGGGGCTGGCTTCGGTACCGATCCTGAAATATATCTTCAGCAGCAACGACAAGACGATACAGGACGACGAGATTGTCTTTCTGCTGATTCCTCATGTGGTGCGGGCGGAGATGCTTAACCCGCTGAACCTGCGCGAGCTCGACACCGGCACCGGCAACACCATCGAGCTGCGGCACATCAATATGGATACGACTCCGCAGACTGCGCCCCAGGCGGCTCCTCAAACGGGGCAGAAGCCGGGAGTTTTCACCGTGGCTCCTCCGGCAGGTGCACCGGCTCCGGCGACTGCGGCAGCAGCGGCTACAACCGCGGTGACCAACATGCAGCAGGAAGCGAATGCGGGTCCTGTGAAGCTGCAACTTACCCCGGAAATGAGCCAGCAGAAGGTGGGATCGACGTTCCAGGTGGCGGTGAACCTTTCCGGGGGGACGGACGTCTTTTCTGTGCCGATGCAGGTGCAGTATGACGAGACGAAACTAAGCCTGATCAACGTGGACCTGGGAGATTCCCCAGGCAAGGGCGTGAATTTCCTCGGGCAGGATGGGCAGGCTGTGGCGCTGGTGCATCGCGATGACGGCAGCGGCAATGTCGCCATCTCGGCGTCGCGTCCGCCGGGGACACATGGCGTGACGGGAACGGGAACGGTGTGCGTGATGACCTTCCAGGCGAAGGCCGCGGGCGACGCCGCAGTGGTGATTACACGGCCGGTGGTGCGGAACAGTACCCAGCAGCCGCTGCCGGCGACCGGATCGCGGGCAATCATACAGATAACGCCTTGACCAGCAGTTGTGGATGGATGAGTATGCGGCGGAATCTGAGATCGCCGGGTGCAGGAAGCGAAGCGGGCCTTACGCTCGTGGAGCTGATCGTCACGGTGGCGATTCTCGCCATCCTGGCGGGCGCGGCGGTGCCGATTGCGCGGTTCCAGGTGAAGCGCGAGAAGGAACGCGAACTGCGCTACGACCTGTGGCAGATGCGCGACGCCATCGACCATTACAAGGACGCTGCCGACCGCAATGCGTTCATAACCAAAGTCGACAGCCAGGGATATCCCCCCGACCTGCAGACATTGGTAGACGGGGTAGATGTGCAGGGCAAGAAGGTGCGCTTCCTCAGGCGGATTCCGGTAGATCCGATGACGGGCAAGGACGACTGGGGATTGCGCTCGATGCAGGACGATCCGACGAGCGATTCATTTGGCGGTCAGAGTGTCTTCGACGTGTACTCAAAGTCGGATGGCACGGCGCTCGACGGAACGAAGTACAAGGATTGGTAACGTGCAGAAGATGAGCCACAACTCGACGCGGGAAAGCGGCTTTACGCTGGTGGAGCTGATGATTGTAATGACGATCATCGCGGTGCTGGCGGCGATTGCCATTCCAAGCTATGTGGCCTCGGTCAAGAGCGCCAGAGAAGCGGTGCTAAAAGAAGACCTGCATGTGCTGCGTAACGCTATCGACTCCTACACGATGGATAAGGAGAAGGCTCCGCAGTCGCTGGATGATCTGGTGCAGTCGGGATATCTCCGGGAGATTCCCAAGGACCCGATGACGCACGCGACCGACACCTGGGTAACGACGACTGACGACACACTGCAGAGCATCGACCAGAGCGAGCCGGGCGTGAACGACGTGCACAGCGGATCGCAGGAAGTGGGTTCGGACGGGCAACCGTATTCGAGCTGGTAAGAAGATGCCGTAGAGCGTTGCATGGCGTCCGGTCACCCTCGCATCTGAGAACCTCGCTAAAATGGCGAGGATCTGCGAGAACTTTTCCGCGCTGACGGCGCCAACGAGCGTACGGGAGCTGAACTTTCTAGCCTTTGCTTTGCAATGCCTCCGCGACCTTCCCGATCTCGACATCCTCGCTTGAGGCTGTCGCGCGCGTGACGAGTTCCACCTTGCCCTCGGCAGCCTTCTTGCCTACGTTTACGCGGTAAGGAATACCGATCAGGTCCGCGTCTTTGAACTTCACCCCGGCACGCTCGTCGCGGTCGTCAAGCAGGACATCGAATCCGGCGGCCTCAAGCAAAGCGGCAATCTCCTGACCTGCCGCCAGCAGCATCTGGTCGGTGATATTCGTGATAGTCACCACCACGTCAAAGGGAGCGATGGCCCGCGGCAGCCAGAAGCCGTTCGCGTCATTGTTCTGCTCGATCGCCGCGGTCAGGATGCGCTCGATCCCGATGCCATAGCAACCCATAATCGGCGTCACTTCCCTGCCGTTGGGATCGAGCACCCGCGAGCCCATGCTCTCCGTGTACCGGTTCCCCAGCTTGAAGATGTGCCCGACCTCCACTGCCTTCCCGATCTTCAGCGGCGACCCACATGCCGGGCAGCCCTCACCCTCAACGGCATTGCGGATGTCGCCAGCGATGGTCCATGTGAAGTCGCGGCCCGGCGTGACGTTGCGGAAGTGGTAGTCGAGCTTGTTCGCGCCGGCGACCATGTTCTCGCGCCCTTCGAGGCTCTCGTCGAGAATCACGTTGACCCCTCCGTCATGCAGGTGCCTGGAGACACCCAGCCCGATTGGTCCCAGATAGCCCGCCGGCCCGCCAAAATATTTCTCCAGTTCCTCCGCCTGCATGGGACGCAGATCGCTCGCCTTCACCTGACCCGCCAGCTTTGTCTCATTCACAGAATGATCGCCGCGCAGAAACGCGACCACGGGTTCCCACTTCGTCGCTTTGCCGTCACGCACCTCCGCCATGTACGCGACCGTCTTGATGTCCTGCGCCGGCAAAATCTGGAAGAACTCCGCTACATCGGCAATCGACGCCTTTCCCGGAGTGTGCACCAGCTCCGGTTTTCCATCGCCAGTCGGCGCCAGCTCCGTCACCGGATCGAGGCGCGACGCCGCCTTTTCGAGATTCGCCGCATAGTCGCACTTCGGACAGCTGACGATCAGGTCCTCACCGGCGTCGGTGTAGACCATGAACTCCTGCGATTGCGAGCCGCCCATGGCGCCCGAATCTGCTTCGACTGCCACAAAGGTTAGCCCGGAGCGCGTAAAGATTGCGCGATACGCACCGTCATGCTTCTTATAGCTCAGGTCGAGGCCGGCTTCATCCAGATCGAAGGAGTAGCTGTCCTTCATGATGAACTGCCGCACACGCAGCAGCCCGGCTTTTGGCCTCGGCTCGTCACGAAACTTGGTCTGAATTTGGTACCAGATCTGCGGAAGCTGCTTGTAGCTGCGCAGCTCTTTGCGCGCGATATCGGTCATGACCTCTTCGTGGGTCATGCCCAGGCAGAGCCACGCACTCTTGCGGTCCTGCAGCCGAAACATGTTCTGGCCCATGCCCGTCCAGCGCCCACTCTCCTCCCACAGTTCGCGTGGATGGATCGTCGGCAGCAAAAACTCCTGCCCGATCTTGTCCATCTCCTCGCGAACGATGGCCATGATCTTGTTGATCGACCGCTGACCGAGGAACAGGTAGGAGTAGATGCCCGCTCCAAGTTGGCGGATATATCCGCTCCGAACGAGGAACTTGTGACTGGCGACTTCGGCGTCCGCCGGAGCCTCACGAAGGGTAGGGATAAAGAGCCGGGACCAGCGATGCATCGCGCGCGAGGTGTCTTTCCTGCCGCGGACCATTCCGCAGCCTTGGTTTGGAGTTCGTATCGCCTCTATTCTAAACGTTTTGAGGAACGCGCAGGCGCGGCATTACACATGAGCCGCCTCGCGGCCGGTTGACGACTCTTGGGTCCGCTTACGAATTATGCTTGAATTGTAACCATTCTCTGGTACAACTCTTGGCCATGCTGAACGCCTTCATAAGATTTGGCGATGGTCAGGTTGTGCACGCGAACGAAGTGGACAAGATCGCCTCGGCTTTCCACGACCCTTCAGCTCAATTCTGGCTGGACATTGCTGCCCCCGACGACTCCGAGCATGCGCTCCTTGTCGATGTGTTCGGCTTTCATCCGCTAGTCGTCGAAGACGTTGTCCATGAGATTCAGCGGCCAAAGCTGGAAAGCTACGCCATGGTCGGCGACAAGCTGAAGAACGAATATTTCTTCCTCGTCATTCACGGGCCCGAAACCGATCCCGACCCCGAACGCCTCTTCCAGACCACCGAACTCGATGCGATCTTTTCCGAGAGGTACCTCATCACGATTCACGAGGCCCCTTTGGGTTCACTGAACGAAATGTTCAGTCGCGTTCACACCGATCCCGAAGCCCGGCTGAAGTGGGGCGTCGACGTGCTGCTCTATGAGCTCATCGATCGTCTGGTCGACCGATACGGCCCGATCCTCGACGACTTTGAGGAGGTACTCGACAAACTCGAGGAAGAAGCGATCGGAAATCCGTCTCCCGATTTTGCCGTGCTGATCTCCGATCGCAAGAAAGATCTGCTTGACCTCCGCCGGATCATGACCCAGCAGCGGGATGTCATCGGCCAGCTGACCCGGGGCGAGGTGCCGTTCATGGGCACGCAGTCGCGCATCTATTTCAGAGACGTACTGGATCACCTGAATCGCGAGGTCGAGACCATCGACATCTATCGCGACCTGGTGCTCGGTTGCCGCGACATTTATATGTCGAGTATCAACAACCGACTGAACAGGATTATGAAGACGCTGGCCATCATCAGCGTGGTCACTCTTCCCCTTACGGTGATCACGAGCTTTTTTGGGATGAACTTCGCGGACACCGTCCCCGGGTTTACGAAGCCGATTACGTTTGCCCTTGCAATGCTGCTGATGATCGCTCTTCCGTTCGCCTTTCTGTACCTTTTCCGCAAGAATAATTGGCTGTAATGGCCGAGGCTGAGAAGAGCTAACTCATTCCTGAAGATTGAAATTCGATTACGGACAGGTCATCGCTCGCCGGCATCAACGGAATTCCGGTATTGGCCCTGTCATGCGTGACGTAAACTATGTGAAGTACGTCGAATTCTTCATACCGTCACCCGCGGCGGGGCGTCTGTTCGATTCTTTCAGCAAGGTTAAGGTAAGCGGTGGTGGTGCCGTTTGTAGATTGCTGGTTGTTAGTCATTTTGGCTCCCGTCCCCTGGAGAGTGAATGAAGACTTCAGAAGTGTTGAGTGCATGGTCGAGGATTCTGGCCGGCAAACCCCCGTCCCTCTCCATTGAGATCACCAAAGAATGCCCCCTGCGGTGCCCCGGCTGCTACGCGTTCGACGCGTCGCACCTCGGTCCCGGCATGCAACTCCGGCAGCTCTCGGACTTCAAAGGCGATGAGCTGGTGCGGAGGATTCTCGAGATCGTCGATCAACACAAGCCCCTGCATGTGTCGCTGGTTGGCGGCGATCCGCTGGTGCGCTACCGCGAGGTGGAGGCCCTCCTGCCTGAGCTCGACGCGCGTGGTGTGTATACCCAGATTGTTACCAGCGCCTTCCGCGTCATTCCCGCCGAGTGGTCCAGGTTCGAGCGGCTGCATGTGGCGGTTTCCGTCGACGGCCTGCAGCCGGAACACGATGTGCGCCGGAAACCCGCGACCTATGAACGCATCCTCAAAAACATTGCGGACGCACGGGTATACATTCACTGCACGATCACGTCGCAGATCGCTACTCGCGAGGGATATCTCGAAGAGTTCCTGCGCTTCTGGAGCCGTCCGGAGATTATCAAGGTCTGGTTCAGCCTGTTTACACCACAGCGCAGAGCGACCGACCCTGAGATCCTTACCTTCAAGCAAAGAGACGCGGTGTTGGCCGATCTCATGCGTCTCCGGCGCGCGTATCCGATTCTGGAGATGAACGACGCAACGATCCGCGAGTTCGCAACGCCGCCAAAGAGTCCCGCAGAGTGTATCTTCGCGCGTACGACCAGCACCATTTCCGCCGATCTTTCCACGAAGATTACCCCCTGTCAGTTCGGCGGCGACCCGGATTGCGAACGATGCGGATGTCTTGCCTCAATGGGCCTCGCGGCTGTAGGCCATTACCGCCTGCTGGGTCCGCTGACAGCGGGAGACGTGTTCATGGCGTCCGATCGCATAGGGCAGGTGTGGAGGGGCCTTCGTAACCGACTGCGGCCAGAGACACTCCCGGAGACTGCGACGGCGCCGTTCAATATTCTTTAGCGTTCTGATATTTGTGACGCTACTCGCGGTCGCTAATAATTCCGCGCCAGGGAGTTAAACAGTATGTGCAGAAATATCAAAAACCTTTTCAATTTCGATCCGCCGGTTACGGAAGAAGAGGTTCGGGCGGCGTCGCTGCAATTTGTGAGGAAGATCAGCGGGTTCAACAAGCCGTCGAAAGCGAATGAGGCTTCGTTCTACGCCGCGATCGATGAGGTTGCGGGCGTGTCGATGCGCCTGCTTTCTTCACTCGAAACAACCGCTCCGCCGAAGAATCGGGAAGAAGAGGCGGCTAAGGCAAAGGAAAGATCGGCAGCGCGGTTCGGAGATTGAGCGGTGCGGGGCCCAGCAGAGGGCTCACTCTTACCGGCAGTCTTGTTGCGGTTCCTCACTGCGATGTAATCGAAAACTTTACCACTGTGCCTTCGACGAAGGTGACTTCGGCGCGGCGGTCGCCGGAGATGTATTCGTAGACCTGAGTCTTGAGGCCATTGTCTCCCGTGGATTCTGACAGGAGCTTGCCTTGTCCGAGTAGGGCAGCTACGTCATTGAGGCTCATGCCGCGCTGGAGTTGGGCGGTGGGTGAGCCTGTGGGAGCTTGACTGGGCGCGGCCGGCGGAGTGGGTGCCATGCCCGGGGCAGGACCGGGTGGGGGCAGGGCTCCGCCAGTCTGAAGGCTACTGAAGTCAATGTATTCGCTGAGGCGGGCCATGACTGCCTCGGGCGTGAGCTGGTCGGGCGGGATCGATCCCTGCCAGCGGAGGTTGAAGCGCGAGCCTCCCTGCATGCGCTTGTCCATGACCTGCTGCGCCTTGATCTGGCTGGCGACCTGTGCGGCCCTCTGGTTGGCGGCGTTCTCGCGGTCTCGCCGCGTGCGTGCACGGTCAAGCTCGCGTTGAAGTTGCGCCTTTTTGTCTGGGTCATCAGTATTGGCGATCTGGTGCTCAAGGCTCTTTTCGTAGTCGCTCTTCGGGACGACTGTGGGGGCGACGGTGGTGTTTGTGTCGTCGCCGAAAGTGCCAAAACCTCCACCATCTAATTGGAACTCAATCATGTCCTTCTTGACGACAACGGAGGTGACGCGCGAAACCTGCCCTTGATGAATGGCGATGCCACACTGCTTGAGCCGGCTCGAATACTCCTTCCAGTTCATAGGAGTGGGCTTGTTGAACCGTAGGTCTACTCCCTTTTGTGTCCCGGGCATATCGATTTTGACGAGAACCTGCTTGCCGGAGAAATAGCTCACGATGGCGTCAGCGCCTGTCTGGGCACTGAGTAAGGCAGGAAAAGCAACAGCGAAAACAAGAGCGGCTCGGAGGATGAGTCGGTTCACGTGCGAATCTCCGCTTTATCGGTCGAGATTGTGGTCTGGACTTCTGCGTGGCCAGAATACTTCGGGAAGAGCGGCGGCGGCGAGAGATTTTCACACTGGTAACGGTGAGGCGGGCGGGTTTTTACCGCATTTTGCCGCATCCTGAGAGGTATTCGCACATCCAAAAGAGACTGTTTGGTCTCTTCCCTGTTACCTTGGAGGCGAATAAGTGGCCGCAACTGCTGTTCTTGAGGCGCCGCAGACGAATGCGCTACAGACAAAGACTCGGCGCCAGGTGAATCCGTGGGTGGTGGCGCTCACGGTGACGCTGGCCACATTCATGGAGCTGCTGGACACGTCGATTGCGAATGTGTCGCTGCCGTATATCGCGGGCGGGCTGGGGCGCAGCTTCGACGAGGTGACCTGGATTCTGACGACCTATCTCGTCGCAAATGCAGTGGTCCTGCCGATGAGCGCGTGGTTGAGCCGGGTCTTCGGTCGAAAGACCTATTACATGGCATGCGTGGCGCTGTTCACAGTGACGTCGTTCATGTGCGGGATTGCGCCGACGCTGAATGTGATGCTGCTTGCGCGCGTGCTGCAGGGGATCGGCGGCGGCGGGCTGGCTCCGGTGGAGCAGGCGATCCTGGTGGATACTTTTCCGGCGGAGAAACGAGCGTCGGCGTTTGCGCTCTATACGATTGCGATCGTGACGGCTCCGGCGATTGGGCCGGTGCTGGGCGGATGGATCACGGACAACTACACGTGGCGCTGGGTGTTTTTGATCAATATTCCGATCGGCATTGTGTCGCTCTTTCTGACAAGCAGATTCGTGCACGATCCGCCGGAGTTCGCGAAGGAACGCGAAAAGGCGAGGCCGAACGGGAAGCTGAAGATCGACGGGACGGGAATTGCGCTGATCGGGTTGGGATCGGCGGCGCTGGAGATTTTTCTGGACCGCGGGCAGATTGACGACTGGTTCGGCAGCAACTTGATCGCGGGGATGTTTGCCGTCGCGCTGGTGTGCTGGTCGGTGGCGATCTGGTGGGAGCTGCGCCACGAGGATCCGATTATCGATTTGAGGATGCTGGGCAACCGGAATTTCGCGATTGCGTCGGTGTTTTACTTTATTTTCGGGTTCGGATTGTTCGCGACGACGACGATGATTCCGCAGATATTGCAGTCGCTGTATGGATATCGAGCGATCGACGCGGGGCTGGTGCTGGGGCCGGGTGCGCTGGTGATCACGGTACTTGCACCGGTGGGAGCGCAGCTGGTGCAACGCGGGATCGTCCATCCGCGGATGCTGTTGGCGATTGCACTGTCGACGGTAGGGGCGTCGATGTTCTACTACAGCGGATTCACGCTGCAGACGAATTATGCGCACTACGCGTGGGCGCGAGCGTTTCAGGGGCTGGGGTACGCATTTTTCTTTGTGCCGCTGAGCGTGGTGGCGTATTCGCAGCTCAGGCCGGATCAGAACAATCGCGCGTCGAGCCTGACGAATCTGTTTCGCAATTGGGGCGGAAGCTTCGGGATTGCGTTTGTGACGGCGATGAGCGAGAGAAGGCAGGACTTTCACCAGTCTGTGACGGGTGGGGATCTACCGCCGTCATCGCTAGGACTGCAGTCGGCGGTGGAGCGGATGACGAATTACCTGGTGGAACACGGGTATTCGCATGCGGATGCCCTGAAGGCGGCGTATCTGCACTACTACCAGCAACTCGGAGATCAGACGAAACTGCTGGGGTTCATGGACTGCTTTCGACTGGTGGGTTGGGTGACGTTGGCGGTGACCCCGCTGGTGCTGCTAATACGGCATTTCAAGGTTGGCGGGAAGGCTCCTGCGGGACATTGATGCAAAGGGGTTAGGGGTCAGTTTTTGCATTACTTATCATTACTGTGTAATAGTATTCTCATGGAGCGAACTACCCGCCAATTTACGATTTCGATGCCCCCCGATCTAGCGGAACAGGTTACGTCAGTTGCAGAAGCGGAGAGCCGAACTATCAGCGAGTTGTTCCGGGAGGCCTTTCGCGTATATCGTGCGGGGCGCATCCGTGCGCTGCTAGACGCCTCACAGAAAGCAGGACGGCAGAAGGGACACATAGGTCACAAACCGGATGACGTGGAAGGCCTGATTCATCAAACGCGCGCGGAAGATGCCCAGAAGCAGCGCGAACGGTGATTGTCGTACTGGACACAAATGTCTGGATTTCTGCTCTAGAGTTCGGCGGTGCACCGGATCTGGCAGTATTCCGGGCGCTAACACAAGACAAAGTGGCAATTTCTAGTTTCATCAAGACAGAAATTGTTCGGGTCCTCACAGGGAAATTCGAACGCGACACTGTAGAGTTACAGACGCTGCTGGACGAAATACTCGCCGAGGCTTTGTGGGTTGAGGTGAGTGGAGAAATCAAGGGAGCCTGTCGAGATTCTAAAGACGATGCGATTCTGGAAAACGGCCTGGAGAGCAGGGGCGGACTACCTTGTCGCCGGCGATAAGGATCTGCTAAGCCTGGGCACGTTCAGGGGAACGAGCATCATTACTCCTGCTATATATCTGAAGCTCTAATGAAATCCTCTTGACAAAACAGTCCCGCCATTGCGCTTCCTAAGTAACTTGTAACAATAATAGACACAAATTTTGAGGCGCGCGATATCTTTACCGCAGCACAGCGACTCCATACTTAGGCAGATCTACGGAAGAGACGGAGCCGGAGTTGAGCAGGTCGGTCATCGATAATGACAGAGCGACGTGCTGCGTCGTGGTGGTGTGGTTGATGAGGATCAGGATGGATTTGCCTGATCCGGTACGCTGGCAGACTTCGACTCCGTCGGGGACGTTTGGGAGGATCGGCTGGATTCCGGCGTCCTTCACAAAAGATGCAGTGAGCGAGTTGAGCAGGGGCTGGTCGAGCCACGCTCCGATGTAGGTGATGCTTCCCTGCCCTACTATGCGGGTGACCGCGGCGGGCTGGTTGTCGAGCCATCCGTTGCTGGGGCCGTAGGTGAGGAGAGTGCGGGTGTCGCTCTCAAGGGGCATGAGGGTTTCGGCCCAGATGTTGGCGGTGCCACTGCCAAGCTCGCCACTGACAGGAACTTCTTCGTCGAGAGCGTAGAACTGGGAGACATTCGCGCCCAGGAGATCGACGAGCGGGCCCGGCTGGCGCTGGGGATTGAGCGCGTTGTACTCGTCTTTCATGCCGGAGCGCGGGCCGAGGACGAGATGGCCTCCGGCA
Source organism: uncultured Acidobacteriota bacterium (assembly GCA_963755975.1). GTDB lineage: Bacteria > Acidobacteriota > Terriglobia > Terriglobales > Acidobacteriaceae > Silvibacterium. The sequence goes on from CAVWLS010000012.1 coordinate 75,282, forward strand.
TTGACATAGGCGATGAGGTGGTCAGCGAGGGATTGCGGCAGTACGTTGAGCGCGGGGGCAACGACGAGCTTGTATCCGTCGAGAGGCGCGTCGGGCGAGATGATGTCGACGGCCTGGGTCTGGTCGCGGAGCGGGCGATAGAAGGCGATTAGCTCGGCGACCGGATCGAACTTGGCGCTGTGGCGCTGGAAGTCGATGGCCCAGCGGCTGTCGTAGGACTGGATGATGGCGACGGATGATTTGGGCACCGTTCCGGCGAGTGCGGGGCCGGCTTTTTCGAACTCGGCGCCGACCTGCTTGACTTCGTCGTAGACGGGCAAGGGCTTGCCGTCGATGCCGGCGAGAACGCCGTGGTACTCCTCCTGTCCGTTGGGGGCGGAGCGCCACTGCCAGTATTCAACGGCGTCCGATCCGTGGCCGATGGCCTGCCATGCCATGTCGCGCACCTGGCCTTTTTCGAGCGGCGTATTGGTGGGACGCCAGTTGACGAAGGCTGGCTCGGTTTCCATGACCCAGAAATTTTTGCGCTTGTAGCCGCGAGTGAGGTCATGCGTGGCTCCGTTGGCGTCGGCATCGTATTTGTCGGTGCTGATGTAGTCGTCCCATGCAGCGATATCCAGGACGGAGTGCAGAGTGTATTCATCGAAGCCGTCGAACCATCCCATGGTGTTGGTGGTGATGAACTGGCGCTTGTCGGCGTGCGGGCGGATGGCGTCGATCTGGTTTTCTGAATAGCTCTTCCAGGTGTCGCTGACGAAGCGCTTCCAATCGAGGAGAAGGGCGGGGTTTTCGTCGCGGGAGCGGACGGGGATCTGGTCGAAGGTGTCGTAGGTCTGGCTCCAATACGCTGTGGCCCAGCGGTGATTGAGATTGGCAATGGTCCCGTACTTGTGGGCGAGCCAGGCGTGGAACTGGGTCTTGGCTTCTGGATCGAAGGAGTCGTTGCCGTATTCGTTGTCGAGCTGCCAGCCGACGACGTTGGGGTTGTGTCCGAAGTGAATAGCCATCTGCTCGGCGATGTCGTGGGCGAACTGGCGGTAGCGCTTGTTGACGAATGAGAACTGTGCGCGGTTACCATGCTCGTCGCGGCGTCCGTTTTCGTCGATGCGCAGGGTCTCGGGATATTTGGTCGTGAGCCATGCGGGCGGCGCGGCGGTGGGTGTTCCGAGAACGACACAGATGTGATGCTTTGCGGCAAGGGCGATGGCGCGTTCCAGCCAGCTGAATTCATAGTGGCCCTCAGAAGGCTCCATGGTGCTCCAGGCAAACTCGCCGACACGGACGAGATGGATGTGCGCAGCTTCCATGAGAGTGAGATCGGGCTCCCATTGAGATTCGGGCCACTGTTCGGGATACCAGGCGGCTCCGAGGAGGATGGGCGGCTGGTTAGAGTAGGCGGTGGCCTGAGCGGGCGCTGGATTGGCAGGCGCGAGCGCAAGTGCGCCAGTGAGGATGAGGGAAATGAGACGCATGAGAGAGCTCCAAAGGAAATGCGAAGGTCATGGTATCAAAACGTTTACATTGGGGTATTTACGGGCTTTTAGTGCACGGCTGATCTCATGAGGGACGAAATTGTCCGGCTCCGGTCGAGGTGACAGGTTTGTAGTCCTCATATAACGAGTCAGGCGACGGTAATGGCGGCGACCTCGTAGTCTTCGACGCGAGGGATGGTGAAGTAGAGAGATTCGCCCTGAAGGTGGAAGAGAACGGGTTGTGCAGCGCGCAGAAGGTCGACGGATTTTACTTTCACGCCCGAGGGCAGCTTCATGCTGACGGACTGCGGGCCGAGCGGGTAAGTGGACTGCATCCAGCAGTGATGGGTGTTGGGATTGGTGTAGTTGAGCAGGTGCACGGCGTAGCCGGGAGTTGTTTCCCAGGCGAGCATTTCGACGAAGCCGTCGCCTTCGATATGGATGATGCGCTCGTCGCGGGTGAGCCAGCGGAGGGTGTTGTGCATGAGGCGAAGCAGGTCGCCATGACCGGTAAGCCAATAAGTGCGCTCGATGTCTCCGGGAAAATAGGCGATGCGGCTGGAACCGATTTCACGCAGGACGACGGCGGGCTCGGTTGTGTGGGAGACGGGCGGGTAGGCGAGTTCGGGAGGATACTGCGGGAATCCGGGGACGACGGTGAGGATGGGATCGGGGACAGGCTTCAGCGGGATGCGGTTCTGTGAGCCTGGAAGCCAGTTGGTGTTGGAGAAGCCGTCGAGAATCGGGTGCTGGGGAAGAGCATCGGGGTGTTCGAGGCGCGCGTAGTATGCGTTGCCGTTGGTGCCGATGACTTCTGCGGCTTTACTGATGCCGAGGAGGTCGGCGAGGCCAAAGTCGGAGCGCTGCTTGAGGTTTTCGTCGTAGAGGCTGGTTTCGAAGCTGGCCATGAGAGAGCCGCCGGACTGAGCGTAGTCGCGAAGTTGCTGGCACTGTCGATTGCTGAGCATGGCGATGTTGGGCAGGAGGAGCGCGCTGTATTTGGTGAGGTGTTCGGGGTCGAGGCGGTCCTCGTGAACGTAGTCGAAGGCGTAACGGCCGCGCAGCAGCGTTTCGTAAAGGCCGTGGGTGGTCTCCCGCATGTAGTAGCGAGCCTGCACGGTCGAGGGACCTTTGTAGATGAGCTGCGAGCCCTGTCCAATGACGATGCCAATGTCGGCGATGGAGCGGAGCGGCTTGAGATGGGCATCGTGTTTCGCTGCCCAATTGAAGTAGTCTGAACCGACCATCTGCCAGCGGCGGTCTTCACCTAATCCATCTTCCGATCCGATGAAGTGGTAGTAGAGCGCGAGGCCGCCGGCGACGGTTTCGTTCATCCACATCTGCGCCTCGGCGGGATTCTTTGAGGCGTTGCGCCAGCGGACGACTCCAGTGGAGTACGCGGCGGTGATGTTGGCGGCGAACTTGCCGTCGAGCACGGCATTGCAGACGCGGGCCTGCAAGGTGGCTCCCCAGACGGCGGGATCGTCGTTAGTGCGGCCCTGGTTATCTCCCTGGAACCAGACAGCGGTTTTGCCGAGGCGGTCGAGGTTGGCGCTGGCGTGGACGTTGCCGCCGAGGTTGGCGAAGTAGAAGCTGTCCGGCTTTTTCTCTTTGGCAATAGAGTCGTACTTGTTCCAAAGCTCGAAGAGGCGATCATTGAAGACGCTCCAATAGGCGGGCGTGCCGGGCGGCGGCAGCTTGCTGCAGATAGCGCAGTAACACTCGGGAAGCATGCCGATGGGCGGCCATCCGTTTGTGTAGAAGCAGTCGACGTCGTAAAGCGCGTTGATCTCGCGCATGATGGCGGGGACGTAGTCGTCCATGTAGGTGGAGAACATGCAGGTCTTGAAGAGCTGAGGGGCTTCTTCGTTGTGCTGCACGGAGCCATCCTTGTAGCGCATGGCCCATTCGGGATGAGCTTCGAGGGCGTCGGGCCAGTTGAGATCGGGGCTCATGCGGGCAACGACGCGCATGCCACGCTTCTTTGCGGCGGCGGTGCATTCTCCGAAGAAGTCGCGGTTGTTAAGGAATTTTCCGTGGCGATGGAATTTCACCTTCGATGGGTAGAAGGCGAGGATGCCGGTGACGCTGACGAAGACGACGTCAGCGCGGGCGGAGTGCCAGTAGTCGGCCCACTCCTCGATGTTCATGACGACGGGGTCGTGTTCGGTCATGTTGCTTTGGCCGACGCGGCGGACTTTCTGCTGCCAGGAGAGAGTGGCGGGATTTTCTGGGGCGAGGCGGGGCGGCAGGGGAATAAGGGTTGGCGGGTGTTCGGATGCAGGTGCGGTTTGTACAGCGGTGAGCGCGAAGGCAGGATCGAGAGAGGCGAGAGGAAGCGCGGCTGCGCCGGTCGTGAGGCCAGCTCGGAGGAAGTTTCGGCGGTTGAGCATGGGGGTTCCTCGAAGTTTGTGGGTGTTGTTCTATCGCTGGAGAACTCCTGCGGATCGGTAGACTCCACCGTCGATGACGGTTTCGATGACGGGGAGGGTTGGCGTGTCGGTGAGAATTTCGACGGCGTCTTCGATGACGAGGGCGGTGTCTTCGACCTTGGCTCCGCGCAGGCTGGGGTTATAGGCGAAGGCCTCGGGCAAGACGACGGTCTCTTCTCCGGAAGGTGTAATGAGCCATTCGCGCTCGGTGTATCCGCAGGGGCCACCCTGGTGGTGAAGTTCTATCTCCTCATCTGCGCCAGCGGCAGCGTAGGCCTTGTGGGCAACGTCGAAGAGCTCGGCAGAGGTCGCGCCAGTGCGGGAGGCGTGCAGCAACTCGGAGTGGATGCGGGCGGCAGTGATGAAGGATGCGGCGAGATCGGCGGGGACGGCTCCGAAGTGAACAAAGCGCGTGATGGAGACGACGAGACCCCACTTGCGCGCGCAGAGGTTGACCATGCCGTAGCGTTCGAGGCTGCCGGAGCGGGGGACGGCGTGTTTGTATTTGCGGATACGGTCGTCGACACCCATGAGCAGCACCGTCGGCGTGATGCCGCGTTCGAGGAGTGCAGAAGCGGCGCGGGCTGCCATCTCGTGCTCGGTGATGCCGGGCTGGAGGGATTCGAGAACAGAGGCAGTTGCATCGGCGGTCTGGCGGGAGAGGCTGATGAGACGGTCGATTTCCGGCTGCAAGAGGGGCGCGCGGAGGCTAGCGAGGTTGACATGCGTGGCTCCGGCTCTGGGAGTGTCGGAGCCGAGGGCGGTGTCTCCGGCAAGATTGCGAAGCAGCGGCGTGTGGCTTTGATACCAGGGGTAAGTGACGGGCTCATAGCCGAGACCTGAGAATTCCTCGGCGGCAAGGCGCGGGGCCTCGTTGTTGGGGACGAGATAGTAGCGGAGGCCACTGCGGGTGATGAGCAGCGAAGTGACGGAGGTCTCAGAGCCGGAGGCGACGCGGGCCTCGACCTGGCCAGCGGTAATCCAGGCGATGTTTTCGTGGCGGCTGAGCAGAATGGCGGAGAGATGATTGCGGTCGAGAAACACGGCGAGACGTGCGTATTTTTCGTTGAGCTCGAACGACTGCAGGGAGATGTCTTGTGCCGTTTCCGTGTTCACGCGCTTGTTTCTCCTTGGAATTGATTCAATGGAGTTGATGCTGCGTTCATATTGGATAAATCGATTTTTACAGGAACCCCGGCGATGTCGAGCAATTTACGCGAGCGGAGCAGGAACCGGCAAGTAAGGAGGTTGAAACGAACTAGGGCAGAGAGCATACTCCGCCGGTGCAGCCGATGGGCGGCAGACAGAGGCGCGCGGTAAGCACGACGAGGGCGATCCAGAGCAGGTCGGCGCCGAGGAGGTGCGCCATTTGCATCGATGTGGGAGTGAGGAGGGCGAGATCGGCGAATCCCAGGGCGTATTGCACAAGCAGCAGAGCGGCGACAGTGAGCGAGAGCCTGCGATGGAAGACAGTGCGCGCGCCATGAAAGACGAGCCAGAGCAGGAAGGCTCCAGCTATAAGGCTGATGGCGGGGTGCATCCAGCGGATGCGAATGAGCCAGGCTGAATTTGCGGAGAGATCCTCGGCGAAAGCGGCGCGGAGGCTGGTGGCGGGATAAAGGGTATCGCCGAGGGCGGCGAGCGAGCCGCTGACTCCTACGATGAGGATTGCGATGAGGCCAGTGAGCGCCAGGCCGGGGGTGCGTACTTCTACGCTGCCATGCATGAAGCCCAGTTTTCGAGACAGGAAGTGCGCGGTCAGAGCGAGTGCGGCGAGCAGGAGCAGGGTGTTGGTGAGATGCAGGGCGAGATAGACGGCGCGGGATGAGGACTGATCGTGCGCGACCTTGCCGAGGAGAACAAGGAGGGCTCCGAGTAGAGCTTCGTTCAGCGTGAGGACAAGGGCCGCGATAGCGGCAGTGCGGGCGAGGTGACGGCGCGGTGTGGCGCGGAGGGTCCAGACTAGCAGCCCGATGACAGCGAGCAGCGCGATACCGCTCATGGAACGGTGAGCGAACTCGATAAGCGTGGCCGCAGTTGGGTGATGCTGAATGACCGTGCCGTTGCAGAGTGGCCAGCGGTCTCCGCAGCCTGCGCCGGAGCCGGTGGCACGTACGGCGGCTCCCCAGAGGATAACCAGGATGTTGTAAGCGAGGACAGCCCAGGCATAGCGATTCAGGGCCGGAGTTTCGGCGTAAGAGCGCGCCGGGGTTGTGGAGAAAACAGCGCTGGCGGCATTCATGGTCGCTCGTAAGTATTTTAGCGGGTTTGGCCGCACAACCCGCAGGCACGAAAAAGAATCTTACCGTTTGCAGATGAAAAACTTACGATTTCTCCCCCTATTGCTGGCATTCATGATGACTCTTGGCGCCGCTACGACTGTTCTGGCCCAGGACACCAGTCCGAAACAGGACGCAAAAGCGGCCGGGACGGATACGAAGAATGCGGCCAAGGATACCGGGCATGCGGTAAGCTCCGGCACGAAGAAGGTCTATCACGGAACGAAGAAGGGCACGGAAACGGGATACGGCAAGACGAAGGAAGGCACGACCAAAGGCTACGACCGGACCAAGGAAGGGACGGAAACGGGAATCAATAAGACCAAGGAGGGCACAGAAAAGGTCTTTGATCCCAACAAGGAGCCCTCGACGAAGGCAAAGGACAATGCTCATCAGGCTTCGGTAAAGAGCAAGGACAGGGCCAAAGAGACTGACCAGAAGGTGAACGACGCCACAAAGCCACAGTAGTTAATTGCGGGCTATCTGTCCGATCGATGCCGGGTGAATATCGCCACCCGGCTTTTTTATTGCGCAATGCTGGGGCAGGAGTCTCACAGAACGACTCACCGCAAGACGCAAAAAGTACGCGACAAGACTGCCATGCCCCGGGCATTGCCTTCCTGCATTCGAGGGCGGATGCTTAGAAAGACCATGATCCCCAATTCAACAGAGAGCGAGACCCGATCGCTCCCACTACTGCCCGCCCCTGCCACAGCGCTGCTGACAGACAGCATCGTTTTCCATTGGGAAAACGCATCGTTTCGGACCGACCTGATCTTCGTACTGCCGGTCGCTCTCTGCCTGGTCATAGGCTTGGCGGTTGGTCATCCCACGGCGGGAATGATCGCCGCGGGCGGCGCCATAACCATCGGCTTCGGCGCAAAGCAGGATATCGACAATTCGCAACTGCTACCCATGATTTTTGCGACGCTAGGAATGGCCGCCTCGATCTTTCTGGGAATGCTGGTTGGCCACGAGAATTTCCTTCTGGTGGGAATGGCGGCGTTATGGGGTTTCGGATACGGCATGCTCACCGCGAGAGAGGGCGGCTACGCATGGGTGGGACAGCAGTGTGTGGTGATGCTCGTGGTGGGCTCGGCATTTCCCGGCTCGGTCAAAGAGGCCGCGGAACGCTCCCTGCTGGTGATGACGGGCGGCGCGATCCAGGTGTTGAGTTCGAGCGTGATCCTGCAGCTCTTCGGTGAACTGCAGGCACATTTGCGCGCATTGACCAACTACATTCGCGCGGAACAGGCTGCACTGCGCACAGCGATCGGGAATGCAACAGCTTCGTGGAAGGAGGGGCAACTGGAGAATACGGCCATCCCCTACTCCATTCGCCTGGCGGTTACGCTGGGGATAAGCACGCTGATCTACAGGCAGATGCATTTTGCCAGTGGATACTGGATTCCGATGACGGCAGTGATTGTGCTCAAACCTGGTCTTGCGGATACGGCGAGCAAGGCGATCGCACGCACGCTGGGGACGGTCGCGGGAGCCTGGCTTGTGAGTATTTTGGTCGCTCACTTCGTTCCGTCGACAATCTCACTGATCCTGTTCACGATTCTGTTCACCTGGCTTTCTTATGGAACGCTGAACGTGAACTACGCCCTGTTCGCGGTTTGTCTGACCGGGTATATCGTCTTCCTGCTGTCTCTGGACAAACTGCCGGAAATCGAGATCGCCCACCGGCGTGCGGTGTGCACGGCAATCGGCGGGTCGCTGGCGTTGGCCGTCAGGCTGGTGGTGATCTATCGATGGAGAAAGCGGCTCAGGGAAAGCGGTGGCGCGGCGGCGCCTGCGTAGACTCCCTGTAAAGGCAGGTTCAGTCCCAGGTCCGAAAGTCACGACCTGGGACATCGCTGAGAAGAGGGTTCGAGGCTCTATTCGACCTGCTCCTTGGCCTTGTAGCCATCGCGGGCAATGATGTCGTATTTGAGAGGCTTGTGCTTCTCGTCCTGCATGTGGAGGGGATGACCTTCGCCGTCGACCAGCTCAACGCGGAGCTTGCGATAGGTTCCGTCCTGCTTGGTGTTGGTAGGCGTGTAAGTGAGGACGTACTGGTTGCGGATGGATTCGTTGATGGCGGCGAAGTCGTCCGGCAGCTCGCCCTGGAAGCGCGGTTCGAAGTGCATTCCTCCGGTCATTCGGGCAAAGGTATTCATCTCGTTGTCGGCCTGGAGGTAATCCATATCGCGGATCTGTGCCCCCATGCCTCCACGGCCTTCGGTCATGGCACGGACAAAGCCGCCCGTGCTTATGGTGAAGATGGTCACGTTGGGAGTGGCCTTGATCTTGGCAAGCGTCTTGTCGAGGGTGATCTTTGAGAAGGTGTCGCGACCAGAGCCGATGAGGATGATGTACTTTCGGCCATCGACGCGGGTGAGCCGGTCGAGCGTCTGATAGAGCGCGTCGAACATATTGGTTTCGCGCCAGGTCGGGATGGTGAGGGAGTTGAGGGCATTGATGACGACGCGCTTGTCCTGAGTAAAGTCCGTCAGGATGTTGGTGTGCATGTCATAGGTCATGACGGCAATGTAGTCATCGGGGCGCAATTGTTCCGCAAAATTGAAGGCGGCATTGCGCATGTCATAGACAAAGTAATAGCTGGTGGAGGCGAACTCGACGAGCAGGACTGCGGTGATGGGAGCCTTGATCTGCTGGAAGTGGGTGATCTCCTGCGGTTTGCCGTCTTCGTAAACGCGAAAGTTTTCCTGCTTGAGGTTGGGAACAAACTGATGCGTCTTCTCGAGAAGGACGCCTACATCGACGGTGACGACGGGAACGTCAACGTGGAGAGAGAAATTCTGCAGGCCGGGGGGATTCTTGACGGTGGGCTCCGGCGGCGGTGGGGGAGCGGGCTCGGTCTCTTTCTTCTTTGGGATAGCGATGGCGCCGTTGTCGCCGGTAGGACCTCCGGCCTCGGGTGCGGTCTCGTCGGCCGGATTCTGCGCCGGCTGCGTACTGGGCTGCTGTTGTTGCTGCTGCTGGGGATTCGACGGCGGGTTGGTGCTTTGCGCGGGAGCGGGGGTCTGGGCCAGAATCAGGACCAGGGTGACGGCTGCTGCGGAGAGACTCTTCATGACATCCTCAATTGTGAGACTGCGGCATACTTTGCGGCAAGTGGGAGCTAGCGACTACTCTAAAAGACGTGCAATATCGTCGAAAGGACATGCGGGAACGATTTCTTCTTTTCGCGCTCGTGTGCGCTGTTTTTCTGCCCTGGCCGCCTGCGAAGGCCCAAAGCGTCCTGGATGTGGCGTCTCCTGCGGTGATTCCCCCGCCTTCAACCAGCTTTTTCCCGCTGAGCGAGGTGCACCGGGGCCTGCATGGCACGGCCTACACGGTCTTTGAGGGAACGCGGCCGGAAGCCATGGACGTTGAGATCCTCGGGCTGCTGCATAACGCCATCGGCCCCCATCAGGACATGATCCTGGCCCGGCTGCATGGGACGAAGCCGGAATATTCGGGCGTGGTGGCGGGCATGAGCGGGAGCCCTGTCTATATCGACGGCAAGCTGCTGGGAGCGCTTGCGTATAGGATCGGGGAATTCAGCAAAGAGCCGATTGCGGGGATTACTCCGATCGGGGAAATGCTCCAAGTGAGGGACGAAGCCCGGGACGCAGAGCTCAGGGCTGAAAATCAGGGATCAGGGAGCAAGGATCAGGTTGCGAGCGATCAGCGGTCAGCGATCAGCGATCAGGATGTAAACACGACAGTGGTCAGGCCGATTGAGACGCAGCTAGTCTTCAGCGGCTTCAGCCCGGAGGCGGTGACGTTCTGGAAGGAGCATGCTCCAGGGCTGGGGCTAACGCCGGTTGCCGGGATTGGCGGGGGGAGCAGCACGAGTGAGATGAAGCCGGTGACTCCGGGATCGGTTCTGCCAGGGTCGGCGGTGAGCGCGATCCTGATTCGGGGAGACCTGGAGATTTCGGCGACCTGCACCGTGACTTACGTCGATCCGAAGCAATTGCTGGCCTGCGGGCATCCAATCACGCAGTTCGGGCCGGTGTCGATGCCGATGGCCCAGGCGGAAGTGCTGGCGACGCTGCCGTCTCCCCTCAACGCATTCAAGATCATCAATACGACCGATACCATCGGATCATTTACCGAGGACCGCGAGACAGCCATACGCGGCGAATTCGGCAAACCTGCGCGGATGATTCCCCTGACGATGCACCTGGCGCAGGATGGCGCGAGCGAGAAACCGCGGACTCTGCATCTGGAGGTGATCGACCAGGAGCAACTCACTCCGGTGGCGGTAATGGTTTCGCTCTTTCAAAGCCTGGCGCAGTCGAATGGCTATGCGGTGGAGACGACGTACCGAGTGCGGGGCACGGTGAAGCTGGCGGGGTATCCCGAGGTGAAATTCGAGAACCTGATTGCGCCGACGGATTTTGCACCGGCAAATCTGGTTGCCGCGCTGGCTCTGGGCGAGCACTTCAACCGGCTCTACGCAAATGCCGCGCGGCGGACGCCCATCGAAAGCGTGGATGTCGATGTGGATGCGATTCCCGGGCGGCGCACGGTACAGATCGAGAGTGCGCACGCAGACGGGGGGACGGTTCATGCCGGGGATACGATTTCGATTGAGGCTACGGTTCGTCCCTGGCGCGGTGAGCTGAAAAATATCCGAATTCCGGTGACGCTGCCGGCGACGCTGCCCGACGGCACCGTGAGGCTGCTGGTGAGCGATGGCGCAACACTGGACCGGCTGATGCAGCCTCCTCAACTTGGCGGAGCAAACCTGGATGTATCGGCGACGATCGCGCAACTGAACAGCCAACATGCCGACGACAGGCTGTATGTGACATTGCTCGCGCCCGATGCGCAGGCGGCGATCAACGGACGGACGCTCACAGCCTTGCCGTTATCGATGGCCAATGTGCTGGAGCCGGTGCGCGAGAACCGTGGCATGATGCTGAACGGCGAGTCGGCGGTCCCTCTCGGGTCAGTTGCACTCGATGCGGTGCTGAGTGGACAACAGGTGGTCACGCTGCGGGTAGAATAGCCGAGGCAGGCAGAACTCCCCCGAATCTCCTGCGGAGTTGGTTTTCGGGCGCGCGGCCCGGACTGCGGATTCCACGGTAGAAAACACGAGATAGGCTCGAAATCACGATGGCAATCATCAAGGGTTACGCTGTACATGCGGCAGGGGCGGAACTGCTCCCGTTCAAGTATGATCCGGGCGATCTGAAGCCCGGGGACGTGGAGGTGAGCGTGACGCACTGCGGCGTCTGCCACTCCGACGCCAGCCTGGTGGACAACGACTGGGGGATGAGCCAGTACCCGTTTATTCCCGGCCACGAAGTGGTGGGCACGATTGCAGCAGTGGGGTCGGCGGTTGAGGGCTTTGCCGTGGGCGACCGAGTGGGGGTGGGCTGGCAGGCTGACTCCTGCGGGCGCTGTGAATGGTGCCGCAAGGGTGAGGAAAATTTGTGCGCACAGGCGCAGCTGACATGCGTTCACCGGAACGGCGGGTATGCCGAGGCACTACGGGTGAATGCTCGATTCGCCGTGAAAATTCCAGCCGCCATGGAGAGCGAAACAACGGCTCCGCTGCTGTGTGCAGGGATCACGGTTTACTCACCGATGCGGGCTCTGGGCATCAATCCAGCTTCACGCGTGGGCGTGATCGGCGTGGGCGGGCTTGGCCATCTGGCGATACAGTTTGCGCGCGTGTTTGGCGCAGAGGTAACGGCATTCTCGAGTTCGCCGAACAAGGAAGACGAGGCGCTGGCGCTGGGCGCGCACCACTTCGTGAACTCACGCGAGTCAAAGGCGGTGAACGGGCTGGCGGGAAGCTTTGACCTGATTCTTTCAGCGGCGAACGCCGATCAGGACTGGGCCGGCTACGTGAATACGCTGCGCCCACATGGAACGCTATGCTTTGTAGGTGCTCCGCCAAAGCCAATTTCGCTGCCGGCGTTTCCGCTTATCTCGGCCATGCGCGGAACGTGCGGGTCGAATATCGGCAGCCCGCAGCGGATCGCAGAGATGCTGGATGTCGCGGCGCGGCATGGCGTGAAAGCAAAGGTGGAGCGCTTCAAGATGTCCGAAGCCAACCAGGCATTGCGGCGGGCCAGGAAAAGCCAGGCACGGTATCGAGCGGTGCTGAGTAACTAAGGGTAGTCGCTTGTCATCAGAACTTAACGCAGGCCTTAGGGGGTCATGCGGTGAGGCGAGTGACTGTTGAATCGACGAGCATTGCTTCAATCGGATACGACCGGCAGAGGCGTGAGCTGGAGATTGAGTTCCGCGACACTGGAGACGTCTACCGCTATTTTGCCGTATCCGCTGGCGAATATGCTGACCTGATGGCTGCAGAATCCAAGGGCACATATTTCAATCAGGTGTTCAAGCCGAAGGAGCACCATTACTTTGTTGTCAAAGAGGGCAAGCGGCTCGCGTCCAATAATTAATGGCTGCTTCTAGTAGACTCATTTTCAGCATGATGCGCCGTTCCTTCCTCACTTTCTCCAGTCTTTGCGTGCTGTTTTTTTTCGCCGCATTCCTGCAGGCGCAGGGCACGCGCCTGTGGTCCCAGTCAAAATTCGATGAGTTGGAGAAGGGCAAGCCGGATGGCGTTGCGATCACCAGCGACGGGCATCTGATTGCCGGACCGGAGAGCAAACTGGTCTTTACGACGCCATCGACATATGTGTGGTCGGTAGCGGCGGACCACGACGGAAATGCCTATCTGGGGACGGGCACACCGGCGACGGTGCTGCGGGTGACCCCGGACGGGAAGTCAACGAAGCTGTTCTCGACCAAGGATCTGTCGGTGCAGGCGGTGCGGGTTGGGCCGGATGGATCGGTGTACGCGGCAACGCTGCCTTCGGGCAAGGTGTACAAGCTCGATCCGCATGCGGAGGATCGCACCGAAGATAATGCGACGGTGGTTTTCGATCCAGCGCAGACTGGGGAGAAGCCGAAGTATGTGTGGGACTTGGCCTTCGATGCCGAAGGACGACTGTATGTGGCGGCAGGCGGGCCGGCGGGGATCTACAGGATTGCGAGCGGAGGCAAGCCGGAGCTGTTTTTCAAGAGCGACGAACAGCATATCCGGGCACTGGCCTTCGATGCTGCGGGAAATCTGATCGCGGGCTCGGACGGAACCGGGCTGGTTTACCGGATCGACAAGACGGGGAAAGCCTATGTGATCTTCGATGCGCCGAAGCGCGAGGTCACGTCGGTGGCTGTAGGGACGAACGGGGCGCTCTATGCGGCAACGGTGGGCGAGAAGGGGCGGAGCAACCTGCCTCCGCTGGCCGTAACAGGAAATGTATCTGTCACAGCGACAATTATGATTGTACAGCCGGGGTCGGTGCAAGCCCTCAGCGGCAATACGCTGATTCCGGACGGGTCGGAGATCTACGAGATTGCCGCGAATGGGGCGCCCAGGAAGTTGTGGACGGGGCGGGACGATATTGTCTATGCGCTGCGATGGACTCCGGATGGACTGCTGGCAGCGACGGGGAATCGCGGGCGCGTGTACCGCATTCAGGAGAGCGGCGAATATGCGGACATAGCGCACCTTGAGGCTTCGCAGGTGACGGGCTTTGCGGATTCAGCGCGGGGAACCTATCTGAGCACGGCGAACACAGGCAAGGTCTACCTGATGAGCCATGAAGCGTCGGCGACCGGAAGCTATCTGAGCGATGTGTTTGACGCCGGGGTCTTTTCGCAATGGGGACGAGCCGAGGTCGATACGGGCGCAGGCTCGAATGCGCGGAGTTTCGATCTGTTCGCGCGAGTGGGGAACGTGGACAATCCGCTGCGCGCGTGGAGCGACTGGAAGAAGGTAATACCGAATGTTGGGCCGCTGGGCGTGGATTCGGCGCGCTTTCTGCAGTGGAAGTCAGAGCTGCATGCGGGAGCGGATATCGCGTCGGTGGGAATCAATTACCTGCCGGTGAATGTGGCCCCAGTGGTGGATGAAATTGTGGTGGTGCCGGGTGCGCGGGTCAACGCAGGCGGGATGCAGCTACAGCAGCAGCAGGGGACCACGATCAACTTCCCTGCTTCGCAGAACATCAACGTAATCAGTTTCGCGCAGGAGCCGGGTCGCGAGCCGCTGCCCGCGGTGAAGGACAAGACGGCGGTGACCGCGCGCTGGCTGGCCCATGATGACAACGGCGACGACTTGATCTTTTCCGTCTATTACCGAGGCGATGGCGAGCAGAACTGGCAGCTGCTGAAGGACAGGATCACTGATCGTTATCTGAGCTTTGACGGAGGGCTGCTGCCGGATGGGCCGTACCGGTTGAAGGTAGTGGCCAGCGACGCGCCGTCGCACAATCCGGGAGATGCGCTGACGGGCGAGCGGGTGAGCGAGCGGTTTGTGATCGACACGACTCCTCCGGTGGTGACCGGCCTCGCCGCTGCACTGGTGAACGGGAAGATTCATGTTTCGCTCACGGCAACGGACGCGGCGACTCCCATTGCGCATGCGGAGTATTCCGTCGATGCAGGTCCGTGGCAGTACATCGAGCCGGTGGGAAAGATTTCCGATTCGCTGACGGAGCGGTTTGAATTTGATGCTCCGCTGAACCCGTCTGCGCCAGGTTCTGTTGCTTCAGGAGCAGCAATGCCGGTAAATGCAAGTGAGCATGTGATCACGGTGCGGGTCTATGACCGGTATGAGAACGCGGTCGCGGTGAAGGCTGTGGTGAAGTAGAGGTTATCGAGTGAAAGACCTTCCTCAGGGGCTAAAGCCCCATTCATTTCGGGCTGTTTACGGACGGCCGGGAGCCTGTCCCCTTCAAAACAATGCGTTTTGAATTCTTTGTCGCTGCGCGGTATCTGAGGGCCAAGCGCCGCCAGGCGGTGGTGGGCGTGATCACGGTCATCTCGATCGCCGGCGTGGCTGTGGGCGTGGCGTCGCTGATTATCGCGCTGGCGATCACCAATGGCATGCGGCGCGACCTGCAGGACAGGCTGCTGAGTTCAACGGCGCACGTGGAGCTGATGCGGACACTAGGCGACGGCATCCGAGACTGGCGAGCGCTGACGGACCGGCTTCGGCATCTGCCGCATGTGACGGCGGCCGCACCCGGACTTTATGAGCCGGTGCTGCTGTCGCGTGGATCGCTATCGGGCGGGGCGATGCTGAAGGGGATTATTCCGACAGAAGAGCGAACGGTGAGCGACTTCTTATCGCAGCTCACGGCGGGCTCGGCTGCGGAATTATCGCAGACGGAGAATTCCGTGGATGTGGCGGGCGAGGCGACGCCTCCCATTGTGATTGGGTCGGACCTGGCGAACACGCTCGATGCGAAGGTGGGGTCGACAGTGATGGCGACCAGTCCGCAGGGGGAACTGACTCCCTATGGCTTGTTGCCGAAGCTGCAGAGATTTCGTATTGTGGGGATTTTTCATTCGGGCTTTTATCAATACGACTCGAGCTTTGGTTTCATCCGGCTGAAAGATGCGCAGGCATTGTTCAGCGAACCGGACGTAGTGTCGATTATTTCGTTCAAGGTGGATGACCTCTATCACGCGGACCGCATAGGAGAAGAGATCGAGGCAGCGGCGGGGCCAGGCTTTCAGACTAGCAACTGGATGGACCAGAACCGCGAGCTGTTCCGCGCGCTGAAGCTGGAGCAGGTGGTGACGTTCATCGTCATCGGGCTGATCGTGTGCGTGGCGGCGCTGAATATCCTGATTGCGCTGACGATGATGGTGATGGAGAAGACCAAGGATATCGCGGTGATGATGTCGTTCGGCGTGCAGCCGGGGCAGGTGCGGCGTATTTTCCTGATGCAGGGGTTTCTGATCAGCGTGATCGGTACGGCGCTGGGGCTGGTGCTGGGATATCTGCTGGCATGGGTGGGCGGGCATTACCGCTTCATCCAGCTTTCGGCGGAGGTGTATTCGATTGATTATCTGCCATTTGCGCCCCGAATTATCGATGGTGTGGTGGTGACGCTGTTATCGCTGGGAGTGTCCCTGCTGGCCACGATTTATCCGTCGAGTTCGGCGGCGCGGGTTCTTCCGGCAGAGGCGCTGCGGTATGAGTGATTACCCCACGGACGAAGAACTGTCGTAGGGACCCCGATTCCTGCTGGTGGTGGCGACCTGAGGGCGGCGGCTGCGATCAACCGGCGATCTCTGAAAATGCTTTTCGCAGCATCTCACAAAGAATGGCAAGTGCACGTCGAGTAAGTTCGCTCGCTGTTCTTCTGATCTTCTTCTGGCACTCGCAGTCTGGTTTTAGCTATTCCGTGCTGACGCACGAGCAGATTATCGACCTCGCATGGAAAGACTCCATTGTTCCGATGCTGCTCAGCCGTTATCCAAATGCCACCTCAGCAGACCTGGAGCGGGCACGGGCATATGCCTATGGCGGTTGCGCGATTCAGGATGCGGGGTACTATCCCTTCGGTCACGCATTTTTCAGCGATCTGACGCACTACGTTCGCACCGGCGATTTTGTAGCCAGCCTGATCCGGAATTCCAAGAACATCTATGAGCTGGCGTTTGCGCTAGGGGCGCTCTCGCATTATGTGGGGGACAGTATCGGCCACCATGATGCGGTGAATCCTTCGACGGCCGTGGAATTTCCCAGCCTCGAGGAAAAATACGGGCCGGTTGTGACCTATGACGAGAGTCCGCATGGCCACGTGCGGACGGAGTTTGCCTTCGACATCGACCAGTTGAGCAAGCGGCGGCTTGCACCATCGGCGTATTTGAACCATGTGGGGTTGCAGGTTTCGCCGCGACTACTCGAAGTAGCGTTCTTTGAGACATACGGGCTGCACCTGAGGAACATGGGCATTGACCGGCGGGCTGCGGTCGGTACTTACCGGCGGTCGGTTCGCGCGTTTATTCCGTCGATTGCGCGCGCCGAGGTTTTGCTGCACCGGAAGGACTTCCCTCCGGACGTACCGGACCCGGAATTCGACCTCTACGCGAAAAGAGTGCATGAGGCTGATGCCGATAATGGGTGGGAGCACTACCGGAAGGGGAAATTCAGTCTGCGGACGCGCCTGCTGGCGGTTGTAATCTTCATCATTCCCAAGGTGGGTGTCATATCCGACCTGGCGATCCGCGGCCCTCAGCAACAGACGGAAGAACGGTACGTCGAGAGCGTCAATCGGTCGCTCGAGCGCTACGAACAGGTGTTGGGATATCTGACCAGGAATCCGAAGGCGGAGCCGGGGATCGCGATGAAGCTGGAGAACCGGGATCTGGATACAGGAGAAAAAGTGCGGCCGGGCGGGTATCGGCTGACCGATCAGACCTACGCCCAGCTGCTGGAGAAGATTACTGTGCTCGGAGCGCCGGTTCCGGTGACGCTGAAGCGGGACATACTGAACTATTACGCCGATCCAGCAGCTCCGATCACGACCAAGAAGCACGAGGATGCGTGGAAGCGGGTTCAGGAGCAGCTTGTGACACTAAAGACCATGCCGGTGCTGCGGAGAGATTTTGATCCTGAAGAACCGTCCCAACCTGGCAGCGGAACCGCAAATGGTTCCCAATGAAGGCCGATCAAGGGTTTGCAAGCATCGTTTTTTACTATTTTGTGTCAAAGAGTGGTAGAGGTAGATATGGAGCTTGTTTCAACGGACGCGCACCTCTTGGCTTCCTCTCCCCATCAGGGCCTGAATCCTTCCGGCACCCTATCGCGTCAAAAGGTGATACACGCGAAGAACTTGCGGAAGGAGTATGCGACCGGCCGGGGACGGCTGGTGCTGTTCGACGACCTGACCTTCGAAGTGGCCGAAGGTGAGATGCTGGCCATAGTCGGCGAGTCCGGCGCGGGAAAAAGCACACTTTTACACATTCTTGGCGCCCTTGATACCCCGTCTGCGGGTGACGTATACTGCGCCTCAATCCAGTTGAGAACGCTATCGAGCAGGCAGGCAGCATCTTTTCGCAATCGCGAGGTGGGATACGTGTGGCAATTCCACTATCTGCTGCCGGAGTTCACGGCGGTCGAAAACGTGGCGATGCCGCTGCTGGCGCGGGGCGAAATAAAGGACGCGGCGATGAAAAGCGCGCAGCGATGGCTGGACGAGGTGGAGTTGGGGGACAGGGCTGAGCATCGGGCCGGAGAACTTTCCGGCGGGGAACAACAACGGGTTTCGCTGGCAAGAGCGCTGGTGACTGGACCGAAAGTGTTGCTGGCCGATGAGCCGACGGGGGATTTAGACAGCCGCACGGCGAGTGTAGTGTTTGATCTTATCGAGCGGCTTCACGATTCCCATGGACTAACGTCGGTGATTGTGACGCACAATATGGCATTGGCAAGCCGATGTACGAGGATCATGCGGCTGGAAAGAGGACGCATGGAGGAGGTTTCTCCGCAGCTGGTGTGATTACGGGGTGCAAGACCCGGGCGAGGTGCAAGCCGATCCCGGTGGAAATGGGGTGGATGCAGAGGAGCGCACCCAACCTTGAAAAGTCGTATCCAGGCTAAATATTTGGACCTTCAATTTTGGGTCTCCGGGTCCTGGGAAGCGGCGATACGGGATGAAGGCTCTGACTGTTTTCAATACCCGGCCAGAACGGCAGGGATTGCGGGCAGCTTGGAACTTTTCCAGGGGGAATATGTTCGAACGCTATACGGAAAAAGCACGTCGCGTCATTTTCTTCGCACGGTATGAAGCAAGCCAGTTCGGATCTCCGTACATCGAGACGGAGCACCTGCTGCTGGGATTGCTGCGCGAGGACAAGGCGCTGACCAATCGCTTCCTTCGCTCGCATGCATCGGTTGAATCCATTCGTAAACAAATTGAAGGACACACTACGATCCGGGAGAAGGTTTCGACTTCGGTCGATCTGCCTCTCTCGAATGAGTGCAAGCGCGTGCTGGCCTACGCGGCGGAAGAGGCCGAGCGGCTGTCGCACAAGCATATTGGAACCGAACACCTGCTGCTCGGGCTGCTGCGCGAGGAGAAGTGTTTCGCGGCGGAGATTCTACACGAGCGCGGTCTGAAGCTGCTGGCGATTCGCGAGGAGCTGGCGAGGACGACGCAGGAGAAGGCTCCGCAGCAGCAGAGGAATCGCGAATCGAGCCTGCTGGCCGAGTTTTCGCGCGACCTGACACAGGCGGCGATGGACAATCAGCTGGATCCGCTGGTCGGCCGGGACGCCGAGCTGGAGCGCGTGGTACAGATCCTGTGCCGGCGCACCAAGAACAACCCAGTGCTGATTGGCGAGCCGGGCGTGGGCAAGACGGCCATCGTCGAAGGGCTGGCACAGCGCATCTCGGATGGTGAAGTGCCGAGCTTTCTTGCGGAAAAGCGGGTGCTGGCGCTGGATTTATCGCTGATTGTCGCTGGAACCAAGTATCGCGGTCAGTTTGAAGAGCGGCTGAAGACGATCATGAAGGAGCTGATGGAGAATCAGAACTCCATCGTCTTTATCGATGAGCTACACACGCTGGTCGGTGCGGGGTCCGCCGAGGGATCGCTCGATGCGGCGAATATCCTCAAGCCGGCACTGTCGCGCGGCGAGATTCAGTGCATCGGCGCAACCACGCCGGCTGAGTATCGCAAATCGATTGAGAAGGATCGCTCGCTGGAGCGGCGCTTCCAGGCGGTGAAGGTGCCTCCACCGAATGAGGAAGATGCGATCAAGATCATCTTTGGCATCAAGGACCGCTATGAGAAATTCCACGCGGTCAGCTACACGGACGACTCGATCAACTTCGCCGTGGCGCACTCGAATCGGTATATTCCGGATCGCTTCCTTCCGGACAAGGCGATCGATCTGATCGATGAAGCGGGCGCACGCGTGAAGCTACGCCAGACTTCCTTGCCCGAGGAGATTACCGAAGTACAAAAGCGAATCAAGTTCATCGTGCATCGCATGGAAAACGCCATCGCGAATCACGAGTTCGAGAAGGCTCGTTTCTACTCGGACGAAGAGCGCAAGGAGCGCGAGAACCTGCGCGCCCTGCGCGACAAATATCATCTCGACGATTCGACGGCTGGCATTGTGAGCCGCGAGGACATCGAGGACGTGGTGAGCCGCTGGACAGGCGTGCCAATCACGTCGATCAAGGAAGAAGAGACACAGAAGCTGCTGCGCGTGGAAGAAGAGCTTCACAAGCGCGTGATCTCGCAGGACAAGGCGATCTCGGCGCTGGCGCGGGCGATTCGGCGTTCGCGGGCAGGGCTCAAGTCTCCGCACCGGCCGATCGGTTCATTCCTATTCCTCGGGCCGACGGGCGTCGGCAAGACAGAGATGGCGCGCACGCTGGCGCAGTTCCTCTTCGGATCGGAAAAGGCGCTGATCCGCTTCGATATGTCGGAGTTCATGGAGAAGCATTCGGTGTCGAAGCTGATCGGTTCGCCTCCGGGATATGTGGGCTACGAGGAGGGCGGTCAGCTCACAGAACGCGTGAAGCGGTCGCCGTACTCGGTCGTCCTGATGGATGAGATCGAGAAGGCGCATCCGGATGTGTTCAATATCCTGCTGCAGGTTTTTGAAGACGGGCAGCTGACGGATGGACTGGGCAACACAGTCGACTTCAAGAACACGATCGTCATCATGACGTCGAACATTGGAGCGCGGCACCTGCAGCGCAGGCAGGGACTCGGCTTCCAGAGCGACCGTGAAGACCTGGTGATGGAGAAGATCGAAGACCTGGTGAAGAACGAGGTGAAGCGCACCTTCAATCCCGAGTTCCTCAACCGTATCGACGAGATCATCCTCTTCCAGTCGCTGACCGACGCGGACCTGATCCAGATTGTCGAGCTGCTCATGCAGCAGTTGAACAACAACCTGGCGCAGAAGGCGATCACGATTTCGGTGACTGAGGATGCCAAGAAGTGGATCCTGGATAAGACCCTGATCGACCGGAGCTATGGAGCGCGTCCGCTGCGGCGCGCGCTGCAGCGTTATGTGGAGGATCCGCTGTCGGAAGCTCTCATCGCGGGCGGCATCACGGAGCGTCCGGCATTCCTCGAGGTCTATCTCGAAAACAACCAGCTTTATTACCGGCCTATCGGCAAGGAGGGCACGGAGAAGGTGGAGGGCATCCTCCTCTTCAGTTAAGCTTCCCCCTCTTTTGCTTGAACGCAAGCCCTGTCCGCAATGGACAGGGCTTTTTTCTTGCCGGCATCAGCGATCAGGCATTCCGGGACGCTGATGCGCAAAATCCTGCATCGTTCCCGTTAGACGTCGACGGGATTCTCGATGGGAACAATCGGCGCGGGTTCGACTGAGGTTGAGGCGGGCTGCACAGCCGAGTGGCTTGCTCGAAGCCGTTTGGAGATAGCACGGCCGCGTTCTATGCTCGGCTTCTCAACGAGATAATAGAGCATCGTAGCTACGATATAGCTCACCGCAAAGGTTAGAGGGAGAACGACAAACCACACATCGGCCCTTAGCTTTTGAGCGATGCGAACGACTCCATTGAGCGCCAGGACATGCACGAGGTACATTGCATAGCTGCGCTTACCGCAGTTCACGATCCACGGAAGCGCCAGAAACCTCTGAATTACGCTTCGCCGCAAGACCAGCGTTGCGACGAATACGGTGACCATCGCCGAAAATATCAGGATCGGTATCTTGTGGAAGCCAACAAGAAAGTAGGCAGCGACGGACAGGCAAAGGG
Source organism: uncultured Acidobacteriota bacterium (assembly GCA_963755975.1). GTDB lineage: Bacteria > Acidobacteriota > Terriglobia > Terriglobales > Acidobacteriaceae > Silvibacterium. The sequence continues at coordinate 97,039 of CAVWLS010000012.1, forward strand.
CGAGCCATGTATTGATTCTTGGGAAAAGCTGCTGAAGCCGGCTTCCGGTGCTGCGATCAAGAAGAACGCCAAGCAGCGAGCCCAAGAAGAGCCCTCCATATGCGCGGGAGGCCATTGCAGGGAGGAAGAGAAGAGCTACACCGATAAGCAGGAGAATGAAAATGCGGCGGCCGCGGAATGGATATAACAACAACACGAGCAATGGCCATATGAGATAGAACTTCTCCTCGTACCCCAGGCTCCATGTTTGCCCGTAGACGTTGCCGGCGGTAGCGGGCCGGAACTCCTGTGTGAAGGTAACCAGGTATGGCAAACCGGCTTTGAGTTCGTGCCATCGTGCCAGGTCCCGGGTGAGCCAGATAATAGGAAAGTACAGGAGAAGCACTACAAAGTAGACGGGAAGAATGCGGAATGCCCGGCGCGCGTAGAATCCCTTGAGCGAGACGGACCCATATCGTTCCTTTTCGCGCAGCAAAAGCGTGGTGATCAGAAACCCGCTGAGAACGAAAAAGACATCTACACCCAAGGCTCCCGCCACGACGGGAGGAAGCTTCTCGTGCATGTGATTGCCGATAACGAGAAGAACGCAAAAGGCGCGCACTCCATCGAGCGCAGGGAAATAAGACTCACTCCAGTAGGCAGTAAAGGAATTGCGCGGGTCCCGATTCATCGTTGGCGGGGGCTCCAATACATCTTGACCGTTGAAGATCGAACTCCTTTGGATTGCAAAGTGCTGATTCTGCAGAAATGGGGCTGGGAGACTGCTCTGTTACTACTTTATCGCATGCTTAATTAGAAAATGCGTGCAGAGACACAGGGTCTCTCAGTGATCGCCGGACGTGAGTGCGCCGCCCTCTGGCGCTTTTCCTGACGACCGCGTCAGCGGCCAAAGACCAGGTGCAGGAACGAGCGCACATACCCGGCGACATCCCGCGGATGCTGATTTTTCTGGAGAGCCGGAGTGAGATTGACGGCGGAGACGGTAGACTGCGGAGCTGCGGCCGGATTCGATGGCGACGGCTGGACCAGGGATTGGACCGGGGCTGCCTGGATTGCGGCTGGCTGGATTAGGGCCGGCTGGCTCGGCGATGGTTGGATTGGGGATGCCGGAAGCGCAGCAGCCGCGATAGGGGGCGACGGGAGCGCTGCTGTAGCGTCGCCTGGAGATGCGGTGCAGGCGCATCCACCTGGGGAATTCTCGATATGCCCGGCGGAGATCCTTATACTGCTCTGACCGGTCACATTGTAGACAGAATCTCCCAGGAGCTGGCTGACCTGGAAGTACACTCCCGGCCGGAGATTGCCGGAAAGACACATCACTCCGGTCCGGCTGGTGGAGATCTGCAGTGTGCCGGTATCGCCCTGGTGCACGTCGCCCTGCAGCTGAACGCGCCAGTCCGGCGTCATGACGACATCGCTCGGGCGCACAGAAAACGGCTGCTCGGAACCGCCTTCCTCAAAGGCGAGCATGACTCCGGCGTTCCGGTTCGCCGAAAGAATCTGGACCTGTGAATGCGGACAGAGGATCAGCGAGCCTCCGCTCGAGAAATTTACCGCAAGATCGCTGCTATTGGAACGAAAACGGTCTCCGCTGTAGAAAACCAGCCGATCGCCTGTGAGGCCCACGGTTCCTGAGACGATGCTGTCGTGAGAGGTCACGTCTCCAATGGGAGCGCTGGTTTCGTCGAACGACGCAGATGCCACCCTGCCGGCAGAAAGGCCAGCTAATACGACGATCGCCCCGGTAGCCACAATTCTCACATGCAGGCCGCCGGCGGCGGATCGCTTAGCGGCCGGCGGAACAATGCGAGATGGGGGATGATTGGTCACTTGCCGGCTTCCGGCGACGGAATGTCTCCGAACCAGCGGCTGATCTCAAGAGCTGCGCTGCGAATCTCGGCCCATTCCGTATCCACAGCGGCGAGCTTTTCATTTGGGAAATTCTGAAAGAGTTCGCCGGCGAGGGCGGAACTCCGCATTCCGGGATGAGTATCGAGGTGCGCGATGGCCTGCCGCCGGCGCTGTTCAAACCAGTCGTCGATTTCTCCACGGATGGTCTCGATGCGCTGCCAACTGGCGTTTAGGTTTGAGAGATTATTACGGAATGCGTCGATACCTTTCATCGTAGTCTTGTCGGTTGTAACCGCAATGGGCGCCTGGGATGGCTCCGGATTCGGGGAGGGAGGAAGAGCAGGCAATTCGGCGCTCTCGATCAGCCAGCTTGCGGCCGTTCTGGCGTGTTCCCCGGCGAGTTCGGGGTGGAAAATCTGAACAGCGGGCAAGAGATCGACGGGTCTGACTTCCGGCCGGACTTCCAGCCTCTCCATCAGCCGGTCATTCATCTCATCGTCGTTCAAGCCGAGAAAGCCGGAGTTCCTTCGCGGCAAAGCAGTATCTTCCGAATCGTTCGGAGTCTCTTCTTCCTGGCCGCGGAGTTGGGACCAGGCTACAACCGGAAGAGCGAGCATGAACGCCAATGCGGCGACATCAGAGACAGGAACGATTCCTGGAAAGCGCCGCGGTAGTATGCCATTAGTTCCCAGTCCATATAAGACTGCAGCGGAGAAGACCGATAAAGTGATCCAGCCCATCCAATATGCCTCCCGAAGAGTGAATTTGAGCCGCCGGCGGCGGCGTTCGATCTGCATCCAGAGGAGACTGGCGAACCAGACAGCAGCAAAAACCGTGAAGAACAGCCAGGTGGTGTGCATCCGCTCGCGGAGCGCTGCTGCAGCGCCCTGGATAGAAACCAACAGTTGCGCCGCACGAAATTCATGCGGAAGCAACGATCCATTGAGCCAGTCGCCCTGGTGGCCCTGCAACGCCAGATGCGCGTAGACCAGAAATGACGCCGCGAGCGCGGCGAACAGGGCATAGCAACTCGCTAAAGAGGAAAACCTTCTATCCATGTACTGCAAAGACCGACCTTGACTTCTGTAATTTCTGTGTAATGAAAATTGACGACAACTGCGTTTATGCTAGCAGCGAAGTCAGCAGAATTCACAGCCAAAGTGGGCTTATTACAGCTGTGCTTGCGGCAGGTGTCCCAAGTAACGACACCGCAATATCTTGCGTACCGAAACGGGACATTACCCGCAAATTTCTACTTTGATCGCTAGCCGAGGTCGACCTTTTGAGCTAGATTGCGTGCGCAACGACATGCGCAACAAACCAGAATTGCAGTCAGATCTGGATGACCTTTTTCGCGGCACTCACGGCGTTCGAAGCTGAATCAACGACATCGCCAACAATGTCCCGGCCGCGCTTGACGTACTTCTCGGCATGGTCACCGATGTTGTCGGCGGCATCCTTGACGTAGTCTCCCGCGTCTTCAAGGTTCCTGCGAAGCTGGCGGCGGGTCTTTTCTCCCGATTGCGGAGCGTACAGAAGAGCGACGGCCGCGCCGGCGGCGACTCCTACCATGAAAGCTGCCCAAACTTTAACTGCATTCATAATGACATTCCTTTCCCTAGCCATATTGAGGGTATACCCGCTATGAGATTGCAGGGCAAGTGCTGGGGTTGCCGATGGAATCGGTTTTGGACAGGATTTGCCAGTCTAACCTGCGGCTTAGTTACTCGCCCTAGTTGCGGGAACAGGCGGCCCCTTGATGTAGCGGCTGGCGAAGGTCAGGAATGTCGGCCAGTTCGGAGCGGGTGTGTGTCCCCCGCTGTGCTGGCGGAAGGCGATATCGCCGTCGATGAGGGGCGTTTCGATGGGCGGGTATGCCGAGGTTCCGAGGTCTTTCTTGCCGAGCAATTTGTAAACGGGCCCAGCCGCGACTGCAGCGAGGAACATGCTTTTAGGATCGGTCCAGCCGTCGCCCTTAATTGCGCCTCCACTGATGAAGACGGGGCGAGGCGCGCAGAGCGCGATCAGCTCGTGAGCGTCGACGGGCAGGTCGTTCCAATGAAGCGGGCCGGCATACTTGATGAAGTTGCCGGCCATCCAGTGATATTCGCCGGAGGCGGCGAGGTTTTCGACGAGCTCTCCGAAGTTGCGGCGGTGAAGCTTGGCTCCGCCTTCACCGGAAGAGCTGATGTACGCGATGGCGAAGCGCTGGTCGTAGGCCATGGCGACAAGCGCAGCCTTGCCGTAGCGGGAGTGGCCCTCGATTCCGACCTGACGGGCGTCGACGGCCTTGTCGGTTTCGAAATAATCGAGCGCCCGGCCGGCTCCCCAGGCCCAGGCGCGGAGTGCTCCCCAGTCGTCGGGCTTGCGCGGCTGGCCCTTGTTGCAGAGGCCGATAATGCCCTGGGTGAGGCCCGCGCCGTTGTCGGCCTGGGCGCTGGTTGGGATGTAGACGGCGTATCCCCAGCCCTTGGCGAGAACCTGCTGCTCCCAAGTGGGTCCGGGATAGATCGGCTGCGGAGGCAGGCGTTTCATGAGAGCAGCCATGAAGACAGGATCGAAGGCGAGCTCCATCATGACGGGGACGGGGCCGGTGGCGTTGGCCGGGGTGGTCAGCGTGAGCTGGATATCGACGCTGATGAGCGGGTAGGACGAGTTATCGACGTGGCCGACGAGCTTCTTTGTGATGACGGGGATGTCGCCGTTGGTCTCGCGCGTGGTGCTGACAACTTCCCAGCGGACCTTGGGTGTATTCGCAGGCATGCGGCCGAAGATTTCGCGATTAAAGAGCTCGACGATTTCGGGTCGGCGCTGGGTCCACCATATTTTGGCGGTGGTGACGCGCTTGCCGTTGTTCAGGATGAGCGGGTCGGGAAGGTTGGGGTATGGATTCGCTTTCGACTCGTCGTAGTTGACCGCGTATGGGGATTTCGGGTCGCTGTCGGCGCCGTGGCGGATGGAGGCAATGTGAAGCTCGTCCATCATGCGCTGGTGATCCTGCTCGGCGGTGAGCTGGACGGGCGGGGCCGGGCTTTGCGCTCCCGCGGCAAGCGTCAAGAGGAGCAAGCCAGCGAGGATTTTCCCTTTGCGCACGAATGCCTCCGAACTTGAGGACGGTGGAGAACGGCCCAAGAATATCGATTTAGTAGTGGTTGGGCAAGAGGCGCTCCTCGCCAGTCTTCGAGATTCGGCGATGCAAGCAAACGCAGTTTCCTCGGCTCCGCTCGCCGCGGCAAGCTTCGCTCAGGATGACAATCTTAAAGAAGGAATTGGCTGCTAGCCCTTTGCCGCCAACTGCTGCGCCTGCAGAACGACCAGTTCGCTGAGGTCTTTCTTTTCGAGGCCGTGGACCTGTTTGTTGAAGTCGTCAACTTTGGAAGACCAGTTCATCGAGCAGAACTTGGGGCCACACATCGAGCAGAAGGCTGCTTCCTTGTAGTAGTCGTCGGGCAGCGTCTCGTCGTGCATAGAGCGAGCGGTTTCGGGATCGAGCGAGAGCGCGAACTGCTTTTCCCAGTCAAAGGTGTAACGGGCGTAGCTGATGGCATCGTCGCGGTCCTGCGCGCCGGGGCGGCGACGGGCGATATCGGCGGCGTGGGCGGCGATCTTGTAGGCGATCATACCGTCCTTCACGTCCTTCTCGTTGGGCAGGCCGAGATGCTCTTTCGGCGTGACGTAGCAGAGCATGGAGGCTCCGTGCCAGCCGATCATGGCTGCGCCGATGGCGCTGGTGATGTGGTCGTAGCCGGGAGCGATGTCGGTGACAAGCGGTCCGAGCGTGTAGAAGGGCGCGCCGAAGCAGTATTCGACTTCCTTGTCGACCTGCTCCTTGATCTTGTCGAGCGGGACGTGGCCGGGACCTTCGATCATGACCTGCACATCACTCTCCCAGGCCTTTGAGGTGAGCTCTCCGAGGGTCTTCAACTCAGAGAACTGGGCGTCGTCGCTGGCGTCGGCGATGGAGCCAGGCCGGAGTCCGTCGCCGAGTGAGAAGCTGACATCGTATTTCGCCATCACCTTCACGATGCGATCGAAGTGCTCGTAGAGGAAGTTCTGCCTGTGGTGGTGGGTCATCCACTGGGCGAGAATGGCTCCGCCGCGGCTGACGATGCCGGTGATGCGTTTGGCGACCATCGGCACGTACTGGATCAAGACGCCGGCGTGGACGGTGAAGTAATCGACGCCCTGCTGCGCCTGCTCCTCGATAACTTCGAGGTAAAGGTCGATGTTGAGGTCTTCGAGCTTCTTGACGCGCTGCAGAGCCTCGTAGATGGGCACGGTGCCGATCGGTACGGGCGAGTGGCGCAGAATGGTTTCGCGGATCTCGGGGATGTTGCCGCCGGTGGAGAGATCCATGACGGTGTCTGCTCCGTGCTGGATGGCCATGTGCAGCTTGCGCAGCTCTTCGTCGATGTTCGACGTGACGGCAGAATTGCCGATGTTGGCGTTGACTTTGCACTTGGTCGCGATGCCGATTCCCATAGGCTCGAGCTCGGGGTGGTTGATGTTGGCGGGGATGATGAGGCGTCCCACAGCGATCTCCTCGCGGACCAGCTCAGCGGAAATGTTTTCGCGGCAGGCGACGTAGTCCATCTCCTCGGTGATTTTGCCAAGCCGGGCGAAGTGCATCTGCGACATGTTGGAGTCGCCAGTGCGTGCGGCCTCGGCTTTGCGTTTCACGATCCATTCGGCGCGGGGTTGGAGAATCTCGAGCGTTGCATTGGGTGTAAGGCCGCTGGTCGTCATAGTTCCCCCTGGAGAAAGATGGGTGATGAGGCGTTGGATGCGTTCAGTGACATGGAAACTGATTGGGATTATAAATTGATGCGGGGATTTGCCTCGTCCCCCCTCTCGCCATAGACTTAAGAAAGAGACATGCAGCGCAAAAGCCAGACATTACGGATCAGTGCAGCCATGGTGATTATCCTCGGCGTGATTGCCTTTCTGGCGGTCAGCGGGGTACGCGCCAACAAGAGCTACTACGTTACCATCCAGGAGCTGAACGGGATGGGATCGAAGGCCTACACGCGCAATCTGCGAGTTGCGGGCAACGTTCTGCCGGGCTCGATTCGGCATAATGGGACGAATGCTGACTTCGTGCTGGTAGAGAATACGAACCAGCTGCACGTCTCCTACCACGGCGAGGAGCCTCCGCCGGATACCTTCAAGGACAATTCGCAGGCGCTGGCGGTGGGAACATATGGGCGCGACGGTGTCTTCCATGCAACGCAGTTGCAGGCGAAGTGCGCGTCGAAGTATGCACCAGCGCCAGGCGCAAAGCCTGGCACGGCGGCTACCGGTACTGCGGCTGCGATGGCTCCTGCCAAGTAGGACTCACGCCAAGCAGCCGCCGCTGGCTGTCAATTCCCTTGCGGGGCCTGTTTATACTCCCAACAGCATGACGCCGGTGGTTGAGCTCGAATCCGTCTCAAAGCTGTACGGCGCATTTGTGGCGCTGCGGAAGATCTCGCTGAGTTTCGAGCTCGGGCGGTGTTATGTCCTGCTAGGCGAGAATGGCGCGGGCAAGTCGACGTTGTTGCGGCTTATCGCCGGACTGATTCGGCCGACCTACGGCAGCGTGCGGGTGTTCGGAGAGAAAGCGGACAATGTACGGGAGCGCATCGGCTATATGAGCCACGCGTCGATGCTCTATGACGAGTTTTCTGGCATCGAAAATCTTCGCTTCTTCGCGGGGCTTTACCGGGAGCGGGAATGTCTGCCCGTCGAAACGGCATTGCAGGCGGTCGGACTGGATGCGTCGCTGACTCGGCCGGTTGGGCAATATTCGCAGGGAATGCGGCAGCGAGCTTCGCTCGCGAGAGTGCTCTTGCCGCAGCCAGAGCTTTTGCTGCTTGACGAGCCCTTTTCCAACATGGACGCGGCCAGCGCGCAACAGATGCTGGATCTGCTTACCCGACTGCGGGCTGAGGGCAAGACCATCGTGCTGACAACGCACCAGCGTGAGCTGGCCGAACCGGTCGCGGATTTTCTGCTCACTCTGCAGGCGGGGGCCGTCGCGTCTCTCGTGGAAACAGCGGGAGCGAGGCTGCGGGCATGAAGACAAATGCGGCGCGGTATCTCGATTCGCTGGGGATCGCGTATGAACTGCGCGAGTATGCAGTCGATCCGGAGGAGTTTTCGGCGGTGGTGGTCGCGGAGAAGATCGGAATGCCGCCGGAGCAGGTTTTCAAGACGCTGCTGTGCGTGACCAGCGAGCGCGAGCATGTGTTTGCGGTCGTTCCGGGGAGCGAAGAACTGGACTTCAAGAAGCTGGCGCGGGCGGCGGGGACGCGGAAGGCGGAGATGGTTTCGCTGAAAGAGGTCGAGCCGCTTACCGGGTACGTTCGCGGCGGTGTAACGGTCTTTGGCGCGAAGAAGGACTTCCCTGCTTATGTGGACGAAACGATTGAGCTGTTCGATTTGATCTCAGTTTCGGCGGGGACTCGCGGAACTCAGATTGTGCTGTCGCCTGCGGACTACATGCGAGCGGCTAATTCCGGAAAGGCGGGTGCGAATATCGCCGCACTGACGAAGGATGCGCATCTATGAAGCGGGACTACCTTTGAAAACGCCCTATTTCTTGATGCATCTGGCGAAAGACCTGCGGATCGAGTGGCGCTCACGGGACGCGATCAACTCGATGCTGTTTTTCGCGCTGCTGGTGGTGGTGATCTTCAGCCTGGCCTTCGATCCTACGCGGGTAGTCTCTCGGCAGATTGCCGGGCCGATTCTCTGCGTGGCGATTCTGTTCGCCGCGGTCAGCGCGCTGAATCAGGCGTGGGCGCGCGAGCTGCGGCATAGCGTTCTTGATGCGCACCGGATGACACCCGCGCCGGCGGCGTCGTTGTTTCTAGGCAAGGTGATCGCTAATTTCATTTTTGTGAGCGGGGTGGAGGTGCTGCTGGCTCCGCTGTTCGGGATTTTTTACAACCTGCACCCGCTGGGGAATGTGTGGTTGCTGCTGTTGGCGGTGCCGCTGGGGACGTGGGCGATCCTGGTAAACGGGACTTTTTTCGCGGCGCTGTCGATCCGCTCGCGGAACCGTGAATTGCTGCTACCGCTGATCCTGTTTCCTATATTTATGCCGGCGTTGCTGGGTATGGCGCTGGGGACGTCGGCGATCCTGTCAGGAGAGACAGACCCGACGTGGTGGATTGAGCTGCTGGCCGGCTACGACGTGATCTTCACGACGATCGGCGTGCTGCTGTTTGAGCTGGTGCTGCACGCGGAGTAAGGTGAACTCGCGATCAGAGGGTTCGCCGAAGGTCGAGCGCTACCAGTGGCCGGTCGCCTTGAACTGCAGGAGATGGACGGCGACAAAGGTGACGATCCAGAGAGCAACAACGACAGACCCGACGGTGAAAATGAGCCTGCCCATGCGCTTGTCTTCGGGATGAGCTGACCTTCCCTTCCGGATGCCGAAGATTTGTCCGAGAAGACCGATGATGAGAATAATGCCGCCAAAAATGACAGTGAACCACGCCATGATTATCCTTTTTACTCCTGCGCATAGAGGGTTGGAAAGAGGCAGCTGCAGGGAAATGCGGCGAACCTCAGTAGAGTAAACTGGATCGTATACACAAGGAAGAAGATGAAGCTGATTCGCTGGTTCTGGCTGGCGCTGACACTGGTGCTGCTGGCAAATGGATTTCGCGTGGCCATGTTCGTGGTGCCGATCGACCAGGAACAGGGTGAGATTTCGCGAATTCTCTACTACCATGTGCCCTCGTGGTGCGGCATGGCGGTGTTTTTCGCCGTGAACCTGATCTGTTCGGTCACATATCTGGCGCTGAGGAACCGGAATCAGCCGCGCGCACTGAAGGCGGACGCGCTGGCGCTGGCATCGGCGGAGATGGGCGTGGTTTATTGCCTGATTGGGATGACCACCGGGTCACTGTGGGGGCGCGCGGCGTGGGGTATCTGGTGGACATGGGATGCCCGGCTAACGACGACGCTGGTTCTGTGGCTGATCTATGTCGCTTACCTGCTGGTGCGCAGGTTCACCGCCGGGCCAGAGATGCGGACACTGGCCGCTGTGATCGCGATCTTCGGCTATCTGGACGTGCCCATTGTGTATATGTCGACACGCTGGTGGAGGACGCAGCACCCGGCTCCGGTGTTTTTCGGCGGGCCGAACTCAGGTGTTGACCCGAGCATGATGCCCGCGCTGTGGTGGAACATGGCAGGTTGGCTGGCGTGGGGCATCTTTGTGGTGAGTCTGCGATATACCGCCGAATATCGCCAGCAACAGGCTGACAGCCGCGCCGCACATGCGGCATTGGAGGCCGCATGAACCCCATGTTTCACCGCCATCTTGTGCTCGCCTATGCCGTGACGTGGATCATTCATCTGGGATATCTCTCCTACGTGGTACTGAAGTGGAAGGCGGCCGGCAAAGTACGCGACAAATAGCGAGGGCCCGAGTGTGGCCCAAAGTGAAGATTTTCCGTCTAACCATTGCGCCTGCAACCAAGGGCGTTCTGGATATATCGAATGACGAAACCGATCCTCCTTCAGCGCACTGGCATGCGCTTGCTTAACACCCCAAAGCTGCTTCTCTTCCTTCTGACATGGCTGCCGATGGCAGGCTCCGGGGCCGCGAACGCTCAGAACGCTCCTGCTATAGCGCAGAACGCCCCCACCACAGCTCAGAATGCCCCCGCAACAACTGTGCAGGTAAACGTGAAGGTTGTGACCATGGCGGTGACAGTGCGCGACAAGCACGGCGCCATCATGCCGAACCTGACCAAGGCGGATTTTGCCCTCACTGAAGATGGCCGGCCGCAGACGATCAAGTATTTCAATCCTGACAAGGACCTGCCGCTCAACCTGGGTCTGCTGGTCGACACGAGCATGAGCCAGCGTAAGGCGCTCGATGATGAGCGCTCGGGGAGCCAGCACTTTCTGGATGCGATGCTGACCGACCCCAAGGATCGGGCCTTCCTGATTCAATTCGACCGCGAAGTGGATCTGCTCGAGGACCTCACATCGAATAAAGGCAAGCTGCGGGCCGCGATCGACCAGATCGGAGCGCCGCAGTTCCAGCAAACGAGCGGCGGTGACAGCTCGGGCCAAGACTCCGGGCAGGGTTCGGGGGGCCATCACTATGGCGGGGGCGGAACGATGCTGTACGACGCGATCTATCTCGCCTCCAACGAAGTGATGAAGCAGCAGCAGGGACGCAAAGCGGTGGTGGTGCTTACCGATGGCGTGGATCGAGGCAGCAAGGAGACGCTGAACAGCGCGATCGAGGCGGCGCAGCGTGCCGACACGGTTGTCTATGCGATTTACTACAAAGGCGAAGAGGGGCATGGCGGCGGTGGCGGTCCGGGCGGTGGATATCCCGGTGGGCGTCATGGCGGCATGGGATATCCAGGCGGGGGCTATCCGGGTGGCGGCGGTGGATATCCGGGCGGAGGACGCGGTGGACAGCGGCCGCAATCGCAGGAGTCGCATGTGGATGGGAAGAAGATCCTGGAGCAGATTTGCGGGCAGACCGGTGGGCGCGTATTTGAGGTCACCAAGAAAGAAACAGCCGACCAGATCTACACCACGATTGCCGAAGAAATGCGCAGCCAGTACATGCTGGGCTACACGCCGGATAAACAAAGCACGGACAGCGGATATCACAAGATCGTGCTGACGGCGACCAAGAAGGATCTGATCGTGCAGACGCGCGACGGATACTACGCTGACCGCTAGCTAGTTTGCGCCCGGAACTGCGACTCGGGCTACAATGAGCCTGTGCGTCGCGCGCTCGCCATCTCGCTGATGCTGTTCTTCAGCCTGCCGTTAGTATCTTCTCTCTTCGGTCCGAGTCTAGCTGAGGCAGCTGCTCCGGCGTGTTGCCGGAGGGAGGGCCGGCATCATTGCGAAATGGCAGTTGAAGACGTGACGCAGAGCTCCGGGGCACATGCGGTCCGGGAAAAATGCCGGTACACCCCGGCGGCGCCATCGGTTCTGCTGGTTCCCTCCTTCGCTCCCTCAACGGCGGCAGCGGTCTTCGCGGGCGTCATGCGTCATCCCGCGGTTTCGCCGCAGACCAATGCGCAGCGCCGCGTCTCCTTCGACCGCGCCCGCCAGAAGCGCGGCCCTCCCGTTCTCCTCGCCTAATCGATATTTCCCTGAAGCGTAAACAGGGCGGCTAGACGGCTGCCGGTTCGCTCGATTCGTAACAGATTCAGATACGATTTGCCGCGTTTTCGTGCGGCGAGGAGACTTCCCATGCGAAAGAGTGCATGCATCCTACTACTCTTGATTTTGTTGCCGGTACCATTTGCGTTCGCGACGATCTTCGGTTCTGTGCGCGGCATCGTTCATGATCCTCAACACCGGCCCATCCAGGGCGCTCACCTAACGCTTAAGGCTCAAAACTCGGACTGGGCTCAATCTCAGGATTCCAACGACAACGGAGAATTTCGATTCACTTCTGTACCCATCGGTAATTACTCGGTCACCGTCACGTCGAAGGGCTTTCAGCAGGTGACCCAGGACGTAATCGTTGAATCTGACACTAGTCCGGTGCTTCATTTCCAATTGGCCGTCGAAGGCGCAAAAGAGAACATCGTCGTGCCGGAAACCGTTGGGGTGGCGCCGACGGACAGTGCTACGCCGACAACGATGGTGAGCCGCACAGATATTCAGCAAACTCCAGGAGCCGATCGCACCAACAGCCTGGCGATGATCACCGATTATGTTCCCGCCTCGTATGTGACGCACGATATGCTGCACATGATGGGTGGCCATCAGGTCAACTGGCTGATCGATGGCGTCCCTATTCCCAATACGAACATCGCCACCAATCTGGGGCCGCAGATCCTGCCGAGAGATATCGACAATCTCGAGGTTTATAGCGGCAGCTATGACGCCGACTATGGAGATCGTACCTACGGAGTCTTCAACGTGGTGCCGCGAACCGGCTTTGAGCGCGACAGGGAATGCGATCTCGTTCTCACCGCGGGAAATTTTTACCAAACCGACGATCAGATCAGTTGCGGAGGGCACACCCAGCGGTTCGCATGGTATGGCAGCTTGAACGGGAACCGCAGCAATTACGGACTCCAGACCCCCGTTCCTGAGGTGGTTAACGATGCGGTAAACGGCTTCGGTGGATTCGCCACGTTCATCTTCAATCCCGATCCGAAAAACCAATATCGCCTGGTGACTTCACTTCGCCGGGACTATTACCAGATCCCCATCGACCCCGACCCCAACTCAATCGGAAACCAGGTGTATCCGTCGAGCGGCCTGCACGACGCCGAAGTCGAGCCCGATGGCTATGTTACTTTCTCCTGGGTCCACACCTTTAACCCCAACACGCTGCTGACGGTTTCTCCCTTCTATCACTACAACGGAGCCGACTATAGAGGCGGCGCCAACGACTATCCTGTCATCTCGACGGTCAATCAGGACGCCAACTACGTGGGTATGCAGACGGCCCTAAACTACAACTTCTGGAAGAATGATCTTCAAGCCGGCGTCTACGGATTTTTTCAGCACCAATACAACTACTTCGATAACTATTTCACCGACGGTACGCCAAACGTTCCCTCGTCTTCCATAGGAGTGAATGGCGGGGTGGTCTCCGAGTTCATCAACGACAAATTCAAGGTGACTCCATGGTTAACCCTGATCACCGGACTTCGCCTCACGCAGTTCAATGCAACCATCTCAGAGAACGCAACCGATCCACGCTTAGGCGGCGCTTTGAAAATCCCACGGCTGAACTGGGTCTTACAGGGCTTCTATGGGTACTACTACCAGGCCCCGCCACTCGTTACTGCCACCGGCCCTCTGCTTGACCTCGCGAACGGCCAGGATCTTACCTTTTCTCCGCTGCATGGCGAGCGGGATATTCAATGGCAATATGGCATCACGATTCCATACCGCAACTGGACCTTGTCGGCTTATAACTACGAGACCAGGGCGGAGAACTGGCTGGACCACAACAATATCGGCGAATCAAATATCTTCTGGCCGATCACCTGGTCTTATGCGCTGATTCAAGGATGGCAACTCACCTTGCGTTCTCCCGACGTCTTTCACCATGGCCAGTTTCACCTTGCCTATGCAAACCAGATCGCTCAGGCGACCTCGCCGATCACGGGAGGCCTGATCTGTCCCGCCCCGGTCACGTCGTCGTGCCCGCTCGATATTCCCCCTGGTCTTTCACCCGTAGACCATGATCAGCGAAACACCTTGAACGTCGGCTTTAACGGCGTCCTGCCCTGGCATGCCTACGCGTCAACGAATGTCTACTATGGCTCGGGTTTTACGAACGGTTTGTACGGAACGCCTCAGGCGCAATATCCCGGCCCATACCTTCCGGGCCACACCACCTTCGATCTAGCCATCGGCAAGACCTTCGCCGAGAAATACACTATTTCCGCAAACTCTGTGAATGTGGCAAATCGCCGCGTGCAGCTGGATAACAGCCTGACGTTCGGCGGATTCCACTGGAACGATCCGCGACAAATTTACGGAGAGTTTCGCTACAGGTTCAACTACTAAATTGCTTATAGGCAGGGGGGCTCTCGACCGAAAATCTCCGGCGAGAAATCCTCTGCGGCGTTCACAGCAAATCAGCATCGCGGATGCGCGCGTTCTGCTCGATGACAGCCTGATGTTCGGGGGGTTCCACTACAACGATCCCGATAGATTTACGGAAAGGTGCGCTACGGTTTCACTTTAGGGCCGAATCAGGCGGGTGTAAGAACGAGGCTGTCCTTGGCCCACTCGTACGTAAGGCGAATGCCATCGTCGAGGCTGGTGCGCGCCTGCCAGCCCAGATGATTGATACGTGAGGAATCCATCAGCTTTTGCGGAGTGCCGTCCGGTTTGGTCGTGTCGAATTCGAGTTTGCCTTCAAAGCCGACGACGCGGCAAACCAGCTCGGCCAGCTCGCGGATGCTGAGATCGTGGCCGGTACCGATGTTGATGAGGGGCGGCTCCTCGTTGTTCAGCAGGGTCTGAAAGCGGTCCTCGGGCATGTTCATCAGGAAGACGCAGGCTTCGGCAAGGTCGTCGCTATAGAGTAGTTCACGGCGGGGGGTTCCGGTTCCCCAGACTATCATCTTCTTCTCGCCGGTTGCTTTGGCTTCTGCAGCTTTGCGGATAAGCGCCGGCAGCACGTGCGACTTGTTGAGGTCGAAGTTGTCTCCCTGGCCGTAGAGGTTGGTGGGCATTGCGGCCAGGAATTGCGTGCCATATTGGCGGTTGTAGGCCCAGCACATTTCAATGCCGGCGATCTTGGCGAGAGCATATGCGCGGTTGGTCGGCTCAAGCGGGCCGGTAAGAAGGTATTCTTCCTTGATCGGCTGTGGACAGAGCTTGGGGTAAATGCAGCTAGATCCGAGAAACAACAGGCGTTTGACGCCTGAGTGCCAGGCTGCGTCGATTACATTGCTCTGAATCTCAAGGTTGTCGCGAATGAAATCCGCAGGATAAGTCTTGTTTGCTAGAATTCCGCCCACTTTCGCAGCGGCAAGAAACACGTAGTCAGGGCGCTCTTCAGCGAAGAATTTTTTGACCGCGGGACCATTCATGAGGTCAAGGTCATTGCGCGTTTTCAGGAGCAGGTTGGCGTAACCTTTCCGCTCCAGCTCGCGATGGATCGCGCTGCCGACAAGGCCGCGATGGCCGGCGACAAATATCCTGCTGGTCTTTTCCATTGCGTGATCTCCGGCGCTTACAACTCGTGATAGTTGTAGGTTGTGTATCCGTGCTTCTTTACCAGGGCGTCGCGCTCGGCAGTAGAAAAGTCCTCGGTGACCATCTCCTTCACTAGCTCCTCGAAGGTGGTGCGCGGAGTCCATCCTAGCTCGCGCCGGGCTTTGGTGGGGTCGCCAAGCAGTGTTTCAACTTCAGTCGGGCGAAAGTAGCGCGGATCGACCGAAACAACGAGATTACCCTTGTTGTCGTAGGCCTTCTCGTCGACTCCGATGCCCTCCCACTGCAGAGGCATCTCGAGGAACTCAGCGCTGAGCTTTACGAAGTCGCGAACACTGTGCTGCTCGCCGGTGGCGATGACATAATCGCGCGGCTCCTCCTGCTGGAGCATGAGCCACTGCATCTCGATGTAGTCACGCGCATGGCCCCAGTCCCGTAGGGCGTCCATATTACCGAGATAGAGCGTGTCCTGCACTCCAACCTTTATGCGAGCCAGAGCGCGAGTGATCTTGCGAGTGACAAAAGTCTCGCCGCGCAAGGGCGACTCGTGGTTGAAGAGAATTCCGTTGCAGCTGAAGATGCCGTATGCTTCCCGATAATTCACGGTGATCCAATATGCATACAGCTTGGCAACTGCGTACGGCGAACGGGGGTAGAACGGAGTGGTCTCAGTCTGTGGGATTTGCTGCACGAGTCCGTAGAGCTCGGACGTGGATGCCTGGTAAAAGCGTGTCTTTTTCTCGAGCCCGAGAATCCTGATGGCTTCCAGAAGCCGTAGCGTGCCGAGTGCGTCGGCGTTCGCGGTGTATTCGGGTTCTTCGAAAGAGACCTGCACATGACTCTGCGCTGCAAGGTTGTAAATCTCGTCCGGCTGCACTTTCTGGACGATGTGGATAAGAGAGCTGGAATCAGTTAGATCACCGTAATGCAGAATGAAATGACGGGTAGGCACGTGCGGATCTTCGTAGAGATGATCAATCCGGTTGGTATTAAAAAGCGAAGTACGGCGCTTGATACCGTGTACTTCGTAGCCTTTTTTCAGCAAGAACTCCGCGAGGTAGGCTCCATCCTGTCCGGTGACGCCGGTGATGAGGGCTTTCTTCAAGTCAATCTGCTCCTGTGAGTAGCTTATGAGCTGCTACCGATGACAGCAATTCCGAATGCCGGTAAAACGACATCCGTACATCAATGCGCTTACTTAGTACGCGCAAAATCTCAATCCGGGCGGGGCGCGGGGGCTTCCGATCTCGGCGCGGAGCGAACCTCTCGTATCTCCGACTCGGCCAGCAGGCGTTCCATCTCGAGCTCAAAGCGTAGCAGAACCCGCTCTCTGCCAAGATGTTCTTCAGCATAGAGGCGGGCAGCTCGGCCCATCTCCTCGCGCATTGTTTTGTTGGCCGCAAGTGTAAGAACAGCCTCAAGTAGTGTCTGCTGGTTACCGGGCGAAACGTTTATACCGCGCCCCGCAACGACCTCGGCTACCTGCGTGCCGGCCGCTGCGGTCGAGATGATGGGACGTCCGCTGGCCAGCATTCCGGTTAATTTCGAGGGCATCACCAGGTCGGCCGCGTCTTCTTTCTGCGGCAGCAGGTGGATGTCGGCGGCATTCAAAAGCTCGTTCAGCTTTTCGATCGGCTGAAGGGGCAGCAGAGAAACATTG
This sequence comes from uncultured Acidobacteriota bacterium, assembly GCA_963755975.1. Lineage (GTDB taxonomy): Bacteria > Acidobacteriota > Terriglobia > Terriglobales > Acidobacteriaceae > Silvibacterium. The sequence goes on from CAVWLS010000012.1 coordinate 114,218, forward strand.
CTGAGACCGGCGGTCATCAGCTCCAGCTGAGGGCGGAATGCTCCGTCACCGCAGAAGACAAAGTGGAGCCGAGGGTCGTCACAGAGTTGCGAGGCGAGCGGCGGCAAGGTTTCAAGGCCCTGCTTGAGGCCGAGATTGCCGGAGTAGAGCAACACCACCTGGTCGTCGCGCAGCCCGAGCTCCTGGCGTATCTGGTTCGGACCGGCGAGGGGCCGGACGGAATCTACGTCTACCCAATTCGGGAAATGGACCGCCTTCCGGTTGTCGATGCCCTTTTCGGCCAGGCGCTTTACCATGTTGTGCGAGATGCTCGAGACGCGCGTGAAACCGCGCATAACAAAACGCTCGTAGGCGAGGGCGAAGTTGTGGATCGCTCCTTGCGATGGAAGCAGGTTGAGTTCGAATGCGGCGTCGATTTCGAAGTCCTGAATGTGAAGCCAGGAGGACGCGCCGGAGAGCATGGCAGTGAGAACGGCTGATGGGGCGCCGAAGAATGCCGGCTCAACCACCAACACGACGTGCGGACGCCAGAGGACGGAACTGAGCATCACCGGTAGACTGCTAGTGGCGAAAGACGCCAAATGCACCATACGGCTGATCCCGTTTGGCCGCTTGGGGACCCAGAGCGGGCAGCGATAGATGGTTGCGCCGGCGGGCGAGGTTTCTTTGCGGTACTGCCACCACCGGTAATCGTCGCGCACATTCCAGGCGGGATAGTAAGGAGGCGTCGTAATGACGCGGACGTCATGGCCGCGCGCGGCTAGCCACTCCATCATCTCTCCAGAGTATTTGCCAATGCCGGTCAGCTCGGGTGTATAGTTCAGGCCCAGCAGCAGGATGCGCAAGCTTCGGTGTCCTTTCTGGTTAAGGGCCCTGTTACTTTAGGACCTCATGAGGGATTACTAGAAGGGATGCCTCATATTCAGCATATTCGATTTCTTCGATTTTGTTCCGTCGAGAAGCTAAAATCTGTCTTTCAATGGCCCGTCATCTTCTGCAACGCATGGGTTCTCAACCGCTTGCCGCGCTCGGCGCACTCTTGCTCGCTGGTTTTGTCCTGGCGGCCGTCCTTGCGCCGGTTATTGCCCCCGCCAACCCGGCGGCCATTGACCTGAATCACCGGCTGGCCTCCCCCAGCGCGGCGCACTGGCTGGGCTCCGATGAGCTGGGGCGCGATATTCTGTCTCGCATCCTGTATGGAGCACGATTGTCGCTGATAGTTGCGGTCTCGGTTGTCAGTTGTTCTTTATTTCTTGGCATTGTTTTCGGCGGCATCGCCGGCTACTACGGCGGTGTGTTGGATACGATGCTGAATATCTTCGTCATGAATGCCTTTCTTGCGCTTCCGGGCATACTTTTGGCGATTGCGTTTGTGGCCTTCCTCGGTCCGGGGATGATTAATTTGATTTTGGCGCTGTCGATCGGGGGTTGGGTGGGGTACGCCCGGCTTGTCCGGGGGCAGGTGCTGGCGGTGCGGGAACGGGAGTTCGTGGAGGCCGCCCGGGCCCTAGGGGCGAGCGACCTGAGGATCTTCGTCCGGCATATCCTGCCTAATATCATCCAGCCGCTGATCGTGCAGTCGGCGATCGGCATGGCCGGGGCGGTTCTGGCCGAGGCTACGCTGAGCTTCCTGGGGCTGGGCGTTCCGCCTCCGGCGGCGAGCTGGGGGTCGATGCTCGACGGGGCGCGGTCCCACCTCTTCGACGCTCCACACCTGGTGATCTTCCCCGCACTGGCGGTGATGCTGTGCGTGCTGGCCTTCAACTTCCTGGGTGACGCCCTGCGGGATTACCTCGACCCGCGGACGCGGATGACGATCGGGCTGTAGCTGTGCTGGTTGGGGTCATCTCGGACACACATGGGCTGCTCAGGCCAGAAGTCGCGGCGGCGCTGCTTGGGGTCGAGCACATCCTGCATGCGGGCGATGTGGGCGAGGCGGCGATTCTGGACGAGCTGGCTGAGGTTGCTCCGGTGACCGCGATTCGGGGCAATGTCGATCGCGGCGGGCGTTGCTGGCGGCTTCCGGAGACGGAGCTGGTGGAGCTGGGCGGCCAATCCATCTATATGCTCCATGACCGGATGGCGCTGGATCTTGATCCGGTTGCGGCGGGGATTGCAGCGGTGGTCTGCGGGCACTCGCACAAGCCGGAGATCGAGTGGGCGAAGGGCGTGCTTTATTTCAATCCGGGGAGCGCGGGGCCGAGACGATTCTCGCTGCCCATATCGGTGGGGTTTCTGGAGATTTTCCCGGATCGAATCGAGCCAAGGCTGCTGACGATCGGCTAGGTACCCCCCTCCCCCCCCGGAATTTTGTACTTCCGGAACCCATTCATTTCAAATGGCTTGCCCGTTGTAATTCTGTAACCCATTCATTTCACTTGAGGGTCCTGTAACCGATTCATTGCACAGAGTTTCCGCCCATCTAAAGTTTGTAGTTCTGTAACCCATTCATTTTATTGAGCATACCCGTAATCCATTCATTGCAATCGATTTAGGGTTGCCGGTAGCTATTTGTGTTCGAGAGGCGCGCCCTCGCTCGCCGAGAAAGCAAAAGCCCGGCGCGGAGCCGGGCTTTTTTACCTCTGTTTCTATTGTAGCGGGATCAGCAAAATTCTCTGCCAAAGTTTGTGAAATGCAGATCCTTCGGCTTCGCATGCTGCGCGTGCTGCTCAGGATGACGAAACTAAGTCAATAGCCGATAGTGAAGCGCTCGCGGATGTGCTTCGGGTTTTCGAGCTCGTCCACGAGGGCGATGGCGTAGTCTTCGGCGGAGATGGAGCTGGTTCCCTTTTCATCGGTGATGAGGTCGTCTTTGCCAAGGCGGAATTTGCCGGTGCGCTCGCCGGGCTGGATGAATCCGGGGGGCGAGAAATAGGTCCAGTCGAGGTCGGATTCGTGGAGGAGGTTTTTGGCGTCGCGGTGGGCGATGGCGATGTCCGTGTATTCCGGGGGCAGGAAGCCGGAGGCGATGACGTCGACACCGGGGGCGACGTTGAGGCTGCCGGCTCCGCCGACGAAGATGAGGCGTTTGGTTCCGGACTGGTCGAGTCCCGCGATGAGGGAGCGGGTGGCTTTGAGCAGGTCGTTCACGTCTCCGGTGCCGGGGCCGTAGGCGCTGATGACTGCATCGACGCCGACGGTCTTGGCGGCGACATCGGCGGTGTCGAAGATGTCTCCCTTGAGGGCGGCGACGCCGGGATGGGCGGGGACCTTGGATGGATCGCGGGCGATGGCAGTGACCTGATGGCCGCGGGAGACAAGCTCGTTGAGGACGCGGCTGCCGATCATTCCGGTGGGGCTGTAGAGGACGACGTTCATGGGGGCTCTCCTTGCGTGCTCAAGAATAAATGATCGGGAGGGGTGGAGGGTGCGGAAGAGAGTTGATAACAACGAGACTCTTGATTCATTGAGGAAATTCAAGCTTTCGAGCCGCAGATGGATGTGGTAACTTTTCGATTGGTTATCGGGTCCCCCACCAAGGATCGATTCTCTTCATGGCAAAGCATCACAGTGGGAGCCAACCTCTCCAACTCTCAAAACAGGCGTTCGCGAAGGCAAAGCTGGGACAGTCCTTTGCCGAGCACGACTTGATTCGCACAGTTCCCGGCCTTTTCGTGGAAACACCGGCGATACGGTATGCGCAGGATGCGGACTCAGGCAAAACCTTTTTTGTTGGGCGACGCGGCACAGGAAAAACTGCAATCACGTTCTATCTAAGTGGCAGATATCCCAAAAACACTCTCTTGTTGGTTCCGAAGCTGCTATCCACTGCTGGCGCGTTCGTGGCCTCTGATTGGGATAAACGTGTACAACAAAAACCATTCAAGACTTTGGTTTCAAGCTTTGTCAGGACAATCCTTGATGAATGCGTCCTGGCCTGGAAGAAGCAGGGCCTTTTTTCGTTTCCCACTTCAGATGGAAGCGAACTTACGCGGGAGCGTAACCTTATCGAGCAGTTCGAGTTTGATCTACGCTTGTTGACACTTATTGAGGAAGGTTTTCAGCACCTAAGCGCCAATAACACGAGAGAGTGGATCAAATTTAGGAACAAGACTGACAGATTAGCGAAGGAAGTTTCCGCCGAATATGGTGATCAGCCCCGTATGCAGCAGATTGTAATGATAGACCGTCTCGACGATGAATGGGACGACTCAGACAAGGCCGTCGTTCTAGTGATGGCCTTAATGCATGCCTGCGTTGAGCTCCGATCTGCAACTGAGGCGGTACAACCGATGGTATTTTTGCGCGAAAATGTTTTTGATCGCGTCCGGAAGCTCGACAGTGAGTTCTCGCGCTTGGAAACGTCGCTTGTTTCTCTCGATTGGACGCGGGAGCTACTCCGAGAACTAGTTGAACGACGACTCAATGTAGGATTGATTTCCAAGTTCGCTCTGGATGGATCAACCTGGAAAATGTTCTTTGCAGGCGACCCACAAGACAGTCAAAACCGGGTTTTTACCAATTGCCAATACAGACCTCGAGATGTCCTACTTTATACTTCAACTGCGTTGAGTATCGCGCAATCGCACCAACGAGGTCAGATTTACGCGGAGGACTTGGATGAAGCACAGCGGTCATTCTCTGAGAATCGCCTGAAGGAATTGTCGGATGAATATGCCGACAATTATCCACAACTCAACGTCGTTCTCACTAGATTCTTTGGGTTGGGGACGGAATACACGGTCGGTAGCATTGAGGATTTCATCAAGAAACTTTTGGTTGATGATGAGGTTCAGGACGCGTGTAAGACGTGGATTTACAGTTTTACCGCTCCTGATCTTTTCATTCAGCTGCTTTATAACATCGGATTTTGGGGACTCAAGCGCCCGGGAGCCCCAACTCGTTTTAAATCGTCTGAGGCCGAGAACTCTGGGGCATTGTCTATAGATCAAGACTCAATCGTGGTGGTTCATCCTTCGTATGTAGAGGGCCTTCAGTTACAAGCGCGAGTGATCACCTCCCTGAGTGAATCCGTGACACTGCGCACCTCGGGAATCATTACAGAGGTTCCCGAGTCATTTTCACACTCGTCGTACCGAATTAAACTCCAAGAGCTTTCGGATGCCCTGGCTACTTTACCAATGGGACGAGCAAGTGCGCGACAATTTGAAGATTTGGTCGGTGAAGTGATTAGACTCTGCTTTTTTAGATCGCTGTCTAATGTCGAGCCGAGGGTGAGGAACAGCGACACTACAAGCATTCGCGACTGGATTGCCTCGAATAGGGCGACCGGGGGCTTTTGGGCGATTATTAGGCAGAAATACAATGCAACGCAGGTGCTCTGGGAATGTAAGAACTATGAAGTCTTAGCCGCAGATGATTTTCAACAAGCGTCCTACTATATGAACGATCAGGTCGGCAGATTCCTGATAATGGTCTGCCGGGCTCAGGAACCTCTCTCGACGCACGTTTTCGAGCATGTACGGCGCGTCTATCAGCAAACGCGCGGACTGATCCTTATCTTAAGAGAATCTGATGTGAGGATTTTTCTTCGTCAAGCACTCAACGGCAAACGGAGCGAGCAGCACCTTCAGGACCTCTTCGATAGAACTGAGCGCCTGATTTCGTAACAGCCTGCGCTCCGGCCTACGGCAGCAAGGTGCTGTCCTTCGGACCGATTTTATTCGCGGGTCTCAAGCTCCCGCGCTTCTACCGAGTTCGCCTGCGCTGAGAGTGATGTGCGGGCCAAATGTTCTCTGTTCCCACCCTTCGCTTCGCTCAGGATGGGGCACCCAGATTGGTTATAGAAAAAAGGCAGAGCCTTCTACTACGCGCCATCCACCCCACCGCGCAAAAACCGCGCGTCTGGGGGTAGGGAGGGAGAGATGGTAGAGTAGGATGGAGGTATTTATTGTTGGTTGTAGTATTTGTAGTGTGTGTATATTAGATGATGTGTTTGTGAGTGTGTTGTTAGTTATGTAATGATTTATATATGTAAGGTAAATTTTGTTGTTATGGATGTTAGTGAGTGTAGTGTTTGTGAGTGTTGGATGATGAGAATTTGTGTTTAAGTGGTTGTTGGTGATTTGAGTTTTATAAGGAGATGTTTAAGGTATTGATTATATAAATGTTTTGAGTTTGTAGATTGAAGGATGTATGTTATTTTTTTGTGTGTGTATTATGTTTTTATTGAGTGTGTTTGTGTGTGTTGATGTGATTGTGTTGTTGATTTATATGTATTGTTTTTGTAATTGTATGAATTATTGTGAGAGAAATTGTTGTGTTTGTGTGTGATTAGTGTGTTATGTTTATTGGAGATTGTGTTGTTATTGTAATGTTAAGTTGAGTGAGTGAATTATAGTGAGTGTGGTGTTTTTATGTGAGTGTGTTTTGTTTTAAGTGTAAGAAGTGTATGTATTGTGTGTGTGTGTTTTTGTGTGTTTGTGTTGATTGATGTTAATTAGGAGTGTGTGTTGTATTTGTGTATGATGTGATTGTATTGTATGTATTATTGTGTGTTGAGTGTATTGTATGTTTTTATATGTGAGTTTTTTGTTGTAAGTATATATGTTTTTGTTATTGTTGAGTGAGTGTTTGTTTTATGAGATTATTGTTATGTGTGTATGTTTGTTTTAATTGTTTTGATAATGTTTTGTATTTGATTAGTGTTATTTTTTGTTTTTTGTTTTGTATTGTTAGATTGATTTGTGTTATATTTAGTTTGTAAGTTAATATATAATGTGTATGTGTATTGATTTTATGGTATATTGTGTGTAGAGTGTTTGTGTTTTATTTGTTTGTGAATTTTTTGATGTATGTGTTAATTTAATTAATTGTAAGAGTGATTATAATGAGTAATGATTATATATTATTTTTTTATATTATTTTGTATGATTTTGTGTGTGTTTTAAAGTTTAGATTTATGTTATAGATGTGTTTTTGTTTATTTGTTAAATGTTGTGTTGTTTTTTTTTATTTTAATTTTTTGTTTTTGTTTTATTAATGTATGTTTATTTTTTTTTGTATTATTTTATTATGTATATTGTAATTTTTGGTATTTATTTGAGTAAGATTATTTTTTATATTGTATTATTGTATTTTGTGTTGAGATTTTGTTTTGTATTAAATTTTTTTGTATTTAATTATTTTTTTTTATGTTTAATTGATTGTTGATGTTTATTGTATGTAAGTTGTGTATTAGTATATTTTTTGTTTGTGTGTTGTGTGAGTATTGTATGAATTGTGATTTATGTTTTTTTATTATGTGTATTTGTATGTTAAGATGTATAATAATATTATTTTGATGTTGTATTTATTGTATTATTGTGTATTGTTTGATGATGTGTTTTGTGTTTATTAATATTGATGTATAGTTGTATTTGTATTTATTGTATGTTTGTGTGATTGTTGTTTGTTGTGTATTATTGTGATTATTAATTATATGTGTTTTTTTTTTTTGAGTGTTTTATGAGTGTAAATTGTTTTGTATTTTATGTTGTAATTATATTAATTTTTTGTGATTTATTGTTTTTTTTTTTGTAATATTTTATGTATTATTGTGTTAATTGAATTATTAATTTATGAATTGTATATTTGTATTGAGTATTTGAATGATGAGTTTTAATGTATTGTAAGAGAAGATGATGTGTGTTATTGATTTATGTATTTTTTTTTTTTTGTTTTTTTTTTTTTAATGTGTTTTTTTTTTGATTTTTAATGTTATTATTTTTTATAAGTTTGAGATTTATTTGTATGTATTGTTTTTTTTTTGTGTTTTTTTTTGATTGTTGTTAAGATGAAATTGTTTTTTATTATTAAATGAGTAAATTTTTATTTTTGTTGTATGTTTTTGTATGTTGTTTGATTTGTGTTGTTGTAAGTGTATTTAAATTTGTTGTTTTTGTTTATGTGTTTTGTTGATTTGTTTGTATGTATGTATTGTAATGTTGTTGTGTTTGTGTTTTTTAATAAGATGTTGTGTATTGTATGTGTTATTTTGAGTAAGTGTATTTGTTATTGTATTTTTGAATTGTTATTTGTGTGAAATTTGTGTTTGGAAAAGTTATTTTTTGTAAAAGTTGAATAATGATTTTTTTATGAAGTTTGTAAATTTTGTAAATAATGTGTGATTTTAGTTTTTATAATTTTGTGATGGTGGTGATGTTTTTATTATTTTAGGTTTGTAAGATAGATTAATGAGTGAGAGGAATGGTTTTAATTGGTGTAGTTTTAGTTTGTGTGGGAATGAGAATTTATTTAAGTTAGATTTATTTTGTAGATTAGTGATGTGTGGATTTTATTATGGTTAGGAGTTTGGTTTTATAAATAGGTTGGATATATTTGTGTAGATTAATTTAATTATGTTAAAGATTTTGTTTGTAATTGGATGGTGGAATATATATTTTATATAGTAATGGTGGTGGGTTAAATTTATAGAATTATTTGTATGTATTTTGGGGGTAAGTTGGGGACCCCGGCCAGCGCTTCGATCAGGATGACAAAATCAAGCGGTAGGTTTCGGGGGACAGGAATTAAGCCATATCCGAAAATCCAGACCCTTCGGCTTTGCTCAGGCCGCGCTCGGTGGCACTTGGCTCTGGGAATCCAGAAGCAGCGACTTGCAGGAAGAACCTTCTCGATTCCCCTCCGTGGAAGAAAGCCAACAAGTGACGTAACAACCCCGGCATTGCGTGGACTCTTCACTTCGCTACGCTCCGTTCAGAATGACCCTTGCACACTCTATCCTGCTGCATGAAGGACAGGGCGCCCTGCGTCGGACATTGTTGCTTCCCACCCTTCGCTACGCTCCGTTCAGAATGGCCCTTTCGCGCCTAGGCTTTCAACTTGTCCGCGGTCGGAGTAGCATGGCGGGCGATGGATACTGACACCGATCTGAGCGCAATCAAGCAGGAGATGGCGAAGACCAACGAGCTGTTCAACAGCGAGGTCTTCGGCAAGCGGAACTTCGCTGCTATCGGCGAGATTTACACGAAGGATGCGCGCATCCTGCCGCCAGGCAGACTAATGGTCTTTGGCCGGCAGGAGATCGAAGGGTTCTGGTTCGACATCATCCGGTCCTACAACGCAAAGTCAATTGCCCGCCAGTCCCTGGATGTAATGCCGGCTGGAGAGGGTCTGGTCGAAGTGGGGAGGAGCGTGATCACGGCAGAACCTGCCGGATCACCTGAAGTCCAGGTTGACATAAAGTATGTCGTCTTCTGGAAGCAGGAAGATGGCTTGTGGAAGTGGCATGTCCATATCTGGAATTTGAGCTGGTAGCGGGCTTTCTCTTCTTCAAAAAACCTAATTCGCTGTGACCGAGTGGAAGATTCGAGCGCGTTCCGACAACAAAACAGATCCTTCGATTGCGTCTGGCGCGTGCGCACCAGACTCCGCTCAGGATGACACCTCTTGCGATGCCCATAGGACCTTAAGTCTTGGACAAAGAGACCAAGGCAGCCTCTTCGACTCACTTCAAGGCGGTGTTAGGCCATCGGTTGAACCCATTGGCTCCGCCAGGAGGGCGCTTCGAAGGGATCCGCGAAATACTGTGTCTCGTGCACGACCTTACCGTCGCGGAACTCCATAATGCTCACGGTGTACGCCGGCCTCCCCTGGTAGGTGATGGTGTATTCCGTGATCCAGAGCTCACCTTGTCCGACGATTCGCCGGACCTTGAAACCCGACGGCTTGCCGGGATGGTGGCTTCGCAAGGCCTGCAAATTGGCTCGCCCGAGGATTCGCTCGCCGGACTGGGGATAGTCGCAAATGGAATCGTCGGCGTAAATATCGTGCTCGGCGTTGACATCGCCGGCTGCCGACGCCTGCCAGTGGTTATTCAGTGCTTCGCGTATCTGTTCCTCTTGCATAGGCTGCTCTGGGAGCTGTTCGGTCTTCATATTGAACTACCTCGCGGAATGAAACCCGGGACGCCGGTGTGCACGACCGGGTTGAGTCTCTGTCTCGTCTGAATGCGGTTGATTTCGTCTAACGCGTCTTCCGGAAGGGGTGAAATGTTGAAATTCTCTCGGGCGCGGGCTGCCGATTTGGGCGTGGTGAGCAAGGCGGTGCCTCGCTGCACCGCCCACGCCAGCAGCACCTGCGCCGGTGTCTTTCCAAGTCGTGCGGCGATTGCTGTAATGACTGGATCTTCGATCGGCCCCGGCCTGGTTCCGTGGCCCAACGGCGCAAAAGCCAAAAGCACGATGCCCTTCTCCCTGCAGAATTCCAGAAGCTCCGTCTCCGGCAGATATGGGTGCGACTCGACCTGGACGACGGCGGGCTTGATTCGTGCCGATTCGTAGAGGGGCAAGAGTCCGTCCAAGGTGATGTCAGAGAGTCCGATGGCCCGGCACCTGCCATGGTCAACAAGATTCTCCAGCGCTTTCCAGGTATCGAGAAGAGTCACTCCGTGATCGTAAATGACATTGCCGCCTGGATCGCGGGGATCGTGCTCGTCTCCCGGTTGGAACGCAAACGGAGTGTGGATGAGGTAGAGATCCAGATAGTTGAGCCTGAGCCGTTCGAGGCTCGCCTCGAATGCCGGTTCGACGCGCTCGGGCCGATGATTGGAATTCCACAACTTTGTCGTGACAAAAATCTCTTCGCGTGCGATTTCGCTGGCGGCAAGTCCTGCCTGCAGCGCCTCGCCGACCTCGCGCTCGTTCTGGTATCGCTCAGCACAATCAAAATGTCGAAAGCCGGCTTCCAGCGCGTTCCTGGTCGCGGTTATCGTCACGGCTGGGTCGGGAATGAGGGTGCCAAAGCCGAGTGAGGGGATACGGCCGCCTCCGTGGCTGAGCGGTATTCTCGCATTCCGAAGATCGGAGGATTCGATCATAAGGAGGCCTCGGAAATACCCTAGCAGCATCTCGGCGCCTTTTGCATTTGGCCCAGATGGCCGCGGCCCTGTCAATTGATCGGCTGCGTTCCCACCTTAGATGCGCGAAGGTGGGCACCCGGGTTTGTCTGTGGCTACCCCGGAGTAGACTCTCCCCATGACATTCACCAAGCGGCTGCGCGAGGGCGTTCGGCGCGGGGAGATTACGTGCAGCGTGCGGATCTGGATGAGTCCTCGGGTGGCGGTGGGTAAGCGGTATCGCATGGAGGAAGGCGAGATCGAAGTGGATTCGATCGAGACGATCGGGTTTCCGGATATTACTCCGGAGCTGGCGCGGGCGTCGGGGTTTCTGGGTGTGCTTGACCTGCTGAAAGTGGCGAAGCACGGCAAGGGCGAGAATATCTACCTGGTGCGCTTCCATTATGTGCCTCCTAAGGGCAGGGCGAAGGGTTCAGCGACCAGCGTTCAGAAAAAGCCGGAGATTAGTCATTAGTTATTAGTTACCGGACTATAGATTATGAGTTAGTAACCTGGCCAAACAGGGATAAGTGGCTGTCACTGGGGATAAGTTCGACCCAAAACGGGACGAATTGCATTTTACCTGCGCATTTTTCTCGTCACTCGCGCACGGCGATGGTACTCTACGCTGACAAAAAGGCTATCGGGCCCGAGCAAATTGCAGTGAAAACCTTGCAGGACGATCAGGCGCAAAGGAGAAAATGCATGTTTCGGAGATCAGGTCTATTCTGCTGTCTCGCGGCCGCTGCTGTATCAATCGCGACGATAGATTGCCAGGCGCAGTATACGTCGACCCATCATGTGCGAGAGGTGATTCGCAACTACCAGGCACAGCCCGTCGGGCGGCTGCCGGCAAGCCAGGTGATGCAGCTGGATATCGTGCTGCAATTGCGCGATCCGCAGGGGCTGACGAGCTTTCTAGAAGAGCTCTATGACCCGAACAGCGGGGTCTATCACCAGTACCTAACGCCGAAGGAGTTCACGGAGCGGTTTGGGCCGAGCCAGCAAGATTATGACGACGTGCTGAGCTTTGCGAAGGCGAATGGGCTGGCTGTGGTGGGCGGTTCGCGCGACGGAATGGATGTTCAGGTGAGAGGCCGGGTGTCGGCGATTGAGGAGGCCTTTCATGTGACGATGCGGACTTACCAGCATCCCACGGAGAATCGCACCTTCTACTCGCCGGACCGGGAGCCGACGACGACGCTGCCGTTTCAGCTATGGCATGTGTCGGGGTTGGATAATTACTCGATTCCGCATCCGCTGTATGTGAAGCGGAGCGAGGCGGCGGCGGCGCGGGGGGTCGACGCAAAGACCCTGGTGACCCACGCGACGACGGGCTCGGGGCCATCGGCGTCGTTTTTGGGCAGCGATATGCGCGCGGCGTACTATGGCGGGACGGCGCTTACCGGCGCAGGGCAGAACCTGGGATTGCTGGAGTATTACGGCACAGATCTGGCGGATCTGACCACCTACTACAAGAACGCGAAGCAGACGAACAATGTGCCTATTACACTGCTTTCGACGGATGGAACAAGCACATCGTGCGTGTACAACGGCGGCCGTGGCAGAAGCGCGTGCGATGACACCGAGCAGACGCTCGATATGACACAGGCTATCGGGATGGCCCCGGGGCTGGCGAGCCTGGTGATGTATGTCGGATCGACGGACACGGCGATCATCAGCGCGATGACGACGCATAGTCCCCTGCCGACGACGATCGGCTGTTCGTGGGGCTGGACGCCGGCGGATCCGACCACGCTCGATCCTTACTTCGAGAAGATGTCAGCGCAGGGGCAGAACTTCTTTGCGGCATCAGGCGATGATTCGACGTGGTCTTCGAGGAATGAGGCGTGGCCGGCGGATGATGCGAATGTGGTGTCAGTCGGCGGGACGGACCTGACGACGGCGAGCGCGGGCGGCGCGTGGAAGTCGGAGACGGCGTGGGTGGACAGCGGCGGCGGCATCTCACCGGACAAGGTTGCAATCCCATCGTGGCAGAAGCTCGCGGGCGTGATCACCTCCAGCAACAAGGGGTCGACGACGTACCGCAACGGACCGGATGTGGCGGCGAACGCGAACTTCACGTTCTATGTCTGCGCCGATCAGACGACCTGCACGGCGAACGAGTACGGCGGGACCAGTTTCGCGACGCCGATGTGGGCGGGCTATATTGCGCTCGTAAATCAGCAGTTGGTGGCCAACGGCAAAGCTACAATCGGGTTCATTAATCCCACGATCTACGCGGCGAACCTGACCTCGAGCTACAGCACCTACTTCCATGACATCACCAGTGGCAAATCCGGCAGCTACTCGGCAGTGGCCGGATACGACCTGGTGACAGGATGGGGCAGTCCGAACGGCATGGGTCTGATCAACCTGCTGGCGGCACTCCCGAAGCCACCCAGCCTGAGGGTTGTGGCCTCGGATGCTAATAGCGGTAACTCCGGAGCTGCAGTCCCGGCAAACAATGCTGCGGTTTCCGGGCAGGACAGCGGGCGGCGATAACTCTGCTTTTTTCGTGTGACAGAAAGAAAAGGCCCGGACTCAAGTTCGGGCCTTTTCTTTTCCTGTGGCTACGAGGCGATGAGCTTGCGGGCGATTCGATGCCGAAGACGGGCAGCCCAGGATCGGTGATCGGTATTCGATCGGCGCCGTTGTCTCTCCTTGACCAAATAGGAGAGAGCGGAGTACTCTCCTATCTCGAATAGGAGAGCAGCTAAATGGGGAAGCAGATCGAGTTGCCGCAGGGTGCATTGGAGATGCTCATCCTCAAAGCCATCTCCCTGGGCTCGCTCCACGGATACGGCATCCTGCTACGCATCCAGCAGATTTCCGGTGAGCGTATCGAGATCCTGCAAGGCTCCTTTTACACCGCCATCTATCGCCTGGAGCGTCGCGGCTGGATTGAGGGCGAATGGGGCGAGTCGGATAACAACCGCCGCGCCAAATACTACCGCCTTACGACTGCCGGAAAGCGCCAATTGAAGGAAGAGGCGGCGAAGTGGTCCGACATAGCCGATGTGATTGCCTCAATTCTGCAGACAAAGCCGGAGGAGATATGAGCGTCTTTGCCACTCTACGCTGCTGGTGGCGGGCAATCGGCCACCGCACCCGCGTTCATCGCGAAGTGGAAGAGGAACTTCAATTCCATATCGACGCTTACGCAAACGATCTGGTCCAACAGGGGATACCGCGGGCCGATGCGGAGCGCAAGGCGCGTATCGATCTCGGCCGCGCCGACGTGCAGGGTGAGAAATACCGCGAAGCCGTCGGCCTGCGCGCGTGGGACGAAATCTGGTGCGACCTCCGTTACGGGTTGCGCAGCCTGCTGCGCAATCCCGGATTTGCCGCCGTCACAATCCTTTCGCTGGCCCTCTCCATCGGCATGGCGACGGCAATGTTCTCGCTGGTCCACGCCGTTCTGCTCGACGTGTATCCCTACGCGGATAGCGATCGTACTGTGAATCCGATCGTCTTCGATCCCGCAAATCCCACCGACTGGGACTGGTTTGTCGTCACCCGCGCCCAATTCCGCACTTACCGCAGCAGTCCCATGTTTGAGGACGTCCTCGGCCAGGCGAATTTCAGCGTGCAATTACAACAGGACGACGGCGAGCAGCAGGCAATGATGGTCGCGCTCACTGCGAATGCCGCGCCGTTCCTCAGAGTTAAGCCCCTCATCGGCCGCGGCCTGCAGCCTTCTGATGGTGACTATGGAGATCCAGCTCCGAACATCGCCGTCCTCGGTTACAAATTCTGGCTGAAGCAATTCGGCGGAGACGCCTCTGTCCTCGGCCACAAGCTGACCTACAGCACCGGCATCCCTGGAGAGAAGGGCCAGTCCGTCACCATCGTCGGCGTCATGCCAGAACGGTTCACGCTCGGCGGCCCGCCCGACTTCTATATCCCTGCGTCGCAGGTCACATTCCCCGGCGTGCACATTATTGCGTTCGCCAAGCTTAAGCGCGGAGTCACTCCGGAACAGGCAAGCGCCGCGGTCGACCCCATGGTCCACGATTTCGCGAAGCAGGATTTGCGGATGTATCCGAAGACCTTCCAGACCCGTCTGCAGCCGCTCATCAAGGGCTTCACCGACCGGTCGAAGTTTGTCCGCAGCTTGCCGATCCTCTTCCTCGCCGTCGCCATGCTGCTGCTGATCGGCTGCGCCAACTGCTCGATCCTCCTGCTCGCACGCGGCACAACCCGCACGCACGAATTCGCGCTGCGCGCGGCCATTGGCGCCTCGCCATTTCGCCTCGTTCGGCAGCTTCTGGTTGAGTGTCTCGTCATCTCTCTTCTCGGATCATTTCTCGGCGTCGCGCTTTCCTATTTTCTTGCCCGGTTGCCGCTGCAACTCGCAAATAATCTCTTCCCATCCGAAAGCGTCGTTCGCGTCGACGTCTCCGTCCTCGTCTTCTCGGTCCTCCTGGCTACCGCTGCCGGCGTGCTCTTCGGATTATGGCCAGCGTTGCGCTTCTCTCGCCCGCAGATCTCACAGACACTGCAGAAGAGCAGCCGCAGGACGGCCACGCGCAGTGGTCAGGCGTCGTTACGGCGTCTGATCGGAGGACAGATTGCCCTAACACTGGTCCTGCTCAGCGTGGCTGGAGCAGCCGTCGCCGGCTTCATTCGCCTCACGCAAATCCATCTCGGCTACAACCCCACGAACACGACCTTTGTTGTCGGCGGCTACGACAAGGCAGACGCGAAGACCTGGGCAGACCGCACCGCCAGGAATCAGCGCCTGCGAGATGCCGTCGCCGCAATTCCCGGAGTCGTCTCCCTGTCGATGGCTGAGGACTTTCCGCCCGGCACAACCGATGATCGGTTTCCTCCGATTCAGATCGTCGGCGATTCCGGGAATCAGGCGGCGCTGGCGCGCCAATCCCGTGTGGACGGCGACTATTTCTCGGTTCTCCAGATACCGCTCGTCTCCGGACGCATCTGGACAGAAGAGGAAGGCCGTCTCGGGCTTCCTCTGGCCGTCGTGAATCAGGCCTTCGTCCGCAAGTATTCTCCGAATCGCAGCATCCTGGGCAGAACCATCAGCCTCGCCGAGATTACGCAGCGCGGCGTCTCATTTGGAGCTTTGCGCTCGCCCGCCTTTACCGCTTCTGAGGTCCAGGTCATAGGAGTAACAGCGGATGCCATCAACAGCGGCCTTGGACAGCCGGCGCTGCCGAACATCTATATCAACATCAACATACTGGTCTTCCCGGAGGCCCCGCTGCTTCTCCGCACGCAGGGTGACCCCTCGCAATACACAGCGACGCTGAGGCGCACGCTGCACGATGCCGGCGCAAAATTCACCTATGTTAGCTCTTACTCTCTCGATCAGATGCTGAGCCGCGACGAGACATGGCGGAGACAGCAGCTCACCGCTGTTCTCTTCGGCATTTTTGCCATGGCCGCACTCGTACTGGCGCTTGTCGGACTTTATAGCGTCGTCGCCTACCTGGTCGCGCAGCGAACGCAGGAGTTCGGCATCCGGATTGCGCTGGGGGCCCCACGGGGTCACATTCTCTGGCTTGTATTAAGGAGCAACATCGGCGTCGTCATTTCCGGAACGGCCATCGGTTTGATCCTCAGCGTGGTGGTGCGACACGAATCCGAGCGCTGGCTGGAAGGCACCCCGCAAACTCCGGGCCTCATGGTCAGTACCGCAATCCTGCTGATTGGGGTGGCGATTATTGCCTGCCTGTCACCGGCCTGCCGCGCAGCGATGACCCAACCTAACGATGTGCTCCACGCGGAGTAGAGCCCCGGGCGGTTCGACGCTCATGTGACGAAGTAGCGCGATTGCGAGCTTAGCGTTGGGTAATCGACGAGGCTATGTGCGGATGAGTTCGAAGCGGTCAACGTCGACCAGTCCGAAGTCGGTGATCTTGAGGTGGGGGATGACGGGGAGGGGCAGAAAAGCCAGCTGCAGGAATGGTTCGGCGAGGCGGCAGCCCATGGCCTGAACCGCGGCGCGAAGTGAGTAGAGGTCGCGGCGCACGGTCTCAAAGGGCTCGAGGCTCATGAGTCCGGCGAAGGGCAGGGCCAGCTCAGCTATGACCTGTCCGGACTGGACGGCGACGAATCCGCCGCCAAGGTCGCGCAGGCGGTTAACGGAGACGGCCATGTCCTCGTCATTGGCGCCTACAACGCAGATATTGTGGCTGTCGTGGCCGACAGAAGAGGCGAGCGCTCCACGGCGGAATCCAAAGCCCTTCACGAATCCGCGGCCAATGTTGCCGTTACGACCATGGCGCTCGAGCACGCAGACCTTGAGCAGATCGTGTTCGGGATCCGCGTGGAGTTTTCCGTCACGGCAAGGCAAATTCGCCTGCAAGTGCTCCGTGAGAATTTTGCCGGGAATGATTCCGATCACCGGGGTTGTTGGGCCTGAGGCCGGAGTGGCGAAGGTCTCCCCTGTGACAGGCTGGAGGCGGACGGAATTGCCGCTGGGCGGCTGGGGAAGGGTTCGCGCGGCGAATGTGCCGGTAGATATGCCTGTAAATGTTTCGGGGGTAACTTTGCGGCCGCGGCGGAAGACGCTGTGGATGGCGCAGCTTTCGAGATCGTCGAGCAGCAGGAAATCGGCGAGGTAGCCGGGCGCGATGAGGCCGCGGTCGGTCAGGCCGAATCCTCGGGCCGCAGACCAGCTTGCGGTGCGATAGACGGCGGCGATGGGGGCTCCGAGGGCGATGGCGCGGCGAACGAGATAGTCGAGATGGCCTTGTTCATGGATGTCCAGCGGGTTACGGTCGTCCGTGCAGAGGCCGAGGAAGGGCGAGGCGAACTCAGTGATGAGCGGAACGAGCGCCGCGAGGTCTTTCGAGACCGAGCCCTCGCGGATGAGCACCTGCATGCCTTTGGCGAGCTTTTCCCTTCCCTCGGCAAGGTTTGTGGTCTCGTGGCAGTTGCGGATGCCGCAGGAGAGGTACGCGTTGAGAGCGTGGCCGGAGAGCAGGGGCGCATGGCCGTCGATGTGCTGACCCGCGAATGCGGCGAGCTTCTCCATGCACTCGGGATCTTTGTTGAGGACGCCGGGGACGTTCATGAACTCGGCCAGACCGATCACCTTTGGGTGATGGCGGTGCGGGATAAGATCGGCGGCGGTGAGGCGCGCGCCGGATGTCTCGAGTTCGGTTGCCGGAACGCAGGAGGAGAGCTGGACGCGCAGGTCGATGGCGGTGTTCAGCGCGGAGTCGAGGAAGTATTGTAGACCCGCGAGGCCTAGGACGTTGCAGATCTCGTGCGGGTCGCAGATGGCGCTGGTGACGCCGTGGGGGAGGACGCAGCGGTCGAATTCTCCGGGGGTGACCAGCGTGCTCTCGCAGTGCACATGGCTGTCGATGAAGCCGGGGACGGCGAAGCGTCCCTGGGCGTCGATTTCTTGGAGACCACGATAGCTGTCGAGGATACCGACGATGGTGCTTCCGCAGACGGCGATGTCTCCGGATTGAATTTCGCCGGTGACGAGGTTCAGGATGCGGGCGTTGCGGACGACGAGGTCGGCAGGGAGACGGCCGAGAGCCTGGTCGATCCGTCGCTCGAGAACATCCCTCATAAAACGTCACCCCGGCGCGCTGGTTGGATTCCGTATTATAGGGCGCGCGGTCGCACGATCGGTGAAAGGGCATGGTTGGGGCAACTCATCATTGAACGAGATTTGATGGGCTGCTAAAGCGAGTGAAATCGAACGCTAATGGGGGCGAGTTAGACTTGAGTCCGCGAGGACTTGGTTCATGACGACAATCAGCGAATGGAATGAGCGCTTCGGGCTTCCGGGCGTGGCCGAGGTCGTTTCCGGGCAGGGCGGACTGGCCGTGGTGCGGGTGACATCTCAGGCGGCGACGGCGGAGATTTATCTGCATGGTGCGCAGGTGACTTCGTGGAAGCCGGCGGACGCAGATGAAGTGCTCTTTGTGAGCGCGCAGTCGCGGTTTGAGGACGGGAAGGCGATTCGCGGCGGGATTCCGATCTGCTTTCCATGGTTTCGAGGGAAGGCGGATGACGCGAAGGCTCCGGCGCATGGGGTGGTGCGGACGAAAGAGTGGGAAGTGACTGGCATCGCACAGGAAGGTGATGCGGTGACGGTAACGCTCGCTACGGAGAGCGATGAGGCGAGCCGGAAATGGTGGCCGCACGAGTTTCGCGCGGAGTATCGGGTACGGGTGGGCGCGCAGTTGAGTCTTGCACTGATGGTGGTGAATTCGGGCGGGACGGCGATGCGGTTTGAGGAGGCTCTGCACACCTATCACCGGGTGGGCGACGCGGAGCAGGTTCGCGTGACCGGACTGGATGGGACGGCGTATCTGGACAACATGGACGGCAACCGTGAGAAGCAGCAGACGGGCGATGTGGTGTTCACGGCGCCGACGGACAATGCGTATCTAAAGACGACGGAGGCGCTGGAGGTGGTGGATCCGGTGCTGGGGCGGCGCATTCGGACAGAAAAGGGAAACTCGCTGACGACGGTGGTGTGGAATCCGTGGCGGGAGGGCGCGAAGGCGCTCGCGGATCTTGGGGATGAGGAGTGGCGCGAGATGGCGTGCGTCGAGGCGAGCAACATCATCGGCTATGCGGTCGAGTTGGGCGCAGGCGAGAAGCACACGATGACGGCGGTGCTGAGTGTGATGGATTAGGGATTAGGGATTAGCAAACGCGACATCGATTCATCTGCGACTTTTGTCCGGCTCGAGTTTGCGTGATGGGTCGTGTGAGAAAGACCAGGGCTGTGGTGGCGCTCTGGGGATCGCATGGATTCTTCACTTCGCACGCTACCGCGCGCTTCGCTCAGAATGACACCTTCGAGTATTCGTCTTTCCCACCCTTCGCTGCGCGAAGGATGGGGCACCCGGATTTGTGGTCTGGCACTACACGTTGCTTCCGCGTTGGAGAAAGACCAAGGCTGTGGTGGCGCTCTCGGGATCGCATGGATTCTTCACTTCGCACGCTACCGCGCGCTTCGCTCAGAATGACACCTTCGAGTATTCGTCTTTCCCACCCTTCGCTGCGCGAAGGATGGGGCACCCGGATTTGACAGCCTCAGAGAAAATCCCACGCCCGGGAATCCGGACGTGGGGGCACCCATGTTCCTGGCAGCTCAGAATGACGACGGTTACGACTTGACGAAGGCGAGCAGGTCGGCGTTGATCACATCGGCGTGGGTGGTGGGCATGCCGTGCGGGTAGCCGGGATAGAACTTCGTCTGCGCGTTCTTTAAGAGCTTGGCGGAAAGCGGGCCAGCGTCGGCGAAGGGCACGATCTGATCGTCTTCTCCGTGCATAACAAATGTGGGCACGTCGATCTTCTTGAGATCTTCGGCGAAATCAGTCTCCGAAAACGCCTTGATGCAGTCGTAATGGGCCTTGATGCCACCCATCATGCCCTGACGCCACCAGTTGTCGCGAACTCCCTGAGAGATCGTCGCCCCGGGCCGGTTGTATCCGTAGAAGGGCAGCGTGATGTCCTGGTAGAACTGCGCGCGATTGTAGCCGGTTCCCTGCCGGATCTGGTCGAAAACCTCAATCGGAGTTCCTCCCGGATTCTTGTCGGACTTAACCATGATTGGCGGGACCGCACTGATGAGCACAGCCTTGGAGACCCGGCCTTTGGCAGCTCGGGCTACATACCGGGCGACCTCGCCGCCCCCGGTCGAATGGCCGATGTGAATGGCGCCCTTCAGATCAAGCGCGTCGGTAAGCTCGATAACATCGGCAGCGTAGGTGTCCATTTCGTTGCCGGTGTATGTCTGCGTGGAGCGCCCATGCCCCCTGCGGTCATGAGCAATCACGCGGAAGCCGCGCTCAAGGAAGAACATCATCTGGGTATCCCAATCGTCTGCCGAGAGAGGCCAGCCGTGATGAAAGAAGAGGGCCGGGCCCGTTCCCCAATCCTTGTAATAGATGGTCGTTCCGTCTTTGGTGGTAATGGTGGGCATGCGATGTCCTTTCGTTGGGGCGAAATACGCCAGTTGGTCTACAGGATTTCGCTCATGTAGATGAGCGCAGACGAGCGACCGTCTCAATCGATTGGAAGAATTTTTAGAAAACCACTCTTTCGAGTTATTGATGGGTAACCACAATTGCGGACGCGAGGTTCAGCTTTCGGATTCTGCGAGGGCGGCGTTGATGGCTCCGACAAGAGCCGGGTAATCGAAGGGACCGTCGTGGCGCTGGCCGTTGATGAAGAAGGTTGGGGTGCCGTTGACTCCGCTGCGGACTCCTCCGGCGAAGTCGGCGCGGACGTGTTCGGCGAATTCTCCACTCTCAAGAGCTTCGGCGAGGGCGGCGGGATCGAGGTCAAGTTCGCCGGCCAGCGTTCTCCAGGAGCGCGAAGTTCAGGCGGGGCTGGTTTTCGAGGAGCAGGTCGTGCATCTCCCAGAACTTTCCCTGCGTGGCGGCGAATTCGGCTGTCTGGGCGGCGGCCTCAGCGTGGGGATGGATCTGGGTCAGCGGGAAGTTGCGGAAGACGAAGCGGAGGCGGTGTCCGAAATGCTTTTCGACGCGCTGAACAATGGGATGGGCGTGCGCGCAGTGCGGGCACTCGTAGTCTCCGTACTCGACGAGGGTGATGGGGGCATCAGGATCGCCCTGGACGTGGTCTTCGGGGCCGACGGGAACTCGGAGCTTGGTCATGATTCTTCTCCTGCCAGCCCTAGGCTGGACTTACTTAGGCAAGGCTTCGAGAGCGTCGAGGATTCCGTCGGCTCCGGGGTTGACGGCAATAGGCGAGAGGTAGCTCCAGGCGATGACCCCGTCCTTGTCGATGACGAAGAGAGCGCGCTCGCTGATGCCGCCGTCGTTCCGGTAGGCCCCGTAGGCGCGGGCGACCTCGCCTTTCGGCTCGAAGTCGGCGAGGAGCGGGAAACGCAGGCTGCGCGCCTGCGCGAAGGCTTCGTGGCACCAGGCGCCGTCGACGGATATGCCGAGCAGTTCGGCTCCGAATTTCTGGAACTCGGGGAGAATCTCGTTGTAGAGAGCCATCTGGTCGCCGCAGACGGGACTCCAGTCAGCGGGATAAAAGGCGAGGACGACGGGCTTGCCGCGGAGGTCGCTCAGCGAGAGCTTTTGATCGTGCGTGACGCGGAGGGTGAAGTCGGGAGCGGGAGTTCCGGCGGGCAGGATGTCGGACATTGCGTTCTCCTTGGTGTTTTTCAGTGCTCGTGTATCAGATCGTGGAAGACGAGGCGCCGGTTCAGAATATCGCGGCGGATGAAGGGTTGCATGGCGCGGCTGTGAAATGTTCAGGCCAGCGGGTTGTGCTCACGGAGTTCGGAGACGATCTCGGCCGCGGCCTCGCGGGCTTCGTCAGAGCGGTCGGGTGGGAAGGAAATGGCGCCGACGCGGGCGTGTCCTCCGCCGCCGTAACGCTCGCAGATGGTGGCGAGGTTGAGCATCCGGGCGGGATCGGCCTTGGTCCAGGGATTGGAGCCGACGGAGACCTTGGTACGGAAGCTGGACTTGGAGAGGCCGATGGAGTAGGTGGCCTCGGGATGCAGGTAGTAAGGGATGAACTTGTTGTATCCCTCCATGGGCTGGTCGCTGATGTCGAAGTAGATGGTGCCCTCTTTCGATTCAGACCGGTCGCGGATGAGGCAGAGCGACTGGTCGTGGCGTTCGAGGAGCGGAGGCAGCAGCTCGGCGACGAAGGGCTCCTTGAGGATCTGGTCGAAGGGCTTGGAGGTGAGCAGCGGGATGAGGCGCGGGATGAAGGCGGGGTCCTGTGTGGACTCGATTACGAGGGTGAGCTTCATGGCAGGGTCGGCCATTTCGACGGCGGCCTGCGGGCTGGAGTAGAGGGCTCCGTCGACGATGTCGGCCCAGCGGACGAGGTCGGTGACAGGCTCGGCGTTGAAGCCGAATTTCGTGGAGGCTATGTGGGCGAGGAAGCTGGTGCAGGAGATATACGCCGGATCGTAAAAGCGGCGGTTCGCATAGCGGCCGTCGGCGAGACCGCGCCGGTAATCTTCCTGGTCTTCAGGGGTGAGAAAGGCGCTGAGATGGTGGTCGAACCACCAGGTGATGGCGGGCGAGGCGGAGTATTTGAAGTCGACGATGGCGTTCTCGTCTCCGATGAAGTCGGCTTCGTTGAAGAGGGCTCCGGCGCGGTGGACGAGGCCGTGGTAGCTGTACTCCGCGTCTTTGGTGATGCATTCGCGGTGGAAGCGCGCGAAGAGGGACGCGGAGCAGGCTCCGTCAAAACACTTGTCGTGATAGAAGACTCGGACGTTCAAAAAGAGGTTTGCTCCGGCATAAATAATTTTCAGATCGGGAAATGACTAGGATTGCCGGGTCCGGCCAAGAAGTCAAGGGACTAGCCGTCCAGGCACGCGCGCCTTGCGGCGCAAAAGCATTTCAGGCAGGCGATGAGGACTGGCCGTCCAGGCGGGCGCGGCTTGCGCTGGAACTGGCCGTTCAAGGACGCGCCTTGCGGCAGGACTGGGTTTTGGCGGCGCCCATGAAGAACTGGGCTTTCGGACGGCGCATCCGGCAAAAAAGCACTATGATGCTTGTGACTTTGCTGCCGCGATTCCGCGTGCGGCGATTGTCCGGTGCTGGCTCTCGATTAGAAAGAGGTGGAGGACCGTATGAAGCCGCAATTCTCAGAGTTAAGAAAATATCTTGCGTGGCCGTTAAGCTTTGCTCTAGTGGTGACAACGATTCCGGGTAGCGCGTGGTCACAGACATCACCACCGCCTCCACCAGACCAGAACGCGCAGGGGTATTCAGGGCAGGGTGCACCACTCGGCCCGGCTGACCTGCAAAGTCTGGTTGCGCCGATCGCCCTGTATCCCGATGCTTTGGTCGCGCAGGTGCTCGGTGCGGCGACTTTTCCGGACCAGGTGCAGGCGGCGGACAACTGGCTTCATCAGAATCCAAGCCTGCAAGGTCAGCAGCTCATGAACGCGGTGGATGTGCAGCCATGGGATCCCAGCGTGAAAGCGCTGACACAGTTTCCGTCGGTGCTCGATAACCTTGCCAAAAATCTGAGCTGGACTTCGGCCCTGGGAGAGGCGTACCACACGCAGGCGAACGATGTGATGACGGCCGTGCAGACACTGCGCGCCAAGGCATACGCGTCCGGCAATCTGAAATCGGGGTCGCAGATTACGGTGGTGCAGCAGTCACCGCAGACGATTGTGATTCAGCCGACCAATCCTCAAGTGGTTTATGTGCCGACATACAATCCTACGGTGGTGTATGGCACTCCCTACACAACCCCGGGTTACAGTACGGCAGCCGTGGTAACTACCGGTCTGCTGGCGTTTGGCGCGGGCATTGCGGTGGGGGCGGCGATCAGCGGCGGCTGCTGCGGATGGGGCTACAGCTACTGGGGCTGCAACTGGCACGGCGGCACGGTGGTTTACAACAACAACGTCTTCTATGGAAACAATGCATGGCATGGAGGCTACTACGGGTCGAGCGCGAGTGCGTATGGAGCATACGGCAGCGCTCATTACAGCCAGGGCTATAATCCGTCGACCGGGACATATGCGCGAGGAGGATCAGTATCGACGCCCTATGGGACCACGGGCGCCGCACAGGCCTACAACCCGAATACGGGGGCTTATGCCCAGACCCATCAGACTTCGAACGCATACGGTAGCTACGGTAACTCGGAGGTTTCGAAGAACGGCAATACAGCTTATTCCCAGCATCAGACAACGGCGAACGGGACGACGGGAAGCGTCAAGACTTCGAATGGCGGCGAGGCGTACGGGGCGAGCGGCAAAGACGGCAACAGCGGGGCCTATGGCAAATCGGCCAATGGCAACCAGTACGCCACTGCGAACGGCAATGCCTACAAGAACACCGGCAGCGGGTGGGAGAAGAACAGCGATGGAAGCTGGAACAGTGTTCAGAAGCCCAGTTCCAGTTCTGCAGCATCGCGAGGATGGGGAGAGCAGGAACATAGTAGCGGTGGCGGTTCGGCTTTTGGTGGAGGCGGCGGAGGCGGCTGGCAATCGAGAGCAGACAGTGCTCGCGGTTCATACAGCCGTGGTGGTGGCGGCGGCTTTGGCGGCCGCCGCAGGTAAAGCCGTCGGCTTCGAACAAAATTCACTTTGCTAAGCGACCTTGGTCAACAGACTTTAGTTCAGGAATGTAGAGGATTTCATGGTGCTTAAACCTCGCAAGCCTTTCCTCAACGCGCAACTGCTGCTTCTCGCGCTGCTCATCCCAATTGCCTCGTGCCATAAGTCCGAGCAGTCCTCGATCAAGGCGTTCGCCACGCCTGACGATGCTGCGGCTGCTGTAATTGCCGCGGTAAAGGCCGGCGATCAAGACACGCTGCTGGCAATTTTCGGTCCCGACTCGAAGGACCTGATTTCTTCCGGGGACCCGGTACAGGACAAGAACGCCGGCGCGGCGTTTGTGGACAGATATGGGGTGATGCATCGCTGGCGCAAGATTCAGGATGGCTCGCAGGTGCTTGTGGTGGGAGCCGACAATTTTCCGTTTCCGATTCCGCTGAAGAAAAACAACGATGGCCAATGGTACTTCGACACAGCGGCGGGCAAAGATGAGATTCTCAATCGGCGGGTGGGCAGGAATGAACTGGCCACGATTGCTGCCTGTTCGACGTTGGTGGAAGCGCAGGCGGAATACCTCTCCCAGAAGCACGGCGGGGTGAAGCAGTATGCACAGAAGTTCATCAGCGATTCCGGCCAACAGAACGGGTTGTACTGGCCGGACGCTCAGGGACAGCCGAAGAGCCCGCTAGGTCCGCTGGCTGCAAATGCCACGACTGAAGGATATAAGGCCGATCCCAATCATCATCAGCCTTTCCATGGCTATTACTTTGTCATGCTCGACAAGCAGGGCCCGAATGCGCCGGGCGGGGCGAAGGACTATCTGGTGAACGGAAAGATGACGGGCGGCTTCGCAGTGGTGGCGTATCCGGCGAAGTACGGGGACTCTGGCATCATGACCTTCGTCGTCGACAAGGACGGCGTGATCCTGCAGAAGGACCTGGGAGCGACGACGCAGGAGATTGCGTCAGCGATGACGGCGTTCGATCCCGACAAGACCTGGACGATTGTCGGGGAGTGAGCGTGACGCAAGGCCTGTTGGTCTTGAGGACCGAGCAGGCGGCACTCCCGGCACATCTAGCCAGGCTTTTGCGCCGTGTACAAGTAGCGAAGGAGACGTCGTTCGCTGGTCAGCGTGTAAACGCAGGAGAGAAATTGTTGTACGCCGTTGAAATTTGCCTCGCCTTCTGCCACGTTGAGGGTATCGCAGTGTTTGTGGCGTGCGTCCCGCCAGCGTTTGGCAACGCGCGCGGCCTGGTCGGTTGTGTCGCGAGCTTCGATGAGCTGGAAGCCTGCTTTGCTGATTAGATCCTCGTTGTGTCCCGGTGGACTAAAGAGATAGTAGCCAATCGAGCTGCGGGTGGCGATCTCCTGGTGCGAGACGATTCCACCGATGATGAGGGCATCGCTGAAGACGAAGCGGCCCAGCGGTTTCAGGACGCGAAATACTTCGTGCAGCACTGCAGGACGGTCGGGGATATGGCACAGGACGTCGTTGGCGAATGCTGCGTCGAAGGTAGCGTCAGGGTAGGGCAGCTTCTGAGAGGCATCACCGTGCTCGAAGATCACCCGGTCAGAGAGATTTGCGGCACGGGAGAGGCTATTGGCGTTGTTGATGCCGGGCTCATTGATATCGACTCCGAGCACGGAACAGCCTGTGGTCTCGGCGAGTTGCAAGGCATATCTGCCTGAGCCGCAGCCGATCTCGAGCACTCGGGACGCCGCAGTGAGTTGCAGCAGTCGAGGAATTTCGGCGGATTCTTCGTTGGTGACCCAGCTTGTCTGGCCGAGATCTTCGCCATAGGTAGCGATTCGAACCTGGCGATATACATCGGCCTCATAGTGGGAATATGCACTGTCGTAGAGGTCAACTTTATCGGGCATGGGAGTCCCGTTTGTCGCGTGCTGAGATGATGGCGGTGCCGAAACCTGGTCGCAGGTGTCGTGGACTATGCTTCAACAACACGATCCACCTGCAGTCATCCATGCTATCCGCTTCGCCTTGCGGCAATCCCCAAGAATTTTGTGTGAACAGATGAGGGGTTGCTCACGTAGTATGGGCAGCGATCCCAAGGAGCCGAATTTGGACGAACTGACACCGCAACCAGAGATCCCCGAGACAATAACTTCAATTGAACCACCATCGCCCGAGCCTCCCGAGCGCGGATTGCGGTGGGTGTTTATCGGGAAGAACGGCATACGCGCAGGCTGGGGCGTGCTGCTGTTTGTGGTGATTTTGATCGCGCTGGGGCGCGGCATAGGGTTCGTGGTTCACCATTTTTTCCACCCTAAACCCACCCCGCCTGACGCTGCATTGCCGCCGAAGATTGGGGTTATTTCGGAAGGGCTGCCGCTGTTTTGCGTCTTTGTGGCGACGGCGGTGATGGCGCTGATCGAGCGGCGGCCGGTGCTCTACTACGGCTACCAGGGCACAGCGCGGGCGGCGCGGTTTCTGTTCGGGCTGGTATGGGGATTTGCGGCGATTTCGGCGCTCGTGCTGGTGCTGTGGAAGGCTGGCCTGCTGGGGTTCGACGGGCAGCTTCTGCACGGCGAGCCGATGTGGAAGTATGCGGCCGAATGGGGGCTGATGTTTCTCATCGTGGGGCTGTTTGAGGAATCGCTCCTGCGCGGCTACCTGCAGTTCACCCTGACGCGCGGCATCGGCTTCTGGTGGGGAGCGCTGCTGCTAGCGATTCTGTTCGGACTGATGCATGGCAGCAATTCCGGAGAGTCGCCGGTGGGACTCTTCGCTGCGGGAGCGATCGGCTTCGTTTTCTGCATAAGTCTCTGGTACACGGGATCGCTGTGGTGGGCGGTTGGCTTTCATGCGGCGTGGGACTGGGGCGAGTCGTATTTCTACGGGACATCGGATAGCGGCATGGTGGCGCAGGGGCATCTGTTGGGCGAGCATCCGATAGGAAAACTGCTGTGGAGCGGCGGGCCAACGGGACCGGAAGGCAGCCTGCTGATCGTCCCGCTGATCCTGCTGATCGCGCTGGCGATGTGGCTGTGGTGGGGGCGGAGGGTGGTGTCTCCTTTTGCCGGAGGCGGCTGGCGGCCGGCGTGGAGCAGGGAGACGGTGGCCGATGCAGTGTCGGGCAATCCTCCGCTGCACGATGCGGCAACTCAGCCCTATTAAAGGGGCCTTCCCTGCAAAGATTGTGAATTTGTGACCAGCGATTGACCGCGTGGAGCCTGGCGGCGTCCAAGGAGGGGTAGAATTTTCTCACAATCGAAGACTCGAGGAGGGAAGATCGCATGAATCGTCGGGAATTCCTCACCGCAGCAGCCGCCGCCGGCCTGGGTACCGCTTCCCTGAAGGCGTCGGTATTAGGGCCGGTCCCCGCTCTTCCT
Source organism: uncultured Acidobacteriota bacterium (assembly GCA_963755975.1). Lineage (GTDB taxonomy): Bacteria > Acidobacteriota > Terriglobia > Terriglobales > Acidobacteriaceae > Silvibacterium. Next base: position 142,393 of record CAVWLS010000012.1, read on the forward strand.
GATTCCGTTCTTTGGGGCCTCGATATTCCATCTCGACAGAAAAAAGTTCAGGCGACGGATACGGTCGTGCTGGGCAAGACCGGCATCAAGACGAGCCGCCTGGCGATGGGAACAGGGACGCTCGGGAGCGGGGGCTCATCGAACCAGACGCGGATGGGCAAGCTGGTTCCGCTGCTGATGAGCGGCTACGACAGCGGGCTGACCTTCTTCGATACTTCAGATTCGTATGGGAGCCATCCCGAGGTGGCCGCGGCGCTCAAGGAGATTCCGCGCGATAAGGCCGTGGTGATGACCAAGTGCGACGATCGCGATCCGAAAGATGCGAAGGCGGATATTGACCGTTATCTGCGCGAGCTGGGGACGGACTATATCGACATCTGTTTGATTCACTGCGTGACGGAGGGCGACTGGACGACGCGCTATCGCGGCGTGATGGATGTCTTCGAAGAAGCAAAGGAAAAGGGCAAGATCCGTGCGCATGGGGTATCGTGCCACTCGATTGAGGCGCTGCGGGCGGCGGCGAAGTCTCCATGGGTGGAGGTGGACCTGGTGCGGCTGAATCCCGTGGGCGCGCACATGGATGCGGATGCGGATACGGTGATCTCGGTGGTCAAGGAGATGCGGGCGCAGGGTAAGGGCATTATCGGGATGAAGATTCTCGGTCAGGGCGCGATGCGGACGCGGCAGGATGAGGCGATCCGGTTTGCGCTCGACAGCGGCGTCCTCGATGCCTTCACGATCGGCGCGGAGAATCGGAGCGAGCAGCAGGATCTGATCCGGAGAGTGGCGGCGGCGTAAAGGCAGCCATTAGCCATTAGGGATTAGCGATTAGTTGGGCGGTTCCAACTCTCCGTTCGCGTAGAGGGGGCATGGGCAAAAGCTGATCCTTTGACTCCTATCTCTCAGATGGAATGCGATTCGTGCCAGAAAGCAGCCAATGTAGCGGCGGTTCGTCATCGAATGGATTCTTCACTTCGCTTCGCTGCGTTCAGAATGACCTTCTAAAGGCGGTCGGCAATCGGCGATCCTGAGAGCCCTCCGATGAGACAATGTCTCCGAGATGGCATTGGGGCGGAGTGTCGAGGTTGAGGAGCGGCGCAGGCGGCCTGTCCTGCGCGTACTCCTGGGCATCGTTGTGGTGCTGGTGGTGCTGGTGGCGGCGGCGGTACTGGGCGGCGCGTGGTGGCTGAAGCATGCGATGCGCGAGGCGCTTCCGCAGCTTGATGGACAGTTGCGGCTGCCGGGGCTGACGGCTCCGGTTACAGTCCGGCGCGACCGGCATGGGATTCCTCACATTCAGGCGGCGAATCTCGACGATCTTTTCGAGGCGCAGGGCTATGTGACGGCGCAGGACCGGCTGTGGCAAATGGATATGGCGCGGCGCATGGCGGCGGGCGAGGCAGCGGAGCTGCTCGGGTCAAAGCTGGTAGATCATGACCGGACACAACGGGTACTGGGGATTCGTACGAATGCCGAGCGGCTAGTGACGACGCTGAGCGATCGCGACCGGAAGTATGCGGAAGATTATGCGCGGGGCGTGAACGCGTTCATCGATCAGGCCGAGGGGGAAGAACGCCTTTCGCCGGAATTCCGGTTGCTGGGGTACAAGCCGAAGCCGTGGCAGCCCGTGGACTCGATGCTGGTGGTGATGAGCATGAACCAGATGCTCGATGAGGACTGGGACACGAAGATAACCCGAGAACGGGTGACGGCGCGGTTGGGTCAGACGCTGGCGGCAGCGCTTTATCCGACAGGATCGTGGCGTGACCATCCGCCGACGCAGGCCGGCGCCAGACCTGACGGCGCCGCAGGAGAATATTCCCGATGTGCCGCTCGATGAGACGCAGACGAGTGTGGACGACCTGCTGCATCTGCGGGAAGTACTGCACGGGAGCAGCGCGGGATGTGAGGGATGCGCGCCGGGATCGAATGAGTGGGTGGTCGCCGGCACACATACGGCGTCGGGCAAGCCAATGCTGTCGAACGATATGCACCTGGAGCACGGGATTCCGAATATCTGGTACGAGGCCGATCTGCAGAGCGGAGATTTTCATGTGACGGGCGTGACGGTGCCGGGGATTCCTTACATTATTGAGGGGCACAACGAGCACATCGCGTGGGGGTTCACGGCGCTGTATGGCGATATGCAGGACCTCTACGTGGAGCAGGTGAATGCGCAGGATGAGTACAAGGCCGCCGATGGGTGGCATCCGGTGGAGCATGGGCGGGAGACGATCCATGTGCGCTTTGGCAAGGATGTGGTTATCGAGACGGAACGAACGGCGCACGGGCCGGTGATTTCGCAGCTTCTTCCCGGCGAGAAGCGCGTGATCGCGCTGCGGTGGAGCGCATATGACCCGATGTCGGTGGGGAATCCGCTGTTCGATATTGACGCGGCGGCGAACTGGCAGGATTTTCGCACCGCGCTGAGCAAATGGTGGGGGCCTTCGCAGAACGTGGTGTATGCCGATGACCAGGGGCATATCGGATACCAGGCGGTGGGGTTTATTCCTTATCGGCCGCAGGGAATCTCGGGCGTGCCGATTGCGGATGAGAGTCACGAATGGCAGGGGTTTGTGCCGTTTGACCAGCTGCCGTCGACGCTCGATCCGGCGAATGGAGTAATTGCGACGGCGAATTCACGGATTACCCCGGATGGTTATCCGTTCCAGTTGACGCTGGGCTGGGCTGATCCGTACCGCAACGAGCGGATATGGAAGTGGCTGGCGGGGAAGGACAAGCTGACTCCGACCAGACATGCTGAAGCTGCAGACGGATGTGTATTCGGAGGTAGACCAGGAGCTGGGGCAGCGGCTGGCCTATGCGATCGATCACGCGAAGGCTCCGGGGCAGCGGCTGCAGCAGGCGGCGGATCTGATGCGGTCGTGGAACGGCGTACTCAGCGTGGAGTCGGCTCCGGCGGCGATTGTGGCGGCGGCGAAGAAGGCTTTCTGGCCGATGCTGCTGCGGCCAAAGGTCGGCGAGGACTGGAAGCTGTACCACTGGCCGGAGAGCGGCTTTGCGGCCGAGGAGATCGTGATGCATCCCGCGCCGGGCTGGCTGCCGGCGAAGTATGCGACGTGGGATGATTTTCTGGCCGATGTGGTGCGGCAGGGACTGGATGAGGCGCATGCGCCTCTGGACCTGGCAAAGTGGCGCTACGGAATGGCGCACACGGTGGTGCTGGAGCATCCCCTCTACGGCATGCTGCCGTGGTTCAAGGACTGGACGGGGACGGGCGAGCAGGCGCAGTCGGGCGACACGACGACGGTGAAGCAGTCGGGCCATACCTTCGGGCCTTCGCAAAGGCTGACAGTCGACTGGAGCGATGTGGACCAATCGACGGAGAACATTGTGATGGGCGAGTCGGGCGACCCGCTGAGCGCATACTACCGCGACCAGTGGCCGTACTGGTACGGGGGCACGACTTTCGCGCTGCCCTTCAGCGAGGCTGCCGTAGCGGCGCAGACTGCGCACACGCTGCAGCTTGTGCCGTGAGGATTTCGGGCTGCTTTCCTCCAATAACGGCGCGGCGGCGGCAGCTCGCGCTGGTCCTCGCGGCGGCGGGAATCGCGGTGTTGCCGCTGGCGTGGCGGGGCACGTCGTGCGGGCACGATTTCGATTTTCATCTTGAGTCGTGGATGGAGGTGCTGCGGCAGTGGCGGCAGGGCGTGGTGTATCCGCACTGGGCGGCGTCGGCGAATTACGGCGCGGGCGAGCCACGTTTCGTGTTCTATCCGCCGCTGTCGTGGATGCTGGGCGCGCTGCTCAGCCTGGTAATGCCGTGGATCAGGGTTCCACTGGTCTTTACCATGATCGCGCTCGGGGCGATGGGCGCGAGCTTCTTCCGCATGGCCCGGGAGTGGATGCCGGAGGACAATGCTGCGCTGGCGGCGTGCCTGTATGTGGTTAATCCTTATGTGCTGTTTGTGGCGTATGAGCGGGCCGCCTACGGTGAGCTGCTTGCGGCGGCGTGGATGCCGCTGCTGGTGTTGTTTGCGCTGAGAGCGAAGCCAGCGACGCTGGAGCTGGCGGTCGTGGTCGCGGGGCTGTGGCTTACGAATGCTCCGGCGGCGGTGATGGGCTGCTACGCGCTGGCGGTGATGGTGGCAGTGGCGGCGATTGCGGAGAAACGATGGGCGCTCATCCGGCGCGCGGCGGGCGGGACGGCGCTGGGGCTGGGGCTGGCGGGATTCTACCTGGTGCCGGCGGTGTATGAGCAGCGGTGGGTGGAGATCCAGAGGGCGATTGGCGAGGGGATGCGCGTGGAGGACAGCTTTCTCTTCGGGCACACGGGCGAAGCCTTCCATGACCAGGTGCTGCGGACGGCGTCGTGGATTGCGGTGGTAGTGCTGGCGGCGACAGTGGCGGCTGCGGTGTTGTCGTTTCGGGCGCGGAAGCGCGGGCCACTGTGGGGCTCGCTTGCGGCGTTGGCGGCGGTGATTGCGTGCCTGCTGCTTCCCTTCACCGATGTGGTATGGCGGCGTGCGCCGGAGCTCGAGTTTTTGCAGTTTCCGTGGCGATGGCTGCTAGTACTTAGCCTGGTGCTGGCGGCGCTGGTTGGGCTTGCGCTGCGCGGCAAATCTGCTTCAAGGCATGAAGTTCTGGCGCGCGTGACGGGGGTGGTTGTCATCGCGGGATGCATGGCGATCTTGGCGCGCGCATACTTCTGGCAGCCGTGCGATGACGAGGATAACGTTCGCGCGCAGGTGGCAACGTTTCGCGATGGAGGCTTCGAGGGGACGGACGAGTACACCGCGGCGCCAGCAGACAACGACGCGATACAGCAGGATTTGCCGCGGGTTCGAGTCGTGAAAGATGCCGATGGAGATGGGGGAAACAGCGCGGCGGGGGCGAATCCTGAGTGGCAGGCTGGTGGCGCGGATTTGCAACCGTCGGAGATACAGATCGGGCGGTGGGATGTGGAGCGCATGAGCGCGACGGTGAAGTCAGACGCGGGCTTTGCGGTGCTGCGGGTGATGGATTATCCTGCGTGGCGGGTGACGGTAAACGGCACGCGTGTGGACGCGAGGCCAAGGCGGAGTGACGGGCTCATGGTGGTGCCGGTGGCGGCGGGGGTGTCAAATATTGAGGTGCGCTATGCGGCGACGCGGGACGTGTGGGCCGGGCGCGTCCTTTCGCTGCTGGCGGCAGTCTTATGGATTGGACTGGCTGCCGTTCGACGCCGCCAGCGGATATCATGAAGCAAATGCAAGCTGAAGTTCAGGTAAAAGAGATTTTGAACGCCGGCGTGGAGTTGACGGACCGCGCTTTGGATAGATTGCTGCCGGCCGGGGATGAGGTTCCGTCGTCGATTCATCGCGCGATGCGGCACAGCACGTTCGCGGGAGGCAAGCGGCTGCGGCCGGTGCTGGCGATGGAAGCGGCGCGGATGCTCTACTTCCGGAAGGCTGGGAGAGGCGAGTTGCCCCCGGGTGTGGAGGAGTTGGGTGCGGCGATCGAGATGCTGCATACCTATTCGCTGATCCACGACGACCTGCCGGCGCTGGATAACGACGATCTGCGGCGGGGCAAGCCGACGTGTCACGTGGTCTTCGGCGAGGCGATTGCCATTCTTGCCGGAGATGCCCTGCAGACGCTGGCGTACCAAACATTGTCGAGCCTGCGGTGTCCGGCCGCGGCGACGGTGGAGATTGTCCGGCTGATTGCCGAGGCGACGGGAACGGTCGAGGGCATGATCGGCGGTCAGGTGCTCGACCTCGAAGGCGAGCACACGAAGCCGACAGCGGAGAGCGTGGATGCGATTCACCGCGCGAAGACCGGCGCGCTGATTCGCGTGAGCCTGGTGACAGGTGGCGTGTATGCGGGCGGCGATGCGGAGGATGTTCGACGGCTGACGGAGTTCGGGCGCAAGGCGGGGCTGGCGTTCCAGATCGTCGACGATGTGCTCGATGTAACGCAGGATTCGGAGCATCTGGGCAAGACGGCGGGCAAGGACCTGACCAGCGACAAGGCGACATGGCCGGCGGTCTTCGGGATTGAGGCTTCGCGGGCGCATGCGGAGAAGCTGATCGCGGAGGCCTTTGCCTTGCTGGCTCCCTACGGAGATGCAGCCGAGGGATTGAAGGCAGTGGCGCGGTATCTGGTGGAGAGAACGAATTAAAGACAGGGCTCAGGGCTCAGGGCTCAGGGCTCAGGGCTCAGGGCTCAGGGCTCAGGGCTCAGGGCTCAGGAAAACTTAACACATATCGGAAATCGGATATGGGGCATTCGCGATTATCGTTGCAGGAGATTTGAGTTGACGGAAGAGGATGTGCTGGCGGCGCTGCGCGATGTTTACGATCCGGAGCTGCCGGTGAATATCGTCGATCTGGGGCTGATTTACCGCGTGGCGGTAGCGCCCGATCCGGATGCGCCGGGGATGGTCCCGCGGCAGAAGGTAGAGATCGACATCACGATGACCTCGAAGGGATGCCCCTCCCACGAGCGGATCATCGAGCAGGTAAAGAACCGCCTGGCAGGCGTGCGCGATATCAGCGCGACGGCGGTGAACCTGGTGTGGGAGCCGGCGTGGAGGCCGCAACGCATCAGCATCGCAGCACGCAAGCAGCTGGGGATCGAGTAAACGTCGCTTGCGAATTAGCGCTCAGGAATTGATCAGGGTCTTGCGCAGCTTGTCGCCCTTCTCGGCGACGTCTTCGACGAACTCTTCCACGCGCACCAGCATATCTTTGGCTGAATGAAGATAGCCGGGAATTCCCTTCCACAAATCCTGCGCGAACTGGGGATTTTCAAGCAGGGCGACGGCGGCTCCGCCTGCGGCGACGGCCAGGGCGGACTTGCGGCGGCCGGTGAAGAGCAGATAAGCGCTAGCGACGAGCGATCCAGCGGCGACGACGCGCGTCCAGGGGACTTCGGGCATGGAATCGGGGATGCGGGCTTCGATTTGTTTTGGCATTTTCATGAGCTTCATGAGTGTAATCCCGTGTGACTCTTAGTGTGATGCAAAATCAGTCCAGGTCGAAGTCGCGAAGAGGCTTGCCCGTGTCGGGCGTCTCCTTGGCCTTGCGCAGCGCCTCGGCGAATTTCTTGGCCATCACATCTTCTTTGTTCTTTTCGGCGTCGACGGCCTGACGGAAGATGCTCTCCTTGCGGACGTCCTGGTCGCGCATGTGCTGGGCGGCGGTTTCAAAATCCTCAAAGGTGCGCTTGCGCGGCGCGGGCGTGTGGGCGATGACGGCGGAGGTGGCGACATCGATTTTGAGCGTGGCGCCGCATTCGGGGCAGGCGACTTCGAGGGTTTCGGGTTGTTTAGGACTCATAATGCCAACCTGACCGCAGGGTCTGCGGACAAGTAGACATTCTAATCCGATTTGGACGCAGGATCGATGGGCGTCCAGTCGGCGCGTCCATGATATGTGTCGACAAAGAGTTGGAATGAGCGGCCGCAGGTAGTGCATTGGAAATCGTGGAAGATGCAGTCTCCAGGCATTGGAGTCTTCAACATATCCTCCAAGGAAACTGTGGCGTGTACGAGCAGGAAAGTGCCCTGACCGACGATCTCAATCAGTTGACGGACGATATCGAGATATTCACGGGGAGTGGGAAAATCGAGCCTCTCTGAGAAGCCATGGCACCTGGAGCAGTCTGCCATCTTAACTCTTAGAGGAAGATTGCCTTGTGGCCAGGGCACTCCTGCGCGGCGTGCTCGATGAGCTGCGGGATGAGGGAGTCTCCGTAGCGGGCGAGGAAGGCGGCTGCGCCGATGATGCGTTCCTGCGGATGCTGGTCGGGGAAGAGGTTGAGGTAGAGCGCATCGACGTGGCGGCGGAGGCTGGTCTCGGTCTGGAGCTGGTAGTTGGCGGCGAGTCGGCGGAGGCGGTTCATCTGGTAGCGCATTTTGGATGCGGAGACGTCGGCGGAGCGACCGAGGCCGGGGTCGAGCTGGTGCATCCACTGGGTGAGGCTGGTGAGTTCTTCGTCAAGGGCGTTGCCCGCAGAGGCGAGCTTGCGCTTGCCTTCGATGGGGATGGCGCGCGCGCCGAGGCGCTGGGCAAGCTGGTCAGGATGGGAGCGTAGAACGTCGTCGAGCGGGACTTCGTGGCGGGCGAGGACAGTCGCGACGGCAGGCTCTACGAGGGTGGCGCTGAGGCGCGGGATGACGGGCGTCGTTCGGCCGAGGATCGCGTCGTAGAGGACCTGCGACTGCGCGAAGTAGGCGATCTCGGCGGGGCCTCCGATGTAGGCCATGGTGGGCAGGAGGAAATCCTGAAAGACGGGGCGCAGCAGGGCGTTGGGGCTGAGGCGATGCGGCGTGGAGTCGAGGATGGCAAGGAGTTCCTGCGTCGAATACGACTTTTTTCCGGCCACCCAATGATCGTTCTTGCGCTTGAGGGCGAGGCGCGCGTTAGTTTCTTCGTCGATGAGGAAGAGCAGGCTCGATGAGGGAGCGACCAGCACCTGCGCGTGATAGCCACGCTCTTCGAGGAGGGTGCTGCGTTCGAGAAGAGCGGATTCAAGCTCGGCGGCGTGCTCGATGGCGTGGCGAAGGACGGGCACTCCGAGGGCGTGGAAGTCGCGGGAGGCGGCGTCGATGAGGATGAGGCCGTGGTCGGCGAAGACCGCGGTAAGCAGACGCGCGAAGGCCTGCGCAAAGGTAGCGTCGGGTGTGTAGGCGGCTTCGATGGCGTCCAGGATAGGGCCGGGACCGAGGAGTTCAGCCGCCTGATCGAGCAGCGGGCGGATGCCGGGACCGAGCGGGACGGCGCCGACGGGGCGGCTGTTTGCCTCATGAGCCAGCCGCAGGGTGTGCAGCTCGTGGCGCGAGGGGAGGACGACATGGTCGGCTTCGTCGAGGTCGTGGTCTTCGGTGGCGAGCCAGAAGATGGGGACGGCTCCGGTGTCTTTGGCTTTGCGGATGGCGGTCGCGGCCTTGAAGAGCGTGAAGAGGGGTCCTCCGAAGAGCGTGACCTGCTGGCCGGTAACGATGGCGGGGGCTCCCTGGCGGAGGCGGGCGATGTTTGCGAGGGTTGCCGGGCCGGCGTTGAAGCTGCGGTTCTGTGCTTCGAGCAGGTCGGCGATCCGGTCGCGCAGGGTGGGGTCTTGTGCGGGCGGCGTCCATTGCTGCGCGTAAGGGCTGGTTGGGTAGAAGGGCGTGAGGGGCTGGCGGCTCTCGGCGTAGTCGAGGAAGAGGCGGCTGAGCCGGGGGAGGATCGAGACGGGATAACACTCGGTGTGCAAGGGCTGGCTCTCTCCTCTGATCTCGATGCCCGTGATTCAGATACTCGGGCTGCTTCAGTTTCTCATGCGGGAAGCGCGGCTCGACGGCTTCCGGGGTGGCGGTTGCGATTTCTGCGCGGCTGGTTTGCGCAGGGCTTCAACGAGCGCTTGAGTATTCTGCACGGGCAGGGTGTCAAGAGCATGTACAGCGAGGGAACGGTAAAGGTCTGCGAGAATCGGATGCTTTTGAAGAGCCTGAAGATGCAGACGAATTGTGCGGGCGTCTCCCCGGGCGAAGGCGCCGCTGAAGCTGCGGGCGGGACCACGAGCGAAGAGGTTCTTCGCGGTGGCAGTTGCGAGCGCTTCGACCCAGCGGACGGCGGTCTTGCGGTCGAGGCCAGCAAGGCGGGCGGTCTCGATGGCGGCGGTGAGTTCAGAGACGAGGAGCGGCGAGGCGAGGGTTCCGGCAGCGTGGTAGAGGGCCTTGTTCTTCGAGGCGATGTCGAAGGGATGGCCGCCGAGTTTGCGGACGATTTGATGAAGTGTCCCGCGCGTGGCAGGATTGGGGGCTTCGACTCCGAAAAAGACCCCGTCGAGGGGGACGGCAGCGCGCGTAGGGAAGGTCATCGCGGGATGGACAGAGGCGACGCTCGCCCCTGCGCGGCGGGCGGATGCGAGCGCGTCGACGGTGAGTGCTCCGCTGGAGTGGACGACGATCTGGCCTTGGAGCCTGGGATGGCGGCTGGCGATCTGAGCGGCCACATCTGAGATGGCGGAGTCAGGAACGGAGAGCCAGAGAATGCGGGCTTTGAGAGCGGCGTCTTTCCACGACAGGATCGGGAGGCCGGACGAGCGTTTGCGGCGGCGCACAATGATTTCGCGCAGAGGAACGCCGGCTTGGGTAAGCGCGGCCGCGAGTGATGTGCCCCAGTTGCCGAGGCCGATGATGGCGACGTCTGACTTGGGCGCTGGCTTCATCGCGTTATCCTCAACGGCCTCATCCTCATCGGATGGTAACGTAAAGAAAAAGCTGATTGAGGGAATGCATGGCGAAGAAAAAAGACAAGAAAGAAAAAAAGGCTGCGACGGGCGCGATCGTGGTGCAGGGGAAAGTCCGAGTCAAGCCGGGCAAGCCGGCCAAGGTGGTTTCGTCGGAGCTGGCCTTTGAAGTTCCGCTGTTCAAGGTGTTCACGGACCAAGTGCTGGAGGCGGGCGGCGAGAAGCCGGTAACGCGGCACATCATCCGGCATAACGGATCTGTGGTGATTCTTGCGGTCGATGACTCGTGCAAGGATCCGCTGGTGGTGATTGAGCGGCAGTACCGGCACGCGGCGGGGCAGTATCTGTACGAGGTTCCTGCAGGCAAAGTGGATGAGGGCGAGGACAGGCTGGCGGCAGCGAAGCGCGAGTTAATCGAGGAGACGGGGTTTCGCGCGAAGAAATGGTCGAAGCTGACGCGCTACTTTGCGAGCCCAGGATTTCTGGGCGAGTGGATGCAGGTGTTTCTGGCCGAGGGGCTGACGGCGGGCGAGGCGAAACCCGAGCCGGACGAGAAGCTCGAGATATACCAGGTGCGGTTGTCGGAGGTTTTGCGATTGATTGATGCGGGAGAGATTCGCGACGGCAAAACGCTCGTCTCTGTAATGCTTTACGACCGATTGAGAAAGAAAAAGAAGAAGGGTTAGAGGCCGTTTTCCTCCGGCGCGGGGCCGCGCCGATCCAAAGCAAGAAAACCAAAGCGCGCTCTAGTGCGTCTCTACTTCAGGCAGGTTGGTAATCCCCAACCGCAATCTGCTGGGAGAAAGGCTAGGGCAAGTGGCTCAATACAAGGGCAAGGTGAAGTGGTTCAACAACGCAAAGGGTTACGGATTTATCGGGCGCGATGATGGACCGGATGTGTTCGTGCATTACAGCGCTATCCAGATCGATGGATACAAGAGCCTGAAGGAAGGCGATGAAGTCGAGTTCGACATTGTGGAAGGGCAGAAAGGACCCCAGGCAGACCAGGTGACTCGCCTGAAAGAGATCGCTTAGCCGAAATTGATGTTCGTGCCGCTTCGCCTTTGAAGACTGCATTGCAGGTGTGCGCCCGAAGCGGGTCAGGCTCAATTTCGAGCAGATATCCCAGCCGGGTTGTGAGCAGGCTGGGTTTTCTATTTCCGGGTGGAATAGACCATAATCAGATTTCGCAATGGACAACCGCACGTACGCGCAACTGCTGGGCGAAACCGCCGACCTGCTGGAGATCGACAATGGCGACTCCTTTCGTATCCGCTCCTACCGGCGCGCTGCCGAAGCGGTGGAGTCGTGCACGATTCAGCTGAGCGAAATTGCGAATGATCCCAAGAAGCTGCTGGCGATTCCCGGCATCGGCAAGGGGATGGCGGCGAATATCCGCGAGATGGAGGAGACGGGCTCGCTGCCGCTACGCGAGGAGCTGCTGAAGAAATACCGGCCCAGCATGCTGCAGCTCATGAAGCTGCCGGGGATGGGTCCGAAGACCGTGGCGTTTTTGTGGGAATCGATCCAGGTTGCGTCGGTGGATGATCTCGCGGCGGCGATCGCGGCGGAGAAGCTGAACGACCTGCCACGTTTCGGCACGAAGCAGATTGAGAAGCTGCGCAAGGGCATCGAGGAATACAAGAAGAACAGCGGGCGCTTCCTAATCGATGATGCTGAAGAAGCCGCGGAGAAGCTGATCGCGTACCTGCGGGCGTTTCCGGGGCTGGATGTGATCGAGCCTGCGGGCTCGCTGCGCCGCGGACGCGAGACGGTCGGCGATCTGGACATTCTCGTGACCGGGCCGGCGTGCGCCGAGGATAAGGTTGACGTGGCAGTGCAGTACACGGCGGCGTATCCGCCGATTGCCGATCTGCTGGCGAAGGGGCAGAACAAGGTGAGCTTCCGGCTGCGCAGCGGCCTGCAGGCGGATGTGCGGCTACTGCCGGAGGCGTCCTATGGTGCGGCACTGCAATATTTCACGGGATCGAAGATGCATAACGTGACGCTGCGGCAGCGTGCGCTGAAGCGCGGATACACTCTGAACGAATACGCGCTGGCGCGAATGGATGACGGGTCGGTTGTGGCAAGCCGGACAGAAGAAGAGATCTACGCAGCGCTGGGGATGGACTGGATTCCTCCCGAGATGCGGGAGAACAACGGCGAGATTGAAGCGGCGGAGGCGCATCGGCTGCCAACGCTGATCGAACTGAGCGACATACGCGGCGATGTGCATATGCACACGACGACGACCGATGGAAAAAATACGATCCAGGAGATGGCCGAGGCGGCGATCGCGCACGGGTACGAGTACATGGCTATCACCGACCACTCGAAGAACCTGTCGATGATCATGGGGCTGAATGATGAGGAGGCGCTGGAACACATCAAGAGGATTCGCGGGGCGGAGGCTGAACTCGGAGGACGGATCCGCATCTTTACGGGAATCGAAGTGGATATTCTGAGCGACGGCGCGCTCGACCTCGCAGATGAGACACTGGCGCAGATAGATGTGGTGATCGCCAGCGTGCATAGCTTGTTCAATATGACGGAGCAGGAGATGACGGATCGGGTGCTGCGGGCGATTGAGAATCCCTATGTGCGGATTTTGGGGCATCCCACGGGACGGCTGCTGCTGCGCCGCGAGGGCTACAAGATCAATCTGCAGGCTGTGCTGCGGCGCGCCGCGGAGCTGGGAGTAGCGGTTGAGCACAATGCATATCCCGACCGGCTGGACCTGTGCGACCGCGATCTGCGCATGGCCAAAGAGATGGGATGCAGGATCGCGATCAACACGGATTCACACCACACGAGCCATATGGAGAAGATGCGTTACGGCGTCGAGCAGCTTCGCCGGGCGTGGCTGCAGAAGGAAGATGTGGTGAATACGCGGGGAGCGGGGGAGTTTCTGGGGGCGCTGAGAGCGAGGCCATAGAGGCAGGGAACCCCCCTTCGAGGGTCTGCAGTCCCCCACCCTTACGGCGCAGGGATGGGCCACCAGGTTTGTGCTCCCATGTCCGAAAGGCCGGACATGGGGCACAGCAGTAGATAAGGGATCAGGGATCAGATGAGCGACGAAACGAAATCCAGCAATCCGTGGCTCTCGGTTGGAGGAGCAATCGGGTTCATGGTCCTGGTGGCGGCCGGCATTTTTGTCTGGCTCTACACGAGGCCCCCGGTGCACACGGGACAAGTGCTCAGCGTAAATATCTATCCGATTCATCGCGAGTTGAACACCGGACCGGTCAACGGATCGCGCACCGAGGGAGTGGCTGGGCAGCCGGATATCTACGATGAACTGATTGTGCTGGCCGAGGTGCAGATCAAGAATCAGACCAATATTCCGCTGTTCTTGCATGATATGTCTGCGGTGGTGAATCTGGCGGACGGGGATGCCGAGCGCAGTCTGGCGGCTTCGTCATCAGATTTCACGAAGATGGTTATCGCCTACCCGGAGCTGAAGCCGCTGCGCAAGGACCCTCTGCCGCGCGATCTGACCCTCACGCCCGGCCAGCAGGTGCAGGGGATGGTGGTCTACCACTTCCCGGTCAGCAAGGCACAGTGGGATTCACGCACGGGGATGGACCTGACGTTCACCTTCCTGCATCAGAAGGCGCTGGTGCTGCACGTGGCTCCACAGTAGGCGGCTATTGGCCCGATGTGCTGACGGGCACGGGGGCGTTCTTGGGCGTGGCGATGTAGCCTTTGACCTGGTTCTTGTCGACGCTGTTGACAACCATCTCGTAGAGCAGGTTGTCCTTGCCGGTGTAGAACTGGACAGGCTCGTTGAGGCCCTTGTCCTTCTTCTCGATCTGCTTGTCGTCAGCGTAGACCTCCATCGTGTAGCGACTATGCTTGACGTCGGCTTTCTTGAGCTCCAGGCTCACGGTGGAGACGGGTTGCTTCTTGCCCTTGGTGAGGGTGAATTCGTAGTAATTGCGGTCGCCCTTGTGCTTCAGGATCTCAAGCTCATCGTGGTTGCGGGCGATCAGGGTGTTCGCGCCGGTGAGGTCTCCTCGCATGCTCTGAAGCTGCGTCTGAGTGTTTTTGAGGTCGTTCTGAGTCTGGGACAGGTCGGTTTTAACGCCCCCGACATCGGTTTTAACGCCCGACACATCGGTTGAAACCGAATTAACGTGTTGCTCGGTCTTGGCCTGCTCGGCTTCGAGACGCTTGGTGTCCTCGGCCTGACGGCGGAGGATATCCTGGGCCCGGGATTCGATCTGCTGCTGCGTGAGTCCTAGGGAGCGTCCGAGGCTGTCGGTCGTCACCTTGAGCCGGGCGTTCGTCTCATCGAGCGCGGCAGTGAGTTTCGCATTGCTCTGCTGCGCCTGGGCGAGTTTCGCTTCGGCATTGGTTACTCGTCCGGAGAGGTGGTAGCTCCACGCCAGACCGGCGATCGCTGCGATGACGGCGACGGCCAGCAGACCAAGAAACAGCCCGGAAAAACTCCGCTGTTCTGTCGACGGGGGCACCTCGGGTGGTTCGTTCATTTGGTTCTTCCCTTTCTATCCTCTGAGCCGATGAGCCAGAGATTAGAGCATTGGCTATAGACGTGTCAGCAGCAAAGTTTGCCGCAGAGGCATCTTCATAAGATGAACAGCATCGCCATAAATCACAACATAGAATAGACGTGTGAATCGGACCGAAGTGGCAATTGCAGGCGCGGGGATTATCGGGCTTTCGGCGGCTCTGGAACTTGCCCGCGCGGGTCTCGAGGTCACAGTCTTCGAGCGGGGACGAGCGATGGGGGAATCGTCCAGCGCGGCGGCAGGGATGCTTGCGGCTGACGACGCTGCGAGTCCGGCTGCGCTGCGGCAGCTGGCGGCGTTGAGCCGGCGGCTCTATGTGCAATTTCTTGCGGATGTGGAGCGGCTGTCGGGCCAGGGCGTGCCGATTCGTACGACGCGGACGATTCTGGGGCGAACGAATGCAGGCGAGGCGAAGGGATTTCGCGTGGCGGACGCGGCAGAACTGGAGCAGGTGGCGCCGGGGCTGGTTGCGGGCGGATTGCGATTTTTTTCTGTCGATGAGCAGAGCCTCGATCCGCGCGATCTGGCGCTGGCGCTCCCGAAGGCGGTCAGGGCGGCGGGCGTGTCGCTGCTGGAAGATGCCGAAGTTACAGCGGTAAGCGAGCGCGGAGACGGGGTCGAGGTCAACACGCGCATCGGCCGGTGGTCGGCGGAGAAGTTCATTCATGCAAACGGTGCGTGGACGGCTCAACTCACCGGTCTTCCCATTGGTCCTCGAAAGGGGCAGATGGTGGTGGTTGAGGAGCCTGGCGCGAGGCGGCTGAGGGCTGTCCTCCGCACACCGGAGATTTATCTTGTGCCGCGCGGCGATGGCCGCATCGTGATTGGCGCGACGGTCGAAGACGCCGGCTTCGACAAGCAGGTGCATCAAGCGGCAATTGCCGGGTTGCTGGATATGGCCGCCGGCCTGTGGCCTCCGGTGCGGGAGGCTCGGGTGGTTGAATCATGGGCGGGATTGCGTCCGGGGACAACCGACGAACTACCCGTGATCGACGCCTGCGGCGACCGTAGCTGGGTGGCGGCGGGGCAGTTTCGCAATGGGATCATGCTGGCACCGGGGACGGCGCGAGTGCTGCGCGAGATGATTCTGGGCGAGCCGCTCAGCGTCGATGTGGCGGATTTTCGCTGCGGCCGGTTTGCTGTCTCAGCCGTCCATTGCTAAGGATGCTACGCGGGACGAATGACAACGGTTACCGCGCTACGTTATAAACGATCTTTGGTATCGATTCGGCTGCCTCGATCGTCTGTGCCGTCACTGGCTGAGGCTGTGGCATCTTAAATGAAGAGAGCGCCCGGCAGCGGGCGTGACCGGGTTTGGATTGAGAGCTGGAGGAAGAAGAGTCGTATGGCAACCGCGGTAGCAGCAAAGGGGCTTGAGGGAATTGTTGCAGCCAACTCCGGCATCTGCTGGATCGATGGCGAGGCAGGCGTGCTGGCCTACCGCGGGATCGATATACACGATCTGGCCGAGCACTCGACCTTTGAAGAGATAACCTACCTGCTGTGGCATGGGAAGCTGCCGTCGAAGGCCGAGCTGGATGCTTTTTCCAGGCAGCTAGCGGCCGCGCGGCATCTGCCTGCGGAGATTATCGCGCTACTGCGCAACTTTCCGAAGACCGCTACGCCGATGGAAGTGCTGCGCACGGCGGTGTCGGCGCTGAGCTTTTACGACGCGGATGAGAAGGCCGTCGACCACGATTCGAATGTGCGGAAGTCGTTCGATCTGACTGCGCAAATTGCCATGCTGGTGGCGGCGTTCGATCGCATCCGCAAGGGCAAGGATGTGGTTGAGGCGGATGCGAAGCTTTCACATGCCGGAAATTTTCTGTGGATGCTGACGGGCACGAAGCCATCGGAAACAGCGACGAAGGCTTTCGATGTGGCGCTGATTTTGCATGCCGATCATGAACTGAACGCCTCGACATTCGCCGCGCGTGTGATCGCTGCAACCCTCGCCGATGTGCATTCGGCGATCACCGGGGCAATTGGGGCGCTGAAGGGTCCTTTGCACGGCGGCGCGAATGAAGCGGTGATGCGGATGCTCTTCGATATTGAGAAGAAGGGCGCGGACCCGGTGGAGTATGTGCGGGCGATGCTCGCACAGAAGAAGAAGATTTCCGGCTTCGGGCATCGGGTTTATCACACGGAGGATCCGCGGGCGACGCACCTGCGCAAGATGTCGGAAGATTTGGGGCGCACGGCCAATTCCAAATGGTTTGAGATGTCACGTGCCATAGAGACGTTTGTGAAGGCGGAAAAGAAGCTCAACGCGAATGTGGACTTCTACTCCGCTTCGACCTACACAACGCTGGGGATCGATCTCGATCTCTTCACGCCGATCTTTGCCGTCAGCCGCATCGCCGGCTGGGCGGCGCACGTAATCGAGCAGCTCGACGACAATCGGCTGATCCGCCCGCGCGCGGAGTACATCGGACCGGAGTATCCGACGAAATATGTGGCGCTGAGCGAGCGATAAGGCTTCGCAGGCAGAGATGAAGAAGGCGTCCCGAGCGGACGCCCTTTTCTTTTATGGCGCTTGTGCGTGCTCTACTTGCGGCTGGCCGGCGGGATGATGCCATTCATGCGCAGGTAGACGACCATCTGTCCGTAATGATCCATCGAGTGCGCGATGCAGAAGGTTGCCAGGCCGGCTTTGGTGGACTTGCGTTGTCCAGTTCCCATCTCCTCGAAAGCGTTGGAGGCTGTGATGGTTGCCATGGCCGCATGTGCAAAGGTGTAGGAGTCGCGCAGGGCCTTCATGATGTCGTCCTTGCTGGTGAGCTTCTCGATGTCTTCATCTTTGACGGCGTTGGGTAGACCCCAGCCTTCAAAGAAGCCGTAGTTGGCCTCGGCCAGGTGCTTAACCTGCTCGCCGAAGGTGCGGACACCCTTAAATTCTCCCTGGGTAGGAGCGAAGTTGAATTTGTCGGCGGGCATGGCGTCGGCGGCGCCCACGATTTGCTTCTCCATCATGCTCAACAGGTGGTCGTAGACTTCGGCCGGGTTTGCCTGGGCCGGAGGCTGCGCATAGGTCAGAGCAGGCGAGGCGAGGAGACAACAGAGCATCCCGAATAGCAGCAAACGAATTGTTTTCACGTCCTTTACCCTCCATTGAAGTAGTGCGGAAACAGGCTAGCAGAAGGATAGGGCGGATCGCCTCAAACTGCTGTCCATTTGTGACGAACGGGAAGGTGTGAGGTGCGGCTGGTGAAGGGCGCCCTATTTCTGCGCGGTTGCGTAAAATGGAAATATGCGCCGAATCTACATGGACGCCAATGCCACCACGCCTCTGTTGCCGGAGGTGTTTGACGCGATGCGTCCGTGGCTGATCGAGAACTTCGGCAACGCCTCGTCGATTCACCAGCATGGCCAGCACGCGCGCGCAGCAGTGGAGCACGCGAGGGAGAGCGTGGCACGGCTCATCAACTGCCGCGAGTCGGAGATCGTCTTCACGAGCGGCGGCACCGAGAGCGATAACATGGCCCTGTTCGGGCTGGTGAAGCCAGGCGATCACGTCATCACCTCGTCGATCGAGCACCATGCGGTCCTGCACGCGGCGGGGCGGCTTTGCCAGCGGGGCGTGGATGTGACGTTTCTGCCGGTCTCGCGCGTGGGCCGTGTCGATGCGGACGATGTGCGCCGCGCGCTGCGCCCGAACACGACGCTGATCAGCGTGATGATGGCGAATAACGAGACGGGCGTGATCCAGCCGGTGGAAGAGATTGGCCGCATCGCGGAGGAGGCCGATATATGGTTCCATACCGACGCGGTGCAGGCGGCGGGAAAGCTCGACATCGATGTGAAGGCGATTGGCTGCGATCTGCTGAGTATTTCCGGGCACAAAATGCACGCTCCTCAGGGCATGGGAGCTCTGTATGTGCGGCGGGGAACGCATATCGAGCCGCTCTTCTTTGGCGGCTCGCATGAGCGCCAGCGCCGCGCCGGGACGGAAAATGTGGCCGGCATTGTGGGGCTAGGCCGGGCTGCTGAGCTGGCCTACGACGCGTTGCGCAATGGAGCGATGGATCGCGTGGCCGGCCTCCGTAACCGACTTGAGGAGGGCATTCTGGCACGCGTCGCGTATTCCGAGATCAATGGATCGGGCGCTCCCCGCGTGCCCAATACCACGAATCTCGAATTTGACTATCTCGAAGGCGAAGCGCTCGTAATCGCCCTTGATTTGAAGGGGCTAGCGGTTTCGGGCGGTTCGGCCTGCATGTCGGGAGCCAGCGAGCCCTCGCACGTGCTTACCGCGATGGGCCTGGTTACGAACCGCGCTCGCGCCAGCCTGCGCTTCAGCCTGACCAAGCTGAATACCGATGCCGACGTTGACGCGGCGCTCGAGCTTGTGCCGGCGGCGGTGAGCCGGCTGCGAGAGTTGGCTCCTGTGAATGCGGGAACGCTGGGCTGAGAATCTGATGAACGTAGAGACTGCGAGAACGGCGATCGAGCCGATGCTATCGGTTCGCAATGGCTCGAAGGCAGTCGAGTTCTATACGGCGGCTTTTGGGGCGGAAACACTCTTCCGGATTGGTGAGGGGAACGAAGCAGTCGTCGCGCAGATGTCTGCGGACGGAGCGATCTTCTGGGTGACGGATGAATCTCCGGAACACTCTAACTTCAGCCCGGAGACGCTGGGCGGGAGCACGGTGCGGCTGGTGATGATTGTGGATGATCCCGATGCTGCGTTTGATCGCGCCGTTGCAGCCGGCGCAACCGTCGTGTGGCCGGTTGCGGATCAGCCCTACCACTGGCGCGTGGGACGGTTGGCTGATCCCTTCGGGCATCATTGGGAGATCGGGAAGCCGTTACGGTAAGGATTGCGGTTTAATTGCCCGGTCTGAGTTGGAGCTTGCTTCTGCCCCGGAGCAAGCAAATGCGCATCTATACGCACCTATAATGGTTAGTAAGTGAACTACGACTATAACAACACGATTGCCATCGCCATGTCCGGAGGAGTGGACTCCTCAACGGTTGCGGCGATGCTCAAGGACGAGGGCTACGAGCTTGTCGGCCTGACGCTGCAGCTGTGGAATCAGCGCCGTCTGGCGGGCCATGAGGGCATGCCGGAGCAGGTACAGGGGCGCTGTTGCTCCATTGACGATGTGTACGATGCGCGGCGCGTGGCGGAGACGCTGGGGATTCCCTACTACGTGGTCAATGAGCAGGAGCGCTTCGAGCGCGATGTGGTGCGGCCGTTTGTGTCGGAGTACCTTGCCGGCCGGACGCCGATTCCCTGCTCGCTGTGCAACAACCATTTGAAGTTCGATCAGCTGCTGGTCCGGGCGCGGCAGATTGGCGCCGACCGCATCGCGACGGGCCATTATGCGCGCAATGAGTATGATCCGGCGCGGAATCGCTGGATACTGAAGCGGCCAGCGGACCTGGCAAAGGATCAGACCTATTTTCTCTTTGGGCTCACGCAGGAGCAGCTTTCACGGACGCTCTTTCCGCTGGGCAGCTACCGCAAGCCCGAGGTACGTGAGATTGCCGCGCAGCATGGGTTGGCGCTGGCTGCGAAACCTGATTCGCAGGAGATCTGTTTTATCCCGGGCGGCGACTACAAGGCGTTTATCGACGCTTATCTCGATGAGCAGGGCGAGGAAATTCCGGACACGGCAGGGTGAGCTGGTGACGACGTCGGGCGAGGTGCTCGGACGTCATGGCGGGATTCACAACTTCACTATCGGCCAGCGCAAGGGTCTGGGCGTGTCTTCGCCGAATCCGCTGTATGTGCTGCAGATCGACAACGCGAGCCATCGCGTAATGGTGGGCGGCGGCGACGAGGCGACAGCGAAGGCTGTCCGAGCGCGGGAGCTGAACTGGATTTCGATCCCCGAGCTTACGGGCGAGATGCGCGTGCGGGTAAAGATTCGCCATCGGCATGAGCCTGCGTGGGCCACGCTGCGGATGAGCGGAGACGATGAGGCCGAGGCGGTCTTTGACGAACCCCAGCGCGCGATTACGCCGGGTCAGGCAGCCGTCTTCTTCGATGGAGATGAGGTTGTCGGCGGCGGCTGGATCGTTTAGGCGATCACTCGCCGAATTCGTCTTCGATCTTTGGCGTCGCGTGGTTCTTTCCGCGCAGCACTTCGAAGGCCGCCTTCAGGCCGGCCACGAGCGCCGATGCCTGCCGGACAGGCACCGAAAAAGCGTGCTGCACGGCCTGGGTGGCGTGGGCAGCGGAGTCGATACTGGCGGTGACCATCTCGTCGACGCGGCTGGCTTGAGCTGAGGTCTTATTTAGAAGATCGTCAAGGGTTGCCGTCACGTGGTCGGCCTGGTGGCGTAACGTATGGCTCGCCTCAACAAGATTGGTGGCGGCGACCTTTAATTTGGGAGAGATATCTTCAAACAAGCTGCGCGCGGTGGCGATGGTTGGAAGGGCGTGCTGCCTCAATTCTTCGGTGACTTCGTGGAACCTTTTTGTCGCGCGCACGACGGCAAAGTACATCGCGAGCAGCACGAAAGCCTGCAGCAGCACGCCGATCGAGGTGACCGCCGTAAAGATGATGTAGTAGATCGGTGGTAGTGGCGAATGCATGACTGCTCCCCGATGGCGTCCTGGCCATCGTGCCCGACCCTAAACCAAAATTTAGACCGGCGCCTGTTCGCTCTCGTTGGCCGAAGCCGTGTGCTGGTAGGCTTCTTTGCCGGCGTCCACCGCGGCTGACACCTTCTCAGCCTGTTCGTTCACGAACTGACGGCCCTGGGCGACAAAATCGTCCCACTGCGCGCGGCTTCGGTCGATGTATTCCTTGCCGCGGTCGACGTATTCGCTGACCTGCGCCTTGCCGCGATCGACAATCTGATTGATCTGCTCGGAGGCCTCGCGCGAACGCTGGCGCAGGTATTCCGTGCCTTCGCGCGCGCTGCTGGCCAGATCTTCGCGGGTTTCTTTACCCGCCTTGGGGGCGTAAAGAACGCCGATCAGAGCGCCGATGCCGAGTCCGGCGAGGAACCAGCTGAATCCGCTGGATGACTGAGTTTCTTCTGCCATGGTGTAATTCTCCTTGAGGTTGCCGGGAGGGGTTGCCTGAACTTTGCCGGAAACCGATGGTACCAAATGGAGTTCCGCGCAGCAACTTTCAGAACTCTCGTGGTTTGGATGCCGCGCACGAGGACGACGCTGCCCTGTTGTGGCCGGTCCGCCCTGCTAGAGAAGAAATAATCTCAGCCTCTCTTCCTCCAGAGAGCGGGGTCAATGGCGGCGAAGATGTTGTCGCGCTCCTCGATCTTCGCAAGGTTGGCTTCTGTGCCGGGATCGAGAGTTCCGTTCGCGGAGAACTGGTCCCACGCGGCGGCGACTTCGCGGAATTGATCGAGGTGTGTGTTAAATCGCCTGGTGGCGTAGTCCGCAGCAGCTTCGGTGGTGATGAGAAATTGCCAGTCGGAGGATTCAAGCAGGAGCAATTCGCGGCAGAGCTGTTTGACGATTCGCTCACCGAGACCGCCATCCTGCCAGCGCCCTTCGGTCACAATGTCGCGCACCTTTGTTTCGGCGGGATAGATGTGGCTCCAGGTCCAGGCAGTGTCGGGATTAAGCCAGACCTCATTGGTGCCGTTCTTGCCCCAGGAGCCTTCATCGAGGCTTAGAAAACCGGGCGAGGGATGCTTCTCGAGATAGCTGCTGCAGGTGGTCAACTGGATGGGCGCATCACCGCGGGCGAAGGCGCGGGCAACATGCTCAAGCCACATGGGCCCTTCGTACCACCAGTGCCCGAAGAGCTCGGCGTCGAAGGGCGAGCAGAGAATGGGCGGGTTCTCTTCGCTGAGGCAGTCCTTGAGAGCGTCCTGAACGACGGTGACGAAGTGTTCGGCGTGATCGCGGGTACGCTCGGCGGCACGCTGCGGGCAGTATGGGGTTTTGAGGTCGAGATCGCCCTTTACGTGCGTGACCTGCCAGTAGCGATGGCCGCCGGGCCAGCGCTTCTTGTGGAAGTCGAGATAATTGCTGTCGCCGGGATAGCCGGTGTCGCCGCTCCAGACCTGGAGGCCGGTCTTCGGGTCGCGCGGGAAGGCGGAGACGGGATGGTTTTGCGCCCGTGGTCCATCGACGTAGTAGGAACGATAGAATGCGCTGCTCCCGGTAAGGCAGATTTCGATGGCGGCTGCGGCTCCAGCCGGGCCTCCAGCGGTCTTTGGCTCATAAGGGCTGAAGAGGACGGACTTTTCAATGAGGTGGGAATCGACGATGAAGAATTCAATCCCGCTCTCGGCGAGAGCTTCTTCAACGCCGATGCGCTGAAACGGCGGCAAGGGCATGCTGCTGCCGGCGGGGATCACAGGCGGCTGCCATAATCCTGCGGGGCGATAGCCGCATTCGGCCGACCACATGCCGCGCGGCGTACGGTCCAGATGATACCGGTGTGCCGCGATGCCGGTTTTCACCTGGGCAATGACGCTTTCGTCGGTGCCGAGCAGCGGCATGTAGCCATGTGTGGCGCCACAGGTGATGATCTCGATCAGGCCAGCTTCTTCGAAGTGGCGAAAGCCTTTGATGATGTCGCGGTCGAGAGCCTCAAAATCGTGGAGCGCCTGCAGGAAGAAGTCGCGCCAGTGAAGGGCGGTCTCGGCGAAGTGGTGCTCGCCGCTCTGGCGAAAGTAGTTCTCGTCTTCGAGAGCGGAGAGAACTTTGCGCTTCAGATACTCGGGGAATTCCGCCTTGAAGGTGGGGTGCGCGAGCTGCTCGAGCAGTATAGGGGAAAGGTTGACATTCGCGTTCAGCGCGATGCCGTCGCGCTCGAGATTGCCGAGCACACGCAAGAGCGGCAGATAGGTTTCCGCAGCAGCCTCAAGCAGCCACTCCAGACCGTGCGGCCATACGCCATGGTGAACGACATAAGGCAGATGGGCGTGGAGTGTAAAGCTGAGATAGCCCTGCGGACGTCTGTGATTCATCAGAACGCTCTTACCCCCGGTGAGTTTTGTGATTCGGTGCCCTGGACTCGGGCGCTTGCTCCGTCCCTTTGTTCGGGGGAGCCTCAGTTGGGATAGTGGTTCGGTCTTGGGCGATGCACGAGCAAGAAAGCTGCTCCCAGCGCAGGGCAGCGGGTCAACCTGCGATTCTGGAGATTTTAGTGTACACGGAGACTGCCTCCAAGAATGGTTCGATTTTAGGAAGCTGGCCGATAGATAGTCATGCGTCCGTTCAGCCCACGCTGGCTTCAGCACGATAGGCCGCGACTCGCCGGCTGATTTCACTGGAAACGCGGAGAGCGTTAGCAGCGACGGTGAGAGATGGATTCGCCGCGGCGCTGGTCGGCATGAAGGATGCGTCGGTTATGAAGAGGTTGGCGATGCCGTGCGCCTGGCAGTTGCGATCGATCACACCCTTGGCCGGATCGTTGCTCATCACACAGGTGCCACAGGGATGACCGTAGTTCAATTCCACATCCTGGGAGAGAAAAATCAAGCGGCGGTCGCCGAGGCGCTTCTTCAAGGTATCGCGAAGAAGAGCCACACGGTGACGTAACTCATCCTTGATCGTGTACTTGAGGCGGATTCCATCGGCCTCGTTCTCATCGAGGACGACACGATTTTCGGGATAGGGAAGATCTTCCATGATGCATACGAAAAGCGTCCCGGAACCCGACAGGGCGGTTGCCAGTTTCGCGGGTATTCTGAGAAACGGACGGAGAAAACGGAGCCATTTCGGCGCCTTTCGATCGAAGGCGCTGTAAAGGTAAGTCAGGTAGCCGCCGTAACCCATTTCGAACCCGAGCGATTGCACCAGTCCGCAGCGCTCCCCGTTCACAAGATAGAGATCGCGAAATGAAATCGACTTGCGCGGCCCAGTGCAGGGCAGCTTTCGACTCGGCCACAACGCGAAATTCTGTATCGAATGGAACATCAGGTTGCGGCCGACCATACCGGAGCGATTGGCAAGGCCGTCGGGCCAGTATTCATTTCGCGACTGAAGGAGAATCTTGGGAGTGTGGAGCGCGCCCGCGGCCAGCACGAAGAGCTTTGCCCGAACGGCGATTTCTTCGTTGCCACGGCGCAGCACAGCCTGCGTCACCGAATCGGCGCACGACTCGATCCTCACTACTTCAGTGCGCGTCCAGATCGTTGGCTTCCTGGGGGCTTCCGCCAGCAGCGAGCGCACGTCCGACCGGCATCCTTTGGTGCAAAGTTTTCCCAGGCACTCGTCGCATCCCTGAACGTACCGGATACCGACATGGAGCCGGTACGGATGCATGCCGGATTCGGTAAAGGATTGTACAAAGTCGGTGTCGCAGGGGCCGAGCGGAGGCGGGGTTCGAAGATGATCGAAGCTGTCGGGGTTGAGCGGATCAGGTGTGCCGGCCACGTGAAGCATCCGCTCAGCCTGCTCGTAATAAGGAAGAAGCTCGTTGTAGGTGACGGGCCAGCCGCCGGTGGGGTGGGGAGCTTTGGGAAGCGAATCTACATCGATTCGCTCAAAGCGCTCGAGCGCTGCCGCATACAGATTGGTGCTGCCGCCCAAACCTGATCCGATATGCGCGAACTCCCGGCTGGTTACACCATTAATCTCGAATGCGCTGAGAGTAGGCCACTTGCCTTCGGCGAGGCGCTTTTCGCCTTCGTCTGCATCCGGCGGGACGCCCAGGGTGGGAATCTCCTGGTTGCCGCGATCGATGAGGAGCACATCGTGTCCGGCCTCGGCAAGGGCGCGAGCGGTGACGCCGCCACCCATGCCAGCTCCCAGAATGACGACATCCCATAACCGATCTTGTCGCTGCGCAGTTGACTGTGGCAAATCCTACTCCCTGCGGGCTGAATCAGGCCTTACGTTGGTGGTCAGTGAAAGCGAACCCTGCTTAACCTGACTCGTCAGCTCATGAAGAACTGAAGGGATGCTCTTCGTGGGTTATCTCGATGGACTATCAAAAATTTGAGAGATCGCCGGGGCAGCGGACTCATGAATATCAGCGGAAACAGATAAGCCATTATCCTATGCTCGACTGAAATATGCCAGATAACTGCCCGGCCTGGCCAGGAGAGAAGCCGACGAAGCCGATCGGAAAATAACAAACGCGAGGTGGCAAGAAAAGGGCCGAGGATCGTGTCGAATCTTCGGCCCTTGCAGATTGATGGCGCTGGAGGAGACGCAGTTTAGAAATCGTAGCGGAGAGAGAACTGCATCAACCGGTACTGCGCCAGACTGGGGGTGCCGTAGACTCCCAGGTTTCCTCCAGTCAGGCCGGAGCCAACTTCTGCGACGTCAAAACGAGGGGTGTTTGTGATATTGAAGACCTCGGCAGAAAACTTCAGCGTTCCGTACTCGCGGAATCCCCAGCTCTTCGCCAAACCATTATCGATGTTGAAGATACCCTGACCACGGAAGTTGTTCCGCTGTCCAGCCTCGCCAGGGTACGGCAGGCGAACCGGGCTTCCCGTAGAGACGCCATTGTTGATGGCGGCCGCATTGTCGAAGGCCTGCGGGTTGCCGTTCGAATCGAGGTGGAAGCGCGTCTTCACCTTCTGGGTCGTTACCGCATAGCTTTCGATCTGCCAGTCGGTTGTCCAGCCGGGCTCAAGAAGCGAGAACGGCAGGCCGCTCGACCAGCGCTCGATGCCGGACCACTGCCAGCCTCCGATGATAGCGTTGACCGCATTATTGACGCCGCCCGCGAAGCGCTGCCCTCTGCCGAAGGGAAGTTGATAGACCCAGTCAGTGGTAATGAGATGGTGAGTATCGAAATCCGAGCGAGCACGATTCAGGTAAGGCTTCCAGGTGTTGAGGATGTTGCTGAAGCTTCCCGCCGCGGTGATTTCGCTGGCGCGCTCGACGTCCGATCCCATGTCGATGGAACTCGAATAGGTATAGCTGAAGTCCATCTGTAACCCGTGGCTGCTGGGATGACGCAGGATGAATTGAGCGGCATTGTAGTAACTCATGCCGATTGTGGATTGAGCATAAAGAGACGAGAACTGGTCCTGCCAGAACTTCGACTGATAGCCGGCCGGGCAGCCGTAGAAGCAATAGAAGTCGATATCGGACAGGGCCGTGGTTGCGCCGTACTGCGCGCGATAGGGCGCCCATTCATTGTTGTAGATGGCCTGGGTCGCGCTTTCTCCCTGATAATCGATGTTCTGCATGAAGGGAAAAACATCTTCAAAGTATCGGATCGTCGGTACGGGGACAGCTGATCCGATTGGATTACCATTCGCGTCAGTGATGATTCCGAAGTTTCCACCGTTCAGGTCAACCAGGTGCGACAGCTTGGAGCCTGCGGTGTAATAGTCGCCTCCCCCATTGGTGTCGACGAAGTCGACTGGTTCCGCGAGATCCAGTGCCTGGAGAAGATGCCGGCCAAGGCGGCCCAGGTAAACAGCCTCAAAGGTGAAGCCCCCCGGCAGTTCGCGCTGAACGGAGAGGTTGAAGGCCTCGGTGTACGGGGTCTTCTGCTTGCTGTCGAGACCCCAGGTGATCGCGAAGTTACCTTCCGGCGCCGGGTAAGGGTAGGTTTGCGTGGTGGCAATAGGCGGAGTGGGGATGTTGGGAAAAGTGCGGCGGTCGATATACCGGGGGGACGGTAGTTTCTTCGGATACGCGCTATAGGTGTAAACGCCGGCCGGATTGGAAACGACACTGCCGAGACCGAAGGATCCATTCTGATCGAAGAGGTTGACCAGAGCTTCGCCGTAGTGATCGTAG
The DNA here is from genome assembly GCA_963755975.1 of uncultured Acidobacteriota bacterium. Taxonomy (GTDB): domain Bacteria; phylum Acidobacteriota; class Terriglobia; order Terriglobales; family Acidobacteriaceae; genus Silvibacterium. Next base: position 169,747 of record CAVWLS010000012.1, read on the forward strand.
TAGATGCCAAAGCCTGCGCGGATCGAGGTTTTGGGATTGGGGGCGTACGCGATCGCCAGGCGCGGCGCGATGTTGTTCTTGGCCTTGGCCCAGTAACCGGGCTTGTTGTAGTAAGGGCCGTTTGGACTGAAATCGAGGTCCTGCTCATAGACCTGTCCTTGCAGCGCGGCCGACTCACGCTGCATGTACCAGTTGTGCGTATCGATCGTAGGAGCTACCTGCTGGCCATCGGTTTCCCACGGAGTCTGGAGGATCGTCTGGCGTATGCCGAAGGTGAGGGTCAGGTTCGGCATAGCACGCCATGAATCCTGAAGATAATATTCGTATTCATTCGCCTTGAAGTGGCGGTTTATAAAGGCCCCTTCCGGAAGCAGGGCCCCGGTGCTGGGACTGGTGACCTGGTAATTAGAGGTAACGTTCACTTGAGGAATGGTACCCACCAGGTTGGCGTAGGCGATTCCGTAAGAGTTCGAGAAACTGTCGTCTACAGGCGGCGTGTCTGGAGACGGCGGCTGACCACCGAGCCAGTAGGGATTGGAAGTAGCGCTGTTGAAGGAATTCTCGTCCGTTGAATGATTCTGATGGACGAGACGCCAGTTGCCGCCCACCTGAATGTTGTGTTTGCCGCGGCTCCAACTGAAATTGTCGACGATATTGTTGACGGGGGTGCTGTTAATCGTGGTTCGGGTTTCCGCCGTCAGAGTGTCCATAAAACGAAAGTCGACGTAGTCGCCGGTGCCGATGCCGACCGTGCTGTTTCCCTGGCGGATATAGCCGTAGCGAATGTCATTGACCATGGTCGGAGAGATGGTCCAGGTATCGCCGGCGGCTATGCCCTTCGTATTGTCTTCCAGCCGGGAAGAAGGCGGTTGACCCGGAAACTGCTCGACGCCGTTGAGCGTGTCCTTCTGAAGGTTGCCACGCACGAAAATGTGCTGTTTCTGAGTCGGCGTCCAGTCGATTTTGGCGATCGAGGTGTTGAGCGTTTGCCCATTGGGTGAGCTAAAAGTAAAAGAACCGTAGTTGTAACCGCCGTCGCCCAGGAGCGTACCGTTGGCGGCTGGATACTGCCCCAAGTAGGAGAGAACGTTGGGGTTCGCGCCAGGGCCGTAGGGATATTCGGGGGTATTACAAATCTGGCAGGCTCCGTCGAGCACCTGTAACTGCGCCGGGGTGATGGTTCCGGTCGCTGTTCCATTTCCGGTGGAGTAAAGAAGCTCACCGGCCTGAAAAGTTGAGGTAGGAACGGTGCGCGACACTACCTTATTCACCGCCTGGCGCTTGCCCTCATAGTTACCGAAGAAGAAGAGCTTGTCCTTAATGATGGGACCGCCGACATCGGCACCGAAGGTGTTGAGAACAACCTTCGGCGGAATATTCTGCTGGCCGCTTTCGAGCTGGGATTGTTTGTTGAACCAGTCGTTCGCTACGGTAAAGGTCGGCCGATAATATTCATATGCTGCGCCGTGGAATCGATTGGTTCCGGACTTGGTGACCATGCTGACCTGCGCGCCGGAGGAACGGCCCGCTGTGGCGTCGGCCATGCCGGTGGTGACGCGGAACTCTTCAACTGAGTCCTGTGTTTCGCGCAGAACGCCGAGAAAGGCATACCCGTTGACCTGGTCGTTGTCGTCAAGACCATCCACGGTGATGTTGCCCTGATCGGAGCGGCCGCCATTGACTGCGCCGGTTCGGGGATCGTTCATGAGGTTGGTATTCGGACCGCCGCGGTCCTGGCCAAGATATAGCACTCCTGGCTGCAGCGTAAGAAGATCGGGCACGTTGCGGCCATAGCTGGGGAGAGCCTGGATCATGGCGTTGTTGACCGAATCACCGAGCGAGGCGTCGGAGGTATTCAGCGTCTGCGCTTCAGCGCTTACGTTGACGATTTCCTGGCTCGCCTGGACAGTCATCGAAAAGTCGATGCTCGCAGGCTGGTTCACAAGAAGTTCGGCCGACTTGGTCTGATTGCCGAAGCCCGGCGCGGAGACCGTGATGTCGTACTTCGCGGGAAGAATCTGCAGAAACTGGTATTCACCGGAAGGTCCTGAAGTCGCGACGAGCAGACGACCGGTGGTGTGATCGGTGAGGGTGATTTTTGCTCCGGGAACGACGGCGCCGGTGGAATCCTTGATGACGCCGCGAAGAGATGTGGTTGCATTCTGGGAAAAGCCGGTTGCCGCAATGGCAACCAGTAGAAACACGACTATCCGCAAACAACTATGTCTCGTCACAAATTCCTCCAAAAAAAAGCAGGTCCGTCGCCGTCATGAGCGCGGCAACGTGTTTTCTTTCGTTATTGGCTTAAAGAGTCGGACGAAACCACAGGATTCCGTGGTGAGTGCCTAATTTTGGAGCAGAATTTGCACGATTGCAAGAACAAATTGTTGGGAAACAAGCAGAGAGGAAAGGATTTCACCACATCGAAATTTCGTACAAAACTGCTGCTTTCAACCGATACATCAGCTTTATACACTGCATAGAAATTTCTAATGTAACAGCTGATGAGCGTATATGGAGCGACGGTCTTGGGGGCGTGAATTCAACGCTTTATTGGTTGACGCCGCTCGCCAGGAAGCCCCCGTCGACGACGATGACCTGTCCGGTGACAAATGAAGCCGAGTCGGAAGCGAGATAGATGGCCGCTCCAACAACTTCTTCGGTCTTTCCAAAACGGCCCATCGGAGTGCGCATCAGCAGTTCCTTGCCGCGCGGTGTGTTGTCGAGCAGGTCGGCGTTCAGGGCAGTGCGGAAGAGTCCGGGGGCAATGGCGTTGACCAGAACACCCTTGCTGGACCATTCGACGGCGAGCGATCGAGTAAGCGAGACCACAGCAGCCTTGCTGGCGGCGTAGGCAGCAACCTGGCTGAGCGCAACGAAGGAGTTAAGCGAGGCAATGTTGATGATGCGTCCGTACTCGCGCTCGAGCATGTACTTGCCGAAGATCTGGCAGGCACGGAGGGTACCGGTGAGGTTGGTGTCGAGGATGCTCTGCCACTCATCCTCGGGGAAATCGAGCGTGGGAGCGCGTTTGATTTTGCCCGCGCAATTGATGAGGATGTCGGCCTTACCGAGGTGAGTGAGAGTCTGATCGAGAAGGTTCTGGAGTGAGGCGCGATCAGCGACATCGGAGGTGATGCGCAGGGCACGGCGGCCTTTGCTTTCGATTTCGGCGGCGGTGCTTTCTACCTGCTCGGCGCGGCGTGCCGTGGCGACAACGTCGGCGCCGGCTTCGGCGAGGCCAATGCTCAAGGCGCGGCCGATTCCGGAGGTTCCGCCGACAACAACAGCCACTTTGCCTTCAAGGTTTAACGGCGACTTGCCCATGCTTTAGCGTCCTTTTTCTGACCGAGAAATACAGGCGCGATGTGACGCGCATAGAGGTTTTCGGTGACATTTTTGGCAATGACAGCTTCGTTGGCTTCGAGCAGATCGAGGTAGCGGCGGCCCATCTTCGCCGCGATCTTGAAGCCGACGTGGAGCAACTGGCGGAAGCTGGGATTGTAGGCAGCCGAGGTCGGATCATGGCGCAGAGCCGAGGTGAACTGATCCGGGCTCCAAGCGGCGACAGTTGCGGGCGTTGGGAGCCTCCCAGGATTTATATCAATCACGGTGGCATATGGCGCGCAGAGTTCGGCGCTATGATCGAAGGCGTCGGCGTAGATCTCTTTGGCGAGGGCGAGGCCGTCGCCTCCGGCTTCGGCAAGGCCGATGATCTCTTCGAGCCAGGTGGTTCCGGCGGTCTTGAGATGCACCCCGGTGGAGAACTTCTTCATTGCCTCGTGGATCGAAGGGAAGATGGAGAATTTGTCGCTGCCCGAGTGCACGCTGAGCTTCAGGTTCGAGGGCAGTCCATAATGCGCGACGGCGTAGCGGATAGCGGCCATATCGAGCCCCATCTCGCGGGAGAACTGCGCGACATCTCCAACGTAGTCGACGCCTTTGTTGAAGCGGCCGCTGAATTTGGGGGCGATGGTCTGGATCGGGATGCCTTCGTCTGCAATGGCAGCGAGGATGATGAGCAACTCGGCGGGCGTCTGCGCGGAGTCGGTCTCGTCCATCGAGACTTCGGGGATGAAACTTCCCTTCCCCTTCGCAGCTTCGACCTTGCGGTAGATTTTGCCTGCCTCCTGCACGGCGAAGAGGAATTTGGCGGCAGTCTTGCGCAGTACTTCAGAAGTGATCTCGATATTATCTTCAACGCCTTCGAGCCTGATGGCGCCTATCAGCTCGGGATGACGATCCACGAATGCATCGATGGAAGATGGCTCGGCGGGCTTGCCGATGTAGTCGGCGACGTCGAGGGTAAAGAAATCGCAGGGCGCGAGGAAGCGATCCACGGTGCCGAGGTTGATGTGGTCGGCGTCGCAGAAATAGGCATTTCTCCAGCCAAGCGCTTTGACGGCGGCATCCGCGGCGGCGCGCGTGGACGCTGGCTCGGAGCCGATGATCATGTGTTCGCGGTTCGATTTATTCCAGACGGGAATGACGTCGACTCCCGCCTCCTGAGCGAGGATGCATGCTTCGAGTTGTGCGCGTGCCTGATGCGTGAAGCGATCACCTACGCCGAGCGAAAATGTGCCGAGTATTGCCATAGCTTTGTTCAGAACCTTCCACGGTAGGCCCACAGACCGAGGCCGGGGTTGGAGATGAAGAAGACTTCTTCACCGTCGATGGTGTTGTAGCCGTACTGGAGCTTTTCGGGGTTGTAACGCGCCTGCATGGAGGCCAGATCGCCATAGTTGAAGCCGACGCCCTCGATTTCTTCGCGCGTGAGATGGCCGGGACACCATGTAATGTTGAAGCGGCCCTCTGACGAGGCGTGGATGAGGTGCGCGGCTGCTCCGAGGTCGGCTTCGAGATCGGCGTTATTCTCGACGGCGGCCAGCGTGGCGGGCGTGCCGCGATATCCATACTTGCGGATGAGGCGATCGATGGTCGGGTCTTCGCCGAACTCCTTGACGCCGGGCGCGAGGACGACGAGCTCGGCGTTGTCGGCGAGCGCCATGCGCGTGCGGTATACAGCCTTATTGCCGAGCCATGTGCTGTGGAACTCGTGATGGTCGAGATAGACGACGGCTTTGTGGATGGGCTCGTCGAGCATTTCGAAATTGACCTTGAGGCTAAGGTCGGAGGCGAGATGGAAGCACTCGGGATCGTCTCCGATGTAAAGGCCGCGCACGGCGAGGCTACCGTCGGGCGATAGTCCGACGACAGTGAGCACATAGATGATGGGGATATCGCGGAGGAAGCGGTCGGAGGCGTAGTTGAGGACCGCGCGGACTGGGGTCTCGGCGCGGCCCATGATGCGCTCCATGCCGTAGACGGCTCCGAGATAGTGGCTGCGGTTGATGCCGTCCGGGCCTCCTGCGCCTACAAGGATGTTCTTGGTGTAGTTGGCCATGCCGATCACTTCATGGGGCACGACCTGACCGATGGAGAGCACGAGATCATGACCGCCGCGCGAGATGAGCTGATTGGTCTGCGCAGGCCATGGGTAGTGAAGCTTGCCTTCGGAGACTTTCTCGATGAACTCGGCCGGCACTTCGCCGAGGGTTTCGACGTCGGTGCGCCAGTTGTGAACGCGGAAGAGATCCTGCGGGATCGTTCCGTACATGCGCGTAAGCTGATGCGGCGTCATGGCGGCATGTGTGCCGAGCGCGGGCAGAATGGCTTCAAGTTGTTCGCCGTAATACTCCCATGCGTAGTGTGTCAGTTCACCGGCGCGTGAATGGATGCGGGTCTGGTCGGGAGGAACGGCAAGCACGCGGCGACGCGTGCCGAGCTTGTCGAGCCCTTCAAAGAGCAACGCCTTCAGCTCATCGTCAGTGAGCTCAATATCGGGGCTGCCTTTGGCAACGTAGAGGCTCATGCGCTGAACTCGACTTTTTTGAGGCCGGGCGCAAGTACCCGCATGATGAGCAGCGCCAGCAGGTACACACTTGACGCCAGGACGAAAAGAATCGAGTAACTGTGGGTGCGCGCCAGGATATGCCCCGTGAAGAAGGCCAGCAGCGCGCCTCCCACCGAGCCGGCCATGCCGCCGATGCCCACGACGGCGCCGACGGCGGTGCGGGGAAACATATCCGACGCGGTGGTGAAGAGGTTGGCCGACCAGCCCTGATGAGCTCCGGCAGCGACGCCGAGCAGGCCGACAGCCGCCCACTTCGAGTCCAGATGTCCGAGCGTAAAGATGGGAACCACGATGCAGGCGCAGAAGAGCATCGCGGTAAGGCGGGCCGCGGAGGGCGACAAGCCAAGTTTGCGAAAAGGCGCGGGCAGCCAGCCTCCGCCGATGCTGCCGACGGCGGACATGTTGTAAATGACGATCAGCGGAAGGCCGAGATGCGATAGATTGAGACCGAATCTGGTGCTGAAATACGACGGCAGCCAGAAGAGATAGAACCACCAGATCGGATCGGTAAGAAATTTCGCGCTGGCGAAGGCCCACGTCTGGCGATAGCCGAGCAGTTTGAGCCAGGGCACACTGGGGCCCATCTGGACAGCGGCCTCTTTATAGATGTAGCGCAGCTCGGCCCCGCTGAGCGTGGGGTGATCGGTGGGCTTGCGGTAGTTCATGAACCACCACCCGATCCAGATCAGGCTGAAGATTCCGGTGGTGAGAAAGGCGGCGCGCCATCCGTAATGCAAGGTGACCCACGGAACGATGAGCGGCGCGAGGACGGCTCCGACATTGGCGCCGGAGTTGAAGATGCCGGTGGCCAGCGAGCGCTCATTTTGGGGGAACCACTCGGCGACGGTCTTGATGGCGGCGGGAAAGTTTCCGGACTCGCCGAAGCCGAGGAAAAAGCGCGCGACCCCGAATTCAAAGGCAGTGCTGGCCAACGCGTGGGCCATCGCAGAGACGCTCCAGATGCCCATGATGAGGATGTAACCGATGCGGGTGCCGATCTTATCGACGACGCGCCCGGCTACGAGAAGGCCGACGGCGTAGGCAATCTGGAAGGCATCGACGATATATCCATAGGCGATCTCAGTGAGGCCGATATTCTGCGCGAGCGTCGGCTTGAGCAGCGCGATCACCTGCCGGTCCATGTAGTTGATCGAGGTTGCGAAGAAGAGCATGGCGCAGATCGTCCAGCGGACCTTGCCGATGGGCGAGCCGGTGAGTTCGGGTTCCTGCTCCGCTAGATTTTCGGTCTGGCTCATGCGCCTGACTTAGCCCTCTTTTCTGATTCGATCAACCTTCGATGTGTCTTCATAATTTGTACGCGCTTCGAACCAGCTTATATGTCAGTTCATGCGCCAGCTCAAAGGCTTCGTCTTCTTCGATGCGGTGTTCGAGGACTAATTTGGCAAGGAAGGCACAGTCCATGCGGCGCGCGACGTCGTGGCGCGCGGGAATGGAAAGAAAGGCGCGAGTGTCGTCGTTGAAACCCGCTGTGTTGTAGAAGCCTGCCGTCTCGGTTACGTTCTCGCGGAAGCGCTGCATGCCCTCGGGGCTGTCGTGAAACCACCACGGCGGCCCGAGACGCAGGCAGGGATAATGCCCGGCAAGCGGGGCGAGTTCCCTGCTGTAAGTCGATTCGTCGAGGGTGAAAAGGATCAGCGTGAAGCTGCTCTCGTTGCCGTAAAGGTCGAGCAGCGGGCGCAGGGAATGGACATAGTCAGTGGCAGTAGGAATGTCGGCGCCGGTGTCGCGTCCATAACGTTCGTAGATTTTTTGGTTGTGATTGCGCGCGCTGCCCGGATGAATCTGCATGACCAGGCCGTCGCGGACGCTCATGCCGGCCATTTCGGTGAGCATCTGTGCGCGGAAGAGTTCCCGCTTGTCGGCGTCGGCACGGCCGGAGAGGACAAGATCGAACAGCTGCCCGGCTTCCTCGCGGGCGAGATTCGCAGTTCGGGCGGTGGGGTGGCCATGATCGGTCGCCGTGCAGCCGAGGCGCTTGAAGCGCTCGCGGGTCTTCTCGAGAGCCCGCAGATATCCGGTGAATGTGCCGGTGCCTTCGCCAGCCATCTCTCCGAGTTTGGCGATGTTCTCGTGAAAGCCGGCGAAGTCGGGGTCGACGACGGGATCGGGACGGAAAGTCGGGATAATGCGCGAAGGCCAGCCGGAATCGCGGATAGCTTTGTGGTCGCTGAGTGAATCAAGGGGCGAATCGGTCGTGGCGAGCACTTCGAGACGGAAGCGCTCGTAGAGAGCGCGCGGCAGGAACTCGGGCGTGCGAAGCTTCGCGTCGATGGTGTCGTAGTAGTGGTCGGCGGTCTTCGCGGAGAGGCGCTCGGTAAGGCCGAAGAGCTCCTGAAAGGCGTAGTCGAGCCACATACGTGTGGGGGTTCCGCGAAAGAGGTAATAGCGCTCGGCAAAGATGCGCCAGACCTTGCGCGGATCTTTAAGCTCAGGCACGCCGATCTCGAGGTCTTCGAGCGAGACGCCCTGGCTGTAGAGCATACGGTAGACATAGTGGTCGGGCTGGACGAAGAGCTTCGCGGGATCAGGGAATGGCTGGTTGTGCACGAACCATCCGGCCTGGGTATGGCCGTGCGGGCTGATGATGGGCTGATTGCGAATCTCCGTATACAGCCGCCGGGCGACAGCGCGCGTGTCGGGATCGGCGGGGAAGAGCCGGTCATCATGAAGCAAAGTCAATGTACGAACTCACTTTCTGCCGGTTGGACCAGCGGAGAGCCCCGATGCCTGGATCGTCCCGGAGGTCCGACCACTGAATACACGCCTGACTCAAGGAATCGACCCCATCATCTCACAAATTCCGGAGCAATTTGTGTCCCCAGGTGCTAATCTCGCTATGCGGGACGATGTCAGCCGCCCGGAACCCAATTTTCTATCCCTATGCCAGAGAACAAGACACAGGCTTCCGACTCTCAGCTGGCCATGCAGGTGGTCAACCACATACGCGAGAGAATCGAAGACGGCACGCTGCAGCCGGGAGACAAAATTCCGCCGGAGCGCGAGTTTGCGCGCAAGCTGAAGATCAGCCGGGCCAGCCTGCGAACCGGCATCGGCTATCTGGCGGCGATGGGCGTGATGAAGGTGCGCCACGGCGTGGGAACCTTTGTGGCCGATGGCCCGCCGGAGATCGGGAAGTCGTCGCTGGGGCTGCTGGGCGCCCTGCATGGCTTTAAATCGTGGCAGATGTTCGAGGCGCGCATGCTGCTGGAAAGCAACCTGGCGGCGCTTGCCGCGGAACGGGGCAAGGAAGAGCACTTCACTGCTCTCGCCGAGGAAGTGGCCGAGATGTACGCCACGATCGACGACCCGGCCGAATACCTTATTCATGATGTGCGCTTTCACCGGACGATCGCCCAGGCGTCGGGCAATCCGATCCTGGCCGCCCTGATGGAGACCATCACGACGGCGCTTTATGACGAGCGGCGCAAGACCGTCGAGCTCTCGCGCAACCTGAAGGATTCCGCCGAGAAGCACCGGGAGATCTATCGCGCTATCCGCGCAAGAAACACGGCCGAATCCCGCAAGGCGATGGAGCGGCATCTGCAGCTCGCCAAGACCGCGCAGGAAAGCGAAGAGGCTTCGCTGGCGCGCGGGAGCGGCCGCCGCAGGGCAAAAGAAGCGAGAGCGTGAGAGCGAGCAATCCTTCTTCAGTGTGTCCTTCATTGCAGACCGGGGAATGGCGGAAATCTGCCGTCGCATGAGATTGCGTGGGGCTGCGTGGGCTGCTGGCCATCCATGGTGACACCTTCGCCCGCGGGGGTGAAATTCACACCTCCCGGCCCGATCGTTACATGGGCATACTGCATGTGAATGTCTTTGAGCTGGATGCCGTCGATCACCAGGCCGTCGAGAGTAATTTCGAGCGGATGCGCCGCGTCCCAACCGGCCATGAGCACAGGCTGTGTGGTGACGCTGCGGACGTTGCGCAGCACGATGCCTTTGTCGACGGGAATGCGGTCGCCCTTGTGGCCGGGGTCGGTGAAGGGATCGATGGTGGTTCCGTTGTAGAAGGGATCGATGCCGATGGGCAGTTCCACGTTCTTCATGCAGATATTTTCGTAGACGGCAGTATCAACGAGGCCACCGCGCGTGTTGTCGGATTTGATGCGGATGCCGTTCGCGGTGTCCTGCAGCGAGAGATCGGAGACGTAAACATGGGTGACGGGCGGCGTAGCGCCGCTGCCGATGGACATGCCGTGTCCGTCATAGAAGTAGTTGTGCGTAACGCTGATGTTGCTCACACCTCCTTTGATGGCGACGTTGTCGTCGCCGGTGCGGATAAATGAGCGGGTGATGGTTACATTTGTGGATGTGCCCGGATCGATGCCGTCGGTGTTACGCGCGGTCTTCGGCGTGTTGATTTTGATTCCCCAGACAGTGAAGCCGTCGGTGCGGTTGACGGCGACGTGAAAGTTGGCCGAATTGCGCAGCGTGATCTTGTAAAGCGTGAGGCCGTCGGCCTGATTAGCGATGATGAGCCGTGGACAGCTTTGCCTGAGACCCGATGGCTCCGCTGCGCGAGCGATCTGCCACCATGATTGATCGCTGCCCAGCATGACGTGGCCGCCGCGGCCGTCGATCGTTCCCTCGCCCATAATGCCGGTGTTGTGAGCGTTGTCGATGCGAATAAGAGGATAGCAGCCGCCTCCGCGCGCGTCGATGGTTCCGCAGCGTCCCGGGCTGGTGTCATAGTCGCGCGGATTGACTGAGGCGTACACGGTAACGCCGGCATCGACCAGCAGAGTCACGCCCGCCTTGAGTTGAATTGGCTGAATAAGGACCGCATCGTTTTTCCCGTCGGACTGGAGCTCGACGGCAACCCGGCCGCCTTTGCCTAGTGCAGTGGTTGAACAAGCGTCGATGGCTTCCTGAAGCCGGCTGGTGTCGCAGGCAGAGGAATTTTTTTCGCAGGCCTGATCGGCGGCGGCGAGAGTGGCGTCGCTATACCGCGCGTTAAGGGCTTTGCAGACTTCGGGAATCGTCGGCTCGACGACGGTGCGCGTGTCCTGCGCAGCAAGCAGAGCAAAATGCCCGGCAAAGATGAATCCGGCAAAGCCAAGACTGGAAAGAGTTCTGCGGAAACAGGTCATGGGATTTAGGGCCTAATAAAAAGCCGGGGCGCTACGTTTTGACTCAGGTAACGCCCTCGGATAAAGGAACAGGGAGGTGGTTAGAAGTTGATGTGTCCCGCGAATTGCCACTGACGCGGGTTGTTGGCCTGGCCCGCTATTACACCGAGGCTGCTGGAACCAGTCGTACTGCCAATCGATCCGTCTGCTGTGCTGGAAGCACTGCCGAACCAAACGTGATTAGCGGCATTGAAGACGCTTGCCTCGAAGATGAACTTTACGTTCTCTTTCTTCCAGAGATCGAAAGTCCGGCGGAGGGAAGCATCAATGTTATGGTTTCCGGGACCCCGCAACCCATACGGAGCGGTGCGGGCGACGTTGCCAATCACCATTCCTGTACAGGAAGACGTGCCGGCCGTGCAGTTGGGATTGACGACATTGGATGTTCCCGCATTTCCCGTACCCATTACGAACGCGGCGGGGTTGATGTATTGGGTAGAAGCCAGTGTGGTCCTGGTTGCACCATGGCCCCATCCGCCGTTTTGTCGAGCTGAGCCGATGCCCATGAAACCGGGAGCATAGGTTGGCATGCAGGTGCCCTGGCTGGGAGCAACGCAAGAGCCCTCAGTAATGGCCAGCGGATCTCCCGCGTAGTAGCTGAAGATGCCGGAGAGACGCCATCCACCGGCCAGGGCTCGCACAAAGGCATTGTCGTTGCCGATTTGTCCCTGGCCAAAGGGCAGATCGTAGGTGCTGGCAAGGATGATGTTCTGTGGCTGATCTATAGCGCTGCGCGATCGCTCGATGCGGTCGGCGGCCCAGGCCTTCGAGCTGTAGGCAAGGTCGCCCGCGGGGATCGCATAGCCGGTACGGAAAGTTCCGAGGTCGTCAATCGTCTTGCTGTAGGTGTAATTGAACAGGAAAGTGAGGCCTCGGCTAAGGCGCTGCACGATGGAAAGCTGAAGGGCGTTATAGTTTGCGTTGCCGACCGATGCAACCTGGTCGGTAACGCCGCTGTACTGCGGAAACGCCAGCAGCGCCTGGCTGACTTTATTGTTGAAGGTTGAATACGGCAATGAGCCGGTTGGCATATTCGCGGCGGTAGCGGTTGCGCCCAGAGCCGTTTTTCCCAGCGCGAGATACTTCGGATCCAGCTGGTTGCTGTAGTATCCCCGCGCTGCGCCAGTGGGCTGCAGGAAGTGTCCCTGATTGCCTACATAGCTGACAGTCGCGGTCATATCTTTGGTCACCTGGGTCTGGAAGCCCGCGGACCATCCTTCAAAGCTCGGAGTACGACCGCCATAATAAGGATCGAGATAGGCGAGCGTAGAGGAAACCTTGTACGGCGCGACGGCCGCGGTGGAGTAATAGGTTCCATAGCTGGCGTTATAGACGGGCGGCGGAGCAACGGTGCTGCTTCCAAACGCTGTATTGGCAACGGCGCCATTGGTGCCGTTGGTGAAATACTCGCTATTGTTGAGGTAAAAGGCAGGAAGCGAATCGCCAGGGGAGACCGGATTTGGCGCTGCCGCAAAGCCCAGCTCCATAGTCGTGGAGGGAAGAGCGGTGGCGCCACCGGATGTACCGCCGCCATGAGCGTAATAGAGACCGTAGGAGGCGCGGATGACAGTCCTGCCGGTAACAGCGTACGCAAGACCGAGCCTCGGGCCCCAGTCTTTGTAATACGTATGCATGGGGGTCGTGCAGCCGCAACTGTCTGGCCCGGATCCGGCAAACTGCAACGCTCCCGGAGAGCCGGTGACGGGATTGGTCATCGTCGGATTCAGAAACGAAAAACGGTTCTCCGCTTCGCGCATGGGTGGCATCACATCCCAGCGCAATCCGGCGTTCACCGTCAGCTTATTGGTTAATCTGTAGTCGTCGTTTACATAAAACGCGAACGGATGGTAGCGAGAGCCTGTTTCCTGCGCTATCGGCGCATACTCGGTATAGCTTCCGGAATCGACCGCACCCAGTATGTAGCTGGCGTATGGCAGGCCGGTACCGCTTACGGGCGCGGCTGAAGATCCGCTCACCTGCGCTGTTTCATTCACACCGAAACTCAGAGTGGTAAGAGTGGTTCCTCCATCCGCATAGAGGTAGTTATAGCCAAGCCACTCGTACTGGCCGCCGAAGGTGAGCGAGTGCTTGCCGTGGATCCACTGCACGTTATCGATCATCGAGTAAGTGTCCGTATTGCCGATATATCCGCTCTGGGGTCCCCACTGCGCAGGGGCGTTTGTTCCGGTGAACTTTTCGACCGGAAAGCTGCCGGAAGCCTGTCCGCCGGGCAGCCCGGTAATGCCTGCTGAGGTTGCGGCAAATTCCGCGACCCCATACGTGGGATTGGAATCCGGCGAGTGATACTGCGCGGCCCCGTATTTGAACTGGTTCACCAGGTTTGGATTGATCACGTACGTATCCTGGAAGATGAGAACCCGGGTGACGGGGGCATAGGATTTTGCGTAAAGGTAGGGTAACGGGCCTACGTTCGTCGTCTGGCTGCCAGCTGGGCCAACGAGTCCCTGGCGCCCGGCCGCAATGATAAAGGACAAGTTATGCCGGTCGGAGAGATTGGCATCGATGCGGCCGGTCGTAGACCAGTTGTTCAGGCCCCAGCTATAGGCGCCCAGGTAGTTATTGGTGAGATTGTTGTTAAGGTAAGGAATGCCCTGCCAGAACTTCTGGAGATACTGCGAAATGGGAGAGATCTCGTTCTGCGGAACGACGTTGGCCGTAACCGGACCGGTGCCGCAGCCCGCGCTGGTATAACCGGGGCCGCTGAACTGCGTCCGCGAGTAACTCGAGCCGCCCCCTTTCGTCTGCGTCGTCGGATCGTAGATGTTGATGCCGGCTGCCGAAAAATCGCCGCACATCTCTGCGGGGGTGGGTATGGTCTGGGCCTGCGGCTTAGTGAGTGCGGAGAACCGGAATCCCATGTAATTGCCAAAGAAGAAGAGCTTGTTGCGCCAGATAGGTCCGCCGAGCGAGATGCCGTATTCGTTCATGTGTTCCGGCGGCTTATAGTAGGTGCCCGCCTTCGAAGCATCGGGATAGTCACTCGGGTACTGGGCCGGTATGAAGCCAGCCGAGTCCAGCGCGGTGTTGCGAAACACTTCATAGAGTGAGCCGTGAAAATTGTTGGTGCCGGACTTGATGGTAAAGTTTTCCACGCCCAGCCCCTGATATTCAGCCGAGTAGCCCGTCGTCTTGACCTGGAACTGATTGACCGTCTCAACCGAGAAAGCGGACCAGATGTAGCGTGGGTCGCCGCTGACTGAAGCGGAATCGAAAGGGATGCCCTCGATGTACATCTCCGTCGAGCTTGCGTTGCCGTTGATCACCATGGGCTCGTCGGATTCGTTGTTCTTGACTTCGTTGTTCGTAACGCCGGGCATGAGTAACGCTGAGTCGGTCGCCCGTCGTTGATCGGTGCTGATTCCGTTTGCGCCGCCCATCTCAAGCGGGAGCGATTGATAGACCTCATTCTCCAGCGTGCCGCCCAGCGTTGCATTATTGGTTTCAAGCTGAGGCGGGGCTGAAGTAACGGTTACGGTCTGGCTCGTCGATCCAATGTTGAGCGCCAGGTTGAGTGAAAGCACCTGCAGCCCATCCACGTGTATGTTCTCGCGCACCAGCGTTTCAAAGCCGGGCGCCGTAACTGTGACGACATAGTTTCCGGCATCGAGCGGAGAGAGGTTGTAAAGGCCGCTGCTGGTGGTGGTACGAACCGTTTCGGCTTTCGTTGCCACACTCCGAGCAATCACTTTCGCGCCGGGGACCACAGCCCCGGAGGAATCAGTGACCGTTCCTTCGATGGTTCCCGTTCCTCCAAGCTGCCCCCACATCGAAACGGGGAAAAGCAAGGCCAGAGAAAGTCCCAGCATGAGTCGCAGTGACGCCAGGACATGCAGTTTTCTGTTTTCGCCTCGGAGGTGTGCCGTTGGCCATCCTCCAAAACACTTTGATGGCATAATCAGCCTCCAAAAATGAATAGTCGCCGCCGCGGTTCCCTATGCCGCAATGCCGTGCGCGCCAGAGTTTGGACTGACCATCGGGGTGGAATTGTCCTTCGTACGATCAGACGATAACAAGGCAATTTGCTTCATGAGGTATGACCACTTACCAAAACTGGCCTAGTGTCCCGAAAGCAATATAGACCTGTCAAGTGGTAAAACAACTTTTCTTTTCATCGTCGCGGAGGCTGGGGAGAAACTTTACCAATGCAACAATAAAGTATTTATTATCATACGCTTGTCTTGATTTCTAGAATGAAATTATTTCAATGAGGCAACCTGGATACATGGGGCCCGCTTCGAAATCTCTGGCGTTCGCATCTCGCTTGACATGGACTTTGGGTCTAGCAGTAGACTTGCTCTCGCAGCTTGTGGTTAGACCACTGATCCTAAGGAGAATACGCTGCCGTGTCGACAGGCTCGCTGATCGAGATGCTCCCTTCCCTCGCGCTGGTGCTTTGCCTGGTAAGCGCAGGACGCCTTCCTGCTCAGGACACGCGAAGGGTGACGGAACCTCATTTTCCCAAGCCCTGCGTAGTGCTCGACGCCAGGCTCTCAGCGCCGGGCGGAGTTCTATCGGTCGATGACGAACGCAAGCTGGACACAGAGAGAATCCAGAATGCAATCGACCACTGCAGGAAGGGCCGCGCGGTTGAGCTTCGGGCGGCGGACGGCCACGACATCTTTCTGGCTGCGCCGCTTTATCTCAAGAGCGGGGTAACGCTGCTGATCGATGCCAACACCGCGCTGTTTGCGTCGCGCAATCCACGCGATTATGACGTCACGCCCGGAAGCTGCGGAGTTGTCGACGAGCATGGACACGGCTGCAAGCCGTTCATCCTCGCCGACCACGCGCCGAATGCAGCGATCATGGGCGATGGCGCGATCGACGGGCGCGGCGGAGCGAAGCTGTTGGGGCAGGAGGTCTCATGGTGGGACCTGGCGCACACGGCGAAGATCACCGACAAGAGCCAGAACTGCACGCGCATCCTGATAGTGCGCGCGTCGGACAACTTCATTCTGTATCGCATTACGCTGCGCAATTCTCCCAACTTCCATGTCTCAGTGGAGAAGTCGAACGGTTTCACGGCATGGGGGGTGAAGATTGATACGCCGCGCACGGCGCGCAACACGGACGGCATCGATCCTTCGTCGTCGACAAATGTGTCGATTCTATATTCGTACATTCGCGCGGGAGACGACAATGTCGCCATCAAGGCGGGAAAGTCGGGTCCGTCGTCGCATATCACGATTGCGCACGATCATTTCTATTCCGGACACGGCGTCTCGATCGGCAGCGAGACGGTGGGCGGGGTGAGCGCCATTCGCGTGTCTGACCTGACGATCGATGGCGCCGACAACGGAATCCGCATCAAGAGCGATCGCAGCCGCGGCGGCCTGGTGGAAGATGTTCGCTATGACAACGTGTGCATGCGCGATGTGCGGAACCCGATTGTGCTGACTCCGCTGTATACGACATTTTCGGGTGATCTGCTGCCGGTGTATCGCAACATTGTTCTAAGGGATGTGCATAGCCTCACGCCGGGCCCGCTGACGATCGCCGGGCTCGATGATCAGCACAAATTGGACGTCAGGTTCGACAACGTATTCATTGATGGCGTGAAGCCGGCTGACATTCGCGCATCTCATGCTGACATTACGCTGGGGCCGGCGATGGGTAACCTTACGCCTTCAGGTGAAGACGTGACTGTGACGCAGATGCCGGGCAGCAAGCCGGGAACTCCAGTCGCGTGCGATGGACGCTTTGTCGATTATCCGCAGAACACAACCGCGCCAGCATCGGCTAGCGTTGCGCCTCCTGTGGACAAGACACTGTACGTGGCAGCGGACGGAACCGGCGATTTCTATTCCGTGCAGCGCGCGGTGGATGCGGCTCCCGCGGATGGCGCCACCATATTGATTGGACCTGGTGTGTATCGGGAGGTGGTATCGATCACGAAGCCGAACATCATCATGCGCAGCAATGATCCTGACGCTTCAAAGACGGTGATCGTCTTTGACAAGAGCGCCGGCACTTCAGGAGGCACGCTGCATTCGGCGACGGTAGAGATACGCGGAGATAATTTCTACGCCGAAAACCTGACCTTCGCGAATGACTGGAATGCGACGCACCCGCAGCTGCCCGCAGGCTCGCAGGCGCTGGCTGTGCTTGTGACCGGCGACAAAGCTGTGTTCAGAAATATGAGGCTGCTCGGCAATCAGGACACTGTCTACCTGGGCAGCCGCAATTGCAGACCGGACGGGCAGCCGTGCATTCCGACGCGCCAGTATTTCACTCACTGCTACATCGCGGGCAACGTGGACTTTATCTTCGGCGACAGCAAGGCAGTCTTCGACCACTGCGAGATTCACAGCACTGCGCACGAGGAGGGCTTTGTGACGGCGCAGTCGAAGCACTATCCGGATGAGGACAGCGGCTTCATCTTCAACCATTGCAGGCTGACGTGCGGACCCTGGCGTGACGGGCGTGTGGCTCGGGCGCCCGTGGCGTCCTTACGCGAAGGTGATTTTTATGAACACGGAAATGGGCGCTCACATCGTACCGGCAGGGTGGCGTGAGTGGCATCCGGGGGAAACACATTCGCTCGAGACGGCATACTACGCTGAATACAATTCGACCGGACCGGGCGCGCACCCGGGTGAGCGCGATCCGCACACAATGCTGCTGACCCCTGCGGAGGCTGCGCAATACGAAACGAAGACGTTTCTGAACGGATGGGATCCAGAGGCGAGTAGCGCGAAATAGCTACTGCGCAACCATGCGGCTGAGCATCACGGAGCGAGGTCTGACCACTGTTCCAGAAGGTCGCGGTAATTTTGCCAGGCTTCCTGTCCCTTACTGAGCGCGCTTGATCAGCAATTCCGGTGTAAGCGGGATGGTGGTGAGCGCTTCGACGATCTTTTCTGAAGCGTGGCCATCTCCATAGGGATTCTCAAGGCCGGCAAGCGAATCGCGAAATGCGGCGCTGCGCGCCTCGGCGATTTTCTCAAGGATTGCGGCTGCGTCAGGCGCGGCGTTAAGGACGTTGCGGGTGCGTTCCCTGCCTCGCTGGCGCAAGCCAATGTCAACGGTGGGCAGGGCGAAGGAGGCGGTCTCCATGATGCCGCTGCTCGAATTCCCGATAAGCATTTCGACCTGGCGGAGAAGGCTCCAATATGGAATCGCTCCGAGATTGACGAAGACGTGTGTGTTGGCGTGCGTTGCGGCAAAGGCCCTTGCGCGCGCGATCAGTTGATGGCTGCCCGCGTCAGCATTGGGATAGCTGAAGAGAATCTGTCCGTCGATTCGGGCGAGCGCTGCGAAGAGTTCATCGGCCTCAGCGGTGGTCTCGCGAAGGAGAGTCACCGGATGATAGGCGACGAGGACGGTTGGCTGGTTGAGATTGAGGCGGCCGAGCTTCGCCTCCAGCTCTTCGCGCGTGAGCAGGCGGCTGCGGCGTAGGTGATCGAGCGAAGGAGCGCCGGAGCGATGGACTCGCCAGGGTTCTTCTCCCATGGCGATCACGCGGTCACGGGCGTTGTGCGTCGTGGTGAAGTGGATGTGGCTCATCTTGGTCAGCGCGTTTCGCACCACGTCGTCGATCGCGCCTTCGCTGACCTCACCACCCTCGATGTGAGCGATGGGGATGCGCAGTGCGAGCGCTACCGACGCGGGCGCCAGCATCTCATAGCGGTCGGCGATGAGGAGGAGAAGATCGGGCCGGAGCTTGCCGAGCAGGTCGGCCAGACCGAGCGCGGCGATGCCGATGGTCTTGGCCATGCCGATGTCGGTGTCGGAGCTGAGCAGGCACTCGACATGGCCGGCGAGCGGGATCGTGTCTCGCTCGATCTCCTGCACAGTTGAGCCGAAGGCAGGCGAGAGATGTGGTCCCATGGCAATAAGCTGCAGGTCGACTTCGGGGTGAGCGGCCAGGTCATGCAAAGGCCAGAAGAGGTGGCTGTAATCGGCGCGGGAGCTTGTGACCACCGCAATCTTGCGCTTCATCACTAACGATTCTAGCGTCTGATTTCGCGGGGACAGGTCTTCTATAATGATGAGCGAAAATGTCATTCATTTCTGGTCGATGCCACGCGCATTTGTTTCTCCCGACGCCGATGCGCCTTCCCCTCCGCAAATACGCCAGCCTCTCATTTCTGTTTGCTCTGTTCGCGCTTAACGCTCTGCTGATTACGAGCGAGGGCGCGGCTTTGGCGGCTACGTTGCCGGCAGAGCAGGCTAATCCAGTTGAAGCTGCGCGACTCAACGATATCGGCGTGGCGCTGATGAATCAGCAGCTGACCGAAAAGGCCATCGCCAAATTCGAGGAGGCGCATGCCGCCGATCCGTCGAGCGCGATTCCTGTGATGAACAAAGGCATCGCCCTGGTGTATCTGCGCAAGCTTCCAGAAGCGGAAGATGCGCTCAAGAAGGCTGCGGCTATTGATCCGAACAATCCGCGCACATGGTACAGCCTGGGGATTCTGCATCTTGGCGCGGGCGATCCAAAGCTGGCGATTGACGATATGGAACATGCGGTGAAGATCGATCCGAATGACGCCGATGCCCGCTATTTTCTGGGGACGTTCTATCTGAATCTCAGCGACTATGAGCATGCCAGGCAGGAATTTGCGGAAGCACTGAAGCTGAATCCTGTGCACGCGTCGGCGCAATTTGGCATGGCCCGAGCTCTGCAGCGGATGGGACGCACGGACGAAGCGCGTGAGTATCTGAAGCGCTTTCAGGAGCTGACGGAACACAAGATTTCGTCACCGCTCAGTGCGGCGTATGGCGAGCAGGGCCGCTACGCGACCGTGCAGGACATGCTTGCGCCCGAGGCTCCTGTGGGGCCGATGATTCCGGTGAGTTTTGTGCCGCAAACAATTAAGGAGACTTCTTCCAGTTCTGCTGGAACTCCTGAAAAAGAGCCTGGCGGCGGCGCCTGCATCATCGACATCGACGGTCCGGGCCACAAAGATCTGGTGGTTATGGGCGGGAACGAGCAGGCAATCCGCGCATATCGGAATCTTGGCAACGGTTCTTTTGAGGAGATACCCGCGGCGCAAACGGGGCTGGCGGTGAGCGGGCAGGGCCTTGCCTGCGCTGTCGGCGACTACGACAATGATGGACTTCCCGACCTTGCCGTGGCGCTGAAGGATCGCCTGATCCTCTTTCATAACCTTGGCAAAGGCAAGTTCGCCGACGTAACGAAAACAGTAGGCATTGAGCAGCTGAACAATCCGTCGGGATTGACCTTCATCGATTTTGATCACGATGGAGACCTGGACCTGTTTGTAACTGGAACTGCGACACGATCCGGATCTGGTCCGAATGTGCTGTGGCGCAATAACGGTAACTCGACATTCACGGAGTGGACGGGGCCAACAGGGTTGGCGGGCGAAGGCGTGACGATGAACGCCACGCTCTCCGACATTAACAACGATCGCGCCGTCGACCTGGTCGTGACGGGCTCGGCCGGCTCGCCGACAATTTTTAAGAATGCGCGCGAAGGCAAATTTAAGATATTTCCGCTTTATACAGAGACTGGTCTTGCTCCCAGCGCTGGAGTCTCGATCTTCGACTTCAATAAAGACGGATGGATGGACGTTGCTGTGACGCACGAGGGCGCTCCAGCGGTCAGCCTGTGGCGCAACGTCGACGGCAAGAGCTTTGAGCGCGTGCCACTGCCGATTTCGGGCGCTACATCGGCACGAGGATTAACGCCAATCGACATTGACAATGATGGCTGGATCGATCTGGCGGTCATCGTTGAGACGGCAAATGGGCCAGAGCTGCGCGTTCTGCGTAATCGGGGGGCAGCGGGCTTTGAAGATGTGAGCGCGGCGGTTGGAGCGGACAGGCTGAAACTGGATCATCCGCAATCGGTCATCGCTGCCGATGTAGACGGCGACGGCGCGGCGGACCTGATTATCACGCAGCTGAACAAGCCTCCGCTGGTGCTGCGCAATATCGGCGGCAGCCGCAATCACTCGCTGCGCCTGGCGTTGACGGGTCTGGCGGACAACAAAACCGCCATTGGGACGAAGGTCGAAGTGTTTTCGAATGGCAAGTGGCAGAAGTTCGAGATCGCCGGAGCATCGGGATACATGAGCCAGAATGCGACGGAGATTATCGCAGGCCTGGGGCAGGCTGAGCACGCAGATGTGGTGCGCATGTTATGGCCAACAGGCGTTCCGCAGGATGAGATCGATCTCGCGGTAACGAAGCCTGCTGCGATTACGGAACTCGACCGGCGCGGCAGCTCCTGCCCGGTGCTTTTCGCGTGGGATGGGACAAAATATCAATTCATCTCCGATGTGATTGGCGCGGCCGTCGTCGGGCACTGGGTTTCGCCGACGGCGACGAACCAGGCCGATCCGGATGAGTGGATCAAGGTGGACGGCTCGCAACTCAAGGCTCGCAACGGCTACCTGAGTCTGAGATTCGGCGAGCCGATGGAGGAGATTAACTACGTCGACCAGGTGCGGCTCGTGGCTGTCGATCATCCTGATGACACGGAGGTATATCCCGATGAGCGCTTCCTCAGCGAGCCGCCGTTTGCGTCCGGCAAGACCGTGGTTGCCTCACCGGCAACGCATGCGCTTGCGGGCGCATGGGACGACAAAGGGCGCGATGCACTTCCATTGCTGGCTGCGCGCGATCACAAATATGTTCGTGACTTCACGAATCTGAACTACGCGGGCTACGCGAATATGCATACGCTCACGCTCGATCTAGGCGATTGGTCGCCAAAGAATCCGCTGCGCCTGTTCCTGCATGGCTTCATCGAATACTTCAGCGCGAGCTCGATGTATGCGGCATGGCAGGCGGGGCTTGAACCGGTTCCTCCGTATGTTGAAGCGCAGATGCCGGACGGCAGCTGGAAGCGAATCATCAACGACATGGGTTTTCCGGCGGGCTTGCCGCGCACGATCGTCGTTGATTTGACCGGCAAACTGCCTGCGGGTGTACGGCGGATTCGCATGACAACGAATCTGCAGATCTACTGGGATCAGGCGCTGGTGGACAATGGTCCGGACGATTCGCGAGAGATTCGCGAAACCGAGCTGTCACTCGGCGTGGCACATCTGGCGTTCCGCGGATATCCGCAGCAGGTGGACGGCGAGACGCCGGGAGACCTGACGTATCACTACGACAAGATCAGCGCGACGGGGCCGTTCCAGTGGCAGCGGGGAAGCTACACGCGCTACGGCGATGTGACTCCGCTGCTTGGCAAGCCTGATAACCACTACGTAATTTTTGGCAGTGGGGAAGAGATTGACACTGAGTTCCGCGCAGCGGCTCTGCCTTCGCTGCCTGCGCATTGGAAACGCGATTATTTCTTCTATGCAAATGGCTTTGTGAAAGACATGGACTTTTACGAGGCAATGCCGTTCACCGTTGCGCAAATGCCATTCCACGAAATGAGCACCTATCCGTATCCGGCGAGCGAGCACTACCCCGACGGCGCTGCGGCGCTGAGGTATCGGCTGGAATGGAACGACCGCTTCGAATCGGGTGATCGCACACAGAGGTTCCAGTTCCGGTACGAACCGACGAAGTCTGAGGCAATCACGAGCCGGCCATGAAGATAACACTGCTACCGGCGGTCGAGCAGCTTCGACTGATCGAGGACGGGAAAATCTCGCCACCCGAGCTTGCCGAAGAGCACATCCGGCAGATTGAACGGCTAAATCCGCAACTGAATGCGCTGATCGAGTTTGATGCCGAGCGGGTACGCGCCGAGGCACGAGAGTTGAAGCGTGGGCCGTTGGCCGGCCTTCCGATAACGCTGAAGTCCTCGATCGAGGTGAAGGGATACCGCTGCGAGATTGGCAGCGTGCTCAATCGCGGACACATCGCGCATGAAGACGCGGAATCGGTGGCGCGCCTTCGCCGCGCGGGCGCAACGGTGCTGGGGACAACGAACTGTCCTGAATTTCTGATGGCGTATGAAACGGACAATCTGCTCTACGGTCGGACACACAATCCGTGGAATCTGGAGCACACGGCCGGTGGATCGAGCGGCGGTGAAGCAGCAGCGATTGCGGCAGGACTTTCGGCGTGTGGGCTGGGCAGCGATAGCGGAGGCTCGGTACGCGAACCTGCACACTTCTGTGGAATTGCTTCGCTCAAGCCAACGCCGGGACGCGTGCCTGCGCGGGGGCATCGCCCCTCGTCGGTGGGCCCGTTCTCGATCCTCGGGGCGGTCGGGCCGATGGCGCGTACGATTGCGGACGTGGCGCTGCTGTTTCGCTTACTTTGCGCGCAGGATCCCCTCGATCCGGAGAGCTCACCGCTCAATCATCGAGACCTCTCAGCGGAGGACGCGAAACAAATTCCGATCGGCTGGTTTGAGGACGATGGGATTACGCCTGTGACGGCAGAGACGCGGCGAGCTGTGCGCGACGCGGCGCTTGCGCTGGAACGCCAGGGCTTCAAGGTGCGGCGATTTCGCCCGGATGCACTCGAAGAAGCGCGCAGGCTGTGGTGGATCTTCTTTGTGCAGTGCGGAGAGATGTTCTATCAGGATGCGATTCGTGGTCGCGAAGAACACCTCAGCCCCACCTTTCGCGGGTTTCTCGAGATTGCGCGCGCGGAGAAGCCCCTGACGGCTGACTCGCTGCTGCGGGCGTGGGCAGAGTGCGACATGGTTCGCCACAAGCTGCTGGCGGAGATGAAAGCTTTTCCCATACTGCTATGTCCGATCTGCGCGGTGTCCGCGTTCCGGCACGGCGAGCGTGAGTGGACGGTTGAAGGCCAGACGGTCCGATATCTTGACGCGATGCGCTACACGCAGTGGTTCAATCTGTTCGCTGCACCCGCAGCAGCGGTTCCTGTTGGAAGATCGGCGGATGGACTGCCGATTGGGGTGCAGATTGCGGGACGTCCGTTTGAGGATGAAGCCGTGCTGGCCGTTGCCGAAGCCGTCGACCGCGAGTTTGGATATCAGGCTCCGCCAATCTGCTGAGGCTGCTATTCGCTCTTGAGCGCGTCGAGAGCCCGCTCCAGTTTGACTCCCCGTGATCCTTTGAGCAGAACAACGTCGCCGGACCGAATGTTTTCGCGCAGCCACCCTCCGGCGTCTTCAGGCGATTCGAAATAAGCGGTCTCAGTCGACCCCCGTTTTGCAGCGTCCGCGATATGCGCCGCGTAGCCGCGAACTCCGACCACGACGTCGATTCGTGCATCTGCCGCAGCCTTCCCGCATGCCGCATGCAATGCGGCTGATTCCGGTCCGAGTTCGAGCATTTCACCTGCAACGAGAATGCGGCGGCCATTTTCGGAGACAGGCATCGCAGCCAGCGTCGTAATCATGGCCTTTAGTGCTTCAGGATTAGAATTGTAACTGTCATTGATTATTGTGGCGCCGCGCACGGTAATGATCTGGCCACGCTTGTCTTCCGGAAGCAGTTCGGCAAGAGCCCTACAGCAGGATTCGAGCGGAATTCCAGCTTCCATCCCGACCGCGACCGCCGCGAGCGCATTTGAAACATTGTGCTCGCCGAGCAAATGGAGATGCAGTATTGCGTGTGATTCACCTGCGCGAATACTGATACGCTGACCTTCACCGCCCAGAGGTTCAATCGATTCGGCCTTGGGGTCGGCGCATGGACCGCGACCAAAATAAACGGCCTTGCCACGAAAGTCGCGGCCGAACTGCGAGACGTAGGCATCGTCGCAGTTCAGAAAGGCGACCCCCCGTTCGGTCAAACCTTCAATCAGCTCATATTTGGCGCGGGCAATGCCGGCAATGCCATCGGCGAAGAACTCCGCGTGCGCGCTGCCAACGTTGGTGACGACACCCCAGTCGGGCACGGCGATGCGCGCCAACGCGGCAATTTCTCCAGCGCTGGACATACCCATTTCGATCACCGCGACTTCGTGCTCGGGCTCGAGCTTGAGCAGTTGCAGCGGCAGGCCGTATCCGTTGTTGAGATTGCCCTGCGACTTGAGTACGGAGAAGCGTGTGCTGAGAACTTTTGCGATAGCTTCTTTCGTCGTTGTCTTCCCCGCCGATCCGGTGATAGCCACGAGCCTCTTGGCCCAATGCTTTCGAACAGCTTCGGCGAGTTGCTGCAGTGCGGCGAGGGGATTATCGACGATGAGGAGAGGATGTTTGCGCGCCTCTTCCGGCAAAGTCGTAAGCTTGTCGCCGGCGACAATCGCGGCGATGGCTCCGTGCTCGAAAGCAGAGACAATGAAGTCGTGGCCGTCGAAACGCTCACCCTTGATGGCGATAAAAAGATCGCAGGGCTGAAGCGTACGCGAGTCAATAGAGTAGCCTGTTGCCACTCGCGCCACTGCAAGATCGAATCCGACCAGTTCGGCGCTTGCCCACTGGGCGATCTGTTGAAGATCGAGCTTCACGCGGTTGCCCCCGAACGTTGAAGCTCACGAAGTGTCGCGGTCGCAACTTCGGCGTCGTCGAACGGAATCGTGCCAGTCTTCAATGTTTGCGTCTTTTCGTGGCCCTTTCCGGCAATCAGGACAATATCTCCCGTTCGGGCGGCTTCAAGAGCGATGCGAATGGCGCTAGCACGATCAGCTTCAGTTACAAAATCCACGGCTGTCGGCTCGAGGCCGGGCAACACATCGCGGAGAATCGCCCCGGGATCTTCACTGCGCGGATTGTCAGAAGTGAGAACGACGAAGTCGCTTCCCTCACCCGCTGCACGGCCCATCAGCGGGCGCTTTGCTCTGTCGCGATCGCCTCCGCATCCGAAAAGGGTGATGACCTTTCCCGCCAGTCCCGGTTACAAATTCGCGAGCGAGCGCTGTGAGGTTGCGCAGCGCATCGTCGGTGTGGGCGTAATCGATGACCACGGTGAAATCCTGACCGGCATCGACGCTCTGAAATCGCCCGGGGACGCAGGAGAGCGACTCGACCCCGGCGCAGATTTCATCGAGTGTCAGACCGCGTGCAAACGCCGCTGCTGAAGCTGCGAGCAGGTTGTAGACATTTACTTTTCCAGTGAGGCGCGTGCGGAGTGAAGCCGCTCCGGTGGGCGTTTGCAGCGCGAATCGCATCCCGCCTGCCTTCATCTGAATATCTTCAGCGCGGAACTCGCCGACACCGACTCCATAGGAGAAGATCTCCGATCCTGCTTCGCGCGCGACCAACGCCAGCTGCGCGCCGTGGGCGTCTTCGATGTTCACGACCGCCACGCCCGGCGGGCTGAGCAGGCTGCCGTCGAAGAGTCTGCGCTTGGCGGCGAAGTAATTTTCCATTGTTCCATGGAAGTCGAGATGATCGCGAGTGAGGTTGGTGAAGATGGCGACGTCAAAGGGCAGGCCGTAGACGCGCCCTTGGGCGAGGGCATGCGAGGAAACTTCCATCACTGCTTCCGTTGCCCCTGCATCTGCGCCCTCGCGAAAAAGTTCGAGCAGGTCGCGCGACTCGGGCGTGGTGTGCGGCGAAGGGCGAACTGCACCCGCCACGTGATATTCGATGGTGCCGACCAGAACGGTCTTGCGGCCGGCGTGGTTCAGCATTGCGTCCAGAAGAAATGCGGTCGTGGTCTTGCCGTTGGTTCCGGTTACGCCGCTGAGGGCCAGCTGCCGCTCGGGATGCCTGAAGAGATTCGCGGCAATAAGGGCGAGTGAGTTGCGCCCGTGCTGGACCTCGGCAACGGCAACCTCGGGGTGGCTCAGTGCAAGATCATTAAAGGCCGAGGAGGAGTCGGTAACGACGGCAGCTGCTCCCTTGGCGATTGCATTGGAGATATAGCGATTACCGTCCGTCGTCTCGCCATGC
The DNA here is from genome assembly GCA_963755975.1 of uncultured Acidobacteriota bacterium. Classification (GTDB taxonomy): domain Bacteria; phylum Acidobacteriota; class Terriglobia; order Terriglobales; family Acidobacteriaceae; genus Silvibacterium. The sequence continues at coordinate 196,523 of CAVWLS010000012.1, forward strand.
ATAGCGACAAAAAGCGAGCCTGGAATGACGCGGCGGGAGTCGTATTCGACGCTCGCGATCTGCACGTCTGGGCCGGAACGCCGGGCGCATTCCACCCCCCGCAAAATCTCATCGATTCGCATAATCAACAAGTTTATTTTACGAGTGAGATTTCTGACTCAGCGGACGAATCGCACGACCACTTCGGTCCCGGCAGGTACCATCGTACCGGCATGAGGAGCCTGGTCCCGCGCGATGCCACTACCGAGAACCTGCACTCCCAGTCCCGCTCCTCCAGCCTGCTCGATGACCTTGCGCACCGGCTCGCCCACGAATGACGGAACGGCGACACGCTGGCCCGAAGCCACAACTACCGAGCCGCTGCCTTGAGGAGGCAGGCGAAGCGGGCGGGGTAGAGTGCGTGCCTGGCTCCGGCGGCAGTTGCGGCGCGGCCGGTGGAGACGGCGAGTCGGGCGTGGCGGTGATCGGCGAGGCATGCACGGACGCGGTCAGCTTCTCGTCTGTTCTTTGATCGGGTGGCTCGCGGCGCGGTGACGGTTGCTTCGGCTGCCTTGGATTCCGGCAGGGGCGCTGGCGACACGGTATTCGCCCTCAGCGGGTCATCGGCAGGAAGATTATTCACCTCGGCGAAGAGCGACTCGAGATCATCCGACATGCTCTGCCGGCGCCTCGTCTGTGCAAGCGGCTGGGCCTTCGCTATCTCTGCCGGCGTCTGCATGGGCTCGTCGTGGGGCACGCCCAGGTATTCGAGAATCTGCTGCGCCAGGTCCTGGAAAACGGGCGCGCTGGCCTGCGCTCCAAAATGCATGCTGTGTTCGGGCGAATCCATCACAACGGCAATGGTGATGGCCGGGTTATTGACCGGTGCGAATCCTACGAACGAAGCGACAAAATTTGTCTTCGAATAGGTGTGAGTGTGGGGATCAATCTTCTGTGCGGTGCCCGTCTTGCCTGCGGCGCTGTATCCGTTCAGGTGAACAGCTCCACGTGCCGTGCCCATGAGCACCACATCCTGCATCATTTTTCTCAGCTCAGCCGCAGTCAGTTCCGAGATCACGCGGTTCGCCCCTCCGGGCAATGGGTCGGGCAAGCTGGTCTCAGGATGAAAAGTCGCGGGCTTCAGCTTAGGATCACCGTTCGTCAGGTCTGTGCTCCCCAGCAGAACGTGGGGAGGCAGGTACGTACCGCCATTGGCGATGGTAGAAACCATAGTGGCGATCTGAATGGGCGTAACCGCAATTTCCTGTCCCATGGGAACGGCGCCCATCGTAGCCGGCCCCCAGCGCTTCAACGGCTCCAACAATCCTCTTGTTTCGGCTGGGAGCTCAATGCCGGTGCGCTCACCAAATCCAAACGCGCGGATGTATTTGTAGAGGTGCTCGGGACCTACACGTTCACCTACGCGGATGGCGCAGACATTGCTTGAAACCGCAAGGGCCTTCCACGCGGGCAGCAATCCAAAATGCTCGCCGGGAGCATCGTGCACGGTGTGGCCGGCGACGTTCAGCGCCCCGCCGCCGCAATCCACCATGGTGTCCGGAGTGATGGCTTTTTCTTCCAGCGCCGCCGCATAGGTCACGGGCTTGAATGTGGAGCCGGGCTCGTAAACATCGCTCACGGCGTGATCTTTCAGCAGATCTGTCGTGGCATGGCGAAAATCATTCGGATTGAATGTGGGCCGGACAGCAAGCGCAAGAATCTGCCCGGTGTGCGGGTCCTGGACCACGACGGTGCCGTATTGTGAGTGCGTCCGCTCCATGTTGAGGTCCAGGGCCTTCTCGGCCATGAACTGGATGTTCTCGTCGATGGTGAGGATGAGATTCTCGCCCGGCAGCGGCTCGCTCTCCTGGCTGCCCAGCACGTGCCGGCGCGCGTCGAGCGCGGTCAGCATGCGGCCTGGGGTGCCATGCAGGTTGTCGTCGAAATTTTCTTCGAGACCTCCGAGACCGTTGTCGTCGATACCGACATAGCCCAGCACCTGCGCCGCAATCTGGTTGTCGGGATAGAAGCGCTTGAACTCCTTCTGGATGTAGACACCCTTCAGGTTCAGAGCCTTTACCTTGTCGATAATCGCCGCGTCCTGCTTGCGCGCGATCCACGCGAAATTTCGCGAGGCGTTAAGCCGCGCCAGAATCTGCTGCTCGGTGGTGAAGCCGTCGGTTGGATCGGTGTGGACGATCTTCGCGAGAGCCGCAGCCGTCTGCGGCCGATCGTCGCCGATCTCCTTCGGAACCGCGTAGACCGAATCGACCAGTACGGTCATCGCGAGCTCATGGAGGTTGCGGTCATAGAGAATTCCTCGCCGCGGAGCCACCTCAAAGCCGTGCTCCTGCTGCATCGCCGCGCGCTCCACCCACTCAGCATGCCGGAAGACCTGCAGCCAGACCAGCCGGCCGCAGATCAAAACGGACCAGAATGCAAAGAAGCAGAGGATATTGAGCACGCGCATGCGGCTCATGGGCGTAACGACGCCGGCCTTTGATACGGATGAAGGGATTGCGGGAGATAACGAAGGACTCTTCACTGCGAGCTCCCTCCCGGAAGGGTCAGTAAGTACGAATGACAGGCGCCGGCGCTGCCTCGGCCAGCACGGGAGCATTTGGATCAGGCGTGGCATCGGGGCGAACGACCTGTCCCGGGCGCGGAGCCGTGAGTCCAAGCTGGCGCGCCATCTGATCGATGCGAGCCGGGTCTCCGAGCTGCGCTTCGGTCAGCCGGAGCTGGCGGTTCTGCTCTTCAAGCAGCTGGATCTGCTGCTTCTCCGACTCGATGCGATAGCCGTATTCAATGGAGCTGAGGTGCTGCCATCCATACACCATGATGAGTCCGAAGAGCAGGGCCATGGCGCAGGCGAAGGTGCGCATTTCCTTCAAGCGCTGCGGGTCGGCGGCCTTCACGATCCGCGAGTTGTCAAAGCGCTTGACGAAGAAGACCTCCGGCGTGGGGCCACGACGCGCGCGCTGCTGCGCGGCCAGAAGCGCGAGGTTGCGCTCCATGATCCGGTCATAGCTGCTGCGGCCTGTTTCCATGCCGGGCTGCGCCGCGATTGCTTGTGTCGCCATGATCTTCTCCTGACTGCGAGTCGCCGAAACTGCAAGCTCTCAGTTGCCGGTCTCCAGTTGCCAGTTCTATGACAATCCGGGGTCGGAGACTAAAAACTGTCCACTTCTCTCTTCCCTCTTACGACCGGGCCTGGGTCGCTAAGTACAGGAGGGAATATTACGAGGTTCGTCTTGAATTACTTTCGCCATTTGGTGCGGTGGGACGACCCCGGCCCGATTTCTAAATCTGCCTTCCTCTCCGCTGCCCGCAGCTTCGCGCTGCGTGCCCGCGGGTTGCGATCCGTCTCCTCTGCTTCGGCCGTCACGGGCTTTCGCGTGAGGACTTCATAAATTCCCTGCTGCGCTCCTTCGCGCAGCGCGTCTTTTGCCAGCCGGTCTTCGAGAGAGTGGAAGCTGATCACCACCAGCCTTCCTCCGGGCCTCAGCAGCCCGGGCGCCGCTTTGAGCAGCGCGCTGATCTCGTCCAGCTCGGCATTGACGTAAATTCGAAGAGCCTGAAAGGTCCGCGTCGCGGGATGAATTCGCTCCTGTTTCATCGCCGGGGCCGCGGCCGCTACGATTCTGGCCAGTTGTGCCGTCGTCGTAATCGGCCGGGCCCTGACAATGGCTCTGGCGATTCTCCGCGACCTCCTTTCCTCTCCGAATTCGTAAATCAGGTCGGCGAGCTCTTTTTCGCCGAACTGGTTTACCACTTGTGCGGCGGTCGCGCCCCGGCGAGGATTCATCCTCATATCTAAGGGGCCGTCCGCCTGAAAACTGAATCCTCTGTGCGCATCGTCGAAGTGCATCGAGCTAGCTCCGAAGTCGGCCAGCAGGCCATCGAGACTGGCGGCTTCCAGCAGTTCTGCCGCCTCGGAAAACTCCACATCGTGCAGGACCACTTCGGGCATCTCCTGCCCCAGCTCTTCGCGCAGCGCGTCGAGCCTGACTTTGGCCAGAGCCATTGCCTCAGGATCGCGGTCGAAGGCGATTAACCTGCCTTCCGGACCGAGTTCCCGCGCAATCGCGGTCGAATGCCCTGCAAAACCCAGGGTGGCGTCAACATACGTGCCGCCCCGGCGCACATTCAGGTATCGGATCGCTGGTTGTAAAAGAACCGGCACATGGCGCTCATGCTCGTTCATGTGCTCCCCCTGAGGGGTGTTACAGCTTAAAGTTCTCGAGCTCCCGCTCGTCCGCCTCGGTCATCGGTTCGAGGCTCGCAACAAACGCCTCGCGGTTGGTGACCTTCAAAAACGTCTGCATACCGAAGACCAGCACATCGCCTACTGTGTTCGTCTTCTCGCGCAGGATCTGCGGCAACAGCACCCGCCCCTGTGCATCCATCTCGGTCGTCTGGCCGTAGTAGTTCACGTAGTTCAACAGCTTCTTCTTGGCAGGATTAAAGTTGGGAATCTCAGCCAGCTTCTCTTCGAATTTTTCCCATTCCTGCATCGGATAAATCTCCGCGTCCCTGCCGTCACGGCTGGTGATATAAAACTGCGTCCCCGCTCCGTATTTCTCCTCAACCACGCGCTTGAAGTCGGACGGCAGCTTAAGGCGCCCCTTCTCGTCAACCCGGGTTGGGTGATTTCCACGGAACATCGATTCCCATTTCGGTCTGAACTGCTCACCGTTTCCCGAAACTTTCGGTGTATCGTTCCTTTGAGGTGATGCTGACCCAAAAGCAAGCTTGTTACTCCCTTTTGGACCTCTTTTGACCGCTTTCGTCCACAATCGTAGCGCAGGAATCAAGCCCGTCCAAGTGGAAAAACGAGACATTTTCGAGCTAACTGATAGGAAGAAGAGGGGGTTGGTGAATGCCCTGTGGAAACGTCAACCTATAGTGCCAGCGATATCGGCCGGCCACAAGATACAGTTGTTATCTGGTATGGTTCCGGCTTTCCAGAACACCCTTGCAAGATTTATAGACTCAAGGTAAAGCGAAAATTTGGCGATAATACATAGGCCTTTTTCGCTCCGGGCTAGAACTCGGCAAGCGCCTTTCTTCGCCGCGCACTCATTTGAACATAAAAGACCAGGTACACGACAACGGCAACGTTGAGCAGCGTGAGCACGACCTTGAGCCAGGTGAGGTGGCGGATGATCTCAAACAGTTCCCACGGCAGGAAAGAGGCGGTGAGAATCAGTGTCACATATTCGGCCCAGACTTTTCTCAGCACGAGTCCGACGCCTTCGATGAGATGAAGGGCCGAGCCGCAAAAGATCGCGAGGCTGATCTGCTTCATCCGGTGTGGATCAATCATCGCCACCTTTTCCAGGATCAGATTGACGAAGCGGCCTTCCGGATCGAGGCGCAAATCGGTGAGAAAGCGCGTGACCACATCCACCAGGTCTTCGTGGACCAGCTTGAGCGCTCCGATGCCGAGAACGATGAAGAGAGCCGCTTCGAGCAGTTTCCAAACGCCAATCGCGACGATCCATCGCTCGCTGGCGGAAACATGCGCGCGATTTTTAACCTGAGCCGGAGTGGACATCGTGGGTGCGCTTTTCCGCACGCTTGCCTCAGCGAACTGAACCGGCAGGCCAGTGGGAATTCTCTACAGAATACCTGCTGAGGTGGTGTTGTGGGCACATGAACAATCTGTTCGGATTCTCCATTCCCATAAAGACCAGCGTCAATCTTCGAGAAGTTCATCGTCCCGGTCCACATCCATTCGCATCTCTGCACGCGTACTCCACGCGGAAGTACAGCGTTGCACACGAAAGGAACTCCTCTTTATGAAGAAGTATTACGCAGCAGTGTTGTCGCTGGTTCTCGGACTGGCCGGCGTGGCCGCGCATGCGCAAAAAGACCCGATGGTCGGGGGCGCCGAGATGTATCCCACCAAGAACATCGTCGAAAACGCCATGAATTCACAAGATCACACCACGCTGGTTGCGGCAGTAAAAGCTGCGGGCCTGGTTGGCACACTTGAAGGCACAGGCCCATTCACCGTATTTGCGCCGACCAACGAAGCCTTCGCTAAACTGCCGCCCGGGACAGTCGACACTCTGCTGAAGCCGGAAAACAAGGAGACGCTCACCAAGGTGCTGACCTACCACGTGGTCGCGGGCAAGGTGACGTCGAAGGATCTGAAGAAGATGATCAAGGAAGGAGGAGGCAAGGCGGAGATCAAGACAGTGGAGGGTGGAACCATCACAGCGAGCATTCACGGCGGCAAGATCGTGCTGACAGACGAGACGGGCGGCATGTCAACGGTGACGATCGCTGATGTCTACCAGTCAAACGGCGTCATCCATGTTGTAGACACCGTGCTGATGCCGAAGTAGTTGCGCAATCCTCTTTCAAGGCGGGTGTTGCTGCCCGCCTTGCTTTTTCAGCATTGCTAGAGTAGATAAATGCGGCATAGCTTTACTGCCAGCCAGTGGATTCCTCGTGCGGTCGAGCAGGTCTTTGCTTTCTTCGCGAACCCGCGGAATCTGATTCTCCTGATGCCGCAGTGGAACAAGGCGCGCATTGAGCAGGCTGAGATTGTTCCCGCGACGCAAGACGCCCCGCGAGATCGAGCGGTCGCGGCCGGAACTGGGTCGTTCATAACGATCAGTTTTCGCCCATTTCCGCTGTCGCCGATTCGCCGGCAATGGAAGGCTGTAATCTCGGAGTTCACCTGGAATGACCATTTCTGCGATGAGCAGCTGCGCGGGCCATTTGCTTATTGGAAGCATTGCCACCGACTGCAAGCAGAGTCGCGCGACGGCGTGGCGGGCACGGTGGTGACGGATACGGTTGTCTACGAAATGAAGATGGGACGCCTGGGCGAGTTGGCGCACGCCTTGTTCACAGCCCGACAGATCAAAGCTCTCTTTGCATACAGGCATGCGCAGGTAGAGAGAATTTTTGGCGGGAAGCCCGGCTAGCGCGCGACCAGGCGTTTCAGGATGCTGCGCTTCAGATGGGGAGCCAGTTTCTCCATGGCGGCTTCCACGCTGATGCCATGGCGGGCGCGAAGCTGATCGACCTTGCCGTGCTCGATAAAGCGGTCGGGCCAGCCGATACGGATCACCGGCGTGTTGAAGCCCATCTCGCTCAGGGCTTCCAGCACCACGCTGCCGAAGCCGCCCATGAGCACATGATCCTCAAATGTAACGATCGCGGTCACGTGCTTTAGCGTAGGAGGCGAGCAGCTCCCGGTCCACCGGCTTCACGAATCGCGGGTTGATGACAGCAGCCGAGCGGCCAAGCTCCGCCAGCCTGTCGGAGAGCTCCGTCGCCATGGGCAGCAGCGCGCCCAAGCCAAAAATGGCAAACTCATCGCCGTCGCGGATCACTTCCGCCTTGCCGATGGGGAGCGCGACCGGGCGGTCCTTCACCACTGATCCTGGTCCCGTCCCGCGCGGATAGCGCACCGCCGCCGGTCCATTGTGCAGCATGGCGGTGTAGAGCATGTCGGCGAGCTCGTCTTCATCCTTGGGGTCCATGTGGATGATGTTAGGAATGCCGCGCAGGTAGCTGATATCGAAGAGGCCATGATGCGTGGCGCCATCGTCGCCGCTCAGGCCGCCGCGGTCCATGCAGAAGACGACGGGCAGATTCTGCAGGCAGACGTCGTGCACGACAGGATCGAACGCCCGCTGCAGGAACGTGGAGTAGATTGCGCAGTAGGGCTTGTAGCCCTGTGTGGCCATGCCCGCGGCGAAGATGACGGCGTGCTCCTCGGCAATGCCGACGTCGAAATACTTCTTCGGATGATGCGGTTTGAAGAGGTCGAGCGCGGTTCCGTTGGGCATCGCGCCGGTGATCGCCACCAGCTTTTCATTTTCGTTCGCCAGCTTCACGAGCGTCTCGGCAAAGACCTCGGAATAGGTGCGCTGCCCGGCCGGCTTGGTCTCGCCGGTTTCGGGATCGTAGGGGCCAAGGCCATGAAACTTCTTCTGCTTGTCGAGAGCCGGCTGGAATCCGCGGCCCTTCTGCGTAATGGCGTGCAGGAGAACGGGCTTGTCCTGCTGCTTGAGGAATCGGAATGTCTCGACTAAGAGACCGAGGTTGTGGCCGTCGAGGGGGCCATAGTAAGTGAGGCCGAACTCCTCGAAAAATACCGATGGCCACAGCAGGCCCTTGGCTGCCTCTTCTGCGCGCCGAACAACATTCACGGCGGTCTTGCCGCCAAAGCGCTCCAGTAATCGTGCTGCGCTGTCGTGCAGGTGCGTCACATGCTCGTTGGTGACGATCTTGTGCAGATACCTGGCAACCGCGCCCACATTGCGGTCGATCGACCACTCGTTGTCGTTAAGCACGACGATCAGCCGCCGGGTCTGGTCAGAAATGTTGTTCAGCGCCTCGAAGGAAATGCCGTTGGTGAAGGCCGCGTCTCCGGCAAGTGCAACGACATGCTCCTTGCCTCCCGCGAGGTCCCGCGCGACTGCCATGCCCAGAGCGGCAGAGAGCGCCGTACCGGCGTGGCCCGCACCATAAGCATCGTGCTCGCTCTCGGTGCGCAGCATGAAGCCGTTCAGTCCGCTCGGTTGGCGGATGGTCTCAAAGCGCTCGCGGCGTCCGGTGAGCAGCTTGTGAACATAGGCCTGATGGCTCACATCAAAGACAAATTTGTCGGCAGGGGTATCGAAGACGTAATGCATTGCCAGAGTCAGCTCGACCACGCCGAGATTGGGCCCGAGATGCCCGCCGGTCTTCGACAGCGTGAGAATCAGGCGCTCGCGGATTTCCTGGGCGAGGGTTTCAAGCTGAGGGATCGAAAGCTTTTTGATGTCTGCGGGAGTGTGGACGGTGTCGAGTAGTTTGCCCATGAATGAAGCGAAGGCGTCCGTCAGGATCAAACCCTGACGTCGCGACCGAGTTGCCCGACATCAAAAAAGACCCCGCATCCGGGGCCTTACTACCGTCGGGCGACGGTCATTCTTCCTGATGCAGTATATCAACTTACCAGATAACGCGCTGCGATGTAATTTTTGCGCGCCGCTCACTCGCTCAGCGCCACGACCGCCTCAGGCGACGGAGCTTCGGAACGGAATTCGCCCTCCCATTGCGCGACCACAACCGAGGCAAGGCAGTTTCCCGCCACATTGATTGTCGTTCGTCCCATATCCATCAGCGCGTCGATGCCGAGCAGAACGAAGATCGGCTCCTCGGGCAATCCGAAGACCGACGCCGTTGCCAGCAGCACCACCAGCATTGAGCGCGGAACCCCCGCCACGCCCTTGCTGGTGAGCATGAGAGTCCCCAGCATCACGATCTGCTGCGTGATACTCATGTGAATCCCCGCAGCCTGCGCCACGAACACCGACGCGAGGGTGAGATAGAGCGCTGAACCGGCCATGTTGAAGCTGTAGCCGGTGGGAATGACAAAGCCGACGATCTTGCGCGGAACGCCGAAAGCCTCCATCGATTCGATGGCACGGGGCAGCGCCGCCTCGGATGTGCTGGTAGCGAAGGCGATCGTCGCGGGCTCGGCGACAGCGCGCAGAAACTCGCCGACGGGGATGCGCGCGAGCAGAGCCGCGGGAAGCATGCCAAGCAGCGCGAAGGCAATGAGCGCGACGTAAAGCGTGATGAGCAGTTCGCCCAGGTTGAGCATGACGCCCAGGCCGGAGTGGGCCACGGTGTACGCGAGCGCGGCGGCGACGCCGACGGGCGCGAAATACATCACCAGGTTGGTGAAGGCGAACATGGTTTCGGTGAGCGACTCGGCGAGGCGCACCATGGGGGCGCGCTTTGTCTCGCTGAGGCGTCCGAGCGCGAGTCCAAAGAGAATCGCGAAGACGGCGACCTGCAGGATCTGGTTATCGGCGACGGCCTTGGCGATGTTCTCGGGAAAGATGCGTAGCAGGAATTGCTGCCAGGAAAGAGCGGGCTGTTCAGGCTCGGCGCTGGTCTGTACCTGCATCTGACGGTGAATGGCGGGCGCTGGTAACCCTGCTGTGTTCAGTCCGACGCCCGCTTTCGAGATGTTGATGGCTACCAGGCCAATGATCAGCGCGATGGTCGTGAGCACTTCAAAATAGATCAGCGACTTCAGGCCGAGACGCCCGACAGCGCGCAACTCCCCATGGCTGGCTATGCCCGCCACTAGCGTTCCGAAGATCAGCGGGGCAACGATGACCTTGATCAGGCGTAGAAAGATATCGCTCAGCACCTTGATTGAGAGCGCAATGCCCGGCGCGTCGATGCCGAGCTCGACGCCGGCCAGCATGCTGAGAAAAATCCAGCCGGTAAGAGAGCGTTTTCGCATCGCAGCGACTGCCAGCAGCAGGAGACCTGCGATACGCAGCACCATGCCGACATGCAAGTGGCTCAATGCAGCCGAACCCGCGCCCACCGCATACGCGACGAGGCCAGCCGCTATCCACCAAACCAAATTGGACTTGCGCGCGTTCACGTTCATCTCAAAAAGGGACCGTCAAAACGGTATAGCATAATGCTTCACCGCGGCGTTTTCGTCCGTGCACGCGGGTTCAGTTTGGAGGTATCAGGCATCGATGCTTCGCGCAGTTTGTCTTTTTATTTTGGCCGTATTTCTGACTTTGCATCTCGCAGCCGCTCAGACGCTTGAGCCTGGGAAACCCGCATCAAGCGCGGATGCCCTCACCAATCCCGCATATTCGCCAGGAGTGGCGTTCCTCTTCGATCTCGAAGCAAAGTTTGGCGCGGATACAGCAAAGGGCGGAGGTGCTGCATTTGCGAAGTGGTTTGCCGACGATGCCGTAACGCTGTCAAACGGGCAGGCTCCAGTCATTGGAAAGGCTGCCATCGCCGCCGACGCCAAGTGGTCGCCTTCCGACTATCAGCTGACCTGGACACCCGAAGGAGGCCGGATTAGCCCGGCGGGCGATATGGGCTTCACCTGGGGGCACTACGAGGGCCACTTCAAGAAGAAGGACGGCACGCCGGGAGTGACGAGCGGCCGTTACATGACGGTCTGGAAGAAGCAGGCCGACGGGTCATGGAAGGTTGCGCTGGACGCCAGTAACAATGAGCCGCCGAAGAAGGAAGACTGCTGCAAGCTGCCGTGAATCCTGGCTTGATGGTTCAGCTCAGTCCGCCCAGGCACAGATACTTGGTCTGCAGATACTCGCCCATTCCGTAGAGCGAGCCCTCGCGTCCGTAGCCTGAATCCTTGACGCCGCCAAAAGGCGCGACCTCGGTGGAGATAGCCGCCTCGTTGATGCCGATCATGCCCGCTTCTATCGCGGCTGAGACGCGCATGACGCGGGCGACGTCGCGCGAGTAGAAGTATGCGGCGAGGCCAAAAGGAGTACCGTTCGCTGCCGCGATCGCTTCTTCCTCGGTGGTGAAACGAAAGAGCGGCGCAACCGGCCCGAAGGTCTCTTCGCAGGCAACGTTCATCGTGGCATCGACGTCAGCGAGAACAGTCGGCTCGTAGAAATACCTTCCCAGCGAATGCCGCTTGCCGCCGATGAGCACGCGCGCGCCGCGTTCGACGGCATTGGCGACATGACGTTCCACTTTTTCGAGAGCACGCGCGTTGATGAGCGGGCCAATCTCCGCGTCGCTGTCGCCGGCCGCGCCAACGCGCAGCTTTGACACTGCCTGCACAGCGCGCCCGGCAAAGTCGTCGTAGATCGCGTCGGCAACATAGATGCGATTAGCGCAGATGCAGGTCTGGCCGGCATTGCGAAACTTGGCGGCAATCATTCCCTTCACTGCAAGGTCGAGATCGGCGTCGTCGAAAACGATGAAAGGCGCATTTCCACCGAGTTCCAGGGACAAGCGCTTGAGCGTGGATGCTGAGGCTTCCGCGAGATGCTTCCCGACGGCGGTCGACCCAGTGAATGACAACTTGCGCACGCGTTCGTCGCTCAGCCATACGTCGGCCACAGATGCGGCGCGCCCGCGCGATGTGGGGACGACGTTGATCACGCCAGCCGGAATGCCTGCTTCCGATGCAAGCAGAGCCAGCGCAAGAGCGGAGAGCGGCGTATCTTCGGCTGGTTTAGCGACGATGGTGCAGCCTGCCGCGAGCGCAGGCGCGATCTTGCGCGCCAGCATGGCAATGGGGAAATTCCACGGGGTGATCGTTGCAGCTACGCCAACCGGCTCTTTGACGACGATGATTTTGCGGCCGGGCGCCGTCTCGGGGATGACATTTCCATAGGCTCGCTTGGCTTCTTCAGCAAACCATTCGATATAGGCGGCGCCATAGGCTACTTCGCCGCGGCTCTCGACCAGAGGCTTGCCCTGTTCCAGCGAAATCAGCCGGGCAAGGTCTTCCTGATGCTTTCGCACCAGTGCGAGCCAGACCTGCAGGTGCGACGCGCGCTCTCTAGCCAGCAGCTTGCGCCAGCATGTGAAGGCACGATGCGCGGCCTCGGTTGCGGCGCGTGCCTCGACGGCTCCACAATCGGCGACCTCCGCGATCACCGAGCTGTCAGCGGGATTCTCAACTGCAAAGGTGCGGCTGTCGCTCGATGCGACGCGCTCGTTCGCGATCCATGCATGGGTAACGATCAGGTCTTTGCGGTCAAGCTGCAGCATATCTTCTCTCGGTCTCTTGTTTTGGTACTGATTTAGATGCGGCAGGTGCAGGCTTCGCTCCTGAGGGCCTGTTAACAGGCCCTCAGGGCAGCAGGCGGTGAAAATACCAGAAATGCTCTTCGCGAACGTAGCCGAGCTTGCGATAAACGCCCTGGGCGGCCGCGTTGTCGTGCGCGGTGGCCAGAGTCAGGCGCTCGGCTCCGGTGCGGCGCGCGAATTCCTCGGCGTGCTCGAGGAACGCGGTCGCTACCCCCTTTCTGCGGACGGAGGGCTCGACGTAGATGTCTTCGAGAAACCAGATGGGCCTCATGGCAAGCGTGTTGGTCGAAGGCATCAGGTGCATGAAACCTACAGCCTTGCGGCCTTCGCCGTAATTCGTCCACGCCAGGAAATATTGCGCGACGGAAAACTGTCCCGGAGGCTGCGCAGAGGCGAGCGCTATGCGGTCACGGATAAATGTGAGGGCCCGCGCTTCGTCCGGCGCTTCGCCATAAAAGACGCGATAGGCAATGTAGAGCCGGACAACTTCAGCGATGTCGCGATTCGAGGCCAATTGGATACTGAGATTGTTTTCGTTCATGCCAGACTGCTCCCTGCTTTCCATCCTGCGAGGTGCTGCCGTTCCTTATGCGCCGGCCAGTCGACGGCCCCGTGAAAGCCGTCAACTTTTCCTTGACACTCACCGGATTTTCACTAATCTTGCTGAATATATGTAAGGTTTCCGCTCTCCGCAATTGTTCAGGTTGCAGATAACGCAGTCCAACGGAATTCGGTTCGCAAGCAACGTTCGTCTTTATTCTCCTCTCATGAGGTGTAGAGAATGCTGTTTTCCGCAGGTCGCTGTCGCCGGAACCGTCTCTTTTTTCCCGCCTCCACCCTTGCCTTCTCGATCCTCTTCCTGTGCCTCTCCCCTCTAACCAGCGCGCAATCCACCGGCGGCCGTGTTCTGGGCCGGGTGCTTGATCCCACCGGCGCTGTCGTTCCGGGAGTCACGCTCACGCTGACCAGTTCCGATTCCGGCGCGACACAGAAGGCTGAGAGCACAAAAAGCGGCGATTACCTCTTTCTCACCGTGCCTGTCGGACAGTACAGACTGCAGGCTGAGGCCCCGGGCTTTCAGTCATTCATTGCCGACGGAATTGCCGTTCAGCTGAATGCGACCGTGACCTATGACGTCCATCTCACCGTCGGCACGAGCGCTCAGTCCGTTGAGGTGACGGCCTCGCCGCCAATCGTTGACACCACCACCACGCAGCTCGGAGCCGTGGTCAATTCGCGCGCAGTCGAGAATCTGCCGCTCAATGAGCGCAACACATATCAGCTTTTGCAGTTACAGCCCGGCGTGACCGGCGTAGGAGGCGCAGACCTTTTTTATGGCAGTGATCAGGCGGGCGCAGTTTCGGTCAACGGAGGACGCGGGCGCTCGAACAACTTCAGCGTGAACGGCGGCGACGGCAACGACCTTTTTGTGAACTCGCCGGGAATCGAGCCTTCTCCGGACGCGATCGACGAATTCCGAGTAATCACCAACACTTTTGACGCTGAGTACGGACGCAACTCCGGTGCGGTAATCAATGTCGTGACCAAGTCCGGAACCAATGACATCCATGGCAGCATTTACACATACGTGCGCAACGAAGCGATGGACTCAAAGGGCTACTTCGACCTCTCCACGCCCGACGATTCGCAGCTACAGTTCGGCGCTACCATCGGCGGACCTATCCGCAAAGACAAGACCTTCTTCTTCCTCTCCTATGAAGGACGGCAGCTTCGTAAAGGCATCAGCTCCGACCGCGTCCGCGTGCCCAATGCCAGCGAACGGGCGGGAATGTTTGACGACTCGACGCCGTTCCAGGGCACGCTGACCGACTCGACGTTCGCCTCGATCCTTCAGAATCGCGCCGGTTGCGCTCAGGCTATCGCCGCTGTGCCGGGCTCCAGCCCTCCTACGGCCGGAACGCCGTGGCAAAATATTTTTCCCGGCAACGTTATTCCCACCGCATGCTTCGACCCGGTCGCCAACAACATCGTGCAGAACTATGTGCCTTTGCCGGATACCTCGGAATTCCAGTTCGAAGGCGCGCCGGACCAGCACGCCAGGGAGAATCAAGGGACCATGCGCATCGACCACAAGTTTAGCGACAAGAATTCGCTGACCGGCTATTACTATGTCGACGACGACGCCGAGGAGAACCCCTTTACCCGCTTTCAGGCGGAGATCCCGAATCTATTGCCCGGCTTCGGCAGCGACAACTCCACCCGCAACCAGCAGATCAATATCTCCGATACCTGGACGCTGAATCCCACCGCTCAGAACGAGGTGCGCGCCACATACTATCGCGAAGCGCAAAGGACCTTCCTTCATCCGCAACGCACCAACCTTGTGACCGATTCATGTACCGGAAGCGCGGCGGCCTACTGCTTTAACGGCAATTCCGATACGCCGCTCTATGACGGAAACGGCAACCTCATTCCAAACAGCCCCAAACTCGGCATCACGCCTGGGCTGAGCGCCGCCCATGAAGGCTTGCCCTACATCAGCATCAGCGGCGGATTCACCATTGGCAACGACAGCGAAGGCGAGCTGCCGCAGGTCGGAAATACTTATACCCTCACCGACAATTTTTCGAAGATTATCGGCAATCACAGCCTGAAGTTCGGAGCCGATATCCGCAATCAGCGCTTCGACCAGACGCTTTACTACAACATCAACGGCTTTTACGGCTATAGCGGCGGCGCGGAAAATGATCTGGAAGCACCCAACCTGTTTGGCAATTATTTCCTGGGCCTGCCCGACAGCTATTCGCAAGGTTCACCGCAGACGGAGAACATTCGCGCCTGGGCGGTTTATCTCTTCGCGCAGGATAGTTACAAGCTCAAACCCACGCTCACACTGAACTACGGCCTGCGCTGGGAGCTGAACCAGCCTCTTGCCGATGTTTCGCACCGCGTCCAGACTTTCCGCGCCGGACAGGCCGACACCGTCTTCCCGTGCGAACTTTCCCCCGACAGCCAGGCCTCACTCGGCACAGATACGGCGGACTGCGGTCCGGGCAGCGAGAACGAATCCGTGTTTCCCCTCGGCCTGGTCGTGCCCGGAGACAAAGGCATTCCGGCGGGCCTCACGGCAACCTACTACAAGGCATTTGCACCCCGGGTCGGGATTGCATGGAGCCCGGAAAGATGGCAGGGAAAGCTTGTCATCCGCTCCGGTTTCGGCATTTTTTACAATCCCATGGAGCAGCTTGTCCTCGAGCAGTTCCAGGGCGAGCCGCCCTTCGGCGGCAGTAACAGCCTGTTTGCGCCGTTGTTTCAGACTCCATTCGTGAGCCAGTCGGGCACCATCGCGCCGAATGCCTTCAATGGTTTCCTCGAGCCGAAACCCGGTCAGGCCGTCGACTGGTCGAGATTTCGGCCCATCATCATGTATGGCGAGCTCGAACCGAACCTGAGAACGCAATACACCGAGCAGTACAACTTCCAGATACAGCAGCAGATTGCTTCCAACGTGGTGATGACGCTCGGCTACGTCGGATCGCAGGGGCACCGCCTGCTGGCCACCTACGATCTGAATCATGGTGACGTCCAGACCTGTCTCGACCTCATCTACATGGGCCAAGGATGCGGTCCCTACGGCGAAGATAGCACTTACAATATTCCAGCAGGAACACCTCTCCCTCCAGGCGGACTGCATCTGCCATACGGATCGACCCCGGTCGTGACCGGCGGCGTCACGCAATCGCCCATCACCCTGGTGGGCATTCGCAAATATTCTTCGCCGTACTGCGAGCCGCTCAGCGGAGCCGGCTGCCCGCCCGACGGTGTGCCGGTTTTCTCCAGCATCTTCGCGCAGAATGTGGTCGCTAACTCCAACTACAACTCGCTGCAGGCCTCGCTCGAAAAGCGATTCTCCAACGGGCTGCAGTTTCTCGCCGCCTACACTTGGAGCAAGTCGATTGACGACGCCTCGAGCTTTGAGCAGAGTCTCAATCCGTACGATTTCGCAGGCGATCGGGCGCTCTCCCTCTACGACGCTCGCAATCGTTTCGTCTTCAGCGGCGTATGGGATCTACCCGTCCGCAAATACTCCGGCGCCCGCGGAGCACTACTGGATGGGTGGCAGGCTTCGGGAATTCTCACGTTTCAGAGCGGCTTTCCGATCCGGCTCGACTCCAACATTGACCAGGAGCTGCAAGGAAGCCCCGACTTCGAGGCTCCAGGACGGCCGGACATCGTGAAGCCTTTCACGCACCGGGATCCACGCGTGCCTTTGAATGGCCACACAGGGTATTACTTCGATCCTTCCATTTTTGCAACGCCTGGTCTTGGCTCAGCCGGAAACGCTCCGCGGAGCATCTGTTGTGGTCCGGGTATTGACGGAACCGATCTGGCCGCACAGAAGCTCACTCCGCTCGGCGAGGGACGCTCCCTTCAGTTTGTCTTCCAGGTCTTCAATGTTTTTAACCACACCCAGTTCCTGAATCCCGACGGGCAGTTAGGCGACGCGACACTCGATCAAAATGGCAATCCTAATGCCGGAGGCCTTTTTGGCGAAGTAACGCGCGCACGCGCTCCCCGCCAGATTCAGCTGGCTCTTCGCTTCAGGATGTAGGACTGCGTGTCCAGCCGGGTGTCCCGAGTCCGGACTTCCCGGACGTGGGTTTCTCCGACATTTCGACTTAGATCTAGAACGTCGGCGGGGTATTGATCCACAGCAGCACGGCCTGCTGCTTGTAGGGATTGCTCCAGCGGTGCGTCTGCGAACTCGAGAAGTAAAGGCTGTCGCCGGCGCGAAGCCGGTAGTGCTCCACCTCGTCCAGCCAGACGTCGCAGCTGCCGCTGATGACGAAGATAAACTCCTCGCCCTCATGATGGTACGATCCTCCGCTGGACGTTCCCGGAGCAAGCCGGAAAAGGTGAGGCTCCATAGCGGTCGAGCCGAGTGCGAGCAATTCCAGATGCACTCCCGGCTCGCTCGAAAGCTCGATGCGCTGAGTCGGCCGCACCAGCTTGCCCGACTGCTCCGCACCGCCGAAAAATGAGAGCACATTTGTCTTGTAGAAAACTGCCAGCCTCTGCAGCGCTGCGACAGAAGCGTGCGCCTGCCCGCGCTCGAGACAGCTCAGAAAACTGACAGAAAGATCAGTTCCCTTCGCCGCTTCTGACAGCGTCATCGACCGCTCACGACGCAATTTGCGCAGCCTGTTTCCGATCGGCACTGGGCTTGTGCCGTTTCTAGGGGCCGACGCTCCATTCGTCGAAGGACGATGGGGAGTGGCGCGTCCCATCAGGTGGCGGATCGCATCGACATTCAGATTCTTCTCGAAGCGCAGATGCTGGATCGACTTGAGCCGCTCGACCTCTTCTCTCGTATATATGCGATAGCCGCTCTTGGTGCGCCTCGGATGCGTGAGCCCGGCGTTTTCCCACTGCCGCAGCGTCGACGAGCTGACGCTCAGCATCCTCGAAACCTCGGAGATGCGGAACGATAGGTGATTCCGGTCCGGCGATTTTTGAGGATTTGCTTTCTTCGGCATCTGGCAAGTCAAGCAACAGGAACTCAAAGATAACTTTGTAGCAGCCTGCGGCCCCAAGAGCAATAATCGGAGAGCAATAAGTTTGCTTAGCATTGCATCATTTCTGTAGGCTTTTCTGAGTTACTCTTCATGAGCCAGCCTTTACGAGCCACCTAGGAGTTCTCCATGAGCACAGCCGTCGCAAACTCAGTTCAATTACCGCACTTCATCAACGGGCAGTGGGTCGAGTCCACCGCGGGCGAATGGCTAGATGTGCCGAATCCCGCAACGGGCGAGGTGCTGGCTCGCGTGCCTCTCGCCGGCGCCGACGAAGTGAATAAAGCCGTCGAAGCAGCCGCGGCGGCGTTCCCCTTGTGGCGCCGGACGCCTCCCGAGGACCGCATCCAGCCGCTGTTCAAGTTGAAAGCGTTGCTGGAAGAGCACATCGACGAACTGAGCCGCATCATCACGCAGGAGAATGGCAAGACCTTCACCGAGGCCAAAGCCGAGATGCGGCGGACGATCGAAAATGTCGAGGTCGCCTGCGGCATCCCCATCCTGATGCAGGGCCATAACCTTGAAGACGTGGCGCGCGGCATTGATGAAATGATGATCCGCCAGCCGCTCGGCGTCGTCACCATCATCACTCCATCGAATTTTCCAGCCATGACGCCGTTCTGGTTTCTGCCGTACGCGATCGCTGCAGGCAACACCGTCGTGCTGAAGCCCTCGGAACGCGTGCCGCTCACCATCCAGCGCCTTATACCTCTATTCGAGAAGGCCGGGCTGCCGAACGGCGTGCTCAATGTCGTAAACGGCGGACGGACAGCGGCTGAGACTCTGATCGATCATCCCAAGGTCCGTGCAATCAGCTTTGTTGGATCGACTCCAGCAGCGCGCGCCGTCTACGCCCGCGCGGGCGCGAACGGAAAGCGGGCGCAATGTCAGGGTGGGGCGAAAAATCACGTCATCGTACTTCCCGACGCGGACATGGAGATGGCAACGCAGATCATCAGCGACAGCGCCTTCGGATGCGCTGGGCAGCGCTGCCTTGCCGTTTCGGTCGCCGTCACTGTGGGCGATGCGCAACACCGCTTCCGCGACGCCATCGCTGACTCGGCTGCAAAATTGCGCGTGGGCAACGGTCTAGATGAAGGCGTACAGATGGGTCCGGTGATTACGGCCCAGAGCAAGTCGCGGGTCGAGTCGCTGATCGGACGCGGCAAGGACCAGGGCGCGCGTGTCGTGCTTGATGGGCGAGGCACGAAGATTTCAGGCTATGAGCAGGGCAACTTTGTGAAGCCGACGATCCTGGATGCGGTCCCGGCGACCAGCGAGCTGACCGACACCGAGATCTTCGGACCGGTGCTCAGCCTCGTTCACGCCAACGATCTTGACGACGCGCTGGCATTTCTGGAGCGCAGCCCTTACGGAAACCAGGCCTCCCTCTTCACATCGAGCGGCGCAGCGGCACGCCGTTTCCGCTACGAAGCTCCCGCGGGCAATATCGGCATCAACATTGGAGTGGCTGCGCCGATGGCCTACTTCCCTTTCAGCGGCTGGAAGGATAGCTTCTTCGGAATCATGCATGCGCAGGGACGCGACTCGATCGAGTTCTTCACCGAAAAGAAAGTGGTCATCGAGCGCTGGGCAAAGGAGCATTCGCGCAAGTTCTAGTCTGTTCTAGCTTGCGACAGGCCGGGAGAGGACCTCTGCCGCGAATTCGTTGATCGAATTCAACGACTGGACAAGCGCTTCTTTCTCAGCCGTGTTCAAGCCGTTCAGATTTTCATGTTGCCAGCCGTCGCGGCTCAGGGTCAGCGGTATTCCACAAACTCCGTTGAGGTCCAGCATCTCGCCTTCGATCATCACCTGGCCATGAATGCGGCGCCGGTCGTCAGCCAGCGCGGCGGCAAGGACCTGCAGAGTGGCATTCGCAGTCGCGTTCGGAGTGGAGTGCATACAGTGGCCCGTGATGAACGGCTCTATGAAGACACGCGCATCGGGCAATGCGCGGCGAGTCGCCTCATAAGCCTCGGGAATGCACTCTGCGTGGAGATGCTCCGTGACCTCGCTCCGCAACGCCGCGACCCTCTCCTGTAAAGGCGATGCAGCGCTTCTCTCCTTCAGCCGGTTGAGCGATGCACGAGTATCCGCGTGCGGCGCCAGCAGCTCCACCGATGTCCACAGCGGAACCATCGCTTGCCCATGCTCGCCGAGAACACTGGCCCACACTTCATGACGGCTGACACCCAGGTCTTTCGCGATGGCTCGCGCGAAGCGAAGTGAGTCCTGCTGCGCACCCATGCTGATAACCCGCCGGCGATCGACCTTGCTCGCGAGAATGCGCACCGCAAGCTCGACTGGATTGCTGACCACGATAAAGAGTGAGTCGGGCACGCTGCGCGCACACTCGTCGGCAACGAGTTCAAAGAGCTCACGGTTCACGAATCCCATGTCGCGGCGATTTGTGCACTGCGCAGAGAGTCCGACTCCCGCGGTTATAACAACGAAGTCGGCATCGACGTCGGCGATGTTCGGCACCATTTCAATCTCGACTCGCCCGTCGTCAAACGCGTCCAGCAGATCGACTCGCTCCGCGAGAAGCAGCCTCTCGCTCTTGCTCGCGCCGTGACCAACAAGCTGAAGCCGATCGGAAGGTTCGAGCATTTCGCTGCGCAAAATATGCGCGGCAAGCGCACTGCCTACTGAACCGGATGCCCCGATGATAGCGACGGAAGTTGTCATAAGAGAGATAGAGTACTCGATCAACGGTTAATGCGTCGTGACAGCCAGCTCGCCAAGTTCAGCGGCCACCGTGTTCAGGCCGCTCTCCATCACATCCAGCGCTTCGCCGAACTGATCGCCGGAAATGACCAGCGGCATCAGCAGGCGGATCACGTTGTCATAGGTGCCAGCGGTGAGAACCACTACGCCGCTGCGCAAACAATGCTGCGCCAACTTTTTCGCAGGTAAGGCCCACGGCGCTCCGTCGCGGTCGACAAACTCGATCGCCTGCATCGCACCCAGTCCCCGCACATCCGCAATGAATGGATGCTGGCGTTGCCAGGTATAGGCACGCTGCTGGAAGCTTTCCCCGAGCAGGCGGGCGCGGGCGAGCAATGATCCGTCGGCAAACTCCTCGATCACCGCGAGCGCCGCCGCGCACGACGCAGGATTGCCGCCAAAGGTGCCACCGATGCCTCCCGGAACCGGAGCATCCATGATTTCCGCGCGCCCCGTAATGCCGGCGAGCGGCAAACCTCCGCCTAGAGATTTCGCCGTGAGAATCAGGTCAGGCTCAATGCCGAAAAGCGTGCACGCGAATAGCTCGCCGGTGCGGCCAAAGCCAGTCTGCACTTCATCGGCGATTAATACGATACCGTGTCTGCGACAAATATCTGTAAGCGCGGGCAGAAACCCCGCTGGCGGGACAACAAAACCGCCCTCGCCGAGCACCGGCTCGACGATAACCGCGGCGATGGATTCGGCAGCAACCACACGGCGAAAGGTGTGATTGAGTAATTGCTCCACGTCTTTGCGGCTCATCGGCGCGCGTTCGCTCAGGCGCGAGGCCGCAGGCAGACCGTACGGGATCCGATAAACGTCAGGCAAAAACGGCCCGAAGCCCTGTTTGTACGGATGGGTCTTGCTGGTAAGCGACAGCCCGAGCATGGTGCGCCCGTGGAAGGCGTCTTCGAAACAGAGCACCGCCGGTCGCCCGGTATGAGCACGCGCGATCTTCACCGCATTCTCGACAGCTTCCGCGCCGCTGTTCACGAGCAGCGTCTTCTTGGGGAACCTTCCCGGCGTGAGCGCGTTCAGCCTTTCCGCGAGATTTACGTAGCCTTCGTATCCGGTGACGGAAAAGCAGAGATGCAGGAACGCGTCGAGTTGTGTGCGCAGCGCCTGCAGCACACGAGGGTTGCGATGGCCAACATTGATTGTGCCGATGCCACCCGCGAGATCGATGTAGCGGTTGCCGTCCACGTCTTCGAGAACCGCGCCTTCAGCGTGGCGAACGAAGATTGGCGCAGAGGCATAGACACCGCGCGGCACGGCCGCTGTCCGGCGCTCGGTCAGCGCGCGTGATGCGGGGCCGGGAATCTCTGTTTTGAGTCTGATCGTGGTCATTTTTGTAACCGTCTCTGTTTAGTACCAACCAATCGGCTGTTCGTTAAGGTTGATGTGGACCTGCTTGGTCTCGAGATACTCATCGACGCCATGCACGCCGAGTTCGCGCCCGAAGCCCGACTGCTTGTAGCCGCCCCAGGGCGCTTCCACATAAGTGGGCTGCATATGATTCACCCAGACGATGCCCGCGCGAATCGCCTTGACCATCCGCAACGCTCGATAGATATCACGCGACCAGACTGCAGCGGCCAGTCCAAACGGCGTATCGTTGGCGATCTTCAAGGCGTCAGCCTCATCGTGGAAGGGAATGACAGCCGCGATCGGGCCGAAAATCTCCTCGCGCGCGATTCGCGCCGAGTTGTCGACGTCGTAGAAGATGGTCGGCTCGACATAGTACCCGCGCTTGAACTCCGACGGCTGCCCGCCGCCGATCGCCACCTTGGCTTCGTTCTTGCCGATCGCCTGATACTGGCGGACGCGGTCGTATTGCTCACGGCTCACCAAGGGACCCATCTTCGTCGCGCGGTCGAGCGGCGCTCCCAGCTTGATGGCGCGAGCCTTCTCCGTCATCGCTTCCACAAACTTTGGATAGATCGACCGCTCCACCAGCACGCGGCTGCCTGCCGAGCAGACCTCGCCCTGGTTGATGAAGACGCCGAAGAGCGCACCGTCGATGGCGGCCTCAAAGTCTGCGTCAGCGAAAAAGATATTGGGAGATTTTCCGCCCAGCTCCAGCGTTACCCGCTTCAGCGTGTCCGCCGCCGATTTCATAATCATCTTGCCCACGACGGCCGAGCCCGTAAATGCAATCTTGTCCACCTGAGGATGCTCGACGATACGCGCGCCGGCCGTTTCGCCCAGGCCAGTGATCACGTTCACCACGCCCGGAGGCACCCCGCACTCACCGAGCCATCCGGCCAGCTTCAGAGCCGTCAGCGGAGTCTGCTCGGCCGGCTTGAGCACGCAGGTGCAGCCCGCGGCCAGTGCAGGGGCCAGCTTCCACGCTGCCATTAGCAGCGGATAGTTCCACGGAATGATCTGCCCTGCAACGCCCACCGGCTCCTTCATTGACAGGCTCAGCGCATTGTCCGGAACAGGGTTGACGGTGCCCGAAATTTTCGTCGCCAGGCCACCGTAGTATTCGAAACATGTTGCAGCATCGGCAATGTCGAACTCCGCCTCAACGATGGGTTTGCCTGAGTTACGCGACTCAAGCTCGGCGAGCGAGGCAGCCTCGGTGCGAATCTTGTCTGCTATCCGAAACAGAACACGTCCGCGCTCCTGGGCCGTGGTCTGGGCCCAGCCGCCCTCGTCAAAGGCGTGGCGAGCCGCAGCGACGGCGGCGTCTACATCGGCAGCGGTCGCGTCGGGAATCTCCGCAATAACTTCTTCGGTCGATGGGTCATAGACGGGAATGCGGTTAGCGGAAGAGCCTTCGGTCAACTCTCCGTTGATGAACATGGCTTCCGATTTACTTTGAGTAACAGGCATGTTTTCCAATCCTTCCGATTTCTACTCGCTAGAGAGCGCCGCAGCCGTGCCAGCCAAGGGCTCTACAGTCTTCCTGAGCGCGTTGCGATAAAAGAGATAGGCTGATCCAAAGACCAGCACACATCCAACGATCAGCTTAATCTCGTACAGCCAGATCGAGTTCACCTGTCGCGATGGAATGAACGCTACGATCAACCCGACGGTGGCCGCGAGCAGGCCGGCAGCGCCGTTAGCCAGCAGGTAGGGCTTCGATGCGTTCAGAGGACTCCGGCCATCGAGAGTGTGCTTGAGCAGCGCGCTGAACAGATAGCAGGTGGGTAGCAGCTGCAAAATCACCGCCAGGTCGAGCAGCGTGAGGTACGCCTCGCCGACCGAAACGCCGAGAAAGCTCATCAGCGTCAGCAATGAAGACAGCGTGGCATAGACGATGAGACTGACATATGGGGTCTTGTAGCGGGGATGAATCTTCCCAACCACCGGCGGCAGATAGCGGTCGATTCCGGCAACAAACGGCAAGCGAGCAGCTCCGCTGAACCACGCCGAAGCGGTGCCGAGGATCGCGATGCATTCAAGAAACGCCAGCGGCGCGACGATAAATAACAGCCCGTTATGCCGCGCCATTACGTTAATCGCCTGCAGGATGCCGGAAAGAATGCCAATCTCCTCGTGCGGCACGGCGATCAGCATCGCCGCCGTCGTTCCGAGGTAGATAAGCGCGGCCGCGAGTCCGCCCCAGAAGATGGCGATAGGCAGATTTCGCTTCGGCTCGCGAATCTCATCGCCCATGATGGACGCGAGATCGAGTCCGACAAGGCTGTAGCAGATGGTTCCGAAGACCGCGAACAGCCGCCAGTCATTGAACTGCACGTGCAGGTCGGCGCGGTGCAGCGCAGAGCCGTGATGGTGCAGCGTGAGCGCGGCCAGCAGGATGACCACTGCCCCTCCCCCCACGGTGCCCGCTCCGCCGAGGTTGTTGATCCATTTGCCGAGAGAGAGACCGCGAATGTTAAGCGCCAGCAGGAAGAGGAGAATCCCGATGGCCAGGCCGGAAGTGAAGTACGGGTTGTGCTCGAGAGCCTGGATGTTCGGCCCGAAAATGTAGAGGCCGACGCCGATGCACGAGAGCACCACCGTAGGCAGATAGAAGACGTTCGAGAGCCAGTAGCACCAACCGGCGAAAAACCCATGCTGCTCGCCGAAGCTGCGCTTGGCCCAAAGATAGATGCCACCCTCGCCCGGCCACTTCTGCGAGAGCTCTGTGACGGCGGCTCCCTGCGGCCAGAAGTAGAACACCATGGCGGCGATCCAAAGCCAAAGCGTGATAGGGCCGGAGGCGGAGATGGGCGGCACCATGTTGAGGTTCGCGACCGCAACAATGAACAGCAGGATCAAGTCTCCGCGCCCCAGCACGCGCTTGAGACCCGATGTCTGACTGCCGCCCGCGCCTATTCCCGGAACGATTTTCGCCAACGGCTTCCTCCAGCCCTGAACGATTGACTATGGACTAACTACCACCTGCACCGAGCTTTCCTGCTGCGCCTGTGCAATCGCCGGCGCGAGCTCTTCAAATGCCGAGAGGTGACGATCCACATCCGCCTGCGAATGCGCGACCGAGATCGTCCATTGCTCGTCCCACCAGTAAGGCTGCGCCATCACGCCGCGGTTCAGCATCCCGAACCAGTAGAGCCGCCACAGATCTGTGTCCACTGCAAGCCAGTCGCGGTAGTTGCGAATCTTCTTCGCATAAAAAAGCAATGCGCCATTTGAACCCGCGCTCTCCACGTAGCCCTCGATCCCGTTCTTCTTGACGATCTGCTTGTAGCCCTCGACCAATGTATCGCCGACCCTGCCGATGTGCGCATAACCCTCGGGCGTCAGCACCTCGCGGAAAGTCGCAAGACCTGCCGCCATCACCAGCGGATTCGTCGCGTATGTGCCCGCGTGGAAGACCTTGTGGTGCGAGATCACGTCCATCACCTCTTTGCGAGCCGCAAAGGCAGCCAGCGGAAAGCCGCCGCCGATGGATTTGGCAAGGGTCACGATATCAGCCTTGATATTGAAGTATTCACAGGCGCCGCCGCGGCCCAGCTTCGCGCCCGTCTTCACCTCGTCGAAGATCAGCAGAGCGCCTTCCTTCGTGCAGATTTCGCGTAGGCCTTCGAGATAACCCGCCTCCGGCATGCAGATGCCGATGTTCATCATGATCGGCTCAACGATGATGCAGGCGATCTGGCCAGGATGCTCAGCGAATAGCCGCTTGACCGCATCGAGATCGTTGAATTGCGCGACCAGCGTGTTCTTCACCGTGTCGGCGGGAACGCCGGCGCCTGCCGGCACCTGCGTGGGACGATCGGGATCGCCGTACAGTTCGGCCTTCGGCTTCATGCTGACCATCACAGAGTCATGTACGCCGTGGTACGCGCCTTCCATCTTGACGATTTTGTCGCGGCCCGTGAATCCGCGCGCCATGCGGATGGCGTGCATTGTCACTTCGGTCCCGCTGCTGCCGAAGCGCGCCTGATCGACAGGAAAACGCTGGCAGATCTCCTCAGCCAATTCGTATTCAAGGGTATGCGGCATGCCGTACATTGTGCCGAGCTCCAGGCGTTCCTGGACCGCAGCCACAACCGCCGGATGACAGTGGCCGGCCATCAGCGCACCGAAGCACATGTTGAAGTCGATGTACTCATTGCCGTCCAGATCGTGGATCAGCGAGCCTTTGGCGTCCCGTATGAAGAGCGGCCAGGGCTCATAGCTGCGGAAGTTGCTGGCAACGCCGAGCGGCAGGCGCGGTTCGGCCTTCTTGAGCGCGGCGCGCGAGGCAGGAGTGCGCGATTCAAATGTCGACAGTTCTTTTTCGAGAAGGGGATGCATACGATTTTCCTCTGCCCCGGCTGAATCCCAGGGCGTTCAACAGTTCAACAAGGCAGAAACGACGGCATCCTAAAACTCGGATCGCTCATCGCCTGCAGATTCGAAGCCATTCTCTGCGGGGCACAGGAGCGATTCACTGCGGGCGTAGCGCGCGAACCAGCGCTGCCGGCAAAAGGTGCCGGCTATGCGAAACCATCTGGATAGGATTTGCGGGAAGATGCGGCTCGGGGACTTCAGGTGGCCGGAGACTCTGCGGAAGCGGACCAGATGCGAATCCAGGGGCAAACGCAGACACGAAGGCGGAGCGATATTGCACGCAGTTCGACAGCCATCGTGATTCGAAAGAGAAGCCATTGCTGGCGCGCCCCTTGTCAGCCGTTTTCGCCTCAGCCGTTTTCGCGTGCCCGGGCAATCCGAGTACCGCTGATTTTGCAGTCTCTTTTCAGTTTCTCAGGAAAGACGTTGCCACGCGGAAAACCTTGTAGTAATTTTGCAAAAATTAGTAAATTTTCAACCTCGTGTCAAGCAAAACAATGCTTCATCATTGTCTTCCGTGAATCATCCTTACGAGGAAACCGTTGAGGTTTCCTCCGCGAAAATCGAGGAGCAGTACTTGTCCAGCCTGCGAAGGAACGCTCTGCGAACCGGTCCGGGGAGGCTCTGTCTTGTTCTTGCCCTCTCGGCGCTCTGCTTCTTTTCGAGTTGCAAAAAGCCCACGCCAACTCTGAGCCTCCTTGTCTGGGAGGGTTACGCCGACACATCTTTTATTCAGGGTTTCGAAGCCACCTGCCACTGCAAGGTCGTCGCCGCCTACATGGGATCGAGCGACGAACTCGTGGCCAAGCTGCGCGGCGGCGCAGCGTCCAACTACGACGTTATCTCGCCCTCGAGCGACGTCGCCACGATGCTCACGCGCTCCGGCCTGGTCGCGCCCCTCGATCTGTCAAAGATTCCTAACTACGCGCAGCTCTCGTCCAAACTGACCAGTATGCCGTTGGTGAAAAATGGTGGCCAGCTATTCGGCGTGCCTCTCACCTGGGGTCCGAATCCCCTGCTCTACGACAAGACTGCGTTTCCTGTCGCGCCTACAACCTGGGCTCAGCTCTGGGATCCGAAATACAAAGACAGGCTCTCGCTCTGGGACGATCTCTCATCGGTCTACATGGCCGCGCAGGTTCTCGGCTTCGGCAAGCAGGACCCGGCGGCGATCTATAACCTGAGCGACGCGCAGCTCGACCAGGTCAAGGCAAAGCTCATCGCGCTGAAGCCAAATGTCCGCAAGCTATGGAGCACCGGCGGTGAGCTCACAAATCTTTTTCAGAACCACGAAGTGATTGCCGCGATGGGCTGGCCGCTGGTCACGAATCAGCTTCGCAAGGCCGGCTTGCCGATCGAAGAAGAGATTCCCTCCGAGGGCACAACCGGCTGGATCGATCACCTGATGATCACTTCCGCGAGCGAGAACAAGGAACTCGCTTACGCGCTGATCAACTACATGATCTCCGCGCAGACGCAGAAGCGGCTCAGCGATGTGACCGGATATATCCCCGCGAATCCGCAGGCTGCCGCACTCATGACCCCGGACCAGCGCCACGGCCTGCACCTCGACGACATCGACAATTATCAGAAGCAGATCGTCTTCTGGCAGGATGTTCCGCGCCGCGCGAAGTACACCGAGATATGGAACGAAGTGAAGGCCAGCCAATGAGCATCCACACCGCAACCCAGGAGGCTGATTGAGTAGTCGCCCTGCCGAAGTTGCGCGCAACGCTGCACCGTCTCCAGCCGAACCAGCCTTCCTGCGCATCGAGAATGTGGGCAAGAGCTTTGGCGCGCAGCGCGTGCTCGATTCCATCTCGCTCGACATCAATCGCGGCGAATTCCTGACTCTGCTCGGCGAGAGCGGCTCGGGCAAAACCACCCTGCTGCGCATCATCGCCGGATTTGAGCAGGCGACCTCGGGACAGGTCTTTCTCGAAGGCCAGCGCCTCGACACGCTGCCGCCGCATCGTCGCCCCGTCCATACCGTCTTCCAGAGCTACGCGCTCTTTCCGCACATGACCGTCTTCGACAACGTCGCCTACGGCCTGCGTGTCCGCGCAGCGAGCCGAACCGAAACCAAATCGCGCGTTGAAGCCGCGCTGGCCAAGGTCCGCATGGAACGCTTCGCTACGCACTTTCCACGCCAGATCAGCGGAGGCCAGAAGCAGCGAGTCGCTCTTGCGCGAGCTCTCGTCAATCAGCCGAAGGTGCTGTTGCTCGACGAACCGCTCTCCGCGCTCGACGCCAATCTTCGCGTCGAAATGCAGCGCGAACTCAAATTGCTGCAGCAGGACCTCGGCATCACCTTCCTCTTCGTCACGCACGACCAGAGCGAAGCGCTGGCCATCTCCGACCGCGTCGTCCTCCTGCATCGGGGATGCATCGAGCAGTGCGGATCGCCGCGCGAAATCTATGCCAAGCCACGCACCGTGTATTCTGCGACATTCCTCGGCAAGAGCAATCTCGTGCGGGGAGTAGTGAAGCAGGGCGTCGCCGACTGCGGAATCTTTATGCTGCCCGCAAATCTCCCCGATGGCCCCGCAGTCTTCTCACTACGGCCTGAAGCCATAGCAAGCGCATCTTCCGTCACCGGCGATGGGCTTGTGCGCTTCTCCGCGCAGGTGCTGGCCGAACAATTCCACGGCTCAAACACACTGCTTACATTGCGCTGTTCGGAAGGCCTCGATCTTACTGCGCGCATCGCCACGCCTTTGGGCATCGGCGAGTCTCATAACTTCACCTTCCGCGCCGAAGATTGCGTTCCACTCGAAGACGCCGTTCTACTCGAAGAGAGGGAGCGGAGCTAGCCATGCGATCGTCACGACGCAGTGCCCTGCTGGTCACGCTGCCGCCCTTCGCATGGATCGCGCTCTTCCTCTTTACGCCATACTGTCTGCTCTTCTGTTACAGCTTCTGGAGCCTGAGCGAATTCCAGCAGATCCTCCACCACCCCACACTGGCAAACTACGCCCATCTCTTTACAAACCCGCTCTACCTCACGGTAATTCTGCGCTCGCTGCGCATCGCGTTTTCGGTCGTGGTGCTGTCGCTGCTGATCGGCTACCCGCTGGCCTACTTCCTCGCCTTTCACTCCGGACGCCACCGCCATCTGCTCTACCAGGCGGTCATCATCCCGCTGTGGGTCAGCTACCTTGTGCGTGCATACGCATGGAAGGTTATCTTCGGCAACGAAGGCGTACTCAACACGCTGTTGCAGTGGTCCCACGCGACCAGCCATCCGCTCAGCTTTCTTCTTTACAGCCCATTCGCCGTCATCGTCACGCTCACACACATCTACGTGCCGTTTGTCGTGCTGCCTGTCGTCGCGTCGCTCGAAAAAATCCCACGTGAGCTGCTCGAGTCATCCAGTGACCTCGGCGCCCCCCCCTGGCAGACCTTCCTGCGCGTGATTCTTCCGCTCTCGCTGCCCGGAGTGGTCTCCGGCGCAACCTTCGCCCTGCTGCTCAGCTTCGGAGACTTCCTCGCGCCTCTTCTTCTCGGCGGCCCCAGCAGCGTGATGATCGCCAACATCGTCGCCAATCTCTTCGGAGCCGACTACAACTGGCCGCTCGGAGCGGCTGTCGCTGTCGTCATCCTCGTGATCGTCATCGCCATCCTTTCCGTCACACAGCGGCTCGAAGGGCGCCAGAGGTTCGTATGAAGGAGGGCAGCATGAACTCCGCGCGCCGCCCGATCCTTCTGACGGCTTTCGCAGGCTGCGCTTACGCATTCCTCTACTTCCCCATCGTCGTCCTCATCATCTATTCCTTTAATCGCGACGGAGTCGGCGGCTTTCCGCCGCGCCATCTGACCTTCGACTGGTATCGTGTTCTCTTCGCCGACTCCGCCATGTGGAGCGCGGTCGAGAACAGCGTCATCGTTGCCCTGGCCGCGGTCGTCACTTCTATCCTCATCGGATTCCCCGCTGCCTATGCACTCGACCGATATACTTTCCCGGGCAAAGCCGCGTTTCAGCGACTCATCCTGTTGCCGCTCATTGTGCCAGGGGTCATCACCGGCATATCGCTTCTCCTGCTCGTCGTGAGCGGCGGATTTCATTTGAGCCTTGCCACCGTGATCCTCGGCCATGCCACCGCACTCACCGCAGTGGCGACAACAGAAATCTTTGCTGGATTCGCCAAGCTCGACCGCTCGTTCGAAGAGGCCTCCGCCGATCTGGGCGCAAGCGGCCTGCAGACGCTGTGGCGCGTGGTACTTCCCTTGATGCGAACATCGCTGCTGGGCACTGCCCTGCTTGTTTTCACGCTCTCGATGGACGAGATCGCGGTAACCTTTTTCCTGATTGGCCGCGAGAACACCTTGCCCCTCGAAATCTGGTCGAGGCTGCGGCGCGGCGCCACGCCGGAGATGAACGCCATCTCTACACTCATCTTTGTCTTCTCAGTCGCGGCGATCTTTCTCTCGCAGCGACTCATCACGGGCGGCGAAGCTGAACACGTCCCGCCTCCCGAAATTATTGGAGCAACACAGTGAACTCCGACCAGCTCTCGGAACCAAGGCTCGCTCCCATCAGCCGGCGCGTATTCATTACGAATGCCGCGCTCGCCGCCTGTGGGCTACCCCTCTACCCTCAGGTCAAAGCTGCGAAGCCGACGCACTCCTGCATCGTGGTCGGCGCGGGATTCGCCGGCCTCACAGCCGCCTATCGCCTGACTGCCGCTGGATGGAATGTCACCGTCCTCGAAGCTCGCAACCGCACGGGAGGCCGCGCCTGGTCTTACCGCTTTCAGCAGGCGCCCGAACTCGTATGCGAGATGGGTGGCGAGTGGATCGGCAAGGATCACCTGCGCATCCTCGCGCTTGCAAAGGAACTCAACATCCCGCTCGAGCCGCATGCCTACCGCGTCTGGCTGCTGCAACATGAGCAGCTGCGCGCACCCGGCGCATGGAACTTCTCTGACGAATCGCGATCGGCCTGGAAGCGTTTCATGGACAAATACAAGAGCTCCACCGAGCAGGAGAAGCGCCGCCTCGACGATTACGACTGGTGGACATGGCTGGGCAAGATCGGAATCACTGACCCGGATCGCCGCATCCGCGAGATTATGGACTCAACCGACTACGGCGAGTCCATCCGTCAGGTCTCCGCTTACGTCGCCGCAGATGAATACGTCGACACCGACTACATCAATCCCGACAACACCGACGAGATGGACTTCCACGTACGCGGCGGCAACAGCGTGCTCATCGACGCGATCGCCACGCGGCTGGCTCCCGGAGCCGTCCATCTCAACTCACCTGTGACTTCAATCACCCAGCGTGGCGGGCGCGTGACTGTCTCCACGACAGCCGAAAAGTTTACCGCTGACACGTGCATCTTCGCCGCACCGTCGTCTGTACTCAACTCGATTCACTTCGATCCACCGCTCTCGCCCGCGAAAGCACTCGCCGCCGACGAGCTCGAATACGGGCGCATCATCAAGTCACAAATGCTCTTTGACCGCCGCTTCTGGCCGGCGGAAGATTTTTCTCTCATGAGCGATGAAACCTCGCATCAGTACTTCCACACGACGCAGGGCCAGCCCGGGCCGCGCGGCATACTCTGTTCGTATGCCGTGGGAGACAAGGCAGACGTGCTCGCCTCGCAGACAAAGGCCGATCGCCAGGCGCAGCTGATGCGGGATCTGAAGGCCGTCTCACCCGATGCCGCCGCGACGCTCATCGACACATTCCACCAGCCCTGGCAATACGACCCCTGGGTCCATGGCGCATACGCCATGTACCGCCCCGGCCAGTGGTTTCGTGTGCGTCCGCTGCTCGAACAGCCGCACGGCAAAGTTCTTTTCGCGGGCGAGCATTTAGGCGACTGGCAGGGCTTCATGGAAGGCGCAGTAAGCACCGGAGAAATCGCCGCGAATCATCTATTGCATTAATGGTTTTGAAGAAGGATTGACGATGGGCTTCACGGACAAAGAACTCGGCATGAATCGCAAAATCAGCCGCCGCGATTTCATGAACGGAGCGGCTATGGCGATCGGAGCCTCGGCCGTCTCGCGCGGCACAAATCTCTTCGGTCAGGACGCGCCCGTCCAGGAACCGCAGAACAGGCCCGGCTACGATCCGCCCGCGCTTCATGGCATGCGCGGCAGCCACGAAGGGTCTTATCAGGTTGCGCATAGCCTGCGTGACGGCACATTCTGGCGCAGCGCCGGCAAACCCATCGATACGGGCGAGACTTACGACCTTGTCGTGGTTGGAGGTGGCATCAGCGGGCTCTCCTCGGCACGCTTCTTTCACGAAGCCGCCGGCAAACAAGCGCGTGTTCTCATCCTTGAAAACCACGACGACTTCGGCGGCCACGCCAAACGCAATGAGTTTGAAGTCGACGGAACATTCTTGCTCGGCTACGGCGGCACTTATTCGATTGAGAGTCCCGCACCCTACAGCCCCGTTGCCAAGCGCGTCATTCGCGAACTGGGCATCGATGTTTCGTCCTATTCCGCTCACAACAACGACGCACTCTACCATGCGCTAGGCCTGAAGCAGAAAATCTTCTTTGATCGGGAAACCTTCGGCGCAGATCGCCTTGTTGCCAGCCCGTACTCGCGCTGGGGTGCGACTGAACCCGATCCTACCGGCAAGAATTGGAATGACTTCGCCGCGCAGGCGCCGCTCTCGGCAAAGGCTGTAGCGGATGTGAAGCGCCTGTACACGCTGGACGAAGACCTCTACCCCGGCGTCACCTCTGACCAGAAAAAGGCGAAACTTGCGCGCATCAGCTACGCCGACTATCTCACAAACGTCGTCAAGGTGGACCCGCAGGTCGTCGCCTTGCTGCAGGCGCATCCGCAGCCACTTTATGGGCTCGGCATCGACGCAGTCTCCGCGCAGGACGCATGGGGATTGGGCCTTCCCGGCTTTAATGGCCTCAGGCTATCGCCCGGTCCGGGTCCCGGCATGGGCCGCGACGCCATCCACAACGACGAAGCCGAAGCTTACTTCTTTCACTTTCCCGATGGAAATTCGTCCATAGCGCGCCTGCTCGTCCGCTCGCTCGTCCCGGATGCTGTTCCGGGTAATTCTCCGTCTGACATTGTCACCACCCAGATCCGCTACGATCAGCTCGATCAGCCTACCAACCCGACACGCATCCGCCTCAACAGTACCGTCGTTCGGGTTCGCCATCTTGGCGAAATTGCATCGGCGCAGGAAGTCGAAATCTCCTATGTGCAGCAGGGCCAGCTCTACACGGTGAAAGCCGCGCACTGCATCCTTGCCTGCTGGCACGCGGTCATTCCTTATCTCACCAACGAGTTGCCGCCTGAACAGAAGCAGGCGCTCCGCTCCGCCGAGAAGGTCCCGATCGTCTACACTAACGTCGCCATCCGGAACTGGCAGAGCCTCGAAAAATTGCAAGCTTCCAGCATCTACTCGCCCGGTTGCTATTTCAGCGAGGCCAGCCTCGATCATCGCGTCAGCATTGGTGAGTATCACTGCACCACCAATCCTTCTGAGCCTATCGTGCTCACCATGCACCGCTATCCATGTTCGCCCGGACTCCCCAGCCGCGAACAGCATCGCGCGGGTCGCGAGGATCTCTACGAGACACCCTTTGAGACATTCGAGCGCAACATCCGCTCGCAGCTTGTACGCAGCATTGGCGCAGGCGGCTTCGACCCTGCGCGCGATATCGCGGCGATCACCGTTAACCGCTGGCCGCACGGCTACGCCTATCAATACAACTCGCTCTGGGATCCCTTCTGGCTCGATGGCGGTCCGCTCCCGTGCGTTGCCGCTCGCCAGCCTTACGGGCGCGTGGCAATCGCGAACGCCGATGCCGACGCTTACGCCTATACAGACTGCGCTATCAATCAGGCGTATCGAGCTGTCAGCGAGCTAAAGGTCGGGCAAGCTATACGAAACCTGGATTGATTTCAGAAATGCCAGATCAGGTCCCCGGCAAATGTCAGCTGAGTCGTCTTAGTTGGCGGCCCGCTCGCTCCATCGATGAAGGGCGAGTCGTATGCGGGCTTGTTATAAGAATGCTCAAAGCGCAACTCCGGACGGAATGTAATCGTGCTGCCCACCCAGAAGTTAAAGCCAAACAGATGTTCGGAATAGGCTGTCTTGGTGCCCGTACGCTGTCCTGCAAAGTCATTCACATACTCGTTGCGAATCGTGAACGACGAGTGGTGGTTGTTGAATTCGTGCTCGACATAGTTCACGATTGCCACTTCCGGCGCGAAACAGTGGGTCTGCGTCGGATTGCACTGTGCTCCGTTGGCCCCTGTAATCAGCGACGGTGAATTAATTGAACCGGCATTCGCGCCGATGTTCGCATTTGGCCCATAACTGATGCATGGAGTCAGCAGGTAACATAAGTTCGGCACTTCGCGTTCAAACTGGTACCAGGTCTCCGTATCCGTGTGCCAGGTCGCATTGATCTTGTGATACCAGGTCAGATAGTAGGCATCGAGATTGTTATAGGCATATTTGCCCGAATTGAGCGAATTCGCGCAGCCATAGAGAACGTCGCCACCATTGGACCATGTGTACTGCAGGCATGTAGTTCCGGTGAGCTTTGCGTTGGAAATCCATACCGCGGATTCGCATCCGCCGGAGACTCCCGCCTGAAATAACCAGTGGTCGTTGAACTTTGTTGTCGTGACGATGCCATTCTGCGTATAGCAGTCATAGGTATATGTGATGGAGTGGCTGTAAGTGTAATTGTTGGGCGCAAGCTGCGCTTCGATGTCCGGCAGCGAAATATATCGTCCGACGCGAATATCCATGCCCTGAGCTACTTTCGGAACGTACAGATCGAAGTAGTACATCACCGGATCATATCCATACGTCTGACCGCTCGGTCCAGAAAGCAGCTGCTGGCTGAAGATGCCCTTGGCTGTGGTGTAGCGGTAGTCAAGGCCGTAGAGATTTGCGAGCCGAAAACCCCAATCAACGTGGTCAGTTTGTACCGTATCTGGCAGACGCTCAAGATACAGAACGGCCTGGTCAAGCTGAATCGAGTTGGGAATTACGTCATACGCGGTTTCGTTGTTCGCGTACTTGCCTTTGTTCGAGGTGCTGGCGTTATAGCCGATGTCGATCCAGCCGTATATCTTGAACCGCGTCCTGTTTTCATTGATTGCCTCCATCAGTGGATAGGTCTGACCGTCCGGTGCACCGATGACGGGAGTGCCGCCGATCGGCCAATCTGACGAAGGAAACGGCGGCGAATTGATCGGCGCCGGCGTGCCGCGCCTGGCCGGTTCAGGCGCCGGTGGAACCGTGCTGTACTCCGGCGCCCAGTCTTCAAGATACGCGTGACCAAGTCGCGTAAAGAAGCCGCGCTTGACAGGCGGGGTGGGAGCAGTAGGAGCGGCAGGAGCATCTTGTGCGCCGTCGTGTGCCACGCCTTCAAAATAGCGGTTCAGATCCCGCAAATCGGCAAGCGAGTCGGTTCCCGTCACAGATGCTGTCGAAGCCACCGGATTATCTTGAGGAGATATTTCCTGCCCCGTCCCGGCAAACGCCATCCAGGGCCTCACTACTAATAGCGAAAGTAATAGAACGGATAAGCGGATTGATCCTTTTTTATAATTGCGTGCGTACGATCTCTGAAGCATGAGGTCTGCCTGTTTACCCTTGCCGCTATTAAATGGGGGCTCTGATCCGGATCTATGACCCATCGAATGGCCATAAAGAGACTGGCTGAAAGATCGGCCGAACCCTATCAAACGGCTATAAATATGAACTCATGCGCGCCATCAGGATTTTGTAAAGAAACCGGAATGAGAACGTAAGGCTTATACCCTGTAGCCGAATTCCTGGTTGTAGGTGTAAGGTGGCTCAGCTAGAAAGTCTCGACGGAGGTGCATCATGCTGAAGAGACGAATATTCGTATGGACAATCGAAGCAGTCTTCGTGGCTGGAACAGTCGCAGGAACGGCGATCGCCGCTGATAACAATCAGAAGGTTGCAGCCGGGGTACCGGCGACCAAACAGCTGTTGCTCCTGATGGATACAGACAAGAATGGCAAAGTCTCGAAGCAGGAGTTCATGAGCTTTATGGAGTCGGAATTCAACAGACTCGACATTAATCACGACGGAGAACTGGACGTGCACGAATTGATGCAATTGCAGGTGCGGCCAACAGGCGGATATCACCGCTGAAGCGGTATAGCTTCCGCTGCCTTCGCGGAAAGCGCAAGTATCTTTGCATGCCTCATTCCATCGTTGTTACCTTCTCCCGTTGCGTTGCGGTGTCTTTCCTTCGCTCGCCTCTTCGCCTACTCTGAATAAGTCCAGCCATCCCACTCCAGAGGCAAGTTCATGCGGATGCGTCTTTATCTGCCTGCTTTGCTGTTGTGTCTTTCGGTGAGCGCTCTTTACGCGGCTCCTGGCGCTCCCATCCCGATCAAGGTCGTCATCGTCGCGATGTATGAAGCCGGCGAGGACACCGGCGATGCTCCTGGGGAGTATCAATACTGGGTGGAGCGCGCGCATCTTGACAGCGTGCTGCCCTTTCCTGCGGGCTTCCATCACCTGCGCATGAACGATCAGGGTGTGCTTGCCGTACTCACCGGAGTCGGGACGGCCAAGGCTGCTGCGACGATCATGGCGCTCGGCCTCGATCCGCGCTTCGATCTCACTCATGCTTATTGGCTGGTCGCCGGTATTGCCGGCGGCGAT
Organism: uncultured Acidobacteriota bacterium; assembly: GCA_963755975.1. Taxonomy (GTDB): domain Bacteria; phylum Acidobacteriota; class Terriglobia; order Terriglobales; family Acidobacteriaceae; genus Silvibacterium. The sequence continues at coordinate 233,749 of CAVWLS010000012.1, forward strand.
CCAGCCGATGTCTCGCTCGGATCGGCGGTCTGGGCGCACTGGATTGTCGACGGAGACCTGGGATATGAGATCGATGCCCGCGAGATTCCGTCGGGGTGGCCGACTGGATATGTGCCGTTACGCAAATCTATACCCTATGAACAGCCCGCAACCCCGCCCGACGGGCAAGTCTACGAACTGAACTCTTCGCTGGTCGACTGGGCGTACGGCCTAACGAAGAACACGCCACTTGCTGACTCGGATGCGCTGCGTTCGAAACGCTCCCGTTTCGAACAAGCCGCTCGGCGTCCGCCGTTTGTAACCGAGGGCGACGATCTTTGCGCCTCAACCTTCTGGCATGGCAAGCTCATGGATGAGTGGGCCAACGCCTGGGTGCGTTATTACACCGGCGGCAAGGGAAAGTTCGTTGTTTCAGGCATGGAAGACACCGGCACACTGCAGTCACTTACCTTTCTCTCACACGCCGGTAAGGTTGATCTGCATCGCGTCCTCGTTCTACGCACAGTCAGCAACTACGATCAGCCTCCGCCGGGATTAACCGCGGCTGAAAGCCTCGCCGAACAGAAGGTCGGCAAGTACGGAGCTTATCTCCCAGCTCTCGAAGCTGCCTACGTTGTCGGCCGCCCGGTCGTCGATGTGATCGTGAATCACTGGGATCAATACCAAGATCATCTGCCGTCTGACAAATGACCCCGCAGAGTGAACGGCCACTCACGCCTTCGCCGCGCTCGCAGCAGATATAGTGCACTCCCACTGGCTGCGACCACAGCGGCGTAGATCATTTCACGCGATGCGTCTGCTCGCGAGAACACAATGAATAGAAATCCCGTCAGCGCCGCGAGCGGAGGCAGCGGGTAAAGCCACATCCGGAACGGCCTCTGCATCTCCGGGCGGTGCACGCGCAACACGATTACACCTACCTGCTGCAGCACGTACTGCAGCAGAATACGGATTGCCACCAGCGCCGCGATCACCTCCGACAGATTGAAGAAGCAGAACACTGCCGCTACCGCACCCAGCGCCAGCAGCGACACATTCGGAAACCTGTGCCGCGGATGAAGCCGCGCGAAAGCTCGAAAGTAGTTCCCGTCTGCGGCTGCCGCGTACGGCGCGCGCGAATAGGCCAGCAGCAGTGAGAAAACTGAAGCGAATGCCGTCCACATCACCAGCAGGGCGAGCACCTTCGCCATGGTGTCGCCGAAAGTCCGCTCCATCAGCACCGCGACTACCGCAAACTTTGCCGTGGTCGCGCGTGTCATCTCTGCCGTCGGAATCACTCCCGACACGCTGATGTTCATGGCCAGATACAACACCGCTACGATCGCAATCGACCAGAGCACGGCGCGCGGGATCGTTCGCCCTGGTTCCTTTACTTCGCCGCCCAGAAAGCAAACCGTGTAGTAGCCCCAGTAGTCGTAAGTCGCAAGCAGCGTCGCTGTGCCCAAGCCATTAAAGAATCCGGCATTCAGCGCGAATGCGCCGTGCGGCACAGCGAGCAGCGCAGGATGAAAATGGCTCGCCCCTGCGGCGATCACTGCGCCGATCGTCAGCAGTACTCCGCCGGTCATCACCCAGGCCATACGGGCGATCGTGCCTACGTTGCGATAGAGCAGCGCGACCGCAAAAACGCAGGTCTCTGCCGCCACCAGGCTCACAATGCGAATCCGACCGCCAAAGACCGCAGCGTTCAGCACCGGCCATAAATACGCGGCATACTGCGCGAGGCCGATACATCCCGAGGCGATCGACAGCGGCGCAGTAAAGCCAAGTTGCCAGATGTAGAGGAACGAAATCATCCGTCCCGCGCCGTCTCGCCCATAGATTTCGCGTAGAAAGGTATACGACCCGCCGGCCTCGGGCATGGCCGCGCCCAACTCGGCCCACACCAGCCCATCGCACATCGCGATCAGCGCGCCCAGCACCCACCCCAGGATCGCCTGAGGTCCACCCATCGCCGCTACTACCAGCGGCAGCGTGATGAACGGCCCCACGCCGATCATGTTCATCATGTTCAGCGAGATGGCGCTGCCGAGTCCGACTTTGCGTTCGAGAGTGGGCGCGGGCTTGGCGGAGTCGGTCAATCGTGTCGTTGCGGCAAGTCGAGATGATGGCTCGAAGACAAGACTATCTCACCTTGCCATTGGACTTTGGGGCCGCCTGTATTGCGGCCTGCGTATCGGCTTCAAACGCCTGCCGCGCGTGGATGATTTCATCGTGATGCTCCTCGGCCCATATCCAGACTCCGCAAAAGGCCGCGCCCAGGCTGTGGCCTAGATCCGTCAGTTCATAATCCACCCGTGGCGGAATGACGGGATGAATCGTACGAGTGACCAGACCGTCTCGCTCCATCTGGCGCAGTGTCTTGGTGAGCATCTTCTGGCTGATGCTGCCCACCAGTTCGCCGAGGCGCGTAAAGCGAACGACGCCGTGCTCGTCCAGGACTTCAAGCACCAGCATGGTCCACTTGTCGGCGACACGCTCGATGATCTCGCGCACCAGCGCTTCAATCGCGGGATCGGCCTCCGCCGGAGGCGACGCCTTCGCATGCCGCGCCTTGATCTCCCGGGCCTTTGCCTCACCCTTCGCGACCAGCTTCTTTATAGACATTACTCTCCTTTGGGTAAGTATAGAACGAAAAAGTGCCTACTTCCCAATGGAAAGTAATCGCCCTACCATACTCTCAGGAGTTAAAGAACACCATGAATATCTCTGGCAACACCATCCTGATCACCGGCGGCGGCTCCGGCATCGGACGCGGCCTCGCCGAAGCCCTTCACGCCCTTGGCAATCAGGTCGCCATCGCGGGACGCCGCAAACAGGTTCTCGACGAAACCACAGAGGCAAACCCCGGCATGAAGTCGGCCATCTTCAACATCGACGATGCCGCCAGCATCCACGACTTCGCGGCGCAGATCGAGAAGGACTACCCGGCCCTGAACGTCGTCATCCAAAATGCGGGCATCATGCGCCCGGAAAACCTCAAATCGCCAAACCTGGCCGACGCCGAAGCAATCATCACCACAAACCTGCTCGGCCCCATGCGCCTCAATGCTGCGCTGCTTCCGCTGCTTCAGAAACAGGTCCATTCCACTATCATCACCGTGACTTCCGGGCTGGCCTTTGTTCCGCTCACGGTCACGCCCACCTATTGCGCGACCAAGGCGGCGATCCATTCCTACACGCAGTCGCTTCGTTACCAGCTCAGAGACACGAAAGTCGAGGTCCTCGAGCTTATTCCGCCCTACGTCCAGACCGAGTTGATGGGAGAAGCGCAGGCCGCAGACCCCCGCGCCATGCCGCTCAAGGACTTCATCTCTGAAACGATCGAGATCCTCAAGACCCAGCCCACCCCTCCGGAGATCTGCGTCAAGCGAGTCGATTTTCTTCGCCATGCCGTAGAAAACGGCAACTACGAAGAGGTCTTCAACACGCTGAATAACGCCCAGGCAGGTGCTCACTAGAGAACGATGCCAGTGTGCGAGCCCCGGATTGTACACTGGCACTACATGCATGACGCCGCTCTGATTCGCCTGCGCCCTGCCGCCCTGCTCGTTTTAACCTGCCTGCTCGCCGCGCCTCTCTTCGCGCAGGTGACGCCCTGGCAAACCGCCATCACCGCCTCGCCCGACCAGCACCCGCTGCCCGAGGATCGCGGCGCCGACGGCCTCGCGCAGACGCTCAAGAAGCTGCACACCTGGGCCAGCCTCATGATGATCGTGGCGCATCCTGATGACGAAGACGGCGGCATGCTCACACTCGAGTCGCGCGGCTTCGGAGCGCGCACCGCCATCCTCACGCTCACGCGCGGCGAGGGCGGACAGAACGCCATGTCCAGCGAGGCCGACGACGCTCTCGGGCTCATCCGCACCAACGAACTGTTGCTGGCCGACCAATACTCGGGCACCGAGCAGTTCTTCTCCCGCGTTGCCGACTACGGTTTCTCGAAGACCATCGACGAGGCCCACGAGAAATGGGGACGCGACCGCGTTATGTACGACGTTGTCCGTGCCGTGCGTTATTACCGGCCGCTGGTCATCACCTCCGTCTTCACCGGAAACATCACCGACGGCCACGGCCACCATCAGGTCTCCGGAGAAGCCGCGCAGGAAGTCTTCAAAATGGCCGGCGATCCCTCCGTCTTCCCGGACCAGATTGCGCAGGGCCTGCGTCCCTGGTCGCCCCTCAAGGTCTATGCGCGCGTTCCGTTCTTCCCCGCCACCAGTCAGGGCATCTACGACTACGCCACAGGCAAGTGGTCTCCGGTGCGCTTCTACGACTACGTCACCGAAACGTGGAGCACTACCGTCCCCTCGACCGACATCGAAATCCCGGAAGGCACCTTCGATCCCATCATCGGCCGCTCCTATATTCAGATGTCCCGCGAAGGCTGGAGCCAGCAAAAATCGCAGAACGGAGGCGGCAATATTCCGCTGCGCGGGCGCTTCGATGTCGGATACCATCTCTACGGCTCGCACGTCCCCGAGAAGCAACCTGAGAGCGGCTTCTTTGACGGTATCGACACTTCCCTGCCCGGCATCGCCACGCTCGCGCATGGGGACACTGCCTTCATCACCACGGCTCTCAAAGACATCGACCAGCACGTGATGACGGCAACCTTCGGATACCTGCCGTCGAATCCTGAAAAGATCGCTCCCGAGCTGGCCATCGGCTACAACAAGACCAAAGACCTGATCGACGCTGTCAACGCCAGCTCTCTGAGCGCAGACGACAAGGCCAACGTCGTCCATGAGCTCGACATCAAGCTCGCCCAGTTCAACACAGCACTTGCCGAAGCACTCGGACTCCGCGTCAACGCGGTCGTCATCCGGCGCACTGCAGACAAGCCTGCTCCGCTATCTGTCTTCGCCGAGGAGACGCCAACTACCGTCACGCCGGGCGCCGAGCTCGACGTGCGCCTCCATGTCGCCAGCGCCGTGCCCTGGACCGCCGGCGGCGAGTTACGCCTCACGCGCACGTGGCTTGAGTCGTCGGGGGTGGAAGCTTCCCGTGAAAGGCAGTGGAAGATCATGCGCCTCGGTACGCCCGGCATGGACACGACATCGAGCAGTTCCGCTGACGCCATCTACCGCGTGACCGTGCCTCACGATGCGCCGTACACACGACCCTACTTCACCCGCCCAAACACCGAGCAGCCCTATTACGATATCGCCGACCCGAGCCTGCTTAACCGCCCCTTCGCGCCCTACCCTCTGGCTGGGTGGGCCGAGTTCAATTACAACGGCGTGCCCATCCGTTTAGGCCAGGTCGTTCAGACCGTGCACCGGGAGCACGGCTATGGAGACCTCTACCAGCCACTCGTCGTCGTGCCGGAAATCTCGGTGAACCTCGCCTCTCCTGCCGGTATTGTCCCGCTCAGCTCCGCGTCGTTCCCGCTTACGGTCTCAGTCAGGAACAGCCGGCAGGAGGCCGCCGACGGCACGCTGCGCCTCGATCTGCCCGCAGGCTGGACCTCCGATCCGCCGGCGCAGTCCTTCCATCTGCCTGCGGATCAACGCTTGCCCATTGCCTTTACCGTTCATCCCGCGTCGCTGGCCTCGCAGAACTACATCCTTAAGGCCACGGCACAGAGCGGCAATGAGGTCTTTAATGAGGGATTCGAAACCGTCGGCTATCCCGGCCTGCGGCCTTACTATCTATATCGACCGGCCACGTATCGCGCCCGGGGAGTGAACGTAAAAGTGGCACCTGACCTCAACGTCGGCTATGTGATGGGCACGGGTGATGACGTGCCCCAGGCGCTCGAACAGCTGGGAATCCACCCGCACCTGCTCAGCGCCACCGAGATCGCCTCCGCCGAGCTGAGCCGCTACAGCACAATCATCATCGGCATCCGCGCTTACTCCAACCGGCCCGATCTGGCCGCGAACAGCCGCCGCCTGCTTGATTATGTGCAGGGTGGGGGCAATCTGATCGTGCAGTATCAGAGCAACGGCTTCGGTGGATACGGGCCTTATCCCTACTCCCTCGGCCGGGCCGAAAGAGTGATCGACGAGACCGCTCCGGTGGCCCTCACCGGCAGCCCACTCTTCCAGTGGCCCAACCGCATTACCTCTGCCGACTTCGACGGCTGGGTCGAAGAGCGCGGCCACTCCTTCCTCGAATCATGGGACAGCCGCTACTCCGCGCCTACGGAGACGCACGATCCTGGTCAGGACCCCCAGCACGGCGGCCTCATCAGCGCCCCCTATGGCAAGGGAAGATATACGTATGTTGCGTATGCGCTTTATCGGCAGTTCCCCGAAGCGGTCCCGGGTGCCTACCGGATCCTGGCCAATCTGATCAGCGCTGGAAAGGCGCCGGATCAGGCTTCGGGCGCCAGATAAATACGCTCCCGTACCCGGACAGAAACAGCGCATCTACGCCGATGCCCTTTCTGCTTTGGTGCCGATACCTGATGGCTATGCCCGCTTTGGCTTTCTAATCCCTGATCGCTGATCCCGGCTCCCGGATCTGCCGTACGCCGCGAGAAAGGCATCCGCGGTGTGAATTTCAAGGTTCTCCGGAGACTTTCGGCCCAGTTTTTTCGTCAGAAAAAACTTCCCGTAGATCATCGGACCCAGCAGCAGCGCCAGCCCTATCTCGGGATCGATTCCCCGCTTCAGAGCGCCCCGCTTTTCGCCGCGCTTGATAAGGTTCGTCAGTACGAGACGCGCCGGCTCGATCGCCCGGTTGCGCCATGCCATTCCGAAGGCCTGATTCCGCGAAGCATACGCCATGAGGTGCGGAGCGATTTTCTCCCGCATCGCCTTGCACTCCTGCGCCGGCTCGTGGCGAAGCTGCGCAATCAGATCGGCGCGAAAATTCCCCGAGTCAAAGACCGGCGGATCCTCGTCGAGCCCATAGAGATGCGCCATTACCTCGAGGGCCAGGCTGTCTTTGTCCGGCCAATGCTTATAGATGGTCGCCTTGCTTACACCTGACGCCTCCGCGACCGCGTCCATGCTGGTGGCGTCGATGCCGCGCTCGGAAAACAACTCAATCGCGGCCTTCAGAACCTTGCTGTGCGCCTCTACGCTTCTGGTTCTCGCCATCCTTCACACTTCGATCTTTGAGAACAGGTATGCGCCCAGGCTCAGGAAGACCAGCGCGATCGTGCCCAGCACGCCGGCGTTCATCGCCGGATGAAAATGCCACTGGTTGATCAGCGCTCCGCGCAGCCCATCGACCCCGTAAGTCAGCGGATCGAGTCGGGTGATCACCGTTAACACGATCCCGAGATTGGCCAAGGGATACAGCGCGCCCGACAAGAAGAAAATTGGCAGAACCATGAAGTTCATGACCAGCTGAAAGCCCTGCATATCCTTGATCGTCGAACCGATCGCCGTTCCCAGCGCGGCAAAGACGATGGCGATCAGAACCACAAACAGAAACGCCACCGGTATCGCCAGCCAGTTGTGCGGACGGAAGCCGGCAATCAGGCAGATGATCAGAATCAGCGTGCCCTGCAACACCGCCACCGTTGCGCCGCCCAGTGTCCGCCCGATCATAATCTGCATACGCGACACCGGAGCCACGAGCGTCTCCTTCAGAAAGCCGAACTGCCGGTCCCACAACATCGCAATTCCGGAGAAGACCGAGCTGAAGAGCACGGTCATGCCGATAATGCCCGGCGCCATGAATTGCAGGTAGCTTCCCAACCCCGCCTTCTGAAACACCGGTCCCAGTCCGAAGCCCAGCACCAGCAGATACAGGCACGGCTGCCCCAGCGAGACCACAACCTGCACCCGCGACCGCACGTACCGCTTGAGCTCACGCAACCATAGGATGTAAATCGCGCCCATCTATCTCCTCCACATCTGCGCCATCTGCCGCAGTCCTGCTTTTGCGTCCGCCCCTTCATCACGCAGCGATGACCCGGTCAGCGCCAGGAACGCGCCCTCAAGCGAGTCGCTCTCGGTCTGCGCCTTCAGTTCCGCCGACGTTCCCTGCGCCACGATGCTGCCGTGATCGATGATCGCGATCCGGTGCGCGACGCGGTCGGCCTCATCCATGTAGTGGGTCGTAAGGAAGACCGTGGTGTTCTCGGTCTCGTTCATGTGCTTTACATGCGTCCATAGCAGGTTGCGGCTCTGTGGATCGAGCCCCAGTGTCGGCTCATCGAGAAACAGGATCTTCGGCGTGTGCAGAAAGCCACGCGCAATCTCCAGGCGCCGCTTCATGCCGCCGGAAAAGGTCTTCACATAGCTGTCTTTCCGGTCCCATAACTCGAAGAGTTTCAGCAGCCGCTCTGTGCGCTCAGCACGTACCTTGCGCGGTACGTGATAGAGCACACCGTGCAGGTCCATGTTCTCCCACGCCGTCTGCTCCTGGTCCAGACTCGGGTCCTGAAAGACAATCCCGAAGCGCTGCCGGGCTTCCTTCTGCTTGATGGTTGGATCCAGCCCGTCCAGCTCAATCATCCCGTGCGTCGGACGCAGGAGCGTTGTCAGCATCTTGATGGTGGTTGTCTTCCCCGCCCCATTGGGCCCGAGAAACGCGAATATCTCGCCCTGCGCCACGTCGAAGGAGATGTCCTTGACGGCGGTGAAATCCCCAAAGGTCTTCACCAGGTTTTGCACCCGAATCATGTGCACCTCGCTCTATTCCACAGACAATACTGAACGGTTTAGTTTAGTTTGTCAAGCAGCGGCGATCCTTAACCGTGCACTCGTGCATAGGCACAAGCCGCCATTGCCTCAACCGCCAGTCCTTGTTAGCCTTAACCCGCTCAAGGAGTTGGAACTTGCCAACCAAACTGTTTCGTCTCGCCGCTGCCGCCGCTCTGCTCTTCACCTTCGTCTCTTCCGCCCTCCGCGCTCAGGACATCACAGGCCCTGTCCCCGACAGCCCCGCAATCGAACAGCGCGTCGATGCCATGGTCGCCAAGCTCACCCTCGAACAGAAACTCGAGCTCATCGGCGGAGTCGATGGCATGTTTATCCGCGCCGAAGATTCCGTTGGCTTTCCCCGCCTCAAAATGTCCGATGGGCCTTACGGCGTCCGCACCTGGGGACCCGATACTGCTTACGCCGCCGGCATCGGCCTCGCCGCCACCTGGGATCCCGACCTCGCCAAGCGCATGGGGGCGGCCATTGCGCAGGACGCACGCGCCCGCGGCGTGCACTTTATCCTCGGACCCGGCGTAAACATCTACCGCGCGCCTATGGGCGGCCGCAACTTTGAATACTTCGGCGAAGATCCTTACCTCTCCGCGCACACTGCGGTCCCTTACATCGAAGGCGTGCAAAGTCAAGGAGTCATCGCAACCGTCAAGCACTTCGACGCCAACAACCAGGAGTACGACCGCCACAATGTCAGCTCCGACCTCGATGAGCGTACCCTGCGCGAAATTTATCTGCCCGCGTTCGAAGCGGCAGTGAAGGTCGCCGGCGTGGGCTCGGTGATGGATTCCTACAACCTGATCAACGGCGTGCACGCCACCCAGAATATCCACCTCAACAACGAAATCCTCAAAAAGGAGTGGGGCTTCAACGGGATCCTCATGTCCGACTGGGTCGCAACCTACGACGCCGTTGAAGCGGCCAATGGAGGCCTCGACCTGGAAATGCCCAACGGTGCGTTCATGAACCCGAAGAACCTGCTACCCGCCGTCAAGAGCGGCAAGGTCACGGAAGCCACCATCGACGACAAGGTGCGCCGCATCTTCCGCACGGCTATCCGCTTCGGATTCCTCGACCGCGACCAGACCGACCTGAGCATTCCCTACTACAACCAGAACGGCAAACAGGTGGCGCTCGATGAAGCGCGGGAGAGCATCACGTTGCTCAAGAACGACGGCAACCTGCTGCCGCTCGACACCGCGAAGGTGAAGACCCTCGCCGTCCTCGGTCCTGATGCATGGCCCACAGTTGCCGGAGCCGGCGGCAGCTCTCAGGTTGAGCCTTACGCCTCGATTAGCATCATGACTGGCCTGGCAAACTTCCCCAATTCAGAGACGAAGGTCCTTTACGCGCGCGGCCTTCCCACCACAAAGGATCTCTTCCTGCGCACGCACTTCGGCACCGAACCGGCCATGTCCTCCGAAGCTGATCCCTTTTGGGACGAGTGGTTCGGCAAACCAAGCATCAAGGTTGAAAGCTTCGACAATCCCGACTTCAAGGGCAATCCAGCCGTCACGCAGATCGGCCACATCGCCTTCTGGGGCAGCGGCGGCTACACCATTCCCGGAAAGGCGAAACAGAGCATCCGCTTCACCGCCGACTACGTGCCCAAGTCCACTGGCCAATACATCTTCGTCACTGCCGCCGATGGAGGCGATACCTACAAGTTGCTCGTCGACGGCAAGCAGCTACTCGAGGAGACCCACCATGAAGGGCAGGCGCCCAAGTCAACCCAACTAGCACTCACTGAAGGCAAGGCCGTCAAAGATCGAGCTCGACTATGTGCCCGAGGGCGGCCACATCAACGCCGGACTCGGCATTCACGCCGTCGACGATCTCATCTCGCCTGAGGCGAAAAAGATCGCCGCCATGGCTGACGCCGCAGTCGTCTCCGTAGGCTTTGACGCGCAGACCGAGAGCGAGGGCATGGATCGCACCTTCGCTTTGCCCTGGGGTCAGGACGAGCTGATTCAGGCCGTCGCCGCAGCCAACAAGAACACGATCGTCGCCATCACCGGGGGCGGCGGCGTCGACATGCGCACATGGATCGACAAGGTCCCCGCGCTGCTGCACAACTGGTATCCCGGACAGGAAGGCGGACAGGCGCTGGCAGAGATCATCTTCGGTGCGCGCTCCCCCGAGGGCCACCTGCCTGCCAGCTTTGAGCGTGCATGGGAGGACAATCCTACGCATGATAACTACTACGCTCCGCCCGTTCCCGCCGGAGCGACTCCGCATGTCAAGTACGCCGAAGGCGTCTTCGTCGGCTACCGCTACTACACCAGTATGAACAAGAAGCCGCTCTTCCCCTTCGGATTCGGCCTCTCCTACACGACCTTCTCATTCGCGAACCTGCAAGTCACACCCGATTCAGGTAGCGCCGACGGCCCCTATACCGTCACATTCGACGTGACCAACACTGGCCAGCGCTCGGGAGCGACCGTCGCGCAACTTTACGTCGGCGATCCCTCGGCCAAGGTCAAGCGCCCGGTGATGGAGCTCAAGGGCTACCAGAAAGTCCGCATCGATCCCGGAGTTACACAGCACGTTACTCTCACTCTCGACAAGCGCTCACTCGCCTACTGGGATACCAACGCCAACGACTGGCGCGTCGATCCCGGCCAGTTCACCGTCTACGTCGGCGACTCCTCCGAGAACACTCCACTCAAGCAGGACTTTACGGTCAGGTAAGCGCAGCCCGTGGATCAAGACGTCAAGAACGGCACGGCAAAAAAAGCAGATTCAATAATATTGAAGCGATGAAGGATCTGAATAAAAAGGCGTTTGGCGGTCTTCTGCGCCTTCTTATCAGCTTGGCAGTGTTGCTGTTTCTCCCGGCGTGGACCTTGGATTACTGGCAAGCGTGGATTTTTCTGGCGGTATTTTTCGGGTCGGTGCTGGTGATAACCGTTTATCTCATTAAATGGGACCCGCGGCTCTTGGAGCGACGCATAAACGCTGGCCCGAGCGCCGAAAAGGAAAGAAGCCAAAAGGTCATACAAACCCTCGCGTTAATAGCATTTATCATGGTGTTCGTTTTTTCCGCAGTAGATCATCGCTTCGCATGGTCTAAGGTGCCGCTCTATACAGTCGCGGCCGGAGATTTTCTTGTCGTGCTTGGGCTGATCATCATATTTCTCGTGTTTAAAGAAAACACTTTTACCTCGGCAGTTATCGAAATCGATACAGAGCAGAAAGTCATATCGACAGGCCCCTACGCGTTCGTACGTCATCCGATGTACATCGGTGCCCTTGTTATGCTTTTAGGCGTGCCTCTCGCGTTGGGCTCATGGTGGGGATTGTTGACGATCCTTCCGATGACGCTTGTGATCGTATGGAGACTTCTTGATGAGGAACAATTTCTGGCAAAGAAGCTGTCGGGCTATTCAGAGTATCGAAGTAAGGTGAGGTACCGCCTGGTACCGTTCATTTGGTGAATGTCATGTTAGAAGATAACTCTTGGACGTTGGCGACTCGTCGGAGAACACCCCGTTGACCCCGGGACTTCAACTACAGTAAACCTGCGCAGAAAGCCAACTCGGGACGTCTCTAGTAACATGCAAGGGCTGAAGAGTTCCAGTTCTGCAGCGGGGTTGCCACCAGTTGAGATCGACGCAGATGTTCCGGATACGTTTCGTCTTGCCACTTCTTACCCTCTCTGTCTTCGCGTTGGGACAGGCAAATCCTCCTACGATTCAGATCACCTCGCGCATCGTCTACGTCGACATCGTCGTCCGCGACAGCTATGGACGCATTGTGCGCGGCCTCACCGAGAAGGACTTTCGCGTCCTCGAAGACGGCAAGCCGCAGAAGATCGATTTCTTCCGCGACCACACCCACGATGCGCAGCCCGCACCCGCGGAAGTAACGAACAAAGACGGCGCTCTGAGCTTCAGCAACGTTGACTCCGGGGGCGAGCGAGGAAACTCAGTCAACATTATTCTGTTCGATTTCTTTAACACCGCTCCGCAGGACCAGCTTTACGCGCGCAAGCAGATGATCCGATTTCTTGAGAATCTGCCTCCCGGCCGCCAGACTGCGCTCTTCGTTCTCGGCACGCGCCTCAGGATGCTGCAAAGCTTCACCGGCAGCACCGACCGCCTTCTGGCCGCGGCGAAGGCGATGCAACTCGAGACCTCAACGGTTGAGACGGTAGGCGGCCAGCAGCAGAATGCGGACATGGCCGACAGGTTTGCGGCTGCCATAGGCAGGAGCGCATCGTCCCATAATGCTGTCAGCGACGGCTTCGCTTATCAGGGTGGCGAGGATGTGCAGCGCGCCACCGACATCACGCAAGCCGCGCTTAATCAGATTGCCGCCGCAGTCAGCGGGTATCCGGGCCGAAAGAATCTCTTCTGGCTCGCGGACAACTTCCCGCTCTACGGCGGCCCCACCCTCGAAATCAACGACCTCGCCCAGGCGGTTCTCAACAACACAATGAGCACCGCGGACCAGGCTGACGTGAACCGCGCAATAGCCAGCGCGCAGATCGCCATTTATCCCATTAGCCTGATGGGACTGGAGGTTGGGTTTGTTGGGCCGGAATCAAACCTGGACCCGAAGAACGGTCAGGAGTATGCGCGCCAATTCAATAATCGCAACGCCATGCACGAGATGCTCAATAACATGGCCGACACCACCGGCGGCCGCGCCTACTACGGGACCAACGACTTCGCCGGAGCGCTGGCCCGCGGCTTCGAAGACGGATCGAGCTACTACACACTCGCCTACCGGCCCGAGAACGAAAACTGGAACGGTCACTTCCGCAAGATCAGCGTTAAGCTCGATGAGCATGCCTCGCTCGCCTACCGCCGCGGATACTATGCCGTTCCTGATCAGCCCGCCGCCGGAAATGCAGCAGACACGATGAACGCCGCTCTGCAGCCCGACACTCCCGAGTTGACGATGCTGCGGCTGCATTCCAGGGTCGATCTTCCCGACGCGAAGCATCCTGCCGTGCGCGTCGACTCGGTCATCGATCCATCCAACGTCGATTTCTCGACCGACGCCGCCGGACGCCGCCACGGTCGTATGCTGGTCACGCTCGTCGCTCTGCCCGATCCGGTTCCAGTGGCTGCTGATCGAAGGCAGGCAGTGTCGACGCTGCCCCAGACATCCGGCGCTTATGTCGTCGACCTCGACCCGGAAGCGTTCCGCAAGCTCTTCACCGACGGCATGCCGATGCACCAGGAGTTGACGCTCGCCCCCGGCCGCTACCGTCTTCGCCTCGGCGTCACCGATCTGGCCAGCCACCGTGTTGGCACGCTCGACATGCAGATCGAGATCGCAACGGTCACCACAGGGAAGCAATAATCGCACTTAGATCATCCGAGCTCAGCTATCTGGCACTGTCACCGGCACATATTCGGGAAAGTATGCTTACGCCCTCCGGTAACGCCAGCGTGCTAATGGCCATTCGCTGGTAAAGCAGCAGGGATGTACTGCGGTCGAAATCTCAGAGTTGCAGACGCATATTTCCTTTGCCCCTCCGGAGTCAGCTCCACTTTCAGATCGTGTTCCTTGTTATCGCGTTGCGGCGGTTCAAAACCCAGGGTGTAGCGAAAATGCATCTGCAGCAGGATGTAGTCCAAGCCCTTGGTAAGCATTTGTGCATCGGGTGATCCGTAAAACTGCCCGCCGGTCTGCTGGCTCAGGTAACGGATCTGGTAATAAATCCGGCCCGCACCAAACATCGCCTTCGGCTCGAAGTGGTAGCCCGCGTTACTTAAGCCAAAGACAATGGCTGGAGCGGGTAGCAGTACGCGCAGCACGTCGTCCGCCTCGTTGACCATCGCGTAGCCGGCATCGCCATACAGAAACACCAGAACCGGCAAACGCTGCGGTTGGGTGCTCCTCGTATTCGCAACGACCATCTCGACCATCTTCTGCATCCCCATCTGCCCCTGTCGATTTACCCCCTCAACGCTTTTTTGCTTCAACAGATCGTCGAGTGCGCCGATCGCGGCATCGGCATTCTGGCTTGGAAGCAAATCGATCGCCGCCGAACCGTCCCCGCACCAGTGCGCCACTCCAACCGCATCGGCTTTGTCCAGATCAGCCAGCGCCGGCCGCAGAAACTGCGTCTTGCCGCGCATAAAGGCAGACGAAAAATCAGGAGGAGCGAAGCTGTTACAGGAAAGCACCAGCCATAACACAATGGGAGTCACACTGTACTTCGCGCCGGAGCCGAAGCTGACAATGGACACCTCGCGTCCGTTATCCAGCACACGAAAATCTTCCCTTGCCAGCTTAGGCAGGATAGTAGACGTCTTCGTGTCCTGAGCAATTACGTCCAGCGGAAAAATCGAAGGGTTTGGCGTTTGAGGACCTGTCGTCTGAGCCAACGAGAACGGACTACAGCACACAGCCAGTCCCAGCGCGACTACACCACGGATACTCCATGCACAAGCATTCATAGTTATTCCGCTGACAGATGACGTTGCAGCCACAGCTTTAGTCTCAGGGTCTCAACGCAAAAAACGTGCCCGGCAGCGCATCGATAAACCTATTCCCAATTCTCGAGCGGCTCAGGTACGATTCTTCCTTATCTGAACGTCCCGAATTCTACGTCCGATCGATGGAAGCAAAGAGGCTCATGCTCATTTCACGGATGCACCGGTACCTTGCTGTTCTGCTCTGCCCCACCCTGGCCCTTGCACAAACTGCTGTACCTGCCGCTGACAATACCATCCGCATCACCAGCCGCATCGTTTACGTCGATGTTGTTGTCCACGACTCTTCCGGCCGTCTCGTTCGCGGACTCACCCAGAGCGACTTCAAGGTCCTTGAGGACGGCAAGCCACAGCAGATTGAATACTTCGCCGCGCATACCTACGACATCGGCGCACCCCGCCCCACGGCGCCACCGCCTGCTGCGAAGAACGTCTTCTCGAATGTTCCAGATCGCGGCCCGGTGGGCTCGGTCAACATCATCCTCTTCGACCTGGTCAATACCGCCCCCGCCGACCAGCAATATGCACGAAAGCAGATGCTCGACTTCCTCAAGGCGCTTCCGCCCGGGCAACAGGTGGCACTGTTCGTGCTCTCCGATCAGCTGCACATGTTCCAGAGCTTCACTGGAAGCTCCGACCTGCTCGTCGCCGCGGCAAAGATGATCAATCCGAAAGATATGCGGCTCTACCAGTCTGACGCCCAGCAGCAGCGAGACATAGACGATCTCGGCCGTATGCAGGACGCCCTCGCCGGACGCGATCCCGGTCAGTCTATCCAGGCGCTGGCGAATGAGATGAGCTTCGAGAACAACCAGTCCGACCAGATTCGGCAGCGAGTGACGCTCATGGCCTTTAGCGAGATCTCTCATGCGGCCTCAGGCTATCCCGGCCGCAAGAACCTCTTCTGGCTCTCGGGAAGCTTTCCCTTCAGCCTTACCCAGCAGGGGCAATACAACATCACCGCCCCTCTGCAGTACAGCACACTGAATCTGCCGGACATGCCCACGGCCGATACCAACGCCGTCGCCAATACGGCAAAGGTGGTTGCCGACGCGCAGATTGCCGTCTATCCCATCAGCGCGGTCGGCCTAGAAACAGGCGGCGTAGGGGTCGATGTTTCGGGCGGTTCGATGGCCTCCCTGAGCGGAAGCTCTGGTACAACCGGCGGCGCAGATGGCTCAGGCAACGTCAAACACACCCTCGGGGACACCCTCGCCCAGCAGTTCACCAACCGCTCGGCGCTGCGCGGCGCCATGAACGATATCGCATACGAGACCGGCGGCGAGGCTGTCTTCGGCTCAAATGATTTATCGGGAGCCCTTCGCCGCAGCATCGAGGACGGCTCGAACTATTACACCCTCGCCTACCGCCCGCAGAATCACGACTGGAACGGCAAATTCCGCAAGATCAACGTCGAGATGAACGGCCACAGCTATTCGCTGAGTTATCGCCGCGGCTACTTCGCCAATCCCGACCAGGGCACGAATGAAGACACGGCACAGGCGCTCAACGCAGCCTTGCAGCCCGGAGCTCCTGAATCGACAATGCTCCTGTTAAAGGGTAAGGTCGATCTGCCTGACGCCGCTCATCCGGAGACCTTCGTCGAAACTACCGTCGATCCAGCAGGAGTCGAGTTCACCACTGACGCTGGCGGCCACCGCCACGCCCGTCTGCTTGTTCTGCTAGTCGCCCTCAACGACTCACTCAATCAGCCCGAGAACCCACCCCAGACCTCCGGCATCATGCGAGTCGATGTGGACCCCACGCTCTACGCCTCAATTCTCAAGGACGGCATCCGCTTCCAACAGAAACTGGCCCTCAAGCCCGGCCGCTACCGCCTGCGCCTCGGCGTGAGCGACATGAACAACAACCGCCTCGGCACGCTTGACATGCCCATTGAGATCACCGCGCCTGCATCCAGCGGACACTGAGCGTTTCGCGCGAGGCGTCCCAGCGCTCGAGTATCATCCACTCACATGGCCTTCGCCCTCGATCAGCTCGACCATCTTGTTCTTACCGTAGCCAATATTGACGCCGCCATCGACTTCTACACTGAAGTCCTTGGCATGGACCCGGTCACCCTCGACGGACGCAAAGCGCTCACCTTCGGCACTCAGACCATCAAGCTTCACCAGCGCGGACACGAGTTCAAGCCCAGTGCCGCGCATCCTACTCCCGGCTCCGCCGACCTTTGCTTCATCACTGGCACGCCTCTCGACGAGGTCATCCGCTACGTCACCGAGCTGCGCATCCATATCGAAGCCGGTCCGGCCGAACGCAATGGAGCCATGGGAAAAATCCGGTCCATCTATTTTCGCGACCCCGATCGCAACCTGATCGAAGTCGCCAATTATCTCTGATACTCGGCCAGGCGCAGGTAGAATCAAGCCATGCAAGAGAACGCCTCGCTCACCGTAACCGACCGCGCCCGCAAGATCCGCCTCTTTCTCATGGATGTTGACGGCACCCTCACCGACGGCGGCGTCTGCCTCATCTCCCTGCCCGGTGGAGACATCGCCGAGATGAAGGTCTTCGACGCCCACGACGGCCAGGGCCTCAGCCTCGCTCACACTATGGGCATCAAGACAGGATTCATCACCGGCCGCAAGTCTCCTGCGGTTGCCCGCCGCGCCGAGGAGCTCGGCGTTCAATTCGTCTACCTCGGCCAGGCGAAAAAGATGGCCGCCTACGAAGAATGTATGCAGAAGGCGGGAGTCACAGAGGATGAGGTCGCCTATCTCGGCGACGATCTGCCCGACATGCCTCTCGCGCGCCGGTCAGGCCTCGCCGTCGCCGTCGCCGATGCGGCGTTTGAGCTCAAGGCTGTCAGCCACTACATCACTCAGGCCTGCGGCGGCAAAGGAGCCGCGCGTGAAGTCATCGAGCTGATCCTCAAATCGCAGGGCCGCTGGGAAGAAGCCGTCCCCAAGGCATTGGCCTGAGCCAGTAAAGCTAATTAGGACGTTGCTCTCGTTTGCCGGATCAGGAAGATACTTGCGCAGATGCCGGACGCGAGCGACGCGGCCAGGATTCCAATCTTCGACATGTCCAGCAACATGCCTTCACCGAAAGCCAAAGCCCCGATGAACAGCGACATGGTGAAGCCGATTCCGCACAGCCACGCTGCGCCAAAGAGCGATTTCCATGAGAGCCCGGCGGGCGCCGTTGCTACACCCGACTTTGCTCCCGCCCACGCGCCAAGCCAAATTCCCAGGGGCTTGCCTATGAACAGGCCGAGCACGACACCCAGGGTGACAGGGTGCGTCACTGCGGCTGTTACATTACCCAGAATCTTCACTCCCGCATTCGCAAATGCGAAGATCGGCATGATGATGAAACTCACCCAGGGGTGAAGCGCATGCTCAATGCGGTGCAACGGTGACTCGACCAGTTCCAGCTGAGACTCCATCGCGTGAACAGCTAAATGTGACTCCTGGGAGCCTTGCGGGGCAGCTTCAAACCGGTCCAGCAGCCAGCGCCCGCGCTTTAGAAACGACTCCTTGTCAACGTACGTTCGCGCCGGGATGGTAAAGGCAAGCAGAACTCCCGCTACCGTCGCATGCACACCGGATTTGAGCACCGCATACCAGACAAAAATCCCGATAATCGCATAGACCGCGGGCTTCCGGATACCCAGCACGTTCGCAGCGAAGCATAGGCCAAGGCCCACGAAAGCAAGTCCCAGGCTGATGAGATGAATTCGCTCGGTGTAAAAGAACGCGATAACAAGCACGGCGATAAGATCGTCTGCGATGGCCAGAGCAGTCACAAAGACTTTCAGCGAGACCGGAACACGGCTCCCCAGCACCGCCAGCACTCCTAGGACGAACGCGATGTCGGTCGCCATGGGAATCGCCCACCCGCTCTGAAGGTCGTCGTGATGCGCAACACACAGATAGAGCAACGCGGGAACAACGGCGCCCCCAAAGGCAGCTATGAGAGGAAAAGCGGCTTGCTTCAGCGAAGACAACTCGCCGATCAGCACCTCGCGCTTGATTTCAAGCCCTACCAGGAAGAAGAAAATGGCCATGAGGCCATCGTTAATCCATTCGTGACTGAACTCCGTTAGCTCAAACCGGCCAATGCCAATAGGGATCGGCTTATGCCACATTGCGTGGTAGATCCCCGCCCAGGGTGAGTTTGCCCACACCAGCGCCGCGATCGTGCCGGCCAGAAGCAGGATGCCGCCGGACGCTTCGATTCGTGCAAAACGGACAAATGGGCTCTTCAGCACATCAATGGGTAGTCCGGTGTTCGGCGAAAACTCGCTATCGTGGGCCATTCGTTGTACTTTCCCTGAAATTTGTAAGAGAGTGGAACGCCGAAGTCCTTCCCGGCTATTGGAAGATGACCATTCGCGCGTGGCCCTCGTCAAATGAAACTTCGCATCATCTGGGCCGGCAATCTGAGTCTGACCTCGTCACTTATGACAGTTGTTTTTCACGACGGCAAATAATTCCGCCATTCCTCGCTCTCGGCGATTCGCTTGAGCCGCGCAAAACGGCTTCTCATCAACCTGCGAATATCCCTTACCATCACGCAATGCCCGATGAGTTCCCCGGCCCATCCCCACGGCATCGCAAAGCGCACCTCATCACGCAGCAGCACTGTCCCGTTGCCTCGGTCGCTGAAGGCATGATTATGCTCGAAGCTCGCGAATCGCCCGGCAATCATGCGATCCCGAAAGAACAAAGGCGGGTCGAACTGCTCGATGAGGCTCTCGTGAAACTGAGGCAGACCCAGCCGCCATCCCTCCCATCGTACCGTGTCGCCTTCGATCACGAGCCCTGATTTGCGCCCGCGAACAGGACGCATTCCAAGTTCCTGCGCAACAATTTCCACGCTGGTCGAAAGCAGGAAGCAGCGCTCAATCGGCGCATGCACGTCAATCTCGTCTCGCAAGACAAATTCCCGGGCCATTTAATGCATATTAACGGTGCAGGATCGAGGAGTTCAGGCTGATGCGCAATGCGTGTGCTTTTCGGCCCGCGTGGTACTGATGACGACTGCGGTACACGTAGTGCCCAATCAGCCAACCAGCGGCGCTGCCGACAAGAACATCTGAGGGAAAATGCTCTTGGCCCAAAACCCTCGTCAGGCTGACGCCGGTAGCCATGGTATACACCGCAATCTGGGTCCACACTTTCGGGTATTCTCCAGCGACCACCGCGGCTGTGGCCCATGCGAGAGTGCTGTGAGTCGAAGGAAACGAAGAATTTGCTCCGGCGCTGCCCTGGAAAAACAGTCCACGCGCATTGTCTACGTCGGGTCTCTCGCGCCAGAAGATCAGCTTCATGCCCTGTTCCACGATGACCCCGTCTATGATCGCTTCCCCGCCGAGAATGCCGGCTTCGCGCTCGTGAGCGCCGTCATTGAAATCCCCAAGGAACAGCACCGCCGGCACAAAAAGAATGCCACCCAACAGTCCGTTCGAGAAATTTATATTGGTCTGATTGAAACCCGGATCATGGGAAACGACTGAGGCCATTGTGTGATGGTCGGTGGCAATCGCAGCTCCCGTGGCCCCGGCAAGAGGAACAAGCCACACCAAATCGTTTGTGCGGATGTGAACAGGGCTCGTCCAGATCGCCGCTTGGTCCTTCAGAATATGGAACGGCGTATTGCCCACCGTGACCGAATCCCTGTCTTCAGCGTCGGCGTCGGGGTGGATCTGCGGAGCATCGGGCAACGATGAGGAAAAGCTTTCTGACGCCCGGATATCGTCAACCGCCTGAGCTGTTGCTGAGACACAACAGCTCATCATCAGAATACAGAGGATGAGTAGGCCGACCGGCCTCAAAACCGGAAAAGTAGCCGGGAAAAAGAGCTTAAGATACCCGCGAGAGATTTTTCCCATGCGTACGACCTTTCATCGTCCCGCCCGAATCGAGACCAGATGTGTCACGGCAAGGTCAAAGAATGTCAGACGGGGCATCCGTATCCAACTATAGTAGCCTGCGGCTTTGCTTCCCTCTCATTAACTCTTGGTAATCCGCGGCGGACCGTTTCACTGTCGCTAGTGTCCTGAAGCCTCAGCGACGCGCCGTTCGGTCTTTGGCCTCGGGACCGGCCTGCACGCGGCCGGCACATTCGTCATCTGTTTTGAGAATACGCGGTAGCTCACGGTTTCGGGCTGCAGCGTTGACCAGTAGCTGTAGTGGGAAAGCAGCGGCCTGTGCAGTACAAAGAGCTGGTTGTCGAGAATCTTCACGCCGCACGTCAGATTATTCTTCGGCTGCAGAATCGTCCTCGCCGGATCCTTGAGTGGTAGCACCTTATCTTTATCCCAGTCGAAATCGCAACCATAGCGATCGGCGTCCATGTAAGCGAGTTGGAGTAATCCCTGGCTGCGGACCATGCGCTTCGTAACCGGATCCACCTTCGCCACTTCGGGCTGCGTGTGACGCACCGTGGTCGTCGGCTTCAGCCCTGCCTCTGCACCCGCGAGCGCCTGAAAGAAATAAGCCCAGAAGGCGCGCTTGTCGGCTTCGCTCATCGTCGCAAACCGCGGACAGAAGCCTCGCACATCCCGTGCCGCCTTCGGTCCTAGCATCTCCGGCGGCAACGCCTCCTCCACGATCTTGTCCCATTCGGGATCCCAGCTCGGATCCCCCAGCTCTTCCTTCTTCTGCGCAATCGGAGTCGGCGGCGCAGGCTTCATTGCTGGAGCCGGCTTGGCATCTGCCTTCACAGGCGTAACCGCCTGCGCGGAGTTCTTGCTGCATCCGCCCATCGCCACGCTCGCGCACAGCACCAGCATGGCGATCCTTGAATTCGTAACTGTCATCGTCCCTTACTGCCCTTCTGTTTGGGATGCAGATTTTTCCGTACTGAAGAGGCCCATTTCTAAAGAAATAAATTGACCGATGGCTATGGGAATCATCGCCGTGCCGATCGGGTTACGATCGGGACGCGGATTTCTGCAAGCGCTGCGGCACGCGGCTCTAAACAATCATTTCGGCTCGCAACAATACCCATGAGATAGAATTCCCCCATTCCTGAATCAAGCGTTTATGCTGGCTTCTGAATCGCACAGTCACGCGCAGCTCTTCGCTGAAATCGGCGCTTCCGTCGTCGTGCTCTCGGTTCTGGCGCGATTTGCTAGCCGATGGGGCTTCTCCGCCATCCCGCTCTACCTGCTCGTCGGACTCGCCTTCGGAAACGGCGGACTTCTGCCACTCGACTTGAGCCAGAGCTTTATTGGAACCGGCGCCGAGATCGGTGTCCTGCTGCTGCTCTTCATGCTCGGTCTCGAATGCAATGGAGACGAGCTGATGACGGACCTGCGCTCCGGGTTGCCCGCGGGAGGACTGGATTTCCTGCTGAACTTCACGCCGGGCCTGATCACCGGTTTTGTCTTGAAGTGGTCGCCGGTGGCGGCCGTGCTGCTGGGCGGTGTCACCTACATCTCTTCTTCCGGCATAGTCGCCAAGGTTCTTTCGGAGCTGAAGCGCGTTGATAATCCCGAGACACCAAGTGTCCTCGCTGTGCTCGTCCTTGAAGACCTCGCCATGGCGGTCTATCTGCCTCTCGTCGGAGTCTCTCTGGTCGGAGGCACACCAGTCAGGATCGCGACCTCCGTCGCCATCGCCGTCACCGTTGTTATCCTCGTGCTGATCCTCGCGCTTCGCTATGGCAAATGGTTGAGCAGGATCGTCTCCCATGACTCGGAAGAAATCCTGCTGTTGACAACCTTCGGGCTCGTTCTCCTGGTCGCTGGTATTGCCGCGCGGTTTAATGTCTCTGCGGAGATCGGCGCCTTCCTGGTCGGAATTGCCATCTCCGGACCGATCGCCGAGAAGTCGTATCGCCTTCTCTCGCCTCTGCGAGATCTGTTCGCCGCCATTTTCTTTTTCTTCTTCGGACTCCAGATCGATCCTAAAACGCTGCCGCCCGCATTGCCCCTCGCCATCGGACTCGGCATCATCACCGCACTCACGAAAATCGCCACAGGATATTGGGCGGCGAAACGCGCAGGCGTCGACCGAAGCGGCAGCATCCGTGCAGGCGCGGCCCTTGTCGCCCGTGGCGAATTCTCCATCGTCATCGCCGGCCTCGGCGCTGGGATCGAACCTGCACTCGGCCCGTTAGCCGCCGCTTACGTGCTCGTCCTGGCCATTCTTGGCCCGCTGCTCGCGCGCTTCGCAAAGTAATCAACGCCCTGCAATCACCCTCCGTACCTGCGCAGCAGCTCATCCGCCTCGTCATATCCTGTCGGCATCTCGATCCCCTCTACCGACGCCGCCGCCGCGAGCAGAGGCTCAATCCACTCCGGCGAACGCCGCCGCTTCCAGTACGAATCCACGCATGCCTTCACCGCCAACTGCAGTGGCGTCCTTCCCTTGCCATCACGAGCATTCACATCCGCACCGTGCGCAATCAGCTCCTTCACTGCAACCGGCCATGCACGCCACGCCGCCACATGCATCGCGGTGCTGTTGGGTGCAATATCAAAGTAAGGATCACCCTCCCGGTACGACGCATCCACGCCAACTCCCAGATCGAGCAGGCACCTCATTCCCGCGACGTTCGCATTCCCGGCAAACTCCGCCAGCAGTGTTCCCCCGTCCGCAAACAATTCCGCCCGCAACCGAGTCTCCCGCGACACCAGCCCCTGCGCGGCTTCGCTATCGCCCAAAGCACACGCCGCGACCAGCGCGTCGCTTCCCTCCAGCCCGAGCGCAAACCCTCGTTCTGCGAAAAGCCGCAGCGCATCCCCACGCCCTCTGCGCGCTGCCATCATGATGGCTGTTCTTCCTTCTTTTTTGTTCTTAACGGCCGGATCGCCGCCGAAATCCATGAGCGACTCGATCATCTCGATGCCGTTATCGCGCCGGATCGAGTGTTGCAGAGCGCTGTTTCCCCAGATTGGCATCGCATTGGGATCGCCTCCACGCTCCAGCACCATCCGCATGCCCTTCTCATCGTGCCAGTCCGCCTTGCGCACCAGCATCGTCACCAGCGACGCTGCATTCAGCCGTCCGCTCTCCAGCATGATCTGCATCACCGTGTTGTCGTAGCCCTCAGGCACATGGTATGGAGTCTCCTCGTCATTCGGATCTGCCCCGCGCTCCAGCAGCAGCCGGGTCAGCTCTACATGGCGTGCGATGCCCGCCGCGCCGTAGATCGCGCTCTCGAACGTCGGCCGCGGCGTGGGATGGTCGATCATCTCCACCCATCCTGTTTTCGCGCTCGCCCCCGCATCGAGTAGCGTAAAGGCGGTTCGCACAAACGCCTCCGAGCGCGCCTTGTCGATGCGCAGATACCGCGAAAAGCAGAGATGGGTCAGCGCATCCCATCCGTGCGGTCCTCCCTTGGCCGTTGCACTTCCCGCATCCCGCGCCAGAAATTCCCGCACCGTCGCCTCATCTGCCAGAATCGCCGCCGTATAGATATTGCTCTTCGCAACCTCGGGATACCGCGACAGGATCATCTCCGCATGTTCCAGCGTTCCCGACCCGTGCCCGGAATGTCGCGGCACGCACGCCACCTCGATGAAAGCCGCGATGGGATCGGTCAGCGATTCGACCGACTCGATCATCCGGATCATCTCGATGTGCTTTGCAAACTTCGGCCAGCTCTCAAAGCTGTGCTCGCGGGCAATCACTAGCTGCGCATCGGTCACGCTCACCCGCGCGGCCGCGAGATCGATCTCAGCCAGCTTGTGAAAACGTGGATGATGCCTCCGTACACGCGCCAGCGCGTCCGGAAGGCCCAGCGCACAATCACGTGCAAGCTCTTTGGCTTGTTTTCTGTATTGTTCGAGGTTAGGGCGGGCGGGTAATTCTCTGTCAGACATACGAAGCTCCTTTCGTTGCTTGCCTGGGAGTCCGCACAAATCAGGCTGGAAAGAAGTTTCGTCGGATTGTCAGCCCGGGTCTGCTGTCAGACCCGTAAGGTGGGCACGGCCCTTTCCGCGGACTGGATGCGCCCTTCGCGCTCACCTCCACGGTAAGAAAATCTCAGATCGAAGTCAAATAAAGTCAAATCGAATACAGACGATCTTATGACTGACCCAACCGAGTCATGGCATATCAGGTTCTATTTGCACCATAATCGTTAGTTTTCAGCTATTGTGTGGCCAGAGGGCTCGTAAACGGCGCGGAAGAGATGACTACCTCGAAACAATGCGTTCTGACGATAGCGCTGGCATTCGTCATCGCGACATCTCCGCGCGGCGTGCAGGGCCAGACCTCGACACCCACTTCGTCACCCGCAACGAGTGAGGTCTCGACACAGGCAAAAGCATTAACTGCGCCCACTGATTCTGTTCCGCCGAAAAATGCTGATGCAGCAGCGCCCGCAGCCCTCTTCGACTACAAAGACACCGACATCAAGTTCAATCTGCAGAGCCTGATGAACACACTCCGCGATCAGCGGCATGAAGGCTGGGTGCTGGCGGCCTATCCCGATCCCAACACGCATCGGCCGCTGATTGGCGCTGGCTTCAGTCTCGACGTTCCGGCCACTGAGCACCCGCAAACCGATCCGCTGAACCCGCATCCCTTCCTTGAACCCTCGTCAGCCCAGCTCTGGCAGGCGGCGGGACTCGATCCGGAGCTCCTGCAGAAGATCCTCACCCGCTTCGACCGCGACGCGAGCGCATGGACAACGAGGCAGTATCGCAGAAAAATCCGGATGCACGCTCTCACGCCCGAACTAACCGAGGAAGAAGCTACGCGGCTGTTACGCATCTCCGCGATTCAGGCTGTTTACAACGCAAAGGCCTACTGCCGCAATTTCGACCAGTTGAGCGGCCCGCAGCAGATGGCGCTCAGCCAACTCGTCTTTCAGATGGGCGTCAATCTGGAAGAGTTTGTTCAGTTTCTCAACGCGATCAATGGCGCTTCCAGCCTCGTTCCCGGCATCCGCGATGTCTCGCTGACCACGAGCAACACCACGACAGACCCCGAGCACTGGAAAGCAGTGCAGACAACCCTGATGGACAGCCTGTGGGCCCGGCGCTACAGCGGCCGCGCATCAACCGTCATCGCCATGTTCGACCCTGGCTATTCCGACAACCCCAGGGCAGCAGAAATGCGCGTGGAAGCCGTTCTGCACCCGCCCGCGAAACACCGCCGCAGACAGCAATCTGCACACATTGTTCGGACTGCAAGCAGCAAAGGCCACAGTAGCAAGTCTTCCGGCGGACACAGCGGTGGCAGCCGCAAGCGCAAAACGACCTGAATGAAATCCGAAAGGTCAATCCAGCCCGGAGTCCGGACTCAGCCTTGTTGCGTCTTGAAATACACGGCGTACCGCTCGCCGGATATCTTATAGAGCGGCACCAGGTTGTGGCTTCCGCTCGTTCCTTTGGCGGTAAAGGTCAGAGCGGTGCCAGCTGGAGCAATGGCCGCCGAGGCATCGCTGGCAACAAGCACCGGGGCAGGTGCAGCCTTGGGATCTCCCGGCGGATGAATGTCTTTGCCGGTTGTGTCGTACTGCATGGCGTGCGTGAGTCCGTCGCTGCCAAGGCGTGCAGCCAGAACAAGCGGCCCGTACATCGCCGCTTGCAGGGAGCGGTCGCCGGGCAGCGGGCTCGAATGGAGCTGCATGGGAAGTGATAGCTCTACGCGGTCTCCATCGTGCCACGTGCGTTTCAATGTCAGATAGCTCGAAGGCCCAGCAAAGACCGGCAGCGCTTCGCCGTTGATCTTCACCACCCCACCCTGCGTCGCCCAGTACGGAATGCGAAGCTGCAGCGCGCAGTTCGCTGGATGCGTCGTGTGAATGGTGAGCCGGGTTCCCTGCTCCTCGGGAAATGACGTTTCCTGCCGAAGCGTGATTCCCTTCTGTTTCCAATTAAGCTCCGACGCGATGAAAAGATTGACGTAAATGCTGTTCGCGTCGTGGAAGTAAATCGTGTCGGCGAGCTTCGCGAATTCCTCTGCGCCCGTGCCTGTGCAGCACCAGAAAGATTGTGTCGGCGAGTTGAAATACTTCCAATACCCGGCGGCGAGCGGCAGGTAGTACATCTTCAGGCCCTGCGAATCCTGCGTGCCCAGGCGCGTGTTGTATAGAACGCGCTCGTAGTAATCCATCGCGCGCGGGTCGGCCGTCCAGCCGAAGACGTGGCGCGACAACTTCATCATGTTGTAGCCGACGCAGCACTCCTCGCTATCAAGCGAGAGCTCGCCGCCGAGTTCGCCCGGATCGGTTCTCCAACCCTCGAAATTGCTTGTCCCGCCCGTCGCATAGGCGCGTTCGTTCACGATCTGTCCCCAGAAAAACTCGGAGATCTGGCGATAGCGGTCGTCGCCCGTGACTTCGTAGCGGCGAGCAGCCCCGATCACCTTGGGCACGTGCGTGTTCGCGTGCAGGCCCTTCAGCTCATCGCGATGAGCGGCCAGCGGACCGAAAAACTGCTCCTGCTCAAAGCGGTGCGACAGCCACAGATACTGCCGCTTCCCGGTGAGTGCATAAAGATTGAGCAGGCTCTCCATGGTGCCGCCGTATTCCGTCTTCAGGATGCGCGCCATCTGCGCATCGCTGATTCCCCCGGACCAGTGGTCAATCCAGTTCGCCAGACCCTCCGCACTCGTCAGCGCCTGCTGATTGCCGCAATACACATACATGTCGAGGTGCCCGGCGAGGATCTTGTGCAGCGTGTAGAAGGGCGCCCACACCGGCTGCTCCTTGCGCAGTCGGTCGAAGAAATCTTCAGGGTAGGCGCTGAGATATCCGTTCGCATTCGCGGCTTGGCACTTCGCGAGCTCGGCCACAATGGCGTTGCCCTTATCCCGCAGGGCTTCATCGCCGGTGCTCGCATAAGTGAGCGCGACGGCTGAAAGGTAGTGTCCACCGTTGAAGTGCCCGCGCAGCTCGCAATCCGGCGCTTCCCATCCACCGTAAGGCGTGCCAGGCGCGGCTAGACCGGCTGTCTTGCGAAAGCTCCACAACAGGCTGTCATTGTCGAGCGTGTGCAGGTAGGCGCGGTTAATCTCCTGCTGATCGTAAAAGATGCCCGGAAGCAGGCGCACGTCGGTGAGCGGAAAGGGCTCGGCGAGCCACGCCACTTTCTCATGCACTCCCAGAGCGGATTCAGCAGCGGCATCGACGACTGGATCCTGCGCGAATGAAATGCGGCGGCTGAAAACCGAAACCGCTGCGGCTGTCGATCCGGCGAGAAAATGGCGGCGATTAAAGAGTGTCATGGTTCGAAAACGGCACGGGAAAACGTTCTCTGCCTGCGAAATTCATCATACCCGCGCCGTGCTCTCATGTCAGGGTTGGGTTTCCGTGTCGGGCATTGCCAGCAGTATGAAGACAATGCCGATCATCGTGAACGTGCGAGAAGCCGCTTCCTGCCCGTTCCATGTCTTCGATTGCCACATCAGGAACCACTCGCCGCCCACGCTGATAAATGCAACCAACCATAGCAGCATACCGAAGGCGAGAGCGGCGATAGAGACTCGCTTAGAGGAATTAAAATCAGCGGCCGATCTACGAAGAGCGCGCGCCAACTGTACAACTCCGATCCATGTGAGGACCATCGTCGCCGCTTCCCATTCGATGATGCCGCAGTAAAAGATCGTATGAAGAACCGGCGGACGAATCGCGCGCCACATACCGTGATTACCGGGGAAAGTCGAATCCATCAGTAGCACGTGGTGAACGAACTGATAGTTCGAGGCGTAGTCGGTCGTGTTATTGAAGACAACCATTGTATAGAAGAACGCCACTGCGGCAACGAGTAACACCTTGGCGACGCGCAGCGTCATTTCGACCCGTCATCCATCGGAACAACCTGGAAGTAAGCCGTGAGCGCGGCCAGCGTCGCGTCGTCGTAATCGGGAAAGCTGGGCATCTGCGCGTATGGGCTTTCTGACTGCGGATCCTTGATGTAGGCGCTGAAGTAATCGGGTTTCTTGCTTGCAATTCTGGCCAGCAAACTCCACGATATCCCCGCCTTGCGGCCACCGTATTCGCCCGCGTTGTGGCACCGGAAGCAGTTCTCTTTGGCAATCACGTAGCCCTGCATCTGCGGCGCATCGGCAGCAAAATCTGCTCGCGGATGAATCGCGCGAAACACCTGGTCTTCACTTAGGAAGCGAAGCTCAAGCACCCCATTGGGAATCTGGGCTTCCTCGGGATGCGCGAGTGTTTGGTACCGTGATTTGAATGACGGATGAGATATCAGGTAGGGTCCGTAGCTGCCGCCATCGGCCTTTCGACTCTCAATAGGAAGCGGCTTGCCATTCAGCGTTAACACAAGAATGGGATGGTGAACTGCTCGGTAATCCACAGAATAGTGCCCTTCGTATCCGTCGTCACAGATGGCGGCAATAAGTGTATTTTTTTCGGGGATGTTCAATATCCGCAGCAGTTCGTCAAGATAAACACCCTGTATTTTCGCCCGTCCCTGGAAGTTAACATCATCTGTAACCGTAAAAGTGACTTGTGGAAGCTTCAGGAGCTCGTCATATGCCATGAAGCGCCCGGCATAGGCCGATGATCCGGGCAGATCACCGGAAAGCTCCAGATCGGTTGTAGACATGCGCTTGTCGTGAAGCGCGACCTTCAGCGGCGCAGCCCGATTCTCCTGCTGGGCCATCGCTATTCCCGGCGGCGGCTTATCCACCTCGCTCAGCACGAACAAGGCAGCGGCAATGGCAACCGAGCCGATCATCCACACGAGTTTCATTTCGCCTATCCTATCCCGGATCGCACAAAGGCGACCAAAATTCACAGCCTCATCCTGACACATGCTAGAGTACGGGCAAATGAACGCCGATCAAAAGCTGAATGAACTGGGTTATACGCTGCCGGACTTGCCTGCTCCCGGCGGCAACTATGTATCTGTAAAAGTTGTTGGCAATCTTGCGTTTCTTTCTGGTGTAGTCTCGACCGACGAGCGCGGAGTAATGACGGGCGTCGTCGATCAGGACCGCACCCTCGAAGAGGGATACGCAGCCGCTCGGCGCTGCGCACTCACGCAGCTCGCCGTTCTCAGACAGGCGCTTGGTTCCCTCGATCGGATCAAGCAGA
This sequence comes from uncultured Acidobacteriota bacterium, assembly GCA_963755975.1. Classification (GTDB taxonomy): domain Bacteria; phylum Acidobacteriota; class Terriglobia; order Terriglobales; family Acidobacteriaceae; genus Silvibacterium. Next base: position 263,810 of record CAVWLS010000012.1, read on the forward strand.
TCGTCTCAGTCAACGGATACGTCAATACGATCTCCGGCTTTCCCGATTCCCCGAAGGTAATCAATGGCGCGTCCGATCTCCTGGTCGAGGTCTTCGGAGAGCGCGGCCGCCACGTGCGCGCAGCCCTGGGTGTCTCCGCTCTGCCGCGCAATGCCATGGTCGAACTCCAGATGACGGTGGAGATCTAATCGGGCCATGGCAGATCATTCGCTCTCCGCTGAACCGATCCACTCACGGTGGAACCGCAACCTTGAGCCGCGCATCGAGATCGAGCCGGGCGACACCGTGCATATGCAATGCCTCGATTCCAGCGGAGCCCAGGTGAGGCCGGGCATGACAGTCGAGGAGTTACTCGCGATCGACCGGGGAAGGATTCACGCGCTCACCGGCCCAATCGCTGTGAAGGACGCCGCGCCCGGCGACGCACTCGAAATAGAAGTGCTCGAAGTCAGCCACAAGGGTTGGGGCTGGTCGAGCGTCCTTCCAGGCCTGGGTCTTCTGAAGGAACGCTTTGCCGACCCATATATTTTTCACTGGACGCTCGAAGGCGACGACAGCCGATCGCTCTCGCCCGCCGTGGTACCGCTGCGCCCATTCTGCGGAGTGATGGGGGTCGCCCCTGCCGAGGACGGCGAATTTCGCACCCGGCCGCCGGGGGGTTTCGGCGGGAACATGGATGTGCGCGAGCTCCACGCCGGCGCGAAGCTCTATCTGCCCGTGCTCAACGCGGGAGCGCTCTTTTCAGCGGGCGATGCGCACGCGGCGCAAGGCGACGGCGAAGTCTGCATCAACGGCATCGAATGCCCTGCGGACGTGACGCTGCGTTTTCAGCTGCACAAACATCGCGCATTGCCCGGGCCGCTCGTTGAGTCGGGAAAAACAAGAGACGCCGCCGACTCCCCAACTGGTTCCCACGCTCCTTCCTGGATCGTCGTTGAATCGGCGGACGACGCGATCGCCGCCGCCCGCGCCGCCACCTCGCGCATGATCGATCTGCTCTGTGAACACTGGGGATTCACGCCCGTACATGCTTATCTGCTGTGCAGCGTCGCCATGAATCTGCGCCTGAGCCAGGTGGTCAACGAGCCCATGTTCACCGTGAGTGCCGCGATGGCGAAACACCTACTGCCGGAAAGGAAACTCTTCTAGCGATGGTCATCAATGATCCGGAAGTCGTTGCCGAACTGGCTGCGCTCTATCCCAGGTACGAGTCAGCCCTTGTCTCCAATGACGCCGACACTTTGATCGAAATGTTCTGGAATTCCGAGCATGTCCTGCGCTTCGGCGCTGCGGAAAACCTGCACGGGTTTGAGGAAATCTACGCCTTCCGCAAAGCGCGGCCGTCCGTGAACCTTGCGCGCACCTTAAACAGACTCGACATAGTTACATTTGGCTGCGACGTTGGCAGCGTGACCGTGGAGTTCTCCCGCGAGGTCGATGGCCGCACCATCCATGGTCGCCAAAGTCAGCTCTGGGTGCGACTTAGCGAAGGCTGGCGGATCGTTTCCGCGCATGTTTCTCTCCTGCCTTAGCACCGCATTCTTAGCCCGTCATTCGCGAATGAACGGCTTTGACAAGCCTTCTATAAAGGATTTTTATAACTCGCAGCCGAGAACCGAAATGTGACGAATTTTCTGTGGGAACAGCCGCAAACTGCGTTATTCTCGCAGCAAGTTTTTAACAAAAGCTGGTAGTTCACACTTAGCAGCTACCGCTCCTTTTGGTTCGGGTGTCCTCGCAAATTCCTCATCCGGAATGAAGGGCGGTTTATGGCCGCAAGCAGGCCGCAGTGTCCCTTCACTTCTTAATGAGGCCGACAAACTATGTTTAAGAGACTGGGTGTATCTGCATTCCTTTTCCTCCTCAGCATCTCCGCGATCACAAACTCTAGCTGGGCACAGCAGACCCTCGGCGGAATTACGGGCGTGGTCACCGATTCCACAGGCGGCGTCCTCTCCGATACTCAGGTGACAGCGATTGCCGATCAGACCGGCCTTACCCGCACCGCCAAGACAAATGCCAGCGGCTCCTACCTCTTTTCGAATCTCCCGATCGGGACATATTCACTCGCCTTCGTGCACGAGGGTTTCGATACGCTGCGAATCCCCTCGATCCCGGTGCAGGCGGATCGCACGGCGACCTTAAATGAGCAGCTGAAGATCGGACAGGTGAGCACTTCAGTCACGGTTGAAGAATCTCCACTGATGAACGCGGTCGACACCACCAACGGCTACGTACTCGACAAGCAGCAGATCGATACCATCCCGCTGCCGACCGGCAGCTTTACCGGCCTCGCCATTCTCTCCCCGGGCGTGAACGCCGAACTGCCTGGCGGAACCGGCTCGAACAGCGGGCTCGGTAACGCTCCCATCTGGGCCAATGGGCAGCGCGACACCTCAAACAGCTTTCTGCTGAACGGCGTTGACGCAAGCAATCTCTTCAACGGCAAGAGCACCAGCCAGGTGGCATCGGCGCGCGTGGTGAACAATACCGGCGGCGGCGCCTCGAGCGGGACCACCAGCGCCGGCGTCGAGCCGGCCTCGTCGTCGATCTATCTCTCTATCGGTAATGCGCTCCCCACCCCCGCCCCGGAGACGCTGCAGGAGGTCCGTGTCAACGCTTCGATGTACGACGCGCAGCAGGGTTCGGCCAGCGGCGCACACATCGACATGAGCACCGGATCGGGCAGCAATGCCCTACACGGCACTCTCTACGGCCACCGCGGCACCAACTGGATCAACGCGGCGCCTTTCTTTTTCAAAAACAATACCGGCATTCCCGTCGAGGACCGGAATCCTGAGCTGCACCGTTGGATCGCCGGCGGCACCTTCGGCGGACCGATCATCAAAGACAAGCTCTTTTACTTTGTCGCTTATCAGCACCTGCATGTTTCCGACCAGGAGACAGGCGATACCCTCATTGCCGTTCCGCCTGGTCTCAGCGATACCAACCGGACACCCGGCGGCCTGGCGACGATTGCCAACAACTACTGGGGAGACACCGACGCGGAAAACGGCTTCCAGGTGGGAGCCGGCGACTGGGCTAACAACCCTGTGGGCCTGGCACTCTTTCAGGCCAAGCTTCCCAACGGGCAATGGCTCATACCGAACGACAACGGACACATTCCCGACGCGCTTTCGCCCTCGAACGCCTTCGAGACCGGCACATCGTACTTCACATCCGACCAGGCCGTCGGCGGCCTCGATTGGAACGTTTCGTCCAAAGACCTGATCAGCATGAAGTACTATTACCAGCACGACCCCAACAGCGCGCCGTATGGAACCTCCAGCGTCCCCGGATTCACGGTATTTATGGACACCGGATCACAGGTAGCCACCATCACCAACATCCAGACGATCAGGCCCACACTCAGCCTGACGGAAACCATCGGCATCCTGCGGGAGAAGGCCTACAGCGTCAATGAACAGCCGTGGTCGCCCGGCGAGGCAGGAAGCCCCATCGCAGCTATGTCGACCTCCTTTGGCTCCTACTTCCCCGGCATCACCATTGTCGACGCCCTGGGTTCTTACGGCTCCAGCCGCAACCTTCCACAGGAATCGCTGAATATCGGGCCCAGCGCAGCGAACCAGGGGCCTTATACCGGCATGTTCCAGAACCGCATCATGCCGTCGGCGAATGCGATTTGGACGAAGGGCAATCACTCCGTCACCTTTGGCGGAAACTATGCCTACACGCAGCTCAACGTTCGCGATCTGCGCACCGACAAGGGCAATGTATCCACCCCCGACTTTTCTACCTTTGCCATGAACTGGGTAACCCCTTACACGACCAATGGCTTTGTTGCCACCACATTTCTGCAGGGAGATGCCAACCGCTACTACCGCGCGAACCAAACCGGTCTCTACATTCAGGACAAGTACCAGATCATGCCCAACCTAAGCATCACGGCCGGACTGCGCTACGACTGGAACGGCGGCCTGACGGAGAAATACGGACGCATTTTCAACTTCGATCCCTCCGAGTACAACTACGACGCCGGCTCCGATACGATTACCGATCCCGGCTTCATCATCGCGGGCAACAACAAAAACGGAACCGCCGGCGTCAGCAACACCACGCTTACCGGACGCCAGTGGGGCATCGCGCCGCGCCTCGGATTCGCATTCCAACCCCATGGCTTCAACGACAAGGTGGTTGTCCGCGGCGGAGTCGGCTCCTACTACGATCGCGGCGAACTCTACACCTATTTCTCTCCGGGATATGCGGCGGGCGAAATATCAGGCGGACCCTTCGGCGTCAGCCAGACTCCTCCATTCGTAACCCATCAGAATTGTCCCTACAGCGCCTCGCCCTACGGCAACACCAGCTTCCTGTACAACTTTTACATCCCAATCTGCGGGCTTTCCCCCTTTACTCCGGTGGATGGCTCGCAACTGCCCTATAATCTCGCCAATCCCTGGGGACCCACACGCTCTGCTCCACCCTCCAACCCAAGCGCGGCCGATCTGGCGAACTACCTCCCCAATGCCGCCGGGATCATCCAGGGAGCTGAGCCGTTCACGCTCGGCGTCTACAACCGGAAGAACAAACTGCCCTACTCGATCAATTACACGCTCGACATCCAGTGGCAACCCCGCAACGACCTGGCCATCGAGGTGGGATATGTGGGCAATGTAGGCCGTCACCTGATCGTTCCCCTGCCCTTCAACCAGGCGCAGATTGCCACTCCCGGCAACGTCATTCATCCCGGGCCGAATGGCCAGTCCTATACCTATGGCTATACCGTCCTCGATCCCAACAGGGTCTACCCATTCTATCCGATCTGCGTCAATCAGGACCCGAATTGCGCATATGGCAATATGCAGCAGAACTATGAGGGCGGTAACGTGGACCTCCGCGTTCCCTATATCGGCTATTCCTCTGAATCCGAGTCCTACACGGCCGCCGGCATCTCCACCTACAACGCCCTGCAGGTACACGTTGAGAAGCGACTCAGCCATAACTTCCAGACCGGTGTTTCTTATACCTACTCACACACCACTGACGAGCAAAGCGCCCTCGGGCTCTTCTACAACGGCAACAATCCCAACAATCTGCAGAGCGGCTATGGGTCGGCCGATTTCGACCGCAAGCACGTGCTCAATTTCACCTATGGCTTTTATCTACCGCGGTTCTATAACGAGAGCACCGTTGAGGGCAAAATTCTCAACGATTGGTCGCTGACAGGTATTGCGATTATCCAGAGCGGACAGCCGTACTCCATCATCGATTACTCCGGCGCCGTCGGCAGCATTTACTACAGCACCTTCGACGGCATCACCAACCCCATCGTTCCGCTGGCTCCCGGCTGCACGGCGAAGAACGCGGTCACGGGGCACTCTGGCGCGTTCTATGACGGCACTCCCAACAGTGCCGCATTAAAAGCTTCCTGCTTCACGCTCCCGCTGCTGTCGCCCGGCACTGACGGCGTTCCCAACGGCGATGACTTTGAGACCACGTTCACCGATGGCCAGCGCAATATCTTCCGCCAGCCCTACCAGAAGCGCGCGGATATGTCCCTGGCCAAAACCCTCCAGATCAAGGAACACTACAACCTGAAATACACCTTCGATGTCTACAACGTGACCAACACCTCGAGCTTCGATATTCCGACTAATAATGTCACCCAAAATCTCGCGTATAACAACGCACCGAACCACTGCCGTCAACCTACAGCGAGGTGGCTCCGACTCCCCAGCAGTGCCAGTCGAACACCCCCCCGTCCGGCACGTTCTACAGCTGTCCTACCGGCCTGGGCGTGGTGAAACACACCATCGGTAGCCCCCGCCAGATTCAGATGTCTTTGCGCCTGACCTTCTAATTTCTACCGCAACCTGACAAGGCAGCCGCTCGATGGCTGCCTTTTCTTTTGGCTTGGGAGGGCCATGCCTGATCAGGCGAGCACAGTGACTTCGAGTTGCGCCGGCTGAGTCGCCGCAAACCGCTTTCGAAGCTCCTCAGTATGGGCAAACAACTTGCCCTCCACATGACGCGCCGGAAAAGCAAATGTCAGAGACGGCTCCGCGAACGGATACGGATCGAGCCGGAATCTCCGTTCTCCAATCGGCTCAACTGCGACCGTGCTGTATTCACGGTCGTTCAGGGGCAGCGGATGCAACAGTGTCGCTGGCTTGCGATAGTCGACGCAGGCCAGGAGCGAAAGATTATCGGTCGCCTGCAGCAAACGAAAATGATCCCGGATCGCAATATCTCCAACTTGTTCCGTTGTGAACCGTGAGTCGGCGGCAATCTGCTCGCGGAGGCTCTGCTGGAGCGCCTTTTGTTGCGCGAGAAAGTCATCGAGCAGCGGCAATTGCTCCGGCGCTATCGTCGACCGGTCGGCGCGCTCGCTGAGCAGATTGTGCGTGTGCATTGAGACCAGGATAGCCGCATACGGGTCCCCGTCTGCGATAAGGCGCACCGCTTTGCCGCGAACCGCGAGGTAGTCAGCAAGGTCGATTTCCTCAAAGGCAGAATACTTGCCGACCAGCTCGACTGAAAATGCGCTGGGCTTTCCCTGCCGAGTGATTTGCGGCTGCGCATCGCGGTCGCGCCAGCCGTCATCGTGCCGCGAGATCCCCTTGAGCACATGCGCGCGCGGCTCAGGAGAACGGAACAACTCATTTCCCCACCGGGCGGCAAATTCCCCGGCAAGATTCGCGTGATCGACGTGAGTCACCAGCCAGTAGCCGGTATTTGTTTCGAGACGAAGCATGTTCTACGTTAGCGCATCCGCGTCTATTCAACCTCGGGCACGCGGGCCGATTCATGCCAGCTGTGCAGGAAGTACCACTCGAGAAAGTAGACGATAAAGTAAAAGACAAAGCCGAGCGCCGCCGAAGCAACGATCAGCGCAAAGAGATAATCCGTCTGCAGCTGCTGCGAGGCGTAAATGATCGAGTAGCCCAGGCCGCCTCGTCCCACGCTGCTCGATCCCGCGAAGAGCTCACCTGTGATCGCGCCGATAACGGCGATTCCCGCTGAGATGCGGATACCCACAAAGAGCGAAGGGATCGCGTTGCGCAGGCGCAGCTTGAACAAAATCTGGCCACGCGTCGCGTTGTGCATCAGGAAAAGATGGATGAAGTTTTCGTCAACACTGATCAGGCCCTGCGTCGTGTTAGCAATAATCGGCGCGAGACAAATGATGAACGTGATGAGTGTAACCGCCGGAGTTCCCGGCCCTACCCACAAAATAATCAGCGGCGTAATGGCGACAATCGGCACTGTTTGCAGCAGCAGCGTATAGGGATAGAACAGACGCCGAATCCACCGTGACTGGGCAAACAGCAGGGCAACGGCCACTCCGGCAATTATGCTGCAGATAAACCCTGCCGTTGCGGTGAAGGCAGTGATCCCGAATGATTGACTGAGCGTGGGAAAGCGTTCACTGATTACCTGCGCCACGCGGCCCGGTGAAGGCAGCACGTATGCAGGCACCCGCTCAACCCAGATGATGAGCTGCCATAACAGCAGAAAGGCCGCAAAGACCCCGACAGAATTCAGGAAGACAAGCAGACGCCGCTTCACGCCGACCGCGCCTCCCGAAGTATGCGCGCTACCTCCACCACCATTTGCTCATACTCAAGGGTGACCCGCAGTTCAGAGGTCCGCGAGCTGGGCAGACTCACGGCAAGATCGGCGTGGATCCTCCCCGGATTCGGCGCCAGAACAACAATCCGCGTCGAGAGAAAGACCGCTTCCGCAACAGAGTGAGTTACGAATACAACCGTCCACTTCTGTTCTTCGCGTAGCCGCAAAAGTTCTTCATTCATGCGCTCGCGCGTCATTTCATCGAGCGCCGCGAAGGGCTCATCCATCAGCAGGAGTCTCGGCCCGATAGCGAGCGCACGCGCAAGTGAGAGCCTCATCTTCATGCCGCCGGAAAGCTCGCGGGGATAAGCTCGACTCACGTGCGACAGGCCAACAAGTTCGAGCAGTGAATCAATCCTGGCTTCCCGCTTTTCTCTGGGCACATGCTCAAGCTCTAGCCCAAGTCCGGCGTTAGCTCTCACTGTGCGCCACGGCAACAGGGTCGGATCCTGAAAGATGAACGCCATCGTCTCGCGTGCATTCTTCGGTGTCATTCCGTCGACGAGAATGTTGCCAGACGTTGCCGGTGTGAGGCCGGAAATGAGCTTGAGCACCGTGGATTTGCCGCAACCCGAGGGGCCGATGATGCTGAGAAATTCACCCTTGGCCACAGTGAGATTGAGGTCCTCAATGATCAGCCGGTCGTATTTCTTCGACACTCCGGTCAGCTCAATCTGCGGAACCGCAAAGCCTTCCGCCAGCCTCCTCAAGCCGCTCATGCTTTCTCGCTCCGCAGCCGAAGATGTAAAGCCGAAGGCCGAGCTGCGTCGTGATAAACGAGCTGCGTGGAGCGGGCCCAGTCCCATGAAGTCGCACGCGGCGAGGATACGCCCGTGCCCGGGTTTCGGTCGTAAAGCGGAAACGCGCTGCTCGCAATCTCAAGACGAATGCAGTCGCCGGCATCGAAGCGGCACGAGGTGGGCTCCAGCTCGAATTGCCAGCACTGAACCGCATCTGGGGTGAAGTTCGAGCCGAAAATAAAGTCAGAGCGCGCAATGCCGATGCAGACGAAGTCCGCGCGTCCATCGGGCCGCAGGCGAACAAGCTTGGCGGTGAAATCGGTAGTCTTCGCTGACGCCGAGCAATAGAGAGCCAGACTCGGCGATCCGAAGACAGTAAGCGGTTCAGATAACGGCTCCGTTGTGTAGACCAGAACATTGTTGCCCATCTCGATCGCAGCCTGGTTGTAGCAGCCGTTGAGCGCGCCTGGACCGCCAGGCGCCAGCACGGGCACTTCCGGATCGTAGACAAAAACATCGCACGGCTCTTCGACAACCGGCGGCGTCGCGCTGAGCACACCATCGCCCTTGCGCGAATTGGCGCGACCCGCGCTTCGCAGGTAGAGCGTAGCTCGCGTATCAGATGAGAAATCTTCAGCGGAATGCCAGCGATTCTCGAAGAGAGAAAAATGGCGAATGCGCGGCTCCTCCGCAAATTCGCCGGAATCTTTCAGCCAGTGATTGAACCAGCGCAGGAGAATCGCACTCGTATCGAGCAGCGCCTCGGGACCAAAGTTCACCTCGCCAATCTGGTCTCCCCAGGGAATATGCACCCACGGACCAGCGACTAAGTATTGATGGTCGCGCGCATGCGCGCTCGCTCCTCTCTCGCTCAGCGCTTTAAAGCCGTCAATTGTTCCCTTCGCAAAAAGATCGAACCATCCCGAGATGTGTAGCGCCGGAACCTTGATCTGGCTCAGACAAGCACTTATATCAAGCCTCTCCCAATATTCACCGGGACGGTCATGATCGAACCAGTCGCGGACATAAGATAGCAGCCCAGGCGATTGCAAAGCTGGATGATCACGAAACGGCAGCACGCTGAACTGGTTGCGCACATCAGCCCATGCCTGCTCCAGTTTGTCGCTTGCCTCGCGAAGCCCGCGACGGCGCGCATCCGTCTTAAGCAGTTGCAATCCCCAGGCGAGGCTACTCGCAAGCCGCAACGCTCCATTGTGATAAAACCAGCCGCTGTAGAGATCGGTCGCAGCCATACCGGGAGCGATCGCCACCAGCCCCTCAGGTTGCTCCGCTGCCGCCAGGAACTGCGTCATCCCCTGGTACGAAAATCCGTACATCCCGATGCGGCCATTCGACTCCGGACGCGAACGAAGCCATCCGATAGTGGCAGCGCCATCGGCGCGCTCGTTGCGAAAGGGATAAAACTCGCCCTCGGAGCCGCCGCGCCCGCGCACATCCTGAATGACAATGTTGTAGCCTTGACGTGCAAACCAGATGGGGTGCGCGTAGACGACGGTCGAAGCAATCTCGCGCCCATAAGGCTGGCGCATCAGGAGAGTCGGGTGCGGGCCAGGCTCCGCCGGATAGTAATGGTCGGAAACCAGCCGCACTCCATCGGGCATCGCGCAAATTACGCCGCGTTCAAGGCGCACGCCGTTGCCGCAGTTAATGAGCGAAGCAGTCATGGACGATAGAGGTTTTCATAGCGAGCCATCGCTTCGAGCGCAGAGGCGATGCGGGTCGCAGCCTGGTCCACCCAGCGTGCTCCGTTTTCCGCCGTAGCCGGGCGCGGATCGCCCATCACGCCGCTGGCGGCGATATCGCGCGTGAGCCACGCGAAAGTTGCGGACGCATTTTCAGGACGCAGCAGCTCCGGCTTATCAATCTCAGCGATGTAGTTGACGGTGTACGCCGCGGTGTCGACGAGCTCGGGCACGGCACTGAGTAGAAATGCAGTTTCGATTTCGCCTGCATGAAAGCCGTAAGCCTTTTCCTGCTCGCTCACGCCTTCAAAGCTGATTCCTCCCGATCCGTAAAGCGCAAACGTACGCAGGCCAAACTCCGCGCGCAGATCGCGCGCCATCACGTCGACGAGCGACGAATTTCCTCCATGCGTGTTGTACAACACAATCTTCTTGAATCCCGCCGCAGCAATGCTTGCGCCGATATCGCGCACCACTGCCATGAACGTTTCGGCGGAAACTGACAGCGTGCCGGGAAATCCGATATGCTCGTTGCTCTTCCCATAGCAGATGGGCGGCAGCGCATACACAGGAAGATCTGCGGGAAGCTTCTCCAGCGCCTTGCCAAGCACCAGATTGTTGATCAGCGTGTCGGTGGCGAGCGGCAGATGATGCCCATGCTGCTCGATCGCTGCTGTCGGCAGCACGAGCAGTGTCGAATCCTTCGGCAGCGCATCCACTTGCGTCCAACTGAGATACGCGAAATTGCGCGCGTCGGGAGTCCAGGTTTTCACAGGCGGGCTGCCTCTTCCGCTTCAGGCTGGAAGCTCAGCATCTTGCCGGGATTCATCAGCCCCTTCGGATCGTTGCGCCTCTTCGCGGCGAGTTGCACGTTGTCTTCGCGATAGCGGCCTCCGTCTTCCACATTGTTCACGTGAGGATTCGCAACGAATACGCCAATAGCCCGGCAGAAGCGGATCATCTCGTTGAGACGCTCCTCGGTCGTGAAGTAGACAAGCGGAATGGCGCCGGGAATGATGCGCGCTTCTGCGTTCTTCCAGAACTCCATATGGAAGAGAATCTCGTCGCCGAATCGTTCCTTGAGCTGGCGCATCTGCTCTCGCACCCGATCGGGATCGAACGCGCACTGAAGATAGGTATAAGCATCATTATGCTTGATCGCCCAGAGCGTCGTGTGGTTCCAGGTGTAGTCCGAGAGCAGCGGCCTCGTGCTGAGCCCTTTGTATTCTCCCGAATAAGTGATGGTCCCTCCCGCAGTCTGCGCCTCACGCTCGATCGCCGCAAGTTGATCCTGAGCGATGAGAAAAAAGATCAGGTGCTTGCCCTGAGGCGCGATGTTTCTGACCGGACCAAAGTACGACGATATCGGCCACTCAAATGTCGTCACCAGACGCTTCGTCCACTCAGGCGCGGAGGCGATGCGCTCACTGAAGTCGTACGCGGCGGCGAATGTGTCGAAGGCCACGGCGCACTGCGCCCATTCAATCTTCGGCGCGAGCGCGAGCCAGATCTTTGTGATGATCCCGTTCGTTCCCCAGGCGTGCAGAATATCGTGGACTGCCTGTCCTTCAAGAAACTGCACCTGCGGCTCCTGCTCCATCGTGACAATTTCCAGAGCGCGCACCGTCTGGTAGTCGCGCAGATTGCCGTTTAGAACTGAGCCGATCCCTCCCGAGCCCCCGCCTAAAAATCCTCCCAGTGATGCCTTGACGATGGTGCTGGGATAGCACCGAAGCTCCCAGCCCACAGTCCGCGCCTGCGTCTCAAGAACGCCCAGACGAACACCCGGCTCGCAGATGGCAACGCCGTCTTCTGTGATCGCTTCAATGCGATCCATAAGCGAGAGATCGAGCACGAGGCCGCCGCTGAGCGGAATCGCCTGGCCATAATTTCCGGTCCCCGCTCCGCGCGGCGTGACCGGGACATCGTGCGCAAAGCAATAGCGCAGGATGTTGCGAATCTCCTCAACATTTACGGGCTGAACGACCACATCAGCGTGCTTGCCCTCGAGCAGCGGCTTGAGGACCGGAGAGTACCAATAGAAGTCCTTGGAAAGCCGTTCGACTATAGCGGGCGATGTCAGGCAACGCTCCCGGTCCGCGATGAGCTCAGCGAGGTCGCTCCTCAATGCGTCCGTCATGCTTTCCTCTTCCGATTCGTCTTGCGCGTGCTCCATCCTGCAAACGCCTTCAGCATTCTGGGATCCGTGAAGAGTCCATAACAAAGATCGCGAAGCACCTCGCCTTCGACAATGCACGGCATATCGCTGCGCCGCGCAACCTCATCGGCGGAAATGTGAATCTGGTTGCAGTGGCGGTTGGCGTCTTCGATGGTCGCGCCGTAGACCACGCGATCCAGTCCCGCCCACAGCGCGTTGGCCATGCACATGGGGCACGGCTCGCAGGTGGAGTAAAGCGTGTATCCCGCGAGCGATGGCTTGCCGAGCTTCTTCGCGGCCCGCCGCACCGTGCGCAGCTCAGCATGCGAACTCGGATCGTTCTCGCGCATCACGGCATTGCGTGCGCGGTAAAGCAGCTCACCAGATTTGCTATCCACAATGGCTGCGCCGAAGGGAACAGGCTGTGGAGTGCGAAAGCTGCGCGCCGTGAACCGGACAAGCTCAGTCATGACCGCCTCATCCCGACCGTGCCGCGGCTTGGAAAGCGCTCCCATTGACGAAATTTAGCACGGATCACGCGAAATCGAGCCGACTGTTTCGCACTCGACTCTTCGTGTTGCCTCGGTGAGTAGAATCAGCGCATGGAAATTGAGGCATCTCCGCTCGAAGTGATGAGCACGCGGGCTTCGGCCGATCCGCAGGCCGTGGCAAACGAGGCGCTGGCACGCGTCAACAGTAACGCCAGCCGCAATTCGTACATCAGTGTGGACGAAGCCTCCACACGCGGACGGGCCGCCCTGCTCGCAACGCAAAAGACCAACGCGAGACCGCTTTTCGGCCTGCCCATCGCGCTCAAAGACTGCTTCGATCTGGAGGGATTCGTCACCAGCGTAGGCTCGCGGTTCTACTCGCGCCATAATTCTCTTGCGATCTCCGACTCCTGGCTCGCAGAACGCCTGAAGGCCGCCGGCGCCGTGATCACTGGCAAGACACACATGCAGATGCTCGCCTACGGCATCACCGGAGAGAATCGCGACTACGGTGACTGCGTTCAGCCCGCGGACTCTACCAGCCTGACCGGTGGCTCGTCGAGCGGATCGGCAGCAGCGATACAGGAAGGCTCAGCGGTTGCCGCCATAGGCACCGATACCGGAGGCTCGATTCGCGCTCCTGCGGCGCTCTGCGGACTCGCGGGCTACCGTGCCTCGCTGGGCCTCGGAGACTGGCGCGGCGGAGCACACCTGGCTGAATCCTTCGACACCATTGGCTGGCTCTGCCGCGACCTGCGCGATCTGCCCCGGCTTGCTCAGGCGCTCTTTACATTGCCTCAACCAGCCACCGTCGCCGACCCGCCGCGTGTGAGCACATTTTCCGGCAGCCTGCTTGAGGATTGCGATCCGCCCGTTTTGGCTTCTATGAGTGCGTGGACAGAGCGCATTGAGCGAGCGGGTGCAAAAGTGATCCATACGCATCCTGACTTCTTCGCGGACGCCTTCTCTATCTACGCGCCGCTGCAGGCCTCTGAAGCTGCGCAACTGCACACCGGCTACTTCGATGAATTCGAGCCGGCCATTGCAGACAGGTTACGCTGGGGCGCCTCTCTACAGCCTCAGGAGCTCGCCGAGTGGCGGGCGCGGCATCAATCTTTTGTACGCCAGACCGATGCCCTGTTCGCACGATCCGACTTTCTCCTGATGCCTGCAGTTCCACTGCCGCGGCTGGCCGCCGGAGAAGACCAGACCGCCGCGCGTCCCAGGATTCTCCGCTACACCACCCCTGGCAGTCTCGCCGGATTATCGGCCGTAGTTCTGCCCGGCAAGCCCGGCCTGCAACTACTCGCGGCGCGGGGCAACGATAGCTGTCTTCTCGCCTTCGCCGCTCAACTCGGCCAGCTGCTGGCAACCGAAGAAGCGTCTTGATCCGCCGCAGGGCCATTGTTAAGCTCGGGCATGATCCCTGCGAAACACTGGCTTGCCCTCTCAATCACGTGTCTCGGCCTGCTCGGTTGCCACAGTGCGAAGAACAACAGCGGTCTGATTCCCATAACTTTTCAGACGGACTGGTATCCGCAGCCGGAGCATGGCGGTTTTTACGAGGCGCAACTCAAGGGCTACTACCGGCAGGAGGGCCTCGAGGTCACCATCATTCCGGGCGGCCCATACGTCATCGCCGAACAGCAGGTCTCAACCGGCGACGCCCAGTTCGCTATGGGATCTTCAGACCGCATCTTGGAAGCCGACTCGCAGGGCCAGTCATTGGTCGCGGTTGCGGCGACCATGCAAAACGATCCCCAGGGCATTATGCTGCACGCTAATTCCTCGGTCCGCAACTTCGCTGACCTTGAGGGGCACGCCATCGCTGTCAAGCCGGGCTCGACATGGTTCGAATACCTCATCGCCCGCTATAGCCTGAAAAATGTCCGCGAAACACCCGCAACCTACTCGATCGCCAACTTCCTTCAGGATCCGGACTACATCCAGCAGATATTCGTCACATCCGAGCCGTATTTTGCGCGCAAGGCGGGAGCGCAGGTCCGCACCCTGCTCATCAGCGATACGGGCTACGCGCCCTACCGGGCATTCTTCACCTCACGGGACTACCTCACGCAGCATCCCGATGTAGTCGCAAAATTTGTGCGGGCTTCATTGCGCGGTTGGCGCGACTATATCGCTGACCCGCGCCAGGTCAACGCCGAATTACTGAAGCTGAATCCCGCAATGTCGCTGGAGCAGATGCAGTTCACCTGCCAGGCGCTCAAGGACGGACATTTCATCTATCCCGACGACGCCCCATCAAAGACCGGTGACTTCGACCCAGCGCGCTGGACGCAGATGTATCAGCAGCTCGTCACCCTGAGAGTTATCCAGCACCCGATCGACCCCGCGACCGCATACACCATGCAGTTTGTGGGGAAGTAGGAGCCTGGTGGCTCCGTATAACCTATTTCTTACCTTCGAGGACGGCTTTCACGCCGTCAATCATGGCCTGAGGATTGAACTCGCTGCGAATAATATCGTCAGGGCAATCGGTTAGGACCGAGACGCGGTAGTTGCAGATGAAGGCCACTTCCTGTTCGGGACGATGAGTCTTGATCTCGGAGCAGAGCTTTTCAGCAGCCGGAATGCGCCCGTCGCCTTCCACATCAAGGATGACCAGCGAATATTCGCGCGCCAGCGCAAACTTCAAGCCTTCCTCGAGAGACAGCGTGGAATCGACTTCGTAGCCGTGCATCTTGAAGATCTGATCCCGCAGCCCGAGAATCATCTCACGGCCGCAGATGTGAAGAATCGTAGGGGGAGTTGAACTCATTCGAGATTTAGACTACCAGAGCGAGATCATCCCTGGCCTTGCGATCAGATCGCCCCTAGACTACGAAAAAGGAGTGATCAATGTGAGATCGGTTGTCGGATCGAATTGCCGTTGCAGATTGGCTGGATCGACCGTCACCATCACTTCGAGCGTTGGACGCACAGCCATCGCGGCCACGTGTCCGGCGCGCGTTGTGCCATCAGGCAATCCAAGCACCGCATGGGTGTGAATGACGGGCTTGCCCTGGTATGTGGCAATATCGCCGACCATCGCGGCTACTTCCATCTGCCCGGTGAAGGGCATGAGCTTGTACATCTTACGGCTGGGATCGAACCAGCCAAGGGTCGCGCCGCTGATTGCCCCAATAGCTGTGAAGTGGGCGCTGGTGACGTGATACTTCTCCGCAAATTCATACAGACCGGTGTAGGCATCATCGCCGGTGCTGAAGATGACCGCATACTCCTTCTTGCCGCCCTGGTCACTAAGAAGTTGAACCTTCATTCCGGCAGCCTGGCCGGTTCTGCCGATTTGTGACGGAGAAACATAGCTTGGTGCGCCTTCGGTGACGGTCTGAGCATGCAGAAGATTGGCAGACAAAAGAAGGATAGAGAGCGCAACAATCAACCAGGGTTGTTTCATAAAGCACCTCTTTTGTCTATTGGATTTGCCTGCGGCAGGAGAGGTCGCAGAGATCCATCCGGAATTTTGAGAGGTTACTTTACCGAATCAGCCCGAGTGGCGATTACCCCGGGCGTGCCGACGTGCGGAATCAGCATGTCTTCCTTGCGCATGACCAGGGTTGTCGCATTCAGGCTTGCCAGCTCGAAGCCGTGGCCGTGTGTGATCGCATCCGTCGGGCATGCCTCGACGCAATATCCGCAGAAGATGCAGCGGTTATAGTCGATGTTGTAGACCTTGGCGTAGCGTTCAGCGCTGGAGATGCGCTGCTCCGCGGTGTTCTCCGCAGCTTCAATATAAATGCAGTTCGACGGACAAGCCGCCGCGCACAGAAAGCAGGCGACACATTTTTCAAGCCCGTTCTCATCGCGCTGCAGCACGTGCGCGCCGCGAAAGCGCTCCTGCAAAACCGCGCCACGGTTGGGGCCAGGGCCATCCGGATAATTCTCGACCTCCGTGGGCTTGAACATCTCACCGAAGGTGATGCTCATTCCTTTGCCAATGGCAGCGATGTTGCGCACGATGGACATGCGAACAGTATAGAGCGAGTTGGCGGCCGAGGGGGAAGTGGCCCCGGAAAATCGTCATCAAGTCAGTGGCTGGCGGTTCGTCGACTATGATTATTTCCCGACGGACATTCGCCCGACAAAACGTTCAAGGGAGCCTCCAAAGTGCCTCTGCAGACCCGGATCCGCTTCGCCTGCCTCATCTTCATGCTCGCCGTCGCCCAATGCCTGGCCCAGCAGAGCGGGTCAGCCGGAGCGCTCAAAGTCGCCGCCAATGGCCAGACGCAATCCTTTTCCGCCGACGATCTCAAGGCCCTTCCCCATCACACCGTTACCGTCCACAACCCGCACACCAATGCCGATGAAACATACTCCGGCGTGCCGCTGATGGCCCTGCTTGCCAAGCAGGGCGTGCCTCACGGTCACGACCTCCGCGGGAAGGCGCTTTCGCAGTATGTCGTCGCTACGGGATCAGACGGATACAAAGCAGTGCTTGCCCTCGCCGAAGTCGATCCGGACTTTCATCCGGGTGAAGTCCTCGTCGCCGACCAGCTGGACGGCAAGCCGCTCGATGCCAAGACCGGCCCGTTCCGCCTCGTCGTCACCGAAGACAAGCGGCCCGCGCGCTCGGTGCACAACCTGGTCTCCATCGAGGTCAAACAGGCGGAGTAGCGTGGGCTTCTACGGAGCCATGATGCGATTGAGAAGATCGGGCGCAAGCTGCCGGAAGTGCTGGATATTGAAGGTGTAGATGCGGCTGCATCCTGCCTTGCGCGCGGCGGATATGTGGAGGGCGTCGTAGATGCGGCCTCCTGTTACTCCCTGCGCCGCGCAATAGCGAATGGCTTCTATATAGTCACTGCGGCTGAGCGCCTGGATCTCAAATGACTCAAGCACGTTTTCCTGAAGCATTTGCTCCACCGCAAGAGGAGTGGGGCGGCGATTGAAGGGCGTACCGGTAAGCACCGTGTATATCTCGGCCAAACCATGCGCGGATAGCACGGGAGTCCATCGGGACCGGCGGATATGAAGGAAGAGTTGTGCCGCATTCGCATGGTGAATATGATCTGCGAAGGTATCGGCTATAACAACATTGATATCGACGTAGACCTTCACGAACCGGCGATCTCTCGAATGCGCTCCTCGCGCATGTCATCGACAACACGATCCCAATCGACCTTTCCCACTGGACGACCATAGAAAACAAGCCGGCCATTCTCGCGTTTCCATAGGGGGTCCTTCTCAATCGGTTTGAGAATGAGGCCTTCTTCGGTTTCCTTCAATTCCAGTTTGCTGTCTTTACGCAACCCGAGGCGTTCGCGTACTGGCTTCGGAACAACGATCCTGCCCGCGCTGTCGATGGTGACTTCCATGTCTATAGGATGGCACGAAAAAATGGCATTACCAAATCAAAATGCCATTTTAGTCCAGTCTTAATTTCTTCCAGATGGCATCCACCCTCGCCTTCGTGGCCGCATCCATTTCGATCATGGGAGGCCACGGCCGCGTAAACCCTTCGGCGGCCCACTTGCGAGTAGCATCAATGCCCATCTTGCTGCCGTAGTTCGGCAGGCGGGAAGAGTGGTCGAGCGAATCCACTGGCCCCAGCGTGAATTGAATATCCCGCTCCGGATCGATATTGTTTGTCGTCCGCAGCGTCACCTCGCCAATGTCCTGCACATCACAATCCTCATCGACGACGATGATGCACTTGGTGAACATGGCCTGACCCATCGCCCAGATACCGTTCATCACCTTGCGCGCCTGCCCCGCATAGCTCTTGCGAATCGAGACAATCATCAGGTTATGGAAAACACCCTCGACGGGAAGGTTGACGTCGACGATCTCCGGCAGCGTGAGCCGCATGAGCGGCAGAAAG
Source organism: uncultured Acidobacteriota bacterium (assembly GCA_963755975.1). Lineage (GTDB taxonomy): Bacteria > Acidobacteriota > Terriglobia > Terriglobales > Acidobacteriaceae > Silvibacterium. Next base: position 282,337 of record CAVWLS010000012.1, read on the forward strand.
ATCCGCTCGACGGCTTTGCCCATCCACGCATCTTCCATAGGCGGCTTGCCGACAATCGTCGCGGAGTAAATGGGATCCTTACGGTGAGTAATGCACGTGAGATGAAAGACCGGATACTCCTCTTCCATCGTGTAGAAACCCGTGTGATCACCGAATGGACCCTCGACGCGCAGTTCATCGAGCTTCACGTAGCCTTCGAGAATAATTTCGGCATGCGCTGGGACCTCCAGGTCGACCGTCTCGCACTTCACCAGCTCGACGGGCTTCTGGCGAAGAAATCCCGCGATGACAAACTCCTCAACCTCGGGCGGCGCGGGAACAATCGCAGAAAAAGTAGTCGCCGGATCGGTCCCGATGGCAACCGCGACCTCCAGCCGGTCGTTCTTCACTTCGCCCACCGCAATCTTCGTCGTCCCTCCGGCCGTCTCCGCCATAGCCTGAACATGGGCGGCGGCGGTCGATCCAGCCGCCACTCTCAGCCGCTCGCGCAGATGCTCCGCCGCATTCTTCTGCCGTTGCCAGTGCATGCCGGTCGTCTGTCCGTCATACACCTGCATGCGATACATGCCCATGTTGCGCTTGCCGGTCTTTGGATCGCGCGTGACAACGCACGGCAGTGTGATAAACCGGCCTCCATCGAGCGGCCAGCATTGAAGCACGGGAAAGTTCAGTAAATCGAAGGCCTCGCGCCCCTCGCGGACGATGACCTCCTTGCACGGAGCGTCCTTTGCCACGACCGTCTTCGGAAAGAACTTACCGACCTCGGCCAGCATGGGCAGCATCTTGAATTTATCGAGAAAGCCCTCAGGCGACTTGATATCCATGAAAGTGCGTATGCGCCCCGCGATTTCGTCCAGCGAGTCTACTTCGAGTGCAAGCTTCATGCGGCGCTCACTGCCGAACTGGTTCATCAGCACACTTGAGCCGCGATAACCCTTGACGTTCTCGAAGAGCAGCGCTGGACCGCCCGGAGACCCACCCAAAGTACCGCCCCGCTTGCCCGATTTCGACGCCCGATCGGTGATCTCTGCGATTTCAAGAATCGGATCCACTTCTTCGCGGATGCGTTTGAGTTCGCCTGCTTTATCGAGAGCCTTGATCCACTGCCTCAGGTCGTCGTATGCCAATGGTCTTCCCCGCCTCTTCCGATCGAAGAGCGCAACACTTCATAGTAATGCGGGAAAGCCTGCAGCAGGACCGTCGAATCCGTCGCCTCGCTCTTCATTTCTCGCCGTGCATCCAGCGATCCATCACGGTTTGCGCACAGCGTCCTCCGCACAGATGCTTGGCCGTCGCATCATGGGAGAGGAACGCATTCCATGGCGTAATCTTCAGTACCGGCTGCTCAGGCTCGCCCGGCGTGGGTGAAAGCTTCTCGCTCCACGCCAGCCACCAGTCTCCCGCCTCTTCGCTCTTCGTCTTACCGCAAACGTCGCAGTGATAGATCTCCGTCCATGCCATCGCTTAGCTCTCACTCAGATTCGCTTCTTCCACGTCTCTGGAAGTTAGCACAAGACAGGGGATGTCGGGGTCAATCTTCGGGCTCTTTTCCGCCCGGCGGCCTTCCCACGATCAGGCCGCTACCTGCGGCGGAATATCGACCAGCGGATAGCCGAGCCGCTTCCATTCATCAAAGCCGCCGCGCAGCGGTCGCACCCGGTACACGCCCAGCTTGCGGATGGTCAGCGCCATCTTTGCCGCCGTGGCTTCGCTCGGGCAGGTGCAGAAAAGAACTACGTCGCGATCCCGCGGAATCTCCTCGCTTTGCTGCACCAGAGCATCAGGAGTAAGAAGAACGGCTCCCGGCAGCGTTCGCGGATCGGGCAGGTAATCCAGCGGATGACGCAGATCGACAATGTAAACCGGTTGCTCGCGGTCGAGCATCGTCTTCAAATCCTGAGGATCGAGGCGCGCCATGCGAATCTCGCGGAGAAAGGCGCGCTGCCGGAAAAATCTCCAGACAAAAAAGCCCAGCAGCAGAAGCACAAAGATCAGGAAGGCAAAATGTTCCACCCACTGCAGCGCATTTGGATTCTTCTTGAGAACGTCGCCGAAGAACCGCCCGGTGAGGGTGAAGGTCAGAGCCCAGAGCACGATACCGGCAGTGTCAAAGATCGCAAAGTAGTGGTACTTCATACCGGTCTGCCCGGCGATCGGCGCGGCTACGGAACCAAGTCCGGGTATGAACTTTGCCAGAACCAGGGCACCCGATCCGTGCTTGGTGAAGTAGTTTTCCGTGCGGCGTACGCAGGTGTTGCTCTCCATCGAGAGGCGGCACAGCAGCTTGACGACTCCCCCGCCGTACCTCTTTCCCATCAGGTACCATGCGCTGTCGCTCACCAGGCTGCCCAGCGTGACGGAAATCAGCACCAGGGGAAGGCTGAGCTTGTGCGTAGCGGTAAGCGTGCCCGCGGTGAGCAGTATTGGCACACTCGGTATCGGCACGCCGAACTGCTCGATCATCACCCAGAGAAACAGTATCGAGTAGGCGTAGTGTAGAAAGAAATCCAGCGCGAGCGGCATTCGAATGGGCCCCCGTACGGTTACTACTTCTGACTATAAGAGAAGATGTACCGCACTCGAAAAACGATTCCGGGTAAAAAGTGCGGGCCGGATCGCCCGTGCGACCCGGCCCTCCGTTCGGGGGAACGGCTACTGTTTGACGGTCACCTTGGGCTCGACCGAGAGACCCGGTCGAAGCAGGTGATCGGCATTCTGCTGAGGATTCGTGAGATCGATCCGCACCGGAACCCGTTGCACAACCTTGACATAATTGCCGGTCGCGTTCTCCGGCGGGAAAAGGCTCAGAACCGACCCGGTTGCGCCACCGATCTGCGTCATCTTCCCGTCGTACTTCCGGCCCCCGTAGGCATCCACCTCGATGACCACCGGCTGGCCGGCGCGCATGTGCTCCAGCTGGGTCTCCTTGAAGTTCGCCGTGATCCAGATGTCGTCCAGCGAGACCAGGGTCATCATGTTCTGGCCGACGCTCACGTTCTGGTTGATCTCTATGCTCTTGCGCGTTACGATGCCGTCTTCCGGCGCGATGATCTTCGTATAGCTCAGGTTCAGCTTTGCCTGCTCCAGCTGCGCCTGGGCCTGCGCCACCTGCGCCGCTGCCTGATCGGCCCTCGCCTTCTGGATCGCCACCTGCTGCGGCCCGGTCTGCGCGTTTTTCAGTGATGCTTCCGACTGGGCCAGGCGGTCGCGCGCCACCCGCACGTTGTCCTCAGCGGCAACGACGTTGGCCTGCGCTTCGACCAGCGCCGCCTTGTTGGCATCGGCTGCATCGACGGCAGCGTCAAACTGCTGCTTCGAAATCACATCCTTCTCGACCAGCGGCCTATACCGCTCCAGGTCGGCATCCGACTTCGTCGCATTTGCCTGCGCCTGCACGACACGAGCCTTTGCCGCGTCCAGCTGCCGCTCAGCCTGCGCAATCTGCGCCGTCGATCCGTGGACATCCGCGCCGGCAGACGAGAGTGTGCTGCCGGTACTGATATTCGTAACCGGCACATTCACCTTGGCCGCTTCATAGCTGGCTTCGGCGCTTTGCAGATTGGCTTCCGCCTGCTGCACGGCTACCTGAAAATCCTTGGGATCGAGCTCAACCAGCACGTCTCCCTTCTTGACAGCCTGGTTTTCATCCACGTTGACCCTGATCGCCTGACCCGCGATACGCGAGCTGATTTGAATCAGATGGCCGTTCACCTGCGCGTCATCCGTATCCTCGTAATAGGTCGAGTGCCACCAGAACAGCAGGGCGCCCACCACAAGCAGCGCAATCACGCCGATCACAATAAATCTGCGGCGCGATTTCGGCTTTGCCGGCTGCGGGTCTGGGGTTGAATTCTGTTCGGGCTTTTCGTCCGCCACTGTTACTTTCCTCCCACGTAGTTCTTGTACTTGCTCTCAGCCACTCCCAGCGCGCGCGCCAGTGAAAGCTTGGCGATGTTGTGCCGATAGAGGCTGCTGACATATTGGTTGTCGGCCTGCGCAACCGATTCGAGCGCCTGTGAGACGGCGAGATTGTCCGACACGCCGGCCTTGTAGCGCTGCTGCGCTTCGCTGAGAGCCTCTTTTGCTAATTCTGAATTGCTGCGCGCCACCTCCACCTGCTTGGCGGCGGCCTGAATATCGAGAATGCTGTCGCGCACATCGGCACTGATCTGGCCTTCCAGATCGCTCAGCTGAGCGCGTTTCTGGTCGAGCTGTGATTGCGCCTGTTTTGCGTCCCCGCGCAGCTTCGCTTCTTCAAACAGCGGAACATCCAGCGATCCGGTGGCGTCCCCGGTTCCATGGGAATTGCCGAAGTTCACGCCGATGTCGCCATAATCGCCGTCGAAGCTCACCGTCGGATACCGCTCGGCGGTTGCCGCGCTGCGGGCGTGCTGCGCAGACGTGACCTGCTCCTGCATGGCTTTGAGGTCATACCGGTTAGCGATCGCCTCCTTCACGGCTGCGTCGGCATCAAGATTGTCCAGGGCCGCATAGGGAGCCTGATCCGTCAGCCGGAACTTCTGCTCCAGCGGCAGGCCAATCGCGCGCGCCAGGGCGATCTTGTCTTTTTCGTACTGGTTATTTGCCGTGATCAACGACTGCTGCTGCGTCTGATAGTCGACGCGCGCTCGCAGCTCATCGAGCAAAGGCGCGGTTCCAGCCTGGTGGTTGGCAATCGCCTGATCGAGAGAAACCTTGGAGGTATCCACCTGGGCCTGGTCGGCATCGATGAGCGCATGATCGGCAATGCACGTGAGATATGCATTGCCTACTGTGAGCACCACCATGTCCCGGGCATCCTTCACCGAAAGCTGTGAGCTCTCAAAGTTGTGCTTTGACGCAAGATAGTTCTGCAACGACGAGATATCCACCAGCGACCATTTCAGTGTCCCGCGAACATCCATGTATCCGTACGGCCCGATGATCGCCGGGAATCCCCCGCCTCTCAGACCGAGAGCCTCCAGATTAGTCTGCTCTACCGACGCTTTGAGATCGCCGGTAACGGTCGGCAACAGTGATTGCAGCTGCTGCAGTTGCGTGCCCCGGGCATTCATCGTGCTCTGGCTGGTCAGGATCAGCCCGAGGTTAAACCTGAGCCCACGCGCTATTGCATCGTCGAGCGAGAGATCCATCACCCCCGCTGTCGCTTTATCCTGGACCTGACTGCCCTTGTAGGTATCGCTGTTGATCTGCGGCTGCTGGACCTGGATCGGCGCGCTTGGCTGCACAACTCCGCCGTTGCCGACCTGGCCGAACTGGCCCTGAGCCGCCGGACATCCTGCTGAAATAAAAAGCGCTGCCGCGAGCCCCAATGCGGGCGCACTGGCGTACCGGCCGCCTCGACTAGCCTTAAACACGAAAAACTTCACCCCTGGAGGAAATCCCTTGGAATGCTGCTTATTCAGGGTACGTCGTTTTGGATGCCCGAACACCGGAAAGTATTCAAAAATCACGCTGAATGTCAGCCCCCGTGATTTCCATCCCGGTGATTTTCCGATATCAGCGAAACGCCCGGCAGCCGATTGCCGGCCAGCCTTATACCGCGACCCTTTGAGCCTCGGCATGAACCAGCGAGTTGGCCAGCGAGCACAGCGCCTGGCGAAAGATCTCGCTTGTCTGTGCGGCCGACCATTCCGGTTTTGCGTTCGTGCCGCTGGTGAGAGCCGCCGCCGTCGTGGCATTATCCCAGCCGAGAACGGTCCGCTGCACGAAAATAGCGCGCTGTGCCGGAGGAAGCTGATCCAGCCAGATGCGCAGCCGGTTTCCTTCTCCATCCCCGCTCGCCGCACCGCTCATCAGTTCCGCAATCTGCGCACTCGAAATTCCAGCCGCCGAAAGGTCGTCGTCCTCGATGCACGTAACCGGGCCATCCAACTCGGTCGGTGCCGCAAACGCGCCTTGGTGGGCCTGATTCATACGCCCAATCGCTGCTTCGACAAGATAACGGCGGGCCGCATCGATCGCCTCGTCTTCCGGAGCGCAGGGATCGACTTCCACGCTCTCCACGGTGGACTCGACGAGGGCAAGCGCCGCAGCCTCGTCGCCGAGCATCAGGGCAGCCAGCTGGTAGAGCTCAACCGCCGTATCCTGCGCCTTCAAAAGGCCGCCTTCACAATCGCCAATACCCATGAATTGAACCTCCGAATCACTTCTCTCTTTCATCCTCACTGAGGCGCACTCCGGAGTCAAATGCCACCGTCCGTGTGATCTTTTTGCGCGCCATTCATCCCGCTGTCGCGTCGCTTGATGTATAGCAATTTATGTACACTTGGGGCGTGGATACACCCACCTATGGCTCGAACGCAAAGTCAGCCGCAAAGCCTCTTTTTCAGTCGGGACGAATCCTGGCTTAACTTCAATCGCCGCGTCCTCGAAGAAGCACAGGATGAGACCAATCCCCTGCTTGAGCGCGTGAAGTTTCTGGCCATCACCGCCAGCAACCTCGATGAGTTCGTCGAGATCCGTGTGGCCGGAGTCCTGCAGCGGATCGAAGACGGTTACGCCGAGCTCGCCCCCGACGGCACCACCCTCGAGCAGTCTCTGGCCGTCATGAATGCCGTGATGCACGGCTTCGTCGCCGAGCAATACCTGTGCTGGAACAAGCAGCTTCTGCCTGCTCTGAGCGCTGCGGGAGTGCGCGTCCTGCGCTGGGACGAGATGGACGACACGGCGCGCAAGGCCGCAACCGAGTATTACCAGCGCGACGTGGATCCGCTGCTGACCCCGATCACCATTGACCCTGCGCATCCTTTCCCGCGCGTTCTGAACAAGGCGCTGTGCATTGCCCTGCTGCTCAGACGCAAGCGTAAGGGTGGTCCGGCAGGACCCCTGCTCGGCGTGGTGACCGTCCCGCGCGCCCTGCCGCGCTTCGTTGAGCTGCCCACCACAGGCGGCACGCACGACTTCATCTTTCTCCACGACCTGATCGAGCGCAACGCCGCCGGCATGTATCGCGGATACGAGATTCTCTCCAAGGCCGCCTTCCGTGTCACGCGCAACAGCAATCTCTACTTCCAGGAAGAGGAATCGCGCAATCTCCTCGAAACAGTGCGTTCCGAACTGCATAACCGGCGCAAGGGGGACGCGGTACGGCTGGAGATCGAGAAGTCCGCTGACGCCGAGGTCGTCGACCGCCTGCGGCTGAACTTCGAGCTCGACGACTCTCAGGTCTTCCGCACCGACGGCCCTGTCAATCTTACGCGGATCATGAATCTCGCTGACACGCCGAGGCCCGACCTCAAATTCCCGCCCTTCGTTCCCCACGAACTTCGCCTCAACCGCAAATCGACCGACCTCTTCGATGAGCTCCGCCACCGCGACCTCCTGCTCCACCATCCCTACGACTCCTACGACGGCGTGGTCGGCTTTATTCAGGCTGCTGCGAAGGATCCTAACGTCGTCTCGATGAAGCAGACGCTCTACCGCACCACCGCCGACTCGCCCATCTTCCAGGCCCTCACCGAAGCCGCCCAGACTAAGGAAGTGACCACAGTCGTAGAGCTGATGGCGCGTTTCGACGAGGCTTCAAACATCCGCTGGGCGCGCGACCTCGAAGACGCCGGTGTGCAGGTCTTCCACGGCATCGTCGGCCTCAAGACCCACTGCAAGCTGGCTCTCGTAGTCCGCCGCGATCCCGACGGCGAGGTACGACGCTATGGACACCTCGGCACCGGCAATTACAACCCCAGCACCGCCCGCTTCTATACCGACCTCAGCCTCCTCACCTCCGATCCCGAGATCACCGCCAGCATGGGCGCTGTCTTCAACTACCTCACCGCCCACTCCGAGTCCGACGACTACGCCCCGCTGCTCGTCGCTCCACTCACCCTGGCGGAAAACACCATCCGCCTCATCCAGCGCGAAACCGAGCACGCCGCTGCGGGACGCCCCGCGCGCATCGTCGCCAAAATGAACTCTCTGCTCGAGCCCAGCGTCATCGAGGCCCTCTATGCAGCGTCGAATGCCGGCGTTCAGATCGATCTGGTCGTGCGCGGCATCTGCTCTCTGCGGCCGGGAGTCAAAAGCTTGAGCGATAACATCCGCGTCCGGTCGATCATCGGCCGCTTCCTCGAACACAGCCGCATCTTTTACTTTGAAAACGGCGGCAAAGAAGAGCTCTACTGCGGCAGCGCTGACTGGATGCCCCGCAACCTTTTCGAGCGCTGCGAAGTCGTCTTCCCCATCCGCGACGCCCAGATCGGCGCCCGCATCCGCAACGAGATTCTCGCCGCATACCTTGCCGATACGGTGAAGGCGCGCCTGCTCGACGGCGGCGGAACCTATCATCGCGTACGCGACATCGAAGCCGGACGCGCCCTGCCCGCCTTCAACTCGCAGGAATTCTTCATGAGAGTGGCCGAGGGCAAGGCATCGGCGCAGGATATCCCCGCCGTTACTGTCCCCGCGCCGCACCACAAAGCACATCCGGGACCTCAACCTGCCAGGCGGCCCGCCGCGAAGAAATCTGCGTCCAGGGAGAAGTCGGCAGCCGACTGATCCCGAGCCGTAAAATGAGAGTGTGGTCCTTGCACCGCCTCCTCTCGCCACCGCCTCCCGGCTCCGATTTCGCTTTCCGGCGCTGATGCGCTGGTGGCACCTGCTCTCGCTCGATGCCCCGACCGTTGCCGCCCTCTGGTCCTGGAGCTTCGCCCGCGCCGTGCACATCCGCCTGCCCTGGACCGCGCCGCTGCTGCTGGCCCTGGGAACCTGGCTCGTCTACGTCGCCGACCGCATCCTCGACGGCCTTCGCATAACCGCGGACGGCCAGTTGCGCGAGCGCCATCTTCTATACGCGAGACACCGCGGCAAGCTGCTGTCAGCCGCAGTCGTCGTTGCTCTGGTGCTCCTCTGGCTCATTCTCACGCACATGAGCCCGGCCGCCCGCCGCGAAGATTCCGCCCTCTTCGCAGCCGCCCTGATCTACTTCGTTCTGATCCATCTCGGCGGATCCCTGAGCGAGTCTGGAATCGAGCGCTGGTTCCCCAAGGAGATGGCCGTCGCTCTGGTCTTTGCCTCCGCCGTCGCCGTGCCTGCATGGTCGAGACTCCCGGGAAACCATGGCCCGCTGATTCCCCTGGTCGCCATCTTCTCCTCGCTCTGCTGGCTTAATTGCGTCGCCATTGAAAAATGGGAACGCACCTCGCCCGGATTTGAACGAGGAGCGAGAGCCGCCCCGCCGCACACCACCACCCGCTGGGCGCAGCGGAGTCTCACCGCGGTCAGCTCCGTCCTCGCCCTCCTCGCTGCCATCGGGTCTGTGCACTCGATGCTCCTGCGAGATCACGCTGCCATGGCGGCTCTCTATCTCGCCTGCGCACTCTCGGCTGCGCTCTTTCCTTTGCTCGACAGCTCACGGCTTAGTAGCTTCGCGCTTCGCATCGCCGCGGACGCAGCCTTGCTCACCCCCCTGTTCTTCTTTTTGGTCCTGCATTGAGCCCGCCCGACTCGACCCTCCCCAATTTCGACCGCATCGCCCGCCCTTACCGCTGGCTCGAATATCTCTCCTTTGGCCCCATGCTCGAGCGCTGCCGCTTCTGCCGCCTGCCTCAATTGGCTGACGCCCAACGCGCCCTTGTCCTTGGCGATGGAGACGGACGCTTTGTCGCTCACCTGCTGCAAATCAGCCCGCGCCTTCATGCCGACGCCGTCGATCTCAGCCCGGCCATGCTGCGGCTCCTCAAAGCCCGCATCTTGAATATCGGAGCGGCAGACCGGGTCACACTTCATTGCGTCGATGCCCGCGATTTCATCCCGTCTGGCAGCTACGACCTCGTCGTCACCCACTTCTTCCTCGACTGCTTCACGACCGAAGAGTTGTCCAGGCTCGCCGCCCGAATCCTGCCCACCCTGACCCCGGACGCGCGCTGGGTCGTCTCCGAGTTCTCCATCCCCTCCGGACCCATATCCCTCCCAGCCCGCCTCATTGTCCGTGGACTCTACGCTGCCTTTGGCCTTCTTACTGGACTGAAAACCCGTCGCCTGCCCGACCATGCTCTCGCGCTGACCGGCATCGGCTTTGCCCTCAAAGACCGGCGCAAGTGGCTGAAGGGATTGCTCATCAGTGACCTCTGGCAGGCGCGCAGGCAACCAGCGGCGAGATCTCCGGCTCTCATCCGTAAAGAGGATCGAATCTAAGCCTCATGACTCCCATATTCTGCGCGCTTCTCGGCGCAACATTACTGTCCAAAGTCAGTTCCGTTCCCGGATTCGACCCATCGATACCGCCCTTTCCCGGTCCTGGTCCTGACACCGATTCTCCTCCAAACCCAATCCCTGCGCCGGAACCCGATCCTGCACCCCAGCTGCCGCCCGGCCCATTGCCGCCGCCCGCCCCAACCACCTGAAAAATTTAATCCTGCTGCCGTCCAGCATTCATACTCGATACCCATGCCGATTGTTACAATTGCGTGAATTACTCAGTTGCACTCGAACGGAAGAATCTCGTGAACATCTACATCCTTCGCCACGCCAGCGCCGGAACCCGGCGCGAGAATCCACTCATTGACGTCAAGCGCCCTCTCGACAAGGAGGGAAAGCAGCAATGCCTACTGGTAGGCAACTATCTGAACGCGCTCAATGTTCATTTCGACGTAGTGGTTTCCAGCCCCCTCAAGCGCGCGCTCCAGACTGCCTCCCTGGTGGGAACAGAGACCGGATATGACGCCAAAATCATGATCTCCGAGGCGCTCTCGCCCGGCGCGACGGTCGCCGCCTTTGAAAAGCTGGTCGCCGACATCGGAGCCCACGAAAATGTGCTCATCGTCGGGCACAATCCCAACCTCGCACAGTTCCTCGGCGCTCTCGTCAGCTCCAGCCGCATGAACATCCGCCTGCGCAAGGGCGCCATCGCCCGCGTCGACGTTACGCGACGCCCCGGCACGCTGCACTGGCTCGTCGATCCGCGCATACTGCGCGGCGTCTACAGCAAGGTCACAAAGAGCTCCCGCCGGAAGACCTCGCGAAAATAAGCCCCTTCCTTGCGCAGCGACCACAGCTCAAGCTCGGCCCCGGTGCGCCCGGGGCTGATCTCCAGAATCACCTGCTTCGGATACACCCGCGCTTTTACCCTGAGCACATCGCTGGCGCGATCCTGATTGAGCGCCACCGCCAGCCGCAGCAGCACCACTGCGCGCTTCACATGCTCATGCTCTTCCGGAGGCACCTGCCGCATCGTGCGGCCTTCCGGCTCGGGCCGGCTCTTGCCGATATAGCGCGCAATCGCCGAGGTGATCACTCGCTGCGTCGCGTTGAACCCGAAGATTTCAGAATTCGCAACGATGTACTGCGCGTGCCGGTGGTGTCCCTGGTAGTTCATGAACTTGCCGATATCGCGCAGCATGGCCGCCGCCTCCAGCCACGTCTTGTACTCGGCGGGAAGCTCGTGAACCGTGCGCAGATCCTGAAAAAGCTGCGCCGCGTGCTCTCGCACCGGCTCCGCCTGCTTCGGGTCGACGCCGTACCTGCGGCAGGTTTCGAGCACCGCCTCCCAGCGGTCGCGCTCGTATTGCTGGTGGGCCGAAGTGCGCGAATCCTGCTCGGCGAGCATCTGCGCCAGAATTCCGTCGCGCAGCCCCATGTCGGAATAGCGAAACCCTTGCAGCGAAAAATGCTCCAGCAGCTCGGCGTAAACCAGCGCGCCCGCGACAATGATCTCCGACCGGCGCGGCCCGATGCCGGGAATGGCGCTGCGAGCCTCGTTGTTCAATTTTGTGAGCTTTTCGGCCAGCCGCCGTACGTCGCGTGCTGCAGCTACGTATTCCTTCCCCCGGGCCTTGCGGGCGATCCGGGTCGCCTCGGACAAGGCCGCCGCTGTCCCTGACGTTGCGATCACCAGCGATACTTCGCCCGGAGTCACGCGCCGTGAAGCCTTGCGCAGCTCGCGCGCGACTAGCTGCTTCATGCGCGCGATCTCTTCTTTCACCGGCGGATCGCTCTTCAGAAACTCTTCCGTCAGCCGTACCGCGCCCAGCGGCAGGCTGATCGTCTCTTTCAGCCTCTTCCGTTCCGACAACGAGACTTCACAGCTCCCTCCGCCTACATCGATCAGCAGGCAGCGGCCGGAGGTCCCCGGCTCGTTGTTCACCACTCCGCGATGAATCAGCCGCGCCTCTTCGAGACCCGAGATGATCTCCACATCCCAGCCCGTCTCGTCTCTTACCCACGCAAGAAAAGCCCGCCCGTTGCGGGCGTCGCGCATCGCCGCCGTCGCCACCGCCCGAACCTGGTTGGCCCCGTGCTGCTGCACCGCGCGGTAAAAGCGCTTCAGGGCCGACAGCGTCGCGGCCATCGCCTCCGGAGACACCAGGCCCGACTCAAATACGCTCGTGCCCAGCCGCGTAACTTCGCGGTCTTCGTGGACGATGCGCAGGCTGTGCTGCACCACGCGTCCTATCTTCAGTCTGCAGGAATTTGAACCAATATCAATTGCGGCGAGAGTCTGCATCAGCTCCAGTACATTTCACGAAAAAATCGGGTTGTAGAAAGCACAATACACGAGAAAGGTTTCAGGAAATCCCCTCTGGCGGTATTCGAGCGCGTGCAGCTTTCGCGCGGGTGCGCCGAACCGGACTGAGGGCCTGAAACTCACCCATCAGCCGTCCCGCGCATGCGCTCCGTGATCTCCAGCGCCTGGGCATAGTGCTTGTCGCGCCGCGCCCCGACCAACGCCATCAGTTCCGCGCCGCGCTCGCCCAGAGCCTGCTGCGCCTCATCTGCCAGCACTAGCCAGTCGTGCCAGTCGCCGATCTCGTCCTGAAGCCTCTTCAGCGCCTTGCCCACCGCCCCCGCCTGCGGATCCTCACCACCCGACTCGGCCATGTAGCGCGCCTTTTTCGCCCCCTTGCGGAAGTCGTGAAGATTCCCTGCATCCAGCCGCTGCATCTGCGTTGAGAGCCGGGCAAATGCTTCGAGCGCGACGACGGCCGCACTGCGCGAGTTCCTGCGCCGCGGAGTCTGAACCATCGCTTCCTCGAATGCGACCAGCTCGCCGTCGAGGCGTCCGGCCCATTTCGGCGCAACTTTCATGAGCGGTTGTGCCTGCTCGTGCCGCGAATGCTTCAGCCATGCGTCGAGATCCTCAGCCTGCCGCTCTATCGTGTAAGCCGCCGGCCTTTCCGAAGAGGAATCACCCTCACGCAATGCCGCCTGACCGGTCTCCGCGGCAGCATCCTTCTTCAGCAGCCCCTGCTTTTCCAGCAACTTGCGATGCACATCGAGATCGCGCACCACCGCCGCGGTCCGGCGGATTCTCTTGAGCAGCCGCAGCCACTTCTCTGCCGCTTTCCGAAGATCGGACGTCTCGTCGGAATCAACTTCGGAGCCGGGTGCCACGCGCTCCCGCAGAATGCTGTCGAGCATCGCCTCGATGCGCCGCGTGCCGGTGCGAACGTCATGTACGGCCTCCACCTCGGCATCCTTCGCGCATGCTTCCAGATTCGTCTTCAGCGCCGCGGTCAATTGCCGCAGACGGGACCGTTCCGCGCTCACCGTGGGCTTTCCTGATGTGCTTCTCATGCTGATATTGTGATTATTGGGCCAAATGATTTCGATGATAACTCCCGAAGCCATCAGGCAGCTTGAAACCACACCGGAAAGGCCGGCATTGCTCTCCTCGCCGGTCAAGACCTGGTCGTTGTTGCTCCTGGTTTTTCTCGCCGTCCATTTTGCGGCGCTCTTCGCGCCGTCGCTTCTCGACGACGCCGACGCCACGCACGCCAATGCCGCCCAGCACATGGCCATGAGCGGTGACTGGGTCACGCTCCACGTCGACGGCATCCGTTATCTTGAGAAGCCTCCTCTGCCCTATTGGCTGGCTGCCGCCGATTATCACATCTTTGGCTACAACGTCTTTGCCACCCACCTGCCCGTTTCCCTCGGCGTGCTGGCCTGCGCCATTCTGGCCTGGATCTGGTCGCGCCGGGCCTGGGGAGACCGCGCCGCCTTCTACGCCGCCCTCGCCATTCTCACCTCCATGGGAATCTTTCTCTTCACGCGCTTTCTCATCCCGGAATCCCTGCTCACCTTCTTCCTCGCGCTCGCGCTCTATGCATTTCTCACCGGCCTTGAAGACCGCAAGCCGGCGCGCTTCTATCTGGCCTACACCGCGCTGGCCATCGCCGTGCTCGCCAAGGGTCTCATTGCACCCGTCTTCTTCATCGCCGCGGTCGTTCCTTACCTGATCCTCACCGGCGAGTGGCGCCGTTGGCGGTACTTCCGGCTCTTCACCGGCATTCTCCTCTTTCTCGCCATCGCAGCTCCCTGGCACATCCTCGCCGGCCTGCGTAACCCCGATCACGGAAACCCCGTCGGCAACATTCCCACGCCCGGCCACGTCCACGGATTCTTCTACTTCTACTTCATCAACGAGCATGTCCTGCGCTTCCTCGGCAAACGCTATCCGCACGACTACAACAAGCAGCCGTGGTTCGTCTTCTGGCTCGGCCAGTTGATCTGGCTCTTTCCCTGGAGCATCTTCCTGCCCGCGGCCATCGCCCGCGCCTGGCGCAATCGCCGCGTCTTCGCCTCCGACCTCCGCTACGACGCCACCAACACCATCCAGTTCCTCGACCCGCGCATGAGCGCGCACGAGGCCTCTTCGCTGGCCGCGCGGCTGCGCTTCCGCGCCCGCACTAGCCTGCTCCTTGCGCTCTACGCCGGGTTCATCCTGATCTTCTTCGCCATCTCCACCAACCAGGAGTACTACACCTGGCCGGCGTGGCTCGCCCTGCTGATGCTGATCGCCGGTTCGCTGGCCACGATTGAAGAAGCTCCCTCTGGAAATGCCCGCCGGATCAATGCGTCAAGCTATTGGCTGAGCGGAGCGCAGGCGGCCTTCGCCATCGTGGGCGCGATCGTCGCGCTTGCCCTCGGCTATGGACTTTGGGCCTCGCGCCACCTGCCCTTCGTTCCCGACATCGGCACGCTGCTCGCCCATCGCGGTGTGGGCGACTACTCGCTGGCCACATCGGAGTTCTTCGATCTCACCGGCCCATCCTTCGCTGCCCTGCGCCTTCCGGCAATCATCGCTGCCATCACCCTGCTCTTCGGCCCCTTCGCCGCCTGGATACTTCGCCGCCGCGAGCACGCATTCGAAGCCACCGCCTCCGTCGCCTTCACCGCAGCCATCTTCCTCATCGCCGCTCACATTGCTCTGGTGCGCTTCCAGCCCATGCTCTCCTCGCGCCCCATCGCGGACACGATCAATCGCCTCGCCGGGCCTGCCGACCAACTTGTACTCTACGGAGACCAGTCTTACGGCTCTTCGGTCATCTTCTACACCCACCGCAACGCTTTGCTGGTCAACGGCCGCTCTTCGTCCATGATCTGGGGATCGTATTACCCTGACGCCCCGCACATCTTCTTGGACGACTCCGATCTTCTCTCGATGTGGGGAACCGGCCCACGCAAGTTCCTCTTCGTGCCCGGTGACTTCCACGACCACGTCGAGCATATTCTGGACGGACGGCTCTACAAGCTGCAGGAACTGGCTGACAAGACCCTCTACACCGATCGCCCGCTCGCGCAATAAGGCTACTATCCCGGAATCACCAGGTACTGCTCCAGCGTTCCGTCAGGCATCGTATAGGTCGTCACCTGCAGGTGCTGCTTGCTGTCCGAAAACTCCACGCTGAATATCCTGAACGTCATCCCGCCGCGCAGCTCTTCCGTCGTCTTTTTCATCGCCGACGGCGTGCCCAGCGGGCTCAGGCTCGACTGAAAATCATCGAGGGCCTGCTGGCTGAAGTAAGCATTGCAGTTCGGAGTGAACAGCGCGCGGTCGATCTTCCCTTGTTGCAGCCCGACGAAAATCTCCAGCGCCTGCTTCTCCGCTTCACTCGGAGCCTGCGTATCCACACCAAGCACAATCGGCGCAAGTCCCCTCCCGATGATCGACGCCGCGCGCGCCGCATCCTGGTTGGTCAGGACAACAATCGCGGCTTTGTCATCCGGAAAAACGACGTTCTCCGAGACAAATCCAGACACCTCGCCCGAATGCTCATAAAATGTCCGCCCCAGCGCCGTGCGGACCGAGAGCCCCAGCGCATAATGCGTGTCAGTCCCGTCCTTGAGCCTCACCGAAGCAAACAGCTCGTCATACGACTTCGGCGCGAGTAGCGACCGGTTCATCACGCTGATGTCCCATTGCGCCAGGTCGTATGCCGGCATCGCCAGCTCACCCGCGGCAAACATCCATCCCTTGCCCTCCTTGGGAGCGGGCCGCAGCGGCCCCAGCGCGTAGCGGATATACCCCGACGCATCCGTATCGCCCAGTTTCTCCGCATCCGAGTTCCACACCGCCTCCATGTCGAGCGGCTTGAAGATATTCGCCTGCAGGAACTTCATGAGCGGCACCCCGCTCACCTTCTCCACAATCAGCCCGGCGATCACGTAATTGGTATTCGAATACTGCCACTTCGTTCCCGGATCGAAATCCAGAGGCTTCTTCGCCCACACGTCGAGAATGTGCTGCGCCGTCGTCGATTCGCGCATCGGAGGCATCAGGTAGTCCTCCGGCCAGAAGTCCTGGTACCCCGCCGTGTGCGAGAGCAGCATGCGAATCGTTACTTCATTCGCGCGCGTCAGGTCGGGAATGTACTTCGACACAGGATCGTCAATTGAGAGCTTGCCCTGCTGCTCCAGCAGCAGCAGCGCCGAAGCTGTGAACTGCTTCGAGATCGACCCAACGGAATACCGCATCGCCGGCTCAGCCGGAAGCGGCGGATCGAGCTTCGCCTTGCCATACGCGTGCGTGTAAACAATCTGCCCGTGCTGCACAATGGCAACCGACGCTGACGGCACGCCCGTCTGGTCGAGAGCCTGCTGCGCCGTCGCGTCAATCTTTGCGCGCAGCTCATCGGAGATGTTGTTGACGATAAGGCTCTGTTGTCCTTGAACGGCAATCGAAATAGAACAGCAAAAGAGAGCGAGAAGAAACGAGTATTTGCGTCGCATAGTGAAAGAGTTAGCAGAAACAGTGTCCTATAGATTCGGTAAGAGAAGATAGTCGATCATTACGATTCGCTGGCTTCTTTGGCCCTGAGGTCCTGACTGCGTCGCGGCCAGCAGAAGAAGGTGACGACTGGGAAGAGAATAAATTCGGAGATCACCGACAGCCAGTGAGACGGGCTGCCGTATCCGTGGACGCCGGCGCTCCCGAAGAAGACAAATACAAGAAATGTGGTCAGCAAGACGAAAACCAACTGGCTCAGGCGAGATTCAGGGAAGAGAAACGTCCGCGCATCCGGCAAAATCTTCGCAAAGAAATGCCAGAGCGCGATTGCGAAGGGAATGCCGAGGCCAAGCGCAATCACCCAGGGAGAGATGTTGAGTCCTTTTGCCGTGGTCGCCATGTCTGCGTGCGTTGCAAACGTCCGGATCGGCACATAGCAGAGAAAATTTCCCACGCTCATTACGCAGAGCCAGAAGAAGAACATGGCCCACCCATGCATCTTCCTCTGTCTCGCTTTCGCATAAAGCAGGCGGCTTGCAATATACGAAATCCCATTGCCGATGAGAACGCCGGCAACCGCAATCAAGGAAGCTAAAGGACCACGGCCATCCGCGAAGATGGGCGCGTAATCGACATTTTCGTCGATATCGGCCTGCCAGATGACGTTGTTCAGCCTAAGGTGGCCGTAATTGATCGCCAGCGGATTCGCCTTGTAATGAACCAGCCACGCAGTGAAGCTGTGTGCGTATTCATGGATGAAGAAGCCGATCGCATGGGCAATCCAGATCTGGATGACCGCGAGTAGCCAGAAGAGAACATATCGTGAACGCATCCTTCGATCCTAATTTCAGCAGCCAAACGCGGGCGTCGTGGTTTAACATACGTGCCGTTATTATGAGCACGACTATGCGCGCACGAATTCTCCCATGGCACGTTCTAACCTCAGCATGCTTAATCACGGTGCTGTGGACAGCTCTGGCTCAGACCGCTCCAGCCCATCCCGAGGCCGAGCCCGGCCAGCCGATTGACGCTTACATCCACGCCGCATGGGATACCCTCTCGCGCTCCATGGACGAATGCAAGTCTGTCGTCGATACAAAGCTCGCCACCGCATCGATCCTCTATCTGCCCGCCAACGTGCCCGAGCCGCCCGAGATCGCCGCGCTCGAAAAGTCCTGCAACGTGAAGGTCGAGCACCTTCCACACCGCATCCAGCACATCGGAGAGATCAAGCCCGGCGAGATCGCCCATGCCGGACTCCTCTATCTGCCCAACAGGTACGTCGTCCCCGGAGGCCGCTTCAACGAGATGTACGGCTGGGACAGCTACTTCATCATCCTCGGCTTGATCGAAGACGGTCGCGTCGACCTCGCCAAAGGTATGGTCGAAAACTTCTTCTACGAAATCGAGAACTACGGCGGCATCCTCAACGCCAACCGCACCTACTACTTCACCCGCTCGCAGCCTCCGTTCCTCTCGTCAATGATCCGCGCCGTCTATGACGCCGAATCAGCCGCAGGCCACAAGGACGACGCCAACCAGTGGCTCCATCGCGCCTACGAATACGCCTCTCGCGACCACGCCCTCTGGATGGCTCCTTTCCACAAAGCAGGAGACACCGGCCTCGCCCGCTACTACGACCTGGGCGACGGCCCCGTCGAAGAGATGGCCGACGACAGCACCTACTATCCCGATGTCATCCGCTGGCTCCTCGCGCATCCCGAGGTGAAGACGGATTTTCTGGTCAACGGACCCGACAACCCAGACGCCATACAGCGAGCCACATTGGCGAAGACAAGCTGCGATCTCAGTGCCTCCGCCGTCTGCCGAAATGCGCACGTCGATGGACACTGGCTCAGCCGCGACTTCTACAAGGGCGATCGCGCCATGCGCGAGTCAGGCTTCGATCCTGCCTTTCGTTACGGCCCTTTCAGCGGCTGGACCCACCACAACGCGCCCTCCGGCCTGAACTCGCTGCTCTACAAATACGAGCGCGACCTTGCCTGGATGGCGCAGCAGCTCGGTGACACCGCCGAAGTCAAGCACTGGAACGATCTCGCCGACCAGCGCCGCGCCGCGATCAATAAGTATCTGTGGAACGCACAAAAGGGTATGTATTTCGACTACGACTACATGGCCGGCAAGCAATCCACCTACGACTACCTGACGACCTTCTATCCCTTGTGGGCCGGCGCTGCCGACGCGCAACAGGCGAAGGCCGTGGAAGCCAACCTGAAGACATTCGAACGTGCCGGTGGCACCGCTATGAGCCCCTATGAAACCGGAGTGCAGTGGGATCTGCCCTACGGCTGGGCACCCGTCACCTGGCTCACCGTCGATGGCCTTGCGAAGAGCGGCGACATGGCTGACGCCGTCCGGATCTCGCAAAAATTCCGGGAAATGGTCAAGCAGAATTACGAATGCGACCGCTCCATCCGAGAAAAATACGACGTCATCACCGCCTCCACCGAAGTAAACGTCGCCAGCGGATACAAAATGAACGTCGTTGGCTTCGGCTGGACCAACGCCGCTTATCTGAAGATGGGAGCCTTGATCAAAAACTCCGGAGAACCCCCTCCGCAAATCGAGATCCCCCACCGGGCGTGCGCCGCGCAAGCGGCAGCGCAGTAGAGCCGGCTACTTCCGCTCAACAACTGCTCCATGCGGAGGATTGAGAATGACAGGCGTGTCCTTTTCTCCAAAGAACACCGCCAGGAAGCGCATCTGCGTCTTCCCCTCATTGATCCCGCGATGCCACTTCGTCCGTGCCTGCATGAATGCCTGTCCTTGCTTGAAGTGGAGCCGGTGTCCATCCGCAAACTCCACCGTGAGCTCTCCCTCCAGAATGTAGAGATAGCCGGGCACTGGATGGGTCATCCAGTCCGTCTTTCCTCCTGGAGGAATCGTAATGATCGATGAGGTCACCTCCGCATTCGGAGTCGAAAGATATCGGATCGGCTCTCCGGCATCGGTCGTCGTGTCTTTCGACACCATGGTTATCGTTGCCTGATTGCCTGCAGGCGGGAGCGTTGGGAGCTGAAAGAGCATCGCTGATTTCCTTTCGGGATTGCCTTCTCGGTGCAGTTTCGAAAATGCCGGGGTTCACACCCCCGTGGGCATATCCCTCTGATGCGTGATCGCTGACGATGATCCATCAACGTAATCGGGAAATCGGCTTCGCGTTCACTCCTCTTCTGCTATCCTGCCCCCAACATCAATATCCAATGCGTCTTCTGGCCATCTTTCTTATCTTCCTGCTCCCGGCCTTTGCCTCCGACACCCCCCAGCAGCCCAAGATTATCTTCTGGAACATGCAGCGGCACTCAGTGGACATGCTCGTCCACAACGTTCCGCAGCGCGACCCCGACCGTCTCGCCCAGCTCAAGCAGACCTTCCACGACCTTGAATGCAAGGGTGACAACCTGCGCGAGTCCCCTGCTGGTGAAGGCTCAAACCTCATCTGCACCCTGCCCGGAACCCCGCCGCGCGGCTCGAAGCTCGAAACCATCGTCCTTACCGCTCACTACGAGCATGAAGGCGCGGGCATGAGCGCCATCGACAACTGGAGCGGCGCCATCATGCTTCCCTTTCTCTACCACGCGCTCTCCGCCGTGCCCCGCCAGCACACCTTCGTCTTCGCCGAGGTCAACGGCGAGGCCGGCTCAAAGGCTCTTGTCCATTCGGTGCGCGGCCCAAGAGCCGTCATTGCCGTTGAAGCCCTCGGCCTCGGACCTCTGGCGTTCTACATCCACCAAAATGGATCGGTACCCAGCTATACCGAGACCCTGCTGAAGGCCGCTCTCCTTCGCGCCGCCGATGTGCTCGGCAAGCCTGAGCCTGAAGCCTCGATTCCCGACTCATGGTTCCGGATCGACGACACCCGGCCCTATCGATACGCCGGCGTCGCCGCCATCCTCTTTCATTCCGTCTCCGGCACAACCAGACATCTGCCCGGTTCTGCTGACGACACTCCTGGGCAGATCGACCACGACGCGTACTTCGACTCCTACAACCTGCTGTGCTACTACGTGGTGGGACTCGATCAAATCCCTTCGCAACCGCTCCCATCTGACCAGCGCACCGGCGGCGGGAGACGCAGATGACCTCACCCCAGCAAGCCAATGCGGCCCTTAACGAACGGCCGCCCGCCAACAATAAAAAGTGCCATCGCATTTCTGAAAATGCCGTAACATCGCCACCATGACGACACGCCGCAACTTCCTCTCTCTTGGCGCTTTGACCGCCGCCGGCCTCGGCCTGCCCGCCTCCGTCGCCCAGGCCGGCGCTCACGCTGACACCGTCGAATCAGTCAAGCAGCTTAAGCCTCCGGTGAAGCCCGTCATCGTCACCCGCGTCACTGGCGACCAGTCAATCCAGGAGGCATACCAGATGCTCCTTGACGGCACGGACACGCTCGAGGCTGCCCACCACATCTGCCTGGGCCGTGAGAACGATCCCAAGGATCACAGCGTCGGCCTGGGCGGCCTTCCCAATGAAGAAGGCGTCGTCGAGCTCGACTCCTGCTGCATGCACGGACCCACGCGCCGTGCGGGTTCCGTTGGAGGCGTGCGCAATA
The DNA here is from genome assembly GCA_963755975.1 of uncultured Acidobacteriota bacterium. Classification (GTDB taxonomy): domain Bacteria; phylum Acidobacteriota; class Terriglobia; order Terriglobales; family Acidobacteriaceae; genus Silvibacterium. Next base: position 303,861 of record CAVWLS010000012.1, read on the forward strand.
TCAGGAACGTCTGCCTCGTCGCCCGCAAGGTCTTTGAGCACACGGCCCACGTGATGCTCGTCGCTGAAGGCGCGGAGAAGTTCGCCGTCGATCTCGGCTTCCCGCGCGAAAACCTCCTCACCGACGATGCCCGCAAGATCTGGCTCCTCTGGAAAGAGAGCAATTCGCAGATGGACTGGTGGGGCCCCAGCATGGCCGATCCCGGCTGGAAAGATCCCTTCGCCGACACGCCCGCCCCCAAGCCAACCATCGACCTCCACGGCCTCTCCTCGCTGCGTCCAGGCTCGATCCCGCGCCATCCCGGCCCTGAGTGGGACGAGACGATTCGCCTCCGCACAAACAAGCTCACCGAAATGGCCACCGACCTTGGCATCGCACCCGAAGAGCGCCTCTTCGCAGCCGAACAGGTGCTCTGGCCTACCACCGGCACCATTCATGTGTCGGTGGTCAACCCGAAAGGCGAGATGTCGGGAACAACCACCACCTCCGGCCTGGCCTGGAAACTTCCCGGACGCCTCGGCGACTCGCCCATCCTTGGAGCCGGCAGCTACACCGATCAGGACGTAGGCTCAGCGGGCGCGACCGGCTCCGGCGAAGAGAACATCAAGGTTGCCGGGGCCGCCACCATCGTGGAGCTCATGCGACAGGGCTTCAGCCCGAAAGACGCAGGCATGGAAACACTGCGCCGCATTGTGCGTAACTACAACGGCGACATGAAGAAAATCCGCTATCTTGACATGGAGTATTACATCGTTCGCAAAGATGGCGCCTACGCAGGCTGCTCGCTCTGGAGCACCGGCGCCACCGGCAAGCCGCGCGTCTTCACCGTCCACGACGGAACCTACCGGGTTGAAAAATGCGAGGCTCTCTTCCAGGGCAGCGTCACCGAGTGGCCGCCCTTCTAACCCATCTGGTGCACCTCCTCTTGGCTCACGTTCTGTTCCGGGTTCCAAAGCGGCACAAAACGGTACGCCAATTTGACGCTTTCCGGGACGGTTACCTCAGGAACCTTGTAACTTTGATAGTTGCGTGAAAATCAATTGCCTCCCGAGCCCGGATTCACCTGACTCTTTGATAATAAAGGGCGGGCTGACTTCGTTTCAACGAAAGTAATCGCGCAGCGCTCTCCCGGCCGCACATTGGTGAGACAGTTTCGCCCCCTTAGTCATCGATCCCGCCAGAGTCGGCCTGATACGTGATTATCCCACCACAAAAAAATCGCACAAAAGTTGTAGGAGATTGCATCAGACGGAGTTAGTCTCAGATTAGCGCCCCCGCGCCACCCCCTGGAGAACCGCTCAAATGTCGAAATTTTCTACTACTTCGCTTCTTTTCGCTGCGCTTGCCTTAACGCCGGTTAACGCCGCTATTGCTGCCGTGAATCATGGACCCGCTGTTCCTGTTCCCGTACCGCCGCCTGCTGTTGCCGTGAACCGTGGACCCGCTGTTCCTGTGCCCGTACCGCCGCCTGCCGTTGCCGTGAACCGTGGACCCGCTGTTCCTGTGCCCGTACCGCCACCAGCTGTTGCCGTGAACCGTGGACCCGCTGTTCCTGTGCCCGTACCGCCGCCAGCCATCGCCGTGAACCGTGGACCTGCTGTTCCTGTGCCCGTACCGCCGCCAGCCGTTGCCGTGAACCGTGGACCCGCTGTTCCTGTGCCCGTACCACCGCCAGCCGTTGCCATGAACCACGGACCTGCCGTGCCTGTGCCCGTGCCGCCGCCAGCCGTTGCCATGAACCATGGACCTGCCGTGCCTGTGCCCGTACCGCCGCCAGCCGTTGCCATGAACCACGGACCTGCTGTTCCTGTGCCCGTACCGCCGCCAGCCGTTGCCATGAACCATGGACCCGCCGTGCCTGTGCCTGTACCGCCGCCAGCTATTGCATAGCGGGAAAGTTGTATACGTCGTTGCCTTGTTTTCTTAGCATTGCCGTATTCTCGCTGGTATCCTACTGGCTGTGAGGCTCGGGATGCAGGCTTTGAGTCTGGACAGCGTACTGTGGATTGCTGGGGTGGTGGGTGAGGTTGTTCTATTGAGCATCCTCCTGGCGCGCAAAGCCTACCGCACCTTTCCGATCTTCGTCGCTTGGATTTCGCTCTCCGTCCTGCTCGACCCCGTCTTCTATTGGCTCGCTCAGAACCTGTCTCCCGGTACCTACCTTAAAGTCTTCTTTGCGTTGAGTTTCCCCCAGTTCCTGTTGGAACTTTGTGTCCTGGTTGAGATTGCGGTTAATGTTCTGCGCCCCGTAAACAAGGCCCTTCCGAAAGGTATTCTCACCTTTCTGGCCGCCGCCGCCGTGGCCGTGGGTATCGTGGCATTCTTCTTCACAGCGCATTTGAACGCCGCCTCGCTGTCTCATCCTCGCCCTTATTTCGTGATGAGTACGACCATGGCCATTCTGCGCCTGGTCACATTTCTCCTGATTGCCGCTCTCTCGCAGGTGCTGGGGATCGGGTGGAAAAACCATGTGTTGCAGCTGGCGTCCGGGCTCGCCTTCTACGCGGCGGTCACCCTGATCGTGGAGCTGGCGCATAGCAATTTGAGGGCCGGCCCAGATTACATCCATCAATTCACTGATTTAGATCGTTTTCGCGTTCTTGGTTACCTTTGTGCACTGTCCTATTGGTGTTACTCTTTTGTGCGGAAAGAGGCTCCGCGCAAAGAATTTAGTCCACAAATGACCCAGCTTCTGGTATCAATAAGTGGAAGCGCTAAGAGGCATTCTGTTGCTGCCCGTTCGATCGACATAAAATAACTATGATCCTGACCATCATTTCGGTAGCTATTCCCTCCGCCTTGGTCGCTTACGCCGTTTATTGGCGGCGTAGCCAGACCAAACGTCAAGCGGCCGATTGGGATTCCATCGTTTCACGTCTTCGTGCCAACAGAGACTTCAACTTCGACGAGGTCGCAGAGCGCTATCTTTACAGCGACGGTATCCGCGCCACGCCACGCGATATCTGGCCTAAGATCAACGGAGCCAACGGCCTCTGCGCAATGTTCACAAACGCCGGTGTCCTTATGCAGTTAGCCGATTATGCCGCTGAGCATGGTCAGGACGTGCCCGAGGAGCTGATCGAAGAACTTCGGAGTGACGCTCTACAGATTCGCACCGCTGTAATTATGGCGCTGGCAAAATACGGTTTTTCGCGCTCGGGCGTCGCGGCTTCCGTTAACGCGCATCGCGCAGCCACCGCGTATAGCTCTATGCTGGCCCACATCACCACTCTCTTCCAGGAGCATTCAGCACTTTACTTCCCGCGCTTCCTCGAAGCCATGTAGCCGCCTCATCATCGGCCCGCAGTCTTAAGCAAAAAGCCCAGGCAATTGCCTGGGCTTTTCATTCCTGCTGGCTCGGCCTTATGGATTCTCCCGAAGAAATGCCTCAATCTGCTCAATCTCAGCGCTGCTCAGGCGAAATGTCGCTGCGGGAAGGATGCCATCCACCTGGTCGGGCCGCCGCGCTCCCACGATCGCTGCCGTAATTACCGGGTGCCGCAGCGTCCACGCAATCGCGACCACCCCCGGCTCAACGCCATGAGCGTTGCCGATCTCCCGCAGCACTTCCACCAGCTTCAGATTCCGCGACAGCTTCGGCTCGTTGAAGTTGGGGCTGCGCTTGCGCCAGTCATCGTCCGGAAGCTTCGCAATCCGCTCGGCCGTCATCTTGCCGGTCAGCAGCCCCGAGACCATCGGCGAATAGTTGATCACCCCGATATTGTGTTCTTGGCAGAACGGCAGAATCTCCGCCTCAATATCCCGTCGCAGCAACGAATAAGGCGGCTGCAGCGACGTAATCGGAGCGATCTTCTGGATGCGCTTCATCTGCTCGACGCTAAAGTTCGAAACGCCGAGATATCGAACCTTCCCCTGCTCCTTGAACCGCGCCAGCGTCTCCCATCCCTCTTCGATTTCGTCTTCGGGGTTCGGCCAGTGAATCTGGTAGAGGTCAATCGTGTCCAGATCCAGCCGGCGGAGCGAATTCTCTATCTCTTCCTCAAGGGACTTTCTCTTCAGGCTGCGATAGATCTGGCGATCTTTATCCCAGCGCATGGAGCATTTCGTGAAGACAAAGGGCTCGCTGGTTGCGCTCTTGAGCGCCTTGCCGACGACCTCTTCCGAGTGCCCCAGGCCATAAATGGCCGCCGTGTCGATCCAGTTGAGTCCTGCGTCGAGCGCGCGCTCGATAGTGCGCACCGACTCGTCGTCATCCTGCGCGCCCCACGCGAACTCCCAATTGCCTCCGCCAATCGCCCAGGCTCCGTAGCCAATGGGCGTGATGTGGAGGTCCGAGTTGCCAAGCTGGCGCGTTTCAAACGAAAGGGCGGAAGATCTGGAAATGGCCATCATATCTTCTCCTTTGGATGCACGGGAACTCAGCAGGTTTCAGCTGCCATATTGCCCTGACCCGTACAGCTCTTCTCCGGCGTAAGCACCGCCAGCCCGTGTTCAATATCAACTTATGGCCAGGAAGAATCGTGATAGAGTAGAGCCTAAATCGGGCCTAGGGTGTCAAATCTTTGCGACAAGGATGCCAATGACACATTGGACCCATTCGGCTCTTGCCACCATTTGCAGACACTATCCCTTTTACAGCGGAGCCTCTCGAGTTGCAAACTCTCGATTTCTGGGCAGACTCGCCAATTCGAGCGAAGTCGCGTGGTGTGATGGTCCAGGCGGTCAAATGCTGGTCCCACTCGACGACTTTGTAGGACGCTGCATTTTTTTTACCGGCGATTACGACCCAAAGGTTACATGGATATGCAGGCAACTTGTCCGTGCCGGAGACACGGTCTTCGACCTTGGCGCCAACCTTGGAGTCGTAAGCTTAGTCCTTGCGAAGCTTGTGGGGCCGCACGGTGCTGTACACTCCTTCGAACCCAACCCGCGAATGCGGACCTTGCTTGAGACTGCCGCGCGAAGGAATGGATTCGAGAATATCCACCTGCATCCGGTTGCCTTAGGATCTGAAACGTGCAATCTCGAACTCTGCGTGCCTCGCGCGAACAACGGGCAAGGATCCCTCATCTACCACCGGGATGATCCAGACTGTGATGTCGTTCATTGTCAGGTGCGCCGATTCTCGGACGTGGTTCGCGATCAGCGGATCAAGCAAATCCGATTTATCAAAATAGACGTTGAGGGCTTTGAGAATGAAGTCCTCCTTGGCGCAGAGGAGGCAATTGCGAGTACTCGTCCCGATGCGATTCTCTTCGAAACAAATGAAAAACTTGATCTTCCATTTCGAGAGCGTCCTCCCATCGTGACTTTAATGGAACACGGTTACCGGTTCTTTGGAATTTCCAGATCTCTTCTATCCGCGCGGTTAGAAAGGTTCAACATTGATAGTCAGGGCGAACCTCCCGGTCACGACATCTTGGCTGTACCGGTCGAGAAATACGATTCGATGGCTGTCTTGCTCCGCGCCTGATCACACTCTGCAGCACGGCCATGACCTGCACCCGTCTACACTTCGATCAGAAACTCCCCGTTCCGCATGATCTGTTCTTCATCCACCCAGATATTGAACCGCAGCCCCACCACATCGATATGCGTCGTCGAGGTCCACGGCGCGCCCGTGTGCTCCCCATAAGGATTGCCGAACGCAATGTGGATCCCCGGAAACTTCTCGTCCTGCAGAATATTCCCGATCACCTGGTGAATGCCGAGGTTCGTCCCGATCGCAAACTCGCCCACCCGGTCCGAATTCTCGTCCGTGTGCGTGTACGCCCAGAACTCATCGCGCAGATCCTGATTCTCTGACTCGCAGGCCGCAATGCGGTTGCCCCTGATCTCGATCGTCAGCGGAGTCAACTCAAGCAACCCATAGCGCGCACACAGATAATCCCCGACCACGCCATCCACCACAAATGTCCCGTTTACCTCGCCTGGAGTCGTAAAAATCTCTCCGCCCGGCAGATTCCCCCACTTGTCCCGAGAGATAATCCCCGATGTCTTGAGCCACTTGTAGTCCGGATTCAGCTCTGCGCGAATATCCGTCCCCGCCGCCGTCGTCGCACGGATATAATTTGCGCGCCTCACCTTCTCGATCACCTTCTGCGAAAGCTGATCCACGCGATGAAAATCCGCGCGCATGCCCTCGCACATGATCTGCGGAGTGATGTTGACCATGTGGGCGTGCCGCATGCGCCGGCGATTCACCACCTCCGTCATCTGCATCCGCGACTTCAGTTCGTTGCGCTGCACCACCACGGCAAAGATGCTCACGTCGGAGCTCTCCATGTCTGCCAGCACCGGCCGCGGCATATCAACGAGCGGACGTGGAGCGAGGTCCTCCAGCACGAAGGCGCTCCAGCGGCAGCCATTCGCTGCAAGCTCCCGTGCCAGCGACGCCGCGATCTCCGCGGTCGCATGATCGGTGATCAGCGTCACCTTCTCTGAAGGCTGAATGCGCAGGCACGTCTCAACCGCCGAGCGCGCTCCGGGAAGAAACTCGGATGGAAATGGCATCGCCAGCAATGCCTGGGCTTCGGCGGAGGCGGGTAGGTTTGTCAAAATGCGGTCAACCTCAAAGATATTTCTCTTAAATTTACTGTAAATCCCCGGCAAATTCAGCCGAAATGCCACTTTCATGGCGCTCGCATTCGCCCCAACCGCACTCCGGTAACCCTTATCCTTTACCCGGCACGCGCGCCCGCGATATCGTTCGCTCAGCCGCCTCTGCGCGCAATCTCATTCCGGAGCACCCATGCACCCCGTTCGCCGCTCGCTCTCCCTGCTTCTTTTTGCTTCAACTCTCTTCGCCGCAGCGCAGACCACAACGCCCGCGCACCCCAAGGCTCAGACCACGACGCGGCCCAAAGCAACACAGCCCGCCCTGCCCAAAAACATCCCTCCCGTCGCCGCGCCCATGAAGACCCAATACGTCATGCGTTATCAGGAGATCAAGGTCGGCGCTGGAGATCTTGCTCAGCCTGGCTGGGTCTACACCGTCCACTACACCGGCTGGCTCGCTTCCGACGGAACCAAGTTCGACTCATCGGTCGACCGTGGCCAGCCCATCCAGTTTCCGCAGGGAGTCAGGCGCGTTATCACCGGGTGGGACCAGGGCTTCGAAGGCATGCACGTCGGCGGCAAGCGCCGCCTGTTTATCCCCTATCAGCTTGCTTACGGAGAAAAGGGCCGTCCGCCTGTGATCCCGCCCAAGGCCGACCTTATCTTCGACGTCGAGTTCGTCGACCAGCTCAACCCGAACGCGCCGCCACCGCCGCCCACTCAACCGACGGCTCCGGCCCAGCCAAACGCGCCTCCGCAACCTCCGACTCCGCCCCACCCCCCGAGCACCCAGCCCCAGTAAAGCCAGAATCAGTAAAGCCCGGCCTGCGTCTCCTCGGCCATGTAGTCCACCACCGCCTTCAGATCGCCAGTCTCCTCGAATTTCCGGAGCTGGCGATCGGCGCCCGTCCCCATCTCGAGAATGGTGCGGACGTACTCAATCGCCTCGCGGCATTCCAGCTCATCCACCACCTCGTCAACGAACTCCAGGTACTCGAGAATCAGCTCCCGCTCCGGCACCTCAATCTCCTTGCCGAAATCGATCAGTTTGCCGTCAAGCCCATACCGCACCGCGCGCCACTTGTTTTCCATGATCAGCGCACGCGAATACTGCCGGTAATCCTGATTGCGCGCGTGCAGCAGATACAGCTTCGCCGCCGTCGCCTGAATGAGCGCAGCAATCGCCAGCGTCTCATCCGCGCGCATCGGCAGATCGCAGACCCTCACCTCCACCGTGTTGAAGAAGGGATGCGGCCGGATATCCCACCAGATCTTCTTCGCATTATCCAGGCAGTTGGTCTTGATGAGCAGGTTCACGAAATTCTCGAACTCGCTGTAGCTCGAAAAACTGTCCGGAATATTCGTCCTCGGAAATTTGTCGAAGACCTTTGCGCGGTAGCTCTTCAGCCCCGTCTTCATGCCCCGCCAGAAGGGCGAGTTCGTCGAGAGCGCCAGAATATGCGGCAGAAAGTAGCGCATCGAATTCATGATGCGCATCGCCGCCTCGCGGTCCTCCACGCCCACATGCACATGCAGGCCAAAGATCAGGTTCGCACGCGCCACTAGCTGCAGATCCTCAACCACCCTCGCGTAGCGCGGGTCGGGATAAATCTCCTGCGTGCGCCAGTCAGCGAAGGGATGCGACGCACCCGCAACCAGCACCAGGCCGTTCTCACGCGCCAGTTGGATCATCTGCCGCCGCAGATCGTAGAGGTCCTCGCGCGCCTCGCCCACTGTCTTGCAGATGCGCGTGCCCACTTCGACCACCGACTGGTGCATCTCCGCCTTCACCCGCTCTTCCAGGCGCCGCTTGCCCTTGGCCAGCATCTCCGTGGCAATATGCGAGCGCAGATCGCGCGTCACAGGATCGATGGTCTGGTATTCCTCTTCAATGCCGATGGTGAAAGAAGGACGCATAGGTGATTACCGTTGTATGACGATGCGCCCTTCCCTGCAAGTGGATTCGTCCTCCCGCCTTTACTCCTGCTTCTTCTTCGGCGCGGGAGTCTTCTTCCCAGCTTCCTTTTTCGCCGGGGCCTTGGCTGCCTTCTTTGCGGGAACCTGGGTCGTCTTCTGCGCCGCCTTCACTTCCGGCCTGGCAACCGACGCGCTCAGCAGCGCCTGCGCCTGCAATACCGGCGTAGCCGGCGCATTCTTTGCCTTCTCCAGCGCCAGCTCCGCCATCGCGCTCACAATCCACTCGAAGTTTTCCGGCCCAACCGAGTGCAGATCCGCATCCGGTGCCGGATTCATGAAGTCGATCGCATACGGCACGCCGTCTTCCACAGCAAACTCCACTGTATTCAGGTCATAGCCAAGCGCCCGGCACAGCGTCAGCGCATCCTTCTCCACTCGCGCCAGCAGCTTTTTGTCATACGCCGGAGGATCCTGCAGATACCGCTCGTGATGCGGCCGCCGCGGATCGTACGGCATGATGTGCACCTTCTCCTGCCCCACCACATAGCAGCGGAAATACTCGTCAAACTTCACCGCCCCCTGCAGCGTCATGCACAGATCGCGGCTCTGGTCGTAGGCGTGGAAGAATTCCTCGCGATTGTGCACGTGATGCACATCGCGCCAGCCTCCGCCATCCACCGGCTTCAGAAACGCCGGAAATCCGACGTACTCGAAAATCGCATCCCAGTTCAACGGATACTCGAGGTTCCGCATCGACCGCTCCGTCGTGCCCTCGGGAAACTTCTTGTGCGGCAGAATCACCGTCGGAGGCACCGCCACTCCCAGCTTCAACGCCAGCGAGTAATTGAAAAACTTGTCGTCCGCCGACCACCAGAAAGGATTATTGATGATCGCCGTGCCATATAGCGCCGCGTGCTTTAGAAAAGCCCGGTAAAACGGAATATCGTGCGAAATGCGATCGACAATCACGGCGTAAGCGGGAGGCTTGTCCAGCTGCACACCGCCCACTTCCACGAACTCGGCCGAGATGCCATCCCCATCTTTCGTTACCGCGTTCATCGAGTTAATACGCTCGACCAGCGCTCCGGGGAAAGTGTTTTCCATGCCGAACAGGACGCCAATTTTCTTCACTTTGCTTTTCCTTTGGGAGAGGGATTCTCACGAGCCGCACCGCACCAGACGCGCACAGGCTCTATCGTCACCTTAGCGTATTTCGCCGGACGGGTGTACGGCAGGTGCCCCACGTTCGGATTTTCGGATGTGTGAAATAATGCAAGTGTCCACAGCTTGCCCTGAGCGAAATCGGAGGTTCCGCTTTTCGATTTCCTGGCTGATCCAAGACGAAAACTCAGCTCTATTTCAGAAACTTCCCCTGCTCCAGATCAAGGAACGCCCGCTGCAGCTCTTCCTGGGTGTTCATCACGATCGGCCCGTACCACGCAACCGGCTCCTGCAGCGGCTTGCCCGAGACCAGCAGGAAGCGGATCCCGTCATCTCCCGCCTGCACGGTCACTTCATCGCCCCGGTCAAACAAAATCAGCGACCGATTGTCTGCGACCGCCGGAGGATTCGTATCCAGCCACTGCACTCCCTCCGTCGGCACCGCCAGCGGCGCAGACGCATTGCAGAACTTCCCCGACCCCGCAAACACATACGCGAACGCATTGCTGGATACCTCAACCGGCAGACTCTTTCTGCGCCCTGGCCCCACCGTCACGTCAATGTACGTCGGATTCGTCGCAATCCCATCGACCGGCCCGCTCTTGCCCCAGAAACTCCCGCAGACCACGCGCACCTCAGTCCCGTCATCATCCGTAATCTCGGGAATATCCCCCGACTTCACTTCCTGGTAGCGCGGATCCGTCATCTTCTGCGACGACGGCAGATTCGCCCATAGCTGAAAGCCATGCATCCTCCCCACCGGATCGCCCTTCGGCATCTCCTGGTGGATAATCCCGCTCCCCGCCGTCATCCACTGCACATCTCCCGCGCCAATTGTCCCGCGATTGCCCATGCTGTCGCCGTGCTCCACCGTTCCCGCCAGCACATACGTCACCGTCTCAATCCCGCGATGCGGATGCCATGGGAACCCCGCCAGGTAATCCGCCGGAACATCGTTGCGGAAATCATCCAGCAACAGAAACGGGTCAAACTCAGACGTTTTGCCAAACCCAAACGCGCGCCGCAGATGCACCCCCGCACCCTCGCGTGTCGGCTTGGACTTGATCACTTGCTTCACAGGACGAATGGACATGCTTGCCCTCCGGTACGGCGAGTTTACTGCGTTTGCTCGATATGCCGCGAGTCAACTCTGTCCATACACCGGAATCGCCGCTCCATGAATCACCTTCGCTTCATCGCTGCATAAAAATAGAATCACCTTCGCTATGTCTTCCGGCTTCGGCCATTTCGCAAAATCTGCATCCGGCATCGCCTTCCGGTTCGCCGCGGTGTCGATAATACTCGGCAGAATCGAATTCACCCGCACGCCCGTTCCCTTCGCATCGGCGGCCAGACAATCGATCATCGCCACCGCCGCCGCCTTCGACGCAGCGTAAGCCGAAGCGCCCGCGGCATGATCGAATGCTGCCTTCGCCGCCACATTCACAATCGCGCCGGCCTTCTGTTTGAGCATGGGAGCAATCGCCGCCCGCGACAACGCATATCCCGCGCGCAGATTCAGTGCAAGCATCCTCTCAAAAGTTTTGGTGTCGAGTTCCCAAAGCTTCACGCCGCCCGCGTAACCGCCGACTGTGTTCACCATCGCGTCCAGCCGACCGTGCTGCACGACGATGCCAGCGACGAGCTGTCCCACAGCCGCTTCATCCGTAACATCCACTTCATGCCCTTCCACCTGCGAACCGCTCGCCCCAGCCGCACTCTGCAGCGCCGCGTACTCCTCTTTATTGCGATACGTGACCACCAATTTCGCGCCTGCTTCGAGAAACGCCAGGCTCACTGCCCGTCCCAACCCGCCCGTGCCGCCCGCAACCAGTACCACTTTGCCTGCAATACTCGCGTTCATTTCGTCTTTCCCCAGTTGAGTTCGATAAATAGTTGAGATCGATGAATGCTTCCACTAGAGGATTCCACATGGTGCACGCGCCTTCCAACCCATGCATTTTCACTTTCTCGATTATCGAACGAGCATATACTTTGAGCGACAAAGAGTGGGGCTGTTCTCCACAGGAGCGTCGCCATGTTTCTCTTCCCTAAAAAAGATCCCGTCATCCAGGATATGCAGCAAACGCTGCACAAGTTGAATTCGAGCGATGCTGCAACACTTCAGGCCCTCAACGCGGACACGGAATCCACCTTGGCCGGCCTTGCGCAGGAAGTAAAGCTCCAGAAGGCCACCTCGGCGCTCCAAAGCGCCATTACATTTGCCCAGAAAGAATCCGAACCGCAGGGGCATACCTTCCACTCCCGCGATCCTCTCACCGGAATCACTCAGTCGCACTTCGCAAAGAACAACGAATCGCTGATCGATCAACTCCAGGACAACGTAATACCCGCGCTTCAGGCCTTCGGACAGGACAATCCCATCGTCTGGATACCGACCGGCGTCCTGGCCATCCTCGATCACTTCATGCCCAAGGCCCCATTCAAAATCGCCACCGATAAGAGCCGCATCACGCTCCCTGACACCTGCAAGGTGGCCTTGCTCGCCGACTGGGGCGCCGACAACGACCACGCAAAAAGACTTGGGCAGCTCGCCATCAGCCGCGGAGCCGACATCGTCATCCACCTCGGCGACATCTACTACTCCGGCGCACAATCCGAATGCGAGACGTTCTTAAAGAACTGGCCTCTTCGCGGCAGTGATGGCAAGCCCGTCGTCGGCAAAAGCTTCGCCCTCAATGGCAATCACGAGATGTACTCGCTCGGGCGCTACTACTTCACCACCGTTCTCGACGGCCTCGGACAGGAAGCCAGCTACTTCATCCTCTCCAACAACTGGTGGCAGCTCCACGGCCTCGACACCGCGTACGAGTCCTTCAGTCTGGGCGGAGCACCCAACAGCACAACCCTCAAGCCGCAGTGGGATTGGCTGGTGAGCAACATCAATTCCAACCCCGGCAAGAAAAATATCTTGCTCAGCCACCATCAGCCTCTCTCCGCACACCTGATGGAGTTCGAGCAGTGCTATCCGCTTCGCCTCGAAGTAGGCAGGCTCCAGCGGCAACGCAGACAAACTCTGTCTTTGCCTGGTTCTTCGGACACGAGCACCGCTGCACCATCTATGACGACACCAAGACCTATTTCAAGGCTCGCCTGATCGGCAACGGTTCAATCCCCCATCTCCCGCAGGAAGAAGTCGCCGCGGAAAAGGACAATACCCAGACCTCCACAACGCCGTTTGTAGCCGTCAACAAAGCCACTGTTGATGAAGGAGGACCAGTCGCTATCAGCACCTTCGCCCTGCTCTCCTTCGACAAGGACAAATGCACGGTCGAGTACATCAACGAGGACGGCACGCCCTTTTACCAGACCGAGAACTGGTAACCGTGATCCGACAACAAATTCGGCACAAAAAAGAGAGCGGACTCTCGCCCGCTCTCCAGTTAATACATCATGTTATGAATCCACCCGCTCATGCGTGCGGATGTATTCGATCACGGCCTCGCTCCAGCCGTCGATGTGCATCCACGGTCCGTACCCCACGCCGTTCTGGTAGCTGGCCACGTTAACAACGTAGCCGCGACCCTTCGGAGTCGGCACACGGTCGTGCGACTGCTCATCCGTGATTACGATGAGCCGACCGTATGAGTTGCGCAGATCCTCGAGCGCCTTGCCGAGATACGTCCCGCTGTGCGGCTGGCTCTGCACAATCGCGTCGCGCAGTGCAAAACCGCGCCGCGCCGGTACAGGCACCAGTTCCTCCGAGAAGGTGTAGATGCTCACCTCTTCGGCGATCTCGCGCAGCAGCACCGCCAGACCCGCCGCCGCGTCGATGCGCAGCATCTGCGAACGCTCCGACAGCGGAGCGTCCATGCTGCCCGACACGTCGACCAGAAGCACCGTGCGTCCCGCCAGCCTGGCCTGCCCGTGCAGGCTCTGGAACATCGCCTGCTCGATCCACGGCTCCCACTGCGGAGCGTGCCGCGCCGCCGCGACAAAGCGGAACGGCAGCACACGGTCCACGCGGATCCCCTCCAGCGCATGCCGCACCAGCTCCGGCTCCACGCCCGCCTCCCGAATATTCCTCAGGTTGCGAAGCAGCGCCAGCGCGCCCAGCCGGTTCTCCATCAGCAGCGATTCCCACACCTCGCGTTTCTGCTCACCCCGTGACAGCCGCACCTCCCACGTCTCCGCGGAAGGCAGCTCGCCATTAATCAGCTGCCTCCACGTCAGCGCCTGCTCCGCCGTCAGCGGCTTGGCGTGCGTCAGGAACAGCACGTCGCGGAGCCTCACTATGCCCTCGCGGTCGTACTTCGCCAGCGCGTAGGCGTCGAACTTGCTGAACGCCGCGGCTAGGCCTTTCTTCACCTGCGCCGACAGCGGCTGACGGCCATCCTTCCAGTAAATCGCAAGGAACTCCGCCAGCTCATCGGCGCGCTGGATCACGCGGGCCAGTGTCTCGGCCACAACACCTCGATGGGTCGCGTGACGCGCAGCCTCACGCATCAACAGCAGCGGAGCGTGGCGCAGCTTCATCTGCTCGCGCGCCTCAATCGCCAGCGCCGCAACCTTCGCCGGCTCCACGCGGGGAACCAGTTCCGCGATGCGCTCGGCGATACTCACGCCGTCCTCGTAGAACTGGTCCTCCCACAGCATGCATGCCAGCACGGATCGCCGCAGTTGCGCCTCGGCCTTGATCGCGGCAGCCGGCCCACCCTCATGGGTGCGCAGCGCCACGCCCTCAGATCCGAGCTGGCCGGGTTTTGCTACATTCATGCGCGCCATCACGCCCTCCCTTCATCGCAAAATCAGAGATGCTCTATCCCGACGCCGTCTCTGGTTTTGCCTTAGAACGCCCCGTTTATATCACCTTCATCGCCAGTCGGCATTCTGTAAGGACCGGGACAAAGTCAAATAATGTAGCTACTCACTGTCCTCCTCCGCCTTCCCAAGGCTGACAGTTGCGCCGGCGAAGCCCAGACTCTGAGTGCTCTTCTTCACATCAATGAGAAAAGCAATCTTCTCCAGCTCATAGAGAGTCGGCACCAGCTTGCTCAGGTAATCGCTGCACTGGCTCACAGGGAACGGAACCATGCGCGGCGCTTCGCTGAAGTAACCGCAACGAATCTCTTCCTCGCTCTCGGAGTAGCCCAGCTGGATGTGCGCGAAACGGCAGGTCAGGCAGAGCGACTTCTGCCCAACCCCCGATCCATTGCGCACAGTAATGCTGATGGCCATGACGTGTCTCCTTGCCCACGGTTGGGTGCGCCGCGATTTCAGCTGCGACGGTTGATAAGCGCACCGGGGAACAATCCGAACGGGTATTTTTTGTCGATTCGAAGTAACCCATTCTTTCGCCACCGGAGCAGTTACAAATTGCAAAATCTCCGGGGAACAATCGGCCCGGGGGTTGACCCGCCGCAGCGGGTTGGCGGCATTCTAATCCGCCTGTTGGCAGAAGTATCCCCAAGCCCTCGCCACCGGAGAACTTGTTACACGCCAGGGAACAAGCGTGCGCGGCCTTATACCGTCCCATGAATCTGAAACGGTGGCGGATTCGAACCGCCTCGCCTTGTGGGCTTCACCGACAGAAGTATCCGCACACTACGCCACTGGCGTATCTTGCCTGTAACGCGAGGGAACGGTCGCTTAAGCATTTTCAGGAATGTTCCATCCCGAAGCCGAGAACCTCAAATCGACGCGACCATCAGGAAGCGGCGACCTGGAAGGAACTGGAAACGGTACAGCAAACCTGAAAATGCTTTTATGCGGAGAGTATCGTATACCAGACACAGTATCCGCTTGCTTCACCACACGCTGTTACAGGGCTATCGATGCAGCCTTTTGTTCGTTTGTCAGGATTCCGCAGAGGAACAACGCGCTTTTAATTTCGGGGGGTGGCGCGCAGAAGCCAGGAATCAGACACATGCACGACGATCGCCGGCCGCATCTTGGATTCGAATTGGAGGTTGGTTGTCAATATGGCTTCCTCTGCTTGAGATACAGTGACACAGGTCGGCTACAAATATCAAGAGGAAAACCGGAAATATTTTTATTTGTATCAGTAATAAGTACAAATCTTTCCCGACAACTGTTCGTCTCATTTCCATTCAACGGCCATGGGTAACATATTCTCGGTTACTTACACCCACAACAACGGCTGCCTCACGGGATAATTCCGAATTATCTCCGTGTCCGTCGGATCGGGATTCATCGTCTTCCATAAATCCAGATACTCCCGCCGGTTACACGCCAGCCCCGCAAACAGCAGTCCCGGAGAGCGCACCGGCAGCGCGTCAAAATGCTCCACATCTTTCCGGTACGGCCACCGGCTCTTGTCCTTGAGATACGGATAAAGAAATGCCGCCCCTTTGCAGATACCGCGCCCGTCCGGCAACGCAAACTGCAACAGCTCTGCTCCCGTACCCTTCAGCGATACGCACAGCATCGTCATCACGTCAAAATTGAAAATCGAATAGCTGTACGGCTTCGTCCTCGCCAGTTCCTTCGGAAACGATCCGTCCTCTCCCATCTGCCCCGGCAAAAGCACCTCGATATACTGGCGCCTTACCTCATTCATGGTCTCGCCGTCGCCGATCAGCCGTGCATATTCCGCCGCCTGCAGCGCCCAGCACATTGCGTGATTGTTGAGCGCCGCACGCTCCGCCTTTCCCTTCTCGCTCGTCTCCAGCCATACGAGATATTCGCGAAACCACGCCTTCACAGCCGTATCATCCGCAGCCGAAAGCATTCTAGGCCCAACCATGCTCGCCGCGCGCGCCACTTCCACCAGGTGCAGCGTGTCGATAATCCCGTACGACCGTCCCGTCGAAACGCCATGCACGCCCTGCGAATACTCCAGGTTCGGATTCATCCTCGTCGCGGCCGTGACAAACCACGCCCGCAAATGCGCACACGCCTGCTGCCCATACCGCGCATCGCCCGTCAGCAGCCACGCTGCCGTAAGCGCCGGCATCCGGATCGACAGCGCAATCATCGCCTTGCGATGTTCGTTGAAATTGTTCGGATTGCTCTGACCGTCCCGGTTGGTATACGGTCCATTGGGATTCTTCGGATCAGGCCAGAAATAATCCGCCTGCGAGAAGAAATCGTGAAGCCCGCCCGGGCTGCGGTCGGTCGGAAACGACGTAATCGTAACCGGCGGCGATGTCAGGTACGCGGAAGCCGCCTTCAGAATTCTCTCGCGATCTGTCCGCGCCACAAACCGGTAAGCGTCCGACTCCTTGTAGGCGTCGGCGTCCGCCCATCCTTTGATCCCCGGCGCAACCGCAGCGGCCGCTAACCGGCAACAGAATTCTCTCCGATCCACATGAATATGGCCCATTGACGCATTCTATTTGCCTGCGGAAAGGATAGAGAACGCCGGTGCCTTTATTCTCATCGCTGTCGTGTAAGTCGACCTCGCCGGCGATCAGGTTAAAAACAGGTAATGACGGTCGGATAATCCCGCCTCCGGCGCAGGTGCGAAGGATGGCGCGCCTCCGCGATTTGCTGAGAAGCTCTCCCGAATGTCATCCTCGGAGCATGAAGAAAAATACCCTGCTCGGCATCGCTGCGGCACTGCTCCTGACCTGCCCTCTTTCCAGTCCCGCCCAGGACAAGGGCAGCTGGCGTGCCTCAAGTTCGACAGCCAACGCCATTACTGGCGACATCGCGATTCTGGATGACAAGCTCTCCATCGACCTCACCGCGTTCACCATCGCCGAGATACGCAAGCTCGAGCCGGCCGAAGCCGCCGCCGTCTTCAATGCCGACAGCCAGGCCCCCGGCGGCGGGAATCTTTACCGGCTGAGCGTGCCCGCCGCAAAGCGCTTTCTCCACCACAACACCCTCTGCGGATCTGAAGTGACGCAGTGGATGGCCACCTATGTTCAGAGCCGCGACCTGCAGGTCGCATTCTTCTCAGGAACAAAAATGCCCGTATTCACCCCCGATGCCCTCGCCAACTCCACCGACCTCTGCGGCACGTTCTCCTACACTCGCTGACCGCACCAGCCTGCTCTGAGCCGGCCGCAGCGTCCGCCTTTTGCGGACGTGCATTGGCGCGCCCGTTGTGTCGAGTCAGTCCGTTTGCTAGCTTGGCATCCATGCCGCCGAGTGCGCCCGAAGATCTGAGCCGGACCATTGAGACTCTTTACCGCTCTGAATCGGGCAGGATTCTGGCTACGCTGGTGCGCCTGCTCGGCGATCTTGATCTCGCCGAAGAGGCGATGCACGAAGCCTTTGCCGCCGCTTTGGAAAGGTGGCCTCAAGCCGGCATACCGGACAAAACCCGTCCCTGGCTGATTTCAACCGCGCGCTTCAAGGCCATTGACGGGATGCGCCGCCGGGCGCGCCTCGACGGAGCACAGAGAGATCTTGCGCTGCACCTTGAAGCGCATATGAACGAAGCGCGCATTAACAAAGCGCCTGGGGAAGCGCCTCAGGAAGATGAGGTCGAAGAGGAGATCGAGGACGATCGCCTTCGTCTCATCTTCACCTGCTGCCATCCCGCTCTGCCGCCGGAGGGACAGGTCGCGCTCACACTGCGTGAAGTCTGCGGCCTGACCACAGAGGAGATTGCCCGCGCATTTCTCGTCACGCCGGCCACGCTTGCGCAACGCATCGTTCGCGCGAAAGCCGTCATCCGCGATAAGGCGATTCCTTACCAGGTGCCCGTGTCGCAGGAATTACCGGCGAGGCTGGGAGCCGTGCTTCAGGTTGTGTACCTGGTCTTCAACGCGGGATATTCGGCGGAGACAACAGGAGCCGAACTGAGCCGCGAAGCCATCCGTCTGGGTAGACTGCTCCTCGACCTTCTTCCCGAGCCCGAGGTGATGGGCCTGCTTGGGCTCATGCTGCTCCAGGAATCGCGCCGCGCCGCTCGAAGCTCTGCCGAGGGAGAGTTGATCCTGCTGGACCAGCAGGATCGCTCCTTGTGGAATCGAGACCACATCGCCGAAGGCATCTCCCTCACCGAGAGCGCTCTTCGATCGCGTCGTTTCGGCGCCTACACCCTGCAGGCGGCCATTGCCGCAGTTCACTCCGAGGCTCCCTCGACGGCATCCACCGACTGGCGCCAGATCACGCTGCTCTACGACCGGCTGATTCGTATTCAGCCTTCTCCGGTCGTCGAACTCAACCGCGCAGTCGCCGTCGCTATGTGTGAAGGGCCGGATCAGGGTCTCCGTCTCATCGATGGCCTGCTGGCGCGCGAGGAACTCGCCAATTATCACCTCGCACACTCCGCCCGCGCGGATTTGTGTCGCAGGCTGGGACGGCTTCCGGAGGCCCGCGCTTCGTATGAGAAGGCCCTCGCCCTGATTGGGCAAGAGGTCCGGCAGGAGCCGGAGCGCCGTTTCCTCGCCGGGCGGCTGCGGGAATTGAAATAAAACCGGGGACAGACGAAACGTTCACCGATTTTCTTACACGGATAAAAGCGCGGGAAGAACCAAACTTTCCTGGACGATTTGTAGAATTCCCGTTCCGCCGTTCGTCGTTATAGTGAAGGCGGGGCAACAAGCCCGCCTGAACACCATTCCAGGAGAAGACAATGCCGCAATATCTGGTTGCTGGTTACCAACCCGACGACTTCGACCCGTCCACAGTGGACGAAGCGGTGGGCCGCGAGATCCACGCGCTCAATGACGAAATGGACGCGGCTGGCGTCACGAAATTCGCTTGCGGGCTAGGGGCCGCGAAGTCGCTGCGGGCGCAGCCCGATGGCGGCGTTCTTCTCACCGACGGGCCGTACCTTGAGACCAAGGAGCACATTGGCGGTTTTTGGATATTGGAATGCGCTGACATCGACGAGGCGGTGGCATGGGCGCGCAAAGGCGTCGTCGCCACCCGGGGGCAGGTCGAGGTGCGAGAGATATTCTTCGTGCCCTCTCCGACTGGCAACTGAACGGACTTGAACGAACCGATAAAGGCAAGCGGGCAGCGACGGCGACAGAACGTTGCCCGCTGAAGGACGATCCTCGCGAAAAAAGGGCCCATTCTCAGGAGGAAAAACTATGCGGAAAAAGAAGCTTGGCGCAATCGCAATCAAGAGCTTCGCACTGCCCGCTGTACTCGTTGTTATCCTCGTTGCCGTGTTCGGTACGGCGCACCTGGCGATGGCACAGGATGCCGCGACACCTTATCCGAAGATGGCCCCGATCGAGCAGTATCTCATGGACCGAACTGCCGAGATCGCGCTGGCGCGCAGCGCAGCACCGGACGCCATTTCACGCGATGCCACGGTTCTCGTCCTTGGCCGGCATGGCTACGAAACCGCGGTGGAAGGCAAGAATGGCTGGGTGTGCTGGGTGGGACGTGGATGGGGGGCTATTTTCGATTGGCCCGAATTTTGGAACCCGAAAGTTCGAGCTGCGGAATGCCTCAATCCACCGGCCGCGCGCTCCATGCTGCCGCTTGCTTATAAACGGACCGAATTGCTGCTGGCCGGCCAATCCAGGGTCGAGGTCATCGCCGCAATCAAGGCGGCACTCGAGAAGAAAGAATTGCCCGCCTCTCGAGCCGGGAGCCGTGTCCTACATGATGGCGAAGTCGTCCTACCTTACCGATAACGGCGGCCACAACATGCCTCACATCATGTTCTACGCACCCATCAAGGACGTTGCAGCCTGGGGTGCGAATCTCCCCAATTCTCCGGTTATGGCAGTGAATTTTTGGTATTCATCCGGGCAGTCGTATCCACAGCTCCAAAGCTTTCCTCCCATAGCCGTATTCCTGGTAGGCGCGGACAAATGGTCCGATGGCACGCCGGCGCCGAGCATGTAAAAGGAGAAAAATATGCCGCAATATCTGGTCGCAATTCAACACCCCGACAACTACGACTCGTCTCTGGAAGGCGAAGCGATGATTCGCGATATCGGCGCGCTCAACCAAGAGATGGATGCCGCCGGCGCCAGGTTCTTTGCTGGCGGCCTGGAACCGGCAGCCAGGGCGAAATCATTGCGTAAGGAGCCTGGTGGAGAGGTGGTCATCACCGACGGGCCGTACCTTGAGACCAAGGAGCATGTGGGCGGCTTCTGGATACTCGAAGCCGCTGATATGGATGAGGCGCTCGCGTGGGCACGCAAAGCCGTCGTCGCCTGCCGTGTTCCTGTCGAGGTGCGAGCGTTCCTGAAAATCCGGCCGAATATGAAATCACCTGGCCACGGAGACTCAAAATGAGAAAGCTCAAAATTTTCGAACACATCTCGCTGGACGGCGTGATCCAGCAGTCCGCGGATGAAAACAATTTCCCCTACGGCGACTGGTCCTCGCCCTATCGGACCCCGGCTGGCAGAGATGCACTCGTCGCCGCCCATGGCGAGAAGTACGATGTGCTGCTTGGCCGTCGCACCTATGATGCATGGTCGGGCTCCTGGCCAAAGGCGCCGAGCAGTCCGATGGCGGACCGCCTTAATGCTGCGACGAAATACGTCGTGACCCACAGGCCAGACAGCCTTGAATGGGGCCCGTTCGAGGCCGTTGGACCGGACCTGGTCGAGGGTCTTCGCCGCATCAAGTCACAGGACGGCCCGGACCTTATCCTCTGGGGTAGCTCCACACTGACATCGCCGCTGCTCGAACATGGGCTTGCGGACGAAGTCCTGCTGCTCGTCTATCCGGTCCTGCTGGGCACAGGAAAACGCTTCTTTGTGGAAGGAACGGCGCCAATCACATTCGAACTCCTCAACCCGAAAACAACGCCGACCGGCATCCTCCTCAATCATTACAAGGTCGTTGGCCCTTTGAAGACCGGATAGTTCGACGGCGCGACATCGTCAGTGAATACCGGAACGCCGTAATCTAGCAGGCATGAAAGATGTGCCTCACACGATTGAAGCCGTGTGGAAGATCGAGTCCACACGGCTTATCGCCGCCATTGCCCGCGTCACCCGCGATATCGGCGTTGCAGAGGAACTCGCCCAGGACGCTCTCGTCACTGCCCTCGAGGTGTGGCCCGAAGAAGGTATTCCCGAAAATCCCGCTGCATGGCTGATGACGGCGGCCAAGCGGCGCGCTCTCGATACTCTCCGCCGTGGACAGATGCTTGTGCAAAAGCACGAAGAAATTGCCCGGGAGCTTGAAGCGCAACAGCAGCGGCTCGGAGAGGCTATGGACCAGGCACTGGATCAGGTGATCGACGATGACGTCCTGCGCCTTATCTTTACCGCGTGCCATCCGGTGCTTGCGGTGGAAGGACGCGTCGCGCTTACGTTGCGCCTGATCGGCGGCCTTACTACCGCGGAGATCGCCCGCGCCTTCCTTGTGCCTGAAAAGACGATGGGCCAGCGTATCTTTCGCGCCAAGAAGACTCTCGCGGAAGCCAACGTTCCCTTTGAGACGCCGCGCGGGGACGAGTTGCGCCGCAGGGTGGAGTCAGTACTTTCCGTGGTCTACCTGATCTTCAACGAAGGATATACCGCGACATCGGGAGACGAATGGATGCGGGCTGCCCTCTGCGACGATGCGCTGCGGCTCGGCCGCATACTGGTGCAACTTCTTCCCGGCGAACCTGAAGTTCACGGTCTTCTGGCTCTGATGGAACTACACGCGTCGCGCACTGCAGCCCGCCGGGGACCAAAGGGCGAGGCAGTTCTATTGCCGGACCAGAACCGCTCTTTGTGGGACCACGCACAGATTCAGCGAGGAATGACTGCGCTCGAACGCGCGCAAAACCTGGACGGTGGCGCTAAACACTATGCTTTGCAGGCAGCGATTGCTGCCTGTCACATGCGGGCTCGCACAGCCGAAGAGACCGACTGGGAGCGGATCGTCCTTCTCTACGACGCTCTGATGCAGATCCGCCCGTCTCCCATCGTGGCACTGAATCGTGTGGTCGCCATTGGCATGGCGCAAGGCCCTGCTGCTGGACTCGATGCACTCGATGCAATGGACCGGCCCCGCACTGACTCTGCCCTGGCTGGCTACCATCTGCTCCCCACTGTTCGCGGAGACCTGCTTATGAAGATGGGGAGGTTCACCGAGGCGCGTGAGGAAATCCAACGCGCAATCACAATGACTCAAAACCTTCGAGAGCAGGAATTGCTGAAGGAAAGGCTGAAGCAGATCGAGAAGGCGGCCTTGTCAGCGTAGGTATAGCAAGCGCATCCCCGCCTGCGGCCCTGGCGCGGCAGGAGCCGGAGCGCCATTTCCTCGCCGGGCGGCTGCGGGAAATAAAAACTCTGGCTCTGCTGTCGATTTTCCCTGCGCCCGACGACTATAGGGTGAAGCACCGCTGACCAGAACCTGTCAGCGGGACCCCGCAACAATCCAGCGCGCAAGGTTGCGCTGCTGGCCACCAACAAGAGGAGAGGTGCATGAAATACATCTGTTTGGGATACTACGAGCCGGCAAAACATGCTGACATGACCGAGGCCGAACGAAACGCAATGTTCGACGAATGCTTTGAGTATGACGACCACTTGCGCGCCAACGGGCACTGGGCTGGCGGAGAAGCTCTTCAGCCTTCTGAAACCGCGTTGACCGTGTACTGGAAGAACGGCAAAGTTGCGACCACCGACGGTCCCTATGCGGAAACCAAGGAACAGCTTGGCGGCATTCTCGTGCTTGAGGCGCGGGACATGAATCATGCCATTCAGCTCGTGTCGCAGCATCCGGCCCTGAAGTATGGGTCGATATTCGAGATACGTCCGGTTGGCGATATGAATGAAATCATTCAGGCGAGCGAGCAGCGACGGGGAAAGGCCGTCGCGCGATGAGTGTTGCCACGAAGAAATAGTACCCCGAACTCGGCTTGTATTGACCGATACTTCAGTCTTATCCGCCGCCAGAACACGCCTTTTGCCCTGGCGGCGGATCCTTCCAACCCGCTGCGCCGCCCTTACGCCTGCTTCACAAACTGCAGGTCCAGGGTAATGCTGACATCCTCACTCACCATCAACCCGCCGGCCTCGAGCGCCGCGTTCCAGGTCAGCCCGAAGTCCTTGCGATTGATCTTCGTGGTCGCCGCCAAACCAATACGCGTGTTGCCCCACGGATCCTTCGTCGCCGCGGTCGGTCCCTCCACCACGAATTTCACGCTGCGGGTGACTCCCTTGATCGTCAGGTCGCCTGTCACCACAAGTTCTCCATCCGGCTTCACCGCGACGTGCGTCGACTTCAACTGCATGGTCGGAAACTTCTCGGCGTCAAAGAAGTCCTCAGCCTTCAGGTGGGCATCGCGGCCCGCATCCAGTGTGTGGATCGACGCAATCTCGATCGCCGCCTCCACGCTCGACTGCGTCAGATCAGCCTCATCCAGCGATAGCGTGCCGCTTACGCCGGTAAAATGACCCTTCAAGTTGGAGATCATCATGTGCTTTACCTTGAACTCGACAACCGAGTGGGTCGAATCGACGTTCCAGGTGGTGATGGCGGGGGCTGCAATTGTGGTGCTCATAGCGGTGTTTCCTTTCAGATGGTTCGAATTGTGCTTACGAGTCATTGGATGCGTTACAACAATATTCGTTGCAACAAATATAGTGTAAAAAATTAACCATACGGCTGGCGGGCAAGACGCAGCAGATCCGCCAGGAGCTTTAATCGCTTGCTTCCAAGATGCCCCAGAAGCTCGCGATGAGTCGCACGCACGGGTTCATCCAGCCGCGCAAGCAATTCCAGCCCCTCCGGAGTAATCCGCACCCATACTGTCCGTCGATCCTTAGTCTCCCGGCAACGGGTGACCAAAGATCGTTTCTCGAGCCGGTCCAGTAACCTTGTAATATCCGGGTCCCGCGTCACCATGCGATTGCCAATCTCCCCGCACGCAAGTCCCTCCGAGGCGCCCCGCAGAATGCGCAGCACGTTGTACTGCGTCGACGAAAGATCCTCGGCTTTCAACACCTGCGCAAATCGGTGCGACAGGGCCTCCATCGTGCGCATCATCTCAAGGTGCGCGACCTCCTCCGGCAAAGAACCTGGCTTTAGCTTGAGATCGGCCCGGATAACGGCTTGGGTAGCGGATTTCATCTACAACCCAACAATACTCCTCGCAACAACCATTGTCAAGAGGAGTGCTGTGATGCCATAAGGTACGGGTTTCAGCCCTGAATAATCTTCGATGCTGTCATTCTGAACGACCTTGAACGAAGTGAAGGGGAGTGAAGAATCCATGCGATCCCATCCGCCTCCACCGCTGTCAGAAGATTTCAAAAAACGCCTTCCCATAGACATTCGAGTGGAGTATTATGCTCCCATAGTCATTCGAGTGGAGGAGGTGGACTATGTCAGTGTTCTACCGGGCAGTTTTATATTTCCTCGTAGCTTGGCCCATGGCCGTTCAGTCGCAGGCATTTGAAAAGATCACCATAAAACCTGCTCCTTCGACCGACCCGCATAGCAGCCGAATGCAAGTGCTGCCTGACGGCGATCTGATTGCGCATGCGGTTCCCGTGATCGAGCTTTTGAGTTACGCCTACGACGTGCCGTCTAACCCTTCGCCGCGTCTCAACTCTCTTCCCGGCTGGACTCTCCGCGACAGCTACGATATCGAAGCCGAAGCGCCCGCCAACGCCAACGCGCGCGAGTTTTCAGGACAGCGAGGCACAAGCCCGGCTTCAACAAATGATCCGGCAATTGCTCGCCGATCGTTTCAGTCTCGTGATGCGTGTTGAGCATGAACACATGTCCGCCTATGCACTTACCGTTTCCGGCAGTGGGCCTAAGCTCCAGAAGTCGGCGGTCACCACCAAGAACTGCATCTTCGATACCGCGCCGGAAGGCTGCCATTACTTCGTCATCGGCTTCGGCCATCCTCTGGACGCGAACGCGATAAGTATGGACGACCTCGCCCATTACATCGAAAACTGGACCGATCTGCCGGTTGTGAACCACACCACCCTTACCGGATTGTTCACTGTACACACGGAAGGCTGGCTACCCATGCGGCTGCCCCCGCCGCCACCAAACGGCAACGGGAACGTGAACTTCGAAAGCCTGCCCACAATTTTCGCGGTTCTGAGCAAGCTCGGTCTCGAACTGCATCGGCAAGAGGAAATCCTGCCCGTATACACCGTTAAACGGATCGAGCGCCCTTCCTTTAACTGACCATGAATTCTGTGACTGAATGATCGGGAACAATAAGTCGGCTTATGAGAAGTGATCGGCCTCTATTTCTCTCAATTCAAAATTTGGGCCTGATTCGGACGATCCAGTGAGAACGTCGGTATCTCAATATCAAAACGCTCACCGCCCTCACTCTCCATCTGGTAAGCACCGCCCATCATCCCGGACGGCGTGTTGAGAGGTGCGCCACTTGTATATTCAAACCGCTGTCCTGGCTTTAGGATCGGTTGCTCCCCGACAACCCCTGGTCCCTTGACTTCAGTCAATTCGCCACGCGCATTCGTGATCATCCAGTGCCGGCTCAGCAGCTGCACCGTTTCCCGTCCCTGATTCTCGATGATCACTCGATAAGCCCAAAGATACTGCGAGCTTTCAGGGGATGATCTTGTCTCAAGATAAGTTGGCTCAACGCTCACCGCTATTCCTCGAGTGTTTGCAACATACGGTGTCGAACTTCTCATGAAGAGAGTTTAGATCAAACTTGAAGGTTGCGAGCCAAGCATGACCATGGACTGACGCCATCAGGCCAACGCGCCCATTCACCCCCGAGCAAGTTGGCGAAAAACCGGCATCTCGGAAAATGGCCGTTAACTGAGGCCAACAGGCCCTGATCGCTCATCGACCGCCATGGGATTGTCCACACGCTTTCTGTGTCAATCCCTCTATCCCACCTTTCCCCGCAACTCTCTCATTTCAAACCGAAGAAACTCCCACACACCTGACCGGCAATTTCCCCAAACCCGATAAAATAGAAGTAGAGATTCCTGTAGGCTCGCTCCGGCGGGCCTTTTCTATTTTTGGAGGAGCCCCCAATGGCCCGTTTCTGTGCCGAAATTCTCGCAACCGGCTCGCGATGCACCCAGTTTGCCCGCCGTGGTCAGCCCTGGTGTCGCAACCACTCCGATCCCGGCCAGCGCCAGCGAAACGCCGACGCTCGCGCAATCGTTGCCATGATTTTAAAAATGGACTCCTTTAACGTCTCCGTCGCGCTCTCGAACACCCTCTACGAGCTTCGCGCTAAACTCATCCCGCCGCTGTACGCCCAGACCGTCTTCGACGCCGCCGCCGCAAGGCTGGAACATTTACTGGAGGAACAGGTACTCGCCCACCTCCATCCCCATACCGCACCATCTTCAGCCGCCCCCCGCTAACCCACATCGCAACAATGGCTTACAAGTTCTGCCAATAAAATGAATGGGTTACAGTATTACAAGCCACCGATCGCCGGTAACCCATGCAGAAAGAATGGATTACAGCTTATTCCAGCAAAATGAATGGGTTACAGAGCTGCAAGAATAAGCTATGTGGAATGAATGGATTACGGAATCATAGAAAAACAGGGGGGAGGGGGGTACCCCTCATCCTTCTCGTTTTGGAACGGTCGCCTGCATCGCTCCCGTCGAGATGCCGCCATCGACCAGCAGCGTCTGCCCGGTGACGTAACGGCTCGCCTCCGAGGCCAGAAAGACGATCGCGCCGTCCAGATCGTTGGGCGCGCCCGGCCGCTTGAGCGGGATGCGCTCCTTGAGATACTCAACCCACTCGGCGTTCTCGTACATCACCTGGTTCTGCGCCGTCTTGAACCACCCCGGCGCGAGGCAGTTGACCGTAATGCCGTGTCTGCCCCAGTCGTCCGCCAGGCTCATCGTCAGCTGCCGGATACCGCCCCGGCTGGCCGTGTACGGCCCCAGCCCGGCATACCCGAAGACGCTCGTCACCGACCCGATATTGACGATCCGCCCATACCCGTGGGGGATCATCCCCGACGCAATCGCCTGAGCCACAAAAAAGCTGCCGCGTAGATTGGTCTCGACAACCAGGTTCCAATCGTCCCACGTGACCTCGAGCGCCGGCTTGCGGACGTTGCATCCCGCATTGTTCACCAGGATGTGAATCTGCCCGGCCGCAGCCTGCGCCTCCTCGGCCATCTTCTGGATGCTCGCGTGATCCCGCACATCGAGCTCCAGTGGAACCACGCGACGACCCATCGCCTCGATCTCCCCGGCAAACTCACTGAGATCGCCGCGCCTGCGGCTGGTAATGATGAGATCAGCGCCAGCCTTCGCCAGCGCCCGCCCGAAATACTGTCCGAGTCCGCGGCTCGCGCCGGTGATCAGCGCCACCTGCCCGCTCAGGTCGAAGAGGTTCTCACTCACGAGGCAAGGTCTCCCGGCTCAGACGGAGTTAGCACCACCTTCATCAGGTTCGGCTCGCCGCGATGCAGTCGCTCGAACCACTGCGGACCATCCTCGAGCGGGGCAACCGCCGTAATCAGCGGCTTCACCCTGATCGCGCCCGTCCGCATCAACTCGATCGCCTCGGGATACTCACCCGACGAAGCCGCAGTTCCCTGCAACCGGATCTGTCTGCTGACGACCTTCTGCAACGGCAGCCTGACCTCGGGAGTAACGTTGCCGATAAGCACCACCGTCCCACCCTTGCGCACGCTGTCGATCGACGCCGCGACCGTCGCATCCCGACCCACAGCCTCGAATGCCACGTCGACGCCCTGGCCGCCCGTCAGTCGATGCACCTCGTCGATCAGCGCCGCGCCCGAAGCTGCCCCTGCCATCTGGATCGTCTCGTCAGCCCCCATCTCGCGCGCCAGCGTAAGTCGCGTGGCATCCAGATCCGCGACGAAGACCCGCGAGCATCCAGAGGCGCGCGCTGCCTGCAGAGTCAGCAGCCCGATCATGCCCGCGCCGATGACCAGCGCCGTCTCGCCGCCCCTGAGCCCGGCTTCCCGCACTGCGTGCAACCCGACCGAGACCGCCTCCAGCATGGCTGCCTCGGCAAAGCCCAGCTCATCTGGCAGCCTGTAGACAATGCGCTCCGGCACGACGACATACTCAGCGAACGCCCCATGCCGGCGATAGTCCCCACATGAGACGCCCACCACCTGACGGTTGTCACACAGGTTCACCTCACCCGCACGGCAGTACTCGCACTCGCTGCAGTAGACAGTGGAATCGAAGGTCACCCGGTCGCCCGGGCCGAACTGCCGGACCCCATCGCCAACCTCCGCAACTGTCCCCGCCGCCTCGTGTCCCATCACCAACGGCGGAATCCGCCGCCCCGACGAGCCGTCATACCCGTGTACGTCGCTGCCGCAGATACCGCACGCGGCAATACGGATCAGCACCTCGCCACGACCGGGGGACGGGCGGGGCATGTCATTCGTAACATCAAGTTTGCTGTATTCAGAAAGAAGGAGCGCCTTCATCGCCAGGAAAAGACCTCAGCCTTAAGGTTACTCCGCGGCGCGAGATCACGAGTATTCAGCTCCGCTTGTTCCTCCCGAGAACCAGTTTGCCGATTGTCGCCAACTGCATGTTCGACGTGCCCTCGTAGATCTTTCCGATCTTCGCATCGCGGTAGTACTTTTCCACTGGATAGTCTTTGACGAATCCGTAGCCGCCGTAGACCTCAACAGCGTGGCTGGCCACCCGCTCAGCCACCTGCGACGAGAAGTACTTTGCCATTGCCGCCTCGCGGACATAATCCAGCTTCGCATCCTTGAGGCGCGCGGCATTGTAGACGAGCAGGCGAGTAGCTTCGATCTCAGTCGCCATCTCGGCGAGCGCAAACTGCACGGCCTGGAACTCAGCGATGGGCTTGCCGAACTGCTTGCGCTCCTGAGCATATTTCGCGGCGCAGTTCCACGCGCCCTGGGCAAGCCCCAGCATTTGTGCCCCGATGCCGATGCGGCCTTCGTTCAGTGTCTCGATGGCAATCTTGTATCCCTTGCCGGGCTCACCGAGAACATTCTCCTCCGGCACGCGACAGTCTTCGAGGATCAGCTCGCAAGTCGACGAAGCGCGAATACCAAGCTTGTCCTCCTTCTTGCCAACGGTGAATCCTGGAAAATCCTTCTCAACCAGAAACGCCGTGATGCCCTTGTATCCCGCAGCGGGATCAAGCGTGGCGAAGATGATGAACAGGCCGGCCTCCTTGGCGTTGGTGATCCACAGCTTCTGGCCGTTGAGCACATATTCGCCCCCGCGCTTCTCTGCTCGCGCCTGAAGAGCGAACGCATCCGAACCCGAAGCCGCCTCGCTCAGAGCATACGCGGTGACCGTGTCGGCGGCCATGCGCGGCAGGTATCGCTTCTTCTGCTCGGACGCCCCCCACCGCAGCAGTGCATTCACGCAGAGCGTGTTCTGCACATCGACCAATACGCCAACCGAAGGATCGATCGCCGAAATCTCTTCGACGGCAAGGATGGCCTCAAAAAAGGAGCCGCCTGCGCCGCCGTACTCGACGGGAATCTCGATCCCCATCAGCCCTAATTGAAACAACTGCGGTAACAAATCGGCGGCGAAGTGCTGCTCTTCGTCCATCTGCCGAACCAGCGGACCGATGGTCTGGTGCGAAAAGTCGCGCACAGTGGAGCGAAAGAGCTGCTCATCTTCGTTCAGATGAGTCAGCGGAGGGATGGCGGATACGGCAACGGATTCAGGCGGCATGGTGCTCCTCAAAACGGTAGGAAAACCGTAGAGTGTAGCATCTTCACCAGAATCAACGCAGCACGGCTTGCCACCGGTCAAGCCGCGCCTCAGATGCCTAGCGGTGCGCCATGAGCGGCGCGGACCAATGATAGACCAGTTCAAGATAGCTGAGCTGCGATGTCTGGCCGGCAGGATAGATCTTTTCCACGACCGTCTTCCCCCAGCCATGCCCGTAATACAGATTCACGTCCAGATGCGAAGTCGCGTGCCAGTCCGAGCTGATATCGGCAAGGTTTGTAAATGAGGTCGATCCATTGCCCGGCCGCCCGGTAAATCCGAAAACCTTGTTGTCGTAGGCGCCGCCGCCCTGGTACCAGAGATCTTTTCCGGAAGTGAGCTGCAGCCAGTGCAGGTCGCTGCGCAACTCCCACTTCTTTGTTGGACGGTCAATGAGCTGCACGAACTCGTCCTTCAGGTTCATCAGGTTATAAAGAGGCGTCCGCGCATAGTTGCGAGGCGTTGGCAGCAATTCAAAAAATGTACCGTGCTTGTCATCGCTTGGATTGTTGTCGCCGCTGCTGCGCCACCAGCCGCCGCGAATCCAAGGAGTGCTGGGCGTATGAAGGAACTGATACCCGGCCTCGGCAGCTGCCGCGCCCGCACGATGCTCCTGCGGTCCCCACCGGCCATCTTGCAGCGCGCCCCAGCCTACTAAGTCGAACTGTCCCGGTCCAGCGGGGACAACCGTGAGAAAGTCGCCGCCATACGTGCCAATCCGAATGTTGTGATGATCCTCCTGGCGCACCGCCAGTGGACGGTTGTCCGTCTTTGTAATGCCGGTGCGACCGTCGTGATAGCCGATTGCAAATATGCGCCACAGGAAGCGGTCGCTCCAGTCAGACTTGGTGTAGGCGAGATACTGCGTGTCTACATTGATCTCCGGATTGCCGTTCATGTTAAAGACGCCCTGGTCGGCACGGCCAAACATAGTGGTTACGTCCCAGGTTCCTTTGCCATAGTGAGCGTCAATTCCATCAAAGCTGCGCTGCGCAACGGTGAAGCCGAAGTTGCCGATCAACCGCTGCGCCACGCGGTTCGGCTGGAGCCACGCCAGCGTAGGATTTTTCGGCTTTGTCTCTGTGCCCTCAACCCACTCAATCCTTCCCAAGCGGATATTCTGGTCTTCCGCGGCGTCGTATCGGATGAAGGCCTGTTTCACAAACGCCGCGACTGGCCAGGAGTTATTGCCATTCGCAACGTAGTAGCTTGCCCCCAATCCGAGCTGGCCCTGCGCAGTCACAGGGCTCACCGAATCCGCTGGCGCATCCAGGACTGTTGGCTGGGTAATCTCCAGCCTCCAGTCCCATTTCGCGAGGTTTTGCGACAGTCCAAACCGCAGCAAGGATTCGCCGTAGCCATACGAATTCTCGTAAGGTGGCACCTCGTACCACTCCCAGCCGACCCCGCGCGCCCGCTCATATACAAAGAAGGTGACGGGATGGCTGCTGGTGGCCTGTTTTGGCGCGCCCGCTGGCTGCACGGACGACGACTGACCAGATGATGACTGACCGGATAAAGACAACGTGCCTGCGGTTAACAACACAGCTAACGAGCAAATAGAACGGCGCAAACTAGCCTCCAGAAAGTGGTTCGTGCATTTCCTGCCGGGATTCGCTTCCCGATTTGTGTAAGACCTTACCCAGCTGCAGCGATAACCGCTGCCCTTAGATTCCTGTCACCTGCGCTGGGGGAGTGGTCAGGACAACCATAGAAGAAGGACCGTGAGGACCCGGTTTCCCGAGCATGGCTTGGAGCAAAGATGACGGCAGAGGGCGGGGATGGTCAACCAACTAAGGGTTGATCTTTCTCTCCAACCGCCAGCGAAGTACTGAAGTACTAAGGATTGTCACTGAAGGGGTCAACCAAAAGTTTGAGATAATCTTCCATCGATTGGGCGAAGACGGAGGAGTGGCCGTTTCAGTAGGTTGAGAGCGTTCCTCTTTTCATCCCACGAGGTAAGTTTTCATGGCTGCTTCCAACCCGAGCATCCCCCATATCACGGTGGCTCCCGCGTCGAGCCAAAGTCTTTACGACAAATTGAATTCGCAATGGCATGAGCGCGCGCTATTTATCTTCATGGCAATTGTGCTCGCGCACTGGGGTGAGCATCTGGCGCAGGCGTATCAGATCTGGGTGATGGGATGGCCGCGCCCGAAGGCCAATGGCATTTTGGGACTCTGGTATCCGTGGCTCATCAAGTCCGAGATGCTGCACTATGCTTACGCGCTGGTCATGCTCATCGGCATCTGGGTGCTGCGCAAAGGATTCACCGGTCTGAGCCGCAAGTGGTGGACGGTGGCTCTGGTGATCCAGTTCTGGCATCATATCGAGCACCTCTTGCTGTTCACCCAGGCGTTTATCATTCATCGCAACTTCTGGGGCAAGCCTGTACCTTTCAGCGTTCTGCAACTGGTCTTTCCGCGCGTGGAGCTACACCTCTTCTATAACTCAGTGGTCTTTATCCCGATGGTGATCGGCATGTATTACCACATGTTCCCACCCGAGGGCGAGAAGCAGCAAGCAACCTGCACCTGTTCATGGCGCAAGGATGAGGATGCCGAGGAAGATGCAGCGTGCGCTGCGTGATTTTCTACCCACCCGCCGGTCGCATGTTGAGGAGTAGTTTTGATTCGAAGGCATATGACCGGGGTTCGCCGTCTGGCGGCCCCCCAGTATTATGGAGCGATTTATGTAGCTCTCGCTCTTGCCTGCCTGGGACTTGTGGCTTGTCGTCGATCCGATGATGGCGTGCCAGGAATCACCGTGCGGCAGCGGATCACGCCGCAGCCTGCGGGGGTCGGCCCCGCGACAGTCACCGTCGAGATCACGGATGCGACCCACAATCCCATCGCTCATGCCGCTATCATGGTGGAGGCTGACATGTCCCACCCGGGCATGAGTCCGGTTTTCGCGCAGGCCAAGGAAATGGCGCCAGGCACTTACAGCGCACCCATCAACTTCAACATGGCAGGCGACTGGGTGCTCCTGATGCACATCAAGCTTGCCGACGGTAGAAAGATCGAGCGTCAGGTGGACGTGAAGGGCGTCCAGTCAAACTAGGAAATTGCCCGCGACCCTGTCCAATTCGCCCGCTCCGAACGACGGTCTCGAAGACGATTTCATCGAAGCTCCGCCGTTCGATCTGCTGCTCGTGCCGGTACTTGGCCGCTTCCTAAAGTGGAGACACTCGCGCACTGTTCTGGCTATCCCCCTGCTCTCCGTGAGCCTGGTAATGATTCTGCACGGCCTTTTCGGGCC
Source organism: uncultured Acidobacteriota bacterium (assembly GCA_963755975.1). Classification (GTDB taxonomy): domain Bacteria; phylum Acidobacteriota; class Terriglobia; order Terriglobales; family Acidobacteriaceae; genus Silvibacterium. Next base: position 337,247 of record CAVWLS010000012.1, read on the forward strand.
GACGATCTCGCCGAAAAACCTCGCCACCGTGCTCACCTGGGTTCACTTTCGCGGCGCGCTGGTCCTCGTCATTCTCGTGGCGGGCAACTTCTTCTGCATGGCCTGCCCCTTTATGCTGGCGCGCAACACCTTACGGCGATTCATTCACCCCCACTTCACCTGGCCGCGCAGGCTGCGCAATAAGTGGGTAGCGGTGGCGCTTTTTGCGCTCATCCTGTTCACTTACGAACTGTTTGGACTGTGGTCGTCTCCCTGGGTGACGGCATGGATCATCGCCGGATACTTCCTTGCTGTGCTGATCATCGACGGCTTTTTCAAGCACGCGACCTTCTGCAAATTTGTCTGTCCTATAGGCCAGTTCAACTTCATCGCGTCTACCGTCTCGCCGCTTGAAGTAGAAGTGCGCGATCAGGAAATCTGCTCTGACTGTCATACCAGGGACTGCATTCGCGGCAGGCATGCTCCGCGCTCCGATGCTCCGGGATCAGACCTCGTCGTCCTTCAGCGCGGCTGCGAGCTGGCGCTTTTTCTACCCGGAAAATCAGGCAACATGGACTGCACCTTCTGCCTTGACTGCGTGCATGCCTGTCCGCATGACAATGTCGGCATCTTGAGCCGCTTGCCGGCGAGCGAGCTCATGTCCGACCCGCAGCGATCGGGCGTCGGCTACTTCTCGCGCCGCAAGGACATCGCAGCTCTTGCCATTGTCTTCTGCTTCGGCGCGCTCATGAACGCCTTCGGCATGGTCAGCCCCGTCTACGCCGTCGAGAGCTGGCTTGGCCGCCTGCTTCATATCCGTAGCCTTGCACCCATTCTCGGATTGCTCTTCACTATCTTCCTGGTTGTAGAGCCCGTCGTGCTGCTTGGGGGCGCGGCCTGGATCACCCGCGCATGGGCTGGCGTCAAGCGCGCCTGGTTGCCGCTTGTCGTGCGTTATGCTTATGCGCTGGTGCCGCTGGGCTTCGGCATGTGGCTGGCGCACTACGGATTCCACTTCTTCACCGGCCTCTACACAATCATTCCTGTCACACAGAACGCTCTTGCGAGCCTTGGCTGGCCGATCCTCGGCGATCCGCAATGGACGCTGCTCGGCATCCCAAAGTACATTGTGCAGCCGATCGAATTCGGTTTTCTTCTGTTGGGCTGGGCCGGGTCACTGCTGATCGCCTGGCGTCTGGCGGAGGAAGATTCAGAGGAGCATGCCCTTCGCGCCTTCCTGCCATGGGCCGTGGTGTGCTTCATGATTTTTCTGGCTTCCGCCTGGCTCATGACACAACCGATGGACATGCGCGCCACGATGATGGCTGGATAAACAACGATGCACAAGGTCCTTTCTGAGCTCGCACTCAATTCCAGGCGTAATCGCCTGATCCTTGTCTTCCTTGCTCTGTGCGGAGGCATGCCCGCCTGGGCGCACATCGGACCTCCCTATCCCATCATGCAGAACCGTAAGGTGGGGCCGTTCTCGGTTGACGTCTGGAGCAATCCCGATGTCGGTGTCGGAAGCTTCTTCGTCATCATCAACCCGCCGCCGGGCGGCTCGGTGGCCACCGACATGAAAGTGCAGGTCGCCGTCCGCCCAGTGAGCGGGCGGCTTCCCGAGGTAACCTATGACGCGTGGCGCGAAAAACTCCACGACCGGGTGGAGTTCAAAACCACGGTTCCGTTTGACAAGGAGGAGATGTGGCACGTGCGCATTCTCATCACCAGCTCACAGAGAAGCGGCGAGACGGACACCGACGTTCCCGTGACACCAACCCTGCTCGGCCGCTGGGATCTCCTGCTCTTTGCGCTTCCCTTCCTCGGCGTCGGCCTGCTGTGGTTCAAAGCAGTTACCACCAAGCGTGAGAACAGAAGAAGAGCGCAGCGCAGAAAGGTGCAGAAAACCACTGCTTGAGAAGCAGAGCAGTTTCCCGCCGCTGCATGAATCCGATATGTTCAGGAGAGTCACGACCACGATCAGGCAGCGCATGAACAGCCGGGATTTCAATTCCACCATGGAGAAGGGCCATCCGCGCTTGCGGCGCATGCGGCCGCTCGTCTGCGCGCTTGCGTCATCGGCACTGATTCTCGCTGGATGCCGCTCCCGGCTGCCCGATCGGTCGTCAACGGCCTATAAAGACTTCGTTTCCGCGTTTTATGTCGGTCTCGCCGCGCTGCAGGTTGGAGACGACGTACGCGCTGAGCGCGAGCTCTCCCGCTCAACACAGATCGTTCCCGGCGAACCGGCCGGGTGGACGAACTGGGGCATCCTCGCGCTGCGCCAGCGAAACTTCGATCCTGCAGCAGATAGGATAGAACGCGCACGAAAGCTGGCTCCAAAGAATGACGCGATCTACTACCTGCTGGGCCTGGTCGACGCAGGCAGGGGAAAATCCACTGAGGCCATCGCCGATTTCCACAAGGCCGTCGATCTCAATCCGAACAACCTGATCGCGACCTACCGGCTCGCGGAAGAAATTGAGCGCCAGGGCGATCCCCACAGCGACGAAGAATTCCAGAAACTGATGCAGCGCATCGTGGCCGCGCAGCCGGATAACATGGCCGCTCTCCTCGAACTGAGCCGCGTGGCCGCCAAACGCGGCGACTCCGCCACTCTGAAGCAGGCCCTTGCCCGTATCCACGCACAATCGCGGGGTTGGCCGACGGAAGTGCAGGAACAGCTCACAGCCCTAGACACAGCGACTGCCGGACCCGACCCGCGCGCCGCTGCGACCCGCACGACCTTTCTGCGCAATGCACTGATGCGCCTCCCAGACTTCCGCCAGAGCCTCGCCGCAATCAAGCCCCCTCCCGGCGACGAGGCCCAGCCTTTCACGCATTTCCTGCGCCTGGAGACTCCGCAGTTCACTCCCGCTGCCGCCGACACCGCAATGACATTCTCCACTGAGCCGCTGCCCAATCCAGACAAGACCGCCTGGACCTGGATCGGCGCCGTCTCGTTGGGTGACAAAGGCGCCCCGACCGTCGTCGAAGCCAACGGAAGCACCGTGCACCTTGCATCCGGCGCGACCATTTCCTTTCCAGGGGGAACGGCAAAGACTCCGCCGCAACCGGAAAGCATTGTTCCCATCGACTTCAATTACGACTTCAAGACTGATCTGGTCCTCGCCGGGGCAGGCGGCGTACGTTTCTTTCGTCAAAACAAGCCTGATGAATTCACTGACGTCACAGCGCAGACCAAACTCCCCGCTGCGATCGTGAACGGTCATTACACCGGCGGCTGGGCCGTCGATATCGAGGCTGACGGCGACCTTGATCTGATCCTCGGCACGGCCGGTGAGCCGATCATCCTTCGCAACAATGGAGACGATACCTTCACGCCTATCCACACATTTCCTGGAATCTCGGGCGTGCAAGGTTTTTTGTGGGCCGATCTGAACGGGGACGGCAACCCGGACGCTACCTTCATTGACAGCGCCGGACACCTGCACGTCTTTATAAATCAGCGATCGGGTAAGTTCACCGAGGTGCCGGCGCTACCCGTCGCAGGCCAGTTCCGAGCGATCACAGCCGCCGATGTGAGCCACCGCGGAATTCTCGATCTGCTCGGCGTCCAGACCGATGGCGCAATCATCCGTCTCTCCCAGAACCCCGATAGCCAAACCTGGGAGAAGGTCGAGATCGCCCATGTTCCCGCCGCTGACAATTTTCTCTCCGGCGAAGTACGCCTGCGCGCCGCTGATCTGGATAACAACGGCGCAGTCGATCTGCTGCTTGGCCGTGTAACGCCTCCTGCGAACACCAACGCTCCGGGCGCTCTCATGTGGCTTGGCGACGAGAAAGGCAATTTCGCCTCGCCGCAATCCATTTCTGGTCCAGCTTCCATCTCCGACGCGGCCGACCTCAACACGAATGGCCGTTTGGATCTTCTCGGTCTCTCGACTGACGGCCAGCCTTTGCGCGCCGCCAATCACGGAACAAAGAACTACCACTGGCAGATCATTCGCCCGCGTGCAAAGCAGGCGACCGGCGACCAGCGCATCAATTCCTTCGGAGTCGGCGGCGAAATCGAGATTCGCTCCGGCCTGCTGGTCCAGATGCAGCCGATCACCGGGCCGCAGATGCACTTTGGACTAGGCGAGCAAACTGGCGTCGATGTGGCTCGCATTCTCTGGCCGAACGGCTCGGTTCGTGCGGAGTTCGCTCTCAAGGCCGATCAGGAAGTCGTGACCGAACAGCGCCTCAAAGGTTCCTGCCCATTCCTTTTCGCCTTCAACGGCAAGGACATGGAGTTCGTGAAGGACGCCGTGCCCTGGGGATCGGCGATCGGGCTGCGCATCAACAACCTGGGCACAGCCAGCATCGCCGCAACGGAAGAGTGGTACAAGATTCCGCACGATGAGTTATCGCCTCACGACGGCTACTACGACCTGCGGATCACCGGCGAGTTATGGGAGACCTATTACTACGACTTTCTCTCACTCATGACCGTCGACCATCCTGCAGGCACCGAGATATTCACCGACGAGCGTTTCGTGGTTCCCGCAGTAAAGCCTCGGATCATCGTCGTCGCCACTCCGCATAAGATCGCGCGCGCGATCGACGACTTGGGCCATGATGTAACAGACATCGTCCGCGATCTCGATAACCGTTATCTTGATACCTTCGGACGCGGCCAGTATCAGGGTGTGACGCGCGATCACTTTGTCGAAATCGACCTAGGCGATGATGTCCCCACTAACGGCCCGCTCTATCTCATCGCAAAAGGCTGGGTGCATCCATCGGATTCCTCGATCAACGTTGCAATCAGCCAGGGGGATCACGAGCAGGCGCGCCCTCTCAGCCTCGAAGTGGCCGACGGACATGGCGGATGGGTTGTCGCGCGTCCCAATCTTGGCTTTCCCGCGGGAAGAAAGAAGATTTGCCTGATCGATCTCACAGGCCTCTTTTCTCCCGGCATTCCACATAAAGTACGGCTGAGGACCAATCTCGAAGTCTACTGGGATTCGATCGAGTGGGCTCAGGGCCTGCCCGATACACCCCTGAAGATCACTCGCTTAGCCCCAGCCACCGCCGACCTACACTACCGCGGTTACTCCGTCATCCATCAGGCGAATAACTCATCGCCTGAGATTCCCGACTACAAGCATCTTGCGAGCACTACGCAGATCTGGCGCGATCTCGAAGGTTACTACACGAGATATGGCGACGTGCGCGAGTTACTCACAGGAATCGATGACCGCTATGTGATCATGAACGCCGGAGATGAATTGTCGCTCCACTTTCCTGTTCAACCTGCGCCGCCTTCTGGGTGGGTCCGCGACTATGTCATCGCGGGCGATGGATGGATTAAGGACGGCGACTATAACTCGACTTACTCAAGGACAGTCCAACCATTGCCCCATCACAACCAAACGAAATACGACAAGCCCCCGGGGACGCTGGAAACCGAGTGGGTCTATCGTCATCATCCTGAAGACTGGCAGGACTATCAGACACGGTATATAACTCCGGAAGCTTTTCAGGACGCGCTGCGCAGTAAGGCAAATCCATGAAACGCGGCCCTGTTGCACGAGTCGTGCTTGCTATCGTCTTCCTCGGCATGTTGGCCACTCCCACGGTCATACGCCGTGTCTCCGCTGCCCGTGCGTCAACGCGAATCAAGCTCGACGCCAATGCGGCTCTGGCTCGCCACGGCTTTTATTTGCAGGAAGTCTCCCGCGCCGCCGGAATCAATTTCGTCCACCAGGCGCCGACGCTTGATCCCAAACTGAACGGCATCATGCCTGAGGTCGCATCCATGGGCGCGTCGGTCTCCATCGTCGACTTCGACCGCGACGGCTGGCCTGACATCTATGTCACCAATAGCAAAGAGGGCAGCAAGAACGCGCTCTATCGTAATATGCACGACGGCACCTTCAAAGATGTCGCACCTGAGATGGGGATTGCTGACGTCAACCAACCCGGCACCGGCGTATCGATGGGCGCCGTCTGGGGCGACTACGATAACGACGGCTACGAAGACCTCTTTCTCATCAAATGGGGCCGGCCGGAGCTTTATCACAATGACCACGGCCACGGATTCACGCGTGTGAGCGAGCAGGCCGGGCTGCCGAAGTGGATTAACGCGAATACTGCCGTGTGGTTTGACTACGATGGCGACGGATTGCTCGACCTCTTTGTCGGCGGCTACTACTCCGAAGACATTGACTTGTGGCATCTCAACACCACGCGGATCATGCCCGACAGTTTTGAGTACGCCAAAAACGGTGGACGCAAATATCTCTTTCATAACTTAGGCGGTGGCAGGTTTGAAGAAGTAAGTGCGAAACTGGGCATCGACAGCCGCCGCTGGGCTTTGGCCGCTGCTGCCGCGGATCTGCGAGGCACGGGTCATCCTGACCTCTTCGTCGCCAATGACTACGGCGTTTCGGAGCTCTACCTTAACGACGGCAAGCGGTTCCACGAAGCCGGCCAGCAAACCGGCGTAGGCTTCGCGCCCAAAAGCGGTATGAACGTCGCCTTCGGCGATATTCTCAATCAGGGTAAGTATTCGGTGTACGTTTCGAACATCTCCGAAGAGGGCGTTCTGATACAAGGCAACAATCTATGGGTTCCTAAGGACGGAACAAGCGGCAACGGGCTTCAGTTTGAAAACCTCGCGCGCGACTTGGGCGTGGAGTTGGGTGGCTGGAGTTTCGGAGCGCAATTCGGCGATCTCAACAATGACGGCACGCTCGACCTCTATCTCACGAATGGCTATGTCTCGCTCGACCGCAATCGTAGCTACTGGTACGACTTTTCCAAGGTAGCGGGCGGCAACAGCACCATCATCGGAGATGCCAACAACTGGCCTGCAATGGACAACCGCAGCCTCTCCGGATATCAGCAGAAGCATGTCTGGCTGAACGACGGCGCCGGAAAGTTCGTGGACGTAGCGCAGGCAGTAGGCGTTACTGACACCTATGACGGACGCGCCGTCGCCATGGCCGACCTATGGAACCGCGGCGTGCTCGATGTTGTTGTCGCCAACCAGCGCGGACCGCTGCTTCTCTACAAGAACACCGTCAATCCCGACAATAAGTGGATCGAATTTGCATTGGAAGGCACAAAGAGCAACCGGAGTGCAATTGGAGCCGAGGTCACGCTCTTCTGGAATGGACAAAAGCAGGTCCAGGAAGTCTCTGGCGGCAGCGGTTTCGCCGCGCAGAATCAGCGCCGTCTGCACTTCGGGCTCGGTAAAGATCCGCAGATCGACAAGGCCGTGATCCGTTGGCCCTCGGGAACAATCCAGACACTCGAGCATCTCGCGCCAGACCAGATCCTCCATGTAAAGGAGCCCGAATGAGCCAGCAGGTGATTGCACCGCCGGCCACGGGCCCGCACACCGGATGGAAGAGCTGGCTGACACTCGAAAACCGCTTCGTCCCACCCGTATTTATTACGCTCATTCTGCTCGTGGGGCATTTGTCTTTCGGCATTCTCGAAAGCTACCCGAAGACGTTGCTCGCAATCGGTGTAAGCATGGCGGCTGAACTGGTGCTGGGCCGCACCTTTCTGGGCAAGTGGCCACACCTGGCGAGCGCATACATCACCGGTATCAGCGTTGGCATCCTGGTGCGATCGCCTGCCTACTGGCCATTCGCGCTTTGCGCCCTCATCTCGATCACGTCGAAGTACGTTCTCCGCGTGAAAGATCGCCATATCTGGAACCCGTCGAACTTCGGCGTCTCCGCCATTCTCTTCCTCGCCGGCGACGTCGCCGCGAGCCTCAGCATTCAGTGGGGCAACTTCCTTGCGCCGATGCTGGTCATCTGGGCGCTCGGCGCGGCGATCATCTGGCGGCTTCGGCGCTTCCACATCACCGGAACCTACGTCGTCTCGTTTCTGGTCTTCGCTCTCTTGAGGGCGTGGATGATCGGTAGTCCATGGAAGTCAGAGATATCGCCGATCACCGGACCCGAATATCAGCTTTTCATCTTCTTCATGATCACCGATCCCAGGACCACCGTGCGCAGCAAAACCGGACAATGTATCGTCGCCTTCTCCGTCGCGCTCGTCGAGATGCTCCTGCGTCTCAACCAGGTGATCTACGCACCGTTCTACGCGCTTTTCATGGTCGGACCCACAGCACTCCTCATCGAGATGTGGCTGCAATCACGAAGAAAGAAGGCACTCGCTTCCGCCGCATGAATAATCACGTCTGGTCAGCCACACAGAATGGCTTCCCAAAGAAACTCAAAATCATAATGCAAAGAATCAAATTGCTTAGCTGCGTTCTGCTTCTCGCAGCCTCCACCGGATGCAACCACAAGTCTCCTGAATCCATCGGCGCGCCCGCTCAGTCCGAGGCCCGCCCGGTCCTGAGTGCCCACTCTGCTGCGGCATCCCCATCAGCACAAGCTGGCTCGATAACGCCTCGTCCGTCCGGCCCGATCCAGTTCACTGATATAACAGCCCAGGCCGGTATCACCTTCAGGCACAACAGCGGCGCGTTCGGAAAGAAGTATTTGCCGGAGACGATGGGCAGCGGGGCCTGCTTTATCGACTACGACAACGACGGCTGGCAGGACATTCTCATGGTCAACTCGATGGACTGGCCTGATCATAAGTCGCATAAGTCATATCCGGCGCTCTACCACAATAATCACGACGGGACCTTCACCGAGGTAACTCGCGAAGCTGGCCTGGCGATCGAGACTTACGGCATGGGCTGCGCCGTCGGAGACTTCGACAACGATGGCTACGACGATATCTATATAACTGCCGTGGGCAGCAATCATCTCTTTCGGAACCTGGGCAATGGCAAGTTCGCCGATGTAACCGCGAAGGCCGGCGTCAGCGATCCCGGCTTCTCCACCAGCGCCATCTGGTTCGACTACGACAACGATGGCAAGCTTGACCTCTTCGTCTCACACTACGTCGATTGGTCGGAGGCAACGGACCAGTACTGCTCGCTCGACAATAAGAACAAGTCCTACTGCACCCCCCAGCTCTACAAGGGACAGAGCGCCACGCTCTTCCACAACCTGGGCAATGGCAGATTCGAGGACGTGACCAGGAAGGCCGGCCTTTATGATCCGTCGAGCAAGTCTCTTGGCATTGCCATGCTCGACTACGACAACGACGGATGGATGGACCTCTTCGTCGCCAATGACACCCAGCCGAACAAGCTCTATCACAACAACCACGACGGCACCTTCACCGACCAGGCCGTGATTGCCGGAGTAGCTTATGGCGAGTCGGGCACGATGCGCGCGGGCATGGGCGCGGACACGGCGGACTTCGACCATTCCGGGCATCAGGGACTCCTGATCGGCAACTTCACCAATGAAGGGCTCGCGCTCTACCGCAACGACGGATCGGGTCTGTTCACCGATGAATCGGCCTCATCGGCAATCAGCGAGCCATCGCTGCGCTCGCTGACCTTCGGTGCGCTCTTCTTTGATTACGACCTTGACGGCTGGCCGGATATCTTCGCCGCCAACGGGCATGTTGCCGACGACATCAGCGTGCTCCAGCCGACACTGCACTATGCCGAGGCGCCCTTTCTCTTTCGCAACGAGGGCAACGGAAAATTCGAGGACGTGACCGGCCGGGTGGGGCCGGCGTTGGGGCGTCCGGTGGTGGGCCGGGGCGCGGCCTACGCGGACATCGACCTTGACGGCGACCTGGACCTGCTGATGACCGTCAACAATGGTCCGGCGCGCCTCTTCCGGAATGACAACGCCAACCAGAACGACATGCTACGCGTGAAGACCGTCGGCACCAAATCGAACCGTGACGGCATCGGCGCGAAGATCACGCTGAGGACCAATAAGGGCGTGCGCCAGTTTGCCATGGTCCACTCCGGGTCGAGCTATCTCTCGCAGAGCGAGCTGCCGGTCACCTTCGGGCTGGGTAAACCGGAGGATGGCAAGACGGTCAGCCTGGAGATCGTCTGGCCGAGCGGACGGAAGGATTCGATTCCCGACCTGAAGCCAAATCAGTTCATCACGGTGCAGGAAGGCAGAGGGGTGATCTCAGCAAAGCCAATCGTCTTTTCGCCTCCGCAGCCAGCCTCCACAAAATAGAGGGCGGCGCGCGCCTTTTCCCGAAATGGAACGGATTCCGAGGCCCACCCCCCTCCCCCCTATTTCTGAGAGTCTCTGATTCTGCTGGATTTAACCGATAGGTGTTCGCTATCTTTCCCGGAATCTAGCGGTTGCAGACATGTTCTCGACAGTAAAGGGTTTACGTCCTCATTCGAGCGGCACAGTTCCCATACCAGGAATAAGAAAGCCCGGCTCGTCGCGCCGGGCTTATTGATCCTCTAATTCCATTTTATCGGGTTCCGGGTAATTCCCCGCCAGCTAATCGCCCTTTCCGGCAGCGAATTTATTGAAGCTGGAAGCCGCAGCGTTTGAGCAGTTCCAGTACCTCGCCCTCCCGGGCATCGAGTTTGGCTGCCGAGCGCAGCAGGTCGTCCGCATCGACGGGATACCAGTTGCGACGGCGAGGGTCGCCGAACCCGGCGACATTGAATGGCCCAATGGTCTCAAGGATTTCTTCCGAGAGGGCATGCGATTCCTCTTTAGAAAGAGGCTGCCTGGCCCGTTCGAGCAGGCGGCTGCATGCTGGTCCGAAGACAGGATGCTCGCGCAGCAGGAAGGATGAAGCGAGGTACGGCTTGCCCAGCCGTCGGGCAGTTTCGGAATAACTGACTGCGGCGAAATAGAGCAGCGACAGCGACACGAAGACAGGAAAGTTGTTCATGTTCGGGTAGAGCGCCCCGACCAAGTGCGATGTGGCGAGCAGATCCGCGTCGGTCCGGGCTGAGTATTCGGCGAGATTCGATGCAAGGCGAGGTGAATCCCAGTCGCGTTCAAGAATCTCTGCGAGGTGGGCGACGCCGAGAAGCGTAAGCGGGAAGCCGGTCGAAAGCAGCGGATCGACGAAGCCCGCAGCGGATGGCAGGAGAGCCCAACGACGGCCGGCAATCTCTGCGCTGCGAAAGGCCAGGCGCGGGATGTGCGTGAAGGGCAGGACGGCCCGCGCTGAGGCGAACTGGGACGCAAGCATGGGAATGCGTTCGAGGATCCGGCCCCATGCGGCGGCTCCATCCTCAAACCTGTACTTTTCAGCAAACTCGTCAGTCGCGGCAACGCCCGCGCTGATGAATCCGTTGTTGAAGCGGAGCACCCAGATCCATCCGCCGTCGAAGACATGATGGACAGCCGCATCATCAACCGGATACGGCAACTGGCCGTTGGGCCTTGGTTGGAGGTCTTCGATCCGGCCGACATTTTCAAAATGGCTGTAAAGAGCCTGGGTCTGCGGGAAGCCGGGAAGTTCCATCTCGCCCAGACCGAGAGCGCGATGCAGGAATCCGCGCGGGCCGGATGCATCAACGACAAACTTTGCGGAGATATTCAGATCGCGGCCGTGGCGAGTTCCGCGCAGCTTTACTTCCCCGCTGGATTCATCGAAGCCGGTCAACGCTGTCTCGTCGAGATACTCCACTCCGAGCTTTAGCGCCTCGCGGACCAGGAAGTGATCGAAGTCGGCACGGTACCAGTGCGTATCGGAGATTTCGTCGTGAGGGCTGGCGGCGACGAGGAGCTGGCGTTTGCGGTCAGTAAACGCACAGGGCTCAGGGCTCAGGGCACAGGGCCCTGGGCTCAGGGCACAGGGCTCAGAGGCTCTGGCTGCGTCGCCGCCCTTAGGATAACAACTTTGTTTTTGATGTAGAAGGTGATGGTAGAAGGTGAAGCCGCGCTTGAGGCCGCAGGCGATTTCGGGATGTTCGCGTTGCCAGCTTCCCCACTTGGCGAGCGGACGCACGGCCGCCAAATCGTAACGATCACTGAGCTCTTCGAGTAGAAGATTGGTGAGGGGCGTCGAGGACTCTCCGATGAGAACGCGCGGGTGCTTGCCGCGCTCGATCAGCACAGCTGACAGCCCGAGGCGCCGCGCGATCATGGCGAGGAGCGAGCCGGAGAAGCCCGAACCGACAATGACAAGGTCGTAGCGTTCCCTCAATTGCGGCCCCCGCAGTCATCGCATAGAACGGGATCGAGCATCAACTGCGACAGGTTCATCGCGCGAAGGCGAGCGATTCTCTTAGTGTGACAACGCGGGCATTCCATTTCCGGCTTCAGATCCCACAAGTCGGCGAATACTCGTCCTCGATGGAGCTTGATTCCATAGGCAAGCGCGGCTTCCAATGTGGACAGCCTCGGCGGTGAAAAGTCTCCCGCCGCCGCCAGTTCTTCCATCGCTCCGTTGCCGCCGCGCGTGGGAATGAGCGTTGCCGCAGTTGCACCGCAGTCGAAGGCGAATCCGAGCGACCGTTCGGCCCAGTAGAGCGCTTCTTCATCGACCATGAAGGGCGGCTTGACGAGGATGAAGACGCGCAGGTCGATATCGTGCTCGCGCAGGCGGCCGGCTGCAGCTGCGAACTGCTCCAATGTCATTCGCTTGTTCAGCTTTTCCAGAGTTTCCGGATGAACGGTTTCGAGGCCCATGGCGACTTCGAGGCGGCCGGAGAGGAGTTCATTGAAGCGGAAGCAGTTTTCTCCGATCAGCGCGGGGTGGCTTTCAACGATAACGCGTTCAAAATGTGCGATACGGCAGGCGATGGCGGCGTAGTCTCCAACGGGAACGGCCCGGGGATCGAAGAAGCTGCCGCTGTTGTAGAGCTTGATCTGGCGCGCGGGCGAGAGACGCTGGAGTGCGTAGTCAATTTGCGCTGGAATGGCGCCGATGGGAACAGATTCGGTCAGCGTGTTCTTCCAGAGATCGCACATCAGGCAGCGCCAGGGGCACTCGCGGTTGGTGAGGAAGACGGTGGCTACGGGAACAGTGCTCAGAGCACAGAGCTCAGAGCTCAGGGTGGAGGGCTCAGGGCTCAGGGTGGGGCAAGCCTCGTCTTCAACGAAGAAGGCCCAAGGGCGGAGAGGATCGAGCGCGCTGCGCTCTGGAGGAACAGGCCGGTGCGAGAGGATCCATGCGTCGCGCGCAGCTTGCGTTTCGGGATAGGACGGGGCTGTCACTGTGAAGGGATTCACCAATGCTTCTGGTGGTGAGTCAGTCTAAAGGCTCCCTCAGGGGCTAAAGCCCAATTTATCTTAAGTCTTTCGCGGCACGACTGAAGTCGTGCCCTGATACAAAGCTCAAATCCCACCTCTCAGAATCGAGACGTGGGCCCACCTATGTCTTCTCAATTCCCATGTCTCAGAATCGAGACGCGGGACACCTATGTCTTCGTGGGGCACCTATGTCTTCATTGATAGATCGACAGGAACTGCTTTCGGTACTCGGCCTCGCGATATGGCAGGCGGGACTGCATGGCATCCGCCGGCAGCGCCCCATGCTGGAAGCGGCGCTTAGGGAAGACGGGCATCGACAGGCCGGTAACGGCCGCAACTCCGCGCGAGGCGATTTCGCCCTTCAGCTCATAGAGGCGACTGACGTCGTACTTCGTCAGTTCGATGAAAGGGATGGCCTCGGCGACTGCAATCACGCTCGGGCGGGTGTAGGGGCTGAATCCCGTAAAGCCGAAGTGGTGCGCGGGCGCATAGGTGCGTGTGTAGGAGCGGCTGAGGCCCCCGCTGTAGGTGAGCGAGTGCTTGATCTTGCCCACGCCCCAGCCTTCCTGGTAGAGCATGGGATTATTGATGACGCTGCGGACAGTGAGCTCGGGGTTCTCTTCGATGGGATAGTCCTTGAGGTTCTCGTCGCCGCCGTCGCCATCAGTAAGGTAGCGCCATTCGGGATAGCGCTCGCGGATGCCGCGGCAGAGAGCCATGGCCATAGTCGCGGACTGGATGTCGAGCGGCTTATAGTCCTCGGTGACGCGGATGGTCTCGGCGACGTTGAGCGCGGAGGCACTGGCCTCGATCGGCTCAAGAAAGAGTGAGAGACCAAGGCGGTCGAGGAAGGCGTGCGCCTGGTCAAGGTCGGGGCCGTCTCCAAGGTCGAGTGTGAAGGCCTTCAGGCGCGCGGGGCTCATGCCCAGCTTGCGCATGACATAGTAGGTGACGAGGAAGACGCTGCCGCTGTCGATGCCTCCGGAGAAGCAGACGCCGATGGGTTCTTTCTCCGGGATGGCGCGCAGCCAGCGTCCGATTTCGTCGGCGAGCGCGGAGATGTATGTACGGCCGATGGCGTCGAGATCGGCGGGCAGCGTTGCCATGGGCGGCGTGAAGAAGCGCGTGTAGACGGGATCGGGATCGGGGCAGCCGATAAGCTGGAGCTCTACGACATGGTGCGCGGGGACCATGCGCGTGTAGCTGGGATGGAACTGTCCATCGAGCCCTTCGGACCTGAGCCAGTCGTAAATGGTGTCAATGCGGGGGGCGACGACGAGGGCCGGACCTTCAGAGCGTTTGGCAAGAAAGTAGCGCATCGGGCGGTCGAGGGAGCGGGCCATCTTCACGGTCTTGCCGGAGCGGGCGAGGAGGGCGAAGGAGCCTTGGATCTGCCCTATGGCTTCAGGCGGCTGTTCGAGCAGAAGCTTGCGGGCGTCCTCGATACTCAGGTCATAGATCTGGTTTGCTTCAGGGTCGGTCAGGTCGACAACCCGCTCGATGTATTCGGATGGAGAATGGTCCACAGGCAACCTCGACCCCCAGTCTACTCTGTGCGGAGCGGATGAATCATCCATCGGAAGATTGGCAGGCCAGCTCCTGGCAATGTCCGCCTGCGAACATGGATTCGCGCCAATGGACAGCGGTGTGGTTGCGGCTGGATGAGCGCGGCCTATCCCGATCCGATTGTTTTGCTTAAGGTTAGAGCCATGGCAGGCCGGCTCGCACAGTGGCCCGAAAGTTGCTGCCATACAAAACGCTGAAGTGTATGCTGGTTCACCGGAGGCGTGAGGATGGCCCATTTTGAGCGGATTCGCGATGTGATTTCCGGCCCGTTTAGTCCGGATATCATGCAGCAACGGACGGCGGCTGGCTGGCAGCTGGTCTCGATCGAGTGGCGGCGCGAGCTGCCGGCGCATGAGGCTCCTTCGGAGGGCGCTTACAACGAGGAGATCCCCTATGGCCTGCGCATCTCCGACGACTGCCAGCGGCTGGAGGTCGACCCGCATGAGAACGCGGCGCTGGTGCTGATGATGGAGCTGATGGTGCAGGATTTCCCGCTATCGAATGTGGTCAGTGACCTGAACGAGAAGGGATTCCGCACCCGCTCGGGCAAGCCATGGAGCCGGGTGACTGTCTTCAATATGCTGCCCCGGTTGATCGAGGTGGGGCCACGGCTCTTCTCCACCGAGGAGTGGGAGACGCGGCGGGCGAAATTCGCGCGATTTGTCTAGCGAAAACTCAGGGCGCGCTGATGGTGACCGGTTGAGCATCGGCGTTCAGGCCCAGGGCGCGCAGGATCGCGGGATCGGGCGTGATCTGCGTGTCGGTGCGCTCGACGACTCCGAAGTTGCCGCGGTAATCCCACATCGCCCAGCCGATGTGGTTCTCCTCAAGAGCCGAGCGGACATCGCCGATCCAGCGGGCGCGGGATGCGGGGTTCACCGTGTCGCGGTAGGCTCCAAACTCATTGCAGATAAGCGGGACAGTGCGCTCGCGGGCCCAGGCGGCGGCAAAGGCGATGCGGGCAGCGATTGCGTCACGGTCCCAGTGCCCGGCTCCATAAAGAAAGAGATTGTAGCGGGCCGAATCGCTGGGGACATTCTTCATCTGGTCGACGAGCGTGGCAGGCGTCGCCGGATAGGGGATGTCCTTGTAGTAGACCCAGTCGCTTGCTCCCCAGCTCGCACCCTGATGGGTGAACTGGTAGGGCTCGTAGAAGTGGAAGTTGTAGATCACGTTTGGGTCGCGCAGGGGTTCGAGCTGGAGAATGTCAGGAAGGCTGCCGTAGTTCGCCGCCGTGGCGATGATGGTGTGGTATGGTATCCACGCCGCGGATGGCCTCGTCAACGCGCGCCTCGATGCCCATCCAGCGATACGGGTCCGGCACCTCGGGCTCGTTGATCAGCTCGAAGAAGACCATGGCGGGGTCGGACTTGGCGAAGTGCGCGGCCAGCACGCGCCACAGGAGCACAAAGTCATCGACGCCGCGCTCAGTCGAGAGATTGTGCTTGTAGTCGTCGTTAGGAAAGACGCAGAGCATTACGGCAAGGTGGTTGGCAAGGATTTCATCGACGGCATGATCGAGGGCGGCAAGCGCCTGCGGGTTCGCCGGGGTGAGACTTCCATGGCGGACGATCAACGAAGGCTCGATGCCCAGGCGAACCGAGTCGAAGCCCATCTCGTGAATCAGCTTCAGGTCGGCCGCGCCGGTAAAGTTGTCGAAATGCTGTTGCGTGAGATCGCGGGAGCTCGCAAACCATCCGGAAAGATTGATGCCGTGCCGCAGCGCAGCCGCGCGGTCAAAAGCCAGGTTCTGAGCGGCCAGGGTATGGGAAAAAGATATTGCGGCGGTTACGAAAAGCACGACAATCACGGCGAATCGGCGCATGGAAGGGTTCTCCGTAAGAAAGGTTATTGTAGCCGGGCCCGCGCCCTTAACTCCCGCGGATCGCATTTGCAACCTTGTCTTGACGCAATGCCGACGAAGTGGACAATGTGCTGTATACGTCTCCATCCGGTGTCTTCTGCCGCTGGCTGCGAAGCATCATCACTGAAAGAGCGGTAATGGATCGCAAGCCAACCATGAACGACGTAGCCCGCGTAGCCGGCGTGGGCACCATGACGGTTTCGCGCGTATTGAATGAGTCGGCGCCGGTATCGGCGGAGGCTGCCGAGCGCGTCTATCGGGCTATCGAAAAGCTTGGATACCGCCCCAATGAGATGGCGCGCGCGCTGCGCGGGCTCAAGTCGCGAACCATCGGCATCATCGTCCCTTATCTTTTCGATCCATTCTTCGCGACCATCGCGCATGCCATCAATACGGTGGCCAAGGAGAACGGATACTCGGTCATACTCACAACCTCCAACGAGGATCCCGACGCTGAATTTGCCGAGGCCCAGCTGATGCTGCAGCGGCGCGTCGATGGACTCATCGTGATTCCCGCCGACACTCACCGCTCCCGCCTGAGCCGCGCCGAGTTCGATCAGACGCACATCGTCACTCTCGACCGCCCGATGCAGGACCACAGGTTCGATACCGTCCTGGTGCAGAACCAGAGCGGATCAAAGCGCGCCGTGCAGCACCTGGTCACCGAGCACGGACACAGGCGCATCGTCTTCATCGGGCTCAACAAGCAGCTTTACACCATGCGCGCCCGCTTTGAAGGCTATCGCCGTGCCATGCTTGAAGCCGGATTACAGCCGGAACCCTCCTTTAAGTGCGCCACCCAGGAGTTGACATCGGCAGTCGTCGCCGGCTTGATCCGTGAAAAAGACCCTCCGACGGCCTTCTTCTGCGCGAACAACCTGACCACACGATATGCTCTGCGGGCGCTGCTGGACATGGGCGTCCGTATCCCCGATGAGGTGGCGCTGATTGGCTTTGACGACTTTGAGCTTGCAGAGATACTGCACCCCACGCTGACGGTCGTCAGGCAGCCGGTCTATGAGGTCGGCCGCGTGGCTGCGGGCCTGCTCTTTGACCGCCTCAAGAAAGACGAGTTTCCCAAAGATGGCAACAAGATTGTGCTTCCCGTCGAGCTGATCCTCCGGCGCTCGTGCGGATGCAAACCGCGAGCACGGCACACCGGCGACTGACCTTGAGCTCAATCAGTGAGGATGAAGCCTGGCCAGCAGGCGCGACGCCACATTCTGCGGCGATCCAGCCGGTGACGCCGCTGCGGGCCTGGCGGCAGCCGAAGGAGACGGCTTTGCACCAGCCTCCGCCGCATCGGTTGCCGTTTTGGCCGGCGTCTTGTCGGCAGGAGCACCCGCCTGCGGCGCATCGAGATATTGCACGATCAGCGAAATCCGGCGGTTCGAGGGATCGAGAGGATTCTTCGGCAGGCGCAGGCGCTGGTCGGCATAGCCGCGCACCTGCGAAACCTGGTCGCGCCGCAGTCCCCGCTCCTGCATCAGACGCCGCGCCGCATTTGCGCGATCGGTCGAGAGCTCCCAGTTGCCGTAATCCGCGTCGTTCGCGTAGGGCTGCGAATCGGTGTGTCCCTCGATCGAGACGGTGTTAGGCACGTCCTTGAGCTGCCCGGCAAGCATGGTCAGCAGATCTCTGCCTGTGCCATTGAGAGTTGTGCTCCCGGTGTCAAAGAACGTGCCGTTTTTCGATTCCAGCAGCTCGATACGCAGGCCCTCGGGCGTGACCGTGATCTCGATCTGGTTCGAGAGTTTTTTGAACTGGTCGGTCTGCATGATCGCCTTTTCCAGCCGATCCTTGAACTGCTGCATGTTCTCTTTGGTCAGGGGCAGATTATCGGCCGAGCCCACCCGGGCCGAGCCGGTCAATGCCGAGCTTCCGCGAGGATCGTTGAAATATCCGGCGATGACTTTGCGCACATGGTCGCTGGTATTGGTCAGCCACAGCACGATGAAGAGCGCCATCATGGCGGTTACAAAATCGGCATAGGCCACCTTCCATGCGCCGCCGTGGTGTCCGGCGTGCGCCCTGACCTTTTTGAAAATGATAATGGGCTTCTTCGACATCCTAGGGCCTGCTAACACTATTAGGGCGAGCAGCGTTGCGCGCGAAAATCGGGCCAGACGAGGCGGAGTCCGCAGCGCATGGCCGGACCACGTGCAAGGACGAGAACGAAGTATGGCCCGATTTTCGCCGTAACCCGCAGGGACGGGGCCAATTTTCCCGTCTTCGTTGTCGCTCGTCGCTCGAAGGTTCCAACATTCGTCACTCCTCGCTTCTAGAAGCCCAGAAAAATTGGCTCCCGTCGCTGCTGTCCTAATAGTGTTAACAGGCCCTAACCCTAACTCACGCGATTTTCTGTTCGGCCGCGGCCTCAGACGCCTGCTGGCCATGACACGCCGTCTCCACCTCTTCGAAGGTGGGCCGCACGTGCAGCGGGATCGCCCGCCGCGCAATCTCCACCGACTGCACCGGAGCGTTGCCTTTGATGAAGGAGATCATCAGCACCCGCAGCACATAGAGAAAGGCATGCTCCTCCTCGGCATCCTTGCCCATGTAGGCGCCGATCGGTCCTACCAGGCCGTAGCAAAGCAGAATCCCAAGGAAAGTTCCCACCAGCGCCGCCGCCACCTTGTGGCCGATCGCTTCCGGAGGTCCGCCGAGCGCACCCATCGTGATTACCACGCCCAACACGGCGGCAACAATGCCCAGGCCGGGAAGCGAATCCGCGACCGACGTCAGCGCAGAAATCGGCTGATGCGCGCAGCGATGACGCACATCCATGTCCAGGTCCATCATCTGGTCTAGGTCGAAGGGATCAACGCCGCCGGTCACCGCCATGCGCATCGTGTCGCAGACAAAGCTGCAAACATGATGGTCGCGAAGGAAGCCGGGATATTCCTTGAAAAGCAGGCTCTCTTCCGGCTTCTCGATGTCCATCTCGATCGACAGCATGCCCGAGCGCCGCACCTTGTTCAGAAGCTCAAACATCATCTTGAGTGTCGAGATGTATCGCTCCTTGCCGTAATGCGACTTGCCGAAAACTCCGAAAGCCCCGGCGAAGATGCCTTTCAGCGTGTGGATGGGATTGGCGATCAGCAGCGTGCCCAGCGCCGCCCCGATAATGATGAGGAACTCGGCAGGCTGGATGAGCACCTCAAGATGGCCCTTTTCCATCAGAAAGCCGCCGATGACAGCGCCGAAGACCAGCAGAATTCCGATAATGGCAAACATCCCCAAGCCCTCTTTTCGATACAAAGACAAGACTGCCGGCAGCCGGAGCCGGCTGCTGACTGTATCGGCGGAAGCTGGCCCTTGCTTCACATTGCAAAAGAGGAGGAAAGACAGCCGGCGAAAGCTTTGCCTGCTCGGGAAATTAGAGCATTCTTATATTGGACCGTTCCCGACGGATCACTTCCAAGAAGCCGACATATCGGTACTAATCCTTGGAATAGACGAGGAAGTCACTAAGCAAGCTGTTTTGGATGAGCAAGGAAGGGTAGTCTAAATGTGCTCACCATGACCAAAGACAACGAGCAGTACGCGTACCTGACCATCACCGGGGACTTTGACCCTGAAGAGATGACGACGTTCCTGGGTTTAAAGCCTTCAGAGGCTTGGCGCAAAGGTGATCGGAACGAGCGAACACACTACGAGCGTAAGTTCAGCCGTTGGTCTCTGGAATCGCGCTTGGACAGGACTGCCTCGCTTGAGGACCACGTCCGTGACGTTCTAAGCCAGAGTCTCGAATATGCGGAGCCACTGCGACAAGTTGGCCAGGAATACAACGTCTACGTTCAGCTTGTCGGTTGGTTTCACAATGACTACCCCGGGTTCGGTTTGGACAAGGAAATCATCTCAGGATTGGCTCAACTGAATTTGAGCATCGATTGCGACTTCTACTACCTGTACTCTCACGAGCGAGAAGACTCAGACTAACGACGAGAGAATGCGCCCAACCCAATTTAGCGTAAGTCCTCATAAACGTTAGGACCCTATCGGGACTGGCCCGGGCGAAGGCGGCTTCTCCGTATGTTACTGGCGGGCAGTCTCGATAGGATCGTTTGCACTGAGCCGGTGTCGTTTGCGGCGGACGCGGTGATCTACGTATGGGATTTCAATGGGCCGCGGGAGCCGGCATGGGGAAGAACCGCTGTCTGGCGCCCGCTTATCGCGGCAACAGGCTCTGGAACTGGCGCACAACGGATAACTAAGGGCGGATGAGGCTCACCGGTGTAGTCGTTGAATAGGCTGATTGAGCACACGTCGGCGGTCCGGTGCCGGAGCTGGAGTGTAGGCAACAAGATCATCCGCGGCGCTTCCATCGATCTGCTAGGAAGTATCAGCACGGGACATCCTTGTTCTTCTGGGATTCGTGTTTGCACGGAAGTGAAGTTGAGCGCAGGACAGGCGTTCGACGACCAGCATGACACCGGAGCATGCCGGACATCTGTGGGTGAGCCTCTCTTGTGGATCTGTCCGGATGGTTGTACCGAGGAGAGCCCGGCAACGTACGAGTGTGGCACTTCGGCTTCGGTTGGCGAATAAGCCGAAGTGGCGGATGCGCACCAGTCCGCCGGGAAGAACATGGAGCAGGAAGCGGCGCAGGAACTCATGGGCCGCTACGGTCATGACCTTCTGCTTGCCGCCGTGTGCGTAGTCTCGCCAGAGGAAGGAGACTCGATCATCCTTGAAGGCGATGAGGCGATGGTTAGAGATGGCCACGCGATGAGTGTAGCGGGCCAGATAGCGCAGCACATGTTCTGGTCCCCCGAACGGCGGCTTGGCGTAGACCACCCAGTCGTTCGTGAACAGCCGCCGAAGAAACTGACGAAAGCAGTCTGCGTCGGCTAGCTTCTGAAGCGAGCCGTGGAACTGGAGCTTGTTGCAGCGGAAGAGATCGCGGAGGCCGGCGGAGAACTTGCCGCGGAAGACTCTACTGAGTGCCACCACCGGCAGGAAGAAGCGGCCGGACGAGGAGACCCACTTGCAGTGATCGGCAGTGAGACCACCGCCGGGAACGATGTAATGCACGTGGGGATGATGTTCCAGGTTCTGCCCCCAGGTGTGCAGCACACCAAGGAAGCCGATGTCGGCTCCAAGGTGCTTGGGGTCGCGAGCCAGTTCGAGCAGGGCTGCGGCGCTGGCACGATAGAGCAGGTCATAGATGAGTCTCTTGTTGCCGAGTGCCAAGGCGGAGAGCTCGTGTGGCAGAGTGAATACGATGTGGAAGTATGGTACCGGCAGCAGTTCTGCCGAGCGCGCCTGGAGCCACTTGGCGCGTGCGTTCCCCTGGCACTTGGGGCAGTGCCGGTTGCGACATGAGTTGTAAGAGATGGCCTGATGACCGCAGCGTACGCACCGATCGCGATGTCCACCCAGAGTCGAAGTGCGGCAGCGGACGATGGCATCGAGCACCTTGCAATGAGGCCATGCAAGATGCGATCCGTACTTCTCCTGGAAGCTGTCGCCTGACGCGCGGATGATATCGGCCACCTCGAGGGTGGGCCGGCTCATCGCTTGATCCGCTTCCTGGAACGCTTCGCAGTGTCAGGGCAGGATACTTCGATCGCTTCGAGTGGACTGGCCACCGCCTGAAGGTGCCGGCGTGACAGATGCAGATACACCGTCGTATCGGCGAGCTTGGCGTGTCCGAGCAGCACCTGGATGGTGCGCAGATCGGCGCCGGCTTCGAGCATGTGGGTGGCGAAGCTGTGGCGCAGCGTATGCGGCGAAACGCGCTTGGAGATGTTGGCGCGTTTTCGTGCTTCGTTGACGGCAGTCCAGACGACCTTCGACGTAATAGGGACGTCGGCGCGCCAGTTGTTGACCATGCCTGGAAACAGGTATGTTCGCGGCTTCAACCAGCGCCAGTACTCTCGCAGGGTGTCCAACAGCTTCGGTGTCAGGAGAACGTCGCGATCTCTTCCGCCCTTGCCCTGACGGACGCGAATGACCATCCGCTGGCTGTCGACATCGGCAACTCTGAGCTGGCACAGCTCGCTGCGGCGCATACCGGTTGCATACAAGGTCATCAGCATGGCACGGTGCATCAAGTTCTGCGCCGAACCGATGAGCCGCATCACCTCTTCCTGACTCAGCACAGTCGGCAGAGGTCTCGGAGCCTTGGGAAATGGGATGTGGTCGGGGATATACGGCCGCCGCAGCGTCTTCACGAACAGGAACCGGAGAGCTGCTGTGCGACCTTCTGTCGTTCTGGGCGCTAGCTTGCGATCCCGAAACAGGTGAGCCTGGTACTGCCGGATCTGATCCGGCCCGAGCCGATACGGCGAACGGCCGAAGTACTTGGAAAAGTCTTCGATCGCATGGATGTAACTACGGACAGTGTTCGGAGCATAGTTCCGGCGCTGGAGTTCTTCCAGCATCAGCTGGCGGAGATGGGTCACGGTGACCTCCTTGTGACCCACACCCTAAATCAGCCACAGAACTACTCAGAGGCCCACGCAGCAGCGTCCGCCGCGACAGCGGCTTAGTGCAAACGCCCTTCTCGTCACTTGCTTCCGCTATGCTCTCGAAAACCGTAGGAAGCGAAGATTATCCGTCGCGCGCAGCTACCGTACTACTTCGCCGTAGGCAGCGTCACAACGAACTCAGTATCTCCGGGCCTGGAGGCAAATGTGATGGTCCCGCCGAACTGGCCCACGACGATGCGGTGGGCGATGTCCAGACCCAGCCCTGTGCCAATTCCCACCGGCTTGGTCGTGAAGAAGGGCTCGAAGATCTGATCCCGATTTTCGGGGGCAATGCCCGTCCCCTGATCGGCGATGCCGATGCAGGCGTTACCATCCTCAGTCCAGGTACGAATCACGATCCGGCCGCCCTCAGGGGACGCGTCAATCGCATTGTCGAGAATATTCGTCCACACCTGGCTCAATCCTGTGCCGGTGGTCTTGATGGTAGGCATCTCGGGGGCGAAGCGCTTCTCGATGGCAATCTGCTTGTGCCGGAATTTATGTGCAAGGATCGTCAGCGTGCTCTGTATGCTCTCGGGCACGTCGATCTCGCGCTCGCGGTTCTTGTCGTCGTAGGCATATTTCTTCACCGCGATCACCAGGTCGGTGACGCGCGCAATGCTCTCCTCGATCGTGCCCACCAGCTGCACGCTCGAAATGAGCGCAGTCAGCCAGTTGAGCGCATCGGAAAACAACTCGGCGGGGAAGGCCTTCCGCGCGCATTCGATGTCTTCGCGGTTCCAGCCGACGGCGGTCAGCGTGGGAGCCATCTGCCAGGCATTCTCGACTCCGATGCTCTCCAGCCAGCTGAGCAGCTCTTCCTCCGCATCGGCCTGGTCAAGCGTGCTCATCGCCGCAGGCTTCTCGAACTTCAGTGCTCTCTCCTGCAGATCGCGCATGCAATCCTTTTGTTCGGGCGTGAGCGGCGCGCGAGTGAGGCGAAGGCTGATCTGCTGCAGCCGGACAAGGTTTTCCCGCAACTGCGAAGAAGCACGGCGAGCCGCTGTGCCGGGATTATTCAGCTCATGCATCAGCCCGGCAGCCAGCGTACCCAGCGAGATCAGTTTCTCGCGATGGAGCGTGAGCACCTGGTAGGCCTCAAGACGCCGCCCCATGTTCGCCAGAACTCCAGAGCGCACCACAGGACAGGTGCCCATCAGGCTCCAGAACGACGCCGGGTTCACGCGGACAAGGTTACTCGCGGCAATGACTTCACCCCGCGCGGGGGTCGCGGAAACTCCGGTCAGAAGCGGAACCTCGCCGAAGGTCTCTCCGGCCTTCACGGCGCCAAGCAGAGTCAGGGCGCCGTCGGCCTCGGGCTTGGTGATCTTCACTTCGCCGGAAAGCAATATCCAGAAATAGAGGTTTCTGTCGCCCTTCTCGAAGAGAATCGCGCCGGCAGGAGCCTCGACGAGATCCACATCCCCGAGACAATCGAGATCCTCCTGCTTGCTCTGATGAAATATGGGTATTTCGCGTATCTGCGCGAGCAACTCCCGCGCGGGAATCGTTTTCGTGATGATGCTGGTTTGCTTCTCTTCCATCGATTCGCTTTTTCTCGTCACCTAAAAACGTGCCAGATATTGATGCATGAACTGCACGGCGATGGAACCCTCGCCTACGGCAGATGCCACGCGTTTCACTGAACCGTGCCTTACATCGCCAGCTACAAATACTCCGGGCAGGCTGGTCTCAAGCAGGAACGGCTCGCGGTCTTCTTTCCAGATGCGCGGCCATTTGTCTTCGACCTTCAGATCCTGGCCCGAGAGGATAAAGCCGTGGGGATCGCGCATGATTTCACCCGGCAGCCAGTCGGTCACCGGTGCCGCGCCGATGAAGACAAACAGCGCCGAGGCCGGGCGCACTTCTTCGCCCGCGGAGTTGCGTACTCTCAGGCACTCCAGCCGGCTTTGTCCCATGGCCTCAACCACCTGCGCATGCACCTCTACTCTTATATTTGATGTTTGAGCGATTTGATCGATCAAATATTTCGACATTGACTTTTCGAGCGAGTCGGCTCGCACCAGCATGGTCACATGCCGCGCGTACTTGGAAAAGTGCATGGCCGCCTGGCCGGCCGAGTTCGCGCCTCCAATAATGTAGACATGCTCATCGGCGCAGGAGCGGGCCTCCACCAGTGCTGCTCCATAATAGACGCCCAGCCCTGTCAGCTGGTCGATACCGGGCGCGTTCAGACGCCGGTAATTGACGCCATTGGCAATCAGGCACACGCGGCAGGAGACTTCGCCATTATCCGCCGTCCGCACCAGCCGGTACTGGTTTTCCGCCCGGATGCCGGTTACCGTCTGGGTGAGAAATTCCGCCTTGAAGCGCGAGGCCTGCACATAGGCGCGGCGAGCAAGATCGGCTCCGCTTAGCCCGGATGGGAAGCCGAGATAGTTTTCGATGCGCGAGCTTGACCCCGCCTGCCCTCCCGGCGCTTCCGGCTCGATCACCAGCGTCTGCAGGCCTTCGGAGGAGGCGTAGACTGCGGCCGCCAGGCCGGCCGGACCTCCTCCGATGACGATCAGGTCATAGAACTCCCTGGCTGCATGGGTACTTAACCCAACCTTCTCGGCCAGTTCCTGTTGATTCGGCCGCACCAGCGACGTCCCGTCCGGAAAGAGCACCGCCGGAAGCTGCCGGTCATCCAGCTTATAGCGCGCCAGCAGATCAAAGGCCTCGCCGTCCCTCTCCGGGTCGACCCAGACATAGGGGACCTGATTACGCGAAAGGAAATCGCGCACCTGATAGTCCTGCAGCGACCAGCGGGGCCCGACCACGCGCAGTCCCTCGAAGGGCGGGCGATAACCCACGTTCCAGGCTTCGAGCAGATCGTCCAGCACCGGATAAAGCTGTTCCTCGGGAGGATCCCACGGCTTTGTGAGGTAATAGTGAATCTTAGCCGTATTGATCGCCCTGATCGCCGCCTCGGTATCGGCATAAGCGGTCAGCAGGGCGCGCTTGGCCTCGGGATAAAGCTGCTGGGCCTTCTCCAGAAAATCGACGCCCGACATGCCCGGCATGCGCTGATCGGAAAGAAACAAGGCGACGGCATCGCCCCTTTGCTCGAGCTGGCCGCAGGTATCGAGTGCCGCCTGGCCCGAACCGGCTCGCAGGATGCGGTATCCCGCTCCATACTTTCGGCGCAGGTCCTGGATGATCGCCTCAAGGACGCTGGCGTCGTCGTCTACGGCGAGAATGACTGGCTTCCCCATATGATTTCAGTGTATTACCTCCCGGACGATAGGCCCTCCGGCGCGATTCCCGGTTGGGGGTAAAAAAAATGTTTCCTTTCCGGGCACTTTTTGCTTTTCAAAGTCCAATCTTCTCGGTTAGGCTCTATTGCATCTTTAATCTTTGACCTGAACTTTATATGTTGCTGATAACTTCGGAGATAATGAAGTTATGAGCTGGTAATTACTGTGTCTGGATAAGAGACATTGAAGTGCACTTAACTGCCTTGGGTCGATAAGTTGTGCAGGTGCATTGATTGTGCATGCCGGCCATCGGTCCTTTTTGACAAGGGATACGTCCAAATTTACATAGGCCTTGCTCTGGTAAGGAACGACGGCATAGAGAGAAAGAATGAACAAGATAATACTTGCCGATAATCAGGCAATATTTCGTGCGGGAACCGCAAAGGTTCTTGCTATGGAAGATGACCTCCGTATCATCGCCCAGTGCGGCGAATCAGAAAAACTCAATCACATTCTGGATACATTCAGGGGATCGATGCTCCTGTTTGCGTCCTCGTTAAAGCCCGACTTACGCCAGCTCGTGGAGCATGTTCGCGCGCAGGGTAGTCTATCCATCGTCATTACGGAAAACACCGAATCTGCAACCTCGTATGTCGCCGCCGGAGTACAGGGCGCGGTGCATCGCTCGGTCACCGGGCCGGCGCTGATCGACTGCGTCCGGCGTGTGGCGCGCGGCGAGCGCGGCGTGCAGGTGGCCGGCTCTTCGAACGGCGCGCCTGAGGAAGATCTTGTCGGGGCACGGGTCCGTGACCGGCTTACTCCCAAGGAGATGAAGATCGTCGCGCTCATCGTGCACGGCTGCAAGAACAAGGAAATCGCCATGCGCCTCTCGACCACCGAGCAGGTCATCAAGAACTATCTCCGCAGCATTTACGATAAGACCGGCGTCTCTGACCGGCTGGAGCTCGCGCTCTTCACCATTCATCACCGCATGCTGGCCGAGGCTGCGGAGGCCGCAGGGGACATGATCCTGCAGGCACGCTAAAACCCTGGTAAGGAGACGCGCGGCCGCCCCGAAGGCGGCCGTGTGTCCGCGAGGAGGCTACCGGTCGATCGCGGCTAACTCACGGAAATCAACCGCCCGGGAGTGAGTTATTCCCGAAGATAGCCGCACTTGACTCGGCCTAGTTCGTTGTCGATTCTCTGGCTCGCGCCCGGAGCAGCGTATTTAATATCTCCACCAGCTCGCGTGGATCGGCTGGCTTTTCGAGATAAATATCCGCCATTGGCTCGGCGGCCTGGAAGGCCTCCGCCACATATCCCGAGACAACCACCACGGGAACGGCCACATTCGCTTTTGCTGCTTCGACAATCGAGCGGCCCCGGTCCCGGCCCAGTCGCCAGTCCGTTACCACTCCATCAAAAGCGACCCGCTGTATCTCTCGAATCGCATCCTCGGCAGAAATGCAGGTCGTAACTTCATAACCTGCCTGTTCCAGAATTTTTCTCTTTACATCGATGACGCCTGGATCGTCATCCACGCACAAAATCTTTGCCAACGGATTTCTCCCCGCATTCGGCTGTTTTTATTGTCAGGTAAGGGGCCCATGTTAATGCAAGTAACTGCCAATGATTCAATTACCGCAGTTTCTCAGCAACGGATTTCGCTTGTGTGAACAGATAGAGATAATCGGGGCCGCCGGCCTTGGAGTCCGTGCCCGACATGTTGAAGCCGCCGAACGGATGCGCACCCACCATCGCACCCGTGCACTTGCGGTTGAGGTAGAGATTGCCCACGTGGAATTCGCGCCGGGCGCGCTCCAGCTTCTCATGGTCGCTCGAATAGACCGCTCCCGTCAGGCCGAACTCTGTATTGTTGGCGATGGCCAGGGCGTCGTCGAAATCCCTCGCCTTGATGACGGCGAGAACCGGACCGAAGATCTCCTCCAGCGAGATGCGGGCGTCGGGAGCTACATCGGCAATCACCGTCGGCTGGACGAAGTAACCTTTTTCCGGAGTATCGATGACTTCCCCGCCCGCAACCAGCCGTCCTTCCTTCTTACCGGCGGCGATGTATTCCTGAATCGTCTTGAGCGCACCATCGTTCACCACTGGGCCCATGTTTGGATTCTCCGCCGGATCGCCGACCGTCAGCATGGCCACGCGCTCACGAACGCGTTCGATGAAGACGTCGTACAGGGGCTGCTCGACAATCGCACGCGAGCACGCCGAGCACTTCTGCCCGCTGAAGCCGAAGGCCGCGGCGACTACGCCCTCGACCGCCTTATCCAGGTCGGCATCGGCCGAGACGACGATCGAGTCCTTGCCGCCCATTTCGAGCACCGTCCGCTTGATCCAGATCTGGCCCGGCTGCGTCTTCGCAGCGCGCTCGTGAATATCGAGCCCGACCTCTTTCGATCCTGTAAAGGCGATGAAGCGCGTTTTGGGATGCTCGACCACCGCGTTACCGAAACTGGCTCCGGAGCCGGGGCAGAAGTTCACTACGCCCGGTGGTATCCCGGCTTCTTCCAGAACATCGACAAACCGCGCGGCGATCGTCGGCGAGTCGCTTGAAGGCTTAAGCACGACCGTATTGCCGGTGACGATGGCGGCGGCTGTCATGCCGGCCATAATCGCGAAGGGGAAGTTCCACGGCGGAATGACCGCGCCCACTCCGAGCGGTATGTACACCAGCTGATTGCGCTCACCCGGATATTGGATAGGCGTGGTGGCGCCGGCAAGGCGCAGGGCCTCGCGCGCGTAAAACTCCAGGAAGTCGATCGTCTCGGCGACATCCGCGTCTGCCTCCACCCAGTTCTTGCCCACTTCATAAGTGAGCCAGGCGCAGAACTCGAATTTGCGGGAGCGAATGATCTCGGCTGCATTCAGCAGCAGCGAGACGCGCCCTTCGACCGGAACATGTTGCCAGGTCGCGAATGCACCCAGCGCTGCCTCAACCGCCTGCCCCGCGTGCTCAGCGCCGGCCTTCTGGTGAATGCCGACCACTTGCGCCGGGCGCGCCGGATTGCGTGACTCAATCTTGCCGGCAGTGTGCAGATGCTCGCCGCCGATGACGAGCTCATACTCGTGGCCGAGCATATCTCCCACCCGGGTAAGCGCATCTTTCATCGCCTGCGCATTTTCGTGCCGGGAGAAGTCGACAAAAGGCTCGTTTCTGAACTCGCCTTGCGGGGAGCGCGGCTGAATGACGGTGGGGATCGTGACGGTAGCCATAACTTACTAGTTTACAGCGTTTCGTCTGATCGCGTGAAAGCGAAGCTAGCCTATCCTCGGTCAAGCCGGGGTCAAGTCCGGCCCGCTTAGAACTTATATGCCACGCCCCCGGAAATAATCGGATAGAAACGCAGGTAGTCGAGGTCGTTCTGAATTTTCTTTCTCTGCGCAGCGATGTTCGCCTGAGCGGATGCGTCGGATTCGATCGGCCGGCAATTCACGTCCTGCGGTGTATCACAGACGTCTCCAAAAAAATCCAGAATGAGATTCGCATCTCCGACATACGCGAAACCGATCTCGAACGGAAAGCTGAGGTGTTTTTCCCGGCGGAGCGGCAGCCAGTTTCCCCAGCCAAGCGTGAACATCGGCGACGTCTTCCGAAAGGTAACTCCACCCTCCACAGTCACCGGCCGAGCAGCGCTGCTGTAGTAATTTGCGCCATTGACGCTGAATGATTCGCCAGCTGGAACCCCGCCGTGAACGGTGGCCTGATTCTGGTTGTAGAACAAAATCCCCGGACTGAGGTGGAAGCTCCCGCGCCATGGAAACCAGTCGAAGCTTGCCTGCACCGATCGAAAGCTTAGGTCTCCTCTGTAGTTAACGCCATCGGTGACGCCATCGGCGCTGTAGCCAAAAAAATTTCCAGCAACACGCACATCTGTACCGGACGTGATCGATGTCGCAACTCCCACGCCAATGCCAAGCGGGCTTACGAACGCGCCAGCACCGCGCCGCATAAACAGCCTGTTTCCTTTGATCACCGAGGCAGGCCGCCCGCGACGGTCTGCAGCTTTCTCCGCCGCAGTTTGATCAGGGCTTGTGAAATCGAGTGTTGGCAATCCCGGATCGAGATCGTCGTCCGCGGGCAGATCGGCGGCTGACAGACCGGCGCGGCTGGAGGAATACGTTTCCTGCGCGGAATGCGGATCTGGAGCCGCAAGAGATGACGATGCGGGTGACTGCTGGGCGCAGCAGAATGAGGCAGCTGCTAACACAAAGATAGAGAGCGCCGTATGCCGAAGGGGGGACAGCATAGAGTAAGTCCTCGAATAAGTTGGGAGACAACAACGCCGGGAGCGGAGCCCGGAGATTGTACGAGCACTTTGAAGGTAAGCGAGGGGATCGGTCTCTCGGATCCCGGCTCGCGAAAATGTTACGTGCCGGCCGCGGGATGCTTAAGACAACTTAGCATGGTCTCGCGCGGCAGCCGCGTTTTCGATTTGTAAATTTTTAGTCATCCGTCATGCTGCGAAAAGAGAGGCGACGATCAGATCCATTCATCTGGCCCTGCGTCGTACTTCTTTATGCCCGCAGAATCAGCCGCCCGCGGTGATGCGCTCGGTATGCGATGACATCTTTGCCGTGCGCTCGATCTTGTCCCAGGCGAAGGGCCGCCCGTCAATAGCGCGCTTCAGTGTCTTGAAGAGCACCACAGAGAAGAGTTGCCGGTAAGCAAATCTCTGCAGCCAGATATGGAAGAGCAGCCATCCGTCTCCCTGGTTGGCCGGGTGGCGCGGTTCGAGCGAGAAGGCCAGTGTCGAGGTCACGAAATCGATAATGAGAAATGCGAGGAAGTAAGTGAGCAGCTTTTCGAAGCTGGCCGCGCTGGCTGCTTCGGGATGGAAGTGCCGGTCGATGAAGTAATGAATCACGCCCGCAATGAACATGATGTCAATGAAGGGCGAGACCAGGGGCAGAAGAATCTGAAAGATAACGATGTTGGGCAGCGCAAAGAGCCCCATCGCCAGATTGTTGCGAAAAGCCTGCTTGTGCTTGAAGACCGCCTGAAGCGTGCCGAATGACCACCGGAAGCGCTGCCGCATCAATCCCTTCGCGTTGATCGGGGCCTCGGTGAAGGCGAGTGCGCGGTCTTCGTAGATGACCTTATAGTTTTGCTCCAGCAGATTCATGGTCAGGTCGGCGTCCTCGGCGACGGTGTTGATCGGGTAGCCTCCGCCGCGAATGACTGCCGCGGTGCGCCATGCCCCGATGGCTCCGGGAACCACCGTGACCACATTGAACAGGTTCATCGCGCGCCGCTCGAAGTTCTGGCTGGTGATGTATTCGAGCGCCTGCCAGCGCGTCCACAGATTGACGCGATTGCCCACCTTGGCGTTGCCCGCGACCGCGCCTACGCGCTCATCGGCAAAATGGTAGACGAGCTTTGAGATTGCGTCCGCGGCGATCACCGTGTCGGCGTCGATGCCGACATAGATCTCCTCATCCATATGCTGCAATCCGAAATTGAGCGCTTCCGCCTTGCCTGCGTTGGCCTTGGTCAGCACCGTCAGCTTGCCGGCGGAAATCTCGGCGGGATAAGCCTCGCGCGCAGCGTCAAAAGTGTTATCCGTCGAGCCGTCGTCGATGACGATTACGCGGATGTTCCTGTAGTCGGAATTGAGCACCGAGCGGATCGTGCGCGCAATGACAGCCTCTTCGTTGTAGGCGGGGATCAGTACCGCAACCCGCGGCTCATACTCGCCCGGCGGCACGCGCCTCCTGCGCAGGCGGTCGATCAGCGCCAGAACTCCGATAAGAATCAGCCGCGCGCTCATCAGCACGTCGCCCAGGAAGAAGACATCGACCACAAAGTGGCTGAAGAACGAGAAGAAGAAGAAGGCCACCGAGTCGATCCGCGCCTGCCAGCGCATCTTCGGAGAAATCGGCGGCATCACTTCCGCCGTGGTCTTGCCCATCAGCTCCGATACCGGCACCAGCTCATAGCCCTTAGCGCGCAGTGTCGTGATCAGCAAGGGCAGCGCTGCCACGGTCGCCGAACGGTCACCGCCGCCGTCGTGCATCAGAATGATGCTGCCGCGAAACCATGGCTTCTCTTTCATGATGGCGAGCTGCTCGAGCACACTGTCGGTGATTTCCTGAGGCGTCTTGCGGGGATGCTCGTTCCAGTCGTCGGTGTCGATCTTGTTGCCGATGATGGTGTAGCCCATCTGCTGAATACGGTCCGCCGGAGCGGCCTGGTCGTTCGTGTCCGGCTCCTGGTCGATCGAGTAAGGCGGCCGGAAGTAGAGCGGCTGGATGCCAAGCTCCGCGGCGAAGAGGCGTTCCGTAGCGTTCAGCTCCAGCTCCAGCTGGCGCTGGGAAATTTCGCTGATGTCGGGATGCGTCCACGTATGGTTGCCGATCTCGTGGCCTTCGCGCACGTAGCGCTTCAGCAGGCCGACGTTCTCCACCCCCTGCTCGCCGATCACCATGAACGTGCCTTTCACGTGGTACTGCTTCAGCACGTCGAGAATCTTCGGTGTCCAGTTGGGATCAGGACCATCGTCAAAGCTCAGCGCAAGCTTTTTGGGGTTGTAGCCATATTGCTGGATGGTGTACGACCGCGGCATCTTCGTCATCAGCTCGTCGGTGATGGTGAAGTTATCGGCATCCATGTCGATGGTGCGGCTGCCGCTCTGCGGACGCGCGACGATACGCAGGATGTCGCCCTCGCCTTCCGTATCGACGTCGTTGCCGGGAGGAACCGTGGTGAGCTGATGCGGCGCATCCTTCGCGCCGGGATGATCCCACACAGCCCACAGCGATCCGTCCTCCTCACCCAGCCGCCACAGCGCGAATGTGCTGATCCCCATCTGCCTTGAAGCCCGCAGCTCGTTCAGAGCCGTCACCCCATCGAGAAACCACACCTGATGGCGGGCGTTTGCGTCCTCATCGTCGTAGGCGAAATGCGCATTCAGGTCGTCGCCGTCAAGGCGCACATCGGCATCGGCGTCGGCGGCTCGCTGCCATGCCTCCTGCACGGTCAGATCATCCACACTAAGAACCTGCTTCGACGGCTTCTTTCCCTTCTCCGGAAGAGGCACGGCCCAGTCATACCCGTAATTCCCCAGGCCGCAGATCAGTTTCTGCTTGGGAACCACTTTCAGCGCGCGCCGCAGGTTGCCTTCAAACCAGTCCTGAGCGGCAATCGGGCCGGGATCGCTCTCTTCCTCGTGCTGGTCGTAGTTCATCAGGATGATGCCATCGCTGTTCTGCGCGATGGCCTTCATCAGCGAGTCCTCGGTACTCGTCTCTACGTCTACATACAGGCGCAGATTCTTCGCGTGCAGATCGTTGTGGAGTTCTCCAATCCAATCGGCGTACTGCTTCTGCTGCTCATCCGGGACCTGCTCGAAGTCGAGGCAGATGCCGTGGTAGTTCGGATTTGCGCTCAGGAACTTATCGATCTGTTGATGCAGATTCTCCCGCGCCGCCGGATCCTTGAGCATCTGCCCGATTACATCGCCATGCCACTGCGAATCGGAAGGATTGTAATCATTGAGCATGGGGAAGACTTCGGTATCTTCCTTGGCGGCAACGATCACGCGCTGCACTTTGTTCTCGGGATCGACGCCGTGCACCACTCCCGCCTTGTCCACGACGTTGTAAAGCGTCACCGGAAAGAGCGGCGTCGATGCAATCACATCGCCGTTGGGCGAAATGATATGCAGCCAGTCCGGAAAGAGCATGTCGATCTGATGAATGTGCGCCTTGAGCGACGAATAGCTCGCCTCATCGTTCTGGTAGAAGGCGGCTCGCAGTCCTTCATCCTGGTTGAGCGGGATCTCCGATGGGAGGCGATGCGTCTTGCGGCGGGCAGGCCGCGGGGCGCTCTTCCTCAGCGGATCGCCTGCCGGCCCTTTGAGCGCCTTGTAATTTCTCTTCTGGATGGGCAAGCAGCAGCTCGGGCAGCGTCTGACGGGTGATCACGCTGAAAAAGAAGACGATCAGCACCACGGTGGAGATAACGCCGGCAATATCCATCATGCGGCGGAGACGCTTCCATCGCTTGCGTTGCGGATCGTAAAAGACTTGTTTCATCGGGCCGTTGAGGGCACTCCCAGCTTACTGCACGAAGCATTGCGCTTCGTGGTATAGGTTACTACCGCAGCGGATTTCCTGAAGCCCCGCGGCACATGCCTTGTATGATTCACTTTCATGCGTTTTGCGCTTCCTCGTAACTGGTGGATCGGGCTCATCGCGCTGGCCGCCGGCGCTGCGCTGCGGCTCTGGTTCATTCATGCCTACCCCGAGGTTCAGGGCGATCCGCTCATCTACGGAAGCATCGCGAAAAACTGGATGCTGCACGGCATCTACAGCAAGACCATCAGCGGCCCACTGGCCCCCACGCTCATCCGCCTGCCCGGCTATCCCCTCTTCCTCATGCTGTGCTTCAAGCTCTTCGGCGTGGAAAACTACCACGCCGTCATGTACGTGCAGACCGTCATCGACCTCGCCACCTGCCTGGTGATCGCGGCATTTACCGCCCGTATCTGGGGAACGCGGGCCGCATGGTGGGCGTTCTGGCTCGCGGCCCTGTGCCCCTTCACCGCAAATTACGCCGCCGTCCCCCTCACCGAAACACTGGAGCTCTTCTGGATCTCGGTTGCCCTTTACTCCCTTGCGCGCTTCCTGCAAACCCCGGAGGCCGAACCGCCCCGCTGGCGCTGGGCCCTGCTTCAGGCGCTTGCCTGGAGCTACGCCGCCCTGCTGCGCCCCGACGGCGCGCTCATCGCCGTTGCCCTCTGTCCGGCGATGGTCTGGTACGGACGTCGCCGCTGGAGCGCGAAGCACCTGATTCCCTATGCCGCTACAGCCGCGCTTCTCTCCATCCTTCCCTTCATTCCCTGGACCCTTCGCAACTGGCGCACCTTTCGCGTCTTTGAGCCGCTCGCGCCACGCTATGCCACCGATCCTGGCGAATTCACCGATCCCGGCTTCAACCGCTGGACCAAGACCGTCTGCGTCGACCTCACCTGCACATGGGAGGTCTACTGGAACATCGACAGCGACGTCATCGACATCGCGAAACTCCCCTCCCGCGCCTTTGACTCGCCCCCGCAGTACGAGCAGACCCGTCAACTTCTCAGCGACTACAACAAGACGCAGTCCCTGACACCTGAGCTGGACGACCGCTTTGCCCAGATCGCCAATGATCGGATCCGCGCCCACCCCCTGCGCTACTATGTCGCGCTGCCGCTCGCCCGCCTCGCCGACATGTGGTTGCGGCCGCGCACCGAACTGCTCTGGATCGAGCTGCGCTGGTGGGAGTTCGATCCTCATGAAGGCGAAACCATTTTTGCCTGGGCCTACGCCGGGCTCAACCTGCTGTATCTCATCGCCGCCCTCTGGGGCCTGAAACGCTGGCCGCCACTCTCCGGGGCGATGCTGGCGTTCATTCTGCTGCGCTGCGCTCTGCTCGCGACCATCGAGGCTCCCGAGCCGCGCTACACGCTGGAGTGCTTTCCTATCGTCATCGCGCTCGCGGGCGTCGCCTTCTCGCCGAAGCGTACGCCTGTCTCTACTTCCTGACCTTCTGCGTCCCCGGAGCCAGCTGCAGCGCAAAGGCGCTCGCCGGAACGGTGTTCACCTTGATATTCGAATACAACGCCGTTCGATAATCGCCGCTGTCTTGAAACACCTGCTGCTTCAGCGAAATCCCGCGCTTCGCATCCACCCAGATCGTAATGTGCGTGAACTGGTCGTTGCTGCCGTGCTGCTTCGGCGTCAGGTCGAGCTTCGCCGTCTCCACGCCGTCGATCGTCTCCTGGCCCTGGTACGCGATATTCCAGGTGGCGGCCAGATCCTTGCCGCTGCCGCCGAAGCCCAGCGTCAAATAGCGCTCCACGTTGGCGCCCGCATTCAGAATCGTCTCCTGCTTCAGGCTCGGCTGGTAGAAATCGAGCTCGCCGTTCTTGTAGAGCACATCCTTCGGCGCGGGCTGATCGTTGTCGGTCTTAACATGCGCCACCATCTCGGTCGCGTTGCCCACGCGCCGGAAGGCGATCGTCCCCTTCTGGTAATCGTGGCTCTGCACCACCGCCGTGTACTGGTCCCAGACAAAATCGGCCTGCGCGCTCTGAAACTTCGCCGCGGCGGCGTCCATATCGGCCAGAACCTTCTGCAGCTCGGCATTCTGCGCCAGTACCGCAAGCGGCGCGAAAATCAGAAATCCTGCGAACCATCGCAGGCTGGTAGCTCTCTTCATAAACCTCTTTGCACCACTGGAATTAGGATGCGGGCGCATGCGGGATCGTTCCCTGCCGCTAGCGATGAGCCCACACGCGATAGAACTTTATCTTCCCGCGTGGCTCCCTGACCGCTTCATAGCGATCCACCGCCACCGGCCCGGAAATCGATTCGACACTCTGCTGAATCTGCGCGTCGAGCGAGCCATCCCCATGAATCTGCGCGGCGGGGATCTCGTAAACCAGGTCGCCCGCGCCCGCCGTCTTCACCAGGACGGTGCCCGGAGCCAGCTTCTCTTCCTGCGGATGGTCGCCGTAGTTCCAGATGCGCGGGGTAAGAAAGATGAACGCAAGAATCAGCGTCACCATCACATCGTAGTGAAAGCTCCCGCGCTCATAGGTCCAGAAAAAGTAACTTCTTAATATTCGTGACATCTTTATTTGCTCTTTGCGCGGATCACCGTTTGCCCGCCCATATAGGGTATCAGCGTGTCGGGCACGCGAACCGAGCCGTCCGCCTCCTGATAATTCTCAAGGATGGCCAGCCACGTCCGCCCCACCGCCAGCCCGCTGCCGTTCAGCGTGTGCACGAAAGCCGTCTTCGTCTGCCCCACGGGCCGGTAGCGGATATTCGCCCTGCGCGCCTGAAAATCCAGGAAATTCGAGCATGACGAAATCTCGCGGTAAAGCTGCTGCCCGGGCAACCAGACCTCAAGATCGTAGGTCTTGGCTGAAGTGAAACCCATATCCCCCGTACACAGCAGCATCCTGCGGTAAGGCAGCCCCAGCCGCTCAAGAATCGATTCCGCATGGCTCGTCAGCTTCTCGTGTTCGGCGTGGCTTTCTTCGGGCCGCGTGAACTTCACCAGCTCCACCTTCTGAAACTGATGCTGGCGGATGATCCCGCGCACATCTTTTCCGTAAGAGCCGGCCTCCGACCGAAAGCACGGCGTATACGCGGTCAGCGAAGTCGTAAGCTGCGCGTCGTCGAGAACCTCATCGCGATAGAGATTCGTTACGGGAACCTCCGCTGTCGGGATCAACCAGTGATCGTTGTCGCGCAGCACGCCGGGCTCGTACGGCTGCCCATCTTCGCAGCGAAAAAGATCCTCGGCGAACTTGGGCAGTTGTCCCGTACCGAAGAGGCTCTTGCTGTTCACCATGGAGGGCGGCAGAACTTCGGTGTATCCGTGC
Organism: uncultured Acidobacteriota bacterium; assembly: GCA_963755975.1. Classification (GTDB taxonomy): domain Bacteria; phylum Acidobacteriota; class Terriglobia; order Terriglobales; family Acidobacteriaceae; genus Silvibacterium. Next base: position 374,762 of record CAVWLS010000012.1, read on the forward strand.
TCGCGCGTGTGCACGTCGAGCATGAAGTTGGCCAGCGCCCGCTCCAGTTTTGCGCCTTCGCGCCAATAGACAGCAAACCGCGCGCCGGAAGTCTTCGCCGCACGCTCCAGATCGAGAATGCCAAGCTGCTCTCCGATCTCCCAGTGCGGGCGCGGCTCGAAATCAAACTGCGGAAGCTCGCCCCAGCTCTTGATCTCGACGTTATCTTCTTCAGATTTGCCGACCGGCACATCGTCGAGGGGAAGGTTTGGAATTTGGGTAAGCAGTAGTTCAGAAACGCGATCAAAGTCTTTTGCGACAAACTCAAGACTGTTAATCTTCTCGCCGATCAACCGACTTTGATCAACAAATGTTGCGACATCCTGTCCTGTGCGTTTTAGTCGAGCTACCTCTTCAGAGAGCCTCTTTCTTTCGGCTCTCAGTTGCTCGATTTCCGTGATGCGTTTACGACGAGCAAGGTCATTTTTGCGAAAATCCCCCAGCAGCGCTGCCGGGTCCTGTCCGCGATCGCGGAGCTTCTGTTCCACCAATTCAAGATTGGCGCGGACAAATGACAAATCGAGCATATAGACCAGATTACAGGGTTCGGCGGCTTCAGAAAACGGAAGCGTCAGCGGGGTAGTGGATCAGTCTGAAAAGAGTGGACCCCACAAAAATGCAGGTGGCAGAACACCCTAGGGAGTAGTATGGCGCATGACTCGGCGGCAATTCATTCGAAATGCACTAGGCTTGGGCTCACTTTCGAAATGCTTGGTGGCACACGCAGCGGCCATGTCGCTCCACTGCATACCCGCCCCCAGCTTCCCTGTGCCGCTAAGTCAGGGAGTGTGGCACAGTCCGGAGTTCCTTGTCGGGAAGCATGATTACCATCTCTGGCTCAGCGTAGACCGGCAGATGCCGCTCGACGAACTTGATTGTGATCTGGGGCCTTCGCGTCCCGGGTACCAGTGCAGCACGCCGCCCTTACTTGACTTGGAATGGAAGATTTGGGACGGTTCGACGCTGGTCAAGAGCTGGCCAGCTAATCCGATCAAGGCCGCCGCGTGGAGTGACGTATCGACGAAATGTTTTCTCGGAGATTTCGAGGGCAAGAGGAATGGCCATTTCACACTCGAACTGAACGTCAAGAAAGATGGGGGCAGACTGAAATATCTGCACCCTCGCGTGCAGATCGCAAAGAGCCCTGGTTATTGGTGCTGGTTGTAGAGGCGAGATCAAAGCAGGGCTCCGGCAACTAATTTCAAACTGACCCATTACGGTCAGCGGGTTGTGTTGTGCTGCGAGGCATCCGCGATGCGCACGCCGCTTAGGCTGCCGATGTAGCGGTCGACTCCGCGATACAGCGACTCCGCAATGCGCTCGCGATATTTCGAATCGCGCAGCTCCTGCTCATCGCTGGGATTCGTCAGGAAAGAAATCTCCGCCAGGATCGAAGGCATGTTCGCACCGATCAGCACCACAAACGGGGCCTTCTTCACGCCGCGATCCTTCAGCCCCGGGTTGCCCTCCTCAAGCCCCGCGTACAAGCTCTGCTCCACATCCGACGCAAACTCGCGTGACTCGTTGATTTTGTCCTGCAGCGCAATCTTCTTCACCAGGTCAGAGAGCTGATGAATCGATTCGTCCGACACCGCGTTCTCGCGCGCCGCAACCTCCAGCGCATCGGCCGAGGTCGTGAAGTTCAGGTAGTAGGTTTCTACGCCGCGCGCCGTGGGATCGGGGCTCGAATTGGCGTGGATTGAGATGAACAGGTCTGCCTGCGCCTTGTTCGCGATCGCCGTGCGCGTCTCCAGCGGAATAAAAGTATCGTCGTCGCGCGTGTAGATCACATCCGCGCCCAGCCGCTGCTTCAGCAATTGCCCCAGCCTTAGCGCCACATCCAGCACAACATCCTTTTCCTCGATTCCATCCGGCCCCAGCGTTCCCGAATCATGCCCGCCATGCCCTGCGTCTACCACGATGCGGTTGATCTTTAATCCCAGCGTGCGCACCATCGACCGCTGGCCGTCGGCCGTAGGCTGCGCCACATGGATCGCCGGCGCGCCTGCATCTGCCGGAGGCGCACTCGCCACATGGGCACGCGTATTGCGTGCTCTGGGCGGCGCGGCTGGCGCAGGAACGTCATCCGGCTGCGGCGCGGGACTCGTCCCCGCCACCGACTGCGCGACCGGAGCCGTCGTCGGCCGCTTGGTCGCCTTCACCTTGTTCGGCTGCTCGCTCAGTTTCGCCACATCGGCGAGCGACGAGGAATCATCGTCATCGTCCACCACCACGTGGCGCGCGGGAGCAGCCGGCGGCGTCCGCACCGCACTCCTCTCCGGTTGCGGCAGCGGATCGCCCAGCGCGTCCGCATCCTTCGTCGCCGGTCCGATCCCGATCGTCGGTTTCGACGAGGCGACCGTCTTCCCGGCCACAATCGTCGGCGCCGGCCGGTTCGTCCTGGCCGCCGGCTTCGGCGGCGGAACCGTTGCCGGCGCAGCTATTGCCGTATACACCGGAGCCTCGCGGGACTTCTTTCCATGCACATCGATGATCAGCCGCGACGGATTGGGCAGAAAGAACGCCGAGTACTCGCTCACATCGCTCACATCCAGGACGATCCGGGTCACATCATTTGAGAACTGCGCGGCCCGGATCTTCTTGAGGAATCCGTCGTCGATCACCTCGTCAGACTTGCCGATCAGCTCCGGCGACAGCCGCGCGCCATGCAGGTCAAAGAAAATGCGGTCGGGGTTGGGCACGCGCACCGCCTCATACCGCACCTCGTCCTGCAGATCGATCGCCACGCGCGTATACACCGGCGTCGACCAGTGCCGGATGCCCGTCACCAGCGGCAATCTCCCCTTGCGCGGCGGCGGCGTGGCATTCAGCGAGGCATCGCTCACATGCGCGGGCTCCGCGGCCGGCGGCCGCTGCGGCGAAGGCGGGATATCGCTTTCCGCTATGGATGGTTGTGAATTTTCAGGGCCTTGCGACGCAGGGGCCTGCGGAGTCCTCGCAGGCGCACCGTTTCCTGCCGCGCCATTCGCAGAAGACGTGTAATGTGACGCGGGCGCGCCCTGACCCTGTGACTGGATCGCAGCCGTCAGCACCGTATGGTGCCCAGACGACGAATGTCTCGGAGTCCCGCTCCCCGCACTCTGCACGGGCGGCGCGGCCGGCGCGGCGCTATGCGAATTCTTCACCGGACCCTTGCGCAGGTTGGTCAGCTCAACCCGGGCCTCATTCGCCAGCGGGTTCTGAGGGTACAGCTTCAGAAATTCCTGAAACGTCGCCCGCGCACTCTCCCGGTCATTCAGATCGCGCAGATAAATCTCGCCCTCGGTCAGCAGCGCGCTGAAACGGTAACGGCTGCCCGGATACTCCTTGCGCAAGAATTCGTATTGCGCGATCGCATCGTGCAGCGCCTTTTCATCCTGAAACACGCGGCCTTCCTCGGCCAGCAAATCACCCACCGCCGACACCGAAGCATCCGCCTTCGGCGATGCCGGTTCGCCATGATAAATCACGCGATAGGCTTCGATCACACGCTCGTAGTCGCGCCGCGTGCGCTGCCGCTCAGGACGCCCCTCGAGAGCCTCCCGCATGCGCTGCGCCTTCTCAAATGGAGTGTGCGCCGCCCCACCGTGCTGCGGAGCAGCCGGCACCCGGGCACCCGTTAACGCAAGCAGGCAGATGCAGCCGGCGATCGAGAGCAGGCGGGAACGTCCTGCATGGAAAAAAGAAGCCGGCATAAGAGGGCACAGACACTCAGAGTATAAGTTCCAGCAAAAACCCCATCAATCAAACGAACCCAGATCGCAACGTCTTGTTGTGTCAATTTGAGAAGGGCTTCATCCGGTCGATGTGCCCGGTTATCAGCGCACAACCCCACGCGCCGCGGAAAAAGTAGCTTTGTATCGGGGCATGGCTTTGGCCATGCCGCAAGAACGCTTAGAAATGGTGGGCTTTAGCCCCTGCGGACTTGTTCAGATCTCTGCCTGGTGCCGCGTGCCCCACGTCCGCATTAGGGACGTGGGGTTTTACGTGATCTAACTCATCAATGCCCCAACCACATCCGCCGCGCTCTTGAGCGCCGCATCCAGCTGGCTCGGATCTTTTCCACCGGCCTCGGCCATATCCGGACGCCCACCGCCCGATCCACCTACGCGCCTGGCGATCTCGCCGACCACCTTGCCCGCCTGCACCTTGCCCGTAAGGTCTTTGGTAACACCGACAATGAGCGCCACCTTGCCGTCCTGCGCCGAGCCCAGAACCACCACGCCCGACCCCAGCTTGTTGCGCAGGTTGTCCACCAGCGTGCGCATCTGCCCGCGATCGAGCGCGTCCACGCGCTGCGCCAGCACCTTCACGCCCTTTACCTCGACCGCCTGCTCCGCTGCCCCCGAAACCGCCGACGACGCCGACTTCATCCGCGCCTGGTCCAGCTCGCGACGCAGGCGCTTCAACTCGTCCTCTTGCGCTGTCAGGCGCGAACGCAGCGCCTCCGCCGGAGCCGTCTCCGCATTAGGAGCAAGCTGCGCGGCCAGTTGAGCCACCTCGTAGTCGCGGCGAAACTCGTTGAGCGCGCCGAGACCGGTGACGGCTTCGACGCGGCGCACGCCAGACGAGACAGATCCCTCGCCCAGCAGCTTCACCACGCCGATCTCGCCCGTCGCGCCAGTGTGCGTGCCTCCACATAATTCCGTGGAGAAGTCACCGATTTTCACCACGCGCACCCGCTCGCCATACTTCTCTCCGAAGAGCGCCATCGCGTGATACTCGTTGACTGCGACATCGATCGGAACATCTTCCAGTGTCTCCACTTTGATGTTCTGGAGCACCTCTTTGTTGACCAGGTCTTCGATGTCCTGTAATTCCTCATCGGCGACCGAGGTGAAATGTGAAAAGTCGAATCTCAACCGCGTCGGATCGACCAGGGATCCAGCCTGCTTCACGTGCGTCCCCAGCACCTCGCGCAGCGCCGCATGCAGCAGATGCGTGCCCGTATGGTTGCGCCGTGTCGCCGCGCGATAATCGGCATCGACGACCGTGTCGACCTTGTCGCCAACGGCCAGCGGTTGGCGCAGAATCGCCTTGTGCGCAAAGATTCCCTGCACCGGCTTGGTGCATCCGCTCACATCGGCCACGACGGAGTTGTGGTCGTCAGAGTAAAGCCAGCCGATATCGCCCACCTGTCCGCCCGAATCGGCATAGAAGCTGGTGTGATCGAGGACAACTTCGACCGCGTCTCCCGCATTCGCCGCCGGAACACCCACGCCATCTTTGACGATGGCGAGAACCTCCGCGCCATCGATCCTCAGCGTGCGATAGCCCTCAAACTCTGTCTTCGGCAGCTCGCGAAATGCCGGACTCGCCGATTGCTTCGTTCCGCCTTTCCACGACGCGCGTGCGCGGGCCTGCTCTTCGGCGCGGGCTTTTTCAAAACCGGTCAGGTCGAATTCGATGCCGGCATCGCGCGCCGCGTCGACCATGAAGTCGAGCGGAAGCCGTAGGTTTCGTAGAGGTGGAAGGCTTGATCCCCAAGCAACTTTGGCGCTAACGCTCCTTGATATTGAGTGTCTTGAGGAAAAGCTTCGAATTGTAACTTTGCGTTTGCGATCACATCGTCCAAATTGACCGCCCCAACTTCCAACACCCGCGCAAATTGCCGCTCTTCCGCCTCGACGACTTTCGCAACGCGATCCGCGCTCTCTTTCAACTCCGGATACGCGCCCGCCATCTCATCCCGAACCGCGTAGATCATCTGATACATGAATGGCTTTTCCTGACCAAGCAGCCGTCCATGGCGAATGCCGCGGCGCAGAATCTTGCGCAGCACATAGCCGCGGCCTTCGTTCGCGGGCAGCACTCCGTCAGAGATCAGAAACGTGGCCGCTCGCGCATGATCCGCAATAATACGCAGTGAAGCCGACGATCGTTCGTCTTCTGAGCCCTGAGCCCTGAGCCCTGAGCCCTGGCGCGCCAGCTCCGCCGCTCTCTCAATCAGCGGCGTGAACAAATCCGTCTCGAAATTCGAAATCACTCCCTGCAGCACCGCAGCCGTTCGCTCGAGACCCATGCCGGTGTCGATCGAAGGCTTGGGCAGCAGATGCAACTCGCCTTGAGCGTCGCGGTCGAACTGCATGAAGACCAGGTTCCAGATCTCAACGTAGCGGGATTCGTCCTCGCCGAAGGGCTTGTCGACAGAGGGATCGTCGCCGGCCTCCTGGCCCATGTCGTAGAAAATCTCCGAACAGGGACCGCACGGCCCCGTATCGCCCATCTGCCAGAAGTTATCCTTGCTGCCGCACTCGTGGATGCGCTCCGGCGGCACACCCTGCGCGCGCCATAGCTCGTAAGCCTCCTCGTCACGTGGAACGCCGTTCTCGCCCTTGAAGATCGTGACGTACAGCTTGTCCTTGGGGATGCCGAACCACTCCGGCGACGTCACCAGCTCCCACGCGTAGGCGATCGCGTCCTTCTTGAAGTAGTCGCCGAAGCTGAAGTTGCCCAGCATCTCGAAGAAGGTGTGATGGCGGCGCGTGAAGCCTACGTTTTCCAGGTCGTTATGCTTGCCGCCAGCCCGCACGCACTTCTGTGTGGTCGTCGCGCGGTTGTAGTCGCGGCGCTCGATGCCCAGAAAGACGTCCTTGAACTGATTCATCCCCGCGTTGGTGAAGAGCAGCGTGGGATCATTTGCGGGGACGAGCGAGGAGCTGTGCACGCGGCGGTGCCCCTTCGTCTCGAAAAATTTCAAAAAGGTCTCGCGAATTTCGGAGCCTGAACGGTATTGCATAACTTGAGTTTATAGGAGGAATGAGTGCTCACTGCTCGCCGTTGCTGGACTCAGAGGCGTCATTGTCCATAAATTCGAGCGCCACCAGCGCGTCCTCATTCACATCCCACTTCTTCAGGATGCGAAAGATCACGCCCGTCGAGAATCCCGCTCGCATCAGCATCCGCATCACACGCGCGGCTTCCTTCTCATTTGACGGCTTCTTTACGCGTTTGCGTTCCAGATGCCGCCGCGCCAGCTCTTCCTCGTTCACATCCTCATACGCCGCATCGAGCGTCTTCGCGATCACCTTGGCATGCACGCCCTTCTGGAGCAGATCCTGCTGCACCCGTCGCTTTCCGAAGCTCTGGTTTTCCTGGCGCAGCCGGGTATAGCTGGTCGCGTAATCCGTGTCATTCAGATAGCGCTGTGACTTCAGGCGCGCGATCACCCGCTCGATTTTCGCCTCACCCTGCTCGCCACTCTCCACGCGGCTCCGCATCAGCCGCTTGAGTTCAGCGACGGTGCGCATCCGCCCCCCCAGCGCCTTTACGGCATAGTCGTAGAGCGCATTCTCATCGAGCGGAGCGGGCTTTTTCTTCGCGCTACCGAACGCCATAGCTCACTTCGTCCACTGGTCGACCCAGTCGTTCACCGTCTTATACCAGAGCTGAGAGTTCTGCGGTTTTAGAATCCAGTGTCCCTCGTCTGGGAAATACAGCATCTTCGAGGGCACATGCATGCGCTGCAGCGTCGTGAAAAGCTGATACCCCTCCGACACGTCCAGTCTGTAATCCAATTGCGAATGCACCACCAGCGTCGGCGTCTTGAAGCTCGTCTCGGCCAGCATCGGAGACCACTTCCGATACATCGCCCGGTTCGTCCACGGAGTCCCCTTGAATTCCCACTCGTTGAACCACAGCTCGTCGGTCGTGCCGTACGCTGACTCGGGATTGAACATGCCGTCGTGCGTGACGATGCAGCGAAAGCGCGTCGTGTGGCCGAGAATCCAGTCGGCCATGTAGCCGCCATAGCTCGCGCCCAGCGCGCACTCCCGATTTTTATCGATAAACGAATAGTGCGCTTCGGCATAGTCGAGTCCGCGCATCAGATCGATATAGGGCTTGCCGCCCCAGTCGCCGTTGATCTGGTCGATGAAGGCCTGGCCATACCCCGTTGACCCGCGCGGATTGATCATGATGACGACATATCCATTCGCGGCAAAGAGCTCGGCATTCCAGCGATAGCTCCAGCTGTCTCCCCAAGCGCCCTGCGGTCCACCGTGGATGAGAAACTTCACCGGATATTTCTTCGAGGCATCGAATCCGGGCGGCTTGATGAGGAAGCCTTGGACGCGGATTTTGCCGATCGAGGGGAACCAGAAGGATTCCATCTGAGGAAGGTCAAGTTCAGAAAGGATGCCGCCATTGAGCTGAGTCAGATATTGAGGCTCGTATGTGGGAGTCGCCACATCTTTAGCTGGTCCGCTGCTCGTTAGGTCAACCGCGAATTTTCTGGCGCTATCATCCATTTTCAACGGATCGGCTGCTGCGATCTCCGAAGGGCGATCCACCCTCATCAAGCTACCGATGAGCACTAGCCGTTCATTTCGCAACAGGGGATGAATATCGCTCCACTCGCCGCGGGTCTTCCCAAAGCGGTGCAGATCGTCACCGGTAACGTTTGTTTCGTAAATGGGCTCCTCGCCGTGATCTCCGGCCACGAAGAAAATATGTTGCGAATCATCGGCCCACGCAAACTCATCCACCCAGCGATCGAAATTTGGTAGCAGGTTTTTGATCTGCTTCGTCGCGCGGTCGTAAATCACTAGCCGGAACTTATCGCTCTCATACCCTGCGCGCTCCTGCGAGAGCCACGCGATGCATTTACCGTCAGGAGAATATGCCGGCGAATGATCCCCGCCGGCTGCGGTCGAAATCTTTACTGGCTTGGCGTTCGGATCGTCGAGCCGCAGCGTGAAAATATCGGAATTCGTGCTGATCGCCGGGACCGGATCGAGATTCTCTTCGAACGCGATCTCCTTGCCGTCAGGAGAGAAGGCGTACCCATCCGGACCTCCCAACGAGAACGGTGGAACCTCATGCTCATCACCCGGATTCAGATCGCGGGGCTCGCCACCATCCACGCTCACCAGCAAGAGATGGCTGCGCTTATCGCCTGTGAACGCGTTCCAGTGCCGGTAGAGCAGATGCGTAAAGACCTGCGCCTTCACCTTCGACTCAGCCTTGTCGTCGTCTCGCTTCTTATTGCAACCGTCATCGTTGCAATCCGGATAGACCGCCGACACAAAGAGTATCTGCTTGCCATCCGGAGACCACATCGCCCCATCCGTCTCCGTGCTGATCGAGGTCAGCTTGTGCGGCTCGCCAATTGTGCCTGCCGCTGTATCAAAATCCGCCAACCATATCTGCTGCCCGCCTTCGCGCGCGCTCTCAAACAGAATCTGCTTGCCATCCGGAGCGAAACGTCCCCGGCTCTCTCCCACCAGCGACGCCGTCAGAGCACGCGTCTCGCCGCCCGCGACCGGAACGATAAAGAGGTGCGAGGTCTTTGTGTTCTTCGCAAGGTCCACGTCTGTCGCCGAGAACATCACCCAGCGCCCGTCGGGCGACACGGCGATATCGCCCAGCCGCCGCATCTTCATCATGTCTTCGAAGGTCATCGGCCGGCGCGTCTGCCCCTGCGCCATCCCGCTCAGAATCAGCCAGCACCCCGCCAGAAAAGCTACCCGCCTGCCCGCCATCCCGTTCCTCGTCTTTCGGCCACACCGACGCCTGCGTCGTTCTCGGCCATCGTTCATAGTAGCGGATTCTTACCGGGTGAATACTTCTCCCACCGCCGGAGACTCGTCCACCTTGACGTGCACCGGCAGCTCGATTGACACTGCGGCGCCGCGCGGCTGCAGGTTGAAGGCGGAGATCTCGCCTCCATGCTCGCGGACGATCGAATAGCAGAGGCTCAGGCCCAGGCCTGGCCCCTCGCCCGGCCTCTTCGTTGTGAAGAACGGATCGAATACGCGGTCGGGATTCGAGAACCCCGGTCCAGTGTCGGAGATGACCACCTGCACGCGGTTCCTGACCACGGATGCGTTGATGCGCAGCACCCGCTCCCGCTCTGCCGGTACATTTTGCATGGCCGTCGCCGCGTTGCTCAGAATCTGCAGAATCACTTGCCGCATCTGATCGGCATCTGCCCGCACCGAAGGCAAATCCCGGGCAATCGTAAGTTCAATCGTGATTCCCTCTCTCTCCAGTTCCGGCTTCCGCAACCGGCAGATATCGATCAGCATCTGCTCCATTGAAATCGCCGCCTGCCCTTCGGGCGACGATCTCCAGAAGCGCGCCAGGCTCTCGATCGTCTGCTTCATGCGCTGCGACTCGCGATGAATGACCGCTCCGTTCCGTCTCATTTCCTCATCCGCGCTGCCCTCTTCGATCAGCGAGGCGTATCCCATGACTACGGTGAGTGGATTGTTCAGCTCGTGCGCCACGCCGCCGGCAAGCTGCCCCAATCCGGCCAGCTTTTCCGACTGCGCCAGGCGCCGCAGCAGCAGGCTGCTTTCGTGCTCCGCCCCCAGCCGCCTTGCCAGCAGCTCCAGCGGCAGCAGGTCTTCCGCCGCCAGCGACGCGTCCGGAGCCTTTAGCCCGCACAGCACCAGTATCCCCTGCAGTCCCTCGGCACTCGCGCTCATGGGAATCGCGTGCACCCGGTCCACGCCTAATCGCTCCAGGTCGTCCCCAAGTTTGATCAGCGGACGCAGGTCCAACACCGCCGTGCTCCCGAGCTCGACTACCCTGTGCCCGCTCGCGCTGAACTCCTCCAGATTATCCGGCGTCATTCGTTTTCCAACCTCATCGAGCCCGGCGGCCAGGGCGCCGTCCATACCCGCCGACCCCACCATGCGGAAATGCTGCTCCGCGTTACGCAGCAGGATCGCTGCCTGGCAAAAGCTGCTCGATGTGGTGATGACCTCGCAGATCCGGTTGTAGTAGACGCCAAACTCCCGGCTCGGGACAGCCGGAATGTCCAGCTTGGCATACTGCTCCATCTCGTCGCGTACCCGCCGGTCGCGCATCTGCGCCGCCTCATTTCGGATCAGCTCATCCTCAAGGACAAGCACGATCATCCCCACGGCAGTTATCACCTTTGTCAGGTTGACCGCTCGCAGATAAGCGAGGAAACCCGGATCGCCCGGATGCAGCAGGGAGTCGACCACCATCGGGCTGGTCCACATGAGCAGCCCGGTTACCGTGAAGATCACGCCCGGACTCAGCCTGCGGTATACAGCCAGCACCAGCACCGCCGTCATCAGGCTGATTGCGCTGTAAGAGAGCCTCAGCACAAAGCTGTAATCGCCGGCGAAGGTAAGCCAAAGGCACGCCCCACCCGCAACCGTGGCGAATGGCACCGTGAACCACAGCGCAAGAAGATTTCTTTGTGTGCTCCACTTCACGCCGACAGCTACCACCGCGATGGCGGCTGCACAATCGACAATCCGTAGAAAGATTCCCGGAGTCGGGTAGAGTGAGGTGAGCACCGAAAAAACGACCAGCGGCACAGCAAAAGCTGCAATGTAAGGAACCCTGGTTCGGCTCTTAACATAGAGAAAGACAGGAGATACCGATCCCAGAAACATCAACGCAGCCAGCTGGTTGGCGGTGTTGGAAACGGCGAGGCCCAAACCGTGCCGGCCGTATGGAGCGACCTGCATGGCCATGCGGACAACCGCCATCGACCAGCCAATCAGCCATAGTAGAGTCCGATAGGTCCGCGAGCGCACAAATAATGCGGCAAACACCGCCACAAGAGTGGCGAGTAACGCCAGCGTGGGAACACGATAATATTCGTCCATTCCTGCGAGACCAACGGAAGGGACAGTGTACTCCGAGCCCGGACGTGCGGTCAGCTATTCCGGGCCTTGGACGTGCCAAACCTGGGCACAACACCCGGCTAAGGCCCCGGCGAGTGGTCCTTTCCGCCCGCTCATGCGTCTATCCGTAATAGGATGGTTCTACACGGGGACGAGTTCTCGAGGATCTCTTGACAGCATTCCCACATCGGCGCGCTTCCATCCCGAGCATCCTCCTCGGCATCGCCTTCGCCGCCGTCACGCTCTGTGCCCGCGGCCAGGTTTCCTATACTTCCATGCCCCTCGATCAGGGCTTCGGTGCGCTCGATACCTCCGAGCCCACCCTCCCCGCGCAGCAGATCATCGATGAGTTCACCGCCAAGGAGAGCCTCTTCCGTCAGGCCATGGCCAACTACACCTACGAGCGCAGCGTAAAGGTCGAGACCATTGACGACGACAATAAGGTGGACGGCCAATACTTTCAGGTGACCGATATCTCCTTCGATCCCACCGGCAAGCGCTTTGAGCACGTCGTTCTGGCGCCGCCAAATACGCTGGAACGAATCATGATGTCGCCGGCCGACTTCCAGGATATCGAGCAGCGCCTGCCCTTCGTCCTCACCAAAGAGGACGTGGGCCAGTACAATCTCACTTACATCGGCAAGCAGAAGGTCGACGAGGTCGACACCTACGTCTTCGACGTGAAGCCTAAGGTCATCGAGAAGAACAAGCGCTATTTCCAGGGACGCATCTGGGTCGACCAGCACGATTTGCAGATCGTTGTCACCAACGGCAAGAACGTGCCCGACGACCTGCGTTCGGGACACGAAGACCTGTCGCCGCCCTTCACCACCTACCGCGAGCAGATCGACGGCAAGTACTGGTTTCCCGTCTACACGCGCGGCGAAGGCATCCTTCACTTCTCGGCGGGCAAAGGATACCTCAGCCAGGACGTGCACATCCGTGAGACTCTGAAGTACACCGACTATAAGCAGTACCACGCCAACGTTCGCGTGCTCTTCGAAGGCCAGGACATCAGCAACAACAACGGATCCTCACAGTCTCCCGGCCAGCAGGCGCCGCAGCAGGGCAAACCCCAGTAGCCGCAGCGGGCTGCTACACATCTCCCGCCATCAGGTTCTGGTTGACGGAGCTCCAGGTGTATTTGCTGCCGCTCAGATCGAGCACCCAGACCAGATAGAAAACATCGGGAAAAGGATTCGGCATCGACGAGTAGTTCGTTATCTTGTACTGATCGTTAATGTACCCGATCATGCCGGGCATAATATGATCGTGCTCCCAGCAGATCAGCACTGGGCTGCCATGCCCAAGCACGCTCTTCACCAGGTGCTTTTCGTCGCCGATGGTGTAAGAAGTATCGAATTGCGACGTTCCTTCCGTGTAATTCAACCAGGCCGCCAGCGGTGTCACCGTCTCCCACGGGCGCTGCGTCTCAGTGCCGGCCGGGCTGGCCGCATAGATGTGGTGCGGCGTCACGATCCCCTTGCTCGCGGGCTCTGACTTATACGGGGCAAAGAACGCATTCAGCGCGCCCGCCCTCTGCCAGCCCGGCACAATCAGAGACTTCCCGCCTCCGGACTGTCCATTCACCTGCACATCCCATGGACCGTTCGTATTCGGCGGATCCGGAGGCTTCTCCGCGTGGCGGATAATCATGATCTTGCTTGGGGGCGGCGATGACATAGAGCTTGTCTCCTTTGGGCGCAGCTCGGCTGCGTCCCGAACACTCTATCGCCCGAGGGGGTGTTACGTCAGCTTTAGTTTTCTTAAGGAACCTTACGGCTGAGCGCGTGGCCCCGGCGCAGCAGCAGCCGGCCTCGGCTCAGGCTTTGCAGCCGCAGCGATCTGTCGATCCCCGGCGCCACCGTGCTGAGCGTCTCCCGGGAACGCCTCGTCAGGCTTGTCCACGATAGCCGCCTTCATAAAATCGATCCAGATGGGCAGCGCGGCCCTTGCTCCGGTTTCCTTGTCGCCGAGCGACTGCCGGTTGTCGTATCCCACCCACACGCCGCAGGTCACCGACGGAGAGAACCCCAGAAACCATGCGTCCGTGAAGTCACTCGTAGTTCCCGTCTTGCCTCCGATAGGATGATTCAGCGTAGAAGCAACCGCCGCCGTCCCGCTGCGCGTCACCTCCTTCAGCATCACCATCATGGTGCGCGCCGTCTTCGCGCTGATCACATCCTCCACCTCCGGAGGATCCTCCGCCAGCGGAGCACCATCCGCCGTCGTCACCCGCCGCACCAGCCGTGGCGCGACGCGGATGCCGTCGTTGGGAAAGACCGAGTACGCCGCCACCTGCTCCCGCAGCGTGATCTCCACTGCGCCCAGCGCCACAGGCAAATACGCCGGAATGTTGCTCGTCACGCCAAACCGGTGCGCCGTGTTGATGACCTTGTGAATGCCCACTCGCTCGGCCAGCTTCACCGCCGGGATATTACGCGAATCCGAAAAGGCCTTCAGAAGCGAAATGCTCCCCAGGTAATTCCCCTCGTAGTCGTGCGGCGAATATGAGCCGAACGAAACCGGGCCGTCGACGATCATCTCCTGTGGAGTAGCGCCCTCCTCCACCGCCGTCGTGTATACGTACGGCTTGAACGAAGAGCCCGTCTGCCGCTCCGCCTGCGTCGCGCGGTCAAACTGAGAGAGGTTGAAGTCCCTGCCGCCCACCATCGCCAGAACATCTCCCGTCGCGTTGTCCATGGCCAGCAGCGAGCCCTCGGCGCCGGAATCCTGCTCCAGTTTCCCGCGCAGCAGCACCCTGCTTTGTCCATTCGCGGCCTGTGCGGTTACATCCTGTCCGGTCAGGTGGACGTAGATGATATCGCCGCGCTTCAGAAACTCCTCGGCTGTCTTGAAACCCGTCCACGCCCAGTCCTCGGGCGTCAGCACCAGCTGCTGCTGGCCGATCCGCGCCGTCACCTGGTACGGCAGCACGCCCATCACCAGCGCGTGCACATAATCGCTCTGCCCCACCGGGCCATTCCAGTCCGGATGCCGGAAGCTCTCCACATCCGACCCGCCGGCAATCACGTTGAGCAAATGCCCCTTCCATCCGTGACGCCGCTCGTACGCCGCCAGCCCATCCAGCACCGCATCGTTCGCCGTCTTCTGCAGATCGAGATCGAGCGTGGTGTAGACCTTCAGCCCGGCCTCATGGACGCGGTCCGTCCCGAACTTGTGCTCCAACTCCCGCCGCACCTCCTCCACAAACCACGGAGCCACGCTGTTCGGCGGTGCCTGAATATGCAGCCCCAACGGAGTCGTCCGAGCCGCCTCGGCTTGCGCCGCCGTGATCGCGCCGTCTTCGAGCATGGCGTTGATGACCGTGTTCCGGCGCCGCATCGCCCGGTCGGGATTCTGCAACGGCGAAAACTCCGACGGCCCCTTCGGCAGCCCCGCGAGCAGCGCCGCCTCTGGCAGAGTCAGATCGTTTGCATGTTTCGAGAAGTAGTAATTCGCCCCCGCCTCGAAGCCGTACACCCCGTGCCCCAGGTAGATCTGGTTCCCATAGAGCGTGAATATCTGCTGCTTCGTAAACCGATGTTCGATCTGCAGCGACAGGAAAACCTCCTGCAGCTTGCGGCCAAAGGTCCTCTCGTTCGATAGAAAAAGATTCCGCGCCAGCTGCATGGTCAGTGTGGATGCGCCCTGCGCGCGGCTCTTCGAGGTCAGGTCGTGATACGCCGCCCCCATTACGCGAAAGAGACTCACGCCCCAGTGGCTCTCGAAGTTCTTGTCTTCAATGGAGATCACCGCCTGGCGCAGTAGCGGCGAGAATCCCTCATAGTCCACTACAACACGCCGCTCCAAAGCGAATGATCCGAAGATCTTTCCGTGGACGTCGTAGAGCTCGGTTGTCGTGCTTGGCCGGTAGCGCTCCAGATCTTCGATCTGCGGCAGGTCGACCGAGTAGACCAGCATCAGCCCGGCGAGCGAGCCGATGGCAATGGCCATGATGGCCAGGAAAGCCAGCGCCACGCTGCCTGCCACCTTGCGGCGGCCAGCCGGAGGGCGGAAGTTAGTCTCGGGGCGCGCGACAGGGCGAGGAGTAGGCGCCTCGCTCTCCGGTGTCTTCTTCTCAGGAGGAGGCGCCCATGGGCCGCGGCGATTCAATAATGACTCCTGGTGAACCCTACAGCGTTTTAGGAAAGGGTATAGTCGGAGCCCTCAAGCCGACGCGACAGCAGGGAGCGGCGGCCCTGCGCAATCTCCGTAAGGCCACATTATGTCCTAAAAACGCTCTTACGCGCTCTTTTGCTTTAGAACGTCGAGTGCCTTATTGAGCTGGTCGTCGGTCTTAGGCGTAGAAGCTTCCGGCTTACTGTTGTCGCTGTCCGTCTCCGCCAGGTACTGGTCGATGCTCTCCGTCACAACGATGTTCGGTGTCACTGCCTGGTCCTGAATCGCCTTGCCCGAAGGCGCTTCATACTTCGCAACCGACAGGATCAGCGCCGCGCCGTCCGGCAGCTCAATCGTCTTCTGAACCGTGCCCTCGCCAAAGCTCCGGTCGCCCACCAGATCGCCGCGCTTGTTGTCGAGAATCGCCGCGGCAAGAAGCTCCGCCGGGCCGGCCGTCCCGTGATTTACCAGCACCACCAGCGGCGCGCCGGTAATAAATTTCGCCGGATCGGCCGTGAACGTCTGCTTGGGAACCTTCTGCCCTTCAAGCGACGCGATCGTTCCCGACTGCAAAAAGGCATTCGCCAGGCCGATGGCCTGCATCGGATCGCCATCGGCTACATCGCGCAGGTCGAGCAGAATCTTTTTGTTGCCGTTCTTCGGCATCGCCTTCAGCCGTGCCTCGACCTCGGCCACCCGCTCTTTGGTGAGCACCACCGGCTTCAAGTACAGGATCGACGAATTCTCATACTGCTGCTCGGCCAGCGCCGGAGGATCGATCTGCCGCCGCGTCAGCGTCATCTTCTGGGGCTCGGCCTTGCCCGGACGCACCAGCGAGAACGTCACATCCGTCCCCGGCTTGCCTTCGAGAGTCAGCCGCACCATGGCCAGCGAAAGCTCGCGCGTCGAATGCCCCTCGAGCGATTCGATGATGTCGCCGTCGGCGATCTGCTCCTTGTCCGCTGGACTGCCCGGCATCACCGAAATCACGGTGGCATACCCGTAACGGCGCGACACGTTGATGCCGACCTGAGCCGTGCCTTCGTTCTGGTGAGCCTTGTAGGCCGCGTTCTCCGCCGGCGTCAGGTAGCTCGAATCGGCGTCCAGCGACTCGAGCAGGCCATGCAGCGCCCCATCCGTCACCTTGCCGATATTCGGCTCCGTAACATAGTCGGTCTGGACCTTGTGCAGAACGTCTTCGTAGACCCCCATCTGGCGGTACGCGCCATCGCTCTGGCTCCCGGCTCGCACCGGGCCGGTAACGAATCCGCCAAGAAACACAACCACGACGAGGGCAACAGAGATGCCGAAGACAGCGCGCTTAAAGTTTTTAGACATGTTGGAAAAGCCGGTCGCCCGGAGTCAACTCCCCGACGTTAATTAAGTTGATGATACTCCAGATTGGACGAGCCCGGCCCGGGAAGGGATAGCGAAAAATGACCGTCGGGGCGATTCACGCATGGTGGCGGCGGGCAGAATCGAACTGCCGACCTACGGGTTATGAGTCCGTCGCTCTAACCATCTGAGCTACGCCGCCAATTGGAAGAGGAGCAACTTCAATCATAAAACAAAAAGCGGGATTCCATGAATCCTGCTTTTGTCCCGCGAGAGTTCCCGCCTCTACGTATCGTCGTAATCCTCCGTCAGCGACTGTAGAAACGCCACGAGCGCCGCCAGATCGTCCTGGGTCAACGACATGTTTGCAAACTCCGGCGGAGCATTCCGCATCGCGCCTGACCGCGCCAGCTGCGACATCGCGATGTAGTGATTCACCACATCGTTGAAGGTCGGCACGCTGCCGTTGCGGAAATAGGGCGCCGAATCCTCAAGATCTCTCAGCACCGGCGTCTTGAACTGCGCGATCGTCGACGCCAGTCCCTGATCCACCGAACAGTCCTTGCCCGCCGCGCACACAAAGCTCTGCAGGTTTGCCTGCGGATTGTCAACCATCGTTTGGCAAAAATTCCGTGAACCGCATTCCGATTTGTGCCAACCTTTTATTCATCACGAAAGCCAACGCCCCATGAGAAAAATTCGCTACGGAGTCGCGATGAGCTTAGACGGCTACATCGCCGGACCGAACGGTGAAGCCGACTGGATCGTGATCGAGCCGGAATTTGACTTTGCCGAACTCTGGTCACAATTCGACACCCTGCTCATGGGACGACGGACCTTCGAGGCCGCCGTCACCCGGCTCGGCAAGAAATCCCTGGACCGAAAGAGAGTCATCGTCGTCTCCCGCACTCTGCGACCCGCCAACCACCCGGATGTGACAATCCTCCCCAAACTGAGCCACGACTGGATCCAGTCCCTGCGCGCCCAGCCCGGCAAGGATGTGTGGCTCATGGGCGGCGGCGAGCTCTTTCGCGCTCTCCTGGAAATGCGGGAGGTGGACACAGTCGAGGTAAGCCTCATCCCAGTCCTGCTCGGCGGAGGCGTTTCCCTCCTGCCGCCTCCCGCGTCGCAGACCAGTCTGCGCCTCTCATCGCACAGGGTCTACCCCTCGGGACAGCTGTCCCTGATTTACGAGGTGGAGCGATGAGGTGCAGAGGTGAGCTGCCCGGCGATTGGCAGTAAAGAACTACTTCAGCGGATACAGCTTGATATCGCGGAAAAAGACCTCCGCGCCTTCGGATTGAAAGAGAATTTTGCCGCTGGCAGGAAAAGCATCGGTGCCCTCATTCGCCAGCTTGCCATTGACGTATTGCGTAACGTGGCCGTTCTGGTTCACGAGCTCTACGACATTCCACTCTCCATGCGGTTTTTCGAGTTCGTTCACCGGATCACGGTAGCCGACGACATTCTTCCAGGGACCCTTGTTGAAGCGATCGATCTTGAGTGCGCCGCCCGGAGGTCCGGTGACGCGCTTGCCGTCTTTTCCGGTGAGCGCCGCGCCATCGGTCATCCAGAAGTCGCCGGTGCAGCCTTCGTTGATCTGGAACTCGATGGAGCGGGGCCACACCTTCTGGTCGCCCTGTATGTTGTAAAGAATGCCGCTGTCGCGGGCCTGCCCTGCGCGCGGAGCAAAGGTTCCCTCGCCCCACTTGAATTCGGCTTTCAGATAGTAATTCTGGTATTCCTGCTTCGTGATGATGTAGCCGAATTCGGTACCGGAGACGTGAATGACTCCATGCTCCACCTGAAAAACGTGATCGGGATCGCTGTTCAGCCCTTTGCTCTTGAGGAATGTGTCGAAGCCGTTGAGGTCGTGCCCATCGAAGAGGACCACGGCCGGCCCATGCGCGGGTATATCTTTCGTGGCCGGCCAGGCGGCCGCCGAAGACAGCAGGCACGCAAGCGACAATAACAACCTGAGCTTTCCGTTTCGATTTCTGCGGATCAAATATTTCCCCTCATAAAATCACGCAAGCAGGGCAAACGCTAACATTTGGATGAAGCTCATCGAAAGTTCGACTCAGTCATGCCGGCTGGCCGCGCTGTGAATCATGCGCTTTGACATAATATCCGTTGGAACTGGCTGTCATCCTCGTCAAGTCCAAAAGCAGACTGTGACTTCCGTACGATTACCGGGAGAGGTGCAATGGCTCATGTCAAAAAAGGACAGCTGACCGCCACGTCGGAGTGGGCCAGGCATTTGCGCAAGGTGAAGCGCTTTTTCTGGCATGGAGAGCGCAAGGCTGCCGGGAAAGAGATCCTGCAGCAGCTTAATGAGGAGAATCATAAAGAGATCCCCGGCCAGCTTGCCGGGAGCGGCGCGCCAGGAGCCGACCTCCACGCTCCCGCTCAATCGAATCCCGCCGCCACGCCAGGCCGGAAATAATCCTGACTTTCCGGGTTGCCACCAACGCCAATCCCGCAACGATAGGGCATTCATTTCCACATTGGGCTGCCCGGGCTGGATTGAACGCTATTCTTGCGACGTCACTCCTCTCATATGGCGGCTATACGGACAGTGGGGCAGGATCGTCCGAAATTAATCCCGCCCGGTTGCCTGTGAGAACGCGGTTCAAATGCTTCGCTCCTCATCGCATGGCAGGAAGAGCGCGAAGACAGTTCCGGACCTGTGCGACGACTGACAGGACCTGAGCTTTAAGACCCCCCGATGGCGATCTATGATTTGGCTGCTGATCCACAGCCCCAGGCCGGTGCCTTTGTCGCCTTTCGTGGTGAAGAATGGTTCGAAAATCCTGGATAGGGTATGCGGTGACATACCCGGCCCGGTATCCGCAATTGTGAAAATGATGCCCACTCGCCCAGTTCTCCAATCCGTACCTTCCCGGCTGCGTATCAGCAGACGGCCACCGGCGACATTCATAGCATCGATAGCGTTGCCGATAAAATTGCTCAAGACCTGCCGTATCTCCCCGTCAAAGCAGGTGATTTCACGGTTCGCTCGATAGCGTCTTTCAACCTTCACACGTGAGTTGACCAGCCGGCCTTGATAAAGCGGCAATGTAGCATCGATCAGCTCCTCGGCGGTGACCGGCTTGGGCTTCGTAGTCTGCCGATAAAAGCGCAGCGTCTGGCTCGCGATGGCTGAAACCCGCTGGAGCTCAACTTCAGCGATCTCGAGATAGTGTTGGGCGGTTGGATTCACGGCGGTTCGCAGCGCCAGATAGAGGAGATTCGTGACCGCTTCCAGAGGGTTATTGATTTCATGCGCTATGGAGCTGGCGAGACGGCCTACAGCGTTCAATTTTTCCGATTGCAGCAGAAGCTGCTCGGCGCGCTTGCTTTCGGTCACATCCACGCCGAGCACGATAATTCCGGAGATGGTTCCATCTGCGTCGCGCCGTGGCTGGTACACAAAATCCAGATAACGCACTTCGAGAAGCTGAGGGGCGCTCCGCGCCAACTCGATGGGGGTGCCGCGCCCGACAAAGGGCTGACCTGTTCGATAGACCTCGTCAAGCAATGCGATGAAGCCCTGTCCGTCTGCTTCCGGCACAGCCTGGCGAATTGTCTTGCCAAGCACATCTCGCTGGCCGATCAATTCCTGATAGAGCGGGTTAGTCATCTCGAAGACATGTTCCGGTCCGCGCAGCACAGCGAAGAAGGCCGGCGCTTGCTGGAAAAGATCGGCCAGCCGTTCCCTCTCCTGTTGCAATTGCTGCCTGGCCAATACGATCTCGGTCGTTTCGGTGCAAACCACAAGCGTGCCGCAAATATCTCCAGTGGAGTTGCGCACCGGGCTGTAGCCGTATGTCCAGTAGACGTCTTCCAGCCTGCCGTTGCGATAGATGGGTACGAGCTGGTTCTCATGCCAGCTCGCTTCGCCGCGCGTCATTACGGCCTCGATCTGCGGTCCGATGAGGGGCCATATCTCGGGCCAGCACTCTCTTCCCTTTTGTCCAAGGGCACTCGGGTGCTTGTCGTCGCTAATGCTGGGGCGGTAGGCGTCGTTATAGAACTGAATGAGTTCGTCACCCCACCACAGAAACATCGGGTGCCGCGAGGCCAGCATCGTGTTGACGGTCGTGAGCAGTGCTTCCGGCCATTGCTCTACCAAGCCGACGGGGGTCTGGCGCCAGTCGTAGGTGCGCGTCAGGTCGGCCATCTCACCGGTCCCGAAAATAGCGTTTCGTCCTGTGCTCGGGGATTCCGGAGGAACGATGCCGGTCTTCTGATCGAGACTTACGTTCACAGGGGTTCGCGCTCTCTAAGCTTCAAGGTGAGGTTCCCTTATCTTATGCCAGCTCAAATTCAAACGCCTCGCTCAGATTTTGCCACCGTTGGATCAAACTGACCCGCAGCCCGGTACGTTTCCGTATTGACAGCACCGCCAATCCCACTACGATAGGGCCATCATTCCCTCTTGTTTGGCTGGCTGGTACCGGATTGAACGCTATTCTTCGCCATTTGGAACTCGTCCTGAGCGGTGTCGGCATCGTCGTCATCTTCGCCGTGCCGATGCTCTTCTTTCATCGCCCCGGTTTTCATGGAGCCGACCTGAGATGGCAGGCAGCCGCCGTCACCGCCGCCGCCGTGGGCCTCATCCACGGACTCATCTTCTATCTGGTTCGCCGTCGTCAGCGCCTGGTCCGACAGGAGACCATCCGCGAAATGCAGGTCGTCGTCGATGACATTGTCCGCAATCAGCTCACCGTCATTGGCCTGAGCGCGGCGCTCTCCCGCGAATCGAACCGCACTGACGGACGCCTCGAAGACTGGGCCGAGCGCTCCATCAACGCCGCCCACGAAATCGGCCACCGTCTCAAGGCCATCGACTCGGAACGCTTGCAGCACCTCATCCGCCGCTCCGGAGCCGGCCAGCCTCACCACTGACCACAGCAAGGCTTAATCAGTGAAGCGCAGGGACCCGGCCTTTTTTTCGTTTTAATTGATGTGAACTAGGTTTAGCGTAGTCAGAATCTGCTGAGGACTAACGACATGCGCCTCACCCGCTCGCACTTTGTGCTGTTTCTCGTTGCGGTTTGCCCACTCCTGCTTCTTTCTCAACCATCTCACCCATTGCTGCAGCGCCCGGCCTTCAACGGCAAGCTCATCGCCTTCTCCTACGCGGGCGATCTCTGGACAGTAAGCCGGGAGGGCGGTCACGCCTCGCGCCTCACCACCGGCACGGGCATTGAAACCGATCCGGTCTTCTCGCCCGACGGCTCCATGATCGCCTTCACCGGAGAATATGACGGCAACACCGATGTCTTTGTCGTTCCAGCTACAGGCGGCATACCAAAGCGCCTGACCTATCACCCCGCGGCCGACGCGGCCGTCGGCTGGACACCCGATGGGAGGTCGGTCATCTTCCGTTCGAATCGCGAGAGTAGCAGCCCGCGTTACACCAAACTCTTCAAGGTCTCGCTGGACGGCGGACTGCCCACCGCCCTGCCGTTTCCCATAGCCTTTTATGGAAAATATTCGGCCGATGGCCACTATTTTGCCTATGCGCCTGTCGGCGGAGGATCTCCCTTTAACTACACAGCCTATGTTGCCTGGAGAAACTATCGCGGCGGGCTGGCAAGCTACATCTGGATTGCCGACGTGAGCACCCTCGACGTGGTGAAGGTGCCGCGGGAGCGGTCGAGCGACTTCAATCCCATGTGGGTCGACCGCCAGGTTTATTTTCTTTCCGACCGCAACGGACCGGTCTCCCTCTTTCGCTTCGACCCTGCGACCAAAGCAGTCACCGAGGCCATCAAGAACGACGGCCCGGACATTCGTTCAGCCGCCGCCGGCCCAGGCGGCATCGTCTACGACCGCTTCGGCGAACTCTTTCTCTATGACACGACGAGCGGCCAGACTCATCCCATCAGCGTGGATGTGAGCGCCGACCTGCCTGACGTGCGCGCGCGCATCTCTCCTGCCGACCGCGAGATCGAGAATGCCGCCATCTCGCCCACCGGACTGCGGGCCGTCTTCGAAGCGCACGGCGACATCTTCACTGTCCCGGCCAAGCAAAGCACCACGCGCGACATCACCAGCACGCCGGGAGTCATGGAGCGCGAACCGGCCTGGTCGCCCGATGGGCAAAGCATCGCCTACTTCTCCGACGAGTCGGGCCAGTACGCGCTGCACATCCGCAGCCAGACAGGCGCGGGCGAGGAGAAGAAGTTCCCGCTGGCCAGCGACGCTACCTACTATTTCAATCCCGTCTGGTCGCCGGACTCAAAGCTGATTGCCTTTCACGACAACAAGCTTGGCGTCTGGCTGCTGGACACAACCACCGGCAAAGCCGAAGTGATCGACAAGAGCGTGGACAACGACCGCGATTACGACGCCGCCTGGTCGCCGGACTCGAAGTGGCTGGCCTACACGCGGTCGCTGCCCAACCGCTTCCATGCGCTCTTTCTTTACTCCGTCGACAGTCGCAAGAGCACGCAGGTCACCGACGGCATGAGCGATGTCCGTTACCCGGCATTCGATCGCGGCGGTAAGTATCTCTACTTCACGGAGAGCACCAACTACGGCACATCGACCAGCGGCCTCGACATGAGCAGCGATGCATTTGAGGTGACGCGCAGTATCTACGGCCTCGCGCTGGCCGCCGATACCCCGTCGCCGATTGCTCCCCAGTCTGAGGACGAGAAGAATCCCGAGGCGAAAGACAAGGAAAAGAAAGACTCCGGCGACGAGCATGCCGACCAAGATAAGGAAGGCCCTGCCAAACCCGACGAGACTGGCAAAGAAGAGAAGCCCGCCAAGCCCGAGAAGCCAAAACCGGTAAAAATCGATCTCGAACATCTCGAGGATCGCGCCGTCGCGCTACCCCTGCATCCGGCGGATTACGAGGGATTGGCCACAGGCAAAGAAGGCTTCCTTTATCTGCTTGGAACCGAAGGCGGAGAACGCTTTGGCGACAACTTGCTTTCCCTGACGCGCTTTGAGGTGAAGACAAAGAAGTCCGTAAAGCTCGCCGATCATCTTGAAGGATTCGATCTCTCCTTCGACGGCAGCAAGATGCTTCTCCAGCTCGGGCATGGCGGCGAAGAAGGTCCCAATGGAGGCGCGGTTCCCGAATTCGTCATCGCGCCCGCCGATGCCCCCGTCAAGCCCGGCGAAGGCAAGCTGAATCTTTCCGGCATGCAGGTGCGCATCGATCCGCGCGCCGAGTGGAAGCAGATGTTCCACGAGATATGGCAGATCGAGCGCAGTTTCTTCTACGATCCGCATTATCACGGCGTGGACACCTTTGCCGAAGAGGCGAAATACCGGCCTTACCTCGAAGAAGTGGGCTCGCGCAGCGATCTGAATTATCTCTTCCAGGAGATGCTGGGCGACTTTTCCATCGGCCACCTGCGCGGCTTCGGCGGCTCCATTCCGCGTCCGACGCACGTGCCGGGCGGCCTGCTCGGCGCCGACTACGAAATCGTCGACGGGCGCTACCGGATCGCGAAAATCTACACCGGCGAGCACTGGAATCCCCAGGCGCATGCGCCGCTCGCTCAACCCGGCGTGAAGGTCGCCGAAGGAAATTTCATCCTGGACGTTAATGGACAGGATCTGAAGGGCTCGGACGATATCCAGCGGCTGCTTGAAGGTACGGCGGGCACGCAGATTACTCTCAAAGTGGCCGCCGACGCAGGCGGCAAAGATGCGCACGACATCACCGTGACGCCCATCGGCGACGATCTCGCCCTGCGCAACTTCGCATGGATCGAGGCCAACCGCCGCAAGGTGCAGCAACTGAGCGGTGGAAAGCTGGCCTACGTCTATCTGCCCAACACCGCCGAAGGCGGCCTCACCAATTTCAATCGCTATTACTTCGCGCAGCTCGACAAGGATGGAGCCGTCATCGACGAGCGCTTCAACAGCGGCGGACAGGCCGCCGACTACATCATCCATGCCATGGAGCGCACGCTCATGAGCTGGTGGGCGCCGCGCTACGGAGCCATCTACCGGACTCCGCAGGCCGCGATCCTGGGACCGAAGGTGATGATCACCAACGAATTTTCCGGTTCAGGCGGCGACGCCATGCCGTGGTATTTTCGTGAGGCTAAACTTGGCCCGCTGGTGGGTAAGCGCACCTGGGGAGGGCTGGTCGGCATCGGCTCGATACCCGTGCTGATGGACGGCGGGACGGTGACCTCGCCTTCCTTCGGATTCTTCAACCCGCAGGGCCAATGGGACGTGGAGAACCACGGCGTGCAGCCCGACTACGAGGTCGACATGGAGCCGAAGCCGGTAAGCGAGGGCCACGATCCGCAACTGGAAAAGGCCGTGAGCCTCGCCCTCGAAGAGCTGGCAAAGCATCCCGTGCCCGAGCCGCATAAGCCCGAGTACCCGAACTACAACCGACACGGGGCGCAATAGCAACCCGCCAGACCGGCGCAGTCTCCCGGCGCGCAACCTCTAGTGTGAATACTTCTCCTCGCCGACCGGCAGCGCAATCGCCAGCCGATTCTGCTCCGGAGGCAGTGGGCAGGTCGCGTACGCGGTATAGGCGCACGGCGGATTCTGCAGCCGGTTGAAGTCCAGCGTCAGGTGGCCGGGCTGATCGAGCCCGTGATCGGGAAAGTCAGTGTAGAGAAAGCGCGCCGCGCCATAACTCGTCGTCCTGCTGGTCGTGTCGCGCAGGATAAAGAAAAGCTGCTTCGCATTGGGCTCTTCGAGCACCGGCTCAAGCTGAAAGGTCTTTCCATCGAGCGCGAATTCAGCCAGCCCCGGCGCGGGCATCTCGTCGGTGACGCCGATGATCGACGGAACCGCGATCTTCTTCGCCGGAACAAAGGGAATCCACTTTGCCTCCACGCGATAATGCGGATCGGGCTCGTACCAGTGCAGTCCGTGAAAGTTCAGCCGCGTGGGAGCCTGCGAGTCCTTGATGCGCAGCGCGTAGCGGTCGCCGCGATGCAGCAGCAGGATGGTCAGCGTGCCGGCCGTGAGCACCGACGGCTTCGGCGCTTCGTCGTCGGCCAGCTTCGTCGCCTGCGCAGGCGCGCCGTCGAGCTGAACGCCAGCGGTAAATCCTCCTGCCGGAGCCGCAAGCCGGATGTCGCTGCCGCTGACTTCGATCACTCCAAGGTGCGCCGGAGCAGCCGCCGACAGCCGGATGCGGTTATCGGGAGCTGACCCGACCGTGTTCGCTCCCAGCTTAAGCCACTCCAGGCCAACCAGCGTAAGCCAGCTGTCGGGCGCCGAGAGGCGCTGCTCGCGATGGGCCCGCCAGGCCAGCAGGCCGGTCTTCCAGTCCGACGTCACGTCGGCGAAAAGCAGGGCTGTCACGGCGAGGGCGGGAACGGCAATAGCAAGTACGGATGCGACTCGTTGAATTTTCATGCTTCCTCTGAAGGGGATTCGTCAGGATGAACAGCGCGGCTGCGCGAAAGAGAAGTGTGGCTAGCGACAACAGAGGGCGAAAGGAGCGCCGATAGAGACGACGGGGGCCATCACGGAACCAGAGTATCCCGGCGGTTGGATGAGGTCAATCAGCGCGTCGGCTGCTTACCTTCGGGGCGGCTTCCAGCAGGCCAGGTTTTTCCGGATGCGCTTATATCTGAGTAAACTCTCGCGCAAGCTTCCTTCCGTGTGATAAAAAGACCCGTTTGTGTTGAATCGCATCTGAAGGTGGTCCAGTTTTCGGAGCACCACTCTCCCGGGATGCGCTGCATTGAATTGGGCGTTTGGTGAGCAGCGATGAGCAGGAGGCTTCATGAACGGATATAAGCGGTGGGGAATCGCACTCGCGGCGATCCTCGTGCAGATGGCCCTGGGCGCCGTCTATGCCTGGAGTGTTTTTCGAACCCCTCTATCGAAGCTTTTTCACTCGACGATTTCCGAAGTGACTCTGGCCTTCACGATCGCGATCTTCGTGGTCGGCTTTGCGTCCTTCTTTGGAGGGCTCTGGCTGAACCGGGTTGGACCGCGCGTCGTCGTCCTCACCGGCGGCCTGCTCTATGGCGGCGGTAGTTTCCTGGCCAGCTTCTCCTCGGGACTCCCCTGGCTGTATCTCAGCTACGGTGTCATCGGTGGAATCGGGCTGGGCTTCGGTTACATCGTTCCGATTTCCGTTCTGGTCAAGTGGTTTCCTGACCGCCGAGGGCTGATGACAGGCGTTGCCGTAGGCGGCTTCGGCGCCGGCGCGCTGGTGACCGCCCCGGTCGCGACGCGGCTCATTCAGAGCGTAGGCGTACTGCACACCTTCGCCTATCTCGGAATCGCATACCTGATCGTCACGTGTGCCGGCGGATGGTTCATGACCAATCCACCCTCGGGCTGGCTCCCGGAAGGATGGACGCCGGGACCGCAGGAGAAAGCGCATCGCGCAGCAAAGGACTTCACTCTGGGTGAGGCTCTGAAAAGCTGGCAGTGGTGGGCGTTATGGCTCCTGCTGTTTCTGAATACTTCAGCGGGAATCTCGATCATCTCGCAGGAAGCGCCACTGTTTCAGGAGGAGGCAAAGATCACGGCCATTATCGCCGCAGGCATGGTGGGAATCGTCAGCATCGGCAACGCGCTCGGCCGCGTCTTCTGGGCATGGGTCTCGGACGGCATCACGCGGCGCGCCACCTTCGTCGTGATGTATCTGCTGCAGGCAGCGCTGTTCTGGTTTCTGCCCTCGATTCACTCGGTGACCAGCCTGACCGTGGTCGCCTTCATCATCCTGATGTGCTACGGTGGCGGCTTCGGAACTATGCCGGCCTTTGCCGCCGACTACTTCGGAGCAAAGAATGTCGGCCCCATTTACGGCCTCATGCTTACCGCCTGGGGATTCGCCAGCGCATTCGGCCCATTATTGATTGCGCACATGCGACAGGTCAGTGGCGCCTATCTGAGCGGACTGCACGTCATCGCCCTGATCATGGCGTTGTCCATCGCGCTGCCTTTGTTGGTGAAACCACCCACAACGGCGGCCTAGATCACGCCGTCTTGGCGTAATGCCGCTGGTGCCACTTCCACGCGCTCCCGACAATGTCGTCGAGATTGGTGTACTCCGGCTTCCATCCAAGCTCGGCGCCGATCTTTTCTGAGCTGGCGATCAGCACGGCAGGATCTCCCGGACGCCGCGGGCACTCCTCGACCGGAATCGCATGACCGGTCACCCGGCGCGCCGATTCGATGACCTCACGGACGCTGAAGCCGACTCCGTTGCCGATGTTGTAGATCAGCTTGTCGCGCTCTGCCAGCGTTTTGAGAGCCAGCAGGTGCGCCCGCGCCAGGTCGTGCACGTGAATGTAGTCGCGAATACAGGTGCCGTCCGGCGTGGGATAATCCCGTCCGAAGACCTTGATGCTTTTGCGGCGGCCCAGCGCAACGTCGAGGATGAGCGGAATGATGTGCGACTCCGGCTCATGCGCCTCGCCGCGCACATCGATCGCGCCCGCAACGTTGAAGTAGCGCAGGCTGGCATAGCGAAAGCCGTGGATGCGGTTGAGCCAGCCCAGCATGTGTTCGACCAGCAGCTTTGATTCCCCATAGGCATTCGTCGGCTTGAGCGCCGCGTCTTCGCGAATCGGCGTAGCCTCAGGCTCTCCGTACACGGCGGCGGTCGATGAAAAGACCAGCCGGTTGACGCCCGAGGCCAGCATCGCTTCGAGAAGGCTGAGCGTGGAGGCGCTGTTGTTGCGGAAATAAACCTCCGGCGTCTTCATGCTTTCGCCGGCCTCAATAAGAGCGGCGAAGTGCATCACTCCGTCTATCCCTGTGTGGAGAAGCTTTTCGATCGCCGCCCGGTCGGCGAGTTCGCCCTCAATAAATTCCGCCCGCGGGGGAACCATCGAGCGCTCGGCGTGGCAGAGATTGTCGTAGACCACGACCTGATGACCCTCGTCGAGCATGAGCTCGGCCACAATGCCGCCAACATAACCGGCTCCGCCGGTAACAAGTATCCGCAAAATTCATCTCCTATTCTGGATCGCTGTCGATCAGTCTTTATCAGAAGTATCGGGAAAGCGGCAACTTTGGGTGCCCGATGCAACCGCAGGGTGCCCGATGCAACCGCAAGGGCGCAAAGGCCCGTCGAAGCATGCATACATGGAATTGCCCGGCAGCCCGGTCCAGGATTAAGAAAAATTTACGCATTCGCCCCACGGGCTGCGGTAAGGCTTACGCGATCATCGTGCGCAGATTATAATTCGAGTCAGGTGGCATTACCCTCGCGTTACTTCTGTAATGAGCGTGAAATCAAGCGCGGCAGTTCTATAGATGATGTCCGGTACTGGCATCGGCAATACGGCAGCTACGGGACAGATGTCTGGGATTGAGACGAAGTTGCAGGGACCTATCCTCCAAAGTGGAATTTGGAATGCATGTAGATTCAGGCAAACTTGTCACACTTTTTTGAAAATTCTTGGGCAACATATTCTGAATAATTAGGTTGGGATAGACAGGCTTATGGCGAGCAACCCTTCGAGACAGTCAAACTTTGGGCTTCTTCCCGAACCTCAGGGACGATTTGGTTCCTTTGGCGTAAGCCTGGTGGTCAATGTTTCCGTGGGGGCGCTTCTGATCCTCTTCGCCGCGGCCCGCATTCATCAGGCAAAAGTTGAGAAGGAGAATACCGCCGTACTGATTTTTCCGGTTGAGCCGCCCAAGCCGTATGTACCCCCGGTTCCCAAGGTCCGCGTGATTCCGCCTCCGCCAAAGATTGAGGAGCTCAAACCAAAAATTAAACCTCCGAAGCCGGTTGTTGAGCCGCCCAAGCCAGTCGAAGTAAAGATTCCGACCCCCGAGGTTCCGAAGATTGCTCCCGCCCCTCCCCGGGCCGTTGCGCCTCCGCCTCAGCCCAAGGTGGGGCTCTTTAAGAGCTCCCAGCCCACCATGGTTGCCAATAACAAGGTCGCGCCGACCACCAAGACCGGCGGCTTCGGCGATCCGGTCGGCGTCACTCCGAATCCCAACGCAACCCGGCCTGCGAATATCGCCTCGGTTGGCTCCTTTGCCGGAAGTCCCGGTGTCGGAGAGCCGGGAGCGGGAGCAGCACGTCGTGGATCGGTGAAGGGCGTCGACTTCGGCTCCGGCGTGACCAACGGCGTCCCCGGCGGCAAAGACGTGCATGGCACTGTCGCCTCCGCCGGATTCTCCAATGGAGTCATCGGCGGCACGGGCAAGCCGGGTGGAACCGGCAGGGTTGAACAGAGCGGCCTTTCCGGAACCGGCTTCGGACAATCCGCCCCGGCCGCTCCAAAAGCCCAGCAACAGGCCGAATCGACTCCCATTGTGGTGCTGTCTAAACCCAAAGCCGCATACACAGCGGAAGCGCGTCAGCTCAGGATCGAGGGAGACGTGAAGCTAGAAGTGCGGTTCACGGCCTCCGGCCACGTACAAGTGCTGCAGGTGTTGAGCGGTCTCGGCCACGGCCTGGATGAGCAGGCCAAAGCCGTTGCCCAGGGAATTCAATTCAAGCCTGCCACCAAAGATGGGCATCCAGTGGACCAGGTCACGGTCATACGAGTCACCTTCCAGTTGGCCTAGATGATGTGTTCGGATCGCCAGGAGGGGTTTAGTGTGGAACTTGCGCTTGACCCGGGGCTGGTTCGACAGAAAAGTAAAGGCCGGGAACAAGCCCTAGAACGGTTCTGTCATCGACAACCTGCTCCGGGTCAGAAATTATTAGATTAGAAATTACTAAACGAGAAGCACCGAAACTGAAGCAAAGATCGAACGAGAAAGATTAGGAGCCTGTAAATGTCTCACCGCAATATCTGCACTTTGGGTCTGGCATTCTTCCTGACTGTTACTGCCGCTCAAGCGAAGAAAGAAACCCGTTACGTGCCTCCCGTGCCCCTCACTCCCGAGCAGGCGGCGCTCGTCCAGAAAGCCGTCGACCGGGAAAAGGCCACCGTCAAGCTGATCCAGAAGAGCACGCCGGTCGTGCAGACCTATATTCAGAACACACGGCCTGACCCCAAGCTCCAGACCGTGCCGGTGTCGGACGAATACATCGTCGCGCGCGTGGATTTCGGCAAATCATTTTCCGCCGATCCCTACGAGACCAAAAGCAAGTCCAAAGGCTTCTTCAAGGGCTCGAAGAAATTTCTGAACGATCTCACCAAGAGCTTCAGCATGAGCTACTCGGCCACCGGGTTCATGGATATGATGTTCCTGGATCCCACCAGCTTCGACCAGCAGCATTACGACTTCAGCTATGTCCGCCGCGATTTCCTGGGCGGCGTGCGCACCGTCGTCTTCGACGTGAAGCCTAAGCCGAAAGAGGGCTATGGGCGCTTCTTCGGCCGCATCTGGGTCGAGGATCAGGACGGCAACATCGTCCGCTACAACGGCTCCTACACCGGAAACAGCAAGGACGAGATCGCCCGCTACTACCACTTCGACAGCTGGCGCGTGAACGTGCAGCCCGACGTGTGGCTGCCGACCGCGATCTACGTGGAGGAGACGGCAACCAGCCAGGCCAAGCACGCCACCGGCCTGCGCGCGCAGACTTACTTCTGGGGCTATTCGCTGAAGCTTCCCGCCCGCCAGTCCGATGCCGAATCGATCGAAGTTGAGAATGCCCAGGACCAGAGCGACCAGTCGCAGGACGTCAGCCCTCTCCAGGCACAGCGGCAGTGGGTCTCGCAGGCCGAGCAGAATGTCCTCGACCGGCTCCAGCAGGCCGGGTTGCTTGCTCCGCCCAGCGACTTCGATAAAGTCCTCGAAACCGTCACCAACAACATCATCATCGGCAACAAGCTCACTCTCCCCGACGACATACACTGCCGCGTGCTGCTGACCACTCCGCTCGAGTCGCTGGCCGTGGGCAACACCATCCTGATCAGCAAGGGACTCGCCGATGTGCTCCCCACCGAGGAGAGCCTGGCCGCGATTCTCAGCTTCCAGCTGGCCCACATCGTCATGGGCCACCACATCGACACTCGTTATGCCTTCAACGACCGGCTGCTCTTCCCCGATGAGGCAACCTTCCAGCGCTTCAACATGAATCACACAGCGCTCGACAATCAGGAAGCTGCTAAGAAAGCCGTTGAGCTCTTCAACAATTCCGTCTACCACGACAAGGCGGCAAGCGTCGGCCTCTTCTTCCAGGCCCTGCAGATGGAGGAAAAGCAGCTCCCCAGCCTGCTCACACCGCGGCTCGGCGATTCCCTCATCAAGCCGGATGGCACGCCCTGGCTCGCGGCGCTCGGCGTAGGCGCGCCGAAGCTCGACATGGACAACCTAACTCAGGTTGCGGCACTCCCACTGAACAGCCGGCTGAAGATCGATCCCTGGGACGATAAGGTTGCGCAGCTGAACGTGAAGCCGGCTCCGCTGTTGAGCGCGCGCGACAAGATGCAGTTCCAGGTGACGCCGATCTACTACCGCCTGCAACGCTACCAGCCGCCTGCCGCGGCTCCTGCAGCGGCGTCGACAACGCCGGCGCCG
Source organism: uncultured Acidobacteriota bacterium (assembly GCA_963755975.1). Taxonomy (GTDB): domain Bacteria; phylum Acidobacteriota; class Terriglobia; order Terriglobales; family Acidobacteriaceae; genus Silvibacterium. The sequence continues at coordinate 407,269 of CAVWLS010000012.1, forward strand.
TCGGCAACAACTCCACCGCCTGCGGACGCAAATCAGACGCCGCAGCCGGCGGATGCAAACCCGGCTCCGCCGCAAACTAGCCCGCAGTAAGGAATACACGGAGAACGCGCTGGACGTATCCGCAACTCCAGCACTCGCTCTGTGAGGCATGGCAACAACACTTGAACTTTTTAGTCCGGACTTATGGCATCTTCAAATTCGGAGAGAACAAACGTGCTCAAGAAAATTCTGATTCTCAGCTTTCTCCTGGGGTCCGGAGCGGCATATTCCCAGGTTGCCCCCGCAGTTCGCGGCGGAAATTCAAGCTTGTGGGTGGGCGGCGAATTCTCAAGCTTCAATTCCGACTTCGAACCCCTCACCCGCATCGTCGGGGCTGGCGCTCTGGTGGACTTCAACCTGACCCCAAGATTCGGCGTGGTGGGTGAGGCTCGCTGGCTGCACTGGAACGGGACGGATTCTCAAACTCAGTCCGACTACCTCATCGGAGGCAAGTACGCCTTCTGGCGCTTCCACCGCTTCACCTTCAATGCGAAGTTCCTCGTCGGCGGGGTCTGGGTCAAATATCCGGTTGTAGCCACCGGCGGTTCCACCGGCAGCTACTTCGCCTATGCTCCCGGCGGTTTCGTCGACTACCGGCTCTCCCGCCGCTTCTCGGTTCGCGGCGATTACGAATACCAGATCCTGCCGTCTGCACCGGGATTCGTGGTCCAGCCAAGCCACGGGCTCAACGCCGAACGGATTCAGCGTGGGCGTGAATTATCGGATTCTGGGAGCCCAATAGACCGGGCTCGACGTCCGTCAGTCTGGCACGCAGGGCCGGGGCTAACCTGGCCCTTCCCGTTTCCGGGCAACCCCAACCGGCCCTCCGTAAACCAGCCCCATCAACCTCGAACCTCCGCTTCGCGCCACCGTCCGATACCGGTAAGCATCCGCCGCAAAAGAAACAGCCCCGGCCGCTTTCGGCCGAGGCTGTTCGCCCTGATGGTTCGTTCTGGTCAGAACCTAGAAGTGGTAAGCAACGCCGATCACCGGATCGCTGATGTTGAAGTACCGGTTGGTGCGCAGGTTGTCGTTGTTGAAGCTGGGAGCCTTCACCACGAGGCCGCGATACTCAACGCGGATGTCGAAGCTGGGGCTGAGCTCATAAGCAATTCCGCCGCCGTACATCGCGCCGACATTGGTGCTCTGGCTGACATTCTGCGTCTGTGTCTTGGAGTCGCGAATCGGCGTATAGATATAGCCGCCCGGGCCGCCTTCGAGGAACGGATTGAAGTTCTTGAAGACGAAGTTGTAAACGTAGGCTCCGGAGATCTCCTGGAAGCGATTGTGAATGAGCAGATTGTTCGTGGGATTGATGTAATGCTGCACTTCCTGCGCGTACTGGTAGTTCAGCTCAAGGCCGCTATGCGGGGTCAGCAGGTACCGGTAGCTGGCAAGGAAGCCAAATCCCACGGTAGCGTGCAGCTGAACAGCATTGCCGGCCACAAAGGGCGGAATCAAAGCCGATCCGCTGACGCTGACGTCCTGACGGCTCTCCTGCGCGAAACCGGCTACCGCCATCAGGGGCAGCAGCAAAAACAACAACAAACTCTTCTTCATGCGTCTCGTGAACCTCTGGGCCCGCCACGGCGGGGCGCAACGCCTCTCGGGCTAGTCAATTTTTTGTGACAACGGAGTTCAGCCCGCGCCACTTCGTAATTGTACCTGCCCAATCCGCTTTCGACGCAATCTGTCTGGATTCAGACACGATTACCGCCCATGCTCGGCCCGAAAGCTGAACGGCGCGCCCTGCTCTTGAGAGAGCGATTTGACGGCTTTCAGAAAAGCCAGCGCCGCATGCGAGAGGGTCGCATTCTTGCGGTGAGCCAGAAACAATTGCCGCTCGATCTTAAGCTCCGGCACCTGAACCCGCACCAGCTCCCCTCGCGCCAGTTCATCCTGCACCGTCAGCCCGGGAACCAGCGCCACGCCATTGCCCATGGCCACGAACCGCTTGATAGCTTCCAGGCTGGGCAGCTCGACATTCATATTCAACGGCGTCCTGTGCTTCTCAAAAAGATCGATCACGCGCCTCCGCAACGGAGACACAACGTTATGCGCGATAAAATTTTCCGCTCCCAGGTCGCGAAGAGCCACCTTCTTTTCACGCGCCAGCGGATGGCGTGGGTTCACGATGAAAACCACCGCATCCGTGTAAACGCCGATCAGATGCAGCTGCTCTTCCGGAGGCCGAAACGTCACAATGCCCAGTTCCACCGTGCGATCCAGTATCTGTTCGGGGATGCGGCTGGCCAGCGCCCGCTGCACCAGCACGCTGATGTGCGGACACAGCCGCCGAAATTCATCGAGCACAGGCAGCAGATAGAGGCACGTGTATTCGTTGGCCGCCAGATGCAGCCGTCCCCGCTCCAGCGAGCGCAGCTCTTCAATTGCCGACGCGGCTTCTCGGCGTAGCTTCAGCAATCGCGCTGCATATTCGCGCAGCAGCACTCCAGCCGCCGTCAGCGTGCCTTCCCGCGAGGTTCGCTCAAAGAGCGGATCGCCGATCTCTTCTTCCAGACGCCGGATCGCATGGCTCACCGCTGGCTGAGTACGATGCAGACGAGCGGCTGCGCGCGAGAATCCGCGTTCCTCTACAACGGCAAGAAAGGTTTCGAGCTGAGACAGGTCCATAAGTAAAGTCCATTCTTAAACAAAGAAAGTGCACACATATTATTAATATCTATCGATTCAGTAAAAATTATAAATTTGAATAATACACGAGATTTTGGCAGACTAAGTGGAAAGAGAATCTCGCTTTACAGGAGATCGCATGGCCCCTGACCGCGTTCATTTTTTCGATACCACCCTCCGTGACGGCGAACAGTCGCCGGGCTGCAGCATGACGCAGCAGGAAAAGCTCCAGATCGCCCACTCTCTTGCCGATCTCGGCGTCGACATTCTGGAAGCCGGCTTCGCCATCTCGTCCGACGGTGATTTCGCCTCCGTCGAAGCCATCGCCCGGGACGTGCGTGGACCGGTCATCGCGTCACTCGCGCGAGCGAAGCGCGGCGATATCGAGCGAGCTGCACAGGCGCTCGATCGAGCCGAAAAAGCGCGGATCCACATCTTTCTGGCCAGCTCCGATCTCCACCTCGAATACAAATTGAAGATGAGCCGCGATCAGGCTCTCGAGCAGGCTGCGGAGTCGGTGGCCCTCGCCCGCACCTTCGTCGATGATGTCGAGTTTTCTCCGGAAGACTCGACCCGCACCGACCCCGATTTCCTCTGCAGCATCGTCGCCGTCGCTATCGAATCCGGCGCGACCGTCATCAATCTTCCCGACACTGTCGGGTACGCCACGCCCACCGACTACGCCGCCATGTTCCGCATGATCCGCGAACGCGTGCCCGGCGCCGATAAGGTCATCCTCTCCTCGCACACGCATGACGACCTGGGGCTCGCCGTTGCCAATGCTCTCGCTGCCATCGAGGCCGGTGCCCGTCAGGTCGAGTGCACCATCAACGGCATCGGTGAAAGGGCAGGCAACGCCGCCATCGAAGAAATCGCCGCCGCGCTGCACGTCCGCGGCGACCGCTATCCCATGGAGACACGCCTCAACCTGAGCAAGATGTACGCAACCAGCCAGTTGCTCGGACAAATGATCAGCTTTTCGCCTTCGCCCAACAAAGCCGTCGTCGGCGACAACGCCTTCGCGCACGAGGCCGGCATCCATCAGCACGGCGTGCTCTCCAATCCGCTGACCTACGAGATCATGACGCCCTCGGTCTTCGGCATCCCCACGAACCGCCTCGTGCTTGGGAAGCACTCCGGACGCCATGCACTGCGCTCGCGCCTGATCGCGCTGGGCTATAACCTGACGCCGGCCGACCTCGACATCGCCTATCGCGCGTTCACCGAGCTGGCCGACCGCAAAAAGGCCATCTACGACCAGGACCTGATCAACCTTGTAGCCCACCACCAGCGCCATCAGGACCTGATCAACGACCTGATCGGCGAAGAGCCCGCCGCAAAGATCAACTAAACCCCGGCAATCGCCGCCGTTCTGAGCAGGGAGACAATGATGAAGCTGAAGATACTGGTCGTCGCTGGAGACGGAATCGGCCCCGAAGTCACCGGCGAGGCAGTACGCATTTTGGAATCAGTCGCCGAGCTCGGCGGTTACGACTTCGAATTCAAGGACGCGCTCATTGGCGGCGCGGCCATCAAAGCACAAGGCTCGCCGCTGCCCGAATCCACGCTCGACACCGCACTCGAGAGCGACGCCGTCCTGCTCGGCGCTGTCGGCGGCAACGAATTCAATTCCCTCCCCCCAAACCGCCGCCCCGAAGCCGGTCTGCTCCAGTTGCGGCAGGCCCTCGGAGGCTTCGCCAATCTGCGGCCCTCCTTCGCGTGGCCGTCACTCTCGCGTAACTCGCCGCTGCGCGCCGAAGTCGTCAACGGCGCCGACATCCTCTTCGTCCGCGAGCTTTTGGGTGGCCTCTATTTCGGCGAGCCGCGCTCCTGGGACCGCGAAGCCGGCTCGGCATGGAACACCATGCGCTACACGCGCGACGAGGTCATCCGCGTGGCACGCGTCGCCTTCGAGCTCGCGTCGGCTCGGCGCAAAAAAATCACCTCCGTCGACAAGGCCAATGTGCTCGAAGTCTCACAGCTCTGGCGTGCGACCGTGACCGAAGTCGCCGCACAATATCCCGGCGTCACGCTCGAACACCAGTACGTCGACGCCTGCGCCATGCACCTGATGAACACGCCGCGCAACTTCGACGTTGTCCTCACTGAAAATCTCTTCGGCGACATCCTCTCCGACGAAGCCGCCGTCATCACCGGCTCACTCGGCATGCTGCCCTCGGCGACCATCGGCGGCCAGGTAAATTTATACGAGCCCGTACACGGCTCCGCACCCGACATCGCCGGCAAAGGCCTCGCGAATCCTCTCGGCGCGATCCTTACCGCGGCCATGCTGCTGCGGCACTCGGGCAAGCTCGAGCAGGATGCGCAAGCCGTCGAGGCTTCAGTTCGCAAGGTGCTCGAACAGGGCTACCGCACCGCCGATCTCGCACGCGGCGAATCAAAGATGACTGTCTCCACGCAGGAGATGGGCAAGCACGTTCACCAGGCGCTCAACGAAATCATCGATCGCCAGCAGGCCATGCACGCGGTCTGAGGGACTAGCCGCGCGGCAAACGCACCTTCGGCGGTGCTGGCCGCACGGCAAACGCGCCTTCGGCGCAAAGTAAAGTCAGCGAAGCAGGAGTAGATAGATGTCAGAAGCACCGAAAACACTTTTCGAAAAAGTCTGGGAATCGCATTTAGTCGCCGAGCCCGCCGACGAACCAGCCCTCGTTTACATCGACCTGCACCTCGTCCACGAAGTCACTTCGCCGCAGGCATTTGAAGGCCTTCGTCTCACGGGCCGCAAGCTCCGCCGCCCCGACCGCACCGTCGCAACCGTCGACCACAATGTCCCGACCACGGCGAATCGCCTCATCATCGAAGACGCGATCGCCGCCAAACAGATCGACACCCTGCGCAAGAACTGCGCCGACTTCGGCGTCGAGCTCTACGATGTCGAGTCGCCGAACCAGGGCATCGTACACGTCATCGGCCCCGAGCTCGGACTCACCAAGCCCGGCATGACCATCGTTTGCGGCGATTCGCACACCTCCACCCACGGAGCCTTCGGGGCTCTGGCTTTTGGAATTGGCACCTCCGAAGTCGAGCACGTGATGGCTACGCAGTGCCTGCCGCAGTCAAAGCCGAAGACCTTCCGCATCACCGTCGATGGCGAGCTGCCCGATGGCGTCACCGCAAAAGATGTAGTCCTCGGCATCATCGGACGCATCGGCACCGACGGCGCAACTGGATACGTCATCGAATACGCCGGTTCTGCTATTCGTTCTTTAAGCATGGAAGGCCGGATGACCGTCTGCAACATGAGCATCGAGGCGGGCGCGCGCGCCGGCATGATCGCTCCCGACGAGACAACTTTCGCCTACCTCAAGGGCCGCAAGTTTTCACCGCAAGGTGCAGATTGGGACAAGGCCGTCTCCGAATGGCGCCGGCTCATCTCCGATCCCGGAGCAAAGTTCGATCGCGAACTCGTCATTCCTGCCATCGACCTTGCCCCCTATGTTACCTGGGGCACGAGCCCGGGCATGGTGGTTCAGATCACTGACGCCGTTCCCTCTCCGACTGACGCCGCATCCGCCGCCGACCGCCGCCACTTCGAGCGCGCCCTCGAATATATGGACCTGAAGGCTGGCACATCCATCGAAGAGATCGCCATCGACCGCGTCTTCCTCGGCTCCTGCACCAATTCGCGCATCGAAGACCTGCGCGCCGCAGCCCGCGTCGTCATAGGCCATCACGTTCATCCGCACGTCCGCGCGATGGTTGTGCCCGGATCGCAGCAGGTGAAGGCCCAGGCCGAACGCGAAGGTCTCGATCACATCTTCCTTGAAGCAGGCTTCGAGTGGCGTGAACCCGGCTGCTCCATGTGTCTGGGCATGAACCCCGACATTCTCGCGCCCGGCGAACGCTGCGCCTCAACCAGCAACCGCAACTTCGAAGGACGCCAGGGACGCGGCGGCCGCACGCATCTTGTCAGCCCCATGATGGCCGCTGCAGCCGCCATCACCGGCCACTTCACCGACGTAAGAACGTGGGAGTTCAAGAAAGAAGAGGTGCTCGCTTAAAATGAGAGCCTTTCGCAAACACAGATCGAAGGTCATGCCGCTCAACCGCGCCAACGTTGACACCGACCAGATCATCCCCAAGCAGTTCCTTAAGCGCATCGAGCGCACCGGCTACGGCGATTTCCTCTTTCACGATTGGCGTCAGGACCCGGACTTCGAGATCAACCACCCCCGCCACAAGGGCGCGGAAATTCTCGTCACCGGCAAGAACTTCGGCTGCGGGTCTTCTCGTGAACATGCGGCCTGGGCCCTCAACGACCACGGCTTCCGTGTCGTCATCGCGCCCAGCTTCGCCGACATCTTCCACTCGAACGCCGGCAAGAACGGCATCCTGCTTGTCACTCTGCCCGAAGAGCAGGTCGAACTGCTTCTCGATCGCGCCTACACCCTCGACGACTACCACCTCACCGTCTCGCTCGAAGACCATCTCATCCACGACGATCACGGCTTCTCGGCAACCTTCACCATCGATCCCTTCCGCCGCTATTGCCTGCTTGAAGGACTCGACGACATCGGCCTCACCCTCCGTCACTCCGCCGCACTCGACAAATTTGAACAACAGCACGACGCGGCCTTCTGGGTCGCACCTCGTCCCGAAACACAGGAGACCGCGCACGCATGAGCAGTAATGGCAAGCACGACCCGAAAAAATACAGCATCCCCTTGACCGAAGGCCCCAGCCGCGCCGCCGCGCGTTCCTACTTCCGCGGCATCGGCTTTTCGAAGGAAGATCTGCACAAGCCCATCATTGGTATCGCGAATACCTGGACCGAGATCGGCCCCTGCAATTTTCATCTGCGCCAGATCGCCGAAGCGGTGAAGCAGGGCGTGCGCGAAGCCGGCGGCACGCCGATGGAATTCAACACCATCACCATCTCCGACGGCATCACCATGGGCACCGAAGGCATGAAGGCTTCGCTCATCAGCCGCGAAGTCATTGCTGATTCAGTTGAGCTCGTCGCCCGTGGCAATCTCTTCGACGGTCTCATCGCAATCGCCGGATGCGACAAGAACATGCCCGGCACGGTTATGGCGCTTGCCCGCCTCGATATCCCCAGCCTGATGCTCTATGGCGGCTCCATCAAGCCCGGCCACCTGAATGGCAAAGACATCACCGTGCAGGATGTCTTCGAAGCCATCGGCGCACACGCCGCCGGAAGAATCGACGACGCCGGCCTCGAAGCCGTTGAAGCCGCGGCCTGTCCAGGCGCCGGCGCATGTGGCGGCCAGTTCACCGCCAACACCATGGCCATGGCCTGCGAGTTTCTCGGCATCTCGCCCATCGGCCTCTCCGGAGTGCCCGCCTTCCTGCCCGAAAAGCTCGATGCCGCCCGTGAAGCCGGCCGCATGGTCCTCGAGCTCGCCAAGAACGACCTGATCCCCAGCAGGATCATCACCCCGCAGGCCATCGAGAACGCCATCGCCAGCGTCGCGGCCTCGGGTGGATCGACAAATGCTGTGCTTCACTTCCTCGCTATCGCTAACGAGATGGGCATTCCGCTGTCTATTGATGATTTTGACCGCATCAGCTCGGCAACGCCGCTGCTCTGTGACCTCAAGCCCGGTGGCCAATACGTCGCGCCCGACTATCAGGCAGCGGGTGGCAGCCGCCTGCTCGCTAAGCGCCTGATCGACGCCGGACTGATCGACGGCACCGCCTGGAATGTTTCCGGCAAGACCCTCGGCGAAGAGGCCGCGCTCGCCGTTGAGACTCCTGGACAGAAAGTCATACACGCCGTCACTGACGCCATCAAACCCACCGGCGGACTCGTCATCCTCAAGGGCAATCTCGCTCCCGAGGGCTGCGTCATCAAGGTCGCAGGCCATAAGCGCCTCGAGCATCGCGGCCCGGCGCGCGTCTTCGACACCGAGCAGGATGCCTTCCATGCCGTCGAGGCTGGTGAAATCAAGCCCAACGATGTCGTCGTCATCCGCTACGAAGGCCCGAAGGGCGGACCCGGCATGCGCGAAATGCTGCAGGTCACAGCCGCCATCGCCGGCATCCCTGAACTCAGCGAGACTGTGGCCCTCCTCACCGACGGCCGCTTCTCCGGAGCCACACGCGGTCTGATGGCCGGACACGTCGCGCCTGAAGCAGCCGTCGGCGGCCCCATCGCCGCCGTTCGCGAAGGCGACATCATCCACTTCGATATTCCCAACCGGAAACTCTCGGTCGAAGTCCCCGATGCGGAACTTGCCGAGCGGCTGGAGTCGTGGACTGAACCCGCCCCGCGCTTTGCCCGCGGAGTTTTCCGCAAGTACACCAACACGGTTTCGTCCGCGTCACTGGGAGCAGTCACGCATTGAAGCACTGTAAGGAGCAGGAGATGAATGAAGCAAAATCCGCAGGCACCCGTTTAACCGGAGCCGAAATTCTCTGGGCCACCCTTGAGGGCGAGGGTGTGCGCGAGGTCTTCGGCTATCCCGGCGGCGCGATTCTGCCCGCGTATGACGCATTGCGCAAATTCCCCATCCGCCACATCCTTGTCCGCCACGAGCAGGGCGCGGTGCACATGGCCGACGGTTATGCGCGCGCCTCCGGCAAGGTCGGCGTGGCCGTTGCCACCTCCGGACCCGGCGCCACCAACATGGTCACCGGCATGGCCACGGCCATGATGGACTCCATCCCCGTGCTCTGCATCACCGGACAGGTCTCCAGCAAGGTTCTCGGCTCCGATGCCTTCCAGGAGATCGACATCACCGGCATCACTCTTCCCGTGACCAAGCACAACTACCTGGTCACGCGCGCCGAAGACATCGCTCCCGTCATCCGCGAAGCCCTGCTCATCGCGCAGTCCGGCCGCCCCGGCCCCGTACTCGTCGACATCACTAAGGACGCCCAGCAGGCGTCAGCCACCTACGATTTCGCCGCTGCCGCGCCGCGTCCCTATCGCCCTCATCCCATGCTGCGCGCCGAAGCAGACTCGGTCCTCAAAGCCGCTGAACTCATCCGCTCCGCCCGGCGCCCCGTCATCCTCGCCGGACACGGCATGATCCAGTCCGGCGCGCGCGAACAGGTGCGGGCCCTCGCCGAGCGCCTGCAGATCCCCGTCGCTTCCACCTTGCTCGGACTCGGCGGCTTCCCCGCATCGCATCCGCTCTCGCTCGGCATGATGGGCATGCACGGCGAGGCCTGGGTTAATCACGCCATCCAACAATCCGACCTGCTCATCGCCTGCGGCATGCGCTTCGACGATCGCGTCACCGGCTCGCTGCCGACCTACGCGCCCAACGCGAAGAAGATTCACATCGAGATCGATCCCGCCGAGATCGACAAGAACGTCAAGGTCGACGTCGCGCTCATCGGCGATCTCTCCGAAGTCCTCGAAGTCCTTCTGCCGCATCTCGCTCCGCGCTCCAGCGTCGAGTCTGCATGGCTGCGCGAGGTCAACGCCATGAAGGGCCAGAGCGCCGTTCGCGACATTCAGAACCTGGCCGACAACGGCCACCTCTACGCCGCCCACGTGATGAATGACCTCTGGCACGCGACCAACGGCAAGGCCATCGTCGTCACCGACGTGGGCCAGCACCAGATGTGGGAGGCGCAGTACTACAAGCACGAGCAGCCGCGCACGCTCATCACATCCGGCGGGCTCGGCACCATGGGTTTTGCTTTACCTGCAGCCATCGGCGCGAAGGTTGCCTGCCCTGACAAGGAAGTCTGGGTCATCGCCGGAGACGGCGGCTTCCAGATGACCGCCGCCGAGCTCTCCACCATCGCCCAGGAAAACCTCGACCTCAACATCGCCGTCGTAAACAACGGATATCTCGGCATGGTGCGCCAGTGGCAGGAGTTCTTCTATGACAAGAACTACGAGTCCTCGCCGATTCTCAGCCCCGACTACGTCAAGCTCGCTGACGCTCATGGCATTCACGGCGCCACCGTCCGCACGCGCGCCGAAGTGCTACCTGCCGTAAACGCCGCGCGCGAGCGCAAGGGCCCGTTCCTGATCAACTTCCTTGTTGAGAAAGAAGATTCCGTCTACCCCATGATCGCCGCCGGCTCGGCGCTTCACGAAATGATCCGCCGTCCAGAAAAAGACCCGCTGATCGAGACCGCGCAGGATGCCTGAGAGGGATTTGTAACCGTATGCTGCACACATTTGTCGCCATCGTCGAAGATCGGCCCGGAGTCCTCACGCGCGTTGCGTCGCTCTTCCGTCGGCTGAATATCAACATCGTCTCGCTCACCGTCGGAGCCTCGGAAAAGCCTGGCATCTCGCGCATGACCATCGTCTCGGAAGCGTCCCCAACGGCCGGCCATCGCATTATGGCTAGCCTCTACAAACTCGAGAATGTCCTGCAGGTCGACGACATCGCCCAGCACTCCACCGTCAGCCGCGAGCTGGCGCTCATCAAGGTCGCCGCCACGCCCAAAACGCGCTCGCACATCTTCGAACTCGTCGAAGTCTTTCGCGCGCGCATCGTCGATCTCGCACCCGAATCGCTGATGATCGAAATCACCGGCGTCGAAAGCAAGATCGAGGGCCTCATCCAGGTTCTCAACGAGAGCGAAGACCAGATTCTCGAAATTTCGCGCACCGGACGCATGGTCATGCGCCGCGGCCAGCACACCAGCCGCGTGCTCGACGCCATGCGCGTTCCCGCTAACGAGGCAGAAGCCGAAACCACTTCCGACGCAGAACCGGAGATCATCGAAGAAGCCGATCTGCCACAGTAACAATTACATTTTCAATCCAATTAAAGAAGACAAGAGGAATTACGAAATGCCGAAGACCTATCACGATCAGGACGCCGACCTGTCGCTCATCCAGAAAAAGAAAGTAGCCATCATCGGCTACGGATCGCAGGGCCATGCGCACTCCCTCAACCTCAAGGACTCGGGCGTCGAAGTTCGCGTCGGCCTGCCCGCGACCAGCAAATCGATCGACAAGGCGAAAAAGGCCGGCCTCGAAGTCAACACCGTGAGCGACGCCGCAGCCTGGGCCGACGTCATCATGATCCTCACGCCTGACCACTCTCAGGGCGAGACCTACAAGAATGACATCGCGCCCCATCTCAAAGCCGGCAAGACGCTCATGTTCGCCCACGGCTTCAATATTCGCTTCGGCATCATCGATCCTCCCAAGGACGTGGACGTCTCGATGGTCGCGCCCAAAGCTCCCGGCCATCGCGTACGCGAAGTCTTCACCGAGGGTGGAGGCACTCCGGGCCTCGTCGCCATTCATCAGGACGCATCCGGCAAAGCGCTCGATCTCGCTCTCTCCTACGCCAAGGGCATCGGCTGCACTCGCGCCGGCGTCATCCAGACCACCTTCGCCGAAGAAACCGAGACCGACCTCTTTGGCGAGCAGGCCGTGCTTTGCGGAGGCGCATCCGCTCTCGTGAAGGCTGGCTTCGAGACCCTGGTCGAAGCCGGCTACCAACCCGAGATCGCCTACTTCGAGTGCCTGCATGAGCTCAAGCTCATCGTCGACCTCATGTATCGCGGCGGCCTCGCCTACATGCGCTACTCCATCTCCGACACCGCCGAGTACGGCGACTACACCGCCGGTCCGCGCATCGTCACCGACGAGACTCGCGCTGAGATGAAGAAACTGCTCAAGGAAATCCAGACCGGCGTCTTCGCCAAAAAATGGATCGAAGAGAACAAGACCGGCCGCAAGCACTTCGATGAGATTCGCAAAGCGGAAGCGCAGCACCCGATCGAAAAGGTCGGCGCCACGCTGCGCGCCGCGATGCCCTTCCTCGACCCGGTCACCGTCAAGGACAACGCGCCGCAGGCGGCTCAGCCGGAAATCGTCCACGCATAGTCTTGCGCTTGCCTCGCAGGCCGCGGGCATCCCGTCCGTGGCCATGCGTCTCTATTTTGAACATGGCTCCTCGTAGATTCCTCCCTCTCGTCGCGTTGCTCTCCTCTGCGTTTGCCCTTGGGCAAGCCAGCCTCAAGTGCCAGGTGCAGCCGAAGACGCTCACCGCCATGCGCAGCTGCTACCGCCCGCTGCTGGTCTTCAGCCCCTCGGCCACGGATGCGCGCCTCAAGCGGCAGAGCGCAATCCTCGACGACGACGCCGACGACATGATGGACCGCTTTGTGATGTTCACGCCCATCCTGCCCTCTGCAAAAGGCTTCGCCGCGCCGCTCGACACGCCCTACGTTCTCCTCAGTGCGCAACAAATGCAGGCCGTCCGGTCACAATTTCATGTACCCGCGGAGAGTTTCGTAGTACTCCTTCTCGGAGAAGACGGCAGCGAGGCTCTGCGCAGCTCGCGCCCGGTCGACTCAACCCGGTTGAACTCGCTTATCGACACCATGCCCTCGCGCAAGATTGAAATGACGCGCCCGCACGCCAATTGAATTTGACGGAGGACCTAGCTTCGCCATCCCTTGCTGACAAAGAACTCCTCCCACCAGCGATAAACCTGCCGCTGACGCTCCTGCTGCTCGATGGGCAGATCGGTTCCCGGCTCGGGTACGGAGAGAAGTGGGCCGAGACCGACAGAAGCCCGCAATTCGTTCACGCGATCCGGTTCGGCAAGCGTCCACGGGCGAGGGCGTCCATCAATCCGGCTTTAGCCGCTGAGGGATGTTCCCTCAAGTTGACCTGCTACGGTCTAAGCAGCCAGGGTCGATCACCCCATCCCCCGCATCGGTTACCATCAGAATGAGAGGCCAGACTATGACCACCGCCAGCTCGACCCCTACGCTGGATTCGGCTGATCGCTCCGCCACAACAGGCCGCACTCCGATCCCCGAAATCATCGAAGCCCTTAAGCGCGTCCCACCTCTTCACGGCATGGAGCCATTCGAGCTCGAGTGGTTGGCCACGCATGGCATCGAGCGATTCGAGCCCGCAGGGACCACGCTCTTTCATGAAGGCGACCCTGCGACCACGATGAACATCCTGCTCAAGGGTGAGATCCACGTCCGCCGCGGACGCGGCGCCCCCTCAGCCTTCTTCATCGGCCGAACCGGCCTGATGACGGGTCTTCTTCCTTTCTCCCGCATGAAGACCTACGGCGGCCACGGGTACGTCGTCACCGACTCCTGGGCGCTCGATTTCGACAAGGAGATCTTCCCCGAAATGCTGCGGGCTGTGCCCTCCATGGGCCAGCGCTGCGTCTCCGTGCTGCTCGACCGCGTGCGCGAAATCACCCGCCTCGAACAGCAGACCGAAAAGCTCAATGCGCTCGGCAAGCTTGCCGGCAATCTCGCGCACGAGATGAACAATCCCGCGTCGGCCGCGCAGCGCGCCGCGTCAGGCCTGCTCGACGAACTGCGCGTCTATGGGCAAGAGAAGTTCAAGCTCGGCGGTCTTTGTCTCGACGACCAGCATCTGCTGACGGTGAAGAAGTGGCAGGAAGGCATTCGCGAGCAGGCCCGCGGCGTGTCACCAGATTCTGTACAGCACGCGGCAATTGAAGACCAACTGCAAACATGGCTCAGAAATCACGGAGTGAAAGAAACCTGGAAGATCGCTCCCGAGCTTGCCGAGCTGGGCGTATCCGCGGATCAGCTCAACCCGCTGGGCGAATCCCTTGATGCCGATTCCCTCTCCATCGTGTTGGCCCAATTCGCATCTTCCGTGCGCGCTGAGCGCATCGCCGAGGCCATGCTCGACTCTACCGCGCGTATCTTCGACCTCATTCGCGCCATCAAGGATTATTCCTACATGGACCAGGCGCCGATCCAGGAGATCGATGTCCGCCAGGGCCTTGAAAACACCCTGACCATGCTTCAGTCCCGCCTTGCCAATGTCGAGATCGCGCGCCGCTACGAGCCGGAGGTCCCGCACATCTCCGCCTACGGCAGCGAGCTGAACCAGGTATGGACCGCACTGCTCGAAAATGCGCTCGATGCCATCGATGATCACGGCAAAATCACCATCGGAGTACGACTCTCCGGCGAGATGCTCCTGATCGAAGTATGGGACAATGGCCGCGGCATCCCTCCCGAGATCATAGACCGCATCTTCGAGCCGTTCTTCACCACCAAGGCACCCGGACTCGCGCTCGGACTCGGCCTCGACGCCGCGCAGCGCGTCGTTCGTCACCATCGCGGTTTCATCACCGTCAAGTCGGAGCCTGGCGCAACCTGCTTCGAGGTGCGCCTGCCCATTGACCAATTGCAGGCTTACTGATCGAATCTCCGAATGCCCAAATCGTCTAAGGTTGACCTCGTCGGTGTAGGACTGAACGCCACCGACACCCTCATTCCGCTTCCCCAATTTCCTGCGCCAGGCTCAAAAGTCGAGTACAGCTCTGCGCGTATTCTCCCCGGCGGACAGGTCGCCACTACCGTGGTTGCCTGCCAGCATTGGGGCCTGCGCACACGCTACGTCGGCAAGCTGGGCGACGACGACGCTGCCGCTCTTCATCGCCGTGAGTTTTCCCGCGCCGGTGTCGAGGCGCAGCTGGTCTCCGTGCCCGAATGCAGCAGCCCGCAGTCACTCATCCTCGTTGACGCCTCCGGCGAGCGCACCGTGCTTTGCAGACGCGACGAGCGCCTCATTCTCCAGCCCCATGACCTCAACCGTGAGTGGATCATCAAGGCGCGCGCTCTTCACGTCGACGGTCACGACACCGCAGCGGCCACGCTTGCCGCCCGCTGGGCACGCGATGCTGACGTCATAACCATTGCCGATCTCGACGAGGCTTATCCCGGCGTCGAAGAGCTGCTCGACAACATCGACTACCTCATCGTCAGCCGCAATTTCCCCGGCCAGATCACCGGCGAGCCGCATCTCGAAGACGCCCTCCGCCTGATGCACAAGCGTTATGGATGCATTCTCACCGCCGCAACCCTGGGAGAGGAAGGCGTTCTCGCCTGGGATGGCAAGCGGTTCCTCCACGCCGCCGCCTTTCATGTCCCCGTCGTCGACACCACCGGAGCGGGAGACATCTTCCACGCCGGCTTCATCTACTCGCTCCTTCAGAACTGGCCGCTCCAGCGCCAACTCGACTTCGCCTGCGCCGCCGCCGCCCTCAACTGCACCGCCGTGGGGGCCCGCGGCGGCATTGCTCCGCTCACCGCGATCGAGGAGCTCATGGCCACCGGCTCACGTTACGAAACCTCCTACGGCACTTTGACTATTGACGCTCCTCACATCCTCGGCAGAGGATAGCTGACCAGACCGCTTCTCAAGCGAGGTCACCATGCGGAGCACGCCTCTTGCCCCGGGCCTCTTCCGAATCCTCCTCTTGCTGCTTCCTTTGAGCGCATCGGCGCAGCAGCCTGTCCACGGCCTCTGGGTCTGGAAGACGCCATCCGTCCTCGCCGCACCGCACGCCGCCGACACCCTCCGCGATTTCTGCCGGGCCCAACACATCAACGAGGTCTACGTCTCCTTCACTGCCGTCGTGAAAGCCGGCCCATCGGCGGAGAACCAACTCGCCGGCCTCATCCGCATGCTCCACAAATCGAACATCCACGTCGAAGCCCTGCTCTCGAGCACCGACGCCGACGAGCCTGGCAAGCCGCGGGACAAGCTCCTCGGCCATATCCGCGACGTCATCGCCTTCAACCAGAGCCACGCCGGCGATCCTTTCGACGGCATTCATCTCGACATCGAGCCGCAGCAGCGCCCGGAAAACAAGGGCCCCGGCAATCTCAACTTCCTGCCTGGCCTCGTTGACGCCTACCGCGCCGCGCGCCGCCTCGCCGGCTCTGCCCATCTCGACGTCAA
Organism: uncultured Acidobacteriota bacterium; assembly: GCA_963755975.1. Taxonomy (GTDB): domain Bacteria; phylum Acidobacteriota; class Terriglobia; order Terriglobales; family Acidobacteriaceae; genus Silvibacterium. Next base: position 423,614 of record CAVWLS010000012.1, read on the forward strand.
CGCCGACATCCAGAAGAAGCTCCTCGAGGGCAGCTCCGATCAGCGCCGCAGCCTGCTCTCATCCCTGCCGCGCATCACGCTCATGCTCTACGAGCTCAGCAGCCCTACCGACGGAGAATCCCCCGCACAAAAGGAAGAAAAACTCCGCAAGGAGAGTGGCAAATACATGGACATGGCTTACGAGGGACTCACCGGATCGAATCTCGCGAAGATGGCCATCGGCCTGCGCACGCCCGACTACGAGCAGCTCATGCCAAAGATGCTCGCAACAGTGGACGAAGCCCTCGGCAGCAACCCGCACTACCTCGGCTGGGCCTGGCACTCGTACAACGATCACTAAACCAGTCGGTACGACTTTCCTGGGCGGAAAGCTCCGGCTTCGACGGATCAAATACTGTAAGCTGATCCAGGTTTTTGAAATTCCGAAAACCCTCGCCGAATCTGGAGCCGCGCTCAAAGGCTGGGCACTTCAAGGAAAGAAGAACCAGGAGAAAGCGGGCGGGTGCAGCCAGACTAAAGTTGTCAAGCCTGATGGCTCCAAAGCTCTTCGTAACCCCATGAGTTGATAGAGAATCTCGTCTTCTAGAAATGTGGCCGACCATTTCCTTGAACTCGATAAAATAGAAGTAGTACCAAGCCCGCTCGCCCGGGCTTTTTCTATTTCCCAATCAATAAGGAGAAGCCCATGGCCGACCCAGTACAGAGCTCGTCGCCGCTGGCTCCCAATGTAACCAATTCGCCCTCAAGGTCGGTCCGTGCACCCTGAGAATAACTTCAATCGGGAGAATGGATTACGGATTCGCCCAATGAAATGAACCGGTTACGGGCGACATTCGAATTGGGCTGTGCTAACTCATTCCGCAAGAATCGGTTACAGCCTTACCCAATCGAATGAATGGGTTACGAGTTTACCGAAATAAACATTGCGGAGTGAATGGGTTACAAAGCTACAGAAAAACAGGGGGGAGGGGGTACCCACCTACTTCTCGATCTCGACGCCTCTCCAGAAAGCGATGTGCCCCTTGATATTGCGCGCCGCCGGCTTGGGATCGGGATAATACCAGGCCGCGTCCTGGTTCTCCTGCCCGTCGATCAGCAGGCTGTAATACCGGGCCTGCCCCTTCCATGGGCAGGTCGAAGTCGTCGAGCTCGGCCGCAGATACTCCCGCTTCACGGAACTCTCTGGAAAATAGAGATTTCCCTCAACCGTTTCCACCTTATCGCTTTCCGCCACAACTTTGCCGTTCCAGATTGCCTTCGCCATCGAGTAAAACCCTTCGTCGTCGCCCTTCGAGAAATAGTCAGACTTCCCACATTACCAGATGCGAAGCCTGCCCGTCCCGATGCTGTACCGAAGGAATTACTTCATGGCCGCCTGCATCGCCGCCAGGTTCCTGGCCGCCTGCTGCATCTTGGCCTGCGCCGCCGGAGACTGCTCCACGATCTGCTCCACCTTGAGGAGGAATCCCGGCATGCGCTTCCGGATCTCCGGCAGCAGCGGCAGAAACTTGGCGTAGAGGAAGAACGGTTCGGAATTGCAGTCGACGAAGAGATCTGCGTTGAGCGCGCCATGGAGCACGAACGCCGCCGCCATCTCCCAGTAACTCAACACCTGTCGGAACCAGGCGTTCTCCGGGGCGGTGCGGGCAGTCGTAACTGCGAAGAACTCCTCCGCGGTCCGGGGAAAGAACTTCCCGTTCATCCACGCGCGGGCCTCGCGCATGGTGGCCTCGGTGCGGAGTTCGTAGAGCTTGAGGATCAGATCGGCGTCGGCAGTCGTAGCGAGAGTGGATTCGAACATGCTGGTTCTCCGCGGCTGAGTGTATCGCGAGAAGGCCGGATGAGGCGAGAACCGGGACTAAGCCACCGGCTGCTCGACCACCGGACCATGCGTCTTGGCCGTCGGCACGGGGACCGCGACCGGGGGTGGGGCATCCCCGATCCGCTTCGTGTAACTGCACACCACCGCGCTTTCGGGCTCGTCTTTCTTTTTGCGTTTCTTCGGAGACGCTTCCTCGTCCGCCGAAGGCTTCCTGTTGTTCGGGCAGACAAGGTACACGCCGGACTTGAGCGTCTTTTCCAGCAGATATGGGCTGCCGCATTCGGGACACTTCTTGTCCACCGGCTTGTAGTTCGCAGTGAAGGTGCATTTCGGATATTCTGAGCACCCGTAGAAGAGGTTGCCGCGCCGCGCCTTCTTCTCTACGATGTCGCCCTCGTGGCAAACCGGACACTTCACGCCGATGGTGTTCTGCTTAATGTACTTGCACTTCGGATAGGCCGAGCAGGAGACGAACTCGCCATACTGGCCGTGACGCAGCACCAGCTGCTCACCGCACTTCGGACACTTCTCGTCGAGCGGCTGCGGAGGCTTCTGCTGCTTCGCATGGTGCAGCCTGCGCACCGTCTTGCACGGAGGATCCTCGTTATACCCGGGGCATGCCATGAACGGGCCCCACGGCCCATTCCGCAGCACCATCACTCGGCCGCAATTTTCGCAGTACTCTTCCTGCTGCTCTTCTTCTCCGCCGGACAATGCGAGGTTTGGCTTGGCCTCAAAATTCTCCTTCGTGAAAGTGCAGCTTCCGGGCTTCTTCTTGTCGTATGCGCTGCATGCATAGAATGACCCGAACTTGCCCCACTTGAGCACAAGTGGAGATCCGCAGACATCGCAAACCTGGTCTGTCGGCTTCTCCATCCGCTTGATGTCTTCCATATTCGCGCCGGCTTCGGCGAGTTCGTCAGTAAAGTATCCGTAGAAACCGTTCAGCAGATCAGTCCACTTCTCTTTGCCGTCCTCGATATCATCCAGCTCTTCTTCAAGCTTTGCCGTGTACTTCGTGTCGAAGATATACGGAAAGTTCTTCACCAGAAGATCTGTAACGACCGTGCCGATCTCCGTGGGCACAAAACGGCCGTTACGCCCGCCCATCTTCTGGACATACTCACGGTCCTGAATGGTATTGATGATGGACGCATAAGTGGATGGACGCCCGATGCCCCGCTCTTCCAGCTCCTTTACCAGCGATGCCTCGTTGTAGCGCGGAGGCGGCTCGGTAAAGTGCTGCTCAGGCTTCAGTTCATTGAGAACGAGCTTGTCGCCAGCGTTCAGCGCGGGAAGCTTGTTCGAGAGGGACTCGTCGTCCTCGTCCTTCTTCTCCTTGGACTCCTCGTAGACCTTGAGGAAGCCATCGAACTTAAGCACCGACCCGGTGACGCGGAAATCGTAGCTCCGGTCAGCCTTCGCGACAATGTCGACGGTCGTCTGGTCGTAGACAGCCGGCATCATCTGCGAAGCAACGAAGCGCTGCCAGATGAGCTTGTAGAGCTTGTACTGTTCGTCGGAGAGATACCGGCGGATCTCGTCCGGATGTAATTCGGGATTCGCGGGCCGGATGGCTTCATGCGCGTCCTGCGCGTCCTTCTTGGACTTGAAGATATTTGCTGCCTCAGGAAGATAAGCAGCGCCAAGCTTCGCCTTGATCCATCCGCGAACGGTGGCGATGGCGTCAGGTGAAACGCGCGTCGAATCGGTACGCATGTAGGTGATCAGGCCGACCGCGCCTTCACTGCCAAGCTCAATGCCTTCGTACAGCCGCTGGGCAACACCCATGGTGCGCTTGACGTTGAATCCAAGCTGACGCGAAGCATCCTGCTGGAGCTTGCTGGTAGTAAAGGGTGCGGCGGGATTACGCTTGCGTTCCTTGCGATCGACATTGCGAACGGACCAGGCCGCCTTGTTCAACTGCGCGACGGTTTCGTCCGTCAGCCTTTGATCTGGCAACGAGGACGCGTCAACGGTCTCAACGCGTGCACGCTCGCCGTCGATTCCGATAAACCTAGCGGTGAAATCCTGGCCCTTAGGAGCAGGATGCAGGTTTGCATCGATCGTCCAGTACTCAACCGGGTTGAACGCTTTGATTTCGCGCTCGCGCTCGACGATAAGACGGAGAGCAACGGTCTGCACGCGCCCTGCAGAGAGGCCGCGGCGAACTTTGTCCCAGAGCAGCGGAGAAATCTGATACCCCACAATGCGGTCAAGCACACGGCGCGTCTGTTGAGCATCGACGAGATTCTGATCGACGTCGCGGGCATCGGCAAAAGCGGCCTTGATCGCCTTCGGAGTGATTTCGTTGAAAGTAACGCGATGAATGGCGCTTTTCTTCACCGAACCACGCAGAACATCCGCAAGATGCGCGGCGATTGCTTCGCCTTCGCGATCCGGGTCAGGAGCAAGATAAACACTGTCGGCGGCCTTCGCCAGCTTGCGCAGTCTTTCGACAACCTTTTCTTTTCCCGGGATGACGATCAGCTCAGGCTCGAAGGTCCCTTCGGTGAGATCCACACCGATCTTGTTCTTCGGCAGGTCCATGATGTGACCGGACGATGCTTCGACCGTAAAGTCTTTCCCGAGATATTTGTTGATCGTTTTAGCCTTTGTAGGCGACTCGACGATCACGAGAGATTTGCTCATTCTTTTCCTTTAGACCGCAACGGATAGTACCAGACTGTCCGCGGCACGTGTGTCAACGAATTAGTCTGGAAACTACCATGCCTTGCCGTTTTGAATCTACCAGCCCGCGCAAATGACAGGCAGATTCACCTTGCGCCAATCACAAGCGGACGCAAACACGAGATTGCGACAAGCCTGTGCTTAGAACGATTTGACGTAATTTTTGCCCGGAAGTTGCCGGATTCGGCCTGCCAGCTCCAATTCGAAGAGCGCTGTAAAAACTTCTGAGGAACTGAGCTCAGGCTCAAGCTTTTCCATGATCTCGTCAAGTTGAAGCGCTTCGTCGTGACGTAACACAGACATAACGCGCGCTTCAGCCGCCGGAAGTGGCTCTTCCTTAAATAAGGATGCAGCAGCATGCTCCTGCGATGCAACACGGTGCTCGCCCTCCAATTGCAAACGGATCGGCGTGGGCAATTCTTCCCATACGTCTTCCCAGGTGGCGGTGAGCTTAGCTCCCTGTTTAATCAGCGTGTTAGGACCCCAGGCATTCTTGGTCGTTACGTTGCCCGGAACCGCGTATACATCCCGATTCTGCTCGATGGCGCAACGAGCGGTTACGCGCGTCCCGCTATACTCGGCAGCTTCCACGACCAGGACTCCAATACTTATTCCACTCAGGATGCGGTTGCGTCTGGGAAAATTCTGCGGGGCGGGATGTACACCCAGCGGAAACTCGGAGATGATCGTGCCGCCACCCGCCACAATCTGCTCGGAGAGAGATTTATTTTCCTTGGGATAAATGACATCAATTCCGGTTCCCCACACGGCAATCGTAGGACGCTTGGCGGCGAGTGCTCCTTTGTGCGCGGATGTATCCACACCGCGCGCCATGCCACTCGCAATGATGATTCCACGATGAGCAAGGTCGCGTGAGAGCATTTCTGCCATGCCCGTTCCATATGGAGTGGGATGACGGGTACCCACGACGGCGATCGATGCCGCGCCGAGAAGATGCCCGTTGCCGCGAAACCAGAGTACCGCCGGAGGATCAAAGATTTCGCGGAGCCGCTCGGGATACACACGGTCGGCATAGGTAATGAACTGGCCTCCCGTTCTGGTAAGGGCCTCTATTTCCTGGTCTGCCGCTGTGCGCGCATGTCCATCGGCGATGAAATGCACGCTCTCGACTGGAAATTCCAGAGCTTCGAGATCGGTAAGACCACGGTCGATCACTTTTGCGGCTGATCCGCAGCGCTCGACAGCGCGCAGAATGCGCCGTGGCCCCAGTTGTGGGGTAAGAGCCAGGGCCAGCCACGCGATTCGATCTTCAGTCAAAGGAGGGAGAGACAGTTCATTCGAGATTGCAGCAGTCGTCATAATGCCCGTACGAACAGAGTTCTGCGGCCTTTGCAGATGTCGTCTTGAATTTGAAGCAATTTCTTCGGAGATTAGCGACGCTTCTGCAGGAAGTCAAGCCAAAGCTCCGAGGCCTGCGTTACCGAAGGCTGGCGCAGGGATTGCTACACTGGCGAGTGAGCCTCGTTTCGAAGAAGCTTGTGATTGCTGCCATTGATTTCCTGAATCCCGCGCCTTTGATGTGGGATTTTGAGCATGAACCCCGCGCCACTGAACTCGCTAAGCGCTACTCAATTATCAGTTCCACGCCCTCTGAATGCGCGCACCATCTGCAGAGAGGAACAGCGGACATCGGCCTTGTACCCGTGGCCGCATATGCATCTCTTCCGAATGCCGCGATCGTTCCGCGCTGCGCAATCGCATCGCTCGGTGAGGTCCGCTCGATACTTCTCGTGGTGCGTCATTCCGGCGGAGTCAACGGAGTGAAACGGGTGGCGCTCGATACGGCTTCTATCACTTCGGCGACTTACACGCGAATTCTCTTCCACAAGCTTTGGAAGAACGACCCTGAGTTTCTCTCTCACAGTGCCGACCTCGAGGCGATGCTCGACGTGGCTGACGCAGCAATGCTGATCGGCGATCCGGCGCTGCTGGCGCTCGAAGGCCGGGAAGAGCGTGAATTGCGCACCGGGGAACGGCTCCAATACATCGACCTTGCGCACGAGTGGCGTGAGTGGACGAATACAGCCTGGGTCTCAGCATTCTGGGCCGTGCGTGAAGATGCGTTGACTCACTGCGGTATACTTCCCGAACAACTCGTGGAGGACTTCGAGCGCTCGCGTGACGGCGGTCTCGACCATCTCGATCAGATCGTGCAGGAGTGGTCCACGCGCATCGCCTTACCTGCTCAGACGATCAGGAGCTATCTGTTGGATAACATCCACTACTTTCTCGATGATGTCTGCCTCGACGGACTCAATCTCTTCTATCGTTATGCCGTCGAGTGCGGGGCGCTGCCTACTGTTCCGAAGCTGCGGTTCCTGTGATTGAGCTCACGGGGCGACCTGGACGAGGCCCCACGCGTCATATATGTGCGTGATCCTAGCCCCGCAACACGCAGTCCACAAGCGCTTGATGCCGCACTGGCTGATTCATCTCGGCGCACTGGGCGTCTTTGCTGTGTCAATCATTGATGCTTCGATCATCCCGCTTCCTTTGCCGGGAAGCACGGACTTGCTGGTTCTGCTGCTCGCGGCTAATCGAGGAAATCCCTGGCTGCTGGCGGCGGCTGCGATCTCGGGAAGCATGATCGGCGGCTATCTGACATGGAGCGCCGGCAAGAATGGCGGCGAAGGCATGCTGCAGCATTACGTTCCGAAGCGATTTCTCAGGCCGATCTCACGATGGGTTGAAAGGCACGGCGTCATGACGGTATGCGTCGCGTCCCTTCTGCCGCCGCCTATTCCGCTCATGCCGTTTCTGCTGTCTGCGGGAGCGCTCGGCGTGAGGCGCAATTCATTTCTCGCCTCGTTCGGAGTTGCGCGCACGCTCCGTTACGGCTTCCTTGCCTGGCTTGGGATGACATATGGACGACGGGTGATTCACGCGTGGTCTCACTTGGCTGGATGGTCAAACGCGATTATCTGGACGTTTGTCGGGCTGCTTGTCGCTGGGGTGATCTTCGGCCTTTGGAAATACCGGCACGACAAACGCAGGTTCACACCGAACGCTCGGGCGCGTATTGCCAGCTAATCGATTTCCCAGCGCAGCAGACAGGCTCCCACGGTAAAGCCCGCGCCCACGCTGGCGATCAGCACCAGGCCGCCTTTGTGCAGGCGGTTTTCCTGCCGCGCAGTATCCATCGCCAGCGGAATAGTTCCCGCCGTGGTGTTGCCGTAGCGGTCGATGTTGATGACCACTCGCTCGGGGGGCAAGCCAAGACGTTCCGCGCTCGACGTGATGATGCGCTTGTTCGCCTGATGTGGAATGAAGCAGGAGAGCTCGTCGATCGTGATTCCGTTGCGCGTTAGTACTTTCTCCGACGCTTCGACCATTTTGCGGACGGCAAATTTGTAGACCGTCTGCCCGTCCTGGTGGACATAGTGCATTTTGTCGCGGACGGTTTCGGCCGTGGATGGGTGAAGGCTGCCACCCCCCGGCATGTTGAGGGCGGGCCCTCCCGAGCCGTCGATCTCGTGGACGAAGTCGATCATGCCGACTTCCTCGCCATCCGCCGGCTCGACCAGCACTGCGCCAGCGCCGTCTCCGAAGAGAACGCAGGTGGTACGGTCGGTATAGTTGATGATCGACGACATGGTGTCGGCGCCGATTACGAGAACCTTCGAGTGGGCGCCGCTCTCGACCAGCTTGGCTCCCATCTGAAGCGCGTAGACGAAGCCGGAGCAGGCAGCCGAAAGGTCGAATCCCCAGGCTCCTTTTGCGCCGAGCTTGTCCTGGACCAGGCAGGCGGTAGCCGGGAAGAGCATATCCGGAGTCACGGTGGCGACGATAATAACCTCAACCTCCGACGCTCCGATTCCACGCTCGGCGAGGCAGCGCTTCGCGGCTTCGACAGCCATGTCACTGGTGGCCATTCCCGGCTCGACCAGGTGGCGTTCGCGGATGCCGACGCGACTGTAGATCCACTCGTCGGAGGTCTCGACCATCTTCTCAAGGTCCTTGTTGGTAAGCAGACGGGGAGGAACATAGGCTCCAAGGGCGCTGATCTTAGCGCGTCGCGAAGCATTTGGACGCACGGCGAGGCTCAAGCAGTTTCTCCGGGACGAATGAGTTCAAAAGGTTGATTGTCTCCGACCATCGGGACGATGTCCATGATTGCGCAGGCAAGTGCGGAATTGCGGGGTTGGCCGGGGAGAGATTCATGTACCGGGGAACCTACTGCGCACGCACGAGCCCGTTACCGTTGCTTCCTTCCGGACCTGGCGGGGTTGGCGGGATTGCGCCGCGTAGGACCCGGCACATAGGTAATGATAGCATCCGGTGGCGGTTGGCATGGTGCAGACTTCTCAGCGGGAGACGCTGACGTCTGCTCATCCTCTCGTCCCAATCACATTTCCAAATGGACGAATCGGTAGGGTCAGGTCATAACACTGGAGCACCGGGCGGGAATTGAACCCGCGAATACTGGTTTTGCAGACCAGCGCGTTAGCCACTTCGCCACCGGTGCTCGTTGTCCGCCGCACTTGTCGTCCGGCGGTTGCTAATCAAAGTCGAACGCTACTGCGGCTGCGCAGTGGTGCGCAAATAAGGCTTGACCGTCTTGTAGCCGGGGAAGATCTTGTCTGCCTCTTCGTTTGAGACAGCGCCCGTGATGATCACCTCGCCGCCCTGCTTCCAGTTCGCCGGCGTTGCCACCCGGTGTTTCGCTGTGAGCTGGATAGAGTCGATTACGCGGATGATTTCCTCGAAGTTGCGGCCGGTGGTCATTGGGTATGCCAGTGTGAGCTTGATACGCTTGTCGGGTCCGATCACGAAGACAGTGCGCACAGGAGCATTGTTCGCCGGGGTGCGGCCCTCGGAGGTGTCGCCGGCGTCCGCGGGCAGCATGTCATAGAGCTTGGCGACCTTCAACTCGGGGTCGCCGATGAGGGGATAGTTGACCGCGTATCCGCCAACTTCCTTGATGTCGTCGGCCCATTTGCTGTGATTGGTCACGGGATCGACACTGAGGCCAATAACTTTCGCGCCACGTGCGGCGAACTGATCCTCGAGCGCCGCAACGGCGCCGAGTTCGGTGGTGCAAACGGGAGTAAAGTCTTTGGGGTGCGAAAAGAGCACCGCCCAGTTGTCGCCGATCCATTCGTGAAAGTGAATGGCGCCGTGGGTGGTTTCAGCTGTGAAGTCCGGTGCGATATCGTTGATGCGGAGTGACATGTCGATTGCCTTCCTGTATTCCGATGTTTATGAGCGTGAAAAACCCACCCGATCTGTCGGCAGCGGGTGGGTCTGAGGTTCTCGAAGTTTGTCAGTTCGATTCGCTCATGCACACACCCGCATTGGGCGGCAGCAACAGCGGAAGCAAAGACACATGCGGGTTGGAGCGAACTTGATCATCATGGCTTAACCAGCGGAGACGCCTCCGCTCTGGTAATTGAGAATAGAACCGGAAGGAGGCTCTGTCAATCCAATGTCCATGCGCGAGTTTGAGTACCACATTTGTGACGTATTCACAAAGAGGCCGCTGGAGGGAAATCAGCTGGCGGTGTTTCTCGATGCGGGCAGTCTGACAGACGACGACCTGCAGGCCATTGCACGCGAGACGAATCTTTCCGAAACCACGTTCATTGTGCGAAGGAACGCTGCCATTGAACGCGACCGAGGTGTGCGAGTGCGTATCTTCACCACACGCGAAGAGCTGCCGTTCGCGGGCCATCCCACGCTGGGGACCGCAGCGACAATCCGTTGCGCGTTTGCAGAATATGCGAACGCAGAGAAGATCGTGCTCGACCTGAATGCAGGGCAAGTGCCCGTGGTCTTTCCGCCGGACCAGAATGCCAGCGACAGCAACTGCGGCGAGATGACGCAGCCGGAGCCGGTGTTTGGGCGGTTGCACGAGATCGCTGCGGTCGCGCCGCTGATGGGCCTGCGAGAAGATGACTGCACACTACACCCGCAACCACAGACAGTTTCAACGGGGCTGCCCTTCTGCATCGTACTGCTGAAATCGATCGACGCACTGACGCGACTGCGCGTGAATTTAAGCGAGAGTGAGGAATATTTTCAATCGTCGGATGCGAGTTTTTTCTATGCGGTGGCGCCGGAGAGTCCTGGCGTGTGGCGGGCGCGCATGCAGTTTTACAACGGCGAGGACCCGGCGACAGGATCGGCCGCAGGTTGTGCCATCGCTTACCTGGTGGAACATGGGATCGTGCCAGTTGGCGAGCGAATTCACATTCGTCAGGGCGTGGAGATTCATCGCCCAAGCGATCTTTATGGATCGGCAAATTCCCATTACGGAAAAGTTACTGAGGTTCGTTTGGGCGGCAGCACTGTTCAGGTTGCAAAAGGGCGCCTTTTCCTTGAGTGATTCACATGGTTTCAACAGGCACTTTCGCGTCAACTTCAAGATTTCATGAAACAAAGAAATCAGGCAGTGGACGGCTGACCCAAAACGGGCCATTTTTTCGCCTAATCTTCGTTTTATTTTCGCCATTTACAGGGTGACCGACTCTTCGTACTCTTGGCAAGCGTTTCAGAAGAATGAAACGCAACTTTCGCCAGATTACACACAACTGAAAGCTTGAGCGAGCGCGCCGCATAGGCGTCGAGTCCTCAGCCCGCCATATTCCGGGGAAGTATTCCGAGAAACGAGCGAGCGGCGGACGAGGCGCAGGCAAACTACGGCGTGCCTGCTCTCCGCATCCTGGTCCGGCCTGGATTGCGGCACCGCGTCGCTACGCGGACGGTATGCTTCTGCCTGCTGTCCGGTAACCGCGGACGGAGCCGCATTTCCATTTTCGGGCTGGCTATCGGGACACCGGACCGGATTTCGGACCGGGATGCGGCTAACTCGCAACTGCTGTTTGGACCGCGTGCTCGACGCGTGTCCGCAGCGCAAGCGCTCGCAAGTGCGCGAGATGAGTAAAGGAATGCAATGAGGCCCAAGAAGACGATTCTCTGTGTCGATCACAATGAACAGACACTGTCAGTACGCAAATTCATGCTTGAGATCCGCGGCTACCGTGTGGTGAGCGCAATGTCAGGCCGGGAGGCCCTGGAGGTCTTTGGCAAAGGCGGGATCGATCTGGTGTTGAGCGATCTGGTGCTGCCGGATGTTGATGGCAATGAGATGGTTCGGCGGATGAAAGAATTCTCGCCGGATATTCCGACGATCCTGATCAGCGCGACGGTCAAGAACTTCGAACGCGCCAACCGCGCCGACGCTTTCCTTCCTAAGGGGGCCTGCGTCCCGGCAGAAATCGTGGAAAAAATTCGTATCATGATTGCACGTAAGCGCGGCCCGAAGAAGGCGGTCGTTAGGCATGTCGCCGAGCCGCTCCCGGAGGCGGCATTCGACGCAGTTCTGCACCCTGCGATTGCCTCCTGATCGAGACGCCGCTTCGATGTTGGAGGTGCACCATTTACAATCGATGAGTGCAGCCCATCATCCGTGCCGAACGACTCGGCAAAGTCTATCGAACAGGTAAGATTGAAGTCCCAGCGCTTCGAAACGTCTCGTTTTCAATTGAGCCGGGCGAATTTGTCAGTATCGTCGGCCCTTCGGGAAGCGGCAAGTCTACCCTGTTTTACCTCCTTGGAGGCCTGACACAGGCCAGCTCGGGTAAGGTTGAGATTGGCGGGGTTGATTTTGCTTCACTCGACGACTCTGAGCGGACGAAGATGCGCAGATCGAAGATCGGCTTCGTCTTCCAGAAATTCAACCTGCTTCCAACGCTTTCGGCGCGCGACAACGTCGAGATCGCTTACGATATTTCCGGCCGCACCGAGCCGCTGGATCACGCCTACCTCACACAGCTTACCGAGATGCTGGGCATCGCTGGAAGGCTGGACCATCGCCCATCAGAATTGTCGGGGGGTGAACAGCAGCGCGTGGCCATTGCCCGGGCGTTGATCACGCATCCAGCGATCGTGCTGGCGGACGAACCCACCGGCAATCTAGATACGAAGAATTCAGAAGCCGTTCTCGAAATGCTGCTCCGCTCCAACAGAGAGCTGAAACAGACGGTGCTGATGATCACGCACAACCCAGAGGCGGCTGCGATCGGGGACCGGATTCTTCATATGCGCGATGGGGAGATTGTGGGGATCGAAGCCGGGAACGGCAAGGCCGAGGTTCGCACCGAGGCTACAGCTACCTGACCTGAGTTTCATCGGCCAGCGGCATCAGGTGTACACAACGCACCACGTTCTGGAAGCCCGGGTTGCGGCGCATGTGATCGTAAACGGGATCAACGTTGATGTAGATCAATGCACTCGCCCGCTCGCTGCATGCCTTATCGAGCCAGTTGATGCTCGCCTTATCGTCACCCAATGCGGCGTACACGGCGGCGATTTCTGCGGATGAAATGTAGCGCTCGACCGATGCGCTCACCAGCGCATCGAGAATCTTCCGGGCGTCGGCTTGCCGATGGGAGAGTGCATAGCAACGCGCCAGATAAGCTCGGGCTATGGGATCGTCATGCGACAGGGTTACACCTTTCTCGAACTCCGCGCAGGCATCCTTGAGGCGCCCGGTGTAGAGATAATCGAGCGCTAGGACGCGATGCGCCTGCACAAAATTGGGATCGAGTTCGATCGTCTTAAGCGCCTGAGGGATGGAGCGATCGTATTCACGAGCCATGAGGTGGTGCCAGGCCATGTGCTCGTTCATCAGCACATTAGCCGGATCGAGAGCGAGCGCCTCCTCGCTTTGCTCATGGGATTCCTGCACCCGGCCCTCCGCGATCAACTCATGCGAATACCAGTGATGAGCATTGATGTAGTTGGGGTTCAGCTCGAGGGCGCGACGAAATTCGGCTTCTGCGCCGGTCCAATCCCAATCGTATATCAGCTTGATATAGGCCAGCGAGGTGTGTGCCTCGGCGGATTTGCTGTCCAGCGCGAGGGCTTTTTCCGCAGCCTCTTTTGCCTTTGGCATTGCTGTCTGTGGAGAGAGAAAGCTATTGCCGTACGAGCCAGCGAGGATATAGGCATCGGCAAGGCCGGTATAGGCGGTCGTGTATGCCGGGTCGATGGTAATGGCCTGCTTGAAGAGTTCGATACCGCGTTGAACTGATTCAGCCGTTCGTTCCGCCAGCGAGGCACGACCTTCGACATAAAGTTCACGTGCACGGGAGTCCGGAGAGTGGGTTGCACCGCCGGCCGGATTCGGCTGAGCAGCAGTGGATATTATGGGGCGGGCGAGCTTCCGGTGGAAAATCCATGACGTTGCGATGACGAGCAATGCTACCGCGCCGATTGCGATCCATCGCCGGACGTTCGTTTTTGCAGGTAGGTTCGGTGGAGATTGGGATACGCCTTTTGCAGCATCGGCGAAGGGATCCTGCTGATTCGTTGCAGGGCCGGCTACTATGGGAAGATTTGCACCGGCAGTATCGGCTTGGTGCTCTGCGACGGGGGCGTCAAATCGGTAACCTCGCTTGGGAACGGTAGCAATATATTGGCGGCCATCCGGTTGTTCCCCGAGGGCTTTGCGGAGGAGAGAAATATTGACCGTGAGGTTAATCTCTTCGACAAAGCTGTCCGGCCAAATGGCCTGCATGAGCTCATCGCGGGTCATCAACTGACCGTGGCGCGAAACAAGCGTGACGAGAAGTTCGAAGGTCTTAGGTGCGAGAGCAATGGGCGTTTCCCCGCAGAGCAGGAGTTGCTCGGAGGGAGACAATCGAAACGGCCCAAATGTGTAGGAAACGCCGTCCACGTGGCCTCTGTAAGCTAAAAAGCCAGGCCCAACATATTTCCAATAATTCTCTAAGCATAGCGCCAACAAGCTGAAAATACAGCGGATTTTGTAGTCGCCATTAAAACGGCCGGATATACCGGCCGGATGCCGGCATTGCGTTTGACAGGCTCGAAAATCAAGCGGTTAGACGGACAGAATGCGATCGATCAAAACGGCAAAGAAGAACCAACGTTAGTTTGAGGCAATTCAAAAGACATTGGCGACGGAGCTTTCCTATCGTGCAGTTGTTGCTGCTCAAAATTCCAACCGGCAGCAGGAACTTTATTTTGAAAGGAAAATTCTCCATGAGAAAGACGCTCCTCAAAAACATCCTTCGCCAACCGCTTTTGCTGCTTGCGGTTCTGTGTTCATTGGCCACTCTTACGTGTGCAGTCAACGCGCAGGACTGGGAACGCAGAGACGTTCTTCGTGCGGAGCTTACTTCGTTCAACCAGGTTCCTTCGGTTCTTGCTCAGAGTGGCGGGACTTTCGAGGCCCAGCTGACCGACGATGGAACCATCTCCTTTGAACTGTCCTACCACAACATGAGCAGCCCAGTCGTACAAGCGCATATCCATTTCGGAGCCAGCGGGACTAATGGCGGCGTCGTTGTATTTCTGTGCGGCGGATCCAAGCCGGCATGTCCTGCCTCGGGCACAGTGACAGGAACGATCTCAGCAGCTGATGTGAGCGTTCTGCCAGCGACCAACGGTGATTCGGTCATACCTCAAGGCATCCAGCCCGGAGATCTGGCCGGCTTGATCAAAGCCATTCGCAGCGGTGACACCTACATCAACGTCCACACGACGATGTTCACGTCAGGTGAAATCCGAGGACAGGTTCATGTCCAGTAGACCCAATGAGCGCGGTCTGAAAAAGGAGACAGACATGAAAATCATCACTGATCAATCCATTGTTCGGGCCGCGTCCCACTCGCTCGTTGAATTTCTGCTGGGAGACGGCGTGCGGCTGGGATGGCTGGATACTTACTGTCGCACCTCGTCCGCCAAGTCGCGGTATGTCGCTGGGGGAAAGGACCCGGAGTGTGGTTCAGTCCTGCTTCCTCAACATCCGGCGGTGTAACAAGATGCCCATAGCTCGACTCCGGCGGCAAGTGCACGAGTCGATGAATTCGAACGACGACGAACCGGGGACCACAACCTCGCCCAACTTTCAAGAAGGAGACATCAATGTTAGCCAAGCAGACAGAGATTCAGATTCCCCCGATTACTCCAATCACCTGCCATGTAGCGGTCTGGTACTGGGCCAGGAGAGTCGTGGAGGCACAGGGTCTGGTGAAGGGTGTTCTGGAGCCGCGGGACCTGTTGATCAAGATCAACGACATGCCGAACGGCGCCCAGGAGGCGATGAAGCTACTGCCCAAGTCAGGACAGTGGGACCTGAAGAGCCCTCTTCTTACCCCTCCACTTGACACGGTGCTCTTTTGGGCCGACGGCGCCACTCACACGGCTGTGGTTACAGGGACGGCACGGATCACGGGGTTTAATCAAGGCTTCATCTATGGCAAGACGCCAAAGCCGGAGTTAGCGACGATCACTACGGCGGAGATTCTTCCCCAATACAAGTTGTGCTTCACCATTCTGGAGAAGACCATTCTGGCCGCTGCGGCCGCGGACCGCTTCGGGGTATATTCGGGCTGACCAGGTTTCGTGCTCGATCCTCAGTCTCGATCCTCCTTCATGATTGGTCCTCGCGATAGGCTCTGGCAGATCTTCGCCTGCAGCTGTTTGCTATCGCGAGGGCCCGGTCGCGTTGACCGGCGCAGACCCTGCCGATATACTCGAAGAGTACCCAGCGGGAGTAGCTCAGTGGTAGAGCATCGCCTTGCCAAGGCGAGGGTCGCGGGTTCAAGTCCCGTCTCCCGCTCCAGTCAGCTCGGATCCGATTCCGCTCAATGGCAGATCACCGGACTGGCTTCATGAAGGCCGCCTGAATTAGTATTTGCTGTCCAGGGCGCGGTACCCAAGCGGTAAGGGAGAGGTCTGCAAAACCTTTATGCGTCGGTTCGATTCCGACCCGCGCCTCCAATTCTTCTCAAGCTGGCTTGACCCACGAATTGCATTGACCAAGGCAACACTTCGCAGCAAGTCATTCTGAGATGGGTAAGATCAATGCCCCGCTTACAAATTACTTCTCAAAAAGAGCGCCTTCTTCTCTGAATTGCGTGAGCCGATCCGAAATGAATTGCAGATACTCCTCCATCCCCATCCCATTTTTCGCTGAGACGGTGAAATAAGGCATTCCTGGACGCACGGCCTGAATATTAGCCCTCACTAAATCCTCGTCAAATTCAACGACCTCAGCGATATCCATTTTCGTGATCACTGCAACATCAGCACTGTTAAAAATCGTGGGATATTTCAGCGGTTTGTCCTCACCTTCTGTAACTGATAACAGCACGAGCCGAAGGTTCTCGCCCAGGTCATACGACGAGGGGCAAACCAGATTGCCGACGTTCTCAATGAAAAGTAAATCGAGCCGGCCGACGTCCCAACTGCTGAGAGCATGATCGACCATTGCCGCTTCCAGGTGGCAGAGGGTTCCAGTGGTAATCTGCTTCACTGGAACCTGGCTGCGCGCAAGCCGGATGGCGTCATTCTCTGTGGCGAGGTCTCCGACCAGTGCAGCCACTCGATAGTGCGGGTGGAGTAGCGTGAGTGTTTTTTCGAGAAATGCTGTCTTGCCGGCGCCCGGACTGGAAACCAGGCTCACTACAAATGTTTCCTGCGCCCGGAAACGCTCGCGTAGCGCGTGGGCAACCACGTCGTTTTGCTTCAGGACGTTCTTACGCACTTCCAACAGGCGCGGTTCGGCGCTCATCGTGTACCTCCAGGGCGGTAATTGCCAGTTCTTTTCCATGAATAACGTTCGGAGTTGGCGCGCCGCAATCGGAGCAGCAGAACCATTGCATCGAGTTCAAAGTTTTTTGCGCCTTGCAGGCCGGGCAATATACCTCGATGGAGACTTCTTTAATCACCAGCCTGGAGCCTTCGAGAGGGGTACCACTGCACGCCACCCCATAGGAGAAGAGCAATGCATCGGCAACGACGCCAGACAGCGGACCGAGTTCAAGATGAACGGCGTCGATCCTGACATCTCGACGCTCGGCCTCTTCCAGAGCCATATCTACAATGCTCAATGCGATGGATAGCTCATGCATGTGGCGCTCCGTTATTGCTGTCTTGGTGAAATGCGGCGAGCGCAGCTTGGCCGAGGCTGATTCCACCGTCGTTGGGTGGGACAGCGCAGTTGGTCAAAGTTCGAAGTTTTGCAGCATCGAGTAGCGGTTTTAAGTCTTCTAGAAGCAAACCATTCTGGAAGACGCCTCCGGAGAGGACGACGATGTGAACGCCGCTCTCCTCGCAGATCGTGTTTACAGCTGTCCTCAAACCTTGAGCAAGACCAAGTTGAAATGCGCGGGCGACCTCGCGTGTCGATCGTCCGCGAAGCCGGTCGTGGATCACGGATGTGAGCAACGGACGAAAGTCCAGCTCATATCCGATAAATGGAAACAAATACGCGTCGACTGGCGGGGTGCTGCGAGCCAATTGCTCCAACCAGATGGCTGCCTGTCCTTCATAGGTTGTCTCTTTCACAAAGCCGAGCAATGCTGCGACCGCGTCAAAGAGCCTGCCAATGGACGTGGTGGGAAAGGTGCGCACGCTTCTTTCAACGAGTTGCAAAGCGCTCTTGTAGCGCGGCCCGAAGTTGAAGGGATCGCTTGTGAGATCTGGCAAGTCATCAATTTGCGAGAGGAACCCCGCGGCAGCCTGTATGGGGTATTGTGCGGCAGCGTCGCCTCCAGCAAGCGCCGCCTGGCGCAGATGCGCGACCCGCTCGAAGCCACTCTCGACACTTCCGGCAAAAATCTCGCCGCCCCAGATCGTTCCGTCGTCTCCGTATCCGGTGCCGTCAAGGCTGACACCGACTACGCGCTCTTCCCACGCACCGTGCTCGGCGAGAACTGACGCTACATGCGCTCGATGATGCTGCAGGGCGCAGCGACCCGCAACCGGCAAAGTCGAAGCATACATAGTCGACGCATATTGCGGATGACAGTCATGCGCGACCACGAGATCATCCCATCGGACGTCGTACATCGAGATCAGGTCGGTCACCGTTTCTTCAAAGGCGCGGAAGGCCTGGTAGTGATCCAAATCTCCTATGTGCTGGCTTACAAAGGCCTGCCCATCGACGACAAGAGTGATGGTGTTTTTGAGATCCGCACCCAGGGCAAGCAATGGCCGTTCAATTGGCAGTTTTGCAACTGCTCCGGGGGCATAGCCGCGGGCACGCCGCAAGATCATTGGGCCAAAAGTTCCAATGCGCGTAATAGAGTCGTCGACCCGACGTGCGATGGGGCGCTCACCTGTCAGAAATGCGTCGGCGATTCCTGAGAGGCGTGCAAGCGCATCATCATCCTCGTAAGCAATGGGCTCGCTGGAGCGGTTGGCGCTGGTCATCACCAGGACATCCGGAGCGCCGGAAGCGAAGAGCAAGTAATGCAGGGGCGCGTAGGGCAGCATTATGCCCAGCTCATCATTGTCCGGCGCGACGCCCGCGAGTTCCTGCTTCTTCAGCGCGAGGACAATGGGGCGGGCAATCGATGTAAGCAGAGCCTCGACATCCGGCGATAGTTCCACGAGGCTGCGCGCAACATCGAGATTCTTTGCCATGAGCGCGAAGGGCTTTTCCTTGCGGAACTTTCGTTCGCGGAGGGCCGCGTTCGCCTTGGGATTTCGAGCATCGCAGGCGAGATGGTAGCCGCCAAGGCCCTTCATCGCAACGATTTTTCCTTCACAGAGTACTTGGGCCGCCTTGTCGATTGCTTCCCTGCTATCGTTGATCGCAACTCCGTCCGCGAGAAGAAAATAACGAGGACCGCATTGCGGGCACGCGACCGGTTGCGCATGGAATCGGCGATCCGAGGGATCTTGATACTCCCGGCTGCAATATTCATCCGGCGGCCACTGGCGCATCGTGGTGTTCGGCCGGTCGTATGGCAATGCGAGGATGACACTGTAGCGAGGTCCGCAATTCGTGCAGTTGATATAGGGATAGGCATATCGCCGATCCGACGGGTCGAAAAGCTCCGCCAGGCATTCCTCGCAGACGGGCAAATCCGGCGAGATGCGGACGGTCGGCCTCTCACGACGCTCGCTTTCGCGGATTGTGAATTCGCTCAGGCCCTCACACGGCGCGGACTCAACCTCGATCTCAGAGATGTATGCGGCAGCAGGGGACTTGATTTTTATTTGCCGGACAAATGCGTCCAAGTCTTCCTCGGCGCCTTCCAAATGAATCTCAACGCCCTGCTCGCCGTTAAGCACCCATCCCGTGAGGGCATTGGCTTGAGCCAGGCGATAGACGAAAGGCCGAAAGCCGACTCCCTGGACCACTCCGCGCACTCGAATGGAGCATGCCGTCGCCATCATGACCTCGAACCGAAAATGCAGCCGCGGCCGTGCCACCCTATCTGGACGACTTTGCCGTCATCGACAAGAACAGGAACTGTCAGAAGGCTGCTGTCGAGCGACCGCAAGCGTTCGCGTGCTTTAGCGTCGGCCTCGATGTCGTACTCCACGAATTCCTTCCGGGTCCACTCCAGCCATTCGCGCAATTCTTCCGTGTAAGGACAGCTTGCCGTGCCGTAGAGTTCAAGTTTCGCCATGCGCAAGCGCCTCCAGAGTTTCCCGGATGACATGATAAGCGGAGGCTTGAACCTCCTGAATGCGCGGGATGTAGTCGCTGCGTACAATGACGGGAAAATCCGCGAGGCCGCGGCGGAAGATTTCTCCGCCGTCGTAGCCGAGGAGAGCAACCGTGAGCAGACTGCGCTTGCGCGCCTCCTCCAGGGCCATCACAATGTTGCGCGATCCACCGCTGGTAGAAATGCCGACGGCGACATCTTCCGGTCGCGCCTGAGCGATCAGTTGCCGCAGAAAGATGACCTCGGTGCCGACATCATTGGCGAGCGCCGTAATGTTGGCCGGTTCCATCGAAAGCGAGATCGCCGGAATCGGGCGATACCCCGCCGGAGGCAGTATGCAGTCCATAGCCCAGTCGTTGGCGTCGGTGGCTGATCCGCCATTTCCGAAGATGATGAGCTTGCCCCCCTGTGACAATCGCTGATGGACGGCGCACGCGGTGTTCGCGATCTGCTCGGACTCTTCCTTCGCCAATCGCGTGCGCAATAATGTGTCATCGTGTACCTTCATCCGAATCGAAGCCGCAACTTCTTCGACAACATCGGCCGTTTCCTGCTTCTTCTGCCCGAGGAACGGGTATAGAAATTCGCTCTGGCCCACGTCCTGCCCGAGTTCACGATGCTCGAAGAATACGTGAACGGTCTCCCAGAGCGTGTGGTAGTAAATCTCGATCAGCTCCTGATGGACAAAGGGATCGCGCGTGGCTGGTTCAAGGGCATACGATCCTTCAGGACCAGGCAGCGCAAACGTCATTGCTCCACGCGAATGAGCCAATGCCAGCGCGACATGCACTTCAGGGTCGCCCTCGGGAGGACCAAACCCCATCACGATGTCATCAGGGCTGAGAATTGCATCGAGCCATGACGTGAAGGCCATGGAAAGATCAAGTGCCGGAAGGGCGCGCTTTCCTACAATGACAGGATGTACGAATTCGACCGAGACGTGCTGGGCATCGGTGGCATATGGGCCGCGGCCGAATGCTAGCAGACGACCTCCGCGCAGGAAGCGCTCCGACATCTCGCGGCAGGCTTCCGCAAGGCGCGTTGCTTCGTGCGAGAAGAAGCCCTCAATGATCTCATTGCGCGCGAGCAGCCGCTCCTCAATTTGTGCTGTCAGACTACAGGCCGTTTTCATTGCCGCCTCTCTAACAGATGCGCGGCAGTGGGTCGCCGACCAGCATATCCACGATCCGGCTGCCGCCGTATCGCGTGGTTACGAGAACTGCGTAGGCGGGTTCAGTCCGCACCTCACCGATGATGACTGCGTCTTCGCCGCCTTCGGTTCGATTGATGGCGTTCAGAGCGGCGTTGGCATATTCGGGCGAAACCACGGCGAGAAACTGGCCTTCGTTGGCGATATGCAGCGGGTCCAGCCCGAGCAGCTCACAAGCCCCGCGAACCTCATCCCGCATCGGAATCTCCTCTTCCGACAGCACGATTCCAAGTCCGCAGTCGCGGGCAAGCTCATTGAGCGAAGTGGCGACACCTCCGCGGGTAGGATCACGCATCCAGCGGATACCCGGAGCCGCCTCCTCGACCATTGCTTTTATCAGAGGCATGACACAGCGTGTATCGGAAGACAGATTTGCTTCAAGATCCAGCTCTCCGCGCGCGAGCAGGATGGTGATGCCGTGATCGCCGATCGGTCCGGACAGGATGATCTTGTCGCCGGTACGAACCGATCGCGGATCGATCGTCACTTGCGGCAGAAAGCGACCGATACCTGTCGTTGTGATGTACATGCCGTCGGCTTTGCCTCGCTCGACTACCTTTGTATCTCCGCCCACCATGACGACGCCGGCGCGATGAAGTGCAGCCGCCATGGCGCGGATCTCACCCTCGAGAACTGTTGTTGGCAGTCCCTCTTCGAGAACAAAGGTGACGACCATAGCCTGGCCCACGGCTCCAGAGACAGCCAGATCATTCATTGTCCCATTTACGGCGAGTTCGCCGATTGAGCCCCCGGGAAATTTGAGTGGCTTGACGACGAAGCTGTCGGTGGTAATGGCAACCGAAGCGCCGTCGATCCTGACGCGGGCCGCGTCGCCTAAAAGCGGGTTTGCATCTTCAAAAAGCAGCGGAGCAAACAGACCTTCCACGAGTCTGCGGCTGGCCTTGCCGCCGGCGCCGTGCGCCATTTCAATCTGCGGATCACGAAAGCGAACGGAGGGAAGCGCGCTCTCGGTCTTTCCGTTCAGGCCACCGAACTGATACCGGTCACCATTGCTGCCGCCTTGCGATGTTCGTAGTTGTAATATGCTGCGCATGAACCCTCTGAAGAAACCATTAGCGCGCCGATGGGATGCTCGGGTGTGCATTCCTTGCCGAACAGCTTGCACTGCGCAGGCTTCAGCACGCCCTTCAACACTTCTCCGCATTGCGCTGCCTTGGGATCGGTAACTCGCGTGCCGGGAATCGTGAAGCGTCGCTCGGCATCCCATTCTGCGTATTCATCGCGGATCTTCAAGGCCGACTGAGAGATGAATCCCAAGCCGCGCCATTCAAAATAGGGCCGGAGCTGAAGGACTTCTGCCATCGCTTTCAGCGCGGCGCGATTGCCCTCCCACGGCACAACGCGTCTGTACTGATTCTCGACTCGGGCCTCTCCCGCCTTGAGCTGACGAAGCAGCATGACGATGGACTGGAGCAGATCGAGCGGTTCGAATCCGGAGGTGACGACGGGCTTGCCTTCATTGCGCGCGATCCACTCGTAGGGACGGCAGCCAATCACCGTCGAGACGTGTCCCGGCCCGATGAAGGCATCGAGGCGCATGTCGGGCGAATCGAGAATCGCCCGAATGGCAGGGATTATCGTGACGTGATTGCAGAAGACGGAGAAGTTCTTGATGCCCTCTGCTTTAGCCCGCATAAGCGTGAGCGCAGTGGAGGGTGCTGTCGTCTCGAACCCAATCGCAAAAAACATCACATGCCGGTCGGGATTCTTTCTCGCGATCTGCAGAGCGTCTGCTGGCGAATAGACAATGCGCACATCGGTGCCACGGGCTTTATGTTCGAATGGGCTGCCATGAGTGCCGGGCACGCGCATCATGTCTCCGAAGGCGGCGAAGATGACCTCGGTGCTCTTAGCGACCGCAAGCCCATCATCAATTCTTCCCATCGGGAGAACGCAGACAGGGCAGCCAGGACCGTGAATCAGCTCAATGTTCGCAGGTAATACGTCCTTCAGGCCGAAGCGATAGATGGCGTGCGTGTGACCACCGCATACTTCCATGATGCGATAGTGCCGATCCGGATCGGCCAGGCGATAGATCTCCTCCGAAGCTTTGGTAATCAGTTCTGGGTCCCGGAATTCGTCTACATATCGCATCTACAACCTCGCGGAATTCAGATCCTCCGAAGCATTCGATCAACTCGGTCTGGGATTCCCATTCGTGTACTCGACGCTCCCCTCAAGACCATAGCCGCGGACCTCCTCTATGGCCTGTTCCGTTTCGCCGAGCATGTGAAGAAGATGCATCTGCTCCAATGCATCCTGCTCGCTGATCTTGGTCATGGCAAAGCCCACGTGGATCAGCACCCAGTCGCCGGTAACCGGCATGTCATCCTGTAACAAGCCCAGGTCCACCTTGCGGCGCACACCCGCAACCTCTACTGTACCCAGATGCGCCTGGCCGGGAACGAGTTCGATGATCTTGCCTGGAATTGCTAAACACATTGGGTCGTTTCCTCCATGGGAGCCTCAATCCTGACAGAAGGCATTTTCATTGCTGTCTCCGCGCTACGATCTCAAAGGAAAATTTAAGCTCGTCTTTCAACTTGAGCGCGCCTCCGGCAACAGAAACCAGTTTTATGTTGTAGTCGGTCTGGTTCATCGAGAAATCACCGGATGCCCGTAGCATACTCCCTAACAAAGCAACACGCGCTGTGATCGGCTGGCCGCGTGCAACACCATGGAAGGTCAGATCTCCGTTCAGGGTAGCCGAGTAAAGCATCTCCGACATTTTTGTAACGGAGACAGTCGGTGCCTCGTAACGAATCTCCGGAAAATTAGCGACCTCGAGTACCTCCTGATTCATGAGGCGTTCAATTTCACGGCGATCTTTGTCGCTTATATCGTTCTGCACGCTCAGGGAAGATGCCTTGATGACAAGACGGAAAGAGCCTGCTTCCAGCTTGTCGGGACTGAAGTTCATCTCGCCACTGAAGTCGCCGATGCCAATGATTGGATTGTGGCCCATCGCAGCCAAGAGTCCTGTGGCAAAGGCGCGCACGGTGAAGCGGCTGGCCCGGCCGTCGATGACGTAGCGATCCGACGCCGTTTCAGCCGGCTGCTCATCGGTCGGTTTTTCCGAGGCCGCCGAAGCCTGGGACATGAGGTCCTCTGCGTCGCCGCCGCTCACATTGCCCGCAACTTCAGATACCGTTCGATGTCGGGCATGGCCGCCTGAGCAATATTGCCGACTCCAAGTTGGGCCAGGTAGCGCCGAACAAAGGGATTGGAAAGAATCAATCCCGGCGCCAAAGATGACCAGGGCCACGCCTCCCAGCATGTAAAGCGTGTCCTTGTCACTTCCGTTTCCGTTCGTGGTGGGTTCAAGTAGTTCCATAGCCACGGTATAACTCCTTTCACTTACAAACGCGTTAGTTCGTCGTATTCGACTGACCTTCATTCAGAATTTTCTCGACCAAATTCTTCACTAGCCTTACAGCCTCATTTACGGCAGCCCGAACAGGGTCGCTCAAGCTCATCTGCCCATTGTCTCCACCGAAGGTGGCCGGCTCGCACCCAACCAGCAGCACGCGCTTCAGCGGTCCCTGCATGGCAGTCGCCATTCGCAGCACATTCATGGGATTCATGGCGTGTGGCTCGACAAAATTCGCCTGAGGCAGCGAAGAAGCGGGGTCGTTGAGATCCGGCTCGACCACATAGACCGTTCCCTGGGCTTGCCCATGGGGAAAAGCGTCGATCAGGATGGTGGTCTCGTACCCGTCCTGTAGAGCATATGCGAGATCGAATCCCCGTATTCCGAAATCTGCAACGCGTACCGAAGGCGGGAAATCACATCGGGCAAGCTGCTGCGCTACTTCGACTCCAAAACCATCGTCGCCGAGAAAAATGTTGCCGATACCCGCGACCAGAATACGAGGCTTCTGCATGACGTCTTTTTTAGGCTGCTCTTCGCGAGGAAGAGGCTCGACCTCAGATGGATCAAAGAAGAAACGATGGCCGGGCTGGCGAAGCAGGCCCATATCGCGGCCTGGATCGTCATCGAGGACGACGCAGATGTGCGATTTGCCTTCGTAGTCCTGTTCAATGCTCTCAATCGTTGCGGTCTGGCCGTGGAGCGCGATATCCAGAATGTCTCCGCCCTTGTGGGGAAACAGGCGCACGCGATCGCCCATTCTTACTTCCACTCCCAAGATGACAAGGTGATCGACGATGGTCTTGTCTTCGAGCAGCTGCCACTCCCACTCGTTCACCGCGCCTCCTTGCTCGCATCCGTCACCGGATGCAGTCCGCGCAATGCACCGTGGAGCTTCATGAATTGTTCGGGCGGCATGCTCTCAGTGCGTTCGAGTATCTGGCGAGCGCGCTGGTCAGATTGCCGCATCTCATCTTTCTCTTCGTCGGTCATGGTCAGGATGCGCAGAGAAAGAATCTCGTCGATCTCGGCCCCGTCAAACAGATTGCCAGGGCTCTCGGGAGCTATCTGCGGATAGTCGTAGAGGATGATCGGCGACGACAGCATGGTGTCACGCTCGCCCTCGTCGCCAACCAGAACCGGCCAGGTCCCGAGATTACTGCATTCGGAAGCGAGACTCCGCAAGTCTTCAGTAGGATCGAGCAGGGAGATGAATTGGCCGTTTTCCGCGCTGAGGATGGTGTGCACGGAGACAAGCGAATACATAAGGGCATCAGCGCGGGTCTGCCGCTGCCAAAATTCGTCCGGGATCTCATTCGAAGTAAGGTTGCGAACGCGCATGGTAATTTTGGTCACACCGTTCTCATAATCCTTCGAATCCATTTCGACTGATCCGGAGAGCGTCTCGCACTCTCGCAGGATGACGCCGACGATCAGTCCTTCTTCGTCGCGCAGGGGCTCAAGCTCTCTGGCGGTTGGAAATGCGAACATCACAGGCCGGCGAGATGAAAAAGCGGCAGGATGCGATGGAGGCGCAGTTACTTCGCGTTCCACTGCCTCCTGCCATGACGTATAAGTGTGTCCACCAGCGTTCAGCCTGTCCACAATCTCAAATTCAGGCTCACTGTCCGATGGGAGACTCGCAGCAGAGGCTGCCTGAGCTTCCCGACCGAGCGATTCACAAGCTGCAGAAATCGAACTTTCACGCTGAGCAGCGTTAAAGGGTCTGCCTGCAGCAGGCACTCGGTCTGCATGCTCCAGGCATCCGAGCCCTGCTGCGCTTCGCTGTAGGCCTGCGGGCAGAGCACGCCGAAATTCCAGCGCTGCTGATTCTTCACAGCCGACGCCCGATAGGGATAGAGCAAGTAGCCTTCGTAGAGCACGGCCTCGGCGATCTTCTCCACCCGGTCGAGGTTCATGAGTTCACCGGCTCTTCCACGGGAATCATGCGCTCGAATGCCTGTTCCCAGGTGGGTATTCCATGCTGAATTTTGTATTGGTACAGGCGGTCGAACACATCGCGGCGCAGATTCAGCCAGACCGTATTGGGATAGTAGGCATCCATCATCTCGCGCCACACCTTGACCGGCAGCTTGAACCTGGCCTCCTGCTCCCATGAAATCGGCGCAACCTGCATTGCTTCATCGGAATCCGCATAGAATACGGTGCCGCTGAACTGGAAACAGAGCGGTATCTCTCCCTCAGTTAAGCCTTCGAAATACTTTGTGGCGGCAATGTTGAAATCGAATGTGCAATGAACAGGGAGATCGGCGAGCGTGCTGCCCTGGAAGCTCGGCACGACAAGGCTGGCATGAGTCCACAACAGGCTGCGCAGAGTCTGGCTCCAGCGCTCCGGCTCGCCAAAGAGATCGCTCATGCGCGCCTGCTCTTCTGCTTTATAACGTCGGCGGGTGACGTCGATCTGGATCTGGCACCGCAGGGCAACCGTGTGGATGGTCTCGTCTGCATTGGCATTCGCAATGCGGAGCTTGAAGACAAGCATCGGGGCTATTGCAAACGGCGCTACGGTAGCTTCGTCGATCTTGAATCTCAGATCAGGCATTTGCTTCCCCGCTTACGACGTCGGCCCGTGACCTTAAATCGGTGAAAAAGCGTCCGATTTCCACCCAGACTTCGGCACCTCCGGAGAGCCCTTTCCAGTTGGCGCGAATGAGGCCGACAAGCTTATAGCATTCATCGATTGGAGCGATGTAGTACTCCGCCCGAGATAATTCATGCGCGTGACCAACGCGATTGACGAGCAGCGCTTCGATGTCGGGCCGCAGGTGGCTGAGAACTATATTTTGCTCGACGATCTCGTTCCAGGCGTCGAGAGGGAGGAGCGACTCCACGGCTCCGGCTGGGCTTGGATAAAGCGGAATGATTCTACCGTCGATGCTCGAATGGAAGAAGAACGCCATGTTGATAGGGATCAGCAGGTTGTCCCATTGCGCGTCGGTCATCCTGAAATCGGCAAGAAGCTGAGCACGGCGGGAGACGCGCCGATACTTACCTCCGGCCATTGCATCGAAGAGGGTTGCGCAGGCTTCGCAGGCACAGACGATCTTTCGCGAAGCGACCTCAACCAGGTGCGGATGTTGGTGCCCCAAGTCCAGGCTGCACAACTCGCACCGTTCGACGGGGCGACGGGGGCGAGCGAACTGGCGAAGCGTGGCGAATGCCTGGTCCAGCGACGCGGATGTGCCGGCTGGCATGATCAGTCCCTCCCCACGCAGGAGCGACGCCGCGTCAATCGGCACCGTCCACTTCCAGATGATGCTCTCGGGCGTCAACTGCTAAGGCAGCCGCCGGATACTTCAACAGGTTCTCAATGGGAACAAAGCCGGAAGAAGCTTCGTCTGCCGGTGAGAGGATGGCAAGGGACACCAGATCAGGCGCCTGATCGTAAATGCACTCTTCCACTATGGCCTGCAAGTTCTTCGTCGTTGATCCGCAGGCGTGACCGGAAGTGTAAAGGCCGACCTGGATGGCGCCGTCATGAATACTGACCAGTTCCACATGGGCATCGAATTTGCGCAGGCGCGGCCCTGCGGTCTCGATACCCTTCAGAACACGGGTTTCTATGTCATCTGGATGCAGAGAATAGAGAAGAAGCAGGTTGCGGACAATCGGATCCTGGCCGAGTTTGCCGATGAGAGCCTCCCCCGATAGGCCCGATTCGAAAATGATTTCCATGACACGCTCCAGCCCGGTGCCATGGACTTCCATGAGGAGCTGGACCAGCTCACGTGCTGCAACCTTCGTTCTTCCACCCGGCAATCCGTCGCCCGGCATCTGGTCGAGTTCGCCGACCAAGGTGCCGAGCTGCCGGATTTTGTCCTGGAAATCTTTTTCGCCAGCCACGCCACTCCTTCTCTGAACGCCTTCGAACGAGAGCAGCCCTACAATGATGCCTTAGGCCCTAAGCTTCTCGTGCTTCGCCCATAACCTCGTTAATATAACCATCGCAATGAACTTAAGGTTGTAATCCAAACATGGGAGAGTGGTGCGTCTCAAGCACCTTGCCATTCCCCAAATACATGTGCACTCCACAGGGCAGGCAGGGATCGAAGCTTCTGACCGCCCGCATGATATCAATCCCTTTAAAGTTTTCGGGACCGTTTTCTTCGAAGATGGGCGTGTTTTGCACGGCGTCTTCATACGGGCCGGGTGTACCGTAGATGTCGCGCGGATTTGCGTTCCACGGTGTCGGCGGATATGGATGATAATTCGCAATTTTGTGGTTACGAATTACCACATGGTGCGACAGCACACCGCGAACGGCTTCGTGGAAGCCACAGCCTATGGCTTCTTCCGGAACTTTAAAGTCGTTCCAGGTCTTTGTCCTGCCGGCATGCAGCTCGGCGAGAGCCTGCTCGGCGAAATGCAGAGCGGCCGCTGCGGCATAAGCCTGGAAGTACGTGCGCGCACGATCGCGTTCGATGGCATTGCTCCACTTGGGGATCTTCCACTCCAGCTCGACTTCGGGGAGTGACATGGTCTTGGGAAGATAAATCTTGACGCTGTGTCCCGTGGCCTTGATGTAGCCAATGTCCACAATGCCCGCCAGTGCAGTAGCCCAGAAGCGCGCAATCGGACCCCCACCGGTATCGAGTGCGAGATAGTCGCCGGTTCGTTTGTCATACCACCGTGGAGACATGACCCACGTATACTTGCCGGCGAAATCGCGCTTTTGCGGCTTGGGATAGGTGCTCTGATTCCACGGATGCCGCTGATCGACGGGATTGCCCAGCGGGTCCTTTTTCACAAAGGTCTCTGCATTCTCCCAGTCATCGTAGTAGGAGCTGCCAAGCAGGATGCGGATGTTCAGGTTGATATCCACCAGGTCCGTGGTGACCAGTTCGCCGTCAACAACAACGCCCGGTGTGACGAACATCGCGCGGCCCCAGTCAGTCATCTTCTCGTAGGTGTAGTCGCACACGTCAGGATTGTTGAACGAGCCCCAGCAGCCGAGAAGAACCCGCCGCCTGCCGACCTCTTCGTATCCGGGGAGGGCTTCATAGAAGAAGTCGAAGAGGTCGTCATGCAGCGGCACAACCTTTTTCATGAACTCAACGTATTTCATCATCCGAACGATGTAGTCGGTGAAGAGCTGAACTGTGGGTACGGTGCCGACTCCGCCCGGATAAAGCGTAGAAGGATGTACGTGACGACCTTCCATCAGGCAGAACATCTCGCGGGTCATGCGGCTCATTTGGAGCGCCTCGCGATAGAAGGCTCCAGTAAATGGATTGAGCGCCTTCATGATATCGCCGATGGTCCGGTAACCGTGCAGCTCCGCGTGAGGTGAAGCGGTCTTCTCCGCTTTTTCCCAGACGCCGGGGTTAGTCTCCTTCACCATCTGCTCGCAAAAGTCCACGCCAACCAGGTTGTCCTGGAAGATGTTGTGGTCGAACATGTATTCGGCGGCCTCGCCGAGATTCACGATCCACTCGGCAATCGGCGGTGGCTTTACGCCGAACGCCATATTCTGCGCGTAGGTGGCGCAGGTTGCGTGGTTGTCGCCGCAGATGCCGCAAATGCGGCTGGTGATGAAGTGAGAATCTCGCGGATCCTTACCCTTCATGAAAATGCTGTAACCGCGAAAGATCGACGACGTGCTGTGGCACTCCGCAACCTTCCGCTTGCCGAAGTCGATTTTTGTGAAGATCCCCAGGCTACCGACGATCCGTGTAATCGGATCCCAATTCATCTCTACTAACTGGCTTGGCTGGGTGGAATCTTCTTTACGTTCTGCAGTAATCGTGCCCATCTGAGTGGCTCCTTCAGTGAGTTAGTAGGCAATGAGTTAGTAGGATCTGGGGTGATAGCCGGTAGTAAGCTCGGCACGTGGATGCCGCCACTTGGGCTCTTTGTTCACCGTTGCGTTTGTGAGTGACCGGAGAGCGCGAATGCCCTTGCCATATGCCCCGATCGCCGTGCTCGATAGCTTCGCGCCGGGGGGCTCATCCATAAACGGCATGAATTTGTCGGGGAAGCCCGGCATCGTGCAGCCGATGCAGATGCCGCCTACGTTAGGGCAGCCTCCGATTCCCGCCATCCAGCCGCGTTTGGGCACGTTGCAATTCACCACAGGTCCCCAGCAGCCAAGCTTCACAATGCATTTTGGAGAGCCGTAAGACGTGGCGAAGTCGCCTCCTTCGTAATATCCCGCGCGGTCGCAACCTTCATGCACGGTCGTTCCGAAAAGCCACATAGGTCTGAGCTGATCGTCCAGCTGAATCATCGGAGCGAGTCCGGCGACCTGATAGAGCAGGTAGAGAACAGTCTCCATGAAGTTATCTGGTTGAACGGGACAGCCTGGGACATTCACGATGGGAAGTCCCGCCTTGGATTTCCAGTCCCAGCCGAGGTAGTCGGCGAGGCCCATGCAGCCGGTGGGATTCCCTTCCATGGCGTGAATGCCACCATAGGTGGCGCAGGTACCGCATGCGATGACAGCCAGGGCCTTCGGAGTGAGACGGTCAATCCATTCGTTGGTGGTGATGGGCTGGCCTGAGATGGGATCGGTACCGAGCGCCGCCCAGTATCCTTCCTTCTTTATCTTCTCGTTAGGGATTGACCCCTCTACCACCAGTACAAAGGGGTCAAGCTTCCCTTGTTCGGCCTGATACCAGAACTTGAGAAAATCATCGCCGTTCTCATAGGCCAGAACAGGATTGTGCAGATGCACTTTGGGCAAACCGGGGATCGCTCCCAGCAGGACATCTTCGATGCTGGGTTGGGTCGCTGCGGTAATTGATACGGAGTCTCCATCACAGCCCAGACCCGCAGTGATCCAGACAATGTGTACCTCCGCCACTGCCGGCGCTTTTTGCGTGACGCGGCCATAAGGCGCTGCTGTCGCTGTCATAATCCCGGATTCTCCTCTCACGAACTACGATGCATTCCTCGCGAGGATGGCTGGCAGGGTTCATCCAAGCCGCCGTCACAAGCGAACAGCTCATAGAAACAGAGGCGGAATCCCATTCACAAGCAGGACAGGCCCTATTTTTTCTTAATCCAAAATACTGAAGACCTCATAAGGGATTCCCCGATGAAATGTGACCAGATACAGTTACAGTTCCTGTCGAGGGCAAGGGATTCCAGGCGAGACAATAACGCCATTCTTACAATCGTGCTGCCGTGATCATGTTTTACGTACCGGAATCGAGTCGCGTTCGCAGAGAGCGGGAGCGCTTCGGTCTCTCCTCGGCGTGAGGAGCCCTCTCAGGATACTTTTTCGCTGATTTTCGCCTGAATGGCGTGCTGCACAAGCTCGCGTCCGCTCCGGAGCGACAGCTTGTCTTTGATGTGGGCCTGGTAGGTCTCGACTGTTTTAATGCTCAGGTGGAGTTTTTCCGCTATCTGGCGAGTCCCGCGTCCCTCGCCGATCAAGCGAAACACTTCCAGCTCACGATCGGAGAGCGTGGAGAGCTGAGAATGCGCATCCGCCGAAGCGCCGCTGACGTATTGGTGCAGCAGCTTATTGGCCATTCGGTCGCTGAGGTATATCTCTCCGTCGAGAATGCGTCTCACGGCCACCAGAACCTTTTCGGTGGCCTCCTGCTTCATGATGTAGCCGTTTGCGCGGGCCCGCAGCGCGCGTTCCGCATAGATGGATTCGTCGTGCATCGAGAGGATCAGTACGGGCAAGTCCGGATAGAGCATCCGCAGATTCTTCAGCAAATCGAGTCCATCGGGTCCGTTCAGTGAGATATCGACGATAAGTATGTCCGGCTTCTTTTCGCCAATCGCCATCAACGCCGCCTGGGCCTCCTCTGCTTCGCCGCAGACCGTCAGATCGGCCTCCCGGTCGATCAACAAGGCCAACCCCTGTCGCAGGAGAGGGTGATCGTCAACGATGAAAACCGTCTTCTTTCTGGACCGAACACCGGTCAGCGGTCTGGAGATGGTTGTCATGTGAACGTTACGTGCCGGCCCTCAACGGAAAGACACAGCTTACAACTGTTCCCTGCGGGACAGTTCGTCGTATTTCCAACGTCCCTCCGATCATCCCTGCCCGGTAATGCATAATATGCAATCCCATGCCCTCGACTTTTGCGGGGCCTTCGGCAATTCCCTTCCCATCGTCGTTTATCGTCAGTCTCCCCCTGCCTTGTTCGGCCGTCAACTGAATCAGAATTCTCCGCGCCTCTCCGTGCTTCATCGCGTTGGTCACGGCCTCCTGGGCGATATGGTAAAGATGTGTGGCCGTCGTAACGTCGTGAATCAGAACGGGCGTTTCACAGTGAAAACGGCATGATACTCCAAACAAGTCCTCCACTTCCGACGTCCAAAGCTGCAGTGCCGACATCAGCCCGTCTGCCTCCGAAACAACCGGCAGCAGTCCCCTGGCCAGTTCTCGGGTCTTGTGGATCGCCTCGTTGACGAGCTTGACGATTTTGGCCGCGTCATCCGCCTCCGTTCTGCTTCGATCTGCAAGTTTCGCCTCATGCACCTTGGCCATAAAAGCGATTCCGGTCAGATGCTGCCCGAGGCCGTCATGCAGGTCTTGCCCGATGCGGCGCTGTTCTCGTGCGCTGATATCGAGAATCGCTTTTTCCAGGTGCTTTCGTTCTGTAATGTCGATCCCCGTAGCGATGATGTAATTGGACGTCTCTCCACCGCCGGGCAGAAGCGTACTCGTCCATGCGATCAGCCGCTCGTCTCCATGTTTCGTCATCCAGCTGCTCAGGTAGTCCTGGGGAAGAAGATCGGTGCGCAGCAGCTCAAATACAGCACGAAATCGGTCTGCTTCCTCGGGAAGAAGAAGCAGGTCCCAGATGCATTTACCTCGAACTTCGTCCATTGAATAACCGGTGATGAGTTCGCAGGCCGGGTTAAATCGCAGAATCCGCCCCTCGTCATCGAGGACGACGACAAGCGCTCCTACCGTGTCCAGGATCGCCGTCACGAAGTTGCGTTCTTCCTGCAACTCCTCCTCAACCCGCTTGAGATCCGATATGTCGAATGCGACTCCGTGAATGAACCACGGCCGTCCATCCTCCCTCCGCATCATCCGCGCATCGCAATGGAACCAGATGACACGGCCATCTCGCGCGATCACTCGATAGGCAGAGCGGAGAGGCTTGCCCGAAAGAAACATCTCGGCAGCTTCCAGGCTCCAGCGCTGCTTATCGTCGGGATGAATGTGCTGGTACCAGCGGACCGGATCCTCGAGCCACTCTTCCCGCGAGTAGCCAAGAGCCGCTTCGATCTGCGGGCTCACATAGGCTTCGCTGATGCCCCGGTCGAGATAGGCCATGAAGACCACTGCTGGCATCTGGTCCAGGAGGGCCCGATATTTGGCCTCGAGATTCGGCGCTTGCGCTTCGGCGCCCTGTGTCTTACCACCGTCGAACGAATAATTCCCTGCAGACGCCGGGCCTGGGACCGTGTCAATGAATACCTTTGCGAGATCGAGCAGGACGGCTTCGGCTTCGGCAACGTTCTGCAGTTCTTCGCTTGTGCCGCGAAATTGCATTTTTCGGTTGCTCCCAGCCAATGTGCTACGGACAGACGGAGGCATATATCAATCCGACAGATGTATGGGCGCTTAAGTTGAACCCCGCTTTCAAAGAGTGCTCCCCTCCTCATTCTGGTTGCCCGAATCGCGGCTCTTTTGCCGCCGGATCGGCTCCTTGTTGAGCGAAGCCTGGGTAAAACGGCGCAGCGCATGGATCGCCCGTCCATAGGTCTGGACGGCGGCGGACGAGAGAAGCGAACCGGGCGGCTGATTCATGAACGGCATGAATTTATCGGGAAATCCCGGCATCGTGCACCCGATGCAGATGCCTCCCACGTTAGGGCAGCCGCCGATGCCCGCGATCCATCCGCGTTTGCCCACATTGCACTGCACCACCGGTCCCCAGCATCCTAGCTTTACGATGCAGAGCGGCGATCCATACTCTTCGGCAAATTGCGCCTGTTCGTAGTAACCGCCGCGATCGCACCCCTCATGCACCGTGTTGCCAAAAAGCCAGGTCGGGCGCAGCGCCTCATCGAGGGGGATCATGGGCGCGCGACCGGCAGCCATGGTCAGCAGATAGAGCAGCGTCTCCATGAAATTATCAGGTTGGACCGGACAGCCCGGCACGCAAACAATCGGAATGCCGGCTTTCGAACGCCACTGCCAGCCCAGGTAATCCGGCAGGCCCATGCATCCAGTCGGGTTGCCTTCCATCGCGTGAATTCCGCCGTAGGTGGCGCAGGTCCCGGCGGCAATCACCGCCCAGGCCTTGGGAGCCAGGCGGTCAATCCATTCGCACGTCGTTATGGGCTGACCGGTGACCCGGTCCGTGCCAAATGACGCCCAGTAGCCCTCTGCCTTATTCTTTTCATCAGGAACCGAGCCTTCGAGCACCAGGATGAAAGGCTTTGACTTACCCGCCGCCGCGAGGTGGAAGCGCTCCATAAACTCGTCGCCCACCTCATAGGCAAGAAAGGGATTATGGAACTTCACCTTGGGAATCCAAGGCAAAGCTCCCAGGACAATGTCCTCGATGCTGGGTTGCGTGGCGGCTGTTGCGGCGATGGTGTCTCCGTCACATCCCAGGCCGCCGGTGATCCATAAAACTTCAATCTCCGTGATCGCTGGCGAATTGCCAGCCGGACGCCGGATAGCTCCCATGACGATGCGGTCACCTTTCAGCGCGGCTACACCGCAGAAAAATACGCGTCCATCTTGGGCTTCAATCTCAATTTAGGCAAGGCCGAAGTGACCACCGCCCGCGAAATCACGAAATCGCGGTGATTCACTCTCTGCCTTTAATCGAAACCGCGCGCTCACTGCTCGATACAACTACATAAACCTCATTCTTAGATAGCGGCGGATATCCGGTGCCATCGAAACCAACAACGTAATCATGCCTAACGATGCCATAGTCCAAATTGCTCTCTTCATCTTTTACCCCTCATGTCCTGAATGAATGTCCAGTTGTCACTGGTAAAACTGTCTGTCGAATTTCTCTGCAGGCCGCTCCCCAATTCCTCGCAAGCCAAGCTTTCGGTGCCATCCTGACTAAGCCTATACAATGTGATGCGAACGATTGGTCTTCAGCAAGAAGCTACCCTTGAAAACACGCAGCCGATCCAGGCGCACTGTTCGGCAGACTCCGACGATCGGCGCCCGAGTGGAAAACGGCTAAGTCCACATTCCGCTACGTTGAGTCTTCCAATGCGCGCATCATTGGTTCTTGAACGAGTCATCCGTCTCGGCGCCGGGACGCGGCTTCCAGGCGAGGCTGTAATACTGCCCGCGGTCCCGCGCCCAGGGATCGAAGGCATTAATCACCGGCTCCAACTCCGGAGTCAGTTCCGGGATATTGCGCATGAGCACTCGCTTCATTGGAGACACCGGCTGGGTATGTCCGTTCGGGGTTCCCTTCTCCATCATCACCGGACCCGGTCCATTGTGATTCACCCAGTCGACACCGAGCGTTGTGTAGAACTCCGGACGGAAGCAGGAAGTGAAAAAACGATCGCTGAAAAGTCGTCTTGACGCGTTAAGAATGAACACCACAAACTGCGTCTCCGAGATGGCAAACCCATGAGGACGCCGGTACTCCGCCAAGTAGCCTACTGCCGTATCCACATCTTCGATATTGTCAACGAGCGTTCCGTTCGGATGGCCGAGGCAATCGTTGATCGGCGATCCATCGTCGTTAACCTGTGCATCGGTGATTACTTTGGACGCATCGCAAATATGCTGACCGTAAAGCTCCCGCAGCGTCTGGATCGCGTCCTGCTGCTCGATCCAGTCAGCTGACCCGGGCGCTGCACCCGGGTCACGGAAATCGTCGAAGCTGGTCATCTGACGCAATCCATATTGCCGCCTGAACTCGTTAAAGCGCGGCACTCCACGTTCGCGGTCGCGAATAATATCGAGCGCAACCACATCGATCTGCTGCGTCTTGCTGTCCAGCCTGCCCATTTTCAGGTTCTGAAGAAACAGCGGCGAGTTATGCAGCGTGAGCAGACCCAGTCTCTGGCGGCCGAGAGTGAGCGCCCAGTTCTCTATCCCCATGGATTGCATGTAGGGAGTCGCCCTGCCCTGGAAGGTTTCGACCACCGAGATGCGCTTCGCAATTTTATTCGGATCAGCCTTGAAGTCGCGATATTCGAGCAGATCCGGAACTAGCGGATGCAGACGATAGACAGAGACAAATTCCTCCGGAAAATTGAACGGTGAGCCGAAGTGATTTACGCCCCCGTTCGTGTATCTCGGATTCGTGATGTCGTATCCATGAACCTTGCTGCCCAGTCCGAAGATTCCCGGGCCCGATGCGAAGACGGAATACCATTGCGTGGTTTTCTGAACGTCCTTCGAACGCCCGAAATTCGTCGTGATGACATTGCTCAAGGCTTTCGACAACAGCGGATCGCTCGTACCCAGCAGACCATTCCAGTTGCCGTTCATGCCCAGATAAAGAGGATCGTTGTAGAGCAATTGCGGCGTCCATTCGGTGGTATGGATCTTGGCGATCTCGGCTGCCACGACCAGCCGCGCCACTTCAAAGAGCTGGTCGGAGGTGACATCCCGATATCGGATCACGTGCTTTGGCTGGGCAGGATCGCGTAATCCGCAATCCGCATTGGGCGTTTGCGCCGCGACGCGGCGGAACTCGGCAACAAACGAGTTATGCTCGCGGGCAAACAGGTTGTGCAGGAAGCTTAGCCCTATCGTCCAGTTGTCCGGAAAACCACTCGCTTCCTGTCCTGCCCACTCAGGATTGATCGGATCGCCCGGTCCGAATACCGGCAGATATCCCGGGCCGGACTGGCCTGCGACCGGGACCAACAGCAGTTTCGCCGGGTCGGCCGGATCGCGCTTGACCCTCTGCCGCGAGGTGTCGTCAAACCCGTACAGCTGCGAGGCATCCCACCAGGCTGTGTTGGTATTGGTCATTGTTTTTGGCGCACGATCAAGATAAGTGTGACCGTTGTAAGTGAATGTGCCGGGAGGAGACTCCTGGGCAACGTAGCCCTTATCCATCCGGTCGTCCGGGCGGCAGCCCAGCTTCTGAATGTCCTCGGGAGTGAGCGGCACTTCAACGTTATTCACGAGCTTGGTCGCACATCCTACGCTCATGTACTCAGCCTGGTTGTGGCCTTCCTCCAGGTGGGAGAACCAGTCGTGAGTCATGAACTGAATCCAGTACGCTGCAAGCACATTGAAGAATGGAGCCTTTTTGTAATCGCAGTTGGCAGCATTCGAATCGTTCGCCAAGCCATAGCCCTCCTGGCACTTTGAAGGATCTGACTGGATTCGGGTGAACAAACGGCGGCTGATCACCTGCGGATCGGGCTCCAGCAGAGAAAGACGATTGCCGTGCCGATTGCGCGTCAGCTCATTCAACCCTAAATCTGGAAACGACGTCTCGAACTCCACATTGCGTCCAAACAGCATCCCGCTCGAACCCATTGCAGGATTGAGGATGTCGTTGCAAATCCCGGTAACGGTTCGCCAGCGTATTAGGTCGTCTTTGCAGACCTGGGTCCCGTCGCCGCCGACCGCCTTGTAAAAGGGATTCGACGAATTCAACCGCATTTCCGGCCATACTTTCAGCGCGGGGCCGCCGACTCCATCCCGGCCCTGCACGTACTCGGAATATGTTCCGGAATTATCGAAGAGGTTAAATTTGATCAGCTCGACCCTCTGCAATTCCAGATCGACTAATGCTCCGGCAACACCACGCTGGGCCGGCAACTTTGCCGAGACAAATCCCGTCGGCAGGGACGACATGTCGCCCGTGCCCCAGTAGTTGCCCCAATCCACCCAGGGTGTGTCGCGAAACTGAAGGGCCCTGTAGCCACCGCGGCAAAGCGCCGTAGCCTCGGATACCTTACCTTGGAATCGTGTTTCGCGTTCGGCCGGAATCTTCAGAACTTTGAGCTCGTCGGATACCATCTGCCCGCATGCCAGCAGGGCCTTCGCTTCTTCATCCTTGCCTGAGGGAGTGGATGAAGAAGCCTGGCCTGTCGCAGGAACACTTTGTGCAGTCAGCACGCACGCCGACATAAGCATGAAGGGCATGAAAAGCCGAAGTCTCATTGACGCCTCCAGAATGCTCTTAGAACGGATTGCGAAGCTAGATCGCGACCACCTCAACGGTGCTGTATCCAGAAACCGGAATCCCCTGGTTCAGAGGGAGATTCGCAGGTTGATAACCGATATTGTGTTGGTACCGGATCAGCACGCTATTGGCGAGCGAAGAGTTGGGTGGGATGGTTCTTCTTTCGGGAAGTCCCCACAGCGGGCTCCACGACTCATTGAGGTGATCCAACGCAAATTTGCCTTCCAGCGGGAACGTATATCGCTGCAAGGCGGCAGGCGCAATGGCAAGTCCAAGCCCTACGGCTTGAGTCATCATCCATCCCAGCGTGATGTCGGACAGAGTAGTGCCCGCGTCGGAGTTATCGGGAGCGTATCCACCGCCCACGTCGCAATGCACGCCACAGAACCACACCTGTTCAACCTTTTGCCCCGGTGCAGGAGTATTGGGCCATAAGGTTGGCGGAAATTCACGCCGGCGTTCATCGATAGCGAGCGCCTGAAACGCATTTTTGATATTAGGATTGAGTCCCGTATCGAGAAAGCCGTAATCTATGTGGCTTACTCCGCCAAAAATCGCCGGTATGCCGAGCGACCCAACCGTATCCCACACACCCACCATCCGTATGCACGCCGGTTCCAGGTTGTACTGAGCCAACCCCGTTAGCAGCGCCTGCCGCTGGGCTCTGTCTCGATATGCATTAAAGGCAGTGTCGACCAAAGTATCGTCGAAGGATTTGGTTGGCAGACCGCAGGCGGCAATCATTCCCGCAACGCTGCGTGCCGTGTATGCGCCACGGCTGAAGCCAAAGAGAAATATTTCATCGCCGGATTCATACACATGAGCAATCTTCGTATAGCCGTCCTTAACCTTCTGGAAGAGACCGTCCCCGAACGCTCCTCCGAGTAGTTTCTCAATCTGATTCCCATCCGATCCCACGCCACTGTCATAGAAAGGAAGCTGATTCGGAGTAACGAGCAGGGCGTTATACATCTTGAATACGTTGGTGTTGTTGGATTTTCCATCCCAGGTTCCATCAGCGCAAAAAGCTATACGTTTCATTGCCGCCTCAATCTGAAGAGAAAAGTCGATGTCTCTTTAGTGCAATAAATGCCGGGAACGTATCACTCTATGGGTCGGCCCTGACAAGAAATCTGCCTTGGGGGATGAGCGAATTAACCCTGGCTTGCGGACTTCGTGAAGAGCTTCCTTCAGTTAATCAATGCGCAACGCCGTAAGAAAGACAGCGGGAAATAGTACCACTCATAAATGATGCCCGCAATTCTTTTTCGCGAATCCCACAGCATGCCGTTCGAGCAGATTTGCGACACAGACCTATCAACAGCCTTGACTTTGGAGTGAGCGCGATTTACCGTTCCGCGTCAGACCAGCATGCGAGCTGAGTTTTCGGCGTGCGGCTTGCATCTTTTTCCCCTCAAGCTCTCGCGTTCGATAGGCTGGCTCGCTCCGCATCACGACAAATTGAACTATCCCGAGTTTTTGCGCCGAGGTGATTCTTAATGGCAACGAAGACAGTCACAAACTGGTTTGGCAACATCGTCTCCCATCCAAAAGTCATTATCGATGCGACTACCGTCGAGGAAATCGCTGCCGTCATGAAGGACCCGGCAAACTATCCTTCGCCGGTTCGCGCCGTCGGCTCGAATCATTCGACAGCTCCCTGCGGAGTCGCCGACGGAGGCACGCTGATCCGGATGAAGATGAATCAGATTCTCAATATCGATGCGGACAGCATCACCGTCCAGGCCGATGCCGTGCACATTGACATGGCCAAGGCTCTCGAGGCGAAGAACCTTCAGTTTTATGTAAACACCGAGATAGGTAATCTCTCCGCCGGGAGCGCGGCATGCGCAGGCACAAAGGATGCCTCGTTTGACGGTGAGTATGGGCAGGTAGGCTCGTATGTGACAGGCGTGAAGATGGTTCTACCCAGCGGCGACTTCCTTGAAGTCACCGAGGATGCGCAGCCGGAGCTGATGCAGCTTGTCCGGTCTAGCTATGGCCTGTTCGGCATCATCTACGAGGTCACTTACAAAGTCAGGCCCCTCACTCCGATGCATGTCCATCACAAGACCTTTTCACTTGAAGACTTCATCGCTGCCCTGCCGGACTTGAAGGCATTGAAGTATTCCATGATGTTCTACATCTTTCCGTTCGATAACAAAATCACCGTCGAATTCCGCAAATACAATCCGGGCGCAACCGGCGAACCGAACCACACAGCCTGGGCATTGAGAAACCACATCTGGGGCACATCGGGTCCGAAATTCGGATACGACATCGAGGAGCATTTCTCAATTCCATCCATTCGTTATGCAATCATCGATACCTTCAACGCTGCGTGGCGCCTCCAGCTCGAAACCATCGTTACAAGTGACTACACCATCCCGCCCGACCAGATAATTCGCTACCCAGAGATATCCAATGACAGCCGCTACACCTTCAGCCTCTTCGCCTTTCCTGAAGATGAATATCCATCCGTGCTCACCGACTTCTTCAAATTCTGCACAGACTACTACTCACAGCATGGATATCGCTCCAATCTTCTCTATGTGGGGTATCGCATCGCGCAGGACCAGAAGTCTCTTCTCTCTTACTCCTACGATGGGACGGTCATGACGATTGATCCCGTGTCGACGGCGAATCCCGGATGGGATGCCTTTCTCGATGCATATAACCAGTTCTGCAGTGACCGCAACGGGCTGCCGTTACTCAATCAGACGCCGGGGCTAAACTCCGCCATCGTGCAGAAGGCATATGGAGACAAGCTGAAGATCCTATCCGACACGCGCAAACAGTATGACCCGCAGGATCGCCTGCTGAACGACTATTTCCGCCAGTTGCTCCCGTAGTCGGGGACGCAGCCGGTAATTTCCGGCAATGCGGATCGCTTAAACACGCGTCTGCCCAAGCAGCCGCAGGGCATTTTTCCGATAGACCTTCTCGAGAACATCGTCGGGAAGATCAACGCCATATATGTTCCATCGCCCCTGACGCGAGGCGTGACTGGGATATTCGAAGTATTCGTCCTCGGTTTCCAGGAAGCGAAAATACAGCCGGTACATCGAGGCCTCAGGCAGTAGATCGGTGCCGAAGAGAATACGATCGGCGAATTGTAAGAAAAACTTTCGCGCCGTGCGCGGCTGGCGTCCCAGTTCGGGCGTGCGGGCACTGATATCGATGTATACGTTGGGATGATTTTCAAGGAGCGATGAGACCCGCCTCAGATCCTCGCCACTCTCTGCCACGTGAGCCGCAACAAAGGTCGTGCCGGGATGACGGGCAAAAACCCTGTCGCGCTGGTCGAGCAACTCCTGTTTGGAATACTGCGAACCGTAAAAGCTCCAGTCCGGATGAGCGGCTAATTCCTCGTAGCGTTCATTTGCGGCATCGACAGGCAAGAAGAAAGCGGCTGGATCCGCAGTGTGGAACATGACAGGGACACGCAGTTCTGCGGCCTTATCGAAAATTGGAGCGAGGCGTTCGTCGTCCACCCGCAAGAGTTCACCTGAGTTGTCTCGGACACTCAGCCCGAGATCCTTCCAGAACTTGAGGCCCACGGCGCCGCGATCTACCTGGCGCTCCAGGCGATCGAGCGTCAGGGCGATAAAGTCGTCGCGCTCCAGGCTGGACCAATCCATCCATGCGATCGTTGAAAATCGCGAAGCGTCGGCATGGCGGAACTTGTCGATCATGCGCAACGCGGCTTCGCCGGTCTGCATCGTGATGTTGACAATGTGTTCGACGCCGCAAGCGTCCATGATCCTGAGCACCTGGCGCGGATCGAGCGCGTCAAGATGATTGTGATAATCGATCACCGGGATGCGTGGGAATTGAGGCAGGTGCTCAGGGGTCACGAGCATGGGCCTCGGGTGAAATTCACTCAGCGGCAGACTGACTTTCGCCGTCGCCGTAACCATCGCGACGAATTTGTCAGGAGTGCTTTCAGGAGGATCGTTTTCCACCATGCTCGGCGCTCTCCTTCTCGGGAATCCGTGCTTATCGAGGAATGGCTTCCAAAGCGAGGGATCGCGAAAGGCGTCGGTGCCGCCCGGTCGCAGCGTAGACAAAGCGCCCGCGACGTTGCCAGCGCTGCCGCACGTTCGAAGATCAAGGCCGCGAATCCATGCAGACAGGAATCCGGCATTGAAGCTGTCTCCCGCGCCAATCGTATCGACCGGGTCAACTGGTACAGCATCGACGGCAATGCATTCGTCGCGTTGCTGAATCAATGCGCCGCGCGAACCCCGTTTCACGGCGACGACTGGCACATGCCGGCTGAGCCATGTCAGCGATTCGTCGAGATCATCGCGATGGGCAATGCGACAAGCCTCGGTTTCGTTCGGTAGAAGAATGTCAATCAGATCGAGCAGCTCCTCCAGGACTCCATCCCATTGATCGTCCGGATCATCATTGGTATCAAGCGACAATGTAAGCCCGGCGCGCCGGAGGTCGCGAAAGAGTTGCGGCAGATCACCATAGAGGCCGCGCTGCAGAAACAGCGAGGAAAGATGAAAATGGCGAGCACGGGCGAGATAATCGAAATCCAGGTCCGCCCTGGTCATCTCGGCCATGGTTCCAGGATAAGTAAGAATGTGGCGCGTGCTTTCGTGCACCA
The DNA here is from genome assembly GCA_963755975.1 of uncultured Acidobacteriota bacterium. Lineage (GTDB taxonomy): Bacteria > Acidobacteriota > Terriglobia > Terriglobales > Acidobacteriaceae > Silvibacterium. The sequence continues at coordinate 466,876 of CAVWLS010000012.1, forward strand.
GAAGGACGGTGACACCGGTCGCGGTCAAGCCTCCCGAACGTACGACACGGCTTACATCGACCCCACTCGCGGCGAGCCGATCAATCGCGATGGCGCCTAACTCGTCCGAACCCAGGCGGGTAATAAAGCCCACTCTTGTCCCGAGGACAGAGAGATTGTGCGCAAGGATTGCCGAGGAGCTGCCAAGGGTAAGGTGGAAGTGCGTTGCCAGCAGTTCGCGCTCTCTTGGCATGGATGCGGGCAGCCCATAGAGAATGAGATCGAGATTGATCTCCCCGGCAATGCTGATGTCGAGTTCAGGCATACGAAGTAAACGGGGTGCTCGGAGAGATGATGAAGTGGTTTCTTATGGCCGAGGCTTGAGGCACTCTATCCAAAAACGCAACAGAGTGTCAATTATAGAAATAATTCGAAATATAAAATAGTTGTTCTTAGTTTCCTTTATGATTGGGACGGCTTTGGAGGAAGGGGGAATGCTGCGGTGCGAAGAATAGCTTTTCGAGTGGGTGTTGCGTGCCTGGCCGCCCTTGCCCTCACGTCTCCGATGCCGGCACGGTCAACCGCGCCTGCTGAGGCCGGATTAGGCTTGAGCATGTCAACCGGGAAAATTGCGGCACATCTGACAATGACCGGCGGACGACTTGGCGCCCTGACAATACGGGACATCGCCTCGGGCCATGCGGTCACTTTCCCGGATGCCTTCGCGATTCAGATGCAGGATGGCAGCGTGATCTCTGCTTCGAAATTACGCATCGAGAAGCCGCTATCCGAAGAGAGCTTCGCCGGCGGTAAGCGCGCCTGCGCGGAGTTGGCCAGCGATGCCCCAAAGGCGGAACTGCGCTGGTGCCTGCTTGCGCGCGAGCAGGCCGGGTATATGCGCCAGCAACTGACCATCCACGCCACGGATGAGGACCTGGCAATATCCGACGTCAGGCTGCTCGATTTCGTCGATCCTGACGCTCATGTAGCGGGCATAGTGAAGGGATCGCCGGTCGTCGACGGCGTGATGTTCTTCGGATTCGAGCATCCGCTCTCCTGGGCCAAGCTGGATTCGGGCCATGTAATTGCCGGGATCACGCGCCAGTTGCCGCTCCGGGCAGGTCAGAGCGTCACCTATTCCTCGGTCACCGGCGTTGCCGCGCCGGGACAAATGCGGCGGGATTTCCTCGCGTATCTCGAGGCGGAGAGGCCCCGACCATACCAGCCGTTCCTGCATTACAACTCCTGGTTCGATCTGGGGTTCGGCAATCGCTATGACGAAGCTGGCGCAATCGATCGCGTTCAAACATTCGGCCGCGAACTGGTCGAGAAGCGCCACGTACAGCTTGATTCCTTTCTCTTTGACGATGGCTGGGACGATCCCAATTCTCTTTGGGGATTTGATAGCGGCTTCCCGCATGGATTTACGCCGGTAGCAGAGGCGGCGGAGAAGATTCACGCGGGCATCGGCGTGTGGCTGTCTCCCTGGGGCGGCTACGACGAGCAGAAGAAGGAGCGGGTCGCGTATGGGCGTGCGCACGGCTACGAAATCGTGCGTGATGGATACGCTCTCTCCGGACCGAAGTATTACGCCGCTTTCGAGAAAACCTGCCTGGAGATGGTGGACCGCTTCTCTGTGAATCAGTTCAAGTTCGATGGAACCGGAAATGCCGATCGTGTCTTTCCCGGGAGCGCTTTTGACAGCGATTTCGACGCCGCGATTCATCTGATCGAACGCATTCGGCAGGAGAAGAACGGTATCTTTATCAACTTGACGACAGGAACGCATCCCTCCCCGTTCTGGGTCTTCTATGCAGACTCGATCTGGCGCGGAGGCGAGGACAGCAGCTTCGCAGGCGAGGGTACATGGCGTCAGCGCTGGATTACGTATCGCGATGAGCAGGTCTATCGCAACATTGTGCAGAAGGCCCCGCTGTTTCCGCTGAACTCCGTGATGCTGCACGGCATCATCTATGCCAAGCGGGCCGAGCATCTCAACGACGATCCGGGACACGATCTTTCCGACGAGGTCCGCTCATACTTCGGCAGTGGGACCCAATTGCAGGAACTCTACGTGACTCCAGCACTCTTGCAAGCGAGTGACTGGGACGCGATCGCGGATGCGGCGCGATGGTCGCGCAGCCGGGCTTCCATCCTCAAGGATGTGCACTGGATAGGCGGCGACCCGGGCAGCCTTGAAGTCTATGGATGGGCGGCATGGAGTCCGGACGGCTGGGTAATTACCCTGCGCAACCCTTCGGCACGCATACAGGCATTTGCGCTCGACTTGAAGACTGCGCTGGAACTGCCGCCGAATGCGCCGGGCAGTTACTCCGCGCATGAGGTATTTGCTCACGCCGCGCCAGAAACATTTTCCACAAAGGTGATCAAACACATAACACTGAAACCCTTTGAAGTCCGAGTGTTCGAGTGGACAAGGTAAGGAGCTAATCAAGTGGATGCTTTGTCGGCGCTGCTCGAGCTTTCAGCTTCGGAGAAAGAGACATTAGGTATTACGCACACGCCGCACGAGATCGCGCAACAGCCACAAACATGGGAAACAACTTTTTCGAGCCTGCGGCGGCGCGTGCCCGAGATTCAGGAACACCTCCACGAGGCTGGAATTAGCATAGCTTCATCGAAACCTACTGTCTTCCTGGTAGGAGCCGGAACCTCGGACTTCATCGGACACTCGCTGCATCACCTGTTGAGACGGCAATGGCAGTGTGACGTCTTCCCTGTGGCAAGCACAAGCCTGCTGATGGAGCTTGAAGAATACGTATTGCCTGATCGCGAGTATTTGTGGGTGTCGTTTTCCCGATCGGGTGACAGCCCGGAAGGCGTACAGATTATTGAGCGCTCACTTGAACAATGTCCGAATGTGCGGCACCTCGTCGTCTCCTGCAATGCCGATGGTCAGATGCTGCGCGCTATCGACGGCAGGGCGCAATCGCTCGGCATCTTGCTTGACGATGCGGTGAACGACCGTGGCCTGGCAATGACCAGTTCCTTTACCAACTTAGTGCTCGCAGGCCAGTTCCTTGCGCATGCGTGGTCTGTCGATGCATATGAGCAGATCTGTCTCGCGCTGACGCGTGCCGCTCGGACGCTGATTCCAATTGCTTCCGATTTAGCGAAGAAGCTGGCCAGCGACAATTACCAGCGCGCCTGTTTTGTAGGCTCCACCGCGTTGACAGGCGCTGCGATGGAGTCTGCTCTGAAGCTTTTAGAACTCACAGCGGGAAGAGTGCAGACGATGTGGCAATCAACGCTCGCTCTCCGCCACGGACCCATGGCGGCTCTCAATCCGGAGACGCTGTTCGTAAGCTTGATTTCCTCTAATGTGCGCCGGCAGAAGTATGAGATTGATCTGTTGGGTGAAGTATCGCGGAAGAAGCTGGCGCGCACGGTGGTGGCCGTCTCGCCAGGTAAAATCGGCGACCTCCAGCGGCATGCCGATCACGTGCTGGTTCCGGATAGTGCAGATGAAGTGCCAGACCTCTATCGACCGATGCTCGACGTGATCTTCGGTCAGCTACTGGGACTATTCGCGTCTCTGCATACAGGCCTGAGGCCTGATACTCCAAGCCCGACAGGCGCGATCAGCCGCGTCGTCCAGAACATTGGGACATATTGAAGTATCTCGTTTTGGTTAGTAGCCAGGTAGAGCGAAGCTTCCTCTAAACAACAATGACTTCGATGCTCTGGTTTTGAAGAGCCTCCACAACCCGTGCAGGAACATCCTTGTCTGTAATCACTACGTGGATAGCGGATGGGGGCACGATGCGGGAAAGGCTGCGCCGGGCGAACTTTGTAGCGTCGCAGACGGCCACAACTCGTCTTGCGGCCTTCACCATGGCACGATTCACACGTGATTCGAGCAGGTTAGGCGTTGTTATTCCTGCTTCAACATCGAATCCATCGACTCCAAGGAAGAGGATGTCGGCATGCATCTCCTCGAGCACATCTTCCGCCAGCGGCCCCACTAGAGAGAAGGAGTTCTTGCGCAAGGTACCCCCTGTGAGAATCACCTCGAAGTTCGTGCCCATCAGCTCAGCAGCGATATTGACGGCGTTGGTAATGATAGTAAGGTGCGAGAACCGCTTCAACGCCTGCGCGACTGCGGTCGTTGTGGTTCCCGAGTCGAGCATGACGCACTGCCCCTCCAGGACCAGTCGCACCGCAGCCGCTGCGATTCTCTGCTTTTCTTGTGCATGCTGCCTCTGTTTCTCGTGAAGCGAGGGATCTGAAAGCGCACCGGTTTGAACAGGCAACGCACCGCCATGTGTGCGTTGGATAAGGCCCTTAGCCTGGAGATGATCGAGGTCCTTGCGAATGGTGATCTGCGAGACACCAAGCTTTCCTGAGAGCTCGGCCACCAGAACTCGATCCTCACCTTCTAGAAGCCCGAGGATGTGGTTACGTCGTTCGTCGATAAGCATCCGATCGCCGTCAGATGACTGTTGAGAGCGATTCTTAGCTGCTGTTTTCTTTCTCATTGCATTCATTCGAATGCTGACCGATCGCGTAAACCAACTAGACCGATCTGCGCTTTTCCTTGTCATTGCATCTGAGACCAACCCTTATCACTGTATATTACGTTTACTTTCGATTCATCGTTTTGCAGTAAGGGAGGGGTGCGAGCAATCTTCGGCCCCATAGCCACTTGAAGACCACTCTTTCTCCTGAACGGTTCGCCGCGGATGAATCGACCGAAGACAGGCTCGCGATTCGAGCGCAAGAGGTGACAGCTTCGCCTGAACTCTTGCGCTGTGGACGAGCGGCTCCCCCATTGCAGGGCGGAAACTCGCGACATTTCATAGTGTCCTGCCGTGGTTCTAAGGTAGGCTTACTCTCGTCTTTCTTTTCTGCGCGGTTAGAGTTTCTGAATTCATCCCTGAATATCCAAGGAGCGCACCCATGCTTTCTCAGGCGAACATCTCTTCATCGATTCCGATGGGCGCAAACCTGGTTGCCGGGGGTGGTGCAACGTTCCGTTTCTGGGCGCCCCGGGCCAGTGCGGTCTACGTCAACGGCTGCTTTGGTGGCACATGGCAATCCGGCCAGACCGACGACCTTCTAATGGCCAAGGATTCCAACGGATACTGGACGGGATTTATCGCCAACGCCAAGGACAGCGATCCCTATCACTATTGGGTAGCCGGGACGGGATCGAGCGGTTACAAGCGCGATCCTTATGCGCGCGAGATGGCCACCGATCAGCCGTTTCCCATCTGCTGCTGCCTGATTCGTTCCAGTGACGTGTATCCGTGGCACGACGCCGAGTTCGTCACTCCAGATTTCTCCGACCTCATCATCTATCAACTGCATATCGGGACATATGCACCGAGTGCGCCGGGAAAGGCATCGACATTCCTCGACGTGATCGGGAAGATCGAGTATCTGTCCGCGCTTGGCATTAACATGCTGCAACCGCTGCCGGTCGATGAAATGGAGACGGACGTCTCCATGGGATACAACGGCGCGGACCTCTTCTCGCCGGACTTCCCTTATGTCGTTACCGACTCAAACGCCCTTAACGGTTATCTCGGCAATATCAACCGTCTGCTGGGAAACAAGGGTTGTTCGCCGCTGTCGCTGACGGACATCAGCACTGGTCCGGCGCAGCTGAAGGCAATGGTGGACCTGTGCCATGTTTACGGCATCGCGGTGGCGTTCGATCTTGTGTACAACCATGCGGGCGGGTTTGAAGGAGACGATGAGAGCGTCTTCTTCGGAGATCGCGCCGACGATCCGTTCAACATGAATCAGAGCCTGTACTTCACGGATCAGACAACGGCGGGAGGGTTATCGTTTGCGCTGTGGAATGACGCGGTCCGTCAGTTCCTCATCAATAATGCCAGCTACTACGTCAATGAGTTCCACGTCGATGGCTTCCGCTACGACGAGATCAGCGCGCTCCTGTCGATGAATCAGGATTCGGGCTGGACTTTCTGCTGCGATCTGACCAACACGGTTCGCTTCCACAAGCAGCGGGTACTTCAAAATGCGGAATACTGGGAGGGCGAAAACCAGAATTACTTCCGGTCTACCGCGCAGATCCTGACGCCGACCGCCTGGGGGGGCACCGGGTTTGATGTGGTGCAGCACGACGGACTGCGGACTGCAGTCCGCGGGGCGATTGCCCAGGCCGCGCAGGGACAGGGCGCGAGTATCGACTTTGACTCGATCGCCGGCAATCTGTACCCGCAGGGACTCGGTCACGGCTGGATGGCGGTTCCGTGCGTGGAGAACCACGACCTGGTGGCTGTCGGGCGCGAGCCGCGCCTGCCGGTGCTTTCCGACAGCTCGAATTCGCGATCGTGGTATGCGCGGAGCCGGTCGCGATTTGCGACGGCGGTGCTGCTGACCTCGCCGGGTATACCCCATATCTTTATGGGCCAGGAGTTCCTTGAGGACAAGCAGTGGAACTGGGACCCGACGGCGCCTAACCTCATCTGGTGGGGCGGAATAGATGGGGCTGACCAGGCGATGGTCAACCATCTCCGCTTTACCCAGGACCTGATCCGGCTGAGGTGGAATCAGCCGGCGATTCGCGGGGACAATGTCAGCGCCTTCCATGTTCACGACCAGAACCGGGTGATTGCGTATCACCGCTGGCTGGATTCCGGCGAGGACGTGATCGTTGTAGCGACTCTTTCGGAATCGACCTGGTGGGGGTATGGCATTGGCTTTCCGGGCGGCGGATTCTGGAAAGAGGTCTTCAACAGCGATGTCTACGATAACTGGGTCAATCCGCAGGTGGCGGGGAACGGTGCGGGCGTCACGGCGTCGGGGCCTCCGATGCAGGGGTTTGGGCAGTCGGCGAATGTGGTGATTCCGGCGAATGGGGTGGTGGTTTTCGCCCGGGGCTAGCCTGAGGCGGGGTACCCCCCTCCCCCCTGTTTTGAGGGCCTTCCGTAAGCGCTTCATTCGAGATGGCTTGTGGGCGCGAATCCGTAAGCGCTTCATTCTATTGAACGAGCCCGTAAGCGCTTGATATGGCGAGGCTTATCGGGGCCGAGAACGACGCCTTTCCGTAAGCGCTTCATTTTACAGGAGATGGCTGTAACCGCTTGCTCTGGTTAGGGTTAGCTAGTACTGCCGGAGGGCGGCGAGTTACCTGCTCGGCCGCGATCCTGGCTTGCTCCCGCGCTATGTATGCTTCCTCGGCCAACTGATCGATTCTTTTTGCCGCTGCCTCGTAGATGGCGTAGGCGTGGAGCGGGGAGAGGGCTTTGTGTTGCACTTCGAAGGTTGTTTCGAGGAGGGTGACGGCAGCGCCAAAGAGGTCCATCGAGGGGAATTTTGCGACAACCTGATTTGCATGGTCGGCTCTTTCGCGCTGACGAGAGTTGGCGTGGACCTGGCACCAGGGGCGGCTGCGGAGGGCGAACTGCTGGCATTGCGAACCGGTGGGGAGAATCTGAGCGCAGAGGCGGACCTTGGACATGCGGGGCTGCTCCTTTGAGTGGTGCCGAAAATAGAAAAGGCCCGCCGGAGCGAGCCTGAAGAGGTGTCTACTTCTATTTTATCTGGTGAAGAGAAATGGCCCGCCAGTTAAGCGCAGGAATCTTCGTTTTGGAATGAGTGAGTTGCGGGGAAAGGCAGAGCTGGGGTATTGACAGGAGTCGAACGCGTTTTGGTTCCTGCTTTTGCCGTGATTGCTTACGTCAGGATGTCGTGTTCTTGATGATTAGAACGATGAATAGTACAAGTCCCAGTAGGTAAGAGATTAATTGAGATATCGACAGTCCACGCGTTGCAGACCGATACACATCGAAAGAGCCATCGTCCTGCGATCCCGCTATGCTACCGAGAACAAAATATCCCATTAGTACTGAGAAAACGAAACAAACTTCGGTTGAGACAAACCACCAGAAGGCGCGATGCTGTAGTACAGCCTGCCCGCTTGTGCGCACGATTACAACTGCGGGAGCAATGAGGAATGCGGAAGCGAGTGTCACCAACAGCTTCGTCTGCTCGATGTAGGTCTTGCAGGCTTCACTTCTGCCTTCGTGATTTAGCTCTTCGCTTTCCGTTCCGATCATTGTCAACGATTAACTCTTGGGCAGATTGGTGGGATATTGCACCACCGTAGATGAATCGCGCTAAGTACCGCAACTGAAGTCCGTCTTTGAGTGCCTTTCTCAACTTCTGTGAAACCGTCCGCGCTTCTTGTGGTGTCAAGGATTGTCGTAATTGATTTTCGTAATTGCTCATCATCCCAATTCTCGGTCAGTCCATATACCTCTAGAATGGGAATCCTTAATAAGTTGCGCGCCGATGCCGTGAGGTGTACACCCGTGTGTCTTTCGCCATCCCGCAAGATCTCCGTTAATTCGGTGCGTCGTCGAGCCAGTGTTTGATTCGTCGTAGCCGGGACGAGTCCAGATTCACGTTCGGCAATTCGAGCTGCTGCGATAGCTCTGGCGGCGGGCTCCACATCACTCAAGATGGCTTGGAACCGTCTAGGATCGACGCCTAGTCGGCGCAACTCCAATCCAAGTCTGCGAATTAGCGCGGAACTGGCTTCACGACTAACATCTCCCAGATGAATGCTGACGTAAACCTCTATTAGTTGATCAATTGCTTTTTGCAGAGGCGAATTGCGCTGATCCGCTGCCATTTGACTTTCTCCCAGTGATGCCTTGATTACTAATGCGTTGAGTTCACCATCCCGATGGCTAAAATACAATACATTAGTGATCTCAGATTTTCTACTAACTTATGTTGCCAGTCTGGTGCTGGCTTGAGTGGGATAGCTCTAGGGGCTGCGCAAAGTCGCCCCTGCGGCTCGCTATCGTTTTCTTGCAGTTCCATTCGGAATCAATCTCCACGCGTCCTTTCGCTCCGGTTGGACGGGTGGCCCACCCTTTATCCATTTTCTTCCTAAACCGGCACGACCGAGGGTGCCCCATCCTGAGCGCGTTGTTCGCCGAAGGGTGGGAGAGCACGATCTTCACATTACCTAAGTGAGCGCTTCGTCTTTCCCCCATCATTAGAAGGAAGTCCGGAACTGCAAGTCACGGATAAAATCCTCTCCAATGCCGTGGGGACTGATCCGCTATCAGGAGTGCAAATCATCTCACTTCATCACCTTCAGCTGTTATCGGAGGCGTCCACTTCTGGCGGACAGCAACGGCTACAGTAGCTTCGAGCACGAATTGGAAGCATTGCGCGCGAAATATGAATTCACCGTCGCAGGATACGTCCTCATGCCCGAGCACGTTCATCTGCTTGTCGGAGAACCGCGCAACATATCGCTCGCAATAGCGGTCCAACTCTTGAAACAGAACACATCAAGAAAGTTGAACCCAACCGAAGACAAGTTCTGGCAGCGCCGTTATTACGACTTCAATGTGTGGAGCGAAGAAAAGCGACTGGAAAAGCTCAGCTACATGCACCGCAATCCGGTCAGGCGTGGACTTGTTGAAAAGCCGGAAGACTGGCCGTGGTCCTCATTTCTCCATCACGACGTCGGCGTGATCGGAACCGTCGAAACCGAGTCAAGATGGACGGCCAGGCGGCGAGAGAAACAATCAACGCTGGCCGTTCCGTAGTTCTTGCCTCCACCCTCGCTACTCCACCCCACGGACGAAGACCCTTCGGCTACGCTCAGGGCAGGCTCTGTCCGTGGGGGCCCCGGTGCGCTCAGGATGGGGCACCCTCCTTCGTACCTGAAGGTGGGCCACCCGTCCAGGAAGTCAGATCAACGCTGGCCGTTCCGTAGTCCTTGCCTCCCACCCTTTGCTACTCCACCCCACGGATCGGAGACATTCACGTCAGGGCAGGCAAACAGAGTTCGATCAGTATCGGCACCCTCTATATCGTGCCTAAAGGTGGGCCACCCGACGTTTGCGGTTGATGGTGCACTGTGATTCCGCGATTGGACTGAATGGCTTGTTATCGGCAAAGTTGGCTAGGCTTGTTCAGAAGCTTCTCGTCATTAACTATGCCTGCGACATAGTTGGTGAGATCCTGTGACGAATCAAAGACTAACGGAGCGTTATTGTCGGAACGCTTAAATAGCGCATCGTCCATAAATCTGAGCTCGAGAATTTGGTTCCTCAGTTCCACCTCGACAAAAGCATAGCGAAGGTCCTGCCCATTCTTTACCGGGTAATTGAGAAAGAGCTTGTTCCCGACACGAGATAGATAAACAACAGTCGTAGACGTCGTAACCTTCCCGGCCGCATCCAATTGCGACGATGTAACCATCAAATACTCGTTGTCGTTGAGTCGCTGAAACACCGTATCATGAGGGCCAGAAAGACCGTTCTTCGTTTGCTCATCACACGCTTTCCAGGTACCCAAAAGAGCAGGGTCGATCGGTACGCGATTTGCCAGTGGAACCGGTGATGCGTAGCACCCGAAGACAAACGTCGAAAGCATCGTGCGCAGAATCGCGGACATTCTCCCGCGCGTTGTTTGAACAGGCGTAAGTCCTTGGTCTGAAATGAGAGCAAGCTGCAGCTGTGTCTGGCTGGTAAAGGCGCGGTATCGGTTGGCGATCGGATTTTCAGCCAGGGACCAGCCTGTTCGCGTGCTCTGTGTTTGAAACACACGATCGACGTTTAAGGCGATCCTTCGTGTAATGTGCCCTGTGCCTGCTTCTCCCGAGAATTTCTCGGAAAGTGCGTTCATTTTCTCTAGATTTCTACGCACCAGGCTCAGTGCGTCGATACGAACCTCATTCGAAAACGTTGGACCATGAAGGGCAACCAGCGGATTGAATGCGCCACTGCGAACGTCGTCACGAAAATCTTCGAATGCGTCGCAAATGTAGACCATGCTGCCAAACGCGACGCCAAATTCATACGCCGCATCGCTTATATGTGACTTATTGACCACACTGCAGGCATGTCGAGCCACAGTTCCGCACAGTTGACCATGCGCCTCGGATCGGGCTTCAAGTGGAAGCGGGGTGCTACCCTCGATTCGCTCCAGCTCGACGCATCGCTCCACCTGCGCGTCGAAGGCGTCAATGGGAAATGCCATCTCGTTCAACACGCCCCGGGCCCGCGAGAAACCGGAACCAAGTGCGGCTTCAAACGCTTTTGGAAGCACCTTAAGCGGACCCTTTGCATCGCGAATATTGTCCCTGAGCTTGTGCTGAGCAAGGAGCAACGTGACTGCTGCTGAGTAGCGAAAGCTCGCAGGCAACTCGTCACTCTGCGGGAGTTGAAAACAACTCGCAGCCAAGAATTGGCGTTCGATCGATTGGGTGTAAGACACATCGATACTCCCTAGCATCTCTTGGAGTAAGGCGATGTCGCTGTTCAGAAGCACCCGGGGAGGAGTCCGTACTCACGCGCAAGGGTCTTGCACAGACCACAGTTGTGGAAGCAGTGCGCTGTTTGCTCTTGAATGGATTGGTGACCCGTCTGAGATATTTTTCCAAACATGGTTCACTCGGCCTCGTTACGAAAGTGAAATATGCAATGTGCAATTCGTGATAGGAACCACTCTATACCAGTTGCGTCTGCACGTCCGGTCCGTGGGCCAAGCGACATAGCGGGGTCCGCGTCGGCGGATACGGCCGCGGCGTCTGACTGCCTGGCTGGACAAAGTCGTCCTGCGGCTCGCTCCCGTTTTCTTGCCGTCCATTCGGATTCAATCTCCACAGGTCCATCCGCTCGGCCACCTTTTATCCTATTTCTTCCTAAACCGGCACGACCGAGGGTGCCCCATCCTGAGCGCGTTGTTCGCCGAAGGGTGGGAGAGCACGATCTTCACATTACCTAAGTGAGCGCTTCGTCTTTCCTCCATCATTAGAAGGAAGTACGGAACTGCAAGTCGCGGATAAAATCCTCTCCAATGCCGTGGGGACTGATCCGCTATCAGGAGTGCAAATCTTCTCACTTCATCACCTTCAGCTGTTATCGGAGGCGTCCACTTCTGGCGGACAGCAACGGTTACAGTAGCTTCGAGCACGAATTGGAAGCATTGCGCGTGAAATATGAATTCACCGTCGCAGGATACGTCCTCATGCCCGAGCACGTTCATCTGCTTGCCGGAGAACCGCGCAACATATCGCTCGCAATAGCGGTCCAACTCTTGAAACAGAACACATCAAGAAAGTTGAACCCAACCGAAGACAAGTTCTGGCAGCGCCGTTATTACGACTTCAATGTGTGGAACGAAGAAAAGCGACTGGAAAAGCTCAGCTACATGCACCGCAATCCGGTCAGGCGTGGACTTGTTGAAAAGCCGGAAGACTGGCCGTGGTCCTCATTTCTCCATCGAGCCGTCGGCGTGATCGGAAGCGTCGAAATCGAGTCAAGATGGACGGCCAGGCGGCGAGAGAAACAATCAACGCTGGCCGTCCCGTAGTTCTTGCCTCCCACCCTTCGCTTCACTCAGGATGGGGCACCCTCCTTCGTGCCTGAAGGTGGGCCACCCGTCCCTGAGTCCCCGGGTCACGCCGTCAGCTTGGCGTGTGGGGTCTGCCCACTCAAGCCAACACCGGGCTTGAATGGGGCACCCGGCAAGATTGTCGACAAAAGCAGGTCCTTCGACTCCGTCCGCCACGCGAACTCCGCTCAGGATGACAATTATATTGTAAATAAATATAAATAAACAAGATAATTATTTGATATTATCCATACGAGTCCTGCACAGCTTCGAGGATTCAAGGACTTACAGAAAAAAGCTACACGGAATCTGCACAGAACGAGATCAAACGATGGAGGCGAATATGGCCTTTGTTACCGAGAAAGAGGAGCTAAAACCCGGCCTGATTCTCTTCCGGCGCGGCGACGTGGATCATCGGATGTGGTATTGCCGCATGAAGATGCCGAAGGCCGACCGCTATAAGACGGTTTCGCTCAAAACAACGGACAGAGAAGCGGCGCGGGAACGCGCCTTCGATCAGGACGCGGACGTTCGATTCCGCATCAAGCATGACGTTCCCGTGTTCAACCGCCCCTTCCGTGACGTGGCGCACGAGTATCTGTTGACGCAGGAGGCGCGGGCGAAGCGCGGCGAGATCAGCGCCGCGCGGCCTAAGAAACTCCGTGCCGTCATCGAAGGCACGTTAGACAGGTACGCAGGTTCCACGCAGGTTCACCTTATCGGTGACGAGCGATGGGGCGGCTATCCGGCATGGCGGCGGGAGAACGGCGCAGGACGCCACCGGCGCAATGGCGTTCGGGAAATCACAGCCGCAACAGCTCAGACCTTTGCGGACCATGAAGCGGAGCGCCGCACCAAGGTTCAGCAGACCCTGGGTATCCGGGTTTTGAAACCGATTGAAGTCAAACCTTCCGAAGAACGGGTGGTTCCTTTCATCAGCGATTCCACCATCCGCTTCGAGATGTCCATCTTCGGTGCGGTGATGAATTATGCCGTCAAGAAGCGTTATGTTCCCGCTAGCCAGCGTTTCGACGAGCGCCCGAAGCTCAAGACAATGCGGCGTGATGAGTTCACGCTGGAGGAGTATCGCAAGCTCCACACCGTAGGCCGAAAGTGGATTGGCGAGGCGGATAAGCCGTCAAGCGTCTGGTATCGCACCGTCACCTACAACATGATTCTGATTGCCTGCAATACGGGCATGAGGCCAGTGGAGATGAAGAATCTCCGCTGGCGCGACATCATGCCCGCAAAAGACCGCGAGGGCCGCGAGATCGTTGTCCTGTTCGTGCAGGGCAAGGACAAATCGCGTCAACTGGTCGCGCCCAAGAGTGTCGGAGATTATTTAGAACGCATCCGTGTTATCTCCAAAGCCACGGAACAGGACGACAGAGTATTTACCAACATCACAGGCAAGCCTGCAAAGACACTTTATAGTTCCTTGATTGCCGATCTTCTGAGAGAAGCAAATTTGCGCGAAGGAACGCAGGGCGTTCCGCGCTCCACTTATTGCTTCCGGCATACCTATGCCACGCTCCGCTTGCAGGAAGGCGTGGACGTGTATTTCCTTGCCGAGCAGATGGGAACCTCCGTCCACATGATTGAAAGCCACTACGGGCATGTGAACACCATCAAGCACGCCGACCGCGTGTTGCAGGGCATGGCGGGATGGGAGTTGCCGCAACCGGACGAGACTAAGGCCAAGGCATCGAAGGCGGCGGAGACGCACGACAAAGGCAAGACGAGGTCAGCGCCACAGGCCGCGCTGACCCTGAATCTCCCGAAGCCGTCTTTGGCCGGAGCCGTGGCGGAGGCTGGCGTAGGGAGTTCGATATCTCAATCCATCTCTTCCGATATTGGTTCTGATTTGCCGCTGCCCCGCCGGGGCGTTCTTAGCGGCAAATCTCCGCGCACGAGCCGCCGCTGGCGGCTGTTCTTAGTGCGCTTTGTGTGGCCTTCCTCAACCGCGCCGTTGAGGTTCCCGGCATGTCGCTTCGCCTAATGCGTGGCGGCCAACAAGGAAATACGCGGCACACGGATTTGATTCTCACGCTTGCGCGTTTGGGCAATGTCATAAGACGACTGCATACGCATCAACGTGTCCATCTTCACTCCAAAGGCTTTCTCGATGCGGAGCGCCATATCCCCGGAGAGGTCGGCCTTGCCATTGAGCAGGCTGGACAACGTAGGACGCGAGACGCGCAACGCTATCGCCGCCGCCGTCACCGTCAAGCCTGCGGCCTCGATAATCTCTGTCCGAATGAAATCCCCAGGATGGGGCGGATTCTTCATGGGCATGGTGTTTTCTCCTTCGGCCTAGTGATAGTCCTCTAAGTTCACGTCGTAAATCTCGCGTTCGGCGGTGTCGATACGAAAGGTCAACCGCCGATTGGCCGTAACGCTCAGGCTCCATGCGCCCTTGCGGTCGCCCGTCAAGGTATGCGCCTTCCACGAGGGCAGCATCCGCAACTCTTCCGGGTCTTCCATGTCATCCAGAAAGGCGAGCATCTTGCGGAGCTTGTCTACGGTGTCGGGCGGAACGCCTTTGGTGGCGTCGTCCGTGTAAAGCCTCTTCAAACCCTTATGGATGAAGTTTCGTATTCTCACCTGAATCACTGTAGCCTGTAGCCTAACACTTGTCAATCTTGGATAAGCCCGTTTGGGGCTCTGTCGTAAGGTTGCTTTCTCGTTTCCAATGCACATCTGTTTTTGGGGGAGGGTGCGCCTTCCCTGTCTCCAGCCACCGATGTTGCCGTGTCTTCCACCACCCATCCCAACGGGGCCTGTCCGAGCCCCGTAACGCCGTCCCTCATTCGGTGCGCTGCATGCGGCTTACGGATGCCGGAGACAAGCCTCCTCAATGGGCGCTGCCCCCTCGCGCCCGCAAGCAGTCTCCCCAGGCTTCCGCGCTTCGCTTGTGCAGCCCTCCGCTGCGCTTCGCCCTTTCCACTCTCGCTGCGCTTCGTTGCAAGGGTGGGCGATCCCCACAAAAGAAATTTGGGTTGAGAGCCAAAGGCGAAATAGCCCTTCCTTCACAATCTCTAGCCCCACGCGGGCAGCACAGGAGAGCGAAGCGTCTATGGCATACCGCAACCATCAAAACAACGCAGCCGGCGGGCCGACAAGTGCCCGACGCCGTCACCGACCGCATTATTTCCAGCCTCCAAGCGGGCGTGATTCCGTGGGAAAAGCCGTGGAAGACGCCGCGCTATGCAGGCGGCCCATTCCCGCGCAACTTCTATACCGGAAAGCCCTACAGTGGCATTCAATGTCCTTTTGCTTTGGTCCAGCGAGTACATCTCCCCGTTTTGGCTTACATTCAAGCAGGCGCAGGCATTGAAGGGCAACGTCCGCAAAGGCGAGCATGGCACGCAGATCATCTTCTACAAGCAGCTTCCCGAATACGCAAAGAAAGACGAAGAAGCAACGGGCGAAGATGAGCGCGTGCCGTTTGTTCTCTGCCACTACACGGTTTTCAACGTGGAGCAGTGCGACGGTCTCACACTTCCTGAAATCCGCCGCCAACGCGCAGAGAGCCGTAGACCTGATTCTCGGCAGCACGTTTGAGGAAGAGAACGAGACAACCGAAAACGCCGGGGAAGCCGCTGTCAGCGGCTTCCCCGCAGCCGTTGCATTGAATATCGCTCCGGCGGTCTACGGCCATGCTCATCTCTGAGCAGTGGCCGGATGTTTTTATCCGGTTCTCAGGTATTTCGAGGGAGTGATAATGCGCATTCCTTGTACTCGCCGAGAATCAACAAATCCTTGTCGCCTGCAACCAGCAAATCCGCTTTCGCAAGGGCGGCGCACTCCAGAAACATATCGTCGTTGGGATCACGGCAGACCTTTACCGTGCCTCGAATATTCACACGGATGCCACGCGCCAGAATCGCTTGCAGCGCCGATATTGCCCGGTGTTGCTCCCAGGAGAACTTTTCTGTCAGGACGCGCACGATCTCCGCGTCAATCTCATCGCAGGTAGCAATCACGTCTTCGCTCATCGCTTTTTCGAGCGCCAGAGTCGGCGTTCCGCGACGTTTCGCAAACTGAAGCGCGGAAATCCAGACGTTTGTGTCGATGACGACGATCACCCGTTAGACCGTAGCTTGCGGCGGCGCGGCTTCTCGGCACGCACCTCTTAATGAGCCGGGGCACATCGGCTTCGGTATAGCCCTTCTGGTTGCGGCCTGCCGCATATTCGCCCAACTCATCCAGTGTCCGTCGCGCCTGCTGCGCGGAGTACATGCGGAAGGCTTCACGGAATAGCTCGCTCATCGTGCGGCTGTCCCGCTGAGCCAACGCCTCGGCCTTTTGTGCAAGTTCGGGCGGCAGGCTAATCGTGTAGACTTTCGATTTCCTTGCAGTAGCAGTAGCCATGTCGGAATATTACATTGTAATGGATTCCATTACAACCCAAGCGGGAGCGATGCCTGCTCACTTTCTCCAGCCGTCCTGCCCCGTGAGCGGGCTGCACCATTGTTTGTCTACGAAGGCCCTGGTTGCTTCTGGCGCGGCCTGTGCTGCGGCCATGCGTACAAGAAGGACAACATACGTTTTCGGTGCCGGTGCTTCGCGGCACGCGGGCTACCCGTTCGCCAATTCCATGGGGAGTGAATTACTTCAATGGATGAAGACACCGAGGAAGCAGGTGTATTTCGATTATCCGGGCAACGCTGCGTACTTGGAGCAGAGATTAGGAAACGACATCGAAGCACTGATGAGAGGCATTCAGAAGGTCATCCGTAATCGTGAACGTGACTTTACGATGATGGCTAATTTCTACAAACCTTCGCTCGTCGAGGCCATCCGCGAATTGTTCAAGGAAATTCATCAGAGGGACCAAGGCGATGCCTATGCGATATTCGCATCTAGGATTGTCAAGCCTTACGATTGTGTTATCTCGTTCAATTATGACGTTTCACTAGATTCGCATCTGTGCAAAGCGGGCAAATGGTCGGTGGGAGATGGCTATGGGTTTTCCCTGGAAGGGCTTCCTCAAGATTCCCCAGTGAAAATTTTGAAGTTGCACGGGAGCACAACTGGTTAGCTGTATTGTTCGGTGGGATGACGGGAGGAGACCTTGCCTTTCCCTCTTCCGGTGCGTTTGGCTCACGTCCGGTGATTGCAGTCGGAGATTTGAGCTCCTTTGGGATATGACAGTATCTCGGACCCGCTGCTTCCGAAAACGGGTGCCGGTGCCGTGCCTCCGATGATTCTTCCCACCAGCCGCAAGCAATTCTTTTTTCAGACAAACCTCGGAAGAGAATGGGGGGCGTTTTCGAAATGACTCTGGAGTGCGGCGAGAAAAGCGGTTCGCACAAGTGACCGCATTGTGATTTGCGGATATGGCCTTTTCCCGATCGACAGACGGGGGTGCAACCTACTCCTGAAGGGCGAGCTTCTGGGGCAATAGAAGTATGCTCGGGGAGTCGGACCCGACCCAATCGTAGCTGAACTCAGGGCGCACGGAAGGAATGCGAATGCCGCTGAGCACCTGTCCTTCGAGGATTGGGTCAACTCGCAATGAGGGCGGACGTGGGGAATGCGTCTGCCAATGAAATAGTATTGGAGCATGGCAAACGCAGACTTATCGGTTCTAATGCGTAGCTATGGCGTATCCGCACCGTCGTCATAGGGCGATCCGTATTGCTTTGCATAGAGTCGCAGGTTATGCCGTGCGGTTTCATCGCCCCTCGCTGCTGCGTTCCGGAGAGACTTGCAGCCTTGGCATGGTCCTGGTTGCATTCCTTCGCCGCGCTGGTACATGCCTACGATCATGCAAACTGCCTCTTCATCGCCCTTTGTTCCGCCGCAGCTTGGTACCATCTGGCTGCTTGCTTTTTGTCTTTTGGGAGCCATGTAAACCCGCATTGAGCGTAGGCATCGCCGATTTTTGTTTGCGCTCCGGCGTGGCCAAAATATTCCAGCGCTGATAAAGGGACACAGCCTTCTCTTCATTCTTCAAAACCCCGTACCCTCCTTCCCAGTGGTAGTAGGAATGCGCGAGGCAATACAACAGCTCTGGGTTGCTTCAGATCATTTCGCATCCACATTCAAAGCAGTGAAATGCTTCTTTCAGCATTTCTTCTCGCTTCCTGAACTGTTCCTGCTCTTTCTCCTCTTTGATTCGCGTTTGCTCTTCGCTCAGGACCGGCCTCGGTGCAGCATGGGGGTTGACTGGGGCGGAAGCCAATGGCTCGGAGGGGCAGCTTTTTGCAGTTCCAGCCCTTTTCGAAGCCATTCTTCGGCCTCTTCTTTGTCGCGCAGATAAGCGCGTCCACGGACGGCAAGGGACTTTGCTCCTGCATTAGATAGCCCCGCGCGATGGACTGGGGTCAATGCCGCGTCGTTCTGTTCGTCGCTACTCATTTCGATTCTGGCACTGAGCGTGACTCAAGACCACCAGAAACTCCTTCGCTAGTTCATTTCCCTGTTCAGCGGCCTTGCGACACCAAAACATAGCTTGGTCCAAATCCCGGGGAACGCCCATCCCATACCGATATTGAAAGGCTAAGAAGAATTGGGCATATTGCCATCCCTGGTCAGCGGCCTTGCGGTACCAGCGGGCAGCTTCGCTGAAATCCCTGGAACGGAGCCGTTAAGATAGATAGCTCCAAGGGCCGATTGGGCCTCCGGCATTCCCTGTTCAGCCGCCTCCCGGTACCAAAAAGTGGCCTGCCCCCACTCTTGGGGAACGCCCTGTCCTTTTTCGTATTTTTGACCTAGACCGAACTGAGCGTCGGTTAGTCCCTGCTTAGCCGCCTCGTGATACCACGCTGCCGCCCGCGCATCGTCGTGCGGGACCCCTTCGCCGCGATCATAGAGCGTTCCCAGCTCAAACTGTGCATCTGCGTTGCCTTGATCGGCAGATTTGCGATAGAGTTCCGCGGCTTGCTCAAAATCCTGTGCTACGCCCTGTCCACGATTGTAGAGCGAGCCCAGGAGGTATTGCGCATTGGCCTCCCCTTTGTCTGCGGCTCTGCGATACCACGCTGCGGCCTGCACATAATCCTGGGCCACGCCTTCGCCCCGGTCATAAAGCAAGCCAAGGTTGAACTGTGCGTGAACGTTATCTTGATCGGCGGCCTTACGATACCACTTTGCGGCCTCTTCGTATTTCCGCGACACGCCTTGCCCGTTGTAGTGCAGAACGCAGCGCTTTAGTTGCAGTTCGGAGTGATCGGGACTAAGTTGAATTCCGCGTTGAAAGCACGTAAAGGCGTCGTCATACTTTTCTTCGGTTAGAAACTCCAAGCCTCTCTTGAGCAGACTCTGCCTGCTCGGACTGCACCGGAACCAATGCGGACTGTTTTTCTTCGTCGGCACTCATTTCGGCCTCATTTCCGAAGGCTGATCTTCAAACTCTTTCCGGGCTAGTTCGATGCGGTGCAGGAAGCATTTCATCCCTCATTTCAGCAAGCAAGTTACGGCCTTTGGCACGCAGCCATTTCTACCTTTGCCATCAGGAGGGCAATTTCTGAAGCTCATCAATCCCACCATTCGACCTCGATCTCAGCAAGCCTCTTCAATATTTGCCGAATCTGTAGGAGGATGCGCTGCAAGTCCGCTGCCGCGCCGTTGCCTTTCACCGATTCCGGGCTGTTCTTGTACTCTCTAGGATTTCCTGAGAGCATCCGCATCTTGCCGCCTATCGGCAAGATTAGCCTCTGCCATGAGGCGGTTGCGCAGAGCGCGGTCGATTTCGTTCGCCGCACGGTCGGGATGTATCTGGTTCACCACGTCTTTGAACAGCTTCCTCAACTCTGGCGACGGTGAAAAGTCCTTTGCCTTGGCAGCCTCGCCATGTGCGGCGGCGTAGGATTCGTCTGCCTGCGCCCGCGCCTCGGACGCAGCAGCGCGGGCTTGCTCGGTTCCCGCAGTCTCCGCCGCGAATTCGGCGATCTTCGCATTCCAGTCGTCGAGTTCGGCATAAAGTATGCCGACTTCCCGCAGGTAGCGCCCCTCAATGCGGCGAGTTCGGCGCGCAGGTTCGCCAGCGACAATTCGCGATCGGTGAGTTCGGCTTGCAGGAGGGCTAGTTCCTGCCGTTTCCTGGCAAGTTCCTGCTCCTCCGGCGATAGATGATGGACAATTTCTGTGGGCATAGGCTCGCAGCTATTCTACCGCCGCCGTTGCTGAAGCTCATGCTCTTCGGCGCGCGGACGAGCGCCCGATGAGTTCCCGTGCGTGGGGAGCCTTGAACATCGACGGCAAGCTTTCGCGCCCGCTGTTCCTGTTCCTGTCCCTGAAGAAGCCGCCTGGTCATGTTAGCAGTCTATCGCTCCGTTGTGGAGCATCGGGGGGAGTTCGGTGTCAGGATTAGCGTTCCAAGACCAACGCTGCCTACGGCAGCGGCTTGAGGGTGACACCTCACCCCCAAATGGGACGCTGCCGGCAAACCGGCGTGAAATCATAGGCGGGCGGCGTGAACACGTTTTGAATCAGCATCTTGACAATTCGCGCATCCGGCATCATGCCAATGCGTTTACGCGCGTAAACGCGCAGAGCACTCCAGAGCGTCCGCCGCGTAAACGCACTGATAGGCAAAGGCTTCCATCATCCCGACGCTTGACGACCGATTTGCAGGGGTGCAAGCTGATTTTGAGGCGGGTTTCCCCATAAGCACTCCCCGCATCCCGGGCCCGTTACAGTCTCCGGCCTCGCCGCAAGGCGAAGCGCGTCCGGTTCTCCGTGCCAAAACCATCGCAACTAGGGTCACGCCGGAAGAACTGGCCGAGGTAGAAGCCGCCGCCGAAGCTGCGGGGAAAACCGTGGCCGAATGGCTGCGTGAGCTGGCTCTGAAAGCCGCGCGGCAACGTCCGGCAGACCCTACGGAATTGGTGCTGGCCGAGGTTTCGGCACTGCGATACATGCTCCTGAATCTCTTTCACGCGACGGCCCAGGCGAACGCCGAAGGCAAGCAACTGTTACCCGATTCCATAGTCAAAATCCGTGACCAGGCGAACGTGCGGAAGCTGGCCGACGCCCGTAAATTGCTCGCCGATTTCCTTGCCGGGGAGGACGCACCGGAGGGCAGCATTGAGCGCCGGAGAGATGCGCTTTCCCAGCCGGAGCCGGTGGCTCCTGTGGCTGGTTTTGCTTTTCGTGCTTGGGCCGTTTCTGGCGATCTTTCCGGCTATGCTTTGGCTTGGCTGGACGATGAATCCGGTCCAGAATTTCTACCTCGGAACATATGCTGCGTGTTCCACGTTGAGCAGCTATCCCGGAGCGATGACGACGGTTCGCTATGCCGAGAAGACGGCTCCAGGACGGAAGCAGGAGCCATTGCTACCCGAGGATGCAGTGAAGGGGCCAGACCCAAAACAACCTCTCGCCTTGAGTCCGAAGGCCGACGCGGAGGGTTGGCGCGGAGTGGTCATTAGCACCCGGTAAGGTACGAGCGAGCGAGTTGCAGGCGTACCTCCGGGACACGATCTACGACGGCGACAGCGCATGGGCGATCTTCCTCCGACCCTTCTGCTACGGGCTGGCCGGACTGGTTTTCCTGTATGCACTTTGGCTGCAATTCGGGCGAGGACGCAGGGCCCGGCGACAGCAGGAGGAACGCCACGGACGCAGGACCAAAGGCCCGGAGCTGGCCTCGGCTTTGCGGTGGCGCAGCGCAAGGACGGACGGCATACGGTTCCGGCTGCGCTTTGAAAATCGCTTTTTGCGGTGGCTGCCCTTTGGCCCAAGCTATTGTATCCCGAAGCGACTTGAAGCCAGCCATATTCTGATGATGGGCGACACCGGCAGCGGGCAAGTCCAACGCCATCCGGCAGCTTCTTCGCCAGGTGCGGGAGCGCGGAGAGAGCGCCATCGTTTACGACCCGGCAATGGACTTTGTGAGCGAGTTCTACTCGCCCGCGCGTGGGGATTTGATTCTCAATCCACTGGACGAGCGTTGCCCTTACTGGAGCCTTGGCAATGAGATTGACCGCGACGAAACGGCTACGATGATTGCCGCTGCGTTCCTTCCTGAAAAGGAATACGAGAAGGAGTTTTTCACCGATGGTCCGCGCCGGGTACTGGCCCATCTCCTCAAACGCAAGCCGCAGCCCAGGGACATTCTGAGCATGATGGCCGACTCGTCACGGATCGAAACGGTGGTCAAAGGTACTCCGCTCGCTGCCCTGCTCGATGCGGGAGCGCCCGCACAGCGGGCAGGTGTGCTGGCGAGCCTAAACATGGTGGCCGATAGTCTAGAACTGTTGCCGGAATGGGAGCATACGAGACCGACCTTTGCTACGGCGGAGTGGTACACCGCGCGTAAGCGATGGGTGTTTCTGACTTCCACTCCTGCCTATCGCGCGAAGACTTTGCCGCTTCATTCGGTGTGGCTCGACTTATTCATCCTGCGCATGATGAGCCACTGCGAGGACCACACAGCGAAGCCGGTATGGTTTGTGCTGGACGAACTGGCAAGCCTCAACAAGCTGCCGCAGCTCCACACCGCCGTCACGGAGAACCGCAAATATGGCAACCCTGTTGTGGTGGGCATTCAGGGGCGCAGCCAGCTTGAAAAACGCTACGGTCAAGACGCCGAGGCCATGCTTTCGCAGCCCGCAACCAAGCTGTTTTTGAAGACCACCGAGCCACGCGCCGCGAAGTGGATTTCCGATGCTATCGGGGAAATTGAAGTGGAGCGGTTGAAGGAATCGCGCAACATGAGGCTGTTCGGCAGCAGGAAATCGTATGCGATGGAGATTGCGACCAAGCCGCTTGTCATGGCTTCGGAAATCTCCGGTCTGGAGCCGTTGCACGGCTTCATCAAACAGGAGAACCGCGTTGTTCCGGTTCACTTCCAGTTTGCAAGAAAGCACGGTAGGCAACCGGAGTTTGTCGAGCGCGAATTGCCTGAGATGGTGCCCAGGCCGTCACCGCTAACGCCGGTAGCTGGGACGGAGCAGCTCAGGACGCCAGCAGCGGTCCAAGCCACACTACCGCTTTTCGATGTGCCCACCGACAATCCCAAAGAGGCCTTTGTGTGGGATGAGTCCAAAGGGATCGAATGAAGAGATGCGCGTTTGAGGAAGCCGCCGGCGCGTCGACCCCTGCCGTGACAGTCCACCGACTATTGGCTTTACAAGGACTTACAAACCCGCGCGCGGGGGCTGCCTCCCCTATGGCTAATCTCGGAGAACAATTCGCGGAGGCCTACGGGTGAGGCATGGCCTCAAGACTCAACGGTTCTCCAAGGAGGAAATCGGCCAGGGTAAGACACCTGACTTCCGGGTCTTCAAAGTAGGCGAGTTGGTCGCCTATTGTGAATCCAAGCATGTGCAGTACGACGACTGGCTCGATGAGAAGTTGAAGGCCGCCCAGCCTTTGGAACTGGTCGGATCACGCAATGATCCCATATTCAACCGCATTGTGGGGCATATCCACAAAGCCTATAAGCAATTCACGGCGGTCAACCCGCACCGCAAATACCCCAATGTCCTATTTTTATGAACTCAGACAAGCAGTGCGACAACCGGGATCTGGTGGCGGTAATGACAGGAAATTTCTATGTCGAGGGCGGCGGAGCTGAACCGATCTATACAGCGTATTCCGAGGGCAGAATTAAGGAAGAGAAATTCGCGATTGATCTCTATGTCTGGTTTGAAGAGTCGAAAGGCCACGACCAGAAGGGTTTCCATTACTTCATCGCCAACGGTCGGCATTATGCCACGCTGTGTGCGCTGCGTGACTACGACTTGTCGAAGTATGTTCGCCCGTAGTGCGCTTAAGGCGTCAGCGTTTTCAACGCATACGGTTGCAGTTGCAGCCAGCAACAAGCCGGCAATTCTGCATGCAGACATGGAAACCTCGGTAGTCCTGAGGAGGCTAACAATAGCAGCTACGCTATTGCCGGTGCGACACTAATCAGTGACAACCCCTGCAACGAGGGGAGGCAAGGAGATGGCCCAAGGTCCGATCCTGATATTCGACAAATCGACCGAAATCATATCTGTGGATATGCGATCTAAGTGAGCAGACCAGCAGCGCTGTACTTCGGATGCTGGCTTAGACACGGAACTGAGCGCTTCCACAGACAGCGAGGCCGCCCCGGAAAGCGGCCTGCTATTGCTTGTTGTAGGCAAGCGTACCCTTGTCAGTTGGCTGGCTCGGGTTCCACCAGGAGTCAGTAATGACCCTGCCATCGTTGCTCAACTCAAGTGTGCCTTGACTGAAAAGCTTGCCCTGGCGCTTGGTCACAGTGCGGAACTCGCGTCTTCCAGCAGGTCGCACGGCAAGGGTGGTCCCCTCTGGAACGTGGGGTCCGCGCACCGCAGCGTCGCTTCCATCGAGGGGTGCGTCGACGTGCTGGCCCGCGCTCGGATAGTCAATATGCAAAGCTTGATTGTCGAGTGTCAGTGTCATGTCAGCATGCTGCTGAAGATAGTTCGCATCCCGCCACCTGCCTGCAAAATCAGTGGACCCAGACAATCGCGAAAAGACGATATGAGATGTGATAACGGACCCATTCGGTTGAAACTCGGTCACCGTCGCCGTAAAAATCTTTCCGTCAGCCGAAAGCTCATCATGAGTAGCCCTCGTCTTTACTCCATTTTCTTTTATGGTTATGTCTAGCGCCGCACCGTTTTTTACACAAACTAGCGTGCGTTGTTGCCTATCGGTCGATCCTTTCCATCGCAGCGAAGAGTGGACTCGAATCTTCATCAAAGCGATACTCACCATCCGCCGAGATCGAAATGGTTAAAACCTGGTCTTGATAGCTGCTTTTGGTGAGGTTCAACTTCCAGGTGCCGTTCCAGTCCGGGGATGGCGTCTGGCACCCTAATATGGCAGCTAACACGCATAAAACAGCCCAACCACACCACGCTTTGTTGATCGTCTTCATCTTCGGCGTCCACAACACAGGATCATCTGCCAATTTCCCTACCCCGCTGACCCGAGGACCTGTCCTAGGCGTCGGAAGGGAACCAGGGCCGTTCCATTCGGGTCATCACGGATTAAGAAGCATCAGGGCTTTTCAGAACCTGAGCACTGCCATCCTCGGTGCATCGATGATCTGTCAACCCGAACTCGCTCGAGCGCTCGCCAATCGGCCCGAATGCAACGAGGAGGGCAGATCGACATGAAAATCAGTCGACCAAATATAAGAAATAGCTAATCACACCAACACCACAGAGAAAATATAACGCGACTCCCCACCAAAACCATCCCGGTTGCTTTGCGCGATAGACCCAGCCATGAAAGCGGGTCCACGCTTTGCCCATACTAGTAAACGCCACAGCCGCAGAAATTGAGATCACGCCGAGTATCAAAAGAACATACGGCGGCAATTGCGACTTCAAATCAGGCACCAATCACGTTGCATGGAGAAATCTCTAACCATCATTGCTGCGTTGAACTTAGCTAACATGGAGGCAAGCCAGCGGCTTCACACACGCCGCTCTGACTAGCAGGACCGAGTTGCAACTGGTCCGAATTATAAATTTTCTGCGGGCCAGGATTACTATTATGAATCACGTAGTCGAACAAATCATTGTATGTTTCCCCGATAGTCATTGCCGGGCCGAACACTTTCTTTACTCCGGGAGTGAACGTAAGCAAATTAGTAATTATGTTAAGCGTCTTGGGATCATTCGCCATGCTTATTAACGCTGGCGCAGGCCCCAGAGTCCGGTCAACTGCTTCGCTAGCAACTCCGGCTATACCAGCCGCATCTGTAGCTGCTGTAACGGCCTCATTGGGTTCTCGCACCTCTCCATCGCCTTGCACCTCATTCACTTCTGTTTCTGTGTAGTTCCATGAATGCCCATGAAAAAGATTGCCCAAATGATGCAAAAGGCCTTCTCCGCGCAATGAATCGCTCTGCTGTTGGGCCGGATGCCGCTCCATGTAGTCATCTACTGATGTTGCTTGCCCGTTGTTAATGGCTTGCCATGCTGCCTAAGTTTGGCACCCGATTCCATTAGCGTTCGCACCGGTGCAATCGAAGTGGCCATCGAAATCAAAGCTCGTCATCGGGTTGTTCATCACGTAGGCGTAGAGATTGAGGCTTTGCGGATCGTCGAGTTTCGCATAGGGAACCAGCTCAGCTTGAGAGGACCAATCTGGGCTCATGAACCTTCCGATAGAACTGGCGTAGTATCTGGCCCCGAAATAGTCGTTGCCGGATTCGGAGTCTGGTTCTTTGCCGGTGAATTTGCCACTGCTCGCAGACGCTGCGCTGATTGAACACGCTTCGGGGCTGCGTCGTAGTGATGGGCTCTGCGCCGTAAGCATCGAGATGTGGGCCACCCGCACATCAGCTGACCTGACGCTCTCTCTCTCTCTACTTTCGATGGCTTTCCCGTCATTTCACAAAGAACGCGGGCAAATTACTCAGGTTGTTACGGTTCATTTCTTATCTGCTCTTCGACCCTGCTGAGAGCTTTGGTCGCCCGCTTGCTGCCCCCCTTTGCTGCCCGGACAAACCAAGTCTTCGCATTTCTCAAGTTCCTCGCAACCGCCGTACCTTCAACGTATGCCGCCCCCAAATCATACTGTGCGCGGATATCACCGTTTCTGGCGGCCCTACGTAGCCAATATATTCCTCGTTCAACATTTCGCTTGATACCACGTCCTTCGAGCAAGGAAACACCAAGGTTGCATTGCGCAGCGGGATTTCCAAGTTGCGCAGCCGTTTCGTAGTATCGGACTGCTCTCTTCAGGTTGACCTTCGTACCTCTACCGAACTCATATGCCAAGCCAAGATTGAACGGCGCTTCCTTGTGCTTTCCATCTGTTGCCGCACGGACCAGTACAGTGCTAGTTTCGGGTCTTTCCTGACCCCAAGACCCTTGGCATAACAATATCCAACAAGATTTTGACTGTGCACATAACCAGCATTAGCGGCTTGGAGCAAATAAGGGAATGCCTCTCGGAAGCTCTTGCGACATCCAAGACCATAGAATAGTTGCCGACCTTTCCGCGATGCTTCCATATCCGATATTGTCTCACTTGCAGTTTGTTGTATAACTCGGGTCACAACTTGTCTCCTTCAGCCTTAAGTCTTGGACAATCAATTAGAATCATCTTTTAAGTCCTGTGGCCGAGGTGGCGTTCGGGGCTTCCATTTAGGGTTTTTCCTGTCTTTGGTCGTAGGTCTGCCTGGCCTGGGATTACTATGTTTATTCCATTTAGCCTTCGACTTGCCCTTGCGATGGTCCGCGAACGCTATCGGAATTCCCGTGATCGTGTCCTTGCCGGGACCAGCAGCTGTCTCCGCAGTAGGGAAAACGAGCAAAAAAGGCCACTCCAATGCCCGTGAAATCTCCAGTCCTCCGGTGATGGCACGTCCCAAAGCACCTGCCCAATCCATCGGAGGCATTGGGACGGGCATAGATATGGTACCTGCCGCTTGAAAATTCATGATGATCCCTGACGGAGTATCGTCATAGCCGTATGGACCAGGCTGGTCGCCGAGAGTCGTGCTGACCTGGGACATAAGGTCGCTGGTGAGACCCATACGGTCATCAAAATCATCAAATACACTCGTCGTTTGCTGGCCAGTGATTTGGCTGCCCAAATCCGCGCGAAAGGCATCCATCAGCGTGCCTGGTCCACCATGAGTGCTGCACATCATTCCGTCGGCTGCAAAGCATTCGTGACCATCTGGATCAACAAACGATGTTGGATTATTTTGCACAAACGCATACAGATTGAGGCTTTGTGGGTCCGCCAAACCCGCATTCGGAACTGGATCAGTTTCATCGCTCCAGTCCGGGGACATGAACCTTCCCATGCTGCTTGCGTAGTATCTGGCCCCGAAGTAGTCATTGCCTGATTCGGCGTCTCTCTCTTTGCCGGTAAAGTGGTGTTCGGTGGCGTCTGTTCCGGAACAGGCCAAATTTTCACCGAATGGCTGATTCCAGCAGGTCTCTTCCACAGTTCCACTGTTCGACGCTTGAATGCGACACGAGCCAAGCCAATCAGAGAAATGATAATGCAGCTGATAGCCAGACGTGTAAGTAGCCGACAGCCCAGCTCCAGCATAGACGTTAGTGTGCAGCCAATTGCCTGAGCCATCCAATTCGCTCAGCTGCTCGCCCTCCGCTCCGAGAATGTAGCTATTGGTCAAGGAGAAGCCGTTGGTACTGCCATTGCAACTGAAGCTAGTAAGCGACCCTTTCATCTCACGTGCCCCATCGGAGTCATAGATGTAACCGGTCACGCCCCCGAGAGCAGTTTTGACAGCACAGATTCGTCCTTCGGCATCGTAAAGGTAATTGTTGCGGCCATCAGAATTAATGTCGCCTGCTGCGTCCGGCGGCGGCAGGCTCGGACTGAAATTGTTCGCTGTCAATTTGTTGTTGGCCGCGTTGTACTGCCCCCAGGCAGACTGCAGAGCAGCAGTGCCGGTGACCCCTTGTGTCAGACGATTCCCAAATGGATCATAGGTCCACGACATCGCTGCCCCTGCGATATTTGTCCCGTCGTAAGAACCACTCGTTACATTAGCCGAGGTTAACCGGCTCATATTGTCATAGCCGTAGCTCCAGTTGCCCAAAACGGAATCGTTCACTGAGAGGAGATTACCGTTGGGAGCATAGCCTGTGGTCGAAGTGGGAGAGGGAATAGTGAAGCTATAGAGCAGTGTTCCCGACCCTGACGATGGGCCGTCGCGGTCCGTTTCGCTCGTGACGCGGCCGCGATTATCGTACTGCCGAAGCAGGGACATGATTGGCTGACCGCTGCTGTTATAGTCGAGTCCCGCGTTTACCAAATGACCGAAGGCATCATAAGAAGCAGGAGACGTCGCGTTCGCCAAAAGGAGCGAATATGAGCTTTGGTTGCTGGTAATCTTCTGCAGGTGCTCAGCGTTGTCGTAGGTATAGCTGACTGTAATGGGATTGCTGGTTATTCCATTCGATTTTGATTGCAGGCTTCCAGCCCGATCGTAGGTATAGAGCATTTCTATCGGCGTGGGCGTGCAGGTGGTGTTAGGACACTGCCACACCTGGGTGACGCGACCCATGGGGTCGTAACTGAAGGCCCTCATGGTTATACACGTGTTCGCGGCCAAATTTTCCCGCACGTCCAGCTTGGTCGGCCAATGACATTCGTCGTAGTCAGATGCGTCGTTCCCATAAGGAGGGCTTCTGTGTCGTAACCAAAGAGTGCAGTCGGGGTAACCCCGTCGGAGTAGGATTTCTGAGTCAAACGGTTCAGGACATCATAGGTATAGCTTACTGTCACGGTGCCAGAAGTCACATTCTGGGCAGGCTCAGTCTTCGTGTTCACATTGCCGTTGGCATCGTAAGCATAGGTGATCTGTCCCGATTCCGGATTTGTCGATCTGATTAAACGTGAAAGAGGATCATACGTGAAAGTCCGTTGGTGATCCGTATAAGAACCATTATTCTGTGCGCCGCCCCACTGATCCACTTCTGTTACATTATCTAACGCATCGTTCCAGTAGTCGGTTTCCAGGGTCGGCGTCTTCCCCACAGTTGCCGAGCCGTCTGGCTCCATTACCTCACTTAGCCGACCTAGCGCGTCACTTGTGCGCTGCCATTTGCGCCCGCTCTCGTCGCTGGAATCTACCCACGTATCAGGGAGCGTCCCGCCCAGATGAGCGCTACAGATATTGCTTGCGCCTGTCGGCAGCGTCGACACCACATCGTTGTAGCACCATTCGAGCATGCTGCTGTCGGCTGGACTTGCACGGTGGGCCGATCCAGAGCGTCGTAGTAGTGCGTCGTGACGCCATATGTCGGATCTGAAGTCGTACGATACGGGTTTGTCACCGTCCAGACATGCCCAAGGCCGTCGTAAGTGGTCTGCGTGTAATCTGTGCCAAAAGGGTCCGTTGTCAGCTCCGAAGTAATCGAATGCCCCATCGCGTCGTAAATGGTCTTGCTGGTCAACCAGCTGCTGTTTAGGAGCCTATTGGTTGTGACGGATGGGTTGGGGCCGGCATCTGAGTAGGAAACGCTCTCTTGACCACCATCTGGATAAGTCACACCTGTAAGACGATAAAAGGTTTCGAACATGCTTCCCCCGCAACCACTCACCGTGATGCAAAATGTCGTCGTTTGGCTATTAGCGTCGATCTTTGACCGTAGCTTACCGTCGTTGAAGCCATATTTGAACTGCGCTGCGTGGCCTAGAGAATCTGTGATTTTGGTGACATAAGCATTCGTGTTACCCGGACCTGTGCCCGTATCGGTCGTGTAGTTATCCACATAGGAATATTGGGTGCTATGATTTGCGCCGGTCATGTCGGAGCAGCTTGAGTTTCCACAAGGATCGGTGACAGACAGCACCTGCCCGGTCGTGTCGTATGCGTATGTGGTGACGAGAATTCGTGCACCCGGGGGGTGGCCCCGACGAAGCACTTCCTGGTCACAGTGGTCGGATTGCCGCGAGGCGTAGTGAGACCATTGCCGTAATTGGTTCCGTCGTGGGCCGTCGAGCCGATGACACAGTAGTGGGTGCCGCTTGCCGACACCTGTAGGCGGCGCTGCCGCCATCGTACGCGTAGTCGGTCTCCGAAAGCAGTGTTCCGTTGCCGTATCCTTGAACAGTGACGGAGCGATCCGAAATGGAAGACATAGGAGAGGAGAAGAGAGGTGGGATTCCAAAGCTCTCGTAAGTGGTCTTCGTCTCGCGCATCGGAGTGCTGCTCGGTTTGGCGCAGCTGCTCGAAACAGCACCATAATAGTATTCCGCCACGTCCGTGGCAAGTTCAGTAAGGTTGGCGTTCGGGTTCAGTGGCGTTGCGGTTCTGACTGGAAGTCCGGTGTAAGACAGGTACGTGTAGAACTTTCCTCGAGGTCTGCCCCGTTGGGCAGTGTTTCGCATTCTCCGGATAGCAAGCTCACTGTCTGCCAGGTCTTGGTCACCGTCTTCAGTACGCTGCCATTCGTGTCTTTGTAGGTGATGGTGCTTTCCTGCGGCATGTATCCCTGGTCGCCCAGGGTTCCCGCAGGGATCGGTGGGTTGGCGGCGGCAGTACCGGGGTGTAAGCGTATACCCGTTGCTTCTGAAGCTCGTGCCCCGAAGCAGATCCTTGGTGGTCACGGTCGTCGTCTTACTGGTCCACTGATAACTGTTTGACTGTCCGGAGGCTGGCCAGGTGGTGCTGTAACTGAAATCCTGCTCCTCCGCGGAATGTGTGCCATCGTAGCTGACCACGCGCTTCGTAATGGCAAACCAGTCGTGCGTGATGGCACAGAGTCCACCGCGACGTGCCTCCAGGTATAGCGTGGTATTGAACTCCCTCCGCGTTCGGAATGACGCTCCAGGTGTATTGAACCCATGCGCCAGTTGGATATGACAATTTTGTTGATCAAGCCAAACGTAGAGTCCGTATTGAAGTTGATACGACTCGCCGTTCGGCAGCTCGATGGTCTTGACTCCGAAACCTGCAATAGCCGGGCCGTTTACACCACCGGGACCAGTGAGTCGATGATAGCTGGCATGCGGCGCCGGCCGAGTACCATTGCCATTGACGACAGTAAAATTTAATGGGGTCGATTGGCCGGCTAACACTGCCGAGGGTGACCGTATGTGGCGCACTTAATCCAGGTATACGGGGCGACTTACCCCGGGAATGGTGGATGGTGTAGCCAGTTGAGGTCTGCGTCGTCGACCATGTCCTTCCGGTTGTGTTGAAGTCGTTGCCGTTGACATCCTCGGGCGGCGCACGGATGGAGCCTCCTGTCGGATGCTGCGACTGTGACCAAGATTCGCCATGGTTATCTGCCACACGGACAGCCAAGGTGGTGGGATCAACCACGGCCCGATAGTGTTGTATCTCCCCCCTGGTAGTAGTTGCGATGTGCCGCCGGGAATATACTGGCACGCGCCCGGTCCACCCGTGATTCCGGCGTTGCCACTTCGAGGCCGAGGCCATGTCTGCCGCCGTCGGGGTCTGTGAAGACGTGACCCGACGTAATCTGGCACACGGTACATCGTTTGATTATCTGGAGGACCGACATACGTAGTCTCCTGTGTGGAAACACCAGTGGTGGTTGCCGGCGCCCGTCCCAGATCAACTGAAGGCCCGTGATCGCAGAGAACGTTCCAGTGCCACTGCTGGAACGTGAGCCAAGTACGGCTGATAGCCCGTATTGTCCGTCGGAGTCATACAGTGAAAAGATAGGTCGGCCAGTTTACGCCCCTCTCATGGGGCGTCGGTGCCTTAAGGCGTATGCTCAGGGCCCCGTTGGCCGGATTCACGATCTCGTTCAGTCCGGTCAGGTAATCATGAGGCACGCCAGGCACGGGAGTTGAGGTGGTGTTCCCAATGCCCATGATTTGGCTGGGCTGGGTTTGGGCTTGGATTTGGTTCCAAGAGCCGAGCGCTGCGACTGCCGTAAGAACAATTAACGAAAAAGCTACGCCAAACGAACGCGTGCAATTAAGGCGAGAAGCTTTCATCGGTTGAGGACCTCGTTCCCTTATGATCCAACCCGGAGAAAGCTAAATCACACGGAGCATATTTGTAAATTATGAAGATCTTGGGCGCTGGATGTGCTATCTAAACGAAGCTATAAGCACAGTAATCAAGTAGCTAACTAGATTGATTGCTCATTTAACTATTCGTTAATATCATGGGAGATATGCGTCCTTTTGCTGCGTTCGCTCTGGTCAGATGGACCGTCCCATAGAGAGGCAAGGAGATGAAAGCTAACTCCGCTATGGAGGTTCACCAATCCGCTGCTCATTCGCGACCGGTTTGGTACGAAGCCAAGGCCTTTTTTCCAGAACAACTCCTGCGGGTGCCGCCGATTCCGGCGAGAGTGCATCGTGAATATCAACTTAAGCGCAAGACGCACTCGGTTGCGTGATGCTGGAAACAATAGAGAGCGCAAACGCGAGCCTACCGGTGGGAGCCGCTCTATTGACCTCTGTAATGTATCCGCGTGGTATCTCACCGTCGCTGTAGCGCATCTTCTCCTGCGATACCAGAGGCAAAAAAGCTCTGGTGCCTGTTTGACCTTGCATGAAAACGCAGCCAAGAACTCGGTTCGCAAGCGGAGGTTTCAATCTCGACGAGGAGAATTCTGCGGAGGCTATAGCCCTAGGCACGCAGTTCATGAACGTCGCTGCTCTGACCGACGGTGAGGATGAAACATAAGCAAAAGCGCCAAACGTCACACATTGAGTGCATAAGCACGGAAGAAAATAGCTAATGTGCAGAAAAACGCTGAGCGGACGGCAACAAGACTGTCAACCGAAACAAGGCTATTCCTTGCGATTTAGTATGGGCGTCAGCAAATTGGGATCTCTAAAGATCGACATCCGAGATCAATGAAAAGGGCTTCTATGCAGGACTGTTTCTCCGCTTATTGGTCTTTTTCCTCTCATTCACATTCTCCTTAGGGGGACGGCCAATAGGCTTCGGCTGAAATGCCAAAACTTCAGGTTTATTGACCAGCTTTCTTCCGCCGATTTCGCAAGTGCGTAGCCTGCCACGTCTAACTAAATCACATCAAGGCGCAGGCCTATTTTGCAGCGGAGTATGAACGGGACAGGGCTGCGGGTCGCGTGTAAGGCGAATAGCCCCCCTTACCGCCACAGTCAGCGAATGGCGATCAGTAACCCCGCGGATTGCCATTCGACTGTGTATGGTCATCCGTTGAATCGAGCAACTTACAATTCCCCCATTGCGTTCGCCTGCAGATTTGCAGATCAAAGGCATATCATTTTCAAATAAATGCTCTGTTTCAAGAGTTTTGATCATAGCATGGCGTGCGACTAACAATCCTTTGCCGTCGTGTAAGGCCAAATGCTACATTCTCCTTCGCAATCAAACATATCCCCTACTCGGTTCGAACGTGAAATTCATAATTCTGGACGATGACGAACTCATCTACCACAACCCGCTCCCTCCCGGAGATGTGGCTGCGTTGCAAAATCTCCTCCGTGAGTCTGGCTGTTTCGTTCCATCCTTTGCGGGTGCCGATTCCTATCTCTGTTGAAACCTACATCGTCCAATATGCGACGAATCGAACCGAAACAACTTTCCTTTTTCGATCGCAACTTGTATTCCCAGGCCGTCGCCCTTGCTAAAGGCTGCCCAGTGACCGAGGGCACGCGCGTTGCTGCCGCAGCAATGGCGTTCGCTTCGTGCGCTAACACGCAGATCGAGCCCAATCTCGCTCTGTATCGAAGGGTCGGCTTCTGGCGCTCACAAGGCTTGGAAACGTGACTTACAGATCTTTCATAGGGCAGATGATATCCATCCAACGAATTGGGCTGCCTTGGCACTGGGATATGCTGAACGGTTTGACTGCAGAATTCCGGGTAAGCGCCTTCAGTCAGAGGCTTCCAAGAGCTTCGATCCAGCCGCAAAGCTGCGCTTCTACGGTTTCGTGTACCCAATCGCACTGAAGATGGCGTTGATAAGCATGGCCGGTGGAAAGTCAGATAAGAAAATGATGGAATTACTGGATTGGGTCTACAAACTCTTGGCACTTCAGTGCACCGGCACTGCTGTTGGCGACACGGGCGCTTTCACAAGATCCCCCGAAGAACATCTTCAAAAATATTCGCTCGGCAAATCGGAAAAAGGCTCTCAGAGGGATTGAGAACGCTGCGTGGGACCTCGTTTATATTACTGCTTGGTTCGAGAGAATCAAAACTCAGTCCGAAGCGAATGACTTAACCGTTTTGTGCTCGCGGGACAAACTACTCCTGGACGTCGCAGAGTTGCTGAGAGACGTCGTCCTTGGTGAAACTGTATCCCCGTTCGAAAACGCAGGTTTCGGGAAGTCGGTACTGGATCGTTACAATGCGTATGTCTCCGATCTCCCGAATCCAAGGCGGGCGCTGTATCCATTGCCGGACGATTTCCTGGGCTACAGGACCAAGCTGGTTTCCGATCTCGAAGCTGAATTCTTGAAACCGCTTTGCTAGCAAGAGCGAATGCAGCATATCGACATAATTCGTAAGGTCGATTCGGCACCCTTGCCAGCACCTTCTCCGTTTCGCTGGCCGTCAGCAAACCGTTCGTTTATTTGGCAATTGCTCGCACAGCTGACATCAGACCTCTGCCGAACTCCTGCAGAGGTCGCCAGATTAGTGACTTAGAGTCAGCTTGCGGTGAGTAAGGAGCATAGAATCTCCCTATGCTGACCCTCTCCAAACCGCTGTCAGCTGACAGGTACGGACGTACCATGAGCGGGAGTTTGCTTCGGAGCGGCAGAACTATTGGAGCCGCGACCAGCAGGGGCATAGCGAGTGGCAAGGCAAGCTGGCGGAGCAATGGGGGTTGGAAGGTGCGGTTGGCAAAGAGCACTTTGCCAGGCTAACCGAAGGCGCACCCGCCACGGAAGCGCAGCTCGTTCGTCATCAGGTCTCCAAAACCTACGAGGGCAGGTTCGGCAAGGAAGTAACCAGCGTGGAGCATCGCGCCGGTTGGGATGCTACGTTCTCCGCGCCGAAGTCTGTTTCCCTCACCGCCCTTGTTGGCGGCGATGAGCGCGTACGAGAGGCGCATCGGGAGAGCGTGCGTGTCGCACTGGCCGAGCTGGAAAAGTACACTCAGGCCCGCATCGGCAACGTCCACGCGCCGGAGACGACAGGCAAATTCGTTGCGGCTACCTTCGAGCACGATACCGCGCGGCCTGTGGACGGTACGCCGCGCCGCAGCTCCACACCCATGCTGTGATCTTCAACGTCACCGAACGCGACAACGGACAAACCCGCGCCTTACAGCCGCAGGAGCTATTCGCATCGCAGCGCTCGCCACCAGCGTTTATCGTTCCGAGCTGGCGATGCGGTTGCAGGGTTTGGGCTACGAGCTGGAGCGCGGCAAGCATGGACAGCCGGAGATCAAGGGCTATACGAAAGAGTATCTGGAGGCCAGCAGCCCACGCCGGGAGCAGATCAAAGATCATCTCCGCGAGATGGGATAGACGGGGCGGGAGCCGCGCAGGTTGCCGCCCACAGGACGCGGGACAGCAAGGAGCTGCTATCGCCGGAAGAGGTATTGGGCGGCACCGCGAGCTGGCCGCGCAGTATGGACATCAGGCCGACAAAGTTGTGGCCGAGGCGCGGGCGCATGAACAGCGCCACGTCTACGAACCCGACCGAATCGCGCAGCAGGCCGTCACCTATGCCCGCGATCATCTCTTCGAGCGTTCCGCCGTGCTGGACCGGCGCGACATTCTGGAAGCGGCGCTCAATCGCGGCATGGGTGAGACGACGTATGCCCATATCCGGCAGGAGTTCGAGCAGCGGGCCGCGCGAGGCGAGTTCCGCACGGTCGATCATGCCGGAGAGGACAGCAGTACACCACCGCCGCGATGCTTCGCATGGAACGCGAGATCGTTGCACGGATGCAGGAAGGCAATCAGCGCGGAATGAGTGACCCGATGCTGGTTTCTCCGCAGATTCGGATTACGACGGAAGACCGCCACCCGGAGCTGAATGCCTCGCAGCGCCAGGTTGTTGAGCAGGTGTTTCTCTCCCGCGAAAAGATGGTGGGTCTGGATGGCGTCGCCGGTGCGGGCAAGACAACGACGCTGGCCGTCATCCGTGAAGGCGCGGAGGCGCAAGGGTACAAGGTCGAAGGCTTTGCGCCCACGTCCCGCGCGGCGCAAAAGCTGGCCGATGCAGGCATGGAAACATCCACGCTGCAAAAGCATCTTGCACGCGGACAGCAGCCGGACACCGGGGAGCGCCGCCTGTATGTGCTGGATGAATCCTCGCTCGCGTCCACCAAACAGATGCACGAGTTTGTGCATCGCCTGCATCCCAATGACCGCGTGTTGCTGGTAGGCGACCGGCGGCAGCATGAGGCAATCGAGGCCGGGCGTCCCTTCGCGCAGCTCCAGGACGCGGGCATGAAAACGGTGAAGCTCGAAGAGATCGTCCGCCAGAAAAATCCGGAACTGAAACAGGTGGTCGAGCAGCTTGCGCGTGGCGAGGTGCGCGAGGCCGTGCAGGGTTTGGAGCGGCAGGGCCGCGTCCATGAGATTCGAGGCCACGAGGAACGCATCGCCGCCATAGCGAAGGAATACGCGAAGTCGCCGGAGGGTACGCTGGTTGTCTCCCCCGACAATCGCTCCCGCGTGGAGATCAACTGAGCGATCCGTGCCGAGATGCAGGAGCGCGGCTCAGTCAGCAAAGACGAACATCGCATCCAGGCGCTTGTGCCGCGCCAGGACCTCACCGGGCCGGAGCGGACATGGGCCGCGCGGTACGAGTTCAACGATGTAGTGCGCTACGCTCGTGCATCGAAAGAGACTGGCATGGAGCGCGGGGAATACGCGCGGGTCAAGAGCGTTGATGCTGAGAAGAACCTGTTGACGGTGGTGCGGGCCGATGGCTCCGAGCTGACCTATGATCCTCGCCGTCAGCAGGGCGTGTCTGTGTATCGGGAAGAGCCGCGCAGCTTCGCCGTGGGCGACCGCATCCAGTTCACCGCACCGGCCAATGACTTGAAGGTTGCCAACCGCGAATTAGGGACGGTCGAAGTTATCGGCCAGGATGGGCAGATGCGCTTGAAGATGGACGGAGGCCGCGACGTGCAGCTCGATCCGCGCGAGCATCCGCATCTCGATCACGGCTATGCGGTGACGAGCCATTCCAGCCAGGGACAGACTGCCGAGCGGGTATTGATTCACGTCGATACCGAGCTGGCCGCAAAAGATCTGCTCAATAGCCGCATGGCTTACGTCGCCGTCTCGCGAGGCGCGGAGGACGCGCAGCTCTACACCAACGACCGTGCGAAGCTGCCGGAAGCATTAGGGCATGACGTATCCCACGAGAGCGCCCACACGCCGACGATGAAGCCGGAGCAAGCCATCACGCCAGCAGCAGGAAATCGCGCCGGTCATAGAACACGGCTACGGCATGGGACATAGCCTCTAACCCTACCTGCCCGGATGATGGGAGCGTAGCCCAACCTGGCCGCGTGTCAAGGCCGCAGCCGCTTGCGCGGTGCCTTCGGCAGCCTTGACACACGGACCTGACGGTTAGGCAAACATCATTCCACTATTCCGGGGCAGGTAGGGAAAACAAACGACATTTGGATTACTCGATATGGGCCGCTCAATCCGTTTGCTTTTTCGTCTTGGTTTGCCTTTTACGCACAGTCTTCTTGCGCGGACGCCCGATAGGCAGCGGAACAAAAGCTTCGACCTCTGATCGTCGCACTAGCATACGACCACCAATTTCACGAGCCGATAGGCGTTTCCGGCGAATCAGCTTGGCGATGGCTTGCTTGGATACACCTCGTATCCGCGCAGCCTCGGCCTGTGAAATCCAGTCATCAAAATCATCTTCTTTAATGGTTGACGTAGACACCTATTTCTGCTACCGTCTCTTGTAGTTAGTACTCCCGACTCCACTATAGCCGTGACGACGCACCTCGTGCGCCCATGCAAACTCTTGTTTCTAAAAGACCACTCTTTTTTGGAGGTCTGCCATGAAATGGGACTTTCGCCATCATCTACTTCTTCAGATCGAAATGCTGCGCGGAGACATCCCGCACGAAGAACTCAGCAAGAGACTCGGCGATGTGACGGAGCGCTGTCTGGCCCGGTACATCGCCGGGAAGAGTCCTCTTACAGAAAAGGAGTTCAGGGAGATCGCAAAAGCCCTCTGCATTGATGCGCACGTACTTGCAAGCGCATGGGCCTCCTCTCTCCGTCTGCGTGGATCGGGGAAGGACGCTGTGGACTGGATGGTGAGCCGGGCTTACAGCCGGTGGCGTCCCATGGCGCATCGCCCAATGCTGCGTTCCTTCGCGCCCTTCTCCCATGGCCGTCATTCGAGCCAAATACGCCGACCGCCTTCCTAGAAAGACCCCGCCTCTATGGCTTGGATTTGCTTCCTATCGTCGTTGTGAAAAGAAAGGGAATACCGCTGAAAACCGAGCGCGATTCGCGCGTGCTTACGAGATGCTGGTCGACTCGGTGCATGGCGGTCTGTCGTCTCCTCGAATACTGCGGCGGATTGCTCGCATGCGATTGGAAACAGACCTTGAGGGAATTACAGGAAGGCATTTGGGTGGCTTGTTTGATGGGCCTTCCGTCGAAGACATCTTGGCTTGCGTTCTGCCATGCCTCCCGGAGGGCGACCAAACCTATTGGGAGGGCTTGAAGGACGGCCCCGGTGATATGCTCCACCAGGAAGACTCGTGCCGGTATTGCTGGCCTTTGAAGTGACACTACAGCGAGCCGAAATCGAGGAATGACCTGCCACACCAGCACCGACCTGAAATCCGGCTGCCGCGCTCAGAACCGCAAAGACCAAGCATGAGGTAAGACGACGCTTTGCATACTCTCCGCTACGCTATCCGTAGAAGGCCTCCGCTTCACTCCGACCGCTTGCGCGGCACTGGAGCAGCCTTTGACGGATGGCTCCGCTCAAGAGTGATTTTGCCATTCATGAGGAGCATGTGCGCCTCTGTTCCAAAGGAATCGCAACAAAAAAAAGGCAGAAACTGCACCTCTGTCCTACACAGTTCCTACACAGCAAAAAATATCCGCATTATCAACAATAAAAACAGTGCTATACGAAATCTGTATCACTCGCTCAGGATGACAAGCTTGGGGGCGCTTCCCTTATGTCCCGTACCAGCGGAGCACCCGCAGCGCCCGCAGCGTGTTCCAGCGACTCGGCTCTCCCACCGATTCGCTGAACGGGAAGGCGAGCGCCTCGTTGTACGACTCCTCGAGGAGCCATCGACCGTCGGTCTGACACCTCCTCCGCATCAGATCTACGGCATCGCTGATGCGCGGATCTGGTTCGACGCCGGCGTCCCTGAAGTAGTCGAGCGCACGGAGAATGTCGTAGTGGTAGCGGGGCGGGAAAGCAAACTTCAGGAATGCTGGATCGACGACCTCGCCGGTGGAGAGCCGGCGGAAGAGGCCACGCTTGAGCAGGTACTCCTCGCCACGCCGCCTGGAGGCCGCGATCTCTGTTGTGATTTCGGATCCCGATCCGACAGCACGCTCGTACTCGAGCAATCCCTCAAGCACGCAGATGGTGGTGTGGAACGACGAGCGCGTGCTCTTCGGTGCTTCGCAGTTCCAACCGCCGTCATTGAGCTGCTCGCCGAGCAGGCGACGCGCGAGGCTCTCGGTCGGCCGCCCGAAGTAGGCACCCACAGCCAGTGCGCCCCCGTTGATGCACGGCTCCTCTTCTCCTTCGAAGAAGGTGTTCCCTCCGGTTTCCGGCGCACGCAACTCCCAGCAGCCGTCGTTATCGTTCCACCGCAAGCCCGCCTCGAGACGAGCCATTGCGGACTCGACGGCAGGTTCGCCGGGGTCGACGCCAGTAGAGCGCAGGAGGAGCAATGTGAATAGCGTGCTCAACCATACTGGGGCATCCGTTCGCCGCCATGAGCCATCCGATTCCCGGCTGGCGAGAATTTTGGCGCCGAGCCCTTC
Source organism: uncultured Acidobacteriota bacterium (assembly GCA_963755975.1). Classification (GTDB taxonomy): domain Bacteria; phylum Acidobacteriota; class Terriglobia; order Terriglobales; family Acidobacteriaceae; genus Silvibacterium. The sequence continues at coordinate 507,558 of CAVWLS010000012.1, forward strand.
GCGCGGGATGCGGGCGCGCTCGGCGGCAATCGCCACTGGTGAGGCGTCGGTTAGATCGCGCATGGCCTGCCAGCTTATGGCCGGGTCGGAATCGAGCAGCCAGTCTATCGTGTCAATGCGAGTGTCAATGCGGGGGTTCATGCGAGATTCATGCTGGAGTCTATGCCGCGATATTAGCTTATCGATCTTCCACCGCTCCACCTCAATACACATTCCTAAGGGGCCATAAGATTGCGAGAATCAGGTAAGGGAGATCACCGTCGTGTGCGGACGATGAAATCCAGAGGAGAAAAGATTGAGCGCAACATTTATAGGTGAGGACGGGAAGGCGCGGTGCGCGTGGAGCGCCTCGGCTCCAGAGTTTCTCAGCTATCACGATACTGAATGGGGCTTCCCGGTCAGCGACGATCGGCGGCTGTTTGAGAAGTTGAGCCTGGAGGGTTTCCAATCCGGGCTGAGCTGGCGAACCATCCTCGCCAAGCGCGAGAACTTTCGCGCCGCTTTTCGCGGGTTTGATTTCGACAAGGTTGCCCGCTTCACCGAGCGCGACGTCGAGCGGTTGCTCAAGGACGAGGGGATCGTCCGGCATCGCGGCAAGATTGAGGCAGTGATCAACAATGCGCGGCAGGCGCAGGAGATGGTGAAACAGGAAGGCTCGCTGGCGAAGTTTATCTGGCGCTACGAGCCGGCGAGAGCGCGAAGACAGCGGAGGCGGTGTCGACATCGGCGGAGTCGATGGCGTTGTCGAAGGAGCTAAAAAAGCTGGGCTGGAAGTTCGTTGGGCCGACGACGGTCTATGCGTTCATGCAGGCAATGGGGTTGGTCAACGATCATGCCGAGGACTGCGTCATCCGGGTGAGGGTGGAAGAGTCGCGTAAGAAGTTCAAGAGGCCGGGGCGATGAGGCTGTCGGTTGCGCTCATGCCGCGGCAGGGTAGATGGTAGAGGTGAGGATTACGTAAGCATGCCAGCAACGCTCTCCGTCGCGATGATTGCGCGCGAATGAAGAGAAGAATCTGCCCCGGACGCTTGAGGCCGTCAAGTGGGCGGATGAGATTGTGATTGTCGATTCGGGATCGGTGGACCGGACGCCGGAGATTGCGGCATCGTTTGGGGCGAAGCACTCGTTTAATCGCGACTTTCGCGGGCATCCTGAACAGAAGACAATCGCTATCGGCAAGTGCACGGGGGACTGGATTCTGCTGATTGATGCGGACGAAGTGGTGACGCCAGAGCTGGCGGAGGAGATTCGGCGAACGATTGAGAATCCGCAGTACGAGGCGTACTGGGTTCCGCGGCTGAACCTGTTTATGACGCGGTGGATCCGGCATGGAGGGTTCTATCCCGACCACAAGCTGCGGCTTTGGCGGCGGGGCTCGGCGCGGATGGAGACGAATGTGGGTCCGCACGGGACTCCGCAGTTTGATGGGCCGAAGGGGACGCTGAAGCATGACCTGATTCACTACGCATATCCGAGCTTTGAGCTGTACCTGAGCCACATGAACGACTACAGCTCAGAGAACGTGTATGCACTGGTGAACAAGGGCAAGGCGAAGTCAACGGCGGCGATGCTGTGGCTGGCGATGGTGAATCCAGTGGCGACGTTCGTGAAGAATTATTTCTTCAGGCTGGGGTTTCTGGATGGCGTGGAGGGGTTGGTGTATCACCTGAACCACTCGGTTTACATTCACTGGAAATATGTGAAGGCGTGGGACGCGCAGAAGCGGAGCGCGCAAGAACGATTCACCGCAGAGGACACAGAGAGCGCGGAGGCCTCGCCGCAAAGACGCTAAGAAGTATTCCGGGCTTAAAGCTATGGGCGGGATCGCAAACCTTCGTGTCGCATGGATTCTTCACTCCGCTGCGCTTCGTTCAGAATGACGACTCTTTTACTTTTCGCGGCTTCGCCGACTGGAAGAGGTAAACGGCGAGAATGGCGATGAGCGGCTCGAGCGGATGCCGAAAACGCGCATTCACGGTTACAAAATAATAGGGGAGCGGCAGGAGCGCGAAGGCCCAGGTGAAGAGTCCTGCGGCGGGGACGCGGTTTTTTAAGGCCAGGACCAGGCCGAGCCAGCCGGTGATGCTGAGGAAGCAGTAGTTGAGCTCGCGGAAGTATTCGCCCCAGGGCGATCCCTCGTCGGGATGGGGCACGCTGACCCAGAAATAATAAATGCGCTTGAGGGTCATGAGGGCATAGTGCGCCTTGTTGGCGGCGATGTAGGCCTTCGCCTTTGCGCCCTGCTCGCGGACATAGGCGAGCTCGCCCAGCTGCCTGTAGCGCATGGTTTCGGGATGGCGCTCGGCGAGAGGGAGGGTGGCCATGAGAGGAAGTCCATTCGATGCGGGTCCGCTGCCGGCGTAGAGCTCGGCTCCTAAATTAGAACGCAGTGGAACGAAGGCGTGGAAGACGCGCCAGTTGCGGTAGATCCACGGAGCGATGACGGCCAGGCAGAGCAGGGCTGCGAGGGCGGCGCGAATCAGGACGGTGGAGGTGGGAACCCACCTTAGCTCCGCTTCGCATCGCGAAGGTGGGGCACCCAGTTTGTTCGGGGAGCCGAGGAGGATCCAGAGGCCGCAGATGGGGAGAAAGAGGAGCAGGCTGGAGTTGGAGAGAGCGATGAGGCCCCAGAGGAATCCGAAGAGGAGCCAGCGGCGAGTGGTTTGGCGGTCGGGCGCGGTGGAGTCTTCGGACGCGGCTTCGCCGATGCCGCGCATGCGCAGCGCGAGCACGAGGGTGAAGGTGAAGAGCATGGTGGTGAGGGACATCTCCCACACCCAATGGACGGCGTACTGCAGCGCCGCGGGGTAGAGCGCCCAGAGCCAGGCAGACCATACGGCGACCTTGCGGTTGTAGCAGCGGGCGGCGATTTCGTAGACGGCGGCCGCGATGGCGGCGGAGAAGAGGCTGTTGAGGGTGAGGATGATCCACGCGGATGCGGCCGTGTAGACGCCGGCCACCTTGAAGACGGCGGCGAGCAGCAATGGATAGAGCGGCGGGACCCAGGCGGTGGGGCCGGTGTGTCCGATGAATGGGTCGGCGTAGCCGTATCCGGTGGCGAGGGCGCGGGCGATGCGGCCCATCTCCCAGCCGAATTGGAAGTGATCCTGAAAGAGGCGGATGCGGTAGGTGTGGCCGATGGTGATTACGAGGACGCGGAGGAGAAATGCTGTCCAGAAGATAAGGCGGGGGGCGCGGAAGGGTTTTGGCGAGGGCGGGATGGGTGACGTGGCGGGCAAGGGTCAGTTTAGCGTAGAGGGGTTAGAGCACAGGATTGTCGTGCGCGGGTTGCCGATTGGAAGAGGAAGACAGAGACGATCACGATGAGAGGTTCGAGGGGGTGGCGGAAGCGGGCTTCGACGGTGACGAAGTAATACGTAACTGGTAGAAGCACAAATGCCCAAGCGAAGAGGCCGGCGGCCGGGATGCGGCGGCGAAGGGAGAGCGCGAGGCCGAGGAGTCCGGTGATGCTGGGCAGGCAGTAGTCTATCTGGCGCACGAAGTCGAGGAACCAGTGCTTGTCTGACGGATGGGGGACGCTGGCCCAGAAAAAGTAGAAGCGCTTGAGGGTGAGGTCGGCGAAACGGGCGGGGTGGGCGCGGATCCAGGCTTTGGCTAGATCGCCGCGCTGCTTGACGTAGGCAAGTTCGCCAAGCTGGACGTAGAGACGATGCTGCGGGTCGTTCTCAGGCAGGCCGATGAGGACTCCGTAGCGAAAGCCGGAAGCGCCGGGGCCATTGCCGACGTAGAGCTCGGCGCCAAAGTTGGAGCGCATGGGGATGAAGGCGTGGAAGGCAAGCCAGTTTCGCCAAACCCAGGGTCCGATGCAGGCGATGAAGAGAAGACCGGCGAGCGCGGCGCGGGCGAGGTACACGGATCTGGGAACCCACCTTAGCTCCGCTTCGCTCCGCGAAGGTGGGGCACCCGGTTTATGTGCGACAGCCGGTTTGTTCGGGGAGCCGATGAGTATCCAGATACCGCAGACGGGCAGGAAGAGCAGCAGGGTGGAGTTGGAGAGAGCGATGAGCGCCCAGAGGAATCCGAAGAGAAGCCAGCGGCGTGACGATTGGGGATCACGAGTTGGTGAGTTTTCGCCGATTGCGCGCATGCGCAGGGCGAGGACCAGCACGGCGGCGAAGAGGAAGGTGGAGAGCGATGTCTCCCATATCCAGCGGACAGCGTACTGCATGGCGGCGGGGTAGAGGGCCCAGATCCATGCGGACCAGAGGGCGACGCGCTTGTTGTAGCATCGCGCGGCGATTTCATACACGCAGAGCGCGGTGGCGGCGGAGAAGACGCTGTTGAGGGTGAGGAGAATCCAGGCGGAGAGCGGCGTGTAAATGCCGGTGAGCTTGAAGACGGCGGCGATAAGCAGGGGGTAGAGCGGCGGGACCCAGGCGGTAGGGCCGGTGTGTCCGCTGAAGGGGTCGGCGTAGCCGTATCCGGTAACGAGGGCGCGGGCGATGCGGGCCATCTCGTAGCCAAAGGTGAAGTGGTCTTCGAAGGGGCTGAATCGCCAGGTGTGGGCGAGGGTGAGGTAAGCGACGCGGACGAGGAGGCCGGTCCAGAAGATGGCGAGGGGGGCGCGGAAGGCTGGTTCAAATCTCGATGGACTAGCGGATGGCCGCGCGCCGGGTGGAGGCATATCTCCACATCTTACTTTTTCGGGCCGGCGCGGGAATGCCTGGGATGCGGCGAGCGTCAGATTCAGGCGCCGTAGTGGCGGGGTTCGGTGGTGTTCTCCCAGGGATAGGACTGGAGTGGCGTAAACGTGCGCTGGAAAAAAGCGTCATCGACGACGTAGCATTCGCCGTCCTCTCCGCGGACGATCCAGTCGCCGCGCTTGACGTGGCTGAAGCCGAGATCGGTGGCAATCGTCTGGTCTTCCTTGCACTGTGTGGCATCGACGAGCAAGGGGCGGCATGTGCGAAAAGTACCCATGATTCCTCCGCCGGCGTGGTGAAACCGGCATCTTTTATTCGAGCGCTGCGGGCATAAAGATAGAGGAAGCAGGTCATAAGGGGTTTGTTAAGAACGTGGACAGGAATGGGCGAAGAGGAAACGAAAACGGGGCTAGAATGAGGCATGCTTTCTCCTGTCTTGCCGGTCCGCGAAGCTGCCGTTGAAAGCCCGTCTGAAAATCTGGATTGGGCGCACCCGGTGGTGCGGGAATGGTTCGTGCGGCGCTTTCAAACGCCCACTGAGCCGCAGGAGCAGGGCTGGCCGCACATTCTCAAGGGCAAGCCGACGCTGATTTCGGCGCCGACTGGCTCGGGGAAGACGCTGGCGGCGTTCCTGATTGCGATTGATAGCTTGCTCAGGAAGGCGATTGACGGCCGGCTGGATTCTGCGACGGAGGTCGTGTATGTCTCGCCGCTGAAGGCGCTCTCGAATGATGTGCAAAAGAATTTAGAGCTGCCGCTGCAAGAAATTCAGCAGCTGGCGATGGAACGGGGATATCTGTGTGCGCCGATCCGGACGGCCGTGAGGACGGGAGACACGCTGCCCGCGGAGCGGCGGGCGATGCTGAAGGAACCGCCGCACATTCTGGTGACAACGCCGGAGTCGCTGTACATTCTGCTCACGTCAGAGAAGAGCCGGCAAAATCTGCGCCGGGTGCGCACGGTGATCGTGGATGAGATCCACGCGGTGGCCGATGACAAGCGGGGATCGCACCTGGCGCTGACGTTGGAGCGGCTGGACGCGCTGGTGCGAGGGGAGAATCCGCTGAGCGCGGCGGACTTTGTGAGCGGGCACGACGCGCCGCAACGGATCGGGTTGTCAGCGACGCAGAATCCGATCGAGATAGTGGCGGAGTTTCTGGCCGGCGATCGAGCGGCTGAGGTCGAGATTGTGCAGGCCGGGCAGCGCCGTGCGATGGACCTGCGGATTGAGGTTCCGGCGGATGAGCTGGGCGCTGTGGCAACGCAATCGGTGTGGGATGGGATTCATACGCGGCTTGCGGAGCTGGCGCTGGAGCATCGCTCCACACTGGTGTTTGTGAATACGCGGCGGATGGTCGAGCGGCTGGCCTTTGCGCTGGGTGAGCGGCTGGGCGAGGAAAACGTCGCGGCGCATCACGGGAGCCTGTCGCGCAAGCTGCGCCATGAGGCGGAGCGCCGGCTTAAGGCGGGCGAGATTCGCATCCTGGTGGCGACAGCTTCGCTGGAGCTGGGCATCGATATCGGCACCGTGGACCTGGTGTGCCAGATCAATACTCCTCGGGCGATTGCGACAGCGATGCAGCGCGTAGGTCGTGCGGGGCACTGGCGGGGAGCGATTCCGAAGGGGAGATTATTCGCGACGACACGCGATGATCTGATGGAAAATGCGGCGCTCATTCGCGCTATGCGTAGCGGCACGCTCGACCGGCTGGAGATTCCTTCAAAACCCGCAGATGTGCTGATGCAGCAGATTGTCGCGGCGTGCGCGGCGGAGCCGTGGGAGGAACGGCGGCTGTTTGAGCTGTTTCGGCGGGCGCAGCCTTATCGTGGACTGCAATGGGATGAGTTCGAAGAGGCGTTGTGCCTGCTGACGGACGGGATTGAATCGAGCCGTGGGCGGTATGGGGCGTATCTCCTGCGCGACCGGGTGCATGGCCGCATTCAGGCGAGACGGGGAGCGCGACTGGTAGCGGTGACGAATGGCGGGACGATTCCCGAGACGTCGCTGTTTCCGGTGATCATGCAGCCGGAGGGAGTGCAGATTGCGACGCTGGATGAGGATTTTGCCGTGGAGTCAATGCCCGGCGACATCATCCTGCTGGGGAATACGAGCTGGCGGGTTCAGCGGGTCGAAGCGAAGAGCGGGCGGGTGCTGGTGGAGGATGCGCATGGGCAGCCGCCGTCGGTGCCGTTCTGGACGGGCGAGGCTCCGCAGAGGACACGAGAGCTTTCGGAGTTTGTTTCGGAACTGCGCGAGGAGATCGACGCGCGGACGAAAGATGTTTTGCCGGGATACGTCAGCCAGACGAATCCGCAGGTTGCTGAGACGGTGGCGTGGCTGAAGCAGGAATGCGCTGTTGATGAGGCTGCTGCCGAACAGATGATCGGCTATGTGGTCGCAGGCAGGGCGGTGCTGGGCACGGTTCCATCTGTAACTACGATTGTTGCAGAACGATTTTTTGATGAAGGCGGCGGGATGCAGCTGATTCTGCATGCGCCGTTCGGCGGGCGAATCAACAAGGCATGGGGACTGGCTCTGCGCAAGCGCTTCTGCCGAGGATTCAACTTTGAGTTGCAGGCTGCGGCTACCGACAACGGGCTGAATATCTCTCTGGCCGAGCAGCACAGCTTTCCGCTAAGCGATGTATTTCAGTTCCTGACGACGCAGACCGTGACTGAACTGCTGGAACAGGCGTCGCTGGCTTCTCCGATCTTCAAGTCCCGCTGGCGGTGGGATGCAAACCGGAGTTTGCAACTGTTACGGTTTCAAAAAGGAAAAAAGGTCGCACCGCAGATTCAGCGGACTCGGTCAGATGATCTGCTAGCCAGCGTATTCCCTCAGGTTGCGGCCTGCCAGGAGAACGTCGAGGGCGATATCCAGATTCCGGATCACCCTATGGTGCGCGAAGTGATGAAGGATGTGCTTGGCGAGGCGATGGATCTGGAAGGATTGAAGGCCGTGCTCGCGGCGATGGATGACGGGCGCATTCAGTGCCTGGCTGTCGATACTACGATGCCGTCGGTGTTTGCGCATGAGCTGCTGAATGCGAATCCCTACGCGTATCTCGACGATGCGCCGCTTGAGGAGCGCCGGGCGCGTGCGGTCGCCATGCGCGGCATGCTCCCGGATAAGGAACTGGGCGATGCTGCGCGGCTTTCTCCAGCAGCGATTGCGGAGATTCGCGAGCAGATCTGGCCGGATCTCCGAGATGAGCACGAGTTCCACGATTTGTTGTGTTCGCTGGTGATTGTTCCGGCAGAGATCGCTGCAGATCCTCGCACCGTACAGTGGGCGGAGTGGTACGGGCAGTTGGAGCGGCAGGGGCGCGTTACGGTGGCGTCCGTTGAGGGTCGTGGATACTTTGCGGCGGCGGAGTGTGTGGAGGATTTGCGGATGTTGTGGCCGATGGCGGAATTCGATGGAGCGGTTGCGTCGATTCCGGCGAATTGTGCAAACGCCGACGATGTTCTGCGCAGGGCACTTCAGGGATGGATGGCGCTCCTGGGCCCGGTGACATCGAGAGGGCTGGGCGAGCGGCTGGGTGTCACGCCCCGTGAAATATGGAAGCAGATGTTGCGGCTGGAGATGTCGGGAACGATTTTGCGCGGGAGCTTTGAGATTGCACCGGGCGCGAACGTGATTGCCGATGAGGATGTGGAGTGGTGCGAGCGGCGATTGCTGCAGCGCATTCACAAGCGGACGTTACACGCGCTGAGGAAGCAGGTAGAAGCGGTGACGCCGGCGGTTTATATGCGGTTCGTAATCGACTGGCAGCATCTGGGCGCGAAGCGGCAGCTTACCGGCGAGCAGGGGCTGATGGAGGCGATTCGCGGGCTGGAGGGTTTTGAGGCTCCGGCGGTCGAGTGGGAGCGGTCGTTGTTTCCGCAGAGAGTGTCGAATTACGATCCGCGCTGGCTGGATGCACTGACGCTGACGGGCCTGGTTGGATGGGGGCGAATCTCGCCGCATCCGGCGTTTGCTTCCATTGAGAGCGGCGGCCCTAAGCGAATTATTCCGACGGGGATGGCTCCGATCACCTTTTTTCTGCGGGAAGAGGCGTTGTGGATGGATTTGTGCCTGCAACAGCGACAAATTCCGGAAATGAATCTCACGGCGTGCCTGAGTGAGCTTGCCAACCGGCTGCGGTCGCTGCTGGGCGAGCGCGGGGCGATGTTTCCCGGCGATTTTGCGCGCGCGCTGTCTGTGACGGGAGAAGATATCAGCCGCGCGCTGTGGGAGCTGGTGGCGGCGGGCCTGGTGACAGCGGATGGATTCGACAGCCTGCGCATGCTGGTCGATCCGCGGCGGAAGCAGATGTTCGCGGCTCCCTCTCGCGTGAAGCCTGCGGCGCATAGCCGTAATGCCTCCGGGCGATGGAGCATGCTGTACGCGGCGGATTCAGCGCAGGAGAGCGCCGGCGAGGCTGCGGCAAGGCGCGAGGCGCAGGTGGAGTCGGCATGCATGGTGCTGCTGCGGCGGTACGGCGTGGTGTTCTACGACTTGATGGAGCGGGAGACAGCAATGCCGCGCTGGCGAGAACTGCTGGGGATGTTGCGGCGGCTGGAGTCGCGCGGAGTGGTGCGCGGTGGGCGGTTTGTGTCGGGATTTGGCGGCGAGCAGTTCGCGCTGCCGGAGGCGCTGGAGTCGCTGCGCGAGTTTCGGAACAAGAAGGCGGAGCCTGTGCCGGTGACGTATGCAGCTGCCGATCCGATGAATCTTGTGGGGATCGTCATTCCGGGCGAGCGCGGGGCAAGCGTGCCGGGAAAGACGGTGACGTATCCGTTGCCCGCGGCAGTAGAAGAGCCGGCAGAGGCTTCTGTCGCGACTGATCTCTTTGCATTCGGAGCAGCTGCGGTAGAGGGTGGCGCCCTTGCCTGAAACTGCGCCGCCATTGGTCGAAGGCGAGGACTATTACATGGATGGTCCTTACCTGGTCTTTACCGAGGCATATCATCTGAAGCGTGGATATTGCTGCAACTCGGGATGCAGGCACTGTCCCTGGCGGGCGGCCGAGAGCGTGGTTGAGGAACACGGCGATTGAAGATTTCGCCAACCGCGTAGCCTTCAATCAAGGAGCCCAGGTCCGGAGGTCCGGACCCGGGGCACCCAGATTTGTTTCGAGGGTCGCGCTAGATCTTGCTCATGTTGAGCAGAAACTCGGCATTGTTGCGAGTCTTGCCGAGATTCTCGGTGAGCAGCTCCATGGCTTCAACCGGCGACAGCGGATTGAGCACCTTGCGCAGGACCCATATGCGGCTGAGGTCTTCCTTGACGATGAGCAGTTCTTCCTTACGCGTTCCGGAGCGCTGGATATCGATCGCCGGGAAGACACGCTTGTCGACGAGCTTCCGGTCGAGGATGATTTCCATGTTACCGGTGCCCTTGAACTCTTCAAAGATGACTTCGTCCATGCGCGAGCCGGTATCGACGAGCGCGGTCGCAATGATTGTCAAAGACCCGCCTTCTTCGATGTTGCGGGCCGCGCCGAAGAAGCGCTTCGGCCGCTGCAGCGCGTTTGAGTCGACACCGCCGGAGAGAACTTTGCCGGAGGGCGGAACGATGGTGTTGTAAGCGCGCGCGAGACGCGTGATTGAGTCGAGCAGGATGACGACGTCGCGCTTGTGCTCGACCAGACGCTTGGCCTTCTCGATGACCATTTCGGCGACCTGCACGTGGCGGGCGGCGGGCTCGTCGAAAGTTGAGCTGATGACCTCGCCCTTGACCGAACGCTGCATGTCGGTGACTTCTTCCGGGCGCTCGTCGATGAGGAGCACGATGAGCACGACGTCGGGATGGTTGGTAGTGACGGAATTGGCGATGGACTGCAGCAGCATCGTTTTGCCGGTACGCGGCGGGGCGACGATGAGCCCGCGCTGTCCGCGGCCGATGGGGGTGAGCAGGTCCATGACGCGGCCGCTGATGTTTTCGCGGACGGTCTCCATCTTGATGCGCTCCTGCGGATAGAGCGGCGTGAGGTTGTCGAAGAGGATCTTGTTGCGGGTCTCCTCGGGAGACTCGAAGTTGATGGCCTCGATCTTGACCAGTGCGAAATATTTTTCGCCCTCATGCGGCGGGCGGACGTTGCCGCTGATGGTGTCGCCGGTCTTGAGGTCGAATTTGCGGATCTGGGATGGGGAGACGTAGATATCGTCCGGCCCGGGCAGATAGTTGTAGTCGGGAGAGCGGAGGAAGCCATAGCCGTCGGGCAGGATTTCGAGCACGCCCTCGGCGAAAATGTGGCCCTCTTTTTCGCTTTGCGCCTGGAGAATCTTAAAAATGAGGTCCTGCTTGCGGAGACCGCTCGCGCCCGGGATTTCCAGGGTGCGTGCGATTCGGCTAAGCTCCGTGATGTTTTTTTCTTTTAGTTCGGAGATGGTCATTCTTCACCTGCGGTGGGATGTTTTGGAGGATGTTGTGAGGAAGGAGTTTTTGGAGAAGAACTTCTAAGGAAGGAGCTTCACTGGAACTTTGTTTCTCAGGAATTGGCAATGGGGGAAGGTAGGGGGTGAAGCAGGGCCGCGCTTATGCTGCGCGGCGCTGCTCGATGGGGTGCTGTTGAGACGAGGCGGCGTGACCGGCCACTGGGCTTGTCTCGTGGAAGCGAACCAGGACGTCGTTCGTCGTATCCTGAAGGCGTGTGTTGGGCTTATGCAGCTTCCGTGTTGCCTTCGAGGCTAACTGGCACAGCTGATAGCGGTTCGTTACATGGGCAAGAGCCCCAAAAATCAAATCGGATCGCATTTCGTATCTCCTTTTATCTTTCGGCCGTTTCCATCCAACCATCCTCTGCAGCAACGCGTGGGATCGGGCAAATTGCGCCCGGTTGGCTTTTGAATCCGTGCCCTCTGGATCGGCCTGTTCTTTATCTGCCTGATTAGACGCGCGAGACAGCGTTATTGGTCAACATTTTTCTTCACTGAGCGCAGCGACCGAGTCAACCTTACGGTTCGCCGCGCCGGAGGCATCCAATGGCCCTTGCTTCGAGGCCTTTCCCACATGGAAGTGCTTCATGGACTCGCCCGAGTCCTGAAGACAGCTGGCATGGTCGGGAAAAATCTGTGTCGTCGACAAGATTTACAGACGGCGCAGTCTGGCAGAAGCGCTACATTTTGCAGGGCCGCAAATGCATCGGCACCGATTAAGTTACCCTATGGCCTGTTCCAGGTCAATCTTTTTTTCGTAGGCAGGTAACTGAAAAGATTCCAGGAATGGGAGGCCTCCCCAGAGCAAGGCCTTGGAGGCCAATCCATGGCCCTGGAATAACTTCGCTCGCAAGAGAAAGCTTCTTCGCTCAGGGCAGTCTATTAGTTTTCATAGATTTCTGGCACCGCTAAAAGCCCTACACAGGGCTTGACAGTTTTCGAATTGTACTGTTGTATTAGTACAAATGATTTTCCGAGTTCATCCCGCATCGGGCGTGCCGCTGTATCTACAAATCGAATCGCAGGTGAAGCACGCGATCGCAGCCGGCGCCGTTCGACGCGACGATCCGCTGCCGCCGGTGCGCAAGATGGCGGTGGACCTAAGGGTCAATCCAAATACGGTGGCGCGGGCTTACCAGAACCTTGAACGCGATGGCGTGATCCGGACGGTACCCGGCGGCGGCTGTTATGTGAACGGTGATTCCCCCGGGCTACTGCATTCGGAAAAGATGCGGCGCCTCAAGCCGCTGGCGTTGCAGCTTGCCGTCGAGGCCAGGCAGTTGGTCGTTGACCGGAAGGACGCGCTCACATTGGTCGAAGAGTCTTTTGCGGAACTAGGAGAACAGCCGTGAGCGTTGGAGAAATGTCATGAGCGAGCTGGTTGTAGAGACGCGATCGCTGGTAAAGCACTTCACCGGACTCGGCCAGAAGCCGGTAACGGCGGTGGACGGGCTGAACATGCACATCGAGCGCGGATCGATTTATGGATTCGTCGGCCGGAATGGCGCCGGGAAGACAACCACCATTCGCATGCTGGCCGGACTGAACACACCGACCAGCGGGTCTGCGCGCGTACTCGGGCGGGATCCAGGGCGGGAGCGAATGGGGATCCTGGAACGCACCGGATTCATGATCGACCGGACGATGATGCCCTATATGAGCGGCAACGACCTGGTGCGCTTCAACCGAGGATTCTTTCCGAAGTGGTCCGATGCGCTGGTGAAGCGCTACGCCGAGACGCTGGAGATTCCCATGGACCGCAAGTTCAAGAAGCTCTCGCAGGGCAACAAGACGAAGCTTTGCCTGCTGCTGGCGCTGGCCCAGAATCCCGAGTTGCTGGTGCTGGATGAGCCGACGGCAGGCCTCGATCCGGTGGTGAACGATCAATTGCTGCGAGTTCTGGTTGAGGACTTCGCAAACGACGGGCGCACGATCCTGATGTCCTCGCACCATCTGTCGGAGGTCGAGAAGGTCGCCGACTGGGTGGGGATCATCGATCATGGCAAGATGCTGCTGGAGGCGGGGCTGGATGATATCCGCGCCAACTACCGGCGGGTGCGAGCGGTGGGCGAGCGGCTGCCCGAACGCGGTCCGGAGATTGTAACCGTTTCAGCGACAGAAGGCGTTTTCGACTATGTGCTCAGCGCGGACGCGGAGGGATTTGCGGCCTCGCTTCGCGGCCAGGGCGCAACGATTCTCGATGTGACCCCGATGAATCTTTCGGAGATCTTCCTGGAGCTGGTCGGAAAGGAGCCCCATGTACCTGTGGAAGTATTGGCGTGAGAGCAGGATTGTCTTCGGCATCAGCATGCTTTGCGTAGCCCTGCTTGCCTGGCTTGTTTTCAAAGGGACCTGGCACATAGACCTTAACGGCAGAGGGCCAGGCCCGCGGGATATCCCCAAGATTCTCATGATCTCTTTGTATCTACAGGTGCCGGTGACCGCTTTTCTGGCCTGGCTGATGGGCAGCTTTGGAGTCGGACGGGATCTGGGCGAAGGCAGCGGTTCCTACCTGCTGACCCGACCTCGGCGGCGGCGGTGGTTTTTGTGGCGCGACTGGGGATTTGGCTTCCTTCAATTGGTGTGGGCGATTGTGTTGGTCAACCTGCTGATCGGATATCTTGTGCATCGGCTGCTGGGCGCCGGAGGCGGCCCCTTCGGCGGCTCGGTGATGCTGAGAGACATGGCCTCGCCGGTGCCTCTGGTGGCGATCATGGGACTGCACTGTCTGATCATCGTGCTTTTCGCCGGGCTCATCTTCGGCGTCACGTACTTCTCGACCATCGCCGTGAAGCACGCTCGCGGAGTCATGCTGGGAGCGGGCATCATTCTCGGATATCTGATTCTGGGAGCAGTGGTCCATCATTATTGGCCGGCTATCGAGCTGCCCGACCTGCTTATGCAGGCGTTCCAGACATCGCCAGTGTCGAATGAGCCGGTGAGTCTCTCAAATCAACTGGGCTTGTCACTGGCGATGAGGGCCGCGGTCATGCTGCTCTTCCCACTTGCGGCGCAGGCGATCCTGGAACGCAGCGACATATAAGGTGCCACATTTCTCCGGGCCGTCGGGCGTCCTGAAGCGCGTTTGATCCGCCTGCAGCGTTTGCGGCGGGTTATACCGGCGTCGCGGCGTTGAACTGGGCCGCGGTCCAGAGGTTGCGCTCGGTGCTGATGCCCATGCGGTGACATTGAAGAGCTGCATTCGCCCAGTCTGTGTTCTCCGCATAACGCATGAAGGTGGGAAAGCCTGAGAAGAGGCCGTGAGAGCCGAGGTTGTAGATCATGTCGAGCAGGCCAAGCTTGGCGGGATCGGGAAAAGCCGCATAGTTGGCAAACTGGGCGCTGAGCGCGCTGTCGGAGTCCTGGACGCTCGCCGTCAAGAGAGCGGCGATCGTGGCAGTGGGAAGCACGAGGCTAGTCGCTGTGCGATAGGAATTGGCATCCATGGCTGGAGGAAGCGCGAGCACGCGCAGGTAGTCGCTGAGAATCGCGGTGGTCGTGGCTGGATTGCCGGCTGAATCCACGAAGGCGAGGGTCTGGGCTCTCGATCCGCTGGACAGCATCTCGCCTACGCCGACGGTGAGATAACCGTTTTCGTCGCGGTACATCCAGGGAATCGAGCCTTCAAAGTAAGCCAATTTTGCGACTGAATCGTCGATGTAACTCATTGTGCTCTCCTGCCGGGGGAAGAACGATGGTACACGCAAGGCTGCGGGGCAGCCAACGGGCACGCCGAATTTTTCCTGGGTGAGTTCCTGTGGAGTTATTTCAGTTCCAGTAACTGCGGTCGAGGGTGCGGTACTGCGGATATTGGCTGTGATTGCGCGCTTAAACTTCGAGACCAATGGAGCGCATGAGCAGCAAGGCATTGGTCGTTTGAACGATGCCCGGCGCGAGTTTGTAATCGAAATAAAGCTTGCCGTCTTCGAAGCGGTCTGAGAAGTGAAAGTTCGCGGCGGCAGGTCCGATACGTTCGGCGATCTCGGCCAGTGCCAGGTCGTGAGTGGTCACGAGGCCAATGGCTTCACGGCCCAGGAGGCTGCGCACGAAAGATTCGGTTCCGATACGCCGGTCGTAGGAGTTTGTTCCGGAAAGCAGCTCATCGAGCAGGAAGAGCACCGGCACACTCCTCCTGGCCAGATCGTCAATCTGCTTGAGCCGCGATATTTCGGCGTAGAAGCGTGAGAGTCCGCCCTGCAGGGAATCAAGAATGCAGATAGACGCGGTGACCTGCAGGCTGGAGAGAGCCATGCGGCGGGCGCATACCGGCGCGCCGGCCTGCGCGAGGACAGCATTGACGCCGATGCTGCGGATGAAGGTGCTCTTGCCCGCCATGTTCGGTCCGCTAATGACGAGCAGTTGCAGATCGCGGCCTAGACTGAGGTCGTTGGTGACCGACTTTTCCCGCGCCAGCAGAGGGTGACCGATGGCTTCGGCTTCGAAGGAGGGTCCATCTGCGAGGAACTGCGGGAAGGTGTCGGATGGGTGCTCGTAAAGATAGACGGCGAAGGCGCTCAGCGTTTCGGCCTCTCCGGTGACGGCGAGCCACTCGCGGACGGCTCGCCCATGGCGTTCGCGCCACACATCGATGGCCAGGAGACAGTGCGTTGTGTAGAAGATGAACGGCTCCACGATCTGCACGAACCAATTGAGGCGCGAATCGAACCAGGCCAGCCGCTTGTCCAGGTTGGAAATTGCTTTTGAAGCCAGCGAACCGCTTTGAGCCAGCCGTGACTTGAGCTCAAGGAATTTCCGTGCTGTAGCTTCTTCCACTTCAATGAGGTTCAGGAGGGCGGCAAGCAGGACGAGGTCGTGCTGCGCTCGATCGACGCCGGCCGCGGTGGCATTCAGCCGCGAGCGAAGCGCGTAACTGATTCCGAAATTGACTACGCTCATGAAAAAAGCGGCGGAGAGCCAATCCCACTTCCACCAGGCGATGAGACTGAGTACCCAGAGGGCAGTCAAGGCGAATGTGGCGATCCGGATCAGAGGCCTGTTGAGAGAAGTCTTGCCCTCGGCCCATGTAACCAACGATTCAGGATGAGCGCCAGCTCGAAGCTCTTCGCCGGCGAGCACGAGCTTTTCACGGAGATCGAGTTTGGGGGCGAGTTCCTTGACGGCCTGCTGGCGCTCGAGGATTTCATGCGTGTCCGCCGCAGTCTTGAGCCAGGCGGCGAGTGTGTCTTCGCCGGAACGGGTGCGCGCTGTGCAGAGCAATTGAAAGAGGCTGGCGGGCCCGAAGATATCCAGGTCGCGCGCATAGGGATGCGCGGGATCGAGGAAGCGCTCGCCGGTCTCTCCCCTGCCCTGCCAGCGATTTTCAATCCGTGCGATGCCCTGCTCGTAATAGGCTTGCAGCCGGGCGTAGTCGCGCAGGCGACGCAAAACCCGCTCGTGCAGCACGGCAAGGACGACAAAGAGCAGAATGGGGATGAGCAGGAAGAAGATTTTCGCCGCGTGATACTTCACAAGCCAGATGGCCGCGAGGACAATTAACAGACCGAGAGCGAGCTTGGTCACTGCGAGGAGATTGTCGCGCCTCCGGTACCCCACGATGGACTTGGCAATTGCTCCCAGGCGTCGGTTGTACTCGGCGACCGGCGACTCACTCTGCACCCTGCCATTATCTCAGCTATGGAACGCATTCATCGATAGACGGTTCCAGCGTCGTCAGCTCCAGTAGCTGCGGTCGAGAGTGCGGTACTGGATGGCCTCGGCGATGTGCGCGACGGTAAGCTTCGTCTCGCCCTCGAGATCGGCGATGGTGCGGGCGACTTTGAGGATGCGGTCGTGGGCGCGGGCGGTGAGTCCCTGCTGCTGCATGGCGCGCTCGAGAAGCTTCTCGGCGTCGGCGCCGAGTTCGCAGAAGGCGCGAATCTGGCGAGTGCCCATCTGCGCATTGGAATAGATTTTTTCTTTGGCCTGGGAGAATCGCTGACGCTGGAACTCGCGTGCCTTCAGTACGCGGGCGCGGATGATAGACGAGCTTTCGCTGGCGGCTCCGCCACGCAGCTCACGGTACTGGACGGCGGGGACTTCTATATGGATATCGATACGGTCGAGCAGCGGGCCGGAAACTTTCGAGACATAGCGCTGGATGAGCGGCGGCGTGCAATGGCACTCGCGGGCCTTGTCGTTGAAGTATCCGCAGGGGCAGGGATTCATGGCTGCCGCCAGCATGAAGGCCGCGGGAAAACTCAGAGACATGGAGGCGCGCGCGATGGTCACGCTGCGGTCTTCGAGCGGCTGGCGCATCACTTCGAGGACATTGCGGGGAAACTCGGGCAATTCGTCGAGGAAGAGCACTCCGTTGTGCGCGAGCGAGACCTCGCCGGGGCGTGGGAAGATTCCGCCGCCGATGAGGCCCGCGTCGGAGATGGTGTGATGCGGCGAACGAAAGGGCCGCTGCGTGACCAGGCCAGCCTCGGCATCGAGGACTCCGGCGACCGAATGAATCTTGGTGGTCTCGAGGGCTTCTTCGAAGCTGAGCGGCGCGAGGATCGACGGCAGGCGCTTGGCAAGCATGGTCTTGCCGGAGCCGGGCGGCCCGATCATGAGGATATTGTGTCCACCGGCGGCGGAGACCTCGAGAGCGCGTTTCGCCGTCTGCTGCCCGCGCACATCGGCAAAATCGAGTGAGAAGTGCTGCTGCTCGCCAAGCAGCTGTGTTGCTTCGACGCGGAAGGGCTCAGTGTGAATGCCTCCGTTGGCGGCTGCGTTGAGCAGGTCGCGGACTTCGTTGAGGCTCGCAACCGGATAGACATTGACGCCCTCGACGACGGCGGCTTCGCGGGCGTTGGCCCTGGGGATGACGAGGTTGCGGATGCCACGCTCGCGCGCGGCCACGGCGACGGGCAGCATGCCGGAGACGGAACGGATGCCGCCGTCGAGCCCCAATTCGCCGACGAGGAGAAACTGGCTGACGTCGGTGAGGTTGAGCGCTCCGTAGGCGCCGAGGATGCCGATGGCCATGGGCAGGTCGAAGCCGGAGCCCTCTTTCTTGATGTCGGCGGGGGCGAGATTGATGGTGATGTGCGTAGACGGCACGTCGAAGCCGGAGTTCTTGATGGCCGCGCGCACGCGGTCGCGGCTCTCGCGCACGGCCGCATCGGGCAGGCCCACGGTGTGGAAGTGATCCTGCTCGGTCTTGACTCCGGAGAAATCGACCTCGACGTCGATGATGTTCGCATCGATGCCGTAGACAGCGGCGCTGAGGGCTTTGAAGAGCATACTTTTCGGAGATTGGTGCGTGGAGTATACACGGCGGAATTGGCACGAGGCGATGAAGAACGCCGTGGAAGAGGTAGCGTTGGTAACGTAAGGCAGGGATTCGGGATTAGGAATTAGGGATTAGAATCAGCGCGCGATTCTTTCGTTCCCCTCCGGAAGAATAGAATGAGCGGTTGTGAAGACGAGCCTTTTCGATCTGTATAAAGTCGGCGTCGGACCATCGAGCTCGCACACGATGGGGCCGATGCGTGCTGCGCGGCGATTCGCGCTGGAGCTTGCAGATGCGGGGTTGCAGGAGCGCGTCGCGAGCGTGCGCGCCGAGTTGTATGGATCGCTGGCGCTCACCGGCATCGGACACGGGACCGATCGCGCGGTGCTGCTCGGGTTGAGCGGCGAGGAGGCGAGCACGATCGATCCGGCGACGATCGATCCGAAACTGGCGGCAATTCGCGAGAGCGGAACGCTGTTTCTGCTCGGCGAACGCGCAATTCCCTTCCGCGAACCCGAGGACCTGCGATTTCATCGCGACCAGATGTATCCGCCGGGGGCCAGGACGCAGCATCCGAACGGGATGAAATTTACGGCATTCGATGCGGGCGGAAATGTGCTGCAGGCGGCGACCTTCTTCTCCATCGGAGGAGGATTCATCGTTGCAGATTCGGACGGCGCGGGCAATGCGCCGCTGATGACGATGGCGGCGGTACCGTATCCCTTTAAGAGCGCGGCGGAGTTGCTGGAGACCGCAGCCCGCGAGGGATTGGCGATCTGGGAGTTGATGCTGCGCAATGAATGCGCGCTGCGCGACGAGGCGGAGGTGCGTGCGGGGATTCTGCACATCTGGCAGGTGATGCAGGGGTGCATTGAGCGCGGCATGTCGACGGAGGGAATTCTGCCGGGCGGGTTGGGTGTGCGGAGACGGGCTCTGCGGCTGGCGCAGCGTCTGCGCGAGAAAGAAAGCGGCGGAAAGGGAACTGGCGATCCGCTGGCTCCTCTCGACTGGGTGACCGTCTATGCGATGGCAGCGAATGAAGAGAACGCCGCGGGAGGGCGCGTAGTCACGGCGCCGACGAATGGCGCGGCGGGAGTGATTCCCGCGGTAGCACGGTATTACACGACATTCTGTGGCGGCGCGGATGAGGCCGGCGTCCTACGTTATTTTCTGACGTCGGCAGCGATTGGCGTGCTGTACAAAGAGAACGCGTCGATCAGCGGCGCGGAAGTAGGATGTCAGGGCGAGGTGGGCGTAGCGTGCTCAATGGCGGCGGGCGGTCTGGCAGCCGCGCTCGGAGGCACCAACGGCGAAGTGGAGCACGCGGCCGAGATCGCAATGGAGCACAACCTGGGGATGACCTGCGATCCCATCGGCGGTCTGGTGCAGATTCCGTGCATCGAGCGCAACGCGATGGGCGCAGTGAAAGCGGTGCACGCTTGCCGCATTGCGATGAACGAGACGGAAGAGCACAAGGTATCGCTCGACCAGGTAATCCAGACGATGTATCTCACCGGCCTGGATATGCAGTCGCGTTACAAGGAGACATCGCTGGCGGGATTGGCTCTGAACGTAATTGAGTGCTGACTGGGGCCAAAGAGAGCGCTTCGCGCCGTTTTTTATTAGGGCCGCTACGCTAATTGAGCAGGCAGCGTTTCAGGAAAGCGGTATCCGGCCTCATCGGGCAACGCCAGCATTGCGGTGATCCGCTCCGGCTCCATCGGCTTCGCGAAGTAGTATCCCTGCCCCAGCCGGCATCCCAGCGCTTTGAGCCGCACGACCTGTTCGGCGGTCTCGATTCCCTCGGCGACTACATCCATTTCGAGCGAGCGCGCGAGGTCGAGAATGGTGCCGACAATCTCCACGCTGTCCTGCTCCTCGGCAATTCCCTGGATAAACGAGCGGTCGATCTTCAGCGTGTCGAAGGGATAGCGGTGCAGATGGTTGAGCGAGCTGTAGCCGGTGCCGAAATCGTCCATGTGCAGGCCCACGCCCAGCGCCTTCAGATCCTGCATCGTCTCCAGAGCCGTCTCGGGATTGCTCATCAGGCTGCTCTCGGTCACCTCCAGGCGCAGGTCGTCGGGCGAGACTGAAGCGCCGGCCAGAACGTCGGCGACATGCGCCGCCAGTCCCTCCCTTCCGAATTGCCTGGCCGACAGATTCACGCTCACCCGCAGCGCTGTCGGCGCAGCCGAGAGGTTCTTCCATGCGGCCACCTGGCGGCAAGCCTCGGCGAGTCCCCAGTCACCCAGTGGCAGAATGAGCCCGGTCTCCTCGGCGAGCGGGATGAACTCCGCCGGCGCGATGAGGCCGCGCTCCGGATGCCGCCAGCGGACCAGTGCTTCGAAGCCCGCGATCGTTCGCGTTTGCAGGTCGATCTCCGGCTGATAGTGCAGCACCAGTTCGCCCGCGCGAATGGCCTGCTCGAGGTCGGCTTCCATCTTCAGCCGGGCCATCGCGCGCTCGCGCATGCCGCTCGAATAGCAGACCAGCCGCCCGCGCCCCAGCGTCTTGGCCTCGGTCATGGCCGTGTCCGCGTCGCGCATTAGCTCCTCCGGATGCGCGTATCCCTCGTCAGCCTGGGCAATGCCCATGGCCGCCGATGGAGCCACCCGTTCGCGCCGCCACTGGAAAGGCTGGCGCACCGCCGCGTCGATCTCATGAGCCAGCGTAATCGCCTGCTGCTCGCTTGCCACGCCTTCCATGCAGACCAGAAACTCCGCCCCGTTCAGCCTCGCAATCACAGCTTCAGCGGGAGCCTGCCAGTTCGACATCACATCGGTCAATCGCAAGGCAGTCTCCATCAAGAGTGCGTCGCCGCCCGCATAGCCGAGGCTCTCATTCACCATCTTGAAGCGCTCGATGGCCAGGGAGAGAACGGCGAAATCCCACACGTCGCTCGCGCGCGCGCGCTCCAGCCGCCGCTCGAGGTGATCGATAAAAAATGTGCGGTTGGGCAGCCCGGTAAGCGGATCGGCCATCTTGCGCTCGGTCTGATCGGTCATCGAGCCGGCGATGCGTAGCACCTCGCCGAGCTCACCGTCACGGGTCTGGCTGCGCTCGGCTATGCCGCGCACCGAAACCCAACGCCACAATCCGCAGTGGTCGCGCAGACGATGCTCGCTGCGCATCCTTCTCGACTTGCCGGCGCACAGCGCCTTCAGCTCTGTCTCAAATCGGGGGCGATCCTCGGGGTGTACCCGCTCCAGCCAGTGGGCCAGATCTGCCGCGTGCTCACGCGGCTCAAAGCCGGCGATGGCCTGCCACCGAGCCGAGTAGTGCGCCATCTTGCCGGCGACGTCGTAGTCCCAGAAACCGTCCAGGGACGCTTCGACGGCCAGCAGGAATCGCTGCTCGCACCCTCCCTGAAACTGTTCCCCCATTTAGCTCTCCGCTCTGGTTCCTGCTGACGGCGCGGCACACTTCGCCCGATGGTCCGCAAAAGGACACGCCCGCCTATGCAGGTATGCGGTTTATCGGAACGTCAGGGACCAACGTTAGCCGACAGCTGCCGGCTGGCTTATTTTGGGATAGTCGATGAGAGAGCTCCGCGCTCACTTGCCGCCCGTCTCATTCCACAGGAAAGCCAGCTGATCGGCATAATCTTCCACAAGTTGCGAGATGGAGACGCCCGAGCTGTGCCCGCCCTTCAGCGAGTAGTGCAGCAAAATGGGACGGTCACCGCCATTCGCCGCCTGCATCAACGCCGTCATCTTGCGGGCATGCAGCGGGTCGACGCGCGTGTCGCTGTCTCCGGTAAAGAAGAGGATCGCCGGATATTTCGTTCCCGCCTTCACATGCTGATAGGGCGAGTACTTCACGATGTATGAAAAGTCCTTCGCGTTCTCCGCGCTGCCGTACTCTGTCGTCCATGCGCGGCCGAATTCGAAGTTCTCGTACCGCAGCATATCGAGCAGCGGATAGCCGCACCAGATTGCGCCGAAGAGGTCGGGCCGCTGCGTCATCGCCGCGCCCATCAGCAAGCCGCCGTTCGAGCGCCCGCTGATCGCGAAATGCTCGGGCGATGTGTAACTGTTTTTGATCAGATATTCGGCCGCCGCAAAGAAGTCGTCGAAGACATTCTGCTTGTTTTCGAACATCGCGGCTTTGTGCCAGGCCTCGCCATATTCGTTGCCGCCGCGCAGGTTCGGCAGCGCGAAGAATCCACCCTGCGCCATCCACCACGCATACAAGGGTTGCCATCCGGGCAGCATCGGCAGATCGAAGCCGCCATAGCCGGTCATCAGCAGCCGAGCGTTGCCGTCGCGAGCCAGGCCCTTTTTGCCAGCGACGAACATGGGCACGCGGGTGCCGTCTTTCGATGTATAGAAGACCTGCGTTACCTCGTACTGCGAGGAATCGAAGGGCACCTTCGGCTGGGCAAAGACCTCGGATTTCCCCGTCTTCGTGTCATAGCGATAAATGGTCGGCGGCCTGATGAACGACTGGAAGGTGTAAAAGCCCTCCGTCTGCTCCGCACGCCCGTAGACGACCGATCCGGAACCGATGCCGGGGTAGCTCAGCGTCCCGATTTGCTTTCCGTCCAGCGAATAGATCGTCGTCTCGGTCTTCACGTCCCTCAGGCGCGAAACGAAGATCTTGCCTCCGGCAATGCTGAAGGTATCGATTACGTTCTTTCCTTCGGCAATCACCGGCTTCCACTGCGAAGGTTCTCCGCCCGGAAGCGCTTCGACGATGCGCCCATTGGCTGCCTGGAAGTCGGTCCAAAGGAAGAAGCGATCTCCGATGTTGTTCACATTCATGTGTCCTTCGACGCCGTAGACCAGCGGCACAAAATCGCTCTCCGGCTTACGCAGGTCCTTCACCAGGATGTCGTCGCGCGTCGCGGGAACACCGTGGGAGATCTGAACGATGAGATAACGCTCGTTGTCGGTGACCCCTGCGCTGATCAGGTCGAGCTCACCCAGCTTGACGCCGCGATATTCACCGCCGAAGACCTTCACATCGCTCTGCAGCGGCGTGCCGAAGGTATGCAACCATAGCGTCGTGCCGACTTTGGGCGTGAAGACTGAGTAGTACAGGCCCTTGTTGCCGGGGCTGAGACTCACGCCGAAATATCGTCCAGCAGGCAGCACATCGGGACGCTCCGTGCGCGTCTTCACATCCAGCGTGTGAATGATCAGTTCGTCGGCCCCGCCCTGGCGCACGCCATAAACCAGCAGATCACCGTTCTCCGAGATATCCAGGATATTTACCGAGGTATTCTGATCGGCGCTCAGCTTCGTGGCATCGATCAGCCGTTCATCCGCGCCCTTCCACCCGTCGCGCAGGTAGATGGACATCTGGTTTTCTTCCGCCAGACGCTTCTCGAAGAAGTACTTCCCGCCGTGAAGCTGCGGAACGGTATAGGAGTCGACCCGGAAGAGCGCCGTCAGCTGCGTCACAACCTCGGGGCGAATCGTCACCTGGGAGAGATATTTCTGCGTGTACGCATTTTCGGCGTCAATCCACGCCCGCGTCTCCGGACTCTTCGCGTCCTCGAGCCAGCGGTACGGATCTTCGATCTTTACGCCGTGATAGTCGTCGACCACGGTGTGCACGGCGGCTACCGGCGGAGGAGGCAATTCGATTCCGTTGCCGCCGTGAATCATCTGCTGCGCCTCAACATTGAGACCAAAGAAAAGGAGCGCAAAGAAAAACAGCGCCGCGGCGATAGCCACCCGGCGCTCAATAGTAAGGAGATTTCGCTTCTGCATGCGGATTCCTTCACGGCGAGAGAATGTGAAGTTCCATCCTAATACCTCCGGAAGCGGCGACCCTCACAAATGAATCCAGCCCTCGACAATTGCCCATAGCGAAACGCTGCCCACCACGATCCACAGCAGCACGCCCTGGATCATCGGCTTTGCGCCGACACTCCGGATCGTCTCGCGGTTGATCCCCGTCCCGATCAGGAAGAGCGTCACCGCCAGTCCCAGCCGCCCCAGCCGCGCCAGCGTGGGATAAACCGGGCGCAGCCACGGCACATAGCTGTTCATCACCGCGGCCAGCACAAACAGCCCGATGAACCACGGCCACTGCACCCGGGTGCGGCTCTTCTTTATCGCGGCTACGGCCAGCGCCAGGGGCACGATCCACAGGGCGCGCGCCAGCTTGACCATCGTGCCGACGGTCAGCGCCACGGCGCCGTACTTCGCCGACGCCCCTACGACGGAGCTTGTGTCATGAATGGCCAGCGCCGCCCACAGTCCGAATTGTGTCTGCGAGAGATGCAGCGCGCTTCCGATCACGGGAAAGATAAACAGCGCGACGGAGTTCAGCACGAAGACCGTTCCCATCGAAACCGCCATCGCTTCTTCGCTTGCGCCGGTGACCGGGCCCAGCGCAGCGATCGCGCTGCCCCCGCAGATGGCCGTGCCCGCCGAGATCAGGAATGACTGTGTCTTCGCCACCCGCAACAGCCAGCCCAGCAGCACGCCCAGGCTCAGCGCGAAGGTAATTCCGATGGCCGTGTAGAGAAATCCTGACCGCCCCACCTGAATCACCTGCCCGAGGTTCATTCCGAAGCCCAGGCAGACGACGGAAGCCTGCAGCAAAAACTTCGAGAGCCGCCGCGCGTCGACGTGATAGTGGTGCATCGTCAGAAGCCCGTACGCCAGCCCTGCGGCCAGCGCGAGCGGCGGAGAGAGTATCCCGGCCGCAGCCAGGATGATCCCCACATAGAAGAGATTCTTGCTCATGTCTCTATCAGCGTGGCACCCGGGCGTTAAGCGGTCCAGATCGAATTTGCAATGACCTATAATTTTTTCTTATCGCGATTCGTTGCCTGCTCGGCTTCATTCAGAACGAAGCGCTCGAAAGCTCCCACTGCCCCCTCAAGCGATGGACCCGAGCGCTGAATCAGCGTCAGGTCGCGCACTATCTCGAGGTGCGCCACGCGCACCGGCTTCAGCGTGCCCAGGCGCACCTCCTTGCCGATGGCCCACTGCGAGACAAAGCCCACACCGAGCCCGGCCTCGACGCCTGATACGATCGCTTCGGTCGAATCGAGATCCATCGCCACTCTGAGCTGGTTAAGCTTCAGCCCGCTGCGCTTTAGGGCCATCTCCACCACGCGCCGCGAACCGGAGCCCGGCTCGCGCATCAGCAGCGGGACCTCCTTCAACGCCTGCAGCGGAACCTCGCGCATCGCCGCCCACGGATGCCCCTTGGGAACAATCAGGACCATGCGGTCCTCGAGAAACCGCCGCTTGCGCAGTTCGCGGCTCGACGCCGGTCCTTCGATGATGCCCATCGCGATTTCGCCGCGCAGCAGCAATTCGACAATCTGCTCCGTGTTGCCACTCGTTACCGAGAGGGCGATCAGCGGATACTGCTTCTGAAAAGCCCCCAGCATGCGAGGAAGAATGTACTGCGCCACGGTCGTCGACGCGCCCAGGCGAAGCTCGCCGCGCGGCTGGCCCTCGATCTTCGCCAGCGCATCGAGAGCCTCGCGCACCAGTTGCGCTCCGCGCCGCGCATATTTAAAGAGCACCGTGCCCGCGGGGGTCAGCCGCACACGATTTCCGCTGCGATCGAAGAGCGTCGTACCCAGTTCTTCTTCGAGCGCATGAATCTGCTGGCTGACGGCTGGCTGGCTCAGATTCAGTCGCTCAGCCGCCTTGCGAAAGCTCGCCTGTTCCGCCACGGTGCGAAAGACCTTCAGCCGAAAATTTTCCATTCTCCCCTATCTGCTTTCCCGCAAGTCGATACTGTCTTTCGCCGGAAGGTAAAATCAGACCATCCTTAATGGCTTCCACCTCAAACGCTCCGCGCTGGCAAAGAGCATTCTTACTCCTTCGTCCCTCTCATCGCCACACCGCCTTCACTGCCACGCTGGTGCTGATGGCCTCCGCGATGCTCTCGCGCGTCATCGGCCTCGTCCGCGTCAAGTACATCGCCTACCTTTTCGGACGCAACGCCGACGCCGACGCATTCAACGCCGCCTTCCAGCTTCCCGACATGATCTCCTATTTTCTCGTCGGCGGAGCCGCATCCATCACTTTCGTTACCATGCTCAGCCGCTACCACGAGCAGGGACGCGATGCCGAGGGCGAGCGCGCCATGTCGGTCATCCTCACAACGATGACGCTGGTGCTCGGCGCCGCCATCCTCCTCGCCGAACTTGCCGCACCCTGGTATGTCCGCTGGTGGTTCGTCGGATTCCCCGCCGCCAAGGCGGCCCTCTGCACCCACCTCACC
Organism: uncultured Acidobacteriota bacterium; assembly: GCA_963755975.1. GTDB lineage: Bacteria > Acidobacteriota > Terriglobia > Terriglobales > Acidobacteriaceae > Silvibacterium. The sequence continues at coordinate 534,066 of CAVWLS010000012.1, forward strand.
CGCATTCTCCTACCCGCGCAGCTCTGCTTTCTCGCCGGCGGCGTCCTCGGAGCTGTCCTGCTCGTCCGCAAGCAGTTTGCCGTGCAGGCGATTTCGCCACTCATCTATAGTCTCGGAACGATCCTCGGCGGCGTCTTCTTCGCGCACGCGATCGGCATTCAGTCGCTCGCCATCGGCACCGTCGCCGGAGCCATCTGCGGTCCGCTGCTGATGAACGCCATCTGGGCGCACCGCGCCGGCCTACGCCTGCGCCCCGCCCTCGACTGGTCAAATCCCGGCCTGCATGAATGGGTTCGCATGTCGGTCCCCCTGATGCTTGGCGTCTCGCTCGTCACCGCCGACAACTGGATCATCAACCACTACGCCTCGCACACCGGCGGAGCGATCTCTCTACTCGCCTACGCCAAGCAGATCTTTACCGCGCCGGTCGCCCTCGGGCAGGCTGCCGGAGCCGCGTCCCTGCCGTTCCTGGCTTCGCTCTGGGGAAAGCTCGGCGACGATGGACGGCCCAATCCCGCGCCCTTTGGCCGCGCGGTGAACTCGTCCGTCTCGCGCATTCTGGCGTTTTCCATTCTGCTGACGGCCTTCATGATCGCGATGGCGCTGCCCGGCGTCGACCTCCTGCTGCGCGGGGGAGCCTTTCATCGTGCCGACGCGGCGACCATGGCCCTCTACTTCGCCATCTTCTCCATCTCGCTCTGCCTGTGGTCGGCACAGGCCATCTACGCGCGCGCCTACTACGCAACCGGCAACACGCTCACGCCCATGATCGCCGGAACGATCGTCACTTTCGCTTCCCTGCCCATCTACTGGTGGCTCTACCGGTCGCTCGGACCGACGGGCCTGGCCGTCGCCTCCGACATCGGGATACTTATTCAAACCCTCACGCTGGCCATCCTGCTCGACCGCAACCGAATGGTGCCGCTCCGCGGCCTCGAATATCCCGAACTGCTGCGCTCGCTCGCCGCCGCAGCAGCCAGCTATGCCGCGCTTGCCGGACTGCGCCATCTCTTTCCGACCACCAGCCGCCTGCACGAACTCTTTCTGCTTCTGGCCGCGTCCGTTCTTTTTACGCTGATCTCGTACGCCATCCTCAAGCTCACCGGCTCAGTTCTGCCTGATCAGCTTCTGGCCCGCTTCTTTAAATCGAGCGCGGCGTAAGCAGTGCAAGAAAAATCGGGGCCCATCACAGGCCCCGTTTAGATCGTTCAATCCTTGTAAGGATCGAACTCATTCGCGCCCGCCATGGCCACGCCCACGGGAGTCAGCGTGTGCAGAATCTTCACGCTGCTCTGGTGCGCCGCCAGCACCTCGTTCAGGCGCTTGTAGCAGTGCGGAGACTCGTCGACGCCCGCGCCGCGCAGCTCAACGTTGGCCTCTGCGATCTTCGCGTTCATCATCTCGCGCGTCACCTTGCCCGGACGCTTGACCTCGCCGGTCTTGCGATCGACGACGCCCGCAGCATCGCGACGGCCGAGCACACGGCCTGCACCGTGAATCGTGCTGTAGAGCGCCAACTTCGACTCCTCACTCTCCACGCCTTCGAGAATGACGGCAGGCTCGGCCATCGTGCCGCCGACGAATCCTTTCTGGCCAGGAAATGCCGGTGTCGCACCCTTGCGGACCACCCAGTACTGGTCGCCGTCGTGCTCTTCACGCCACGCAAAGTTGTGGTGATTGTGCACGCTCTCCACAATCGGCGCTCCCAGCAAGCGCGCCACGCGATCGCAGACCCAGTCGCGTCCGGCGTAGGCATATTCGCCGGCCAGGGTCATCGCACGAATGTACTGCTCGCCCAGATCGGTCGACGCAGACAACACGCAGGGCTCGACCTCCATGCCGTCCTTCGCGCCCGCCGCATTCAGAAACCACGTCGCAACGCCGTGCCCGAATCCGCGCGAGCCGAAGTGCACGCCGATCCAAACGCGATCCTGCTCATCGGTGAAAAGATCAACATAGTGGTTTCCCGACCCGATCGTTCCCAGCTGGTTTTCAGCCTTGCGCTTCAGCGGATTGGTAGCCTCGAGATCCCAACCGGCATGATCCCGGTCGAAGATCTCGTGCTCGACGTGCTCGGCGTTCTTCCGCCCCACGCCAAAGCTCAGTGTCGACCAGACATCATTCATGATTGCGCCGATCTTCGCACGCAGCTCCTCACCGGGCATGTCGACGCGCACCGCCTTGTTGCCGCAGGCAATATCAAAGCCAACACCGGAAGGGCTGATCGCGTCCTTGTACGCCACCACGCCGCCGATCGGAACCGCATAGCCCAGGTGCCCGTCGGCCATCAGCGCCGCGCGATCCGCCGTAGCCGCGCAGGTCTCGATCTGCTTCAGCGTCTTTTCTTCGTGTTCTCCCCAGACGGGGATGTTACCCACCATCTTCATGACTACCTCTTCCTTCTCCGGCTCATTGGTCCGGATTTATCGTGTGCGCTTCGCGACTCCCCGTCTTGCTCGACAAAGCAAAAGCCCCAGCCTGCTGGCCGGGGCTTCTGACAAAACTCTCAGTAGATGAGCGTTATCTCGCGAGTGGACCCCGGTCCCGGCCGTATTGACTCGACGGCGTCACTGCCAATGCACTTTGAGCAGCGGGTCGATGATTTCGGAGTTGGGATAGGAGTCGCATCGCTTGTCGTCTCTGTCGAGCTTTTACACTAGACCATGCGAGAGCAGAATTTGCAAGCCTTCTTTTGCGATATGGGTCAGCTTGAATCTACAGAGAAAGTGCGACCGAGCCGGCTTACTTTCATCTTTTTAATTGCTCCCTTTTTGGGGAGGCGGATTCCGGGAACCTTCTGCTTACAAAAATGCTCACGCATCGCGACGCTATAAAGGAGGGATGAGCTCATTCAGTGGCCATCTTCCCTCCATTCCTCGCGCGAACTTTCAGAGCCTTTCGCTATCGTGACTTCCGCCTCATGTGGATGGGAGCCTGCCTTTCCACGATTGGGACGTTCGTCCAGCAGTTCGCCCAGAGCTGGCTTATCTACGATCTAACTAAGAAACCTTTCTATCTGGGGCTGGACCTGTTCCTGGGTCAGCTTCCGATCATGATGTTTTCCCTGTTCGGTGGTGTCTTCGCGGACCGCATGGATCGGCGAAAAATGCTTCTCGTCTCGCAATATATCCAGATGGCGAGCGCTTTTCTTCTGGCGGCGTTGTTCGCCTTACACATGGTCAAGGTTTGGCACATCCTCACTCTCTCGTTCGTCGTGGGTTTAGGGCAATCCTTTGGCGGACCAGCCTACTCGGCTCTATTGCCGACCCTCGTGGCCCCGGAAGACCTGACCAACGCGATTGCCATGAATTCGATTCAGTTCAACCTGGCCCGTATCCTCGGCCCGACGATTGGTGGGATTGCGTACACTACGCTGGGCGCAACCTGGTGTTTCACGCTGAATGGCATTTCCTACATCGCGGTGATCGCCTCACTGTTCATGATCCATGTCACGTTTGTACCCGCGAAGACGCAACAGCGAGTTCTAAGCAGCATGAAAGAGGGCATCCAATTCATACGACAACGCGACGGGATGAGCGCGTTAGTCGTACTGGCGTTTTGTACAACCCTCTTCGGCTTTTCGATCAACGGATTTCTACCCGTCTTTGTGCAGAACATCTTTCACGGAGGTCCAGGAACGTACACGGTACTGCTGGTGTCCTCCGGCGCAGGATCGATCTCTGGGGCGTTGACCGTCGCGGCCATGGCAAAGTTGAAGGGTCAGGGCCGTATCACGCTGTTGATTTTGATCTCGCTCGGAATCTTCACCGCAGGTTTTGCTCTGTCTAAATGGCTTCCTCTCTCTTGCGTACTTATCTTTCTGGCTGGCGCTGCCATTATGGCGTCCGCCTCCCTGATGATCTCTCTGGCGCAACTCATTGCGACCGATGCAATGCGGGGCCGGGTGATGAGCGTGTACACCCTGGCTTTCCGGGCCGGCCTTCCCTTAGGCGCCCTTGCGCTGGGGAAGCTGATTCCCATCTTTGGAGCTTCGAAGGCTTTGACAGGAGCGGGTTTCGCGCTGGTGACGGTAGCACTATATTTTCTCCTGGTGAATCAGGATGCCACCTTCCGGCCGGCTGCCCATGCGGAAGCAATTTCGAGAGATTGAGAATTTTTCGCTCCATTCGCGTATGGGGTTGTGCAGGGCCCCCAAAAAGGACAAAAGGCTCCAAGCATGGAGCTGGAGCCTCTCGCGCGATACGTGTCTAATACGTATCTGAAGAAGTTACACTTGCGCAGGAACCGGCTTGGGAGCCTCGACGTTCGCGCCGGAGTTCACCTGTCCGGAATTCACCTGCTTCGTGTCCTTGGCGTCGGTGCCCGGCTTGCGAATGTCGATGCCGCCCTTGAAGAAAGCGCCATCTTCAATCGAAATCCGCTGCGCTGTCACGTCGCCGGTCAGCGAGCCTTCGCTGCGAATGTCCACGCGGTCGCTCGCGCTCATATTGCCGCGCACCTTGCCGAGGACGACAATTTCGCGCGCCGTGATGTTCGCTGAGACCTGTCCGTTTCGGCCTACGGTCACTCGGTTGCCCGGCAGGTTGATGGCGCCTTCCACCTTGCCGTCAATGTAAAGGGATTCCGAGCCGCTCACCTCGCCCTTCACCACCAGGCTCTTCCCGATCGTCGCCTGGTCGGCGGAAGCAGGCTGTGCGCTGGCTGTGGGGGTGCGGGCCGCCGGTTCATAACTGGGGGTAGCAGGCGCCGCCGGGCGAACTGGTTCGGTGGGTGTCTGCGACGAAGTGCTGGGCTGATTCAGTTTATTCCACGCCATCTTGTTAACTTTTCCTCTCTTCTCTCATGCTTGCCCCCTGGCCGTGGCGCCGTGGGAAACTTTCGCCCATCGCATCGCCGCTAAAACCCGCAGAGCTTGAATTACGTCGATCCCTCTTTGCTTGGCCTTCCCAGGCCTCCTAACCACCGCAAATCCGCACAATCGGCGCTGTGTCTCGATCTTATACACGTGCGCTGGGAAAATGCACCCTCCCCTGTGAATCTTTTCGCCATTGTTTCCAACTTTGAGTCACTTAACCGGAATGGGAAGCCCACGGTACTGCCGTACCATAATCCCTGTGACCGACCGCGAACTCCTCCGTCAAATCGAGCGATCCCCGAACCAGCGCGCGGGATACAAGCAGCTGGTTCGCGAATTTTCGCTCGGCGGGGGCCGTGAGCGCCGCCTGCTGCTCGAACACCTCGCCCGCCTCACCGCCGCCGGCCATCTGGTAAAAACTGACCGCGAGCAGTGGGGCATTCCCAAGGCTCCGGCGAAATCCGAGCGCCGATCGGATGATCGATCGGGGGGCAGTCCCGGCTACCGTCCCGAGAATCTCGTCGCCGGACGCCTCGACCTGCACCGCGATGGCTTCGGCTTCGTTCGCCCCGCGCAGGGCGACCGGGAAAACGACATCTTCATCCCGCCCAATGAAATCGGCGAAGCGATGCAGGGCGACCAGGTGCTCGTCGAGCTTTTGCCGGCCCGTCCCGACGGCAGAAAACTCGGCCGCATCCTGCGCGTCCTCACCCGCCGCAATCCCACCGTCGTCGGCGTCTTTCACTACGCACGCGAAGGGCGCAATCGCGAGAATGAATACGGGCGGATGGGAGGCAACTATGTCACTCCCTTCGACGACCGGATGACCCAGCCCATCATTATTCCGTTTGACTCTGAGCTGCCCAGACCGGACACCACCGCCACCCCGCACCGCGTCCTGGGCGAAGAAGCCCGTCTCCAGGCCCGCGACTACGACCCCAATAACCTCGAAGGTATCGTCGTCGACGTAGAAATCACCGCCTGGCCCACGCCCTCGCGTCCTGCCCGCGGAAAAGTGATCGAGATCCTCGGCCATCCCGATGACTTTGGCGTCGATGTCGAGATGATCATTCGCAAGCACCATCTCCCCCGCATCTTTCCCGAAAAGGTGCTCGCCGAAGCCAGCGCCGTCGCCCATCTCGATCCCGAAGTCATCGCCGCCCGCCACGATTTCCGCGACCTGCCCATCGTCACCATCGACGGCGAAACCGCCCGCGACTTCGACGATGCCGTGCTCGTGGAACACGACGACGCCACTGGCCACTGGCATCTTCAGGTCCACATCGCCGACGTCGCCCACTATGTCCATCCCGGCACCACGCTCGACCTCGAAGCTCGCCTGCGCGGCAACTCTGTCTACTTTCCCGACCGCGCCATCCCCATGCTCCCGCAGGAGCTCTCGACCAACATCTGCAGCCTTCGCCCCGATGAAGACCGCCTCGTGCTCTCCTGCCTCATGGATATCGACGCCAGTGGAAATATTCTCGGGTATGAAGTGACTGAGGGAGTTATCCGCTCCGCGCGCCGCATGACCTACACCCGGGTCCACAAAATCCTCGAAGGGGACGAGCCTACCCGCGCTGAATTCGCCCCGCTCGTCCCATCCTTCGAGCGCATGAAACAGCTCGCCGAGATCCTCAACCAGAAGCGCGACCGCCGCGGGTCGATTGACTTCGACCTCCCTGAGCCCATCATCGAATTCGACGAGTTCGGAGCTATGAAGTCGGTCACCCGCTCGGAGCGCAACTGGGCGCACCGGCTGATCGAAGAGTTCATGCTCTCGGCCAACGAGTGCGTGGCGTCGTGGATCGAACAACTCGCCGTGCCCTCGCTTTACCGCATCCACGAGAAGCCAGAACCGCGCCGCATCGTGGAATTCGAAGACATCGCCGCATCTTTTGGATACTCGCTGGGCATCGGCAACCTCCCCGTGCGCAAATTTCAGACCAGGGGCGAGCGCCGCGAGCATCAACGCCGCGACGGCGGACGCGGTCGCACCAACGCGCGCCTTCACGAAGTCCCCGAAGACATTCCCGTCACGCCGCGCATGTATCAGAAGCTGACCGCGAAGATCGCCGGCAAGCCCGAGGAGCGCATCCTCTCCTACCTTATGCTGCGCTCGCTCAAGCAGGCCCGTTACAGCGAAAAGAACGAGGGACACTTCGCGCTCGCCGCGCCTTGCTATACGCACTTCACCTCGCCCATCCGCCGTTACCCCGATCTCATCGTGCACCGCATCGCCAAATCGCTGCTCGATTCCGGAGTCAGTAGTCACGGACACCTCGTCCCCGGCGAACCGCACGCAAAACAGGGATCAGGGCACGCAAAACAGGGATCAGGGATCAGGGCTCAGGGCTCAGCAAGGCAGGGCTCAGAGCACAGGGAACAGGGATCAGAAGTTCAGAAAGGGGAACGAAACCGGGTGCCCCATGTTCCGCTTCTGGGACATGTGGTGGAATCCATCTCGGAATCCGACCTCAACCTTATCGCCACCGAATGCTCCGACACCGAACGCCGCGCCGCCGATGCCGAGCGCGAGCTCGTCGAGTGGAAGAAGGTCAAGTTCATGCGCGACCGCGTTGGAGAAGACTTCGACGCCATGATCCTCAGCGCCACCAAATATGGACTCTTCGTCGAGCTCACCGACCTCTTCGTCGAGGGTCTCGTGCCCATCCAGAGCCTGGGCGCGCTCGACAACGACTACTACACCTTCCGCGAAAACACCCGCGAGATCATCGGCGAGCGCTGGGGACGCCGCTTCCGACTCGGCCAGCGCGTCCGCGTTCTCCTCGACCGCATCGACGCGGTGCAGAAGCGCCTGCAATTCTCGATCGTCGACGAAGACGAGGGAAGAGGGATCAGGGAACAGGGATCAGAAATGAAATCGGGAGCACAGCCGTCCCATAGCGAGTCCGATAAGAAGAAGACCCCCTCCCCCAAATCCAAACGCAACAAGAAATCGAAGAACAAGTCCGCCAGGCCCAGCATGCAGCGCCAGGCCGCGAAGCCGCGTGCCCTCCCAAAGAAAGGGAAAAAACGCCGCTAAGAACTCTGGTTTGTCCGACCTTCTCGCCTGCGAAACTTCCGAGAGAACTCATGCGTCTATTTCGGCTGGCCCGACGTATAAGTTGTAACTGCCGCTTTTACTTACTCGGACGTGACTTATGTACTATCATCACCGCTATCAGAAAGACGGTAATTGCGAAATCATCTGCACCCGATGCTTTTTGACCGTCGGCATGGCCAGAGGCCTCTCCGCCATAAAAGAGCTGGAAACCAGCCATATCTGCGCGGCGCGGGCTTCTTTGAACAGGGACTTAGGCAATCCGGCGAACAATGTTATCCGCATGCCCGGCAAACCGCTCCCGGATTTCTCGCAGAAGTTAGCCGGCCTGCCTCTCCCGCTGTTACTCGCGGCGTTGCCACTTGTCCTCTATGCGCTCCCCACCGCGCTTGAGGTTGCTCTTTCGACCCAGATCGGGCCCTGGCTCGCCAGCATCGTCATGGGAGACCTGGCCGCCTGCATTTTCATCTTTGCCGTCTTCAAAATGCGCAGGACGGCAGTCATTCTTTATCTGCTGCTTACCATCTCCAAGATCGTTCTATTCCAGGCCCATCTGTTGACGACAAACGGTCTCCCCTGGATCACTGACGTCATTCCCGTGCTCGTCGTCATCGGCATAATCGCGACCATGAAGATTCGGCCAGAACCGCAGGCCCCCTCTCGCCCCTAACCATCCGCCCATATAGTATTTCCACCATGTGGAAGCCCGCGCTCCTCAGCCTCTGTCTGGCCGTTCCCGCCCTCGCTTTTGCTCAGCAAAAGCTCTCCGCGCCGCAGCTCATCGATCTCGCTAACGCCCACAGCCCAACGCTGCCGCAGGCCATCGCCTCTACCTTTGACGCCAAAGAGCTGAAGGAAGGAACCGCCTGGGCAGGCCACGGGCCCGACTTCTTCTTCGCCACTGAATCCGCCTCGCAGCCGACTCTGGTCATCGATGACGCAGCGGCAGCCGGAACGCAAATGCAGCCAATAACCGGTTCCGACCTTTGGTATGGCGTCGCGCATATCGAGCCCCTGGGCAAGCTGCACTCTTTCCACTACGTCGTCAACGGAGCTCCCTTCGGAGGCCGTCTCGATCTGCCCGCCTTCGGCCCGCTCTCCTATCTCCAGCCCGGAGTGCCCTCCGGCACGCTCTCGCCAAAAATCACTCATACCAGCAAGATCTACGACGGGATGAAGAGCGAGTACTGGATCTACGTGCCCGCCGAGTACGACCCCAAAGTGGCCGCCGCGCTCATGGTTTTTCAGGATGGCGGCGGATACATCGATCGCAACGGCAACAATCCTGCGCTGAATGTCATCGACAACCTCATCGCGCAGAAGAAAATCCCGGTGATGATCTGCGTCTTCATCAATCCCGGAGATATCAGTGCCTCGCCCGGCACGCCCACCTATAACTTCGTGAAGGCTTATTCCGACCAATGGCACCGCACGCTCAAGGACTCCATGCGCAGCACGCTCTACGACACGGTCAGCGACCGCTATGCGCGTTTTCTGCGTGACGAAGTCCTCGCCGAGGTCGAATCGAAATACAACATCCGCCGCGACGCCTACAGCCGCGCCATCACCGGACTTTCGTCCGGAGGCATCTGCTCCTTCAACGCTGCCTGGCAGATGCCCGACCAATTCAGCCGCGTCATTACCTGGATCGGCAGCTTCACCGCCATCCAGTGGAAGGAACGCCCCGACATCCCCGACGGAGGCCAGGATTATCCCGAGAAAGTGCTGCGCGAGCCACACCGGAACATCCGCGTCTGGCTGCAGGACGGCGCGAACGATCAGGAGAATGACCGCTATGGAAGCTGGCCGCTCGCCAACATTCGCCTCGCCAACGCTCTCAAACTCAAGGGCTACGACTTCCATTTCAGCTTCGGAAAGGGCACGCACAACTCCGGTCACGGAGCAGCAGAATTTCCCGAAGAGATGACCTGGCTCTGGCGCGATTACGACCCGTCCAAAACTGAACAGGCCTATGAGATGGAGCCCTCCGAAAAATCAAAGCCTCTCTTTCGCGTCACGGTAACGAGCCGCGATACGGAATAGAACCGCGTAGATGGTTACTCATGCTTTCCCGATTGCAGTTTGTAACGGAGTGCGGATAAAGTCACAGAAATGCTTTCCCGACAGCCCGATTTACTTATCGAAGGCGAGCCTGAGACTCCATTCGGGTTGCGCGTGAGCGCTGTTTTGCTTATCGCATTCGGCTGTTTTCTTGGTCTGTACGTTCCTTTCTACGCAGCACTATTCATCGTCTCGATAGTGCATGGTTCACGCGTCCACGGACATTCCGATAACGTAAGCAGCCTCATTGTTTCGGTCGTTGCCGGGACGCTCACATACCTGTGCTTTCGAGCAGCAGCAGCTCTGCGTCAATCCAGACGATGGGCGGCTTACGTCGCGATGGGGTTCGGGCTGCTCCTATTACTGTTCTCTGCGGTTTTCATTTATGACTGTTTTCACCCGGAACGGCAAGGCCTGGACGAAGGCTTCGCGATTCTGATCGTTCCGTTTTTTATTGCTGCCGGCCTATGGTGGTGCATCTATCTCAACTTGCCTCAGGTAAGAACCAGAATGAAGGGTATTGATCCCAAAGCCTGAAAGCTCACCTACACCCGAACCCCTGTACCCTGTACCCTGTATCTATGCCACGCAGCCCCATTCTTCTCGTCCACGGCGGAGCCTGGGCCATTCCCGACGACATGCTCGAGGCTCACGAGCAGGGAGTCTTCGACGCGCTCCAGACCGGCTACGCTCTCCTTGAACGCGGCGCCTCGGCTGTCGATGCTGTCGAGGCCGCGGTTACCAGGCTCGAAGACGACACCACTTTCGACGCCGGACGCGGCAGCTTTCTCACCCGCGACGGGCGCGTGCAGCTCGACGCGCTCATCATGGACGGCTACACCCTCCGCGCCGGCGGAGTTGCCTGCGTCGAACGCCTGCGTAACCCCATCCAGGCGGCGCGCCTCATCCTCGACAAGAGCCCGCACGTCTACTTCGTCGGCCAGGGAGCCGAGGAATTTGCCGCCGCACACGGCATGCCGCTGATCGACAACTCTGCGCTGGTCCTCGACCGCGAGCGCAAGCGCCTCGCCGAAGCACAAGCCAAGGAACAGGCGGGCCTGCCCGACCTGACCTTCGCCGGAGATGAATTTAGAGACGACAAGTCTCCCGAAACCGCCGCTCCGCCGCTCGAATCCCACGACACTGTTGGAGCCGTCGCCCTCGACTCGCACGGCCGCATCGCTGCCGCCACTTCCACAGGAGGTACGCTCAACAAAGATCCCGGCCGCGTCGGGGACTCATCCCTCATCGGCTGCGGCTGTTATGCGGACAACCACGCCGCCGCCGTCTCTCTCACCGGATGGGGCGAGCCCATCATGAAGCTGGTTCTCGGCAAGTGGGCGACCGACCGCGTGCAACTGGGCCGCTCGCCGGAGGAGGTCGCGCCCGAAGCCATCTCCTATCTGAACAAGCGACTCGGCGGACACGGCGGCATCATCCTGCTCGATCCCAATGGCCGCTACGGCCTCGCCCACAACACTCCGCGCATGGCCTGGGGTATCTGCACCACCGATGGGCCGAGGACCGGCACAAGGATCGAGTAGAAAAAAGCAGGATGATCGCGCGACTCTTCGCCGTTTCAAACGCTGAAATCGAAGAGATCTGGAAGCTCGTGCCAGTTGGAACGAAAGTGGAAATTCTTCCTTAACCCTCTGATCCCTGTTCCCTGGGCCTGTACTCTGTGCCTGCTGTGCCCTGACCTTTCAGAGATAATCAATCTATGCTCGTGCTCGCCTCCGCGTCGCCGCGCCGCAAGGAGCTCCTGACTCAGGCCGGCTATATCTTCACCATCAGACCCGCACACATTCCAGAGGATCCCCGCCCCGGCGAGTCGCCGATCGCCTACGTAACACGCCTCGCACTGGAGAAAGCCCGGACCGTATACGAGCAGATCTCCGCGCAGGACAGCGAAGCAGACCCGCTCTTTGTTTTAGGTGCCGACACCACCGTCGTCGCCCCCGAAGGAGAAATTCTCGGCAAGCCACTCAATGACGCCGACGCTGCCCGCATGCTCCGCCTGCTCTCCGGAGTCACCCATCAGGTGATCACTGGAGTCGCAGTGGTCACGCGCCTTAGCAGCGAGAGCGCCGCCGAAGTCACACGCGTCTCCATGCTCACCTTGTCCGAGGCGGAGATCGCTGAGTACATCGCAAGCGGAGAGCCCATGGACAAGGCCGGAGCTTACGGAATCCAAGGGCGCGCGGCCCGCTGGATCCCGCGCGTTCACGGCTGCTATTTCAATGTCGTTGGATTGCCGATATCGCTCGTTTCGAGCATGATCGAGGGCACGCTCAAGCGCATCGGAAGAACCACCCCTATCCGTGAAACCGCGGCAGCCTCATCCATCTGAGCTTACGTTGCCGTTGTTCGAAGTGTCGGGCCTCGACTCCTATCCCTATTCCGCCTGTGGCTTCTCTTCGGTGCTCTCCGCGGCCTTCGCAGCAGGAGTGCGCGGAGTCATCAGGATCAGCCCGATCACCGTCAGCAGCGATACAGCCAGCAGTCCGTACTCCACCAGTCTCAGCATGTCCTCACCCTTCCGGCTTCAGCAGCATCGCCGCGAGCAGCGCCGTTCGCGGCGCCAGTTCTTTCAACAAAATCGATTCGTGCACCGCATGAGCGCCTTCTCCTACCGCGCCCATTCCGTCCAGCGTGGGTATGCCCAGCGCCGAAGTAAAATTCCCATCCGAGCCGCCGCCTGTCGCGGCTTCCTGCAGGCCAAAACCCATCGCCTCCGCGATAGTTGCTGCCCTGCGGAAAAGAGCCACGGTCCCCGGTGTCCGTTCCATCGGCGGCCGGTTCAATCCTCCCTCCACAGTCAGGACGCAGGCTTTGTCCTGAACGCGCAGCCGGCGAAAGCGCTTGTCGATCCTTCCTTCATCGGCCGCCTTCGCGATGCGCACATCTACCTCGGCCTTCGCTTCAGCCGCTATCACGTTAGACCTCGTCCCACCCTGAATGGTTCCAACATTTACTGTGATGCCGCGGCTCAGCTCGGTAAATCCCTGGATAATTCCCACCTGCCGGGCCAGTTCCGCAATCGCCGAATGCCCGCGCTCGAAGTCGACTCCGCTGTGCGCCGCCACTCCCTTCACGTGAATCGTGTATGCGCCCACGCCTTTGCGGGAGGTTTTGTATGCGCCCTCCAGTCCCTGCGCCGGCTCAAGAACAAATACTGCCTCACACTCCCGGGCCAGCTTCTCGGTCAGCGAACGCGACGCCGTACTGCCCACCTCTTCGTCCGACACGAGAAACAGGATCACCTGCCGATCGAGCGTCTTCGTCTCCAGCAGATGCTCAATCGCCGTCAGAGCCATCGCTACGCCGGCCTTCATGTCGAGCGTACCCGGCCCCCACACCCGGCCATCCGCGATCTTGAACGGCATTCGCCGCAGCGTGCCCAGCTCCCACACCGTGTCGAGATGCCCCAGCATCATGACCGGCTTTGCGCCTCGGCCGCCGCGTCCAAATCGCACCTCGAGCAGGTCGCCGAACTCCTTCCGCTTATGCCGCCGCGCCCGGCCGCCTATCCCCTTGCAGAGGTCTTCTACCAGGTCTACACAGCGGTCAACCGCGGCCTTGTCATGGCTGGGGGACTCAACTTCGACAAGGTCCTTCGTCAGGCTGAGAATGCGATTTTCCCGCCCCTGCATCTCCTCCAGCAGAGCTTGTGCCCGGGAATCTATTGATTCTTTTGACATTACCGATCTTGCCAACTTTGCCCCCATGCCGGCCAAACAGCTGTGCGAAATACCCGCACAACTGTGGCAAAGATACAACACTGCAACTTCTTCGTCTGACAGTAGTCTATGCCTTCGTGCCCGGTAGCTGTATTAAGTTTGGGAACGAGGTTCGCCGTTTGACAGAAAGCAGTCACTTTGAACAAACGATAGCCGACGCCATCGAATTTGCCGGCATCGGCCTGCACAGCGGAGCCCCCGTCAGGATGCGGCTCCTTCCCGCACCGGGCGGATGTGGCATCCTCTTCCGGCGAACCGACCTCGACAACTTCGAAATTCCCGCCACCGGGCGCAACGTCGCCAAAGTGAGCTATGCCACCAGCCTCATGCGCCAGGGGGTGCTCATCTCCACCACCGAGCACCTGCTGTCGGCCTTTATCGGAAGCGGCATCGACAACGTCATCGTCGAGATCGACAATCTCGAGCTGCCTATCCTCGACGGCAGCGCCCTGCCTTATATTGAGGCCTTCCGCGACGTCGGCCTCAAAATTCAGCGCCGCCGCCGCGAATACCTCCGCATCCGCAAGACCATCGAGGTGCGCGAGGGCGGCAAGTTCATCGGAGTCTATCCCGGCGAGGGCTACAGCGTCTCCTATAAAATCGATTTTCCCACGCCTATCGGACGCCAGGGCTTCGCTGTCGACCTCGCCACCCGCGATTATGCCGCGCAGATCGCCCCCGCGCGCACCTTCGGTTTCAAGGAAGACGAAGAGATGCTGCGCAACATGGGACTTATCCGCGGCGTCTCCGAATCCAGCGCCATCATCCTCAACCGCAAAGGCGTGCTCAATGGCCCATTGCGTTTCGAGGACGAGTTCGTCCGCCACAAGGTCCTCGACCTTATCGGCGACCTGGCGCTCGCCGGCCATCACATCCTCGGACACGTCGTCGCCGAGCGCGCCGGACACGCCATGCACACGGCGCTGGTCTCGCGACTCCTCAAAGACCGCTCCGCATGGGAACTGGTCACTCTGGGTCAGGCCAAGTCGAAGCTGAAGGACAGGCTCAAAGAGAAGGTCTCAGAAAAAGTCCCCGCCCGCGAAGCCGCCCTCGTCACGGCCTGAGGCGAAGCTACACAAACACCAGGCACTGCGGCTTCACAATCGGAAATTCCTTCCCCGTCTCCGCCAGCAATCCCGTCTTCGCATCCCTCTTGACCACTGAGATATTGTCCGAATCCTGATTCGCCACCAGCAGCCACTGCTCCGTAGGATCGAGCGCGATGTGCCGCGGTGTCTTGCCGCCGTATTTACTCGACCCCAGCTTCGTCAGCTTCCCTGTCGCCGGATCGATTCTAAAGCTCACCAGAACATCGTCGAACCGGTCGGAAGCGTAGGCAAAATGCCCGGCGCGATCGAGCACAATCTCCGAGGCGTGGGGCTTCGTCCCCGCGTATCCCTCTGGAACCAGGCTTATCGTCTGAATTGTTGTCAGCGATCCCGCCCGCGGGTCCCAGCGCAGCGCCGCGACCTCTGAAGACAGTTCCAGCACGCAATATGCCCACTTGCCGTTGGGATGAAACCGCAGCGCCCGCGGCCCCGTTCCCGGCTCCGACTTCCACTCCGGCGGATCATGCGGAGTCAGCTTCGCCGTCGCCGCATCGAGGTCGTATATATGGATGCAGTCCAGCCCCAGATCATTCACAAGCGCATATTTGTTGTCCGGAGTGACCGTCACGCGATGCGCATGCGCCATCTCCTGTTCAGCCCTCGGCCCGTGCCCACTGTACTGAAAGAACGACACCGCATCCGTCAGCCCGCCATCCGTCTTCACGTGAAATGACGCCGCGCTGCCGCCGGAATAATTCGCGCAGAAGACCGCCTGTCCCGTTTTATCTACCGCGACATGGCAGGTGCCCGGGCCCTTCGCCGAGACCGCATTGATCGCCGTGAGCTTGCCGGCCCGCGCATCTACGGCGAAGCTGCTCACGCCTCCGCCCTTCACGCTATTGAAGGTGTCGACCTCATTGGCCGCGTAGAGATATTGCTTATTCGGAGAGAGTGCCAGAAACGTCGGAGATTCCGTCTCCGCAGCCAGTCCGATCAGCTCGATCTCGCCCTTCGCCGCATCCCAGCGATACGCATAGATGCCCTTGCTCGATGCCTTCGACTGCGTGCCCACAAACAATGTACGGCCGCCGTCATGCTCCGCCGCCTCTGTCCACCATGCCCTCGCCGCCAGCGGTGCAACCACCAGCCCCTTAAGAACCTTCCGCCGATTCACATTCATCGCCATTCGAACATCATCTAACAGGAGCGCCGCAACACGCCACTGTGTGGACATCACAAATTGCCGGCCTTTCCCTCTTCAAAATATTTCCCTCATCCGCAATCCGATCCATCCTTGGCCTCGTTCTCCAGATGCACTGGAACTAAAAACCCGCAGAGGACAAGCTCATCGTGCCTACTATCGAAAATCTCATTCGAAATCCGCTCTCGCGCCGAAAGTTTCTGGCTGGCGCAGGAACCGCCGCCGCAGCCACTCTTGTCGCCGGATGTGGCAGCGTGCCTTCGACCGGCACGCTTGGCCCTCCGACGAGCCTGCCACCGAGCGCCCCCACCGATGCCGACATTCTCAACTTTGCTCTCAACCTCGAATACCTCGAGGCTGAGTTTTACCTGCGGGCGGCAACAGGCTCCGGACTTTCCACTGCCGATGCCGGAAGCGGCGCCGGCACGGTGACGGGAGGCGCTCAGGTCACTTTCCCCACCGCGGCGCTCCAGCAGTACGCCGTTGAAATCGCTCAGGACGAGCTCAACCATGTACGTTTTCTGCGCCAGGCGCTGGGATCGGCCGCTGTTTCCCGCCCCACAATTGATCTTGTCAACAGCTTCAACGCGGTTGCCAACGCTGCCGGTATCGGAGCCAGCTTTAATCCCTTCGCCGATGCCAACAGCTTTCTCGTCGGCGCCTTTGTCTTCGAGGATGTCGGCGTGACCGCTTATCATGGCGCCGCGCCGCTGCTCTCGAACAAGACCTATCTCACCGCTGCCGCCGGCATCCTCGCCGTCGAGGCCTATCACGCCGCCGAGATTCGCACCCTCATCTATGGCATGTCGGTGAGCTCGGGTTCCGCCACCTATCTGAACGATGCCAACGATATCTCCGCAGTGCGCGCCTCCCTCGGCGGCGGCAACGAAACACCGATCAGCGCCACCACCATCGTCGCCTGCGATTCCACCAACGCCATCGCCTTCGACCGGACGACCGACCAGGTCCTTCACATCGTCTACGCGCAGGGAGCAGGTGTCGTCAGCAAGGGCGGCTTCTTCCCCAACGGATTGAACGGCAATATCACCAAGACCTCTGCATAAGGACGGAGACACAATGGCCACCGCAGAAACTCAGGAATTAGATGCAATCATCGCCGACCGTCGCCGCCTGCTCACCCTTGGCGGGACCGCGCTCGCAGGACTCGCCTTCGCCGGCGCGACCCGTGCCTTCGCACAATCCACCGTCACCGATGCCGACATCCTCAACTTCGCCCTCAATCTCGAATACCTTGAGGCTCAGTACTACACATACGCCACCACTGGAGCGTCGCTCACCGCCGCCGGAGGCAGCATCGCCAGCGGCTCCGGAGCAGCCGGCGGTACCGTCACCATCAAAGCAAATCCCAAAGTCCCCTTCGCCGATCCCACCATCGCTTCCTATGCGATGGAGACCGCCGGCGAAGAGCGCAAGCACGTTGCTTTTCTGCAGAAGGCTCTCGGATCATCTGCCGTAGCCATGCCGAATATCGATCTGCTGAACAGCTTCAACGGTCTCGCCGTCGCGGCGGGCATCGGCGCGAGCTTTGACCCATTTGCCAATGACCTCAGCTTTCTCTTCGGCTCCTTCATCTTCGAGGATGTGGGTGTCACCGCCTATCACGGCGCGGCCGCTCTCATCTCAGATAAGACCTACCTCGATGCCGCCGCCGGCATTATGGCCGTCGAGGCGTATCACGCCGGCCTGATCCGCACCGTACTCTACGGCATGGACGCTGCGAATCCCGCAGCGGGGATCAACGCCATCGCCAGTAAAATCGCCGCCGCCCGTGCCTCACTTGACGGAACCGGGAACGACGACATCGGTCTTGGGACGGAATCGGTCGGGCTCAACAGCTCATCATCAAGCTACACAGAGGCGACCGTCGTCGACGCCGACAGCAACAGCCTTGCATTTGCTCGCACGACTGCCCAGGTTCTCTCGATTGTCTACGCCGGAGGCACCGGCAGTGGAGGATTCTTTCCCGCCGGCCTCAACGGCAACATCAAGTAACCGCCACAAGCACCGAACGCCGGGAGCAACCTCTCCCGGCGCTCTTCTTTGCTCGCAAAAAAATCAGCCTTCGGGCATGAGGACGCCCGTCGTGCAATCTATCTAACCTAAACTTGATGGTAAGGATTAAGAAGCGCGCCCTCGAAGCATTCCCATGAACCAGCCAATCACCGGCTTCCATCAGGACGAAGAACATCACTGGGTCGCAGATCTCGCCTGCGGACACACCCGGCACGTCCGCCACGACCCGCCCTGGCAGAGCCGTCCCTGGGTCGAGACCGAAGAGGGCCGCACCGCGAAGCTTGGCCACCTTCTCGATTGCAGGAAATGCGATGAGAAGTGAAACCTGCCCCTTGCCCATCAATATTCGGCTAAGTCGTATAGTGGGCGTTAGACAGGTGTCGTATGATCAAGCTTCTGGTAGCGGTTATGGTGCTAGTCTTCTCTGGAACCGGCGCTCAAGAAAAACCTGATCCGTCAGAGGCTACCCGTTCGCTGGCCCAGCCCTACGCACAATTTGGTTTTGAGATGCTCCGCGAGCTGGCCGCAAAACGCCCTGACGGCAACATCTTCATCTCCCCAACCAGCGTTGCCGTCGCGCTTGCCATGACTGCAAATGGCGCGCAAGGCGCGACCCGGGACGCCATCCTCGCAACTCTGCACTCCAGCGGGCAATCCATCGACGAGTTCAACGCCGCCAACCGTGCCCTCGTCGAGCAGATGGGCAATGCGACCGCCGTGCAACTCTCCATGGCGAATGGCCTGTGGCTGCAGCAGGGCTTCCCGGTAAATCCATCCTTTAATAAGGTGCTACAGACGGACTACAGCGCACAGGCCGAAAATCTGGATTTTCGCAACCCCGAGGCCGCGCACACCATCAACGCCTGGGCCGCGAAACACACCAACGACCGCATCCAGAAGCTCATCGATCAGATCGATCCTGCGACCGTCGTCATCCTCACCAACGCCATTGCCTTCAAAGGCAAATGGACGCTGCAGTTCGATCCTAAGGCAACCCAATCGCACGACTTCAAGAACGCCAACGGCGCCACTCATGCCGTCCCGATGATGAAGCACTCTGCGAAATACGACTATGGCAGTGCGAACGGCCTCGAAGCCATTCGTCTGCCCTATGCCGACGGCAAGTTTGCGATGTATGTTGTCCTGCCGCAGGATGCCGCCCACATGCAGTCGTTCCTCCAGCAACTGACGCCGGAGACATTCACGCACCTCACCATGTCGCTGCAAAACCGCCAGGGAGTGATCGAGCTGCCGCGCTTCACCCTCAAGTACACGGCCACGCTGAATACGATTCTCGCCCAGCTCGGCATGGGGATCGCCTTCGGCAGCGGCGCCAACTTCAAGGGCATTCAGGAGACGCGGCCCCTCGAGATCAGCGAAGTCCGCCACGCCTCGTTCCTGAAGGTCGATGAGGAAGGAACCGAAGCCTCCGCGGCCACCAGCGTCGGCATTCGCGCGCTCGCCATGAGAGTCGAGCCGCCGCCCTTCCACATGGTTGTCGATCATCCGTTCTTTGTCGCCATTCGCGACGAGCGCAACGGACAGATTCTCTTTACCGGCATCATCGCCGCGCCAGAGAATTAGCGAATTCAAAACACCGCTCGTTTGCACGGCAAACTACATGGAGCGGCCCTGTGTAGAGAACGGGCCGCTCCAGACCATTGCTATCGGGCTCATGCATGGGCCGCGGCCAGCTCGTAATGGTTACGGACGGGGGGCGCGGAAATATCCAGAACTATCCGTCCATTCACTTTGCCTGCCTTCAGGCGATCGAAGATATCGTTGATCGACTCAAGAGGCTGGTCCTCGATTGTGGCCTTCACCTTGCCCTCGGCGGCAAATGCAAGCGCCTCTTCGAGATCAAGACGAGTGCCCACGATCGAGCCGCGCAACGTGTAGCCGTTGAGCACCATATCGAAGACGGAGATTGGAAATTCGCCCGGAGGCAGACCATTCATGACACAGGTCCCGCCGCGGCGCAGCATTCCAATCGCCTGCTTGAAAGCCGGCAGCGAAACTGCCGTTACCAGCACACCATGCGCGCCGCCGATCTGCTTCTGGATTACCGCCGCCGGATCTTCTTCACGCGCATCCACGGTGATCTCGGCTCCGAGCCGGCGCGCGAGTTCCATTTTTTCCGCGCCGATATCGATGGCGGCAACATGCAGGCCCATGGCCTTCGCATACTGCACGGCAACATGGCCCAGGCCGCCCACTCCGGAGATGACGACCCATTCGCCGGGACGCGCTTCTGTCTGCTTGAGTCCCTTGTAGGTTGTGACTCCCGCGCACAGAATCGGCGCCGCATCTCTGAAAGAAAGGTGCTTCGGGATGCGCCCGAGGAAATCCGCGGCAGCCAGCGCGTACTCGGCGAAACTGCCGTTCACCGAGTACCCGGAGTTCTGTTGCTCGTGGCAAAGCGTCTCCCAGCCGCTCAGGCAGAATTGGCAGTGTCCGCAGGCGCTATGCAGCCATGCGGTCCCAACGCGGTCGCCTTCCTTGAGGTGAGTGACGCCCGCGCCAACCGCAGCCACCACCCCGGCTCCTTCGTGCCCCGGAATAAAAGGCAGTGTGGGTTTCACAGGCCAATCGCCATCGGCGGCGTGCACGTCGGTGTGGCAAACTCCGCTGGCCGCGATTTCGACGAGCACCTGGCCCGGTCCCGGGTCAGGGATGGGAACTTCCCGCACCTTGAGCGGCTCACCGAACTCTTCGACTACTGCTGCTTTCATCATCTTCGCCATGACTATCTCTCCTCTAATTCGAGTCTCGAATCCTTCCTGAAATTGTTTTCTATTTGAATGGCGAGAAGGAATGACTGTCGGTGATGCCGGTCACAATAGCTTGAAAAAAGTCCCCCGCCGCCCGATATTCTTCCCCGACCTTCTTCGTGGACCATCAGGCGCACCGGATGGCAGAATTGTTGAGCCATGAAGAAATACAAGTTCATCGCCAAAATCATCGCCGGCGACGGCGGCGGCACCGGCGTTCTTTTTCCCTACGACACTGAGAAGGAATTCGGAACCAAAGGCAGGGTGCCTATCCACGCCACCTTCAACGGAGTCCCATACACCGGCTCTCTCATCAAGTACGGATTCCCCCAGCACACCCTGCATTTGCCCAAGTCCACCCGCGAGCAGCTGGGCAAAGCCGCCGGAGACACCATCGAGGTCGTCGTCTGGAAAGACGAAGCCGAGCGCGTCCTTGAAGTCCCGGACGACCTCGCAGCCCTGCTGAAAAAAGAAGGACTGCTGCCCGTCTTCGAAAAGCTCAGCTTCACCCACCGCAAGGAATACTGCCGCTGGATCACCGAGGCCAAGAAAGAAGAGACGCGCTCACGCCGCCTCGCAAAAGCGGTCGAGATGCTTAAGAGCGGAGTAAAAACGCCCGGATAAAAGCAGAAACGATAAAGCCACCGTCCTCCACCTCGACGAGGCTGAAGCGCTTGTAAAATCAAAAGAACACCAAGACCGAAAGACACTTATGTCGCATCATGCAATCAAGGTGGAACAGCAGTTTGGGGAAGTGGCGAGCGCCTACCTCTCCAGCAGCGTGCACAGCAAAGGTGCCGATCTCGAGGCAATTGCAGACAGGCTGCGAAGAGCACCGGACGCTTCTGTACTGGATTTGGGCTGCGGAGCGGGACACGTCAGCTTTGCCGCAGCGCCGCACGTAGCCTCTGTCATTTCCTATGATCTCTCCGCCGACATGCTGCGCACGGTCGCTCATGAGGCGCAGAAACGAGCCCACCGGAATATCCTGACGAGGCAAGGCACGGTGCAAGCGCTTCCCTTCACCGATGCCAGTTTCGACTTTGTCTGTACGCGCTATAGCGCCCACCACTGGACCGAGATTCGAACCGCGCTCAAAGAAGCTCGGCGGGTTCTCAAGCCGGGCGGCGGGCTCATCATGATCGATACATGCGCGCCCGAAAATCCGCTGTTCGATACGCACCTGCAGGCCATCGAATTGCTGCGAGACGAATCCCACGTGCGGAACTATTCGCCGGCCGAATGGAATTCGATGCTCACCGAAGCGGGATTTACGGTGAATGCGCAGTCGACGTGGAAGCTTCCGCTCGACTTCACTGCATGGGTCACCCGGATGAGGACGCCTGAACTTTACGTACAGGCGATAAGCACCCTGCTTCTGAATGCTCCACGCGAAGTGCGCGAGTACTTCCGGGTCGAGCCTGACGGATCTTTTGTTCTGGACACAATGATGATCGAAGCTCGCTGACGAGTTGGTGTCAGCCAACCCTTGCGAGCTGGTGAAAGCGTGGCGGAATTCCTTCCGAAATCCCGCCGCGCAAGCTGTCTTACTTACCGATTGCCGGATCGCTCACACTGTCTTTGCCGGTCTCGACATGGCCTGCGAGCTGCCGCTGAAAGCTTGAGTCGCCGGCGACGCTCACCGTAAGGTCATACCAGCCGAAGGAGCTCTCCAGTCGCCAGGATTCCTGCAGGCCTTCTCCGGGCTTCACATGGTACGAGTTCGTTTCGCCGTTGTATGCATTCGCAATACTTACCTTTGCATTCGCCGAACCCTGGTTCTCGATCTCCAGCGTAATTCCCGGGCGGCCCGTATCGTAGCTGCTGCGAATGTTGAGATTCGCGGCATTCTTGCCCAGGCTTCCCTGGAAGGTCCGCAGAAATCCATTCGGGCCGTAGACGGAAAGGTCATAAGCCCCATCCGTAAACGTCCATGTATCGGATGTCTCGGCGTGCGCACCCACTGTGTAGCCCCAGGGCCCGGTGACGCCATCGCCGGAACGCACCTGGAAAAACGCGGCGGCCGCACCCGTGTTGACGAAGTCGATCTTCACTGAATTCGCTGAAAGATCGGCTCCTCCGTGAACGTGAAACTCGTACGGCAGAGCGCGGGCCGGACGGGTTCCCGGTTCCTGCTTCGGCAAAGCCTGGCTTGTGGGCGGAGTCGGCACATAGTCCGGATGCCTCTGGTTATCCGGAGGAACGTACGCAACGGTGCTTGGAAGCGGCACGGTCGCGTCGTTCGGATTCGTAAAGTTGAATGCGGAGGTGAGATCGCCCGCCACCGCGTGACGCCATTTGGTGATGTTCGGCTCCTGCAGGTCGGGATAGTCCGGAGCAAAACGCCGCTGTATGAAACGGATAAGCGAAGTGTGATCGAAGACCTGGGAGTTGACGAATCCGCCCTTGCTCCATGGCGAGATGACGATCATCGGCACGCGCACGCCCAATCCGTAGGGTCCGCTGGGATACTCCGAGCTCCCGGGAAAGATCTCGTTCGTTGTATCCACTGTGGAAATGCCCTGTGCTCGAGTCTGCGGCGGCGTCGGCGGCACCATGTGATCGAAGAAGCCGTCATTCTCGTCATACAGCAGAAAGAAAACAGTCTTGCTCCAGACCTTCGGATTCGCGGTGAGCGCATCCAGCACCTGCGACACATACCATGCGCCGTAATTCGCGGGCCAGTTCGGATGCTCCGTATAGGCTTCCGGGGCGACGACCCACGAGACCTGGGGGAGGGTATCGTTCATCACGTCCTGTCGGAAGATGTCAAAGAGCGTTCCGCTCGCGGAGATGTTCGTTCCGGTCTTTGCTCCGTTGGCGAGCGGGCTGCCGTCGGGCGCGTTCTGATACTGGAAGAAATAGAGCAGTGAGTTATCGCCGTAGTTGCCGATGTAGGCGTCGTCGGTCCAACCCCAGTACTCGCTGGCGGTCAGTCCCAGGCCGATGTCCTGATATACCTTCCAGGTCACTCCCGCCTTTTGCAGAACTTCAGGGTAGGTCGACCAGCCATATCCGGCCTCGGCATTGTCTATCACAGGGCCGCCGCCGGAGCCGTCGTTGCCTACCCATCCCGTCCACATGTGATAACGATTGGGATCGGTCGGGCCCAGCAGCGAGCAATGGTAGGCGTCGCAAACGGTAAAGGCGTCGGCCAGGGCATAGTGAAATGGGATATCGCTTCTCACCAGGTGCGCCATGGTTGTTTGCCCCTTCTGGGGAACCCACTGGTCGTAGTTGCCTTCATTCCATGCCGCGTGGGTGGTCGTCCAGTCGTGCGCCAGATCCTCGATGAACTGAAGCCCGAGATTCGGCGCGCCCGGATGGAAGGGCAGCAGGTAGCCGTCGGGATTGGCCGCGTCCGCCTGATACCAGACCGGCTTGCCGCTCGGAAGCAGGATCGCACGCGGATCGCCGTAACCCCGCACGCCCCTCAGCGTGCCCAGGTAATGATCGAAGGAGCGATTCTCCTGCATCATGAAAACGATGTGCTCCACGTCGGCAATGGTGCCGGTGCGGTGATGTGCCGGAATGGAAAGAGCGCGGGCGATGCTTGCTGGAAATGCTGCGGTAAGGGCGCTGGAGCTGAGAAGCTGCAGGAAGCTTCGGCGGTCGATGCTCATGGGGATTGAACCTCGTGGGATTATCTGTCGCAGACAAACGCGGGCCAAGACTAGCTGCTCACTGTTGCGGCCAAGTGACAGTCGTGTTGTGATTCTGTAACTGAAAGAGAGGAATACTGGGCTATTGGCACCCAACCGTGAACGCTAAAGACGTCTCCCACCCCCGGTCGGCTCGGTTTTATCCCTTGGTTCGTGATCTTTTCTTCATTCTGTAACCAATCCGTAAAGTATCCCTCACACACGCGAAGTATTCCTTGGGACGGTCGGTGGAAGACCCACCGCACCCCCGAGGAACCGTGATGCAAAAAGCTCTCGCAACATCGTTGGCCACACTTCTGGTTGCCGGCCAGATGGCAGGAACAGTGCCTGCACAGGCGCAGTCCGGCTCGACTACCACCCCGATCAAGCACGTTGTTGTCATCTTCGGAGAAAACATCTCCTTCGATCACTACTTCGGAACCTATCCCAACGCGACGAACCCTCCGCATGAGCCCAAGTTCAAGGCCAAGGCCGGTACGCCTACCGTAAACGGCTATACCGACGGGCTTCTCTTCAGCAACCCCAACTTTCAGAACAAGACCGGTAACGCCGCTGGCACGACGAATCCTTTCCGGCTCGACCGATCCGAGGCAGCCACAGCCGATCAGGACCACGACTACACGCCGGAGCAGCAGGCCTTCCACGGCGGCCTGATGGATTCCTTCCCTCAATACACCGGTACGGCCGGACCTCCGCCCAACGGTGGGATCCAGGGAACGACCGGATTGGTCATGGGCTACTACGACGGCAACACCGTCACCGCGCTTTGGAACTACGCCCAGCGCTATGCGTTGAACGACAACTCCTATGACACGAATTTCGGCCCCTCGACCCCCGGCGCGATCAATCTGATCTCTGGCCAGACCAACGGTGTTAGCGATCAGGTCAACGCCGGCGGCGATGTGGTCGACGACGGCTCGGGCGGATTCACCCTGGTCAGCGATGCCGACCCGGTCGGTGATGTTTGCTCAACGACAACCGGCGCGACCGTGCAGTTCACCGGCCAGAATATCGGCGACCTGCTCAATGCCCGGGGCATCACCTGGGGATTCTTCGAAGGCGGATTCAATCTGCAGACCAAGAACCCCAACGGCACCACCGGCTGCGCTCGCTCGCACACCTCCGCCATCACCAAGACCGACAAGGCCGACTACATCCCGCACCACCAGCCTTTCCAGTACTACACCTCGACATGGAATCCCAAGCACCTGCGCCCAAGCTCGGTCAAAATGATCGGCGTCGACGGCGATCAGGCCAACCACCAGTACGACACGGATGACTTCTACGCCGCGGTGAATGCCGGCAATATGCCCGCCGTCAGCTTCCTGAAGGCTCCTGGCTATCAGGATGCGCACGCCGGCTACTCTGACCCTATCGACGAGCAGACCTTCGTCGTCCAGGTCGTCAACTTCATTCAGCAGAGCAAGGAGTGGAAGAACACCCTCATCATCATCAACTACGATGACTCCGACGGCTGGTACGACCACCAGATGGGTCCAATCGTTAACCAGTCGCAGACCGCCATGGACGCGCTGACTGCTCCCGGCCAGTGCGGCAGCAGCGCCAATACCGCTCTTGCCGGCGCCGCCTCCGAGCATGCTCAGGGACGTTGCGGCTACGGTCCGCGTCTTCCCTACATGGTGATCTCGCCCTACGCTAAGCAGAACTACGTCGACCACACCGTTACCGACCAGTCCTCGACCATCCGCTTCATCGAAGACAACTGGCTCGGCGGCCAGCGCATCCCCGGTTCCTTCGATTCGCTCGCCGGCACCATCAACGGCATGCTCGACTTCAAGAGCGAGCCAAACAAGGGAGTCTACCTGCTTAACCCCAGCACCGGTGAAGTCGTTACCGACACCTGTAACTGAGGCTGGCGAACTTTGTCGTAGCTAAGCATTTTCATTCACAATTGGGGTAGCGGCCACGCGCTGCTACCCTTTCTCTTTTGGAGTTCACTTTCTGATTACACGTCGAACCTTCGTCACATCCAGCGGCCTCGCCATCGCCGGCCTTGCTCTCCGATCAGAACTCGCCCGACCAAATCCAGGCTCCCGCCCATTCTCGACCCCTCAACGCTCGCCCCCTTCGTCGACCCGCTGCCCATCCCCGCCATCGCCCAGCCCGCCGGAACCCGTCCCGACCCGGACGACTCTAAACAGCAGATCCCCTGGTACCGCCTGCCCATCGCTGAGGCGACCATTAAGGTCCATCGCGACCTGCCCCCCACCCGCATGTGGACCATCGGCGGCATCATTCCCCGGGCTAACCCTCGAATCCCCCGTCGCCCGCGGCATGATCGTCGAGTGGCAGAACCGTCTGCCCGCCCAGCACATCTTCTGCCCATCGACCATGCCCTCCACGGAGCCGAAAAGACCCTGCCCGACGTCCGCGCCGTCGTCCACCTTCATGGTGGCCGCACCCCCGCCGCCAGCGACGGATACCCCGAGGACTGGACCCTCCCCGGCCACTCACAGACCTGCCATTACCCCTTTCCCCAGCACGCCGCCACGCTCTTCTACCACGACCACACCATGGGCATTAACCGCCTCAACACCTATGCCGGAATGCTCGGCTTCTGCATCCTTCGCGATGCGCGCGAAGACCCCCTCGCCCTGCCCGCCGGCAAGTACGACATCCCCATCCTCATCTGCGACCGCATCCTCCGCGCTGACGGCCAGCTCGACTACCCCGTCTCCGAAAAGCCCGGCGAAGTCTGGGTGCCCGAGGTCTTCGGAGACGCCATCCTCGCCAATGGCAAGCTCCTGCCCTATCTCGACGTCGAGCCCACCCTCTACCGCTTCCGCCTCATGAACGGAGCCAACGGCCGCTTCTTCCGCTTCTCCCTCGCCAACAAGCACGAGTTCCACCAGATCGGATCCGACCAGGGACTCCTCGCCGCGCCCGTGCCCGTCAAGCGCATCACCATGGCCCCCGCCGAGCGCGCCGACATCCTCGTCGACTTCAGCTCCCTCGCCGGCCAGCGCGTCGAGCTCGTCAGCGACACCTTCACCATCCTCGAATTCCGCGTCACCGCCGCAAACAATAAGGCTGTCATCCCGACCGGAGCCCCGGCCGCGCAAAAAACCGATGTCATCCTGAGCGGAGCGCCGACAGGCGCGCAGTCGAAGGACCTGCTGTTAAATGCACCGCAAATCCCCGCCACCCTGCATCCCGTCGAGCGCCTCGCCGAATCCACCGCCGTGCGCACCCGCCGCCTCACCCTCGACGAAAATATGGACTACGTCCGGCGCTCGATGGGCATGCTGCTCAACAACACCCCCTGGCACGCGCCCATCACCGAAAAGCCCGCTCTCCACACCACGGAGATATGGGAACTCGTCAACCTCACCGACGACTCCCACCCTATTCATCTTCATTTGGTGCGCTTCCAGATCCTCGACCGCCGCCCCTTCGAGCAATTCGAGTTCATGTCAACTGGAAACCTGCGCTACACCGCTCCCGCCCGGCAGCCCGCGCCCGAAGAGATGGGATGGAAAGACACCGTCCGCGCCGATCCCGCCATGGTCACCCGCATCATCATTCCATTCGAGGGATACCCCGGCCGCTACGTCTGGCACTGCCACATCCTGGAACACGAAGACAACGAGATGATGCGGCCGTATGAAGTGCTCACCGCCGGATAGTGGTAAGTCCCCAGATGGGTCCTCATCACCTCATAGGCTTTGTCAATGAGTCGGCAATGTTGGACCAGTTAAGCGATAAATGGTGGTGAAGGTCAGCTGAGTAGGCAGAACTTCTATTTCTTGTTCTTCTCTTGCTTGGGTGCAGAGTAACCTTGGCGTGCCTGTATCTGCATGCCGTCTCGATCCACTTTCACTTTAACGCGATGATAGGAACCGTCTGGCTTCACGCCGTCGAGTGAAAGTTCGAGCACGTAAACAACCTCCGGCGCATCCGTCAGGCTCTTGAATCCCGCCCCCAGATCGTTGCTGTTGTGAAAGAAAGCTCCGCCGGTCCCGTCGGCGAGTTCTGACATCACGCCCTCGCCACGAGTCATAGCGGCGAGGCGGGTTGAATCGATGATTTGCCCCGCGCCTCTCTCACTGATGTCCGTTACGCCCGTGTACAGCCCGCGCGCATCGAGGGCGTTGATGGTCACGTTGGATTGTGCCGCCAAGTCCATGATCTGCGATTCCCAGTTCAAGGCCTCCGGCCCAATAGCCACGAAGCCGGGCGACACAAGGATCAGGGTGCGTTGTCCCGGCAGTTTGGCCATTCTGCGCACAAACTCTTTGATCGTAACAAGGGTTACCTGAACGTCCTGCTCGCCAACCGCCAGAACTCGCCTTGCGGCGGATTCCACCATTCCCTGAGCCACCTCTTGATCGCGCTGCCTGTCCAGGGCCGGGTCGCAAGCGAATACCTGCGCTAACGCCTTTGTGAATGCCGCACCATCGTGCTTATTCTCGATCAGATCGGCTTCGTAGTACTCGATTTTCGGACATTCCCCCGCACTCGACGTGTAGAGGTTTCTCGGCTCCAGGCTCATGATCGCATCATGCAATTTTGCGCGATCCCGCGTCAGACCGCTGTTGACTTTTCCAGAGGTCGAAACCACGCCGGCCATATCTGAGCCGACCAATGCCCCGTCCAGCGCTTTGACATCGATTTTCTTGAGATATGCCAGGTCTGCGGCGCTCAGATGCAAGTCATCGAAAAGGTACACGATGATTCGCTTTGGCAGGACCGCCACCTGAGGTGGAGCATTCGATGTACTCACCCTGGCGGCACTCCCTGCAGCCGGCCCCGGCACGCTCCCAGTCGCCTCGCGCTTCTCAACCGTGAATCCGGAGATAACTTGCGGCTTGCCATTATCAAAAACCTGAAAGTCTTCTTTTTTCAGGCCGACGACTGCGTGGCCTTGCTTATCGCGGACCACAACCGGCACAAATACTCGGTTAACGTTCACTACGATCCTGGTGGGCGGCCCCTGAGTATCCTGCGCTTGCTGAGCGAGCGCAGGCACGGGAGAAGCGCCAGGCAACAGAGCAGGGAGATCGGGTGCACTCGCCTGCTTATCTTCGTCCGGAATTTCCTCTTTCTGTTTCGGAGTGACGTTGCTGTCTTGCGTCGGAGTGACGTTGCTGTCTTGCTTCAAAGCGGCGTCGTTGTCCTGCTTCGAAGTGACGCTGTTATCGGCGGGAGGAGAAGCCTCCGGTTGCGTCCTTAAATCCTGTGGTTGCGGCGCTCCCGTATCCTTGACGATCCTCGTTGTTGCGGCGAAGCGATGATAGCCGGTGAACAGGCTCTCGTTCAGCCATTGGGTCGGCGCATCTCCTGGCATGCGGGTGAGAGGGTCCAGATTGGCGCCGTTGACCGCCATGGAGAGAGCCAGGCTGCGCACCGGGCAAATGAACTGGCTCTCGCCGATCTGAACCGGGCCATACTCCACCAGGATTGAGGCCCTCTTGAACTCGGTGCTGCCTTTCGTGTCGGCGTCCATGGTGGTGCGTAGAATGGTCCCCGTGGCCGGGTCCAACCAGAGCGAACCGTGATAGCCGGGCTTGGTGAGAAAGGTCGATGTGTTGGAGCCGGCGTTCGATTTTACATCGATGCCTGAACCCTGACGGGAGCCGACGCTGGGCGTTGACGTGCCCTCAAGCGACGCCTGCCGCTGAACTGAGGTGACAACCTCGAAGTGCGAGGCAGAGCTTGGAACTGAATAATGGAAAACTGCGACCGGTCCCGCAGCGGTCTGTTCCCAGTGGCTCCAGCTCACCTTGCCTTTGACGGTGTCGGTCAGGATCATACTCAGCGTGGACCCGAACTCCCCTTCGGAAATCAGACCAGACTGTTGCTGCCAGCGAGCGGAACCCGCGGTGGTGGATTGATGGGTCCGTTCGTCGAAGATAGAGACTTCCCGGCTCGAAGTGCTCACCAGGTGCAGGCCCGAGCGAAGCGGCCAGCCGCCTTTAGCGGTCTGCTGCGGCCGGTCATCGTAGCGGTTTGTGGTCCGGGTGGCAAAGAGGTTGGGCAGCTGCGGTACCGTTTGCGCGACATAGCTTCGCGCTGCCTCGATCATCCGCTGCTGAGCTGCGTCATCGGGAGCTCCTGTGGACGGGAGCTCGCTGGCCGGCGGGTCCAGAAATGCCGACTGATCGGCGAGCAATTGCAAAGCCAGCGCCGCCTGGGAGTCCGAATCGAGATATGCGGCGAGCCGGTTGAGCGCAGCCTCAGTCAAGCGTTCGGAAAGCTCTAAGCCGCCAATTTGGCGCGCAATGTCCGCATCCGGCCTGTGCGCAGCCTGGGCAGCAGTCAGCGCCTGCTCCAGTTGTGCCACGGTGACGCGCTTTGACGCCCCGGCGATAGGCGCCAGCGATGCCAAAAGCACCAGCAGAATCAACCACCGCATTCGACACCGTCCCGGTTTCATGCGCGACTTGTCTTGCGTGTTCATGAAATATCTCTGGGTGAACGGAAGTTACACGTTCCAGATATGCGGGTGCAACCCTCGATGAAGTGTGGGACGGCGTCCGATGTGTAGAAGTTGGTCGCCTCCCCTTCGAGACCTTCGAGTTCCAGTCCACCGGAAATCTGCGCTACCCGCACCCGCCCGTCCGCCCGCGCCTGAAGAGATGGGATGGAAAGACACCGTCCGCGCCGATCCCGCCATGGTCACGCGCATCATCATTCCATTCGAGGGATAGCCCGGCCGCTACGTCTGGCACTGCCACATCCTCGAACACGAGGACAATGAGATTGATGCGGCCGTTCGAGGTGGTGAAGGAAGGCTCGTAGTCATAACTTCCCGTATGCCAACTTATCAGTATTAACGCTATAACCAGAAACACATTTGACGATTTTGCAATCACCCAGATCCGCATCCTGGGAGTGTGGCATTAAACTCACTCAAATGGCTGAAATGTTTGGGATATCGAAGTCGCAACGCTATTCAGTTTTGACCGAAACAACATCAATGCTTGCGAAACTGCATTGGTACCTGCTGAGGTCATCAAAACTCATGAGTAACGAACAGAATCGAGTCTGGGAAGAGCTTTCCGGTGGGCTAAAGATCACTCGATCTGAGCGAACTGACTTCGGCCGAGAAGTCGGGAGGGATGAGATCGATTGGTGGATCAACCGCAAAGAACAGGACATACCTGAACTCCGCGAGCGGACCGAACGGTCCCTAGCTGCCGCGCAGACTCTCAGAAATAAGGCGATTGCACTGCGCGGGTTCGAACCTGCCAGCTATGACGATCTGATTGAGAAGTTCAATGGCTTTGTAGAGAGCTGTCGAGCGGAAATCGCTATGCTCTATGAGTATGTCGTCTGGCTTGACCGCAAGAGTGTCCTGGCTCCGGAAATCCTGTTTACGTATAAAGTCTGGGGTTCCACTCGCCGATCGGATCGCAGTATCGATATAAACGTCGCGCTTCCGATACCGGAGAAGGAAGAATCCGGCACGCTTCTCCGCCTTGCAGAGATCGTTCTGGGATTATCCGATAGCTATTTCTTAGCGGTTGAGAGAGCACACATGGATCTTGTTGGAGAGGCCTATGAATCTGGAGCTCAAGACGGCGAAGAAGAGCCACCAGAGATTCCGATAGACCGTCTCCTGCGCAGAACCGCGAATCACGCCATTGAGGAATGCATCATCTATTTCTCCGAATTGCGAGATTCTCTTCGGGATGTTTTTATACACATCGGGAAACGGGAAGACACGGAGAACATCGTCAACAGCGACTGGGCTGCCCGATATTTTGTACCAGCGAGATTGTTAGTGTAGCGCGGAAGGTGAGTTGGTTAACTCGCCGCCGCAGTCGTGGGCGTGGAAAAGTGGGAAGCGTTGTTTGCTTTCCACTTTTCCATGCCCTAAGGAAGTTTCGATTTGCCAGGCCATCGGCGCTGGGGGCCGATATCCCAACGATGAGTGTGGTCGTTCAGTGTTGTAGTAGATCCTCCAGCGTTCAGCCAGGATCTGCGCCTCCTTCAGCGAGTAGAAGATCTCGCCGTTGAGGAACTCGTCGCGCAGCCTGGAGTTGAAGCTCTCACAGTAGCCGTTTTCCCATGGAGAGCCGGGCTCGATGTACAGTGGGGTTGCGCCTGTTCGGGCCAGCCATTTGCGCAATTCTGCTGCCACGAACTCAGGGCCGTTGTCAGAGCGGATGTACTCCGGGATGCCGTGCTCGATCATGGCGTCGGCCAGCACATCGATGACATGGGAGCTGTTGATCCGGCGCCGCATATGCATTGCCAGACACTCCCGCGTGTATTCATCAATCAGGTTCAGCATGCGCACTGTCCTTCCATCGTGAGTGAAGGTGCTGACGAAGTCGTACGACCAGACGTGATTCTGATGCTCGGGCCGCAGCCGCACGCACGAGCCGTCATTGAGCCACAAGCGGCCACGCGGTTTCTGCTTCTGTGGAACCTTCAGCCCTTCGCGGCGCCAGATCCGTTCCACTCGATCCTTGCCCACATTCCAGCCGGCCTCATGCAGCTTGATCGTGACGCGCCGATAACCATACCGACCAAACTGGCTGGCCAACGCGATGATGGCCCGGGTTAGTGCGTCCTCGTTGTTCCGCTGTGTGGGCCGATAGCGCTGCGTGCCGCGTGGCTGATGAACCAGTTGGCACGCATGGCGCTCACTCGCTCCGCACTGCTGGGCATGCGCCACAGCGGTACGACGCCGCTCCGGGCTTAGAAGTTTCCCCGGGCGATGTCCTGAAGGATCTGCTTGTCCAGACTCAGCTCAGCCACCAGCCGTTTCAACTTACCGTTCTCTTGCTCCAGTTCCTTCAGTCGCTTCGCCTGGTCCACCTTCAAGCCGCCGTACTCCTTGCGCCAGCGATAGTAGGTCTGTTCGATAATTCCAGCTTCTTTGCAGGCCAACGGTGTCGATTTCCCGTTGGCAATCGCCACTTCGATCTGCCGCAGAACGTTCACGATCTGCTCAGGACTGTGCTTCTTGCCTCGCGCCATTTATGGCTCCTTCCATACCAGTTTGTCTCACTCCCTCTGGTACAGAATTTGCCGGGCACTCCACTAGGCAGCCGGGCTTTTTCATTTTTTACTCACCTCTAAACTCTTTAAAATCGGTACTTTAGACGTAAAGATCCTGGTTTCAAATCTTTACGCGAGGTTGCATGTAAGCCTCACCAAATCAATCGGTTGCAAGGTTACAAGAAAAACGAGGGGGGAGGGGGTAGCCTCCAGCCGGACCCCACTTGCCACGGGACGCCCCGAGAGAGTTACATTGCTCTCTATGCGCTTTCGTGCTGGAATCACGTTCGCTCTTCTCTTCGCCGCCCTTACCGCCTTCGGAATCGCGCCTCCGCCGCGTGCCTCGGTCCAGATCTACTTCATCGACGTCGAGGGCGGACAGTCAACGCTCTTCGTCACTCCCGACAAGCACTCGCTCCTCATCGACACGGGATGGCCGGGGAACGAGGACCGCGACGCCGACCGCATCGTCGCTGCCGCCAAGCTCGCCGGCCTTGACCACCTCGACTACGTACTGCTGACGCACTACCACGTCGATCACACCGGCGGCGTGCCCCAGCTGGTGGCGAAGATCCCCGTCACGACCTTCATCGACCACGGCCCCAACCGCGAGACCACCGACGCAACCACCGTGCAAGTGGCCGAAGCCTATGAGAAGATCCTTGCCGGCGGCCACTACAACCACATCGTCGCCAAACCCGGTGACAAGCTGCCCATAACCGGCATCCAGGTGACGGTGGTGAGCGCCGACGGCAAGCTGATCGGCCAGCCGCTGCCTGGAGGAGGCGGGCCGAACCCATACTGTGCTGTCTCGGAGAAGCGCCCTGCCGACCAGACCGAGAATGCCCGGTCGCTGGGAGTGATGATCACCTACGGCAAGCTACGCATCCTCGACCTGGGCGACCTCACCTGGGACAAGGAGATGCAACTCATGTGCCCAGTGAACAGACTCGGGCACGTCGATCTGCTGGTGGTCTCCCACCACGGCTGGGACCAGAGCAGCAGCCCCGCGCTGGTCCACGCCGTCGCACCCCGGGTGGCCATCATGGATAACGGCGCCAAGAAGGGCGGCTCCCCCTCGGTCTGGGATACGATCCAGAAATCGCCCGGCCTCGAGGACCTGTGGCAGCTTCACTACTCCGAGGAGGGTGGCCCGACTCACAACGTCGATGCTGCCCGGATAGCGAACCTGCAGGGTCCGGACACAGGCAACTACCTCAAGGTCACAGCCTTCCCCAACGGCGAGCTCGACGTACTCAACGCCCGCACAGGCGACACGAAGAAGTATCCAGCGAGATCCTCTCCGGAATGAGGCTTTTCCCCTTATCGTATCCAGAGGGGACTTCGCCGGACTCTCCCGGGAGAACAGGAGAGAAGGATCATGCAGAAGTAGTTCAGAACCCTTTGCATTCTTTCCTACTAGTAGGTAGTCTCATATGAGCGGCGATACCGCAGCACGAATCATGGATGTGGCCCATCAACTCCTGGCGGACCGAGGCTACTCGGCTTTCAGCTACGCCGATATAGCTGAGGCGATTCAAATCCGCAAGGCGAGCATTCATCATCACTTCCCCACGAAGGCGGGGCTCGTGGTGGCTGTCCTGGAACGGCATAGAAATCGAATGATGGCGGATCTTGATGCGTTGGATAAACATGTCGCGAACCCAGTGGATCGGCTGAGGAAGTACGTTGCTCATTGGGAATCGTGCATACGCAGTATGGCCGAACCATTCTGCATCGCCGCGTTATTGGGGGCGGAGTTGCCAAGCCTACCAGCCGAGGTTCAAGCCGAGGTCGGGAAGCACTTCGAATGCCTGAAAGGGTGGATTTCCAAGACATTGGAACAGGGAAGGAAGAACCGAACGATTAAGCTGCGGGCGAGCGCAGATGTGGAAGCCGATGCGTTCCTGGCTGTCGTTCATGGGGCGATGATCTCAGCTCGAGTGTACGGCTCCAGCGCCGCCTTCCGGCGGATTACAGCGAACGCGATCCAGCAGCTTTCAGCGAATTGATGTTTTGTCCTGCGATGAGCCGCAAAGTTCATTGCGCGTTTTAAATACCTACCTACTAGAAGGTATAACTCTAATTTCAATGGAGATTTTCATGGTCCGTTTTCTGAATACTGTGCGCCAGCTAGCACTCATTGGCCTGATCGCACTTGCACCCGTGTATGGAACAGCACAGACGAATGCCGCACAACCGGCTCCGATCAATAACATCGTTCTCGTTCATGGAGCGTGGGCTGACGGCTCAAGCTGGAACAAGATTATTCCCCTACTGGAGAAGAAGGGTTTTCATGTGACGGCGGTGCACCTTCCGTTCACCACGCTTGCCGAGGATGCGGCGACAGTGAAACGTACGCTGGCACTTCAGGACGGCCCCGTGCTTCTGGTTGGGCACTCCTATGGTGGGGTCGTGATCACAGAAGCTGGAGATGATCCAAAGGTGGCCGGCCTTGTTTATGTGGCGGCATTCGCTCCAGATCTGGGACAATCGGCGGGCGAGCTAAGCGACCAGTATCCTCCAGCCTCCGGTGGTAAGGAGATTCGGCCTGATGCGAACGGCTTCCTCAAGCTCACGGACAAAGGTGTTGCGCAGGACTTTGCTCAGGACCTAACGACGCCGGAGAAGCAACTCATCGCTGCCACGCAAGGGCAGGTCAGCGGTCCGAACGAACTTGGAGCCAAAGTGACGGCAGTCGCCTGGAAGCAGAAACCTATCTTCTACATTGTTGCGGACCAGGACCGGATGATTGCCCCCGAACTGGAGAAGAAATTCTCGGAGCAGATGCATGCGAAGACGATCCACATCCCCTCCAGCCACGTTCCCATGCTCTCTCACCCGGTCGAAGTCGCCGACTTCATCGCTGCCGCTGCGGCGCGGTAACAAGGCGGGCTCTGCTTCGTAGTGGAGCCCGACAATCACTAGCATTCTAAGAATTCCGGGGGTAAACGTGAGGAA
Source organism: uncultured Acidobacteriota bacterium (assembly GCA_963755975.1). GTDB lineage: Bacteria > Acidobacteriota > Terriglobia > Terriglobales > Acidobacteriaceae > Silvibacterium. The sequence continues at coordinate 570,398 of CAVWLS010000012.1, forward strand.
ACGTGATGCCTCGAATGTAATCTGCGACGTGAGTCAGGAGCCTACGGCGAAGTCGCGCAGAACGGCCGCGGCGGCGTTGCGGCCGTTGATGCCGATCACAGATCCACCCGGGTGTATGGCGGCTCCGCAGAGATAGACGCCCTGCATCGGCGTCCGGGCAGATAGTCGCCGCGACCACATATATTGGGGCAGGCATTCCCCCTGGAAGATGTGTCCACCGGTCAGGCCGACCTTCTCCTCGATGTCCGGAGGGCCGAGGACCTGGACGTCGAGGACGGCAGAGTCAGGGTCGTCGCTGATATTGGAGCAGAAGCGGCCGATGGAGTTGAGCGCGAGCCGGCGAACCTCATCGCGGTGGGTGTCCCACGAGCCTTTGGCAAAAGTGTACGGCACATACTGCGCGAAGACGCTCATGGTGTGCTGTCCGGCGGGCACGACAGTCGGGTCGTGCACGCTCTGGAAGTAGAGCTCGCACCAGAGGGCTCGGCAGCTTGCCGCTTCGGGCGGCAGCGAAGCTGGCTTTCCATTCATCCTTGGTCAGCGGCGCGTTGATCTGGCCGTAGTGGTGAGGCTCATGCGTGCCGGGACGGCAGGAAGTTGGGCAGCTCGTTCAGCAGCACGTTGAGCTTGACGGTGCAGCCTTCGATCGGGACACGACTCGACCTGGCTTCTCCATGCTGGGTCGGCTGCCCCGAGCAGGCGAGGTCACGGCGAGGGTCGGCGTTCGAGATCGACGACGGGCGCGGAGATTTTCTCGCCGGCTTCGAGCAGACACCTTCGCCGGGCAGGATCTGCGCGACCGGGACCCCGGGGCAACGACCGCTCCGGCTTCGCGCGCGGCATCGCAGAGATAGAAAGAGACCATGCCCATGCCGCCTTTGACATATCCCCACATACCGGGCATGCCGCCCAGACGGCCCGAGGAATGGTGGAAGCGGATGGACGCGGTGCCTGGATCGAAGGGGCTGGCGTTGGTGCCGATCACTCCCTGGCCGAGATAGGCGGTCTGCAGGCGCTCGTCGGTCGAGATAGTGCTCGACGAACTCGGCCATCGACCAGTCGAAGAGGACGTGCCGGGCTTCGGCATCGGTGCCGAGGCGGTCTGTCGATCTGCTCGCGGATGGGCGCGTCGCCGATCCAAGCATCGTCGGTCGCCAGCCGGGCCGCAGCGCGTTGCGCAGGCGGCGGATGACGTCGCACATGGCGCGCCAGCCTTCAACATCGCTGGGGGCAGAAGCGCGCGGACCTCCGCTTCGCAGCGTTCGTCGTCATCCCAGAGCTGGATGCTGCGAGCCATCGAGGAAGGGGACGAAGAGGCCGTTGACGGCGGGCGTCCAGTGGAAGCCGCGAGCGGGCAGGTCCAGTTCTTCGATGACGAGCGGATGCAGCAGGCCGGCGAGATAGGCGCAGGGCGACATGCGCACGCCGGGGAATGGCTCCTCGATGGTGCAGGCTCCGCCGACGCGTTCGCGGCTTCGAGAACGAGGACACGCTTGCCGGCGCGGGCGAGGTAGGCGGCGCAGGCGAGGCCGTTGTGGCCGGCGCCGACGATGATGGCGTCCCAGGATTTCTGGGCGAGCTCGGCGATGGGGGCGGGAAGTCCGAGTTGGCCAAGGACGGCGGCGGTGGGCGATGACTCAGGCGGCAAGAGCTGTCTCCGAAGAGACAGTATCTCTTATCCAGGGCCTGTTAACAGGCCCTAGTTCCGCCAATGGGATTCCGTTTCAGAGGCCGGGTGGCGCATGGAAGCGGCAGCATGGGGCAAGTTTCATCGGCGATGCGGCCAGAAGTCTTCTCGATTGACATCTCCTGTTCATATTTATTCTCGATGGCCGACATTAGAATCGCTTGCACCGCGCTGTTCGGGCAAGCGTGAAGGAGGTTCTATGGCCACAGCAGTACTCGCGTCGATCGGTGATCAAGGTGTTCTGAATGCCTCGTTATCCCCGGTTTGCAGGAGGTTTGGATTGACAGGATCTGGGCTGGCTGGACTTTAACGAACGAGTGCTTGCCGAGGCGCTGGATACGCGGGTTCCGCTGCTGGAGCGGGCCAAGTTTCTTGCCATCTTCACTTCGAACCTCGATGAGTTTTTCATGGAGCGCGCGGCCGTGCTCAACTATGGAGACAGCGAGGCCCTGAAGGCCCTCGCGCAACAGGTACGCGACAAGCTGCTGCCCATGCTGGCGCGCCAGGCGGAGTGCTACCGCGAGGTCATTATTCCCGGCCTGGCCCAGCATGGGGTGTTTCTGCGCAACTGGAGCGAGTTGACGCCTGGTCAGAGGGAGGAGTCGGCAGGTATTTCGACTCGAATTTATCTCCCGCGCTGACGCCGCTGGTCATCGATCCCGTTCATCCTTTCCCGTTTCTTTCGAACCTGTCCACGTCGCTGGTGTTCCGGCTGCGGGATGCGATCAAGGGCGAGACGATGTCGGCCCGGGTGAAGGTTCCTGAAGTGCTGAAACAGTGGGTTCTGTTGACCGCCGACCTTGAACACGGCCAGAAGCTGCTGGTGCCGCTGTCCGAGGTAATCCGCGGCAACCTCGACAAGCTATACGGCGGGATGGAGATCAGCAAGGTCACGGTGATGCGCCTGACCCGCGA
>CAVWLS010000013.1:0-17234 GCA_963755975.1 uncultured Acidobacteriota bacterium
GACCCTTCTCTTGTCATCACGCAAACTCGAGTCGGACAAAAGTCGCAGATGAATCGATGTCGCGTTTGCTAATCCCTAATCGCTAATCCCTAATCCATCACACTCAGCACCGCCGTCATCGTGTGCTTCTCACCTGCGCCTAACTCCACCGCATGGCTGAGAATGTTGCTCGCCTCGACGCACGCCATCTCGCGCCACTCCTCATCCCCAAGATCCGCCAGCGCCTTCGCGCCCTCTCGCCACGGATTCCACACCACCGTCGTCAGCGAGTTTCCCTTTTCTGTCCGAATGCGCCGCCCCAGCACCGGATCCACCACCTCCAGCGCCTCCGTCGTCTTTAGATACGCATTGTCCGTCGGCGCCGTGAACACCACATCCCCCGTCTGCTGCTTCTCACGGTTGCCGTCCATGTTGTCCAGATACGCCGTCCCATCCAGTCCTCTCACGCGCACCTTCTCCGCATCGCCCACCCGGTGATAGGTGTGCAGAGCCTCCTCAAACCGCATTGCCGTCCCGCCCGAATTCGCCACCATCAGCGCCAGCCCAAGCTCCTTGCCGACCCTCACCCGATACTCCGCGCGGAACTCGTGCGGCCACGATTTCCGACTCGCCTCATCGCTCTCCGTAGCGAGCGTTATCGTCACCGCATCACCTTCCTGTGCGATGCCAGTCAATTCCCACTCCTTCGTCCGCACCACCCCATGCGCCGGAGCCTTCGCGTCATCCGCCTTCCCTCGAAACCATGGAAAGCAGATTGGAATCCCGCCGCGAATCGCCTTTCCATCCACAAACAGCGACTGCGCGCTCACAAAGAGCACTTCATCTGCGTCCGCCGGCTTCCACGAAGTCACCTGCGCACCATGCAGATAAATCTCCGCCGTCGCCGCCTGAGATGTCACCCGCACCACGGCCAGTCCGCCCTGGCCGGAAACGACCTCGGCCACGCCCGGAAGCCCGAAGCGCTCATTCCATTCGCTGATTGTAGTCATGAACCAAGTCCTCGCGGACTCAAGTCTAACTCGCCCCCATTAGCGTTCGATTTCACTCGCTTCAGCGGCCCTTCAAATCTCGTTCAATGATGAGTTGCCCAACCATGCCCTTTCACCGATCGTGCGACCGCGCGCCCTATAATACGGAATCCAACCAGTGCGCCGGGGGGACGTGTTATGAGGGATGTTCTCGAGCGACGGATCGACCAGGCTCTTGGCCGGCTCCCTGCCGACCTCGTCGTCCGCAACGCCCGCATCCTGAACCTCGTCACCGGCGAAATTCAATCCGGAGACATCGCCGTCTGCGGAAGCACCATCGTCGGTATCCTCGACAGCTATCGTGGTCTCGAAGAAATCGACGCCCAGGGACGCTTCGCCGTCCCCGGCTTCATCGACAGCCATGTGCACTGCGAGAGCACGCTGGTCACCCCCGGAGAATTCGACCGCTGCGTCCTCCCCCACGGCGTCACCAGCGCCATCTGCGACCCGCACGAGATCTGCAACGTCCTCGGCCTCGCGGGCCTGCAATACTTCCTCGACTCCGCGCTGAACACCGCCATCGACCTGCGCGTTCAGCTTTCCTCCTGCGTTCCCGCAACTGAACTCGAAACCTCCGGCGCGCGCCTCACCGCCGCCGATCTCATCCCGCATCGCCATCACCCCAAGGTGATCGGCCTGGCCGAGTTCATGAACGTCCCCGGCGTCCTCAACAAAGATCCCGAGTGCATGGAGAAGCTCGCCGCATTTCACGGCCAGCACATCGACGGCCATGCGCCCCTGCTCTCCGGCCACGCTCTCAACGCGTACCTCTCCTGCGGCATCCGCAACTGCCACGAGACCACAAACCTTGCCGAGGGAAGGGAAAAGCTCACTAAAGGCATGCAGGTGCTCATCCGCGAGGGCTCGGTCTCGAAAGACCTCGCTGCGCTCGTTCCCCTCATCACTGAGTTCGCCTCGCCCTTCCTCGGCCTCTGCACGGACGACCGCAACCCGCTGGACATCCATGAAGAAGGCCATCTCGACTATCTCGTTCGCCGCGCCATCGGCCTCGGCGCCCCCGTCGCCGCCGTCTATCGCACCGCAAGCTGGTCCGCGGCCCGAGGATTCGGCCTGACCGACCGCGGCCTCATCGCGCCCGGCTACCTCCAATGATGAGTTGCCCAACCATGCCCTTTCACCGATCGTGCGACCGCGCGCCCTATAATACGGAATCCAACCAGCGCGCCGGGGTGACGTTTTATGAGGGATGTTCTCGAGCGACGGATCGACCAGGCTCTCGGCCGGCTCCCTGCCGACCTCGTCGTCCGCAACGCCCGCATCCTGAACCTCGTCACCGGCGAAATTCAATCCGGAGACATCGCCGTCTGCGGAAGCACCATCGTCGGTATCCTCGACAGCTATCGTGGTCTCGAAGAAATCGACGCCCAGGGACGCTTCGCCGTCCCAGGCTTCATCGACAGCCATGTGCACTGCGAGAGCACGCTGGTCACTCCCGGAGAATTCGACCGCTGCGTCCTCCCCCACGGCGTCACCAGCGCCATCTGCGACCCGCACGAGATCTGCAACGTCCTCGGCCTCGCGGGCCTGCAATACTTCCTCGACTCCGCGCTGAACACCGCCATCGACCTGCGCGTTCAGCTTTCCTCCTGCGTTCCCGCAACTGAACTCGAAACCTCCGGCGCGCGCCTCACCGCCGCCGATCTCATCCCGCATCGCCATCAACCCAAGGTGATCGGCCTGGCCGAGTTCATGAACGTCCCCGGCGTCCTCAACAAAGATCCCGAGTGCATGGAGAAGCTCGCCGCATTCCACGGCCAGCACATCGACGGCCATGCGCCCCTGCTCTCCGGCCACGCTCTTAATGCGTACCTCTCCTGCGGCATCCGCAACTGCCACGAGACCACAAACCTTGCCGAGGGAAGGGAAAAGCTCGCCAAAGGCATGCAGGTGCTCATCCGCGAGGGCTCGGTCTCGAAAGACCTCGCTGCGCTCGTTCCGCTCATCACTGAGTTCGCCTCGCCCTTCCTGGGCCTCTGCACGGACGACCGTAACCCGCTGGACATCCATGAAGAAGGCCATCTCGACTATCTCGTTCGCCGCGCCATCGCCCTCGGAGCCCCCATCGCCGCCGTCTATCGCACCGCAAGCTGGTCTGCGGCCCGAGGATTCGGCCTGACCGACCGCGGCCTCATCGCGCCCGGCTACCTCGCCGATTTCCTGCTGCTCGACGATCTCGAAAGCTGCGCCATCCACAGCGTCTTCCGCCGCGGCCGCAAAGTTACCCCCGAAACATTTACAGGCATATCTACCGGCACATTCGCCGCGCGAACCCTTCCCCAGCCGCCCAGCGGCAATTCCGTCCGCCTCCAGCCTGTCACAGGGGAGACCTTCGCCACTCCGGCCTCTGGCCACGCAACCCCAGTCATCGGAATCATCCCCGGCAAGATTCTCACGGAGCACTTGCAGGCGAATCTCCCTTACCGGGACGGAAAACTCCACGCCGATCCCGAGCACGATCTACTCAAGGTCTGCGTGCTCGAGCGCCATGGTCGTAACGGCAACATTGGCCGCGGATTCGTGAAGGGCTTTGGATTCCGCCGTGGAGCGCTCGCCTCTTCTGTCGGCCACGACAGCCACAATATCTGCGTTGTAGGCGCCAATGACGAGGACATGGCCGTCTCCGTTAACCGCCTGCGCGACCTTGGCGGCGGATTCGTCGCCGTCCAGTCCGGACAGGTCATAGCTGAGCTGGCGCTGCCCTTCGCCGGACTCATGAGCCTCGAGCCCTTTGAGACCGTGCGCCGCGACCTCTACTCACTTCGCGCCGCGGTTCAGGCCATGGGCTGCCGCCTCGCCGAACCATTCCTGCAGCTGGCTTTTCTGCCCCTCCCCGTCATCCCCCACCTCAAGATCACCGACTTCGGACTGGTCGACGTTGACCGCTTCGAACTCATCCGCACATAGCCTCGTCGATTACCCAACGCTAAGCTCGCAATCGCGCTACTTCGTCACATGAGCGTCGAACCGCCCGGGGCTCTACTCCGCGTGGAGCACATCGTTAGGTTGGGTCATCGCTGCGCGGCAGGCCGGTGACAGGCAGGCAATAATCGCCACCCCAATCAGCAGGATTGCGGTACTGACCATGAGGCCCGGAGTTTGCGGGGTGCCTTCCAGCCAGCGCTCGGATTCGTGTCGCACCACCACGCTGAGGATCAAACCGATGGCCGTTCCGGAAATGACGACGCCGATGTTGCTCCTTAATACAAGCCAGAGAATGTGACCCCGTGGGGCCCCCAGCGCAATCCGGATGCCGAACTCCTGCGTTCGCTGCGCGACCAGGTAGGCGACGACGCTATAAAGTCCGACAAGCGCCAGTACGAGTGCGGCCATGGCAAAAATGCCGAAGAGAACAGCGGTGAGCTGCTGTCTCCGCCATGTCTCGTCGCGGCTCAGCATCTGATCGAGAGAGTAAGAGCTAACATAGGTGAATTTTGCGCCGGCATCGTGCAGCGTGCGCCTCAGCGTCGCTGTGTATTGCGAGGGGTCACCCTGCGTGCGGAGAAGCAGCGGGGCCTCCGGGAAGACCAGTATGTTGATGTTGATATAGATGTTCGGCAGCGCCGGCTGTCCAAGGCCGCTGTTGATGGCATCCGCTGTTACTCCTATGACCTGGACCTCAGAAGCGGTAAAGGCGGGCGAGCGCAAAGCTCCAAATGAGACGCCGCGCTGCGTAATCTCGGCGAGGCTGATGGTTCTGCCCAGGATGCTGCGATTCGGAGAATACTTGCGGACGAAGGCCTGATTCACGACGGCCAGAGGAAGCCCGAGACGGCCTTCCTCTTCTGTCCAGATGCGTCCGGAGACGAGCGGTATCTGGAGAACCGAGAAATAGTCGCCGTCCACACGGGATTGGCGCGCCAGCGCCGCCTGATTCCCGGAATCGCCGACGATCTGAATCGGAGGAAACCGATCATCGGTTGTGCCGGGCGGAAAGTCCTCAGCCATCGACAGGGAGACGACTCCGGGAATTGCGGCGACGGCATCTCGCATGCGCTGATTCCTGGCGGTGCGGTCTGCCCAGGTCTTCGCGTCTGCCTTGTCGTAGCCGCCGACAACAAAGGTCGTGTTCGTGGGGTTGTAGCCGAGATGGATTTGCGTGAGGCGAATGAAGCCGGCGACGGCTGCTCCAGCCACGCTGAGCAGGACCAGTGTTAGGGCAATCTGTCCTCCGATCAGACGCCGTAACGACGCCTGACCACTGCGCGTGGCCGTCCTGCGGCTGCTGTTCTGCAGTGTCTGTGAGATCTGCGGGCGAGAGAAGCGCAACGCTGGCCATAATCCGAAGAGCACGCCTGCGGCCACGGCCAGGAGCACGGAAAACACGAGGACGGAGACGTCGACGCGAACGACGCTTTCGGATGGGAAGAGATTATTTGCGAGTTGCAGCGGCAACCGGGCAAGAAAATAGGAAAGCGCGACGCCGAGAAATGATCCGAGAAGAGAGATGACGAGACACTCAACCAGAAGCTGCCGGACGAGGCGAAATGGCGAGGCGCCAATGGCCGCGCGCAGCGCGAATTCGTGAGTGCGGGCGGTGCCGCGCGCGAGCAGGAGGATCGAGCAGTTGGCGCAGCCGATCAGCAGCAGCATGGCGACGGCGAGGAAGAGGATCGGCAAGCTGCGGACAAACTTCGACCGGTCGGTGAAGCCCTTGATGAGCGGCTGCAGACGGGTCTGGAAGGTCTTCGGATACATCCGCAAATCCTGCTTCGCGAAATCGTGGACCCTGGGGTCGACCGCGGCGCTTGCCTGTTCCGGAGTGACTCCGCGCTTAAGCTTGGCGAACGCAATAATGTGCACGCCGGGGAATGTGACCTGCGACGCAGGGATATAGAAGTCGGGCGGGCCGCCGAGCGTGAACCGTTCTGGCATGACACCGACGATGGTGACGGACTGGCCCTTCTCTCCAGGGATGCCGGTGCTGTAGGTCAGCTTGTGGCCGAGGACAGAGGCGTCTCCGCCGAATTGCTTCAGCCAGAATTTGTAACCGAGGACGGCGATGTTCGGAGCTGGATCTCCATAGTCACCATCAGAAGGCTGCAGGCCGCGGCCGATAAGGGGCTTAACTCTGAGGAACGGCGCGGCATTCGCAGTGAGCGCGACCATCATTGCCTGCTGCTCGCCGTCGTCCTGTTGTAATTGCACGCTGAAATTCGCCTGGCCGATGACGTCCTCAAACATGGGACTGCTGCGGTAAGTGCGGAATTGGGCGCGGGTGACGACAAACCAGTCCCAGTCGGTGGGATTTGCGGGATCGAAGACGATCGGATTCACCGTACGATCGCTGTCCGCGTAGGGATACACGTCGAGCAGAACGGCGTGGACCAGCGAGAACATTGCCGTCGCCATGCCGATGGAGAGGGCCAGCGAAAGGATTGTGACGGCGGCAAATCCGGGATTGCGCAGCAGGCTGCGCAACCCGTAACGGAGGTCGCACCAGATTTCGTCCCACGCGCGCAGGCCGACGGCGTCGCGGTATTTCTCACCCTGCACGTCGGCGCGGCCGAGATCGATACGCGCCTTGCGCTCCGCATCGGCCCGCGGTATCCCCTGTTGGACCAGATCGTTTGCGTAAGCGTCGATATGGAATTGAAGTTCCTCTTCCACTTCGCGATGAACGCGGGTGCGGTGGCCGATTGCCCGCCACCAGCAGCGTAGAGTGGCAAAGACGCTCATATCTCCTCCGGCTTTGTCTGCAGAATTGAGGCAATCACATCGGCTATGTCGGACCACTTCGCCGCCTCTTCCTTCAATTGGCGCTTTCCGGCAGTCGTAAGGCGGTAGTATTTGGCGCGGCGGTTGTTATCCGACTCGCCCCATTCGCCCTCAATCCAGCCGCGACGCTCCAGGCGATAGATGGCGGTGTAAAAGGAGCCTTGCAGGATCTCGAGACGCTCACCGGAAATCTGCTGGATGCGTAGCAGGATGCCGTATCCGTGGAGCGAGCCCAGGGAGATGGCTTTGAGGATGAGCATCTCCAATGCACCCTGCGGCAACTCGATCTGCTTCCCCATTTAGCTGCTCTCCTATTCGAGATAGGAGAGTACTCCGCTCTCTCCTATTTGGTCAAGGAGAGACAACGGCGCCGATCGAATACCGATCACCGATCCTGGGCTGCCCGTCTTCGGCATCGAATCGCCCGCAAGCTCATCGCCTCGTAGCCACAGGAAAAGAAAAGGCCCGAACTTGAGTCCGGGCCTTTTCTTTCTGTCACACGAAAAAAGCAGAGTTATCGCCGCCCGCTGTCCTGCCCGGAAACCGCAGCATTGTTTGCCGGGACTGCAGCTCCGGAGTTACCGCTATTAGCATCCGAGGCCACAACCCTCAGGCTGGGTGGCTTCGGGAGTGCCGCCAGCAGGTTGATCAGACCCATGCCGTTCGGACTGCCCCATCCTGTCACCAGGTCGTATCCGGCCACTGCCGAGTAGCTGCCGGATTTGCCACTGGTGATGTCATGGAAGTAGGTGCTGTAGCTCGAGGTCAGGTTCGCCGCGTAGATCGTGGGATTAATGAACCCGATTGTAGCTTTGCCGTTGGCCACCAACTGCTGATTTACGAGCGCAATATAGCCCGCCCACATCGGCGTCGCGAAACTGGTCCCGCCGTACTCGTTCGCCGTGCAGGTCGTCTGATCGGCGCAGACATAGAACGTGAAGTTCGCGTTCGCCGCCACATCCGGTCCGTTGCGGTACGTCGTCGACCCCTTGTTGCTGGAGGTGATCACGCCCGCGAGCTTCTGCCACGATGGGATTGCAACCTTGTCCGGTGAGATGCCGCCGCCGCTGTCCACCCACGCCGTCTCCGACTTCCACGCGCCGCCCGCGCTCGCCGTCGTCAGGTCCGTCCCGCCGACTGACACCACATTCGCATCATCCGCCGGCCACGCCTCATTCCTCGAAGACCACGTCGAATCATCGCCTGATGCCGCAAAGAAGTTCTGCCCCTGCGCTGACATCTTCTCGAAGTAAGGATCGAGCGTGGTCGGATCCGCCGGCGTCCAGCCCCACGAACAGCCGATCGTCGTCGGCAGGGGACTATGCGTCGTCATCGCGCTGATGATCGCCGTGTCCGTCGATCCGACATACATCACCAGGCTCGCCAGCCCCGGGGCCATCCCGATAGCCTGTGTCATATCGAGCGTCTGCTCGGTGTCATCGCACGCGCTTCTGCCACGGCCGCCGTTGTACACGCACGATGTGCTTGTTCCATCCGTCGAAAGCAGTGTAATAGGCACATTGTTCGTCTGCTTCGCGTTCTTGTAGTAGGTGGTCAGATCCGCCAGATCTGTGCCGTAATACTCCAGCAATCCCAGGTTCTGCCCTGCGCCGGTAAGCGCCGTCCCGCCATAGTACGCCGCGCGCATATCGCTGCCCAAAAACGACGCCGATGGCCCCGAGCCCGTCGTCGCGTGGGTCACCAGGGTCTTTGCGTCGACCCCCCGCGCCGCCGCCGCCTCGCTCCGCTTCACATACAGCGGATGCGGAATCGAGTAATTATCCAACCCCGACACATGCCATAGCTGAAACGGCAGCGTCGTCGTCGGCTCCCGGTCCGGCGAGTAGAAGGTGCGATTCTCCGTGGGATGCTGGTAAGTCCGCATCGTCACATGAAAGGCCTCCTCAATCGCCGACACCCGGCCTCTCACCTGAACATCCATTCCGTCGCGCGAACCGCCCACCACAGCCAGCCCATTCGCCTTCGCAAAGCTCAGCACGTCGTCATAATCTTGCTGGCTCGGCCCAAACCGCTCCGTGAACTCCTTCGGCGTTAGGTACTGGTGATAGACCCCGCTGTTCGGGTCATAGAGCTCTTCTAGAAAGCTCGTCAGCCCCTGCGGATCGCGCAATTGCAGCACGATATCCAGCTGCATCACCTGGCTTGCCGGCAGCCGCCCGACGGGCTGTGCCTGGTAGTTGCGAATCACCTCTCGCACATGATGGGTCGACGTATACTGCGCCTGGCAATCTATCGTCGCGATTGATACAGCAGCGGCCGCGAGACAGCAGAATAGACCTGATCTCCGAAACATGCATTTTCTCCTTTGCGCCTGATCGTCCTGCAAGGTTTTCACTGCAATTTGCTCGGGCCCGATAGCCTTTTTGTCAGCGTAGAGTACCATCGCCGTGCGCGAGTGACGAGAAAAATGCGCAGGTAAAATGCAATTCGTCCCGTTTTGGGTCGAACTTATCCCCAGTGACAGCCACTTATCCCTGTTTGGCTAGGTTACTAACTCATAATCTATAGTCCGGTAACTAATAACTAATGACTAATCTCCGGCTTTTTCTGAACGCTGGTCGCTGAACCCTTCGCCCTGCCCTTCGGAGGCACATAATGGAAGCGCACCAGGTAGATATTCTCGCCCTTGCCGTGCTTCGCCACTTTCAGCAGGTCAAGCACACCCAGAAACCCCGACGTCCGCGCCAACTCCGGAGTAATATCCGGAAACCCGATCGTCTCGATCGAATCCACTTCGATCTCGCCTTCCTCCATGCGATACCGCTTACCCACCGCCACCCGAGGACTCATCCAGATCCGCACGCTGCACGTAATCTCCCCGCGCCGAACGCCCTCGCGCAGCCGCTTGGTGAATGTCATGGGGAGAGTCTACTCCGGGGTAGCCACAGACAAACCCGGGTGCCCCACCTTCGCGCATCTAAGGTGGGAACGCAGCCGAGCTCAATTGACAGGGCCGCGGGCTTCTGGGCCAAATGTAAAAAGCGCCGAGATGCTGCTAGGGTATTTCCGAGGCCTCCTCATGATCGAATCCTCCGATCTTCGGAATGCGAGAATACCGCTCAGCCACGGAGGCGGCCGTATCCCCGCACTCGGCTTTGGCACCCTCATTCCCGACCCAGCCGTGACGATAACCGCGACCAGGAACGCGCTGGAAGCCGGCTTTCGACATTTTGATTGTGCTGAGCGATACCAGAACGAGCGCGAGGTCGGCGAAGCGCTGCAGGCAGGACTTGCCGCCAGCGGAATCGCACGCGAGGAGATTTTTGTCACTACAAAGTTGTGGAACTCCAATCATCGGCCCGAGCGCGTCGAACCGGCATTCGAGGCGAGCCTCGAACGACTCAGGCTCAACTATCTGGATCTCTACCTCATCCACACTCCGTTTGCCTTCCAACCGGGAGACGAGCACGATCCCCGCGATCAAGGCGGCAATGTCATTTACGATCACGGAGTGACTCTTCTCGATACCTGGAAAACACTGGAGAGTCTTGTTGACCATGGCAGGTGCCGGGCCATCGGACTCTCTGACATCACCTTGGACGGACTCTTGCCCCTCTACGAATCGGCACGCATCAAGCCCGCCGTCGTCCAGGTCGAGTCGCACCCATATCTGCCGGAGACGGAGCTTCTGGAATTCTGCAAGCAGAAGGGCATCGTGCTTTTGGCTTTTGCGCCATTGGGCCACGGAACCAGGCCGGGGCCGATCGAAGATCCAGTCATTACAGCAATCGCCACACGAGTTGGAAAGACACCGGCGCAGGTGCTGCTGGCGTGGACGGTGCAGCGAGGCACCGCTTTGCTCACCACGCCCAAATCGGCAGCCCGCGCCCGAGAGAATTTCAACATCTCACCCCTTCCGGAAGACGCGTTAGACGAAATCAACCGCATTCAGACCAGACAGAGACTCAACCCGGTCGTGCACACCGGCGTCCCGGGGTTCATTCCGCGAGGTAGTTCAATATGAAGACCGAACAGCTCTCAGAGCAGCCTATGCAAGAGGAACAAATACGTGAAGCGCTGAATAACCACTGGCAGGCGTCGGCAGCCGGCGATGTCAACGCCGAGCACGATATTTACGCCGACGATTCCATTTGCGACTATCCCCAGTCCGGCGAGCGAATCCTCGGGCGAGCCAATTTGCAGGCCTTGCGAAGCCACCATCCCGGCAAGCCGTCAGGTTTCAAGGTCCGGCGAATCGTCGGACAAGGTGATCTCTGGATCACCGAATACACCATCATCTACCAGGGGCGGCCGGCGTACACCGTGAGCATTATGGAGTTCCGCGACGGTAAGGTCGTGCACGAGACACAGTATTTCGCAGATCCCTTCGAAGCGCCCGCCTGGCGCAGCCAATGGGTTCAGCCGATCGCCTGACATCACCTTGAGGCGCTTAAGGCAGCAGCTGGAAGACAAAAGTAAAGAGGGGTCATTCTGAACGCAGCGCGCGGCGGCGTGCGAAGTGAAGAATCCATACGATCACGAAACCTCCATCGCAGCCATTGGCTTTCTCCCGCAACCTCCTCCTTGTCATTCTGAGCGAAGCGAAGGGACCTGCCTTTGCCTGCGGCAGTACGAATCTGGGTGCCCCACCTTCGCGGAGCTAAGGTGGGAAGTGTAGCGCGGCCGGGATCCCCATTCAAGCCCGTGTCGGCTTCCGCCGCAGGGCCAGACAAGCCAACTCAAGTATTCAAATTCCAGATATCCACGTGCCACTTCCACAGGCCGTCTTCCTGCTTCCAGAACACGACGTACTTCACATCAAACTGCACTTCCGGTTGTCCGGCGGGTTCTGCCGTGATCACGGCCTTGCCGATTTCGACCAGACCCTCGCCCGCCGGCATCACATCGAGAGACTCGAGCACTGAGACTTCGCGTTGAACGACCGGATCATGTCAAACCAGAACCCTTTGATCTCCGGCCGGCCCGAGCCCATCGGCCTGCCCGGCGGCAGAATGCGCGCGTCCCTTGTGTAAATCTGGTCGATAGCAGCGAAGTTCCGCTTGCCGAAGACCTCGCTGTTGAACAGCTCGTTGGTCTTCGCCATCTCCTGCTTGATTGCGCTGAGATCGGTGTCAGTATCCATCGCCCGTCATCCTACTCCGACCGCGAAAAAGTTGAAAGCTTAGGCGCGAAAGGGTCATTCTGAACGAAGCGTAGCGATGTGAAGAATCCATACGACGCCGGAGTCGTTACGTCACTTGTTGGCTTTCTTCCACGGTCGCTGCTTCTGGATTCCCAGAGCCAAGTGCCATCAAGCCCGGCCTGAGTAAAACAGAAAGGTCCGGATTTTCGGACCTGCGTTCTTTCTCTTCCGCCCACTCCCTCGGGATGTCATCCTGAGCGGAGGTCGCTGCGGCGACCGTAGTCGAAGGATTCTGCTTTTCTAATTTCCAATCTGGGCGCCCCACCTCGAGCGAACCGGTCTTCAGCGAGCGCGGCGGTGATCTACGTCCGAAGCTCTGAAAAGGCTAAGTCGTTCAATAGAAAGAATACGCAGCGTATATTTCTAGCAAGCGGTCTCAACTTCGCGCAAAGCAGGTTCGGCGGATGCTGCTGTCAAAACTGAAAGTGAAGAACTTCTTATCCGTAAATGGAGAATGCGATCTTCCAATCGACGGGAGAGTAACGGTTCTCCTCGGAGCAAACGATCCATGGCAAATCGAATCTGCTCAGGGCGTTACAGCACCTAAACCGCGACAAGAGCATTCTGAAGGACGAACAGAATTGGGACAGCAAAGGCCCGCGCCTGGACTTTATCTTCCAGCTAGATGAAAGCGAGCAAGCTCGGCTGGCCAAGATTGCGGAGGAATGCAACTACGAATACATTCGCGTCTCTGGAGAAGAGCAAGAGGCCGCTGAACACGAAGCAGAAGAGGATCAAGAGGATGAAGAGCCTGCAGCCCCACCTGCGCCGGTCGCGGTTCCCGTAATCACGTCCCGGCCGCAGGCCACCGGGGCTGATCGAATAAGAGTACAGCCAGCTACTCCGGCCGTTAGATCAACAACGACGCCATCGCAGCAAGTGGTGGAGGATGATGAGGACGATGAGGACGACGAATCGCAAGAGGAAGGGGGAGACCTTGTGGAACAGGTGCCCGGAAAACTCTCCGGCCGCCCCGTCGTTAAGGGCACGCGCATCCTCGCGGATACGATTGTCGAAGACGCTGAGCTCGGCCAGACCGTCGATTCCATCCACGAGAACTATCCCTCCCTGTCAGCGGAAAAGATCAGGATGCTCCTTGCCTTCGCTCTGTCGCGCAAGCCGGAGCTTGCTCACTAAACTCGAATCTTGAGAGTCCTGCTCGACGAAAACATCCCGCATAATCTCCTCAGGCACCTTCCTGGCCACGATGTAACAACCGTATCCCGCAAGGGCTGGGGCGGTCTCAAGAATGGCGACTTGCTCAAGGCACTTGAGCGTGCCGGTTTTGAAGTGTTCGTTACAGGCGATCAGGGAATCGAATACCAGAACAGGATCGTCGGGCGGAGATTCGGGATTGTGGCGTTGTCCACGAACAACTGGCCGATCATCAGAAAGCACGTGATCAAAATTGCTACGGCCATAAATTTTGGCGCAGCCGGGAAGGGTATCGTTCGTGGATTGCGGAAAATTCATCCGGCAGCGAAATCCGCGCCAGAGCTGAGGGCCACTCTTGGCCGAGAATTCCCCCAAACCCGCTAAAATAGAAACAGAGGTAACAAAGCCCGGCTTCCCCGCCGGGCTTTTGCTTTCTCGGCGAGCGAGGGCGCGGCTCTTGAACAGAATAGCCACTGGCAAACCTTAAACCGCTTGCAATGAATGGATTACGGGTTCGTTCAATAAAATGAATGGGTTACAGAACTACAAACTTTAGATGGGCGGAAACTCTGTCCAATGAATCGGTTACAGGATTCTCAAGTGAAATGAATGGGTTACAGAATTACAACGGACAAGCCATTTGAAATGAATGGGTTCCGGAAGTACAAAAATTCCGGGGGGAGGGGGTACCTAGCCGATCGTCAGCAGCCTTGTCTCGATCCGATCCGGGAAAATCTCTAGAAACCCCAGCGACACCGGCAGCGAGAACCGTCTCGGTCCCGCGCTCCCCGGATTGAAATAAAGCACGCCCTTCGCCCGCTCGATCGCCGGCTTATGCGAGTGTCCGCAGACCACCGCTGCAATCCCCGCCGCAACCGGATCAAGGTCCAGCGACATCCGGTCATGGAGCATATAGATGTGTTGCCCGCCCAGCTCCACCAGCTCCGCCTCCGGAAGCCGCCCGCAACGCCCGCCGCGATCGACATTGCCCCGAATCGCGGTCACCGGAGCAACCTCACCCAGCTCGTCCAGAATCGCCGCTTCGCCCACATCTCCCGCATGCAGGATGTGCTCGACCTCGCGCAGCGCCGCCACAGCCTCCGGCCTGAGCAGCCCATGTGTATCCGAGATGACCCCAACCAGCACAGCTACAGCCCGATCGACATCCGCGTCCGCGGATCGAGGTAATCTCGCAGGGCGTCACCAAGGAAGTTGAAGGCCAGCACGCACAGCGTCACCGCCAGCGCCGGGAAGATCACCAGGTGTGGAGCGTCGAAGAGGTGCGACCGCGCCCCGTCGAGCATTGACCCCCAGCTTGCCGCCGGAGGCGGCACGCCCAGGCCCAGGAAGCTCAGCGTCGCCTCGGCCAGAACCGCCCCGGCCATGCCGATCGCGGACTGCACGATCAGCGGCTGGATGATGTTAGGCAGGATATGCCGGACGAAGATGCGCAGGTCGCTGGCTCCCAGTGCCCGGGCGGCCTCCACGAACTCCCGTTCCCGCACCCCCAGCACCTGCCCCCGGACAAGCCGGGCGTACCCCACCCACCCCCCGATCGACAGCGCCAAAATCAAATTAATCATCCCCGGACCGAGGAAGGCCACGAACGCGATCGCCAGAAGTATGCCGGGGAGCGCAAGAAAGGCATTCATGACGAAGATATTCAGCATCGTATCCAACACACCGCCGTAGTAGCCGGCGATGCCGCCGAAAACAATGCCGAGAAATAACGAACAACTGACAACCGAGACCGCAACTATCAGCGACAATCGTGCTCCATACAGGATGCGCGACAGAATATCGCGCCCCAGCTCATCGGAGCCCAGCCAGTGCGCAACGCTGGGGGAGGCCAGCCGATGATTCAGGTCGATAGCCGCCGGGTTGGCGGGGGCAATAACCGGCGCAAAAACGGCCGCCAGGACAAAACCGGCGAGCAAGAGTGCGCCGAGCGCGGCAAGCGGCTGAGAGGTGAGACGTTGCATCACGGGAGCAGGCATCGAATGAGATCAGACTAGTCCAACCCAGCGATATGACTGAGATGGCCATCAACGGTAAACCCTAACCTAGTTAATGTAAGTATCATACCGATGAGAGTGGATTTTCCGTGTCTATCAATCCCCTGTGTTGCTGATGCTGGAATTGAAGATCTGCCTGCCGCTTGACAGTTGGTCACCATGAACACCAAAATATAACCAGGTAGTACAGCCGGTTGACCCGATGTAAACTTGACCCCGGGGCTACCCTATGCCCGATCAGATGTCCTCATAAAGCAAAACTTTGGTACCTATCATTCTGGTAACGAAGACGCAGCCACCACTTTCTGTGAAGGAGTACTCAAGGGCATGAATCTTAAAGGCGAGACAGTCGCCGTTTGTGGAGCTGGAGGTTTTATCGGTGGCCATTTGGTGCAGAGCTTGCTTGCAAATGGGGTCGAGGTAGTTCGGGCCATTGACATAAAACCCTTGGATGAGTGGTGCCAGGTGTCCGGCGATGTGGAAAACTTATCGCTTGACCTGAAGGATAAAGACAACTGCCTTCGCGCGGCAAAGGGGGTTTTTGCTGTATTCCAGCTTGCCGCCGACATGGGGGGCATGGGCTTTATTGAAAACAACAAGGCACTCTGCATGCTGAGCGTTCTCACCAATACACACATGCTGCTGGCTGCTCGCGACCGAGGAGTTCAGCGCTTTTTCTACTCTTCTTCGGCCTGTGTGTACAACGGCGATAAGCAAAAGAATCCGGATGTGGTTGCGCTCAAAGAGGAAGACGCTTATCCGGCGCTGCCCGAAGACGGATACGGCTGGGAGAAGCTCTTCAGCGAGCGCATGTGCCGGCACTTTGAGGAAGACTTCGGACTGCAGACGCGGGTGGCTCGATATCACAATGTCTATGGACCCGAGGGGACTTGGGATGGCGGAAGGGAGAAGGCGCCTGCCGCCATTTGTCGAAAAGTGATACTGGCGAAGCAAACCGGAAACCACGAGATCGAAATCTGGGGCGATGGAAAGCAGACGCGCAGCTTCATGTACGTAGATGACTGCACATATGGCACCCAGGCCATTCTCGAGAGCGATATCCGAGAGCCCATTAATCTAGGCAGCAGCGAATTGGTCACGATTAATCAGCTCGTCGATCTCGCCGAGGAGATTGCCGGCATTCGTCTGGAGCGAAAATACAAGCTCGAAGCTCCCCGCGGCGTGAATGGACGAAACAGCGACAACACAAGGATTCAGAAATATCTTGGCTGGGAGCCCTCGATCCGCCTGAAGGATGGCCTGGCGAAGACCTATGAATGGATTGAGGAGCAGATTTTAGCCAAGTCGCACAGCTACGCAAGCACTCTTTAACCCCCAACGAAAAGAGGAGCTGACCTACATGAGCCTTCACCGTACGTCGCGGCAAATACTGGGAATACAATTTTACGCCGGCGATGTTAACGGCGTACTGGATCGCATGCTTGACGGCGGCCTGCTCGTCGTACCGGCAGCGCCGGCGCTTAAGGATCTCGCGTGGAATGCTTCTTACCGCGAGGCCCTGATTAACGCGGATGTCGCCATCACCGACTCGGCATTTATGGTGATGATCTGGAATTTCCTGGAACGCGACTCCATTCGAAGATTGTCCGGGCTGAAGTATTTACGCGCATTGCTTGAGCTGCCTCAGGTACGAAAGCCGGGCGAAACTTTCTGGATCATGGTGGGTCCTGCTAGTGCCCAGAAAAACCTGGACTGGCTGGCGGAACAGGACATCGCTGTACCGCCGGAATTCGTCTACTGGGCTCCCATGTATAGTGCGCAAATCTCTGACGAGGACCTTCTTCAGCGCCTGGAAGCGCTGCGTCCAAAGCACATCGTGATTACTCTGGGAGGCGGCACGCAGGAGCGGTTGGGACTGTATCTCAAACAGAATCTTGGGTATTCGCCTGCAATTCATTGCATTGGAGCGGCGATCGCTTTCCTGAGTGGTGATCAGGTCCGCATTCCGGCCTGGGCCGACAAACTCTATCTGGGGTGGTTGTTCCGTTGTTTCTCAGCCCCGGTGCATTATGTCCCTCGCTACTGGCAAGCGCGCAAACTGCTGCCGCTTATTATTCGCCATCGCAGTGAGCTTCCGGTCGCTTCGGCCCGAAAAGTCGCCTGACGCGGCCTGAA
>CAVWLS010000014.1:0-22434 GCA_963755975.1 uncultured Acidobacteriota bacterium
GCGGAAGCAACGTGTAGTGCCAGACCACAAATCCGGGTGCCCCATCCTTCGCGCAGCGAGGGGTGGGAAAGACGAATACTCGAAGGTGTCATTCTGAGCGGAGCGCGCGGTAGCGTGCGAAGTAGAAGAATCCATGCGATCCCCAGAGCGCCACCACAGCCCTGGTCTTTCTCACACGACCCATCACGCAAACTCGAGCCGGACAAAAGTCGCAGATGAATCGATGTCGCGTTTGCTAATCCCTAATCCATCACACTCAGTACCGCCGTCATCGTGTGCTTCTCGCCTGCGCCCAACTCGACCGCATAGCCGATGATGTTGCTCGCCTCGACGCACGCCATCTCGCGCCACTCCTCATCCCCAAGATCCGCGAGCGCCTTCGCGCCCTCCCGCCACGGATTCCACACCACCGTCGTCAGCGAGTTTCCCTTTTCTGTCCGAATGCGCCGCCCCAGCACCGGATCCACCACCTCCAGCGCCTCCGTCGTCTTTAGATACGCATTGTCCGTCGGCGCCGTGAACACCACATCGCCCGTCTGCTGCTTCTCACGGTTGCCGTCCATGTTGTCCAGATACGCCGTCCCATCCAGCCCGGTCACGCGAACCTGCTCCGCGTCGCCCACCCGGTGATAGGTGTGCAGAGCCTCCTCAAACCGCATCGCCGTCCCGCCCGAATTCACAACCATCAGTGCAAGACTCAACTGCGCGCCCACCCGTACCCGATACTCCGCGCGAAACTCATGCGGCCACCATTTCCGGCTCGCCTCATCGCTCTCCGTAGCGAGCGTTACCGTCACCGCATCACCTTCCTGTGCGATGCCAGTCACTTCCCACTCTTTCGTCCGCACCACCCCATGCGCCGGAGCCTTCGCGTCATCCGCCTTCCCTCGAAACCATGGAAAGCAGATCGGAATCCCGCCGCGAATCGCCTTCCCGTCTTCAAACCGCGACTGCGCGCTCACAAAGAGCACTTCATCTGCGTCTACCGGCTTCCACGAAGTCACCTGCGCACCATGCAGATAAATCTCCGCCGTCGCCGCCTGAGATGTCACCCGCACCACAGCCAGTCCACCCTGCCCGGAAACGACCTCGGCCACGCCCGGAAGCCCGAAGCGCTCATTCCATTCGCTGATTGTCGTCATGAACCAAGTCCTCGCGGACTCAAGTCTAACTCGCCCCCATTAGCGTTCGATTTCACTCGCTTTAGCAGCCCATCAAATCTCGTTCAATGATGAGTTGCCCCAACCATGCCCTTTCACCGATCGTGCGACCGCGCGCCCTATAATACGGAATCCAACCAGCGCGCCGGGGTGACGTTTTATGAGGGATGTTCTCGAGCGACGGATCGACCAGGCTCTCGGCCGTCTCCCTGCCGACCTCGTCGTCCGCAACGCCCGCATCCTGAACCTCGTCACCGGCGAAATTCAATCCGGAGACATCGCCGTCTGCGGAAGCACCATCGTCGGTATCCTCGACAGCTATCGTGGTCTCCAAGAAATCGACGCCCAGGGACGCTTCGCCGTCCCCGGCTTCATCGACAGCCATGTGCACTGCGAGAGCACGCTGGTCACCCCCGGAGAATTCGACCGCTGCGTCCTCCCCCACGGCGTCACCAGCGCCATCTGCGACCCGCACGAGATCTGCAACGTCTTAGGCCTCGCGGGTCTACAATACTTCCTCGACTCCGCGCTGAACACCGCCATCGACCTGCGCGTCCAGCTCTCCTCCTGCGTTCCGGCAACCGAACTCGAGACATCCGGCGCGCGCCTCACCGCCGCCGATCTTATCCCGCACCGCCATCACCCAAAGGTGATCGGTCTGGCCGAGTTCATGAACGTCCCCGGCGTCCTCAACAAAGATCCCGAGTGCATGGAGAAGCTCGCCGCATTCGCGGGTCAGCACATCGACGGCCATGCGCCCCTGCTCTCCGGCCACGCTCTCAACGCGTACCTCTCCTGCGGCATCTGCAACTGCCACGAGACCACAAACCTTGCCGAGGGAAGGGAAAAGCTCGCCAAAGGCATGCAGGTGCTCATCCGCGAGGGCTCGGTCTCGAAAGACCTCGCGGCGCTCGTTCCGCTCATCACTGAGTTCGCCTCGCCCTTCCTCGGCCTCTGCACGGACGACCGTAACCCGCTGGACATCCATGAACAAGGCCATCTCGACTATCTCGTTCGCCGCGCCATCGCCCTCGGAGCCCCCATCGCCGTCGTCTATCGCACCGCAAGCTGGTCTGCGGCCCGAGGATTCGGCCTGACCGACCGCGGCCTCATCGCGCCCGGCTACCTCGCCGATTTCCTGCTGCTCGACGATCTCGAAAGCTGCGCCATCCACAGCGTCTTCCGCCGCGGCCGCAAAGTTACCCCCGAAACATTTACAGGCATATCTACCGGCACATTCGCCGCGCGAACCCTTCCCCAGCCGCCCAGCGGCAATTCCGTCCGCCTCCAGCCTGTCACAGGGGAGACCTTCGCCACTCCGGCCTCAGGCCCAACAACTCCGGTGATCGGAATCATTCCCGGCAAAATTCTCACGGAGCACTTGCAGGCGAATTTGCCTTGCCGTGACGGAAAACTCCACGCGGATCCCGAACACGATCTGCTCAAGGTCTGCGTGCTCGAGCGCCATGGTCGTAACGGCAACATTGGCCGCGGATTCGTGAAGGGCTTTGGATTCCGCCGTGGAGCGCTCGCCTCTTCTGTCGGCCACGACAGCCACAATATCTGCGTTGTAGGCGCCAATGACGAGGACATGGCCGTCTCCGTTAACCGCCTGCGCGACCTTGGCGGCGGATTCGTCGCCGTCCAGTCCGGACAGGTCATAGCTGAGCTGGCCCTGCCCTTCGCCGGACTCATGAGCCTCGAGCCCTTTGAGACCGTGCGCCGCGACCTCTACTCACTTCGCGCCGCGGTTCAGGCCATGGGCTGCCGCCTCGCCGAACCATTCCTGCAGCTGGCTTTTCTGCCCCTCCCCGTCATCCCCCACCTCAAGATCACCGACTTCGGACTGGTCGACGTTGACCGCTTCGAACTCATCCGCACATAGCCTCGTCGATTACCCAACGCTAAGCTCGCAATCGCGCTACTTCGTCACATGAGCGTCGAACCGCCCGGGGCTCTACTCCGCGTGGAGCACATCGTTAGGTTGGGTCATCGCTGCGCGGCAGGCCGGTGACAGGCAGGCAATAATCGCCACCCCAATCAGCAGGATTGCGGTACTGACCATGAGGCCCGGAGTTTGCGGGGTGCCTTCCAGCCAGCGCTCGGATTCGTGTCGCACCACCACGCTGAGGATCAAACCGATGGCCGTTCCGGAAATGACGACGCCGATGTTGCTCCTTAATACAAGCCAGAGAATGTGACCCCGTGGGGCCCCCAGCGCAATCCGGATGCCGAACTCCTGCGTTCGCTGCGCGACCAGGTAGGCGACGACGCTATAAAGTCCGACAAGCGCCAGTACGAGTGCGGCCATGGCAAAAATGCCGAAGAGAACAGCGGTGAGCTGCTGTCTCCGCCATGTCTCGTCGCGGCTCAGCATCTGATCGAGAGAGTAAGAGCTAACATAGGTGAATTTTGCGCCGGCATCGTGCAGCGTGCGCCTCAGCGTCGCTGTGTATTGCGAGGGGTCACCCTGCGTGCGGAGAAGCAGCGGGGCCTCCGGGAAGACCAGTATGTTGATGTTGATATAGATGTTCGGCAGCGCCGGCTGTCCAAGGCCGCTGTTGATGGCATCCGCTGTTACTCCTATGACCTGGACCTCAGAAGCGGTAAAGGCGGGCGAGCGCAAAGCTCCAAATGAGACGCCGCGCTGCGTAATCTCGGCGAGGCTGATGGTTCTGCCCAGGATGCTGCGATTCGGAGAATACTTGCGGACGAAGGCCTGATTCACGACGGCCAGAGGAAGCCCGAGACGGCCTTCCTCTTCTGTCCAGATGCGTCCGGAGACGAGCGGTATCTGGAGAACCGAGAAATAGTCGCCGTCCACACGGGATTGGCGCGCCAGCGCCGCCTGATTCCCGGAATCGCCGACGATCTGAATCGGAGGAAACCGATCATCGGTTGTGCCGGGCGGAAAGTCCTCAGCCATCGACAGGGAGACGACTCCGGGAATTGCGGCGACGGCATCTCGCAGGCGCTGATTCCTGGCGGTGCGGTCTGCCCAGGTCTTCGCGTCTGCCTTGTCGTAGCCGCCGACAACAAAGGTCGTGTTCGTGGGGTTGTAGCCGAGATGGATTTGCGTGAGGCGAATGAAGCCGGCGACGGCTGCTCCAGCCACGCTGAGCAGGACCAGTGTCAGGGCAATCTGTCCTCCGATCAGACGCCGTAACGACGCCTGACCACTGCGCGTGGCCGTCCTGCGGCTGCTCTTCTGCAGTGTCTGTGAGATCTGCGGGCGAGAGAAGCGCAACGCTGGCCATAATCCGAAGAGCACGCCGGCAGCGGTAGCCAGGAGGACCGAGAAGGCGAGGACGGAGACGTCGACGCGAACGACGCTTTCGGATGGGAAGAGATTATTTGCGAGTTGCAGCGGCAACCGGGCAAGAAAATAGGAAAGCGCGACGCCGAGAAATGATCCGAGAAGAGAGATGACGAGACACTCAACCAGAAGCTGCCGAACGAGGCGAAATGGCGAGGCGCCAATGGCCGCGCGCAGCGCGAATTCGTGCGTGCGCGTTGTGCCGCGTGCGAGCAGGAGGATCGAGCAGTTGGCGCAGCCGATCAGCAGCAGCATGGCGACGGCGAGGAAGAGGATCGGCAAGCTGCGGACAAACTTCGACCGGTCGGTGAAGCCCTTGATGAGCGGCTGCAGACGGGTCTGGAAGGTCTTCGGATACATCCGCAAATCCTGCTTCGCGAAATCGTGGACCATGGGGTCGACCGCGGCGCTTGCCTGTTCCGGAGTGACTCCGCGCTTAAGCTTGGCGAACGCAATAATGTGCACGCCGGGGAATGTGACCTGCGACGCAGGGATATAGAAGTCGGGCGGGCCGCCGAGCGTGAACCGTTCTGGCATGACGCCGACGATGGTGACGGACTGGCCCTTCTCTCCAGGGATGCCGGTGCTGTAGGTCAGCTTGTGGCCGAGGACAGAGGCATCTCCGCCGAATTGCTTCAGCCAGAATTTGTAACCGAGGACGGCGATGTTCGGAGCTGGATCTCCATAGTCACCATCAGAAGGCTGCAGGCCGCGGCCGATGAGGGGCTTAACTCTGAGGAACGGCGCGGCATTCGCAGTGAGCGCGACCATCATTGCCTGCTGCTCGCCGTCGTCCTGTTGTAATTGCACGCTGAAATTCGCCTGGCCGAGGACGTCCTCAAACATGGGACTGCTGCGGTAAGTGCGGAATTGGGCGCGGGTGACGACAAACCAGTCCCAGTCGGTGGGATTTGCGGGATCGAAGACGATCGGATTCACAGTACGATCGCTATCCGCGTAGGGATACACGTCGAGCAGAACGGCGTGGACCAGCGAGAACATTGCCGTCGCCATGCCGATGGAGAGGGCCAGCGAAAGGATTGTGACGGCGGCAAATCCGGGATTGCGCAGCAGGCTGCGCAACCCGTAACGGAGGTCGCACCAGATTTCGTCCCACGCGCGCAGGCCGACGGCTTCGCGGTATTTCTCACCCTGCACGTCGGCGCGGCCGAGATCGATACGCGCCTTGCGCTCCGCATCGGCCCGCGGTATCCCCTGTTGGACCAGATCGTTTGCGTAAGCGTCGATATGGAATTGAAGTTCCTCTTCCACTTCGCGATGAACGCGGGTGCGGTGGCCGATTGCCCGCCACCAGCAGCGTAGAGTGGCAAAGACGCTCATATCTCCTCCGGCTTTGTCTGCAGAATTGAGGCAATCACATCGGCTATGTCGGACCACTTCGCCGCCTCTTCCTTCAATTGGCGCTTTCCGGCAGTCGTAAGGCGGTAGTATTTGGCGCGGCGGTTGTTATCCGACTCGCCCCATTCGCCCTCAATCCAGCCGCGACGCTCCAGGCGATAGATGGCGGTGTAAAAGGAGCCTTGCAGGATCTCGATACGCTCACCGGAAATCTGCTGGATGCGTAGCAGGATGCCGTATCCGTGGAGCGAGCCCAGGGAGATGGCTTTGAGGATGAGCATCTCCAATGCACCCTGCGGCAACTCGATCTGCTTCCCCATTTAGCTGCTCTCCTATTCGAGATAGGAGAGTACTCCGCTCTCTCCTATTTGGTCAAGGAGAGACAACGGCGCCGATCGAATACCGATCACCGATCCTGGGCTGCCCGTCTTCGGCATCGAATCGCCCGCAAGCTCATCGCCTCGTAGCCACAGGAAAAGAAAAGGCCCGAACTTGAGTCCGGGCCTTTTCTTTCTGTCACACGAAAAAAGCAGAGTTATCGCCGCCCGCTGTCCTGCCCGGAAACCGCAGCATTGTTTGCCGGGACTGCAGCTCCGGAGTTACCGCTATTAGCATCCGAGGCCACAACCCTCAGGCTGGGTGGCTTCGGGAGTGCCGCCAGCAGGTTGATCAGACCCATGCCGTTCGGACTGCCCCATCCTGTCACCAGGTCGTATCCGGCCACTGCCGAGTAGCTGCCGGATTTGCCACTGGTGATGTCATGGAAGTAGGTGCTGTAGCTCGAGGTCAGGTTCGCCGCGTAGATCGTGGGATTAATGAACCCGATTGTAGCTTTGCCGTTGGCCACCAACTGCTGATTTACGAGCGCAATATAGCCCGCCCACATCGGCGTCGCGAAACTGGTCCCGCCGTACTCGTTCGCCGTGCAGGTCGTCTGATCGGCGCAGACATAGAACGTGAAGTTCGCGTTCGCCGCCACATCCGGTCCGTTGCGGTACGTCGTCGACCCCTTGTTGCTGGAGGTGATCACGCCCGCGAGCTTCTGCCACGATGGGATTGCAACCTTGTCCGGTGAGATGCCGCCGCCGCTGTCCACCCACGCCGTCTCCGACTTCCACGCGCCGCCCGCGCTCGCCGTCGTCAGGTCCGTCCCGCCGACTGACACCACATTCGCATCATCCGCCGGCCACGCCTCATTCCTCGAAGACCACGTCGAATCATCGCCTGATGCCGCAAAGAAGTTCTGCCCCTGCGCTGACATCTTCTCGAAGTAAGGATCGAGCGTGGTCGGATCCGCCGGCGTCCAGCCCCACGAACAGCCGATCGTCGTCGGCAGGGGACTATGCGTCGTCATCGCGCTGATGATCGCCGTGTCCGTCGATCCGACATACATCACCAGGCTCG
Source organism: uncultured Acidobacteriota bacterium (assembly GCA_963755975.1). Lineage (GTDB taxonomy): Bacteria > Acidobacteriota > Terriglobia > Terriglobales > Acidobacteriaceae > Silvibacterium. The sequence continues at coordinate 7,240 of CAVWLS010000014.1, forward strand.
CCAGCCCCGGGGCCATCCCGATAGCCTGTGTCATATCGAGCGTCTGCTCGGTGTCATCGCACGCGCTTCTGCCACGGCCGCCGTTGTACACGCACGATGTGCTTGTTCCATCCGTCGAAAGCAGTGTAATAGGCACATTGTTCGTCTGCTTCGCGTTCTTGTAGTAGGTGGTCAGATCCGCCAGATCTGTGCCGTAATACTCCAGCAATCCCAGGTTCTGCCCTGCGCCGGTAAGCGCCGTCCCGCCATAGTACGCCGCGCGCATATCGCTGCCCAAAAACGACGCCGATGGCCCCGAGCCCGTCGTCGCGTGGGTCACCAGGGTCTTTGCGTCGACCCCCCGCGCCGCCGCCGCCTCGCTCCGCTTCACATACAGCGGATGCGGAATCGAGTAATTATCCAACCCCGACACATGCCATAGCTGAAACGGCAGCGTCGTCGTCGGCTCCCGGTCCGGCGAGTAGAAGGTGCGATTCTCCGTGGGATGCTGGTAAGTCCGCATCGTCACATGAAAGGCCTCCTCAATCGCCGACACCCGGCCTCTCACCTGAACATCCATTCCGTCGCGCGAACCGCCCACCACAGCCAGCCCATTCGCCTTCGCAAAGCTCAGCACGTCGTCATAATCTTGCTGGCTCGGCCCAAACCGCTCCGTGAACTCCTTCGGCGTTAGGTACTGGTGATAGACCCCGCTGTTCGGGTCATAGAGCTCTTCTAGAAAGCTCGTCAGCCCCTGCGGATCGCGCAATTGCAGCACGATATCCAGCTGCATCACCTGGCTTGCCGGCAGCCGCCCGACGGGCTGTGCCTGGTAGTTGCGAATCACCTCTCGCACATGATGGGTCGACGTATACTGCGCCTGGCAATCTATCGTCGCGATTGATACAGCAGCGGCCGCGAGACAGCAGAATAGACCTGATCTCCGAAACATGCATTTTCTCCTTTGCGCCTGATTGTCCTGCAAGGTTTTCACTGCAATTTGCTCGGGCCCGATAGCCTTTTTGTCAGCGTAGAGTACCATCGCCGTGCGCGAGTGACGAGAAAAATGCGCAGGTAAAATGCAATTCGTCCCGTTTTGGGTCGAACTTATCCCCAGTGACAGCCACTTATCCCTGTTTGGCCAGGTTACTAACTCATAATCTATAGTCCGGTAACTAATAACTAATGACTAATCTCCGGCTTTTTCTGAACGCTGGTCGCTGAACCCTTCGCCCTGCCCTTAGGAGGCACATAATGGAAGCGCACCAGGTAGATATTCTCGCCCTTGCCGTGCTTCGCCACTTTCAGCAGGTCAAGCACACCCAGAAACCCCGACGCCCGCGCCAGCTCCGGAGTAATATCCGGAAACCCGATCGTCTCGATCGAATCCACTTCGATCTCGCCTTCCTCCATGCGATACCGCTTACCCACCGCCACCCGAGGACTCATCCAGATCCGCACGCTGCACGTAATCTCCCCGCGCCGAACGCCCTCGCGCAGCCGCTTGGTGAATGTCATGGGGAGAGTCTACTCCGGGGTAGCCACAGACAAACCCGGGTGCCCACCTTCGCGCATTAAGGTGGGAACGCAGCCGATCAATTGACAGGGCCGCGGGCATCTGGGCCAAATGCAAAAGGCGCCGAGATGCTGCTAGGGTATTTCCGAGGCCTCCTTATGATCGAATCCTCCGATCTTCGGAATGCGAGAATACCGCTCAGCCACGGAGGCGGCCGTATCCCCTCACTCGGCTTTGGCACCCTCATTCCCGACCCAGCCGTGACGATAACCGCGACCAGGAACGCGCTGGAAGCCGGCTTTCGACATTTTGATTGTGCTGAGCGATACCAGAACGAGCGCGAGGTCGGCGAGGCGCTGCAGGCAGGACTTGCCGCCAGCGAAATCGCACGCGAAGAGATTTTTGTCACGACAAAGTTGTGGAATTCCAATCATCGGCCCGAGCGCGTCGAACCGGCATTCGAGGCGAGCCTCGAACGGCTCAGGCTCAACTATCTGGATCTCTACCTCATCCACACTCCGTTTGCGTTCCAACCGGGAGACGAGCACGATCCCCGCGATCCAGGCGGCAATGTCATTTACGATCACGGAGTGACTCTTCTCGATACCTGGAAAGCGCTGGAGAATCTTGTTGACCATGGCAGGTGCCGGGCCATCGGACTCTCTGACATCACCTTGGACGGACTCTTGCCCCTCTACGAATCGGCACGAATCAAGCCCGCCGTCGTCCAGGTCGAGTCGCACCCATATCTGCCGGAGACGGAGCTTCTGGAATTCTGCAGGGAGAAGGGCATCGTGCTTTTGGCTTTTGCGCCGTTGGGCCACGGAACCAGGCCGGGGCCGATCGAAGATCCAGTCATTACAGCAATCGCCGCACGACTTGGAAAGACACCGGCGCAGGTGCTGCTGGCGTGGGCGGTGCAGCGAGGCACCGCCTTGCTCACCACGCCCAAATCGGCAGCCCGCGCCCGAGAGAATTTCAACATTTCACCCCTTCCGGAAGACGCGTTAGACGAAATCAACCGCATTCAGACGAGACAGAGACTCAACCCGGTCGTGCACACCGGCGTCCCGGGTTTCATTCCGCGAGGTAGTTCAATATGAAGACCGAACAGCTCCCAGAGCAGCCTATGCAAGAGGAACAGATACGCGAAGCACTGAATAACCACTGGCAGGCGTCGGCAGCCGGCGATGTCAACGCCGAGCACGATATTTACGCCGACGATTCCATTTGCGACTATCCCCAGTCCGGCGAGCGAATCCTCGGGCGAGCCAATTTGCAGGCCTTGCGAAGCCACCATCCCGGCAAGCCGTCGGGTTTCAAGGTCCGGCGAATCGTCGGACAAGGTGATCTCTGGATCACGGAATACACCATCACCTACCAGGGGAGGCCGGCGTACACCGTGAGCATTATGGAGTTCCTCGACGGTAAGGTCGTGCACGAGACACAGTACTTCGCGGATCCCTTCGAAGCGCCCGCCTGGCGAAGCCAATGGGTTCAGCCCATGGCCTAACACCGCCTTGAAGTGAGTCGAAGAGGCTGCCTTGGTCTCTTTGTCCAAGATTTAAGGTCCTATGGGCAATCGCAAGAGGTGTCATCCTGAGCGGAGTCTGGTGCGCACGCGCCAGACGCAATCGAAGGATCTGTTTTGTTGTCGGAACGCGCTCGAATCTTCCACTCGGTCACAGCGAATTAGGTTTTTTGAAGAAGAGAAAGCCCGCTACCAGCTCAAATTCCAGATATGGACATGCCACTTCCACAAGCCATCTTCCGGCTTCCAGAAGACGACATACTTTATGTCAACCTGGACTTCAGGTGATCCGGCAGGTTCTGCCGTGATCACGCTCCTCCCCACTTCGACCAGACCCTCTCCAGCCGGCATTACATCCAGGGACTGGCGGGCGACTGACTTTGCGTTGTAGGACCGGATGATGTCGAACCAGAACCCTTCGATCTCCTGCCGGCCAAAGACCATTAGTCTGCCTGGCGGCAGGATGCGCGCATCCTTCGTGTAAATCTCGCCGATAGCAGCGAAGTTCCGCTTGCCGAAGACCTCGCTGTTGAACAGCTCGTTGGTCTTCGCCATCTCCTGCTTGATTGCGCTCAGATCCGTGTCAGTATCCATCGCCCGCCATGCTACTCCGACCGCGAAAAAGTTGAAAGCCTAGGCGCGAAAGGGTCATTCTGAACGGAGCGTAGCGAAGGGTGGGAAGCAACAATGTCCGACGCAAGGCGCCCTGTCCTTCATGCAGCAGGATAGAGCGCGAAAGGGTCATTCTGAACGAAGCGTAGCGAAGTGAAGAATCCACGCAATGCCGGGGTTGTTACGTCACTTGTTGGCTTTCTTCCACGGAGGGGAATCGAGAAGGTTCTTCCTGCAAGTCGCTGCTTCTGGATTCCCAGAGCCAAGTGCCACCGAGCGCGGCCTGAGCAAAGCCGAAGGGTCTGGATTTTCGGATATGGCTTAATTCCTGTCCCCCGAAACCTACCGCTTGATTTTGTCATCCTGATCGAAGCGCTGGCCGGGGTCCCCTGACCTGCCCCCAAAATCCGTACAGGTGATTCTGTAAATTTAGCCCGCCGCCGGGGCTGTGGGAAATGTATGGTCCGCCGTCCGATTGCAAGCAGAATCTTTGGCGTGGGTGGATTGGTCTGCGCAAATGTATCCGACCTGTTTGTGGAGCTGAGCTCCTGGCCATGATGGAGTCCGCGCGTCGCTGGTCTACAAAGTGGGTCGAACTTGGATGGGTTCTCATTCCCACACAGACTGGAGCTACGCCGGTTGAGACCGTTCCTCTCACTCATTGATCTGTCTTGCAAACCTGAGGGGGTGAAAACATCGCCGCCGTCGCAGGGTTGGAAAAGTGGGAATCGCGCGTTGTTTGCGGGATTTCCAAACTTCGTGGGAAAGTCGTTGTTTGACTTTTCCAGGAAGTGACTTTTCCAAGCCCGGGTTTCACGCAACTACCAGTTCGGAGGTGCGATAGCGAATGCCCTTGCTCAGAATGGCCCATGCGATCCGCGCCATCTTATTGGCCAACGCAACCACGACAACATTACGGTGCGTGCGTCCAGCCAGGTCAGCGAGCCACGTAGACAAGGCCGACGGGTTTCGTTCCGCTTGCGCCACCACGGATCGGGCGCCATGCAGGAACATACGCCGGAGATAGGGATTTCCTCGTTTGCTGATACCCAGCAGTTTCGTCTTGCCGCCGGTCGAGCACTGACGCGGAACCAGCCCGATCCATGCGGATAGGTCTCGCCCCTTGTGGAAGGTGATGCCGTTGCCAATCGCAGCCACCAACGCGGTTGAAACGAGAGGACCGAAACCAGGAACCTCCATGAGTCGATGGCACGCATCGTCTTCTCTTGCGATGCGTTGAAGCTCGTCGTTCGCCTGCTCGATGCGCCTGTCCAGTTCATCCCATTCCTGCTTCAGTTCCCGCAGTAGTCCATGGAGTCTTGCAGAAACGAAGGCGCCTCCCTCGCGGAGAACTTCCTGTAGTTGCACCATGAGATGCGAAGGGCCTTTCCGAACCGTCATACCACGCTCGAGCAGGAAGCCGCGCATCTGGTTCATGATCGCAGTTCTCCGCGCCACCCAACGATCGCGCACCCGATGCAGTGCCTGCAGATCCAGCTGTTCGTCGGTCTTGATCGGCACAAAACGCATCGTCGGCCGCTGCACGGCTTCTGCAATGGCTTCGGCGTCGAGGTAGTCATTCTTATTCGTCTTGACATACGGCTTCACATACTGAGCCGGCATCAGTCGCACTTCATGCCCCTGCTCGCGCAACGCACGACCAAGAAAATGTGCTCCTCCGCAGGCTTCCATGCCGATCAGCATCGACGATCGGTTGGCCGTGAAGAGCAGTAGTTGCCTACGGGAGAGTTTTCTACGCAGCACAATCTCGCCGCGCCGGTCCAATCCTACGATGTGAAAGGTGGTCTTACTCAGATCAATGCCGAGGGTTGCGATCTCCATGGTGAGCCTCCTGCACAGCAAAATAGCCCATCCGTTCCTGAAACAAACGGCGGACCATTCCAGTAGGGGGAAACGCCGCAGGCGTTTTCCAAGTGGGCGGGGCCCACGTCTTTTCCATAGCTCTGGGCTTTGGCCACGCGCGCAAACTCGTCCGGGGTTCTGTAGCCGAGACTGCTGTGTGGTCGTTCCTCGTTGTACTCCCTCTTCCAGTTAGTTACCTTCCCGCGTGCGTCGAACAGGTTCGCGAACCAGCTGACCCGCAGGCACTCTTCGCGCAGTCTGCCGTGAAAGCTCTCCACATGCGCGTTCTGTGTTGGCTTGCCAGGCTGGATGTGGCGCAGATCGATCTTCCACTCCAGGGCCCAGGCCAGGAAATGACGGCTGGTCAGCTCCGGGCCGTTGTCACAGCGAATTGCCACCGGGCGTCCGCGCATGGCGATGATCTCATCCAGCACCCGCGTCACTCGCCGGCTGGCAAACCCGGTGTCTACTTCCAGCGCCAGACACTCCCGTGTAAAGGCATCCACTACACTCAGCACGCGGATGGTGCGTCCGGCTGCAATCACATCATGCGCGAAATCCAGCGCCCACTCCTGGTTGGCGTCGGTCAGCGCGGGCCGCGGCGAGCCCACACGCACGCAGTGCCTGCGCTTCTTCCGCTTCAGGCACAGCCCCGCCTCGCGATAGACCCGCCACACTCGCTTGTGATTCACTCGCTCGCCTTCCCGTTCCACTAGCACCTGCAATCTCCGATAACCGTAGCGCGGCTTCTCCCGCGCCAGCCGCACCAGTTTCTCTCGCAGTGATTCATCCGATTGCCGAGAGCAATACCTATAGCTCGACACCGCAATCGACATCAGCCCGCACACCCGGCGCTCGCTGGCAGCGTACTGCCCACGCAGCCAGCTGGCATCCGTCCTTCGGTCTACGAGCTCAGGCCGTTTTTTGTGATCACTGCCTTCAGCATCTCCTTGTCCAGGCTCAGATCGGCCACCAGCCGCTTCAGGCGCGAGTTCTCATCCTCCAGCGCTCGCAGACGCTGCGCCTCGCTGACATCCATGCCGCCGAACTTTGCCTTCCATGTGTAGATCGTTGCCTGGCTGACGCCGCACTCGCGGGCCACATCATCTACTGTGCGCCCGGCTTCGACCTGCTTCAGCGCAGCAATGATCTGCGCCTCCGTGTGCCTGCTCTTGCCCATCTTCTTCCCCCTCCGCTTCCAGAAATCCTAATCAGTTCTGTGCGGATCCAGGGGTGCAGGTCAGCCCGACGCGCGGTTTTTGCGCGGTGGGGTGGATGGCGCGTAGTAGAAGGCTCTGCCTTTTTTCTATAACCAATCTGGGTGCCCCATCCTGAGCGAAGCGAAGGGTGGGAACAGAGAACATTTGGCCCGCACATCACTCTCAGCGCAGGCGAACTCGGTAGAAGCGCGGGAGCTTGAGACCCGCGAATAAAATCGGTCCGAAGGACAGCACCTTGCTGCCGTAGGCCGGAGCGCAGGCTGTTACGAAATCAGGCGCTCAGTTCTATCGAAGAGGTCCTGAAGGTGCTGCTCGCTCCGTTTGCCGTTGAGTGCTTGACGAAGAAAAATCCTCACATCAGATTCTCTTAAGATAAGGATCAGTCCGCGCGTTTGCTGATAGACGCGCCGTACATGCTCGAAAACGTGCGTCGAGAGAGGTTCCTGAGCCCGGCAGACCATTATCAGGAATCTGCCGACCTGATCGTTCATATAGTAGGACGCTTGTTGAAAATCATCTGCGGCTAAGACTTCATAGTTCTTACATTCCCAGAGCACCTGCGTTGCATTGTATTTCTGCCTAATAATCGCCCAAAAGCCCCCGGTCGCCCTATTCGAGGCAATCCAGTCGCGAATGCTTGTAGTGTCGCTGTTCCTCACCCTCGGCTCGACATTAGACAGCGATCTAAAAAAGCAGAGTCTAATCACTTCACCGACCAAATCTTCAAATTGTCGCGCACTTGCTCGTCCCATTGGTAAAGTAGCCAGGGCATCCGAAAGCTCTTGGAGTTTAATTCGGTACGACGAGTGTGAAAATGACTCGGGAACCTCTGTAATGATTCCCGAGGTGCGCAGTGTCACGGATTCACTCAGGGAGGTGATCACTCGCGCTTGTAACTGAAGGCCCTCTACATACGAAGGATGAACCACCACGATTGAGTCTTGATCTATAGACAATGCCCCAGAGTTCTCGGCCTCAGACGATTTAAAACGAGTTGGGGCTCCCGGGCGCTTGAGTCCCCAAAATCCGATGTTATAAAGCAGCTGAATGAAAAGATCAGGAGCGGTAAAACTGTAAATCCACGTCTTACACGCGTCCTGAACCTCATCATCAACCAAAAGTTTCTTGATGAAATCCTCAATGCTACCGACCGTGTATTCCGTCCCCAACCCAAAGAATCTAGTGAGAACGACGTTGAGTTGTGGATAATTGTCGGCATATTCATCCGACAATTCCTTCAGGCGATTCTCAGAGAATGACCGCTGTGCTTCATCCAAGTCCTCCGCGTAAATCTGACCTCGTTGGTGCGATTGCGCGATACTCAACGCAGTTGAAGTATAAAGTAGGACATCTCGAGGTCTGTATTGGCAATTGGTAAAAACCCGGTTTTGACTGTCTTGTGGGTCGCCTGCAAAGAACATTTTCCAGGTTGATCCATCCAGAGCGAACTTGGAAATCAATCCTACATTGAGTCGTCGTTCAACTAGTTCTCGGAGTAGCTCCCGCGTCCAATCGAGAGAAACAAGCGACGTTTCCAAGCGCGAGAACTCACTGTCGAGCTTCCGGACGCGATCAAAAACATTTTCGCGCAAAAATACCATCGGTTGTACCGCCTCAGTTGCAGATCGGAGCTCAACGCAGGCATGCATTAAGGCCATCACTAGAACGACGGCCTTGTCTGAGTCGTCCCATTCATCGTCGAGACGGTCTATCATTACAATCTGCTGCATACGGGGCTGATCACCATATTCGGCGGAAACTTCCTTCGCTAATCTGTCAGTCTTGTTCCTAAATTTGATCCACTCTCTCGTGTTATTGGCGCTTAGGTGCTGAAAACCTTCCTCAATAAGTGTCAACAAGCGTAGATCAAACTCGAACTGCTCGATAAGGTTACGCTCCCGCGTAAGTTCGCTTCCATCTGAAGTGCGAAACGAAAAAAGGCCCTGCTTCTTCCAGGCCAGGACGCATTCATCAAGGATTGTCCTGACAAAGCTTGAAACCAAAGTCTTGAATGGTTTTTGTTGTACACGTTTATCCCAATCAGAGGCCACGAACGCGCCAGCAGTGGATAGCAGCTTCGGAACCAACAAGAGAGTGTTTTTGGGATATCTGCCACTTAGATAGAACGTGATTGCAGTTTTTCCTGTGCCGCGTCGCCCAACAAAAAGGTTTTGCCTGAGTCCGCATCCTGCGCATACCGTATCGCCGGTGTTTCCACGAAAAGGCCGGGAACTGTGCGAATCAAGTCGTGCTCGGCAAAGGACTGTCCCAGCTTTGCCTTCGCGAACGCCTGTTTTGAGAGTTGGAGAGGTTGGCTCCCACTGTGATGCTTTGCCATGAAGAGAATCGATCCTTGGTGGGGGACCCGATAACCAATCGAAAAGTTACCACATCCATCTGCGGCTCGAAAGCTTGAATTTCCTCAATGAATCAAGAGTCTCGTTGTTATCAACTCTCTTCCGCACCCTCCACCCCTCCCGATCATTTATTCTTGAGCACGCAAGGAGAGCCACCATGAACGTCATCCTCTACAGCCCCACCGGAATGATCGGCAGCCGCGTCCTCAACGAGCTTGTCTCCCGCGGCCATCAGGTCACTGCCATCGCCCGCGATCCATCCAAGGTCCCCGCCCATCCCGGCGTCGCCGCCCTCAAGGGAGACATCTTCGACACCGCCGATGTCGCCGCCAAGACCGTCGGCGTCGATGCAGTCATCAGCGCCTACGGCCCCGGCACCGGAGACGTGAACGACCTGCTCAAAGCCACCCGCTCCCTCATCGCGGGACTCGACCAGTCCGGAACCAAACGCCTCATCTTCGTCGGCGGAGCCGGCAGCCTCAACGTCGCCCCCGGTGTCGACGTCATCGCCTCCGGCTTCCTGCCCCCGGAATACACGGACATCGCCATCGCCCACCGCGACGCCAAAAACCTCCTCCACGAATCCGACCTCGACTGGACCTATTTCTCGCCCCCCGGATTCATCCAGCCCGGCGAGCGCACCGGCAAATTCCGCCTTGGCAAAGACGACCTCATCACCGATGAAAAGGGAACCAGCTCCATCTCCGCCGAAGACTACGCCATCGCCCTCGTGGACGAGCTCGAAAACCCGAAGCACATCCGCGAGCGCTTCACTATCGGCTATTGACTTAGTTTCGTCATCCTGAGCAGCACGCGCAGCATGCGAAGCCGAAGGATCTGCATTTCACAAACTTTGGCAGAGAATTTTGCTGATCCCGCTACAATAGAAACAGAGGTAAAAAAGCCCGGCTCCGCGCCGGGCTTTTGCTTTCTCGGCGAGCGAGGGCGCGCCTCTCGAACACAAATAGCTACGCCTCGGCAACCCTAAATCGATTGCAATGAATGGATTACGGGTATGCTCAATAAAATGAATGGGTTACAGAACTACAAACTTTAGATGGGCGGAAACTCTGTGCAATGAATCGGTTACAGGACCCTCAAGTGAAATGAATGGGTTACAGAATTACAACGGGCAAGCCATTTGAAATGAATGGGTTCCGGAAGTACAAAATTCCGGGGGGGGAGGGGGGTACCTAGCCGATCGTCAGCAGCCTTGGCTCGATTCGATCCGGGAAAATCTCCAGAAACCCCACCGATATGGGCAGCGAGAATCGTCTCGGCCCCGCGCTCCCCGGATTGAAATGAAGCACGCCCTTCGCCCACTCGATCGCCGGCTTGTGCGAGTGCCCGCAGACCACCGCTGCAATCCCCGCCGCAACCGGATCAAGGTCCAGCGACATCCGGTCATGGAGCATATAGATGTGTTGCCCGCCCAGCTCCACCAGCTCCGTCTCCGGAAGCCGCCAGCAACGCCCGCCGCGATCGACATTGCCCCGAATCGCGGTCACCGGAGCAACCTCAGCCAGCTCGTCCAGAATCGCCGCCTCGCCCACATCGCCCGCATGCAGGATGTGCTCGACCCCAAGCAGCGCCGCCGCGACTTCTGGCCTGAGCAGCCCATGTGTGTCCGAGATGACCCCAACCAGCACAGCTACAGCCCGATCGTCATCCGCGTCCGCGGGTCGAGGTAATCCCGCAGGGCGTCACCCAGGAAGTTGAAGGCCAGCACGCACAGCATCACCGCCAGTGCGGGGAAGATCACCAGGTGTGGAGCGTCGAAGAGGTGGGACCGCGCCCCGTCGAGCATCGACCCCCAGCTCGCCGCCGGAGGCGGAACGCCCAGCCCCAGGAAGCTCAGCGTAGCCTCGGCCAGAACCGCCCCGGCCATGCCGATCGCCGACTGCACGATCAGCGGCTGGATGATATTAGGCAGGATATGCCGGACGAAGATCCTCAGGTCGCTCGCCCCTAGGGCCCGAGCGGCCTCCACGAACTCCCGTTCCCGCACCGCCAGCACCTGCCCCCGGACAAGCCGGGCGTACCCCACCCACCCCCCGATCGACAGCGCCAAAATCAAATTAATCATCCCCGGACCGAGGAAGGCCACAAACGCAATCGCCAAAAGTATGCCCGGAAGCGCAAGAAAGGCATTCATGACGAAGATATTCAGCATCGTATCCAACACACCGCCGTAGTAGCCGGCGATGCCGCCGAAAACAATGCCAAGAAATAAAGAACAACTGACAACCGAGACCGCAACTATCAGCGACAATCGTGCTCCATACAGGATGCGAGACAGAATATCGCGCCCCAGCTCATCGGAGCCCAGCCAGTGCGCCGCGCTGGGGGAGGCCAGCCGGTGATTCAGGTCAATGGCCGCCGGGTTGGCGGGGGCAATAACCGGCGCAAGGACGGCCGCCAGGACAAAACCAGCGAGCAAGAGTGCGCCGAGCGCGGCAAGCGGTTGAGAACCCATGCGTTGCAGAAGATGACGGGCCATTGAAAGACAGATTTTAGCTTCTCGACGGAACAAAATCGAAGAAATCGAATATGCTGAATATGAGGCATCCCTTCTAGTAATCCCTCATGAGGTCCTAAAGTAACAGGGCCCTTAACCAGAAAGGACACCGAAGCTTGCGCATCCTGCTGCTGGGCCTGAACTATACACCCGAGCTGACCGGCATTGGCAAATACTCTGGAGAGATGATGGAGTGGCTCGCCGCGCGCGGCCATGACGTCCGCGTCATTACGACGCCTCCTTACTATCCCGCCTGGAATGTGCGCGACGATTACCGGTGGTGGCAGTACCGCAAAGAAACCTCGCCCGCCGGCGCAACCATCTATCGCTGCCCGCTCTGGGTCCCCAAGCGGCCAAACGGGATCAGCCGTATGGTGCATTTGGCGTCTTTCGCCACTAGCAGTCTACCGGTGATGCTCAGTTCCGTCCTCTGGCGTCCGCACGTCGTGTTGGTGGTTGAGCCGGCATTCTTCGGCGCCCCATCAGCCGTTCTCACTGCCATGCTCTCCGGCGCGTCCTCCTGGCTTCACATTCAGGACTTCGAAATCGACGCCGCATTCGAACTCAACCTGCTTCCATCGCAAGGAGCGATCCACAACTTCGCCCTCGCCTACGAGCGTTTTGTTATGCGCGGTTTCACGCGCGTCTCGAGCATCTCGCACAACATGGTAAAGCGCCTGGCCGAAAAGGGCATCGACAACCGGAAGGCGGTCCATTTCCCGAATTGGGTAGACGTAGATTCCGTCCGGCCCCTCGCCGGTCCGAACCAGATACGCCAGGAGCTCGGGCTGCGCGACGACCAGGTGGTGTTGCTCTACTCCGGCAATCTCGGCCTCAAGCAGGGCCTTGAAACCTTGCCGCCGCTCGCCTCGCAACTCTGTGACGACCCTCGGCTCCACTTTGTCTTCTGCGGTGACGGAGCATTCCGCCCTCAGCTGGAGCTGATGACCGCCGGTCTCAGCAATGTTTCTTCTGCTGCCCCTTCAGCCGATCGAAAAGCTGAACGAGCTTTTGAATGCCGCCGACATCCACCTGCTGCCGCAGAAAGAAGACGCGGCCGACCTGGTGATGCCCTCGAAATTAACCGGAATGCTGGCCAGCGGACGTCCCATCATCTCGACCGCAGCGGTCGGCACGCAGGTAGCCGAGGTCGTTGCGGGGCGCGGTATAAACGTTTCGCCCGGTAACCAGCAGACACTACTTGAGGCTGTTCTTACACTTGCGGCCAACAAAACAATGCGCGAGGAGATGGGCCGAGCTGCCCGCCTCTATGCTGAAGAACATCTTGGCAGAGAGCGGGTTCTGCTACGCTTTGAGCTCGAGATGGAACGCCTGCTGGCCGAGTCGGAGATACGAGAGGTTCGCTCCGCGCCGAGATCGGAAGCCCCCGCGCCCCGCCCGGATTGAGATTTTGCGCGTACTAAGTAAGCGCATTGATGTACGGATGTCGTTTTACCGGCATTCGGAATTGCTGTCATCGGTAGCAGCTCATAAGCTACTCACAGGAGCAGATTGACTTGAAGAAAGCCCTCATCACCGGCGTCACCGGACAGGATGGAGCCTACCTCGCGGAGTTCTTGCTGAAAAAAGGCTACGAAGTACACGGTATCAAGCGCCGTACTTCGCTTTTTAATACCAACCGGATTGATCATCTCTACGAAGATCCGCACGTGCCTACCCGTCATTTCATTCTGCATTACGGTGATCTAACTGATTCCAGCTCTCTTATCCACATCGTCCAGAAAGTGCAGCCGGACGAGATTTACAACCTTGCAGCGCAGAGTCATGTGCAGGTCTCTTTCGAAGAACCCGAATACACCGCGAACGCCGACGCACTCGGCACGCTACGGCTTCTGGAAGCCATCAGGATTCTCGGGCTCGAGAAAAAGACACGCTTTTACCAGGCATCCACGTCCGAGCTCTACGGACTCGTGCAGCAAATCCCACAGACTGAGACCACTCCGTTCTACCCCCGTTCGCCGTACGCAGTTGCCAAGCTGTATGCATATTGGATCACCGTGAATTATCGGGAAGCATACGGCATCTTCAGCTGCAACGGAATTCTCTTCAACCACGAGTCGCCCTTGCGCGGCGAGACTTTTGTCACTCGCAAGATCACTCGCGCTCTGGCTCGCATAAAGGTTGGAGTGCAGGACACGCTCTATCTCGGTAATATGGACGCCCTACGGGACTGGGGCCATGCGCGTGACTACATCGAGATGCAGTGGCTCATGCTCCAGCAGGAGGAGCCGCGCGATTATGTCATCGCCACCGGCGAGCAGCACAGTGTTCGCGACTTCGTAAAGCTCAGCGCTGAGTTCCTCGAGATGCCTCTGCAGTGGGAGGGCATCGGAGTCGACGAGAAGGCCTACGACAACAAGGGTAATCTCGTTGTTTCGGTCGATCCGCGCACTTTCGCCCGACTGAAGTTGAAACACTGCTTGGCGACCCCACCAAAGCCCGGCGCGAGCTAGGATGGACTCCGCGCACCACCTTCGAGGAGCTAGTGAAGGAGATGGTCACCGAGGACTTTTCTACTGCCGAGCGCGACGCCCTGGTAAAGAAGCACGGATACACAACCTACAACTATCACGAGTTGTAAGCGCCGGAGATCACGCAATGGAAAAGACCAGCAGGATATTTGTCGCCGGCCATCGCGGCCTTGTCGGCAGCGCGATCCATCGCGAGCTGGAGCGGAAAGGTTACGCCAACCTGCTCCTGAAAACGCGCAATGACCTTGACCTCATGAATGGTCCCGCGGTCAAAAAATTCTTCGCTGAAGAGCGCCCGACTAGTGTTTCTTGCCGCTGCGAAAGTGGCGGAATTCTAGCAAACAAGACTTATCCTGCGGATTTCATTCGCGACAACCTTGAGATTCAGAGCAATGTAATCGACGCAGCCTGGCACTCAGGCGTCAAACGCCTGTTGTTTCTCGGATCTAGCTGCATTTACCCCAAGCTCTGTCCACAGCCGATCAAGGAAGAATACCTTCTTACCGGCCCGCTTGAGCCGACCAACCGCGCATATGCTCTCGCCAAGATCGCCGGCATTGAAATGTGCTGGGCCTACAACCGCCAATATGGCACGCAATTCCTGGCCGCAATGCCCACCAACCTCTACGGCCAGGGAGACAACTTCGACCTCAACAAGTCGCACGTGCTGCCGGCGCTTATCCGCAAAGCTGCAGAAGCCAAAGCAACCGGCGAGAAGAAGATGATAGTCTGGGGAACCGGGACAACCCGCCGTGAACTACTCTATAGCGACGACCTTGCCGAAGCCTGCGTCTTCCTGATGAACATGCCCGAGGACCGCTTTCAGACCCTGCTGAACAACGAGGAGCCGCCCCTCATCAACATCGGTACCGGCCACGATCTCAGCATCCGCGAGCTGGCCGAGCTGGTTTGCCGCGTCGTCGGCTTTGAAGGCAAACTCGAATTCGACACGACCAAACCGGACGGCACTCCGCAAAAGCTGATGGATTCCTCACGTATCAATCATCTGGGCTGGCAGGCGCGCACCAGCCTCGACGATGGCATTCGCCTTACGTACGAGTGGGCCAAGGACAGCCTCGTTCTTACACCCGCCCTGATCGGCCCTAA
>CAVWLS010000015.1:0-17345 GCA_963755975.1 uncultured Acidobacteriota bacterium
TACAGTCCTTGTCGAGCGATTCGCGGTGAACCGCAGTAATATGCGGCTACGGCCAGGCGCATTTCCCCGCGAAACTCGGTCATGAGATCCGCAAGGTACTGAATCCCTCCGCCGAGATTCTCCGTTACAGAAAAGCGGTTCCTCACGAAGTACATTCCCGCCGTCGCCGGCATCAGCTGCATCAAGCCTGCTGCGCCTTTGGTCGACAGCGCACGCGGGTTCCAGTTCGACTCCTGGGCGATGATGGCATGTACAAGCGCGCGCTGGACCCCGTAATGGTCGGCGTATGCGTCAGCGTAATACCTCAACTCAGGGTTTCCTCCACGTCTCGTTTCGGCCGTGGCAGGAATGGCCAACGCCAGTATGAAAAGAGGCAGTGCAAAGAGGCTTCTCATGCGTCCGCCCTCTCTGCGAGGATCGCGTCTACGCCGGCCTCATCCTCTGGGGACATCTCTGACGCATACCGCCCGGCGATGCGCACGATCGATTCGAAAGCCTGTTTCATCAGCAGGCGCTTCCTATCTCCTTCTGTCTTTGCGATCAGGGGCAGCATGATGTCCTTGTGTTCGGGCTTGATCTGCTCGATCCCAAGGAGCTGCATGGCCAGGGCTACGTCGTTCATCTCAGAAATCGACGGTGGCTTTTCCATGGTGTAGGCGCGCAGACTTTTCGCAAGGCCTGCGATGAAGCGGTGCGTCTGTTCGCTCGCGTTAGGAGTGCGCTTTGCCACGATCGCTGCTTCCCGTTCCGCGGTTGGGTGCTCAACCACGAGATAGAAGCTGCGCCGGCGAAGGGGGTCGCCTAAACGTCGCTCTTGATTCGAAGTCAGAAAAACGTAGGGTATCGACGTTGCCTGAACGGTTCCCATCTTGGGGATGGAGAGGGTCCAGGCGGAAAGCAGTTCCAGGAGCATTGCTTCGAAGGCGTAGTCCACTTTATCGATTTCATCGATAAGCAAGACACAGCGTTCGTCCTGCTCGATCGCTTCGAGTAATGGACCGGCCATGAAATACGCCCGGCTTGTCACCTCGCGCTTGATTTCGACCCAGTCGGGCGCTTGGTCGCTCTTGCTCATCAAGAGCACATAGAGCTCTTGAAGGCTCTTGTCGTATTGCCCGATGGCTTTTTCTTCGTTGATACCCTGATAGCACTGCAATCGCAGTATCGGGACGCTGTAAGCACGCGAGACCGACGAGGCCAATTCCGTCTTGCCGGCACCCGCGGGCCCTTCGAGCATGATGGGACGATGAAGTTTCCCGGCCAGGTAGACGGTGGTGGCAGTCTTCTGATCGGTGAAATAGCCTACACGCTCGAGCGCGGCGAGGGTTTCGTCTGGGGATGCATACATCAGGTCCGTCCTCCTGGATCGCTCTCAGGTGGTGAGAGCGTAGGACGGACCCGGTTTTCGGTCAAACGCGCAGGGTCTAGGAGATTGTTAACCGTTTTGCTTGAGCGTGATGGCCCCTTTATTGACCGCTACTCCCAATAGGGTATCCATCTTCAGTGCAATATCACCCGAGAGTTGGCCAGCTGCGAGGTTTCCACTGAAGGTGAGATGGACGTTGCTGAAACCAGAGCGATCGGCCTCGATGGAAACTTTGCCATTCTGGCCGGACTACGCCAGCCGTAATCGGCAGATGAATCTCCGGCTTTCCGCTTATCACTACAGCCGCGTCTCCTGTGATTCCGCCACCATTTTGGTTCAGAGTCATAGTGACCTGAACTGGCACTGCTTTTGCGTTTTGCATCTGGAGGCTACCTGGCGCGCGAGCCATTTGCGTCGACAAGTCGCTGTTGCCGCTCCATTTGCCTGTTAGCGCGGGTGTTCTGCTCTTGCACGCGGTCACAAGCGACGCCAAACAGGAAACCAACAGAAGCGAAAAAAGTGAACGCCAGAGCCATCTCATTGGGGGGGATGTCCTTTCGCTTTTTCCATATTTTCGAGAATAGGCCTCATCTGGTCAAACGTCGTATTGAATGCGTCCCGAGCTTCGACAAGACCTCTTTCCGGGCCGTATCGAATCACAAGATGTACGATGAGCGCACGCACTAAAGCGATGTCGGCCAGCAAGGGAATGAACGGCTCTGGGCTCGAAGCCTCCATCCCTTGGACGAACGCCAACAGTCTCTCCGTGTACTCGTCACTGCGCTCTTTGCCCAGATTGGTAATCCGGTCGAAGTCTCTGCTTGCATCATCGTTCATCGATTTTTATCGGAACACAGCCTCGCACCTCTTGTACATCAGCTCGATGCGATCCTGAAAGCCTCGAGGTCACCTCGCGACCTGTCCTTCCCTCTGACGGGACTCCCGGCCTCACGACAGTTGGCTGATCGCTTTCTCAACGCTCGTTAGGTCGCCCACAGACTCGAGGTCTCAACGCTGGTTTCGAGACCAAACAACCCGGCGTTCTCTCAAACATTCGCTGGAAACGCGTTAGCCAGAGAGGGATTGATGTCGATTCCTTCATGGAAAGCTTGGATTCCGCCATCCTCGAATTGATGTGAAAAAGATACCGGATGAGTGCCCCTGAAACACTGCCCCATTTCTTTATTTGATCGAGTTTCAATGCTGTTATTGCGCGCCTGACATCGCGGATTTGGAAAGGGCGAATGGTCAACAGTCAAATCACAGCGAGCCCAAACCGGATGCTGACCCATCTTCACTCAAGCGGATTTCGAGGTTCTCCGGATTACCGTGACATGCTGTGGAGGGTATTTCTCCCTGAGCCAAATTGCGAATGTTTGCGGATCGAAACGGATTGCACTTGCCACCCTGAAAGAGGGTATCTGTCCTCTTGCCGCCATTTTGTAAATCTGCTGCACAGACACTCCGAGGATTTGCGCTACATCGCGAACTCGAAGTGCCTCGTTCTTAGCTTCGACGACCTCAATCAATTTCATGGTCTACTCCCCATTTGCACTGGAAATGGTAAAGAGCACACGCTGCATCTCGAATCCTGTGGCTCGGGTATACTCCGTCGAATTAAAAAATCGGTCAATTGGCGTTCGGGCGGCGCTTCAAACGAATCTCAGGACATTAGCCCGACATTACTCGCCAACTGCCGTCAGGCGATATACGAGGCCAAGGAGCCGGCGTTGACCTTCGCTAAGGCTTCCTTAGAGTGAATCCCTTTGAGGTAGACCATAGTCGAATGGATGTCGCGATGCCCCATCCAGTCCTGCAATGTGCGGATATCGACGCCATGACGCAGGTGCTCGGTGGCAAATGTATGGCGGAACTTATGTAGAAAGAAGCGTTGGCAATACGGACCTTCGGCGCACTTGTTCCCGTGTTTAGTGACGCATTGTCCGCAATTGAGTTTGGCGCGATGGGCCACCCGTTTGACGACCTCGATGTGCAGGCTATCCGGGTTTCCCTTTGAATTCGGAAAAACCAGCTGTGAGGGGGCGGCGTCTCGCTGAGTCTTGAGTCTTTGTAGCTGTTCGATCAGCTTTGCGGGCACCGGTACGATCCTCTCCTCATAGTTCTTGGGGTGGAACTTCCAGAGCGGTTTCGCAGTTACGCGTAGCACGCCCTGGCGAAAGTCGATATCTCGCCAGACAACATAGCGGGCTTCGCGGTCGCGGAAGCCGGAGGCCAGCAGAAATTTGATCAGCATTGTTTCGTCGGGCTCCGCATGCTGGAGCATCATCTGAATTTCCTCCGGCTCATAGATGGGACGGATGGCGTCCACGTAGTCCGGCCAGTCGCTGGCTTCCACCAGTCCCGTGCGTCCGTTCCGTTTGAAGAGTTGGAGTACTACAACGACCTTATCGTAGACAGTGCGAGGCCCGAGTCCGAGGTTAAAGCAGTCGCTCATAAACCGAAGAATGTCTTCGCGGGTGACTTCATCCAAGTAGGTCTTCGTATAGGATTTGCGAAGCAGGACCTCGAGGGTGGGGCGATACGTCCGGTAGGTGCGCAGGCTGCGTTGCGTTTTGACGTATTCGAGGTACTGTTCGATGGCCAACGCCATGGTGAGGCGGACCGGCTCAGGATTGCGCGGGGCCTCAGGCGAAAGCAGAATTCCGGCTTTTAGCGCATTGAGCTCAATCGACTTGGAGCGCGCTGCTTCGAGGACAAGATTGAAGGCGCCAACCGCTTCACGGCGACGCCTGCCGTCCTGATACCACTCAAGGTAATACCGGCCTTCGGGATGGTATTCGTCGCGACCCTGGATCCACACGTGATCGCGCACAATCCTGCCGGTGCGCTCTACCACGGGGGCGAAGGGCCACTTCGTGCCCGCTTTAATTCTCTTGATGACGTTGACGCGATCGGCGTATTGCTTCGCTCTAGCCATATCCCAGCCGTTTCCGTGCTAGGGGTTTAGCCTGGGAGGGAAACTCGGTCAAATGGACAGCAGACCGGACAGCACGGCGGCTAGGTTATTGAAAAGAAGGGCGAATCGTGAGAAGGCAGCATTCTAACCAACTGAACTACGTCCCCAGTGCATCGCTTTTGAGCTTGTTCGGAGAGTAATCACGAAATCGCTCAAAGGAACAACAGAACTGAGTTTATCAGAAATTCCTGGTGTGGTGTTGCGTCTCACACCCACTTCGCACAGAAAACGACCAGCGGGCGATTACACTTCTTTCACCGCCGTCTTTCACTCCGTTTTGGCGAATCCTTCCCCGCAAAATATATTGCAAGAGACGGAGCCCGCACCTGAAAATTAACTGTCTTCTGATTGAAAATTACTCCCTTAATTCGCTTTTTATTCGCTATAATTCGCGCATGGCCGTTACCCGCCGACAAAAACAGGTGCTCGACTTCATATCGGGCTTCGTCCAGCAAAACGGATACTCCCCTTCATTCGAGGAGATCGCGCATGGCCTCAATCTAAGGTCGCTGGCTACCGTGCACAAGCACATCACCAACCTTCAGCAGAAGGGTTTGCTCCAGCGCGCCCACAACCGCAGCCGCTCAATCGACGTGCTTCCGCCAAAGGCCAAAGCGCGGCCCGGAGAACGTCTCCCACTCGTGGGCCGTATTGCCGCGGGATTGCCGAACGAAGCGATCGAGACGTCTGAGACCATTTCACTAAGCGACATAGTCGGCAATCGCGACGTCTTTGCGCTCCGGGTGCGAGGCGATTCCATGCGCGACGAACACATCGTCGACGGCGACTATGTATTTGTCGAAAAAGTATCGGTAGCCCACGAAGGAGACATCGTCGTTGCGCTGGTGCGCGGCGCCGAAACCACTCTGAAGCGCTATTACATTGAAGGTTCGGTAGTCCGGTTGCAGCCATCGAACGCGGAAATGGATCCGATCTTCGTGCCCGCGTCGCAGGTAGCCATTCAAGGGCGTGTCCTTGGCATCATGCGCAAATGTTAAGACCCCTTCCGATCTAAAAAGAAGCGGGAGCCATGCGCAGCCCCCGCCCGGTTAAAGTGATGCAAACTTCTAGGCATTGGGCGAGGAGTGCTTGTCAGGCTTCACCTCGATCTCGTTCACAACCTGCTGCACGTTAGGAACCTCTTTCGCGAGTTTTTCGGCTTCCCTCTTCTGTGCAACGGTCTTCACCGAACCCTTCAGCATGAGCGTGCCGTTCTTCGCCGAGTAGTCGATGCTCTGATCGTCCAGGTTTTTATGAGCCTTGATCGATGC
Organism: uncultured Acidobacteriota bacterium; assembly: GCA_963755975.1. Classification (GTDB taxonomy): domain Bacteria; phylum Acidobacteriota; class Terriglobia; order Terriglobales; family Acidobacteriaceae; genus Silvibacterium. The sequence goes on from CAVWLS010000015.1 coordinate 5,615, forward strand.
CTTGTAGTTGTCTTCAATGGCGTTGTCCAGATTCGAATCTACTGACTTCGCCTGGCTTTCCGCGCCCGGAGGCCGCACGCCGATCTCATCGGCGATTGTGTAATCAGGCGCCGCCTGTTTGGCCAGGACCGCCGCCTGGCTCTTCTGGTCATCGGTATCAACGTTGCCGGTGAGCGTCATCACGCCCTTCTCCTGGTCTTGCGATACGCTGACATCTTTGAGATTGTTGCTGTTGAGCGAACTCGTTACCGCAGACTTCTCGTCCGGGTGCGCTGCCTTGTCTTGACAACCAGCGATAGCCAGGGCACCTGCGAGTACTGCTACCGATCCAATTAGGAACTGCTTCCGACGCTGTTGTGTGGGTCCCATCTTCATTGCTCCTTGGGGTATACTTCTGAACTTTCCATAAGCTGTGATGCGCAATGCGACGCTTCAATTGCACCCTTCATGAATGAGAAAAATAATTTCTCCTGGGCAACTTTTCATCCAGCTTCTGCATGCGCAACTCCCCAAAAACGATGGCCAACCTCCTGAGATGAAGTAGCATAGGGCCTGATCTTGCAGCTCTCACTCTAAGGACGTTTCAGCAACATGGATTTCGCAGGAATTTGGAAAAAGATTCACCTGTTCAGCATTGCATTCCCTCTCGCGATAGCCGCGTGCGCACCCTTGTGCTTTGCCCAGAACGCGCCGAAGAGCAGCATCCCTCTCGATCACGGATGGGAGTTTCGCCAGCGCGTTACCGGCGAGAGCAACCCTGCCGCGCAATGGCGTCCCGCCACTGTTCCAGGCGATGTGCACCTCGATTTGCTGGCGAACAAGCTCATCCCCGATCCCTATTACCGCGACAACGAGGCCAAGCTGCAGTGGATTCAGGATGCCGACTGGGAGTACCGAACGACGATCGACGCCGCACCGGCGCTGCTTGCGCGCAAGCATATCGATCTCGTCTTCGAAGGCCTCGACGCCTACGCCGAGGTCTTTCTCAACGGCCAGAAAGTTCTCGTTGCCGACAACATGTTTCGCGAGTGGCGCGCCGATGTGAAGCCTTATCTGAAGGCCGGCACGAACGAGTTGCTCGTTGTCTTTCCTTCCCCTATCAAGGTTGCGCAGAAGCTCGCTCTCACCGATGTATGGCACGGCCAGACCCCCGCGCCCGATAAGACCTATCTGCGCAAGGCCGCCTACGAATATGGGTGGGACTGGGGGCCAACCTTTGTCACCAGCGGCATCTGGCGACCGGCGCGCCTGGAAACCTGGGATGACGCCCGGATTGCCGACTTCTATCCGCACGTGCGCGATGTGACGAACACGCTCGCACGCGTCGACGTTGAGCTCGATGTCATCTCGTCGGTGTCAGGCAAAGTCGCCGTCGCGGTTGACTACAAAGAAGGCTCACAAACTGCGCAGATGAAGCAGACCGTGAATCTCGTTCCCGGCACAAATCATCTCGTTCTGCCTGTCGAGATACAGAATCCCCACCTCTGGTTTCCCGCGGGATACGGCCCGCAGCCCATCTATTTATGGAACGCAAAGCTCTCCGTCAACGGCAAGCCGGTCGACGAGGCGAACCGCAAGACGGGCCTGCGCTCCATCGTACTGCGCCGTGACCTCGACCAGTGGGGGCGTTCCTTCGAGCTCGTCGTCAACGGCATCCCCGTCTTCGCCAAGGGCGCGGACGTGATCCCCTTCGACAGCTTTCCTTCGCGCATGACCACCGCACAATACCGCCGCATCCTGCAATCGGCCCGCGATGCCAACATGAATATGATCCGCCACTGGGGCGGTGGCTATTACGAAACCGACGAGTTCTACGACATCTGCGACGAGCTTGGCATCATGGTCTGGCAGGACTTCATGTTCGGCAACGACTGGCAGCCCGGCCCCTACCGGTTCCGGCAGAATGTCGAGAAAGAAGCCGAGTACCAGGTCACGCGCCTTCGCAACCACCCCAGCATCGTCGTATGGTGCGGCAATAACGAGACAGAAGGCTCGCTTTCGTGGTCAGCAAGCGCGCAGTTCATCAAAGGCCTATCCGTCGAAGCGCGTGTGAAAATCTGGCAGGATTACCTGCTCCTCTTCAGCAGCACCATCCCGAGAGTCGTTGAGCGGCTCAATCCCGAAACTCCTTACTGGCCCAGTTCTCCCAGTGCCGACTACGAAGACCTCGCCCCGGGCAAAGCCTCAGGCGACATGCATGACTGGACCGTCTGGCATGGCCGCGTTCCCTTCTCCGAATACGAAAAGCACTTCCCGCGCTTCATGACCGAATATGGCTTCCAGTCATTTCCAGAGATGAAGACCATCGAAGCCTTCACCGCTCCCGAAGACCGCACCAGCATCTTCACGCCTGTCATGCTCGCTCACCAGAAGAACAACGAAGGCAATTCCATCATTCACGACTACCTGCTCAAGGACTACACCGAGCCTAAAGACTTCGCGTCCTTCCTTTATGTCAGTCAGGTATTGCAGGCCGAAGGCATCAAGATCGGCGCCGAGCATCTCCGCCGCAGCCGGCCGCGGACCATGGGCTCCATCTACTGGCAGTTGAACGACTGCTGGCCCGTGGCATCCTGGTCGAGCATCGACTACTACGGGCGCTGGAAGGCCCTCCAGTACTATGCGCGACGCTTCTACAGTCCTGTCCTGGTTTCTCCGCACATCGAGAACGGAACCCTCGCGGTCTACATCGTCTCCGACAAGACTACCGCGACCGATGGCGAACTGCGGCTCCGCATCCTCAAGTTTGACGGCACCGTCGTCCGCGAGCAGAAACAGACCGTGCACGTTCCCGAGCTATCCAGCGCGATCTATCTGCAAATGCCGATGGCGGAATTCGAAAACGCCAATGGCGCCGATCCCGCTCAGCTTTTTGTCGCCGCCGATCTCACAGTCAACGGCGCACCCGTCTCAAAAAATCTCATCTATCTCACGCCGACCAAGCTCATCCAGCTACCCGCCGCGCACATCCAGTCCGAGATTACGGCCGTCCCTGGCGGCTACCAGATCAAGCTGGCCTCTCCGGTCCTGGCGCGCAGCGTGTATGTGACCTTTGGAGATCTGGACGCCGATCCATCCGACAATTATTTCGACCTGCTGCCCAGTGAACCGGCCGAGATCACCGTAAAGACCACGGCCTCCATCGACGCAGTCCGGCAAAAGCTGAACGTCATCTCATTGGTGGATGCGCTCACTCCGCCCTCAAGCACCGCGCCAGCCGCAGGGCGATAAATGCGCCTGCGGCACGAAAGAAGTACGGCCAGCGCTGGCGCTGAATATGGTTCAGCGCCGTCGTCTCCGCCAGCCCAGAAAAATCCCCACTAGGGCCCCTGCGAAGATAGCTACCGCCAGCTTCTTCTTGCTCGTGATCGGAATGAAGCGCGTCTCCTTCTCGCTCAGCTCGATCACTCCCACGGGGATGGCGCGCACTCCCGCGCCGCCTCCGCCGCCCTCGCCCTGGGCGCTAGAATTCCCCACGCCGCCCGTGCCCGCGCCCGCCCCGTAGCCATACATCAGCTTGGCCACAGGAATGACCGTCTTACCCTGAGCGGTGATCGGCTCGCCATAGATGGCCTTTACACCCGCTCCGCTAAGAATGCTTTCCTTGAGCGATTGCAGAAGAGCGACACTTCCCATGCGTAGACTCCTTCGGATAATTTACCTGGAGGCAATTATCCTCCTCATTCATAAGATGCGCATTAAAGGCGCCCGCCGTTTCCTTTCCAATCGCCGCCACTCCACCAAAAAAGCAGGCCCGGTCCCCGGAAACTGGCAACCGGGCCCGCGAGGAAACTTCAGCGACCCAGGCCCGTCGCCAGCGTCTTCACCATGGTGCCGTTCGCGTCGTCATCCTTCACCGCCCACACAAATGCGCCGCCCAACCCTCCCGGCACACGAAAATCCACATACAGCGCCTTCAGAAGTGCCGTATCGGGGTCATCGTAGGTATAGAAGGTCTGCGTCGTCGGATTGTAAAGCGACACGGCAATCCTGCTCGGATCGAAGTAGCTCTTGTACCCGTTCGCTGTCAGCGTAGCAAGTGTCGCATACGTCGCCGTTCCCGGAGTCAGCAGCGTATCGCAGCCCGGAGTATTGCCGCTCAGATCCGTGCATGGAGCCGTACCATTGGCAAGCAACACGCCCGACGGCCCCGTCGAAGTCTGATACAAACCGTGGTTCTTGTTCGGAACGCCCGTCCAGCCCGCTCCATAAAGCGGCACGCCCATCACATATTTCTGCGCAGGCACTCCCGCCTTCAGATACGCCGTCACCGTGTCGTCGATATCGAGCTGTTGCCCGAAATCCGGATCCTGCCTCGAATCGAACAGCGGCGATGCGTCATTCGTCGTGCTCTCCCACGTCCCGGCATAGTTGTAGCCGTCAATGGTGATGAAGTCCACCTGTTTCGCCGCATTCTTCAGATCGATGTTGACGTAGTTCTGCGCGCCCGCCGGCCCGTCAAAGCTGAGCACGTACTGCTTGCCCGTCTGCGCGCTCAGCGCATTGAGCTGATTGCGGAACTCCGCGAGCAGCAGCGTGAAGTTCTGCTTGTCCGCCGCCGCCGGGAACTCCCAGTCGATATTGAAGCCATCGAAAAGACCGGGCGCGCTGATATTTCCATTCCAATCGCTCCCCACATTGCCCACAATGAACATGTTGATGCACGCGGACACCAGCGCCTGGCGACCTGCCTGCGTGCTCGCCGCGGTCGAGAAAGCGGCGGCCTGCGCATCGTTCGCGCCGCCCAGCGAGATCACCGTCTTCAGTTTCGGATGAAGCGTCTTCAGCTTCAGAATCTCGGCGAAGTTCCCGTAGAGCGGCCACGTATCAGCAATCCCTCCCACCGGCGGCAGGTTATTGTCCTCGAAATCCGCCCACGCGTCGGCGATCACGCAGGTGTTCTGCGTGGGATCGCTCGCGCTTGCCGAAACATCTCCGAACGCATAAACAAGGTGCGACAGCTTCGCCGCCGAGCCGTTGCTTTCAAGATTGGCGAGATTGTAGTTGGCGTAGTAAATGCTCCATTCCTCAAAGAAGCCGGCAAGGATTTTGCCCTGACCGTTCTGATTTTGAGCATGAGCTGGAACGCTGCTCATGAGCAGAGCCAGGACCATAGCAAACGTGGCCAGAGGGAAGCAAAAGGTGGATCTAACTTTCATTGGAGAGCCTTTCAGATGAGAATCAGCAGCGCGGGCAGTATAGACCTCTATACGTATAAATGTCTGCATAGATTTTTTGAGAGCGCAATCCGCCCGGCTGGCTCCATCGCGGCCAATCCCGTTACAAAAGTGCCCCTCAACGCGACTTTTCCCGCGCTCCTGGCGTTTACTTCTAACAGGAGCACTCTTCATGCCTCTCACTCGCCGTGCATTCATGAAAGGTGGCGCGATGGCCGTCGTCGGCGCCTCCGCCGTTCCCTCGTTCCTCACGCGCAGTGTGTTGGCCCAGGCCACCACCGCGCAGGCGCAGGGAAAGAAGCTGGTCGTAATCTTCCAGCGCGGCGCTGCCGACGGGCTGAACATCGTCGTTCCCTATCGCGAGAAGACCTACTACGAACTCCGCCCCACCATCGCCATCCCCAAAGACCAGGTCATCGATCTCGACAGCTTCTTCGGCCTCCATCCTTCCATGCAGCCGCTCAAGCCGCTCTGGGACCAGGGTCATCTCGCGGCCGTACACGCCTCCGGCTCGCCCGACCCCAGCCGTTCACACTTCGACGCGCAGGATTTCATGGAGTCGGGCACACCGGGATTCAAGGCGACCCCCGATGGCTGGCTGAACCGCGCGCTGGCCGCCGAAGACATGGCGCGACCACACCACCCGGAATCAGCCTTCCGCGCGGTGGCCCTCGGAACGCAGCTTCCCCGCACCCTTGAGGGCAAAGTTCCCGCCGTCGCAATCGGTAATGTTAGAGACTTCAATGTCGGTGGCCAGAATCCGGCTGCGGCCCCCATCTCGAACAGCTTCGAGTCAATGTACGATCAGTCGGTCAACGCAGTCCTTCATGGCACAGGGACTGAGACCTTCGAGGCCGTCAAGATGCTCAAAGCCGCCGACCCCGACAAGTATGTCCCGGCTCCTGGGGCCCGATACCCCAACGGGCAATTCGGCAACAGCCTCAAGCAGATCGCCCAATTACTCAAGGCGAACCTCGGCGTCGAAGCCGCCTTTGCCGACATCGGCGGGTGGGACACCCATCAGAACCAGGGCAGCGTCAACGGCCAGCTCCCCAACCGTCTCAAGGAGTTCAGCGAATCGATCGCCGCCTTCTGGACCGACATGGGCGACGACGCCGAAAACATCACCCTCGTCTCCATGTCGGAGTTCGGCCGCACCGTCCACCAGAACGGAACCGGCGGCACCGACCACGGCCACGCCAACGTCATGTTCGTTCTCGGCGGCCGTGTGGCAGGCGGCAAGGTGTACGGAAAATGGCCTGGCATGGACAAAAGCCAGCTTTACGAAGAGCGTGATCTAGCCATCACTACCGACTTCCGCCAGGTCCTCGGCGAAGCCGCCTTCAAAACCCTCGGATCGAGCAATCTTGAGCTCGTCTTCCCCGGCGCTCAGTTACAGAACAATCGCTTCCTGAATCTTCTTAAAGTTTAACTTTAGGTCGACAGACTAATTTTCCACGGGTTTTCCACAGAGGCATTGCAAAAGCAGCTGAGCTATTCCAGCCAAAGAACCTTCCCCTCCAGGTCATATACCGCGCCTACCGTGTATAGCTGAAGATCCCGCGTCTCAGGCATCCTCTTTAACTCCTGTTGCCCCCACCGAACATTAGATTCAACCGCCCGATCCAGCCGTTCCGGCATGGGAGCACTGGCATCGATATTGGCGATTGCTGGCTCAATGAGCTTTACAATCGTTTGAATTCCGTGCGGGTCCGACAAGGCATGGTTGCTCGCTTCCAGCGCAGCTGTAACCGCACCGCACCCCTCGTGCCCCAGAATCACGAGCAGTTGTGCATTCAGATGGATTCGAGCGTATTCAATGCTGCCGATTACATCATCGGTAATGATGTTTCCGGCGATGCGAATGACAAAGAGATCTCCGAGCCCCTGATCAAAGATGAGTTCCACAGGAACACGCGAGTCGCTGCATCCCAAAACGATGGCAAAGGGGTGTTGGCCAGATTCAAGCTGGTGTCTTAAGGCTGCGCTCTCATGGGCGTGCCTGGACTGGCCGCTTGCAAATCTTTGGTTTCCTTCCTTCAGGCGCGCCAAAGCCTCTTGCGGATTCACAGCCGGGGACCCTGCAGGATGGTGCGTTTCCGCCGGCTGTTGTCGTGGCTCCGCCCTGCCCAGCCTTGGCAGCAAAGCCATAGCGCCTGCGCTTCCCAGCCATGCCGTAACATCTCTGCGGTTGATCGTCCTGCCGTGCACTTGCGCCTCCTGCCATCGATCAGCGCCTGACTATACACCGTAGGTGCCCGTGAAGGCACCTGTGAGAATGCACAGGCGCTTGCGCATGCGACTGCCACTGATAGACTCATCTCTGCCCTTCCCCCCTGACCAAATCTCTCGTGAAAAAGGAAGAATGATGAGCACCGCCATTGCCGCCCCAGTCACGCCCGAGCGCATCATGCAGTTATCCTGGGGCTACGCGCCTCCGCTGATTCTTGAAGCCGCCATTCGCCATCGCGTCTTCGACGTGCTCGATCTCGGCCCCAAAACCCTCGAGGAGCTGCACACCGCGACGGACGCGTCGCCGCGGGGTCTCGCAGCGATCGCGAACGTTCTCGTGGGACTGAATCTGCTGGCAAAAGATGAGGCGGGGCGTTTCTCTCTCACACCGGAGAGCGCCGCCTTTCTGGTAAGCAGCAAGCCCGGGTTCATGGGCGGAATGATTCTGCATCTCAGCAAGCAATTGATCCCCAAATGGCTTGAAATAAATGAAATCGTCGGGACCGGCGCGCCTGCCGGGGGCGTGAACCAGCAAGAGGCTGGGAGCGCCTTTTTTGAGCAGTTTGTCCTCGATATTTTCCCGATGAGCTATCCGGCAGCGAAAACCCTCGCCGGTCACTTCCAGTTCAACGGCGCAACCCCGGCTGTGAGCGTGCTCGACCTGGCTGCGGGTTCAGGCGTCTGGGGAATCGCGCTCGCGCAAAGCTCGCCGGCGGTGCGCGTGACGGCTGTAGACTGGCCCGGAGTGCTTTCAATCACGGAGAAAACAGCAGCGAAATTCGGCCTGAGCGACCGGTTCAAATTCTCTCCAGGCGACCTGCTCTCCGCGGATTTCGGCTCGGGACACCAGGTCGCAACGCTCGGGCACATTCTTCACAGCGAAGGCGAAGCTCGCAGCCGCGAACTTCTCGCCAAAACCTTCGAAGCCCTGGCTTCCGGCGGGACCATTGTGGTCGCCGAGTTCCTGGTAAACAAAGAACGCACCGGCCCCGTGAACGGTCTCATTTTCGCAGTGAACATGCTGGTGAATACCGAGCACGGAAACACATGGAGCTTTGAAGAGATCTCCTCCTGGCTGACAGATGCGGGCTTCGTGAATCCCCGCACCCTCGATTCGCCGGGGCCCTCCCCGCTGATCCTTGCGAATAAGCCTTAGCGAATCGGGTGTCCAGAACCTCCCCCGAGCAGAGCCGAGGAGCCCGATTTGGGACTTGGGTTGTGATCATGACCGAAGTGCCGAAGGCGCGAAGTCGAAGGATCTGCTGTTGATCACTAGACCAGGATTTCCCCCACTGCCTTTACGCAAGGTAGTGCTCTGTGACACTATCCTGCCCATGTCAGATCACAAAGAAGGGTTCTTTACCAGAATTCGTCCTCACGCCGAGTGGGAGGGAATTAGATGGGGGTGGGACTTGCTTCGCACAGCACTAATCCCTATGACCTGCTCCCCTGGATCGGCACAGAAGGAAGTATGATTTTCGGATTCAGGAGAGGGCGAGATGAGCAGGAGCAAGCATACGGAAGTGCAGATCATTGCTTCGCTGAAGCAGGTGGAAGCAGGCCGGGCGGTGGATGACGTGGCCCGGGAGTGCGGTGTTAGCGCAGCGACGATCTATGCGTGGAAGGCGAAGTATGGCGGCCTGGATGTCAGTGAGGCGCAGCGACTGCGCTCGCTGGAGGATGAGAACTCACGTCTGAAGCGTCTGGTGGCGGATCTGAGTCTGGACCGAGAGATGCTGAAGGCGGTCATCGCAAAAAACGGACTCAGCTCGTAGACCGGAGGACGGATGCTGCCTGGCTGCGGTCGCAGTTTACAGCCAGTGAGCGCCGGGTGTGCGGGCTGATGTCGATTGCGGTGTCGAGCTATAGGTATCGATCGCGGCAATCGGATGAATCACTGCGAGAGAAACTGGTGCGGCTGGCGCGGGAGAAGCCGCGCTACGGGTATCGGAGATTGCAGGTGCTAGTGGAACGGGAAGGCGAGCGAGTGAATCACAAGCGAGTGTGGCGGGTCTATCGCGAGGCGGGGCTGTGCCTGAAGCGGAAGAAGCGCAGGCACTGCGTGCGTGTGGGCTCGCCGCGGCCCGCGCTGACGGGAGCCAACCAGGAGTGGGCGCTCGACTTCGTTCACGACGTGATCGCCGCCGGACGGAACATCCGCGTGCTGAGCGTGGTCGATGCGTTCACGCGCGAGTGCCTGGTGCTGGAAGTGGATACCGGCTTTGCCAGCCGGCGTGTGACACGGGCGCTGGATGAGATCATCGCCCGACGCGGCCGCCCGCAGGCGATTCGCTGTGACAACGGGCCGGAGCTGACGAGTCGGCATTTCCTGGCATGGGCGCTGGAGTGGAAGATCGATCTGCGCCACATCCAGCCGGGCAAACCAACACAGAACGCGCATGTGGAGAGCTTTCACGGCAGACTGCGCGAAGAGTGCCTGCGGGTCAGCTGGTTCGCGAACCTGTTCGACGCACGCGGGAAGGTAACTAACTGGAAGAGGGAGTACAACGAGGAACGACCACACAGCAGTCTCGGCTACAGAACCCCGGACGAGTTTGCGCGCGTGGCCAAAGCCCAGAGCTATGGAAAAGACGTGAGCCCCGCCCACTTGGAAAACGCCTGCGGCGTTTCCCCCTACTGGAATGGTCCGCCGTTTGTTTCAGGAACGGATGGGCTATTTTGCTGTGCAGGAGGCTCACCATGGAGATCGCAACCCTCGGCATTGATCTGAGTAAGACCACCTTTCACATCGTAGGATTGGACCGGCGCGGCGAGATTGTGCTGCGTAGAAAACTCTCCCGTAGGCAACTACTGCTCTTCACGGCCAACCGATCGTCGATGCTGATCGGCATGGAAGCCTGCGGAGGAGCACATTTTCTTGGTCGTGCGTTGCGCGAGCAGGGGCATGAAGTGCGACTGATGCCGGCTCAGTATGTGAAGCCGTATGTCAAGACGAATAAGAATGACTACCTCGACGCCGAAGCCATTGCAGAAGCCGGGCAGCGGCCGACGATGCGTTTTGTGCCGATCAAGACCGACGAACAGCTGGATCTGCAGGCACTGCATCGGGTGCGCGATCGTTGGGTGGCGCGGAGAACTGCGATCATGAACCAGATGCGCGGCTTCCTGCTCGAGCGTGGTATGACGGTTCGGAAAGGCCCTTCGCATCTCATGGTGCAACTACAGGAAGTTCTCCGCGAGGGAGGCGCCTTCGTTTCTGCAAGACTCCATGGACTACTGCGGGAACTGAAGCAGGAATGGGATGAACTGGACAGGCGCATCGAGCAGGCGAACGACGAGCTTCAACGCATCGCAAGAGAAGACGATGCGTGCCATCGACTCATGGAGGTTCCTGGTTTCGGTCCTCTCGTTTCAACCGCGTTGGTGGCTGCGATTGGCAACGGCATCACCTTCCACAAGGGGCGAGACCTATCCGCATGGATCGGGCTGGTTCCGCGTCAGTGCTCGACCGGCGGCAAGACGAAACTGCTGGGTATCAGCAAACGAGGAAATCCCTATCTCCGGCGTATGTTCCTGCATGGCGCCCGATCCGTGGTGGCGCAAGCGGAACGAAACCCGTCGGCCTTGTCTACGTGGCTCGCTGACCTGGCTGGACGCACGCACCGTAATGTTGTCGTGGTTGCGTTGGCCAATAAGATGGCGCGGATCGCATGGGCCATTCTGAGCAAGGGCATTCGCTATCGCACCTCCGAACTGGTAGTTGCGTGAAACCCGGGCTTGGAAAAGTCACTTCCTGGAAAAGTCAAACAACGACTTTCCCACGAAGTTTGGAAATCCCGCAAACAACGCGCGATTCCCACTTTTCCAACCCTGCGACGGCGGCGATGTTTTCACCCCCTCAGGTTTGCAAGACAGATCAATGAGTGAGAGGAACGGTCTCAACCGGCGTAGCTCCAGTCTGTGTGGGAATGAGAACCCATCCAAGTTCGACCCACTTTGTAGACCAGCGACGCGCGGACTCCATCATGGCCAGGAGCTCAGCTCCACAAACAGGTCGGATACATTTGCGCAGACCAATCCACCCACGCCAAAGATTCTGCTTGCAATCGGACGGCGGACCATACATTTCCCACAGCTCCGGCGGCGGGCTAAATTTATAGAATCACCTGTACGGATTTTGGGGGCAGGTCAGTTGGACGAATTGGCGGAGAAGATATGGCGGTCAGAGATTCCTGATGGTTCACTCCACGAAACCTCAGAGAATGATACGCCTTAGCAGCCGCGCATTTTTTGTACTCAGCTCTGCGCTTCAGGCAGTTTGAGCACGAGGCCCGGTAGAAGCCCGGTCTTCAGGTCGGAGA
>CAVWLS010000016.1:0-103825 GCA_963755975.1 uncultured Acidobacteriota bacterium
ATCCTCCGTAATATCGCGGCCCAGCAAAAGTGGGATCCCCAGCACATGCAGATACTCCGCGCCAACCGCGTTCCATCGCACCGGCGCAAATTGTTGCGTGGGTGACGGATTCTTTCCGTCTACGGTAACGGCGGTGTTGCTGCTCCATCCGCTGCCCAGCCGGTTCGACATCGCCGTTGCGTTTTCCACGCCAGGCAGAGCGCGCAAACGATCGAGCAGCGCGGTATGAAAGCGAACTGCTTCGGCATCAGTATTGGCGTTTCGTTGTGGCTCAACGCCGAAAACCAGCAGTCCGTCCGCGCGCATGCCCAAATTGCTCGCCTGCAGATTGCGCAGCGTCTGGAATAGGAGGCCCGCGGCAACCAGCAGGATCAGACAGAGCGACATCTGAAATGTAAGCAACAATCGGCGTCCCGCAAATCGGCTGCGGTCTGTATTCGCAGTTGCTGCGGAGCTCTTCATCGTCATTGCCACCGGAACACTGGCCGCGCTTCGTAACGGAGCTAGGCCGAAAATGAGCGCCGCCAACGCGCCTGTCGCAAGCGTAAAAAGCAACACGTTGCGATCAAGCACAACCGGAAACAGAATGCCCGACCAGAGCACAAGGGTGCGTGCCGCGAACACCGCAAAGATCCAGCCCAGCATTGCCCCCATCCCCACCAGCAGAAGGCTCTCTGTGAGCAGTTGGCGAAAGAGCGTCACCCGGCCCGCGCCCAGTGCCATGCGCACGCCGAATTCGCGCTGCCGCGCCGAATTACGCGCCAGCAGCAGCATGGCAACGTTGGTGCACGCGATGACCAGCACCAGTACCACCATCCCCATCAACAGGTGGAGCGGTTGCGCGTAATCTTCACGGAAGTCTTCAATGCCGCGCGCGGAGGAAAAATAGAGATGTGTCTGCTTCTTCTTGGGATCGGGATGTTTCACGCCTGCATATGCCGCCCGCAAATAGGCCGGCTCAAGCTGAGCCACAGCCTGAGGCCACGTAATGTGTGGCTGCAACCGTCCGAGCAGTAACAGGCAATACCACTCCGGCGATCCATAGAGCGTATGTTCCGCTGGCGAATTGTCCCATGGCGTCAGCTCCGGCCGATTCTGCAGCGGAATCCAGAAATTCATCGCCCGTTCCGGATCGGCGCCCTGAAAACCACGCTCGGCAACGCCGACAATCGTGAGTGGAACGCCCTTCACGAACAGCGTCTTTCCAACGATCGACCGATCGCTGGCGAAGCGGCTCGTCCACCACGAGTAATTCAGCACCGCAACCGGCGTGTGATCTTTCTCGTCAGCCTCCGTAATGCCGCGGCCCATCAACAGCTTCACGCCGAGCCCGGAAAAGAAGTTGCCGCTGACCATCTCTCCCAGCGCTTCCTCCGGCTCTTCGCCAAAACGAATCGCGATCTTCTGCCCTGACAGCGGCGCAAAGGCCATCAACTCCGAAAAGATATGGTGCTGGGTGCGGAGCTGTTCATAAACCGGCAGCGGAAGTGAGGTATCACTATAGCCGCTCTGCGATGTGCCCCACGGCTGATTGTCATAGTGCAGGTACACCAGCTGCTGCGGGTCAGCCACCGCCAGAAAACGCAGCAACACGGCATTCATCACGCTGAAGACCGCGGTGTTCGCCCCGATCCCCAGGGCCAGCGTAACGATCGCCGTGATCGCAAACCCCGGCGATTTGCGCAGCTGCCGTATCGCAAACTTCACATCCGCCCAGATCGACTCCAGCCGCGGCCACTGCCACACCTCACGGCTGCGCTCTTCGATCACCGTCGCATTCCCGAAGGCCCTTCGCGCCGTATGCTCCGCCTCTTCGCGGCTCATACCTTCGCGCATCAACTGCTCGGTCTTCTCTTCGATATGCGCGCGCATTTCCGCCGCAAGCTCGCTGTAAAGATTCTCACGACGAAAGATGCGACCAAACCAGCTCATCGCTTGTCCTCAGGAAATCGCCTTGCCCGGATTCAACACCAGTGCGATGCCCTCGAACATGCGCTCGAAGCTCGATCGCTCGCGCTCCAGATGTTTCATGCCCGCCGCAGTGATCTGGTAGGTGCGCACACGGCGATTCGTCGCCGAGATGCCCCACTCCGCCTTCACCAGCTTGTCTCGAAGCAGGCGCTGCAACGCCGGATAAAGCGAGCCCTCCTCCACCTGAAGCAGGTTATTCGATCGCTGCTGGATATGCTGCACCAGCGCATAGCCATGCGCTGGCTGGCGGCGGAGCGACTCCAGAATCATCATTTCGAGCGCACCGGGAAAAAGATCGCGGGGTTCCTGCTTACTATTTGTCATAAGGCCTTATATAAACAGGCCTAGAATAAACAAGTATTGGAGGAGATGTCAAGCTCCGAACCTTTCCGGAACGAATCGTCCTGGAATTACCCCCGCCGCCAGCGGACGTCGGTCAGATCCAGGTCCTTTTCCAGATCGCGCAGAACCGATTCGCGAAAGCGCCCCTGCTGGCGCAGCAACGTCAACTCCCGCCGCTCGACCATGCGAAGCCGGGCATAGATCTCCTGGTACTTGCGGTCGAGGTCGACGGCGCTCTTGTCGCTCTCATCGTCCGCCACGCCCCGCAACCGCTGGCGATAGTATCGCTTGAGCAGGTCCATGGCCTGGGCCTCGGTCTCGTCCTCGGCCGCCGGCATGGCCTTCACTTCCCTCAGGGCCGCCTCCAGTAATATCTTGTGCGCGGCCCGCTCCTCTGCGCCGTCGGCGCTCTCGCAGATGCCGAGCTTTCTGATCACCATCGGCAGCGTGAGCCCCTGACCGACCAGCGTCACAAGAATCACCGAAAACGCCAGAAAGATAATCGCCGCCCGGTGCGGGAACGGGGCCCCGCTGGCCGTAAATTCAGGCAGCGAAAGCGCCGCGGCCAGCGTCAACACGCCGCGCAGGCCGCTCCAGCCTATCGCCACTACTTCCGGGATTGTGGGCGGTTGTACATTCTGGTGGAGGATTCGCCGTCGCACGAAGAATGAGATCCGCGAGCTGGGATAGATCCAGATCATGCGCAATCCGATAACCACGGCGCATACAAAGCCCGCGCCGCCGATAAGGATAGGCCAGCGCAGCGGCCGCATTCCATCCAGCACTGCCGGCAGTTGCAGCCCAATCACAATGAAGACCAGGCTGTTAAGGATGAAGTCGATCGTGTTCCACACCGCATTGGAGTCGAGCCGCGCCTCGGTCGTAAAGCTCTCCGAGCGCGTGCGCCCCAGATAGAGCCCGCACACCACCGTAGCCAGCACGCCCGACGCCCGCAGCGACTCGCCCAGCAGATATGCAAAATAAGGCGTCGCCACGCTTACCATCAGCTGCAGCGCCGTATCGCCGCTCTTGCGATCGAACCAGTCGATCACCGTCCCCACCAGCATTCCTGCGCCGATACCTCCAAGAATCAGCCAGACAAACTCGCTCGCGCCGCCCCACAACGAAGGAATCTCGCCCGACACCACCAACGCCGTAGTAAATTGGAGCGCCAGCAATCCGGTGGCATCGTTGGCCAGACTTTCACCCTCGATAATCTCGAGAATGTCGTGAGGAAGGCCGACGCGCCGCGCGATGGCGGCAACAGCAATGGCGTCGGTCGTTGACAGGACGGCTCCCAGTACCGCGCCCACGCGCCAGTCGAAATCAGGGATGAAAAAGTGCGACACGACCGCCACGCCCGCGACCGTGAAAGCGACCAGCCCGATCCCCAGCATCGAGATGCTCACCAGGTTGTAGCGGAACTCGCGCCATGCCGTGTTGAGCGAACTGGCGAAGAGCAGCGGCGGCAGCACAACCAAAAATACAAACGCCGGGCTCAGCGATACATGCGGAACCCGCGGGAAGAAACTCAACACCAGTCCGCCCAGCACTAGGATGATGGGATACGGTGTCTTCAGGCGCTGGGCAAAGCGCGCCAGCAGCGCTACCAGTGTCACCAGCACCAACAGCGTAACTTCCGCGCCGTGAATTCCGGAACCCATCAGGCCGCCTCATCCCCAGCTTAGAACGCAGAACCATCTTTCCGGCATGAAGATTCGGCGGCATTACCCGCCGCTCCGGTGCGCGCTTCATCCCATTGGTTTAGACTGATTCGTTTTGGACTGCCCCGGCGGTGCTCGGCTTGCCGTGCACCCCGGCGCTCGATGCACATTTATAATCGACCTTTGCGCCTGGAACTCGCTGCGCGCACCGCTTTAAGCGCCATTTATTTGCCGTAATTCGGAAAGGGAATACATGCCGACGGATGTAGTAATGCCCCAGATGGGCGAGTCGATTTTTGAGGGCACGATCACCAAGTGGCTCAAGAAGCCCGGCGACAAGGTCGAGCGCGACGAGCCGCTCTTTGAGATCTCCACCGACAAGGTCGACGCCGAGATCCCCTCGCCCGCCTCCGGCATCCTTAAGGAAATCAAGGCCGCCGACGGCGAGACCGTGCAGATCAACACCGTCGTCGCCGTCATCGACGAGGCTGGCTCAGCCTCCACGCCCGCGCCTGCCCCGACCGCCCCCGCTCCACCAGCCGCTGCCCCGCAACCGCCACCCACAGCAGCAAGTGAAGCGCCCGCACCGGCCCCATCCCCATCCGCTCCATCGGATTCCGGCCCCGCAACCGAAGTCATCATGCCGCAGATGGGCGAATCCATCTTCGAGGGCACCATCACCAAGTGGCTCAAGAAGCCCGGCGACAAGGTCGAGCGCGACGAGCCGCTCTTTGAAATCTCCACCGATAAGGTCGACGCCGAGATTCCATCTCCCGCAGCCGGCGTCCTGACTGAGATCAAGGCCGAAGCCGGAACCACCGTCCAGATCAACTCCGTCGTTGCCCTCATCGGTGGGACGGCCGGCGGCACCGCCGGAGCTCCCGCCGCAGCCGTCTCTGCCCCCGTGCCCGCCGCACCCGCACCCAGGCCCGCTGCCGAGCCCGACGGTACTTCAATCCCCGAAGCGCCCGCAACCGGCGCAGAGAACGTCCGCTCCTCGCCGCTTGTCCGCAAAATTGCCAAAGACAACAACGTCGATCTCACTCAGGTTCCCGGCTCCGGAGCAGGCGGACGCATCACCAAGGAAGACGTCCTCGCCTACCTCGAAAAGCCCGCCGCGAAGCCCACTCCCCGCTGCCCCAGCCGCGCCCGTTTCCGCGCCGCCCGCCGCAGCCAACCTCGGCGCCCGCTCCAGCCGCAGCCCAAGCACCCGCCGCTCCCGTCCCACAGCCCGGCGAGCTCGTTCCCATGAGCAAGATGCGTACCATCATCGCGCAGCGCATGGTCGACTCCAAGCGCACCAGCGCTCACGTGCACACCGTCTTCAAGATCGACTTCACGCGCATCGTGAAGCTCCGCGAGAAGGAGAAGAACAAGTACGAGCAGCGCAACGGCGTCAAGCTCACCTACATGCCCTTCATCACCCGCGCCGTAATCGCCACCCTGCGCAAGATGCCCATCGTCAACGCGCAGATGGAAGGCGACGCCATCCGCTACCCGAAGAACATCAACATCGGCATCGCCGTCGCCCTCGACTGGGGACTCATCGTTCCCGTCATCAAGCAGGCCGAAGAGAAGAGCTTCCTTGGCATCGCCCGCGCCATCGCCGATCTCGCCGAGCGCGCCCGCTCGAAGAAGCTCAAGCCCGACGAAGTCGGCTCCGGCACCTTCACCATCACCAATCCCGGCATCTTCGGAGAGCAGTTCGGCACGCCCATCATCAACCAGCCCGAGAGCGGAATCCTCGGCGTCGGCGGACTCTTCAAGGAGCCGGCCGTCGTAACCGGAGAGGACGGGACCGACTCGATCGCCATCCGCAACATGATCCACCTGACGCTCGGCTTCGATCACCGCATCATCGACGGAGCCGACGCCGGCAAATATCATGGCTGAAGTGAAGAAGTATCTGGAGAACTGGGCAGAGGATATCGGGTAAGGAAAGCTAAACAGAAAGAGCAATCTGCCGGAAAGTATTCGATGCTGGTGCCCCACTCAAGCCTAAACATCGTGGAAAGACTGTCGTGGAACTTGACAAACAGAAGGCTTGAGTGGGGCACCGGGCATCGGGCGATTACCAGATCGATACAATCGACGAGGGATGCCGACTACTGTACGTTCGTTCGCGAAGATCAACCTCGGCCTGGCCATAGGCCGGGTGCGGGCGGATGGGTTTCACTCGCTGACGACGCTCTACCAGACGATTGCGGCGCATGATCTCGTTACGGTCGAGGCGCATCGGGCGGGGAAGAACTCGATCACGCTGACGAGCAATGACGCCCGGGTGCCGCTGGACGAGAGAAACACGGCATTCAAATCAGTCAAAGCGGCGCTAAGGATGGCGGCCGAGGTTCGTATCCATGCTGAGGTTCATATCCATATAGATAAGCGGCTGCCGGTGCAGGGCGGGCTGGGGGCCGGATCGGCGAATGCCGCAGCGGCTCTGATTGGCCTCGAGCGCGAGCTTGCCGCCGAGGGGGTCGCCCAATTGTCCGGGCCAGAGAGGCTGCGGATTGCGGCGGAAGTGGGGTCGGATGTGCCGCTCTTTCTGGTTGGTGGCGCGGTGCTGGGGGTGGGGCGCGGCGAGGAGGTCTATCCTCTGCCCGATCTGCCGGTTACGGCGTGCGTTGTGGCGCTGCCGGATGTGGGCGTCTCGACGCCACAGGCCTTTCGCGACTGGGATGCAAAGGAACAGAGATCAGGGATCAGGGAGCAGGGATTAGCAGACCAAGATCGTCGCCTCCCACCCTTCGCGCCAAAAGAGGGCGCTCAGGATTGGGCACCCAGCGCGCAGGGGGGAAAATTGCCATCCAGCGCATTGACCGAAGCTGCCGGCTTCGATAGACTTAATAGGTTGAGTCGGGCTCTCTCTGCAGCACTTTGCGAGCCGCACTCCTCCGGTGTCTTCTTAGAAGACCTGGCCGCGACCTCGGGGCTTCCAGCCAACTTTTCCGCTGGGGCCAATGATCCGCTCCTCGCGCTTGTCCGAACCGGGATTGAAAACGACTTCGAAGAAGTTGTCTTTCCTCAGAATCCCCTCCTCGGTGAAATCAAGCGCGTACTTGCGGATGCGGAACATCCGGAGAGCGCGGCTCTTTATGCGTCGCTCTCAGGCTCCGGATCGGCCCTCTTCGGCCTGTACGGAACGCTGGAAGCGGCAAGAGCGACAGTGGCACGGCTCGATGCGATGGGAATCCGGTCGTTGCAAACGGAGACCCTGCCGCGCGAGCGGTATTGGCGGTCGATGGTGGTGAGGTGAAGCACAGGGCACAGGGCACAGGGAGTGGATTGTGCCAGCGGTTCGAGGTTGTAGCGCGAAGTTTTAGTTACTGGGCGATCGACTAACGGTAGGTCAAGTGCCTTTGGAGCACTTTGTCCAGGTTCGAATCCTGGTCGCCCAGCCAGAAGTAAGTCCAGAAGTAAGTTTTGAACGCCGGTGTCAACCCCTCCGACGTACTGAAGCCCTGGCAGCATGATCGCCAGACGACCCGGATGCAGGACCAACCAGAGCCAACCAGCTTGGGAGAATCTTGTGAAAAGCGAAACGGTGTTGGAAGGGGCAGTCGCGGAGCCGGTGAGCCCCGCGGTGAATGCAGATCAGAACGGCGGCGCGGCGCGGAATCAGGCGCATGCGGAGACGAAGGCTCCAGTGGAGACGAAGGCGCCGGCGGAAAAGAAGAAGTCGCGCTCGCACAGCGAGGACAAGCGCTTCAAGATATTCTCCGGCTCGGCTAATCGCACTCTGTCTGCAGATATCTGCAAGCATATCGGCGTCACGCTCGGCGAAACCAAGATGCAGCGCTTCGCCGACGGCGAGGTTTACTTTCAGCTGCTCGAGAATGTGCGCGGCGCGGATGTCTTCATCGTGCAGCCGACGTGCAATCCGGTGGACCAGCACCTGGTGGAGCTGCTGATCATGATCGATGCGGTGAAGCGGGCATCGGCGGGGCGCATCACGACGGTGGTTCCGTATTACGGCTATGCCCGGCAGGACCGCAAGGACCGGCCGCGGGTGGCGATTTCGTCGAAGCTGATTGCCGATCTGCTGACCACTGCCGGAGCGAACCGGGCATTATTTATGGACCTGCACGCTGCGCAAATTCAAGGATTTTTCAACATTCCGGTAGATCATATGTTTGCAAGCCCGGTGATGGTGAGCTATTTCCGGGAAATGAACCTGCCGAACCTGACCGTGGTTTCGCCGGATGCGGGAGGCGTGGAACGGGCGCGCTTCTTTGCGACAAAGATGGGGGCTCCGCTGGCCATCGTGGACAAGCGGAGAACCGACATCAACGTGACCGAAGTGATGCATGTGATCGGCGATGTGCAGGGCCAGACGTGCCTGATCATCGACGACATTGTCGACACGGCGGGCACGCTGGTGAAGACGGTCGATGCGCTGCTGGAAAAGGGCGCGACGAAAGTGTATGCGTGCGCTTCGCACCCGGTGCTGTCGGGACCGGCGGTTGAGCGCATTGCGAACTCCCGGCTCGAAGAGCTGGTGGTAACCGATTCGATTCCGCTGAGCGAGGCGGCACAGAAGGTGGCGAAGATCAAGGTGCGTTCGGTGGCGGGGCTGATTGCGGCCACCATCGAGAACATCCACATGGAGACCAGCGTCAGTTCGCTGTTCATTTAGAAGCAGGGAACAGGGGTCAGGGCTCAGGGCTCAGAGGTTGTAAAGTGACGGGCTGCGGCCCCACAACAAAAGGGAGCGGGAAACAGGGGAAACCGGCAGCCAGCAGCAGGAAATTCTGAACGCTGATCGCTGTGCCCTAAGCCCTGCTGTACCGTGCCCGAAGGAAGAGGACAATGATCAGTCAGGAAGTAGTAGCAGCCACGCCCCGCGAGGGCAAGTTCAACAAGAATGCCGCGCGCCGGGTGCGCGTAAAGGGCAGGATTCCCGCTGTGGTGTATGGCGCGGCGGAGCCTGCGGTGGCCATTGAGGTCGATCCCAAGCAGATCCAGAAGATCCTGCACTCGGACACCGGCCACAACTCGATTTTCGATCTGGAGATCACGGGTTCGACGGCAAAAACAAAGGCCATGATCGTCGACTGGCAGTATGAGCCGATCAAGGGCACGCTGATGCACATCGACCTGAAGCGGATTGCGCTCGACAAGGTGATGCGCGTCGAAGTGCCGATTCAGACGGTGGGTACAGCGATTGGCGTCAAGACGCAGGGCGGCATCCTCGACCAGGTATTACGCGAGGTCGAGATTGAGTGCCTGCCGGGCGATATTCCCAGCCATATCGATATCGATGTGACGCAGATGTCGATCGGCGATGTGCTGCGCGTTTCCGACCTGCCGCACTCGGAAAAGATCAAGTTCATCACCGACGAGGGCACGACGGTCGCTCACGTGGTCGCGATCAAGGAAGAGGTTGCGCCTGCTGCGGAAGAAGTGGCAGCCGTGGCTGCGCCTGCCGAGCCGGAAGTCGTCAAGAAGGGCAAGACGGATACCGCCGAAGCACCGGCGGCCGAGAAGGGCGCGAAGAAGTAAGTTTTGGCGACTGCGACAGAGGCCGGAAGTGATTCGTCGTCGCGCGGCGTGCTGCTGGTGGTCGGGCTCGGAAATCCGGGCATCGAATACCAGTTCACGCCGCACAACGCGGGCTTTCTTGCAGTCGACCGTATCGCCGATCAGAACCGCGTGGCTGTGGCTAACCGCCGCTGCCGCGCCCTGACGGCAAAAGTTCAGATCGCCGGACGTGAAGTGATCCTGGCCAAGCCGGAAACCTTCATGAACCTCAGCGGTCTTTCCGTCGCGGCACTCGTGGCCGAGTTCGAAGTCGATCCGGCTCGCGACCTGCTGGTTTTGTACGACGAACTGGATTTGCCCCTGGGCACCATCCGCGTGAGAGAACGCGGCAGCGCCGCAGGGCACAACGGAGCACGATCCATCTCCGGGGCGCTGCGCTCCGACGAGTGGAAGCGCATCCGGATCGGAGTGGGCTCCAGCGGTGAGCCCGAAGACGCATTCCGGCGCGGCAAGGATTACCTGCTGACGCCGCTGCGCAAGAAGGATCTGGCGACACTGGACGAGATTCTCGACCGCGTGGCGCAGGCAGTGGAAGTGGTCGCGACGAAGGGCATCTCGGCCGCGATGAACGAGTTTAATCGTAAGGAAAACGGGAAGGAAAACGGCCCGGCGGAGTAAGTGAACCGGCCCGCCGCGGCGGGCCGCAGAAAAATTTAGTTTCGGTCACAGTGACCCGCCACGGCGGGCCGCCGCGGCCAAAGAAAAGAGAAGCAGAGCATGGATCGTTTCTACGAAGTAATGTTTATCGTCCGTCCCGACATTGAGGACGCCGACCTGGACAAGCTGATCGCCGGCTTTGAGCACACGATCGTCAGTGGCGGCGGCACGCTCCGCTCCACCGAAAAGCTTGGCCGCCGCAAGCTCGCGTACATGGTGCGCAAGTTCAACGACGGCAACTACGTACTGCTGACCATCGACGCCGATGGCACGCTGGTACACGAGCTTGAGCGCCGCCTGCGCGTCTCCGAGCCGGTGATCAAGTTCATCACCGTGCGCATGGATGAAGAGCAGAAGCGCCTCGACAAGGTGAAGGCTCTGCGCGCCACGCGTAAGAAGCTGAGCGCCCAGCCGGTGGCTGCGGCTCCGGCTCCGGTGGAGACTCCGGCTGCCGAGGCTCCAGCTCCAGTTGTCGAGACTGCTGCACCGGCTGAAGCCGCGCCGGTGAACGCCTAAGAATTCAAGTTTCAGAATTCAAGTTTAGGGAACGGGGCCTCCGCGATGAACGGACGCTCCTAAAAATTGATTGAAGGACAGGAAACACTATGGCTGACGAAACAACACCTCATCGCTCCTCCGAAGGCGGAGCGCCATCCTCATCCGGCTCGGGTCCGCGCACCGGCCCGCCCCGCACCGGCGGTCCGGGCGGCCCCGGCGGACGCAAGTTCTTCCGCCGCAAGAAGGTCTGCAAGTTCTGCACCGAGAAGATCGACGCGATTCCGTATCGCGACGTTCGCCTTCTGCAAGGCTTCGTGGCCGAGCGCGGCAAGATCGTGCCGCGGCGCCTGACCGGCGTCTGCACGACGCACCAGCGCCGCCTTACCCGCGCCATCAAGCAGGCCCGCAATATCGCTCTGCTGCCGTTTGCAGCGAGATTCTAAGGGCTCAGGGCTCAGGGCTCAGAAGGGTTATATCAGGCATGGCTTCGGCTGTGCGATAGCAAGGCGCAAGAGATCATCGCAGGCGCAGTTCCTGCTGTGCTCCGCGTTCTTAATTGGAGATCTGCATGGAAGTTATTCTGAAAGAAGACATCGACAGCCTCGGCCACCGCGGAGACGTGGTGAAGGTAGCCGACGGCTATGGCCGCAACTACCTTCTGCCCAAAAAGCTGGCCATGGAAGCTAACGCCGCAAACAAGGCCGTCATCGAGCAGATGAAGGCATCCGCTGTCCGTCGCTCGGCAAAGGAAAAGTCCGAGGCCGAGGCACTGGTGGGGCAGCTCGACAATGTCGCGCTGGTCTTCGAGCGCAAGGTGGGCGATCACGATCACCTCTTCGGCTCGGTCACATCGGCCGACATCGCGAACGCGCTGGAAGCCAAGGGCTTCAACATCGACCGCCGCAAGGTGCATCTCGAAGAGCCGCTCAAGCAGCTCGGCGAGTTTCACATTCCCGTGCGCCTGCACCGCGAAGTGACGGCGCATGTCGCGGTCACGGTCAAGGGCGAAGCAGAGCCGGCTGAGTAAAGACAGGGCTCAGGGCTCAGGGCTCAGGGCTCAGGGCTCAGGGCTCAGGGCTCAGGGCTCAGGGCTCAGGGCTCAGGGCTCAGGGCTCAGGGCTCAGGAAAAGCTAACGCTTACTTCACGTAAAGCAAGAGGGCAGGCCTTTTGGGGTCTGCCCTCTTCGTTTCTGTGTTGCTGATTTGTTGCGCTGCTCCTCTACTTCAGAGTCTGCAGGCTCGGCTCAAGCCAGGAGAAGAGGAAGTTGCTGATCTCGGGGAAGGCCGATGCGAGCAACCCGATGGCGGGAACTCCGAGCACGGAGATGAGCTTCTCGTAGAAGCCGATATCGAGTTTTCCGGGCTCGGTCGAGGTCGTGCGGCTGAGGATGCTGTCGCGATGCATCTGCGAGAAGACGACGACGACCGCGATCACGAAGCCGGCGAAGATGAGAATCATCATCACCATGATGGAGTGGTGCGGCCCCACCGGATATGCCGTCAGCGCCAGCAGCAGGAAGAAGTAGCCAAAGGTGAAGGCGAGGATGTGGCTGCGGATATCCATCAGGACGTGCTGGATTCCGTAGATGTAGACCAGGCCGACAAATTCTTCCGCGTTCGCACCGAGCGGGTCGTCCTTGGCCGACTCCTTCAGGACATCTTCGATCTCCTTGGCCGGGACATCAAGGCTGGTGCCCAGCTGGTCCTTCTGCCGGCTCCTGCCGGAGAGGATATGTCCGATGACCGCGCTTGCGGCGCCGCATAACGCCACCTGGAACCTGGCGAATGCGGCCACGCGGCTTTTAGGCTCAAGGTCAGTCATCAGCCCGTTGTACTCCCTGCGCGCGCGTCCGAAGGCCGGCTTCAAGCCGGCCGGACAAGAGGCGTCCTTTTCGATGTGCAGCATGGATTCGTAGGCGCGGAAGAGCGGCCGGAAGCGAACCGCGGGCGACAAGTCGATGCTGAACCACAGCCTTTGCCAGGAGAATCCCGACGCACGGCTGAAGCAGGCGCGCAGAGTGGTGCGCTCGAGCGGATTCAGGAGACCTTTATGCAGACTGATCCACATCAGGATGACCCATCCGATCTCGTGCAGCAGGAAGATGAGGATTGCGAAGCTGCAGATGCTGAGCCAGATGGAATACGCCCGCGTCTCAAAGGTCTCAAAGCCGCGCGGGAAGAGCAGATAGGCGGATACGAGCAGGATGACAAGGGTAAGGACCAGCAGCACAGCGGGCAGCTTCGGAACGTTGCCAACCGGGGGACAGCCGCTCTGCTTGCGCAGCCGGTTGAGCCGCTTTACGCGCTGGTTCGGGTCGGGCTGCAAACCCTGGTCCTGCGGATGCTTCCGCTTCCGGTCGGGAAGCAGGTACCTCAACTTCGAAGCCAGCATGCGCCACGGGGAATAACAGGCGCGCAGGATGTCATTGATTGCGCAGCGATGGATGCTGCGCAGTATCTCCGGCGAGCGGTTTCCCTCGTAACAGGGAATGCGCGGCATCAGGCGGGGAGAAAAGATGAGCAGCGAGTGGATGTGCCGCGAGATGAGGCAGACGACCGCGATCGAAAGAAAGAGGAAAGGCACGACCGGCGAGACGCCGTTAAAAAGGTGCTCGCTGCGGTAGAGGAAAAAGATCCTGGCAGAGAACTCGCCCGGCTTGATCCAGGCGAAGGCAAACTGCGCCATGAGGGTAAGCGCGATCAGAACCCAGGCAAAGTAGCGCCGCTCTCCCTCCCAGAGCGCCCTGCGGACGAGCCATAGCGCGAAAAGAAGAAGGACGATCTGAAGGAAGATGAGGCCGCTGTTGACCGGGTCCTGGAAGAATTTCGCTCCGGGCAGGTCGAGAATCAGCAGCCGCGCCATCCAGGAAAAGCTGAGGACGATCACGAGCACGATCCAGCCGCGCCGCTCGCTGTTGGTTCCCTTGATATCGAAGACATACTCCGGCCAGCGCTCCAGCCGTGCGAAGGTGCATAGGACCAGGCCGAAGAACACGAAGAGGGCGAGCAGGCAGACGACTGCCAGGCGCGCTACGACCAGCTTTTGCGCAACCAGGCGCGGGAAGCTTACGGGGCCAAGGCGGGAGCCGCTTTGCGACCAGCTGTCAAACATGGCGGGAGGAATCGAGTCACTCCCGGAAGGCCCGCCATCGCCGACCCCGGGTATGTCCGCGAGAGATGTCCTGCCTTGGGTACGGGAAGCGGATGGATCGCGGCCCAGGAGAGCGACGGGCCAGAAGCCCCCGCGCCCCACGGCATTGAGCCATAAAGGCGGGTGATCTCCTCCGTGGAACGGGTCGGTGTACTCGGCCAGCCAGAGAGGTTTGGGCGGCTCTTGCGCCGCGGGCGGCGTGGATTCTCCAGTCTTCGTTCCGATACTGCCCCCGGTTCCGGAAGTGCCCTCGGGCGAAGTCTGGCCGGCCATTAGAAAAGGTAACGGCGCCATTTCGAGGACACGGACGGCGTTATAGATGCCGTTTTCCTCATAGGAAGCGAAGATCCGCTCCGGCAGATAGGTGCCGAATGGGCCCGGATGGTCTTCGGTAGCCGCGCCATCCCCGTTCTCGGGCACATGCATAAAGCGCCCGGTCCAGGCGATATTGTCCGGGATCAACGGATAGCTGTTGGCCATGAGCATGCCGCGAAAATCGCTGACGTCGGGAGAGCGCTCGAAGAACAGGTCGGCGTTCAACAGGACCACGCGCACATTGGGCAAGTTGCGGCCGAAGTAGCGCGCAACAAAGATCACATCGAGGACATCGCTGCCGTTGATGACGGCCACGCGGACATGCTCGCGGTCCATCGCCCGCGTCATGGCGGAGAGAACCGATTCCTCGGAGATCGGGCTCTGATTATCGGAAAACGACGGGACGCTGTCCTCTTCCTCGTGGCGATCTTCGAGACTGAGGGTCAGGTCCTGCTGATTGGGGTTGTCGGACGACTGTGCCTGCGAGGGGCGATGAAGGATCGAGCTCTTCGCGTAGGCGTTGCGCAGCTGGGAGATCTCGCGCGGGTAGTGAAAGAGGAGTGGACGCTCCGGGGCTGAACGATCGCCGGGGGACTGGGGTATCGAGGAGAGCAGATTTCCAAACGCCGTCTCGTCCTCGGAAACGAAGGCCACCTGGCTTCGAGGAATATGCTCATGCGACGCCAGATAATTCAGCAGCATCTCCTGGATCGCATCCGAGCTTTCATTCATGGAGATGAAGCTGGCGTCCTTCAGTCCGGGGAAATTTCCTGAGTTGTAGATAATCCATCGGCTGGTTGAGACCGATCCGCTGGCCACCTGCGCCTGCTTAAAGCAGGGCTTCGGGCTCTTGTCCCCCTCCGCGCACTTGTTGGTCATCAGCAGGTTGTCGAGCGCGGGAAGCGAAGCCGAGAAGGACGGCCCGAGAATGCGCAGCGGCGCGTCGGGATGACTACTGCCGGAGCTCTCTTCGCCCGGCCGGGTACGCGCCTGTTCTTTGCCGGGCGGTTCTTCGGGTGGCTTCAGCGCTTCGGCGGCATCCTCTGCGGCCAGAGTTCTGGCCACGGCCTCGGTGCGCAGCGCAATCGTATGCCAGCTCTGCAGCGCATACAGAATCTGTCTCCTGTGCAGTATGCCGCTGGTCGGCGACTCGCCGACCAGAAAAACAATCAAGTATTCTCCCCGGACTCTGGCCTGCTGGTAGCGATTCCGGCGAAAGATCAGAACGCCGGGAGCACATTCACGATCTGTGTCGAACCCGTGGACGTTGGTGCGGTCGATGGGGTCCTGCGACGACTGGTAGGGCACGGGATCCCAGGGCAGCCACTGGCTGACGTAAACCCAGCCGGGAGATTTTTCCGAGGTCCCGTCCTGAAGCGCCTGCTGGAGCACGTCAATATAGCGGTCGAAACGCAGCGCGAGATGCGTGTGCACCGGATCGGGCACAAGGGCAATCATGGATTCGGTGAGCTGACTCCTCTGCCTTGTCTCCGTCGCTGGTCCTGCTGGGGGCTTGCCGGCTTCATCCGGCTCGGGGAAGTCCACGCCGAATTCGGCGAGCTTTTCGTGCATCTCGTATCTGGCAACGGAGCAGATGTCCCCGGGATTAAAGAGCTTCTTGCTGCCTTCAATCTGAGGGACTTCGCGGGGCGTCTGCCTCCTCGGAGCTTGCGGAGACGGCGCGGTCTGGGCTCCAGAGCCGGCTGGTTGCGGCGCGCGAGGGCAACGACCGCGGCGAGGCGAAGACAGCGAGCAATACCAGCGCAAAACCCGGCATCAGGTAGTTCCGCAGCATGGAACTCTCCTAAGACTTTGGCCCTGGGGGTTAGGCCCGCAAAGAATGGTGAGAGATCGCGCGTGTCAGTTACGGCGCAGGCTGAGCTCGATTTGTGCCTGCGGGAAGTACGGACCCGATGCTATCGGAAGGAGGTTGTGGAATCAAGAGATTACGACCTTCGAGGGATATCTGCATCGCGAAAGTTTGTGGGAAACTTACGATATCCTGAAACAGCTACACAGTTTTGCTTTGCCAGCTAATCCTGCCCTGGGCCCCGTTCTCCCTGCTTAAAGATGCGCGTCTGCATTGTTGCCGAACATGCTTCGTATAAATTCGGTGGAGAAGCCGTCCTGCCTCTCCACTACTTCGCGGGCCTGCGGGCGCGCGGGGTCGAGGCATGGCTGGTGGTGCACAGCCGCACGCGTAACGAGCTCGAAGCCGCCTTCGCAAGCGACTCCAGCCGGCTGCGCTTCATCCCCGATGCCTGGTTTCACAAGCTGCTCAATTGGCTGAGCGGATTTCTTCCCCGCCGCCTCTCGGGCGCCACCCTGGGATTGCTCAGCCAGCTGATTACGCAATATCTGGCACGCAGGATTGTGCGCGAGCTTATCGCAAGCGAGGCAATCGACGTGGTGCATCAGCCGATTCCGGTCTCGCCACGATTTCCGTCGCTCATGACCGGGCTCGGCGTGCCCGTTGTGATCGGCCCAATGAACGGAGGCATGGAATATCCCGCGGCTTTCCGGAACGCCGAATCACCCTTCAGCCGGATAGCCATCAGTATTGGACGTCAGTTTTCAAACTTCTTCAATTCGATGCTGCCCGGCAAGAAGCGCGCCGCCGTCCTGCTCGTTGCCAACGAGCGGACACGGCTGGCACTTCCCGCCGGAGTGCGCGGCCAGGTGATCGAGCTGGTCGAAAATGCGGTTCACCTGAAGACATGGTCGAGGGTTGCAAATGCAGAGGAAACGGCTCCGAAGCCGCGATTCGTCTTCATTGGCCGGCTGGTTGACTGGAAGGCGCTTGATATTGTCATCGAAGCGCTCGGCCTGGTGCCAGGCGCCGAGCTGACAATCATCGGCGACGGGCCGATGCGCGAGCCATGGAGACAGGCAACGGAAAACCTCGGCGTATCGGATCGCGTGAACTTTACCGGCTGGCTTCCGCAGATCGAATGCGCGCCGCATCTGCATGCTTCTCTCGCGCTTGTGCTGCCGAGCGTCTACGAATGCGGAGGCGCGGTGGTGCTCGAAGCGATGGCCAGCGGGATTCCGGTGATCGCAACAAAGTGGGGTGGCCCGGCGGATTATCTCGATAGTTCCTGCGGATTTCTCATTGAACCATCCAGCCGGGAGACGATGGTTCAGGGCTTCGTTGCGGCCATGAGCAAGCTGGTTCAGGAGCCGCGACTGCGAGATCAGCTTGGCGCAAACGGTCGACAGCGTGTGGAGCAGAGCTTTGACTGGGATAAAAAGATCGATCGAATGCTCGAGATTTACGGTGAAGCCCGGCAACTCGCCGCGCTACTGCGGCCGTAAGATTTGATAGTAACCCAGGGCTTTCAGCACATTCTTAAAGGCCCGATCTCTTGAAAACTCCGCGGGTTTCAATTCCACAAATGGAATCACGCGCCCGGGCCGGGTGTGTTCAGCGTCGCTCTCCATCAGCCCGGCGTCGCGCACCGACTCAAGCCACCACTTGGACTCGCCGCCCGCGTGGAAGCACTTGACGCTGCCCCATGGCTCCGACCGCAGAATACGCACGCCGCTCACGCCCACTTTCGTCATGACCCGTTTGGGCACCGAGCGATGCCAGCATTTCCAATATCCCGGGTCGAGGTGTCCCCCGCCGATGCGCATGGCCAGGGCCGCCCACACGATGGCTTCAATATGCGCAAGCCGGGGCAGATTTGTTCCGCCCAGCTGCGCCACCAGCCAGTTAAGCCAGTCAAGGTCGGCGGAAGCGCGCCAATTCGCCACCCCGATATCGACGTGGTGCGAGAGGCGGATCCCGTCTCCCATGGCCTTCCACACCACTTCCGGCGGGTAGAGGCAGCTGGTGCGCTGCCACATAAGCAGCACACCGCTCGGGGGCGTCGCTTCGAATGTGAAGCGGTTGGGAAAGTAAAGGTCGGGGTCGAGCAGCACCAGCTCTTCGCCTGGCTCGCTCAGCAGCAGCGGATCAGTGATCTTGCGCCAGCAGGGATGACCGTGGCGAAAAACGCGCAGGTGCTCATGTTTGGCAAAGAGCTCCTCTTCGCGCGCCGCGAGATCCTCCTCGGCATACACCGTCCACTGGTGATGTTTGGCATCCACCTTGGCCACGGCTTCCGACAATACGTCCTTGTCCTCACGTGAGTCGGTAATCAGGCGTATGTGAAGCGTCTCAAGAGAATTGAGAAAGAGGCTCTCCAACGCACCCCTGGCATAGCCCAGGGCGCGCGGTGAGAGGATCATATAGACTTGGCGGGTTGCGGGCATCAGGTGGCTTTCTTGTTATTCACGGGGCGCTGGGTTTGGTTCGCGGGGGGCCCTGGCTGCGTCGGATCGGTCGAAAATTAACCGGGGGAATTCCGTTACGGACCCCGATATTCGGCCCTCAAAATACTGATTTTACGATCATCAACAGGAAAAGTCGAAGATCGAAGCTGCGGCTTTCGGGGGATCGCTCCCCGGCATTGTCTCGTCACCCCCGCGTATGCCGAGGGCTCGGCGATGAAGATCACCGTCGCTTGGCGCTCCTGAAAGTCCGGCATGTAAAATGGCCTGAGTAATATGCTCAAAGGCTTTCCCACGAACTTTCGCCCCGTTTCTGCTTTGTTGTTTGCGCTTTCCGCCGCTTTTGCTTTCGGACAGACCGCTCCCACACAGCCCGCGCCGGCTCCCCAGACCCAGCAGCCGCAGAATGCCGATGTGCCGGCTCCCGGCCAGCAGGCCCCCGCGCCCAGCCAGCAGGCGCCAGCTCCCGGTCAGCCGGCAAACGACCAGCAGTACACCATTACCCGGCAGGTCAACGAAGTCGATCTCGTTTTTACGGTCACCGACAAGCATGGCCACTTCATCTCCGACCTCAAGCAGAGCGACTTCGCTCTTCTCGACGACCAGAAGGCTCCCGATCGCGTCTACAGCTTCACCCAGCAGACCAATCTGCCTCTGCGCGTCGGCATCGTCATTGACACCAGCACCTCCATCCGCACGCGCTTCAACTTCGAGCAGCAGGCGGCCATCGAATTTCTTCTGCAGATCGTCAAGCCCAGAAGCGACAAGGGCTTCGTGATGGGCTTCGATGTCACCCCCGACTACAAGCAGGACTGGACCAACAATCTCGACCTGCTGACCACCGGCATCAACGCGCTGCGCCCCGGCGGTGGCACCGCGCTCTTTGACGCCGTATACAGCGCCTGCCGCGACAAGCTTCTCGATGCCTCGCGCGGGCAGGAGCCCGTCCGCAAGGCCATGGTCCTCATCTCTGACGGCGACGACAACCAGAGCCACGCCTATCTCGACGACGCTATCAAGGAGTGCCAGCGCGCCGAGACCATCGTCTACGCCATCAGCACCAATACCAGCCCCAGCCGCGATCGCGGCGACGACATCCTGCAGAAGATTGCCGACGCCACCGGAGGCCGCGCCTTCTTTCCCAAGCGCCTGGAAGAAATGCCTGTCAGCTTCCAGGACATCACGGACGAGCTCCGCAGCCAGTACGCGCTGGTTTACAAGCCGGCCGACTTCATCGCGAATGGAGCCTTCCGCCCCATCTATCTCTTTTGCCTCGACCGGCGGTACGTTGTGCGCGTGCGCAAGGGGTATTTCGCGCCCAAGGGGTGAGAACGAAGCCGAATTCTCTTTTTTATTGGGTGACGGAAGGCTAACTGCGAAATAACGATTCGATGTCCCGTCTGCCGTGTAAAACGTGCAGGATCAGAACTGCGCTGCCTGTCTCTATACGATAGATAACAACATACTCGTCAACGACCAGACTGCGCAGTCCAGGTTTCAAATCATCATCCCGACGTCGCCCAAGGTAGGGATGGCGTGCCAACAACCAAAAGTGATCCATGATACCGTCTATAATCCGGCTGGCAATTTCCTGATTGTGAGTTGTTCGCGCGAGATAGAGCCAGATTTCATCCAACTCAGATTCTGCTTCGGAAGAGATGCGAATCTCAACCATCACCGCTAGCTGTTCTCAGCGGCTAAACGTTCCGTTCCGCGCCGCTTGATGTCGGCAGCAAGCTGCGCGATCTGCTCGCGACTCGTGATTCTGCGTCCTTCGCCACGCGCCAGGGAGTCTTCTGAAGCTTCTACTGCGGCTAAGATCTCCATCCGTCGCCGCTCGCGTTCTTCCCACAATGCCATTGCCTGCTCGAACGCTTCTTCAGCTGTTCGAAGGCGTCCGCTTTCGATGCCTTCTCGAATAAGAGCCTGCTGATCTTCACTCAAACGAACGTCCATAGCTCGAACATAGGATGCAGATGATCACAAGTCAACTGCCCAGCATCTCTACCAGCGCCGCCTCGTCCAGCACCTTCACGCCCAGCTCGCGTGCCTTGTCGAGCTTCGAACGCGTCTTCGCCTACTCTGGATTAACATTTTGGGATGGAGATTATTTTCGAGAAGTCGCTTTCGCTTAGGATTCGAAGCGGCACACCTTTTTTAATGAGAGCCTCAGCCTTACGATGTTTGGTACTTTTTTCATGCCCGGCGAGCTTTCTCACGTCCTGATTACCAAGGATCAGGATGGTCGTATGTTTCGTTACACCATCTTCCACTTGGCAACCAGCCGAGGCTGCTAAGCCTGCCGCTTCGCCACGCGTCATTGAAAGAGCACCAGTGAAAACTAAGATCTCTCCATAGAGCGGACCGTCGGGATTAGGTGCGTTCGTGGTTTGGAGTTGAGGGTGAATTGGTTGACGAACTCGATCAAACCATTGATCAATAGTTAGACCAGACTCACAAATTGCGCGTAAAACAATCTCTCCGGTACACCGAGCATCTTCGAGCGCATCGTGCGGCCTGTAGCGAATTCCGAACTGGCTCGCTATGTTAGCAAGACCATACCCTGATCGCGAAAAGAGCGGCCACGCACGTCTCACGACTCGGGCAGAATCGAGCCACCGACAATCAACAAACGGAATCAGTAGTTTTTCGCAGGCCCGATGGATGGCAACGCGGTCGAATGAGGTGTGACTCACGACCACATTCCCCCCGACCAGAGATGCGACTTCCGAGTAAATCTCCTGCCATGTGGGCTCAGCTTGAACGGTTTCTTCATCAATTCCATGGAGGGAAACGTTAAACGGATCAAAGTAATCCTATAGGTTTACCAATGACTTCCAGGAACTCGACAGTCCATGTTCATTGAAAAAGGCAATGCCAATTTGGCAGATACTTGAGCGATCGGCATTTGCAGTCTCAACATCGACGACTAAGAAATCCACCGTGGTTTATTCCTTGCATTGGAGAATCAGTCTCGCTAGAGATAGCCGAGCTAAGTCAGGAGCTACCAGATAGAAGCTGATTCAGCCCCGCTTCGTCGATCACCTTCACACCCAGATCCCGCGCCTTATCCAGTTTCGAACCCGCTTCTTCGCCCGCAACGACATAATCCGTCTTCTTACTCACCGATCCCGATACGCGCCCGCCTGCGGCCTCGATCTTCGCCTTCGCATCTTCGCGAGACAGATTCGGCAGCGTACCAGTCAGCACAAACGTCAGCCCTTCAAGTTGCGACGACTTCTTCCGTTTCTCAGCCGTTAATGTCAACTCCGCATCGGTTAGTTTGCCGATCAGATCGCGATTCTTCTCCTCATCGAAGAACTCCCGGATCGCCAGCGCCACTCGCGGACCGACCTCATTCACGCGCTCCAGGTCTTTCGTTGAAGCCTCCATGAGGGCATCCATCGATCCGAACTCCTCCGCCAGCAGTTGTGCAGTTCGCTCGCCGATGAAGCGAACGCCAAGGCCAAAGAGCAAGCGATTGAGAGGCCGCTTCTTTGAAGCTTCGATCTCAGCGAGTAGGTCCTTGCGCTCTTTTGGCCCTACCAGCGCCTGCGTGCGTGTCTTCTCCTGGCCGGTCTTCTTGTCGCGGGTTGTGACTACGTGCTGGAGTTGGGCGAGGTCGGCGTCGGTGAGCGAATAGAGATCGGCGATGCTCTTCACCAGTCCGCGATCGAGCAGTTGCTCGACCACGGCCTCGCCCAGACCCTCGATGTTCATGACCTTGCGTGCAGAAAAATGCAGCAGGCTCTCGATGAGCCGCGCGGGGCAGTCTGCGTTCACGCAGCGATAATCGACCTCGCCCTCGGCCTTCACGATTTCACTGCCGCACACCGGACAGTGCGTCGGGAACTCAAACTTTCTGTCCCCGCGCGGATGGTCCTTGTCCTCGACGACCTCGACGACCTTGGGAATCACGTCTCCGCCGCGCTCAACTTTGACGTAGTCGCCGATCAGCAGGCCCAGCCGCTCGATCTCGTCGGCATTGTGCAGCGTCGCGCGGCTCACTGTCGTCCCGCCGATAAAGACCGGCGTCAGCACCGCCACCGGAGTCAGCTTGCCGGTGCGCCCGACCTGAATCCTGATGTCTTCGACCCTGGTGATCCCGGCGCGCGCGGTAAATTTGTAGGCGACGGCCCATCGGGGAGCCTTTCCGGTATAGCCGAGGCGCCGCTGGACTTCGGCCGAGTCGATCTTGATGACCACGCCGTCGATTTCGTAACCGAGATCGGCACGTTTTTCTTCGGCGCGATTGACGAAGGCCATCACCTTGTCGATATCCTTTATCGCTTCGCGGTGCGGATTGACGCGGAACCCGGCCGTCGCCAGCGCATCGAGCGCGTCGGACTGCTCATCGAACAGGTTTTCGCCAGCCTCGGTGAGCGCAAAGTAGGCGTAGAAGTCCAGGCGACGGCGAGCAACGATATTCGGCTCCAGCGTGCGAATCGTTCCCGCTGCCGCGTTGCGCGGATTTACTGCCGGACTCAGTCCTGCCGCCTCGCGCTCTTCGTTCATCTTGAGAAACGCTGCCAGCGGCATGACGACTTCTCCGCGCACCTCGAAGGCGGGCGGCAGCTTCGCCTTCGCCAGCTTCGCGTGTGAGATCGACAGCGGAACCGAGCGGATCGTCCGCACGTTCCCAGTCACGTCCTCGCCGATGGTGCCGTCGCCGCGCGTTATGCCGCGAAGCAAATGAGTAATATCGCCCGCCTCGTTCCCGTAGCGCAGGGCCATCGACATCCCGTCGAGCTTGTACTCGCAGACGTAGCTGATGTCCGCTGCTTCGCCCGCCAGCGACCGCGCCCTGCGATCCCAGTCGCGGAGCTCCTCTTCGCTGGTCACGTTATCGAGCGAGAGCATGGGGCGCGAGTGCGCCACCTTGGGGAATCCCTCTTTGGGCTTGCCCCCCACGCGCTGCGTCGGCGAGTCGGGCGTGACGAGCTCGGGATTTTCGGTTTCGAGCTTCTTCAGCTCCCGCATCAGCGCGTCGAAGTCGGCATCGGAAATCTCCGGCTCGTCCAGCCCGTAATACAGGTATTCGTGGTGGCGAATCGTCTCGCGCAGCTTCTCGATCTTTTCTTCAACTGCCTTTTGGCCCATGTTTCGGATTAAACCATTTTTGCCGCCCCTGTATCCTGTCTCCGACCCGCTATGGACCCATTCACACACTTCCTTACCGGAGCCAACCTCGGACGCTCCGGCTTCAATCGCAAAACCGCCTACGCCACGCTCGCGATGACCCTCGCCGCCGAGGCCCCCGATATCGACATCTTCTGGGGATTCCGCGGGCCGCTCAGCGGCTTCGAGCATCATCGCGGCATTACGCACACCTTTATCGCCGCGCCGGTCATCGCCCTGGTCACGACGGGCGTCGTCTGGCTGGTCCATAAGTGGAGAAGCCGGAGGAAGGCACGAAGCAAGCCACAGCGGCCCGGCCTGCCGCCTCCGCGCTGGACGCTCATCTTTCTCTTCGCGCTGATCGCCGACCTCAGCCACATCCTCCTCGACTACACCAACAACTACGGCGTCCGCCCCTTCTTCCCCTTCAATCCGCGCTGGTATGAGCGCAGCATCGTCTTCATCGTTGACCCGCTTATCCTGCTCGCCCTCATCGGCGCGCTCATCATGCCGTGGATCTTCGGCCTCGCCGATCGCGAGATCGGCGCGCGCCGCCCGCTCTTCCGGGGACGCGGCTGGTCGATCGCCGCCCTGGTCTTCATCGTGCTCTGGTGGTCTCTGCGCAACGCCGAGAAATCCCACGCCATTGAGCTGGTGCAGAACTCCGGCGTGGTCGCCGACCCCATCACGAAGATCGACGCCGAGCCTCATCCCATCGATCCCTTTGCCTGGCACGTGATCGCCGAGACCGCCGGTTACTACCAGACCGCTGAGGTCCAGACCCTCCACGACGACGTCCAGTCCGATCGCGGGACCAGCATCCTTTACAAGCCGGAAGTGACGCCAGCCGTCGCCGCCGCCAGGCAATCGTGGCTGGGCCGTGTGTATCTCGACTGGTCGGAATTCCCTCTGGTCACCGACCTCGGCTACGCGCCTATTTCGAACGGGCCACCGCCTCAGCCGAGCTGGCATACCGTTGAGTTTGACGACCTGCGCTTCGACTATCCCATGTTTGGAAGCAGCGCAGGAGACGCCCCCAGCCATAACCCCGGCCGAAGCCCGCTGGGCGGAGCCGTCTACATTGGTCCCGGGGGTGAGGTCGAGAACACGTTCATGGGCGGGAGGGAGCAGAAGTGAAGGGGAGTAATGCCGATCAGTCTGAAGGCTGTCGCGTCTCAGTCGTGCGCGCAGACCAACGAATAATAAAACCAACAAACACGGCGAGGATTATGTTTACTGCTAACGGTACAAGTCCGCCGGGGATAAGTGCTCCTGGCAACATGAAGAGCTTGCCCCAAAACACGGCCTTTTCAGTAATCCCAGGCTCAAATGAGAAGATGTACTGCCAGGCGAGGAAGTCACGCACGAATACGAGTATCGGCAGCCAAATCGGGGCATTGCGCCGTACGAAGATACGCCTCATGCTCGCAATGACTCTACCGTCTCAAGGCTGCTGATCCTATCAAATCTCTTTTCCACCCCATCACACACATTACCTTGACCCCACCCCCGGCAGTCCGCAGAATAAAAGAGCCAAGTTCTTATCCCACCGAGGTTTTCATGTCCGCCTATCTGCTGATTCTTCTGGCTGTTCTGAGCCGCGTTGTCCCGCATCCCGCGTGGCTCAACTTCACCGCCGTCGGCGGCGCACTGCTCTTCTTCGGAGCCCGCCGACCGCTGCGCCAGGCCATCCTGCCCGTCGCCCTGCTGGCCGCGACCGACTACTACCTGACGGTCTATTTCTACAACTATCCCTTCCACATCTCGGCTTACCTTCTCACCTGGGCCTGGTACGCCGCCGTTATCATCCTCGGACGGATCCTGCTGGCAAAGCACGTCTCTGCCCTGCGCGTCGGGAGCGCTGTGCTCATCGCGCCCACGTCCTTCTTCCTGATCACGAATTTCGCCGCATGGCTTAGCATGCCGACGGTGTATCCGCGGAGCTTCGCCGGACTCGGCATGTCATACGTGGCCGGTCTGCCCTTCTACCGCAATGATCTGATCTCGACGGCGCTGGTGGCCGGATTGGCCTTCGGCCTGCCCGCGCTGGCGCGGCAGCTGACGACGCATCATCAGCCGGCCGGCGTTTAGCCGCGCGGCTAACGCGAATCACAAGGCGGGTCTCAAAAAAGACCCGCCTCTTGGTTTGGGCGGCACTCCCCTGGGCGGCACTCACGGACTTGCCCACAGATCATCATGGCGCATATCGAAGTTCTTCCCGCCACGCTCGAGCAGAAGCCGATCGTGGCCAATTTACTTGAGCTGTACGCTCACGACTTCAGCGAGTTCCATCCTGTGGAACTGGGAGCGGATGGCCGATTCGGCTACCGGGATCTTTCGCTCTACTGGCTTGAGCCCGACCGGCACCCGTTTCTTGTCAACGTTGGCGGCAAATTGGCAGGCTTTGTTCTGGTGAGAAAAGGATCGAAGCTCTCAGGCAATGAGACGGTCTGGGACATGGTGGAGTTCTTTGTCGTTCGTGGTTATCGGAGGCGCGGCGTTGGAACGGCCATTGCGCGTGAAGTGTGGAGGCGGTTTCCAGGGCCGTGGGAAGTTCGCGTGATGGAAGCGAATCATTCGGCGCACCACTTCTGGGAGCAAGCGGTCACGAAGTTTACCGGTGAGGCTGTTTACCCGGCTCACATCGAAAAAAATGGCGAGCGCTGGCGTCTTTTTTCATTCGAATCCAGTGGCGCCGCGTAACCCGCCTATCTGGGCTGCGGATTCCCCGGCTGATACGGGCCCTTCTGATTCCCGGGACCGCCCACGAACTGCACCGTCGGGATGCGTTCGCTCATCTCGGGCAGCGGCGGGAACGGCATGTGCGGCTCGTTCTGGTACCAGTACGCGACCGAGTAGAAGTTGTCGGACCGCGCATTGGCGTGGCCGTGCTCGATGCTCGCCTTCATGTATTTCGTAAATGGCACCGGCGAGTCCAGGTGGAAGCGGTAGACACTCGTCCGCTCTCCCGCCAACTCTTTGCCCACCACCGGCGCGCCGTGCAATGGAAATGTCTGCGGCGACAAAAAGCCCCATGCGCCCAGGAAATAATCCTCGCTCCCCGTCCCTACTGACGCGATCTTGTCCGGGTCGTCGATCCAGAAGGCGTCGTTGCCTTCGCCCCACCATCCATCCTGGTTCTGGAGAATCGACATGGTCACGCCAACAAACTGACCGTACCCTTTGGCTTCGAACCAGACGTAGTTGTCCTTGCCATCGAGATTGCGCCGGTAATTCACCTCGGGATCGCCATTCTCATACCAGTTCTTAGCCCATCCCTGCGCCGGCTGAGCCTGCCGGTACTGCGCGTGGAAATAGAGCGTGCCCAAAGGGAGCGGCTGCGCGTTCACGCGATAGTCGATGTTCCAGTAGAGATTGCTCAGCGTCTGCTTGCCTTCATTCGTAACTGTGATCCGGGCGTGTTTCGCGTACGGCATGGGAAACCAGCAGTTCATCGCTTTGTCCGGGCCCACGGAGAGCACCGCCGACTGCCACGCGTAGTAGATGCCATTGCCCAGACCGAAGAAATCACCGATCGGCGTTTCCACGCTGGGCGAGTCTTCACCGTCCCAATACATCCGCAGCACAATACGCTTGAGGCTGTAGGGCTCCCCGTCGTTGAGGGTGAACCAGATGTGCGAGATCATTCCCGGCCCGTCGACGTCGAGAATGGTCATCGTCTGGCCCGGCGTCACGGTGCGGTAGTCGGCATTCGCCCCGGTCGCCTCGCGGCTCGACGAGCGGTGCAGCGTGTAGGTCTGCTGCTGCGTCGGGTCGGGCATCCACGCCGGAATCTGGCCGAAAACCGGGGCCGCAAGGCACAGCCCGGCAAGCATCATCAGGAAACGTCGCATGCAACCTCCGTTACGGAAATAGCAATGAATCATACCGTCTCGCGTCCATCAGGGAAAAGATGCATCTGGACCGGATGTTGAATCCCTTACCCGGGGAAACTCCCCGAAGCTGCCCCGCGTCTACCCTTCAGCGCCTTGAGCCGCAACGCGCGAGGTGCACGCAAGCTGATCGGCCAGAGGAAGTTTATGCTCACCCACGCGCGTCTTGCTGCTGTTCTTGTTCTGTCCTGGCTCCCCACCGTTGTAACTTCCGCGCAACAGGATGCGTCGCCACCCCCGCAGCCCGGCAGCACGATTAGTCTCGACGTCGTCGCCACTCCCAAATCCGGCGGTCCGCCCTTCGCCGGCCTGGAGCAGAAGGATTTCACCCTCCTCGACAACAAGACCCCGCGGCCTATCACGTCGTTCAGGGCGGTCAGCGGCAGCCAGGAGCCGGTGGAGGTTATCCTCCTTATCGATGCCGTCAACACCGATTACCAGACGATCGCCTATGAGCGGAGCCAGATTGATGCCTTTCTCCGCGCCAATGGAGGCAAGCTGGCGCATCCCGTGAAACTCGCCATCTTCGGCGATACAGGAACCCAGATTCAGGGCAGCTTCTCGATCGACGGCAACGCGATCGCCACCTCACTCGACCAGCAGACCGTGGCACTTCGCACCCTCCGCCGGTCGGCGGGCTTCTACGGTGCGGAAGAACGCTTTGATCTGTCCATGAAGGCGCTCTCGCAGCTCGCGGCCGTCGAGGCCAGCCATCCCGGCCGCAAGCTGGTCCTCTGGGTTTCTCCCGGCTGGCCGATCCTCAGCGGTCCCGCTGTCCAGATCGACGGAAAGCAGCAACAGCAGCTCTTCGGCGCAATCGTGGAAGCGTCCACGGAGCTTCGAGAGGCGCGCATCACCCTTTACAATGTCGATCCGCTGGGCGCCACGGAATCACCTCTAAGGGTCTCCTATTACCAGCAGTTCCTAAAGGGAGTCGCCAAGCCTTCGCAGGTATCCGTCGGTAACCTTGCGCTGCAGGTGCTCGCGGCGCAAAGCGGCGGTCTGGTTCTCAACTCCAGTAACGACATCACCGCCCTCCTGAGGCAAGCCTTTGCCGATGCCGACAACTGGTACGAAATCTCCTTCGAGGCCGCCGGGGCGGAGCGCCCGAACGAATATCACCAGATCCAGATCCAGGTCGACAAACCCGGCCTCGCCGCGCGCACGCGGCAGGGCTACTACGCGCAGCCTTCGCGCTGACGGGGCTGAACTGATCCTGAGGCCCGCCGTTATACTTGCAGCCGGGCAGCTCGCCAGTCCGTATACATAGCTTATGGGACGCTGGGCATCACTTACGATCGCAGCGCTGTTCCTGATCTCCTTCCCTGGCCGCGCCCAGGCTCCGCCCGAAGCGATCACACCAACTCCGGTCGGACAAACCACCGCACCCAACCCGGCCCAGACCATTACTCCGGGAAGCCTTCTGCAACAGAACCAGCAGCAACAATCGGCCGGCGCGAACTCCGGCCTTTATCACGAGCTCGATCTGCTCCGGCGAGATGGCTTTTCCGCGGCAAAATCGGCAACCGTCTCGCTCCGCGTCGTCGACCATGAAGGCGTGATCCCGCCCGGCTTGCAGGCCGGGGACTTCACTCTCATCGTCAACGGCAAGCAACGCGCCTTTCGCCTGCACGCGCCCGGTACGGCGGCCAGCGTCGTGCCTCCCATGGTTCTGCTCGTCTTTCCGCCGAACGATCCCGTCGTCCACAACATCGGCATAAGAGAGGCTGTTAAGTATTTCTCAGCGCAGCCCGCTGAGCTGCTCCCATGGCGCGTCGCCATCTTCGATTCCAACGGCGAAATGACGCCCTTCACCAACGGACGCAGCCAGCTTCTCGCCTTTCTCGATGAAGTCGCGCATACGAAAGAGCCCTTCGAGTACGCCAACGATGTCACCCTGGCCAGAAGTTTTCGCTGGGAGGGCCCCTGGCTGAGCAAGGCAGAGCTAGCAGTCGGCATGATGCAGCATTACGAAGGCCCCAAGATCATTATTGCCATGAATCCCGTCGACTCCTTTTACGGCCTGAATGACCAGATGCTCGCCCACGCCGGCCCCGAAGCCCTCACCGGGGTCGCCCAGCGCATCGGCGCTCACATCTACATCGGAAACGTGGGCGGGCCGGATGTCATTATTCCCGGCGGAGATGCTACTGTCGATCTGTCCCACAAAAGGCCCTCGTACTACATGCAGGTCGATCCTTCGATGACGGCTGCTTTGGGTTTCTCCGCCTATCGCAGCTCGCAAATGATGCAGACCGCCGCAGCCACTTACGGAGGCTTTGCCAATTCGCTCAACGACCTTGCCGCGCAGATCCACCGCGACCTTGACGGAGGCTACGCCCTCGACTTTGACATGACGCCCGAGGACCAGGACCACGGCATTCCGGACGTCGGGGTTCGCCTTGCACGCCATGATCTGCGCGTCGCCATTCTCGACGTCGTCCCGGTCGGTGTGTCAACCGATATCCAGCGCGATATGAACAGGGAGCAGATCTCTGCGCTGTTCAAGAAGGCCGCTGCCACGCCCATCGTGTCGCCTGAATTCCGCGTCGCCCAGCAAGTCGATTACTTCCCGCTCCGCGACGGCCTGGAACCGGTGCTGCCCATGAGCGCTGTTGTCGAGTGGACCGGCCATGGCCGGGGGCCGATACTGATCTCGATCGCAGAGCGTGTCGAAGATCCGAACCTGGCCCACGTGATCCTCGAGCGCGAGCTGCGCGTGCACTGGGACGGCCGCAGCCTTACCTGGGAACGCGACGGGCGGCTCAGCCCCGGCCACTATCTCTGGAGCATCGTCGTACACGACGGCCAGGGAAATATCTACGCCTTCAGCGAAAAGAAGATCGATGTCGTCTTCCCGCGCAGCGGAGCCATAGGCGTCAGCAGCCTGATCATTGGCAAGTCGTGCCGCGACGATTCCCCATCAACCACCGGCCTTCAGCATCGCCAGCCGCCGGGCGCAAAAGAGCAGCCACACCTGGCCATCGATCCCATGCGCGCCAACGATTGCCGCCTCAAGCCCGACACCCTCGGGAGCTTTACCTCGACCGACACCATGCATGCCTTCGTGCGCATCTATCCGCCAGAGAAGCTGGACAAAGGCAGGCCCGAGAGTTGGACGGCAAAATTCGTGCTGCGCTCGCCGTCGGGTGCCGTCGAAACGGAGCGCGAGATTCCCTTCACGCTCGACTCCAGCTCCGGCTATCTGGCCTCGGTCGAGATGCCCTTAAGCGCCGCCGAGGTCACCCCCGGCCCGCACACGCTTGACGTTGAGATGCGCGGCCCCGGCATCCATAACGGACTTCAGGGAATCGCGACCGGTGTCGATTTTGGCTCCGAACGCTATTCATTGATCGCTGAAGGCTGTCTCCCTTCACCGCAGCAGATCGACCACATTCACGATAAAGCCCGTGCGCGGGTCGTAGACCACCACGTATCCCTGGAAGTACCCCATCATGTATCCCGGAGGAGGAGGCGGCAGATATCCGTAGAGATGCGGCGGCAGCGGCGTCAGGTAGGGGATGTAGGAATACGGGATAAATCCCCCGACAATCCAGATCGGACGCGCCCCGCGGTTGATATACCCGAGATTGCGGTAGTAATAGCGGTGGATGTAATTCCAGTCGCCCGGCCGCCATTGATAGGGCGGACGATACTGCGGCGGCCTGCCCCAGTTCGGTGGACGCGGCGGTGGCGGCTTGGGTCCGGGATTGGGCGGAGGGTAGATCCCAGGTGGTCTTCCACCTGGTGGTGGCGGCTTGGGTCCGGGGTTCGGAGGCTTAGGACCCGGTTGCGGCGGCTTCGGGCCGGGTTGCGGAGGCTTGGGGCCAGGTTGTGGCGGCTTCGGGCCGGGCTGTACCGGCTTTGGCGGGTTCGGATAGGGCTGGATGCTCATGTCGCCGCCGGGCTTGGACGGCGGACGCGGATTTTGACTCGGCGGCCGGTTCGGAGGCGGGGCCGGTCGGGTACTCGGCGGTGGAGGCTGCTGCTGGGTACTTTGCGCCGCTGCCGGCAGCATTGCCGCTAAGCAGCACAACAACACCCCCCTAACCACCGCAGTGAACCCGCTTCTCATGAGCTTCTCCTGCTCTGCGATCATTCGGCGCCAGATTACTTCGATTGCGGAGGAAACGCAAACCGCCGGGCAGCCCGGAACGTTACTGAATTCCTGCCGCGCCCCTATGTTGTCCGGCTTTACGGCGCCGCCGCTGCCTTCCTGCCCATGCCTTTGCGCACTGCAACCACCGCCAGAACCAGCAGGATGACGCCCAGCGCCGCCAGAGTTGCCAGCATGTGCGCATGCATCAACTCGGTCAACTCGTGGACAATCTGCGGACCATACCGGATCGTCAGCAGGCTCACCACTGTCCACCGCACCGCCCGGCCCGCCGCCACAGCGAGCATGAATGTGACGACCCGCATCTCGAAGACGCCCGCCGCGAAGACAAAGAGCTTCCACGGAGTCGGCGGCGGCATCATCGACGGAATCATCAGCGCCAGGAACTCCTGCTTCTCGAACTTATTGCGCATCTTCTCGTAGCGCGCCCGGTCGATGCGCTTCATCAGAAAGATCTCGCCGCCGGCGCGCCCGAGCCAGTAGGGAACCAGCCCGCCGATCGCCGAGCCGATCGCCGCCATCAGCACATAGAGGTAAAAACGGTGGGGATCGCTCCACGCATACCCCGCGACGATCAGGTCCATCGGCACCGGGATGGAGCTCGAATCGAGCACCGCCACCGCGCCCACCCCCCAGAAGCCCAGCGGCTTCAGGAATCCGAGCAGCAGCGCCTTGTATTTCGTCGAAAGCTCCGCCAGCCGCTTCAATCCTCGT
This sequence comes from uncultured Acidobacteriota bacterium, assembly GCA_963755975.1. Taxonomy (GTDB): domain Bacteria; phylum Acidobacteriota; class Terriglobia; order Terriglobales; family Acidobacteriaceae; genus Silvibacterium. The sequence continues at coordinate 32,257 of CAVWLS010000016.1, forward strand.
CTCCCTCATGGCGCGCCCGGCCAGCGAGCAGATCCAATGCGTGATTGAGCAGCGGCGCCACCGCTCTCAGCGAGGTCACCGCGCCAGCCGGATTTCCCGGCAGATTGAGCACCAGCGCCTTGTGCGCGTCGACGGTTCCGCAGATGCCGCGGCTCAGGGCGGCCAGAGGAGTCTCTTCGCGGCCCGCCGCACGCATCACCTCGGCCACACCGTCAAGCACGCGGTTGCAGACGGCGCGTGTCGCCTCGGGTGTTACATCGCGGGGGCCGATCCCGGTACCGCCTGTCGTCACCACCAGGCGCGCCTGCCGGACGGCTGAGTGGAGTGCGTCCTCGATCGCCTTGCGCTCGTCTGGTACTAAAATGCGCGCGTTCACGTCGAACCCTTGGGATTCGAGTTCCTGCGCCACCGCCGGCCCGGAGAAATCTTCGCGCTCTCCCCGGCTCGACCGGTCGCTCACGGTAATCACGACTGCCTGAGTCATCCTCAACGATTGTAGGGGATCGAAAGATAGTTGCCGCAACACCTGTTGAAAGAGGCGCATCCCCGGCAAAACAGGGCTGCGGAAAAGCCTCAGGAATGAGAGAATATATATGATCCTCAACAGTGTGCCGGCGGCCGGATCTCACGTCCCTGCGCGGCACGGAATGTCCACACAGTCTTAGAATGCCGATCACCGAAGTTCCGCCCAGCCCTCCGAGCGCCGCGCCTGAACCGCCCCGTCTTCGCCGGCCGAATCGATACGAGGATTACGAAGTCCACGACCTGCTCAACGTCATTGAGGAGCTCGAAGGCGATCGCAACTGGGCCAGCCTGCGCGAAAAGATCTGGATCGCGCTCATCATCCACATGATCGTCTTCTGGTTTATCGCTTACGGGCCGCGATATCTCTTCAATGTGAAGGTCCGCGATGCCTCACTGGTGCTCAAAGACCGCCAAAAGGACATGACCTTCCTCGACCTGCCTCCTGATGCCCTCAAACAGGTCAAACCAAAGCCGGCGCCGCTCTCCGACAAGAACCGCGTGGCCGAGACGCGCAAGCCCACCCTCGACAAGAAGACTCTCCAGCAGCTTGAGGCCATGCGCCGGGCCGGTCCGCCCACGCCTCAGCCGGAGGCGCAACCGTCGCCCGCACCGCCGGCTCCGCAGGTGGCCCAGCAGCCGCAACCGCAACCTCCCGCGCAGCCTTTGCCGCAGAATCAGCAGAGCCAGATCGAAGCGCCGCGTCCGGCGCCCACCAAGCCCAACTTTGACACCGGGCACTCCACCGTCGGCCAGGATATCCAGCAGCTCGCCCGCCAGGCGCGCGGTTCCGGCCAGTCCGGTGGAGACATGGGCGCCAACGCGCCCGTGCAGCATCCTGGCCTGCAGGGCGGAGCCGAGATCCTCAGCGACACCATGGGCGTCGACTTCGGTCCGTATCTCCAGCGCATTGTCTATGACACCAAGCGCGCCTGGTATCCGATCATCCCCGAGGCCGCGCAGCCGCCCCTGCTCAAGCAGGGCCGCGTCATGATCCGCTTCCATATCCTGCGCGACGGCAGCGTGAAGAGCATGCAACTCGAGCTGCCCTCGGGAGATGTCTCGCTCGACCGCGCCGCCTGGGGAGGCATCACCGGAGCCTCGCCCTATCCGCCGCTGCCGAAAGAATTCAAAGGCCAGGATATCGAGCTGCGCTTCATGTTCCTCTACAACATTCCCGCAGGCCAGGAATAGGGATTTCCGAGTGGCGGCGAATGAACGGCTGTTCCGTCGACAGATTTCGGGATTGCTGATCATCGCGGCGATTATCCTGGTCATCGCGCTGCTGCGCGCCGACCGGCATGTGCTCTTCTCGCCGGGGTGGTGGCGTTGGTGAACGGAGCGACCGAGCGCAGCATTCGCTGAGCGAAAGTAACGTAGTCGAACGATTTGAAATTATTTAATCTTGTGGATGAGCGGCAAAATAAGCCGCAGGAGAACGCAAGATGCATGACGCTCTGACCATTGGGATTCCGCTCGTTGCGATTATTGCCGGCATTCTTTTCAATCGATCGGACTTCCAGAAGCTGGAGAGTCGCATTGACGCTATGCAAGCGGAAATCCACCGCGAGTTCCGCGAGTTCTATCGCACACTCGGGCAGCATGACGTGCGCCTGGACCACGTTGAAAAGAAAGGTGCATAGGCTACGCCGACGGCCTTCGCCACCAGCCCCGATCCCCTCGTTGTCATTCTCCTCGGCCCTACCGCCAGCGGCAAAACCGCCCTCTCGCTCACCCTCGCCGAAAAATTCCACGGAGAAATTGTCAGCTGCGACTCGGTCGCCGTGTATCAGGAAATGGAGATCGGCACCGCCAAGCCTTCACTCGCCGAACGCCGCCGGATCCCGCATCATCTGATCGATGTCTATGCGCCGAACGAGCACTCGACTGCCGGAGACTACTCACGCCTCGCCCGTGCCGCACTGCACGAGATCGCCGGTCGCAATCAACTTCCCATCGTGACCGGAGGCACCGGCCTTTACCTTCGTGCCTTGATCGAAGGCCTCTTCGCCGGACCGCAGCGCTCGCCTGACCTGCGCGCCCGGCTCGAACGGAGTGCCCAGCGCCACGCGCCCGGCTGGCTGCATCGCATTCTCGCCCGCCTCGACTCCCCTGCAGCCGCGCGCATCCACGCGAACGACACGCCCAAGCTCATCCGGGCTATTGAAGTTTCGCTCGCCGGGCGTCGGCCTATGTCCCAGGCGTGGAAAGAAGGCCGCGACCCGCTCACCGGATTCCGCTTCCTGCGCATCGGCCTCGACCCTGACCGCAAGGCTTTGTATGCCCGCATCGACGCCCGGGCGAAAGCGATGTTTGACCTGAAGGCACTCAGTCAGAAGAAACCCGCCGCCTCATCTCGAAATATGGAGACACGCCCCGCGCCTTCGACTCTCTCGGATACAAGCAGGCCCGCGCCGTTCTGCGCGGCGAGATGACACTTCCGGAAGCTACCGCCTCTGCCCAGCAGGGACACCGCAACTACGCCAAGCGACAGTTGACGTGGTTTCGCCGCGAGCCGGATGTTCTTTGGCTCAAGGGATTCGGAGATGAGGCGGGGATTGCTGCAGGGGCAATAGCGGCTGTCGAAGACGCGACTCCCGATTAATGATCGACTCCCATTTGCCGGTCTCGCCTTCGCAGTGCGCAATGTATGATGGTGGCCGCTGAGGCCCTGTGGCCAGAAATATATTCGCCGCCCGAGGTACGATTGCACGCAAAGAAGCCATCGCCAGCTGCCGTAAGCGCAGGAGCCAGTAACCAACCCCGCTGGGATGTATTCATTGCGCACGCCGCCAGTGACATTCGTTTCGCGATAAGTCTCTACCGGCAACTTCTCCCCAGATTTCGGGTCTTTCTCGCATCCGAGACGCTAATTCCCGGCGATGTCTGGACCACTGCTATACCAGCCGCTCAACGCAACTCCTTAGTTACTGTTGTCCTTATGTCCAGCTCCGATAGCGGGTATTACCGGCAAGAGGAGATTGCCGCCGCGATCGAAATGGCGCGACGCCCGGACTCCAGGACGCGTGTGATTCCCGTCTTTCTGTCCAGACAGATTCCTGACGATGTTCCGTATGGCTTGCGTCAGCTTCACGCCATCAAAGGTGTGACTTCAATGAAGGTGATCGCTGAAAAGATTGGCAAAGTCGTAGAGAGAGTCGCCAACCTGGAGAGTGACACGGCTGCAACTCCTGGGTCTGGTTCGACCCTGAAATCCGACGTCTCCGGCACTGCATACGTATCCGGCAGAATGGATATATCTCCAGAGATCCTCCGCGTCTCTCCAACAGAAGAACAGGCCGCCGCACCGAAAGAGAACCTGTCGTCTCTAAATAAGCACGAAGGCCACAACTTCCTCACGACCACGCTCATCCATAAAGTCGCGCAATGGAACGAGCTGAACGTTCACCTGTCTGTGTTGCTACTTGATTTAGACAAGCTCACCAAGATCAACAATGAATACAGCGTTGAAGTCGGAAATCAGGCATTGGAAATTGTATTTGAGATTCTAAGGAACTCTAAGGCCAAATACTATGGCCGTTGCGGCGACGACACCTTCTATGCGATTTTTACCGGCCACGCTGCGATCAATGCAATCCGGCGGGCCAATCTTCTCCGCAGGAACATCGAGCAATATCCATGGGATCGTCTTGCCAGCGGGCTCTACGTTACTTGCAGCATCGGAGTCGCAGTCCTGCGCCCCAGGGAGCCCGTTCCTGACTGGCTCGTCCGCGCAGCCATGGGAATGAAGGAAGCAAAGCGCCACGGAGGCAATCAGGTCGCAGCTGCGCCTGTGTTCATTCCACGATCGACTAGCCGAGAGTTGCGCGACCACTATTCCTGAATCGTTGACACAGAAATCCCTCCAGCTTAAAGGTGTATCGTGGATAACGGTTTCATATAACGGTTTCAGCCGGGGCACGATTCAGGCTGCCGAAACACCACACGATACGGAGACGCCTTCGCCAATGTTCGACCGCAGAAAATTCCTTCAAGCCGCTGCCGCAGCTGCCGTCACTAGCCGCCTCGAACCTCTGTTCGGACAAGCCTCGTCAACGCCAACCTCGCCCAACGACAACATCCAGCTCGCCCTCATCGGCGCGGGTATCCAGGGACAGGGCGACACCAAGACCGCGATCCAGGTGCCGGGCGTGAAGCTGGTTGCCGTGGCCGACTGCTACGACGGACGCCTCGCCCACTCCAAAGAACTCTGGGGCGCGGACATCTTCACCACGCGCGACTACCGCGAGATTCTTTCGCGTAAAGACGTTGACGCCGTTCTGATCGCCACGCCCGATCACTGGCACAAAACCGTCGCCGTAGACGCCATGAAAGCCGGCAAAGATGTCTACCTCGAGAAGCCGATGATCCACATCTATCCCGACGGCCCGGAGATCATCGAGACCGCCCGCTCCACCAACCGCATCATCCAAGTCGGCAGCCAGCGCGTCAGCTCCATCGTCTACGCCAAGGCCAAGGAGCTGCTCGCATCGGGCATCATCGGCAAGCTCAACATGGTGAGCGCCTGGTGGGACCGCAATTCTTCGATTGGAGCATGGAACTACTCCATCCCGCTCGACGCCTCGACCGAAACCTGCGACTGGCCGCAGTTCCTCGGCAGCGCGCCCAAGATCCCCTGGAACGCCGAGCACTTCTTCCAGTGGCGCAAATGGAAGGCTTACGGATCGGGCGTCGCCGGCGATCTCTTCGTGCACCTCTTCAGCGGCACGCACTTCATCACCGGCTCCCACGGCCCCACCCGCGCCATGGCCACCGGCGCGCTCCGCTACTGGAAGGATGGCCGCGATGTCGACGACGTCCTGCTCGCGCTCTTCGATTATCCAGAGGGCTTCAACCTCAGCCTGCGCGTCAACTTCGTCGATGGAGGCGAGGAGAGCGAGGGCTTCGTATTTGTCGGTTCCGAGGGCCAGATGGTCATCGCCGGGCAATCGGTCGCGGTGAACCGCGTTCCGCGTGAGAGCGAGCCCGGCTACACCGTCTCGACCTTCACCGACGCCATGCAGAAGGAGTACATCGCCGAGTACCGCAAGAAATATCCTGAGCAGCATTTTTCCGGGGCGGTACCGACGGCCATGGAGAAGTTTGCTCCGCCCGCCGGATACTCCGACAGCTACGACCACTTCCATAACTTCTTCAACGCGGTGCGCAGCCGTAAGCCCGTCGTTGAGGACGCCACCTTTGGATTCCGCGCCGCCGGCGCCGCCCTGCTCAGCAACCTGAGCGCGGACAAAGGCACCGTCGTTCACTGGAATCCCGAGACGATGAAGGTGGTTGAAAAATCGTAATGTTGACGGTTACTTTTGGATTGTCATCCCGAGCGAAGCACGCCGTGGCGTGTGCAGTTGAGGGAGCTACAGAGTCTTAATCCCGGGTGCCCCACGTCCGGATTTTCGGACGTGGGCTTCAACCAACAACACTGGAGCCCAAACGATGATTTCCTTCAAGCGCCTCGCGCCTCTTCTTCTCTTGCTCGCGCCGCTCGCGTATGCCCAGGAACCGGGAAAAGCCACCGAGTTCCGCATGCAACATCCCGGCAACGGACCCGGCGGCGAGCCGCGCATCGCCTTTCTCTCCCACCGCCTCGGCACCGACCACGCCGAAGGCATCTCCCTGCTGGACATGAACGGCGACGGCTTTCCCGACCTGCTGAGCGGAGCCTACTGGTACGAGAACCCCGGCGCCAACGGCGGTGTGTGGAAGCAGCACCAGTTCCGCACCGTGGGTATTCATAATGAATTCGTCTCCGACTGCGGCGAGTGGATCGTCGACGTCGACCACGACGGCCTGCCCGACCTGGTCACCACCGGCTGGATCTCGAACGGCGTCTGGGTCTATCACAACCCCGGACCCGAGGCGACCAAGGCTGGTCAGATGTGGAAAGCGGAAAAGATCGCTGACAGTTACGATACCGAGGGCGGAGCCTTCTTCGACATCAACGGAGACGGCAAGCCCGACCTGGCGCTCGCCCACTACAACCGCTCCGGAGTCCTCTGGATCGACTTCAGCAAGGACAAGCCGCGCGTCCACCATCTCGGAGGCAAGGAGCAGGACGGCCACGGCATCGGCGTCGCCGACATCAACGGCGACGGCAAGGCCGACGTGATCACCACCCACGGATGGTTCGAGCAGATCGACGCCGACAACGACCAGTGGAAGTGGCATGGCGACTGGGACCTCGGCGATACCGGCTTCCCCATCCTTGGCTATGACGTGAACCACGACGGCAAGATGGATCTCATCTACGGCCAGGGCCACGGCTACGGACTCTACTGGCTCGAACAGGCGGGCACGCCCGATAAGCCTCTCTGGATCCGCCATACCATCGACGAATCCTTCTCGCAGTCGCACGCCGTTCTGCTCGCCGACATTGACGGCGACGGCCAGCCTGAGCTCATCACCGGGAAGCGCTACCGCGGCCACTCGGGCAACGACCCCGGCTCGTATGATCCCGTCGTCGTTTACGCCTACAAGCTGCCCACGAACGCGGCAAAGACCCCTGAGGAGAACACCACGCCCGGCGCAGTCGCCACCATGCGCATTGCCAATCCCGCCTCCGATCCGCTCTTCACCCGCTATGCACTCTCCGTCAATGGAACCGCCAGCGCGGGAACGCAATTCATCGCCGCCGACCTCGACAAGGACGGTGACATCGACATCGCGAGCGCCGGCAAGCTCGGCGTGCACGTTCTCGAAAACCTCAAGATCAACAACGTCCCCAAGGCTGTCCGCGAAGAAGAGCAGCCCATCAATCGCCAATGGCCCTTCCCAGGCGAAGGCCAGGAGGTCCCGCAGGAAGATGGCCCCAAGCCTTAAGCGCGGCGACTGTTCAGGGCCTTTTAAACAGGCCCTGAACAGGATTCATTGAAACGGACGCTTTAAAGCATCACCATCTGGATATACTGTTGCGGTCCTTAAACCAGCGGAATTCCTGCGCGGCAACTGTGCAGGGCTGGGTTATCGATTTCAGAGCGTCAACTATCAGCTCGGTATCGTGGCCAGCGGCGTCGACTTCGATGCAATGGGCATTGCCGAGATCGATGTCGCAATCACAATTCCCGCGCTGCCCAATGTCAGCGTTCCCAACTCATCACTGAGCGCGCTCAGCCTGGCGACCAATGCGCAGATCTCCATTCCGATCCAGTATGCGATCAGCTCTCTGCCGGCTGTGATCGCCTTCACGGTCAAGTCCAAGGTCACAACCCAGGCCGATGTGCAATTTTCCGCCAACAACGACTTCATCGATCAGCCGGTTTATGTTCTGCAGCCATCGAGCATTCCGCCATTTTCCGCAACTCCGGGCTGATAAAATCGCGCCGCAGGCCGTATTCTCAAAGCCGCGGGAGTTAAATCATGCGCCCGATCGAACGCGATGTCCTGCTGTGCATGCTCGCCGCCTGCGCCGGGTCTGCCGACGGATGGAGTTTTTTCGGGCTCAGTCACGCCTTCGTCGCCAATATGACCGGCAACACCGTCCTGCTCGGCATGGCGGTATTCGCGATACACGGCGACGTGCTTCATCCACTCACTTCGATCGCCTGTTATGTCTCGGGCGTGATCGCCGGATCGCTGCTGACGCGAAACGCTGAGCCGGAGCGAGCAGGCGCGCCGTGGTCGCGACGGGTTCCTCTGACACTGCTGATCGAGGCCCTGCTGCTGGCCGGTGCAGAGGCCGCATGGATCAGGATGCATCCCACCGGCGTGCCGCATCCGAACCACACTTTCCTGCAGGGATCGGTCGCCTTCGCCATGGGACTGCAGAGTGCCGCCATGCTGCAACTGAAGATTCCCGGCGTCGTTACCACCTATATCACCGGCACCTGGACGACCTTCATGAGCGGTCTGACCCGGCTCGGAAAGCAGCAGCCGCCCGCAGAAAAACAGCAATTCGAGAGTCGGCTGGGCATGCAGGCCGCCGTCCTGGCCGTTTACTTTCTGTCAGCTGTGTTTACCGGCTGTCTCTTCCGCTATTTCCCGGCCGCAGTCGGAGCACTCCCCGCCGGCTCCGTGCTGCTCGTAGCCGTCTACAGCCTTGCAAAATCGTAACCGCCGAAATCACATTCTCCCGCGATAACCTGAATACATGTTCTGGTCTGCTCGTCGACTCCTTCTTTTCTGCGCGCTCCCCGTTTTGTCCGTTACCCTCCACGCCCAGCAGGCTCCCGCTCCGCAGGCTCCCACTCACGCCGACATCCTGCGCGGAGGTTACGGGCCTTATCGCGCCAACAACGACCTGCTCTACTACCACCTCGATATTCGCGTCGATCCGGACAAGCAGACCATCACCGGCAAGAACACCATCCGCTTCAAGATGCTCAGCGACGCGAGCCGTATCCAGATTGATCTCAGCGATGCCCTGCACGTTGACAAGATCCTCCTCGGAGACAGCCCTCTCAAATATCGACGCGACTCGGGCGCCGTCTTCATCGACTTTCCCGAGACCCTCCACGCGGGCCAGGTTTACTCCATCGACTTCTACTACTCCGGCCACCCGCTCACCATCGGGCGCTTCGGCGGCATGGTCTTCACCAAAGATCCGGCCGGCCATCCCTGGATCTACACCTCCTGCGAAGACGATGGAGCCAGCATCTGGTGGCCCAACAAAGATCAGTGGCGCGACGAGGTCGAATCCATGGACATCAGCGTCGCCGTCCCCAACGGCCTCACCGACGTCTCCAACGGCAGGTTGCAGGGCTCAACCAACCTCGGCGACGGATACACGCGATGGGACTGGCACGTCAGCTATCCCATCAACGCTTACGACGTTGCGCTCAACATCGGCGACTACGTTCACTTCTCCGACCACTACGGCACGCTGCCCCTCGACTACTACGTGCTGCCCGCCGACCTCGACAAGGCGAAGAAGCAATTCGCGCAGGTTCCCGGCATGCTTGAAGCCTTCGCGCACTACTTCGGTCCGTACCCCTTCGAGCGCGACGGATACAAGCTCATCCAGGTCCCCTACTCCGGCATGGAGCACCAGACGGCCGTCGCCTACGGCAATCTCTTCAAGAACGGCTACCTTGGGCGTGACTGGACCGGCGTGGGCATCAGCCCCAAATTCGACTTCATCATCATCCACGAGAGCGCGCACGAATGGTTCGGGAACAGCATCACCGCACAGGACCGCTCCGATATGTGGATTCATGAGGGCTGGGCTACGTATCTCGAATCGCTCTACGTCGAGTACTGGTACGGCAAGGACGCCGCGATTCGTTACCTTAGCGGTTACAAATCAAAGGTGCGGAACAAGCGCCCCATTATCACCGAGCGCGGCATCAACGCTACGCCTCCGGAAGACCAGTATTTCAAGGGCGCGCTCATGCTTAACACGCTGCGCAGCGTCATCGACAACGACCCGCGCTGGTTACAGCTCATCCACGACTTCTATCAGCACTTCAAGTATCAGAACATCATGACCGAGGACGTCGTTGCGTGGTTCGACGAGCAGACGAAGCTCAATCTGACGCCGATTTTCAACCAGTACCTGCGCCACACCGCGATCCCACTGCTCGAACTGAAGTTTGATCCCGCCGCCGGAACTGTTGCCTATCGCTGGAAGGCAGACGAAGCGGACTTCGCGATGCCTGTACGCGTCGGCGATCCTGCCCACTGGCAGACGATCCGGGCGACGACACAGTGGCAGACGATGAAGACGACGCTCACGCCCACCGCGTTCGCTGTCGACACCGACCACTTCTACATCGATGTAAGCAAGATCGAGGTGAGCAAGGAATAAGACTGGGGACTGGAGACTGACAACTGTCACCCACAAAGCGAAAGGGCGACTTCTCTTGCGAGTCGTCGCCCTCTCTTCCGATTTTTCGAAGGTCTGGTTCGGCTTCCAAACCACAACTTCGTTACGCGAATCCTTCGAGACCTGCGAGCTTGCGCCCGTGTTTCCCGCTCTCTTCCGCCGTCACTCCGTTGTAAGAGCTTTGTCGGTTCCATCTCAGAGCCTCCGGTTTCCCGGCTGCTCTGTGAGTCCCGTCGCCGGGCCTCTTGATGTCCCCTTCTACTCTCTCCCTCTGGAGGATCTCTCCTCCGTTGTTTTGAATGTACTCGCGATTCGGATAAATTCAAGTGGCTGTTACAAATTTTACGGTGTGGAAATAGCGTGTTTTCTGTGGGAAACGCGCTAGTGCTCCTGAAATGCACACTGAGCGGTGCAGCCGGATCCGATTCATGGAGCTGATGAGCAGTACCTCTGGTTCGCATGCTTCGCAAATGTAACCGCGACTATCACATAAAGATCAGAACGCAGCCCTAACCTCAGAACAGCGATTTGACGGTAAGAGTAACGACCGCGGAATGGCTGAGTGTCTGACCGTCCTGCGACACCGAAGCAGTCACGGCAATGTGGTAAGTTCCCGGCGGAGTGCCTCCCGCAATTGGCGCAGGCCCACCGCATCCGGAGATGCTCAAGGCAAATAGCGCAAAGACCAGCATGAGCCATGAGCCACGACGGCGCAGCTGGCGCGGCAGAACCAGGAAGGCCAGTGAAGCCATGAATCCGGCTCTGAGCGCCGTTCCCTCCAACCCGGTTCCCCAGGGTTTGCGCGCTGCTGCGCCGGCGCTAGTTACCTCGTGTGCGCCTGTTGTCTGGATAACGAGCGTCGAGGCTCCGCTTCCATCGGCAATAGAAGGAGCATTAAAGGTGCAGGTGGTTGCCTGCGGAAGACCGGCGCAGGACAAGACCAACGTCTGGTGGAAGCCTCCCTTAGCCGCAACATTGACCTTGAAGCTCGTCAGTTCTCCCGGATAAACACTTCTGCTGACCGGTGACGCCAGGATGGAGAAGTCTCCGATGAAGGGCACGATCGTCTCCTGCATCGCAGCGGAAACGGCCGGCAGGAAGTTCGGCGTCCCCGAATAATAAGCCGTGATCGAATGGGTTCCGACAGCAAGCGAATTCGTGTGGAAGGTAGCGACTCCTCCTGCGCTGACTGCTACCGGAGCGCCGAGCGCCGTGCTGCCCTCCAGCAAGGTTACGCTTCCGCCTGGCGAGCCTTGCGCAGCCGTCACGTTCGTTGTAAACGTCACATCGCTGCCGATCTCCGCCGGATTGGGGCTGCCGGAAAGGTCGAGGTGAACCCCCTCAGGAATAATGCTCAGCGAATATGGGCTCGATGTACTGGCGCTGAATGCTGTGTCCCCACCGTAAGCCGCCGTAATCGAATACGCGCCAGCGTTCAAGGCCGAGGTCGAATAGACAGCATTGCCGTTATGCACCGGCGCAGTGCCCAGCACTGCAGATCCGGCATAGAACGTCACGGCGCCACCTGGATTGGAGCCCGACGGGTTTGAGCCCGACGGAGAAGTCACAGCGGCAGTAAAGGTAACCGTCTGGAAAACGGTCGCCGGATTCGGAGTAGCGGAGACCGTCGTCGCCGAAGCATTGAGCACGACGTTTTCCGTATATACCGGCGAGGTGCTCGTGTTGAAAACTCTATCTCCTCCATAGGCAGCGGTAAGTGAGTGCGCGCCCGCAGTCGAAAAGCTCGTAGACAAAACGGATGTCCCGTTGGCGGCCAGTGGCGCGTTCCCAAGGCTGGTTCCGCCGTCGAAGAAGGTTACAGTTCCGGTAGGCGCACCGCTTACCGCGCTGACCTTCGCGGTCAGTGTTACAGATTGCAGGGCGTTCGCCGGGTTCGGAGAAGCGCTGAGGACCGTGCTGCTCGCCAGGCCGTTGATCACCTCGGTCAGGCTGCCCGAGCTGCCCGCGAAAGTCCCGTTTGCAGAGTATGTGGCAGTAATGGTGTGGCTGCCCACCGACAACGAGCTCGTGCTGTAAGCCGCGACCCCGTTATTCAGTGCCTGGGTGGCGAGAGTGGTTGTGCCATCGCTGAACGTGATCGAACCCGTGGGTACCCCTTGCGTAGAAGTCACGGTCGCTGTAAACGTAACCGTCTGTCCCGAATTCGCGGGATTCAGAGATGAGGCAATAGCGGTGTCGGTCGTGTAGCCGTTCAACACCTGCTGTCCAGTGCGGAGCCTCGGCTGAGAAGATAGGTCGTGTTCGCCGGATAGATGGCTGTGATGGAGTTGGTGCCGACTGCGAGCGAGTTGGTTGATATGTGGCAACACCGTTCGCCTGCGGAGTAAGAGTCGCAGGCGTCGCGGCTACATTTGTTAATGTTATCGGTCCCGGCGGTATGCCGTTCGTAGAGCTGATCGTTGCGGTGAACGTGACTGCCTGCCCGACAAGCGAAGGATTCGGAGAAGAGCCCAGAGTCAGCGTGACGCCATACATATCCACCAGCACATAGATCTTGACCGAGGTGGCTGGAGTAAATTCGCCCTGTCCCGGATACGTTGCAAGAAACGCATGGACGCCCGGCACCACGGAATTTACCGTCCACTCTGCGTTCCCGCTGCCGTCGATGTCGCTCGATCCGAGTTTGTTGCCGTCCTCAAAGAAAGTCACCGTTGCCTGCCGGGATGCCATTCGGTGAGACCAGTTTGGCCGTGAGGGTAAGAGCGGTGCCGCCACTCACCTCGTATCCCGATGGCGTGAGCACGATGGTCGTGGGACTGGTTTCCTGCGACGCCCGCGTACTCGTAGGCGCCCATATCCACGATCGGATATCCCTTCCCGGTCGCATCCTGGATGCGGGGATTTCCATCGAGATCCTTGGTGAGTGAACACCTGCATTTGCGAGCAACTGTAGCGCGCTGTTGTTTCCCGCGTCGATAGCCGGCGAGCCTGACCTTAAGATGATAGTCGCCGCCGGAAGCATTCACGAATTGCGGATCGGCCGAGATATTCCCATAGCTGCCGGTTTGGTCAGTGCAGGCGCCACCGTAAGGGTTGCCCTTGAGAGTTGTAGATATCGTTGTGATCTATAACTAATGGGGTCAGGCTCAGGTAGTTGTAATCTTCTCCGCATACAAGACGCCGGGTTCGAGTCGATGCCGACGATGATGTTGTTGACAAGAGCAGATTGGCTAAGATTGACCGTCAAGACAAGATCTGCGAAGCCGAAGCTCCTGAGACAGCGTTGTCTGTTAGCCGACGATGGTATTATTGACGATCGGGTTGAATAATGGGCCCCAGTGGTCGCCAGGAGGGCGAAGATCAATTCCTCCATTCCACCCGCCGAATTCCCGTAGATCAGGTTTCCGGCGACAGGAGTTCCATCGACATGAATGAGAGTGATGGCGCCCCCGTCGCCGATGGCGTCGGAGTTGTTGCGGATGATGTTGCTTTCAATCGCGGTGCCGTCCGCTCCAGTCGGCAATCGCCGCACCTCCGTTTCCCCCTGCATCTTCGACCCGAATTCGGTATTGTTCTCGATGATGTTGCCGGCTATCACAGTCGGATCGGCGGCCTGGGGAGTGTATAAATGCCAATCGTCCACCCATATGCGCCGATCCTCCGGCGAACGCACGCGGTCTCCCGCGTCAAGTGTGAAACTGATCTCGTTGTTCTGAATCAGCGGAGCGGCGTCATACAGCGTGGAGTCCATAACAGTGTTGTGGTAATTACGTTATTCAGAATCGATGGCGCTGCGTTCTCGACATAGATGTCCGCTGGTGTCCAGGAATTGTGCGTCCCTCTGCCGCCATTCTGGATGGTGAAGCCGCTGATGATGCTGGTCGCTTGGTCTCGTTGGTCTTGAAGTGACAACCGTCATGGACCTTCCGTGCTGCCATCAATCACCGTCGTGCCCGGCCCCGCCGAGCTGATAACGGTAATTGCCTTACCCATGAAATCGATGTTCTCGGTATAAGTCCCCGGAGAAACCAGCACCGTGTCTCCCGGATTTGCGGCATTGATACCGGCCTGAATGGTGGGTTGATCGACAGGGACATGGATGGTCCGCTGTGCGGCGGCGGCGACCCCGTAAATCCATAGTAAAAAGAAAATGCTGAAGAGAATTCCGCCTGCGGCCTTCTCAGGCCGGAGAACTCCACTGCGGGCGCATGTCACTTTCGACGTCCTTTGGGCTAGCTCGCCTTACAAATGAATCACGTTGGGGGATATCTCAGGAGAAAATACCACAATGAGGTTCAGGCAGCAGGGCATGGCCTCCGGGGCCGAAATACCGATCCTCTCCCAGTCCATAAAATCAGGTATTTAAGAGATGAGCCCCACCAACCCGTGGAGCCTGGCCAGCCAGGCTGCCTACTGCGATCCGCCCGTTGAGAAGACCTGCTCGACCGACCGGTCCTGCACCTTGTAGATCGCAAATTGCTGATCGGTCTTTCCGGCCAGCTCGAAAATCAGCTCCGCGCGGTTGTCCGCGTCCGTATCGACCGCATCGACAAGCTGCATCCGCGGGATCACATCGAGCTGAGCTTCGCTCGTCACCTGCTTGAACAGGATCTGCGGCACGCCGTTGAAGTCCGGCTCGGCGATGATGGTCACGTATTTCGTCTGATCGCCCTGCCCGGTCTTCGCTGAAAAGACCAGCGTTGCCCCGCCGCCGAACGACAGCTCATAAGCCTTGAACTGCTCGTCCGCCAGGGCTGGCAGAGCCGGCTTCGACGCGGCCTTGTGCGCCGGATGACCCGCCGTCCCCGTCGCGCCAGCCGTCTTTGTGCCGGCCGTTTTCGCAGGAGTCTTCGCAGGAGCCTTTGCCGCCCCAAACGTCTGTCCCGAGAGCGTGTCCTTCAGCGTATTCCCGGCCAGCAGATTCTTCGCCACGTCTTCGAGCGCCGCCTGCACCTTCTTCGCGTCCTCGGGATCGCTCCACGAATACACATAGGAGTGCGGCTCGCGCGTCCGCGCGTCCGATACCGCGGCCATCAGCTTCAGGTTTTGCGTGCCGCCGGCGGCCTTGGCAAGCTGCACCGTCGTCGGCACGTCGAGCGACTCCTGCTCCGCCGGCTTGCCATATCCCAGCCGCGGCCGGTCCGGGTCGATATTCATCGTTGCCGAAACAGGAGCGCCGTTGTCATTGGGATTCGCCGTTGCTTCAGTATGCCGGTGCAGGGTGGGGCGGTCTGGATCAACGTCGGGTGCGTTGCTGGTTGTGCTCGATCCGGAGCCGGAACCTGAACCGCTTTGACTCGTCGAATCCGTGCGCCGGTGCAGTGTCGGCCGGTCTGGGTCAACGTCCGGTGCGTTGCTCGTTGTGCTCGATCCCGAGCCGGAAGCAGACCCGAACCAGAACTCGACCCGCTCTGCTCTCCCGTCGTCGAATCCGTTCGGCGGTGCAGCGTTGGCCCGCCAGAGTCCGTTGACGAGGAATTGCCTGCCGAGCCCGAGCCGCTGCCCGAGCTCGAACCCGACCCGGAACCCGAAGCCGTCCCCGATGTAGACCCGGAGCTCGACCCGCTTCCAGACCCGGAGCCTGAATCCCCCGGCGGACGATGCGCAAAGTGCGGCTTGCTGTCATCGGTCCCGGCATCATGCACGAACTGCGGAAGCGTCTTCGACGGCTTCAGCCTCGCCACCTTCACCGGAGCCGGCCTCTGATACGTCCCGGTCGCCACCCACGAGCCGGACACATTCGCCGCCGCCTTCACGTCGAAGAGTCCCTTCGAGGAGCCCGCGTCCAGCAGCTCATACACCGTGCCCGACTCGACTGCCAGCGGCATCGGCTGCGCCATGTAGAGCCCGCCTGGCTGGTAGCGCTCCCCGTCCCACACCGCAACGGGAACCAG
Organism: uncultured Acidobacteriota bacterium; assembly: GCA_963755975.1. GTDB lineage: Bacteria > Acidobacteriota > Terriglobia > Terriglobales > Acidobacteriaceae > Silvibacterium. The sequence goes on from CAVWLS010000016.1 coordinate 48,409, forward strand.
CCGCGCCGCGGTTGGTTTGGTGAGGTCGCCGGTGTATTCAAGCACCGCTGTCGCCCGAAGCACCGGAACCGGCGTCGCGCCGTCGTTCGGGTTCACTCTGCCCGGATACTGCGCGTGCGCCATGGTAAAAAATCCCGCCGCCAGCATCCATCCGGCAAAAACCGCGCCGCACCGCAGCCTCAATCCGTGCTCTCCAGCTCGTGACATACTTCGCGCTCTAGGCAACAATCTATAGGACACTCTTATAGGACGCGGCGCAAGGCCGCGCGTGATTCTCTCCACCGAAGGAAGATTTATGGAATTGCACGAGAAAGTTGCCGATTTCACGCTCCAGGACGACCAGGAAAAGACCATTCACCTCAGCGACTTCGCCGGAAAACCTGTCGTCCTCTTCTTCTACCCCCGCGCCGATACCCCCGGCTGCACCATCGAGGCCTGCGGCTTCCGCGACACCTTCAAAAAGCTTCAGAACGCCGGTGCCGTCGTTCTCGGCATCTCCCGCGACACGCCTAAAGCCCAGGCCAAATTCAAAGCCAAGTACGACCTGCCGTATCCGCTCCTTGCTGATGTAGACGAAAAAGTCTGCAAACAGTTTGGCGTGCTGAAGGAAAAGAACATGTATGGGAAGAAAGTCATAGGCATCGAGCGGACGACGTTTCTCATCGGCCCCGATCAGACACTGGTCGAGATCTTCCCCAAGGTCAAGCCCGAGGGCCACGCCGAAGAGGTGCTGGCCGCGATCAAGGAGTGGAAGAAGGGATAAAGCTATTCAGAAGCTACACACGAATGAATCGAAGCCTTGCGACAACCCTTTTGTGCATGCAATGAAGGCTCTCCACTTTCTTTGGCCGGATTTCGTCTCGAAGATGGGATGGTGCTCCTGGCCAAACATTCCGGAAGCAATGCCTCCAGTTCAGGAACGATCACTGACTGGGAATCTCCATAAATCACACCCATGTCTTCGATGAGATCGGCGATAAGTCAAGAGCTGTTCGCAAGACTACCGTGGGTCATGCAGAAGATTTGGAAATGATCGGGGTGACCTACGATGCGATGCACCCGGACTTCATCGCCGCCTGCGAATTGGGCAAAACGGCAGCCAGTTGTGGGCGTTAAAGCTAAGCCAGGATTTCCCTCATGAGATTTTTCGGGTCTATTACACCCAATATACGATCCAATAGTCAGGTTCCATAAGGTGCGATCGAGGACCGCCTTGACTGCCTGATGAAGCATCCATGCGGCGGAGTGACCGAAGATACGCACTCGTCGCGACACTCGCATTTGGCGCTTCCCGTATCGGCTCGCAAATTTCCATCCATTGATTCTGCAATGGGAATGATCGTCCGATGGCCTTGTCGAAGGTTCAGGACGCAGGCGGCAGAGTGGTATCGCTGGCTACGAATACCTTGAGCGGTGTTCCCTCTTTGATATCGATCTCTTTGCCATGCTTGACTAGCCCGATTGGTCCAAAGAAGACGGTCAGCGCGACTGTGGTTCCCGTCGCGTCGTCTCCGGTCTTGTCCCTCGTTCCGCGAAGCATCACTCGAGTGTCGCCCACCTTCAGGTAGTCCAGCCGGATGTTCAGTTCTCCGCCCCTGCCCATCATCCCGGCTCTTTTGGCGTGGCTGACCTCACCGACCGCTTTGTCCCCTGCCTTTGCAACCACGACACTATCGACGGTCAGGTCCTCGGCAAGGATCAGAGTGACCGGGTACTTCTTCCGTGGCGGTATGGGAAGAAAGATCTGTGCGAATTTGAGCTGCACATCTGGGCCTTCATTGAGCACAGCTTAGGTTTCTCCGGGGAGGGAACAGCGGCAGGGGCAGCAGGCACGGCAGCAGGCGAACGGCTGGACCGGAGTATCCTGCGGGGCCGGGCTTTGCTGCGCTAGAGCTATACCGGGATAGATCATCCCGAGGATTGCTAAGGTCCGAATTTTTGCTCGGTTCATCGTTCCTCCTATTGCCTGTCTTGGCAGCAGTCATAAGATAAATACGGAGAACATGAGAAAAGTCCCCTCGAAAAGCTACCTTTTTTCACCGCACGTTACTAAAGAGCTTTAAGGTAATCGGCGAGTGAGGACACACTGACCCGTTATATCCCTGCGCGCTCTGTGCGTCTTCGGGCCAAGTTCATGCCTGCGTAGGGTCAGTCGATCAACTTGTGCTGGTCCCGTGTGACCACAGGCGCCATTGTCTCGAATATGCCGTCATTCCTGATCAGTTTGTGAAAGAGAATCGCGCCGACATGCATCAGGATGGTGGCGAAGAAGGCAAAGGCCAGGTAGTGATGGGCACGCCACAACCACGTATGCAGGGTGGGACTCAACGGCAGGATGGGCGGAAGATGCACGCTGCCGAAGAGCACTACCGGATAAGACGCAGCGGACAACATACCCCATCCGATAAGCGGCATGCTGATCATCAGCGCATAGAGGACATACTGCGAGAGCTCTGCGCCCAGCTTGATTGGCTCCGGCAGGTCGGGCGGCAGCGCGGGCGCCTTGTAGATAAGGCGCAGCGTCAGGCGTATGAGCACGAGCACCAGGATGGCGATACCCAGCGGCTTATGAATCTGGACCAGTGTCAGGTATTTCGGAGTAACGGTCGAGACCATGCCGACGCCGATGAACAACATGGTCAGGATGCAGATTGCCATGAGCCAGTGAAGCAGTCGCTGCGGCACGGTGAAGCGTTTTCGGCTGGTAGTCATTGCTTGGCTCCTGTCTCTTTACCCGGATAATAGGAGGCTTCGGCTGTGCGGCTGTTGTACGACCGGGAATAGGCGGCCGAGCGAGCGGCGGGGAAGGGGTCATCCGACGTCGTAATGCCGGCCGGCAACACGGTCGGGTCGAAATTGATGTTGAGACACGGACCGGTAGGCTCGGGCTCAATTTGCTGCACGGTAAGCGTGCCAACCTCAACTGTGCGCCGATCCGGGGGCCAGGCCTTGTTAGGATCCGCCGTGGGATCTCCCGGGTTGGCGAGCGTCACCACCATTGTCCACCGTTGAGGTCCTGAAGCGACACGCTGGGTAATCTCCTGCTCCAGGGCATCGGGACCACGTTTGGCCAGATCCTCCGGTGAGATGGGTACAGGCTGCGCCGCAGGAACCCACGACCAGCGTACTGTATGTGTGGCGCCTGACCCATCGACAAACAGAAAGGAGTTGAGACTGTTGTAGCGCTCCTCCGCATAGCTCCCGGTCCAGGGAGCACTCTTGGCCCAACCGACGAAGGAGAGGAATCCCGGATGCGCGCCAATGAAGGTCTTCATCGCGTTTGGATCCTTGCTTCCGGAGGCAGTGAGCAGCTTATAGAAGTCTTGCGGAGTCGATACAGGGAAGATGGGCGCGTCGATCATGGCCATGCGCCATTCCTGCCCGTCCGGCGTCTTGATGCTTATCCCGATGCCCCGTACGCGCACCATGGCATCTGCGGCATTGGGGTCCGCAGTGGCCAGGTTAAAGCGTCCCACCACCGGATATTGGCCGGGAGCGAAAACAGTCGCTTTGGAAAGCTCCGACCCATTGCCGTTGGCCTCGAAGGTGCCGGTGAAACAGATGCCTTTCGCATGGTTACGGCGATGGCCCAACGCGGGGCCACCGGGCGGCGCCAGTCCGGCTACCAGTTTTTTGGGAGTCAGCCGATGCGGCGAGAGCCACCCAGCCGTATACGCGAAAGCAATTGCGGCTACACCGAGGACTGCGGCAATGAATAGCAGCGGTCCAAGCCTGAAAGCTCCTGGTGATGAAGTTCCGGGTGATTTGGATGACTCAACCATTCCAACCTCTTTTCGAAGTTACGAAACAGAAACTGTTGCGAGGTCTACGCAGCGAATCCCGGACTCGAATTCTAGTACATGGCACGGCTGCCCTGGGCTCGCAGCACATTTACAGCATTTCTTTCCAGGACCCACTGCCCGGCATGTGCCAGGACTATGTTGACTTGAGATTCTGCTAAAGCCATATAGTTCTCTTTTTTTCATTCGAGTGGCAGACCAGGCATGTCGGAATTCGCGCGACTGTGATTCCGGTCTTGGCATATCGTCGTCAAGTTACCAAAGAGCGTTATGGTAATCGGCTGGGATTCCCGCGAAAACCGCGCCCTTCCGCCTTCCCACTGCATCTTCTACTTGAACTCAATGCAGAAGCTCCTGCCGCGCAGTTTCTACCTCGACCCGCCTGACATTGTCGCCCGCAAGCTGCTTGGCAAGCTCATCCGCCGCCGTATCGACGGACACCGCGTTACCGGCCGCATCGTCGAGATTGAAGCCTATCTCGGCCTCGACGACCCCGCCTCCCACTCCTACATCGGCAAGACCGCACGCAACGCCGTCCTCTTCGGGCCGCCCGGCTTCGCCTATGTCTACTTCATCTATGGGATGTATTACTGCCTTAATGTATCCTGCCAGCCCGACGGACATGCCGGCGGCGTCCTCATCCGCGCTCTCGAGCCCGTTGAAGGCCTCGACATCATGGCCCGCCTGCGCAAGCTGCCCAAGTCGGCCGCGCCACGCCTGCTCACCTCCGGCCCGGGACGCCTCTGCCAGGCTCTCGACATCACCCGCGCCGCCCACAACGGACTCGACGTCACCAGCCGCACTTCGGTCCTGCAAATCCTCGACGACGGCTACGAACCTGAGATGATCCGCTCCACGCCCCGGATCGGCATCAATAAGGCAGTCGAGCATCCGCTGCGTTTTGTGATCGAGGGCAATGCGTTTGTAGCGGATAGCGAAGCTGGGTAAACTCGGAATTATGAGTTCATTAACGGTAGGTTTGGAATGCAAAAGGGGAAATTCCGGATGAAACTGCGCGTTAGCCTTCTGCTGGCTCCCATTCTGCTGAGCTAGATTGGTTCTGTCGCGATGGCGGCTGAAGGTTCGATATGGTGCTTTTGGGCGGAAAGGTCTATATAGCGGACGCGGACCGATAGACAACGCAATAGTACTTATTCGGAATGGTTGGATTGTCGCGGTTGGTAAACGGAGAGAGCTGAAGGTTTGGAAGTGGGTGCATGTGATAGATTGCATTGGTAAGGTAATGTCGTTGGATTCTGGAATAGTTATGTGTATTTTGAAATTGGATGGTAGGATATTTTGCATGTTTTGGTAGAGAAAATTGAAGCGCATATGCAGGAGATGCTGACTAGTTGGGGTTTCACGACGGTGTGGGATCTCGGTTCTGATTTTGACAACACACTGGCGCTTTGGCTTTGGATTGAGGTTGGAGAGATGCAGTAGTAAATTTTGATGGTAGGAGATATTTTCTCTAAGAATGGTTATTTGGTCTATCTTTCAGTAGAAATGTAGTTGTGGAAGCTGTCACTCTAGAAGAAGAGAAAGAGATGGCGTAGCAGTATTTGAAGATGGGTCTTGATGGTATCAAGCTCTTTACGGTGTATTTATGGGTGACAAGCTAGTGATAAATATGGATACCGCTATAGTGAGAGCGCGTCAGATGTGGCGCACGTAGAGGGTAAGAAGGTCTTTGCGTATAAGTAGAACAGAAAGGGGGTGGACAATGCGCTGGCTGGTGGTGTTGAAGTGCTGGCACACACTATTTAGAATGAAGGTAGTTTTACAGTAGATGAGTTGTAATGGATGAAGCAACAACACATTGCTTTTATTGAGACTCTGATTTTGTGGAAGAAGGTGGTTTCAGATATCGCTGTGGTAGATAAACTTGTGGTATCAGGAGTGGATGAGTTGAAGGTGTATTTCTCAGAGGGCGGCACAATCCTCTTTGGAACTGATGTGGGCTTCCAGTACAAGTACGACACCGCAATGGAGTTTGAGTTTATGGGACGAGCGATGCTCTGGCGCGATATTCTCGTATCGCTAACCACCAATCACAGTGCGTTCTTCAAGGAGAAGGCGAAAGGTAGCGTAGAGAAGGATATGAACGACGATCTGGTAGTGCTCAATGCAGATCTAGCGAAAGATGTAAGGAATCTTGCAAAGGTGGTGTACAAGATGAGAGGAGGAAAGATAATATACTATGGTTAAGGTAAATAGCAGTAGTAGCTCTCCCCGGATCGGCATCAATAAGGCAGTCGAGCATCCGCTGCGTTTTGTGATCGAGGGCAATGCGTTCGTAAGCGGATAACGGGCATCCAACTTTTAGGCGTTAATTTATCCTGTTCACGGCAAACGCTTTCGAGGTCATGAGTGAAGCATGGACATACCAGCCCGACACCCAGTCCGCCCGATGGCGCCCCGCAGACAACGGTTGACCCCCGCTCTCACCTGGCCGCCATCGTCGACAGCTCCGATGATCCCATCATCAGCAAGGACCTGAATGGAACGATCATCAGCTGGAATCAGGCTGCCGTTCGCGTCTTCGGCTACCGCCCAGAGGAGATGGTCGGCCAGTCGATTCTTCGGCTGATTCCCCCAGAGTTGCGTCACGAAGAGGACGAAATTCTGCTTAAGGTGAGGGCCGGTGAACGAATCGACCACTACGAAACGGTGCGCGTCAAAAAGAACGGCGAAAAGTTCCCCGTGTCCGTCACCATTTCTCCCATCCGGGATGTCTCCGGCCGCGTAGTCGCCGCCTCCAAGGTCGTTCGCGATATATCCGACCGCAGGAGAAGCGAGGAGAGCCGCTTCCGGCTGGCGGCCATCGTTGATTCTGCGGAGGACGCCATTGTCAGCAAAGACTTAAATGGCGTTGTTACAAGCTGGAATGAAGGGGCACACCGGATGTTTGGCTATACCCCGGATGAGATGGTCGGCCAGCCCATCCTGCGTCTCATTCCTCCAGAGCTGCACTACGAAGAAGATCACATCCTGCGGACGCTGAGGGCCGGAGGCCGCCTCGATCATTACGAGACCACACGGATGAAGAAAAATGGCGAGACTTTCGAAGTCTCCGTCACCATTTCTCCTATCAGGGATGCGACCGGCCGGGTTGTCGGCGCTTCAAAGATTGCCCGCGATATCTCCGACCGCAAACGCATCCAACAGCTTCTTGTCCAGTCTGAAAAACTCGCCGTCACCGGACGGATGGCAGCTGCGATCGCTCACGAGATCAACAATCCTCTCGAATCGCTGATCAACCTTATTTTTCTGGCGCGGCAAAACAGCGCCGTAGGCGGCAAAGCTCATAACTATCTGCTGACCGCCGAGCAGGAGATGGAGCGCGTCTCCCACATTGCCCGGCAGACGCTGGGCTATTATCGAGATACGAATTCGCCCGTCGACCTGTACCTCCATGAGCTGATCGATAATGTGTTGACCGTATATAACTCGAAGCTGCTTGCCGGCAAAATTTCTGTCGACACGCGCTTCAATGACCCGCAGAAGATCGCAGTCAGCAGGGGGGAAATGCTCCAGGTCTTCACGAATATTATTGCCAACGCCATGGATGCGATGCGTCGGGGAGGAGTGCTGCGTATCTCGACCCATAAGCATCAGAGTTCCGCAGGCGAGGGGATTGAGACCGTCATTCAGGATAGCGGTGTCGGCATAGCCCAGGAGCACCTGGAAAAGGTTTTCGAACCCTTCTTCACGACCAAGGGCGACCTGGGGACCGGCATCGGCCTTTGGGTCGCCAGGCAGCTTATCGAAAACCGCGGAGGCAAGATCTCCCTCACCAGCAGCACAAAAGACGGAAACAGCGGCACAACCATTACGATTTTTCTCCCCTTTGCTGCTCCTGTCTCGCGCACTCCTAACGAAAATGCGTTATCACTTTGAGAGATCCGGTCATGTTCGAGATGATGTCGGGCTCCATTCAGGTAGGCGATGAATTAACCCGGGAGCAGATCGAGGCTTCGTGGGGCAAGTCAGACTCGGAGGAGCTCGAGAAAAACCGGCCCAGGGTTCTGGTTGTCGACGATGAACGGCTGATCGCGGATACGATAACCGACATACTGGAGGGAGCCGGCTTTGACGCCATGGCTGCCTACGATGGCTGGAGCGCTCTGGAAACTGCCGCCAACGCTCACCCGGATTATGTGCTCTCCGATATTTTGATGCCGACGATGAATGGCGTCGAGCTGGCGATCACGATGCAGAAGCTCTACCCGGCAGCCAGAATTCTCCTCTTCTCAGGACAGGCCGGAATCTCACAGATATTGCTGGACGGGCAGAAAAAGGGCTTTGAATTTAAGCTGATTCCGAAACCAATCCACCCCTTCAAGCTGATCGAGCTGCTCAAGAGCCGGCCATAAGAGGCGACTCGACGGGCTCCAGCGCCCCGTCCCCCTGTAGACCATTGACGACGGCTTCGAGCCTGGCATGATCCACCCTCATGCTCTAACGCTGACCTGCTGCCGGCAGAACGCGGATGGTTCCCATCATTCCGCCATCCTCATGCTCCAGCAGATGACAGTGATAGACAAACGTCCCTACCGCATCGGGATCGCGAAAATCCATGCGCAGCGTGACGCTGGGATAAGGCGTGCCCTTCCCCTTCCAGTAAGGCACATTGATCGTGTCGCGCAGAAAGGGTTCGTCCACCGGCGCGCCGTCCCACTGCGTCAGCATGAAATGAATCTGGTGGATGTGAAAGGTGTGCGATTCCGGCGAGCGGTTTTCAATCACCCAGTCCTCGACATCTCCCTGGTGCACCGTGATATCGGGCTCCGTCGCGTGCGGGTCGAAGGGCGCGGGAGTCTGGCCCTCCACGCGTGATCATAAAAACAGTCGGGCTGCCGGGGACGCCCGGCTCCGACGGCCGTTCGGAGAAGTAAAGCTTTCGCGTCCGCACCGGCTTCACATTGCCCAGCCAGACCAGCGGAGAGGCAGCCAGCGGCTCAGGGGCTGCCGCAAGCCGCGTGGCTGGCTCCGCGGCATCGTCTGAGGCCACAATCGCCGCAAGCGGACGCACCGGATCGTTTTCTCCTGCCGGTCCGGTATCGACGCTGCGCGTGATGAGGCGCGCGTCTGTTCCTTTTGGTATGCCCTTGAAGATGAATTCGACCCGCGCGGCAGGCGGCAGGAAGAGATGATCCGTCCACAACACCCGGTCGCGCGACATGCCGTTTTCATTGATCGGCACCCCATCGAGCGACACCACGCCGATCGCCTGAGGCTGGTTCCCGATCACGATCTGCAGGTCGAGATAGGTGATTGCCGAAGCGTTCAGAACCCTCCACAGCTGCCGCTCTGATGGCCTCACCATCAGCCGCGCCGGAGGATAGTCCGGATAAGGGACGGGAACGAAATTGATGGAGAGGTCCTTGGCCGGTTTGCCCGTTCCGGTTCCCGTGTTGAGAATGTCTCCCTCGGCGTCGCGAAAGACGGGCGGCACGAGGCCCGATTTCGCGGGCTGCGCCTCGGGATTGAGCAGCTCCTGATCGCGGATCACGAAGACCCGCTCGGGCAGGCCCGCAAGCTGCCGGTTGGCGCGTTCGATCCCATCCACGATCATCGCTCCCGAAGCTCCCCCGAGAACCTGTGGATTCGTGAAGCCGTGGATATGGGGGTGATACCAGTAGACGCCGGGCGGCTCGTCGGCGGGAACCCGGAAACGGTATTCAAAGGGCGCGTCTCCCGGCTGGACCGCTGTGTGCAGGACATCGTCCTCGTGGCACATCGGCGGCACGGTCATCCCGTGGAAATGCAGATTGGTGGAAAGCGCGGTCATCTGCGCGTTTGCGCAAGGCTCTGAGATGGCCATTCCCGGCCCAGGGCGCGATGCCGGCGAATTTCCCGCTGAAGATGGCGAGGTCAGATTGTTTTTGAGGTGAAGAACCAGCAGATCGCCGGGTTGAAGACGCAGCGTAGGCGCCTGGCTGCCGTCTTTCGACCGGTAACAGTACTCCTCCTGCCCATCGGATGCCCGGAAATTACTGTACGTCAGCTCGACTTCCAGAACGCCATTACGACTGCGCAGGTTCTCCGGTTCCGTAACCACGCTCCCCGGCGCGGGACGCGGGCAGATCTCCTGCGCGGTCGCCGCCGCCGTCGAGATCAGGGCTAGTGTCAGGGCCAGTGTCAGCCCCAGCGCCAGCCCGCCAACCACCCGCAATTTCAACAACGCCGCCTGCATTTTCCGGGAAGCAAAACTAATACACGCCGATGATTGACCTTCGATGAATAAGTCCCGCACCGCCGTCACCATTTCAGCGCCACATATTCCCCGCGATTTCATTTCCATGCAACAAAAGTGGTCTACGGTTCCTTTCGCCCACTACTTTACAGGCGGCTCCGCATTGAGATACTCGGTGGCACGCTGGAAAGGTCTTCGAAATGAAAAAATATCCTGCCGCGCTTCTGGCGGTTGTTGCCCTCACCCTGTTTTCGAACCCATCCGCATCCTGGGCGCAGTATGGCCATCCGCCCTCCGGAGCCGAGGGCTATGCAACGACGACTCCCGTCAAGCACCTGGTGATCATCTTCGATGAGAACATCTCCTTCGATCATTACTTCGGCGCTTACCCGGTGGCCGCGAACCCTCCTGGTGAGCCGGTCTTCAGAGCGCTCCCCTTCACGCCGGCCGTCAATGGCCTGACCTCCACCCTGCTTAACGCCAACCCCAACGCCGCGGCGCCCTTCCGCCTCGACCGCTCCGAAGCCGTCACCTGCGACAACGACAATCACTATACCGATGAGCAGACGGCCTATGACGGCGGCCTGATCGACAAGGTCTCCGAGCTGCTGAGCGGCACGGGCGTGGGCTGCACGCCAAATCTCTCCATGGGCTACTACGACGGCAACACCGTGACTGCCCTGTGGAACTACGCCCAGCACTACGCGATGAGCGACAACTTCTTCGGGACGACCTTCGGCACGACGGTCATGGGACATCTGAATCTTGTTTCCGGCCAGACCCACGGAGCCACACCCACCACGGTCTCCGGCAAGGTGGCGAATGGCAGCGTGATCGCGAACATCGACCCCACGGGAGACGATTGCTCGACCGGTAAGACGATTCAGATGGCAGGTCCAAGCGTCGGCGATCTGCTGAACGCGAAGAAAGTCACCTGGGGCTGGTTTTACGGCGATTGGACGCCGGCTTCGACGACCGGCGGCGTAGCTACATGCATCGCCCAGGAAGATCCCCACTACACTCCATTCCAGTACTTCGCCTCGACGCTGAATCCGCACCACACGCCGCCATCCTCGGTCGGCGCAATCGGATACACCGATCAGGCCAACCATCAGTACGCGCTTACCGATTTCTGGAATGCTGTCGCAGCCAACAACCTGCCCGCGGTGAGTTTTCTGAAGGCTCCAGCCAACGAGACCGGCCACCCATCCACGTCGAGCCCGCTGCTTGAACAAACCTTCCTCGTCGAGACCATCAACAAGCTGCAGCAGAGCCCGCAGTGGAAGGACATGGCCATCCTCATCGCGTGGGATGATTCCGACGGCTGGTACGATCACGTACTCGCGCCCATCGTCAACAAATCGAGCGATTCCAACAATGATGCGCTGCTCGGACCGTCGGGACTCTGCGGCACCGCCGCCTCCGGAGCTTACCTCGACCGCTGCGGCTACGGCCCCCGGCTTCCATTTCTCGTGATTTCGCCCTTCGCAAAGGAAAACTTCGTCGCCCACACCGTCGCCGATCAAACTTCGATTCTCCGCTTCATCGAAGACAACTGGCAGCTCGGCCAGATCGGCAATCAATCCTTCGACGCCATCTCCGGATCGATCCAGAATCTGTTTGACTTCAACGCCTACGGCAGGATCGGGGCCCAGGACCGAAAACTGATTCTCGATCCCGACAGCGGAGAGCCGCAGGGATGGTAGCCGCAGGCTAGGGCTTGTTAACAAGCCCTGGCGCGTTTTAGGAGTTTCTCACTGTCGGATTCGACACGGCCCGGCTGCGCAAGCTGCCCGGGCCGGCTTGTGCAGCGTGGCAGCGTGAAACATCTCAAGCTCGATCGTCATTTCGCCGGCCCTGTGACGGCGGTCACTGAAATCGGCCAGACTCAGCATTACGCTGCTCAGTCAAGGAGATTTCCGGCATGACCAGCACCAGATATGACGAATATCTCGCCGAGTACCGCCGCATTCACGACAGACTGAGAGAGATCGCCCAACGGGCCGAATGGATGGCCCATTCGCGCTGCGCTACGATGGACAACCCCAACTTCAGCCGGGCCTTCACCGAGCAGAGCGACCTCCTTCAGCGGCTGTCCGATATGGACAACGAGATCCTCTGTCGATAGTCATCGCCGGCCGCTATCTATCCCGGAGGCCAGTGCATCGCGCGGCCACCCAGGACGTGAAGGTGCAGGTGGTCGACCGTCTGGCCGCCATTCGGCCCCGTATTGATCGATCACCCGATAGCCCGTTACCCAGCTTCTGCTTCGTCAGCAAGCTCCCGCGCGACTTCGAGCAGATGGCCCAGCAGCGCCTTGTCATCTGAGCCCGTTTCAGCCAGCGAGCGCACATGCTTCTTGGGAATGACCAGCGCGTGCATCGGAGCCTGCGGGTTGATGTCGAGAATAGCCACGGCGAACTCATCCTCAAATATCTTCTTCGCGGGAATCGTTCCCGCCACGATCTTGCAGAAGAGGCAGTCCATGGAGGCAGTCATGCCATCCAGCATGCCACAATGCCGGGGAGTTAACAGTTATCAGTCTCCAGTCCCCAGTTTTTCGCCTACAACCCATCTCATAAATGCAATCAAGCCGGTTTGCACGTGATTCGTGGATAACTTCCGGGTTGCCGGTGATACGGCAACTTGAAGCGAATTCGAAGCCCGCGATGTTCCTCAAGGGTTCCTCTCTGAAGCGGCGACAATATTCCGCGATTTCCGTCCATTTTAGTGGGACAGCTGTCGAGCGGAGGTTGGGATGAGTCGGCTTGAATATCGGGCGATGGCGACGGACAGTCGACATGACGAGTTGAATGAGGGGCATTTATCCTGTTGGATGAATAAACATCTCGTTCTAACGCTGATTTGGCCGTAGGTCATTTGCATGGTTGTTTCTGGTCAATCGAATTTCGATTTCACGACCTTGGCTGACTTTGCCGTTCAGTTCTTGGCTGTCGCCTACGGTGTATTTGCCACGGCCACTGATTTCAAGGAAACATCGGAGGACGGGAAGAAACGTCTTTCGAAGACGGGCGAAATCGGTATCGCGTTTCTGATAATTATCTCCATCGCCAGCATCGGCGTAAAGATCTACCAGCACGCAAAGGATTCCAAAACAAAAGCAGATGCCCAGGCAGCCCAGCAGACTATGGTCCGGGAACTTGAACAAAGCCTCAGCGACTCGAAGGCCATGAACAGCGCTCTCGCCGACGCTAATGCCAAGCTGACCTCTCAAACTGGCTTGATGACGCACGAAGCTAACATCCTCGAACGTCAGACGGCGCAAATGGGTGACCTGATGCTGGGGACAAAACGAGTCCTCGATCCTCTCGATGACTCCTTTCGCATCCAGATCCGAGAATATATAAAACGAAGTGAACCCGATCTCGAGCCATATCTGCATCGCATTGGTTCACCCGAATCGGACGAGCCGACTGGTCAGAACTGGCCGAAAGAGGAAGATGGCGACTTCGATGTACACCTCGCCCGTTACCACATGTAAACTCGCGGATTTTCGAAATACGAGTCTATCCGATTTCAGAGTTGCGACAAGTTGGGTATCCCAAGCGCTATCTGGGTCCTCTGGACTACCAGTTACATCTAGAAGTTGTTTGCAACGCACCAGGCAAACAATCATCGTTGTCGATTGACGCAGAACAAACCGCCTCCCTCAATTGAATTTCTCGAAATCTCGGGTGACGAAGTTCGTCTCGTCTGCCAGGTAGACGGTCTCCACTGGATCAGGGGGGCAAATATAAGATCGTATGTCGACCTTAAAAACTCCTTCATGATTGTTAGCCCAAGCACCTCTGTGTGGAGATTGGGCACTCTGTATCACTACGCGCCGCCCCTCAAATTCATCAATGTGGAAATCGTCGGGAAGAATCATCATTTTTTGAGTTCGGCACCCGTTGCTGTTACTCCTTGTCCGCTTGAGGATCTGGAAACCTGCTACATCTCGCCTATGCCCAGCGACTAGCGTTGAGCAATGTCCGGATGGTCGGCAATCCGGAAGTAATTCTGCCAAGGCTTCGTCTATCAGAGACATTTATGAGATGGGTTGTAGTAGTTTTTCGCCTGCCTGTTTTTCCCCCGAACTGACAAACGGGGACTGGGAACCGGCAACTCAGGACTCACGACCGGGTACTTCACCGCCCCACATATTTCGGCTTTTCTCCCGCTCGCCAAGGATCGTAATGCGCGGCAAAGGCTCCAGGCGCTCCGCCGTCGGCGGATGGCTGTAGGTCCAGAAGACCACAAAGGGATTCGGGTCGGGCGCGTCGAGCCACATCTCGCCTAATCTCTGAAACGACCGCACCGTCGCCGCCTGTGCGTCGGGAACCAGCCCGTGGATCACTTCCTGCCCATAGACATCCGCCGAGTGCTCCTCCCATCGGCTGAAAGCATTCCCGATCAGGCTCGGCAAGAAAACTGAGCACTGTCATCACCAGCAGCAGCAGCCCGAGCGATGCCCAGTCCTCGACAGATACGAATGCCCCCGCGCAGCACCATGCAGCCGCACCAGCCAGCGCATCAGCCGATACGCAATCCAGAGCCCCGCCAGCATCAGCGCCGCAAAAAACACCAGCCCCTTCTGGATATGCTCGAGCACATAATGCCCCTGCTCATGCCCGTACACGGCGAGGATCTCATCCTGCGGGACATGCTCGATCGTCGTGTCCCACACCACGATTCGTTTCGACGCACCAAAGCCCGTCACGTAGGCATTGGGAGCCGTGTATCGCTCGCTCGCGTCCATCACAAACATGCGCGACGGCGGGATCGCGAGACCACCCCGCCCGGCCACCCGTTCCAGCTGCGGCACCAGCGCCGGATCGGCCTGGGCCAGCGGCGAGAAGTGATTAAATAAGGGGTCGACAAAAACAGGCACGGCATAGATCACCGCCACTTCGACCGGCAGCGCCAACAGCCAGAACCACAGCCACCATCGCCTTGGAGAATGCCGCATCAGCGCGTACAGCGCCCCCAGCGCCAGCGATCCGAAGACCACGGTCAGCGCTGTGGACTTGGCAAAATCGCCCAGCCACATCCCCCAGCTCTCGACAGAAATCCCGTAGGCGCGATACACCCGCTCCATCATCAACTCGACCGGCAGACTAAGGAGCGACAGCATCACCAGCCACACCGGCGCGACGAGAAATCCCTGCACCCACTCGCGTGAACTAAAACGCGCAGCCCCGTCGCGAATCCGCGCTCCCACGCCCCACCGCACCAGCAGCCACAGAGCCAGAATCGTCCACGCCGTATCGCCAAAGTGGGCGAGCGTCCGCGCATGATAAAGGTGGATCGCCTTCGCCAGCTTGTCGGGAGGCAGCGTGTAGACGGCCTTCGCCGCCGCATCCAGCAGCACCATGGACACGATGATACGTCGCCGCTGACTAGGGGCAGGTGGGCGCGACGCTCGCTACATGTTCAAGAATGCCGATAACAAGCCGCCGTACCATCCGGCGAGGACCAGATATTTGTCATCCGCAAAGCCATTTGACGCCAGCCCAAACTGTGCGCCGTCGTCTCGCATGACAATCCTGTACCCGTCCGTTCGATTTTCCTGTCCCACAAGCCAGACGTTCAGCTTTTCGTCCGTTGCATGGCCATCTCTGACCTGTCGTGCGATGACGGAGATTCTTCGCGGCGCTACCAGCGCTTGTTCTAAATTCAGGCCGTGATCGTTTGTAGCTGCCAGGCTCCCGGCACTTTGGGAAAGCACTAATGCTCGCACTTCTGTAATTGTCATCATGAACCTGCGCTTCAACTGTGTTGCCCGAAGATCCCCATTCGTTACAGATGGGTCGGTCGTTGAAGCTTTTTGAGGAGACTCCCCAAACCGGGCGGCTAATCGCTAATCCCTAATGTCTAATCACTGTATTTAGTGCCGCGCGTCGGCGTCATGAACCCGGCTGGCCTCGAAGCTCACGATCTTCCACTGCCCCAGCCGCTTGTTGTAGACCCGCGTATAGCGATAGTTTCCGCTGATATCGCTCTGCCCATTGGTGCCCTCAAGCGCGGCCCGCGAAGTCACCACCGCCGTATCACCATAAACCCGCACCTTCAGGTCGTTCAGATCCAGGCTCTTGATCCGCACCGTGCCCGCCTTGCGCTGCGCCAGCGCCTGGGCCTTGGTCTCCACCGTGCCGTTGGCGCTGATGCCGATATAGTCGTCGGCCAGCAGCTGATCCATTGCCGTCACGTTGTTGGAGATGACGGCCTCGCGCCACTGCTGCTCGAGCGCTTCTATCTCTTTATGAATGGCGTGGCTGTCGCGATGCGGCAATGCAAAGGCCGGATGCGCCATCACCAGGCACAACGCCACGATAAACAGCACCGGGGCGCTCGCCTGCAGCAACGATCCCTGAACGTAAACGCTTTTGCGCATGTGCGTACCGGGATGGTAGTCCGCATCCTCGCGGCGAGTCAAAAAGAATGACCGGAGCCGCAAATTTCGACGGCGAACGTCCGAATTCTGCCCCTCGGCTGCTATGCCTGACATCGAATCAAGGCCGTACAGAGTCATTATAGATTCGATGCCCGCAACGCCCGCAGCCCTACCCGAGCGCGTGCAGAGTCTCCACCGAGCGTTCCAGCATCCGCTGATAGAGACTTCCCACGATGTACTTCTTGAAGTGCGCCGACGCGCGGTGTGCATCTGCCGCTGCCGCGTCCTTATATTGTTCGTAGATGACGACCGTGTCAGAATCGCCGTCTACGATGTGCGGAATATAGGTCACGCAGCCCGGTTCGAGGCGCGATGCCTGGGTAACCGCGCGCAGCGACTCCTGAATCTCTTCCCGATCTTCGGCCTTGAACCTGAGGCGCACCGTAAAACTGATCATTGCGACGAACCTTCCATCGACAGGATAGCAAGGAAGAAATCCTCAGCCCTCGAGTTCCTTCAACGCCCCCGCAAATTCATCGAGCGCCATCGTCTGCTCCCGGTCCGGACCGGTCGACACCATCCCGATCTTCGCGCCCGACTCCCTCTCCAGAAACCCGAGATACTCCCGCGCCTCCTTCGGCAGCTTGTCCCACTCGACAATGCCTTCCGTCGGCTCGCTCCAGCCTTTCAGCTTCGTATACACCGGCTTGATCGACTCCATCCCGCGCACATCCGCCGGCATCGTGTCCACTTTCTTGCCGTCGATCTCGTAGCCGATGCACACCGGAATCTCCGCCATCCCGTCCAGCACATCCAGCTTCGTCACCACCAGCCATTCCGTCCCGTTGATCATGTTCGAGTAGCGCAGCAGCGGCAGGTCCATCCACCCGCAGCGCCTGGGGCGCCCGGTTACCGCCCCGAACTCATTGCCCCGCGCCCGCAGCAGCTCGCCCTGCTCATCATGCGACTCCGTCGGGAACGGACCCTCGCCCACCCGCGTGACATAAGCTTTCGTCACGCCAATCACCGTCCCAATCGCCGTCGGGCCCACACCCGTGCCCGTGATCGCTCCGCCCGCCGTCGCCGACGACGAAGTCACAAACGGATACGTCCCGTGATCGATATCGAGCATCGTGCCCTGCGCGCCCTCAAACATCACGCTCTTGCCCGCGCGGATCGCTCCATTCAGCAGCGCCGCCGTATCCGTCACAAACGGAGCCACCTGCTCCGCCGCCCGTGCATACTCCTCATACATCTGCACCGGATCGAGCGGCTCAGTCCCGAAGAGCGCATGCGCCACCGTGTTCTTCTCGTGGCAGGCATTCTGGATATGCGTCTTCAGCAGATTCGTATTCAGCAGGTCGATCACGCGCAGCCCGTTGCGCGCCATCTTGTCCTCATACGCCGGACCGATCCCACGGCTCGTCGTCCCGATCTTCTGCCGCCCCGGAGCGCTCTCCGCCGCCAGCTCAATCATCCGGTGATAGGGCAGAATCACCTGCGCCCGGTTCGACACGAAGACCTGCTCATCGACCGCCCACGCCCAGGTCGCGCAGCTTGCCGACCTCCTTCAGAAAGGCCATCGGATCGAGCACCACCCCGTTGCCGATCACCGCCTGGCAATCCGGCCGCAGAATCCCGCACGGAATCAGCTGCAGAATGAACTTCTGCCCGCGAATGATGACCGTGTGCCCGGCATTGTGTCCGCCCGCATACCGCGCGACGACCGCAAACCGCTCCGACAGGACATCAACGATCTTGCCCTTACCCTCATCGCCCCACTGGGCGCCGACCACCACTGCTGTTTTTGCTCGCATCCCTGTCTTTTCTAATCCCAAATTCCTAAGTTGTCATCCTGAGCGAAGTACGCGCAGCGTACGTAGTCGAAGGATCTGCTTTTCTCGCTGGTGAGGCCACGCTTCAGGAACAAAGGAGCCCTGTTCTTTTTACCAGATTTAGTGGCGATGGCGGATGCGGAAGTGCCAGAGCTCTGAGGGCGGGTTACGGAGTGAACGTTGAAATCGTAATTGCCGTCGCTGCCAGAGCTGCTTCTCGCCTGAAGGCTTGAGCTCTCGCGAAGTTAACTGCTTGAAGATTTGAGGAAAGACCGCGACCGTGTCTCTGGCGGGCTCATCGGTGAGGAGATGAACATGCTCCGGCATGAATCATAAGCGGCGATCGGAGACCCTGCCTTCTGCGGGTCTCGTCGAGAATGCAACTTTCGGCAATACTGGCGGTGCCTGTTTCAAGGAAAGGCTGACGACGATAGCAACTGAAGGTAATGAAATGGAGGTTTTGCGTCTGCTGATAACGTCGGAGACCCGCAGGCATGGCTTTGCAAGGAGTGCCGTTCCCACTGTTCGCGCCCACAACCACGCGAAGGATGGGGCACCCGAACGTCTTTGGCCGTCCAGAGAATGAAGGGTGGGCCACCCTGCCCCTGAGGGTCGACTTGATCAGCGAATGCAAACCAATTGTCCGTCAATATTTGCGATATTGTTTCCTATGCGGCAAGCTGTTCAGGTCCAGTCTGGCAAGCCTCGAGATTCCATTGCGACCTGTACATCCTGCTGAGAGTAAAGTTCCCTTAACGGATGCGCCTTCACAACTTTCAAGATAGCTGCCACGGGGAACAGCGCGTCCAACGCCCCATGTCCCGGATTTCGCGAGGCAGAAGAGCGCACCCACGGCCTTGTTGGAGATATCGCTTCCGCATGCGCTGCGTGTCGATTGTTGACACAAACGCCCCCGGATCGCCCCCTGTGGCGCAGGACGCGGTGGAGAGCATCGTGCCATTCATCCGGAATTGCCCACACGACTTAAGATAAGCTTCCGTTAGGTACCTGCTGCCCCGGAGCTGGCAAGGCGGTGAGTAGCGGCAACATGCCGCAGATACATGAGTTGTTCTGGGCCCAATCGCCATTTTGACACCTCAGAGAGCTGAGGGCACAAGAAACCCTTGGTGTCAGCATAGTGAGAGTAGGCCTAGGAACGTTTCACTCTAATTTGTTCAGCCGGTGCCCCACTTAAGCCCGGTGTTGGCTTCCGTAGGGATGAGTCCCGCCCGCCCCTTCGATAGTAGAGAAAAGAGTTCGGTCCGCAAGACCGCATCTCGCTGCCCCTGGCCGGAGCGCAGACAGAGCCGCAGCGTGCTCTTGAAAGTACTGGACTTCGCGCTCGCGCAGCTTCGTGTTCCCTGGTAAGCAGTCCCAATTCCCGAGGGAGCTAAGGCTTCGCGTCCACAATTCTGAAGTGGATTGGCCGCTTGCGGGCTGCGGCCGCGCTCAACGGCGCCGCTGACAGACTGGCTGGAACACACTTTCCCTGTCTGCGAAAGGCATCTCCGATCTCGGCTCTGCCCTGCGCCGCAGCAGCCGAAGATGCCGAGGATGCTGAAGCAGCCGCGGCTGGCGACTGAAGCGGACCTGCGATAACACGGTAGTGATGTCCCCCGCGCACGGGCAGGGCAGCAGGTAGAACTGCCGCTGGAGCGGGAGCTGCAACGGGAGCTGGGATCGGCATGGGTGCTGCAGCCTGGAACTCGGCCGATACAACTGAGGGGGCACAGCTTGTGGGGCTAATGGCGGGTTTTTTGCTCCTTGGCAATTGGGGCCTCTGACGGCGTTCAGCCAATTCTTTGAGCCGCTCGTCCGTGCGTTGCCGGAGCATGAGCTCCAACGTCATGGAATCCAAATCGAGTCCAATCTTCTGGTCTTTGAATTCTTTGTTAAGCGCCTTGCGCACGGCTAGCCTCTTTCGACAGCTCAGTGCGCAACAAGGAGTTCCCGGATCCGGGTCATTCTTAAGACGGGCATAGGCATCCACGTTCTTTTGTCGAGCCGCATTCAACGTGCGTTCAAGTGCATCCCTCTCATCGGGTTCGCCATAGTTGCTGGCCCCGATGCTCTTACCTTCAGGACTACTGGAAAGGCCAATCCATGCGTTATTTAGCGTTTCGTTTAGCAACTCGATATAGCAACGTCGAACGAATGCACTCCCAGCTGCCCTAGCTGCGCTACCGCATTAATATTCAAGTTGGTTCCGGTACTGAAATCGCGGCCATCCATAAACGAATACAGATGAGTTGCGCGTTCGTCATCGGTGCGAAGCCAGCCGGGGAAAAAGTCCCGGGCATGGCGTCCCAGTCCTGGGTTCAGGACGCGGACCATCTGGAGAAATTCCAGTTTTCGTGTCCACGCGGCTCCCCGTTCCTGTTGACAATATGCATAAAACTTGCCGAAAGCGTTTTGTGATCCGAGGACTTCATCGATAAACATACCTTGCTCTCCTGTATAGGGCTTTATCAGGCAGCGCCTCTTCGGGGAGAGCGCACGCCGGGTTGTTTCAGATCGCCTCCGCGCGGCGCCGAAGCAGCTTACGAGAGCTTGTTTTCTTTCGTGCTATAAGTGACCGGGCCAATGCTCTTGAGATTGCCGTTTTCGTCCTGCACGGAGTAGTCAATCTTGATCTCGTTATAGGAGAACGAAATGCTGACCGTAGGAATCTCGCTTGTTCCAGAAATCTGCAGGCTGCTAACAAACAGCTCCTTGAAGTCGACCTTCAAGTAAGGCTTGCCATCGGCGTCCGACTTGATCGCGCTCATCATGCCGGTCTTGATATGGGTACCCGCCCCGATCGACTTGAAGAACTTTGGCGTGGCCTTGTCGAAATAGGAAATGATGCTGAAATCGGACAGATCGGCCTTGCCGCGCCCGATCCGCCTGTGCCGGCGACCGAGGAAACCTGGGACGCGCCCCAGCTCCAGCTCATGATTTGTATTTCGTTCTTGTGGTTTGTGTCCTGGGATTCGCCTTCAATCCCGTCGAGTTTCAGAAAATAATCAACTGCCATTGCAAGCTCCTTTTCGCATGTGCCAGGAGTCTCGCTCCTCGGCGGCGCAAACCCACCGTAGGAAATTCACCCGCCCAATGTCGTTTGAGATCGATTGGATTTATGTTGGACCGTCGCCCGCCAATGGTTTTAGAGAGTTAACTGGGAATGCTTGGAAAGCAGGAATCGGACACTGCCTGAGATGCGGCCTCCTCCGCAGGGCCAGGGTCCACAGAACGCCCGATGTTGGCGTGCTGGGTGGGAGACCGAGTGCAGCGCAGGCAAAACGACCTTTTTTCGATGGGCGGGCAGGCAAAGCCGTGCCTTTTTCTAATCCCTAATCCCTAGTCCCTGCTTCTTGTCATCCTGAGCGAAGCGCGAAGCGCGAGCCGAGGATCCGCTTCTTGAAAAACACAAGGAGCCCTGTTTTTTTACCAGATTTAAATAGGAATGGCGGGTGCGGGACATTGTGCTCTGAGCCCTGCGCTCTTCGTTCAGCGTTCAGCCATCCACCCGGTATCTAAATGATATAACGCGCCGATCTCTCAAAGAAGGAAGAAACCCTCATGCAAGGATGGACGAACCGCGTCAAAAGTTGTCGACCATCCAGGCATTGTTTTCGCCAGGGAGATCCTCCAGCAAGAGGCCGTAGCGCCCGTCAGGAGACTGGATCATGCACCTAAAACCAGCATTCGCATTCCCTTGTAACACCACTTGTGCCTTGCCGGTCTCACTGACTTCAAGAATCACCTGCGCGTCATTTTGCGTGAAGCTCGGCATAAAAATGCTCTTGCCGTCAGCAGACCAGTCACCGTTGCGGAGCCGCCAATCTTTCACGCTGACATCATGAGCCACCTTCGTGTCGATCGAAAGGAATCGGATTCGATGTCTATCAAGGAAGACCGCCAGCTTCGACCCATCCGGAGAAAGGCTCCAGTTGGTGTAGCCGATCGGAGTCCTCGACGAGTTCGCGACCCGCGCCATGTTCGAGATCGAAGGAGACAAAGATCAAGTCCTTCCCGACGAGCTTGCTGAACATGCATAGCGCGGGGGGCCCGGGCACACTGGAAGTTAATGATCCCTTTCTCCTGCAGAACCACGTGAGGTGGTCCTCCCACCAGGGGTTTGCTCACCAGGGACGCAGGGAAGGAAACGTCATCAGGTCTGGAGGAGACGAGGTAAAGTACCTGCGATCCATCCGCACTCAGGCGCGGCAAAAAGATGCTGTGCCCCTCCACCAGGACCTGAGCCGTAGTTTCATCGATACCTTGTTTGAATAGCTTCCAGGTGTTGTTCCGGTTAGAGACGAAGAGGACCGCTTTGCTGTCCGACGTCCACGCGTCTGCGATGTTGGCGTTCGCGTCCAGAGTCAGGCGTCGAGGCGCTTTCCACTGACGGGATCCTGCATCGAGTTCGGCGATGAACGCTTGAGGCTGGTAGCTTGTTCTCCACATCACCAGCCGGTCACCATTTGAGGTGGCGCTCAAACCTTCGATCTTGCCCTCAGCATTTGTGATGGTTGCGGCTGGCCAATTGCCTGGCCCGTGCGTTCGTCGACCCGAATTGAGTTGACTCCATAATTGTCTCGTTCGCTCGCCAGACCCTCGCGATATGCATAGAGAATGCGTCCGTCAGCAGCCCACCAAATAGCCATCCCTATCCTGGGATCATCATCCAGAACAACTGTCGAACCGTTACCGTTTGCATCGATAGTCTCCAGTGAAAAGGTCTGCTCAGCGGGATCAGGTCCGGTAGCGAAATGGCGTTCGATGTATGCAATGCGTTGTCCGTTCGGGGACCAGACCACGGGGTAATCCAGCTTCCCAGCGAGCCTGGCTGATCGCGTCTTCCGGCCGAAACTACTTTTCGCGGATTGGCACCGTCCGAGTCCATCACCCAGAGCTCGGTGCTAAACCTGGGCCCTGGGAGATAGGCGATCCGCGATCCATCCGGGGAGACACGTCCTCCCAGAGCATCATTCTGAGCTTTTGCGGATCGCCGCCAAGCAAGGATAGTTTCCAGAGGCTTGGTTTCCAAAGGTAAGTGCCTCCGGCTGTCCTCCCATGCGCATGACCAGAAGATGCGTGCTGTCCGGGAACCAGCTATTTGGCCACGCGACAAAGCCTTTGGGAAGCGGCCAGGGGCGGGTTTCGCCAGTGGAGATCTGGCGCAGATAGGTTCCAGTTGGGTCGGCATAGGCGACGTACTTGCCATCTGGAGAGACCACCGCATTTCTTACTGGAGCTTCCGGCGGGTTCGAAGTGATTCGCTGTTCAGCGACCGGATATGCAATTCCGCGGGAAATCCAGCCGAGTTTACTGTTTAGCCGGAGGAACAGGAATCCGCGACCAGAATCCCAAACGCTGCGGCGACGACCCCGGCAACAAGCAGTCTTCTGTTCTGCACCGGTCCCGCGCTCACTTTCGCTTCATGATCGGCGACGCTCTGGATCGTTGCCGGGGGGTGATAGGCGTTGCCTGCAACACCATTGGTTCTCCGCAACGGCTTAACTTCGTCGTGCTTTTCTTCAATCGTGACTTTTCTCACTGGCGCCGCAAACCTGTATCCACGCTTGGACACGGTCTGGATCATCTGGGTCCCGTTTTTCCCATCGCCCAAGGCCTTACGCAGCTGCGAGATGTTCTGCGCCAGGGCGACCTCCTCAACGAAGACTTCCGGCCAAAGCTGACCGATGAATTCGTCCTTGTCAATCAGCCGGCCATCGCTATTCAGCAGGATGAGCAGCGTCTCGAAGACCTTCGGCGTGAGAGGGACAGGTCGCCCTTGATGGAGCAGTAGCTGCTCCGCCGGGTCAGCGCGGAAATCGCCGAACTCGTATATCTGCCTCATAAAACGGGAGAAAAGCACCGCACCGCGCGGGAAGAAGAATTCGTCAAGAAATACCTAAGATTTCGTCAAGACAATCTGCGAAGCCAGACGCATAGTTCATTCAGTTCCAGTCCAGCTGAACTCCGAGGTGATCTGCCATGTCCACTATCTAATAAATGGCTCGCTTCTCTTAGCCTCGCGGTGACGCTTCTTCCCGTACTTCATGCTGAGCCACACTGCCTAGGGAACGCTGCCAGTCTACGCTTCCGGCATGGCCAACGCTCCCAACCGATTGTGAATTGCCTGCCCCGACCGCCCAATGCAGGATGGACAACCTGTAAACGAGCCCGTCGGCCTGACCATTTTCTCGAAGCCCCGGAGCGGGCCCGGGGCCAACTCAACCCGGGTGATGTTCGCCCCCAAATCTGAAAGGCAACTCACATGAAACAGCTAGATTCGAAAATGTCTTCGAACCTCACTCCCACTGCGCGACTTGTGGGCAGAATGCTCGCGGTCACGGCCCTTATGCTGGGGCTGAGTGTCATCCCCGCCGCTGCTGAGGACAATGGCTGTAACAACGCTACTCTCAAGGGCGATTATGGCTGGACAATCCAAGGGTATCAGCCTAATCCCGACGGCACCCAAAGCCCGAACAAAGGAATAGCCATTACGCACTTCGACGGCGCGGGCAAGTTCACACAAAGGGATTTTGTCATAACCGCTGGTGTCCCTAATTCAGGAAACGGCAATTCCATGACGGGGTTTGTTTTCTCCACGGGTGAGCCGGCACTTACAGCTTGAATCCGGATTGCACAGGCACTGCGGAAATCGATTTGAACGTGCCCGTTCCCCCCGGGTCCGGGTTGTCTAGTGGAGTCATTAAACTCATGCTCGTAGTGACCAAGGGTGGCCGCGCAATCCACACGGTCGTTGCTGAAATCACTCTTCCCTTCACTACTTCACCTACCTTAAACACCACGAGCAGTGACGCCTGGAAGATCGGATACGATCACGATCACGAATATAACGCTAGGACGAAAGGTCCCGTCGCGTCGAATTTCGCCCAATCCGCTAAAATAGAAATAGAGACAAAAGAAAGCCCGGCCGCACCCGCAGCCGGGCCTTCCCATTTTGGATTTCCGAATCGGGAATCGCTCGCGCCAAACCAGGCACGGAGACTTTACGCTAACCCGCTGATAACAAAGGAGGCGTCCGTAACTCATTGATTCCTTGGGAGCTACCGCCGAGGTTAACCTTAACCTCAATGATATGTACGAGGTAACAGATAGGGGAGGGGGAGGGGTATAGTAGTGGGGACGAGGAAAGTACCGCATGAATCCCACCGAGACCGTCGCCCCCGAATCCCCGACCCTGACCACCGAGGAAGTGGTCGAATGGACGAAAAAGCTGAACTACGGCACCTGGAAGTACCAGCGCTCCTGGAATCCGATGCACATCGTCGATGCCGAGGGCTGCTACTTCACTGACGCCAAGGGCAAGCGCTACCTCGACTTCTCCTCGCAGCTCATGTGCTCGAACCTCGGCCACAAAAACCCGGCCGTCATCAAGGCCATCGCCGAGCAGGCCCGCACGCTCGCCTACATCGCGCCCGGCTACGCCACCGATACCCGCGCCGAGCTGAGCCGCCTGCTCCTGAGGTCCTCCCCGAAGGCCTCAACAAGTTCTTCTTCACCACCTCCGGCACCGAGGCCAACGAGGCCGCCTTCAAGATCGCCCGCATGTACACCGGCAAGACCAAGATCATCGCCCGCTACCGCTCCTACCACGGGTCGACCAGCGCCTCGATCGCCGCCACCGGCGACCCGCGCCGCTGGCCGTCGAGCCCGGCGGCAAAGGCCGCGGCGTCATCTTCGCCCCCGAGGTCAACTGCTACGACTGCCCCATCAAGCACACCTACCCCAGCTGCGGAATCGCCTGCGCCGACTACCTCGAGCACATGATCGCCAACGAGAGCGACGTCGCCGCGGTCATCGTGGAGCCCGTCGTCGGCACCAACGGCGTCCTGGTGCCGCCGCCCGAGTACTTGCCCAAGCTGCGCCGAGATCTGCGACGACCACGGCGTCCTGCTCATCGCCGACGAGGTCATGACCGGCTGGGGCCGCACCGGCAAGTGGTTCGCCGTGAACACTGGGGCGTCAAGCCCGACATCCTCACCACCGCCAAGGGCATCACCTCGGCCTATGTCCCGCTGGGCCTCTGCGCCACCACCAGCAAGATCGCCGATCACTTCAAGGACAACTACTTCGCCCACGGCCACACCTACGAGGCCCACCCCATGACGCTCGCCCCGGCCGTCGCCGCCATCCACGAGATGCAGCGCCTCGACCTGGTCGATCGCTCCGCGCGAGATGGGCGAGTATCTCGGCGAAAAGCTCCCCGCCCTCAAGCCCAAGCACCCCTCCATCGGCGACGTGCGCGGCCTCGGCCTCTTCTGGGCGGTGGAACTGGTCCGCGACCAGATGCCAAGAACCCGTTCAACACCATGCAGGACAAGGTGGACGGCAAGCAGCCATGGTCGACCAGGTCGCGGGAGACATGCTGAAGAGGGGGGTGTCCCTCCAGGCCTGGATCAGCCATTTCGTGGTGGCTCCGCCGCTGATTGTCTCGAAGGGAGAGATCGACCTGGGCGTGGATGCTCTCGATCAGTCGCTGGCGATCGCCGATAAGGCGATCTGAAGCACGATCATGGCTGCTTGTAGATCACGCCGCCCTTCATGACGAAGGACACGCGCTGGATTGCACTGATGTCTTCGAGCGGGATTGCCGGGGACGGCGATCACATCGGCAAAATAGCCGGCCTTGAGCTCCCCGATCTGCCCTTCCCAGCCGAGCAGCTTCGCGCCATTGATCAGGTCGGCTTGCAGCACCTGGAAGCGGGCATGCCGAGTTTGCACCATCAGCACAAGCTCCCGCGCCTGCGTGCCATGGGGGAACGGCCCGACATCCGAGCCAACCGCAAACGGAACCCCGGCCGCCAACTGCCTCTTAAACTCGCCGACGTGAAATCGAACATCGCGCGCTCACGCGCTGCCCTGGCGGCGAGGCCGCGTGATCGGCAAAATATTCCAAGATGGTGAAGGTCGGCACCGCGGAGATCTGTTTTTCACGCATGATGCGCATGGTTTCGTCGACTCAACTGCGCAGCGTGATCGATGGAGGCCACGCCCGCCTGCGCCGCATAGAGCGTGCCGGGCTCGCCCGTTGCATGCACGGCCACCTTCTTGCCCAGGCGCGCGGCTTCATCCACAGCTGCTTTCAATTGCGCCTCCGTGTATTGATAGGGCGTCGAGAAGATTCCGTCGTGGATCGAGTCGGGCCCGGTCTCGTAGATCTTGACGAAGTCAGAGCCTTCCTTGTGCTGCTGGCGAATCACGTCGACGATCTGGTCGGCGTTGTTCGCGTAGGTCGCATTAGACAGCACGTGCTGTGCGGGATTGAAGTCGATTGGCGTCTTCGTGGCCGCCGAGAATGTCGATGGCATTCCCGCTGATACGAAGGCGCGGGCCGGGAATCAGTCCGTCGTTGATCGCATTGCGCACGGCCGTGTCGGCAGAACCCGCGCCTTCGGTGCCCATGTCGCGCTCGGCGGTGAATCCGGCCATGAGATCATCACGCGCCGCCAGCGTCGCCAGAATCGTTCGCTGCGGGACAGATTCCTCGACGGTCTGCAGGTCTTCGGCTCCGGGATGAAGGAACAGGTGGACATGCGCGTCGATCAGGCCCGGCATGAGCGTGGTGTCGCCCAGATCGATGACCTGAGCCCCTGCGGGATGCTCCACTGACGGCCCGGCTGCAACGATGCGTTCGCCTTCGATGAGAACTTCACCGGGTGCGACGATCTTCCCCGCGGCAACGTCGAGCATGCGCGCCGCATGCAGGACGATTGCGTGATGATCGGCGGTAGAAGGCTGTGCCGGCGCAGTGAAGGGAGCCCATGCAAGAAGCAAAGCGGCAGCCCCTGCCAAAGAAAGCAATCGTTTGGGGTTCATGAAGCGCTGTCCTGAATCGAGAAGATGAGAACAGAGCGATCTTAAGACGGACGCACTCAGTACGCGAGGGAAATTGATGAGCCTGGCGACACTACGGAGTTACATCACGAACGCAACTCGCTCCAGTTCGCTCTGCATGCACTCATAGGAGCAGCCGGCGCCCTCGAGGCGGAGCACTGCGGCGCGCGCCTGATCCGCACTGACTCCGTAGCCGCGCCCGGCAAGGAATGCCGAGAGCAGCTCAGCGGCCTGCCAGAGATCGATGCCGGACTGCATGAGCGCGCTCCGCAGACCGGCCAATTCGGTCACTGCGAACTTCTCTACTCTGCTATCTTCCTTCATCGCTGTCATCTCCTTGCATCAGGCCATCTCAGGCTGTTTGTTTAGACACCAGAGAGGCCCTGAGTGTTGCTACCGAATCGACGATTCGTCTGCAAAACTGATCATGGATTGTTTTCCATGTCAAATTGGCAGCCATGTCCCAAATGAACGTGCTCATCGTGACACTCGTCGTGATAGATGTACGCAACGTCAGTGCATACAGTTTCCATCGGCGTGCAATTTCCTTTCACCAGAGAGAAGAATTACCACTTATGTGCAATCGCGAATGGTGTTGCAGCAGGATCATCCGATCGGTTTCTCTGGCGTAGTGGCGCGATCGACCAGCAGAACCGGGATGCCATCCGCCAGTGGGTATCGGCGTCCGCATCTGGCACAGTCGACGGTGGCGCCGGAGAGCGTCAATCGGCTGTGGCATGCCGGACATACAATCGTCTCCATCGCTTCCAGCGCTGCGCGGACTCGCTCGATCGCCTGCATGGATATAGTGTAGCGAGGCGGTTACTACTGAGATCCTCATGTTGCGTGCTGGCCTAACGGGTGGACTAGGAAGCGGGAAGACGACGGTTGCCGAGATCTTTCGGTCGCTCGGCGCACACGTCATCGAGGCCGATGCGGTCGGACGAGAGCTCATGTCTGCGGGGCAAGCTGTTTACCGCGAGATCGTCGAGCACTTCGGTCCTGAGGTTGTTAACGTCGATAAGACGCTGAACCGGCGACTACTCGCCGATCTTGCCTTTCGCCACAACCGGCTCGTTGAGCTCAATCGCATCGTTCATCCGGCGGTGATTGCGGCGCAGCAGGACTGGGCTGCGCGTCTTTTCCGAGGAAGCGAACGCGGTTGTGATCGTCGAATCGGCGGTGATCTTTGAGGCCGATGCGCAGGGTACAGCTCCGGGCTGGCGGAAGCGGTTTGACCGTTTGATCCTCGTGACTGCGCCGGACGAGGTGAAGATCGCTCGCTACGTCGCGCGGATGGCCCAGAGCGCGAGGTCGCCGCTGGACCTAGAGGCCGATGCACGGGCGCGGCTGGCGGCGCAGATTCCGGACAGCGAGAAGATTCCGCTCTGCGACTACGTTATCGGCAATGACGGACGGATAGAGGAGACGCGGCAGCAGGTGGAGCGTATTTTCGCGGAACTCGCGACGGAGGCGCGGGTCTGAATTCTTCAGAATCGATAAAATCAAGGTATGGACCGGGGCCGGCGATCATCGACCTGGCGAATCCGGCGCTAGAGAGTTGCAGTCATGATATTTCGCAGATTGGTCCTCATTCTGGTCATTGTTGGCGGGTTCTGGTACATCACCTCGCGCTACGGCCGCCCCAGCAGGGAGGTGACCCTTACCGGCAACGGTTCATCCTCGCCGCTCACGCTGACCGAAGCGCACGCCGCGCCGGAGTTTGACGCTGAGGAGAGCAATAATATCGCTGTCTACAAGAAGGCGCTCCCTTCGGTCGTGAACATCACCTCGTCGACGGTCAGTCTCAACTTCTTTTATGGGCTGGTGCCGGCGCAGGGGCAGGGCTCGGGGTTCATCCTCGACAAGCAGGGGCACATCCTCACCAACTACCATGTGATCGCCGACGCGCAGAAGATCGAGGTCATGACCTATGACAAGCACCGCGCGAAGGCGCGCGTGATTGGGCGCGATCCCAGCCATGACCTGGCGTGCTGCAGATCGATGCTCCCAACCTCGTGCCGGCGGTGCTCGCGGAATCGAATAATCTCGTCGTCGGACAAAAGGTCTATGCCATCGGCAATCCCTTCGGCTTGCAGGGGACGATGACCACTGGGATCATCAGCGCCATCCGGTCGATCCATGGGCCGCAGGGGGCGCTGATCGACAAAGCCATCCAGACCGATGCAGCCATCAATCCGGGCAACTCGGGCGGGCCGCTGCTCAACTCGCGGGGCGAGGTGATCGGGATCAACTCCCTGATCGCCACCGGCAACGAAGGCGTGGAGCAGAACGCCGGGATTGGCTTCGCCATCCCGATCGATACGGCGAAGGCGGTGCTGGGCGACTTCCAGAAGTACGGCCGGGTGCGCAGGCCGTCGCTGGGCATTGTGTCGCTGCCGATCGATCCCGGGCTGGCCCAGGAGATGGGCCTGGCTGCCGACCACGGCGTCCTTATCCAGCGGACGCTGCCGAACGGGGCGGCGGAACGGGCCGGCCTGCGCGGCGGGAATGAGACGGCCTACCTCGGCAATATGCAGATCTACCTCGGAGGCGACCTGATCGTCGGCATCGACGACCAGGAGGTGAGCAGCACGCAGGACATCTCGGACATCATGAACCGGCACCAGACGGGCGATACGGTCACGGTGACCTTTTTCCGAGGGCGCAGGAAGATGACGGCGCGGGTGACTCTGGGTGAGGCGCGGGATCAGGCGGCATAGGGTACCCCCCTCCCCCTATTCTTCCGGTGCCCTTCGTCTGTTCTTAGCTAAGTGATTCATTCAAGGGCCCTTAATTTATGAGTCATGCGGGAACTGTCTCACAGGAAATGACTTAGCGCAAGTGATAGAAGGCGTGGGACTTATCGCCGGCTTGCGGAGCGATCAAGTTAAGCTGCCCCCAAGTAATTGAAAACAGGCGGCTTATTTTTTTAATCATCTCTCAGTTGATTGATTCGAAACGCTTTGAGTGGTGAATGTACCGGAAAGAGAAAGGCCCGGCTGCGTGTGGCGGCCGGGCCCTTTTGTATCTCTATTTCTATTCTAGCGGATTGAGGGAAATTCTCCGCCACGGTTTACGGGCATGCATCGCTAGGGCGCAATCACGTAGGTTGCTACGCCCTCCGGGCTGGTGGTGTAGCCGGTGGCCACGGCCAGCGCCTTGACGGTCTCCGACGAGCTGACCGTGATGGAACCGCCCGGGCTGAGGGTGGGCGAAGAGCGGCCCGGGGTTGTTCCGTCGGTCGTGTAGTAGATCAGCGCTCCCGGCGTGGCGTCGGTAATCGAGACCATCTGCGGGCCGGTGTAGGTGCCCGAGGGCTTGCTGAAGAGAGGCTTGGCTGCGGCGATGTAGTAATCCCCGATGGCGACGGCCGAGGGCGAGTAATTCGTGGCCACGGCGATGGCTTGGAGCCTCTCGGTGCTGCTGATGGTGATCGGGCTGCCGTTGTAGAGAGGCGAAGAGGTGGTCGGCGTGGTGTGGTCGGTGGTGTAGTAGATCTTTGCTCCGGCCAGCGAGTCCATGATCGCAACCGTCACGCTGCTGTCATAGAAGCCGGCGGCGAGGCTGAAGGTGGGAGTCGGCGCATAGGGCGGGATGATGGTGTAGTTCGCCACGCCTTCGGGACTGGTGAGATAGTTCGGGTCTACGGCGAGTGCTTTGATGGTCTCGGTCGAACTTACCGGGATCGGATTCATCGGATTGAAAACAGGCGAAGATCGGCCCGGCAATGAGCCGTCCGTTGTGTAGTAGATAGTCGCTCCGGGAGTCGTGTCGGTGATGGTCACAGATTGCGGACTTGTGTAGGTTCCGGAGGGGGGAGTGATGAGAGGTTTAGCAACTCCAGGTACGTAGTAGTAGTAGACAGAGGCGGGGTAGGATTGCCCATAATTCGGAGCAACAGCAATGGCAGTGACATAGATGGCGCCAATGCCGGTGGGGCCGATATTGAGTAGGAAGGGACCGGTGTAGAGGGTCGAAGACGTCGATGGGTTCAGCCCGTTGAGTGTGTAGTAAATGGCGGCGTTTGGCGAAGTGTCGGTTATCGTCACTGTCACCGGGCCAGAGGAAGCCCCAAATGAAGGGTTGATTACAGGCGACGCCACGAGCGGCTCTATGACCTGAACGAGGCTGTTACTGGTGGTGGCAGCGAAACTGCTATCGCCGGGATAACTGGCCGTAAAGGTATAAGTTCCGGCTGGAAGAGGAATTTCAATTGCCTGCGAGCTGAACGAAACCACGCCTGCGGACAGCGGGAGGGAAAACAAGACCGTTTTCCCATTGTAAATGGTCACGGTCTCACCGTCCGTGTTAAAGGTTCCGAAGGAATAAGGAGTGAGCGTTCCCGTTAGAAAGACGTTAACGCCATAAGTAGCGGGGTTGAGGCTGGAAGTCAGGGTGAGGGTGGTTGCCACCTTTTCTGCAAGCAGCGGCAAGTTATTGGATGTACTGGCGCTGTAATTCGTGTCGCCCGGATAGCTGGCCACGATCTGGTGCGTCTCGGCACCCGATACCGAAACATTGCTGAGCGTGGCGGTCGATGTTTCCGTTAGGAGCTGGTTTAACAGCACCGTCACGGTGCCGGGAAAATTTAATTCTCCTATGTAAATCGTCGCCGCCATGTCGGGTGAGCCGTCTCCGTTGAAGTCGCCAACGGCGATCGAATCTGCGCTTGCCGCGGACGACGACTGTGTAGTAAACGTTCCGTCCCCATTGCCAAGCAGCACCGTCACTGCGTCGCCGCCGATGGCAAGGTCGGGGATGCCATCTCCGTTGAAGTCGCCCAGCGCGACGCAGCCAGCTCCGTTGCTGACAGTGGGCGTCGACTTAGTGGTGAAGGTCCCGTCTCCGTTGCCCAGCAGGACGGTCACCGTGTTGTCGTTAACATTGGCTACCGCCAGATCCGGGATGCCATCTCCGTTGAAGTCGCCCACCGCAATGGATATGGGACCGGAGCCGACGGCGGGGGTCGACTTGGTGGTGAAGGTGCCGTCTCCATTGCCAAGCCATACAGTTAAGGTATTGTCAAACACGTTGCTTATCGCCAGGTCCTGGATGCCATCGCGGTTGAAGTCGCCTACGGCGATTGGAATATCTACGTAGAGGCCGGCGGGGATATTTAGGGACAGGGTTGACTTCGTAGTAAACGTTCCATCGCCTTTGCCCAGCAATACTGTCACGGTCCCGTCAGCTTCATTGCCCACGGCCAGGTCGGCGATACCATCCCCGTTGAAGTCGCCTACCATAATGGACCCCGGCTCATTTCCGACGCTGACCGTGGCCTTTGTGGTGAAAGTCCCATCTCCGTTGCCCAGCGCCACTGTTACGGTTGAACCGCCAACGTATATTGAATCGCCTGCCCAGTTAGTAACCGCCAAGTCCAAGATGCCGTCCCCGTTAAAGTCGCCCACCGCAATAGCAAAAGGCTCGTTGCCGATATTCTGAAGCGGCTTTAAGGTGAAAGTTCCGTCCCCGTTGCCAAGAAACACCGAGACCTCCGAATCGAAGTAGTCCGCTTCGTTGGTCGCCATGTCCGGAATGCCATCCCCGTTGAAGTCGCCTACTACGACGGAACGTGGAGGATCGGCACCGACCGGCATGGAGGCGGTTGTGAAGCCTTCGCCGAGCGTAGCCGTTCCTAGTGCTGCCTCGTCCAGCGAAGCGTTGCCGTTCGTGGTATCCAGAAAGGAGACCTTGCCGGTTGGCCCAGGAGCCGCGCTGCGTGAGCCGCTAACCGTAGCAGTAAGTGAATAGTTGCCGGGCGAGCCAGAAGAAGCAATCGCAGTCGTCGTCGGATAGGGCACGGGCACGCTCAGTGAGGCCGTCGTGGACGCGCTCTTTCCGTAATTGTTAGTCCCAACGAAGACTGCCTGGTAGCTGTGGCTTCCGATGCCGGGGCGGAATTTGCAGGTAGCCGTCCCGGCGGAGGTCAGCTGCGCAGTGGCGAGCAAGGCCGAGTCTTCGCAATACTTCGCTGCTGCATCGCAGAACTTCACCTGGCCGGGGGTCACTTTGGTCGATCCGGAGACCACCGTCGCAGTGAGGGTCACAGCTGTGCCCGAAGCCACAGACGTCACGTCGGACCCGCCGCTCGTGATGGCCAGCATTGTCGTAGTCGGGGCGGCGGTGGCCCAGGCTTGTGGAGTGCTCAGGAGTCCGCTGACGGCCAGCGTTATTGACAGGAGGAAGACGCGGAAAGTTCCATGAGGGAAAAAAGGGCGAGAAAAAGAAGGAATGTCGACGCGGGAGAGACGACGGCTCACCGAGATCATTTTGGCCTCCGGAACGAGCGAAGGGGCCCCAAAATCATTGCTGGTCGGAGAGCGGAATCGAAGAAGAGCGAATCCGAAAAGCAACCCCGGTCGTGCAAGAGACTCGTGCGATTGCGAAGATACTGGCTAGTCTGACTTGCGGCTAACACGTTAGCGCCGTATCCATGGCCCGTCAAGAAGAATGCGGCTCAATATGCGCGCAGTCCTCAGAATGACCTTCCATACTTTATGGGCAGGGACTGATAGATATGACAGGATCTATTCGGCGGCTTTCCAGCAGTGGGAGAACTCTTTGCGGGTGTGGTCGGTGCCCATGACGTTGAAGGAGCGGGTCTGTTTTGAATAGATGACCGCCTGAATTCCGCCGTGGATCGAGTTCACGTTGTTATAGTGGCCGATGCCGGTACCGGCGTATTCGCGGCTCATTTTGATATAGCTGTGCCACTCGGGATTTCCGGCGTGAAAGCCGGAGGCTTCGAGGAGTCCGTCGGCGGGCTGCCAGGCGATTTCGACGGTGCCGCCGGTGGGCTCGTGGGTTCCGTCGTCGCGGATGCGGTAGTGCGCGTAGCGTCCGGTGAGAGAAGCGTACTCGCGGGTGAGGGCGCGCAACTCAAACCGCTTGCGAAGCACGGCGCCAATCCTCCAGTCGGCTATCGCTCCCAGAATTGCGCCCAGCGTAAATCCGACTGCGAGGTTCCACCAATGGATGACCATGCGCACTCCAGCCCAAGAAAATGACGAAGCTCTTCGTAGATACGCAGATGGCTGGCCGACGGTTCCCAGCATCGAGGATGAGTGCTGAAGGTCTTGATTTACCAATGGCCGAGTTACCGAATCGTGATGCTGATTTGCATGATAGTTATTGACTTTAGAGTTACGTGGGCAGCATGATTATCCCCAGCCGTCCCATTGTTGGAAAACACTCCTCGTTGTTGCTCCTGCTCCTGCCGATCCGACCAGACGGACTCCCATTTCAAGCAGGAGCACCGATGTCTAAAACGATGCGGTCTTTCATCCCCTTATGTAGTGCAGTGGTGCTCACAGTTTTCTTTGCGGCGCCACCCGCGAGTGCTGCTACTCCCAGCGGGCGGGTAGCAATCGAAAACGCGCACAGCGGCCTTTGCCTCAGCCCGGCCGGCGGAAACCGCGAAAAAAACGATCAGATTGTGCAATACACATGCGACCAGGATCCTTCCCGCTTCTGGAGTTTCACGGTCATACAAGGCGATGTGGTGAAGATTACCAACCTCAACAGCGGTCTCTGTCTGACGGTTGCGGGAGGAAACACTCAGCCGAACAATCCGTCGGTTCAATATACGTGCGACGAGGACCCTTCGCGCCGCTGGCGCTACATAGAGCTGGGCGAAGGAAAAGTCCGCCTGGTGAATGTGAACAGCGGGCTTTGTCTAACGATTGCCGGCGGCGGAACGGGGTTGAATGTAACCGCAGTTCAGTACCGGTGCGACGGTGATCCTTCACGCGACTGGAGAATCGTTTCGGGGCGCTAATTCATCGGCAAAAGATCCGGCTGATCGACCCAGCATTGCCGACGAAGGCTTTTTTTCTTCGCTCCGGCACACTTTTTTTCTCGTCTTTGCGCACTTCCTGATAGCAACTCCGGGCGCGATCGCAATCCTGGAGTTGAATCAGGAGGAAAGTGTGATGACGAATTCCAAGACTGCCCTCGACGAGTTCCGGCCTGCCGACCGTTCGCGAACCCCCATGGCGACATCGATCACGGATGTTGCGCGGCTCAAGAAGAGCCTGCCTGTCTCTTTCGCAATTGCCCTGCTGGCATGGTGCGCAATCGTGCTTTCAGCCTGCTGCGCCTACGGACAGAGCAACTCGGCGTATGAGCGGGTCCGGAGCATTCTGGATAAGCAGCAGAATGGGCAGAGCATTCTCGAGTTTGTACACTTTGGCGCCGACTACCACGGTCACACGTTCCTGCGCGAGACTTCTGTCAACGATAAGGACGGAAACGATGTTCCAAGCGAACGCGCCGTGATCTATCGCTACTACTGGGAGGATGACGGAGTTACTGACATTGCTTTCTTCTACGATGCGAGAGGAAACATTGTTGGAAGCTACATCGTAAAGACCAATGCCGGATGGAGTCAGCCATTTGTATTTGCCAACCTGAGCATCAAAGTGGTGGGACGCATGGTGGTCAATTCCGACGATAAGATGTCCGATGCGGACCGAAAACTGGCCCTCGAACTGATAGACCGGGCCGACGCGCAGGGTCTGCTGAACCTTTGGCTACGCATTCAGTAAATTCGAGAATGGCGGGGCTGCGCCCGCGACGGCGTCGACCTTTTCAGGCTGGAGGGTTCAGTCGGGAGGGTTTAGTCGGGGCGGCCGGCGGGGATGACCGTGAGATCAACGAGCGAGACGCCGCGCAGGACGAGGACGGGCTGTGGCTTTCCCTCGCGCTCTGAGGTGAGGACCCTGTGGAGCTCATTGATGGCGGCGATGTTTTCGCCGGCGAAGCGGAGAATGATGTCTCCATCGCGCATGCCGGCGCGGGCGGCGGGGCCATCGGGGTCGAGGCTGGTGGCCATGACTCCCGAGGATGCCGTCAGCTTGTATTCGTAGACGATGCGGCGGGGCAGGGGGACGCTCTGGGCGGCGATGCCGATCCAGCTGCGGCGCACGCGGCCGTGCTGGAGGATCTGGCTGGCGATGTATTTCGCTGTGTCGATGCCGATGGCGAAGCAGAGTCCCTGCGCACCCATGATGGTGGCGGTGTTGACGCCGATGACGCGGCCGGCGGAGTCGACGAGCGGGCCCCCGGAGTTGCCGGGATTGAGGGCGGCGTCGGTCTGGATGATCTCCTCCATCATGCGGCCGGAAGAGGATTGCATGCTGCGGCCAAGGGCGCTGACGACTCCGGCTGTGACGGTGAACTGGAAGCCGAAGGGGTTGCCGACGGCGATGGCGAGCTGGCCGACGCGGAGATCTTTGGAGTTCGCGAGCTCGGCGGCGGGGGTGAGGAAGTGCTCGGTGCGGAGGACGGCGACGTCGGTGTCGGGATCGTCGCCGATGAGGGTGGCGCCGGCGGTGATGCCGTCGAGGAAAGTCAGCGTGATGTGCTTTGCGCCGTGGACGACGTGGCTATTGGTGAGGACGAGGCCGTCGGGAGTGAAGACGAATCCCGAACCGGAGCCGCCGCGAGATTTCTCATTGCGGACGTCGATTTTGACGACGGCGGGACTGACGCGATCGACGGCGGCGATAACGGCGCGCGAGTAGGCGTCGAGGATGTCAGAGTCGTTGTGATGATAGCCGGGCGAGGTCGAGGCGGTGTCCTGCTCGGGGTAGGCGACGGGGAGGAAGAAGGCGTCCGGAGGTGGTTCGTGCGTGCGCATCTGGGTATTTACTAATGATGCAACAGGGAACGGGGTGGATTCGGGGGCTTTTGGCGGCCAGAGCGGTTAGCCTAACGCGGCTGTGGGACGCGCGGCTAGGTGAGCACGACGATCTTGCCGCCAGCCTTGTTGGATTCCATCAGACGATGCGCCTCAACGATCTCGTCGAGGTGGAAGACGCGGCCGATCTGGACGTGCAGGCTGCCGTCGGCAACCTGATCGATGAGCGATTGCAACGGCATGCGCATGAAATCTTCCGATTCGCCCGCGTAGCTGGTGAGGCAGACGGCGGTGGGGATGGCCTCCATGGGAGCGAAGTCCTGGAATGACCACTGGTTGCCGACGATGCCGGTCATGCAGACGATACCGTTCTTTCCGGCACACCGGAGTGAATCTTTGAGGGTCGCTACGCCAATCAGTTCGAGCACTTTGTCAAAGGCGGCGGAGGGTGACTTTATCTGGCCGGCGATGGAGCCGTCGTCGATGAAGATGTGGTCGGCACCGCTCGAACGCAGGAGCTGCTCACGGTCAGGATTACGGGTGGTCGATGCAACGAAATTGCCGTGCTTTTTCGCGATGGCCGCAGCCGCAAGGCCGACCGAAGTTGTTCCCCCGCGAATAAGAAGGCGCTCGCCGGGCGAGAGGCGCAGCGATGTGAAGAGCGAGCCCCAGGCGGTTTGCAGCATCTCGGGAAGCGCGCCGAGGGTTTCCCAGGGGAGGGAAGTCTGGACGGATTGTATCTGGGCGGCGGGCACGGAGGTGTACTCGGCATAACCTCCATCGAACTGGCGGCCAAGACCGCCCATGACAGTCGCGACGATGTCACCCTTCTTGAATTCGCCGCCAGGCGCTTCTTCGACGAGTCCGACGGCTTCAATGCCGAGCACGCGGGGAAACTTCACGTCGGGCGAGTGTCCCTGACGAGTGAAGAGCTCAGAGCGGTTCAGGCCGCAGGCCTTGACGCGGATGAGGACTTCTCCCTGCTTCGGAGCCGGGATGGGAAGATTTTCGATCTTCAGGACCTCAGGTGCGCCGGGCTCGCGGATGACTGCGGCCTTCATCGTTGCCATCATGGCCGTCCTTTCTGC
Organism: uncultured Acidobacteriota bacterium; assembly: GCA_963755975.1. Lineage (GTDB taxonomy): Bacteria > Acidobacteriota > Terriglobia > Terriglobales > Acidobacteriaceae > Silvibacterium. Next base: position 87,220 of record CAVWLS010000016.1, read on the forward strand.
GCTGCAGGCGCTGCGGGTCAGGCGCGCGGCGGATTGGTTGTCGAAAAGCAGTAGCGGGCGATCTTCCAGTCGTTGCCGAGCTTCTGAAAGACGAACAGCTCCTGATTCGCTTCCGGGGTGGTCTGGCCGGTGGCGTGGAGGTTCACGGTGCCGGCAGAGTTGGTGCGCGCGAATGCCCAGCCGGGGGCGAGCTGGCGGACTTCGGCGATGTCAAATTTGACGGAGAGGGTGATGGCGGCGAAGACACCATCGTATGCCTTGCGCACCGCGTCGGCACCTACGCTCGACGGGAAGTGCTGTGGCATGAATACGCCGTCGGGAGCATAGAGCTTCATGACAGCAGCGGTGTCTGAATGATTGAGCGCGTCCTGATATTTCGCAAGCACAGCTGCAACAGCTTCTTCATCGGAGTTCATGGTCGCGGTCCTTCGAAAATTCACATGCAACGCCATATTAGGCGCAATGCCGCTTATTGGATTAGTGGGACAAAGTGGGAAAGTATTTTCCAGATTTGGAATAATTGCGCGCATGGCAGATCTGAATTCTCTTGTCGTATTCGCGCAGGTGGTCGAGTCGAGGAGCTTTTCTAAGGCAGCACGACGCCTGAAGATGCCGCTGTCGACGGTGAGCCGAAAAGTGGCGATGCTGGAACGAGAGCTTGGCGTGCGGCTGATTGAGCGGTCGACGCGCAGCCTGCGGCTGACGGATGTGGGATCGGAGGTGGTTGAACATGCGCGGCATGGCGCAGAACTGAGCGGCGCGGTCGACAGCATCGCTTCGCAGCACCTCACGCATATCTCGGGTACGCTGCGTCTCTCGGCTCCGCCAAGCATCTCCGATTCGCTGCTGGCGCCGCTGGTGGGAGCATTTCAGACCAAGTATCCCGAGGTTCGCGTGCAGATCTTCATCACAGAAAGGATTGTGGATCAGATTGCCGAGGGAGTGGATCTGGCATTCAGGGTAGGAGAACTCGAGGACTCGTCGCTGGTGGCGCGAAGGATATTGACGTATCGGCATCAGCTGGTGGCGACTCCCGCATATCTGAAGAGATGCAGACCTCCAAAGACGCCGCAGGAGCTGCTTAATCACAGGCTGCTGGCGTTTTCGTTCTGGCGGCCCGAAAACAGCTGGACCTTCGTTGACACGAGAGGAAAAGGACGGGAGACGATCACCTTTCAGCCGCACCTAACGATCAACGAATATTCCGGGCTTGCCAGCGCCTTATTGGCGGACACCGGCATCGGGGAGTTGCCTCCGATCGTACAGCCGGCGTTGCTACGGGAGGGCCGCCTGGTCGAGATTATGCCGAGATGGAGGCTGATGACGTTCCATCTTTCGGTGGTTCACCTGGGGAATCGCTTCACCCCCAGAACGGTCCGCGTCTTCAAGGAGTTCGCCGCCCAAGCGGTGCCGCCGATGTTTCCGAATCTTCCTGCCTGACCAGCGGACCAGTGCTTGTTAACAGGCACTAGGACACTCAATCGCAAAATCCCGGGAACCAGCCACAGGACAGGTTCGTATCCCGGCACATGGGACACGACCTGCGGTTTGCTCTGCGCATGATCTTTTCCCACCGCCTGTTTTCGGCGGCGGTGGTGGCGACCCTGGCGCTGGGGATTGGCCTCAACACGATGGTGTTCACGCTGGTCAACGCCGTACTGTTCAAGCCGGTGCCGGTACCAGGCGGCGCGCAGCTGGTGTCGCTGATGGAGAGCAACCTGACGCGGCGCGATCACAACACGATGCGCGTGTCGTACCCGGATTTCCGCGACTATCGCGCGCAGAACTCTTCGCTGACGGCGCTGGAAGCGGCGCGCGACGAAGGGGGCACGCTGAGCGAAACCGGCATTCCTCCGCAGGCTTACCGGATGGAGCTGGCTTCGGCGGGGATCTTCGAAATGCTGCACATGCGGCCAGTGCTGGGGCGCGGATTTCTTCCCGGCGACGACAAGCCGGGCGCGGCGCCGGTGGTGGTGATCGGCTATGGCATCTGGCAGGACCGTTACGCCGGTTCGCCGGGGGTACTGGGCCGGCAGGTGCGGATCAACGAGAAGCCGGCGACGATTGTCGGCGTGATGCCCAAGGGTTTCAAGTTCTCTTCGAACACAGATATGTGGATGCCGCTGGTGCCCACGGAGGAGCTGGAGAAGCGCACGAACCGTCCGCTGGCGCTTTTTGGAATGCTCAAACCCGGCGTCGGCATTCTACAGGCGAATGTGGATGTGAGCGGGATTGCGCGCCGCCTCGCCGCGCAGTATCCGGATGACAAGGATGTGGGCATGACGATCGAGACATTCAACGAGCGCTATAACGGCGGATCCGTCCGCGTTATTTTTCTCCTGATGATGTCGGCGGTGGGATTCGTGCTGCTGATTGCCTGCGCGAACGTGGCGAACATGATGCTGAGCCGGGCTATGTTGCGACAGCGGGAGATGTCGATACGCTCGGCGCTGGGGGCATCGCGGTGGCGCATTGTGCGGCAACTGCTGCTGGAAAGCGTGCTGCTGAGTATCTTCGGCGGCGTGCTCGGGCTGGGACTGGCGTGGCTGGGCGTGCACTGGTTCGATCTCAGCACGCAGAATGTCGGCAAGCCGTACTGGATCGAGTTCACGATGAACTACACGGTCTTCGGCTACTTCGCGGCGCTTTGCATCGTGAGCGGACTGCTCTTCGGCCTGGCGCCGGCACTTCGCTTCTCGCGCGCCGATGTGAATGAGGTGCTTAAGGATGGCGCACGCAGCGCGGGCAGACATCGCGGCGGGAAGCTGTCGAGCCTGCTGGTCGTCTTCCAGTTCGCGCTGACGCTGGTGCTGCTCACGGGAGCGGGTGTGTTTGTGCGCAGCCTGATGCATAGCCTGGAGGCGAATCAAGAGGTGCCGGCGGAGCAGATCAGTTCGGCGCGGATCGATTTTCCCGATGCGCGATACAAAGACGCCGATGCGCGGCAGCGATTCTACGATCAGCTGCTGCCGCGGTTGAAGGCGCTTCCCGGCGTGACGCATGTGGCGCTGACTTCAGACCTGCCGGGGCTGGGAGCTAATTCAAGGGAAATCGAGATTGAGCACTGCGGTGACGATCGATCCGGCGCACCGGCCTTCAGTGTCGTTCGTTGTTCAGTCGCCGGGTTACTTCGACGCGATCAACCTGCCGCTGCTGCTCGGGCGCGACTTCAACGAGGTCGACGGAACGGCGAATCATAAGGCCGCGGTCGTCACGCGCGAGTGCGCGGAGCACTTCTGGCCGGGGCAGTCTGCGATCGGCAAGCGATTCCGGTTGTATGACGAAAAGAACAAGCCGGGCGAATGGATCACGGTGATCGGAGTTTCGGCAAATATCGTTCAGGAGATGAATGAGAAGTCGCCCAATCCGCTGATGTTTATCCCTATGCGGCAGGAGGGCTGGAACGACATGGCCCTGCTGATACGGTCGAGCAATAATTCGATCGCGGCTGCGCAGGCAACGGTGCAGAGCCTCGACCAGGATCTGCCGCTGCTCGATGTTTATACGCTGCCCCAGGCGATTCAGCATCAGGAGTGGTTTCTCCATCTTTTCAGCAAGATCTTTTCCGGGTTCGCGCTGATCGCGCTGGTGATGGCGGCGGTGGGTATCTATGCAGTACTTGCGCAGGCGACCAACAGCCGCACGCAGGAGATCGGCGTGCGCATGGCGCTGGGAGCCAACGCGGGCAATATCCTTGCGCTGGTGATGAGGCGCGGAGTGTGGCAGATCGCCGCGGGGCTCGGACTCGGCCTGGCCGCGGCGTTTCCAGCGATGCGTCTCATGGCCAGCCTGCCGCTCGGCATCTCTCCGTCCGAGCCGATGGTCTTTGTGCTGGTCGCATCCTTGCTGGCGATCGTCGGACTGCTCGCCTGCTGGATTCCAGCGCACAGGGCGGCAGCGCTCGATCCGGTGAAGGCGATTCGCTACGAGTAGAGGCGTTTATTTCCCAGCGGTAGCGGGTTTGTAGCCTGAGGCCCCGGCCTTCTGCATCGCCGCCATCGCTTCTTCGAAGGTGAGCAGCGGGGTTGTCTTCACAGACTTGCACGCTCCGCCGGCGGCGGCGGCCATGGCGAAGGCTGCGGCACTCACGTTGTCGGGCATGTCGAAGATGGCGACCACGTCGTGGTCTCCGAATGACAGCCAGCCAGCGGTGATGGTGCCTCCCAGCTTCTCGACGGATTTGCGCACTGCTTCGATACGGTTCTGAGGGTGCTTAATCATAGCGGCCCATGCTTCGGCGCTATAGGAGACCTGGAGAAGATAACTGGGCATGGGATGGTCCTTTCAAAACAGAATTTCAGCTTTGGGATCCCGGGGCCCTGGTGAGTGCTTTGAGCTAGGTTGCCGCTCCGCTAATGTAGGCTTCGAGCTGGCGGATGGTTTCCTGCTGCTCGGTGATGATCCAGTTGACCAGATCGCCGATGGAAACGAGGCCGACGACGGCCCCGCCGTGGGCGACGGGAAGATGACGGACGCGGTTCTCGGTGACGATGCGCATGCAGTCGGCGATGGTGTGCTGCGGGGAGACGGTGATGACGGCGCTGGTCATGATCTCGGCGACGGGCGTCTCTTTGGAGGACTTGCCTCTGAGGATGATCTTGCGGGCGTAGTCGCGCTCGGAGATGATGCCGACGAGCTCATCCTTCTCCATTACAAGAAGTGCGCCTATCTGCTTGTCGGCCATGACTTCGAGGGCCTCAAAGACGGTGGCGTCGGGGCGCGTGGAGAAGAGCTCTCCTGACTTGCGCTTCAGTACGGCGGAAATTGTCGTGGTCAATTCGCTCATGGGGGCACCTTGGGGAGAGGATGATACTGCCGTGAGGCGAGAAGTGGCAAGGGCTCAGGGCTCAGGGCTCAGGGCTCAGGGCTCAGGGCTCAGGGCTCAGGGCTCAGGGCTCAGGGCTCAGGGAAAGCCTCATGCCAGGGACTGACACCTGTCAACTCCTCAGCGGATCACTTTGAGGGCGGCGCGGAAGAGAGGGTCGAAGTCCTGGCCGAGGGACTTGTCCTTTTCGACGGCGGATTCGATGGCTTTTTGTGCGGCGGGGCGCTGGTAGCCGAGATTGACGAGCGCGGAGAGGACGTCTTCGGCGGCGGGTCCGGCGGAGATGGTGGCGGGCGCGGCGGCCATGTCTTCGAGCTTGTCTTTTAATTCAACGACTAAACGCTCGGCGAGCTTTTTGCCGACTCCGGGGATGTGGGTGAGGGTGGCGTGGTCCTGCGCGCGGATGGCGGCGACGGTGCGCTCGGGGTTGAGTCCGCTGAGGATGGTGACGGCGAGTTTGGGGCCGACTCCGGTGACGGTGATGAGGCGCTCGAAGAGGCGCTTCTCGTTGCGGTCGAGGAAGCCGTAGAGGGCGAGGATGTCTTCGCGGACCTGGGTGTGGATGTATAGGGAGACTTCAGAGCCCTCGGCGGGCAGCGCAGTAAAGGTGGGGATACTGATGACGACGTCGTAGCCGACGCCTCCGGCTTCGACAATGGCCTGGCCAGGTTGTTTGGAGAAGAGGCGTCCGCGAAGGTGGGCGATCATTTTTTACAGGGTACAGGGAACAGGGGTCAGGGTGTAGTTGACAGTTGTTAATCTCCAGTCTCGCGGTATTCAGGAGCTGGCCTGGGGGTGGACGCGGTGTATGGTATTCGATATGAAATCCAGGCAAACGGTTTTGTCCTTTTGTGGAAACGTGTGTGTAGAGGCTGCCGGGTCGATCCGGCCGGCGATTCAAGGCACTGACGCGGTTACAAAATGCAAGGCGGGATTGCCGCGACGGGCGATTTTACGGATTGGGGCCGGTTGCGCGCTGGGCATGCTGCTGCTGGCGGTGGGAGGGCACTCCGCATGGGCGCAGGCCGACAAGCCGGCGGACAAAACCGTCGAGAAAGGCGGCGAGGGCAAAACGGGCGAGCCGAAGCCGGCGGATAAGAATGCGCTGCCTCCGCTACCCGGGCCGGCGCACGTGCAGCAGACGATGGAGCTGGACGGCAAGACACTGCACTACACGGTGACGGTGGGCACGCTGCCGGTGCGCGACAAGGATGGCAAGACGGCGGCCGAGGTGGTCTACACGGCGTATACGATGGACGGGCCGAACCGGCCGGTGACTTTCGCCTTCAACGGCGGGCCGGGGGCGGCGTCGGTCTTTCTGAACCTGGGCGCGATCGGTCCGAAGCATCTGAATGCGGGCAATGAAGGCGACAGCCCCTCGGACCCGGCGACGCTGAGCGACAATCCGGGGACGTGGCTGGACTTCACCGACCTGGTATTTATCGATCCGATCGGGACCGGCTTCAGCCGCTCACTGGTTCCGGAGGCGGAGGCAAAGAAACTTTTCTACAGCACGGAGCCGGATATCGAATATCTGTCGCGCGTGGTCTACGACTGGCTGGTGACGAATGACCGGCTGGGCTCGCGCAAGTACCTGGTGGGCGAGAGCTACGGCGGGTTTCGCGGGCCGCGGATCACCTATTACCTTCAGTCGGAGCTTGGCGTGGCGATGAATGGAGTGGTACTGGTGTCGCCGTATCTCAATCCGACGCTCGAAGACAATGGCGATCTCTCGCCGATTCCGTGGATGGTGACACTGCCTTCGATCACCGCTGCGCACCTGGAGCGCGAGCACAAGCTGACAGAGGAGGCGATGCAGCCGGTGATCGCCTATACGCTGGGCGATTATGCCGAGGCGCTCATCAAGGGCAATACCGATCCGGCGGCAACGCAGGCCATGATTCAGAAAGTGACGGAGCTGACGGGGCTGGACGCGGAGTTTGTGAAGCGCTCGGGCGGGCGGCTGGAGACGGGCGCGTATCTGCGCGAGGTCTTTCGCGAAGAGGGCAAGCTGGGCTCGGTGTACGACTCGAATGTGACCTCGTATGACCCCTTCCCGTATTCGCCGCAGCGAAGGGCGAACGACCCGATACTGGCGGCGATGATCGCTCCGGCGACGACGGCGATGGTGGAGTTCGTGACGCATACGGTGGGGTGGAAGGTCGATGCCCGATACAACGCGCTTTCCTATGACGTGAACCGGGCAATGGGATCGCGGACGATGAGCTGCGCCGGGGCTCGGTGACGCAACTAGGCAGGCGGTGGCGGCCGATCCCAAGCTGCGGGTACTGATTATGCATGGGTGGAACGATCTGTCGTGCCCGTTCATGGGCTCGGTGCTGACGGTTAACCAAATGCCGAAGATGGGCGATCAAGGAAGAGTCAGCGTGCATGAGTTTCCCGGCGGGCACATGTTCTACACGCGCGAGACGGGACGGGTGGCGCTGCGCAAGGATGTGATGGAGATGATGGCGGCGCATTGACGGGCGGCGCTGCCGATTGACAACGGCGACTAGCGTTTAGCTACTATCCTCTCCGGCGGTAGCGGATTTCGAATTCGTAGCCGGGGTTGGCAGGGAAAAGGCCGGCGACGTGGCGGAGGCGTTCGGCCAATGCGGGCGCGGCGAGGAGTGGGTATTCGCGCTCGCGCAGCTCGGTGTAGTCGAAGTCGATGGTGAGCGCGAGCATGTAGATGGCGAGGGCGTCGGAGAAGGCGGCTTCGAGATAGGCGGACTTGGCTTTCTCGTCAACCTGCTCGTGATTTGCGTTCTGGACGAGTTCGGGGCCGTGCTGGCTGTCGTGGCTGCCCTCCTGGCTGTGCGTCTGACCGCGCTCGCGCGCGCGGCGGCGGTTCTCCCAGGCGTCCTGGCTGGTTTCTCCGCGGACGTCGGCTTTGACCTGCGACCAGGCGAGATCGGAGAAGCTGGCGGGCACACCGACGGAGTCGACGAAGTGATGGCCGACATTGATGAAGAATTCGAAGGCGAGGGCGAAGCGGTCCTGCATGAGGCGGGTGGAGATGAAGATGCAGTCGGAGGAGCCGAAGCTGACGTTGCGGTGGCAGATGGCGCGGTCGCCGAGGTCGATGTTGTAGGCGGAGGCGATGGTGGTCTCATCGTTTTCGCCGATGGCCAGCGGCACGAAGTACCAGGCGCGGCGGGTGAGGGCGTTGGCTATGGCGGCGGGCACGGCCTGCACGATGCGCTCGAGGTCTTCGGGGGCGATCTGGGTTTCTCCGAAGCTGGCATAGAAAATGCCGTTGGAGGACTGCTGAACGTGCGCCTCCTGCGCCACCTGGGCGGCGGTGAGCAGGGGTATCTGGGCGGCTTCAACCATAAGCTTGTATTCTAGAGCCTGTGACGAACTTTAGCGCACACAGTGCGGCAAGTGGAAGCCGGGACAGGGATCGGGGCGGGAATGCGGGCAGGATTTTCGGCATCCCCCTGGGCGAGATGGGGTTGTTTTCAAGCCTGGTGATGGCGATTGCCTTCGGGTTCCTGGTGTTTTTCCTGACGTGCTTTGTGGCGATCGTGAGTCTGCTGTTTTATAACTCGGCAGGACACCATGCGGTCGATATGGCGGACAGCTACAGGTACGTGGCCTTTCCTTCAGGACTGGTAGCGTTAGGCCTGGCGCTGGTGGTGCTGCTGGGTCTGTGGGTGAGAAGGAAAATTGCCGGGAGATGATTCCTCAGGGGCTAAAGCCCCATGAATTTTTTGGCCAGTAACGGCACGGCTGAAGCCGTGCCCTGATACAAAACTGGATTTTCGGCTGTTTGCGGCATGGCTGAAGCCGTGCCCTTTCAAAACGGATGTTTGCCGAGTCAAGCGGAATAATGGCAGGCACTGGAGCCGTGCCCTGATACAAAACTGGATTTTCGGTTAAAGTCATGGCGCCGAACTCAGCCGGGATGAGGCTGGATTTCAGTTGGAGTAAGCATTGGGACTGGTGACGATTTCCCGCGAAGAATTGAGCGGGCCGGTTGCCGAGGCGCAGGCGTGGGAGTGGTGCGCGCGGCTCGAGGCCGGAGACATTTTGTATTTTCCTGAGACGCCGGTGCCGATTGCAGCGGACGATCTGGCGTTTCTGTTGGGGCAGCAACAGACGGACAGCTCACTGCACAAGAACATCGCGTATAAGCCGGCGCGCGGCGCGAATCCGGACAAGCTGAGCGGTGTGGATACGAAGACGGCCGATGCGGTGGCGGTGGCGCGTCTGCAGGGGATCATGCGGGCGTATTCACAGCATGTGGTCGAATTTCTGACGGGATTTTTGTCGCCCTATCACGCGAAGTGGCGCCTCGATTATGCGAGCTTTCGTCCGCAGGAGGAAGAGGGGCGCGATCTGGCGCTGCGCAAGCGGAACGACCTGCTGCACACGGATGCGTTTCCGACACGGCCGACGCACGGGGCGCGGATTCTGCGCTTCTTTAACAATATTCATCCGACCCGGACGCGGGACTGGGTCGTGGGCGATCCCTTTGCGACGGTGGTAAAGGAGTTTGCGCCGGAGCAGATTCGTCCTACGCCGGACAATGCGTTGAGCCGGGCGGCGAAGGGATTGGGGCGCGCGATGGGGCTGGGCGCGGCGATTCCGTCGATCAAGAGATCGGCATACGACGACTTCATGATGAGGTTCCACAATTTTCTCAAAGAGAATGCACGCTTTCAGGCCGAGTGCGCGAAGTATCCGTGGCAGTTTCCGGCGGGGTCGAGCTGGATGGTGTATACGGATACGGTTCCGCATGCGGTGCTGGCCGGGCAGTACGCGCTGGAGCAGACGCTGCTGGTCGAACCCGACGCGCTGGTTGCGCCGGAGAGTTCTCCTCTCAAGGTGCTGGAGGGGATCGCGGGCACGGCGCTGGTGTAGGGCCAGCTGGGAAGCGCCCAGCTCAGTACAGTCAGCTGAGGTCCGGTCAGTTATTAAGCGTCCAGCGAACCTGCTGCGGAGACAGTAGGTAGCCGAAACCTTTAGTTGCTATTCAATCCCATTTCTCGGCTTTGAAGCTTTTGCTTCCATTTGCTTTCTAACTGAAGAATTTCAGGCGGCGTCATAGCGCTTCCAGCAACTTCAAGTATGGTGACTTGGTAGTCGCTGGCTTCGCGGCTCTTCAAGGCGATATTTCCACCATGGCCGTTTATTACATAGTTCATCCAGCGCTGCCAGAAACCATCAGCACCGCATGCAGAGCCGACGTAGTGTTCCTTGGTCTTTGGACACGTGAGCAGATAAACGCCTTGTGAATTCTTAAGAGCCTCAATCCAGCTCAGTGGGAGTTCTTGTATCTCGGACAGCGGCTTGCGAAAGTTAAGAAATCCGGGGAACGAAGGTTCAGTAAATTCGCGGTGCAACTCAACAATTGTTTTGTTTTGATTGTCAGCACGTTGGACCCAGGCGCGAGTACCGTCACCCCACTCGATGAATAGCCTTCCTATAAGATCTGCTAGACGCTCATCGGAATGAAGCTCATAAGCGTCTGTTTCCGGATTTATTGCGAAGCCAAAATTTGCTGGCTTAAGTGTATCGAGTGGAAGGGGGCCCTTGTATTGCGCGGAATAAAGTCCGACAAACATAGTCGACCCGTGAGGAGTGGCCACAAATGACGCCCAGTGACCTGCTCTGGAGAATTTCGATCGGTTTTCCATAGCTTGGGTCGATTGGTAGAAATCGAAAGTGGAGCGGTCATCTCGCCACATCTCGTAGATCGTTCGTTTTGTCGTCGATCGACGATCTTGATGGCGTAGCAATATGACGTTCTCCGGCTTAAACCCAAACTGAGAAAGAATCGAATTGAAGTAGATTGGCATATCGAGCGGGCTACTCTCTTTATCGGATTTGGGGGAGCGACAACAATTGTATCTACAGATCTTGCAGGGGGACAGGACTGCCACTCGAAGAAATCCGAGCCTCAGCCTTCAGCCGCTAGAGCGAAGTGGAGGAACCTCCGAGTGACTGCATTATTGCGTCGCGAAGCCGGGACGACCCGCGCGGATGCGGGCGGAGAAGTCAGGGTCGTCGTCTGCGGCCTTGGCGGTGGGATTGATGTAGGCGCGGAGCTTTAGCTCATCGAAGGGCAGGCCGCCAGTCGCTAGATTTCCCTTCCTGTATTCCATCTCATCGCCTTTACCGTTCAGCAGAATCGCGAGTTTCCAGGGCTGGGTGCGCATCGACTCGAGCGCGAAGATCTGCGTGGTGCAGTTGTCGGTGAGGGCGTTGTACCAGCGTGGATGGTCGTGCAGATCGTTGGCCAGCCCGATGTAGTCGAGGAAGAGAGAGCGCGCGAAGGGGATGGTGGCGGTGGTGTGGTAGAGGTAGAGGTCCTCGTCCTTGCGGTAGTTGGTGCGCAGGCGGACGACGTCACGCTCGGTGCTGACGACGGTGATGAGGGTGAACTGGCGGAAGAATCCGCGGATGGCGGAGTAGCTCTGGCCGACCTGCTTGCGGGCTTCGATGGAGAAGGGCACGTGGACGCCGTTGCCGAAGTCGAAGCTGAGGATAGTGTGGGCGATCCAGGGAGAGCCCCAGTAGTCGAGGAAAATATCGAGGCCGCGGATATCGTCGAGATTGACCTGCTTCGTCTCCCACGCGCAGGTGTAGTCGAATTCGGCGCGGTAGTCACAGTTGCGGAGGTTGTGGATGGTGACGATGTTTCCGTTGACTTCAGCGTATGCGGTGCGTGAGACGTCGGCCTGCCAGTCGCCGATATTTGACGGCTTGAGGGAGAACCACCAGAGCATGACGATGATGGAGCAGATGAGGCAGGCGAGGATGCGTTGCCAGAATCGTTTGATCCAGACGAAAGCGGCGGCGATGGCGAGCAGATAGAGGATGATGCAGGGAATGCGCAGCCAGGCGATGCGGACGTCGAAGTAGAGGGCGGCGGTTGTCCAGAGGATGAGAGCGAGCAAAATGGCGTAAATGAAGAGGTGCGAGCAGGCGCGACAGAATTTATGTAACCGTGATGGTTTCTTTTCTATGGCGTTCATGGGTGGTTGAGATTGCGCGATGTTTGATGCTACAGCGGCAGAGCGGGAATGCAAAACGTATCGGCCTGCTTAGATAAAAGCAGGTCAGGCAAAAAGCAGATCCTTCGACTTCGCCTGCGGCGATGAGGCTGCCGCCAGGCTCCGCTCAGGATGACAACTTCAGGTGTTGAGGCAGGACCTACGTGCATTGGCGTGCGAGCTAATGTGAGAGGGCGCTCGCGGGGATGTCGGAGAGTGGGAGGCCGGGGCCTTGCCATTTGACGGCGAAGTCGCTGGGGCCAGTGGTGTGGGTCATCCGAATGCGGATGGCATGGCGGCCGGCGCGGAGGCCGATGCTTCCCGTGGCGGCCTGCATTGCGTTTCCAACGGAACCGCAGACCTGCGCGAAAGGCTTTTGGCTGATGGCGACGGGGACGGAATCGATCTCGAGCCGGGCTTCGTCGCGGGCGAAAAGGGTGAAGGTGTAGCCTCCGTCGGCGGGGATATTGAGGAAGCCGTCATAGGTGAAGGCATAGTTATCGTCGCGCTTGCGTGCTGTGGTGTCGATGCGTGGGGTGACGCCGGTTGCGGCGGGGTTTTGCCGGGCGAGAGTGGCGAGGGAGATGGCGGGTAGTTCGTAATACGCATAGTTGAGGCCGGGGTCGGTTGCGGCGGTGGGGTCGGGATCGTGGAAGGTGTTGGCGATGACTATGGGTTGATAGAGCCAGTCGCTTGCACCGTCGGTGGTCCCGTCGTCGGCTGTAGTTTTGAGGGTGACGCGGAAGCGTCCGGAGTTGTCCCAGAGGGTTCCGGCGGCGTCGGGGAATTTGTGATGGACTTTGCGGCCTTTCGCGGTCGACCCGTCTCCGAAGGTCCACTCGTAGGTGCGGATGTGGGGGCCGGAGGGGGATGCGTCGAAGTTGATTTTCTGGTGGGGGCGGAGTGGTCCGGTGGTGTAGGTGAAGGCGGCGCGCGGCGTGGTGTTCACGTAGGTGGGTTGCTTTGCGCCGGATTCGAGGTTGAGCGGGATGTCGGCGTTGGCGGCGGCGACTTTGTCGGCGAGACGGACGTGGTCGAAGGTGATGCCGTCGACGTCGCCGAGCAGTGTGGATGGCACTAGGGATGGCGTTTCGATGGCCCAGATGTTTTTGAAGTTGATGTCGCGGACGGAGGGGTTGGGCTGAGCTTTGATCTGAACTCCGGCCTGGGCTTCGATCTGCACGAGCGAGTACCAGTCTTCGAGGCGGAGATTTTCGAAGCGGTAGCCGGAGGTGTGTCCGGTGGCGCCGTTGGTGGCCCAAAAATCGAGGAGTGCGAAGGGGATTCCACATGACCCGATACCCATGTGGATGACGTCGGAGTCGCGCAGAGTGAAGTTTGCGCCATTGAAGACTTTTTCGGGCCAGGCGGCGCGGACGATGTTGGAGATGCTGGTGGAGAGGACGCTGTTCTCGACGGTGATGTTGGTGACGTCGTGGCCGGGCGCGATCATCGCCTCGTGGGTGTAGCCGTCCCAGTTGCCCTGCATGGCGAAGACATCATCAGCGGCGCGGATGAAGATGTCGCGCACGACGGTGTCGCCGCCGCCGAGCCAGTCCATGCCGTCCTGGTTGGCGTTGGCGTCGCTGCCTCCGATGACCTTGACGTTGTCGAAGGTGATGAAGCGCGAGTCCTTCATCTGGATCATCCAGGTGCGGCTGCGGACGACGCAGGTGATGCCGCTGATTTCGATGTTGCGGGCGTTGTCCATGACGATGCAGTGCCAGTTGGGCTGGTGCTTCCAGCCGGTGTCGTCGTTGGGGTCCTGCGGGCCGTCGTAGATGATGACGCCGCGGCCGAAGACCTTCACATTCTGGACCTGCCAGATGTTGAGGCTGCCAAAGAGGACGGCGCCGGGGGCGAGGTAGATGGTGTCTCCCGTGTGGGCGTCGATGCTTTCGCGGTGAACTCCGGGGGCGTAGTAGCGGATTTTGGGATCGGTGGGTTTAGGCGGGTTGGCCTCAGGCGGGTTGGCGAAGAGGAAGAGCATCTCGGCTCCGGCGAGGTGGTCGCCGGGGCGAGTGATGGAGAGCTTGGCAGGGTGTTTGAGGGTAAAGGTGATGGTGCGGCCGCTGAGGGCGGGGCGGATGTTGAGGCTCCATGGCTGGACTTCGACGCCCTTAGTCCAGTAGTCGTCGGACGGCGCGGTGATGGCGATCTTCGCTTTGCCCTTGAGGTCGAAGTTGAGGAAATAGTAGTTGGCGGCGGCGTGGGAGAAGGCGGCGGGATGTCCGTCGATGGTGACGGTGAAGCGGTTGGTGCGGATCTCGTCGGGGACGGGTGCGATAGATACTTTAGCCTGGGCGACGGCGGAAAGAAGCAGGATGCAGGCGAGCAGGGCCGGCTTGCGCATAAGGGTTTATAGCAGGGGCTGGGGCTCTCTGAACTAAAGGAATTGGCCTCGCGCATGAGGCGAGGAAGCGTATACTTTTTTCGCTCAAGATAATCAGAGAAAATCGCTGGGTTAAAAACCGGCAGGAGATATGCTTCGGCCGGATTTCTGGAGGTGGAATGAAACCGTTTTCACGCAGAGACGTTTTGAAGAGCGGGCTGCTGGCTCCGGTGGCGGTTGCGGCGGTCAACGGAGTGGGTCCGTTTGGCGCGGCGATGGCGGCTGCGGCAGAGAACGCCGAAGCCTTGCCGGAAGGCATTACGCGCGAAGCTCAATCGCCAGGCCCGGGCGCGGGGCGCGAACGGCTGCTGCTCGACTTTGGCTGGCGCTTTCACTCTCGGAAATGCCGATGACCCGGCGAAGGATTTTGGATTCGGGAGCGGGCGGACCGGCAATTTTCAGAAGACGGGAAATTTTCTTCCGGCTGGGGCGATGGCGTTTGACGACAGCGACTGGCGGAGCCGTGGATCTGCCTCACGACTGGGCGATCGAGCTGCCGTTCACGAACGATCCGGCGCTGGCGAGCAAAGGGTTTCTATCCGCTGGGACGGACGTATCCGGCGACGAGCGTGGGCTGGTACCGGCGGGTCTTCGAGCTTCCTGCGGCGGACGCGGGCAAGCGGATCACGATTGAGTTCGACGGGGCGTATCGCGAATCGATGGTGGTCTTCAACGGCTTCTACATCGGGCAGCACAGCGGTGGATACGATCCGTTCAGTTTCGATGTGACGGACTTTGCCAATCCGGGCGGGAGAAATGTGCTGCTGGTGCGCGTGGATGCGACGTCGAGCGATGGGTGGTTCTACGAGGGAGCGGGGATCTACCGTCACGTGTGGCTGGTGAAGACGCATCCGGTTCATGTGAAGCAATGGGGCACGTTTGTCTTCGGAAGTTGGGCCGGGCGGGGCGGGGCTGGCGATCCGGACCGAGGTAGAGAACCACGGCAAGACGGCGCAGAGTGCGCGCGTGGTGTCGACGGTGCTCGATCCGACGGGCAAGGCGGTGGGCAAAGTCGTGACGGCCGCGGCGTCGATTGCCGATGGGGGCGAGCAGACTTACGAGCAGAAGATGCCGGTGACGCAGCCGCTGCTGTGGTCGCTTGAAGAGAGGAATCTATACAAGCTGGTGACGGAGGTTGCGTGGGCGGCGAGGTTGTGGATCGCTACGAGACGCGCTTCGGGATTCGCACCATCAAGTTCGACGCGGAGAAAGGATTCTTCCTGAACGGCAAGCCAGTGAAGGTGAAGGGGACCTGCAATCACCAGGACCACGCGGGCCTGGGCGCGGCGCTGCCCGATGCGGTGCAGTACTACCGCATGCGCAAGCTGCAGGAGATGGGCTGCAACGATCTGCGGACCTCGCATAATCCGCCGACGCCGGAGCTGCTGGACGCCTGCGACGAACTGGGAATGCTGGTCTTCGATGAGACGCGCATGATGTCGTCGAATCCCGAAGGGCTGAGCCAGTTTGGAGACCTGGTGCGGCGCGACCGCAATCATCCCAGCGTCTTTATGTGGTCGATGGGCAATGAAGAAGGGCAGGCGAACACGGAGCGGGGCGTGCTGATCCTCGACGGCGATGAAGGAGGTAGCGACGGAGCACGATGGCTCGCGGCCAGTCTCGATTGCGCCTACGGGGGCGATCGGCACCGGCGGCCTGGCGGTGTGCGACGTGATCGGCTACAACTACATGGATCCGCAGCGCGGAGGCGTATCACAAGGCGCATCCCGACAAGCCGGTGATCGGCACGGAGACGGTGAGCGCAGTGGGCACGCGCGGCATTTACATCACCGACCCGGCGAAGGGCTACGTGGGCTCGTACGATCCGTACACGACGACGGGGCGCGCGTCGGCTGAAGGCTGGTGGAGCTTCTGCGACGCGCGGCCGTGGCTGTCCGGCGGGTTTGTGTGGACGGGCTTCGACTATCGCGGCGAGCCCTCGCCCAACGGGTGGCCCAACATCAGCTCGCAGTACGGCATCATCGATACCTGCGGCTTTCCCAAGGACACCTTCTTCTACTACCAGTCGTGGTGGACGGCGAAGCCGGTGCTGCACCTGTTTCCGCACTGGAACTGGCCGGGGATGGAGGGCAAGGAGATTGCCGTCTGGGTGTATTCGAATCTGGACAAGGTGGAGCTGCTCCTGAACGGCCAGAGCCTGGGCACGAAGGAGGTGAAGAAGGATTCGCACCTGGCGTGGATGGTGAACTATGCTCCCGGCGCGATTGAGGCGCGCGGCTACAAAGACGGCAAGCTGGCGATGACTGCGAAGCGCGAGACTACCGGACGCTGCGGCAAAGCTGGTGATGACGGCGGACCGCAGCGAGGTCTCGGCCGATGGCGAGGATGTGGCGATGTTTGCCGTGGAGGTGCAGGATGCGCAGG
>CAVWLS010000017.1:0-90869 GCA_963755975.1 uncultured Acidobacteriota bacterium
TGAGCATCGATGAGAAATAAAAATGTAGTAAAGCGGTGCTCGTAAGCGCTGTGTCCGATTAACTCCCGGGCTATGGATCTGCACACTACAACTTTCGGCAGCTGCTGCAGCTAAATGCACGCAGGTGCTGGGAGCTTATTTCATTCGTGACGAGGCTTCAAATGAAACTGAATAGACGACTGCTGCCGGTATTACCGGCTATGCTCGCCCTCCTGTTTTTGATGTCCATTCCTACGCTGGCGCAGACCTTCCGCGGCAGCATCAACGGCACAATTACCGACCCCTCGGGTGCAGTCGTTGCCGGCGCAAAAGTGACGGCTGTCGACGTGGCGACCGCGGTCAGCCGCGAGACAGTTTCGTCCGGCGCTGGCGAATTCTCGTTCAGCGACCTTCCGCTTGATACCTACACGGTCAGGTTTCAAGCCGTCGGTTTCCAGAGCACCGAGGTCAGTGGTGTGCAGGTGCTCGCCGGCAAGATTTATACGTTGCCCGTCAAGCTGACGGTTGCGCAACAAGCCTCCACCGTCGAAGTTTCTGCCCAGGCTGTTTCGCTCGACACCACCACCGTCACGCAGACCACTACCCTCGATTCGAAGGCTTTGCAGGACGTGCCGCTCAATGGCCGCGACTTCACACAGCTTCTCGGCACCTCGGCTTCCTTTGCCGGCTACAACAACTCTGGTTCGGTCAACGGCACACGTGGCAACCAGATTAACTACACCATCGACGGCACGGACAATAATGATCTTTACCTGAATGTGGACGCCGTCAACCAGGGCGGCATCAGCGGCATCGCCGGCGTCATCTATCCAATTGACGCGCTTGACGAATATTCGCTGCAGACGACGGGCAACAGCGAAACCGGCCGCAGCCCGGGCGGCAACCTGAACATCACCACCAAGTCCGGCACCAATCACTTCCACGGCTCCGCTTACTACTTCAATCGGAATCAGGCGTTGGCTGTAACCTCGCCCTTTGTGACTCCCGGGACTCAGGAGCAGCCGCTGAGCAACCAGAACTGGGGCGGTTCACTCGGCGGCCCCATCTGGCGTGACCATACCTTCTTCTTTCTCACCTACGAGGAACAGAAGTTCGTCATCGGAGAGCCCAATACCGTCACCGAGCCCTCGCCGGCCTATCAGGCACTGGCGCTCGCGGAACTGAGCAAATACAGCGTCCAGCCCAGTCAGGTCTCGCAGAACATCCTGAGCACGCTGTGGGATCCGAGTCAGATTGCCAACCTGCCCGCCACGCCCGGCAACTACTCCAGCACCGCACCGCAAAGCGGCTACAGCCATAACATCGTCGCGAAGATAGACCACAACTTCAGCGATAGAAGCCACCTGTCGGGGCGCTGGTATTTCGGGCAGGGATATGCCGTGGCTCCTTCCTGCATCTTTGTTTGCTCCTACCTGCCGGAGTATTTCCAGACCGTTCCCTCGCACATCCAGAACTACGATGCGGTCTGGAATTACAGCCTGCGTTCCAATATGGTGAACCAGGTTGCAGCCGGCGTCAGCTACTTTACGCAGTCCTTTGCCGATGCGAACCACGGCCAGGATCCCCTGACATTGGCCGGTCTCAATACGGGTGCTAGTCTGTCCGGCTCTCCGCAGCTCGCCATCAACGGCTTTGACTCGATCGGAGTTACGCCGACTTCAGGCCGCAACGACATCACCGGTCATATTTCGGACACACTCTCCTGGACCTTCGGCAGGCACCAGATTCGCCTCGGTCTTGAGTATCGCCGCGCTTACATCGACCTCTACTACAACTGGGGTGCCCGCGGCGCCTTCAACTTCGGCACCGGCGGAGTACTCGGCCCCTGGGCTAACGATCCCTCGGTCACAGACTCCAATGTGCTGAACCTGGCCGACTTCCTCGCCGGCTACTCATTCCAGTCCACCATCACTCTCGGCACCCAGGAGCGCTTCATCTACGCTCACACCGGAGCCGCTTTCGGGGAGGACTCCTGGAAGATCACGTCCAAGCTGAACATCAACCTTGGCCTGCGTTATGACTACCAGCAGCCCTTCTACACCAACGACCCGAATCTCTCCATCTTCGACCCCACTAGCGCCAACGGTCTGGTGATAGCCAGCGGGGGCTCAGGCACGCCGAAGTACATCTACAACAGCAACGGCCTCAATTTCTCGCCCCGCGTCGGAATTGCTTACCAGCTGCACAACAACACGGTCATTCGCGCCAACTATGGCATCTACTTCGACCAGCCCGCTGGCCAGGCCTTCTTTGGCAATATCGGCATCCCCAACGGCGGTGCCGGCGGCGTCAACAATAATCCGGTCGGCACCGAACCCAACGAGTCCATTGTTCTCAATGCGGCTAACCCTCCGCAACCAATCTGGACTTATAACCAGCCAACGCCGATCTTCACGCCCAGCCAGGGTCTGCCCACAGGCGACAATGTGGTCTCCATCTATTCTGTCAGCCGCAACTTCAAGACGCCCTACGTCCAGCTCTTCGGCCTGAACGTCGAGCAGAGCCTGGGCAATGCTTGGCAGCTGAATGTCGGCTACGTGGGCTCGGTCAGCCGCCACAACCTCGTCCTGCAGGACATCAATCAGGCAGCCCTGGGCAGCCAGTATGTAGCTGTGCCCTACAACTCAACGACCTGCGCGCCGGCCTTCAGTGGGGCAACACCGAGTACTCCCGGAAACAATCTGCAGTGCTCACGTCCCTACTTCAGCCAGTTCCCCAACTTCGGCATCATCAACCAGATCAACTCCGCCGCCTCCGCCAGTTACAACGCATTGCAGATAACTCTGCGCAGCAGTTCGTGGCACGGGTTTACCAGCCAATTTGCCTATGCCTACAGCCACAATCTCGACGACTCCAGCGTCTTTAACACGATTCCGCAGAACTCGATGAATCTGGCCGGGGACTGGGGCAACGCGAACGCTGACATCCGAAATCACTTCGCCGCATATCTCAACTATGAGATTCCGGCCTTCGGCCACGGACCAAGTGCTCTGACCCATGGCTGGGAGCTTAACAGTATCCTCAAGTTCCAGAACGGCGAACCGGTCAACGTTCTCACCGGGCAGAATAACAGCGGAACGGGCGAGAACGAGGACCGTGCCAGCATCACCGGCCCGGCGCTCAACAGCAACCGCTCCGTACAGCAGCACTCCTTTGCTCAGTACCTCAACCAAAACAGCTTCACCGTGCCGGCGAATGGCGCCTACGGCAATCTGGGCCGGAATCAGGTCATCGGACCCGGCTTCGGGGACGTCGATCTATCGCTGGTTAAGAACTTGCCCCTCTACAAGGAACTTGTTCACGCGCAATTCCGCGTCGAGATGTTCAACATCTTCAACCGCACCAACCTCGCGCAGCCGCTGAATAACCTTGGCTACGGTTCCGCATTTGGCTGGAGCACCTCGACGATCGGCGTCTCCTATGGCGCGCCCGGCATCGGCTCCGGCGAACCGTACAATACTCAACTTGCCCTGAAGATTATTTTCTAAGAAGCCTTCAGGCAAAACCAGCGAGCCGGTCAACTGCGACTGGCTCGCCTTTTTTTTTTGGAACCAGGGCGAGTCCCGGTGGTTGGCAGCTTGGAGGATTGTTTGAGTCTCGCTACCGTTGAGAACCGTTGCACAGGTGTTCCCTGAGTCAGGCGGCCAGCGAGCTCAGGCTGGATGGATCGCTGGCTTCCGAAGGATAAGCCAGGCGACTGCGGCGCTTGCTAACGATAGGCCGGCGCAGATCAGCATTACGATGCGGAATCCAAATACGAACGCTTGTCGAATCGAATTGTTGATGACAGCCTTCATATTCGGATCGAGATTGGCAGGCGCCTGCAGGCCGGCCAGCCGGGACTCATGAGCCCGGAGTTGCTGGAGCACCCACAACGGCAGAGAGAGGTGATCCAATGTGCGATCGAGCCGCACGCGAAAGGCATAGATAATCACAATCCCGAGAATTGCGATGGCAAGAATTCCAGCAACACGGGCGATTGCATTGTTGATTCCAGACGCCGTGCCGAGACGCTCCTCGTCCACTGAATTCATTACGACAGTCGTGAGAGGCGCCACGGTGACGGCCATTCCGAATCCGAGGATGATCACGCCGGGAAAAAACATCATCCAGTAACCATGCGCGATGGTGGGCAGAGCAAACAGGCCGAAGCCAAGCGCGGCAATGAGAGGGCCGACGATCAATGGTCTTCTTCGGCCATAGCGCGCGACGAGTCCGCCAGACCAACGCGAAAGAACAAACATCAGAAGAATAAATGGCAAGATAGCTGCACCGGCTGAAGTTGAGGAGTATTCCTCAACCTGGATTAGGTTTAACGGAAACAGGAAGAAGAAAATTCCAATGGCTGCGTACAAGAACAAAGTGAGCAGGTTGGCGCCGCCAAAGCTGGGATTCTTAAAAAGAACGAGCGGAATCATTGGGAAAGGAGTGTGAATTTCGAGCGCGGCAAATCCAATGAGACAGCCAAAGCCAACAATCAAGCTTCCGCAGACCAGAGGATTTCTCCAGCCCAGGTCGGTTGACTCGATAAAGCCAAAGACAACGCCGCCCAGTCCGAGGGTTGCCAGCAGCGCTCCTGACCAATCGACTCGACGTGCGGCTGTACCGTTGCTTTCTGGGATTCGCCAGGCCGAAATCGCAATCACAGCCGCTGCAATGGGAAGATTGATGAAAAATACCCAGCGCCAGGAAGCATGCTCAACGAGCCATCCACCCAAAACGGGGCCAACTGCCATGGTGATCGCAGTAAATCCAGACCAGGTGCCAATCGCCTGACCGCGGCTTTTCTCATCGAAAGATGTGCTGATAATCGCCAGACTGCCCGGCACCAAAAGCGCAGCGCCCACACCCTGGATGCTCCGTGCGACGATCAACACAGCCATACTCGGCGCAAGGCCGCAAACGACCGAAGCAACAGTAAATATCGATACACCCGCCATAAAGATCAGGCGGCGGCCAAACAGGTCGCCGAGCGACCCGCCAACTAGAATCAACGCACCTAAAAACAGCCCGTAAGACTCCACCACCCACTGAACATCCACTACTGTGGCGTGGAACCTTGCTTGCAGTGCCGGGAGAGCGATATTGATCGCGGTACTGTCGATGAATGCCATGCTCGAAGCAAGTATGGTTGCCGTGAGGATCCAGGGCTTGGCTGCTTCTCTGCATGGAACTTCGGCTCCCGTTGATTGACTTACAGCCTCACAGGGTGTCCTCATGGGAGTTATGGATGCTACCCATATGTTTCAGGCTCTGAAATAGATCACCGTGTTCTCGTTCGCATCGGCGTTTCAAAATACCAGTTTTGGTGCTCAGACTGCGTCTGAGTACTCAACCATAATTTCTGAAAAACCTGCCGCTGCGAAGCTATGCGGGTTTACGCGTCGGCGACGCATGCTTCGGGGATACCGTAGCCTCCGGATGTCTCAACGAGATTGCCCGGCGCTCCCCCGCGACCGTAAGATGGAGATCTTCGTACCGGACCTGGCCGGGACCTCCGGCTCGCTGCCCGGCCACCAGGCCCTTGAAGATCAAAACCTCTATGTCCCGCTCCACGTCCACCGGGCTGCGCTTCCGGTCTATGGGCGACTCGGTCTCGCCCTCCGCTGCGGCCCGCAACTCACTCACTACTTCATCGGTTGACCGCGGCCTGTCGTCCAGATTTGCCGCGATACCATCGGTTGAGTGCGATTCCTGCGGACGCTCGTAGAGATAGTCCAGTATGGCCTCTTCATCCACGGATAGCTTGATCTCTGCATGAGTGTCCTTCGCCATCAGCTCTCGATTTTTGCCTTGTCCCTCTTTGTCTTGTTCCGCCGTATTCGTCATGTTCCTTGAGATGGCGGCAGATAGCACTTCGTCTAATAAAAGGCCCGCGACGACCCAAAAAGCCCGCGCGGCCGCTGGAACCGACCGGCCATCCCTGAGAATTCTCGCCTTCGTCTGTCAAGTCCTTCATTCGCAATCCGCTGATTCTGAAGGGAGTAAATCTGGCTGAGCATTTCACGGGATCTCCTAAAATAGAAGTAGTAACCAAGCCAAATAGAAGTAGTAACCAAGCCCGCCTGCACACCGGCGGAGCCCTTTCTACTTGCCCCTCTTGAGGTTTCTACTGTTGTTTCTCGGATTTGTTCTCCATTAATGTTCCGCACGGCCCATGAATGGGGGTACGTCAATAACCGCAACAAAGGCTTACAGGCCCTCCCAATAAAATCGAACGGTTGCGGACAAAGGCTTAGTTTGTTCTCGTAAGTCCCACTGCAACAATGGGTTACATCTTCATCCCATGGAATGGGACGGTTGCGGGAGCAATACATCAGCAAGTCTCTTGCAATTACACGGTTACGACAGCCCCGGAAATAGGGAGGGGGGGTACCCGGAATCAGACCGGCTCTTACTCAACCACCGCCAGCACATCCCCCGCTGCCACCGTGTCCCCGGGAACTACCCGCATCTCCGCCACCGTCCCCGCCTTCGGAGATTTCAACTCATTCTGCATCTTCATGGCTTCGATGACAACGACGCCCTGATGTGCCTCAACGGCCTCGCCGCGCTGAGCCAGCACGCGCACCACGCGTCCCGGCATCGATGCCTTGATGACCTTGGGACCGTCATGTCCCCCGGAGTGCGCCCGCCTTGCCTTGAGCGAGCGTGAGTCCTCGACACGGTACGGATAGCGGTAGCCGGCAAATAACACCGCCGTCTCGCCGCCGTTGGTCGCAGGCAGATCGTCTTCGCGTGCCACCCGATACGAGCGCCCCGCAACCACGAGCGACAACACGCCCGGCCGCAGCAGTCGCGCCTCCACTTCGAGCGCCTCGCCGTCGAGCGTCACGCGGAACTGTCCATCGGCTTCGCCCGGCACAAGCTCGACGATCCGCAGGCGGTCCTGAATCTCGATCTCCAGCTTCACCGGCGCAGCCCCTCCCGCAGACCTTCTCGGCGTGCCGCCGACTTCCAGGCGCTCGCCGGGGCCTGAGCCGCCGATGCCGGACCACCCCGCAGGCTCTCAAAGACCGCCGCGGCAACAGCGGCAACCGTGTCATCGCCGGAAACGCTGTCGGGTGCTGCCTCGGCGAGCAGCCGGTCTAGATAGCCTGTATCGATCCGGCCCGTGCGAAAGCCCTCGTCGCTGAGGATCCGGCGGAATAGGCCTAGGTTGCTGCGAATGCCGCCGATGACGTACTCATCCAACGCGCGCAGCAGCCGCGCGATGGCCTGCTCGCGGGTGGGCGCATAGGCGATGAGCTTCGAGAGCATTGGATCGTAGTCCAAGGGCACGACCCATCCCTCGTAGATGCCGCAGTCTTCCCGGATCCCCGGCCCTCCCGGCTGCAGCAGCCGCGTTATCTTACCGGGGGAGGGGAAGAAGCCGTTGTCCGGATCCTCGGCGTAAACGCGGCATTCGATGGCATGGCCTCGAAGCTGAACATCTTCCTGTCTCAAGGGCAGCCGCTCACCCTGCGCAATCCGAATCTGCAGATGAACAAGATCCAGGCCCGTCACCAGCTCCGTAACCGGGTGCTCCACCTGCAGCCGAGTATTCATCTCCAGGAAGTAGAAATTCTGGTCGTCGTCGACCAGAAACTCGACCGTCCCGGCATTCGTGTAACCTTGCGACTGCGCCAGCCTAACGGCAGCCTCTCCCATCCTGCGCCGCAGATCCGGCCCAACCACCGGCGAAGGCGCCTCCTCGATCACCTTCTGATGCCGCCGCTGCACCGAGCACTCGCGCTCGCCAAGATACAGGCCGTTCCCATGCTCGTCGGCCAGCACCTGAATCTCAATGTGCCGCGGGCGTTCTATCAACTTCTCCAGATAGACTTCATCGGACCCGAAAGCCCGCTGCGCCTCGCTTTGCGCCGCCTCGAATGCCGGTTTCAGGTCTTCTCGCCGCATGACCGCCCGCATACCCTTGCCGCCTCCGCCAGCCGCGGCTTTGAGCATGACCGGATAGCGAATCTCCTCAGCCACGGTATAAGCCTCAGCCAAGGAAGCCAGCGGTTGCGTCGATCCCGGAGTCCTCGGCATCCCTGCGACATCCGCCGCCTGTCTCGCTCGCGTCTTCGATCCCAGGGCTCGCATCGCCGAGGCCGCCGGCCCGATGAATTTGATCCCTGCCCGCTCACATGCCTCGGCAAAATTGGCATTCTCGGACAGAAACCCATAGCCGGGATGAATTGCATCCGCACCTGCACGGCGTGCGATATCGAGGATCAGGTCTCCGCGCAGATATGACTCCGCCGCCGGTGGCGGACCCAGCAGATAAGCTTCGTCGGCTTCGAGAACATGCAGCCCTGCGCGGTCCGCCTCCGAATACACTGCGACGGTGCCGATACCAAGCTCGCAGCAGGCGCGTTCGATACGCAGGGCGATCTCGCCGCGGTTGGCAATGAGAATCTTTTTGAAGGCGGTCAATGCAGGGCTCGGTCGCAAGAACTCATTCTAATTGCAGAGAGTAGAAAGCCCCCGGCGAACCGGGGGCTCTCGCATTCAGATCGCAGCGGCGTTACATTTGGATGCCGTTCGCCTTTTCGTTCTTCTTCTCTTCGTTCGCCTTGCGTGTGGCCATGTTCTTCTCGCGCCACAGGTCGACCTGTGCCATATCCGCCTTGCGGGCTTCCTCGTTGCCGCATTCCAGATCGGCCTTGCGGCGATACATCAGCTGAAGATAGGCCATAGCATCGTCGTACGAGGGTCGAATGTCGACGGCTTTGTGAAGATATTCGAGACCCTCATTCACTAGCGGCGTGTTCTTCTCCACCAGCTCCTGGCAGGTCTTCTTCGGCATCTTGACGTTGCCGGCGCCGTCGTCCTGCATGCCCACATCCTTGAGGGCCTGCACGGCATTACGGTAAGCCAGGCGCCAGTCGATGCTTCCGATCGTGTAAGCAGCTTCAGCGTCCTGCGGGTCGACCGCAAGCACCTTCATCTGCCACTGCTTCGCCTCGTCGTACTTGTCGATATTGAAGTAGAGGCTCGCCATATTCTTCAGGCTGTTGATGTCCTTCGGATCCCTGTCCAGCACTGCCTGAAAGCCATCCATTGCGAGCTTCGCGCTCTTCAGATTTTCCGGCGTTGTCAGATCGGGAACGACCTGCTGAGCGTATGCCGTTGCCAGATAAAGATGGGCCATGGGAAGCGTCGGGTCATCGTTCACCGCCTGTTGGAAGTGATTGATCGCCTCTTCATATTTCTGGCTCTTGTATGCCTGTACGCCCTTATTCAACTGGTCACGAGCCTTGAGGCGTTGGCATCCGGTCATAAGGACAAGCAACGAGAGGGTTGCGGCGGCCATCACCGGAAAACGTACTTTGCGGTTCATTCTGTGTCTCGTCTCCTTCAAATCACCGGAGCTGCTGGTGATTGGGATGCTTCAAGAGCGCGGAGGGGCAAAAACCCTTGCGCAGTGATTGTACTTCCTTTACGCCATTAGGCAAGAGCTTCACGGAAAATCTGTTTGGGGTTGGCGGGGGTCTAAGTTGCAGAAAGGCCATGGACCTGACCCGGCTGAGAGACGGCGAAGCGGGCCTCTATTGACCCGCTTCAATTTTGGGAGTGATCAACCCGATATGGTCTACTCCGACCGCATGGCCAATGTCAATAACTTCTGCCACACTCGAGAAGTTCAGATTCGGATCGCCCTTCACGAACATGACCTTTTCGGCCCGCGGGGCGAAGATCTCGTCAAGACGCTGGCGAAGCTGGTTCTTGGCGACGTCGTCCTGATTGATCTTATAGGTGGGGATACCGTTCGCCTGCCCCAGGATCTGCACCACAATGGTGCGATCGTTGGGCTGTTCCTGATTGGGGTTCTTGGGGGGCTGCGGCACGAGCGCGTCCAGTCCCTTGGGCGTCACCGGCACAATGACCATAAAGATGATCAGGAGCACCAGGAGCACATCGATGAGGGGGGTTACGTTAATGTCCGAATTTAGTCCACCCGGCCCGCCAGCTGCCATACCCATATGTCAGTTCCTCTTTTCTCGGGAAATTCTCTCCCGAGTAATCAATCTCTATCTCATCGCGCCGTTGCCAGCCGTGTTGACCTGTGACCCGATGAGTCCAATGTGATCGACACCGGCAGAATGGCCAAGATCGATCACTTCCGCGATCGATGCGAAGTTTAGCCTGGGGTCACCCTTCACAAACATCACCCTCTCGGCGCGAGTCGCATAGATCGCACTGAACCGGTCGCGCAGATCTTTCTTCGCGACCTCCTGCTCATTGATACGATAAGATACCGTCCCGCCGAAACCCCTGCTTACTTCCACCACAACGGTGTCAGGTGCCGGCTGAAGCTTGCCCTTCGGCTCCTGTGGGACCAGCGCATTCAAACCCTGGGGAACGACAGGCACGATGACCATAAAGATGATCAACAGAACCAGGAGAACATCGATGAGAGGAGCCACGTTGATCTCGGAGCTTAACCCGGACATCCCGTTATTTCCCGTCATCGCCATGCGACTCCCCACGCCCTCCGAAGATCTCGAGGCCTACTCGCCTCCGCCCGTCGGCGGCTTGCTGTTAGGCTGGCGGTTCTCGGTCAACAATCCCACCTCGTCCACTCCGGTTGTCCGGACTGCATCGATGGCATCCATCACAGTACCGTAATGGGCCCGCGCATCCGAGCGAAAGAAGACCATCTTGCTGCCTGTCTTCTTCGAAAGCAGATCGGACACCTTCGACCCCAGATCGGCGATGCTGGTCTGATCCTGCCCGAGAAATACCTTGCTGTCGCGGGTAATAGCGATGGTTATGGCGTCTTCCTTACTGGCGTCGTCCATGGCAACCGCGTTCTCTGTGACGGCCAGATTCACGTTGACCTTGTTTTCGAGCATGGGCGTGATGACCATGAAGATGATCAGCAACACCAGCATGACGTCCACCATCGGCGTGACGTTGATGTTCGAGTTTACCTTTTTGCCTTCGTCTCTTTTTACGATTGCCATTCGTTACTCCGTGGATCGAGCGTCCTTCAAATGCCTGACCAAGATTCTGCAACGGGAACAGTAGCGCAAGGCGACCGCTCCCGTTGCGTGATTTCTCGCTCCTTCAGGCAAACTACCGCTTGCTCTGCTTGATGAAGTAGTCGATCAGCTCGCTCGATGAGTTATCCATTTCGACGTCGAAGGCCTCAACTTTATTGGTGAAATAGTTGAAGGTCATAACAGCCGGGATCGCCACGAGCAACCCAAACGCCGTCGTCACCAGGGCTTCCGAGATACCGCTGGCCACAGCGCCGATACCTGGCGTCTTCTGCGTTGCGATTTCCTGGAAGGCCTTGAGAATACCGGCGACCGTTCCGAACAGCCCAACGAATGGCGCCGTCGAGCCGATCGTCGCCAGGCCGCCCAGACCACGCTTCAGCTTGGCGTGCACAATCGCTTCGGAGCGCTCCAGAGCGCGCTTGGAAGACTCGATCTGCTCCGGCGTGATCGCGCCGCCGCTGCCATAGTTGCGGAACTCCTGCAGGCCGGCCGTCACCACTTCGGCCAGGTGCGACTTCTTGTTCCGGTCGGCAACCTTGATCGCCTCATCCAGTTTGCCTTCCTTGAGAGCGCCCGCCACGCGGGGAGCAAATTCGCGCGACTGCTTGCGTGCTGCATTGAAGTACAGGTAGCGATCGATGATCACAGCCAGCGACCAGATCGACATGATGAAGAGCACGAACACCACGCCGCGCGCCAGCCAGCCCATGTTGTTCCAGAGATCTACCGGGCTGAAGCCGACCGTTTGATCCTGAAACAATCCCAGGGCTGCTGGGTGGAAGACAACTTGATTGAGATGAGCGAGAATCACTGAATCTTTCCTCCTAAGGAGTAAATACTGGGAACTTGATTGAGAAATGAATGGCTGCGACCAGGCCCGTCAGAGCTGCCGGACGGACCGGACACGAAGATCAGCCACCCCCGAGGGTGAAAATGACGTTAACCTGGGTCTCCACCTCCACCGGCTCGCCGTTGAGCAGGTAAGGCCGATAACGCCACGTTTTGACCGCTTCCATAGCAGCCTGCTGAAGCATGGGCGGACCGCTGACGACATGAAGGCCTTCGATTGTGCCCCCCTTGGAAATCGTTGCCTGAAGAACAACCGTTCCCTGAATACGGGCAGCCTTCGCGATGGCCGGATACTGCGGGGTCATGCCGCCGAGCTTGTTGCCGGCGATCACGCCGGCCGAAACCGCAATCTTCTTGGGAGCCGCGGCCTTCACGACGGGTGCCGGACCGGTGCCGATGCCGCCCAGGATGCCGCCCATCACGCCGCCAGAGCCGCCCATGCCGTCCATGCCCGCAACACCAGCCATCGCGGGCTGCGGAGGCGCATCATCCTTCACTATCTTGATGTCTTTAGGAATCTTGGTCGGAGCAGTGAGCTGATTATTAAGCATCTCCGAAACCACCTTCTGAACATGAACCGGAACAGGCGGGGGTGGAGGCGGAGGTGGAGGCGGAGGCGGAGGCGCGGCCAGTAGGGTGGTTTGGAAAGCCTTTGGCAAGGCTTCGGGATAAATCAACGGATACAGGACCAGAGCAGCCAGAATCGAGCAATTCAGCAAGATGCCGACGATGGTGTAGTACTTGCTCTTGGTCTTGATCTTGCCGCCGGATTCCATGAGAGCGTCTTCAAACATGGCCAACCTCGGGAGTACAAAACGTCGTTATCACCTTTAGACACCGGAATAGCACTACTTTGTTCCCATTTTGGTCTACTTAATCCCGATTTTGTTTTCGTGCCAGCCGCCAGGGAAAAGGTGAGAGCCTTGTTCTATCACAAACCGCCCAGATTGCGAAAGAACTAAGCGCGAGCCCGCTTTGCCGCTGGCAAAACCGCTGCTTTTCCACGTTTCGCCCGCCAGTCCTGATAAGCCACCAGCATGGGCGCAGCAACCGCAATCGACGAGTAGGTACCGATTAGGATCCCGATCACCAGCGCGAAGGAAAAGCCACGTAGAACCTCACCGCCGAAGATGTAAAGCGACAACACCGTCAGGAATGTCAGTCCCGACGTCAGTACCGTCCGGCTCAGCGTCTGGTTGATACTTCGGTTCACCACGGCCGACAGCGGCTCCCGGCGCGAGAGACGCAGGTTCTCGCGAATGCGGTCGAAGACCACGATCGTGTCGTTCATTGAGTAGCCGACCAGAGTAAGGATCGCGGCAATTACCGTCAGCGAAATCTCCTTACTGAGAAGCGAGAACGCTCCAATCGTGATCAGCGTGTCGTGAAAGACCGCCACTACCGCGGCCACGCCGTAGATCAG
The DNA here is from genome assembly GCA_963755975.1 of uncultured Acidobacteriota bacterium. Taxonomy (GTDB): domain Bacteria; phylum Acidobacteriota; class Terriglobia; order Terriglobales; family Acidobacteriaceae; genus Silvibacterium. The sequence continues at coordinate 13,264 of CAVWLS010000017.1, forward strand.
CTCGAAGCGAAACCACAGATACACCAGCATTCCGGCCAGCGAATAAAGCGTAGCCAGTAGCGCCTGCTTGCGCAACTGCGCGCCCACTTGCGGGCCGACAATCTCCACGTTGCGCACCGTAAACCCCGAAAGATACGCATCCTGCTTGAGCTCGTTCACTACCGCCGGAGTCGCCACCCCGGAAAGACTGTCAATCGACTCGAACAGGCCGCCGTGGTTGTCGCGGTAATCGAGGATGGCATTCGCCTGCTGCGTATAGTGCTGCGTGGCCACATCGCTCGATCCCAGGTGCTCCGGATCCTTCTCTGCCAGCCACGCCGCAAGCGAGGCCCGCCCGGCATTATCAAGGTCCAGCTTGCCCTCATTTGCCGCGCCCGTAGTCGAGTAGTTCGCCGCAAGGGTGCCGACGATCGCAGCCCGTCCCTGGTCGAGAGCCGCCTCGCTGGTCTGGCTCTGTGCCAGCGTGACGATAACTTCGTGGTTTGCAGCCGGCCCGTAGCTCTGGATACGCGCATCCTTCAGTCCCGCCTTGTCGGCGGCCGAGCGAATGCGGTCGATGTTGGGCTGCTGGTCAAACTTAACGCGCACCACGGTGCCGCCGCGAAAATCCACGTCCAGCGGGATATGGTGCCAAAACAGCATCGACAGCACGCCGGCCACGCTGAAGATCAGCGAAAATCCGAGGAAGTACCACTTCTTCCCCAGCCAATCAATCTTTACTTCACCGAACAGTTCCACGAAATCAGTCCTTAATTGCTTGTCATCCCGGCCGGAGTGCGCAATCTTGCCCGGGTGCCCCAGGTCCCGATTCTGGGACCTGGGAATCCATTAGATCGACAACGCCTCGCCGCGCTGCTTGCGGTTCAGGTTCGAGTCAAAGATCACGCGCGAAACGAAGACCGCCGTAAACAGGTTGGCCAGTAGTCCGAACGTCAGTGTCACAGCAAATCCGCGCACCGGCCCCGTGCCAAAGATAAACAGGATCGCCGCCGAAACGATCGTCGTTACGTGCGTGTCGATGATCGTCGTCCAGGCATGCGCGAAGCCCTGATCGACCGCTACCGCCGGAGTCCTTCCCGCGCGCACTTCTTCACGAATGCGCTCAAAGATCAGCACATTCGAGTCGACACCCATACCAATCGTAAGAATCACGCCCGCAATGCCGGGCAGTGTCAGCGTCGAGCCCGTATAGCCCATAAAACCGAGCAGGATCACCAGGTTCAGAAACAGCGCTAGGTCGGCATTGATGCCCGCTCCGCGATAGTAGATGAGCATGAAAGCCATGACCGCCAGCATGCCTACGATCGACGCCATCACGCCCTGGTGGATGGAATCGGCACCCAGCGAGGGCCCTACAGTGCTCTCCTGCAGGTAATGCAGAGACGCCGGCAGCGATCCGGTGTTGAGTAGCATCGAGAGATCATTCGCCTGTTGCGAAGTCATGCCTCCGCTTATATTGCCCTGATCGCGAATCTGGTCGTGGATTACAGCGACCTCGCGAATCTTATTGTCGAGCACGACCGCCAGGTCCTTGCCCTTGTTCGCGCCGGTGTATTCCGCAAAGCGGTCGCCGGCGGCCGTCGTCAGGTAGAAGTCCACCTCGGGCTGATTGGTATTCGCGTTCTGGCCCACGCGCGCGCTGCGTAGATCGGTACCGCCGATCTCGGCCGTCCGCTTGATCTGGTAATACTCGACACCGCCGGTACGCGAAACTCCGGGACCCGTTGGAACGATCATCGAGTCAAGCGGAACGCTCCCACCGAGCTGCTGCAGTGCATCCTGCTCGCTCGTGTAAGGACCGCCGAGCACGGCATGAATCTCCAGCCGCGCTGTCGATTGAATTACTTCCTTGACGCGGGCCGGATCGTCCACGCCCGGCAACTCGACCAGGATCTGGTCGCTCCCCAGGTTGTACTCCTGGATCACCGGTTCGCTCACGCCCAGCGAGTCAACACGAGTGCGAATAACCTCGATGGCCTGCTCCACAGCGCGCTTTTTGATCTCGGCCACTGCTGACGGCTTCATCGTCAGTGTCCAGGTGTTATTCGCGCCTGAGCCGATGTCGTACTGCACTCCGTACTTGGACTCAAGGACGCTACGGATATCGCCGCCGCGATCCGGTGGAGCGCCCGTAATCAGGATCGTCTCCGGATGCTTCGGATCTGGCTTTGTGACCGAGCCAACCGTGATTCCGTTCTGCTGTAAATCCTGCTGGATGTGCGCCGCGTCGCTGTCGGTGGCAATGCCCACAGCCTCGTCGACCATCACCTGCAGGATCAGGTGCGTACCGCCCTTGAGATCCAGCCCCAGGTGAATCCGGTTGAGGATCGATTCCTTGAGAGCGGAGCCGCTCAGACCATGGGGCAAGCCAATAATCCCGATGACAAAGAAGATCAGGATGGCAAAGATCGCAATCGTTTTCGTGGTGAGATTCTTACGCATGAGTTTCTACGATGAGTGCTACTTTGCTTCCTCGTCGGTGGTAACCGAAGCGATCGCGCTTTTGACCACTTCGATCTTGATATTGTCGGGCGGAATCCTCAGCTGAAAGGCATCGTCCTTGACGGAAATAATCGTTCCCCGAATGCCGCCGGTCGTCGTGACCTTGTCCCCGGTCTTCAGATTCGACAGCATCTGCTGCCACTGCTGCTGCTTCTTTTGGTTGGGCCGGATCAGCAGGAGGTAGAAGACCGCAATAATAAGGACAAAAGGCAGAATCGAGCCGACGACGGGTGGAAGCGCGGGAAAGGCAAGCATCATTAACGTCAACACACAATCCTTTTTCGGCGAAGCAGCAAAAACTGCTCAGCGCGACGTACACCTGGTGATTTCAGGAAAGGCCCCCGGGCTAAGAGGAAAATCTTTTGCCGAAAGGGCTTCGAACAGCGCCTGCTGCTTCCTTGCTGCCACTCCGGCTACCGGCCGGATCAACTTGCGCCACCCCGGTTCCCGACGGTCGCACACACGTTGCCGGATGCCAAGGAGTAACTGCTATCAAGCATCGCGTACCGGATAAAGCGGTGTCAAGGCTGAGATCGGGTTGCGGTGGCCTCAACGTCGTGTCCTTGCGCCTGCGTCGAACCCTCGATCCCCTCCCTCACCTTCCGCATCGTCTCCAGATAAAACGCCAGGTTGTGCAACGTATTCAGCACCGCCGACAGCGGCTCCTGCGCTGCCATCAGGTGCCGCAGATACGCCCGGCTGTACCGTCTGCAAACCAGGCAGCCGCACTCCGGATCGGGCGGACCCTCGTCCTCTGCGAATTTCTTGTTCTTGATGTTCAGCCGCCCCTCCGACGTAAAGAGCAGCCCGTGCCGCGCCGCGCGCGTCGGCAGCACACAGTCCATCATGTCCACCCCCATCGCCGCATATTCCGCAATCTCGTCGGGATACCCCACTCCCATGACGTAGCGCGGCTTATCGGCAGGCAACAGAGGCAGCGTTTCAGCAATCACCTCGCGTGTCAGCTCCCGCGGCTCCCCCACGCTCAGACCGCCGATGGCGTAGCCGGGGAAATCCATCTCCACCAGTCGCTCCGCCGACTCGCGCCGCAGGTCCTTGTACATGCCACCCTGCACAATGCCAAAGAGGTTCGGCTCCTTGCCCGCGAACGCATCTTCTGTTCCCTGTTCCCTGTTCCCTGATTCTTTCCCCCACGGCCGCTCGTGCCTGTGCCTCTCTAAGTGCTCCTTGCTCCGCGCCGCCCAGCGCAGCGTCAGGTCGAGCGACCGCCTAGCGCGAGCATAATCGGCGGGATACTCCGTGCACTCGTCAAAGGCCATGGCGATGTCCGACCCGAGCGCGATCTGCACATCCATCGAGTGCTCGGGGGAAAAAAAGTGCGTCGAGCCGTCGAGGTGCGAGCGGAACTCCACCCCATCCTCGTTCACCTTGCGCAGCTCGTTCAGGCTGAAGACCTGAAATCCGCCCGAATCGGTCAGCAGCGCGCGCGGCCAGCTCATAAAGCGGTGCAGCCCGCCCATCCGCCGGATAAGCTCGTGCCCGGGCCGCAGATAGAGGTGATAGGTGTTGCCGAGGATGATCCGCGCGTCGAGCTCTTCCAGCAGATGCTGGGGCACAGCCTTCACCGATCCCGCCGTCCCCACCGGCATGAAGACTGGCGTCTCGACAACCGCATGGGGCAGCGTCATGGTCGCGCGGCGCGCAGGCCCATTGGTTTTCAGAATCTTAAAATCGAGGGACACTCTGGTGATTGTAGCGGGGACTCACTCGTCGTATCGCGCACCTCGAATTCCTCAGGCCAACGTCATAAACTCCGAGAAGCTACCCATGAATCCCGCCAGTATGCCTCACCCTCATCCCGGCCGTATTGAAGTCATCACCGGCCCCATGTTTTCCGGCAAATCCGAAGAGCTCATCCGTCGCCTGAAGCGCGCCCAGATCGCGAAGCGTCGCGTCCTCTGCTTCAAGCCGGACCTCGACCTGCGCTACCACCGCACCGCCATTGCTTCCCACAGCTCGCAGACCCTCGACGCCGTCACTGTCGCCAACGTCGAAGCGCTAAAGGCAGTCCTCTTCCCGCAGATCGACCAGGTCGAAGTCGTCGGCGTCGACGAGGCCCAGTTTTTCGATCCTTCACTTGTTCCTCTTTCACTTGAGCTGGTGCACCTCGGCAAGCGGGTAATCCTCGCCGGGCTCGACACCACCTTCGCGGGCGAGCCCTTCCCGCCCATCCCCGATCTGCTGGCCATCTCGGACGAGGTGGTCAAGCTCTCCGCCGTCTGTATGCAGTGCGGCGCTCCTGCCGTTCACACCCAAAGGCTGGGCGCGAGCCAGTCGCTGGTCCTGGTGGGCGCAGCCGGCTTGTACGAGGCCCGCTGCCGCACCTGCTTCAGACCCTACGTCGACGAAAAGGGTTCAGAGCAGCTGGAGCTGCCCGCAGTCGCCGACTGAGGGGTACCCCCTCCCCCCTTGTAATCCGCAACCCATTCATTCCGTGTGGTTTACTGTTTGTGATTCTGTAACCCATTCATCTTACGGATGTTAACTGTAATCCATTCATTCTAAACAGGTTTAGAATCAATTTTGGTAGGCGATTGATTTTAACGGGCTTTCTTAGATTGTACTTTTGTAACCCACAGCAACAAAACCGCTTATGGCAATGACAAAAGGGACCTTCTGAGGGTCCCTTTTTCTCTTCTAGTTTTATTATACGGATTCGGTTGAAATTCTCCGCCAACGGAGCCAACCGATTTCACTGCGCGACTAGTAGACAATCATCGAGGAAATCCGGTTGTTCCAGGTGTGTCCACCGCGGAAAGGAACGTTGCGCAGGTCGCCAACACTCCGGTTAAGTGTGGTGCTGCCATTCGAGAAGTTGCGATCGTTAAAGACCTGAATCCTGGCTCCGCCGAAGAGCTGGATAGAGGAGACGTTTCCTCCAAAATTGCCAGGCAGGCTAGGCAGACGGTCACCGGAGCGTACGCAGAAGTGGTTTCCGCCAAAGTTGCGATCTGTGTAGATACAAGCACCGCGATGCGGATTCGGGCGGCGGTTCCACGAGGGATCCCAGTTATTGTTCTGCGGCCCGTAAACCCAGGGATCGCCGGGAGGCGGTCCCTGACGAGGCGGTGGCGGCGGGTAGTTCTGCGCGACAGCGGACACAACAAAAATCAGGACAAGCAATGCTGCGAGACGTTTCACGCGGTTTCTCCGTTTGGGTTGGTTTTCGCGACTGCTCTGAGCACAATTTTCCTGCTGCAGACTTCCAGATAGTGCGATGCGGGTTGATTTCCGCCGTTGGTGCCGGTGCAATCGCGGGGGGAATTCTCCTCCGGTTGCAAATCGTAAATTTTACAGCGCCGTCGTTACCGCCTTCACTTCGGTATAGCTGTTGAAGACGTCGCCGCCCATCTCGCGCCCCCATCCTGACTGCTTGTATCCGCCGAACGGCAGCGCCGCGTCGAAGACGTTGTGGCAGTTGATCCACACCGTCCCCGACTTGATCCGCTTGGCCATCTTGTTGGCAACGGAAATGTTCTGGGTCCAGATACTGGCCGCCAGACCATAGATCGAATCGTTGGCTTCGCGGGCGATGCGGTCGATATCATCGTCGTTGAATGGCATGGCGCAGACCACCGGCCCGAAGATCTCCTCGCGGATGACCTTCATCTCCGGCTTGGTATCCGTCAACACCGTAGGATGAACAAAGTATCCCTTCTCCGCGCCCGGACGCCCGCCTGCCGTGGCCTTCGCGCCTTCGTTTAGACCAGAATCGATGAAGCTCGAAACGCGCTGGTATTGCTCCTCTGAAACCAGTGGACCCATCTGCGTCTCCGGATCGAGTCCCGAACCGACGCGAATCTTCGACGCGATATCCGACACGCCCTCGACGACCCTGTCATAAATGTCCTGATGCACAAACAGCCGCGATCCCGCGCAGCAGCACTGCCCGTGATTGAAGAAAATAGCCGAAGCTGTTCCAGCGATGGCCTTATCGATATCGGCATCAGGGAAGACGATCGCCGGTGATTTTCCGCCCAGCTCCAGCGTGACCTTCTTGAGATTGCCGCGCGCCGCGCCGACAATCAGCCTGCCCACCTCGGTCGAGCCGGTGAAGGCAATCTTATCGACCAGATCGTGCGCCGCCAGCGGTGCGCCCGCGCCCTCGCCGTATCCGGTGAGCACGTTGACCACGCCATCAGGGAAGCCCGCCTCCTGGATCAGCTCCGCCAGCCGCAGGCCCGACAACGGGGTCTGCTCCGCAAGCTTCAGCACGACGGTATTGCCCGCAGCGAGCGCTGGACCCAGCTTCCACGCCGCCATCAGCAGAGGAAAGTTCCACGGAATGATCTGCCCGACCACGCCGATCGGCTCGCGCAGGGTATACGTTAGATACTCGCCGGGAAAAGAGATAGGAAATGTCTGGCCCATGATCTTCGTAGCCCACCCACCCATGTAGCGGAAAAGATCAACCGCCAGCGGCACATCGGCAGCACGCGCCACGGCGAGCGGCTTGCCGTTGTCCATCGATTCAAGCTCGGCAAACTCCTCCAGGTGCGACTCGAGCAGGTCGGCCAGCTTCCACAGCAACCGTCCGCGCTGCGATGCGGTAATCTTTCGCTGCCATGGGCCCTCGTCGAAGGCGAGGCGGGCAGCGCGGACAGCGCGGTCCACGTCGACGGCTTCCGCCTCGGGAACGTGGGCCATGACTTCTCCGGTAGCGGGGTTGTAGACGGGAAGAGTTTTACCGGATGCGGCCTTCACGAATTTGCCGTCGATGAGCATGCGGTGCTCAGAGGCGATGAAGTTTGAGGTGTTCTTGTCGAGGCGCGAATCGAGAGCGATGGTGGCCATTGGAGACTCCTTGGCTGGGATATTTTCAGGCGGGGATAAAGCTACTCCTCCAGATGGAGGTGTGGCAAAGGCCGGCTTCTACTGTACGAAGTAGTTATTCGCCCCACGTCAGATGCAGGCCGATGCGGCCGATGCGCGGGGTTCCCAGAGTCAGCGTAGGCGTCTTGCCGACCTCGATTGCGCGATCAAAAAGATTTTCACCCGAAGCGTAGATCTCGAGATGCCGCCCGATATTCCGCGAGCCGTATGCGTCGAAGCGAAAATAGCTATGCAGCAGATACATGTTCGCGTCATCGTCAAACTGGCGGCCGCTGTTGCGCGCCTGCAGGCTCAGTAGTCCCAGCTTTGGATAACTCAGCCTCAGCTGCGCCGTCGCCATGTTGCGCGCCACCTGCGGAATCCAGTTGCCGACCAGCTGCGGCTGCTGCACATATTTCGTAACCGTAGCATTGGCATATTGGTAGCCGCCCACCAACCCGATCCAGCGCGCCGGCTGCGTCGCAAAATCGAGCGAGATGCCCCGGCTCTCGATCTGGCCCAGGTTTTCACGCTTGAGGAGAGTTGACGTGGGAGTGGTGGCCAGCGTAAGCGCGGTGATAGGCCGGTTGACCTGGGTCCAGAAATAGCTTACCCGCAGTGTTGAACCGATCCGGGGCATGTCGGTCTGGAAGCCAGTCTCCCATCCGGTCGCGCGCTCAGAGCGCAGGTTGTTGTTGGGGAGCGTGGTCTGCTGGCCTACCTGCCCGGTACGGTACAGCTCGTTCTGCGTTGGCGCTCGATAGGCGCGAAATGCCGAGGCGTTCAGCGCAAAGTTGGAATTGATCCGCCGCGTGATGCCAATGCGCGGGTCAAATGGCGTCTCACTGAAGGATGGCAGGACGGTGCCGGTGGTCTGCGTGTATTGCACGGCGTCGAAATTCGAGAAGTGATCGACGCGCGCCGAGCCGCTGAGCGTCCACTTCGAAGGCGTATAAAGAACCTCGCCGTAGATACCGGTCTGCCGCTGGCGCGCTGTGGTGTTGAGGATGCCGCCTGCGGCTGTGAGGAGGGTCTCGTCGTCGGAGGCGCGGACATCGTGGGTGTCGGCTCCGGCAAGAGCCAGGAAATCGGAACCGAAGGAATGGTGCCAGCGCAAGGCCGCTCCGAGTTCAGTGGCGGGATCATAGCCATAGCGGGTAGGTGTTTCGGAGGCGCGGCCGGGCGCAATCGTGGAGAAAGTTTGCCGGTAGTGCTCGTTGTCTCCGAAAAAGCGAAGGGCAAAATCGGAAACGTCACCACCGGCGATGTATCTCCACAGGCGCGTGCTGTTTACCTGAAAGGGCGTGCCGTTGTGACGGTCCTCGTTCAGCATGTTGCCGCGAAGAAAGAGAAGGCTCGTCCCATTCGCGCTGCCCAGGTGCCGGTCAAGCTCCGCGAGCGCCGTCTGAGCGTGCACGTTGTTCGGTTGATCAATCGGCCCCCGAAATTGCGGCGCGACGAGAATGTAGCCATCGGTCGCGACGACGCCCCCACTCGCCAGCCCCGACCACGGTCCGGAGGTGAACGTGCCCAGGCCCGCCGTGTCCGTCGTGGCCTCGCTTCCATAATTCGTGGTGAGCTGCAGCCCGGTCGCCTTCGCGCGCACGGGCACCACATCGATCACTCCGCCGATTGCGCTCGATCCATACAGATCCGACGCCCCGCCTCTGACCACCTCGACCGAATGAATCGCCAGCGGAGGCAGTTCCTCCCAATGAATCCAGCCGCCATAGGGATCGTTCAGCGGCACATCGTCGAGCACCACGAGCGACCGGCTGGCTGCCGTCGAGCCCAGCCCGCGCAGCGAGACGCCTTCCGTCGTCGGATTCGCCACCAGCGAGCTTGATCTGCGGAAGAGCTCGAACCCAGGCACCTGCCGCAGCTTTCCATCCAGCGCAGGAGACGCCGATTCCCGAAGCATTTCGGGCGACAGCAGCCGCGTGCTCGCCGGGCTGTCAGCCGAGGCGAGCGGCGAGCGGTAGGCGGAGACCGTCACCGTCTCCAGCGGCCGCTCCATCACGACCGTGAGCGGAGCAGTGCCGGATATTGGCACTTTTACAGTTACGTAATGCGGATTGGCGACCTCAATCTCGGAGACGCCCTGTGGAATCTCAAACGTCCCATCTGCACCGGTTGTGGCCAGCGTCTTTCCCGACGAATCGAGGATCGTCGATTGCGCCAGCGGTGCGCCGCGCGCGTCGACGACTTTTCCACGCAGGCTCCCCTGCACGCCCTGCGCCGGGCCCGGCGCATTTTGGGCGGGGCTCGGCACGGGGAGAACAAGCGCCGCTAGCACGGCCAGAAGCAGGCTTCGCTGGAAGCGGCGAGGCATGGAGTGTACATCGCATAGTACGGTCTAGAATTTGGCCACGCACTGATTGTTGCTGAAAGCGCACTCGCCTGGACATGAGGTGACCGTGCCGCCGCTCGCCAGCGCGTGCTTGAAATCGCCCTTTTGCAGTGCTTCGAGTTCGCGACTGACGTTGAATCCCGCGTTCGCAGCCGCCCGGATCGAACAGTGAGCGTCGGCTATAGCCCTGACGTTGTGGTCATCAAGCTCGTAAGAGGGGATTTTTGTATCTTTGCTCCCGACTCCGGCGTTGCGAAAGACTGACGTGAGATTCGTGTCGGCGCCGAAACCCAGATGCAGGTAGGCGATGATGTATTCGCTGAGGTTTTCACTGTAGTTATTGTCTCCAGTGAATTGGTTATCCCCGGAAACTGCAGGCCACTGCAGATGATCCTGGCCGATGGCATATCGAAAGCTGTCGGCATAAGCCCTGAATCCGCCGTATTTATTGAAAAAATCCACGAACATAACGATCTGGGTGTCGTATTCGCCGGTGGGATTTGCGGGATCGGTGAAGCGATCCAACTGTAGCTTAGCCGAGGCGAACAGGGCCCGCTTCGTTGCCGGGTCCAGCAAAGCATCGCCGTCGGCAATCGATTGCATAAATTCGGCGTCCATGGCATTTGGGAACGGGCTCCGATGGTCCGCCCACCAGTCTGTGGGCCAGCCTACAGACAAGAGGCCGGTGAATACGTTGATGGACTCGTGCAATGGCAGAAGGTATCCCCAAAAACCGTGCACCCTTTTTCTGGAAACCGGATCCACATATGCTGCAGTAAAAGCATCGCCAGTGACCGTGTTACAGAACCCTCCATGGCTGAGGCCGGGAAAGTCACAACCGGTATGCGCCCCTCCGGTGTGAACCGTGATTTCAAATACAAACGGCGCGGCGGGGACCGCAACCGGGAAAAGCGCTTTGTCCTGAGCAATTACCGCATCCAGGTATGGAAAGAAAGTGGATATAGCCGACGCATTCGCCGGGATGGCCCAAAAGGTACTGTCTACGCAAACGATACTCTGGTTCGATTTGTGGACCATCACATAGTCCACGTTGCCGTGTCCGGAACCGCTGGCGGCGCGACCGCAATGGCCAACGATGGCGCCTGTCGCCTTGCCTGCCGACTGGGTCGTATCCTGATTTCCAACCGATTGTGCTCGGGCGAAACCGGCGAACAAAGTATGAAGTGCGACGAGCAGGATCGCCGCCAGCAATACTTTGCGAAACTCTGCCGCCGAGACTCCATGAAAGAGACTCGTCCCTCTGCTGAGATCCGGCGAATTTCCTTGTGTCAACAAATGTGGTCAGAGTAGCAGACGCCGGTGGCAGAGATAAGCGTGTATGCCAGTTCGGATTTACCTCACTCTTAAAAGGTGCGATAGGCAGCACGCAGGAGTTGTACGGCAGCGGCGCTGTTCGCGCCTTCGTCCGGCAATTCATCGAGCAGCTCGCGGATCGTCCGCCTCAAGACGGGATGCACCGCCTCCGGCGCAATCTCGGCCAGTGGCGCCAGCACGAAGCGCCGGTGAGGCAGTTCCGGATGAGGCACAACCAGCGTCGGCGATTCGTGGATCAACTCGCCCATCAGCAGCAGGTCGAGGTCAAGCGTGCGCGGACCCTTGGGGATGCCTGCCCCCCGGTTGCGTCCGAAAGAGCGTTCGATGACCAGCAGACACTTCAGTAGCCTCTCAGGACCCTGATCCGTGCGCAGCGCGACCACGGCATTGATAAAAGGCGGCTGGCTCTCGTAACCGACCGGAGCAGTCCGGTAGAGCGACGACCTCGCCACGATCACACCCATCGTGCCCAATGACTCGATAGCCGCGCGCACAATGTCGGCTGGCGGCCCGGCGGCCGAGTCGAGGTTGGAGCCAAGTCCTATGTAGGCGATCTGCCGCATGCCAGTGTCATCCAGCGCCAATCCCATCCAGCATAGATGGGGCGCGGCCCGCCGAACTTCAAAATCGCATTAGGATCAATATCACGATGCGAGTAGCGCTCTTTGGCGGCAGCTTCGACCCTCCCCACCGCGGGCATGTCGCCTTGGCGTGTCTCGCCGTCAACCGGCTGGAACTCGACCACGTGCTGGTCGCACCCGTAGGGTTGCAGCCCTTCAAGGGGGATGCAGCAGCAGCCGGCTTCGAAGACCGCATGGCCATGGCACGCATCGCCTTTGCCGGCGAACCGAAGATGGAAGTGTCCAGCGCTGACGCTCCCCGCGCAGACGGGCAGCCCAATTACACCATCGATGCAATCCTGAAGCTGAAGCGCACGCTGGATACGGGCGATGAGATCTTCTGCATGATGGGCGCCGACTCATGGCTGACGATCAGCAAGTGGTATCGCGCCCCCGAACTGCTCTTCGCCTGCGATTTCATCGTCGCCGCGCGTCCCGGTTTCAGCCTGGATCGCATCGCCGAGGCTTTGCCGGCCGGCATCGCCGTGACGAGTGAGCCGTCGGACGAAACCGCCTGCATCCTCCTGCGTCTCAGCGGCGCCGGCGGCAATCGCTCCCGGCTGTATCTGTTGCCCGATCTCGCCGAGGATGTCTCCGCGACCGAGGTCCGCGCGGCGCTCAGCCGCCACTCCGGCCTGGAACGCGTGCTCCACCCGGGAGTGGCGAACTATATCCGCGAGCATCGCCTTTATGCCGGTTAAACGGTTGATCCGGCAACTTTTTGTGATTGGATAGATTTGGCGCTCATGGGCATGGCAAGCTACCATTGACAATTCAGGAGACGAGATTCCCCCAATGGCATCGACTGAAACCCGCAAGATGGTATTGGCCGCGGCCACGGTCTGTGAGGACAAAAAAGGGGAAGATACAAAAATCCTCGAGCTCGACCCGGTAGACTCCGGCTTCACCGACTTCTTCCTGATCACCAGCGGCATAAATGAAAAGCAGACCCAGGCCATCGCCGATGGCATTGAGCTTGAGCTGAAGCGGAAGTTTGCGACTTATCCAAACTCGGTCGAAGGCCGGAAGCTGGGCGAGTGGATCCTGATGGATTATGTGGACTTCGTGGTCCATATCTTCCTCACGGAAAGGCGCGCCTACTACGACATTGAACGGTTGAGGAAGTCCGCTCGGCACATGGCTGTCGATGACCTGAAGGCCGCCCTTACCGAGAAGACCCTCGCAGTCAGAAAGAAAGCTCCCGTGAAAGCGGCGGATGGCAGGAAAGCCGGGAAAGCCCCCGCCAAAAGCGTTCCCCGGAAAACAGCGGCAAAAAAGGCGGCAAAAGGCGCGGCGAACAAAGCAACGAAAGCCGCCGCGGCGAATCGAACCAGGCAGGGCTGAATGTTCGGCTCTTCTTCTCCGTTCGGCTCTTCTTATCGAAGTTTTGTGCATCGTGGAGCCCTGGGTTGGGCTTGTTCCTCCGATGATCGAGAGTTTTTGCGTCTGCTGAGTAACTCTTTGCTGGCAGTCTGCAATCTAAATGCTGGCGTGGAACATCTTTGTTGAAAGCTGCCCCGCGGGCATCAGACGGGGAGCGATCGTGCCCGAGCGTCGCTGGAAGCCTTGCTGAAGGGCGATTGGCCAAATGGCTTTGCAGTTCTTTTCCCCTGGTCAGGACCAAGGAGAACGTAAGGGCATGAACGAGACACCCCCATCGGATTGTGCAACTGGAGCCCCCGCCGGCGCGCAGGGAACTGCACCCTGGCCGGCGGAAATGTGCAGGCAGCTCATCGAGACTGCACCCTGGCCGATGTTCGTGCTGGACTGCGAATCGAGATGCGTCGTCGAGGCCAACGATGCCGCAGTTGCCAAATACCAGATGAGCCGCGAGGAACTGCGCGCGCGGGGTGTGGACGAAGTCCTTCCCCCGCATCGGCGGATCGAGCTTGATAAGCTTCTCGACGAGAGACTGGACGCGCCGCCCCTCGATACCTACTCCGAGCACATCCTTCCCGACCGCACCATCCTCCCCGTCGAGGTGCGTTCTTTTCCCCTCTCGTGGAACGGCCGGCCGTCGCGCTTCTTCCTGGTTCGCGACCTGGCGCCGCGGCCGTCGAGCGAACATGACCCCCGATACCCTGATCCCCTCTACACAGACAGGCTCGACCTTTACGGGCGCATGTCAGGTTCGGTAGCGCACGATTTCAACAATCTGCTCACCGTCATTCTGGCTGTCGCCGAGCAGCTGCAGGAGGGCGAAGGCGATCCCGAACAGAAGATAAGCCTGATCGCGAAGACCGTGCGCAGTGCGCAGGAGCTCGCCCAGCAGCGCCTCACCCTGGGAGGCAGCCAGCTGGCGCGGCGCGAACGCCTCGATCTGAATGCCGTGCTCGGCGAGCAGGCCGACACGCTCGGGGTCCTGCTCGGCAAACATATTGACCTCAAAATGGAATTCGACACTGGGCTTTGGCCGGTCTTCGCTGACGCTGCGCAATGGCGCGAGGTGGTGCTGAACCTGGCGGTTAACGCCCGCGACGCCATGCCGGAGGGCGGCAAGCTCGTCATTTCCACGTACCGCGAGTTGCTGGATTCCGATGACCCCGACCTGGGCCTGGCCCACGGCCGCTATGTGCGGCTGATGGTGCGGGACACCGGCCACGGCATGACCGAAGAAACCCGCCTGCAGGCTTTCAAACCGTACTTTACGACCAAGTCGAGAAACAGGAACAGCGGACTCGGCCTCGCGTCCGTCCATGCTGTCGTGCAGCAGAGTGGGGGCGCCATTCGCCTCACCAGCGCGCCCGGCGAAGGCACCACCTTTGAGATCTTTATCCCTGCGCTCGCTGAAGAAGTCGTCCCGTCGCCCGAGGGCGGCCTCATCCTTCTCGTCGAGGACTCCGACGAGCTGCGCAAAATGATCCAGGACTTCCTGACCGCCCGCGGATACGAAGTCATCGCCTGCGGGAGCGCTGAAGTCGCGCTGAAGTGGACGCGAACCCTGCTCCGCAATCTCGACCTGGTGATCTGTGATCTCATCCTGCCTGATCTGCCCGGAGACATGCTCGTCGAGCAGCTGCGCGAGCAGCGCCCGGAAACGAAGGTTGTCTTCATGTCCGGCCAGCAGGGCCTCGCTGAGTCGATCCCCGGTCTTTCCGGCAACCCTGCCGCGCCTCTCTGCCTGGAAAAGCCCTTCAGCCTGCACCAGTTGGCCGCTGCCGTCGCCGAGACTCTGGGCACCGTGGTTCGCGCGGGAAAGGGTTGACAGCATCCTATGTACAGGTTAGGTTTTCTCTAGATGCGGATTGCCGTTCACCATCGTCATCATCACCATCATCGCTTGACGAGCGTGCCGGCGGATCTGCGTGGCTTGAATTAGCGGCCCAGAGAAAAAGATCCTGAGAAAGAGCCCGCCGGCGAAAGCACTGGCGGGCTTTTCGCTTTTTTGATCCAACGACAGGAACAGGGGATTATGACAGACATAGCAATCGATTTCGCAAAGATGGATGGCCTGGTGCCGGGTATCGTGCAGGACGCCCGCACCGGCGAGGTGCTGATGGTTGGCTTTCTCAACGACGAGAGCTACCGCAAGACCATGGAGACGGGCTTCGTCACCTTCTGGAGCCGCACCCGGCAAAAGCTGTGGACCAAGGGCGAAACCAGCGGCAACCGCCTGCGCGTCGTCGACGCGGCCACCGACTGCGATCAGGATACGCTGCTCTTCCGCGTGCACGTTGAAGGCGACGGCCTGGTCTGCCACGAGGGAACCATAAGCTGCTTTACGCGACCCATCACGCTCGCGGCCGCAACCGAAGCCCCGGCCACCGAAGCCCCCACCACCGATGCAGGGGTGCGCTGATGGCGAACAAGCTGCGGCTCGGCATTCCCAAGGGCAGCCTGCAGGACGCGACCATCGCCCTCTTCGAGCGAGCCGGATGGCGCATCTTTGCGAACGGGCGCTCCTACTTTCCTTCCATCGATGACGCGGAGATCGAGTGTATGCTCATCCGCGCGCAGGAGATGGCCCGCTACGTCGATCACGGCGTTCTCGACGCAGGCCTCACCGGCATCGACTGGGTTGTCGAAAGCGGCCTCGACGTAAAGAGCGTCACCAGCCTCGTCTATGCCAAGCAGAGCCGCACGAAAGTGCGGTGGGTACTCGCCGTACCGGAAGACTCCACGTTTGAAAAGGCAGAGGACCTCAGCGGCAGAATCATCGCCACCGAACTGGTCGAAGTCACGAAGCGCTACTTCGCCTCCAAAAATGTCCCGGTGAAGGTGGAGTTCAGCTGGGGCGCGACCGAGGTCAAGCCTCCCATGCTTGCCGACGCCATCGTTGAAGTCACTGAGACCGGCAGCTCCCTGCGCGCCAATCGCCTGCGCATCATCGACACGGTGATGGAGAGCGAGACCCACCTGATCGCCAATCGCAGCGCACATAACGACGCGTGGAAGCGCCAGAAGATCGACACGCTCGCGCTCATGCTCAACGCCGCCATCGACGCGCAGGGCCGCGTCGGCCTTATGCTCAACGTGGAGAAGATCAACCTTCCCGCCGTGCTGGCCGTGCTCCCCGCGCTCAACTCCCCCACGGTATCGGAGCTCTCCGATCCAGCGTGGGTCGCGCTTAACACTATCCTCGAAGAGGGCGTCGTGCGCGACGTCATTCCCTCGCCTTAAAGCCGCAAATGCAACCGGCATCGTCGAGTATCCCCTGAACAAGGTGGTCCTCTAACCGATGAAGCTCATCTCCACATCGAGCCGCAAAGGGCAGGCACAGCTCGCTGCGCTTTTCTCGCGCAGAACGGCGGGCTACGATCGCGCTATCCCGGCTGCGCAGCGGATCATTCAAGCCGTGCGTCGCGGTGGCGATGCCGCGCTTCGCCGCTATGCAACTCGCCTGGATGAACTCTCGCCACAGTCGTCGTTACGTATTTCACTTGATGAGATAGCTGCAGCCGCTGACTGTGTTCCTGCCGAATTCAAGAGCGCACTTGAGGCGGCTGCTCGTAACATCCGCGCCTTCGCCGTCCGCCAGCGCCAGAAGGAATGGAGCTTCGCTCCAGCACCCGGCGTAACAGTCGGCCAGCGCGTGCGCCCTCTCGATGCGGTCGGCTGTTACGTTCCCGGTGGACGTTATCCGCTGCCTTCAACACTTCTCATGACCGTAATTCCTGCGCAGGTCGCGGGAGTGGAACGCATCGTCGTCGCCTCTCCACGGCCCGCGCCGGAGACGCTCGCTGCAGCCGCCATGCTCGGCGTGACCGAGTTCTACCATATAGGCGGCGCACAGGCCATTGCGGCGCTTGCTTACGGAACAGAAAGCATCTCGCCAGTCGACAAGATCGTCGGCCCGGGAAATGCCTGGGTCACCGCCGCTAAAAGGCTCGTAGCCTTCGACTGCGCCATCGACATGCTCGCCGGCCCCACCGAGATCGTCGTGACCAGCGAGACCGGGAACCCAGAGTGGATTGCCGCAGATCTCTTAGCCCAGGCCGAGCATGATCCTGACGCGCTTGCAATTTTTGTTACTACTTCAGTTACATATGCTCGCGCCGTCATGGCGGAAGTGAAACAACAGGCCCGTTCTAATACCATCGCTGCCGAATCCCTCCGACGAAACGGCGTGACGATCGTGGCTCGATCGATCGACGAAGCCCACGAGATCACCAACCGCCTCGCGCCCGAGCATCTAACGGTCGACAGCGATGCCGATCTCGCATGGGTCCGCAATGCCGGCTCGGTCTTCGTGGGCAGCTATTCGGCGCAACCGCTCGGCGACTATATCTCCGGACCGAATCACACCCTCCCCACCGGCGGTCTTGCGCGTGCGCGCGGCGGTCTCAGCGTGATGGACTTCCTCAAGATCATCACCGTGCAGGAGTATCAGCCTGAAGGCGTACGCAAGCTGGGTCCGGCAGCCATCGCACTGGCCGAGGCGGAAGGTTTGCGCGGACACGCCGAGGCGATTCGCCGCCGTACTGCCGCGAGAGGCGCCAATGAATAACGTCAGGACGCAATCTCCTCAACCGCGCGAACTCATTCGCCGCATGAAGGAGTATCACCCGCCTCTTGGCGATCGCAGCGGCCTGCGCCTCGACTTCAACGAGAACACGCTCGCCTGTTCACCACGCGTGCTCGACACGCTTGCGCAGATATCGCGCGCCGAGTTGACCATGTATCCCGAGCGCGAGCACGTAGAGACCATTGTCGCTGCCCACCTCGGCCTGCCGCCATCACAAGTCCTGCTCACCAACGGCGTCGACGAGGCCATCCACGTCCTCTGCCAGACCTATCTCGGCCGGGGCGACGAGATGCTGCTCCCCGTGCCCACGTACTCCATGTACGCCGTCTATGCCTCTGCCACGGATGCGGCGCTCGTTGAAATCCTTTGCGGTGAAGGCTTTCGCTTCCCTCTTGAAGCGCTGCTCGCTAGGATCACCCCGGCGACAAAAGTCATTGCCATCGCCAACCCGAACAGCCCCACCGGACAGGCCGTCACCCGCGAAGCAATTCTCAAGCTGGTTGATGCCGCGCCGCACGCGATGATCTTCATCGATGAGGCCTATTTTCACTTCTATGGACAAAGCGTGCTTGACCTGGTTGGCCGCGCGTCAAATGTAATCGTGGCACGCACATTTTCAAAAGCCTATGGATTAGCCGGACTGCGTGTCGGCCTTCTCGCTGCCGCCGAAGAGTCCATGCACTGGCTGCGCCGTGTGATTTCACCCTACAGCGTCAACTCTCTCGCGCTCGCATGCCTTCCAGCGGCCATCAAGGATCAGCCTTACATCGATGGCTACGTCGATGAGGTGCTCGCCGCACGCGCCGAGTTTGCGAGCGCTCTCGAGGACGTGGGCGTGCGCTACTGGCCCTCCGAAGCCAACTTTATCCTGGCTTACATCGGTCAGCTCCATGCTGAATTTTCGAAGGCGATGCGCGCACGCGGCATTCTCGTCCGCGATCGCTCCGCTGATCCCGGATGCGACGGCTGCGTCCGCATCACCATCGGCACCCGCGATCAGATGCAGCGTGCCATCCAGGCCATGGTCGAGAGCCTGCGCGAGATCGAATGGACTGGAGACGCGCCATGACCCGAACGAAGCTGCAAAAGCGCAGCGTCGCCCGCACCTCAGTCGCCCGTAGCTCAGTCGTAGACCGCAAGACCGCCGAGACCGAAATTCATCTGCAACTCACCATCGAGGGCTCAGGTCGGTACAAGGTTTCGACCGGCATCCGCTTCTTCGATCACATGCTGGAGCTGTTTACGCGTCACGGCGCATTCGATCTCGACCTCACCTGCAAGGGCGATCTCGACGTCGATCAGCACCATACCGTCGAAGACGTCGGCATCGCGCTGGGCGAGGCTGTCGACAAAGCTCTCGGTGACAGGCGCGGCATTCTCCGCGCAGGATATTTCCTCATGACCATGGACGAGACCCTCGGCCTTGCCGCGATAGACCTGAGCGGACGCGCCGCATGCGTCGTCGACACAAAAGTAAGAACCCGCCTGGTCGGCGATCTGCAGACAGAGCTCGTCTACGATTTCTTCGAGGGTTTCTCGCGTGGAGCACGCGCCAACGTGCATCTCAAAACCATGTATGGCCGTTCCAACCATCACAAGATTGAAGCCCTCTTCAAGGCCTTCGCGCGCGCGCTGCGCGTGGCCTGCTCGCGCGACAAGCAGCTTGGCGAAATGCTGCCCAGCACGAAGGGGCTTCTATGATCGCTGCCGTAAAGATTCGATCCATGCTGTTTGCCTGCGGAGTCACGGGAATTTTTCTTTCCCTTTCGATACTCGTCACGAGCTTCATTCGTCCGGTTCGTACGACGGATTACTTGGAGCAGGCGCGACAAGCGATTCCGTGGATTCGATGGGGACTGGGTTCCGCTGTGATAGGGGTCTTATTTTCCTTATTTGGCAGGCGATGGCCGAGGATAGCGTGGTTCAGCGTGGCTTTTCTCCTCTCGCTGTGGTGGGTTCTTATCGCGGAGTCGCTTCTCTGATGATCGTCGTCGTCGACTATCAGGCCGGCAATCTCACATCGGTGATGAAAGGCCTCGCAGCGCTGGACGCAAATGCCGTCTCTACCGACGAGCCCGAAACGGTCGCACGTGCCCAGAAGATTATCCTTCCGGGCGTGGGACACTTCCAGGCAACCGCTTTCCTTGAAGACCACGGACTGCGCCAGGTCATCGAAGAGCAGATCGCAAACGGCGTCCCCTTCCTCGGCATCTGCGTTGGCCTGCAGTGGCTCTTTCGCGGCAGCACTGAAGCACCCGGCACTCCCGGCCTCGGAGCATTTAACGCGACCTGCGATCGCTTCTCAGCGGGCAGAAAGGTTCCGCACGTTGGATGGAACTCACTCATCGTCCATGAGGGTTCACGACTGCTCCGAGGGATCGAGTCCGGCAGCTTCGCCTACTTCACTCACTCCTACAAAGCGCCTGTGATTTACGGCACAGTCGCAGTTACAGAATACGGCGAGGCGTTCTCAGCAGCCGTCGAGCGAGCAAATGTAATGGGAGTGCAGTTTCACCCCGAGAAGTCCGGGGCTGTAGGCTTGCAGATTTTTCGCAACTTTGTGGAGCTCGCATGTTGACCCGCCGCATCATCGCCTGCCTCGACGTTACCGCGGGCCGCGTCGTCAAAGGCGTACAGTTTGTCGATCTGGTCGACGCCGGCGACCCCGCGGAGCTGGCCGCGCGCCACGCTGAGGGCGGAGCCGACGAAATTGTCCTGCTCGATATCTCCGCCACCCATGAAGGCCGCGGCACGCTGATTGATACGGTCCGTCGCACCGCCCGCCGCCTGTTTATCCCCTTCACTGTCGGCGGCGGCATCAGGACACTCGACGATGCGACTGCGGTTTTCGATGCGGGAGCCGACAAGGTCAGCATCAACTCTGCCGCGTTGCGCCGCCCGGAGCTGATCGCCGAGATCGGCGCGCGTTTTGGAGCCCAGGCCGTCATCGTGGCCATCGACGCACGCCGTTCGGAGAACGGAGCCGACGTCTTCATCGAGGGCGGCCGCAGGCCCGCTGGTCGTAAGGCTCTCGACTGGGCGCGCGAGGCCGAGCAGCGCGGTGCCGGTGAAATTCTTCTCACCTCGATGGACGCCGACGGCACCCGTACCGGCTTCGACTGCGAGCTCACGGCCAACATCAGCGAAGCCGTGCAAATCCCCGTCATTGCTTCCGGCGGTGCGGGAACACCGAAGCATTTCTCCGATGTTTTCCTAAGAGGCAAGGCAGACGCGGCGCTCGCGGCAAGCATCTTTCACTTCGGTATTTCCGATGCGCGCGCCCTAAAAGAAGAACTCGCGCGCGACGGCGTTCCTGTGAGGCTTGCATGCTGATTCCCTCGATTGATCTGATGGGTGGCCGCATCGTCCAACTCGTGCAGGGCGCGACCATCAAGCTCGCCTTTGACGACTTCGACTACTGGATCGAGCGCTTTTCGCCCTATCCGATCGTTCAGCTCATCGACCTCGACGCCGCCATGCGCCAGGGCGACAACTCGGCTCTCGTCGGGCAGTTTGCCAGGCGCCTGCCGTGCCAGGTGGGCGGCGGTATCCGAACAATCGAGCAGGCTAAAACGCGGCTTGATGCCGGGGCGCAGCGCGTGATCTTCGGTTCAGTTCTCTTCAGAGAGCGCGGCGTCGACACCAATGCGGCGGAATCTCTGTCATTGGCCCTCGGGCGTGAGCAATGTGTAGCCAGCATTGATACAAAAGGAGGACGCGTCGCCGTGCGCGGCTGGAAAGATACCGTCAACCTGACGCCCGAGGAAGCGATCGCATCGCTTGAGCCGTATTGCTCAGCATTTCTCTACACGCACGTGGACACTGAAGGGACGATGCAGGGCTTTCCGTTCGAGCGCGCCCAGAGCCTGCGCGGATTGACCGCGCGCCAGTTGATCGTGGCCGGCGGCATTCGCGAACAGGCTGAGATCGACGCCCTCGACGCGATCGGTGTCGATGCAGTCGCCGGCATGGCCGTCTACAGCGGCTTACTTGCGGTATAGCGTCCGATTCTCCCACCGCCTGTGCACAAGCCCGACGGCGACGAACGCCAGCGTAATCGCTGCTGGCAGCCACGCCTGCGCACTCGCGCGTACCGCGCGAAGCACAGTATCGACCAGCCAAAGGGCAGCAATCACAAACCAGATAGAAGAGCGGCGCATTTTCTTTTCCAGAGCACAGAGCCTAAATCGCAGAGATAGTCTAAGCTATTGAGTCCGGCGTCCGACTGCGCGACACTTCTGCCGGCGCCGCTGAAGCGAGATATCAACGATGACCAAAAAGACGGGACTGAAGCTGGCCAAGCGCCTCGACGAAGTAGGATTCTCCGATATTGTGCATATTCGCAACAAGGTACTCGAACTGCGCGCAGCCGGCCAGACCGTGCACGCCTTCCATGGCGGCGAGCCCTTCTTCGACACGCCCGAGCCCATCAAGTACGCAATGATGAAGGCCCTCGTCGAGAACAAGACGCGCTATGCGCCTTCTTCGGGCATTGAACCGCTGCGGGCCGCGCTCGCGAAGAAGCTGCAAATGAAGAACCACATCGACGCCACCGAAGATGACGTGATCGTCACAGCAGGCGGCGCTCACGCGCTCCATGTCGCCTTCCAGGCCGTCCTCAATCCCGGCGACGACGTGCTGCTGTTCTCGCCTTTCTGGACGCCGATCCGCGACATGGTCACCGGGGCCGAGGCTCGCGCTCTGCTGGTGCCGACGGCCAGCGCGCGCCGCAGCGGGCTGACCAAGACGCTGGAGCAGTTCTCCACTCCGGACACCCGCGCCATCTACTACAACACGCCGCAGAACCCCGCCGGCACTGTTTTTTCGCGCACTGAGGCCGAGGAAGTCGCTGCCTTCGCCAAAAAGCATGACCTTATCGTGATCGCCGACGAGGCCTACGAGGACCTCGTTTATGAAGGCGAGCACTTCTCCATCGCGTCATTGCCCGGCATGGCCGATCGCACCATCACTATCTTCACTTTTTCAAAGTCGTATGCCATGACTGGCTGGCGCGTTGGCTATGCGGTCGCGCGCGAGCCTTTCATGACCGGCCTGCGCAAGCTGGTGCTCTACTCCGTCAATGGAGTTTCCACACCCACGCAGTGGGCCGCGCTCGAAGCCCTGTCTCTGCCGCAAGACATCATCCACGCCCGCCGCGAGCAGTATCGGGCGAAGCGGGACCTGCTCGTCGAGGGCCTGTGCGAGTGCGGCCTGGAGTGCGAAACGCCTGAAGGAGCCTTCTACGCTTTTCCCGACGTGAGCAAAATCCACAAAGACAGCCGCAAGGTTGCCGCAGTGCTGCTTGAAAAGGCGCATGTCGCAACCATTCCCGGTGTGGTCTTCGGCGCACAGGGCGAAGGGCATGTGCGCTTTGGATACTCCATGTCCACAGATGCGATCGCCGCCGGCCTGGATGCGTTGAAGAGCTATTTCAAAAATTTTGCGCGCCCCGTAAAATGAGACATCGCGAGTTCATGAAGATATCGTCATGCCTCTGACAGAGGCACGCCATTTCCTCCTGTTTCTGCGTCAAACGATTGCCAGGGTGGAGTTTCCCATAACCGTTCCCTCGCTCCAGGTGAATCAACCATCATGCACAAACGTCTGAACACTCTGTCCAGAAGCTGGGTTATCCCTGCGCTTTTATGCCTATGTTGTTTTGCGGCCGCAACCGTGCGCGCCCAGCAGATCGTCGCGCCATCGGACTCATCGAGTCTGCCCGATTCGCCCGACGCCGCCCAGGCTCAGGCTAGCCCGTCGGCTGCGCCATCGCAGACAGCGCCCACAGGCAGCACCAGCACCAGCCTCGAAGGCAAGCAGACCAAGCGCATACTTTGGATCATTCCCAATTTCCGTGCCGTCTCGGTCGACGCTAAGCTGCCTCGAGAATCGGTCAAAGAAAAGTTCCTCGGCGCGACCCAGGACAGCTTCGATTACTCCGCGTTTGTTTGGGTGGGCATGCTGGCGGGGATATCGCAGGCAGAAAACTCGATTCCGGAGTTTCACCAGGGAGCTGCCGGGTATGGACGCTACTACTGGCACACATTTGCCGACAATGCGGATGAAAATTACTGGGTAGAGTTCATTCTGCCTGTCGCCCTTCGCCAGGATCCGCGTTACTACACGCTTGGGCGTGGCGGTGTTGTCAAGCGTACTGCTTATTCCATTTCGCGTGTGCTGGTCACTCGGACCGATGCCGGAAACAACACGTTCAATGCGTCGGAGGTTATCGGCGCGGGCGCGGCCGCGGGCATTTCGGCGCTGTATTATCCCTCCGCTTATCGAAACTGGACAAAGACCGGGCAGCGCTGGCTCACCAGCGTAGGCCTTGACGGCGTGACCTTCCTCTTTAAGGAATTCTGGCCTGACATCAACAGCCGCATCTTCCATCAAAAACCAGAATCGGATTAAGCGCTGCTCAAGCTTGACCGGTGCCTCCCTGAACGCCTCCCCTGAAACGCCTTCAGACGGAGGCGTTTTTCCTTCGCGTTAATATCGAAGCAGTTTCGAACCAACCTCGATAGGAGCGCAGTGCGAAATGGTGAAAGTCGGTGTGCCGTGGTGGATCGATCCGGAATGGTTCAGCCGCTTTCCTGCCGGAATAGAAATCCAATCCATCGAAGCCGCGCCGCAACGTGCCATCGAAATCGAGTTCTGGATCGCCCCCATCTCTCCTAAAGAAGCCGCGCAGACGCTGCCTCATCTCCATGGACTTCGCGTCGTCCAGTCTCTCTATGCCGGCGTCGACTGGCTGCTGAAGATGTTGCCGCCGGGCCCTGTCCTCTGCGACGCGCAGGGTTTGCACAACATCCCGACAGCAGAGTGGACGGTCGCTGCCATCCTGGCCGCGCTCAAACATTTCCCCTTCTATTTTGATCTGCAGCGCGCGGGCGAGTGGCGCCGCCGCAGGGAAGCCGACGAAAGGTATCGCGCGCTTTTTCCCGACACGCCGCAATCTCTTCCTCCCGTCCTGCAGGAAGAGCTCTACGGCAAGCACATCCTGATCGTAGGCTACGGATCGATCGGCCAGTCGATCGAAGAGCGCCTCGCGCCCTTCGGCGTCGAGATCGTCCGCGTCGCGCGCAGCGCCCGCGACGGTGTCGAGAGCATTGCCCGCCTCCTCGATCTGCTGCCGGCCGCCGACATCGTAGTGCTCATCGTGCCCCTTACTCCGGAAACCACCGGGATGATCGGTGAGCGCGAGCTGGCCGCGATGAAGCAGGGTGCGCTGCTGGTCAACGCCGCGCGCGGCCCGGTGGTGAAGACCGACGCCTTGCTCGCTGCCCTCAAGAGCGGCCACATCCGCGCCGTCGCCGACGTGACGGACCCCGAGCCGCTGCCTGATGGCCATCCGCTGTGGAAGGCCCCCAACCTCTTCATCACCCCGCATGTCGCCGCTTCGAGCGATAAGTTCCTGCCGCGCGCCATCGACTTTGCCGCCGGCCAGCTGAACCGCTATCTGAAGGGTGAACCGCTGAAGAACGTCGTTACGGGGCACTACTAGGGGCGGTGCCTGAGGCCGACTCGCCCCCAGCATTCTCCGCGGCAGGCGCGGTGCTCGCCACCTCAGGGTTCTCCGCCGGAGGAACCACCGCGGCCGGCTTCTGCTCAATCGGCACGAGGAAGCGGAGCGGCGTTCGCAAAATCTGCTGGAAAGAGGATTTCAGGATCGACATCTGTTCCGCGCGGCTGACATCGTACGCGCGCAAGGCGACGATCGACGCAATCGAAAAACTCACTCCCAGATTGAGCACGAACATGATGGCGATTCCGCCAATCGCCGAATAGAGCCAATACTGGCGGAACGACGTCAGCCCGAAGCTGGCTGCAGAAAAAACGAACATTCCCGTGTTCAGCGTGACGTGACGTACATCGAGCGGCACCCCGAAGAAGTGCGCAAACTCCGGAGTAAAACCCATCAAATAGCCGAGCGCGATGCTGTTGCTCCATGGAGCCACACTGCGGTCTACCCAGTTCGCCACGCTCTGCATGCGCTCGGGGCCGATGCGCTGCCCCAGCGGATGCTGGGCAATGGCCTCGGGAATCCGATTGTAGATGGCGAAGTTCTCGCACCACCCGCCGATGAGGGCGGCAAGCCAGAGTAGAACGCCTGTGACTGCCGCAAAGAAGATGGTTCCCGATGCGATCGGGCGCAGCGACCGGTACACGTGCTCGGCCTGAGCCGTAGGCAGATAGGGCATGCCATGAGTCGCCCGCCAGAGCTGGTCGAAGACGACCACTCCGGCCGACACCGCGAGGATGTTCCCGAGGGCCGCCGCTAATTGCGTCCGGCTGATCGATGCGGCGAATTCGGCAATCTTGTCACGGCGCTCTTCACCGCGGTTCCGGCGGATGATGTCCGCCAGCGTAGCTGCCGTCATCGACGGCTGCTTGGTGGCCAGCGCCAGCCCGAAGATCTGCAGTATCAGGAAGCTGATCGCGTAATTCGTACCCACCAGAAAGCCTTCAACAAACGGTGGCCACGATTGTGCGACAACATGCAGCTTGATTGCGGCGGTAAAGACCGTCACCAGGCCGCCGCCGATCGCGGCGCCCCACATGCGCCAGTATTCTCTCCGGCTTTGCGCGATATAGTGCTCGCCGCTGTGCCCGGTGCGCTCCACGGTTTTGCGCGCCAGCAGGTTCAGGTTCTGTCGCACCAGCGCCGACACGCGCGTATCGGCGAGCAGTCCGGAGAAAAGCGTGTCCAGCAGCCGGCGCGTTGCCTTTACCTTGTTAGTCGACCTCGCCAGGAGCTCAGCCAGCATCTCCATTCGGTCGAGGGCCGCGTCCATCACGCTCAGGTCAAAGACCAGCCCGGTGCTCACGCCCGCGTCCTCCATGTGGATCCGCACCAGCGCAAGCTCGCCCCGGCAGGCATACACCGATTCCAGCCAGCGCTCTCTGTGAGCTCCTATAGGCTCCGACGACGGTGGCTGAATGAATGTTTCCGTGGCAAAGATCAGTCGGTAGAAAGGAGATTCGTCAACCTCCTGCGTTGTGCTGCGCTGTCGCACCCCCGGGCTGCTTCCTCGTCCGGCTACGCGCGCGGCGAGCAGGCGAAGCGCCTGGTGAATCCCGTCGCGCACGCTCGGGAAAGCCTCCAGACCGCGCGGATCCCAGAAGATCGCGATCAGGCGCGCAAAGATCGCCGGGCCCAGGTCCAGGAACCGTTTCACGGCTTTGGGCGACGCGAATACCGGCGTGAAGATGCGTGCCGTGTCGGTCTCCTCGCGCGCCGATGGCAGCAACCGCTGGAAGAGCCGCCGTGTCGTCTCCGGAAGCAGCGCATTCTGCGCCGGCACCCCTGCCTCGCCAAAGAACGAGACCGACTCCATTTCCGTGAGCATCGACTGCCATGCCACGCGAAAGCGCGAAAGCAGCTCCGAATCCCCTTCGAGAAAACTCACCCACGCTATGAGCCCGTCTTCAAATTTACGATCCGAAGTCCGGTTCCAGAGCACCGAAAATATCTCGGTTATGCGCCGTGACTGCGCCGCCAGGGTGCCGCCTGAGCCAAAAGCCTGCGTCAGATCGATGAGCTTCTCGAGCGGCCTGACGTGCTGCGCTGAACCCCCTCCATTCCCGCCTGCGCTGCCCTGCAGACTGCCCGGCGAGGCATGGCTTGAGTCGTGGCTGGTGACCGGCGTATTCATAGGTTTTGAATCGCGAGGTTTCGAGTCGCGAATTTCCCGTTCTTTTCGGAAGAGCTTAACTTTACCGCAGATTCGGATCGCAGCCAATACATCGATGCGTCCACGCATCCGCCCGCTCTACGACTCAGAAGCAGTGCTAAACTTGGGATTCCGGCTAATTTTTGCCTCCTGAAATCCCACGCCTAGAGAAAAATCTCCTTGTCAGAATCTCAGAAGCCCGAGCCTCAGAAGAAGCCTTCTATTACCTACGCCGATGCCGGAGTCGATATCTCCAGCGGCGACCGCACCAAGCAGCGCATCAAGTATCTCGCCCAGCGGACCTTCACCCGCAACGTCCTGAGCGAAATCGGCGGCTTCGGCGGCCTCTTCAAGCTCGACATCGCCAAATATCAGCAGCCTGTCCTCGTATCGAGCGCCGACGGCGTCGGCACCAAGCTCAAAATCGCCTTCGAGCTCGGCATCCATCACACTGTCGGAGCCGACCTGGTCAATCACTGCGTCAACGACATCGCCGTGCAGGGCGCCACGCCGCTCTTTTTCCTCGATTATCTCGCGACCGGAGCCCTCGATGGTGAAGTTGCCGAGAAGATTGTCTCCGGCCTTGCCGACGCCTGCCGCGCCAACGGCTGCGCGCTGATCGGCGGCGAAACCGCCCAGATGCCGGGCTTCTACGCCAGCGGCGAATACGACCTCGCGGGCTTCATCGTCGGCGTCGTCGATCGCGACAAGCTCATTACCGGAGCCCACATCAAAGCCGGGGACGTGCTCATCGGCCTGCCCTCCACTGGCCTGCACACCAATGGCTATTCGCTTGCCCGCAAGCTCTTCTTTGAAACGGCCGGCTACCGCGCCGAGCAATACGTCAACGCGCTCAAGGAAAAAGCCGGCGCTGCCCTCATGAAGACCCACCGCAGCTACCTGCACGCCATCCAGAAGCTCACCGCCGCCGACCTCGTCGCCGGCATGGCTCACATCACCGGAGGCGGCATCACCGAGAACCTGCCGCGCATCCTGCCCAAGGGCCTCGCGGCTGTGGTCGACCTCGGCTCATGGCCGGTGCTGCCCATCTTCGAACACCTCCAGGAGCTCGGCAACGTCGAGCAGGACGAGATGCTGCGCACCTTTAATATGGGCATCGGCCTGATCGCCGTCGTCCCGGCGGAAAAATTCAACCGGGCCAAGGCCCTCCTCGAGCGCGCCAACGAAAAGTGCTTCATGATCGGCAAGATCGTGAAGGGCGACCGCAAGGTAATCTATCAGTAAACACGAGATATGAATTGACGAAAACTGGCCGATTGCCGATAATAGACATAACACGGCCGGCTCCTCTTCGCTAACGCGTACGGGCCGGTTTTCCTTTTATGGGTCTAAGTTCGACTATTTACACCAAAGCTTACAAAAGTATTCCTGATCAACTCGCTCTCCTTCTCAGCAGAGGAATGGAAATAACCGATGTCACCGCTGCGTCAGCTTGCTTGGAGCGAATCGGTTATTACCGGCTGAGTGGGTACTGGTACCCATTCCGAAAAAGTCGAATCGGTACGAACCCGCTCACCGGCCAAGCTCTCACTAACCCGGTAACTCGCAAGCCTCAGGTAGTAGTGGAGGATGCTTTCCGACTGGGAACGACTTTCCAGCAAGTCATGGATTTGTATGTGTTCGACAAACGGCTTCGATTACATTTCCTTGACGCAATCGAACGGGTCGAAGTGGCTCTGCGGATCGATATCGCACTGATGCTGGGAGCCCGCAACCCATGGGCTCACCGCGATCCCGCCCAGTTGCACGGAAATTTTGCGGCCAAAATAGACCCCAGCACAGGTCAAACTAGATTCCATAGCTGGTTGAAACGACTAGATAGCACTTTCGATCGCTCAAAGGAGGAGTTCGTAAAACACTTCAAGTTGAAGTACGCAGGAGAAAAGCTTCCGATCTGGATTGCAATTGAGCTTTGGGACTTCGGAATGCTTTCCACATTCTTGAGTGGCATGAAGATAGTCGATCTTCAAGCGCTAGCCCAAAAATACGGTCTACCACGGGTTGATTTGCTGACTACTTGGATACGCAACATCAACAACGTTCGAAATATCTGCGCTCATCACAGCCGCCTCTGGAACCGATCACCAGCAGACCAGCCGTCACCGCCAAAGCCACGCGAGATTTCAGCGCTCGATCATCTTGCATTCGATAAGATTTGCTCAATCCCGCATCTACGCGACCGCAGCCATTCTCCAATATTTCTTGAAGACAATTCATCCCGCCTCGTCTTGGGGATTCGCCTGGGAGATGGTTGCGTCGAATTTCCAACGTCTTCGACCTGTAATCTCGCCCAGGCTGGATTCGCCCCGAACTGGGAGCAACAGTCACTTTGGAACTGACTTCGACTGAAATGAACTTCATGGCACGCCTCGGCATTCTTCTCTCCGGACGCGGCTCCAACTTTCTCGCCATCGCAGAAAACATTGTCCAGGAGAAACTCACCGGCTGCGAGATCGCCGTCGTCATCTCCAACAAGGCCGATGCGCCCGGCCTCGACGCCAGCCGCATGAACGCGGCCTCAAAGCCGTCGCCATCGAAGCCCGAGGCCGCAAGCGCGCCGAGCACGACGCCCAAATCATCGCCTGCCTGCGCGGCCATAAGGTTGACCTCGTCTGCCTCGCCGGATATATGCGCCTGCTCTCGCCCGAATTCGTCCAGGCCTTCCCGGAGCGCATCCTGAACATCCACCCATCGCTGCTGCCCGCTTTCCCTGGCCTTGACGCGCAGGAGCAGGCCTTCGCCTACGGAGTCCAGGTCACTGGATGCACCGTCCACTTCGTCGACGAACATCTCGACCACGGCGTCATCGTGCTCCAGAAGACCGTCCCTGTGCTCCCCGGCGACGACGCCCGCGCTCTCTCCGCCCGCATCCTCGAACAGGAACACATCGCATATAGCGAAGCCATCGCCCGCGTGTTGTCCGGCGAGTATCGCGTCATCGGGCGCCGCTATTTAAAAACGGAGAGCTGAAGTTGTCACTGGCACCCTCCGTCCATCCTGCGCGGAAATGGCTCGCCCGCTGCCCGTCCGCGCCCTCGCCCGCGATGCCTGGATCTCCATCAGTGCTGACCAGGCCATGCACTTCGGGCTCCTGCGGCATCAGCTCGGCTACGATCCGCCCGAGCCGCAGCGCGTCTTCGCAGAGCGACGGGACGCATCGAGTCGTCCCCTGACGTCGCCGAGTATCCTTCATTGAAGATGA
Organism: uncultured Acidobacteriota bacterium; assembly: GCA_963755975.1. GTDB lineage: Bacteria > Acidobacteriota > Terriglobia > Terriglobales > Acidobacteriaceae > Silvibacterium. Next base: position 43,766 of record CAVWLS010000017.1, read on the forward strand.
GGTAGATCACCTGCAGCACCGCCGACAGCCGCGCTCGCAGCTCCGCGCCGCGCGGGACCTCGATACGGCACATGCGCCTCGGCCAGTGTCCGCTTGGCGCGGACAATCCGCTGCGCGACCGTCGCCTCGGGCACCAGGAACGCCCGAGCAATCTCGTCTGTCGTTAACCCGCCCAGCAGCCGTAGAGTGAGCGCCAGCGCTTGCCTCGGTCGAGAGCACCGGATGGCATGCGGTAAAGATCAGCCGTAGCAGGTCGTCACCGATCTCATCGTCGAGGGCAGAATCAAAATCCGGCGCGCGTTTGCTCGCGAGCTTCAAATTCGCGGCCCAGCTCCTCATGTTTACGGTCGAGCATCTGGTTGCGGCGGAAGATGATCGATCGCGCGCCGCTTGGCGGTCGCCATCAGCCACGCGCCCGGCTTCTCCGGAATCCCCGACTCCGGCCATTGCTCAAGCGCCGCGACCAGCGCCTCCTGCGCGAGGTCTTCGGCCAGGCCCACATCGCGCACCATGCGCGCCAGCCTGGCAATCAGCTTCGCCGACTCAATTCTCCAAACCGCATCGATGGCGCGATGTGCATCGGTAGCCGTCACAGCTACCGATCACGACCATCTTCGCCCGCATCGGCGCAAGCTTCCATATGAATACAGCTCAGGCGCCTAGCTTGCTGTGCTGCTCTTAATCCTTACAGTTCGGTAAACCCGGCCGCGGCCTTCTTCGAACGTCTCCCGGTAAAGTCCTCCATCTCCATACACCTGCCGCACCTCGACGACCTCGTAATCGGAATCCCGGGCACCGCTTTGCCCACTCGATCGACTCTCAGTATTCAGAACCGCCTTTACCGGGTAGTGATCCGAATCATTTAACGGGTCATTCCTTTGGCTCGCTGAACGGACCGTCGATCACGGCAAATTTCCCATCCATCCTCCGCACCTTAGCCCCCAGCGCGCACGGGTAGGCAGCCCTCCGACGCGACCAGCACACCCGACTTGAGGTTCTCCTCGAAATAAGCACCATTCTGGCCATTTCTTCTGGAGTGGGAGGCACGCCTTCACCCTTCGCAGGCTTGTAAATGCAGAGAAATTTCATTTCTCATCTCCTTTTGTTCTTTGTTAGCCGGGGTTCGATGATTCCCGGCTCTACTAGGACGTCGAAGGGCCGACACCGAGATCGACACGCACACGCCATTTTTGCTTGAAATTATTTCGCACCGGATAATAGCAGGCAAAATCAGATCAGCGGATTCTTCCAGCGCAGTCCCGGAAAACGCGAAAAATCGCGATCGGTGGTGTAAAGCACTCCACCGGATTCGATAGTAAGAGCAGCGAGTTGCGCGTCGGTGATCATCGGACCGCGAGCCTGACCCTTCAACAACATTTCCTGGAATAAAGCCCAGTGCCGCTCGCCAGGGGACAGAAGTCGGACATTGGAACTGTCGATCCAGCGTTCCACGATTTCTACAAGTTCGATTACGGTGAAGCGCTCACCGGGCAGGTTGGCATTGCTTAGAACGCGGATAAAGGCTGCGATTGACAGCCAAGGCAATCCGACCAACGCTTCGCCGGAAAACACCTCTTCGACCCAACCCCGTACGCGGCGATGTTCGGGAGCTGCGGTGCTGTATGCATAAAGCAAGAGATTTGCATCGATGACGATCATCTATGCAATGGACCTTCAAGATACTCAATGATCTCTTCAACCTTATCGAAGCTTAGCCCGGCCGGAAGCGGGACATTTCGCGGCGTCACGACAAACCGCTTCCGTTCTACAGGCCGATGAGCGGCGATCAACCCCAGACGAAGCAGACGATTCACTGTCCCCTTGAAAGACTCACCAGACCGCCGAACCTCCTGCTCAACCAGCTCGGCCACATCATCGTCAATGGATAGAGTAGTTCGCACATCATGATGCTTTCACTTGGGACATCATGATGTCAACAGTCATTTCGAGACGTAAGAAAAGCCCGGCACGAAGCCGGGCTTTGCTTTTGCGGCGAAGCCGCGTGTACCTGGACGGTTAGTCCCGCTGGACGCGCAGTCCCTGGACGAGTCCCAGTCGCCCATGACAGGCTCTTCCGCATGCTGCACGGGAGCCGCCTTGGGAGCCGGAGCGATCGACTGGATCGGCACAATTCCCTGGACCGGCTTCTCGCCAAGCACATGCTCGCGATAGAGCTTCGCCATCTGCGCGTTCTCGGCATCCTGCTTGAGCTTCGCGTCACGCGCGCGAATCTTTTCCTCGCGCGAGTTCTTTGCGATGCCCAGCTTGTCGAGGGTGTCGTTGGCCGCCGCGTCCACGTGTTCCTGATGCAGAACCAGCGTGTGCTCCGCGCCGCCCATGCCCACCTTCTTGCCGCCGGCGAAGATCTCATGCCGACCGTGCTCGTCGTACCACTTGGTGAGGGTCGCCGTCATGTGCATCTTTTCGATAATGTTCCGCCAGCCCACGCCCGTGTTGTACGCGCAGAAGCTGATCTCGCCTTCCTGCGTCGCGTAGGGAATGATGCACTGCTCGGTGCGGCGGAAGTCGTAGTTGAAGAGGTCCTGGAACCACATGCCCGCGATGAAGAGGAAATTCCAGCGGTCGGCGCGGCGCTTCTCGATATCGGCCATGGTGCGGTCGCCCGTCACCTTGCCGTAGTTGCGGCCGGTTGCTCCGAAGCACTTGTCGAACTTCTGCAGCAGGTCGAGGATCTTGAAATGCTTCGGCGACTTCGTCGGATCGTAGTTGCGCAGCAGCGCCAGCGTCACGCCAACAATCGACAGGAACTTGCCGCGGGCCGCGTCGTTGATCTTGGCTACGTCCTTCGCGAGGCGGTCGGCATTCAGAAACGCCGTCACCGGAACCGCTTCCTTCGTCTCCTTGTCGATCATCAGCGCCATGCCGATGCCGCAGTTGGGGTGGCAACCGCAGGAGAGCTGTCCCCAGTCGTGATTCGGCCCATGCACAAGATCGGCCCAATCGGAGAAAGTGCTCATAAAGCTGATCGGGAACCAGTCGCGGACCGGCTCGCCCAGGCCCATCTGATCCTTCATGTCATGAGCCATGTGGCTCAGCGTGTAGCGCTGCGCTTCGCGGCGCTCATCGCTCACCGCCTCATCGCGGCCCGTGAACGACACCGGCTGAAAGCTGATGAAGTTGATCTTCTTGGGATTGTCGAGCGCGAACTGAACGATGCGGCCCACCTGCTCGTTGTTGATGCCGTTGATGATCGTGGTCACCGGAACGATGTCCACGCCGGCTTCGTGCAGGTTGTGGATGGCCTGGAGCTTCACATCGAAGAGGTTGCCGACCTTGCGGTGCGAGTTCGCCGCGTTGCCGATGCCGTCAAATTGCAGGTACGCATAGCGCAGGCCAGCTTCAGCAGCCGCGCGGCAAAGCTCCTTCGACTTCGCAAACTCAATGCCGTTGGTCGCCGCCTGCACCGAGTTGTAACCCACCTTGCGGGCATAAGCGACCGCGTCGAGAAAGTATGGCGAAAGCGTGGGCTCGCCACCCGAGAACTGCACCGACATCTGGCGGCGCGGCTTGATGGTGATGGCGTTGTCCAGCATCGTCTTGATCTCTTCCCACGTCAGCTCGTGGACGAAGCCGACCTGGTTGGCGTCCATGAAACAGGGATCGCACATCATGTTGCAGCGGTTGGTCAGGTCGATGGTCAACACCGACCCGCGCCCGTGCGTAACCGTCGACGTTCCGTGGTTGTGCAGCTTCTCGTCGTTGTGCGCCTTGATGTCGCGGCCCGGGAAAACCTCTTCGAGGTGCTTGAAGAACGCCGTGTCGATCGACATCACGTCCTCAAAGTGCCCATGCTTGGGGCAATCCTTTACCATCAGAATCTTGCCGTCACGCTCGATGATCTGCGCCTTGATCTCGCCGACCTTCTCGTTGAGAAGGATCTCGTGCGGCAGCTTGCCATCGATAATCTGCTGGCGGATCTCAGGCACGCACTTCGGGCAGAGCGAGTCCGTCGTACGGGGCCAGCCCAGGGGAGGCTTCTCTTTCTGGTACGACTTGAGAAGCGGCTTGTCCGACCATTTGGGGGTGAAGGATGCGTTGGGCCGGATGCTGTTCAGCTTCTGAAATACGGTCCATGCACCTTGAGCCGCAACCGTTAGCGTCCTCTCGGCGTACTTGACGGCTTTTGACATGTATCAGTCTCCTGTTGACTGGCTTCTCGCCCGGCTCGCCGGGCGGCTCTTGAAATCTGTGGTCAAACCAGCGGCTGGGGGCTGCCCGACTGCCGGCGCATCTCGAGGGCCCACTGCGGCACCCGGAAGACTTTACCAGTCATCAGGATAGGTTGCGGTCAGCGCAAGTTAAATCATTAGTAACTGAACGGTGAAAATCCGCACCTGGACGGGAATTGCCGTCTGTGAACGGAGGGGGGCTTCCGCTACTCGGTATCCTGCTTATGCCGGTGAAACACCTTATCCCGCACGTCCGGCCAGAACTCCTGAAAGAGGTTATTGCCCGCCAGTCCCGCCAGTGAGACTCCCAACGTCCGTGCCGCCACTCGCACATTCGCGCTCGGCGCCGGATAGTACGCCATCGTCAGCGCAGACGCGACCGCCCTGCCCATTGTGTCTGAGTAGTTGAAGCCATGCGATCCGTCATCGCGCTGATCTACAAACACCCGCTCCGCCGCATACCATCCCCGGTGCGTTATACTGCCGCGGGCCATGCGAAAGTAGCGAGGGTCCTCGTGCGTGATCGTCGGCATCAGGCTATCGGAAAAAAAGCGGAAGCTGGCCTGGCGCAGCGCTGCCGCCCCCAGCCGCTCACCGAAAGCCCCCGAGTCCGATCCATACTTCGGATCGGTGTCCACAAGTTGCCCCCAGCCCGCCGAGGTAAACGCTGGAAGCAGGCTCAGCGGCCCGAACTCCTCGTGCAGCCAGAACATCATTTTGTCCCGCGTATATAGCGGGGGCACTTTCTCGCCCGGATCAACCACCCCGAACCACTTCGACGGCGCAAACTGGCCGGGGTCGGAGGCATGAGCCAGCGGCGCGTTGGGAAGCGGATCATCCTTCGCAGCAGGCGCGGGCTGGCAGAATGCGCGCCCCGCCGCGAGCAGAACCAAAAAAAGAAAACAAAACTGACAGGGAAATCTTCGTTTCGCCATCAAAGGTGGATGGAACCTCGAATCTCTTGATATTTCTGAGAAAACAACCGGTAGCCGGATTCCCGCTACCCACTCCTTGGATGCGGAAACCGCTATGAGCGTGATTGATCAGGACCGTGAACGATGACGAAGAAAGGCGCTCGCAGCCGGATAAGCGGCTTCCTCAAAGATCACGCGCTGAGCTTGGCGGCCATCGTCATTTTGCTCGCGTGGATCATGCTCTATCGGTTTGGCGATCCGAAAACCCACTGGGGCTCTTTTTTCGGCAACGCAATCGCTGACTGGACAGGTGTAGTTGTTACGGTGATTGCCACCAAGTATTTCTATGAAATCGGTTCAACAGAGAGCAAACAACCGCCGAAGATCTTTCAGGGACGCCTCGCCGAGATTATCCGGGATCACTCACTCACTATCTTTCTTGTCTTCACCGGTGTGGCCTGGACAGTGCTTTACGCAAAGATGAACTCTGAATCGAAGTGGGGACAGGTCGTCGGAAACATCGTCTCCGAGTGGACCCAGCTCCTCGGCCTTGTCCTGTTGACCAAGAAGCTGATTGAGCGCAAATCGAAGGAAAGCGAGAAATAGGATGGCTGAACAATACCTTCCAAACCCAGTAACTCGTGCGGCACTCAGCCGCTATCTGCCATTGATTTCGCCCTTACCGCCGCCGATACTTATCGTTGAACGGCTGTGTGAGGAACCATGAATAATCAGCCCGGCACTGGATTCGAAGATTTCGGCCGCAAGATCGACGAAACCCTCAACAAGGCTGTCCCGCGCGCCGAAGACGAGCTCAAGAGGGTCATCGCTTACCTCAACGATGAGGTGGTGCCCAAAGTCCGCGAAAACTCCTCCAAAGGCTTGCGCATCGCCGCCGATCAGCTGACAAAACTCGCCGAGCATCTCGACCGCAGCTCCAGCCGGGCAGATAGCGCGCGACAAAATCCTGAAGATTCGGGTCAGAACAAATAATATGAGCCGGCCTGCCATCTTCGCGCTGCATAGATCGCGGCAGAACATGCTGGCTTTCGCCTCCTGCGCCGCACTCGCCTGCCTCGCCGGTTGCAGTCACCGCACGCAGGTCGCCTACACACCGCCTCCGCCGCCCATCGCTCCCGCACCGCGGCCGGCGCCGCCTGTGGCTGCTCCGCCTGTGGAAACGCCCCAGCCCGCGGCTTCCGAACCCGCGATGACCGCCGACGAGGCTATCGTCGCCTCCCGCCAGCCCATCTATTCCGAAGAAGGCATGGCCAGCTGGTACGGGCCCAACTACCACGCCCACCGAGGCGCTAACGGACAGGTCTACGATCAGAACGGCATCTCCGCCGCTCATCGCACCCTGCCCATGGGCTCGCTCATCAAGGTCACAAATCTCCAGACCGGGCAGACAGCCATCATGCGCATCACCGACCGCGGACCCTTCGTTCCCGATCGCGTCATCGATCTCTCCATCGGCGCGGCAAAAGAGGTCGGCGTCTGGCGTCCCGGCACGGCGCGTGTCCGCATCGACGTCTATGACACGCCGCACCCCATCGCCCAGGGCGGCCGCTGGTGTGTACAGATCGGGGCTTTCTCTAGCGAGCACGAAGCCGTCAAGCTCGAAGAGCATCTCTCGCGCAAATACGAAACTGCCAACGTGATCGAATTCACCGGACCCACCGGCCACTGGGTTCGCATCCGCCCCCAGGCCGATGATCGCGACCGCGCCGCCGAGATCGCAAAAAGCATCAGCCCCAAAGAGGGCGAAGCCTACCTCGTCCGCCTCGACTGAAGGTACGGCAGACTGCCGTGACGCCGCCCTCAAGCAGCAAAAGTCCATCGAACCCGCCCGCATTTCAAGCCGCGGCGCATTTCAAGATATGATGCGCGGGTAGGATTTTCTGCAAAATCTGCTGCGAATTCTGATCGGGAGTCTTCGAATGAAACGATGCCATCTGCTCATGTTGCCATGCATCGCCATGATCTCGGCGCTGGCCGCGCCTCTCGCACTGGCGCAGTCTGGCCAGGCCATCTCGCTGGCCGTCGATGCGACGCAGACCCCACAGAAAATCCTGCACGTTCATGAGGTGATCCCGGTCAAGCCCGGACCTCTTACCCTCTACTACCCGAAATGGATTCCCGGCGAGCACGGCCCCGATGGCCCCATCGCAAACCTGACCGGCCTCAAATTCGAGGCCGACGGCAAAACCATCCCATGGCAACGCGACTTGCTCGATGTCTTCACCTTCCACGTCGACGTTCCCGCCGGCGCGACGCACCTCGACGCCCGGTATGATTTCATTGAGCCCGATGGCAACTCGGCCACCGACAAGCTCATGATCCTCGAATGGAACGAGGCCATCCTCTATCCGGCGGCCACGCCCTCCGCACAGCTGATCTATGAGGCCACGCTAGTCATGCCCGATGGCTGGAAGTTCGGCACGGCTCTCCCCGTAGCCAGCCAGTCCGGCAATCAGGTTTCATTCAAGCCCATCTCGCTCGATCTGCTCGTCGATTCGCCCGTGATTACCGGCGAGTATTATCGCGCCATCGACCTCACGCCTCCCGGCGAGCCCATCCATCACGAGATCGACATGGTCGCCGATAGCGAAGCTGCTCTCGCCATGAGCCCGCAGATTCAGAAGGCGATGACCAATCTGGTTGCCGAGTCGGGCAAGCTTTTCGGAGCCCGCCATTACCGCGATTACCATTTCCTCTTCACGCTCAGCGATCATGTGGCGCACTTCGGTCTCGAGCATCACGAGTCGAACGACAGCCGCCTGCCCGAGCGCGCTTTGCTCCTGCCGACAGCTGGTATGTCGTTCGGCGGTCTGCTGGCCCACGAATTCGTTCACTCCTGGAATGGCAAGTTCCGCCGCCCGGCCGACCTCACCACTCCTGAATTTGAAACTCCCATGAAGACCGACCTCCTCTGGGGCTACGAAGGGCTCACCGATTACCTCGGGCCCATGCTGGCCGCGCGCAGCGGTCTGTGGACCCCGGAGCAATATCACGAATATCTTGCAGCCATCGCGGCCATGCTTGGCCCCGGCCGCCCGGGCCGCACCTGGCGGCCGCTGCTCGATACCGCCATCGGCGAGCCCATCCCCGGCTTCGCAAGAGGTTGGATCAACTGGCGACGCGGCACCGATTACTACGATGAGGGCGATCTGGTGTGGCTTGAAGTCGCCACCATCATCCACCGCGAGACAAACGGCCAGAAATCCATCGACGATTTCTGCCAGGCCTTCCATGGCGGCCCAAACAATGGTCCGGAGGTAAAGACCTACACCTTCGACGAATTAGTCAGCACTCTGAACTCCATCGCACCCTACGACTGGGCAGGCTTCTTCCGCGAACGGCTCGACTCCACATCACCCAACGCGCCCGTGGGTGGCATCGAAAATGGCGGCTGGAAGGTTGTCTATAGCGGTGAGCCTTCGAAGCTGGCGGGCCGCCGTGGCAATCCGGGCGATGTTTACTCGATCGGCCTGCAGCTCGGCGAAGACGGGACCGTCGCCGACTCGATCGTGGGCAGCCCCGCATACCAGGCCGGCGTTACGTCAGGCATGAAGGTGATCGGGGTGAACGGCCGCCTTTACACCCACGACCGCCTCGAAGACGCGATCAAAGCGGCGCAGGAGACCTCGAAACCCATCGTGCTTCTCGTGGTCGTCGACGATTACTTCCAGACATCCACCATCAACTACCATGGCGGCGGCCGCTACCCGCATCTGGAGCGTGACACCGCTAAACCCGACTATCTCGACGATTTGATCAAGCCCCGGGCCGCAGGCCAGTAACCGCCGGCCAGTTATGCCAACCCGGGGAACATCCCCTCTCCGCTTTTCGTATCTGCCGGAGAGGCACACATGCAGACACTGCGCCAGGATATCGCCTACGCATTCCGACAGATGCGTCAGTCCCCCGTCTTTACCCTGACTGCCATGCTTACGCTGGCACTGGGCATCGGAGCCACGACCGCCATCTTCTCCCTCATACACACCGTCATGCTCAAGTCGCTGCCGGTGGTCGATCCCTCTCGTCTCTACCGCATCGGCGAAGGAACAGATTGCTGTGTCGAAGGCAGCCCGCAGGACAACTGGGGCATGTTCTCATACCCCTTCTATGAACTCATGAAGAAGAACACCCCTGAGTTCGAGGAACTGGCCGCCTTTCAGGCTGGAGGCGCGCAGATAAGCACCCGCCGCAGCGAGAGCGATCGCATCGCCCATCCCATGCGCGGCGAGTACGTCAGCGGGAATTACTTCCAGACATTTGGCCTGGGCGCATTTGCGGGACGCACCATACATCCCTCTGATGACCAGGCCTCAGCGGCGCCGGTCGCGATGCTCAGCTACCGCACCTGGCAGCAGCAGTATGGCGCCGATCCCAGCATCGTCGGCTCAAACTTCATCCTCAATGGACATCCCTTCACCATCGTAGGCATTACGCCACCTGGCTTCTTCGGGGAAACCCTGCGCAGCGACCCTCCCGATCTTTGGCTCCCCATCAACCAGGAGCCCGTCTTCAGTGGAGCGAACTCCTTCCTGCATCACTTTCAGGCATGGCTTCGCGTCATTGGAAGACTCAAGCCCGGCGCAACGACCAACGCCGTCCCCGATCGCATGACCGCCCTTATCCGCCAGTGGCTGGTCAATGACAGCGGGATGCCCGCCGAGTGGATGACTGGCATCAAGGCCGGTCTGCCCAAGCAGGTCGTGAAGGTCGTCCCCGCTGGAGCAGGCGTCGGCATCATGAAAGAAGAATACGGTGCGAACCTCCGCATCCTGCTCGGCGTCTGTGCGCTTGTCCTCCTCATCGCCTGCGCCAACATCGCCAATCTGCTGCTGGCTCGTGGAGCCTCGCGCCGTACCCAGACTTCAGTTCGGCTCGCGCTGGGCGCGTCGCGCAGCCGGCTCGTCCGCCAGGCGCTGACCGAAAGCATTGTCCTCTCCGTCCTTGGCGGCCTTGCTGGTCTGATCATCGCTTTTCTCGGGGTCAAGCTGCTCGTTGCTCTCACCTTCCACAGCGCGAAGTTTGTCCCCATCGACGCGACACCGTCGCTGGCTGTGCTGGCCTTCGCCTTCGCTCTGTCGCTCATCACAGGCGCGCTCTTTGGAACCGCGCCCGCATGGTTCGCCTCGCACTCCGATCCCGTCGAGGCACTGCGCGGCGCCAATCGCAGCACCAGCGACCGCTCCTCGCTGCCGCAGAAGATTCTCGTCGTCTTTCAAGCGACTCTGTCCGTCGTACTGCTCGCAGGCGCCGGCCTGCTCACTCGCAGCCTCATGAACATGCAGCATCAGGATTTCGGCTACCAGGTCGAACGCCGCGTCATTATCAGCCTGAGCGGGCCTTTCAATTCCTATCCGAAGCCCAAGCTCGATGCCATGTACCGCGAGTTGCAGGACCGGCTCTCTCACATCCCCGGCGTCGAACGCGCAGCGCTGGCTCAATACACGCCTCTTCAGGACAACTGGGGTGAAATCGTCATTCGCGAGGGCCACGGCATGCCCAACATGAATGAAGAGGGCATTGGCTCATCCTGGGACCACGTCAGTGTCGGTTATCTCGAAACCATGGGCCAGCACATGATCCGCGGCCGCTCCATCACCTCAGAGGACACTGCCTCTTCGCGCAACGTCGCCGTCGTCAATGAAGCCTTCGCTAAGAAATTTTTTAAGCCCGGAGAAGATCCCATCGGCGCGCACTTCGGCCTCGACCTGCCCCAGTACGGCTCGACCTTCGAAATCGTCGGCATCGTCAACAACGGCAAATACGACTGGGATTTCGCCAACCGCGAGCCACGGCGTCCGCTCTTCTTCGTCCCGCTGGCGCAACGTACCCAATACGACAACGCCATCATGCAAAGCATCGATGACGGCACTCACTACATCGAAGGCGCCGTTCTCGAGATGCGCACCAACAGCATGGAAGGCCTTGAGCCGCAGATTCGCAGCATCCTCAGCGACATCGATCCCAACATCACGCTTCTCGGCGTCCGCACTCTGCAGAATCAGCTCGACTCCAACCTCGACCAGCAGCGCGCCGTCGCGCAGATGACCGGCCTCTTCGGCCTCCTCGCGCTCATCCTCGCCGCAGTCGGCCTCTACGGAGTCACCGCCTACGCCGTCGAGCGCCGCACCAGCGAGATCGGCGTCCGCATGGCGCTCGGCGCAAACCGCGGCAACGTCATTCGCCTCGTTCTGCGCGGAGCCTTCCTGCAAATCCTCATCGGACTCGCCATCGGCATCCCCATCTCAATTGGGTGCTCGCGACTCATCGCCAACCAGCTCTACCAGGTCAAGGGATGGGACCCGCTTGTCCTCTTCGTCTCCATCCTCGCCCTGGGAATCTGCGCTTTCCTCGCCAGCATCATCCCGGCGCAGCGCGCAGCGTCCATCAACCCGGTCACCGCCCTGCGCACGGAATGAGGGCGATCCCGCTTTTCGATCGGAGCTAAGTCGATCACGCGCTGGGCAGTGTTTTTCCAGCCTTCCCGACCATAATGAACTCGCTCTTCAGCAAATATTGATACAGCGAATTCAGCGGCTCGGAGGGATGGAGATTGTCGGCTGTGACGATTCCATCCGTCTCATTCCAGCTCCATCCGGTAAGCTTGGCTGCTTCGGCTCGCCTGTGCAGTTCTTCTGCCGGCATTGGATATACGCTCACCCGGACATTCTGCGAGAAGATCCGCGAGAGGGCTTCCAGCAGGGCCCCCGGCAAATCGTGGTAGCTGTCCTCTAAGACCCGCACCATCACCGAGAGTCCAATCGCGAAATGAATCCGCAACTTGGTATAACGATTTGCAAATGCACTCATGGTGTAGAGTTCCCGGTCGCGGAACAACATAACGCCGTAGCCCAGATCTTGCAGCCTCGCCACATGTTCCAGAATCTCGGCGAGCGAGGCTTCCTTATCCGGAGTGCTGAGGCCCGTTACCGATAGGCAGAACAATCCCAGTCCGCCTTTGCTCTCCTTCAATTCCTCATCAGGCAGTTGCTCCAGCGTGTCCTCGATCAGGTCCGAATGCAGGCTGGATACGTTGTCGAATCTTCCCGGCGCCAGCACCAGGGCCCGCTTGTAAAGCACTTCGTTCGCTGGCTCCAGTTGATTGTCCGCCCCAAATATCACCGCTTCGGCAAATCCGCCCGTCACCAGAAAAGCCTGCACCTCGTCCTTGTTCCAGCCGGCGAAGGCCGGCCCGGCCCATTCCACGCCGTCGATCTCCATCCGATGCCTTCCTAGCTCATCGAAGACGCTGAGCAGAAACTCCTCTGCCGACGCCAGCGCATGAAAGGCGGCATAGATCAGATTCACTCCCAGAAGTCCCACCGCTTCCTGCTGCTGCACATTGCTTGGATCCCTCAGGTTGACGTGTAGGACAACGTCATTTCGCGGCCCGCCCGGTTGTTGCTGAAAGCGCAGCCCCACCCATCCATGGCAGTCGTTGGTTCCCGCATAGTTCCGTGCCGAGATCGTGTCGACGAACGCGAAAAACTTCGTGCTACCGCCGCGTGTGTCCTGTAGTTGCGATATCAGTTGCTTCCACTCGCTCTCCAGCATTGCCTGCAGGCGTGGCTTGGAAACATAGCGCGTGCCGGCTCCATAAAGGTCGTCGCTGACCTCCTTGTCATAAGCCGAGATCGTCTTGGCCACCGTGCCGGAAGCGCCACCTACCATCAGGAACCAGCGCGCCACCTCCTGCCCCGCGCCGATCTCGGCAAATGAACCGAAGGTCGTCGGATCGAGGTTGATGGAAAGCGCCTTGTGATGGACGTCGTTCTTTTCGTATTCGGCCATAGCCTGCCTCCCATTCCGCAATCGACTTTATCATTCAACACGGCTTCAAGTGATCTCTTCTCCCGGGCATTCAGGGACATAACGCGGGCCGCCGGGATAGCATCGTTGCCATATGGCAAGAGCGAGGAGCCCGGAGAAGCGAACCGCGATTTTACGATCCGCGGTACACGAGATTGCACAGGCAGGCGTGGGCGCATCGACTGCGCGGATTGCCAGCGGCGCGGGCCTGGCCGAAGGCACGCTGTTCACCTACTTCGCCACCAAAGATGACCTGCTGAATGAGCTGTATATCGAGTTGAAGAATGACGTGTACCGTTGCATCCATACAAATTTTCCACACCGGGCCGGACTGCGCGAACGGGCGCGCCATGTGTGGACCGAGTCTCTACATTGGGCACTCGAGAAGCCAGAGGAGCGCAAAGCTTCGCTGCAGCTCAATGTCTCGGACAGAATCACCGCCGTAACCAGGGGCCGCATCAGCGCCGAGCGCGGCGCGGTGATGCAGACGATAGACGAAATCAGTGAACGCGGCGCCTTCAAGACTCTGCCGCCGGGATTTGCGGCGTCGGCCATGGCAGCGATGCAGGAGGCCGTGATGGAGGCTGCGGCAAAGAATCGGCGGCGGAAAGAGATGCTGATCGAGCAGGGCTTTGAGGCCTTCTGGCGCATGGTGAAATAGCTCCGGCCAGGTCAGCGCAATAAATGAGCAACCACTCACTCATTACTGAATCTACTATTGCATAGGAGATCAGGGACATGGCTAAGGTCTGGTTGATTACGGGAAGCGGTAACGGGCTGGGGCGCGACATCGCGGAGGCAGCGCTTGCCGCAGGAGATAGCGTAGTTGCGGGGGCGCGACGGCTCGGGGAGCTCGCCCCACTGGTGGAGCAGTACGGTGAGCGCATCAAGCCCGTAAGGCTCGATGTTCGCGAGGAAGACGATGCAAAGGCTGCGGTGCAGACGGCTGTGGACACCTATGGCCGGCTGGACGTGCTGGTAAACAACGCCGGTTATGGACACTTTGCTCCATTTGAGCAGATGACACCTGAGCAATTTCGCGACGTGATCGACACGTGCCTCTTCGGTGTGATCTACACCACACGCGCGGCACTGCCGGTCATGCGCAGGCAGAAGGAGCGGGTACATCTTTCAGGTGTCGTCGATCGGCGGACGCCTGGCGATGCCGGGCAATTCCCCGTACCACGCGGCAAAATGGGCGGTGGGCGGTTTCAGCGACGCACTTGCGGCAGAGGTGGCTCCGTTTGGCGTGAAGGTCTGCACATTGGAACCGGGCGGGATCCGCACGAACTGGGCCGAGAGGGCGGTAGAGAACTCGCCGGAGCTGATGCCGGAGTACGAATCGTCGGTCGGCGCGATCTACAAGCTGCTGGCTGCGGTGCGAGGCAACACAGAGGGAGATCCGAAAAGGATTGCCGACGTGGTTGTGAAGCTGGCGAATACAGACGAGGTTCCGAAGCGATTGATCCTCGGCAAGGACGCCGAGACCCGAGTGAAGAACGCCGAGACCGCACGGGCGGAGGAGGCAGCAAAATATCGCGCACTGACGCTCTCGACGGTCTTTCCGGATGCGCCGGTGATCCCGGGTTTACTCAATCACTGAGGAGCGCGCCGGGCGTTTCGGCTCTCGGCAGACTCCCCGGCAGACTCGAGGGTGCAGTCAGTTCCATGAGATTATCCCCGGGCGGCGGGCGCATCGGCCGTCTGACTTAACTCGCTGCGTGACCGGATCGGCCCCGCCGGCACCCCCACCACGGTCGCGCCGGGCGCGACATCCCGGGTAACTACGGCATTCGAACCGACCGTCGCGCCGTCGCCGATCGTTACCCCGCCCAGCACAGCCACGCCCCGCCCGATCCACACTTCCTTGCCGATAACAATCGGCTTTGCCGTATGCCCCGAATCCCGAATGCTGGCCTCCGTGGTGCGCCGGTGGTTGGCATCGCGGATGCTCGCATACTCGCCGATCAGGCTGCCCTCGCCGATGGTAACCCCCGCCATAGCGACGATGTGTACGCCGCGCGAGATGACGACACCGTCGCCAACCTCGATCTGAGCTTCGCCCTGCGTTTCAAGGTGCAGATTCGGATAAAGAAGAACTTGCTCTCCAAATCTGACGTTGCGCGTGCCTTCGACGAAAGCCAGGCCCTCGATCACCAGCGACGTGGGAAGCGGCTCCTCGAGATCGGCCGAGAGCGCCGCATGCGCATAGAGACGAGTGAGTTTCCTGCGCCAATAGCGCGTAGAGCCATACAAGAACGAAAGAAGAGAACTGAGCCCGCCCTTCAGCCTCGGCTTCATGGCCCTCACCATGGCCTGGGCGGCGAAACGCGGCCACCCTGAGTTTCCGTCCACGCCTGCTTCATCATGACAATGAGCTTGCGGTGCTCGCGCGCGCGAGCCTGCCGCCGAGGATCGCGGCTGAAGCGATTGCGCAGCACAACGATGCGGTTAAGAACGATCTCCAGCATCTTGGCGCCCCACGCCCCCGAACCGTGGTGCTTGCGGTAATAGAGCAGCTTGCTGCGCATGCTCCACAGCGCCAGCTGCGCTCCCACTTTAGACATCTCCAGCGATTTCACCTGCCGCGACGACTCGCCGCCGATGTGCGTAACAACAATGTCCGGCCAGTACATGATCTTGTAACCTGCTTCTTTGATGCGCCGGCAAAGATCGACCTCCTCCGAATAGAGGAAGAACTCTGGATCGAAGAGTCCGGCTTTCTTCAGCGCCTCGGCGCGGATGATCGAGAAGGCCCCGGGCACCCAGTCCGTCTCCGAGGCAAGCAATGGATCGGCCCAGGTGCGGTCGAAGCTGCCGAATAGCCGGGACCTGGGAAACTTGTACGCCAGTCCCGTCGCGACGAAGAAATCGGTCAGCAGCGAGGGAAACATCCTCGCCGAGGGCTGCCAGGCATCGTCGCGCCCCACCAGCCGTCCCCCCGCAAGGCCCACCGTTGGATCCTCATCCATGTGCGCGACTGCGAGCCGGAGCGCTCCCGCCCGCAGAAAGGCATCGGAATTGAGGAGCACCGGGTACCGTCCACGCACCACTTCCAGTGCAATATTGTTGGCCGGCCCAAACCCCAGGTTCACCTCGCTGCGAAAGAGCCGCACCTGGGGGAACTCACGCTCGATCATCTCCGGCGAGCCGTCCGAGGAGTGGTTGTCAACCACCAGAACCTCGACCCGCAACCCGGCCGACTCGCGCTCAACCGACTCCAGGCATTCGCGCAGCACCTCGCGGGTATTAAAGGAAACGATGACAATCGAGACGTCAAAGTTTTCACTCGATGAGTCGACGGACGAGTCGAGGATGGTCATGGACCTCGCGGCTTCTCCCAGAAGCATTTCTCAAAATTGGACTCCAGTGTTCTTCTCAGATTATCAGCCCGATTCCAACCGTCCGAAGGCTTCGCGACCCTCCCGTCCCCATTAACTTGCTCCGCACTTGGTGTCGCTGATGGCTCTGCGAAAGGGTGGTTATCAAGGCCGGCATTGGAAAGGCCTGGGGCGGCTACTCCTTTGAAGGTCGAAAGATAGCGCTCTAAGGATCGAAAGATAGGGCGACCGCCGGGCACCGTGTGGCCCATTGCGTGCATCCGCAGGAAGACACTCAGCGAAAATGTGTTACCCATGGCTGCCGTCCACACGGGCCTGGGCAATCGTCTGCAAGGGAAATTTTGACGCTCAAGATCTTGGCTTCCTTCTTTGCCGGCGCTGGCGCCCAACAGCATCTTGTGCCGCGGAACAGATCACTGTAGTTCACCAGCTGTACTGGTGAGGCCAGTAGTAGTAGATGGACTTTCGTTTACTTAACCTTCTCGGAATGGATAGTTGAACGTCCGTAGAAACCAGTTCAAGTCGGTAGGTGATGACGGTACGTCGAATTCACTCAGCCATCGGCGGCAACCATCGAAACCAAAGACGCTGCAGAGCTTCTCTACTTCATGCCGACACCGGGCAAAAATGCCGCAATCATGTAATCGAGCGGGTAAATTTTACGATGATCTTCGCAGTGATCGGCCGAAGCGCGGAGCTAGCGTCGTATGCGGAAACGAGCGTCGAACTAAAGTAACTATCACAATTACGCAAAGGGTTCTCTTGAGCGAAGGATTGGGTTATATAGAAGGTGTCGCCAGTCACCTCTGCGCAGTGCAAAGGTAACCTGGAAACCATCGACGGGTAGAGGATTCGATTTCTACCTCGAAGTGATTTGTCGGCTTGTGGCAAGAATTTCTTTGAAAAGAATGCTATAGAGACATTCTGCTGCGGACCGGCGAGAAACGGGCACAAAATTTTTCTGGATTTGACGTGAAATTGACAGTAATGATTTACAGTAATAAAAAACTCCAGGTTTCTTGGTTACCTTCGCTCATCTCTTTGTGGCTTTCTGCCGATTACACGAAATACAAATGTTAATCCGAGCAGGAAAGACACTAGAGGGAAAGACTTCATAAGGATTTCTGGCGACCTAGGTATACTCACGCACACGGGTCCCCGCAAAGCAACACTTAAGAAGCATCTACAGATCACCCCGGTCTCTATCCCTGCTCATTTTCCGGTTTTGTCATAGGAGGCACATCATGCGCTCGTGGTCCCCAAACATACAGTCGCAGTATGTTATTTTTTTCTTCCTCATCTTCCTTGCAGCACTCCTGGGCGTCTCGACAAACAGCCATGCCCAGACAGTCAGCACAGTAACCATGACGGACACTACTGTCGTCGGCAACAATGCGCGGGCTGGCCTCAACCTTGATCAGCCAACCAGTTCTTCTCCTAACTTCAAGAACTATTACGCATTTTCGAATCCCGGCTTTGAGCCGGTGATCATGCAGCAGGTCTATCAATTCCAGTCGCCTCAGGACACGTCTTCGCCCACTTCGTTCCGCTGGAATGCCAGCAATGCGAAATTGGTCAGCTACGACTCAAATCAATGGGCCGGAGCAACATTCACGGTAGTTCAGGGCTCGCATGCCAGCGGCAAAGCTGACCCGGCCCTCGGCTGCAGCGGTACGGTGAAGTCCAGCACCAACGAGCGTGGCGCCGGGCCGGTTTTTGTAATCAATCCAGCTACAAATCAGGGAGCCAACGGATGCGCCGGCGAACTGGGCTTGCCTGGCCAGGTGATTATCGTTTCTACGAACAGCAATATGGCCAGCGTATTCCCGACACCGGCCAGCGTCTGGACCGGGGCAGCAGGGCTGAATGGATCGCCATTCGGCTTCTCATCTACCGGTGGCGCAACCATCGCATCGGAGACCGGCGACCTGTGCCCCAGCTGCGGCCGGCAGGCTCTGCGACTCACGATACCGGGCGGTGGCAGCGCCAGGCTGGCAGGCGGCCCTGCTCTTAACACGCCATCCGGTAAGTCCGTCACCCTCAATGGCACCTATACGATGTCCTTCTGGGCCAAGTCGGATGCGGCCGTGCCACCCAAGCTCGCCGTCACACTGACTCCGCGCTCCGGCTCGGCCTGCACCGAGGTCTATAGCGGTTCAAGCAGCCCGGCGATCACCTCAACGTGGACGCAGTTCAGCTTCAATTGTGTCTTTGCCGAGACTCCCAGCGCCGGCGGTTCCAACCCCTTCAACACCACCATCGTCGCCACGTCGGCAACCGGCGCAACTACCAGCCTTGAGTTTGACAATGTCAGCTTTACCAATGCCGCTGATACGAACCCGACGGCCTACAGCGATGCCTACGTCGATGCAGTTCAGTCCTGGTGCCAGTCTACCGGCAATACCACCGGACCGCAGTGCACCCTGCGCTATAGCGCGTCACTTGCCTCGGATAGCATGTCGAACTGGGTCGAGCCTCAGTTTGAGCGCCAGCCTTCGACGGACGGCTACACCGGTCTTTCGAATGCCGGAGCTTCGATCAGGCCCGGGCTCTTCGACTTTCTGAACCTCTGCGCTTATGTTGGCGCTACGCCGGTCCTCACCTTTCCCGATTCCGCCACCACGACCGACGTGCAGAACCTGGTCGACTTCCTCGAAGGTTCGGCCTCCACTACCTACGGGAACATCCGCGCCAGTCTCGGCCAGATGACGCCCTGGGTCGGGGCCTCCGGTTCGCCGTTTCAGGTCGTCTATCTGGAGTTCGGAAGCCAGAGCTGGAACACCAGCGCTCTCGGCAACACTCTGGGCTCGCTCCTGTCCACATCATCCGCCAACCTCAGCCTCGACTACGCGGTCCGCGCTGGAACTCTTTTTGGAGCGGCTCGTGCCTGGCAGTCTTCCCAGGGATACACTCAGTCGGCAACAAAATGGGTACTGAACCTGGCTGCATTCAGCACCGGTGACGCTGCCTCTGCGTTGCAGACCTCCCGGGCAGATGCGGGGGAGGTCAATGCGGGCACCACATACAGCATCGGAAACCGCAGCACGGCAGGTTGCCTGACCCGCGGATCCACCAACGCCACTTGTCCTCTTTACGGTCCTGCGCTCACCCAGGCGTGGGCCAATACACACGATGCCTCATCGCAGTTCTATCAGTCGATCTCTGCCGTTCAGCGCGCAAAGGTGTGCGGTCCATCGGGAACCGCGGCCTGCCATGCAATGCTCTATCAGGACAACGCCAACGCAATTGCAGGTGCCGGCTCTTTCGGAAACCTGCTGCAACCCGTTCCTAATGGTTTCTCTCAGGGAGGAGTTCAGGGAGTCGTCGCCGCGGATCTGATGGGCGAAAACGACGCGGCTGGAATCGTGAATCAGAACCAATTTACGGATCTCCAGGACTTCTTCCAATCAGGTAGTGCAAATGCGCCAGTCCTGGGATCAATGATCGATATCGGCGGCGACTGCTCCATGACCAACAGCGCCGTCTTCGGAGGAAGCTACTGCCCCCGCCCGCAGATGCTGGGCACGCAGGTCTACAACTGGTGCAAGATCGGGCCCATGGTTCAAACCTCGTGGACATCGAATCCGGTCTATAACCTTCCCGTCAACAATAACGGTGTAAGAGCCATCAGCAATGTTCCTGTGCTGCATAGTTTCGCATTCGAGCAGGGGAACGAACGCTGCATGGTGATCGTGAACACAGATGTTTACAGCGCTCACACCATCATGTTCTCCGGGGCCAATGCACCGGGCAACGATGTGACCACCTACCAGTTCGCTCCGTCCTCGCTGGCTTCGACGAACCAGGCGATCGCAGGAAGCGATGATGGAAGCCTTGAAGCCACCATGTGGAACACGACCACTCCAAGCGTGAATGTCAGCGCTGGATATTCGCTGCCCCCGCACAGCGTGACGGCCTTCAAGTGGGAAGCCGGCAGCGATTTGTCAGCAGGTGCGGCCACAAGCTTGTCGCCTGCCGGCGGCACAGTGTCTGCACACGGAGTGACGCCGGACCTTACGGCGGCCGCGACCCTTGTGACGACACCAGTCGTCAATTTCCCGAGGGGCTTCGCCGTCAACCAAAACCAGCTTCATTTGATGGGGAGCGCTATATATAGCGGTCCAGCGCTGCAGTTGACCAATCTCGCTCCAAGCGAGATGGCTGCGGCTTGGTATGTGAACCCAGTCAACGTACAATCCTTCACGAGCAATTTTACCTTCCAGTTAACCAGTGCAACGGCAGACGGCTTCACCTTCACCATTCAGAACAACGATTACATCTCGGGCTATTCCGGAGATTATCTTGGATATGGTCCTAATTTCACCAAAAGCCTGGCAATAAAGTTCGACCTGTACAACAATGCAGGTGAAGGAACGGATTCAACAGGCCTTTACACCGATGGCGCCATACCAACCGTCCCTGCCCTCGATATGACTTCATCCGGGGTCAATCTTCACAGCGGCGACAGCATGGCAGTGCACCTGGTTTACGACGGCACCACGCTGTCCATGACTGTCACTGACCTCACGACCAATGCTTCCTATACAACAAGCGGGGCGATCAATATCCCCTCCATCGTGGGCGGTGACACTGCCTATGTCGGTTTCACGGGCGGTACAGGCGGTTCCTCCGCAATCCAGAACATCTTGACCTGGACCTACTCCACCGCCGCAACTTCTACACCCGCATTGCCTGCGCCAACCTTTAGCATTGCTGCAGGAACCTATAGCTCCTCGCAGTCGGTAACTCTTTCCGACGCGACAGCGGGCACAACCATCTACTACACCACTAACGGCACCACGCCCACGACGTCCTCGACGAAGTATACCGGGGCTATCACCGTAGGTTCGACGGAAACTCTGGAAGCGATCGCCGTCGAAACCGGATATACCAACAGCCCGGTTGCAACTGCGACCTATACGATTGGCTCCGCTGTGCCTGCTCCCACCTTCTCTCTGCCTGCTGGAACCTACGAGAACAGCCAAGTCAGTATCACCGACAGTGTGTCTGGTGCAACGATCTACTACACCTACGAAGTCTCCGGGTACGGGATCAAGCCCACAACTTCCTCGACGAAGTACACAGGACCGATCGAACTCGACCAAAGCGGAACCTTTATCATTGAGGCAATCGCGGTGGCCAACGGAACGACCAGTCCGGTCGCGTCGGTGACCTACACAATCCATCCAACGGTAGCCAAGCCCGTCTTCTCGCCCGCCGCTGGAAGTTACTCATCACCACAGACGGTGACGATCAGCGATGTCTCAACTACCGCAACGATCTACTACACCACCAATGGCAGTACGCCCACCACTTCCTCGACGAAGTACTCAGGACCGATGACGGTGTCTTCAACCGAAACCATAAACGCGATCGCTACGATATCCGGCGATACCAATAGCCCTGTTGCCACTGCGGCCTACACGATGTCCGGGACGCTGGCCGCTCCAGTCTTTAGCGTTCCCGCGGGCACATATTCCAGTACCCAGACCGTCACTCTCTCCGACGCGACAGCGGGCACAACCATCTACTACACCACCAACGGCAGTACGCCCACGACTTCCTCAACGAAGTACACCGGCGCTATCACTGTAAGCTCGACGGAAACCCTGGAAGCCATCGCTGTCGAAACCGGATACACCAACAGCCCAGTTGCGACTGCGGCCTATACCATCAACCTGGCGCTGCCGGCTCCGACCTTCAGCGTCGCTCCCGGCACCTACACGGCCTCGCAGTCGGTAAGCTATCTCCGACGCGACAGCGGGCACAACCATCTACTACACCACCAACGGCACTACGCCCACCACTTCCTCAACGAAGTACACCGGCGCCATCACTGTAAGCTCGACGGAAACCCTGGAAGCGATCGCTGTCGAAACCGGCTATACCAACAGCCCGGTGGCGACTGCGGCCTACACCATCGACCCGGTACTGCCTGCTCCGACCTTCAGCGTTGCTCCTGGCAGCTATACGGCCTCGCAGTCGGTAAGCATCTCCGACGCGACAGCGGGCACAACCATCTACTACACCACCAACGGCAGTACGCCCACCACTTCCTCGACCACCTACACGGGGCCGATCACCGTGAGCTCGACGGAAACCCTGGAAGCGATCGCTGTCGAAACCGGCTATACCAACAGCCCGGTGGCGACTGCGGCCTACACCATCAACATCACCAAGTTCCTCACGCACTACTCGCGGAACGTCAATTCGACTTCACCAGCTTCAGCGCCTCAACGGACCGTGCGCGATTAGACATAGCAGCGCCGCCAGCCGCTCTCAATGTAGGTGCGCAATCGAGTTGAACACCAGCTACCGACTCAAGTGCTCCTTGTCAGGGCACCGCATGAGGCTTGGTACAAACAGACACTGGTCAACGTTTCAGGAGTTCACGACCACCTTCACATTCCAGATCACGCCAAATTCGGATACCGGCAACGGCTTCACCTTCACGATCCAGAACAACAACACCGGCAATCCGGACTACGAGCGGCATCTACACAGGCGGCAGCGCCGGCGAGTACATGGGCTATTACGGTCTACCCGCGCCGTACGGTTACGGACCATTCAACAATCTGATGTGCGTAAAGTTCGACACCTATACCCCCGTAGGAGCAGGGACAAGTTCGACCGGACTTTATGTTGGAAACACAATTCCCGCTGTCGCTGCAGGTTCGATTGATACGACTCCATCAGGTGTCAATCTGCTTAGCGGCGACATAATGTCTGCAACCCTTACTTATGACGGTACTACCTTAACTCTGACTCTCACTGATACAGTCACTAAGAAGCAATTTACGACCAGCTGGGCTGTGAATATCCCTGCGAATGTCAATGGCAATACGGCATATGTGGGCTTCACCGCTGCGACTGGCGCGGCTACGTCAGTCCAGAACATCCTCACCTGGAACTACAGCAACTAGCTTCCAGCCACAGCTTCACCGGGCCGGAGGGGATCAAACCAGATCCTCTCCGGCCTTTACTTTTTGCTTCCCCTGCTGCAAAAACTCAGTGGGCGTTCTTCCCGTTATAAACCCCGAACTCCCGTATCGCCGCTCGCCCGGAGACCTCGAGCAGTCGAAGCCGCACGCTCTTCGCCGTTACCGGCTCGAAGATGTCGATCTTCTTGTGCCCGATCGCATTGGCATGCGCAACCTGCTTCCACGCGCCATTCACCAGCACCTCGACCGAATATTCCTCAATATGCTGACCATCGTTCAGCCTCTCCATCGTCATCACACGATCGAAAGTCTGCGGTTTGGCGAAGGTCACCGTGAGCGTGGGAACGCCTCCGTCCGCGGACGGCGACCAGAAGGTATTTTCGTCTCCATCGAGGGCATACTCTTCGTCCTTGTCTACCGCTTCGTGATGAAGCGCGAGATTATTCCCGTAGACGGCCTTCACCCTGGCTCCGAATTCGGCCAGCCGCGCAACATCGGCAGCGGGAATCCTGCCCGTCCGGTCAGGCGCGAGCCCGAGCATGAGCTGCGCTCCGCGCCCCACCGTGTTGTTGTACTCGTCCATCAGCTCATTGACGCTCTTCAGCGTTGAGTCTGCATTCGGATGCCAGAACCATTGCTCCCTGTGCAGCGGAGTATCTGCCTCGACCGGCCGCCAGCGCAGATATCCCGCGCGATCGACAACATTCCAGTTTTCAAAAGGAACCTTACCGCTCTCGGTCCCCACCCAGCGCAGATCGGCAAATTGATAGAGGGCCACGTCCGCGAAGACCATCGTGTCCGGCTGATACGTGCGCAGATGCTCGACGATCGTGTCGAAATCGTATTTGCGCCCGGCGCTGCCCGCTCCATCCAGCCAGAACTCCTCCAGTGGGCCGTAACTCGTCGCGAGTTCTTCAAGCTGCGCCAGATAGTACTTGTCATACTCCGACGGATTCGCATAGCGCGGTTCGTGCCGGTCCCACGGCGAAAGGTACACGCCGAATCGCAGGCCATGGCTCCGCGCCGACTCCGCCGCCATGCGCACCAGATCGCCCTTGCCGTTCAACCACGGACTGTTCTTGACTCCATATTCCGTCTGCGCGCTCGGCCAGAGCGTAAAGCCGTCGTGGTGCTTCGCCACCAGCACCACATAGCGGATGCCCGCGCCTTTCGCCGCCTCCATCCACTGATCGGTGTCGACGTGCTCGGGATTAAAAACCTGCGGCGACGCGGTGCCGTCTCCCCACTCCCGATCCAGAAAAGTATTGGTCCCGAAATGAATGATCGCGCCCATCTCCAGATTCTGCCAGTCCAGCTGCTGCGGACTAGGCTTCATCTCCGTGACATTCTGGGCTACGCCGCGAGACGGAAGTAGAAGTGCGAATGCGGCAAGGATAAGGGCGGGCCAGCGTCTCAAAACAAGCCTCCGTAGACACAACGAAAGCTTACTTGAAGGCCGATCGGATCTTCAGAAAGAGCGGCTCATGGTCGCCGCATCATTTCACCTTTACGCCGGAATCAGCGTCGTCTGACTTGACGAGTCGAAGTGCCTCACCCTTGAAAGACTCCCTAAGATCCGTCAGGTTGCTCTTGGCCAGCACGCCCTCCACGCTCTTCAGGTGCCGCCGCATTGCGGCCCTGGCGCCAACGGCGTCGTGCGTCGAGAGAGCCGCGTAGATCGCCTTGTGCTCGGCCAGCGTCCGCTCCTGGTTTGCCATGTGCCCGGTATGCTCGCTCAGTTTGTGAAACATCGGCGAGAACATGCCATGCCACAACCGCGCCACTAGGTCGGCGAGAACGCTGTTTCCGGCAACGTTGGCAATCAGCACATGAAAGGCCTGATCGGCCTCGCGCGCGTGGGCTCCGGCGGCCATGATTTCTTCCATCTCATGGAGAGTCCCCTCGATCGCCGCCAGATCGCTGTCCGTAGCTCGGATCGCAGCTTCGGCTGCCACTTCCCCTTCGATCAGCAACCGCGCATGCAGCAGCTCAAAGGGGCCGGGACCGGCATCGACCATCGGAAACAACAGCTTGCCGCGGTCGCGAATATAGGTCCCCGAGCCCGTCCGAATCTCCACCAGGCCCGCAATCTCCAGGGCAATAAGGGCCTCGCGCACGATAGGCCGACTCACTCCAAGCTGCAGCGCCAGGTCTTTTTCCGCCGGCAGCCGGTCCCCGGCGGATATGCTCCCAGCCTGAATCTGCTGCTTGATGCGCTCGGCGACCTGCTGATACAGGCGTCTGCTGACGATGGGATCCAATGCCATTCCATCTACATCCATTTCCGGGGGTAAATTTCTATCGTAAGCCACGTCACGTTTTCCGGGTTGACCGATCGGAAAGACGGCCAGCGTCACCGACTCCCCTTCTCACCCTGAAAGGCAAGCTGCCTGACAGGTTTACTCCCAGTTGGCTCTTTCGTCAACTATCACGCCACCGGAGGATCGCCGGCAACCTCGCTTAAACGATTTAGCTTCATAAATCTTCTCAGCCGTCTGTCCGGCTGCCTCGCTTTTCGCCGGTGAAGAACCGGAAAACGCTCACAAAAAATTTCTCTCCGATCTGCCTTACAGCTTGACAAGCCTGCAGCGCCGAGTCTAATGTGCGCCGTGGCCAAAGAATTCTCTCTGTCGCTGACTGGCCTTCACCAAAACAGTTCACCAATAGATCGCGAAGACACACAGGTCTCAGAGGAATGCGCTGAGAGCCTGGAAAACGGAAGCCCTATTTTCGGAGGAAGTGATGACAAAGCAAAAAGATGCGATCCGGAGGTCTGCAAACTCACCGGCTGCCTCTCTGAGAAATATTGCAGCCGGGTGGCTGGCAGTGCTGCTCCTGCTGGTGTTGTTTGCCGGGCCTCTTGCCACCCCATTCGCCCGCGGCCAGGCGGTTTCCGCTACTCTGGTCGGCACCATCACCGATGCCACCGGCGCCGCCGTTCCCGGCGCAAAGATCACCGTCCAGGAGCAAGCCACCGGAATCAGTCGCGATACGGTCTCGAATGAGAGCGGTAATTACACATTTCCAGACCTTACCCCCGGCACCTATTCGGTTGTCGTCGAAGCGAGGGGCTTCAAAAAGGAGACGCGCCCCAGCGTCGATGTTGTGGTCAACACTACGACCCGCATTGATCTCGACCTGCAACCCGGCAGCACCAGCGAAACGGTAACTGTCACCGGCACTCCAGCCATTATGCAGACCGACCGCGCCGACGTGAGCACCAACCTTGAATCTCACACCCTCCAGACTATGCCGGTTTCCGTCAATCAGAACTTCCAGTCATTGCTCACGCTCGTTCCCGGAGTCGGACCTCCGGTCTTCCAGCACTCGCAGTTTTTCAACGCAGCAAGTTCAATCCAGGCAGAGGTTAACGGTCAGCCGCGCGAGGGTAACAGCTTTCAGATTGAAGGCATTGACGATGATGAGCGGACCGGGCTCCTGCAGATCCTGATTCCGCCCATCCAGGCGATTGAGACAGTGGACGTCTCGACCAGTAACTACGAAGCCGAGCTCGGCCGCGCCATCGGCACGGTCAGCAACGTCATCATCAAATCCGGCACCAACCAGTTTCATGGCATGGTCACCGAGTACATTCAGAACAGTGCGCTTGACGCGCGGGCCTACTTCAACAAGAGCGTCGGACACCTGGCCTACAACTACTTCGGCGGAGGCCTCGGCGGTCCCATTATCAAAGACAAGCTCTTCTTCTACGGAGACTATTTGCGCTCGCCTGATCACGAGGCCAACTCGAACATTCTCAATATCCCTCCGCCGCAGTGGTACACCCCTAACGCGGCTGGCAATATCGACCTCAGCGGCCCACTCCAGGCCAATGGCAAAGGACAGATCTACGATCCGGCGACCGGCAATCCCGACGGCACCGGACGAACGCCCTTCCCCAACAACCAGATCCCATACAACCGCGTGAACTCCGTATCGATCGCGCTGATGAAGCTCCTGCCGGCGCCCAATGCCAATCTTGGAACCGCCACAACGACGGCCGCCAATGACTACTCCGTCAACCTGCCCTTCCAGAAGACGACTGAGCGCTACGACATCAAGATCGACTATCAGATCACTCCGAAAGATCACCTCAGCGGCCGGTACAACCGTCAGAACATCGACGTCTTTCAGGCTCCGGCCTTCGGAGCCGCGGGCGGAGGTCCTGCGCAAAGCGCATTTGCCGGAACCGGCACGCAGGGCACCTACAGCACTGGCCTCAACTATGACCGGGCTTTCTCGGGCACCCTCCTCACCGAGGCCCGCGTGGGCGTAGCGCATTACAGCAACAGCGCCACCCCCACTGGCTACGGAACCGACTATGCGACCCAGATCGGCATTCCCGGTGTAAACATCAGCCAATTCACCAGCGGTCAGGTAGGCATCATCATGCCCGACTTCGTGGCGGGAAGCACCAGTAATCCGCTCATCGGATACTCGGCCTCGCTCCCCTGGATCCGCACCGAGACAAATGTGGACGTCGTCAACCACTGGACGAAGATCGTCCGCAACCACACCTTCAAATTCGGTGTCGATCTGCGCCGCATCCATGACGACCTGCTCCAGGACCAAACCTTCAGTCCCCGCGGACTGTACACCTTTTCGGAAACCAACACATCTGTGAATGCTCCAGGCGTCGCAACCAATATCGCCAACATGATGGCCAGCTTCCTTCTGGATGAGCCTTCCGGGGTTGGCCGCGACATCAATACCTATTTTCCCGCCCTTCGCGCATGGTGGTTCTTCGCATTTGCCGGAGACAAGTGGCAGGTCACGCCGAAACTGACCATGGACCTCGGACTTCGCTGGGAGTTCTATCCTCCAGCGACTCCCGGAGCTTCCGGCGGATTTTCCAACTACAGTCCCTCTACACATTCTCTGGTCATCGCCGGCGTCGGATCGAACCCATCGAACCTTGGCCTCGACACCCGCTACACCTACTTCGCGCCTCGGGTTGGATTCGCCTACCGGGCAACGGAACAAACGGTAGTTCGCGGAGGATTCGGCATCAGCTACACGCCCTTCGAGGACAATACCTACGCCTATAACTATCCCGTCCGCGCCAATAACCAATATGTTCAGCCGAACAGTTACCAGCCTGCGGTTCTGGCCGACGGCGTCACACCCGCCACCTTCCAGGCAGGCTTTCCGGCGCCGGTGCCGGTCGTCATTCCCAGCAACGGCATTCTCGATGTAACGTCAAGCTCGTTCCTTCTCAAACAGTCCTATGTTGAAATTCCGAAGAACTATCACAACCCCTATGTCGAGTCATGGAACGTAGCCATCCAGCAGGCCTTGCCCGGGCAGTTTTCCCTGCAGCTCTCCTATGTGGCCAATCACGGCGTTCACATCGGCTCTTCTCAGAACGTCAACCTTGCGCCCGCGCTCGGACTGGGTACCGCGGGCTATCCGGAAAACATCGCTTTCGGGCGCACGGCCGCGACCAATGTCTATTTTGTGGGTTATTCCTCGAACTACCAGTCTTTGCAGGCTCAGCTGAACCGCCGTTTCGCCAACAGCCTGGGCATGCTCACCTCCTTCACCTGGGGCAAGGGTCTTGGCTATCAGACCAGCGACGACGCAGGCGTGTTGTTCTGGCTCGATCAGCGGCATAATTACGCGCCCAACGATTACGACCACCGCCTTAACTTCGAGGAGAGCCTCACCTATGAGTTTCCCTTCGGCAAAGGCAAGCGCTGGGTAAGCTCAGGTGTCGCGTCATATGTGGTCGGCGGCTGGAAGCTGGGCGCGATCATCTCCGTCTACTCAGGATTGCCCTTCAACGTCGAGGCGAGCGGAGCAAACATCAACACCTCAGGGCAGCAGCAGATGGCCAACCTCGTCGGCGGCTACCATGTCCTTCATCATATCGGTACCGGAAACCAATGGTTCGATCCCAGCGCCTTTGCCCAGCCTGCCGGCTGCCCGAAAACCGGCGCATGTCCCCTTGAGTACGGAGTCACCATGGGCAATGTCGGCCGAAACGCGTATTACGGCCCCGGATACATCCAGAACAACGTATCTCTCTTTAAGACCTTTCCGATCAGGGAGAGCATCGGCTTCGAGTTCCGTGCCGACGCCTTCCAGCTGAGTAACACCCCTCAATTCAACAGCCCAAATAGCACTTATGGCAGCACAACGTTCGGTCAGGTGACCAGCACCATCGGCAGCGGCACAGGAATCAACGGAATCGGAGGTGGCCGCGCGTTCCAGTTCTCAGGAACGCTCCGCTTCTAACTCTTTCGGCGTGCGAAGTCCCGGCCTCCCGGGATTTCGCGGCCCTGATGCACTGAACGCTTCCTCCCCGGCCTTCACTGATCCGTCTCAACGATGACAGGTCGGTGAAGGCCGCCATATGTTCTATCCTGATGAAGCACATGGAGGAGTAATGCCCGCATCACGTCGTGACTTTCTCATGGGCCTCGCCGCTGCCGGCGTCGCCGCAGGACTGCCATCCGCCCAGTCGCACGGCGCTGACACAAGCTGCCCCTTTCGCCTCTCCGTCATCAACGATGAGATATCGCAGGACTTCGACCACGCCTGCCAGGTAGCCTCCCAGGACTTCGGTCTCCAGTGGATCGAGCTGCGCGGCATGTGGGACAAAAACATCACCGACCTTGACGCCAGGCAGATCGACGACGCCAAAAAGATTCTCGACAAATACAAGCTGCGCGTCACCGACATCGCCAGCCCGCTCTTCAAAACCGACTGGCCCGGCGCGCCTCTTTCAAAACTGAGCCCCAAGCGCGACCAGTTCAATGCCTCGTTCGACTTCAAACAGCAGGACACGCTGCTCCAGCATTGCATCGAGCTGACCAAAGCCTTCAATACCGACCGCCTGCGCTGCTTCGACTTCTGGCGTCTCGAAGATCCTAAGCCTTACCGCGAGGCCATGAACAAGAAGCTCACTGAAGCCGCCGGGATCTGCGAAAAACACGGTGTCATTCTGCTTCTCGAAAACGAAATGGCCTGCAACACCGGCACCGGAGAAGAAGCCGCCGCCGTCCTCGCCGCCATCCCCAACAAGAACTTCATGGTCAATTGGGATCCAGGCAACGCCGGCTCCTTCCCGGGCAATACGCCTTATCCGAACGGCTACGACGCCCTGCCCAAGAACCGCATCGGCCACTGCCACTGCAAAGATGTGAAGCGCGAAGCCGACGGCAAATACGAATGGGAGCCGGTCGGCGGAGGCATCATCGACTGGGTCGGGCAGTTCCGCGCGCTGAAAGCGCAGGGCTATCACTACGCCGTGAGTCTCGAGACACACTGGCGCGGCGCCGGCACTCCCGAAGCCTCAACCCGCATCAGCATGAAAGGCCTGAAGGACGCGCTAGAAAAAGCGGGGATCACCTGCTGATCAGCCGAAACTCCGGGTGCCCCATTCTTGCGCCATGCTTTTGGCGCAAGGGTGGGAAGCAATACTCTAAGCTCTACGCTCTGTACCCTGAGATCTACTTCGGAACCTGACTCTTATCCCCCAGCATCTCCCACCGCTGCAGCGAAAGTGGCACGTTGCCGTTCTTCCACACAAAGTCATTGAACTTCAGCATCGAGAAGTCCGCGCCCTGCTTCAACCGCGCGTCCGCCAGCAGCTCCATGATCTGCAGCTTGCCGATCTGATACGAGATCGCCTGCCCGGGCGTGCTTGAAAACATCGCTGCCTCGCCCAGCGCCGTCCCGCGGTCCATCGGCACCGTCTTCGAAAGGTAATTCGCCGCCTGCTCCAGCGTGAACTCGCCCAGCGCCAGCTTCACATCCACCTCCACGCGCAGCGCCCGCAGCCGCATGAAGTTATAGATCGTTGCTCGCGTATGCGGATTGTCGTCGAAGAATCCCGCCTGCAGCATCATCTCCTCGGCGTAAAAACCGATCCCCTCGTTCGCACTCGAGTCGTAGTAATGACGCCGGATCGGATCCTCATTGTGCCACCCAAGGCAAAGCTGGAAGTAATGCCCCGGCACGCCCTCATGCACCAGGATCGGCCGCGGATCGTGCGCCGTCGAGAGAGCAAAGTACCCCAGCTCCGGACTCGGCTTGCGAATATAGCTGGTGCCGTTCTCATTCAGCCGCGACGGCCCCGTCAGATCGTCCGTTACTCCCAGCTCTTCAAACGGCTCCACATAAGCCGGCAGCAGCAGATTACGATAATGCTGCATCCACTCCGGCACACTGAGAATCTTCTGCTCGCCAAGGAAGGCCCGCACCTTCTCCTCGTCTTCTTTCTCCGCGGCGATCTGCGCATCGGCATTCGGAAAAATCTTCGCAGGAGGCAATCCCGCGAGCCGTGCCTCCTGGTAAGCCTCAAACGCCACCGAACGGCTCCACTCCAGGCGGCTCATCTCCAGCAGTTGCTCCGGTGTGTATGGAAGCAGCGCCACATTGCGCAGGAAGTAGATATAGTTCTCGCGTCCGATGGCCGTATCCTTGCGCGCGTCCGGCAATTTCTTCTCAAGCCACGCGCGATACTGCGTCAGCGCCGTCACCGCTGCTGGAACCGCCTGCGCAAGCGCCTTACGATTCGCCTCCGTAAGCTCCGGCCCCAGCGCCGACTCCATCTTTTCGGTGCGCTCTGCCACATGACCCAGCGCATCGATCCCAAGCTGCACAAATGGCTGCCGCATGTCGGTGAGATTCTCTTCCGCAGTCGCGATCGTTACCGGAATCTGCTTCATCCGCGCGACGATCTCCTGCTGCCGCGCTCTCGGAAAACGGCGGCGGTTGCAGCAGAAGAACGAAGACCGATCCCAGCGTCTGATCCACGTAGAATTGCGGATTCCGCTTCCAGTTCTGCTGGACCGCCAGCTCCCACCGCACGCGCGCCAAGGCTGACCCGAGCAGCCTGTAGTCCACCTGTTCGTGCACCGGAGCTGTCGCTGCCGGCGCCAGCGCCTTCCATCGCTGTTCGAATTGAGCCAGTTCATCGAGTCGTTGCGCAATCGTCTTCGCCGACCAGTCGACAACAAAACCTGCCGGCCGATCGATGCGCGGGATGTCGTCATTCGTGAATGGCTGTTCCTGCGCTCTCCACTGCCAGAAGCTTTCACTCAGCTCGCCGAGGCTGTCGGCGCGAGCGCAAAGGTTCGAGAAAACCAGCAGGGATAGAACAACCAGGCACCGTAGGACATTCAAGGGCGGCTCCAGCACTGAGTTCTTAATGTGGAGAAGCCAGTGTATCCGACAGCGTCCGCGGGATAGAAAAGTCTTGATCTCGGCCCAATCGTTAACGCCGCAGCTTAGCCACGCTGATCTGCCGTACCAGGCCCAGCTTTCCCATCGCCCAGATGCAGTAGTAGTTCACGTCAATCTCATACCATGCCAGCCCATGCCGCGCAGATACCGGATGCGCATGGTGATTGTTGTGCCAGCCCTCGCCACCCGTCAGCAGCGCGACCCACCACAAATTGCGTGAGTCATCCCGCGTGGCAAAGCGCCGCGAGCCCCACATGTGCGTCGCCGAATTCACAAACCACGTCGCGTGCAGACCGAACGTAACCCGGAAAAAGACTCCCCAGAGCACCCACGACCAGCCGCCGGCCACGAGTAGCGCGACCGCAAGCACCACCAGCGGAACCCAGTGATATTTGCTCAGCGTCATCAGAAACCGGTCCTTCATCAGATCCGGCGCATATCTCGAAAAGAGCGCCGTTTGCCCATCGAGCCCCGTGCCATGAAGCACCCAGCCCGCATGCGACCACCATCCGCCCTCTCTCGGCGTATGAGGGTCGCCGTGCTGGTCGGCCAGTTGATGATGGATACGGTGATTGACCACCCAGTAAAGCGGACCGCCCTCAAGCGCCAGCGTTCCGCAGATAGCCAGAAAATATTCCAGCGCCTTGTGAGGCTTGAATCCACGATGCGTCAGCAACCGGTGATACCCCACGCCGATTCCCAGGCAGACGCTCACAAACCACAGCCCGGCCGCAACCGCGAGCGCCTTCCAGGTAAAGAAGAAGAGCGCCAGGATCGCGCCCGCATGAAACAACCCCATAAAGAAGATCGTGAACCAGTTCAGCGATCTATCCTGCGCTTCGCGGCTCAGCGGATGCACGTCACTGCCGCGCTGCCGGGTCCCCGCCTCGATAATTATCTCGTCAGCTGCTGCGGCAGCCTGCTCCGGTTCTCGGCGCGGCTGCGGCTCTGCGCTCAATACTGAACTCATCCCTGGTCCTCAGAGCCAATAACATCAAAGTCCCACCTGTGGTTTGATGAGTTTCTCGTAAAACCTTTGTAATCCTTTGGGCTGACTCCGGCTTGCATCCTCATCTGATCTGCTTTCGTCGCGCCCGCGAGATTCCCATTCAGGAAAATCAATAGGCGCTACTGGCTGGAACGCCACACCCTTTCGCGCTGTTGCGAAAGGGTGGGAAAGCATAATCTCGACCTCACCCCGTAGTGGGACGCCACATCCCCGTCGCCGAACCATCCGGACTCGCGACCACGACAACGTAGCCATCCGGATCGCGCATCCAGCACTCCCAGTGATTCGGACCTCCGTCGCCTTCGGGAGGATTTCTGTGCCGGGGCAAAACCATCTCCACGCCCATCTCAGACGAGCGCTGCATCACCGCGTCAAAGTCCTCAACCTCGAACCACAGCAGCACGCCGTTCCCGTACGGCTTGTCGTCACGATTGGCAATCGGGCCGTGGTGGTGTTCCACTTCAAAGCTGTGCAGCTGAAGCACAAGCTGCCCGTTCGAGACCAGCCGCTCGTACTCCCGCCCCCCATGATCGCTCCGCAGGCCCAGCAACCGCTGATACCACCGGCTGCTCACTTCCACATCGGTTACCGCAATCAGAGGCTGAGGGCGCATCGCCATCCAGTATAGAATCGGGTGCCCCAGGTCCGGATTTGGACCTGGGTAAACCGCAATTTGCCGGTGCCCGGGTGCCCATTCAAGCCCTGCAGTTGGGCTTGAGTGGGCTCGCATAACCCTGGGATCTGAGCGCGTACTTTATTCTCCCTTGTATTTCTGAAACAGCTCCGGAAACTGCGCCTTGAGCGCCGCGATCTTCGGCCGATCGCAGACATAGATATAAGGATTCTCCGGATTCTTCAGCGCGTAGTCCTGGTGGTAGTCTTCTGCTTTGTAAAATGCCTTCAGCGGAACTACCTGTGTCACGATCGGCCCCGAGAACACATGCGCCGCATCCAGCTGCGCGATATACGCCGCCGCGATCCGCTTCTGCTCGTCGTTACCGTAAAAGATCGCCGACCGATACGAAGTACCCACATCGTTGCCCTGCCGGTTCAGCTGCGTAGGATCGTGCGCAACCGAGAAAAATATACGTAACAGTTGCCCGTACGTAATCTTCGACGGATCGTAGACCACCCGCACGCTCTCCGCGTGTCCGGTCGTCTCCGTCGTCACATCGTCATAGTGCGCCGTCGCCGCCGAGCCGCCTGAGTATCCCGCCGTCGTCTCGAC
Organism: uncultured Acidobacteriota bacterium; assembly: GCA_963755975.1. GTDB lineage: Bacteria > Acidobacteriota > Terriglobia > Terriglobales > Acidobacteriaceae > Silvibacterium. Next base: position 78,408 of record CAVWLS010000017.1, read on the forward strand.
GACTCCCTTCACGCGCTCGAAAACCGCCTGCGTCCCCCAGAAGCAGCCGCCCGCAAAAACCGCCGTCTCGCGCGAAGAAGTCTTGGTCAGCGCCGTGTCGCTCGTTGCCGCCGGAATCGGTACATTGCTCGCCGCCTGGCAGCTGAGCATCGGCAGGCCGGCAGCCATCAGCACGACGGCCCGCGCAATTGTTTTAAACATGGAAACTCTCCCATCTATTAGAGCCCGCACGCCGGGAAAAGTTACCGGATACCGGCTGTGGTGGAACTCGGCTCTTTGTATTCTTCACAACTTAGCGGCGAATCCTGTGCTCTGTGCCCTGCGCGAGATCCTGTGCCACACCTGCCTGCGCGCTTCGACAAAGCCCATCCGCAGATAAAGCTCGATCGCGTGCCGGTTCCCCGCGCTCACATGCAGCCAGGAGACAAGCCCGTCCCGCCGATGATCGCGGATCACCTGCCACATCAGCGCAGCCGCATAGCCTTTGCCGCGATGCCCAGGATGCGTGCAGACGCCGCTGACCTCGGGATAGCCGTCAAACATGATCCGCTCGCCGCTCATCGACACCAGTTCGCCGTTTGCGCGCACACCGTAATAACGTCCCATCTCGCAGGTCTTCACACGAAAAAATCCGGGGAATGCCAGATCCGTCAGTGCAACCATATCCGCCGCATCCGCACATGAGAGCGAAGCCATCTCTACGGGCGCGTCCGGCAGCACCGGAATTTCCTCCGGCAGCACCATCTGCAGGCAATCGATCGACGTTTCCCAGACGAGTTCCGGCCACTCAGGAAACTTCGCCTCCGCTATCCAAACCTGTTCTCCCGGCACAAGCAGCGAGTAGAGCGACTCTAGAGCCTCGACACTCGGCTCCGCGACCGCCACAAACGGCGCGACATCGGCTGGATACCGGCGCGCCTGCCCCTTAGACACTGCAAAGTGGCGATGCTTCGTCCCCAGCGCATGCCACACAGGATTGGCAAAGAGATCCTCCGGCAGACCGGTCATTGTTAACAGATGCGTTCGCAGCCCATCGGATTCCGGGTAGGATTCCGGGAGCCACTTCAACAACGCTACTTCACGTAGAAGCTGTACTTCGCCGTATACGGCACCGGAAGCTCCCCGGTTACGCATGCCTCTTTCGGGGCAGCCCCGCCGCTGGTCGCCGTCCGCCGGATATACGCAACCGACGCAAACTTGCCGCTCCCGCTGCCCGGCACAGCGCCCACCAGCAACCACGGAATCGACTTACCGTCGGGCGCAGGCTGGCTCGCAATCAGCTTGCCTTTCACTTCGCTGCCGTCAGTCAGCCGCCACGTCGGCCCGGCGAGATGCACGCCGATCTCCCGCCTTTGCGCGTCGAGCAGCCTCGCATCCGGGGCCTTCAGCACCCAGTTCCCGTCAGTACACCGGTAGACCTGCGTGCCTTCTCCCGTCGCTTCGAGCAGCAACCGCGTTCCCGGCGGAGCCTCGATCGACTGCGCCGTCAACTGAGAGGAAAGCCCGCTGATCGAACCAGCGACTAGGATGGCTGGGAGAAGTACGTTTCGCATGGCGACAGTCTACGACTTTCTCTGGTCAACCATTATTAACGACGTCCTCAAGGACGGCTCGTTCCTGTCGGCGGGCCGGAGAGCCCGTTTCGCTCTGTCGACGCCGGGAAATGTCCGCGTACTTCGATCAGAACACTAGCACAACGTCTTCATTTCGCTCGACGTGCCTCCGGCTGCGGGAACATAGCACTTCTGGGTGTAATCCATCACCATGCGGTCGGCGTTGAAGCGCCAGCCAAGCGTGCGGATAGTCCGCTTCATGCGCTTGATCCAGCCGCGCGGCAGTCCGTCCTTGTCGCGTTGGTAATAGAGCGGGATCAGTTCCTCATCGAGCACGCGATACAGGTCCTCGCCATCGCGGCTGTCGTGCACCTGCATGTTGGAGTGTGTCCGGCCGGTGCCGATGGCAAAGCCGTTCAGACCGTCGTAGGCCTCCGCCCACCATCCGTCGAGAACGGAAAGATTCAGCCCTCCATTCAGCACCACTTTCTGTCCGCTCGTGCCCGAGGCTTCCAGCGGCCGGCGCGGATTATTCAGCCACACATCCACGCCCTGCACCAGATACCGGCCCACATTAATGTCGTAGTCCTCGATAAACACCAGCTTGTCGGAGAACTTCGAGTCGCGCATCTTTTCCGCGATCTCCTGCAGCACACGCTTGCCCGGCTCATCGTGCGGATGCGCTTTGCCCGCAAACAGGAACTGCACCGGCCGTTTGGGATCGTTGACCAGCGACGCCAGCCTCTCAATGTCCGCGAGTATCAGGTTGGCCCGTTTGTAGGTCGCGAAGCGCCGCGCAAAGCCGATCGTCAGCGCATCCGACGAGAGCACTTTGCTCAGCCGGTGCAGTGTCTCCTGCGATTCGCCTCGGCGTTCCGCCTGTTCGCAGGCGCGCTTGCGCACGAAATCGAGCAGCCGCGACTTGAGGCTCAGGTGCGTCTCCCACAACTCGCCGTCGTCAACGCTTTCGATTTCTACCCAGGTCTGCGCCCTTCCGCTGCGCTGCTGCCAGCCCACGCCCAGATGCCGGTCGTACAACCGGCACATCTGCGGAGCCAGCCACGAAGGCACATGCACACCGTTCGTCACGTGGCCGATCGGCACAGAATCTTCCGGCGTGCGCGGATAAAGCCTCTTCCACATCGCCCGCGAGACTTCGCCGTGCAGCGAAGAAACCGCATTCGCCCGGCGCGACAGCTTGAGTCCCAGAACCGTCATGCAGAATGCCTCCTGTTCGTCCGTGGCATACTCGCGGCCAAAGCCCATCAGGTTCTCCCGGGAAAGGCCCAGTTGTTCGCGCAGCGGGCCAAGGTGCTCCTCAATTAAAGTGGCATCGAAACGGTCATGACCGGCCGGGACGGGGGTGTGGGTGGTAAAGATCACTTCCCGGGCGATCTGGGTTGCGGCGGCCGCAAAGTCCATTCCTTCTTCTTCCATGCATGTGCGAATGGCCTCGAATACCGCGAAGCCGCTGTGCCCCTCGTTGAGGTGGAGAACGCCCGGAGTAATCCCCATCGCCCTGATCGCGCGAAAACCACCCACTCCCAGCAGCAATTCCTGGCGGATGCGCGTCCGTCCGTCACCCCCATAGAGACGCGACGTAAGCTCAAGGTCTTCAGGAGCATTTCCCGGTACATTCGAGTCGAGCAGCAGCAGATCGCACCGGCCTACCTTCACGCGCCACACCTTCGCCTTGATCGAACCGCCGCGTGTCTGGATCTCCACCACCACCGGCTCGCCATTCGTGCCGATAGCCGGTTGCATTGGCAGCTGGTTGATATCTGTCTCCAGATACTCCTCGCGCTGCCATCCGGTCTGGTCCAGGCGCTGCAGGAAATATCCCTGCCCGTAAAAGAGCCCTATCCCAACCAGCGGAATATCCAGATCCGACGCGCTCTTGATATGGTCGCCGGCCAATACCCCCAGGCCACCCGAATAAATCGGCAGCGACTCGTGCAAGCCAAACTCGGCGGAAAAATAGGCCACCGGCCTTGGCCGCAGCACGCCCGCGTTCGTCGCTCCCCACGTCCGGTCGGCGTTCAGATACTCCTGCTGCCGCCGATACACATAGTTGATGCGGCTGTGCAGCACCAGTTCCGTCGAGCGCCGCTCAATCTCTTCCAGAGGAATCTCGCTCAGCATCGCTATAGGATTCTGATTCAGCTCCCGCCACCGCGTGGGGTTCAGATCCCGGAACAGGCTCACGCAGTCGTGATCCCAGCTCCACCAGAGATTCCGCGCAAGCGACCACAGCTTCTCCTGCGCCGGGGCGATAAAGCGGTCCAGCGTGCGCGCCTCGCTCACCACCGGAGCGACCTCGTTCGCCGCATCTACCAGCATGCGAATCTCAGCCTCGCGAAAAACCCGCGGCTCCTTGGTCTGAACGATCAGCACACCTTGCAGGATGCCCCGGTCGATGAGCGGAACCCCCAGAAAGGAGTGATACACCTCTTCACCCGACTCCTTGAAGTATTTGTAGCGGGGATGGCTGGTCACATCTTCCACCGCCACCGGCAGCACCTGCTCCGCTACCAGCCCGGCAAGGCCTTCGCTGAGCGGCATGCGCAGCGTGCCGATACATCGCGGATGCAGCCCCAGCGTCGCCGCCAGCACCAGGTTCGACCGGTCGGGCTCGAGCAGATACGCCGAGCACACAGCGGTCCGGAAGCGCGTGGCAATCAGCGCCACCACATTCATCAGCGTATCGGCCGGCTTGCCGCCCTCCTCGGTGAGATTGGTAATCTCCTCCAGCGTCAAGACATGATTATTGTTCGCGTCGGACCTTATTTCCGTCATTGTTTCGGTCCGTGTTTCGGGCGTTTCGTAGGACTGAGCCATCGGCATACCTCGCCTTCCACCGATCAGAACCATCACCCTGCCTCGCCTCGGAAAAGAGAGAGGCATATCCGGCTCGGAGTTCCGCAGCATTAGTTCGCTGATTGCCGAAACACCGGATTAGAGGACTCTCTTGTGGTTCGCTGATCGGGAGAAGTCATGATACCGTCTCCAGGTCGGCCCCCGCGAGAGAATTCTTTATGAGCAGACCGAAATGACAAGCTGCCCGCCCACTGGCTTTTTTGCCCGAAACAGTGCTAGCATTCGGCACGCATTCGATCCTGGGACCGTCTAATCAGGATGGCCGAATAAGGGAGGAGAGCCATGATTCGCCTGATTACTGTAGAGCGGGAGTACGGTAGCCGGGGCGCGGAGTTCGCACATCACCTAGCCAAGCATCTCGGCTGGAAACTCATCGACCAATGCCTCATCGAGGAGATCGCCCAGAAGGCCGGCGTCAGCAAGAAGCTGGCCGAGCGCTGCGATGAGCGCCTCGATCCCTGGTATTACCGCTATGGCAAGGCCTTCTGGCACGGCTCGCTCGAGCGACTGCCCGCGCTGCCCGAGTCCGAAGTCTTCGACAGCCAGCGAATGGTCGAGTTCGTCCGCGACTATCTAATGAAGATCGCCGAGGAGGGCCACTGCGTCGTTGTCGGGCGTGGTGCTGCTTCCATCCTCGCGAAAGCGCCGCATTGCTTCCACGTCTTCGTCTACGCATCGCAATGGCGCAAGGTGAAGTGGTTTGAGGAGCATTTTCCCGAGCACGCGAAAGACGTCGAGCAGGAACTCGCCGCCACCGACAAGCGCCGTGCCGCCTATGTCCGCAGCTATTACGGCCAGGACTGGACCGACCGCCGCCTCTACCACATGATGATCAACTCCTGCATGGGCTTCGACGCCATGGTCCAGGCCACCGTCGACGGCGCCGGATTATCCGTTGCCGCACGCGTCGCCTCCTGATCCTGTCATCTCTTCAAACGACTATTTCCGCAGGCGGAGGTGCAACCATTTCCTCCGCCCGCTCCTCTATCCTTCTGTCGCGCTAGTCTTTCGTGCAAAGTTCATCGGTAAACGTTGAGCGCGGAGAATTCTGCGTCAGGAGACAAATATGCTTCTAATTATTCTCATCGTGCTGCTGCTGCTTTTCGGATTCGGCGGCTATCGCATGGGCCCGGGCATCGGCTACTATGGCGGAGGCGGCATCAGCCTCATCCTGCTCATCCTCATTATTCTTGTTCTGTTGCGCGTCATCTGAGGCTGCGCAACAGCTTCCGACACCATCTCTGGAAGCTTCAGAGACTGATGAAGGCCGGTGCCTTGGCATCGGCCTTTTGTCTTCGCAGTACACAACAGGTCGTGAGGCAAGTAACGTCCGGTACCTGCGAAAAAATGCCGCCAGGAACGTGGAGGTGAGCGCATGAAAAAGGTACCCGTCGAAATTCAGGCGCGAACCACCAATGACTGGTTCGGACGCTTTGCCGCGCAGGCCTCTGCATGGCTGGGATCGAAATGGGCTTTTGCCGGCGCGGCGATGGTCATCATAGTCTGGGCCACCACCGGTCCGATCTTTCACTTTTCTGACACCTGGCAGCTGGTGATCAATACAGGCACAACAATCGTTACGTTCCTGATGGTCTTCCTCATTCAGAACACGCAGAACCGCGATGCCCGCGCCATCAACCTGAAGCTCAACGAGCTGATTCGATCGATCGACAAGGCGCGGGATCAGATGATCGATATTGAGAATCTCAGCGATCTCGAACTCGACGAACTGCAGGCAAGTTACGAAAAGATCAAGAAGGCGTATACGGCCCGCCATGGCAATGCGGCGCCGAAACACCCCTAAAGGAGCCTGCATTTAGCTCTGGATGATTGGTCCTCGCACAGCGAAAGGTGGGATCTCCTGAACGCTGAACCCTGCTCCTACTCCGTCCTCAGCGCCTTCATCGGATCGATCGACGCTGCCCGCCGCGCCGGCACCCACGCCGCCACGAGCGCAAGCAGCATCAACAAAAGCGGCACGCTGAGAAACGTAACCGGATCGAGCGGGCTCACATCGAAGAGAAACTGCTTTAGCAGCCTGCCCGACATCGCCGCTACCGCCAGTCCCGCAACCGACCCGCCAAGCGCCAGCAAAAAGCTCTGCCGCACGATCATCATCACCACATCTCGCCGCCTTGCGCCCAGCGCCAGCCGGATGCCGATCTCCCGCGTGCGCCAGCTCACCGTGTACGCAATCAGGCTGTAGACGCCCACCGCGCCCACGCTCACCGCAAGGAATCCAAAGCCCAGTAGAAGCACCGTCAGCGACCGCGAATCCGAAGTCGATGCCTCGACCACCTCATCCATCGTGCGCACGCGTGTGACGGGAACCAGAGGATCAATCTCCGCAACCGCTCGCCGCAGTTCGGCGGCTGTTTCCGCCGCCCCCACGTGTGAGCGCAACAGAATCGTCATCACCGGCTTCTCATACTTCGCCGTCATGGGCAGGTACACTTCGTCATCGAAAGCGCTGCCCAGCCCCTCGTGATGGGTATCGCTCACTACGCCCACAACAACCGAGGCCACGTTGGGATCGAGCACCGCCACCGCCGGCTCATCGGCCAGATATTCGATATGCTTCCCGATCGGGTTCTGGTTCGGCCAGAGAGTCTGCGCCATTCGCTGGTTGATGACAACAGCGCGGCTTGCGCCGGACTGGTCGGAGTCGGTGAGGAGCCGGCCGCGAATCAGCTTCAGCCCCACCGTATCGAAATATCCCGCAGACACCGTGTGCTCCGTCCCCTGCTGTGATTTCTGAGTCGGCTGTCGAGGATTGTCCTCGGCGTCGAAGGCATAGTTCATGTCATATCCGCCGATGGGCATTGAATCGGCGAGCGCCACATTCTCTATCCCCGCTATGCCTTGTGACTTGTCAACCACCTCGCGGAAGAAACTCTGGCAGCGCCCCGGTTGCCTGCACGCCGTCGCGTCTAATGACACTTCCGCAGTTACAATTCGGTCCGTCCGAAATCCCGGATTCGACCCGCGACAGGCTGTACAGGCTGTGCAGCATCAGCCCGGCGGCGGTAATCACCAGCACCGACAGTCCGATCTGCCCCATCACCAGCAGCGTCGAAATGCGGCCCTGCGAAGCTTTGCCCGCGACGCTCCTGCTCCCTGACCGCAAGCCTTCCTGCAGATCGGGCGAAGCCATCCGCATCGCCGGCACCAGCCCGAAGAGAACACCCGTCAGCACCGACGCAGCCGCGGCAAAGAGAAAGACCGGCCAGTGCAGCGCGATATCCGCAATTCGCGGCGTGTCTGCAGGCAGCAATCCAGTCAGCGCTCGAAGACTCACCCCCGCCAGCACCAGGCCAACAACCCCAGCCATTGCGCCAAGCAATACACTCTCCACCAGAAGCTGGCGGATGATTCGCGTGGCTGACGCTCCGAGTGCGCCACGAATCGCCATCTCTTTTTCGCGCGAAGTCGCACGGGCAAGCATCAGGTTGGCCACATTGGCGCAGGCAATCAGCAAAATCATCCCTACGGAGCCAAACAGGAGCAGCAGCCTTGGGCGCGTATCGCCGACGACAGACTCAAGCAGTGGCACAACTGTTATCTGCGCTTCCCAGTCGCTCGGCATCGTCCACGGAAAAAGCTTCAGCAGCGCAGGTTGCAGACGTCTCAACTCCGCTTGCGCAGCCGCGGGCGACACCCCATCCTTCAGCCGGCCAATCGCGCGCCCGTTGAACATCCCCTCCCAGAAGCCCTTCCAGGGATCCATCGGGTCGCCGCCCTTGAAAGCAATCGGAAGCAGAAACTGCGTATCGGCATAAGGAAAGCGCACTCCGGCCGGCATAACGCCGATGATCTTGCGCGAGATTCCGTCAATGCGCACCGTCTGACCGATCACCCCGGGGTCGCCGGCGAAATGCTGACGCCAGTATCCATAGCTCAGCACAACCACCAGATCCTGGCCTGCGACCGCATTCTCCTGTGAGAAGAAGCTGCCAATTGCCGGATGAATGCCCAGGGTGTCGAAGGTGTTGACCGTCACCCCTGAGCCGAAGACCCGCTCCGACTGGTCGTTGCCGGTGATGTTAAATTCGACATTCGGTCCGTAGCCCGAGATCGAAGCGAACGACTGAGAGTGCTCTTCCCAGGCCCGAATCCAGCCTTTGGGGAAATAACCGCCGCTACGGCCATTCTCTATGGAATCGATGGCCATCAACCGGCCCTGCTGCGGATAAGGCAAGGGCTGCAGCATGATCGAATCGATCAGCGTGAAGATCGCCGTGTTTGCCCCAATCCCCAGCGCCAGTGTGAGCACAGCCGTCACTGCGAATCCCGGCGACCTGCGTAGTTGCCGCGCTGCGAACTTCGCATCCGCAACCAGTGACTCCAGCCGCGGCCATTGCCACGCCTCGCGCCCGCGCTCCTCGATCAGCGTCGCATTCCCAAAGGCCCGTCTTGCCGCCCGTATAGCCTCTTCACGGCTCATGCCTTCACGCATGAACTGCTCCGTCTTCTCTTCGATATGCGCGCGCATCTCTTCAGCAAGATCGCCGTAGAGGTTGCGTCTGTGAAATATTCGCGTAAACCAGCTCATAAATCTCCTACTCCGACCGAAGTGCCTGCATGGGATCAATGGAAACGGCGCGGCGAGCGGGCAGCATCGCAGCAAGAAAGCCGGCGACCGCCAGAATCATCATGGCGGAAACAAAAATACCGGGATTCCCGGGGCTCACATCAAAGAGAAAAGCCTTGATGGAGCGCGCGGCAAAGGCGGCGAGAAATGCTCCGCCGAGCGATCCCAGGATGAGCAGTACCGCGACCTGCCTCATCACCAGAACGAAGATCGTTCTCCGCGTCGCACCCAGCGCCATGCGCACGCCGATCTCCGTTGTGCGCCGCGTCACGTAGGACGCCATCAATCCATAAATGCCGATCCCGCTCAACAGCAGTGCCAGTCCGGCAAAAAATACCGACAGCACCGACAGCAGCCGCTCCCGCGCAATTGACTCATCGAACTGCACAGCGAAGGAGATCGGATCAATTTCCGGACTCCCCGGCGCGAACTCGTGAAGGACGCTCTCCAATGCACTTCTTGCCTCGGCCAGGCTCGCCGCATGAATCACAAAGTTCATCGAGGCAAGGCGGTCGGTGTTCACTCCGAACGGCAGATAGACCGTGGGCGGTGCCGGCTCACGCAGGCTCGTGTACTTGGCGTCTTCGACCACACCAATTACCTGGCAGTCCTGAGTGGTGGTCTGGCCGACATTCATGTTGCGATTGGTCTGGCGAAGGCTCTGCCCGATGGCCACCGCGCCCGGAAAGAGCCTCTTCGCCGCCGAGCGGTTGAGGATGCACATCCCCGCATCGCTGTCTTCGCCCGCGAAATCACGCCCTGCGAGCATCCTCGTCCCCAGCGCCGCAAAATACCCCGCGCTCACATCGTTCATCCAGTAGCGATTCGAAAAATCAATCGCCGGCTTCGATGAGGAGGCAGGCGTGAAAACGCCGGTGCTCCCCATGCCATGCAGAGGCGTGCTCTCCGCCACGCCGGCGCTGTCGACGCCGGGCATCTGTTCCATGCGCAGCATCATGCGCCGGTAGAGGTGAACAAGATCGGTTCCTTTTTGCGGCAGCCTCTCGAAGTCAACGTGAGCCAGCAGGACATTGTCGATGCGAAAGCCGAGGTGCGTTGCCCGCAGATGGCTGACCGTAGTGCTCAGCATCGCCGCGACGACAACCAGCGCAAGGGTCAACGCAACCTGCACGGGAAGAAACACCCTCTGCGCGACGGCGTCCTTCCCGGCGGTAATGCTATGTCCCGAACGGCGCAGCACCGGCTCGATTGAAATATGGCTGGCCAGCCACCCGGGAGCGAGCCCAAAGAGCAGGGCGCAGAGAACTGCGCAGCCTCCCGTGATCGCCAGCGTGAAAAGATCAGGCCGGACGGGCAGAGATGCCGCAGCTTCCCGGTCGGCGAGAAATTGCAACAGGTAACGGTCGGTTGCCCAGGCAAAGAGAATCGCCAGTGCGCCTCCGCAAAGCGCAAGCAGCAGCGACTCGACTAGAAGCTGCTGCATGATGCGCGTGCGCGCCGCTCCCAATGCGCCGCGAATTGCGAACTCATGCTCCCGCGCCGAAGCTCGCGCCAGGCAAAGCCCTGCCAGATTCACGCAGCACACCAGCAGCACAACGCCGACAAGAATCTGTAGCAGAAGCAGTGGCTTTTCATATTGAGGACGCAGAAGGCTCCAGCCTCTGCCGCCTGGCCGCAGGGCGAAATTCGATCGCTCGATCACAGCAAGATGACGGACAGCCGGCGGCAGTGTCTCAGAGATCGCGACCGGATAAAGCGTCCGCATCTCTGCCGCTGCCGTTTTCTGGCTTACGCCGGGCATCAGCCGCGCCCACACCATGATCCACAGGCCTCCCGGCTGACGCAGCAGCGACTTCGCGCCGCGCATGACCGGCTCATATTCGAGCGGAAGATAGAAATCCGGATGCGTCGCGACGAAAACGCCTTCAAAGCCCTCCGGCGCGACACCGACAATCGTCACGCTGTGATCCGTCAGATTCACATGCTTTCCGATGGTCGACGGATCGGAATGAAAATGCTCCTGCCAGAAGCGATGGCTGATCACTGCCGCCCATCCGTCGGGTCCTCCCCCGCGCTGGTCATCGGCGGGAGTCAGCAGCCGGCCCGCAGCGGGCTTGATTCCCAGCACCTGAAATGTGTTGCCGCTGACCACAGCTCCGGAGTAAATGCGCGACCCGCTGTCTTCCTTCAGCACGAAGTCATAGGGAGCCCACCCAAACAAGCCGGACAGGGTTTTGCTGTGCCTCTGTATGGATTGGAGAAGAAAGGCGTTGAGTGGCTGATCGCTGACCATGCCGTTAGGAGTATCGATATCGAGCGCGATCCGCACCAGCCGCTCCGGCTCCGGAATCGGCAGGCTCTGGAGCAGCAGCGCATGCGTCAGCGTAAAGATGCCCGTGTTCGCCCCGATCCCCAGCGCCAGCGTCAGAACCGCGGTCGCCGCAAACGCCGGAGACTTCGCCAGCTGCCGCATCGCAAACTTCACATCCGCCCAGATCGACTCCAGCCTCGGCCACTGCCACACCTCGCGGCTGCGCTCTTCGATCACCGTCGCATTGCCGAAAGCCCTTCGCGCCGCATGCTCCGCCTCTTCGCGGCTCATGCCTTCGCGCATCAACTGCTCGGTCTTCTCTTCGATATGCGCACGCAGCTCCGCCGCAAGATCGCTGTAAAGATTCTCACGACGAAAGATGCGACCAAACCAGCTCATCACTCACTCCTCAATGCGCTCTGCGGATCAACCCCGGCTGCACGATGTGCCGGGATCGCGCTCGCTGCAAGCGCAATGACGCCGATACCCATCAGCGCCAGCACAAACGTGAGCGGATCAGCTGGGCTGAGCCCGTAAAGAAGGCTACGTAGCGCGTGCGCTAGCAGAAACGCAAACGGCAGCCCCAATCCAAGTCCCGCCAGGCCGACAATCATGCTCTCGCGAACTACCATCCAAAGGATCTGCTTTCGATTCGCGCCCAGCGCCATCCGTATTCCGATTTCCGCCGTACGCCGGCTGATCCGGTACGAGAGTGTTCCATAAAGTCCGACAGCGACCAGCAAAGCAGCCAGCAGTCCAAAGAAAATGGACAGGTTGGCCAGCAAACGCTCGGTCGATATCGATTCTTCAAACTGCGCGCGCTGCGTCTCCGGTCTTTCCAGCGGCAGATTGGGATCGATATCCCGCATTACGCGGCGAGCCTCAGGCAGCAGGGCCATCGGATCGCCATGCGTGCGCAAGGCAAATTCCATTTGCGTGTTCCCGGAAGTTTGAGTGAAGGGCGCATAGGCCATTGGCCATGCCTTCTCTCGAATCTTCCGGAAGCTGCTGTTCTTGGCCACCCCGACGATAGTGAACTGATACGGTTTACCGGACGCGCTGGCTTCTCCGTCCAGCTCGATTTGATGGCCCAGTGGATTGGTGTGGGACAGATACTGCTCCACAAATGTCTCGTTAACTACAATCACTCTGCGCGATGCGGAAGTATC
>CAVWLS010000018.1:0-23556 GCA_963755975.1 uncultured Acidobacteriota bacterium
AAGAACGAGGGACTGAGGAAAGCGGGGACGGAATTACGAGCGTATCTATTCGGGAAAAGAGGTGAGACGCAAAAAACGAAGGCTCTGCCGATGGCAGAGCCTTCGCTTTAGTCCGGGGCGATTTAGTAGCGGTAGTGCTCGGGCTTGTAGGGGCCTTCCACCGGAACGCCGAGGTAGTCGGCCTGCTTCGGAGTCAGCGTGGTCAGCTTGACGCCGATCTTTTCCAGGTGCAGGCGGGCCACTTCCTCGTCCAGCTTCTTGGGCAGCGTGTAGACGCCGACCTTGTAGCTGTCCTTGTTCTTCCACAGGTCGAGCTGCGCCAGGGTCTGGTTGGCGAAGCTGTTGCGACATCACGAAGCTCGGATGGCCGGTGGCGCAGCCGAGGTTGACCAGACGGCCTTCGGCGAGCACGAAGATGCTGTTGCCGTCGGGGAAGGTGTACTTGTCCACCTGCGGCTTGATGTTGAGCTTCTTCACGCCCTTGGCTCGGCGTTGAGCCGGTCCACCTGGATCTCGTTGTCGAAGTGGCCGATGTTGCAGACGATGGCCTGGTCCTTCATCTTCTTCATGTGCTCGAGGGTGATGATGTCGAGGTTGCCGGTGGAGGTGACGTAGATGTCGCCGCGGCCCAGGGTGTCTTCGATGGTGGTGACTTCGAAGCCTTCCATCGCCGCCTGCAGCGCGTTGATGGGATCGATCTCGGTGACGATGACGCGGGCGCCCATGCCGCGCAGCGAGTGCGCGGAGCCCTTGCCTACGTCGCCGTAGCCGCAGACGACCGCGACCTTGCCGGCGACCATGACGTCGGTGGCGCGCTTGATGCCGTCGGCCAGCGACTCGCGGCAGCCGTAGAGGTTGTCGAACTTCGACTTGGTGACGGAGTCGTTGACGTTGATGGCCGGGACCAGCAGCTTGCCCTGCTCCATCATCTGGTAGAGGCGGTGCACGCCGGTGGTGGTCTCTTCGGAGACGCCGCGCCATTCCTTGGCGACGTTGTGCCAGTGCTGCGGGTCTTCGGCGTGGACGCTTCTTGAGCAGGTCCTTGATCACCTGCTCTTCGTGACTCTGGAAGACGGCGAGTTGACCCAGTTGTCGCCGTCTTCGAGCTCATAGCCCTTGTGGATGAGCAGCGTGACGTCGCCGCCGTCGTCGACGACCAGCTGCGGGCCTTTGCCGCCCTTGTGAGTGAGCGCGCGATAGGTGCAGTCCCAGTATTCTTCGAGCGGTTCGCCCTTCCAGGCGAAGACCGGGACGCCGGCGGCGGCGATGGCGGCGGCGGCGTGGTCCTGCGTGGAGAAGATGTTGCAGCTGGCCCAGCGCACTTCGGCGCCCAGTCGACAGCGTCTCGATCAGCACGGCGGTCTGGATGGTCATGTGCAGCGAGCCGGTGACGCGCACGCCGGCCAGCGGCTTCTCGGCCGCGTACTTGTTGCGAATGGCCATCAGGCCGGGCATCTCGTGCTCGGCGATGGCGATTTCCTTGCGGCCCCAGTCGGCGAGCGACAGGTCGGCGACTTTGTAATCGGCGGCGGTGCGTTCGAGCGTTGCGGTTGCCATGGGGTTTAAGGTCCTTATATCGTCAAATCGTGATACATTGATATGTACATCAGAATCGCGATGACGTCAATTGTGAAAATCCTGCGAGTCGTGGCCGATCCTAACCGGCTGCGCATCCTGTTGCTGCTGGAGCGGGAGGAGCTGTCTGTCGCTGAGCTGCAGGAGATTCTGGCGATGGGCCAGAGCACGATCTCGACGCATTTGTCGCAACTGAAGCAGGCAGGGCTGGTTGAGGATCGGCGCACGGGCAAGAGCAGCCTCTACAAGCTGACGCGAGAGAATGGCGCGGGAGTACTGGGCGGGTTGCTGGCGCAGGCGCGGGCGGAGATTGCCGAGGCAAAACGTGATCAGGCGGCAGTGAAGCGCGTGCTGCGCAAGCGCCAGGACAAGATGCGGGCCTTCTTCGATGATGTAGCGGGGCGGTTTGGGAAAAGCTATGTTCCGGGCAAGTCGTGGAAGAGCGTGGCTGAGGCGCTGCTGAAGTTGATGCCTCCCCTGGTGATAGCCGATCTGGGAGCCGGCGAAGGCGCGTTTTCTCTACTGCTGGCGCAAAGGGCGAAGCGGGTGATTGCGGTGGATACGTCGGCGCGGATGGTGGAAGTCGGGCGTCAGCAGGCGAAGCGGCAGGGCGTGAAGAATGTCGAATACCTGCTGGGAGATATGGAGGAGGTTCCGATCGAGGATGGGTCGGTGGATCTGGTCTTTTTCTCGCAGTCGCTGCATCACGCGCTACATCCGGAGCGCGCGGTGACCGAGGCGTGGCGGATTCTGAAGCCGGGCGGAAGGATCGCGGTGCTCGATCTGGCGAAGCATCGATTTGAAGAGGCGCGCGAGATATACGCCGATGAGTGGCTGGGATTCAGCGAGGTTGAGTTGGAGTCGGCGATGGAGAAGGCGGGGTTTCGCGGGATTGAGATTTCGGTGGTGCACAAGGAGGCCGAAGCTCCGCATTTTCAGACGCTGCTGGCGGTTGGAGATAAGGGGTAGGCCTGCGGATTCGCGTACTCCACTGTCATCGAGATTTGTCATCGAAAATTTTTCCAGCGAATACCGGCGTCTGCGCGTCTTTATAGTGAATGCGCCGAATATCCGATCTGTGCAAGCGGAGGCAGGTGGTCCTCTCCGCCATAGTGGCTTTATCTCTTTTCGTGTTGCATGCGCATGCGTGGCCGCGGCATAAGCGGGCGCGGACTGACGCGCATCCGCTGCTGGTGGGGTATTTCGGCCAGTGGGGGCTATATTACGAGCAGCCTTACTCGGTGAAGCAACTGGTGGACAACGGCAGCGCGGCGGTGCTCGATCAGATCAATTACGCGCAGGGCTTTGTGTCGGGAGGAAAGTGCTCGGTTGCCGATCCCAAGGCCGATCTGAACACTACTTATAGTGCCGAAACGAGCGTCAGCGGTGAGGCGGATGATGCAGCGTCGCCTTTTCGCGGCTACTTCCACCAGCTCAAGGAATTGAAGAAGCGGTATCCGCATCTGAAGATTCTCATCTCGCTCGAGGGCAATCCTGCAGGGTTCGCTGACGATGCAAAGCCAGAGAATCGCAAGGCCTTCGTGGCCTCGTGTATCGACACATTTATTCGCGGCAATTTTGCGGCGGGCATTCATGAGCCGCGAATTTTCGACGGCTTCGATATTGACTGGGAGTATCCGCAGGGGGCGGATGCGGAGAATTTCCGGGTGCTGCTGGAGGAGTTTCGGAGGCAGATGCGCGCGGTGCGGCCGGGACTGCGGCTCTCGATTGCTGTGCCGCATTCGCCGCACATGATGACAGGCGTAGACATGGCGGCGATCTCAAGGCTGGTGGACCAGGTGGGCGTTATGAACTACGACTACACCGGGCCGTGGAGCAAGATCACAGGGTTTGTCGCTCCGCTCTTTGCCGATCCGGCTGATCCGCATCATCCGAGCAGCGTCGAGAGGAATATCACAGAGTACAGGGCCGCGGGTGTACCCGTTGAGAAGCTGCTGATGGGCCTGCCGTTCTATGGCTATAGCTGGACGGGAGTTGGGAGCGAGAACAACGGGCTGTTTCAGGCCGGGCAGAGCGTGCACGGAGATCAGCCGTACCGCTACATCCGCACACTGATGGCAAGCTCGCCCATCTATCGCGATCCGAGGTCGCGCGCTCCCTGGCTATACGACGGGCAGAACTTCTGGACTTACGAGGACGCAGTTTCGGTGCACTACAAGGTCAGCTACGCGGCCAATGAAGGCCTGGGCGGCATCATGATCTGGGAGCTGGGTGAAGATACGAGCGACGCGGTGCTCCTGAAGACTGCCCACGATGCGCTTCTGCATCCCTTGCCGGCGAGCGCTTTCAAGGCCGGCCCGAAAGAGCCGAATGAGGCGAACGAGGCGGGGCCGGTCAACGGCGGCCGCTAAGCTGGCTTTTTGCGTGCGCGCGGGGGCCCGGTATCTCGATCGACAATGCTTTTCCACACGAAGTGCGAACAGGCACGAGGCTGGTGGTGAAATACTCCTGCGCATGCTCTTCCGGATATTGATTTTCCTCTTCGCACTGACAGGCATCGCTTCAGCCCAGATTCCCGCGGACTGGACGACTCCGTTTCCTCCGCACCGCGTGATCGGAAATGTCTATTACGTGGGCAGCAAGGATCTCGCGTCATATCTGATCGTCACGCCGCAGGGCGACATCCTGATCAACAGCAGCCTGACGAGCTCTCCGGAGCTGATCAGGAAGAGTGTCGAGCAGCTTGGGTTCAAGTTCAGCGATGTGAAGATTCTGCTGATCAGCCATGCGCATTCCGACCATTGCGCGGGGAGCTCGATCATCAAGCAATGGACCCATGCGAAATACATGGTGATGGATGCGGATGTGCCGGTGGTCGAGGACGGGGGCAAGAGCGACTTTTAGTATGGCAAGTCGGCGGATATGCAGTACCCGCCGGCGAAGGTCGATCGCGTGCTGCACGATGGCGACGAGGTGCGGCTGGGCGGCGTGGTGCTGGTAGCGCATAAGACTCCAGGGCACACGAAGGGATGTACGACGTGGACGCTGACGGTGAAGGACAAGGGCAAGAGCTACGACGTGGTGATAGTCGGCAGCCCGAATGTGAATTCCGGGTACAAGCTGGTGAACAATAAGGCGTATCCGCAGATCGCGCAGGACTATGAGACGACGTTCCGCGTTCTGAAGGCGCTGCCCTGCGACGTCTTTCTGGGCGCGCACGGGGGCTATTACGACATGCAGGCGAAGTATGCGCGGATGAAGGATGGCGGCGAGAATCCGTTTATTGATCCGGCGGGATACAAGGAGTATGTGGCCGACCGGGAGCAGGCGTTTGAGGATGAGCTGAAGAAACAGGAGAACGGCGGGAAGTAGAACGGCCAGCCTTTAGCGCACAGGTTTGCGTTCGGGTTTGCGAGTGGGAATCCACGGAGTCTGAACGGTATAGCTGGGAGTGGCGGTGACGGAGGCTCTGACGACGGCCAGGAGTTTGCGCTGGAGGAGCCATCCGACAGAGGCCTGCGCTGAGCTTTTCGATACGCCGATGGACTCGGCGAGATCCTGATAGCTGATCTGGACGGCACGGCCGCAGCGCTGCTGCTCGGCGGCAATCCACAGATAGACGAGAAAGCTTACAGGACGGCGATCGTGGCCGACGAGGTCGCGCATGAGGACGTCGGTGACATATTCGTCGAAGGTCAGCATCGCTATACCGATCAAGAGTATAGCAACGACTACCTGATTGCGCCGCAGGAAGTTGCGAGCTATGTTCTGGAGCAGAAGTGGAGGTCTACATGATTCGCGGCGTCAAGATTGTCAGCATACCGGTGAGCAACCAGGATGTTTCGCTCAAGTTCTACACAGAAAAGATGGGTTTTAAAGTTGCAACGGATCAGCAGTTCGGGCCGGGCATGCGATGGATCGAGCTGCTTATTCCGGGATCGAATACCAATATTGCACTGTTTACGCCTCCGGGGCATGAGAGCCGCATCGGAGGATTTCAGCCGGTGACTTTCTGGTGCGATGATGTCTTCGCCACTACAAAGGCGATGCAGGAGAAGGGCGTGGAGCTGGCGGAAGAACCTCGCAAGGAGCAGTGGGGAACGATGGCCAAGTTCAGGGATCCGGACGGGAACGAGTTTGTGTTTTCGAGCCGGTGAGAGATCGAGACGCAGAACTTTTCCGGATAGCCGGTTTTGCGGGAATCGCGTAACTTCCGTATTGCCGGTCACTCGGACGGCAAGGGGTTTTGAGTGCCATCGCCTGGTTTCAACAGTTATGAAAGGCCAAGAAAGAGCACCATATATCGTTAGAGTCGATCTTGACTAAGATCCCTTAACAGAAGGGAGCGATTGCCATGAAGACCGAAGCGCGTTTCTTCGTCGTCCTGGCGCTGATGTTTTCTTTTCGCGGCTGCTGGAAAAACTCAGCAGGAGATTCCTCCTGGCGTTAAGTACAAACCTGCCCCTGAGTCGGTCAATACGGCGGCAAAGACGAAGCTCGAAAGGGCGCTGGCCAATGGCGCTGCATTCCCGGAAGAGTTGTTTGGCAAGAACTTGATCTGGTGCGGACCTACACTTTGGAAGTCTCTGAAGCCCTCAGCGGATAAGACTTTGCTCGAAGCTCAAGTACTCATTGCGAACCTATCGATGCCGGACGGAACTATCGTTATCGAAGGCAGGGGTATGCGAAACGAAGAAGAGCAGCGGAGCTTCTGGAAGGCTCTTTTAGCCAAATACCCGTCGCTCCAAACTGGCAAGGTGCGAAAGGCAACCACCCGAGAAATAAGCTACTTCTGGGCAACGACTGTTTTCGATATCGATGAGCCCTTTTTCGCGATTGATGCCGGACCTCAAACGTTTGTCGTGCACATGGGGCAAGAACATGGTATCTACACCTTCGATCTTGTGGGCGATCTCCGAGATCTCAGGAGTTCTGCACCAGCGAACTTTCAGGATTTGCAGCAGCCGCAGAAAACGGAGTTGGGCGATCAACGAACGGCTGAAGTCGCGCACGAACCAGATAGTGAGTGCCGGGCTTCGCCGGGGCCTGATAAAACCGTGCAGGCAGTCGAGCAATCCGTAACAACGGGACGACTGATCCACAAGGTGCCCCCCAAATATCCCAAGGCGGCGCTTAAAGCGCACATTGAGGGAACGGTTGTTCTGTGTGCAGTAATCGGAAAGGACGGAAGGATCACGAACCTGCGGGCAGCGTCTGGACCGAAAGAACTGGTTGACCCGGCGATTAAGGCGGTTCAGCAGTGGGTCTATAAGCCTTATCTGGTGGCCGGTGAAGCCGTCGAGGTAGAAACCGAGATTCGCGTCGATTTTGAATTGGAGTGAACCCCCGCTAACCAGTGCGGAGTAGCCAGGAGCCCTGGAGCAAGTCCCGCAGTCAGGTATAAGTGCCCTCATATTGTTGAAAAATAGCCATAGCACTCAAAACCCCAGAATTGCTGGCAGAGTTAGCGAGTGGTCGGCAACACGGAAGTTACGCCGTGTTGTTTCCGTATTTGCCGGTGATACGCTCTGTTCGCCCGCGAAGTGCCTACTTCCCCTTCATTTGCTCAATTTTTCGAGAGCCTCGATCTCGTGCCTTGTCACTGCAGGGCGGGAGAATAGCTCCGACTTGGTCCGGGGAGCAGTCTTGCCCTTGCCCGTCCGACTCGCCGCGACGCCTCTCACCAACCGGTAAGCCCGTCCTCGATGCCGGTTCCTCAGGCTCGCCTGTAAACCCCAAAAAGAACTGCTCGTCAGACTTGATTGGCGTATACTTCAAGGCCTAATTTGCTGTTGCAATAAACAGAGCATTCATGAAAATCGTAGTCATCATCACCCGCATCTTGTTGGGTGCGATCTTTGTCGCCTTCAGCCTGAATGCCTTCCTGCACTTTTTCCCAAGGTGGTTACCTCCGGGCCTTGCAGGTCAGTTCGTGGGCGCAATGTTCCACTCCCACTACATCCTCTTCGTGAGCACAATCGAGTTGATTTGCGGTGCCTTGTTGCTGGTAAACCGTTATGTTCTGCTCGCCTTGACGGTCCTCGCGCCGATCATTGTCAATATCCTCATGTTCCACATTTTGTTGCCGCCGGTGGGATGGCAACCCGGAGTTCTCGCGGCGATCTTGTGGATTATCCTGTTCATCCACTACCGCAAATATTTCTCGTGCATATTCGTGCAGCGGGCATCCTGATCGGCAATGCCGCACCGAAATTTCGCATGATTGTGGCGGCTACCTGACCTTAAGCTGATTAAGATCGACGACGCGAACCTGTTTTCGCATGGCGCGCCCGTTTTAGCGGGTGCTCTTTTGTATTTCCGGTTGCAGGCCGCAATTATTTAGCGTTCTGGACTCATGGTGAGCTCACAAAAGAACGCTGGATCGTCCTATTAGTTCATCGGTACACTGATTGTTAGGGCTCAGAGGTAGAAAGGTCAGGGACGTCATGCTCGTAGTGATGAAGGCGCAGGCGACGCAGGAAGAGGTTCAGAACGTCTGCGAGCAGATTGAACATCTGGGATTCCGGGCGCATCCGATGCCCGGCGCCACCCGTACAGCGATCGGGATTACCGGCAATCAGGGGCAGATCGAGCCCGGAACTCTCGATGAGCTGTCGGGTGTGGCGGAGGTCATTCCCGTTTCAAAGCCCTATAAGCTGGTGAGCCGCGATGTGAAGGAAGATGACACGGTCATTCGCTTTCCGGGCACGAACGCAACGATCGGCGGGCGGGACCTGGCGATGGTGGCCGGACCGTGTTCGATCGAGACAAAGGAGCAGGCCTTTGCCATCGCCGAGCAGGTGGCGGCGGCGGGAGCACAGTTCTTTCGCGGAGGCGCTTATAAACCAAGGACTTCACCATATGCCTTTCAAGGATTGGGTGAAGAAGCACTGAAGATCATGGCGGAGATCCGCGAGCGCTTTGGGTTGCGGATTGTGACGGAGGCCATCGACAATGAGGCGCTGGAACTAGTGGATCACTACGCGGACGTGATCCAGATTGGCGCGCGCAATATGCAGAACTATTCCCTGCTGCGCGCGGCGGGGCGCAAGCGCAAGCCAGTGCTGTTGAAGCGCGGGATGTCGGCGACGCTGGAAGAGTTTCTGATGGCTGCCGAATATGTGATGAGCGAGGGCAACTACCAGGTGATTCTGTGCGAGCGCGGGGTGCGGACGTTTGCGGATCATACGCGGAATACGCTTGACCTGAGCATAGTGCCGGCGGTGCAGAGGCTGAGCCATCTGCCGATTCTGGTCGATCCGAGCCATGGGACGGGCAAGCGCAATAAAGTTCTGCCACTGGCGCGGGCAGCTGTCGCTGTTGGCGCGGACGGGATCATGGTTGAGGTGCACCATCAGCCGGACAAGGCGCTGTCGGATGGGGCGCAGTCGATCTATCCCGAGCAGTTTGTGCAGCTGATGGATGAGGCGAGCCAGATTGCGACGGTGCTGCGGAGGAATGTTCCGCGCGGGATTGAGATCACGGAAGCTGTGGAATCTCCCGGATCGCGGTAATCCTTCCTTCATTTTTTAAATAAGGAGCTGGGCGCGTGCTCGGCTTTTCGTTCTCCACCATTGCGGGGTTTCGTGAGAACATCCCTCAGGGGCTAAAGCCCCTTGCTTCATAGCGATCTTTTGTACGGCCTAAAGGCCGTACCCTTCAAATGCCTAGTATGTTCCTGCTGCCTAGTATGTTCCTGCGGACGGCTGAAACCGCGCCCTTTCCAAAGCCTGAGCTCGTCAGTGACGCAAAACGATTGCGCGGCTTTTTGGCTTTGTGGGCGTTGCTGCCAATCTTTCTGGGGCTATTGCTCGGCGGTTGCAGGCGGGAGCATTTTCCGGAATATCCGGCCGATTATCGTGAGTTCGCTTACGTCACAAACGGCGGCAGCAATACGGTGACGGTGCTCGACCTGGTGAATCTGCGGCAGGAGCGAGTGCTGCAGGTGGGCGCTGAGCCGAAGGGGGTGACTGCAAATCCCAAACGTAATGAAGTTTACGTGGTCAACTCCGGAGGCGGAGGTGGGAACGGCAGCGTGAGCGTGATCGATGCCGGGAAGAATGCGGTAGTGGCGACGATTCCGGTGCACCGCAGGCCGTACTTCATTGACGTGGACAGCGAGGGGCGGCGCGCCTACGTGGCTAATTCGGGATCGAACAGCGTCTCGGTGATCGATCTCGACAAGCGGAAGGAGATCGGCGTGATTGGGGTGGGCGAGGGTCCGGGGCTGGCGAGGGTTTCTCCGGACGGGAAGAGCCTGGTGGTGACGAATCGCGCGAGCGGCAGCGTGTCAGTGGCCGACCCAGAGAATTTCAAGGTACGGGCTGCGTTTTCGGGTTGTCCGCAGGCAACCTACGCCGTGATTCTGCCGGATTCGTCGAAAGCCTTTGTGGCGTGTTCGGGCGGGCACCAGGTAATGGCAATCGGGCTGGCACGGCCGGCGAGCCCGATCGAGAGCGAGCATACGGACAGGTTGCTGGCATTTCTGGATGTGGGCAAGACGCCGGTAAATCTGGCGATGAAGCCGGATGGTGGCGAGATCTTCGTCTCGAATTTCGACAGCGATTCGATCTCGGAGATTGCGACTGGGACGAATGAGGTGGGCGGGGCATATCTGGTGGGCGCGCATCCGTCCCATGGAATCGTAAGTGCGGACAACGCCTTTCTGTGGATCAGCAACTTCAATGCTGACTCGATCGGGGTGTACTCGATTGATGACGGCAGGCTGCTTCCCAATGCGATTCACGTGGGGGACGGGCCTGATGCACTGGCATTCTCGACTAACGGCTTTCTGCTGCTGGCAGTGGATGCAAGGTCAGGTGACGTCTCTGTGATTCGGACGCAAAGCTATGCGGCGAATGGCGCGGTACGCATGGGATCGCTGTTTACGATGCTGCCCGCGGGTCAGCGGCCGAATGGGATTGCGGTGAAGTCGTTCACTGTGAAGTAGGACTGCACGTCCCAGCTCAGGGTTCAGGGCTCAGGGCTCCGAAATTCAGAGCTGAATTTCGGACAGCTTAGTTTCCTCGGGAACGTCGGTGGGGCTTTCGAAATGCAGGCGGTAGCCGTCGGGGTCGGTGAGCACGGTATCCCATAGGCCGTTGCCTACCTGGGGCTCGGATGCATCGATGCCGCGCGACTGGAATTCGTGGTAGAGCGCGATGGCGTCTTCACACTGGAACCAGATGGAGACGCCCTGTCCGAGTTTGCCGCCAGGCGGCATGGAATCGAGTATCTTCTTCGCGCAGTTTTGCAGCATGAGCGCGGCACCTCCCAGCTCGAGCCAGCACCAGCGGATCTCTCCGTTGACGATCCACTGGTTGGTACGGGTGAAGCCGAGGCCGTCGACGTAGTAGCGGAGCGACCGCTCCATGTCGGTAATGCAGAAGAAGGGCACGGCCTGCTTGACGTTGGTTTTTACAGGTGATGAGGCGCTCATGTTGGGCTCTCTATTGTTCGCGCAGGGTCTTCATGGGATCGACGCGGGCGGCGCGCCAGGCAGGTGCAGCGCTGGCGAGCAATGAGATGACGACGAGCAATCCCGTGACGGTGATGTAGGTTACAGGATCGGAGGCACGGACTCCGTAGATCTGGCTGGAGATGAAGCGCGTGAGTACAGCGGAGGCGGCGAGGCCGACGATGAGTCCTATGCCGGCGAGGACAAGACCGCGCTTGAGGATGAGCCTGAGCACGTCGCCGCGCTGGGCTCCCAGAGCGATGCGCAGACCCATTTCATTGGTGCGCTGCGCGACCATGTAGGAAAGGACGGCATAGAGTCCGACGGCGGAGAGCAGCAGTGCCATGACTGCGAAAGAAGAGAGGAGCAGGGTAATGAATCGCGGCTGTGAGGCAGCGCTGGAGAGCATATCGTCGAGCGTGTGGACGTGGTAGATGGGGACGTCGCGGTTCATAGACGCCATCAGCGTGCGCAGGGGCGTAGTTAGAGCTGTGGGACTCGCCATCAGTGCGCAGAACCAGGGAAGGCGCGCTGACTCCACATTGAGAAAGAGCCAGGTAGTACGTGGGACGTGCTTCGGTGGTCAGGCTGCCCCCCTTCACGTTGCCCACAACGCCGATGATTTCATGCATGACTTCGGGATGAGTTCCATCGCTGATGCCCGGCTTGATGTGCTTGCCGATGGGGTTCTCACCGGGGAAGAACTTTTGCGCGAAGGCCTGGTCGACAATGACAACAGGAGTGGATGTTCCAGTATCGGTCGCGGCAAAATCACGTCCGTTCACCAAGGGAATGCGAAGTGTGTTGAAGAAATTCGGCGTGATGATTCGGATTCTCGCGACGGGCATGTCTCCGACGGGAGTGGGCCGGCCTTCGATGTCAAAACCGATGCCGATGCTCGAGCCGGAGAACGGCAACGGCCATCCTGCAGCGGCGGATTTTACTCCGGGGAGGGCTGTGATCCGGGGGAGAAGCTGGTCATAGAACTGCGCAACCTTGGTGGCGTAGCCCTTGGTTGAGGGATAGCTGACGCTTGCGGTAAGAACATTGCTACGATCAAAGCCGGGATCGACGGAGAGCACGTGGACAAAGCTGCGGATGAAGAGGCCGGAAGCGACAAGGAGCACGAGGCCGAGTGCGGTTTCAACGATAACCAGGGTGCTGTGCAGGCGATGCTGGGCGCGTCCGCCGGTGACGCTGCGCGTGCCATCGCGGAGAGCAAGCGAGGGGTTGAGCCGCGACATGCGCAGAGCGGGGACGACTCCGAAGAGCAGGCCGGTGAGTACGGAAGCGAGGACGGTGAAGGCAAGGACGGTGGAGTCTACTGAGATAGTGTCCAGCCGAGGCAGGTCCTTCGGCATAAAGCGCATCATTCCCTGCAGGAAGACGGTGGAGAGGCCGAGGCCCAATGCGCCTCCGAGGAACGACAGCAGAAGCGACTCGCCAAGCACCTGGCGGATGATTTCGGCGCGGCTGGCACCAAGGGCGGAGCGCAGAGCGATCTCCGCACGACGGCGGGATGCGCGGGCGAGGAGGAGTCCGGCAACGTTGGCGCAGGCAATGAGCAGAACAAGCGAGACTGCCGCAAAAAGGATGCGCAGGGCGGGGCGCGAATCTCCGACAAGGGCTTCGAGTTCAGGCTTAACGGCGGCGGAGGTGAAGAACTTGTTGTCCTCGGGATATTGCGCTGCCAGATTGCGGTCGATGAGGCTCAGGTCGGCACGGGCCTGGTCGGGCGTGACGCCGGGCTTGAGACGGCCAATGACATCGAGCATGTGCGCGCCGCGCTGAGCGGTGAGGGGCGTGTCGCCGTCTGGATCGGAGGCATCGGTAGCGAGGATGGTCCAAAGCTTCGGCGCGGGATTCTGATAAGGAAAGGCAAAGCCCTCGGGCATCACTCCGGCAACGGTGTAGGCGGAGCCATCGAGGGTGATGGTTTGGCCAACGAGGTCGGGGCGCGAGCCGAA
The DNA here is from genome assembly GCA_963755975.1 of uncultured Acidobacteriota bacterium. Lineage (GTDB taxonomy): Bacteria > Acidobacteriota > Terriglobia > Terriglobales > Acidobacteriaceae > Silvibacterium. The sequence goes on from CAVWLS010000018.1 coordinate 12,961, forward strand.
CTGTGTCTGCCAGAGTTGATGGCTGAGAATGGCAACGTGCTGGCTGGGCTTCTCATCGGAGAGCAGGAAGTCACGGCCGAGAGAGGGATGGATGCCGAGGACACGGAAAAAATCGGAAGAGACGACTTCGCTCTCGAGAACCTGCGCTGTTCCCGCGTTGGTCAGGGTCAAGGAGTTATCGCGGTAAACGGCCATGTCGCTGAAGGAATGATTCAGGCGACGCCAGTCAAAGAAGTCGGGATAGCTGAGGCTCTGCGGGGCGATGACGCTGGTTCTATGGCTCTCATGCTGGAGATCCATAAGCCGGTCGGGCTCCGGAAACGGAAGCGGGCGAAGCAGGACAGCATTGACGAGGCTGAAGATGCCGGTGGTGGCGCCGATTCCGAGAGCCAGGGTGAGGATGGTGGTGAGGGCGAAGCCCGGGCTCTTGCGCAGCTGGCGTATGGAGAAACGAAGGTCCTGTAAGAGATTGTGCATGGCAGCTCCGCGGGTTGAGGAGCACGTTCAAGGCCATAGGATCGGCGCGTAAGTGCTTGATGATGCGAGGGTCGCGGCGGAGGATGACGAGGTGTGCTGGGAACAGGTGTCCGGAATCGGAAAGGGGCTGTCCGGGAGGAGACAGCCTTGAAATGTGACGAAATGAAACCGGGAGGCCGAGGGCCTCCCGATTGGTGTTGATTTCGATTTCAGAGATCGAATTTAGACAGGCTGGACGTTCTCTGCCTGCAGGCCCTTGGGACCACGCACGACGTTGAACTGAACGCGCTGCGCTTCCTGAAGGCTGCGGAAGCCGTTGGCGTTGATCGCCGAGAAGTGAACGAAGATGTCTTCGTTGTTGCTATCGCGAGTGATGAATCCAAAGCCCTTGGCGTCGTTGAACCACTTGACAATACCCTGTTCCATGATGGGGGGTTTTCCTTTGATGTTGTAATTCGCTTGAAGATTTCGAGGAAGGTATAACTGGCAAGCAGTGCTTTGGAGCATTACGTCCGGTAGACCCACTCAAGTACGAGCGTACACCCAGTATAGCGCAGCGGAGGGCGGGAGTCTTAAGGTTTGGAGAATTTGGTGGGGGAGTCTATTGAAATAAGCCTTAGCCGTGCGCGACGGCTTCGTCGACGTAGAGAGCCGCGATCTCCGCGGCGTATTTCTGGATGATGACGCGGCGCTTGAGCTTGAGGCTGGGCGTGAGCTCGCCGGAGTCGAGAGACCACTCGTCGGGAACAAGGCGAAAGCGCTTGATGGTTTCGAAGTTGGCGAGGGACGCGTTGATTCCGTCGATGATGGACTGATACTGCGCGACGACACGCGGATCGGAAGTGAGGTCGCGGCGCGTCGCGGCGGTAATTCCCTGCTGCTGTGCCCAGCTTTCGAGAACGACGAAGTTCGGCGAGATGAGAGCTGAGGCGAACTTGTGGCGGTCGCCGACGAGCGCGGCCTGGCCGACGAGGAGATTGGCCTTGAGCTTGTTCTCGATCGGTTGTGGGGCAATGAGCTTGCCGCCGGAGGTCTTGAGCAGCTCTTTCTTGCGGTCGGTGACGTAGAGGAAGCCGTCAGCGTCGAGGTGAGCGATGTCTCCGGTGCGGAAGAAACCCTGGTCGTCGAAATTTTCGGGTGAATGCGGCGGCTGCTTCCAGTATCCCTGGAAGACGTTTGCCCCCTGCACAAGCAGTTCGCCGTCTTCGGCGAGGCGGCAGACGACGTTGGGCAGAGGCTGGCCTACGGAGCCCATGCGGTTGTGATCCGGCGTGTTGACGGCGAGGACGGGTGAGGTCTCAGTGAGTCCGTAGCCTTCGAGGATGCGGATGCCGACGCTGGCGAACCAGTGAGCGGTCTCCAGGCCGAGCGGCGCGCCTCCGGCTATGTAGAGGCGAACCTGTCCGCCGAAGCCTGCCTGCACCTTTCTGTAGACAAGCGTGTTGGCGGACTTCCAGGTCATAGAGCTGGGTGTTCGGCCCTGTGCAATTTCTTCCCTATATTTGGCGCCAGTGGTGACGGCCCACTTGAGCATACGAGACTTCACACCCGAGAGCGAGGCGCGGCGCTCAGCTTCCTGCCGGACTTTCTCGTAGACGCGCGGCACGGCGACCATGATGGTCGGGCGCACAGAGGTCAAAGCGGTGGGCAGCTTGTCGAAGGCGGGGCAATAAGCGACGGTGACGTTTTGCGCGTAGAGCGCGTAGTCGAGATGGCGTGCGGTGATGTGCGAAAGAGGCAGGAAGGAGATGCAGGAGTCGGATTCGAGGAAACCGAAGCCGGCGGTGGAGTAATTGATGTTGGAGGCGATGTTGCCGTGGGTGAGCATGACTCCCTTGGGCTCGCCGGTGGTGCCGGAAGTATAGATGAGGGTGGCAAGGTCGTCGGGGCGGACGTCGTAGGCACGGCGGTCGAAGTCAGCGTCGCGGGCGGCCTTGCGCGCGTCGGCGTCGCGAATAAGCGAGGAGAAGAGAACGGCGTCGGCAGTTCCCTCTTCGTCCATGAGGACAATGCGCTCGATGGCGGTCTGGGCACGGGTTTGCGCGACCTTGTCGTACTGGGCGCGGGTGGAGACGACAGCGATGCGTGCTCCTGACTCGGCAAGGAGGATGGCGGTCTGCTCGGCGGTGAGCGTGGGATAGATGGGAACGTCGACGGCGCCCAGAGCCAGGGCGGCGAAGTCGGCGACGGCCCACTCCCAGCGATTTTCGCCGAGGATCGCGATGCGGTCGCCTTTGGCGATGCCCCAGCCGGCGAATGCGTCGGCGACGGCGCGGACTCGCTGATAGAGTTGCGATCCGGAGATGGGACGCCACTCGCTGGCGGAGTCTTGGTTAAGGATGGCTCGCTCGCGGTTAGAGGCGGCGATAACGAAGAGAATATCGTTGAGGGTTTTTAGATTCAGCACAGCGGGACAACTTTATCGGACGATGGAAGACGGTGCAAGGGGCAGGCGGTAACTATGGGATGAACAGCCAGACGGCGTCAAACGTATATGATTTGCGTGGCGGTGTCCCCGCACCTTGCCCTGCCTATTTGATCAAGGAGATCGTTTTATGAGGAATTTACTGTTTTCACGGCTGAGACCCGCTGCCGCTGCGGCCCTAGCCGTGACATGCGCGACGGCAAGCGCGGCGAACCTGCCTGCCAGCAAGCCGCTGAAGGTGCCTACGCTGAAGATTGAGAGGTACACGCTGCCGAACGGTCTTGAGGTGCTGACCTATGAGAATCACAAGCTGCCTCTGGTGGCGGTGGACCTGTGGTATCACGTGGGGCCGGTCAATGAGAAGGCGGGGCGCACGGGGTTCGCCCATCTCTTCGAGCACATGATGTTCGAGGGATCTGAGCACGTAGGCGAAAAAGCGCATTTCCGCTACCTGGAGGGCGCAGGCGCAACAGATATTAACGGCACGACATGGTTCGATCGCACGAATTATTTCGAGACGGTTCCCGCAACCAGCTCGAGCTGGCGTTATGGCTGGAGAGCGACCGGATGGGGTTTCTGCTGGAGACGCTCGACAAGACGAAGCTGACTAACCAGCGCGATGTGGTTCGCAATGAGCTAAGGCAGGATGAGGGGCAACCTCACGATCTGGCAGACGAAGAGATCTACCATCAGCTTTTTCCCAAGGATCATCCCTATCATGCGGACGTGATCGGAAGCCACGCGGATGTGGAAGCGGCGCGCCTCAACGATGTCCGGGACTTCTTCCAGCATTACTACACGCCGAACAATGCAAGCATCGCGATTGCGGGAGATTTCGATCCGGCGAAGCTACGCGCGCTACTGGAGAAGTACTTCGGGCCTATCCCTAAAGGGCCGGAAGTGGACAAGGTGACAGTGACGACACCGCCGATCACCTCGAAGAGGAGTGTCACGATCACCGATACGGTTCAACTGCCGCGGGTTTCGCTGGCGTGGCTCACCCCGCAGGCGTTCAAGCCGGGCGACGCCGATGCCGATCTCTTCGTTTCGATCCTCGGACATGGCAAATCGAGCCGCCTGTACCAGAAGCTGGTCTACGAGCAGCAGATCGCGCAGTCGGTGAATTGCGAGAATCTCTCGCTGAGGCTGGCATCGGTTGCCGAGTGCGATGTGACGGCGAGGCCGGGAGTGAAACCGGAGGATTTGAAGGCGGCAATCGATAAGGAGATCGAGGCATTGCGCACCGCGGGGCCAACGGAGGCGGAGCTGAACGAGGCACGCAGTGGCGTGTTGACAAGCAAGGTTTCCGGGCTGCAGCGGCTGGGCGGATTCGGCGGAGTTGCCGACACGATGGATTACTACAACCAGTATGTCGGCAATCCGAACTACCTGGCGCAGGACATTGCGCGCTATCAGAAGGCAACCGTGGCGTCGGTCGAGCAGGTTGGACAGCAAAACTTTGGGAAATCGCAGCGCGTGGTGGTGGTGACGGTGCCGGGTAAGAAGGTGACCGAGGATGTGCCGCGCAGTCCGGCGGACACGGATGCCAACGTGAAGGTGACCAACCCCTACACGCCGGAGTTTGAGGCGCAGCAGGACTGGCGCAAGACTCCGCCGCAGCCGGGCAAGGCGCCGGAGCTGCATCTACCGGTGCCGGAGACATTTGCACTGGCGAACGGGATGAAGGTGTACCTGGTGGAGGACCACTCGCTGCCGGTCTTCAGCGCGACACTGACGAACCTGGCGGGGAGCGATGCGAATCCCACGGGCAAGCCGGGGCTGGCGAGCTTTACGGCACGCATGCTGACCGAAGGCACGAGCAACCGGTCGGCCACACAGCTGGCGGACGACACGGCCAGCATCGGGGCGTCGCTTACATCAGGGGCGTCGATGGATGCGGCGACGGTGAACGTCAACTCGCTAAGCAACAGCGTGGATGGCGCGATGACACTGATGTCGGACGTGGCGCTGCATCCCGCGTTCCAGAGCGCCGAGGTCGAGCGCATCCGCAAGCAGCGGCTGACGGCGATTCTGCAGGAGGGCGACCAGCCGGTTGCGGCGACGCTGCGCGTGGGCTTCAAGACGCTCTATGGCGACTATCCTTACGGGTACCGCGACATCGGCACGACGGACTCGGTGAAGGCGATCACGCGCGACGACCTGACGAGCTTCTGGTCAGGCCATTATGCGCCGCAGGAAACGGCGCTGGTGCTCGCCGGCGATATCACGAAGGCTGAAGCAAAGAGCCTTGGGGAGAAATACTTCGGGGGCTGGGCCGCGAGCGCAAGCACGGCCGAGGTTCATCTGCCTCCGCCACCGCCTCCGCCTGCACGGAAGATCGTGATCGTGGACAAGCCGGGCGCACCGCAGACGGTGCTGGTGGCGTTCGGGGAGGGTCCGGCGCGCTCGACGAAGGATTATGCGGCGCTGGGCGTCATGAACAGCGTGCTGGGAGGGCTGTTCTCGAGCCGCATCAACATGAATCTGCGCGAGAAGAATGGCTATACCTACGGCGGCTTCTCAGGCTTCTTCTTTTATCGATACGGCGGCACGTTCTTCGGTGGTGCGGAGGTGCGGACGGACGTGACGGCTCCAGCGGCGAAGGAGCTGTTCTTCGAGCTGAACCGCATCCGGACCGATCCTCCGACGGCGGCCGAGCTGAAGCTGGCGGAAGATAATGCGCTGCGTTCGCTACCCGGGCAGTTCGAGACGGTGCAGGCAACGACGGAGCTGATGGGCGAGCTGTTTACCTACAGCCTGCCGGTGAACTACTACCAGCAATTGCCGGGCGAGTACCTGAAGCTGACTCCGGACGCAGTGGAGAAGACGGCGATCGACTATATCCACCCTGAAAACTTTATCGTGATGGCGGTCGGCGACCGGGCAAAGATCGAGGGCGATCTCCAGAAGCTGAACCTGGGTCCGATCGAGATCAGGGATGAGAGCGGAGATGTGGTGAAGAAGTAGGGTGCGGAGGAGAGGACTGCGCCGGCGCAGGGTGTCACGGCATCGGCATAGTCTTCTATCTTCCGGAGCAATCGAGCTTCGTTTTCCCACGTCGGAAAATCGTCGGCACACAACTCTGGATTTTACCGACGCCGCATCTGAAGAAACGTCTCTTTTTGATCTTTGGTGAATTGGTTCGCCTTACTGTAACTGAAATGCCCCTTGACGATTCGGAAGCGGGCGTTGCCGTGAATTTCCTTGTAGTCATCGGTCCAGACTTTCTCAATGACAGCAGGTCCCGCGGGAAGGTCTACCGTCTGGGAGCCCCCGTTGTATCCTTTCGCGAATCCTATGTTGATTTTTACTTTCTTGAGTTCCTCGACAAACTCTTCAAGAAAACTCCCCCTCCCCACATCGCACGACTTGAAGGTGATGAGACCGACCCTCTTCACGCCGGCGTATTCCAGCCTCGCTGCGACGTATTTCGGTTCAAGGTTGCCTACGGCCGCCGAAGAGCCGTGAGCAAAAATGAAGAGTTTATCGTTTTCATTCATGTCGGCCATGCAGTTCATTGAGAGATCTCTGAACGTTTCGTAATTTATCCGTGCACCTTCTTTATCAGTCACAAACATCCGGCCGGGGGGGACCCTCTTCAGCTTCTGATATGCCAGGGCGCTCGTCTTGATGACCTCCTCATACTCCTCTCTTTTTACAGGGACAGCTTCAATTGAAGAATGAAAGAGAAGGATGTAATCGTGTGTCCACTTGCTCGTTGCCCTGCTCAATCGGTTCTCTCCTGATTCGGCCGGCTAGGTCCTCGACCGATCGCTAAAGCTCAATGTACGGTGAAGCTTTACTTCTTTCCCTCTGGAGGAGGAAGTCTACCACGGGGCGCACCACCTCTCGCCTGGGGTTTGGGCGTGAGGCGGATGAAGCGCGGCGCGAGTTCGTGCCACTTGGAGAGGAGCCAGTAGGCGCGGGTGCTGAAGGTCTTTTCGGCGTGGAGCTGGACGAGGCCGTGGATGGCTTCGCTGGCTTCGGCGTCACGGGCCTTGCTGGCACAAGGCTGAAAGGTCTCTCTAACTCAACTGGATGATTAAGGTGGAATTACCCCACTCAAGCAAAAGAAGCTTGAGTGGGGCACCCGGCTGGAAAAACCTAGCCTGACTCGTGAAGAGCATCTTATCCCACATCCCAAAATCTAGATGTGGGTGACCTGCCCCCAAAATCCGTACAGGTGATTCTGTAAATTTAGCCCGCCGCCGGGGCTGTGGGAAATGTATGGTCCGCCGTCCGATTGCAAGCAGAATCTTTGGCGTGGGTGGATTGGTCTGCGCAAATGTATCCGACCTGTTTGTGGAGCTGAGCTCCTGGCCATGATGGAGTCCGCGCGTCGCTGGTCTACAAAGTGGGTCGAACTTGGATGGGTTCTCATTCCCACACAGACTGGAGCTACGCCGGTTGAGACCGTTCCTCTCACTCATTGATCTGTCTTGCAAACCTGAGGGGGTGAAAACATCGCCGCCGTCGCAGGGTTGGAAAAGTGGGAATCGCGCGTTGTTTGCGGGATTTCCAAACTTCGTGGGAAAGTCGTTGTTTGACTTTTCCAGGAAGTGACTTTTCCAAGCCCGGGTTTCACGCAACTACCAGTTCGGAGGTGCGATAGCGAATGCCCTTGCTCAGAATGGCCCATGCGATCCGCGCCATCTTATTGGCCAACGCAACCACGACAACATTACGGTGCGTGCGTCCAGCCAGGTCAGCGAGCCACGTAGACAAGGCCGACGGGTTTCGTTCCGCTTGCGCCACCACGGATCGGGCGCCATGCAGGAACATACGCCGGAGATAGGGATTTCCTCGTTTGCTGATACCCAGCAGTTTCGTCTTGCCGCCGGTCGAGCACTGACGCGGAACCAGCCCGATCCATGCGGATAGGTCTCGCCCCTTGTGGAAGGTGATGCCGTTGCCAATCGCAGCCACCAACGCGGTTGAAACGAGAGGACCGAAACCAGGAACCTCCATGAGTCGATGGCACGCATCGTCTTCTCTTGCGATGCGTTGGAGCTCGTCGTTCGCCTGCTCGATGCGCCTGTCCAGTTCATCCCATTCCTGCTTCAGTTCCCGCAGTAGTCCATGGAGTCTTGCAGAAACGAAGGCGCCTCCCTCGCGGAGAACTTCCTGTAGTTGCACCATAGATGCGAAGGGCCTTTCCGAACCGTCATACCACGCTCGAGCAGGAAGCCGCGCATCTGGTTCATGATCGCAGTTCTCCGCGCCACCCAACGATCGCGCACCCGATGCAGTGCCTGCAGATCCAGCTGTTCGTCGGTCTTGATCGGCACAAAACGCATCGTCGGCCGCTGCACGGCTTCTGCAATGGCTTCGGCGTCGAGGTAGTCATTCTTATTCGTCTTGACATACGGCTTCACATACTGAGCCGGCATCAGTGTACTTCATGCCCCTGCTCGCGCAACGCACGACCAAGAAAATGTGCTCCTCCGCAGGCTTCCATGCCGATCAGCATCGACGATCGGTTGGCCGTGAAGAACGGCGATGCCTACGGGAGAGTTTTCTACGAGCACAATCTCGCCCGCCGGTCCAATCCTAGGATGTGAAAGGTGGTCTTACTCAGATCGATAGCGAGGGTTGCGATCTCCATGGTGAGCCTCCTGACAGCAAAATAGCCCATCCGTCCTGAAACAAACGGCGAGCCCATTCCAGTAGGGGGAAACGCCGCAGGAGTTTCCGAGTGGGCAGGGCCCGCGTGTTCCATAGCTCTGGGCTTTGGCTACGCGCGCAAACTCGTCCGGGGTTCTGTAGCCGGACTGCTGTGTGGCCGTTCCTCGTTGTACTCCCTCTTCCAATGGTTACCTTCCCGCGTGCGTCAAACAGGTCCGCGTCAGCTCACCCGCAGGCACTCTTCGCGCAGTCTGCCGTGAAAGCTCTCCGCATGCGCGTTCTGTGTTGGCTTGCCAGGCTGGATGTGGCGCAGATCGATCTTCCACTCAGGGCCCAGGCCAGGAAATCACGGCTGGTCAGCTCCGGGCCGTTGTCACAGCGAATTGCCACCGGGCGTCCGCGCATGGCGATGATCTCATCCAGCACCCGCGTCACTCGCCGGCTGGCAAACCCGGTGTCTACTTCCAGCGCCGAGACACTCCCGTGTAAAGGCATCCACTACACTCAGCACGCGGATGGTGCGTCCGGCTGCAATCACATCGGCGCGAAATCCAGCGCCCACTCCTGGTTGACGTCGGTCAGCGCGGGCGCGGCGAGCCCACACGCACGCAGTGCCTGCGCTTCTTCCGCTTCAGGCACAGCCCCGCCTCGCGATAGCGCGCCACCTCGCTTGTGATTCACTCGCTCGCCTTCCCGTTCCACCAACACCTGCAATTCCGATAACCGTAGCGCGGCTTCTCCCGCGCAAGCCGACCAGTTTCGCTCGCAGTGATCCATCCGATTGCCGAGAGCAATACCTATAGCTCGACACCGCAATCGACATAGCCCGCACACCGGCGCTCGCTGGCAGCGTACTGCCCACGAGCCAGCTGGCATCCGTCCTTCGGTCTACGAGCTCAGGCCGTTTTTTGTGATCACTGCCTTCAGCATCTCCTTGTCCAGGCTCAGATCGGCCACCAGCCGCTTCAGGCGCGAGTTCTCATCCTCCAGCGCTCGCGGACGGCGCCTCGCTGACATCCATGCCGCCGAACTTTGCCTTCCATGTGTAGATCGTCGCCTGGCTTAAGACGCCGCACTCGCTTGGGGGTCATCATCGTCTGCGCGCCCGGCTTCGACCTGCTTCAGCGCAGCAATGATCTGCGCCTCCGTGTGCCTGCTCTTGCCCATCTTCTTCCCCCTCCGCTTCCAGAAATCCTAATCAGTTCTGTGCGGATCCAGGGGTGCAGGTCAGCCGACTGACGACGTTCTCCACGCCCACGCTTCTTCCAAGCGCCCGTCTTGGTCAAAGTCTATTCCGCCAATTCGAGCTTGTCCCAGTCGAGGATCCTTCTTTGGTTCATATATGAGCCAGCTGCCAAAGGACTCTTGCACGTCATACTTGCTTTGCAGTTCGGGAATGATAAGGTCTTTTGGCATCCCCAATTTCAGGGTCACCGCTCCTATCGCAAGCGAATCCAAAGACCCGTCGTCAGCACGGCTAGAGCGGGGCGTCTCAACCCCTCTACACCCGAGAAGGAGAGGCAGAAAAATGCAGCATGTGATACCGGCTAAAACTTTCATTTGTCATTCTCCGCTGGAACAGACCTTGTTTGATCACTTTATTCTTCTGGCTCCCTCGTCAATGCAACTTGACACTCACGGCTAAACAGGTTAACTCAGTCACTGAAAGAGAGGTTTGATGGATAGTTATAGTTCTTACATGGTCTATTTCTGGGATAGACGGAATTCAGAGACGCCTGATAAGCGTTGGCAAATTGCTCTTGAATCTTCTGTGGGAGCTAGCACGTTAGGGAGCGTGGACATTTCACACGAGAAGTATGAGCACCTTCGAGCAAAAATTCTAGATGCTCAAATCCCGGGTGTGGACGACAAAATCTTCGACTGCATTGAAAGAATGCAAAAGGGCTGGCTCTTGCCAGACCGCAGACCCTAACAAGATCGCTCGCGGGATTTCGATTAGCGATTTGAGAAAGATGGGCTTTGAAGAGGTCGGTTTCAACCTCCCAACCTGACCGATTTCCGATGGTCCGTCAGCTATCTGGCGTTGATATTTCCGTTTGTTACGTGCC
>CAVWLS010000019.1:0-21262 GCA_963755975.1 uncultured Acidobacteriota bacterium
GGATATCGAAGGACTAAAGTGGATATTCCGGGAAATGGGGTGAGTATCGTAAAATAAAGACATACTCTCGCTTATCAGCCGCCGATTCCACGAAACAATCTGAGCTTCTTACCGAGGAGATAATGCAGACAGCCACTGCCCCCGCCACTGGCTCCGATCGCGCTTCCATCGCAAGTATTTTCGTCAAGGCCGCCCCCTGGCTGCTGCTCGTCCAGACAGTGATTGCATGCTGCAGGGCGTTCTTCTCGCATCGTCCGTGGATGCTTTTTGAATACGACGACTTTTTCTACTACCTGAAGGTTGCCGTTAACCTGGCGACCGGGCATGGGTCAACTTATAACCGGCTTGTCACGACGAATGGCTACCATCCGCTGTGGCTCTTGATCCTTACTGGCCTGAGCTTCTTCACGCAAAACGGCAGAGTGATTCTTGCCTTTGTGGGCTTTGCCACGGTGGCGAGCACGGTTGTGACTTATCTGCTGAGCCGGAAGATCATGGTCAGAGCGGGAGTGGAGTCTCTGGCTGCGGCGGCGTTGTCGCTGTACGTGGCTGTGTACGCCTGCCGGATTTATTTCTCGGGGATGGAGGTGGTCATTGCGATTCCGCTGGCGCTGGCGCTGATCGCGGCCATACAGCGCGGAGATGCTCTGAGCAGCGCGCCGCGCGCTTTCGCAACCGGCCTGCTGGCTTCGCTCGCGGTTCTCGCGCGGCTGGACTCCATTATTCTGGTTGTGCTGTTCACGATTGCGGTTCTGCTGAATGGGGATTACAGAAGGCAACTCTGGCCTGGCCGGATTGCATGGGGCCGGATTGCCTCGGCTTTCGCGGGCTTCTCGCCGGTGTTCATCTACCTGTGGGTGAACGAGCACTTTTTCGGGGTGTTAACGCCGGTCTCCGGCGCGTCGAAGCAGCTAAAGCCTCATGGCCGCCCTTCAAATGCGGTGATCGAAACGATCCTGCACATACCGCTCAAGACAGAGCTGCATTTTCTCTTCGTCTTCATCACGATGATTGTCGTGGTGATTAGCTACCGGTCGCTTCGCAGCACGGCGATGATGGTCATCCTGCCGGTGATGCTTTTTCCGCTTGTCTACTACATTTTGCTTTCGTTTCTCAGCGACTGGTGGATACCGGACTGGTACTTTTATGCGATGAAGATCGCGCTCTGCGTTTCCTTTACGTTCTGGCTTACGCGGCCGATGGTGGCTTCTGCGGCAAATACAGCCGCGGTTCGCATCGCGCTTGTCGCGGTTGCTCTTGTGGTTCTCGGCGGCAACTGGTGGCCGGTGACTCAACAAGGGATTTATGAGACGGGCGTTGACATGCACGCTTTCGAGGCTACTCATCCGGGAATTTATGCGATGGGAGATCGCGGCGGGAAGGTGGGGTATCTGCTGGACAATCCGATGGTGCAGGTCGAGGGGCTGGTGATGGACAAGGGCTTCCTGGAGCACATGCGGCGCGCCGAGGATCTGCATACGGTGCTGCGCGACTACAACGTCAGGTACTACATCGCGACGGCGCATCACCCTTTTACAGGATGCTTTGAAGCTGTGGAACCGTATCAGGCAGGGCCCGCTTCACCTACGATGAAGGGAGAATTCTGTTCGGATCCAGTGGCTCGATACCAACACGGCAATGTGATAACGCTGGTCTACGATCTGGAGCGCGAACCAAAGACAAATTGATCGCGCAGGGGGCTGATGCCTGTAGACGCACGAAGGCCCTGTCGATGACAGGGCCTTCGCTTTATTCCGGGGCGATTAGTAGCGGTAGTGGTCGGGTTTGTAGGGGCCTTCCTGCGAGACGCCGAGGTAGTCGGCCTGCCTGGGGGTGAGGGTGGTGAGCTTGACTCCGATCTTTTCGAGGTGCAGGCGGGCGACTTCTTCGTCGAGCTTCTTGGGAAGAGTGTAGACGTCGATCTTGTAGGTGTCCTTGTTGGCCCAGAGGTCGATTTGAGCAAGCGTCTGGTTGGCGAAGCTGTTGCTCATGACGAAGCTGGGGTGTCCGGTGGCGCAGCCGAGATTGACGAGGCGGCCTTCGGCGAGGACGAAGATACTGTTGCCGTTCGGGAAGGTGTATTTGTCGACCTGCGGCTTGATGTTGAGCTTCTCGACACCGGGTTCGGAGTTGAGCAAATCCATCTGGATCTCGTTGTCGAAGTGGCCGATGTTGCAGACGATGGCCTGATCCTTCATGGCCTTCATGTGCTCGAGGGTGATGATGTCGAGGTTACCGGTGCAGGTGACGTAGATGTCGCCGCGGCCGAGGGTATCCTCGATGGTGGTGACTTCGAAGCCTTCCATCGCGGCCTGGAGGGCGTTGATGGGATCGATCTCGGTGACGATGACGCGCGCACCCATACCGCGCAGCGAGTGGGATGAGCCCTTGCCTACGTCTCCATAGCCGCAGATTACGGCGACTTTGCCGGCGACCATGACGTCGGTGGCGCGCTTGATGCCGTCGGCGAGAGACTCGCGGCATCCGTAGAGGTTGTCGAACTTCGATTTTGTAACCGAGTCGTTTACATTAATGGCGGGGACGAGAAGCTTGCCCTGCTCCTTCATCTTGTAGAGGCGGTGCACGCCGGTGGTGGTTTCTTCCGAGACTCCGCGCCATTCTTTAGCGACGTTGTGCCAGTGTTGCGGGTCCTCGGCATAGACGCGCTTGAGGAGATCCTTGATGACCTGCTCTTCGTGATTGGAAGACGGGGTGTTTATCCAGTTGTCGCCCTCTTCGAGCTCGTAGCCCTTGTGGATGAGGAGGGTGACGTCTCCGCCGTCGTCGACGACAAGCTGCGGACCTTTGTTGCCCTCGTGTGTGAGGGCGCGGTAGGTGCAGTCCCAGTACTCTTCAAGGGTCTCGCCCTTCCAGGCGAAGACGGGGACACCGGCGGCGGCGATGGCGGCGGCGGCGTGGTCCTGCGTGGAGAAGATGTTGCAGCTGGCCCAGCGGACATCGGCGCCGAGATCGACGAGGGTCTCGATGAGGACGGCGGTCTGGATGGTCATGTGCAGCGAGCCGGTGACGCGCACGCCAGCGAGAGGCTTTTGCGCCGCATACTTATGACGGATGGACATGAGGCCGGGCATTTCGTGCTCGGCGATGGAGATTTCCTTGCGGCCCCAGTCGGCGAGCGACAGGTCAGCTACTTTGTAATCGGCGGCGGTGCGTTCGAGCGTTGCGGTTGCCATAGGGTTTCAGAACCTCATATCGTTAAATCAAGATACATTGATATAATAACTTAAATCACGATGGCGTCAATTGTGAAAATCCTGCGAGTCGTGGCCGATCCTAACCGGCTGCGCATCCTGCTGCTGCTGGAGCGGGAGGAGCTGTCGGTCGCTGAGCTGCAGGAGATTCTGGCGATGGGGCAGAGCACGATCTCGACGCATCTCGCGCAATTGAAACAGGCGGGGCTGGTCGAGGATCGGCGCACCGGAAAAAGCAGCCTATATAAGTTGACGCGGGAGAATGGCGCGGGCGTGCTTGGCGAACTGCTGGCGCAGGCGCAGGGGGAAATCGCCGAGGCGAAGCGCGACCAGGCAGCGGTGAAGCGCGTTCTGAAGAAGCGGCAGGACAAGACGCGGGCCTTCTTCGATGATGTGGCGGGGCGGTTTGGGAAAAGCTATGTTCCGGGCAAGTCATGGAAGAGCGTAGCGGAGGCGCTGCTGAAGCTGATGCCTCCGATGGTGATTGCCGATCTGGGAGCCGGCGAAGGCGCGTTTTCCCTGCTGCTGGCGCAGCGGGCCAAGAAAGTGATTGCGGTGGATACGTCGGCGCGGATGGTGGAAGTCGGGCGTCAGCAGGCGAAGCAGCAGGGCGTGAAGAATGTCGAATACCGGCTGGGAGATATGGAAGAGGTTCCGATCGAGGATGGGTCGGTGGATCTGGTCTTTTTCTCGCAGTCGCTGCATCACGCGCTGCATCCGGAGCGTGCAGTGGCCGAGGCCTGGAGGATTCTGAGGCCGGGCGGGCGGATTGCGGTGCTCGATCTGGCGAAGCATCGCTTTGAAGAGGCCCGCGAGCTATACGCCGATGAGTGGCTAGGATTCAGCGAGGTGCAGTTGGAGTCGGCGATGGAGAAGGCGGGCTTTCGCGGGATTGAGATTTCGGTGGTGCACAAAGAGGCTGAGGCTCCGCATTTTCAGACGCTGCTGGCGGTAGGAGATAAGGGGTAACGCGGGCGGATCGCGCTGCGGTTGTCACGCGAAAAGTACGGGATTTATATGTTTCACTCCCCAACGGCTACAGGGGCTGAAGCCCCACAGTTTTTTTCGCCCCTTACGGCACGACTGAAGTCGTGCCCTGATACAAAGCAGGTCAGAACAGCAAAATCCCCAGCCAGCCTGATCTCCGTGGCCTATGGAGCCTATAGTTCCCAAACCTTTTCACCGGAATTTTTTCAACGGATTGGCGGGCCGGAGCGTCTTTCATAGTGAATGCAAAAACATTTTGATCTTTTCCGGCTGCGGTGGCTCACGGCGGCGGCGCTTCTTCCCTTTTTGTTGGAACCGAGTGCGCATGCTTGGCTGCTGCACAGGCACCGGCAAGCTCCGCATCCGCTGCTGGTGGGGTATTTCGGCCAGTGGGGCTTGTATTACGAGCAGCCGTACTACGTGAAAGAGTTAGTCGAGAACGGCAGCGCGGCGCTGCTGGACCAGATCAACTACGCTCAGGGATTTGTGTCGGATGGCAGGTGCTCGATTGCCGATCCCAAGGCCGACCTGAACACAACCTATACGGTCGAGAACAGCGTGAGTGGAGAAGCGGACGATCCGGCGTCCCCTTTTCGCGGCTACTTCCACCAGCTCAAGGAATTGAAGAAGCGGTATCCGCACCTGAAGATTCTGATTTCGCTTGAGGGCAATCCAAAGGGCTTTGCCGAAGACGCAAAGCCGGAGAACCGGAAGGCGTTCGTGGCATCGTGCATCGACACATTTATCCGGGGAAATTTTGCGGCGGGCGTACACGAACCGGGAATCTTCGACGGGTTCGATATCGATTGGGAGTATCCGCAGGGAGCGGACGCGGAAAATTTCCGCGCGCTGCTTGAGGAATTCCGGCGGCAGATGGGTGCGGCGCGGCCGGGGCTGCGGCTGTCGATCGCTGTGCCGCATTCGCCGCACATGATGACGGGCGTGGATATGGCGGCGATCTCGAGGCTGGTGGACGAGGTGGGCGTGATGAACTACGACTACACCGGGCCGTGGAGCAAGATCACGGGGTTTATCGCTCCGCTGTTCGCCGATCCGGCTGATCCGCATCATCCGAGCAGCGTGAAGAGGAATATCGCCGACTATAAGGCCGCCGGCGCGCCCGCTGAGAAGCTGCTGATGGGGATGCCGTTCTATGGGTATAGCTGGACGGGGGTGGAGAGTGGGAATAACGGGCTCTTCCAGGCGGGGCGGAGCGTGCACGGAGATCAGCCGTACCGCTATATCCGCACGCTGATGGCGAGTTCGCCGATTTATCGGGATCCGAGGTCGCGGGCTCCGTGGCTGTATGACGGGCAGAACTTCTGGACCTATGAGGACGCGGTGTCGGTGCATTACAAGGTCAGCTATGCGGCGGATGAGGGCCTGGGCGGCGTGATGATCTGGGAGCTGAGCCAGGATACGAGCGACGCTGTGCTTCTCAAAACCGCGCACGATGCGCTGCTGCATCCCATGCCGGCGAGTGTGTTCAAGGCCGGCCCGAATGAGCTCAACCATGCGAACGAGGCGGAGCCGGTCAGCGGCGGCCGCTAAGCTGGCTTTTGCGTGCGCGCGGGGACCCCGGTATCTCGATCGACAATGCTTTTCCACACGAAGTGCGAACAGCCACGTGGCTGGTGATGAAATACTCCTGCGCATGCTCTCCCGGATATTGATTTTCCTCTTCGCACTTACAGGCGTCGCTTCAGCCCAGATTCCCGCGGACTGGACGACTCCGTTTCCTCCGCACCGCGTGATCGGAAATGTCTACTACGTGGGCAGCAAGGATCTCGCGTCATATCTGATCGTCACGCCGCAGGGCGACATCCTGATCAACAGCAGCCTGACGAGCTCTCCGGAGTTGATCAGGAAGAGTGTCGAGCAGCTTGGGTTCAAGTTCAGCGATGTGAAGATTCTGCTGATTAGCCATGCACATTACGATCACTGCGCGGGGAGCTCGCTCATCAAGCAATGGACTCACGCAAAGTACCTGGTGATGGATGCGGATGTGCCGGAGGTCGAGGACGGGGGCAAGAGCGACTTCCAGTACGGGAAGTCGGCGGATATGCAGTTCCCTCCGGCGAAGGTTGATCGCGTGCTGCACGATGGCGATGAGGTGCGGCTGGGCGGGGTGGTGCTGGTGGCGCACAAGACTGCGGGGCACACGAAAGGGTGCACGACGTGGACACTGAAGGTGAAGGACAAGGGCAAGGTCTACGATGTGGTGATTGTCGGGAGCCCGAATGTGAATCCCGGATACAAGTTGGTGAACAACAAGACGTATCCGCAGATTGCGCAGGATTATGAGCAGACATTTCGGGTGCTGAAGGCGCTGCCCTGCGATGTGTTTCTGGGGGCGCATGGCGGCTACTACGACATGCTAGAGAAGTATGCGCGGTTGAAGGATGGCGGGGAGAATCCGTTTATTGATCCGGCGGGATACAAGGCATATGTGACGGAGCGGGAGCAGGCGTTTGAGGCGGAGTTGAAGAAGCAGGAGAGCGGCGGGAAGTAGGCGTCCCCCCGCTAGCGTGAGGATTTGCGTTCGGGCTTGTGGGTGGGATTCCAGGGTGTCTGGATGGTGTAGCTGGGCGTGGCGGTGACGGAGGCTCTGGTGACGGCCAGGAGTTTGCGCTGCACGAGCCATCCCACCGAGGCCTGCGCGGAGCTTTTCGAGACGCCGATGGACTCGGCGAGATCCTGATAGCTGATCTGCACGGCGCGGCCGCGGCGCTGCTGCTCAGCGGCGATCCATAAATAGACGAGAAAGCTGACAGGACGGCGATCGTGTCCGACGAGGTCGCGCATAAGGACGTCGGTGACATATTCGTCGAAGGTCAGCATCGCTATACCTATCAACAGTATAGCAACGACTACCTGATTGTGCTGCGGGGAGTTGCGAGCTATGTTCTGGAGCAGAAGTGGAGGTCTACATGATTCGCGGCGTCAAGATTGTCAGCATTCCGGTGAGTGACCAGGATGTTTCACTGAAGTTCTACACGGAGAAACTTGGATTCAAGATTGCGACCGATCAGCAGTTCGGGCCGGGCATGCGATGGATCGAGCTGCTTATTCCGGGTTCGAACACCAACCTTGCACTGTTCACGCCTCCGGGGCATGAGAGCCGCATCGGAGGATTTCAACCGGTGACGTTCTGGTGCGACGATGTCTTCGCCACGGCGAAGTCCATGCAGGAAAAAGGTGTGGAACTGGCGGAAGAAGCTCGCAAGGAGCAGTGGGGAACGATGGCCAAGTTCAGGGATCCGGACGGGAACGAGTTTGTGTTTTCGAGCAGGTAATCTACATTTCGCAGGTTTGTGGTTGGGTTCATCCGGACTACTCTGATTGCCTCGCGCTGCAACCAATCAGTACACTTAGGGTTACGGTTTTCAGCGGGAGAGAAAGGTCAGGGACGTCATGCTCGTAGTGATGAAGGCGCAGGCGACGCAGGAAGAGATTCAGACTGTCTGCGAGCAGATTGAACATCTGGGATTCCGGGCGCATCCGATGCCCGGCGCCACGCGCACCGCAATTGGAATTACCGGCAATCAGGGGCAGATCGAGCCCGGAACTCTGGATGAGTTGTCTGGCGTGGCCGAAGTCATTCCTGTTTCGAAGCCGTACAAGCTGGTGAGCCGCGATGTGAAGGAAGACGACACGATCATCCGCTTTCCGGGCACGAACGCAACAATCGGCGGGCGGGACCTGGCGATGGTGGCTGGACCGTGTTCGATCGAGACAAAGGAGCAGGCCTTTGCCATCGCCGATCAAGTGGCGGCGGCGGGAGCACAGTTCTTTCGCGGAGGCGCTTATAAGCCAAGGACTTCACCATATACCTTTCAAGGATTGGGTGAAGAAGCACTGAAGATCATGGCTGAGATCCGCGAGCGCTTTGGGTTGCGGATTGTGACGGAGGCCATCGACAATGAGGCGCTGGAACTGGTGGATCACTACGCGGACGTGATCCAGATTGGCGCACGCAATATGCAGAACTATTCCCTGCTGCGCGCGGCGGGGCGCAAGCGCAAGCCAGTGCTGTTGAAGCGCGGGATGTCGGCGACGCTGGAAGAGTTTCTGATGGCTGCCGAATATGTGATGAGCGAGGGCAACTACCAGGTGATTCTGTGCGAGCGCGGGGTGCGGACGTTTGCGGATCATACGCGGAATACGCTTGACCTGAGCATCGTGCCGGCGGTGCAGAGGCTGAGCCATCTGCCGATTCTGGTCGATCCGAGCCATGGGACGGGCAAGCGCAATAAAGTTCTGCCGCTGGCGCGGGCAGCTGTCGCTGTTGGCGCGGACGGGGTCATGGTTGAGGTACACCATCAGCCGGACAAGGCGCTGTCGGATGGGGCGCAGTCGATCTATCCCGAGCAGTTTGTGCAGCTGATGGATGAGGCGAGCCAGATTGCGACGGTGCTGCGGAGGAATGTTCCGCGCGGGATTGAGATCACGGAAGCTGTGGAATCTGCCGGATCGCGGTAATCCTTCCTTCATTTTTTGAACAAGGAGCCGGGCGCGTGCTCGGCTTTTCGTTCTCCACGATTGCGGGGTTTCGTGAGAACATCCCTCAGGGGCTAAAGCCCCTTGCTTCATAGCGATCTTTTGTACGACCTAAAGGCCGTACCCTTCAAATGCCCAGTATGTTCCTGCTGCCTAGTGTGTTCCTGCGGACGGCTGAAACCGCGCCCTTTCCAAAGCCTGAGCTCGTCAGTGACGCAAAGCGATTGCGCGGCTTTTTGGCTTTGTGGGTGTTGCTGCCGATCTTTCTGGGGCTATTGCTCGGCGGTTGCAGGCGGGAGCATTTTCCGGAATATCCGGCCGATTATCGTGAGTTCGCTTACGTCACAAACGGCGGCAGCAATACGGTGACGGTGCTCGACCTGGTGAATCTGCGGCAGGAGCGAGTGCTGCAGGTGGGCGCTGAGCCGACGGGGGTGACTGCTAATCCCAAACGCAATGAAGTTTACGTGGTCAACTCCGGAGGCGGAGGTGGGAACGGCAGCGTGAGCGTGATCGATGCCGGGAAGAATGCGGTAGTGGCGACGATTCCGGTGCACCGCAGGCCGTACTTCATTGACGTGGACAGCGAGGGACGGCGCGCCTACGTGGCTAATTCGGGATCGAACAGCGTCTCGGTGATCGATCTCGACAAGCGGAGGGAGATCGGCGTGATTGGGGTGGGCGAGGGTCCGGGGCTGGCGAGGGTTTCTCCGGACGGGAAGAGCCTGGTGGTGACGAATCGCGCGAGCGGCAGCGTGTCGGTGGCCGACCCAGAGAATTTCAAGGTGCGAGCGGCATTTTCGGGTTGTCCGCAGGCAACCGACGCCGTGATTCTGCCGGATTCGTCGAAAGCCTTTGTGGCGTGTTCGGGCGGCCACCAGGTGATGGCGATTGGGCTGGCACGACCGACGAGTGCGATCGAGAGTGAGCACACGGACCGGCTGCTGAGCTTTCTGGATGTGGGGAAGACGCCGGTAAACCTGGCTATGAAGCCGGATGGAGGCGAGATCTTCGTCTCGAATTTCGACAGCGATTCAATCTCTGAGATTGCGACCGGGACAAATGAGGTGGGCGGGGCGTATCTGGTGGGCGCGCATCCGTCCCATGGAATTGTAAGTGCCGATAATGCCTTTCTGTGGATCAGCAACTTCAATGCTGACTCGATCGGGGTGTACTCGATTGACGACGGCAGGCTGCTTCCCGATGCGATTCACGTGGGCGACGGGCCGGATGCACTGGCATTCTCGACTAACGGCTTTCTGCTGCTGGCAGTGGACGCAAGGTCGGGGGACGTCTCGGTGGTAAGGACCCAGACGTATGCGGCGAACGGCGCGGTGCGCATTGGATCGCTCTTCACCATGCTGCCGGCGGGTCAGCGGCCGAATGGGATTGCGGTGAAGTCGTTCACTGTGAAGTAGGACTGCACGTCCCAGCTCAGGGTTCAGGGCTCAGGGCTCCGAAATTCAGAGCTGAATTTCGGACAGCTTAGTTTCCTCGGGAACGTCGGTGGGGCTTTCGAAATGCAGGCGGTAGCCGTCGGGGTCGGTGAGCACGGTATCCCATAGGCCGTTGCCTACCTGGGGCTCGGATGCATCGATGCCGCGCGACTGGAATTCGTGGTAGAGCGCGATGGCGTCTTCACACTGGAACCAGATGGAGACGCCCTGTCCGAGTTTGCCGCCAGGCGGCATGGAATCGAGTATCTTCTTCGCGCAGTTTTGCAGCATGAGCGCGGCACCTCCCAGCTCGAGCCAGCACCAGCGGATCTCTCCGTTGACGATCCACTGGTTGGTACGGGTGAAGCCGAGGCCGTCGACGTAGTAGCGGAGCGACCGCTCCATGTCGGTAATGCAGAAGAAGGGCACGGCCTGCTTGACGTTGGTTTTTACAGGTGATGAGGCGCTCATATTGGGCTCTCTATTGTTCGCGCAGGGTCTTCATGGGATCGACGCGGGCAGCGCGCCAGGCAGGTGCGGCGCTGGCGAGCAATGAGATGACGACGAGCAATCCCGTGACGGTGATGTAGGTTACAGGATCGGAGGCACGGACTCCGTAGATCTGGCTAGAGATGAAGCGCGTGACTACAGCGGAGGCGGCGAGGCCGACGATGAGTCCTATGCCGGCGAGGACAAGACCGCGCTTGAGGATAAGCCTGAGCACGTCGCCGCGCTGGGCTCCCAGAGCCATGCGCAGACCCATTTCATTGGTACGCTGCGCGACCATGTAGGAGAGGACGGCGTAGAGTCCGACGGCGGAGAGCAGCAGTGCCATGACGGCGAAAGAAGAGAGGAGCAGGGTAATGAATCGCGGCTGTGAGGCAGCGCTCGAGAGCATATCGTCGAGCGTGTGGACATGGTAGATGGGGACGTCGCGGTTCATAGACGCCATCAGCGTGCGCAGGGGCGTAGTTAGAGCGGTGGACTCGCCATTCGTGCGCAGAACCAGGGAAGGCGCGCTGACTCCACATTGAGAAAGAGCCAGGTAGTACGTGGGACGTGCTTCGGTGGTCAGGCTGCCCCCCTTGACGTTGCCCACAACGCCGATGATTTCATGCATGACTTCGGGATGAGTTCCATCGCTGATACCCGGCTTGATGTGCTTGCCGATGGGGTTCTCACCGGGGAAGAACTTTTGCGCGAAGGCCTGGTCGACAATGACAACGGGAGTGGATGTTCCAGTATCGGTCGCGGCAAAATCACGTCCGTTCACCAAGGGAATGCGAAGTGTGTTGAAGAAATTCGGCGTGATGATTCGGATTCTCGCGACGGGCATGTCTCCGACGGGAGTGGGCCGGCCTTCAATGTCAAAACCGATGCCGATGCTCGAGCCGGAGAACGGCAACGGCCATCCTGCAGCAGCGGATTTTACTCCGGGGAGGGCTGTGATCCGGGGGAGAAGCTGGTCATAGAACTGCGCAACCTTGGTGGCGTAGCCCTTGGTGGAGGGATAGCTGACGCTTGCGGTAAGAACATTGCTTCGATCAAAGCCGGGGTCGACGGAGAGCACGTGGACGAAGCTGCGGATGAAGAGGCCGGAAGCGACAAGGAGCACGAGGCCGAGTGCGGTTTCAACGATGACCAGGGTGCTGTGCAGGCGATGCTGGGCGCGTCCGCCGGTGACGCTGCGCGTGCCATCGCGGAGAGCAAGCGAGGGGTTGAGCCGCGACATGCGCAGAGCGGGGACGACTCCAAAGAGCAGGCCGGTGAGTACGGAAGCGAGGACGGTGAAGGCAAGGACGGTGGAGTCTACTGAGATAGTGTCCAGCCGAGGCAGGTCCTTCGGCATAAAGCGCATCATTCCCTGCAGGAAGACGGTGGAGAGGCCGAGGCCCAATGCGCCTCCGAGGAACGACAGCAGAAGCGACTCGCCAAGCACCTGGCGGATGATTTCAGTGCGGCTGGCGCCAAGGGCGGAGCGCAGAGCGATCTCCGCACGACGGCGGGATGCGCGGGCGAGGAGGAGTCCGGCAACGTTGGCGCAGGCAATGAGCAGAACAAGCGAGACTGCCGCAAAAAGGATGCGCAGGGCGGGGCGCGAATCTCCTACAAGGGCTTCGAGTTCAGGCTTAACGGCGGCGGAGGTGAAGAACTTGTTGTCCTCGGGATATTGCGCTGCCAGATTGCGGTCGATGAGGCTCAGGTCGGCACGGGCCTGGTCGGGTGTGACGCCGGGCTTGAGACGGCCTATGACATCGAGCATGTGCGCGCCGCGCTGAGCGGTGAGGGGCGTGTCGCCGTCTGGATCGGAGGCATCGGTAGCGAGGGTGGTCCAAAGCTTCGGCGCGGGATTCTGATAAGGAAAGGCAAAGCCCTCGGGCATCACTCCGGCAACGGTGTAGGCGGAGCCATCGAGGGTGATGGTTTGGCCAACGAGGTCGGGGCGCGAGCCGAACTGTGTCTGCCAGAGTTGATGGCTGAGAATGGCAACGTGCTGGCTGGGCTTCTCATCGGAGAGCAGGAAGTCACGGCCGAGAGAGGGATGGATGCCGAGGACACGGAAAAAATCGGAAGAGACGACTTCGCTCTCGAGAACCTGCGCTGTTCCCGCGTTGGTCAGGGTCAAGGAGTTATCGCGGTAAACGGCCATGTCGCTGAAGGAATGATTCAGGCGACGCCAGTCAAAGAAGTCGGGATAGCTGAGGCTCTGCGGGGCGATGACGCTGGTTCTATGGCTCTCATGCTGGAGATCCATAAGCCGGTCGGGCTCCGGAAACGGAAGCGGGCGAAGCAGGACAGCATTGACGAGGCTGAAGATGCCGGTGGTGGCGCCGATTCCGAGAGCCAGGGTGAGGATGGTGGTGAGGGCGAAGCCCGGGCTCTTGCGCAGCTGGCGTATGGAGAAACGAAGGTCCTGTAAGAGATTGTGCATGGCAGCTCCGCGGGTTGAGGAGCACGTTCAAGGCCATAGGATCGGCGCGTAAGTGCTTGATGATGCGAGGGTCGCGGCGGAGGATGACGAGGTGTGCTGGGAACAGGTGTCCGGAATCGGAAAGAGGCTGTCCGGGAGGAGACAGCCTTGAAATGTGACGAAATGAAACCGGGAGGCCGAGGGCCTCCCGATTGGTGTTGATTTCGATTTCAGAGATCGAATTTAGACAGGCTGGACGTTCTCTGCCTGCAGGCCCTTGGGACCACGCACGACGTTGAACTGAACGCGCTGCGCTTCCTGAAGGCTGCGGAAGCCGTTGGCGTTGATCGCCGAGAAGTGAACGAAGATGTCTTCGTTGTTGCTATCGCGAGTGATGAATCCAAAGCCCTTGGCGTCGTTGAACCACTTGACAATACCCTGTTCCATGATGGGGGGTTTTCCTTTGATGTTGTAATTCGCTTGAAGATTTCGAGGAAGGTATAACTGGCAAGCAGTGCTTTGGAGCATTACGTCCGGTAGACCCACTCAAGTACGAGCGTACACCCAGTATAGCGCAGCGGAGGGCGGGAGTCTTAAGGTTTGGAGAATTTGGTGGGGGAGTCTATTGAAATAAGCCTTAGCCGTGCGCGACGGCTTCGTCGACGTAGAGAGCCGCGATCTCCGCGGCGTATTTCTGGATGATGACGCGGCGCTTGAGCTTGAGGCTGGGCGTGAGCTCGCCGGAGTCGAGAGACCACTCGTCGGGAACAAGGCGAAAGCGCTTGATGGTTTCGAAGTTGGCGAGGGACGCGTTGATTCCGTCGATGATGGACTGATACTGCGCGACGACACGCGGATCGGAAGTGAGGTCGCGGCGCGTCGCGGCGGTAATTCCCTGCTGCTGTGCCCAGCTTTCGAGAACGACGAAGTTCGGCGAGATGAGAGCTGAGGCGAACTTGTGGCGGTCGCCGACGAGCGCGGCCTGGCCGACGAGGAGATTGGCCTTGAGCTTGTTCTCGATCGGTTGTGGGGCAATGAGCTTGCCGCCGGAGGTCTTGAGCAGCTCTTTCTTGCGGTCGGTGACGTAGAGGAAGCCGTCAGCGTCGAGGTGAGCGATGTCTCCGGTGCGGAAGAAACCCTGGTCGTCGAAATTTTCGGGTGAATGCGGCGGCTGCTTCCAGTATCCCTGGAAGACGTTTGGCCCCTGCACAAGCAGTTCGCCGTCTTCGGCGAGGCGGCAGACGACGTTGGGCAGAGGCTGGCCTACGGAGCCCATGCGGTTGTGATCCGGCGTGTTGACGGCGAGGACGGGTGAGGTCTCAGTGAGTCCGTAGCCTTCGAGGATGCGGATGCCGACGCTGGCGAACCAGTGAGCGGTCTCCAGGCCGAGCGGCGCGCCTCCGGCTATGTAGAGGCGAACCTGTCCGCCGAAGCCTGCCTGCACCTTTCTGTAGACAAGCGTGTTGGCGGACTTCCAGGTCATAGAGCTGGGTGTTCGGCCCTGTGCAATTTCTTCCCTATATTTGGCGCCAGTGGTGACGGCCCACTTGAGCATACGAGACTTCACACCCGAGAGCGAGGCGCGGCGCTCAGCTTCCTGCCGGACTTTCTCGTAGACGCGCGGCACGGCGACCATGATGGTCGGGCGCACAGAGGTCAAAGCGGTGGGCAGCTTGTCGAAGGCGGGGCAATAAGCGACGGTGACGTTTTGCGCGTAGAGCGCGTAGTCGAGATGGCGTGCGGTGATGTGCGAAAGAGGCAGGAAGGAGATGCAGGAGTCGGATTCGAGGAAACCGAAGCCGGCGGTGGAGTAATTGATGTTGGAGGCGATGTTGCCGTGGGTGAGCATGACTCCCTTGGGCTCGCCGGTGGTGCCGGAAGTATAGATGAGGGTGGCAAGGTCGTCGGGGCGGACGTCGTAGGCACGGCGGTCGAAGTCAGCGTCGCGGGCGGCCTTGCGCGCGTCGGCGTCGCGAATAAGCGAGGAGAAGAGAACGGCGTCGGCAGTTCCCTCTTCGTCCATGAGGACAATGCGCTCGATGGCGGTCTGGGCACGGGTTTGCGCGACCTTGTCGTACTGGGCGCGGGTGGAGACGACAGCGATGCGTGCTCCTGACTCGGCAAGGAGGATGGCGGTCTGCTCGGCGGTGAGCGTGGGATAGATGGGAACGTCGACGGCGCCCAGAGCCAGGGCGGCGAAGTCGGCGACGGCCCACTCCCAGCGATTTTCGCCGAGGATCGCGATGCGGTCGCCTTTGGCGATGCCCCAGCCGGCGAATGCGTCGGCGACGGCGCGGACTCGCTGATAGAGCTGCGATCCGGAGATGGGACGCCACTCGCTGGCGGAGTCTTGGTTAAGGATGGCTCGCTCGCGGTTAGAGGCGGCGATAACGAAGAGAATATCGTTGAGGGTTTTTAGATTCAGCACAGCGGGACAACTTTATCGGACGATGGAAGACGGTGCAAGGGGCAGGCGGTAACTATGGGATGAACAGCCAGACGGCGTCAAACGTATATGATTTGCGTGGCGGTGTCCCCGCACCTTGCCCTGCCTATTTGATCAAGGAGATCGTTTTATGAGGAATTTACTGTTTTCACGGCTGAGACCCGCTGCCGCTGCGGCTCTAGCCGTGACATGCGCGACGGCAAGCGCGGCGAACCTGCCTGCCAGCAAGCCGCTGAAGGTGCCTACGCTGAAGATTGAGAGGTACACGCTGCCGAACGGTCTTGAGGTGCTGACCTATGAGAATCACAAGCTGCCTCTGGTGGCGGTGGACCTGTGGTATCACGTGGGGCCGGTCAATGAGAAGGCGGGGCGCACGGGGTTCGCCCATCTCTTCGAGCACATGATGTTCGAGGGATCTGAGCACGTAGGCGAAAAAGCGCATTTCCGCTACCTGGAGGGCGCAGGCGCAACAGATATTAACGGCACGACATGGTTCGATCGCACGAATTATTTCGAGACGGTTCCCAGCAACCAGCTCGAGCTGGCGTTATGGCTGGAGAGCGACCGGATGGGGTTTCTGCTGGAGACGCTCGACAAGACGAAGCTGACTAACCAGCGCGATGTGGTTCGCAATGAGCTAAGGCAGGATGAGGGGCAACCTTACGATCTGGCAGACGAAGAGATCTACCATCAGCTTTTTCCCAAGGATCATCCCTATCATGCGGACGTGATCGGAAGCCACGCGGATGTGGAAGCGGCGCGCCTAAACGATGTCCGGGACTTCTTCCAGCATTACTACACGCCGAACAATGCAAGCATCGCGATTGCGGGAGATTTCGATCCAGCGAAGCTACGCGCGCTACTGGAGAAGTACTTCGGGCCTATCCCTAAAGGGCCGGAAGTGGACAAGGTGACAGTGACGACACCGCCGATCACGTCGGAGAGGAGTGTCACGATCACCGATACGGTTCAACTGCCGCGGGTTTCGCTGGCGTGGCTCACCCCGCAGGCGTTCAAGCCGGGCGATGCCGATGCGGATCTCTTCGTTTCGATCCTCGGACATGGCAAATCGAGCCGCCTGTACCAGAAGCTGGTCTACGAGCAGCAGATTGCGCAGTCGGTGAATTGCGAGAATCTCTCGCTGAGGCTGGCATCGGTTGCCGAGTGCGATGTGACGGCGAGGCCGGGAGTGAAACCGGAGGATTTGAAGGCGGCAATCGATAAGGAGATCGAGGCATTGCGCACCGCGGGTCCAACGGAAGCCGAGCTGAACGAGGCACGCAGTGGCGTGTTGACAAGCAAGGTTTCCGGGCTGCAGCGGCTGGGCGGATTCGGCGGAGTTGCCGACACGATGGATTACTACAACCAGTATGTCGGCAATCCGAATTACCTGGCGCAGGACATTGCGCGCTATCAGAAGGCAACCGTGGCGTCGGTCGAACAGGTTGGACAGCAAAACTTTGGGAAATCGCAGCGCGTGGTGGTGGTGACGGTGCCGGGTAAGAAAGTGACGGAGGATGTGCCGCGCAGTCCGGCGGACACGGATGCCAACGTGAAGGTGACCAACCCCTACACGCCGGAGTTTGAGGCGCAGCAGGACTGGCGCAAGACCCCCCCCCAGCCGGGCAAGGCGCCGGAGCTGCATCTACCGGTGCCGGAGACATTTGCACTGGCGAACAGGATGAAGGTGTACCTGGTAGAGGACCACTCGCTGCCGGTCTTCAGCGCGACACTGACGAACCTAGCGGGGAGCGATGCGAATCCCACGGGCAAGCCGGGGCTGGCGAGCTTTACGGCACGCATGCTGACCGAAGGCACGAGCAACCGGTCGGCCACACAGCTGGCGGACGACACGGCCAGCATCGGGGCGTCGCTCACGTCAGGGGCGTCGATGGATGCGGCGACGGTGAACGTCAACTCGCTAAGCAACAGCGTGGATGGTGCGATGACACTGATGTCGGACGTGGCGCTGCATCCCGCGTTCCAAAGCGCCGAGGTCGAGCGCATCCGCAAGCAGCGGCTGACGGCGATTCTGCAGGAGGGCGACCAGCCGGTTGCGGCGACGCTGCGCGTGGGCTTCAAGACGCTCTATGGCGACTATCCTTACGGGTACCGCGATATCGGCACGACGGACTCGGTGAAGGCGATCACGCGCGACGACCTGACGAGCTTCTGGTCAGGCCATTATGCGCCGCAGGAAACGGCGCTGGTGCTCGCCGGCGATATCACGAAGGCTGAAGCAAAGAGCCTTGGCGAGAAATACTTCGGGGGCTGGGCCGCGAGCGCAAGCACGGCCGAGGTTCATCTGCCTCCGCCACCGCCTCCGCCTGCACGGAAGATCGTGATCGTGGACAAGCCGGGAGCGCCGCAGACGGTGCTGGTGGCGTTCGGGGAGGGTCCGGCGCGCTCGACGAAGGATTATGCGGCGCTGGGCGTCATGAACAGCGTGCTGGGAGGGCTGTTCTCGAGCCGCATCAACATGAATCTGCGCGAGAAGAATGGTTATACCTACGGCGGCTTCTCAGGCTTCTTCTTTTATCGATACGGCGGCACGTTCTTCGGTGGTGCGGAGGTGCGTACGGACGTGACGGCTCCAGCGGCGAAGGAGCTGTTCTTCGAGCTGAACCGCATCCGGACCGATCCTCCGACGGCGGCCGAGCTGAAGCTGGCGGAAGACAATGCGCTGCGTTCGCTACCCGGGCAGTTCGAGACGGTGCAGGCAACGACGGAGCTGATGGGCGAGCTGTTTACCTACAGCCTGCCGGTGAACTACTACCAGCAATTGCCGGGCGAGTACCTGAAGCTGACTCCGGACGCGGTGGAGAAGACGGCGATCGACTATATCCACCCTGAGAACTTTATCGTGATGGCGGTCGGCGACCGGGCAAAGATCGAGGGCGATCTCCAGAAGCTGGACCTGGGTCCGATCGAGATCAGGGATGAGAGCGGAGATGTGGTGAAGAAGTAGGGTGCGGAGGAGAGGACTGCGCCGGCGCAAGGGGTCACGGCATCGGCATAGTCTTCTATCTTCCGGAGCAATCGAGCTTCGTTTTCCTACGTCGGAAAATCGTCGGCACACAACTCTGGATTTTACCGACGCCGCATCTGAAGAAACGTCTCTTTTTGATCTTTGGTGAATTGGTTCGCCTTACTGTAACTGAAATGCCCCTTGACGATTCGGAAGCGGGCGTTGCCGTGAATTTCCTTGTAGTCATCGGTCCAGACTTTCTCAATGACAGCAGGTCCCGCGGGAAGGTCTACCGTCTGGGAGCCCCCGTTGTATCCTTTCGCGAATCCTATGTTGATTTTTACTTTCTTGAGTTCCTCGACAAAATCTTCAAGAAATTTCCCCCTCCCCACATCGCACGACTTGAAGGTGATGAGACCGACCCTCTTCACGCCGGCGTATTCCAGCCTCGCTGCGACGTATTTCGGTTCAAGGTTGCCTACGGCCGACGACGAGCCGTGAGCAAAAATGAAGAGTTTATCATTTTCATTCATGTCGGCCATGCAGTTCATTGAGAGATCTCTGAACGTTTCGTAATTGATCCGTGCACCTTCTTTATCAGTCACAAACATGCGACCGGGGGGGACCTTCTTCAGCTTCTGATATGCCAGGGCGCTCGTCTTGATGACCTCCTCATACTCCTCCCTTTTTACTGGGGCAGCTTCAATTGAAGAATGGAAGAGAAGGATGTAATCGCGTGTCCACTTGCTCGTTGCCCTGCTCAATCGGTTCTCTCCTGATTCGACCGTCGGGGTCCTCGACCGATCGCTAAAGCTCAATGTACGGTGAAGCTTTACTTTCTTTCCCTCTGGAGGAGGAAGTCTACCACGGGACGCATTTCCGCTGAGTGTTCTGGGCGAAGGGATTCGAGGGAAATGGGTAGCCTCTGTTGCCCCCCGGCTCACGCCTGAGGCTTGGGGGTGAGGCGGATGAAGCGGGAGTGGTACTTCGGACCGGGCTGTCTATTCGCGGATGTAAAGCTCCGCGCTTCTACCGGGCCTCACTGCGCATTTTTGGACTCCGAGAATTGTTCGTCCCACCCTTTGCGCAAAGAACGCGCTCAGGATGGGGCACCCGGCGGAGACCTCATTAAGAAATAGGGCTCAGGAGAGGGGATCAGAGCTGTCCCACTCAAGCAAAGAAGCTTGAGTGGGGAGCTGGCGTGATGCAGGAAATGAGCGCTTCGGCAGAGCGTTGCGATCCTTCGGACCGGACTTTATTCGCTGGACTAAAGTCCGGCGCTTCTACCGGGCCTTGCTGCGCAAGGCTGGAGGTTTATCGTTTGGGGAGTGTGCTTCCCTTCGCGCTATGCGAACTAGCGCGCCCGTTATCACCGTGTTTGCTAAATCTCGCCAGCCCCGCGCCGAAGCTCCTGCAACTCGGTATCAGGCACGCCGCTCTCGATCCGCCCGCAGATGACGCAGGCAACAAGCTCTTTCGCCTCCCATCGCAAGGGGTTTGTCTCGCGTGTTTCGTCGAAGTACACCGTGTATTTAACAGTCGCTGGGAAGACCCGCTGAAACTGCTCACCACAACCACAGGACATAAAAGTTCCTCCTTGGGTGTTGTGTATCATCGGGCCGGCCAAAAATCACACACGTTGTGGAAGTTTTTGAAACTGTTTTTGAAAAGAGCGGTTAGTCCGAATCGCTGCTCCGCGTCATGCGCCGCCATAGTGCGCGCAGATCGATTCGGAAGCCGTGAATGTTGGTCTGAGCATAAGAATATCTTCCTTCTTCTCGGCCTTCATGCTGACGGAAGGGATGTCAGTCAATACTTTTTCCCTGTTAATCAGCTCCACTCGTATCTGAGAAAGTATGTTAACTATTTCAGCCACGTCGAAGTGGAACGTGGATACCTCTACGTTCAGATGTTCGGCAATAAATTCGATTGCGTCGGGGTCTTGCACAACGACAGTCTGTTTCGTGTCCTTCAACGATTCGAGAACTTCGACCGGTTCTCGAAGAAAGAGCGTATTCACAAATGACAATTGCTTTGGCAACTGTAAGCGCTGTCCGTACAGGTTAAAATGAATGCCCGTTACAGTTCGATACTTCGGAACTCTACTGCATTCGATCCAGGCACGGTTTGTGCTGTAGTAACCACCGAGTTCCAGTTGGAGCCAATTTGCAAGTTCATTGGCTCCGCGTTGCTGCGCGAAAGTGTGCGCCCGCTGAAGGGCCTTGCTCAACAGTTCTGTTTCGAAAATGTCATTCAGTTTCAAGCGCGAGCGGCCTTCCAAATGAGTTTCAGATCGGGTGCTGCTGCCAAAAACCTATGTGTTCACTTCTTCACTTTCGACCAACGAATCCATTTCGATCATGTGATAGAGAATCGACTCGGCGGTCTTCATCTTGCGATGTTTGGATTTGGGAGGCTGCTTAAAGGTGTTCTCATAGCCCATGGACAGACACACAGTCACCAGTTGGTCGAGGGTCTTCTTCGTCCCCGCTGGTTTGAGGCTCTTATGAACCATTGCTCTCTGGCCTCTTGAAATTTCGGGTTGTGACTCACGAGTAAGAAAATAAACGGTTCTCATGTCTTGCCTCTTGCGGACGCACCTTTGTTGCTGCAGGTCCCCCGCTTGTGCGCCCAAGAACGGCGCACTTCGGTAGGGACGATAAATCATATACCAATCATGCTCAATGGCTAACCCACTGCTAGTTTATATAGCCCTCATGCCTGGGGTTTGGGGGTGAGGCGGATGAAGCGCGGGGCGAGCGATTCCCAGGCGGCGAGGAGACGGTACGCGCGGGTGCTGAA
>CAVWLS010000020.1:0-158757 GCA_963755975.1 uncultured Acidobacteriota bacterium
GGCGGAGAGAGGGGGATTCGAACCCCCGGTAGAGCTTTTGACCCTACAACGGTTTAGCAAACCGCCGCCTTCAGCCACTCGGCCATCTCTCCGGCTGTCTTCAGCCAGTATATAGGATAGTCCCTCACTTTCGGCCCCGGGCAGTGGGAATCCGCGCAGGCAACCCTTCCAGGCGCCGAATCTTTCTGCCGCAGGCAGCCCTTATCCGATAGCCGCGGCATCGTAAATACATAACGGCCGGATTTGCCGGCGCACAAGTACGCCGCGCTCCCGAGGCCGCGCAAGCAAATTTCAAAAAATGCGAAGGTTCTCCGATGACAAGCAACAGTGATTGGAACGGTTCGACAAGCGGCACGGTCGCTGCCTACTTCTCCAACGGCGAGGACGCTCAAAACGCCATCAATGAACTCGTGGACAAGGGTTTCCCCGTCAATGATATTGGAGCAGCATTTCACACCACCAGCGCCACACCAGGAATCAGTACCAGTTCGCCTGAGCGCCCAATCTACGACCACGTGTCCACGGTGGGATCGGTCGGTTCAGGCGCGGGCGTCGCTGGAGCCGAGTCCGGCACAAGCGGGGTCACTCCAGCAGGCTTGTCCACCGGAGCAGGCACAGGTTTCTCGGGCGCCGGCCGGCCCGGGCCGATTCCCGGTTCGGAAATCCCTGCCAATCTCCCAACCAATATACCCGGCACTCCTCGCTCGTCGACCACGGCGCCGATCGCCGAAAATGCCGGAACTCGCTCAGCGTTCGTCTCAGCCCAGCCCGTCGTGCATGAGTGGCACCATGAGCGGCACAATGAACGGCACAATGAACGGCACAGTGATGCCGACGCCTCATGGTGGGACAAGCTGAAGCATCTCTTCTCGGGAGAATCCGAAGCAGGCGCATCCGCACGTCGTGAGCCCGTCTCGGATTCAAGCAGAAATTTCGGCACGGGCGAAGGCAGCCTCGGAATCTCGCCGGAGTTCGACTATCCCTATTCCGGCGCGGCCTTTGAAAGCTCGTTTGCGGGCATGGGAATCCCGGAGTCCGATGCGCGCCGCCTTGCCGGAGTGATTCGCCGGGGCGGAGCCATCGTGACCGTCAGCGCGGGAGCCTTAAATGCCGACGCGGAGCGAATTCTGGAGCGCAACCATGGCCGGATTCGCTACGAAGACAACTTCGTCGACGAAGACGGGGGGACGGGCTCCGACGCCGGTCGCGTTCTGATCTTCGGCCGCGTGCAGCGTGTCTATCCCGACCGCGTTCCCGCCCAAGTCAGTCCGGGCGAGTTCACCCGCAAAGCGTCATAACCAACCCAGCGTCGAGGCCCCGTTGATTCTGACGGGGCCTTTCGTTTGGGCGCGATTTTTTATTGAGCCTCTGGCAATTAGCGATAATCTGTAAAGCTGGAGATCACTGAGGTCACACAGCTACTAAAATCCGCCACCCACGCTGCGAAATCGCCCCGCACCCTTCGCCTCTTGCCTCTCGCCGCAGCTACGTACTTCATGGTTTCCGGCGGTCCTTACGGAATCGAAGATATATTTGGCGGCGCCGGGTACATCAAGGCGCTCGCGATACTGCTCTTGCTTCCCTTTGTGTGGAGTTTCCCTACGGCGCTCATGATTGGGGAACTGGCGAGCGCTATCCCGGACGAAGGCGGTTTCTATGTCTGGGTCCGGCGCGCTCTCGGGCCATTCTGGGGATACCAGGAAGCGTGGCTCTCGCTCACGGCCAGCATTTTCGACATGGCCATTTATCCGACCATCTTTGTGCTCTACCTCAGCAAGCTCTTTCCCGCGTGGACGGCGGGCTCGCGCGGCACTTACTGGGAACTCGCCCTGATCGCTGTCTGCTGCCTGTGGAACCTGCGCGGAGCGCCCGCTGTCGGCGAAGGTTCGATCGCCCTGTTTGTAGTCCTGCTTGCGCCCTTCGTTGTTCTTGTCGGCGCCGCCGCCTGGCACGGGTGGCATCTGCACGCCAACGCGGTATGGACATCGACCAAGACCGGCAGCGAGGGGCTCTCGACGGCCATCCTGGTCGCACTGTGGAACTACATGGGCTGGGACAACGCGTCGACCGTGGCCAAGGAGGTCGAGAACCCGCAAAAGAACTACCCGCGCGCTATGCTGTTGAGCGCGACGGTGGTGGCCCTGAGCTATGTGATTCCCCTTGCCGCCATCGGCTTTGCCGGCCTCAGCATTGCTCAGTTCACCACCGGCTCGTGGACGGACGCCGCAACCGCCCTCGCTGGCCCGTGGCTGGGAATCGCCATCGTGCTGGGCGGCACTATCACCGGCCTGGGCATGTTCAACGCGCTCATGATGTCCTATGCGCGTGTGCCCATGGTGATGGCCGAAGATGGCCTGCTCCCGTCCTTCATAGCACGGCGCAATCGCAAGGGAGTGCCATGGGCGGCGCTGCTGATATGCGCGACCGCCTGGGCTTTGGCGCTCCAGTTCAGCTTCGAGCGGCTTATCTCGATCGACCTGATGCTCTATGGCGCCAGCCTCATCCTGGAATTCGTCGCGCTGGTTGTGCTGCGTTTCCGCGAGCCTAATCTCGCGCGGCCGTTTCGCGCCGGGAATCTCGCCATGGCGATTGCCATTGGCGTCATGCCGACCGCGCTCATTGTCTACGCGGCGTTTTCGGCGTCAAAGGAACGCATGGCCCACATGCCCGCCTTGCTCTTTGGGTTGCTCATCGCTCTTGCCGGGCCCGTTTTTTACAGGATTTCGCGGAGTGTCTGGTCCGGTCGGCCGCTGCGGAAAGAGCTGCAGCCGGCATCCTCCGGCGACTGAGCCGTTATTTTTGTGCCGCCTTGTTCTCTTTGAAGTTGGCCGCCGCCGCTGTCACGCGATCACGGGCGTACGCTGCGTCGTGCCAGCCGTGAACCTCCACGCGCTTGCCCTCGAGGTCTTTGTAGATCGAGAAAAAGTGCGTGATCTCCTTGAGCATGTGCGGATAAATTTCCGAGTAATTCCACACGTCGGTATAGCGCGGATTGTTCTTGCCGACGGCCAGGACTTTCTCGTCGAGTATGCCCTGGTCGAGCATTTCCAGCAGGCCGATGGGGCGCACCTGCATCACGCAGCCCGAAAAGCTCGGCGCGTCCACCAGCACCAGCACATCCAGCGGGTCGCCGTCGTCGCTCAGGGTCGACGGGATAAAGCCATAATCTCCCGGATAATGGACCGGTGAATAGAGGTTCCGGTCGAGCCGGAAGACGTGCAGCTGCTTGTCATACTCATACTTGTTGATTCCTTCGAGGGGAATCTCGATCACGACGTTGACGACTTCGGGCATCTTGTCGCCAATCGGCAGTTCCAGATAGTTGACCATGCGTTTCCTCTTCTGAATTCGCCCTGCGCAACTCTTGGGGCGCGTAGCGTGTGTCTGTCAGAGTTTATATAATCGGGCACGATGAAGGCTCATGTCTACGTAACCCTCAAACAGACTGTCCTCGATCCCCAGGGACAGGCCATCCACAACGCGCTCAGAAAGATGCAGTACAAAGGTGTAAAGGACGTGCGCCAAGGGAAATATTTCGTGATCGACCTTGACGGCTCACTCGACCCCTCTGCGGCCAGAGCAGAAGTGGAGCGCATCGCCAAAGATGTGCTCACTAACCCTGTTATCGAGGAATTCAGCTTTCAGTTCGAAGAGTAGCGCAGAGCAAGGGAGCGCGGATCACAAGCAAATGCCATCCCGATCGGAGTGCGCTGCTCTGGCGCACGCAGCGGAGGGACCTGCAGGTGCTTCAATCACGCTTTCTGAGCGCTGTGCCCTGAGATAATCGATCTATGTGCGGAATCGTCGGCTATGTCGGCAGCAAGCAGGTTGTCCCTCTCATCATTGAAGGTCTGCGCCGCCTGGAATACCGCGGCTACGACTCTGCCGGCATTGCTGTGGGCGGCAATGGCGATGGCCTGCAGTTACGCCGCGCACCCGGCAAGCTTCGCAACCTCGAAGAAGTGATTCGCGAGCGTCCGCTCACCGGAACGTATGGTGTTGGACACACCCGCTGGGCCACGCACGGACGCCCTACTGAGGAAAACGCTCATCCGCACCGCGACTGCACAGGCCGCATCGTCGTCGTCCACAACGGCATCGTGGAGAATTATCTCGCTCTCAAACACGAGCTCATGCTCGAAGGCCACAAGTTTGTAACCGAGACAGATACAGAAGTTATTGCCCACCTCATCGAGCAGGAGATTGCCTCCGCTGCATTCACCGGCAAGACCATGCCGCTCGAAGAGGCGGTCCGCCGCGCCGTGCGCCGTCTAACAGGTGCTTATGCGATCAGCGTCATCTCAGCCGATGAGCCGGACAAGATCGTCTCCGCCCGCAATGGGCCGCCTGTCGTCATCGGCATCGGAGAAGGTGAGTACTTTGTTGCATCGGACGTGCCCGGCATTCTTCACCACACCCGCGATCTTTATTTCCTTGCCGACGGCGACGTGGCGATCCTCACACCCTCGGGTGTCCAGCTCACCGACCTTGAGGGCAACCGCATCGAGCGCCCGGTGCAGCGCATCCTCTGGGATCCGATCCAGGCGGAAAAGGGCGGATACAAGCACTTCATGCTCAAGGAAATCTTCGAGCAGCCGCGCGCCATCCGCGACACCACACTCGGCCGCATCTCGCTTGATACCGGCAAGGTCTTCCTCTCTGAGATGAAGATCTCCGACGAAGACTTCCGCCGGGCAACCCGTATCAACATTGCCGCCTGCGGAACCAGCTGGCATGCGGCTACGGCCGGGAAGTTCATGATCGAACGCCTTGCCCGCCTGCCCGTCGAGGTCGATTACGCCAGCGAATATCGCTACCGCGACCCCATCGCCGACCCCGCCGCGCTGGGCTTGCTCATCACGCAATCCGGAGAAACGGCCGACACCATTGCCGCGCAGAGGGAGATGATCGCAAAGGGCTCGAAGACCATTGCCATCTGCAATGTCGTCGGCGCGATGATTGCACGCGAGGCTCACGGAACCATCTACACGCATGCCGGACCCGAGATCGGCGTCGCATCGACCAAGGCCTTTACCGCGCAGCTTGTAGCGCTCTTTTTATTCGCACTGCATCTCGCACAGA
Organism: uncultured Acidobacteriota bacterium; assembly: GCA_963755975.1. Lineage (GTDB taxonomy): Bacteria > Acidobacteriota > Terriglobia > Terriglobales > Acidobacteriaceae > Silvibacterium. The sequence goes on from CAVWLS010000020.1 coordinate 5,083, forward strand.
AGCGCGGGACCGTCACTGACAATGAAAGTCTCGCCCTCGTCGAATCCCTTAGCTTACTGCCGGGCAAAGTCGACGAGGCCCTCCACACTGCCGGCACTGTCTGCGAGGAGATCGCGAAGCTCTACTCAAATGCCCGGGACTTTCTCTACCTCGGACGCGGCATTCACTATCCCATTGCACTCGAAGGTGCGCTCAAGCTCAAGGAAATTTCCTACATTCACGCCGAGGGCTATCCCGCCGGTGAGATGAAGCATGGGCCTAACGCCCTGATCGACGAGACGCTCCCCGTAGTCGTTCTTGCGACAAAAGACGAGAGCAACCGCGACTCAGTCCTCCGCTACGAAAAGACTTTGTCGAACATTCAGGAAGTCACCGCCCGCTCCGGTAAAGTGATCGCCGTCGCGATTCAGGGAGACGAGCATATCAGGCAACTTGTCGATCATGTCCTCTATGTGCCGCACGCATCGGAGTTGCTGTTACCCGTGCTCGACGTGATCCCGCTGCAACTGCTCGCCTACCACATCGCAGTGCGCCGCGGCTGCGACGTCGACCAGCCGCGCAACCTGGCAAAGTCAGTAACGGTGGAATAAGGCGGCGGGAGCCTAGTAAACATCCGTCTGATAACGTCTCGCCTTCTTCATGTTGGCGAGATACTCCTGCGCTTCGTCCGGGGTACAGTTCTGTCCGTTGGCAATGGCGTCAAGGAGCGCGACTTCCACATCTTTCGCCATGCGATTCGCGTCGCCGCATACATAAACATGCGCCCCGCGCTCGAGCCAACGATGTAACTCGGCGTCATTCTCCCGCATGCGATCCTGCACGTAGATTTTGTGTGCCTGGTCGCGAGAAAAGGCCGTATCGAAGCGTGTCAGAATCCCGTCCCTGAACATGGCTTCCAGATCCTCGCGATACAGAAAATCCGAGGCGCGGCGTTGCTCGCCAAAGAAGAGCCAGTTCTCACCCTTGTGACCATACGCCTTGCGATGCTGCAGAAATGCACGGAACGGTGCGATGCCTGTACCGGGACCGATCATGATCACCGGCGTGTCAGTGTTCTCCGGAAGCCGGAAGTTGTTGTTCGAATGCAGAAAGACTGGCATGGTAGAACCTTCCGGCGCGCGTTCTCCCAGGTGCCCCGAGCACAGCCCCTGCCGGTCGCGTTGATGACTCGTGTAGTAAACAACGCGCACGATCGTATGCACGGCATTTCCCACCACGGCTTGCGATGACGCAATCGAATACATGCGTGGAGTAAGGCGCGCCAGCACTGTAAACAACTGTTGCGGCTGCGTAATTCCGCCTGGATATTCCGTAATCAGGTCGATGAACTCACGGCCCCAGATGTACTCCTCTGCCAGTGATCGGTTATCCGGCAACGCCAGCGATTTCAACACCTCGAGTCCCGGCACCGATTCCGGAGCGACTTTTGCATAAGCATTCACGGCACTGCGAGTCAGCTTGCCAATAGCCAGGCGCGTGCGCAGCGCTTCCTCAAGGCTGATCTCAACTTTGTAGTGATCCAATACGCGCTCGTCGCCTTTGTAACGCAGCTGTGCAAGCACCTCCGCGACCTCTGACGGGCGATTCTCAGGCACGATGCCAACCGCGTCGCCGGGCGTATATTCCATCCCTGGCTCAAGCTCCAGCTCGATATGGCGTGTCTCTTTTTCTGAGCCTTCCAAAGTCATCAACACATTGACGAGCATGCGTGAGATATACGGATTATTCCGGGTGTATTTTTGCGGCTGAGTGCTCATAAGGCCGTTCGGGAATGGAGATTCTTGTCAGGTCGAGTATATCTGCACCCTCAAACGGTGAGCCTGATTGCTGTCGCCATGAACCACAGGAGATAATTTTTAAGAAGAAAGAGTTCAAGCTTTGGATAGACCGCTCCTGATCGCCCGGCTGCAGCAAAAGCTATTGCTCTCCGAATCCGAGCAATGCTATCACCTCGAATTCGCTGGCGATGATATTTCTCATTTCGACTTTTTGCCCGGTCAGTTCATCTCCTGCGTCGCGGTCGATGATCGGGGAAAAACGCAGACCCGCGCCTACTCCATTGCCTCTGCGCCCCGCGTCAACACGCTCGACCTTTGCGTAAATCGTGTAGACGGCGGATTCTTTTCGAATTTCCTCTGTGATCTTGAAGTGGGCCAGACCGTTCAATTTCACGGTCCCCACGGCTTCTTCACGCTTAGGCAGCCGCTTACCGACGGCATCTTCATCGCCACCGGAACCGGAATCGCGCCGATACTCGGCTTCGTTCAGTACCTCTTTCCCGACAACGGAGAGGATCGCAGCGATGGCCGCCAGATCTGGCTTGTCTACGGCACACGCCACGAAACGGAAATCTATTACCGGGAGTACTTCGAGAAGGTCGCCGCCGAGCGCACCAATTTTCATTACCTCGCCACGCTGAGCCGTCCTCAGGAAGGCTGGCAGGGGTTGCGCGGCTACGTGCAGGACCACGTTGCCCGGATACTCGACCATCGCGAGTCTCAGAACCACTCTGCGCCCGCTTCGACGGTCGCAGAAGGTACAGGCTTCAATATCCATGCTTACATCTGCGGACTCAATGAGATGGTTTCCTCCAATCGCGATCGCCTTAAGGAACGCGGATGGCAGCGCAAGCAGATTATCTTTGAGCGTTACGATTGAGATGCAGCGTCGGGACGCTATGTCAACCAGAAGTGATGGGCATGGAAGTCCAGCGTCAGGACATGTCCGGCAAATAGCTCCTGTCCCACGGTGCCGTCGAACATTCCATCCGGCACGTGTACCTTCGGTGTCGCAAAGTAGATTGCAGCGTTTTGCTTGAGAACCTTAGTGCCAAAGCTCTCCGCGTTTGCCGCGCCTTCCATCATGTCTACTCCGCCGTCAGTGAAAGGGAAGAATCGCTTCTTCGCTGAAGCTGCCTGATCGCTGAGCCCCAGTCTCTCAACCGATGTGGGATAAATCAGCATTGTTCCCGAGTACAACGTATCGATTTGCACGATGACTGGCTTGTGATTCACTTCGAATCCGGTTGTTACCACAATGGGAGGTCCATGTTTGCCAAACGTAGGCATTGTCATATCTCCACATGAACCGGGACAGGGCACGTCAGCGTTCAGTGGTTCAGAGATCCCAACATGCTGGCTCTTGTAGTCGAGTGTGAGCACGCGGTCTCGGAAGGCGGTGTACGCAAGCGTTCCATCTGCTTTGGGGATTTCTCCCTTGGCGACGGAAGGTTTCAGATCCACAACCAGCACTTTGACCTCGCCCAGGGCAGCATCCCCTGCATGTAGATCCTCCACGGTTGCGAAAGAATAGCCCGGATACGGCTTCCCATCCGGTCCATTCACAGGTTGCAACTCGAGACCCATTTCCTTTGCCTTTGCCGCATCAAGCAGAGAATGCGTGTTCCCGGTGTCGATCAGCAGTGTTAAATGTCTGCCGCCGGCCACAGTCACGTCCATGCAGGGTAACCCCGAGCAGTCCAGCATTGGCCCGCCCCTCAATTCCGGAACCTGTGCCTTACAGGGCACCGCCATTACGCCACCACCGCAAGCTGCAACTACCGCTGCAAAGCCAACAACTCGGGCCCAATGATTGACAAAAATCAACATTACAATGCCCTCCACAAATTTTTAAAAAGGTGTAATTCGGTATCCCAGGCTTGGCGATTGGACGCCCGGTTTGGATGAACGAAAGCCACTGCTTTTTTGGTCGAGGACAATATGGGACCAGTGGTTGGGATTAAGGGATGAGCGAGCCGGCTCGGCAGGATTGCGACTTTGATTTACTGAGTGCTCGAACTCGGGATTGCCATCTGACCCGGAATCGCCAGCCCAGTCCCAGCCTTCTCCAGGATCGCCAGCACTTCGAGATAAATCTTCTCCTGTGCGGCGAGACACCGCGCCCCGTCCATTGGAGGCAGCAGCAGGTAGGCCGAGATTTCCAGTTGCAGTCCTGACGTGCCGAGATCGATGAGCCGGACGCGCGCCGTCTCTTTCTCCGCCGCCTGAGTGCTTTGTAAAACGCGATCAATCTCGGCGATCACGGTGGCTAAAGTTGCCGCCGGCGTTTCATACCGCACGTTGAAGATCTCGTGCACCCAGTACTTGTCGCGCAAAGAGAAGTTCTGAATGCCCGCCTGCGCCACCTTGGAATTCGGCAGTGACACGACGCAGCGGTCGGCGGTACGCAACTTCAGCGAGCTCAGCCCGATATCCTCGATTGTTCCGATATCGGTGCCGATCTTGCACTGGTCGCCCACGCGTACGGCCTTGCGCGCGATGATCGCAATGCCGCCGAAGAAATCCTGCAGGGTATTCTGCGCGGCCAGTGCCAGCGCGATGCCGCCGATCCCCAGGCCGGCCAGCATGGCGCTCACATTGACGCCCGCACGGCTCAAAATCCACAGGAAGGCGAACAGCACTACGAGGATCTTGAAGACTCTTGCCGCAACAGATAGAAAAGTCGCCCGCTCGATCGCCAGGCCGCCCGACTTCTCCCGAATGAGAAACGCCACGGCCACGTCACTGGCGCGCAGAATAAACCATGCAGCGCCGACGACCGCCAAGACCACAGCGGCCGCGTTCCAATATTGGCGTCCCAGCACCGACAGCGAATACCCGGCAGCCAGGTGCAAGCTGGTAGCAAGCAGAAGCATAAAGATCGGGCCCTGCAGACGGCGCGTAATCTTCTTTCCGCTCTCCGGCAGAACTCTTCCAAGCGCCCGCCCCAGCACCAGCTGGATGAGACGGCCGATTGCCCAGGAGACCAGCAGGATCACCAGTTGCGAAACCAGCAGCAGCGCCCACCGCCATAAGGGCAGCGAGAATAGCTTGGTTTCGACCATCCACTGCGGAAACTTCTCTTCGATGCCCGGCTTCTGCAGCTCTGCGCTCACCTGCGGAATGGCCGCCAGTGTCTCGGACGAGAAGAGCCAGATTGGAGCCTCCCCCTGACGCTGCACCCGGTCCAGCAGAATATCCAGGCTGCGGTGGCTGGTCTTTACCGTGCCGACCAACTCCCTGGAGTCCCGCATGTTGTCGACGAGATTGCCCTGAGGCTCGCGGGAAAGGCTGTCAAGATTCGCCGACAGGGCGGTATCAAGCACTTGCTGTAACTGCCGGGCCAACTGTTCAGCCTTATCCGGCGGCCTCTTTCCATCGAGATATTGCGCGGCGCGGGTGTAGTCCTGTTTTTGTACCGCAAGTAGAAAGCCGACCACGCAGCCGTGGGGAGTGGACCGTCCCAACGGGTCTGGAGGCGGAGCAGGCTCCGCTGCAGGCGCCGGAGCAGGTTGGACAGCGGCAGGTAGTGGGCTTGCCGACTTCTTTGCGGCTTTTTGCGCAAGCCGCCAGTAGCGCAAAGCAAAAGCACGGGCAGCAGGATCAGCTTCCTAAGCCACCATCTCGCGACGAATGCCATAGGACACCCCCGGGCCGCTGCGCAAACCCTGTGCCCCACTTTATCGCGAATTCACTTCGCCTGGGGCCCCCATTAGCTCAACCTCCGCCTCGGCCAGCTTCTTGATTCCCAGCAGCACCGAGTCGTCGCCGTCGAGCGAATGCCGGTACCGGTTCTCGCCATCCTCGACCGTCGAGAAGTCGCCCTGCGTGATCTCCAGAATTGATCCGTTCAGGCCGTGCTCTTTCAGGTTGTACTTCATCGTGAGATAGTTCGACGGGATGTCGGCGATCTTCGAGTTCGGATCGAATATCGTGTACTCCAGCGCATGCGGCGGCTCAAACCGCACCACATGCCCCTTCACATAGACGACGCCGTCAGCCGCGCCTCGCCACAGCAGCGGCGAGCCCGGCTTCCAATCCGTTTCAGCATTGCACCCGAACATGTACTCTCGGATGAAGTTGGAATCGGTAAGAATCTTCCAGAGTGTTTCGATCGGAGCATCCACATCGATCGATTTGCGGATCAGTAATTCGGCCATAAGACTTGTCCTCAGCGAGAATATAAGCAGCAAAGCGGTTGCCATGATTGGAAAAACGCGACTGCAGGCTGAAGGAGCGCCTGAAAAAACAGTGGAACAGGTCTTCGATCCTGCCGCCGGGCCAGCGCGCGGAGTTCTTAAGCCTGTCGCGACCGCCGGACGGTTCCGCCATGTGCGCCGAAGTCCCGCGCCAGAGCTTGCGCATATCATCGCGCATTACTGGCTTGTGAGCTGGGACCTTCGCGGCATCGATCCGCACACAGCCGAAACCCTGCCCCATCCCAATGCCCATGCCGTCTTCGAGCCGGAAGGCTCAACCGTCGCCGGAGTCCACACCGCGAAGTTCAGCCGCGTGCTCAAAGGCCGCTCGCACGCCTTCGGGGTCAAATTCACTCCCGGTGGCCTGCGCCCGTTCCTGAATGCGCCAGTCTCATCTCTCACCGATCGCACCGTCCCCGTATGCCACGTCTTCGGCAGCGAGATTGGTGCCCTCGAAAGAATTCTTGTCTCATCCGATGACGAAAATGCGTTGATCTCCGCCGCGAATGACTTCTTTCTTGCGCGAACTCCGCCGCCCGACGAGAACATCACGCTCGCAGGCCGGCTGGTCAATCGGATCCTTTCCGAGCCCGATCTTCTTACCGTCGACGATCTCGTGGCCAGAACCGCCGTTGGCAAGCGCTCCCTACAGCGTCTTTTCAGCGAATACGTCGGCGTCAGCCCCAAGTGGGTCATTCGCCGCTATCGCCTGCACGAGCTTGTCGAGAGATTCAATTCCGGCGAGCGCCCCGACTACGCCCAGCTAGCCCTCGAACTCGGCTACTTCGACCAGGCGCACCTCATCAACGATTTCCGCTCTCTGGCCGGCTACACTCCCTCGCAATATCAAAATCTCGCCCAGAACGAATAAGCAGGGAATCACACGGCCGGGCTATCCCCCACCGGCTCGCATCCGGATACGATTGCCAGGACTCGGATATCTCACGTATTCGGCAGAGGAGCATGTGAGGACTCACCATGGAAGCTAGCACCGCAACCCTCATCGTCGCCGTTGCCGGCATTGCCGGCACACTCTTAAGCGGCGTCATCGCCCAGCAAATGGCGCGGCAATCGCAACTGGAGCAATGGCTGCTGGACAATAGAAAGCAGGAGTGCCGCGAGCTGCTGAGCAGTCTGGCCACGACATTTCTCGTCATGCTGCGGCACAGGGAGCCCGAGATGCCCCACTCGCCCGAGGTGCAGAATATGCTGTCGGACAGCCGCCTCGAATCGGCACGCATGCTTCACGACCGCATCTTCATTCGCGGAGACCTGGCCAAGGCGCGCATACTCAAGCGCTGGGCTGAGGCGATGTCACGGTATGACCGCGATCACGACGACTCAAAATTCACCGCCGAATTCGGAGGCATCCAGAACGATCTGATCGACATTGCCACGCCGAAGATCGTGCACCGCCGCGTCTCCGGGCTCTTGCGCCGCAACGACGCTTCCAGCCGGTAGCTGGCCGGGTTCAGTATCCGTGGGCGACGAGGTAGTCCACTGTCAGCTCAAACGCTGGAGCAGCCTGTTGCCGCTCCAGGGCCAGCTTGACCAGTACATCCGCCTCCAGATTCACCGGCGATCCGGCCGCCAGCGCGTGCAGGTTGGTCGCCGCGTAGGTGTGGGGAAGGATCGCTACGCCGGCCACTCTGCCGTTCCATTTCGCAATCGTAAGGCTGATGCCCTCAATGGCGACCGATCCCTTCTCGACCATGTAGGGCCGCACTGCTTCCGGAATCTCCACCTGCAGCCACCAGTCTGCGAGCTTTCGGTCTGCCGCGGCGTCTACCGGCTCGATTGAGAGCAGCGTGCCGGTGGCGTCCACATGTCCCTGTACGATGTGCCCGCCGAGAGGCGCTCCCGCCGGAGTCGGCAGCTCCAGATTCACCGTGGTGCCCGGCGCAAGCCTGGTGAGCGACGTGCGGGCTACGGTCTCCGCCGCCAGATCGGCGTGGAAAATGGGTGGCTCAATGTCGAGCGCCGTCAGGCAGACCCCGCTGACCGCGACGCTGTCTCCGGTCTTCAGCTTATCCGCAATTCCCGGAGCTTCAATAGCGATACGCCGCGTTCCCGGCCGCTCCTCCACCGAGAGGACTCGCCCTGTCGTTTCGATCAATCCTGTGAACATGCCTCTGCTCCTGGCCAGGGATCGCGGAGATAGCCTTCAAACCATATATCCCGCCCCAGCTGTTCCGTTGACACGCGCGTCCACGGCGGCCTCAAACTCTCAACACTGTTGAGCAGAGGCACTCCAGCCGCTCCCAGAAACATCGGCGCGTAGAAGAGGCTGAGCTTGTCGACGGCCTCCAGTTTGAGCGCCGATGAGATCAATTGCGACCCGCCTTCGATCATCGCCGAAATAATCTCCATTTCGCCCAGCCGCTCCAGCACGCGCTTCAGTGAGACGCGTGCTCCACCCGGGAAGGCCTCGACCCGCTCCACCCTCACCCCAAGGGCCTCAAGCGCCCGCTGGCGCTCTGACGTAGGGATCGTACAGAAGATCAGCACATCGTCCTGCGCCGTCCGCACGATCTTCGAGTCCAGCCTGACCCGAAGAGCGGAATCCAGCACCACCCGCAGCAGCGGGCGCCTTCGCGGCAGCCCGGTTCTGTCGGTAAGCAGAGGATCGTCGGTGAGGATGGTGTTGATCCCCGTAATCAGCGCATCGGAAGCGTGGCGCATCCGCTGAACCGCCGCCCGTCGATGTCTCCCCGGTGAGCATCACCGGAGCCCCGGGCGGAGCCGTGCCCGGCGCAGGCGCAATCCGGCCATCCAGCGACAGTCCCGCCTTGAGCGTCACAAAGGGCAGTTTTGTCTGGATGTAGTGCGCAAAGGCCTCATTCAGGTCACGTGCCCAGGCTGCGCGCACCCCAACCTTGACGTCGATGCCGGCCTCCCGCAGCCGTGCGATTCCCTGGCCGTTCACCTCGGGATTCGGATCGGCGGTCGCCACCACCACTCGCACTACTCCTGCCTGGATGAGGGCCTCCGTACAGGGCCCGGTGCGCCCGGTGTGACAGCACGGCTCCAGTGTGACATATGCCGTCGCCCCTCGCGCTTCGCCGCCGGCAGCCTTGAGCGCCACGATCTCCGCGTGATTCAGAAGGTCATACTCGTGGAAGCCTTTGCCGACGACAGTCTCTCCCTTGACCAGCACGCAGCCCACAACGGGATTTGGAGATGCCAGGCCGACGGAACCATACGCCAGTTCCAGAGCCTCGTTCATCCAGTGATCGTCGTAGTGAGCCTGGGCCGCATCTTGCGGCATCGGTGTCGAGGTTGGATCGGGCACAGACATACCTTTCAGCCTGCCAAAAAACAACAGCCTAATTCTCGAGGAGGGAGTCTACGAATGCGGCGCTGTCAAACGGCAGCAGATCGTCGATCTTTTCGCCGACGCCCACATAGCGCACCGGCAGCTTAAGTTCGCGCGCGATGGCGATGGCGATTCCTCCCTTGGCCGTGCCGTCCAGCTTGGTAAGCACGATGCCTGTTACGCCCGCGGACTCGGTAAACAGCCGCGCCTGCTGCAGCCCGTTCTGGCCGGTGGTCGCGTCCATCACCAGCAGCACCTCGTGCGGCGCATCCGGAATCAGCCGTTGTGTTGTCCGGCGCATCTTGTCCAGTTCCAGCATCAGGTTGTTTTTGGTATGGAGCCTGCCGGCGGTGTCCACAATAAGAAAATCCTTCCCCCGCCCCTTGGCCGCCTGCAAAGCGTCGAAGAGGACAGCCGAAGGATCGCCGCCCTGCCGTGATTTGATGATCTCGACTCCGCTGCGCTGGCTCCAGACCTCAAGCTGTTCGATAGCGGCCGCGCGGAAGGTATCCGCCGCGCACAGCAGCACCGTCTTTCCCTGGCCTTGAAAATATGCCGCCAGCTTGCCGCTCGTCGTCGTCTTGCCGGTGCCGTTGACGCCGACCAGCAGGATGACCTCCGGCGGAGCGGCGACCGTCCGCGCGGGCTGCTGCTGCTCGTCCAGAATGGCCTTCAACTGCTCCTTGAGCAGATCCTTTAGCTCCGCGCCATCGCGAATCTGTTGCCGCTTGGCGCGCTCGCGCAGCGTGGCCAGTATCTCCCCGGCCGTAACGACGCCGATATCCGACGCGATCAGGCTCATCTCAAGGTCTTCAAGCGCCGCTTCATCGACTGTACGGGTGAGCGAAAGGACGCTTTCAATCCGCTCTTCCAGGCTCTCGCGGGTACGCGAAACCGCCTGCTTCATCCGGTCGAGGAAGCCTTTTTTCTTTGGTTCTTCCTCTTCCTTCAGGCTGCCGAAGAGCGTTTGAATCATGACAGGGTATTCCTCAACTTATGTTTCGAGTGTAGCAACTTGACCGCGGCGATCAAGCCTGAGAGGTCCTGCTTCAAACGATTTCCGACAGCACCCGTTGTTGAGGGAACGACACCGAGGGCCGGGGGCTCTTGACGATGATTCTTCCATGTTTCACGAGGGTGGTGAGCGCTTTCACAACCGAGGGGTCATATCGCTTTGTGGCCAGGCGGTTCAGTACCTCCAGGACGTACTCCGGATCCATCGCCGCCTGGTACGGCCGCGCCGTGGTCATGGCGTCGAAGCTGTCCGCCACCGCGATAATGCGTGCCATCATGGGGATCTCGTCGCCGCGCAGACCGTAGGGATAACCTTGCCCGTCGAGGGACTCGTGGTGCAGTTCCACTCCGGGGATGAGGTCGGCAACGGCTTCAATGGGTCGCAGGATCGATGCCCCTTTCACCGTGTGCGCCTTCACGATCTCGAACTCTTCCGGCGTGAGCGGAGCTTCCTTCCTCACAATCGAGTCTTCGATCCCCACCGTGCCGATATCGTGCAGAAACGCCGAGAGCCGTATGCGCTCCACCTGTGCGGAGTCGATCTCGAGCTCGCGTGCGATCTCGGCCGCATAGGTGGCTACCCGGTCGGAGTGACCCCGCAGGTAGGTCGTGCGCTCGTCGACCGCCTTGGCGATCATGCGAATCAGATCGGTAAGGGTCGAGTAATGCTGGCGTGCCTCCACCTGCTTGTCCATGAAGGAGTTCTGCAGGCTTTCGAGAGCCTTCTGCCATTCGATCGCGGCCTCTTCATAGACAGTCCCGCGCAGCGCCTTGGTCTCTCGTTCAGCCTCGTTGAGGGTTCTGGACTCGATAGCGGCCGCGAAGTGGTGACTGAGTCCGGCAATCCTCCGCGCCGCCAACAGGCTGGCGACGGCGCAGAAGGCAAGGATCACACAGACCGAGGCGATCAGGTTCCATCCAAGGACGAAAGTCAGGCTGCCGAGAAGAAACGCAACTAGAGTTGCACTGCCGAAAGAAAAAAAAAGGCGCCAGAAAACGCGCGAACGGATTGAGCGTGTGCGTTCCATGAAGAAATGACTTGCTGGTGAGGTGATATCACCCATGCTCAGTCTACTGTCGGCAAAAGCCCTTGCCTCTCACACGAAAGTCGTAGCCCTGGACCTGAAAATGACAAACTATTCACCTCGTCTACTCGTCGCGCTATTCATCCCGGCCAGGGCGGCTCATCAACTCCTGCATAGCCTGCCGGGGATGCTTACCGGCGTGCAGGATGACCTCCACCTGTTCGGCGATCGGCATCTCCACTCCATGCTTTTTCGCCAGGCCCAGAGCAGCGGACGTTGTTCGAACTCCTTCTGCCACTTTGCCGTGCAGCCCGGCTTCGACCTCGGGCAGCGAACGCCCTCTGCCCAGTTCCACTCCGACCCAGCGATTGCGCGAGAGCCCGCCGGTGCAGGTCAGCACCAGGTCGCCTATGCCGGAAAGCCCGGCCAGGGTTTCAGCCCGCCCCCCGCAGGCCACCGCCAGCCGCGTGACCTCGGCGATACCGCGCGTGATGAGTGCCGCCATGCTGTTGTGCCCCAGTCCCAGCCCGGAGACGATGCCCGCCGCGATCGCGATCACATTCTTGAGCGCCCCGCCCAGTTCCACACCCACCACGTCGTCGTTGGTGTAGAGCCGCAGCGTTCCGCTGCCGAATTCGCGCTGCACCCGGGTACCGAGAGCCGCATCGCTCGACGCGATAGTCACCGCCGTTGGCGACCCGGCCGCTACCTCCTGCGCAAAAGACGGCCCGCTCAGCACCCCACAGGCCAGTTCAAGGTTATGACCCGCAAGCACATCGGCAATCACCTCGCTGGTCCGCAGAAAGGTGTGGTCCTCAATGCCTTTTGTCGCGCTCACCAGGAGTTGTCCGGCCTTGAGATGAGGAGCGAAGCCCTCGTAGGAACTCCGCACATGATGCGAGGGCATCACGCTGACCACAATCTCCGCGGAGGACAGTGCCTCGGCCGCGTCACTGGTAACGGCAATCTCGGTGGGGAGCGGAAATCCCGGAAGGAACGCCGTGTTCTCACCGGATGCCCGAATCCCCTCGGCCACACCCGGCGAATGAGTCCACAGAGTAAGAGAATGCGCGCCGCGGCGCGCGAGACTCAGCGTGATGGCGGTGCCCCAGGCCCCGCCGCCCATCACGGCGATCCTGCTCATGCCGCGGCCTTTGCCTTGCCGAACCGGTATTCCGTCCCGTGCCGGAGCCGGGAAATGTTCTGATGATGCTTAGCAATGATGATCGCGGGGACCAGGAAAATCACCGCCGTCAGCCACACGCCGTAGTCATGGCGAAGCACAAGTGCCAGGACGGGAAATGCCGCCGCGCCAAGGATCGACGCCAGCGAGACGTAACGCGACGCGGCGAACACCAGCACGAAGACTCCCAGCGAAGCCAGAGCAGCCCACGGCGCCAGAGCCACAAAGACCCCGAAGGCCGTCGCGACTCCCTTGCCGCCCTTAAAGCCCAGCCACACCGTATAGATATGTCCCAGGACGGCGCACAGCGCTGCCAGTGCCGCGGCATTTGCGTGTGGCACCGGAGCCAATGCCGGCGCCGCTCCGATCAGGCTCGCCATAAGAACCGCGGCATACCCTTTGCAGGCGTCAAGAAGAAACGTCAACGCGCCCAGGCCCTTCGCACCGGACCTCATCACGTTCGTAGCGCCGATATTGCCACTGCCGGTGGAGCGGATGTCCTCTTTGCGAAAGAGCCAGACCAGGAGGAAGCCAAAGGGGATCGAGCCGAGCAGATACGCCGCAAGCGCAATCAGAAGATAAGTGACGACCGGCATTACGGTAATGAGTTTAAGGCATTTTCGGAAATGCTGTGCCGTGTTAAGCGCATACCAGTTCAACGCTCCCTGTTGGTCGCGTTGACTTTGCGGCAATGGTTCCGCATTTCACTGTTTCCGAAAATGCTTTAGCAGCCTCACATCAGCCGCCGCCGGATCAGATCCAGCGCCGTCTGGCTCGCATAATGGCGAATGCGCTCCCGGTCTCCCAGCCCGCCGAACTTGCGCTCCACAACCTCGGTGTTCTTGCCGTCGCTTACGCTGAGATACACCAGCCCGACTGGTTTCTCCTCGCTCCCGCCTGAAGGCCCGGCAATTCCGGTCACGCCTACTCCGAGAGTCGTATCGCAGCGTTCGCGGATGCCCTCCGCCAGCGCCGCTGCCACCTCGCGGCTGACCGCGCCGTGGCGCTCGATCAGCTCCGGCGGTACTCCCGCCAACTCCGTCTTCAGCTCGTTGCTGTAAACCACCGCCCCACCCGCAAACGACCGCGAACTGCCGCTGATGCTCGTCAGCCGCTCCGCTACCATGCCGCCCGTGCAGCTTTCCGCCACCGACAACGTCGCGCCCCGCATTTCGAGATAGAACAGCACAATCTGCTCGAGCTTCTCTCCCTGCGACGAATAGATCAGCTCCTCGAGTTCCTCTTCGATCAGGTTCGCAAGCGCATCGACGCGCGCCTGCGCTTCGGTCAACGACGTCTTGCTGCACACCAGGTTCAGCTGAATATCGCCAAGATGGGCCAGGATCGTCGTCTCCACGTCGGTGAACTGCGTGTAGATAGGCGCAATCCGCGCGTCCGCCGCGGATTCGCCGATCAGCGCCGCCTTGAGCACCCGCATCGCGATAAACCGCTGCGGCACCGCTTCTTTCAGCCGCGGCATGCACTCCGCGTCGAACATCGCTTTCAGCTCCGACGGAGGGCCCGGCAGCAGCATCACCAGCTTGCGATGCTTGCCGTAAACAATGTCCAGCCATTGCCCCGGAGCGGTGCCCCGCGGATTGTCAAGGATCGCGGCGCCGTCCAGAACATCGGCCTGCTTCTCGTTGTTCCGGGTAATCGTCATGCGCCGCGCCGCTGCCCATGCATAGAGCTGCGCTATCAGGTCGGGATTGCGCTTGAGCCCGATCTGCATCGCTTCAGCCACGGCTTCGCGAGTCAGGTCGTCCTCGGTGGGACCGAGCCCGCCCATGATGACCACGATATCCGTGCGCGCGATGGCATTTCGTATCGCGTCCGCAAGATGCTTCAAACGGTCGCCGACGATCGTCTTGAAGGCGACATGCACGCCCAGTTGATTCAGTCGCTCGGTGACGAAAAGGGAATTGGTGTCCTGTCGCCAGGGGGTCAGCAACTCCGAGCCAATAGCGATGATCTCCGAGTTCATCGAACCCCGACCGTACTCACAGGCCAGACGTTTGCAACATCCGGCCAGCTTGAAATTGAAGTGTAACTTTGAGATTGACGCATCAAAACGCGCGCCAGCCCTCAATTCCCAACGCTACATGATAAACGGCGCTCACGGGCGACGGATGGGGATTCAAAGTCGCCACCAGGGCATTACCACCGGGTATGAAGGTGAAGCCGACGATGCTCGATCCGGCAATCACCACTTGCGCATCGCCCGCCTGCGAAATGCGCACCACTCCGCGCCTGCCGCCCAGCGACGCCGCGACGTAGACACTGCCGGCAATGTCTACCGCCAGTCCTTGCGGCCTGCCCAGCCCATGATAGAAGACGGTCGTCGCGCCATCGCGGTCGATGGCATAAACATTGTCGCAACTGGAGGTCGTAGGACCGGAGACATAGAGCGTGCTGTCGATCCCAAAGGCCAGATGATATGCCGCCACGCTTGGCTCCAGCGTCGCAAAGACAAAAATCTGACGGTCCGGCGCAATCTTGAAGATCGTTCCGCTGCGGTCGCCCACGTAGAGATTGCGCTCTTCGTCGAAGGCGATACCGGTCGCGACCCCCATGCCCTCGGCGTACACCGAGACCGCGCCCGCAGGGCTCACGCGATACACCGTGCCCTCCTGCCGCGAAGAAACATAGAGGTTGCCGTCGTCGTCCGTCGCCAGTCCGGTGGCATTCATAATGCCGCTCACGAATGGGCGCATCTCGCCATCGCGCTCCACGCGATAAATGGAAACCGGCGTCTCCTGTCCGCGCGCGCCGGAGAGCGTGACATAGATGTTGCCGTCGCGGTCGATCGCCGGGTTCGCAACCACGTGAACGCCGCTCGCAATCTGGCTGGCGACCTTCAACTCGACGGCGTTGCTTTGCGCGCCATTGCGCAGGATGCGCAGCTTCCCGGTCTCGGCCTCATCCGGAACCCGCAGCACCATTCGCTTGCCGCGGCTCAGCACCACGGGCGCAGCCAGGTCGCCGATCATCGCCACCGGCCTGCGATAAGCAACCGGCCCGAGATTCGTCCCCAGCACTTCGACTTCGCCCCCGGGCAAAGCTGCATTTGGCTGCAGCGCTTCGATGCGCGGATTGCTTGATTCCGATTTGAGAAGAGGCGCCATAATCTCTACCGAAATAATTCTAGATCCAGCGGCTACCACCAGTGATGCACGATCAGCCCGGCCACCAGAGCATAAATCCCCGCCGCGACATCGTCCATCATGATGCCCAGCCCGCCATGCAGCCGTTCCAGTTGCCGCGCCGGCCACGGCTTCACAATATCGAATAACCGAAACAACGCGAAAGCCAGCAATGCATGACGAATCTCGACCGGGCACAACGCCAGCGCAATCCACTGCCCGGCGACCTCGTCGATCACGACATGCCCGGGGTCTTCCCGCCCGCTCTCGCGCTCGACAATGGAAGCCGCCGGGATGCCGATGAGCGTGACAATGACAGCCGCGATCGCTGTCGCCAGAGCTAATCCTGTTGTGTTGAGATGCGCCGCCCGCGCTGCAAGAAACCACAGGGCCGTCGCTGCCAGAGAGGCCCAGGTCCCCGGTCCGGGCCCAATAAGCCCGATTCCGAAAAAGGTCGCGGTCGTCCACGCCCACAGGGTTCTGCTTCCGGACTCAGTTCGAGCCGTCGTCATCGTCCCTGTGACGCTCGCTTCCCGGATTCAGTCCCTCCAGCACCTCGGGATCGAGAATCGGCGAGGAGATCCGGTAGCTGCCGCTCGCCCACTTGCCCAGATCGATCACCCGGCAGCGGTCGCTGCAGAAGGGGAAGAATTCATCCTTGCCGGTCACGAGCGTCCTGCAGGTTGGACATCTCAACGCAACCTGTTCCTTGCCCATCGCTTACTCCCTGTTCGCCGAAATCACCCGCGCCACCACGTCGTAGTCGTGCGCCTCGGTGATCTCACAACGATAAAAGCGTCCCGCGGTCAGCTCTTCAAAGGGCCCGAAGTCGTTGATGTAGACCTTGCCGTCAATCTCCGGCGCGTGGAACTCCGACCGGCCCTCCCACAGCAGCTCGGTCTCCTCCGATTCGCCCTCCACCAGCACGTCGAGCTCGCGCCCCATCCACGATTCCTTGGCTCGTTTGCTGATGCGCTGCTGAATCTTCATCAGCTCTCTCTTGCGCCGCTCGATCGTTCTCGCCGGCACCTTGTCCTTCAGACCATAGGCTCCCGACCCGTCCTCATCCGAATATCCGAAGACGCCCAGCCAGTCGAACTTCGCCTCGCGCACAAAATCGCACAGCGTTTCGAAGTCCTCTTCGGTCTCGCCGGGAAATCCCACAATGAATGACGTCCGCAGGGCGATGCCGGGCACCGCAGCCCGGACCTTCGCGATCGTCTTCAGAAAAATCTCCGCATTCGCGCCGCGCTTCATGCTCTTCAGCACCGGCCCCGAGGCGTGCTGCAACGGCACATCGAGATACTTCGGAATATTCGGATGCTTCGCGATCGTCTCCAGCAGTTTGCCCGTGATCTTGTTCGGATACGCATACAGGAACCGCAGCCACTTGAGCTCCGGAATCGCCGCCAGCCTGTCGAGCAGCAGAGCCAGCCCATCCTTCAGGCCCAGGTCTTCGCCGTAGCAGGTCGTGTCCTGCCCGATCAGCGTGATCTCGCGCACGCCCTGCGCCACCAGGCCCTCCGCTTCCGCAATCACCGACTCGAAGCGCCGTGACCGGAACTTGCCGCGCAGATTCGGAATCACGCAGAAGCTGCACGGATGATCGCACCCCTCGGCGATCTTGATATACGCCGAAGCCTTCTTCGTCGCCAGCAGACGCGGCGTCGTGTGGTCGTAGAGATACTGCGGAAGATGCGAATCCGCGCCATCCCACGCATTGCGCGCAAACCGCCCCTGCGCCTCGCGCAGATCGCCCTCGGGCCGTGCTGCCCTGCGCCCGGCCCTGGCTCTGTATCAGAATCGTAAACGGCGAGGGCTCCTGTATCGCAGCAACCGTGGCGCTTCCAGACCCGCCGCAGCGAGAATCTGCTCCAGTTCGCCCGTGCCCACGACCGCGTCTACTTCCGGAATATTCTTCCGGATCTCGTCCCGGTAGCGCTCCACCAGGCATCCGGCCACGATCAGCCGCCGCGCCCGGCCGCCAGTTCCGTTCGCAGCCTTGTGCTGCGCCATTTCGAGAATCGTGTCGACGGATTCCTGCTTGGCAGCATCGATAAATGAGCAGGTGTTGACGACGAGAATCTCCGCCGCCTCGACATCCGAGGTCATCTCGGCACCTGCGCGATCGAGCAAGCCCATCATGACCTCGCTGTCGACGAGGTTCTTGGGGCAGCCGAGCGAGACAAACCCGATCTTCGGGCGCAGTCGGGGGCGATTTTCGAATTTTTGGGAATCGACGGCGCTCAAAGCGTTCTCGTCGAGAAGAGTTTCGTTCACTTATCTATTTTACCGGAGGATTGGGTTTACGGAGGGGCTCGCCGTCCGGGCGCAATTATGAGTTACAGATCTCCATCCGCCGGAGGCCTATTGGGGCAGAGACGCCGAGGCGCTGTCCGAATTCGAACAGCATCGTCTCGCAGCGGACGGCTGCACTCCTTGTCTCTGCCGCTGAATTCCATGTTTTCAGTTAGATAATCCTGCATGTCATTTGGTGCGCCGAGTGCATCGATTCATACAGATAACTTGTCGCCGATGTCGGCAGGTTTTGGAGGATGCATATTGTGCTGGCAGACCTGAGAAATGCGATGAGGCAGTTCCGCAGATCGCCTGGATTTGCCCTGACTGTTGTTCTGACCGTCGCGCTTGGCATCGGCGCCACTACCGCGATCTTTACCCTCGTGCATGCAGTGCTGCTCAAGTCGCTGCCGGTCGAGGATCCTGCGGGCCTGTGGCGCGTCGGCGACAATGAACAGTGTTGCGTGAACGGAGGTCTTCCCGACTACCAGGAGCCCCTGTACGACTGGTCGCTTTTCTCGTACCCGCAATACGAGCAGTTCCGCGACCACACTCCGGGTTTCGCCGGCCTGGCCGCGTTTGAGTCGTCGGATCACGAGATGGCCGTGCGCCGCACCGGGAGCGATCATCCCGCGCAGCCCTGGTTCGGCGAGTTCGTCTCCGGAAACTCCTTCGATACCCTCGGCCTCCGCCCTTACGCCGGGCGTCTTTTGCAGCCTTCCGACGACAACAAGGGCGCAGCACCCGTCGCCGTCATCAGCTTTCAGGCGTGGGAGCAGGAACTAGGCCGCGATCCCTCGGTCATCGGCGCCAGCCTGACTATCAATGGTCAGCCGGTAAGTATCGTCGGCGTTGCGCCGCCTGGCTTCTACGGCGAGCGTCTCACCCCGACGCCGCCCGCCTTCTGGCTTCCAATCCATCTGTTGCCCGCGATCAGGCCTATCGACGCTAACCTGCTGGAGCGCGGCGAGGAGTGGCTCAATCTCATCGGGCGCATCGCGCCGGGCACCAGGCCTGCGGCCATTCAGGCGCGGATGCAGGTCGAGCTCCAGCAATTTCTGGAGAGTCCGATGGCCGACCTCCCCGCTCCCGAGGGCCCACTCATTCCAAAGCAGTACCTCCGTCTCTCGCCCGGCGGCGGCGGCGTGCAGCGCATGCAGGACCAGTACAAAGACGACCTGCATCTCCTTATGTGGATTGCCAGCTTTGTTTTGCTCATTGCCTGCGCCAATCTCGCCAACCTTATGCTCGCGCGCGCGGTCACGCAACGCCAGCAGATCGCGCTACGCACCGCGCTCGGCGCTCCGCGCACCCGGCTTGTCCGGCGCGCCCTCGTCGAGTGTGTAATGCTCGCGTTGCTTGGCGGTGTCTCCGGCATTTTCGTCGCCTGGGGCGGGGCAAGGCTCATTCTCCGTCTGGCCTTCCAACATGACCCAGTCAGCATCGGCGCGAGCCCCTCTCTGGCCGTCATGGCATTTGCCTTTGCCGCGTCGCTGCTCACCGGCCTTCTCTTCGGTGTCGCCCCCGCATGGCTCGCCGCGCAAGCCGATCCCATCGAAGCCCTGCGTGGCGCCAACCGCTCTACCGGACGCCACGCTACACTCGCGCAAAAAGCATTAGTCGTCGCCCAGGCCGCCGTGTCCGTGGTCCTGCTCTGCGCCGCAGGCTTGCTGATCCTCAGCCTGCAGAAGCTCGAGCATCAGCACTTCGGCTTCGACACTTCCCACCGCACCATCGTCCAGATCAATGCGCAGACCGCGGGCCTAAAACCCGATCAGCTCGATAGCTTCTATCGCCGCCTCGATGAATCGCTCTCTTCCATCCCCGGCGTCTCCCATGTCGCGTGGTCGGGATGGAGCCCAATGGACGGCAACAATCGCAGCGAAGATGTCTACGTCGAAGGCCAGCCTACGCCGCCTCCGGGCTCGAATGTGAACCTAGCCTCGTGGGTTCGTGTGAGCCCGGACTATTTCACAACCATCGGAACAAAACTGGTTGCCGGCCGCATGTTTTCCGACAGCGACAACCGCACCGCCCCGAACGTGGCGATCGTGGATGAGACCTTCGTCAAAAAGTATCTACACGGCCAGAACCCGATCGGCGCGCACTTCGGCGACTGGGATGCATCGACCACTGGACTGTACACCATCGTCGGCGTAGTCGAGAATGCGCAGTACTGGCCCCCGAATGACCCGCAGGAGATGGGCCACCCGATGTACTTCCTTCCAGTGTGGCAGTGGCCGCAAGTGCCCGCCTCCACCCCCAATGCGTCGCTGTATACGGAGTTCCTGACCGCCACGCACTACATGAGTTCACTGGAGATTGAGACCAGGGGCAGTGTACCGGACCTTGAAGGGCACGTGCGCACCGCGCTTCAGCAGATCGATCCGAATCTCATGATCACGCGCTTCCAGAGCTTCGCCCAGCAGGTGAACCTCGGCTTCAGCCAGCAGCAGATGATCGTGCAGCTGACCTCGCTCTTCGGATTGGTCGCCCTCGCCCTGGCCGCAATCGGGCTCTATGGCGTGACCTCCTACGCGGTGGCGCAGCGCACCAGCGAGATCGGCATCCGGATGGCGCTCGGCGCTGACCGTGTCCACGCGCAGAAGATGGTGCTGCGCGGCGCATTTCTACAAGTGGGATTCGGACTGCTGATCGGCATTCCCGCGGCGATCGCTGCCGGCCATCTCATGGCTGCGGAGCTTTTCGGGGTCAAAGAGTGGAACCCGCTCGTGCTGGCTACCACGACGGCGGTTCTGGGGGCAGTGGCTCTGCTCGCGGCGGCGCTGCCTGCGCGGCGAGCGGCAGGCGTGGAGCCGATGGAGGCGCTGCGCAACGATTAGCAATATACGGTGCGGGGGAGGGGGTCGCCGAAATCACTCAAATCAGCCCGAGCCGCCGGATCCCCTTGCTTATTGATAAACTCAAAGTACGGATGCTTCCATAATCCCCCGATGAAGGCGACGAATTCGCTCCTTGCGTTATCTCTTGGATCCGCCTGGCCGAACGGTTAGAGAGCCGTGAAGCTGAAGGCTGTGGCGCGAGGAACCAGGAGAATCCGCGATGAAGCGTAGGGTTTTGTACATCTGCCTGGTATTGGCGGCGAGCGTCGCGGGGATTGGCTTGTGGAGAGCAACCAGGGTGCGCGCGGCCGCGATAACCCCTCCCATAACCTATTTGAAGACCTGGAGCCCTCAGGCGGCGGCGGATTACCTCGATCGCCGTGAGGTCTGGTGGCAGTATTGGCCGCCGGCGCAAATGGATCACGGAACGGTCTGCATCTCCTGCCACACTTCAGTCCCGTATGCGATGATTCGCCCGGCTCTAAGCCGGGAGTTGCACGCGACGGAAATGCCTGCGCCAGAAAAAGTCCTGATGGATAACGTGGAAAAGCGGGTAAGCCACTGGACCGAGATGGTCCCGTTTTACTCCGACCAGGTCTACGGAGCGGGCAAGACCGCTGAGTCTCATGCGACCGAAGCCGTGCTGAACGCCGTCATCCTGACCAGCTACGACACTCGGAACGGCCATCTGCGCCCGATCACTCGAACCGCATTGGATCAGGCATGGGCATTGCAGGAGAAGACAGGTGATAACGCAGGTGGATGGAGATGGCAGGACTTCCATCTGTCTCCATGGGAGTCTTCTGAGTCCGGCTATCAGGGTGCGGCCCAGTTCATGCTGACCGTGGAAAATGCTCCGGATGGGTACGCCAATGAGCCCGCGATTCGGGAAAACATGGAGTTGCTAAAGCAATATCTGAGGAAGCACTACGCAACTCAGCCGCTGATGAACCAGATCTACGTTCTGTGGTTATCTCCCAGGGTGCCCGGACTGCTGACCGACGGCGAGCGAAAGACGCTTCTGGAAGCGATTCAAAAGCATCAGCAGCCGGACGGTGGCTGGAGTCTGGCCACCCTCGACCCTCGAAGCCAGCTGGAAAACAGCCAGTGGAAGCGGTTGAAAGACGAACTCGCCGAGATGACCAGTCCGGAAATGAGCGATGGGTATGCGACGGCCCTGGTCGTAATGGCGCTGGAAGCGTCGGGAACCAGCCCTCAGGACGGGCTGGTGAAACATGGTCTCGACTGGCTTGAAGAGCATCAGGGCAGCGACGGCGCCTGGCACGCTTACTCCATCAATGAAAAGCGGGATCCGGAAAGCGACGTAGCGCGGTTCATGAGTGACGGGGCGACCGCATACGCAGTGATGGCGCTGGAGAATCAGCAGCAGCCGGCTGGCAAGTAAAGCAGCCCGCAAGTGACTCAAGGTACGACGGCTACGGAAACCTGTTTCTACAAATACGGGACCGTTCGCAATTGAAAGGACATTGCGCGATACCTCGATGGCTGCCGTGCTATTACGCTAACCCTTCGACGGTAACGAAGACGTTGGCAGCGGTCTCCAGGACCGGAAGAGGAGCTGCCATCCTGGGTGTATCCAGAGGGGCAACACGTCTCTTTAATTGCAGCTTTTTCTGGGCGGCAATGAATAGCAGCCAGTTTCTGTAAATGGCGGCCGCGGTCGAGTGCCAGGTGTTCTCAATGCTTGTCTCAGATAAGACCTTGGAGACCTCCGCAAGCAGCTCCTCCCGGCGGCAGGTCATCGCCTGTTCCTGGAGGGCTGCGAGAGCATTTGCCGTCTGCTCGTCGAAATAACTCCGCGGCATCAGGGGATACATATCCGTTTCACTCCTGAGATATCGCCCAACATCTCTGCGGTATTCGAGCAGCAAGGTATTGGACTCGTACTCCGGGTGTCCCTGGAAAAATACGAAGAGACTCTTTTGCTGCTTAACGAAGGTATCGACGCCTGCATCCGCAGAGCGGGTGAGAACCTTGTAGCCACGAGCTGCCAGCGCATTTTCTGGAAGCCCGTTCCACCGGGAGTGGGGGAGATTGAAGCGGGCGGGCGTACCCGAAGTCAGCGGGTGCTCAGATAACTGGTCGCAATCAAATACTCCGCTGAGCTTGTGGTTGTTCTTGATCCGGCTGATGTCATCGAGATGAAGCACGGCTGCGTGCGCGGCCAGGCAGGACCAGATGGTCGAGTGGGTATTCTCCTGGGCCCACTCCAGCACCTTTGTAAAGCTCTCCCAGTATGGCTCATCCCGAAGATTCGGAGTCAGCGGCTCTCTTCCGGTCACGATGAGGGCGTCGAGGCTCGAATCGCCGAGGGTTTCAGTACTCGAATAATAGGTTTGGATATGTCGTTCGCCCGCTTCACTCCGAGGGACGCCCGGCAATGAATAAAGCGACAGATTAATCGAAAAGCCCTCAGAGGCCGAGTCGAGTAATGAAAGGAACTGGCGTTCGGTTGCCTCAAGGGCACCGTTCGCCATGTTATTGATCAATCCGATATTCAGAGTCTTGCTCAACCTATCCAGGCAGCCTGCAGACGGGTTCGCGCAGAGACCTTTCGTACAGGACTTCGCGTCACCAGGCAGATTCGAGTTCAAGGAAACAGGCATAAATATCTCCGGGGTACTGGTTTGAACCACTCGGGGGAGATGGAATTTGACCTAGATCGTGGCGCCAAGAGCCTGATCAAGGTCTGCAATAATGTCTTCGCTGTGTTCGATCCCAATGCTGAGCCGGATCATCTCCGGCTTGACCCCAGCATGGAGCTGTTCTTCGTGCGACATCTGTCGATGCGTTGTCGAGGCGGGATGGCAAGCTAATGACTTGGCATCTCCGAGATTGACAAGGCGTGTGACCAGCTTCAGCGAGTCGTGAAATCTGACGGCAGCTTCGTAGCCGCCTTTGAGCCCGACAGTCATCAATGAGCAGGCGCGGCCGCATAGATATTTTTGCGCTAGCGCATGATAAGGACTGGCCGGAAATCCCGCGTAGTTGACCCACGCGACCCTGGGATCATCGCGCAAAAACTCAGCTACTTTTCTTCCATTCTCTACGTGTCGGTCAATTCGCAGCGCAACTGTTTCGATACCCTGCAGCAGCAGAAATGCGCTCAATGGCGCCAGCACAGAGCCGGTGTGCCGCTGATAGACGCTGCGGACGCGCCCCATAAACGCCGTCTTTCCGAAGTGCTCGGTATAGACCAGTCCGTGATAAGAGGGATCTGGCTGATTAAACATGGGGAAGCGCGACGCGTGTTGCTTC
This sequence comes from uncultured Acidobacteriota bacterium, assembly GCA_963755975.1. Classification (GTDB taxonomy): domain Bacteria; phylum Acidobacteriota; class Terriglobia; order Terriglobales; family Acidobacteriaceae; genus Silvibacterium. The sequence goes on from CAVWLS010000020.1 coordinate 29,161, forward strand.
CAGTCAAAATTGCCGCTGTCGATGATGGCGCCGCCGAGCGTCGTGCCGTGCCCACCCAGGAACTTCGTGAGAGAGTGCAGAACAATGTCCGCGCCGTACTCGATCGGCCGAAGCAGCAGGGGTGTCGCTACAGTATTGTCGACGAGCAGCGGCAGACCGTGTTTGTGCGCCACGCGCGCCAGCTTCTCGATATCGCAGATATTTCCTGCCGGATTTCCGACGCTTTCGCAGTAGATCGCGCGGGTTTTGTCATCAATCAGCTTTTCCAGCGCATCCGGATGATCTGTCTCCCCAAACCGGACGTTGATTCCGTGGCTGGGGAGCAGATGAGCGAAGAGACTGTGCGTCGTTCCGTAGAGCTGAGGGACCGAGATAATGTTGGTTCCCAGCTCAGTCACATTGAGAACAGCATAGTAAACGGCCGCCTGTCCGCTGCTGACGCAGAGAGCTTCAAGGCCGCCCTCGAGCGCGGCAACACGCCGCTCCAGCACCGCCGTCGTCGGGTTCGCAATGCGCGTGTAGCGAAATCCTTCCGCCTCAAGATTGAATAACGCCGCTGCGTGATCGGCGCTGTCAAACGCATACGAGACCGTCTGATAAATCGGCACAGCTACGGCCTTGGTGGTCGGATCGTATTCGTAGCCGCCGTGAACGGCAATTGTTTCCCGTTTCATCGCTTCATCTGCCCGTTGACTGCGCGAGTAGCGCCTCTGTCTGATTCGGCTCGGATTGTGGCTGGGAATGTCCGGCAAGTTGAGAGAAGAGAAGATTCATCTCATCTACCACCCAACGAATATCGGCTTCGGTCGTCTTAAAGCTGGTAATGCATGCCCGCAGAGCTGGAACCCCTCCGACCGCTGCTTCCGACATCCACGCAATCTGGCGTTCGCGGAGGCCTGCCAGGAATTCCGCAGGAACAAGGCCCTCCCGAGTGAAGCAGACGAGCGGCAGCGGCGTGGAATTGACGATGCGCCACCCTGACGCGACCAGAGCTTCTCGCAGGACATGACCCATGCGGGCCTGATGCTCGATCATTTCGATCTGCCCCGACTCGCCGTGCTGCGCAAGCGCCATAAAAAGCTTCAGGCCGATAAACCGGCGGGACCACTGAATCGAGGTCATGAGCGGATCCGGTGCAGACAAATCTGTGTTCTTCGACAGGTAGGTAATGCCGACGCGGAAGGCCTCGGCAACACGCTCCGGATGGCGGCAGAAGAACATCCCGCAGCTCATCGGAACAGAGAACCACTTGTGGGCATCGCAAGTAATGGAATCAGCGGCTTCAATACCGGCCAGATAATGCTTGAGCTGTGGTGAGATGATCGCCGCGCCGCCCCATGCTGCATCGACGTGGAGCCACAGGTTCTCGTCATGACAAAAAAGCCCTATTTCCGGCAGAGGGTCGATGACGCCCGTAGCGGTGGTTCCGGCTGTGCCAATGACCATGAATGGTGCGAATCCATTCTCGCGGTCTTCAGCTATCTGGCGTTTCAAATCAGTTACATCCAGCTTTAGCTGGCTGTCTGTCGCCACGATACGGAGGGCTTTCCGGCCGATCCCCGTAATATGCGCGAGCTTGTTGTAACCGTTGTGAGCTTCTTCGGTGAGGTAGATGGTCGGCTGAGCGGCCAGATGGCGAAGGCCATGTTCACCATAGTCCGGAAAGGCATGGGTTAGCGCAACAACCATTGCTGAAAGGTTGGCTTCGGTTCCACCGCTTGTGAAAGTCGCGATCGTCTCCGCAGGAAGGCCGAATTTTTCTGTAAGCCAGCCAAGCGTATGCCGTTCGATCTCGTTCGCCGCGGGCGAGGTCCGCCAATTTGCAAGCTGAGAGTTGTAGACGGCTACCAGGGTGTCGGCAACCACGGATGCGAGTGTCACGCTCGGGTTGAAGAGGCCGAAGTAGCGAGGGTGAGTTACCTGCACCTGCCAGCTCTTCAACATGTGCTCAACGTCTGCGATGACATCCTCAAGAATCAGCTCCTTCTTGAAGTCATAGCGAGTCGCGAGATAGTCTCGAATCTCGCCGGACGTCACCTTTGGGACGATGGGGCCGTGCGCGATCTCCGCCTGCACTCGCTCGAATTCATCCCTGAATTGATCGATGATCATCTTGACTCTCTTATTCGCGGACGCCAACGAATTTCTGAATAGACCTGAATGCTACCGGAAAATAAAGCCGCAGTGGATGCCTCGAAAGGGGCATAGAATCTGCATCTTTGACCAGTCCGACGTTAAAGACGGATCTCGCTCGCTAAAACCGGATCAGTCCGGATTGAATGCGGTCGTACAGTTCTTTGTCGATCCTGATAAATGACCTTGATTCCGGATCATCGAAGTAGATTGCATCCGTTGTGGCAACCGGATCATACCCCTGTCGTACCAGATCGACTTTTGAGTATTTGAAGGTCCCCGTTACTTCGATATCCTCGCGGATGCGCAAAAACGCGGGGCGGGCATACGCGGGAAGCCGGCCTATGAGGTGATTTCGCAGCCCGTCCGGGTCCATTGCATCTTCCGCAACGATCGCAGCCATGCCAATCCTTCCCTCGGTTCCGGGAATGGTCACTCCGTAAACATTTGCATGCTGGACTCCCGGAAAGGAGCTGAGGGCATCCGAGACTTCGGATGTTGCGACGTTCTCGCCCTTCCAGCGAAACGTGTCGCCGATCCGGTCGACGAAATAAAAAAATCCCTTCTCGTCTTTCCTCATCAGATCGCCGGTTCGAACCCAGGCGTCTCCAGTCGCGAAGACATTGCGCAGAATCTTTTTGTCCGAGGCTCGCTCGTCCGTGTAGCCTTCGAAGCGGCTACCGACATTCGAAGGATCCTCCACGATTTTGCCGATGGCTTCACCAGCTTCATTCGCAGCGCATCGAATGCAGAATCCCTCATCGTTGCGGACCGGCTCGCCCTTTTCGACATCAAACTTCACCAGAGCCGGCGAGAAGCGATGCAACAGGTAAGGAGGAATGTGTCCGATCGCGCCCCGCTTCCCCTGGATGTTGAACAAAGAGACGCCACCCTCGGTAGCCGCATAGAACTCGAAGATCTGTGGGATCCCGAAGCGCTCCTTGAAGCTCTCCCACACATCTGCTGCCAGTCCGTTTCCGCACGCCATCCGGATTCGATGATTGCGCTCGTTTGGAGATGGCGCAGTGTGGAGCAGATAGCGGCACAACTCACCGATGTATTGAAAAATTGTGCAATCCCAGCGGACGACGTCGCTCCAGAATTGGCTGGCCGAGAATTTTTCACGAATGGCAACGCTGCCTCCGCCCACAAGGATCGCGCCCGGCACCAGAACCCCGCCGACGCTGTGATACATCGGCAGGCAGTTGTACATGCGATCTTCCGGCTGCACTCCCATCATGCCCGCAAACCAATGGCTCCACTGCATCACACGCGCGTGGCTGATGTTGGCCGCCTTGGGCAATCCGGTTGTGCCCGAGGTAAAGATATAAAGCGCTCGATCTCCGATATTCGGCTGCCGACGCTCGTCGGAGCGGAGCGCTTCGTCTGACAGTTGCTCGATTTCTCGATCAATCTGTCGAAAGGAGGTGTGCTCGACGCCGTGAGTCCAGACAAGCGGAGCGGTTGTCAGATTCGGCAGAGCCGTCGCGAAAGAATCGACGAGTTCACCAGCCACAATAAGGTGCTTCGACTTGACGATATCGATGCAATGGGCCAGGGAGACACCCACGAGATTGGTGTTGAGCAGAGCGACGACCCCTCCAACGCTCGTGATGCCCAGCCATATGGCAAAGTATTCGGGCCGGTTCGTCATCAACAGGCAGACCACCTCGCCCTTGGCGAGTCCCTGGTCAAGCGCCCAGCGGGCATATTGATTCGCCCGCGCGGAGAGCTGTCCGTACGTCAGGCATTCACGGTCAGAAAGCAGCGCCGGCTGGTCACCTGATCGCGTCGCAATTTCCTCGATCACGGTGGAGAGAACGCGATCGGGATTGCGCGGGATGGGGGCTGTCAGTTCCAGCGCCCGTAACCAGGCCGTCGCAGCTGAAACGGGAGCCTGGCTCGGAGTTATTTTTTCAGCTATTGTCACGCCGTGCTTCCTGCATCGACGGTAAGCACCGTCCCTGTGATGTTCTTGGCTTTATCACTCAGAAGAAACTCAACGGCATTCGCTACATCGTCGACTTCTGCAAGCCGCTTGAGCGCGCTGCGGCGCTCGACCTGCTGACGCTGCTCTTCCTTCATGCCCTGAGTCATGTCGGTTTCGATGAAGCCGGGAGCGACAGTATTCACGTTCACCTTCATACGCCCGACCTCACGCGCCAGAGACTTGGAGAATCCAATAAGAGACGCTTTGGTGGCGCTGTATACCGAGAGGCCGCTATAACCGGTGAAAGCAGTGATCGACGAGATACTGACGATGCGACCACCGCCATCCGCCATCATCGACCGTACCACGTGTTTGGTGAGGACCATGGGCGATACGGTATTCACGCGTACCAACTGCTCGATTTGCGAAGTGTGCATGAGAGCAAGCGTTCCGTCGAAACTCATGCCGGCGTTGTTCACAAGCCCATAGATCGCGCCAAATTCCTTCCGCAGCTTCTTGACCAACTCCGGAATAGCTTCGATCTCGCCGAGATCGAAGGGAACAAAATGGATGGCCCCAGTATTCGCCTGCTGGGCCTCCTGCATTGCAGCCTGCAGTTCGCCGCTCTCTTTGCGCGCAATGGCAATGACACGGTAGCCGGCGCCGGCAAGTCGGCGGACAATCCCGAGGCCCAGACCCCGGCTCCCGCCGGTTACGATCACATTATGCATCGCGACGGACAAGCTTCCCGGATTCAGAAACCGCTAACGTCGAGACGAAGTTGATGGCAGCCGGAACCTTGTGTGATGAAAGCGTGCCGCGGCAGAACAGCAGGATCTCGTGCTGGAGACCGCGGATGTCGCTGTTGGGCGACTTCTGGTTTTCCTTGAGAACCACGTTGGCGACGACCAGCGCGCCTGTAATTGGATTTTTCTTCGTCTGGACCAGGGACATGTGCACAGCCGGATGACGATTGATGACCGACTCCACTTCTTCGGGATATACCTTGAGGCCGCCAACGTTGATGACCCCATCCCTGCGGCCGACAAAGTAATAGCGGCCATCTCGCATTTCGAGCAGGTCGCCGGTATCGACAAAGCCCTCCACATCCCTGAGAATCTTTTCCGGATTGCCCAGGTAGTGGCTCGCGGTGCGAGTTGAGCGAACTCGCAGCGATTGATCCTCAACCTTCATCTCGATGCCGGGCGTCTGCTCAATCGCACTGGCCGGGAATCCTGCGCTGCCGTCGTTTACCTCGAATGCCAGACCAGCTTCCGTGGTGGCAAAAGCGTGAGCGACTCGCGCATCCGGGTAAGTGGATTGCAGATTATTCAAGATTCCCTGGTCGGCGATCTCTCCTGACAAGCGAACATATTCCGGAGCGATCTGGTTTGCCGACGGACTCATGAGTGCGCGGCGCCAGTGCGACGGCGTTCCCGAGATATGAGTGACGCCATGTGAGCCGGCTCGTGCCAGAAACTCCGCAGTCGATTCCTCCGCGCTCGAGAGCACGAGCGATGTTCCGCTGAGAATGGCGCGAAGAAAGATCTGCAGGCCGCCGTAACGGCGAATATCGTAAAACGTGCTCCAGACAATCGGGCTAGCCGGTTCACTGCGGCGCTTCATTGCCCCAGCCAGACTCTCCAGCGTGTGGACGACCAGCTTCGGCAATCCCGTTGTACCGGATGTGAGGAGGATCCACTCCGTCTGATACTCCGCCGTCCGATCGCTGACCCCTGGAGTGATCTTTCCATTGCAGGGAACGAAACGCTCAACCCGAGGATTGCCCAATTCGGACGTCGTCCCGTCCGACACGACTGCATCCACGTCAGCCGACTCGATGACGAATGGCAGATAGCCGAGCGGCAGGTCGGGCGGATAAAGGATGACACGCCGCGCGACGCCGTCAAGCTCGACGAGAGCCAGGGCGGCAGGGAGCTGATGCTTCGTAGCGATTACGACAGATCGCCCACGGAGGTGATCAGCGTGGCCGTAAAGCGCGGTTCCATCGACCAGTTCGCTCAGAGCCCTGTTGGCCTCTGCGGCGAAGAGAAAGCGCGTCGACAAATCGTCGGCGGCGCTGATCGTACTCCAAAGCGATGTCGGATTATTTTGCGGCATTTTCATAAAATTGAACGAATTCGCCGAAGGTCACAGGGAAGACTGCATCTTCGGAAGCACTGAATGGATCGACACCAAGCTGGCTTTCAAGCCGGGCTACGATGACGGCGAAGCAAAGCGAATCGAGTCCGGAATCCAGCAGTTCCAGATCATCGGTGAGTGGCGCGAGGCGTTTGTCATATTCGCCGGCGACTTGCTTGAATTGAGTGGTGATTTCGGATCGGACATTCATAGGATGAGTTTTAGATTCTCCAGGGGAAGTATGCCCTCATAAACATGGGGCGTGATTTCTTCTGCTATCTTATCGTCCGCCATCACCTGCATTGAACTTACGGGAAGATATTCTGCCTCGATAAGTGGGAAATGCGTCTTCAACCAGAGCTCAACACGCTGCCTGACAGCCGCGCGTCCCGTGCGATTCGCAAAAGAGTGATCTGTGCCTTCGATCAATTCGAGCACGACCTCGCTCTTCTTATCTGCCACATCCATGATGTATTTGAGGTAGTCGAACTCTCCTACTCTTGGCTTCGTTCCCGGTGACTTACGCCCCGGCGCCTTGAAGAGGAGCACCGGCAGTCCGCGTGTCGTTGCATCCTTCCAGCGTCGCAGCAATGGCAAATTTGCATTTCCCGGAAGAGCGTTTTTACGCATCGCTAATCTGGCATTTTTCAGCCGATCATAAACGCGGCTGAGAGCCCCGCCGACCTTACTGCTCGCCGCCCAGCGAACCAGCCGTTTCCATAGCTTGGATTTCTTCAGCTGTGGAGGCAAGAAGAAATAGGGATCCAGGAGAACCAGGCCCCTGCACTCTTTGCTCGCCCCAGCGGTAAAGAGCGCTGAGACTGATCCTGCACAGTGTCCCACGATTACGACACCGGGTAAGTTGAATCTTTCGACGAGTTCTTTAACCTTCGCCGATGCTATCGATTCATATCCTCCCGCGTTGATGAAATCGAGCAGTTCAGTGTTGAGAGGCGCATCAGAATCTCCCAGCCCCGGCAGATCAAGTCGGAAGGACGGATACCCCGCGCGCGCGAACGACTCCGCCCAATAAACCGATGAATCGCCGGTTGCGGTTCTCGGGAGAAACAGTGAGTTCAGAAACAATACGCCGATGCGGTTCCGGTCGATCTGAGCCGGGCGTGAATCAGCCGTTTCATATTGAGGCTTATGGAATGTACCGCGAACGACGACGCCGCGACCGTCGAGCGTGAACAACTCGCGAGAGCTAATTGTTGTGACCATTCCGTGCCCCCATTGATCCGGATCCGGAGAGTGTCTCCGCAATCCACTTGAAATGATCGGAATACAGCCAGCTGAGGTCTTTAATCTCGTCGCCCCCGCCCACGATCCCTTTTTTCGCAAGCTGCGCCGCTTCCGGACCGAGAACCGTGATCTTGATTGGTCTCTGATACTTCAGGGCAGCTGTGCTCTCGTCTTCCAGTCCGGGCGGCAGTTGGCAGTTAAACGAGTCGCGCCATAAGCTGGCCGGCCACTGATATCCTTCCACTTCGACCGGCAAGCCTTGTTCAAGCTTACGAATGGCATCGGAAGCCGTTCTGCGCTCTTCCGTAAACCGGAGCAGCTGTTCCAGGCCGACCCAGCGAAGCAGCGTTGTGCGGAGTGCCTGGTTTGCAGTCGCCGGAGGAGACCAGAGCATCAGGATGTCTCCGATTCCTTTCTCGAAGGCCTTGCTTGCAAGCAGTGCGCCGATCTCAAGCCCGTGCAACAACAGCGGCACATTCGGTGACCGGCGATTCAGCCATTCGGCGGTAAGCCGAACGTCCTCACACCAGTCATCGAATGTCATGTCTTCAAAAGCGCCCGTACTCTCCCCTATGCCGCGGTAATCGAAGCGAAGAACCTCTATTCGCCGTTCAGCTAAATAGCGAGCCCACCGGACCCATGGACCATAGGTGTTTTGCCGTTCCGAGGCAAACGGGCCTACAAGCAGAGCACGTGCCACCGGATCTGCCACTTCGTGCAGTACCGTGTAAAGGTGTGCTCCCGGAACGCTGAAATAGCCAGCCTGTTCGGGCAAGTTTCTCTCCAGCTGATGTTGTGTCTGCTGCACGATCAATTGCCCCACAGGAAAAATCAGGCGGTCAGTTTAGTTGACCGATCCGAAAACGATGGTGTTGACCAGGTTACGGAGTAGATAGACACCCTCGTAGATGTCCATGCCGGGCTCGAGCGGATTGACCGCCATCTCAGCACTAAGGGCCGTGAAGAGTCCCTGTGTGTGAGCGATGTCGCAAACGCCGTGCACGTCGGTGTACTCCATATCCTTGGAGCCCTGCGCTGTCGCCAGGTCCGCCAGATAGGGCATGAACTTCTGAATAAAGCCTTCAAACAACGCCATCGTTGCAAGCGACTGCACGCCGGAGAGGCGGCCCAGGAAGACGCGCACTTTGTTCATGTCGTCATTAACGATCATTGCGTCGGCTTCCGTCGGAAAGGCCCCAGCCGCCAGAGTGAACCTGCGCAGCATCGCCGGATGACTTTCCTTTACTTCTTCCATGAGGTTCTCAGTGATCTCCTCACGTGCTTCTTCGGTCTGAATGGCCAGATAGCTGGCGGTCATCCAGTAAATGAAGTTTCCTTCGAGCACGGCGGAGTACCGGGCAATCATGCCACGCCGCTCTTCGCTGGTTAGCTGCTTTGCATCAGGCAGCGAAGCGACGAGATCAGCGATCATGCTCTCGATCTTCGGCTGAATTTCGGTTTCAACTAGGTGATTCTGAGGAGAGAGCACGGATGTAGTCATAGATACCTTTCTTCCTTGTAAGTTTTTGGCCCCTCATTGGGCACTCTACGTGTCCAACTGAAGGGATACTTGGCGGAGGGGGGACTCGCCGGAAATTCTAAGAGCAGGCTGAAACGTATTAGAAATGGCAGTTTTCAGTCAGAAAATAGCTAATTCGAGTTAGTTCGATAGGTGACGGGCTCGGTATCTCTTAACCGCGCTCCAAATCGATCACCGCAAAACACCGATTTGTTCTGGCTGCAGGAGGCAGGAATCAGTTTTTGGCAGGCTTCGCCCATGTAAATCCGGACATAAGCAGGTCCCTTACGAATGTTGCGGTACCATTCAATAGCCTGACACGCAGAACAGCAACGAACCAAAAGGTCGCAATTGAGGTGTAAAAATTTGTTTTTTACTGATAGCTACCGAACCACCCCGACTTAATACCGATCATACAGATCAGTCCAAAAGAGAAAATCCCATTTTGGTAACAGACGCGTCACTCTTTAGAAATCCCTATTCATTGGTTACCATGTTTGCGGTTACTCAAAATCAGAGGACGTTACCAGATAGTGCTGCATCTCGGTGAAGAGCAAAGTGGGGCGAGGAAGGCCGGGCGCAAGGTCGGGTCTCTCCCATGTGATGCAATGCCTGGCATCGAGAGAGACCCTCGCAGAAATGCCCGCTACTTAGGCGGAGTAATCAACTGCAGACGCACGTGCCAGGTCACCGACTGGCCGGGCTTGAGTGTGACCATCCCAGTATCGATGCCGTGCCACTCCTTGCCCCACGGATCGCCGAAATTGAACTGCTCCTCGATTGCGGCAAACTCCTTCGTAGGCGGAGCGTACACCTGAACCGTCTTGATCTCTTTGGAAATCCCTTCGACCCGCACACCATAGTTTGAGGCCGGGTCCGTTAGATCGACATCGACAGCGCCATCGGTGCGCTTCAGCTTTGACCAGTTGTCGTCGAGGAAGATATCGTCGAGCGCTTTCCCGTCCGCAGCCGTGAAGTCATACTTTGTTCCCTTCACGGGAATGAGCTTTCCGGTCGGAAAAACATCGTCGTAGTTGTTGACCTCGGCTGTCTGCTCTCCCGGAACATGCAGCCGCGCCTGCTTGCGGTCCCCGCTGGGAATGTTGAAATATGGATGCCACCCGATCGCCATCGGCTCTGCTTCAGTGCCTACGTTTTTCGCCGTGATTGTAGCGTCCACGGCATCACCAGCAAGGGCAATCGTGAAATTGAGGTCGGTGTTTGACAGCCAGTAGCCTCCAAAGTTGCCGGCGTGGATAGTGCCCGTGACGGTTTGGCCGTCCGCAGTCGTTTCAGTCTTCACATCGTCGGTCTTCGAAGCCAGGATCAGGCCGTGCATGGCATGGGGCTCAGCGCCCGGATTCTTGCCCTTCCAGTTGGCAGGCAGCGTGATCGTCTTGCCCTGCCATTCCGTCGTTATCGTCTTGCCGTCAGCAGACAGCTTGCCGCGAATGCGATTGGGGTAGGGAACCAGAAAGGCGCCGCCGAAGCTGAAGCTTGCATTCCCGTTCTGGTCGTCAGGGCCGCCGTTGAGCTTTGCCGCGGCATCAGCAAGCGAGGGAGATGAAAGCACCTCTACCTCACCTTTTCCTGGGATATTAGCCGTGATCTGGAAGACATTCATGCCGCGCCCTGGGAACACGGTCGCTGTCAGGAACTCAGGCTTCTGACCGTTGCTGGTCGTCTTTCGTTCGAGCTTGACGATGTCCTGGCCGCCGATTTGCTGCGGTGCTGCAGTAGCGGCAGGCTGTGGCTGGGCGGTCGATTCCGGCGGGGGAGACTGCTTGCATCCCGCGGCAAGAAATGCGGCAGCAGCAAGCAGGAGAGCATATTTCGAACGAGCAGACATGAAGGGCAAACCTCGGATATTGGAAGTCTCGGGCAAAGGTTCCCAGGCGCACGAGTATGCTTCGGCGCTGAAAACAAAGGCGAGCCCATTCTACGCCGTGCCGCCGGAATCGTGCCTGCAGCTGGCGGTTAGAATCGCATAGATGCCAGCAGAGTTAGCCACGGCCCAGAATGCTCTCGACGCGCTGAATGCGCGCATCATCGCGTGCGAGCGATGCCCACGCCTGCGGGAATATTGTGCTCAGATTGCTGCCACCAAACGCCGGGCGTACGCCCATTGCGATTATTGGGGCCGTCCCGTCCCCTCATTCGGCGACCCTGAAGCCAAAGTGCTCATTGTCGGTCTGGCGCCTGGCGCCCACGGATCGAACCGGACAGGCAGGCCGTTTACCGGCGATGGCTCGGGAAATTTTCTGTACCCGGTCCTCTATAAGACGGGTTTCGCATCGCAACCCAATGCAGTGGACCGCAACGACGGCATGCGTCTCCTTGGCATGCAGATCACCTCCGTGGTGCGCTGCGCTCCGCCCGGAAACAAGCCACTTCCGGCCGAGCTTGCCAACTGCGCCCCCTATCTCGACGAAGAGATCGCGGCGCTGCGCGGCCTGCGCGTAATCGTGTGCCTGGGAAAAATTGCTTTCGATGGAGTCGTCCAGCACCTGTTGCGTACCGGACAGATCACGCGTCGCGGGGAGATGCAATTCGCCCATGGCGCGGAGTACGCGCTGCTCAATGGACGGATGCTGCTCGCCAGTTATCACCCATCGCTGCAAAACACGAATACCGGCAAGCTGACGGAAGCAATGTTCCTCGGAATTTTTCAGCGAGCCCGCGAAATCGCCGCTGCCCAATAAACCTGGCCATTTCTTCGGTCTGGGCTTTGGAGCGGGAGACGGGGATCGAACCCGCAACCAACGGCTTGGGAAGCCGCTACTCTACCATTGAGCTACTCCCGCGTGGAGGGCTTCTACCCAAGATTAAACGTGCGGAATGCAGCAGGGCAAGGGTCCGCCGGAAACAATCTCCGCCCCCGCAGCTTCGACCAACGATCTAATGCGCCAGAAGCTGCGAAATCCTCGTGCGATAGCCGCGGCTCATCGGAACCTTCTGACCGTCCTGCATCAGCACGAACGACTCGCCTTCCTGAGAGTCCGTCCGGATCTCTTTCACATGCTGCAGATTGACGATCGCCGAGCGATGAACCCGGATAAAGCAATTCGGATCGAGCCTCGATTCGAAGTGCGACATCGTCTCACGCAGCAGGTGGTTCTCCCGGTCGGCGCAAATGCGAACATAGTTCTCCTCGGCGCCGATCCAACGGATATCCGTCATGGGAAGAAACAGGATTCGTCCCTTGGATTTGAAAACAAGCCGGGTGGCGTAGGAGCCTCCGTCCGAATCATGCTTCTTGCCCGTGCCATTCTCCGGAGAAACCGCGAGTTGGTCCTGCGCTCTCTGGAATGCCTGTTTTAGCCGTTCTCGAGTAAAGGGTTTCAGCAGATAGTCGATGGCATTGATTTCGAAGGCGCGAATCGCGTACTGATCGTAAGCCGTTGTGAAAATAATCTTCGGCATGCGCGCCTGTCCGTTCGCCGCGAGCGCCGAAACCATATCAAATCCATCCATGCCCGGCATCTGTACATCGAGAAGAATCAGGTCAGGATTTGTGAACTGCACCAGGTCGATTGTCTCCAGCGCATTCGCGCCTTCGCCGACAATCTCCACATCGCTATCGTGTTGAAGCAACTGACGAAGCTTCTGCCTCGCCAATACCTCATCATCCGCTATGACCGTTTTGATTTTCATGGGAGTAAACCAATGTGTTGGCGGTTAGACGCGGCGAGAAGCCAAGGGGCAGCAGCAAAATTGCCTGGACCTCGCCGTCGGGAAATTCCATCAATGTAAATCGCTGGTCGTTGCCGTAGTGCAGTTCGAGTCGAGCCTTCACATTGGCAATGCCAACCCCATGTCCTTCATGATTGGATGCGGCTCGCCCAGCGAGACCGCAGCCCGAGTTCCTTACGCATATTCTCAGCTGGCCTTCGTGGTTCTGCGCCTCGATGCCCAGAAAGGCCTCGCCCCGCGATACGGCAACACCGTGCATATAAGCGTTCTCCATGAGCGGCTGCAGAATCATCGTTGGCACCAGAGCGTCCAGAACTTCAGGTTCGATCGCCACGTAGCTGTGAACTTTCCCGGTGAATCGCATTTGCTGTATGGAGAGATACATTTGCGTGAACTCGATCTCGTCCGTCAGCGGGATAAGCTTCGCGTCACCTCTGTCCAGAGTCATACGCAGCATGCTGCTCATTTGTTCCAGCATCCGGTCGGCGGCTTCGACGTCCGAGTGCATCAGGCTGGAGATGCTATTCATCGTGTTGAAAAGGAAGTGCGGATTCAATTGCATGCGAAGGGCGCGAAGTTGCGCATTCGTCAATTCCGATTCCAGCCGGACCGCTGCGTTCTCTTTCTCACGCAGTTTCTGGTAGTAGCCGATGCCCCTGAACATCAGAAACACGACCCAAAAGATCACCAGGTTATCGACCATTTCTGAGTCGACGAAGTAGCCGAGCCGATGCAGGTAACTCCAGGAGCGATTTCCCAGGCGGATATTCCAGGTGCAGGCCACCCATATCGCCTCTATCCAGAACACTGACGACGATACTTAGGGGAACTCCGTACAGAAGGATGGGCTTAAGCGTGGCTCGCTGGATCCGTTCTCCCAGCTTCCACCAGAGATCCAGCAGATGATGCCCCAGAGCAGGAAATGGATTGCCCAGAGCAGGTACACCTTGCCAAACTGAACATCGTAATTCCACGTGCGCTTATCCACCCACTCCTGGAGCGCAAAAAAGGCAGCTAATACCAACCATCCCGAAAGAAATATAGCGGGATGCATGAATGCAGGGCGATGCGGTTTTGGTTTTGTATCTACCGTACTCAGCGAATCGAGGCTCCCTTCGGCGAATTCATCTGTGCTAGCTCCGTAGCATACACCTCATTGATAGGGAAGAATGCCGACTCAGAACCTCCTTTAAGAACAAAGATCTCGTTATGAGGGTTTGCGGCCAGCCATTGCGCCGCCGAACTGTCTGCCTCCTTCTGCTGTTCGGGCGAAAGAGAGGTCCTGGCAGCAGTTAGGTCGGCGCGCAGATATACTTCCGGTTTCCTTCCCGCCTTGCGGCGGCCGCAATCGTGAACCACTTATAAGCAATGGAGCTATCTTTCTGCACGTCTTTCCCATCGCGATAAAGAATGCCAAGGATGCCGAGGAGCGCCATGAGTCCTCCGCTCGCCGCCGTTTCCAGAAGGGATCTCGCTTCTCCCGCGATTCTGCGCCAATTCGGGATGATTCACAAGAAGCAATCCAAGAGAGTGCTCGGCTAAGAACGTACCCGGCCTCTGAGGATTCCGCAGATAAGCGGTAGCCTTTCCAAATCATGTTCATGCCCATTTGTGATCGGAGAAGAGCGTTCCCATGGCGTATTCAGCTTCGGGATTGTGATGTCTTCGCGGCCTTGTCAAACCAGCGTTCTGCCGCAACAGGGTCGCGATCCACGCCGACTCCAAGCATATACAGATGCCCAGGTACGCTTCACTGCGCGGATCGTTTCGCTTCTGCGAGCTCATTCAGCAGTCGAAACCCCAGATGCGTATCATGGGGAACTCCTGTGCCCTGCAGATATGCGACCGCAAGATTCAGCTTGCCGTTGGTCGAGCCTGACGCGGCAGCCCGCTGAAACCACTTCCGGCGCGCTCCGGATCGGCTTTCACCCCGACTGCCTGCAAGGCAGAAATATCCCATGTAGACCTCGGCACCCGGATCGCCCTGCTCAGCAGCCTTCTGATACCAATATGCAGCCTGCGACAAATCCTGGTCGACGCCGCGCCCGCGTAATAATCGGCCGCGAACTCAAGTTCCTCGCGCAGATGACCGGTGGAAGCCATACGCCGTACCTCGTCCGGCGGTATATCCGAACTCTTGCATCGCTCGGCGATCATTGGCCCGGTTGGCTCTGACGGCGCCTGGCACAATAATGCGCAGTAAGTCGTTGAAGATAGGATCGCAGCCATAAGAAGAGTGGTTCGCGCCTGTGATATACGGGTCATCGCAACCTCCTGACGTGCTCTCAGACAGACGTCAGAAGCTATCGTCACCCGGCCAGGCGCTGCATTTGGGGTGCTTCCTCCCAGCTCGCGTATTAGTCATTAGTCGATCTTTTCTCCCTGTCCCGAAAAGGCCCTGGCTCATCACAAAACTGGAAATTTTCGATTGAAGGTTATTCCAAATGCTGTGTCCTATGTGGCGGGCTCGGAAGTAACTGATTAACATGGCGCGACCGTATGTCAGCAAATTAAGGCACTTCGTCACTAACTGGCTGCGGATCGTCACGCTTTTCATAAATCAGTATTCCTGCTCTCTCTGAATCTTCAGAAATGCGGAGATTCCCGTGCCTTTTCGTAACGGGCAGGCCGTTTGCCGAGAGCGCTTGTCGTCCAATTCCGCAGCTCATCTCTTAATTCCGGATGTTTGTCACATACATCGCCGGAGCTGCGCAAAGGGCAAGGTGTTTGCACTGACGCTTGTCAGGATAAAAGCCGGTGACGAGATATCAGACAAAATCAGAGGCCGGCCACGCAGATTCGGATGCTCATCCCCGAATTGACGACGAGAGCGCAGGCTGCAATCGGCAAATGCGCCCCCGGCCTCTGATCCTTACAAGCCATCACTCGCATGGATTTACGAACATACGGAGACCGGAATGAGATCGATACGAGCCATCTGGAATGCTGTCCTTTCACTCGCGTTTGTTGCAATGGTTACCCTCACCTCGCACGTTGCCGCTGGCCAGGGAATCACGACAGGCTCCATTGCCGGCACAATTACCGATCAGCAGGGCGCGGTCATACCCCAGGCTTCAATAACCGCGACGCAGTCGACTACCAACGCAACCTTCCAAACCGTGAGTGGCGGCGACGGGCTGTTCGCCATTCACGACTTGCCTATCGGGGACTATACGCTGACGGTGACGAACAGCAGCTTCAGCCCGCTAACGATCCGCAATCTTCATGTGAACGCCGGCGTGACCACGAACGCTGGGATACTGAAACTGACTGTGGGAGCATCAACGCAATCGGTCACGGTGGAATCCACGGCTCCCATCCTCAATACAACCGAGGCACAGGTGAGCACGTCGTTTGATTCCGTTGCAGTTCAAAGCCTCCCACTTAATACGAACTTCGACAACCTCACGCTTCTTGTGCCGGGCGTTGTGCAGACCCATGACGCCAGCTTCAGTAATTCGAATGGAGTCGGCATCTCGGCCAACGGCCAGCGTGGGCGCTCGAACAACTTCGAGATCGATGGACAGGACAACAACGACAACACCGTAGGCGGCCCACAGGTTTTCTTCGGCAGCGCTGACGCGATATCGGAGATTCAGATCATCACCGACAATTTTGGAGCCGAGTACGGCCGCAACATGGGCGCGGTAGTGAATTATGTAACCAAGTCAGGCACAAATACCTTTCATGGCAGCGGCTTCGAATACTACGTGGGTTCCTGGGGGAGCTCCCTTCAAAACCAGCAGAAGAGTCCGCTCTTCGGATTCTGCGCGCCCGGTGAAAATCCCTCTGATGGATGCCAGCCCGTTACCGTGCCACGCGTAGTTGACAACAAGTGGGGCGGCACGATTGGCGGGCCGATCATCAAGGACAAGCTGTGGTTTTTTGGGAGCACCTATTGGGACCACACGCGTGAAGGCGGCTCTGTTTCAACCTCAGAAGGCGCGTGGACTCCAACCCCAAACGGCTTGACCCAGTTGCAGGCAGCGTTTCCCAACAACCCTGCTGTCGCTTCGCTGGTAAACCAGGGTCCATACGGCATTAAGACAGGCAACCCGACTCCAGTATCAGGTTCGATATTCACGCAAACTGTGACGGATGGCGTCACTTCCGCTCCGATAGAATTTGGCGGGGTAGCGAGGACGGTTCCTGCCCTATTCAACGATGAAGAGGTCCTGGGACGCCTGGATTGGCAGCCTTCGACAAAAGACCGCTTCTTCGTCCGCTATTACTACCAGGACGATCTGACTACCGGCGATCTGGCCAATGCGCCAACTGCGATTGCAGCCGGCGGATACATTCAAATACCCGCTAGAACTCATTCGATTGGCGCCGATTGGACGCATACCTTTTCGCCTGCCTGGATCGATCAGCTGCGATACAGCTATCAGGAGGCGGTGAGCAGCTTCGACGGAGGCGGCGTGCCCGATTGCACCGGGAACAATTTCACGGCATGCCCGAGTTCGGTTACTTTTCAGGATGGCACCGATTTCGGCTACGGCTACGCCAGCAATTTGCCGTCGCAAAAATTTATCAAAATAACCCAAATCCAGGACAATGCAAACTGGAGCCATGGCAATCACAACATTGCCCTGGGCGGCGCCTATGAGTATCAGAATTCCCCCGGTACCTTTCTGCCGGGTTACAACGGCACTTTGACCTTTCAGGACTTCGATTCCATCCTTCAGGGGAATGGTTCTCTTGCTTTAACCGATGGCAACCCGGTGATTCCCTTCAAGGAAAATGATGTCGCTCTCTACTTTCAGGATGACTGGAAGATCCGTCCGGACCTCACGCTCAACCTGGGCCTCCGCTGGGAGTTTTTCGGACAGGCGGTAAATGTGCTGCACAATGAAACCGTCGCGCGCCAGACGGGATCAGATCCTCTATGGGATCCCTCCCTTCCACTCTCCGTGACCACTTTCCAGAAAGTTCCTAACCGCTGGAAGAATTACCAGCCGCGGATAGGCTTTGCCTGGAACCCAGGTCACAGCCGGCTTGTGGTTCGTGGGGGGTATGCCATCAATTTTGATCCGGACTTTTACAACATCTACTTGAACTCAAACAGTTTCGCCCCAGTGGCCAATTCCGGTGCGATCAACTGCGGCGGAGGATACCAGTGCCTGCCGACGACCGGCACAACCGGCGCGACGGTACGCGCACAGAACCTCGCCGCACTCCCGATCGGCGGCGACCCACGTTTTGACGTTGAAGGGCCGCTTTTGCCCAACTTCCGCAATCCTTACACGCAAACGTATTCGCTGGGTGTTCAGTATGGAATCGGCAACACGGCGGTCGTCGAAGTGCGGTATGTCGGCAATCACACTGCGGCCCTCTTTCAAGCGCTCGACGGAAACCCGACTCTCCAACCGCTGGCGTCGGCATTTCCCAACTATGTTTCTCCGAGCGCCCTTTGCCAAGACCCGAATGCTCCCGGATTCCAGACTCTGAATTGCAATGTGGGAGCATTGCAGGCAGCGGTGGGCAACACGGGTTTCTCGAACTACAACAGCCTTCAGACAAATCTGACCACGCGGAACTTCCACGGGTTTACTGGAACAATCCAGTACACCTACAGCCGGACGATCGACAATACCAGCGAGATTTATCCCACCGGCGCAGGAGGAAATACGTTGGAATTCGCGCAAAATCCTCTGAATACCAATACCGCCGAGCGGGGTGTGAGCGGCATCTCCTACCCGAATGTGCTGGCGTTTGGATTTGTTTACCAGGTTCCGCAACTCGTTCACGAAAATGGTTTTCTGGCCAAGTTGGCCAATGGCTACTCGATCAATACCATCTACGGATACAACAGCGGCCAGCCTTTCACGCCCTTCCAGGGACTGCAACCGAATCCCTCAGATCCCACAAATGCAGTCGGCGGCACCTACTGTGACGACTATTTTAATGAGTTTGTCCTGGGCGTTACGAGCTGCCGGCCGATACTGACGAACCCGAAGGCTCCAAATTCCGTGGCATCCTATGCCGTCAACAACGTCACGAACGCAAACGCGCTTAACAATCCCTATCCGGGAGTGGGAAGAAACACGCTGCGCGGCCAAACCTTCAACAATCTCGATTCGAGCATTTTCAAGACAACCAAGCTCTCTGAGCGATTCAGCCTGCAGCTGCAGCTGAACGTCTTCAACACCTTAAACCGAGATTATCTGGGCACTCCCGGCGCTCAACTGGGAGCCACTAATTTCCTCACTACGGCCTACAACTCGGGCCTCTCGGGCACAGCCGTGGGCACAAACCGCTACGTGCAACTCGGAGGGAAGATCATCTTCTAAATGCGTGTCGAGCCGAAGATGGCGGTCTCCGCTTTGCTTCCCCTCTTCGGCTCACACTCTGTCTAAGCGCTCTTCACGCGGTCCTTATTGAACCTTCCCCAAGGGACGCAGCCTCCGCAACTCCATTGCGCATGCCAGCGCATTGAGCGATGCAATTTTGAGATTGTCGAGCGAAGCCCAGATCCAGAATCGATTCGTCTTCTCTTCCAAGCCGCTTTGGGTGCGCACGCGCACCAGCACTTCCCCCTGCCCGGCGCTGCGCAGGTTGTCGGGCGGTTCGACGTCGCCGGAAACAACTTCGATATGCTCGCCGCTCAGGACCGATTCGATACGCTCGAGCACTTGCGGCTGGGCGAACTCAATTGCGATGGACAGGCTTACGCCATGAAAAACAGGCGCATGCAGCAACTGGATGCCAGCATCGGCTATCCTGCCGCTTCGTAGCAGCTCATAATGCCTGCGTATGCGGGCCTCGCTCTCTCCAAGCACTTTGGAATCGCCGAACGATGGAACAACGTTAAACGCCACCTGAGTGTCGTAAATTTCCTTCGGCAGGTTCTGAAAGCTGAGCAGCGCCACCGTCTGCTGGTGTAATTCATCGATAGCCGCGCGCCCATATTCCGATGCCGGTTCCAGCACAGTAGCTGAGACACCGCGAACCTCGCCTACTTCCTGCATCCGGCTCACGACCATGCCAAGGCTGAGGGCTGCCGGATGCGCCGGGATGATCGCGCGGGTACCCAGATTCAACGCCTCTGCCTCGCCTCCTGACCAGGGAGCGCGGACGACTACACCCGGCAGGCCCTCAAGCGCATAGGAAAGATCGACGATGCTGGCGCCCATGCTGAGAGCATCTTCCCAGTGCTTGCGGGTCAGCTCCTGCGCGCCCGCGAAAAAGGCGAAATCCACTCTTGCGAACGAATCCCTGCCAATAGGCTGTATCAACGTCGCTTCATCGCCGCTTGCCTCAAGCTGCCCCGCCTGCGACTCATCGTCGATCAGGACGATTTCCGCAGCGCTGAAGACCGAGTCCTGCAGCGCTTCATTCAGTTCCTTGCCCTGGAGCGAGGCAGCTCCAACAACTGCGATCTTATATTTTTCTGTCATTGCGCCGCCGTAGTAGAAGAAGTGAGGGTCTCCGCGCGGATTGCTTTTCGGCGCTGTCGCCCATATGCCGCTCGTGCCACGATGCCCGAAAACATATAGATCAGCCCCACAACGAGCAGCAATTCGCGTGAGAAGAACACCAGCAGGTAAATTAGCAGACCGAGCAAGACAATCCATCGCACCGGATGTCTCCGGGAGAGGTTGATCTCCTTACCGCTCCAGAATCGCCATGTGCTCACCATCAGAAAGCTTATGAGACCCACCAGCAGCAGCCAGATGGTAGCCAGCCACCAGTTAAAAATCGGCCGGCCGAACCCATGCACAACAGCAGCAACCATGCCCGCTGCCGCCGGAATCGGCATGCCGACAAAATACTTTCGTCCAGGCCTTCCCGGGTTCTTCGGGACAGGATCATTGCTGATATTGAAGCGTGCCAGGCGGCTGGCTCCGCAGATCAGAAAGAGAAAGCATACGAAGCCGCCCAGCTGAATCAGTTTCTCGCGCACCCACGGGTCCATCGTCATGGGCAGCATATGAAATCCCCAGCTGAACGCCAGAATGCTCGGCGCCACTCCAAAGGTAATCACATCGGCGAGCGAATCCAGCTCCTTGCCAAAATCGCTGGTCGTATTCGTCATGCGGGCAATCCGGCCGTCCAGCGCATCGAAGGGAATAGCAAAGCCGATCGCCAGGGCGGCGTAGTCAAAGTGATGCGGCTCCTGTATTGAGCCCTGCAGGCTCTGCGTGATAGCGAAGTAACCGGCGGCGATATTCCCAGCAGTAAACAGCGACGGCAGGATGTACATCCCCCTGCGCCTCCGGCTGCCGCGTGTGTCGGGATTCTTCAAACCACCGTCTCCGCGAGCAGTTCATCCTGAACCTCTAAAGGCTCAGGCTCGGGAATATTCGCCAGTATGCTGGAACCGCCCTTCACGTGATCGCCCTTCTTCACATGAAGCTCAGCACGGCCAGGCAAAATAACATCAACCCGGGAACCGAATTTGATCAGCCCGATGCGTTCGCCGCGTCCCAGCCGGGTGCCGGGCGCGGGCCTGAACACAATTCGTCGTGCCAGAAGGCCGGCAATCTGCTTGAACGCGACCGTATATCCCGCGTCGGCCTCGACTATCGCGAGATTCTGCTCATTCTTCTCGGCCGATGCCGGATTCATGGCGTTAAGAAACTCGCCCTTTTGATAGCGAACATCGCGCAATGTGCCACTTATTGGTGACCGATTCACATGCACGTTGAAAACATTCAGAAAGATGCTCAGGCGGAGCGTCTCACCTTCCGGAGTGGTCACGCGAAGCACTTCGGTTATCTTGCCGTCGGCAGGTGAAACCACAAGACCCGCGCCCTGGGGAATCGACCGTTCAGGATCGCGAAAGAACCAGAGAAAAAACGCCGCCAATAGCAACGGCGCGACAGACCACACCCATCCGCCCGCCAACACGTGCAGCAGCACGGCTACTGCAAGCAGGGCGATTCCATAAAAATATCCGTCACGAACCATAAATGAGAGAATGCAAAGCCTTATTCATCAATTATAGGTTCGTGACAGCCGCGAACGCACACAAACTCCCGAAGCATGCCGGCATTTAAGGCATGGACGGAAAATTGAAGATTTTCTTGGATTGAACGAGCTTTGCGTCAGGCGACGTACGCTCGTTGGTGACTACTTCGTCGAGCCACCAATTGATCCTTGACGTAAAGTTTCAGTTTCTTCAGCCGGACTTCCTCGAGCTGCTCCTGCTCTGACAGATAAGGCTTCTGGGTGAGGGATTCTAATTGCTCCGAATAGTGACGATGTTTCGCTTCCAGCTGATGGATCTCTTCACTATCCGGGGAGCCGTTTGCTTCTATGTCCATGCGAAGATACCTCCTCTTCATTCAGACGCATAAACGCTAGCATCCGGAGAGTACGACCTTCAATGGCTTTTTAATAGAATATTTTCCACTGCCTAATCTTCTGAATACAAGCTCTTTCCCATCAGGAGAGCGTCTTCGTCAGGGTCGCGATAATATCCGCGCCGCACCCCCTCCCTCACCATCCCCGCTCTCTCATAAAACCGGATCGCAGTTTCATTGCCGACGCGAACCTCCAGCTCCATTTTCCTCACGCGCTGTGCAGCAGCCCAGCCGAGGGCAGTCTTCAGAAGCGCCCCGCCGATCCCTCTTCCGCGAAAGTCTTCGGCCACCACGATCGACTCCAGCTCGCAGACATCGACAACCAGCACGGCCATGGCAAAACCCACAGGTTCCAGGCCATCGTCCGCCACCCAGGCCGCTGAGCGCATGTTGTTGGTGCCGGGCGCCAGGAATCGTTCATACGCCATTCGATCCCAGTGCGGAGCTTCAGGAGTGCGTGCTTCAAGGCTCATGACATGATCAATATCGTCAGATGTTGCCGCGCGTATCGCGATCATTCACGCCTTCGCTGGCCGATCGCCATGCTTCGCAAAAAGTTCTGCGTCGGATCGCCGCACGTAGTTGCCATCCAATGTAAAGACATCGTCGAAGTCCTTAGCCAGCAAGCGTGGGGCGGCGTAGAGAAGTGCATCCGATGCCGTGGGCGGCTCAACGAGAACAGCCTCGGGAAAAACCTGGGCCGCGCTCTCTTCACAGGCCGCAAGACGCCCGTGGAGTCTTTCGCGGACCTCCTCCGGTGGAAGCAGCGCTTCCTCTGTTCCCGTTCTGAAATAAAACTCTCCGCGTCCTGCATCGAGAACCGCCGCATTCGCCCTCGCTTTTTTCAAGAGCAATGCCAGCCGCGACACCGCGAGCAGCGGGATATTCAGCGCCTCGGCGAGCGCTTTAGCCGAACTCACCCCGATGCGCACCCCCGTAAAGCTGCCCGGGCCATGAACCACGACAACCGCCTCCAGCTCACCCGCGCTCGATCCCTGCGCTGAGAGCATCTCGTGCAACGCGGGCATGAGCTGCGCAGAATACGTTTTGCCCGGCAATTCCATCTGCGCCAGCAGAGTTATGCCGTCATTGCTCCACCGCGCCAACGCGATCGTTCCCGCTTCGCCACAAGTGTCAATTCCGAGCAGCATCAATCAATCCGGATCCTGGCAGATTTCAAGCAGCACTCCGCCTGCGCTCGATGGATGCACAAAGAAATAGAGATGGCCTCCAGCACCCAACTGAACGTCGTCTGACACCACGCGAATGCCCTTGGCCTTTAACGCCTGCAGCGTCCCGGCAATGTCATCCACATGCAGCGCAATGTGATGCAGACCCTCGCCGCGCTTCTTCAGAAAGCGTCCCACTGGCGAGTCCTCGGTCGTCGGCTCCAGCAGCTCGATGCGGCTGTCATTAACCGGAATCATGGCGGTTCGCACCTGCTCATGCTCGACAGTCTCCTCGCTCGCCACTCTCAAACCCATGGCCTCATAAAATCCACGAGCGGCCTCGATGCTCTTGACTGCAATTCCGAGGTGATCAATCTTTGTCACGGCTTCGCTCCGCTCTCGTCAAAGACCCTCGCGACCAGTTGCGGCACCAGTTGGTATGGATCTTCGTTCCCGGCCGCAATACGGCTGGCGTGTTCTTCTAACTCTTCGCCGGTCAATCCGTGCGCACGCGCTCTCCTGAGAAGCGCCTCCCGCATCATTTCTTCGATCCGTTCCCGCCAGTACAGTCTGCGTCGCGCTTCCATTCGCCCCTCCGATCCCAGCCACTGTTTCATCTCCTCGAGGGCATCCAGAAGATCGTCAATTCCATCTCCGGTAGTCGCCACCGTCTTCACAATTGCTGCCTCACGCGAATCGCCCTTCCCCGCAATTGACTGCATTGCGCGAATCTCTTTCTCTACACGATCTGCCCCTTCGCGATCGGCCTTGTTAATCACGAAGATATCGGCGATCTCCATAATTCCCGCCTTCAGGCTCTGCACATCGTCGCCCATACCCGGTACAAGAATAACGACCGTCACATCTGCGAGCCGCACAATATCGATCTCATCTTGACCTACGCCGACCGTCTCGATTAGCACCAGGTCTCTTCCGCTGGCTTCGATCACCTGTGTCACATCAGCCGTGGTGTGCGCCAGGCCGCCGAGTGAGCCCCTCGTCGCCATACTGCGCACAAACAGCCCATCATCGCCAATCCGCTCCTGCATGCGAATCCTGTCTCCGAGAATCGCGCCTCCAGAAAAAGCGCTGCTTGGATCGACGGCGACCACGCCCACCCGCTTGTCGGCTGCTCGCCAGGCGCGAGCCAGTCTGTCCACCAGGGTGCTCTTTCCCGCGCCCGGAGCCCCCGTCACGCCGATACGCAGCGCCTTTCCCGTGTGCGGAAAACAGCCCGACAACACCTCAGCAGCCTCCAGCGCGTCGTTTTCCACAAGCGAAATAGCCCGAGCTAGCGCGCGCACATCGCCGCCGCACACCCGCTCCACCAGATCTCTCACGCTGTCTGTCACCGGAGCCATTCGCAATCGATCATAAACAAACGGCCTCTAGTGACCCGGGTGGCCGCATGCGCGCCTTGGCGAAGCCAACGTGGGGATGTGCCGCATCCCTCGATGCCAATCCGCAATCATGGAATCCGCTACGCGAAGCGCCTTGCCCGTGACGGCTACCGCCTGGACGGCCAGTCCTCACCCACGCGAGGGATGGACCTTCAGGATCTCGCGCCCGATCACCATTCGCTGAATCTCGCTCGTGCCCTCGCCAATCGTGCACAACTTTACGTCGCGATAGAACTTCTCCGCTGGATAGTCCTTGATGAAACCGTACCCGCCGTGCAACTGAACCGCCTCATCGCAGATGCGTACAGCTACCTCGCTCGCGAAGAGCTTGGCCATGCTCGATTCGCGGGTCACGCGCTGTCCCGCGTCCTTCAGCACTGCCGCACGCTGGGTCAGCAGCCTCGCCGCATCCAGTTCCGTCGCCATATCCGCCAGCTTCCACTGGATTCCCTGAAACTCCGCGATCGCCTTGCCGAACTGTCTGCGCTCTTTCACATATTTCACCGACGCATCCAGTGCGCCCCGCCCGATGCCCAGCGACAATGCCGCAATCGAGATGCGCCCGCCATCGAGCACCCGCATCGAATCGACGAAACCCTCGCCTAACTTGCCCAGCAGATTCTCTTCCGGAATCTCGCAATCCTCAAAAATCAATTCCGAAGTATCGCTCGCCCGCAGACCCAGCTTGTTTTCCTTCTTGCCGGGACGAAATCCCGGTGTGCCCTTCTCCACTGCAAACGCCGAAAGCCCGCGCGTGCCCTGCTCGCGGTCTGTTGCCGCGATCACGACCGCCACATCGGCATAATGCCCGTTCGTGATGAAAGTCTTATTGCCGTTCAGTACCCATCCGTTGCTGCTACGCACTGCCGTCGTTCGCGCTGCGCCCGCGTCCGACCCCGACCCCGGCTCGGTCAACCCCCACGCGCCCAGCCACTCTCCGCTCGCGAGTTTCGGAATATACTTCTGCCGCTGTTCCTCATTTCCGGCAAGAAAGATGTGGTTCGCACACAGAGAATTGTGCGCCGCCACGATAATGCCCACCGAACCGTCGACTGCGGACAGTTCCTCGATCGCCAGCACGTAATCGACGTAACCAAGCCCCGCCCCGCCATATTCCACCGGGAAAATGACCCCGAGCAGGCCCATCTGTCCAAGCTGCTTCACCACCTCGGCAGGGAACTCGCTCGCCTCGTCCCAGCGCATCACATTCGGAGCGATCTCGCGCGCGGCAAACTCGCGAATTTCCTTGCGAAGCTGTTCCTGATCCTCAGTGAGTACGAAGGGATAGGTAGAAACGGCAGTCTGTTCTGCTGTCAGCGGGTTCATAGGATGACTCCAAAGAAAGGGGTTTCGCCAAAACCCGTGATCCTATCATCTCCAACACACGCTTGTCGCCGCCGAATTCCATACCTGAACGGAACTCGGCCATGAGCAGGCCGGAACACGCGTAGAATTGTGCTGTATTTGGTGGACCTGGTCGGGATCGAACCGACGACCTCTTCCATGCCATTTCCAAGGGCGAATGAACACAGGCAGATACGCAACGATACGAGGCGACACAGAGAGGCAGTGTTTATGCGGGTTTTATCCGGGTTCGCTCCCTTTTTGGATGTGACCGAGTGACACGGAGAGAGACAGGCCGGGCCCGGTAGGGATGGGAGGGTTATGACACAAGCTGTGACACAACCCCAAAAGAAACGGTTTGCCGCTGGCCCGCTTGCTGCCCTGGAATGAAGGAGGACGGAAAAAGGAGGCGGGATGTTGCCTACTTTTGACAAATTCGTGGTTCGGGGATGGCGAGCGATCCATTACTGCGGCACAGCGGGACCTGTGGGCGCAGCCGGAGCCGTGCCGAGCTCTTGGACCCTCACGACCGTGCATTGCAATTTCTTGCCCTCGGACGTCTTGATTGTTGCCTTTTGTCCGTCGACCTCATAGTTGATCGAGCTGCCCACGACAAAATCCGTCGCATTCATCGACTTGTTCGGAGGAGTACGGCACGTGTAATTCTTACCCTCCGCGTCGAACGATAAGTCAAACGTCTGGTGTGTCTTGTTTTTCTTGCTGTTGTCCGGCGTGTTCGCCGGCTGGCAATCCTTCAGCGTCGTCGTGCCAGAAACCTTCTTCGCCGCAAACGACGGTAGCGCCATCGCCAGAATCAAGGCCGTAACTATGGGAAGCCTGCGCATTGGCCACCTCCGGTATCAGGCCAATTGTAACCCCGTTGTCGTGATCGGCGGCCCAAAGGCCCTTTTTCGGGGTCGCGTGTGCAACGTGATTCTGTTCTCTCGGATTTTTCTTCTGTCTGGAATTGCCAACTTTCAGAATGCAAAGCTGTTAACCATATTGGCCGGTCTCCGGGAGCAGACGCGGTTATGACACAAACGCTCTGCCTTTGAACGTACGCCCTGTCTAAATTATTGTATTGGATTGGTGGACCTGGTCGGGATCGAACCGACGACCTCTTCCATGCCATAGACCCAACAATAAGGTTTTAAACAACTTACAAGACCCCGGTGGCTGCCTAAGTCCTTGTAAGCGCGTATGAACCCAGAGAACCAACGTTTCGCAAAGCGTATTGCGTTTTAAAATGGGTCGTCACTCAATTGACCAGTCTTCCAGTATGGAGCGACTAGGTGGATGCGGTAGACAGAGACGTACGAATGCTCATTTGGTTTGTGAAGCCGCGAAGGGCGCTGTGCTAAACTCTCCGGGTTGTAACTTCTGAATTATCCGACGTTTACCCGTCTACAACCGTGTCAGCAGGCCTTGTTAACGGCAGAGAATTGTCCAAACTTTATGTCTTCAAGCCTTCCAGAATCCGAAATCGCCCTTCAGCTCCCGTTCCGGCCCCGGGCTAGACTGCTTCAGTTGCTCGGTGATGAGTTGATCGGTAGTCCGCGCCTTGCTGTCTTCGAACTCGTCAAGAATGCTTACGACGCCGATGCCAAAAGCGCTACCGTTCAATTGGACCTTCGCAACGAAGAATCACCAAAAATCATCGTTGTGGATGACGGAGAGGGGATGACGCTTGAGACGATACAGAACATTTGGCTGGTTCCTGCTGATGATCATCGCCAGAAGCAGCGAGAAGCCCTCGTGCGGTCTGCGAAATTTCACAGGCTCCCTCTTGGTGAAAAAGGACTGGGGCGATTTGCTGTACACAAGCTGGGAAACCGCATTTCGCTTGTGACGCGTGCGCGCGATTCCAAGGAATGTGTCGTTGAGATTGACTGGAGCGAGATGATTAGGGAACCTTTCCTCTCGGATGCTCCAGTGACTGTACGCGTCCGCCCGCCTGAAATCTTTTTGGGAGAACAGACGGGAACTCGCATAGAGATTGAAGAACTCCGCCAAAAATATTGGAACAGACGTGAAGTTCGGCGGCTCCAGCGTCAAATTACGTCAATTTGTTCCCCATTTGAAGGTCCGGCCGAATTTAGCGCAGAACTAACAGCGCTGGGCAAAGAAGGTTGGCTCCAAGGCATCCCCGATGTACAGGCGATTCTCGATAGGTCTATTTGGAGGTTTACGTTCAAACTAGATGGGGCACACTTCGACTGGTCTTATACGTTTAGGAAGATTCCAAACCTTAAACTTGAAGGGCGTGAGCTCTCTGGAACGAATGACCCTCTGCTTCTGCCGCCCGCCACAGAGGAAGACCGGAAGGCAAAGAAAGTCGTTGCGGATAAAGATACTACCGAAGGCATAGGTCCCGTTTGGGGCGAGTTCTATATCTATGATCGAGACCGTGAAGTACTCAAGAGGCTTCCTGAAACTCAATTCCTGACTGAATATCTGGACGAGAACGGCGGTATCAGGGTATATCGAGATGGCATTCGGGTCTACAACTACGGGGAGCCGGGCGATGATTGGCTCGGTCTCGATCTCCGAAGAGTAAATACTCCCACTCGCCGGATCAGTCGGAACATCGTACTCGGAGCCATTCATCTTTCCCTGGAGGAATCAAAGGGACTGGTCGAGAAGACAAGCAGGGACGGCTTTGTCGAAAACAAATATTGTTCAGCATTGAGGCGTATTGTTCTTGGTGCTCTTGGAAAGCTCGAATCTGAAAGGCAGATTGACAAAGAAAGCATCCGACAGCTAACGGACCAGGGGACAGACCCGGAAATATCGAAGGTACAGAAGCCGATTTTCGAGTTGAGAAGGGCTCTGGATCGACGAGGGTTACGGGACGATTTCGAACCGTATGTGGCAAAGATCGAACACGACTACCAAGAGATGCAGGAAACGTTGCTACAGGCAGGGATGTCAGGATTGAACTTGGCCGTCGTCTTTCATGAGGTGGAGCGAGGCGTACGGGCGTTGCATGGAGCGATCGTCGAGGAGTACGACCCTAAACAGACAGCTCAACAAGCTAGCGATTTGATGAAGCTCCTCGACGGCTTTACTACCCTTCTGCGGAAGGACACACGGGCATCGCATTCTGCGCTACAACTGGTGGATGCGGCCAGGAGATTTAATGTGTTGCGCTTCGGACACCACAAGGTTCGCCTCCTGTCGCCTGTAATTACAAAGGAAATTGAAGGATTTCACTCTCATTTTGCCTTTAGCCTGGTCTTGGGGGCACTCAACAATTTAATCGACAATTCTTTGTATTGGATGAGAGTCCGATGGCCCGACGTGCCTAAAGATGGAAAACCGAGCCCCCGTCAGCTCTATATCGACGCAGTTAGCGATTTTGATGGTGGCCCCGCAATCGTCGTCGCAGATACAGGACCAGGTTATCAGGATGACGCCGAAAAGCTGCTGAGACCATTTTTCACTCGCAAGCCAAATGGCATGGGGCTGGGCCTTTATTACGCAAACTTAGCTATGGAGTTGAGCGGCGGACGGATCGTATTTCCCGCTCGCGACGAAGTTGATATCCCCGAAGAGTTCGATGGCGCAATTACAGCCCTCGTATTTGGAGCCTAACGATGCTGCCATCTCCACGTATGATCGCGATTGACGATAACGCGGAACACTTGAAGGGTATCGCTAATGGATTGGCAGCACAAGGAGCTGCCTGCTTGCCGATTCTTTTCAAGGGGAATCCGGCAGAAGTCAAAGAATGTCGCTATGTAAGAGTAATTTTTGCTGATCTCCATTTGAATGATAGTGGGACCAATACTCCTGAACAGCATTTCTCCTTAATTGGTGGTTTGCTTCAGGAAAATCTGAAACCATGTGGTCCATATTTGATCATTCTTTGGACGAGGTTTGCAGACCAAGCCGCCGCATTGCAGAAATTTCTCGTGGAAAGGCTCACTTCAGTACCCAAGCCTCTCGGAGTATTTCCTCTCGACAAGAATGACCATCTATCACCCGACGGAACGGTGCAGGACATAGATAAACTCATGGCGGCGATCGGGGCCATACTAAATCATCAGAATCAAATCGCAGCTCTATTCAACTGGGAAGAGCGAGTCTTAGGTGCGGCTGCTGAAACTGTAGCGGCGATCATGGACGTAAGTACGGTTTCCCAGGGCGATTCCGGGCCAGAGCTTCACCTCGAACGAATATTGTGCCGCCTTGCGGTTCAAGCAGTAGGTGTGAACCACATCACGCCAGACCGGTTTCGAGCGGTAAATGAGGCTTTACTTCCAATCCTTGCAGATCGTATCTCCCAGTTGAATTCCAAGGAAACCGATGTGGGCTTATGGAACAATGCGTTTTCCGAAAATCTTGTTGGTGCGGAACTGTCACTAGCCGAGGCTTCGAGCCTCAATTACTTTCTGCATTTCGCGAACGCCACCGATTTGGGAAGCTCGTCTGACAGAGGAGCAGTCATTCCCGTATCCCCGGAAATTCTTGGCGGCACATTTGAACAGATCTTTGAGATTAACGAAGAAGATGCGGCAAAGACTTTGTATAAGTGCCTGGATTTTACGAAGGACGCAAAATTTCGATGGATGCTTGTGCAGGTCGAGGCCGCCTGCGATTCTGCGCAGAGCAATCCTGGACCTTTGCCCTTCGTGCTTGCTCTCGAGATTCCCTGTGTATCCAAATCCAAGAGTTCATCGCCGGCTGCGCTGTGGTACAGTCCTGCGTTCAGCGTCGATGCAAATCCTCGCTGCTTGGCGGTTTATTACCGCTTGGCAATCAGTGTTCCCCGTACTAGATTGAAGGATGTTCATTCCAGCTACCGGCTGCGGGAGCAACTGATAGCCGAACTCGTCTATAAGATCCATACGCACGGTGCGCGGCCAGGGATGATTTCCTTTCGCGAGGAAAAGGCCATAAAACCTAAGCCAGGGGCTCAGGCGGCCGAAAAGGCTAGTTGAATACCAGGAGCTATCGTTATCTCAGATAGATTCTCAACTGGTGAGCGCTTTTTGATGGTCGCTACTGCGTATAGGGTGTGGTCAGATAGCTAGCAACTACGACTGGCCTCGGTAGCGATGACCACTAGATCATTCATCCAGCCCGGTTATTGTTGGACGGGGAATGGGAGAGGTGCAGACGCGTGGATGTATTCTCACCTCAGCAACGCTCCGCGATCATGTCGAGGATCAGGGGTAAGAACACCAAACCGGAACTTCTGGTACGAAGCCTGGTCCATGCCCTCGGATATCGCTTTCGTCTGCATCGCCGTGATCTTCCTGGTACTCCCGATCTGGTATTCAGCCGCCTAAGTAAAATTATTTTCGTTCATGGATGTTTCTGGCATCAGCATCGAGGATGCAAGTATGCGTATAAGCCGA
This sequence comes from uncultured Acidobacteriota bacterium, assembly GCA_963755975.1. Taxonomy (GTDB): domain Bacteria; phylum Acidobacteriota; class Terriglobia; order Terriglobales; family Acidobacteriaceae; genus Silvibacterium. The sequence continues at coordinate 60,407 of CAVWLS010000020.1, forward strand.
AATCAAACAGCACATTTTGGGAGAAGAAGTTCGCCGACAATTGCCAACGAGATAGGCAGGTTATTAAGGAGCTGCGACAACTCGGGTGGAAGGTGCTTACCGTGTGGGAATGCGACACAAAAGAGCCTGAAAGGCTCCTGAATCAACTCGGTGCGTTTTTAAAAAGTGATGCTTAGCGCGGATTGTTTGGAGGCGCTAGAGTCGCGTGAGCCATTGGCGCACATTAGCGACACTTCCAAACTTGCTCTTCAGCTTCTCGGCGATGTCTGAAGCGGCTATCACTATGACAGGGTGTCCGTCTTGAACAATTTCCTTATATGCCTGCTCGTGGAGAAAGGAGGTGGTAACGAGGATTCCGAACTGCCGATGCCGCAATCGCGAAATCAACCGTGACACCGCTTCTACTCCTACTGCCCGGTTGAGGGCATAGCACTTCGCCTCAAGAGCAAACTCAAGGTCAATCGCGCCAGCCTCCTTCCCTATTCGATAGAACCCCGTGGCATCTCGTCCTCCATCTCTCCACGGACGAGTCAGTTCATCGCGGTGAATATCAGGAAGAAACAGCTTCGCAAGTTCCATCGCACATTGTTCGAACTCGTACGGTCTGGCCGTATACGCTTCATAAATCAAGCTGATGTACGCCTTGAGCGAGCCCTCCGGAATTTGCATGGCCTTGCTTCGAATACTCATGATCGGTTGGGATTTCAAACCGCGGAATTTCCGAGATTTCACCCAACCGGACCACGCCGCCGGAACATGAGGTGAATTTAGATTCGTTCCCCGCTTGATGTCATCGATCCACTCGCGCGGGACTCTTGGAATGTCGAGTACAGTGAAGGTTGCCTTATAGTTCTGGAACCTGATCCCAGAACTGCTAGTGCGCCAAACCGCAACCAGATCATCGTCAGCACCCATACCTTCGGCTCCTGGTACCGCCAATCCGAGGAAGCGAACGTCTCGAAAGGTTCCAGTGTTTCCGAAAAGAAATATAGGAGGGAAGTAGGAACTCGATATGGCGTTGTGCGCTTCATCAAAGAGATTCCGGAGGATGAGATTTCCTTGCCTCGGCGTGTCATGAAAATCTCTCTTGGTTTGCGATTGTCTCCGTAGTAGGTGAACAGCCCTCTTTCGGTATCCAAAGAGTCTGGCCAGTTGACATCGGCAAAGCTCGTTTTCAACACTAGCAGCTTCAAGGTGTCAACTTCGGGCCTGCGGCCAAGATGCCGGAAGCCGGCGCCATTGTCTACTCCGAGCAGGTCCGCAAGGGGATCGTCAGACGCGTTTCCATTTCTCGATCCGCCGTACACCTCATCCACGATGAGATCGACACTTCCCAGATTCCTATCGACCATTGCGTTTCTTCGCTGGGGCCTGCTGCTCCCCTATCCATTTAAAGATTGCGGTCATAACGTCGGAACAGACACCGTTTCCGCAGAGTTTCACTTTTTCACGGCGACTGCCAAATGGTAGTTTGTGTTCCGATCCACCACCCATAGCCTTCAGCAATTCGCTCGGCTGCAGCATCCGCAGGTACGGAACCCCCTTCAGCCAAGTCACCAACCCGAAGCGGTCGATAGTCGTTACTGTGCGGAGCGGCACATCCAGGGATTGCCATCCTCCCGCATAGTCGGAACCGTAGTACACAATGATGAAAGGTATGTTGCGACCCAATGTTGCGCTCGCTCGCTCTGCCCTCTCCAGCGTCGCCTCGGCCCGTCCCTTCCTCCGCAGCTTGTCCGATTTGAAATTTGCGCTCCAATCAATGACATCGGTGGCTGCCAGCGATGACGCGTTACTGAAGGTCAGGAGGGTTTCTTTTGTAACCGTTGCGCCCTTGTTGTCGCAGATGAGGAACATTCTCTTTCGGGCTTGGGCTGACCCGAATTCGGCAGAGTTCAGATACAGGCTGTTCACGGTATAGCCAAGATCTTCGATTGCGCTGACCAGCTCATCATGCCGATCCCAGCGCTTCATGCGATTAACATTTTCCACTATCACCCATCGCGGCTTCATCGCCACTATCCAGGGGACGATACCAATAGCTGTCTCGCGACTCTTTTCGGAACCCGGCTTAGCTCCCCGGGCAATAGAATGGGCAGTGCATTCCGGAGATGTCAGGAGGACATCGGGATGCAGTCGTTTCGCGAGTTCAGCAGTATCGACTTTTTCGATCTGTTCTGTAAGAACTTCGGCTAGGGGAAAATTGGCCTTATATGTCTCTGTTGCCAGCTTCCATGCGTCGAGACCGAGGAGAGGCACGCCCCCTCCGCGCACGGCACCGCGCTGCTCGAAAACCGCCGCCGCAGAAGAGATCCACAAATGTCGAATGCTGCATTTCCTGATCGATCCACTCAAATCTTTATGATTGCAATGCCGTATCCCATGAAGGTGGATACTGATCGATACTACCAGGTTCGCGAAACACCAACCGTTCTTTTTGCCATTTGGCAACTTCTTTAGCTGAAGTCGTTGGATGGAGTTCCAAATCGTTACCCAGCCCCACAAACGACGCAGGATTCATCCTCGGTGAATTTGCTCGCCTTGCTTCGCATCGAGATCGAACTCCCATATCTCGATACCCGGGCCAATCAAATGTCCTTGTGTTTTGACGTAATGGCTCGCCAAGCTTACGTCTCTTCGCATGTGCTTAAGGACGAAAAGGATGCGCCGATAGTGCTGAGGACAGACACTGAAGTGCAGCATTACCTCGTTCATGTTCCGCAATTTGGCGCTCGGCGAGTTGCCCCCAGATGTCCAGGTGAACGATTTGCACTCTACCAGGATCGGCGGATCATCGCTGCCAAGATCAAAACGGTGTGACTTCTTGAGGGAATGCCCGACGAGCGCGACAAAATTTGGCTGCAGCTGTATTCCCGTTTCCGCAAAAAAGAGACGTACAGATTCTTCAAACTCCCGCCCGACGTGCGTGTTGCTTACCGAGCCGATTCGCTGGAAGTTGTTATTCATGTTCTTCATTGTCCATCCTTCTCCGGTCTGGGACACTAACGGGCACTAAGTCGTTTTTCCTGACGTTGGCCTCAGCATGCACTGTCTAGGCCATAACGCGATCGATCTGTTCTCCTTCACGGTGTAACCCATGACCAGGAGCCAGGGAAGGAGTCCTTCCCTGGCTTCTGCCGCCGATGGTGCCGGCTTCTTCCGCCACCCATCCCAGCGGAAATGTTCCTTCTCTGCAAGACCCGTCAAGGGTGAGTGAGAATATATTCTCAGCTCGGCAAAAAGCCACGCCTTGCCCTAAGTTCCAAACGCAGCTCTTCGCGAAGGACTTTGCTCTTCCTCAGTCGCTTGAAGAACTCCTCCAAGACGCTCACCATAATCGCATTCACGCTGACGCCCTCCTCCTCCGCCCACGCACGAATCACGGATCGAGCCTCGACCCCGACATGCAAGAGCTGCGGCTTGGACAACGGAAGTCCGGCCTTGCGAGTCTGCGTGATCGTTACATTCTTCCGCTCAACATTTCGGAGGGCGAAAAGAACCACCCTCGAAAGATCCCCGGCCACCCGCGCCTCTTCGGTGACCGCCTCCCGGAGATCGATGGGTAGGCGTAGGGTCATTCCTGCGCGGTCTTCTGTCCAGCGCTGTCCTTCGCGGTTTACGTTTCGACCTGTTTTCTGTGTTGCCAAGGCTTCTGACTTTCTGCCCAAGTTGACTCGCTCTGCAAAAAATAACCGTCCGATCAAGACCTCACTGCGAATGATCGTTCCAGTCGTATTGAAATGAAGCTTTCAAAAGACTACATAATTCTAGCGTAAAGGAGCATATGCGCGCCGCTACCCGAGGTTATCGAAATACCGCTGCGCAGTTCTTCCCAAGAGGTTCCAAAGTGTCACGCGCCGCCCGCCGAAACCACCTGAAAGCCGATTCTCTTGAGAATAGAGAAGCGAATGCTTCTCATATCTGGCCACCACCCGGAGCGGAGGTGTCGGTCAGGGCCGCGAAGCGCCGCGTGAGCGGTCGAAGCACAGCGGAGAGCCTTGACGGACACCGGAGCGGAGGGTACGGGTCCATATGCGAGCGGTCCGTGAATTCTTGCTACGGATTTGGCTCATTCCCATTGTTTGTCTCGTGCAGACAGAAATTGGTAGCTGATATTCATGCATGAAGCATAGGGTCGGAGAGGCTGAATGGCCTTTCGTCTCACCGATGCCGCCGAAAATTGACAATTCGCCTTCACTCACCAGCCGTGCGGCTCAGTACGTCCGAATGTCAACAGAACATCAACAGTATTCTCCACAAAACCAATCGGACACCATCACGAAATATGCCATCACTCACAATATGGATGTCGTCGCCACATACGATGACCATGGGCGAAGCGGCCTCAACCTAGCGGGCCGGGATGGGCTAAGTCAGCTTCTGAGGGATGTTGAGCAAGGGAATACCAACTTCACGGACGTCTTGGTCTACGATGTGAGCCGCTGGGGGCGGTTCCAGGACGCGGACGAAAGCGCGTATCACGAATATGTTTTGAAGCGTGCTGGCATACGAGTTCATTATTGCGGCGAACAGTTCGCCAACGATGGGAGCATGGCGTCTGCACTGATGAAGACTCTCAAGCGGACGATGGCAGGAGAGTACAGTCGGGAGCTCTCGGTTAAAGTCTTCGCGGGGCAATGCCGTCTTATCGAACTTGGATTTAGGCAAGGTGGCCCTGCTGGTTACGGTCTCCGACGCCAACTCATTGATCGTGACGGCAGAGAAAAGGGATTATTAGCGCGAGGCGAACGGAAGAGCTTACAGACGGACCGTGTTGTCCTGGTGCCTGGGCCGGATGCCGAGGTTCTGGTAGTGAGGGACCTGTTCTCGCGGTTTACCGAAGACGCGCAATCAGAAAAGACTCTTGCCTTTTATCTCAACAGCAAAGGTGTACTCTCCGACATGGGGAGACCTTGGACGAGAGCGACGATTCATCAGATTCTCACCAATCCTAAGTACGTCGGAGCCAATGTATACAACCGGCGTTCTTACAAGCTGAAGATGAAACGCCTGATAAATCCGCCTGAAATGTGGATCTCTCGTAGCGAAGCATTCAAGGCAATCGTTCCCACCGATGTCTTTTTGCAAGCTCGACGGATTATCGATGCTCGACATACTCACTTGTCAGACGAGGACTTGCTCGCGCGGTTGCGATCTCTGTTGGAGAGGTGCGGAAAACTGTCGGGGATACTCATCGATGAAGCAGAAGATATGCCTTCAAGTTCAATGTATATGTCGCGATTCGGCGGTCTGCATAGAGCTTATGAGCTGATCGGTTGGAGCGACCGGCGAGACTCCAGCTTCATTGGAGCGAATCGAGAGTTACGTCGGCGGCATCAAGATCTAGTTCAAATCATCGTTGCGGATCTGCGAGCCACCGGTGCGCATGTAGAGGCGGACGACCGTTCCGATCTCATGACCATCAATCACGAATACACGGCGTCTCTCATTCTTTCAAGATGTCAGGAGACAAAAGCGCAGTCCCAACGATGGCGACTCAGGTTCGATGCCGGCCTGGTTCCGGACATTACCATAGCCGCTCGATTGAATCCTGGGAATCAGACCGTCAAGGACTACTACCTGCTTCCGGGCATTGATCTTCTCTGGAAGCGGCTCAGTCTTGCGGCTGACAATGGCGTCTTACTCGACCTATATCGATTCGACACCCTCAGTCTGTTTATCAACCTCGCAAAAAGAACCTCCGTGGAGGATATAGCTTGAACGAGCAACAAGTTGAATCGATTCCGATAGCAGAAATCCGGATCATAAACCCACGATCGCGTAATCGAATCAAGTGGCAATTGGTCGTTCAAAGCATCGCAACTGTCGGTCTGAAGCGGCCTATCACCGTCGCGCAAAGACCACAATCACCCTCCGACGGCAAACGCTACGATCTGGTATGCGGACAGGGGCGTATGGAGGCTTTTGTCGAGCTTGGTGAAATGTTCATTCCAGCAATCATTATCGAAGCACCTGAACAGGATCGTCAATTGATGAGCCTGGTCGAAAACATAGCCAGAAGACCGGCATTGACTCATGCCATTTTGTTCGAGGTTCGAGTTCTGCGTGAGAGGGGGCACTCAAGCGAGCAGATCGCTCGTAAGCTCGGCCTGGATCGGGCGTACCTCTATGGAATTTGCAACCTCATCGACAAAGGGGAAGAAGTTCTTGTATTGGCCGTCGAGGCCGGTCGTATACCGCTCAGCGTTGCAGTAGAAATCGCCACTGGCAACAATCATGAGATTTCCAGGGCACTTTCCGAGGCATACGAGAAAGGTGATCTGCGCGGAGCACGCATCACTGCTGCCCGCCGAGTCATTAGCCAGAGGTTAGAGAAGCAGAGGCTCCAGGGAAAGGCCTCGCCGATGCGGCGCAAACTCACGGGCGAATCCTTAGTCCAGGAGTATAAGCAGAAGATTCGTGAGCAGACCGCCTTGGTTGTGAAAGCTAACCGCACAAGAGATCGGCTGATTTTATTGACTTCCGCCGTCCGAATCTTATTCGCAGACGAGAATTTTCGCACTTTACTAAAAGCCGAAGGTGTGCAATCTGTGCCTGCCGAACTCGCTGGAAGGCTTGACCAATGAAGCGTGCCGCCACGAATCTGCGTTCTGCTTTTCAGAGCAACATCCTGACGCTGCCGCTGAGCTCAATCGTTCCACAGAGGAGCGCGACTGCGGAGGTGCTCCGTTCCTCAATTTTTAAACAAATCCTCTCTTCTGTGCGCGAAATTGGCCTAATCGAACCGCTGGTCGTCTATCCGCAGGAAGGGAAGGGCTTTTTGCTACTGGATGGACATCTCAGATTTGAGGCTTTCAAGATATTGGGGCGTGAGGAAGTTAACTGCATCCTTTCCACGGACGATGAGAGCTACACGTACAACAAACGAGTAAACCACATTCCACCTGTAGCCCAGCACTTCATGCTCCTGGAAGCTCTAAAGAGCGGAGTCGCCGAGGAGCGCATAGCCGCTACCCTGAACGTGGATATTGCGGCGATTCGGAGGCGAGTGCAAATGCTTGAGGGGATTTGTCCCGAGGTTGTCGAGATGTTGCGAGATAAGAAGCTAAGCCTGGAACTGTTTCCGGTTCTGCGAAAGATGAAAGCGATCGGACAGATCGCAACGGTAGAGCTAATGGTCCTTCGCAATGATTACTCTGTCGCGTTCGCAAAGACAAGGCTCGCCATCAGTCCTCCGGCGCTTCTCGCAAAGGTTTCAACGGCACGTCAAAACAAGGCTAATGCCGACGCCGCGGACACACTCCTCGGCGAGGATACCGATGGCATCATTCAGAACCTGAAGGCCATTGAAGAGACCTATGGCACCGACGTCCTTACGCTTACAGTGACATGCGCCTATCTCGACCGCCTATTTAGCGAAGCGAAGATCAAGAACTATTTGGATCGGCACCATCCTGGCCCATTGGAAACTCTGATGACGATTATCTCGGATATGGGCCGTTCTGGGATCCAGGCAAAATAGCAGACGGCCTGTAGGTGATCGACGCATAATCTCGACTTTCCAGCAACGCGGAGTCGGCCTCCAGGCCGCCTGGGCTCATCTGGACCGCTACTTGGTCCGGCTTGCAAGTTCTCCTTTTCTTCGCCTACTATGTGTCCATAGGGCCTCCTGGTCGTTCAGATGGCCGGATGATCCGGAAAATATGTTTTGTTGCGTCGGATTTGGCCTCGCCGAATTGATGTCCAGATTTCTACAGGAAAGTTGGCATCAATGTGGTGTAAAGTGGTGCACAGGACTTGAATGGGGTCAGCTTTGCACCAATGACCAAAAGAGCACTCACAACCCGAACATCGGTGACTTTATCGTCCGAAGTCTACGCTTCGCTTGAGATCATCGCCAAACAGAAGAAGGTCTCTGTGGCTTGGGTGATACGCGATGCAGCTGAGCGGTACGTTTCGGAACAATGGCCTCTTTTCTCAGATCAAAACAAGAAGTGAGTCAATCAATGCCAACCTTCTACGAATTCTTCGCCGGCGGTGGAATGGCCCGAGCCGGGCTAGGCTCGAAATGGGAATGCCTATTCGCGAACGACATCGATGAGAAGAAAGCCAACTCGTATCGGGAAAACTACAAGGGCGGCCATGAGCTATTAGTCAAAGACGTTGGCAAAGTCTCTATTTCCGAGATCGCAGGGGTGGCAGACTTAATTTGGGCATCCTTCCCTTGTCAGGATTTATCTTTGGCCGGGATGGGAGCTGGGTTAAGAGGGGCAAGGTCAGGTACGTTTTGGCCGTTTTGGGAGCGTGTCAATTCACTGAAAGAGGCAGGCAGGGCTCCGGCATTGGTTGTGCTGGAAAACGTCTGCGGCGCGCTCACTTCGCATGATGGTAAAGACTTCAGCTCACTCATCGGGGCTTTGCGTGTTACGGGATATCGAGCCGGTGCCGTTGTAATTGACGCGGCGTTGTTCTTGCCGCACTCGCGTCCGCGGCTTTTTATTATCGGCGTTCGGAACGATCTTCAGATCGACGCAGGCCTTCAATGCGCTCTGCCGCAGGAGCCTTTCCATACCTCAGCGGTCACTGCAGCATTTGACCGACTGCCACCAGCTGATAGGGCGGCATGGCTGTGGTGGCATGTCCCTGCTCCCGCACATAGGAGATCTCAGCTTCGCTGCTCTCATTGAAGAAGACATACCGTGGCATACACAAGCCGAGACAGATTCGTTACTTGGGTTGATGTCCCCTTTAAACCGTGCAAAGGTGGCGGCGGCCCAAAGGTCGGGGCTGACCATAGTTGGAACAATATACAAGCGAACCCGCGTTTCACCTGACGGCGACAAGGCTGAACGCGCCGAGGTGCGTTTTGACGACATTGCGGGCTATCTGAGAACACCCGGTGGGGGTTCTAGCCGTCAATCGATTCTCTACGTCAAGGGTAACAAGGTGCGTTCCCGTCTGCTTACACCGCGAGAAGCCGCACGCCTGATGGGTCTCCCAGATCGCTACGTTTTGCCGTGCAAATATAATGACGCGTACCACTTGATGGGTGACGGCGTAGCCGTTCCTGTTGTTCGCCACCTCGCCCAGCACATATTGGAACCCATCCTTGCGACCGCGAGTCAAGCTGCAATAATGGCAGCATGACGAAAACGGGTAAGGCGAAGGCAGCTAAGTCGAAGCCATCTAATACGAAACAAGTTAAGGACGATGTAAAGATCCCTCCTTTAGAGACGGCTGACCTCCGCTCCAACCTTACTCGCTATCTTGACTCCAAGTTCGTTGACCCGTCCGGAGAGGATGTTAAGGTTGGAAACTATCGCTGGGGTGTCTATGCGTTCTTCGACTACGATGGCGAGCCGATCTATGTTGGTCAGACCAACGAAATGCTTAGAACCCGTATACGTCGTCATCTTACCAATCAGCGGACCGATGCCGTAGCAATGTCTGTTCTGGATCCGTTTGAGGTTTCTGAAATTGAAGTATGGCCATTACCTCAGTTTCAAAATACAAATGCCAAGAGCAAGGATGGCCTGTACAAAGAGGCCAAGGCTTACCTCAATGCGTTAGAGCGCCAGATCACAAGTAAGGCGATCAGCGAATCTAAGTTCAAAGCAATTCTCAATGAAAAAGAATCCGCCTCCCAGCGATTTAACAGTTGAGACTCCTCCTTCATATAGAGCTAGCATTGTGTCCGATCGAGTGAAGGAAATCCGTTCGCATCCGGACTTTCGGCTCGCTAGACGAGCCCTGATCAGTTCACGTTTGGCTCAAGTCATTTCAGAGAGGCAGGTGCAGGGTGGTCTTAGGCGCGTGCTTCTTACTCAAGCCAAGCGTCTGCAATGGTTAGCGGAACGGCGTTACCAAGGCTTAGGCGGGGCCACGATAGTGGAAGTTAAGAAGGAAGAGGAAGTAGAGGATGACGGCGATTGATCCAATCCGTAGCGCAACGATGCGCGCAGTTAAATCAAAGAACACAAAGACCGAACTGAAGGTCCGGTCGCTCGTTCATCGCCTGGGATTTAGATTTCGGTTACACCGCAAAGGACTACCCGGCACTCCCGACCTAGTGTTTCCCGCTCGGCGAAAAGCCATCTTTGTGCATGGATGTTTCTGGCATGGACATGATTGTGCTCGCGGTAGTCGCATGCCTAAGACGAACTGCGAGTATTGGAAATCCAAGATAGATCGCAATCGACAACGGGATGCCGCTAATCTCGGGGAACTACGAGCAGACGGTTGGTATGTCTTGACGATTTGGGAGTGTAAAATCTCCGACTCCGTCGCCCTCGCTGAGGCATTGCGACGCTTTCTGGGGTGAGCCGCCAGGTTCTCATTTCCTATCCTTCGCGAGGTTTCACCTTGAATTCACGCCACAGCGCGGAAGAATGGCGAGGTAGCGTAAACGTGCTGCAGACCAGTCGCTCCTCTGAGCCTTGACTGGACGCCCTGGCTGATCGTCAGTTGCGATATTTCAAATCATCCCGAATACCTGCCGGAAATGTGGCGGCCTGCACCGAAAAATGTGCAATTTGAATGTGACGCACAATGCCCCCCTAAAGGTACACATGTGCGGCAGGATATCTAGCACAAAACAAAATGGATAGAAGAGCAAAACCCCCAAAGTGCGTCTGCGCTTTATGTTCCACTACTGCGCTTTCCGTGAAAGACGTCTCGAACCACCGCATTCCTCCACCGCTCTCCGAGCCTAAGAAAGCGCAGCCTCGGGCTGCAACAAAATCCGCACTCTGGCAGACAAAGTCTCATTCACCCTCACCGTTATTGAGGGTGAGGGAAAGTGTTGCCGAATGCTGCCTTGTGCTGCGAAGTGAGGGAAAGTGAGGGCAATCAAACAGATAAATAGACGACCACCTTGCGCGAACAGAGGTCCGATGGCCAACTCTTATTGAAATGTACTCGTCAATAAATATCGAGGTGGCTGAGGTGAGTGCATTGGTCGAACGGCTCCGGGCAAGAACTGATCTCCTTCCGCTCAAGGCTAGGGGACTGAAGAGATTTGCCGCTGAGTTGAAGGCCATCTCAGAGGTCGGTCTGCCCTGGAAAACGGTCTGGCGGATATTGCGGGATGTGGGCTACCAGGGAACATACCGGCAGTTCGTTGCGATGGCGAATCGGCTCACAGGTAAGCCTACCCCGACTAGGAGGACGACCAAGAACCTCCCGGCGCCGACCGCAGAAAGGCAATCACGGCCCGCCGCCGCGCCCGTAGCGAATCAGGGTACCGGGCAAAACACCAAACCAGAATGGCAAATCCGAAGAGAAGAGGAAATGGCGAGATTGGATCGACTCGCGGAGGAGAACCGGGCCAGGGACGCCCAGCTCAGCCGACCGAAGCTCTTCAAGCCTACGCCGTTCGAGGGTAGACGTGAGGAATGATCGAACGATTGAAAACCAACGAAAGCAGTGTTGTTCGCGTTGCAAATGTCCAGATGAGGTGAGAGATGGAACTCCTGAATAACCCCACGACGCACGAACCGTTTGTCGCTCCTGAACGTGCCGCGGACTTTCCTGGCCCTGTCACGGAAGACTGTGCTCAAACTGGCCCGAAGAGGCGACCTGCCGGCGCATCCCGTAGGTCGGGGAGTGCGCCAGATGTGGCGATTTCGCCTCTCGGAACTCTCTCGATGGTTGGAATGTGAAGCGGTAAAATTGAACCAGCCATCGGGGTCGGAATGAGAGGAATGTCTCTTGAATCGACCATGGTATCAACACGGTTTTTTCAGCCGTCATCAGCGCAAGAAGGGGCCGGAAGTCTGGGTTTATCGATGGCGTGATATTGACGCCAAAGGCAAGCCCAAAATGCGTGCTCTTGTAATTGGTTCAGTGAAGCAGTACCCAACGGAAACGGCAGCATGGAAGGCTGTATCGACACTGCGCCTCGACGTTAACCACCACACCTCCCGTCCTGAAGGCTTGCCAGAAACCTTCGAGCAATTGATAGAACACTATCGGTTAATCGAATTGGATCTGGAAAAAGAATCCGAGCGGAAGGTCGTACAGACAAAGCAGACCTACGCTGTTTATCTGAAGGCGAGAATCGTTCCGCGTTGGGGCCATTACCGTCTTCGGGAGATCAAAGCGGTAGCAGTAGAGCGGTGGCTTGGCTCCATCGACGATTTAGCGAATGGGACCAAAGCGAAGATCAAGGGCATCATGAGTGAAGTCTTTCAACACGCAATCCGCTATGGCTGGCTCAAAGATGGAGAGAACCCCATCTTCGCCGTCCGCCAGAGCACCAAGCGGAAGCGGGTCACGGAGCCGTTGGAAGTGACAGAGTTCCGTGCGCTCATGCTGGAGTTGCCGCAGAAGATGCGCGTCATCGGCATCGTGGCTGCGACTACAGGACTGCGCATCAGCGAAGTCCTGGGCTTGAAGTGGATGGACATTGACTGGAAGACGTTGCAGATGGACGTTACCCGGTCGGTCGTTGACGGCATTGTCGGGAAGTGCAAAACGGAGACCTCCCGCAGGCCGGTTCCAATCGATCAGTTCACCACTGCCGAGTTGCTGGCCTGGAAGCGGGAAACTTGCTACGCAGAGCCGGAGGACTGGGTCTTCGCCAGCGAACGAGTTCAGGGCAAAATGCCGCCCTGGGCCGATACGCTTCTGGATCGCTTACTGCAACCTGCCGCAAAGCGGGCCGGAATCACAAAGTGGGTCGGCTTCCATACTTTCCGGCACACCTACTCAACGCTGCTCAAAGCCAACGGGGAAGATGTCAAAGTGGTGCAGGAATTGATGCGCCACGCAAATATCTCCACAACGATGAACATTTACACGAAGGCTCTGACTTCAGCCAAGCGGGAAGCGCAAAGCCGGGTGGTCGATGTTCTTCTGGACCGTTCTAGGAATGTCGTAGAAAGTGCTGCGGAGGATGCAGCATGAGAACCAACGTATCGAAAGCGTATCGCGTTTTTTCTGCGAATCCGCTAAGTTGTTGGGTTTATTGGTGGACCTGATCGGGATCGAACCGACGACCTCTTCCATGCCATGGAAGCGCGCTCCCAGCTGCGCCACAGGCCCACATTGGAGGGGTTCTCTTTATTGTCATTGACGACCTACATTTCGTCAAACTCCAGGCCGGTTCCAGGGCGCTGGCAACTGTGCGGCGGGTTACCGCATCGTCCAATAGATATGCCTTCACCCTTCCGTGGGCGATTCGCCGCAGTGTGGCTCCTCATTTTGCTTGGCCTTAGCCTTCGAGCATGGTCTCAAGCGACTTCCGATACCGCTGCTCCAGCAGGCACGCAGATGAAGGTTTCTTTGCTCGTGCAACCGGCTTTGGGCGAGGTACAGCGCGCAATAACCGGCCTGAACATACTGCGCTGGAAGGCGCCGAGCGAAGTAAAAAACGCAACCCAGCAGAACGCCGTCTCGATCCAGCGTGATCTTGCCGATACGCTCCCTGGACTGCTCAGTCAGGCGGACGCCTTACCCGGCGCCGTGTCCCCCAGCTTCTCCGTATACCGCAATATGGACGCCTTGTATGACGTCCTCCTCCGCGTCTACGGGACAGCGTCCCTTGCCGCGCCCCAAAGTGAGGCAGACTCTCTCTTTTCCGCGCTGCAGAAACTTGAGGCGGCCCGTGCGCAGCTTGGTGACGCGATTCTCAGCGCTTCCCAGGAACATGAAGCCCAGTTGATCAAGCTCCAGGCAGATCTGAAAGCTGCGGTGGCGGCTCAGCCCCCGCCTCCACCACCAAAAACCGCGGTGGTCGACGATGGACCGGCTCCGACTGTAAAGAAAAAGAAGAAGCCCGCACCTAAGGCGCCAGCCACTGCCCCCAGCACAACTGCGCCGCCCTCCGGTCAAAGCCACTGAAAAGTGCCTTCCCGGGAAACAATCCCCCTGTGGCTGGTGTCAAAGAAGGATAGAGTGAGCGAGACACTCGGCCGCCGGCGGCGTTTTCTCTTGCCCACTCGCAGGTTGTGCGTTCTGCCTGTTACTGTAGAAGGAGTTTTTCCATGCACGCGGGAACTGCCTTGGGTAATCTGGTAAGCGCAATTGGAATCCGCCAGGAAGAAACCGACCTGATCGCCCAGTTGAAGGCCGGATCGGAAGAAGCTTTCGCCTGGCTCATCGCCACCTATCATCAGCCTGTCTACAGCCTTATCGCTCGTACGCTGCCCACCCCCTCCGACGCGGCCGACATCACCCAGGAAGTCTTCGTGAAAGTCTATCGGGGGATCTCCGGCTTCCATGGAAATGCCAGTCTTCGTACCTGGATCTACCGGATCGCCCTGCATGAGGCCTCTAACCAGCGCCGCTGGTGGTCGCGCCATTGCCGCCAGGAAGTAACGATCGAGGCGGAAACCGGCCAGTCGTCCGAAGGCCAGCCGCTTTGCATCCGGGACACCCTGATCGACGAGCATGAATCTCCCTTCGAGATGGCTGCGCAGTCCGAGCTTCGCTCGCGCGTTGAAGCCGAGTTGCGGCAGGTGCCCGACCCATTCCGAACCGTCGTCATCCTGCGCGATATCGAAGGCCTGGCCTACGACGAGATCGCAGAAATTCTGAACGTGAATCTGGGTACAGTGAAATCCCGCCTAATGCGCGGACGCGCCCACCTCAAGGCGCGGCTGACGCCGTTCGCTGAGGCTGCCCGCAAGCACGCTTGCCCATCGCATTCGCAGCCCATCGAGGAGGCGCGATGAAGAGCTGCAAATCCATACGCTCTCAATTCTCCGCGTACCTCGACGGAGCAGTATCCGGCAAAGCGATGTTCCAGATGGAGGACCACCTCAAGCAATGCACTGCATGCTCTGAGGACTTCGCTGCCTGGCGCCGGATGCAGCAGGCTCTGGGCGAACTGGGCCCGGTCAAGGCGCCTCCGGATCTCGCGCTGAAACTGCGCGTTACCCTCTCCCAGGAGCACAATCGCACGGCGCGTGACAGTTTTGAGCGTTGGCAAGTGAAATGGCAGAATACCGTGGCTCCCTTCCTGCTGCGCGCCTCGGCGGGATTGGCAAGTGCCGTATTGCTGATCGGCTCGGCAGCGCTTCTGATCGGGGCCTTCACCTCGCCTGAAACGGTTGAGGCCCGCGACGACCCATCGAGTGCCGCCACCAGTCCGCGTTTTCTGTATTCGATGATCGAGTCCAACGCCCCGCAATCCAGCGGCGCCGAAACAAGGGCTCAAAGGCCGGGGGAAAGCGACGCACGCGACGGCATCAGCCCCAGTGTCCGCGCAATCGATACCAGTGCGAACTCTGTCGTCGTCGAGGCCTACGTCAATGACGCAGGGCGGGTCTACGACTACAAGATTATTTCTGGTCCCGACGACGCTGTCTCCCGGGCGCAGATCGAGAATCTTCTGCTTTTCAGCGTCTTTGAACCAGCGCGCGTCTTCGGAGAGCCCGTGCGCGGCGTAGCCGTCGTATCTTTCTCCGGCATCTCCGTCCAGGGTTGACTTTTCTGTTCTCTCACTCGTGCGGCAGGCTCACCGCATACAGATACCATGCCGCGTGCGGCAGCCATTCCTCCGTCCAGCGCCAGTCGTCATCGGCTCCCGTCGCCGCATAGCCCTGATTCCAGGCGATCCCGTCTTCATCACTAATTGCTGCGGTGATTCCGTTCACAATCCCGCCTGGCGCGCTCGTGTATTTGTACGAGTCGAAGAACATATACGGAGCAAAACCGTGCCCGCTACCCGCCATCAAGCTGGCATCGAAGGGATTCCGCCCAAGGATCCAGTGCAGCTGGTTCCAGGCATAGTCTTCGAGTTGCGGCCTGAAACTTCGGATCGTCCCCGAACAGCGGAGCCGCCATCCGTGCCGCAGCCGCCAGCGAAGCCAGCCTCGCATCCTCACCCTGCCACCACGGAGCAGCTTCCGTATCGTGCGGAAAGAAGAACGCCGTGCGCACCGAGCCGTCACCCATCCGCACCAGCTGCCGCGCGTAGCCGAAAGGATTGTTCACCTCGCCCGTCACGCCCAGCTCAAAGCGCAGCGACCGCTCGACCGCATCGCGCACTCTCGCCTGCTGCCCTGGTGACGCGATGCCCGCATACTCGATCAGGCTCACCACCGGCAGCCCCGCATCCGAAGGATGGAAGTACGGACGCGTCCCGTCGTCCGCACGCCAGAAGTCTCTGTACTTGTCCGACGATGCCAGCCGCGCCATCAAATGATTCGCCCGCCGATCCGCCGCCTCGCGATATTCCGCCTTCTGCGTCGCTCGATACAGCTCCGTTGCCGCCAGCAGCGCGCAGTAGTCGTCGAGGATGTTCTCCTTGCCGTCGTTCAAAAGCTCGCGATTGTGCGCCTCAAGAAACCCAAAAGCATCTTCTGCAGCCTTCAGATAATCCGCCCGTTTGAATTCGCCATCCTCCGGCATGGTGCTCGCCAGTGCCAGCCCGGCTATCGCTACGCCGCCTCCGGCGCGGTAGCTTGCTTCGTATGCGTGCGGCCCTTTCGCGGCCCCGATCTGCTCCGTCGAATCCGATGCATTCTTCTTGATCTGTGTTCGCCAGTTAGGATTTCCGATCACGCGATCCTTCGCCAGTTTTGCCTTGCCCGGTGCGGTGATCGACTCAAAGAACGATCCTCCCGGCCGCTTCATCCGCACCAGAAAATCCGCGCCGAACAGCCCTTCATCGAGCATCCGCCTCTTGTACTCGCTGAAGTTGTCGTCCTTCCGCGCCTCAAGCACGCGATAGCTTTTGAGCAGCGTCCACACCACCAGCGGCACCTGCTGCGGATTGAAGTACGACGTAGGATTCTGATGCGACAGATGGATGCCGTAGTCGCCCGTCGCGTCGTACCAGCCCCCGCGCAGATCGACGAAGCCGCTGCCATCGGGGAGTGCCAGATGGCGGTCCGCCTGGTCGATGTCGCCGCTCGCGCGTTGGCTCTTCAGGTAGAAGACGACATTCGACAGCGTGTCGCGCTCAAGCAAATCGTTGTTAATCTCAAATTCGCACGAGCTGACCGGCCCGGCGCTCGTTTTGACAGAGAGCACATAGTGCCCGGGCTTATCCCACGACGAAAAATCGGCCGTCCAGAAAGCCCGCCCTCCCCATCGATCGACTGTTCCCGGCCGAAGTAACTGGTCCGCTCAGCAACGACTCGCCCGTCGCCGCATCGAGAAGCGCAAAGCTCTGCGGCATCGCCTGCTCTGCCTTGCCGCCTTCCACCACAATCAAGTGCTTGCTTTGGCGCCTTCGTCTCGTAGCCGACGTGGTCTACAACCACGTGTACCTGCGCAAATGACGCGGACGCCAGCAGCGCCGCAGAGCAGAAAGTAAGAAGTCTCAGCATGAATCGGATTCCAGACCACCCTCTTCACAGATGATTTGCGAATATGAATCATCGCATATAGCCTGATCTCGGTTCGAACCCGCCATTGGAGGCTTCTTGAGGACCCGCGCTGTCATCCTTGCTCTCGTGATCTTCCTGCCCTTTGCCTCCAGCGGTTTTTGTGGGTCCGACAAGCCGGTTATCTGCGCGTATGTCTTCACCCGGGAGACTCCCCTCACACCCGGCCAGGTCGACGGCAGCAAGCTCACCCGCATCAACTACGCCTTTGCGAACATTGCGCAGGGACGCATTGTCGAAGGCGCTTCCGTCACAGCGGGCAATCTCGCCGTCCTCGCTGCGCTCAGGCCAGAGCATCCCGGTCTCACGGTCCTGATCTCCGTCGGCGGCTGGCTGTGGTCCGGTGGCTTTTCTGACATGGCTTTAACGAAGGCCAGCCGCGCCACCTTCATCGACAGCGTCGCCGCCTTCGTTACGCATTACGACCTTGACGGGCTCGACATCGACTGGGAGTTTCCCGGCCAGCGCGGTGCAGGCAACACCTTCCGGGCTGAAGACAAGCAGAACTACACACTGTCTGGTAAAAGAGCTCCGCGCCCGCTTCAATAAAATGCAGAAAAATCTGCATCGCCATCTCTACCTCACTGTCGCCGTCGGAGCCTCCACCGATTTTCTCGAACACACCGACATGGGCCAGGTCCAGAAGTACGTCGACACCGTCAACCTGATGGCCTACGACTACTACGAGCCCGGAGACAGCAAGACCACCGGCAACCACGCGCCGCTTTTCACCGATCCCGCCGATCCGCAGGCCATCTCCGCCGACCGGTCGGTACGTGAATATGAACAGGCAGGCGTCCCCGCCGCAAAGCTTGTCCTCGGCGTGCCTTTTTACGGACATGTCTGGGGCCAGGTCGCGGCAGCGAATCACGGACTCTTCCAGCCCGGCCAGCCTGTGCCCAATGTCTATGCCAACTACGGAGCCATCGTCAGCAGCATGCTCGGGCAGGGATACACGCGCTATTGGGACGAAGCAGCCTCCGCGCCTTATCTCTACAATCCCGACAAGCAGATCTTCGTCTCCTACGAAGACCCGCAGTCGCTCGCCCTCAAGTGCAAATTTGTGCTCGGCCATCACCTCGCCGGCATGATGTTCTGGGACTACGCCGGCGATCCCTCCGGCGCCCTGCTCGACACCATCAACGCCACGTTCCACCCCACTGCAGCACAGGCTGGCAAGCCATGACCGCGACATCCGTTTCCGCGTCCACGACAACCGCCCCGTCCGCCGCCGCGATCTCCGCGCCACCGCCGCGTATCGCGTCGATCGATATCTTTCGCGGACTCACCATGCTGGTCATGATCTTCGTTAATGATCTCGCCGACGTGCACGGCCTGCCCTGGTGGACATACCACGCCCATCGGGACCAGGACCTCATGACCTACGTGGACATGGTCTTCCCCTTCTTTCTTTTCATTGTCGGGATGTCCATGCCTCTGGCCATCGACCGCCGCCTCAAGCAGAATCCCTCCCACGTCGCTCTGTGGCTGCACGTCGCGCTGCGCTCCTGCGGACTCATCGTACTCGGCCTGATCCTCGCCAACGCCGACAAGGTCGATCCTGTCCGCACGCACATGTCCGGCCCGGCGTGGGGGCTGCTCGGTTTGACCGGTGGAATTCTCGTCTGGCTCGTCCCCAGCCGAGACTCGCGCTACCGCCGCTTGTACCTGGCGCTTCGCGTCCTTGGCCTCCTCCTGCTGATTTTTGTCTATGCGATCTTCCGCCGCGCAACCTCCGCCGGCACGCCTGCCGGTACAGGAATATGGATCGACGGCTCTTATCCTGAAATCCTCGGCCTGATTGGATACACCTACTTCAGCGTTGCCCTGCTCTATATCCCCACGCGGCGCTGGACGTGGGCTCCTCTCGCCTGGTTCATCGCACTGACCGCCTTTTGCGCCCTGGTTGTTGCAGGCATCCTTCACTGGCCCGCGCGCCTGCCGCTCTATGTGTGGCCCTTTAGCAACGGAGCGCACCCGGCCCTCACCATGGCAGGCATCGTCACCACGATCATTCTGCTGAGCCCGGGCCGAAAGGAGACTCTGCGCAACAGAATCCTCTTTGCCCTTGCCTTCGCGCTGGCCATGTTCGTCGCCGCCTGGCTGCTTACACCGCTGGGGATCTCCAAGATCCGCGCAACACCCACCTGGCTCCTGGTCAGCTCGGGCGCAGCCGTGCTCTCATTCCTGCTCCTCTACTGGATCTGCGATCTAAAGTGCTCGACGCGCTGGGCGGCTTTCGTCAAGCCCGCCGGCGAGAACACGCTCCTCACCTACCTCCTGCCCGACATCTACTCTTTCCTCACCGCCCTCATCGGCTTCACCTGGCTTGAACGGCACTTCCGCGCCGGCATCGCGGGCGTTGCGCGTTCGCTCATCTTCACGGGCCTCATCTTGGCGATCTCCGCCGTGCTTACTCGCCGGCGCATCCGCCTCCAACTTTGAGCATCACTCAATTTCGCGATCACACCCGGAACCCGGGTATCATGAACCCACTGCCTTGAGGTGCGCCAGGGCACCCATCTGAAAAAGCTCGCCGGAGGACCAACACTAGCGATGGCAGCTCGCAGCGAACCAGTGCCCACAGCCGGATCGCAGAATGCAATCGATCATTTCGGCGAATGGTTCTGGGCTTTTTTGAAGACTGAGCTTTCCCCTTATCCCGGGCGTGCGTGGGTGGTCGGCCGCATTACGATTGCGGCGAGTATCGTCATGCTGCTGGTCATGACCTTCCGCATCCCTTTTGGATTTCTCGGGGCCATTTTCACGCTCTTTCTGAGCCGTGAAAACCCCACTGCGACGTTGCTTTCCGGCATTCGTACCATCATCGTATTTGCGGTGGCCACCGCTTACGCTCTCTTCGGTATCAGGGGGCTGGTTGACGATCCGATCACGCACTACCTTTGGATTGTCGGCAGTCTCTTCATCGCTTTTTATCTGATTAAGATCATGCCCGATTACGGCACGGCCGTGGGATTCGGCTTCCTGATCGCAGGCGTCATTCCACTCTGGGACAATGCCGCAATCACCGTGAACGACCGAGTTACGGGTACCCTCTGGGCGGCGTTTTCAACGTCTATGGGCGCAACTGTGACAATTGCCGTGGAATATGTCTTCCGTCGCTTTCATCCAGCCACGGATCTTACCCAGGGGATCGAAAGCCGGCTCAAGGCAGTCGAAGAGGTGCTCACCCACGTTGCCCAGGGCCTTCCCCTGGACGGTCCGGTGGAAAAGGACATTTCCCTCTATACGAACGCCGGAAACTCTCGCATCCGGAGACTCCTGGCCCGCTCCGGGTACAGCTCTCATTTCATCGCGCAGATGAATGCGGCCGTGGCGTTGCTGGGCCGCCTGGTCGACCTCGCCGCAAGCCTGCGTTACTTTCGCTCCACCCAGCCGACTCCTCTGAGCGAATCTGATCGCAAGCGCTGCCTCGAACTTGCCCACGAACTCGCCGAGTTGCGCCGCGATCTTGTCGCGCACAAGCTGCCGCGCTCCATCGATCATCTTCTGTCACCCGTACCATCCAGCCTTCCCTTCCTCGCTACCATGGAGCGTACTGCAGCCCTCGTACCTCAGGCATTCATCGGTGGCGAGACCATCGACGAATTCGTACACGTTCCAATGGATGAAGACATCCCGAAAGCGACCCTGTTTGTTCGCGATGCCTTCTCCAATCCCGAGTATCTTCAATTCGCGCTTCGCGGCATGATGGCGACTGTTGTCAGCTATTCCGTATACACGCTCATCGACTGGCGAGGCCTCAGCACCTGCATCCCTACCTGTATTATCACTGCGCTCTCAACCATCGGTTCGTCACGCCAGAAGCAGTTTCTTCGTCTCGGCGGAGCCATTGTCGGTGGAATCATCATCGGATTCGGCGCGCAGATTTTTATCCTGCCGTATGTCAACTTCACCGGCTTCACAATTCTGTTTGCTCTGGTTACCGCGCTTGCCGCCTGGATCGGTACCGCATCCCCACGCCTCTCCTATCTTGGAGTGCAGCTGGCTCTCGCCTATTACCTCATCAATCTGCAGGAGTTTGCCTTCCAGACATCGCTCTCCATCGCGCGCGACCGTGTTTTCGGAGTCCTGCTGGGTCTCATGTGTATGTGGCTCGTCTTCGACCGCCTCTGGTCACGCGATGCCCTCGAGGAAATGACATTTCTCTTCGCCCGCAATCTCGATATGTTTGCCGAACTCATCGAGCAGTTGACTGTGGAAGACCGTGCCACCGCAATCAAAAGGATTCGCCAGCTCCGCGACCAGATCAATGCCGGCTTCCAGGCGGTAATCGCGCAGGCCGACGCCGTTCTTTTCGAGTTTGGCCCGTCGCGTCAGCACAAGCTGAAGGTTCGTGAAGATGTTCGCCGATGGCAGCCTTCTCTCCGTACCTTGCTGCTGGTTCAGACCACATACTCGCAATACCGCTGGCAACGGCCGCTCAAGGATCTTCCGTCGTCCATTGCTGAAGCGCAAACAGCATTTGACAAGAATGTCGCGCGCGCCATGCGCGCTCTGGCAAGCGAAGTCAGAGGAAAAATCCCGGAGATTGTGCCGGATATTCGAGCCTCGGCCGATAATCTGCAGCACCAGATCCAGCAGTACTATCAGGACCAGAATCTTCCGCCGTCAATCATCGGAGCCGATGTGATTCGTCTCATCGGAAGTATCACATCAATCCTTACATCGCTCCATGAGGACATCCACTTCACCTTCACGAGCGCTAGCGAGCCCCTCGACGGGCGTGCCCAATCGCAGCAACCCGCCGAGGCCTGATTCTCTGTGTCCGTTCAGGCGCTCTCCTGCTGCGATATGAGGTGTTCAATCCGCACCGGCAATTCACGCACCCGCACTCCAGTGGCGTGATATACCGCTGCCGTAATCGCCGGGGCAACGCCGGCAAGGCCGATTTCGCCCACGCCGCGCGCCCCGAATTCGTTCACGATCTTGTCCGGATAATCGACGAAAATCACATCGATCGCCGGCGCATCCGCGTTCGTTGCGACCATATAATCGGCAAGGTTGCTATTGATCGGGGCGCCATTGCGCGGATCGTACTTCGTCTCCTCGAGAAGCGCCATCCCCACGCCCATCACCACGGCTCCTTCGATCTGGTTGCGCGCCGGGCGCGGGTTCAGGATACGTCCGGAATCAATCACCGTCACTACCCGGCTCACCCGCAGCCGCGCAATTTCCGGCTGCCATGTAATCTCGGCAAACTGTGCGCCAAAGGAGTGCACCGAGTATTTCTGCTCCGCTTGCGGTCCGCCGAAATATTCTCCCGACTTGCCGCTGCCCGAAGCTGCGCTGACATTCGCCCGCTTCAGAACCTCCGTATAGTCGACGCCGGTCTCGTAAGTCTTGTCCTTAAGGTGAACCCGGCCGTTCGTGAACCCGAGCTCTTCCGCCTTTTTGCCCGTGAAATGCGCGGTCTCTCCGCTGGTCGCCATCATGAGTGCCGACTGCATCGCACGATCTGCGGCCTGCGATATCGCCGGTATCACCGAAGAAGTCACCAGCGATCCGCCTGAGATCGGACCTTCCGGCAGCGCCGAGTCGCCTAACACCACCTCAATCTTGTCGAGTGGGATTCCCGTCTTCTCACTGAGCACCTGTGCAAGGATCGTGTAAGTGCCGGTGCCAATGTCCTGCGTACCGCACGACACTCGCGCCGTCCCATCGTTTCTCAGGTCGACTGTTGCCTCTGCGGCAAAGCGTCCCGCGCCCCACGAACATGCGGCCACCCCCCAACCCAGAATCAGCCCGTCCTTTTTCATCGAGCCGATCTGTGGCGTCCGTTGCGACCAGCCGAACTTCTCCGCGCCCGTCTTGAAGCACTCAACCAGATGCCGCGAGGAGAAGGGCAGACCGTTGCTCTCGTCCTTCGCAGGCTCATTGCGCAGGCGCAGTTCTAGCGGATCGATCTTCAGCTTGATCGCCAGCTCGTCCATCGCCGACTCAAGCGCAAAGAGCCCCGGCACCGCGCCCGGGCCGCGCATTGCCGTCGGCGTACCGACATTCAGCGGCACCAGCGCCGACGTGACCTTGAGGTTCGGAGTGCTGTAGAGATACGGCGTGGCTTCGCCGCACCCCTCTCCGTACTCATCCAGAACCGACGTGTGATTCAAATAGTCCTGTTGCAGCGAGACCAGTTTGCCGTCAGCCGTGGCCGCCAGTCGCATCCGCTGCTGCGTACGCGGCCGATGCCCCACACTCTCAAACATCATCTTCCGGCTGATCACCAGCTTTACCGGAGTGTTCAGGTTCCGGGCCGCGGCTGCCGCCAGCAGATAGTGCGGCCACACCCACAGCTTGCCTCCAAAACCCGACCCCAGAAAGCGCGAGATCACCCGAACGTTTTCCGACGGCACTCCCAGCATCTGCGCCATCACGTCGCGATAGTTCGCGATCGCCTGTGTCGTCGCGTAGAAGGTAAATGCCTGCCCGTCCCACAGCGCCACAATCGCGTGCAGTTCGATGGGATTATGTGTCTCCGTCGGCGTCGAGTAAGTCTCATCTACCTTCGCCGGAGCCGTATTGAAAGCTTCCTCAGGCTTGCCGCGCGAGCTCTCAACCTTGGGCTCGTCGTCCGTTTCAAGATGCGTCGCAATCACCGGCTTTTCTTCGCTGTACTTCACCTTTACCGCCGAAGCCGCGGCTGACGCCTGCTCAAACGTTTGTGCAACCACCACTGCGACAAATTGGCCGTAGTAGCGAATCACATCATCTTCTAACGGCGGACGCCTTTCATCGACATAGGCCGAGAAGCCTTCACCGGGAGGAACCCGGTAGAGCGGCCCTATATTCGCCCGATGATAAACCGCGCGAACGCCCGGCATCTTCTCCGCTGCCGCTGTATCCAGGCTGACGATCTTCCCGTTTGCAATGGTGCTGCACACCGGCACGGCATACAGCATGCCGGGGAAATGATAGTCCGACGAATACTTTGCCGCGCCGCTCACCTTCAGTGGACCGTCAATCCGCGGCAGCGCCCCGCCGATCGTAGAAGGAGCCTTGATTTGATTGGTCGCCATAATCTCTCCGCCTCGTCGCTATGCTGTTTGGGTTGCCATCGTGAGCGCGTGCGTCAGGCAGCGCTTGGCCAGCTCCACTTTGAATCCGTTCTCGCTTTGAGGACGCGCATCGCGCAGCGCAGCATTGGCAGCCTCGCGGAATACCGCCGGGTCCACCTTCTTCCCCTCCAGCACTTTTTCCGCCTCCAACGAACGCCATGGCCTGGTGCCGACACCCCCCAGCGCAATGCGCACGCGCTTGAACCGGCCATCAGCCACCTCCGCTACAACCGCGGCCGACGACAGCGCAAATTCATACGAGGCGCGATCGCGCAGCTTCAGATAAACCGACTTCGCTCCTGTCCTCGGCGCGGGCAGCGTGACAAACGTGATGAGATCCCCAGGTTCAAGCACATTCTCGCGGTGCGGCGTCGTTCCCGGCAGTAAGAAGAAGTCGCCGATCGCAACTTCGCGCTCGCCCTTTGCGCCCTGAATGTGAATCGTCGCCTCGAGTGCCGTGAGCGCTACATTCATATCCGATGGATTCGTCGCAATGCACTGCGGACTCGTCCCCAGAATCGCCAGCGTCCGGTTCTCACCCTCGATCGCCGAACAACCCGATCCCGGCTCGCGCTTGTTGCACGCCATCGCTGTGTCGCGAAAATAAACGCACCGCGTTCTCTGCAGAAGATTCCCGCCCGTCGTCGCCATGTTGCGCAGCTGCGCCGACGCGCCTGACAGCAGCGCCTGCGATAGCACTGCGTAATCGCTCTGCACTGTGGGATCATGCGCCAGATCGGAGTTCCGAACCAGCGCGCCAATCTTCAGACCGCCATCCGGCAGCTTCTCAACCTTATCCAGCGGCAGCCGATTGATATCGACAACCTGCGCCGGCCGCTCGACATTCAGCTTCATCAAGTCGAGCAGCGTTGTGCCGCCCGCAACAAATCTGACCTGCGCCCCCTGCTGTGCCGTCGCGGATCCCGCTGCTGCCTGTACCGCTTGCGTCACATCCTGCGCCCGCGTGTACTTGAAGGTTTCCATATCGAAAACTCCTGATGCTGCTGCCCGTTCTACAACATGATCGCCGTTGCTCAGGCTTTCTGGCGCACGTGCTGAATCGCCATCACAATGTTCGGATAGGCCCCGCAGCGACAGATATTCCCGCTCATCAGCTCTTTCACATCCGCATCTGCCGGCCCGCAAGGCTCTTTCAGCGAGCGCTACCGCCGACATGATCTGCCCCGACGTGCAATAGCCGCACTGGTAGCCGTCATGCTCGACAAAAGCCGCCTGCATGGGATGCAGATTCCCCGGCTGGCCGATCCCCTCGATGGTCGTGATCTCGTCGCCCTCGTGCATCACCGCGAAGCTGAGGCACGAGTTCACGCGCCGCCCATTCACGTGCACCGTACAGGCTCCGCACTGCCCGTGATCGCAGCCCTTCTTGGTCCCTGTCAGTTGCAGGCTCTCACGCAGGCAATCGAGCAGCGTAGTCCGCGGATCGATCTGCATGCTCACCTGCTTGCCGTTCACCTTCAGGCTCACCGGAACCGCTCCCGCAACCTTCGGTCCGGGCGTTCCGGGTACGGTTTCCGCCGTCTCCTGGGCCTGTGCCGCCGATGCCAGCGGCCCGGCTGTTGCAACGACGCCCGCCGCTCCCAGTTGCGACAGGAAGGACCGTCGGCTCACGCGACTCAGCAGAGAGCCATCCTTCTCCGCACCAGACCTCTTGTCGTCCATATCAAGTCCTCCTCGTTGGCCGGTCTTGCGAAATGCGTTTTTAGTTTGATGCCAATCTTACCCGCTTCCGCAACTTCAGGTCACACCACCAGCGAAAGGGCCAGCACAAGAATAAGGCCCATAACCGAAATGATCGTCTCGCAGACCGACCATGTCTTCATCGTCTGCGGAACGCTCATATTGAAATACTCCTTGACCAGCCAGAAGCCGCCATCGTTCACATGCGAAAAAATGAGCGATCCCGCCCCTGTCGCAATCGCCAGCAACTCCGGTCGAACACCGGTGCTGTGCAGCGCAATCGGGGCGACAATACTCGCCGCCGTGCTCATGGCGACCGTCGAAGATCCCGTTGCCAGGCGAATCAACGCTGCAACCATCCAGGCCATGAGCAGCAGCGAGACGTGCGTATGCAGCGCCAGGGTCACAATCGCCTGCGAGACGCCGCTGTCCTGAAGAATGCGTCCAAAGCCGCCGCCCGCGCCTACCAGCAGCGTAATCGTCGCAGTCGGAGCCAGGCATTCGTTGGTAAATCTCAGGATCGTCTCGCGCGTAAACCCGCGCATGCGTCCAAGCGTAATAAAGCTCACCAGCGCGCCGAGAAGAAGCGCGATATCGGGATTCCCCAGCAGTCGCAGGCTCTCGTTGATCCTGCTGCCCGCCGGCGAAACAACACTTGCGCAACTCCCGATCAGCATGAGCAACACCGGCAGTAGGATCGTCGCCAGCGTAATCCAGAAACCCGGCAGGCTGGCCTCCTCATGATGATCGACAAATTGCGCCGCCATCGGATTCTCCGCATCCAGCACAATCCGGGGCGCGATGAATTTCGCATAGAGCGGGCCGGCAATCGCCGCCGTTGGAATCCCGATCAGTAGCGCGTAGAAGATCGTGCGCCCCACATCGGCATTGAAAATGGTGACCGCCAGCATGGCTGCCGGATGCGGCGGCATCAGACCGTGGACGACGGAGAGCCCCGCCACCATCGGCAGTCCAACATAGACAAGAGACGTTTGAGTGCGGCGGGCAACGGAAAACGCGATCGGAATAAGAAGTACAAATCCAACTTCAAAGAAAACCGGCAGGCCGATGACGAAACCGA
Organism: uncultured Acidobacteriota bacterium; assembly: GCA_963755975.1. Taxonomy (GTDB): domain Bacteria; phylum Acidobacteriota; class Terriglobia; order Terriglobales; family Acidobacteriaceae; genus Silvibacterium. The sequence continues at coordinate 87,562 of CAVWLS010000020.1, forward strand.
TCAGCGCCATCGCCCAGTGAACACGCTTCTCGCCAAAGAGATCAATCAGCGTGTAGGCGATACGGTTTGCGCCACCTGACTCCGCCATCATCTTGCCGAGCATCGTGCCTAATCCGACCACGATGGCGATGTGCCCGAGCGTGTTTCCCAGCCCGATCTCGAACGACTTTACGATCGCCGCAAACGGCATGCCCGCGACAATCGCCAGCGCCAGAGACGTCAGAAACAGCACGATGAAGGGATTCAGCTTGACGACAGCGATCAGCAGGATAAGCGCAATGACGGAGGTTAGCGCGGCGATTAGCAGGAAGAGGCCGTGATGATCGATCATCTGCTCTGGTCCATCGATTCTTTCCTCGGTAAGGACGGGCTGCTACAGGCACTCCCGCAGCCATCACAATATCGGCGCTTTGTACGCAACGCAATCGATCTCCACCCGGCAATCGACCACCATGCTCGAAACCACGCAGGCCCGCGCCGGCGGATGCTCTCCGAAGTAGTGGCGGAAGACTCCGTTGAAAGATTGAAAATCGCGCGGATCGTCGAGCCACACGCCGCATCGCACCACATGCTCCGGGGTATAGCCGGCCTCCTGCAAAATCGCCAGCAGGTTCCGGATCGCCTGGTGCGCCTGCGCGACGATGTTGCCCTCTACGACCTCGCCGTTCACCATCGGCACCTGGCCCGACACATACAGCCAGCCATCGGCTTCTACAGCGCGGGCAAACGGCAGGTGCTGACCTCCCGTGCCCTTGCCGCCCTCAACTCCATAGCGCTTGATGCTCATCTGTGCTCCTTCGCTCTGCAGGTTAATAAGAAATGCTATTTGTAACCATCGCAGAGCGTTTTAGAAATCGTCCGCTCCGTTGCCCGGTCGGAGCGCTCCCAACATACGACAACACGCCGTTGACCCACACCCTCGCAATGCCTTCAGCCGGGCGTATCGGATCATCAAACGTAGCCGTGTCGCATATTGTTTCCGGATCGAAAAGCACCAGGTCGGCAAAGTAATCCGCCCGAACTAACCCGCGATCATCGAGTCCAAATCGCCCGGCCGGCATGCCGGTCATCTTGTGCACCGCCTCAGACAGCGGAAAGAGCTTCTCATCGCGGCTATATCGACCAAGTACCCGCGGAAACGTCCCCCACAGCCGCGGATGCGGCATCGGATCATTCGGCAACCCATCCGATCCGATCATCGTCGCCGGGTGCCGCAGGATGCGCCGCATATCTTCTTCGGAAATGCTGTGATAAATTGCGCCCGCCGGCTGCAATCGCCGCGCCGCCTCAACCTGATCAATCTGCCAACGCTCCGCAATCTTCGCCAGCGTCTGCCCCGCCATCTCCGGATGCGGCTTTGACCAGGTGATCCTGATCTCGACGCGCTCATCGACTTGCCGCAGATCGAGCGTGCTCGACCCGGCCGCATAGGGATAACAATCGCAGCCCACCGGCTGCTTGGCGCGGGCCGATTCCAGCGCCTGCAGTACCTCTCCACTCCGTCCCCAGTTATCAACCCCCGCGCACTTCAGATGCGAAATCACCACGGGCACCTTGCATTTCCCGCCAATCGCAAACGCCTCCCGCATCGCATCCAGAATCGCCTCCGTCTCACTGCGCAGGTGTGTCGTGTAGAGCGCGCCCGCGCCGGCCAGCGGCTCCGCCAGCGCTATCACCTCTTCCGTAGTTGCGGCATTCGCTGAGAGATACGCCAGCCCCGTACTCAACCCCAGCGCGCCGCATTCGAGCCCCTCGATCGAGTTGCGCACGCATCGCTTCGATCTCAGGCGGCGATGCGGTCCGATCGAGCCGATCCATATGGTTATTGCGCAGTGCAGTGTGCCCCACCAGCGCGGCGACGTTGACGGTTGGCCGTGCCGCATCGATTGCGGCGACATAGGCAGCGAATGTCGGATATTGAAAAACGCTCGCGTCCCCAAGCAGATTCATCGGGTCCGGAGGGTCGCCCACCAGCCGCACAGGTGCCGCGCTGATGCCGCAGTTTCCAACGATGACCGTGGTCACTCCCTGCGACAGCTTCGGCAGCATCTCCGGCGTGCGGATCACGTTTGTATCATCGTGAGTATGCACATCGATGAATCCCGGTGCCAGCACGAAACCCGCGCCATCGACGATTTTCCCTGCGGCGTAATCAAGCCGCGATCCGATCGCACAAATGCGATCACCCGAGACGGCCACATCAAGAAGCTCGGGCTCGGCGCCGCTGCCATCGACCACGCGCGCATTTCGAATCAGAGTGTCGCAGACCTGCATAAGAACTGCCTCCAAGATATACGCAATGACATTCGCAACGCGCATCGCTCTTCCATGACAGGAGCCCCACTTGGTTGACACACCTATCACCGATCCGCGAATCGCCCCCTTCCACAAAGGTCTTGGCCCCCTCAGCCGCGCGCTCGATCCCGCCGAGATCGCCGGCCTCAAATGGAATCTCCTGAAGGAAGACCTGAGTCTCCCCTCAGCAGTCCTCTATCAGGACAAGCTCCATCACAACCTGCTCTGGATGCAGCAATTCATCGACGCATACGGCCTCAAGCTTGCTCCGCACGGCAAGACAACGATGGCTCCCCGGCTTTTCGAGATGCAGTTACAGGCGGGCGCGTGGGGCATCACGCTCGCGACAGCCCACCAGACGCTGATTGCTCATAGCCACGGCGTGCGCCGAGTTCTAATGGCCAATCAACTGGTCGGAAAGCAGAACATGGCCATTATCGCCGGGCTGCTCGCCGATCCGGCTTTTGAATACTTCTGCCTCGTCGATTCCCCTGAACAGGTCGACCAGTTGGGAGCCTATTTCCAGACAGCAAAACTTCGACTGCAAGTCTTGATCGAACTGGGCATAGACGGCGGCCGCACCGGTGTCCGCAACAGTTCGCAGCTAGACTCAGTGCTGTCAGCCCTCGATCGCTGGTGCCCGAACATCGCCTTATGCGGCATCGAACTCTATGAAGGCGTCCTCGATGACGAAGCCTCCATTCGCAGCTTTCTCGAATACGCAGTCTCGGTCACGCAGGATTTGATCCTCCAGAACCGCTTCGATCGCCAGGCCGCCATTCTCTCCGGTGCAGGCTCAGCCTGGTACGACGTGGTCGCCGAAGTCTTCTCCCGCGCAAACCTCAGCCAGATCGAAGTAGTTCTGCGCCCCGGCTGCTACCTCACGCACGATGCCGGCGCCTACCGCGAGGCTCAGAAGCGAATTCTCGCCCACAACCCGATTGCCCGGCGCATGCACTCTGGACTCGTACCCGCTCTGCAGGTCTGGGCCTATGTGCAGTCGGTGCCCGAGAAAGAACGAGCCATTATCGCCCTCGGTAAGCGCGACGCAGCTTTCGACGCCGGCTACCCGATGCCTGTTCTCCACCATCGCCGGGGCCGCACCGTACCGGCTGCCGCACCCTCGCATTGGGCCCTCACAAAGATGATGGATCAGCACGCCTACCTTCAGATTCAAGCGGGAGATGATATTCGCGTCGGCGACATGATCGGCTTCGATATCTCGCACCCATGCCTCACCTTCGACAAGTGGCGCTGCCTGCCCATTCTCAACGCCGAATACGATGTGATCGACGTTGTGCAGACCTACTTCTGACCATCCTCAGGCAGCATATGAATCGTATGCAGCCACTTGATCACGCTCTCTGGCCAGGTCGTGACCGGGAGCGAAGTCCGGCGCAGGCCATAGCCGTGCCCGCCCTGAGCATAGATGTGCAGTTCGGCCGGAACCTTCGCGTTCTTGAGCGCAAGGAAGTAGACGATGGCGTTTTCGACATGCACCGGATCATCCTCGGCCTGCACGATAAAGCTGGGCGGCGTCTGCGCGGTGACGTGGATCTCGGGATTAGGTGCGAAGTTCTGCTCGGCGAGCGCGAGATAACCCGGATAAACGATCACGGCGAAATCCGGACGGCAGCTGACTTTGTCCGCCGCATCGACAGGCTCATAAAGTCGTTGATCGAAGTGCGTGCTGAGCGCCGCGGCAAGGTGCGCTCCGGCTGAGAAGCCAAGAACGCCGATGCGATTCGGGTCGATGTGCCACTCCGCCGAATGCTCGCGGACTATGCCCAACGCCCGCTGTGCATCCTGCAAAGCCGCCGCAGACTTGGGATATGGCCCAGTGTCCGGCACCCGATATTTCACCAGCACGCAAGTGATGCCCTCGGTATTCAGCCAGTCGCATACCTCAGTGCCTTCAAGATCGATGGCGAGTATTTTGTAGCTGCCTCCCGGAAAGACAACAACTCCCACACCTGTGTTCTTGCCCTTCGGCGAGTACAGCGTCAGCGTCGGAGTCGATACATTGCCAATTCGAATCACCGGCCTGCCCGCAACCATGCGGTCCTTAGAAGTCGTGGTATCAACCTCGGGCGCCGGATTCGGCTGCGCTCCCGGCGCGGCTCCGGGCCACAATGGAAGTGTGAGGTGATCGGCACTAGGCGGCCACGCGGGCTGCTGCGCGTAGACCGCAGCTGGTAGACAAAGAGCACACACGATAAACAACGCGAATTTTCGCATAGTCACAACCATAAGAGCGGATTTGAGCCCGCTTACGAGGTGAAGGGGCGGCATCAATAGATTAGCTTGAGCGAAAACTGAATCTGCCGCGAGTTTCCCGCAGTCTTGCTGATGATTCCAAATCCCGACCCTTCTATCGTGTTCGCCGGCAGCCCCATGTCCACGATGTTGAACAGGTTGAAGAACTCTGCTCGAAACTGCACATCGAACAACTCGATCCCGCTCTTGCGCTGCCCGACTGCCGTGTCCTTGATGAAGGCAAAGTCGTAGTCGTAGAAGGCCGGCCCGCGAAACGAGTTCCGGCCAACCGTGCCGAAGTAGCCGCTGTTCGGCCCTGTGCCTCCCGGAAGGCTGATCGGAATTGAAAAAAACGATGCATTGGCCGCACCACGGCCAAAATAATCCTCGCGGCGCTTCCGCGCTGTCGAAAGCTCCGGTTTCCCAATCTGGTCCGGACGGTCCACACCATTCGATCCCGCACCCGTCTGCTGCACTCCCGAATACACCGTGAACGGTGACCCGCTGGTAATCGTCGAAATCACCAGCATCTCCCATCCCTTCGTGATCTTTTTGCTCACGCCCTCAAGAAAGCTGACGCTGTCCACGTGCAGATCCTGCGCCGCGCTGAGCGTGAACGCATTCGTCACATCGAAGTTCGACGGCCCCTTCTCAAGATGCGTATTGTACGGATCCTGCGGAAACGGTATCGCCTGCGCCCCCGTGCTTCCCGTTCCTCCCGCCACCTGGCTCGTATCATCCAGCGATTTGCTCCATGTATAGCTGGCCTGTACGCCGGGGCCTCCATGGGGAAATGTTCCTGTCAGTGATGTCTGCAGCGCGTTATAGGTTGAATGCGCGGTGCCCGTGATGACATTTTCAACGCCGAACCCGCCGATGATATTGCCGGAGCTGTCGAACTGCGTGTGTGGCGCGAACTCTGGACTCGCTCCCGGATACGCATTCGGAAAGCTTGTTCGCGGCAGATGTGCAGCGGCCGTGCCCACGTAGCCAATATCCGCCGTCAGCTTGCCGAACTCGCGCTCCAGTCCTAGGGTCCAGGTATATAGCCACGCGTTGCCGAACGCCGGATCGATCGCGCTCAGATTCAGCGGGCTTAGCGCTCCGCTCGGCGTCAGGGCCGCCACGTCTTTCTGATACCGGTCCACATCCATCACTGTGTTCGCGGGCACGTCCTTAGTATCGTGAGCCGGAAAAATCTCCACTCCCGACGGCGTGTACACGTTCGGCAGTTGCGCCGGCGTGATCTGGAAGCCGTACTGGATCGGCGCTCCTTTCGCCGCCGTCAACCGCGGATAGACCACAAATGGCGTCGATCCTGTCAGGTAATTGTCCTGCCAGATATTCGGCGGAATCACTGTAAGAGCACCGCCGGCGTGGACCCGCAGCTTATCCGTGGCTTTCCAGGTAAGCTGCACGCGCGGCATAAAGCCATCGAGATTGGTCTTGTACCCCGGTTGCGGATTGATCGCAAATTCCTGATCCAGCCCGTAGTTCAGAAAGCTCGAAGTCCGCCTCGCCCGCTCCGTAATGGGCGTGTAGATCTCCCATCGCAGACCGTAATCCAGCACAAATTTGTCGGAAATCTTCCACGTATCCTGCGCGTACACGGCGCCCATGTTGCGATTGATAGCCGCCGGCCCTATATGAGGACCGTTCGAGAAATATGGCGGAGCAATCGCTCGCGTGTAGACAAACGGGCTCCCCGATAGAAAGCTCGAAAGCGTATCCGGCAAAGGATCCCCGGCATTTATGTTGTGCATCCCACTCTGCGAAGGAATATCCGTAAGTGCATACGACGTCCCGCCGCCGAAATCGTATTCGCCATTCGGACTGATTCCGAAAAATGTCGAGTCGCGGTTCAGCCTCACTTCTCCACCGGCCGCGATGGTGTGGCTCCCCTTGTTGATGGCAAAGCTCTGCTGCAGCTGAAACAGATTTCCGTAAGCGCTCATCACCGAGCCGCCCGCCGTGTTGAAGCCCTCAAACAACGCATCATTAAACTTCACCGCAGGATCCGTGTAGTCCTGCGTGGGAAACGAGGGAGTGCTCCTTGTGATGCTGAACTCCGTCTGCATCGAGAGGTTTGGCGACTGCGTGCGCGAAAACGTGAAGGCCACGTTGCGCTGCCGGTCAACGTAAGTCACGCCGAAGAGCGGATCGATTGTCGTCTGGTCAGGATTTGTCGTCGGCCCGGTAATGTTGTTGAAATTGAACCGCCCAAAAAACTGGTTCTTGTCCGAAAGTTTATGGTCCAGCCGGATCGAAAACTGGTCGGCATCCGTGTCCACCTTCGAATAAGTCGCGTACGTGTGCACGCCGTACGATCCGCTCGGATAATTCGGCAACGGATATCGCGCCAGAATCGCGGCAATCGAAGGATCAACCGGCACGTACAACACGTCGCCCGGATACGCCGTCGCATCGACACCAGTTCGCTCCTCCGCAGTCGGCATCGGGAGCACCTGCGTCGTGCCCAGCACCTGCCTGAACCCCTGATACTGTCCGAAATAGAACGTTTTCCCACGGCCGTCATAAAGATGCGGAAGCACAATCGGGCCGCCATTTGTAAACCCGAATTCATTGCGCCGGAACGGAGGAATGCGCCCCGGAGTCTCCGGGGTCGAGTAGTCGAAATAGTTCCGCGCATCCAGCGCCGAGTTGCGCAGAAACTCGAAGAACGAGCCGTGGAACCCGCTGCTCCCCGATCGCGTGGTGATATCCGTAAAGCCAGCCGCCCCCTGACCGATCTGCGCCGGCATCCAGCCGGAGCTCGACTGAATCTCCTGCACCGCATCTACGTTGAAGTTCGAGAACGTGGAGCCCCCCATCTCCGGATCGCTGATGTCCGCCCCGTCCATCGCGAACACCGCCTCGACGCCGCGCTGTCCGTTGATGGCGAACTGCGCCGTGAAGTTCGTCGCGCCATTCGCGTCCGTCATTGTACCGGCGGCCATCAGCAGCAGTGCGCTGAAGTCCCGCTTGTTCAGCGGAAGCTCGTTCACCTTCTGGCTGGTCAGCTTTTCTTCGCTCCCGGTGGACGGCTCCTGCGGCCCGGTACTAAGCTCCAGTCCCTGGTCGGTCATCGTCAGCACGATCGACTGCGCTCCGCCGGTCACATCGATCGGATGCGCGAACTTCATAGCGCGTCCGATCGCATTCACCCTCAGCTGATATTGTCCCGGCGCCAATCCGCTGAATTGAAACTTGCCTTCGCCATCCGTCGTGGCCCTAAGCTCACCGGCGGCGTCGCTCAGATGAACGACAGCTCCGGCCACCGGCGACCCTGCTGCGGTCTGCAACGATCCCTGAAGGGCGGTAGGCATTTCTTGCGCCCGCACCCCGGCTGCAAACGCGAAAATCGTGCAAAGCAGCGAAAAGCAGAACCGGAGTGAGATCAAGCTGGCCGGCGAGGAGCCCGATGTAATTCTTGGGGGGATACAGTCCTCTTCCTGGGTAGAGAATTGATGTTAGCCTTTCGATCGCTTCTTACAAAACGCGAAGGTATCACGCAACAAATAGCTTAGTCAAACGTTTTAGCTGAATACTCGGCTTCGGTCGACTACTCACCTTTATGTATGGCTTCAGAGTACAGCTGATGGAAATGATGCACGCCCTTCTCCTGCTTCACACTGTATCTTCCCGTTTCGTAGGACTGCGATTTCAGGTTGCGATGGACCACTTCGCAGATGTGTCCATCTTCAAGTTGAATCTCATCGCTGAACTTGATCGTCTCGGCGCTCGCCTCCGCGCGGCCGGCAGGAAAATACCACTCGAAGATTGCCACGCATGTCTCCGGCCCCGTCGGCAGCACGATATTCAGCGAAACATTGTCGGGATAACAGTTGAGCATCCAATTAGGAAAAATCCAGAAATATTCCGCGCTCATATCGCCGTCGGCCTGCTTGTAGCGGCGGTCGACCGTAGTTTCGTTTTCTGGTCCACGAATGGGACTCGACTGCAGCGAGTGCTTCTCGAAGAGCGTCGTTTCATAGCTGCCATAATCCAATTCGCGGTTCAGAGACGGATGCACGCTCGGCAGATGATATCCCTCGAGATAGTTATCGATGTAAACCTTCCAGTTGCACTGCATGTGGTATTCGCGCCGCGCGCAGAGGCGCATTTTTCCAAATGCGAATTTCTCCGCCTGCTGCGGTAACTCACCCAGCGCTTCGATCAGCGGCAGAGCATCAGCATCGAGGTTGACGAAGACCTGGCCCTCCCACTCGCCTACCTGAATCGGCCGCAGTCGAAGATCCTCGGCGCAGAAGTTCTTTGTGCCTTCCATCTCCGGCGCATTCACCAGACGCCCATCGAGCCCGTATGTCCAGCCGTGATAGCCGCAGCGAAATACTTTGCGCGAACCGCATCCCTCCGCAGGCGGCCCCGCTCGATGGCGGCACACATTGTAAAAACCGCGCAGCAAGCCATCGGACCCCCGCACCACCAGCAACGGCTCGCCGAGCAGGTCCACGGTAATGTAATCGCCGGAGTTACGCACCTGTTCGGATCGCCCGGCAATCTGCCACGTGCGCCAGAAGATTTTGTGCTTCTCAATAGTGAGCAGCTCAGGATTGACGTAATAGTTCGACGGCAACGTGCTCGCGCATTCGATCTCAGGATCGACAACCGGATTGGCAATTACATGAAGGCTCTGTGGCATCTATATCCTTCTCTCGCCGAAGAAAGGATTATATCCAAGCCCGAAAAGACGCCTGCGTTTCGCAAATGCAGAAACCCGCCTTGTGACAGGCGGGTTTCATGCAGTTCATATTAAGGCGAGGATCGAATATCCCTCGCTGCTTACATGCCGTTCTGGCTGTTGTTGCCCTCGTCCGTATGGAGCACGCGATACGTCGCATTGCCGTGCGACCATACCAGCAGGAGCAGGTCCTTGCCCGAGGGGTTTGCATGAACATCGCCGACAAACTGCTCGGCTGACGCAACAGGATGGCGGTCGACCTCGACGATCACGTCTCCGGGAGCAAGTCCGGCATCATCCGCCGGGCTGCCAGGGCGTACATTCTCGACCACGGCTCCATTGACCTGCGACGGCACATTCAGCTGTTGCCGCGAATTCTGGTTCAGATCGTCCACCGCCAGTCCCAGTTTCCCTGTCTTGCCCGGTCCCCCGTTACCCTCATCGGCGCTCGCCAGTTGCTGTCCGCCGTGGAACTCGCCTACTTTGACTTCCACGGTCTGCGGTTGGCCATCGCGAATAATCCCCAGCGAGATCGTTTTGCCCGGGGCGTCTTCGCTCACCGCCACCTGCAGCGCACTCCCGTTGGGAATCTTCTGTCCGTCGAGCGAATTGATCACGTCGCCGCCGCGCAGTCCTGCCCGGGCCGCCGGCGAGTTCGGAGTCACCTGCGAGATGATCGCTCCCGACGGCTCCTGCAGCTTGAAGAAGCTGTAGTTGTCCGGCGTCACGTCGTTCATGCTGATGCCCAGATAGCCATGGTGCACCGCGCCCGTCTTGATGAGCGACTCAGTCACGCTCTGCGCAATCTGCGAAGGAATCGCAAAGCCCGCGCCTGCAAACGAGCCGCTGTTCGAGATGATGAAGGTGTTGATGCCGATCAACTCGCCATGAGCATCCACCAGCGGTCCGCCCGAGTTGCCCGGATTGATCGCCGCATCCGTCTGAATAAACCCGCCCGGCTTGCGCGGATCGTCCGAATATGGATTCGGCCGGTCAACCGCGCTCACAATGCCGCGCGTGACCGAAAACTGGAAGTAGCCGAACGGGCTGCCGAAGGCCAGCACCGTCTGTCCCGGGCGCAGCTTCGTCGAGTCGCCCCAGGGAATATTCGGCAGGCCATGCGCGTCGATCTTGATCACCGCCAGGTCGGTCAGCTTGTCCGTGCCGATCACCTTCGCGTTGAAGGTCCGCCGGTCGTTCAGCGTCACCCGTACCTGCACCGCGCCATCGACCACGTGGTTGTTCGTCACAATGTAACCATCGGGCGAGATGATGATCCCGCTGCCGATCCCGTGCTCGATCTGCGGCTGCTGCGGCGTTTGTCCGAAGGGACCGCCCGGGCCGAAGAACTGCGAAAATCCAGGCGGCAGCCCCTGCATCTGACCCTGACCCTGATCCTGGTCGGACGTCGATTGCTCGGACCCGCGCGATGTAACTGCGACGTTGACCACCGCAGGTGTGACGCGCGCCGCAACCGCCTCGACCGCATTGTCCAGAGAAACCAGGGCCGAGACGCTATTGTCATCCAGTGGAGTGCCGTAGGCATTGGCTGCCTGCACCCCATTGTGGTGGACGAAGAAAGCTGTCGCGAGAACCAGTGCGGCAGCAGTGCCGACAGGGACAGCAACGCGTGCCGTCCTTCCGACTAATTTATTAGTTGTTACAGGCATGGCAAGTCCTCATTCGTGATTTGTTGTGTGGTTAAAGTTGAATGACCAGCCAACCATTCATGGTTGGCACGGCGGCGTATCGAGATAACTGAACTCGCTCACCGGTCACGGTGAGCATCATGCCTGAGCGAACCGGAACATCCGGTTCCTCCCAGGACGTAAGAACAATCCAGGACTGCGGCCCGGTTTGCGCTCTCGGGGAGATTCTCTTCGCGTGCGCCCTCTGAGCTGGAACAACAGCCTTTGCGGATGTGATCGCTTTGCCTGCAACCTGTCTCGCAGGCCGATTTGCAGGAGCCAACGGCATGGATGCTTTGAGAAGCGTCGCATGCGGAGCCCCGTCAGGATGAAACACGACCGGGCGGTAATCGGGCACAACCGTGCTCGGCGTCGGCATCGGAACCGGCAGCTCGGCAACAGTGCTGTCAGCCGAAAACTGCACCAGATGCGGGCACCGCGCCAGCCCCACCGCCCCACCCAACAGCGCGAACACGATCCCTGCTAGCGCCAACCGCGATCGCATGGGACTCATCCCATCTCCTCGTTGAAGAATGCTGTGCACGCGCCGGCTCAGCTCCGACTGCCGTTCCCACGCGCCCAGCGTGAGAAACACCGCGCGCCGGTCGACCGCCCGCTCCGCCACGCTCACCAGGCACTTCGCATACTCTCCGGGAGCGCTCGTGCAGCGGAGCACTCCATCGTCGCACGCCAGCTCGCGCTCGAAGCACAGCCGCCGGTCGATCCACATCAGCACCGGGTTCAGTGGAAACAGCACCAGTCCAATCTTCTGGAAGAGATTGATCCAGTCATCAGCGCGGCTGATATGGCCGATCTCGTGCATCACAATCTGCTCGAGCTCTTCCCGGGTCAGCTTCTCGAAGAGCCACTCCGGAATCAAAATGCGTGGCGAGAAGAATCCGATTACGCTCGGCCGGTCGATCTCCGTAGATGTGCACAGCTCCACCGGCCGTGATCCCGCAATCGAAGGCAGCGAAACCGAAGCCCCATCACCTACAGGTATTGACCTCTTCCAGAGTCTGCGTAGCCGCACCGCGCTCAAGGCAAGTTTCCCGCCACGCATCAGAGACAGCAGCGCCCACGCCGCCGCAATTGCATAGCTCCAGCGCACATCGATCTGCAGCATTGCCCCTGAAGAAGCTCCCGCCGCGTGCGCCTGCCCTGCCCACACATGACCAACAGGCAGCAGGGCGATCACAACGAACACCGCGCTCCATACCGCAAAGCGAGTCGCCGCACTCATCCTCGGAATCAGCCGCAGGCATACCGCCACCGCAGCCGCCAGCAGTACGCCCTGCCATAGGCTGGCCACAAAAGCCAACGCAGCCACTTGCGACAGTCCTTCCATCGAGTGCATGACTAGACTTCCCTCGTGCCTTCTTCAGCGTTGGCGATCGCTTCCTTCAGCCGCTGCAATTCCTCCGGAGTAATTTCCTCATCTCCCAGCAGGGAAAGGAGCAGCTTCTCCCGCGAATTACCAAAGAACCGCTGCATCATGTGACGAACTTCAGTCTTGCTGGCCTCATGCTCGCCCACACATGCGCAGTAAATGAACGCCCGCCCCTCCTGCCGGTGGCGAACATAGCCCTTTTGTTCGAGTATTCGAATAGTTGTGAGAACGGAGTTGTATGCCAGCGAAGCTCCATCAGGCATGGACGCCACCAGATCGCCCACGGCCGATTCTCCGCGCCGCCAGAGAATCTTCATCAGCCGCAGTTCAGCTTCCGTCAATGTGATCGACTTCTTTGGAGGCATGAACACCTGGAGCGCCGGAAGACAGTCCCAATCTCGCGCTCTGTCGATTCGACGAACAACTAAAGGATTAGTTAGCAGCTCGCCATAAAATTTTGGGCCATTCGACCCATCACTGCCGCCACAAATCCTTGAAGCCTTCAACGACGACCGCCTTTATACTCGTCTGCATGCCTCGCACCCTGCCTCTAACTGCTCTCTTTTGTGTGGCTCTCGCTGTGGCCCCCGCGTTCGCGCAGACCTCGCCTGCCCCGGCAGCAGCTCCCGCCGCGCCCCACCCCATCACCCTCGACGACATCTTCAAGTTCCAGGACGTTGGCGATCCGCAAGTCTCTCCCGACGGCCAGTGGGTTGCTTACACGCTCAGCCGCACCGACACGACCGCCGACAAGCGCATCACCGATCTCTGGATGGTCAGCTGGGATGGGACACAGGATATAGAGCTCACCTACAACGTCGAGTCCTCGTCGAGCAGCCCCCGCTGGAGTCCCGACGGCAAATATCTTTCCTTCGAGGCCGACCGCCCTGGCAAGGCCAAGGGCACCCAGGTTTGGATTCTCGATCGCCGCGGCGGCGAAGCCCGCCAGCTCACCGAGGTAAAAGGCCATCTCGGTGCCTACGCCTGGTCCCCCGACGGCAAAAAGCTTCTCCTGACCATCAAGGCCGACGACGAGCCCGACAAGAAAGACGACAAGAAAGACGACAAGAAGGAAGAGAAGCCCAAGCCCATCGTCATCGACCGCTACCACTTCAAGCAGGATGTCCAGGGCTACCTCACCGGCACCAACCGAAATCTCCTCTACCTGTATGACATCGACGCGAAGAAACTCGAAAAGCTCACCAACGACAGCGCCCACGATGAGATGAACGCCGTCTGGTCGCCCGACGGGACCAAAGTCGCCTACGTCAGCAACCACGATCCCGACTGGGACCGCACCATCAACACTGATGTCTTCGTCGTCAACGCCGCCCCTAACTCCGCTCCTAAAAAGCTCACCGACTTCAAAGGTGAAGACGGCGGCCGCATCGCCTGGAGCCCCGACAGCAAATGGGTCGCCTACACCCAGGGCAGCGATCCAAAATACGAGGAGTACAACCTCAACCAGCTCGCCATCGTCGGCGCCGACGGAACCGCCCCGCGCATCCTCACCGCCAAACTCGACCGCGGCGTCTCTTCACCGCATTTTTCGCCCGACGGCAAGACCATCACCGTCCTCGTTGAAGACGACCGCTCCGAGTACCCGCTCTCCGTAAACATCGCCGACGGTGCCACCCGCCGCCTCATCGACGAGCCCGGCGTCGCCTACGCCATCAACAACACCGGCGATCACCATGTCCTCATCTGGTCGACCGACACCGCTCCCGGAAACATCTTTGCCTTCGAAGACGGCAAGCTCCGCAAGCTCACCGGCCACAACGACGCCCTCATGGCGCAACTCAAGCTCGGCACAACCCATGACCTCACCGCCCACGCCAAAGACGGAACCGAGGTCCACGCCCTCATCACTCTTCCGCCCGACGCCACGCCCGGACAAAAGTATCCCATGCTGTTACGAATTCACGGCGGCCCCAACGGCCAGGACGCGCACAGTTTCACCATCGAGCGTCAGCTCTTCGCCGCCCGCGGATTCGCAGTGCTCAACGTCAATTACCGCGGCAGCGCCGGTAGAGGCAAGGCATATTCTGAGGCTATTTTCGCTGACTGGGGCCACCACGAGGTCGAAGACCTGCTCGCCAGCGTCGATGAGGCCGTCAGCGAAGGCTACGCCGATCCCAACCGCCTCGGCGTCGGCGGCTGGAGCTACGGCGCCATCCTCACCGACTACACCATCGCCAGCACCACGCGCTTCAAAGCCGCGACCAGCGGAGCCGGCATGGGCGACCCCATCATGCTCTACGGAGTCGACCAGTACATCCACCAGTACGACAACGAGCTCCTCCCGCCGTGGAAATCGCAGGAGACCTGGATCAAGCTCGCCTACCCCATCTACCACGCCGACCGCATCCACACGCCCACCCTCTTCATGGGTGGCGACAAGGACTTCAACGTCCCCCTCGTCGGCGGCGAGCAGATGTACGAAGCCCTGCGTAGTCTCAACGTCCCGGCAGAGCTGATCGTCTACCCCGGCCAGTTCCACGGCTTCACCCGCCCCAGCTTCATCCGCGACCGCTACCAGCGCTACTTCGACTGGTATGACAAGTGGGTGCTTGGAAAAACTCCCGCACCGGCTTCTTCAACGCCGCCCAAGACTGCGGGAGACTAACCATGACAACTTTGAAGTCACAAATTGTGACCTCAAATTCTGCCCTTCCCGCGGAACGTATCGAGCAGCGCATCCTGCTGATTCGGGGACAGAAGGTGATGCTCGATTCGGACTTGGCAGAACTCTATTCTGTTGAAACTAAGGCCCTGAATCAGGCGGTGCGCCGCAATCTCGACCGTTTCCCTGACGACTTCATGTTCCAGCTTACGCGGGAAGAATTCGAAGCTTTGAGGTTCCATTTTGACACCTCAAACGAAGGCCGCGGAGGCCGGCGGTATTATCCATATGCCTTCACTGAACAGGGCGTGGCCATGCTTTCAAGCGTTCTGCGCAGCCCGCGGGCCGTGCACGTCAACATCGCCATTATGCGTGCCTTTGTAAAGCTCCGCGAGATATTCGCCTCGCACCAGGAATTGGCCCAGCGTCTCGAAGGGATCGAAAACAAATACGACGCACAGTTCAAAGCGGTTTTTGACGCAATTGAGGCGTTGATGCAGCCGCCAGATACGCCCCGGCGCCAAATCGGCTTCCGCACGCCCGATATAAGATAAAGCCGCCCGGCATTCGCGTCACGCCCGGACGGGTGGCCCACACAAGCCCGGTTTTGGCTTGTGTGGGGTGTTTTCTGATCCCTGAACCCTGACCTCTGCTCCCTGCCTTTTTGTGGCCGGCAATTTCCTCCAACTTGGTTAAAATAGAAATAGAGATCAAGCGGGCCTGGCCGCAAGCGGAGCCGGGCCTTTGTATTTTCTTGCCGATCCAAAGAGAAAGCACCGAGCTAAGTCCTTTGTTTGAAGCAATCTATCCGTAACCGATTGATTCCGGAGAACATAGAGACAACCTATACCCTAAACCCTGCGATATCAGCAATATGACAACTCGAGCGGGGAGGGGGGTACCCGACCCCGAGTCCGACAGGAGCGCGTTAGAAGGCATCTTTCAAACAAAGGTGACTTTCGCCTAATATTCGCCTATGCTGTTGTTAATGGCAACGGCAACCAATCTCCGCGCCCAGATCGAAGCCACGCTGGCGAACCGGGTTCCAGCAGCGTTCGCACTCAAGGTCAAGCAACCTCCTGAGCTGTTTGCTACCGGAATATCTGAAGCCGACCTCATTCTGGACGGCGGAATACCACGCGGAAGCATCACTGAAATCAGCGGGGCGGCTTCCACAGGGAGAACTTCCTTCGCGATTTCAATCATCTCAGGCATCACCAGGTCTGGAGCAGCGTGTGCCTGGGTCGATGTTCACGATGCACTGTCGCCGGAATCCGCAGCATCGGCAGGAGTGGTACTTGAGAGACTCCTGTGGCTTCGCACCAGGCCAGTCTCGACTGAACGGCGAGTCGATGAATGCGCACCATGTCAGCTCTTGCTTCCAGCTATATCCGAGCCGCAATCCGTTCATCATGGCGGAGGCAGCAGGCACCCGCGCAACGAGACGCGCGGAATGGACAGCGCAGTCTCCCTGCTCTTCAAGGGTGAAGGCGGCCTGCTGCGCGATAAGACGATTGGCACTCCCGGCAGGAGTAATCGCCCCCTAAGCGAGCCCCGATGTGCAGAGCCGTTGCAGCGAGTGCAGCGAAAAGAGCAGGTAGCCTATGATCGCCTGCCCGCCCGACGTGGCGAATACTTTCTGAATGAGTCTGCGAAAGATGAGCTGACAAGAACACTACATCCGTCCAGCAGGCCCCAGCGGTCAGCGGGTGAGAAACGGTGGCCTGAGAAGCCGTGGCCGAGATTGGAGCAGGCCCTCAAGGCGACGGATCTCTTGCTGCAAGCGGGTGGCTTCGCAGCTATCGTGCTCGATATGTGCGAACTGCTACCTCAGCATACGATGCGTATTACTTTGGCGACGTGGTACCGCTTCCGGCTTGCGGCAGAGCAGGCCCGTACGGCGCTCATTCTGCTTACACAATACCCTTGCAGCAGCAATTGCGCGGCACTCGTTCTGCGCTGTGAGCCTGCTCCTTCTGAGACATGGAGCGACAACGGCAAGACATCACTCTTCGAGGGACAGCATTACGAGCTGACAATGGTGCGGAATCGTAACGAAGCCTCCGCATATACGCCAAAGAAGCCGCCAGAGAGGGCAGCCTGGCACGCGCAAACAGAATGGAAGAAGGTGCGCTGATGTATGCCGCTTTGCATACGCCGGATTTCCCTGTCCAGGCTATGGTGCACCGGCGGCCGGAACTGCGCAAACTGCCCGTAGCTTTGCTCGATGGTGAGCCGCCTTTGGAGACTGTCTTCGCCACAAACAGGCAGGCCCGTGCGGTAGGCGTTCAGGGGGCTATGAGCCGTTTACAGGCTGAATCTTTCGCAGGCATTGCGGTCATCCGTCGTGTTCGAGACTGCGAGGACGAGGCGCTTGCGATCCTTCACGTGGCAGCCTGTCTCTTCTCTCCGCGAATTGAAGCCGTCAACAATTACCCAGGCACATTCGTACTCGACATTCAAGGCATGAGCAGTTTGTATGGCGACGAAGCCCGACTCGCTAATAAATTGCGTCAGAGGATCATGGCTGCGGGCTTTCTGGCAAACGTCGCAGTGTCGCAGAACTTCCATACAGCTTTGTGCCTTGCGCGCGGAAGAACAGGTGTGTCGATTGTTTCGCCTGGAGATGAGGCCCTCGCATTAGGAGCATTGCCGCTCGAAGTACTGGACCTTGAGACAGAGCAGGCGGAGAAATTCCGCTTGTGGGGGCTCCGCACCTGTGCGGAGCTTGCGGCACTCGCTGAAACCGATCTGATAGCACGCATGGGCCACGCTGGGAAACGGCTACATTCACTGGCTCGTGGTGAATGGCCGCACCTGATGATTCCGCTAGAGACGAGCTTCGAGTCTGAACTTGTAGAAAAGGTCGAGTTGGACCATCCGGTCGAGACGCTGGAGCCTCTCTTGTTCCTGCTTGCACCGATGATTGACCAGCTTCTGGCACGGACATCGTCTCGTTCGCGTGCTATCGCTTTGCTGCAAGTCATTCTCAAACTTGCGCGTGATGCGCATGATCAATTTCCAACTCATCAGCGTGTCGTCCGTCCGGCTCTGCCCCTCCAGGACGTCCGCACTCTACTCAAACTGGTGCAGCTTGATCTGGAAACTCATCCGCCGAACGCGGCCATCGTTGCGCTTGAGCTTCGTGCAGAGTCTGCGAAACCTCATCGCGCACAGCACGGCCTGTTCCTACCCCAGGCTCCTGAGCCGGGACGTTTAGAAGTCATGCTTGCCCGTCTTCGTAAGCTGCTGGGAGACGAGCGGGTGGGCTCGCCGGAGTTGCTGGACGAGCATCGTCCTGATGCCTTTCGCATGGCTTCCTTCAGCTCGCCAGCGCGACGGCTCAGGGAAGAGCACTCCACATCTATGCCACTGGTACTGCGCGCATGCAGGCCGCCTCAAGTGATCAGCGTCTCGCTCAATGGAACCTTGCCGGCGCAGGTGTTCTGGAACGGACGGCAGTTCATAGTAGCCGAGCATGCAGGTCCCTGGTGCTGTAGCGGCCAATGGTGGTCCGAATCGAATTGGAGCCGGGAAGAATGGGATGTGAGATTGACTGGCGGAAATACAGGGCAGACTTGCCGTATCGCGCGCGATGCATTCTCAAATTGCTGGTATATGCAGGGGCTGTATGACTGATTACGTCGAGCTGCATGCGCGGTCAGCTTTCAGCTTTCTTGAAGGCGCATCCATGCCTGAATCATTGATGGCGCGTGCAGCCGATCTGGGAATGCCCGCAATGGCATTGCTGGATCGTAATGGCGTGTATGGGGCTCCACGGTTCCACACCGCGGGCAAGAAGCTCGGCGTCAATGCACATATTGGCGCGGAGATTGCCGTTCAAAATCTGGGACAGCGGTTGCGTCCGCCTAGATACCTACCGCAACAGCACCCGATTGAACCAGTTCGCCTGCCCGTACTGGTGAAGTCTCGCACCGGATACCAGAATCTCTGCCGCCTTATTACCCGATACAAGATGCGCGAAGACACCAAAGCAGAAGGCGTAGCATTACTGAGCGATGTGGAACAGTATGGCAAGGGGCTGATTTGCCTTACCGGAGGCGACGAAGGACCACTTGCCAGTGCTTTGTCGAGCGGCGGATATGACGCCGCGCTGAATACGGTCCAAACTCTGGTGGGTGTATTCGGTCAGCGAAATGTCTACGTCGAGTTGCAGCGCCATTTCAATCGTGAAGAAGAGCATCGCAACCGCGCGGCTGTCAGCATCGCTCGATCCTTAAACCTGCCGCTGTTGGCGACCGGTGGAGTCAGCCACGCGACTGACTATGAGCGCGAGGTGATGGATGTCTTCACATGTATCCGGCGCAAAAAGACGCTGGATACAGCCGGCCGCCTGCTGGCGCTGAACGCCGAACGGTACCTGCGCTCCGCAGAGGAGATGCGGCAGCTGTTCTTCGACTACCCGGAAGCAATCTCCCAAACAAAAGAACTATCGTCTCGACTGCAATTCGAGATGAAAGATTTGGGCTATCAATTTCCAACCTACCCCGTACCTGATGGGCAGACGATAGACTCGTTTCTACGCCAGTGTGTCAGCGATGGTATCCGCACTCGCTACCGGCCAAAGAATGATGCGGCCCTCTACGTCAAGGCACAGAAGCAAGCAGAGCGCGAACTGTGCCTGATCGAACATCTGGGGCTTGCAGGTTATTTCCTGATCGTCTGGGATCTCGTGCAGTTCTGTAAGGGCAACGGCATCCTCGTGCAGGGCAGAGGGTCGGCTGCAAACAGTGTTGTCTGCTATGCGCTCGAAATCACCGCCATCGACCCGGTGGGTATGGGCCTCCTCTTTGAGCGGTTTCTTTCCGAAGAGCGCGGCGAGTGGCCGGATATCGACCTCGACCTGCCCAGCGATACGGAACGAGAGCGCGCCATTCAATACGTCTACAAGCGTTACGGCGAGTTAGGCGCGGCCATGACCGCTAATGTCACTACCTATCGCGGCAAATCGGCGTCCCGCGAAGCCGGCAAGGTTCTCGGTTTCGACGGCGATACCCTGGGTAAGCTCACTTCTCTGGTGAGTGCATGGGAGTGGAGAGGGCCGAATGACACGCTCGAAAACAGCTTCCGCGCCGCTTCATTCGACGTGCGACATCCACGGATCGCAAAGTACCTGGAGCTTTGCCAACGGATGCAGGACCTGCCGCGAAACCTGAGCCAGCACTCGGGCGGTATGGTTATCTGCCAGGATCATCTTGATTCCGTCGTACCTTTGGAGCGAGCTTCCATGCCTGGCAGGACCGTCGTGCAGTGGGATAAGGAAGACTGCGCAGATATGAAACTTATCAAGGTTGACCTGCTGGGACTGGGGATGATGGCGGTGATGAAAGACTGTCTTGAGCTTGTGCCAGGTCATTATGGGAAGCCTCTCGATCTGGCCCAACTGCCCCATGATGATGAGGTCTATAAGACGTTGCAAAGAGCAGACACTGTGGGCATGTTTCAGGTGGAGAGCCGGGCGCAAATGTCCGCCCTTCCGCGGAATCGCCCTAAAAAGTTCTATGACCTCGTGGTGCAGGTGGCAATCATCAGGCCTGGCCCTATCGTCGGCAAGATGATGAACCCGTACATGCTACGCCGCCAAGATAAGCAGGCTATCACCTATCCGCATCCCCTGCTCATCCCCGTGCTTGAACGCACCCTCGGCGTGCCCCTTTTTCAAGAGCAGTTGATTCGCATCGCGATGGTGGTTGCAAACTTCACGGGTGGAGAAGCGGAGGAGTTGCGGCGGGCTGTCGGGATGCGTCGTTCGCGCGACAAGATGAAAGCCTTGGAGGTAAAGCTGCGCAAGGGTATGACGGAGAATAACGTTGCACAGGCAGCACAGGAGCAGATTGTCCAAGCCATCAGTTCATTTGCTCTCTATGGATTCCCCGAGTCTCATGCAGCCAGCTTCGCCCTGATCGCTTATGCGAGCGCTTATATCAAGCAGCATTATCTGGCCGCATTCATCTGTGCGATGCTCAACAATCAACCGATGGGATTCTACTCACCAGCAACGCTTGTAAGCGATGCCAGGCGCCACGGCCTGAAGGTTTTGCCTATTGACGTGCAGCACTCAGAATGGTCTTGTACCCTTGAAAAATTGAGTGATGCCGAGCGCGTCAGGTTTTCAGATCCATTTGCCCTTCGACTTGGATTCCGATACGCCAGAGGACTGCGCCAGCAAACGGGCGAAGCGGTAGCCGTAGCCAGAAAGAACTACGGCGCGTTTGCCTCGGAATACGATTTTCAACGTCGAGTGCCGGGGATACACAAAGCCGAATTAGTGCTGCTGGCCAAGGCTGGCGCTCTGAACTGGACGGGTGAGAAGCACCATCGTCGCACAGCTCTGTGGCGTGCGGAGCGGGCGGGCCAGCCTGTAGGTCCGCTCTTTGAAAATGTACCCGATGTTCACGAGGCTGATATCTCTGCGCCACTTGCGGCCATGAGTACCGAAGAGCGTTTGGTAGCAGACTTCCAGGGGACCGGTTTGACCGTCGGACCACACCCGATGTCGTATCACCGCGCGGACCTCAACAGCATGCGCATCATCAGGGCCGCCGACCTTCACCGTATGCCAGACGGAATCCATGCTCGGATTGCTGGATGCGTGATCGCACGGCAACGGCCCGGCACAGCGAGCGGCTTCGTCTTTCTCAGTCTGGAAGATGAGAGCGGGATCTCCAATGTGATCATTCACCCTGATCTGTACGAACGGAATCGCGTGGTCGTGACAACTGGAAAAATCTTGCTCGTTGAAGGGACACTGCAAAATCAGAATGGAGTTGTTTCCGTGAAGGCTTCAGCTATCAGGCATCTCGTAGTTAGTGCCGTGGATGTGCGCTCGCATGACTTTCACTGAGGGAAAGGAAATACTTAAGACTGCAATTCAGCGGCAGAAGCTGATTGTCCCAGAATATCTCGACAGATCAGCCAAAGCGGCATGTAACGATAGTTGATATGAATCGGTTAAAGCCAGTATTAGTCCTGGCAGAGGAAGATGACAAGCAGCTCGAGAGGCTCGAAAGCATTCCGCACACACTTGGGAGCGACGCTGCCGCATTTGCGGACGCGGCAGTTAGTGCGACTGCAATCCTGAACTGGTCCGGATCGCGAAAGCTGCTCCGCGCGGTATTTGCCATGTGCCCAAATGTGACATGGGTTCACTCGCGCTCGGCAGGACTGGACAGCATTCTGTTCCCGGAACTCGTGGAAAGCGATGTAACGCTGACCAACAGCCGAGGCGTGTTCAGTGCCTCACTCGGAGAATTCGTCCTCGGAGCGATTTTGTATTTCGCTAAAGACTTTCCGCGAATGCTACGCAAGCAGTCGGCAGGAATATGGCAGCCCTTCAGTGTAGACGTAATCGCAGGACAGACTGCCGGCATTGTCGGTTATGGCGACATCGGACGAGAGGTGGCGGTGCGTCTGCATGCCATGGGCATGCACATTCTGGCTGTGAAAAGGCAGATTCCGCAGAAGCAGGATCTGCTTATTCAGCATTTCTACACCCCGAAAACGCTTCGTCAAATGCTGCTGCAGTGCGATTATGTTGTGGTGACAGCGCCGCTTACGGCAGAGACTCACCATATGATCGACGAAGAAGAATTCGCGGCGATGAAGTCTTCGGCGGTTGTT
This sequence comes from uncultured Acidobacteriota bacterium, assembly GCA_963755975.1. Classification (GTDB taxonomy): domain Bacteria; phylum Acidobacteriota; class Terriglobia; order Terriglobales; family Acidobacteriaceae; genus Silvibacterium. The sequence continues at coordinate 110,157 of CAVWLS010000020.1, forward strand.
GTAAACGTCGGACGTGGTGCAGTGATTTGTGAAAGTGCCTTAGTGCGTGCGCTGACCGCCAAAAAAATCAGAGGTGCAGCTCTTGATGTATTCGAGCAAGAGCCTCTTCCACCCGGACACCAGTTGTTTAAGTTGGAGAACGTTTTGTTGTCTCCGCACTGCGCGGATAACACGCCAGACTGGAAGGATCGAGCCATGACCTTTTATCTGGACCAGTACGTCCGGTTTGAAAAAGGAGTGCCTCTGAAGAATATAGTTAATAAGCGTTCGGGGTATTAGCGCGACGCATGAATTGCTTGACGGGAGCCACCCTTTGATTGATTTGACCATCACAAATGTCCGCGTCATCGATCTCAGATTTCCTACCTCGCGCGAGCGGATCGGTTCCGACGCAGTCAATAAGGATCCTGACTATTCAGCCGCATACTGCATTCTTGAGACCAACCATGGACTCACCGGCCATGGCCTGACTTTCACATTGGGACGCGGCACTGAGCTCTGCGTAGAGGCCGTCCGCTATCTGTCGCGCTTTGTGACAGGCCGCACATTGTCGTCGATCGCGGAAGATTTTGCCGCATTCAGCCGTTCTCTCACGGACGACACTCAATTCCGCTGGCTTGGGCCGGAAAAGGGTGTGATTCATCTGGCCACTGCGGCGCTGATCAATGCTGTGTGGGATCTCTACGCTCGCGCAGAGAACAAGCCGCTCTGGCGACTTCTTGCCACAATGGAGCCGGAACAGATCGCGGCGGCAATTGATTTTCGATATATCAGCGATGCTCTCGCCCGCGAGGAGGCAATCGCACTGCTGCGGGAACGGCGCGCGGGAATGGAGTCGCGCTTGGAAAAGCTGAAGAAGTCGGGGTATCCCGCATACACGACTTCCGTCGGATGGTTCGGTTTCAGTGATGAGAAGATTTCGCGGCTATGCGACGAAGCCTTGGAGGAAGGCTGGACACATTTCAAGCTGAAGGTAGGAGGCGCTCCAGAGGAGGACCTGCGTCGGGCGCGTCTCGTTAGGCAAAAGATCGGACCATCGCGGAAGCTGATGATGGACGCCAATCAAAAGTGGGATGTGGACGAAGCGATAGCCCGAACACGTGAACTCGCGGAAGTAGATCCCTGGTGGATGGAGGAGCCGACAAGTCCCGACGACATTCTCGGTCATGCTCGCATTCGCCGTGAGGTCCCGAATGTGCGCATTGCGACTGGAGAGCATTGCCCGAACCGCGTCATGTTCAAACAGTTGATGCAGGCCGGGGCTATCGACGTATGTCAGGTCGACAGCTGTCGGCTGGGCGGAGTGAACGAGAATCTGGCGGTCATTCTGCTGGCTGCGAAGTTCAATATCCCGGTCTGCCCACACGCTGGCGGCGTAGGCCTGTGCGAGTATGTCCAACATCTTTCCATCTTTGATTACCTCCGCGTCTCAACGTCGATCGAAGATCGCGTGATCGAGTTTGTCAATCATCTTCACGAACACTTTGTTGAGCCGGTGCGGATAAGGAATGGTCACTATCTTCTCCCCGAGAAACCCGGATATAGCATCGAGATATACCCGGAGACGCTAAGGGACTTCAGTTACCCGGAAGGAAAAGTGTGGCACGCCTCGCCCGAAGTGCGCACGTTTGCATGACCCTGTGATCCACATTTAAGGTGGTAGGCACTCAAAGACATGCCTCGTCGTATCGACGTTCATCATCACTTATGGCGATACACTGCAAAGGGCTACGACTGGATCGACGGCTCGATGCTGAGGCTCAAACGCGATTTCACGCCGGCCGATCTTTCAGATGTCATGGCATCGGCCCGAATTGACGGGACTGTGGCAGTTCAGGCCAGGCAGGAACTCGAAGAGACGCGCGAACTGATCTCACTGGCGGAAGAACATCCATTCATCGAGGGCGTGGTGGGCTGGGCTCCAATCGCAAGCAAGAGTTTTCCCAGATTACTCGAGGGCCTGCGGGCGTATCCGAAGCTGAAAGGTTTGCGCCACGTAATTCAAGCTGAACCGGACGACTTCATCCTGAGAGACGACTTTAATCGCGGGATTACTGAGATGTTGTCGACAGGCCTCGTCTACGAAATTTTGATCTATGAGCGGCAACTGGCACAGACGATCAGGTTTGTCGATGCTCATCCCAATCAGATATTTGTTCTCGATCATGTGGCGAAGCCAAGAATTCATGAAGGTATATTGGCTCCATGGCAGGCGCGAATTCAAGATCTTGCTCAGCGAAACAATGTTTATTGCAAGGTTTCAGGTATGGCTACTGAATCTGCCTGGGATTCCTGGAGCGAAGCTGACCTCCGCCCCTATTTGGATACCGTGTTCGATGCGTTTGGACCGGCGCGTTTAATGATGGGATCCGATTGGCCTGTTTGCCTGCTGGCCATTGAGTACGCCGAGTGGTTCAGCCTGCTCGACAGCTATATCGCCGAAATCAGTGAGGACGAGCGCGAACAGTTTTGCGGAGGGACCGCAATCCAGGTCTATCGCCTTGGCAAAACGGGAGCAGCCGGATGAGCGAGCTGGCTATGGCGTTTGGGCTGGCTAAGAAAATCGCGCCGCAAAGCGGTTCCCGGCGAGAATGACAGATAATTCCGCGTTTCGATCATGGATTGACCCTGGAGAAATTAGGCAATGCTGACGCCAGCGACGACAACACCTTCGAAAGGCAACCACAGTCTAGAACTCGGGGCATCACTCTTCCCTACGGGCCAGATGTTGCCATTTTCTCTGGTAACTATCCTCTTTTTCATGTGGGGCATACCAAACAACCTGAATGACGTCCTCATACGTCAGTTCATGAAGTCATTCGCCATCACTCGTTTTGAGGCTGGGCTGGTCCAATCCGCTTTTTATCTCGGATATTTTTTGCTTGCCATGCCCGCCGCTATGCTCATGCGTCAAGCAGGATACAAGGCGGGAATCGTCACTGGATTGGCCCTCTTCGGCACGGGAACGTTTCTGTTCTGGCCGGCTGCAATCGTCGATCGATATGGGTTCTTTCTGTTTGCGTTATTTGTCATCGCCAGTGGGCTTGCATTTCTTGAGACGGCAGCGAATCCTTTCATTGCAGAGATCGGAGATCCGGACAGCGCAGAGCGGCGTCTCAATTTCTCCCAGGCATTCAATCCGATCGGTTCGATCAGCGGCGTGGCCATCGGTACGGCCTTCATATTTTCCGGAGTGGAGCTTACATCAGGGCAGGTCAGTGCGCTCAAGGCTTCACATCAATATGCCGCGTATCTTCAGAGTGAGACTCTTCGCGTTGTGAAACCTTACATCGTGCTCGGAGCGGCGGCACTTATTCTTGCGGTAATCATTTCGCGAGTCCGATTTCCGGTAACGCGCAGCAGTGCCGCTGATGCTGGCCCACCCACAGGCGAAAACAGGCTGCTTCATCTCCTGCGCCGGCCTTTCTTTGTGTTCTCAGTTGCGGCCCAATTCTTATATGTAGGAGCACAGGTGGGGACCTGGAGCTACTTCATTCAGTACGTCCAGGACTATGTGCATCAATCGGAGAAAACTGCCGGATATTTTCTGACAGGCTCGCTGGTGGCATTCGCCGTCGGCCGCTTTGCGTCGGCGTGGCTGATGCGATTCGTGAGCCCCGGACGGCTGATGGGGATCTACGGTGCAGCCAACGTTTTACTCGTGACTATCGGTGTTACCAATCCTGGATGGCTTGGGATGTGGGCGATCTTTCTCACCAGCTTTTTCATGTCGCTGATGTTTCCGACAATTTTTGCCATGGGGCTTCGCGGACTAGGTGAGGACACGAAACTTGGCGGCTCCCTCCTTGTCATGGCGATTGTCGGAGGCGCTGTGCTCACTCCGGTGATGGGACTGCTCTCGGCCAGAAGTCTTGCGTCAGCATATCTTGTGCCCCTGGGCTGCTACTTGTTCATCATGCTCTATGCGTTCGCTGGAGCAAGGACTCTCCGAAATCAAAATCTGGATCGAGACAAAATGGAGAACCAATGTTGAAAAGCGGCATTCTGAATCCCGCAATCAACTCATTGCTCAGTCGAGTCAGGCATACAAACACTCTGGTGATTACCGACCGAGGGTTTCCATTCTGGCCGGAGATTGAAACGGTCGACATCTCTCTTGTTGACGACGTTCCGCGTGTACTGGAAGTCCTCAAGGCCATCCGGGGAAACTTTGTGATCGGGGCAGCGAGAATGGCCGAGGAGTTTCGGTCGGCAAATGGACCGGAGACGCAACAGGCTTTTGCTCTCGTACTTGCGAGTATCCCGATCGTCTATGAACCGCATGTCGAGTTCAAAAAGCATGTGCCGCAGGCCATCGGCTTGATACGCACCGGCGACACAACGCAGTATGCAAATATCATCATCGAGTCGGCGTGACGCGACCGGACTGAGCCGGGCCAGCTCCGGATGCCCCCTGTTGCAGAAGACTCTTGCGTGATCAAGGCTCAACGACTGGCAACTCGATGTGTGAGCCGGCGTAAATTCGCTGCTCCGCGGGCTTATAGTCTCCCGGTGTTGCCGACATGATATTGGGCACAAAAGTCTGTGGGTTGCGATCATAGAGTGGAAACCAGCTACTCTGGACCTGCACCATAATGCGATGACCTTTGAGGAAGACGTGGTCTGCGCCGTGCAGGCTGTATTTGTATTCCTCGACCTGATTGGCAGGAATCGCTTCAGAGTGCTCGTAGCTCTTGCGATAGCGGCCACGAAAGATCTCGTCGACGATCATCAGCTCGTACCCCGACATTTTTCCAAGCGATGGATCGGATGGATAGACATCGATGAGCTTGACGACCCAATCGCTGTCCGTGCCCGAGGTCGTGGCCTGAAGATCGGCTACGACATCGCCAGTTACGATGATGTCGCGATCGAGAACAAGTGTCATCCAAGTCGCGACATCTTTGCGTTGGCTGTATCCGCGCTGATCTTCGACTAGCCAGGTATACCAGCCCGACCCCGTAGGCGCATACGTCGCCTCAATCGGCCTCTTGCGGTATTCGACGGGGCTCGCTGGATCTGATGTGTAAGCGGTGAAAGCCTTGGCGTTTGCGGGCTTATCGAAGCTAAGCGTTCCGTTTGTCCCCAAGTATAAATTTCGCACGGATGAATTCCTTGGCGGCCAATGGCTGTATCGCTTCCATCGGTTCGTGCCGGTCTGGAAGGATGCTGTGTCCTCAAGGCTGAATCCGGCCTGGTTCTTCAGATAGTGAGCGAAGAAGGGCGCTTCAATCTGCTGGCGAAACTGGTCTCCCGTGGCCGCTCCAAAATTTACTACACCCAGATAGCGCGTTGTGCGCGCCCACTCGCCGTGGTTCCAGGGACCGAGAACGAGGAAGACTTCGTGATTGGTGTCATGAGGCTCGAGGGCTGCGTATTCGGCCTGCGGTCCCCACATGTCTTCCTGATCCCACCATCCTCCAACTTCGAGCGTGGGTACGTTAACCTCAGTAAGGTGAGGCTGGACGGCGCGCGATTGCCAGATTTCGTCGTAACTGGGGTGATCTAGAAAGGCCTGCCATGTTGGCAGGCCGCTTGCGCCGGATTTCGTTCCTGCGGCAGCAAAGGAGCCGGCATCAAGAAAGTAATTGTAGGCATCCTCGTTCAACTTGGTGAAAGTGGACTGCTTGCTGGACTCCATCCCGAGCACATAGTCGTAACCGTAGGTTTGTCGAAAAGCTCCATTATGAAAGAAGTCGTCGCCGATCCATACGTCGGTCATCGGCGCCTGCGGCGATATCGCTTTGACAGCCGGATTCGGATCGATGCCGGCTTCAGCGGCAAGAAAACCTGGATAAGAAATGCCGACCACTCCGACCCGCCCATTATTGTTAGGGACATTCTTAATCAGCCAGGACACAGTGTCGTAGGTGTCTGTGGTTTCATCAACGCCGGCAGGATCGGCGGACCTTGGGTCGTGATGCGCGGCGATGGGACGCATCATGACGAACTGCCCCTCAGATTCGTATCGTCCGCGAATATCCTCCATCACGAAGATGTATCCACTCTGCGCAAGCTCGGTGTAGCGGATGTTAATGGAGTCGGAGCTTGAACCGTCGACCCCGTAAGGCGTGCGCTCCATAAGAAACGGTAGAGCCTCGGCTGTGTCTGTCGGGCGCAGGATGATAACGTGCAATTTGATGCCATCGCGCATGGGAATCATAACTTCCCGCCTGCTGTAAGGGCGGAAGTGGTTGTGCTCGGGCTGGTCGGAGATGCGGTCGTAAAGTGTTTCGGAGGACCCCGCCTTTCGATTAAGTCCGGTGACCTTACCGGTTGCGTCGACAATGAACTGGATGTGTACTGGAGTGTCTTTGACTATGAATCTGGCTGCAGATTCGGCTACGAGTTCTCGATGCGGCGAGCGGGCTGACTCAATGGCCAGATGATCGTCGTCGTGAAATACCGAGATGACGATCTCTGGCTCCGCTGCGGATCGATATTGCCCGGTGTAGAGACCAAGAGCGTTGTTCTCCGCGTGGTTCGTGGCCGAGCTTTGTGCAAAAACAACATGAAATATCGTGAGAAGGAGTGCCAGTAGGGACACGCGGAAGATCGTTTGTCGAGGCATAGCCTGAGTTAATCTCCTTTGGGAATGATTAGTGTATCCGGAAGACCAGAGAATTCGACAAATAGCAGGGCTTGTGAAATCGTTTACAATTCTCGGGTGCAGGAAGGAGTCTTTGCCATGTCATTCCTTCGGACGGCAGGTGTTCTCACCTTAGGAAGTGCTTGGTTTGCCCCTACAGCGTCGGCTCAGATCACCGTATCCGAGCCAGTGCCTACGATTGCGACAATTCAGATCGACGCGGCGAAGCCTGCATCGTACCGCATTCCCCGCACAATCTTCGGCAGCTTTCTTGAGCCGATAGGAAACTCAACCTACAACGGACTATGGGCAGAAATCCTGGTTAATCCAAGCTTTGAAGAGAACCTCTGGGACGTAAACCACATCGCGGCCATGGTGCGCGACGAGCCTGGCCTCGCACGAGCCTCCCAACTGGGTCTGCCGCTGCCCTGGGAGCCCATTGACGAAAGCCAGGGTAACCGTTACGAGCCTCATTGGGGAGGCGCGCCGAACTCCTGGAGGTCGCTTGAAGTAATCGGAGTGCCGGGTCGGGAGACTGGCGTAAAGCAAAAGGTATATCTGCCCGTGCATCGCGTGCTGCGCTTCGATGGAAGCCTGTTTGCGAAGCATCTCGTAGGGGCTTCAACGCTCACCATTCAGGTCCGCAGGCATGATTCGAAGGAAATTTTGACGAGCACAACCGTGCCCGTCTCAGGAACGGACTGGTCGAAATATGCGTTCAGTATCGAGATTCCCCGAGGCAAGCTCGAAAGGCTTGAGCCTGCCGATTTCGCGATCCTTGTAGAAGGCGATGGCAGGATCGACCTGGACAATGTACTCCTCTTTCCCGCGGATGCCATCGACGGGCTTGATCCCGATGAAGTGCGGATGGCAAAGGAAATGCACACACCCTTAGTTCGTTTCGGGGGGAATTTCACTTCGGGATATCACTGGAGAGATGGGGTTGGGCCGGAAGATAAGCGCGTGAGCATGCTGAACATCGCCTGGGGCATTCCCGAATACAACACCTTTGGCACCGACGAATTCCTGAAATTCTGCGAACTGATCGGAGCCGAGCCTCAAATTGCGGTGAACCTTGGTAGCGGAACTCCCGACGAAGCGGCAGAGTGGGTGAAATATGTGGATGAGCGCCTTAACAAGACCGGACTGCACTGGGAGCTTGGCAATGAGCTTTGGGGGACGTGGAATATGGGTTGGCCGACTCTTGAACAATTGCCAGGGCGTACGCGCGACGCGAGTCAAGCCATCCGCAAGGTTGATCCGACGGCCAAACTGATTGCTACCGGTCAGGATCCGGACGCCTATCAGAAGTGGAACGCGGCTCAGCTTACGAATTCCTTGGGGACCTTCAACTACCTCTCAACTCACTTCGTAGTCACGACGGATGCTACGCTTTCGAAAAATCCCAGCGCAGACTTTCTCGCGCTCGCAACCTTCGCATTACCTGTCGAACTTGGTAGAAGGCTCCAAAAAATGCAGGATCAGATCAATGGCACTCCTGCCTTCGCCAACAAAGCGCACACAGCATTTACTGAGTGGCTCTATGTTGCGCACCGCAACGACGCGCCGCGGTTTACAAATATGGCGGGCGCCATTGGCGCGGCAGCATTCTTCAACATGCTCATGAAAAACGCTGAAGTCGTCCCCATCTCGGACATGACGGGGATCATGGAGTTCGCAGGCATCTGGAAAAAACGCAGCCAGGTTTATGCGGCCCCTGCCTATTACGCCTTCGAGATGTATGCGAGCGCCGACGCAACCACGCCGGTGGCTGTGGAGAGTAACTCTGGTTCGTACTCCGTCCACAACGGCGTTTCGCGGTTGCCGGAGATTGCCGATGTGCCCTATCTAGATGTTGTAGCGGGCAAGAATGACTCAGGAGATACGCTGACTCTTTTTGTCGTCAACAGAAACCTGACGCGCGATTCTGAAACGGATATAGACTTGCGCGGTTTTAGCGCGGGGTTCAGCGCAAAGGTGCAAACCCTGCAATCGGATAGCCTGTATGACGAAAACTCGGATGCCGATCCTGAGAACGTGACGCCATCGGAAAGCTCAGCGAAGGTTGTGGGCAACCACATGCGTTACGTTTTTCCGCATGAGAGTGTGACTGTGCTCACGCTAAAGAGAAGATAAACTACGGTGTCTTATTTTCCGGATAAGGCAGTTCGTCGACCGTTACGTATTGATCGCCCTTCACATCTTTCAGAGTTTGAACGATACCGCTAGGCCAACGAATCTCGACCGTCTGCGCTACAGACTCTGTGCCGAGTCCAAAGTTAAGGCGTTTATCGCTCGATGAGAGATAGCTACTCGAGGTAGTCACTGTTGCCCAATGTGATCCCTTCGCGGTTTTAACTTCGACCACCGCGCCGATTGCATCGCGGTTGCTCCTGTGACCGATCAGGTTGAGTCCCAGCCAGTGGTTTGTGGTCTTGGTCCTGTTGATCAGAACGTGTGCGGGCCCGCCGTTCTCCGTCACCACGGCGTCAACCAGGCCATCATTGTTGATATCGCCGATTGCCATGCCGCGGCCGACCCAGCGCTTGTTGAAGACATCGCCTGAAATCGACGACACATCGACGAACTTCTTCCCATCCATGTTGCGCGCCAGCAGCATGGGTTCGCGATAATGCAGCTGTGGAAAGCTAAGCTCAATCGTATCGAGATCGTGCCCCTGCGCGATGAGGAGATCCTTCCATCCATCGTTGTCATAGTCCAAAAAGCGCACGCCCCAGCCAGAATGCAACAACGTCATACCGGCCAGCCCGGAGGTGTAGCTTGAATACGTAAAGCTGCCATCCCCCGCATTTTGATACAGAGCATATTTCTGGTTTGCCAGATTGTCGACGACGAGATCAGGCAACCCGTCGTTGTTGTAATCTGCAAAATCTGTACCCATTCCGGCGAAGGTGCGGCCCTCGCCGTCTACCGCAATCTCGGCTTCGAGGCCAACTTCCTCGAAGGTGCCGTTCCCCTTGTTGTGAAAGAGAAACTCGATCATAGAGTCATTGGCGACGAAGATGTCGGGATGGCCATCGTGATCGTAGTCAGCAATCGCAATTCCGAGAGCCTTGGCGGGCTTATCGAGACCGAGTTTGTGCGCTTCTTCAGTAAAGGTTCCATCACCGTTGTTGTGATAAACAAGCATGGAGATGGGCTGGAAGACATCAGGATGGCAATAGCCGCGGTAACCTTCGCGATGCTCACCGCACCAGACGTCATCCCAATCCCACTGAATGTAACGCAGCACAACGAGGTCGAGTAAGCCGTCGCCGTCGAGATCTACCCAAGCGGCGGATGTAGACCAGCCGCTGCCCGCTACTCCTGCCTTCTCGGTAACGTCCGAAAAGGTGCCGTTTCCGTTGTTGTGGTAAAGCTTATTTCCTCCATAAGCGGTCACATAAAGATCTTCATATCCATCGTTGTCGAAATCGCCAACGGCCACTCCCATGCCGTAGCCAGCTCCTTGGAGCCCAGCCTTTTCCGTTACGTCTTCAAAGGTGCCGTCAAGGTTCTGATGGTATAGACGGTTCCAGTAAGACGGACCAGTCTTTTGAGGAGTCGTTCCCTTGGGAGTTGGATCTGAGAACGGCGCACCATTGACAAGAAAAAGATCGAGCCGTCCGTCATTGTCGTAATCGAAGAGCGCTACACCCGAGCCCATCGTCTCGATAAGGTACTTTCTCGACGTGTGGGGGGCTTGATGAAGAAAGTTGATCCCGGCATCTCGGGTGATATCGACGAAGTTGCCGGGCACAATCCCGGCAGCAGTCGGCGAGGAAGCAGATACCGTCTTGGGTCCCTCCTGAGCAGCAGCAAAAGTGAGGCCCATAAACGCAATGGTTTGCACTAAGCGGAAAAGCGTCCGCAGGTTTCGTGATAACTCCGTTCGATACGACATCGGCACAGCTTATTTCTTTCGCGAGTCGGTCGGTGGGTTGCAGGTCACGCAAAGCTCACCGATGATGCCCTTGCCTTCTTCAACCGTGAAGATTCGGTCGAGAGAGGGCAGCTTGAGCTTCTCGATGGCGCCGCTGGGCCAGTGAATCTCGACGTGATCGACAGTCGTGGCATCGCCGAGTCCGAAGTGGACGCGCTGGTCATTGGAAGACATATAGCTTCCACCACTGAGTACGTCTCCGCGCTGTCGAATGCCATTCGAAGTCAGGTATACGGTAGAGCCGACTGCGTCCCGCGGACTCTTCGGACCTCCTACGAGCTTGAGTTCGACCCAGTGATGACTGTCTGGGTTGACATTGCGGAGCAGAACTGGAGTTGTATCGAGCGAGTTGATGACGACATCGATTTTTCCGTCATTGAACAGGTCGCCGAAAGCAGCCCCTCTGCCGGGCGTGACCACGGCGAGGCCTGTGTCTTTTACTGGCGGAACGAGCACGAACTTTTTGCCGCCGAGATTGTGATAAAGCAAAGGGCGTTCGGCAAAGCTAGTGCCCCAGTCTTGCTTGTCGACTGCGGGATAGACATGCCCATTGACCATCATGATGTCTTTCCAGCCGTCGTTGTCGTAGTCAATGAAGCCGATGCCCCACCCGAGAAATGGGATCGTGTCCTCTGCTACGCCGAGGTGATAGCTTACGTCGGTAAAGTTTGCATCGCCGTCATTGTGATACAGGACCTTGTAATCGTCCGAGAAAGTCGTGGTCATCAGGTCGAGACGGCCGTTGTTCTCATAGTCGCCTATGCCCAGTCCCATCGAGGCCGTCTCACGGCCATCCTGATTCAGCGCAAATCCGGAAGCGTAGCTGTCATCTTCGAAGGTCCCGTTTCCTTTGTTGATGTAGAGATAGTTCGGTGTCGAATCGTTAGCTACTACGAGATCTACCTTGCCGTCGTTGTTAATGTCGGCGAAGATGCCGGTAAATCCATAGTATCGATTCGGATCGCTCACTCCGGCTTTCTCGCTCACATCCGTGAACGTCCCGTTGCCGTTGTTGTGAAAGAGATGGTCCGGTTCACCCTGCAGTCCGCGGGGACCGCACATAACGCTCACACCGCGAAAATTGCAGAAGCTGTAGGCCACAGCCTTCGACCCGGGAATCGGCGGATTACTCATGTCATAGTGAATGTAACCGGGAACGAACAGATCGAGCCGGCCGTCGCCGTCATAGTCTCCAAAGGTTGCACCGGTCGACCAGTTTCCGAGTGCAACGCCGGCCTTCTCGGCAACGTCGGTGAAAGTGCCGTCGTGATTGTTGTGATAGAGACGGTTCTTCCCATAATTGCCGACAAAAATATCGGGCCAGCCGTCGTTGTCATAGTCCCCGATGGCCACGCCGAATCCCCAGCGGTCGTTGGTAACGCCGGCTTTGGCAGCTACATTGGTAAAGGTGCCGTCGTGATTATTGTGGAAGAGCGCCGCGTGCGGCGGCGTGACCTTACCATTGAGCGCGTCGACGGTTGATCCGTTAACGAGGTATATGTCAAGCCATCCGTCGTTATCATAATCAAGGAGAGCAACCCCGGAGCCGTTGGCTTCAATGATGAACTGTTTCTCGGGAGAGCCCATCGTGTGATGCCAGGTGGCCAGGCCAGACTTTTGCGTGATGTCCTCGAAGACGACAGGGCCTGAGTCGACGAATCCGCCTGCCGTAATGGGCCGATTTTCGGCGTCGTGAATAGCTGCATGAGCGCCGGCAGTTGCATTTCCGCCTCCAGTTGACTGAGAGGCTAAGGACGGAGCCTGGCAGATAGAGCAGAGATGCGATGTGAAAAGCCAGAGGCTCAGGAGCAGCAAACGGCCGATGGTCAAAAGTTCACTCCGAGACGAGAATACGCCGAGAGAATAGCAGATGGGTTCATGGTAAAGGCCAGTCGCTCTCGTTCCGCTTTGGCTGGAGTCGGTTAGACAGATAAATCATCCAATGGTCTTGTCGAGTACGAACCACAAAGGGGATGATATTTGAAATCGGTTACAATCGTCACCCATGGAGAGTTCGCAGAGTACACGGATGAGGGTATCGTGTAGAAATTGGGCAACTAATAGGCTCCCTTTCGATTTAATTTCGAAATTCGCGTATAAGGATTTCAATGACAGTGCCTGTCCGTTCAGAAACGCGCTGTAATGTTGGCCAGGAAAATGGCCCGTTCCCCTCGAAGAAACTAGGCCTATGAATATTAAGGAAGTTGCACGGCTCGCCAAGGTTTCGACGGCTACCGTATCCCGCACAATCAACGGCTCCGACAAGGTAACCGCTGAGACGGCGGAACGCGTGCGGCGGGCGATCGAAACGCTCAAGTTCTATCCCAATACAAATGCTCGTGCACTGGGCTCCGGCAGGAGCAACCTTTATGGGCTGATTATCTCCGATATCACGAACCCCTTTTTCCCTGAGCTGGTCAAGAGCTTCGAGGACGTGGCAGTTCAGTTCGGCCAGGAAGTGTTGGTTGCCAACACCAACTATGATCCGCACAGGATGGAAGTATGCGTGAGCCGGATGCTCCAGAGGAAAGTTGACGGCGTGGCGATCATGACGTCCGAGATGGAAGAGCACCTCATCGACGAGATGAGCAGCCGCCAGATTCCTCTCGTCTTTCTCGACACCGGCACTCCGCAGACCGGAATCAGTAATATCGCCATTGATTACGCCAGTGGCATCGATGCCGCCGTCGCCCATCTTTCCGCGCTCGGCCATACGTCGATTGGATTCATCAGCGGCCCGATGGACCTGACATCTGCACGCGTACGTCGGCTGGCGTTCACCAACAGCATCAAGCGGAAGGGCCTGAAGCTCGATCGCGACCTGATTGAAGAAGGCAATCACCGCATGGATGGCGGCCATGAGGCGATGGCGCGCTTGCTGGATAAGCCAGTTCGGCCAACCGCTGTGCTCACATCCAACGATATGACAGCGATTGGCGCCATGGGGGCCATCTTTGAGAGAGGCTTCAAGATTCCGCAGGATATATCCCTCATCGGCTTCGACGACATTGATCTGAGCGCGTTCACGCAACCCGGACTGACGACGGTTCGACTGCCACGTCAGGAAATCGCCAAAGTGGCCTTTCGCGCCCTTTACGGGTCGAAAGATTCCGCCTCGTCCAAAGGCTCCGAATTCACAATCCGGCCAACGCTGATCGAACGGAAATCAACCGGACCAGCGTCCTCAAACACCCAGCGAAAAACCTGAATGGCGATCGACTCCTGATAGTGCTATTCGATCCGCTCGTGCCGATAGCCCGCATCGGTAAGCATCTGTCCAATTTCAGCGATGTGCGCGTCACCGCGGGTTTCAAGCGTGACGTCGATGACGGTATCTCCCAGATTGACCCCATAGTGGGCGCGGTCGTGGGCTGTCTGCACGATGTTGGCGCGGGCATCGGCGATAATTCGCGTCAATGAATGCAGCGCGCCGGGACGATCGGTGAGGTGAATGCGCAGGCGGGTACGGCGGCCGTCTTTGACCAGGCCGCGCTCGATGATCCGGGCAAGCAGGCTGACGTCGATATTTCCTCCGCACACGAGGACAGCCGTACGCTGGCCATTTAGAGTCGTTTTGTGCTGAAGCAGTGATGCCAGCGCCACAGCGCCCGCGCCCTCGGCCAGTAATTTTTCCCTTTCGAGCAGGACGAGTATCGCGTTTGCGATTTCTTCTTCGTCAACGGTGACCAATTCGTCGACATATCGCTGAACCAGAGGAAACGTGTGGTTGCCGGCGCGCCGAACGGCGATGCCGTCGGCAATCGTGGCCTCAGCGGGCACGGTTACAGGCTCGCCTGCCTCCGAGGCCCGCAGCATCGAGGGTAAGCGCTCGGTCTGCACGCCGATGACACGAACGTCAGGGTTGGTCTCCTTGATGGCGCAGGCTATCCCTCCGATCAATCCACCACCACCCACCGGAACTACAACCGCTTCGAGGCCCGGAATCTGGTCGATCAGCTCGAGTCCGATCGTCCCCTGACCCGCGATCACGGCTTCGTCGTCGAAGGGATGCAGAAAGGTCATGCCTTCCTCCTCGCCCAGACGCACCGCCTCCGCACAAGCCTCATCGTAGTTAGCGCCCTGGAGAATTACCTCAGCGCCAAAATTCGTGGTCGAAGAGACCTTTACCAGCGGAGTCATAAGAGGCATAACAATGCGTGAGCGGATTCCGCGCTGAGTTGCGTGGTAGGCGACAGCCTGAGCATGATTTCCCGCGCTTGCGGCAATCACGCCGTGACGCGTTTCGTCATCGCTGAGCGAGAGAATCTTGTTCAGGGCGCCGCGCTCTTTGAAAGCGCCGGTGCGCTGCAGATTGTCGAGCTTGAGAAAGACGTTCTGCCCGGTCCTCTGAGAAAGCTCGTCTGAATACGGCGCGGGGGAGTAGTAGATGAAGTTGCGGATACGGTTATGCGCAGCCTGAACGTCCTGGAGCGTTACTGCCATCGAAACTTGTCTCCTGAGAATAAAAGGCCACCACCCGCTTGAGCGGTGGTGGCCTGATTGCTTGATCTCTATGCCAGCCGCCCGCTCCTATGGAGAGGGGATAATAATGACGCTTCCAATCAACCAGCCGGCGATGCTCGAAGGCATCAAGTGACGGAGGTCGAAGCTGATCATTATGGGCTGCATGCGAATGTCGTCATGAAAACAGAGTGGTCGCTCGAAGTCAAATCGCGCGGACTCCTTCGACAAAAACCATAGCGGCCTGATGATCTCCAAAGAAGTAGGGAAGTTCGCGATAGTCTTCAGCGTCGTGGACGACGAAGTCGGCTGATTTGCCCGGATCGAGAGAGCCGATTTCATGCCCCCGATTCAGGCTGTAGGCCGCGTTGATGGTTGCGGCGCTCAGTGCTTCGGCTGGGGTCATTTTCATCTGCGTGCAGGCGAGCGACATCACCATTCGCATGGAAGCAGTCGGCGAAGAACCGGGGTTGAAATCCGTGGCGAGAACAACTGGGAGTCCGGCTTCGATCATGGCTCGCGCCGCGGGATACTTTTGCGAGCCGATGGCGTAGACGGAGGCGGGGAGTAGAACGGGCTGTACTCCAGCAGCTTTGAGCGCGGCGATGGATGCGGGCTGCGTCTGTTCGAGATGATCGCAGGTCTTCGCACCCAGTTCCGCTGCCAGATCGCTGGCGCCAAAGGACGTAAACTGGTCGGCATGCATGCGGAGGCCGAGGCCATGTTGTTTCGCGGCGGTCAGAATTCGGCGGGACTGATCGAGGTTGAAGACCTTCGATTCGCAAAAGATGTCGCAGAACTCGGCAAGCTTTTCGGCGGCGACACGGGGCAGCATCTCATCGATAACGAGAGCGGCATAATCATCTGCGCGATCTCTGTATTCCTCGGGAATTTCGTGCGCCCCGAGAAATGTCGGCACTGTGCGGAGCAGCGTGGACTTGCCGATCCTTTGAATGGCCCGAAGAATCTTCAGCTCATCTTCGACGGTGAGTCCATAGCCTGATTTGGCTTCCACCGTTGTGGTTCCGCCGTGAAGGAACCATCGCGCATACCGCGATGCGGCGGACACAAGCTGATCTTCGCTCGCTGCCCGGGTTTTGCGAACGGTAGAGAGGATGCCTCCACCCTGCGCGGAGATCTCCTGATAGGTCATGCCGGCGCAGCGCTTCTCGAATTCGTCGGCGCGATTTCCGGCGAAGAGAAGATGTGTGTGGGCGTCGACGAAGCCGGGCGTGACGAGGCGGCCACCGGCGTCGACGACCTCAGCGTTGGCTTCCAGAGGGGCGATCTCGGCGTGTGTTCCGACAGCCGCGATGAGGCCATCGATAATGAGCATCGCGCCGTCGGGAATGATGGCGAGTTCGCGAAGCTCATCAGCAACACGAGGATGGGCCGGCCCGGCGAGAGTGACTATCGCGGAGGCGTTGACGACGATCAACTTGCTCAAATGCTGGTCTCCCGCATTGGGACGCGAATGCCGGCGCTTTCCGCGAATTCGATCGCGTGATCATAACCGGCATCGACATGGCGCAGGACGCCCATGCCGGGGTCAGTGGTAAGCACCCGCTGCAGACGTTGTGCGGCGAGGTCCGAGCCGTCAGCTACAACCACCATGCCGGCGTGATGCGAATAGCCGATACCGACACCGCCGCCGTTGTGAATGCTGACCCACGATGCGCCGGCCGCTGTATTTGCCAGGGCGTTCAACAATGGCCAGTCGGCGACGGCGTCCGATCCGTCGAGCATGGCTTCGGTCTCGCGATAGGGCGAGGCGACCGAGCCAGCATCGAGATGATCACGTCCGATGACGATCGGTGCGGATATCTCGCCGGAGCGGACCAGTTCGTTCATTGCCACTCCGAGCTTTGCCCGCTGGCCATATCCAAGCCAGCAAATGCGCGCGGGCAGGCCCTGGAAATGGATGCGCTTCTGCGCGAGTTCGATCCAGCGTCGCAGATTTGCATCTTCCGGGAAGAGTTCGAGGATCAGTTCGTCCGTGCGGTGAATATCTATGGGATCACCGGACAGAGCCACCCAGCGAAACGGGCCTTTGCCTTCGCAGAAGAGAGGCCGGATGTACTCGGGAACGAAGCCGGGAATGTCGAAGGCATCTTCCACGCCGGCGATTTGTGCCTGCGCCCTGAGGTTGTTTCCGTAATCGAAGGTAATAGCGCCACGCCGCTTCAATTCGAGCATCGCTTCGACGTGGCGGCCCATCGCAGCCATCGAACGGCGCACGTATTCCTCGGGATCGCTCTCACGCAGACGTAGTGCGGCTTCAAGGCTCATGCCATTCGGCACGTAGCCATTTAGCGGATCGTGCGCGCTGGTCTGGTCTGTGAGTACGTCGGGCACGATGTTGCGCGCGATCAGATCTGGCAGCACGTCGGCGATGTTTGCAACCAGTCCGACAGACAGGGCCTTTGCGTTGCGGCGGGAGTCATCGAGGATGGCCAGCGCCTCGTCGAGGCTCCAGGCGATGTGGTCGCAGT
Organism: uncultured Acidobacteriota bacterium; assembly: GCA_963755975.1. Taxonomy (GTDB): domain Bacteria; phylum Acidobacteriota; class Terriglobia; order Terriglobales; family Acidobacteriaceae; genus Silvibacterium. The sequence goes on from CAVWLS010000020.1 coordinate 127,642, forward strand.
AGCCGCCCCTGAGGCGCTTTTCAATGCGGTCTGCGTCGACGTCGACACCAAGAAAAAGGGCGCCGTTCATTGTCGCTGCCAGCGGCTGCGCACCGCCCATACCGCCCATCCCACCGGACACGACGAGCCTGCCATCCAGGCTTCCGCCAAAGTGCTGGCGGCCAGCTTCGGCGAAGGTTTCGTAGGTGCCCTGCACGATGCCCTGGCTACCGATGTAAATCCACGATCCGGCGGTCATCTGGCCGTACATCATGAGGCCCTTGCGCTCGAGCTCGTGGAAGTGCTCCCAGTTGGACCAGCGTCCGACGAGATTGGAATTCGCAAGCAGAACACGCGGCGCTGCCTCATGCGTGCGCAACACACCAACCGGCTTGCCGGACTGGATCAGCAGCGTCTCATCATCGGCAAGAGTCTTCAGCGTGCGCACGATGGCGTCGAAGGCTTTCCAATTGCGAGCAGCTTTGCCGGTTCCGCCGTAGACGACCAGGTCCTCTGGGCGCTCGGCCACTTCGGGATCGAGGTTGTTCATCAACATGCGTAGCGCGGCTTCCTGTTGCCATCCGCGGGTGTTCAGCTTTGTCCCGCGAGGAGCGCGAATCGTATGACGGGCGAGAGCCTCTGCAGTTGCGGTCTCAGGCATATTCTTATCCTCTCCAGCGATCGAATCTTCCTTCACGAATTCTCTGCGTGAGTTGGGCGATGTCTCCAGACAACACTCGGTCTTCCGTTAGCGGCGCGACTGTTTCCCGCACAAGGGCGGCGGCGTCAGCCACCTGACGGGAGGGCTTCAGGGGTAGGCGATACTCAAGGCCCTCCGCGGCGCACATTAGTTCTATCGCCAGCACGTGCTCGGAGTTCGAGACAACCTGACGCAGCTTGAGCGCTCCGGTCATTCCCATGGAAACATGATCCTCTTTTCCTCCCGATGTGGGAACACTGTCAACACTGGAAGGATGGGAAAGGACCTTCGCTTCATTCAGCAGGGCAGCGGCTGCCACGTGAGCGATCATGAGGCCGGAAGAAACGCCCGGGTCCCGCGACAGGAAGGCTGGGAGCCCTTCATTGATATCAGGATTGATGAGCCGGTCGATGCGCCGTTCGCTGATGCTCATCAGATCGGCGAGGGCAATGGCCGCATAGTCGAGAGCCAAAGCCAGAGGCGCTCCGTGGAAGTTGCCGCCGGAGAGGATTCCGTCTTCGCCTGGCTCGAAGATGAGCGGATTATCGGTAGCCGATCCTGTCTCGACTTCGATTACGTCGCGTACGAACGTCAGCGCACTGCGGACCGCGCCATGAACCTGGGGCATGCAGCGCAGGCAATAGGCGTCCTGTACCCGGGGATCGCCGTGACGGTGCGACTCCCGTATTTCGCTGCCCGTGAGAAGATCACGAAGATGCGCCGCCGCAGCGATTTGTCCAGCATGAGGGCGCGCCTCATGAATGCGCGCGTCGAAGGCCGTGGGGGTGCCGCGCAACGCTTCGAGCGCCATTGCCCCGGCGAGATCGAATAACTCGACCACCCGGAGCGCTCTCTCGACTGCAAGAGCGCCAACTCCCGCCATGGCCTGCGTGCCGTTAAGCAGGGCAAGGCCCTCTTTGGCCGCAAGCGTCAGGGGCTCGATCCTAGTTCGCTGCAGCGCAATCGCTGCAGGTAGGCGTTCTCCTGCATAGAAGACCTCCCCCTCGCCGATCAGCGCCAGGGCCAGGTGTGCCAAGGGTGCGAGATCGCCGCTGGCTCCCACCGATCCGCGCGCCGGGATGACGGGATGGACGCCCTGATTCAGCATTGCCACCAGCGTGTCCGCCACAATGGGGCGAACGCCGCTTAACCCCTTGGCAAGAACGTTGGCGCGCAGAAGTAACATAGCGCGGACTTCGTCTTCAGGGAGAGGTTCTCCGATGCCGCATGCGTGGCTGCGCACCAAGTTGCGCTGCAATGCCTCGAGTTGATGCGGGCCGATGCGGACATCACTGAGCTTGCCAAAGCCGGTGTTGATGCCATAGGCCGTCTCTCCGCGCGCCACGACATCTTCAACGATCGCCCGTGAGTCTTCCATGCAACGATGGGCATTATTGGAGATTGCCACCGGGCGGTTGTTGAGGGCGACGGACGTAATGTCTTTTAGCGACAGCGAGGCGCCGTCGAGTTCAAGGACTTGCTTCATTTGGATTGAATGCTATGGAACAGGCAAAGAGATGTATATGCAGAATCCAATAAAAATAGCGGCAATATATTGGGCTAACAATTGAGTAAACGGTAAACTTCAATGGAAACGATGGAAATTCTCGACGAATACGCTCGAAATCTCTTGATTGAGTTATCCCGCAATGCCCGGGCATCCTTTGCCGAGCTTGGGAGGCGTGTCGGATTGTCGCCGACCGCCGTTGCGGAGCGCATGCGGCGCATGGAAGAGGAAGGCATCATTCGCGGCTATACCGTGGATATCGATCGCGCCGCGCTGGGGTTGCCCATACTCGCAGTGATCCGAATGACGTGCGATGGAACCCACTACCATCCATTCGTGAAGTTTGTGAAGACGCTCGGGGAAGTGCGGGTATGTCACCATGTGACGGGCGGCGACGCATTCTTTCTGGAGGTAACGTCTCGTTCCATGGAAGATCTTGAGCGGCTGATCGAAAGGCTGCTACCTTATGGGATTCCCACGACGAGCCTGGTCTTCTCCTCACCTGTGGCGCAGAGGTCGCCGGACCTCTCGCGGCTCGGCGCAGCAAAGCAAAACGGGCGACCCGGAGGCCGCCCGCGTTGATTCAAACCGTTTGAGGCTATGCGGGTTGGATGATTCTCGATCCACGCAGACCGTAGTAAACGATGAAGAGGTAGCAGAGGACGGGGATGATAAATGCGTGATGGATCCCGATGTGGTCGATCAGAATTGCCTGCAGTTTCGGAATAATCGCGCCACCCACAATGGCAATCACCAGCAGGCCGGAGGCTTCGCCTGTCAGGGGGCCCATCTCCGCAATCCCCAGAGTGAAAATGCTCGGGAACATGATGGAGTTAAACAATCCCACCGCAAGAATGCTCCACATTGGCCAGGAATGTGGAATCAGTAATGTCCAATGCCAACGAAGGAAATGCAGGGGTAGCATCGTAGTGACACTCGAGGTAAACGTAGTGTTCATGCTGATCAGCACGAGTGCCATTGCTATCAGAGCACAAAACGTCAGCAGCGTCCCCGTTTTCACCTTCTGCAGCACGGCGGATCCGATAAAACGCCCAACCATGGCGCCGCCCCAGTAAAAGGCAACGTAAGCCGATGCCGCTAACTCTGTTAAAGCGGCTATGTACGATTGATGGAAATAGTTGATCAGAAAGCTGCCAATCGAAACTTCCGCGCCAACGTAAACAAAAATCGCCACTGCTCCCAGCACCACATGCGGGTACCGCCATATGCTGTGCTGTTTTCCTCCCCCTTTTATTGGACGGAAGTCCTTCGTTGTGTCGATGCGCGGAAACTTGTACAGTGCGATTGCCAAGCCCAATAGCACAAGCGCCAGCGCGAAAATGAAATATGGAAACTTGACAGAGGCAGCCTGCTGTTGCTGATAGGAGCGGAGCGCCGCAGCGGTCATTGAACTCGTATTTTCGATAGTTTTGGTGGCGCCGCGTAAAATAAGATAACCGCCCAGCGGTGGTCCGATTGTTGTCCCGAGAGAATTGAAGGCTTGCGACAGATTGAGTCGGCTTGAGGCCGTTTGCGGCGGTCCAAGAACGGCCACATATGGGTTGGCGGCAACCTGCAGTGCCGACATACCTGCGCCCAAGATAATCAACGCAACCAGAAATAATGCGAACGACGGCAGGTTAGCAGCGGGAATAAACAAGACCGCGCCCAGAGCCATCGTAAAGAGCCCTGCCACCATCGTCCGCTGGTAGCCTATCCACTCCACTATCTTGCCTGCAGGGAATCCAAAGATCGCGTAAGCGAAGAAAAAGGCCACCTGGATATTGGCAACCTGCGAATAGCTCAGCCCGAAGATGTCTTTGAAATGGGGGATAAGGATGTCATTGAGCGAAGTCAGAAAGCCCCACATGAAGAACAAGGTGGTGACCATCGCGAACGCGCTCTTGTAACTGGAGCTGGCCCCGGGTGCAGATACGGCCTTTGCAGAACTGCTGATGTTGGTAATTGCCATCGCTGTCTAGGTTTCCCTCGTATTTTGGCATCTGATACGGATCGCCGGTAAACAGAACGGCAAACCGGGGGAAAACGTGCCTCCGGGAATCATACCTGCTCCAGTCGGTTCAGCCCTCCGCAACACCAAAATAATTCAGAGGGGGAATTGTTTCTCCGCGCAAAGAATTGAGATACTTAGGTGTTGGCCGCGGACGTATGTTGCACGATCCATGAAACTTTCACAGCATCAGTACGTCTTTCCTGTAACAGTGCCGGACTCACCCTGGATGTCCCAGGAGGTGAGGAGACTTCGAATGGGACCGTCGAGAACGACAACTTCAATCAATCTCCTTTGCGGGTTGGTGCTGGCGTGTATGGCTTCAATGCCAGCTAAGCCGGTGCAGGCGCAGGCGCCGACTGGCGCTACAGCGCAGGCCACGAGAGTTGTCGGCACCGTCACTGCCATTGATGGTAAATCGCTGACGATCAAGACCGACGCCGGCTCGATCACGAATGTTCAGGCGAACGAGTCCACGCGAGTGCTCCGCGCCGAACCAGGCGCTAAGACGCTGGCAGAAGCGACTCCCATTCAATTGAGCGACGTGGCCGTGGGTGACCGTGTGCTCCTGGCTGTCGCTCCTGGCGCTGACGGGGCGCCTGCAGCCGCGCTCAGAATCGTTGCCATGAAGCAGGGCGACATCACCCAGAGGCAAAAAGAGGAGCAGGCCGACTGGCAGAGGCGCGGCGTGGGCGGATTAGTCAAGGCTGTCGATCCTGCAGCCGGTACGGTGACCATAGCATCCGGTTCAAGGACGTTCGTCATCCACACAACGGCCAAGACAATCTACCGGCGCTATGATCCGGAATCCATCAAGTTTGCCGACGCGAAGCCGTCATCGCTTGACCAGATTCATCCAGGCGATCAGTTGCGCGCGAGAGGCGACCGTAGCGCAGATGGCAATGAGGTCTCTGCGGACGAAGTTGTCGCTGGCTCCTTCCGCAATATTGCCGGGACTGTTGTCTCCATTGATGCCGCAGCCAACACGGTCACCGTGATTGACCTTGAAACCAAAAAACCTGTGGTAATTCGAGTCACAGCCGAATCGCAGATGCACAAGCTGCCTGAGATGATGGCAAAGGGCCTGGCGGCGCGGCTCAAGAACTCAGGCGGCGCCGCTTCCGGTGGAGGTGCGTCACCGGGTGGCGGGGCAAGCGCAGGAGCAGCCGCCGGGAGTGCCGAGACACCGGGCGGAGCTGGGAGACAGGGCGTTGGAGCGGGACCGACTGGGCAGCGCGGCGGTGATTTGTCCCAGATGCTGCAGCGCACTCCTCCTGTGCAGTTGTCGGATCTTCACAAGGGCGACGCCGTCATGATCGTCGCAACGCAGGGAACCCCCGCGGCCGCTACAGCTGTCACGCTGCTGGCCGGGGTCGAGCCGCTTCTTACTGCCTCGCCTGCGGCGAACCAAAGCATGTTCTCGGCCTCGTGGACTCTTGGCGGCGGGGGCGCGGCTGACGCGGCAGCCACACCGTAAGAATCAATTCGCACTTTCAAGCATGTAATTTTTGGAGCTCTTGTTGAGATTTACACATCGCTATTTTTGTCTCTTCCTCATGCTGGCATTGCTCCCTGTGGGCCCGCGTGCGTTGGCACAGGCGAATTCCGCAATTGTCCGCGGAACTGTTTCCGACCCTACGGGGGCAGTAATTCCCGGCGCGGTGGTGAGCATCACGACGCCCGATGGGCATACGCTGGCTTCGCCTGTTACTGATGCGAGCGGCGTGTACCAGGCGCGCAATCTTGTACCCGGGACCTATATCGTGATCGTCACTGCAAAAGGCTTTGCTCCTTCAACATCCAAGGCTATTACGGTTGCTGCAGGCCAAGCCAGGCAGTTTGACGTGAAGCTGGAAATCCAGGTGGAGAAGCAGCAGGTCGTCGTGAACGAGGACAATCCCACCGTAAGCGTCGATCCATCGAGCAACGCCAACAGCGTGGTCATCAAAGGCAAGGATCTCGATGCGCTCTCCGATGATCCTGATGAGTTGCAAAACGAACTCAACGCGCTGGCCGGCCCGGCAGCAGGACCGAATGGCGGCCAGATCTATATCGATGGATTCACGGGCGGCCAGCTTCCGCCGAAGTCGGCCATTCGTGAGATTCGTATCAACCAGAATCCATTCTCAGCCCAATACGACAAACTCGGTTACGGGCGTATTGAAATTCTCACGAAGCCGGGCACCGACAAGTTCCATGGCCAGTTTTTTGCTCAGGGAAATGCTTCGCAGTTTAACACGGGTAATCCATTCACAAGCGATATCCCCGATTACCACAGCTATCAGTTCAACGGTACATTGAACGGGCCGATCAACAAGAATGCATCGTTTTTTGTGAGTGCTGAGCGCCGCAACATCGAGGATGACGGCATCGTGAGTGCCTATCGTCTCGTGGGCGAGATCAACGGTGATTTCGCGAACGGCATCTTCGACAACCCTGCCGACTACAACACAGCTCCATTCAGCGATGCCGTGCTCGCTCCTCGCACTCGTACCAATATCAGCCCGCGTGTGGATTTGGCTTTCGGTGAGAGAAACACCCTTAGTGTCCGCTACCAGTACTACGATAACGGTGAGCAGAATCAGGGCGTCGGTCAATTTTCCCTTTCCTCCCAGGCGTATCAGCAGGATTCCAGCGAGAACACGCTTCAGATCAGCGATACGCAGATCATCAATGACAAGGTGATCAACGAAACGCGCTTCCAGTTTCTCCGCGATTTTTCCACTCAGACACCTTTCAGCAGTGCACCGCAGGTTCAGGTATCAGGCAATCAGACATTCGGTGGCAACAGCGAGCAGACAATCAACGACCACACGCTGCACTTTGAACTACAGAACCTGACTGAACTCGCGCTGAAGACGCATGCCATCAACTTCGGCGGTCGCCTCCGCGTGGCTCGTGACGCCAATACCGCCAACTCCAGCTTTAATGGCGTCTTCACGTTTGGCGGCCACCAGTGCGCCGCCAATGATCCCACCTGCGTCAGCACCGATCCTGCGACGGCCTACGGCAACACCATCCACGGTCAAGGTACCGGCCAGACGTGGCAGCAGATACAGGCCAGTGGCGGTGGCCCAAGCCAGCTGAATCTCACTTACGGTAAGCCCAGTACAACCGTAAATCTCACCGATCTGGGTTTGTACTATCAGGACGACTGGAAGGTTCGCCAGAACTTCACGCTGAGTTATGGTGTGCGTTGGGAAACCCAGAGTGACATCGGCGATAAGAACGACTGGGCTCCCCGCTTCAGCTTCGCCTACGCTCTAGGCAAGCCAAACAGGCAGGCGAAGACTGTGATTCGCGGGGGCTACGGATTCTTCTATGACCGCTTTCCCATTGCAGAAGTCCTGCAGGCGACGCGTCAAAGCGGCGGCGTAAATTCGCCACAGCAGGAAGTCGTTATTCAGAACCCCACCTGCTATCTGCCCAACGGCATCACACAAGCCGACCTGACTCAATGTTCCCAGGCGGGAAGCACCAGTAGCAAGACGGCTGTCTATCAGATCGCACCTGGCCTCCACTCTGCCACTACTGAGCAGGCCGCGATCGGCGTGGAGCGTCAGTTAACGAAGACGTCTACTATCTCGTTTACTTACCTCAATTCGCTGGGGCGGCATCAGTTCATCACTCGCAACGCGAATGCGCCCTATTCGCCAATCTACGATCCGACCGGACCGAACATTTATCAGTATTATTCGGAAGCGGAGTTCCAGCAGAACCAGCTCATCGCCAATTTCAATGCACGGTTCACCCCAAATTTGTCGATATTCGGCTTCTACACGCTGAGTTTCGCCAACAGTGATACAGGCGGTATCAGCAGCAATCCATCCAACTCGGAAAACCTTAAGGCCGACTATGGTCGCGCCTCATTTGACGTCCGCAATCGGATGTTCCTCATGGGATCATGGTCCACGCGGTGGGGACTACGTTTCAATCCCTTTATCGTCGTTGCATCCGGCACGCCGTTTAACATTACCGTCGGCCAGGATCTCAATGGCGACTCCTTCTTCAACGATCGGCCCGCCTATGCTCAGCCCGGCGATACGGATGTTGTTTCAACGCCGTACGGCAACTTCAATGTGAACCCTTCGATCAATCAAGCCCGAATTCCAGTGAATGTGGGTGATGGCCCAACGCTTTTTACCTTCAATCTTCGCGCAACCAAGAGCTTTGCCTTCGGCCCTAAGATTGAGGGTCTCGGTCCGGGCGGAACTTTCAGGGGTGGCGGCGGCGGCCGCGGCGGCGGTGGAGGTCCCGGTGGGGGTCTCGGTCCACGCGGCCTCAGCGGTGGGGGCGGTGGCCCCGGCGGCCCTGGCGGACAGCAGGGCGTGGCTCACCGGTACAACCTGAGCTTCAGTGTTCAGGCTCTGAATCTCTTCAACGACATCAACCTGGCACCGCCAACGGGCACGCTGGGCACGCCTAACTTCGGGAAATCGAACGCGCTGGCTGGACAGATTTATTCGTCAGGCTCCGCCAGCAGGCGAATATTCCTCCAGGCAATCTTTTCCTTCTAGGCCAGTAAACATAAGTGCGGGGGCGGCATCTCAGTCATCTCACTTCATACCCGCGACGATCCACGGGCCGCTTGACCCGGGGAGGCAACAGACCTATGCTGACTGTAGTGACTTTTGTCTCCACTCCGGCTTGCTTCTGTCATGCGTGTTGTTTCACGCTGAGCCGGATTTGCGAGTAGCCGCACCTACATACTCACAGACTCCGCTCAGCCCGCCACATTCGGCGGGCTTTTCATTTTCCCGACAGGAAGAGCCGCAATGACTGAGACTGCAACTCCGGCAATCAAAGAGACCAAGGCCCAGCGAATTGAGCGCCTCAAGCGCGAGAAGAACCCCTGGGAGATATTCGATGAGGTTCGCGCATTTGCTCGTCAGGGGCGGTCAAGCGTCGTTCCCGAATGGGCCGGTGCCTACTTCAAATGGTGGGGCATCTATACGCAGGGCGACGGGGTTGGCGCAGTCGGCGGCAAAGGCGGGGAAGGTCTGGCCAGCGACTACTTCATGATGCGCATCGGCATGCCGAACGGCATCGTGAATTCGTCTCAGCTCCGCGTGATTGCTGATATCACGAGAAAGTATGCCCGTAATCAGGCAGATATCACAACTCGTCAGAATCTTCAGCTTCACTGGTTGACGATTGAGTCTGTACCCGAAGTTGTCGATGCACTTGATCGCATTGGTCTTTCTCCCAAAGGGGCCTGCGGCGATGTGGCGAGGAATATTACCGGCTGCCCGCTCGCTGGAATCGCACACGATGAAATCATCGATGCCTCGCAGCTTGCGCAGGAGATGGCCCATGCATTAATAGCCAATCCCGAGTTCTACAACCTACCGCGCAAATTCAAGATGTCGGCAACCGGCTGCCCGGTCTGGTGTTCCTACCCGGAGATCAACGACGTAGCCTTCACCGCGGTGCACCGAGGCGGTGAAGTTGGATACGCCGTGCGCGTAGGCGGCGGTCTCTCAAGCGATCCGCATCTCGCGGTCAAGCTGGATGCATTTATTCCTGCCTCCCTGGCCGTCGCCGTAGCCCGGGTCATCACGCAGATATTCCGCGATCAGCAAGGACTGCGCGAAAGCCGTGACCGTGCGCGCCTGAAGCATCTCTTCACACGCGAAGGATGGACTGCGGAGAGCTTCCTTGATGAGGTCGAACAACGCATCGGATACAGCTTTGATCCAGCTCCGTTCGAAGCTTCTCCCGAAGATATCCTTCGTGACCATGTCGGCATTCATCCGCAGAGGCAGCTCGGATTGAGCTACGTCGGAGCCTCGGTGCTGCGCGGACGTCTCTCCGGAGACCAGTTGGCCGCTGCGGCGGAGCTGGCAGAACGCTACGGCGATGGCCAGCTTCGTACGACCATCATGCAGAACCTGCTCTTCATCAACATCCCCAAGGCAAAAACGGGAGAGCTCGCTCGCGAGCTCAGTCAGATCGGCCTGCATGTCGAAGGATCATCCTTCTGGCGCGGCGCGATTGCCTGCACGGGCACAGAGTTCTGCAAGCTGGCCATCAGCGAAACCAAGAGCTTTACGCGGTGGCTCGTCGAGGAACTGGAAGGACGTCTCCCCGGCTTTGACCAGCAGCTCAAGCTGCACGTGACCGGCTGCCCGAACAGCTGCGGCCAGCACTGGATCGCCGACATCGGCCTCGAAGGCAAGAAGATCAAGCACGAAGGCAAGATGGTCGACGCGTTTTACTTCTGTGTCGGCGGCGGCGTGGGCAAGCATGCTGCTATTGCCCGTCCCGTCGGCTACCGCGTTCCCGCGACCGAGGTCCCGGCGGCACTGGAACGGTTGTTGAGCAGTTATCTCGACGAACGTCTACCGGGCGAGAACCTGCGCTCTTACTTTTCCCGTCATGAAGCGGAGGAGATTCGCGCGCGGCTGGCCGGCGAATCGCTCGACGCAGTCGACCGCGATGTCGCGGCCATGGCATTCGACGGAGACTAGATCATGAGCCTGTTGCCGATCTTCGTAAGACTTGCCGGCCGACCGTGCCTCCTTGTTGGCGCGGGCGACGTTGCGCTGCAGAAGATTCCGTCGCTGCTTGCGGCTGAGGCTCGCCTGCGTGTAATCGCACCGCGAGTCAGGCCAGAGATCGCCACGCTGGCCAGGGAAGGGCGCCTTGAAGTCGCCGGGCGGGAATTCTCTGACTCCGATCTCGACGAGATATTCCTCGTTATCGCTGCGACCGACGATCCAGCGGTCAACGCCGCTGTCTATCGCGGCGCAGTCGAACGCAATATTCTCTGTAACTCGGTCGACGACCCGCCGCACTGCGATTTCTATTTTGGGTCGATAGTCAGCCGTGGCGATCTCCAGATCGCGATATCGACCGCGGGGGAGAGCCCCGCCTTGGCGCAGCGGCTGCGGCGCGAGATCGATGAGCAGTTGCCGCATGATCTCGGCCCATGGCTGCACGATCTAGGTGAGCTTCGGCGTGAGGCGCTAGCTGTCCACCCGACGGGGGAGGAGCGCAAGCTGCTGCTGCATAAGCTTGCGCAGCGCGATGTTTGCGCGTCCCGCGAGTGCCCCGCCCGCAAGCTCGCTCTCGAACAGAAGGAGGTGTGCGCGTGATTTCGCCAGGCAAGGTTTATCTGGTTGGCGCTGGGCCGGGAGATCCCGAGCTCCTTACGGTTAAGGCTGTTCGGCTGCTTGCCAGCGCCGAGATCGTTCTCCACGACGACCTGGTTCCGACTGCTGTGCTCGCGCTTGCGAATCCGCGTGCTCTCACTGTGAACGTCGGCAAACGTTGCGGAGCCAAGAAGATCACGCAGGCAGAAATCAACCAACTGATGATCGAGAAGGCTTCGCAGGGAGTTTCCATCGTGCGCCTGAAGAGTGGCGATCCGCTCGTTTTTGGCCGCGCCGCCGAAGAGATGGACGCGGTGCGCGAGGCCGGAATTCCCTTCGAGGTAGTACCCGGCATCACCGCCGCGTTTGCGGCTGCCGCTTCACTCCAGTGCTCGCTGACCGACCGGCGCGCGTCGTCGAGCATTGTCTTCAGCTCGGGGCATCATGCTGCTGGAGCCAGCCCAGAGTCCACTGAGCCCACCCGCATCGTCTACATGCCCGGCCGGGACTTTTCCGGGTTGGCTGCGGAGTGGGCTGCTGCCGGCCTTCCTGCCGACTTTCCCTGCATAGCTATCTCGCGTGCTGCGCAGCCTGACCAACAGATCACGGTAACGACGCTGGGCGCGCTGGCGTCGACGGAACCGGGGCCTGCACCGGTGCTGCTTCTGGCGGGATGGGTCTTTAGCGGCATTGGGCGTGACATCGGCGTCGATCCGGCGGAGTTGGAGCCGTGGATTGAGAGCTTTACGGAATCGGGAGTCTCGATACCGGGAGTGTCGATTGGGGCCTGACTCAGCATTGGCTCAGACGATGTGCAGCAGGCTGTAGAGCAGCACTGCCAGGACGATCAGGCTGACCCAGAAGTACAATCGGTCGCGCTCGAAGAGGAAGCCGACAGCCGCGAGGACGACACGCGCGATGGGCGTGGCGATCAGCAGCAGAAGGCCGAGCTGGATGATGCTCTGAGCCTCTCCGTGAAACGCATTCTTTACAATGCTTACCGGCGATATGAGCGCGTGCGCCTCTCCATGGAATTGGCTGTAGTCAGGACGGGGGCCGGTTTTCTGATGCAGGTAGAGCAGGCCTCCGACGAGAACGACGGCGGCGGCGAGGAATACTCCCGCCTGAAGCATCCGGCCTATGGCGATCTCGAGCTTTTGATCCGTTACCTGCATGGCAGCCTTCCTCTAGAGCTTGCCCATAATGCTGTTGACGACCATTTCCAGTCCGAGCGCGACAATGACTACCGCGAAGACGATGCGCAGGATCTTTACTTCGGCGTGAACCAGGATCTTCGAGCCGGCGAGCGAACCACCGAGCACCCCCAGCATCACCGGCATGGCGAGATCCGGTGAGATGTAGCCTCGGCTGAGGTAGATTCCCGCGCTGGCCGCAGCGGTCACACCGATCATGAAGTTGCTGGTGGTCGTCGATACCTTGAAGGGCAGGCGCATCGCCTGATCCATGGCCAGAACCTTGACCGCGCCCGAGCCGATGCCGAGGAGTCCGGAGAGTGAGCCGGCGAGAAACATCAGGCTGAAACCGGCTGGGACGCGCTGAGCCGTGTAGGGCTGGGGGCCGCTATCGGTCGGCAGCGTACCATACATCCGGAGCCGCTGGGCGAGAGCATCCGGCTTGCCGGTAGCGTGCGCATGTTCCTTCATCCGGATCGAGGCATACGCGGAGTAGAGGAGCACCACTCCGAAGACGATCCCGATTGCGTGCGTGGACACGCGAGTGGTGAGCCAGGCTCCAAGGAGTGCGCCCATCGTCGTGGCGATCTCGAGGAACATGCCAATGCGGATGTTCGAATAGCCCTCGCGCACGTAGGCGGCGGCGGCTCCCGAGGAGGTGGCGATGACCGAGACGAGCGAGGCTCCGATGGCGTAGTGGATATCGACGTGGAAGATGACGGTGAGCACGGGAACGATGACCACTCCGCCGCCCAGGCCGGTCAGGGAACCGAGCAGGCCGGCGATGATCGAGGCAAGGAATATCCAGAAGGAGAATTCCGGTGTGCTCATGCATGGACAGAGTACATCCTCCCCCCACCCCCCTCCCCCCTGTTTTCTCTATACTTTTGTAACCGCTTCTTTCTAAATAAGTTATGAACTGTAATCCTGTAACCCATACACTCCAGACAGTTAAGCTGTAACCGATTCTTTCTAAAGAGGTTACGGATTATAAGTTTGTAAGCGATTCATTCCAGAAAGTTAAGTTGTAATCGATTCATTCCATGAGGTTTCCCTCCTGGAGAGAAGGGTTCAGGAGAACGGAAGACGGAATGATGACGAGAAGTGCCCGGATTTTCGGCTCCGGGCGGCCGCAGTTTGAATGTGTGTCTATTTGGTTGATGTTGAGCTGGCCGGAGTTGCGGTGGTTGCAACGGAGGTGGTTGCTGTTGAGGTGGCCGCGGTTGAGGTAGTTGCAGTTGTGCTCTTGCCCTTGAGGATGTTCACACCTTCCTCAACGATCGGCGCCAGCTTTTTGAAGTCGGCGATGAGGGTGAGGAACTGCTGGTAGACCGTCGAGTCGGCTGGGAAATTGAGGCCGCCGGCGCCCACGGCACTGGAGGAGGAGGCGATCAGCGCTTCGACGTCGGCGACGACGGTGGAGAGCCCGGCGACGAAGGGGGCCTCCAGCGGCTGCTCAGCCTTGAGAATCGCATTGACTTTGGCGGCTATGCTCGCCGTCGCCTTGATGGCGCCGGCAAACCACTTACCGAAGTCTGCGACGCCGATGCCCAGCTTTTGAAAGATGTTGCTCATGTTTTTCCTTGTGTTTCGAGGATGGGGTGAGCCGCCGGCGCTGCTTCGCCGGGCGGGAGAAAACGCCTCAAAAGAAAAAGGCACGGCCGAAGCCGCGCCTTTATAAATTCCCTTTTCTTACCCTCTATATCAATTATAGGGATTTTCGGGGAATTCCCGGCCAACCCTTATCAGGGTCCATGTCTATGGATTTACAACGGTTAACTAAATCAGAGAGGCCAAGGCAGCTTGACAGCCAGAATTCAGGAGGCGTTCCGCAGTGCGCGAAGATACGAGCAGAGGGCAGGAACCGGCAAAGCGCCAGCCCTGATGTGCAGGGTGCACGCAGCGACGAAAGGCGGTCGATGAGCCTCCCGTAGCGACGAGTAACCACGCGAAGAAGCGAACTGCTGATGGCATTGTCCTTATGGCGAGTTACCAAGGTTTGCTTGCCAATATCGCAAATAGCGATATTATTATCGCGGATTGCAATTAAGGTTAATTGTGATCTGAGGCAGACGGCATGAAGCTCGGCGAGAAACTCCGGTACCTGCGCGAGGTCGAAGGCAATCTGCGAGGCCTTGACCGCGCGATGACGCAGCAGGAGCTGGTCAGGGCGATCCGGGCTGAACTGAAGGCATCGGGACTGAAAGCCTCAATGAGTCAGAGCTACCTGTCTCAGATTGAAAGCGGCGCGCGGCCGCACCTGACCAACACGACGCGGCAACTGCTGGCGAAGTTCTTCAAGGTGCATCCGGGATATTTGGTGGACGATCCGGACGGGTACCACGCGGAACTGCTGAGCGATGCGCGGACTCTCGAAGACAAGCTGGATTTGTGGCTGGTGAGCGGGGCGGAGCGCTTCCGGCGCGATACGCAGCTGCGGCAGGCGCTGCTGGCTCTGGCGCGGCACAAGGACACGCGGGATTGCCTGTTGCTGCTGGAGGCGGTGATGGATACTCCGGGGCTGGTGGAGAGGCTGCTGGAGGTGCTGCGGCCTGGGCATGTTTCGGAGAAAAGACATACGCACGATGGTCGTCGCCCGCATGAGGATGGGCGGGCGAGAAAGGAGAATGGCCAATGACCTGGGAGACGTTTTATCTGATCTGTTTTGTGTTGGGGCTGTCGCTGACGGTGCTGTCGTTTGCGGGAGTCTTCTCGCATCTACATTTCGGGCATTTTCATTTGAACCTCGGACATGGAGGCGGACACGCGGGGCATGTCTCGACAGGCGGCCATGCGGCACACGGCGGCAAAGGCGGGATCAGCCCGGTGAATGGCTTCACGCTGGCGGCGTTTCTGGGGTGGTTCGGCGGATGCGGTTATCTGCTGGAACGCTACGAGAATTTTCTGACGCCCGTGGTGCTGGGCGCAGCGACACTGGCGGGATTGCTGGGTGCGGCGCTGCTGTTCTGGTTCCTGGCGAAGGTGCTGCTGCCGCATGAGCGCGAGCTGACGGCTGAGGACACGGAGGTTGCGGGAGTGCTCGGTCGCGTGAGCGGGACGATTCATGAGGGCGGGACGGGAGAGATTCAGTTCTCGCAGAACGGCGCGCGCCGCTTTGCGATGGCGCGGAGTGAAGCAGGCGTAGCGATTCCGCGCGATGTGGAGGTTGTAGTGATGCGCTACGAGCAGGGAATTGCCTGGGTTCGCCGCTGGGATGAGGTTGCAGAGGAGGACTGGCCGTCCAGACAAGGACTGGCCGTCCAGGCGGAGGCGCTTCGCGCGAACAGCCTAGACGCAGAGCACTCGGGCGAGGTCGAGAGGAAGTAACAACGGTTTTCCTGATGGAAAGGATCAGGAGGCATTTATGACAAACACGATGATCGTAGTAATTGGTCTGGCCCTGTTGCTGTTGATTTTTCTTATGGCGGCGTTGGCCAGGATGTTTCGCAAGGCGGGTCCGAACGAGGCGCTGATTGTATATGGGTTTCGCGGGCCGCGGGTAATCAAAGGCCATGGCACGGTGATTTTTCCGATGGTGGAAAGCTGCCGCGAGCTGTCGCTGGAGCTGATGTCCTTCGATGTGGCTCCGCAGCAGGATCTGTACACGAAGCAAGGCGTAGCAGTGACGGTGGAAGCCGTCGCGCAGATCAAGGTGCGCAGCGATCAGGAATCGATCCTGACGGCTGCGGAGCAGTTCCTGACGAAGACGCCACAGCAGCGCGAGGGGCTGATCCGGTTGGTGATGGAAGGCCATCTGCGCGGAATCATCGGGCAGCTGACGGTGGAGCAGATCGTCAAGGAGCCGGAGATGGTTGGCGATCGCATGCGCGCGACGTGCGCGGATGACATCAGCAAGATGGGGCTGGAAGTCGTGTCGTTCACGATCAAGGAGGTGCGCGACAAGAACGAGTACATCACGAATATGGGGCGTCCGGACATTGTTCGCATCAAGCGCGACGCCGATGTGGCCGCTGCAGAAGCCGAGCGCGACACGGCGATTCGGAGGGCAAATGCGCTGCGGGAGTCGGCGGTTGCTAAGGCGGCGGCGGACCAGGAGCGGGTGCTGGCGGAGACCCAGTCGCTGGCTAAGCAGGCGGCGGCGCAGCGCGATCTGGATATTCAGAAGGCGCAGTTCACCGAGCAGAGCCGCAGGCAGGAGGCGCAGGCCGATAAGGCTTATGAGATCCAGACCAACATCATGCAGCAGCAGGTGACTGCGGAGCAGGTGAAGATCCAGCAGATCGAGAAAGAGCAGCAGATCAAGGTGCAGGATGCGGAAATTCTGCGCCATGAGAAAGAGCTGATCGCAACCATCCTGAAGGGTGCGGAGATCGAGCGGCAGAGGATCGAAACGATTGCGTCCGCCGAGAAGATGCGGCTGACGACGGAAGCCGAGGGTCGCGCGTCGGCGATCCGCACGCAGGGCGAAGCGGAGGCAGCGGTGATCTTCCAGAAGGGCGAGGCTGAGGCCAAGGCAATGAACGTGAAGGCAGAGGCCTATCAGGACTGGAACCAGGCTGCGGTGGTCGACCGGCTGATCACGAATATGGCCGACGTGGTGCGCGCGATGGCGGAGCCGCTGTCGAAGGTGGATAAGATCACCATCGTTTCGACGGGCAATGACAGCGCAGCCGGCGTGAACAAGCTGACGGGAGATATCACGAAGATTGCGGCGCAGGTGCCGGCGCTCTTCGAGGCGCTCTCGGGCATGGACATGCGCGAGCTGATGTCGAATGTGAAGAGTATGCGCGCGCGGCCCAATGGCAGCGTGACAATCGACGGCAAGGAGTAACAACCAAGGGCGGAGGGCTGGGTGCTCTCCGCCCGCAACTTTTTTTGAGATGCAAGGAGGAACACCATGGCACTACTCGAACGTGTGGGAACACTTTTACGCGCCAATATCAACGACCTGATCGAGAAGGCCGAGGATCCTGAAAAGCTGCTGAAGCAACTGGTTCTGGATATGGAAAACCAACTGATGCAGGTGAAGACCCAGGTGGCGATTGCGATTGCCGATCAGCATGTGCTCGACAAGAAGCGCAAGGAGCATGAGGAGTCGGCGGCGGAATGGAAGCGCAAGGCCGAGCTGGCGGTGAAGAAATCGTCGGATGATCTGGCGCGCGCCGCGCTGGAGCGCTCGCTGAGTCATGAGCAGATGGCAAAGGGCTTTGTGCAGCAGCTCGAAGACCAGAAGACCGAGGCTGAGACGTTGAAGACGGCGCTACGCAAGCTGGAACAGAAGCTCGAGGAGACGCGATCGCGCTGCGAGATGATGATTGCGCAGCATCGGCGGGCGCGCGTGGTAAGCAAGGCGCACCAGGCGCATCAGGCTGTCGAGCGGAAGGACGGGGCGGCAAGCATGGCTCGCATGCGCACGCGCATTATCGGGAGAGAAGCGGAGAATGCGGCGACGAGCGAGATACTCGGCGGCGATTCGCTCGAAGACCGCTTCGCCATGCTCGAACGCGAGGAGCAGATCGAGGCGCTTCTTCAGAATCTGAAACAGGATCTGAAGAAGGATGTGAAACAGCTGGAGGCGCCGCCAGCGTAGCGAATAAGAGGGTTCATTCCCACCCTTCGCGCAGAGAACGCGCGAAGGATGGGCACCCCATCAGCGCCTATCGGACCAGCTTGGACTGGCCATACTCGAGCAGCGTGACCAGGAGGACTCCGCCGGTGATGTTGCCGAGCGTCGCCGGCAGGAGCCACTTGAAATATTCGGCGGCGGGGAGCTGGTGAGTGAGCACGCCGGCAAGGATCTCTCCGCTGGTTGCGATGCAGTGCGCGAAGTGGCCGAGGCCGACGATAAAAGTAAGGCTCCAGATAAGGGCAACCGATCCGGTGATGGAGTGGCTGCCGCTGACCAGCCATGCGACCATCGCGATGATCCACCCGCCAACGACTCCGCTCCAAAAGATGTGCCTGGCTGAGAGGCTTGCCGCATCGGCTCCGAACTGCGTCATGGCAGCGAGAGCCTGCGGCTCAAGGGCCTTCGTGCGCGCGCACAAGAGGGCGAAGAGGAGCGCGCCAAGAACGTTGGTCGAGAAGACGATCACCCAGAGACGCAGGGTGCCGAGCACGTGGCGGCGCTCAGTGAGAATGAGAGCGACGGGGTAGAGTGTGTTCTCCGTAAAAAGCTGGCCGCGGCCCAGGATCACGGCCATGAATCCAAGCGGGTAGAAGAGGAATGCCGTGAAGCGCGCCACTGGACTCTGCCCCAGCATAGCCGTAGCGATCGATACACCGAGCGCCGTGAGGCCCATGGTGAGCCCTCCGACAAGGCCCGAGAGGGCGAGCGAAACATTCGATCGAGCCAGCTCCCGCCGGGCGTTAAGCGAGACCTGCTCGTAGATCTGAATCGCCGTGGGCCGGTCCAGGTCGCGCTGCGCGGATGGTGACGACTCGGCCGCAGACTGAGCGGGCGGTTTTACCGGACGCAAAGACATGATGCTTGGATGCCTCTTCCTGGGATTATGTGCTCATTTTCGGTTGTGCGCCCAGTGAAGAGATACTATAGGGTGGTCTTTCACGTTTGTGGAGGTGTATGAACGCGCATCACCCGTTTGATCTGCGCGCGGCTGCGCGGCAATCGATGAGAGAGCATGGATTCGAGCCGGATTTTCCGCCTGAAGTGGAGCGTGAATTGGCGGCACTAGAGGCCGATCCTCCAAAGCTCAGCGATCGTGCTGAAGATCTCAGGCATCTTCTATGGTCCTCGATCGACAACGACACGTCGCGCGATCTCGACCAGATTGAATATGTGGAGAAGCTGGCGAACGACTATGTGCGGATACTTATCGGCGTGGCTGATGTCGACCTGTATGTGCCCAAAGGCTCGGCGATCGACCGCCACGCCGCAATCGAGACGGCGACGGTCTATTCGGGAGTAGAAATTTTTCCCATGCTGCCTGAAGAGCTGTCGACGGGCCTGACTTCATTGCACGAGGGCGAGGAGCGCCATTGCGTGGTCGTGGACTTCACGCTCGATGTTGAGAATAAGGTGTCGGCGAGCCGTATCTATCCTGCGCGCGCGCAGAATAAGGCACAGCTCGCTTACAACGGTGTAGGCACGTGGCTGGAGGGGCGGGCGGAGGCTCCCGAGAAAGTCGCGGCTTCAGCGGATCTGCAGGCGCAATTGCGGCTGCAGAACGAGATTGCGCGAAGGCTGCGCTTAGAACGCTTCGAACGCGGCGCGCTGAGCCTGGAGACGATCGAAACAGAGGCAGTGATCGAGGGCGGATCGGTCGAGATCAAGGCGCAAGAGAGAAACGCTGCGACCGGCCTGATTGAGGACTTCATGGTTGCCGCAAATGGGGTGGTTGCGCGAACGCTGCGCGAAAAACGCATCCCATCGATACGGAGAATCGTGAAGACTCCGAAGCGTTGGGACCGCATCGTGGAGCTTGCGGCACGTATGGGCGAGAAGCTTCCTGCGCAACCCGACTCAAAGGCCCTGAACGATTTTCTCTGCAGGCGGAAGGAGGAAGATCCGGACCACTTTGCCGATCTGTCGCTTGCCGTGGTCAAGCTGATGGGGCCGGGTGAGTATGTGCTGGAGCGTCCGGACGAAAAGCCTGAAGGTCATTTTGCACTGGCCGTTGACGACTACACTCATTCGACCGCGCCGAACCGGCGCTATGCGGACCTGGTGACTCAGCGGCTGGTGAAGGCAATGATAGCGGATAAGACGTCACCCTATTCCGACGACGAACTGGCCGCCATTGCGGCCAACTGTACGACGAAGGCCACGGCCGAACGTAAAGTAGAGCGTGAGATGCAGAAGCGGATTGCGGCAGTGGCGATGCGCCACCGGATTGGCGAGCTATTCCAGGCGATCGTGACCGGCGTGACCGATCGAGGAACATTTGTGCGGACCCTGAATCCGCATGTGGACGGCATGCTGGTGCATGGGCAGCAGGGAGTGGACGTGGGCGACAAGCTAAAGGTGAAACTTGTGCGCACCGATCCGTTTCAGGGATTCATCGATTTCGCGCGCACGTGATGGAATGACAGAAAAGATGCGGCCTAACCTGGCAACGCTGGTCGATGAGTTCCATCGGCACGGAAAAGATACCGCCATCGTTACATATCATGGCAACCGGCGCACGGCGTCGAGCTACCGCGATCTTGCCGAGTTGTCTGGCCGCTTTGCAGCGGAGCTGATGAGGCGTGGGATTGGAACCGGAGAGCGCGTTGTCCTGTGGGGGCAGAATAGCGTTGAGTGGGTGGGGGCATTTTTTGGATGCGTGCTGCGCGGCGTGATGGCCGTGCCTCTGGATGCGGCAGGGAGTGTCGATTTTGCGGCGAGAGTGGTCGCTGAGACCGCTCCCCGGCTGATTGTCGGCGATGAGTCTCTGATTGCGAAGCTTCATCCCGGCATGCCGAGGCTCACCTTCGACGAGTTCACGACAGCATTGGCAAAGCTTGACCTGGCTCCCGCAGAGCCGAGTCTTGGGCCGGATAGTGCGCTGCAGATTCTCTTCACGTCGGGGACGACGGCGGAGCCAAAGGGCATCGTTCATACGCATCGCAATGTGCTGGCAAGCCTGTCTCCGATTGAGCGAGAGATGCAGAAGTATCTGAAATATGAACGGATATTTCACCCGCTGCGTTTTCTGCACACGCTGCCACTAAGCCACGTCTTTGGACAATTCATGGGGCTGTGGGTTCCGCCGCTGCTGGGGGCCGAAGTGCATTTCGAGTCGCGGTTGCAGGCGCAGAGGCTGATCGAGATTACGAGGCGCGAGCGGATTTCGGTGCTGGCGGCGGTGCCGCGTGTGCTGGAGTTGTTGCGTGAGTCGCTGCTTGCGCAGGATCTGGGATTGCAGGGAGAGATCGAAGCAGCAAAGGGTGAGAAAGTGTGGAAGCGCTGGTGGAGGTTCCGGCGGATTCACCGCATCTTTGGTTACAAATTCTGGGCGATTGTGTGCGGGGGAGCATCGCTGCCGGCGGAGCTTGAGTCATTCTGGAATACGCTTGGATTTGCGCTGGTCCAGGGCTATGGGATGACAGAGACGGCGGCGCTGATCACGCTGAATCATCCTTTCAAGGTGGGCAAAGGAACGATCGGCAAGGTGCTGCCGGGCCGCGACGTGGAGATTCGCGGCGACGGCGAGATTGTGGTCCGCGGCGATATGGTTTCAACCGCGATCTGGCGGCATGGAGCGATGGAGCGGGCGGAGTCTCCATGGCTGGCGACGGGCGATCTGGCGAGGCGGGACGAAGAGGGACAGCTGCATTTTCTGGGCCGCAAGAATCAGGTGATTGTGACGTCGTCGGGGCTGAATATTCATCCTGAAGATGTGGAGGCGGCGCTGAATGCGCAGCCGGGCGTCGAGGCGTCGGCGGTTGTCCCGCTTGCGGCTGCAGGGGGCAGTGAGCCGGTGGCAGTCCTGTTATTTCGCGGCTCGCGAGAGCAGGCGCAACAGGCGGTAATAGCTGCGAATGAGCATCTGGCGGAGTTTCAACGAGTGCGGCAGTGGAAGATCTGGCCGGAGCTGGATTTGCCGCGCACATCGACCGGTAAGGTGCAGCGCCGCAAGGTAGCCGAGTGGGTGAATGCGCAACGTGTGGAGGGTGGTTCGACGTCGGCAGTCTCCGACCCACTGTTGGCCTTGATTCTTTCGATTACTGGTGGGCAGACAGAGAATCAATCCAACGACCTGCGGCTTGCAGAGGATCTGCAGCTGGACAGTCTAGGACGCGTGCAGCTGCAAGCGGAGATCGAGCGGCGAATGGGCGTGACGTTGAGCGATGCGGAACTGGAGCGGGCGGCGACGCTGGGGGATCTGCGAAGGGTGCTGGGACTCGAATCTGCCGGAGCGGAAGGGCCAGTTGCTTCGGGTGCCGCGCTCGCGCCCGGAGTCGAGCGGCGAGATGTGTATCCACGATGGACCTGGTGGTGGCCGGTGCAGGCCGCGCGCGTGTTGTTTATCGAATGCGTGCAGCAGCCGCTGGTGTGGTTGCTGGCGGCGCCGAAGGTTCGATGCGACACCGAACCGAAATCGGATCAACCGCTGTTACTTATTGCGAACCACGTGACTGATTTCGACCCTCCTCTGGTTCTGTATGCTTTGCCGGGGAGGATACGGCGGCATGTTGCAGCGGCGATGGCTGCGGATATGCTTTACGACTGGCGCAAGTGGCGGAACCAGAAGTCGTGGTTTCTGAATGCACTGGGCCCGTTGACATATTTATTGGTGACGGCGTTATTCAATGTCTTTCCACTGCCGCGCAGTGCAGGGTTCCGCCGGAGTTTTCAACACGCCGGAGAAGCGCTCGACCGAGGATACAACGTGCTGGTGTTTCCTGAGGGCCGCCAGTCGGACGACGGGCAACTGCTGAAGTTTCGGCCAGGCATTGGACTGCTGGTCGCCGAGTCGAATGCGAAGGTTCTGCCGATAGGGCTTGTGGGACTGGGTGAGATGAAACAGGGCAGGCTGCGGTGGTTTCGGTCCGGCAAGCTGCGGGTGAATGTGGGGACACCGATGGAGTTTGGGCCGGAATTGAGCGCGGAGGAAATTACTGAGCGGCTTAGAGCGGAGATTGTCCGGCTGCTTGAGTAATGATCAGCGCGATGTGACTAAAGTGCCTTGGTGGATATCCGGGATTCCCCGAGAATAAACAGGCATGGGGTTCCTTGCCTCCGTGCGATTAAGTCTATTTGAAGCACTGTTGAACGCATGTGACCGCGTTGCTGTGCGTAGGAGATCCGACGCGCCGCATCTGAAACCAGAAGCGCCGCATATGGCGACCGGGCGGCGAGGAGAGCGTGCGGCGTTCTTCTATCTACGGCGTAAAGGATTTATCGTCGTCGCACACGGATGGCGTTCGGGGATTGTGCGCGGCGATCTGGATCTGATCGCCTGGGAAGGCGATATCCTGTGCTTTGTCGAGGTGAAGACGCGGACCACGCGGGCTGTGGCAACGGCTGAGGCGTCTGTGGATGAAGATAAGCGACGGGCTCTACGAAGATTAGCGCGGCATTATCTGCGCCAATTGCCGAATCGGGATCGAGCGGAAGTGCCGGTGAGGTTCGATATTCTGTCGATTTATTTTGAAAAGGAAAAGACGCCGGATTTCGACCATTTCAGAGGTGCGTTTGGATGGTGATGAGGTCAGATTCCTAACCCACGTCCGAAAATCCGGACCCTTCGGCAAGCTCAGGGCAGGCCGTTGGGGCACCCAGGTCATAGCCTACTGCGCGTCCTTGTATTCCTCATACCAGGCCATCTGGATGGCTTCGAGCTTGGACTCGTTCGATTTCTTCGGGTCATCGGAGAAGCCGTCGAGCTCGACGACATAGCGGTAGAGGTCAGTGAAGCGGACGGCCAGCGGGTCGATGTCAGGATACTTTTCCTGCAGCTGAATGCCGATCTCTTCGGCGTCATTCCACGTGATTTCACTGGGCATGATGGCTCCTGATTTCAGACTATAGAGTTTTCTCAGCGCTTTCCTGCGTTCTCAACCATGACACAAATTGACACCCACGTCCGAAAAATCGGGACGCGGGCACCGCTATTCATTCTCTGCGAGGGCCAGGGGCTTGCCTTCGGAGACGTAGTTCCGGTTCCACTTGGGGATCTCGACGACGTAGGCGCCGGGGCCGGTGATGACGGCCTGGCAGCCGAGGCGTGAATTGAGCTGCAGGTCGGCGGCCATGTCGAGGCGGTCGAGCTCGTCGTCTTCGGCCTCGCTGAGCTTCGCGGCGCCGTCCTTGATCCAGAGATGGCATGTGGTGCAGGCGCAGGAGCCTCCGCAGGCATGGTCAAGGAAGATGCCGAAGTTTTCGGCGACGTCGAGAAAGGACATCGGCTTGCCGTGGTGGTCGTAGGGCATGGCGCCGTATTCGAATTCGACGGTGCGGCCTTCGGGTAGAAAGGTAACGCGCACGGTGTTCGGGCCGGGCGGCTTGCTGAGGTCGATTACTTGCTGGGGGTGGTCGGTCATCTAACTCTCTTAATCTTGAAAAGCCTTAATTCTGCTGAAAAGCCTTTATTTAATTTCTGCCGGGGCGAAGGGATGCGGCGCGGTCGGTCCCTCTCCTAGTTTCTCATCTGCCGACTCCATCGTCTGGCCCTGGATGGCGCTGGCGACAGCCGAGTCCATCATAAGCTCGGCGAATCGGCGGGTGGCCTCGTCGAGGGCGTGGGTGGCATCGCGCAGGGCCTTGAGGTCGTCGCCTTCCTGGAGCACGCGCAGCTCTTCGGAGATCATGGCGATCTGCGTGCGCTCGTCGCTGCTGAGCTGCTGCCAGGCAGAGTTAGTCGGAGCTTTCTCGACAGCGGCAAGAATCGTGCTTGCTTCATTTCGCGCCTCGATGAGCTGGCGCTGGGCGAAATCCTGCTCGGCGTAGTCAAAGGAGTCGAGGATCATAGTCTCGACCTGCTCGTCGGTCAGCCCATAGGTTGGCTTGACCTCGATCTCGGCTTCTTTTCCGCTGCGCTGCTCGCGCGCGGAGACATGCAGGATGCCATTGGCGTCGATGAGGAACTTTACTTCGATGCGCGGCAGACCGGCGGACATCGGCGGAATGCCTTTCAGGTCGAAGCGGGCGAGAGAGCGGCAGTCCTTGGCCATCTCGCGCTCGCCCTGGACGACGTGGATGGCGACGTTGGTCTGGCCGTCGACGCCGGTGGTGAAGTGCTCAGTGGCCGAGGCGGGGATGGTTGAGTTGCGCTGGATGATTTTAGCGACGACTCCGCCGAGGGCCTCGATGCCGAGCGAGAGGGGGGTAACGTCGAGGAGCAGCATGTCCTCGGTGGCCTTCGAGCCGCCTTCGAGAATGTGCGCCTGCACTGCCGCGCCGAGCGCGACAACTTCGTCGGGATTGAGCTCGATATGGGGCTTCTTGCCGCGTTCGCTGAGGTGGAAGATCTGATCGGTCAGGCGGCGGACGAACGGAATGCGCGTCGAGCCGCCTACGAGGACGACTTCATCGATCTTGTCGGGCGCGAGTCCGGCGTCTTTCAGAGCCTGCTTGCACGGGCCGAGCGTGCGGTCGATCACCGGTTGGATGATCTGCTCGAACTGCTCGCGGGTGATCTCGCGATTATAGGGCTGGCCGTCGGGCAGCGTGAGGGAGATATAAGTCTTGTCGCCGGTCGAGAGCGCGATCTTGGCTTCGATGACGGCCTTGCGGATGGCCTGGACGGCTTCGGCGTTAGAGCGGAGATCGAGATTGTGGTCGCCGCGGATGTCGTCGAGGGCAATGGCGATGAGGAGATTGTCGATGTCGTCTCCGCCGAGGTGGGTGTCTCCGTTGGTCGCGATGACTTCGAAGATGCCTTCGTGCAGCTTGAGGATGGAGATATCGAAGGTGCCGCCGCCGAGGTCATAGACGGCGACGATGCCTTCTTTCTGGCGGTCGAGCCCATAGGCGAGAGCGGCTGCGGTGGGCTCGTTGACGAGGCGCAGCACTTCAAGTCCGGCCATGCGGCCCGCGTCTTTGGTGGCCTGGCGCTGCGCGTCGTTGAAGTAAGCGGGAACGGTCACGACGGCCTTCGTGACGGGCGCGCCGAAGTAGCGCTCAGCGTTTTTCTTCAACTGGCGCAGGACGTAGGCGGAGATTTCAGGCGGCGTGTATTGCTGCGTGCCGATCTGGAGGCGGAGGACTTCGCCGGGTTGAATGTCGGGCGCGAGATGGAAAGGGAAGAGCTTTAGCTCTTCCTGGATGTCCTCAACGCCGCGGCCCATGAGGCGCTTGGCGGAGTAAATGACACGGTCGGACGTGGAGGCGAGATATGGGTATGCGGGATAGCCGACGATGATTTTCTTGGCGTCGGGGATGGCGACGACCGAGGGCACGAGATTCGAGCCGTCTTCGCCGGGAATGACGACCGGATGGTCGCCCTGCATGAAGGCGACGAGCGAGTTGGTTGTGCCGAGGTCGATTCCGACGATGCGGGCTTCTGCCATGTCTATTCGATGCTTTCTAGGTCTCGAGCGCTTCGTTCACGTCGCGCACCAGATTGCGGATGTAGCGGCGGCGGTCGAGGATCGCGACGATTTCGTCTTTCATTTTAGTTGTGTCTGAGCGGTCATCGATGGCCGCGTCCCATTGGGTCCACAACGTCTGCAGACCGGCGTCAGAAGCGGCCAACTGCGATTCAAACTCGGTGCGAGCCTTTTCGAGGTCGGCGCGCAATGCCGGGTCGTCTTCGCCCATCTTGCGATTCATGCGCATCTCTTCAAGCTGCATGTTGAGCTCGAAGACTTCTTCAAGCATCTCCGGCGGTATCCGCGAATCCTTCAGGCCACCGTCTTCGCTCTTGCCCGCTTCGAGGACGACGCCTTCAAGCTTGAGGAGGTATTCGGTGCGAGCGATGGGGTTCTTCAGCGTGCGGTAGGCGTCGTTGAGAAGCGAGGTCTGGTCGAGACTCCACTGCTGTTCCTGTGGACTGGCTTGCGCGTAAACGTCGGGGTGAAGCTTGCGGCTGAGGCGGTAGAAGCTGCGCTCAAGGGCGGAGAGATCGATGTTCAGCTTGCGCTGGAGGTCGAAGACAGCGAAGTAGTCGGTGTTTTCGGACGGAGGTTGTACCTTGCCGCAGGCGTCGCAGAAGGGTCTGGCGGCGGACATTGCATTTCCGCACGACCAGCAGGCCGTGGTGACGGATTGGGACTCAGCTATGGACATTGTGCAACGGAGCCGCGCCTGCGGCCTAGGGCCTGCTGACAGGCCCTATATTACGCGGAAAAGGACGAGCCGCAACCGCAGGATTTGGTCGAGTGCGGGTTGATGAAGTTGAAGCCCTGGCGCATGAGCGTCTCTTCATAGTCGAGCACCATGCCATGCAGGTAGATGAACGACTTGGGATCGATGAAGACGCGCACGTCGTCGAACTGGTAGATACGGTCGCGTTCACGCGGCTGCGAGTCGAAGCGAATGTTATAGGAAAGACCGGAGCAGCCACCACCCGTAATGCCGAGACGCAGCCCACCTTCGGTGGGCGAAACGCCCTCCTTCGCCATAGCGATGCGAATGCGCTTGAGAGCGCGCTCGGTCACCTGGACTCCCTTCTGATTGGGAGCCTGGTTATTAGCGTCGAGTATGTTCAGTGTAGGCGTGCTCATTCTAGTTCCCAGCATGCAGGCCCGAGCCTATTGGTGGCGGGGACTGCATGCCTGATAGCTGTTCCTCTCAATCAGCGGCGGCAACCGGCACGGCTATACTTTCGCCGACGCCGTTCTTCTTCTTCCAGTCGCCGATGGCAGCGCGGATGGCGTCCTCGGCCAGCACCGAACAGTGGATCTTGACCGGAGGCAGCGAAAGCTCCTTGACGATGTCGGTGTTCTTAATCTCCATCGCTTCGTCGACCGTCTTGCCCTTCACCCACTCGGTGGCAAGCGACGAGGAAGCAATAGCCGAGCCGCAGCCGAAGGTCTTGAACTTGGCCTCTTCGATGACCTGCGTCTCCGGATTGACCTTGATCTGCAGACGCATTACGTCGCCGCATTCCGGCGCACCAACCAGTCCCGTTCCAACCTCGGAACTTGATTTGTCGAGTTGGCCTACGTTGCGCGGATTGTTGTAGTGGTCGATGACCTTATCGCTGTATGCCATTGTGTTCTCCTTTTAGCACTCTATTCCTTAATTCCTTAGTGCGCCTGCCATTCGATTTTCGAAATGTCGATGCCCTCTTTCACCATCTCATAGAGAGGTGAAAGCTCGCGCAGTTTTTGCACCACGTCGATCACTTTATCCGAGACGTAATCCACTTCAGACTCGTTGTTGAAGCGGCCCAGTCCGAAGCGGATGGAGCTGTGTGCCACATCGTCGCCCAGCCCGAGAGCCTTCAATACATAAGATGGCTCAAGCGTCGCAGAGGTGCAGGCAGAGCCGCTCGAAACGGCGATGTCGTTGATGCCCATAAGCAGCGACTCGCCCTCGACATAGACAAAGCTCATGTTGAGATTGCCAGGCAGGCGGTTCTCCATCGAGCCGTTGACGTGGATGTAGTCCAGGCTGTTTTCAAGCTTCGCCTTGAGCTTGTCGCGCAGGGCGCTGAGGCGCTTCGATTCCGATTCCATCTCTTCGCGGGCGATCTCGCATGCCTCGCCCAGGCCGACGATACCGGGGACGTTGAGAGTGCCGGAACGCATGCCGCGCTCGTGGCCTCCGCCGTTGATCTGTTCGGAGATCTGGACGCGGGGATTCCGCCGGCGAACGTACAGTGCGCCGACACCCTTGGGGCCGTAAATCTTGTGTGCGGAGAGCGACATGGCGTCAATCTGCATCGCGTTCACGTTGACGGGAATCTTACCAACCGCCTGTACACCGTCGGTGTGAAAAAGCACACCCTTCTCGTGGCAGAGCTTGCCGATCTCGGCCACGGGCTGGACCACGCCAATCTCGTTGTTGGCGATCATGATGGTCACGAGGATGGTTTTGTCATCGATGGCGCGCCTCAGGTCATCGAGATCGATCAGGCCGTCTGCCTTTACCGGCAGATAGGTCACGCGGTAGCCGTATTTTTCGAGGCGCTTACAGGTGTCGAGCGTCGCCTTGTGTTCCGTGACCTGGGTGATGATATGGTTGCCGCGCTCCTTGTACATCTCGGCAATGCCCTTGATCGCCAGGTTGTTCGACTCGGTTGCGCCGGAGGTGAAGATAATCTCCTTGGCTGTGGCGCCGATGAGTTTGGCTACCTGCTCGCGTGCCTTCTCGACGGCCGCTTCCGCCTCCCATCCAAAAGAGTGGTTGCGGCTGGCTGCGTTGCCGAAGACCGTTGTGAAGTACGGCATCATCGCTTCCAGCACGCGCGGATCGAGCGGCGTGGTCGCGTGATTGTCCATATATATGGGCAGACGCACTCCTGTCGGTACGGTCACTGTTCCATTGGCGGTTGCGCTCATTGCTTTCTACTCTCCTGCTTCGTACCGTGCTTGAAAAACTACTTCACGTCTAGGCTCCCGCGGTCTGGATACTCACGAGATCGTGTTCACCGTGGTGCTGCCCGGTTCGCGATTGCTGCTGCGCGTGATCGAATTCGGCCAGGTCGGAAATCCGAATCTTCTTGAGCACGTCGGAAATACTGTCGTTAACGCGCGCCAACGGTTCTTTGATGGTGCAACTGTTGGTCAGGTCGCATAAACCGCTCACGGTGACGCACGACGTGATGAACAACGGCCCATCGATGGCCCGTATGACCTCAAAAGCCGAAATCTCGTGCGGATCCCGGGACAGGGTGTAACCGCCGTTCATCCCGGCATGGGAACGCAGCAGGCCTTCTTTGGCCAGCCTCTGCAGGATCTTAGCCAGCAGTTGCTGGGGGATATGGTAGGCCTCTGCAATATCTTTGGCGCTAAGCGACGGAGAATCCGGGCGTTCGGCCAGATATTTCAACGCCATTAACCCATAATCGGCCTTTTTGGTGAGTCTGAGCATGCCTGGGAGCGGCCTCTATGTTCGCTGTATCCAGTATAGGACCGGAATCGTCCGAATTCAATGGCAAGGAATTGCAACGGAAGCCCCGGGGCTGAATTCTCCTCCTCGGAACTCAAAACGAAGAATTCGCAGATTCAAATTGACAGGAAATATGGCCCGGATACAATCTTGCCGATACCACCAGATTTCCGCGATCAGAAACCCATCATGAACGCCCCCTGCAAACATCCCAAAGTGCGCGTGGTAGCGCGCGAAGAGGACGCCGAATACGTCGAGTGCCAGGAGTGCGGCGAAGTCTTCGACTCGAATGAGTTCCGCGACATGGAAATCGAAGAAACGCAGGAAGATGAGGAAGAGGACTGATCCCGCGCCATTTTGCGCGGTGTCTCAGCCGTTTGCCGGAGTGCCTGAGAAGCTGAGCCGGCGCGTAATCATCCAGGCGTAGTGAAATCCTGAGAGCACGGTGAATGCGACTGTGGCGAGCAGCGCAAAGTGCCGGACATAGAGCACGCCCACCGGCGCATAAAACTGGCTCAGGATCACCGCCAGAAGGGCAATAATCTGGGCCAGCGTGTTGGCCTTGCCGAAGATACTCGGTTTGAAATCCCGCATACCCACGCTGGCATAGAGAATCGCCGCGACCATCACAATGCCCAGATCCCTGCCGAAGACCAGCACCGTCACCCGGCGCGAGATCAATCCCTCGTGATGCAGCACCAGGAAGAGGGTGCTGAGCAGAAGCTTGTCGGCGACTGGGTCGAGGTACTGTCCAAGGACGGTGCGCTGCTGCAGCCAGCGCGCCAGCAGGCCATCAAGGCCGTCAGTAATGCCTGCCAGAACGAAGAGCGCGAAGGCGATGCGGAAGTATCCGTCGAGCACCGCCAGCACCAGGAACGGAATGATGCACAGGCGCAGAAGCGTGAGTTGATTCGGGGCTGCGCGAAGCTGATTCATGGGTGTGACATTGAAAAGCGGAAACGGGCCTGCCCGAGTGCGATGCTTCCGGCAGCACATGGAAGCCTGATATTACAAGAGGAAAAGACCGCGCGCCACAAGCAGCCTGCACACCTCGCGTAAAGCAACCGGCACGAGCAGCGACAGTCTTTTAGACAGACGTCGCCAGGCAATTCTTGATATGATGGTCGAGTTAGTTCCTTCCCGCGCAGGCGCGTAGCTCAGTTGGTTAGAGCGCTACCTTGACACGGTAGAGGTCAGGAGTTCGAGTCTCCTCGTGCCTACCATTTCT
>CAVWLS010000021.1:0-55750 GCA_963755975.1 uncultured Acidobacteriota bacterium
CGTTCCATCGACGTTGAGACTGCCAACAGCGGCCGAGTACGGACTGTCGCCCACAGCAAACGGACCTACCAGGGGGAAGTTTCTGCTTGCTCTGCCCAGGCAGCAGAATCCCAAATGCTGTCATCCGTGTAATTCGAGACAAACCAGATCTCTGGATGCCCGACCTCTCCGTCTAAGCCGGCTAAGTTCACGTCATCGGGTCCCTTCGCCGACAGCGACGATCTTTTGTGTTCCGAAAGTGCCGTCCCCCGTACTGTTCAGCACACTGACGGTGTTGTCTTTGGTAGCTTCGCGCCAGGTGCCAGATGCAGATCGCTCCCTGCGCCATGGATTGCCAGGGCCAGCGGGCCCCAGTGGCTGCTGCCCACGCTGATGGTGTTTGCCGTAAACGTTCCGCTCTGGGGTTGTGTCTAGGCAATGTAATGATCACCGTTCCAAAACTGCAAATTCGCGACGGCCAGGTCGGAGAAACCGTCCCCGTTGAAGTCACCTGCACGGATGGCCTGGCAAGCATCGTCCAACGTTGATGGGCGTGCCGAGCGGCGTGAGTCCACCGCTGCCATTTCCCGAAGAGGACGCTGACGGTGTCGTCTCCGGTATTGGCGACGGCAACATCCAGATTGCTGTCGTCGTTGAAGTCGCCAATAGTGAGCGAGGTGGGCGGTGCTTGCCGATATACCCGACGGGTGTAGAGCACCGGATTCTCGAATGTCCCATCGCCTTTGCCGAGCAGCACGGCGATTTGATTGGTATTGAAGCTGCCGACGATCAGATTCAGCCGGCCGGTCGCCGCGCAAGCTCACGAGGTGGCACTCGGACGGCCCGAAGCCCGCGGCGATAAGGATTGTTTTAGCAGTTTGGAAGGTTCCATCGCCTTTGCCCAGCTGCACGCTGACGGAGTCGGTAAGATAAAGCGAAGTGACCAGGTCCTGAATTCGGTCACCGTTGATGCTCCCAATGTGGTCAGACAGGAAGCGTGTCTGCGCCTGTGCTGGTAGTCATCTGCGGTGTCAGTGCCGTGGTTGCTGTCGAGGTATCGAGCGTCACCGGGGGTGTGACGGGCCGACTGCGGTCACATCGGTAAAGGCAAGTTGCCCGCTCGGCGCGGTGAAGCCAAAACCAAATACATGGATCGTTGCAGTGGTCGAAGTCAGGGAAGCAATCGTTGTCAGGGACTGGCTGAAGACGGTAAAGCTCGTCTGGATGGCGGGAGTGGTGTAGTTGCCGGTAGCTGCCTGGCTGGCCTGGAGCCTGACCGTGCCTAATCCTGTAAGGGTGACCGTGCTGCCGGAAATCGTCGCAGCACCGCTCACCGCCGAGTAGGAAATCGCTCCGGGAGAGTTCGATATGGCGCTCACCGCGAAGGGTGCGGCACCGTAATCTGGTCGGGAACGGAGAAGCTCAGCGTAGGCATTGCCGGATAGACGGTAAAGCTGGCCTAAGCGGCCGCCGCCTTATAGAGGTGGTAGCCGCCTGGCTGGCCAGCAACGTGACGCTGCCCACGCCAGTCAGGGTAACCGTGTTACCAGATATGGCAGCTGGCTGCTCGCCACCAGTAAGTGATTGCTCCAGGGGATTTGACGTCGCACTCACCGCGAAGGGAGCTACCCCATAGGTCTGGTCGGGAACGGAGAAGCTCAACATGGACACAGCATCCGTGCCGGTTCCATAAGTTAATTGTCTGTGTCGCCGGATTGGCGTTCAGCGCGTTGTCTGTCAGCACGACTTCGCTGGCGATCAGGCCACCTGCCGCAGGGGTGAAGTCTGATGCTCAGGTTGCAGCTCGCGCCCGCGGCCAGCGAAAATGCTGGTGCAATCTTCGGGCGTGCCCGGACGTGCCACCTGCGTGAAACTCGAGCCCTGCGGGGGGAAGGGTCAGGCCGGGTGCGATGGCAGTCAATGGCTGGTTGCCGATGTTCTGCACCGCGACCGACTCCGGACTGTCTGTGCTGATCTCGCCATAGGCGTTATCGTAAAACTTAACCATGGCTGCTGCGAGCGTTCACGATCCACTACCCGGTTACTGCCGAGATACGCGATGAAGAGGTCCCCGGCTCCATTCAGCGCCAGATCATAGGGTAGACTCAGTCCCAGGAAGGGAAGCGTGAACTGAGCACTGCCGTCGGCCGGAACCTCCACCACCCCGTGGTCCACGCCATCGGCGATGAAGACATTGCCGGCCCCATCCACCGCCACAGCCTGTGGCGCATCCAGTTCGCTGCCAACAGTGGTCTGGCAACTGCTCGCCGCGCAGCCGGAAGGAACTTTCACTACCTGCTTGTTGCCGATGTCGGCAATAAAGACATTCCCTGTCCCATCCACGGCTACGTCGATGGGATAATTCAGTCCCGCGCCCACCGTAAACTGGGCGCCTCCACCTGCCGGAACTTCCACTACCTGGTCGTTGTTGCCATCGGCGATGAAGACATTGCCTTCTCCATCCGCGGCTACGCCCTGGGGCTGACTCAGGCCCGTGCCCACCGTGCTTTGAGTACCGTCTGGCGTGACCTTCAGCACCCGGCTGAGTTTGGGATCCGCGATGAAGAGATCCCCCGCTCCATCTATGGCCAGCGTGTTGAAACCACCCAACCCGGTAGCCACCGTAGTCTGACGCTGCCCGGCGCGACCTTCACTACAGTGTTGTTGCCGCCGTTGGCGATGAAGACATTGCCCGCTCCATCCACCGCCACACCGGTCTGAGAAGAAAGGCCGGTGCCCACCTCCATCTGGAGGGACGGGTTAAATCCAATCTGCGGGCCCTGGCCGAGGCCGTACACCAGCGTTGCCGCCAGTACGTTGCCGCTGCCGTCCACGATCTGGACAGCGCCGGCGCGCTGGCCGGAGAATGTGGGCGCAAAGGTCGCATTGACTGTACAGGTCGAGCCCGCCGTCACCGCGCCTGTGCACGTGCTGCCGCCCGCAAGGGTGAAGTCGAGGTTCGGCGCTCCCTGGGTCAGCACGATTGGGGTGCCTAAAGTGCCGCCGGCAGTCACGTTGTAGTTCAGCGTAATGGTTCTATTGCAAGCTGCCATAGTTGTCTGCCCGGGCGCGCAGATGTTCAAGGCGGGGAAGTTAACCGAGACGGTATTCACCTCCAACACCTGGTAGCCCTGGGGAATAAAGACATTCCCGGCTCCGTCCACCGCCACGCCCCAGGGCCAGGGAGCATTCAGGCCGGTGACCGGGACCGTGGTCTGGGCGCTGGAGAAGGTCACGCTTTGCGCGTGAAGTACGGCCGGCAGCACGGTCAGGAAAACAGCGGCCAGCACCTGAACCATAAAAGCGAGGGGAGGAATGCGCTTCTGATTCACACACGACGAGCGGAGAAGAAGCGTGCGCGTCCTCGCCTGCGTCCCGGTTGCATCTGGCAACGGGAGTTCCTGTGCGGACAGCCATGAAGCGTTGCCGCGATGGTTAAACAATGCTGCTCCAGGGCAAACCTCTCCCGGCGCAACGAAAAAGCCTCGTGAAATAAAGGAAACCACGTCTTCACCCCGTCTTTGTTTTTTGAGAATGTGCATGCCGGCCATGTCGGAGGCCAGCCAGCCTTATGGACACTGTCAACTTACAGTGAAGTTGCCGATGCCAACATCCCAAATATGCGGGTTTTTTTTCGAATACCGCAGGGTTGTCCGGGAATAACTCAAAACACGGGTTCCACCCGTACCGCGATAGTGGTACAGAGAGATATCGATCGCTGATAGCGACTGTGTGGATAGACGCCCCCGGTTATAAGCGATTGCACGGTATACATAATGCATCTCGAAGTTTCCGATGCTCGATGAGTGCAAAATCTCTAGTGCCGTATCGACAGCGCTCCGCGAAGATGAATTAGTAGTTGGCGATGCTGGTGCGGAGCGTTGTGGATACGGCGATTTGCAGTAAGCCGCTAGCGCGGTGGATGTATGGGGATTGAATAGCGCCTGCGGGGAGCCGAGACGGTCGACCGGACACGAGGGCAGTCTGATTGAGGTGTGTCTGTCCTGGTTCGCGATGTAGTTGCGAACCAGGTTGGGAGGCTGGATGGCTGTGTGGGAGTGTGCGGAGCCGATTCGAGGCGCAGAGTGGCGCAGGCGGTGCGAGAAACCGTCGGCGCAAGAGATCGGATGGGGATATACAATCGCATGGTTTCTTCAAGAAGAATCGACGGTAGCGCAGTGAAGCGCTGTGCTCGGGCCGATCGGTTGGCTAGCCGAATAACGTGCGACGACGTGCATGGTTCCGTATTTGCACTGCGGGCATGAGCGGTTGAGTGCAGACTTCTGCTGTTCGGATAGCAGCGTGCTGAAATCTGCAGCCGAGGCGCGGAGATGAAGCCTCGAGAGGGCCAGCGCCCGACGTCGGTTGCGGTTGGCGAGCAGTCCGAAGTGGCGGATCTTGACGAAGCCTGGGGGCAGGACATGGAGCAGGAAGCGGCGGATGAACTCGACCGCATCGAGGGTCATGATGCTGCTGCGGTTGTTATGCCGGGAGTCCCGCCAGCGGAAGCTCACCTGGCTGTCGTCGAGGCTGAGGAGTCTACCGTTGGAGATAGCGACCCGGTGGGTGTAGCGTGCCAGGTACTTCAGCACATGCTCGGGGCCGCCGAACGGAGGCTTGGAGTAGACCACCCACTCTGTTCGGCGCAGACCACCTAGCCGCTGCCCCTGCGAGAAGATCTCATGACAGAAGTTCGGAGACAGAACGAAGTCGCCATCAGGCAGCGCCTTCTCAAAGCTCGAAAAAGCGGAGAGTTGTCGAAAGGAATCAACGTGAACGACTACACGCGATATCTTTCATCGATCCTTGCCGGTCTGTCCATCCAGTCGGCGAATGGTTCGACGAAGGCGGAACTCAAGCGGACTGCCCAGATGGCTCTTCGGCATCTGGGTTACTGAGGCTTGTGGTGGCCGCTTTGGGGGATTTCCCGCAAGACCCACAGGGACAGTCTGCTGGCCTCGAATCAAATGCGATTGGCCCGAAACAGGCCAGTCTTCTCACTCTAAAGGCCTTCACCGCAAAGACGCAAAGAACCAGGGGTTACTGGGCGCCGTTCTTGAAGACCTCTTCGGCGAAGAAGTTTTCTACGCGCGCCTGGTCACGGAGCATTTCAAGATAGGCGTTCTGCAGCAGCTGGGAGCGGGCGTTGCGCAACTGCTCGCGGATTTTCTGCTGCACACGAGGATCGTTGAGCTCGCGCTGGCCGGCCGCCTCTTTGTCGAGGAGGCGGTAGATGGCATATCCCACGGGCCGCTTGCCGGCGGGGGTGTTTTCGTAGAGGGGCAGAACCTCGGTCACCTGCCCGGGCTGGAGCTTGTTGATGGCGGTGTAGACCTCGGGTTCGGAGCGCAATTGCGATTCGGTAATGAAGCCCATGTCGCCGCCGCTCTGGGCGTTATCCGGGCGCTCGGAGAAATTTGCCGCCAGCATGCCGAAGTCTTCGCCGCTCTCGATGCGGTTGTGCAGCGTCTCGATTTTCTTTTTGGCGTCGGCATCGCTGGTCGCCTTGCTGTTCTGGAGATTGCCGACCTGCTGGGCGGGAGCAGGGGTTGAAGTGACGACGATCTGCGCCAGATGGTACTGCGGCTCGGGGAGATTGAATTCCGATTTATGCGCGTTGTAGTAGTTGGCGATGTCGGCGTCGGTGATATTGATCTTGGAGTTGATTTCCTTGTTGAAGAGCTTCTCTTCGGTTTTGGCGATACGGATCTGACGCTTCATTTCATCGAGCGTCAGGTGCTTATCGGCAAGGACCTTGTTGAATTCCTCCTGCGTGTAGGGCGCCTTGAGCTCGTTGACGCGGCTGTCGACTTCCTCGTCGCTGGCCGAGAGGTTGAGCTTGGCGGCGCGCTGCATGACGATCTCCTGGTCGATCAGGTCGCGGACAATGTTGAGCTTGACGATGTCGGCCTGTTCTTTGGAGGGCTGCTGGTGCGATTCGCCGAGGGTGTCCTGAAAGCGGGCTTCAACGTCGGAACGGAGGATGGGCTTGCCGTTCACGGTGGCCACGGTGTCGGGGCTATGGCCGCGCTGGCATCCGGCCGCGCCCGCGATGCACACGGCAGCAAGGGCCAGCATCGCCGGGGATTTCTGAAAATTCGCTTTGCGCTTAGATTTGGGGGTAAAGGCAGCAGGAACTGCGTTCATTCGGAATTGCAACAGTATCTCCTTGAGTGCGCACGGAAGACCGCAGACACACTCGGCGGGTTTGCGGCGGAAGACAGACCCGCTAGTCCAGCATAATGCGGGCGGGGCTAAGTGCAAAGCGAGCCAGGCCTATTTGGAGCCTGTAGGCTTGGGGGCGGGCGACGGCGGAGGGGTATGCGCTCCGGGCTGGCTTTGGGGCTGGCTTCCGGGCTGCCCTTGCTGCTGCTTTGCCGGCTGATTGAATTCGTCGGGGGGCGGGGTGATGCCTTCGGCGATGAGCGCACGGTCAATGGTGGACCAAAGCTGGCTGGTGGGAAGAGCGCCGGCCAGCATCTCACCGTTCACGTAGACGGTGGGCGTCTGCTGGATGCCGAGTTTGTCGGCCTGCTTCATCTCGGCGCGTACGGCGGACTCGTCCTGCTTTGTGATGCAGGCGTCGAGCCTGGTCATATCGAGCTTGCTGGTTTCGCCCTGGGCGCGGGCGAGCTTGTCGAGGGTGGCATCGGCCTTGGTGAGATCGCGGTCGGGGCCGGTGACGTCCTGGCCGTGTGTGTGCAGATAATCGACGTAGCCCCAGTAAGCCGGCGTGCTCTGCGCGGCGAGGCAGTTAGCGTTCACGGCGGCGTGCACAGCCCAGGGGTGGAGCTCTTCGAGCGGGAGGTCGCGGTAGACGATCTTCACCAGGCCATTGTAGTGATCGAGGGTTTCGGGAAAGAGCTCGGCGTGCATCCTGGCGCAGTAGGGGCATTCGAGGTCGTCGTAGTTCACGATCACGACCTTGGCGTTGGGGTTGCCGCGCACGGGGCGGTCAGCGGAAGGCGCGATCGCCACAGGGTCGGCGCTGATATCCCACTTGACCACGCGGGCGAGGGTGTTGCCGTCTTTGGAGAGCAGGAAAGGGATGGTTTCGGTGTGGTCGGGGTGTGCGGGCAGAGAAAATGTAATCTGCACGGTGTCGAATCCGGAAACGTCGCTGGGCGTGCGGGGTCCGAGGGTGATCCGGTACTCGGTCGGGACGCTGAGCTTCGCGCGCACCATCACGTCGATCTTGCGCGCCTCTTTCTGGTCGATCGTGCTGCCGGGCGCGGTCTGGGCCTTGCATCCGGCAGCGGCGGCGAGCGCCAGCGTGCAGGCAAGGATGAGTCGAATTCGGAACAAGCCAACCACCTTTCGGGATACCTCGATTATCTCACCTCAAGCGGAAGGCGTTCGACCTGAGGAGGCTTCAGAAGACGCGCTCGGCCCAGGAAAGGCTGCCCGCGGAGCCTACATTGGCAAGGGTGAAGCTGTAGAGGAAGGTGGTATGTTCGGGGACGGTTCCAAGGGAGTAGCGGCGTACTTCAAAGCTCAGGCCGCAGCAGTTCCAGTTGTAGGTGCTCTGTATGCTGGCGTACTGCAGTTTGTTGAGGGTGAAGTCGTAGCCGAGGTTCATTCCGGCGCTGAGGCCGGACTTGATGGGGCTTCCGTAGATGGCGGAAAGGCGAATCTGATTGAAGTTGATCTCGGTTGGAGTCGTGGAGGTCGTGGTCGTAGACGCTGGGGTGGTTGTTCCGGCCGCGTCTGCTGAAAGGCTTCCGGGGGTCGGGGCGCCGGGCAGCGTATGCAGGTGTGCATCACTCAGACTGAAGGTGAAATCGTCGTGCTTATAAGTAGCGAAGAGGTTGCTTGAATCGAGCCGCCCTCTTCTGGTGTCGTAGTCTAGGTCCCATTCGAGGTTGGTGTTCGATGTTGTCTGCCAGCGCAGGCGGGAGATCACGGGAGAATAATGCCGGGGCGTAGACAGGAAGGCGACGCCACTCAGGTCGAGCGTGGTATCGAGAACATTGCGCGTGCCAGGCGTCACGGCGTGTCCAAAGTTGGAATTGAGGAAGTACTTCTGGCCCACGCGCCAGCTCAGCCAGTCGGATGTTCCGCCGCCGCAGGTGTCGTCTGGGCCGAGGGCGTCGTCTCCGGTGCAAGGATGCGTGTGGAGATGGCGAAGGAAGAGGCGCTGGGTAAGGAAGTAATCGAACTCACTGGTGTCACTGGCGACGTCTACGCCGTCGAATTTGAGGACGGAATCGAAGTTATTGATGCCGCCAACGAAGCGGTACTCAATCTCGGGCTCGATTGCATGCCGCACATCAGAGCCGAGCAGGCGTTCGAGCCAGGGAGCGGTGAAGTCCCGCATGACAGCCGGAGGGCGAAAGTCGACGCTCGCCTCAGCGTCTTTGCGGTTTACAGTTGCGTCGCGCTCGGTGGGCAGCATGCCCAGGGGCGCAGGGTTCTGGCTTTTGCCGTAGAAGGTGTCGCGCAAGCCAATGACGGGCCGCAGCGTCCATCCATCGAAGTGAATGGGCAGGGCGAGGTGCGGATAGAAGTCGAATCGCGGCACGATATGCGAAGTTTCGAATCCGGGTTCTGAGCGGGAGAGCGAGGTGCCGGTCGCGTTGATGCCCCACATGAGCGGAGTGCCGGGCAGATACTGGTCGAGTCCCTCGAACTGGAGGGTGGGAAGATGCAGGATCCTGATCTCCTCTTCGCCATTCGGTGAGCCGGCGCTGCTCTCGAAACTCTGGTAGCGGTTGAAGCTGACGCCTTCGAAAAGGCCGCTGTGAGCGTGGCTCAGAAATGCCTGCGACTTTACTTCGGAGTTGATGGCAACGACATAATTGCTTTCGAAGGCCTGCCGGTAGGTGTAGGAGCTCAGGTACTCGACGTCGGCTACGGAGCGGGTCTCCGAGTCGAAGTCGTGGCGGCCGTCGAAGAGGAGGTCAACGCCGCCCTGGTTGGCCGATCCGGAGAGCCGGTCGA
This sequence comes from uncultured Acidobacteriota bacterium, assembly GCA_963755975.1. Lineage (GTDB taxonomy): Bacteria > Acidobacteriota > Terriglobia > Terriglobales > Acidobacteriaceae > Silvibacterium. The sequence goes on from CAVWLS010000021.1 coordinate 8,920, forward strand.
GCAGGCTGTTAAAGCGAAATGTCGCAAAGTCGTATCCGCGCCCCTTGTAGCGAAAGATCCCGTTCGGGGCGAAGCCGCGCTTTGAGTAATACTGCGATCCGATGAGGAGGTCGGCGCTGCGCCCGAGCACGAAGTAGACATCCTCGCCGAAGATCCAGCCCTTCAGAGTGTCTTTGCCGAAGACGGGGATCACGAAGCCCGTCTCACGCGAATCGGAGTTCACCGCATGGGTCACGTAGGGCATGTAAAAGACGGGAACCTTGTGGACCACAGGAAGAGCCTGCAGCTCAAACCAGCTGCTTTTGGCGTGGGCAACGCCCTTCTCGAGGAAAAAATTGTGGGCGACGAGCTGCCAGTCGGGAGTGGGCAAGCGGCAGGAGGTCATGGTGCCCTGAATGATGTGGTAGCGCTGCTCGCCCGTCTGGATGAGCTCACGACCGGAGAGCGCGAACGGACTGGCCGATGTGAAGACCGGCTTGGCCTGCTGCTGCGTTCCTACGCCGGGCAGTACGGTGGTGACGGTCTTGACCTGAGAGGTTCTTCCCTCGCCCAGCGTGCCGGAGACCTCGTAAAGGTGGGCAGTGTGGGCGTCGAGATTCATGGTGCCGTGGCTGGCGATGAAGTGCGCCTCGTCGGGGCCGCCGTCGACGTGGAGATTGCCTTCGGCGACGATGTCGCTGGTGTCCTGGTTGTAGGTGGCGTGGTCGGCGGAGATGACGTAGTCCTTGTAGTGAATGACCACGTGGCCCTGGAGGGTGTAGAGGCCGCCGCCGTCGGTCTTGACGTAGGTCTGCGTGTCGGCTTCGATCTTGACGGGGACGCCCTCCGGGGGCGGGGGCACGACGTGGGCTTCGGGGATAGTGCTCTGCAGGCTGGGGTCGTCAGGATAGGTTGCGGCGGGGTAACCGGCGTCGGGCGGCGCGGTCTGAACCGGAGCCTGGGATTGAGTCGGGGACTGGGTCTGCTGCCCGACAGCGGAGGCGCCCTCGCCCGCGGGAGGAAACTGCTTCGTTAACTGCTGCGACCAAAGCTGCGGATGACAGAGCAGTAGCAGCGTGGTAAACAGAAAAGTACGGGCTCTCATCGCAAAGGGCAACCTAAGCATAGCAAGCTATTGGTCGTTCCGGTGGGATGGAAGCGCCGCCGCTCTGGCTCGACAACCCGTTCTCTCGCCAACATTGGAGCGATCCCGATGTTTGCAACCCATGTGACCCGACCGTTTGAGGTATGCGGATGGCGGGAGAGACGCGCGCGCAGAAACATGAACCCGCAACCTCTCATCCTCTCCACCATTGCCGCCGAATACAACAACAGACGCGCTTTCTCCGGCTGGTGTCTCGCAGACCTGGCTATCGCGCATCTGAAAGGAAAAGAGGATCACCGTTGAGTACTTCGCCGCAGAGCGCCGTTTTCGAAGACGATCCATCAGAAATGGCTGCGGGACTGCCCGCATGGAAACAGGAAGCGACTGCCCGCCTGGCCGCGCATCGCACGCGGCGGCGCAATCCCGGGGCCCAGCCGGCGCTTCCCGGCATGGAGGACAGTGCGTCCAATTCCGAGACAGGCCGCGACAGTGTGGCCGCGCGGGTGGCCGAGCGCTACGCCCGGGTTCCGTCGTACCGGGAGATGCTGGCCGCCGAGGCTGCCAATGCGGCGCGAGCCGCCGAGGCCGCTGCCAGAGCCGCCCAGAAAGCTCATGAGGCGGCGCAGGCCATGACAGATGTCCTTTGGGCGGACATGGATCAGGCGGAACTGGACCGGCCAGAGAGGGAGGAGCCGGCCCGGGACCAACCAGCATGGACTCCGGAGGCTTCACGGGCCGATGTTGCCGAGCCTGCTCCGGTGCGCATTCAGTATCACGTCGATCCGGGTTCGCTGCCTGAGCCGCGCGTTAATCCGCCTCAGCGAACGATGGCGGAGCGGGCGCGTCCGTACTCCACGGAGATCGTCGATCCCTTCGAGGATGCCGTCATCGCTCCTGCGCAGCCGCTGCCGGTGCGCATCCTGGAATTTCCCCGTGAGCTGGTTGCGGCGCGCAAGGCGCGTCCCCGGCATGCCGAAGGCCCGCTGCTGGAATCAGGTCCTGCGCCGGAGAAGTCGCAGCTTCGGATCTTCGAAGTGGAGTCGGAGGCGATCAGCCACGAGGCCGCACCGGCAGAGACTGTCGAGGCACAGGCGCTGCCGGAATGGCACTCGATTCGGCTGGATGCACATCCTTCAGCCAGTGCTTCGATGGCTGCTCCGGCCACGGCACGCGCCAGGCGCAGCGCAGACAGCCCACAGGGAAACGGAATAGCCAGCGGCTACCAGGCTTCGTCGCGAGGCGGAGAGCCACGCGGCCCTGGAAATGGCAATGCGGACGACGCCGACCAAATCGACTCGTCATTGCTGGGGATGCTCCCGCTGCACGTGGCGTCGATCGAAGACCGGCTGATGGCCGGGATCGTCGACTTGGCGCTGGTGCTCATTGCCTTTCTGCTCTTCGTCTTCGTCTTCGTGGCCTGCACGACGCATCCGCCTGTCGGGAAGCCGGCGCTGGTTTATGCGGGGGTCGCGCTGGTATCGTTCTTCGCGCTCTACCAGTGGATCTTCTTTACCTACGCCGATGGCACGCCGGGGATGCGCTACGCGAAGATCGCGCTGTGCACCTTCGATGATGAAAACCCGTCGCGCAGGGCGATGCAGTGGCGGATCGCCGCGCTCTTTCTCTCGGTGATGCCAGTGGGACTGGGCTTCCTGTGGGCGCTCTTCGATGACGACCGTCTGGGCTGGCACGACCGCATCAGCAAGACATACCAGAGGAGTTACAGATAGGGAACGGGTTGGGAACTGTGCGCGTAGCATCGGACGATGAGATATCGTGTGCTGTTCGCCGCTGTGCTGGTCTTTTCCGTCTTTTGCAAAGCCCAGGCAATTCAGGCAGGTGAGATTCAGCGCCTGGATGGATCGACTATCCCGGTCCACGACGCGGATGCCTTTGCGAAGAAGACCCTTGAAGCCGCTCATGTGACGGGGGCGGAAATTGCTGTCCTCAATGACGGGCGGCTGGTGTGGAGCGCGGCTTATGGGTTGCGGCGCAAGGATCCCGATCTGCCGATGGATGCGGAGACGACGACCTGGGCGGCGTCGATCACAAAGGGCGTCTTCGCGACGTATGTGATGCAGCTGGTCGAGCACAGCGAGTTCAACCTGGATCAGCCGGTTGCGAGCCAGCTTGCGAAACCGCTCAACGAGTATGAGCCGTATCGCGAGACGGCGTCGGAGCTGGTTCACGACCCGCAATGGCCCAGTGTGACGCCGCGCATGCTGCTCTCGCATACGTCGGGGCTGGCGAACTTCGCATTTATTGAGCCCGATAAGAAAATGAAGCTGCACTTCAAGCCGGGAACGCATTTTCTGTATTCGGGCGAGGGGATCAACCTGGTGCAGTTTGTCGTTGAGCAGAAAATGGGGAAGCCGATCGATGAGCTGATGCAGGAGGCCATCTTCGCGCCGCTGGGGATGACTCGAACGGGTTTGATTTATCAGAAGAAGTTCGAGGCGGACGTGGCCGATCGCTTCGATGCTCAAGAGAAGTTTCACGCGCAAACGAGGCGGTTTCCGGCACGGGCGGCGGGATCGATGACGACCTCAGCTGACGATCTGGCGCGGTTTGCGGCTGCGCTTCTGGACGACAAAATCATCAAAGCGTCCACGCGCGCGGCGATGCTGACTCCGGATTTCTATATCCACACGCAGCATCAGTTCGGGCTGCCGGGATGGATGGGTCGCGATACAGAGAGCAAAGAAGCCGATGGCGTGGGGTTGGCGTACGGCGTGGGGTGGGGCCTGTTGACCACGACGAAGTTTGGCCCGGCTTTCTTCAAGGAGGGACACGGAGACGGCGCGCAGAACTACATGATCTGCTTCGAGCGGCAGAAGTCCTGCATGATCGTGCTGACGAACAGCGAAAATGGCGAGCAGGCCTTCCGGCCGCTGTTCGAGACGATTCTGGGCGACACGGTGACTCCCTGGGAGTGGGAGGGATACACGCCGGAGTACATCGAGCAGAGCCGGAAGCAGCCTTGAAGGCTAAGGCGTTTTAGGAAATGATGTGGCCTCGTTGATACTGTGCAGGACCGCGGCTCCCTGTTGGTCGCGTCAGTTTGAGGACAGCAGCTCCGACCATACCATTTTCCTAAAACGCTCTAGCGGCCGGCGTGCTCGGCAGCGGCTCCGGCGCCGATCAGCGCGATGGTCGGGTCTTCGGGAATGACCTCGATGGTGTAGTTCTGCAGCGGGCTCATTTTGACCATCTGGTAGAGGTGCTCACGGAGGCGCGCGATTTCGAGGCGATCGATGTCGCGGCCAGTGAAGTAGAAGCGCCCGGGGCCTTCGAGATGAATTTGGGTAGCAGTGGCCGCTGCCAGGGCCAGATGCCATAGCTCGACAAAATCAGCACAGCGCTTGTCACCTTTGCGCGCGGCGGCAAAAACTTCATCCGGCTCGAGGTCCAAAAAGCGCAGGCGCATGGCGCGGTGGCCGGTAATGCCTTCGAGATGCCCGCGACCGCCGCAGGCGCAGTACTTTTCCTTCGGATCGAGAGTGATAATCGTGTGGCCTCCCTCCCATGGGCCCTCAGTGTAGGGGAAGCGTCCGAAGCCGATGCCATTGCCGATGGTCCATACGCGCACCAGGCGGTCGAGCTGGCCGCGGGTTGCTGCCACACCAGCAGCGACTGCGTCGGCATCGTTCAGGGCGCTGATTTTGTAATCCAGACCGCGGGCGGTGAGGCCGTCCTTGACGGCTGCCGCGATGTTGGCGCCTTTGAGTTGCGGCAGATTGGGCGAGTCCTCGATAACGCCGTTGCGCACGATGCCGGGCACGGCGATGCCCGCTGCTTCAACTCCGCTGCCGGCGGGAGCCAGCGTGGCGATATGCTCGCAGAGCAGTTCCGCCAGCGCGTCGGCCGGCATTTCGATGAGACCGCCGTTCTGTTCAGACTCGTGCTCCGCTGGGGCATGTTCGGGATAGCGTTTCAGCTCGCCGACCACCTTGTGATTTTCGAGAAGGCCCGCAACTACTTTTTCCGTCATAACTACGCCGACGGTCTTTGCCATTTCACTGCTCCTGTCTGTATGCCAGCATCAGCTATCAAACCGGGCCAGGCGATTCACGCCGTTGAAGGCGGCTGCCTTGTAGCATTCGGCCAGAGTGGGATAGTTGAACACGTTATTGATGAAATATTCCACGGTGCCATTCAGAACCATCACCGCCTGCCCGATGTGTACCAGTTCGGCTGCGCCCTCGCCGATGATGTGGACACCGAGAATTTGCTTCGTTTCGCGATGAAAGATAAGCTTCAGCCGGCCCGTGGTGTCGCCGCGAATCTGTCCGCGGGCAATCTCCCGGTAATACGCTACGCCGACTTCGTAGGGTACGTCTTCTTCGGTGAGCTGTTCCTCCGTCTTGCCGATGAAGGATATTTCCGGGATGGTGTAAATGCCGTAGGGATAGAAGCTGGGATTCGATTGCACGGTGGATTCGCCGAAGGCCCGCTCCGCCGCGATGCGGCCCTGCTCCATCGACACCGAAGCCAGGCTGGGGAAGCCGATGACGTCGCCCACCGCAAAGATGTGAGACACCTTGGTGCGAAAGTCCTTGTCGACCGGGATGCGTCCGCGCGAATCGGCGTCGATGCCCGCTGCCGGCAGGTTCAACTCAGAGACGTTGCCCTGGCGCCCGACGGCGTAGAGCAGCGCGTCGCCGGAAAGGCGCTTCTTGCTTTCGAGGTTGGCGACCACGGTTCCGTCGGCCAGCTCTTCCACGCTCTCCACTTCTTCGTGCAGGCGCATGGTGACGCGGCTGTCGCGCAGGTGGTAGCTCAGCGCTTCGACGATCTCCTGGTCGGCAAACTCGAGCAGCTTGGGGCGCTTCTCGATCAGGGTGACGCGGACGCCCAGCGCCGAGAACATGCAAGTGTATTCGACGCCGATGACGCCGCCGCCGACCACGATTAGTGTCTTGGGCAGGTTCTGGAGGGCAAGGATCTGGTCGCTATTGATGATGGTGCGGCCGTTGATGGGAACCTTGGCGGTATCGGCAGGTTTCGTGCCCACCGCGATCACGATGTTCGTGGCTTCGAGCACGTTGGAGCCCTGGCTGCCAACGACGCGGACGTGATGTGGATCTTCAAAACTGGCGACACCGGTCATCACATCGACGCCGTTGCGCGAGAGCTGCGCGTCGGTCACGTCGATCTCTGTCTTGATGACGTGCTGTACGCGGAAGGCAAGATCGGACATAGTGATCTTTTCCTTCACCCGGTAATTCATGCCATAGATGGAGCGGTAGTTGTAGCCGGATAAGTGCAGTACCGCCTCGCGCATGGTTTTGCTGGGAATGGTGCCGGTGTTGATGCAGACGCCGCCCACCACATCGCGCATCTCGATTAGGGCCACACGCTTGCCCTTCTTCACCGCGGAGACCGCCGCGCGTTGACCCGAAGGACCCGATCCGATTACAAGCAAATCGTAAGTAGCCATGTTTTTGAGAGCACTCATTGGAACCGTATCACGCGCCCATCTTAACCCGGTAAGTGTAAGCCCTAGATGAATCTCTGTCGCGCCGATTTCGAGACCGATTCGGGAGAGCTGCCCCGTTTCGAGCGGTCTATAGTCAAAAAATGCTTCTTTATGCCATTACGAGCTGCCGTCTGCTGCCGGGCAGCGAGGCGGAGAAACGGTCTGGTCTGGTGGCTCTGGCCCGCGCCTGGGCGAGGGGCGGCGTGGATTACATCCAGATCCGTGAGAAAGACCTGCCTGTATTGGAGCTGTTGGCACTGGCGCGGCAGATCGTGGCGGCGGTCCACGAGGAGGGGCGGGAGACGCGGGTACTGGTGAATGGTCCGGCGGAGATCGCCATGGAAGTGGGCGCGGATGGAGTGCATCTGACGGGTTCGGCGCCTGCCGGGGCTGGGGACAAGGCTCGGCGCGGGTATCGCCAGGCAGGGCGCGAGGCGATCGTGAGCCGGGCGTGCCATTCGGTCGAGGAGGTCTGGGCGGCGCGGGATGCATCGCTGATCGTGTTTGCGCCGGTCTTTGAGAAGGTGGATTCGCCGCAGGGGACCGGGGTCGTTGCGGCGGGCCAGGGGCTTGAGGTCTTGAGCGAGGCATGCCGGGCCGCGGGATCTGTACCTGTGATTGCTCTGGGCGCGGTCACACGGCAAAACGCCGCGGACTGTGTCGCTGCGGGAGCGGCGGGAGTGGCAGGGATCCGGCTGTTTCTGGTGGAGGAATGGCGGGGACTGCGCTGATGGTATCCGCAGAATCAGCATTTGCAAACGCAGCGCGCTTGTAAATGCTGAGTCTGTAAACTCGGATCTGGAAGCCGCTTAGCATCTTCAGCTACACATGTCCCACTACAACAGCTTCGTGCGCATCCCGGCGCTGGCGATACGGCAGAGGGTCCGTCCGCTGCCGCGCATCGGCGTTCTTGACGAGGATGTGCTGCGGCTGAGGGTCTGGCCGCAGGACATCGATTTTAATCTGCATCTCAACAATGCCCGGTATCTCAGCTTCATGGATTACGGCCGAATTCATCTCTCAGCGGCGACGGGCATCCTCACGCCTGTTCTTAAAGAGCGCTGGATACCTTTGGTCGGATCGCTCACGATTACCTACCGGCGGTCACTCGGCCTCTTCGTGCCCTTTACGCTGACGACGCGGACGCTCTGCTGGGACGAGAAGTGGTTCTACATGGAGCAGGTCTTTCGATCGAGTGAGGGGCTGACGGCCATCGCCTGGGTGAAGGGGCTGTTCCGGGCGAAGGATGGCAATGTGCCTCCTCAGCGCATCGTCGACAGCATTGCGCCAGGGACGGTGTCTCCGCCGGTGCCAGAGGCGATTGAGGAATGGAATGATTTGGCCAAGTGGAAGCTGCAGAATCAGGAGGGCGAATAGGGATTACTCAGCCAGCTTGAAGATGCGGATCTGGACCAGCTTGGCGATGGTCAGGTTGTCGAAGCCTTTGGCCTTCATACGCTCGATAAAGTCTGGAGTCACCTTGAAGATGCGCATCTGGACGAGCTCGTCGAGGGTAGGGTGGTATCCCATGGCCTGCACCTGCTTGATTTCGGCGGGATTGACACCCTGAACGCGGAGAGCGATCAGCTTCTCGGCGGGTGGCGCAGGATAGCCGAGCGCGACAAGACTGTGGACATAGTCCGCATCGACCTTGAAGATGCGGAGGGCGAGAAGATTGCCCCCGTTGATTCCGGTCACACCCGCCTTTTGGAGGGATTCCACCCAGTCCCGCTGCACATGAAACAGCGTGTAGGGCAATAATTGCTTCGAATCCAAGCCGGTTATTCCCAAATCCCGCATCTGGTCGATAAATTTCGGGTTGGGCTCGAAGAGATACGAGCCGGCTAGTTGCAGATCATGAACAACACCGGTGCAGTGAAGCGTTCCAGGATCGGCGGAGATAACCGCGTCCAGATGAGCGCCCTCGCGCGCCAGGTCGCTCGTCGTGATGCCGGAGAGTGAAGCTGCCGCTTCGTCCATGTCAGAGCTCTGGCAGTTCCGGTTTTCCGCCGTGCAGTCGCCGCCGCGATTTAACTTCAGCTCGAACTGGTCAGCATGCCGGCCAGCCAGGATGCTGCATGTTCCCTGCTGGCTGTCGAGCTTGGCCTCCGCGTGTGCCGAGGATATTGCCGTGAGCACGATTATCGCCGCGCTCTGGAGCGTGCGATTCAGGTTCATGGTGATCTAATCCTTTCCCGTCTCGTCGTCGAGGATGCCGGAGATGCGCAGCCGCACCAGCTTCTCGATGGTGATCGGCTCGAGGCCGTGGCGCTTGGCCGAGGCGATGAAGGCATCGTTGATGCGGAAGATACGCAGCTGTACAAGCTGATCGACGGTTGCATCCGGCCACTGCTGCTTCACCGTCTTCGCAAACTCGGGAGTCACGCCCTGAATCCGCAGCTCGACGACCTTCTTCGCCGGGAGAGCGGTGAATCCCGCCGCTTTCATTCCCGCCACATACTCCGGCGTTACCCTGAAGATCCGGTAGGTGATCAGGTCCTGATAGCTGGCAGGCTCGATGCCGGCGGCCTTAAGCTCCGCGACTTCGCTGGGGCTCACGCCGTGGATCCTCATCGCGATCAGCTCGTCGGCGGTGGGCTTGCCAAAGCCAGTTGCCGCCATGCTGCGCGCGTACTCTGGGGTGACGCCTTGAATCTTCATCGCCACATACTTGTCCAGATCGACGTTATATCCGGCTGCCCGCATCTGGTCGATGTAGTCGCTCTTCGCGGCATGGGCATCCGAATCCGCCTGCGCGCAGGCGGCGGCGTAGGCAAAAGCCCTCGGCGTCGCCGTGACACGTACGGTCGCGCGGGGCGCTGTAGAGGCGATCCATACCGCCGTTGCAGGTGACGGGATCATCAGCCTCGGGGCGATCGCGACTATCTCTGGGAACGGTGCCGGCTCTGGCGATGGTACGGGGGCAGCCACGGGAGCATGAGTGTGGGCGGGCGATGGGGCAGGTGCGGGTGCAGATGCAGGAGCAGGTGAGGCGTCCTGAACAAGGACGATGGATGGGCTGGGCTTAGGCGCTGCTGTACTGCTGCCGGATCCTTTGCCGGCTCCAGCGCTGTTGCCTGAGCCTTTGCCGCCCCCGCTCCGCGTCCCGGTTGAGGTTCCATCAGAGCTCGGATCGCCGGCGACTTTCGAGGCATGGGGCTCAGCAATGACGCTCGACGCCAGCAGCGGAGCAGCGGTCTGCGCCTTTGCGGTGGCGTCGGCGGGATAGAGGTCGGCGAAGAGACGCGGCGCGGTCAGCAGAACCAGGCCCAGCATGGCGCAGACTCCGAGGAGCGAGAAGGGCGCGATGTCGCGCCGGTCGGATGGAGCCTCGCCGAGGATGCGCGCGATACGCATTCGCAGACCGCCGCTTTCGTGTCCATCGAGCGCGAGGGCCAGATGGAGGCGCGAACTGCGCTCCTCTTCGAGGCGAAGCAGCGCCGTGGCGTAGGTGAGCGGGTCGGCGCAGCATCCGAGGGCCGCGTCGTCGCAGCATAGTTCGCGCTGCTGCCGGAGATTGCGGCTGACCCACCAAACGGCGGGATGGAAGAAGAAGAGCGTCTCGATCATGGTCTGCAGCATGTTCCACAGATAGTCGGCGCGGCGAACGTGAGCGAGCTCGTGAGCCAGCACAACTTCCAGTTGCTCGGGGCTGAGCGAAGTAAGCACGGATGCCGGGAGCAGAATCACAGACTTGAGCGCACCCATCGCCAATGGGCTCGAAATGCGGTCGCTGATGCGCAGATCGACGGTTCGAGGAATGCCGATTCGCCGGGCCAGCCGCGTGAAGCTCTCGGAAACATGAGCCGGAACGCGCGCGATGCTGGTGCGGCGCAGCCGCTGAATGAGCCACCATCCGCCGAGGGTCCTAACTGATAGGCAGAGGACGCCGAACAACCAGATTGCGTCCAGCCAGGGCATTGTGCGGCGCACGTCATTCTGCAGCTCAGCCAGCACCGCGTTGCGAGCGGCCACCAGGATTGGCGTGGCAGGATCGGGAACCGCCGCCGCCGGCTCGTCTGTTGAAGCGGCGGGTGTTGAGTTGCCAAGAGCGGTAATATTCTCGCGGTCCTGGCGCTCCGCATGGAAGACGCGGTCCTGCATGCTACGGGTGACCTCGTAAGCGAATGTCGTGCCTGCTGCGGCCAGCATGCTGAGCAGCGCGGCCAGCGCCGCCACATAGCGGACCTGGCTCCGCGCCTTGCCGAGCGCCGCGTCCGCCAGCCGGTACAGGAAGGCAATGGCCGCTGCCTGCCAGAAGAAATGAATGAGCGTCCAGCCGAGAGCTTCCAGATACGGGGCCGTTATTCCGTGGTTCATCGCTTCTCCTTTTTTTGCCGGATGATCTTTCGAATTTCCTCAAGCTCCGCCTCGCTGGCGGGCTGCATGGCCAGCGCGTGCATGGCCAGTTGTGCAGCGGAGCCGGAAAAGAGGCGCTCGCTCAGATCGCGCAGCAACTGGTTCTGGGTTTCTTCCTGGCTAGCTGCGGCGTGGTAGATGTGTGCCTTGCCCGCCTCGGTGCGCTCGACCAGGCCCTTCTCGGTCATAATCTGCAAGGTCTTGAGCACGGAGGTGTATCCCAAGGGGCGGTGACGGCTGACGACCTCGTGCAGTTCGCGGACCGAGGCCGAGCCCATGTCCCATAGAACGCGCAGAAGCTCGAGTTCGACTTCTGTAGGCTTCGGCAGATGGCGTTGTTCTTTCATGATCCGGACTGTATACGAAGTTGTTCGTAGTTGTCAACGAAGACCTTCGTAGTCGAGACATTTTTTGTTGAAGTTTTACGAGCCGGGAGCCGCCGGACGGGGAGCGCCTGTCCGGATTACAGGATTAAAGAGCAAGTTTTGCGCCAAATGGCTGAGCGCGGGAGTTGCTGATTTTAGACAGATAAGCGCGGGCTGAGGTGAGCAGAGATTGTTCGGGGTTGGATCGGGGCGTCCAAAAACGGACAACGGCCGACCCAACCTCTGTGTTCTTATTCTGCCCGAAGCGAGTCTACGGGATCGACGGACGCCGCGCGCCGGGCCGGAACCCAGCTCGATAGTAATGCGACGGCTGAAATCGAAAGTGTGGCTGTTACGAATACGGTAATGTCGCCGGGTTGAACGCCGAAGAGCAAGCTGGCAACCATGCGAGCCAGCCCGGCGGCCAGCAGGACACCCAGCGCCACGCCTGCCCCGGTGAGAATGCCGGCGCGTCCAAGGATCATTCTGAGAATGTCTTCGCGGCGCGCGCCGAGCGTGAGGCGGATGCCGATCTCGCGCTTTCTCTCTGCGACCAGGTTGGCCATGACGGCGAAAACCCCGACTGCCGCCAGCAGAAATGCGAGGAAGGCGTCTCCGGCGAGCCAGGCTGCGACGTTGATAAAGCCGATCGACGTTTCGTGCAGGAACTGCTGATAGGTCTCGACGACTTCAAGGGGCACGCCAGCATCAATTGACGCGAGGGCATTGCGGACAGCGGGGGCGAGCGCAAGCGGATCGCCGTGCTGAGCCACCACGATATAGGTCGCGCCATTCTCGGGCGGCATCTGGTCAGCGTTGAGATATACGGCCGGCTCAACGGCGCGGTCGATCCAGGTGTAGCTGGCGTCGCCGGCAATGCCTACGATTCTGACCCAGGGTTCATGAGCGGCGCGCGAGGCCCCCATCTGGATGCGGTGGCCGATGGGATCCTGGCCGGGAAAATACAGCTGGGCAAATTTGCGACTCACGATCGCCACGGGCTGTGTCTGCGGGCCGTCACCGGCATTGAAGGTGCGTCCGGTGAGAAGAGGGATATGGATGGCGGCAAAATATCCGCCATCGACCGCGATGCGCTGCGCGCTCTGGAATTTGCCGGGAATCAGCGGACGGTCTTCGATCCGGAAATCATCCGACCATTGTTGCTCTCCGTAAGGCAGCGCGGTGGTCACCGCCGCTGCTGAGACTCCGGGGAGGGAGCGCAGCTTTTCCAGGCTGCCCTTGTACCAGGCGATCTGTTTTTCCTGAGTTGTGTAGCGCGAGGCAGGGAGATATGCGCTGAAGGTGAGCGCCTGCTTCGGGCGATGGACGTCGGCGAGGCTGAACATCGACCACACGCCTTTGCACATCAGGGCTGCGCCAATCACCAGTGCGACGGCGAGAGAGATCTGGGCGAGGGCGAAGAGATTTCTCAGCCGGTGGGTGCGGCCAGATCCGGCCACGCTGCGGGAGCCAGCCTTGAGCTGGTCGACGAGATTGACGCGCATCGCCTCCAGCGCGGGCAGGAAGCCGGAAAGCACCCCGGCGCCGATGGCCAGCAGCAGCGAGAAGGCGAGAGCGCGGCCGTTGAGAGAGATGTTCGACCATCCGGCCATGTAGCGGGCTATGCGCTCGGGCATGGTGATCAGGCTTATGTGGAGGACGAGTTTGGCCATCAGAACGCCGCCCGCTGCCCCCATCAGCCCAAGCAGGATATTCTCTGTCAGCAACTGGCGGGCAACGCGGCGGCGGCCTGCGCCGAGCGCCGTGCGCATAGCGATCTCCGGCCGGCGGGCAATGCCGCGGGCGAGCTGCAGATTGGCGACGTTGGTGCAGACAATGAGCAGGACGAAGATGGTGGCTCCCAGGATCAGGCGGAAATACATGGGAGTAAGGTCGCCGTTAATGTCGTCGAGCAGGGGTTCGACCCGCACCGACCAGCTGCGGTTGGTGGCGGGATATGCCTCTGCGAGACGGCGGGCAATGCTCAGCATTTCCCCCTGAGCCTGGTCCACAGTCACGCCGGGACGGAGGCGTCCGGTGACGAGGTAGTCGTGGTTGGTCCGATTATCTATCTGGGCCGCGGAAGGCGCGAAGGGTAGAAAGATATCGGTGTAGGAGGGATACTGCATGCTCTTAGGCATGACGCCGATGATGGTGTAAGTTCGGCTATCGAGCTCAACCTTGCGGCCGATTACCGCCGGATCGGCTCCGAAGTTTTTCTTCCAGAAGGCGTAACCGAGAACGGCGACGTTGTCTTTGCCGGGCTGGGTCTCCGAGTCGACAAAGCTTCGCCCGAGAAGAGGCGCAACGCGCATGACATCAAAGAAATTCGCCGACGTGTAGCTGGCCTGGACATGGGCGGCGTCTCCGGCTCCGGTAAGGGTGCGGTCGACGGTAGTGCGCACAGCAAGCGCCTCAAAGGAGTGGCTCTGACGCGTCCAGTCTTCATAGTTGGCGAGTGCGACCTGCTGGTAGTCGCCGCGTTTCTGTTCCTCGACGACGGTTACGACACGATTGAGGTCGGGAACAGCCAGAGGACGCAGGACGACAGCGTCCATCATGCTGAAGACGGCGGTATTTACACCGATTCCCAGGGCCAGGGTGAGGACGGCGGTGAACGCGAAGCCGGGCGACTTTCGAAGCTGACGGAAGGAAAAGCGGAGATCGTTTACGAGCGTCTGCATGGAAGGCCTCGATCGTCCGGCTCGCAAAGATGGGGCAGAGCCCGGATTGCATAGTATCTTTGCAAGTCATTCGCCAATCCGGGAACTGCGGCAGGTGCCGATTCTAAACGGGTTACCCCGTGCAGCCGCGCAGGGAGCGTTCAGGGGCGGAGATTGGCGTCCGCAAACGGACAAGGTCGATAGCTGCTCTGAAGCCGATCAGCCTATGGTTTCCAGACATAGAGGAACTCGTCGTCACTGGAGGTCGCGACCTCGATGCCTCGTTGTTTGGTGGCACGGCTCAGCGCGGAGCGGATGTTCTCTTTCGAATCCGGAAGTTCGGACAGGGGAATTTTCAGGGCCGATCCTTGCTCCAGCTGGCTGATGTCGCTGAGCAACTGCAGAACGATCTGCTTGTGCTTGCCGTCGCGGCCCTTGGGCACGTCAGCTTTGGGCATGGATTCAAATCTCATCGGGGACGTCTTGGGAGTCTCCTCTGTTGACATAGCGCAATTCCTTTCTGACGTAATCGTGTCGCTATCGTGACGCAAACGAGAATATAATCTGCTATACCGTATAAGCAGTCAACAGGAAAATTAAAACAAAATAGAATTATCCTGTAAGCGCAACATTTTAAATAGTTAACCCGTATCGATTGAACCCTGCTAGGTTGGTTGTCAGGGGTGATTCTCGTGCCAAGAAAGCTCAATTTTCAGGTGGTTCCGTTGGCCGAGATTCCTAAAGATGATTTGCTTTCTAAAATGCAGCCGGTTGTACTTATCGTTGACGACGAGCACGTGATCGCAGACACACTTGGAGCGATTCTCTCGCGCAGCGGTTACACGGCGCTGACTGCTTACGATGGCGTGAGCGCGCTTGAAATCGCATCGGCAATCCCCCCGCACATGCTCATCACCGACGTCTACATGCCGGGTATGAGCGGCATCAATCTGGCCGTCTCACTTCGAAAGATGATCCCCGACTGCAAGGTTCTGCTGTTTTCCGGACAGGTATCCACCGTCGATCTGCTTAGTGAGGCGCGCAACGGAGGGTACGACTTCGCGGCTCTCGCGAAGCCGATCCATCCGACTGAGCTGCTGGCATATTTGTCAAAATGCCTGGTGCCTGCTGGCGGCCGAGAGTCGGCGCATAACGTGAAAGCGGCGATCTTGATGCCATTTGATAAGAGACAACGCAATGCGCAACTGGCTTAGGTAAGCGGCACGCAGCGAGCACGTTAGTTTATGTTATGATTGGTTTACGCTCAGTTGTTTGGTTGTGAGCCGCTCTCGCCATCATCTTCATCCTGATTCGGCAAGATCGCCTTCCCAGAGCCTTAAGCAAAGGTTCCCAAGTTCCAAGCCCCTCAGCGTGACGGCCTGCTTTTTGTTCAGGCCGGGTCTGCGCAGTTAGCGTTCAGGCCGAAGACGCAGCGTGTGGCAGGAACCGAGGCCAGATTCGGCCAACACAGTCCTCCCTACGTAAATAACTTAAATATCCCGCGCGGCCTATAATCAGATCCGCACGCAGGGAACCAGCAAGACCGGCAGCCGTGGTGTGTCCGTTAACAGACACGTGGATGGAATCAGGCTCGCCTCTCTAAGGACAAAGTGAACCAGTTTTCCGATTTCAATCTTTCGGCCTCGCTCAAGCAGCAGTTGGCCAATGCAAAATTTGTTACCCCCACCCCCGTACAGGCAGCGGCGATTCCGCCGGCCCTCGAAGGCCGCGACATTCTCGCGACTGCGCAGACGGGTACAGGCAAGACCCTCAGCTTCCTCGTTCCACTCATTGAAAAAATGCAGGTGGAGGGCAAAGCCAAGAACGCCTTCGCGCTTATTCTGCTTCCCACGCGCGAGCTCGCCATGCAGGTGCTCGATCACTATCGCAAGCTCACCGGAAACCAGGGCTCAGCCGCCCTTGTCGTGGGTGGGATGGCAGAGGGGCCGCAGCTTCAGCAGATTCGTCGCGGTGCGCAGCTTATCGTGGCCACGCCAGGACGCCTTGAAGACTTTCTCAACCGCCGGCTGGTAAACCTGAGCGGCGTAAAAATGCTGGTGCTCGACGAAGTCGACCGCATGCTCGACATGGGCTTCAAGCCGGCCATCAAGCGCATCGTCGCCGCACTGCCCGCGGAGCGGCAGACGCTTTGCTACTCGGCGACGCTCAGCCCGCAGATCAAGGAAGTCGTTCGGGACTATGTGAAGAATCCGGCGCGCATCGAGATCGGCTCGGTGCTCAAGCCGAGCGAGAACGTCGAGCTGCAGACATTCGAAGTGGACAAGGAGAAGAAGCACGAGCTGCTCGAGCATCTGCTCGATTCGCACCAGGGCAGCTTCCTGGTCTTTGTGCGCACCAAGCACAGCGCGGATCGTGTTGCCCGGCGCCTTGCGCGCTCCGGCCATGCGGCCACGCAGATCCACGGAGACCGCTCGCAGTCGCAGCGCAACGCCGCCCTGCGCAGCTTCTCGCAGGGGCATCACAGGGTTCTGGTCGCCACCGACGTTGCCGCTCGCGGCATCGACGTGGCGGATGTGGCGCATGTCGTCAACTACGACCTGCCCCGCGAGGCCGAGGATTTCGTGCACCGCATTGGGCGGACCGGACGCGCGTCGCGGCGCGGAGTGGCTTCGACCTTCGCGATGCCTGAGGAGACGAGAGAGCTTCGCAAAATGGAGCGCACGCTCTCGATCAACACCAAGCGCTTTCGCGTGCGCGCGAAAGCGGCGGTCGCGTAAATCGCCTCCGGCGGCGCCTGCGCGGGGGGCGGTCCTTGCCGGACGGGCCTTGAGCGTAAGGTCGCCAGGAGTAAACACCTCCTGGCGATCTTACGCAAGAAGATACTCTCCAGAATTACTGCGATTGCAGCGCTAGATATCACGAAACCTGCGCAGAGCAACACGCAGACCTTAAATTATCGGCATATCGAAAAGTGCGCTGTGAACGAGTCGCAGCGCATTTTCTTTTTCCGCCTGAAGTTCCGCTCTATAGAATGCCAGCACGACATTCTTCCAGGACGGTACATGCCCAAGCTTCCCTTCTTTTTCGTGGCTCCCATTCTGCTTTCGGTGGCTGGTGCGGTCGCGGCGCAGACTCCTTCGTCTCCGGATCTGGCTGCGATCAAGTCGTTCTATGAAGCGGGCTTGCGGCGCAACGGCATTCTTGGCAGCAGTTTGGTGCTGATCCGCAGTGGCGAGGTTGTCCTTCACTCCAACTATGGAGTGCAGAGCCGGTCGCCCGAAGTGCCCGTCGACGACAACACCACCTACCACTGGGCTTCGTGCACCAAGACTTTTACCGGCATCGCGATCATGCAGCTTCGCGACCGCGGGCTGCTGGGGCTTGACGATCCACTGATCAAATACATTCCTGAGCTTGGCTCTGTCCACGACCGTTACGGGCCGATCGCGAAGATAACGATTCGCCAGATGATGTCGCACTCGGGTGGCTTCCGCGATCCTACATGGCCGTGGCGCGACGCCGAGTGGCAGCCCTTTGAGCCAACGCAGTGGTCGCAGATCGTGGCGATGCTGCCTTATACAGATGTTCTCTTCGAGCCGGGCTCGCGATTCAGCTATTCGAATCTCGGCGTCGTCTTTCTGGGCGAGATTATCGAGCGGCTGTCGGGCGATCCGTACCAGCTCTACATCGAGAAGAACATCCTGCTGCCGCTGGGCATGTACCGGACATACTTCGATCGCAGTCCTTATCATCTACTGAAGTACCGCTCGCACAGCTGGGATCTGAAGGACGGCAAGCTGACGTGAGGATGAGTTCGATTTCAACACCGGCATTACGCGCTCGAATGGCGGGCTGAATGCGCCGATGACGGACATGATCAAGTACATCGAGTTTCTGCTCGGCGATCAATCAGGAGATCGGGCTCGGCAGGCGGAGTACGACGCGATTCTGAGGCGGTCTTCGCTGGAAGAGATGTGGAGGCCGATTCTGCCTGTGATTCCGAACGAGGATTTTGTCTCACGCGCGGGGGCGCATGACGAGGTGGCGGCGAGCTTCTTCGTTCATACGGATGGCAAGCTGCGGCTGATTGGACACGCCGGATGGCAGAACGGCTTTCGCAGCCATTTCTATGTTGATCCCGCTGCGCGCTGCGGGTACATCGTCGCCTACAACACCGATGCGCAGGATAAGACGCAGAACACGCGCAGCTTCGACTTCGAGCTGCGGGATGAGCTGATCGATCATTTTTTCTGAGGCGGAGCGGGCGGGTATCGCGTGCGAGTCATCTTCAGCTGCGAGAACACGGCATACATGCGCTGGCAGGCGGAGCTGTTGCGAGCTCTGGCGGGGCTGGCGGCGATGAAGCGAGGCATAGCGGCGCAGAACGGACATTCCGCGATGCGGGCTTGAGGTGGGATCAGGAAGTCTCGGCGAGAGATTCCTCGCCTTCGGATTCTTTGCGTAAGTCTTTCACGCGCTCGCCGATGGCGTACTTCAGCTTTTCGATGCCAAGTCCAGTCACGGAGGAAATCTCATAGAAGGGCAGCTTCCGGCGCTTGGCCATGGACTGCAGCTTTTTGAGCTTGTCGGGGTTGGCCACATCAGCCTTCGACGCGACAACGATCATTGGTTTTGCGTCGAGGCCGTGGCCGAAGCTTCTCAACTCGCCCATGATGACCTTGAAGTCCTCGACCGGATCGGGGCGGCCGCTGGCGTCGGAAACGTCGACGAGGTGCACCAGCAACCGCGTGCGCTCGATGTGGCGAAGAAACTGTACGCCGAGTCCCGCGCCCAGGTGCGCGCCTTCAATCAGGCCGGGGATATCGGCGACGACATAGCTCTCTTCATGCGGAGCTTCGCCGATCGAGACAACACCGAGGTTGGGCTCAAGTGTAGTGAAAGGGTAGTCGGCGATCTTGGGCCTGGCGGCGGAGATGCGCGAGATCAGCGTGGACTTGCCGACATTGGGATAGCCGACGAGGCCTACATCGGCCAGGACTTTCAGCTCCAGGCGATAGAGGCGCTCCTCGCCCGGCCGGCCCAGTTCATGCTCGCGCGGAGCCTGGTGGGTGGAGGTGGCGAAATGCTGGTTGCCGCGTCCACCGCGTCCGGCTTTGGCGATCACGATGCGCTCGTCGGGGCGAGAGAAATCGTGGACGAGCTCGCCTGTCTCAGCGTCGTACAGCTCGGTGCCGACAGGAACCTTCAGGACTACATCCTTGCCTTCGCGTCCGGTGCAGTTCGATCCCATGCCATGCTCGCCGCGCTCGGCCTTGTGCTCAGGGTTGAAGCGGAAGTACATCAGCGTGTTATGGCGCTGGGTCGATTCCATGACCACATCGCCGCCGCGGCCGCCGTCGCCGCCGGAGGGTCCGCCGCGAGGAACGAACTTTTCCCGGCGGAAGGCCATGCAACCATTACCTCCGTCACCGGCCTTAACCCGAATTTTTGCCTCATCGATGAACATTTGTCTTTTCTATTTTAACGAATCGATTACTCTTCATTCACCAATTCCTAAGGACTGACGAGCACGGCTGATTCCGGACCGCCCCCACGTTCCGGCGTGAGCTGCGCTCAGAAAACCGGCGGAAGCGTGCCGGCGCCAATGCAGCGCCTGCGCATTCCTGTGGACGCGGCGCGTTTTCGCACTCATCCGCGTCAACGGGAGACTTGTGGTACCCATGCTGCGGTTCATCTCGGCGGTCTCGCTCAAAGTCGACGGCGAGGCCGCTTTTATCTCGAAACCAGGCTCGTTCCGGGATGAGAGCTCAGGTCTGGCGCTGGAAGTCACGCTTGAAGTCAAGGGAGAATTCCCATGAGCAACCGGCAACGCGCGTTTCACCACTCCTGGATTCCACTACTGCTACTGCTTCTCGCGTTCGCCTTTCATCTCGCATCTCCACAGTCGGGCACCGGCGGCTCGATCGCGGGACAGGTTGCCGACAGCGGGGGACGGCTCTTCGCCGCGCTGGTAACCCTGCGCAACACGGCCACAGGCAGCGTAAGCCAGATGGTCTGCGACCATAACGGCAATTTTCGCTTTGCGGAATTGGCCCCCGGGAGTTATTCGGTCCGGGTGAGCGCGCCGGGACTCGCTCCATGGAAGATGGAACGCGCTGTGGTTGAGGTAGGACGCGTCACGCTTCTCAGCCCGAAGCTCACGCTTGCCTATGACGAACACGCGGCGACAGCCAAAGATCATCCATCGCAGCCCGATCTTTCGCCCGCCGTGACAAGTAATGTCGATCTACTGGCCCTCGACGCTCTGCCGAGCAGCAACGGCCAGTGGTCGGATCTTGCGGGCCTGTCGGCGGGTTCCGTGCGGGGCCAGGATGCCGAGAATGGGCTCAGCTTTCGCGGGCTGAGCCCGCTGATGAACAGCATCACGATGGATGGCACGGACCATAACCTGGCCTTTTCGGGCAGTGAGCGGGGCAGCGGCGGGTATGGATATTCGACGAGCCAGGCGGCGATCCATGAATTCCAGGTGAACACGTCGAATTTCTCGGCGGAATATGGACACGCGGCAGGCGGCGTCATCAATTCCGTGACGCGGAGCGGAAGCAATAATCTGCACGGGGAGGCATCGTTCTACGATCGCAACGCAGCGTGGGGAGCGGCCAACGCTTACACCACGTTGACAGAGCTCAACTCCCAGGGTCAGTACGTTAGCGTTCCTTACAAGCCGCCGGATGTGCGCCGGCAGTGGGGAGCTTCGGCGGGAGGGCCGATTCGTCACGATAAGCTTTTCTGGTTTTTCGCCTACGACCAACACCAGCGTGACTTTCCCGGGGTGGCGCGCGCGAATCAGCCAGAGGCTTTCTTCGCCGCGCCTTCGGCGCAAACAATTGAAACGCTTGCGGGTCGCATCGGCCAGAGTCCGGCCCAGGCGCTGGTTGCCTGGAACAGCGCCGTCAGCGATTTGAACGGCCAACTCGGCGATGTGCCGCGCCGCACACAACAACTGATCCTGTTCCCGAAAATCAACTGGCGGCCAAACAACCGGAACCAGCTGGTCTTTCAGTACAACTTCATGCGTCGCACGGGGCTCAACAGCGCGGTGACAGAGGCGTCGGATACCTACGGCGTTGGCAGCTTCGGCACCCGTCGTGCGAACTCAGACTCGCTGATAGCCGGGTGGGAGTATTTTTATACTCCGAATCTGCTCAACAGCGCGCGCTATCAGTACAGCCGCGAGCTGATATCGCAGCTTGTGGGCGAGGCCACACCATTTGAGCAGCAGTTTGCCGATAATGCGCTTGGGCGGCCGCCACAGATTTCGGTCGATCGCAGCTCAGGATTCACCTTCGGCACCCGCTCGTCGCTCGATAAGCCCCAGTATCCGGATGAGAAGCGCGAGCAGTTCATCGATTCGGTGACGTGGATTCACCACAAGCACGCCATCAAGTTCGGATACGACTACAACTATGTCACCGACTCCGTGAGCGGGTTGAACAACCAGGCGGGATCATACTCGTATTCGAGTGTGCTCAACTTCGTCTCCGATCTGCTGGCGCCGAACCGCTGCGACGGCAGCACGACCGGCATTGGGCTCACTCCCTGCTACTCATACTATGAGCAGGCGCTGGGCGAACCCTCATGGACATTTGAGACCGCCGATTATGCGGCTTTCATTGCCGACGACTGGAAGCTGAACGGCCGGTTTACGATTTCAGCGGGGGTGCGCTATGAATACGAAGCATTACCCGGTCCGAACAAGCTGCTGGCAAATCCTGATATTTCACAGACGGGCGTGATGCCTCATGACCGCAATAATTTCGGGCCGCGCGTGGGCTTTGCGTGGGATATTTTCGGCAACGGCCGGACTGTTCTGCAGGGAGGCTACGGCATCTACTATGGCCGCATCTCAAACGCGACGATATACAGCGCGCTGACTACCACTGGCTCGATGAATGCGCAGCGCAACTATTATTTCCGGCCTCTCGACGCCGGCGCTCCGCCGTTTCCGTATGTCTTCTCCAGCGGCGCTTATCTTGTTGTCGCGCCCAATGCGATTTATTTCGACAAGCATTTTCAGAATCCACAGATCGACCAGACCGAGCTGTCTCTACAGCACGAACTAGGCCACCGCACGGCGGTAACAGTCACTTACATGGGCTCATATGCGCGGGAGCTGCCCAACTTCATCGACACCAATGTCGATCTGAATTCGCTGGGCGTGCTCAATTATGTGATCGAGGATGCGCAGCATCTCGGCCCTATCCAGAGCGGATTCACAAGCAAGTTCTTCTACCAGCGGCTCAATCCCAACTACGGCACCATTACCGATATCACCAGCGAGACCAACGCCAGCTATCAGGCGGCGGTGGTCCGGCTGACGCACCGGCTGGGCGGCGCATTTAGCATCAATGCCGGTTACACATACTCGCACACCATCGACGATAATCAGAACGCATCGACGTTTGCCGACAACAACGATGTTTACGACCCGACCGACCTGCGGCTGGAGCACGGCACATCGAACCTGGACGTTCGCCAGCGCGCCTCAGGCAGCGTCGTGGCGCAAACGCCGTGGCGGCTGCATGGTTTCGCCGGCACATTGTTCAACGGCTATTCGCTGGGCACATCGGGAGAGTGGCGGACCGGCCTGCCTTACTCGATGCGCACGATGGGGGCCATTCCGGCGCCTTCCTGCTCCTACCAGGAATATCTCGAATACGGGCCAGCGTGCGTAGGCATCAACAATCCCGGAGTGATTCTTGGCGGCGCAAACTCCGGCGCGCGCGTCAGCGGCCTGGGCGCAAGCCTCAACGGATACGGCGGGAATAGCATTCTGCCTCAGATCGGGCGCAACACATTTCGCTACCCCGGAGTCGTCAACCTCGATGTGCGGGCTGCCAAGCGAACGCACATCACCGATCGCATCAGCTTCGAGTTGATGGGCGAAGCCTTCAACGTGCTCAATCATCAAAATGTAACTGCGATTGAGACAATTGGCTACCTGATCGACAATGACGCCTCGTATGCGCGCACGGCGCACCTGACTTATCTTGGCGGCAGTGCGGGCACAGCATCCTTTGGCGGGGTGACCAACGCCAACAGCACGGCGCTGTACCGCCAGCGGCAGATCCAGGCAGGGTGCCGGCTCATTTTTTAGCCAGGTCGAATGTTCTGTGGAAATCTGCGGCTTCCCGTCAAAAAAATCTGCGGATTGAGCCGAATTCCCTCCTGCGTCAGCAAAAAATTTACCGCAGGGCAAAGCATCTATGCCAATATCTAGGCTATAAAGGCATTCGCCCGCTCCCGGGCCTCTCTGCGCTACGCGAAATCCGCTTGGCCATGGAGCGTCTTAAGGCGAATCCGGTCGGAATTCCGCACCCGGTATAGGCCCATCGTCAGCTGCGGGCCATGCAAAACACATTTGACTGCAGTCTTTCAGGAGATACCAATGCCGCGAAGTTCTCGCCTCTGTTTGTTGTCAATCCTGCTCGCGTTCTTTTCTGCTCTCTCATCGTTTTCACATGCTCAGTCCACAACCCAGGGCGCAATTGCCGGCACCGTGCAGGATGCCTCCGGCGGAGTGATCAGCGGCGCCACGGTGACGCTTCACAATACCGGGACCAACGCCGAAATCAAGCTGACGACCGACAGCAGCGGATATTTCAAGGCGCCGCTGGTTGAGCCGGGGACTTATACGGTGACGATCACAGCTCCCGGATACGGCGACTACACGGCAGACACCGTGGCGGTCACGGTCGGCTCGCTGAGCACGCTGCAGCCTGTATTGAAGACGGGCAGCGTGAAGGAGTCCGTAGTTGTATCGGGTGAAGCGCCAGTATTAAAGTTCGAATCGGCGGAGGTGTCCTCGACGCTGACCGCGCAGGAGATCGTTAACCTTCCGCTCAACGGCGGGCGCTGGTCGGACCTGGCGCTGCTTACGCCGGGCGCGGTTTCCGACTCTAACGGTTTCGGTCTGATCAGCTTCCGCGGCATCAGCCCGCTGCTGAATAACGTCGAGATCGACGGCGCCGACGACAACCAGGCGTTCTTCTCCGAGGAGCGCGGCCGCACACGTGAGGGCTATTCGACTTCGCAGATCGCCATCGCCGAGTTCCAGGTCAACACCGGCGTTTATTCCGCTGAGTATGGGCGGGCGGCCGGCGGCGTGATCAATTCCGTCACCAAGAGCGGCACCAATCAGATCCACGGGCAAGCTTACTTCTACGACCGCGACAATGACTGGGGCGCGATCAATCCTTTTACCACTTATACGAGTATTACTGAGCCCTCCGGCGGCGGCGCGCCAGACATCATCACCGGTGTCCCCTTCAAGCCAACCGATTGGCGCAAACGGTGGGGCTTCGGAGCCGGCGGCCCGCTGATCAAAGACAAGCTCTTCTGGTTCTATGCCTACGACCAGTACAAGCGGAATTTTCCGGGAGTGGCGAAGCCGGCAACGCCGAGCGCCTTCTTCAATCAGTACGCCGACCTGACCGTGCCTGCCGGCGCCTGTACCGCATCCTCGACGACGGCCAAATTTACCACCTTCGAGGGTGCGCAACCCGGTGACGCCGGCGCCTGCGCGCTTGCCTATAGGGTCTTCGGCGGCAACTATGAGACAGCTGCGCTGAACTATAACCAGCTCCTCTTCGGGAGCGCTGTTTCTTCGATCACGGGACTACACAATCCCGGCCTGCTCGATGACGTGGGCACGACGCCGCGTACCGGCGACGAAGTGCTCAACACCCCCAAGATCGACTGGCAGATTAACAACAAGCACCACGTGAGCTTCCTCTATCATCGTTTGCGCTGGGATTCACCGGGCGGCGTGCAGACCCAGACTTCCAATAACTACGCCATCGACACCTTTGGAACAGACTTTGTGAAACTGGATTACGGACTGGCGAAGCTGGCGAGCATCTTTTCGCCGACCATCGCCAACGAGCTCCGCTTCCAGTACGGACGCGAGCTGAACGACGAGGGCGAGCAGCCCTTCAGCAGCTTTACCAACTCGTATTTGAACAACTCGACCGGCACGCCGGTGCAGCTCGGCATTTATGGGGGCTCTGCCAACAACGGCTTCACCGCCGGCATGCCGTACTACTCCTTCCGCCTCGCCTATCCTGATGAGCGAAAGACCCAGGTTGGCGACACGGCGACCTGGAGCCACGGAAACCAGACATACAAGTTCGGCTTTGACATTCTCCGCAATGCCGACACGATCAACAATCTCTATGAGAGCAACGGGGTCTACACCTACACGTACTTCTCAGACTTCTTTGCCGACATCCTCAAGCCGAGCGGTACGTGCGACAGCAGCGAATCGCAGCTTGGTCTCGGCAACTATCCCTGCTACTACAATTTCACCCAGGGCTTCGGAACGCCGGTGTTCACGATCACGACGATGGACTACGGCTTCTTTGGCCAGGTTGACTGGAAGTTGACGCCGCACCTGACGATGAACCTCGGCCTGCGCTACGACTACGAGCACGTGCCGCCGCCGTATCCTTCGTTGATCGCCACGTCGATTCTGAATGTAGCGGTGAACGGGAAGGGGCCTTATCCCGAATCACTGGCGCAGATCAATAATCAACCGAGCGACAAGAATAACTTCGGTCCGCGCATCGGCTTCTCGTGGGATCCATTCGGCACGGCCAAGACTGTTGTCCATGCCGGCTATGGCCTGTACTACGGGCGCAATCTGAACGGCGTCATCCTGAATGCTTACGAGGCTGCCGGCAGCCCGTTCGGGCAGTACACCATCCCCGGCGTTTTCGGCGAACAGCCCGGTGCCACTGTGCCTGTCTTTCCACAAGTCATCGCCGGCGGCGCGTTTCCTACGCCCGGCATCGATTTCTACGCGAAGAACTTCCAGCTTCCGCAGATCAATGAATATGACTTCAGCGTCCAGCAGGATGCTGGCAAGGGAACAGTCTTCACGCTCAGTTACGTTGGCGCGCTGGGCCGCGAGCTGCCGAACTTCCTTAACCTCAACCTGAACCCGGCAACGATGTATACCTCGACGCTGACGGTCACTCCGAAAACCGCCGGGGGTTCGTGCGGTCCGCTGGCCTGCGGAACCCAGATCACCTCGCCTGTGTACTCGCGGACCTACATCAACACGCATTACGGCAATATCACCGAGGTCGTCGGCAACATTAATTCCAACTACCAGGCGATGATCGCCGAATTGCAGAACCGCGGTAACAAGTATGCGCAGTTCGACATCAACTACACCTGGTCGCACGCGCTCGACTACAACCAGAACCAGAGCACCTCGCCGAGCACGAACAACTGGTACGACCCGAATGGCAATGCGCGGGCGAACTACGGCAACTCCAGCTACAACGTGCCCAACCGGCTAGTCGCCTGGGCGATGCTGAACTATCCCGGCAACGCGCAGGACTGGAAGAAGTACTTCATCAACGGCTGGCACCTGAATCCGATTCTCCAATGGCAGAACGGGCTAGGTTATTCAGCGGGCGTAAGCGGCACCCAGCCCAAGTCGTCGAGCGGGGCCAGTGCGGCTGGCTCTGGAATTAACGGCTCAGGTACCTCCACCTACCTGCTGCAGATCGGCCGCAACACGTTCAAGCAGCCCAATACGACCGACGTCGACCTGCGACTCCAAAAGGATGTGCAGATCAGCGAGCGCTTCAACCTGGAGCTTCTGGGCGAGTTCTTTAACCTGGCAAACCATGTCAACGTCACCAGCGTGAACTCGACGGCCTATGCGATCACGGGCAGCAACCTTGTCTATCAGCCCTTCAGTCCCGGGCCGGGCATCAGCTCGCAGTCGGGCTTTGGCGCGATCACCAATGCCAATTCAAACTTCGTCTACAGCCAACGCCAGGTGCAGCTTGGCATCAAGCTGGATTTCTGATCTCACCGGATCTTCTTGACGCGCGGCGGCTTCGGCTGCCGCGTTTTTCTTTGCGCCGACCAGCTAAAATAAAAGGCTGGAGCTTCATGGCTTTTACCGAACAATACGATGTGGTGGTCGTAGGCGCTGGACACGCCGGCTGCGAGGCCGCCATGGCTTCGGCGCGCATGGGCCTGCGCACAGCTCTTTTCACGCTGAATCTGGATCTGATTGCGCAGATGTCCTGCAACCCGGCCATCGGAGGCATTGCCAAGGGGCATCTTGTCCGCGAGGTGGATGCTCTGGGCGGCGTGATGGGAGAAGTGGCGGACGCGGTCGGCATCCAGTTTCGCCTGCTGAATACGTCACGGGGCCCGGCGGTGTGGTCTCCGCGCGCACAGTGCGACAAGCAGCAGTATCGCGTGAAGATGCGCGAGGTGCTGGAGTCGCAGCCGAACCTCTTCATCAAGCAGGCGGAAGTGGTGGATGTGCTCCTCGAAGAAGCGTCGATCAAGGGCATCAAGCTCCGCGACGGGCGAAGCATCTTTGCGCGCGCGACGGTGATTACGACCGGAACCTTTCTGAACGGTCTGATTCACTGCGGAGAAGAGCGCTATCCCGCAGGCCGAAGCGGCGAGCCGCCTGCGATTCTACTGGGCGAAGCGCTGAAGAGGCTGGGATTGCGTGGCTGCCGCCTCAAGACTGGCACGCCCCCGCGCCTGGATGGCCGCACGATCGACTGGAACCGCTTCGAAGAGCAGCCGGGAGACGCGGATCCCACGCCGTTCAGTTTTCGCACGCGCGAGCTTCCGCAGCGCCAGGTCTCGTGCCACATTGCCTATACCACGCCGGAGACGCTGCGCATCATCCGCGAAAATGTCTCACGCTCGCCGATGTATTCCGGGCAGATACAGGCGATCGGGCCGCGCTACTGTCCGTCGATTGAAGACAAGGTAGTGAAGTTTCCCGACAAGGCGCACCACCAGTTCTTTCTTGAGCCAGAAGGGCTGAATACGCACGAGGTCTACGTCAATGGCATGTCGACCTCTTTGCCGATGGAGGTGCAGGCTGAGATCGTGCGTTCTATTCCCGGCCTCGAAAATGCGGAGATGCTGCGCCCGGGCTACGCGATCGAATACGACGCCATCGACCCGACGGAGCTTGATCGTGCGCTACGCGTAAAGAAGTTTGAGGGGCTGTATCTTGCCGGGCAGATCAACGGCACCTCGGGATACGAGGAGGCGGCGTGCCAGGGGATCATGGCCGGCATCAACGCTGCGCTGGCCGTGCATGGCCGCGCGCCGTTCACGCTCGATCGGACTGAAGCTTATACCGGTATCCTGATTGACGACCTGATCAGCAAGGGGACAAATGAGCCTTACAGGATGTTCACTTCGCGGGCGGAGTTCCGGCTCCATCTGCGCATCGACAATGCGGACCGGCGCCTCACGCCGCATGGACGGCGCCTGAGCCTGATCGGCGACGAGGCGTGGGCCGAATACGAGGCGAAGCAGGCCCGCGCAGTCGCGCTCGAAAAGCTACTGGCTACACGCAAGGTGAATCCTGATCGGATTGCCGAAATGTTTCCGGGCGCGGCGCTCGGCAACACAGCGGGGCAGACCTACGCACAGATCCTGAAGCGCCCTGAAGTCACCATCGAAGCGCTGTGGCCGATTCTGCGTGATGAGCTTGCGACGCCGTACGACCAGGCTATTTTTGCGCCGTGGGTTGCCTCTGAGGGACTGACCGCGCACACGCGCAATGAGCTGAAGTCGGCGGAGACAGAGATCAAGTACTCGGGCTATCTTGACCAGCAGAAGAAGTCGATCGAAAAGCTGAAGAAGGCCGAGGGGCGCGCAATTCCCCTGTCATTCGACTATGCCGCGGTGAGAGGGTTGTCGCGCGAAATGCAGGAAAAGCTTGCGCGCGTCCGGCCCGCGACGATCGGACAAGCGAGCCGGATTCCCGGCGTGACGCCGGCGGCCCTCTCACTCATCAACGTCTATATCGAGATTCAGGCGAAGCGCGCAGCAGGCTTGATGCCAGTCGTCGAATCGCATTAAAGCAACATCTCCGAGTAACTCCTCGTTGCGCGCATAGTCTGCAACAGCCCTCAAAAAGCGCGTGTTGCAAGATCAAAAAAAATAGGCGGGAAGCCATGATCGCTCCCCGCCGGCGCAATTTAGAAGGTGTATTTCGCCGAGACCTCCAGCAGCCTGCCGTCCGAGCTTTTGCGGGGCGTAGCCGAAGCCGGATGCGGGGTTGTAGGCGGCTGATGCCTGGCTGTCGCCGGAAAAGACCAGCGTTGTCTGCGAAGCGTAGCCCGTTCCGAAGCTGTTCAATGGATGGTTGAGGAAGTTGAATCCCGCGATGCGGAGGCGGATAGTGCGGTCGCCGCCTGCGCTGAAGCCTTTCTCCAGCGTAAGGTCGCTGTCCCAGAACTTCGGTCCATGGGCATACGGGAAGATGTATTGTCCGTTGGTGCCGGAGGCGGGCAGCGAAAAGCATGCACCGTTGACGTACTGGTGGCTGGCCAGATGCGAACTCGGATCGCATGTCAGTACGGGCTGGAGGCTTACATCCGGGGTTCCCAGGATCACCTGGTTATTTACGGGAAGGTTGTTAGGGCCGAAGGTGCCCTGCAGGTAGTAGTTGGGCGAGAAGCTCACACCGGTCTGCATGTTTGGGCCTGCCTGGATGGTGGTGATTCCGGAGATGAGCCAGTTATTGACGAGCCCTCCGACGACGCGGTCCTGCACGATCCTTCCTGACTGGTAGGAATAGGTGAGATTGAGGACCTGGGATCGGTCGAAATTCATCGGGCCATAGTTGTTCTGGAGGTGGAAGGGATCCATCGGCGCGGTGAAGTTGAAGTCCGCCGCTGAACCGAGGATGCCCATCGCTCTCGACCATGTGTAGTTCGCGCCGTAGTTCAGACGCCCCACCTGCTTCTGCACCAGCACCTGCAGCCCGTTGTAGTTGGCGTAGGTGTTGTGGCGCGGTACGGTGATGGTTCCGTACTGAGGATAGGGGCGGACATACTGAACGCTGGGCTGTCCCGGATAGCCGACGGTCGCTGAGAGGTTCGCCACCTGCTGCTGCGTGCAGGCGCTGGGATTGCAGTAGTTATAACCGAGAGCGTTGTTGATGGTAGTAGCGCTGCTCGGCAGGTAGAGCGTGCCGACAGGAATGGCGTTCACGTTGTTGAGCACCACGGCCTGCGTTGTTCCGTTGTTCATGAGCGAGTTGCTGTTGTTGCCGACGTAGGAGACCTGCAGGACTGTGCGTGCGGGAAGTTGCTGCTCGACAGTGAGGCTGTAGTTGTTGGTGACGGGGACGGTATTGTCGGTGGTGTCGAGGCCGAAGATTGAGGGGATTGCCGAGAATGTTTCGGTGCCGCCGGCATTGCCGAAGGTCGCCGGGTTCAGGTGCAGACTGCTGATTCCGGCGAGGGTGGCGTTGCCGAATCCGGCCAGAAGGGCATCGCGCAGTCCCCGGGATTCCTGGAATGCCGAATCTACATCAGTCTCCGCGTCATGGAAGCGATAGACGCCGATGCCGCCGCGCAGGATCGTCTTTCCCGTACCGAAGATGTCCGCCGCAAAACCTACGCGCGGCGAGTAGAACATGGCAGTGGACCCGGTGCCGGAATTTGGAATGCTCTTGTTGAGGGCATGCCACTGAAGGCCGGGCAGCGGATTCGTGTTGGGGTTGAAAGGCGTGTTGATCGTGGATGGAGTCCAGACCGCGGCTCCGATGCCATGAGCGTCTGTCCAGGCTCCAAGGTGCTGGAAGCGGACGCCGTAGTTCACGACTACCCGTGGGGTGACGCGCCAGGAGTCCTGTGCGTAGAAGTCCGTATTCCAGAAATAGACGTTGGTGCGCGGAAGGAATGTCTGCTGGTCGAAGGTCTGAATGTGGCCCTCGAAGAAGTCCGCCAGCCAGTTGCCGCTGTTGTAGTGAGGTGTGGGATCGAAGGCAGGCGTGCCGTCGGGGTAGGTTCCGTTGTAGCTGAAGAACTGCGTTCCAGCGCCATTGAAGTAGTAGTTTTGGATCGCGCCGTTGGAGTCGCCGTTGGTGATGGTCTGGTTGTTGGTCACGCGCTGGGAGAAGATTCCCACCTTCAAGGTGTGTTTGCCCCAGACTTTGGTCAAGTTGTCTCCCACGCTCGGCTGGAACTTCTTGAGCGAGGGTGCGCCAAAGGAGAAGTCCGGCCACAAGCCCAGCGGCAGGCCGCCGACGGCGGCATATGTGCGCAACTGAGGGTACTGCGTGCTTCCGTTATCGAAAATGCCGTTGTAGGGGTAGGAGATGGCTCCGTTCTGCAGCGCTCCCAACTGGCGTGCCTTGAAGGCCTGATCGAAGTAAGTCAGCGTGGCGTAGAGTTCGTTGGTCAGCGTTGGACTGAAGACGGTGACATAGTTTGCGGCGGCGCTATGGACATTGATGTTGTTCAGCACGCCGTAGCCGGGAGTGTTCACCGCGCCCAGGACGGAGGAGGCGGACGGCGAATAATAGGGGATCTGCGGCTGGCCCTGCAGGCCGTGTTCATAGCTGTAGCGAGCGAAGAAGGTATTGCGCGGGCTGATGGCGTAGTCGACGCGCCCGGTCACCTGTCCGATGTTGTTATTCACCAGGTTCTCGTTCGAGTAGTTGAACCCGTCGGTTCCCGTGTCTTCGGTTGGCAGGGGCAGAGTTCCGTTGATGAGCGCCATGGCGCCGGGATCGAGAAACGGGGCGAGGTTGCCGTTGGTCAGCGGTGTGCCGTTATCGCCGACAGTGGGGACGGGAGAGATGGTTGAGTATGTCCCGCTTGAATAGACAGGGCCGAGATATTTCTGCAGGGAGGCGGCGCTGAAGTCACCGGTGCGCATGGCGGCAGTAGGCACCAGCGCATGAATAATCGAGCTGCCGACGCTGTTGTAGGCGTATACGTTGCGCTGCGCGTCGTATTCCGCGCCGGCGAAGAAGGTAAGTTTCTTCAGGCCGGGGACGGGTCCGCTGAAGGTGAAGCCGGGATAGACGTAACGGTCGTCGGGACGAGCGAATCCGTTGTAATTTGCCAGCCAGTCATTGGCGTTCAGCTGGCTGGTGCGCGCGTAGGTATAGAGCGAACCGTGATATTGAGCGGTTCCTGCCTTCGTGACGCCGGTGATGACCACCGGCCCGTTCGACTGATCGGCGCCGAAGTTGGAGGTCTGCACCTGGACTTCGCTCACGAACGCGTCATTGATGTTCTGGAGGTTCGCGCCGAAATTTCCGGGGTCGGTGAGGCTAGAGCCATCGAGTTTCAGCGAGATGCCGGCTACCGGCGCGCCATTTGAAGCATAGGGCGTTGGTTGGCCGATCTGCACCTGGGAGAAGTCCGGACCCTGGTTTGTCGAGTCCTGATTGCGGATCGCGAAGCCCGGGAGAATGCGCTGGAGCTCCGTGACATCGCGGCCGACGATGGACAGCCGTTCAATATCAGTCGAGGAAATTGTCGAGCTGAGCTGGCCATCGTCCAGAGGAAGACCCGCAACGGTGCTTTCGACAGAAACAACCTGGGTCGCTGAGCCCACGCTGAGTCTTATGTCATTGAGCGCCTGGCTGTCGCCTGCGTTCAAATGAATGCCGCGCTGGGTGTAGGTGTTGAATCCGCCACGAGCGATTGTCAGGTTGTAGTCGCCGGCGGGGATAGCCGCGAAGGTGAAGCCCCCACTGTCGGTGGTGGTTGTGGTGCGGTGAGAACTGGTCCGCAGGTTTTCCAGGGTCGCTGTGGCGCCGGGAATGATGGCGCCGGTCTGGTCCTGGACAATGCCGCTCAAACTGGCTGCGCCCACCTGCGCCCGGGCGATGGCTCCGGCGAGTGGAAACAACAGCGCGAGACATAGTGCGGTGAATCTGCCCGGTACATGCCGGGAGGTTTTTTCTTTTGTGATAAACATCAAAGTCGGCCCCCTCATTTGTTGCAACATCTGGGTCTTCTGAAACCCAATCCTTATAGGGAAGGGGAAATACGGAAGATAAGCTCCTTGCGGCAAAGAGAGTTGGCTCTTAACAGTAAAGAGCCAGTAAAGCATTAATTTCCAGCAGCTTGAAAGCTAGTTTGAGTGCGAACTCCAGGCGGTCTTATCGTGCGATAAGGTCGGTCTGGATTCAGTCGTTCACCTATGAGACCGAACTAGGCGGAAGTGCTGTCAATGTATTGCCTCGGGAGCACCGGGCAGCAGATTTTGTCGGCAAAAAAGGTGGGACCGGAATCAACCGGCCCGCACCGCGGAGAGCATTTCAACTGCGTTTGTGGCTGTATCCGCCACATTCAGAGCGTGGAGCGGCCACTACTCTAAGCATGGCTCACGGAGTGGTCGATGACCATAGCCACTTGTGAGGGTTCGGGCCTAGCCACTAAGATGGGGCGATGGCTGATGTTTCCGCGGGAGTGCTCGCTGTGGTCGCCGTCGATCGGGATTCGACCACCCCATTGCACCGGCAAATCTATGATGGCTATCGGGATGCCATTCTCCGGGGAGACCTGCGTCCCGGCCAGCAATTGCCATCAAGCAGGACGCTGGCTACCGAGATCGGGATTTCGCGATTTCCTATCCTCGACGCTTACGCTCAACTGCTCACCGAGGGCTATTTCGAGAGCCGCACCGGGGCCGGAACATTCGTGTCGGCCTCGCTGCCTGATCAGTTGACCTCGGTGGGAGATTCAGGCGAGGGATCAGGGCAGATTGATTCCGGCCCGCGTCCGGTTTCGCGGCGCACGGCGCTGCTGCCACGCTTCGTGGATACTCCATGGCGAAATGGATGGGGCGCGTTTGGGGTACATCAGCCGGCTCTGGAGCGCTTCCCGTTCCGGACATGGGCCAGTCTGGTGACGCGCCACTCGCAGAGTCCTCGCGCCAATGCCATTCATTACGTCGACCCGCTGGGGTCTGAGCATTTTCGCAATGTGATCAGCACCTATCTCAGAGCCTCGCGCGGGGTGCGCTGCGATCCGCAACAGATCATGATCGTTTCCGGATCGCAGCAGGCACTCGACATCACTTCCCGCGTGCTACTGGACGCCGGGGACCCGGTGTGGATGGAGGAGCCTGGTTATCAGCTAACGCGGGCTGTGCTGCTTGGGAGCGGTTGCAGGTTGGTTCCGGTCCCGGTCGATGAGGAAGGCATGGATGTCGTGGCAGGCATTAAGCAGTCGCGCAAGGCCCGGGCAGCTTTTGTTACGCCGTCGCACCAGTACCCGCTCGGGTCGACGATGAGCGCTTCGCGGCGGCTTCAACTGCTCAACTGGGCGCATAGCTCGGGCGCGTGGATTATCGAGGATGATTACGACAGCGAGTATCGCTACGGAAGCATGCCGATAGCGTCGTTGCAGGGGCTCGATCGGAACTCCCGCGTGATTTATATCGGGACTTTCAGCAAAGTCCTGTTCGCATCGCTGCGGCTCGGATATATCGTCATCCCGCCCGATCTTGTTGACCGCTTCATTACTGTTCGCATGGCGATGGACATATTTCCGCCTTATCTGCCTCAGGAAGTGCTCACCGATTTCATTAATGAGGGACATTTTGCGCGTCACATCCGCAAGATGCGACTGCTTTACGGCGAACGGCGCAGCACCCTGGTCCGATGCATTCGCGATGAATTTGGCGACAAGCTGCAGATACATGGCGCCGAAGCCGGCATGCACATCACGGTCACGCTGCCGGAAGGCTTTGACGACGTGGAGATCGCCAGGCGCGCGGCGCGCGATCGAGTCTGGTTATGGCCTCTGTCTCCGAGTTACCTGGGGAAGAAGAAACGCCAGGGATTAGTTCTCGGATTTGGAAGCGCTCCGATAGAGCAGATTCCGAGGGCTGTCCGGGCACTGAGAGGAGCTATTTCATCCTGATTGCGCCTTGAATGCCGATGTGTCGTGATGGAGTTACGCAGCGACTGGTGTCGCAGGCAAGCGCAGAAAGGTGGCGATGATCGCCGCTATCAGGAACGCAGCCGATGTAATGCACAGCGCATAGCTGAGTCCGGCATGTTCAGAGACGTGGCCGATCAGATATGGGGCGGCGGCGCTGAATACGCGGCCGATGTTATAGACGAATCCCATGGCGGAACCGCGCAACGAGGCAGGGAAGAGCTCACTGGCGATGACGCTGAAACCGCTGAAGTAGCCGGTTCCAAAGAAGCCGACCAGCGGGCCGATGAGAAGCAGGGCGTTCGCATTGCTCACAAATGCAAACAGAGGCACCAGCAGCGCGGCGACGAGAAGGTAGCCGATGTAAGTGTATTTTCGGCTGAAGCGGTCGGCAACATAACCGAAGACCACGTAACCGAGAAATGTGCCGGTTTGCATGACGATCGTCCAACCAGAAGTCTGGACAATGCTGAGTCCTCGACCGCCTTGGGCGACGGGCATCGAGAGAAAGCGTGGCACCCAGGTGAAGAGTCCCCACCATGCGAAGAGCGTGGCGGCATTCATGGTGGCGCAGACGAGCACGCTGTAACCGAATTTGCCGCGGAAAAGTTGAGCCAAATCGAGATGCGGTGCTCGTTCACGATGCCATACCTCCGGCTCGGGAAGCCTGCGCCTCAACCAGAGGGTGATCAGGGCGGGCGCTACGCCAACAAAGAAGACAGCGCGCCATCCAAAGCGCGGCATGACGAGCGCCACTACGCCCGCGCCCAGCGCATAGCCGATTGCCCAGGAACTTTGCACCAGGGCCAGAGCTTTGCCACGGTGGCGCGCAGGCCAGGTCTCGGCAACCAGAGCGGCGCCGGAGGCCCACTCACCGCCCATGCCCAGCCCCAGAACGATGCGGCAGAGCATCAGCTGCGCGGCCGTCTGCGTGAAGCCGCAAAGCGCCGTGGACAGGGAGTAAATGAGCACGCTCACGGTGAGCGCGCGGACCCGCCCAGAACGGTCGGCAAACCAGCCGAAACCTATGCCGCCGACTGCTGCGGCGATGAGGGTGACGGACATCATGGCTCCGCTTAAAGCTGCGGAGAGGTGCAGGTTGCGCTGTACTTCGCCAAGCACGAGCGCGTACAGCATGACGTCCATGCTGTCGAGCATCCAGCCAAGAGAAGCCGCCAGCAGGGTACGCTTCTGATCGCCCGAGGCCTCGGCCAGCCAACCGTAGAGTCCGTTCAATTGCGCTCCGCTTGCTTTAGAGTTTTAGAGCGGGTTCCGCGAAGATGCCGTGACACCGCAACAGTAACATCACGATACGAGAGTGGACTGATTTGCGCGTAGCGATCGATACCGGCGGCACGTTTACGGATTGTGTCTATCTCTCGGCCGGAGAGATCCGAGTCCTCAAAATCTTTTCGACCCCCGCCGATCCCTCGATGGCGGTGCTGGAGAGCCTGGCGCAGGTCTCTCGCGCCGCGACCGGCCCGGTTGGAGAACTCAACGTGAGGCACGGCACGACCGTGGGAACCAACACAATGCTGGAGTGCACCGGGGCACGCGTTGTGTTTGTGACGACGGCCGGCTTCGAAGATACGATTGCGATTGGACGCCAGGCTCGAAGTCGGCTCTATGACTGGTTCGCGCCCGCGCCGGTGTGTCTCGTGCCCCGCGAGTTGCGCTTCGGAGTACCGGAGCGGGTGAGCGCCGAGGGAGAAATTCTCCGCTCGCCGACAGATGAAGAGCTGGAGGCACTGGTAAATGAGATTCGCAAAAGCGGAGCGGAGGCGGTGGCCATCTCGCTGCTGTTTTCCTTTGCGAATCCTGAGACGGAGCGCCGCGTAGAGGCAGCCTTGCGCCGGCTGGGTCTACCCGTCTCGACCTCACACCGCATCCTGCCGGAGTTTCGGGAATATGAGCGCGCATCGACGACGGTCGTCAATGCGTATCTCGGGCCGAAAATACAAAGCTACCTGCTGCATCTCGAAGAACGCGTGAACACTAAACACCCAGGCAGCCGAGTAGACGTAATGCAATCCTCGGGCGGCATCATCCCGGCACGGATTGCGGCACAGGAACCGGTGCGCACCGTGTTGTCGGGGCCAGCGGGCGGAGTGATTGGAGCCTGTGAGGTCGCGCGCTGGGCGGGCTTCGACCGTATTATCGGTTTCGATATGGGAGGCACATCAACAGATGTCTTCCTTGCGGATGCAGCCACTGGCGGTGTGCAGCGAACCCGTGAGTCTGTTGTAGCTGGAGTGCCCATTGGTGTGCCGATGCTCGATATTCACAGCGCGGGCGCAGGCGGCGGCTCCATCGCGCGCTTTGACGCCGGAGGAATGTTGCGCGTGGGGCCGGAGTCGGCAGGAGCCGAGCCTGGGCCGATTTGTTTTGGCCGGGGAACGATGGCGACCGTCACGGACGCCAATCTTCTGTTGGGACGGCTCGACCCGGATACGTTTCTGGGGGGAGGGGTGCACCTGGATCGGCAACGAGCTGAGCGGATCATGTTTGAGCAGAAGGGATCGCTCTCGACGGTTGAAGAATTTGCCGCAGGCATTCTTCGGGTTGTGGAGACGCAGATGGAGAAGGCCATCCGGGTGATATCCGTCGAGCGCGGCTACGATCCCCGCGACTTTACGCTGGTGGCTTTTGGCGGTGGAGGGCCGCTGCACGCCTGCGAGCTTGCGCGGGCTCTGCGCATTCCCAGAGTGCTGATTCCCGCTATGCCCGGCGCGCTATCGGCAGTTGGCATCCTGCTGGCGGACGCGGTTAGGGATTATTCGCGGACCGTGATGCTTCCCGGCGAGGCAATCGAGAGCCTCGAAGAAACATTTGCAGAGATGGAATCGCGTGGCGCGCAGGAGTTCAGTGGGGAAGGCCTGGACGGTTTGCCTCAACGCACACTGGATCTGCGATATCGCGGGCAGGGATATGAGTTGAATGTTCCGTACGCCAGGCAGTCTCCAGCGCAGTCACTGCAGGCCTTTCATCAACTTCATCTGAGGTCTTATGGCTTGTGCGATCCGCAAAAGCCCGTGCAGATTGTGAACCTGCGCGTGCGAATGGTGGCGGCCGCCGAGCCGTATTCGCCTCCGTACAGCGCGCTTGTGCCCGGAGAGGGCAGGGCTGCCTGCTACGCTGAGCGGGAGATTTTCTTCGCGGGGGGATGGCGGCGGTCGCGTCTGTACCATCGGGAAGTATTGAAGTCCGGAGATGTCGTTCACGGTCCGGCGATGATCACCGAATACACCTCGGCCACGGCTTTGCTGCCGGACTGCTGCGCTCAGGTGGACGGATTTGGAAACCTCGTAATTGAGATTTCAGAGGAGATGGCATGACCCTTGCTACTCCTGCTGATCCGGTCGAGTTGGCGGTCTTTCAGAGCGCGGTGCATTCCATTGCTGAGGAGATGGGAGCGGCTTTGCGGCGGACTGCTCTCTCGCCCAATATTAAAGAGCGGCGCGACTATTCGTGCGCGATCTTCGACGGCGCGGGAAGAGTGATTGCCATGGGCGATCACATGCCGGTCCACCTGGGGTCCATGCCGATGTCCGTGCAAGCGGCGGTTGCGGCGATCAGGTTTGCGCCGGGCGACATCGCGGTTCTGAACGATCCTTATGCCGGAGGGACGCATCTTCCGGATATCACGATGGTGCTTCCGGTCTTTGCGCTGGGCAACGGGGCGCCGGGCGGCGAGCGGCCTGCATTTTATGTTTCGAATCGCGCTCACCATGCTGACGTGGGCGGCACGTTCGCGGGATCGATGGGGCCGGCGACTGAGATTTTTCAGGAGGGCATACGAATTCCACCGACGCGGATTGTGCGCGGAGGAACGATCGACCGCGAGGTGCTCGACCTGATCCTGCTGAACGTGCGTACGCCGAGGGAGCGCGAAGGAGATCTGGAGTCGCAGATCGGAGCCTGCCGTGTGGGCGAACAGCGTGTGCTGCAACTGCTCGAGAAATATGGCGAAGAAAGATTGCTGGCGCTGGGGGAGGAGTTGCTCGACTATTCCGAGCGGCTGGTGCGCGCGGAGTTCCGCAAGATGCCGGGCGGCGACTTCAGTGCAGAAGACTGGCTGGACGATGACGGAGTGACCGATGCTCCCCGAAAGATCGCCGTGCGATTGCGATTTGATGCCGGAGAGGGATCGGTGAACGTGGATTTTGCCGGCTCATCGGCTCAGGTTGCAGGCAGCGTGAATGCGGTCCGAGCGATTACGCTCTCGGCGTGCTTTTACATGCTGCGCAGTTTATTGGCTGACAATGCGCCGGCGACGGCGGGAATCCTGCGCCCGCTCGTGCTCGAGACGACGCCGGGGAGTATCGTCGATGCGCTGCCGCCTGCTCCAGTCGCTGGGGGGAACGTCGAAACTTCGCAGCGCATGGTGGACGTGCTCCTGCGAGCACTGGCGAAGGCAGCTCCGGATCGCGTGCCTGCAGCGAGCGCAGGCACCATGAGCAATCTGACGATTGGCGGTATGGATTCGCGGACGGAAGAGCCGTTTACCTATTATGAGACGACGGCAGGCGGCATGGGCGCGCGGCCGGGCATGGATGGCATCTCTGGCGTGCAAACTCACATGACAAACTCACTGAATACACCGATTGAGGCGCTGGAATATGCTTACCCGTTCCGCGTGCGGCGCTACGGGTATCGTGAGGGATCGGGCGGCGCGGGGCGGTTTGGCGGCGGGGATGGATTGATTCGCGAAGTCGAGATGCTCACTGATGCGCAGGTGACACTACTCGCGGAGCGCCGCAAATTCAGGCCTTACGGACTGCAGGGTGGAGAAGATGGCGCGCAAGGACAGGCATGGATTGTCAGGGCGGGAAGCACAGAGAAGCTTGTGTTACCTGGAAAATGCAGCCGTCGGCTATCCAAGGGAGATTTGCTGCATCTCGAAACCCCAGGCGGTGGAGGCTGGGGAGAGCCTTGAGAGCTTGTCCGCGCTGCAAGCAATTTACGGACGCGACCACGACACAACGTGACCTCTGCCCGGAGTCGATAGGGAGGTAAGTTAAGAGGTAAGGGCAATAACATACTTGGCACACGAGAACATAAGGCGTAGACTGTTCTTAGTTTGATGGAGCGCCTTATGAAAGACACACCAAAAAAGCCTGTAACTCTCCAACAGGCAATCATTTACTTCTCTGACCCAGACCGCGCCTTTCGCTATGCCACCGAGCTTCGTTGGCCCGATGGACGCTTGAATTGCCCCCGCTGTGGCTCTGAGTCCCATTCCTTCCTGAAGACCCGCCGGATATGGTTCTGCAACGGCTGCAAGAAGCAGTTCACGATGAAGGTCGGAACCATTTTCGAGGACTCGCCTATCTGGGCTGAATGCCAAGACCTCGTCAGGTGAAAGCACGTGTTCAATGGGTCCGGACGTCCAGCGTTCCGAGCCGTTTCAGCAGCCCCGATCGAATAGGGCCTGCAACCTCGTCCGGAAACGATTTGGGCAAACTGGCCAATAGTTGATCCACTCCGGCACGGCCAAGATCGTTCAGTTCCTCGAAGATCGAGCCCACGATCTTCTCACCCAGTCCGGCGGCACGGGCCGATTCCACGAAATGCCGTGGAGCGATTCGATCTACCACGTAGTGGTTCTTACCAACCGACATCGCCAGCTTGAATTTGTTGTGAGGAATCTGTCGAGCGGTAACGTTCGGTTGTGCCGAAAGGACGTCGTGCAGCGGCGTCATCTGATACCGATTGCTGGGCAGCAAGAAAATGCTGAAATTTTTCGCATGCCCATCTGTCGCTCCAATCAACCAGAACACGACAATCGCTTTCAGGAATAGTCGCTGATCGCCAATTGCATCGTCACTTCCCTTGAGGAGGTTGAGGATTGATTCCACCCCGGGACCCCCGTCGCTCTGGTACTTCAGGGTCGGCGGTACGGAAAGTGCTTGGCAGCAATCCTCCTGTGGCAGGCGCAGAAGCCGACCGTCGTCGGTCCACCGGCGATCAAAGCGCTCCACAATAAGAACTCGACGATCACCGAAGGTCTCCATGGTCGCTTTGGCAGCCGGTACGCCAAGAGCCTGCAAGACTCTAAGGCAGAGATACTCGTTTTCGACACTGTGAGTCAGATTCAATCCGTTTGGCAATTGGCCGATAGAAGGCTTAAAAATGTGCGTCGTTGCCGTGGTTCCTTCTGGCTTATACCAGTGCCCGTCCCAGAACAGGAGGGCTGTCTTCTCCTGAGCGCCCGCAATCGAAATACGAAAGCTCTCGTCTTGGCCCATCCCAAGCGGCGCTGTCGCAAGT
Source organism: uncultured Acidobacteriota bacterium (assembly GCA_963755975.1). Taxonomy (GTDB): domain Bacteria; phylum Acidobacteriota; class Terriglobia; order Terriglobales; family Acidobacteriaceae; genus Silvibacterium. The sequence goes on from CAVWLS010000021.1 coordinate 49,821, forward strand.
CTTGAGAGCAGTTCTATGATTTCTCTCTGGCTGATCTTTTGTCCTTTGACCGCACCCGCCGGACCTGGTTCTTCACCGGGGGGCAAGAACTGCATGGCTCCGACACAATCTCGACCAATCCTGCTGAGCAAGCTGTACGCATCGATTCCCGGAGCGCCAGTTTGGGCGGCAATGCGTTGACGAAGAGCGGCATTGTCGGGGAGGAGATTGTCGAAAACGGCTAGTACTGGTGCCCCTACGTACTGGTCTTCACGGAGTGGTAAAGAAAGCGAGGCGGGGAATGCCGAAGGCCATGCCAGCCAGTCGGCGTCATAATCGAATTCGATGGCTCCCGATGGTTCGCGCCGTAGCTGACCCAGTTTACGGCCATTGACGTAAACGTTCAGTGGATCGTAGCGAGGATGTCTGGGCATCAGAATAGGGTTTCAATTTCTTGCGTTGAACTCTTGGTCCGTGGGCGAATTACCAGTTCGAGATCCAGGGCGGCCATTGAGTTGTAGAGCGTTGCTATTCTGGTATCGGCGGTGGAATTCTCCAACATGGAAATGGTCGATTGCCGCAAGCCGATGAGTTGGCTTAAGCCTTCCTGAGTGAGCCCGATTTCCTTCCGGCGGCGACGAAATATTTCGCCAAGCTGCTTAGGGGTGCGTGCGATTTGGTCCATTTTTAAGCCTTATGCGGTATACCGCATAAGACAAGGTCTTGCCCGAGGATGCGTTGAGATTGCAGACCGGCGTCATGGAAGTCGAGTGCCACTTAGCTTCGCAGATGTCGCTCTCTATCAGGCTCTTCCGTTCGCAGTCTCCGACTGGAACCGACGCGCGTGTCCGAATCGGCCCGAAGTCATTTCACAAGCGCGGATCCACGGGTTCGCTTTCCAGAGCCAACACTCCGAATGCGCACTCGTGCGTCCGGCGCAGTGGTTCTTTGCGGACAAAGCGCTCCAACGCCTCAATCCCGAGCGCGAGTTCACGGCTGGCCAACGACCGCTTCGCGCCGACTCCTCGGGAACGCAGGCGTTCGAGATTGTCGGGCAGCAGATACTCGGGACCATAGATAATGCGCAGGTATTCCGGCCCCCGACATTTGATAGCAGGCTGCACGAAGCCGCGCCGTCCTTTGCTGACAAAGTTCAGCGGCTTCACACCATGCCTTTGTTCCATGCCGACGTCACTTCGGCCCCACCAAGCGGTGGCCTCCTCGCAACTGGCCGGATCGTTCAGATCGACCTGACGACACGGAGTTGCGAACAGCAGTTGCGGATCAGCGATGCAAAGACGTCTCTCCATGTGCCAAGTGTGCTGTTTGTCTACATGCACCTTGCCCTCGCTGGCCAACAGGTGGAAGGGCGCGAGTTTCAGATCAGTGATGGAAGACACGTGGCCTGGCCGAGTCGATGCAGCAGCTACGCGATCAACCTGAGGAGTTTCGCGCGTCGATTTGCTTATTCAAGGCTTCTATGGAGGTGTCCTCGACCGAAAGACGAGTTGTACTTTCCTGCTCCTCCTTCCAGCAGGGCTGCAAAAGCATTCTGTGCTTCCGCGAGATTGTTCTGCAGTTCCTCGAGTTGTGCGCTGTGCCGCGCACATATGCCTTTTATGCTGGCGTTGCTAATAGCCAAACTGGCTTCTAGGTGTGCCTTTTGAATAGGTAAGTCTTCCTCCGCCCTCGAGATCTCATTGTCAACGAGGGCCCTGACTGCTCCTTGGTCATGCCCTTCCGAAATCGGGGAAGTGAATATGTGGATCTCGTCAGGCGAAAACTTAGACGATAATGCTCGAACAAGGCCACGAAAGGCCTCATTGTCTGTTTGCGATGATAGCTTCTCACTGGCTTCCGAGATCCACGAGTGTGCGTCCGTCGGTGTGGTCGAAACAATCCCGAGCTCTTCAGTGCTCTCGAGTCAATTCTGGGTGCTGAGCGATCCATCGAGAGCGCAGAGTAATTGCGAGATTCCCGTTGTGACGCTCTACTAATTTTTTTCCTGAAGGCGTTCCGGAGTTGCCGATCGCTCGGGAACTTGGTTGTAATACGGAATCCCGGGAAATTGCAAGTCCTTAATGAGTCGCTTTTGCGAAGTAGATCCAGCAGTTGAGAACGGGGTATCTTCTCAATGAAGGTGTCAAAAAGCTGCTTATCACGAAAATGGTGGACAGCAGCATGGGGAGCCAACGGGTCGGCCATAAGCAAGATGTATATGTGGCCGAATCGTAACACCCCTAAATCGCCTGTACCTTTTGGGGGATTCAGGTGATTGGGCGTGATTGGGTATATTTCTGAAGCCACTCTCTGGAGTGGGACGCCGTGCCACCCTAATCGCTCGCGCAGGGGCTGAATTCATAGTTTTCTCCCCCTTTCTTCTTAGCTATTTTCGTACCTTCTGCTAACTGATTGTTGCCATCATTGGCACGTCTTGTGTTTCACAAGCCGCACCTTTTGAAAAGGTCAAGATCTCACCTGGCCAAACTCTGAAGTGCGGAGTTCGCGGATCCCTCGGAGAGTTGCCAAGAGACTGTTTTCGTCGAATGGGTATGCTAGGAGACGAGCGGATTTAGGACGGAATGTTCAGCTATGTGTTGCTGGAGCACCGAGTCCCAGCCCCCCGTCGATTGCGCCGGAGTATGTTCTGCGGGCACTGGTGCAGAGATGCTGCAGGCGTTCTACTCGGTGCGCTCGGAGCGACTGCTGGTTGAGCAGATCGACTACAACCTGCTCTTTCGCTGGTTCGTGGGACTGCGAATCGACGATGCAGTGTGGAACCCCGCGGTGTTCTCGAAGAACAGCGACCGGCTGCTGACCAGCGAGGTAGCGCAGAGCTTCTTTGCCGAGGTAAACGGCAGGGCGGTCTGCAGCGTCGCTATGATCTGACAGCCTTTTCTTCTGCTGCGAACATCTCATCGCAGCGGCCACCAAACCTGCGATGAGATGTTCGCCGACAGTCCTTCGTCCGCACAGCGCGGTCTTCGAGATGATTGGTTGCCACTAAGCACATCCCTGTTCGGGAAATCTCCCCGGAAAACTGCCGCCGAAGTGAAAATCAGGTGCACCTTGCACCTGGATTGAGTCTTGGCGCGGCACCGGAGCTTTGGCGAGGCAGACCTGAAATCTCCAGCTCTCCCTGGCGACCTGGAAGTAGTTTTCCACTGGCACTTGCTATTCCGGATCCAAGCTCAAGCTGAACGAGCTGTGGGATTGGATGTCCCCTCCGGCCGTCTGCCGGGGTTCTCGTCGGGAGTGGTACGCCTGGCCGATTCTTGAAAACCCGCGCCTGGCGGTTAAATATGTAACGGCCAACCAGAAGATAGGGTATTGTTAGCAGGAACCTTGCGGTGCGCTTCGATCGCGACAGCACCTGCATGGTAAGCCCATCGCGCTCAACGTAGCGGATCAGCGGTTCGCGCAACGCCGCACCCGGCCAACGCGATCTTTTCAGAAACACGATTTCTTTGAAAAAGTCATGAATAAAACGAACTTGGCCTGCACTGATCGTGCTCTGAACCAAGGGCGTGTAGTCTTGAAACGTATCGGGCATGCGCGAGGAGAGTATTCCCGAGGCCACGGCCATCTTGTGCAATGCCGTGCCAGGATAAGGACAGAAGATACTAACCATGTTCTTGTCGACCTTCGAATCGGCATTGAAGAACACCGTCTCGAGCGCCTCCGCCGGTGTCTCTCCAGGAAGACCGATCATTGAGAAGGTGTTAACTCCAATGCCCCGTTCGTGCAAGCGCTCGAAGGCTTTATGGAACACTTCGTCAGATATGTTCTTTCCGACCACCATGTGCCGAATCCGTTCGACGCCGCTCTCAAGACCTATCGAAACCGAGTTGCATCCAGACTTCTGCAGAAAATCGGCTGTTCGTTCGCTCACCAGGTCGGCACGCAAATTGCAATTGAAGGGAATACCAATACGCCGCGGATAGACATTAGCGAACTCTGAGAACCAGTTAAGGTTCATGGTCAGGATCTCATCCTGAAAATAGAGCCCGCGGAGTTTGCCGGGAAAATGGCTAGCTGCTATCTCAATCTCATCGCAAACCCGGGCGACACTCTTATAGCGCAGGTAATCTTTAGAGTTAGGGGCCTGTGACCGGATTGCGTGGTTGGAACAGAAGGGGCATTGGTAGGGGCAACCGCGAGAGGCGAACACGTAGAGTACTCCCTCTAGGGTCGTGATGAGCTTCGAGAAATCAAAGATACTCCGGTCAGGCATCGGAAGAGAGTCCAGGTTTACTACCAGCGGATTTGCGGCATTGCGATGGACCTTGCCGTTGTGATTGACGAACAAGCCTGTAAGATCCTCAAAACTTTGCCCCTTCTCGATCTGTTCAAGAAACGGCAACACCACTGTCTCGCCTTCCCCGAGGCAAACGGCGTCGATTCCCTCGACCTCGATGCTCTCCTGGGGGTTCAAGATCACATGCACGCCTCCCATCAGGGTTGGAACGTTTGGCAGCGCCTTCTTGATTGCAGGGGCGAAAGCCTTAAGATAGGGAAACGTGTGCGTCATGCACGAGTACCCAACTGCATCCGGCTTGGTCAGTCCGACGCGCTCGGCCAGCCTCTGTGCACTAGTGGGTCGCGTGAGGTGGATCAGTTCGAAATATGGCCGGCCTCCTCACTACCGCAGCGATGGAGGCGATGCCCTCTGAATAAGAACCGGAAAATCCAGGAACCCCAGAACGAATTTCCAACATGAGCATGGTGAATTTCATGATCCATTCCCTCGTTCGAATACCAACCTGTCCATAACGCTCCGCAGGCGGAGATTACGAATGAAAGGCGTTCCAGAAAATTAAAGTGGCCCGCCTGAGCGGCCAGCGATCCTATCGGCCGCCACCGGGTGAACCTACGCTTGAGTGTGCGAACCTGAATCTGGTGGGGCCCGGCCAGTCAAACGGCGGGCGACGATGCGGTCCTTCAGCGGCATCTCCGGGGTTTCGAAAAAAGGCTGCGCTCGGAGCTTCCACTCGTCGGTGCGGTTGAACAAGTCCTCGCGATTGCCAAGCAGAGCCGCGTTCTCATTCACCCAGTCGTTCAGCGCCGTGCCTGGAAAAGGTACGAGGTTGAAGAAGTAAGCTTTGGTTGCCGGATGCCGTTTCGCGAGCTCGATCAACTTCTTCACGTCGTCGAGGGTCTCGCCCGGAGTGCCATAGACGAACAGCAGTGTGACATCGAAATCCAATAAGCAGGCCATGCGGACCGCGCGGTCGACCTGCTCCACAGTCAAGTGCTTGCAGATCACATCGAGAATACGGTTGCTCCCCGACTCCACTCCAATACCCAGTTGCTTGAAGCCTGCGCTTTTCATCGCTCTAAGAATGGGTTCGGTGATCAGGTCAGCGCGGATGCCTTGGCCGCAGCGAATGACAGCGCCTTTCAGCTGGCGCGACTCAATCTCGGGCAATAGTTCCATGACGCGGCGCCGGTTGGCCAGGAAGTTATCGTCTCCAATCTGTCAAACGCGCGCACGCCTCGCCGGTAAAAATACTCCTGATCATCACCAACCAGCTTAGCGTTCCGGTAGCGAATCCTGCGGCCCATGTGATCCGGGACGGAGCAGAAGATGCACTTATGAGGGCAACCGCGGCTGGTTGAGATCTCGATCTCATTCGTGTACTGCCCGAGTGGATAACTGCCGAAGCGCGGAAACGGAAACTGATCGAGATCGTCGACATAGTACCGGGGTCCGCCATTACGCACCTCGCCATTCACCCGATAAACAGCCCGCGAATGGTCTCAAGCGGAGCTCCTGCAAGGCAGAGATCCCGCATAGGAAGTTCACCTTCCCCGGATACCGCGTAGTCCGCATCCGCGCACTGGCTGAGCACTTCGCCTTCGAGGGCGCTCACATGCGGCCCGCCGATAATCAGCTTGATATCTTTGAACCGGCGCCTGAGCTCGGCGATCATCCGGTACGTGGTCATGTA
>CAVWLS010000022.1:0-76136 GCA_963755975.1 uncultured Acidobacteriota bacterium
CGATAGGTCGAGATGAATCCCGGTAGATGCCGGGATTTTCTATCTATCGTATTTATTCGCCACCCAGCTACTTCGCCCTTACGGGGCGAAGTAGCTGGAGAGGTCGAGGATGAGGTTGGTGGGGTTGGAGGCGTAGGCGTCGATCTTGCCGTTGTTGGTGGGCACGATGGCCATGTTTGAGGTGATGGCTCCGTCCAGGGCGTTCAAGGTCGAGACGTAGGGCTGCGCTTCTCCGTCGGGCCAGAGCGTCAGGTAGCCTAACGAGCCCGGCGGCACGACGGTTGCGTTCAGCACATATGCCTGCGCCGTCGACGGCGGGGCGCACGTGCTGCCCTCCACGTTGACCACCGTCGTTCCCGTAAACGCCGTCGGTCGCGTGTCGATCACGCGGCAGGGCGGGACCGTGTAGAGGGAGAGGCCTCCGCTGCCCGGAGGCGCGAAGTAGCCGTTGATGTCCAGGATTACGTCGGCGGCGTCGGAGACAAAGATGGAAACGTCTCCGCTGGTGCTCGCCGGCACGATCGCCGCATTGGCGACAACCGTTCCCGTCGAGGAGTTCAGCGTCGAGACATAGGGCTGCGTTTGCCCCGTGGCCCAGGCCGTCAGGTAGCCCAGCGTGGAGTGCGGCACGGCGGTGATATTCAGCGAATAGGCCTGCGCCGTGGAAGGTATGCCGCAACCGCTCGACGTCACCGGGAAGGACCGGCTGCCGCCTGCGGAGATCGAAGGTCCTCCGAGCGGGCCCGTCGGCCATTCCGTGTCGACGACCCGGCACGGGGTGACCGGATAGAAGGCCAGGGCCGAGGTCGTTCCGGCAGGCACGAAGTAGCCGTCGATGTCGAGGATGACCTGGGTCGGATTGCTGACGTAGACGCTGACTCCGCCATTGGTGCCGGCGGGCACGATAGCGGCGTTGGCTTTGACCCGGCCGTCGGAGTTCAAGGTCGAGACGTAGGGCTGGGCCTCTCCGGTGGGCCACAGGGTCAGATAGCTGAGGAAGCCATCCGGCACCACGGTGGCGTTGAGCGAATAGGCGACCGCCGTGGACGGAATGCCGCACGTGCTCTGCGGAATATCAAAGGAACGAGTGGCGCCCGTGCCCATCTCCGGACCACCGAATGGACCACTCGGCCACCGCGTATCCACGATACGGCAGGGCGTGACGGGGATGAACTGGAGGCCGGATACAGATTTACCAGATGCTGTAGTGAAGCTCATGACAGCACCGTTCGTCGTTCCGGCGCTGTTTCTGGCCTGAACCTGGTAGTAGTACTGGGTACCCTGGGTCAGCCCGGACAGGTTGGCGCTGACGCTGGAGGCGGTGGTTCCCGAGCCGATGTCCTGACTCGGTGTTGTGATGGCTCCGGAAAGGGTGCTGCTGGTTCCATAGGCGAAGACGACCTGCGTATCGGAGCCGTTGGGATTGGCGGTGGCGGTCAGCGTGGCTGTCGTAGGGGTTATGGTTGTTGCGGCCCCGGTGGTTGCGCTTGGCGCCTGCGCGGCGGCAGGAGTAGTAAAGCTGCCGATTGATCCGTTGACGGTCCCGGCGCTGTTAGAGGCCAATGCCCGAAAGTAATATGTCGTGTCAGCGGTCAATCCGCTCAAAGACGCGTTGAACGCGACGTTGCTCGATCCCGACCCCAGGTCCTGCGGGGTCGTAGAGCTGGCTCCAGAGAGCGTACTGTTGGTTCCGTACTGGAACCAGCCCTGAGTATCGACTCCGTTGGGGTTGACTGTTCCGCTCACAGAGGCGCCGCTGCTGGTCAAGCTCGACGCACTGCCGGTGCTCACTGTGGGCGCCTGCGCCATTGCCGACTGCCAGCTGTTCACGAGGTTGTAGGCGTTGACCGAGCCAAGCCCCGTGGTCAGGTCATATCCTGTGGTTGAGTCGTAGCCGCTCACGATTCCGATTGCGTATCCGCTGGGCGTTACGCAGTCGATCGATCCATATACACACACCATGCCGTTGGTTCCCGTGGTGATGTCGTAAAAAACGCAGTTGTTTCCACTCGATGCGCTGTTTGTGTCGCAGTTAGTGAGATTCTCTTTGGCGGCAAGGCTGTACAGCACGGGATTCGCAAGTCCCTGCGCCTTTCCTCCCATCTTTTGCACGACCAGCGCCATGATGCCCGCCATCGCGGGAGAGGAAACCGATGTGCCACCCACTTCCTGATAAATGATGTAGGTAGGGTTTGAATAATTGCAGCCGGTCGGATCGCTAGCGGCTACGCACAGAAGATACGCACTGCCGTCGATTGCGGTCGGCTCCCAGCCGCCGGATGCAAAGAGAGAGACATCGGGAACGTCGCGTTTGCCGTCGGCTGGAACTCCGTTCCCGGTCTGCCAGGACGGTTTGTCGTATCCTCCGGAGCAGGTTGCGAACATACCTCCAGTGGACGTAGTGCAGGCGCTCACGCCGCCGCTGCCTCCAGTGACTCTATCCAGCCCGAAGACGGCGACGGTGTATGAGGCGTAGGCACAGATGGCATAGGACGAGGAGAAATTCGTGCTACCGGCAAGCAGCCATTGGCTGGTACAAGTCGAGTCCCAGGGAACCTCGGGGATATAGCCCTTGGCCGTAGCTCCAGTTGTGGGGTCATTGGTGGAATTCCAATAGGTGCTGGTGTTTCCCAGTGGGTAGTAGCTGAAGTCGGTTCCACCAACAGCCGTGATGTATGGGCTGGAAGCCCAGCCATTGACTTGCAAGCCATATTGCGCCGGGCTTGGAGGAGTAGCGTCGGAATTGTCGCAGCCCGTAGAGCCTTGATCTCCAGCGGAATCGAACATGCTGATGCCTTCGGCCGATCCCTGCTGGTAGATGCCATTGAGCGCGGCATTGCCGGCTGTTCCGAGCGCGATCTCGCATCCGCCATAACTGGCGCTCATGACCGGAGCAACTGTGTTGTCGACGATGTAGGAGTCGGATAGCTGCCCGCCAAAGGTCGTCGCGGTGGTCTTGGTCACGACCAGGACGATCGTTGCCTTCTTCGCGACCGCTCCGGACCACTCGACGTCCAGGGTGTTCTCTACGGTCGCGCCGGAAACGACACCGGGATCTGTCCCGTTGACGAGCTGCTGCACTGTGCTCGCGGGTAATCCAAAAGAGCTCCGGAAGGTGTTGATATCGGATTGCTCAATGTCGCTGACGCCAGAGATCGCGATCGTCTGGCCGGTGCCGTCAATGCCGGCATTCCAGAGAGGCAGCACGTTGTAGATGGTCGCAAAATCGTAAGGCGTGACATCGTTGTGCACCTGGCTGTGCGAATCGGTGTAAGTGAGCTCGGGTGATGGGCCATGGGAAGTCTGGTTGAGGGGAGTGATTTTCCCCGTTTTCCGGTCCCGCTTCACGTATTCGCCAAAAACAGACTCATGCACTGGGAAGAAATCGTGCAGAGATGCGATGCCCGTTATCACCGGAGACAGCGCTTCGGGAATCTCTGGGTCGTTGTCATTCGCAATGTGTTCGACACCATTCACAACGTAACGATGGATTTCAGTGTGGAAGGTCTGGCTGACCTGGGCAGCTGTGCCGGAGAATTCAATGGTGACGCGCCCTTTGCTGACGAGGTAAATCTGAAAGCCGTGGTTCTGCAGCCAGCTTGTCACCGCGGTGATGTCTGCGTCGGAAGGCCCATACAGCTCTCCGAATTCTTCAGGAGTAAGCCAATGGTGGAAGTTCGGCGACTTTGGATTCTGTTGTTCATCCATGAACTTCTCGAGGGCCGCTTCCTGCTCCGGGCTTCTTTTGAGAACGAGCTGCATGCGTTCCAGCGAAAGCTGAGAATCGACCGGGCCACGGTCAAATTCAGGTCGCGCCAGAGGATGAGTGTTTCCGCGCAACCGTACCAACCTCGTCTCATCGATCGGCGCGACGACGCGAGACGGCACTGGCGGGAAGTCCTTGACTGCCGTAGAGCCACCCATCGCTGCATGCGAAGAAGTACCGGCGATCTGGCCGTGAGCAAGACTCCAACCACAGGCTCCGGTCAGCAACAGAGCGCAAGCTACGGCCTTCCATCTGCATTCCATCTCAATATCCCCCGATTCGAGCTTTTCATCCTGCTTCGAAGCGGACGACGAAAGCTTCTGTCCTGAACGCGCTTTCCGATCAAGAAATGCGTCAGGAGTTTTGAAAAATCTAGTCTTTGGGGGAATGGGTCCGGTTGACGCGATAACTATAGCGCAGCGACACAGAAGAAAGTAGCTGTTGGAGAGATATCTTTGCAGACCACCTTGCGATGCGATTGCAACAAGTTGTATTCGTCGCTTCTCTGAACCACGCTGAAGAGCATGGCGTCTTAGTTGCGAAGCCTGGACTGGATATCCAGCAGCAGCAGATGCGCTTCGGCGCCTACCTGCTTCGCGCCCGGAGAAACGGCATTCATGGCGAGCAGCTTGTCGGCAATTTCCGCGTGCGGCAATGCTTCCTGGTACCGATGCTGTCCGGCAAGCGCCCGCGCCCACAGCAGGTGAGAAGCGCCGAAGCGGCGATCGGTGGGTGCAACTTTGCCCGTCTGCACATCGACCATCTCTTTCGCGGCTTTCTCCGCCTCCGGATAGTGCCCCGTCTCTACGTATGCCAGCGAAAGAAAATTTAGCGGCTCAGCCAGGTCGGGGCTCGTGCCGAGGATCTTCCTCAACGACGGCATCGCGACCTCCATCATGGATAAGGCCTCCTGCGCTCGCCCCAGCTTGATGAGCGCGCCGGCCATGTATTCCTGCTGGGTGAGCGCTCCGCGGCTGTCGGGGCCTGAGCAAACCTTGAATCCATCGTAGGAGCGTTGATAGAGCGGGAGGCTCGCCTGAACGTCGCCCCGCATCTGCTTGATGTAGGCCAGTTCTCCGTAGACTTCGGACTGCTCGCACAGGGTCGAGGGGTCCTGGCTATACACCTGAAGGGTCTGGTTGAATATCTGCTCGGCTTCATCCAGGCGGCCACGCAACTCGAGATCTTCTCCCAGGTTGTAAAGCGCGTCGGCGGTTTCACGCTGGGAGAGATTATGGTCGCGACATTCCTTCACCGCGAACTGAAGCAGGCGCACATTCTCATCGCTGCGAAAGCCGTTGTTGTCGCGATTCCAGGCGTAATAGATCGCGCTCCAGGCGCGAACCGCGGGAGAAACGCCCGGCTCACGAGAGAGCGCCAGTGCATGCGCTGTGAGCGTCTGCCCCAGTTCGCTCTGACCCTGGAGGTATGCTATGTTCCCTGAAAAGGCCTCTGATTCAGCTTCTCCCTGGACGTCTCCGGCGGACTTCGCGCCCGGAATGATCTGCGTAAACACGCGCTGGGCATCGTCCAGATCCCCATTCTCGTACATCGACTCGGCCAGACCCAATTGAGCTTCCCGCAGATCTGAAGGGTCCTTGATATAGTCCGGCAGGATTTTCACGCCGAGTTGCAGAAATTCCGGAACGGTCGCGGCAGGCTTACCTGTGTAGTTGGAGTTCGCCAGCTTGAAGAGGCGGTACATAAAGTTCTGCATGCGAAGCGCTCGTTGTCCTTCGCGCACCGCCTGCTGCTGCCGCCACGCCGCATAGCCAAGGCTCGCCATTAAAATCAGCGCGACCAGCGCCGTTGCTGCCACGGCTCGGTTATGGCGGCGCACAAACTTGCTCACCTTGTACCAGGTGGTCTGCGGATGGGCGAGGATTGGCCTGCCGGCAATAAATCGCTGAATATCTTCTACCAGGGAGTCCAGCGAGGAGTAACGATCCTTCGGGCGTGGACGGAGACACTTTGCAACGATGGTAGCCAGGTCGCCGCTGAGCAACTGGCGAAGGCGGCTCCCGGAGAGCCCGCAGTGCTCCGTCCCCGCACTGGCCACGGCGTTCGGCAGACTTTCCGGTTCCTCCTCCTTCATTGCTCGCTCGATCATTTCGGCGACGGATGCTTTGCCGCCAGGCCGGCGACCGGCAAGCAGCTCAAACAGAATTGCGCCCAGCGCGTAGATGTCGCATGCGGTCGTTACCGGCTCATTCCGCAATTGTTCGGGACTCGCGTATGCCGGCGTCGCCAGGACCGTGGTAGTCAAAAGGCTGCCCGGCTGAATCAGCTTTGACGTCCCAAAGTCCAGTAGCTTTACCGTGCCGTCGGAGGTTACGAGAATATTCGAAGGCTTGAGATCGAGATGAACCACCAGATTGCGATGCGCATACGCGACGGCGTCGCACACGCGAAGAAACAGCTGCAGACGCTCGGGGATTCCGAGATTTCGTGCGTTGCAATATGCGTCGAGAGCGACGCCGTCCACGTATTCCATCACCAGATAGGGTTGACCGCTGTCGGTCAGCCCTGCGTCCAGCATCCGCGTAATGTTGGGGTGATCGAGCGAAGCGAGGATATGTTGTTCGCGGTGAAATCTTTCGATGAAGGAAGGACCAGCGGCGTGCGGGGCCAGCACCTTCAGCGCCGACCTCTGAAGGACGCCGCCAACCATTCGTTCTACTAAGTAAACGGCCCCTATTCCGCCCGATCCGAGGTGCCGGATCAACGTATAAGGACCGATCTTGCCTTTCAGAGTGGGCGCATCAGCGGATGGAAAGGCTCCGGGTGCAAAGGCTGCACCTTCAGTGTTCGCGCCCGCGAAGATGGCCAGCGCCCGGCGTCGCAGTGCGGCATCCGGACACTTCTCGGCCAGCACGCGTTCGCGGTCCTCTTCCGGCGTCTCTTCAGCGAGCTGAAATAGAGCCTGGAGTTCCTCCCAATTCTCTGAGTCCTGGGTCATTCGATCGCTCTCTCAGGTTGGCGCGAAATGGAGAGAAAGTGCGTCATGGGCTGGGTGAGTGGAGGCGGTCATACAGCCAGCCGCGCGCAAATCTTAGCTCCCGGTCTACTGTGGCCTTCGAGGTGCTCAGCAATTCCGCGGTTTCTTCCGCTGAAAACCCGAGAAAGAACCGGAGCTCCACCATCCGGCATTTTCTGCAGTCCAGCTCCTCTAACTCGACGAGAGCGCGATCGATATCCATCATCTCGGCCCGCTTCGCATCGATCCAGGCAAGTTCCTCGTGCAACGGAACGGGAACTCCTCCGTTGCGCTTCTGCCTTCCCTCGGAGCGCGCGTGATCCACCAGAACCCGCCGCATCAGGCGCGCGGAAAGACTGTAAAAGTGTTCCCGGTCTTCAAATTTCAGCCTGCGCTGGCGCACGAGCTTCAGGAATAACTCGTTCACCACACTCGTCGGCTGCAGTACATTCTCGGGGCGCTCGCCTCGAAAGAGAGAACCGGCAATCTGCCTCAGTTGCGGATAGACAAGCTCAAACAGGTGGTCGACGGCAGCGGGCTTTCCCTCACTCCACTCGCGAAGGAGCACCGTGATTTCACCGGGTGGTATCACTGATGGCTGATCTTTCCGGGGGAATGCACTTGGGCCCAGCTACTTCACCCCCTCACGGGGCGAAGTAGCTGGAGAGGTCGAGGATGAGGTTGGTGGGGTTGGAGGCGTAGGCGTCGATCTTGCCGTTGTTGGTGGGCACGATGGCCATGTTTGAGGTGATGGCTCCGTCCAGGGCGTTCAAGGTCGAGACGTAGGGCTGCGCCTCTCCGTCGGGCCAGAGAGTCAGGTAGCCTAACGAGCCCGGCGGCACGACGGTTGCGTTCAGCACATATGCCTGCGCCGTCGACGGCGGGGCGCACGTGCTGCCCTCCACGTTGACCACCGTCGTTCCCGTAAACGCCGTCGGGCGCGTGTCGATCACGCGGCAGGGCGGGACCGTGTAGAGTGAGAGGCCTCCGGTGCCCGGAGGCGCGAAGTAGCCGTTGATGTCCAGGATTACGTCGGCGGCGTCGGAGACAAAGATGGAAACGTCACCGCTGGTGCTCGCCGGCACGATCGCCGCATTGGCGACAACCGTTCCCGTCGAGGAGTTCAGCGTCGATACATAGGGCTGCGTCTGCCCCGTGGCCCAGGCCGTCAGGTAGCCCAGCGTGGAGTGAGGCACGGCGGTGATATTCAGCGAATAGGCCTGCGCCGTGGAAGGTATGCCGCAACCGCTCGACGTCACCGGGAAGGACCGGCTGCCGCCTGCGGAGATCGAAGGTCCTCCGAGCGGGCCCGTCGGCCATTCCGTGTCGACCACCCGGCACGGGGTGACCGGGTAGAAGGCCAGGGCCGAGGTGGTTCCGGCAGGCACGAAGTAGCCGTCGATGTCGAGGATGACCTGGGTCGGATTGCTGACGTAGACGCTGACTCCGCCATTGGTGCCGGCGGGCACGATAGCGGCGTTGGCTTTGACCCGGCCGTCGGAGTTCAAGGTCGAGACGTAGGGCTGGGCCTCTCCGGTGGGCCACAGGGTCAGATAGCTGAGGAAACCATCCGGCACCACGGTGGCGTTGAGCGAATAGGCGACGGCCGTTGAAGGAATGCCGCACCCGCCCTGAGGAATATCAAAGGAACGAGTGGCGCCCGTGCCCATCTCCGGACCCCCGAATGGACCACTCGGCCACCGCGTATCCACGATCCGGCAGGGCGTGACGGGGATGAACTGAAAACCGGCCGAAGCGGCTATAACCCTGACTCCCAGGGTGTGAATGTAATGGCCTGTTGAATCGACTCCCTGGACAAGTACGTCGTAATTCGTTCCGGCGGCAACTCCCGTGGTGGTCACCGTGAGCGTGACCGGGGTAATGCCGCCGCTGGCAATCGCGGCGGATGACGAGCTGAGCGAGCAACCGACGCCGCCGGTGGCTGAACAGGTAAGGGCAACATTGCCGGAGAATCCATTGACCGAGCTGATGTTGATGGTGTCGGTCGCGGTATGCGAAGCAGGCACGTTGACGATGCTGGTCTGCGGGACCATCGCAAAGTCGGAGAGTGGATTCGCAAGAGTCGTGGCTGCGGAGGTGGAGGGAGCGTAGACCGAGTCACCCAAGTAGCCGGCCGTGAGAACGTTTGCGCCCTCTAATATTCCCGAACTGTCTACCTGGATCGTTGCCTCTGACTTATCGGTTCCGGAGATGGGGGTGAGAGTCAGAGGATCGAAATCATAGCCGGAAGTCTGAAGAATGACCGATCCGGTGGGAGCGACGGTTCCGCTGCCGGTTACGGTGACGGTGATACTGGTGAGTGAGGCGGGCGAGGTGGCCGCGCCGCTCGTAGTGATGGTGGTCGTGCTGGGCTTCAAACTGGAAGCTGACGAGAGCGTTACCGTACCGGTTATCGAAGTAGACGTGTAGTTCGTGTCGCCGCTGTAGGCAAGGGTGATGGTGTACGCACCTGCGGCCGCCGAGGCGGGTATGGTGATCGTCGCATAGCTCACAGTAACCCCAGTTTCCAGGTCGACGCCGCTTGAGGAAAGCGACACGCTGGTGGGCGTCCCCGAGGGGGCTCCTGAAATGCTGATTGTGCCTGTGGGCGCAGCGCCGACGCCTGACGTTTCAACAAACAGAGTAACGGTTGTGGGCTGTCCTGCCAGCACAGGCGGGTTAGGGACGCTCAGGTTGAGGGTCGGCGTGGCCTGGACCACCGTATACGTGAATGCGCCGGCAGTGGAGGCGTTGTAGCTCAGGTCTCCCTTATAGCTCGCAGTTACGGAGTGGGTGCCGACGTTGGTGGCCGCGCGCCTGGCAACAGGATCGTTCGGATTGTAATCGGCTTCGCCTGTAGCGTTGAGGACCGCTGTGTCAAAGGTGGTCCCATTGTCGGCGAAGGTGAGGGTACCGGTTGGAAGACCAAAGACAGGGCAGGCGGATGTGCTTCCAGGGGCCAGACAGGTTTCCAACGCAGCCAACTTGGAGGTGGGAGCCACCGCGGCGAAGAACTCAAAGGCGGTTCCATAAGGAATCCCGGTGGCTCCAGAAGTAAGCGGAGTTCCATTCGCATACACATTCTGGAAAACGCCGCTGGCTTCGGGACTGACAGTAATGAGCGTTTTCGCCGATTGGCCTGCCGTGTTCTTGTTGTCGCCGCCGTAGTTGGCCCAGACATTGTAGGTGCCACCGGGCAGCGTTGTTACCGTGCCCGTCGCCGTACCGTTGCTCAGAGCGAAGAAACCCTGGGCCTGCTGGACCGATTGCGGATTGTCGGTTTCCAGGGCGACGTTGCCGGTAGGTGACGAGCCGGCCACGTTCGCGGTAAAGGTGATACTGCTGCCGTGCGTGTAGGTTCCCGCCGTCGGCGAGGACATCGTCACAGTGGAGGAAGCGAAACTCACTTTGTTCCAGTCGGTAACGAGCACGTTTGCGTCGAGGGTTCCCAGGCCTGTGGCGAGGTCATAACCGGCGGTCGCTTTGTATTCAGGCGTGGAGCCGGTGCCGATCTGGCCCTCAGTCGCCGTGCCATAGGTCGGGTCGGTGATGCTAACCGAGCTACCCGCGGTAATGCAGTCTAACGGGGGAACACCCAACGAAGTGGTAGTAACGTTGCAAGGCACGGAGTTGGTGCCGTTAGTTACGTCGTGGAAGGCCGCCGGATACTGCGCGGCGAGCGGATAAAGGACGAAGTCGGCCTGACCCTGCCGCCCATATTTCTGATTCACCAGGGCCATGATGCCTGCAAAGGATGGAGTCGAGGCGGAGGTTCCTCCAACTCCAAAGATCTGCACGGTCCCGCCGCTGGAGACAGGCTGGCAGTCACCGTCCGTGGCGCAGATGACGTAATAACTGTTGTTGATTCCGCTGGAGGCAAAGAGCGAGAGGTCGGGGATATCGCGCACCTTGTCGGAGGGTACGCCGGTGCCCGTTTGCCAGACAGGCTTGGGATAGCCGCCAGTGCAGGTGAGGGTATCGCCGCTGGAGTCGTAGGTGCCGGTGGCGCAATTGCTCGCCCCGCCGCTGCCGCCGGCGATGCTGGTGACAGTCCCGTCGCTCTCGTTGTAGATGCTGTTGATGTTGAGGCCGAACTGGCTCTCGTTCCAGGGCTGCTCGGGGATGACGCCTTTGATCGAGACTGTAGGCGTGTTGTTGCTTGAGGTAGTGTTCCAGTAACCCGCAAGCTGAGTGTTGATGGCGGAAGTACCCTGGTTCCAGGCGCTGTAGTAGAAGTCCGTTCCACCAACGGCGATGTTGTAAGGCGTAGAGGCCAGGCCGTTTACGGCCTGGCCGCCGATGGCAAAGTACTGGGTATTGTCGTTATCGCAGCTGGCAGACCCGTTATCTCCAGTAGAAACCAACACGGTAATGCCCTGAGCGGCGGCCTGCTCATAGAGGGCATTAATAAATTGATTGAAGGAGCCCTGATTCTTTTCGCAGCCGCCGAAGCTCAAGCTGACCACCGGAGCAACGTTGCCGTTGATGGCGTGCTGCAGAGCCAGGATGAGGCCGGAAGAGAGAGCCGTGTCTGCCCCTATTACGAGATCGACGGTGGCGTCTGGCGCCACGGCCCCGGCCCACTCGACATCGAGATAGGCCTCGACTGAAGCGCCATTTGGGCCGTCAGGATTGTTGATACCGTCGATGCCGGGGTCGTTTCCATCAATGATGATCTGGGGCGGATTGGCGGGAAGCTTAAAGAGAGAGCGGAACTGGTCGACCAGGTAGATGTTGATGTTGGATTCGTTCACGATGGCGATGGTCTGGCCGGTTCCATTGGTACCCGCGCTGTAAAGCGGGTTGAGGTCGTACTGGACGGCGTAGTCGCCGGGAGAGAGCGCGAAATTGGGGTATGGGCTGCCGGACGTTGTCCATTCAGGAATGGTTTTACCGGTCGTGGGGGCGTAGCTGGCTTCACCCAGAGGCTTGGCATAGCTCCTGATGTGAAAGTTGTTCAGCATTGCAAATCCGCCGATGACGGGCGCGAGGGCGGCGGGAATTTGCGGGTCGGTGGAATTCGCATAGTGCGTCTCACCGTTGACCCTGTACTTGTGAATCTGGGTGTGAAAGGTATTGCGGAATTGCTCAACGTTGCCGGAGATCTCAAGGCTCTGCCTGCCGGGATTGACCTTCGTGATGCTGAATCCGTGCGACTGTAACCAGGCCTCAACGGTAGCGATGTCTTCATCCGAGGCACCAAACTGCTCCCCGAACTGGGTGGGCGTCAGCCATTTGTGATAGCTGGCCGAGCCGGGCGTGTGCAGGTCATTAATAAGGTGCTTGAGGGCGGACTCCTGCGCGTCACTGCGCCTGAGGATGAGCTGAAGGCGATCGAGCGGCATGCTGTCGGGTGCGGGTCCGAGGTCATTCGCGGCCCGGGCAAGCGGATGAACTGTTCCCTTTATGATGAGCCGGGAGTTCTCGTTGATGGGCTCGGTAATGCGGCGGGTAGCGGGGGACGGGGCGATCTGGGCGAGGAGGGGCGGCTGCGCAATCAGAGCGAGTGCTGCGGCGGCGGCGGTGAAGCTTAGAGTGCGGAAGATCTTTGCGAACATACGTGTCCTGTCCAGTGTTGAGGCTATGGGAAGCGGCGCGCGTTGCTACGATGCTGCGATGAGCGAATTCAGGGAATGCGGTCCATCGACGGCCGTTGCCGAATTCGAAAGAAGCTATGCGCGGGGGGACGTAAAGAGCAAATTACTCGGGCCTTGAACAAGAGACTTCAGGGTTCGGAAAGGGTTAGCCCGCAAATGGGATGGTTTTATGCCTTTGGCCAGAGCAGTGTCAAGTGGGCATGCCCGCACGGTAGGCTCGAATTTCGGCCTGGTCATAGTCCCGCCTCTCTGAGTCGGCTCTGTAACTGTCAGCGGGGTCGTTGAAGCGTTCATGGCGAGCTAGACCTTATATCCTTTGGCCCGCAGATGTGCAATCGCCGCGCGATTGGCTTCTTTCCTCTGGGAATCGAAGAACCATCCCCACTTGTTGAAATAGGCGATTGCCGACCGGAGATGGAGGAGCAATACGCGAAAGTTCCTGTACGACTCCATCTGGTGCTCGTGCCTGACGGTAACTTCCGGCCAATACAGCAGTTCCGATCTGGCCGCCATGCGGCGGCAGAGGTCGATGTCTTCCATGTAAAGAAAAAAACGTTCGTCAAAACCGCTCACGGCATCCAGCACGGCGCGCCGAGTGAACATGAAACATCCGGAAAGAGAAGGCACAAAGACAGGCGATTCATAATCGAAGGCACGCAGATCGAAGGTCGCGATGCGGTTGCGAAAGAAGCGCTTGACGATTCCGGGAGCCAGTCTGCGCAGCGCCAGATCGAGCGGTGCAGGCAACAACTTGCAGAGAAACTGGTTCGATCCGTCGGGATAAAGCACACGCGGCATCACCAGGCCGACTTCCGGCTTCGCATTCATGACGCTCGCCAAAGCCGCGAAAGCGCCCCCTTCCAGGCCGATGTCGGGATTCAAAATGACGTGGTAGGGCGCCCCTGTCGCGGGTAGAGAGCGCAGAGCCAGATTGTGAGCGGCACCGAAGCCCAGGTTGCGGCCGGGACGCAGGCAAAGACCACCGAGCGAGGCGGCCAGAGCACACGCCTCGTCGGCACCGCCGTTATCTACAATGGCCCAGCCGGCAAGCGCTGGATCGGCGGCAAGCTGCTCAAAGAGGTTGCGCACCTCTTCCAATCGATGGCGATAGAGGACGACGCTGACCGTAACGCAAGCTGGCAAAATATTCCTCAAGTAGCGGGCAGGTTTGCTCACGCCCCGACGCCATCCGATAGCTGCGGAGACGACAGCTAAATCTGAGAATAAGATAACAATGTTAAAGGGGTGAAGAGTTCGACGATAACGGGCTCCAATCAGGATTCGAATTCATTGGCTCAACTGAGGCGACCATCCGGGAAAGCGGGATGACAGACCTTCCAACCAGTACGAACGTGAGCGTCTGCATGGCGACCTGGAATGGGGCACGGTTTCTGGGCGAACAGCTTGGGACAGTTATGCCGCAACTGCGTCCCGAAGATGAGCTTGTGATGGTGGACGATGCCTCGCGCGATAGCACAATCGAGATGTTGAAAGCCGCTGAGAGCGAAATGAGTGCGGTCGCTCTCCGGCTCTACCAGAACGAGCAGACGCTAGGACCAATCCGTAGCTTTGAACGGGCACTGGCCCTGGCGAAGGGAGAGATTCTGCTACTTTGCGATCAGGATGACCGGTGGATGCCCGGGAAGGTGGAGCGCATCCGCAGTATCTTTGCCAGCGACGCAGCGACCACATTGGTGCTGAGCGACGCCGAACTCATTGATGGCGAGGGGCGAGTGTTCGCCTCGTCACTGGCAACGATGAAACCGTACAGGCCCGGGCTGGTTTCGAATCTTATGAAAAACACGTTTTTGGGCTGCGCAATGGCCTTCAGGCGATCGTCACTGGAATATTGTTTGCCGATTCCGGCACGAACCCCGATGCATGACCAGTGGATCGGCTTACTGCACACCCTATTCGGAAAGGTGGTTTATCTGGACGAACCCCTCATCCAGTATCGAAGGCATGGCGGCAATGCCACAGCGGACAATCACGCCTCCTGGGCACAGATGGCGCAATGGCGACTGGACTTGACCAGGAACCTGATGGCGCGGTGGTGGCAGACCTCGAGAGAAGGGCGCCACTAGCATGGGTATGCCTTTGTATTGCATCTCAGATACCCAGAGCCGTCGATTGTGAGACCCTGATAGAAACACCCAGGTGAAGGTTTGGTCAGCACTGTGACAGGAAAAGTGCGCGCGGCGTATCGGCTGCTCACAAATAAAGGGATCGGTGAATTTACCAGGCTCGTCTACAGCAGGCTCAGGCTGAAGATCGAGATCTATGCTCGGGGGCGCAACAGGATTGTCTCCCTGGACGGATGCAGATTTGAATTGCGCGACATCCCCGACACACGGATGAAACTCGAATTGCTTACCGGCGGGTATGAGGAACCGGAAAGGAGCGCAGCACGCCGGTTTATCCGCAGCGAATGGCCGGTGGTCGAGTTGGGCGGCTGTATCGGCGTCGTCGCCTGCATGACGAACAAACTTCTCCAGCGTGCTGAAGCCCATGTCGTGGTGGAGGCAAACCCACTGGCGATCCCTCACCTGAAATCAAATCGGGATGCCAACGGCTGCGCATTCAAGATCGTGAATCGGGCCCTGGCGTATGGCTCAGAAAGCGTGACGTTTAGCCCGAGCCTCGACTTCTGGGGGAACTCTCTGCTCTACGATGGAAGCCGCGAGCCGCCTGTCACCGTGCCGGCAACTCAGCTATGTCGGATCCTGCGTGAAGAGCAGTTCGAAAAATACGCTCTCATCTGCGACATCGAAGGCCTGGAATACGAACTGGTCATGAGAGAGGCGGATGCATTGCGCAAGGCCGAGCTGGTCATCATGGAGGTCCATCCGCATATGATTGGCGAGGAAAAGGTTCAGACTGTGCTGTCGCGGCTCGGAGATCTTGGATTCAGGACGATCGAACGGTCGGCCCTGGTATTTGTCTTCAGCAAGGCTTAGCGCGCGGCTACCTCCAACGTATAACCTTGCGAGAGCAGTGCGCACTATTGAGCGATCGGCAATGAAACCTCTTGATGAATAGTGGCAGGTATACCTTCCCGAAACTCCGGGCTGCCTTCGCGCGCGGAGACGATGCGAGCCCCGGGCACAGCTATTCGCGAATTCTGAAGGGAATTTCGACTGCGCTTGCCGGCAGGGGGGTGGCGGTTGTCACCACATTTATCGCGGTTCCGCTGACGGTCCGCTATCTCGGGGCGGAGCGCTACGGGATATGGGTGACGCTTAGCTCAATCCTTGCGTGGCTAACGGTCTTCGATCTGGGTATCGGCAACACGGCGATCAACAAGATCGCCGAAGCCCTTGCGCTCAAGGAATTCGCAACCGCCAGGCTTCGCGTCAACGCCGCGTATGCAGGCATAACGGCGGTCGCAGTTGTCCTCGGATTGGGCGTGAGCATTGCGTGGCGATTCATCTCATGGCCGGCGGTGCTGGGCGCCAAAATGGCTGGGGATCGCGGAGAGATCAATCTGGCCGCGGCTTTTGCCATCATTGTGTTTCTGGCGAGCTTCCCGTTCACGGTCACACCAAAAATCCTTGGCGCATGCAAGAAGCTAACCCTGGCCAACTACTGGGCTTCGGCCGGCAGCATGCTCAGCCTGCTGCTTCTTGTTGCCGCTACGCGATTGCACCTCGGTTTGCCTGGCCTGGTCGTCGCCTTCTCCGGCTCGACGCTGCTGACTGGAGCGCTGAGCACGGCCTGGCTGTACAGGCATTTCGACTGGTTGACTCCTGCGCTCCGGAGCATTCCCCGCGAACACGTAAGCGAATTGCTGAATACGGGGCTTCCCTTCTTTGCCGTGCAGATCGCCGGAATCATACTGCTGCAAACGGATAATGTGATCATCGCCCAGATTCTGGGTGCGCGCGAAGTCACCCCATACAGCGTCACCTGGAGGCTCTTTTCGTACTCGTCGCTGTTACAGGTCGTGTCGATCCCGGCACTATGGCCGGCATATGCCGACGCATTTGCACGACGGGACTTCTCATGGGTCCGAAAGACCTATCGCTACAATGTGAAAATTGCCGTTGGTTCGACTCTGGCCGTCGTTGCCCTCCTTGTCATTATCGCCAGGCCATTCATCAGGCTTTGGGCGGGTGCAGCCGCGGTACCCTCGCATGGCCTGGTTGTCGCAATGGCGATATGGAGCTGCCTGGTGGTTTTGTGCTGGTGTGAGTCGTGTCTCCTGGGGGCTGCCGGGCGGGTCAAGGGTCAGGCAATCTACTCTGGAATTGGAGCGGTCGTGAATGTTGCAGCCTCTATTTTCCTGGGACGGGCATTCGGACTGGTCGGGGTTGTTTCGGGAACGATCTGCGCCTATGTTCTTTGCATCATCGTTCCCCAGACCATCGAAGTACGAAGGATACTCTCGCAACAATGATCGGGACCGCCAAGGAAAAGACTGCGACGGAAGGCACCAGCCTGGACTCGCCGCGCTTCATCGCCTTTTATCTTCCCCAGTTCTATCCAACCCCGTACAACGATGAGTGGTGGGGTAAAGGATTTACCGAGTGGACCAATGTCGCGAAGGCGCGGCCCCGCTTTCGCGGGCACTATCAACCACACCTTCCGGCGGATCTCGGGTTTTACGATTTGCGCGTGCCTGAAGTACGCGAGGCTCAGGCCGACCTTGCGCGGGAGTATGGCGTGTATGGATTCTGCTACTACCACTACTGGTTTAACGGAAGGCGCATACTGGAGCGGCCGCTCGACGAAGTGCTGGCTACCGGGAAGCCGGATTTTCCCTTTTGCATCTGCTGGGCAAACGAGAACTGGACGAGAAGATGGGAGGGCAACGCCAAAAATGTGCTGCTCGAACAGCATTATTCCGCTGAAGATGACATCGCCCATATTCAGCACTTGATTCGCACCCTGGAGGATCCGCGCTACATCAGGATCGAAGGAAAACCGCTTGTCCTCATCTATCGCATCGAACTGCTGCCGGATCCCCGGGAGACTGCGGAGCGATGGCGGGCCGAGGTCAGAAAGGCCGGCCTGGGCGATCTCTTTATCGTAAATGTCCAGAGCAACTTTGTCCGCCATCCGCGGGATTCTGCGAGCATGGGGTTTGATGCGGCGGTGCGCTTCCAACCGAACCTATACAGTTTTCAGGCGAGCAAATTCATTCATGGGCTGCGCGCCTTGCGAAGTCCAAGGCGAAACGACAGAGTTTTCTCATATGGCGAACTCTACCGGCGCTGGAGATCTGCTCCACCTCTTACTGATCGTAGTTTTGAGTGCGTCACTCCCATGTGGGATAACTCGGCGCGTCGTGAGCGAAGGGCTTTCATGCTGAGGGACTCAACGCCTACGAAATATGAAGCGTGGCTTCGAGAGGCTGTTGAGAGATCAAGTCCCGATAGCGAGGGACATCGCTGGATATTCATTAACGCCTGGAACGAGTGGGGCGAGGGCTGCCACCTCGAGCCTTGCCAGAAATGGGGACGCGCATATCTTGAGGCCACCCGCCGCGTGTACGAAGGGTCGTAAGCTGGCGTCGACCCACTATAAATTCTGGCCATGAGCGGCCGCGTCCAAAGGGGGCGCTGACGCGAGTTGCCTTTCTTCGATCCTCTGCAGTCCAACCAAGGCAATCATCACGACACTCATGCCAATGGGATTGTTGATGGTCGGGTTCGTGGCCGTCTCTACAAAGACGACCAAGGCTATTAAGTAGAGAGCGATCGCGTCGGGGTCCCATCTTCGCTGCGAGATACGGAGAATTTGCAGTGTGAGAACAAGAAAGAGGCTGGCCCAGAAGGCGAGGCCAACGATCCCTTGCT
The DNA here is from genome assembly GCA_963755975.1 of uncultured Acidobacteriota bacterium. Lineage (GTDB taxonomy): Bacteria > Acidobacteriota > Terriglobia > Terriglobales > Acidobacteriaceae > Silvibacterium. The sequence goes on from CAVWLS010000022.1 coordinate 18,139, forward strand.
GATGGTAAATCTGGAGATAGGAAATCTCCATGCCATGCGGGCGTTCGGGCACGCCTACGCCTAAACCGTGTCCAACCAAGACGACCGGGAGCGACTGTCGTTCGATGACCTGATTCACGGTTCTGGAGCGAGCCTGATCGCTGACAGCGATGTCGGAAGCGGCGCGACCAGCCTGGAGCAGCTGCAGCGTGACGACGACCGCCAACCCCAGCAGCATGATGCCCGCAAGCTTCAGCCATAAGCGCCGCTGGAAGAAGAGGAAGTAGATTGCGGCCACTGCGCCGATGGCCAGCAGGTAGCCGCGAACCAGAGTCAGCAGAAGTGCCAACAGGCAAATCGCCGCGAAAAAGAAGCCGTAACCTCGTTTTCTTACCCAGAGCACGATGCCGACGCAAAGAAAAAGAAAGCCCTTGTAGGTAAAGAGGAAGATAGACGTTGTGGCGGGATCGGTACGACCGAAGAATTCCTGGCTCACGGTGTCGTCGCCACCCTGTCCGATGGCGAGCAGAAGGACGGCCGGAGAAATCAGGCCCGCGACCTGAGCCAGGCAGACGGCCAAGTAAATGATTGCGAGCAGCAGGCCAGCCCAGCGCAGGACGCTCATGACTCTGCGAATGTCAGCGTCATCTCGCAGGGCAAGAGAGAAGAAGGGGAGCATGAAGAAATAAGTAAGCGGCTTGACGTCAGTGCCGATCGAGGCAAGGTCGGCGCCCGAGAGCAGGCCCAGGATGCAGTCGAAGACCAGCAGGAGGGCAAAGGCAAGGGTGAACAAGAATATGTCCCAACGAAGCCGCGCACCCAGGAGGAGTTGCAGAGCGGTCCAGGTGAGGGCTATGCCATAGAGGAGCATTCGCACGGTGATTGGGCCAATGGGGAGCAGACGTCCGCCGCCCATGAGCGCCAACTCAGCGACGATAATGGAAAGCAGCCAGATGCGAAGAGTTTCGCCGAGAGAACGCCCAGCCGAGTGCCCAGTTTCGCGGCCGGGGAGATACTCCGCATACCCGGCAGGCTGAATCATGGCCTCGCTCCGAGAAGGATTTTTGTCTGGCGCACGAGAGCGACGCGAGTTGCCCGGGCGTAAGAAGGATCAGCGAGCGTGCGCGATTGACGAAAGGCGCGAACAGCCAGTCGCGCAACGAGCAGAACACGCTCCAGACGTGGCCGGTATTGATTAGCAAAACGCATCTCGGCAGCAAGGATGCTGTTGTATCGGTCAACCGTCATGTCGCTGGAGTAGTCGCGAACCGAGAGACTGTGCTCCAGTACAGCGCTGCTGACACAGACCCGGCCCCCCTGGCGCGCAAGAACATGAAAAAGCCAGTAATCCTGATAATCAAGCCAAAAATCGTTGTTGAAGCCGCCAAGTGCCCGGAGATAAACGACTCGAACGGCAGCGCCGGAATTGAGCGCCGTCAGTTCGTACTTGGCGATGCCTGGAGTGGAGAAAGGGGTGGTCCTTCCCAGCCGGACCCGACGTGGAGAAAGGACGCTGGAATCCTGGCGTACGACGGGGACAATCGCGGCGACGGCTGGATCACGGGCCGTGCCCGTGATCGCTTCGGCAAGACAGAGAAAGAAATCTGCCGGCAACCGTGAGTCCTGATCGAGAAGCAGTAACCACTCCTGCCTGGTTGAGGCCAGCTCGAGGGCTTTGGAATAAGCGGCGAAGACGCCACCGTTTGCTGGATCGTGGCGATAAAGCCAACCTGGCGGACATTGCCCGTTCCAGGGGTGGGGTGAGTTGTCGTAAACAAGTACGGAGACAGCAAGACCAGCGGAGGAAGCCAGGGCGCGCGTAAGTGTCGCGACGGCTGCAGAAGACTCCGGGGTGCAACGGTAAAGAACGACGACTGCGAAGACAGAGGCCGAAGGTGGTACGGTGGTCGTGGCGCTGCTCAAATCCTCGCGGTTAGCGTCTATGGTCATCTCGATTTGGCGGCGATGAGGCGTTGAGAGGGACAAAACGTTAAGAACGTTTGACCCGCAATGCGCCCTTTAACTGCGCGAGCTTCCCCAAAGTAACCGGATCGCCCTTCAAACGGGCCAGGCCGGTCTGCAGGAGCGTGAGAAGTACTCCAAGAATGAGACCAAACGCTGCGGCCCCGATCGTAATCAGGCTTCGTTTGGGAGAAGATCTCCTATCGGGCGGAATTGCGGGGTCGACCACCTGGACCAGGGCGCCCTCCTTTGCCTCATCGAGCTTGGCAAGTTCAAACTGCCGAGCAAGAATTTCAAAGATTGTCTCGTAATACTTCACGTCGCGCAGTTTGCGAACATATTCGAGCCCTGCTTCCGGAACTTTGCCCTTAGGTACAATCAGACTGCTTGCGCTGTCTTCCGAACCGCCCAGTTTGGCCAGCTGCGCCCGCAGGCCGTCCAGTTCCTGTTGCAGTTCCACAACGTTTGAATTTTCATTAGTGGCGTAGGTGTGCATTGCCTGCAATTGAACTTCTTTCGCGGCGATCTGCGCGCGCAGTGTGACCGCTGACTCGATCAGGGCGCGCGCCTGGCTGTCCAGCTGAATCATACCGGTCGTCTGCTGAGTGCGTTTCAGGGCCTCTTCCGCATTCGCGAGGTTGTCCTTTGCCTGCTCCATCTGCTGCTCAAAAAAAAGCCTCCGCTGCGATGCCTCGGTGATGGCCAGGGTCTGCGACAGCTTGCGAAACTGATCAATCCAGGCGTTCGCCAACTCAGCCGCGCGCTTTGGGTCCTTGTCCTGAACGGAAATATGGATGAGGCCGTCCTTGCCATTTCCGTCGACGGCCGAGTAATTCTCGAACTTTTTTCGTGCGAGCGAGAGGTAATTTTCCCGATATTCCTGCATCAGCCCAAAACGCTGAATCATGGCGTCTTCGACCGTCCGGCTGGTGAACATTGCCACGTACATATCATTCGGATTCTTGAGATTCAGATCGCGGCCGGCAAGTGACGCAATGGCTCCCAGGTTGCCCAGCTGTGAGGTCATAGCTGCTCCCATGGATGAGTTTTGCTGGGGCGGCAAGACGGTTGCAACCGCCGTATATCGCTTGGGCAGGACCAGCGCAACAAGCAGACCTGCGATGCCGCAAAAGAGCGTCACGGCGAGGATGAAGCCTTTGCGGTTAGCCAGGACAATTGAAATGTCCAACAGCGAGAGTTCGTCCTCGCGATCACGGACAGACGCAGGTAAATCGGAGAGTTCGGTCTCCCGTTTCGAAGTCGGCAAGTGGGTGTCAATCGCCATTTATGTTCAAACCAGCTTGGATCCCGAAGGGCCGCATGCTATTCCTTGGCAATCACAGCGATTGAGGCGGCACCAAGCGCGAACTGCGAAAACAACTGCGACCACTCGATAAAACCGCGCAGGCCGGAGGGGTTGAAACTCTTCTCTGGCATCACGATGGTATCGCCTGGATTCATTCGTAACTGCTCGAAGGTATTTCCCCAGAGTCCGTTCGCGGATGGACGGCTCAGCACCGACCCGTCCGCACGAATGATGAATACATGTTTCTTGTCCGCATTGCGAGTAGGACCGCCAGCCAGATGCAGGTAGGCACCGCTGGTTCTTGCGTTGCTATAGAGGAAGGAATTCTGGTCATATACGGCGCCTACGACATTTACGGTAGCAGGCACCGGAGGCACAACAAAGCGATCGCCGTCCTCAAGCGCAATATCGGGGATCATGTTCTGACCTGTGGCAGCGGGGTTGAACTCAAGCACGACCCGGCCTGTTGCGCGGATCAGCCTTAAACGTGAAATAAGCTCACGACCGCTGGCCTGCGCCGCAGAACCGCTGGCAATATCCTGAGTTGAGGAGACCGGCGAGGCGGCAAGCGCTATGGCGCCCCGCGACACCTGAAGCTCAAGATCCTGAACGTATTCGTCGATTCTGGCCTGCTGCACAATGCGAGTCGACTCGCGTGTGAACTCTGATCCATAGAGATAGGCGTTGGGCGTAAGACCGCCGGCGAGCTGCACCAATTCGCGCAACCTTTCCCCCGGTTTCACACTGTAAATACCCGCATGTACAAATTCTCCTTCAAGGCGAACATACTTTGTCTGTTCCGCAAGAGGAACGTGGATGTCGCCCTGCGAGAAAACAGACACCACATCGCCCGGTTGCAGCTCAAGATCCTGTGATGGGTCATGTTGCATCACCAGCCTGCCCAGATCGAAAGGAATGAGGGAGGTCTTCAGGGTGTCGCGGTCCAGCCGCTCGATCACGGCATAATTCCAATCGATTTCCGGTGCGCTTATGCGTACATCGGTGCGTTCAGGTTGTTGGGGAGTGTTTTGCGTCTGCAGGCGGGCCTGCTGCGCGGCGAGGGATGAGTTGGCAGCCCGCTGATTTGGCAGCTGATAACCGGATGTATCCGAAAGCTGCTGTTGCTGCTGCTGTCCTGAGGGATACGAGTTGGAGGCGTTCGTCTGGTCTTCCCATGATGAGGCGTTCGTCTGGTCTTCCGATGAAGAAGACGGGGCGCCCAGCACCCCATTCACGCCACGCTGTCCCGCAGGCTGCTGCGATTGCTGGAACTGTCGTCTGGGCAGATCCACCGGTGTTGAAGGCTGCCGCATGCTCGAGAAAGCCGGAACTGGTTCAAACTCCGGGGACGGCAGCCCTAACTGTGCCCGCCTCCACCAGTAGTCACGAGTCATCAAGGAATCCCGGTCCGGAATCAGGTCGCTGAGACGCATCCCCTCATGCCAGGCATAGTGGCCTGGATTTGCCGTGTTGCCGCGCAGCGTGACCGTCTTGTCGTATCTGGGCACGATCGCCAAAACACGCAGAATATCCCCACCGGCAAGCGGCGTTGCCATGCCGGCAGTGTCCATGGCGACTTCCATTGCCTGCCGGTCGCGGTGATCCGAGATCCGCTCCAGGGAAATGCGCGCACCGGCGGCCACCGTCGATACTCCTCCGGCATCGTTCACCGCAGCGCCAATCGTATCTCCTTCGCGTAATTCATAAATCGCCGGATTTCTTACGCTTCCGGTTACGGCAACCTGAGGGCCGGCAGGCGGGATGAAGATCACATCGCCAGACAACAGCTTCACATCCCCGGATTTGTCGCCGTGAGCGATAAACGCGTACAAATCAAAATCGGTGACCACAGTGTCATTGCGTTTCACCTGAATATGACGCATGGAGCCCTCGAGCGAGGGCCCGCCACTGGCGAAGAGCGCGTCCACCAGGGTGCTGAGCGAGCTGACGGTGTAGACCCCCGCGCGCCGAGCCTGGCCAGCCACATAAACCTGGATGGCGCGAATCTGGCCGACGTCGGCTGTGAGATCGAAATTCCGGTAAACCCGTCCGATTGCAGTCCGCAAATGCGGGTCGAGATTTGAAAACGGCAATCCGGCGACGTGAATTTCACCTACCTGCGGCAGATAAATTGCACCGGAACGATCGACTCGCAAATCGGCATTGAAGTTAACCTGGCCCCAGACGCGAATTCGCAACTCATCGCCGGGGCCGATCACGTAGTCCGGCGGGACCGGCGTCATGTCCAACGGTGCAAAGGTGGACGGGACATTGCGAAAAAGATTCGAGCCGAATACCGGCAGCACCTGGCCCGTGCTGGAGGCGACGAACTTCTGGAATTCAGTGAGCGGCTCCGGTGGAAGAAGGTTCCGCCAGAACTGATTCCGGTTCTGACCTTGCGAGGTGAGAGAGCCGTTGTCGCGGTAGGTGTTGTTCGCCGGGAACTGCCCATTCGGCAGCAATCCAGGAACTCCATTCTCGTTCTGGGGCTGCAGGTTGTAATTTCGCTCTTGATTTTCCTGCGTGCATTGAGCTGAGCCGGACAGAAGCGGGTCAGTACAGTCCACGACGCCGTATTGTTGCTGGCCATTATTCGGGGAAGGGGCACTGCCGGGGGATTGGTCCTGGGCGTGCATGCTTAATACGAATAATGGCAGAGCAAGGAGAGAGAATTTTCGCGTCAACATACAAAAAATAGCCTGCGACTCTGACTCAGGCGATCCGGTTTCGCAGGTGGTCGGGAAGACCCGAACATGCCTAGAGTAAGTGACGTACCGCGAGCAGGATATCATGATGCATGCGCCGCAAATTCCGGGCGCAGTTTTCGTTTCGACCAGGCAAACTCGTTCGGGTCAATGTTACAAATTCTTGAACGTCAAATTACTTTTGTGTGTTGCAAACCGAAAGATTATGACTAGTTAAGCAGCGATTTGGTGGAAATTTAAATTGGGCGCCTATCCTCACCGATATACTTATAAGCATCACAATTACGTACGGATACGTCCGTTCCTCGATTACAAACTCATCAGATTTCAAGCATTCGGTACGCTGATTAGGCAACCCTGAATTGGTAAATACTCTGTTTTGTGGGATATTTTGTCTTCATGAGTGCACATTTGATCGCAGAGACCTTTCCTGTTGACACGGCGGATGTCGATCAGATTTTCGCCGAAATGGAACATTTTCAGATGGAGATGGAACATCTCCGGCTGGTGCAGGGCATGTATGGGCGTTCAACCTTCCAGCGGATTGGCAGTTGTATTGATTCGCGCGTCGCTGACGGAGCCTCGAATGGCAGTCAATGGGTGATGTCGGCAGCCCGCCGCTGCATGGACGTGACGGTTGCGGCGATCGCGCTGCTCACTTTATTTCCCGCAATGCTTTTGATCATGTTGTTGGTGCGCTTGAGTTCTCCCGGTCCAGTGCTATTTCGTCAACGCCGGGCAGGCCGTAACCGGGCAGAATTTACGCTTTATAAGTTCCGCTCGATGCGTGTGATGAATTGTGAGGGTCCTGTAATAACAATCAGCGGCGACTCGCGGATTACTCCGGTAGGTGCATTTCTTCGCCGCCATAAGCTGGACGAACTGCCTCAGTTCTGGAATGTGTTGATAGGTAATATGAGTCTGGTCGGACCGCGCCCAAAATTGCCGCATCACGAAGGACTGGACTTGTCGTATCGTCCCGGTATGACCGGGATGGCGACTCTTGCATTTCGCAATGAGGAGGAGATTCTTTCCGTTATTCCTGACACTCAGCTCGATGCCTTTTACGAGATATGCATTAAGCCCAGAAAGGCCTGGCTCGATCTGGAATATATGTGCCGCGCCACATTCTGGACTGATTTGAAGCTGCTTGGGCGCACCGCCGCCTCCTGTCTTTTCGGGCCAGACAATCTGTCCTTCCAGCAAGCTGAGGGACTCACTCGTCTTGTCGCCGCATGGACCGATCGCTCAAATCTTGAAAGCTTCCCAATAGCCCAAGGACAATAAGCGCCTGCTCGGCAAGGATCAGAGGTCGCCCCTCCAGGCGGTCGTCGACTCCGAATGGCTGATTTCCTGGCTCTTGCTGAAAAGTTCATCAGAGAGGCGCATTATTGATGAACATGACGGGCAGGACCAGGATCATCTGCGTGCTAGTCGTTGTCCAGGTTTGCGCCGGATTTGCGCGCAGCGCGCAGCCGGCCAAAGGCGTGGTGAATGCCTCAGGCTTTGCCGGTGCGGACCTTGGCGCGAGGATAAATGCGGCCGTCGCCTATTGTGTTGGTCTGGGCCAGGTTTGCACCATTGAAGTAGACGCCGCCGGGGGCACGATCTCAACTCCACCCGACCTGCCCATCGGCTTCACCTTACGCTTCAATCCTCGCGGCAGCTACACGCTTGCGACGCACTGGGTGATGAGCCACCGCGGCGTCAGCTACTACTTTAACGGAGCCCACTTCACCTACACACTCGCCGATGGTAATCCTGCCTTCTATGTAGGCAAGCAGATTTCCGGAACGGTTTCCATCACCGGTACCCAGGTGACCTGGATCAGCGGAACAAAGTTCAATGACGTGGACGTCGGCGATCAGCTGGAGATTGATTCGGGCAACGGCGCCAGTCCTCTGGGCGCGAACATAGGCTACGTAAACTCGCCTGCGTCGATGACTCTGCTTTCTTCTCCGGGCAATTTCACTTCCGTCCGCTTTGCCGTCTATGAGCAGTCCTCGGACGCTCTGGGCCCTTATGCCGGCCGGGCTGTAAGCATCAACGACCTGGTGGTCGACGAAGGGCCGCCATTCGCTGCAGCCGACACCTCGCTTGAGCTTGAGTTGGTCGATGGCGTCGTTGTCAACAATTTCACTTCCAATAATTTTGTCCATGGCAACTGCCTCTCCAGTCTCGGCTCAATCACTGCCAACTACTATTCCGTGCATTGCAATGTGAGCGGGAATGGGGTGCGACTGGATCAGAGCGTGATCGGCGGTTTTGGCATATCGGCGTCAAACGCCAATCGATTCTTTGGCCTCGACATCGAGAATGGCCAGGTCTCTTCGGGGACAGCGTTAAAGTTGGTGGGCGCCAGCGTGAATGCGATTTATAACCTGCATCTGGAAGGGAACGGTGGCCATATCGGAGTAGAGCTTGATCAGGCAGCGGAGACCGGATATCCGGCGAACCTGACGCAGTCGACGGGAAACTCGATTGAGGTCGGAGACATCGAGCGCAATGGCGATAATACTTCTGGCGCCACGGACATCAGCCTTTTGCACGGATCCTCCCGAAACCTGATCTGGGGTGGAGGTTTCGCCAGCGTGTATACCGGCTCAGGCTCAGGCTCAGGTACACAGATCGGCGTATCGGTTGCCTCGACAGCGACTGGCAATGTAATCCGCGATACAACGATTCTGGGCAGCTATGACACGGCCTACGCTTTTGGCGGGTCGAGCGGCTTTGTCTATGACGTAATCGCCACCGCGGCCGTGGTCAGTCCTGCGTTTGTGGTTGACGGATCAGGAAATGTGACGGCACCCGCTGTGACTTCAGGGGCATACAAGCTGGCGAATGGGGCAACTTTTACATCCGGAGCCGACGTTCCGTCAGGCACATGCGTTAACGGCTCACTCTATACAAATACCTCGGGGACAGCCGGCGGCGGCAATCATCTCTACGTTTGCGGCCAGACCGGTTGGCTCGCAGTGAAATGAGGATCGCGCTCCTCAAACTGCCCCGAAAAGGGTCCTCCGTCCTTCGCAAATAAATAGAGAAAGATCAAAACCGCAGCACCGGCCCCGCCTGGTAATTCCAATTCTCATTGGTCGCGTACATGTCAGGTGAGATGAAGTAAATGTAGGGTGGCGAGCCGCGTCCCGGAGGCCGATCGTAATAATCCGTCTTGTATCGCACGGGTGTGTTGCCGAATGTAGCGCGCACAGCAAAATGGCGCGTGAGTCCATAGTCCGCATTGATCGAAAGAGCGGTTACGAAATGAGTGATGCGTCCGATCTCCGGCGTTGGTGAGGCGGGAGGAATGATGACCGGACCGCTTATCGAAAGGAGGTGGATCCCTGTGGGACTGGTAAGGTATGCGCGATCATAGCTTACAAAACCGGGGCGCAGCGCGACTTTGAGTGCATAGCGCGGAGTCTGGATACCGGTGCGAAATCCGAAGGTGCCGCTGATAATGCTGCCTCCCGCCCGGTCTGAGGGTAAGGGGCTGGCATCAGGCTGATGGTTCAGATCGGAGTCGAAGTCCAGCCAGCGTTTGATGCGATAAGAGAATCCGACGCCGACGCCGGTAGTGAAACTTCGGCAGGTACCGCATTGCGACGTATTGACGGGCAGCGACAAAGCGTTCCAGTGAGGAAAGATTTCAAGCCTCGGCAGGCGGCGAATTACAACATCGTCATCGCGAATGAAGTGAACCGCGGAGGTATTAACTACATCCGGATGCTGAAAATCGCGATACCAGGGTTTCTTGAGGCGCATTGCGTTCGCCGCGGAGCGGCAGGGGTTGATACTGCCCCGAAATATCTTGGGGAAGACCGCTTCAGGACGCCCTTCCTGGATAGGGTCGCTGATGTAACGATCTATAAGATCTTCCCCTATCACCCAGACTGTCCCGACGACAGGCGTTGTGATGAACTTCACCCACCCTGTGTTGTTCGTATATTTGGTTACCCCGGGTATGTACGCGCAGGTGCCATAATTGCACCCCGGGATGTAGGTATAACCGCCCTCGCTGCCCAGCGCAGTTTCTCCCAGGGGACCAACCTTCTCATCGGTACTGAAAACTGTGGCCCATAGCATCCCTTTGAAGCGGCTCATCCAATACGCGCGTGTCGCGCTGATCCGCAAAGAACGGTCGTGAGGATCATTCTGGATCTCGATGAACGATGTGACTGCTCCCTGAATCGGATGTCCGATATAGGCAACAAGAAAATCGTCCCCATCGCTCCAGCGGCCCATATTCCATTGATGCAACGAAGCAATGTAGTCGTGCCAGAAAGGCTTGTCCACCGTTAGATACCGATAATAGGAGTCAGTTAAAAGGCGGGCAGTCTGTTCAATCCCGAAAAACCAAAAAGACTGCAACAATAGACCTTTCCAGTGGTAGTGCTCTACTCCATCCGGGGACGAGACCACGTGCGGAGTCCCGATAGCCTGGCCCGCATGAGCCAGAAGAGGCGTCAGATCGATTCGGACGGGGGCCGAAGGGACGTCGTCGTGAGTCAAATCTGCCGCTATGGGAGGGCCAGTGGAAAATGCTCCAGTCGGGGCGGGCCCATCGTCGGGTTGGAGTTGATCGGAAAACGGTAGTCCTGCATAGAAAAAGCGAGATTGGGAAAACTCCGCGTTGAAATCGAGGGATTTGTAAGAGCCGAAAGCTGGGAGGTCCGGGTCCAGATACGGGTTCTCGAGCGGTGTGGATGGAATGAGTCTCTGATTTGATTGCGCCAGGGCAGTCGCCGGGAGAATGGTAAGGAGCAGGCTCAGGAGCTGAGGGACCATTTGTGCCAGGCGACGGTACCAGCCTGATTGTTCAGGCTGTTCACACGCCTGTGGGTGTCGTTCGCGGTGATAGCGGTCCTTCCAGTGAGGACCTGGTGACGGACGACCAGACATATCAAGACCGTCTCGAAAAGTGGATGCCTTATTCGAACGACTTTCTTGCCATCAGTGGAAACAGAGGCTGAGTCTCAGTCTCTTTTGTCAGGAACCCGGAATTTCCGTTTTTGCTTTCAGCTACACACAATATATTCCCCAGATGCATCAGGTTGTCCTTCAGCTACCCTTTTACGGGGCGAAGTAGCTGGAGAGGTCGAGGATGAGGTTGGTGGGGTTGGAGGCGTAGGCGTCGATCTTGCCGTTGTTGGTGGGCACGATGGCCATGTTTGAGGTGATGGCTCCGTCCAGGGCGTTCAAGGTCGAGACGTAGGGTTGCGCTTCTCCGTCGGGCCAGAGAGTCAGGTAGCCTAACGAGCCCGGCGGCACGACGGTTGCGTTCAGCACGTATGCCTGCGCCGTCGACGGCGGGGCGCACGTACTGCCCTCGACGTTGACCACCGTCGTTCCCGTAAACGCCGTCGGTCGCGTGTCGATCACGCGGCAGGGCGGGACCGTGTAGAGTGAGAGGCCTCCGGTGCCCGGAGGCGCGAAGTAGCCGTTGATGTCCAGGATCACGTCGGCGGCGTCGGAGACAAAGATGGAAACGTCACCGCTGGTGCTCGCCGGCACGATCGCCGCATTGGCGACAACCGTTCCCGTCGAGGAGTTCAGCGTCGATACATAGGGCTGCGTCTGCCCCGTGGCCCAGGCCGTCAGGTAGCCCAGCGTGGAGTGCGGCACGGCGGTGATATTCAGCGAATAGGCCTGCGCCGTGGAAGGTATGCCGCAACCGCTCGACGTCACCGGGAAGGACCGGCTGCCGCCTGCGGAGATCGAAGGTCCTCCGAGCGGGCCCGTCGGCCATTCCGTGTCGACCACCCGGCACGGGGTGACCGGGTAGAAGGCCAGGGCCGAGGTGGTTCCGGCAGGCACGAAGTAGCCGTCGATGTCGAGGATGACCTGGGTCGGATTGCTGACGTAGACGCTGACTCCGCCATTGGTGCCGGCGGGCACGATCGCGGCGTTGGCTTTGACCCGGCCGTCGGAGTTCAAGGTCGAGACGTAGGGCTGGGCCTCTCCGGTGGGCCACAGGGTCAGATAGCTGAGGAAGCCATCCGGCACCACGGTGGCGTTGAGCGAATAGGCGACGGCCGTTGAAGGAATGCCGCACGTGCTCTGCGGAATATCAAAGGAACGAGTGGCGCCCGTGCCCATCTCCGGACCGCCGAATGGACCACTCGGCCACCGCGTATCCACGATCCGGCAGGGCGTCACGGGGATGAACTGGAGGGGTGTTGGCGGTCCGAAGGTTGCCGTCACAGTCTCTGGAGCGCTCATGGTCAGCGTTGTCCTGGCGGTCGAAGAATTCGCCACCTCTCCTGTCCAGCCGGTGAAGACGTACCCCTTGTTCGGAGTCGCCGTGAGATTCACTTCCGTCCCCGCGCCATAAAAAGCGCCTGAGGCAGGCGAGACAGTTCCGCCACCGGCCGGCGAGGCCGAGGTGTTGAGTTGATATTGAGTCTGAAAATTGGCCGTGTAGGTCGCGGGGGACGATCCCACGGTTATCGTATGCGACGCCGCGCCCCCGTCGCTCCAGGAACTGAACAGGTAGTGCGTGTCAGCAGCATCCACTTGTGTGGTGGGCACCGCGATCGTATGAGAACCTGCGGCAAGGTTCAGGGTCAGAGGCGCGGTCTGCTCTGTTCCGTCCACGCTGAAGAGGAGGCCGGCTGGATTGGTTTGAATGGTGATCGAGGCAGGCACGGGTACGGAAGTCCGCCGCTTGAGCAGAATGCCGTCGAATGGCGCCAGCGTGACCTGGGAGGCGGTGGACCCGTCATTGTAGAGAGCCGCAGAGGTGACATACACTGCGTCGGCGATCAGAGATCCCGAGCCTCCGTTGTGAATCCTTAAAAATGGCGCACCGGCAGCGGTCAGGCTGAACGTGCCGACTGAGTGCCAGGCGTCGCCCGCGCTGGCGGTTGTTTGATCGACGGTCGCCGATCCCAACACAGTTGTGCCGGACACAACTTCGTATACGGCGCTCTTTGTCCAGCTACTTGCACCTGGCGCTGCCGGCAGCCAGACCTGAATCGTGTACTGGCCGTCAGCAGGGATCTGGAGATTCCACTGCGCGGCCGATCCGGCACTGTTCTGCAGATGCGCCGTGCTATTCCACGCGTGATAGTAAGGGGGCTGGTAGTGGCCTTCGTGGAAGTTTCCGGAGTCGTAGGTGACGGTCTGCCAGGAAGAATCCGCAGTGAAGGCTGCGCCCGCATCGTCGACGATGTATTGCCACAGGGGCGCCTGGCTTCCGGTGAAGCGCGTCAGGCCAGATTCCAGGGATACGGTATTCGTACCGGACGTGCTGTTCAGAAGCACGATGCCATTGGTGAAGTCGCGGCGGTAGATGCCGGATACCTGGGTGAGTTGCACTCCGTCGATCCAGACGTTTCCGGCTACGTCTCCGACGAAGAACTGGATCCGGCCGTCGGTTGCGGTCACCGGGGCAACAAAAGATGCCGAGTACATCTTCCACAGTGTTCCGATAGCGATCTGCGAAGATAACCCGTAGTTGGGATAGTTGGGTGCGCCTCCCTGGGAGTTCAGGTTAATCACTCGCGGCTGATCGGCTCGCGCCCAGAAGGTCAGCTGATAGGACTGGCCCGCAGCAAGAGAGACTCCGGGCTGCTCAAGATCCACGTGCCAGTCCGCTGTTCCAACAGAGATGACGTCGATATGGGCGGATGCTTTTCCCTCGACAAAACTTGTGGTGTCGAGGGAGATGGTGGCTTGCGCCTGGCCGTCGTTATTGACAATGAATGACCAGTCCGTCAGCCCGCTCTCAAATCCACCATTAAGCAGCAGGTTGGAGCCCCCGCTGGAGCCGATCTGAACGGCCGGCCCCAATGGCTGCCCAAGCGTGAAGTCGTATTCGTCATACCACCAGTTCACGGCTGATTGGTTGTCGCCGAAGTCGAAGATGGAAAAGCCGTTGTTCATCAGGGCGGTGGCCAGCCCAAATCGCATGTAAGGATAATAGGTCTGCGAGAAGTTCAGGACGCTCGGCGTGACGTTATTGAGGGGATTGTAGCCATAGCCGTAAGCGATCTGACTGGGCGGAGCCGATTGGATTGCCGAAATCACGGGCGGCCGTCCGGATGAAAACCACGCATCGTAGGTGCCTAGCATATAGCCGAACGATTCAGTCCCTTCGCGGACGTCAGGAGCGTCGTTCGTGAAGCTGACGCCGTTGAAGTTGGCGAAGTTCATCGGCACGGGCTGAGCGTTGTGCGCAGCCGCGTAGGCGTTCGGCGCAAGCTGATTGAAGGAGGTAATCAGCGTGTAGATGCCAGCGCTCCACTTGGCGTTCAGGACCGTGGGATCGTCGGCAACTCCGTTATTGTTGGAAGAGATCTGATGCGGAACTCCCATGTAGTCGTAATAGGGGTCCTGAATGGAAGTGTTGAAGTTATCCCAGAAGAGCCCGTCGAAAGCCAGACTGGCAGTCGAGAGATATTGCTGAACGGCGTATTGAGCCAGAAAGGTCGCAACCTCAGGCATCGTCATATTGAGGAGGTAGTTTCCCGGCCAGTCGGAGATCGTGTTTCCGTTTACGTCGTAAAGCAGATAGCTGGATGGAACCGCGGGATAGCCGCCGGTCGTCTCCTGCGCATTGACGCTCGGCATGATCAGTACGCTCGGATTTTGAGCCCGCAGGGCAAGTGCCTGAGCCGGTGTCATTCCGCCGGGAGCGAAATAGACTTGAATCTCCGCAGCCTGAGCAGGCTTCGTCGTCAGAATATATTCTCCCTGCCAGATGCTGCCGATGCGGGGAAACGATCCGGTCGGCGCGGCTACGCTTCGATAGGCCAACGACTCCAGAAAGTCCTGGTTGGAGGCGCAGCGCACATACACGGAGTTCAAGACGCGGGGGTCGGAAGACAGGCCGCTGATTACCCCCGAATGGGCAAGCACAGGAGAGCCGGTATCGAGCGGCTGCATGGAAGCGTAATCCTGCGCGGTCCCTGTCGAGTATCGGCAAAGAGTCGGCTGAACGGTGTTGAAGCTGACGGCTACGCTCGTGCTCCCGGGCGCAAGCAGACCGCTTGCCGGAGAAAAGTTGGTGATGGGAATGCCCGTGTAAGTCAGAGACGCCGATCCGCAGCCGCCCACAGCGTAGGTGAGCTGTCCTGGATTCACCCCGGCCAGAGAAAGATAGACCTCGTTGTTCGCGAATGGACCCGTGCGCGTTGCATCGTATGCGACGGTGGCCGCGGGCATTTCGTCGTTGGAGATCCGCACTTCGTCGACAGCAAAATTAGTGGCAGATCCGTAGCCGCTGGCGACCGAGAACGTTCCTCCGGCGGCAGAAGGAATCGCGATCGTGTCATCGCGCTCCTGCACGAGAACGCCGTCGATGTACAGGCGCAGGCGGCTCTGCGAGGTCGAGTAGGTCATGGCGAGGTGGTGCCACTCGCCGGCCTTCCATCCCGCGAAGCCCGAGATCTGAGCGTAGCCGGCGTAAATGCCCGAGACGCCGGCAACCAGATAAACATTGCTGCCCGAGCCGTTGACCGCCAGAACCACCTGATTGGACCCACTGCCGCCCCAGTAGTATTCGAAAAGCGCCTGGGCGTTTGAGTAGGCAGAATTGGTTCCGTCATACTGAGGAGCGATCCACATCTCAATCGTGCCGTCCTGCGTGCTGAGGTTTCCGGGCTGAGGGTAAGCGAGTATGCCCGAGGACGCGACTGTAACCGCCGATCCAAATTTGCCCGGGACGAGCGATGCCCCATTCGATTGCGTCGGCGCAACTCCCGAAGTGCTGGTGAACCCCGAGTCGTAATGAAACAGGGCCAGTTGTGTCATCGAGCCCTGCGCGAGCGTGCTTCCCCCGAGCATGAAACTGTACGAAGTACCGCTGCTGGAGCTGCCTATGGCGTAGCTGTAGTCGGGCGTTAGCTGTAGCTGCACATCTCCGCAGGTCCCCTGTCCGTATAACGCAGAAGCCGCCATCAGAAGGATCGCCGAACAGATCACAGTCAGTCGTATCTTCACGGATTCCGAGCCGAGGCGATTGCCGGCTGCGGGGACAGGAACGGGACTCATACGTCTTCCACCGCGAATGGAAAAGCCAACCGGAGAGCAGAGGGAGCTGTTTTTTGGGGGGGGCCTGAGTTTTTTGGGGAGCCTCGGATAGATCAATCCGAATGTACATGGTAATGATGACGCGCCGAGGGTGGTAGGTCAACTGATTTTGAGGTATTGTAATTAATTAGAAAAAGAGAAAAAGAAAGAGAGAAAGAAGAGAAAAAAAAAAGAAAAGAGAGAGAAAAAAGAGAGAGAAGAAAAAAAAGAGAAAAAAAAAAAAAAAAAAAAGAAAAAAAGAAGAAGAAAAAAAAAAAAGAGAAAAAAAAAAAAGAAAAAAAAAAAAAGAGAAAAAAGAAAAAAAAAGAAGAGAAAAAAAAAATATGAGATTATAAATTAGTCGGTGTTTGCAGTAAGGAAGGGAGAAGGAAAAAAAGAAAGAAGAAGAAGAAAGAAAAGAAGGAAGAAGAAAGAAAGAGAAGAAAGAAAAAAAGAGATATCTAAAGGCCGAAAATGAAAAAAGGAGATGAAGAAGAAAAAGAAACGATGCGAAAGAAAAAAGGAGAGACGGAGGAAAGGGAGAAGCGATACGGCGCTGCGACGAGAAACGGGAGCGAGAAGAAGACAAAGAGCGGCACGAGGGAAGGGAAGGATGGGAGGGGGGGGTAAGTGAGTAGCGTGCCTTACCTGCTGTCAGGCGGCGCTGGAGAGGACAGAGGATGAGGTTAGCGGGGCAGCGGGCAAAGGCGTCGATCCTGCCGGAAACTGGAGCGGATCAGTGGCGCCATACATTCCACGCCTGGAAAAAGACCATCGCGAGGGTCCACAACAGGAACGTGATGACGATGGCGACGCCGAGGCAGTATACGGCGGTAGCAAAGGCTAATCCACGTTGCCTGCCACCTCGGTATGAACGGCTGTTCGTCATTTCTTCCTTACGAGTGCGTTGCGGAGCGGTTTAGTTCTCAAACTCTGACTCCGGGGTTGGGAGGACGTCTTTGTCGCGTGCAATCCAGACGTAAAGGGTTGGCAAGAGGAAAATGCTCATGACGAGATCGGCAATGAGTCCGCCAACGATGACGATTGCGAAGGGTCGTTGCGAGTCCGACCCGATTCCATGAGACATGGCTGCGGGAAGCAACCCCAGGGTGGCAACCAACATGGTCATCATGATGGGGCGAAGCCGGAGCACGGCACCTTCCACAGCGGATTCCTCGACGGAATGGCCGCGTACGCGCATCTGATTGATGTACTCGAGCATGATGACGCCGGTTTGTACCGACACTCCGAAGAGCGCCAGGAAGCCAACCCCGGACGAGACGCTGAAATTAGTGCCGGTGATTAAAAGAGCCAGCAAGCCACCGATACGGGCCATAGCAACGTTCCCCAGAATCAGCAGCGCCCACTTGAAAGACTTGAACATGGTGTAGAGGATGATGAAGATCAGAAGGACGGTTAAGGGCACAATGATGAGCAACCGCGCTTCTGCACGCTTTTCGCTTTGATATTCGCCCTCCCATCCAATGTGGTAGCCGCGCGGGAGCTTCACCTGTTTGTTGACCTTATCGATGGCCTCCTCAACAGCGTCGCCAAGCGCGCGGCCGCGGACGCTGTATTTAATGGCGACATAACGTTCATTATTTTCGCGATAGATTTCAGAACCTTCATCGGCTTCCCGGACCTTACATAGCTGATCGAGAGAAACCCGTTCGCCTGATGGCGATAACAGACGAATATTCCTGATGGCTTCGCTGGTATTCCTGTACTGGGGAAGATAGCGCATCGTGAGGTTATAAACTTCCTCCCCCCGCAAGACTTGGGTGAGAGGATTGCCTCCAACCGCCGTAAAGATGGCGTCCTGCACGTCGGCCACATTGATTTGAAATCGCGCGGCCTTCTGACGATCCACCTCGTAGACAAGGTCGGGCTGACCCGTAACTTGAAAGACCCCGAGGTCCGTAATTCCCTTCACGCGGCTCATGATTTGAGCGACCTGCGCAGCCTTATCCTCGAGTGTGTGCAGATCGCTACCGTAGACCTTAGTAGCAAGTTCTCCCTTGACGCCGCTGACCGCTTCCTCCATGTTGTCTTCGATCGGCTGCGAGAAGCCCCAGACTACGCCGGGAAGTTTCTTTTGGAGCTGATCGGTCATCGCCGCGATCAAGTTGTCCTTGTCTTCGTGAAAGACGGAACGCCATTGCTCTTTGGGCTTAAGGCCTACGAAATACTCCGTATTGAAGAATCCAGTGTGGTCGGTCCCGTCATCCGGGCGGCCTACTTGGCTGGTGCAATCAGTCACTTCGGGAAAAGAACAAAGGGTGAGTCTGGCCACGTTGGCGACTCTGACGCCTTCATCGGGCCCAGCGCTCTGAGCGAGAGTCCCGCGCACCCACAATGCGCCTTCATCCAGATGCGGCAGAAATTCGGAGCCGATCACGCCGCCAATCGCAAGATAGATGGCGAGAACAAGGCCCACGACAGCGACACCGACCGTCAGGGAGCGGTGGTGGATGGCCCAGGTGACGCTCTTGCGGTAGCGCACCGTGAGCCGCTCCATGACCGGGTTCTTCCACTCCTTTGCGCCTCTGTGGAACAGGAAACTGGAGAGGACCGGAGCAATAACCATCGAGAAGATCAGCGCTCCCAGCAGCGCGAATGCCACGGTCCATGCCATCGGCTTGAAGAGGCGACCTTCCACGGCCTGCAACGTGAAGATGGGTAAATAGGCCGTAATGATGATGAGGATCGCGTAGAAGACCGGCCGCTGGACTTCGTGCGCCGCGTCCCGGATCTTTTCATCCGGTGTTGTTGTGCCGTTGCCCGCGCGATTAAGGTGGCGGACGATGTTTTCCACCATTACGACCGCGCCATCCACGACCATGCCGAAATCCAGCGCGCCGAGCGAGAGGAGGTTGGCGGGAATCTGCTTCAGGTCAAGACAGATAGAGGCGAACAATAACGAGAACGGGATGGTGAGCGCGACGATGATTGCGCCGCGCACATTGCCGAGGAAGAGGAAGAGAATGATGACGACTAATATGATTCCCTCGGTCAGGTTGTGCAGGACAGTGTGGGTCGTAAATTTCAGCAGGTCGCTTCTGTCGATAAAGGGGACAAGTGTTACCCCTTTCGGCAGAATGTGGTCATTCAGCTCCTGTACTTTTTTATGAATGCCGGCAAGCACTGGCTCCGCATCGTCGCCCTTTTGCAACACGGCGATTCCCGAAACTACATCGTCATTGTCGATAAGCTTGCCGTCTTCGCGGTGATACGTCTGGCCAAACTGGCCAAGCCGGATTTCCGGACCCTGTTCGACGACGGCTATGTCCTTCACCCGGAGCGCCGTGCCGCTCTTGGTCAAAATGACGATGTTCTCGATGTCCTGGATATTCCGGACCAGGCCGACTTCGCGGACATTGATCTGTTGGAGGCCCGCCTGGATGAAGCTGCCGCCTCCATTTGCGTTGTTATTGGTGAGTTGCTGCTCTACCTGCCCGATGCTGAGTCCATAGGAAACCAGCTTGTCCGGGTCGACGCGAACCTGGTATTCCCTAGTCGGACCGCCGAACGGGTTCGTATCCGGAACCCCAGGGACGGACTTGAGATTCTTCTCAATCACCCACGTTTCGATCGACTTCAAATTCATCGCGTCGTATTCAGGGTTCGTGCTGTGCAGAGTGTAGAAATAGATCTGGCCGACCGGGCTCCAGTCGGTTCCCATTTGCGGTACAACGCCGGGAGGCAGAGTTACCTGGGAAAGCCGCTCCAGAACCCTTTCACGGTTCTCGAAGTTTGTCGTTTCCTCCCCAAAAACCATTTCTACGGTT
Organism: uncultured Acidobacteriota bacterium; assembly: GCA_963755975.1. GTDB lineage: Bacteria > Acidobacteriota > Terriglobia > Terriglobales > Acidobacteriaceae > Silvibacterium. Next base: position 37,893 of record CAVWLS010000022.1, read on the forward strand.
GAGAGTCCGAAGATGGACCACGAGCGCACATGGGCAACTCCGGGAATACCGTTCATTACGGTCTCAAGTGGAATGGTGACCTGCTGCTCGATCTGTTCTGCGGAGATTCCAGGCCACTGCGCGATGACGTCGACGTAGTTGTTCGCCACGTCCGGATAGGCCTCAACGGGCAGACGCTTAAATGAGACGACGCCCCAGGCAAACAGCAGGATCGCGCCCGCCAGCACAAGAAAGCGGTTGTGCAGCGCAAAATCGACAATTCTGCGGATCATTGCGTCTCCAGCTGGTTTTCCAATTGAAGGATGTCGGCTACCACCTGCTGTCCGGGAGCGATGCCTGAGAGAATCTGTTGTTTGTTTCCTAGGACCATGTCGCCTGCGGTCACTTCAACGCGCTTGAACTGTTTGCCGCCCGCCGGGACGAAAACCCAGTCGCGGTCATGCAGGTGCAGGATGGCGGACGCGGGGACGACAGCGTGATCTTCCATCGTTCTGCTCTGGAAGGTGGCCGTGACAAACATACCCAGTTTGAGAATGCCGGGGTTCGGAACCTCGACACGGACTTTGGCCGTACGGATAGTGGGATCGAGTACCGGCCCGATGTCACTGATGTGACCCATCAATACCTTGTCGGGATAGGCATTGAGCCTAATCTGTGCGGGCTGTCCAAGCTGAATCTTCGGGATGTCGTTTTCGTAGACATCGCAAATCACCCAGACCACGGAGAGATCAGCGATGGTGAAGACCGTTGAGGAGCCGGAATAGGTTACACCTGCGGCAGCAGCGTTAGTGACATTCTGCGCAACAATGACGCCTGAAATGGGAGCGTAGACGGGGACGATGCTTGATGGATGGTCCTTGCTCACGCCGAGTGTATTCAGCTGCTGATCTGCTGCCGTCAAGTCAGCTTTCGCATCGTTTTCCGTGTCCTCGGCTTGTTCGAGCATGCCGAGCGAGATGGCGCCATGGGCGTAGAGATCCTTCGCACGTTCATAAGCCTTGTTAGCGAGCTGCTCGTCGTTGACCGCTTTCAGATATGTGTCAAATGCATTGGTGATGTCGGGGCTCTGTACCTTGAGGAGCAGATCGCCTTTTCTTACATGGTCATCGAGTCGAGCCTTGATATCGACAACGCGGCCGCTGGCGAGGGAGATTACCGGGATTTCGCGAGAGATATCAGGATTGACCGATCCGGTTACGTTGAGTTCAGTGGGAGCTTCAATCTGATCAGCTCGAACGACAGGAAACTGTTCAGGTTTATCGACGGTGACCAGGCTCATGTCGCCTGTGGGTACGATTTGCGTCTGTGGCGGCGCACCGTCTGAGGGATTGAACTTCTTCTCACATGCCATGAGTAAAACGCAGACAACGAGGCAGCATAGAGGCCTCAGGATGGATCTGACAGTCATTGGATTACCTCTCGCCCGACCGCCAGATTCAACTGGCTGGCGGCGGTCAGGTAAGCGCCGATCAGCTGGACGTAGGCCAGCTGGACAACGCGATAGTCGCTTTGTGCATTGAGAAAATCCATCAATGAAGCTCCGCCATGGAGATAGGAGTAGGTCACCGTATCCCGCACGCGAGTTGCCTCATCTCGATACTTTTCTTTGTATGGCTTAAGCAGCGCGATATTGCTTCGCACCTGTTCATAGGCAGAATCGACATCGCTGAAAACCTGCGCACGCGTGGCATCGGTCAGCTGCTGGCTGCGGTCGATATCGATCAGGGTCCGCTTCTTTTCACCTTGATTGCGGTCGAAGATCCGCAACGGTATGTTGAAGCTGAGGCCGAGGGTATTGTCGTCCACACCGATGTTGTTAAATGACGGATTGTGCGTCCACCATGCGCTGTAAGTGGGGTCGGTCGAACCGTTGGATATCGCAAGCTTGTGGTTTGTCTTTGACTGCTCGAGGGCCTGAATCGCCGCCCGCAGGTCGGGACGGGCATCGAGGGCAATCTGCCGGAAATCGTCCACGGGTTGGAGCGTTTCGGAAAAGTCGAACGGCCCCACTACGTCGAATGTCTCCACCGGCGAGCGGTCGTTGAGCAATTGCAGCAGTTGTATCTTGGCCGTGCGCAGGTTGACGATTGCTGTCTGAATCTCGGCTTCGTACTGCACCCGTAGCAGCTCGATGCGATCAAAATCGATTTGCGCGATGTCGCCAGTGCGAAGGCGGTTGCGACTGATGTCGATGATCTTGTCGTAATAGTCCAGGTCGGCCCTCGCCAAATCCAGCACCTGCTTGGCCTGGAGCGTCTGCACGAAGGCGGAGCGCAAATTAAAGGTCATGTTTCGCTCCAGATCTTCGTGCTGAGACTGAGTGATGCGAGTGCCCTCCACTGCGCTCTCCAGACGAAGCTCGCGCTTATGCCGGCGCTCATGGAGATAGCTAAAAGAGGTTTGATACTGATCGCTGATGAGAGGCGTCCAGGGTCCTGTATGTGGGGGGAACTGCGTTCCATCCACGGAGAAGTTGAACTGCGGATTCGGGCGCAGATATGCCGTGATCTCTTCCGCCATCATCTCGTCGACATTTAGCGCATCGGCTTTCAGCGTGGGGTTGGCCGCCTCAAACCTGGCCTTCACCTGGTCCCACGTAAGACTCTGAGGGGCGGCGATGAGCCACGACGCAGATAGAAGGACCGACACGGTAAGGCCTCGTGCGCTCTTGAACAGGGATTTTCTAATTTGCATTCGAGAGACTCTTGTATCGCCGACGAAGAGCGACAGGGCGCTCCCGCCAATACGGAGAACCACCATCTGAGCGGCGAACAATTCTCAGCTTAAAGTGCCGATGACCGGCAACGGGTCTATCTTTTGGCCTCTACGCCGCGTCTTTAAGCGTGTGCAACCTATCTTTACAGCCTATCTTTTGGTCAACCAGAGTCAGCGATGATCGGTAGTCAAGTGGGCGTAGAGGGGTGTATCTACAATGGAGACATAGCCGTGCTAACGGCGAAGCAGTCAGGGGCACATGTACGAGACGTTGTTCAAAGGAGATAAGCGATCCGTTCTGCTGAGAGCGGGTGTTCTGATCACAGCCGTCGCGCTTGTCGATTGGTGGGTGGTTGGAGAGATTCCGCTGGGGTTTCTCTACCTGGCTCCGATGCTGATCATTGGCGGGGCTCTTGGCCCGTGGGAGATCACGGCATTTGCAGCGCTATGTACATTCCTTGCTGAGATCTTTGACGATCTCCCGTGGAAGCTGCGCACCGGCTTATCCCGGGATGTGCTCTACTTCGCCGCTTTTCTGGGGGCAGGTTTCTTTGTTCGAGAGGTGAGTCGCAGTCGCAGAGTGGCGTTGGAGCATCTCCATGAAATCGAGCGCCAGAGTGATGCACGGCGCGAAGCAGAAGAACAATTAAGGATTCTGATTGAGAGCAGCCCGGCGGCGATCGTTACAACGGATGCATACGGCAATGTGCTGATGGCGAATGAGGCGGCGCACCGGCTACTGGCTCTGCCGCAGGGGGAACTCCCGGGAAAGACTATCCATCGTTTTCTCCCCTCGCTGAGGAACATTTCACGGCATGAGACCTCGCAGCAATTCTTTCGCAGCGTGATGCAGGCGCGAGGACAGAGGGAAGATGGAGAAACCTTCCTGGCGGATATCTGCTTCTCTACCTATCGCACGAACGCCGGGTCGCGGCTTACGGCGATGGTGCTGGACAGCTCCGAAGAATTCAGGACGAATGAGGTATCCGGACTGCATCAACTCCTTGCCGGAACACGGATCGCGATAGGCGCTGTTTCTCACGAGATCCGCAACGTGTCGAGCGCCATCGCCGCTGTTCACCAGAATCTCGCACACGAGAAGCTTCTTGCCGGCAACAAGGATTTTGAGGCCTTAGGCAATCTCATCACCGCACTTGAGCGCATTGCCAGCATCAATCTTCGGCAGTCGAACGATCAGGCGACCGAGATCGATCTGCCCGCTCTGCTCGATGAATTGAAAATCGTGATTACACCTTCACTGCAGGAGGAAGATATCGACGCGGAGTGGACAGTTGAGCCGGGATTGCCGCTGGTGTGGGCCGACCGGTCAAGTCTCATGCAGGTATTTCTTAACCTGATCTCCAATAGCCTCCGGGCGCTTTCGGGTCATGCCGGCCGTATCCTTCGAGTCACTGCGAGGAACGAGGGCCGACAGGTCTTCGTGGAATTTGCGGATAATGGCGGTGGCGTGGCTCATCCCGAACATCTCTTCCGTCCCTTTCAGGTCGGGGCGACCGCAACGGGTCTCGGACTCTACCTTTCACGTGCCTTCATGCGGTCCTTCGGAGGCGAATTGCATTATCGGGCAATCCCTAACGGTGCGTGTTTTATCGTCAACCTAACGGCGACCCAGTCGCAGGGGCAGGACTGACCAATGGCAACTCGCGTTCTGATGGTGGACGACCATAGCCTTTTCCGGGAGAGCCTGAGCAGGCTTCTCGAAACCGATCCCAGCTTCATCGTGGTTGGTCAATGTGGGACTGTGAGGGAGGCCATCGCTTCGTATCCTGAGACGGCTGTTGATGTAGTGCTGCTCGATTACGACCTTGGCGAGGAGCAGGGATCGCGTCTTCTTCCTGAAATAAAAAGCCATTTTGCGGAAGCAAAAGTTCTGATGGTCACGGCAGGCATGTCGGATTCCACCACATTCGAAGCGATGGAGGCAGGAGCCTCGGGAGTCTTCTTGAAGCACGGCAGTCTCGGTCAACTGGTTACCGCGATTCAGAGAGTTGCACAAGGAGAGATCTGGCTCGACACAACGGCCGCACATTCTCTCTTTGGAGGCAAGAGCACATGGAGAGATCAGTTTGAACGCTCGCGTCCGCTCACCTCCCGTCAGAGCGAAGTATTAAGAGGCATTCTCGACGGGCTTACGAACAAAGAGATTGCATGGCAGCTCAAGGTATCGGAAAGCTCGGTTAAGGCCGTCATCCAGGAACTGTTTCATAAGGCTGGAGTGAGAACGCGGAGTCAGCTGGTCAGGATTGCGATTGAAAGGCATTCGTACGACTGGCTGAGGGCCGGGGCAAGTGAATGATACGGGCGACGCTTTAGTGTTTAGCGCCGGGTTAGAAACGATCGAGTCCGGCTCTGCGCGCATGTTCGGCGATAGCCGCATTGACGTCCAGAGCAAGGGCCAAAACGGCAACACCCTCCTTCCCGGAGACACGCGGCACATCGCGAGTCCGCACGCAATTGAGGAACGATTCGATTTCCAGCAGTAAAGGCTCACCTGAGTGGACTGGCGGCTTGTGCAAGGCGAGACCGGGGGGAAGATTGGGAGGGAGACCGGGCATGGATGGAGCATTCTTCGCCTCTGGATCCACATCGATCACCAGCAGATCCTGGCGGGCATAGTCGATCGAGATATATTGATGCGGCTGGAAAAAGCGCAGCTTGCGAACCCGCTCGGTACTGACGCGACTGGCTGTAAAGTTGGCGACGCAGCCAGATTCGAACTCAAGGCGCACATTGGCGATATCGACCTTTCCGGAAAGGATGGGCAGGCCGACCGCATGCATGCCGCGGACGGGCGACTGGGCGAAGCTGAGGACGATATCGAGATCGTGGATCATGAGGTCGAGAACCACGTCGACATCAAGAGCGCGCGGGGTGAAGACGCTGAGACGATGCGCCTCAAAGAACATGGGGCGGTTGAGCCAGGGTTGAATCGCGGTCACGGCGGGATTGAAGCGCTCGAGATGGCCGACCGCGAGAATGCGGCCATGCTGCTGCGCCAGAGCGGCCAGGTCAGCGGCCTGCACAGTGTCTGCGGCAATGGGCTTTTCTATCAGAAGGTCAACGCCGGCGAGGAGGAGAGGAACGGCGGCGGCATGATGCGCGGATGTGGGGACGCATATCGACGCCGCGTCCAGCCGGATTTCGCCGCGAGCATGGGCCGCGACACCGGCCTCAACTGAGGGATAGACGGGGGCGTTCCACTCCTGAGCCAGGGCAATGGCGCGAGACGGATCAGGCTCGATGATGGCAGCCAGCCTTACGGGCTGGCCGCGCTGACAGAGATCGCGATAGACGCGGAGATGGTTGCGGCCGAAGGCTCCCGCGCCAACGACGGCGACACTGAGAATGGAATCGGTCACCGGTGGCGCTTTTAACGCGCATTCTCCCGGCCGGAGACCGTCTTGAGACAACGGGCATAAAGCTCTAGGAGATGATTGACCTGGTCCTCGGGCTTGCTCCCGCCTGATGCGACAAAACCTGTCGAAGTGGCTGCGGGGCGGCCAACCGCGGCGGTCGTGGCGACAAATTTGAAAAGATCGAGGGCTATGTCCTCGTCACGGCGTGCACCAGGGGTGGAGTTTACTGCCGGTTCCATGAAGATCCTCCGAAGGCGATGCTATCAAAATTCGCGTGGTCGCGTTCCAGCGGCTATAGCTCAGAGATGCAAACACAGACGCGTCCAATGATGTAGCTGGAGGGGGACTCAGCGGAGGTCAGGCTCAGAATTTCGACGGGATGGTCAAGCGCATAGGGGCGCAGGATGAGGCGGTCCGCGTCAAAGGCGACATAGCGAAAGTGCAGCGAGCCGGCAACGGTGACCGCGTAGAGACTAGGCTGCGGCGGGTTGTAAGAAGCGAGCGAATTGTAATGGCGATCAAGAACAACGATCGCGTGGGGGGCCAGAACAGGAGCCATGGGAAGCGCCTGAGCGGGGCTGACACGCAGCGCGAGAAAGCGCTGCCAGTCACGACGGATGACCGCCCGACGCGGCCGGAGCTGATCGAGGATCCCCGCCGGCAGACGGATCACGTCAATCGTGGCCTGGGCGGAGATGCCGGGAGAATGCGTGGCTGTAGCGTGAGAGACAAGAGGCACGTCATCGAATCCACCATCGTGAGGTCCGGGCTCGGCCGGAAGTGAGGCAGTGGGCTGGGCCAGAAAAAGGTCCTCGATGCTGAGTCTCTGGGCGGCCAGTACGCGATCGAGAGCAGCGAGGCTGAGCTTACGTTTGCGGCGAAGGAAGTTAGAGATGTGCGATGGCTGCAGCCCCGTCTGCCTGGCGAGAAGAGTTCCGTTGAGGAGTCCTCTATCGATTCGGCGAGCAATCTCAAGGCGAAGACGCTCATGGAGCTGGGCAAGATTCATCTGTGGATATTTGTCTTTGAGCTAATACTCCTATAGGGGCATTTGCTCATAGAAAAGATATTTCGAGATATTTCTACGAATTCAAGGGGTAACTAAGAGGCTGCGGAAGTCGAGGAGCGTTAGTTCCAGACGCAGTTATTGACGGGCCACTGGCCCTGCTATAGAGTCGGGAACACTTTTGCCGCAAATCAGGTTTTTTGTCCTCGCGCAGTCGGAGAAGAGTGCACAGCACTCCCCCGACCGCGACCCGAATCGATCCTTCATCGAGGCATGGATTCGAGGGGAATTGCGGTACGGAGCGATGTGAAGACTGGAAGGAACATATCCCCCGATGACCTGCGCGCCCACACACGACACTCACTTCTATCCGGAAAGGATGGGGCTTTACAGCCGCGCCACGAGAGCGCGGCGAGCGGCCTGTCTTTCCACTTCCCGCGGAAAACAAGAATTCAGTCGCACATGAACCGCGGGGTTTCATTTTGCCTTGGAGAATTGATGGTGTACTTGCGCGTACAACTGAAAGTTTGCGAGGGGTGCGGTGGTTTGTGGTTCCGCACTCAGGGCAGGACCGATATTTACTGCTTCTCTTGTGAGGGCAAGTTTCGCAGCCTTCCGAGGCCGACGACGCGGCGCAGAGGGCGGCCCTGCAAGAACACAATACACACGATGACGGCAGCCGGGGGTGCGCGATGAGTGCAGCGCTGAACCTGCCATATGTGTGGGCGATGGTAAGCCAGCCGGCTCCGGAGAGGTTCCGTCGTCCGCAGCCGCTGGGAGGCCTGGCCTTCTATAGAAAGCGCACGGAAATGTTGCTGCGCAGATACATGAGAGTGTCGATGGACATGGGGCGGGTTCCGTCGGTGATGGGTAATCTCGAGTTCCGCGGACGCGGCGTGAGTTACCGGATAAAGAACTTCGAAGATGCGGTCATCTTCGTCATCGATGTTGAACGGTGTCTAAAGCGACTGGACGGATTCTCACAGGAGTTGATCGCACGGATTGCCCTGCAGGAGTATACACAGGCAGAGGCCGCGGAGGTGATGAAACAGAGTTTGCGTACGGTCGGCCGAAGATATGCCGAGGTCCTGGATAGCCTGACGGGCATATTCCTGGAAAGAAGGCTGCTGCTGCCAGACTTCCCGGAGCCTTGTCAAGAGCAGGGCTAGATAGGACAGACTCTAACTAATAACAATGATAGGAGTTATGGAAACTACTTAGTTGGCGTGGAATTACCGAGTAACTTGATATCCTAAAAATAACAGTAGAGAAGTGAAAGAGAGAGGCGCAGAAGAAGCGCCTCTCTTTCTTTTGGATCCAAGCCCAAGGAAGAGTGGATGACAGATAGTTTTTGCACGAAGCAGTTGCAAATGTTAGCGGGCATTTCGGTTCTTGCGATCGTGCTTGCCGTCCTTCCAGTTCTCGCGAGCGCACAGGTTGCGACCACGACCGTGCAGGGAACTGTCTATCGTGCCGATGGGAGCGCGGCGAGCGGAATGGTGCTGGTAAGCTGGCCGGCATTTTCAACAGCTGCAAATCAGGCAGTAGCGGCGGGCAGCCAGACAGCCACAATCGGACAGGATGGCTTCCTGAGCATGAACCTGGCTCCGAATCAGGGCGCCTATCCTGCCGGCAGTTACTACACCGTGGTTTATCACTTGAATGACGGCACGGTAAGCAAGGAATACTGGGTGGTTCCGGCGGCAGCAACAGCCGCAATCTCGTCGGTTCGCGCACAGCTTGCACCGGCCACCGTAGCCGTTCAATCTGTGGGCAAGGCCTATGTTGATAGCTCAATTGCAGCGATCACGGCCAATTACCTTCCGCTCACAGGCGGCACGATGAGCGGAGCCCTTATTCTGCAGAGCGACCCGACCGCAAGCAGCCAGGCCGCAACCAAGCACTACGCGGATACACTGGCGGCAGCGGAACTGCCGCTCGCCGGGGGGACGCTGAGCGGCACTCTCAACACTCCAAACGGAGTCAATAAGCTTCCCAGGGTAGATGTTCGCCATCCCGACTTTGGCGTGGGCTGCCCGAACGCCGCAGATCCGACTGGGCAGCAGGACTCGACGTGCGCAATCCAGGCGGCGATTGCATGGTCGCTGGCGAATCCCCAGGGACGTACTTATCCGGATATCTATTTCGCCGCGGGCACCTATGTCATCAGCTCTGCGCTTTATGTGCCTTGCCAGATGCACGTTGTGGGCGATGGGCCGCAGGCCAGCATCCTCGAACAGACGAATAACGCGGCTAATGGAATCACCGTATATTCTCTGGGCTCGGCGGTGCAGCCGAATCTATGGACGTGCAACGGCTCGCTTGAGAACCTGACCGTTCATGCGCCGGGCGGGCACCTTTATACCGCAACGCTTGTGGAATTACAAAGTGTTGTCGGTTACACCCTCTCGCGAGTACGCGGTAGCAATGGCGGAGGCCGGGGTCTGGCGCTCGTTGGCTCTACAGAACGGTTGAAGGCAGTCGATACAGAGTGGGACACGATTCGCTGGCCGATCGTGGCAACGGGCAACGAGCTGAAGTTTCTGGATACGCAGATTGCCAGTCCGGGAGGGGATGCGACCGGATACTGCATGGCTCCGAACAACTGCGTGAACGGCGTTTATCCAGGCTCCACCTGGACAGGCGCGACTCAACCTATCCTGACAGCGTCCGGCAGCGGAAGCACGGCGACGTATGTCGTCAGCGGCAGTCCGACAATCGCCTCCGGCAGCTATTTCACAGCCACAGGATTGACCGGGATCACGGCGCTGAACGGGACTTTTCGGGCCACAACTGTGCAGGCCAATACCCCGGTCACAGGACAGTACACTCTGACCGCCAACACCACGGCTTCGGGCTCTGCAGGAGTCGCAGCGGGGACCGTGGGGACCCAGCAGGTACTGGTGTCGGCTTCGGGCAATGGCACCACAGCGACCTTCGTCATCCAGGGAGGCAGTGACGCAGGCGGCAGCAACGGCGTCTCGCCAATTGTTCCCGGGCACTGGTTTACGATTGCCGGGATTCCCGACCTGACACCGCTGAATGGAACCTGGCAGGTAGCAAGCGAGAGTAATAATTCTCCGTCAAGCAATCAATACACGATTACGGCTAGCATTGCCGTAACCGGAGCGGCAACAGTCGCCAATGCAACGTTCAAACCTACGATCCTTCCTGAGAATCACAGCGCGTTCTATATGGGAGGCGCAGCGATCAGTGTCCTGGGGGGTTCGATCAAGCCGCTGTGGTATGAGGGGTGTTTTCAGGGGACGGCGTTGTTTTCGGGACTCATCGAGGGATTTTATTGCGAGAGTTATCCGGTCAACGGACAGCCGCACTTGAACGCGAATATCACCGAGGTGGGGCTCCCCTATTCGACGACTCTGACAGGTGCGATCTCAAACAATGCCGCGCCCGTGGCAAGTACCAGCTGGGCGCCAGCTTACGTCAACAACCCGAACGATGTAGCCAACCTTGGTCTGGGATTGGAGGTACGCATCCTGCCGCCCGACTGGTTGCTGGGAAGCACGGCTCCGTCGACGTATGTGCCGGGCGTGCAGCGCGGACAGTACGAGATCGCCTTTGCTTACTTTTCCGGGGACGGACAGGCCCACTTCACAGCCCGCAACTACACCGGCAGTACAGTGAATCTCACCAGCATCGCCTGGCCCTCAGGATCGATCGTCTCTGAGATACCCCAAAGCAGTTACGGCACGCTCACGGTGAAGGCGAGCCATCTGAGCGCCATTTACCCACCCCAGGCGCTGAATCCGGGATGGGCCGCAGATTGCAATGACCAAGGCTCTTTGATCTGCGCTCATACCATTGCGGGACCGATACCCAACGGTTACACAACCTTCACGAACGGCCAGCAGGGGGGCGGCGGAGGCGGCGCGTCGATCGATTTTGAAGGCGATGAATGGTGGGGAACCGGGGGCGCCGCAAACGAACTCTACGGCCAGTTGTTTGTGAAAGGGCTTGGGAACAGCAAGATCACGATCTCGGGTGGTGGCGGCTCCGTGCCAACTGCCGGAGAAACCTCAGAAGTGACGAGCGGGCAGTACCTCAGCAACAGCCCCGGTGTTGTTGCTGTACAGTATGCGGACGGCAGCAGCGCCTGGTTGACTTACACGAATCCCCAGCAGGGAACATTCGCGAACAGCAACAATGGCCCGTTCTACGAATCGGTTGTGAATAACGCCTCCGATGCAGTCCTGGGAGCAAACCCAAACAGCGGCTGGGCGATGGGTCGTCAATTTGCGAGCTCCAGCTGCGCTTACGACACCCCTCCGGCAACTCAGACTCATGCAACGTATCGCTTCTGCATGAAAGGCGGCCCAAACAACGCGGGCGCGAACGCCGGCTGGGAGTATGACATCTGGAATGGCTCGTCCTGGGTGAATGCGTTCGGAATCAGCGGACAGAACAATGCCACCGCAAATCTCAAAGTAACTGGCGCGACCGAGGTTCAGGGTGGACTTACCGCATCGTCGATCAACGGCGAAGTAACGGTAGACGGGGTGACGTATACGAATCTTGCGGCGGCGTGGACAGCGGCGTCTTCGCTGGCAAGCTCGACGGGCACAAACCAGACGGTGCGACTGGGGCCGGGGACATACGCAGTGACGAGCACATTGACCGAGCCAACGAACGGAGCTTGCGTCAGCCTAATAGGATCGGGCGGAACGACGGTTAATGCAGGGAGTTCGGTTGCGACAACGCTCAACGTGACGGTGAACCTGGCGGGCGATGTTTTCTACCTAGGGAACTCGGCTCAGGCGCAAGGATGCACATTCAAGGACTTCGTATTGCTGACAGGAGCAAACGCCACACATGGATTCGAGATGCAATGGTTTCGAGGACTGCTCATCGATAACGTAACTGTGAACGATACGACTGCGGAAGGCATTCTTCTTGGCGAGGAAACGGGTACGCACCAGGCAAATTTTCTGCTGCGAAATGTCACTGTGAGCTACAACTCGGCACTTTTCACGCCCGCCAATCGACCGGCCTATGGCATTCACCTGCAAAAGACTGCGATCGACAGCCACCTGGACGATATTGTGGTGCGCAATGCTTTGACGGCCGGCGTGTACAACGAGGGCACAGGGAACACCGGATATCTGATTCACGGATTCGGATATCCATATACATGTACGACGGCGCCGTGCATAAACAACGCCTCGGCAGGCTCGGCGGCGAATGCTTCTTACGCGACCAGCTACGTTATCTATGACGTAGGAGGAAAGGGCAGCGTCTGGACGGATACCTATGCCGACAGCCCGTCGGTTGCGGGCTTTTATGCCGGCGCCAACGGGATAGCGATCCACGGCGGCCATATTCAGTGGCCCGATTTGACGAGCTTTCCCGCCGCAAATCTCGCCTATGTATCACCGGCAGTTACGAATAATCTGCTGATTGCCGATGTGGATTGCCTGGGAATGAGTTCCAACGTGAACTGGATCACATATGCCGGGACGGCGGGGAACCCTCCGTCATTCACCAGCGTGCATCACCTGACGGGCTGCGGGAACTACAGCCAGTCGCTTGAGCCGGCGCAGGTCACCGGGTTCTCGAGCGGTGGCGCGAACATCAACGATCCCTCCGGAGCGGTGCCGCGAGTGTGGTCGACTCCGATTGCCGCGGCATCGAGTTATCCGGCGTATTCGGCGCAGCTTTACACGGGATATCAAGGCGACATTTTTCAGGGGCATTTTTCGGGAGAAACACCATTCTTCAACATCACCTATCAGGGGACAATTCGATCGAACGGCGGGCTGGCGCTGAGCACAGTGATCAACACGGCTTCGAACCTGACTTTGACCAGTGCGAACCGGAACGTGATCGCGAATGCGACAGGCGGCGCACAGACGCTCACGCTGCCGAGCTGCTATACGCCGCTGGTGGACAACACGCCTCCGACAGGGCTGGAATTGATAATCATCAAGGCGGATACGTCGGCCAATGTGGTCACGCTACAGACAGTGAGTTCGCAAAATATCAATTATGCGGGAGCGGTGGCTCAGACGCTAACGCTCACGGCGGCGGGCAAACGAACGCTGGTGTGCGGTCCCGATTACAACTGGTATGCGTTCTGAGCGCGGCGAATGGGGCTGCTGGGCGGCGATGGCAATCTGGAGCAACTGAAGAGCCTGGGACGGGTGCTGGACTGCCCCGGAGAGATGCTTGAGGGCAGTCCGGCGGGGCTTAGGCTGGCGGAACGATGGCTGCGGGTACGAGACCGGTCGGGAAGAAATATTCCGCTGGTTCCGAACCGCGTTCAAAGGGAGTACGAAAGAAGACGTGGGCAACGAAATATTGTGCTGAAGGCCAGGCAGATGGGAATCAGCACATGGGTGTCAGGGAGACTTTTCCTTAAGACCATCACGCAGCCTGGGACGTTGACAGTGCAGGTGGCGCACACGCAGGAGGCGGCAGAATCCATCTTCCGGATGGTTCACCGTTTCATGCAGCATCTGCCGAGAAGAATACGAATGGGTGCGCTTAGGACATCCCGATGCAGCCGGCGGCAGATTATTTTTCCTGCGCTCGACAGTGAATACAGAGTGGAGACGGCAGCAGATCCGAATGCGGGGCGAGGATTGACGATTACGAATCTCCATTGTTCGGAGGTAGCACGATGGGGAGGCGAGGCATCGGAGACTCTGCAGGGATTGCGGGCGGCGATGCCGGCGACCGGCGAACTGGTACTGGAGTCGACGCCGATGGGCGCGGGGGGCTGCTTTTGGCAGGAGTGGCAGGAGGCGGAAGCGACCGGGCTGATGCGGCATTTCTTCCCGTGGTGGTGGGAGCCGTCCTACAGCGGCATGGCAGTTTGCGAAACTACATTAACCGATCTGGAGCGGAGGCTGATGCGCGAGCACGGACTCACGCATGCACAGATCGGCCACCGGCGGGATCTCCAAGCGAACTTTCGTGGGCTGGCCAAGCAGGAATATGCCGAGGATGCAAATGAGTGTTTCCTGAGCAGCGGGGACTGCGTCTTCGATCGCGATGCCGTGGACAGACGCGAGCGCGAATTGAATGCGCCTTTCGACACGCGGCTGGCAGGGCAGTTGAATATCTGGTATCCGCCGGTCCCGGGGCGTAAGTATCTTTTGGCAGTGGATCCCGCGGGAGGAGGAACAGGTGGCGACTACTCAGCGGTGCAGGTCGTGGAGATAGAGACGTGCCTGCAGTGCGCGGAGCTGAAGAGCAAGATGGGCGGTTTCGAGCTGGCTTCAGAGGTTGCGAAACTGGCTGGGGAATACAACACGTCACTGATCGTGGTAGAGCGAAATAATCATGGGTCCGGCATTCTCGCGTATCTGACGGGAGTGTGCCGCTATCCGCGAATTTATGAGCAGGGCGGCCAGGATGGATGGCTGACATCGCAGCTGTCGCGTCCGCAGATGATCGGTGCACTGGGCGCGGCCCTGGTGGAGACGCCACAGATCTTCTCGAGCGAGCGGCTGCTGAAGGAATGCAGGACATTCGTGAGGCATCGCAACGGAAAGATGGCAGCCCAGTATGGAGAACACGACGATTGCGTGATGGCAATGGCGATGGCCATCGCTGTAAGGAATGAACTTCAGCTGGGCGGTTGATAGAATCCGGTAGATTGCTGGGGGAATGATTGGCGGTTCTGGCGGTACAGCAAATCCGTAGGATGCGCGGCGGCGCGCAAGGGCAACTGATGCTGGGCGCCGACGGCAATCCTTACGTGGTAAAGTTCCAGAACAATCCGCAGCATATGCGGGTTCTCGTGAATGAATTGCTGGCGACGAAGCTGGCCTCTGCTGTCGGGTTGACTACTCCGGCGTGTGATGTCGTGGATGTGACGGAATGGCTGATCGACAACACGGCTGACCTGGACCTGGAGCTGGGACCGCGTCGCGAACGCTGCCGGGCTGGCTTGTGTTTCGGATCGAGGCTGGTGGGCGGCCTGATGCCGGGACATCTCTTCGACTATCTGCCTGAGGAGCAGTTGGTTGAGGTAAAGAACCTTGCAGAGTTTGCCGGGATTCTTTCGTTCGATAAGTGGACGTGCAATGCGAATGGCCGTCAAGCCGTGTATTCCAAGAAGTCGCGGGAGAAGCGGTACACGGCTACGTTCATCGATTTCG
Source organism: uncultured Acidobacteriota bacterium (assembly GCA_963755975.1). Classification (GTDB taxonomy): domain Bacteria; phylum Acidobacteriota; class Terriglobia; order Terriglobales; family Acidobacteriaceae; genus Silvibacterium. Next base: position 53,114 of record CAVWLS010000022.1, read on the forward strand.
GCTACTGCTTTAATGCCGGCGAGTGGATCTTCAGGGACGCACCACTGCGGGGTGTGTTTGCGCGGAACGTAGTCTACAAGGGCGTGACGGGATGGGAGAGCCTGGAGCCCTGGCTGAGCCGGATTGAGAAGCTGGAGCCGCAGACGATATGGGAGGTGGCAGAGATGATTCCTCCCGAATGGTACGAGAGCGATGTATCGGCCATCGAAGCGCTGGTGGAAGAGCTTGTGAAGCGGCGCGGGAGAGTGCGGGAATTGATCGACGAGTTTCGGGAATCTTCGCGAGCGCCCTTTCCGAATTGGGGGAAGAAGGAAGAAATTGCGGCCCTGACACAGTTCGCAGAGCCGCAGTGGGCCGATGATCTGAAGAGTGGGCGAATCATGTAGGCCGTCCACAAGGAAATGCGAAGCGGAGCGTGTTAAGGAGAAGTCTGGATCGAAGTGAACGAGCGGCAGACATGTGAATTCTTCCTGCTTCGGTATGTGCCGGATGCTGTGAAGAACGAATTTGTGAACATCGGGGTTCTGCTTCGCGAAGCGGGGCGGCCCGAGAGCACTGTCGTGCGTTTCACAAAGGACTGGTCGCGCGTTCGTTGTATGGATCCGGACGCGGATATTGCGACGCTGGAAGCACTGGAGAGCGAAGTAAGGAGAAGACTGCAGGAGGAGGGTCAGCCGATTCTCAAGACGCTGGAGGATTCGTTCTCGCAACTCGTCCAAATTACGCCTTCAAAGGCCTGCCTTGCCGAGTCGATGCCCGCAGAGATTGAGCAGTTGATGCAGCTGCACGTGGAAGCCAGAAAGCGGCAGCCGGCGGAGCGCCGCGGAGGACGCATGGCCATCCACGGGCGGATGCGGAGCGAATTTGAACATGCCGGCGTCTGGGATCTGCTGTATAAGCGGATCGCGGCGGCAGCCTATACACGACCGGGCGATCCGCTGAGAATCGACTGCGGTTACCGGCCGAATGGGATTGTGAAGATGTTTCATGCGGTATCGCTTGAGGGCGATTCCGAGCTGGCGAAGGTGCTGGCGTTCAGCGCTCCCAGGTTGACTGAGGGCGTGAAGCGAGTGGAAAACGCCGAACTGGAACTGACGGCGGTTGTCCAACCGGTGAAGGATGTTAAGCATGACGAGGAACGGCTGGCGCAGTATCGATTTGCGGTCGAAACGATGGAGGCTCAGCACATTCGCGTGCTGACGACGAGCGATCTCGGGCGAGTGGCCGAGACGGCGCGGCGCGAGTTGAGGGTTTAGTTCGGGTACTTTAGACGAGGCTTCACTGAGGCATGGCATTGCGCCATGCCTTTCTTGTTGCACGGGATGAATGCGGGAAGGAGCAAGAGGCGAGTGAGTGTGAAGGATTCAATTCGAAACGCATGGAAACGGCTGGGAGGGGGCATAGATTCGCACGCTGCGGGCGAGCCGGCCATTCAGCGTAAAACCGTGGCGCTGCCGTCGATTCTCAGTCCTTATCCGTCGGCACAGCGGGCGCTGCCAAAGCCGACTCCAGCGAATCTGAGGAAGTTTGCGGAGACACCGCTGGTACGGCGGGCAATCAACCTGATCAAGGATCGCGTGGCCAGCCTGGACTGGCAGGTGAGGCTGAAGCGCGACTATACACCCGAAAAAGTGGGCTACGCGGCACGGAAGGCGGTGATTCTTCGGCGGACCCTTGAAGCGCCCAATGATTCGGACTCGTTCCGTACGCTCATCGAGCAGGTGCTTGAAGATGCGCTGGTGGGCGGATTCGGCGCAATCGAGATGGATTTGACGGGCGACACCGAGCGGCCTTTCGAGTTGTGGCCGGTGGACGGTGCGACGATCCGGATCAATCCCGCATGGGATGGCAGCCCCGATTCGCCTCGCTACGCGCAAGCAACGGGATTGGCGGGCAGCGGGGCATTGATTCCGTTGAACGATGACGAGCTGATTTATCTGCGGATGAATCCACGGACGTACACGCCGTTCGGTCTGGGGCCGCTGGAGGTGGCTTTCGAGACGGTAAACACCTTCCTGAGCGCGCACCGGTTTGCGGGCAAGCTGGCCAGCAATTCGGTAGTGCAGTATGCGCTGTGGCTGAACGAGACGTCTCCCGCGCAGCAGGAGCGGCTGATTCGGTGGTGGCAGGATGAGATCGAAGGCACGGGGAGGGTTCCTATCCTGAGCACCGAACAGAAGCCGGAGGTGCTGCGCTTTGCCCAGGGCACCGATGCCGACCTGCGGCTGAACTGGCAGGAATTTCTCATCCGCATGGTTGCGAATGCCTTTGGTTTGCCGCCGCTGCTGCTGGGGCTGGAGCAGAATGTGAACCGCTCCACGGCTACTGAGTTGATGGACGAGGCATTCCACAGCGCGATCACACCGCTGGCGAGGCTGTTGGCAGAGCATCTGACGCGCGATCTGATTGGGAAGCGGCTCGGCTGGCGCGAGTTCGAGTTCGTATTCAACGAGCTCGATTCGCGCGACGAGATGTCGGAGATTCAGATCCAGACGGCGCTGCTGGCCGCTGGAGTCTTGACGGTCAATGAGGTGCGGGCGATGCGCGGGCTGGCTCCACTGCCTGCGGGATCGACGCCGCAACCGAATCCACGGGAAGAAGAGGAGGTCGTTCAGTCGGCATTGGTGCAGCAGGATGAATAGAAAAAACATTCAAGGGAGCGGGAATGAGACTGGAAGCATTGGCAGTCGCCTTGCCTGATGTTGCGGGCCACCCGAACCGGGTTCCGTTTGAGGGCGTGCTGACGCTGGTGGATGAGCCGAGCAATCGGCCTCCATCGGGGGCGCGCGGCCACCGCGTGATCCTGACGCGGGCAGCGGCGGTCGCGGCGTTGCCTTCGCTGCTGGGCATGGCAGTGGATTACACGCCGGGATGGGATGGCCACGATGCCCGCCGGAAGTGCGGCATTATCACGCAGGCGGAGGTGGAGGGCAATCGCCTGGAGGTGAGCGGTTATCTGTTCGGGAAGGATTTTCCTGAAGTCGAAGAGCAGATGAGGCAGAGCGATCCAGGCACGATGGGCATGTCGTACGAGCTGGCAGACGCTCATGTCGACGATATGAATGCGGCGATCTGGTCGCTGACTCGAGCGACGTTCACCGGAGCAGCGATTCTGCGCCGCGAGAAGGCAGCCTATCGCAACACGTCCTTTCAGCTTGCGGCGAAGCGCTGCCGGAGCACGGGACTTGCTGCGAAGGCGGATCCGGCGCTGCGGCTGGCGGAACGATCCAGACGGCTGCGGGGAAGGAACAACTGGAAACCGGAGAAGGGGGAAGCAAGATGGACATAGAAATAATGAATGAAAGTATCGACAAGTTGAGCGCGGCGGTGAGCCTACTGGAGAGGACCGTGGCGTATCTTGAGCAGCGCGATGCCGTGATGAACAGCGATGTGCAGAAGATTGTCGCGGCGGTCGAGCATGGAGACGAGATCTCGCAGCGCGAGCTGGAGTTGGAACGGAAGCTCGCGGCCGCCGAGCACCAGATTGCGGAGTTGCGAGCGCAGGCTTCAAAGCCAGCGGCCTCCGCACGGAAGACGGTGCCTGCTTCGACTGCGCAGCTTCTGGCTAAGGGTGGCATCAGTACGCTCGAGTCCATCGAGGCCGGCGCGCTGGATGCCGCGCTTGCAGGCCTCAGCCTGGAACAGCGTATCGCGGTCAAAGCACAGCTGATGCGCGCCGGAGCGCTGGCATAGATTCAATCCACAGCGCCTGAACGGAGCCCGCCCAGGCGGGCTCTTTCTTTTGGTGTAACGAACTCGCGCCCCATGGGGCAGAAGGAAGACATGAAAGCAAATTTCTACGACATTCATTCGGCTGCGGACTACATCGGGCCCGGCGCCATTGAAGTTCCGTTGTATCAGACGGAGATCACCGATATCGTTCGCCGCCGAGGCGCATTTGGCCAGCGGATCAAGCAGGTCCCGGCAACCGGCCATCCGTCCCGCTTTTTCGAGGAGACGGCGATCCCGACTCCCGGCACGGCAGGCTTTGTCGATCCGCGTAATATCGTCGCGCCGGTGGTCAGCCCCACGCGCGTGGAGCGGAGTGTTCCCCTCAAGGCCCTGGTGGCGCAGATGAACTACAACCTCTTCGACATGGAACTCGGTACGCAGCAGAAGCAGTTTGCGTATCTGCAGGCGAAGGATCTGGTCGACACGATTGAAGGCGTGATGCATACGCACGATGTCGCCCTGTGGAACGGCAACGATACCTCGTTGAGCACTCCGACGACAGCTCAGTACTACGGTGTGGCCGCGCAGATCGCCGCGGGTGGCAACACGACGACGATCGGAACCACGGCAAGCATCGTCGACGGCTTCAAGTCAACGATCGCGCAGATGGTTGCGAGTTCGAGTTTTGCGGTTCGTCCGACTGCCATCTATGCCAACCCGGTGCTGCTCGACCTGATCGACCGCGAGATGAAGACCGACTACAACGTCGTTCTCGAAACGGTCGAGATCACAGCCGGCTTCAAAGTGAAGGCGCTCTCGACGCAGGCTGGGAATCTGCCGTTAATTCCGGACTGGACGCTCAGCTACACGGGCACTCCGGGCTCGGGGTCTGCGGTTCTGCCGGCGTACATCGTGACCGAAGACATGATCGAGTATCACTGGCTGAGCGACCCGAACCCGCGCGTGTTTCAGCTCGGCGTTCCCGGATCGCTGGCTTCGCAGTATGTGGTCGTGAAGTTCGGTGCTCCAGTAGTGAAGGGCGCGAATTATGCACACTACCAGGTGCTGGTCGATCGCTAGAGCGTGGCTGCTTCGCACAATTGGCGAAGCATAAAGTCGCTCAAAGGGCCGGCTCCAACCAGGGCCGGCCCTCCCTTTTTTATTGCCTGAACGCCGCGATGCAGGAAGCGCGGGGAGAACTGATGGGATATTTGCAGCCAACCCAATATGAGAGCTACGGGCTGTCATCGGACGTCACCGACGACTGGATCACAGTCGCGTCGGCTCTGATCAACGCACACTGCCGGCGCGTGAGCCTGAATCCAACACAATACACCGAACGCCTGCGCCTTCAAGAAGGTTCGCAGACAGCTCGTCTCAGCCATTTGCCATTGACGCCGATCACTCCAGCCACCTCGCCGCTGGTGAGCATTCAGGCGCGTTACGCCAAACCACGGCGCGGCGAAATTGTTTATCCGCTGCAGGAAGAGGTGCTTTGGGCGTTTTCGCTGCCCGGCTCGTGGACCACAGTGGATCCCTCGACGCTTGACTTTATTGTCGAGACAGGCGAGTTGATCTTTCCGCTGAACATCATGGGGCTGCCCTACAACGAAGTCGAGGTGGTCTACACAGCCGGCCTTGCGACCATGCCCGATGCCGTCCTGAGCGCATGCGCACTAATTGTGAAGAACGCGCAGGCGACGCCGGGACTGAATGTGAAGTCGAGCAAGCTGGACACGATGCAGATCCAGTATTTCTCCAACACCTTGATCGATGGCACGGTACAGGCATTGCTGGCGCCGTGGGTCGCGAACAGGCTGGGGTAAGCGATGAGCGCGGACACAAGCACACAAAATTTCAACGGCCATGCGCTCCGGCTTGCCAACGCCCTGTTGCGGGCCAATGGCGGGACAACGGCGCTGCTGCAAATGCCGCCGGCAACCGGCGACACGACAGACGCAGGGCAGCTTGGTTTGAACACGCCGAACTTCCAGTCACTGCCGCTCTCTCCGGCGGTCTTTCGCCGGGTACGGGCCACGATAGCGGAAGGCCAGCCGGCGAAGTATGAGCTGCTGATCTCTGCCGTCGCGGTGCTGGGGGCGGTGAGCGAACTGCAGATGAGTTCAGCGGATGCGCTGTTCTCGATAGCATCCGGCGTTGTGGTGGGAGGCAAACTCTTCCTCATCGAGTCTGCTTCAGTGTCGGAAAGCATGGGCGCGGTCTATATGTATCGGTTGCTGTTACGTGAATCGGCCTCTGAGTGGCAGATGCAGCAGGCGTCGCAGTAACGGAGCACAAATCATGGAAAACGCAAAAGATACTTTCTACGTCACGCTCCGGAATCGGCTGACGACAGTGAACCCCAACAGGACGATGGTCCTTCGGGCGGTGACGCGGCCGGGCATTCTAGTCGAGGAGGCAGAAAGTCCCGTAGCGGAGTTGCCTCTCGATGTATTCGTGCTGCGCTGGACGAAACTCGCCGCCGACACAGAGCTGCCGTCGATCCTGACGCAGCTGACGTGCGAGATCCACTACGCGACAGCTGGGACACAGACTAACGCAGGCCTCGATCGGGGCCGGTCACTGGAAGCGATGGACGATGAGCTGCTGCAACTTCTCTGCCCTTCTTCGACGCTGAAAATGAACTATACCCAGAGCCCGGCGGCGCAGATGGGCACCTCTATCTTCTGGTCGCAGGCGATCTTTGCGCCGGCAGCAAGTGTGCGTGAGCGCATGGGGCGCGTGGCCACTGTCAACGTGTTTGCATTCCAGGAGCAGGGAGAACAATGAGCACAACGCCTTTGACCGCTCTGAATGCGATGCCGCCGATCAGCCGCCGGGTGCGCGCCTACTTTGCGCCTGTCGATCGGGTGAATCGGATCGCGTCGGTCTTCGATCCCTCCGTCAACGGGCAGTTTTCTTTGTCGGCGCCGCCTTCGCCCTGGACCGATCTGGGATGGATCGAGGACTTCAGCCGCAAATCTCTGAGCAAGATCGCCGGCGTAACTACCGGATCGCCGGCAGTGACTCAGTTTCAGGTGAAGGAGACGATCGATGGCAGCGTCTCGTTCCGATTCAAAACCTGGAGCAAGCTTTCAATGGCGCTCTCAGCTGGTTCGCAGCATATGAACCTGTTGGCGCCGGCCACTGGCGCGACGGCGAATGGTTCAGGAGCAAAGGGAGTCGCGGCAACGAGTCTCGCGGCTTCGGGGTCGACAGCAACATTTGTTGCGCTCAACGCAGGAGCCTCCGCGGGCTTCACCGCCGAATGCATGGTGGCGGTTGACTCTGACTATGCTGGACAGACCGGCTATGTCGGCGCTGGCGTCTATGCGGCTTATGTGCAAAGCGCATCCGCTGTAAACAACGATCCCGACTACATCCGGCGTGTGACCTTCAACGTGGCGCGCGTGGCGCAGGTGACGGCAGCAGGCCTGCAGCTTGCGCAACCGCTGATCGCCGGCGCTCCAGCCAGCACGATGCGTGTGCAGCCTGTGCTTGGCTTTGTAGATCGCGAAGGCGGGGATTTCTTCCAAGAGTGGTCGGCGCTCTTTTTGATGGCGGGCGAGCAGGGAGAGCGCATTTTCTTCTATTATCCGCGCCTGCAGGCAACAACCGGAGCGGCGGAATCAACGACAGCACTCGTGGCCCCGATCGAGCGCATTGCTCTCAGCGCGGCGTTTCGCGCGTTGCCTGTAACCGACGCAAACGACGCCCAGCAGGTGGTCTGCTTCCGCAGCTTTCTGCCCAGCGCCATGACCCTTATCTAGTTCCGAGGAAAACGTTGAAGCTGACCATCGACAATCTTGACGGCAACGGCGCAGTGGATTATTCCCAGGCGGTCGTTGCGACGGCGAACTTCCTCATTGAACGGCAACTCAACCAGCCATCGCTGTGCAGTTTCACCCTGGCGCCTGCTGCTGTAGGTCTGCCCGTGCCTGTCCGGAACGGCCGTGTTGTCGTGGCGGATGATAGCGGTCTCACCTTGTTCACGGGCTACGTGGCGATGGAACCCGCGTTATCGGTGATCGGCTGCAATGGGAGCGGCGCGGCTTATGAGGCATCCGTTTCCGGGGTGAGCGATGAAATCCAGCTCGATCAGCTGCCGCTGGCGCAGTCGCAGGCAGGAGTTTCTGAGCCGGCCAATGAATTGCTCCAAGGACTGAACGCCAGACTGGGTGTACCCGGAATCTCATTCGCACTCACTGAAAGCAATGGAACGATCGGCGAGTTTACTGCGGACGCGGCACAGACCTGGTCGAAGAACGCGGGAGCGTTGGCATCGATGGCACGCAGCGCCTATCGCGTGGTGAACGGCGCCGTGACCATGGCGCCCATCGGCAGTGTGGTGCATACGCTGAGTGAGGCGAACGGCACGCTCAGCGTGTCAGCGCTGGAAGCCTCTCTGGTAAAAGCTTTGGCGAACGACATCACAGTCTGCGGGCCGGCTGAGCCGAGCGCATATGTGACGGAGTTCTTTCAAGGAGACGGCACTACGGTCCTCTTCGAGCTCACGGAGGCTCCTTACTTCCCGCCTTCTTCCAAAAGCAAGCCGCTTACCGACCTCTTCCAGGAGCCCACGATCAATCCGCAGATATGGTCGGTAAACGATTCGGGATCGCACTTGTCGCTCACAGCCAGTGGACTCACATGCGCCGGCGGAAACGGAATTGACGGCGACACGACTTTGACCACGGTGAATCAGCCGGAGATCGGCGGCGCATTGGTTCTTGAGGCGGGCGGCGTTCAGTTCGGATCGACTACGCAGGGCGTGATCAACGGCCTTTACGACGGAGCCATCAATGTCGCCAATTGCTTCGCAGGCTTCCAGATCACTCAGACGAGCGGGACGACCGCTATTTCTCCCCTGGTGAATGGAGTCGTCTCCGGCAGCACCTTTACTCCGGCTTCGGGTCACATGTACACGCTCCGGCTTCGCGTCTACTGCAACGAGATCCAGCGTGTCCTGCAGTCCTACAACTCTATCGACGACACGAGCACGCATACCTACGGCGGGATGTTCCTGAGCTCGGGCGGAAACGTTGTTCTCGAGGTGCAGGACACTACAGGCGGCGTGGCCTCAGCGCCCGTCATCTTGTATTCCGGATCGGTGACGAACTTGCCCGGCGCAATGACGCTGGCGCTGATCAACAGCAGCAACCTGCAGTGCAGTATCGCCAGCTTTGAGATTTCTCAGCAGGGACCGGTATGGGTGGTGAGCACGCCGCCGGGCGATGGCGCCGTTGTAAGACGCATGGGCACGACAGCGCAGGGGGCCGATTGCAAGATTGAGCGAGGCGGCAAGCTGCGCTTCTATACGACGAGCACTCCGCAGGCAGGGGAACTCATCGCAGTCTCCTATCGGACAACGCATGGGTCTGTCGCTCGGCTGGCAAATGCGGCGAGTATCGCGCAGGAGAGCAACAATGGTCTTCTGCCCGGCACTGCGGGCTGGATCGGATCTGTCACCAGTCCGCCCGCGCGCAGTTCGATGGATTGCGAAAATGCGGCTTCCGCCCTGCTGGACCTGGCGAGTAGCCGCGCCGCAGCGTGGAAAGGCAAATACACCGCATGGAATATGGACGCTCAAGGCGACGTCTGGCCTGGCGATGTTTTAGCTATAGCTGCAACTTCGACGGGCCTGAATGCGAATCTTGTGGTTCGCAAAGTTGAGATTGAGATCGCCTGTACGCGGCCGCAGCTTGCGAAGTATGTGGTGAGCTTTGCCAATGACTGGGCGGACGCACTTGCGATTAAGACCTCTACAAAGGTTCCAGCCGACGTATGGCTGCCGCAACAGCCGGAGACGGTGCTGCCCCTTGCGAATCTTGCCGCCCTGTCGGTGACCAGTGTGAGCGGGAGCGCGATTCAGGTGAGCGCAAACGCAACAGCGCCCACAGGCGGAGGTTTTGAGGTGCGCCGCCGGGACTGGGCATTTGGGCCGGGAACGAACTCCGATCTCGTATTGCGCAGCCCCGTGCCGAATTTCACGATTCCTCGCGAAGCAGTTATGGAGCAGTATTACATCCGCATGTATGACGGTTCGACGCCACCGAACTATTCGAGGTTCTCGAGCGCGGTCTTTGTCAACGTCGCGTTGTGAGACTAGAGCCGGACACAGATGGAGAAGAACGATGACAGAGTTCGAAGCACAGGTTCTGGCGGACCTTTCTGTCCTGAAAAACCAAATGAGCACTCTGCTCGGTGACGGAAATTCGGGACGCATTGCCACGATTGAGAACCGCGTAAGCCAGCATGAGCAGAGCCTGCAGAGGGCCAAGGGATTTGCAGTTGCCAGCGGCGCCGTGTTCACACTGGTGCAGTTTGTGATGGAGATAGTGCGGCGCAAATAAGTTCGCAGCTGAAACAACACGGAGGTGTCTCGGTTCTGTCATCCTTGTTTGCATTGTCCAACTGCGGGCGACATAATCAGTCTCGATCGGTTAAAAAAGATGTAGAGAGTCGAGGCAAGCCATGTCGAAGCCCATAGCGATTTATTACGAGCAGCAACACTGGTTCAAACCACTGTTCGCAGAACTTGACCGCCGCGGTACACCCTACGTGAAAATCGACGCGACGGCGCACGCCTACGCGATCGAGGACCATCCGGAGAACCTATACTCCCTCGTGGTCAACCGGATGAGTCCGTCGGCCTGGAATCGCGAGCACGGTGATTGCATCTTTTACACGCTAGGCTTTCTCGATCACCTTGAGCGGCGGAGCGTGCGCACGATCAACGCCCTTCGCGCATTTCGCACGGAGCTCTCGAAGGCTGCGCAGCTCTCTATGCTTGATTCGCTCGACCTGCCTTACCCAAAGGCCCGTGTGTTTCATCGCGCATCACAGGTTGTCGCGGCTGCAGAAGGTTTGCGCTGGCCTGTCGTGGTTAAGCCAAACATCGGTGGCTCAGGCGCAGGCGTAAAGCGCTTCGATACTACCGAGGCACTTGCGGCGGCGGCCGAGGCAGGTGAGTTGGCCTTTGGTCTCGATTCCACAGCGCTGGTGCAGGAGTTCATCCCGGCGCGCGATTCGCATATCGTTCGCGTGGAGGTTCTGAACGGCCGATATCTCTATGCGATCAAGGTTCATATCACCGGCGAGACGTTTGACCTATGCCCGGCGGATATTTGCCGGACCACCTCCGGAGTGGATCTGAATCGCGCGGCGTGCCCAATTGACGCGCCGAAGACCGGCATCAGCGTGGAAGGATACGAGCCGCCGGCAGATGTTATCGACGATGTCGAGCGCATCATGAGCCACGCGGGTATCGAGCTGGGAGGCGTTGAGTACATCACCGACGACCGCGATGGCCAGCGACTCTATTACGACATCAATGCGCTCTCCAACTTCGTCGCAGACGGTCCGAACGTTGTCGGCTTCGATCCTTTCGTTAAGCTGGTGGACTGGCTTGAGGCGGAAGCTTCGCTGGTAGACGCACGCGATCAGGAATCCGCGCTGGCGGGAGTTCGCTGATGCGTTATGGCTTTTGGCTTCCCGTTTTCGGCGGATGGCTGCGCAATGTCGAAGATGAACACATGGAGTCAACCTGGGACTATGTACGCCATCTCGCGCAGCGCGCCGAGGAACTTGGCTATTCGCTCACGCTGATTGCGGAACTCAACCTGAATGACATTAAAGGCATTGAAGCCCCGTCACTCGATGCCTGGTCGACGGCTGCGGCACTGGCCGCGGTTACGAGCAAACTGGAGCTGATGGTGGCGGTCCGTCCGACATTTCATAATCCGGCTCTCTTGGCAAAGCAGGCTGCCAATATCGATCATGTTTCCAATGGCCGGCTGACTCTGAATGTCGTCTCGAGCTGGTGGGCGGACGAAGCGGCAAAGTACGGCATCCCATTCGATAAACACGATGATCGATATGCGCGGACCTCGGAATGGCTCGACGTGATTGACGGCTGCTGGTCGCAGCAGGGCTTCAGCTATTCGGGCACATATTATCAGGTGAAAGACAATATCCTCTCGCCGAAGCCTGTGAGCAAACCGCGCCCGACCATTTATGCGGGAGGCGAATCAGAAACCGCGAAGAATCTGATCGCGCAAAAATGCGACGCTTACCTGATGCACGGCGACGATCCGATAACAGTGGGCCGAAAGATCACCGACATGCGCCAGCGCCGTGAAGAGCTGGGGCTTCCGCCACTCACCTACGGTGTCGCCGGCTACTCAATCGTGCGAGACTCCGAAGCCGAGGCCAAAAAGGAAGTGGAGCGCATTACCAACGTCAAACAATCTGCGCACGGTTATGCGAACTACCAGCAGTGGATCACCGGATCGCAGCTGGAACAGAAGATTTCGCTCGAAGATTATTCGGTTTCTAATCGCGGTCTGCGAAGCGGACTGGTGGGGACACCGGAACAGGTCAGCGCGCGCCTGGAAGAGTTCGCGGCGGTAGGCGTGGATCTTGTTCTGCTGCAATCGAGCCCGCAACTGGAAGAGATGGAACGATTCTCGGCTCAGGTGATGCAGCCCGCCTTGACGCGGCAGGGCTAGGTCCGGCGATATGCGACGCGGCCTTCACTGATCGTCGTCAGAACCTGACCCTGCAGCGTCCAGCCGTCGAAGGGGGTATTTCTTGACTTCGATTTTGATTCCGAGGCTTTGAAGGTCCACTTCTTTGCAGGATCGAAAATCACGACGTCGGCAACTGATCCAACAACCAAGGTTCCACGCCCCTTAAGGCTCAGAACACCAGCCGGCTGCGAACTGAGCAGCGCGATCACCCTGCTGAGAGGCAGCTTATGTCGTGCATGCAGAATCGCAATCGATAGCCCCAGCGCCGATTCGAGACCGGTGATTCCATTCGGAGCACGCTCGAACTCCTGCTCCTTCTCGTGCGCGGCATGGGGAGCGTGGTCGGTAGCGATGCAGTCAACGGAGCCGTCGATGATGCCCTCGATCATGGCCGCCCGATCCAGTTCAGAGCGCAGCGGCGGATTCATCTTGGCGTGCGTGTCGTAATTGCCGACGGCCTCTTCATTCAGGACGAAATGGTGTGGCGCGACCTCGCAGGTCACGCGCAATCCATTGCGCCGGGCGCGGCGGACAGCATCGAGCGCCGCCTTTGTCGAGAGATGTGCCACATGCAGATGCGCGCGGCTATCCTTTACTTCCGCCAGCAGGCGAAGATCGCGCTCGACCAGCCCCGACTCTGCCTCGATGGGCATTCCACGAAGACCGAGCCGGAACGCCAAAGGCCCCGTATTCATCGAACAGCCGCCGGTGAGTCGAGTGTCCTCGGCGTGCTGGATGACGGGCAGGCTTGCACGTGCGGCAGTAGTCAGGGCCGCGCGCATGATCGCGTCGCCGAGAATCGGCTTGCCGTCGTCGGTGACAGCGACCGCGCCCGCAGCCTTGAGCGATGCGTATTCGGTCAGGGCTTCGCCCATCGATCCGCGCGTCGCCGCACCAATCGGAAAGACCCGAATCGCGGCCTTGCGCTCAGGCGCCTGCATCCATCGCGTTGTCTCCGCAGAGTCATTCACAGGCACCGTGTTCGGCATGGCGCAGACTGTCGTGAATCCACCAGCCGCCGCAGCCGCCGTCCCTGAAGCAATCGTTTCCTTGTATCCCTGGCCGGGTTCACGAAGGTGAACATGGATATCGATCAGGCCCGGCGCAACGACCAGGCCTTTCGCGTCGATTACCTCCGCTTCTCCCCGCTTGATTTTGCCTGGCGAATCGACCGCCGCGACTTTGCCATCGACCAGAAGCAGATCGCGCGGCCGATCGATGCCCGCAGTTGGATCCATCAGGTGCCCGCCACGAATAAGGATCGGATTCATCGGCCAATTCCCTTTCCGGTCTTTGCACGATCATGTGTGCCTGCGCTCAATGCACGCACGATGAGAGCCATGCGGATCGCTACACCGTTTCTTACCTGATCGGCAATCCCCGACTGCGGGCCGTCCGCAACTTCGCTGGTAATCTCAAGTCCGCGAATCATCGGTCCCGGATGCATGATCAGCGCTTTGGGAGCACGCGCGGCAATGCGTTCGGCATTGGCCTGGTAGCGTGACTTGTATTCTTCAAGATCAAGCGCGAGTCCGGCAAGCCGCTCCGCCTGAATACGCAGCATCATAACAATCTGCGACTGTGCGAGCGCGCGGTCGAAGTCGCGCTCAATCGTAACATTCGGGCCGAGCTGCGCAGCGATCTCCGGCAGAAGCGGCGGCGGCCCGCACAGGATGACCTGCGCACCAAGCCGCGGCAATAGCAATAGATTTGAGCGCGCCACGCGGCTGTGAAAGATATCTCCGCAGATAGTGATGGTGACGCCCTTCAGCGTTGTCTCCGTCACTTTCGCACCTGCTTTGAGATGCGCAAGCATGGTTCGCAAATCGAGCAAAGCCTGCGACGGATGCTCATGCATGCCATCGCCTGCGTTGAGGATCGGTAACCCGGTGGCTTGCGCAAGCAGATATGGCGCGCCCGAGTAAGGGCTGCGCAGGATAATGCACTCGGCGCCCAGCGCGCGCAGCGTGATGCCCGTGTCCTTTAGAGATTCTCCTTTTTCGATGCTCGATGACTGCGCGCTCACCAGCGACGTATCGGCACCGAGCGCTTTCGCGGCGAGCTCAAATGATGTTCGCGTGCGTGTGCTCGATTCATAGAAGAGAAGCGACACACGCCGCTTGAATAGCTGTCGGTCGCGGCGAAGCGGGTCCTCCTTCTCCAGCACATCGGCGAGATGAAGAAGCGTCCGGATATCCTCGAGGGACAGATCGCCGGAAGAGAGCAGCGATGCCGGGTGGATTGACGAATTGGGAACTGGAGGAATGGGCGCGGTCTGTATCTGCGGCGGTGGCGATTTGCGACGTTGAGTTTTCGGTGACATTCCCGCTGAATTTCGTGATGTTCTCAGAACCGGCGTCAGTCGACCTGCTCGACCAGCAACACCTGTTCGTCGTTATCGACTTCGCGCAGTTTCACTTCGATGATTTCACGACTTGTGGTCTGAACCTTGCGCCCGACAAAGCTGGCCTCGATCGGCAGCTCGCGGTGACCGCGATCGATCAGTACCAGTAACTGCACCCGCCGCGGACGGCCGTGGCTGAAGAGCGCGTCCAGAGCGGCCCGGATGGTGCGGCCGGTGTACAGCACGTCGTCGACCAGAATGATGTTGCGATCGTTCACGTCGAAACCAAGATCGCCCGGACTCACAATCGGGCGCACATCGTGTGTGGAAAGGTCGTCGCGATAGAAGCTGATGTCGAGCACGCCGTGATCGATGGGGCTCTTTTCAATGCCGCTGATCAGCGCAGCCAGTCTCTCCGCCAGAGGAACACCGCGGCGTTTGATTCCGACCAGACCCAGCCCTTCAGCGCCATTGTTCTTTTCGATGATCTCGTGGGCGAGACGGACAAGCGTGCGCTCGATTTCAGAGGCCGACATGAGCCGCCCCTTTTCGCGCAATTTCGATGAGGTCTTCTTTTTGGACATACTCTCGCTCTTGCCGGATGATACGAGGACCAGCGCAGTGGAGCAAGTTTTACTGTGAACTGCGCTGCGCCCGGGGACCAAACAAGGTGATGCGCGCGCCAAGTGCGCCACCCGCGGCGCCAAGCAAGACGATAAAGAAAACCAAAATGGCCGCGCTTAAGAGCGCCGACGCCGCAATGCCTTCAGGCGAAATCATGAAGTGAAGAGATTGGGCCATGCTATCTGCCGGCTGCGGGAAAAGGTGGTTGACCCATTCGGCCGATTGCTGCGCTGCCAAACGCATCTGCTTTTCGAATTCGTCGCTGTGCAGTACGTACCGGAGGACGAGCAACTTCAGGCTGGAGATTGCCGTGAAAACGCAGGCCGTGAGTATGCCAAGGAGCCCTCCAATTCGCCAGCCCATGCGGCTGGTGGGTGGGATGCGCACCCGGCGTCGATATAACGACACAGTGGCAATAGCGCCCACCACAACCCAAAGGGGCCCAATAGCAAGAATCGAGGACAGCAGGCCGACAGGGACAGCCACGATAAGAGCGCTGGCAACGGCGGCTTTCCACGAAATGAGATCCCGGCCTGCCCCGGGAATGATCTGCTGCGATGGCGCATACGCTGTGGCCTGTTCATCGGCGGGCTCATAACGAAGCTGGGGAGCACCGCAGTGCGGGCAGAACAATTCACCAGGGGAATTGAGTGTCGTGCCGCACCTGTGACATACAGGATCCATGCTTTGACCCTATCGTACCGGCACGGGGAGCGCAAACCGCAGGGGGTCGAAACAAATTTGACCGCCCGATCCCCGAAAGACGAAGCTCCTTCAGTTGCTTTGCGACTCTTTGTCTATCCCTTCGGGCAGCTGCAGCTCGACGAGTGAAAAACGGGTACCGGGACCGGAGCTCTTTTCGATTCCAACGATGTGCTGATGACGCCTGGAACCGGCCCTTAGGGAAATGGAGCTGTCCTCTGATACACGCACGTGCGCATTGCCCTTGTCGTCGGAACAGGATAGTCCTTCCCGGGTGACCGTGGGCGTACCGACTGGCTGATTTCCCTGGCAGCGGATGACGTCGCCATACCGGCCAAGCGCTTTTTGGTAAAAGGCGATGACCCGATCCTGCGGGTCATCCGTGTCATAGGTCACCACCTTGACACGGAGCTGCCATTCGCCGAAACCCAGGTGCACGTCGGCCGATTTATCGCCGTCTTTATCCGGCGCAATATGCGCGCCCGGATAGGCCGGCAAGCCTACGTCGGCGGCCGCGGTATCGTCGGCGCGCACGTGCAGCCCGCCCAGAGGGGTATCAATCTTCACATTCTTATCTTTGCCGTCTTTGCTCTTGTCTACCTGAATGCGGCAACCTGCCACCCATATCAGCCCCACTGCAATAGCCGCCGCCAGCGCCTTCTTCATGACTGCTTCTCCTGGGAGAGGATACGCCAATGCACCCCGGTGTGTTCCATATCCTGTTCCCACGGCACCCGCTGTGGCCTATACTTTTTGCAGCAATCGCCATGAAAGTCCGGCGAATCCACGCCAGTCTACTGGGTGCAAATGTCCAAACACGCATCACAGCAACGGAACGAGCAGAGTTCGCTCATACCGGACAAACTCTACTTTCGCATCGGCGAGGTGGCGAAGCTGTGCGGAGTGGAGGCCTATGTCCTCCGCTTCTGGGAAACCGAGTTTCCACAACTGAGGCCAAACAAGAGCGGCACAGGGCAGCGGCTGTACAGGAAGCGCGATGTGGAGCTCGCCCTGCGCATCAAGCGCCTCCTGTACTCAGAGGGCTACACCATTGCAGGAGCACGCCAGGTCTTTGCTGCGGAAGTCCGCGAGCCGCAGAGGAAATCGCAGCCGGAACTACCCCTCAAACGGAGCTCGGAAGCCAACCGGGTTGAAGTGCGATTGAGAAAGCTGCGCGCCGAAGTGCGTGAGCTTCTGGGGATGCTATCGGCGCCGCCCGCGGTTCCGGCTAAAAGAGAATTGGCAGACAGCGTGGCTGCAAAGGAAAAGCCCGAACCGGGGCGCGGGCTCTTCGACAGCTAGCAACTCCTTCTAGCGCAGCGCAGTCGCGTGGAAGCCCTCTTCAACGACGCCAGCAGGCTCTATGGAGCCCGATGTCATGAAGCGCTCCATCGCCTTCATGGCGCAACCCTGGCCGCACAGATGGTACATCTCGCGGTTGCGGCTTTCGGCCTGATTCCAGGGGAGAAGCGTGAACCGCATCGCGGGCTGGCCTTCGTCAAAGCAGGGTACGTCGCCGAGCAGGACCATCCACCAGTGATTAGCCTCGCCCTTCTTTTTACCGCAGATATCGCAGTTAAACGACACGTCCCATGCCATGATGCAACCTCCATAGCCTGAACCGAATCAATTTATTGATTGTCGGTGCGCCGTATTCGCGGCATACTTGACATTACAGTAGCGCAATTCGCGCTTCCCGGTGCATGAAATTTCTGGCACGTAACCGGGACCGAAACATCTCCACGATACCGTTCAAGAGGAACCGTCATGGTTTGTCCGAGTTGCTATTCCGAGCACCTCCGTCTCTCGAAATTCCGATCCGAGGACGTTGGACAGTTGTTTGTCTTGCGGTATCCCGTTCGGTGCCGGACATGCGGCGAGAGATCGTATGGCAACTTCTTTCGGGCTATGAGTTTACCCCACGCTCATACACATCGGGCTACTCCGAAGGATGGCGGAGAGAATAAAGAGAAGGCCAATCTGCAGTAAGCAGTCCCTCTTCTACGTCCATTTTGGATTCTCAATCCGACTAGCGGGCCGCCGTCGCCGGCAGGATATCCTCGACGTCGACCCACTGGGTGGGATATTCACCGGTATAACAGGCCACGCAGAAATGGTTCCCTTCACCTCCGTCGCACGCCCCTTCAAGCCCTTCTAGCGAGAGATAGGCGAGCGAGTCGGCCTCGATGAATCGTCTGATCTCTTCGACGGAGTTGTTCGCTGCGATCAGCTCGGATTTCCTCGGCGTGTCCACTCCGTAATAACAGGGCGAGATCGTCGGGGGACAACTGATGCGCAGATGAACTTCCTTTGCCCCGGCGGCTCGGACCATGCGCACGATCTTGCGGCTGGTCGTCCCACGGATAATCGAATCGTCGATCAGGATAATGCGCCGTCCTTCGAGCAGATTGCGCACCGGGTTGAGCTTCAGCTTCACGCCGAAGTCGCGCACGCGCTGCTCGGGCTCGATAAAGGTGCGGCCCACATAATGGTTGCGGATCAGGCCAAATCGAAAGGGTATTCCGCTTTCTGCCGCATATCCGATCGCCGCTGTCACCCCGGAGTCAGGCACAGGAACGACCAGATCGGCAGGCACGCCGGACTCGCGGGCAAGCTGGCGGCCCATCTCCTCGCGGCTCTCCTGCACCCAGCGGTTGAAGATCTTGCTGTCGGGACGCGCAAAGTAGACGTGCTCGAAGATGCAGCTCGACTGCGGGATGCCGGTCGCGTATCGCCGCGATGTAACGCCATCGCTCGTGACCATGACCAGTTCTCCGGGCTCGACATCGCGCTCGAACTTCGCGCGCAGCAGATCGAAGGCGCAAGTTTCCGAGGCGAAGACTATAGTGTCGGGCCCATCGGGATTCTCGATGCGCCCCATCGACAGCGGCCGGAAGCCGCGCGGATCGCGGGCGGCAAAAACGCGGTCGCGGGTCATCATGACGATCGAAAAAGCGCCCTCGACCTGGCTGAGCGAGTCGGCGATGGCGTCCACCAGGGTTCCGGCGCGCGAGTGAGCAATGAGCTGGACGATGATCTCGGAATCGCTCGTGGTCTGGAAGAAGGCGCCGTCGCGTTCAAGGCGAGCGCGCACATTGCCGAGATTGACCAGGTTGCCATTGTGCGCGATGGCGATCAGCCCTTTCGTCGATTCGACGCGGATGGGCTGGGCATTGAGCAGTGCCGAATCGCCTGTCGTCGAGTAGCGCGTGTGGCCAATGGCCATGTCGCCCTTGAGCTTGTCGAGGACCTCGTCCGTGAAAATTTCCGAGACCAGCCCCATGCCCTTGATATTCGAGAGGCTGATGCCGTTGGCGACGGCGATACCGGCGGATTCCTGTCCGCGATGCTGAAGGGCGTAAAGGCCAAGATAGACCTGGCGGGCTGCGTCGGGATGTCCGTGGACGGCGACGACGCCGCATTCTTCTCGTAGCTTCGGGTCTTCATCAGTGCTGCGCGCGCTTCGGGACGCGGCTTCGCTGCCGATGATGCTGCGTAGGGTTCTCGCCCTCGAATACCTTCGATGAGCAAATGCCGGCTCATGCAAAGACCTCGTTGGCAGTGCTGTCGTGGAGCGTGGATTCGAGGGAGTGAGGACCAGGATCTGTTTCAAGATCGGCGATGGTGGTGTCGATGACACAAGCCGTTTGCAGCCTCTGACGCAATGGCTCGTTCGATGCGAGACGCTTACTCGATCGGGCAGCGAAGTCTCCTCGTCGAAGTGTTCTCAGATCAGATATGCCGGGATGCTGTTTCTTTGGCAAGCTGATGACCGTTCCAATGTTCGAGCAGTGCTAACAAGAACCTCGATGCTGCTTCGCCAAAGAATGCACTCTCAGCCGGATCCACTAGGGAGTATCAGGTGTATTCGATGGTGTTCGGCTAACCCACTTAAGCCCCGACAGTTCGCGTGAATGCCGACGTTATTCTGAATGCATGCCTTCGCCAGACGCAACAGCGATGCCCGCCAGTCGGAAACATCTGAGGCAGAATGGATCAATCCTGCCTCGGCGATTGCTCTAGACAGCTGATGTAGGCATGCGCCTCCTGTTGAGATCAAGCGATGGCGGTCTGCCCCACGATCCTGTCTAGCACGACGTCTTTGCGAATTCAGATGATCCGAGTTCTTTCAGAATTCGAGCATCGTCTTGCTGGAAGACGCGCCCTAAGAGTAATTACCAGCGTTGCCCACTCGCTGAAAATCCTGCCGGCACAGCCTTGCTCACATCATCCAGAATCCCGACCACCCAATCACCGGCGTCGGATAAATCCCCTCGCCCTTCGTCTCGTTATATAAGGACACATTCCCGCCGGTGATCGGTGTCCCGAGCGCTGTGCACGCTTCGGCGATGCCGTCGATGGCTTGCGGAGAACTGCGCCATGATCTCCGGCTTCTCCGGATTGCCAAAATTCAGGCAGTTCGTTGCCGCCACCGGAGTCGCCCCCGTACACGCCACCTTCCGTGCTGCTTCCGCGACAGCGTGCATCGCTCCGAGTTTTGGATCGAGGTAGCACCAGCGGCTGTTCCCTGCCAAGGCCATCGCCAGAGCGCGCTGCGTGCCCTTGATCCGCATCACGCCGGCCTCGCCGCCGGGTCCCTGCACCGTATTCGTCTGCACCATCGAGTCGTACTGCTCGTAGACCCAGCGCTTGCTGCAGATATTCGATGAAGCCAGCAGCTTCTTGAGATCAGCCGTGTAATCGCGCGGCCTCTTCAGTTCCTCCAGCACTTCTGCCGGCGGGTCGAGGGGAACGGGCGCTTTCCATGTACCGACTGGACGGCTGTAGCAGGGAGCTTCGCCGGTAAGGGACTCGATTGGGGATGTCGGCTTCGACTTCTCCGTGATGGAGGACGCGCAGGCGCGGCTCGGCGATGACAGTGCCTACAATGGTGGCGTCGAGGCCCCATTTGAAAAACACCTGCAGCACTTCTTCTTCCCGGCCTTTTTCGGCCACGAGCAGCATGCGCTCCTGCGATTCCGAGAGCATCATCTCGTAAGCTGTCATGCTGGTTTCCCGCTGCGGGACTTGGTCGAGATTCATTTCGAGGCCGACTCCGCCGCGCGCTCCCATTTCGCAGCTGGAAGAAGTGAGGCCGGCGGCACCCATGTCCTGAATTCCTACGACTGCTCCGGTCTGCATGGCCTCAAGACAGGCCTCGAGAAGCAGCTTCTCCATGAATGGATCACCCACCTGAACATTGGGCCGCTTCTGCTCCGAGCCTTCCTTGAACTCCTCGCTGGCCATCGTCGCGCCGTGAATGCCGTCGCGCCCGGTCTTCGCTCCTACATAAATGACAGGATTACCAATGCCCGAGGCTTTCGCATAAAAAATCTCGTCCCGGCGAACGAGCCCCAAGGCAAATGCATTCACCAGCGGATTGCCTGAGTAGCAAGGCTCAAATTTGGTCTCGCCACCCAGATTCGGCACTCCGAAGCAGTTGCCATAAGCAGCAATGCCGTGGACGACGCCTTCCAAAATCGAGTGATTCTTTCTGACCAGGCCACTCTCCGCCGCGCCATTCTCAATCGGCCCGAAGCGGAGCGAATCCATGACGGCAAGCGGCCGCGCTCCCATGGTGAAGATGTCGCGCAGTATGCCGCCGACTCCGGTGGCTGCGCCCTGAAACGGCTCTATGTACGAGGGGTGGTTATGCGACTCGATCTTGAAAGCGCAGGCCCAGCCGTCGCCGACATCGATAATGCCCGCATTTTCGCCCGGCCCCTGGACCACGCGGTCGCTCTTTGTCGGCAGGCGCTTGAGATGCACGCGCGACGACTTGTAGGAGCAATGCTCGCTCCACATGACACTGTAAATACCAAGTTCGGTGAGGCTTGGGATGCGACCGAGCGCTGCCAGGATGCGGGAGTACTCCTCGGCAGTGATATTGTGCTGAGCCAGAAGCTCGGAGGTTACAGTGGCCGGCTGAGGGGCCACGGCGGATTCTGGATTCATGGCGTTGAAACCTTATTGTCGCACGGTTGGAGTCGAGTGGGCGCAGGAGGTGAAGCCTGATTATGAGGATGCTGTCGTGGCGCCGGTCTGCGCGTCCAGCACCTCGCGAACGGCGCGAATATGGGCAGGGGTAGTCCGGCAGCAGCCGCCAACGGCATAGGCTCCGGC
The DNA here is from genome assembly GCA_963755975.1 of uncultured Acidobacteriota bacterium. Taxonomy (GTDB): domain Bacteria; phylum Acidobacteriota; class Terriglobia; order Terriglobales; family Acidobacteriaceae; genus Silvibacterium. The sequence continues at coordinate 75,110 of CAVWLS010000022.1, forward strand.
AGCGTACCAGCCCCGCGCCTGGTCTGCAAACTCCGCCACATTCGAGGAACCGTACCAGCGGCGGTTCTCGGCATCCCAGAGTTCCCCAGAGTTGGGATAAACAAAGATGGCCTTCGCTGTAGCCGCCTTCGCCTCTGCGATCAGCGGGCCGATCAGATGCGGGGCGGTGCAATTGATCCCAACGGCGACCACCTGCGGAACACTTTCAAGCAGCAGTGCGCACTCAGCGAGCGGCTCCCCGTGAGCCACATGAGACGCGTCTTTGCAAGCGAACGATACCCATGCCGAGATCCGAGGAAACCCTGTCAGCGCAGTTGCGATGGCGCGAGCCTCTTCGAGTGAAGGTATGGTCTCGAGCGCAACAAGGTCGGCGGCCGTGCCGGATATCACGGCCAGCCGCTCCGCATGAAATGCCACAAGTTCATCAAACGAGATACTGTATCGCCCGTGAAACTCCGCCCCATTGTGGAGCGCGGCTCCATATGGGCCGAGCGAAGCAGCGATGAAGACGGGACGGCGAGATTCACGCAAGTATTCGTCGCATGCCCCCTCCGCAATCACCACCGACTTGCGGAGGGCTTTCGCAGCATCTGCGGCCGGGCGACCAAGCTCGGCGAAGCCCACAGCCGAGACTTGATAGCTCACCGTGGAAATGCAGTCGGCGCCCGCGCGAAGATAGTCGAGATGAACCTCGGCGATTTTCTCCGGAGCCGTATCCAGCACATGCGCTGACCACAGCGGCCCGGTGATATCGCAGCCCCGCCGCTCCAACTCTGTCGCCATGCCTCCATCGAGGACGCGAAGCGCTTTAAGATCCGCTTGGGAGTACTTCCTCATGAACTGCCTGACACTTAGATGATCCACACTTTCTGGTATATTCAAGATAGCTCGCAGTACGCGCAGGAACCGCCAGGACCCTGCCAAGCGAGCATCCTTCCAACAGCGATCGGGGAGTGGCTCAGCCTGGTAGAGCACCTGGTTCGGGACCAGGGGGTCGGAGGTTCAAATCCTCTCTCCCCGACCATTC